>NZ_JAQMHX010000065.1 GCF_028331445.1 Candidatus Phyllobacterium onerii | reverse complement strand
ACCTTGCCGTCGCCACAGGCCGATCCACACAGAAACAAGGAGGATTGTTGGCAAGGGACGGATTTGTATCGTCGTTCAAGCGTCCCTTCGCAAACAGATCAATGAATTGAGGGAGCGGGCACAAGCACGGGATGCCAACCTGGCCGTCTTTGTCAGGAGAATCTTCCTCTGTATCGCCATCGCCGCGTGGTTGACTGAACAAGTTACCGCGCGGGGGCTCACTTGTCGCAGTTCAAAAAAAG
>NZ_JAQMHX010000064.1 GCF_028331445.1 Candidatus Phyllobacterium onerii | reverse complement strand
TCAGCCCATCCATAACAGGTTTTGACTGCCGGTCGTTGTTGCGCAGGAATACAGCAAACCGGCTGACGCGTTCAACCAGCGACGTCACGTTGGCCTTTCCGAACTTCTTGCGAAACTGCATGAGGTCACATTCCCAATGCCCGAACTGTTTGCGCTCGGCAACGACGTCGGGACGGAAAAGAATGTTGACTTCCGGGCTGAAACGACGGCCATGGCGCCGTCTGGCATGCCTCGGCCGGCGTCTG
>NZ_JAQMHX010000063.1 GCF_028331445.1 Candidatus Phyllobacterium onerii | reverse complement strand
GACGATATCCTTCAAGTATATGATGCCGAGCAGCTTGCCATCGCGGACAACTGCAAGCGGTGTGCCACCGCCCTTGGCGATCTGGTCGGCGATAGCTTGCAGATCACGAATGGTCTCGGCCGTGGCCCGCGTCGCTCAGTCGTTCCACCAGCTCCGGGCGTCGCAAGTGACATCTGATTGGCATAGGTCAGAACAGCGTCGACAGCGCCCTTGCGGATCGATGATCCATCGATATCGACACCGCTCA
>NZ_JAQMHX010000062.1 GCF_028331445.1 Candidatus Phyllobacterium onerii | reverse complement strand
CATGCACCTGATCTTCATGTACTCGTCGGACGAACGGCCCAGAATGACGCTGCGTGCGACGAGGGACTGTCCCTGCATCCCACACATCATCGCGCTGTTGACGTGAGGGCCGTAGATGACGTCAAGAGCCGTGTCTGACTGGCATTCGGGCGGCGAAATCCCCGCGGCGCATATAAGTACAATTACCTGGAGCATGCTGGCTTCCTTTGCGTTCGGTCGCTCCTCCCGACGCGCTGGTTTTCGCATTGGCTCTCA
>NZ_JAQMHX010000061.1 GCF_028331445.1 Candidatus Phyllobacterium onerii | reverse complement strand
TGCCTACCACGTCGAGGACCCGCAACGCTATGGCGTCGTCGAGTTCGACAAGGCCTCGGGGCGGGTGCTTTCCATCGAAGAAAAGCCGGTCAAACCGAAATCCAGCTGGGCCGTCACCGGCCTGTATTTCTATGACAACGAAGTCGTCGATATCGCGCGATCCATCAAGCCTTCCCACCGCGGCGAACTGGAGATTACCAGCGTCAACAATATCTATCTCGAGCGCGGCGATTTGCGGGTTCAGCGATTGGGACGCGGCTAT
>NZ_JAQMHX010000060.1 GCF_028331445.1 Candidatus Phyllobacterium onerii | reverse complement strand
CGGGGGCGGCAATGGTGAGTCAGGATCCAGCGGATCCGGTATTCCGCGTATCGGAAGTTCAGCCGCACCGAGTAGAGGAAAATCGTCGATGGTGCCAACGCGCAGCCATTCTCCACTGCCGTCGGCGACCGAACCAGTCAGGGTGGCGTTTCCTGCGCCAGCCACGCCAATGGTGGGCGCGCTGACGTTGCGCAATCGGCTGCCCGTAAAAATCGCATTGGACACGGGGCCTCCTTCGCCGACCACGAAGAGTGCCGATGCATTGGCCCCGGTCGCGGTA
>NZ_JAQMHX010000059.1 GCF_028331445.1 Candidatus Phyllobacterium onerii | reverse complement strand
TACCGCGACCGGGGCCAATGCATCGGCACTCTTCGTGGTCGGCGAAGGAGGCCCCGTGTCCAATGCGATTTTTACGGGCAGCCGATTGCGCAACGTCAGCGCGCCCACCATCGGCGTGGCTGGCGCAGGAAACGCCACCCTGACCGGTTCGGTCGCCGACGGCAGTGGCGAATGGCTGCGCGTTGGCACCATCGACGATTTTCCTCTACTCGGTGCGGCTGAACTTCCGATACGCGGAATACCGGATCCGCTGGATCCTGACTCACCATTGCCGCCCCCG
>NZ_JAQMHX010000058.1 GCF_028331445.1 Candidatus Phyllobacterium onerii | reverse complement strand
CTCAAGACGCGGGAGAGTAGGTCGCTGCCAGGTCTGCCAAACGCAACGTTCATAACGCAGGCGCCCAAAAAGTCGCATGCGAAACAAAATCATCTTCTCGACAACAACAGACATTCAAAAAAGGCCGCGCATGCGGCCTTTTGCTTTTGCAAAACACAATGCGTAAGCGCGTACTTACAAGCAAAGGCACGACATTCGGCAAAACGCCGATATGGTGACGCGGGGTAGCAGCACCCCGTCCAGCTCGACAAAAGCACTCTTCGCTTTTGCGGCCGGACGAAC
>NZ_JAQMHX010000057.1 GCF_028331445.1 Candidatus Phyllobacterium onerii | reverse complement strand
GGCGATGTGGTCGGCAACCAGGGCCGCCTGCTTGGCCTGATATTCCTTCGACATCTCCTTGGCGTAGCCACCCGCCGTCTCGGCGGCCTTGAATTCCTCGTCCTCGACCGCGAGGAACTTGGCGCCGAGCGAGGCGACCTGTTCCTTGACCGCCGGGCGCACATCGGTTGCGGTCACCACCGCACCAAGCCGGCGCGCCGTGGCAATCGCCTGTAGCCCGGCAACGCCGACGCCCATGATGAACACTTTCGCCGCAGGCACGGTGCCGGCCGCCGTCATCATCATCGGCAGCGCGCGGTCATAT
>NZ_JAQMHX010000056.1 GCF_028331445.1 Candidatus Phyllobacterium onerii | reverse complement strand
GCCGGAGACGGTCAAGAAGCTGATAGCCCTCGGGTTTGCGGTTGTCGTCGAGGCTGGCGCCGGGGTTGCCTCGCGCATACCGGACGGCGAGTTTGTCGCGGCGGGAGCGGCTATCGGCAAGGCCGGCGATGCAGCCAGGGCCGATGTGGTGCTGAAGGTGCGTCGGCCGTCTTCAGCCGAGCTCAAGGCCTACAAGAAGGGCGCGGTGGTCATCGCCATGCTCGACCCTTACGGCAATGATGCGGCGGTCAAGGCGCTGGCCGATGCCGGTGTGACGGCCTTTACCATGGAATTCATGCCGCGCATCACGCGGGCG
>NZ_JAQMHX010000055.1 GCF_028331445.1 Candidatus Phyllobacterium onerii | reverse complement strand
CCGTTTACTGTTGTTACCGCGATAGTGGTTCCGGGATTCACCATGCACGCGGAATTGACCGCGACCGCGGGACTGGGACATGTTTGCGCGAGGGAAGCCGACGTGAAAGATGCTGCTGCGAGAACTGTCGAGGCAAAAAGGAATATGCTTTGCAGCCAACTCGCCTGTACTGCCTTCAGGAAGGCATTCACGACCTGCCGTTGGAGCGAGTTCATTGCTTCCCCCCAAGAGATGCCAATGCACGAATCCACTTAAAGTAAAATGCTCCCTTTTTTGACATCAGTCAAAATTGTTACGGTTACAGTCCTTTAGATTTAC
>NZ_JAQMHX010000054.1 GCF_028331445.1 Candidatus Phyllobacterium onerii | reverse complement strand
GTCGATGAAGGTCGAACCGGCCGCCGCTGTGATGCGGACGCGGAGCCAGTCGGACAGAACCTGCGTTCCGCCGGTCACAGCAGAACGGTCACCACCGGACTCGCGAATGACAGGGGCGGACTCGCCAGTGATTGCCGATTCATTGACCGAAGCGATACCTTCGACAACCTCACCATCAGACGGGATGATGTCACCGGCATCGACAAGGACGACATCGCCAACCTTCAGGCTTGCACCAGGCACCAGCTTGAAATTGCTGCGGTCATCGCCCGAAAGGAGTTTCGCCTGGGTTTCGGTCCGGGCCTTGCGCAACGAATCTGCCTG
>NZ_JAQMHX010000053.1 GCF_028331445.1 Candidatus Phyllobacterium onerii | reverse complement strand
CTGTCAGTGGTCGAGTGCCTTGACGATATTTTCGACCATTTTCTTGGCGTCGGCGAAGAGCATCATGGTGTTGTCGCGGAAGAACAGTTCGTTCTCGACGCCGGCATAACCGGAGCCCATGCCGCGCTTGATGAAGAGCACGGTGCCCGCCTTGTCGACATCGAGGATCGGCATGCCGAAGATCGGCGATTTCGGGTCGGTCTTGGCGGCCGGGTTGGTCACGTCATTGGCCCCGATGACGAAGGCGACGTCGGCCTGGGCGAATTCCGAGTTGATGTCCTCGAGCTCGAACACTTCATCGTAGGGCACATTGGCTTCGGCCAGAAGCACGTTCATGTGCCCG
>NZ_JAQMHX010000052.1 GCF_028331445.1 Candidatus Phyllobacterium onerii | reverse complement strand
AATCGAGAAGGTCGTCAACGCACCGCGCGTCATCAGCAACTGCTTGCCGATACCGACGATCTCGATCAGCTTGGTAGGATCGCTGTCCAGATCGACCATGTTGCCGGCCTCACGGGCTGCGACAGTACCGGTGTTCATAGCAACGCCTACGTCTGCCTGGGCAAGTGCCGGCGCATCATTGGTACCGTCGCCGCACATGGCGACGAGCTTGCCCTTCGACTGCTCGTCGCGGATCAGCGTGAGCTTGTTTTCAGGCGTTGCCTGGGCGAGGAAATCGTCAACGCCGGCTTCTGCTGCAATGGCGGCAGCGGTTAGTGGATTGTCGCCGGTGATCATCACTGTGCGGATGCCCATGCGGCGTAGTTCAGCGAAACGTTCGCGAATGCCGCCCTTGACGATATCCTTCAAGTATATGATGCCGAGCAGCTTG
>NZ_JAQMHX010000051.1 GCF_028331445.1 Candidatus Phyllobacterium onerii | reverse complement strand
GCCGTCTCGAAGCAAATGCTTCCCATCTACGACAAGCCGATGATCTATTATCCGCTGAGCGTTCTGATGCTGGCGGGAATACGCGACATTCTGGTGATTTCGACACCGCACGATTTGCCGCTGTTTCAGAAGCTTTTGGGGGATGGCCGCGATTTCGGCGTGAATTTCTCCTATGCCGAACAACCAAATCCAAATGGGCTGGCGGAGGCGTTCATCATCGGTCGAGATTTCATCGGAGACGATAGCGTTGCGATGATCCTTGGTGACAACATCTATTTCGGCGATGGTCTCTCCAAGCTCTGTCAGCTGGCGTCGACCGGCGAAAAGGGTGGCACGGTTTTTGCCTACCACGTCGAGGACCCGCAACGCTATGGCGTCGTCGAGTTCGACAAGGCCTCGGGGCGGGTGCTTTCCATCGAAGAAAAGCCGGTCAAACCGAAATCCAGCTGGGC
>NZ_JAQMHX010000050.1 GCF_028331445.1 Candidatus Phyllobacterium onerii | reverse complement strand
GTTGCCGACGCAGGTGCGGTGGGGCGCAACAAACTGTCCACAAAATAGGAAACAGATGTATCGCTTGAGTTGGAGTTGGCGGCACTTACGGCTCCGGAAGCGACGTTGGACGCTGCCTGCACACCTGCGTGGATTGTCGACGAAACAGCAGACCCGAGCACAGCGGCAACGAACAAAGTTGCGAGCGCCCATGCGACAAAGCCATGCGCAGTATCACGAAAGTAAACTTCGTTGGTATGGATGCCCGCCCATTTGGTTCTAAGGCGACCCGTTAAATAACCGCCGACGCCGGCCGATATCCATTGAACGAGGATCAACCAGATGGCGGTGGACACCGCAAATGTTGTGGCGGAGGAACTTTCGGAAGCCCACGGCGAAACCATTGTCAATCCGAAACCTGACCCCAGCAGGGTCAATAGCAATGTTACGGCTGCAGCCGTCACAGCGCCCGCAAAAAT
>NZ_JAQMHX010000049.1 GCF_028331445.1 Candidatus Phyllobacterium onerii | reverse complement strand
TGTAAGCGCAAAGTTAAAATGTCCTGTTTCTGCAAAGTAGAAATGTCGCTGTGTCACCTTCTCGTTCATCGCAACGAGATTCGGGAAGCAGATTTTGGGATGGATTTTAATGAGCGAGCGCGAGCTGCATCGCATTGAAGTTTTGTCGGAAGTTGTTTCGCGTCGCCGCACACTTGCCTCGGCGGCGATTGTGCTGTCGCTGAGTGTTCGCCAGGTGCAAAGGATCGTTCGGACATTCTGTGTCGAAGGTGCGCCTGCGCTGCGTCATCGCAGCCGTGGCCGCCGGTCGAACAACCGCATCCATGACGGCGTGCGTGAACTGGCGCTGCAGCTGGTGCGCGAACGCTACGCGGACTTTGGGCCGACGCTGGCCGCCGAGAAGCTGGCTGAGCACGGATTTACGGTTTCGCGCGAGACGCTGCGCCAGTGGATGGCGGACGCCGGCATCTGGTCATCACGCAAGAAGCGTCGTCTGCAGTTCCATCCGCCGCGGCTGCGGCGCGAGTGTTATGGCGAGCTGATCCAGATCGACGGCAGCGAGCATCGCTGGTTCGAGGA
>NZ_JAQMHX010000048.1 GCF_028331445.1 Candidatus Phyllobacterium onerii | reverse complement strand
GCGAAGGAAAAACTGTTCAGGAAGGCCTTGGTACCGTTATAAACTGCCTGATAGGTGCCTGGTATGAAGCCCGCTATCGACCCGGTGATGAGAATGCGTCCTTCGCCCCGTTGGCGCATCGCGTTGCCGATCTTATGGATCAAAGCAATTGTGCCAGTGATGTTGGTGTCAACGACGTGCAGCGCTTCGGTGAGATCCTGATCGAGAAAGCCCTGGCCGAGCCCACGGCCTGCATTGGCAAGTAAAATGTCGACGGGCTTGCCCTTGTCGGCTATGAACGTGCAGAACTTCTCGACACCCGCAACGTCCGAAAGGTCGATCGCCATGGCATCGACCGTCGCGCCCTCTAGCCGCAGTTTTTCCGCGGCGTTCTCGATCTCCGGTTCGTCGGCGGCAATAATAAGATCATAGCCTTCGCCGACGGCGATCCTGGCCAGTTCAAGTCCGATACCGGACGAAGCGCCGGTCACGACGGCGAGGGGACGGGCTGTGTTTGCCATATCATTGTCTCCGATCAGGGTTTGAGGACGACTTTGATGCAGCCGTCCTTTTTGTCTCGAAATGTCTTGTAAAGCTCGG
>NZ_JAQMHX010000047.1 GCF_028331445.1 Candidatus Phyllobacterium onerii | reverse complement strand
TGTCCCGGTATTCCGGCAGCCAGTCGGCACCCGAGCCTGCAAATCCGTGCAATGAAAGCGGACCTTCCCTGTCGAACATGCGCAGCTTGTGCATCAATGCTTCGCCCGGAGCCTTGAAGTCCCAGCGGTGATCGTGCGGAAAGTAGTAGTGCGGCGAAACTACAACGGGAATTCCTGCTTTCTTGGCGGCGGCGAACAAACGTCCGAGGTTGGCCACCGTATCGAGTTCGGTGATGCTCTCGCCGAATGCTTCCCACGATCCCCCGTCGGGGCTGAGAAATCCGATCTGCGGGTCGGTCACGACCAGCGCCGTGGTCGACAAGTCCAGCTCCATTTCGATCTTCGGCAAAGCCGGGTTGAGCGGATCTGAGTAGGGGTCACCATCATCGGTGGTCGAACAAGCCGGCTGCTGCTGGTCCATTCTTGACTCTCCTGCTTTTACAACGTCGAATATCGCTATCGCCGTGACGCGGCTTTGACCGGCTTCAACGGCATGCACCTGATCTTCATGTACTCGTCGGACGAACGGCCCAGAATGACGCTGCGTGCGACGAGGGACTGTCCCTGCATCCCACACATCATCGCGCTGTTGACGTGAGGGCC
>NZ_JAQMHX010000046.1 GCF_028331445.1 Candidatus Phyllobacterium onerii | reverse complement strand
CAATGCCCGAACTGTTTGCGCTCGGCAACGACGTCGGGACGGAAAAGAATGTTGACTTCCGGGCTGAAACGACGGCCATGGCGCCGTCTGGCATGCCTCGGCCGGCGTCTGGCCCGGTGCTCCGGCAGGTGCCGCCAAAGCTTGATCGCATGCCCGTCCGGCGAATAGGCGAACTTGTAGATCGTCTCATGGCTCACACAAATCGGATGCCGCTCCAGCTGCAGCCGGCCGGCTATCTGTTGCGGCGACCAGCCATGCATAATGCGCTCGATCACGGATTGGCGCAGATGCGAGAACCGTGCCAGCTTGCGCAGCTTGGCACGCCGGTCACGCGCCATGTCGTTGGCCGTCACACAATAATAGCCATTGAGTTCGGGCATTTGCGAATCTGTGAAAGCATTGCGTCGCAGCTCGCGGAAAATCGTCGAGCGATGACGACCGAGCTTTTCGGCAATGACATCAACACTAATACCAGCCGTTCGCCATCGGGCGATCTTGCGGCGTTCATCCATATCAATCTGGGAGTAGGTACGTTCCATGGGCAAGTCCTTGCGAGTGATAAGCCATTGTTATCTATCGCAAGTCGCACTTCATCCTTGAACCCACCC
>NZ_JAQMHX010000045.1 GCF_028331445.1 Candidatus Phyllobacterium onerii | reverse complement strand
GGCGAGAACATCATAGCATTGGGCGGCAATGACACGGTGGTGGGCGGCGGCGGTGCCGATGTCATCCGCGGCGATGAAGGCGATGATTTCATCAGTGCGGAAGGCGGCGATGACATGGCTTTCGGCGGTGCTGGCAGCGACGATATCCTCGGCGGAGCCGGCAACGACATGCTCTATGGCGATGCCGGATCAGACCGCATCTTCGGCGATGCTGGAAACGATCTGATCAATACCGGTTCCGGCGACGACACGGCACATGGTGGAGATGGCAACGACATGTTCCTCGCTGAAGCCAGCGACGGGAATGACAACTACTACGGCGATGCCGGCAGCGATACGCTCGACATGGCTGCAATCACAGCGAACCTCACAGTCGACCTCGGAACGGGCTTTGCGGGCCGGGGAAGTGCATCGAGCAGTCAATCGGGCAATGACACACTGTGGAATGTCGAGAATGTCGTGACCGGTTCCGGCAACGATACGATCACTGCAAGCAGTGCCGTCAATATCATCGACGGCGGCGCGGGCAATGACACCTTCCGCTTCCTCTCCGCAGGGGATGCAGACGGAGATACGATCGCGGGCTTCCAGCCCGGAGACAAGATCGATCTTGGCGGTATCGATGCCAATGGCGGCGCGGGCGGGAACCAGTCCTTCACGCTGGTTGCGGGCTCGACCTTAAGCGGTGCCGCACAACTGGTTGTCACGCATGAAACCCGCGAGGACGGCGAATATACGATCGTCCAGGGCAGCGTCGATGGCGACAGCGGGGCAGAGTTGCGCTTGAGCATCAAGGGCAACCACGACCTGACCAACTCGGACTTCCATCTGTAGTCCGAGAACTGACGGCGAGCCGCAATAACCGGCTCGCCGCCCTATACAAATAACAAAAAGGGGG
>NZ_JAQMHX010000044.1 GCF_028331445.1 Candidatus Phyllobacterium onerii | reverse complement strand
ACGAAGATCGCGAGGACGAAGATGGCCAGGCGGAAGACGAAGGGATCGACCGCACCGCCGGTGACCGCATGCGCCGCAGCGCCTGCCGCATCCGGCATGGTTCCGGCGGCCTGACGCACCATCTCGGTCGCCTGGTTCAAGGCATCGAGTGCCTTGTCGAGGGTTGCATCGGCAGCCATCATGCCTCTCCTTCCGTGCTTTTAGCGGCAGTCTTTGCTGCAGGGGATGGGGCTGCAGGGGATGGGGTCGCAGCGGGTTTGGGCGCAGCAGGCTTTGGAGCCGCGGTCTTGGCGGCCGTCTTGGCTTTTGGTGTCGCAGCCTTGCCGGCCGCTCTGGCAGGAGCCGCCGCCTTTGCGGCCGGCGCCGGCTTGGCTGCCGCGGGCTTGGCAGGAGCAGCCTTCTTGACCGCAGCGGGCTTGGCCGCAGAGGCTGCCGGTGCTGGCGCTGCCGGGGCAGCACTGGCTTCAGCACGGGCAAAATTCGGGTGCACCACCTTGCCGTCATGGGTCAAAACGGTGGCCTTGACCAGTTCATCGTCGAAATCGATCTTGACTGTCTTGCTCTCCTTGTCGACCAGGGTCTCGACGAAGGCGAGGAGGTTCTTGGCGTAAAGCTGCGAGGCGGTGGCGGCAATGCGGCCGGCGACATTCAGGTGGCCAACGATCTTGACGCCGTCCACTTCGGTAATCTTGCCGGCAACCGCGCCTTCGACATTGCCGCCGCGCTCGACCGCCAGGTCGATGAGGACCGAGCCCGGACGCATGCGCGCATACATCTGACGCGTCACCAGCCTTGGCGCCGGGCGCCCCGGAATGAGCGCCGTGGTGATGACGATATCCTGCTTGGCGATGTGGTCGGCAACCAGGGCCGCCTGCTTGGCCTGATATTCCTTCGACATCTCCTTGGCGTAGCCACCCGCCGTCTCGGCGGCCTTGAATTCCTCGTCCTCGACCGC
>NZ_JAQMHX010000043.1 GCF_028331445.1 Candidatus Phyllobacterium onerii | reverse complement strand
AGCGTCATTTGTCATGCACCGGACGGTTGGACGTCGGTGCCAATTTTCTTGGGAACAATCACTCTTCGTCGGGCTTTGAGCACGCGTGACAAGTTCATCTTTGGAGAAGTCCGATGAAAGCACTGACCTGGCACGGCAAGGGCGACATGCGCTGCGAAAGCGTGCCCGATCCCGAAATTGAACATGGCCGCGACGCCATCATCAAGGTGACCGCCTGCGCCATCTGCGGTTCGGATCTTCACATTTTCGACGGCGTCATTCCCTCGATGGAACACGGGGACATCATCGGTCACGAAACCATGGGCGAAGTCGTCGAGGTCGGTGCCGACAACAAGGCGTTGAAAGTGGGCGACCGCGTCGTCGTGCCGTTCACCATCGCCTGCGGCGAATGCTTCTTTTGCAAGAAGGGCTATTTTTCAGGCTGCGAGCGGTCCAACCCCGACAAAGCAAAGGCCGCGAAACTTTGGGGAAGCTCGCCGGCGGGGCTTTTTGGTTATTCGCACCTTCTTGGCGGCTACAGCGGCGGTCAGGCAGAATATCTGCGCGTGCCCTACGCCGATGTGGGGCCAATGAAGGTGCCGGACGGTCTATCGGACGAACAGGTGCTGTTTCTTTCCGACATTTTCCCGACGGGGTTTATGGCAGCGGAATTCTGCAATATCCAGGAGGGAGACACCATCGCCATCTGGGGTTGCGGACCAGTCGGACAAATGGCGATCCGCAGCGCTTTCCTGCTTGGTGCCGATCGGGTTCTCGCCATCGACACCGTTGCCGAACGGCTGACCTTGGCGCAGTCAAGCGGAGCAGAAACCCTCGATTTCCGGCACGAGGATATTTATGACCGGATCATGGAGTTGACGAACGGCAGAGGCGCTGACGCATGTATCGACGCCGTCGGCACCGAGCCGGATACCTTGGCAAGCTTCGATTCCGTGGTCGACCGCATCAAGGTTGCAACCTTCATGGGCACCGACCGGCCGCACGTGCTGCGTCAGGCGATCCACTGCTGCCGCAACTTCGGCACGGTGTCCATTGTTGGCGTCTATGGCGGCTTCGTTGATAAAATCCC
>NZ_JAQMHX010000042.1 GCF_028331445.1 Candidatus Phyllobacterium onerii | reverse complement strand
ATTGACGTGTGACGCGACGGGAGACGATTTCTTCGACAAGGCACGCAGGTTCTTGATGATCTCGCTGGCGCGTTTGGCATCGGCTACCATGCTCTCCATCGAAGATTGAACTTTCGCCAGATCCGGCTCGTCACGTTTCAGCCAACGCAAGCCTGCCGCCCCATTGGCAATCATGGCAGCCAACGGTTGATTGAGTTCATGAGCGATCGACACTGTCAGTTCTCCGAGCGTTGCGACCCGGGCAACATGCGTCAACTCCATTCGGGCGGAATGAAGCTGGTTTTCGGTTGTTCTCCTCGCGGTTACATCCATGATGCTGATCAAGACCATCTCGAGAGCCGGGCAATCTGCGGGAAATGCAACGTTATAGAGAACAGTGAGTTGTTTGCCCTCTACATCGTTGACGACTGTTTCAGCTTCATAGCTGGCATTCCCGGCCCATATCGCGGCGAGAAACTTCCATGACTTGTCCATATCTGCGGTGATGATGGTCGGCAGCAACTTCTCGAGTGCATTCACGTCTGCGGCATTGAACATCTTCAGAGCGGTTTCGTTGGCGTTGATCAGCCGTACGGTTTTCGGAATTTTGCGTAGAAATCCGGGGTCAAGTCTCCGCGCTTGATCGATGTCCCGTACTCCCTCGCTCTTAAGCTTTTCAATGGCGTCTTTAAGACCACGGAAATCCATCTGGAGTATGCCCACACCCGTCGCCAGAAAAATCGTGCGATAACGCAGTTCACTTTCAGCCAGGACATTCATCGAGGTTTTCAAGCGGAAACCGAGGAGTGTTGTGATCGCAATAGCAGCAAGGCTGACCAGGCAACGTCCAACGGAGTCCTCAAATTCAGTAAGATCATCGGAATGCGATATTAGAAAGCTCAGCAGGGTAAGTCCCATGCATCCCGCGCCGATCAACACTATGCCAGTCTGGCTGGCAAAATTAAGGGCCAACAACACCACGGTCACGTAGAGGACGGCGATGGCAATGTCCAATTCCGTCAAAGTGTCCAACAGGAAAATCGCTGAGGTAATGAGTCCTGCAGCAAGAGGTGAAAATCTTGACATGCGATTCCCC
>NZ_JAQMHX010000041.1 GCF_028331445.1 Candidatus Phyllobacterium onerii | reverse complement strand
GTCAAGCCCGAGGATTGTTTGTTTGGGATGAGGTATTTTGTTGATGCGGCTGCGGGCTCATTCACAGCCCGCAGCCGCTGCGGCAAGCGACCGTCCGAGGTTTGGGCAACACCCGATGTCATCAAGGTTCCCTGCCGCATTCCGCCATCGCTTGGAGAGTTGATGGGGCCGCTGTTCGTCACGCCCGCAAACAATCCAAAGCCGCTTTGAGAGGATAGCATCAGCATGGCTTTCTTGCATCATCCACCTCGCCGTTGTTTTGGCTTCGACATCTCCAAAGACACTATCGCAATTTCCGATGGAGCCAACACCACCATCATTGCAAACCAACAAGCCAGGATCAGGCACTTCCTGCGCCATTGCAACGCAGACTTTGCCGTTTGTGAGCCCACTGGCGGCTATGAAACCACCCTGATCGAGGAATGTCTCCGGGCCGGACTGGCCGTGCATCGCGTTGATACGATCAAGCTCAAAGCCTTCATCCGTTCCCGCGGACGTCTCGGCAAAAGCGACGCAATCGACGCACGGGAACTATCCGCCTATGGCGTGGAGCGTTGGGCATGCCTTGCCGTGTGGCAGGCACCCAACCCTTGCCAGGCAAGGCTCAAGGCTTTTATACGCCGTCGTGCCGATCTGGTGGCCATCCGGGTGGCCGAACGCAATCGTGCAGGCGCACCGGGTAACCGCGAACTTGCAGCCACCTTCAAGGCCATGATCGCCGTCATCGACCGGCAGATCGAACACCTTGATCGGGCAATCGAGACATTGTTGCGCACCGATGAGGCCCTCAAACGCAGGGCTGAGGTGGTAACCGCCATGAAAGGCATTGGCACAACAACCGCAGCAGCTCTTATCGCTACCCTGCCGGAACTGGGGCAAATGGACCGGAGACAAGCTGCGGCACTTGCCGGACTGGCACCCCATCCCAAAGAGAGCGGAAGGACGGTTGGATATCGCAGAATGCGCGGTGGGCGGCCAGAGGTTGGAACAATCCTGTTCATGCCCGCAATGCAGGCAGCGCGAGGACGGGGAGAGTTTGCTTCCTTCTACAAACGCCTCGTCGCTGCCGGCAAAAAGCCAATCCTCGTCCTCGCGGCCG
>NZ_JAQMHX010000040.1 GCF_028331445.1 Candidatus Phyllobacterium onerii | reverse complement strand
CTGATGTCGTTTGTGCGTGTTTGAAGTTCGAGGTGATCCTGATTGGCTTGATTGAAGCGATCGACCGCTCTTCCGGCAAAACCCATCGCCTTCAGAATATCGGCATTGCGGGCGTTTGAATCGGCGATCCCGTTGCGAGCAATGGCGGCCTGATGGGTTGCGCTTGCCAGGCGGCGGGTCATCAGCTCGGTAGCAATTGTCAGCATCGACAGGATGAAAGCGCCGGCAAAGGTGAGGGCGCCGAGGTAAGGATGAAGCATATAGACGAAGATGAGATAGAGCGGCATCCATGGCAGGTCAAACAGCGCGACTGGACCCTGGCTGCCCAGGAAGCCGCGTACCGTATCGACATCACGGCCACGCTCCAGCGCCTCGGCCGTTGAAAAACCAAAGCGTGGCATGTCGATTGCCACCTGATGCGCCATCGGAGCGATCCTGCTGTCGAGACGCGCGCCAATACGTACCAGCACCTGCGAGCGGATGATATCGAACATACCCTGGAACAAATAGAGACCAATGGCCAGGGCCGACAAGGCGAGGAGCGTCGGAACACTGCCGCTGGTCAGGGCGCGATCGTAAATCTGCAGCATGTAGAAGGAGCCGGTCAGTGCGAGAATGTTGATGACGCCGGAGGTGGTGAAGAGAAATACGAATATCCCGCGAAAGCCTTGCGTCAGCTTCTCGGCATTTTTCCGCTTGGTGCCAGTCAATGGGTTTTTCGAGCGCATTTTTTCTTACCGTTTCTTGTTGAGGCTTCAGGCGGAGCGGCCACGGGTGGACCGCGCTTGCCAGTTCAAATCCAATATGTTGGGGTCGCCTGTCGTTTAACGCCCCGGCACTTCTTGGACGCCCTAGTAGCGAGGCGCCTCGTCAATACTTCCGTAGCAATCGTCATGACCGCCATGACCAACGCAGCAATTAGCACCTGTCGGCCAAGAACTGGCAGATAGGCACAGACTGCGAGGAGATAGAGAGGAAGCCAGGGCAGATGCAGCGTCTTTATCAAGCTAGCGCCTTCCAGAACGCCGGAAACGTCGGCATTGCGACCCTTGAACGGCCTATGGCGAGCCACGTTGCTCGCAGGGTTGGCAAAATCAAATCTTGAACGCATTCTCGTGACCCCC
>NZ_JAQMHX010000039.1 GCF_028331445.1 Candidatus Phyllobacterium onerii | reverse complement strand
GGTTATTATGTCGTCTGGTCGGTGACGCCGGCGCTGCATACGCCGTTGATGGCGGTCACCAACGCCATTTCCTCGGTCATCGTCGTCGGCGCGCTCTTGGCCGTTGGCCTGTCGGCCAGCGGCTTTGCCACCGGCTTCGGCTTCATCGCGCTCGTTCTCGTCAGCGTCAATATCTTCGGCGGCTTCCTCGTCACCCACCGCATGCTCGCCATGTACAAGAAAAAAGAAAAGTGAGGCGATGACCATGGGTATGAGCGTTAATTTCGCGACTTTTCTGTATCTCGTCTCCGGCGTCCTGTTCATCCTGGCGCTGCGCGGCCTGTCACATCCGACGACCAGCCGCCAGGGCAATTTCTACGGCATGACCGGCATGGCCATCGCCATCGCCACGACGCTGGCCCTGGCCGAGCCCAGCCTCAAGGGGCTCGGGCTTATCGTCGTCGGCCTTGCCATCGGCGGCAGCGTCGGCGCCTATATCGCCAAGCGCATTGCCATGACGGCGATGCCGCAGCTCGTCGCCGCCTTCCACTCGCTCGTCGGCTTTGCCGCGGTGATGGTAGCGGCCGCCGCGGTCTATGCGCCGGATTCCTTCGGCATTGGCGAGGTCGGTTCGATCCATGGCCAGGCGCTGGTCGAGATGTCGATCGGCGTTGCCATCGGCGCCATCACCTTCACCGGTTCGATCATCGCCTTCCTCAAGCTCGACGGGCGCATGTCGGGCAAGCCGATCATGCTGCCGGGCCGCCACGTCCTCAATGCCGGCCTTTTGATCGCCATCGTCGTTCTCGTCGTGGCGCTGGTCCTGAGCGAAAGCCATCTCGTCTTCTGGCTCATCGTCATCCTGTCGCTGATCCTCGGCGGCCTGATCATCGTGCCGATCGGCGGCGCCGACATGCCGGTGGTCGTCTCGATGCTCAATTCCTATTCCGGCTGGGCGGCGGCGGCGCTCGGCTTTACCCTCGGCAATCTGGCGCTGATCATCACCGGGGCGCTGGTCGGCTCGTCGGGTGCGATCCTCTCCTATATCATGTGCAAGGGCATGAACCGCTCGTTCATCTCGGTCATTCTCGGCGGCTTTGGCGGCGAGACATCCGGGGCAGCGTCCGGCGAGGTCGAACAGCGTCCGGTCAAGCAGGGCTCGGCCGACGATGCCGCCTTCATCATGAAGAACGCCTCCAAGGTCATCATCGTGCCGGGCTACGGCATGGCGGTGGCGCAGGCCCAGCATGCCTTGCGCGAGATGGCCGACAAACTCAAAGCCGAGGGCGTCGAGATCAAATACGCCATTCACCCGGTCGCCGGCCG
>NZ_JAQMHX010000038.1 GCF_028331445.1 Candidatus Phyllobacterium onerii | reverse complement strand
GCGGCGTTCATCCATATCAATCTGGGAGTAGGTACGTTCCATGGGCAAGTCCTTGCGAGTGATAAGCCATTGTTATCTATCGCAAGTCGCACTTCATCCTTGAACCCACCCCTTGAATCCATCCTGTCAAAGCATTTTATAGATGAGACATCGTCAGCCATATAGAAATGCGACAATGGCCGATTATGATTACTAAGGATATCGGAGGATATTCTTCTCGTATAGGAGCAACGGCAGCCGCCGACCGGGCGCAGCGGGTTCGTGTTGCGCAGCCCGGGCGGAGGCGGTTAGGATCGCTGGGAGATATACTTCAGCTTTGACAACCCGACCCATCCTGGTCACTCAGCCGCCTTCATGAGCGCTTTGGCTTGCTCGCGCCGGGCAAGGACAGCGGGATCGTTCATGTAATCCGTCCGGCCGCGTGGTTTACGCTTTTGATAGCCATTGCTCTGACTGCCGTCGGGAAGGCCAAACATATGGCTGGTCTGGCCAGTGCGGCGCGGTCCATGCTGGCTGCGCCCAAGCTCGCGCTCAGCCTGCCTGTCGGCAACAAAGGCAAGCACGTCATCGAGGCGCTTGTTCTCGACAACTTCCGACCGCTGCACCGAGCGCAGCTTGTCGAAGGTCCGGTAGGGCAGGGTGATCCCCTCGTGCATGACTTCGAGACGGCCATCCGGGTAGTCGCAGACGATAACCTTCTGACCGGCCAGCCGCTTGGCAGCCTCCGTCGGCTCGAGGATGAACAGCACCTTGTCGTAGCGCAGCGTCAGGGTCTGCGACAGCTTGCGCACCTCCTTCCTGCACATGGCACCGTCGAGATTCTCGTGCGCGGCAAGCGGGCGATGCATATTCTTCGGATTGCGCGGTTCCTTGCCGAAACGCGCGTTGAAATCACCCATGAACTCCGCGGCATAGGCATTGGCCGCCTCAATCGTGCTGATGCCGCGCAAACGCAGTTCCTTGACCAGACGATCCTGCAGGGTCTGGTTGGCGCGCTCGACCCGGCCCTTGGCCTGCGGGGTATTGGCGCAGATGATGTCGATGTTGAGCTCATAAAGGGCGCGCCCGAACTGCGTCAGGCCACTCGTTCGATCCAGGGTTGGAAGCATGGGTCGTGCGGAAGATGCCATGCTTGTCGCTGTAAAACGCCAGCGGTTTGCCCCAGTCCTGCAGATAGGCCTTGGTGGCATGGAAATAGTCGAACGTGTTCTCCGACCTGGCAAAGCGCAAGTGAAGGAGCTTGCCTGTTGCATCGTCGATGAAGACCAAAAGGGCGCATTTGGGACCGCGATCCTCGAACCAGCGATGCTCGCTGCCGTCGATCTGGATCAGCTCGCCATAACACTCGCGCCGCAGCCGCGGCGGATGGAACTGCAGACGACGCTTCTTGCGTGATGACCAG
>NZ_JAQMHX010000037.1 GCF_028331445.1 Candidatus Phyllobacterium onerii | reverse complement strand
ATGGTGGGCGCGCTGACGTTGCGCAATCGGCTGCCCGTAAAAATCGCATTGGACACGGGGCCTCCTTCGCCGACCACGAAGAGTGCCGATGCATTGGCCCCGGTCGCGGTAACGCTTGCATTGTTGCCGACGATCAGGCCCCCGGCCTGCGCCACCGATCCCTGCGCGGCTGCCCCCGTGGCGAGAACAGCGGTATCGTTCATGGTAACCGAAGTCGGATTGTCGCGGGACAGCGCGCCATGCGCGCCGACGCCCTCCGTCAGGACGGTGCTTCCGTTCGCGATCACGGCGGCTTCGCCGCGGCCAGAGATCGGGCGGGTGCCATAGTCCCCGAGTGTTGCCCGCAAACCAACGGCCCCGTCGCCATTGGTTGTTAGCGCGCTGCCGTTAACCGTGAGCGTCGCCTTCTCCACGGGCCCGTCATTGCGGGCTTGCGCTGCTGCGCCATGCGCGAATTCGCCAGATGTGTCCACAGCCACCTCGCTCGCCGTCAGGTTAGCCGGAAACTGCGCGCCAACCTGCTCGGTAATCGAGTACAGGCCAATGCTGCGGACCCCTAGCGTCGTGATAGAGTTTCCCGTCAGAAACACTGAGCCTCCGTCGTCAGCGACCGCGCCCATCGAGGTAATGCCGGTGGTCAAGATCTTCGTTCCCGTCGAAGTGAGAAGGCCACCCGGATTGCGCGCGCCGAGGGCATGCGGGAAAGAAGCCTGCCTGACCGCGTCCCCGGACGTCGTGACCGAACCGCCGTTGAGCGTGATCTGGCCGTTCGAATCGGCGAGGACCCCCATGGCATTGTCGGGGCCGGAAGTCGCAACGACGACGTTGGTGGCGACAATGGAACCACTGGCCGCGTACATGCCCGCAGCGTCGCGGCCTTCCGTCGTCGACGATCCGCCTGTCATGGTCGCCGCTCCGGCTACGACGCGCAGTCCATAGCCGATCGGTCCGGTCGCTCTGATTGCCGTGTCCGTCAAATTGATCGATGAACCTGTGTCCTGCACCGAAACTGCGGAACTGAGCGAAGTGATTGTACTGTCCGAAATGTCAGCTTGGCCCCGGCCCGAAACGAACACCCCATTGGCCCGGGTTCCGCTGGCGGAAATGGTAGTGTCGAATACTGTCGCTCGTGATCCGATGCCCTCCGCGGACAATCCGTGGCCGCGCTGCCCGGTTGCCGCAATCGAGCTTCCGGACACCTCCAACAATCCACCTGATAGCGCTCTTGCGGCCGAAGATGGATCGAAATCGCTACTTGCTGTACTGCTCGTGCTGATCGTGCTGCCGACAAGGGAAATGTGACCGCCATCTTCTGCACGCGCACCACTTGCCAGCAGACCTGAAGTGCTCAAGAAGATGTCGTCGCCTTCGATGAAACTTCCGCCACCCGTCGCGAGCAGCGCATGACTTCCAAGTCCAGGTGCAACGATCTGCGCCCCGGTCGTAGTGACGCTAGTCCCGGTACCGAGTGCTACGTGGCCGCCGTCCTGCGCTAGAACGCCGTAGGAACCGCGAGACTGGGTTGTAATTGACGCTCCGGAAAAGTTGGCGAGGCTGCCAGCCCCAGTCGCAATAAGTCCGTGGTTGCGATTGCCGTTTCCGCCGCTCAGCATTGTGATGGGGGTGTTCGTAAGGGATAACGTACCGCCACCTTGGGCAATTGCACCGATCATGTCGTTGGCGGTGACGGTCCCTGATGACGGACCCATTGTAACAGACGATCCAGTTGCGTTGATTGCACTCCCGACACCAACTGCGCGTAAACCTATCTGGGTCGCCGTGGTCGCCGTCGTCGTGGCGGTCGTCTGCAGCGTGCTCCCGTTGAATTCGATCGTTGCCCCGCCCTGAGCCAGCGCCCCTGTCGTGGTGGCTGCGCCAAGATTGACGGTGACCCCATTGCTGGTGATCACCCCTAAGGTGCCGGACGCGTTCTCACCAACGCCGTTTACTGTTGTTACCGCGATAGTGGTTCCGGGATTCACCATGCACGCGGAATTGACCGCGACCGCGGGACTGGGACATGTTTGCGCGAGGGAAGCCGACGTGAAAGAT
>NZ_JAQMHX010000036.1 GCF_028331445.1 Candidatus Phyllobacterium onerii | reverse complement strand
CGGAATTATGTAGCAAAAGCCACCAAATTCAATCTAATTATATGATAATATTATAGATTTTACGTTTTGTTTAACACCAAAATGTCGATTGCTATTACAGTACAACAACTGAGGTGCCGATCGCTACTCGCCCATAGATGTCAATAATGTCCTCGTTGATCATGCGTATGCATCCGGATGAAGCTTCCGTGCCAATCGTCCAAGGTTCAGACGTCCCGTGAACACGGTAGAGAGTGTCCTTGCCGTCCTGATAAAGATAAAGCGCCCTTGCACCGAGCGGGTTCTGGAATCCGGGTTCGATGCGCCGCGGCAGGTCGGGCGTCTGGGCGTGCATGTCGTCGGTTGGGTACCATGCGGGCCACTCGGCCTTGCGGCCTATGGTTGCTGCCCCTGACCAAGCGTGGCCGCTGGCACCAACTGCGATTCCGTATCGGCGGGCCTTGCCGTCAGCGTTGATCAGAAAGAGAAGCTTTGCCTTGGTGTCGATCACGATGGTGCCCGCAGCATAGCCGGCGGGTGCCGCAACCATCGCGGGCCTGAACCGCGCTGCAAATTTGCTCCTGTCGACGATCCTGATTGGATAGGGTTCGTTGGCGTATGCCACGCTGCGGCTTTCGAGTCTTCCACCGCCAGTCGTGCACGATGCAAGAAGTGTCGTCAGGAAGGCGACAAGCAGAACAAATCGGATGCTTGGTTTGTGTGGCGCTTGCCTTACCATTTAACTCGGAAACCTGCCGTGCCGTTAAGGGCGTAACTGTCGCCGAAACTTTCGAGGCTGGTGTTGGCAGAGACCTCGCCATAGATCGAATACTTGTCATCGTTCCAATTGTAGCTGCCTCCAACACCTACTCCGCCCCACAGTCTCTCCGGCCGTGTCTCGAACTTGGTGCCGGAGACGTCCACGCGCGATTCACCGAGGAATTCGTAATAGAGATTGGCGATACCGTAGATATGGCTGCGCTTGGTCTTGCCCGCATCATCCTTCCAGACCTGGTCCCGGTCGGCCGAAATGCCAAGCCGTCCCCGCAGGCTTTTCGCTTTGTCAAGCGAGACATCAGCCCCGAACGCGTCGGTAAAGTCGTCGAAGTCAACGCTGGCGTAGACCAGCTGGACCTGCGGTGTGACCGTCCAGTTGTCGCTCAAGTCGATCTTCTTTCCAGTCTCGATCGACAACGCGTAACCGAAGCCGTCATTGCCGTCGGTTAGGCCGCGGTTGGCGGTGTCGGAATCAAGATCACTGTTGAACCAGGTCAGCGACGCTTGCCCGTCGACATAAAAACCGTTCTGGGCGAGCCAAGTCAGGTTGCCGCCAAAGCCATAACCGTCGGTGTCGATGCTGCCGTCGCCGTAAATCGAGGTGACGTCAGTGTTGGCTTGGCCGTAGTGAACGGTGACGCCGCCGATCAGGCGGCTGCCGTCTTGGGCTTCGTAAAGCATCCCATCAAACCCGGCCTGAAGCTTCCAAAGGTCTGTGTCATAGTCGGTGCCACTGGTGGTTTCGGCCGGCTCAATCTTGATGTGAGAACCTTCAAGACGCGTCCAAACCCCTGTGCCGTCTATGACGACCTGGCTACCGTCGAGGTAGTAACTCGCCTGCTCGCTCGACACCCGGCATTTGAAGTTCTGCGACGGATCCTTGCAAAAGATCTCCTCGACGGAAGCCGGCTGCTCCCAGTAGCGGTTGCCGACGCGCTGCTGCATAGTCGGCAACCCTCCGAGGGCCAGCAGGTTTTGCGGATATACCTCGTAAAGTGGCACGCCCGCTTGGTAGAGCGGAATGAGCGGACCAGGATCATCAGGTGTCGGCCCTGGACCTGGAGGGGTTGGTTGCAGCACGGAGCGGAGATACCAGTTGTTGTCGGTTGTGTTGGCATCCACGCCCCCGTAGTTGAGCGTGTAGGCAAAGGCACCGCCGACGACCGCTTGCTGACCTTGCGGGGTTACATAATCGCCGATAAGGGAGAAGGCGGTCGGTGTAGAGGTCGCCCCGTTGATGGTGTCGACGATCAGGATGCCGTCGGCCACCGTCAGCCCGCCGGGACCAGTAGTGTTCCTGACGATCACTCCGGTGCTGCCCGTCGCCGTACCGCCATCGATGACGAGGATATCCGAGGGTGAGCCGTCTGCCCCGAGATAGGTGTTGAAGGCAATCTGTCCGTCCTCGCCGACATAGTCGACCGTTGTCAGCGTCTTATAGCTCGACAAAAGGGTCGGGTCGCCGACAGGTGGTGAGAAATCGATGAGGCTCGGGTCATTAAGGAGAAAGGTCACGTTGGAGTTGCCAGTGACATTCCAAAGACTGTTGTTGCGCATGATGACGTTGGAAACGCTGCCCGGTGCCGTGAATGCCGAGCCCGTCACCGTCGAACCGTCGAGGAGGATATTGGCAAGACCGGGAGTGGCGGCAGGCGCTGCAGGAACAGGAAAGGCCGCTGGCGGGGGCGGCAATGGTGAGTCAGGATCCAGCGGATCCGGTATTCCGCGTATCGGAAGTTCAGCCGCACCGAGTAGAGGAAAATCGTCGATGGTGCCAACGCGCAGCCATTC
>NZ_JAQMHX010000035.1 GCF_028331445.1 Candidatus Phyllobacterium onerii | reverse complement strand
CTCGGCCACCGCTTCGGCGAAGTTGGCAAAGAGCACGGTAAACCACAGCCAGATGATGATCTGGAAGGAGAAACCGAGGCTCTGTCCGCCTGTTGCAATGTCCTTGACGAAAAGCACGGTGGTCAGGGCGGAAACCACAGCGACGACGAACATCACAGGGTTTCGGATGAGACTGCGCGGGTTGAGCTTTTTGAAAGCACCGCCGATGGCAGGTATCAAATCATGAAAAAATCACCCTCATCGCGCCGCCGGTGCTGATCGCAGGCGGCTTGCTATTAGCATTGCGCTGGCGGATCAATCTGTTGTCCGTCGGTGACGAGGATGCGAGGGCGCTCGGCGTGAAGGTGGAGCGGCTGCGCTGACTGATACTGACGCTGGTAGCATGCATTGTTGCCGCTCAGGTTGCAGTCAGCGGTATCATAGGTTGGGTCGGATTGGTTGTGCCGCATATCGCTCGCATGCTTATCAGTCCGGATCATGGTTCGGAAAAATGCTGGTAAGCGACCGAAACATCAGGCACCCCGCCAAGGAACATCGCGCCCTGCAAGCACAGGTAATCTTATACAGCAGATAAATTGCTTTCGGCTCGCAGTTCACGAAGCTACACCGCTTCAATTGAGCCCATTCTCTCGGCCCGCAAATCGAGGTCCTCTTCGATGCCGAGACAAAGAGATTTTCCCAGATCATCGACACCGTTCGAAACAGCGCCAGCGACCGGCGTTCGTTAGTCAAAAGCCTTTGGATTTACGGCAGCGTTACTCGAAAGGAAGATGGACTGGAAAGCGATCTCGACATCGGCTTGATCGCAGCCAGCCAAGATCTTGCCGAAGTGGTGGACGCTGTGAGGGAGCACCTTCAGGAACCGTCCACAAGACTCGGCTTCGCTCCAAGCGTTGTCGGACTCGACTTGGCGGATGTATCACAGCTGTCCCAAGACGCCGATCCTTGGTGGACCAGCATGATCGTGGATGCCCTCGTCCTTGTAGGAGATCGACCCGAAAAATGGTCGTGAAATGCGCGATGCCGATTGCTATCGCTGATCCAGAAAGAAAGATGATGCCGTCTTGGCGCGGCCCTTCATCTAGCTTCGCAGACTCTCTTGTTGATATTCGCGACGTCAATCTCGGGGACGAGCGGCCAACTTCACGCTCTCATGCTTGACGCTGTTTCGCGACCCGAGCCTTCGAATCATCAAGGGAAATCCGTCGGGACCGTTGTCTACGGTTTGGCCATTGCAGCCAAATTGTAATAATAGCGAACAATATGCCGGTTCCGAAGATAGCACCGAACACTTGTGCGCCAATTGTCAGCAATGCCTATTGCTTGGCGGTGAAGCCCAAAACATCCGTGATCGTTATAATCAGATCCACCAGCGAGGCTTCTGAATTCAGCCTAATGACGCCATCTTCGCTTTTAATGTAGGCAACGTCCGCTCCGGCTATCAAGTGCCCATCGCCATACATGAGGGAAAATATGCTTGAAGGTGCAACCAGCATAGCAGCCGTATCGCCGAAGTCAGTGCAGACGACGCCTTCCCCGCCGCACCACTCCAAGTGCAAGTTCCCGCCAGCAGACTTAACGCCAAGTCGGACGAACAGCGTGACCTCGCGCGGAAGATCAGCACTCACATACCAGTTGAACGTAAATGAACGGTCCGCCGCTCGGTTGGCGCACGCCGGTGTCTCACCCTCCAAATATTGCGCCGAGCATCGTTAATCCGGGAGTATCTCGACATTCTTGCCCTTACACTCGTCAGGCATGCCGCCGCTCGGTGTGGAAGGGCGTCAGCGACATGTTTCAGAAGTGACCGCCAACAGCTCCACACTTAGGAAGTGCCATCGATGTGTCCCCCGCCTCGAGCATGATTTCCCGTGTTTCATTGACGTATTTGAAATCGATATCCTCGGCAAACTGTTCGAGTTCAAGGGAGATATCGGACTCTGGATCGCTCGCTGCCGCTCCGGAAAACGCGGAATTATGTAGCAAAAACCACCAGACTTGGAATCCAGCATGACATAGCCTCGATCGAGCAGATCAGGAGGGTTTCGCCAAGCTCTGATTGAGTCAGGCCAGCGGCCAAACGGAGGGCCCTCAGCTTTGCGCCCCAGTCTTTATCAATGCGGGGAGGAAACCATGCGTCAATTAAAACGGCGTGAGTGCGGGACGGAATGGACCTTTGCCTACGACGACAGTTTACGCTTGAACAGACGAGGCGACAATCAGGGGTTTCCCCAAAAGCAAAGCCGGAATATTCCCCTTTCGAAGGGAAAATGAAAAGACCCTGCCCGCATGGCTTGGCCAGATGTGCTAGTCAATCAATGGCGCGCGACGCTCCATCAGTTCTTCCTGCCCCCCTCCTGTAAAGCCTGCAATGCCTTCTCCACGCTAAGCGAACCGGAGACCTGGCTGGGCGGGTAGTCCTTGAAGGTGGAGAGGAACTTACTCATGACCATTGTAGCGGGCATCATGACCCACAGTTTCTTGCCCCACCATTCGCCGTAGGAGGTCGACTCGGTCTGGTATCGTTCCCAAGGATCGACGCGCAGGTTGGTCACGAGCGGGACATTGGTCGAGTCCTCCTTGCCGGAGAACAGGTTGCCGACGATGGTTTTGAAGGTGATTTTCCACTCGTTGTAACGCACCGCCAATGAGATCAGCATTGTCGCTGAAATAGAAGAACTCCCGGCGCGGACTCTCAGTGACCTTGCCTTCAAAGAACGGTTTGAAGTTGTAGCCATCGAGATGGTTCCTGAAGGTCTTCTCGCCCACCTGGTAGCCGCTGAGCAATTTTTCTTTCAAATCCGGTTCGCCTCCGGCAGCCGCGACAAGGGTCGGCATCCAATCTTCAGCGGACATGACCTCGTTTATGATGGTGCCCGACTTGATGACGCCAGGCCACTTGGCGAGCATAGGCACCCGGAAACCGCCTTCGTAAACCGTGCCCTTCTCGCCGCGGAACGGATGATTGCCGCCATCGGGCCAGCTGAAGATTTCCGCACCGTTATCGCTGGTGAACATCACGATCGTGTTGTCGGCGATGCCGAGTGCGTCCAGCTTGGCGAGCAATTCTCCCACAACCCAGTCCAGCTCGGCCATCGCATCGGCAAACAAACCGAAGCCGGTCTTGCCGTCCCACTGCTTGGAGAGATGCGTAAAGGAGTGGCACCGTGTGGAGTTGTGCCATAAAAAAAAATGGTTGCCCCGCCTTCACTGAGCGGTCGATGAAGTCGCACGACCGCCTCACTAGATCGGCATCGATGTCTTCCATGCTCACCTTGGCAGCGGGATCCATGCCCGGATGCGGCGGCAGGGGACCGGCATCCGTTATCTTCTGCTTGCCGACGCGGCCCCAGCGTGGATCCTCTGCCGGATCGTCGACCTCGGTGGCGAGGCTGCTGATTATGTTGCGTGGCCCGAACTTTTCGCGGAATTTCTCGTCCTTCGGATACTGCGGATCGTAGGGCTCTTCCATCGCATTGAGGTGATAGAGGATGCCGTGGAACTCGTCGAAACTATGGACTGTGGGCAGGTACTCGTTGCGATCCCCCAGATGGTTCTTGCCGATCTGCGCCGTCGCGTAACCGAGTGGCTTGAGAAATTCCGCGATCGTTGGATCGGTATCCTGCAAACCCTGTTTTGCCGCGGGCAGGCCGACTTTGAGAAGTCCCGTCCGGAACGGCGTTTGCCCGGTGATGAACGCCGCGCGTCCCGCAGTGCAGGATTGCTGGCCATAGTAATCAGTGAACAGCGCGCCTTCGCTTGCGAGGCGATCGATGTTCGGTGTGTTGCCACCCATCATGCCGCGGTGATAGGCGCTGATGTTCCAGATGCCTACGTCGTCGGCCATGATCATGATGATGTTCGGCTTGAGTGAGGCGGGCATTGGGCACTCCTAGTGATCGCGGCGAACGGTCCGCATCGGTGGAGAATAACGCACACTAACCGGCGCTTCCACCACAATTTCGACGCAACAGATATAAGTAATTCTACTTCGCAGTTTGCTACCTGAGACTTATGCAATCACTCCAACTTAACCTTGCCGTCGCCACAGGCCGATCCACACAGAAACAAGGAGGATTGTTGGCAAGGGACGGATTTGTATCGTCGTTCAAGCGTCCCTTCGCAAACAGATCAATGAATTGA
>NZ_JAQMHX010000034.1 GCF_028331445.1 Candidatus Phyllobacterium onerii | reverse complement strand
CAGTTGTTGTACTGTAATAGCAATCGACATTTTGGTGTTAAACAAAACGTAAAATCTATAATATTATCATATAATTAGATTGAATTTGGTGGCTTTTGCTACATAATTCCGCGAAAATGCAACAAGCTCTCTATAGGTTCTGATCAGCTCGGCCGCGTCCCGGAGGAGGACTTGTTTTTCCCCACGGGTAAGATCGGTCGCGCCATTTGCGTGCTTTGTCAGCGCTGAAACGATCCCCGGTTTAGCCGCCATGTCTACTCCATCCTGAGAACGCGGACGACAGCACAATCGATCTTAAATCGTGCCCGCTACGTGCGGCTCGACCCACTGGTCAAGGTAGCGCTCAACGGACAAATCTCCGTCCCACTGCCTGCTGTCTGCCATGTATCGAAAAGCAGCAAAAGGGCTCGCTTGTGTGAAGCCCGAAGTTTTGGGATTGGCATCGAAGTTGACGAACCCGTCTGCAAATACGGTACCTAGCTTCCACTCTGACCCGCCGCTGTCGGCCTGAAGCTCCTCTAAAACGGCCTTCGCTTGAACTTTCGTGTCGGCCCAATGAGACTCCTGCGAACGGGCGACTTTGTATGCGATCTTTCGAGACACCGCATCTTTAACGCCCGCGACTTGATTCATGCCAAGCGATGCAGTTTCCACCATGAGGGAGACGCAGGTTTCAATTCGCGTGCGCTTCCATTGGGGGGCAGCGACGTATACTGCCCAGGAGTAATACTGAGGCGGAAACAAATATTGTGGATGATGTTTTTTGCGTCGGGAGCGGTGAACTCGACGTTTCTTGAACGAAGGTATCCGATATCCGTCGCGTAGTCGGCAGCGTAGTTTAAAACCGCGAACGGGATGATAGTCCGCAACAAGTCCCTGGAGTTCTGTCCCGGCTCAGAAATACCCGAATGTTCACATCGGGCAAGTGCTGCTTCATACAGCTTCTTTAGGTCATCCGCCTTGTTGGTAATTCTAAACATAAGTGCTCCGTGGACTTAAACGCCAATCATGTCTATTGAAATGGTGCGGGCGATTTCGAGGCTTGTACAGTTGCAAATGCAAAAACTTTTGACAGTGGTCGACATGCGTCTGAACAAGCTTGCCGGACGCGTGCCGCAATGTTGATGCTCAACGATCGGCATCAACGATGTTAAGAATAAAAATAGCTCAACCAAGTATCAACCTATAGACAAATAGCCCTGAACGAACCGAGAAACTTTCGCTAGATATTGATTGTCGATATCGCACCGGCGCAACATCGTGTAGATTTGTCGAAAGATTCTTGAGAAATGGATCTTGCGTTTGGAATAATCTCGTGTAATACAGCGCCTCCCGAGCAAATCGGGCAGAAAAAAGGCAAGTGCAATCATGAATAGAAACATATCGATATTTGCGCGGAACGACCGCCAAACTGCTTTCTGAAGCAGCGGTATGTATTGCCGATGCAATGGCAATCGGTTTGTCTTTCGTTCCCTCCTAAAATATCTGCGTCTTTTTGGAAAGGGAACCACCATGCGTGCACGTCATATTCTCCAATTTCATCGCGAGCTTCAACGCGGCATCGAGGGGCGGCCAATTCCGTCCGGTCCGACATTTCTCCTGCCGTCATCCAAATGTTCGGGTGTTGATGCAAAGACCTATGAAAGAGGTTGCCATATAACGGCGATCTGACTTCCGCCGATACGGCCAATTCCACGTCATTACCGTACGTTCCAACCAAGCGATCTGATGCCTCGCGCCGCCCTCCCCTGCGGACGAAGGCATCGACACGCGGGTCATTCGTCAACGACCTCACCAACCAGGAGGTCGTTGTCGAAAGCCAAATCGAACGCGGTCTCGGGACGATCCTGCTTGCGCAGCGCGATGTTAACCGCATCGAAGATCAGCCAACGGCAGTTCGATATAAGGGCGACGATGGTGTGGTGCGCGAGCACACATTCGATTTCCGCGCTTGGTATCTAAGCGGAAAGATCGTCGCCTTTGCCGCGAAGGCTTCGGGACAAGTCGCGAGGAGCGGAATCCGTAGGACGCTGTCCTTAATTTGCGAGCAGAGTTTGAAGGGCTTTGCCCACGAGGTCGTGCTCGTGACGCAGAACCAGATCACCGACGGCCGCGTATGGAGCGCCAGCCAAGTCGTTCGCTCACGAAAGATGAGGAACGACGAGCATTGCGAGCACCTTCGCGGGTTTGCCGCGCAGTTCAGGGGGCGATCAGCATGGCTGATCTGATCTCCTGCTTTGAAGTACCGGCATACGGCCGCAGCGCTATGTTTTACCTGATTTACGATGGGACCTAGTTCCGATCGAACCACACGAACGCATTCAATTCACGAGCCTTCTGGCCGTGAACCGCAACTGAGGGAAAGGAAACCACAATGCCTCAAGTCAAAACCAATCTCGGACCACGCCAGATCATCCAGTCCTATCGCTTTGGGCTGTTCGACAAAGTCCTCATCGATGGCGTCGAGAACGGCGTCGCCAGTTCGGACGGCCGGATCCACGTCTTTGTCCGCAAGGATGGACCGGCCAGTTTGTCGGCAAATGACATGAGTAGGCTCATATGGCCCCACGGCAACGAAAAACGTCGGCTAAGTAGGTCCAAATGACCCGGCTTAGGTTGATGTGTAGTCGATAGGCCCAGCGCTGAGCGCGCAGCGTACCCTGAAACCGAAGGCCAGGTGAAAACAAGCGTCAGTGCCGTAGCGCGGCCAGCGCTGATCGACGAGGAACGGTAAGACATTATTCTGATACTCCTACACGGAGACGGAAGACCAACGAGAATCCCATCCACTCGGTGACCAGTGCGACGACCACGATGCCCGCCGACAAGGTCAGGCCCAAGGGAATCATCGAGGTCCACGCATGATGGGTGTGAATAAACATGTTGAACGCTGCCATGACGAGCAGGATAACGCTGCCGAGGAGATGAATCCGGGCGATCAGCTCACTGCCGACGTCGGGGTCGCCGAGGAAATCGATCAGTCCTGCTATGAAGGCGAGACCACCCATGATCAGGCCCACGGTGACGAGCCAAGCGGAAAAGTCCGCCCACATCATTTCCGCGGTTCGGGAATAGGTAATGTCGGTCAGCAATGCGCCGATGAAGCAGACAAGAGGGAATTGTGCAAACAGGGGGCGGAGCGGCATTCCGACAACTCTGGCTGTTGCACGCGGATGCAATCGGGTCATGAGGATATCCTTTCTCCCTGCGCATGGACTCGAAAATGGACCCATCGCAGTACATCCCGATCCCTTCGGGCGGCAGCTTTCTCTAACAGGCAAGGATTTGCCGGCGACACATACGAATTCGGCTTTCTCTTGAAGAACTTGACACTTCCTTGAGGCCGCGACCGCATCAGATTTGTTGCAGACACTGCAGGATAAACGCTGTTGGAATTATGTGACGTACGGCTGCATTTTGGATTGCAGCAAAAGGGCGTTCGTTGAACGAAGATATTATAATTGCCTTCTCAGGGATTTTATCGCCCGGCGATCCGCCACGCCGCGCCTCCGGACACGGGCAGCACGTATCTTCCAAATCCACGATTGCTGTTGAAGATATCAGGTCGAGTGTGGCCCACCACTGTGTGCAATCCGGAAGGCGATGGGCGACTAACCGGATTTGGCGGATCTGCGTTTGTTGGAGTTCTGCCGATCCCTCAAGTAAGCCAGGATGTCGCCGTCGCACGCCTCCCTCAGCTCTTCGTGTGTAAACCCTTCAGCAAGCGCGTGGGTCTTTAGGTCATCTGCTTCCTGCACCATGTGAACTTTGTCATCCTCATGCGTTTCCGATGTGATGTGCGCATCGACCCAGTCTTGGATGCACTTGTTGATATCCGGCATGTTTTCTCCTTGTCCGACGTAGCCTACTTGATAGCCAGATGTTCAATGCACTCGATCACGTCTTCGCAATCAAAAGGCTTGTTGAAATAAGCAGCGGCCCCGGCTCTCATGACCTGTCTGTGTATCCTCTCGTCTTCGAATGCCGTCATGAATATGACTGGCGTGGTGTCGCCGTTCCTGCGCATCGTTAAAAACAGCTCTACCCCGCCCATTCCTGCCATCTGCACGTCCGTTATGAGGCAGTCGATTTCGATCGAATCTCTTTGGGCCAGGAAGGCTTCAGCGTTTGCAAAACCATGGACATCGAGCCCATGGGAGCCGATCAGATTCTCAAGGGCAGCCAGGAGGGATGCGTCGTCCTCGACGACAGCTATTGATCTCAGGTTGGACAAGTAAGGCCTCTCGCGTGTTCAACGCTTGAACAAGACCTCCAATAAATGCACCCGTGCCCGAAAAGTTTCAATCATACGCACGTTTACATCGGGTAATCGGTTTTCAGGCAGAATCGTCCAGATATCACCCTGACTCCCCTTCCAGGGGAATGGTGAATTCGAATGTTGTTCCCGCGCCCTGCAGGGAATTCGCGGTAATGCTCCCTCCATGGGCAGTCACGATGGAGCGGCAAATTGACAAGCCCATTCCCATGCCGTCCGGCTTGGTCGTGTAGAACGGGTTGAACAGCTTTTCCCGGGTTTCAGGTGTAAGCCCCGGCCCGCTATCGTGAATCTTCACGAGGGCCGCGCGTTCATCAGAAATCGACTCTATCAGCAGTTTCCGAATATTTGCCGATGCCTGTGACATCGCCTGAATAGCGTTCAATACCAGGTTCAGGATTACTTGCTGCAATTGCACCCTGTCGCCACAGACCTGCGGGAGATCGGCAGCCAAAGCAAATTCTAGGCTGACCCGATTGATGTCGATTTCCCTTTGAACCAGCGCAACCGTCTCTTCCAGAACCTCGTTCAGATTGACGTGTGACGCGACGGGAGACGATTTCTTCGACAAGGCACGCAGGTTCTTGATGATCTCGCTGGCGCGTTTGGCATCGGCTACCATGCTCTCCATCGAAGATTGAAC
>NZ_JAQMHX010000033.1:0-2500 GCF_028331445.1 Candidatus Phyllobacterium onerii | reverse complement strand
GAGGACTTGAACCTCCGACCTCACGCTTATCAAGCGCGCGCTCTAACCAACTGAGCTACAAGCCCTGATTTGACAGATCAACCGTCAAACGCAGCGCGCTTACGCGTCGCAGCTCGTGCCGTGCGCCCGTCCTGAGACGGTAGGTCACCAAAAGAGGCCGACCGGCCGTCGCGGCTCGTGCCGCGCCCTCGCGGAGCACAGCCCGATAGGGCGTACGTGCGTGAGCGCTTACAAAAACATCAAAGAAAGAGAAACGTAGGCGGCAGTCCCTGCATTGTATGCACGGTTGTCAAGCTGACTGGCTTGCAACCTTTGTTCTAATAAGATGTCTATACTTGGTTCCGCTAGCTTATCCAAAAAGTCATGCAACTTTTTGGGCAGCGGAACGGTCGTGATGAGACGTCTTCCTTAGAAAGGAGGTGATCCAGCCGCAGGTTCCCCTACGGCTACCTTGTTACGACTTCACCCCAGTCGCTGACCCTACCGTGGTTGCCTGCCTCCTTGCGGTTAGCACAGCACCTTCGGGTAAAACCAACTCCCATGGTGTGACGGGCGGTGTGTACAAGGCCCGGGAACGTATTCACCGTGGCATTCTGATCCACGATTACTAGCGATTCCAACTTCATGCACTCGAGTTGCAGAGTGCAATCCGAACTGAGATGGCTTTTGGAGATTAGCTCGACCTCGCGGTCTCGCTGCCCACTGTCACCACCATTGTAGCACGTGTGTAGCCCAGCCCGTAAGGGCCATGAGGACTTGACGTCATCCCCACCTTCCTCTCGGCTTATCACCGGCAGTCCCCTTAGAGTGCCCAACTGAATGATGGCAACTAAGGGCGAGGGTTGCGCTCGTTGCGGGACTTAACCCAACATCTCACGACACGAGCTGACGACAGCCATGCAGCACCTGTCACCGATCCAGCCTAACTGAAGGATACCATCTCTGGTAACCGCGATCGGGATGTCAAGGGCTGGTAAGGTTCTGCGCGTTGCTTCGAATTAAACCACATGCTCCACCGCTTGTGCGGGCCCCCGTCAATTCCTTTGAGTTTTAATCTTGCGACCGTACTCCCCAGGCGGAGAGCTTAATGCGTTAGCTGCGCCACCGAACAGTATACTGCCCGACGGCTAGCTCTCATAGTTTACGGCGTGGACTACCAGGGTATCTAATCCTGTTTGCTCCCCACGCTTTCGCACCTCAGCGTCAGTATCGAGCCAGTGAGCCGCCTTCGCCACTGGTGTTCCTCCGAATATCTACGAATTTCACCTCTACACTCGGAATTCCACTCACCTCTCTCGAACTCAAGACTACCAGTATCAAAGGCAGTTCCGGGGTTGAGCCCCGGGATTTCACCCCTGACTTAATAGTCCGCCTACGTGCGCTTTACGCCCAGTAAATCCGAACAACGCTAGCCCCCTTCGTATTACCGCGGCTGCTGGCACGAAGTTAGCCGGGGCTTCTTCTCCGGTTACCGTCATTATCTTCACCGGTGAAAGAGCTTTACAATCCTAAGACCTTCATCACTCACGCGGCATGGCTGGATCAGGCTTGCGCCCATTGTCCAATATTCCCCACTGCTGCCTCCCGTAGGAGTCTGGGCCGTGTCTCAGTCCCAGTGTGGCTGATCATCCTCTCAGACCAGCTATGGATCGTCGCCTTGGTAGGCCTTTACCCCACCAACTAGCTAATCCAACGCGGGCTCATCCAATTCCGATAAATCTTTCCCCCGAAGGGCACATCCGGTATTAGCTGAAGTTTCCCTCAGTTGTTCCGAAGAATTGGGTAGATTCCCACGCGTTACTCACCCGTCTGCCACTCCCCTTGCGGGGCGTTCGACTTGCATGTGTTAAGCCTGCCGCCAGCGTTCGTTCTGAGCCAGGATCAAACTCTCAAGTTGAAAATTTGATATTGGCTATATTGGTCACGCTTCAGGTTAGAACATAAAGTCCCAACCCGTTGAATCGACGAGAACATATATACACCTTACATCCAAACCCACTCAAAACCGCCAATTGCTCGGCAATCCCAAACGCGCCTGGACGCATGTAACATCTTCTCTCGAAACGTGTCCGCCAAAGTATCTGTTGAACATCTTCCGATGTTCCGCAGGACCCTGCCGCCCACGTTTCTCTTTCTTCTGTATGTAATTGTCAAAGAACCGGCCACAGCTCAAAAGCCACCGCCCAAATAACCCTCCAGCCTTCCGGCCAGACAATCCCGGCAACCCGAAAGCCGCCGCAAAAACACTCAACCGTAACCGGCATAACCAGCCCGAAAGCCAACATGCCAAACAACGCCTAAAACCAAAATCAACCTTCCGGTCAATCCCGAAACAGCGTCACTTCCGTAACAGTCTCTTTTAAACTTAACCTCAGGCACTCAATCAACAAGCCCGCAAGCAAACCAGTCAACCAAACTATAGGGCGCATTCGGCAACCGCCAGCGGCGCCCCGCCCTCGTTGTGCCGGTATATAGACCCCACCTAACAAACCTGTCAACA
>NZ_JAQMHX010000032.1 GCF_028331445.1 Candidatus Phyllobacterium onerii | reverse complement strand
CCCCGTCGTCGAGCCGAGCAAACCAAGACTGCTGAGTGTCCTTGGCCTTGGCCTGACAACAGGTGCTGCCGACGACGATCCGAGCGGGATTGCCACTTCTTCGCAAACGGGTGCGCAGTTCGGTTACGGCACGGTGTGGACCATGCCTTTCTGCTATCCATTGATGGCGGCCGTCCAGATTATCACGGCGCGGCTTGGCAGAACGACAGGGCGCGGACTTGCCGGGAATATCCGGGCGATATTATCCAAGCTGGATCGTCTATGTCTGCGTTACGCTTCTTGTGATCGCCAACATCATCAATATCGGTGCCGACATTGGTGCGATGGCGGATGCGATGTCGGGACTGATCGGCGGATCAATCATTCTCTATGTGCTGATCTTTGGCGCTGTCTGCATCCTGATGCAGATATTCCTCGAATACAGACAATATGTCCGCATCCTGAAATGGCTGACACTGGCGCTTTTCACTTATATCGGCACGCTGTTCTTCGTGACGATCGATTGGATGGCCCTGCTGCACGATACGGTGTTCCCACCGATCGCATTCAACTCAGCGTATCTGACCGCCATCGTCGCCATCGTCGGCACGACGATCAGTCCCTATCTCTTTTTCTGGCAATCGTCGCAGGAAGTGGAAGACATGAGGGAAAAGCCGGAGCGCGAGCCGCTGAAGGATGCCCCCGAGCAGGCACGCGGTGCCGATCAACGCATCAACCTCGATACGCTTGTCGGCATGGGCTTTTCCACCGTCATCGCTTTGGCCATCATGGTGACAGCCGCGGCAACCCTGCATAAGAATGGCATAACCCAGATTGAAAGCTCGGCCCAGGCTGCAGAGGCGCTGAAGCCAATTGCCGGCTCCTTTGCCCAGTTTCTGTTTGTTCTTGGTATTTTGGGAACGGGTCTGCTGGCCGTTCCGGTGCTTGGCGGCTCGGCCGCTTATGGTGTCGGGGAAACCTTGAAATGGCCGACTGGTCTCAATCGCAAGCCCAAGGAAGCGAAAGCCTTCTATGCAACGATTGCGCTTGCCACGGCCATCGGTGTCGGGCTCGACTTCACGCCCATCAACCCGATGCAAGCGCTGTATTGGAGCGCGGTGATCAACGGCGTCGTCGCCGTCCCCGTCATGATCATCATGATGCGCATGGCCACCCAGCCGCGCATCATGGGTGAACAGACGATCGGTTTGACGCTCAAGATTTTTGGATGGATTGCCACCGTGTTCATGGCATTGGCGGCGATTGCGATGATCGCGACCAACGTAATCCGGTTTTGATCGCCCGACCGAAATAATGCGATGGGCGGAACGAAGAGAAAATGGCGTGGTTCGCCTGCCAGGGGGTCCGACCTGTCAACAGAAGTGTCCACGGGTGGACACAGAAGGACCTCGGGAACGCTCGCTCATTTCCTGCGTTTGGGACCTGTTATCACCGCCCGCTCAAGAGGAGACATCATTATGGCCGAAAAAACATTGGCAACTTTATTCCATGAAACGCTCAAAGACGTCTATTACGCAGAACGCAAAATTCTGAAGGCTCTTCCCAAGATGGCACGAGGCGCGACCTCGCCGAAGCTGAAGGCCGCTTTTGCGAAGCACCGCGATGAGACGGAGGTCCACGTGGAGCGTCTTCAACAGGTTTTTGACGTTCTGGGGAAGCCAGCGCGTGGCAAGACCTGCGACGCCATCGAGGGAATCCTTGCCGAAGGAGATGAGATCCTTGAGGCTTTCAAAGGGCAGGCCGCCTTGGATGCCGGGCTTGCCTCAGCGGCGCAGGCGGTCGAACATTACGAGATAGCCCGCTACGGCACATTGGCACGCTGGGCAGGCGAACTCGGACTGAAGGACGCGCAAAAGCTTCTTGTTACCACCCTGCACGAAGAGACAAAAACGGACGAAGCTTTGACCGCTTTGGCCGAAGGCTCGCTTAATTCGGCCGCTAGGGCGGCCTGATTCACTTGCTCGTCGAGCGGGACCCTGATGCAACAATCTTCACGCGGTTCTTGCCCGCGAGAAATCTTAGCGAAGCTGGGGGAGCGTGGTTCCGCTACTATCAAAAATGGGAGGGACTCATGCTCGATCGCGTCGACCCGTCAAAGGTCGACATCGTCCCCGAGCTAAAGCGCTATGCACCACCGGCCGCGATCGTGGATAAGTCCGTCTACTCCCCCTGGTTTGGCGGCAACCTAGCGACGCTTTTAAAAACCCGCGCCACCCACACGATTGTTGTAACAGGCGGCGAAACCGACGTCTGTGTGCTTTCAACCGTGCTCGGAGCGGTTGACTTTGGCTTCAGGGTGATTGTCGTTCATGACGCAGTGTGCAGTTCGTCCGACGCGGCTCATGATGCGATGCAGCTCTTCTACGGTCAACGTTTATCCCAGCAAGTCGAGACTGCTTCGACGGAAGAAGTGTTGGATAGCTGGGGTGCGCGCCGTCGTGTGTAAGCTGGCGAAGCAGCTTGATGGCGATACGGCCGGCTGTTAGCAATCAATGGCGGTCGCTGTAAATGCATCCCACTGCGCGATTGTGAAGCGCGCCCTTGGTTGTCAGATAGGGTTTCGAGAAATCCAAATCGCCGCGTCCTGCAATTAAGGCGTTGTTCACTTGTCGCTTGAGCGCCGAGCTTTTCCCTGTCCCTTGCCAATGATTGACATCATGCCGATGATTGCGCATATCGCCGGATGCGCAAGAGGAAGTACCGGGAGCCAAAAAACTTCGATCACAGGTTTCCTGGAGCGTAGCCATATTGCTGCATCATTCCCGGGCAAGCGTCCTGGCACCTTTCTTCGATCATCGCAACCGCCCGCAACGATGCTTCGCACACCCTCGTCAAAGAACCGTGCTTGGCTCTTCGGGGCGCTGAATGACAGCTCCGAAAATAGGCTGGGTGCGGCGAAAACTCCAATCAGCTTTTCATGGGTACGAGGATATCAACGACAACGCCGTCATCGGACCATTCTCGCTCAACCTTGCCAAGAAGCTGCTTTTCAATCATCGCACCGACCATGGCCGTACCAAAACCGGGCTGACGATCGGACGAGGGGGTACGGCCCCCGGTTTCTTCCCAACGAAGTTTGAAGCCGCCTTGTCCCGGTACTTCCTGCCAATGGATGTGCAACCGGCCCGACGGGGCACTCAGTGACCCGTGTACGGCCGCGTTGATGAGCAATTCATGCACGACAAGTGCCAAAGGTTGGACAATCATCGCCGGAACGAGAATCTCCGGTCCTTCCATCGAGACGCGTTCACTCGAGAAGGATTCGATTTGACGCTTGATGATCTCCCCAAGCTCAATCTCTTGCCAGCCGCGCTCGGCGAGCAGAACATGGGCATGCGACAAAGCCTGAATTCGCTGCTGAATGGATGCTGCATACAAGGCGGCATCGTCGGATCGGCTCAGCCTGACGATGCCTTCGACCACGGCCAATACATTCTTGGCGCGATGATCGACTTCCTTGAGCAGCCGATGTTCCGTCGCTTCAAGGTACTGTACCTTGCGGTATTCGGTGACGTCGAGCTGCGAGCCGAAGTAATAGAGCAATCGCCCGTCGTCATCGCGTATTGGACTGAGATGCAGCTGGTTCCAAAACGCCGACCCGTCCTTTCGATAGTTCAATAATTCTATGTTGGCTTCGCGTTCCTGAGACACCGCAAATCGAACTTCGGCAACTGCAGCGAGCGATGTCCCCGGTCCCTGAAGAAAGCGGCAATTTTGCCCGACCACCTCTTCGGCGCTGTAGCCTGTCAGCTCAAGGAAGGCTTGATTGGCAAGCACGATGGGGAAATCCAGCTGCCGGGCGTCGGTCACTACCATGGGCATGCGGGTACGCTCGAATGCGCTTGCGGCAAGCTCCTTGCGGTCCAGGTATCCTCGTTGCGAAGACGCGGCCGGGCGGTCACCATGCAGTTTCACTGATCGACGCTTGCTGTCGGACAATCTACAAACACCCTTCTATTAAAGCCAAAGCCAGAACGTTTTCCAATCCAAATGGTTTCCGGCGCCATGCAGTTGGCTGGACTACCGTCACTGAATTTTTCCGTCGGCAACTTTGGCCATGCCATGGCCCGTTTGGGAATGATTTTTGTTGCGTACGGGGAACGATTTCGCGGCGCCGAAGTTGGTGGTGGAATTCCTTTGGGACCATTCTGATGTCAGACCATGATAATGACTTGAACAAGAGGAAACAGTTCCGTAATTTTAAGGAACAAGTGAGTATGCGCGAGTTTAGAGAAGCGCTGCGATCCCGATATAAGCTTCCGATCGCATCCGATCGGATGTTCGAAGATCTGTTGAGGAAATTGGATGAGGCGGATAGCCACACGGATCAGGAACGTGGCTTTCGTCGACCATGGCCGGGTGTCAGGAAGTATCCACCAATGGCTCGTCACTGACTTGAGCTGAAGAGAACGAAGCTTCTCCGGCGATACCGCAAATTCCGCCACCGTGCTCAACATGTTCATCGACGTTCAAAATTCGCCGCGTAGAGTTGTTGTCGCCACTGTTTTGGTGCTCCTTTCGCCTTGTCTTTATCTTCCTTACGGCTGCGCGTTTGGCGGATTTTTTGTCTGGCTGTCGCCGCCGGTCCCCGTTTGCGGTGTGGGATCCTTGTCTACCGGCGCATTCGCATTCGGCAGGTCTGGGGAAGGACTTGTAACGTCACCAGGCTGGGCATTTTGACCAGCCGGCGTATTTTCCTGATTTGTTTGTGAGGCATTGTTATCGGTGCTCTCGCCATAAATTTCGGCGACACCCCACGCTATTGCAGCTAAGAATAGCCCCCCGATCAACACCATCAGTATCGGTTTGCCAAGAAGACCCTGACGCGCCTCTCTGGCTGTTTCCCGGACCGGAGGTTGTGAATTTTTGTCCATCGCGTTCATCCTTTTCGTGTTGAAGGTGAACATGCTGGACGTTCGATGGTTCCACCGAGGCACAACGTCTCTCTTGCTTTCGTGCCTATTTGCATCCGGAACGAAGAACGGCGCCTCATATTGTAGGACCTGAGACGGCCGACAAAACCTTAACAGGACCATGCTGTCGAACCGAGGATCATCAGCAGCCTTGGCAAAGCCACGCGCGAAGCGGTGTTGATGGCACCGTGTTTTCGCGGTCCCGAGATGGAGACGACGAAGCCACCTCAGCAAAATGTATTCATCTGGGCTAGCGAGCGAGGAACATTGCAGCAATTAGGACGTTGGGGGGACAGAAAAACAGGAGAACCGCCGTGAAACCATTTGCTATGACTGCGCTTGCTATCCTCTTGGCCAGCCCCGCCTTTGCCCAGTCGGCTACTGAAAAAACAGGAGTTAACTCTTTGATAGGCGTTGCACCTACGACAGAGGATTTCGTACTGAAGGCCGCGACGAGTGACATGTTCGAGATCGAGTCGAGCAAGCTTGCTGTCGAGCGTGCCGACGCCCCGACAAAAACGTTTGCGCAGCAGATGGTTGCAGATCATCAGAAAACAACCGATGAAATGAAACAGCTGGTTGATGGTGGCAAGGTCAAGGCCGCACTTCCAACCTCCATGACCGAAGCGCAGCAGGAAACGCTCGACAAACTAAAGGGTTTGCAGGGTGCGGATTTTACCGAACAATATCATGCGGACCAGGTGTCCGCTCACAAGGATGCGGTCGATCTGTTCAAACGCTATGGCGATGAGGGCGAGAACGCTGACCTGAAGGCCTGGGCCGCAAAAACTCGTCCAGCTTTGGAACACCATCTGATGATGGCTGAGGATTTAAACAAGTAGAGTTTGGTCACACGCTGCCCTGCAAAGGGAGGTAATATGACCAAAATACCTGGGAAAGACGAGGTTCACCGCGAGCGGATGCCAAGGGGCAGTATGCCCGCATCAGGCATGGCCCGACCGATGATGGTATGGCAAGCGCAAACCCCCGCGTGCTGTCCGGTAAATCTGGCGGCGATGCCACCTTCAACAACGATGCGAAAGAGAATGAACGCGATGGGCGAGCACCCGCCAAGTAGTTGCAGGCCGCAAAGTCAACAGAGCGAGGAAAGAGAGGATGACCGACAGCAAAACGACAACTGATCACAAGACGATCCAGCGCTGGGCGGAAGAGCGAAAGGGCGTTCCATCTAAAGTCGCGGAAAGCGGAGAAGGCGGTATCCTGCGTATTGATTTCGGTGAGCCGGAAGAAGGTCTAGAGAAGATTTCGTCGAACGACTTTTTCCAGGTTTTTGACGAACGAAAGCTGGCTTTCCTTTATCAGGACAAGACTGCGGATGGAAAAATGAGCCGCTTTAACAAATCTATCTCCAAGGATCAGTGACAGGCCTGTGTTGGCTCTGAGATTCGTTCGGAACTATTGGAAAAACGCGGTTCATCTTTGCCTGACAGCTTGTTCTTCGCCGCCCATGATGTTCCGACGACACAAACATCCGCAGGTGTGGTCTCTCGACCGGGAGGCCAAAGTGGAATAGTGGGATAAACAGGGTGATGCTCAGCGCTTACTCTAGAGGCAGGTTTGGCGATATTTTGCATGAGTATCCTCGTCCGGCCACATCGTTTTGCGTTGAAGTTTTTCTGTTGCACATTTGGTTCCTCGGGAACTGTCAAGTCGTTAAGGATGCTGCCTAATGACGAACAGAGGTATCGCGGAAATGGTTCTCGAGAGCGCGATCGATTACGCCATTATCACTGCTGACCTTTCCGGCAATGTCACCTCGTGGAGCACCGGCGCTGAGAATATCTTTGGCTGGACCGAGGATGAGGTGTTGGGACTGCCCGCCGATATCATCTTCACGAGCGATGACCGTGCGCACAATATTCCCGGCAAAGAACTGGCAAACGCGCTGCAAAACGGCCGAGCGACTGATGAGCGTTGGCATGTGCGCAAGGATGGCTCCAGGTTTTGGGCAAGCGGTGAAATGCTGCGACTTCATGACGACGGTGCCGCAGAAGGCTTTCTCAAGATCGTTCGCGACCGAACGCAGCAAAAGCGGGCGGTGGAGCTACAGTCGATGTTGAGTCAGGAACTGAGCCATCGGTTGAAGAACCAGCTGGCAATGGTCCAGGGCATCGTCAATCAGTCTCTACGCCGAGCGGATAATATCGAGGCCGCCCGCCTTTCGATCAGCCAGCGTCTTGGAGTTCTGGGACGAGCGCACGACTTGTTATTGACGGGATATGGCGAACGGATCGCAGTTCGTACCTTGATCGAAAGGGCGATCAATCTCGATCAGGACGGGCGCAGCAGTCAGTTCAGTCTCAAAGGGCCCGAGATACAGGTGGGTCCCCAGTCGGCGTTGTCCTTGGCGATGCTGCTGCACGAACTCACAACCAATGCCTTCAAGTATGGCGCTCTTTCTACCTCGCAAGGCCAGATATCCGTTGTATGGGGGATCGCGGAAATGAATGAGGAACCGGCATTCAAACTTGATTGGAGGGAAACGAACGGGCCGCCGGTTGTGGAACCAACCGTCGAGGGTCTCGGCACCAGGCTGGTAAAAAGCGGCATCGCAGGCACGCCGAACCAGGTCGATTTGGAGTATGCCATTGAGGGGTTAAGATGTACGGTATTGGCGCAGCTTGAAGGATTCCAGGCTGATCCGTAGGTGTCTCTTCGCGTCAGTAACCGGTGTCCGCCGCATCCTCATTCGCACGAGACAATCAATGTCAGGTCAGCAAGGAGCAGATCGGTAGATAGCGCATTCCCGGCATAGGTGATGCATGGGAGCTGCTGCCTGCTCGCCTAAGGCTTGAGAATGCCTTCGCCCTCGAGCCCCACAATATTGGCGTCGTCGTCCTGCTCCTCAAGCAGTGGGTTTTTTGGGGCAAGCGGCCCTTCCGGCTGATCAGGAGTGGTTGAGAAATCCGTTCCCGAGGCGCTCGCCATTTGAGCACTTGAAGATTTCTGTCGTTCCCCGGCATCATACGGAGGCAAATCCCCTCGCACCCCGCTTTCGTCTATTTGGTCGAGCAAGCGCTCTGCCTGACGAATGAGCTCGTCTTCGCCGACACCGACAGAATTGGGCTCGGACAGATCAACCAAAGCCCGTTTTCCATCCTCGTAGACAAACTCGACGGTATGGCCGCCACCGCCTTCTCGAGCAATAATATGTCTTTTTATGATCCTCATGAAAAGGCATCCTCCGTTATCTGCAATCAACCATCGCTCAGGACTTTTGTTCCAGCGATTGTGAATCGCGGCGGGGCGTCGCCGAAATGTGAAATGACAGTCGCTCATTCGCGTTGGACAGAAGCTCTCGCCCAGCCTCTTCCAGCGACCCGAAAACCGTGCTCCGATGACGATCATTCGAAACGGCCACGTCACTCGTCTTAATTTCAAAAATCCAAACAACGACCGGGAACTTTTACCTCCATCTAAAGTTCGTGATGCAATTCAACATCGCGTACCAACCGCGGCGACTGGAGGAAACGATGCAAGACCATTCTCACAAAGAGACGAGATCTCGATCTGGTGCGTCTGCTCATGGCGATCAGCCGGATGCTATTTCCGGGACTATAGAAACCAAGCCATCATTTGGTGATCTGAGGCGCAAAGCCTCCGATGATTTTGGCAGCGTAAAAGACAAGGCCAAAGAGCAGCTGCAGGAAGCTTCCGGCAAAGTCGAAGAAGTCGCATCCAAGCAAAAGAATATTGCAGCCCGCTATGCTGCCTCGATCGGGACAGCCTTGGAAAAGGTCGGCGCAGAGATGCAATCCGGAGAAGACGCACAGGTAGGCAAGTATGCCCGGGAACTCGGCTCGACGGTTAAATCCTATGCAAAGGAAATTGAGGACCGTGAACTCAGAGAAGTTGCAAATATGGCGGGGGATTTCGGTCGGCGGCAACCGTTGGCCTTTCTTGGGGTCGCGGCACTCGCCGGACTTGCAGCAAGCCGCTTTTTGACAGCCTCTGCCCACAGACGCCCTACCGGGGAATCGACGGCCAATCCCACCGAGGCGCGTAGCCAAAGTGATCAATGGAGGAGAAACGTAAATGACTGACGTCAACGAGAGCAGGCCGTTGCCTGAGCTAGTCCGTGGGCTGATCACAGACGTCACTGGACTGGTCCGCAAGGAACTGAATCTTGCCAAGACGGAGGCATCCGAAAGTTTCACCAGGGCACTGAGTGGGATCGAGATACTGGCTGCTGGAGTGATATTTGCGATTGGCGCGCTTGGCGTTCTCTTGAGTGCGCTCGTAACCGGACTGACCACCATCCTCGTCTCGCAAGGTGTCACTGAACCAAGTGCGAATGCCCTCTCGGCGCTCATCGTCGCCACCGTAATCGGAGTCATTGCCTGGGCTTTAATATCCAAAGGCATTTCCGCTCTGCGTGGCAGCAACTGGAAAATGGAGCGCACCACTACTTCACTGGGCAATGACGCCAATGTCATCAAGGAGAAAATGTCATGACCCTGACTGCCGACAAACCCAATGCAGCCGAGATCCAGCGAGACATCGAAAGCGATCGTCGTCGCATTGAAGAGCGAATTGACGCCATCCAGGAAAAGATGTCTCCGGGGCAACTGATCGATGAAGTGCTTGGCTACGTAAAGAGCAGCGGTGGTGGGGAATATGCTGCCAACTTGGGTAGCGCTATCAAGGCAAACCCGATCCCCATGGCTCTAATGGGAGTGAGTTTAGCTTGGCTAATGACTGGACAAAACAGTCAGTGGACAAACGCCGATAAGGCTAGGGACTCGGATCTATATCCTCTGGCAATAGTCACCGGCGAAGTCCGCCGTACCGGACCGATACAAGAAGAAGGAGGGATGTCCTACAGCCACTTTGCCGACGCGGCTGGCAACCGTTTCAAAGCGCTGACTGATACAGTAGGCAAACGCGCCGGCTATTTCATTGACGAAAGCGGCAGAAGCTACCGCGGTTTTGCAGATGCGGCTGGAAATCGTGTTACAAGCATCAAGGACGAAGCTGGTGCAATGCTGGATGATGCGTCCGGTTGGATCTCCGACACGTGGCAGCAAGTAAGTGACACGGCGCACGATCTTTCCGACAAGGTTGCCGACAAAGCCCGTCAATTCAGTCATACGTCTGCTTCCGCCGGTCGTGTGTTCCAAGATCAAACGACAAGGCTGAACGAGTCAATTCTGGCGCATTTCAGAGATCAGCCTTTGGTGGGCGGCGCTCTCGCGTTCGCCGTTGGAGCGGCGATCGGAGCGGCTCTCCCACCCACACAAGTTGAGGATTCTGTCGCGGGAGAGGCCGCGGAAAGTGTCAAAGACAGTATCTCCGATAAGGCAGAAGACATTCTCGACAAGGGCAAGGAGGCTGCGTCAGACATCTATGATCAGACTGCGGCCGTGGTCGACGACGCGTATGAAGCAGCAAGCGGGCGTATAAAGGATGCGACGTCAGCCGACCATACTTGAAATGAGGTACTGAGATGTCTGACTATCCAACTCCACCATTTCCGTCACAAGAACAACCCATTCCCGGCCACACAGGTTCGATGCGGCCTATTCCTGATCACGGGGAGTTATCCTATAAAGGTAGCAACCGTCTTAAGGACATGCGCGCTGTCATCACCGGCGGCGACAGCGGTATCGGCCGGGCTGTCGCTATCGCGTATGCGCGCGAAGGCGCAGACATCTTGATTGCTTATCTCAATGAAGACGAGGATGCCCGAGAAACGAAACGGCTCGTTGAAGAGGCGGGGCGAAAAGCGGTGCTCCTCGCAGGCGATATCCAGTCGCCCGAGCAGTGCCGTTTAATTATTGACCGCGCCATAAGCGAACTCGGCGGCATCGATATCCTCGTAAACAATGCTGCCCATCAAAAGACTTTCGAGAAAATAGAAGATATCTCTGACGAGGAGTGGGAGCTGACGTTTAAGGTCAATATTCATGCCATGTTCTACCTCACAAAGGCCGCTGTGCCGCACATGAGACCAGGCAGCGCTATCATCAACACGACGTCGATTAATGCCGACACCCCCAATCCTTCGCTGCTCGCATATGCGACGACAAAAGGTGCAATTCAGAACTTTACGGCCGGCCTGGCACAGCTTCTTGCCGAAAAGGGGATCCGTGCCAATTCGGTCGCACCGGGGCCGATTTGGACTCCCCTCATACCATCTACTATGCCAAAGGATGCGGTGGAAAGCTTCGGGAACCAGGTTCCGATGAAACGACCCGGGCAACCGGCTGAACTTGCAACTGCTTACGTGATGCTCGCGGACCCGCTATCTAGCTACGTATCCGGAGCTACAATCGCCGTAACAGGCGGCAAACCGATTTTGTAACGTTCAACGTGCCCCTGGTAAAACAATAATTACCCTTCGACGCATGGTAGGCGTTCGATGAGGGATAGGCAGTAAAATGACAAAGGTCAGTTTTCGTTCACCGTAGGTCGAATCCCCATAAAGGAATTGATTTATCGACGCCGTTGGCCGCAAACGACAGGAACTTTCCCTTCATGAAACGGTTTCGTCGCAAGGCACCTATGGAGGAGATCGAGATGAAACCAATTGCTTCAATTTTTGTCGCGGCAGCCATTTCAGCAATGGCAATAACGTCCGCTATGGCCGATTGCCCGGACGCAGCGAAGAAAGACACCCAAGCGGGCATAGCGAAGGACGGCACGAAAGCCCCGATGCAGGACAGTGCGAATAGCACGACCCAAACAGGGGCGGCGAGTGTGGGCACCACGACAAGCTCCAGCACGGCAGCCAAAACGGAGCAAAAGTCCGGTGACACGATGCCCATGGCGGCGGACAAAAATCAGGCAACATCGCAGCAGGATGTCCAGGCTCAGCAGAAGGGCGACAAGACTGCTGCCGCTTCGGCCGATGCCGACAAGGACTGCAAAAGCTAAAGTTGGCAACCGTTGGACACGTAGACCATTACGCTTCCAACGGTTGAAGGTCCCATAGACAATTGCTTGGCGGCAGAGTCTGTCCGCTGCCTCCCAAAAGCCATGCGGCGGCTGACGAGAGGTGGCGGAAGAAGGCACAATCTAACCGTTGAGCCCAGCGAAGTAAGCAAGGAGGAAAGGCGATGGGTATCGAGCAAGCTCCAACAGAAAAAGGCAAGCAGGCCGCGCGCGGATTGAGAAAGAGCGCCGCAGCGGATGAGAAGAAGGTCGAAGCGCAAAAAGGTTCTGACCTTGCCAAGGGTGCAGATCGTTTTGAGGAGCGTTCGGAAAGCGCCGACGGCAAGAGCGCGGGAAAAAAGCAAGGCCTTTGATCGCGATTCCGATCTTTACCAATTCGGGCGCTAGAGGTGCCGAGACGGTCGAATGATTGATGCCGAAGTCGCACGATTCTATGGAGATGGGTGATGCTGAAGGCTCTTGGTGCAATTTTGTTGGTTGCTGGCGTGCTCTATTCGGCTTGGGCAGCGCTCAGTGGACGCAGGCTGAGCCGAGCACCTCAATCGCCAGACAATCAAAGCTCACCCTCCTTGGAACCTCGCGGGCAGGGGCTGAAGTTCCTCGGATTGACGAGAAACATTCCGGCGATAGTTGTGATTGTGGTTGGCGGCATCTTGCTGCTTTATGCTGACTGAATGCCCATCGGTCCTCAATGCCTACCGCTGGGACCCGAGGGGAAGTCTATCGGTGACAAGCCCTGTATAGAGCGGACCTTCTTCGCAGTCGTCACGGAAAGATTGGTCCACACGTCCGCTATTGATCCAGCGTCGTCCCTTAAGTCGTCGTCGATATCGTTGGCGCTCTCCATTTCCTCCATGATCCGATCAAATGTCTGTGCGCGCCTTGCTCCACGACGCGGTAAAGCCCGCTAGCCTCGGCAACGCGCAAATCAGGGATTTCCAGAGTTTGTTTCACGTCGTCCGCGATCAGGTTCGCGAACTCCGCCTGCTCTTGCAGTGTTGGCATCCAATCGATGGTCATGATTTGCCGAGACCAGTTGCTCAGGGGCGGCTATGCCAAGCTCGTTTGAGAGTATAATCCAACTACCGGAACGAGATCCAAGGGTTCAAGGCGACTTTGTCCGCGTAGCCTGGATGCTCCGACAATACCATTCCATTCCATGCGCTTGTCAAATCGAGACGTTGGCCAAGTTGGTATCCTGCGCCGATGCAGCAAAAATCGATGCCATGCCGCGGTGCGGAAACGTCGTTCCGGCTCGTTGGCACGCCTAGGAGTCAGCTGGAGCGTTTGCCGAACACATAGGGAAATACCACTCCAAGCGCGCGGAGGCGACGGATTTAGCTAATGCCCTATATAAAAACGAAAGGTGAGGCCCGACGCGGGGTTCAATGGGCGGTGACACGCCGAGCCTCTGCCGAAGAGGTCCCCCGCTCTCCGACAGGCCTACGAACTCCGATAGCAAAATATTGTTCCGATAGATCCATTGCCAGGCACTTGGTGAGGCTTGTTCGGGGGTCCCGCTTTCTTGTCGTGCCTCTGCAGCCAAAGTTCTCAAGCAGCCACAAATTCGGTTCTGATGCTGCGAAGAACGCAATAGAAATCTCCCAGCGCGACACCGGATCTGCGTGCGCCATTCTTATCAGCTTAAACGGCAGGAACTTTTTCTCGCTCCGGACAGTTTACAATCCGATTTCAGAAAGGATCGGAAGATGACAACCCCACAAGAACTGCAGCAAAAATTCTGGAAAACGCTCAAATCTGACATGACAATGATGTTGGGTTTGGTGGGGGTGGAAGAGAGCCATACGCGACCTATGACGGCCCAGGTAGAGGGAGATCATGGACCCATCTTCTTCTTTACTTCGACCGAAAGCTCGCTTGTCCAAAACCTTGGAGAACACAGCCGTGCCGTTGCAACCTTCGCCGCAAAAGGCCACGATCTTTTTGCTTCCGTTCATGGATCGGTTGCTGTTCACAACGATCGCGCCACAATCGATCGACTGTGGAACGCCTTTGTGGCGGCGTGGTACGAGCACGGAAAAGACGATCCCAAACTTGTTCTGCTCCGCTTCGAGGCGGACCGCGCTGAAATATGGTTGAACGGATCGAGTATTCTGGCCGGTATCAAAGTGCTTATAGGAGTTGATCCGAAGGCGGACTATAAGAAAGATGTGGCCGACGTCACTTTGAGCTGATCCCTCAGAAGTGCCCTGTCACCAGTTGCGAAAATTTATCGCGAGCTTTTTCCCCCACAACATGTCGAGAGCACGCTGCCGGCTTGCACCTGTTCATCTGTTGCGGTGTCGTCACAAAACTGCCCAAGCAAGCATCGGTTCTGCGGGCAAAATGATCGTAAGTGATTTGCCAAGAGCGCTGTTGGAAGATCTTTCCTCGCCAATCCAATGGAAGCTGTCGGCAGTGATCTCGGTGAAACGCCATCGAGCTTTCAGGCCACGCCAGTCGTCGCCGATCTGAACAATGCCCTTACTCTCGGCCCGTCCGATCTGGCGCGAGTAATCTTGGTTGAGCGGGTCACTCCAGATGATATGCCGGCCGCCAATGCCTGGATCGAAGATGCGCAAAGTCGTACCATCCATGGTGGACGGAGCAGGTCGTTTTGGCTTGATCCGGATATCCTGGATGGCGCGACCTTCCAACGCCCAGCCGAAATGGATTTCTCCAGTCGATCCTTAGGTTGTGCCATCGTCGAGATAGCGGATGGTTTCCATTTCCCAGCTTCCGATTAACCAACCATATAGGTCCAATTCTTTCGCCCGGTCGGTTGGCAGAGCTTCGCATGCGACAGCAGCGAGAAACAGAGATATCGTCATAGTCAAACGACCCTTTATTCTTGGCCAGCCGAGGGATGAGGAGTTAAGCACAGCCCTCCTGACAGGCATCCGTCAGGAGACGCTCAGTATTCTTCGCCGTCGCCTCCAAGGTTTAGAAATCCCGTCGGCATGATCGTCGTACCGGTCTTCTCGCCGCGACATGACGCAATCATGTCGTTGTAGCTGGCCACGGTTGCTTTGATCAGACTTGCCAACAGAGGATCAAATCTTGATAAGCTACGCCTCGACTGCGGAATCATACCTTTGTCCGGTGGCACGACATTTTCTTCTGGCGCCTTGAGCGCGTGCCAGTAACAAAGCCGGTATCCCCATTCTTTCTTCATGACGCTCGAAGATAATTGCGCGCAATGCTACACCGCCGCTCGTTGAGCAGAGCAGTGCTCCTTAAAAACAGTGTTCTTACAGAGGCGTCGGAACCAATCAATCGCCATGTAATGAGTTCTTCCCAAGTGAATGGCGGGAGCACACTCCCGCCTTAGCCGTATTCATCTCTCATCCAACCTCGCGACGGAGCCGTTCTGCTGTCCATTCGTGGGCGGAACGCAGATCATCTGAACTCGTCAGGTGACACGGGCCCTATCTGATGCCGACAGGTGAAGTGTTTCGTCATCATCGCGCTGGCTGCCGCCGAGAGTTGCGGCAACGCTTGCGATAAATGCACCCAGCAGCAATGAGAACGCTGCCATGAACGCCGCCGCGGCTGCGGCCTTTCTTGCGCTGTCTGCTGCCTCGGCTGCCGAGTTCTTTGCAGCATCTGCCCGTGCGAGAACGGCATCTACGCGTGCCTTCGCATCCGCCTCGTTCAGGCCGCTGCGCGCCGCAACCAATTGATCAAGGTACGTGCGATCTTCGGGAGGGAGCGTTCCGGTAGCTGCGGAGTTCAACAAGATGCGCGAAACCTCAGCACT
>NZ_JAQMHX010000031.1 GCF_028331445.1 Candidatus Phyllobacterium onerii | reverse complement strand
GCTTCTTGACCGTCTCCGGCGAACCACCAACCCGCGGCTCGTCGATCTCTTTCGGTATGAAAAGTGTCTGAGCCAAGCTCTCACCCCCAAGCAAGTTAAACACAACAAAACCAGTGGTCCCGTCCCGAGACCAGCGCGGCTAGCGTCTTATGACGGTTGGAAACCCTGATATGTGGATCGTTCGATGAACGCCTTTCAGTAAGGTTATCCGCCCGGTATGTTACAGAACAGCTTGCCTTAGAGAAAAAACCAAGCGGCAACGCAAACAATGATGAAAAGGAGTGTGGCAGAGAAGAAGCCTCCGACGAAAAAGCCGAATGCCATAGCAACCAGCAATGCTGCACAGGATACAACGCCCCATTTCGAAAGCGAAAGGAACAGGTTGTAAGTGCTCTCATGTTCCTTGTAATCCATGGGAGCGCCCAATTCTGCTGGCGCAGTATCGTGATGATCAGCCATCTTCAAACCTCTTATAGTCGATGTCGCATTGGCAATAGCGAAAACACCGCATCAGCGCAATGCGCAGATAGTCGCTTGCAGGCACTCAATCGATATAAATCAAAGAAAGAGTTTATTCACTCCCGAAGATAGATCTTCAGCTGTCTCATGCGAGGAGGTGCGGAAAAAGTCCTGTCACGCCGATAATGATCAGATAAAGCGCAACGATATAATTAAGCAGTCGAGGGGCGATCAGGATAAGTATCCCTGCAATCAAGGCGACGAGCGGTGCAATAGCTATCTGAGCAATCATGTTGATTCTTCCTCATTTGCGTTTCATCGGGAGCAGTGTTTCAAAGTGCAGTTTAGGTCAGCGCCGTCCCTATGTCAGCGCAGGAAGCACCTTATCCAATGGACATTGTTCGTTGTGAGAAACTGAAATCCTGAGATCAGTGCAAGGATGCAGCGTATTCTGTTGCTGCAACCAATTTCTGTTCCATTGGAACATCGAGAAGCCTTGCAATATCCTGCGCAGGCATCGCAGCACCATACAAGAAACCCTGCACATATTCGGCGCCGATCCATTCACTGATCAACTCAGACTGTTCGTTGGTTTCAAGTCCCTCGATTGTCACCGACAATCCAAGTTCGTGTGACATCTGCACGATGCCGCGAAGCAGTTTGAGGGACCTACCCTCAGCGACGATATCGGCGATAAAAGAACGGTCGATCTTGACCTTCGTGACAGGGAGATCCTTCAGATAGCTCAGGCTTGAATAGCCCGTGCCGAAATCATCAATTGCAACCTGTACGCCAAAATCCTTGAGCTCCGAAAGGACACTCCCGGTACTTTCTCGATCCGTTATGAGCGCACCTTCCGTTACTTCCACCTCCAGCAGATGCGGCTCAACGTCGTAGCGCCTCAAAGCGGAACGAATAATATTCACCATGTCCATGTTCTGAAGATCATAGGATGACAGATTGACCGAGACGGCGATCCGTGAATCCCATCCATTGCAATCCTTGATGGCGCGTTCGACGACGCATCGGGTGAGATCGGAAATGAGCCCCATTTCCTCCGCCATGGGAATGAACTCAGCCGGAGAAATCGGGCCAAATTCCGGATGATGCCATCGGGACAGGGCTTCGCAAGCCGTCATGCGCAAGGTTCGAACGTTCACTATGGGCTGATAGGCAACGGTCAATGTGTTCTCGGCAATCGCCTTCCGCAAATCCGCTTTGAGCCGTTGCTTGCTGCGGAACGAATGGTCCATGGTTTCGACGAAGACAGCCCAGTCCTTCTTGCTGTCCTTCTTCGCGACGTCGAGCGCCAGATCAGCATTCATGTGCATCACAACAAGATCAAACTCGGCAGCACTGGCAATCGCTACGCCAGCATTCGCCCCAGTCAGAATATCGTGGCCGGAAACAAGGTATTGGCCGGAAACCATGCGCATGATGCGGTCCACAGATTCCAGCGCCGCATTCCGCTTCGGCGCGGAGAACAGCAGCACGAACTCGTCGCTTCCAAAGCGTGAGATCACGGGACCGTTGGCGTCGGCCAACGTCAAGCGATCGGCAAACGCGCGGAGCAGCTCATCGCCAATGCGATGGCCAAACGTATCGTTCGTTCGTTTCAACCCATCGATGTCGACGACCATGAGAGCGATTTGTGCGTCTTGCTCAGCCATCTCGATATATGAACTGGCGATTTCGGCAAACTGACTGCGATTCGGCAAGCCGGTAAGGCTATCGTAACGTGCCATCCGGCTAATTTGCGCTTCAGCTTCCGCACGGCGGGTAACATCCTGGAATATCAAAACTGTACCGCGTTCTGGATCGGGCGTCGCCGTAAACTCAAAGTGGCGTTTGGCCGGCGACACGAACACGTCCCGTTGCTTTGCCCCCGCCAAAAGATCCCGCATCTTCGTACGCAGAGCTTCCAGTGCCTCACGGGAAAAGTAGGTCCGCAGTTGTGCCAGCCGCAACAGCGTTTCCAATGATCTGCCTCGGAGCTGTTCGGGATTATCGAACCCCATCATTTTCGCGGCCTTCATGTTGGCAACCGTGATGGTCTGGTTCCGATCGAACATCAGCAGGCCTTGCGGCATACCGTTGAGTGCCGCGTCGAAATTGTTGACGACAATACCAAGTTGCTTTTTGCCCAGCAGTGCATCGAAAAGCGACTGACGCAAGTTTGCGGCAATGCCGATATTGCTCCATAGGAAGGGGAGAATAAGCAAAGCGAGCAGCCAATTGTAAAAACCGCCGAGAAGGATGAACGTCACGAACAACGGCGCAAGCAGAGCGACCGACATTCCGATCACAACCGTACGTGAAACGTAGTTCCGCGTAACAAGTGCAACCGTTGAAGCAACAACGATAATGATACTGGTGATGGCAGCCGATGGGTCGGCCAAGATATAGATACTGACAAAACACAGAAATCCAAGAAGGATACAAGTGCCCAGCGCACCCGACAAATAACGCCATTCCCATTTCTTCAAGGTAGCCGCCGTTGCGTCGGTCAGATTAGCTTGTTCGAAAGCATTTGCATTTGCCATCCTGCCAATAACCGTGACGAAGAACGCGACAGCGAAGGCAATATAGATCGGATTTTGGGTCTTGATATAGATCATCAAGGTGGCGGTAATCTGTACGATGGAGGTCCACCAGATTGCCTTCTTGTTCGCATAAAGTGTGCGAAGGAAAATGGTGTCGAGTGACATGCTCTCGCTGAGGTCAGTTCTCATCAAATGCCCGCGCACAACTGTACCCGCCACGGATACGTTACCGATTACTTACATAGAAACGCCAACGACAATGAAACCAGAGATTGGACAACGAGTTAGAGTATTTATTCTTACCGCATGTCAAATCTAAATTTCATAATTAGGAAAATAGAATTACCAATTCCTGAAAAGAGCCAGAATACGATGACCTTCTGTATTTGAACGGGCGGCCGGCATCAGTTGAATTGAGCCGTAAACGGCCTAAGCAGGGCAAGCCGCAGAGGGGTTTCCTGCTGAGCCCTTATCCGGATTGGGATCATAGAAAGGACCGACAACCAGCGGTTTATCCGGCATGACAGACTGATCCGTGTCTGAAATCATCTTCCGCTCAATTGTTTGCAATAATTTACCATTGGCATCTTCAAGGCGCATGCTGACTTTATATTCCCGGTTTGCCTTCACGCATTTGACTGGCGGACTTTCAATTGTGATTTTTTCCATCGTCGGCCATATCTTCTGCCGAACAATCATCGGATCGCCCCCCGCCGGATTTTCAAAAGTCGTCTGCAGCATGGAGCCGTCGGGCAACGGGCGCAGCTTTGCCAAGGTAAGCAGATAGGTTGCCTCTGCTATACGGTAGTTGAAGACGAAAATCTTCCCGGAGACATTCACGTAATCGCCCTCGCCTGCGTCGCGGCAAGCGCCGAGACAGAGAAGTCCGAAGAGAAGCAGTGACACTCCTGAAGGCACGAACCTTGCTTTATCAAACATGATTGTTTCCAGGCTGCTTTACATTGCGATTATAGTGCCGCCGGGCTTTCGCCCGATTGCCGCAGACATTCATATCGCACCACCGGCGGCTTCGATTACGGCTCTCATCGAAATAAAGCCAATGGCAATTCGGACAGATCTTGATTCGCTTCAGTCGTGCGGGATCGAGTAGGCGCATAGCCGAAAGAAAGGCTGCTGCTCCCAGAGATAGTTCGCGCTTCTTCTCCGACAGATTTGGTAGCCTGAGGTCTCTCGCTTTTGGCTCATTACACACAAGATCGGAGCCGAGGCGCAGGAATGCTGATAGGTCCTCAGCCCTAAAACTGTCTTCATGAACGGTGCTTCGAAATAGGCTGTTGATCACCTCGCGAATGCCGATGAGCGCTTCAATTCCCTTTTGCGACAACGGAGGATGGAACTGCACTTCTCCCCATTCGCCAGCCCGGAAAACTGCTGCAGCTTGCGCAAAGCGCTGCAGTTCAACCGGATCATCAAAACGATCCAGCGAACGCTCCGGGTCTTCGCGAAAAATCACCGTGTTCGCCAAGTCCAGGGCCAACATACCTCCACTGAATCGATGAGCATTCCAATCAAAGGTCATGGCAAAATTCTAACTGGTAAAATCAATTTTGCAAGTTAGAATGAACATGAGTAGAGAGCGGCAGATGGCGTATTTCCTTCAACTTCTTTTCAATGGCATTCACAACGCCGCGCTTTATTCGTTGCTCGCGTATGGTTATGTGCTGATCCACGGGCTGACGCATCGCACTGACCTGTCGCTTGGTGCTATTTTCGCTTTTTCCGGGCAGACCTTTATTCTGGCGACAGCATTCGGATGGTCTGTGCTGTGGATGACGTTGCCAGCTGCGCTTTCACTCGGAACCGTCATTGCTATCGTCTATGTCGGCATAGGCGGTTACGTCATCGCAAGATTCATCTACGCCCCGCTCGATGCAGGGAACCGCAATACTGTGCTGGTGGCGACGCTTGGTCTAAGTATTTTTCTAATGGAACTGTCGCGCATTGCAGCGAACACGAGGGATTATTGGCTACCGCCATTGCTTGCAGACCCTGTTCGATTGCTCGGACCAGCGATTGGTATCAGTTTGACCCAGTTGCAGATCGTAAACATCGTTATCGCCTTCTCCGTTATCGCCGTTGGCGAGATGATCATGTTGCGCACGTCCGCAGGGAGAATCTGGCGCGCTGTCAGCGATGAACCCGCAGCATCGGCGCTCTGCGGCATCGATCCATCGAGAGTAAGGACACAGGCTATCCTGGCGGCCTATGGTGTGTGTGCGCTCGCTGGATTTCTTGCAGCGCTCTACTACGGCAATGTCAGTTTCAACACCGGTATGATCTTCGGCTTGAAAATCCTCTTTATTACGGCCGCCGGAGGATTTTCACGGCCCCTGTACGCGGCTTTCGGTGCAGCGGTCATCGGCATCATAGAATCTTTATGGGGTGGATACTTTTCTGTCTTGTGGCGGGACGCGGCAGTTTTTTCCCTGCTCGTTTTTGTCCTCGCCACACGCACTAACGTTCAAGAAACCGAGCGCCTTTAGCCTTGCAGGCTATGGCCACCGTCGATCGTAATAACCGTTCCGGTAATATAACTGCTGGCGTCCGAAGCCAGCATCAACACAGCCCCATCAATATCTTCCGCCTCACCTAGCCGACGCATGGGATTCTTGCCCTTCAGAAAGCCTTTGGCCGGCCCATCCATGATTGTCTCATTGAGACGGGTCGGAAACCAGCCAGGTGCAATAGCGTTGACCCGGATGCCGTGCGGCGCCCATTCGAGCGCCAGCGACTTGGTCATTTGGGCTACTGCCGCCTTCGACATGGCGTATGCGGCTGAACCTTTGAGCGGTGCGTCGGCCAGAATGCTTGAGAGATTGATAATGGAGCCGCCAAGACCCTTGGCTATCATTCGTTTGGCAGCCTCCTGAGCGATAAAAAATGCACCCTCGACATTCACTTCGAAGATGTGCCGCAGTTGTTCGCGGGTCGTGGTGAGAGCCCGCTCGATCGTAGCCACACCAGCATTGTTGAACACCACCGTCACGGTTCCAAGGTTTTGCTCCGCCTCGTCAAAAGCGCGCGCGATATCAGCCGCGACCGTGACATCGGCAATGATGTTTAGAATGTTGGATCGATGCGCATTGTCGGGAGCGGGCGTTCGCGAAATCGAAACGACGTTCGCACCATGAGCAGCAAGTACCTGCACCATTCTCAGACCCAGGCCAGAAGAGCCCCCGGTAACCGCAATATTCTTGCCCGCTACTGAAATGGAAGGATTATCCGTCATTGAAAATACCAGTGAAACATCGTGCCGAATTGTTGCGCCACTGTTAGACTGCTCCTTGAGAGCTGACAACAGGCGGAATCAAGAACCCCGGCCTCATGCGCGCCGGGGTCCTCGTTTTTCTTTGGCGACAATGAATCACAACTTTCCGTTACGTTGCTGCACCATCATGAACGTATCGAAGGTGTATTCCGCAACCTGTGCGTACAGGAAATGTTCGTTGCGGAACGCCTTGATCGAACTCCAGATTTTCTTGAACGCTGCGTTGCTGTCTTCGAGTTGTGCATAGACCCCGTTGGCTGCTTCGAAGCAGGCGGTCAGGATTTCCGGGCTGAAGGGCCGCAATTGCGCGCCACCAGCCACGAGACGCTTGATCGCTGCAGGATTTACGTAGTCATACTTCTGCAGCATGTTGGCATCGGTGGCCTGAGCTGCCGTACGGAACAGCGATTGATAGGCTGGAGGAAGGGAATCCCACTTTTGTTTGTTGACCATGAAACTGACGGTCGGGCCGCCTTCCCACCAACCTGGGTAATAATAATAGGGCGCGACCTTCTGAAAGCCGAGCTTCTCGTCATCATAAGGTCCAACCCATTCAGCAGCATCGATCGTACCTTTTTCAAGGGCCGGATAGATATCACCGCCTGCAATCTGCTGTGGCACAACGCCAAGTGTCTCCAAAACTTTGCCGGCAAAGCCACCGACACGCATCTTGAGACCCTTGAGATCTTCGACGGTCTTGATCTCCTTGCGGAACCAGCCACCCATCTGTACGCCGGTGTTGCCGCCCGGATAGGCTTGCAGACCCTGTTTGTTGAAGAATTCGTTCATGAGATCAATGCCGCCGCCATGATATTGCCAGGCGTTCATACCGCGCGCATTGAGCGCAAAGGGCACCGCTGCACCCAAGGCCCAAGTGGGATCCTTGCCCCAGTAATAATACGCGACGGTGTGGCAAAGTTCGACCGTACCGGCCGCTGCCGCGTCAGCAGCTTGAAGACCAGGAACGATTTCGCCAGCGGCGAATGGCTGGATCGTGAAGTTACCGTCAGTCGCCTCCCTCAAGTACTTCGACAATACTTCGGCGCCGCCGTAAATCGTATCCAATGATTTCGGGAATGACGATGCGCAACGCCAAATGACCTTCGGCGTTGACTGTGCAATCGCAGGCGCCGCAAGCGTGGTGGCTGCTGCAGCTCCTACCCCGGCAAATCCTGCCTTCGTGATGAACGAACGACGATCCATACATTCTCCTCCAGACTATGATCTTCAATTCCATCGGCCCAGATCACCAGACTATCCTGTCTGGCCCTCCCGATCTCGTGATCACCATACACACTCATCCATTCAAGTCCAGCAGATGAACCTCCATGCAGAACGACACATTGAAATGACTGAACCAAGCGTCGAATGTGTCATCGCGCATATTTTCGCCGCTCGCATCGCCATTGGAAATGGGGGCGATTTACACTACATTCAGCCAAGGTCTTTTATGGAGTTAACATGATGCGGCAACCTCTCGTCGCCATAACGTCAGATGTCCGTACGTTCGAGAATTACACGTGGCACGCAGCCCCGGATCAATATCTTATGGCGGCATACGAAGCGGCTGGCGTTATTCCGTTGATCGTGCCGTCATTTGGCGAGAGCCTTGATATTGATGCCATTCTTGACGGCGTCGATGGTGTTCTCATCACCGGATCGAAATCGAATGTTCATCCGGCTCTCTACGGCGTCGCACCCAGTGAAGCACACGAACCTTACGACCCTGCGCGCGATGCCACATCGCTGCCGCTCATCCGCAGAGCCATCGAGCGCGGCGTACCGCTATTGGCCATATGCCGGGGCATTCAGGAGCTGAACGTAGCGCTAGGCGGTACACTTGCTACCGAGATACAAGAGCTCGACGGGCGTATGGATCACCGCGCGCCACAATCCGATCAACAGGCCGAACGCTTCGCCATTCGTCATCCGGTGCACATCAAGCCGGGATCCTGCTTGGCGAATGTCATGCAAAGCGACGCTATCCAGGTAAACTCCGTACACCGGCAAGCCATCGACAGGCCCGCGCAACAGCTTGACATTGAAGCGGTTGCTGATGACGGCACGATTGAAGCCGTTTCAGTCAAGACTGCCCGGGCCTTCGCTGTTGGCGTTCAATGGCACCCGGAGTATTGGGTAAAAAGTGATAGTCCCTCACGCAAGATATTTGCAGCATTTGGCGACGCCGCGCGCGCTCACAAGGCAAGCCGAGAACGAATGCAAGCGGCGGAGTAATTTAGAACGCGTTAACGCCTTCGGTAGACATCGATAGAATCACAGAACGCGGCTCGACACTGATGTAGGCGAGACCGTCGCTCGGGCTGAATTCTACGATCGTACGACCAAGGTTATCAGCAAGATCAATCGTTCCATCTTCGTTATTGTGCCAAGTCCTGGCGTTTGCCAAAGGCTGATAGAGATTTCTGCAGCTGCTGTCGATCGTGAGCGCATTGTGACCCGGTGTGCCATTTTCGACAGGAAACGCCTTGCAGCTCGCCCCTCCGCCTGGGCTACTGATGACAAATCTTGGCACATCATGGCTACCCGTATCCGCTGGTACAGACGCAGTCGTCTGGGTGTCGACGTCAGCATCTTCGCCAGAGGTAAAAGTCGCGAAATCGAGGAACATGGCGACTACTGCCGCCGCCGTGACGAAGCCGAGACAAGTCGTTTTACCCAGTAACATACTATACTCCGCGGGAAACAAACGCCCCGTGGAGCCTAGTCGCGTAGCATTAATGAAGCGTGAAGCAGCACCACAAGTTAATGTGGCGCGCTGTTGCTATCTCTCTTTTGGCTTTGAGGTCGACTGCCGGATTCGCAATTCCGGCTTGATCAATTCCTGCCGTGCGTGCGTGTCGGCACCGTTAAGTTGATCGAGCAGAGCCCTCGCTGCTCGCTGTCCCACTTCGCGCTGGCCGTTCCACACAGTTGTCAAAGCGGGCGTAGCGATTGCCGCCTCTTCAAGATCGTCGTACCCCGTGACCGATATATCAACGCCTGCAACCAATCCGGCACGAGCGATGCCATTCATCATGCCGATCGCCGAAAGATCATTCCAGCAGACCGCAGCAGTCGGATGATCTTTCAAGGCAAGAAACTGAGGTGCGGCGTCAAAACCTGCCTGTTTGGTTCGCGGGCCAGGTATGCGCCACTCCGGTTTCGCCTCGAGGCCCGCTTTCTGCATTGCATGGAGATAGCCTTCGTAACGATCGCGGCCTGTGGACGTCTGATCGGTGCCGCCCACCATGGCGATACGTGTATGTCCCAGGGAAATAAGGTGGTTTGTGGCAAGGCCTATGCCATAAGCATCATCCCCGCGGAACACCGGAACATTGGCATCCTTGACAGTTCGGGCAATCAACACAACCGGTAATCCATTTTCCTCGGCCATGCGAATATCTTCAGCGGGCGTACCGATAGCGGGAGACATAATGACACCGTCTCCCCCGAGTTGCAGCACGGTATCGATGAATGTCCGTTGCTTATCCAACTGATCATAGTGATTGGATAAAATGAATGTCTGACCGGAACGATCCAGTTCGCCCTCGATTGCACGCAATATTTCTGCAAAGAACGGGTTCATGATGTCGTGAACCACGACACCCACAATGCCCGATCGCGAAGTGCGAAGGCTGGCTGCGCGCCGGTTATAGATGTACCCAATGGCGCGCGCGTGTTCTTTTATCTTTTCACGCGTCTGATCGGCCACGAGCGGACTATCTCGCAAAGCCAGCGATACGGTTGCTGTTGACACTTTCAGCGCGTCGGCAATAGTCGATAGCTTAATTTTCTGCGCCAAAAAAACCGCCTCCCCACAGTATCATCAAATAAGCCAATTTATGGTACTCGGCGTTATGCCATTGCAATCAAATAAATCAAAGTCCTTTCAAGCCCGCCGCCCGCGACTGTCGTTCGCGGTGCACGACGTAAAGACCACTGCCAATGATAATAACCGCACCAAAGAGTGTATATGCATCCGGAAACTGGTTGAAAAACAGATATCCGAACGCCAGCATCCAGATGATTTGCAGGAACGGATAAGGGGCTAGCGCAGCCGTCGTCGCTTTTCTGTAGGCCAGGATGATCAGATAATGGCCAAGACCGCCAAAAACGCCGAGTATCAGCAGTAGAACAATCTGAAACGGTGTTTCCGGAATGACTGCCTGCATCACGGCAGGTGACATCAATATAGCTGGGGCAAGAGCAGAAAAGAAAATCAGGCTCTCCGGCGATTCCGTTACCGCCATACGCCGCGTCAAAAGCACGTATAGCGAATAGCTTAGCATCGCAGCGATCGAATAAGGCAATCCGGGATTGAACGCGCCAAATCCCGGGCGGGCGATGATCAGAACTCCTGTGAATGCGACGATAATGGCTGCCCACCGCCTCCATCCTGCCCATTCGCCAAGCAGCGGACCCGCCAAAGCTGCGATTACCATTGGCGCTGCAAAGGTTATGGTGATCGTCTCGCCGAGTTGCATCGTCTGCAACGCATAAAAGTTGAAATATGTTGAGCCAAACAGACAAAGCCCACGCAGGAATTGAAGGGGGATGTTGCGAACCTTGAAGAGCCGCGGATTTGACCAGGCGCGAAAGAAGATCAGTGCCAGGATCGCGTGCTCCATAAACCGCATCCAGGAAATGAACGCTGTGGGAATACCAGACAGAACCAGATATTTAGCACTGGAATCGAGACATGAAAACAGAAAGCCGGCCGCGAAAATATAGAAAATGGCGGCAGCCGGCGCGACTTCCTGCGAGGAAGAGAGAGGTGGAGACAACAGATTTACCAATCAGGCGGGAAGGAACTGCCGTCATGATAACAAGTTCACACGTTTTGTAACCGCAAATTGAAAAAAACTTTTACCTATCGTCTATTCGTCGTCGGCATCATCATCATCATGATCGTCATCGGGGGCCGTTTGGCGTAAAAGTTCCGCTGCGGAGAGATTGATCTCAAGCCGCGAAAGCATTTTTACAAAGGCCTTGCGCTCTTTCTTGTCAAACCCCTTCATCGCGTCCTTTTCAGTCTTGCGAATGGACTTCTCGATTGATTTGATTGCCTCATTACCGGTATCTGTCAGGAAAATATGGGCTTGACGCTGGTCTGTCGTGGACCCTTCTTTCTTGACGAAACCTTGTGTTTGCAGGCGGGAGATCGTCTTGGTAATTGTTGGCGGGCGCACGCCAAGGCGTTTGGCAAGAACGCTCGGCGACAGACCATCTTCGTGGGCCAGTTGCAGCATCACCGCATCCTGCCCTGCATAGAAGCCATGGCCAAGCAATCGGGTGGCCAGCGCCGTCCGCGTCAATCTTGCGGTCGATTGCAGACGATGAAGAATGAGGGGTTTACGATCCTTGACCATTCAAACTCCTGCTTGCACATCACGTACTGACCGGTTGATGATGAGGCGGCTAGCTCTTGTTGTGGGGGTAGTTAACAGACGAACATTATGCGCTGACACAGCCATTACAATAGCAAATCCTAAACCGAATGAGCAAATCGACCTGAATCGACCATTCGTTGCACAGCAAACCCGCGTTACAATTCTTATATGACAATCTGATGAAATTTGCCGACGAATTTGTGCGTGATGCCAAATAAGTCTGTGAAATCACAATCTAACAGGACTATCCTCTCACCGGTCACACCGACCGGATCAAACAGGACGAATGAGCCGGAAATGCCAAAACAAGCGACAATTGCCCTCCTTCCTCTCGGTGCTCATGAGCAGCATGGCCCGCATTTGCCCTATGAAACCGATACGCTTATCGCTGCAGGTCTCGTCGATCGGCTTAAGGATTCCCTCCCACAGGCGTTATCGGTCGATTTTCTACCTGTCGAACGGGTTGGCTACTCCATCGAACACATGGATATTGCCGGCACCCGGACATTGTCCTTTGACGAGGCGGTAAATCGCTGGATCAGCATCGGCGAGAGTGTCGCACGGCAGGGCATGTCGAAGCTGGTCCTTCTGAATGCCCATGGCGGCAACGCCCCGCTCATGACAATCGTCGCTACGGAATTGCGGGTTCGTTTCAATATGCTTGCTGTGGCAACAAGCTGGACCCGATTTGGTTTGCCGGATGGCCTGATGTCACCCGAAGACAAAGCACTCGATATCCATGGCGGATTCATCGAGACTTCGGTGATGCTCGCCTTGCATCCCGAGTTTGTGGATATGACCAAAGCAAGAAACTTCGGTTCCAATCAACGCCACTACGCCGAAACCTATAAACACCTGCGCGCTTATGGCCCACATGCTTTCGGCTGGAAAATGACGGATCTGGACAAGGAGGGTGTAGCGGGCAACGCAGCTCTCGCTACGGCAGAAGCTGGCGAAGAAATTATCGCTCACAGTGTGAAAGGTCTTGTAGAACTGCTCGAAGACGTCGGCAGGTTCGATTGCTCTGTCCTCAGCTGATACACCTCAACCGGATTGATGCACTCATTCACGCATTTGAACGCTATAGGTGTGGCAAAAACTGATCTGATCACCTATATCGTGGGTCTATCCATTCAAAGAGGCACGCGATGAGTGAAGCTCAGACGAAGTCTATGGCAGCGGAAGCTGCACGTCCCGCCCAGATTCCGGTGACAGTCCTGACCGGTTATCTTGGCTCAGGAAAAACAACACTTCTCAACCGCATCCTGAGTGAAGATCACGGCAAACGTTATGCTGTCATCGTCAATGAATTTGGCGAGATTGGTATCGACAACGATCTGATCGTCGAATCGGACGAAGAAATTTATGAAATGAACAATGGCTGCATATGCTGCACGGTACGCGGCGACTTGATCCGCGTGGTGGAGGGCCTGATGCGCCGTCCCGGGCGGTTCGATGCCATTATCGTCGAGACGACAGGGCTTGCCGATCCCGTGCCGGTTGCCCAGACTTTCTTCATGGATGACGACGTCCGCAGCAAAACGATGCTTGATGCGGTGGTTGCATTGGTCGATACCAAGCATCTGCCACTGCGTCTGAAAGACAGCCGCGAGGCCGAGGACCAGATCGCCTTTGCCGACGTCGTGCTTCTGAATAAAACCGACCTCGTAACTGCAGAAGAGCTTGCTGCGGTTGAGGCGACTGTCCGCGCCATAAATCCGCATGCGGTCATTCACCGGACCGAACGGGCTGACATCGATTTGTCTCGTGTTCTCGATCGCGGCGCATTCGATCTGGCTCGGGCCCTGGAAAGCGATCCGCATTTCCTCGATCACGATCATCCAGATCATGAGTGCGGCCCCGATTGCGATCACGATCACGAACATCATCACCACCACGATCATGGACACGACCACCATGGGCACGACCATCATCATCACGATCATGCATCCCCTATACATGACGTAACGGTTCAGTCCGTCTCGCTTCGTACAGGTGAGCTCAATGCAGATAAATTCTTCCCATGGATTCAAAAGATCACACAGGAACAAGGGCCGAATATCCTTCGCCTGAAGGGCATTCTGGCTTTCAACAATGATCATGAACGCTATGTTATCCAGGGTGTGCACATGATCATCGAAGGTGACCATCAGCGTGCTTGGAAGGACGGCGAAAAACATGAGAGCCGTCTCGTATTTATCGGCCGGGAACTCGATCATGATGCGTTGAAATCCGGCCTCGAAAGCTGCCTTGCCTAGGTCGTGAGCTCATGAATAGGGTCGAAATGGTATGAGGCCATCTTTTCGGATACAAGGAGCAAAGGCGAAGGAAATGTTTATCCATTTTCAAATCCTTTGTGACGCTGTTGCCGGAAAGATGGACCATATCCCCCGGACGCCGAAACGGCTGCAAGCTGCAGTGTCGAGCCGTTCGGCCGGGGGAAAGACCCCGCGCTTCACGCTTCTCCTCGCATCTTCTTGCCGTTTCAGGCGCCATTTCAATCCTACTCACGAGTCTACGACCTATGCCGACCATTGCCCCGCTTGATCTTGCCGGCCATTGCATTGACGCGCGCTTCATCAAGGATGTCCCTTTCTTTGCGTTGGCCGATGGCACCATAAACCGCCTCGACAATGGTCATAAGGTCACGGAAGCACATGACGGGTTGCTTTGTGCAGTGCCTTCATTTGACGGCAAGTCCCTGCTGACCGGCGGCGAGGATGGCCGAATCTGTGCGACTGGCTTGAACGGCCGAGCGGAAGAATTGAGCGTCGTGCCGCGCAAATGGATGACGGTCTTGGCTGCAGCGCCAAATGGTGCGATCGCCTTTGCGTCGGGGCGGTCGGCGTGGGTAAGGTCGGCCGATGGCACCGTTCGTGAAATTCTGCACGAGCGCAGCGTCGAAGGTATAGCCTTTGCCCCCAAAGGGTTTCGGTTGGCTGTCGCCCGTTACAATGGCGTGACCCTGCATTGGCCCGCAACGAACGGCGCGCCGACCGAGCTTGAATGGAAAGGCGCACACGTCTCCGTCATTTTCTCACCAGACAATCGTTTTCTCGTTACCTCGATGCAAGAGAACGCCCTGCACGGCTGGCGTCTTGAGGACAATCGCCATATGCGCATGACCGGTTATCCCAACAAGGTGAAGAGCTGGTCCTGGAGTGCGAAAGGCAAATGGCTGGCCACATCCGGTGCACCCGCCGCTATCATTTGGCCCTTTTCGGGAAAGGATGGCCCGATGGGCAAGGCACCTCTTGAGCTTGGAACGCGCGGCGATAGCCTGGTCACCGCTGTTGCCTGCCATCCGGTCGAAGAAATCGTGGCGATCGGCTACTCGGATGGGATGATTCTGGTTGGCCGTTTCGGTGATCAGAAAGAGGTTCTCCTTCGCCGTAGTGGTAAAAGCGCGATGTCCACGATGAACTGGGACACAAGCGGGCACAGATTGGTATTCGGCACCGAAGGCGGTGATTGTGGCGTAATCGATATTACCGCTTGATACAGCCTTTATCGATGCAAGATTTCAATCGACTCTAAGGTAAGCGCCTCGTTTGAATCAATGCGATCAATATTGACAGCATGATCGCGCTTAGCTGGTCCATCATTCTGCATGCACGGACTAATTATCTGTCGACGAAAAAACTCAGCGCTTGAAGCAATTTTCGCGATGCCAACGCAAGAAATGCGGATGGGGCCTTTGAACAGCCAGTTGGGGAACCATCGCTCGCCCAGTCCTGTTGACAAATGATCGGATGCTTTCTGGATCGTTGGCTTGCCGCGAAACCAGAATTTGCAGGTCGTCGGAGAGACTAATCAAACCCCTATCAAACATCCAGTGCGCAGTACCTGAAAGAGCCAGTCCGTTGGCTAAGATATCAGGGCCATTGGCTTCAACTGACTTGATATGCGCAGCATCGACCTCAGCTCGGCCTCCCCCGTTGATCAACTTGAGGCCGGTGATAGCGCATCGCCTGTCGTACGCCTGTAAAACAAGTCGGCGAAAAATCCGATCACGGACTATGCGGGATGTAAATTGGGTGACACGTTCCCGCTCAAAGTCGAAAATAAAGGGCGACTGGATTGCCTCGGCAAAGCCGGGTGTAGCAGTTGCTACATCTGATTCACCCCATCTCGGCAGTTCAAAATCAATCTCTTCGAAGCCCAACGATACAATTCGGTTAAAGTCAGTGGCGGATATCGGCCTTACCGCCGATTGCGCTCGCCCGGATATACGTCCCTCATCGTTGAGCACGCCACGCTCCAGCACCCCTTCGGCGTTACTGAACGGAACAGGATTAACGAAGTCCAGATATGTACCGGGTTCAATAGTGGCAATATGCATACCACGCACTTTAGGGTCCGGGATCACCGCGCTCACCTTAGCTATTGCAAAATAACCGCGTGTTTCGGCAATCTTTCTCGGCTCTTAGTAGATAATCCAATCACCGAGGCAAGCCTGCACACGGCCCAAATACTGGCTCGGGAACTGATATCGTTCTGCCGGGCTGTCGTCATAAATCGAATCTGAACGGTGAATGAAAACTCCGAATCCCATGCGATTTCTATAACACGCTCGTTCTTCCTCGACATGAGTTTAAACGAGTGATCAGTGTTCTACGCATAGTTTGATGAATGCCCTTTGCCGTCGACCCGGAGGTTCTTCAATGGGCAGCTCTTGTGATCTGATTGAAGGCCGGTTGCGGGGGCAGGATTTGCCCGTTCGGGCCCTCCAACAGTCCACAGGCCTGTTTGACCGGCGAAGCCGGATGTTGTTCACCCTTCAGGTTCTGAGCCTGGCGAGCGAGGTTGTTTGCCGATGCGCACCGATGGGTGTTTTGTGGGAAAGTGATTTGGTTGCGGGGACAGGATTTGAACCTGTGACCTTCAGGTTATGAGCCTGACGAGCTACCGGGCTGCTCCACCCCGCGCCACCAAGATACGGCAAAGTTGCCGCTGCAGCCC
>NZ_JAQMHX010000030.1 GCF_028331445.1 Candidatus Phyllobacterium onerii | reverse complement strand
ACGTAGAGGACGGCGATGGCAATGTCCAATTCCGTCAAAGTGTCCAACAGGAAAATCGCTGAGGTAATGAGTCCTGCAGCAAGAGGTGAAAATCTTGACATGCGATTCCCCAACTTCACGGGGTTCATGTCGTCGGCTATCGTTCCAGGCTCTAACCGACCCGAGAGTGATGTCATGACCCGCGTCACCCGTTCCTTCGATAAATCTTAAACGAGAGTTGCTCGCGTTTGATCGGATGGTTCCGCGCGTGCTCCATCACGAGCCGTTGTTCGGCACATAAATGCAAATCGACTTCGGCATCTTCGGATCGCCGAGCCTCGTGCACCTGTGGTACTTGGCATCCTTGGACATCTTTACGCGCTTGTCGGCATAGGGAATGACTTCGCCCGTGCTCTTGATCCGGAAGCCGCTCGACTCTGTGCCGACGTTTTGGTCCTGTTCCTCAAAACAATCCATCGAGGAACAGCATTCAAATCCATAAGCCCACCCGGACGGGGCATCATGTGCCGCGGCAGGCGCTGTGGCGAGAAGCACGAACATCAAGGTTCTCATGACTATTCCTCATCAAAATCCCTCCAGTTGAATCAAAACTATCCGCTGAGATTTTGACGCTGATTGTCAGACGGACTGCCGAAATACGGTCGTTCGACAACGCCGAAGGTCTTTTCCCATTCGAAGGCCATCTCCGGGGTCAGCCCGTCAAGCATGTGCTGCTTGTACCCTGCACTGTATCTCCAGGCATCCGCACCGCCGTAGTCGTAACGGAGCGTTTGATAAACCCAATAACGATAGAGAATCCATTCCATCGGAGTATCCTTTCCGGTGCTGGCCTACCCCAAGCGCCAAACCCCTTGAGCGACTTCAACGGGCGGGCTCCGGTTCTCGATCAACAATGGACGGTCCGACGTCGCCGAGACTCCTATGCCATCGCGGAAAACCATGACGAAGCCCATCCACTCGGTAACCAGGAGCACGACAACGGTTATTGCAGACAAAGTCAGTCCCCAGGGAACAACCGAAGTCCATGCGTCATGCGTATGTATGAACATATTAAAAAGGGCCAAAACCAAAACGATCACGCTGCCGATGAGATGGATGCGGACGGATGTCTGAACCCGCACGCGGGGCTCACCCAGAAAATCGACCAGTGTGGCTATGAAGGCGAGAGCCCCCATGATCAGGCCGACTGTGACGAGCCATGCGGAGAAGTCGGCCCACATCATCTCCGCGGTCCGCGAATAGGTAATGTCGGTGAGCAGAGCCCCGATGAACCATACGATGGGGAAAGGTGCGAGCACGGCACGGATCGGCACTCCGCCTATACTGGCTGTTACGCGCGGGTAAACTCGGGGCATCGGGAAGTCCTTTTCTGTGTACAGCCGATCGCGTCCGGCCGAGGAGCGAACCAACGCGCACGCCGATCTCTTGCGGCGCGTGCGCGGGCATGAGTTTCTTGAGCCGGCGGTCACCGTCTAAACCACATCCAATTTAGGGGTCTCTCTTGAGGCTCGGCAAAAAACATCCTCGAAGTGGGTACGCAAGTATGCGAGGGTCGGCCGGTTTTGGATTGCAGCAAAAACGCATTCCTTGAATGAACAACTCACATTGGCCACGGGACCGATATCGACGCACGCCTGTCTGTATTGATAAGGAGCTTAGCGGAACGGACATAAGACCCCGAGACGGTATTCCGCAAAGCACGGAAGTTTTCCTCGCGTCTCCAAACTTCGGGCTTTAACGGGAGACACCTGATCTTCATGTATCGTCGGGCGAACGGCCGAGGATGATGCCTCGTGCGACGAAGGACTGTCCCTGCATCTCGCACATCATGGCGCTGTTGACGTGTGGACCGTAAATGACGTCGAGGGCCGTGTCCGACTGGCAGTCGGGCGGCAATATCCCAGCCGCCACGGTTACTTGGAGCATTCTGGATTCCTTTGCGTTCAGCCCCTCTTCCCGACGCGCTGTTTTCGCATTGGTCCGCAAGGTTTTAATGAAGGCTCAAGGCGCCGAGGAAGCGGCTCCGCAACATTCAGCTTAACGGGCGCACGGGATTTTTGGTTTTCTGCAGCGCGTTTGTTACCTGCGGCTCAAGATTGAGGTGAGCCTTCAACAGCTCGGGCGGTGTGAGAGCTAGCCATTGATTGAGTGAGAGATCGGCATAGTAACTGCTCTTGAACACTTCGAGAAAACGCAGCGGCTCATTTCCGGTGTTCTCGACATAGTGCCCCATGGCATAGGGAACATAACCCACGTTGAAAGTCGAAGGTACGGGCCTGACCCGATGACGCAAATACCCCCATGCGGCCTTGCCCTTGGATGTAATATTGCCACTCGTCCAGCGCCACGACTTGGCCGCGGCACTTGATCTGCAGCGCGGGCCACAGTCGTGGCTGCGGCCAGCAAACCACCTGCAGCTCCGGCAGTCAGGACCTTTCGACGTGACAGGGCTTTCATTTCGATCCACTCCAAAAGCGTGTTGCAGACGTTCCAGCCGAATATCGACCCTCCAACAACCATAGCATTTCGGCGCTCGCGGAATTGATCAAACGCTGCGCAAATTGGACGATCCGACCATCCGGTTTTCAATCCGCCGGGGTTTATTACAGGCAAAACAAGGACACCATTGCCCGTTTCCCCGCAAAAGATGATGGAAGAAATCTGACCGGCCCTGCGTTTAGGGAGCATCATGCAAGATCAATCCCTGGCCCGGATGCTGGTTCGCGGAAGGTTCCTCGTATTTGCGGTTGCGCGAGACTGATGGGCGGACACACCAGCGAAGTCCACGCCAAGGTGAGTCAATCGCGGCCTCAACGAGGACACTCGCCATCCGGTCCGGATGCGTGTCGGCGGCGGCACTGTGCGCGATAATGCCATCCGAAACCATGTGAGCGTCGAGTGTTTTTGGATTGCAGCAAAAGTGCATTCCTTGAATTAAATCATTACAATTGGGTTTGCTCTGATCTTTCCCGGGCCGAACCCATTCGGCGTCTGCAGTCGTTTGACCGAGAGGAGCGAAGTGCTGCTTCAGGAGGCGGGTACAGCGTTGATCCTAAGACACACGCGGAGCATGTCCCCTTCCAAATCCACGATTTCTGTTCAAGATTTCGGGTCGGGTGTGGCCCACGGTGTTCCCATGCGTCGGCTGCTGCCCGTCCTTCTGCACTATTGAAAGACATTGCAGATGCCGTGATGAGTTGCCCAACCGGCTTTGATGCAGAGGCAAGGACGGCATGCGACTGTTGTTGATCGAAGACGACGCAAGTCTCGGTTCCGTATTAAAGAGAGCGCTGGAGAAGCATTCCTATGGCGTGGATTGGGTACAGGACGGGGAGTCCGGGCTCGCTGCGATTGAAGACCTGAATTATAGCGTCGTCATTCTCGAACTCAACTTGCCTAAACTCAGTGGATTGGAGGTTGTCCGGTCAGCACGGCAAAAGAACATCACGGTTCCGATATTGCTCCTCTCCGCCATGGACAATCCGATGCAGAAGGTCGAGGGACTTGACGGCGGCGCTGACGACTATCTCGTCAAGCCGTTCGACCTGGACGAACTTCTGGCGCGCCTCAGGGCCTTGTGTCGAAGGCATGACGGACGCCCGCAAGTCGTGCTGAAATCCGGCAATGTCGAAATCGATCCTGCCGCCATGGTTGTCCGCGATGCTTCGGGGCAGGTCCCGATGACGGCAAAAGAGTTCCAGATGCTCATGCTCCTGGTGGAGCGTGCCGGAAAGTACGTGACAAAAAGCGATATCGAGTATGCGCTCTACAGCGCCGAAAGCGCAGTGGAAAGCAACACCACCGAAGTGATGATCTACAATTTGCGCAAGAAGCTCGGCAGCGACTTCATCAAGTCGGTCCGCGGTATCGGATACATCGTCCAGTAGAATCCCGACGCCCCGCGTCAAAACCCGATGTGGAACGACCGGCTCAACACTATCCCGATGGTATTCTGATCGGGCGTTCCAATGTCGGTAACGATGGGGCTGTCCGCAGCATCGCCAACGAGCCTGTTGTATTTGTCGTAGACCAAGAGGCTCGTTTTGGGATTGATCTGGTAGGTCGCACCAACCACGAAACCAACGGATTTGAAGCCTGCGTCCGGTGAGAACGCGCTAAGGCTGCCGTTGGCGAGCGCTTCCCCAGGGCTGATGCCGAAGCTGTTCTCCATGTAGGTCCCATCGGCGAATGATGCACGGGGGCCGGCGGAGAGCAAAAACTTGTCGCCAAAAGGTTGGAACCAGTCGATGGCGAGATCCGCGACAAAGCCGTCGTCGCTCTGGACGCCCTGGCGGGCTTCCGCTCTTACGCGCAGCCGGTTATCGATCACCCAGTATTGTGCAAATGCGCCCACATCGACACTCCAGTTGACCTCATGCACGCCATGGACATCCGAATGTGAACGGCTGCCTCTGATATTGGCGGCGGGTCCTATCTCCAGTCCGCCCAATTCGAGTACCGTAAAGTCAATACTGTCGTCAGGAGCGCTGAGGCCTGCAGGCTGGTTTGCCCGGCGGATGTCGAAGTTCGGAACGAAGCTGAAATCACTGTCGCCCGACCCTTCGAATGTAGGACCAAATTCGGTGCCGGCACCCAGGGTCACAATCCAGCCGGGATTTGGATCAGCGGACACTGTCGGAACTTGCGGGAGCACGTCCGAGAAAGCTCACATGTCCCGGTGCAGAGCTCGCGCTCGATTTCCGAACCCATGGCGACGCCGAGGCGATTTTCTCCAATGCTGAGCCGGGTCGGACCGTTGCAATCATCGGCGGTGGTTTGATTGGAATGGAACTCGCAGCGGTGCTGCGCGGCAAGGATATCGCTGTCAGCATCGTTGAAGCTGCAACGAGGCCGCTAGGGCGTGCCGTTCCCGCGCGTTTCGCAGAAGCGCTGTGTACAAGGCACGTCGATGAAGGCGTTCGCTTCTTCCTGGGTCAAGGTGTCGCCGCGATCAACCATGACGCGGTAGTGCTGGCCGATGACACTGAGGTACCTGCGGACATGGTGGTTAGTGCTATCGGTGTAATGCCTGAGATTGAGTTGGCGAAAGCGGCAGGAATTACGACTGGCAACGGTATCCTGACAGACGCTTTTCTTCGCACCAGTGTGTCTAATATCTTCGCTGCGGGCGACTGCGCTGCGGTGCTTCAACCCGGAGGCAGGCACATCCGGTTCGAGAGTTGGCGGAATGCGCGCAGCCAAGCAGAGATAGCGGCGCAAAACATGGTGGGTGCGGAAAACGCATTCGCTACCAGCCCATGGTTCTGGTCCGATCAGTACGATCTTGGCCTGCAAGTGACAGGATCACCGGAAGCCGGGCATCAAACCGTAGTGCGCCCTCTCGCGGATGGTGAGATGGAGTTTTACTTGGACAGCGGGCGTCTTGTGGCTGCGGCGGGTCTTGGCATCGGCAACGGCATAGCAAAGGATATCAAGCTGGCCGAAATCCTGATCGGCACAGGCGTCAGCCCCAACCCGTTGGAACTGGCGGACCCAAGTGTGAACCTCAAGACGCTCTTAAGAAACGCCCGAGTCGCGTGATGCAAAAACTGCTTGTCTTCCAATCGCTATGGGCCATGGAACGCCGCCACACTGACGGGCGCGAGCGCGGTCTGCGTGAGAATATCGCCATGATTTCAGAGGCTGGTTTCGACGGTGTCAGTGCACACTATACAAGTCGACGGGACGTTCTGCAGCTGCACGAAACCATTCAAGGTACGGGTTTGAAGATCGAAGGCGTCTGTTTTCCACGCAGCGTCGAGGATTTGCGTCTGCCGCTGGAGCTTGCTACGGAATTTCCTGTCACCCATATCGACCTGCAACCCGATATCCGCCTGCGCCGGATAGAGGATTGTCTTCCCCTTCTCGATGGCTGGATGTGTCTCGCGGAAGAAGCGCGAATTCCCGTGTTCATCGAAACTCATCGTGACAGAATGACGACCGACCTGTTCTTCACGCTGGATTTGCTGGATCGGCGTCCCGAACTGCCGCTGTTGGCTGATCTCTCACATTTTTTTGTCGGCCGGGAATTCAGCTTTCCAGTTGATCAGGAAAATCACGTTATGATTCAACGCATATTACACAATACGTGGGCTTTCCACGCCAGGGTCGCATCGCGCGAACAGGTCCAGATCGAAATCTCGTTTCCGCACCATCGGCCTTGGGTGAATTTGTTCCTCGAATGGTGGGACCACGGCATTCGTATTTGGCGTAGTCGTGCTTTGCCGGAGGCGGAGTTGGTTTTTACGTGTGAGCTGGGGCCGAAACCTTACGCCATCAGCGGACCGGACGGCAACGATATGAGCGATAGATGGTCTGAAGCACTTCTGCTTCGGCAGATGCTTCAAGAGCTTTGGGCTGCAACTTCTTCAACCCAGGCATGTTGAAATGAACCACTTTAATCGGGTAGTTATTATTGATTTTGCTTTAGCCCGACATTGCTGATTAGACGCACAATCCAAATCTGATATTTTCAAGTGCTTAAGCACTCGCTAGTGGTCTGTGGGATGACAGCCTGAATTGATCGAGGACGTGCCGATCGGCCTATGCTTACGTGTCTGCGATGGCGCGATCAGCCAGTAAGGGCAAGGCCTCCGTGACGGCCAGTGTCCCTCTCAATCTCGCCGACTAGGCTGTCTAGAGCTGGGTTTCTCGATTTCCTTGCGCGGCGGACGACATACGCCAGGGCTGGTGGCCGAGGCAGTCGGTCCATGACGACGTGCATCGACGGTTCCTTTGAGGCGCTTGTGGCACACACTTTGCTCAGCCACGTCGACGACCCGATAGTTGTTCTCAGGGAGGCAGCGCGGCTCGTTCGATCCGGCGGTATGATCGGTATCTTCGACGGCGACTACGCCTCCTTGACATTCGGACATGCCGATTCAGACAAGGGACAAGCCTATGACAATGCAGTCGTCAGCGGCGTAGTTACAAGTCCACGGGTGATGCGGCAGATGCCCCGCCTTGTTGAGGCGGCCGAGTTGCAGCTCGTCACCACGTTTCCCTACATTCTCGCCGAAATTGGCAAGCCGATTTTTGGGCACCAGCTATTGAATCCTTCCGCCGACTGCTACCCAAAGCCGGCGTCATGACCGATGAAGAGGCAAATGCCTGGGCCGAGGGCCTGCAGAACGATTCTGCTAACGGTGTCTTTTTCGGTGCAAGCAATTTTTATGGCTACGTCGACGGCCATAGGCTCTGATACACAGCGAGGTAGTCGTCATGTCGGACATCGCCTCATGGCTGGGCAAGCTGGGACTGGATAAATACGTCGAGACGTTTACCCTCAATGAAGTCGACCTGCGACGCGCTCCGGCATCTTGATGACCAGGGACTTGAAAGAGCTGGGCCTCCCTCTCGGCGCGCGTCGCAAGGTCCTTGCGACCATAGGTACACTCAAACACCGCACAGAATAGCGGTTACGGGAGGCCGAACGACGGCAACTTACCGTCATGTATGTCGATCTTATAGGATCGACCGAGTTGTCACAGCAGCTCGATCCCGACGAAGCACCCTGAAGAGCTATTCAGCAAATTTTGCTGGTGGAGCGAGCCCCATGGGTTTATTTTTTTGTTCCAGATATTGAAGCCCACTCGATACCCGTCAGATGGGCGCTCTACACAATTGCATGTTCTTCCGTGCCCGTCGGCACTGGCAAAAACGGGGTTCGAAACGCTCATTTCCAACGGCAACCGAGAGCTGAAAGCCCGGGTTGCTGGCGGGAGTACGGCGGCGATCACGGAGATCCTTGGGCTTTTATCGCAATTCGGCAAAAGTTGAGAAAGCGGGGGAGTCCTAGCGCGCAACTGCAATCGCTTGTTCGGCAAGGAAGCCATTGTGAGTGGCGCGATATATACCCTCGTGGAATTTGAGGTTGAAGGCGTCGCAGGCATGGAAATCACCCCGCACGACTAGCTGCTCGGAGGCATCGTGCAATTCTATCAGATGGCTACGCCCAAGCGGTGTCATCCGATAGGCCGCCAGCCTGACGCACATTCTAAGCACCGCTCGGCTTTTAGCGACCACACCTAAGTATAATAGAGCTTCGATCGTTGCCTCGCTAAGACTGGGACAAGTTGTGCACGGAGTACCAGAAATGCGGAACTGGAGTACACAAAAGGAGGCTCTCGCACTGCGACGCTATGCCGGCCAGCGCTATGCCTGCGGCAAAAGCGTCGCCTTGGATGACCTCCCTCGATTCCTGGAAGCAGTCCTCCGGCCAGGTGATCGCGTCTGCCTGGAGGGCGATAACCAGAAGCAAGCCCATATACTCGCCAAGGCACTTGCCAATCTCGATCCCGGTAAGGTCCATGATCTCCACATGGTGCAATCGGGCGTCGTGCTGTCGGAGCATCTCGATGTGTTCGAAAAGGGCGTCGCCAAGCGGCTGGACTTCTCCTATTCGGGCCCGCAATCGACGCGCATCGCGCGCATGCTGTTCGGTGGCAAGATCGAGCTCGGCGCCGTCCATACCTATCTGGAGCTCTTCGCCCGCTATTTCATCGATCTGACGCCGCAGGTGGCGTTGATCGCCGCGGTCAGCGCCGATCGGGATGGCAACCTCTACACTGGCCCCAACACCGAGGACACACCGACTGTCGTGGAGGCAACCAGCTTCAAGAGTGGCTTGGTTGTGGCGCAAGTGGCCGAGATCGTCGACAAGGTGCCGCGCGTCGATATCCCCGGAGACTTGGTCCATTTCGTCGTTGACGCAAAGAAACCGTTCTATGTCGAACCGCTGTTCACCCGCGATCCGGCCGCGATCACGGAGACGCAGATCTTGACGGCAATGCTCGCCATCAAGGGGCTCTATGCGCCCTACGGTGTTCGCCGTCTCAACCATGGCATCGGCTTCAACACCGCCGCCATCGAGCTGCTATTGCCCACCTATGGCGAAAAACTTGGTCTGAAGGGCAAGATCTGCACGCATTTTGCGCTCAATCCGCATCCCACGCTCATTCCGGCAATCGAGGCGGGCTGGGTGGAGCAGATCCACAGCTTCGGCTCCGAAGTCGGTATGGATAATTATCTCTCGGCGCGGTCCGACATCTTCTTTACCGGTCCGGATGGATCACTCCGCTCCAACCGCGCGTATTGCCAGGTCGCGGGGCTCTATGCCTGCGATATGTTCATCGGCTCCACTCTACAGATCGATCTCCAGGGCCATAGTTCGACGGTTACGACCAACCGCATCGCGGGTTTTGGCGGTGCACCCAACATGGGGTCCGATTCGCGCGGCCGTCGCCATCCGAGCGAACCCTGGCTGAAAGCCGGCGCTGATGCTGATCCCGATGCCGCAGCGGGCCTGCGCCGCGGGCGTAAGCTGGTGGTACAGATCGGCGAGACCTTTGGCGAAAAGAACGTACCGCTGTTTGTAGAACGGCTCGATGCTCTGGAACTTGCGGACAAGCTCGACCTCGATCTCGCGCCAGTCATGATCTACGGCGATGACGTCAGTCACATCATCACCGAGGATGGAATCGCCAACCTCTTGCTCTGTCGCGACAACGACGAGCGCGAACAGGCAATCCGCGGTGTTGCCGGTTACACCGATGTCGGCCGGGCACGTGACCGCAAGATGGTCGAACGGCTGCGCGCGCGCGGCGTCATCCGCCGCCCGGAGGATCTCGGCATCGATCCGCTCGATGCGGACCGCCGCATGCTGGCGGCACGCTCGATCAAGGATCTCATGCTCGCCTCGGGTGGTCTTTACCAGCCTCCGAGCCGCTTCCGGAATTGGTGAAGAGGAAGATCAGCCCTTGGAAAAGCTCAGTTTCACAATGAAGGCATCAACCGCCGCCGCCGGTACCCGTGCAAGAGCCATCGTCGGCGTCGTCGCCTCTGGCAATCTGGAAGTTCTTCTCGAGCGTGATTTACCAGCGAACGTTTGCGTAGTTGATATCGCTACGGCGGTGCACGGTTTTGCGGCTGTATGGGCAGCGGTGATCGATGATTTCGTGATGCGACGCTCCGCGGGCGGCTTGCATATTTCGATCAATGACGGCGGAGCACGACCGGACATGGTCTCCCTGCGTCTCGCACAAGGTGTCCGTTTGATCGAGGAGCTTGAAGCATGACATCTGCAAACAGTTGGTATGAAGCCGGCGCACGCCAGCGGGTCGCAGCATTGCTCGATCCGGGTAGTTTCGTAGAATTTATCGGCCCCGAGCAGCGTGAGAGCAGCCCGCATCTGGCGATTTTCGATCTGCCGGAACAATTCGACGATGGCATCATCGTCGGTCGAGGTACTCTCGAAGGACGCCGCATATTGGTAGCGGCTCAGGAGGGACGCTTCATGGGCGGTGCTTTCGGTGAAGTGCATGGCGCCAAGCTCACCGGCCTTCTGCGGGCCGCCCGATCGCTCCGAGAACCTGTGCTGATCCTGTTCGACACCGGTGGTGTCAGGCTGCAGGAGGCCAATGCCGGCGAAATCGCCATTGCCGAAATCATGCGCGCACTCGTCGAGGCGCGAATGGCTGGCGTGCAGGTCGTCGGCCTGATCGGCGGCCGCGCCGGATGCTATGGCGGTGGCAGTCTGATCGCCGGTTGCTGCTCTGCCTTGATCGTTTCGGAACAGGGTCGCATCAGCGTCAGCGGTCCGGAAGTGATCGAGACAAACAGGGGAGTTGAGGAATTCGACTCGCGTGACCGCGCCCTGGTCTGGCGAACGATGGGCGGTAAGCACCGCTATCTGATCGGCGGCGCCGATGCCTTCGCCGATGACGATGTCCTGGCCTTCCGCGAAGCTGCGCTCATTGTGCTTGCTGAGAACGGCCGGCTTGATGCCGACGTGCTGGAGGCCGAGCAGCAACGTCTCGAACACCGCCTCCACCGTTTCGGCAAGGCGCATGATGCCATTGATATCTGGACAGACATTGGCGTCAGCGAGCCGACCGAAATCCCAGGCCTTGCAAACGACGAATTTCTGCGACGCATTGCGGACAAGCGGGAGACGGCCAATGGAGCTCGCTGATATCTTGGCTTCGCTGTTCCCGGGCGGCCATGAGGTGGCTGTCACAGACAATCTGATCTCCGGTAGCGGCATCATCAACGCAATCAAGGTTCATGTCATCGGCATCGCCGGTCAAAGCCCGCTCGGCTGCGAAGGTGCGCTCATCCTTGCCGGCCATGTGCTGGAGATTACGCGCAAAGGGAGCGCTGGGCCCGTTCTCGTGCTGATCGATTCCTCCAGTCAACGGATGAGCCGGCGTGACGAACTGCTGGGCCTCAGCGAATGCCTGACCCACTTGGCCAAGACGCTGCTGCTGGCTGGGGCGCAGGGTCATAGGACCATCGGCCTGCTCTATGGCGGTAGCGCTGCCGGCGCCTTCATTGCGACCGCACTGGCCACCGGCACGCTTGTCGCACTCCCGGGCGCGCACCCGGCTGTGATGGATCTGCCGTCGATGGCACGTGTCACCAAACTGCCGATTGAGGTCCTGAAGGCGAAGGCCGAGAAGACACCGGTGTTCGCGCCAGGTCTGGAAAACCTGGCGCAGACCGGCGCCATTCACAGCGTATGGAACCCCGATCAATCGCTTGCCGAACAATTTTTCGCACTCCTGGCCGAGCAGATCAGCCACGACGCACGTGATCGCTTGGGAGAAAGCCGTGGCGGGCGCCCAAAAGCGGCCTCCATTGCCGAGCGCGTCGAAAAGGAGGCATCCCATGCCTGAGATTTTCCCGCGCCACACCATGGTAAAACCCTCGCCGCGCGCATGGGCCGAATTGATGGTGCAGCGCCCCGACCTGGCGAATGAGCCCCTCGTAGCGGGATGGGTCGATGCCGGCTATCCGCTTGTCGTCAGACGGCCGCTCTGCAGCGACGATGCGCGAAAGGTGGCTCTCGGTGTTCCTCTGCCGCTCGCACAGGGGAAACGCCGCATCGCGGTAACGCTCAATCCGGACGATATCCTGCGCGCAGATCCGCCGCCGTTGCTGTCCGCCGCCGTCCTATCAGCACCCGCCTGCTGGCACCCATGCATCGCCCAGTTGATCCGCCTTGATGCAACTACCCGGGTCTTTGGCAGCCTGGCTTGGGAGTGCCTTACAGCGTTGCCTTACCTTTCCGCTGCCTCGGACCTCGATCTACTGTGGTATTTGCCGCCCGGTGGCGATGTCGACGCCCTTCTTGAAGGCATCGCGGCCATTGCCGAGATCACATTGATGCGTATCGACGGCGAGATCCATAGCAAAGCGGGCGCCGTGCAATGGCGGGAACTGTGGGATGGCGGCGCAGAGAGTGTCCTCGTCAAAGGACCGCGCGACGTGCGGGTTGTCTCCCGGGCAGAATTCTTCGCGGGAGGCATGCAATGATCGCTACGACCTCGCCCGCCTATACGTTCGAGCCGAGATTCACGAGTGAAGATGTCGGCCGTCTCGCAGCACTGTGCCTGAGGCTGGAAGTCGAGACCCATCCGAAGCCGGGCCTTGTCAGTCACATCGACAACGGCGCGCATTGTGACATGGACGCCGTGCTGCTGATCCGCAGCGCGGAAACACTCGCCCCCTTTCTTGCCGATCTCGCAGCGGCGGGCGCCGTAGGTGCTGGCATGGATCGCCTGCGTGCCATCGGCATCGCCGCCGAACGTGCCATGCTCGCTGCAACCAGCGGTGTGAACACTCATCGTGGCGCAATCTTCGGCTTGGGGCTTCTTGCCGCCTCCGCCGGCTTTCGACATGTTTACGGCGTACGCCGCTCGCTCGGTGCGATCATCGCCGAGCGATGGGGAGAGGCTATTCTGACGGGCCCGGTTTCTTTACACAGCCACGGCGCCAATGCGGCACGATACTATGGCTCTGGTGGCGCTCGCACCGAGGCCGCACAGGGCCTACCGTCGGTCTACAAGATCGCCCTTCCCGCACTTCGAGCCGGCCGTGCTTTTTCTCGCAGCGACGAGGCAGCGCGCGTCCATGCCTGCATGGCTCTGATCGCTTCTGTCGAAGACACCAATCTCCTGCATCGGGGTGGACCGGCCGGGCTGGCCTTCGCACAGGCGCAGGCGTCGACCTTCCTGGCGGAAGGCGGTGTGGGACAAACGGACTGGCAAGCCCGGGCCACTGCTATTCACGGAGCTTTCATCGCCCGCAACCTTAGCCCTGGCGGGTGCGCAGACCTCTTGGCCATGGCGCTGTTTGTCGATCGTCTGGAGGCACCATGCTAGCTCTGCTTTGCGGCGGGCAAGGCCTGCAGTCCGCGGATATGTTCAGCCTCGTTGCCGACCGGCCGGAAGCGGCAGCGATCTTCGAGGAGGCCACGCGCCTTCTTGGCGAAGACCCGCGCCATCTGGTGCAGAATGCCACAAGCGATCGACTAGCCACTAACCGCACCAGCCAGATCCTCTCTGTGACGGCGGCGCTGACGATGCATGCCTGCATTCAAGATGCTCTGCCGGAGCATCTCACCGTCACCGGCTATAGTGTGGGCGAGATGGCCGCTTGGAGCATCGCGGGCATCTGGACCGCGGCAACTGCCTTGAGGCTCACTGACGAACGCGCGCGCACCATGGACGTCGCGGGAGGCATTGGCGGACGGCTGGGTTATGTCCGTGGGTTGCGGCGGGTGGCGATCGAGCGCTTGACAGAATCTCATCATTGCGCGATCGCGATCACCAATCCCGGCGATCTGTTCATAGTAGGCGGCCGTGAGCCCGATGTCATCGCGGTCTGCGCCGCGGCCTTGGCGGCTGGCGCAGCGCGCGCCGATCTTCTCGCCGTGAAAATCGCCTCCCACACAACTCATCTCGCAACCGCAGTCGCCCCCCTGCGCGCGGCGCTGGCAACCGAGATATTGGCTGAGCCGATAGCCGGTCACCTGCTGCTAGCCGGCGGCGACGGCGAGCGCGTCGTCGCAGTGGCAACGGCAGCGGCGAAGCTGGCTGCCCAAGTCGCAACCCCAGTCGATTGGGCTACAACCCTAGACGTCCTTTCCGAATCGGGCGTCGACCGCGCCCTGGATCTCGGGCCTGGGCACGCGCTTGCCGAGATGGCGCGCGAAGCGCTTCCCGACGTTCAAAGCTACGCCGCCGACGCTTTCCGTTCCGTAGCAGGAATCCGCAAGTGGCTCGCGACCGGATAAGCTACGACGCCCTGGCTGCGTACCGATTCCTACCGCTCCGGGTTCCCACTCTGAGACTGCATGTCCGCATACCATCCATCAAATTGTCCAACACAAAGGAACCAAATCATGATGATGAACAGACGCACTTTCTCAGCCGCCCTTGTTGCCGGCGCCGCCGCCACCCTGGTCTCGTCCCGCAGCATGGCTGCGGCTTCCGTGCCGGCAAAGGCGCGCAACGTTGTCTTCGCGCACGGTCTGTTCGCCGACGGATCATGCTGGTCCGAGGTGATCGCACGATTGCAAAAGGCGGGCGTCAATGCCACCTCGGTACAAAATCCCCTGACGACGCTCCCCGAAGCGGTTGCGTCCGTCCAGCGGGTACTGGCACAGCAGGATGGCCCGACAGTTCTAGTCGGACATTCCTTTGCCGGGATGATTGTCAGCGAAGCCGGTGTGCATCCCAATGTCTCGGCGCTTGTCTACATCGCGGCGCGGGCACCGGACGCAGGCGAGGATTACGCGGCGCTGGCCAAGACATTCCCCACGCCACCGGCAACCGCTGGCATCGTTTTCGACGGCGATGAAGGACGCCTCAGCGAGACTGCATTCCTGCACGACTTTGCGGGCGACCTGCCTGAAGCAAAGGCCAAGGTACTTTATGCCGTCCAGGAGCCGTTCCAAAAAGCTCTTCTCACCGGCAAGACCACGCAGGCAGCCTGGCGCTCGAAGCCGAGTTTCTATGCTGTTTCGACGGAAGACCGGACAATCAACCCGGACCTCGAACGCTTCATGGCGAAACGAATGGGCGCCAAGACGATAGAAGTGAAGGCAAGCCATCTTTCGCTGATCTCCCATCCCGACAAGATCACCCAATTGATCCTGGAAGCAGCTGGTCAGCGCCCGTAGCTCTTTCCTGAACTGCTTCGCGGCCAGATCACGATGTTCGCCGAACCAGAACTCTACCGTGCCCCAAAACGATCGATGGCGCGGTTGGATATCCCTGCGACCATCGGCCGAGCCTCGGACTAAGTGCGCCGCTCGCTTACCATGAACCAATGTCTAACGGTTTGATACGAGGGTATAATATAAAACGCCGACAGTTTCCCCAAAACTATAATGATTGCAGCGGCGATCCGTTGTTGTTGTGGCAACACCGCTCATGGCGAGAAATGTTGATTGGAACGTAAATGCCTCATAGATCAATGAATGGAGAAACTCCCCAGGCGGCCAACCAAACGCGAAGCCTCCAGGTCACCATAGACGGCCTTACAGCCAACCTCGACAGCGCCGTTGAGGCAGCATTTCTTCATGGCGCGACCGAATGGGTTCGTCTTAATCACCCAACGCACTACGAGCGGCTGCTCATGAGATTTGACGACAGCGCCTCGCTGGGCGAGCGCAGGTGTCTCCACTGAGGTCGTACGATGTCCACATTCACTCTGATCCTGTGCCACGGCACCGATGCCGATTTCAGAGGCTTCGACTTTAGCGAGTGCAACGACAGCGGTGCATTCGGCCGCGGATTCTATTTCTCCAACGATATGGAGCTTGAGCGGCAATATTCGAACGGTCTCGATCCGGTCGTCGCCAAGGTGACACTGCAGAACCCCTATGTTCTTGATAAACGTGTTTCGTACGACGAGTGGATCGCAGCCACGAGAATTTTTCGGCCGATCGAGCATGCACGCGAGAGATTGATAGGATTGGGGTATGACGGGGTCCTGCTCCTGCAAGACAGCTACGTCGAAGTCGTCGCTTTCTACCCTAGACAAATTCAAAGCTTCGACCGCAGCCCCGATCTCGCAATTCCCGATACGCGAAAACGGAACACCCCGCCTTTGTTGAAGCTCAGATCCTTGTTAGGGCGATTTCGAACATATCCCTCAAGCTGAACATTAGTTGATGTTCATGAACTCGCTGAAGAATGAAAGAAGGGAGAACGAGTATGCCTCTTTGTAGAACCACAAAATTGCTGCTGGGTCTCGTGGTGGGAATAGTCTGTTTGATGTCATTGTCGCTGGCGGGCAATGCGCAAAGCATGATGACGAAATCCAACAAGCAGACCGGCAATCAGACAGCCGGTTACCATCATGCGTGGCCTCGTCGACGCTCGAATTTTGTTGGCAGAAAGCAGCGTGCCAGCAAGAGATTCAGAGTCTGGAAAAGTCTTCTAGCTTTTAATGCTGTCAGGTTGCTCCTGACTGTCCGACATATTTTTCTCACCACTTCCTCATGACAACCAACGTTTAGTTGATGCAAACCAGTGTATAATTCAAAACGCTGACGTCCGTTCATACTTCATTGGAGGCAGTATTTTTATTCTGCAAATTGTCAAAGATGATTGGACTGAACATGAGCACGATTCAAAGAACTGATCCTTCCGCAATCCGCACTGAGGAACTCGAACACCAACTCTACGACGCTGTGGAAATAGCATACCTGCGCGGCGCAAGCGAATGGGTTCGCATTCACTATCCGCAGTATTATGAGCGCTTGCATATGCAATATGACAGTTGCGCAGCTTGAGCGACACGAAGGCCGCATTGGCAAGGTTAAGGCGCGCGATTTGCGTCCTTCAACCTCGTTCCTGAGTTTGCTTTCCAATCCGGCCCCCGTTTTACCGGGGAGCCGGATTTGAGTTGTCAGTTACAGAAGTAGGGATCGCAGTATCCGTAATTATCGTCGCGGCGGAAGTCCCTAAAGTGATCTCTGCGGCCATCAAAGCGATCATGACTTGCCATCACGCCACGAGCACTGCCGAAGATGCCACCTGAACCGAACATACCTCCATGGGAGCGTCCGCCGAAGCTGTGATCGCCACCGCCGATGCCGCGACCGAAACCATGGTCACCTCTTCCACCGAAACCTCGGCCACCACCTCCGAAACCATGACCGCCGCCAGAATCCCCGCTATGGCTGCCACCGCCGCCATGTCCGCCTCCTCCACCGCCATGTGCCATTGATTCAGTCGCCGAGCCGACGGCTACCATTGCTCCTAAGGCCAATACCGCCAGGGTTGTTACAGATTTTCTCATAACTCACTCCTTAACTTGTAAGCTTTCGTATCCAATACAAAAGCAAACTAGATCTAGGTGCGCGCGTGAGAGGCTTTAATTATACGATGGTTTATGCAAACTGATCCAGTAGTTTTAGTGACATTACTCGCAACTTGTCAGGTATAACTTCTTGCAAGGTCGCTTGAGCACCCGTATTGACGCTGCTCGCAGACACAGTTACTTGATCAAGCGTTGATCATATCAGTCGTCGAATGGGCTGGCCGATGGGAGATCAGCCCATTCGGAGGGTTCTTCAAAGGGCTGGCTGACTACCGGCAGTAAGGATAGCCTCCGCCGAAGAGAAACGGGAATCCGCACGAATAGTAGGGGTTTCCCCAGTAATAATCGTGAGATTCAAAGCGCCTGAAGTCCCGGAAGTGACCTCGGTTGTGATAACCATAGTGGTTGAAATGGCCGCGGTTCCCATGAAATCCGCCAAAGTGATGACCACCGTGGAAGCCGTGGCTTCTGAAGAACTCGTGACCGCCGCCGCGGCCTCCGTGTCCGCGTGCCATCGTTTCTGTCGCTGAGCCAACTGCCATCACAGCGCCCAAGGCCGCTACCGCCAGAATTGTTGCCGTTTTTCTCATAATTCACTCCTAAATATCATGTTCTGTTTTTCATGGGGAGTTACTTTGATGTGGGGGCGGTAAGTGCTCCGGACCAATCAGAGTTTGGTGATGGAATTGTGTACGGGCCGTGAGGTTCTCGGCCCCAAGTCTTCCGCGCGGATGCAAGTGAGCTATTTTTTTTGCGCGAGGCGGTTGAGTGCGATTCTGTCGCATGTGATTCCCAATTTTGGTCATTAGGTATCCAAAACGACCGTGAAAACATCGATGCTCACCATGACGAAATCCCGACCTTTAAAAGTATGCATCTATGGTGCTGGAGCTATTGGGAGGACCATGGGTGTCCTTCTGGCACTGGCAGGAGCCGAAGTCAGCGTCATCGCGCATGACGCAACGCTGGCGGCAATCAAGAACGACGGCCTCCAATTGATGAAAGACGGCAAGGCTCAACGTGTTCATGTTCGGGCAACCGATGACCCCTCTCAACTGGAACCCCAGGATTACGTGATCGTGTCAGTGAAAACGCCATCGCTTGAGGATGTGGGTCCAGACGGTCGGCTGCGTCGTCTACATGGCTTGCTCTGTCGATGCGCCCGGAAAAATCCGGCACAATGGTGGAAACAAGCTCATTATTGGCTATGCGGACAACAGCTAGGTTGACGGGCTGGACGAAATCGAGGACCTGCTCAACACGGCAGGGTTTTCATGTCACGTCACCGCGGCCATACGCAATGATATCTGGCACAAATTGTGGGGTAACCTCAGCATCAATCCGATCAGCCTGCTTACGGGCGAGACAAGCGACATCACCATCAATGATCCTCTGGTTTACGAACTCTGCGTCCACATGATGCAGGAAGCTGCGGCGATAGGCGAGGCCATCAATATTCCGATGACTATGTCGACAACGGACATGATCGGACGAGCCAAGTCCTTGGGCGCGTTTAAAACATCGATGCTGCAAGACACAGAAGCTGGAAAGCCCATTGAATTGGATGCCTTGTTAACGGTAGCACATGATATAGGAAAGATCGTCGACGTGCCGACGCCGTTTATCGACAGTGTGTTGGGCTTGGCGCGATTGCGCGCTCGAAAGCTGGGGCTTTTCGACAGGGCCGCATAAAAATTATGCGGGGCCAGGTCGGGAGCGGATGCCAGTTACTGACACGTTTAGGCAACCGATACCTATGTATACTTACGCCTCGGGCAGATTGTTTGTAACCCTTTTGTTGTGCTTGTCGAACACCGATAGGCTTGGTAGTTCCCCCGGCTACCACGCTTCAGTTTCCCCCCGGCTGAAGCACGGACATTCCTCCGTTGTGTCCGCAAAAGACCGCCTGGGTCGTCCTCTGGGCGGTCTTTTGTTGTCGAGGGCGAGAAACACCAGGAAGGGTAGAATGAAGCAGAATGCTTGCAGCCGCGTTCAACTCGGTTCTGACATCCGGTGCTCTGATCTCCGGATCATCGGCTTCTCCCCACGGGCACAAAATTCACCGCGGCCAAGTGCAAGGTCTCCCATCAAAGGGACTGACATGAGATGCAACGTTTGACAGAGGTTTCGTATTATCGTTCACCGGATTGGAATCCCTCGATGTTCACTCGCTCGCTATTCACTCTTGCTGCTCTTGCGGTTTTTTCGGTTTCCGCGGTCGCTCAGGACATTCCTGCACAGCTTGCGCCTCCGCAAGGTGCCACGCTGCTAGGAAGGTACGCCGCGAAGGGCGTTCAGATATACGTCTGTCGTTTAAAAGGGATCACAAACGAATGGGATTTCAAAGCCCCCGAGGCCGAGCTTACCGACGCACGGGGCAGGCCGTTCGCCAAGCACTATGGCGGTCCGACATGGGAAGCGGACGACGGCTCCAAGGTCGTCGGCAAGGCCTTGGTAACCGAGCTCGCACCGAAGCCGGGCGCGGTTCCCTGGCTGTTACTGTCGGGGGATTCTTCCTCATCGGGGATACTTGGCGGGGTACGTTTTGTCCAACGGGTGAACACCGTCGGCGGAGCTAGACCGACCGGTGGGTGTCCGACTGTCGGATCAGAGCTGCGTGCCGATTACACGGCCGACTACATCTTCTATAAGTGATTATCCTCTCTGATATCGGCTTAGCGGATTGCGTCCAGTGCGGCGACGCCGCTGGTGTATCGGGGAGATCTCCAACGGTGCTCAATGAGCCTTCGACAAAGTTCACTGGGCCAGGCAATGTTCGATGCGATCGAGCACTTCTTCACAATCAAAAGGTTTTTTGAAATAGGCAATAGCCCCAGCTGCCATGACCTGCCTGTGTATGCGCTCATCCTCGAATGCCGTAATGAATATGACGGGCGTGGTGTCGCCAATCCTGCGCAGCGTATCGAAGAGTTCTACCCCACCCATCCCCTCCATCTGCACGTCCGTTATCAGGCAGTCAATTTCGATGGAGTCTCTTTGGGCCAGAAAGGCTTCAGCGTTTGCAAAACCATGGACATCGAGCCCATGGGAGCCGATCAGATTCTGCAAGGCAGCCAGCAGGGATGCGTCGTCCTCGACGACAGCTATGGATTTCAGGTTGGACAAGGAAAGCCTTTTTCGTACTCAACGCGCTTTAAACAACACTTCTGACAAATGCGCCCGTACCCGACGAAGTTCAATCATACTCAAGTTTAAATGGTTTATATCCAGCGATTACGGTTTCAGGCGAGGCAGGATCGTCTCATATCCCTTTACAAGCTCGGCAAACGCCGCACTCCCATCTTCTCCATCACATGGCCGCGATGGATTTTTACCGTTATTTCACTGACGCCCAGTTCGTGGGCAATCTGTTTGTTCATGAGGCCGTCGGTCACCAAGGCCAACACCTCGCGTTCGCGCATTGTCAGGGTCTCATAACACGTCATGAGCGCGGATACTTCGTCATCGGCAGCTCGGCGGCTCCGGTCCAGCGCCAACGCATTGGAAACTGCATCGAGCATGTCCTGGTCGCGGAACGGCTTGATGAGGAAATCGGTCGCCCCCGCCTTCATCGCCCGTACCGACATCGGAACATCGCCGTGGCCCGTCATGAAGACGATCGGAATGTTGTTGCCAATCTTCGCCAACTGGTTCTGAAAGTCGAGGCCACTGACACCGGAAGCCGGATATCCAGGACAAGGCAGCACTCCGGCGTGCCCTTTGCAAGACGAGCCAGGAGTTCCGATGTTGAACCGAACATCTCGACACCCATTCCGACCGATTCAAACAGATTGCGCAACGCCTCCCGCATGTGCACGTCGTCGTCAACGACAAAGACAAGTGGGGATGTTGGCTTCACCATCAACTGGCCTCCGTCTTTACGGGAATGGTGAATTCGAATGTCGTTCCCGCACCCTGCAGGGAATTCGCGGTAATGCTCCCTCCATGGGCAGTCACGATGGAGCGGCAAATTGACAAGCCCATTCCCATGCCGTCCGGCTTGGTCGTGTAGAAGGCACTGAACAGCTTTTCCCGGGTTTCAGGTGTAAGCCCCGGCCCGCTATCGTGAATCTTCACGAGGGCCGCACGTTCATCGGCGATCGACTCGATGAGCAGTTTCCGAATATTTTCTGATGCCTGTGACATCGCCTGAATGGCGTTCAATACGAGGTTCAGTATTACTTGCTGCAATTGCACCCTGTCGCCACAAACCTGCGGGAGATCGGCAGCCAAAGCAAATTCTAGGCTGACCCGATTGATGTCGATTTCCCTTTGAACCAGCGCAACCGTCTCTTCCAGAACCTCGTTCAAATTGACGTGTGACGCGACGGGAGACGATTTCTTCGACAAGGCACGCAGGTTCTTGATGATCTCGCTGGCGCGTTTGGCATCGGCTACCATGCTCTCCATCGAAGATTGAAC
>NZ_JAQMHX010000029.1 GCF_028331445.1 Candidatus Phyllobacterium onerii | reverse complement strand
TGTGCCGGTATATAGACCCCACCTAACAAACCTGTCAACACACCAAATCACAAAAATTCCAAACTTCCCAAATCTTACAACCCAACCTGGGGATAAACCTTAAGGATGAGGTGACGGAACCAACGAATACGGGCGCTGCAACGACGCAGCGCCCGTGACAAACAATCAATGTTTAGGTCAGATCTGTTAGGCCAGCGTATAGGCCGTCTTTACGATCGTATAGAACTCCGCAGCATATTTGCCCTGCTCCCGGGGACCATAACTTGATCCCTTGCGTCCGCCGAATGGTACGTGGAAATCGACGCCCGCAGTCGGCAGGTTCACCATGACCATTCCAGCCTCGGCATTCCGCTTGAAATGCGTCGCATATTTCAAGCTGGTCGTAGCAATACCAGAGGAAAGACCGAACGGCGTGTCGTTGGCCGTATGCAGTGCCTCCTCATAGTCCTTGACGCGGATAACACTGGCCACGGGGCCGAAAATCTCCTCGCGCGAAATACGCATCTGGTTGGTAGCTTCGGTGAAGAGTGTCGGCTGCAGATAGAAACCGGGATTATCGCGAGTCAACCGCTCGCCACCAAAAGCGAGCTTAGCGCCTTCTTTCTGACCAATGGCGATATAATCCTCATCCTGCTTGAGTTGGCTTGCATCGACAACGGGGCCAATATGCGTGCCCGCCTTCAAGGCATCATCGACTACGACGCTCTTCAAGCGTTCGGTCATCGCCGCAACGAATCGGTCATGGATCCCCTCGGTGACAATGATTCGCGACGAAGCCGTGCACCGCTGTCCTGTCGAAAAGAAGCCGCTGTTGACCGCCGCCTCCACGGCAACGCTCAAATCGGCATCATCCAGAACCACAAATGGATTCTTGCCACCCATTTCCAGCTGGAACTTGCGCATATGTTCAACCGACGCCGCAGCAACCCGCTTGCCGGTGCCCACCGATCCGGTGAATGTAATAGCGTTGACGTCCGCACTGTCGAGAATTGTCTGGCCAACGACCGAACCCTTGCCCATCACAAGATTGAGCACGCCTTTCGGTAGTCCGGCACGATGCAATATATCGACGATTGCCCAGGAACAGCCTGGTACGAGTTCGGCAGGCTTGAACACCACCGTGTTGCCGTAGGCGAGTGCCGGAGCGATCTTCCAGGCCGGGATGGCAATCGGAAAATTCCAAGGCGTGATGATGCCGACTACACCTACCGGCTCGCGCGTTATTTCAACGCCGATGTTCGGGCGGGCGCTCGGAAGCACTTCACCGGCGAGCCGCAAGACTTCCCCCGCGAAGAAATCGAATATTTGCGCGGCGCGGAGCGTCTCGCCGATGCCTTCCGGCAAGGTCTTGCCTTCCTCGCGTGACAGCAGTCTGCCCAGCTCGTCCTTGCGGGCTGTGATCTCGTCGGCTGTCTTGCGCAATATGGCATGGCGTTCGAGGATGCCGGAGCGCGACCATGCCGGGAAGGCCGCTTTTGCGGCCGCGATTGCGCTCAGGGTATCTTCGGCCGTTGCACGTGCATATTGACCCACAACGTCATTGGTGTTCGACGGATTGATATTGGGAATGGCGTCGCCACCGGCCCATTCGCCGTTGATCAGATTCTGGTGCAATGTCATGATTTTTCTCTCGCTCTGTTTGGCCGAACCAATACCATAGGACTAGAGTGATTCAACGCGAAATTCCCGCCTCTCGCTTTTTTGATATCCGCAAACAAGCTCGAACGGATCGAATTTGCGGATAAACTGATGCTGATCGATCGAACTTCAAGGAACGAATGCCATGCCCTATCCGCTGTTTAACCTTGAGGGACGACTGGCTCTCATCACGGGGTCTAGCCAAGGCATCGGTCTTGCGCTTGCCAAAGGATTGGCGGCGCATGGGGCTGCGGTGGTAATAAATGGTCGGGACAGGGCAAAAGTGGACTCAGCGGTCGCTGAGTTAAGAGAGGATGGCTACACCGTCCATGGTTCTGACTTCGACGTCACTGATCTGCAAGCGGTCAAGGCGGGTGTCGACAAGATCGAGGCCGAAATCGGTGCGATTGATATTCTTGTCAATAATGCAGGGATGCAGTTCAGAGCACCGCTTGAAGACTTCCCTGAGGACAAGTGGCAGCTATTGCTGCAGACCAATATCTCAAGTGTCTTTTACGCGGGCCAAAGCGTTGCAAAGCATATGATCAAGCGCGGACGAGGCAAGATCATCAACATTGCTTCGGTACAAAGCGAACTCGCCCGTCCATCGATCGCTCCTTATACTGCAACGAAGGGCGCAGTCCGCAATCTCACCCGTGGCATGTGCACTGACTGGGCAAAGTACGGTCTGCAAGTCAATGCGATCGCACCGGGCTATTTCAAGACGCCGCTCAATCAGGCGTTGGTCGACAATCCCGACTTTTCATCCTGGCTGGAGAAGCGCACGCCATCCGGACGTTGGGGCAATGTCGAGGAACTGATCGGTGCGGCCGTATTTCTTGCCAGTAACGCTTCTTCGTTCGTCAATGGCCAAATCATCCATGTCGACGGCGGAATCACAGCGTCGCTATGATCCGGCTTGTCGTCATGGGAGTCAGCGGATCCGGCAAATCCTCCGTCGGACGGGCCATAGCGGCAGGTCTGGAGTTGCCATTTGTTGAGGGTGATACGCTCCATCCTCCAGTCAATGTAGAGAAAATGGCGGCGGGTATTCCGCTCACCGACGAAGACCGCTGGCCGTGGCTAGACAAGATCGGCGCGGAATTGGCGAAGGTCCAAAAAGGTGTCGTTGTTTCGTGTTCAGCCTTGAAACAATCTTACCGAGACCGGCTAAGGCAGGAAGCGGGCGGGCGACTCGGCTTCATCTTCCTCGATGGAAGTTTAGAGGTCTTGCGTGATCATATGAGCAAGCGAACGGGGCACTTCATGCCCCTATCCATGCTTGACAGCCAACTCGCAACGCTCGAACCGCCGACTGGACAGCCATTTGTGTTGCGACAGAACGTTGAGCATCCAGTCGATGAGATCGCAGCAGCGAGCATCGATTGGGTAAGAACACAGCATTGGTAACAATCAACCACGCGGATCGGTGCGTGAAAAACCCTCGCCGAATTCCCTGCTGCCTGGGACATACGGTCGCCCGACGCGGTTGCACCAGTTTTCCCAACCGCGCTCAAATGTGTACCCTGCCCTTCCGCGCTTGATTGCGGCAATCTCTCCCTCGGAGAGATAATCCACATCCCCCATGGCCATCGCCTTCATCTGCATGTCGGCGTTGAGTTCCATGTAAACGGAGGTGAACACGACCTCACGAAGAGACTGGGCAGCTACCGTGCTTCCATGCCCTCGCATAAGCGTCACGGTCCGATCGCCGAGACAGGCTGCAAGATCGCGCCCCATTGCAAGGTCGGTCACCAGAAGATTGGTGCAATCGCCGAACTTGGTTCTAATGTCCCATGTTGGAATGTCATCGCCGATGGGCGCGCACATATGCATGAGCGGGCGAAGTTTCTTGCTCGTCACCGTAAAGGGTATAACGCTGGGACTGTGGTTATGCACAACAGCATTTATCTCAGGCCGTGCTTCATAGATCCCTGCGTGAATAAAGCGCTCTGAGTATGGTTTGCCGGGTTCGGCTCCAACACTCTCTCCTTCAAGCGTAAACTCCATGATGTCCGCAGCTTCGATGATTGCAGGCGCTCGCGCGCGAGACAGGAAAAAGCTGTCAGGATTCTCTGGGTTCCGGATGCTCACATGACCAAACGAATCCAATACATTCTCATTGGCAAGAATATGGTTGGCCGTGACCAGTTCCTCGATAAGAGCGTGCCGATCCATGATCTTTCCTTCTTCCATGCTGTGGGCGGGCGGGCTTAGCGCTTCCAGGGGACGAGACGTTTTTCGATCTCGTTAAGCACCAATGTCAAAACAAAACCGATGATCGCGATCACGAAGAGACCGACATACATCTGTTCGACGGAGAACGTCTCCCAAGCTGCCCAGATCATGTAGCCGAGGCCGCTTTTTGCACCCATCATCTCTGCGATTGCAATCAGAACCAGGCCCATGCCGACGCCGAGCTTTATCCCGGTCATGATCACAGGCAGCGCGCCTGGTAACGCGATTGTCCTGAACGTATCCCAACGGCTGGCTTTAAAATTGCGTCCGACATCCAGATAGATCTTGTTGATCTCGCGTACACCGGCCGTTGCATTGATCGCAACGGGAAAGAACACACCTATGGCTACCATGAATATCTTTGAGCCCTCCCCCAACCCGAAGATCAGCAGCGCGAGTGGCAAAATGGAGCTTTTTGGAATTGGATAAGTAGCGGAAATCAAAGGATCGAACACGGCGCGCACCGGCCGGCTGAGACCCATGATTATCCCGAGAATGAGTGCGGGTATGCCACCCACTAGAAAGCCGATGAACAACCGTTGCAGGCTGGCAGCTGTGTGCTGCCAAAGTTCACCGGTACTGCTCAGCGTGACAAGCGTCTCGAAGATGCTTGAAGGCGCTGGAAAGAAGCGCGTGTCGATCAATCCTGTGCGTGCAGCGATCTCCCATACCAGCAGGAGAAGAATTGGCGACGCTACGCTGATGAGACGATCCCGAGTGTTTTCGCTGATTTTCCAGGAGCGGGTGGGACGGATGGTATCTGCTTCGATATGAGCGCTCATTTTCGCACTCCCTTTGCTTCGTCGAGTTCGCGTGCTCGTTGAACTTCATCACGCAGGCTTGACCAGATCTGATGCACCAGTTTGCCAAATTCGGGGTTCTGTTGAAGTTCCAGAACGTCGCGCGGACGCGCGAGTGATACCGGAACCACCGTTTTGACGCGTCCGGGTTGCGCGGTCATAACCATGATGCGGTCGCCAAGCTTTACCGCCTCGTCCACATCGTGCGTGATGAAAAGAACAGTCTTTTTGTTCTCATCCCAGATACGCAGCAATTCTTCCTGAAGCAGTAATTTGTTCTGCGCGTCCAAGGCCGAAAATGGCTCGTCCATGAGCAATATCTCAGGATCGTTGGCGAAGGCACGGGCAATCGAGACACGCTGTTTCATCCCGCCTGAAAGTTGATGCGGATAGGCGTCCGCAAATTTCAACAACCCAGTCCGGTCCAGATAGTGACCGACGACTTCCTTGATCTGGGCTTGCGACGCCCGGCGCATCTTCAATCCGTACGCCGCGTTGTCCCACACCGTCATCCATGGAAAAATTGAATCGCCCTGAAACACCATCGAGTTGACTGGACGCTGCGAGCCAGCCTCGACATTTACATCGATACTGCCGTCGGTTGGCGCTTCAAGACCCGCCAGGATTCGCAGCAGGGTTGTCTTGCCGCAGCCCGATGGACCGACGATCATGAAGAATTCTCCGCGAGCGATATCGATGGTGACATTGTCTACCGCCGTGAAGGATCCAAACCTTTTGCTCAGGCCTTTGATCCGGATTGCAGGCCGTTCCCGAGACTCCGTAGCAATATCGTCTCGCGCAGTCGCTTTCTTGGCCAATGCTTGATTCATCCTCATTCCTACCCTGGGTTCTTTTGCGCTGGTCCGAGTTCCTTGAGTGCCTCTTCGACGAATGAATTGTCGATGATCTTGTCAGGGGTAACGCCCCCTTTGATCAGGCCTTGATCTTTGAAGAACTGCCAATCCTTCTGGATGCTCTCGCTATTGACCCGGCCATCGATGTTGACCGCGGGAAGTTTGATGCTCCGCAAGAGCTTCTCATCCTTCGTGCCGGAGTATTTCATGATCAAGGCTACGATCTCATCGGACCCCGGGCCATCGAGGCGGCCCTCGGGACCGAAAGCGCTTCGGAAATCGCGAATTGCCCTGATATAGGCCTTGGCAAATCGCACTCCGACATCCCTGCGCGTACTGGCAAAGTTTTCGCTGAACATCAGTTCACCGATCTGGGCGTTGGGATAATATTTGTCGGTGGAGGCCAGCAGGACACCCAGATTCTGGTTCAGCATTGGAGTGAGGTAAGGCTCCGTCGCTATCACGGCATCCACCGCCTTGCTTGCCAGGGCGGCAGCTTGCTGCGGGAAAGGCAGATACACGACCTCCACGTCCTTATACGCCAGCCCAGCACTCTTCATTGCTTCGTTGAGGATGGACTCGGTGCTGCTGCCGCGAGCGACGATAGCGATTTTCCGTCCCTTCAGATCAGCGATCGACTTGACCTCTGTCCCCGCAAGATCCTTTCGCACGACGATGCCATGGAAGCCGAAGCCAGGGGCAACCGATGTACGGTCCGCAATGATCCGGATTGCTATATCGCGCTCGATCGCATTGAACAGCCCTGCCGATACAGCGCCGCCGGCGACATCGATTTGCCCAGTGCCGAGCGGAGCGATAGCTTTGGCTGCGGAGTCGAAGAAGGTATAGGCGGGCTCGATGCCCTCTTCCTCGAAATATCCTTTACCCTGCGCAACATTCAGGATGAACTCGCCTGTCGAGGCAACAGTCCCTACTTTGACGACGTCAGCAGCCCGGGCTGCGCCAGCCGACAAGAAGATCATCAGCATTGAGCAAACGAGCAAGATAGTGCGGTTAAATTTTTCAGTCATTTTGAAACCTCCCATCCCCAATGTCGCGCGAACTCGATCTCAGTGAGCCGCCTTGTAGGGACCAAGTTCGCTGGCAGCCTCATGGACGAAGCTTAGATCGACCACTTGATCGACTTGGACGTTGCCGTTGATCTGTTTTTGCTCCTTGAAGAATGTCCAATCCTTCTTCAGGCTATCGACATTGACAGCCCCATTCGGATCGACGGCATGGGCCGTCATTTTCCGGATAACGGCAGGATCCTTGACGGTGGAATACTTCGCCATGATGGCCACAACGTTTTCGCCGTTCTTGCCTGCGATTTTACCGTTGGCCAACGCGTCATTGTAGTAGCGAATAGCTTGGACGTAGGCCCTCATGAAGCGCTTGGCGACATCTGGTTTACCCTCTGCGAACGCCTGACCGTAAAGAATAACTGCAGTTTGAGCGTTCGGATAAAACGTATCATTGCTCGTCAATTGTACCGCGGTTCCAGCGGCCAGAATTGCCGATACGGTAGGCTCGGTTGTTATGCTCGCATCGATAGCGCCGTTTTGATATGCGACGAACTGCTGAGGAAAGCCCAAATAAACCTTGTCCACGTCGCCATATCCGAGGCCAGCACTTTTCAGTCCCTCGTTCAAAACGGATGCATCGCTGCTGGCCTGCGCAACGGTTGCTATCTTGCGTCCCTTAAGGTCGGCGATGGTTTTAACAGACCCATCATCAACGAGTGCCTTGCGTACGAGGAACGATTGAAAGCCGAAACCGGGTGCATTGCGTGCCTTATCCGCGACTATCTTCAAACCGACGCCACGCTCGATGGCGTTGTAGAGACCCGAAGATGCCGCTCCGCCACCGACATCGAGTTGCCCCGCACCCAAAGGTGCGATCATCTTTGCCGCGGAATCAAAAGCCACAAAATTTGGAGTAATATCCTCTTCCTTGAAGAAACCCTTGGCGTCAGCAATGAACAGCGCAATGTCGCTGCTCGCATTCGTAAGGCCGATGGATACGCTGTCGGCTGCAAATGACTGCGCGGAATAGGTCATCAGTCCGCCGGCTAGTGCCAGCGAATAGAAGATGCGCATCCATGATCTCAACACCTGGTCTCCTCCTTGTCTGCAATTTAACCTTCTGCCTCGCTTGATCAGCGAAGGCGGGTTGTTGTGGCCAGCTTAGAGACGCCGGTAGATGGCCACAAATAGAGTTTTTGGTAGGGTCGTATAAGCAAAACTTATATCTAGCCCTTGAGACCAAATAGCGCCTGGGCGTTGCGGAAGCAGATTTTCTCCATATCCTCCTTGCTGAGATCCAGCGAATTGAGAATCCGCAGCGTATCGCGGATATAGCCCGGCCCCTTTTCGGGATCGAAGGGCGAATCTGAGGCGAAGAGCACGCGATCGCTCCCATAAAATTCCAAGCCGCACAGCGTCGCGGCCTTGGAGCCGAAAACGGCGGTATCGGCGTAGAAGTCCTTGAAATAGTCGAGAGGACGTTTCTTCAGGCGCTTGAGCACAAGCGTAAGATCTTCATCACTTGTCCGCTTGCCGAGCTGGTCCCAACCGGGCCCAACGCGGCCTTCAAAAAATGGCACCATCGCTCCCATGTGATGGGCTACGACCTTGAGCTCGGGCAGACGGTCCATGAAGCCGGAAAATACCAGACGAGCCATCGCCGCACTGGTCTCGTAAGGCCAGCCGAATGTCCACCAGATCTCATATTTTGACTTGGTTTCTGTTGCATAGTCCGGCATCGAAGCGTTACGTGAAGGATGCAGCAAGACCGGTTTGCCGTGCTTCGCGCAGACTTCAAAAATCTGGAAGAAACGTTCCTCATCAAGTGGCGCACCATTGACGTTGGAATGTATCTGCACACCGTTCGCGCCGAGTTCCGCAAACGATCGCTCTGCTTCGCGCGCCGCGGCCTCTGGAGTATCCATCGGCAGAGCAGCGACAAAGCCTGCGAAGCGATCGGGATATTTGCTGACGAGTTCGGCTTGGCCGTCATTGCCAATCCGGGCCAGGTCCAATGCTGTCTGGCCATCACCCATCGCTTCCAGCGGCGGCATTCCGAGTGAAATGATCTGCGTATAATTTTCGAATTCGTCCATTACCCGAAAACGCGTATCGAGATCATATATGCACGGGACGCCTTGCATCCGCTTGCCGATGTCCTTGCCAGCGCCCTCAAGCGACTGAATGCGCTCCCACAGAGCCTTCGGGAAGAAATGATTGAACGCGTCGATATATTGCATAGGGAACTCCTCGATATGGTGGAGTCACACTAGAAAGTCTGTGGGTTGGGGACTAATACCGTTTGCTTAAGCGTGCTATAAGTAACGCTTATAACGCAGGAAATCACATGAACCTTCGTCAGCTTCGGTACTTTATTACAGTCGCACGCCTCGGCAGTTTCACTGCGGCGGCCCGAATTCTCAACGTGTCCCAACCTGCGCTCGGATACCAGTTAAAGCTCCTGGAGGATGAACTCGGCGTGATCTTGCTCCAGCGGCACTCTCGTGGCGTGCGCACCACGGACGCAGGGCGCACTCTGATTGAGACGGGAACCAGGGCATTGGAGGCCTTCGCCGAAGCAGAGCGCTCAGTCGCGCATTTTGGCAAGCCCAACAGCAAGCGCATCTCACTGGGTGTTGCTCCGACACCAGGCCGTGCCCTGCTGCCAGAACTGTTGCCGCTGGCGACAGGAGCCGGAGATGTTCTGCACATCGTTGTCCAGCAGGGGATGAGCGACGAGCTCATCGATGCCATGACACGGGAGGAACTCGATGCGGCGCTATGCTACGATCCGCCAGATCTGCCGCATATTCGCGTCGTTCCTCTCTATAAGGAATACCTCTACCTTGTCGGCTCGAACGGCGTGGCATCCAACATGGACAACACCGTGCCATTCGACAGGCTGTCGGAGTTTCCGTTGGTGCTAGACGGAAAGGTCCGACCGATCAGACGGCTGATTGACGAGATCGCCACAAGCCGACAGACAAAGCTAGACTTGATCGAGGTGGAACCTGCCAATGTGAAACGCGAAATCATCATGCATCACGGCCGCAGTACCATCGTGCCGTACGGCCTGTTTCTGGATGAGATACGTGAACAGCGTGTCACGGCGCGCCGCATCACGGATCCTCAACTGGAGCGCACCGTCGCACTAGTCCTTCACCAATCATTGTCTGCGAATACAGCTCACTTACTTGAAGCGCTGATCCGCCCGCTTGTTGTGCGAATTGTTGAGGGCGGCGAACTCGGCTGGCGAAATCCAGACATTCCGCCAAGCTGAATCGCATATTATGAGAATATTCTGGACGCTAGGCCTTGGAGCCGTCAGACGCGATACTTCTCCCCGCGCTTTCGGCCTTGTCCAACATCGAGGAACAATTCCTCCAAGGGGATCTCACGGTCGATCAAACCTTGCTGATGCGCATAGCCAACGACAGTTTCGAGATTGTGCCGGTTTCGCTCGCTTAGGCCATAAGCCCAAGGATCGTCACCAAGAATGTCAATCTGCTCCTCCCAGGCCTCGCGATACCACGCAAGTGGCACAACGCGCGGATTTTCCATCCTCTGCATGGCAAGACGCTTGGCCTCGTTGAACGCCTGAAACAGGTTGATAGGCACCCAAGGATGACGCTCTACAATTTCCGGTCGGATTCCCATGACATGCATGATCGGGAAAATGCCGGTTCTTTTATAATACGCGATCTCGTCCTGCTTGTAGTCAGGGAAGAGACGCCCTACCCGAGGATCTTTCTCAACGATCGCGTCTATCAGATCCGGATGCAGCAATGCATCGATCTCACCGTCGAGTAACATGGTTTCGACGGATTTTTCATCTGGCAGGCGGGTCAACTTCAAGCCTGCCGGGGGTGTAAAGTCGACATCCTCGTCGAGTTCAGCAAACCATTCGATCGATTGGTGAGGCACACCATATTCGCTTTCAAGAATGCCGCGCAGCCACAACGTCGCCGTTACCAGATAATTCTTGACCCCCACACGCCGGCCAATCAGGTCCTTCGGTTCGCGAATGCCGCTCTTGCTGTTGACGAAGATAAAGCCATGCCGGAAGCGGCGGTGGAGGAAGACCGGGATTGCATTGAATGGCAGATCGCGGCCGCGGGCTGTGACGTAGGACGAAAGGGAAACCTCTGCGACATCAAATTCGCCATTTCGGAGAAAGCGCCAGTGGCGCGTCGTCGAATCCATTTCGGTTAGTATCGTCAGTTCTATGCCATCCGGCTTGACCTGTCCCTCCCGCAAGGCCCTGACGATCTCATAGTCACCACATGCCAGGGTCAACTCGACCTTTTTTGTCACTCTTTATCCTCCGCAACTGCATTTGTATCACCCGCTCCAAGCAGGTGTCATCCATGAATCGATTCAGCTAAGGGCGGGTCGCGCGCCTCACACCATATAATTTTATCCCACATTACGAGATTTTTGTAAATTAGCGATTGACTGGAAATTCCACCTGACGATAAAAAAGAACGATGAAGCAGCGCGGCGATTTCGCCCCGTCGCTTATCCGTTCAATTCACGTCGGCCACATATGAACGTTCCGGCGATAACATGAGTGACCTGACATGACAGATACAGATGTCCTTATCGTTGGCGCCGGCCCGGTCGGCCTTACCTTGGCCATTGATCTCGGCCAGCGCGGCGTGAAATGCACGCTTATCGAGCAAAAGGAAGCACCTCAGTTTCTGCCGAAAATGGAACGATGCAACGCGCGGACGATGGAAATTTTTCGCAGGATGGGCCTCTCGCAAAAGATACGAGCAGCGGGTCTGGACGCCAATGTACCCATGGACGTGTTCATCGTTCTCGCGATGAACCAGCCTCCGCTGCTGCAACTGCCTTATCCATCTGTCGCGGAGTCACTCGAGCAGATAGAGAAGAGCCCGGATGCCAGTCTGCCGCTCGAAGCCTATCAGCTCATCTCGCAATATACCCTTGAACCTTTGCTGAAATCCGTAGCCGAAACGCTCCCGTCAGTGACTGTGCGCTATGGATGCGAATTCGTGTCGTGCGAGCAGGACGAAGAGGATGTGACGGCAAAAACCGTCGATTTGAGCGGCAACATCGAACAGATTCGCGCGAAATATCTCGTCGGCTGTGACGGAGGAGCCAGCCCGGTGCGCAAGCAGCTCGGAATCAAGCTGCGCGGCGAAGGCAATCTCCTGCACTTGCGGCAGGCACTCTATTACAGCGAAGAACTATATGATCGCATTCCAATCGGCGGCGGTCCGGGGAAAGGCCGCCATTATCACGTCGCCGACGGACAGGCGACTTTCCTGATCATGCAGGATTCCACCAAACACTGGACATTACATGCCGTTGTAGAACGCGATGAAGACATGGCGCAGCAGTTCGAAAAGGCGGTTGGCGCGCCGGTCAACTACGAAATGCTTTACGTCGGCCAGTGGAAGCAGAACCTCTTGCTTGCGGATCACTACGGTGCGGGAAGGATATTCCTCGCTGGCGACTCTGCTCATCTCGTCATTCCGACCGGGGGCCTTGGCATGAACACCGGCGTCGGCGATGCTGTCGACCTTGGTTGGAAACTCGCGGCTACCCTTCAAGGCTGGGGCGGTCCCAACCTGCTGCGTTCTTACGAAATCGAACGCCGACAAATCGGTGACCGAAATGTCGGCGCATCGCGCTACGCATCGCAAGGACGCCGCAAATGGCGCTCGCAATATCGCCCGGACATTGCTGACGATACACCGGAAGGCCAGCACACACGTGATAACCTGACCCGTGTCGCCGATGTCGAACAACGCAAGACCAATGAAATGATCGGGGCCGAACTCGGATACCGCTATGTCGGTTCGCCCATCATATGGGATGAACCCGGTGGCCCTGAGCACCTCTTTCGCGAGTACAACCCCACCACGTGGCCGGGAGCCCGTTTGCCGCACATCTGGATTGGTGAGGCCGACGCAGTTCAGGATCACATCGGCAAAGGCTATACACTGCTGCGGCTCGGCAGATCCTCGGCAGAAACAAGCGCCCTGCAGCAAGAGTTCAAATCGCTCGGCGCACCATTTGAAATCCTCGATATAACGACCGGCAAAGCCCGTGATATCTATGGATACGATCTCATTCTGGTGAGGCCAGACATGCACATCGTATGGCGTGGCAATCGCTTACCGGAAGATGTTGCAAACTTGGCGGCCTTGGCGACAGGACATTGACATCAATTTGATGGAGTTGTGTTCCCTTTAACCCCGGTCTAAATCTCGGCTGTTGGTGAGCCACAGGGCTGATTCCGCTGCATCAGGGAGAAATCTTTGCAGAGTCACGAGCGTATGCTGGGAATTCTCGATCTCTTCGACAGCGACGAGAATTACGTGGCGCTGACTTTCGATGAAATACACGCTCGCGTCGGCTATACGCGCTCCACGCTCTATCGTTATCTGAAAGCGTTGACCGACGCGGGCCTCCTGTCCTCCCTGCCCGGCCTCGGTTATGTTCTCGGCTCGCGCATCATTGAACTCGACTACAAGATCAGGTCGGGCGATCCGTTGATCCGCGCCGCACGGCCGGTCATGGAAGAGCTTGCCAGCCGGTTTTCAGGCATTGCCCTGCTATGCCGGAAGTACCGCGAACATGTCCTGTGTATCCATCAGGAACGCGGCACTGAAACTTTGCAGAGTAATTACGATCGTGGACGCGTCCGCCCGCTGCTTCTTGGCGCTGCCTCGGTCGCGATCCTGGCCTATATTCCGGCGTATCAGTTAAGTAGGCTGTACAATCGAATTCCGGAGGAATTTGACGCGGCGGGCTTTGGCAAATCGCTTGCTGAAGTCAAAGCAAATTTGAAAGTGCATCGCCAGCAGGGTTGGGTTGTGACGACGGGCGAAGTTACACCCGGAGTAGCGGGTATTGCGGCCCCCCTCTTCGATGGTGAACATGACGTTCTCGGCAGTCTCAGCCTCACGGTGCGCGAGTCCCAGATGACGCCGGACAAGGTCCAGCGGATAGCCGAACAAGTTGTGCTTTGCTCGCGCATAATCTCCAACGCTGTGGCACAAAATTAGAAGGCAATCGCGCTGTTGCAACGACCGCCCTCCACCATCTCTCAAGCTGCTAGAAGTGTGCACTTCTCGGGATCGATCGCAATATGGATCTGTTCCCCGACCAGCGTACGAACTGAAGGGTGAGCCCGAGCCAGAAGCTGTGTTTCATTCACGTCGATCTTGAAATCCTGGCACTCGCCGAGAAATACCTTGGCTCTGACAGTGCCGACAAACAGCGAGTTTGACGATGGTGCCGGGGCGGTGTCGGACAGATGCACATCCTCCGGCCGGATCGACAACGATACATTGGCGCCGACCGAAATTCCGGGTTGCGCATTGACATTGAGCTGGCCAATTCGGGTGTCTACGACCAGCCGGTCGTCCGCGCCGCCACGTACAACACCCTCGACAAAATTCGTGGTGCCGATGAAATCGGCAACAAAAGTATTTGCTGGGCGCTCGTAAATATCACGCGGCGATCCGATCTGGACGATCTTGCCTTCATTCATGACGGCGATTTCGTGGGAAAGCGCCAGCGCTTCGCTCTGATCGTGCGTTACATAGATCGTGGTCAAACCAAGCTCGCGCTGCATCTTTTTCAGCTCGAACCGCATCTTGTCACGCAGCTTGGCATCCAGATTCGACAGGGGTTCATCAAGCAGCAGCAATCTTGGTTCCATAACGAGTGCTCGTGCCAGGGCAAGCCGCTGTTGCTGGCCACCTGACAATCGTGTGGCCTCCCGCTCCTCGACATGATCGAGAGAGACCGCGGCCAATACTTTCATGACCTTGTCGCGGATATCCTTGCTGGAGAGGCGCTTTTTCTGCACCTGCAACGGAAAAGCCGCATTCTGGAAGACCGTCATATGCGGCCAGATGGCATAGGATTGGAAGACCATGCCGAATTGTCGATGGTTCGGCGCTACGAAGATATTGCCGGCCGAGGAGTAGACCACCGTATCATGGGCCTTGATGACACCCTTTGAAGGACGCTCCAGCCCCGCAATTGACCGCAAGGTCGTGGTTTTGCCGCAACCACTCGGTCCAAGCAGAGTAAAGAGCCGCCCGGTTGGGACAGAGAAATTTATATTGCTGGCGGCAAGTACGGGCTTGGCGCCCGGCGCCTGATAGGTCGTGCTGAGATTTTCAACTGATAACATGGTTTCCTCCCAATTATATCAAACGTCCTTGACGCCGAAGCGCTTCGACAGCGTTTGCACGACCATCAGGAAGCAAAAGAGCGCGGTAATCATCATGACGCCGAAGGCCGACAGCTCGATGTACTGTCCATTCTGCCAGAACTCCCAGATCATGATCGAGATGACTTCATTGCCTGGGCTGTAGAGCAGGATCGAGCTGGACAATTCGCGTACCGACACGACGATTATGTAGATCCAGCCCGCCATCAGGCCCGGCTTCAACAGCGGAAGGACGATCCGCCGGAAGATCGTGAACCAGGAAGCCCCGCTCATGGCCGCGGATTCTTCCAGTTCCTTATGAATCTGGATCATTGAGGTGCTGTTGTAGCGCATGCCATAAGGCAAGAACTTGATCACATAGGCCATCAGCATGATCCATAACGTGCCATAGATGCCGATGTCGAAGTTGAGATAAAAGATCATGAGCGAGAGGCCGAGGACGATGCCGGGAAATACCAGCGGCAATGACGCCAGCATGTCGAGTACCCAGCGGCCGGGGATCTTTGTCTTGATGGTGATCCAGCAAATGACCGAGGTCAAAAGCATCACGACCGTAGCGCCGCCGATAGCCAACTTGGCGCTGTTCCATACGACACCGTAGAAGCCCGGATATGCCAGTACCTTGCCATAGGCGGCGAAGGAAAGATTGTGCAACGCCGCCCACGATGGCGCTGCGTAGTATTTTTGCAGCGAGGCCCAGAAAAGCACCAGAAATGGCAAAGCCACTACAAAGATGCAGTAAAGAATGAAAATGCCGGCTGTGGCGTAACGCCAGCGGCCGATATCCGACACGCGAGGCCGGAACCCCTTGCCGGTGACGGTGGAAAACCTCGAACCTTGGCTGGACAGTCGCGATTGATAGTAGATGCCAAGCGACGTGACCAGCAGCAACGCCATCGCATAGGCGGAAGCAAGACCGATATCGCTCGGATAGCTATGAACTGCGTCATAGATCGCGGAAGTATAAACGCGCAGCCCGACGGGCAAACCAAGGAGCGCGGGCACTTCGAATGACTCGATGCCCCTGACGAATAGAATGAGAAACGCCGCAAGAATTGCCGGCCAGGCCAATTTAAGTGTGATCTTGAAAGCCACTTGTACGACGGAAGCACCGCTCATCAAGGCCGATTCTTCAAGCGAAGGATCCATCGATCGGAAAGCGGCCGTGACCAGCAGAAAGGCGATCGGAGCATAGTGTAGGCCATCGACCCATATCATGCCCGTCAGCGAATAGATGTTGAACAGCGGCGTCGTCAGGCCGAACCAGTCCCTGAAGATTTGGTTGAAAATACCGATCTGCGGGCTTGCCAGCATGATCCAGGAAACGGTGAAAAGAATGCCGGGAATGATCAGTGGAACGATCGACATTGCGAAGAACAGAGATTTGAAGGGCGTGTTGGTACGCTCGTTGACCCAGGCAAAAAATGTTCCTAGCACCAACGCGAATGCAGCCGTCCCGAACGCGAATTTTAACGAGTTGAACATAAGCCCGAGTGAATCGGTGGTGCCGAATGCCGTGGCATAATTTTCTAGCGTAAATACCGCGGGAACCTGCGCAGTCGACGTCGACGCGAAACTCTGCCAGATCAAGAAACCAAGTGGAATGAGCGCGAGCCAGGCAACGACAACGATGCATAATCCGATGATTACCCATTTCATGTCGAATGAACGGCCCCAGCCTTGGCCAAGCGAGGTATGTACGGTGCTACCGTCCGGTGTCGTTACTGCCATTGGTTCCTCCCTTTTATGCGATCGCTTGGCACGACTCGTCTTTTACGATTTAGATCAAATCACGAAAGCCTCGAGCGTTTCAGGCGCGAACAATTCCTCTGCCTTTAGTTGACGGCGCGAAAGGCCCTGTTCGTATGAATATCTGAGGAAGACGTCCAAGGTCTTCTTGTTCTTCTCGAAGCCGTTGGGCCAGAAATCTGCACCCATCTCGCTCTCGGTCTCTTCGTAGTGAGCGACGGCCCAAGGCAACATTGTCTTTAGAGCAGCCGTTTCCTGGAGATCGCGATAGGTTTTTTGCTGAGATGCATTGAGCGCTTTGAAGATGGATTGGGCAACCCAGCGGTTCTTCTCATATACCTCACGTCTGATCACAAAGGTGTGCATGATCGGGAAAATTCCGGTACGGGAAAAGTACTCGCGTTCGACACTGACGTAATTGTCGAAGAGACGCTTCACGGTTCCGTTTTTCTCTTCAAAGGTTGAAGGCTTTCGAGCTGTATACAGTGCATCGATCTCACCGTCTCGCAGCATTGCTGCAAGAGTCTGCCCCGGGCCGATCGGTTCGACCTTGATATTATCCGGCAGCGAGAGTTTCAGCTTTTCGCTGCGATTTGGCGATTCTTCGCCACCCGTCCGATAGGTGACGCTATCCACCGGCACACCGAATTCGTCAGAGAGTATGCCCCGGATCCAGGCTGGCGCCGTCATCTGGTATTCAGGGCAGCCTACACGCTTCCCGATGAGATCCCTCGGCTCGCGAATACCGGAATTGGCGTTAACGTAGATCGACGAGTGCCGGAAGAACCGCGACGGAAAGAAGGGGATGGCAATAAACGGGCGATCTTCCTTGAACAGCGAAACCACGTAGGAGGAAAGTGACATCTCGGCGACATCAAACTCCTTGTACCGGAGCATGCGAAAGAAGGTTTCCTCGACGGGAAGGCTAAGGCAAGTCAGGTCGATACCATCGGGGCGGATCGACCCGTCCATCACACCGCGTGTACGATCGTAGTCCCAACAGCCCATCGTCAAACGCAGATTACTCATGCCAGCTTCCTACCGTGTTTCCTGTTGTTCATGCCGGCATCCCAACCGGTCCGCTTTTTAGCTGGCGTAGATCAACACACTCTCTCTATCCAAGAGTTTTTTCATGGGAGAGCTCGCAGCTTTTTGATGTTCAAGCTGCCATCAGTCGCGTGTACAGTCAGGAAGACTGGCAGGTAAATATTCGCCCTGAGCGAGACCGCCCTGAAAATTCAGTCATAAAATTCAAGCTGCCGACTATCCAGTGGAGGAGCCGGTTGGTCAGCTTGTGGGGAAATTGGAGGAGGAATCATGAATTTACAACGCCGCCTATTGATGCTCGCGGGCGCTGCAGCCTTCGCGCTTTCGGCATTTGGCGTGCCAGTCTTTGCAGCCGACAATGCCTTGCTCATATCCAAGGACGCGGGCCGCGAGGACAAACTCATCGAAGCTGCAAAAGCAGAAGGTACGCTGACGCTCTATACATCAATTGCGCAGAACGATCTCCAGCCACTGATCAGCCCCTTCGAGGAGAAATATGGCATCAAGGTCGTTCCTTGGCGTGCGAGCGGCGACACGGTGTTGCAGCGTGTCATCCAGGAACAGAAGGCCGGCCGCAATACAGTTGATTCAGTCCACATCAGCGCACCCGAAATGGAAGCACTGCACCGCGAGGGTATGTTCCAGCCAGTCGAATCTCCCTATTTTGCCGATCTGCTGCCAGGGACCGTACCTGAGCACAAGGAGTGGGTGAGCACGCTTTTGTCGGTGTTCGTACAGGGTTACAATACCAACCTCGTCAAGAAGGAAGAACTTCCAAAGACCTATGAAGATCTTCTCGACCCGAAGTGGAAGGGCAAGCTCGGCTTTGAAGTGGAAGACATCGATTGGTTCACGACAGTCGTTGAGAACATGGGCGAAGAAAAGGGCTTGAAATATTTTCGCGATCTTGTTGCCGGCAACGGCTTGTCAATTCGCAAGGGCCACTCGCTGTTGAACACACTTGTCGCAGCGGGCGAAGTGCCGATAGGACTTACCCTCTATAATTATATGCCTGAACAGGCAAAGAAAGAGGGAGCTCCCATCGACTGGTTTGCACTTGAGCCTGCCATCGCACGTGCAAACGGAATCGGAGTCATCAAGACCGCTCCTCACCCCAACGCAGCCGCACTCTTTGAAGACTATATGCTGACGGAGGGTCAGCCCATTCTGAAGCAATTGAACTACGTCCCAACCTCGACGAAAGTTGAATCACCTTTGAAGGGTATTGCGCTCAAGATTGCCGATCCGGCAGAGAAACTCGACAACTCAAAGAAATGGGAACCGCTTTACCAGAAAATCGTCGTCCGCGGCGAGGCGGACTGATTGAATTGGCCGCTTTCGACTATTCGGGGGCGGCCGAAGATTGCCCTGCAGTGCCGCAACGGCCAATAACCGTCGCGTGGGGTCCTATGCGATCAGCAAGCGTATCGACCAGCATGTCGATAAAATCGCGTAGCGCGCCTTCCTGCTGAATTGCCATACGATTTGGTGATTCAGCCAGATACAACGTCCGGACCAACTCCGGTCCTTCGATAGTGTGTGCCTCGATCGCACCCCTTGCGATTTCCTCGGCAGCCACGCCGTATGGAACGATACTAGTCGCGACGCCCCTTTCAACCAGCGTTTTGATCGTCTCGAGCGACTGGATGGTGAAGCGCACATTGACGGGTACCGTTGATACCTTCGCGGCCCTATGAACGGCACGCCAAACATTGTCACGGTCGCTCGGAAGTGCCAAATTCGAAGCCACAGCATCTTTAAACTTCACTCCTCCACGCGGGAAAGCGCTGCCGGGCGCAGTGATGAAAAATAGATCTTCCTTCATCAGGGCGGTCCGCATCGAGGTGATGCTTTCGGTGACATCATAGGCAAGCGCAAGATCAATCTCATCCCGCAACAGGAGGTCGACAAGCACAAAACTCAATTCCTCGACAAGCCTTACCGATACGCCCGGGAGTTCGGACATGGCCGAGACAAGGAAGTCAGCTCCCACAAGCCGCATGATGCTTGGCGTGACGCCGATAGAGATATTTTCCAGAGCGGACATGCGAAACGCGGACACATCCCTCTTGGCTTCGTCCACCAGGCGCATGATGGCAACGCCGCGATCGAACAGCAGGCGACCCGCCTCGGTCGTGGTTATCCCGCGCGAATGGCGCACAAGAAGTTCAACGCCGAGCATGGTCTCGAGATTGCGGATCTGCAGACCAAGCGCGGTTTGAGAGACATTCAGCCGTTCAGCAGCTTTCGTCATATTGCCGGTTTCAACCGACTTGATGAAATTACTGAGCTGTTTCAGATTGATAGCGTCACCTCATTCTAGTTCTAAGCCGCCAAGCCGCGCTTTGCCTTTCGAGCAAGATAGTCGAAATTCACTATATATTGCTCTTGCCGGTCCAGAGTGCGGCACAGCCTATCTACGTCCTCTTTATCGAATTCTACGAGATCTCCTCCCAGAGACTGCAAAATAACCTGATCCTCACATGCGTTCTCAAGCATTATCGTACGAACCACGGCCTCTTCAATAGAATTTCCGGCAACTGCGACGCCATGGCCCCGCATCAGCACCGCCTTGTAGTTCCCCAGGGCCTCGGCGACACCCCGGCCGGTCTCCTGGCTTCGTATCAAATTTATCGTGTCTTCATAGTAGCCGACACCGTCGAAGCTCGCACTTGGCTGCGAGCACGCCCGCCATGGCCTGCGCGTCGAGGATAAGGCAACGGCATATTTCGGATGTGCGTGAATGACCGAATTGAGGTCGGGCCGGATTTTGAAGATTTCCGAATGGATAAATACTTCACTGTGCCGCTTCCCGCCGCCGCCAATTTTCTCACCCTCCAGATTGCAGATAACGATATTCTCCATCGTCATCTCTTCAAACCCCAAACTATGAGGCTTCATGAAGAATATCGAGGGGTCCGATGGATCGCGCACTGAGACATGACCACGTGTAAAATCGCCGAGGTTGTGCGCGTCAAGGACGAGGCCTGCCTCGATCAGTCGTTGCTTCAGGTGGTCTGCCATTTAGTATCCTCCGTTTTACGTCGTGTATGAATTTCGGTCCTCGGCCAGTGCGTTCAGGCAGCAGGCATGTCGTGCAGCTGGTGGAAATACCGATTAAAGGGCGAGGGTCAGCCGCGGCGTCCTGGAGCCGGAGCAACAGATCATCATGCCGCCTTCAGCTTTTTCTTCATCCGAGAGAAACATGTCGCGATGATCGGGCTCGCCCTCAACCACCTGCACTTGGCAAGCACCGCAGATACCTTGCTCGCACGAGAAATCCACATCCAGCCCGGCGTCACGCAGCACCTCAAGGATCGATTTTCCCTCAGGAATCACGAATTCCCGGCCCGATTTCTCGAGCATGACGACAAAGCCCCCCTCGCGTGAGACTTCTTCGACAGGAGCAAACCGCTCCAGATGAACATGGTCGGGATCAAGGTCTCTCGTATTCGCCTCAAAAGCATCCAGCATAGGCGCCGGACCACAACAATAGAGATGCGAATTGGCCGGAGCCTGATCGATGATGGCACCAAGATCAAGAAAGCTCCCTGCTTCGGAATCGATGTGGATTCGGGCCTCGGACAGGTCTTCGAATTTCTTCAGAAAAGCAACATCGCGACGATCCCGGCAAGCATAGTGCAATTCAAAACTGCGACCGAGTTCCTTCAGTCGCTCTGCCATGCACCAGATCGGGGTGATACCGATGCCACCGGCGATGAGTACGGTGTGGTCCGCGGTTTCCACCAATGGAAAATTATTGCGTGGCACACCAACTGTTAGTACCGATCCAACCTTGACCGTGTCATGAAGACAAGCGGAGCCGCCACGACCGGCGGCGTCCCGTTTGACGCCAATCATATAGCGATTGTCTATACCCGAATGCACGAGCGAATAGGGACGGATCATTCCATTCGGCAAATGAATATCGATGTGCGCGCCGGGTCCAGCCGCAGGGATTGCCTCGCCAGCGATCGGCTCGAACTCATAAAGGTTTGTCTCATGTGCCAGGTACTGAATTCTGGTCAGACGCATTGTGATCGTTTTGGTGGGAACGGCTTCCAAATTCTTCTCCCTTATCCGACGGTGGTCCTCCCCTCCCGTCGTTGGCGGCAATTGCAGCGTCAACCGTCAGATCGTCGCAGATTGATTTCATCAACGCGCGGCAGGCGCGGTTTGAGCGCCTCAGCGGATTCTTTCAGTAACTTGCGTGCCGAGTTGATCCGCTCGTCCGAGAAGCGGCTTATCAGTCCAGACACCGACAAGGACCCTATCAATTCGCCATGCCGGTTGACGATCGGCACTGCGACCGCCGCGAGATCCTCATCGCGTCCGCCCTTCGATACAATTGAACCGGTTTCTCGCAGCTCAACCGCTCGTTCGGAATCTGCCGTCATACCATACCAGGTCAGAAGCACGCCGGCGGCGCCGTGATCGAGCGGATGCCGCGTCCCCTCTTCCAGGTGATGGCGCGCGCTGCGTGGAGAGTTTTCCCTGTAAAGGCATACGCGTTCATCGCCATCACGCACGTAAAACGACGCGGTTTCCTGAGTGATCGCGGTCAGATGGCGCAGCACCGGCCTGATAAGTACTTCAAGCGTGAATTTCGAGCGGCTCAATTCGCCAAGCCGGCGCAGTTCAGGCCCAAGCAAATATCGTCCATCCGCGCCCTTATCCATGAAGCCTGTATGCAAAAGCGAACCTGCCAATCGCAGGATCGTGCTCTTGTACAGACCTGAGCGCTGGGAAAGCACCGACAACGTCAGGGCTTCTCCCGGCTCCTCGAAACATTGCAGCAGCGCGATAGCGCGTTCGACCGCTTCAACGCGTTCTCTGCCGATATCCATTTCATCGCTCGATCCATCCATAACAATCACCCTAACACTCCAACGTCATTCTGTCTAGCAGAACATGATCCGCTTGACAGAACATTTATAATGATTACAAACTAGGAGAGACAGGGTTCGAAACTGGCCCGCCGTCCGGCAAGCAATGTTCAGGATCTGAACCTATTGCGCCAACACGGAGTGGCTCTCGGCTGCGGCAAACTTGGGAGAAGAAAATGCTCACGAAAGAACAGAATGAACGCTTGACCAGCGTTGGTCCCGGAACGCCGGGCGGCGAACTGATGCGGCGCTACTGGTTGCCGATAGCGCCTTTTGCTGAACTCCTGGAAAATCCGGTCAAGAAAGTACGCATTCTTGGCGAAGACCTCACACTGTATAAGGACAAGAGCGGCCATCTGGGTTTGATCGGCGATCGCTGCCTGCATCGCAATGTCGATATGAAGTTCGGCATTCCAGACGAATGCGGATTGCGCTGCCCCTACCACGGCTGGCTCTACAATGAGACTGGCAACTGCGTCGAACGGCCGATGGAAGGCGCTCCACAAGCCGAGATCAAGCAGAAGCTCAAGGGTTATCCGGTGCGCGAACTTGGCGGCCTGGTCTTCGCCTATATGGGCCCGCTTCCCGCCCCGGACCTACCGCGATGGGATCTGCTGGTATGGCCAAATGCCATTCGCCAGATCGGCATCAACATCATCGACTGTAACTGGCTGCAGTGCCAGGAAAATACCGGCGATCCGACGCATAGTGCCTGGGCGCATGGTCACATGTTCGAATATGTGCTGGAGAAGAAGGGGCAACTCGAGGATCGCAGTTCCGACAATATGCATACGCTGCATCAACGCAAACGTGTGGGCGTCGGGATCAAGGAAATCTACGCCAATCAAACCGAGCATGGATTCCGCAAGGGCATCCGCTATTCCAAGGCGCTTGGTGCGGATTCCGACAAAGATCAGGAGCATTCCACCGTCATTTTCCCGTTCTACACACAGACGGGCAAGACCGGCGCGACGCGCAGCGAATATCAGATCCGCGTGCCTATAGATGATACGCACACCTATCACATCTGCTATCAGGCCTATTCGGCCCCGCCCGGAGTCGAGGCCCCTAAACAGGATGTCGTGCCATACTATATTCCGCCGACGCATGACGAGAAGGGTGAACCGATCCTCGACTACGTTCTCGCCCAGGATGCAATCGTCTGGGTTGCGCAAGGCCCAATAGCGGATCGGACTACGGAACTGCTTGGCCGTACCGACATTCCGATTGTGGTATTGCGCCGTCAGCTCGACGAGCAGATCAAGCGCGTTGAACAGGGCCTCGAACCGATGAACTTCTTCTGGAAGAGCCCGGATATGATTCACCCTACCGGCTCACCACCCGACTATTCCAAGCCCGAGACGCTGATCAAACACGGCTTCCGCAAGTACTACCACAAGGGCTTTGCCAATGACGACGCCGATCGCTACGGTCCGTTGATTGAAACGGTCAAGGATCTTCATCGCAAGATCGAGGAATACGAGATCAAGCTTGCGGGGCAAGCGGTGACTGAACACGCCTAGGCGATCCCGCCGCGCCGCCAGACTTTAAAGATTGATTGGCGCGGTTTTTCGAGCTGGAGCAGGATTGAAATGCCAATTACGCGCGAAACCATCGATGCTGTCCTCAAGGATCTGATCGACCAGGTACCGACCATGTCCGTCAGGTCCATCACCTTGACGCCGTCGGTGCCAGTCGAGGGACAGAACATAGTCGCGCGCATTGATGTTTCGAAGAGGCGCCATGTCCTGTGCGAGATCACGCCCGGTGGCAGCCTCCAGTCGGCACGGGTCATAGAGAGCTGAATCTTTCCGCAACAAAAGAATCCGAGACGGCTGACGGGTCCCACCGACTGTCGATGCATATCTGGAGGAACACATGAAACAGCGCCGCATCGGATCGACCGATCTCAGCATATCTGAAATCGGTTTTGGTTGTGGCGGCAATGCCGGTCTCATGGTGAGTGGCGAATATGCCGAGCAATTGCGCGTTATTGCGCAAGCCCTGGAATGTGGCATCAACTACTTCGACAATGCGCCTGACTATGGCGCTGGTGCGGCTGAAGACAATCTCGGTCGCGTCCTGAGAGAGCTCGGTGCTGATCCCGTTATCAACACCAAGGTCGAGATCCGTGCCGAGAACCTCGATAATCTTGCCGGACATATCGAGCGGTCGGTCGAAGAAAGCTTGCGCCGGCTCAAACGCGACACAATCGATATCGTGCAGATTCATAATGGGCCCGTCGCCGCAAAGCCTGTCATGGAAGCTAAGTACTACGCCACGCTTTGGACTGAAGACTATCATCGGCAAGGTGGCGTACTGGAAGGTGTCGACGCCATTCTTCGGAAGGGCAAGGCGCGTCATGCGGGGTTCGTGTGTCGCGGCAACGATATTGATGAGGTGGGCCAACTCCTTGATACCGGCCTCTTCCACATAATCAACGTACCCTACACATTGTTGAACCCGAGCGCCGACTATCCCCATTCCAGCCGCATCGGCGTCAAACCCGATTACGGCAACGTCATCGATGTCGCCAAGGCTGCCGGTTGCGGGGTTGCCGTATTCAGCCCGCTTGCCGGCGGCATCCTGACCGATGCCATATTGCGTGGACAACAAACACATCCGCTTGCGCGCATGAAGAATATCGAAGCGCTGGAAGCAAAAGGCGTCTTGCACAAGGCGCGGGAATTTCAGGCGCTGGCTGTACGTGAAAATATCGAACTGGTCGAACTCGCCTACAGGTTCGTCCTGAGCAATGCGGCTGTGACGACGCTTCTAGGTGGAATCACCTCAGCAGAACAACTGGCAGCAGCGGCTACAGCTTCCAATGCAGGACCATTGCCGCAGAATCTCCTGACAGACATCGAAAACATTTGGCATCGCTGACTCTGCCAGTGCAAACGTCAGCCGAGACTGAGAGCCATCTCCAAAACGCAAAAACCCCGCTTGATGCGGGGTTTTTGTGTTTGATCTGATTGACCGAGAAGCTGGGAAAGTGATTTGGTTGCGGGGACAGGATTTGAACCTGTGACCTTCAGGTTATGAGCCTGACGAGCTACCGGGCTGCTCCACCCCGCGTCATAGTTCTGTTGTTGTCGAGAAGATGATTTTGTTTCGCATGCGACTTTTTGGGCGCCTGCGTTATGAACGTTGCGTTTGGCAGACCTGGCAGCGACCTACTCTCCCGCGTCTTGAG
>NZ_JAQMHX010000028.1 GCF_028331445.1 Candidatus Phyllobacterium onerii | reverse complement strand
GGCGATGTGGTCGGCAACCAGGGCCGCCTGCTTGGCCTGATATTCCTTCGACATCTCCTTGGCGTAGCCACCCGCCGTCTCGGCGGCCTTGAATTCCTCGTCCTCGACCGCAAGGAACTTGGCGCCGAGCGAGGCGACCTGTTCCTTGACCGCCGGGCGCACATCGGTTGCGGTCACCACCGCACCAAGCCGCCGCGCCGTGGCAATCGCCTGTAGCCCGGCAACGCCGACGCCCATGATGAACACTTTCGCCGCAGGCACGGTGCCGGCCGCCGTCATCATCATCGGCAGCGCGCGGTCATATTCCGAAGCCGCATCGATCACCGCCTGATAGCCGGCCAGATTGGCCTGGCTCGACAGCACGTCCATGACCTGCGCCCGCGTGATGCGCGGCATGAATTCCATGGTAAAGGCCGTCACACCGGCATCGGCCAGCGCCTTGACCGCCGCATCATTGCCGTAAGGGTCGAGCATGGCGATGACCACTGCGCCCTTCTTGTAGGCCTTGAGCTCGGCCGATGAAGGCCGGCGCACCTTCAGCACCACATCGGCCCTGGCTGCATCGCCGGCCTTGCCGATCGCCGCTCCCGCCGCGACAAACTCGCCGTCCGGTATGCGCGAGGCAACCCCGGCGCCAGCCTCGACGACAACCGCAAACCCGAGGGCTATCAGCTTCTTGACCGTCTCCGGCGAACCACCAACCCGCGGCTCGTCGATCTCTTTCGGTATGAAAAGTGTCTGAGCCAAGCTCTCACCCCCAAGCAAGTTAAACACAACAAAACAAGGGGCTGTTGGTATTCACGTTATGACCGCCCCGCAAATGGCGTGAATCTCAACAGGCCCTAGACCAAAACGGCGAACGGAAATGGATCACGATGCCATGACAAGCTTGGCCTCCGCCATTTCGGGGAAGGTGGGATAGAGCCCCCTTACACGCCCCATCTGCTGGGCAAGCGCAAGCACGCTGTCGATGAAGGGCGTATCCACATCGCAAAGCCGGCCCATCTCCTGCACGGATGTCAAAAGCGCGTCGAGTTCGATCGCACGGCCCTTGTCGACATCCTGCAGCATGGACGTGCGGTGTGCGCCAACGCCCGCAGCGCCGTCGATGCGGCGCTCGACATCGACCCGGAAAGTCGCGCCGAACTTTTCGCCGATTGCCTGGGCCTCGAGCATCATATTTCGCGCGAGGGTTCGCGTACCTGGGTCGGTGGCGACGATGTCGAGCGTCGCACCCGTCAACGCAGAAATCGGATTGAAGCAAAGATTGCCCCAAAGCTTGACCCAGATGTCGTTGCGGATGTCTTCATAGAAACGTGTCTTCAAACCGCCAGCCTCCATTACAGCTGCCAACCGGCTAACCCGTTCGCTGTTGCTGCAATCCGGCTCACCGAGACCAAACTGATTGCCGTAAATGTGCTTGATGACGCCGGGACCACTGATTTCCGTTGCGGGATAGACCGTGGCGCCGATGACCCTCTCGGGTCCAATCGCGTTCCACTGACGGTTATCCGGGTCGACGCTCTGCAGCCTGAGATCGGCCACGCTCGGATGGAGGCCATGAAAATACCACCAGGGAAGCCCGTTCTGGGCCGTCACCACTGCGGTGTCCTTGCCCAGAAGCGGCGTCATGTCCTCGGCAACCTGCCACGCCTGATGCGCTTTGAGCGTGACGATCACATAATCCTGAACACCCAGCTCGCCCGGCTTGCTCGTAGCCGGCATGCGCTCGATGATTTCCGTGCCGTCCACCAGGAGTTTCAATCCGTTTTGCCGGATCGCGTCGAGATGCGCACCTCTGGCGACGATGGAAACGTCAGCGCCGCCGCGCTTGAGCATCACTGCCATGTAACCACCGATCGCGCCGGCGCCGTAGATGCAGATCTTCATTTAATTTCCTCCTGCTCGCCCTTTTTTGGATCGTTCTGCCCCAATTTGATCGTCAGGGATCTGGTTTTTGTCACTTGCGCTAGCCAAGTGAGTGCACCGACAGGCAGATACGCGCCGAAGGCATCTGTCCTTTTCATCTGTGGTATACATAATCCCAAGAAATTCCCGAATGTCAATCCTGCCGACAAGAGTGCAAGGAGGATTCGACGAGAAAGGCGCGAAAGAAATGCCTGCGAGTCAGGGCAAGCCGCTATTCCGGGTGGCAAAACACCGCAGCGTGGATCATGATAGATGTTCTATATCATTGGGGGTTTCTTCCATTGCATTCTGGGCGCTCTCAACGCCTGCAAAAACGCCGTTTCGGAATCATAGATGAAGTCACGTTTTCTGCCGGATACCTTCACCCTGCTGCTTGTATCGACGGTGGTTTTCGCATCATTCCTGCCGATCGGCGGCATCGCCGCGGATTACTTTGGATTGGCGACAAAGTTTGCGATCGGACTTCTCTTCTTTCTCCATGGCGCAAGGCTATCGCGCGACGTTGTCGTGGCAGGCCTTCTGCACTGGAAATTGCACATAGTCATTTTGGCAGCCACATTCGTCCTGTTCCCGTTGTTGGGGTTGACCACAAGCATTCTCGTTCCCGAAATCTTGTCGCCGTCACTCTACACCGGGGTAATCTTTCTTTGCGTCCTGCCTTCCACGGTCCAGTCCTCCATCGCCTTTACATCGATGGCAGGCGGCAACGTTCCGGCCGCTATCTGCGCGGCCTCCGCATCGAACATATTCGGGATGTTCCTTACCCCGTTGCTGGCTGGCGTCCTGCTCACCGCCAGCGGGCATTCCGGTTTCTCTCTCGATGCATTGCAGTCCATTTTGCTACAGTTGCTTGCGCCGTTCGTGCTGGGCCAGGTCTTGCAGCCGTTGATCGGCAATTTCATCAGAAGCAAGAACAAAATTCTCATGCCCGTCGACCGGGGATCAATTCTCATGGTCGTGTATTCGGCGTTCAGCGCGTCCGTAAATGAAGGATTGTGGCAGACGACGTCCTTGCACGATCTGGGCATTCTGCTGGCGATCGATATCGCAATTTTAGCGATCGTGCTCACGGTCACGATGTTTGGCAGCCGTTTGCTCGGCTTCTCCAGAGCCGACGAGATCGCAATCACCTTTTGCGGGTCAAAGAAAAGTCTCGCAAGCGGTGTTCCCATCGCCAATGTGCTGTTTGCGGGGCAGGCCATTGGCAGCATCATCCTGCCAATAATGCTTTTCCACCAGGTACAGTTGATCGTTTGCGCTGTTATCGCCCGCCACTATGCCAGTGCAAACATTCGGAAAAAAGCCGCCGCGATATTGTGAAATTCAGAGCCAGTACGGCTGCCCTAAAGCTCTTCCGGCCGCTTGCCACCCATGGCCCGCGTCAGCTCATCTGCCGCGTCGCGGATAACCGGGCCGAGCACGATGAGTTTTTCCTTCGGTAACCGCACTGCCGGCCCTGAAATCGACATTCCGGCGATTGCCTCGCCATGCTCGTTGAAGATCGGCGCCGCGATGCAACGCATGCCGAGGGTATGTTCCTCATCATCGATCGACCAGCCGCGCGAGCGGATCTCCTGAATGTTCTTCAGGAGAGCCGGAAGCGTGTCCAGCGTGTGATCTGTGAAATGGGCAAGCTGTTTGCCGCCAACGGTCCGGCCAATTTCCGCGTCGGACCACGTCGAAAGGATAGCCTTGCCAATGCCGGAGGCGTGAATGGGGCCCCGCCGCCCGGGCCGGTAAAAGGCGCGCATAGGCGCATGGCTTTCGACCTGGGAAATGAACACCACATCGCCGTCATCCTCGATGCCGATATTCGCGGTTTCGCCGCATTCCTCCATGAGCCGCTTGAGGAAACGGCGGCTGATCGTGCCAAGCTTGCGGAAGCGCAGGAACGCATTGCCGATCGCGAAAGCCTCGACCCCGATAGTCCAGTCGCCCGTTTCCGGATCATGGGCGACCATGCCGTGGTTTTGCAGCGATGTCAGCAGACGATGGATGGTCGAGGGTGCAAGGCCGGTCTGGTCGGCAAGCTCCGTGAGCGCCGAACCATCATTGTCGGCAATGATAGCGAGAAGCTTCAAGCTCCTGTCGAGAACCTGCACCGAAGATGGCGCCGCGTCCGCTGCAGCCTTGCGACCCCTTTTGCCTTTGACCGGTTCGATAACAGACACAATCGCTCCCTTGTTCGATCCCCTGGCACCATACAGCCATAGAACGGCAATGCGGATTTATCCAGTTTTATTGAAAGTCATTATTTCCACAGAATGAGAATAATTTCCATTATGTGTTGATATATGCGAATTATGGGTTACAGTTCCATCAAAATCTGGAGGAATGATCATGACAAAAATGCGTGCCGTCGATGCGGCAGTTCGTATCCTGGAGAAGGAAGGGATCGATTGCGCCTTTGGTGTTCCGGGCGCGGCGATCAATCCGTTTTATTCGGCGCTGCGGGCGCGCGGCACGGTCCGTCACATCCTGGCGCGTCACGTCGAGGGCGCCTCGCATATGGCGGAGGGTTATACGCGCGCTGAAGCGGGCAATATCGGCGTCTGTATCGGTACCTCCGGCCCGGCCGGTACGGATATGATCACCGGCCTTTATTCGGCGTCCGCCGATTCCATCCCGATCCTGTGCATCACCGGTCAGGCGCCGCGTGCCCGGCTCGACAAAGAAGACTTTCAGGCCGTCGATATCGCATCGATTGCCAAGCCCGTGACCAAGTGGGCGGTAACCGTGATGGAGCCGGGCCTTGTTCCTTATGTCTTTCAGAAGGCTTTCCATATCATGCGCTCGGGCCGTCCGGGTCCAGTGCTGATCGACCTGCCGATCGACGTTCAGCTGGCGGAGATCGAATTCGATCCAGATACTTATGAGCCCTTGGAGCCCTACAAGCCCGCCGCGACGCGGGCGCAGGTGGAAAAGGCGCTGACGATGCTCAACGCGGCGGAGCGCCCGCTGATCGTTGCCGGCGGCGGTATCATCAATGCCGACGCTTCCGACCTGTTGGTGGAGTTTGCCGAGATCACCGGCGTTCCGGTTATTCCCACGTTGATGGGGTGGGGGACGATTCCCGACGATCACCGGCTGATGGCGGGGATGTGCGGCCTTCAGACCTCGCACCGCTACGGCAATGCGACGATGCTGGCCTCGGACTTCGTGCTCGGAATCGGCAATCGCTGGGCCAACCGTCACACAGGCAATGTTGCGACTTACACAGAGGGAAGAAAGTTCGTCCATGTCGACATCGAGCCGACGCAGATCGGCCGGGTCTTCGCGCCGGATTTCGGGATCGTGTCAGATGCAGGAAAGGCGCTGAAGCTTTTTCTGGATGTTGCGACCGAGTGGAAAACCGCGGGGAAACTGCGCGACTGGTCGAAATGGGCGGAGGAATGCCAGGAGCGCAAGCGGACGATGCTGCGCAAGACGCATTTCGATCAGGTGCCGTTGAAGCCGCAACGTGTTTACGAAGAGATGAACAAGGCGTTCGGCCGTGACGCCTGCTATGTCACGACGATCGGGCTCAGCCAGATTGCCGGGGCACAGTTCCTGAATGTCTATAAACCGCGAAACTGGATCAATTGCGGACAGGCCGGCCCGCTCGGCTGGACCTTGCCGGCGGCACTCGGTGTACGTGCTGCCGATCCGCACCGGCCGATCGTTGCGCTCTCAGGCGATTATGACTTCCAATTCATGATCGAGGAACTTGCGGTCGGCGCACAGCATAAACTGCCATATCTGCATGTCGTCGTGAACAATTCCTATCTCGGCTTGATCCGCCAAGCGCAGCGTGGCTTCGACATGGATTTCGAGGTCAGCCTCGCCTTCGACAACATCAACGCGTCGGGCGATGCGGAGAAGGGCTACGGCGTTGACCATGTCGCTGTCGCGGAAGGGCTTGGCTGCAAGGCGATCCGCGTTCGCAGCCCGAACCAGTTCACGGAAGCGTTCGAAGATGCGAAGGCGCTGATGGATGAACATCAGGTGCCGGTGGTCATCGAAGTCATCCTCGAACGCGTCACCAACATTGCAATGGGCATGGATATCAACGCGGTCGTCGAGTTCGAGGAACTCGCGGAGCGGCCCGAAGATGCGCCAACTGCTGTTGCAGCGTATCTCGATTGAGGAGGATGAAATGCCGAAATTTGCAGCCAACTTAACGATGCTTTTCAATGAGGTACCGTTTCTCGAACGCTTTACGCTCGCGAGCGAAGCCGGGTTTGAAGCGGTGGAATATCTCTTTCCGTATGATTACAACGCCGACGAGTTGAAGCGGGAACTGACCGAAAACAACCTTGTCCAAGTCTTACATAATCTCCCTGCCGGCAATTGGGGAGCGGGCGAGCGCGGCATTGCCGTCTTACCCGACCGCGTCGACGAGTTCCGGCGTGGCGTCGTGATGGCAATCGACTATGCGACGGAGCTCGGCTGCAGGCAGGTCAACTGTCTTGCAGGTATTGCGCCGGCGGGGTTGGGCAATGATGTCCTGCGCTCAACCTTCGTCCATAATCTGAGGCTCGCCGCACAAGAGCTTGCGAAATATGACATTAAGCTGTTGATCGAACCGATCAACACCTACGATATTCCGGGGTTCTATCTGAACACGGTCGAGCAGGCGGCTTCGATCATCGAAGAGGTCGGCAGCGATAATCTGTTTATTCAGTACGATCTCTACCACCAGCAGCGCACGCGTGGCGAACTCGTTGCCACCTATGAGCGGCACAAGGAGCTGATCGCGCATGTCCAGCTTGCCGACAATCCGGGCCGCAATGAGCCCGGTACGGGCGAGATCAATTATCCCTTCGTTTTCAAAGCCTTGGATCAGGCCGGCTACGATGGCTGGATCGGCTGCGAATACAAACCAAAAACAGAAACGCAACGCGGCCTTGCCTGGTTGAACGAAGCTTCAACAACGCAAAAGCACGCGGATATCATCAGGATGAGGAGCTGACCACATGGCGGACATAGGTTTTATCGGGCTTGGTATCATGGGAACACCCATGGCGCGCCATTTGCAGGATGCCGGGCACGAGCTCTACACATCGAAGTTCTTTATTGAGCCGAAACAAGAGCTTATCGACAATGGTCTCAAGATTGTCGAGAGCCCTAAGGCTCTGGCCGAAAAGACGGACATCATCATCTTGATGTTGCCGGACACACCGGAAGTGAAGGATGTTCTCTTCGGCGAGAATGGCGTGGTCTTCGGCCTGAAGCCCGGCAAGCTCGTCATCGACATGAGCTCGATCTCGCCGATCGATACCAAGGAGTTCGCCAAGAAAATTCGCGAAACCGGCAGCGAATATATCGATGCGCCGGTGTCCGGCGGCGAGGTTGGCGCCAAGAATGCGACGCTCAGCATCATGGCGGGCGGCGAGCAAAGCGCGTTCGACCGCGCCTTGCCACTCTTCAAATTGCTGGGGAAAAACATAACCTTGGTTGGTGATTGCGGTGACGGTCAGGTGACGAAGGTCGCCAATCAGATCATCGTTGCGCTGACCATCGAGGCCATATCGGAGGCGCTGGTATTGGCGTCGAAAGCCGGTGCCGACCCGGCTCGGGTCCGAGAAGCGCTGATGGGCGGCTTTGCCTCCTCCCGCATTCTGGAACTGCATGGCGAGCGTATGATCAAGCGGACTTTCGATCCGGGTTTCCGCATATCGCTGCACCAGAAGGACCTCAACCTGGCGCTGCAAAGTGCCAAAACACTGGGTGTTTCACTGCCTAACACCGCCTCGACGCAGGAACTGTTCAACAGCTGTGCTGCAAACGGCGATAGTGGTCTCGATCATTCCGGCTTGGTAAAAGCGCTCGAACGCATCGCCAATCACCAGGTCGCCTGAAAATCTACTGCGGCGGTCATCTGACGCGATTTTCTGTGCTTACGGTGCTCACGTACTAAATGTACGCTGCGCTCCGGTGCTCGAAAACCACGCCATATGTCTCGCCGCAGCGACTTTCAAAACGGTCTCTTAGAGTCCAGCCACCGACAATTTTCGCCGGGCAATTGCCATGATGCGTCTTGAGAAGATAAGACCCTCACCATAGATTCCCGTTTTCCAGTTCTGGCGAGAGTTCAACCATGGCGAGCAATACACCACCGCGGATCCTCTGTGTCGGGGCGCTGACCATGGATACGATTTTCCGGCTCGACAAGTTGCCGTCGGGACCCGGCAAATTCATTCCGCTCGAAGCAATCGAAATTGCCGCAGGCATGGCGTCCAGCGCCGCCACAAGTATCGCCCGCCTTGGCGGCGATGTCTCGCTCTGGGCATCCGTCGGGCCGGACGATATCGGGCGGCGTGTCATTGAGGAACTGACTGCCGAGGGCGTGGACTGTTCTCACGTTCGGAGCATCGAGGGCGCACGTTCAGCCTTCTCCACCATCTTCGTCGATGCCGTGGGTGAACGGATGATCGTGCCTTACTACGATCCGGAGCTTTTGTCTGCGCCAGAGACAATGCCGCCGATTTCTGATGGCACCTACGATGTCGTGATGACCGATGTACGTTGGCCGCTTGCCGCTGCGCAAGCGCTCAAGGCGGCGCAGCAGGCTGGCGTCCACGGCGTCCTCGACGCCGACACCGCTTCGCTCGAGACACTGGAAATGCTGATGCCGCTTGCTTCGCATATCGTCGCCTCCGAGCCAGCGGCGGAGAAGGTGACGGGTGAAAGTGACCCGGAACGGGCAGCCGTTGCTCTGGCCGCACTTTATGGGCGCGACGGTGAATTCATTGCCGTGACCGGCGGCGAGAAGGGCTCCTTCTGGTACGATGATCTGGAAGGCGAGGTCCGTCACATGCCGGCCTTTCCCGTGGATGTCGTGGACACGCTCGCGGCGGGCGATGTTTTCCACGGCGCATTCGCCTTCGGCCTCGCGCGCGGCTATCCGATCTACCAAATCATGCGCTTTGCCAGCGCTGCCGCCGCGATCAAATGTTCCCGCTTTGGCGGCCGGGCCGGCGCACCGGCGAAATCCGAAGTCGACGCGCTTCTTTCCCAGCATCCCGAGGATTGAAATCTTCTAGTAAAAAGTCAGTGCGTTCCTGTTGACTTTCGACTGACATGTCAGTACGTCTTTAGTCGTAAATGGCATGGGAGAAGCAAGTGTCTCGGGATCGATTTGGGCTATCCGCCGCGCTGACCACGCCATTCGATGCCGAGATGCGTATCGATGTATCGAAAGCGGTCGAGCATGCCCGCCACTGCCTGAGCAACGGCTGCAGCAGCGTGACGCTATTCGGAACGACAGGCGAGGGTTCCTCGATCGGTGATGAGGAGCGGGGGGTCGTTATCCAGGCGTTTCTCGACGCGGGGATCGAGCCGAAGCAGATTGTGGTCGGCGTCATGGCCAACTCTTATGTCGATGCGGCGGTCCAGTCGCGCCATGCGCTCGACGCGGGTTGCCGTGGCGTATTGCTTGCTCCTCCGTCCTATTTCAAGAATATCAGCGACGACGGACTGTTCGTCTGGTTTTCCTCGGTCTTTACGGAGATCGGTGCGGGGGCGAGAGACATCATCCTTTACAATATCCCTTCCGTTACCGCCGTTGAAATCTCGGTCGATCTTGTCACCCGCCTGCGCGAAGCTTTCCCGAAAGTCGTTTCCGGTGTGAAGGACTCATCCGGAAACTGGCCCTTCACTGAAAGGCTGCTGGCAAAGCACAATGATCTGGCAATCCTCATCGGTGACGAGCGCTCACTTTCCGCAGGCGTTCGTCTTGGCGGGCAGGGGGCGATTTCCGGCATGGCAAATCTTTATGCGGACCGTCTTTTGCCAATGATCAATGAAGGCCGCGACGATCCGGCAATGATCGAGGCGGTCAATGAGCTTTTGAAATTTCCCGTCACGCCAGCGGTAAAGGCTTTGGTCGCCTACCACGCGGGCGATGATGGGTGGCGCCGGGCACGTGCGCCGCTGCTGGCCCTTTCGGATTTGGACTACAAAAGACTGACTGGCATCTTCGACCGCTTGTTTGTGGCCGCTGCCGCGTAATAATGGGGAACCAATACGAGTCGGGAGGACGGGCATGGATGATGGTAACGAGCCGGTAAGACTGCGAGAGAAGGCCTATGCGAGTTTCACGGAGCATCTTCTGGCCCGTGATATCAATCCAGGGCAATTCGTGTCGCAGCGCCAGCTCGTTGCAATGACCGGTATGCCGCTTGGAGCCATCCGCGAACTTGTGCCTCGCCTCGAAGCCGAGGGCCTGGTCAAGACGATTCCGCAGCGTGGCATCCAGATTGCGCATATCGATCTCAATCTGATCCGCGAGGCCTTCCAGTTTCGCCTGTTCATGGAAAAGGAAGCAATTGCGCTCTTCTGCGTTTCGGCATCCGATGAACTACTGGCCCGGCTGCGCAAGGAGCATGAAGACACACTGGAGGAGGCGCTGCAGGGCAAGGAGACGCCCGAGCTGGAATTGCGCGCGCAGACGATCGACTGGAACCTGCACGAAACGATTATCGATTCTCTCGAGAACGGGATCATCGGCAGGGCTTACCGGATCAACGCGATCAAGATGCGCCTGATCAATCAGGAGCGGTTCCGCATCACTGGTCGCGTCGTCCCGGTCATGCGTGAACACCTGGCGATCCTGACGGCGATCGAGACCCGCGATCCGCAGACGGCAATGGATGCGATTGCAGTGCACATCAACAATGCGAGGAATTTGGCACTGAAACTTTAGGAACATTGGCAATGGGAGTTGCCGTGCAAAGTCACAAGAGGAGGAAACAATGAGCATGAACTTCGTCAAACCGACGCGCCGTCAGTTCCTGGCCGGGTCGGCGGCACTAGGTGCCGCGAGCATCGCCGGGCTGAAGCCGGCATTTGCCGCTGTCGACTGGAAGAAATATGCGGGTACGACCCTTGAGGTCAATCTGATCAAGAGCCCGCGCGGCGATATCCTGCAGAAATACCAGAAGGAATTCGAGGACCTGACAGGGATCAAGGTCAATGCCGAACAGACGCCCGAGCAGCAGCAACGCCAGAAGGCGGTCATCGAGCTGACATCCGGCAAGCCAAGCTTCGATGTCATCCATATCAGCTATCACGTGCAGAAGCGCCAGTTTGAGAAAGCCGGATGGCTCGCCGATCTGACACCGTTCCTGAAGGATCCGAGCCTGACCGAGGCTTCTCTGACCGAGAGCGACTTTGCGCAGGCGGGTCTCGATTTCGCCAAGGACAAGAACGGCCGCTTTGGCGGACTTCCCTTCTCGGTGGATTATTGGATCATCTACTGGAACAAGGATCTCTTCGCGGCCAAGGGTGTCGAATACCCGAAGACATTCGAGGAATTGGTCGCCGCTGCCGAAAAGCTGACCGACAAGGACGCCGGCACTTATGGGTTCGTTGCGCGCGGCATGAAAAACGCCAATACGCCCGTATGGGCAAGCTTCATGCTCGGCTACGGCAAGAGCACCGTGATGGACGGCAAACTGCAATCGGATACGCCGGAGTCGATCGAAGCCGCCAAACTCTACCAGCGTCTGATGACCAAATCCGCACCGCCCGGCGTGACAGGGTTCAACTGGGCCGAGTGCCAGTCGAGCTTCCTGCAGGGCAAGGTGGGCATGTGGCTGGACGGTATCGGCTTCGCGCCGCCGCTGGAGGATCCCAAAAAGTCGCGTGTTGTCGGCAAGGTCGGTTACGGCGTCATGCCGAAGGGGCCTGGCGCACAGGCTGCCCCGACATTCGGTGACGGTATCGGCGTTACAGAAGGCTCGTCGAAGAAGGAAGCGGCCTATCTCTATTGCCAGTGGGCGATTTCGAAGGAGATGGGTGCGCGTCTGCTGCAGTCCGGCTCCGGCGTTCCCTTCCGCAATTCGGTGCTCAACGACCCGGAAATCCTGAAAGGTGTGACCATGCCCGCCGAGTGGGCAAGCGTGCTTTCAGAATCCGCAAAGGTGAGCCAGCTTTGCCTGCCGGTCATCGTTCCGGTTACCGAGTTCCGTGACGTGATGGGTGTTGCCTTGACCAATGTCATTGGCGGCGCCGATCCGGCAGCGGAAATGAAACGGGCGACGGAAGAATTCCGTCCGATCCTGGAAAAAAGCGAAGCGTAGCGTAGCAGCATGACAATTACCGCCTCGACCATGACCAATGAACAGCAAAGTGCCAAGGTTAAGAACGGCGATGGCCGGTTCACGCCGAGCTATTGGCCGTTCGTTATTCCGGCGCTGGTTATCGTCGTGGCGGTGATTGTTTTTCCATGGGTGTTTACCCTGTGGATGAGTGTCAATGAATGGCATCTCGGCGGAGAAAAGAGCTTCGTCGGTTTTGCCAATTTCACACGGCTTGCAGGTGACGCGCGCTTTTGGCAATCGATGGGACACACGGTGGTCTATACCGTTCTGTCCGTTGTGGCACCGCTGTTCCTCGGCACGATCGCGGCGCTGGTCTTCGACAGCAAGTTGCCGATGCGCGGGCTGTTGCGCGGTATATTCGTCATGCCGATGATGGCGACGCCCGTCGCGGTCGCTCTCGTCTGGACGATGATGTTTCACCCGCAACTGGGGGTTCTCAACTATCTGCTGTCGCTGATTGGTATCGGCCCGCAGGAGTGGATATTCAACCAGAACACTGTGATACCTTCGCTGGTGCTGGTCGAGACATGGCAATGGACGCCGCTGGTCATGCTCATCGTTCTCGGGGGCCTTGCAGCCATGCCACGCGATCCCTTCGAGAGTGCGGAGATCGACGGGGCCAATGGCTGGCAGAAATTCCGCTACATCACCTTTCCGATGATCCTGCCGTTCATGATGGTGGCTGTGATCATCCGTTCCATCGATGCCTTGAAAAGCTTCGATATCATCTTCGCCATGACGCAGGGCGGTCCTGGCACAGCTTCTGAAACGATCAACATCTATCTCTACAACGTCGCCTTCGCCTATTATGACATTGGCTATGGTTCGGCCATCGCCGTCGTCTTTTTCATCGTCATCATCACCATGTCGCTTGCGCTGCTGCATCTGCGCCAGCGGACCAAGTGGAACAGCTGAGGGACGGGAAAATGTTGCTTCGCAAACTGCTCAAATGGTCGGGCACCGCTTTCATTGTCTTCGTGATCGTATCGCCGGCGATTTTCTTCTTCCTGTGGATGCTGTCGCTCTCGCTGAAATACGAGATCGACAACGGCGCCTATCCGCCGATCTTCATCCCGGAACAGTTCGCCTGGTCGAACTACAGCGACATCTTCGCCGCCAATGATTTCCTGCATTATTTCTGGAACAGCCTGCTCGTGACAGGCACGGCAACAATCCTGGCGCTGCTCGTTGGCGTGCCTGCCGGCTACGGCATCGCGCGGCTGAAAGCGGACAAGTCGGCGATCGTCATCATGATTGCGCGCATGACACCGGGCCTTTCCTATCTGATCCCGCTGTTCCTGCTGTTTCAGACCTTGGGCCTGCTCGGGACGCTCTGGCCGCAGATCATCATCCATCTGGTGGTGACGGTGCCCATCGTGATCTGGATCATGATCGGCTATTTCGAGACGACGCCGATCGAACTCGAAGAAGCGGCGATGATCGATGGCGCGACCTCTTGGCAGGTGTTCCGCCTCGTGGCACTGCCGATCGCCAAGCCGGGCGTGGTGGTGGCGCTGATCCTTGCGGTCATCTTCTCATGGAACAATTTCGTCTTTGGCATTGTGCTTGCAAGCCGCGAAACGCGAACGCTGCCGGTCGCGGTCTACAACATGCTCTCGTTCGAGCAGGTCAGTTGGGGTCCGCTCGCGGCGGCAGCCTTCGTTGTCACGCTGCCGGTGCTGTTGCTCACCGTCTTCGCCCAACGCCAGATCATTGCGGGGCTGACCGCTGGCGCGGTGAAATAGGCCTATACGCCGTAGCGTTCGGTGCGGATGATAGCGGCGGGAACATCCGCCCCGATCAGAGCATCGGCCGCGGCATTGACGAAGGCATTCGATCCGCAAACGAAGACTTCTTTCGGCTGCGAAGGCATGCGGGCGAGGACATCCAGAATCATTGCCGGGTCGATGCGCCGCGTATAGTCGCTCTCCTGCGATGATGGCTCGCGCGTCAACGTCAGGACCAGATCGAAGCCGTTGCCGGACTGATTGAACATCTGCAATTCGTCATGGAAAATCAGTTCGTCCGACGTGCGGGCGGAATAGAGCAGCAGGATAGGCGCCAGTGATTGTTGCGCAGCACGGTGGCGGACCATCGAAATCAGCGGTGCCACACCGGAACCGCCGCCGATCAACAGGATTGGCGCGCCATCCTCGACCGTCCAGATGAAATGCCCGCCTATCGGGCCGCGAAGCTCGATCTCATCGCCGATGGTAGCGACCTCGTGGAAGAAGGCCGACACTTCGCCGTCCTCCAGCCTTTCAATGGCAAGCTCGATGATTTCTCCCTGCTCCGGTGTCGAGGCGATCGAATAGCTGCGCTGCGCCTGATAGCCGTCCGGCGCGCTCAACCGGACATCCACATGCTGCCCCGGCCGGTAGGCGAAAGGCTGGGATGGCTGGAGGAAGAAGCTGACGACGCGCGGGGTCTGCCTGACGATTTCGGTGATGGTTGCGCGCTGCCATTCCGCCTTTGTTGCGGGTATCTGATCTGACATGCCTCAATCGCCAGTGTAGCGTTGTTCGCGCCACGGATCGCCATAGATATGATAGCCGCGCAGTTCCCAGAAGCCCGGTTCGTCACGTGTGGTGAATTGCAGGCCGTTGATCCACTTCGCCGATTTCCAGAAGTAAAGATGCGGAACGAGCAACCGCGCCGGGCCGCCATGATCGGCCGTCAGCGGCTGGCCATTATAGAACGTGGCAATCATCGCCTTGCCGCCGGTCAGATCCTTGACGGGAACGTTGGTCGCATAGCCATCGAAGGAATGCGCGAGAGCAAACTCGGTCGGTGGCTCGATACCGGCCTCGGCGAAAATATCGTCGATCAAAACGCCCTGCCATGGTGTATCCAGCTTCGACCAAGCGGTGACGCAATGGATATCCCGGGTGAACTTCGTCTGCGGCAGCGCATTGAATTCGACCCAATTCCATTTAATGAGCGGTTTTGGCCCATCCTTGAGCGTGAACGACCAGTCTTCGGTGCGGACGCGCGGCGTCGGCCCCGCCGACAGGACGGGAAAGTCGTCGGTCAGCGTTTGACCCGGCGGGATACGGTCTTTGATTTCTGGCGGTTGGCGCCGGCCGGTAAAGCCGCGTGTCGTCATGGTTGTGAACTCCTAGCACCTCATACAACCACAAAGGTTTGTCGCGGCCAAGACCGGACCCGGTCAACCATGGTTGATCATGATGTGGCGCACCGCGGTATAATCCTCCAGTGCATAGACCGACATATCCTTGCCATAGCCTGATTGCTTGACACCACCATGTGGCATTTCATTGGTGAGCATGAAGTGCGTGTTGATCCAGGTGCAGCCATATTGCAGGCGCGACGCGGCTTTCATTGCCTTGGAAATATCCTGCGTCCACACCGACGAGGCCAGGCCATAATCGCTGTCATTGGCCCAGGTCACGGCCTGATCATCATCTTTGAAGCGCGTAACCGAAACGACAGGGCCGAAGACTTCGCGGCGAACAATTTCGTCTTCCTGCGTGGCGCCGGCGACCACGGTCGGCTGGAAGAAGAAGCCGTCCTTGCTACCGGCGCCACCACCGGTGGTAATCTCGATGTGCTTCTGCTCGGTTGCCCGCTCGACGAAGCTCGCAACACGATCGCGCTGCCGGCCGGAAATGAGCGGACCGATTTCGTTGACCGTGTCATCGGCATCATTGTAGCGGATGGTAGAAACGGCGGAGGTAAGGTCAGCGACGAGCTTTTCGTAGACACCGTCCTGCGCATAGATGCGGCAGGCAGCGGTGCAATCCTGCCCGGCATTGTAGTAGCCGAAAGTACGGATACCGCTGACCACAGCCTCGAGATCGGCGTCGTTATAGACGATCACAGGGGCCTTGCCGCCGAGTTCGAGATGCGTGCGCTTGACGGTTTTTGCCGCAGCTTGCAGGACTTTCTTGCCGGTGGCGATATCGCCGGTGATCGAAACCATGCCAATCTTCGGGTGGTTGATCAGGGCATTACCGACCGTGTCGCCGCGGCCAAGAATAACGTTGACGACGCCCTCCGGAAGAATATCCGCCAGCAGGCGTGCCATTTTCAACGCGGTCAGCGGCGTCTGCTCCGACGGTTTGAACACAACCGTGTTGCCGCCGGCAATCGCAGGCGCCAGCTTCCATGCCATCATCATCAGCGGATAGTTCCACGGCGCGATGGAGCCAACAATGCCGATGGCGTCGCGGCGGATCATAGAGGTGTGGCCCGGCAGATATTCACCTGCCACCGGCGAGGTGAGGGTGCGCACCGCGCCGGCGAAAAAACGCCAGCAATCAATAATCGCCGGCATCTCGTCATTGCGCACGGCGTTGATGGGTTTGCCGCAATTCAAGGCCTCAAGCGCAGCGAAATCATCCGCATGTTTTTCGATAGCGTCGGCAATCTTGAGCAGGTATCCGGAACGTTCGGCAGGAGTAGTGCGGGACCAACCGGAGGAGGCCCGTTCCGCAGCATCGACCGCCGCATCGATCTGGCCATGGGAGGCCTCGGCGAGGTCGATGATCTTGGCGCCGGTCTTCGGGTTGAGCACATGCTCCTCCGCTTCCGTTCCGGCTTCGAACTTTGAACCGATCAGCAGTTTCGTATCCATGACATGTTCTCCCATGTTATTTGCCTGAGCCGGCGATCTGGTCGCCGTCACGTGTGAGGTAGTAGGCGCCGAGGATCGGCAGGAAAGTGACGATCACCACAACCATGGCAACCACATTGGTTACGGGTCGCTGGCGCGGCCGGATCAATTCCTGCAACATCCATATCGGCAGCGTGGATTGCTGTCCGCCAGTGAACGTGGTGACGATGACCTCGTCGAAGGAAAGCGCGAAGGCGAGCATGCCACCCGCGAGCAGCGCGGTACCGATGTTTGGCAGGATGATGTAACGAAATGTCTGGAAGCCATTAGCGCCGAGGTCCATCGAGGCTTCCATCAGAGAACCCGACACACGGCGGAAACGCGCAACAGCATTGTTGTAGACAACCACTATACAGAAAGTCGCGTGACCAAGCACTATGGTCCAGAATGAAAACGGGATATCCGCCAGGCTGAACGCTGAACGCAGGGCTATGCCGGTAATGATACCGGGCAGGGCGATCGGCAGGATCACAAGAAGAGATATCGTCTCGCGTCCGAAGAAGCGCGTCTGGCTGACTGCGGCGGCACAGAGCGTGCCGAGCACCAGAGCGATCATCGTCGAGATCGAAGCAACGCGCACCGACAGCCACAGAGCCTGCCAGACGTCGGCCCGCTCCCACGTCACCGCAAACCATTTAAGAGTGAGGCCGGGCGGGGGAAACTGATAACTCTTCTCCTCAGTGGTGAAGGCATAGAGAAAGATCAACAGCAGCGGCAGATGCAGAAACAGCAACCCGCCAGCCGCTGCGATCTTCAGGCCGAAGGGTGCGGAAGCGGATTTGTCAGAGCGCATCGAAGGCTCCCATTCTCCGCGCCATCCACAAGTAGAGGCCCATGATGACGATTGGCACGACGGTGAAGGCAGCCGCCAGCGGAATATTGCCGGCTGTCCCTTGCTGGGCATACACGGCCTGGCCGATGAACAGCCGCGACGACCCTATAATCTGCGGGATGATATAGTCACCGAGCGTCAGCGAAAAAGTGAAGATCGATCCGGCGACGATACCGGGAAGCGCAAGGGGAAACAGCACATGGCGGAAAGTCTGTTGCGGCGTGCCGCCGAGATCGGATGACGCCTCGATGAGATTTGTCGGTACACGCTCCAGCGCTGCCTGGATCGGCAGGATCATGAATGGCATCCAGACATAGACGAAGACGATGAAGGTGCCCGTATAGCTTACGGACAGGGAATTGCCGCCGATGACAGGGAGCGAAAGCCATGCATCGAGTAGCCAGAGCAGGTTCAGCTTGGTCACGAGCCAGGTGAGAATGCCTTCCTTGGCGAGGATGAGTTTCCACGCGTAAATCTTGACGAGATAGCTGGACCAGAGCGGCAGCATGACGCCGAGATAGAAGATGGCTTTCCACTTTCCCCTTGCGTAGCGGGCGGCGTAGTAGGCGATCGGGAAAGCGATGACCGCCGAAAACAATGTCACGATTGCCGCCATCAATATGGTGCGGATGATGATGTCGAAATTGGCATCGTTCAGCAGCTGCCTGTAGGTGGCGAGCGTGAACTCGTAATTGATCAGGCCGGAATAATCGTCGATCGAAAAGAAGCTCTGCAGCAGCAGGGCGAGCAATGAGCCGAGATAGATGATGCCGAGCCAAAGCAGTGGCGGGCCGAGCAGAATGGTGAGAAACACGTGCGGGTGTTTCCAGAGGAAATCCGAGACACGTCCTGCCAAGCTGCCGCGCCCGGTCTGGATCGCGTGTTGTTGAGCGATGGCGCTCATGATGCCGCCTCCATCAAATGCAGGTCGGTACGGTCAAAGCTTAGCTGCACCGGGTCGCCCTCGGCGGGAATTGAAGCGGCGGCCGGGCTCATGACATTGATCCTCGTGCCGTTGACAATGACCAGCACGCGGTTTGCCGCACCAAGAAAGCTGCGCGACAGGACAGTGCCATCAAGGACGAGCCTGCCATGGCCGCTTTGGCCCAGCGAGATAGCCTCAGGCCTCAGGCTGGCAAATTGCGGTGCCGCACCCAACTGTGCAACGAACTCGGGGGGCAGGATATTTGACGAACCGACGAAATCGGCGACGAAACGCGTCCGCGGTTGCTTGTAGACTTCTTCCGGCGTCCCGAGCTGTTGAATTCTGCCATCGTTGAATACAGCGATACGATCCGCCATCGACAGAGCTTCGCCTTGGTCGTGGGTGACGAAAACAAAGGTGATGCCGAGGGACTTCTGCAAGGATTTGAGTTCCTCTTGCATCTGCTCGCGCAACTTCAGATCGAGCGCGCCGAGCGGCTCGTCCAGGAGCAGAACTTTCGGCTTGTTGACCAAGGCCCGGGCCAGCGCCACGCGCTGGCGCTGACCGCCGGAAAGCTGGCCCGGGCGACGCACGCCATATCCGGGTAGTTTGACCATGGCGAGCGCGTCTTCCGCCGCCTTGCGCCTTTCCTCCCTGGCGGCGCCCTTGACCATGAGACCATAGGCGACGTTCTCGAGGATGCTTAAGTGCGGAAACAGCGCGTAATCCTGAAAGACCGTGTTGACGCTGCGGCGGTAGGGCGGCACACCCTCGGCAGTCTCGCCGAAAATCTCGATATGTCCGGCTGTCGGCTGTTCGAACCCCGCCATCAGCCGCAGGCAGGTCGTTTTGCCTGAGCCGGACGGTCCAAGCATTGCAAAGAACTCGCCCTCCGCAACCGCAAGATCGACGGCGTCTACAGCGCGCACAGCACCGAAATGACGCGATACGTTTTCGAACAGCACAGCAGCGGTCATGGCTTCGCTCCGGGTAACGCACCACCCTAACCCTCCCCCTTGTGGGAGGGACGGACCGCAGGTCCGGGGAGGGGCTTTCTCGAATTTTAATAAGCTAACGTGCAGGGTTAGGCCGCTTCAAAAGACCCCTCCCTGCTGCTTCGCAGCCTCCCTCCCCACAAGGGGAGGGTAGGGAGCACAGTCGCGGAATCTAGCGCCCGCCGATCACGCCGATATAATCCGAAACCCAGCGGTGATATGGCACGCATTCGCTCTGGGTTTCGCACTTTGAAACCGGCGTTCTCCAGAACTTGATCTTGTCGAAGTCGTTATAACCGTTTGTCGCGCAACCCTCATCGGTCAAGAGTTCGTTGCCTTTGCAGGCTGCTCCAACCGAAGGATTGGCGCCGAACCAGGCCGAGACGTCACCCTGTACCTTGGGTGAAAGTGAATGCTCCATCCACATATAGGCGCAGTTCGGATGCTTGCTGTCGACGTGCAACATGGTTGTGTCGGCCCAGCCAGTTGCGCCTTCTTCAGGGACGACCGATGCGATTGGCTTTTTCTCTGCCTTCAGCAGATTGACCTGGAACGGCCACGAGCCGGAGGCGACAACGCCTTCATTTTTGAAATCATCGACCTGGATCATGGCATCGTGCCAGTAGCGGCTGGCGAGGGTCCGCTGCACACGCAGGATATCCAGCGCTGCCTTGTATTGGTCTTCGTTAAGTTCGTACGGGCTCTTGATGCCAAGTTCGGGCTTATGGGCCATGAGATAGTTGGCGGCATCGGCGATATGGATCGGTCCGTCATAGGCCTGAATGCGGCCCTTGTTCGACTTGCCATCAGGCAAGGTCATTTCCTCGAACACCACGTTCCAGCTGGTTGGCGCCTTGTCCTTGAATGCTTCGGTATTGTACATCAACACGTTTGGGCCCCACACGTAGGGCACGCCATAATGAACGCCCTTGACGGTGTTCCAGGGCGCGTTTTGCATGCGTTCGTCGAGAGTCTTCCAGCTTTTGATAAGGTCCGTATTGATCGGCTGGACGCGCTTGCCGGCAACGAGACGCAGCGATGCATCGCCAGACGCCGTGACGAGATCGAAGTCGCCTTCGTTCATGAGCGCGACCATTTCGTCGGATGTTGCAGCAGTCTTGACGCTCACCTTGCAGCCGGTCTCCTTCTCGAAGCCTGTGACCCAATCATAGGCCTTGTCGGTATCGCCGCGCTCGATGTAGCCGGGCCACGCGACGATGGAGACTTCGCCTTCGCCCTTGCCGATTTCTTTCAGCGCTTCCTGGGCGAGGACCTGCGTGGTGAAGGCAAGGGAAAGCGTAAGTGCAGTGCAGGATTTCAAAAACTGCTTCATCTCAATTCTCCCGTTTTGGCCCTGCTTTCAGGGCATATGTTCCCGGCGAGAAAAGTGCCTTGATTTTTCCGTATTCGCAAATTCATTTATCAGAAGGTTGGTATCGGAAATTCCGATATCACCGGGATCGACCACTGCGAAGGGCTTCGGCGATGCCGACGAAGTCCCGGGCGGCCTGGGGAAGGCTGGAGCCCTTGCGCCAGACCATGCCGACTTGAACCACGGGAAGGGCACCGGAGACGTCGCGGCTCTCGATGCGATCGCCCTCCAGAGACCAGGGACGGTAGACCAGATCGGGTAACAAGGCGATTCCGGCGCCGGTAGCAACAAGGCTGCGGACGGCTTCGACCGAGCGGGTGCGGAAGGCGACATGCGGACGCGCACCCAACGCGGTCAGAAGTTTGCCGGTGTTCTCCTCGATTTCGTCGACGGTCAGCATGATCAGCGGCTCCCTGACAATATCGTTGATCGAGATGATATCCGCACTGACCAAGGGATGACCGAGTGGCAGCCACAATCTGTAGGGTGACGTCTCGATGATTTCCGCCTGCAGAGCCATGCGATCGCGAAGATTGGATATGACCATGACCGCCACGTCGAGTTCGCCGCCCACCAGCAAATGTTCCAGGTACGAGCCATTGTCTTCGATGGCGCTGACCTCGACGCCGGGAGAGGCGCGACGGAAGCGGGCGAGGAGGTCCGAAAGGACGTAGCCTGCGACGAGCGATGTTACACCGAGGTGCAGCTTGCCCGCCTGCTTTGGCACTTCTTCGGAAAACGAGCGGCGTGCATCCGAGACATCGGCGAGGATCTTCGTCGCATGGCGCAGGAATTGGTGACCGTTATAGGTGATATCGAGGCCGCGTGGATGGCGTTCGAAAAGTTCGACGCCGAGATCGCTTTCGAGCTCTTTTATGGCCTCGGTGATCGATGATTGCGAAATCGACAGATTTTGTGCGGCGCGGGTGATGGAGCCCTGTTCCGCGACGGCGACGAAATACTGCAATTGCCTGATGGTGAATGCCATGCGCCGAGTTAATAGAGGGGTGTGTGGATTGGCAAGCCGCGGCCGAAAAGGCTGTTGTTTAATATTGCCGATTGTTAATGATATTATAATATTATAAATAGGAGCAAGAAGTGGGGAGCGCGCTGGGAGGTCGTGCCGTTTGCAACTTTGGCGACGGTTTTTGTCTGGTTAGATTCCCCACGCACGCAAGCAATTAGCAGGCAAGCATTTGGCAGGCAACCAGCTCACCAATTATGATTTCCGCACCGCGGGGCAGGCGCGAACGCATCATGGCCACGTCATGCGCGATCTCGGGTTGAAGATAATAAACGGCGTCTACCCGGAGAACAGTATTCTGCCGGGTGATGCGGAATTGCTGGAACGATTTGGGGTATCCCGAACCGTATTGCGCGAGGCTTTGAAGACGCTCGCTGCCAAGGGGCTGATCCAGCCGAAAGCCAAGATCGGCACGCGCGTGCTGGAGCGCTCGCACTGGAACCTGTTCGATCCGGACATACTGGTCTGGCATTTCGAGGCAGGTGCGAGTGCCCATTTCCTGTCGAGCATCGTCGAGATGCGGCTGGCGCTTGAGCCCGAAGCAGCGGGCCTTGCCGCATTGCGGCGCACGGATGCCCAGCTTGATACCCTGTTCCATTGGGTCGAGAAGATGGGCAACGCACGCGAATCGGCGGCGGATTTCGTATTCAGCGATCTGCAGTTCCATATTGGGATAGCGGAGGCCTCCGGCAATCCTTTCATGCGCTCGATCAGTGCGCTGATCGAAGTAGCACTGGTGACCACCTTCACCATCAGTTCGCCCATACCCAACTCCGAAAGCCATGTGCGCTCCGTTGCACGCCACGCCGCGATCGCCGAAGCGATCAAGGCCCGCAACGTCGAGGCGGCCAAGCAAGCCATGCGCGTCGTTATAGAGGAAGGCGCCGAGCGGGTGCTGACTGCGGGACGAACCACAGCTACAGCGTAGTGATCGTTACCTTCGCGGGCTTCTCGATCTTCAGCGGATTGCGCAACGGCAAGCCGAAGGCTGGCGCTTCGATCTCGAAGACGTCGCCGTTCTCAGCCTTGATGCCATCGGCAAAGGAAAGCGTCGCCGTGCCGAACATATGCACGTGAACATCCCCTGGCTGACGGAACACCGCATATTTGAAGTGGTGATGCTCGAGATTGGCAATCGTATGGGACATGTTGTCTTCACCTGAAAGAAAAGGCTTTTCCCACAAGGTCTTGTTTTTGCGCAAGATACGCGAAGCGCCACGAACATCGGAAGGCAGGTCGCCGAGAATCAGCTCGGGACCTACCGAGCACGGCCGCAGCTTGGAGTGGGCGAGATAGAGATAGTTCACGCGCTCCATGACATGATCGGAGAACTCGTTGGCAAGCGCAAAGCCGATGCGGAAAGGTGAGCCGTCGGGGCCAATCACATAGATCCCGGCAATCTCCGGTTCTTCGCCAGCATCGTCGGCAAAGGCGGGAGAGATGAGTGGCTGGCCGGGACCGGTCAGCATTGAACCATTGCCTTTGTAGAACCATTCAGGCTGTACGCCGGTCGCGCCCTTCTTCGGTTTTCCGTTTTCGACCCCCATGCGGAACATCTTCATCGAATCGGTCAGTTTTTCTTCCGCAGCGTCGCCAACTTTGCGATGCATCGCATCGCGCGTCGCAGCGGATCCGAGATGGGTGAGGCCGGTACCGGTCAAATGGATATGGGCAGGATCGTGCGTGTCGATCGGGGGAAGCAAGCGGCCTTCCGCATAGGCAGCTGCAACGTCGATCCTCTTGCCAAGCCCGCGTTTTTCCACAATCTCGGCTATGCCTGCTTTCGCATCGATCGCCGCATGCGCTAGTTCCAGAACGGAACGCGTGCGCTTGACATGCCGGAATTCCTCACCGACACGTGCGGCAACCTGCCGCTTTCCATTGGCATTCGTCAACTGGACCAGATTCAAGGCTTCCTCCCGATATATCAGATTTGGTGGCGTGGTTATAAGCTGGCCATACGGTATCGTCCAGCAGCTCTTTTCAAAAAATATTATAATAGTATTATATGGTTCGAAGCGTTTTTCGCAACTCGGCGAAAGTCCTATTCCAAAAGTCATACTTTTGCGATAGATGTTGGGAAGACCCTGCTCTGGGAGGACTGGTCCGGGCTAAAAAGTTCGGTCGAAGCCGCTCAAAAGTATCGGGCATGATTTGAAAACCGGGAGGATACACGTGAAAATACTCAATCTGTTTGCCGCGGGATTGATCGCACTTGGTGCGATGGGGTCGCAAGGCTACGCCCAGGATAAGGGCTCTGTCGGCATCGCGATGCCGACCAAATCCTCGGCACGCTGGATTGCCGATGGCGACAACATGGTGAAGGCGCTGAAAGAACGCGGCTACACCACCGATCTGCAATATGCGGAAGACGATATTCCAAACCAGCTGGCGCAGATCGAGAACATGGTCACCAAGGGCGTCAAGGTCCTCGTGATCGCTGCGATCGATGGCACGACGCTTTCGAACGTTTTGCAGCAGGCGCACGATGCCGGCATCAAGGTTATTTCCTATGACCGCCTCATCCGTGACACGCCGAATGTCGACTATTACACGACCTTCGACAATTTTCAGGTGGGTGTTCTCCAGGCAAGCTCGCTCGTCAAGGCGCTCGGCCTTCCGGATGCGAAGGGCCCGTTCAACATCGAATTGTTCGGTGGTTCGCCTGACGATAACAACGCCTTCTTCTTCTATAATGGCGCGATGTCTGTCCTGCAGCCTCTGATCGATAGCGGCAAGCTCGTCGTCCAGTCCGGCCAGATGGGCATGGACAAGGTCGGTACGCTGCGTTGGGATGGTGCCGTTGCGCAGGCGCGCATGGATAACCTCCTGTCAGCCTACTACACCGACAAGAAGGTCAATGCCGTTCTGTCACCTTACGATGGTCTGTCTATCGGTATCCTTTCGTCACTGCGCGGCGTCGGTTACGGAACCGCGGACCAGCCATTCCCATTCGTTTCCGGACAGGATGCGGAAGTGCCATCGGTGAAGTCGATCATTGCCGGCGAGCAGTACTCGACGATCTACAAGGACACACGTGAACTGGCCAAGGTGACGTCCGATCTCATCGATAAGGTTCTCAAGGGCGAGGAACCGGAAGTCAACGACACCAAGACCTATAACAATGGTGTCAAGGTTGTTCCATCCTACTTGCTGAAACCGGTCGAAGTCGACAAGACCAACTGGAAAGAAATCCTGATTGGCGGCGGCTACTACACAGAAGACCAGATCAAATAGATCTTGAAACCAATGACAAACCCTGCGCTTTACCGCGCAGGGTTTGTTGTCATGTCGATAAAGGCTTTCCGGGAAATAATTCCATTGGCCAAAAGCCATAAAGCCTAATAAAAATTGCAGAAGGAACGACGCTGCAAAAGCGTCGGTGAGGATCTCGATGGAAACCATCCTCGAAATGCGCAATATCACCAAGACTTTTCCTGGTGTCAAAGCGCTCAACAACGTCAATCTCGATGTACGTAAAGGCGAAATTCACGCTCTGGTGGGCGAGAACGGCGCGGGCAAATCCACCCTGATGAAGGTGCTAAGCGGTGTCTATCCGCATGGCAGCTACGAAGGCGAAATTTTCTACAATGGCCAGGAGCAGCACTTCCGCGGGATCAGCGACAGTGAAAAGCAGGGCATCATCATCATTCACCAGGAGCTGGCGCTGGTTCCACTCCTGTCGATCGCCGAGAACATTTTCCTTGGCAACGAACCGTCAAAATTCGGTATCATCGATTGGCATATTGCGGAAAACCGGACGCGCGAACTCCTGGCCAAGGTCGGTCTGAAGGAAGACCCGCTGACATTGATTACCAATCTCGGCGTCGGCAAGCAGCAGCTGGTGGAGATCGCCAAGGCGCTGTCGAAAGATGTCGAGTTGCTCATCCTCGACGAGCCGACCGCGAGCCTCAACGAGAATGACAGCGACGCATTGCTGGCGCTGCTGCTGGAGTTCAAGGCCCACGGCATTTCCTCCATCCTGATTTCGCACAAGCTGAACGAAGTCGGCAAGGTTGCTGACCGCATCACAGTGCTGCGAGATGGCGCGACCATCGAGACTCTCGACAAGCAGGATATCTCTGAAGACCGGATCGTTACTTCGATGGTCGGGCGCCAGCTGGCGGACCGCTTTCCGCAGCGCGAACCCAATATTGGCGAGGTGGTGTTCGAGGTGAAGGACTGGGTGGTTCATCACCATATCCACAGCGAGCGCACCGTCATCAATGGTATCAATCTCAATGTGCGCAGGGGTGAAGTCGTCGGTATCGCCGGGCTGATGGGAGCTGGCCGCACCGAATTCGCCATGAGCGTGTTCGGCAAGGCCTATGGGCGCAACATCAGTGGCGAGGTCTTCATCAAAGGCAGACAAGTCGACGTCTCGACCATCGGCAAGGCTATCGACAACGGGATCGCCTACGTCACCGAAGACCGCAAGACCTATGGCCTCAACCTGATCGACCACATCAAGCACAACACCACGATCGCCAATCTGAACGGCGTTTCGCATAACGGTGTGATCGATGATATGGCCGAATTGAAGGTTGCCAATGAATATCGCCGCAAGACCAATATCCGTTCATCGAGCATCTATCAAAAGACCGGCAATCTCTCCGGCGGCAACCAGCAAAAAGTCGTTCTCTCGAAATGGTTGTTCGCCAACCCGGACCTTTTGATCCTTGACGAACCCACGCGCGGCATCGATGTCGGCGCGAAATATGAAATCTATACGATCATCAACCAACTGGTAAGCGAAGGCAAAAGCGTGCTGATGATCTCGTCGGAAATGCCAGAGCTGCTCGGCGTTTGCGACCGGATCTATGTGATGAACCAGGGCAGGCTCGTCGGTGAAATGCCGGCCAGCGAGGCAAGCCAAGAAAAAATCATGCGCGCCATTATCCGTGCCGAAGGGAAAGCATCATGACAATTGAAACCGCAGCAACGCAGGGGAAAAAAGACCTCGCGACGAATGGCTCCGCGTTGAAAGGCAACTACCGCGAATATGGCCTGGTGCTCGCCTTGATCCTTATCATGATCTTCTTCCAGTACACGACGAGTGGCGTTCTCTTCAAGCCGGTCAACCTGACCAACCTTGTGCTGCAGAACAGCTATATCATCATCATGGCTCTCGGCATGCTTCTGGTGATCGTGGCCGGACACATCGATCTTTCGGTGGGCTCGGTATCGGGATTTATCGGCGGCCTTGCTGCGGTGATGATGGTCCGCTGGCAAATCCACTACATTCCGGCGACGATTCTGTGTCTGATCATGGGTGGCGCAATTGGCGCCGCGCAGGGGTATTGGATTGCCTATCACAAGATCCCTTCCTTCATTGTCACGCTGGCCGGCATGCTTGTCTTCCGCGGCCTCGCTCTCTGGCTGCTGGGCGGCCAGTCCGTTGGCCCGTTTCCACCGCAGTTCCAGCTCTTGAGTTCCGGGTTCATTCCCGACTTTTTCGGCTATCCCGGGTTCAACGTCACCTCGATGCTTGTCGGCATTATTCTTGTTGCGCTGATGATCTATTTCAGTGTGCGCGGACGCGCCAAGCGGGAGAAGCATGGCTATCAGGGCGAGCCCTTCACCCTCTTCGTTGCCAAGAACCTCATCATCGCCGGGATCGTGCTGTTCCTCACCTATCTGCTTTCTTCCTACAAGGGGTTGCCGAACGTCCTGATTGTCATGTCCCTCTTGATCGCGCTCTTCGTCTTCGTGACCAAGCGCATGACCGTCGGCCGGCGCATATACGCCATGGGCGGCAATGAAAAGGCGGCAAAGCTCTCCGGCATCATGACTGAACGGCTGACGTTCCTGACCTTCGTCAACATGGGTGTACTCGCCGCTCTCGCTGGGCTGATCTTCGCGGCACGTCTCAACACGGCGACGCCAAAGGCGGGACTTGGCTTCGAGCTCGACGTGATTGCTGCGGTCTTCATCGGCGGTGCGTCGGCCATGGGTGGTGTCGGCCAGGTCATGGGCGCGGTAATCGGCGCCTTCATCATGGGCGTCATGAACAATGGCATGTCGATCATGGGCGTCAACATCGACTGGCAGCAGGTGATCAAGGGTCTTGTTCTGCTCGCTGCGGTTATCTTCGACGTCTACAACAAGAACAAGGCTTGAAGCCCGTTTCGTAAAGTCTGCTGACAGTCAGTGCGTGGTTCGACAAGCTCACCATGAGGGACGTCGTGGGCTCAGAAGCCCAAGTAGCCAATGTTGACGTCTTTGGCTCCCTGTAACACCCAAGTTCCCTCATGGTGAGCTTGTCGAACCACGCACCATTTGGTCGAAGAAAAGGCTCGGCAAATTACCCGAACGCGGACAGCGTTTCCGTTTTGACTCTCGATTGGCGTAATGCATGAATACAGCCCGACGATCGCGCCAGGGACGGGAAGGCTCATGAAAACATTCTGTGCGGACGAGCAGAAGCACCATAATCCGAAGGGCTTTCTGTCGAGTGGCGCGCCGCGGCCCAATCCGGAAAAGCCGGAGCGGATTGAGCGGCTTCTCGCGGGTGCCCGAGCGGCGGGGAGTTCCATCCATCGCCCCGCCAATCACGGGCTCGGCCCGATTGCCGCCGTTCACACGCCCGAATATCTGGAGTTCCTGCAGACTATCCATGGGCGCTGGCAACTGATCCCCGGGGCCTCGGAAGAAGTGGTGCCCAACATCCATCCGATCAACCGTACGGGAAGCTATCCGGCTTCGGCCGTGGGGCAGGCGGGTTATCACATGGCCGATACCGCATGTCCCATTTCTGCGGAGACCTGGGGAAGCGCCTGCTGGAGCGCCTGGGCCGCGGTCGAAGCGGCCGAAGCGGTAATGTCCGGCGACCCGGCAGCCTACGCGCTGTGCCGACCGCCCGGCCATCACGCCTTCGCCGATGTCGCCGGCGGCTTCTGCTTCATCAACAATTCAGCCGTCGCAGCGCAAAGACTGCGCAAGAACGCCGCCCGCGTCGCTATCCTCGACGTCGATCTGCATCATGGCAATGGCACGCAAGGCATCTTCTACGCACGCTCCGATGTGCTGACCGTTTCGATCCACGCCGATCCGGTGCGGTTCTATCCGTTCTTCTGGGGCTATGCCGACGAGCGCGGCGAGGACGCCGGTCTCGGCTACAATCACAATCTGCCGCTAGTGCGCAAATCCGGCGACGAGGTATTCCTGGAAGCACTTGCTGCCGCAAGAAGCCGCATAGAAGCCTTCGCGCCGGAAGCATTGGTCGTGGCGCTGGGGCTCGATGCTTTCGAAGGCGATCCGTTTGGCGAACTCTCCGTTTCGACGCCAGGTTTTGCCCGTATGGCCGAAGCCATCGCGAAATTGCGCCTGCCGACGGTGATCGTGCAGGAGGGCGGTTATCTTTGCGACGAGCTCGGCGACAATCTTACTGCGTTCCTCACCGGCTTCGGCGCTGCGATCTGATTTTTCTTTTTCGCTGACAAAAGGTCTGTTGGCGTAGAAAACCCCCGGAAAACGGGCGCCTTAACGCCTCATCCTTAAGGTTTATCCCCAGGTTGGGTTGTAAGATTTGGGAAGTTTGGAATTTTTGTGATTTGGTGTGTTGACAGGTTTGTTAGGTGGGGTCTATATACCGGCACAACGAGGGCGGGGCGCCGCTGGCGGTTGCCGAATGCGCCCTATAGTTTGGTTGACTGGTTTGCTTGCGGGCT
>NZ_JAQMHX010000027.1 GCF_028331445.1 Candidatus Phyllobacterium onerii | reverse complement strand
GCGCGCGTGCTTCTCTGGCTGCCTCCTCTCTCGTTGCCGTCCCTGACGCGGCCGCCGGCCCCCCCCCCCCCCCCCCCCCCCCCCCCCCCCCCCCCACCCCAATCCCGACAAACACGAGAAGACCACCAACCCCGTTAAGGAGTCCTGGCGGTGGCATCGAGCCCCGGCCAGGTACAACGTTCACCAGCTCAAGGCTGGTCTCCGTTTGCGGGCAATGCATTCGACATTTCACTCGAACCCAAAAGCCGGATCCTCAGCGCGGGGCCATGATTGCGCTATCGAAGCGCTTTCATGGCCTTTGCTGGCTAGTAGCCAGTGTCGGCCCCACTGTTCCCTGCCACGCACGCGCGAGAGCCCCCGCCAATGGTTTAGCCTGCCTTTGAGCTGTCCTTGCTGGAAATAGCTATTCAGCAGTTGCCATTTTCGCCGGTGCAGCGCTCGCCAAGGATTGTGATGTGGATTCGGAATGTTGACGCACTCGATGTCGGTGTATGGCTACCTAACGGCTACCCTTTCAGAACAGGCCGCAATGCGAGGCATGCCCGAAGCGCCACGCCAGTGGGCTGATAGGGCAGGGCAGCTTTTCAATAGCCGTTTCTGGCCTTCAGTCTGGATCACGCTATCGATTGCCGGCATGGCATGTCTTACGCATGGTTTCGTGGTGTCGATCGAATGATGAGACGTTGACCAGTGTTCGTCATCTCGCTGAACAATCCCTTTGTCGTTGTGGGTGTCGATCGATTGGACACTAGGTCCGGCTGTCCGACATGCAACGGGGCCGACATATGATTTTCCCCTGGCCTGTGGCCATTCCTCGCGCGAAGGCAAAATCATCCGCTGCGCTTTGTCTGCCCCGTCTTCCACTTTGCTGCAGCCCTTCGGGTGCATGCCGGCCTTTTGCCGGTCCTTATCCGTGTCCATCGACACCGCAAACATAGGAGATGAAGCGATGACGAACATCCTGATCAACTACATCCAATTCGATGAAGCCAACAAGACACTCACCGGCAACATTGCCTCGCTGGCCTTCGACATCGAGATCACCGGCGAGGCCTTCGCAAGTGACAATGAAAAGGCACCGGTCTTCCGTATCTACGGCATGACGCCACGCGGTCGCCGTATCGAAATCGGCGGCATCTGGGAAAAGGAAAGCCAGTCGGGCAAGCCCTACCTGACCATGAGCGTCAAAACCGGCCACGCCAGACTCAACGCCAACCTCGGACGCTACTCCGGACAGGATGACGAAACACTGATGGCCATCATCCCCTGGAGGGACTGATCCGCCGGACGGGCCCCCGCTTACCAAGCGGGGGCTTCCCGCGCTTGGGCTTCCTTGGTCCCGTCGATCTTCAGAAGGGGCAACAAGCAAGGCAGATCCAAAGTTCTCCCCGTTTGCGCTTGCTCACGACTAAATGCGGTTACGAGCCTTCCCGGCCAGATTGATGTCGAACTGACCGAGGTGGAATGGCGAGGAGGCCACCAACTCATCTCGTTCCGGCCAAACAGGGGTCGAGCTTCGAAAAAAGTGCGTACCGGCGCGGTTCTTCTCGTGTCTGGGCAGTACTTACTTGTTCAGCGCATCCTTTAGGGCTTTGGCCGGGATAAAGGTGTGCTTGTTTGCCCTGCGATCTTTATCTTCTCGCCCGTCGATGGATTGCGGCCTTCACACTCCGGTGTTGCCTGTCGGGTAGGAACGACCCGTTGCCGGGTCGTTCCTCCCTAAGAACTGTACGTGCGAGTTTCCCCGCCTACAGCTCAAGCCTCCGCTAAGCCCTGTTTGACCCGAGCCGCCAGTTCCTGTGTATTGGTAGAGTATGCGGATTCACCGGGCCGATACGTAATTTCCGATGGCAGGCAGCGCCTTGCGAATTACCTGTCCCACATCGGATCAAACGGATTCGCTTCGGCTCGGATTTTTGCAGTGGCGACGACTAGGAATGTCGGATGCATGGAGTAGCGTGACAAGCGTTATCTTGCCCCCTCCGCCTTTGTTGCTCACCGCCGCGTAGGTTCTTGCCATGGTCGCCTCCATATTCGTGCTGACGATAAACCGATCATGCATCGAAATGACCGATCGGCGCAAGTCAAAACCGAATATATTATGTTCCTACTTAGGGGGTGAGCGCTTTCGGCCTTCATTCGCGGAATACAGTGTGGAATATATTCCACACCGCACAAATACACGGGTCAAATGCATGGAGTTCACATACAGAGTGGATGTATTTTCACTCTACATATAAAGACAAAGCAATTGCTTAGCGCGAGTTTGTCTAGCGGTAAGGCATTTGGCGTAAGGTGCTGCTTGCGCAATCCACTTCGGTCAGACCGGACAGGATGGAAGGTCTCGATTAGCAAGTCGCAGCGATGAACCTAAGGCGATGGCTTGGAAAATTGTTACCGAATCGGTACTGTACTTTGGCAGGATACGCAAATTTGTGATACAAATTTGCTGACGATCGACGGACGAGCCGTCGATTAGGCCTGTGGCGGGATTTAAGGAAGGTCAGATGAGCGGGTCCGCATTGGATAAGAGCGGCAAAGTCCCGAGGGGAGAGCCAAAGACCAAGGTCGTCCACGCCCGGTTTAGCGCCATGGAAATGGTAAAGATCGAGGACGCCGCGCAGGCTGCGGAGCTGACAGTCTCCGCCTTCATGCGGTCGCTCATCCTTGAGGGTGCCGGGGTTCGCCCCTTTTTCACGGAGGAGGATCGCGTCATTGTCAGCGCGCTTCTCGCCGATCTGAGGGCAGTTGGCGTCAATCTCAACCAGCTCGCCCGTGCCGCAAACCGAAGAAAGCCACGCACGGATGAAGAGCGCGCGGTGATCGATGGTGTTCAGCGGGCGATTGCGGCGCTGTTGTATGAGATCAGCTTCTTTGCCGATCGTGGCGCCAGGATGCGGAAAGGGAAGGCGTAGTGGAGTTCTTTCTCGGAGCTTTCACCGCTGAATGGGAACAGCGACGGGCGGCCTTGCTCCATGACCGCTCGCTCGGGCGAAGAAAGCCGGATGATGACGAGGAGCGCCGCCGCCGAGCAAGTATCGCGGTGAGGGCAGGTCCCGTCGGAGCGAAGCCCGGCAGCCGGTTGCGAGCGGGCGGCTCCTGGCGACCTGGAACAGGTCGCGCCGGTCCCTTTCTCGAAAGGCCGATGCGCGCGCGCTTTGAAGGCCTTGCGGCTGGTGGCCAGCCGGCCGTCGTGAAATTGGCTTCGTTCGGCGGCAGCGCGCGGCTGGGAGCGATGATCAACTATGTTTCGCGCAATGGCGAAGTGGTGGCCGAAAACGAGTGTGGCGATCAGCTGCGCGGACGCGATCAACTGTCTGCTGTGGGAAGCGAGTGGGATCACCTGATGAAGAACCGGGCTGAGAGCCGGGATATTGGCCTGTTCAAGATCGCCGTCGCCGAGGGCGGATGGCGCGCTGACGACGACCTCTTTGGCCGAGCCCGGGAGATTGTGAAGCGCGGCCTGGGTGACCGCGCCTTTGTGTTCACGGTGACCGCACGGGCTGATGGGAGCGGCTACGACATCGATGGCGTGACGGTACTGAGAAACTCCGGTGGTGAGCGATTGACGGCCGACGACAAGGCTGCAGCGATCGTGCAGGCGCGCATGGAGAGCGCTGGGGCGGACGCGGTCTTTCGATTTACCGGCTACGGCAACGGCACGGACTACGGCACCAGCCACGTGCGATCGCTGGTGGCTGCGCATAAGGGCGAGGTTCAGGACGAGCAGGGACGGTCGATCGCAGATGCCAAGCAGGCCGGAGACCTTGTTCAACTTGAATGGCGCGGCCAGCTTCATAGCCGCAAACCGCGCGATGTCATGCATCTTGTCCTGTCGGCGCGCGCCGGAACCGATGCGTCGGCCTTTCGGGAAGCAGCGCGGGATTTCCTGGGGACGCAGTTTGCCGGGCACCGTTATGTGTTCTCACTTCACGATGCTGCAAGTGACCCGAAGACGGAGGAAACAGGCGGCAAGCGGCCGCACGTTCACGTCCACGCCATCATCGCCATGCGATCGGACGCTGGTGACAGGATCGAGACGACAATCCCGGCCTTTCGGGAGTGGCGGCTGACAATGGCCGAAAGGGCGCGCGCGCACGGCATCAACATGGAGATGACCGATCGCCGTGATCGTGCGAGCCCCCCTGCTTACTCGAAAAACCAGGTCCGGCCGATGAACATGATCGGTCGTACGCAACACGAAGGTACAAGCGCCTCCGCACAACGCCGATACGACACAAAACGCTCGGATAAGGATAGCTTCCCGCGCACGCCTAGCAGCAAGGCCTATGCCCGAACGGCGCAACAGGAGTGGCATTCTATCGGTAGTTCCGCGCTATTGCCTACGCAGAAAGACTTTGCCGGGACTCAGGTAATCCGGTTTGAAGCCCACCCCGCGCGCGCCGAAAGAAAGGCGGTCTGGCAAGGCCAGCCGTCAAATTCTGGCCCCATGACCCGGCCTGAATTCGAAGCCTACGAAAGACGCGTGGAGACTGCACTCTTCCACGCGGCGCGCTCTTTGCCACCGCATGAACAGGATGGGTTTGAGGAAATTGCCAAGGCGGCGAGGGAACACGTCAATGTGCGCCGCGAACTTGTCGACATGCTGGAAGAGCGCGGTCGCAATGCTGGCGACGCGCTGGCTCGCAGCTCAAGGGTCAATGAGCGGGAAGACGAGAAGCTGCGATGGAATAATGCTGTCGAGCGACATGGGTTTGCGGCCGCCGAGGCGGCGAACAGACACCTGGTTGAGATCGAGCAATCCCGGGGAGCCATCAGCCGAGCTGAGGCGGACAACCAGGATCCGGGCAATGTCAGGGCGATGAAACAGGAACTCGAAAATCAACTGATCAAGACCGCTGAGCTTGGCGCAGGCGGAAATTCCCTGATCAGGGAAGTTGCAGAAATCGATGAGAACCTCAAAAACGCGCTCCGGGCCGTGGGACGTGAGCGGCTGAAGGCTGAGCGTGAGCGATCCCCGTCGGGCTCTGAGGCAAACGAAGTGACCGGATTGTCGGTCGGGAGCGCTCCCAAGGCGGCGTTAACGCGGGTAGGTGACGACCAAAACCGCGATGCAGACGGTCAGAGTACCGGGCAGATGGCAGGTTCCAGTGGCGATAAAACAAAGAGCGACCCCGCCAAGCATGTGCCGCGCCTGGAAGAACTGCAACGGGAAGCTGCTGAACAAAGAGCGGGCGATCACGATGATCGAGACCGGTAACAAGAGGGCAATGCCATGCGTGACGAGAGGCGGATCATCGTCGTTGAGGAGGATACCAAAAGCAACGAGGGATTGGCGACGGCATTCGGCATCGTGTTTGTCGTTGTCATGGGGATCGCATTGTTCGACCGTGGGCTGACAATGGCCTGGGCAGCAGTCGTTGGCTGGTTCAACTAAGACCTTTTGGGGAGCGGCCGTTCCTTTGCGCAAAGTGGAAGCAAAGGGAAATTATGAGACAGCCCGGCGTTTGCGTTGCACTTACGGCGTCTCAGTCAATGGTACCATCCGTTGGCGCTGGTTTTCCCCTGTCGACAGCAAACTGCATGGCGAGTTTCTTGACACAATCAGTAAGTTTGCTGGCAGCAGTGCTCACTGGTGTCTTGCTCTACGTCTGCACCCCGACGTTTACGCTCGCAGCAATAGCTGCGGCTTTTGCGATATCTGTATGCTGCATGTGTCTCGTCCGGCGAGAACCGCTCTCCCTTCGCGATGCACGAAATACAAACGAGTCGGAACTGCTTATCGACCGCCATCTGCTTCGGCTCGGCGCCATTTACGCACTTCTGTACCTCGGGGCATGTTGGGAAGCGTTATTGGCCCGAGCTTCGTGTTTGAAGAACTTAAAGGCAGCGCAATAGATATCCAGCATGACATCGTCGAAGGCGTTTATACCGTCGCGGAGGATTTCCCGCATCTGATCGACGCCAGTGAGGCCATGAAAGAAATCACCCTGTCGGCGGACGAGCGCCGCGTGCTGGCCGAGGCGAGCCTTGTCGCCCGCTATGGGAGGAAAGCCCCATCCGCCCCGAGCAGATCATCGAGCCGCGTCGTCGCGAGGACGCCGCGCAAAGCCTCTGGATGTCCTACAATGTCATTCAGGAGAATATGATAAGGGGCGGATTGAACGGGCAGCGGCGCAACGGCGAGGGCCGCGTTCGCCGCAGTCAGACTCGCGCCATTAACGGCATCGACCAGAATGTGACCCTCAACCGCGCGCTCTGGACGCTGGCTGAGGGTATGCTGCGCCTCAAGACGCGATGACCCGGAAAGCCATAGAGTCGGGTGTCCGGCTCTATGGCTTCCCGCCTTTTAGGCAGTTTTACCACCTATCCGGAGCCCGGATCGAAATTCATGAGTACGAGGGGTCGATTCTCACGAAGATTTTTGGCGCAACAACTCGCATGGATCAACGCCCAGCGCATCGGCTATTTGGCCAAGTACGGTCACGCTGGCCGAGACTTTGCCGCGTTCGATCGCGCCGACATAGCGCATACTCAAATCGGCCCGCGCTGCCAAATCCTCTTGCGTCAGGTTCTTTTCATGGCGAATGCGACGCAGGTTGACCGCCATGGATTCCTTCAAGTCCATGGCAGATGGGAAGCAGAACCGGAACCATCGTTCTAGGAACGATAGTTCCTATTCGTCTCCGATGTGCTATATAGGCCGAGTATTGTAGCGGCAGACCAACGGGTAGGTGCGTTTGGTGATCAAGTTCAGTCGATCGTTGCTTGCTGTTAATGGCTCTCGCGGGATGTACCGCGACATACTCGCTCCACGGGGATTGACAGATGCGGCGCCGGAAGATCCAACTGACGGAAAAGCAGCCGCACCCGCTTTACCCGCAAGCATCCGCGAGCGAGGTGCCGCATGCTGCTGATCTTTATGTCGGGCGTCAGGTTGTCGTTGTCCGCCTTCAATACGACGTGACGCAAGCTACGCTCGCCCGCGCTATCCGGGTAAGCCCCCAGCAACTGCAAAAATATGAGAACGGCAAGAACCGCATCAGTGCGTCCATGCTGTTTGAGATCGCGACATTCCTCGGCGTGCCTGTCAGCCGCTTTTTCGAAGGTCTGCCTGGAAATGAGAAGCAAAGCGGCGAGGTGGCCTCGCTTCCCGTCGACGAGCGGATCACATTCATAGCGAGCAGCGAGGGGCGCCGGCTGATTGAAGGGGTGATGCGGCTGCCTCCCCGCACGCGCCGCCGCGTATCCTCATTCATCGCCGCTTTAGGCGAGGAATTGGCCGCTCTGCACGGCGACACCATGGCATGCCCGCTGCCGAAGACAGAAAACGGGTACGGCGGGGCACCGGACACATATGGGGCAGGGCGGAGAGGTTCTGCATCCGATGAGGATCGGGGCCGGGCATGACGATGGCCACGTTGCAACCTACCTTCAAGGTCGGTGACTGCCGGACAATTTCCCGTGACAAGAGGTCATGGCATCGCCTTGAGGCCGATCTTGTCCGGCGCAGCGGGCTTGCCAAGGAGGAGACGGCGATCACCTCCAGCCGGCATGTTGTGCTTCTCAATGTGCAGGGCAACTCAGAGCGTGGCCAATACTTCATAGATGGCAGGAACGCCGGATTTGTACCCCGAAAGCCCGGCGCAATCCTGTTTGTTCCCGCCGGATGCAGCTGGCGGGGCTGGGAAGCCGGCGCCTCGATGGCGGCCTATCTGGCGATCCAGGTCAAACCGGCACATGTGGCAGAGCTTCTTGACCGGGTACCATCGGGATCGCTGCCGTCGCTCGCGCCGGATCTCGGCTTCGAGGATCCCATCATCCTGAACGCAGCGCGCGGGATAGGCGCAGAGATCCGTGACCGCAATCCTCTCAGCGCCATGCTTGTGGAGAGCTATACAGCCACAATCTTCGCCCAGCTTATGCGCAGGCAAAGATATCCGGCCGCTGTCCGCAAAGGCGGGCTCGCCCCGGTTAACCTTGACCGGGTGATTCAGAGAATTGATGATGACCTCACGGCGGACTTGTCGCTGTTGCAACTGGCCGAGCTTGCCGGTTTGAGCGTTCCGCACTTTTGCCGGGCGTTCAGGCAAACGCTTGGATGTCCGCCCTATGCTTTCATCATCCGGCGCAGGATCGAGCGGGCAAAGGACTTTCTGCGCCATTCCTCGATGCCGGTCACCGATATCGCGCTGTCATGTGGCTTCTCCAGTTCGAGCCATTTTTCCAATGCCTTTCGCCGGGAAGTGGGTATGACCCCCGTGGCCTATCGCGGCACCTGGCCGGGCAAAGCACAACAATGATTTACTGATCAGATCCCGCACCTGCATCAATTTACTGCAAGCACCCTCGCGCTGGCTGTCGCATCTTCGCGAAAAGCAAACGAGGGTCTCCGGTGCATACGCAATCTGACAACGGTCAATTTCAGCCCCTCATTTCTGACATCAACGCCCCGCTGCGCGTCAAAAATCTGAAGAAGCGCTTTGGTACGCTCGAAGTCCTCAAAGGGATTTCCATGACCGCGCAGCGCGGCGATGTCATCTCCATCCTTGGGAGCAGCGGTTCTGGAAAAAGCACTTTTTTGCGCTGTGGACTGGCAGGAAGGCATTTCTGGAGTCCAAAGATGGTGCGACGGCTGTGCTCTACGGCCCCAGAATTTCGGGCGGCCTTTTCGGTCCAGGTGTGGGCATCGGTTTGCGGAAGCAGGACAAGCAACTTGCCGAGCTCTTCATGGCGCGATCGAAGCAATCGAGGCGGACTGATCGTTGAAAGCGACAAGCCTTAAATGATTTGGAGCGGATTTGGTGTCGAACTGAACCAATTTCGGAGACGGATTTGGCAGCGCTTTTGACTTCCTCCGAACTATCATTCTTGACTTCACCGAAAATGAGTAATTTCGCACGAAACATGGTCTGCTCAATTGGGATCCAAGTGAGCGATTGACGACTTCGGCGCTGGCCATCGCTCGATCTTGCAACGTTCGAGGTCTGGGAAGGGGCGGAGCGGTCGAGTCATGGGCAATTCCTTTGCTCCAATAAGCCATTGCTATCGCTACGAAGTCGCGCTTCGAAATCGAATCCACCGCTCCATATGTCGGCTATCGTCTTAGCCGCCTCGGTGACGTCGTTGTCAATGTCCGTGCTGTCCCATTTCTTTGGTGATGCGATCAAAGATCTGGGCGCCGTGCTTGACAACGCGGTGAATCCTGGCTGCCTGAGCCGGGCTTGAATCAGGGATCTCCAGAGTTTTAGAGACGTCATCTGGCGATCTGCCTCATGAACTTCATCAGCGAAACCATCCCGTCACCCGATTCAAAAAATAGTTGATTATTTTAGTCATAAATACTAAGCCGCTACCAACCGAAGATTGCGCCGCTCGACGGAGGCCAGGTTGATCGACGAGCCAGGGCCGTTTGCAGCGAATGTAGTGAAGGATTGCGGAGCGATGCGACCAACCCCCAAAAAGCGTTCAACAGCCGGCAATTTTGCTGCGGTATTGAGAATAGGGGCTTTGGGATGTGCACTGGTTGTTGTCGGTCCGACTGCATTAATCGCCTATGCCCAAAACAATATGGCTCCAGCGCCTCAGAACGAGGTTGCAGCACCGCCCGTGCAGGAACCGGAGATAACCCAGCCGCCAATCATGCAGCCTACTGCACCAGTGGAGGGGAGCCAACCTGGTCAGAAGAATGGAACGCTGCCGCATAATCTTTCGCCCTGGGGCATGTTCTTGGCCGCGGACTGGGTGGTCAAGTCGGTGATGATCGGTCTCGCTTTTGCCTCGCTGATCACCTGGACTGTCTGGCTGGCGAAAACGTTTGAGCTTGCCGGAGCAAGAGTGCGCGCCTATCGCGCGCTCAACGCTATCGGTAATGCTCGCACGCTGCTTGAAGCTGAACGGTCGCTCGAAGGCCGAGGCGGCCCGGGCGCGGCGCTTGTCAACGCAGCACGTGAGGAAGTGCGTCTTTCCCGTGAGGTTCAAGGATATGCAAGCGCCGATGGTTTGAAGGAGCGCGTCGCCTCGCGCCTGTCGCGCATCGAGGCTCAAGCAGGACGGCGCATGAGCCGCGGCACAGGAGTACTGGCAACCATCGGTTCAACTGCGCCCTTCGTCGGACTTTTCGGCACGGTCTGGGGCATCATGAATTCGTTCATCGGCATTTCAGAGTCCCAAACGACCAATTTGGCCGTCGTTGCACCGGGGATCGCAGAAGCGCTTCTCGCCACCGCGATCGGGCTCGTTGCCGCTATTCCGGCGGTTGTGATCTACAATGTCTTCGCGCGGTCGATCACCGGTTACCGGCAGTTGCTCGCCGATGCGTCGGCGGGGGTCGAGCGTCTTGTCAGCCGTGACGTGGATTTTGCCACGGTGCCTGCCGCCGCTCACACCTCGCGCGCTGCTGCAGAGTAGGGGGAGCGACTATGGCTGGTGGCATCAGGCACAGTGCGTCCGACGACGAGCTCCAGGAAAATCACGAAATCAACGTGACGCCGTTCATCGATGTCATGCTGGTCCTGCTCATTATCTTCATGGTAGCGGCGCCGCTGGCAACGGTCGATATCAATGTGGATCTGCCGGCCTCGACGGCAACGCCCGCGACGCGTCCCGAGCAACCGCTCTACCTGACGCTCAAGGAAGACAAGTCTATCGCAGTCGGCAACGAAACGATTTCGCGCGAAGCGCTTGGCAGTTTTCTCGATCAACGTACGCAGGGTGACAAGGAAACCCGGGTCTTTCTGCGTGCCGACCGAGCAGTCGACTACGGCGCCTTGATGGATTTGATGAACGGATTGCGCGACACAGGGTATCTCAAGATAGCTCTTGTCGGTCTGGAAAGTGTTCCTCCTCGACCCGCACCGACCGGTGAAGGCGTACAGTAGTGCATCAGCAGACAACAACTGCAACCAGAAGAGGTTTCCTGCGCCCAGATTGGCGCGAGGTTGGTCTTTGGTCGGTTGCGGGATTAGCGGTCATCGGCATTCATGCGGGTGCTGCGTGGTATGTTCAGAACTATCAACCTGAGACACCCGCAAGCGATATTGCCGCCGCCGTAATGATTGACATGGAGCCATTGCCGGCACCAGTGGTGCCAGAACCGGTTAAGGAAGAACCGCCGGCCGAAGCTGAGCCAATCAAGCCGGATACCATGGAACAGGAAGCTGCAATGCCCGAGCCTATCCCGGATGTGCAGACGGAACCCGAGCCAATTAGTCCATTGGAAGAACTGATTCCGGATCAGCCTGAACCTGAGGTGGCCGAAGAGCCCCAGCCGGAACCAGAAGTGACCGAGCAGCCCGAAGAACAGATCGAAGAGGTTGTGGAACTGCCAAAGGTAGAAGTGCCGCTTCCGGTGGTTCGTCCAACACCGAAAAAGCCCGACGTTCCAAAAAAACAGGTTACCGAGAAGGTCGTGCAGAAGCCAGCGAAGAAAGTCAGCACCGCGACCGTCCAAGACGCCACGCCCCGGGAAGCGAAACAGCAACTTAGTGTTTCGAGGGCAGCGTCAGCGCGGCAATCGGAGACCTGGCGTTCAAGAGTGCAGTCTTATCTGGCGCGCAGAGCAAACCGCGCCCGTGCGGAAGGGCAGGGTACCGTCAGGATACGCTTTGTGGTTACCAATGATGGCGCGATCGTTTCGGCTAGTGTCGTCGGGAGTTCTGGAGTGCCTCAGTTAGACCAGAGCGTGCTTGAAACAATCCGGAGGGCGTCACCAGTCCCGTCGGCGCCCGATGGAGTGGACGTATCCCGGCAAAGTTTTACCGTACCGTTTCAGATAAGATAGCCATTAAGCTCTCGTGATCATCTCTGCAGCTTTTTCGGCGATCATGATCGTTGGTGAGTTGGTATTTCCCGAGGTGATCGACGGCATGATCGAAGCATCGGCCACGCGCAGACCTCGAATGCCACGCACGCGCAATTGCGGATCGACGACGGAGTCCGGATCAGCACCCATGCGGCAGGTGCCGACGGGGTGAAAGATGGTCGTGCCAACGGCACCGGCGGCTTCGACCAGTTCATCCTCGTTCTGGTATTGCGGGCCCGGCTTGAACTCCTCCGGTCTAAAGCGCTGCAACGGTTTTTGCGCCACAATGTTGCGCGTGATGCGGATCGAGTCCGCCGCGACACGGCGATCACTCTCTGTTGTCAGATAATTTGGCTGTATGGCTGGCTGCAAGCGATGATCCGGTGACTGGACGTGTACGGAACCGCGGCTTTCGGGGCGCAGATTGCAAACGCTCGCCGTGAATGCAGGGAAGGGGTGGACGTTTTCACCAAACTTTTCCAGCGAGAGAGGTTGCACATGATATTGCAGATTGGCTGTCTCAAAAGAGGGATCGGACCGGGTAAAAACGCCGAGCTGGCTCGGCGCCATCGACATGGGTCCGGACCTGCTGATGAGATATTCAAGCGCGATTGCCGCCTTGCCGAGAAGGCGGTTGGCTTTCTCGTTGAGTGTCGGAATACCCGTAACCTTGTAGGCACAACGCAGCTGCAGATGGTCCTGCAGGTTCTCGCCGACGCCGCTCCGTTCCAGGACCGTTTCAATACCTGCACTCTGCAGTACATTTCCGCGACCGATGCCGGACAGTTCGAGGATATGGGGTGAGCCGATTGACCCCGCGGCCAGAATGACCTCGCGTCTGCATTGGATCGAACGGGTTGCCCGGGCCTGTTCGAATTCAACGCCTTTAACGGCCAAATCCTGCAGGATCAGCTTTCGTACATGCGCTCCGGTTTCAACCTTGAGATTAGGACGTCCCAGGGCAGGGCGCAGAAAAGCCTTTGCCGTGTTCCAGCGGATCCCGCGCTTCTGGTTGACCTTGAAATAGGAGGAGCCTTCATTGTCGCCGCGATTGAAATCCTCCGTGCGAGGGATGCCGGCAGCTTCCGCAGCATCGCGGAATGCATCGAGGATATCCCAATGCAGCCGCGCTTCCTCTACGCGCCATTCGCCGCCAGAACCATGAAAATTGTCCGCCCCGAGATAGTAATCTTCAGACTTCTTGAAGTAGGGAAGGACATCATCCCAACCCCAGCCGGTACATCCGTCCTGTCGCCACAAATCATAGTCGCGCGCCTGGCCGCGCATATAGATCATGCCGTTGATGGATGAGCAGCCGCCCAAGACCTTGCCGCGCGGATAACTGAGCGAGCGGCCATTTAACCCCGGTTCTGGTTCGGTTGTGAAGCACCAATCCGTGCGCGGATTGGAGATGCAATAAAGGTAGCCAACAGGAATATGGATCCAGTGATAATTGTCCTTGCCACCTGCCTCAAGGAGCAGCACGGAGACATCCCTGTTTTCAGAGAGACGATTGGCGAGCGTGCAGCCGGCAGTGCCCGCTCCGATGACGATGTAGTCATAGGTTGCCATTTCAGTTGTCCGGCTTGCTCGCAAGTCTTTTGCCGAGGCGCGAAGCATAAAGCTCACCGATGATCCCACGTCGAAACACAAGCACGCACACCATGAAGATGATGCCGGTGATCACGGTGACCGGAAACTCCGAAGTCGCGAGATAATTTTCGAGCGCGGCCACAAGCCCTGCGCCAAAGATCGGTCCGACCAGCGTGCCGATGCCGCCGAGCAATGTCATCAGCACGACTTCGCCAGACATCTGCCAGCTCACATCTGTAAGCGTGGCAAACTGGAAGACGATCGCTTTCAACCCCCCTGCAAGACCGGTCAAGGCAGCAGACATGACGAAGGCAGCGAGCTTGTAACGCGCGACCGAATAGCCAAGGGAGATCGCGCGCGGTTCATTTTCGCGTACGGATTTGAGGATCATGCCAAAGGGCGAGTTAATGATACGCCAGATGATGAACATGCCAAGGAGAAATACGGCGAGCACGAAGAAATACATGTTCAATGGTTGATTGAGGTCGATGAAGCCCAACAAGTAGCCGCGCGGCACCCCCTGAATGCCGTCTTCGCCATGGGTGAAAGATGCCTGGAGACAGAAAAAGGCAAACATCTGTGCGAGTGCCAGCGTGATCATCGTCGAATAGATGCCCTGCCGCCTTATGGCAAAGAAGCCGATGATCAACCCGAGGATCGTTGCGCCGAGAACGCCGACAAGAATGCCGAGCTCGGTTGGAAGACCCCATTCCTTGACCGCATGTGCCGTGAAGTAAGCAGCGCCTCCAAAGAAGGCGGCATGACCAAAGGAAAGGATGCCGGTGTAGCCGAGGAGAAGATTGAAGGCGCAAGCGAAGAGTGCGAAACAAAGCACCTTCATGAGAAATACCGGATAAAAATAGAAAGGTGCGAGAATAAGCCCAATGATCCCAATCAGGATCAGCGTTGTTTCGAGCGTCAAAAGACGTGGCTTCGGTGCAGATGTAACGGTCGCTTGCGTCATGTCACACATCCTTTCCGAACAGACCCGCGGGTCTGACAAGCAGGACGATTGCCATGATGACGAAGATGACGATGCTGGACGCTTCCGGATAGAACACTTTGGTCAGACCCTCGAAAATACCGAGCATGTAGCCGGTGATGATGGCGCCAAGGATTGATCCCATACCGCCAACAACAACCACGGCAAAGACAACGATAATCATGTTCGATCCCATAAGCGGGCTGACCTGATAGATCGGCGCCGCCATGATACCCGCGAGCCCTGCAAGACCTGCGCCGAGACCGTACGTAAACGTCAACAGGAGGGGCACGTTGATGCCGAAAGCACGCACAAGTGTCGGGTTTTCGGTTGCGGCGCGCAGATAGGAGCCGAGGCGGGTCTTCTCGATGAGGAGCCAGGTCCCGAGGCAGACGACCAGCGAAGCGACGACAACCCAGGCGCGATATTTAGGCAGGAACATGAAGCCGAGGTTAACACCTCCAGCCAATGCGCTAGGAACTGCATAGGGCTGTCCGGCTGCACCGTAGTAATAGCGGAACGTGCCTTCAATCACGAGTGCAAGTCCGAACGTGAACAACAGCCCGTAGAGGTGGTCGAGGTTGTAAAGGCGTGACAGCGCGACCCGCTCGATGAGCGCGCCCGCCAGACCCACAACCAACGGAGCAAGGATCAGCGCCGGCCAGTACCCGATGCCGAGTTCCGCGAGCAAAAGATAGCCGACGAAAGCACCCAGCATGTATTGTGCACCGTGTGCGAAATTGATGACACGAAGCAATCCGAAGATGATTGCGAGGCCAAGGCTGAGCATCGCGTAGAATGAGCCATTGATGAGGCCGATCAGCAATTGGCCGAGGAAAGCCTGGAGGGGAACGCCGAAGATCATGGTCATGTCGTCAGACCCCCAATGCTTCGTTGAGCATGGTCATGTGGTCGGGCAGCTCCCTGACGTGGAAATTATCGATTATCTTGCCATGGTCCACCACATAGAAGCGGTCAGCGACCTTGCTGGCAAACCGAAAATTCTGTTCGACCAGCAGAATAGTCATGCCGCGCTGTTTCAGCGTCACAAGCACTTCGCCGATACGTTGGATGATGACCGGTGCAAGGCCCTCCGTCGGTTCGTCCAGAAGCAGCAGCTTGACGCCTGTGCGCAGAATTCGGGCAATAGCCAGCATCTGCTGCTCGCCGCCGGAAAGCTTCGTGCCAGGGCTGTTGCGGCGCTCTTTGAGATTAGGAAACAGGTCATAGATCTCGTCAATCGACATGCCGCCCTTGGCGACGATCGGCGGAAGATTGAGGTTTTCATCGACGGATAGCGTGGCGAATATGCCGCGTTCCTCCGGCACAAAGCCGATGCCTGCATGGGCGGTGCGATGCAATGGCACGCGCATCATGTCCTTGCCATCGAAGGTGATCGTACCTGTACGTTTGCGGATAATTCCCATGATGGAGCGCAGCGTTGTGGTCTTGCCGACACCATTGCGGCCAAGCAGAGTGACCGTCTCGCCTTGGTGGATGTCGAGGTTGACGCCATGCAAGGCGTGGCCTTCGCCATACCAGGCATGAAGATCCCGGACGGAAAGCAGCGCGTTATTCATGTTCGGTCCCCATATAGGCAACACGCACGCGCTCGTCCTGACTAACGGTGCGATAATCTCCGGAGGTGAGGATTTCGCCGCGCTGTAGGACGGTCACCTGATCGCAGAGATCGGCGACAACCTTCAGATTGTGTTCAACCATCAGGATCGCACGGTCTTTCGCCACCTCGCGAATGATATCGGAGACGATATGCACGTCTTCGTGGCCCATGCCAGCCATCGGCTCATCGAGAAGCAGCACTTTTGGATCGAGCGCAAGTGTAGTGGCGATCTCCAGTACACGCTTACGGCCATAGGATAGGTCGGCGGCGAGGTTGTGGCGGGCATCTTGAAGGCCGACGGCCTCTATCAATTCCATTGCTCGTTCGTTGAGCCGGTTCAGCGCACCCATGGGCAGCCAGAATTGCGTGGACAGACCACCGGGGCGCTGCAGGGCAACGCGGACATTGTCGAGGATCGTCAGATGCGGAAACACTGCCGATATCTGGAACGAACGCACAAGTCCCATTCGAGCCACCTTGGCCGGATCCATCTTTGTGATGTCTTGGTCGAGTAGTGTGATCGTTCCGCTTGTCGGTTGCAGAAATTTGGTCAGTAGATTGAAAACTGTGGTCTTGCCAGCACCGTTCGGGCCGATCAGCGCGAGCACCTTGGCATGGTGAACATCGAGATCGACATTGTTGACGGCAACGAAGCCACCAAAGTCACGGCGCAGACCGCGGGCGGACAACACCACCCGCGAATCTTGACCTCCAGAGGCGCCGGGAGAGGATTGTCCTCCCCCGAACGCTGCATCATTCAGTGAAGCAGTCATTACTTGACCAGCGGGCAGCCGCTTTCGGCCGGCTTGATAAATGCTTCGTCACCCGGGACGGTGGCCAGAACCTTGTAGTAATCCCAGGGCGCCTTGCTTTCATCCGGCTTCTTGACTTCCATCAGATAAACATCGCTGAACAGGCGCCCATTGGGACCGACCTTCGCACCACGCCCGAAAACGTCGTCCACCGTCATTTCGTGCATCGCTGCGGCGACTTTTTCGGTGTCGTCTGTGCCCGCCTTCTGGATGGCCTTCAGATATTGCGTCACACCCGAATAGGTTGCTGCCTGGATCATGTTTGGCATGCGGCCCGTACGCTTGAAGAACTTCTGTCCGAACTCACGGGACTGATCGTCACGATCCCAGTAGAAGCTTTCGGTTAGTGTCAGGCCCTGCGCAGCCTCAAGACCGAGACCATTTACTTCAGCCAGGGTAAATAGCAGCGCTGCGAGGCGCTGACCACCGGACACGATGCCGAATTCAGCGGCCTGCTTGATGGCATTGGAGGTATCGAGACCGGCATTGGCGAGACCGATGACCTTTGCGCCGGACGATTGTGCCTGCAGCAGGAACGAGGAATAGTCGGTCGTTGCCAGTGGATGGCGAACCGAGCCGACGACCTTGCCGCCCTTGGAGGTGACGAATTTGGATGTCTGTTCCTCTAGCGAATAACCGAAGGCATAGTCTGCCGTCAGGAAGAACCAGCTGTCGCCACCCTGGGCAACGAGCGCCCCGCCAGTGCCGACCGCTTGCGAGTGTGTGTCATAGGCCCAATGGAAACCGTAGGGCGAGCACTGCTTGCCGGTCAGTTCCGTCGTGGCTGCACCGGTCACAAGGTCGATCTTCTTCTTTTCCTTGGATATGCCCTGCACAGCGAGCGCCACCGAGGAAGTCGTCAGTTCCATGATGCTATCGACCTGTTCGGTGTCATACCACTGGCGGGCGATATTGGAGGCAATGTCCGGCTTGTTCTGATGGTCGGCGGTGATGACTTCGATCGGTGCATCCAGCACCTTGCCCCCGAAATCTTCGGCGGCCATCTTCGCTGCTTCGAAAGACCACTTGCCGCCGAAGTCCGCATAAACACCCGACTGGTCGTTCAAAATGCCGATCTTGACCTTGCCGTCGGAAATCTCGGCGCTTGCTGCAGGAATGACCGTGGCTGCCATCAGGGCAGCCGTTGCAATTGCTAGTAATTTCATTCGTATCTCCTCCCAAAGATTGACCGCTCACAGGATCATCGCATGATGGCTGTCGCGGACGGAACGGTTCAAATTGAAAACGTCAACAGAGATGCCGCGGATCCCGCCCGCATCCCACCAGTTGTTTATCCTCCTCAATCCAGCTTTGGCTTTCCAAGCCGGACAATACTTCACGCCCATGATTGCGCTGTTTCTTCCGACCGGCAACCATGATGTCAAAAAAACTCTAACATTGACAAATAGGTACACAAACATCTATTTATGCACATAATAAGTACAAAAATGTACATTCACTGAAAGAGTGCAATGCGGCAGTTTACCTGGGATGATCTCCAATATTTTCTCGCCGTTGCGCGTACCGGACAATTGACCACTGCGGCGCGAAGGCTGCGCACCAATCACGTCACCGTTTCAAGGAGGATAGACCGGCTGGAAGAAGCCTTGTCGGCGCGGCTGTTCGAGCGCAACCCGCGTGGTTATATCCTGACGGCGCTCGGGGAGAAGCTTATCGAGTCTGCCGAAATTGTGGAGCGCGAGGCCGATCGATTCCAGAACGAGGCTTCCGGGGGAACGATTTCCCTGAGCGGCGTCGTCCGCTTGAGTATATTGGAAGGGTTTGCCAATTTCTTCTTGGCGGACCGGCTGCCGCTGATGGCCCAGTCTTATCCAAGCCTTTCCATTGAGATGGTGACGATCCAGCAGATCGTGTCGCTCTCGCGGCGCGAGGCGGATTTGTCGATCACGCTGCATGCGACACGGACAGGTCCGTACCATCAGGAAAAGCTGATGCCCTACCGCCTGTTCATCTATGGATCGAAGGACTACCTCTCACGTCATCCGGAGATCAGACAGCAGTCGGACCTCTCCAGTCACCAGTTCATTGGCTATATCGAAGACATGATCTTCACGCCGGGCCTCGACTACATGCGCGAGATCTTGCCGGGGTTGCGCGCCTCATACCAGAGTTCCAGCATCTTTGCCCAACTCAGCGCGACACGATCAAGCTTCGGACTCTGCATCCTGCCATACTACATCGCCTGCAATTACCCCGAGTTAGTGCCGGTCCTGCCGAGGCAGCTGCATCTCAACCGGGACTATTGGCTGATTTGCCACGAGGATATTGTCAGCACACCGCGCATCCGCGTCTTGAGTAATTTCATCAAGTCCGAACTGGAGAACCAGACTGAGATATTTGGTGGTCAATCGCTTCTGGCGTGATCAGCCAAAGCGGACGGGCGATAGTTTTGCGAGGAGTGCTTCGACGGCCCTTTCCGGATCTCGTCTCGCAATGAGCGCTGCTGCGAGCGTCGAGAGTGCAGGGGAGGTTTGAATGCCGTAACCGCCTTGACCGGCGAGCCAGAAAAAGCCATCGACCTCACCGTCGAAACCGGCCACTGGCGTCCGGTCCGGCGCGAAAGTGCGCAAACCCGCCCAGCTGCTCTCGACACGGGTGACCGGTATAGTGACGGCTTGTTCGAAACGATAGAGGCCTTCGGCGAGGATCATATCATCGACATAAGCATCATGCGGATCAACCGGTGTCTCATCGCAGGGTGAAACGAACATTCGTCCCCCATCGGGCTTCATGTACCAGGCTTCATTCACGTCATCCACGAGCGGCCAGCTTCTGGTGTCATGGCCGTCCGGAGCGGGCAATACTGCAATGGACCGCCGCATGGGCGTTAGCCCGAGCAGGCGAGCGCCGAAGAGTCCAGCAGTGATATCCGCCCACGCACCCGATGCGTTGACCACGGTTTTGGCCCTGAATATGCGGTCGCCCGTTTCAACCTGCCATTCACCGGCGATATGCTTCGCACCGACAACTTCCGATTTCGTGTAGAGCTGAACACCGAGCCCGGTTGCTTTCCGCAGCCAGCCCTGATGCAGAGCGTTGACGTCGATATCCCAAGCGTCGTCCTGATAACACGCAGCCTTGACATGATCACGATTGAGGATCGGAACCATGTCAATGGCTCGATCGATATCGATCGCCTCTATTCCAACGCCATTGCGGACAAAGTCTTCGCAAGCCTCAACGCCATCTTGGCCAGCGACTGTTAGAGACCCGCGCCCGGTCAGCAACGGCGCTGGAAAAAGGCCGACATCGCGCTGTTGGAAAAGCGGTGCGCTGGCCTGGTTCAGTCCACGAATAACATCATTGCCGTAGTTGGGAAGAAAGATGGCGGCAGAGCGACCGGTCGAGTGATATCCAGGCTGGGTTTCACGTTCAAGAATCACGACCCTATGTGTGTCGGCCAATGCGGCTGCGACACCAACACCGGCGATGCCCGCGCCAATCACAAGGACATCGGTTTCGATTATTTCGGTCATGCTGAACCCCGGTCTTTGAGGTAGGGATTGCCGGTGATTGACGTTACGAAAGCACCGGGATCGATCTCCGCATAAATCAATCTTTCCGCATCATCGCTGCAGGACGCGATCAGACTGCCATCGGGTGCGGCGATCCGTGAACTCCCGGCAAACGTAAATCGTTCGTCAGCTCCGGCATGGTTGACGTAGGCGACGAAGATCTGGTTCTCGAAGGCGCGGGTTTGGATCATGTGATCGGCGATGAATGTTCCAGATGGGCCAGCGGGAAGGGCTGTCGGCACCAGCACGGCGTCAACGCCGGCAAGGGCGAGCCGACGGACGTTCTCTGGGAATTCTACATCGTAGCAGATCAGCATGCCGAGCTTCAGACCGCCCAGTTCGACAATACAACTAACAGGTGTTTCTGGCTTGAAGAGCGATCGCTCATAATCGCCGTAAAGATGCGATTTGCGGTAGATCGCCGGTTTGTTCTCGCCATCTATGAAGGCAGCGCTGTTATAAATATCGACACCATCCTGTTCAGCAAATCCTGCGACGATCGCAATATGGTTCGTCGATGAAATTGTCTGCAAAGCTCTAACCTGACTACCATCCGGGGGTTCTGCCAGCGCTGTAATCACGTCACCGGCGCCATAGCCTGTAATACAAAGTTCCGGTGTGATCAGAAGTTTGGCCCCAGCCTCCGCGGCGTCAACCGCCGCTCGTTCGACGCGTGCCAGATTTGCATGCACATCGCCAGGAATCGACTGCATCTGTAACGCCGCTATTTTCATGATTCATCCGATGCCATGGCGCCAAGCAACTTTGGCAAGTCACCGAATTTCGCAACCAGTGAGAAGATCACAGCGGCGGTGAAAACGAAAAGGATCGTCACGGACGCCATTGTCGGTGTGTAGCCATAACGCAAAGCGTTGAAAATCTTGATCGGCAGTGTTTCCAGGGTAAAACCGACGGTCATGTACGCGACGATATATTCGTTGAGCGATAACACGAAGGCGAAAGCGTAGCCCGATACGAGATAGGGCAGGATCAGCGGCAGCACGACGGTGCGAAAAATGGTTCTGTCATTGGCACCCATTGTGGCGGCTGCTTCGACAAACGAGCGGTCGATAGCCGAGAAGCCTAGCGATAGGGTGACCAATGGCAGAGTAACGAAAAAGATCGCATGTCCGATGACCGCAGTCCACGGCTGACCATAGAAACCTGTTGTCGCCCAGAAGGTCAGCAACCCGAGTGCTGTGATGACGGGCGGCAGGGTGAATGGCGCAATGCCAAGTATCTGAAATATGTTCGCCCACGGCGCTATGCGACGCCACAGAAACCACGACAACGGCAGGGCAATCAGGACAGCGAGCGCGGCCGAGGTTGTGGCCAGAACGACTGAAGCGATGAGCGCGCTGCGCCACTCAGGGTTGGTGAAGATTTCGCCATACCAACTGAGGGAAAAGCCCTGTGGCGGAAAGGCCAACGTCTGCTTGGCATTGACTGACACGCCAGCCACGACGATCAGCGGCAAGCTGAGGAAAAGCCCGATGAGCAGGAAGTAAAACCGCTTGAGCCAATTCATCACGCTTTTTCCCCCTTGCGGCCGATCAGCAACGTGAGTGCGACAAGGCCGAGCGTAACCAGCACAAGAAAAACAGCCATCGCCGCGGCAAAGGGCATATTGGACTGATAGATCGCCTGGTCGGTGATGAGAACCGAAAGCGTCCAATGTTGCGGCCGGCCTAGGATTTGCGGCAACAGGTACGAGCCGAGTGCGAAGATGAAAACCATGATGAGCGTCGCCATGATCGTATTGCGCAGTGCAGGCACCAGTACGTTAAAAAAGGCACGGATGGGCGAAGAACCAAGCGTTCGTGCTGCTTCCATCAGGGTTGGATCAAGGCGAACGATGGCCGGGTAAAGCACGAGGATCGTGTAGGGCAGGGCCTGATAGACCATCCCGGTGAGCACGGCACCGAAACTCGGGAATAGCGCGACCGGCTGTTCAAGAAGGCCGATCTTTACGAGCAGATTGCTGAGGCCCGCAGTGCGCGAAAGCAGCGTTGACCAGGCAAACCCGATAATCACCTCCGACAGTGAAAGCACGGAGAGAAGTCCAACAAGCCAGATCACCTGCAAGCGCCGTGTTAGCCGCGAAAGCAGGTAAGTGAAAGGCAGGGCAAGGACGACGCAGCAGATCGCGACCGTCACGGCGAGCATCAGCGAAAAGCCGAGTACGCCTCCGAAGAACGCGGTGAGGAAGCGCTCATAGTTGGAGAAGACGAATGCGGGTGTGTAGAAGCCGCCTTCCTGCCTCTGAAAGAAGCTGACGGCAATCATCGTGCCAAAAGGCACAACGAAGAAAATGAGCAGCATGCCGGCAGGGAAGAACAGTGGGCCATAATCGGCGATGGATTGCGGCGGTTCGCGCTTCATTGCTTCAGCACCACGCAGACATCGGGGGACAGAACGATACCTACCGCTTGGCCTGCAGTAACCTCGGGCCGTTCGCGTGGGGTTGAAACGGCAATGATCTGCTGGCCGCCCGCTTCGACAAACGTTTCGATTGTGCCACCCAGATCGCGGACGAAGGTGACTGTTCCATCGATGGCACCATTGCCGGGTGCCGTCAGATGCACGTCTTCGGGACGGACCGAAATCGTGGCCTTCTGTGCGCCGGCGGGGAGCGCAAGACCGGTTACCCGGTGCCCAAACATTGTTGCAGCTCCTGAATTGTCCGCTTTGGTTTCGATCAGGTTGGTGGAGCCGATGAAATCCGCAACGAATGTATCGGCCGGCTTGCGGTAAATTTCGATCGGTGAGGCCGCTTGCCTGATATGCCCGCCATTCATGACCACAACCGTATCGGCCATGGTCATCGCCTCGCGCTGATCATGGGTCACGACGATGGTCGTGATCCCGAGCTTTTGCTGAAGCTGCCGTAGTTCCACTTGCATGGCTTCGCGCAACTTTGCGTCAAGTGCCGAGAGTGGCTCGTCGAGCAGGAATATCCTCGGCGACAGCGCCAGAGCCCGGGCAATAGCAACGCGTTGACGTTGACCACCGGATAGCTTCGACACCGGCCGGTCACCATAACCGGGCAAATGGATGAGGGTGAGCAATTCGTCGACACGCTTTTTCTGCTCTTCGCGAGCCGCCCCGCGGATGCGCAGCGGATAAGCGATGTTCTCGCCGACACTCAGATGCGGAAACAGCGCCAACGATTGAAACACCATTCCAAGATTCCGCTTGTGCGTCGGGACGTCCGTAATATCGGCTCCGTCGAGCAGGATAGTGCCATTCGTGGGGTCTTCAAGTCCGGCGATCATGCGCAACAGCGTGGTCTTGCCGCAACCGGATGGTCCAAGCAGGCAAACAAAGGTACCGTGCGGCACCGACAGATGCACATCGTCGACCGCTGTGAATGCCCCGAATTGCTTGGTGACATTGTTCAAAACCAGTCCGGACATAAGTCCCCCGTCTCTTTGGTTGTGTTTTGGGGGCCCCACCCCTCGCGGCAAAGCAAAAGGATGGGGCCGCACCGGGTACTAACCGACGATCAGCTCAGTCCATTTCTGGTTCAGCCAGTCGGACTTGGTTGTGTAGAGGTCATAGCGCGGAATGATCGGCTCGATATCGGAAGATACCGCTGCGAATTCCTTGTCGCTCAGATCGAGCAGTTCGCGTTTCACTGTCGGAGAAGTACCAACCTTGCGCGACAGTGTCGCCTGAATGGCAGGTTGGCTCATGTAGTCGATGAAAATATGTGCTTCGTCGACTTTCTTCGATGCGCGCGACAGAGCCCAGCAGCCGGAGTCCTGAACGCCGCCTTCCTTGGGGAAGGTGGATCGAACCGGATGACCCTCGGAGGCAGCGAGGCCCGTCACATCGTGGTAGTACTGACCCATCGGAATTTCGCCCGACTTCAGCGACTGTTCAAACTGCGCTTCATCGCGGTACCAGAGACGGACATTCGGCTTGACCTCGGCCAGCTTGTCGAAGGCCTTCAACAGGCCTTCTTCGGTGTCGAGGGCGTTGGTGCTGCCAAAGAATGTTTTTGCAGTTACTTCCAGCAGGAACGAATTTGATACCAGAGCGAGCAAACCAAGTTTGTCGGCGTTGGCCTTGTCCCAGAAAGCAGCCCATGATGTGGGCGCCTCTTTGTAGACATCGGTGTTGGTAACGAGCGTGATGTACCATGAGACCGCGCCGATTCCAGCGATGGAACCATCCGGGTACTTGTTGACGAAGCGGTCAATGAGGTTCTTTGAATTCGGAATCTTTGCCAAATCGAGCGGCGTCCAAAGTTTGGTCGTCTGACCTTTCAGCATGGCGACCTGCGACATCATCGAAACGTCGGCAGGTGCGGCACCAGCCTTCGCGGCTTGCTCAAGTTGGACCAGCCACGCTTCTCCTGTCGGCTCGGCCACGGATTCGATAGCGATGCCGGTTGCTTTGGTGAATTCCGGAAAGATGTTCTTGTCGAACGAATCCTTGAAGTAGCCGCCATAGACGCCAACCTTCAGCGATTTGTCCTGCGCGCGCAGGATGTTTGGCATTGCCAGAACTGCGGCACCCAACACGCCAGCGCCGAGCACCGTGCGGCGACTGACGCTCGTCTTCAGAAAAGTGTCCATTTGTCGTATCTCCTTTTTGAAAGCCAGTTTACTGGCCGATTCCCACTTCTGTTTTTGTCTAATGTTCGGCTGTCATTCAATGCTGACGAGCGGTTCGGAGCTCCAATATCTTTGTATAGCGTGTCAGCGGGTAGCACAGAACAAAATAGATTAGCGCTACCAATCCATAGACCGTGAAAGGTTCGAACGTGGCATTGTTGATTGCATTCGACGTGCGCACCAACTCCTCAAAACCAATGATTGAGGTTAGTGCCGTGCTCTTGATAAGCTGGACCAGAAAGCCCACCGTAGGCGCGCGGGTGATGGCGAACGCTTGCGGCAGGATGATGAGGCGCAGCTGCGCTACGTAATGCAAGCCGAGGCTGCTGCCCGCATCCCACTGGCCGCTTGGCAATGACTGCACGCCGCCGCGCCAGATTTCGGCGAGGTAGGCACTCGCACAGAGCGTCAGCCCAAGGACTGCGGCCGTCCACGCTTCAATACGGAAGCCCAGCAACGGCAGGCCGAAGAACAATAGGAACAACTGCATCAGCAGGGGCGTGCCTTGGAAGAGCCCGATGTAGTATTCGGCAGCGCGACGCAGCCAGCGTCGCTTGGAAATTCGCATCAGAAGGATAGCCACGCCTGCAATGGCACCGCCCGCGAAGGCGACGATGGAAAGCAAGACCGTCCAGCGGGCAGCCAGCAGGAGATTGCGCACGATGTCCCAGAAAGTGAACTCGATCATGCCATGCCTCCGGCGATCGCGCGTCGTCCCCCAGCAAACAACAAACGGCGAAGGCCGATGCTCATTCCGAGATACACCAAGGTCACGATGAAATAGGTTTCGAAAGCGCGGAAAGTTCGCGCCTGCAGCATGTCCGCCTCGTAGGTGAGCTCGCGCACCGCAATCTGCGAAACAACTGACGACTCCAGCATCATGATGATGATCTGGCTGGTCAGCGCCGGGAAAATGACTTTCAGCGCCTGCGGCAGCACGATCTTGATGAATACGAGCCACGTCGGCAGACCCAACGCCGCAGCAGCCTCCCTCTGACCTTTGGGTACGGCGTCGAGCCCCGAACCAACGATCTCGGTGGTATAGGCGGTCATGTTCAGCGTCATAGCCAGCATGGCGGCAACGACCGGATCAAGACGAATGCCAAACCGCGGTAGCCCGAAGAAAATGAAGAAGAGCTGCACCAGAAATGGCGTATTGCGAATGAGCTCGACATAAGCCCCGACGGCCTTGCGCAAGATGGGATAGCGGCTGCGCTTGGCCGCGGCCCCGAATATGCTCAGGATGACGCCAGCAACCGTGGTGACAGCGATCAGAAAGATCGTCATCGCCGCGCCGCTGGCGATCATGCCGATCGCGCCATTTAGCCAGCCAAAGTCGAGCGCATAGCCCACAGATCAATCCTTGAGGTTTTCAGGATTGAGCGGTGTCTTCAGCCAGGCTTCCGAGCTCTTGTTAAGGCTGCCATCGCTCAGCATCTTGGCCACCGTGTCGTTGATGGCCTGCTTGAGACGATCTTCCTTCTTATTGAGGGCAATGTGCGACGGCGATGTCAGCAGCTGGAATTTCTGCTCGGGAGCCAGAGCTTCCTGACGTGCAAGAACCTGCGCACCGACGTCATTGCCGACCACCATCAGTTGAGTCTGACCGGAAATGAAAGCCTGGATCACTGAGTTGTAATTGTCGAAGCGCTTGACGTCGGCTGACGCTGGAACCACCTCTGTGAGCGAAGTGTCTTCCAAGGTGCCACGATTTACGGCAATGCTCTTGCCGGCAAGGTCGTCCTTACCCTTCACTTCAAGGGCCTTCGGACCGATGACGGCAATGTAATAGGGCGCGTAGGCGGCTGCAAAGTCGATGACCTGCTCGCGTTCCTTGCTATAACCGACGCTCATAAGCAGATCGACGCGGTGCTCGGTCAAATAGGGGATGCGGTTCTGTCCAGTAACGCTGACTGGAACAAGCTTTACCTTCAACGCATCGGCTAGTGCCTGGGCCACATCCATATCATAGCCTTTAAGCGTCATGTCGGCGCTGGCGGAAGAGAAGGGCGGGAAGTCGGCAAAAACGCCGACATTGAGGACGCCCGCCTTGGTGATGTCATCGATCGCATCGGCATTGGCAACACCTATGCTCGTGCCGCTGATCATTAGCAGGGCGGCAAAGGATGATCGCAGTGTCTTGTAGATTGTCATTTTATTCCCCTTCGTTGTTATTGTGATTGATGAGGACAATCCGGCTTTATGCCATCTATCGCCTCATCATGGTTCTGGCTGCATCAGCGCTTGCCCTGAACGAACGGGCTGAACACCATCAGACTAAGGATTTCGAACAGCACCTGAGCACCCGCATGGGCTGTGTTCGTCGTCGCATCATACTGTGGCGCGACTTCCACGACGTCACCGCCAACAAGATTGATGCCCTTGAGACCGCGAATAAGCTCAAGGACTTCGCGCGTCGTCAGACCGCCGACTTCAGGGGTGCCGGTTCCCGGCGCGAAACTTGGGTCAAGACTGTCGATATCAAAGGAAAGGTAGGTCGGACCGTCGCCGACGATTTTTCGAGCCTTTTCGATAATAGCAGGTATGCCGAGGCCGGTTACTTCTTCCGCATGAATAACGGTCATTCCGGATTCGTAGGAGAACTCCCAGAGATACTCCGCCGAGCCGCGAATGCCGATCTGGATCGTACGGCTCGGATCGAGGACACCGTCTAGGACCGCATTGCGGAAGGGACCGCCATGATGGAATTTTGTCTGGTCGAAGGCGCCACCCGTATCGCAGTGAGCGTCGATATGGATCATGCCAACCGGGCGCTTCTTGCCGACGGCCTTCATGATGGGATGGGTAATCGAATGATCGCCGCCTACTGAAAGCGGTACAACGCCGGCCTCGACGATCTGGTTGATGCGACGTTCGATGTCATCATGGCTCTGCTCGAGCCTGTAGCGGCTGGCAAAAGGCACGTCGCCAATATCGGCAACGCGCAGGTCAAACACCGGCGCGCATTCAAGAACATGATTGTACGGGCCGATGCGCTCGATGGTCCGGAGCGCTCGAGGGCCGAAACGCGAGCCAGTGCGATTAGTGACGCCAAGGTCCATCGGCACACCAACCATAGCGACCTGGAGGTTGCCAAAATCGGGATTGCTGGAATCAACCGGCATGTGAGGGGCGGTCAAAAAGGTTGGCATGCCCGAATATGGTGCAAGGCGCGTACCGCTTTTTGAAAAGATCTTGTCTGCGACCTTGCGGAATGTCGGATCAAACAACTCACCGCCGTGGCTCTCACCATATTTCGCGCGCAGTTCGTTCAGCTTTTTCTCATCCCAAGATGCCATGACAAATATCCCAATACAGTAAGTGCGCGGGGATAAACGGATTCGGCATGTGTTGCTGGTAGATATCCGTCGTTGTCTGTTCCCCGGGCATTTTGCCTCGTTGGACGTATTATCGTTGCAAAAGGCATAGAAAAGCAATTGACATTGTTATAGCTTATTGTGTGAATAAATCTCACATGACTTTCCGACAATTGCCAGCTAGTGAAATTCTATGACGCAAGGTCGCCTGCCCCCACTGAACCCGTTGCGCGCCTTCGAGGCGACTGCGCGACATGGCTCCGTGACTGCTGCAGCGCGTGAACTTCATGTTACACACGGCGCAATCAGCCATCAGATAAAAGCGCTGGAGGCTACTCTTGACGTCCAGCTGTTCGAACGTGGCGCCCAACGTCTCAAGCTCACGCCGCAAGGGGCGCTCCTCTTGCCGACGGTATCAAAAGCATTCGAGGATATCGCTGCGACAACTGCACTGATCAAGCGTCCGACGACTAGCGGCGAACTCACGGTGACCTGCGTGCCGGCGCTGCTTTCACTGTGGCTCATTCCCCGGATGAACCAGTTTACCGAGCAATATCCGGATATCAGACTGACGCTGATTGCGTCGAACGAGTCAGATCATCTGCACTCGTCGGATGTCGATGTCTGCGTGCTTTATGGTCATGGCAATTGGGCCGACTGTTGGATAAGGCTTTGGACGACACTGAAGCTGTTTCCTGTCGCAAGTCCAACGCTGCTTAACATGCGACCTCTTCGCTCCGTGCGCGATCTGCGTAATCACGTGCTTCTGCACGGCGATGATGGACGGGAATGGAACACTTGGCTGGCGGCAGCCGACGCAACCGAGCATGCCCGTGGCGCGCAGCATTTCATGAGCGATGCGCGCCTTTCGACGGAAGCGGCTGTTTACAGCCAAGGCGTTGCGCTGGGCGACACAATTACCGCCAGCCATCTCATTGCCAAAGGTGAATTGATCGTCCCATTTGACCTAACCGTGCCGGCAAACAACGCCTTCTACGTCGCCTGCCGCAATGAGGTGCGCAACGCACCCATCGTCAAGGTTTTTATCGATTGGCTGTTTGCCTCGCTGGAGACAGATACGATCACCGAACCGCAAACTTCAGCGCGCCGTATCATCCGCCCGCGCAATGGGAAGGTCAGTGCGCAAGAACGTCTGGCCACCCCTCCATCCATCCCGACGACACGCCCGAAACGGCTGGATCGCGCGCTGAAACGCCGCGCAAAAATTGATATTCGCTAGGACATTCCGATGACTGTTGCTTTACTGAACCCGCTTGTCACCCGCTTGTCGCCCCCGCCCATACCGGCTGTGCAGGCATGGGGCAAATCCTATGATGGCAGCCTTGGCCCGTTGATCGATCTGTCTCAGGCCGTTCCCGGTTATCCGCCGCATCCGGATATGCTGCGCTGGCTCGGCGAAGCCGCATCGTCGCTTGCCTACACCAACTATGGCGCAATCGAGGGTGAAACAGCTTTGCGCGAGGCCTATGCGGCACACGTGTCCGAGCTCTATGGTGCAGAGATTGCCGGCGGCAACATCCACATCACGTCGGGCTGCAACCAAGCGTTTATATGCGCAGTGATGGCTGTTGCGGCAGCGGGCGATACGGTGCTGATGAGCGATCCGTTCTATTTCAATCATGAGACGACGCTATCGATGTTGGGGATCAAAACCGGCTTCATCGTGTGCGATTCTGCCAATGGTTTCGTTCCCACGATGGATGCTGTTGAACGTGCGCTGACACCTGGAGTTCGCGCCATTGCTCTCGTGACACCTAACAATCCGACGGGTGCTGTTTATCCGCCAGCACAGTTGAAAGCTATTTTCGATGTCTGCCGGAAGAATGGACTTTGGCTGATTCTGGACGAAACTTACCGCGATTTCCTACCCAACGACTTCGGCGCTCCGCATGGTCTCTTGAGGGAGAAGGGCTGGCAGGACAATTTGATCCAGCTCTACAGCTTTTCGAAGTCCTTCTGCATTCCGGGGCATCGGCTAGGCGCGCTGACCACCAGCGAAAATGTCGTCGAAGAGATCGCCAAGATCATGGACAATTTGCAAATCTGTGCTCCCCGTGCGGCGCAAGGCGCCGTGGCGCGGGCCTTACCGGCGCTCGTTGAATGGCGGGCGGGTAACCGGTTGGAAATCGAAGCTCGCGCCAAGGCACTGTCCGAAGTGATGACAGGTCTTGAGGGCTGGAAGCTCGAAGCAATGGGCGCTTATTTTGCCTTCATCCGCCATCCATTCGAAGACCGGCCATCGACCGAGGTCGCGGAGCATCTCGCCAAAAAGGCCGGAATTCTCAGTATTCCCGGCGAGTATTTTGGCGAAAAACACACTCAGTTTCTGCGCTTTGCATTCGCCAATGCCGATGCCGAGACCATCCGGCAACTGCGCGGGCGAATGCTGGATTTCCGAGTTTAACTATCAATAGCCCAGCGCTTGCCCCGATCCTGAGCGACTGTCTATAGCGCCGTTGTAGCGTGCGCCTTTGCCTTCTTCGATGTCGGTGAGGCTCTCGCCGCCAACCAGAATACCGGCAGCCTGCCCCCAGATCGTCCAGTCCTTGTCGATCTCGACATCATGACCCATCTCGGTGAGGAGTTTGCGTGTGTCAGCAGAGAGGGCATATGGCTCCATATAGACCTTGTCCGGCAGCCATTGATGGTGAATGCGGGGCGCGTCGATAGCTTCCTGGATATTCATGCCGTGATCTATGACATTGATGATCGCTTCGAGCGTGATCGTGATAATACGCGCGCCGCCAGGGCTACCAATGACCATGAAAGGCTTGCCATCCTTTGAAATAATGGTCGGGCTCATCGAGGAGAGCGGCGTTTTCTTCGGCTGGATGGCATTGGCTTCTCCCTGCACAAGCCCATAGAGATTGGCGGCACCAGGCTTGGCCGTGAAATCGTCCATCTCATTGTTGAGCAGTATGCCTGTTCCGGGAGCAACGACACCCGCGCCGAAGGAGCCATTGAGCGTATAGGTCACAGCCACTGCGTTGCCTTCGTCGTCGATGATGGAATAATGCGTCGTCTCTTTGCTTTCGCCAAAGCCCTTTGGCATCAGCTCCTGCGATACCCCGGCCTTGAACGGATTGATCTTCTCGCGGATTTCCTTGGCATATTGCTTGTCGAGCAATTTCTTCACCGGATTGTCAACGAAGTCCGGATCACCAAGTGATGTGTTGCGATCAACATAGGCATGACGCATGGCTTCGACCATTGCATGAACAGTCTCCGCGGAACCGTACCCCAGGTAGCCGAGGGGATAGCCCTCAAGAACGTTCAGGATTTCGCAGATGATCACGCCACCCGAGCTTGGTGGCGGCGACGAAACAATGTCATAACCGCGATAGTTGCATTTGACAGGCTCAAGTTCGCGCACCGAATATTGCTCGAAATCAGCCTTGGCGAGAACGCCATTCCCTGCCTGGCTCGCCTTGACGATTGCATCGGCGGTTGCGCCTTTGTAAAAAGCGTCCGGTCCCTTCTCCGAAATACTCGAAAGCGTTCCAGCGAGGTCGGGCTGGACCAGTGTTTCTCCGATCGCGTAGGTTTTGCCGTCCGGCTTCAAGAAGATGTCAGCGGAGGCTTTATCCTTGGCAAGTTTCTTGGCGCCGCCCTGGAGCGAGGTGATGTCGCCCTGATCAAGTACAAAGCCGTCTCGTGCGAAGCGGATCGCCGGCCCCATAAGTTCTTCCCGCGACTTGCTGCCATATTTGGCTCGGGCAGTTTCAAAACCGAGGACGGAGCCGGGTACACCGACGGCGAGATAGCCATCCGTACTCAACCCTTTGACCATATTGCCCTTATCATCAAGGTACATTGTCTTCGTCGAAGCCATCGGTGCGCGTTCGCGGAAATCAAGGAAAGTGGTCTTGCCATCTTTGAGACGGATGGTCATGAAGCCGCCCCCGCCAATATTACCCGCAGTGGGATAGACGACAGCCAGCGCATAACCGACAGCAACAGCAGCATCCACCGCATTACCACCGTTTTTCAGTACCTCCACACCGACCTGCGATGCGAGATGCTGTGCGGTAACCACCATGCCGTGCTCGGCCTTCACGGGTTCTGGTGACGCAGCAAATCCTGTCGTAGCGGACAAAAGGCTGATGCTAAGTGTTGAAGCAAACACAGCGGTTCTCATAGATACACAGTCCATGATTGTTCCTCCGACTCGAATAACGGTGCACTACAATGAAGACGCAGAACGGATAGCTCAAGCATCTTGATCGAGCTCAGAATAGTGACGGAAAATTCCGGACTCATTGAAATCGAGGCGGCGATCCGAAGCAAGATACTTCTGGATGTTCGGTCGCTTTTCAACGGTATCGTGTACGGCAATAATTTTCGGATATCGCTCACCGAAATTTTTGGTGCCTCTCGGGAACGCATAGCGCAGTCCTTCGACGACCTGGAACAAGGAAAGATCGACATAGCTGAGTTTCGCACCGACAGCATGTTTATTACCTTCAGGGTTTTGTTCAAGAACGCGCTCGAAATAGGCCATGAATTTGGGGATACGATGTTCAATGAAGTCGGCTGAGCGCTGTTTCGCGGCCTCTTTTTGATCTTCGTAATATTTAGTTGTGGCGATTGGGTGGTGTGTATCGTGCACCTCGGCCACAAAGTCAGTGATCGTCAACTGCAAGCCATTGGCGGTAAAGCGTAATGCTTCATCCTCTGGTGCAAGGTCGAGCTTCGGTCCGAGGTAGAACAGTATATTGGCGACATGCGATACGATCAGATCACCATCCTTCAAGAACGGTGGCGCAAAGGGAATGTATGGCGCGGTTTTGCTCTTTAGCAGCCTCATCATTGCTGCAGTGCTATCTGATTGGCGGGCAACGTCGATATATTCAGCTCCAGCCTCTTCGAGGGCCAATCGCACGAATTCGCCGCGCCCCTGCAATCCGTCCCAGTAGTAGAGTTCATAGTGCATAAAGATCCTCCTCAACTTGTCTCAGGAACATCGAAACATGGGAATGTGGCGGAGACCAGCGCTAAACAGCACAGATTTTTGATGTGTTAGGCAGCTGTGCATTGTCACAATAGTTTCGCATCAGTTCGATCAAACTTTCACATTGCAACCCTAGACATAGTCGCGGTCGCGACAGCTTTGCATTGTTCAATTTGCTGTCTGAGCACTCATTTTCAATTTCGGAACGGGGACTTCAGATGAAACATTTTGGTGTCAAATTCGCGGCAATGGCCCTGGCGTTGGGCCTTGGCGCCACGCCGGCGCTAGCGGAAAAAGTCAAATTCGAGTTCTGGCATGGCCTGAGCGGCGACCTTGGCGAGCGGGTCAAGGAAACCTGCGACAAGTTCAATGCCTCGCAGTCAGATTATGAGATCGTCTGCACCAGTCAGAATGGCTATCCGGAGACCATTCAGAACGCTATCGCTGCCTATCGTGCCAAGAAAAACCCGGCCATCGTGCAGGTCTTCGACGTTGGTACACTCGATCTGATGCTTTCCGGCGCATATATTCCGGCGAAGAAGCTGATGGACGACAACGGCTACAAGATCGATTGGGACAACTATTTCGGCGGCATCGCGCGTTATTATGCCGACTCGAAGGGAGTGCTGAATTCGTTCCCTTTCAATTCCTCGACGGCAATGTTCTACTACAACATCGACGCCTTTACCAAGGCCGGCATCGATGGTGCACCGCAGACCTGGGAAGACGTGGAAGCCGATGCGCGCAAGCTGAAATCGGCAGGCTTTGATTGCCCCTTCGGCTTTAGTTTCGACAGCTGGGCGACGGTGGAGCAGTTTTCGGCAATTCACAATCAGCCGATCGCTACCAAGAACAATGGCTATGACGGTCTCGACACCGAGCTTGTCTTCAACAAGACCAAAGTTGTGGACCAGCTGACGTTCTTCAAGAAAATGACGGATGAAGGTCTGTTTCAGGTCAAGACTGCCCAGCTCGGCATGGATGTTGTGCCGGCCTTCGCGTCGCAAACCTGCCAGATGATTCAGTCGTCGATCGCCGATCACGGCACGATTGGCAAGACCATCAAGCCGGGTACCAAGTGGACTGTGACGATGCTTCCGGTCTGGAAAGGTACCGAGCGCAAGAACTCTCTCGTCGGTGGCGCGTCTCTCTGGGTGCTGAAGAACCGTCCTGAAGCCGAATATAAAGGCGCAGCAGCTTTCCTCAACTTCATAGCCCAGCCGGATATGGTTGAATGGTGGTCGACAGTCACAGGTTACATCCCCGTCACCAAGACTGGTTTCGACGCGATGAAAGCCAACGGCTTTTATGAGAAGCCGCAGTTTGCAGGCCGCGAGAAGGCTATCGAAAGCCTGACCTATACGCCGGCCGGTGATCTTACCCGTGGCATCCGCGTCGGTGGCTTCCCGCAGATACGCAAGGAAATCTCCAATGCGATGGAAGGTATCTTCTTCGGCAAGATGACGGTTCAGGCCGGTCTCGACCAGGCAGTCGAGCGTGGCAACGCCATTATCCGCCGCTTCGAAAAGACCTATGCGGGTCAGACGCTGAACTAGTCCACCTCCCCATGGCCCGGAGCGTTCCGCGTCCGGGCCATTTGCTTTGCAAACTGACAAGATATGGAACCGGTCGAACCTATGAACAAACGCGCTGTTTTCAAAAGCCGGTGGTTGCCCATCTTGTTCGCATTGCCGCAGCTCTTGCTGATTTTCTTTTTCTTCTATTGGCCGGCCACGTCGGTTCTCACCTGGGCGTTTTCCCTGGAACCGGCGTTCGGCGGGGCAGGGGATCGCCTCTTTGTCGGGTGGGACAATTTCCGTGAAGTTTTTGCTGACCGCGAATATTGGCAATCGGTTACGCTCAGTCTTGTCTTTGCTTTCACCGCAACTGCGCTTTCGATGTTCATTGCGTTCGTGCTCGCGATTTGTGTGGATCGCCAGCTGAAAGGCTCGGGCCTATTCAGGTTTTTCTATATTTGGCCCTATGCCATTGCCGCTCCCGCCGTCGGACTCGCATTCCGTTTCATCTTCGCTCCAGAAAGCGGCTTGATCGCCATCGTCAACACGTGGTCGCCGGATTTGTGGAACCCGGCCAAGTTTGGCAGCCATGCAATGATCCTGGTGATCATCTGTTTTGCGTGGAAATGGATCGGCTATAATTTCATCTTCATGACCGCGGGTCTTCAATCAATCCCGCGCAGTCTGATTGAAGCATCTTCAATGGACGGCTCCGGTCCGGTGCGTAGAGCCATCGATCTGCAGATCCCGCTGCTTGCGCCGACACTTTTCTTCTTGCTGGTGCTCAACCTTACCGAAAGCTTCGTCGGTCCTGACACTTATGGAATTGTCGACTTGACGACCGAAGGTGGCCCGAACGGGGCGACGAATGTCATGGTGTATCGCATCGTCAGCGAGGCATTCCAGGGCCTCAACTATTCTGGCGCCGCCTCTCAAAGCCTGATCCTCATAGGCCTGATCATGGTCTTCACCTTCATTCAATTCCGCTTCGTTGAGCGGCGCGTACACTACAAATAGGTCCGGCCATGATTGAACGCACTCCCATCCTCAACATGGTGACCTATTTCATCATGATCGTTGGACTGCTCCTGATCCTTGGGCCGTTCTGGATGATTTTTACGGCATCTACCCAATCGCTGGCGCAGGTCAATGCGGTTCCATTCACTCTTCTGCCTGGGGCTGATTTCCTGCACAATCTTCAGGCGGCATGGCATCGGGCGAACCTTGGTCCCGCGATGCTCAACAGCCTGATCATGGCACTGTTGGTCATGGTGGGCAAAATCGTCCTTGCCTCGATTAGCGCTTTCGCCATTGTCTATTTCAAGAGTCCATTGCGTCACGTCTTCTTTTGGCTGGTGTTCATGACCTTGATGCTTCCGCTCGAAGTGCGCGTTGTTCCGACATACAATATCGCGGCCGATGTTTTTGAGCCGGTCCGCTGGTTGATCCAGACGCTCACTGGCATCGAGCTCTCGCTGCAATGGAACTTGCTCAACTCCTATTCAGGACTGGTCCTGCCGGTGATTGCAACGGCCACGGGTACGTTCCTCTACAGGCAGTTTTATATGACGCTCCCGGACGAGCTCACTGAAGCCGCCAAAATGGATGGCGCCCGGCCGCTCCGCTTCTTCATAGATATCCTGCTGCCTTTGTCACGTACCAACATGCTGGCGCTGGCGACGATCATGTTCGTCTATGCCTGGAACCAGTATTTGTGGCCGAAGCTGATGACAACCGAGGCTGACTACCAGACAGCGATGGTGGCGATGACGACGCTCGTTCCCAATATCAACAGCCTGCCGGAGTGGAATGTTTCCATGGCCGGTGCACTCATCATCATGCTGCCGCCTCTGATCATAGTCGCTGTTTTGCAGCGCTGGTTCGTCCGTGGCCTGGTCTCGACAGAGAAATAAAAGGAAAGCTCATGGCCGAAATCAACATCCGGAACGTGCGCAAGTCTTACGGCCGCACACAAATCCTGCATGGCGTCGATCTTGACTTCAAGTCCGGCGAATTCGTGGTGATCCTTGGCCCGTCCGGCTGTGGCAAGTCCACGCTGCTGCGCATGATTGCCGGGCTCGAGGAGATTTCTTCAGGCGAGATTTCGATCGACGGCACAATCGTCAACAATCTTGAGCCGCGCGATCGCGGCTGTTCGATGGTATTTCAGAACTACGCGCTTTATCCGCATATGAACGTGGCTGCCAATATAGGGTATGCGTTGAAGGTTGCAGGGGTTCCGCGTGCCGAGCGAGATCGGCGTATCACTGAGACTGCGCGCATAGTCGGGCTTGAGGAAATGCTGGATCGTAAGCCGGCACAGCTTTCTGGTGGTCAGCGGCAGCGCGTGGCCATGGGGAGAGCGATCATCCGCGAGCCGAAGGTTTTTCTGTTCGACGAGCCCCTTTCCAATCTCGATGCCAAGCTGCGGGTGCAGATGCGTGTAGAAATCCGCCGCCTACACAAGCGACTTTCAGCAACCTCGGTATTTGTGACCCACGATCAGGTCGAGGCGATGACACTTGCCGACAAGCTGATCGTCATGAACAAGGGCCATGTCGAGCAGGTCGGCACGCCGCTGGAGATTTACCACCGGCCACGAACGCGCTTTGTCGGGACGTTCATCGGTTCGCCAGCCATGAACTTCTTTGACAGCACCATCGCGCCAAGCGGCAATTTTGTTTTGCTCGACGGAATCCAGATCGCGATTGACTCCGCACTTGGCCGCGACAATGCAGATAGCACTGTATCTGTCGGGATACGTCCAGAACATTGCCGTCTGGTAAAAGCAGGCACGGCAAACAGCGTGCCTGCGACCGTCGATTTTGTGGAGGAGCTTGGTTCCGGACGCAATGTGCACGTCGACATCGATGGAACGATCTTTGCCGTCAGTGGCGATGAAGGTCAATTATTCGAGACTGGTGCGACGGTCGGCCTGCAATTGCCATCCGAACACATTCATTTGTTCTCAAGGGACACCGGATTGCGTCTCGACGACGCGCCTGTGTTGAAACACAATACCAATCAATCGACCGTGGCAGCCTAGCTGCCTGAAAGGATCAATCATGAATACGCAGTCCATCATTTCAGCCGTTGGCTTCTGCACCTATACGGGTGACGGCAATTTCAGCGTGCTTGAAGATTCTTTACGGACGATCAGTGACCTTGGCGCGAGTGCTGCTGAGTTGTCGCTCTATGGCGAAGAGCTCATTTCCGGCGGCCGCATCATTCCGAGCCGGTTGGAACGCCTGCTGGAAATCACCCGTCAATTCGACCTTCGCTATAGTGTACATGGCCAGATCATTTCCAACTTCATGGACAAGGAACATCTGGCGCTGCAGAAGTCGGTTGTCCGCGCCATGCTTGAACTGTGCAATCGCGTGGAGGCTGGCATTCTCGTCCACCATTGCGGACAGGCCAAGATGCCGGCACTGACACGTATTGGCGATCTTGACCAGATGGAGCGCGATGCATTGGCGGAACTAGCCGAAGTCGCGAAGGGTTATGGCGTGCGGATTGCATTGGAAAATATCTTCGCGCTCAACGACGCGGAATATCGCCAAACGCCGGCAAAGGTCGGTGAAACCGTCAGTGCTGTCAACAGTCCAAATGTCTGTGGGTTGATCGACTTCAGCCATGCCTATATCGAATGCACGCGACTAGGCCTTGATTGGCGCGAGCAGATCAAGGCGATGGCTCCCGTCACTGGGCACCTGCATGTTCATGACAGCTTTGGCTGCCCGTACAGCATGACGAAGTTCTACCATCCGGCGGAAGCGACTGCACTTGGCATCGGCGATCTGCATTTGCCGATTGGCTGGGGCGACATTCCATGGGAAGAGATATTCTCGGAACTGACATTCCTGCCGGATACGACGCTGATCATGGAAATCACGGAAAACCGTTTCGCCACCGAGCAGGCGGACAGTCTTGCGCGCGCGCTAAAGCTTATGGATCTGGTCAATAGCCGCCGGATAGCAGCGTAAATTCGACAGTCGTGGGGGGGGGGGGGGGGGGGGGGGGGGGGCGGGCCGGGGAGGGAGGTGGGAGTGTGGGGGGGAAAGCGAGCGGGGCGCGGCGCCCGCGCGCGGGAAAGAGAAGAGGGGGGG
>NZ_JAQMHX010000026.1 GCF_028331445.1 Candidatus Phyllobacterium onerii | reverse complement strand
CCCTCCGACGGGGCGCGGGGCTGTGTGGGGGCCTACTGGGTGGTAAATTTCTATTTTAGCCCTTCGGGGGGGCCGGGACCCCCCCGGCCGCGCACCTCTTCAAGGGAGTGCGAACATGAACAAGTTTGTCTTGACTGCCACTGTGCTGTTGCTTTCCTCGCCTGCGGTTGCGCAGTCCGCAACGGAAAAAACCGGCGTGAATTCTTTAATCGGTGTGGCGCCGACTTCCGTGTCTCTGCCATCCGGGCTCGTTGCCACGACGGAGATGACGCCGCCTTCTAGAAAGACCATGTAAGCAATCGGCTCGTGCGGCAATTCGATTTGCTGGCGGTAGGTCAGCTCGATTTCATTCAGAAAAAGTGCCAACAGCGCGAACCCTTCCCCGCTCAAAGATTTGAGCAGGACGTTGGCAAATTGTTTATGCGACACGAGATCGGCTTTCCGCCAGCTTGATCAACCGGCCTAACAGGGCGTCCCCAACGGACAATTGTACATACTGTTCACCGCGATAGCCCAGTGCTCAGCAATTTTTGGTACCCGCGTTCGGCGACACCATAGAAACCGTTCGCTTCCGCCAGCAATCCCGCCCGGTTGATAATGGTGACCTTTCCGCGGGTAGCACGGATGTGGCCCTCACCTTCAAGTGAATGCAGGGTTTCCGTGACCCAGGGACGGCGCATGCCGAGCATCACCGCCATGAACTCATGGGTCAGATACAGATCGTCGCCCGCGGTGCAAAACTCGGGAATCCGAACACAAGATAGTGGGCCGACGTCATAACGCCTATTTCTGACGGGGTTGCTGCAGATGTTTTCCGGCTGCAACGAATTGTCCGTCGCGCTGGCCAATCACTGCCTCCAATAACGTTTGAGCGGCGTTGCGGACTTCGTCTTGAATGGCGGTATCGGCATCGAGCTCTTCGTGGTTTGTGGCATAGGGTTTCCAGTAACCTATATAGCGGTCTACTTCAGCAAGCGGTCCTGCCGGCGAGAGCTGCATGAATCGAAGCCAGTCCGAAACGCTACGGCGAACATTCTCCACCCCTTCCACATCTCCATGCACGACCACCGAAAAGAAACGGCCCGCAAGGTGTCTTGGATAGTCCCAGCCCTCCAATTCGATCTGCTTTGCTAGCTTGGCGTCTTTGCCCTGTGTCAGGGTGGGATCGGGATTACCACCGTCGGCACAGACCAGACGGTCCATCATCAATTTGACCGGGGATGTGACATGGTACCAATTCACAGGCGTGACGATCATCACCCCGTGAGCCGCGACCCACATCGGATAGATGTCGTTCATCCAGTCCTGTGTCTGCCCGAGTGAATAATTCGGATAGCATGAGCATGGCCAATGACACAGCGCTGGCGAAGTCGAAAAGCAGGCTTTGCAGGGATGGATGTTGCGACCATACTCGGACGTAAGCCTGCCAAGCTCCAGAATCTCCACGTCCACCTCGCCCGACTGGTTGAACACTTCATGAGCGATTTCCACGAGGCGAAAGGATTTGGACATTTCACCGGGACAGGTATGTTCGCTCCGTGACGATCCGCTGATCAGGAGTACCCGGCGGCGAGCGGCGCTATCTTCGTATTGACGCTGTGCCGCATCAACCTTTGCCTTTGCCTTGATCCAGTCGACCGCGAGGTCATACTCTGGATCATGGAAACCTTGACCGGCTTTGGAGGTCTCGGGGCTCTTGCGCTGGTGCTTGTAAGCGTCCCAAGCAGCCGTCACGATCAGATCAAGTTCCGTCTTCAAAGGATTGAATGCAGGGTCTTTGAATTGGCTCAAAAACCGCTGACGGAACTCCGGCTCTTCTATTCTTGGGCTTGGCGTGCCCTTACGGGGCTCCGGCGTTGTGTGTTCAGTCATGAACGCATCCTTTCGGTCACGTTGTAAGCGCTCGGTTCCGGCGGCGATCCACGATCGACGCCTGTGTCATGGAAGCAACTCGTCACCTTCAGGAAAAGAACTCAGCCAATGATGCAAATGTTCCAAGGCGTGACTGGGCGGAGGCCCCTCGTCTCGTTGTCCTACGGGGACGTTTGCCGTAGGTTTTGACCTTTTAACCTCGCCCGGAGGGGCACATGGCATTGTGTACGGCGGCACGATTGTTTGCCGAATTCCCCCGCGGCTAAACCTGGTGATGCTGCCATACTGAATTCCAAATTGTGCGGTTACGAAAGAGCCATTATGCGACCTTCGGAGCACAGATCGCGAACATCTCCCTGACGTCTGCCTGCTCCGTCGGTTCGGCAAGCGCGCTTTAAGTCGCCAGTTGTTCGACGACGAACGCGCCAGCCGAGGTGATCGCCATTCGCCCTGAAATCAGCGCTGCCGTCCACAGAGACTCCTCGAAGCCAGCCGCCGCGACAGGACGCATTAAATCCCTGACCGGTCAGCTTTCAGGATCGATCATATTGAGAAACCGAGTAAAATCATCGCTGCCGTTTTCGGGTGGGCTGCCAGCCATCACCGCGACAGAGAACGCAATCAGCGAGGAGGCGGGCGTGTGGTTTCTTGCTCCGGCACGCAGGTCCATCACGAGCGTCGGGCAGAGGAAAAGTGCTAAGCGGATAACCGTTCGCCAATCATCCGGTAACAATGCACGCTCTTTCAACTCGCCTAGAAGCGGGCGCCACAGATGAATCGCCTTCACTTCAAGCAATGATTTGCGCACAAGCGTTAGCTCCCAGTCTGTTTCGACATGCAGTTCATCCGCATCCCGCCGCACCGACGTCTTGAACATTTGGCTGGCGATAGCCGGGTCATACAGCCACAAGGGATGAGCGAAAATATTGTGAAAAGTCGCCTTAACTTCTGCCAGAAGCGCAGGAACGTTGGAGCCGGCAAACGCCGGATCGAAAAACGAAAGCTTCGCTTTCCCACCGGCTTCCGCCGTATACCACACATTTGCGTTGTGGGCGTCGCCATGAGCGACTACCCCGCCGTTATCCGCGAGACGGCTCGGGCCTAACCGGACATATGCCGCATTGAAAAGCTCGCCGATGCTTGACCTATAGCGGCGGCCGTTTATCATAAATTTCAGCCGCGCGAATTCGTCCCATCCCAGTTCGACCTCGGGAAAGCGAAACGTCTTGCCTATGTAGAAATCGGCAAACCGCCCCCCGGGAAACGAGCGCGTGGCAGGATCAATGAGGCGTTCATAAAAAAGCCGGTGAACCGGTTCGGCGGCGGCCTCTTCCACGCTGATAGGATGCAGCGTCTCGCGATACACATCAAGCAGCTTCGCGCACAGGTTGCTTTCCGCATCAACAGCGCTTGCTCGCTCGGCGGGGTCTTCCGTGAAATCAAGTTCGCGAAGCACGTCGGAGAACCGGGGATCGTTCCGCCTGCGGTAAATCAGAATCTGTTCTCCGGGCAGAACTGACATGTATACGGGCTGATCGACGGGCAGGCCGGCATTGGCAAGAATGTCCGCGCGATAATACTCGCCGGTCATTTCCTCCTCGCCCTCCTCCTGATGAAACTTGAAGAAAAAGGCCTCACCATCGCAGCTGAAAAAGCCATTCAACGAATTGAGGCTATACTGATCGTAGTTTATCTGAACGTCCGACGCCCGCATGCCAAACAGATCGAGCAGCAAGTCCGCCAGCATCCGTTGTGCACGGTGTTGATCTATTCTGGCTATATTCCTGATTTCAGCCGTCCGGCTGGTTGTCTCGTTCATTGCAAAACCGATCCCCGTCAAGCCGATCTAAAACCGGCGAATTTTTCCAATTTGTTCAGTTGGAGTCAGTCGCTTATCGGTGAGCGACAAACTATTTTTTGCGACTTGGCCAATACCGGCTTCCCAACGAATAGCGGGCTCCGGCGTAGGTAAACCGGTTTACCGTTACCACGGCATCGCCCGTCCAAGTCCTGCGGTGGAGTAAAAGACAAGGTTCGCTGGGATTTAGTCGCAGGTGTTCGGCAGTTGCCTCATCTGCCGCAATCGCAGAAATGACATGCTCGATTTCGGTAACCGGTGTTTGCTGCTGGAGGTACTCGAAGGTGGTTTGGCTCTTGAAATCCTGCTGGTCGTAGTCCGGTGCAAGATCGGGATTAACGAAGCGCTCCTCCAGTTGGACCGGTTCGTCATTTTCGAAATGAATAACAATGGAATGATAGACCAGCCTGCGTTTCTTGAATTCGAAGGCAGTCGTCAATGCTGGTGTCGTCATGAGCGTTTCCACAAGGAGGACCTTCGAATGGTGGCTGTGACCCCGGGCTTCAATTTCGGCGGCGATATTGTTGATCTCGAGCAAGTCGGACTTCGCCTGCGAAGCGGCAACGAACGTACCTACACCCTGAATGCGAACAAGCACACCAACAGAGGTCAATTCCCTCAAGGCACGATGGATGGTCATGCGGGAAACACCAAGCGCCGACACGAGCTCGTTCTCAGAAGGAAGTCGCTGATCCTGGCCCCATAGACCGCTGCCTATGTTCTGCAGAACATAGTTCTTCACTTTCTCATAAAGGGGGCTGGCATTATCGGGTAGGTTGATCATTTTCGTGAGCGCATTTTCAGAGAGTTCTGTGTCATTGAGGCGATCCACCCATTCGAATAATCGTCTTCAGTCCTTTGGCCCGACCGGTGATCAGCCGATCATATGCCGCCGGAACATCACGCAGGCCAATCTCGCTATCGATAAGTTGTCTGAAATCGTCGGCATACTCAGCCAGCCGCCCAATGGCGACAGGCAATTCATCCGAAAAGGCATGACAGCCGACGAGGCATATTTCGCGCTCCACGAACAGGTTGGGATCGATGTCCATGTTGCTGTGGAATATGCCGACCAGAGCGATCGCTCCGCCACCAGCCACAAGATCAAGCAACTGCGCGAGAACAGCAGTATTGCCAGTCGCGTCCACGGCGGCCAAAAGAGGTGCACCGCCGGTTGCAAATTCAATGGAGTCCTCATCCAGGTTGACGACCGTGGCTCCGGTGACGCGCGCGACAAGCTCGGCACGGTCTGCGTTTCGGTCAGTGACAAGCACCGGCCCGTCATGACCGCGTGACAATACCATAGCAACCAGTCCCCCGATGGGGCCGCAGCCCACGACAAGGACGGCAGAGCCCGGCTGCGGCGACAATCGACGGACGGCGTGCATCGCCACCGCAAAAGGCTCGGACATGGCCGCGATCGATGGATCGATTGTTGAGTCAACCTTGTGTACAAGCCGAGCTGGAAGAACGATCTCTTCGGCAAAGCCTCCATCACATATCTCGCCCACAAAACCCAGCGCAGTGCAGAGGTGCCGACGTCCCGCGCGGCAAGAGAAACACTCGCCACACCAGAAACGGGAGTCGGCAACGACATGGTCGCCATTTGCCAAGCCTTGAACACCCTCCCCGACCTCTAACACCACGCCCGTTAGTTCATGGCCGGCCGTGGAGGGAGTCCGGGAAATCCATTGCCCGGTCCGGTAGTTATGGAGATCGGATCCGCAAATTCCAGCAGCCGTTGTCTTGATGCGCACCCACCCCGGCTTCGGACTTCCTGGTGCGTCAACTTCCTCGAACCTGAGATCGCCGGCCGCATAGAGCCTTACCGCTTTCATTGTCGTGTCCCCTTCATCGGATGAGCGGATCTCGAACTTCCGAAACAGCGTTTTCGTGCGAGCTAAAGCCTTCATATTTGGCGAGCTGCCGTGCATACTTGGCCAGTTCCGGATAGGCAGTGGAAGTGACGTAGCCAATGGACGAGCGCTTGACGAAATCCGTCACGGAGAGCGGGCCGTAGGTTCGTGCCCAGCGACTCGTTGGAAGCACGGCGTTAGGTCCAAGGACGAAATTGCCAAGCGTCACAGGCGTGTGTTGGCCCATCAGGATTTCAGCCGCTTCTGTGATCGATCCAAGATGGCGGAACGGCTCCGTCGATAGAATCTCAAGATGCTCCGGGGCATAGTCGTTGACGAAGCGGTAGCTTTCTTCAAGCGATGGCGTCAGCACAATGCCGCCGCACGTTCCAGTCAGCACTGAGCGTGAGAAGTTGACGCGCTGCTCGGTCATCCTTGACCAATGATCCGGCAGTGCTGCACGAGCTACTTCTGCGACCACCCGGCTGTGCGTGACGAGATAGGCGGATGAATCAGGACCGTGTTCTGCTTCGATTAGAAGATCCAGAGCGGCAAGGCGACCATCAATCGTCTCATCAGCAAGGATGATTGCTTCAGAAGGACCCGCAGGCAGTCCAGTATCGATCACATCGGCGAGAAGCCTTTTCGCCGCTACAACCCATGGACTACCGGGCCCGACGATCTTGATGGCGGGACGCACCGTTTCGGTGCCGTAGGCGACCGCTGCGACAGCCTGGGCTCCACCACATTTGTAAACTGTCTGCACGCCGGCAAGACGCGCGGCAACCAGTGTCGCAGCATCTACCGAACCGTCCGAGGTCGGCGGCGTGACAATTGATATGTGAGGCACACCAGCAACCACCGCGGGAACGGTCGTCATCATTGTTACCGAGGGAAAAGCACCCTTGCCGCGCGGAACGTAAAGCGCGACGGATGAAATCGGGGTCCACCGGTCGCCGGCATAGGCTCCGGGGCGAACTTCCTTGAGCCACATCGGCTCGGGCTTCTGTTCCTCGTGGAAACTGCGAATATTACCGATACCGAACTTGATCGCTTCGATGACTTCCGCCTCCACCTTGCCGAAAGCTTCATCGAATTCTTGCTCGCTCACTTTGAGGTTACCAGCCGTAACATCGGCCTTATCGAGTTCGCGGGCAAAACGAACAAGTGCAGCGTCGCCGTCCTCGCGCACAGCCTGAATGATCGGGCGGACCTTTTCAGTGAAGCTCGAAAGATCGGCTTCGGACCGCTTCAGGAGATTGGCGCGGGCTGTCGCATCGAGCGATAAAAGTTCGTAATAACTGCAGATGTCAGACATGGCATACCTGTTCGTTTGCATTGGAGCCGAACGCGTGGTTCCGCTCACTTGGACTTGAGAAAAACATCCAGACCGACGAGGCGGTCGAGGATCATGATGGCGAGAGCGGCGCAGCCGATGAACACGACTGAGATGGCCGCGAGATCAGGGGTGATGATGGAGCGTATCGAATTGTAGATCTGCACGGGCAGCGTCACGATGCGTGCATCGACGAGAAGCAGGCTCACCAGAAACTCGTTCAACGCCAAAATGAACATCAAAAGCGAACCAGTGATCACTCCAGGTGTTACCGCCGGAAGGGTCACCATCAGGAACGTCTGCAGCGGCGGCGCGCCGCAATTGGCCGCGGCCAGTTCCAGATCGGGATCAAGGCTGCTGGCGCTCGCCGTGACGGCCCATACCATGAAGGGTAGATTGATGACACAGCACGCGATGCCCACCGGCCACAACTGCCCAAGAACACCGGCGTTGCCGAAAATCAGCATCAAGCCGATTCCGGAGCCGATCAGCGGAATTGTGAAGGGCAAAAGCAAATAGATCTGCAGCGCCTTCTCGAAGCGTACAGCATATTTGGCCAGAGCTATTCCTGCCAGTGTGCCGACCGGTATCGCGATGAGAGTGCAGACGACGGAGACGTAGAGCGAGCGCAGGAATGCTTCTCTAAGATCAGTTGCTTGCGCAATGGAAGCGTACCACTTCAGCGACAATCCTTGGGGTGGGAACGTGATCATGTTCCCTGCGGTGAAGGATGCCCCAAGCACGACAAGCGTTGGTGCCGACAGGGTCACAATCGAAATAATGACGAGTGTCCAGAGGAAAATAGTTTTGCCGCGCGCCGTGGTCATTGCTTTGCCCTTCCCATTCCAAGCGTGCCAGTCCCGACCAGCGCGAAGACTAGGGCGACGAGGGTCGAACCCGCCGCAACGAGAAGCAGCGCTAGCGTCGCCCCGAGGCCCTGGTCGGAGGTACGGAAAAACTGGTCGTAGATCGCATTGGCAATGAAATCCTGCGAACCACCGCCAAGGATGGCGGGGATCGCGAAATCGGTCAGTGACAGCGTCATCACGACTAGTCCCGCACCCACAAAGCCCGGACGTGCCATGGGAAGTACCACATGGATGAATGTCTGGATCCAATTGGCACCGAGCGATTCCGCCGCCGCCTCGGTCTCCTCCGGTATCGCAGTTAATGCCGGAGCGAGCATCAGAACTGCGAAAGGCAGCATGTATTGGATGAGACCGAAAAGCACAGCGGGATAATTGTAGATGAGCCGGAATGGTCCGATGCCCAGGAAGCTGAGTGTTTCGTTGACCAAGCCCTGATTGCCAAGGATGATCAGCCAGCCATAGGCGCGTACCACCTGCCCGATGAAGAAAGGCAGGAAGAGCGCGATTAGCAGTATTTTCCTCAGCGCGGCCGACTTTGTGCGCACCATCACATAAGCGTAAGGCAGGGCAAGCATGAGCGTGATCGCAGTCACGATCAGCGATCCCGTAAAGCTCTTCAAAGCTACATTTCTGAACAAGGGTTCGGTAAGCGCCCGGCGGAAATTGTCGAGCGAATAGCTTTCGGACATCAGAAAGGTCGTTGTGTCGAGCGTTCTCAGGCTTCCATCGGCGATCTGGAACAGTCCAAGCACCAGAAGTCCGACCAGAAGGACTGCCGGAGCCAGCATCAGATAAGGCGTTGCGCCGGCGAGCCGGCGCGGGAAAACCTTCGCTACTCCTGCTTCCAGGACATCGAGCAGTCGCCATGTCAAAGGATATGCGCGCATAACACCCGTTCCAATTTTCAGAGCCATCTCTGCGGTGTCTTAACCAGGCACCGGAAAGATGCTGGATAGCTCAGCTCTGCATAATTGCCTTGAACTTGCCGAACCAAGCACTTTCGTTCTCAACCTGTATCTTGTTCGAGACACGAATGAGATGCTTGAAATCTTCCGGCGTCGTCGGATAGGAGGGATCGCCGACCAGGTCGGCGGGCGGCGTCAATCCGGGTACGACGCCCGGAAGGCCTAGCCCGTCCAGCCACACCTGCTGGGCATCCCTGGTAAGCGCGTGGTTGATGTACTGCTTTGCCCAATAGAGTTCATTTTCCGGTAGGCCCTTGGGAATCCAGAGGCCATCCGTCTCAAACTTTGCACCCTCCTCCGGCACGACCCACTTGATATCTACGCCGTTCTTCTTGGCCTCACGTGCGTTGGTCGAAATCGTGCAGGCAAGATCAATCTCACCGTTCTGGAACCAGTTGGTGAAATCCGGATCTTCACCCAACAGCGGGCGCTGATCCTTGACCTTGGTGATGAAGTCCCAGGCCGGTTGCATATTGCCAGGGATATCCTCGACCTTGCCCCCGCCAGCGACCTGTGCCGGGAAATGGAAGCCTATCCCGTCATTGTAGAGCGCAATGCGACCCTTGAACTTCGGATCGAGCAATGCCTTCCATGATGTGGGTGGGCCATCGGGAAATGCGCTCGGACGATAGGCCAGCACGTAGACATAGCCATACGTATTGACGATCGGATAGCCGTCGAGACCGACGGGCTTCGCAAGATCCGTCACTGTGGCAAGGTTGGACAGATCTGAAAGATCCTCGGTCACGCCGCGAAGCGCCGATTTGGTGGCATTGGTGGTTGTATCCCAGTTAACGTGGATGGGCGGCACCCGCTTCTGCGCCACCGCCGCCCAGACTTTGGGCTGAATCTCGTTGTCCTCTGTCAAATCATGACGCACGGCAATCCCGGTCAGCTTGGTGAAACTGTCGGAGACGCCCGCCTTGAGACTATCGACCCAGCTTCCGCCCCAGGCCCGGACAATAATTTCCTTCGGTTTTTCTGGTTCGGCTGCCAATGCGCCCTGCAAACCGACTGTAGACATGCCCGCAGCTGAAAGGGCAGCCACTGACCCGATCGAAGCTGTTGCGCTCAAAAATCGGCGACGGGTCATTTCCAATATTGGATTTTTCAGATCTTTCATTTTCATTCTCCTCTGGATTCCCGGTTTTCCGGATTATTCTGCGAAAATAAGTACGTCCCGCGCGTTCCAGCCAACGAACACTCGAGCTCCGGCCTCAAACTCGGCATGTTGTGACGGATCGTGGTCGAAGACACGGATAGTGGCGTCCTGAAGGGACGGAAGCCTAACCTCATAGACGACACGCTCGCCCTCAAAGATGACATCCATGACTGTACCGGCGACAGTCGTTTGCAGATCATCGAGACGATCCGGTGTCGCGGCCACACGAATTTGCTCCGCGCGAACTGCACCCTTCACGGTCTGGCCGGCCTTGAGCCGCACATTGGTGGAGACCCAGCGGCCAAACAGCGGCTGAGTGCCTGCAACAAAGGCGACATCAGAATCCGTAACGTCAGTAACCAAACCAGACAGAAAATTCGTCACGCCAATGAAACCCGCCACGAAAGAATTGCTCGGCTGCCTGTATGTGGCCGATGGTTTGGCATTCTGCTGTATACGTCCCTTGTCCATGACGATGATCTCATCCGATACGACCAAAGCCTCACGCTGATCATGCGTGACATTGATCGTCGACACGCCAAGCTCGCGCTGGATGCGGCGGAATTCAAGCTGCATCTCTTCACGCAATTTGCGATCGAGGGCCGCCAACGGTTCATCGAGAAGCAGCAGATCCGGTTCGAAAACAAGGGCCCGGGCGATTGCTACACGCTGCTGCTGGCCACCCGAAAGCTCGTGGATGCGGCGGTTGGCGAACCCGCCGAGCTTCACAAGTTCGAGGTATTTAGCCACTCTGCTGGGAATGGTGCGGGCATCAAAGCGGCGCATTTTCAGCGGGAACGCAACGTTCTGCGCGGCTGTCATGTGGGGAAACAAGGCGAGTTTCTGGAAGACCATCCCGATCGAACGCTTGTTAGGCGGCACTTGGCCGACAGGAATACCGTTGATGGCGATTTCACCGCTCGTCGGGGCCTGAAAGCCTGCAATCATACGCAGCAATGTTGTCTTGCCAGAGCCGGAAGGTCCGAGGATAGTCAGGAATTTCCCTTCTTCCAAATCGAAGGAAGCGTCGTCTACCGCCCGATAGTCGCCGAAAACCATGTTTACATTGCGCACAGACACAGCCGTTGAGCCAACAGGCTTCTCAACAGCAAGACGATCCAAGCCAGTTTTGGCAGCCGTCATATTGTTCCCTTTGTTATCGTCTTTGGCCACAATTGACCGGATCAAAAGGACCTTGTCGAGAAGAAGTATATACAACTACGTACAAGTTGTTCAGCATTTTCTTGGCCTTTGCGCGAGTGGCAAGTCAGACCGATGCCAGGAATCCGCCATCCACTGCGATGCACTGGCCGGTGATGTACCTTGATGCATCGGATGCGAGAAAAACGACTGTTCCTTCGAGGTCACTTAGATCGCCGAACCGGTTCAAGGGAATCTTGCCGAGCATTGCTTCTTGCCACCCGGCATTTTCATAGAATACGTCCGTCATTGCCGTGCGGAAGTAGCCAGGCGCAATGGCATTGACCCTGATGCCGATCGGTGCCCATTCGGCTGCAAGTGCCCGCGTCATTCCCAAGAGCCCAGATTTTGAGGATCCGTAGGGAACGGCGGTCGGTATACCAACATGCGATGTCAGCGAACAAAGATTGATAATGACTCCGCTGTGCTTAGCGTCAGCCATAGATTGCGCGGCCGCTCTTGCACAGAAGAAGGCACCTTTCAGATTCGTATCAACGATCCGGTCCCAAAGTGCCTCATCCACACTCAAGGATGTCCGAACTTCCTCGACACCTGCATTGTTCACGAGCACGTCGAGACCACCCAAGCATTTCGCAACCTCCACTACCGTCCGGTCAATTGATTTGACATCGGTCACGTCCAGCGCAAAGGGAAATGCTGCTCGGCCAAGAGCCCGAATGCAGTCAACAGTCTTTTGTAAAGCGTGCTCACTCCGCGCCGTGATCGCAACATCCGCACCAGCAGTCGCCAGAGCCTTAGCAATCGTCTGACCGATCCCCCTGCTCGCACCCGTTACGAGCGCCCGACGTCCCGTCAGATCAAATTGAGATAAGTCACTCATACGCCCGCCCTCGCATCGACATTGCGTGAATTGTGCCCCTTTACAACGGGCATGGCAAGTCTTACACTGCTTGTATATACAACTCTATACAAACCCTGATTTTTGGGTTAGTCAACGCGACAAAAGCACAAAATACAGGATTGACCCGCATGATAAATGCTTCCGATCTGGTGCGCGAAGAAGTTCTCAGGCTTGCGCCTTATAATTCCGGCCTGACATTGCGCGAAGTTAACCAGCGCTACGCCCCTGCGAAGATCGCCAAGCTCGGATCCAACGAAAACCCGTTGGGACCAAGCCCTGACCTTGACAGCATCATTACGGCAGGCCCCGATTTGATCCGCCTCTATCCCGATCCAGCGGGTGTTGAGCTACGCAACGCGATCGCGGTCGCACTTGACGTCCCATTGGCCAAAATCATTCTCGGTAACGGCTCGGAAGAACTCATCTCAATTATCAGCCGCGCGGTCCTCCGCCCCAAGGATCGGGTAGTAACACTCTACCCGTCATTCCCCTTGCATGAGGACTATGCGACGCTGATGGGCGCCACCGTCGATCGCATAAATATCAAAGACGACATGTCAATCGATGTCGAGGCGTTTGAAAAAGCAATCGCGACGCCCGCTAGGATGGTGATTTTCTCCAATCCGATGAATCCTGTTGGCTGCTGGCTCTCCCCTGCCGAACTCACCCGCGCAATCGCAGCGGCCGATAAAAACACCCTCATCGTCGTTGACGAGGCTTATGCCGAATATGCAGCTGGCGACGACTATGTCTCCGCGGTTGACCTCCTTAAGGGTTCAGATCGCCCATGGGTAGCGTTGCGCACAATGTCAAAAGCGTACGGTCTTGCCGGCCTGCGCATCGGATATGGCGTCGTTGGTGATCCAGAGTTTCGTTCCTTGCTCGATCGCGTCCGCACTCCTTTCAACGTCAACGCCATTGCGCAGGTATCTGCCGTCACGGCGCTCGCGGACAGGCAGCACTTGCAGCGCGTGGTTATACTGGCCGTAAGTGAACGCCAGCGCATGGAAGCATTTCTTTTCGGTAACGGCTGGCAGGTAGCACCATCGAAAGGCAACTTTCTCTTTTTCGATTGCGCTGGCAACGCCGCCGACTTCGCGGAAGGCCTGTTACGACAGGGTGTCATCGTTAAACCTTGGAAGCAGGCAGGATTCGAAACATTCGTACGGGTCAGTATTGGCGCCCCTGATGAGAACAACCAATTCATGAGCGCCGTGCTGTCGCTGAAATAGCCAAACTTCAGCCATTGCCAGCGCTATTCCTAACAGTTGACCCGAACAAGCCCTCCTTTTGCTGAGCGCGTAAAGCAGCCCTGTACAGTAAGGGCAGGCAGCAGCAATCGTTGCTTTAAAAATGCCGATAATAGCGGATTTTCGACCATTTTTGATTAATTCTCAAAGTCTACAATGTGGCTAAACGAGCCAGCAAAGCTTCTTGACGAGCGAAGTTGCCTTGAAAGTTCCTATTGCCCAGGTTCCGCGCTGTTGTAAACTTCACCTTATGAAAAATCACAGTCTTCATCATCCGGCCCGCGGAACTACTAAAAATAGTTGGTCGCTTACCAGTACGCGCGGCGAAAGAATAAGTGCGGTCGAGGGCATGAAACTGACGCAACGGATGGCAACGGCGTTAGCTGAGTCTCGAGGTAAAACCGGCGACGAACGTCGTACTTTAGTCAAAGAGCAGCTGGCAAAACCAAGCGCAAATAGTGGTCTATCCCGCCGAATCCGACCCGCTCTGTTACCCGGCACAACGATCCTGCGCAACAAACTTGATTTACAGAATCAGGACGATTAGACGAAGCAGACTGGCACTGTTCCTAATCCGTGCGCATGAAGAGTTTCCCTACGGCCGGCTCGATTACCCGCACTATATGGCGCTCCACGCCATCTGTTTCAGGACGTCTATGAATGGGCAGGTCAGCCGCGAACCGTTGGCGGACTCAATCATGGATATCATTTCGTCCACCCAGTAAGCATACACGCTGAGACCCTTGCTTCTTTATAGGGAGGGGCCGGCCACCCAGTTGGGGGTGGTTTGCAGGAAACTCGTAACGAAACTTGACACCTTGAAAGGATACGAACCGTGGGCCACCATTTATGATGGTAGATCGGCCAGCATATAGGTAGTCAATCGTACTTAAGCTTCGACCCTCCGGCTGAGTAATTCTCGATGGCACGTCAGCGAACCCACAGCGCAGAATGCTGCAATCGGCATAGATTTTATCACCAAATGGTGCTATTTTCCGCGCTTCAATTAGGGAGCTATATCATGCGATCGACCATTAACCTCGACGACACGCTTATGGAGAAGGCTAGGTTCTTGACCGGTATAAATGAAACTGCGGCCCTAGTACGCCAGGCGTTGGAAACGCTTGTCCGTGTGGAGTCCGGAAAGCGCCTCATCGCGCTCGGAGGAACTATGCCCGATGCCGAGGCAGCTCCGCGCCGCCGGAGCGCAGCGGCCAAGTGATACTCGCGGACACCTCGATCTGGGTTGATCATTTTCGTCGTGTTGATGCGGAGCTGCGCAGGATTATTGAAGACGACCTCCTACTTTGCCACCCGGCCATGATCGGTGAGCTGGCGCTTGGCAGCCTTAGGGATCGCGGCAGCGTGATCGCTTTTCTGGCGGCGCAGCGCGCGGCAGTCGTCGCCACGCACGACGAAGTCATGACAATGATCGATCGCCACAGTCTTTTCAGCATCGGCATTGCCTACACTGATTCTCACTTGCTGGCATCCGTCCTTCTGGACCAGCGGGCGACACTATGGACCAAAGACAGGCGCCTAAGAGCGGCGGCCGACAAGGCAGGCGCTTCACTGCACCTACCCGTAAATCGTCCCAACTAAAAGTGCCAAACCAAAGCCCTTATTTCAATCGCGCCTGGAGCAGACTTCGACCTAAGTGTGATTGGAATGACGGATTCGGATCCAAAAGCTGCTATAAGGAACCACTTTGAAGTTTCGAGTGCGGTTCCAGTCGAGCCGTTACGCAACTTTAGGAGCACATACCTAGAACATATTGGCCATTCGCCTCAATTGGCGAGACCAATGGGGCATGCGCGTTTGGAAAGGCCGATTGGAGTGGTTGTTGATTGGGCACAAAATCTTAAGGCAGATTGCGACAGATCCTTCTAGTCTGAACCTCTTCTATTACGCTAACCGCCGAATCGGTCGGCGCGACACGCGTGAGACGGAAGTCGGCCTTACTAAGAAGCGAGCGGTATTCAGCCTTATTCCGCTCCTGGCCAAAGCGGTCCGCGGCCGATGGCTTGTTAAAGTGCTACCTTAGCAATCAAATCGAGCGTGGGAAGCGTTGGCGGGGACTTTATGCTAGTCTGTACCAAGGGAGACTGGCGCTACATGGGCGAGATGCGGAAAATAGCAGCGATTCTGGTCTCCGACGTGGTCGGCTACAGTCGGCTCGCCGGTGCCGACGAGGATCGCATCCTGGCAAGGTTGCGAACCTTGCGCAGCGATTTGATCGATCCGACAATCGCCGTGCATCATGGCCGCGTGGTCAAGCGCACCGGCGATGGGAGCCTCGTCGAGTTCCGCAGTGTCGTGGACGCCGTACGCTGCGCGATCGAAGTGCAAAATGCTATGGTCGAGCGCAATGCAGGCTTGCCGCCCGAACGCCGTATTGAATTCCGCATCGGTATCCATCTTGGCGACGTTGTGGAGGAGAGCGACGGGGATCTGATGGGTGACGGCGTCAATATTGCCGCGCGCCTTGAGGGGATTTGCGAGCCAGGCAGTATCTGTCTCTCCGAACCGGCGTATTGGCAGGTCAAGGCAAGGCTCGATCTTGTGATCGACGACCGCGGTGCAGTGCAGCTCAAGAACATCGCCGACCCGGTCCGCGTTTATTCGCTGCACGTTGGCCTTGCCGCCCAGCCAAAGTCTGCGGCATCAGCGGAGACCTACGCGTCGGGAGGACGTGCGGCGTCGCCGTCCATTCCTGACAAACCCTCAATCGCCGTGCTTGCGTTCAACAACATGAGCGGCGACGCAGAGCAGGAATATTTCTCTGACGGTATAAGCGAAGACATCATTACAGACCTCTCTAAGCTGTCTGAGTTGCACGTGATCGCTCGCAACTCATCATTCGTATACAAGAAGGCGGCGGTCTCCGTCCCGGACATGGCCAAGGCGCTCGGCGTCCGCTACCTGTTGGAAGGCAGCGTTCGCAAGGCGGGCAACAGGGTTCGTGTTACAGCGCAGTTGATCGATTCGAGTAGCGGCGGACATGTTTGGGCCAGCCGCTTCGATCGCGACCTCACCGACATTTTCGCCGTTCAGGACGAGGTCACGCAGGAAATCGTGTCTGCCCTCAAGCTCAAGCTCACGGCTGACGAACGGGACCAGCTGGCCCGCGAGCGCGCGGTAAACGTCGAGGCGTACGAATTCCTGTTGCGTGGCCGGGAGCAGAGCCTGGCTTGCACCCGACCCGGAAACATCGCGGCGCGCAACTTGGCAGGGGCCGCCATCGCTATCGATCCGGCATATGCGGCGGCCCGCGCCCTCATCGCCTTCACCCATGTACTTGACTACATCAACGCCTGGAGCACCGATCCTGAGAATTCACTCCGGACCGGGCTGGAGCTCGCACAGCAAGCGGTGGCGATGGACGAGCAACAACCCAACGGTCACTTCGCATTGGGTATGGCTTGCATGTGGAGCCGGGACCTTGACCGCGCTCGGGCAGAGGCGCAACGAGGACTTGCGCTTTCGCCAAACTCAATCGACCTCCTCATGTTGATGGCCCATATCCAGATATTTTCCGGCGACCCCAAAGGCGCGCTCGAGACGCTTGATGCTTCGATGCTGTTGGACCCGCACTACCCGGAAGTCCTGTTGCAATTTCTCGCCGATGCGCACTTTTCCCTCGCCGATTATGAGCAAGCGGTTACCGCGCTCAAGGAGCGGCTCGCACGAAACCCTCAGTCGGACATTGCCCACGCCCTGCTCGCGTCCTGCTATGGCCACCTCGGACGACCTGAGGAAAGCCGACGGGCCTGGGAGCAGGCACTCCAGCTGAATCCCGCATTTTCCATTGAACGCCGCCGCCGCGTCCTTCCGTTCCAATACCCGGAGGACTTTCAGCGCCGCGTAGAGGGCCTTCGCAAGGCGGGGCTGGCAGGTTGATGCGCTCCGCGGCCGATGCCTTATTGAGAAGGGCGCGATATAGTCCACAAGTCCAAGCCGTGCGCTGCACGGACATTCCGCAGCAGGCGTTCGATTTTGCCGTCCGATCCAAACAAAATGATTAGCGCCGAAACGGCAATTGAACACGCAACGAAGGAGGACGACATGACGACGGTATTTGTGAGGCATATGGTCTCTGATTATAAGACTTGGCGAGGGGTCTATGATGCTTTTTCGTCGGTCCAGAAGGCAAACGGTGTTACGGCTGAGGCAGTTTACCAAGCCACCGATAACCCAAACGACGTCACAGTGACGCACGAATTCGCGACGCTCAAAGCAGCTCAGGCGTTCATCAAGCTCGAAGACTTGGCAGAGGCGATGCAAAGCGGGGGAGTGGTCGGGACACCGGCAGTCTGGTTTACCCAAAAGGTTTGACGAAGCGGCGCAAGTCTTTGCACAGGACAACCTGTCGCCGTTAGAACAGCGTATAAGCAGTCGGCTTGTTGCATTGTCCTGAGCCAGGAAGGCGATTTCAGGACGGCTGGCATCAGCGCCGATCTTACCTCGAAGCCTGGATGGCCCATCGCGCTGCGCCAATCCGTCGCCCTCAGACCCCGAAATCACAAAGCGGAAGACGTGGCCGGCAAAAGGGTGGGATCAAGCTCCATCAGAGGCATAGCCGGCGGCAATAGCACGGGCGTATGCTTTCGTCCTTCTCCCCAAGCATCCACAATGTCCGACCACTCCTGCATCATATGACGGCGCTGGACCTCTCCTCCGCCTTGTTATAGACGCCGCACGACGACCGGCCATCTTCGTGCGCCAAGCACTTCTCGATCCAGTCGCTGTTGAAGCCCAACTCGTTGAGCAACGTTGAGCCCGTGCGGCGCAGGTCGTGAACGGTGAACGGCTCAAGCGGTAACGCTTCCTTCTTGGCCTGTTCGACAACCGCATAGGTCACACGATTGAAAGTCGCGCGACATCGGCGCGTCCGCATCATACCTGGACGGCAGCAAGTATCGTGAGTTACCGGCGCAGGCCTTGAGCGCGATCATGATGTCGAGGGTTTGGCGCGAAAGATACACGTTGTGCGCCTTCGATGGCGAACTGATACGAAACTTTTCCGGCTGCAACGAATTGCCCTTGATCCGAACCGTGCCGAAGCGGTCTTCGCACATTGGATCCATCCCGCACCTGATAGGGTGAAGGTTTGAGTGGACTCGGTTTTCGCTCATTGACCAGCGACGCGATAGAACATAAAGTGAACGCGCATGGCAAAGACCCTTAAGGAACGTTTAGCTATTCTGTCAGACGCCGCAAAGTACGATGCATCCTGTGCGTCAAGCGGTACGACAAAACGCGACTCGTCACGTTCTGGAGGGTTGGGCTCGACCGAAGGCTCGCGCATCTGTCACGCCTACGCGCCCGATGGCCGATGTATCTCGCTCTTAAAAATACTGCTGACGAATTTCTGCATTTTTGATTGTGCGTACTGCATCAATCGCTCTTCGAGCAATACAGAGCGTGCACGTTTTACCGTCGAAGAGGTAATTTGGCTGACGCTGGAGTTTTATCGCCGCAATTACATCGAAGGGCTGTTTCTTTCCTCGGGAATTATCCGCTCGTCAGATCATACGATGGAAGAAATGGTGAGGATCGCCCGAGAACTTCGGACGACCCACAATTTCCGAGGCTATATTCATCTCAAATCAATTCCGGAAGCGTCGGCGCATCTGATCGAGGAGGCCGGCCTCTATGCGGACCGCCTTTCAATCAATATCGAGCTACCGACGGACTCAGGCATTGCACAATTTGCGCCGGAAAAACGGCCTGCTGAAATTCGTAAATCGATGGGCGACCTGCGGCTGAAAATTGAAGCGGCAAATGAACCGACCCTGCAAACGAAACGGCGCAAAAAGTTTGTTCCAGCTGGACAAAGCACCCAGATGATCGTCGGGGCTGACGATGCCAACGATGCAACCATATTGCAAACCAGTTCGAGGCTTTACGGGAGTTATAACCTGCGCAGAATTTACTACTCTGCCTTCAGCCCCATTCCCGATTCATCCAAGAAGTTGCCGTTGATCAAACCGCCGCTTGTGCGCGAACACCGATTGTATCAGGCGGACTGGCTATACCGCTTTTATGGTTTCGGAATTGACGAAATCACATCTTCCCGGCCCGACGGTATGTTGGATCTCGATCTCGATCCGAAATTGGCGTGGGCACTGGCGCATCGTGAGCGCTTTCCCGTCGATATCAATAAATCGGACAAGGAGATGCTGCTTCGGATTCCGGGCATCGGCACCAAGACGGCAAAATCGGTGATTAAAGCGCGCAAGCATCATCGATTACGCCTTGATGATCTCGGGCGTCTCGGTGTCTCGGTGAAGAAAGTAAAGGCTTTCATCATTGCAGAAGGGTGGTCGCCACACCGATTACTCGATAACGCCGATCTCCAGGGGCTATTTACCCCCGCACACAAACAGCTGACGCTGATGCGGCTGGTCAAACTTGAGGCAAATGGCGACCTGGACGAATGGCGCAACGCTGCTCGCCTTTTGCTGTCAAACAACATCGCGCCCCAACAGATCGATTGGCAGCATGAACAACCCGGCGCACGCGATATTTTTGGGCCGATTGGCGATCGTCGCCCACTCGATGATCTTAAACCTGGCAGCAAACAGATTATGGTTCCAAAAGATTTCTTACCCTTGGCGGAAAAGGTCGTATGTCACTCGAGTCAAACGCGTTTTGCCCTGCTATACCGGCTGCTTTGGCGGCTACAGGACGACAAGAAACTACTGGAAGCGCTCTCCGACGAAGATGTGGTTCTTGCCCATAAACTGGAAAAATCGGTTCGGCGCGACAGTCACAAGATGAAGGCCTTCGTGCGCTTCAAGGAATTTGTGGATGAACAGCCTTCAAGCACCGCACGAAGGAGGTTTGTTGCCTGGTTCGAACCTGACCATTTCATCGTCAAGCGGGTTGCCCCCTTCTTTCAACGACGGTTCACGGACATGGACTGGATACTCGCAACGCCGAAAGGATCGGCGGCCTGGGACGGGGAAACATTGTCATTCACGACGGTGCCCGCCACCAAGCCTTCAACGGAGGACGCAACCGACGATCTGTGGCGAGTTTATTTCGCCAATATCTTTAACCCGGCAAGATTAAAGATAAAGGCGATGCAAACGGAAATGCCCAAAAAGTACTGGAAGAATTTGCCTGAGGCGGTGCTTATTCCCCAGCTGATCGGTAAAGCCGAAGCGAACGTTGCGGCGATGCGTGCGCGGCAAGCTTCCACGCCGCCGGCCTTTCATTCCAAGCTGCAGGCAGCCCGAGCGCCTGATGAACCGACACAGGGCATTGAAGGAACGATTGAACACGAGAAGCAACGGGCGCGGGCATGTTCGCGATGCGATCTCTATAAAAATGCCACCCAAATGGTATTCGGCGAAGGGCCAAAAGATGCTGACATCATGTTTGTTGGCGAGCAACCCGGTGACCAGGAAGACCTTGCCGGCAGACCTTTTATCGGGCCGGCCGGCAAGATTTTCGATGGCGCTCTGGAGCAAGCAGGTATCGGAAGATCGGATGTCTATGTTACCAATGCGGTAAAGCACTTCAAGTACATGCCGAGAGGCAAGCGTCGTATCCATCAGAAGCCAAATATGGGGGAAATCAAGGCATGCCGCTGGTGGCTTGACCGCGAATTAAAGACGATCAAGCCCAAATTGATCGTGGCGCTGGGAGCAACCGCATTTTACGCCCTGACCCAGCGCCAACAGCGGTTAGGGGATTTGCGGGGCAAGACGGTTTCGCTCTCGAAAGAACAGACATTGTTCGTTACTGTTCACCCCTCTTATCTTCTTCGTATCCCGGACCCCAAGGCAAAGAAAATTGAGACGGAAAGGTTTTTCAACGATATCCGAATTGTTAGAACACTGACGCTGACGATTTAGCGGGATGGCCTAATGCCAGAGGCCAGAGACGTTTAGGATACGGTGCAGAGCCCTCGGCAACGAGGATGCCCACAAAGCGGAAACCGCGGCGGCAGTACTTGGATTCGCTCACTCGTCTGTTGCAGAAAGCGCTATCCAGCAAGAATAGTGTAGTGTTGCTTCCAACGGCAGCCTGATGTGATTTGACTGAATTGGAAGTCGGTCTAAACTTCTTGGTGTTGTTCGACTAGAAGCGGGCGACAGGGCTCGGCGGGATTTATCCCCTTAAGGATATCGGCACCCGCCGAGCCTCTTGCAGTCAGCGGGCGCATAACCATTCCTTAAAGTCTGAATGCACCCTTGTTGTGCTTGGACGAGAGCCTCATCCCGCGCGAATGGCCCTTTGAGCATTAATATCCCAAGCGGAGGGATTTCATATGGATCGAAGCAACCGCCTCGCTATTGATGACATTTGCGACACCCTGGTCGACGTTCGCGACAGGGCCAGTCGTGAAGGTTATGGTCTTTTGGTACATCTGATCATGAAGCGTTCGAAGAGGCAGAAAACATCAAGTCGACTATGAATCGAGGCCTGCGAGTCTGCAAGCTCGCCGAGGTCGTGACTGTCCCATGCCGAGAACGAGCCGATTAGAGGAGATGTGCCTTTGGTCCATATGCTCCTGCCGTTTTGACAGTAGTTTGAAAGCGCTGGCGGCCCCTCACCAGCAGGCCTGATAAAACGGGGCATTGCTTTTTCAAATGACGGGTCTAACCGAGGCCGGAACCTCGGTGATTTGCGTTCCGGAGTTCGAGCTTTCAGCGCATCCGAAATTACGGACATCCCTCAGGAACAGAAATGCTTTTGTTGAGTTTGCATGGATCGAATCAATCGATCCCTTAAACAGAGCTTGCAGATTTAATGACGACCATGGCAGCTGGTTTGCTTTTCAACCGACTTCGTAATGTATCCTTTAGCGGCCATCGCCGTTATCGTGGCCGTCTGGCTATTTTTATAGTGCGTCACCGGATGCGATGACAGCGGGGTTTCCTCGGGCCAAGGGAGCGTGGTGAATTCCACTACATATTGCGCTAAAGGGGCGATAAATCCCCGTTATCTTGGATAGAGTAGCCGCGCGATGCGAAGCGCTTGCGGATGGACTCCATGTCAGTCCAAATTCGGTGGGAGGTTCTTTTCAGTGTATAGCGCCATACGGAGCTCCCGATACCAACCATTGCGCCTATCATCGCCACGACGACCGGGCTTTGCCCATCCTCTATACCCACATCGAATAGCGAACCTCCAACAAACAGCAGCGCTCCTGCCAACATTAAGTAGGTGGCGAAGGCCTCGTTCCCGGACGACGACTGCCATTCTGTTAAGGCTCGCTTATAGCGCTCGGAATCCACAAGCCATTGTTCATTCATAGCTAAATCTCCCATGCTTCGTGATGATATGGGAGGATTGCCTTTCTGCAAAGTCAGCATCATTGTGTAGGGTCCTTGCGGACGTAGGGCTGCATTTCCAATCAAATGTTTTCTCTGTGGCCGTCTGCTCCAGTGTCGTGACAATAAAGGCGGCACGTGAGCTTCGCATTGGGGATGCGCTTCATGTCATTCGCGGGTCTTTCCTGGGCGCAAAAATAGTGGGCGGCGAGTGAAGTATTCGCGTTTCACTAGCGACAAAAGTGCCATGTCGCGAACATGTCGCGTGGAGCCGCCGGGACTCGCCGGAAGTCCAATTGCCAATTCTGACTCAACCATTGCAGTCGGTTACGAGTAAAGCCATCTGCAAGCGATTGATGGCTCATCGTCGCATTGACAGGGGTGGCATTACCTGCCGCCATTTCCATATGGATGAAGGTCCGCTTCTCTAATCGAGCATTTGGGTCAAGCTCTTTTCTGATCGTCGGTAGCCTGGTCGTTCACGCGGGTCACGCTTCTCTTCGCAGTCTATTGACTCCCTTGCGTTCGGAGTCGCTGCATGCATGCATGGGATCAGGGTCTGGAGAGCCTCGCTTTGGGACGCGCTCGAAGCGCAGCAGACATTAACGGCTTCATCCATCCCGTCGTCCGCGTGGACGATCCGGCCAGGATCGAGTTCGAAGGCTATGTCATATCATGCAGATGCCTCCGATCCGAACCGGAACTCTGTGCCATCGATCCACATCCGATGAAGCACGACGGCAATTTTGCGGGCGACGGCGACGATGGCTCGCCGCCGTCCCTTGGTCTTCATCAACCGCACGCCCCATGCCTTCAGGCTGCTCCAGGCAATCGACCGCATCAGCATCGCGTTGGCGGCTGCATAGAGCGTCGCCCGCACGTCGGCGGCGCCGGCATGGGAGATCCGGCCGGGATTGTCCTTCTCGCCGGACTGGAAGCGTCGCGGCGTCAGCCCGAAGTGAGCGCCGACAGTGCGCGAGCTCTTGAAGCGGGTGGGATCGTCGACTGCGGCCTTGAAGCTGCCGACGCCCCTTGAAGGCGGCAAGGCAAACTCCGAGGTCCGGCGCCCTGGCAACGCCGGCCCGCACCAAGATCGAAAGGCTCGCCGGCAGAGTGTCGATATCGCTGATTGCAAGGCTGACCTTGCCGGTGTTATCAGACAGAACCTGGTCCAGCCAGTCAATGGCACGGCCACCCATGCGATGCCCAGCCAGAAGGTGTCGCTGGCATCGATAGCGATTGTTGCCTGAAGTTCTCCCTTTTAGCGCAGTGTAGCCAAAAGGTCGGTCGCCGCTCTAACATCAGCAGTGGAGAGACCATCAACAACTTGTTCGCACAACAGCTGCAACAACGCTTGCGCATGGTCTGTCTGGCCACGGTCAACGTAAAGCTGAGCCAAATCGGTTCCGGCACGCAGTTCCCACGCGCGCGCACCCTGACGTTGGCTTAGTTTGATTGATGACTGGAAACACCGCTCCGCTTCATCCACGCTGGCTTGCGGAGTTGTCAGAGAAAGATTGCCCCTCACGCGCAATAACTCAGGCATGTAGCAAAGATCGCCTCGTGACTCCACCAATTCGATTGTCGTGTCTATCAGCGAGAAGGCTTCATCAAATCGGTTCGTGGCAGCAAGGCCCTGAACGAGTGCGATGTTGAGGGGGGTGGTCAGAAGTTCATACGGCGCTGTGTGGAGTTTCTCTAACGCCTCCTGCAGAGCTCCTATACCATCCCTTGCGTGGCCGCGCCGGACCGCTAGTTCCCCCTTTAAGCCACGTGCGACAGCAAGATATGGTCCGAGTGAGTGAGGTTCGGCTCGAGACAAGAGCCAATCAATGTATTGATCTGCACCGTCGAGGTCTCCCGTCCACAGCAACAACGAAGCAGCCCATATCAAAGCTATGGATAGCGTCAACGGATGGTCCTTGTTTGCAGCCTCTGACAGTGTCAGGTTCACCCGCTCCAGTGCCTGATCGGCAAAACCTTGCAGCCACAGGTTCCTTGCAAGAATAGCACCTGCCAGAACTTTACTATCGAAGCCAAGATAGAGGGTGGTGTTGTGTCGAATGAGCGGACCAGGAACCAGTGCCGACTCAAGCTCTGTGTGAGCCGCGTCAAACTGTCCGCCAAGATGAAGGGATATCCCCATCAGGGAATGAGCCAGGGTAACAGACACCGTGTCCTCAAGCGCTCCAGCCACGGTCGAGCAGCGTTTCGCATAGTTCAGTGCGGCTTTGAATTCTCCAGTGCGTAAGTGAAACATCTGAAGCGGACCGAGTACCTGAAGCTGATCAAGCGGCCCGCCGTATTCTTCGGCGATCGCGAAGCTCCGATTCAGGGCAACGCGCGCAGCGTCGTTTCCACCCCGGGTGAACATCAGGGATACTCCCGAGGCTGCAAGAAGATGCATCGCGTCTCGTTCGTGGCCAACCCCACCATCCAGGGCCAGAAGTGCCCGCTCTGACCAGCGATGACATTCGGTCAGCAGAGACATCGACAAAAAAACCGGAGCGGCCGCAACTGCCAAACGTACCCCGATTTCAGTGTCGCCAATGTCAAAGCAGGATTCGAGTGCTGCCCGCACATTGGCGAGACCCGCCAGATAAAGCGCCCGATGTGATGCGCTCCTCAAAGTCGGCCACTCGGCACCGGTTTCCTCCAGCCATCCAAGGTAGTAGGTCGCGTGACGTTCCGCCAAGTCAGAAAGTTCATCTTCGTTAGTGCCCGTTTCGAGGGCGTAGGTTCGCGTTGTGTCCAGCAGGCGGTACCGCATAGTAGCCCCGACCGGCGCGGTCGCGACCATCGACTTGGCCACAAGGCTATCGATGATGCCAAAAACCAGCGTTTGATCGATGCTCGGACTTCTAACGACCGCCAGGGCAGCCTCGATCGTAAAATGTCCAACGAACACGGCAAGGCGGTGAAGCACCGTACGCTCCGTTTGCGAGAGGAGCTGATAACTCCAGTCGATCGCGGCCTGTAAGGTTTGCTGGCGTTGAGGTGCGGTCCGCTGTCCCTGCCACGACAATGTCAGGCGATGATCGAGCAGCGCGGCCGTTCTTTCGAGTCCAAGGCCGCCGACCCGCGCAGCGGCTAGTTCAATCGCCAGCGGCACCCCATCGAGCTTCCGACAGATACTTGCCACGACTGCTGCCTCCGCGTCGCGAAGCTCGAGCTGCGCACCGCTGGAATTCGCCCTCTCCATAAACAACTGCGTTGCAGCGAAGGTTTCGGCAACGGCTGTGGTGAGCCGCGGATCGTCCGGTGGGCAGGCGAGCGTGGTCAATTTGTGGACGTGCTCCCCTTCGACTCTCAGAGCTTCACGACTGGTTGCCAAAATGTGAACCTGCGGCGCAGCCGTGTAGATGCGTGAGGCCAACGCAGCTGCTGCCTCTATGACATGTTCGCAGGTATCGAGAATAAGCAGGATCCGCTTGTCTGCCAGATAGGAACATAAACCCGGTATCGCGTCATCAGACTGCACCGACAGCCCCAATATGGAAGCGATCGTCGTCGCCACCAGACGTGGGTCGCTGAGCGCGCCAAGATCAATAAATTGGACAGCACCCGCAAAGGCTTCGATTAAATCATGCCCCAAGGCCACCGCAACCGTGGTTTTGCCGACGCCGCCAGCGCCCAGTATTGTGACAAAACGCGTAGCCAGCAGTTGAGCGGACAGGGTACACGTCACATCATCCCGCCCCACCATTCGTATTAATCGGCTTGGTAAGTTGGCATGAGTAAAATCAGCGCGACGCTCACCGCGTATTGCGCTCTGGTCGCTTGGACGCGAAATAGGTGCAACGAAACAGTAGCCGCGTCCTGTCAGGGTTGCGATATACCGGGCACCCTCCTTTCCGTCAGCCAGCGCTTTGCGCAGGTTTGCCATATGAAACCGCAGGCTCCCTTCCTCCACCGTGACGTCGGGCCATGCGCGGGCTAACAGGTCTTTTTTACTGATAATCTGGTTGGGCATGGAGGTCAGAGCGATCAAGATATCGAGGGCTCGCGCGCCAAGCTCGACCGGGGCCCCTTCGCTCGACAGGAGCCGTTTCCTTGGGGCCAGGACGAATGGGCCAAATACTATTTCATCTCCGCTCGTCACCGTCTCGTCTCTCATGCCATTCCTCGCAGCCAACAACTTATCCGAACATGGTTCAACACGACATCCGCGCCAAAGCGTCGCAATTCAGGATCATCTGGAATGCTGCTGCTCGCGGCAGCTAACAGAACATAACAGCGCATAACGGGCGTTTCCTGGGGTCTCAATCTAAATGTGCCCACAGAAGTCGCTTTTTTCGAGGAGTATCGTCATGCCCGTAACATCATTATTGCCGACGAGGCGTCATTTTCTGATCGGCTCTGCCGCCGCGGGGGCCCTGAGCATACTTCCGGCGCGCGTGCGCGCAGCGGTCAAGGGCGATGCGATCCGTCCTTTCCGGGTCGACGTTCCGGACCAAGCGCTTGCCGATCTGCGCCAGCGACTGGTGATGACACGCTTACCTGCCCGGGAGACCGTTATCGACCAGTCCCAGGGCGTGCAACTCGCCAAGCTTCAGGAGCTGCTGCACCACTGGGCGACGGATTACGACTGGCGCAAGGTTGAGGCGAAGCTCAACGCACTCCCAATGTTCATGACCGAAATCGATGGCCTCGACATTCACTTCATCCACGTCCGTTCCCCCCACGAGAACGCCCTGCCGATGATCATGACGCACGGCTGGCCCGGGTCGATCCTGGAGATGATTAAGGTGATCGGGCCACTCACTGACCCAACAGCGCATGGCGGCAGCGCCGACGACGCGTTCCATCTTGTCGTGCCCTCGATCCCCGGCTTCGGATTCTCCGGAAAACCAACTACGACGGGTTGGGGCTCCGACCATATCGGTCGTGCATGGGCGACGCTCATGCAGCGGTTGGGATATGACCGCTACGTGTCACAGGGCGGTGACTGCGGCTCCGTCATCTCGCACCGCATGGCGCTGCAGAATGTACCGGGCCTGATCGGCATTCACGTCAATATGCCCGGGACTGTCCCGAAAGAGATTGCGTCCATCCTTACTGCAGGTGGACCGGCTCCAGATAATCTGAGCGAAAAGGAAAAAGCGGCTTTCAAGGCGCTTGATACCTTTTACAAAGACAGCTCCGGCTATGCGGCCATGATGGTAACGCGGCCGCAGACAATCGGTTATTCGCTGGTGGATTCACCCGCCGGCCTCGCTGCATGGATCTATGAGAAGTTCGCGACATGGCCCTACAGCGACGGGGATCCGGAGAAGGTTTTGACCCGCGACGAAATGCTCGATGATATCTCGCTTTATTGGCTGACGGGTACCGGAGCCTCTGCGGCGCAAATCTATTGGGAAGACCATTCCAATAATTTCAACGCCGTCGACATCGCGACGATGCCCGTGGCCGTGAGCGTCTTTCCTGGAGAGATTTATTGCGCGCCGCGGACGTGGGCTGAGCGGTGTTACCATAACCTGGTCTATTTCAATGAAGTCGAAGACGGCGGTCATTTTGCCGCTTGGGAGCAGCCACAGCTCTTCACCCAAGAGGTGCGAAACGCGTTCAGGTCGCTGCGCTGATGACTGGTATCTGTGAGGAAATCATATGATGAGCCGGCATGAGACATTGCTCTATACCGCCAAAGTCCGCACCACCGGCGGGCGTAAACACGGCAAGTCCCGCAGTTCTGACGGCCGACTCGACATCAGGTTTTCGGTTCCCGGCATCCCAGGCAGCGGCACCAATCCCGAACAGCTGTTTGCCGCCGGCTGGTCGGCTTGTTTCGAAGGGGCGATTCAGATTGAAGCCAAGCGAACGAACGTCGCACTTCCGGCAGACCTGGCAATTGACGCCGAGGTGGATTTGAATGTCTCGGCCGGCGCATATTTTCTCTGTGTCCGCCTGAACGTCAGCCTGCCTGGCGTCGAGGACGACGTCGCCCGCGCCTTGCTGAATGCCGCCCATCAGACTTGCCCGTATTCCAAGGCTACGCGTGGCAAGATCGATGTCGCAATCAATCTGGTCAAAATTACCCCCAATCAAGCCTAATGCATACTTGAAGGAAATCCTGATATGGCCACCAGAAAAACCCCTGAACCTATCGATCACACTCGCCGCCGCTTTTTTGGAACAGCGGCCGCAGCTTTTGCCGTTGCCGAACTCGCTATCACCGGGACTGCAAACGCCCAGGCAGAGAAGACACCGCCAAAGCTCTCAGCTACCGTTCCTGCGCCGCGCACAACTTTCCGCTCGCTGAAACAGATCGAGGCCGGCGATTTGAACGTGGGATATGCCGAAGAAGGTCCCGCCGACGGATCTCCGGTCATTCTTTTGCACGGCTGGCCATACGACATCCACAGCTACGTCGATGTCGTTCCAATCCTGGCGTCGGCCGGGTATCGGGTCATCGTCCCGCACTTGCGCGGCCACGGCACCACACATTTTCTATCGGCTGAAACGGTCCGGAACGGCCAGCAAGCGGTGATCGCGGCCGATGTCATCGCGCTGATGGATGCACTCGCGATTAAAAAAGCGGTGATCGGCGGCTACGATTGGGGCGCACGGACGGCCAACATCGTGGCGGCGCTTTGGCCCGAGCGCTGCAAGGCCATGGTCTCCGCCAGTGGTTATCTCATCGGGAGCCAGGAAGCCAACAAGATGCCACTGCCGCCCGAAGCCGAACTCGCATGGTGGTATCAGTTCTACTTTGCCACCGAGCGCGGCAGGGCCGGTTACGAGAAATACACGCGGGATTTTGCCAAGCTTATCTGGCGGCTTGCATCGCCGCAGTGGAAGTTCGACGATGCCGTCTTTGACCGCAGCGCTGCCGCCTTTGACAATCCGGATCATGTCGCGATCGTAATTCACAATTATCGCTGGCGGCTCGGCCTGGCTGAAGGCGAATCCAAGTATGACGATCTTGAAAAGCGCCTGGCCCAAGGTCCAATCATTACGGTGCCAACCATAACCCTCGAGGGCGACGCCAACGGGGCACCCCATCCCGACGCCGGCACCTATTCCAAGAAGTTTTCCGGCAAGTATGCACACCGCGTGATAAAGGCCGGCATCGGCCACAACCTGCCTCAAGAAGCGCCTCGCGCGTTCGCCGAGGCTATCATCGACGTCGACGGTTTTGAGGAGCGTGCGCCATGAAAGCTGGTCATCTGGTGTTTCTTGCCGTCGCAGCGGGATCAGGAATCGCGGCAATTGCGGCCGCCGCCGACGGCGATCCCAATGCGCGGGCAGCGTCGCCGATCTACGGCGTCACCATTCCCGAAGGTTATCGGCATTGGGAGTTGATCGCGCCCGCCCAGGAAGGCGAACCTCTCAATGAGCTTCGGGCGGTCCTCGGGAACACGGTTGCGGTGAATGCGTATCGCGAGGGAAAACTTCCTTTCCCCGACGGAACCATCCTGACGAAGCTCGCCTGGAAACATGTTCAGTCGCCCGAATTCGAACCAGCCTCCATTCCCGGCGCCGCGACGACTGTCCAGATTATGGTCAAGGACTCGAAGAAATACCCCACCACCGGCGGCTGGGGATTTGGCCGATTTGTGAACGGCAAGCCTGTCGACGCAGCCCAGCATGAAACGTGCTTCACCTGCCATGAGGCCCGCGTAAAAGATCACGACTTCGTCTTTACGCGGTTTGCACCCTAGTCAAGTTGAGCTTTTACCTGAGGAGAAGGATTCATGTCGCAACGGTGGTTCATAACTGGCAGCTCGCGCGGTATCGGCCGAGCCCTGTCAGAGGCCGTGCTCAACGCCGGTCATCGTCTCGTCGCCAGCGCGCGGGAACCCGCATTGCTGAGTGATCTTGAGGAGCGCTATGGAGATGCGGTTAGAACTGTCGCGCTTGATGTGACAGATCCAATCGCCGCTAACGAGGCCATGCGCGTTGCCGGCGATAATTTCGGCGGGATCGATGTCCTCGTGAACAATGCCGGATACGGCAACATTAATTCTGTCGAAGATACCGACCTTGATGATTTTCGCAGACAGATCGAAACAAACTTGTTCGGAACCATTATCGTCACCAAGGCCGCTATCCCTTTGATGCGGGAGCAGCGTGCAGGTCATATCATTCAATTCTCGTCAGTGGGTGGCCGGATCGGTGCTCCGGGCCGTGCACCCTACTCCGCTGCCAAATGGGGTGTAGAGGGCTTCTCCGAAGTTCTCGCCCGGGAGATGGCGCTCATCGGCGTCAAGGTCACCATCATTGAGCCCGGAGGTTTCCGCACTGATTTCGCTGGGTCCTCGACGGAACTGCGTGAAGGTCGGCCCGAATATGAGGCGGTCGTCGGTCAAGCGGCGAGCGTGCAGCGTCAATTAAACGGAAGACAGCCGGGCGATCCTTCACGCGCCGCCCAAGTCATACTTGGGGTCGCCGCAATGGATAAGCCGCCGTTGCGGCTGCCGCTCGGAAGCGATGCTTTGGCTGTCATCCAGCAGGCTGATCGGGCGAAGCTGGAAGAACTGGAACGCTGGCGGACCCTTAGTGTATCCACCGACTATCCGCGGGCCCAAGTCTGATACATCACCGACTTGAGCGTCAGTAAACTGAAACGACCCTGTAAAAAATGTCAGAAAGGAAAATCCGGATGGACAAGTTATTGGCGGCACTCGCGATGGCGGGCGTCCTATTGAGCGATTTGCAAGTGCATGCACAGCAGCCTGAAAAACCCACAATCGTCCTCGTGCACGGGGCATTCGCCGATGCGTCAAGCTGGAGCGGCGTCATCAAAATACTAGAGAAAGACGGCTATCCGATAGTGGCAGCCGCCAATCCTCTGCGCGGCGTCGCGAGCGATGCGGAGTACATCGGCAACATCGTGTCCAGTGTAAAATCCACGGTTGTTTTGGTCGGCCATTCCTATGGCGGCAGCGTCGTCAGCTCGGCGGCAAACGGCCATGACAACGTGAAAGCCTTGGTCTGTGTCAGCGCGTTTGCGCCGGAAGCGGGCGAAACCGCCGTTGGCTTGACAGGTAAGTTTCCGGGGAGCACGCTCGGTCCGACACTCGCGCCGCCCGTCAAGCTCTCTGGCGGTGGGACCGATCTCTACATACAGCAGGACAAGTTCCACGATCAGTTTGCAGCGGACGTCCCCCAGGCCGATGCCAAACTAATGGCCACAACACAGCGGCCGGTTACAGAAGCCGCCCTGAATGAGGCATCGGGCGATCCAGCCTGGAAACATATTTCCTCGTGGTTCGTCTACGGCGACAAAGACAAGAATATACCGCCGCAGTCGCTGGCATTCATGGCAGAGCGGGCGCATTCGCACCATACCGTCATCGTCAAGGGTGCTTCGCATGTGGTGATGGTCCCAAATCCAGAACCTGTTGCGCGGCTGATTGAAAGCGCAGCCGTTGGCAAATAGCTGGCCTCTCGGCGCGAACCATCCCAGAAGGGCAGCATCGTGATGCTGTCCTTCTGCTTGCCTGATGATGGGCCATGGGGCGTTTCCATGCCGGACTAATCTACTTCACAGAGTCATTCTTGACAGATCGTTCCATTATTCCTAGATAGCGGTATGGCACGGACTAAGGAATTCGATAAAGAAATGGCGCTGGACGCGGCAATCGGCGTGTTTCGCGAGCATGGCTTCCACGGCACATCCACGGACATGCTTGTGCGCGCCATGAAGATCGGGAGGCAGAGCCTCTATGACACTTTCGGCGACAAGTGGAAGCTTTACTGCCTCGCCGTGGAGCGCTATTCGACAGAAGAAACCAATGCACACCTCGTAATGCTGCGCAAGGAACCGCGCGCAGTCGATAGTATCCAGGCGATGATGGACCGCGTGGTAGAAACAGCGGAGCAAGCCTGCCTCGGCATCAGTTCCATTTGCGAGTTCGGCCAAAGCCGTGCAGAACTCACACACATTTATCAAACCGCGGACCGACGTCTGATGCACGCCACGCGCCAGCGCTTGGACGAGGCTCGAGCCGCGGGCGATATAAGCGGAACGTTGTCCTCCGACGAGATGGCAGATTTCCTTTTTGCTAGCGTCGCGGGCATCCGCATCGCCGCACGCAGCGGCGCAAGCCGGAAGCAGTTGAAATCCCTCGGACGCCTGGCGCTTCGCGCGATTGACTAGCTAAAAATTTTGGCCAATTTTGGAACAATCAGTCAAGAAAAGGAGAAGTTATGAAAGCCGTGGTTATGAAAAAAGTCGGAGGCACCGACGTGATGGAATTCGTCGATCGCCCAGATCCGGTGGTGATGCCGGGACATGCCGTCGTCGAAGTCGCCGCCGCCGGTGTGAACTTCATGGACATTGGGGTGCGCCAAGGCATGGCGTGGACTGAGATGCCGAATCCGAAAATTCTCGGCGTTGAAGGCGCGGGGCGCGTGTTATCCGTCGGCAATGGGGTCGACGGTTTTGCAGTCGGAGATCGGGTTGCCTGGGTCTACGCACCCGGAAGCTATGCCCAGCGCCATTCCATTTTGGCAGATTCACTTGTTAAAATTCCCGACGCCATCGACGATCGTACGGCCGCATCAGTCATGATGCAGGGTCTGACCGCTAGTCACTTTGCCACCGACTTCTATCCTGTGCAGCCGGAGGACATCGCTCTCGTTCATGCGGCTGCCGGTGGGTTAGGCCTTCTACTGACCCAGATCATAAAGTTGAGGGGCGGACGCGTGATTGGACGCGTCTCGTCGGAAGACAAGATCGCGGCAGCAAAGGAAGCTGGTGCCGATCACGTCGTCGTCGATACCGGGGGACAGTTCGCAGAGGACGTCCTCCACCTGACCGGGGGGGAAGGCGTTAATGTTGTCTATGACGGTTCGGGCCCCAAAACGTTCCAGGGCTCACTTGATTCGCTCCGCCGCTCCGGTACGTTCTGCTGGTACGGGCCGGTGCTCGGTGGCCCCGGTCCATTGGACATCATGAGCCTGCCCAAAAGCATCAAGATCGGCTACGCGATCTTTTTCGACCACATCCACACGCCCGAACTCTTTCGCGCCCGCGTGCAGCGGCTTTTTGGCTGGATCGAAGACGGTTCGCTGACGTTGAAGATCGGCGGCGTCTATGCGCTTGCTGAAGCCGCTCGGGCGCATACCGACATGGAAAGCCGGGCCACAACCGGCAAGCTGCTGTTGATTGCATAATAGACGATAAACAGGTCCACGGTCGGCTTTGGTCTTCCATCAATCCGAAGAGCGTCTTTCCCAATGTGGACAAATCGCCAACCGTAGCTGTCCATGCGGCAACAACTTTGTGTTCGAGTCGACAAGGACGGCGTGGCTGGCATCCAGACAGTCCGCCTGACCCAATGGCGAAACTGTGACCCACAACCTGCAGTTCCAAATGAGGCATTATGCGATTTTCGAAGCACGGAGCGGCGGCAGATCCGGCACAAACGATGCATAGGGCGAGGCGCGATCTTCTCTAACGCACATTCGGAATGAACAACCAACGCTCAAATGCCAGGGTTACTGGCGCCCTGCACATCCGGCTGCGGCCATCGCTGCAGCGCGATGCGGCCAGCTTCTGTCAACGCATAGACGCCCCTATCGAGGCGCTCAAACCAGCCATAAACATTTGAAAGCAATATCTTGCCCGCGTCCGGTACGTTGGTTCTCATATCACGCACTCGCAGCGGTCCTGCCGTCAGAGTTGCCGCACAGGCAAGCGCCTGCTGCCGATATGCCGTCATAATTGGCGTGCGGGTACTACCACCAGGCACCGGATCTCCGCGTCGTTTCTGGTGTTCGCGCATAAGCCGCGAACGCCGCTTTGGATCGGTCCGCGGCATTGGTGATATGGAATTAACGATGACGCTGACCTCGCCGGCATCGGAAATGCCCAGCATACCAACGCCAAGCCTGCGGCAGAGGTTGCGGTAGCGTTTGTCGGCTTGACGACCTCTGCCGCTGGACGATATCCGGGCAGCGATCCAGACCTCGTTTGAAATGGTCGACCGGTCGACCGCCTGCAAAATGAGCTCCAGATTGAAACTCAATTTTAGCTCGGCGACCACGACAACCGGCGGATCGTCATTACTGAGGCCGACAAGATCGCAGCCGCCAACCTCGCCCTTGACGACGTAACCTGCCTTTTCAAGAAAGCTTTTTACCGGCAGATAGAGCGAAGTTTCCATGGATACAGATCAAATCGGAGAATCGTTTGACAAAAAGCTACACCGATATGGCAGCCAGGGACACCGCATTTGCCTCGCATTGAGAAGTATCTAACCCACGACCCCACTGAAATCTTTTCGCGGCCTGTTCAATTGCAGAAGCTGCCAGCAACCCTTCCTTTGAAAATGCCGATAATAGGCAAATTCAGGCTTTTTTGATTGTAGTTTAAAAGAGTACAATCCAGGTCGATACTTCATTCTAGACCGCAAGGGAGCCAATCGAACGGCTGCTATGCCCCCTCATGTCGGCCGTTGAGGTCAGTTTTGCCACCACCTGAAAGCAGACATTGCAGACGACCACGCTGAGGTCGCCGTTGCGCCAGAACCAGACGCCAGTCACATTTGGCCAAACCTCCAGATTATGCTTTGTAGACTGTGTGCATTACGCCGAAGTCGAGGTGCTACGTTAACGGATGGATGGTGCCAGCGAGACTACGCAGCCAATCACAACGTGCCATTTTCAGCGCCCGTCGCACGCTCCAAGGTGATGACATCATTGGCCAAAAGTTCCATTCCTCCCTCGCATGCGTGGGACGCGGCTCCCACACCGTTGCCTCACCTGTCATCGCCGAGAATAGACCCAACGACAGCGACGGCGTCTCCGCCCCCAGACATCGCGATATGTCCGGCAAACACGCCGCCGTCTAGTACGGCGATGGTGCCTGCGATTCTGCCGACGCCGCGAGTTGCTATAACGCCGCGAAGAACTGCGTCGCTGCGCTAGTTCGACAGGCGTGCCATCAGGGGCGTGACCCTTCGCGCTTTCATCTTGCTCCGAATCGGAGGTTATCGGTTCGACGTCCGCCATCGGCAAGGCTAGAACTGGCAACGATTTGGTAATCGCCGCAAAAGTGACCGCGCCAATCAGGGTCGACAAGAAAGTTCGTCTGTTCACGATGCCTCCCGGACCATCAGTTTGTTGCAGCTATACGACGCGTGCAAAACCGATATCATCACCAATCACCGTTGTTGGCCCGATCGGCAGCGGCTCAGGGTTGGCAATATTGAGTTTCATGAACTCGATCTTGTCTTTCGAAACCTTTCGCAGAAAATCTTCAAAGGCTTGAATGGTCAATTGCTCGCCCGGACAGCGACGATAACCAAAGCCAAAAGGCGCAAAGCCTGCATAGTCGCAGACGGGGAGCTGCTTACCGTCAGCGACACCGAAAACAGTACCGAACCCACTGTTGTGCAGCGCAGCCTTGCGACCGTCTTTCACATCGAACGATGTCAAGTCGAATGGGCATTTGGCAAAACCGATCTGCTTGGCTTTGGCTTCATCGATATCGGCGCTCGTAGGAGCATCCTTATATCGTGAAGGATCAAATTTTTTGGGGTTCGTCCAGTGCACGGGGTCCACGCTCGTCGAGGTGTGGGGACTGATGATGTAACCGTGTCGGTCGAATTGTGGCGTTTGTGTTTCTCCAAGCGCAGAAATGCTGCCGCCATTTGGCGAAATCAGCCGGAACAACTCCATGACGAATGCCTCGAGAGGCGTGAATGGGGCACCGTCTGCGTTGTCCGGATCACCCTCCATGGTTTGCTTGAAAGAAGCCTTGATATCCGGGTCACCCACACCATTGGCCAGACGGAGCATGATATTGTAAATGGTATTGCCCCACTGACTGAATGCCACGAAGTTGTGAAAGCATTCGAACACCACGTCCTTGTGATTGAAATACGCGCTCTCTTCGCCGTTCTTGATCCAGTACCACGCAAACGTCTTTTCCGGATCTGTGGTCTTTCCTGACGTGATATCGGCGAGCTTTTCATCGATCCATGATTTCAAGAAGTCGAGATGGGATCGCACGATCATATAATTTTCGTAGACGATGCGCGTCGTTGGGTCTCGGTAAGCGAGAACCGTGTTGAAACTCTCGCCTATTTGACGGACACGCTCCGGTATCTCGTCACCCGAGACGCCCAGATGCAAATCCCAGTACAGATCCCAAAACGAATTCAGGTAGACGCGCATCAGCGGCCGTCCCGCATTGGCTTCGGACATTAACTGGTCAAAAAACGCTGTAACCTTGCCGCCATACTTTTCACGATAGAGATCTGGCGTTACCGCCGACATGTAAATCCTCTTGCGACGGTTATCCGGTCCTCGCTTCTCCAATCCTTGAAGAAATACTGTCACGCCATCTTCCGGCGCGGGCCTCCATGTCGGGCTGAGAAGACCCCATAAATCGTTGGGAAGAGCGTTCTCCTTCGTGAGTGCAAGATCAATCATCGGAAGAAACGACCGCTCACCCTCAAAAACGCTCACCAGGAAATGCGGAACGATCACGTTCTCGATATAGGCTGGGTCAAAATCTTTCATGAATTGGGCGCGTAAACGAGCAGCTGTTGCTGCAAATTCACTAGGCGATGGTGGATCATTTAACGGAGGGTTATAGTGGGCTAGTACTGGTTGCGCTGATAGTGCCGCCACCGAGGTAGCGCTCCCCGTGAGAAAAGTCCTGCGTTTCATAGCAAAATCCTCCCTTACCTACGCTGGTGTCCGCAAGCATGCAGGTTCATCGCATTTGACGATTGATACTGGGGGCTATAGCACATTCAGGTTATGAGTTATTAGGTAGGGAATCCCGCCTTTAGGCCGAGCGTCCCAAAATCCGGATGCGGTCAATCTAGGCACTACGCTGGCGTTATCCGTGAAGTTTGCGCAAGAGCAGGCCAAATCGCTCTTCCGGTTTGTTCGCGGCGAGATCGGTGGCGGGCCGATTCGGCAGACCGCCATGGATACCGGTCCTAACATCGCTCGGTGTGTAGCCGAACTCGCGTCTGAATGCCCGACTAAACTCTGCGCCGTCGGTAAAGCAGCGCTGTTCGGCGATATCTACGATCCGACGTTGATCGCAAGGATCCGCAAGGACTGCATGCGCGTCAATGAGACGTCGGCGCTGCAGGTAATGGGCGACACCGCCATAGGGTTCGAACAACCTATATAGCCGTGTGCGCGAGACACCAAGTTCGCGGGCAACGCCGTCGATGCGGAAATCAGCATCAAATAGTTTGCGCTGCAAAAGGCGTCGTGCCCTCTGCAGAAGCACCATCGAAATGGGTTCTTCCGCTTCTTGAATGCGGTCAGCAGTCGGTGACGCACATGCAAGAATCATAGCCTTGGTCGCAGCCGCGAGATTACCCAGATCGGTGACCTCGAGGTTCGCAAGCCTTTTCGCAAGACCAAGCAGGAAATCTGATAACAACTGGCCCATGCCCGTGTCGATCGTCGAGAACTCTATCGCGCCCAGCACACGCGCCACCTCCTGGCAGAAGTCACGCGGAACGAACAAGATCAGCATTTCGCTGTCAGTAACGGATCCCTCGAAGGACCCGCCAAGAGGATGGACCTGTACAACTCCCGCACCTCCGCGGAAGGACCGGGAGGAGATCGACGTTTCGGTGGTTCCTCTAAGCACGAGGGTCACGGCCCAATGGTCAAGTGGGTCGCGCCGTGTATGGCCACGAACGCTCGCAAAGTTCAGCTCGTTCGTTTTGATATGGGTAAGGGCGATGGGACCCAGATCCCACATTCTCTGCTTTCCAACGAAAGGAGCTGGATCATTGTCCACCCCTGTTAGCTCAACCATGGGAGCAAAGTTGCGACGCCAAGCATCGAACCGAGATTCTTCAGGCAGCTTGTCAACATTCAATTCAAATACGGAAATTGCCGCGCTGTGGGCTTCGGTATGGGTGGCTGGCTGTGTATCCCGATGAGCCGGAACCTCCCCGTATGCATCAGGATTTCTGCCCGATGCAGGACCGTAACCCATGCCGCGTGGTGTCTTTGCCTCAGCAAATGCACACTCAGAAGTGGCGGATCTTCGCACTGAGACTTGAGGATATGGAACGTTCATTATCGTCACCTCTCGTAAAGCTGATAAAAGAACAATGCCGATTAAGAATGTTCGAGCACATACAGCTGATTTCGCACAGTACGTAACGGTTACATGACGCGCGCAAAAAATTACATTGTGGAGAGTACTGAGCCGACAGGATCACTTATACGCGACCGACGGCAAAGCATAGCGCCAGAACTTGGCGGCCAAACCCAAAGGCATTATTTGCCCGCATTTGTTGCGATGAAGCATCGAATACTCTTCAACCGCTAAACACCAGCAGGAACTTCTGGCTTATAGTGTTTGAAGCTCGGCTTCGCCTGAAAATCTGACGCTCGGCAGTAGGGTCGCAACCTTTGTGATAATCTTGAGCACGGAGTGCCGGCCGGCCACCTTGTGTAAAAAACGTTGGTGGGTACGGAGCCAGATTCATGGCTGCAAGCGCGGCGCCGGGCATGCATGGCGTGCCCTATCGTCGGTAATGCGGTGGACTAATAAATCAAGGAGTCGTGGCGGCACGAGTACCGTGCGCGAGAACTTCCTGAGGTGAATATAGGAAACTACGGGTTCGGCCGCTGGTTCTGATCAAGGCATTATTCCTGTCTCAGCACTTGCCGTGCTTGGTGCCCCTCTTTCCACTTTTGGAGGACGAAAGCGGTTGTCATTTATTTTCCGGCTTCTTCGGAGCGGGTGCTTGTGTGCGGCGCTTTTTTAAACTCCGTCTCCGCAGCAAGCCAAATGCGATAACCGCCGCGAGAACGACCGGAGCCCATATAAGCACAATTAGCGAAACAAGCTTTGCCACCGTTGAGTTCTCCAGGCATCTTTTAGGCACCACCCACAACCGTTTCGTAGATCGGATTGTGTGTGTACCCCATCATCCGATTTGAGAATGTTGCAGCCAGGCAATAGCATTCAGTACGCTAGTCAAAAATCATCGGTTCCCATCTTTCATTCAAAGTATCTTTAATCTGTCTGGTGACTAAAGGTTACGCAAAAGCTGAATGATTAAACCATAAAAATTGAGTGCTTATCAGATGATCAGTCCACCAACTCACGTCATCTTCGGGTCCGAATTCTAGAATGGCATGGATGGCTTAGCGTTGCTGCAATGCAAACCCGACTGACGCGTTTAGATTTGCCGCAGTTAGATTGCATCGTACCGACGGCCGTAAATGAGTAAGCCGGGAATATATTACCCGACCTTTGGGTATCAGTCCTGGCACAAGGTAAACAGTTTATCGCGCACAGTCAGTATCTACTAATGTATTGGCAAAGCAGAAATGGAAATCATCGTTCGAAAGTGGAGATCCCGGATGGAGATTGATTTAGGCGAAGTGCTTGCCGATGCCCTCTGCCAATCTGGATCGTACTATGCCCCACCTTGGGAAGGCGAGGACACGAAGCACCTCGACGGTTCAGGAGTTTAAGCACTCGCGTCGATGTGATGGCCGCTGTGCGCCAGAACAGGCTATTCGTGATCAATGCATTTAACGGCTGCTTTGCGCCTTCAAAGCGGTTTTTGAATAGTCCCAGCCAATCCCGGGAAGCAGACAGTATGGGGGCCTTGAAAAGAGCGAAACCATAGATCCCATTATCCCGTGCCGCGGTCGCGTTCGAACTCTGTTTGGTAGGACTGGTCCGAGAGCACAACGATGTTGTTGAACTCGACGCCGACCGATGCCTATCTTGCGTTAATATCCAATTGACATTGCATATCTTGGTCGGCTTTTTACTGAGTAGATTTACATCTACAATTGCAACCAAGATTTAGAAGCTACGTTTTTGTGGGTTAGCGGCTTACCCTTTGGCTATGGAAATTACGGAATTATGTAGCAAAAGCCACCAAATTCAATCTAATTATATGATAATATTATAGATTTTACGTTTTGTTTAACACCAAAATGTCGATTGCTATTACAGTACAACAACTG
>NZ_JAQMHX010000025.1 GCF_028331445.1 Candidatus Phyllobacterium onerii | reverse complement strand
CCGGTTTTATTTTGTTTCCTCAATTAAAAAAGCGCCGGCGGGGTCAAAACAAAACGCTACCTATCGGGGGCGGCCGGGCCAACCCGGCCGCGCACCTCTTCAAGGGAGTGCGAACATGAACAAGTTTGTCTTAACTGCCACTGTGCTGTTGCTTTCCTCGCCTGCGGTTGCGCAGTCTGCAACGGAAAAAACCGGCGTGAATTCGTTGATCGGTGTGGCGCCGACAACGGAAGATTCGAGCGCCGACCTCTTCCGCTGATTGTCATTCTTGGATTGCTTGCTTTTGAGAAGCAGAAATCAGGATGACGAGGGCATACAAAATTCATTTCCGCCGAAGAACCCCTGTTAGAGGCTGCCGGCCTCCGGTCGCGATCGGCTCTCGCACAGGGAACTATCTGGCCAGACCGATGTTTTGGTTTCGCTGCACGCCGCTTGGCCCTCGTTGGGCGCAGTCGATGAGAAAGAAGGTGTCCTGACTAGATGGCATTCACACAGATCGAAGAGTCTTCATTAAAGCCAACACTCCCCGCGCAAAACCAATCGCTCATAAGGGTGGGTGTGAATGCGTGGCGTCTTGTATCCGCTGGGCGGATCGCGATGCTGGTGGATGCCGCTGACTATTACCGAAATCTCGACGAAGCCTTCGCTACCGCCCAACGCTCTATCCTTATCGCAGGCTGGGACTTTAACGGAGAAATCGCTTTACGCCCCGACCAGCCCAATCAAGAGCGGCTGGGTCACTATCTGCGGCGATTGATCGATGAGCGGCCGGATCTTCATATTCATATTCTGGTCTGGGCCAACGGCCCGATCTATTCCGCCCGGCAGATGCGCGTTTTTCCCCGGGAGCGGTGGGCAGATCACCCACGTATCGAGCTCTGTTACGGCCACCATCCCTGGCGCGGCTGTCATCATCAGAAAATAGTTTGCATCGATGACAAAATCGCTTTTTCCGGCGGTATCGATCTGACCGTTCACCGCTGGGACACCTCGGATCATTTCGGAATCGACAGTCGGCGCAAAGACTTGGATGGCACACTTTATCCTGCGGTGCACGATGTGCAGCTTGCCGTGGACGCGGAAGCCGCAAGGTCTTTGGCCGATCTTGTGCGCGCGCGTTGGCTGGCGTGCAAAGGCAAGAAGATTGCCCCGGTACATCTCAACGGCAATCGATGGCCCGCCGGCCTGAAACCTGATATTCGCAATGTCAACGTTGCCATTGCCCGCACCGTACCCGGTGCCTTCGGGCGAAAAGGCATTCGGGAAATCGAGCGTCTGAATCAGACCGCACTGAAGGCCGCCCACCGCTTCATCTATATAGAGACCCAGTATCTCACGTGTCGGCGAATAGGAAATTTGATTGAAAACAGGCTGGTGAGCCTGATGGCCCGGAGGTCATCATCGTCGTCCCGCAAGAATGCCATGGCGGCCTGGAGCGACTGTTCATGGGCGGCAATCGCGACCGTCTTGTTCGCCGGCTTAGACGAGCCGACGTACACGGGCGGCTGCGCGTGGTTTACCCGGTCGTCGTTGATAGTGAAGGCTCTCATGAAGCCCCTGTCTTCGTCCATTCCAAACTCATGATAGTAGACGACCGGTTTGCGCGTATCGGCTCGTCCAATCTCAATAATCGCTCTTGCGGCATGGACACCGAATGCGATCTCTCTATCGAAGCAGCTACCGCGTCGGAGCGTGCAGCTGTGGTCCATCTGCGCGATCGGTTGCTAGCCGAGCACCTCGGTATGACACCCAACGAGGTGCAATCGCGCATTAACAAGCGTTGGTCCATTGCAGGGGTAATCGACGAGTGTAGCCGCGGTAACCGCCGCTTAAATCCTATAACGATCGACGCAACCGCCGGGCCGGAGAAGCCTATCCTCCTGACTACGTTATTCGATCCGAAAAGACCCATGCAACCCGCACGATTTGTCGTGAAATGCTGGCAAAGCTTAGGGGCGTGGCTGGGCCGACACTGTTGGTCTTGCTCGCATCCTTCCTGAAGACGCGTTCCGATATGGCAAGCAGAAGAACGCCAAAAGGTAGCGGAAGGAAGAAATAGACACATCGGAAAGCTATGACAGCGCCGATCGTTGCAGCCTGCGGCAACAGGCACTGCGTGGTGGCTTCCAGGACTCCGAGACCACCCGGAACATGGGTCGCGATCGCCATTCCGTTCGCTATCGCGTAAACCGCAGACACTTCCCAATAATGTACATCCTGATAGGCCAACAACAGCTGCTGAAGGCTCGCGCAGATGAAAGCGAAGTTGGTCGTCCCAAGCAACAGTTGCACAATTGCCAATGGCAGAGATGGCAAATTGACTTTCCACTTCCGGACGGTCAGGGGCCGCCGGATCTGCCAGCACAGGATCAGATAGAGTGCAAGAACTGCGAGAAGTGCCATGCCTATAAAGAACGCGGCCCTTCGCTCAAGACCGACGACAACTGCCGAGCTTGCGCTCATGAGCATGGCCCACCCGCACAGCGATAATAGGCCGACGGTAACAGTCGCCCCCGAAAACAGCACGACCTTGGTCACATCCTCGGCTGTTAGTCCCCATCGCGAATAGAAACGATAGCGAATGGCACCACTGCTCAGAGCCGACAGGCCGATATTGTGGCCGATTGAAAGGCTGACGAAGGACGTCAGTGCGGCCTTGCGGTAGTTGAGCGACTTGCCGGCATAGATCAGTCCAAAGGCGTCGAAACCCGTGAGGCAACCATAGCTGACTGCTGCGAAGGCAATGGAGAGAGCGAGATGGTCAAAGGGGATGGCGCCAAGCGATGCCACGATCTCTGCCGGACTGTAGCGGCTGATATTCCGGTAGAGCAGCCAGCAGAAAAAGGCGGCCGCTGTGGCGAGCGCGAAGTTAAATATTGCTTTTCTGCCGTGCATTGCTTTCCCTTTAGGTCTCGACGGCGAGATGGCGTGTCGAAGGGAATGAAGCTGCGGTTCGGAAAGTTCCTTTAGCAAACAGACCGAGGAGATTGCTATCAAGATCCTGACCTATAACGTGCACAGCTGTGTCGGCAGTGACGGTCAACCATCTCCGGGGCGAATCGCGGAGGTTATTGCCGCCTGCGAGCCGGACGTGGTCGCGCTACAGGAGCTCGACGTGGGCCGCAAACGCACCGGCTCTGTGGATCAGGCGCATGCCATTGCGACTCATTTGAACATGAAACTGTTCTTCCACCCGGTGATGCAAATCGCCGGAGCAATATGGCGACGCAATTTTGAGTTCGCTCGACATGCGGCTGATCAAGGCTGGACCCCTGCCCTCTTTCGGCGAACGCCGCGGAGCCCTCTCGGTCGAAGCGGCCTACCGGGGGATAACTTTCAACATTGTAAATACCCATTTAGGCCTGTCGCGGCGCGACCGGTCGGCGCAGGTTGCAGCCCTTTTGGGACCCGGATGGCTCGGACACGTCGATTGCAGATCGCCGAAAATCTTGCTGGGAGATTTCAACGCTGTCAGATCATCATTGGCATACAGGCAGATTTCCAGCCAATTCGCCGACGCATGGGCAAATGAGGCTGGTCCCCCGGCAAAAACATTTCCTGCGCGGCTTCCTCTTGTTCGCATCGACCATATCTTCGTGGAGAGATCGATGAAGGTAACCGAGGTCGGCGTGGTAAATGGACGGGCCGCGCGCATGGCTTCGGATCATCTGCCTCTTTACGCCAATGTCAGCATGAGGGACACGTAGCGGTAAGAGTGCAGGTTGGAATCGTATGGGGCCTAGCGTCGTTCGGAGAGGCGGGTGTGGAATATGTGCTGCAGATGTTGGACGATGAGTTCATCACCATCATGCGCCAGGTGGGTGTTGTCAATATCAAGCAGATTTCGCGTAACCACGTTACTCGTGCATAGCCGCAGTTCCTCGTTTTTGAGTTCCGGCCTTCCATACAGTGCCAAGGAATGCGATCGACAATGAACCCACCTCGCGAAAGACATCGCATTATGCGGTCTTTTCAGGCTGAAGTTGAATCTTGCTTTGGGTTACGCTGGCAATAGCTGGCAGGACTTTAACAGAGCGGCCTCGCACGCGCGGTGAGCGAGGTCGATTGCGTATGGCCGGCCAATACCAACAGCCGTTGCGCCTAAGGCGAGCGCCTTCAGCATGTCAGTGCCGCGACGTATGCCTCCGTCGATAAGCACCGGCATGCGGCCGCGTGACGCCGCCACCACCTCGGCCAGAACTCCGATTGTCGCCTGTCCGCTCTCTTCGGGCGACCGCCGTGGTTGGAAACGATGAGGCCGTCTACGTCGTGGTGCATCGCTTCCTTAGCATCGTCGGCCGTCATAATACCCTTAAGAACGAGCTTGCCCTTAATGATCCCACGAAGGCGATCGACGAATTCCCATGTCATGCCGGTACCGTATAGGTTCGTAACCTTGGAAACATCAATATTCGAGAAGTTGGCCTTGCGGCTCACATCGTTGGAAAAGCCTGGTGTGTGGCAGGAAGAGCAGTCTCGCAGGTCATTACGCCGCTCACGGAACAAGGTCTCGGTGTTGCGGCCCCCTTGTCGGTCGTTGGTGAGGACGATAGCTGGGGAGCCCGCACTCTCGGCCAACTGCACAAGCGCGCTGGTCACATTCCAATCGTCGGTCGGGTACAACATGAACCAAGCGGGCGAACCGCGTGCATTATTCACGTCAACAATGCTGGCGTTGTCGACGGTAGATAGTATCATCTGGTGGTTGCGTTTCGCGGCGGCGCGCGCCACTGCGACCCCCGCCTCGGGATCGTACGCGCCGAGACTGCTGACCGGGCACAGAAAGAGTGGGCTGTCCCAGGTTTCACCGAAGATTTTCACGGTGGTGTCAACCCTGCGCGCATCGACAAGGCGCTGGACGCGGATATGGTAGTTCGCGTAGGCGGTGTGATTGACATCGCGCGTTAAGTTATCGTCCACACCGCTTTCCAGGTAGCCCCAGTGCGCCGGCGCTTCTTGGCTGAGCAAAGCCTTCTTCGCCGCTGGCTCGAATTCGAACACATCCAGTGCATCGGCCGGATTGGTGATGATCCCGTCCGGCCCGAGGGCTCTTTGAGAACCGCGCAGTACGTCGTAGCTTTGCGCGAGCGCTTGATCCGAGGTTTCCGCCAATAGGCTGGCGATAGTGCCAGCCGCGGTCGGGGTCAGAAGCGGGCTGCCGGCGAGAAGGTGTAGGAATTGGCGACGGGCCATCTCCGTCCGCTTCGGAATTCCCGACGCTGTGTACGCAATCTGAGTCATGAGTACCTCTATTGTCCAACCAAACGACAAACCGGGAATTGTTGGAATGAGCGAACTTGAGACAACTCTTGTGGGAGGACTATCAAGACGGAGAAGTAGCCGTTTCGCGTCCTGTCAGTCTAAGGGATTGATAAAGTCAAAGAATTCCTGTCAGGATCGCGACCCCGGCTAACGCGGTGGCCCCACCACCGATCTGCGGCGCAAATCGGGAGTTTGCGCCATACGGACAAGCAAATTGGAAAGGAAGTTCCATGGCTGTGGAAGATTTCACCATCAAACTTCAGGTTGCTAATACCAGACTGACGGACGCCGGGACGAGCATAGCCCGACTGTCGCCCTCTTCAATGAAGAAGATTGGTGTTCAGGAAGGGGAGATCGTTGAGCTGCTCGGAAAGCGCCATACTGCGGCAATAGCCATGCGACCATATCCGGAAGACGACGGGCTGAATATCGTGCGGCTGGATGGATTGCAGCGTGTCAACGCTGGTGCGACGAGTGGTGACCATATAGAAATCAAGAAGGCGGAAGTCAAAGCTGCCACGAAAGTCATTCTCGCCCCGGCGCAGAAGAACCTCCGCCTCCAGGGATCGGGTGATGCCCTCCAGAGGACTTTTCTTTACCGTCCGATGGTTGCCGGAGATGTGGTGTCTACCTCTGTTCAACAGAGGGCCAGCGGCCAGGGTTCTCGCAATACCGATGACCTCCTTCGAGGCCTCTTCGACCTGCCGGCATACGGTCTCCAGGAAATCAGGCTTGTTGTAGTCTCGACACAACCACGCGGCATCGTTCAAATGACCGAAGATACGGTCGTTGAGCTTCGGCCTCAGTTCGAAGAGCCAAAGGAAGCTCGGCGGGCGGATGTCACTTACGACGACATAGGCGGCCTTGGTTCTTCAGTCGATCAGGTTCGTGAGATGGTTGAGCTTCCGCTTCGCCATCCTGAACTCTTCCAGCGGCTGGGCATCGATCCACCCAAGGGAGTGCTGCTTTACGGACCTCCGGGAACCGGGAAAACACTTCTGGCTCGGGCGGTGGCGAATGAGACAGAGGCGCACTTCTTCCACATCGCCGGCCCGGAGATCATGGGCAGCCGTTATGGAGAGTCGGAAGAGCGGTTGAGACAGGTCTTCCAGGACGCCGCGCAGAATGCGCCGTCAATTATATTTATTGATGAAATAGACTCGATCGCTCCAAAGCGGGAACAAGTCACAGGAGAGGTCGAGCGCCGGATTGTAGCTCAGCTTCTGACTTTGATGGATGGACTGGAACCGCGCCAGAATATAGTCGTCATCGGCGCAACCAACCGACGGGATGCCATTGACGAAGCGCTAAGGCGTCCGGGACGTTTTGACCGGGAAATTGTCATCGGTGTTCCTGATCAGGAAGGAAGGCGTGAAGTCCTGGCCATCCATACGCGGGGTATGCCTCTTGCCGAAGATACTGACCTCGACGACATCGCCAGAACTACCTATGGTTTTGTGGGTGCTGATCTTGGGGCTTTGGTACGCGAAGCAGCCATGGACGCGTTGCGCCGGATCCTGCCGGACATCAATCTGCGGGAAGGCATACCAGCCGAAATATTGGAAAAATTGACTGTATCTCAGGATGATTTCCTGACGGCGATGAAAAGGATTCAGCCCTCGGCCCTGAGGGAAATCATGATCCAGGCTCCCAATGTCCGCTGGGATGATGTGGGAGGCCTCGACGAAGCGCAAATAAAGTTGCGCGAGGGGATAGAACTTCCCTTGCGATCACCTCAGTCCTTCAAGCGGCTTGGCATACGTCCCGCGAAGGGCTTCCTGCTTTTTGGCCCACCGGGAACGGGGAAAACTCTGTTGGCCAAGGCAGTCGCACGCGAAGCCGAGGCAAATTTCCTGGCTACGAAGTCTTCCGATCTACTGTCAAAGTGGTACGGAGAGTCCGAACAACAGGTATCGCGTCTTTTTGAACGCGCAAGGCAGGTTGCGCCGGCCGTTATATTTATCGATGAGATAGATTCCCTTGCCCCCGCCAGAGGTGGGTCCCTGGGGGAACCTGCAGCAACGGAGCGCGTCGTCAACACTCTTCTTGCTGAAATGGACGGGCTTGAAGATTTGCAGGGGGTCGTCGTCATGGCTGCAACGAACCGGCCCAATCTCTTGGACCCGGCATTGCTTCGGCCAGGCCGCTTTGACGAACTGGTATATGTCCCGGTCCCGGACGCAAAGGGCAGGCGAAAAATTCTAGGTATTCATACGTCGAAAATGCCAATCGCTGATGATGTGGATCTCGATGATTTGGCAGAGCGTACCAAGAGGTTCACGGGTGCCGATCTCGAGGATTTGACACGTCGGGCAGGTTTATTTGCCCTGCGCCAGTCGCTCGACGTAGCCCAAGTGACGTCAAAGGATTTTGAACAGGCTCTAAAGGAAGTGCGCCCATCAGTGACGCCTGGGGTTGAGAGAGAATACGAGGACATGCTCAGGACACTCCGACAAGAAGACCCCATCAGGAGGCAGATCGGCTTCACCCCTCTCAGGCAGGCGCAGGAATGAGCATTCGCCAAGATCGATGCCTGCTGGGCGCGGACATTCTCCCACTCCTTTTAGCTTCGATCTGCGCTCGGCCATCAATATTACCGAAAAGCGACACCTTCGTACGATATCCGTTCCGTTGACTGGAGCGTTCGCGAACCCGGGTTCGAGCCGGAACTGACGGAGCCAAAGTATTTTACTTTATTGTTAGCCGCGTCGCCACAAGTGCAAACGGGCAATTTTTTGATGATGGGCAGGATGGTAGTAACGGTAGGGGCGACACCACAAGCCATTGAGATCGTTGAAAAAATTATAAGAAACGGCGGAGAGAGCGTCATTTACTATGACTATGTCAATTGGTCTGGGTTCTCGAAACAGCATCCAGTCCAATGCCGAAAGCTGCAGCATGGCACCTTTTATGGTCATGACAACTCCCGGATGAGCTTCAGCCTGATCGCCCTCGCAAAATCCTCGAATTTCGTAATGTCCATAACAAACCTGTTGGGGCCCATGATAACACTCTTGTGGTAGTAATCTGCGAGGTCGGCTTCCTCGTCCGAGATCACCAGCCCGTTGATTGTCACTCCCATCGCTTCCGCGCGGCCGCGCGCCTGATGAAGAGAGATCGACTTTCTCCGCTTGGGCGCGATGGTTTCCCTTCCATCCCCGGAAATGTCCACGATTAGCCTTCGGGCGCATAACTTCGGGTCTGAAAGCAGATCAAGTGCGACCCAGAGGCCGCCACCTATGTCGGTATTTCCCCAAGCCGTTCGCTGATTGCGCTCGATTTCAAGCGCGAACTGCTCCGATGGCTTGATTCCGTCCATGATAATCCAGCTGATTCTTTGTGAGGATAATTCGCCGTCTCCCCAGAATACAGCGGCTACTGCCACGCTCCCGGAGGTTCGTATGGCTGACAGCACCGATGCGTCGCGGAAGGCAGAGACGATCGCAGACTTCTGAAATCCATATTCGTCGTCGGTTATGCTGCCAGAACCATCCACCGCTAATACCAGCGCCGTGTCGACGCATGCTTCCGAGCGCGTGGCGACAGTCATAACAGCCAACGCCCCAGCCGCCACGAGCCATGCCTTGCGCATCATCTCCACCCCCCGTGCCCTCGCCAGCGACGATTGTTGTTCAAAGTAGCATGTCCGCAGCATGAACACGCTTAGCCGAAGAGGTTAGAAAACTCGTTTCTATTGTTGAGTGGGCCGAAAATCTGACAGGTGGCAGCGAGGACAACTTATGGGTATTGTTGGATTGATACCGAGCGTGGCCTCAAGAGGTTGACGATGAAACTGGAGAAACCGTCGATCTACATAACTGGAGCATCGTGTTCAGGGGTGACAACGCTAGGCAGTGGCCTTGCCTCAGCGTTGGGAGTCCGCCATGTGGATTGTGATGACTTCTATTGGTACCCGACCAATCCGCCGTTCTCGACCAAGCGTCCCCCGGCCGATCGCGTCCGCCTGATCGAAGAAGCGCTGGGCGAGGATGGCTGGGTGTTGTCCGGATCATTCGACGGGTGGGGAGATACCCTGATCAAGAAGGTCAATCTGATTGTATTTGTGTACACTCCGACGCCAATTCGGATGGAACGGCTCTTGGCGCGGGAACATCAACGATACGGCAACCGAATATTGCCATCAGGCGACATGTATGAAATCCATACCGCCTTCGCCGCTTGGGCTGCTCAATATGACAAACCGGATTTTCCAGGACGGAATTTGGCGCGGCATGAGGCGTGGTTGGGGACACAAATTGCCCCTGTACTACATCTTGATGGAACCCAAGCGCCTTGGATTCTCGTCTCGCAGGTCCTCGCCGATCTGCCGGATCCAATCAAGGCGTTGGGAGGAAGTCCAGTAGCTTCACCGAGGGAATAGCACCCGACCTGGTTAGATGATGCAGACTTTTGATCGCGTCAGAAATCTCACTTCCCGGCCATTGTCGAGTGAAAACATGCCGCCACGGCCTGGGACGACGTCTATGATAAGCTCGGTGTGCTTCCACACGTCATATTGCGGGGCGCTGATGTAGACGGGAGCTCCACCGATTTCACCAAGCTGAACATCTTGGTCACCGATGATAAAATCGCCTTTTGGATAACACATCGGTGACGAGCCGTCGCAACAGCCACCGGACTGATGAAACAAGATCGGTCCGTACTCCGTCTGCAGCGTCGCGATCAGTTCAAGCGCAGCAGGTGTGGCGCTGACTTTGTCTTTCATGGTGCTCCTCCGCAAAACGTCATCGGCGGCAACAAAGTGCCACCGACGTTTCATTCCAGCCTACGAACTCAGAAGAAACCGAGCTTCTTCGGGCTGTAGCTGACGAGCATGTTCTTGGTCTGCTGGTAGTGATCCAGCATCTTCAGATGGTTTTCACGGCCAATGCCCGACTGCTTGTAGCCACCGAATGCCGCATGCGCCGGATAGGCGTGGTAACAGTTTGTCCAGACGCGCCCTGCTTGAATTGCACGTCCGAAGCGGTAGCAAGTATTGGCATCGCGGCTCCAGATCCCTGCGCCAAGACCATAGAGCGTATCGTTGGCGATCGACAGCGCCTCGTCATTGTCCTTGAAGGTCGTCACCGAAACAACGGGGCCGAATATCTCCTCCTGGAAAACCCGCATGCGGTTGTGACCCTTGAAGACCGTCGGCTGCACATAATATCCGCCCGCCAGATCACCGGCGAGCAAATTGCGTTCGCCGCCGATCAGCACCTCGGCACCCTCCTGTTTGCCGATATCCATGTAGGAGAGGATTTTCTCCAGCTGTTCGCTCGAGGCCTGAGCGCCGATCATGGTCGCTGGATCCAACGGATCGCCTTGCACGATCGCTTCCACGCGCTTCAGCGCCTTTTCCATGAATTTGTCGTAAATGGATTCATGGATGAGAGCGCGGCTCGGACAGGTGCATACCTCACCCTGGTTGAGGGCGAACATGACGAAACCCTCGATCGCCTTGTCAAAGAAATCATCATCTTCGGCCGTGACATCCTTGAAGAAAATGTTGGGGGATTTGCCGCCCAGCTCCAGTGTCACCGGTATCAGGTTCTGGCTGGCATATTGCATGATCAGCCGTCCGGTCGTCGTCTCGCCGGTGAATGCGATCTTGGCAATACGGGGGCTCGAGGCTAGCGGTTTGCCGGCTTCAAGGCCAAAACCGTTGACGATGTTGAGCACGCCGGGCGGCAGGATATCTGCGATCAGTTCGGCGAGCACCAGGATGGATGCAGGAGTTTGTTCCGCAGGCTTCAGCACGACGCAATTTCCCGCAGCCAATGCCGGGGCAAGCTTCCACACCGCCATCAGGATCGGGAAGTTCCACGGGATGATCTGACCGACGACACCGAGCGGTTCATGGAAATGATAGGCCACCGTATCGTGATCGATTTCCGAGATACCACCTTCCTGTGCACGGATCGCCCCGGCGAAATAGCGGAAATGGTCGACGGCAAGCGGTAGATCAGCCGCCGTGGTTTCGCGGATTGGCTTGCCGTTGTCCCAGGTTTCCGCCTGGGCAAGCACAGCGAGGTTGTCTTCCATCACCTGTGCAATCTTGTTGAGCATGACGCTGCGTTCGGCAGCGCTCGTGCGGCCCCAGGCTTCCTTGGCAGCGTGTGCTGCATCGAGTGCCGCATCGACATCGCTTGCGTCGGAACGGGCGATCTCACAAAGAACCTGACCGTTTACCGGCGACGTGTTTTCAAAATAGCGCCCGGCTTTCGGTTCGACGAATTTGCCGCCGATGAAGTTGCCATAGCGCTTTTTGAAATTGGGTTTGACTGTGCGATTGAACTCTACCTTGTTCACGGATTTTCCTCCCTTGCAGCGCAGTTCGCTCCTGCAAACCGGCTGCGTTGAAAACACCGCCTGCTGCGGTATCAAAGGCAAGCATCGCGCTCTATGACTGATATGTCAGCCCAGCCAAGGCAGGGCCGTCGTTGATCTGTCGCAATTTTGCGACAGCTGCGATTAGAAATCGCTGAACGAGACCTTATCGGGAAAGCCGAGCCGTTTCAGTTTGCGATGCAGGGTGGCGCGGCTGATACCCAGATTGTTTGCAGCAGCGGATATGTTGCCGCCAGAACGTGCCAAAGCACGCTGGATGGCACCTCGTTCTGCGGTGGCATAATCGAGCTCGGCATTGGCTTGCTCGCCCAGAACGTCAGAAGCCGGCAAGGGCTTGCGGAGCGATTCATCGGTCAATCCAAGCATATGGCGGGCTGCGCGGGAAGCGCCGATAACGAGATCATCCTCATCCACAGCAATCAGTGCATGCACGGCTCGTTCGCTCGCGGCGTCCGCGCCTTGCGCCAAAACAATTCTTGCCTTGGGAAATGCCAACCGGAAGTTCTCAGCCTCGAGCCTGCGCGCGGCATCAACCACGGCAACCGCGATGAGTTTGACGAAATCCTCGGTCAAGTCGCGACGGGCCGAGGAGACGTCAATTGCCGCAATCAGACGGCCCCGATGATCAAAAATCGGGGCAACGGTACAGGACAGCGCAGTGTTGCGGCTGCGGAAATGTTGATCCCGGTGGATCGTAAGTGCCCTCTGTTCGGCAAGTGCGGTACCAATTCCGTTGGTCCCTTCGCTCTCCTCGCTCCACACTACTCCGGTCCAAAGACCGATCGTGCGGAATGTCGCGTCATCGCCTTCGTAGCCGCGGCGATCAACCGGAACTCCATCCTTGTCAGCGAGCAGCACACAGCAGCCTGCACCACCGACAGCGGAATAAAGGCGCTCCAGCGCCGACTCTGCGGTATCGATTAATGATCCAAGCCGTTCGCGCGCATCTTTCAGTTCACGGTCGGTGAGCACATTCGGAGCGCCTTCTTCGGGACTCAAACCGTAAAGACGCATCGAACGGCCCCAGGACGCGATCAGCGCAGATTGTGCAGCGGCACTTCCGATCAATGCGGACTGTATATGTTCGGCATGCAAGCCATCATGCCGCATTGCCATGGCCTCCTCCCAAGGTTCAAGCGAACTACCATCGCTATTGCCAGCGTATGCTACTTTGACTTGCCGTCAATGGTCGACTTTGTCGTCACGGCTGGCGGCGGACACCTCCGCCACCAGCCGATGGCATCAGAAACTTACTTGCTCCAGCTCTTGACCAGCTCATCGTAGTTGACGGTCTGGGGCTTTTCCTTTTCGTTCTCGATCTTCAACTGGGGCGCCAGATGGCCGTTTTTGACGGCATCGGCATTCCAGTAAGCGGCCTTGGCCCGATCGTCCGGAGTGGACTTAAGCAGCGTCCAGGAACCCGCATCCTGAGGGTCGACATGTCGCCAATCTCCTTGTCAAGGAATGCCTCGGCTTCGTCCATTCCGGCCCAGGCAATAGACGTCCAGCAGACGCGTCATGACACGCGCTCCCGACGACTGCCGACGGAAACACGCAATCCTAAGGTCGCCGCCACCTGCAGGGCGCGTCCTATCTGGTAACTATCCTTCGCGGCTTCGAGTTCGCGCACGAAAAGCACCCCAACCCCCGTCAGCGCCGCGAGCTGTTCAAAAAAGAACCGTTCGGGACCATTTTTTGAATAATCGTAAATGAAGTCCTGAATAATCCCGTTCGGGATGATCACCAGGGTATTTACTGTTCCAGACGAGGCACTATGCGATTTTCGAAGTACCGAGAACATCACGTGCGCTGCCACACCTCGCCATGAGAAAACGCAGGCCAAGGGTAAACCGAGCTACGTGAGCGCTTGCATCCAAGGTACTGTGCTTTTTTGCCAATTTTGCTAATGAGATATTGCGAAGTCATCTGGCGTATAAGCGCGACATCAGTAAGGTTCAAAAATCTGCAAACGAAACCGCTAAGCTGAAGGGCATTGCGTTCCCGGGTGCAATTGAGGGCACGTCCTGGTTGATACGATATTCACGAGCAGAAGTTACCGGCTCAATTCCGATCACCTGACTGTAGGGACGAAGATCGTGCCAAACTTGAGCATGGGGCAACGTGGAAGTCTCCCAGCTCACGATTGCCTCCGTCCCTCGCCTCAAACCGCTGTTCTCGCGCCGGATCACACATCTCGCTTGGCTTTGATCACCAACTTCAAAACACCTCACGGTCGGCTGGGCCTGGAGGTCAACGTCATGGAGCGGCCCGAGCAGAGGACTGTCGTTCAATGACACGGTTGTTCCGGAACCCACAATAGGGAAACCGAAGTTCATATGGTACAGCACCGCAACCGTTTCATGACGCCTGCCAATATTGAGGACCTCATCAATGATCCTCAATACCGCTCCTCCAATTGGGGCCTCGATCCGGCGCTTTAAGCGCAGTCTTTCACCGTTAAGCCGTGCTTGCGTAGTCTCACCTTCACAGAAAATGACCGGCTCGGCAGCATCCCAATCCTCACCATGAGAAAGCAGTCTGCCAGGTGTGAATGGCAGGTGACCGTGCAGCGGTTTCCCGTCAGCCGGTTGACGGATGTGTTCCAGTCCGCACGTCACCAGAAAACCCGAAAACAACCGTTCAAAGCCGAACCCGCCATCGCCGTGGGGATCGCGCAGGTAGGGCGAAGCAAAGCCGGATGGGCTCTGCCAGGCGATCGGCGTGCCGCGCCACCACAGGGGACCGATATCAAAGCTTCGATCGCACAGCACCCAAAAATCCAGACCGCCACCGGTGGAAAAGGCCAGCGCTTGAACGCCACGTTCAGGTCCTTCATCGAGGATTATCCGACGGACAGATGCAAGCTGCCGCAAATCGCCAACAAGGGGGCGAAGCTCTTTTCCACCTCGTGCTGCCTGCCACATGGGTCAGGTATCCATGGATTCAACAACAGGGACAGGGATTTCCAAGCGTCGGTATGCTTCGGGAGGCGCTTCGTTTGCAAGCATGAGGGAGGCCATCAAATTGGACATCTCGGCTTCCGTTGTAGGATTATCAAGAGGACTGTTTTGTCCGGGGTCTGAAACCAGATCATAAAGTCTCGTGTCATTCTCAATCATTGCTCCGGGTCCATAATGTTCATTCATCGGGGAGCGTTCGATGACCGGAATTTTAAGAAGCGGCACGCCTTTGCTGAACTCGAACGGTTCTGACAGGGACGCATTGGACAGTTCTTCCGTTGTGAAAAAACTGGAGATGTGCGTAGGCATCAACGTGTATTGGTTGATTTCCTGCCGAATGAGATCTGCAGGATAGCAGTGGTAACTGTATCTACCGTCCGTGACGTTGACTGCCCCACCGAAATATCCAAACAACAACCCGTCGCGCATTGGCTGGTCCAACGAGGCAAACAGCGATGGCGCCGTCATTTCGGCCGCAGGCTCCACGCCAAAGAAGTCGAGAAAAGTGGCCGCGAAGTCGGTGGTTTGGGTCAGGTTACCGCACCGGGTTCCGTCAAGGAACTGTTTTCGCGGATCATGCACGAACAATGGAATATGAACGATCTCCTGATACATGTTCATGCGGTTCTTGGCCCAGAAGTCGTGTTCTCCCAGCAAGAAACCGTGGTCGGTGGTCACAACCAACGCGGTGTCCTTCCACATGTCGTGTTGATCGAAATAATCCAGCAGATCGCCCAGCAAGGAATCGCATAGAGCTACTGTTGCATAGTAGTTGGCGCGCAGTTCCTCGCATTCCTCCGGCAGTTCATCCACTCGTCCGTATCGCGGCCAATCGCGGATGGGTCCGTTCCACCCGGTGTCGAATTTGTCCTTGAACCGCTTTGGCGCATAGAAGGGCTCATGCGGATCGAAGGTTTCTATCTGCACGATCCAATCGTCAGCTTCGCGGTTAAGGTCGAGAAAATCGAACCCGGCCTTGAATACCTGCACCGACGGGAAATCTTCTTCTTCTTTAATGAACCCGCGGTTGATGATGTGTTGAGACTTGTAGTCTCGCCTCTTGGCCGAAAATTGGCGCGCATGGTACATTTCGCGGAGCCGGTCCCAATGCGGTTGAACCATTGCTTTCCAGCGGTCACCTTCCTGCCCGCGCACGAAATCATAAGAGTCATACCGGTTGTGATATGTCGCACCACCATCCTCGAAGTAATGATAGTGATCTGTGATGAGATGGCTGTAGACGCCGGAGGCAGCAAGCAGCTCCGGGAACGAATTGTCGTAAGGCTCCATCGGGCCCCAACTGCGGTGGAGGAAACTCAGACGCCCGGTTAGCATGTCGCGTCGGGCTGGCATACAAGGCATGCTTCCGACGTAGTGATTGTCAAAGGTAATCGTATGCTGGGCAAGACGGTCAAAGTTCGGTGTCGGGATCCGTGTACCGCCATAGGGACCAAGCATATGGCGGTTGAGCGAATCGAAAAGCGCGAAAACAACTTTCATGATGTCATTCCTTCGGTCGGTTACTTCACCGCGCCAGTGGTCAGGCCGCGGACAATGAAACGTTGGGCAATGAGTAGCAGGAGCACGGCAGGCATCATCGAAAGCACGGACGCCGCTGCCATCTCGGTGTAGGCGATGGTATTCTCCTGGGCATATTTGCCGATGGCGACTGGTACCGTGGCGGTCTGCCGCTGGCTCAGGGTCAACACGACGGCAAATTCATTCCAGCTGAAGATGAACGACAATATGCCTGCTGCTGCGAGACCCGGACGGACAAGCGGCACAACGACATGGCGCAGGATGCGTGGCGTTCCGGCACCATCGATTTTTGCCGCTTCGATCAGTTCCCTTGGAACGTCGCGAACAAAGACTCCCATCATCCAGAGGGCCATGGGCAGATTAAGTGTCGTATGTGCGAGAATGAGTCCCGTATAGGTATTATCGAGCCCAATTGTCCGGAACATCGAGTACCATGCACCAGCCAAGGTGATCGGAGGTACCATATGGAATATCACGGACCAGCCCAGCATGGAGTGAAGTACCCACGACGGCCACTGCATGCACTGCAGCGAATAGGCAGCCAGCGTCGCAACCACGAGAACAAGTACCGTACTCGCACTCGCAATGACCAAACTGTTGCTGAAGTTACGGACATAGTCGGACGTGCTGGAGAAAAGCACATCCACGAAATTTGCCAACGTGGGCTGAAAGAGAAGCTGGCCCGTCAGCAGCGCGATCTGTGTCTTGAAGGCGGCTGCGACAATCCACAGGAACGGAAACAGGACTAGGGCTGCGGCTATAACCAGAAGCCCGTGTCGGAAGAGCATCGGACGGAGGGGGGCACCGTAAGCCGCACTCATGACGTGCTCCCTTTCCGGCGCGTCACGGCAGAGACGACTATGATCATCAGCGCAATGAGGGCGAACGTCGTGACCGACATCGCCGATCCATAGCCGGGCCTGTCTTCCGTAAAAAAGCGGCGGAAAATGGTAAAGCTGACCACTTCGGTCGATGTCCCCGGCCCCCCGCCCGTCAGCAGATAAACTTCATCGAAGACCTTGAATGCAAGGATCAGACGGAAAACGAAAGTTACGGCAATTGCGGGGAGCATCAGGGGGATTGTGATGTACCAGAGACTTTGCCAGCTGGTTGCGCCGTCAATGTCGCTTGCTTCATAAACATCCTGAGGCAGGGTCTCGAGTGACGCGAGCAGAAGCAGGAAACAGAACGGCGTCCAGTGCCAGATGTCGACGACAATGATCGAAGCAAGGGAATAAGTGGCGTCCCCCAGCCAGTCACGCGGCATGATGCCAATCGCGCCTGCCATCTGATTCAGCACGCCGAAATCGAAGCTGAACATCAACTTCCAGATAGCACCGATAATGATACCCGGGACAAGTATCGGCAACAGGAATACCGTTCGGTAGAACAGCCGCCCATGGACAATTGAACTGGTCAGCAAGGCAAGGGCAAAGCCAAGAACCATCTGAACGGAAACGGCCACGGTGGAAAAGACCAATGTATTGAGGATACTTGCCTTAAAAAGCGAATCCGCCGCGAGAGATGCGTAATGCTTGAGGCCAACATAGGTCCAGCTTGAAAGCCCTTGCGCCCAATCGATGTCGTGCAGGCTGAGAACTACCAGATTGACCATCGGCAAGACCGTCAGCGCGAGGAACAACACAATCGCAGGCGCTAGCGTAAGATTTCTCCAAAAGCGGTCACGGTTAAGGGACAGCAAGCTGACATTCTCCACCAGACCTTCCGGACTGGCGGAGCGACCATTTTCCGTAGAGGAGAGATACACTTTCAATCCTTCAGGTCAGGAAGGAGTGGAGCCTTATATCCGGCTGCAGTCATCACTTTCTCCATCTCTTTCGCCATATTGTTCAGGCCGTCGTTAACGGTCGTTTGGCCGGAGATGATTTGATTGAACCCCAGTTCGGTAATTGCCAGTATTTGAGCGGATTCGGGAATGAAAAATGGCAGTCTGGCGGTAGTCAAACCCTTGGAGAGCGCCTTCATCCATCGGTATTTTGGTTGATTTCCAAGGTCCGATTCCAATACGGCACGGCTGACGGGTGGCGATCCTGCCTCGGCATAAGCCATCTGTGCGTCCTTGGACTGGAACCAGTTCAGAAAGGCTAGCGCAGCCTTTTGACGATCTCCGGGGATGTTCTTTGGGATGCCTCCCAGCCAATGCCCGAGCCCGGGCGATGACTGAAAGCCCGGTGCATGCGGCGGCGGAGCGAACCCGACCTTGTCAACCACGGCAGACTGGTTCGGATCGTCAAATATAGAAGCGGCCAGAACAGCAATGATGTTGCCTGCCTTGCCCGTAGCCATATTCTGGAGAACGTTGGCTTGCGTCTGGCCGGCGGTTGACGGATGTCCGGCTTCCTTGGCCAGCTTCAGGTACATCTCCATCCCTGCCTTAGTCTCCGGGCTATTGACGATTATGCTGTAGTCGCCTGCCTTCTGATCCTTCAATAGACCGCCGCCGTAGCTCCAAATATAAGGGAGAACGTCATACGTGACGTCGAACGTTCCGCGCGCGCCACGTTGAACAATGCCGTACATGCTCGGGGGATTGTTCAGTGCCTTGGCATTGGCAAGAAGATCGTCCCAGGTCTCAGGGACTTTCAATCCTTTCTCCGCGTACAGGTCTGACCGATAGTGAAGGATCGGAATGAACGGGTTGATCGGGACCGACATCAGCTTGCCGGTCTTCGCGTCGATCTTGTTGGTCGATGGGTCCCAATAGACAGAATCATCAAACGTATAGAGATCCTTGTCGAGAGCGAAGTTCGGGTCGATGTCGTTCAGCGGAGACAAAAAGCCGCCCTTATACATCTCGATAAAGAAGCCGGCATTCATGATGAGAATGTCGTAGGGGCTCTCTTTCGAACGGACCGCACTCCGCTGCTTTTCCAGACTTCCTGCAAACGGATTGACGTCGAGCGAAACTGTATTGCCGGTCTTTTCCTGATATTGCCCCACGACAGTCTGAAACCCGGCGAACCAGGGTGACTGATTGATAACGATCGTAATGGGTACTTGGTCCTGCGCGTGGGATATATTCATGAATGCAAGGGGCAAGGTAAACGCAATCAATGCCCCGCGTATTTTCGCACACACGTTCATTCTTCTCTCCTCTCGCAAGGCGCAACCACCACCCGTCTCGTATCGTGGACACGGGGCCTCCCAGCCAATAAGTGTAGTTCACCGCACGGAGACTTGCATTTTCAGTTTTTTCTAACAACTAACTTCGAGTGCACAACCCATAGCTAAAAGTAATGGCACGCTTAGTTGTATGGGTCTTCGGCGCTGATTGTCCTGAGGGCTTGGATGACAACTGAGGCGGCGGGCGAAACCCAAGAATCCTTGCGTCTGACTATGCCTGCCGCTCGCTCGGACGTCAGCCCGGTCATCGGGAGTACAACCAGTCCCTCTCCCTCCGGATTGGTAACGGCCGTGCTGGTTGTATAGCTGAGTGCGTCTGAACATCGGACCAAACTGATCATGAAAGCAAGCGATTCAGTTTCGACAGTGGGTACGGGGGGCGAGACATTGTGCGACGTGAACTGGGCATCGAGCCTTTGTCGCGCCCGCGTTATTCCGTTTGGCAAGACCCACGGATAAGCCAGCAGTTCCTGTAAACTGACGGAATCCTTGAGTGACAGGGGATGTCCCTTTCGTGCGACGACACAAAGGTCGATAGATGTCAGGACCTCAACATCGAGGTCACTGGCATTCTGCGACCACGGTGTTTCCGATACCACGAAGTCAACTTCACCCCGGCGTAACTTCCGAAAAAGGGCTTCATCGAAACCTTCGGAGATGAAGATCTTCAACTCCGGCCGCGTTGAGATCGCCCGAGCGATGGCCTCCGGCAAATGCCTGCGCAACCAAGCCGGTCCAGCCCCAATGGTCACTGTTCCGCTATCGCCTTTTTGCAGGGCATTGAGTTCCGAGCGCGCTTCCGCCATCTGGACTTTGATACCTTGGGCGTGGCGAACGAGGTGTTTGCCGGCTTCGGTAAGTTCGACTCCTCTCGGAAAACGGTAAAAGAGCGCACTGCCAAGTTCCTCCTCGAGCAGTCTCATGCTCTTCGTAAGGGTTGGCTGCGCCACGTTAAGTTCCGCCGCGGCAAGAGTGATGCTCTTGCGCTCCGCTACCCGAAGAAAGTACGTCAACTGTCGCAGGTCCACGCGCACCTCGTAAGGGATCGGCAGTTTCGCCAGAAATTTCCACACTGCAGATTTATTCACCGACGTAAAGCGATCCGATGCTGTTCAGGTCCCACCGTTGCAGCATCCCCTCAAGGTTGCAATCAACTCCCTTGGCTGTCGGGCACGGACGCACTGGTAGATGGCAGTGCGGCCGCAGAGGCGAGATTCTTCGCAAGCTTGCCGTCGCTTGGCTGGAAGTTCGCCCCTGCCCCTGATCGGCCTGATCCTCGCTTTCGGCGCGGACCCGGCCAGCCACTTCAAGCCCACAAGGTAAACGCCATGACCGAGGACGCCCTAGTTCTCACCCGCGGCGTTGGCCGCGCAAGAGCGGACCCCATCGTCGTGATGGATAGCTGACAATGCCGACGAAATTTGGTGGACCTATACACTTGAAAAATCTGTTTTACATTTGTATGGTGTTTGAGATCCCTTATCGAGTCCGACGGAAAACTTCATGAGCCGTGCCCTTTTCATCCGTGGAGCCCATGACGCCTATGTAGCGCCGTTCAAGCTTCGCGACGGACGTCCGGGGGAAGTGCTCATCGACGTCGCCTCGGTCGGCCTCTGCGGTTCGGACCTCCATTACTACAAGGATGGCGGTATTGGCTCGGCAGTCGTCAAGGAGCCCTTCGTGCCGGGTCATGAGTTCGGCGGTTATCTGTGCGAGGACCTGGACGAACTTTCGCTTGCGCGCGGAGCGCTCGTTGCCGTGGATCCAAACAAGGCCTGCGGGCATTGTGAGTTCTGCGAACGGGGTCATCCCAATCTTTGCCCGAATGTTGAATTTATTGGCGCGCCGCCATTCGACGGAGCGATGACCGAGCGTATCTGGGTTCCGGCGGCGCAGGTCGTGCCGTTGCCGGCGAATTTCACGCCGCTTCAGGCGGTGATGCTGGAGCCCTTGGGCGTCGCCATTCACGCGGTTGATCTTGCCAAGCCGCGGCTGCTCGAGCAGGTGGCGCTCATCGGCAGCGGTCCCATCGGATTATTGATCCTCCAGGTCCTGAAGGCCGCCGGGGCAGGTGAGATTCTGGTCATCGACCCGCTTGAGCACCGCCGGGAAATGGCTGCCAGGCTTGGTGCAGCGCGCACGGGCACGTCGGTGGACGATATCCGTGGGTGGACCGGTCGCGTCGGTGCGCCACTGGTCATCGAGGCCACCAATTCTCCGCTTGGTTTCCGCGATGCCGTTCTTGCCGCGAAGATCGGCGGCCGCATTGTTTTGGTCGGCATCCCGGACGGCGATATCTACACACTGCCGGCCGCTGAAGCGCGCCGCCGTGGTCTTAAAATCAAATTCGCGCGCCGGATGGGGGAGGTCTATCCGCGTGCAATCGAACTCGTCGCTGGAGGAAAGGTCGATGTCAAGTCACTTGTGACGCATGAGGTCGCCCTGGACGAGGCGCCCGACACCTTCCGCAACCACGCGGACAATGCGCCGGGTTACATCAAGAGCTTGATCTATCCGAATGGAGTAACAAAACTGGGAGGATGACGTGAGGAAACTTTTATATGCATCGTTAAGCGCTGTGGCGCTTCTGGCCGGCGCAGTATCGCTGCCGTCGGCGGCTCTCGCCGATTGGCTGGAAACTGCGGCGCAGCCCTTCAAGGGCAAAGAGATCAATGTGATTTTCCTGGATCGTCCGGGCTATCGCGCGATAATCAAGCTGCTGCCGGAGTTCGAAAAGAAAACCGGTATCAAGGTCAATTACGAGATCGTGCCCTACGAGAACACCCGCGAGAAGCAGGTACTCAATTTCACCTCTAGTGGCGACCTGACGATCGCGCTGGTCGATCTGGTATGGATCGGCGAGTTCGCCGAAAATGGCTGGATCACGCCTATCGACGAATTCACAGCCGATAAATCCATCACCGATCCCAATTTGAACCTCACGGGATTCTTTCCGCTCCTGATCGACGCATTCGGATCGTGGGGCGGCAAGACCTACGGCCTGCCGTTCGACAACTATTCGGGCCTTTTATTCTATAACTCCTGCCAGTTGAAGGAAGCTGGCTTCGAGAAGCCACCGGCAACGTGGGACGAGCTCATGAAGGATTACGCACCGAAGCTGACGGACGCGTCCAAGAATCATTACGCCTTTGCCCTGCAGTCACTGCGTGGAGAGACACAATCGGCTGACAGTTTCATGCGCGTCCTCTGGCCCTTCGGCGGCTCGCTGCTGAACAAGGAATTCAAGTCAAACCTGCTCAGTTCCGAGAGCCAGAAGGGTTTGGCATTCCGCCAGGATCTGATGAAATACATGCCCCCGGGGATCGTCAGTTTCGACCACGCCGAAGCGGTCAATGCTCTGGCGCAGGGCCAGGTCTCGATGATCACCGAATGGTCAGCATTCTACGGCACCTTGACCGATCCGGCGACGTCGAAGTTGGGCGATTGTCTGGCCGTTGCCCCGGAGCCGGCCGGTCCGGCGGGCCGCCTGCCGGCCCTCGGCGGCTTTTCACTCGCTGTTGCCGAGCAGGCTCCGGACGATCTCAAGAAGGCTTCCTGGCTCTTCATCCAATGGGCAACTTCCGAAGAGATCGCTCGTCCCTATGTCGAAGCGGGAGGCGTTTCCGGTCGTACATCCATCTACGAGCAGCCCGACATCAAGGCGAAGTACAAGTTCGTCGAACCGATGGTTGCTTCCTGGCAAAAGGGCGTGCCTGAATTCCGTCCGCGGTTCCCGGCCTGGCCAGCGATTTCGGAAGTTGTGGCCGAATGGGGATCCAAGATGATGCTGGGCGAGGTCACGACCGAAGCCGGTGCCAAGGAAATCGGAACGCGTATGGAGGATATCCTGGCCAAGGAAGGTTACTATGATGGCAAGAAGGAATTGCTGCAGTAGGCAAGCCTTCAACAGTGGCGGGTGGATTCACCCGCCCTTGTTTTCACATACTATCTGTACCGGGAGCTTGCCTTGCCCAAACTCTACAACCAAGCGCTGCAGGAACTGGCAGGCGTTTTCGACCGCATCGACGAACAGGCGGTTGACGCTGCCGTTGCCGTGATCGCCGACGCAGATCGGATCGCGCTCTATGGTGTCGGGCGTGAAGGGCTGCAGATCAAGGGATTGGCCATGCGGCTCCATCACCTGGGACTGAAGGCAGCGGTCGTCGGGGATATGACGACACCACCTTTGGGTGGTGGCGATCTGCTGATCGTCTCCGCTGGGCCAGGGGGCTTCTCAACCGTTCTTGGACTGATGGGCGTGGCTGCCGCCGCGCGTGCCAGGACACTTGTCGTCACCGCGCAGCCCAATGGCGACGCGGCCAGACGCGCTGATCATGTCCTCACCATTCCCGCACAGACCATGGCCGACGATCGGGGAACGAACGTTTCTGTGCTGCCGATGGGATCGCTGTTCGAGGGCGCGCAGTATATTCTCTTCGAGGTGATGGTCCTGAAACTCCGGGAGCGACTTGGAATTTCGACCGAAGCCATGCGGGCCAACCACACCAATCTCGAGTAACGGCGCACCGAGTGAACGTGCAAGCAGGGAGAGAAATTCCGTGGCGCAGACACAGCCAAAACTCAATCCGGGATATGGACGCTGGACGCCTTTCTGGTTTCTCGCGCCGGCTGTGTTTGCTCTGCTCGTCATCGGCATATATCCGACAATTTCAGCCCTGATCACCTCGTTCAGGCGCTACAACATCACCCGTCCGCGTGACGGATTTCCCTTTGTCGGGCTGGACAACTACGTCAATATACTTTCCGATCAGACTTTCTGGCAGTCGCTCGGTCTGACGGCGCGTTTCTTTCTGACTGTTCTGCCATTCGAACTCTTCTTTGGCATCTGTGTTGCGCTGCTTTTGCATCGGCCGGGCCTCGGCATCTTGCGAGCCTTGGCACGCGTGTCGCTGGTAGTACCGCTGGCCACAACCTATGCTGTCGTCGGATTGATCGGGCGACTGGTCTTCAACCGCGATTTCGGCATTGCAAATCAGTTTCTCAACGCGATCGGCGTTGGCGGGCTCGACTGGCTGGGTTCAACAACGGGCGCATTCATCGCGATTGCCGTCATGGACATCTGGCAGTGGACGCCGTTCTGCGCCCTCATCTTCCTTGCCGGCCTGTCCATGGTGCCCGTCGAGATCGAGGAAGCGGCCCGGCTGGAAACCAGTTCCAAGACTGCGATGCTGCGCCATGTACAGCTGCCATATCTGCTGCCGGGCCTGACCGCGATGCTGATCCTGCGGTCGGCCGATATCCTCAAATTGTTCGACATGGTCTTTGTGATGACGCGGGGCGGGCCGGGCTCGGCGACGGATCTTGTGTCCATCTACATTCAGCGCGTGGGATTTCGCATCTTCGATATGGGCACGGCTTCGGCGCAAGCCATCCTCCTACTGATTGTGACGATCGTGCTCAGCCGGCTTTATATCAAGCTCATCTACAAGGAGATCGAATGATGTCCATGACGCTTCGCCGCATCCTGCATGGCCTGGGCTTGCTCATCGTCCTGTGTTTCACGCTGTTTCCGTTTTACTGGATGGTTTCATCGAGCTTCAAGGACCAGACCGACCTTCTGGCCTCACCGCCGGTTTGGTTTTTCACGCCGACACTGTCCAACTACGCTGATATTTTTGCCGACGAGAAAGTGTCCGGCGCAATCGTCAATTCACTGGTCGTCGCAACGCTGACGACCGCGCTGTCGGTCATTCTTGGCGCCCCGGCCGCCTATGCGCTGGCGCGTTTCAACTTTCGCGGCAAATCCGATCTCTGGTTCTGGTTCATTTCCAACCGGATGATCAGCCCTATCGTTCTGGCGCTGCCTGTCTATGTACTTGCGCTGCAATTGAAGCTGCTCGACACCCACCTCGTCCTGATCCTGATCTATCTCACGTTCAACCTGCCGATTGTCGTCTGGATATGCACCGATCAATTTCGCTCCATACCGATCGAACTGGAACAGGCAGCGCGTCTTGATGGAGCGGACCAGTTCACGATCTTCCGGAAGATCTATGTTCCGCTCGGGCTTCCGGGCATAGCCGTCTCAGCGATCTTCAGCTTCATCTTTTCCTGGAACGAGCTTCTCTATGCGCTGGTTCTCACACGCAGAAACGTGCAGACGGCTCCGGTGATAGCGACGAGCTTCATGTCCGGATATGAGTTGCCATGGGGCAAGATCATGGCGACGGGGACGGTGATTGTGCTGCCCGTGACGATCTTCGCGCTTCTCGTCTCCAAGCACATGGTCCGCGGACTCACGATGGGTGCAACGAAATGACGGAAGCCAAGTCCATACCCCTCGGGATCAATCTCTCGTTTTGCGTGAAGCGGTGGGTAACGCCGGATCTTTGGGCACCCATCGTGCAAGAACGGCTTGGCCTGGATCTGGTGCAATTTTCGTTTGATCTCGTGGATCCGGCGTGGCCGGAAGATATTCTCAGAGACTGCGGCAGAGATATCCGGCGAGCAGCCGGCGACCACGGGATCAGCATCCACAGCGCCTTTATCGGGCTTGCACATTACACGTTCAACCAGCTGCTCCATCCCGATCAGCGTGTCCGCGATGTGGCGGAAGACTGGATGAAGAAAGCTTATCGCTTTGCCGCCAGTGCAGGGATCGAAAGAGTTGGCGGGCCTCTCGGTGCTGTTGCGTCAAGGGCTGACGGTGTTGAAGCGGACAGCATTCCCGAGCGCGATTATGGTGATCTGATCCTGCGAATGCGACGCCTTTCCGAGGCGGCGAAGGAATACGGCATCGTCGAGCTCTATGTCGAGCCGACGCCCATGCGCCGGGAATGGCCGTGGACCGTGGAGCAGGCCGGGCGCATGGCGGCAGACGTTGCAGATACGCCGGTTCCGTGGAAATATTGTATCGACTGGGGGCATGCCACGTTGCAGCCGCTGTACGGCAAGGATCATGCAACGATGGGCGAATGGTTTCGGTCGCTGGCGCCGCATATCGGCATGATCCATCTGCAACAGACGGATTTCCAATTCGACCGGCATTGGGATTTCACAGAGATGGGAGCAGTGATCCCAAAGGAGGCGGCGAGCCAGCAACGGGAGTTCGGCCTTGGCGACAGGCCGATTTTCCTTGAGGTGTTCTACCCGTTCGAACGGGATGACGCGTCGGTCCTTCAGGCGCTCAGCCATACGACTACGATCCTCAAACCGGCCTTTGCCTGAGACACCATTGAACGAATTCACTTCAGACGAACTACTCTCAAACCCTGCCGCCGATACCGAGCAAATTCGCGCCCGGGTGGCCTGGTACTACTATGTCGGTGGTCTGACCCAGCAGGAGATCGCCGACAAGCTGTCGATCACCCGGCTGCGCGTCAACAAGATCGTCGTTCAGGCGCGGAGCGACGGACTGGTCAGTGTCGATATCAAGATGCCGCTTACCCGTTGTGTGGCGCTCGAAGAAAAGTTGAAGGGACGCTTTGGCCTTATCGATTGCTCGGTTGTGCCCTCGGTATCCCAAGCAGAAGACCTGCACCGTGTTTTGGGCCGCGCCACCGCTGCCATGCTCGATCCGCTCCTCATCGATGGCAAGGGTTTTGGCATCGGTTGGGGGCAAACGCTTTCGGCCGCGCGCAGACATCTGACGCCGCGCCGTCTGACAAATGCCTGGGTTGCGGCGCTGATGGGTGGTCTGACACGTGGGTCCGGCACGAACACTTTTGAGGTATCAACGGAATTTGCCCGCATTCTTGGCGCCGAATGTTATTACGTCGCAGCACCCATCTACTGTCCTTCGAGCGAGAGCCGCACCACATTGCTGACCCATTACGGTTTGGCAGAAGCGATGCAACGTGGCCGCAATACCGCGGTGGCCCTCATTGCCTGTGGTGACCTCTCCGACCATTCGCTTCTCGTAAGGACGCAGGTCGTGACCGAGAATCTGCCGACGCTCAGAGAGGCCGGTGCCGTCGGCGATATCCTCGGTGTATTCCTCGATCAAAACGGAGAACCTGTCGATCATCCACTGAACCAGCGTGTGATGGCGATGCGTCCCCCGAACCTCAAGCTCATTCCGTCATCGATCCTTGCTTCCGGCGGCATGCACAAGGCGCTTATCATCAAGGCGGTGTTGCGAGCGGGCTATGTCAATCGTCTCGTCACGGACGAAGATGTGGCGGAAGCGATCTTGAAGGACGCCGCATGAAAATGGCGACAATGGTGAGCGAATGATGAAGCATCTCCTTGCAATCGACGTGGGGACGCTGTCCGCGCGGGCTGGCCTTTTCGCTAGCGACGGCCAACTCATGGCAGATGCATCCGCTTCATTCAAACTAGTGACGCCGGCAGAACATCATGCGGTTTACCGCATGGACGATATCTGGAACGCCGTTTGTCTGGCGGCGACGGAATGCCTGTCGCAACGGCCTGAATTTGCATCCTCAGTCGCCGGTCTGGCTTTCGACGCGACTTCGTCCGTCTATATCGAAGCGGAAGGCGAGCCGCCTCTTGATGGAGGCGGCGATGTGATCTGCTGGATGGATCACCGGGCAGAATTTGAAGCGGCGGAAGTTGATGCAACAGGCCATCGCTTTCTCGATCATGTCGGCGGCTCGCTTTCGCCGGAAACCAATCTGCCAAAGCTGCTTTGGTTGAAGCGGCATAGACCGGCGGCGTGGGCGCGGGTAAGAGGCGCGCGCGACCTCTGTGACGAGCTCGCGCGCCGCGCGACGGGAGACGACCGTCATTCCGTCTGCGGGCTCGCTTGCAAATGGCCCTATCTCCCCGACGGAGCTGATCCATGGTGTCAGGATCTGCTCGACGATTTGGGTATTGGTGATCTGACAAAGCTCGGGAAACTCGGCGTCACACCAGGCAAGGTCGGAGAAGTGCACGGCAGGGTATCAGGCTCGGCTGCAGCGGCCATGGGCGTGCCGCAAGGCATACCGGTGGCTATCGGCCTGATCGATGCAGAGGCCGGAGCGCTGGGTGTTCTTGGACGAGATTATCGCAAGCGGATGAACAATCTGCTGCCGATGATTGCCGGTACATCAACCTGCTACATGCCGTTTGCGCAAGGACCCCGCCATATTCCCGGTGTGTGGGGCCCGTTCAAGGATGCGGTATTTCCCGGCTACTGGATGCACGAAGCCGGCCAAAGCCTTTCCGGCACGGCGCTCGACGCGCTGCTTGAGCATCATCCCGCAAGTCCCGGACAGCCGAGCAGCGCGCTTCACCTCGAAACCACCAATCGGATCCTGCAAATCCTTCAACAGGAAGGGGCGGCCTTAGCGGCGGCGCGCCACATTGTTCCGGACTGGCTCGGCAACCGCGCTCCACTCGGAGATGGACGCGTCCGTGCGCTGGTGACCGGCCTCGGGCTCGACACGGGGGAGCGGTCCTTGCTGGAAGCCTACTACGCCACGGCACGTGCACTGGCTTTGCAGACGCGGCAGATCATCGAACACTTAAACAGCCATGGCCAATATGCGATCGACAGTCTAGCTTTGGCGGGCGGTCAGCTGAACAATCCACTGCTCGTCCAGCTCTATCGCGATGCGACCGGAGCGAAACTTGTCATTAGCGACACCAGGGAACCGGTGCTGCTTGGAACCGCCATGGTAGCTGCTGTCGCTGCAGGGCTTCATAAAGATTTGTTCGCCAGTCTCGAAGCCATGGCACCCCGGCAGGAAACGCTCGACGCCGATCCGCGGTGGTGGCGGGCGCATGACGCTGCCTATCGCGTCTATCTAAAGCTTTTCGCCATAAGAAACGAGGTCGAGACCGCGGGCCGCGCGCTTGCAGCCTTTGTGCCTGTCAAAGAATCCGGAGTTTTTTGAATGTCTTTTCTTCGCCTCGACAATGTGGTCAAGCGCTATGGTGAACATTCGGCCGTCCAGGGCGTGAGTTTTTCGGCAGAGAAGGGCGAATTCGTTGTGTTCGTCGGGCCTTCCGGCTGCGGAAAATCAACGCTCCTGCGAATGATTGCCGGTCTTGAGGAGATCAGCGATGGCGATGTCCTCATCGACGAAAAGATTGTTACGCATGTGGAGCCGGCACGCCGCGAAGTGGCGATGGTGTTTCAGTCATATGCACTTTATCCGCATATGAGCGTGTTCGAAAATCTTGCCTTCGGGCTCCGAATGGTCAAGACCAAGGAGGACGAGATCAAGCGGCGCGTTGCCGAAGCAGCGCGGATATTGCAGATCGAGATGCTGCTTGAGCGCAAGCCTCGCCAGCTTTCAGGCGGTCAGCGCCAGCGTGTGGCGATCGGACGGGCAATCGTACGCAATCCGAAACTTTTTCTGTTCGACGAGCCGCTTTCAAATCTCGATGCGGAGCTGCGCACACAGATGCGTGTCGAAATTGCCAAGCTTCACCGCGCTCTCGGCGTCACCATGGTTTATGTCACGCATGATCAGATCGAAGCGATGACGCTTGCAGACCGCATCGTCGTCCTGCGGGCGGGGCTCGTCGAGCAGGTCGGAACACCGACTGAACTTTATGACAATCCGGCAAATATTTTTGTCGCGGGATTTATCGGTTCCCCAAAAATGAACTTTATCCCGGCCGTTGTGACCGGCGCCGCGGATCGCCAGCTGACTGTCTCCTGCCCCGCCTTTGCCGGCGGTACGCTGACTGTCGCCACGAAGCGCCAGCATCAGGTGAAGACGGGCGACACGGTGACGGTGGGCATGAGACCCGAGCATCTTGAGCTTCAATCGGCCACACCGGTACTGAGCCTGAAAGCAGACTTTGCCGAGTATCTTGGCGGCGCGAGCCAGATCTACGCTCTGCCCGAGGGGGCGCCGATGATGACGATCGTCGTGCCGGGCCGTCCGGCAATCGCAAGGAACGACACCCTGCCAATTGGAATTGCGCCGCAGCACATCTACCTGTTCGACAGTCAGGGTCTCGGTATCTGATGGGAACTTTTCTCGGCATTGACGTTGGCACCTCGTCCGTCAAGGCAATTCTGGTCGATGAGGATCAAAGATTGATCGCTGAGGGATCAGCGCCCCTCGACGTCTTGCGGCGCCGGCCAATGTGGTCGGAACAGAACCCTGAAGACTGGTGGAATGCTGCCGACGCGGCCGTGGGTCATATCCGCGCAACGGCCCCGTCCGATTTCCTGCAGCTTCAATCTATCGGTCTGTCCGGGCAGCAGCACAGCGCGACGTTGCTGGACCGCCACGGTTCAGTTCTGCGCCCCGCGATTCTTTGGAATGATGGGCGCTGCGGGCGCGAATGCGCCGAACTCCTCGAGCGGATACCGGATTTCTTCGCCCGTGCCTCGAACACAACTATGCCGGGCTTCACGGCACCCAAGCTGCTCTGGGTTGCGCGGCACGAGCCTGAACTTTTTGCAAAGGTCGCAAAGGTTCTGTTGCCCAAAGACTACCTCCGATACCGTCTCTCGGGGGCGTACGTATCAGACAAATCCGACTCGGCCGGCACCCTTTGGCTCGATATAGGACGGCGCGTATGGGATGACGTTCTGCTAAAGGGCGGTGGCATGAGACGATCGCAAATGCCCGACCTTGTCGAGGGGTCTGAACTCTCGACCGATCTTTCCGCCGAGGTAGCAGCTTTGTGGGGCCTGACTGGACGCAGGATTCCGATTGCCGGCGGCGGTGGAGACAATGCATCGTCAGCGGTTGGTATCGGCGCCGTCAGCCCGGGTGACGGATTTTTATCGCTAGGGACCTCCGGCGTGCTGTTCGTATCGACCGACCGGCTGGTTGCCCTGCCGGAGCGGACACTGCATGGCTTTTGCCACGCGCTGCCGCAGCGCTGGCATGGGATGGTCGTGGCGCTCTCGGCTGCGTCGGCACTGGCCTGGCTGGGCGCCCTGACAGGTCATGGCCGTGATGTCGCCGGTCTGATCGAAAAGGCGAAAATCTTTGCTTCGGACCCTGCACGTCGCGAGGCCGCCCCCGTCTTTCTGCCCTATCTCGCGGGAGAGAGAACGCCTCACAACGACCCGAACGCCACGGCGAAATTCGACGGTTTGCGGACGGAGCACGATGCCGGTGCACTGGCCTATGCCGTTCTGGAAGGCGTTGCCTTCGCGATGGCTGACGGACTCGAAGTGTTGAAGGCGGCAAACGCCGCGCCGCGATCCTGCATGCTGGTTGGTGGCGGGTCTCGCAGCAGCTACTGGAACGGCCTGCTTGCAGATGTCCTCGATCTACCGCTCGATTTGCCCGAGGGCGCCGAGATTGGAGCGGCGTTCGGTGCAGCACGCCTGGCAATGCTGGCGGTTGGTGCCGGGACGATGGAGTCGGTATGCCGGAAGCCCGCTGTTCGCATCCGCTTCGAACCAGATAAACACGCGGCGGCTGTCCTTCATGTGCGGCGACAACGTTACCTCCACATGTATTCACCTGCGGCGTAGAGATCGGCAAAGCGGCTGCCCGGTTCTAAAGAAATGCTGCAACGACGGACAGAACGAGGCTGCTCGAGATCACGCTTTCATGCGCGTCAGGATGGCAAGAGTACACAGAAATGCAACGCGGGTTTTGCATTGTCGTTGTTAATTCAACCTGACGATTGTGCCCCATCACGCTATCTTTACCGAAGTTCCACACAAAACATTATGCAACCGCACCGGTCGAGCCGAAACCCGCAATAACGCGATGTCCGCCCCTGCGCCGAGAGTCATTGCTGCAAGGCGCGCATCTCGTGCCTTAAACCCACTTGAATTATATCGTATCACGATATAACAGATGCGCAGCCAGTCACCTTCCCACGAAAGTCGCTATGTCTCATCATCCGTTCTCCCCCCGGTCCACACCCGCTCCAGGTGATTTTTCGACGGACTATCGCGTTTTGATCCTTGTCGCGATGGCAGCCATCGTCGGCACAGGTGGGACGTTTGCCGCCTGGTTTCTCATCAAGCTCATTGCTCTTGCCACCAATTTAGCCTGGTTCCAGCGTTTCTCTGTCGAAGACGTCTCCTATGCCAACATCACACCCGGCATCATGATGCTGATCGTTCCCGTGCTGGGCGGGTTGATCATCGGTCTGATGGCCCGCTACGGGTCCGAGAAAATCAGAGGTCACGGAATCCCGGAAGCGATTGAAGCGATCCTCATCGGCAGCAGCCGCATGCAGCCGAAGGTGGCTTTGTTGAAGCCGCTGTCATCGGCGATCGCCATCGGCACCGGGGGGCCGTTCGGCGCCGAAGGTCCGATCATCATGACCGGTGGGGCAATCGGCTCGCTGTTCGCACAATGCTTCCATCTGAGCGCGGCGGAGCGCAAGACGATACTGGTGGCAGGTGCAGCGGCGGGCATGACGGCGATCTTTGGCACACCGATCGCCGCAATCCTCCTGGCCGTCGAATTGCTCCTCTTCGAGTGGAAACCGCGCAGTCTCATCCCGGTAATGGTGGCAGCAGCGGTTGCCATCGCCTGGCGTCCCCTGCTCATGGGCGACGGGCCGTTGTTTCCGCTTTTCTTCAAGCATGATCTTTCCCTTCTTACCCTGGCCATGTGTGCCGTGGTTGGACTGACCATGGGCCTGTTGTCAGGTTTGTTGACGTCGCTCCTGTATGCGGCAGAAGATCTGTTCGCGCGGTTGCCATTGCATTGGATGTGGTGGCCGGCTTTAGGCGGCATCGCCATTGGGCTGGGCGGAATGATCGAGCCTCGGGCAATGGGTGTCGGCTATGACGTCATCCATGATCTGCTCAACAACAGCATCGACGCACACGCCGTATTGCTGCTGGTGGTCGTCAAGTCGATCATCTGGATACTGGCCTTGGCTTCGGGAACCTCGGGAGGCGTGCTGGCGCCTCTGCTGATCATTGGCGGATCGGTGGGGTTTCTCGAGGGGCAGTATTTTGCAGGTCCTGTCGAACTCTGGTCGCTGCTGGGCATGGCAGCCATGATGGGCGGCACAATGCGCTCGCCGCTGACCGGCATCATCTTTGCCGTAGAGCTGACCGGGAAAGTAGAACTCCTTGTGCCACTACTGGTCGCGACAGGCTGCGCCTATTGTGTGACCGTGCTTCTGCTCAAGCGCTCTATACTAACGGAAAAAATCGCCCGCCGCGGACAGCACATCACGCGAGAATACAGCATCGATCCGTTTGAACTCCTCCGGGTTTCGGAAGTGATGGTTGCCAATCCGGATACGCTCCCCGCTTCAATGCAGGTTGACGAGGCGGTCGCCTTTTTCACGGCGAGCCAACACAGGCATAAATCCTATCCGCTTGTCGACCAACAGAATTGCCTCGTCGGAATGGTTTCGCGGGCCGATGTTCTTCGTTGGAGTACGCAAGGCGATCATTCCGGCGAGACACTCTTTGAATGCGTCTCCGACAACGCCGTTCTATCCGGTTATCCGGATGAACTCGTCGCACGCCTGGCGGATCGGATGGTGTTAAACGACGCCGGCAGGGTAGCGATCATTGACCCGCAAACCGGGCATGTTGTTGGCCTTGTCGCACGGAAGGATTTACTGCGAACACGTCTTGCAAGCCATTCCGATGAAAAGGAGCGCACGGCGTATTTTCGCGAGCGCTCGAGAAATTCTGAACAGATTGCAGCTAAAGTCGTCAGCGACTAACCGATGAACTGCCGTCAGGTTTTGTTTCTTTTGCGGAGCTGGCCAAGGATTTCGGCCAGCTCTGGTCCAGTTCTTTGCAGTTCCAGCAAATGTGCCGAGGAAAGGTCTGCAAGCAAGGCATGTGCCTTGGGCGTCAGTCGAATATTAACCCGCCGCCGATCGTCTGCTTTGATCGACCGCTCAACCAGTTCGCTATCCTGCAGCCGGTTCACCAATTCCACGGCACTGTTGTGCTGGATCATTAAATGTTCAGCCAGATCACCGACACCCATTTCGCTGTCAGATGCAAATCCGCGAATGGCCAGAATTGCCTGATGCTGCTGTGCTGTCAGACCCCATTCCCGCGCCGCGCTTTCGCTGAAGCTCAGGAATGCCCGAACAGCGCGCCGAAATCGCGCCAGGGCAACATAATCTCCATCCTCGAGTTCCTGTTTCGATAGATTGGATTGATCAGCCATTGGCCTCTGTGCGTAAACGTACTCAGATGGAACATCATTATTTCAACGCTTTTCTACTCTGCAATAACAGATAACGAAAATGAAACCTACCCGGCCGCGGAACAACCCGTGCACAGCTCCAGATCGAGTTCAAAATTGAGTCCCTCCGTTACAGCGCCCTATGTCCCCCGGCTCGGAGTTAAACAGAAGCCAGCAGCAAACATTCGTTTGAAAATGCCAAGACCTGGCAACCCTGAAGGCGCGGAACCAACGACCCATCATTCCTTGCCAAGACGCCCGCTCTTCCACTCATAGCGGGACTGAATAACGACGCTCAACGTTCGTGGAAGCTTGCGCGCCGAGCGCTTATTGCGAATACATGTCAATGGCTATAGGTTTGCCTGGGGGCAATTAACTGCTGAACCTTCGAGGCAAAGTGCATGGCAACTGGTACAGTCAAGTTTTTCAATACGCAAAAGGGTTTCGGGTTCATCACGCCGGAAGGTGGAGGCACGGACGTGTTCGTGCACGTCTCCGCTATCGAGGGTGATGCGCTGAATGAAGGGCAACGCGTAAATTACGATCTGGGGCAAGATCGCAAGACCGGGAAATCGAAGGCGGAAAACGTTCGGGTGCTTTGAGTCGATAGAAGATTCATTGGGACACTTCGGTTAAAATCGCCTGTGCCGTCTCGCTCACGCCATTATACCGTGAGCTGGCTTCGCATCCTGAAATTGGGCTCCAGCTATTACGCCATGAGCGGCCCTATACGACACTCCCCAAAGATCAGCACAGGCCAGCCTGTCCAAAGGGGGCTCCGCAGAAAATTCCCTGAGGTGACACTCGCAAGCCTATGAAACATCCGGGCCTCTGTTGCCAGGTCGTGTGTGATTTGGAAGCTGGAGTGGGCGGTATCCCCGATCGCGCGCATTGCGGCACTGGTCCCGCTTTAAACTGCCCGTGTGGTTTCGCCCCCTTTTTTAGCACCCTGTTTGCCAGCATCCGCGGTATCTTTCCGCTCTTCAATGCGTGCAGCGCTGCCGCCGCTGCACCGGTGGTCAGAGCATTGGCCAGAACCTCGCGTAAAACGGATTGCTCACGAGACCGCGCAGCATTTTGACCGGCAGTGTCTTGGGAACCTTAAAGCCTGCAACCCGCTTCGGTCCGGCTTTGCGTTTTTACCCATGGTTTGGCATGGAAAAGCCAGTCAGTTCCCACGCTGCTTCAACTGCGCTTCAGTGTGTAGGATCGAGCTCGCTTGCGCCCGGTACTCGTATCGCGCGTGGCTACACGTTGCACTTCGTCATCCTCGGTGCCAAGCATCGGACGGTCTATGTCATCGGCCGTTGCATCACCCGACGAACTCGCGACACCCTCCACGGTTGAGACCTGCGGATCGCCAGTCCGGTCGTACTGGGAGGGGGGCAAGTCTTCTGATGCCGTTGGCGACCAGCCTTCCGAACGCCACGACTGCGCTCTTTCGTCGATGTCGACGCTGCCCTCGTCATCGAGAATGTCAAGGGCTTTGTCGGCCAGTTCGCCGCTCACCTCCGTGACGGTCACCAAAAACCCGCCGCGGCGAACGCCCTCGAAGTACGCGTCCCTATCCTCGGCGGGAAAAAAGAAATCGCCAATAGATTCCCAAAAGCCCATGCGGCGCTCGTCGGACGTTGCGTTTGGATCCAAGGTGTCGTCGCCTTCGACGAGACGAACTTTATTGTGATCGATTCCGGCATCCACCAACCGCAATACGGCTCGCTCCGCCATTTCGCGATCTTCGTAAAACGCCGTCAATGTAGTGGAAGCGCTTGGGTCATGATCCGCGCTTGAGACTTCGTTATAACTGGACATTTTGCAGTCTCCGGTTGTTTGATCCCACTCTCATGCCGCCCGTTTTGGACGTGACGCTAAACGCAACGGCACGTTCCAAAAGTCGGTCTTGCGCTGCTAACAAACGGCTTCTCAAATGGTTCCCAGAGCCGCACGTTGAAGATTTTCTTGGACTGTCCCGAGCCGCGTAACTGCCCAAGATGGAATGTTCAGTGGCATGATCACCCAAATTTGCAATGTTCATGATGGATGGATTGGGTCCCCGCCACGCCCACGGCGCAAAATAGAGCCACTGCCCGTGGGCTCGTCTGGTCGCGCGGCGAAAAACGCCTCCGAAGCAGAAACGTGCATCCAGGAAGCGAGCTGCTGACCATTGGATAATTTTGTGACTGTCGTATGCGTTTGTTCATTGATTTCGCGCTGAGCTCTTCTGGGCCGCCGGTCTTATTGCGACCGCACTGCTTGCCATCGCCAATTTATTGGTGGCCAAATTCCCGCAGCGATAGTAATTTCCAGCAATAGGCTGCGGACGGTTTGTATAAAACTCAGCGTCTTGGTTACTGACGTTCTCGGGCCGGGGCAGATTGCTACAAACACAGGAACGAATTCCATGCTCGGATTCACTGCGCTTGAGCTGGCCCGAATTCAGTTTGGTTTTACAATTTCATTCCACATTATTTTCCCGGCAATCACGATCGGTCTTGCAAGCTACCTCGCCGTTCTTGAAGGCTTGTGGTTGTGGAAGCAGGACGTCGTCCATCGCGACCTGTACCATTTCTGGTCGAAAATTTTCGCGGTTAATTTTGCCATGGGGGTGGTATCTGGCATTGTCATGGCCTACCAGTTCGGCACGAATTGGAGCTATTTTTCTGCATTTGCAGGAAGTATCACCGGCCCGTTGCTCACCTATGAAGTGCTAACCGCATTCTTCCTCGAGGCGGGTTTTCTCGGTGTCATGCTGTTCGGATGGAACAAGGTGGGTCCAGGCCTGCATTGGTTCGCCACCATCATGGTGGCAATCGGAACACTCGTGTCTGCAACTTGGATCCTTGCATCGAACAGCTGGATGCAGACACCGCAAGGATACGAAATTATCAGTGGCCGCGTTGTTCCGGTAGACTGGCTGCAGGTCATTTTCAATCCCTCCTTTCCCTACAGACTGGCGCATATGACCGTGGCGGCATTCCTTGCTACCGCCCTTTTCGTCGGCGCATCCGGTGCGTGGCATCTGCTTCGGGGCAATGATATTCGTCCGATACGCATTATGCTATCGATGGCCATGTGGATGCTGGTTCTCGTCACGCCGTTGCAAATCGCACTCGGCGACGCCCATGGCCTAAACACCCTCAAATATCAACCCGCCAAGATTGCAGCGATGGAGGGCCACTGGGGAAACACGCCGGGACAAAGCGTGCCGCTTATACTGTTCGGATGGCCCGACATGGCGGCTGAAAAGACGAAATTCGCGGTGGAAATTCCTCATCTCAGCAGCCTCATCCTTACCCATGAATGGAATGGCCAGTTTCCCGGGCTTAAGGAGTTTGCTCCCGACGACCGGCCAAATTCAACGGTGGTTTTCTGGACATTTCGCGTCATGGTGGGTTTGGGTGTCCTCATGCTCTTGTTGGGTGTATGGAGCTTGCTGTTACGGTATCGCCGAACCTTGTACCAATCGAAGCCGTTCTTGCGCTTTGCCGTTGCGATGGGGCCCTGCGGACTGATCGCCATACTCGCTGGATGGCTTACCACCGAGATCGGCAGGCAACCTTGGGTGGTCTATGGTGTCATGCGAACCAAGGATGCCGTGTCGAACCATTCGGCTCTGGCGCTGTCGACGACGCTGCTGGTTTTCATTGTGATCTACATCGCAGTTTTCGGCACCGGCGTGAGTTATATGTTGAGGCTGGTGGCCGCAGGGCCGGCGGACATTTCTGATTCTGAACGGCACGGTTCGCATCAGACACAGCGGCCGGCCAGGCCACTTTCGGCCGCGCCCGACGACGTGGATCCAACAATTGATCTACCGGAAAGCGAGGACCGATAGCATGGGAATTGACCTTCCGCTAATTTGGGCAATCATAATCGCATTCGGGTTGATGATGTATGTCATCATGGATGGTTTCGATCTCGGCATCGGGATCCTCTTTCCGTTCGTGCCGGACCGCGATGACCGCGATACGATGGTCAACACCGTCGCCCCCGTATGGGACGGCAATGAAACGTGGCTCGTCCTTGGCGGCGCGGCTTTGTTGGCGGCCTTTCCGCTTGCCTATTCAATCATCCTCAGCGCTTTGTATTTTCCTCTCTTTTTGATGCTCGGAGGCCTCATCTGGAGAGGTGTGGCATTCGAATTTCGCTTCAAAGCAAATGACAGTCATAAGCCATTTTGGGACAAAGCCTTTGCCTGGGGATCGTATGTTGCAACTTGCTCGCAGGGACTTGCGCTTGGAGGTTTTATCAATGGCTTTGAGGTCAAGGATGCCGCATTCAGCGGCGGTGTTCTCGATTGGCTTACCCCGTTCAGTCTCTTCACGGGGGCAGCGCTGGTTGTGGCATATGCGCTGCTTGGCTGCACGTGGCTAATCATGAAAACCGAAGGCGAATTGCAGCGCAGTATGATCAAGCTGGCGCGCCCAGCCACCCTGGCAGTGCTTGCAATTATCATCATCGTCAGTATTTGGACACCGCTGGCGCATGCCGATGTCGCAAACCGCTGGTTCGCCTTACCGAATATGTTGTTTTTTGCCCCGGTGCCAGCGCTTGTATTGGCTACAACTTGGGCCATCCTTCGCCTGCTTAGGGGTGAGCCCCACGTCGGGCCTTTTTTGTTCACCTTGTTCTTACTGTTTTTAGGCTACAGCGGGCTCGCTATAAGCCTTTGGCCAAATATAGTGCCCCCTGCGATATCCATTTGGGAAGCGGCAGGTCCAGCGGAGAGTATGGGTTTCACCCTTGTCGGCGCGCTCCTCGTGATACCGTGCATTCTGGCCTACACGGCGTGGTCATATTACGTCTTCCGAGGAAAGGTAAAACCAGGCGAAGGCTATCACTGATGCCGTCGGAACGGTCTCCTGTACCCGAGCACGGCCGGCTTCGACGGCTGGGATGGCTGGTGCTAATCTGGGCCGCAAGCGTGGCAGCACTCGCAGTTGTAGCCGGTCTTTTTCGCGTCCTCATGAGTATTGCCGGTCTTACTGTTTGAGACAAGTTGAGCGGATACACCCTGACACGTGGTGGTCGGTGGCTGTTCGGCAGATTGGTGAGGGACCCAGCAACAGCCGGCGAGACTTCGATACATGTCGCCGTTCACTTCGACATACGGATTGACTATAGAGGATGCTCCTGATGGGTCGCCAATGATCGGACCACCCGATGAATCTCATTGGCAGCAGCGACGTGACGGTTACGCCCGGATAAATGTCCTCCGCACATTTACGCCGACAGGATCTGTGCAGTTACAAAGCAGCGGCAGCCGTACAAGACACACCCAGATGGTCAGTTTCCTTTCTTGCAATAGCAGCACATTTGTAGATGCTGATCTAAGGATTGTCAGCAGCGGTCTTCTTCCAGGACGCAAGTGAGGTCAAGCCTCACCGAATTATTTGGCAATCAATGAGCCTCGTTCTTCAACACAATCGTAGCGGCGCGGAACCAAGTTTTTATGCTTGAGTTTCCAGCCTGCCGAGACAGTCGGCTGTGTCCCTGATGACTCCCCTGCCCCAATTCGTGGCTGATACCAGGCGGTGACAGGCTCACCGTCATTTTCACTGACAGCCTGATCAAGGTCAGAGGCGCTCGGCCGCGAGTGTCAGTGACCCGGCCCGCGATTGTAGTGCGTATCCGGCAGGCCGGGTCCGGACTTGCCCGTCGCGATTCATTAGAGTTTAGTAGTTCGGTGCGGCGTCCGCCTGCTAAAATCGGCTCACCAGGCCGCATGGGCGGTGATCGCGGTCATTATGATTTGATGTTATTCTGCTGCTTATTCACCCAGGACCTCGTGATGATCAACCCTAACGCAAAAATACGCATATTCATCCCGGATGAGATACTAACAAGTACCGTCAAAACGTTCAGCAATGCCAAGGATGCGCTTGCAGCGATGCGCGAGCATTCAGTCCTCAAGGTAGATGTTGACGGATACGGCCCAATGACCCCGGATGAGTTTGTTGCCTGTTGCGCCGAACTCGGCTTGACCAGACAATAGCTGGCATGCACCTCCTTTGCGGTTATGCTTTGCTCCTGCTGCGCCACAGGTTGATCACCCGGACGCCCTCCGGCTGCGAAAATTCCAAATCGGCTTACACAAACAAGTGTTCAGCTTAATTGACTTATAATTATAACCGTCCATATTGATAATAATAAACTGTGCGAGGTTACCATGAGCAGCACTGGTCAACCGCTAGCTGACGAAATTGAACGCGATCTACTGATGCTAACGACCGATGGAATCGTTGGTAGGAAATCAGCGTTTCCGCGCGAATGGGCTGAATCGATGCGCGAAGATATGATGACCGCTTTCTGGTCTGCGATTCAGCAGCCAGGCGGAGCAGTAGGACGCGGCCCGCGGCGCTGGTATGTGGAAATCCATCCTGAGGAATTTGGAGGCTTTGTTGACCTTGTTACGCACCCGTGGGTTGTAGGGATGTGTGAAAAGACGCTTGGAAAGGACTACCAAATTGTCGAAATCGGTTTTGATGTTCCTTTCCAAGGTGCCAAATATCAACCTTGGCACAGAGATTTCCCCTCTCCGGCAGAAACCTATGCAGATCGGCGCGTCACGTCCCTGGCTTTTAACTTGACGGGTGTGGATGTCACGGACGACATGGGGCCGTTTGAAGTCGCGCTTGGCACGCAATACATTGACGGTCGTGCGTGGAAGCATGAAATGTTTCCGCCCAAGGAGAGCTGGCAGGAGTTTCAGAGCAAAGCCGTTCGCAAGTTTCCCCAACTCGGCGATATTTCCTGCCGTTCGGCGCTGACCGTGCATAGGGGAACAGCACATGCATCGCCGATTGCCCGACCCGTGCTGGTGCTCGGGGTCGATGCTCCCGGAGCAGGACACGCGGAGCTGCATGACCTGATGGTGACCCAAACCTATTTCGATGCCTTACCCGATTCAGTGAAAGAGCATTTGGTATGTCGGGTGGTCGATGCGTTGGAACCTGTGATTCAAAAGCACGACATCGAAGGATTGGTTATGGGTGCCGATCCTGAATAATCTGCAGAGTTGAACTCTCTGGGCACATTGCTTACGCCGGCAAGGCTGATGTTGGCAGGAACTGATTCTAGATGGAATACTTGTCGTCGTTCCAACCGTGGAGCCTCGGCCCCCGCGTTCCGCCCAAAGCTTTTCCGGCCGGTTCTCGAACTCCGTGCGGGAGACGTAAACCTCGGAGCCGTCGAGGGGAAAATCAACAGCACGGTCGATTCCTAACCTGTCGACTCGTCCAAGGTGTGTGCAACCACCGCTCCCCGCTCTGCCATGGGACGTGGTGCACCGGTGGTGCTGTCCTTCGCAGTTTGCTGCTCGAGTTTTGCATTAAGTTCGGCTCCGAAGATCAGGATTATCAAGGAGATTCAGGTCCACGTCATCAGGCCGACGACCGCGCCCAAGGTCCATAGCTTGCATTGCAATCTGCAAAGTTGGCGAGATGGACCGTGAAAGCGGCGGAGGCAATGATCCATAGCAAGGATTCTGATTGATCCCATCTGCCTCTCCTGGTTGCCAAGTGGCCTCCGCCTTCGGTGGCCCCAGCGAACTCGTCGCGGAAGGAGGGGTGCCGTCGATCATCTCGTAAACAGCTTTCGCGCGACCGCGCGTTGCCATAAGCGAAGAAGGGCCGGCGAAGGGCTCACGTGTTTCTGGGGGCTGGTGAACACGCCTTCCAGTTATTTCTCTGGGCGCCAAAAGGCGACGTCCGGCTATTTGATTGCACCGCGATAATTATTGCTGGCCACAGTAGCGCATTGTTGCCGTTCCGATAGTTTGAAACGTCCCGTTGCTGGTTACTGTCGTTGCGCAGATCGTCGTTTTGGGATTCCACCAATACGTGATCGAACCTTGCTGTTGGGTAAACGAGTACCCGCGCGCGCGCATCTGAGCTTGAGCGCCGGCGGCAGGGGCATTTACCAGATCGGCAAGGTCGACCGGTGCGCCCTCCGCCGTGGTAGCGGTCGCATCCATGGCAGGCGGCGCGGCTGATGCTGGCACGCCGTCAGAAGTGGTGCCATTCGACTGGCATCCGGTAAGAGACATCATCGCTAGTATCAATATTGCAATTGCAGCGCGCATTCTGTGTTCCCCATATTGCTCCGAGCCCCCCGCTGGATGTTTCTCCAAATATGACAATCAGATGTTCTGTCACAACGCCCTGCAAACGCCCGATACGTCGCATTGCCCGTTACTTGATCCGGCCAAGGTTGATCAGTTGCACGCGCCGGTTGTCGGCGGCCTTCGGGTTGGCCGGATCGACGGGCATCTCCTGGCCCACGCCAACGGAAGAAAGCCGGTTGCGCGGAATGGCAAACGTCGTTGCCAAGGCTTCCGTAATCGCATCGGCGCGCTGCTGGCTCAGCTTCAGATTGTGTTTGGCATCGCCCGTCGAACTGGTGTGTCCAACCACCAGGAACTGGTAAAACATCAAATTGGGATGATGCAGGGCATCGGCGATCAGGCCGACCGTCCGGTATGACTTCGGTTCGATGGCGATAGAATCATTCTCGAAATCAATCTCGACGAGCAGCTGCGACAGGTTGGCAAGCTGGCTCCAGTTCGGCTGGCCGGCAACGCCTTTGCCAACATTGGCATTGGCTTCCTGCGTGAGCAAAGCCGGATCGATGACGGGCGCTGCCTTGGAGATCTGGCTCAGAGTGCTGATCAGCTGCTGATTGTTGAGCTGCTGAGCCGAGGCATTGCCGGCGGCGAGCAAAAGTCCCAGCGCCAATCCCGCGCGAAGGTGACGAACAAACATTTTCTTTCCCTCGATTGTGGTCATGATCTAGCGCCATCCCGCATCTGTGATTGCCTGGTTGCATTTGCCGTTGTCGACGCGTTTCGAATTCAACAGACAGGCCAGAATGTTGCCCTCCCCTTTGACGCCCCCGCAGTACTGCGCGGCATCGTGCGCACATATCTTGAAGAACCCGGTCTGCGCCGCCTGCCGTTGCTGGATCGAAGCGGTCACCTGTCCCAGCGTGGAGGTACAGGTGGGCGAAACCTTTGCTTGGTTTTGCTGCAGGCAGTCCTGTATCCGGTTATTGCCGAGATTGAGGCCCTTACAGACCTTCTTGATGTCCGCGCCACAGTCCTTGGCAAGCGCCGTCACCGCATCGGCATAACTCATCGTATCGGCTCGACCAATCCCAGCCAAGGATAGCGAAGCGATCACAATCGCCCCGCCAATTAAACTAGATCTGTTCATTGCTGATACTCCCGAGATTGATTTCCAGCGGCAGTCTATCGAATGGCTGAGAAGTGGCTATTGTCCTTAAGGGAAGGCAATCGTTCGCCTAAGCGGCCAACGCCTTGTCGATGGCGTCGATCAGGGAGGTGGCGGCAAATGGCTTGCGCAAATACGCAATGCAGCCTGTCCGGGCCGCTTCCGCTTCCAAAGCATCGTCTTCGAGAGCGGTCATGAAAATCACCGGAAGTTTTGAGCCGGCGTCCCTCAATTGGCGCTGCAATTCGATCCCGGACATGCCGCCAAGATCGACGTCGAGCACGAGGCAGTCGATCTTAGTGACGGGGCGATCCAGATAATCTTCGGCCGACGAATATGCTTGTGTCGTATATCCGTGGACATTGAGCAGCCGCTGAACACTTTTCAACATACTCGGATCGTCCTCCACGACAGCAATCGTCCATGGCAGCTTTTCCACCTGATCCTCTTTTCAGCCGGT
>NZ_JAQMHX010000024.1 GCF_028331445.1 Candidatus Phyllobacterium onerii | reverse complement strand
TCGACGATCCTTCCATAGGTGTTGATTGGCCCTTCGAGGCTTCTGCAATCCAGCTGTCTGACAAGGACCGGAAGGCGCCCTTGCTCGATGGCGCCGATATTTTTCCCTGAGGAGCAATCAATTTCATGAAGATATTTGTTACGGGTGGCGCCGGCTTCATTGGATCAGCGGTCTGCCGTCATCTTGCCGCCAACCCCAAGAACCATGTCGTCAATGTCGACAAGCTCACCTATGCGGGCAATCTCGCTTCATTGCGCCAGCTTGAAAACCATCCGAATTACAGCTTCGTCAAGGCCGATATCTGCGACGATATGACGATCCTCGGCCTTCTCCGCAGCGAGAAGATCGATGCGATCATGCATCTTGCAGCCGAGAGCCACGTCGATCGTTCTATCGACGGCCCGGCCGCGTTCATCGAAACCAACATTATTGGTACATTCCGCATGCTCAATGCGGCGCTGACCTATTGGCGGGAACTTTCGGAGCCCAAGAAATCCGCGTTCCGCTTCCATCACATATCAACCGATGAAGTGTTCGGCGACCTGCCCTTCGATAGCGGTATCTTCACCGAGGAAACGCCTTACGCACCGTCATCGCCCTATTCCGCTTCCAAGGCTGCTTCGGATCATCTGGTTCGGGCCTGGCATGAGACCTATGGCCTGCCTGTGGTCCTGTCGAATTGCTCGAACAATTACGGCCCCTTCCATTTTCCGGAAAAACTGATTCCGCTGGTCATCCTCAATGCCCTCGATGGAAAGCCGCTTCCCGTCTACGGCGCCGGTGCCAATATACGGGACTGGCTATACGTGGAAGATCACGCCCGCGCCTTGGAATTGGTTGTCACCAGGGGCAAGCCCGGCGAAAGCTACAATATCGGTGGTCGCGCGGAACGCACCAATCTCAGCGTTGTCGAAACGATCTGCGATATTCTCGACAAGAAACGTCCGCGGAGCGGTGGCCGACATTACCGCGACTTGATCACTTTCGTCACCGACCGGCCGGGCCATGATCGCCGTTACGCCATAGATGCCTCCAAGATAGAGCGGGAGCTCGGGTGGAAACCTGCGGAAACGTTCGAGACCGGCCTGGAGCGCACTGTGCAGTGGTATCTCGACAATGAGTGGTGGTGGCAGCCAATTCGTGGTGAGCGTTATGCTGGCGAGCGGCTTGGCGCAGCGGCCAAAGGAACGTCATGAGGATTGTCGTTACGGGTCGAGAAGGACAAGTCGTACGCAGCCTCATCGAACGGGCAGCATATCAGCCTTCAATCGAACTCATTGCCCTTGGACGCCCGACATTCGACCTGACGCGCACCGAAACCGTCTCGAATGCAATCCATGCCGCCAGGCCAGATCTTGTCATCTCAGCGGCAGCATATACGGCAGTCGATCTTGCCGAAGACGAACCCGAGCTGGCACCTGCCGTTAATGCAGTTGGCGCGGGAAGTGTGGCGCAGGCTGCAGCAGCGATCGGCGTCCCAGTAATCCATCTCTCCACGGATTATGTGTTTTCTGGAGAGGGCGATAGGCCTTATACGGAAACCGATCCGACTGGACCGCGCGGCGTTTACGGCCAATCGAAACTCGCGGGTGAAATGACCGTCGCTGCCGCCAACCCTCGCCATCTGATCTTGCGGACAGCGTGGGTCTATAGCCCGTTCGGCAGGAACTTTGTGAAGACGATGCTCAAGCTGGCGGAAAGCCGCGACACCGTGTCGGTGGTTTCGGATCAATGGGGCAATCCCACATCAGCGCTCGATATAGCAGATGCTATTTTGCGCGTTGCCGACCGGCTGCGGACAGACCCTGCATTCGATGCTTTCGGCATCTATCATCTCGTGGGCAGCGGCGACACGAACTGGAGCTCGTTCGCCAGGGAAATCTTTGCGGCAAGCAGCAATAAAGGCGGTCCTCATGCCGAGGTCAGGGACATTCTTACCGCTGAATATCCTACAAAAGCCGCTCGCCCGCTCAATTCCAGATTGTCGACGGACAAATTCTTTGACGTTTTCGATTGGCGTGCCCCAAAATGGAATATTTCCCTTGCGCACGTGATAGACAAGTTGGTCTCTTCCTGAAAACTACTTCGGAATGTGTAGCATAGTGAGACTATCGGGGTATCTTCAATGCAGAATGAGGTAACTTCAGTAGAACGAATATCAAAACGTGCCGGTGAAGATACTTCACAAAATCAATGCCAACGCTTGATTTCGAAGCATTTTCGGAAAGCAAATGTGATACATTTCATCCGCTGTAACGGCAGGCCATCCTTCAAGCAGCGGCGTTAGCAGTGCCCAGTACCCGTTAAAGAGGTGTGTTATGAATGAATCGGTTAATACGAATTCTACGAGGAAGCGCGTTGCGTTAATAACCGGCGTCACCGGACAAGACGGATCCTACCTGGCCGAACTGCTGTTGCAAAAAGGCTATATTGTTCATGGCGTTAAGAGGCGATCCTCTTCCTTCAACACAGCTCGCGTTGACCATTTGTACCAGGATCCGCACGAACAGAATCCCCGATTCATTCTACACTATGGCGACCTGACGGATGCGACCAATCTGATCCGCGTCCTTCAAGAGACAAAGCCGGACGAAGTCTACAATTTAGGTGCTCAGTCTCACGTTCAAGTAAGTTTTGAAACTCCGGAATACACTGGAAATTCCGATGCGCTCGGCACGCTGAGATTGCTCGAGGCCATCCGAATTCTTGGTATGGAAAAAAGCACGCGCTTCTATCAAGCATCGACCAGTGAATTGTACGGAAAGGCGGAGGTGGCCCCGCAGGACGAAACCACGCCTTTCTATCCTCGCAGCCCTTACGCTGCTGCAAAACTGTATGCGTACTGGATCACCGTGAACTATCGCGAAGCCTACGGCATACACGCGTCGAATGGCATACTATTTAATCACGAAAGTCCTCGCCGCGGCGAGACATTCGTCACACGCAAGATCACGCGCGCAGTCGCGGCTATTTTGCTGGGACAGCAGGAATGCGTGTGGTTGGGAAATCTGAACGCGAAGAGAGACTGGGGCCACGCTCGCGATTTCGTCGAAGGTATGTGGCAAATCGTTCAGCAGGAAGAACCGGGCGACTACGTGCTTGCAACCGGCGAAACACACACAGTGCGCCGCTTTGTCGAGCTATCCTTCGCATGTGGTGGTATTGAGATCGCCTGGCGTGGATCAGGCTTGGAGGAAGAGGGATACTGTCGAAACACCGGTAGAGTTCTTGTGCGGATCGATCCTGCCTATTTCCGCCCAACAGAAGTCGATTTGTTGCTTGGCAATCCAGCCAAGGCACGGGCAAAACTCGGATGGCGCCATACAATTGGTCTCGAAGCCATGGTGAGTGAGATGGTTGCGGCTGACTACGCGCTGCTTGGTGGCGGCGATTTGCCTTTGAACGCAGTTGCCCCAACAACTATTTCTTGAGACCCTTTGAATGGCTGATTTCTTGCTTGCAGGAAAGAAGGTATTTGTCGCTGGCCATAAAGGCATGGTGGGTTCGGCCTGCGTGCGTCGCTTGGCAAGAGAGCAATGTGAGGTGCTAACGGCCAACCGCGAGGACGTCGACCTAGTCAACCAAGCTGCTGTCGATCGTTATATTCGGGAAACCAAGCCTGATGTCGTCCTCATGGCAGCCGCCAAAGTTGGCGGAATTGTTGCAAATGATTCATATTCCGGGGTGTTTCTTTATGAAAACCTCGTGATAGCGGCAAATCTGATCAACGCAGCATATCATGCGGGCGTTGCACGGTTGTTGTTTCTCGGATCGTCCTGCATCTATCCTCGGGATGCGTTGCAGCCAATTCCTGAGGAAGCCCTCCTGACGGGACCATTGGAATCAACCAGTGAATGGTACGCGATCGCGAAGATTGCGGGTATAAAATTGTGCCAGGCCTATCGGAAGCAATACGGCGCCGACTTCATCAGCGTGATGCCATCCAATCTTTATGGTCCGAACGACTACTTCCATCCAGACTTCAGCCACGTAATCCCGGGCATGCTTCGCCGGTTCCACGAAGCGAAGCTGCGCGGCGACAGTGAGGTGATCTGCTGGGGAAGCGGACGTCCGCGCAGGGAATTTCTCCACGTCGACGATCTTGCCGATGCCTGCGTTTTCTTGCTGCAACATTATTCCAATGACCAGCATATAAACGTAGGAACGGGTATCGACTTAAGTATCGCTGAATTGGCGGATGCGATTCGTCGCGTCACAGGTTTTGAGGGCATGATCGTTTGGGACAATGCCAAGCCAGAAGGAACAATGCTGAAACGTATGGATGTGACAAAAATCCAAGAGATGGGCTGGCACCCGACTGTCTCGTTCGAACAAGGTCTTGCTGGGACCTATCGATGGTTTTTACAACAGCAGAATGTGCGTTCCTGATGCCGAATATGAAATGTCAGTGGCCTTTCCTTGACTCTGCGCCGGCCCCAATTCCTTCGAATGGAAAGGCATTGTCGCCACGATTTTTGGTGCAGTTTATTCCGTTGTCGACGAGAATTCGTTTCGGACTTTTCCTATCAAACGAGGTGCCCCGAGGAATCGGGCTGTTGTGCCGTCATTGAATCGGCGTCCAGCAACGGAGATGGCTCGCCTGAATGCTGAAGGGGATAGGCGGCGGTGACTGAACGCTTGATGAGCGACTTCAAGTAAGCGAGCAATTCATCAGCTTGTCCATCGAAAGTTCGGATTCGATCTTTGTAAGGATTCGAATAATCTTTGAGAAAATCACCATTTTCAACGATCTTTTCCATGGATTTTCTCAAATAGACGCTGTCATTTGAAATCGGAATTATATCTCCATTCTCTCCGGGAACCAGGTCTTCGACGGCTCCTCCGGCGTCGGTAGCAATAACCCAAACATCGCGGATAAGCGCTTCTCTCACGGTGAGACCAAAGCTTTCTTTCCATTGTGAAGGAAACAGAAGGACATCGATTCCGGAAAAGAACTCATCGATGGTGTCCTGTGAATAGGCCGGCACTATGCGCACTGGGTTTCCAGCATTAAATCCCTTGGCGTTGACACTGCTGTATCCGTGATTGAGAGTGTTATCGACCATTACCAATTCGATGCCGCATTCAGGAAGTTCGCAAAAAGCTTTTCGGACCAGCTCGTATCCTTTTATGGGAGTCGATCCACCGACATAACCAAACCGAATGCGTTTGGACGGACGACGCTTGTATGTTGACGATGGAACTTTTATGCCATTTTTGTTCACAAATATTCGTTCGTCATCCAGCCCGTTATCCATGTAAAGCTGTTTGAAAAAGTGGCTTGGAGAGATAAGTCCATCCGCCTGAAACAACCCTCCTCGAACGATTGCAGTGCGCTGTTTATTAAAGTCTTTGTCCGGTACACAACGCGCGCACACCTCCGGATCAATCCAGGTCTGGAAACAATATTTGCCCTCGCCGGTGACCATGAACTGGCGTTCGCACAACCACCACGCATCGTGGAGGGTTATTGCATAGGGAATTCCAGCTGCCTTGCACACTGAACCCAAGGTAACACCCAAAGTCTGAATTGAATGCAACTGGACTACGTCCGGTTTGATTGCGCTAAGTACGTCTTGGAATACCTGGCTCATAGCATCGTCTTCGACATCCATGAGGCGGCTCCGAATCATCGGCGTTTTTACGGCGAAAACGGTGGCTCCTTTGGCATCGTAGCGAACGATTCCATAGTCAGGCGCGCCATCATTCGACCAGGAAGTGAAAACGTAGACTTCAACATTTTCTTTCTTTGCCAGCCGCTGCGCCATCTCCTCGGCAACTATCGTTGCCCCACCAAATGACTGAGGAGCGAAGTAGACGTTCGCAAAGAGAATACGTGTGACCATTGATATTCGATTATTGAACCTTCCGATGATCGGGGCCAGTTGCTGCTGTGCAATGCGTTCCAGACTGTAGTTCCGATTCACGCTTTCAAAGGCTTTGCCGGCCATTTCAGCGCGAAGCGCCTGATCGTCCACAAGCGCGACCAACTTGTATTCCCATTCGTGGGAACTTGTGGCCATGAAGCCTGTTTCACCATCGATGATGGCCGATCTAAATGCATCTGCAGGTGAACACACTGAAGGGAGACCCAGAACCGATGCTTCCAAAAATTTGATGTTGCTCTTTGCATCGTTGAAAGCAGTCTGTTCAAGGGGAGCGATGGAAATATCAGCATCGGCGACCTTTTCCAGATAGTCATTGAAAGTTGTAAACGGGAGCCGTTCGATGCGATCTGAAAAGTCGTTGAACCGGCTTTCAATGTTCAATTCGCCGATGATCCGAAGCTTAACATTGGGACGCTTCGACAGGACGTTGTAGAGTGCCTCGCTCGCCGACAAAAAGTCGATGTCGTGTGTCTTCGTGCCCGAACCATAGACAATGGTCACCTCTTTGTGTGACCTAGCAAACGGCTTTTTTGTATCCTGAATTCTGCGTGCTATTTTTATTGTTTCGTCGTCAAGCGCATTTTCAACAACATATGCAGGTTTGCCTGTGATCTGCGTCTTTGCTTTTGCAAGCAAAGGCGTAGAGCCAATGCCCTCATCACATAGCAGGAGTGCCTCGCGATAAAGTTTCATGCCCGAAATAACACCGGCGCGTATTTCCGGGTTCAACCGCTCGAGGTTCCGATTGGAAAGATAGCCGTCAGGATCGAATACGAGGTCGTCAACCTCCCAAAAAGTGTGAACGCCGAGGCGCTTGGCTTCTTGGATTATCAGAATGATTTCGGGCGTTGCCGGAACCCTGTAGAATATAACGACAGGATAGGTCTGAAGTAGCGTCCGAACGGTGTCCAGATGCGTCCAATCAACGATCTCGGTTTCGATCCCTATCTTGCCAAACAATTCTGCTTTTTGAGTTACGCGATATTTTTTGCACTGAGGGATCGATAGTTCCGCGACGATCAATACTCGTGGTGTCATGAATGTTGCAGCTAGACGGCTCTGGGTTCGGGGATAGAAAGAGGTGAGGGCGTCGCTGTTTTTGTCGTTGATTGTTGACAGCAAGAAAGTACGGCGATTTCCGATGAGAGCGGGCAATTTGCCACTTCGTGCAAAAGTGAAAATTCGCGATACTGTTTTAGTCAGGCCAAAGACGCGAACGGATTCGACGAGCTTTCTGGTAGCGAAAGGCAGCGTTTCGTTGAGACTTTGCGTTTTGCGAACGAATGCGCTCAGGGCGCGCTTAAAACTCATGCCTTTTACCAATCGGTCTGCTGTTCAGAGGACCACCTTTCGAACTGGTCATTCCGCATGATTAACGACCAAAATATGCGCTCGCTACGGTTTCGGCATTGCCATCCATTTTGATTTTTCCGTGTTCGAGCCAGACAATACGCGTACAATTCTTGACCAACAACTCTTTCGAGTGACTGGCGATAATGAGGATCTTGGTCTTGTTGACAAGATCATGCAGGCGTTCGTTTGCTTTGTGTTGAAATCCTTCATCGCCCGCAGCCAGCCATTCATCCATGATTAGAATTTCTGGCTGTATGACGGTGGAGATCGAAAATGCCAGGCGAAGCTGCATACCCGTAGAGTATGTCCTTACTGGCATGTCGAGGAAATTACCCAACTCCGAGAATTCCTCGATTTCTGCTTGTTTTTCGGCCATTTCGCGTTTCGTGAACCCAAGAAGCGCGCCGCGAATTCCAATGTTTTCGCGCCCCGTTGCTTCAGCATCAATCCCTAGCGAAATATTGATCAATGATGTGCATTTTCCATTGATCGATATGCGCCCACCTGAGGGATAATAAACACCGCTCATCACCCGCAAAAGCGTGGTCTTTCCAGAACCGTTGTGACCTATCAGCCCAAGCCTGTCACCATCGTTCAGCGACAGGTTAATCGATTCCAGTCCTCTGATGACGACGTGGCCTTCAGCGTTCGATCCAATGGTTCCTCCCGTTGCCAGGCTCATCACCTGGTTCTTGAGAGACCGGCTTTTTGCATTGTAGATGGGAAAATCTACAGTGACATCTTCGAGAGTCATTGAAGTCATGATCACCTTCGCGAATTCGTTGGGCTGTTTTTTATAACCAATAGGTAACGCGTGAGCGAAAGCGGTTGAGAAAGAGCAGGGCGATAGTCCATCCGACAAATGCCATGACGACGACTACGCCCCAATTGAGAAGCGTACCAGTCCCACCAAGCAAGGGATCTCTAATGACGCTGATAAGATGATAGAAAGGGTTGAAATCAAGTATCAAAATCGATTTGTTGGCAGGTAATTGATGAGGCTGCCACATGATCGGTGTAACGTACATGCCGACCTGCATAATGTTCTGTATGATTTGTGTTAGATCGCGATAGCGAGTGCATACTACAGACAGGATAACCATCATCCACAATAAATTCAGAGAAACTAGAAAGAATGCTGGGATAACAAGTAAAGCATTTAAACCCATAAATTTCCCGAATAACAAAAGAACTATAGGAAATATAACGATATTATGGAATAATATTATCGAGTTTCTCCACCATGTCCTGAGAATGTACGTAAAAAATGGCAAGGGCAGTTGAAGCATCGTTTCCGTATTGGAAATGAAACTTAAGCAGCCCTCATTGATCAACTGGGAGTAATAGCCCCACATTATCAGGCCGACACAGATGAACGGCAGGAACTCGGACATCGGTGACCTGAAGATCGTTCCAAAAATGAGACCTAATGCACCGATGAGAACACCCATGTTGATAGTGAGCCAGAAAGCTCCCACGCTGGATCTGCGATAGCGCTGCGCCACATCCTGCCAACCGAGAAGCGCCGCTAGACGAAAATTGCCAGCCGCGGCCGTGACGTCTTCCCACGCGGTGACTTTTTGGGAGTTCGCTATGGTCATGGACATGTGGTCTTTCTCTGGATCGTAACAGGGTGGTGTTGAACGATGGGCTATATACTCAATACCACACAGGTTCTATGCGGCATCAAGTTCCATCAACAGCAACGAAACGTGGCGGTAGCATGAAGAGGGCAGTCTGCGAAAGCCCTCAAGCGCTTCATAATAACCGGCAGGCCGTCATGCGGGGGTCTTTGAGAACAGGATGCATATTGTTCAAGTTGATACTCTTTTCCTTGCCCCGGGGTTGGCTTACAGAACGGAATTCACTGGTGGGCAGGGTGCAGTTGTCGCCGGCGGCTCGGGTGGGTCAGGCTTGATTTGGGGCCCGGTGAAGGGCTTGTCGTCGGCGATCGACCGGAACAGTTTCTTGGCCGGTCCCTGGAGCCACTCTATCCGGCCGGGGTAGCTGGTCGAGTAGCGCCACGGCGTGATGACAAAGTGGACCTGATCGGACGACAGCCTGCGGGCAGTGAGCCCGAGATCTAACATCACGCCGAGTGTGAGGGCAGGGTCGGTGGTAATGGACTTGGTAGCCGTGTTGAGGAAGCCAAGCAGCCGGACCGGGTTGATCAGAGTCCAGCTGCTCAGTGTCTTCTTCGCCATGGCGACGACGAAATCCTGCTGACGCTGGATGCGGCCGATGTCGGACCTGTCGCCAATACTGTGGCGGGTACGGACGTACCCCAGCGCCTGTTCGCCCTGCAGCGTCTGCCACCCCGCGAGCAGGTCGAGCTGTACGTAGTTGTCGCGGATCGGCTCGGGGATGCAGAGGTCCACCCCGCCAATCGCATCCACCATCCCTTTGAAGCCGGTGAAATCAACCGTGACGAAGTGGTCGATGTGAATGCCGGTGAGCGTTTCCATGGTCTTCCAGGTGCAGCCGATACCGCCGAAGCTGAACGAGGAGTTTATCATGCCGAGACGACGCTGCTGACCCCGCCGCCTTTCCCCGGCGCGGCAGGCGGGAAGCTGGACCAGCGAGTCGCGCGGGAAGCTGATCACGGCCGCCTCGTTTCGTGCGGGGGACAGATGCACGAGCATGATGATGTCCGCACGCTCCCCGGCATACCTGTCGTCTCTCTGGTCCGACCCGACGACGAGAATGTTCAGAGCATCGGTCCGAGCCTTGGCCGGGCGGTCGTCGCCCAAATCCTCGCGGGTGACTTCGATGTGACTGATGTTGCGGGTGAGCTTCGCGTACACGGTGGCAGGTAGCAGCGCGATTAGGATGACCACGATGGATGGCCACCGCAAGTAGCGGCGGCGCTGGGGCTTGTCCTCGGCTGCCGGCTGCTCGTCGATCACCCCACCGCTCACGTGACTCTCCGGGAGAGGGCGGGTCAATAGCCGCAATTGGCCGGGCTGCCCCAACCCAATATATCCTGCCAAATAGGATTCTAGTCATACGCCTCTAAAACGCAAGGGGCAACGCAGCCGTAGCGGCGTCACAGGAGATGCTGTCTCAACGCCGGAAGTCGTTCGCCTGCAATGTCTCCGCGGTCGCAACTAGACCAAAAAGATGATAATTGGCGAAGTCACCTGAACGATATCCATCGGGGAATGCTGAAATGAGATTAGCTTGCCACGTCTTGATTGCCATCGCTTTCGTCTTTTTATCTGCGTGTACGACTGCTCCCAGTGTCGACAGCAATCTGGCGACTAGCTCCCTCAGAAACTCGATATATGACGAGTGTGGATGGGCGCCGGACTCGTCTAGTCTCGCGAGCTTGATACCTGCCATTTCAACGGGCCGGGACGGATTTCAAAGAATTACAAAAGCAACATGCGCTGCGGCGAAGAGTGCACCGGCTCCCACTTCCCCAGGGGATCATGTTACGGTCGAGATCGAGGGGAAATCGGTTCGCGGGAGGTTCCTCGAACCCGGGGAGAAACTCGCGCAAGATTGATAGACAAACGCGAAGCGATCTATTTCGCCACATAAATGACAACCGGGCTGCCAGCAGGCATGCGGCCGTGATCATCTTAAGCGAACCATTCGTCTTCATCCCTGCTTGCTTCAAGATGTTTAACGTTGTGAGCGGTGACCAGCTTCAAATCCTTCTGGTTGACGGCAAAATCATCCGACTTGGAGCCAAGAATGCCCCCCCTGGGAGACGTAGTCCGCCGGCAGTTTTTGGCCCAAAGCGGTCATTGAGGAGCATCAGAAATCTGAACAGTGTTGCCCTATGTTGGCGGCCAACATCGATGGGATTAATGTCGTCGCCGTCACTCTCGTTTTGACGCGTAAGCTTCTAGCATACGATCGACGTCAGAAAGCTGCCGATAGAATTCGTCTAGCATATCATCAATGACATTCATCTTTTCACCCGCCAGGGCAAAAATTTCCTGTGAGGCACCGCGTACCTTGGGGTCCGAGACCGTCTCCAAAATCAAATCGAGCCCATCGTAGCGATAACGAGCATGAGCAAGTGCATCTTTGATGTCGATGACGCGCCTGCGAAATGGATCAAGCACTTCGCCTAAATCAATCTCCATCCGGGATCTCCACTTTCGAACGATGATTTTGGTTTCTGCTTTGCCAGTACATTAGTAGATACTGACCGCGTGCGATAAATTGTTTGCCTTCCCGGCCTACTCACTTACGGCCGTCGGTACGATGTAACCATGTCAAGCGGGTTGGTTGGCACCGCAACAGCACCAGGTCACTCATGAGCGTCGGTAGCGCGCACCGTCCCGCAGTGTTACACTATAGTGGGGGAAATCGAACATGGATATGGTCAGGAACTGGCTCTCGATCGCGGTCACTGCGCGCTCTCTGCCAAGGAGGACGATAGGATCAAGTAGCGGGCAATGCGACTTATAGGGCGTTTGCTGGTTGCCGGCATTCTGGCTTCAATCATCCTTGTTGCCACGGCATGGGCTGTGGGAGCACTTTGGTACCAGCTACCCGTGCGTCCATCTGCAAGAGTTGCTACTGCTTTCTTGTATGGTGTTTTCGGCCTTGCAACGATAGTTGCCATCTTCACGAAGCTCAGGAACTGGTTGTTGTTCCTGTTTCTATTGTGTTTTGTCTTGCTGCTGACATGGTGGAGCACCATCAAGCCGCTGGAACATGCAGACTGGGCACCGGAGGTGGCGCGTCAGGTGACGGGGACGCGTAACGGCGATGTCTTGACGCTGAACAATGTCCGCGACTTCGAATGGCGCAGCAAAACGGATTTCACCGAACGCTGGGTGACGCGGACCTATGATCTGAGCAAGCTTCGGACGGCTGACCTCTTCTTGTCTCAATGGGGAAATCCCAACATCGCCCATGTTATTCTAAGCTTCGGCTTCGAGGGTGGTGACTTCATCGCCTGGTCGGTAGAGGTGCGGCGGCGCGTCGGGGGCGCGTTTTCGCCTGTTGCCGATCTCTTCAAGAGCGATCCGCTGGTGATCATAGCGTCGGATGAGCGCGATGTGGTCGGGGTGAGATCGAACTTTCGTGGCGAAGACGTCCAGATATATCGTCTCAGAGCGTCGCCGGACGCCGCCCGCGCGTTGCTGCTTGAGTATGTGCAGGATGCCAATGCGCTTTCCACGACGCCGGAATTCTACAACTCAATCACGACCAACTGCACGACGACCATCGTCAAGATGATGCGGGCCGTCGGTGATGTGGTTCCATTCGACTGGCGGCTCATCGTCAATGGATATCTTCCCGAATACGCATATGAGCGGGGCGCGCTCGATACCAGTCTGCCGCTCGCGGATTTGCGGCAACGTTCCCATATTGCCGAGCGGGCCAAGGCAGCAGGTCTCAGGCCGGACTTCTCCCGCCTCATCAGGCTGGATGTGCCATCTCCATCTGCACCGCAAATACAATGAGACCGACAGCGCACTGGAAATTCGCAACGCCGCCCTTTGCTGGCGGGTTCGAATACCGCAACAGAGCATGCAACGCGCGTGTGCCTGAGGGTGTTCGTGGCCTCCCTGTCGATGCATGCCAATTGGCAGCCCGTCGCCGCCCAGTTGCGATCCATGAGTGATGCACAGGTCCACAGTTAATCAGGAGCAAATGTGGCCTGGTTGTAGTGAAATCGAGTTTGTTGGGGCTACCACCGCGAAGCCCTGCTGTTGCAGCTGCCTGTAACCGTAACGTACTGTTACCCAACTGAGTCTTCAGTCAAATTGCAATTCCTAAACAGAGAGGATTTGCGCAATGCGGCGGTAGTCAGCACTCTCTTCAGTCACTCTTCTTGCGGGAACAGACGTTGAAGACGCGCAGAGTGATCTAGACTAGCCCGAAAATAATGTCATCGTATCGAGAGGGTTACTTCATGATCCCCGAGGCGGAGTTTGTCGGATACACCCCAAACAACATAAATCGGGCGAAGGTGCAGACCGTCACCGATGCATCGCCAGTCGCCGACCCACCTATCAATGCGCTCCGATCTGCCGCCTGTATCGCTGCATCAACTCTTTTGTCGATGACACAAGGACTCGGCATGAATTTGGTCGCGACGAATATCCCGCAAATTCAAGGCTATCTTGGTGCCACAAATGTCGAAGCGACTTGGCTGATCGCTGCGTATATGGCTCCCAATGTCAGCCTTTCGGTTGCACTGATCAAGATCCGGAACCAATACGGTCTCCGGAATTTCGCCGAACTGAGCATCGCCATATTTGTATTGGTTTCGCTGTTGCATCTTTTTGTCATTGATCTGCAATCCGCGATCATCGTTCGCTTTGTCAGCGGCATTGCGGCTGCTCCACTGTCGAGCCTCGCCTTTCTCTATATGCTGGAGGCATTTCCGCCATCTCGAAAACGGACGATCGGGGTTTGCCTGGTGCTCACCAACATCTCGCTTGCCGCTCCGATGGCGCGCCTGCTGTCGCCGACCTTACTCGATATCGGCCAGTGGCAAGGTCTCTACATGTTCGAAGTGTCGTTAGCGCTCGTCTCGTTTGGAGTGATCTACCTCCTTCCGCTGACGCCCATTCCGCGTGCCAAGGTGATCGAAAAGATGGACGTTGTGAGCTACGTGCTGATCGCCATTGGTTTTGGGTGTACGGCCGTCGTTCTGGTCACGGGCCGCCTCTATTGGTGGAGGGAAGCAGCCTGGCTTGGAGTTCTGCTCGCGATCGCCATTGTGACGATAACGATAGCCGTGGTGATTGAACTCAATCGCGAAAGACCTCTCCTCGACATACGATGGATCGCCAGCAAGGAGATCCTGCATCTTGCCGGAACGATCCTTCTCTTTCGGCTGGCCGTCTCCGAGCAGTCGACCATCGCCACAAGCTTTTTCCAGAATCTCGGCCTGATGAACGACCAGCTGTGGAAGCTCTATGTCGTCATGATGGTATCAATGATTGCAGCAGGATTGTCTTGCGCCGCGGTCATGACGCCGGAACGCGTTCCAGCAATTCACGCCGTCGCGCTGATTTTTCTCATCATAGGTTCCTATATGGACAGCCAAGCGACCTATCTTACCCGCCCTCCGGAAATGTATGTCAGCCAAGCGCTGATCGCGGCGGCAACCGCCCTGTTCTTGCCGCCGGCCATGTCGATCGGATTGACTGCGGCGCTGAAGCGCGGGCCCAACTACATACTGAGCTTCATCATCGTCTTCCTGTCGACGCAGAGCCTGGGCGGGCTCCTCGGCCAGGCTGTTTTCGGCTCGTTCATTACGATCCGCGAGAAGTTTCACTCAAACATATTGGCTGAAAGGATCGTTCCCTTCGATCCCATGGTGACCGAGCGCGCATCGAAAATGGCCGACGCGTATGGTGGGATGATTGCCGATAAGGCCTTGCTCAAAGCCGAAGGGATCGCGTTGTTGTCCCAACAGATCACGCGCCAAGCAAATATCCTCGCCTATAACGACGCTTTCCTGCTAGTTGCCGGAATATCTTTTGGTGCTCTTGTCATGCTTTTAGCACATACGTCTACCCGAGCGCTTCTCGCTCGCCGACATTCCCCAGCAACCGTTCCAATAAGTTGAGATGTATGTCCAGTTATCGCCGCCATTTCGCAACGTTGATCGCAATCGCCGTGGGTGTCTCGGGCCTGGTCATTGTTCTCTATGCTTGGCGTTTGCCGCCGTTCAGGAGCGATGTCGAGATAACGGAGAATGCCTATGTCAGGGGTTACGTCACGCTGATCAGCCCGCAGCTTAGCGGTTATATCGTTGAGGTGGCGGTACAGGATTATGCGGAAGTTGTGGAGGGTCAGCTTCTGGCCCGGATAGACGATCGGATTTTTGCTCAATAGCTCGACCAGGCCAAAGCGACACTGGCAGGTGAACAGGCTGCGCTGGACAATTCGGCCCAGCAACAACGCGCGGCCGAAGCACGCATCGCCTCAAGCCAGGCGCAGCTTGACAGCGCTATCGCCGTCTCACATCAGGCCCAGGCCGATTGGGCGAGAATCGACCCCTTGGCGCGCCGGGGCGTCATGAGCAAGAGCGATGCCGATCAGAGCGAAAGCGCCAAGCAACAAGCACAGTCCCTGGAATTGCAAGCCAAGGCCGCCCTCGAAGTGTCGCGGCAGGATCTTGAGACAATCAAAGTCAGCCGCGGCTCCTTGGAGGCGGCCGTCGCCGGAGCTCAAGCGGCTGTGAAGCTGGCCGAGATTGATCTGGCCAACACGCGGATCCTTGCCCCTCGAAACGGACGGCTCGGCGAGGTTGGCGTGAAGCTTGGACAATATGTTGCCGCGGGCACGCAATTGATGGCGATCGTTCCACCGGACGTATGGGTAATTGCCAACTTCAAGGAAACCCAACTGACGAACATTACGCTAGGTCAACGCGTTAGTTTCACCGTCGACGCTCTAGACCGCAGGCGAATGATGGGGCACGTCGAGGCCTTTGCCCCAGCGGCAGGGTCCGAGTTCAGCATTATCAGGCCGGACAACGCGACTGGCAATTTCACCAAGATCGCACAGCGCATTTCAGTCCGCATTGCAATCGACTCCGACCAGGAACTCGCTAAGCAATTGGTGCCAGGAATGTCAGTGGTGGTCAGAACCGAACCTAAGGAAAACTAAAAGCAATTCAGACTTCGCATTTAGAATTCCGCCTCAATTAGCCCGTCAGTAGCGGCATCAGAAAAAAAGAGGATTTTCATGTAGAATCAATAACATATGACCATACTGGCGGTCGTTTCTACCTAATCCCGGACTTTTGCGTCTGAGAAGTTGGCGATTGTGTTGGAGGTCTCTGAGCGGAGCAGGGGACTCGCAAACTCGATGTGCTGTGGGGCGTGTACTCGTAAACGAGGATCAGTTGGGACAACAAGGGACATAGATTTGCCGATCGGAAGATGGCCCCCGCGATGCATTCTTGGCCCACCGTTCGGCTCGGGGTTAATATCTTTAGGCGGCACTCCAGCGATATGCCTCCAGAGCAAAATCGAATGCGTCAAACATGCCGGCCCTTGTTCCGTCGGACGATCATGAGAACGATGAGCACCAGACCAATCGCGATCAGCACAATCCCCAACGTCAGGTATTCGGTCGATCCATCTCTGTAGCCAACAGCTGCCAGCAGAAAGCCTAATATAATGGCAATCAACCCGCCAAGCTTTTTGAACAATGAGATCGGTTTGTCATCGATTGCAGCCATGATGAACCTCCAATGCTTTGTTTCAAGGAAACCAAAACCCTCAAAATGATAGCATGCATGCTATCAGTGCTCGGGTCGTCGCTCAACAAACGAGCAAGCGAATGTTCGAAGGCGCCGCTAAATACACCTAAAGCGAAGATTCGGGATTCCGCGCAGGTCACAGTCGTAGCCGGATGGGCTAATTTCCGGTATCGATATCCTTTCCAAGGAGGTAGGCATGCCAAGGTCTTTCGTCAGGGCACTATACCTTTGTCTTATGCTGTCACCTGTCATTGGGCTCGATATCGCCAACGCCGCCCCGCCTGCTCTTAGCGTTGGGACAAGCCTGAATAGGGGGCGTCCAGTCGTTTGCGAGTTAGGTGCCAATCGGTTGAGACAACGCGGCTTTCACGATGTTTGGCGTGTTGATTGCCGTGGGCGGTTCTTTGTCTATCGGGCATGGCAGGCAGGCCGCCGTTTTGAAATCGCAGTCAATCGTCACAACGGCAGGGTCGTCGACTTACGCAGAATTGGTTGATCCGTCCACAACACTCGCGACATTCAAGACATGACGGTTGGGAGTATTCGACCTGAGGGACTACAGAACATCTTCAATCATTCAGTATGTAACCGTTACGTACTATGCCATCTGCTCTGTCCGTGCTGACCTAGTCCATTGAACTAACGGCAAGGGCGGTACCGTCGTTGCTCTGACCACCAATCGCCGTGGAGGAAAGCTTGGGAAAGAATTTGTTTGTATCGCTGGGACTTGTTCTCAGCCTGTTGATGACGCCTGTGGCGCTGCCTACCGCCGCCATTGCCCAGTCCGTCAGCATCACCATCGGCACCAATCTCAACAGAGGCAGGGGAATAACCTGCAGCCAGGGCGAAAGGTTGCTCCGCAATCGCGGTTTCCGCAACATAAGGCGCATGGATTGCCGTGGTCGGTTCTTTATTTATCGCGCATTACGTGGAAATTCCCGGTTCGAGATTGCCGTCAGGCAAAGCAATGGCCGCGTCGTCGATGTGCGCAGGATTGGAAGAAGGAGATAGTTCAGGTTCGTTCGGTCCGAACCCGGATAGAGAACATTCAGAGGCTGCGAGTCCGCAGCCAAAGCGGGGCACTCCTTCCCTTGCCGGCGCTCTCAACCGCATCGACGGCCTATGGCCCCAATGCCATCCTGCCGCGGCCGTAAACGGGCGGCCCGCCCCCGGGCGAGCACGGGGCAGGCGTTGACAGATGGCAGAATAAACAAGAAGTCATGAACGTACCTATCGACGCGCCGTGCTTTCAAAGATGCGGATAGGCGCACTGAGGGCGGCGCCCGTCACCGTGCCAATTGCCAGGCCGGCTTCGACGGCGGCAGCACCAAAATTGCCGGGTATGTTTGGATCGGCGTCAGAGAGGGATTGCCCTCTCAGCAGCCGCTCGCCAAAGAGCCGGACGACTTCGGGGCTTGTCGCAAACTGCGTGTGGTTGAGGCTGTCACCGTTTCGCAGCGCGCTGAGGTCATACACCGTAATCCCGGATGCCATCTTTAATTGGGCTTTATAGCTTGCGTCTGTAAGGTCCACTCCGCCAACGCGCGTCACTTGCCCCGATATCAGTCGGGAAAGCCGAAGCGCTCTGTCGTTTGCCGACACGAAGATCGAAATATGTGGCCGTTCTTGGCCGATGTCGATCAGCTGCTTCCGAAAGACATCGATATCGAGATCCGGCGAAGCGAGAATGACGTCCGTGATCTTGGGCGATATCCGCCTGCCTTGCATCGCTATGTCACGCAGGGCTTCCATCACTGGCCAACTGCCCATTGAATGAGCCATGATCGTGATCTCGGATACCTCCGGGCTATTGACCGCCTGTTGAATGACGTAGCCCAATTCTGAGCGGGAAAAATTGGTGCTTTCCCTATCGTAGTTGTAGTCGAGCAAAGCCCCGCGCGATGGCCAGGAAAACAGCACGGGGGTCACCTCGGCGCGCGAGTCGTGGACAATTTGCGCGAAACGAAAGACCGCGTCTTCGAACCGTGTGTTGAAGCCATGCACGAAGATCAGAACGCGCCTGCCACTCACTGCATGCGACCGATACCAGGTTCGGATGTCCCGAACGTTGACGGTGTCTACGGCAGTGGTCACAAAGTTTCGCTCAGGGTCGCCTGGAAGCCGACGCGGCCATTGGATTGTTCCCGGATTGCGGTTGGGTGGAATTGAGACGACGACGTTGGCGAGGTTGAGATCGTGACCCCGCTCGCCCGTAAAGAATACGCCCTTTTGCGACGTTGGCGCCCGGGTCGTCGCCACGAGCAGATCGACCTTGGCCGCACCAGGCGCCGCGGTGTTGACGGGCGCAAGGACACCCCGGGCCGGTGACGCACATGCCGCAACGCCGCCCACCATGAAGATGAGCGTGATTGTACGGAGTATCAAAATGCTTCGCCTGAACACCAAGTGCCTATCCAATGCGCTATCGACTGCTGGCACTGTGCCTGCGCCCGTTAATACAGGAACCAACCAATTCCGATCGCAGCTGCAACACCGATCAGGAACAGTACGGTGAACGTGAAGGGCCCGACGTTCACGCCCAGTTGTCTCAGCCGCTCGTCCAGATCATCATGACGCATCGAAAACCTCATCGTTGGTGCAGATCAACCGTGAAGCTTGCGGAGCAGCAATCCGAGGCGTTCTTCAGGAGCTGCGGTGGCGATTTCGCCTGGTGGCCTGCTCGGCACACTGCTGCGGCCCGCTCTCACTTCGCTTGGCGTATAGCCGAACTCCCTCTTGAATGCCCGGCTGAACTCTGCGCCATCACTGAAACATCGTTGCTCAGCGATCTCGATGATACGACGTTTGTCGTTCGGGTCGGCCAATGCTGCGTGTGCATCGAGGAGCCGCTGGTGCTGCAGGTAATGCATCACGCCACCGAATGGCTCGAACATTCGATAAAGTCCGGTGCGTGAAATCGCGAGTTCACGCCGCAAGACCTTGGCATTGAACAATGGATCGAACAATCTGGATTGCACTACGCGGCGTGCCTTTTCGAGCAACACGCGGGCGATAGGTGCCTGAGCCTCCTCGATGTTGCCTGGAGATGGCAGCAGGCAGGCCCGGATCATCGCCTGCGTCGCGCCAACGAGTTCAGGGAGATTGTCCGCCTCGACCGCTGGCAGCCGCTTGGCCAATCCGATGAAATAGTCGGACAACAGCCGGCCCATCGCGGTGTCGACTGTGGAGAACTCGGAAGCACTGAGGACATGTGCCACTTCTGGATCGGAATCTCGGGGAACAAACAGCATCAGCATTTCGCTATCTGTTACACTCCCTTCAAACCAACGCCCCAGCGAATGAACCTGGACGATACCGGCGCCGCCTTGAAAGCTTCCTGCCGGGCCCTCGGTGCTGATCGAACCGTCGAGTGGAAGGGTCAATGTCCAGTGATCGAGCGCTTCCCTGCGCGCATGACCTGGGACACTTGCAAACTCGAGTGCGCTGGTTCTGATCCGCGAGAACGCCAGGCTGCCGAGATCCCAGACCGTTTGCTTTCCTTCAAAGCCGCGGGACTTGTCCCTGCATTCGCCGAACTCGAGCATCGAGGAGAAGCTATTGCGCCACGATTCATACTGATGGTCAATCGGCACGCCGCTGGTATCGAACTTGAACGCGGGAATAGAAAATGCGCCGGAAGACGACCGCTTCGGTTGGGGAGGAGGGCCGTTGATGGCAGACGCCGCTGCCGCGTGTGCAAAGTTTCGATCGAGCGATATATCCGATGGTGCGATATGATCATGCGCGTTCATGATTTCACCATTTGTCGTACCCGGAACAACGTGCAAAACAGGTGGCGCTGTCTCATTGTTAGAGACGAGCATAGTAGTACTTCGATCCATTTTGTTGGGGGAAGTACAGGCATGGCTGCTCCAAAAAACCACAAGAATAAGGTATCGCGCAGTTACAAATGCTCGACTTCACAAGTGTGGCACAACCATTGCGGTCTGTTCAGTACGTAACTGTTACGAAACAAGTTGCACAAACGGTGGCCTCTCTACCTGAAGGTGTTCGAAATTAGGTCGAAGTTCTGTCGGAATTGTCAAAAGCCTTTGCCGACAGCAACACGGCAATCCACTTCGCCACGGAGGATTTCTCGCAGTAGATGGTGCTAATCCTGCTCAATTGACGAGAAAGCCGATCGCGAACGCATTTGCGATATCGATAAAAAAAGCAGACACCAGTGGTAGGATAATGAAGGCCATCGGTGCCGCGCCGTGCAGTTTGGTAATGGCAGTCATATTGGCGATGGCAGTCGGCGTTGCCCCAAGGCTTATGCCACTGAAGCCGCCGGCAATCACCGCGGCGTCGTAGTTGCGACCCATCAGCGGGAATACAACGAAGAGTATGTAGGCAATCGCTGCAATCGTCTGGAGCGCGAGGATCAGAAGCAGCGACGGCCCAAGCCCTCCGAGAGTCCAGAGTTGCATGCTCATCAGCGACATTGCAAGAAAGATGCTCAGCGAAAGGTCGGAAACAAGGGCCAACGCGCGCGTCCGCGTCGGCCAGAACAGGGACGGCATGATCCGCGGAACGACGTTGGTCAAGACGATGGCAGACAGGAGGCAGGCGACGAAGAGGGGTAGACGAAATCCCAAATCAGCCAATAGCTCATCGACCGTGTAGCCGATAAGGACCGCAACGTTGAGGACGAGGATAGTGCGCAGCAGCGTGATATGGTTGAGGTCGTCATTCATGGCGTCGTCATCCCCTAATCCAATCGAAGGGGCGGCGTCAGGACCTTTAAGCCGATAGCGCGCAATCAAGAGACCAGCGACTGGCCCACCGACAAGACTTGCAATGACAAGACCCAGAGTTGCCGCCGCCACGCCAATCTCCATCGCGTTGGTGAGGCCGAAACGCTCGGCAAGAATCGGGGCCCACGCAATTGTCGTGCCATGTCCGCCGATCAAGGACGCTGAGCCGACAAGAACGGTCATGCCTTCGGGCATTCCTAGGGCGGCGGTGCTTCCGGCGGCGATAAGATTCTGGATGACGAGATAGATCAGCGTCAGTCCAAGCAGGATCAGCAGCGGCTTGCCACCGGCGATCAGATCGGCAAGGCGAGCGTTGAGGCCGATGCCGGTAAAAAAGTAGAGGAGCAACAGGTCGCGCGCCGCGAGGTCAAACGAGATCGCAATTCCCAGGACGCGATAGGCGAGAAGGGTCGTCAGAGCTGCGAGCAAACCGCCGGTCACGGCTTCCGGAATGTTCCATTGCCGCAGCGCCGCGATCCGGCCGTTCAGCCCAGCGCCGATAAAGAAAACGACGATCGCTATCGTCAGACTGACAAAACCTGGAAACTCGATACTCGTCACTGGCGATCGAACCTCATCTGGAGCTATGCCGGATTATGTGAAACGGGCCGCATGGTAGCGGCACTGCTGGTCGGTTCCTTGACACGGAATGCGGCCACATAGAGGGCTGGCAGGAAGACGAGAGTCAGCACCGTTGCAACGAGCAGGCCGCCCATGATCGCGATCGCCATTGGCCCCCAGAAAATGGTCCATGCTATCGGTATCATGCCGAGAACAGTGGATATCGCGGTCAGCATGATGGGACGGAAGCGCGATACGGTGGCATCGATCACCGCGTTCCATACCTCAGTCCCCTTGGCCCGCTCTGTTTCGATCTGTTCGATCAGGATCACAGCGTTCTTTGCGATCAGCCCGAGCAGCGACAAAATACCGAGAATGGCGACGAAGCCCAAAGGCCTGTTGAAGATGAAGAGCGAACCGACAACACCGATGAGCCCCATCGGGACAACGCTCAGCACCAGAAACAGGCGGCTGAAACTCTTCAGCTGGATCATGAGAATAGTGATCATCAGGAACAGCATGATCGGGACCACGGCGATGACCGAAGCCTGCGACTTGGCGCTTTCCTCGACCGTTCCGCCCGGCACGATCCGATAAGGACCGGTCAGGCTTGCGTCGAGCTTCTCGATCTCCGGTTCGAGTTCCTGAACGATGGCTTCCGGCGAAGACCCGGCTGTGACATCCGCTTGCACGGTGAGCGTTGGAACGCGGTCGCGGCGCCAGATCACGGGAAATTCCTGATCGACCTCGAATGTGGCGAACTGGCTGAGCGGCACGGTCCGGCCATTGGCGAGCGGGAACTGCAGCGTGCGCAGATTGTCGAGTGATACGCGCTGTTCATCGGTCGATCGGACGACGACATCGATCAGATAGATATCATCGCGCACTTGCGTCACGGCTGTTCCGGACACCACTGTGTTCAGGGCGGTGGCCAATGCCTGGGAACTTAGGCCCAACAGGCGCGCCTGATCCTGGTCTATATGAACCCGTATCGTGCGTGCCGGTTCGATCCAATCGAAATTAATGCGCTTCAGCTGCGAATTGCCGCCGAGCATCTGCGCCAGGCGCTGGGCGATAGCGCGGACCTCGTGCGGATCGGGACCACTGACGCGGTACTGCACCGGCCAGCCAACCGGTGGCCCGAGTTCGAGCAGCGAGACGCGTGAAATGGCACTCGGGACCTTTTCCGCCAGTTCCTCTTCCAGTCGCGCGCGCAGCCTCTCGCGGCCGGGAACATCCTTTGCAACGACAACCGCTTGCGAGAAGAACTCATTCGGCAGTTCGACGTTAAGCGGCAAATAGAAACGTATGGCTCCGCGCCCGACATTGGTACTCCAATGGGCAACATCGGGATCGTCCTTCAGAAGCGCGTCGAGCTGGTCGGAGGCTTTCTGACTTGCTGCGATCGACGCATTTTGGGGCAGCCTTATATCGACGAGTAGCTCGGGCCGATCTGAGGATGGAAAGAATTGGCGTGGCACGAATGGAAGCGCGAGCAGCGCTAGCACGAAACATGCAAGCGTCAGGCCGATTGTCAGCCAACGCATACGCAGCGCGCCAAGGAGCAGGCTGCGGAAGAAGCGAAGAACGATGGAAGGTCTTCCAGGTTCGGCCTTATCCGGCTTCTTGAGCAGGGCTACACCGAGGAGGGGCGAGAAAATCACCGCCCCGAGCCAGGAAACGACGAGGGCGATACTGACAACTGCGAAGATCGAGAATGTGTATTCGCCTGCGGAACTCTGCGCAAATCCGATCGGAACGAAACCCGTTGCGGTCACGAGGGTGCCGGTCAACATGGCGGCTGCCAGCGTCCTGAACGTAAAACTCGCCGCCTCTTCCTTTTCGTCGCCGAGTGCGAGCCGCGTCGTCATGGAATCCACTGTTGTCATCGCGTCGTCCACTAGGAGGCTGAGCGCGATGATCAGGGCGCCTAGAGACACACGCTGCAGATCTATCCCGAAAATCTGCATGACCGCGAACACCATCGCCAGAGACAGTGGAATGGCGAGAGCAACAACGGTGCCCGCACGGATACCGAGGCTGATGAAACTGACGGCCATGATGATGAGGATTGCCTGCCAGAGCGACGTGGTGAATTCGCCGATGGCATCATCGACGACCTGCGGCTGATTGGCGACGAGCGTAGTGTCAATGCCGATCGGCAGATCCGCAGTGATCTCCTGCATCGCCGCCGTGATGTTGCGGCCCAATGCCAGAATATCGCCGCCCTCACGCATGGAAATCGCAAGGCCCATGGCGGGCTTGCCATTAACACGAAACATCGGCTGCGGCGGATCTGCGTAGGCCCGGTGGATTTCGGCGATGTCGCGCAGCCGGACGAGCCTGCCGTTTGCCACAAAGTTGAGATTCTGGAGATCCTCTTCCGAATCGAAAGCTCCGCTTACACGCAGCGTCAGCCTTTCGTCCGAAGTGCGCAAAGTGCCCGAAGGGCTGACCACATTCTGTGCCTGGAGCGCTGCGATCACGGCGGCCCTATCGATGCCGAGACCGGCGAGCTGTTCCGTGGAGAATTCGATGAATATTCTTTCCGGCTGAGCTCCAAGCACGTCGATTTTGGAAACATCTGGCACATGCAGCAAGTGCGAGCGGGCGTCATCAACGTAGTCTGCAAGTTCGCGCTGGGTGAAACCATCCGCGGTGAAGCCGTATATGATGCCGAATGTATCGCCGAAATCGTCGTCGAAGCCGGGCCCCACGATGCCCGCTGGTAACGTCGGTCTAATGTCCCCGATGCTCTTGCGCACTTGATACCAGACGTCAGGGACCTCCGCCGACGTCGTTGCATCCTTGAGGTTCACGAAGATGGTTGTCACGCCAGCATTGGTAAAGCTCCGCAGAAAATCCACTTCAGGTATCTCCTGAAGCTTGCGTTCCAGCCGTTCGGTAACCTGTTTCAGCGTGTCATCAAGGGTCGCGCCCGGCCAGGCAGCCCTGACGACCATCGTCTTGATGGTAAACGCCGGGTCCTCGTTGCGACCGAGATTGATGAAAGCGGCCGCGCCGGCCACGACGACCGCAATCATCCCGTAGATCACGAGTGAGCGGCTTTTCAGTGCCCATGCTGACAGATTGAAGCCGTTCATTGGGTTGACCCAAGCAATCGAACTTCCTGGCCATCATGCAAGGCCTGAACGCCGGCGGTCACGACGACCTCGCCGGGGTTGAGGCCCTGGGCAATGACGACCGTGGCTGGATCAAAGCGAAGCACTTCGACGTTGCGTGTCGACACGGTTTTTTTGTCCTGATCCACGATCCAGACTGCAGGCTGCCGGTTGAAATTGGTCAATGCGGTGGCGGGTATTGCGATCTCCGGCGACGAAGCGAGTGTCACACGTCCGATAACTGTCGACCCGAGTCGCATGACCTCCGGCGTATCGCTCAGGCCGACGCGCACCCGGAACGTCCTTGTAGTCGGATCGGCTTGGGGTGCCACCTCGCGAACCCGTCCTGTAGCTTTGACCGCAGGATCGTCGGTCAGGGTGACCTCTATGATAGCCGCCTCCGGAGCCTGCCGCAGCAGCTGTGCCGGTACATCGAAAACGGCGTCACGGCCATCCTGTCGGGCGACCTGGAGGACCATCTGCCCCGCCTGAACAACTTCGCCCGGCTCGGCACCAACGGCGGTGACGCTGCCGGCGGCATCCGCGTGCAATTCCGTGAAGCCCACGCGATCCTCGGCATTGTCCAACAGGGCTTGCGAACTGTCGACCTGGGACTGCGACGCACGCATGGCCTGTTGTGCGGCATCAAATTGGGCGCGTGTCGTAAAACCCTGCCGCAATAGCGTTTCCTGTCTTCCAAACGCGTTACGCGTCTTGACTAGCTGCCCTTCGGCAGCAACCAGGTTGGCCTGTGCGGTGCGGAGTGCACTGATCTCATTTTGGGGGTCGAGTTTCGCGAGGATTTGTCCTGGCTCGACCTGATCGCCAACGTTGACCAAGCGTTCGATCACACGCCCGCCAAGCCGAAACGCGAAGGAAACCTGGTTCTCAGCCTCGACATGGCCGGTGAGGCTGACGCTGTCGCCAAGCTTGCTGTGGTCGACCGTAATGGTCCGCACAGGGCGGATGAGCGGGGCGGGTTCCTTTGTCTCCTCCCGACATCCGGCAAGCGTCGTGGCTGCCATCAAAAGACCAAACAGCGCGCCAAACGCACGCACCCTTCGCATCGACCTATTCACTAAAACCAGCATCCTCAGCACTCCGGGAAGCTCAATTAAATGGGATAAAGCTTATCTGAGAGGCACTTCGACTATAACGTCTGTCTATGGTTTGTGATTGGTCAGAAATCCCAAATGGGCGCTTGGAATCCCAATTCCAGCGGGAACCCAAGAGATGGCCCGTGGCGGCACGCATGTGCTGTTAGTGCCGCATTCCCTTGATATCGACGTTTTGACATGCTGGCGAAGCAATTGCCCATGCAGTTGCATCGACTTACTTCGACTTGACCAGCCCGGAAAACCCGGCGACTGCAAGCAGGCTCAAGGCCCAGCCAACAACCGACTGAAAGAAATAGTATTTCAGGATGAATTGGCCATTGGGTTTTGTGGGATCCGGCCGCCAGTATTCCTTCTGGCCGATGGACAGCACCGGCAACAGGACATCCAATGAATACATGAGCGGGTTGAACTCCGGGTAGCTAGCTGCTTCTGGCTGGTTGAGGAAGCAGGAAAGCTGATTTTCTCCAGTCGCCGCGCGTCCAGCGAAAGTCTGACCGCTCGAGGGCATGTAGCGGCTCTCGGTCTGCTGCAGACCGCACGTGGTCCATTCAAGGGAACGGAGGATGACCGGGCTGTTCGGCTTGATGGCACCATTTTTCTGGGCGAACGCGAACACGCCGATGCCGATCGCCCAAAACAGGATCAGCCACAACAGCGCGAGGAGAGGCTGGCGGCCATAGCGAAGGGTTATGGCCAATATACCATCCGTTGTGGCAAGAGCGACGCGCAGCGCCGGGTTCTTTGCGCGCGCCCGCCGTGCGCGCCTCTGCAGCCGTTCCTTGGTGATCAGGACGGCGCGGGCATCTTCGTCGTGACCCATTTCCCGCAGCACGGTCGAAAGCTGCTCGTAGGGTTGCGGCCAGAAATCCGCGCTCCATCGTTCAGGCGTCTGACGAGATAGCCAATCGAGCCTGCTTGCCGCGTCGACGGGCCCGCCGATGAACGCGCCATACTGGCAACGGTTCAGTAGCAGATCACCCATCTTTGGCCAGCTTGCCTGTTCGTCATCAATCGCTCCGATCGACGTGGCCGTCAGGTCGAGCGTACCTTCAACCGAAGCACCTTGTCGCAGGAAGAATGCACCATCGACGATTGCACGATTGAGCCTCAATGCGTAGCCGCCAGGCTGCGATAGCGTCGCCGATGTGCAATCGATGTCTCCACCAAAGCGGGCACCCAGCAGGCGGGCCTCGCCGACGATGGTTGCCCCTCGCATGGCGAGGTCACCGCCCGCGACAATGGCATCCCCGTTCAGGGCGACTTCGCCGGGACGCTCGACATGTGCGCCGACGGCGTTGAGGTCACCGCCAAGTCGGACGCCCGAAAAATTAATGCCCCCGCGGACGTCTGCGCCGCGCAACAGGATCGCACCACGAACCTCCAATCCGCCGGCGTCGAGGACAATGCCTGCGGGCGAGACGATGGATGCGCCGTCTATCTCGATGTTACCACCGATGCGTGCCCCGGAGAGACGGATTTCTCCAGTGATAGTCGCGCCGCGGAAGGATAGACCCCCACGCGCTTCGAGACGATCAGCCTGCATGCCGGGCATGGCCGAACCGTCCAGAAAGAGGTTGTCGATGATGGCCGAGCGCAGGATCGGCGAAGCTTCGAAGTGGCAGTCCTTGAGACCAATGTCGCGTGGAATCCGGCAACCTTCGAGGTCGAGAATACCGGACACCCAAGCGCCGCTTAGCCTCAGCCCCTTTTCGTGCAAATGATATTCGCTATTCCCGAGGATGAGGAAGCGCAATAGAGTCGCGCGCACGATGCGCGCTGGATCCTCCTGCTCCGGGCGCAAGCCATCTCCAAGCCTGTCGAAATCTCCCAAACTCAGATGCGCAACGACCTTGGCTTCTGCGGCACTGAGTGGTTGGAAACCAGCGAGGCTGGAGCCAACGGAGATTTCAGGTTCCGTTTTCGGAGGGTTCTCGATGTTGTCATTTCCCTAATCGCATGGCCAGTGTGTGGCCAGTGAAATACATTAACTTCCCACAGAAGCACTGTGATTGGCATTGAGTCCCAAATCTTTGCTTTAGATACCATTCGTCCAAACAAAAAAGGCTTTCAACCAAATAAAAACGAAGGATAGTCAACAAATTGGAAGCACTTTTCCGGAACTTTAGCTTATAGTAGAGCCGGTTATATAGAGACCGCTTCCGCCAGTCGGATGGATCATCTCGATTGTCTACAAAGGCCGCTTTAAATGCCATCAGACCGTCAGACCGATGATAGTAGCGTTTCGCGTTCGGCGCTCGGCTCGATCAGTCTTTGGCTGCTGTTGTTTTCGCTTTGGCTGATCCTGAATTCGAGTCTCGCTCTTCCCATCGTGGTAACTGGCGCGGTGATTGCACTGGTTGTCGATTGGATTTTCATGCGGCGCAGCGGCACATGGTGGAACGTCCTGCTGACACCGCGAAGCGTCCTCCATTTCATCGCCTATACAGGCGTGTTTTTTTTAGAGTTGGTGAAGGCCAACCTGAACATGCTGCGATACGTCTATTCTCCACGCATCGACATTCATCCCGGTATCGTCAGGATCAATATTCGGCTCAAATCGCCGATCGGAAGACTGGCCCTTGCCAATTCGATCGCACTCACGCCGGGCTCACTCGTCATGGCGATAAAGGGCGATGCCCTGTTTATTCACTGGCTCGACGTCAAAACTCTCGATCCCGAGATCGCGACCGAAATGATCGCAGGGCCATTCGAGAAACACTTGGGAGAGGTCTTTGGCTGACATTATCCTGCAGATAGCCGGTGCAATGATTTTTATGGGCATCGCCTGCGGTGTGGTGCGGCTTGTCATCGGCAGGACCATCGTCGACAGGATCGTTGCGATCGACATGCTCACGGTGATCTCAATTTCGCTCATAGCGCTCTACGCCCATCTATCCGGTCGTTTCGTCTATATCGATGTTGCGCTGGTCTATGGGTTGCTGAGCTTCCTGGCCGTGCTTGCCATTGCGCGCTTCCTCGAACGGAGATCCTAGCGCCATGTTGGAACTCCTCGTCATCCTGGTTTGCGCCGGCATCCTGGTGAGTGGTGTGCTGGCAGTGTGTCTCGGCAATCTGCTGGCCGCGATGATCAGCGCCGGCCTCGCGAGCCTCTTTGCTGCTGTGTCATATGTTCTGCTGGCTGCACCTGATGTCGCGATGGCAGAGGCGGCAATCGGCTCGGGACTGGCAACTCTGATCTTCCTCTACACGATGCGAAGGACCGGCAGCGGGAGGGAGCCATGATGGAACTGATAGGCAGCCTGGTGATCCTGGCGGGCGCTTTCTTTCTTTTTTCGGCTGGGCTCGGACTCCTGCGCATGCCGGATGCCTTTACCCGCATCCAGGCGGGCACCAAGGCGTCGACTCTGGGGAATATTTTGGTACTGGTCGGACTGGGCATCTATCACCCCGATTGGAGCGCCAAGCTGCTCATCGTCGCCTATTTCGTGCTGATGACCAATCCATTGTCATCGCATGCCCTGTCGCGTGCCGCCCATGCAATCGGAACGCCCATGGCTGCCTCTACCATAACCGATGCATTGCGCGACGCGGAGAATGCACACAAGGAGGAGGGCGACGCAGGATGAAACGTGTATTTGCCATCGTCGCCGTGCTGATGTTCGCGGCAATCTTCTTTGGCCTGGTTAGGGGGTATAGCGAACGCCAGACGAGATCGCCGCTTGCCGAATACTACCTCACGCAGGTTCCGCGCGAACTCGGTGCGCCGAATGTCGTGACAGGGATACTTATCACCTATCGCGGCTTCGACACGCTGGGGGAGGTGGCAGTGCTTTTCATGGTGGCGGCGAGCGTTGGCGTGCTCCTTGCCAGCAAGTCTGGCGAAAACACGCAGGTCACGAATGCGGCGAGTATCGACGAGAGCGAGCCGAGCGAACTGGTCCGTACCGGCGCCGAGGTCATACTGCCGCTTATCTTCCTGTTCGGCGCTTATGTCATCATGAACGGGCATCTTTCGGCCGGTGGTGGGTTTCAGGGTGGTGCGGTGGTGGCGTCTGGTGTCATGCTGCTGATGCTGGCGAGCCCCGCAACCCAATTGCATCACGGTTTCCTGAGTGTGACGGAATCGCTCGCCGGCGTCCTTTACGTATCGATCGGAATTCTCGGTATTGTTTTTGCCGACGGTTTTCTTGATAGCCACATTCTGCCACTCGGAACATTTGGAACGCTGTTGAGTGCTGGGGCAATTCCGCTGATATCGGCCTTGCTTGGCATCAAGGTTGGAGCCGAGCTCAGTGTCGTCATCGATCGGTTCCGGCGCTGATATGACGGGCGAGGTGGGTTGATGGGTCTACCGGTTTCGCAGATATTGCTGGTCACGGGATTTTGCCTGATCCTGATCGGCCTTGCGGGAATTTTCGTCCATCGCAACATTCTGCGCATCATTATCGGTTTTTCGCTGATCGACACCGGCATCCACGTTGTCATGGTGGCAACGGGCTACGTCACTGGCGGCACCGCGCCAATCATCGACGCGGCATTGGACAAGGCCAACGCTGCGACGAACGCCGTCGATCCCATCCCTTCGGCGCTGGTCGTCACAGCCATCGTCATCGGCTTTTCAGTAACCGCGATCATGCTGTCATTCGCAATACGCCTTTACGATGCCAGGAAGACGCTCGACATCGACGCCTTCACGGAGTCGAAATGGTAGAAGCCCTGATGCACCCGTTGAACATCTTTCTGTTCGGCCTTGGGGGCAGCTTTCTCATCCCGCTGCTGTATCGCATCGCCAAACCGTTGCCGGCGGTGATCTTTGTTCTTGCGCTCGCCGGTATAGTTGCCGTTTCGGGTGCCTGCCTGTGGGCGGTTTACCACGGGCAACCGGTGTTGGAGAGCTTCACGGCCGGCAGTGCGCCGCCATATTCGATCAATCTCCGCGTTGGGCCCTGGGAGGGTGTGTGTGCTTTCAGCGTCAATATCGTCGCGCTGCTGGCCGCCTGGCATCTTTGGGATCGGCTACGTCAAAACTATGCGGCGCTATTGCTGTTTCTGCTTTTGATCATGGGCGTCAACGGTATGGTGATGACCCGTGATCTGTTCAACCTTTTTGTGTTCCTCGAAATTGTATCGATAGCGACGTACGGTCTCCTCGGCTTCGATGGTACACCGGCAGCGCTAGCCGCCGGCTTCAAGTACATCCTGGCGACCGTGCTTGCCTCGACCTTTTTCCTGCTGGGGACGGCTCTGCTCTATCACGTAACGGGAACGCTCAACATTGACGATATGATCGTCCACCGCGCGATGATAGCCGGACCGATCGGAACAACGGCGTTGCTGCTTGTATTGTCCTGCCTCATCATCGAACTGAAGCCCTTTCCGGCCAACGGCTGGGGGCTGGATGTCTATCAGTCAGCCTCGAGCGGTGTTGCAGCACTGGTTTCCGGGGCAGTGTCGGCGGGCGTATTCTTTGCACTTTTCAAACTGCTTCCGCTGTTCGAAAACTACCTTACCCTTATCGCAGTGTCGGGCGGGATAACGTTCCTGTTCTCCAATCTTGCCGGACTGCGCCAGACGAACGTTCAGCGCATGCTTGGCTATTCGTCGATCGCGCAAATGGGCCTTCTCACCTTGGCGCTTGCGCTAATGCGACAGCCTGGTGCCGATGCGTCAATGCCGCTCGTCGTCGGCGGGCTGTTCGTCAATCACCTTTTGGCGAAGGCTGGCCTGTTCTTCCTGGCAGGCGCCGTCAATCGTCCGCAGGTCGACGACTGGTCCGCACTCGCCGGACGTCCGCTAATAATGCTCATCTTCGCCATTCTGCTCGTCGCCATTGCCGGTCTGCCGCCTTTTCCGGGTTTCTGGTCGAAATGGGAACTCGTGATTCGCGTCGCAGCGGCTGGGCACTTTGGGTGGATCGCCGTTATTCTGATCGGATCGCTGCTCGAGATTGCGTACATGTTCCGCTGGTTCAATCAAGCGACACGCGCGGCTCCGGAACAAGGCAGCCTCGATGCGCCACTTGGCCGCCTTCTGGCTGCTGGTTTGTGTGCAGTGTTTCTCTGCGTTTCGGGCTACGTAGCGGCTGATCTTTCAGGAGCGGCCTCGCTATGGATATTCGCACCGCTCGGTGCCGCGGCCTTTCTGTGCTTATTCGACTGGCTTCCCGGGCGGCTCAAATCAATGCTCATGCTCATACTGGTGCTTCTGCTTGGCATCTGGATCGTTGGTCCGGTCGAGGGCATCAGCCGCCTGTTCGCGGTGCTTCTCCTTTCAGGCGGGCTGGTTGTCGCGTCGGCCAGCTCCTATCGCGCGGACTCGCGGCCCGGCTACTATCCGCTGATGGCGTTGCTGCTCCTGTCCATTGCGGCACTCCTGCGTACCAGGACGAGCCTAGAATTCTTCTTCAGCTGGGAGATGATTACGCTCTCTTCCTATTTCTTGATTGCGCATGCGCGCAGCGCCTATCCCTATGCGTTGCCATTCCTGTTGTTCTCGATTGCATCGGCCTTTTGTCTTCTCGCAGGCTTTGCCATGGCCGCCGCCGCCAATGGCACGATTGACCTTGCTGCATTCGGAGCTGCAGGGAAGGATGCCTGGCCGGCATTTGTATTGCTGGCCGTGGGTTTTCTCATCAAGGCGGGGGCTGCGGGTGTCCATATCTGGCTCCCCGGCGCTTATGCGGAGGCCGATGATGACCTCTCGGCAATGTTGTCGGCCGTGGTCAGCAAGGTCGCGATTTTTGGCCTGTTCTCGGTCACGTATCTCGCCATCCGCTCGGAAATTGGCCTCGACATGGCGCATGTGATGGGTTGGGTCGGCCTGTTGACGACGTTGCTCGGTGCGGCATTTGCGCTGCGGCAAACCGACATGAAGCGGATGCTTGCCTATTCGAGCATGAGTCAACTCGGTTACATTGTGACCGCCATCGCGCTTATGAGTCATCTTGGCTGGGTCACGGCGTTCTATCTCGTTGCCAACCACCTCATGGTGAAGGGCATATTGTTCCTTGCAGTTGCCGGCGTCATCCTGCGGACCGGAACACGGCTACTTGGAGAGAATGGTGGACTGGTCCGCAACATGCCCTTCACCTTCGCTGCGGTCGCCACGGCCCTGATATCGATGTCCGGCCTACCGCCACTCGCGGGGTTCGGTGGCAAGTGGCTGCTTCTCAGTGCCATGGTGGAAAAGGGCTGGTACGGGCTCGCGGCATTGGCCGTTCTCGCAACCTTCGTCGGCTTTCTCTACATGTTTCGTTTGGCCTACGCAGTTTTTCTAGGAGAACGGAAAGCCCGATTCGAGGCAATTGCGGAGGCGCCGCTCGCACTTCTTGTACCGCAATATGTCCTGATCATCGCCATCTTCGCTCTAACATTCTTCCCGAAACTGTTCATGGACCCCGTATCCGCAGCTATCGACCCTGCATTCGCATCAACGTTGGTTTGGGATGGCATGTCGCTGGAAACGATTTACGGATATTGGAATCCCATACCTGTCATGGCCATTACCGTCGCGATCGCAATGGTTCTCTTTTTCGTTGTCTGGCTGCGTTATATTTACGGCTATCGGCGTGCGCCGACGACCGGCGTTACGGTCTTTTACGCATTTTACCAACCCGTCCTCTCGCGCTTGTCGAGGCCTGTCGCTATAGCATTCTGGCGCGGTATATCGGATTTGACGCTGAGCGCTGCCGGCTCGGTTCGACAGATCTATACGGGCGATGGCCAGACCTATTGCCTCTATGTTCTATGGTACGTCATTGCCGTTTACGTGACCGGCACACTTGTTCGCTAGTCGTAATGCAATCGGCAGAGTTGATTGGCTGGGGTGCTAAAATTTTTCTTTAGTGCGATGAAAATCGTGCCGCCTATCTCAGATAAACTGCAAAGCGCCCTAAATGCGGGGAGTTTTTTGTTGGGGGGTAGGTAGTTCAAGTTATCTTAATTTTGTAGGTAATTGATAACGAAGAAAAATTTATGTGAAGTGGCGGAGGGGGTGGGATTCGAACCCACGGTAGGCTCTCACCTACGCCGGTTTTCAAGACCGGTGCCTTAAACCGCTCGGCCACCCCTCCAACCTGCTGAAACGTTTGATATCCAATGTTTTGGCGAAGGCCAAAAGAATGCTACGAACGCTGTGCGCGGTCTATATAGCCTTTCGAATTGCGGCGTCAACCTCGTCGTCAGTGTCCAGCTAACGGCAGTTCAAACTACCAGTCCGGTAGTCTGTCTGGCCTTATAAAGCGTAAAATGCCTTGATTGTGCCGATATGAACAGGCAATCGTGCCCTGAAAACTGTTTTTACATGGATTTGACCCCGTGATTCCTTCCTTCGTCCGCCAGATACTTCTGGCGATTTCTACGGTTTTGATTCTCGCTGGTGCGGTAAATTCGACTGCCGCGCAGACGCCTGCGCCTGCGCAAGCACTCGCCACGGGCATTGTTGCGGAACAGCGGCCTGCAATCGATGCCGTGAAGAAGCAAATCGCAGACTATGTCCAACAAATGGAGAAGGCCGACACCGACGCAGCATTGGCGGATTTGCGCCTCAATCTGGAGGCCAGCGCCAAAAAACTGCTGGACATCGGCGTATCGTTCAGGCCGCGCGTCACGGAAATCAATTCGCGGCTGGATCAACTCGGTCCTCCACCACCCCAAGGCCAGCCACCGGAAGCGCAGATCGTCACCGATGAGCGGGCGAAGCTAATGACCGAGAAAGCCGAAATCAATGCCGTCCTGGGCGAGACCGAGGATCAGTTGATCGCGGCTAACCGGATGATTGAGCGAACGGTGGATGCACGGCGCGAACTGTTCACCAACACGCTTTCGCAGCGCGTCAACATCAATTATTCGCTCGGTAGCGAAGTCGCCGACGCCTACGGCCAGGAAATACGAACCATGAATCAGGTGGTTACATCCTGGTGGCGCTTCGTCGTTTCCTTCAAATGGCAATCCATGCTGGCGGCAGCCTTTTTTGCCGCGATTGCAGCGCTCGTTTTGCTGATAGGTGGTCAGCGGACACTCGGCCATCTCTATCTGCGTGATGCGACTATTGAATCGCCATCCTATCTCAGCCGTCTCGCTGTCGCGTTCTGGTCCACGCTCATGCGATCGTTGACGGTGGTTGTCTTCCTTGTCACAACATACTTATTTCTTAATTATTTCAACGTGTTGCGACCAGATATTGCATCACTGATCTATATGCTCTTTTGCGTCATTGGCATCGTGTATTTTGTCCACGCGCTCGCGCAGGCGGTGATCTGTCCGGGCGCACCCAACTGGCGTCTGGTGCGCATAGCGCCGCGACCAGGCCGGATCCTGATGGTACTGATCACGGCCACAGCAACGATCACCGGGCTCGACTACATCGCCGATACGGTCAATCAGATCGCTGGTTCGCCATTGTCATTGACCGTTGCGAAGAGTCTCTTTGCCACCGTTCTGATGGGCCTCCTCATCATCGCCATGGCGTCATTGAGGCCGCTGGAAGACGAAGAGACCGGGAATATCAAGCCTTGGCCAAGGGCCATGCGGCTCTTCCTCTACACGATCGGTCTTGTGCCTATCGTCGCGGCGCTTCTCGGTTATATCGGACTGGCACGCTTCGTGTCGCAGCAGATTGTTATCAATGGCGCCGTGGTCGTCACGATGTACCTGGGCTTCCTGACGGCTCGCGCGGTATCCGATGAGAATGCACTGACGGGGACCAAGCTTGGACGGGCGGTGCAGACCCGTTTTGGTTTGGATGAGACTGCCCTCGACCAGCTCGGTCTGGTGTTGAGTATCGTCATCAATATCTTCGTTGTAGCGCTGGGAATTCCGATAATCCTTCTGCTGTGGGGATTCCAATGGAGCGAAATGTCGGCCTGGTTCGTAGCGATCGCGACGGGTTTCCAGATCGGTTCGGTTAACATTTCGCTGGTTTCGATTGCAATCGGCGTTCTGTTGTTCGCGCTGTTCTACGGATTTACGCGCTGGTTCCAGGGCTGGCTCGACAATCGTGTCATGGCACGCGGCAGGCTCGATTCAGGTGTACGCAATTCGATCCGCACCGCTGTTGGCTATCTTGGCCTCGGCATTGCGGGCGTCATCGGCATTTCGGCGGCGGGCATTAATCTTTCCAGCCTGGCATTGGTCGCCGGCGGTCTATCACTTGGTATCGGTTTCGGCATGCAGGCGATCGTCTCGAACTTTGTTTCAGGTCTTATCTTGCTTGCGGAACGTCCCTTCAAGGTCGGCGACTGGATCGAGACCGGCGGCGTCGGCGGTATTGTCAAGAAGATCAGCGTCCGGGCAACGGAGGTTGAAACCTTCCAGCGCCAGTCCCTCATCATTCCAAATTCATCCTTCATCAACGGCAGTGTCGGCAACTGGACGCATCGCAACAAACTCGGCCGCGTCGACATCCCGATCGGCGTTTCGCATAAGGTCGACCCCCGCCGTGTGCATGCCATCCTGATGGAGATTGCCCGCGGTCATCCGCTTGTCTTGAAGAACCCGGAACCGTTTGTCGCGTTCAGTGCAATCAGCGAGTCAGTCATGCAATTCGAGATGCGCGTCCATCTCGCGGATCTATCCAACTCCGGCACTGTTCAGAACGAAATCCGATTCACATTGATCGACCGTTTTGCGGAGGAGGGGATCGAGATTCCGTACCCGCAACGGGATGTGAATCTGCATCTCGAAGATGCCGAGTCCATTGTCGAGATGCTGACCGACCGGGTAAGAGACAAGCTCGCCGGCGAAACAAAGAAGATCAAACACTGAACAACTCATAGTATGAGTCCGTCGAACACAAAAAGTGAACCAACCCGAAACACATACCGCTGGTGGCGTTTAAGAACGCGATAATAGAGAGCGGCGGCCAGATATTGTTAAGCTGGTATCAACCTATCGGTGGTATTTATACAGTTGGTGCAGCTGCCATGATGGGTCTCGGGGTTGCGCCAGCATTCTGATCTGTCTATCAAATTACAAAATCCTTGGGGGCGGCCCACGCGGCCGGCGGTTTGCATTGTCAAAAGCCAAAGCTTTTCGCGTTGTGGGAGTAGTTGCAGTGGGCGCCCTGATGGCAGCCTGTGCATCGTCGCCGCAGATCAAAGTCGCCAAGCGAACCCATGGCAAGGAATATTTCGCCGAGGCAGAATATGGTGTGAAAGCCAGTCCGCGCGTCGTCACCGATTTCCGCAACATGCCACGCGGCGGGGGGCGCAACCAGACCGGCCGCCCATATCAGGTTGCAGGTAAATGGTATTATCCCAGGGAAGAGCCGGGTTATGTCCGCAAGGGCAGGGCTTCCTGGTATGGCTCCGCCTTCCATGGCCGCCTGACCGCCAATGGCGAAGTGTACGACATGAATCACCTCTCGGCCGCGCATCCGACGATGCCTTTGCCGAGCTACGCCCGTGTTACCAACCTGACCAATGGCAGTTCGGTTATCGTCCGCGTCAATGATCGCGGCCCCTACCACAGCAATCGCCTGATCGATCTTTCACAACGTGCAGCGCAGGTCCTCGACTATCATGATACCGGCACAGCCAATGTGAAAGTCGAATATGTCGGGCGTGCACCACTGGAAGGGCGCGATGATAATTTCCTGATGGCTTCCTACCGCGGTCCCGGCGCACCGGATCCGATTGGGCAGCCAGCTTCGGGCGTGATGATCGCCATGAATGGGCCGACGCCGACGCGGCATGCACCTGTCGCCATTCCAGGCATGGCGCAGCCTGAGCCAACCGGTATCCAGGTGGCGAGCCTCAGTAGCCAACCGATGTCCCTGAACGGTCAGGCAGCTCAGCTTGCAGCACCACAGCAGGCGATGGCTCCCGTGGACGATTCAGGACTTTCCTTCAACATGGACATCGTTCCGGTTCTACCGCTGATCGGGCCCTATATCGATGACAAGCCCACGATCCTTATTGGCTCGCTCAAGGGTGGCAAGCAGGTGTCTCCATTCGTCAGCTCCTACGCCAGCGAGCGCGTCGCAAGTGCGAACAGCACCGTGCAAGCCGCAAACAGCCTGCTTTCGCCAGAGGCTGTTTCGACTGCATGGAAGGGTATGAGCGACATGCCGCAAGCCGCCGGTGGTTCGGGCGAATATATCGATGTCGGCCTGTTTGCCAACAAGGCAGAAGCCCGAAGAGTGATGTCCGCGCTTGGCCCGCTTGGCAAGGTGGAACTGTCTGAAATTGCCAGCCCCGAAGGGCCTCGTATTGCTATGATCGCGCGGGCAAGCGCTGGAAAGAACGCCGACACTCTGCTTCAGGCGGCGTGGAAGGCTGGTGCCGTCGATGCATTCGTCGTCCGTGATGACGGCAATTGATATCGAACGGCTTGGACGTTCTCTGACTGCGCCACTTCGTATTCTTGCTCTTGGCGCGGCCATGACTCTCGCTTCAGCTGGCGGGACGAACGCCCAGGATGCGCTGTTTGATACCAAGGCCAAGCAGGCGTTGATGGTCGAGGACCAGACCGGCACGATCCTCTATGCAAAATCGCCTGACACACTGATCGAGCCGGCCGCGCTTGCCAAGTTGATGACCATGGAAGTGGTATTCCACGCGCTCAAGACAGGCGAGATCACGCCATCGACACAATACATGGTGAGCGAGAATGCCTGGCGAACAGGCGGCGCGCCATCGGGCGGTTCGACCATGTTTGCCAAGCTGAAATCCTACATCAGCGTTGGCGACTTGATCCAGGGGGTTATCGTCCAATCGGCCAATGATGGCTGTATTGTCCTCGCCGAGGGCATTGCCGGCTCGGAACAGAAATTCGCTGAGATGATGAACGCCCGGGCGAAGGAAATTGGCCTGAAGAGCTCAACCTTCACCAACTCGACCGGGCTACCTGATCCGAAGCAAAGGGTTTCGCTGACAGATCTCGTCACTTTGGCGCGCCACATCAAACACGAATATCCCGAATATTACCGAACCTATGCGCAGGATAATTTCACCTGGAATAATATCTTCCAGCGCAATCGCAACCCACTGCTGCGCCTCGATATCGGCGCCGACGGGATGGGTACCGGCTACACCGAACAGTCCGGCTATGGTATCGTCGGCGCTACGGAGCGGAACGGTCGGCGTTATATCGTTGCGCTGAGCGGCCTCGCTAGCGACAAGGAGCGTGCCGAGGAGTCCAAGCGCATCTTCGAATGGGCGTATCAAGCCTTCGAGGAGGCTGAAATCTTCGCTGAGGGTGAAATCGTTGGCGGGGCCAGTGTGTTTGGCGGGACCAAATCAGCTGTCGCTCTTAAAGCGCATGAGAAAATCAGTATTCTCATCCCGGTGGCCAATCGCGACCGTCTGAAGGCGCACGTTGTCTATCAAGGGCCATTGGTGGCACCGCTGAAAGCCGATCAGCCGGTCGGCACATTGCGGATATGGATCGGCGATGCACTCGTCCAGGAAACGCCGGTCTATACGTCGGAAGCAATTGAGAGTGGTGATCTGAAAAAGCGTTCGCTCGATGCGGTATTCGAATTGACGACAGGTTGGGTCCGGCGACTCGATTTCTAAGACAATCCCGCCTCGACCTTTTCTTTTGCGGAGGCTAGAACCATCTACATCAGACAGTGACTCCGCATCGAAAGACAACTGGTGGCGTGCAAGGACTATTCGTAACATTTGAGGGCGGCGAGGGCGCGGGCAAATCCACACAGATTGGCCGGTTAGCGGATCATTTGCGCGCCGATGGCGATGATGTGCTGGTAACGCGCGAGCCAGGCGGTTCGCCGGGTGCGGAAGCCGTGCGCCATGTCATATTGAGCGGCGCCGCCGAACCTTTCGGCCCGGCCATGGAAGCCTTGCTGTTTGCCGCGGCGCGCAACGACCATGTGGAGCAAGTCATACGTCAAGCGCTGAAGGTTGGCCAGATGGTGCTTTGCGACCGCTACATCGACTCCAGTCGCGTCTATCAGGGTGTGACCGGCAATCTCGATCCGGATTTGATGCGCGCTATTGAACGCGCCGCCATCCACGGTCTCATGCCGGATATGACGATCATCCTTGACTTGCCCGCCGAGGTCGGTCTGCAACGCGCCCATGCACGGCGTGGGGCAGCGACTGCCGACCGCTTCGAGAAGGAAACAATCGATCTGCACCGCAAGCGCCGTGACGCCTATCTTGCCATCGCGACTGCAGAACCCGAGCGCTGCAAAGTGATCGCTGCAAATCGCCCGGCCGATGAGATTGCAGCTGACATCGCCGCACTGGTCGACGGGTTGAAGACCAGCCGCGGCCTGAAGACGAAGCAAGGCATCGAGGTGGCGAAATGAGCGACACCACCCTCGACGTGCCGGCAACCCACGATACTATCGATGGTGTTCCTGCACCTTCGGCCAATCCCGCATTGTTCGGTCACGCCGGGATAAGGTCTTTTCTCGCGCAATCCTATCAGTCGGGCCAGATGCATCACGCGCTATTGCTCGAGGGTCCACAGGGTGTCGGAAAGGCAACTCTGGCGTTCCACCTAGCTGGTCACATGTTGCGATATCCTGCGGAACGCGAGGCACCACTGACGCTTGCAGAGCCGAATTTCACAGTTGCGCCTTACCGGCAACTTGCGAGCGGAACACATCTGTCCGTGCTGCATATCAGCCGCCCGATAGATGCCAAGACGGGCAAGTTCAAGACAGGCATCACGGTTGATGAGATCAGGCGCGTCGCGCATTTCCTCAACAGGACCTCCCATGATGGCGCGTGGCGTATCGTCGTTGTTGATCCTGCAGATGACATGAACCGCAATGCGGCCAATGCGTTACTGAAGACTCTTGAGGAGCCGCCGCAGCGAACCCTGTTCATTCTGATCTCGCATTCTTCCGGCCGGTTATTACCGACAATCCGCTCCCGTTGCCAATCGATCCGTTTTGAACCGCTTGAACGCCAGGACCTGCTCGCTGCTCTGTCGGCAATCAGGCTCGATACCGAACAATTGCCCGACGCGGATTCGCTCATCGCCCATGCGGACGGCAGTGTTCGGAAAGCTGCCTTGTTGCTGGCATTTGGAGGGCTGGAAATTTCGGGGGCAACCGATGCTATCCTGAGCAATCCTGTGTTCGACGTGCCCAAAGCCCACGCACTGGCAACGGCGCTGTCCGGACGCGACGCCGAGATCCAGTACGATCTTTTCCTCGATGATCTTTTGGGGCGCATTGCAGTGAAGGCGCGGCTTAGCGCAGAGCAGGGCGATGTTTCGCAGGCGAACCGCTGGTCCGGTATCTGGCAGGACATGCAGAACGAGGCGAGGGAAGCCGCTGCTTTCAATCTCGACCGCAAGCAGACCGTTCTTATTTTCCTGGAGAGAATGCACCGCGCTCTATCGGGCAGATAGAGGTCTGCCGGTATGGCAATCAGGTCCGACTTGCGTTATGTCAGCCAGACGTTTTTTTCCCAAGATGCCCAAACCAAAGACGAAATCAGGTCACGCATGAGCCGCGAAACATTTTACATCACAACCGCCATTTCCTATCCAAACGGTAGCCCGCACATCGGCCATGCCTATGAGCTCATCGCGACCGATGCGATCGCGCGCTTCAATCGTCACGACGGCAAGGACGTGCTGTTCCTGAGTGGCACGGACGAACACGGCATCAAGATGCTGCAGACCGCGCGTAAAGAGGGCATTACGCCCCGCGAACTTGCCGACAGAAATGCCAAGCTTTTCCGTGACATGGGGCATCTTTTGAATGCTTCCTATGATGATTTCATTCGCACAACCGAAGAGCGGCATTATAAATCTTCGCAAGCCATCTGGCAGAAGATGGCCGATGCCGGGGACATCTACAAAGGTGGTTATGCCGGATGGTATTCCGTGCGCGATGAAGCGTATTACCAGGAAGAAGAGACGGAGCTGCGTGCCGACAATGTGCGCTATGGTCCGCAGGGAACGCCCGTGGAGTGGATTGAAGAAGAGAGTTATTTCTTCCGCCTCTCGGCCTATCAGGACCGTTTGCTGAAGCTTTATGCGGACAATCCGGGTTTCATTGGTCCGGATGAGCGGCGCAACGAGGTGGTTTCCTTCGTCAAATCAGGTCTCAGGGACCTGTCTGTGTCGCGCACAACCTTCGATTGGGGTATTCCGGTTCCGGGCGATGAAAAGCACGTCATGTATGTTTGGGTCGATGCGCTGACGAATTACATCACCGCCGCGGGCTATCCCGATGAAAACGCCGAGCGTTGGCGCTATTGGCCAGCTGACGTTCATATCATCGGCAAGGATATTATCCGCTTCCATTCGGTCTATTGGCCAGCTTTTCTATGGTCCGCTGGTATCGAACTCCCGAAGCGCGTTTTCGGCCATGGCTTTGTGTTCAACCGCGGCGAGAAAATGTCGAAATCGGTTGGCAACGTTATTGATCCGACTGCATTGGTGGAGCATTACGGCCTCGATCAATTGCGTTATTTCCTGCTTCGGGAAATCCCGTTCGGTCAGGATGGCAACTATAGCCATGAGGCGATCGTCAACCGGACGAACGCCGACCTCGCCAATGATCTCGGCAATCTGGCGCAGCGTTCATTGTCGATGATTGCAAAGAACTGCGATGCCAAGGTTCCACAGCCGGGCGCGTTGACCGACGCAGATAAGGCTATTCTCGATCAAGCCGTGGCGGCGCTCGATACCGCTCGCAAGGCGGTTGCCAGCCAAGCACTCCATCAGGCGCTGGCGGCGATCTTCGGTGTTGTGGCTGAAGCCAACCGTTATTTCGCCGCACAGGAGCCGTGGGCGCTCAAGAAAACCGATCCGGCACGCATGGAAACGGTTCTCTATGTGACGGCAGAAGTGATCCGCCGTGTCGGCATTCTTTGTCAGCCATTCATGCCGGGATCAGCGGCCAAGCTGCTCGATATCCTTGCCGTGCCGGCGGACAAGCGGGATTTTGCCGATCTGAGGGCTAGCGAATTGATACCTGGCACCGATCTCCCGGCACCGCAGCCGATCTTCCCGCGCTACGTCGAAGCAGAAAAAGCAGACTAGTTCCATGCTTGTCGATAGTCATTGCCACCTGGATTTTGCGGATTTTACCGAGGAACGGGATGCCATCGTTCAGCGGGCGGCGGATCATAACATCACGCGGCTGGTAACGATTTGCACACGCGTCCGGCGCTTCGGCGATATCATAAAGATCGCGGAGCAGTATGACAGCGTCTACGCATCGGTTGGAACGCACCCCAACAATGCCCATGAAGAGCTCGATGTGACGGCAGACGACCTGTTCCGCTTGTCGGAGCATCCGAAGGTGGTGGCTATCGGCGAAGCCGGACTTGACTACCATTACGACTATGCGCCTCCGGAAGCGCAAGCGCAGGGTTTCCGCACTCATATTGCCGCTTCCCGCGCCACGGGCTTGCCATTGGTCATCCACGCCCGCGCTGCCGATGATGATATGATTTCAATTCTGATGGAAGAAACAGGGAAGGGCGCCTTCCCCTTCATTTTGCACTGCTTTTCGTCCGGTGCGGAACTGGCGCGAGTGGGCGTAGACCTCGGCGGTTATGTGTCGTTCTCCGGTATTCTGACATTCAAGAATTCACCTGAGATACGCGAAATCGCCAAAAACGTGCCGCGAGATCGGCTCCTGGTTGAAACAGATGCGCCATATCTCGCGCCGATGCCGCATCGCGGCCATCGCAACGAGCCGAGCTTTGTCCGGCATACGGCGGCTGTACTGGCCGAGACGATTGGCGTGAGTGAAGACGAGATCGGCAGAATAACAACCGACAACGTGTTCCGCCTGTTTACCAAGATGCCAAGGCCAAGTGCTGGAACCACAAATGCCTGATCGCTTGCGCTTCACCATTCTTGGTTGCGGCTCGTCTCCGGGCACGCCACGCATCAATGGCGATTGGGGCAGTTGCGATCCGAGCGAGCCGAAGAACAAGCGCCGGCGTGCAGCCATGTTGATTGAGCGTATCGCGCATCATGGCGGTGTGACGACTGTGATCATCGACACGGGACCGGATTTTCGCTCACAAATGATCGATTTCGGTTCCGGAAAGCTCGACGCGGTTGTCTATACACATGCGCATGCTGACCATATCCATGGTCTGGACGATCTGCGCACATTCGTCATCGATCGCCGCGACTTGGTGGACATCTATGCTGATGCGATGACACAGCGGCGCTTGATGGAAGGTTTTGGCTATTGCTTCAAAACCCCCGAAGGTTCGAGTTATCCGCCAATCCTGCGGCCGCACGAGATTGTTCATCACGAAGCTTTTGAGATCGACGGGCCGGGCGGCGCGATACGCTTCCTGCCGCTGCCGCAGATCCATGGCGATATTCTTTCTCTAGCGTTCCGAATTGCCGATGTGGCCTATTGCTCGGATGTCAGCGCATTTCCCGATACGACCGCAGCACAACTCTTCGATCTCGATACATTGGTCATCGATGCGCTGCAATACAGAACGCATCCAAGCCATTTTTCACTAAATGAATCAATAGAATGGATTGGAAAGCTCAAGCCGCGTCGAGCCATTTTGACCCATATGCACATACCACTGGATTATGGAACTGTGCTGCGCGAGACTCCGGACAATGTCGAGCCTGCCTATGATGGTTTGTCGTTCGAGGTCGAGCTATGAGCAAAAGCGTCGAGCGTGTCCGTCAGGCGGCTCGTGCGGCTGGTCTTGATATCGAAATTCGCCAAATGTCCGATTCGACCCATACGGCAGAAGCTGCGGCGATCCAGTGCGGCGTCACCGTGGCGCAGATCGTCAAATCCTTGATTTTCCAAGGCGCTGACACGCAGAACCTTTATTTGTTTCTTGTTTCGGGTCCACGCAAGCTGGACCTTATCAAAGCTGCCAGGCTGACCGGCGAGGCATTGCACAGGGCTGATCCCAAATATATCCGCAAGGAAACCGGCTTTGCCATTGGCGGTGTTTCACCATTGGGACATCTGATCGACATCAAGACTTATGCCGATGAAAGCCTGATGCAGTTCGATGTGGTGTGGGCTGCAGCAGGAGGCACCAACTTCGTTTTCCCCAGCGAACCAAAGGCATTGGCCAAAGCTGCCAAGGCGCAAATTGCCGATATTACAGGCTGAATTGCCCGTTTGCCCACAATCAGCAGTTCCATAATCTATCTTATGTGATCTTTGGGACCCATGGGGGTGTAAGCGCAAAGTTAAAATGTCCTGTTTCTGCAAAGTAGAAATGTCGCTGTGTCACCTTCTCGTTCATCGCAACGAGATTCGGGAAGCAGATTTTGGGATGGATTTT
>NZ_JAQMHX010000023.1 GCF_028331445.1 Candidatus Phyllobacterium onerii | reverse complement strand
ACGTAGAGGACGGCGATGGCAATGTCCAATTCCGTCAAAGTGTCCAACAGGAAAATCGCTGAGGTAATGAGTCCTGCAGCAAGAGGTGAAAATCTTGACATGCGATTCCCCCTACAATCCGATTGATTGCAAATAGAAAACAGTAAATCGATTACACAGCTTGGATAATTCTCAATACCATAACTCGCGCAGGTTTACTCCGCCGCAAGGGCGCGTTGCATTGCCACAGGCCAGCAAACTAAAGTATGACTTTTACAAACCAAGGCGCTATTCACCCGCACGTCTGTATGATGGATCATCCACCGTCGCCTCGTTATCCTATATTGACGAGTTGCGAAGGAGTGGCCGCCATGAAGCAGTTCAATACTTGATCATCCTATTCTGCATGACCGTAGCAGCTTCAGCGACGAAGCTCCGTCGGCAGCTCCTGCCTGTTACCGATCCTATTATTCCGGAAGCCGTACGTTTCTGGCTCATCACCACTTCCGCCTGTCTCTGATGAAACATCTTTGAGATCGAGGCGGTCACCCCAGGGCACAAGGATAAGATTATGAAAAAGCTCGATGCGATTTGGATAATGCTGCTTCTGGTCGGGTCGGCGACGATCGTGACCCTGGCATTTACAACAGGAGATGTATTCGCGCTGAATTGAGTTTCGCCTGTGGAGCGATGACGTTTCTTGATCCCGGATATTTGCTTTGCTGACAATGTAATTCACGACCTCTCACATGTAATTTACTTATCGTTACCTTGAATTACGACAAGTATATCATAAATCAGTTTAGCAAGCCGGGAACCGCCGACGATGGCTCGACATTCATCGTGACGCGACGGAACCAGACGGACTTGCAGTAGAGGGCGACGACCTTGCCCTCAAGTTCAGGAGACGCTCAACATGCGCTCTTTAGTATTACGTACGGCATTGGCCGCCTTGCTTGTCACCACACCGTTCGCCTCCGCTTTTGCACGCGGCGGGGGCATGGGCGGAGGCCACGGCGGCGGCATGGGTGGAGGCTTTCATTCGGGCCAGTCTCTCGATAGCTCCATGGGCAGCGTGAATTCATCCCAGTCCATGGGCGGCTCCCGCTTGAACCCTACCGGGAACACCGATCAGGAACCGCTTGGCGACTTCAGGCAAGATTTTGACGGCGTTCCTTTGCAGCGGCCCCATATCGGCACCAGCCATCGGGTGTTTAGTTCGGGATCGAGGATGCACATGAATTCAGTGGACCAATCAACCGCCACTCCGGGTCATACCGCCATCAGGGTGCGCTAGCCAGATTGGACGCCAGAAAGAGAGCGCTCTCTTTCTGGCTCCGCTGGAACGACGTAGGAATCAACCAAGCCATAGCCTTTGTCGTTTCCGAGAGGCGATGTCAGCAGCTCGTCTCGCCGACGTCATCGTGTTTCGCGCCGGGGTGCTCGTCCGGTCGGACGGCAATCTAGCCCACTTTCGCTCTACGAGAGATCCAGATTCTGCAACTGTCTCAACAGTTCCTGAACGCGGTTCTGCGCGTGAACCGCATCAACAGTTGCCGTATGCAGTTCACGACGAATCTCATCTACGTCCGACGCCGAAACGAACGGCGTGGGCCCAGGTCCCTGCCCCGTCACGAGCCACGGCAAACCTATTCCTAGTATCCCTGTCATAAGCGGCATGTGATAGGATTCCGGCGCGGCCCTGTCACACTCCCAATCCATCCAGATTTGTGATGTAACGCCAACTTGGTCTGCGGCCTGCTCGATGGTCTGCATTGCCGATTCGCGGGCAAGCGAAATCCGTCCGCCGAGCGTGTCGTCCTACGCCTGGTAATGACAAAAATCATCGCCCAACATATTGAGGCATCCTAGCGGTGGCGTTCACAAAATCACCAAGCAACGGCTCCTCACCTCTCTCGCCGGCCTCCTGCCATGCAATCTTGGCCCGGACATAAGCTTTGAGTTGATCCAGTTCGGCCGATTTCGCCTCTAGTCGGGCGAGCTGATCCTTCATCATCGCCAGACGGTCCTCGATCGGCAGATCGCCTTTGCGACGCGCCTCTCGTAAGTCGCCGATCTCCCGCAGTGAGAGACCGAGCGCTTGGCCGACGCGAATGACATCGGCGGAATGCACATCGGCTTCGCTGTAGATGAGATAGGGGTGGCGTCCGCCCTTCTGCCCCTCCTGCGGCTGCAGCAACCCAAGCCGCGCGTAGCAACGCACCGTTTCCTTGGCGAGTCCGGTGCAACGGCAAAATTCGGAAATCAGCATGTCTATTGACCATGTAGTGCGCTACGCACTTATACCAAACTGCAGTCCCTTTCTCAAACGCTCGCTTGGAGGATTGCACTATGACCACAGAAAACAGCATCGGCGATTTCCGGATCAGAGGAGACTTACGAGTCGACCGACTCGGCTTTGGCGCAATGCGCCTTACTGGGCCTGGCGTCTGGGGACCACCGGCCGATGTGCCGACGGCTCAAGCGGTTCTGCGCCGCGCGGTAGAACTGGGAGTCAATTTCATCGATACGGCGGCTTGATACGGACCAGGCGACAATGAGCGCCTGATCCACGACACTCTGCGGCCATATCCAGCGGGACTTATCATCGCCACAAAAGGCGGGATGAGGAAAACAGGACCCTCAACCGCGACCTCATGGGGCATCGAGATCGACGGCAGCGAGTCGCACCTTCGCCAAGGCGTCGAAGGTAGCCTCCATGACCTCGGCATCGAACAGATCCAGCTTTACCAGCTTCATCGGGTCGACCCGAACATCCCGATCGAAGAAACGATCGGCGTGCTCGCGCGGCTTCGCGACGAGGGTAAAATCCGCCACGTAGGGCTGTCGCAGGTGAGCATCGACGAGATCGAAAGGGCGCGCACCGTTGTCGACATCGCCACAGTGCAGAACGAATTCAATCTTGCCACGCGCAAGTACGAAGCGGTACTCGAGTATTGTGAGCGCGAGGCAATCGGCTTCATCCCGTTCTACCCGCAAAAGGTCGGATAGTTCGGCGATGCCGAACCTTTGAAGGCGATTGCCGCCCGAAGGCGTAACGCCGGGGATGATAGCCTTGGCATGGGTGCTGAAGCGCTCGCCGGGGACAATTCATCTTTGTCCATGGCTTCAACAACACCTATGCCGACGCCGTCTTTCGCTTCGCCCAGATCGTTCACGACTCGGGCACCGATGCGGCACCGATTCTCTTCGCCTGGCCATCGCGGGCGCGGGTTTTTGACTACCTCTATGACAAGGAGAGCGCCAACTACTCGCGCCGTGCCTTGGAGGACTTGATCATTCAGGCGACCAGGAGCCCTGATGTCGATGACGTGACCATCCTCGCGCATTCGATGGGGACCTGGCTCGCGGCGGAGGCACTGCGCGGTGTTGCCATGCGCGAAAAGTCTATCCCAGCCAAGGTCAAGAATGTCATCCTTGCATCCCCGGACATCGATATCGATGTCTTTCGCCGCCAGTTCATCGAAATGGGACCAAAGCGGCCGCATTTTGCGATCCTGACGTCGACACACGACAAGGCTCTGGAGGTCTCTGGCTGGCTCTCGGGCGGCGTCGACCGTGTCGGTGGCGCAGATCTCAAACCATATGCCTCTGTGCTTGAAGAACTTGGCGTTTCGGTCATCGACACGAGCGCCATCGCCTCGAACGATCCGCTCGGCCACAATGCCTTTGCCGACAGTCCCGAGATCGTACGCCTGCTTGGGAGGCGGCTGTCCGGGCAATCGCTATCGGGACGAGAGGCGTCATTCGCGGACCGCGCGGGAGTGGCAGCTGCAAATTTTGCCGGGTCGGCGGCCCGCGTGACCGTTGCCGCTCCTGTCTCGGTCATCAGCGGCGAGGCCCGCGATGTATTGAAACGCGAACTCTCTCCTTCGAGCGGACAGCTCGTTGACGGTCAGGTCAGGGGATGAAGCCCGTCGGGAGCTCCAATGCCTTCGATGGTTGTGACAACAGAGCCGTTGCGGCCTACGGCGAGCACCAGGCAACTGTTGATCCGATGACCGTTGAGAAGCACCATACATGCACCACATTGGCCGTGATCGCACCCCTTCTTGGCGCCCGTAAGATCAAACTCCTCCCGCAGCAGATCAAGCAGCGTCACCCACGGCTCGACAGTAGCTACCCGTATGACGCCGTTGATGATGTAGGCCACGCGATGTGCTGTGTCTGGTGCCGCATCCATGATGTCACCGAAGTCCCATCCCCTTGGTGTTCGAGTGCGCTTCTTTTGCAAATACTAGGCGCGGATTAACCTCGTGACAAGTTCGGTCCGCCGGTCATCGACAGGGGACCTCAGCCAGGAATCTCAACTGAGTGTTGAAGGAAGAAACGAGCGTTCGGTGTGTCATATAGGATCGTAAAAGCTTGCAAAAATATGCGCCCAAATACCAGCTGGTATGGCCATTCTTTCGCTAACGTGTCCTGTGAAATGATTGGAAGCTGAATAGGCTCCAGTAGGCGCTCAATGAGAACGTGGCCGAGATGGACATTCTGGATTTCAGTAGTCCCATTGACGGGCACTTGTTTGATGACAGGCGCATCCCACTTTTCGAGAAGCCTCTTATCGGCGAACACAAAAGCTGCTCCCGACCTCATCGAAATCGAAGAAAGAGACGGGATTGTTCGGATGGGAGAATCCAAATCGAGCCTTGATGCATGGATGGATCTTGAATGCATTCGCACCCGTTGCTGATCCGAGATGGTGTATTGGTATTTCGATGAGTTTTTTGCAAAAGTCCGCCAAATATTGATTGTCGGGGGATAATTTCAGGATCCTACCAATAAAGATACGCAGTGACGCGGCAATAAGTTTTATTATTTCGTCCTGTTGTTGTCGTTCTGAATAACCGGACTGAAGTGTTGCACCGTGCCGTAGCGCAAGTTCTTGAGTTCTACGATCCCTCCTTCCAAAACGGTATAGACAACTTCCCCGTTTCTGGCGGAAGCGGTGTCGCCGGGCTTTCCTTCACCTCTTAGGATTTTGTTGATGGTAACGAATTGCGATCCGCTGTCATCCTCGGCCAATGCAAACTGTGGATGAAGCAGTCCGAGAGTCATCAGCAAAGGAATAAGAGCGGTTGTTTGTCTTTTCATATTCAGTCCTTCAACAGGGCCCGCTGGTGCCTCTATCGGCCCCGGCCATCGACGCCTGCAAGAGCGTTTAAGCCGTCGCAGGAAGCGTCGGGCCGACAAAAGCTCCTAACATTCCGAATGCCACAGTGGGCAGGGATGCCAATAAAAATATGCACTCTGAGTTCACATGAGCGCAGTCGTCATTGAAGCTTGATTGTCCCGTCAATGGTGTGTGCGAGATCGACCTTCTCCAAAGTGAGCACGATTTTGACGGACAGGCTCTCGCTGCCCGTCAACCGACCATCGCTTAACGCCTCGCGGATGCTCGTCTCGATCTGGCGCTGGGAGGTAATGCCCACCAGTTTGAGGAACTGGCGTAGAGAAGTGTTGAGTGCTTCTTCGTTCATGGCATGCTCGTTGTCAAAAACCGTCACTCGCCAGGCACAGACCCAACTGGTCCGAGGCAGTTCATTTATAAGCCACCAGTATAAGCCACCAGCCGGCCCATGGAAATGATCAAGGTGCCGTGTTCAAAGTGACCGTCGCAACTCCTCCGGCAAAGTTGATGCCTTCCTGGCCCTCGACTGAAATCGGCTGCAGGGAATACGCCTTGCCTGTGCCGCCGACAAGAATGTTTGCGCCCGCGCCCGGGCCGACCGAGGCATTCGCTCGGACACCTGCGTATGCGCCTGCGAGTGCTCCTGCCGGAAGCCCACTGTTCGCCGCAACGACGCCCCAGATCAGGTGGCCTGATGCGACTTCGCCCACTGCGACACCGTATTCGTCGATCGACCCCGTATAGTTATCGGTCTTGCCGCCCTTGTGGGGCTTGAATGTGCAGGACAGTTTTTGTTTCTCCACGACAATCATTCCTATTCCTTGGGAAACGTCGCAGGCGAGTGTTCCAACCTGAACAGATTCCGCACTTGCATCCAAGGGCATCAACGCGGCGGCACCGATAAGAATTTTACGAAGAATGTTCATTTCGTCACTCCTGTGCTTTTGGGATGCAACTGTTTCAGATGAGACCCAGCCACCGCTCCCTTGATGCCGAACGAGTCTAGGACATCCGAGACCGTCGTCGCCAGATCATCCAGAGCTAGAAATTGATCAATGACTTCCTGGCTTGGACGAGGGAACTTTATTTTGGAGATGCGTTCGAGCGGAACTTGCCCCCAGACCCTTCCCGCCTCTTTGTACTCAGAATAATCGCGTTCTACGTCTTTACGTGTCTGACTCATATTTTATGCTCCTTGGATGTTTTGGGCAGCCCTATGCCGCCGGAGAATTCTTGAAGTCTTTTTCGAGTGCGGCAGCTTCGCTTTGGAGTAGCTCCACGTAGCGATTGGTTAAGTCTCCATTCAATTAGCTCAGAACTCCCGCGATACTCATCGCGTCGATTTGGCCAGCCGGACCGCGGACGGGCACGGAGATCTCGAAGCCATGAGGAGTAACTTCTCCATGACTGACGGCAAATCCGCGCTTTGCGATTGCGGCAAGGTCTTCCGTCAGCGCCGCGCGGTCGTTGGCGGCGACGAGTTCGAAAGCTCTTTCTCTGGTATCGTTGTCAGCGTGAGCCAGCAAAACTTCGCTGGTTGCGCCTACGTGAAGGGGTCTGGTCTGTCCCTCCCGTGCAGTGAAACGCAGCGTGTCGGGGGACTCCTCAGCAACCAGCACGATCCGGTGCACCCCTTCGATCCTTGAGAAGAATGCGGTGTCGCTGGTTTGGAAAACCAAACGTTTTAGAACGGGCCTTATCTTTTCTTCCATACGTGAGAAGGGGTTGTGAACCAGTCCACCCAACCGAAATATCGTGCTGCCTAACTCGTATGTGCCGACTTCGACGTTTGATCGAATAAATCCATACCCCTCAAGCGTGCCTAACACGCGCAGCAGACGACTGCGGTTTTGGCCCGTCCTTTCAAAAAGATCCTTGAGACGGACAGGAACGTCACGGTCAAAAGCCGCCAATACCTCTAATGCCGCAGATACCGCCGCAATATGTCGACCGGCTTCTTTCATTTTCTATCCTGTAGAAATTACTTTCTATTTTCTGGCCGTTGCGCGGGGACGCGAATGGGGCATAGGGATATCCTTTCGGCCTGCGCATGAACTGGAAAAGGGGCACGTCGCAGTGCATCCCGATCCCTTCGGGCGGCAGCTTTCTCTAACAGGCAAGGATTTGCCGGCGACACATACGAATTCGGCTTTCTCTTGAAGAACTTGACACTTCCTTGAGGCCGCGACCACATCAGATTTGTTGCAGACACTGCAGGATAAACGCTGTTGGAATTATGTGACGTACGGCTGCATTTTGGATTGCAGCAAAAGGGCGTTCGTTGAACGAAGATATTATAATTGCCTTCTCAGGGATTTGAGATTTTGACGCCGATCGTCAAACAAACCGCCGAAATACGGTCGTTCGACAACGCCGAAGGTCTTTTCCCATTCGACGGCCAGCTCCGGGGTCAGCCCGTCAAGCATGTGCTGCTTGTACCCCGCACTGTATCTCCAGGCGTCCACACCGCTGTATTCGTAACGGAGCGCGCGATAGACCCGGTAGCGATATAGAACCCATTCCATCGGAGCATCCTTTCTGGTGCTGGCCTACCCCAAGCGCAGGACCTCTTGAGTGACATCAACCGGCTGGCTTCGGTTCTCGATCAACAGGGGACGGCTCGACGGTGCCGAGACGCCTACGCCATCGCGGAAAATCATCACGAAGCCCATCCACTCGGTAATTAGGAGGATGACCACAATTATCGCGGACAAGGTCAGGCCGCAGGGAACGACTGAAGTCCAGGCGTCATGCGTGTGGATGAACATGTTGAACGTGGCCAGAACCAGCAGGATCACGCTGCCGACGAGATGGATCCGGACGGATGTCTGAACACGCACGCGGGGCTCACCGAGAAAATCGACCAGTGTGGCTATGAAGGCGAGGCCACCCATGATCAGGCCGACGGTGACGAGCCATGCGGAAAAGTCGGCCCACATCATCTCCGCGGTCCGCGAGTAGGTAATGTCGGTGAGCAGCGCGCCGATGAAGCAGACAATGGGAAAAGGCGCGAGCAAAGCGCGGATCGGTATTCCCGCTATGCGTGCGGTTGCGCGGGGATGTGAATGGGGCATAGGGATATCCTTTCTACCTGCACATGAACTGGAAAATGGACACGTCACAATGCATTCCTATCCCTTTGGGCGGCAGCTTTCTCTTGAAGAACGGGGGAGCTGTTGCGGCGCTGTCTTTGATCGGGCTGACGAGCCCGCGCGCCTCAGCGAAAGCTGCACGTGACGTCAGCCATCCGCCGGTCGCGGCGAAACCTGCTCCGGTGCAGCAAAAGCAGAAGTTACGACGCGGAAGCAGGTGCCGGTTCGATAATGTCATGGTGTCGCCTTCGCTTCTTTGAACTGGACACTCATGCTTAAAACCACAAGCTAGTTCTCGGCGATCGCGCGCTTTGCGTCGAGCAATGCTTCCCGACATAGGTGTGCATTCCCAGCATGATCAGCTGAGCGCGCACGGGCCAATGCCGCCAAGGCTTGTTCGCCTTTCTCACCCTCACCTGCTTCCGCTTCCGCCTGCGCGATCGAATCTGGTGTAGGTTCGTGATGCAATCCCGCAGCTTGGCTCTCAGGGAGTGTAGGCCCAGAGTCCGCCCTTGATTCGATTATGGCGTCGACATCAACCTGGAGGGCTTCGATCTCCTTCGTGCAGGGCCCCGCCTTTGCGACTGTCACGAACGCGAACGTTAATATCGCTTGGACTCCGAGAGCGGCGACAAGAAAGCGGGTTCGCCTAAGGGGCGCGCGTTCAATTGCGGATATGGTTCGTGGTGCTTCTTTTGTACATTGCGCAATAGCATTGTGGTTCTCGGTTGAATCGCCCATAACTTTAACCTTCCTACCGAATATAGCGGCCATATCAAATCGGGTTTGAATAGGAATAACAGACGTCATAGGTTCCAGGATTGAAGCGTAGCGGCGGAGCTGGAACGTTCGAAGCGTATTCGTGGTTACCACGGCCCTGTCCACTATCGCGCTGGTTTAACGGGGACGGGGGCGGCGGCGACGCTGACTTTGGTGCCTTCGACCAGTTGCACGGGCGGGTTGCGGATGACCTTGTCGCCTGGTTTGAGGCCGTCGTTGACTTCAATGGTCGTTCCCAAATCCCTTGCCACTGATATCTTCCTCAAATGAACGACACCATTCTCGACAACTGCCACCTGCAACCCGTCGGAATTGAAGATAAGTGCCTCGGACGGGACTGAAAAACTGGCCGTCTTGCTGGGGATTTGCAGCTCGACGGTGCAGTAAATGCCTGGTTCGAGCAGCCGTCCGTATTGGGCACATCGATTTCGGCCAGCAAAGTGCGGGTGCCCGGCTGCAGCGAGTCCGACATTCGCGTCACCGTTCCGGTGAAAACACGACCCGGGATTTCGGGAACATGGATGATCGTTTTGTCGCCGGGGCTGATCCCGAACGCCGCGTCCTGTGGCACGAAGACCTGCGTGCGGATGACGTCGTCCTGCATCAGGGCGAACATGAAGGTGCCGCTGGTCGTGTCGGCCTGCACAAGGCTGCCCTTGTCGATGTTGCGCTGGGTGATGATTCCGTCAAAAGGTGCGACGACCTGTTGATAGAGCTTTTGCTGGTTGAGAACCTGGAGTTGGTCCTGCTGTGCCTTCACATTGGCCTGGGCTACACCCACGGTCGCCTCTTGTGCCTTCACGGTCTCGACATCGATAGTGCCCTGCTGCTGGGTATCCCAGCCTTTGGTAACGAGCGTCTTGTCGCGGTCCCACGTCACCTGCGCAAGGTCTGCATTGGCCTGCGCCTGTTTGAGCGTTGCCTGCAGCTGTCCCAACGTAGCCTGCGCCTCCAGAATTTGATCATCCAATTCCGGCACCGCAATCTTGGCCAGCAACTGGCCTTTCTTTACGTGATCGCCGATATCGACCTCGCGCTGTTCGATGTAACCGCTGGCGCGTGCGAAGACCTGAATATCCTGGAAGGCTGACGTCGTTGCAGGCAGAATGACGTTTGACGAGTTACCACTCGCCTTTATCTCGGCAACGTGCACGGTAGGCACAAAATTCTGGAGCTGGTTGTGAGTAGCGTTAACGTCTTGGGCCCGCGAATGATATTTCCATGCGCCGAAGCAGAGCAATGCGACGAGCACAAGCAGAGTGCCAAGTCCAACGAGCCGACCACCCCCTCTGCGTGATGTTTGCGGTTGCGGATCCTTGATCTGGCTGTCGTGTCGTTTCGAGGGTTTGGGAGGTTTCATGTGAGGTCCTCCCTAAATACGCCATGAGCGGTCTTGCCATCCTGTCCGCTGCGGAGCACTGCGAAGAGGTAAGGCACGAAAAGGAGCGTCGTGGGAGTTGCGAACAGCAGACCTCCGATAACGGCGCGGGCCAACGCGGCGTTCTGTTCCTCGCCGGGGCCGCCGATGGCCATGGGGATCATGCCGACAATCATCGCAGCTGCGGTCATCAACACGGGTCTGATACGGGTGTGTCCGGCGTCGATGGCGGCTTGATGAGCGGATTTGCCCGATAGTTGCTGCTCCCTGGCGAAGGTCACAAGCAAGATGGAATTTGCCGAGGCAACACCGACCGCCATGATTGCTCCCATCAGCGAGGGTACGTTGAGGGTCGTTCCAGTTATGAAGAGCATGGTGAGAATGCCGCACAAGGTTGCCGGCAACGCCAGGATCACGACAAACGGATCCCCAAAATTCTGGTAGTTCACCACCATCAGCATGTAAACGAACACGGCAGCGAACAGCAGACCAATACCAAGATCGACGAACGCATCGTTCATACTCTGAATCTGGCCTGCTACCTGAATGGTATTTCCTGGGGATAGCTGCTTTTGCATATCAGTGACGATGGCGTTGATCTGGCTTGCAACGGTGCCGAGGTCGCGGCCCTGCACGCTGGCGAAGACCTCATACAGAGGCTGGATGTTCGCCTGGTTGCTGTTGGTCGAAATGCCCCCTCGTTTGAACGTTGCAACGTTGCTGAGAAGTCCGGGGATCTGGTTTCCGGATGAAGATATGGCCGTTGAGACGGGCGTATTTCCGAGGTCATTCAGCGAACTGATTTTTGACTCAGGAGTTTGAACCGCCAAGTAGTAGGGAATGCCGCTTGCGGGGTCTGTCCAAAAATTGGGCGTCACCTGCTCCGAGGAACTCAGGCTCACGTTGATGTTGCTGGCGATGGTGTTTGCATTGAGCCCGAGCTGAGCTGCCCGGGTACGGTCGATCACCGTATTGAACTCCGGTGCATTAACCTCCTGTTGCAGATGGGCATCCACGATACCGGGAATGGCGGCAATACGGCGACGCAGCTCTGTTGCAACCTGCAGGTTCTTGACACGGTCGTACCCGACCGTGCGGACATTGATTTGTGCAGGGAGACCAAAATTGAGAATCTGCGTGACGATATCGGCCGACTGGAAATAGAAGAGGACATCAGGAAAGGCCTGCGGCAGCGCCAACCGCAACTTGCGCAGGTACCCAGCAGTCGGCGCATGGCCGGGTTTGAGGGCAACGAGAATGACCCCGTCATTGACGCCGATCGTCGAGCCGTCGCTGAAGGCTAGGTTATACGACCGTGCGGGCAGGCCTATATTGTCGACGATCAACTCCCGGTCGCTCTCTGGGACTATTTCTCGTATCTTGTCCTCGACTTGCTGGAAGATGCGTTCGGTCGCCTCTATCCGTGTTCCGGCAGGTGCACGGACGTGAAGCTGGATCTGCCCGCCGTCGATTACGGGGTAAAAGTCCCGGCCGACAAAAATCGACAATGTTGCGCCAAGGGCAAGGATCAGGATTGCCACGACCGGCATGATCAGCCGCCGCGTCAGCAGCAACGTCAGCAGTCCCACGTAACGGACGCGCATCGCCTCGAAGCCGTGATCGAACCTCGCCTGAAAGCGGGAACTTGGCGCACCATGGTGCTCGCTCTTGAGCAACAAGCCGATGGAGATCGGGGTGAGCGTTCTCGAAAGGCCATAGGAGGCCAGCATGGCGAATACGACGGCAAGCCCGAGTGGGGTGAAAAGATACTTTGCCGGCCCTTCAAGGAACACCACCGAGGTAAACACGCAGCTGATCGCCAAGGTCGAAACCAGCGTCGGCACCGCAATGCCTGCAGCACCATGCAGCGTTGCCTGCGGAAGTGATTGCCCCTCCTCCGTCAGCAAACGGTGGGTGTTCTCAATCGTCACAGTCGAATCGTCAACGAGGATGCCTACCGCCAGCGCGAGGCCGCCCAGTGTCATGGTGTTGAGCGTCTCGCCGAGGAAATACAGAACGACGATCGACGACAGGATCGCGAGCGGTATCGTTATCATGACGACCAGTGTCGAACGCCACGATCCCAGGAACACAAGGATCATAAGTGCAGTAAGGGCCGCGGCAATGGCACCTTCGCGTAGCACACCCGCAATGGACTGCTTGACGAATACCGATTGGTCGAAGATTTCCTTTATCTCCATGCCGGGCGGCGCGGAGGCACGCGCGGTGACGAGCGCCTTCCGGACTGAGTTTACCACTTCAAGCGTGGACGCGTTACCGTTCTTGATGACGCTAAGAAGCACTGATCGGCGGCCGTCCTCGCGCACGATATTTTGCTGAATGAGCCAGCCGTCATGTACCTGACCTACGTCCTTTATAAAAACCGTCGCTCCATTGACGACCTTGACCGGAATGTCGTTGAGTTCGTCGATTGAAGCGGGTGTCGCATTGGTTCGTACCACATATTGGGTATTGCCGATCTTGGCCGTGCCCGACGGCAATGTCAGGTTCTGCGTGTTGACAGCATTGACGACGTCAAGTGGCGTAAGACCCTTGGCAAGTAGCTTCGAAGGGTCGAGATCTACCATGATCTGGCGGTATTTGCCGCCCGCAGGTGTCGGCAGCGTGAGGCCAGCTATCGGTGCCAACTGCTGGCGTATGCGATAGATGCCATAGTCGTAAAGCTGCTGCTCGTTAAGGGTATCGGAGCTCAGGCTGATCTGCAGGACGGGCACGCTTGATGCGTTGAACTGCACGACGAGCGGTGCCTGGATTCCCGGAGGCAGGAGGGCGCGGACCGAGTTTGTGGCGGAGACGATCTGGGCAATCGCCAGGTCCAGATTGACGTCCTCCTGAAAATAAATCTTCTGAACCGACAGTCCGCTCAGCGTCTGCGCTTCGATATTCTTGATCCCGCTCACGTTGGCGCTGATTGCATACTGGCTATAGGTGGTGACGCGCTGTTCCATCTCCGGAGTGCTGAGACCGATGTAGCTCCAGACCACCGTCACCACCGGAATATTGATCTCGGGAAAGATATCCGTCCGCATCGAATAGCTGGCGACGCCGCCCAAAAACAGTATCAAGCCAGCCAATACATAGAAAGTGTGCGGAAACCTCAGTGCGAACCGAACTATACCCATGGGCGCTGACCGGCAACATTAGTCAGGGTAGTATTGGACTGGGCCAGCGAACTAGGTGCGACTCTCATTGACATGACACCCGAAGCGGCGGAACTTCATATTCGGGTCGCTCCGAAAGCATGTTCAACATTCCATTCCATCTCGATTTTGACATCGACGATAGCATTGAGAAGTCCTTGTCGAATTGCTCAGACGGGCCGGAAATTGGACAATCATATCGGTCGCTTCCATTCGTCACTTATTTTTATCGGGTCTGGAGACTCTTGAAATGCATGCCGCCCTCATCTCAACGCCAGCCGAAGTGTTTACGGCGCATTAACACGAGAGGTTCGGGTTCCATCCTGCAAATCACCTTCACTTCTGGGACAGCAGCTACAGGTTGCCGTGGCAGGGAGGAGACGCCACGGCCGCGGCAACAAGTGGTCAAGCAGTCGGAAGTATCCTGCACTGTTGCAATGGCAATTGGATTGCGCGGACAACTCGTAAATTGGACAAACGTACTGCATCGTCCGGAAACACAGGACCGCGCAACAGCGCTGGCCGCGCTGCGATGTTGACGCCGTCGCTTGCTCGCTTAGGTCTAAGGCTCGTAAAACCAACGTATGATACCGCTCCCCGCCGAGCGTCCCTAAGTCCGGATATGCCCTCAAAGAAATGAAGCAATAATCAGGAGCAAATCATGCGAAAATCGGTATCAATCCTGGCCGTTGCCGCCTTGGGCGTGGCAATGGCGTTGGGCTCGGCGACGGAATCAATGGCCCGCGGTCACGGAGGTCATGGCGGCCACCACGGCGGCGGTTACCAAATCTTCAGGAACCACGGCTTCCACGGTGGCCATCACTTCGGCGGCTTTCGCGGCCACCGCGGCCGGTTCGAACGCCACAGTTTTCACAACCGGGGTCACTTCCGGCATTTCAGGCACCGCGGCTACTATTGGGACAATCCCTACTATTCATGTGGGTTCCCGTTTGTCTTCGGGGGCGGTGATCCTTATTACTGCGGATATTGATGCCCGCAACGGAAGACGCTCTGCGGTGTGTTGAAACCATTCGATCGCTTTGGGTGGGTAAGGAGGGTATTGATGTCAGTACGTGACCTTCCCCTTTTCCCGACGGAAAGTCCTCGACAATAGCGATTAAGCCATAAGACTACATCTACCGAAACCATCGTATAATTAAAGCTTCGCACCGCCGCTCCCATATTTGGGTTTGCCTCCGTTTTAGTTGCGGAAGCTACCAAGTCTAGGAGTGAAATCATGAGAAAATCTGTAACAGCCTTGGCAGTACTGGCCTTGGGCGCAATGGTGGCCGTCGGCTCGGCGACTGAATCGATGGCGCGCGGTGGCGGCGGTGGCGGTCACGGCGGTGGTGGAGGTCACGGAGGCGGCAGCCATAGCGGCGGATTCGGTGGTGGCGGCTTCGTGAGCGGTGGCGGTCACGGCGGCGGCGGATTTGGCGGAGGCCATGGATTTGGGGCAGGCCATGGATTTTCCGGCGGCCGAGGCTTCGGCGGTTTTGGCAGGGGCGATCATGGTATCGGCCGCAATTTCGGAGGAGACCGCGGCAATGTAGCCCCGCGATCTGACGGTGGTGTCTTCCGGTCGGGTGGCATCTTCGGCAACGGACGCGGCTTTGCGGCACACCACAATCGGTTCGAAGGACGAAGGGAGCACTTCCGGGATTTTCGCCGCGACGATAATTTCGGGTTCTATTCCTGCGAATATCCCTTCTACTGGAATACCCCGCTAGACTACTGTGAATGACCGCGGTTTCCGTTGCATGAATATCGTGGGCCTTGAGGGTTCCGAAAACGTGACCGGGTCGCGATACCTGATCCGGTCGGGGCCATCTGGCTCGACAAACGTTCTGCTCTCACTCTGAAAATGAAGTTTTCCGATATTGCTTGCAACGGTACTTCCGTGGGGACAGTATAGCTCTCCAAACTGAGAACTGCCTTCGCTTGCTCGACGCAAGCCCAATTCCTGTGGGGTGCCATACTCGAGCAAATAATCCCGTGGGCGGCGTTGATTGTCATTGTCACCACTTCATCATCAGATACTCTGCCGCCTCGGAAATAGAACAAATGTTCCGGGGCTTTCCTAAGCGGCGCGATTCAATTGTCACTGGTAAAATGGGTGGCTCATATTTGCCAAAATGTGCCCGTTGTTCATTTCAATTCAATTCGCAGAATTCGGCAATAACCGTCACCAAAGTCTGCTTTGACGCAAAAAACTGACCTCCTCCCTCGAGACATGGCGGCCATCAAAGGAGAATGGGAGCCTATTCGCCGCAACAGCAGTGCGATGCAACTCAGCCAGGACGGTTATCAGTTCGTTATCGATTGTGATCAGCGTGGGAGCGTTGTGGCTCACTTTAACATCGGCGCGCACACTGCCATCCGTAACCCAGATTTCGGCATGGAACTTTGCCGATTGCTCGGTAAAAATCCTCAGTTCCGAGTCCAATTCAAGTCTTGGTGCGACTGTTAGTTCGATCAACTCGCCGGATGGGAGCTTGCCCTTGAAACATCTGACGCGGTGACCGACAATCCTTTGTCGCTCAGGGTCAGGATTGAAACGAATTTCTGAACTCGCGATCAGATGCAATTTCTGATGGACCAGAAAACTCGCGTCTTGCACTTCGATATTCATTGAACGACCTTAGATTTGAGTGTTCGTCGACAATCTGACTGGCACAGCAAAACTCAAAGCGACTCATGATGTCTTGGATATTGTTCGCATATCTTGGACCCGTCAGTCCATTCTCGCAACTCGATTGCTCTTGAGTGATGTCCTGCGGAGGCACAAGCGCTGCTCCGTGAAAACAACGCAAAGTAACGAGGATATCGCAACGACCGCGCCTGCGGAAAACAAGCTTTCCAACGTCATCGGTCGTACCCCTGCTTCGAAGGGTCGTCGCTGCTATAGAAGGCCTTGTTCATGGCCTGCCGAAGATCAGTCTCGCGGAATGACTCCAATCACGCTGTCCGTTTTTGTCGTTTGGATTATCTCTCATTTGCGTTCCGATCATTTGGCCCGCGCACCAGGCGGTTGCTATCAGTTATTGAGACGATGCTTACCCAAAGCCACCGTCTCGCGGCAGTAATGGTGGGCGAAAATGTAGGGGTTTTGAATTATACACTGGTATCGAAGCACTGAACCTTGGTTGATACTCCTAGACCGCACCATTTGTATTCGCCTCATCATGCATGGGCTGGCATCGGACCGTCGTTGATGATTTGCGTCGCCGTCGGGTTAATGGCAGCAGCGCCGTTCGCGCTTATTGGACGGCAGCTGCGGATACGACCGAGGAATCAGTTTCGGCAACGGGACAATGGCACGGCCTTCAAATTCATCGCAGTAATTGCGTAGATTGCGGCGCTCCCCCCGCGGTGATGGTACTCTGATTTAGACGATTTTCCGAGGATCGTTGGCCCGGCCCATCAACGCCTGTAAGGTCTCGACGACGAGGAACGCAGGAACAACAAGTGGCATCAAAGACGACATTGAACGCAAAAAATCTTGAGGCGCTCGGCGCTGAAAGGCTGGCCGCGTTGCTGATCGATATCAGTACGGGAAGCGCAGCCAACAAACGACGTTTGCGGATAGAACTTGCGGGAATGCAGAGCGGCGAAGAGGTCGCCCGGGAAGTAGCCAAGCGTCTGTCATCCATTGATCGGTCAAAATCGAAGATTGGCTGGCGGCGGGTCAAAGCGCTCAAAAGCGATCTCGACACCCAGCGTCGTGTCATCGCCGAAACAATTGCCGGAAGCGACGTGGATGAAGCGCTGGAAGTGATGTGGCGCTTTATGGGGGTGGCCCACTCGGTCTTTGGTCGTTGCGCCGACAGCAATGGGACGATCATGGCCATTTTCCGTCACGCTTTGACGGATCTGGGCGTGATCGCAATGGCAGCGGAACAGAACCCGCGTCGCCTGGCGGACCGCGCCTTCAGTGCCTTGCAGCAGAACGATTATGGCCAGTACGATACGCTGATAGAGGTGCTAGCGCCCGCCCTCGGCTTGGAGGGTCTTGACCATTTGAAGATGCTATTTGTGGAATGGTCAAAGCACGTCGAGGACATTCTGCCAGGAACTGACGGCCGAAGCGATGCCAGAGTATCCTATGAGGACATCCTCAATCTCCGAAAACGCGATCGCACCATACGTACGGCTCTGGAACAGATCGCCGATGCTCAAGGAGACGTCGACGCATTCATCGCACAGCAGAATAAGGAAGCGAGATCAGAGCCGACGGTCGCCGCAGAAATTGCGCGCAAGTTGGTGGCCGCCGGGCGAACGGCCGAGGCGTTCGACGCCATTAACATGGCCGATCTCACAGACAGCCACCCCGTTGATCACTATCCGGATGTCCACCGCGCCTTGGCATTCCTGGTGTCGTGGCCAGCGCTGGATCACGCGGCGAGGCTTGCAATTTCGAGAGCGGCAGAACTTGATGGTGACCGTTATGAATTCCTGACATCCGCAGCCGAGGTGCTGCGGGATAAACACGCCCTGGCATCAGTCATCACGCTGCGTGCAATGATCGACTTCGCGCTCGACCGCGCACGGACTGCCCGATATAAGCACGCCGCCCGTCATTTAGCTTTAGCCAAGCGGCTTTCAGCGGCGATCAAGGATCGAAACCCAATTGATTCTCATGAAGACTACCTCGCGGGCCTGAGATCCCGGCATGGGAGCAAGATGAGATTTTGGAAGCTTGCAGTTTAACAATCCAGGAGACACGGTCGTGGTTTGATACTTTAAAGCCGAGAAGCGCGCTGCTCCCTGGGCAAAGCCTCACCTTCCCGCGCGAAAGCCCTGTTCAGTGTTTTCATGCCCAAAAGTCCGCAAGCGACGGCAACTTCGGTGAAATTCAGATCAGTCTCGAGGAGCAACTGCTTTGCCTTTCGTACCCTGAGTTGATCCCGCACTCTCAAAGGTGACTTTCCGAGTTCTTCCTTAAAGATTCTTTCCATCTGTCGACGCGTTGTTCCGATACGTCGGGCAACGTCTGTCATGCTGATGGGGTCTTCCATCGTTCTTTCAAAAACCCGCAGCGCTTGCTTAACAACCCGGTTCGACACCCCTGAAAAAATGAGCGCTGGCTGCTCATTTGTCCGACGTTCGAAGGGGATCATCAATATTGAGGCACATTTTCTCGCAAGTTCTTCACCAAGTTCTGCGGTGATGATTTCCAGACCAAGATACCCCGAGCCCATTCCCCCTGCGCAGGTATAGTGTCTGCCGTTGGCCCGATAGAGGCTGATCGAATCCGCCGAAAACTCCGTAAACTCCTCTCCAAACTCCTCGGTGTGAAGCCAGCTGACACAACACTGGTTCTCCGGCAGGACGTTCGCCTCGGCACAGACATGGCTCCGGCCATTCCATAAGGAGGTTAGATTTTCGGCGTGACAGGCCGATAGATTTCCCTTTTAAGACAACAAACGTTTCAAATTTTCGATTGCAACAACGGACGGTAAAATGCTTGCAAGGCGCGCTGCCACACCATGATCAATCCGGCGTCGCACTGAGCCCAAGCTGCTTTGATCCACAGGCCGAGCACTTCAGCTTCGGTGCCAATTGTGCATGGCGGTTGTTTCTTCCGAGCTCCTTTGCCAACATCTGTAGATCGATTTTTGACCAGTGTCTGCATCCTAGTCGCTGACAAAACGCCCAGAGCGTACATACGTGAATATTTAGTCCACCCCGAGTTGCGATGCCTTCACGATGATTTCAGCATCTCCGGATCGACAGGTAGCGTCCGGATCCGCTTGCCCGTGGCCGCGAATATTGCATTGGTGACAGCGGCACTGACGATAGAGGTAGGCACCTCACCGATACCGCCTGGAGCTTCTGAACCTTTGAGGAGATGCGTTTCAATGACGGGCACTTCATCGATCCGCATCGGAAGGTAATTGTCAAAATTACTTTGTTCCACGCGGCCATCCTTGATGGTGATCGCACCGTGCAAGACAGCAGTTAGGCCGAAGATGGAGCCGCCCTGGATCTGCGCTTCGATCGTATCGGGGTTGACCGACATACCGCAATCCAGTCCGCAGACAATGCGATTGACCTTGACGGCCCCGTCAGGACCAACTTCCACCTCGGCCACCTGCACGACATAGGAGCCGAAAATGAAGGCTACCGCAACGCCGCGACCCTGACCTGCGGGCATTGACGCCCCCCACCCGGCTTTTTCCGCAGCCAAGTTAAGCACGGCGAGCGCTCGCGGGTTGTTTGCGAGCAGCGCCTTGCGAAAGGCAACCGGATCCTGTTTGGCAGCATGGGCGAGTTCATCCATGAAACTCTCGACCACGAACACATTGTGGGTTGGACCAACACCTCGCCAGAACGCGGTAGGCACACCGGGAGGCTCAACCTGGACATAGTCCACATGGATATTCGGCAAGGCGTAAGGCGGTTCGGCTGCCGCCTCGACTGCATCAGGGTCGAGACCGTTGACGAACAATTGCGGGAGATAGCGTGCGAATATCGAGGAACCGGCGATACGATGGGTCCATGCGACCGGCTTGCCATCAGCGTCCAGTCCGGCCGACATCCGATCATAATAATAGGGCCGGTACATGTCGTGCTGGATGTCTTCCTCTCGGCTCCAGACCACCTTCACAGGGCCGTCGATGTGCCTTGCTATCTTGACGGCCAATACTGTGCCATCTGGCTCCAGTCGCCGGCCGAAACCGCCACCAAGCAGATGGTTGTGAATGCGGATTGCATCCTTGGGGAACCCTGTCACATCAGCAACCGCCATCTGCGTCAATGTCGGAGCTTGCGTACCCACCCACACTTCGCAGCCGTCCTTTTGCATTTGCACCGTACAGTTCATCGGTTCCATCGCCGCATGGGCAAGGAACGGCACCTGGTAAATCGCGTCGATGCGCTGTGCCGCCGATCCGAGCGCCTTTTCAGCGTCGCCTTCATTGCGAGCGACCGCGCCGGGCTGCTTCGACTTTTCTTCGAGCTCCTTGATAATGTCCGCAGTGTTTACCGTGGCGTGCGGGCCGTCATCCCATTCGATGGCAGCGGCTTCCAGGCCTTTCTTGGCCGCACCCAGATGATCTGCGACCACCGCTACAGCCTCATCGATCTTGACGACCTGATGCACGCCCTTCACGGCGAGGGCTGCCTTTTCATTAACCGCCTTCACCTTGCCGCCGAACACCGGCGAAATTGCAATTGCTGCGACTTTCATCCCAGGCAATTTGATATCGATGCCATAAATCGCGCTTCCGTTGACCTTCACCGTAGCATCGACCCGTTTCGCGGGAGTTCCTATCAGGGCGAAGTCTTTCGGTTCCTTCAACTTGACGCTGTCAGCCGCCGGTACTGGCAGCTTCGATGCTGCCTCGGCCAATTCGCCATAGCTCAGATGTTTTGAACCGGACTCGTCGGTGACCACACCATGTGCGGCTTTGCAGGTCGCAGGATCACTGCCCCATTCTTTGGCCGCAGCCGCGATCAAAAGCGTGCGGCCGACAGCGCCCGCCTGACGCAATGGCGTCCAGAACGCTCGTACCGATGATGAAAGGCCGGTTGACTGAATATGCAAGATCGAATTTGCATAGAGCGCATCGTTGGGCGGCGCATGCTGCACCTGGACCTGATTCAGATCGACTTCCAGCTCCTCGGCCAACAGCATGGCGAGGGAGGTATATATCCCCTGGCCCATCTCGACCATTGGCATGACCAGTGTGACCGTGCCCTTGGGATCTATACGAATGAAGCCATTCGGGGCGAAAGGAGCCTTTACTTCATCTTCGGTCACTTGCGCTGCGTTGGCTGCAAAGACCGATGTCGTCGTGCCACCGAGCAGGGCGAAGCCGAGAAGCAGTCCGCCGCCTTTCAGGAAGGTGCGGCGCGACGTGCTGGATCCGGAAGTCGGTGCGTCGAGATTAAGCGTGTCCATGGCTCAGGCCTCCGCTGCTTGCTTGATGGCGGCGCGAATGCGCTGATAAGTGCCGCAGCGACAGACATTGCCGGACATGGCGCTGTTGATGTCTTCGTCGGTGGGCTTCGGTGTTTCCGTCAACAGGGCGGCAGCCGACATGAGCTGGCCGGATTGACAGTAGCCGCATTGAACGACCTCAAGGTCCAGCCAGGCTTTTTGCAATGCCGCGCCTTGCGGCGTCTCTCCGATCGCTTCGATTGTTGTGATGGCGCTATCGCCGATGCTGTCGACGGTAGTAATGCAGGAGCGCGTTGCTATGCCGTCGATATGGACAGTGCACGCACCACAGAGGGCAGCGCCGCAGCCGAACTTTGTGCCGGTCATGCCGAGCACGTCGCGTATTACCCAAAGTAGTGGAGTGTCGTCATCGACGTCCACGCTATGAGCGGTTCCGTTAATCTTGAGATTAAAGGCCATGGCTGTGCTTAATCCTGGCTTGGCTCTAGAACTGTCAGTTGGTACGGTCGCACCGGAATTCCCCTGACGGGGGGCGTTCCTCGATCATTCTGCACTTTTCCAGGCTACTCGAATTGAAGCCAAGGTGCAGGATTGGGACAATCCGACTAAAGGTGACAGTGCGGAGTTGTTGGTCGCAAAAGGCCGCTGGGTTGCAGGTATGTTTTGAGAATGACGTGAGCATTAATGTATCTCCACCGTCGCGCTCCTTCCCGAAACCAGCAGCACATCGGGAGGGACTGAATCGAAGACAATCCTGACCGGGATGCGTTGCGCGAGCCGCACCCAGCTGAAGGGTGGGATTGATGTTGGGAAGAAGGCCATTGCTCGGCGTGCGTTCCGAGTCCTCAATTCCCGCGGCGATGCTCGCCACATGTTCATGGATGGTTTCCGGCTGTCCCATAAGCCTTATCAGTGCCGCGTCACCAATCTGCACGCGCGCAAGTTTGGTTTCCTCGAAGTATGCCTCTATCCGGAAAGAGTCGGTGTCCACCAAGGCAATTTGAGGACTGCCGGTCGTGACGTAGTCTCCCGGCCGAAGGATGAGATTGGTGATTTTTCCGTTGACCGGGGCCTTCACTTCGGAACGTTCCCGGTTGAGACGGGCCAGCGCCAGATTGGCGGCAGCCTGCCGGTTCGCGGCGTCGGCCTGGTCCAGCGAAGCCTGGCTTCCGGCAAGGGCGGCTTCGGCCTGGTCAAGGGCGATCTGGAATCTCTGGACGTCCACCTTGAAGAGCGTGTCGCCCTTCTTGACGAGATCATTGTCCTGCACGAGGAGATCGCTGACGAGGCCGGAAAGGTCCGGTGCAACACCCACGATATCGGCACGCACCCGCGCGTCCCTGGTCCATGGTTCAACCATGTAGTAGTTCCACAACAGGCGTCCGGCAAACAAGTCCAATCTTAATTCAATGATTTCAACTGGATATATGTAAACTCCTGGCCAAAACAACAGTCTAAAATCAATAGCTTGCGGCGAAACTGTAAACCGTAAGGCGCTCCCGATATCGGAGCATCGAAGAATTCAGATTCAAGAATGGATTTAGTGCTCGAAGGAAGCACCAGCATTGGCATTCGTATCCGCGTCGACGTGGTGCTACTCAAACCGCCCCATCCCATCTGGAAAAAGAAAAATCAGCTAAAGCTTCGCTAAGCAGCGATTTCTGCAACTACATGCCGAGCAACATCTCCTTGAAAAGTTGAACGCTTGCTACATCTTGCGATCCTTGCTCCAGGACAGTTCCTCGCGGACCTGATCAATTGTCTTCCGAAGCAAATATATGGAAGCGTTGCCCGGAAGGAGGACGGTCCGGAGAGCGATCTTGACGTCGGCCACACAAGCGTAGTCTAGACGCGGCCGCTATAAACCAAGCACCACTGCCCCGCCCGCCAGTCCGGCGCCAGCTGCGGTCAACAGCAATTTTTCTCCCGAAACGAACGGCCGTTCGCGATGGGCCAGCGACAGCGAGAGCGGAATGGTTGCAGCCGAGGAGTTGCCGTACTCAACGATCGTGCGCTCGATCCTGTCAGGCTCAATGCCAATATTCTCGCCAACGGCGTCGAAGATACGGGCATTGGCCTGATGTGGGACAAGCCTGCTGACGTCTGATGGCTCAAACTTGGCGCTTGCCAGCGCCCGCTTGGCGCAAAGAGTCATCATTTGCACAGCTTGCGCAAACATATCTCTGCCGTCACGCATGGTTATCTGGCATTCTTCAACGGCCATTCCCTCAGCAAACGGCATTTTGGAGCCTCCAGCCGGAATGGAAATCAGATCATAGCGACTTCCGTCCGATGCGAGATCCACACCGAGGAGCCCCTGTCTCGTATTATCTGATGGTGCGAGGACGACAGCGCCCGCCGCATCGGCAAAAAGAATAGCGCTCGCGCGCTCTACAGGGTTGATGCGCCTGCTCAAAATATTGGCTGCCACCACGAGGACCGGCCGCCCCTGACTGCGGACAAAACCGTCGGCAAACGTAAGGGCATAGATGAATCCTGAGCATGCTCCTGCGAGATCAATCGCGCCCGAATTGGCGAGGCCAAGTCGATGGGCAAGCAGCGGGGCCGAGGGCGGCAACAGGTGATCCGGCGTCGATGTGGCGAGGATCGTCAACGCAATGTCGGCTGGATGGACATGGGCGTCGTAAACGGCAACGCTCCCTGCCTTGGCTGCGATATCGGTGAGCAGTTCTCCGTCGCGAGCCCAGCGCCGCGAACGAATGCCGGTCCTTCGCTCGATCCAGCCGTCTTCGAGACCAAGCTGGTTTTCTATCTCCGCATTGTCAACGCGGCGATCTGGCGCGTAGTGGCCAAACCCAGCGATGCGGCTTGCCATTGCCCGGCTCATCGACCACCTGCAAACATGTCGGCTGCCTCATCGATCGCATTGTAGGTCCGGTCGAGATCGTCTGCGGTCACGCAATAGGGCGTCATCAGATAAATCACATTGCCAAGTGGGCGGATAAGCAGATTTCTTGCTCGAAAGAACGATCTGAGCTTCGGACCTGCATCTGAAAGGTACCCGGAAGCCGGAACATTGACGTCAAGTGCAATGATCGTCCCGGTCTGGCGCACATTGCTAAAGCGGGGATCTACCCTGAACCGCTCCAACCTTGTCCGGTGCATGGCTTCCAACGAGCGTATCCGTATCGCCACCGGCTCCCTCTTCCACACTTCAAGATTGGCCAAGGCAGCAGCGCACGCAATCGGATTGGCGGTGTAGGAGCTCGAATGAAAAAATGTCCGGCTTCGATCGGTAGAAAGATGGGCATCGAAAATTTCTGCTGAACACAAGGTTGCCGCCAGTGGCAGCGCCCCGCCGGTCAAGCCTTTGGATATGCACAATATATCCGGTGTGATGTCCGCCTGCTCACAGGCAAACAGAGTGCCGGTGCGTCCCCACCCCGTCATCACCTCGTCGGCGATCATCAGGCCGCCATACCTTGTCGCAATTGCCTTGAGCTCGGACAAAAGTGATGCCGGATACATCCGCATGCCTCCTGCCCCCAGTACCAATGGTTCTATCAACAGCGCCGCAACTTGCCCGCCCCGGCATAATGTCTCGAAGGCATCGAGCGTATCCTGCTCCTGTCCCGATATAGGAAATGGCAGACGATCGACACCAAAAAGAATTGGCTCATAGGCGGCGTTGAAGACACCCCTTTCGCCCGCCGACATCGTACCGATGGTATCACCGTGGTAGCCATGCTCCATGACGACTATGCGGGAACGCGGCGAGCCGGCGTTGTGGAAGAAACCGAGCGCCATCTTCAGCGCAACCTCGACACAGGTCGAGCCGCTGTCGGAATAGAACACATGATTGAGACCGGGCGGGGTGATAGCGACCAACCCTCTTGCCAGTTCTTCCGCCGGTTCGTGGGTATACTCGGCAAAGATGATCTGGTCATAGGTCTCGCAGGCATTGCGGATCGCCGCCATGATGAGAGGATGGCGATGGCCATGCGTAATCACCCACCAGGAAGAGATCGCATCCAGGATTGCGTGTCCCTGCTCATCATAGAGATGGGCGCCTTCCGTCCGGACAATGCGCTTCATTGCCGGTTCCAGAGCATGCTGGGTAAACGGGTGCCAGACGGGCGATAAGGTCAATGGATACCTTTCTGAAAGCAGGAAATATCGAAATGATCGTTGAAGGCTTGGGCGAGGGTGTCAGGCGTCAGCGGGTCAAGCAGCGGTAACCGGCCGAGACAGTTCACCTTGCCGAGCTTCTTGATGATCGCTTGTGTCTCCGCTTGTTCGTCTCCGATGAGAACGGCACCGAAAACCGGAATAGAACGGCGGCGCAAGGCTTCAAGTGACAGCAGCGTGTGGTTGATCGTTCCCAGCCCGGTGCCGGCGCAGAGAATGACCGGTATCTGCCAGCGGGCAAAGACATCGGCAAACACCTCGTTTTCCGTCAGGGGGACCAGCAAACCGCCTGCCCCCTCGATGATGAGCGAAGTCTGCGTTGACGGAGGTGATAGCGCCTCCGGAGCGATCCGGACATTGTCGATTCTGGCGGCAAGATGCGGCGAAGCCGGCGTATTGAGCCGCCAAGCCTCGGGGCAAATACGCGACGATGGGATCCGGCCGAGACGCTGGACTGTCTCGCTATCCGTTTCGCCTTCGAGCCCAGACTGGACGGGTTTCCAGTAGCCAGCACCAAGCGCATGGGCCAATGCTGCCGAGAACACCGTCTTGCCGATATTCGTATCGGTTCCTGTAACGACAAACCGGAGCATCATGCTGCTTCCTCGACGGATATGGAGGCGAGAGTATCGAACATGCGAACAATTGCGGGCCGGTCGACATTGAGCGTGATGGCAATCCTCAAACGCGCTGTCCCTTCCGGGACCGTTGGCGGGCGGATGGCGCGGATATCGAAACCTTCCGCCCGCATGCGCTCCGCAATGTGCATAGCGCGACTGTTGTCACCGATCATGACCGGCAATATCTGCGATCCGCTGCCCTCCAATCCGAGCACAGACGTCAGTTGTGCATTGGCGAAGGTCCAGAGTTGCTCGAACTCCGTGCGGTGCTGCGGTTCGTCCACCAGGATTCTCAGGGCTTCACGAACACCCGCGGCCATCAGCGGCGAAGGTGCGGTGGAGTAGATGAAGGCGCGTGCCCGGTTCACCAGGTAATCGCAAATCACCTGGCTTGCACCGACAAGCGCGCCCGAAACGCCAAGTGCTTTCCCGCATGTGTGGAGGAGGATAACATTGTCCCGGCCTTCCATGCCGGCAGCTAGACCGCGGCCACCGGAGCCGAAGACGCCAGTCGCGTGCGCCTCGTCGATCACGAGGAAGCCATCGTGGCGATCTGTCAGGGCGAGCAGTTCTGCCAGCGGGGCGCGATCCCCGTCCATCGAATAGAGGCTCTCAACGGCGATCCATGGATGTCCCGCTCCACCTGCCTTGCGCCAACGGCGAATTACATCCTCAAAACTCGCAGCATCATTGTGCCGTGCGGCGACCGCCTCGGCGCGGCTGGCCGCAATGCCCTCATGTGCGCTGGCGTGGATCAGAGCATCGTGAACGATGAGATCGCCTCGCTGTGGCAGAGTTGAAAAGAGCGCGGCATTGGCTGCATAGCCGCTTGAAAAATAGAGCGCCCGCTCCGTTCCGAAAAAAGCGGCGGCGTCAGCTTCGAGCGCCTCGTGCTCGGGGTGATTGCCGCGCAGCAGACGCGACCCGCCTGAACCGACGGCAACTCCCTGCGCCATTGCTGTGGCAATCGCCAATCTGATGCGCGGCGAGTTGGCCAGGGCAAGATAATCATTGGACGTGAAATCGATGCCATCGCGTTGCAGGAGCCTGCGCTGCCGTCCCTTCCGCTCAAGTCCAACAAGCGTCTTTTCAAAGCCGACAAGGCGCTCACTCATTCAATGGCGTCCAGCGCCATCGGTTTCAGCCCGAGGCGGCGGAACAGTCCGGCGTCATGATCTTCGCCAGGATTATCCGCTGTCAGGAGCGTATCACCGACAAAGATGGAATTGGCACCGGCAAAGAAACACATCGCCTGCATCTCGTCGCTCATCCCCGTGCGCCCTGCCGACAGACGGACATGGGTTTTCGGCATAAGAATGCGGGCGAGTGCTATTGCGCGGACAAATTCAATCGAATCGACCGGCGCAGCATTCCCAAGCTTTGATCCGGGAATGGGGATTAGCATATTAATCGGCACGCTTTCAGGCGGAACCGGCAGATTGGCGAGCGTTACCAGCATGGCGATATGGTCATCAGTCGTCTCGCCCATGCCGAGGATGCCGCCCGCGCAAACCTTGATACCCGCCTCCCGCACGTTCGCGAGCGTCTCCAGACGATCGGCGAAAGTGCGCGTGCTGATGATTTCGCCATAGAAACGTTCTGACGTGTCGATGTTGTGATTATAGTAATCGAGCCCGGCATCGCCAAGCCTTGCCGCCTGCGCCGGCGACAGCATACCGAGCGTCATGCAGGTCTCCATGCCAAGCTCCCGGACGCCCTCGACCATGGCGACGACCATGTCCATGTCGCGGTCTTTGGGGCTACGCCAGGCAGCCCCCATGCAATAGCGCGTCGCGCCGCCCTCCTTCGCCTTGCGAGCCTCGGCAAGCACGCGCTCGACCTCCATCAATTTGGAAGCCTTGAGGCCCGTGGGATAATGGGTGGACTGGCTGCAATAGCCGCAATCCTCTGGGCAGCCCCCTGTTTTGATCGACAGGAGCCTGCTCAACTGCACGGCATTGGGGTCGAAATGCTCCCTATGGACGATGTGCGCCTGAAACAGGAGGTCATTGAACGGCAAATTATAGATTTTACTGGCCTCTGAAAAACTCCACAAATCACCAATGGAAGGGGCTGTATCGACAGATCTCAACTTTGATGCTTGTGACATGCGGGGAGTTCCTCAGTTCTTCCGGTCGGGTGAGAAAAATTATAGATAGAATCAATACTTATCTATAATTCTAACCAGCACGCCAAAAAACGCAACCGCGTTAGAGACGGCCTCTGAATCAGAGCGGCGTTTGTCAGAACAACTGGGGAGAACCGAACAGCCTTCGGTAGGAAGTCTGCACAGCAATAGGAGAGGCCACAACGATGGGTTAAGCTAGCCAACGATCGCGAAAGCGTCGCGCGTCGAACCTGTAGCGCTTCTGACAGGCTTTTGCCCGATCCACTGGACGTGACGTTCAAGGACAGAAACGGCGTTGTCGATGTTGCCCTGGCGCAGAAATCCGAGGATGGCGCGATGGTCATGATCGGTGCGCACTTCCCACTCAGATCGCCAGGCAGAAAACAGGAAACGCGCGCTTACCGAATGCAGATCATCAATGGCGGCCAGCAGCCGCGGCATGCCGCATGGCACGAGGATCAGCCGGTGAAATCGCCGGTTTGCCTCCTCCCAGGAGCGCACATCGCGTGAATTGTCGCCGACAACACTTGCCTCTTCAGCCTGTTCCAGAATTGACGATGTCAAATGTTGGGCAGCCTGCCGCAACGCAAGACCCTCGAGCGCGGCGCGCATCAGTGCAACTTCCCGCACCTCCTTCAGATCAAAGGAAGCGACCCGTACGCCTCGCCGCGGTTCGCTGACCGCCAGCCCCTGCGCCTCCAGCTTACGGAACGCCTCCCGGACCGGCACGTGGCTCGCGCCAAATTCCTCGGCGATGTGATCCTGCCGCAGTTTTGCACCCGGTTCCAATTGTCCAGTTACAATCCTGTCAGCAAGGATACGGCTGATGCGGTTGGCGATTGTGTCTTCAGTGGTTGCGGCCATGTTTTATAGATATTTTGCTTACCGGTGCCTGTCGAGCCCGGGCGAATTTTTTCTCGTATATAACATCACTGCATCTGCAATATGTTCGGCGATGGACCTTTGCGGCTCGCCTGCCTCCGAGAACAACCACCCATGGTGGCTCACTCGGGCGGTCCCTCGCTTGCGATATATTTGCTTCCCTTGCGCCAAGGAAATCCACGCGGGGAACCACCAGTAGGTTTTTCACCGTCGGCAAACGCGATCAAGGTTGTACCGTGGTTGCTGCTTGTGAAACAAACCGCCGATGTCTGGCGCTGATGGCGATTGCATGTTGGCCCTTTCCAGCGGCGTATGGATGGGTTGGCGGCTTCATGGCGTCTCGACCAGCGGCAGATGTATCGCGCCTGCTACGGATTGCTTGTATTGACCGCGTTGAAATTGTTCTGGGACGGTCTCTCCGATACTTGGCCTGAGCGTGACAGATCCGCGTAGCGCCGCATTGCCCCCGCAGGTGCCAGTTTCGAGGGCAATCTCAATCTTACTCGAGGCTTGCTGGCTTGCCAGGTGACGCCTTTCTCCCGCCACACACGGCAGTGATCTTCGAAATTCAGCGCAGCCGTTATTGAAGCTCAACCATTCCGTCGATGGTGTGGATAAGTCCGATTTTGTCTACGGTAAGCACGACTTTGGCTGACAGCGTCTCGCTGCCTTTCAGCCGACCATCAGCTATAGCCTCGCGGATGGTCTTTTCGATCTCGCGCTGGGAGGTGACGCCGACCTCTTTGAGGAATTTGCGCAGCGAGGTATTAAGAGCCTCTTCGTTCATGGCAATCTCCTTGTAAAACCTCACCGACCGGATCGTAAGCGTGCCCAGAGTATATGCACCGGCGACATCATGACATTGTGTGCCGTTTGCGGTCAACAGCTCCCCGGAGCGCAATCCAGACGTGTCCTTGTTCCGATAAAATCGATCAAACGGGTACCTGATCCCACACGGCCGGATGTCTATATGAAAAGCGCCCCCGCTCCGGGATGAGTGGGGACGGGGCCGCGATATCGGGGGGACGCCATGCCTATAACCAAAGCACAGGTCCTGCGGTGTTGTTCGTCGTAAAATCTCGTTAAGCGGCACGCCCGACTGGAGTGCAATCGCCTCTTCGGAATTTGAGGCGCGATAGGGTATCCGTCGCGGATGTTAAACAACCAGATAAATGGAGTTATACCGACGTATTATACTGCCTCGGACTTGCCGCCTCCATATCAGTATAAGTTTACGCAAACATCGAGAACTTAGAAAAGCAGGAATAAATAATGAAAAGGACAGCGACAACTTTAGCGATATTGGCTTTAGGAACAATGCTGGCGGCCGGATGGGCGACTGAATCAACGGCTCACGGCGGAGGTCACGGCGGCGGCGGACGTGGCGGCGGCCACAGCGGAAGTTTTGGCGGAGATGGTGGTCGAGGCTTTGGCGGCGGTGACCATGGTAACGATCGCGGCGGGTCGCACGGGGCACATGCAGCCTCCCATAGCCCCCACTCCTCCGAGCGCGGAAGACGCGCGCCTACGACTGACGACGGAGTGCTCTCCCCCATGAACGATCCACATCAACAATACTTCTTCAGGTCTCTCTTCCGTTGAGAAGTCATCACCTGCACAGTCTGGCATGCGATCGGCGCACTGACCGTGCCGCTGACCCTCAACCCAACGGAGATAAGATCATGAAATGGATCACCCGCGAACGTCCGGTCAGTTTGTTTACCCCCGGCTGATTGATCGCTTCATGGATAAAGAACCCGACTTCCTGTTTGTCGCGTCCTCCGTTGGTGCGGCAACGGCGGAGCCACCTTTGATCCCTATGCCAATATCGCGATGGGCTGCTCGGTGTGCTTAGTCTTGTCAGTCCAGCTCCTGGATCGCCCCGGCCGGTCCGGCCGGGGGGTTTTCATGGGTCTCGCGGCGCTTAACACATGACGAATGCGCCGCGACACACCAAAGAGAATGTCGCCATGCAACCGATCTCGTTGTTTTCGTGATGACAGCGATCTATCTATCCGCGTTGTTGGCTTGACGGTCTGCGCGCAATTGAGATGGAGGCGATGACTGCAACAGTAATAATCTGCGGGGCCGGACCAGTTTGACTTGCAACAAGTCACCCACGCGTACGGACAAATCTAAGGCCCTTGTGGTCTCCAGCCCCTCGCTTGAGTTGTTCCAAGGGGCCGGGCTGACGCCCGCATTTATTGCGGCGGGTAACAAGGTGCATCTCAGCCAGATTATGAATGGCGACAAACAGCTTGCGTCGATTGATCTGAGTGAGCTTGATACCCCTACCCCTACGCGTTGATGGCTGCAAAGCGACACCGAGCGCACATTGGAAGCACACCTTAAGGAACTTGGTATTAGGTCGGACGCGCCGGTCTGTGCTTATGCCAGGCTGTCGAGGAGACCCTTCGCAGCTCTCAGATCGCTCGTCGCAAAGCCCTCCGTGAACCGAACGTAAACACCATCTAGCAACGCGCGCGCTTCCTTGCGGCACCCACGATCACGTTTCAGCCGCGCCAGACTCGTTGCAGCGCGGAGTTCCCATGATAATGCGCCTTGGCGAGCTGCAAGGTCGAGAGCTTTTTGAAATTGCGCTTCTGATATTGCGATGGCATTCGGCCCTCCTTCCATCAGGACGATCTCGCCACTGAGGCGAAGAAGCTCAGCCTGAAACCAACGATCGTTCCGACGCTCGCCGATGTCCAGCGCCAGATTGATGGTCTCCAGTGCTTTTCCTGGTTCACCTGACAGCGCCGTGGCAAAGGCAAGCTCCCCGAGAAAGCGGGTGTGGTGCAGGCTAAAGGAGCCCTCGGGGATCTGCTCCACCGCAGCCGCAAGCACCTTGGTGGCGGAAGCCGCCTCGCCCTGCCGGGTAAGAATGGCTCCTTTCCAGCATTGGCTCAGCAGTGACCACTGCTGCAATGGGTCGATCATCACCTGTCGCGACAGCATCGCAAGATAGCGTTCCGCGCCAGGAAGGTCGCCGGTGATCAGCGCAATCCGGCAGGCCGCATACGCCAGCACGTAGGTGATGGAGAGCTCGTGCTCCACCTCAACGGCGCTTTGGAGACTTTGCTCCGTCATTAGCAGGGCCTGATCCGGAAACCCCTGCAGCCAGAGGATCTTCACTAGGCTGACACGGGCCATGACGGTCTGATCGAACTGAAACCGAAGGACTTGCGAGCCATTTTGGGTGGGGGGAAAGGCGCCAAGCGCATGCTCGATGTGCATCTGCGCAGCCCTCAGATCTCCAACATAGAAAGAGGCCATACCCTTCATTCGCCCCAGAAGCAGAGCGTGGTCGGCTGCCGCTAAATCAAGGGCCAGCTTTTCGAACCGTTCGGCGAACGCTGTCGCGCGTTGGAGATGGCCAGCGGTCATGGTCGCGGTCCAAAGTCCCCTCAGCGCGCGAAGCTGGTAGTCGATGTCCCCGAGGGCCTCGGCGATCTCCAAAGCGCCATGCCACATCTGGCTCGCATTTGAGCCAGCCCCCCCCGTATAAAGGAGGGTTGTGCCCAGGGCGGCAAACAACAGCATCCGACGACGATCGGGAAGCCCCTCGGCGGTTTCCAAGTTTGAGAGCGCGGCCTCAACGCGGCAACGGCATTCTTCATTGAGTGACAGATGGGACCAGAGCGGCACCGCAGCGATGGTCAAGTCCACCCCGAGCTGCCGGTCGCCCGCGGGTGAGAAGGTCCAATCCAGCGCGGCGCGCAGGTTGTCGATCTGCCCGCCATAGGCGTTGATCCAGTCGGCGCTCGACCGCTCTCCGGAGTGAGCATTCGCCTGCTCCAGAAAATCAAGGACGTACCGGGCGTGCCGCCGTAAACTCTCGTCCAGCTCTCCGCTCTCCGAAAGGCGCTCCTTGGCATAGGCCCGCGCGGATTCCAGCAAACGGTATGATGTGGTCTCGTGGCTAATGTTCGCTGCGACGAGCGATGCGGACACCAAGTCCACCAAATGCTCGGATACCGCCCATGCGGGCAAATCGCCGCCAGCGACGATTTCGACCGCCGCTTCCAGGGTGAAGTCGCCTGCAAAAACGCAAAGCCGCCGAAACAACGCGTGCGTGGGTCGGGGCAAGAGCTGGAAGCTCCAGTCGAACGTCGCGTTCAGTGTCTGATGACGCGGCAGGGCTGTGCGGCGGCCGCGTGTGAGCAGGCGAAACCGGTCGTCCAGTCTGCGCGCTATTTCCCCGCAGCTGAACGTGTCCGCTCGGCCAGCGGCCAGTTCGATCGCAAGGGGAATGCCGTCCAGCCGCCTACATATTTTACAGATCGTCGACGCGTTAGAGTCTGAAAGTTCAAATGAACTTAGTGTCGCGGTCGCCCGGTTTACAAACAGCTGAACAGAAGGAAAGGCCAGAGCAGCATCAGCGGTCGAGCCCTCGGTCTCGCTCGGCGTTTCCAACGGCATTAGGTACTGGATGAACTCACCTCGGGCGCGTAGCGCTTCGCGACTGGTTGCCAGAACATGCACATCGGGAGCGCTTTCACAGATTTTCTCCGCGAGAGCCGCGGCGGCTTTCAGGACGTGCTCGCAATTATCGAGTACAATGAGCATCCCTTTTTGGCGTAGGAAAGTCACTAGAGCGCGTAGCGGGTCCCCGGAGCTGACCGTCACTCCGAGCACCGAAGCTAGCGTGCTAGGCACAAGGGTCGGGTCGGCGATCGGCGCCAAATCGACAAAACGTACCCCGTCACGATAAGATGAACGCAGGATGCTAGCAACTGCAAGGGCGACCGTGGTCTTTCCGATGCCGCCGAATCCTACGATTGTCATGAACCGGCGCTGGGGAATTTGCGAGACCATTGTCGCGACGAAGCGGTCCCTGCCGAATATCCGTGTGAGGATCGTGGGCAGGTTGTCGAAGGGCACCATCGCCGACTTAACCCCCGCAGAGGCCCCATACCTACCCTGATGCGAGATGGGGGCAACGAAACTGTAGCCCCTACCCGGAATTCCGACGATGAAGCGGCGACCGCCCAGCCCATCGCCAAGGGCCTTGCGGAGCGCGGCGATATGGACGCGGAGCGTGATGTCTTCCACGACGAGTAACTTGGGCCAAGCGAAGGTGATCAAATCTTCCTTGCTGACGACCTCGCCAGCCCTGCCGACTAAGGCCAGCAGAAGGTCGAAGGCGCGGCCGCCGAGGGCCACGTGCCGTCCGTCCTCCACAAGTAGGCGCTTCGACGGGAAGAGGAGAAAAGGCCCGAACGCCAGCCCTGCGCCGCTGGTGTAGGGCGCGCTATTGATCCCGACCACGACATCCAAACTTTCGTCCGCCAACTTACTCCCCTGAATGTGAATACCGCTTCTGTTCCGGATCAAAACCTACGGTACAAATTGCGTCGATAAAATTCATAGGTGGCGATCCGATGAACCCTGCCACGAAAAGGCTTGCAGGAATTTGGACTGGTAGGCCAAGTCAGCCACTACATTCCCGCTGCACCCATCGCATGTGGTCTACTATGTGATGACCATCCCAGCAATTCCGATGTCGACGCAGAGACTGACCCCGGACGGAATTTCAAGCAATAGCACTTAGGTATCGATCCCGAATCAGATGATCTCAATCGGTAACGTCTAAGTGACGTCACCTGTCGCGGATTGGCCAAAAATGCCCTGCTTTGGCCAGATTTTCAATAGATTGCATAATATCCTCTCCGGAGATGGCCACCGTTGCGCCGCCCGCGGCCCGAGGTGCGACATCTTATCGAGCCGAATTCGCGGCGAGCGCCAGCTTAAGCTAGCGCGCTAGCGATCGGGTACGGCTATCCAACATAAGCAGGATCGGAGCAATCAATGCGATGCCCGCAAAGATCGTGAAGGTCTCAACGTAGCGAGTGCCCTCGGCGGCCATGATGTGCAGAGATGCCGAACCAAGGCCAGCGCCCACAGCCAGGGCCATGTAGTTGATGCCGTAGAGCTTGCCGAAGCTTCGCATTCCGAAACGTCTCGACAGCAGGTATCCGATTGCATCGCCCTCGGCTCCGGTGGCGAGGCCGAAAAAGACCGCGCTAACATAGACCGGGATTTGCCCCTCGGAACTCGACAGAATCAGATGACCGGCAACCGGTGATAGAGAGGCCAGGCTGGTTAGTGGGACGGGGGGCAGTCTATCAAGCAACGCCCCAAAGCCGAGGCGCGCGACAATGAAGCTCAATCCTACAAGACTCATGACCAAGGCTGCATTTGCTGGACTGGCTCCCCGATCGACCAGCACGACGGGCAGCGCAATTGATCCGGCTGCGGCTGCGAAGTAATTGAGAAAGAAAGCACCCAACATCAGCCAGAAGCTAGCCGTCGCTACAGCCTGACGAACCGTGCAGCCCTCTGCTCTTGTGCTCACAGGCACCACGGGTGGGTCGCGAATAACAAAGAGCGCGACTGGAAGCGTGACCGCCATCGATGCCAGGCCAGCCACCATGAAGGCAAAACGCCAGCCCCATTCGGAGATTATAATCGCAAGGATTGAGGGAACGGTCGCGATCCCGAGCCCCACGAAGGAAAGCATAACTCCCAGCGCGAGGCCACGCCGTGCGTGGAACCATCCGACCACCACATATGTATAGGGCACACCGGTCTGCCCGGAGCCCAGCAAGCTCGCCACGGCGAGGGCGACGACGAAAATTGGCAGGTTCTGAGATGCGACCCCGACCCCGATCAGGCCGATCGCCATCAACACCGACGATACGGTGAGCACCCTGCGCGGGCCGAACCGGTCCGTCAATGCGCCGACCACAGGCGACATAAGGCCGTTTACGATGGCCATGGGTGCGACGACGGCGGCCACCAAAGTCCTGTCCCACTGAGTGTCCTCGGCGATCGGCACGATAAAAACGCTAAACCCGTAGATCAGGACGATACCGAAGCTGAGATACATACCCGCGCCCGAGCCCAGTACGATTGCAATCCGCCTGGTCCGCCCTGCACTCGTCGTGTCCATATCCAACCGTGCCCTTGTTAGCGTCGCGCGCAAAACCGCACTCGTTTCGCGGGACGACTATTGCGACGGGTTGATCGAGGCTGTTCATTCACGCACCGGCGGTACGGGTAGATGTTAACGCAATACAGCAAATATTGGTCGGTGGAAATGGCGGGAGGCCCCTGACAGTCGTAACAATGGTGTCTGTCAGCAGTCGACCAACTACGGCAGTGCTCAGGACCCGACCGGACTTCCATCTTAGGATTGTGACTGATCACAAGCGGCACATTACCTCGCTTATGTGGGAGAGCATGTCCGGAGATTTATGGGCCATCGCAGAAGGATGACGTCTGCTTGCCTGCCGACCATCAACCAAACTCCTGTCGTTGGAGCAGAAGCAAAATAGAATGATGCCAACCTTGGTTCCAGGTGACTAACCGACCGGTTCATAAATGTCGAATCGACAGCCTCCAAGTTGGGCGTCCACCTTCCACAAACCCGGTCATACCGTCGATTGCCCGATCGCCTTGTACCTGGCCGAGCTGCCAATCGAATACACATTGCGTCCGCCTTGTGAACTGCAGGTTCCCATCCAGGGAGCACTTCTTAACAAAACTTAACGGGCTCCCGGGCCTGCCCGCACGTAATTATGCGGGGGCAGAGTCAGTTTCTCTCACCGTAAGGGAAATAACATGGACGTTTCCATAAAAGACCCATCCAGCGCAATCGGAGTTCCGCCTGTCATACACCATCGTTCGCCCAGCATAGAGGCCGGGAATATCTTCCATCGGGAGGCAAGGCCTGGGGGCGCACCAGTATCGCTGCTGAACGGCTTTCCGACCTCCTCGCACATGTTCCGAAACCTCATGCCGTACTTGGCCGATCGGCATCATGTGATCCCCGCTATCCCGGCTTTAGACTTCGGTCGAACAACCAGCGGTTCTCCAGGCCACACATTAGCGTTCGAAGCTGTTTCTGCGGCTAAGAGATCAACGATCAACGTTTTCCGATCTCACGATCAGCGAATGTTTTGATCGTCATGGGCTTGGAAATATCGGAGTTTCTGGCCCGTCAACGTGTTGACGCCCCAATATGGAGTTTCGTGGAATGCGATCAGAGATGCAATTAATCCGCGCGGCCGATAGTGTCGTCTTGCCTTTATTCTCAAGCCCGGTGTCTGGCACCGAACTTCTAACCATACTGCGTGAACTCATATCGAGCACCTGGGGCATCGATAACGGTACGTCCGACATATACGCTGTCGAGGCGGTGCTAGCGATCGAAGCAAAGATGCATCTAAGCCCCGTAACTGACCGGGGGCGAGGTCAGGGAGGTTTGGGAATATGCCGCATGCGGAAGGTTGCCAAGTTCGTCGATGCAAATCTGCACAATCGCATTTCAGTCCTCGATCTTGCCTGCCTGGTCAAACTGAGTTCCAGTCAGTTTCAGCGCGCATTTAAGCAAAGCTTTGGAGAGGCGACACATATGTATATCATCAAACAACGTGTTGTGCGGGCAAAGGCAATGCTCACTACATCCGACATCAGCGCTGCGCAGATTGCCCTTGCTTGCGGCTTTTCCGACCAATCTCACATGACTCGGTTGTTCACGCGGCTCGTCGGTGAATCGCCATGCAGTTGGAGGCGGAACAGGCTCTGATGGCCGTGCCACGAACAGGTTGTCCGGCACCAATGGCTTGCACGCGCGCGGCGCGCAACTACTTGGGTGTTGGTTGACTGTGGGAGTTCAAGCAAAGACGATTTCCTCGGCTTCCACTTGTGCTCATCGATTTCCATCGAGAGCCCGGGGCGCGTTCGGTACTTCAATAATGCCATTCTTGACCTCAATAGGTGACGTGAGGAAATGCTGGTGTACGGAATTCCATTTGACGAGGTACTCCTGATACGGCGTGGCTCGCACAGATGATACTCGCTCAAGTGTCGAGTTCGTCGAAAGAAGCTGGTGTTCCCCACGATGTCTGGAGTATGACCATTGAACCAAGGAAAGTGATGCTTTCGCATATCGATTGGTTTGAACAGGATTAGTAGCGTCGATTCACGGCCCGTTTTTTGCTAATCCGCTTCATCAGGTGGACATGGCCACGCCGATGGGGTTTTCAGGCCGGGCGGCAGTTTAGTATTGTCATCGCCGCAGGCGTGATTAATTTGGTCTTGGTGCAGCCCTTGTGCAGCAGATAGGTCCACCCCCTCTATTCTGGTGAGCAGCATAAAAGTGTGATCCAGAAGAAGCGCCCCTTCAAATTTCGCTTGGGTGAGATCTGCGCGCGACAAGTCGGCATATGAGAATCGAGCACCAGTCAAAACTGCGTTGTCGAAATCGGCGCGTCCCAATTCCGCCTTCTCAAAATTTGCTCCGGTGAGCTTGGCACCTGTAAAATTGGTGCGCTGCAGCTCTGCGTTCTTGAAGGATGCTGAATCGGCAGAAATGTGCTTGAAACTGCTTCGGTAGGCTTCGACCTCTGTAAAATTGGCTTTCTCGGCATTCGCATCTGCCAGCGAGGCGCGTAGGAGACTTGCCTCCGAGAGGTTGGCCGCCTTCAAGTTGGAATGACTGAGATCGGTCCCGGTGAAATCGGTATTGACAAGGTTAGCCCCCTCAAGATCACTCCGGGGGATCATGATCATGTTTTTCCTGCAATCGCTCCAGTCTAACCCGGGAGCGGGCCTGGCGCTGCAATCTGCCGCCGACGCAGGCAAGATCAATGCAACAAGGCCGATGGTCACAATCGCAACAAGAGTCGAAATCCGTACTAGCGGCCTCCTAAGTGTGTGTTCAAGGATGCTCATCTGTTGCTCCGATAAAGTCCCTCTGCGATATCTCCTTCAGACAATATGGTGTCGCGCATGATTTAATCCAATCGCCGCTACATATGAGCATGTCTATGGCGGGCAGCGGATGCGGCAAATTCATCCACAATGCTATGGAGAGGGCCAGCATCGTCGCTAGTCTTGGCCGAAAAAACCAGTCAAGCGGGGAAGGCCGTGTCACCGTAGAAAATCCAGCTGACGGACTGGGTGTTCTCCGGAGGAAAACGTGAGGAACGCTACTGTCCCCCGCCAGCTATCTTCGTGAAGATCTCGTCGGCTACAGCCTTCGCTTTGCCCGGATACTTGATGGCCTTCAGGCTGTCGAGGTTGCATTCGTACATGTTGACGCCTTCGGCCGACACGGTGACGGTGATGTCGCTGCTGATGTTTCCTTTCCACTCAGCCTGTCCTTCCGGAATTCCGTTCTTGATCGAAACGGAATCGTGACCCTTGTCCGTCGCAACGAACGTCACCGTATCTCCTGGCTCGGCATGGACGATCATCGGCTCGAAACCCATCATCCGACCATCCAGGGTTTTGTTGAGCATCTGGACGCGATGATCGGCGGAATAAGCGGGCAGAGCCAAAGAGAAAGAAGGGAGGCAATCAGGATTCGCATTTGTATTTTCCTCGATGGGGTCAATGGAGGACGTCATCGCGAAGCTACAGCATCGGCCAATTCGAAAGATTTGAACCAAAGACGCACCTCTTGGACGGTTGGGACCGTTTGTGCATCAGGAAGGTCGCACCAACTGGTGAGTGGGGGGCGGACAGGCAGGATTTCACGCCCAGCAAGGACGGCATCCCGGTCAGCCGTGCAGAACGATGGGCTTTTGCAGCGATGGCCTGCGATCTATCGGGACTTCTATGACGCCGCAAACTTCAGTGTTCACGTTCAGTAACACCAACCCTTTGCCATCGGGGAAAACCGTCACGATAGCGGATGTCCAAGGACGATGCTGTTCGACTGTCCCCCTTTCGAGCTTATCTTGAAAGTCGGACAATTCCACCGCATCGAGCAACCTGTGCCGACCGCCTCTTTCATGAATAAGCTCAAGCCAGGCATCGATCGAAGGACACGTTTCGGCGCGAGCGAAATCGGGGAATGCCACAAGTGACGTGCAGACAAGAGCTGCGCTCAAATTCGTCCAACGTTGCTGGAGATCTTTGTTCATGTCGTACCCTATCAGCCGAGAAAACGCCGTCATTTTTGCATCCGGGGGAGGATTTTGATTGCAGCGACAGCGCATTATTTGAACGATGCAGCTGTAAACGGGGTCAATAAGGGCGAATACGTCGCTGGTGGTAAATGCCAGCGCCACCAGACCAGGGGACCACAGAACGAACAACGTCCTAATCTTGTCTAAATGGTTCACGGCTGTGTCCTCCAAAGGAGTTGCCATCGCGCCCATCATACGGGTCGCTTCCAAAGCATTCTCTGATTGGCACGCCACGCAAAGATGGTCGCCGCTTCGGCGCGGTCTTCGTGGAGAATTGGCTGCCCCACAGGCGACCGGGGCGGTAATTGTTGCCTGCACTGGAACCAGCGGAGACTTCGAGCTATGAGGATATAAGCTTGCGGTTGGGTGACTGTGACGACGAATGTCACATCACCCTAACATTCACCAAGAGGCAGACATGGAAACAATCACTATCGAAAATCGCAGCGACTTCGCTCTCTGGGCAATTGAACGAGCCAAACTGATTGTGAGCGAGGAAGGCACGGCCCTTGCTATGGCTGCGCGTGACATGCAGGAGGATGCTATTAGAGACAGTGGTAATGCCCTCGGTAGCGCAATCGCAGTCGCTCTACTCGAGGTGTTCGATGGGCTGGCGCCAAGTGACGAGACATAATCCTGACCTGTAACCACCTCAGTCAGTTGAGTGCCCATGGTTGACTGAGGTGTGGGTTTGTGAACGGTAGGTGTCCGACAGTGTGAGTTGCGTATGCCAAGCCTTCCATTATCTGCAAGGTGGCGTTCGTGGGGGTAGTCCCCAGCCCGTGTGGCTTGACGCTCTCCAAACGGAACCACAGGAACAGGGCCTATTAGGACGCAAGGGTCATAGGGGGCTTGCGCATTCCTTGTATGATTTCATGCCACCTCGGACTTTCGTCAGTTTCAATTGGACCTCAGGCACGCGCTTGTCGGCAAGGGGAATGACTTCACCCGTGTTCTTGATCCGGAAGCCGCTAGACGCTGTTTCGACGTTTTGGTCCTGTCCCTCAAAACAATCCATCGAGGAACAGCATTCAAATCCATATGCCCCCCGACGGGGCATCATGTGCCGCTGCAGACGTTGTAGCGAGAAGGACAAACAACAAGGTTCGCACCAACCTTGGCTTTGGCACCGTCACGCTATCGAGGCCGCGCGGGATAATCCGTGTAGCCCTTCGCCCCGCCACCATAAAACGTCGCTTGATCAGGCTGATTGAGCGCAGCGTGCTCGCGCAGACGCTGGACCAGATCGGGATTGGCGATGAACAGTCTACCGAACGCCACCAAATCGGCATCGCCGTTCTCCACTGCGGTTTCCGCCAGTTTCTGGTCATAACCGTTGTTGACTATCCACGCGGCCTTGCCTCCGGCTTGCCCGTATGCCGCGCGCAGAGCTGCATAATCGAACGGCTTGTCGCCCTGCTGGAAGTCGCGCGAACCCTCCGTCGCACCCTCGATGATGTGCACGTAGGCGAGATTGTGAACTGCCAGTCTCTCAACAACGTGGGTGAAGAGAGGTTGCGGTTCGGGATCCCACGCATCGCAGGCAGGAGTGACCGGAGAGATACGGATGCCGGTTCGTCCCGCTCCAATTTCCTTTGCGGTTGCCCGGAGCACTTCAGCGAGAAAGCGCGTGCGGTTTTCGATCGCGCCGCCATAATCGTCAGTACGGCGATTGCTGCCCGACCGCAGGAATTGATCGATCAGGTATCCGTTGGCGGCGTGAAGCTCAACCCCATCGAATCCTGCATCGATGGCGGCGCGTGCGGCTTTTCGATAGTCCTCGACGATGCCTGGAACCTCCGACAGGTCAAGCGCTCGCGGCGGGGATGTGTCCACGAAAGAACCCGGGCCCTCCGCACCGATCAGGAAGGTCTTGGCTTTTGCCGTTATCGCGGAGGGTGCGACGGGCGCTGCGCCGTTTGGCTGGAGCGTATTGTGGGAGACGCGGCCGACATGCCACAGTTGGACGACGATCTTCCCTTCGACAGCATGGACGGCATCCGTGACCTTGCGCCAGCCCGCAAGCTGTTCAGGCGCATAAAGACCGGGAACGTCGGCATAGCCTTGTCCCTGGTGCGAAATTGCAGTTGCTTCGGTGATCACGAGCCCGGCGGTTGCACGCTGGGTATAATAGGTTACAGCCAAGTCAGTCGGAACAGCGTTCGGCGAACGATTGCGCGTCAAGGGTGCCATGACGACACGATTGGCAAGTTCGATATCGCCAACCTTGATGGGATCGAAAAGAGTGGGCATGGAGAACCTTTCATTAGGGGCACGGTCCCGGCATGTGAATTGCAGCGGCCAGCCGAGAAATGGTGCTATCGTTTTTTGCAGTCGTGTGACGACCACTTGGCATTAAACGACCCGGACCACGTCGACGCGGCAATATGATCTGTTGGTCATCGGGCATCTCAAGGCCAGGGTCTTGTCTGGATGGCCCAGTTTTGGGACGCAAACGGCAAAGATAAAAAGCGGTGCTCGGTTTGACGAACTCCCGGAATGTTTGTGGGACAATAAACTCCCGGAATGTTTGTGGGACAATAAAAATGCCTATCGAGCAGACAGCCAATGCAGGAACCACGCGTCCCCGGGATTGCTCCGGCAACGTTGCTTCTTCGGCTTGCGCGTGGTTTGTGACAGCGAAACGCGCCCAGATCGCTTGCACTTTCCCACTGCGTAAGCTCTTGTGTTCACCAAAACTAATTGCCGCTGATCGAGCCTGGTGCAACGTCGAAACTGCCGATCACGAGTTAGGCAACTCATCGCGGTTTTGAGTTCAATTGGATCGAACCTGACAGCTCCTCAAGATGGCCGTCTGAAAGTCCCAGTCCCCTGAGATGGCTCAGGGTTTCCTCGAGATATTCAAGACCCGTTCCCAAACCGCCTTTCGCGCTCGAAAGGGCGGAAACGATGTCTACGTCGGATATGCCACCCCTGTAACGCTTGCTCGCATGGTTCGCGACAAACGCCACCGTCTGGACTGGCACGGTGTCGACCTTGATTTCCGACCAGATCGGCCGGGGGGTAGACGGAAAGCAACACCTTGGGCGTTTCCCCCTCGATCAAGAGCAAGGGTAAGTCCGGGTTGTTTAGCGCTTCCCCGGCCCGCCACATCCAATACGCAAAAACAACGATGCCAAAATCAGGCAGCACCGCCCCTCGCCGCTCTGCGTAGTTCAGTGCCGGGTTCCACATCAGCGAACCGTATTAAAAAACCCATACGTTCTTTTGCCGACGGCCGGCGACGAATTCTGCGAGTGTCGAATGAAGCTCCTCGTCTGTCCGCACATGCATGTCGATGCCTGCACTTGCGACCAATTCTCGAGCCGAACGGAGGAACGTTCCGTCCGCCAACGTTTCTCGGGAAATCGAAACCATGTTGGATCCATAGCCATTCAGCGAGGAGCAGAAACGCAATATTTCAGCGCCGCGGTCCTGTCGGGATGGCTCAGTTTTGGGATGCAAACGCCAAAGATGAAAGGCCGTGCTCGGAGTGGCGAACTCCCGGGATTCTTTTGGGAGAACAAAGATGCCAACGGTGCTGCTACCGTTCAATCCGGATCGCCCTATTTGGTCTAATCGTATCGGGTTCGATACTAGAACCGGGAACGCAAGGCTCGACATTTGGCTAATTTGGCGCAGCAACACATCGTCATGACGTCGCACGGCAAGATTGCCGTCAAGGAGATCGGCAATGGCGACCTGCCGGTCCTCCTGATCCACGGCAACTCGTTAAGCACGGCCGTGTTCCGGCATCAGTTCTAAAGTCATTATCGAAACGCTTCCCGCCACTGGCCGGCAACGGGCAAGCGTTTCTTGAACTGGCGACAATTGTCGGCAACACATACAAATTCAGGTTTCTCTGAATTACTTTGTCAAACGGTTCCTTGTTTCGGGAAACAAGTTTGCTTTGCTTGTACATGTAGACGGTCTGAAAACTATTAGAGGTTCGGCAGCTTTTGGATTGCAGCAAAAATGCATTCGTTGAACAAAGAGCTTACAAAGGTCTTCTTCATGCAGCTCTTTGTGCCCCGCAGAATTCCCCCAAGACGTGGGCAAATCGCTGCGTTTCCTCCAAGTGAGCGAAGTGCCCGCTCTCGGCAAACTTGACCAACTGCGATCCGCGGATACCGTCCCGCAGTTCGTATGCCCAGCGAGGTCCGCAGATAAAATCATGGACACCCACCAGGATCAAGGTTGGTACTGTGATCAACGCCAGTCCGTCCGTGTTGTCGAAACGCTTGGCGGATCCGACATACGACCCCGTAACGGCATTCCGCAAGGCGCGGAATTCTTCCTCGCGTTTCCAATAATCCGCGAAATAGGCGGGAAACAGATTGTAAAGGGTGGAGCGGAAGGATGCGTCGCCGGCGATGCCGCCCAGAGAATACCAGGCCCGCATGATGCTTGCGGTCTCGGGCCTATCCTTGTTGCGCTGACGGAACGACTCGAGGTTGCGTGTTGCCTCGGCAAAGAGCTCCGTCCCCGCCGCGGGTGCGGTGTCGTAGAGAATTAGACCAGCCAACTTTTCCGGATGGGCAACGGTAAAATTCTGCGCGACGAAACCGCCGTGCGAATGCCCGAGCAAATATACCTTCTGCAGATTGAGATACTCGACTAGGCCGTAGAGGAAACGTGCGTATGTATCCACGTCGTAGCCGTAAGGATGGCTTTCGAACCTGCCCGACTGGCCCGTGCCCACCGGCTCGATGTAGACCATCCTCAACCGTTCCTCAAGAGCAAGCATCCTGAGGTATTCCCAGGCAATGCCGGGACCACCCGAATGCGCGACGCATACGGGTCCGTCTCTCGAACCGGCGACGAAAAAGCGTTGCTCCATTCCGTCGATGTCTATCGAATGATAACCGTCCATGAGCGGAGCGGGGTGGGAGTCATGCATCACTTTGCTCCTTACCGGTCTCGGGCGCTGTTCAGCTTTTCCACCGTGGTTGCCGTCGTCCAGACTGCGTTGGCAAACCAGCGGAAGTTAACCAGGGCAGCCCGGTAGGCATCGCCCTCCGG
>NZ_JAQMHX010000022.1 GCF_028331445.1 Candidatus Phyllobacterium onerii | reverse complement strand
TCATACCAGGCACCTATCAGGCAGTTTATAACGGTACCAAGGCCTTCCTGAACAGTTTTTCCTTCGCCCTGCGTGAAGAGCTTGAGGACACCGGCGTGACGGTCAGCTGCCTTATGCCGGGTGCCACGGACACCCGCTTCTTCGAGCGCGCGCATATGCTTGACACGGCAATAGGCCAGTCCAAGAAGGATGACCCTGCTGATGTCGCGCGGGCCGGATTCGACGCCATGATGGGCAACGAGGGAGACGTCGTCAGTGGCTGGAAGAACAAGCTCCAGTCGGCAATTGCGAACATCACACCGTCTGGAATGCTGGCCGGGCAGCATGCCAAAATAGCAGCACCAGGATCGGCGAAGGAATGATCAACATTGCATGTCATCACAACGACCGATCTTGAGACTGCAGCGATGGGTCGTCGGACAACGTCCGCCAGCTTGCATTGTCCGGGCGGCTACCTGTTTTGGCGTAAGCAGATTTGGTTCGCTAAGGGCGCGTTACGTCTCTCAGCTCGCATTCTGGATTGTGGATTAAAGTTAGTCTGCAGTGGTTACGCGCAGGAGAAATTGCTGCCGTGAGCGATCGTTCCCCCGAAGAGATCCAACAACGACGCGAGCGGCGAGCCGAGCGCAGGCAAAGGCAACGACTGACAAATCTACAACGCGCGGCAAAGATGCACGCAGTTCGTATTTCGAAGGAAGACGTGCTTGAGCCGGTGGCCCCGTCTAATCGTCTGCGGGATGGCGTCCATGTTGGGTGTTCCGGCTGGTACTATTGGCATTGGAAGGGCAAATTTTATCCAGATGACGTGCCATCAAGTCAATGGTTTTCGATTTACGAAAAAAGTTTTGGAACCGTGGAGCTCAATGCACCATTTTATGCCTGGCCAACGGTTGCGACAGTCAGGACTTGGCTGCGCCAGGCGACTGGCGACTTCGTCTACACGATCAAAGTATGCGAACTGATCACTCATGTTAAGCGTTTTGACGGTACCGAACCCTTGATACGCGATTTCGGATACATCGCAGATTTGCTTGGGGAACGAATGGGCTGTTTTCTGTTTCAGCTACCTCCAAGCGTTCGCTACGACCCGGCATTTCTTAAAACCATCTTGCAGCAACTGAATCCACGTCACCGCAACGTCGTTGAATTTCGTCACAAAAGCTGGTGGAACGAGGAAGTCTATGCGGCTTTTCGTGCGGCCGGAGCGATCTTCTGCTCCTGCAGCGGACCGCGACTTCCAGAGGAACTGGTCAAAACCGCCGACGATATCTACGTCCGATTCCACGGAACCACGAATTGGTACCGTCATGACTACAGCGACGACGAATTAGCGAATTGGGCTGCGCGAATCCGCAAGAGCCGCGCCAAAAATGTTTGGGTCTATTTCAACAATGACCGTGACGGTCATGCGATCAAAAACGCAAAAGCGCTTATAGAACTCCTGAAAAGCGATGGTTTGCGCACATAGGGAATGTGAAGAAAAATGGCGAAACGGTGCGGGGATTGCAGCGATCACTATGGGGGTCTTGGGTGGTTCGCGCAGATGTTCATGAAGTAATAGGGCGTCGTTATTCATGGGGCCGTTCCTGGCCAAAGCGTCAATGGCTGTTCGGCGCTGCCAGGCTGGCTGGGTATTTGATCCGGAATCGTCGGCGCACGGTTTCTCGTCGCGGTCGGCGCATGTTTCGAGCGCGTCGAGAGGTGCTCGACTCCCGGCAATGCCCTAGAGTTCACCAGTTACGCGAAGGCGGCCTATTCGGCAGCAGTACTGTCGGCAAAGGTTAACTGAAGGCGGAACCTGTGGAGCGGCAAGTGAGTTAAATCGGGAGCGCGGTCGGGTTGATAGGACGAAGGGTACTGGGGCCGGGAAACCGGGATCCCGGCATTTGTGGATTGAGACGATCATCGAAGGCAGGAAATGCATTTGGTCAAGATATATCTTCCCCTGAATGATCCGGATGGCCGCGCTCTTCCTTCCGAAACGCACGACCGGGTGAAACAGAAGCTGACGGCCAAATTCGGCGGCGTCACCACGTTTTCCAACGCGCCCGCTGAAGGATTGTGGGCGCACGGGGGAAAATTGGAGTTCGACCAGATCATCGTCTTCGAGGTCATGACCAAAAGGCTTTCTCATGACTGGTGGAAAGACTACCGAAAAACTCTCGAATCCGTTTTTCAGCAACACCAGATCATCATCAGCACCCATACGGTCGACATTCTTTGACGGCAATGCAATCTGGCGGGTCTGCGGGAGGCTCGTGTTGCGTGCAAGGGGCCGCGGGCTGTTACGTGCACCAGCGTACAAGTGCGGAACAATCTCTTGCTATGAAAGTTTGAGCCGAGTCGGGAGCTTAGTTCCCTCACGGAGGCACGTCGCGCAAACTCTGATATTCCTTGTTCTGCGGCGAACCTCACCTGGTCAATCTATGGATGGAGGAAGTCATGGCTGATGATAAGACAAAACGTACGACCGACTGGGAAACAGTCGCCGCTGGCAAGAAGTACGAAGTCCAATATCTTATGAAGCCCCTGCATCTGCGGCGCGACGATGCCGAGCAACTGATCGCGAAGTACAATGGCGACGGGGAAAAAATAAAGGCCGAGCTGTCGAAGCGAAAAACGCGTCAGACTTATGCGCACCTCTTGTCTTAGGCTTTTGGGCAGGATCTTCTGCGATAAGCGAGGTGCTGACTGGCACTTCAGTATGCCAGTCAGCGGCGGGGATGGATCGAAGCACCTCAGGTCGTACAGGGACCGGAAATTAGTGTGATCGCCCCGTCTTTTCTATCGGCCTGAACGGATACAGGGGCGTGAGGCCCGCATGACAAGACCAGGTGAGGGAAAAGACAGATGAATGCTATCATTGGAATCGACGTGTCGAAAGACAAGTTTGACGTCTTCTGCTTGACGGGAGAGGAGCACCGTCAGTTCACCAACGACAACAGTGGCCTCGATAATTTCCAAGGCTGGATTGCGGAGAAGGAGATTCTCCTCATCGTATTCGAAGCCTCGGGAATCTATCACCGTCAACTTGAAGCGAGCCTTGCTGCTGCGGCCGTGCGGTATGTCAAAGTCAATCCGTGGCAGGCGCGCAGGTTTGCCGAGGCGACTGGCAGAGTGGCAAAGACCGACAAGGTGGATGCGGAGGTTTTGGCCAGAATGGGAGCTGTCTTGCAGCTTCAACCTCAAGCACCCAAAGCCGAATACCTCAATGTTCTCCGGGAGATGACGACAGCAAGGCGTGGACTGATCAAAGACCGGGTGACGGTCAAAACACGGCTGCAAACAACTACGCAAGCGCTTCTGAAGCGTCATCTCAAGGAACGGTTGATTCAGGTTGAAAAGCATCTGAAGCAACTCGATCAGGCAATCATGGAAATGATCGCTCAGGATGATGAGCTTTTGGCGCGTTTGGAGATCCTCACCAGCATTCCTGGCATATCGGACATCACAGCCTTTTCGATGCTGATCGAGATGCCCGAACTCGGTTCAATGTCCGGAAAGCAAGCCGCATGCCTCGCAGGTTTGGCACCGATCTCAAGGCAGTCAGGACGATGGCAGGGTAAGGAACGCATTCGGGGCGGGCGTCCATTCCTGCGCCGAGCGATGTACATGCCCGCGCTCTGCACGATCCGGCATGACCTGACTCACAAGGCTAAATATCAGCAGTTGATCAAAGCAGGCAAACCCGCAAAAGTGGCTCTCACAGCCATCATGCGCAAGCTTGTAACCATCGCCAACGCTCTGCTGCGTGACGGGAGAAAATGGTCCGAAAATAGGGCTTGATCAACACGGATACTAGTTGGAATATCGGCTAGCTGTTTGCCCTCAAACTGGTATGGCGGATGCACGGTCCTTTCACGCTTTTCGCCCTTGACTGGGAAGTGTTCGTGGCGGCAGTCGTTGTCGTTTTAGCGCTTCTCTGCATTCGTTTCGCCTTTACCTCTTAGCCTACAGACGACGCGCAATGCACATGCTGGCTGACTTGCTCGCCCGCAACGCTTCAGGCCGCTGAATGGTTGGAGGACGGAACCCACACGGTGAAATGTGCCTTTCCATTTTGCATTGCGCTCGTACCATTGAACATTTGTCTCATTCAGTGATCCGTTCCGGAAATGATTTGTCCAGCATTCATGAGACGGTGCTTACAGGCAGGGCGCGTTTGTGTTGCGTGGCTTTATAGGCGCGAACAATGATGTCCCTGGCATTCTCCACGATCAGCTTCCCTTCCAGGAAGTCATCGATCTGGTCGTAGGTGACCCCATACGCATCTTCATCTGGACGCTGTGGCACGAGAGACTCAAGGTCGGCTGTCGGGACCTTGGTAACCAGGTGATCCGGAGCGCCCAGCGTTGCAGCCATGGCGCGAATGCGCCGTTTGATCAATCCTGACAGCGGCAGGATGTCGGCCGCTCCGTCGCCATGCTTGGTGAAGAAGCCCATGACTGCCTCTGCCGCATGATCCGTGCCAATGACGAGGCCGTGGTGAGCCCCAGCAATTGCGTACTGGGCGATCATGCGTTCTCTGGCCTTTATGTTGCCGAGTACGAAATCCTCATGGGCCTCGTCGCGGAACGCGAGATCCCCCCGCTTCAGTGCCATCATCATCGCGTCGACGGCCGGCTTGATGTTGATCGTAAGAACACGGTCCGGTGAAATGGCCGTCAGGGCCATCGATGCCGCATCCTCATCTGCCTGCACGCCGTAGGGCAGACGCACTGCAATGAACTGGGCGTCGTATCCGTTTTCGCGCAGTTGCTCCACGGCACTTTGGGCAAGCATGCCTGCAAGGAGAGAATCGACGCCTCCGCTGATACCAAGGACATAGGTCATTGATCCGGACGATCGCAAATATTCGGCCAGAAACCCAATTCGGTCCTGGGTCTGCGAAACCGGATCGAAGTCTTGGCTCACTCCGAGTGATCGAATGATTTCTTGTTGCCCGGTGCTCATGTTGACTGTCTCCCTTCCTTTCGATCGTTCTCCGCTAGTCTTTCTGGTGTTGGGATTGCCAAATTCGGCGTCTCGGATACGTGTATATTCATCAAACCGCGGGAGATTGTCAGAAAATTCGACCCAGGAAAGTTTCTCTCGCCAATAGCCGTGAGCCGCCGGCTTGAACCCCTCCGGGTTATCGAAGAAGCCGATCGTCAGATATATCTCGTCCTTGATACCCTCATCAAAATATCCGATTGACGATCCGCAGTTCCCGCAAAACGTCCGGGTAACGCCAGATGTCTTCGAGAACCTCTTCATCTCACCCTTGGTTATGCGGAATTGCTGCGGTCTATATCCTACCCAAACAGTAAGCGGGCCGCCGATCGCTTGCCTGCAATCGGCATCATGATCGTAATTGATCCAAAACGGTTCGCCTTCGCATTCCGCTTGTACCCTGCCGCAAAAACAGCTGGCTGTCTCTAGCCTGTCAACCATCTGGTTCCTCCACTGCACGTGCAACAGAGATGGCGGGACTTTGTTCCTTGCAACGCATCAAGGTTCCGAATCTTAGTCTAACGATGAGGAACACACCGGGGCCATGACTTGGTTGCCAGCCAAGGAATTGCGCGCGCTTCCATGCTTGGTCCTGACCGAAGTAAAACCTCAATCGTCACAACGGAACCATAATCCGCAGTGATTGGTGAAGATCAGCAATAAGATCGTCGGGTTCTTCCAGACCGATATTCAACCTGACGATTCGCCCGCTGAAATCTTCCCCGCCGTTTGCAAGATAGGGATAAGTCATCGCCAGCGAGGTGACCCCTCCCCAACTGTAGCCGGCTTTGAACAGCGCCAGTCGATCAACGAAGTCGTCAACGTCCTTCGGACCAAATGTTTTCTTGAACACGATTGAAAAGACACTCGCGGACCCGGTGAAATCGCGTTTCCAGAAGACATGACCCGGCGACGACGGGAGCGCCGGATGAAGCACATTCTGGATCGCCGATTGTTCGGCAAGCCAATTTGCAACCTGCAGTGTCGAACGTTCCAGCCTTTCCAGACGCACGCCGAGCGTTTGCAGACCGCGCAAAGCCAGGCTGGCGTCATCGGGCGAAACCGCCATGCCCAACAGATCCCAGGCAGTACCCACTGACTCATACAAGGCATCGTCTTTCACGGACACGGTGCCCAAAAGAAGATCGCTGTGCCCTCCTACATACTTGGTCAGGGCCTGCATGCTGATATCCACACCATGCGCGAAGGCGTCGAAGAGAACCCCGGCAGAATATGTGTTGTCGAGGGCAACCGGAACACCACGCGCATGAGCGACCCCAACTATGGAGGGAACGTCCTGGACTTCCATCGTGATCGAACCCGGGCTTTCCGTCCACACGAGCGCTGTGTTGTGTCTTATCAACGCGCCGATCCCATCACCAACCAGAGGATCATAGGGCTCAACCTCTATGCCCAGACGCTGCAGTAGCTTTTGGGCCAATTCCCTGTTGGGGCCATAGGCGCTGGCCGGTACCAGGGCATGGCTGCCGGTCTTGCAGAGGGCGAGATAGATCAAGGCGATTGCGGCCTGACCTCCTGGGACCACAAAAGTGCGGTAAGCACCCTCCAGTTCAGCAATCCGTGCACCCAATTCCAGCACGGTAGGCGTTCCATAAAGTCCGTAATTGTAACCGGCCTCGATCTGACGCCAGTTATTGTGCGCTGCTCCCACATTGTCAAAGATCACGGTCGAACCCCGATAGGTCGGGGTGACAAGAGACTGGTACCCGCCGATTGGCTTCTGTTCCGGGTTCAAGAGCCTGGTACGCCAATGCATTCGGAATCCTTCAGAAAATGATATTGCTGTGAACCACCAATGCCAAATCATTCTTGGTCAGAAATGTTCCGAAGCGGAGCTATGTTCCAAGCTGCCCGGCGCAGGTGCCCAACAAAAGAGAGCATTCTCCCATGCGTTTCCTCCAAGACAACGGTGCTCTATTGCTCGCCTTCTTCGCCAGTATGATCGGTATGGCTTACTCAGGGTGGGGCTAGGAAAACCAGGAACAGGCATAATCTCCCTGCCATCGGGTTTGTTGCATACATCACCAGCGAAAATTTCTTCTCGGCGTTGTTTGAAAACTGGGAAAGTGAGTGGCTGATGGCGACTCATGTGGTCCTCGCCGCGTATCTTTTTGCAACGAGGATCGCGGAGTCGCGCGACCCCGATGATAAATCCACGAACGAGGAGCCCCCGTCGCGATCCCGCAGCTGGCTTTACGAACATTCGCTCGGACTGGCGTTAGGTTTGCTTTTCGTTTTGTCTTTTTTGGGCCATTTGTTTGCGAGCCGTTCTGCGTACAATTCCGATGCAGCCGCCCATGGTGAGACTATGCAATCCGCGTTTGCTATTTTGGCGGTTTGAATCCTTCCAAAACTGGCAATCGGAGTTTTTTTCGACGGCGACGCTCGTCGTGTTCTCCAGTTCTCCATCTTTCTGCGCTATCGCGGATCGCCTCAGTCTTGGCCGGCACCACCGGGAGGCAGCCGAGGAACCATTCGGCATATTGAGAATATGTCGCGCAAAGGGACATCGCCATAAGCGCTGGACGACAATCTCGACTTTTTTCTTCTGGCTTTACAACGCGAGGATCTCGCTGAGATGAAGGACGTTGTTTCACTGGTGAAAATAGCCACCCGGGAACCCTCGCCCGAGTGGCCAAGCTGAAGTCTATGGCATCATCTGAGTGGTCTGACGCAAACGATCGCGTTCTTTGAGCACATCTTCTTCTGTGTATGCGGGCAGGGATCCATCGAACCTCTCCCACCCGGCTTCACGATACGAGGCGCGGCGTGTGTCAAGATCGACCGGCGCGTTGGCCTTAAGGATGGCCTGAGCAACTTCGGCCTCACTGTCGTCAACTCGTGCCGAAACCAGTGTGCTTCCGCGGCGAACGCCCTCCGCATAAACGTGCGCATCTTTTTCGTCGACGCCTTCATTTGTCAAAGAACCTATAATGCCGCCTGCAGCGCCACCGGCGGCTGCGCCAGCTACCGCACCTGCCGCGGTGGCGGCGAGCCAACCTGCGGCCACCACGGGACCGATGCCCGGTACGGCGAGCATCCCAAGTCCGGCAAGAAGCCCTCCGGTGCCCCCCACCGCAGCACCGATTCCAGCACCGGTCGCAGCACCCTCCCCGGCGTTGTCGTCGCGCTCGTCGCCGTCGCGACCGACAATACTAATGCGGTCTGAAGCAATGCCGGCATCTTCGAGTGCGCGAACCACGGCTCGGGCATCGGCATGATTGTCGTACAGTCCTGTGATTGTTTGCATTTGCTATCTCCCTTGATTTTCTTACCCAACTATGGGAAGTAGATAACCGTTGGATCAGGTGAAGGTTCCAGCCAACCCGTTGGCGCAATTGCCGTTTTGTCAAGAACGGCGGACTGCATTGGATAGCTCTTAGTCGAATGCACAAGGAGCAAGATCGCTGACACCATTAATCGAACTACGACAGATCTCGTCTGGCCATTTAATCGGCGGCCCCTATCTTAACGGCGGAACTGGTACTGGTCCTGGCTCAGGATGGGGGATAGGCGGATCGTCCGGCAGCGGTGGGGTCGGTTCTGGCTCTGGGGTAGGTATTGGATCACCCATATCAAGGTCTCCTCCTGATGGATACAAACTGCTACAAGCGGCTTGTCAGCCACGCTCCAGGTTCCACTGTCGAATACCTGTTCACCCCGAGGGAGCTTGAGCCACCATAATTCAATGAATCTGGTTCGCTAGACTAGACAAGTTGTTCAACGGTGCATTGATCCGGCCGCTTGTCGGGTCGCCAGCGTATGAGTTTGGTGCCATGGCGAAAGCGATTGCCTGTGATATGGTCGAACCGCACCTCGACGACGAGCTCCGGACGCAGCGGCTCCCACTCACTACTTCGTTTGGTGCTCCAGCGGCTGATGCCACCAGGCGCCATCCCGGTAAAGCCGGGCGGCTCACGCAGTAGCTCCAGCCGCTTGGTTAAAGCCCGGCGTTCGTCGTCCCGAATTGTGGAGGTGAAGCCGACATGATTGAGTTTTCCAACTTTGTCATAAAGGCCAAGAAGCAGAGACCCGACCTCGCGAGACTGGCTTTCATAGCGAAAGCCTCCGACAACACAGTCGGCGGTGCGTAGCCGCTTCACCTTGACCATGACCCGCTGACCCGCCTCGTAGGTTCCCTCAAGCCGTTTCGCTATGACGCCGTCGGAGCCCCCATGGCCAGCTTCGGACAACCATTTCAAGGCTTGCTTCACCTGTCTTGTTGTCGGGGAAAGGACTATATTTTCAAGCGACGCGTCCTTTTCAACCCGACCCAAAAGCTGTTCCAGCAGCTTCCGGCGTTGAGACAGGGGTTGATCCAAAACAGACTTGCCGTCTTCAGAAGCCAGCAAGTCAAACAGCACGAGCTTGGCAGGGGTTTCGTGCGCCAGTTTTCGTATCCGGCTCTCGGCAGGATGAAGTCGCAACTGCAAAGCGTCAAACGCAGGCTGACCGTCAATCTCAACGACAAGCTCACCATCGACGACAAATCTTTCAGATGGCCAATTTCGTAGACAGGTGATCATCTCAGGAAAATAACGCCCCAGGGGCTTGCCGGATTTTGCTCTGAGATCGATCTGGCTGCCTTCCTTGAAAACCAGGCAGCGAAAGCCGTCCCATTTGGGTTCGTATTGCCAATTGACACCTTCAGGCAACTCTTGGGCGGAACGCGCTTCCATGGGCGGCGTATCGAGGGGTAACGCGAAGAGGCAAGCTTTCCCGCTTCCGGATGTCTTTGGGCTCTTCCCCATCTATGAACCTCGGCGTCTTTGAACCAGACCTGGCTATTCACCCGGATAAGGTTGGTTCTTTAACAGGTCAGCAAGATGAGCGGTGTTGCGCGCCAGCATGGCAATCGCATCAGCGACTTGTTTCGGAACCTCTTTCAAGTCAATAAAATCGGTACTGCCCATCGCCTCGCCCACCCAATAGGCAACGGCATTGGGGGCAATGGAAAACCCGACATCGTTCAAGGCCTGGTACAACTCTGCTGAGACATGGTGCGCTCCATCTTCATTACCGACGACTGCAATCGCCGCAACCTTCCCATAAGACGGCATCCTTCCCTTATCATCCGTTTCTTCCAAGAAAGCGTCCATCCGCTCAAGTGCCCGTTTGCAAACACTTGACGGCTGTCCCAACCAGATGGGAGTGCCAAGGATCAAAATATCCGCATCGATGATCTGTTGTCTCAAGTCGGGCCAATCATCGCCGTCACCTTCATCGGACGTTACACCGGGTTTGATGTTCAGTTCAGCCAACCGAACGCTCGACGTGTTGATATCGAGTGCCTTGAAAGCTTCAACGACCAGATCGAGCATCCGTTGGGTAGAAGATTCGCCGCTTGCCTTCAGCGTACAATTTATCGCTAGAACATTCAGGGGCATGTCGTTCCTAATGAGCGTTGCGTGTTCGTCGGACTTAGGACCAAGGAACTGTTGCGCTCGGGAAAAGTTCCACGTGACCGCAATGCGACATCTTGTGCCGACGCCAGTTTTCGCGGTCGATAGGCCTTTGATTGCTCCCTCCTTGGAGCGCGCAATCTCTCTGATGCTGGTTACCTCGCGCCCAACGACGAACCTGTCCTTTCATTGCAAATCATGCACGATTGGTTGCGTGGACATTCACGGCCGACACGGGCCCCGCCTGTCATGCCCGCAGAAGCCCAGCGCCGGGTTCGTTGGATGTCACCAGCATTCTTGTGAGAACTGCAGCGACAATTGCCATCGCAAGTGTATTCATATTCCCATGAAACAATTTTTAGCGAGCTTTTTTCGGAACATTATCAACTTTGCCAGGTTCACGGCTTGTTGGAGAGTGTGACGCTCTTCCGCACGGGATCCGGTGCCGTTACGGTTACCGCGGCGTCGGATCCCACCCCTTGCTAAACCAGAACATTGCAGGTCTCCACTGCCCAGACCCCCAATGCTATCGCACCGACCTGTTCTTACTTTAGCGCTGCGTCATGCCAGCCTGCTATTAATGGTGGTTGGGTAGGATCGCTAAAAGTGGCTTGGTCCGTACATCCACGGAAACGCGCCTTTGAATTTTCATCATTTGTCATGAAACAAGCCTCGAGGTGTCCAGCCTCAACTTTGGCGGTGCAGATTGCCTGGCCAAGACGTTGCGGCTTTCCTACCAGCATTTTGAAACAGGTTCGAGCCCTTGTTCCCGCTCGAAAGGAACAGATCGTTTGCGATCGGGTTGTGTGATAGAGCTCAAGAATGGAAGGAATGGCTATGAGTCCCACGGACAAAGCTTCAGGCACGGGTACCCTGTTTGAGAACGATACCCAAACGCTCGTATCCGACGCACTTGGTCATGCCGGTGACGCATCAAGCGGCGGAGCGCGATTGGCCCACCGGAGGCACTATTGAAGTTTGAAAATGCTTCGTCCATCTCGCTGAGGCTGGAAAATGGTGACGCCTCCGAATAAGTTTGGTAGGACCCGGATCTGATGGGACCGTCAAATTCACGGTTAGAGATTCGTGAGAAGTATAGCATCGTGAAGCGAAGCAGGAATATTCAAGCCCGCATTAGCAAAAGCACGGGACACTCGGACGCTGCCAATCTACAGATCGGGCGGCTTTGCCTCGCCCCGCGTCGGTCGCTCGTCGCCACAGCAGTCGTCTTTCGACATTGGGCTCCGGCCACCTCCCAGGGCACCGATCGTTTGGCCGAAGACACCTCGCCCGCTGATCGCAGGGCCGTATGTCAAACGCCTTATGGGTTCTTCACATTGCAAATGACAGCGGCACCGACAAACCTTGGTCATTTTCGCAGCTTGCAACGCACGTGGTCGAGCCCAAAGCGTCCCCTTGTGATGAGTTCCGAATCGACCGGGTTATTAGCCAACGCCGTCTACCGGAGGTTTTTTTGACCGTTTCGGGTGCCTGCCAGCTCATCGTTTCCACCATTGCATTTTTATTCGCCGCAGTTTCTGCAAAAAGCTGGGCGCTTTCTCCCACATCGGCAAAGCTGGTTGTCACCCTTGTCCTTTATTCTTTGGGAAATCTCATCATGCTGCGATTGGTCCGCGACTTTGGAATGGCGTCGGCGTTTAGTTTATCAGCTGTCATTCAACTTATCGCGGTGAATGTCATCGCGTTGACCGTTTTCGGCGAACGTCTTTCAACGGTCCAGACGGCAGGTATTGTTCTCGCGATCCTGGCAGTCGGCTTGATTACGCTCGGCCCCACGGGAAAATAACTTTGGCCACTGGTTATGGCCAAAATATTTTATTCGAGGTAGGGCGCATGGTGATCTGTGCCGATCATTCCTTCAAAGAAGAATACCGGTTGATGGACCGCAAACCGCTCCATGAGATGCTGGGGGCGCTGATAGACAAAATCCCATCGAAGGTGGGAAATAATTCTGGCGGAGGGTGCTCCCGCCGAGTCCTTTCTACTCAGGGGCAGCAATCATGAGAACTTCACAAACTTTGCTGAGTTTGAGCGCCTCTATCCAGGCCACTCCCGCCTTGCCATGACCCCTTTCGCGCCGATCGTGGGTTATGAAGGTGGACGAGAACACCTGAGGGCGCTTCTAGGTCTTGGCATTTCGCGCTTTGTTCAGGTGCACGACCCGATACAGGAGGCTTACACGAGAATCGCGGCACGGACCGGCCAGCTTGTGAATTGATGTCGGCTGGTTATTCCAACTTGCCACATTGAAAGGTCTTTGAACATCGAAGGGTGGCCCACGGCCACCCCTTTGTACGGCTTAGATCTTAGGCAATTATGACAACGATTTCCAGCGAGTCTGGATCGACAATAACGATCCTGCCGTCGGCCAGCAGAAAATAGCGATAGCCTTCATATCTGGGGACAAGCTTGACAATGCGCGGCGGCAGCGGCTGCAGCTCGACGGTTCGCGGAACGGCCACGCCAACGTTCACTTCAAAGTTCACGTCGCGAACCGGTTTAGCTTTCGTTTCGGTTATGACCTGCCTGATCTGCGTCTTCTGCTCGGCCGTCACATTGACGCTGCCTGTCGTTTCGTTCGAAGTCTGGCTCGAGGACTTGGCCGTATCATCGCCAGACGCTGGCTTACTGGTCTTGGCTGTGCCTTCCGTCGTGGTCGTGCCAGTCTGCTCCGGCGTCTGTTTCTTGCTGGCAGCGCCCTGTTGTTCCGTGCCCTGATCTGCCGGAGCCTGTGCCTTGTCCTGGGTGGTCTGCTCGCCTTGTTTCTTCAACTTGGTGCCGGTTGAACCTTCAACCTTTTGTCCAGTGCTGGTGCTCGTGTCCTGGTCGGCTGGAGCTTGCGCCTGTCCCTCCGTTTGCTGGCTCTTCTTCATTGGAGTGCCGGTCTGACCTTCGGTCTGGGACTTCGTTGTTGCGTCCTGTTCCTGGGTCTCTGTCTGGCCCTCGGTCTGCTGGCCGGGTTTCTTTTTCAGCATTTCAGTTTGCGCAAGCCCTGCTCCCGGCGCAACGCCAAGCGCAAGGACGAGAACACTTTTCAAAATGATGTTCTTCATGGGATTAACTCCTCCAGTTTAACGAAAGTGGAAGACCGCCTGGGCGCTCTTCCATTTGTCTTTTGCTAGTGCACAACGTGAACCACGGTCCTGTTGGAAGGATCGACGATCACACGTTGATGGTTGACCACGGCGTAGGCGTATTTCGGATTATCCGGGATACGCATTATCTTGACTCTGTTAGGCAATGGCTCGCCGACAACCACTTTCTGTTTAACAACCACCTCACTCTCGGGGATTGGCTGCTGTTCTACATATGAAACGACTCTCCTCGGCGGCGGGGCGAGCACGGTGCCAACAACTGCACCGGCAACGCCGCCGACAGCAGCGCCGACGGGGCCGCCAACGATTGCTCCAGTCACAGCGCCACCGGCAGCGCCGTTAACGGTGCCTTCCTGCGCAGGGGCAGCGGTTGCAAAACCAAGCACCAGTGCCCCGGCTATGATCAGTTTCTTGTACATAATCATTTCCTTTCGTCCTTTGTCTGGCTTTGCTGTCCGTTGCCCTTGGCTCGTCCTGCGTGGACGGCAAAGCTGAAGGGCAAACGTCATCGCAGGTGCGCCGTTCCGAACTTGGGCTTCAGTCCGATTTCAGGATCGGTCGAAAGTCTGATGCATACACGGCAAAGGTCTGAAATCCTTTGGTAAAGGACCGCCGGCGGAACAAAGCTCAAGGCCACAAGTTGTGGCAGCCGAAGGGAACGATTCCACAAGGGAGAGTCATCATGAAACGGATCTTGCTAGCCACGGCCGTGATGTTTGCGGTGTCTGGTGGCGTCTTCGCGCAGGATGCAGTGGTTATCGATGTGCCACAGCCGGCGCGCGACTATGTTATCGCACATCCGACCGACCCGGTGGTCGTCGAGGGCGATGTTGCAATTGGCACTGCAGTGCCGGAGGACGTCAAGCTGGTGCCGATCCCCGACAGTCCGGACTACGGCTATATCTACATAGATAAGCAACCGGTCATCGTATCGATGAAGGACCGGAAGGTCGTCTACATGTCGAAGTGATGTCCCTGAAATGGAATGTCATCGGCATCACTGTCCGCGCGCCACAAACTGAACGGAGCGCTGGGTCATGGTAAAGAAGGACGAGTTGAGAGTCCTCCACGCGTTTGAATTGCCCGTCGTTAAGGGCAACCGAACCCATATTGTCATCGTAAGCTCTGATCAACTAGGCGGCGTTTATCTTCGTTTGATGCAGAGAGCGACCGATCCGCGCCATGACATGTTCCGGGTAAATGTTGTAATCAATGGCATCGAATGTGAAACTGAACAGATCACCAGAGATGCAGCCAGGAGCTTGGCAAAGACGCTGGCTGACCTGACGATTATCAGTCCCTCGGATGACGACTGAGCCGTTAGCCCTGGTTTTGCCGGCAGCGTGCCATCAGGGACCAGTTCTCGACAGACTGCTTGTTGAAAACTTATAGGAGGCCACGATGCTTACCCATATCAAGAGGCTTCCCCCTCTTTGCAGCGCGGTCGTGGCGTTGGGCCTCGTCACAGTGCCCTATAAATTGACACTCGAAAATCACTCCCTCGAGCTTCATACACAGTCTGCATGGGCAAAAGATGGCGGCAAAGGCGCAGGCGGCGGTGGTGCCAACAACGGCAATGGCGGCGGCAATAGCGGCAACAACGGCAACAGCGGGAATGCCGGTGGCAATAGCGGGAATGCCGGAGGTAAGGGCGGTAATAGTGGGAATGGCGGCGACAAGGGCAGCGCTAATGCAGGAGGCAACAGTGGCAATAGTGGAGATGGTGGCAACAGCGGCAACAACGGCGGTCGCAAGGGCGACAGCAGCGGAGACAGTGGTACCAGCGGAGACAACGGCAGCGACAGCACAAACACCCGTGCTGGCAACAGCGGCAATGTTCAGAGCGGGAAAATCGGCCCATCCACCCCCGCCGAAAGCGTAGCGATCGACGGTTCCGCGATGGAAGTTCGACACTGGAACGGAATGAGTGAACGTATCAAGGATGGTCGCTACGTGATGAAAGACGCGAAAGGGCGTACGATCATCAATCGCACCGCGACAGTATCCGATGAATCAAGACTGCGATCGTTTGACCGCTGAACCTTAGGCAAAACGAGAAGGAACATCGATCAAGGTTGCGCGTTTGTCGACATGTCCAAGCTTCCCTTCCCTTATGTGACCATTGCCGCCGATGAAGCTGGCAACACGAAAAACATCGCTTCGGTCGGCGAGGCCGCATTATGGCTGATTGAACATTGGTCTCAAAGGGGCAGCGACAAATTCGAGGCGGCAAAACGGGCCTGCCTGGACGCTCTGGATGGCAAGATGACGTGCACGGATTGCAGGGAGGCCTTCATTGAAGCTGCTAAAGAGGCGGGTATCTACATTACACATCAGCGGCTTTAGGGCTTTTGACTATTGTTGATTAGGCCTTTGGTCCGATTTGACGTCACGGACTCCATGTTAACTTTACATCCCCGACACGTCCCGGTCGGGATTGGCCATTCAGGGTGGCCAACAGCCCGATCAGCTGACTTTACCCTTCCAGCTGATCGGGTTCTTCCGCCTCTTCGGAGAAACCAGGAACTGTTGCTCGCGGAACGCCCCGCAACACAGGGTCGCTGCAAAATGTCCGCCAGCAGACATAGCATTGACGCATCCGCCAATCAGTTTTTTAATGTTATTGTCGCTGGACCTAGTCGTGGCAAACCTGCGATTGAGAGACGAACGTGCTTTCGCCTAACGTGTCGTGGCGGGAGGTTCGTCATGGTTCGGGTCCTTAAAACATTTTATTATACAAGCGATGACTGGAAGGTCATGCAGGGCGCGCTGCTGAAAGCGTCCGGAAAGCTTCAGCGCAATCGAGATCACGAAGACACGGATCGTCTCGCGCGAAGAGTGATGACGCTGTTTGACCGCGGCCTTCGCGACGTGGAGGTTATTGCTTCAGCAGCAGCCTATCAGGAAGCCTTGGTGGCCCGTATTGCGACCGTATCGGGAAAACATCATGGCTAGCATGCCGCAACGTCTGGATCAGAGTTGGATTGCAAGACTTGCGGTACGATCTATTTGGAAATCTCCAAAGAAGTTCAAAGTCACACGCCGATTTATTGCAACACATGCGCAGAGCTCCTTAGCCGTTGGGATGAACTCGAACTCGATTTTAACCAACAAGGCGGACAGCACGGCATTTTTGAGATGCATGATGGCCAGGCCATTCGAAAGGAGTGATCCTATGCGAATACATTTTGAGGACGACCCTGAAAATGATCGGGCTACAATGCCTGATCGCCATCACCTTCTGATCGTATGTATCGGTCTCGCCCTTGCCGCTCTAATTGCCTCGATAGCTTATTTGGAGCTCTCAGATCCAATGTTTTTGTAATCCAAAAGCTCCTTACTCAAGGACGTGTAGGTCTATATCTACTCATAGGCTTTGGTCCGATCTCGAGACGTCTGCCAAATGCTATCATTCAGGTTGCTGACACCACCCGTCGGCAAGGGGTCTGCCATGGCCCTGCAGCTCGGTCAGCTGGACCTAAAGCGTCCTTGACCGGGCCCCTTAAAGGAGAAGAGCCACACCACCAACGAGCAAACCGATCAAGCCGGTGAGAAGCGCCAACCACAGCTTGCGCGCTTGATCCCATGCCAACGCGTATTGAACCTCAACTGACGACCCTCGCCACAAAGGTGCCTAACGGGGGTGGCTCCGCCCACGAGGTCAAATGGGACGGCTATCGTCTTGCGGTACACGCCGAGCCTAACGAAATTCGTATCATTACTCGATGTGGCCACGATCGGACACGCTATTTCCCTGCGATCGACGATGCAGTAAGAGCTCTCGGTCCCGCGAGGTTCATTCTTGATGGTGAAGCTGTCGTGCTCGATGACAAGGGCGTGCCGAACTTTGGCCTGCTGCAACAGGATCTGGGCGGCCGGCGTGCAATCCGCGCGGCTCACAAGGCTGTGCTCTTTGCCTTTGATCTGCTCTATTTCGATGGCCACGACCTAAGCGGCCTTGAGCTGTCGTCGCGGCGACGTCTGCTCGAAACGTTCCTGGAAGGCGAGACAGGGGCGATACCGTCTGTCGGAAGAGATTGAGACTGATGACGCAGCGGCTTTGCTGCGTTCGGCCTGCTCCACGGGCTTGAGGGGATATTGCCAGACAGCACCTATGGGTGGGTCTGGCCGGCCGATCGACTGGCTGAAAATCAAATGCTCCAACAGCGAAAGCTTCGTTGTCATCGGCTATGAACCGTCCCTTCTGGTTCGCGGCAGCATCGCAAGCTTGCTGCTTGCTGCGCGCAAGAACGACGGCTTGGTTTATGTCGGCCATGTCGGCACCGGCTTTTCCACAAAGCTTGCACGAGACTTGAGGGTTCCACCGGACGGCATGCGCGTCGCCGTTCCGGCAGCAAGCGGCATTAACGGGAAAAAATACGTTTTCGTGGAGCCAACATTGGTCGCCGAGATATCCTGTGGTTCCTGGACGCGTGATGGAAAACTGCACCATCCATCCTTTAAGGGGGCTAAGGGGAGTTCCACACGATGGACGGGAACCAATCACTTTAATCGGAGTTTGGGCAACGTTGTCCGGCAGGCATTGATAACCACCCTGGCAACAGAGGCTCGTCGTAATCTAACCCACCCCTTCGGGAAACTCCGCGGCGAGCCTCACCTTTTGTTAACCATAGAGGCGCACGCTTTGGGTGCTGACCATAGTGCCACTGGGTCGGCACCCGGCCTGCTTTCGTATTGCGTATCCGGCAGGTCGGGACATCCGGCTTACCCCATTATCGCGCCAACCGAAAATGCGACGGACGCGCTCTACCCTAACCACCCGAGCCGTGCCCATAGATTTGGATGGGCTCCGGCTCGGGGAGGTGTCGGGATTGTTGCCGTGGGTATGGCTGATGCGATCCTGCATAGCTGAGGCGGGACGCCGCCGCCGCTTGCGCACTTGTCCCGTTCGAGTCGTCGGCATAGTTGAGCGGAGCTGGCGACGATCATGGCGGTAGGGTACGATATTAGTCGACCTCGAGCGTCGCTCGGTCGTGGAAATCCTGAAGACTGGAGTGCATCGAATACTGCGCAATGGCTCAATACCGTTCTGGCGCTTGCCCCGGGGTCTTACGCCGTGACATCGATGCTTCTCAGCGCACGCATGCTGGCGTGCAAACATGCCGAACACCACAGAAAGACCCCCTTAAGAGCAAAGTGACACTCGCGCTACGGATCAGAACCTCCAGGCGGAACAGAATGGCGGAGAGCATGGCAGCTGGCCCATCGGCCGGTGCTTGATCGACGATACCTTCGCCACTCACCTATGCAGTTAGCGTCATCGCCGATCTCGCGCTGGCTATCGTCTCCGCCTCTTTTCGACTAAGTACCTTGATGTAACGGCCGAAATGCGAGCTCTCTTTAATGACTGATACTGCCTCGACGTCACCAAAGTTTCTGTTCAGGGCGACTTTGCCAATTTTTGGCATTGCCATGGCTGTTTGCGTTGCAATTTTCGCGCTGCTCGCATGGTCAAGTCGGATGACTGATCAGATTGCTGTTGAGCGGCAGGAACGGCTGCTCGCCTTGGTACTATCGCAGGCGCAGTTCTCGATCGCTCACGATCAGGAAAGCGCGACCGTCTGGGATGAGGCGGTACGCCAGGTCAAAATTCCCGACAATGGGGAGTGGCTGAGCAACAATCTTGGCGGCTGGATGACCACCTATTTTGGTCATGATGCGGTCTATGTTCTCGACGGAAAAGACAATGTTCTGTACGCCTTTGCTGATGGCAAGCAGATCGATCGTTCCGTGTATGACATTGCCAGATCGAGCGTCGCCCCGCTTGCGTCGAAGCTTCGCGAACTGTTGCGCAATCCCGATCCCGACGGATTTGGTGACCGGGTATTGAGCGCAGGCGCCTCGGAAATCGTCACACTTGGCAGCCGGCCGGCAATCGTCAGCGTCAAACCGATCGTCTCCGATAGCGGCAACGTTTTACAGACGGTTGATGAAACCTACCTGCACGTGTCCGTTCGCTATCTGGACAAGAGCTTCATCGCAGACCTTGAACGAGACTATCTTTTTGATGGCCTGCGATACGCCTTACAAGACACATTGCAAGCGGGCGAATACAATTATCCACTTCGGTCCACTGCCGGGATTACCATTGGATATTTTATCTGGCAGCCCTATCGCCCCGGTTCCACGGTCATGACGCAAATTGGCCCGGCATTTGTCGGCATTGTGCTGTTGATGTTGGGCATCATGGCGGTCCTCCTGGCGGTCCTACGCCTGAGATCCGCCAGGCTGCGCGACAGCGAAGAGCGGATGAACTTTCTCGCACTGCATGATTCCATGACCGGTCTGCCCAACCGGGCACATTTCAACGATAAGCTCGATGAGGCACTGTCAACCATCAGGAATGCCTCGGTGGCAGTACTGTATCTCGATCTCGATAGATTCAAGCAGGTCAACGACACGCTCGGACATCCGGTGGGTGATGAGCTCATCCGGCAGTTCACGAAGCGCCTCAAAGACATCATCGACCAGAAGACTTTCATGGCCCGGGTCGGCGGTGATGAATTCACGATCATTGTTCCCAACTTCGGACCACTTTCGGCGCTCGAAGCGCTGTGCGAGCAAATAATAACCGTTGTCCGGTATCCATTCGATATCGATGGAAACCATATCTTCATCGGCGTAAGCATAGGCGTCGCCACCGCGCCACTGGACGGTACTGAGGGCGACGAGCTTGTCAGAAAGGCCGATATAGCGCTCTATCACGCAAAGACCGCCGGTCGAAGCCGGTTTGCAATGTTTGGTAAAGAGATGGACGCCATGTTGCAACAGCGCCGTGCTCTGGAACGCGAGTTGCGCAAGGCCGTGAAGTCGGAAACCCAGATAAGCGTTGAGTATCAACCGCTTTATTCGGCCGAGGAACAGCATATCACCGGGGTTGAGGCTCTCCTGCGTTGGCAACATCCGGAACGCGGCTGGATTTCGCCGGAAGTGTTCATACCCATAGCGGAAGAAGCGGGCCTGATCGAAGCGTTGGGCGAACGTGTCCTGCGGCAGGCTTGCGCGGAATCGCGATCATGGCCAATCCAGACCCTCGCCGTAAACGTGTCGGCAGTCGAATTGAGAAATCCGGCCTATGCGATGAAAGTTGCGAAACTGCTATCGGCAATCGGAATGGATCCTCGCCGGCTCGAATTGGAGATTACGGAAAGTACTCTTACCGACAGCGCCGGACATTGTGAACACAACATCAGGGCGCTTCGCGCATTGGGTGTGACCATCGCGCTTGATGATTTTGGAACGGGCTTTTCGTCACTTGGACGACTGCAGCAGCTTGAAGTCGATCGCATTAAGATTGATCGAAGCTTTGTTCAGGGCTTCGGCCGCTCGGCCAATGACGAAGACATTGTCAAAGCCATTGTGAATCTTGCCCATGCAAAAGGTCTTCGTACCACAGCGGAAGGCGTGGAAACAACCGAGCAAAGTGACTACCTGCGCCAGATCGGCTGCGATGATCTTCAAGGCTTTCTTCTGTCCCGTCCTATGTCCGCGCTGGGTATCGAACGCCTGCTGCGCGTCTCTGGTTCACTTGATCCGCTTTTTCCAACCGCGCACGACAAAAGTGGTGGGAATCCATTATAGAACACAGCTGACAGATGCGATGATTCGACGGTCAGAACGAACAGGTTCTTAACGAGCAAGAGGCTGCGATGCTTATTTTGTTTATCACTCTTACTGTTACGTTTCGGGTGGCAACGCTCCTCATTTCGATCAGCAATGAGCGGAAGCTGAAAGCTGCCGGCGCCACGGAGATTGGCAAGACCAACTCAAACATCCTGGCTGTCGCGCATGTTGCGTTTTATCTGTGTGCGATTACCGAATACGGGTTCTCTGACCACAGTATAGACACCGTCACTTGGGTTGGACTGGCCATCTATCTTGTTGGTGCACTATTCCTGATAGTGGTGATTGCGAGCCTTGGTCCACAATGGACAGTCAGACTCATCATCGCTCGAAATCACGTGCTGGTTACGTCCCTGCTGTTCCGTCTTGTCAGGCATCCGAATTATTACCTGAACATCCTTCCGGAGCTCATCGGATTTGCGCTCACGCTCCATGCATTCTGGACGCTTGCCCTAGGCATGCCTCTCTATCTGATCCCGCTTTCGGTTCGAATTGGTCAGGAGGAAAAAGCCATGCGTGTCCACTTCCCCCAGTATTGATGCACGTTCGTATTCCGACGACTTTTTCAGGGAGCCGTTTCCAGCACCGTCTGGTTTTCCAGCTTATGCACAGAAACGGGCTGTTAAGCTTCGTTTGAAATGCCCATCATTGCTGATTGGCAGCAAGACGTTTGGCCATCATGTGTCCTATCTCACCTCCTTCGCCCGTTTGGTACCTCGCGAAAAGTTCACAACGATCGCAATCAACACCGTGCCGACAATGAAAACGAAGGCCGCGGCGGCGATCGCCGGGCTGATGTTTTCCCGTATCGTGGAGAACATTTGCCGTGCGAGCGTCCGCTGGTTTGGCCCCGCCACGAACAGCGTCAGCACGACTTCGTCCAACGACGTCGCAAAGGCGAAAACAGCCCCAGATACGATACCGGGGAGCGCCAGCGGCAAGGTAACTTGTTGCAGCACCGTCACGGGTGCTGCGCCGAGACTGGCTGCCGCCTGCTCCAGCCGGCGATCAATCCCCTGCAATACCGCCAGGACGTTGACAACGACAAAGGGCACCGCCACCACAGTGTGGGCTATGATCACCCCAAGATAGGTGTTGGTCAAAGCATATCGAGCAAACATGAGCTGCATGCCGACGCCGAGCACCACCGCCGGCACCACCATCGGCAAGAGAAAAATCGTCTTGATGGTCGTAAGGACAAGCGAAAGCTGCTTGTCGCGCAGTCCGACGGCACCAACGGTTCCCAGCAATGTCGCAAGCACCGTGGTGCCGCAACCGATGATGAGGCTGTTGATGATGGACCGCTGCCACACACCGGCGGTGAACAGCTCAACGAACCAGCGGGTTGAGTAGGCTGGAATGGGATAGTTGAGGAAGACACTGTCGGTGAAAGCGAGCGGCAGGATCGCAATCAGCGGTGCGATCAGAAAGAAGACGGTCGCAGAACCGAAAATCAGTTTCGAAAAACGCAACAGGCTCACGGACTCGTTTCCCGTTCTGACGAAAGTCTGAGATATATCGCATAAAGGATCATCGTGGCCGCCAGGAGGACCAGTCCGAGCGCCCCTGCCATGCCCCAGTTGGCTGCGCCCGTGGCGTAGTAGGCGATCACCGAACTGATCATCTGATCCTTCGCGCCACCGATCAGGGCCGGCGTGATGTAGTAACCGAGCGCGCTCATGAATACCAGGAGCGAACCAGAAACGACGCCGCGCAGCCCGAGCGGCAGCAAGACATTCAAGAATGCCCTGACGGGATGAGCGCCCAACGACGCCGCGGCCGGCATCAGGTTTTTGGGGATACCGATCAGCACACTGAAGATCGGAAGCACCATGAAGGGAAGCAGGACATGGGTCATGGCGATGATGACGCCGGCTCGGTTGAAGATCAGCGGTATCGGACTTGACGTTACGCCCGATTGCATCAAGACCGAATTGATCAGCCCCCTGTCCTGCAACAAGATGAACCATGCCGCGGTTCGCACCAGCAATGACGTCCAGAGCGGGAGCAGCACCGCACCCAGCAACAATTGCCGCTTCCAGCCATCGACCGAGGCAGCGATCATGGCAAAGGGAAAACCGATCAAAACGCACGCCCCTGTCACCGTCAAAGCCATCACAAATGTCCGCAGCATGATGGCCTTGTTCGCCGAAGCATCAGCCGGAAGGGAGGCAATTGCACCGGAGGCGTCCCGTTGCAGGTCAACTGCTGCCAAAAGATTGCGGTCTGTGATTGTCGAAGATGCTGCCACGCTGACGGCCTGCCAGTAGGAAATGTCACCCCATCGCTTGTCCAGTGCAACAAGATCAATGCTTCCGGCCGTGTCCAAAGCAGCCTTACGCGTTTTGGGCATCAAGGTGCGAAAGCCGGATTTGGCACTGTTCAGCCGCCGGACAAGATCCCCGAACAACTGGTCGTCGCTGATCTGGCGCAGGTCGGCAACGAAAGCAGCTTGCATTTCGACGGTTGGGGGGCTGGTGCGATTCCAGCTCGAAACCGATCTCGCGGTGGCGGGGAGCGTGCGTGCCGCCACCGGGTCGGACACAGCGGACTTCATCATCGTGACGAGCGGCAACGCAAAAAAAACAATAAGGAACAGCAACAGCGGCGCGACAAGCGCCAGGGAAATCACCTGTTTGCTGAGCCTTGGCGCATTCATGGACTGACCACCCAGCAATCGGACGACAGGAAGGAAAGTTGCACCTCATCACCAATCGAAAGCGTGGGCTGGCTGCGGTCCGTCTTGACGATCAGCGACTGGCCGTCGCTTCGTGCAATCAGCCGCAAATGATCCCCGTGATAGACGATATCGGAGACGGCGGCGGTGATGTTGTTGCCCGCAGCCTCGCGGCGTCCCACCTTTATCCGCTCGGGTCTTATCGACAGGCAAACACTGCTGTTTGGGCCAAGGTCCGTGGCTGTTTCAACGAAAACCTGCTGGCCGGCGGGCAACCCGACACGGGCCGTGCCACCTTCCATGCTTTTTACCGTACCCCAAACCAGATTTGTCTCGCCAATGAACTCCGCGACGAATTGCGTGCTCGGATGGTCGTAGATATCCGAGGGTTTGCCAATCTGTTCTATTTTTCCGCGGTTGAAAATCGCGATGCGATCCGACATCGTCAACGCCTCCGATTGATCGTGCGTCACAAAGACGATCGTCAGCTTGAGCCGCCGATGCAGATCCCTGATGTCCAATTGCATTTGTTCGCGCAGTTGCTTGTCCAGTGCGCCGAGCGGCTCGTCCATCAAGACCACTTCTGGCTCGAAGATCAGGGCACGTGCCAATGCAACCCGTTGCTGCTGTCCGCCCGACAGCTGTGACGGACGCCGCTCGGCAAGTGAACCAAGCTGCACCATATCGAGCGCCTTTCCCACGCGCTCCTTCACCTCCGCACGCGGGAGGCTGCGCATTTTCAAGGGGAAGGCGACGTTCTGGGAAACCGTCATGTGCGGGAAGAGCGCATAATTCTGGAAGACGACACCCATATTGCGTCTGTGCGGCGGCAAACTGTCAATTCGGTTGCCGCCCGCCCAGATCGCGCCGCTTGTCGGATTCTCGAAACCCGCAAGCATCATAAGTATCGTCGTTTTGCCCGAACCGGAGGGACCAAGCAGGCTGATGAACTCCCCCTTGCCAATCTCAAGATTCAGTCCCTCGACCACGGTGAGGAGCCCGAAGGATTTGCTGACCTCCTCCAAGCGAATGAATGGATTGTTCAACGTCGATCACCTCGGCTCTCGGCAAGCAATGCGCAATGGCGACGGCTCCGACAAACCGCGGGCCTGTCCGTCACAACAGTGAAGGCAGGACCGCGTATCTCTCAGCGCTCATGCAGGACAAAGTCATTGCGCGAGCCAGGCATTGAACCGCTGCGTCAGGGCCTCGGAATTGTCGGTCCAGAAATCAACATCCAGGGAAATCGCTCCCTTGAGGTTGTCCGGCGACGTCGGAAGCTCGGTCTGGAATTTTGCCGGCACGAGTTTCCCCGCCTCAATGTTGGGAAGTCCGTAGGCGATGTATTCGGGCAATTTAGACTGGTTGTCCGCCTTGCTTGCATAGGCTATGAAGTCCATCGCCGTGTCCTTGTTGGGACTGTCCTTCAGCACCACCCAACTGTCGATAGCATAGATGCTGCCCGGAAACACAAAGCCGAAGTGCTTGCCTTCGGACCGGTTCAAACCGCTGATACGACCGTTATAAGCAGTCGTCATGACCACCTCTCCCGAGGAGAGCAACTGAAGCGGCTGCGCTCCGGCCTCCCACCAGACAATGTTCGGCTTCAGCTCATCGAGTTTTTTGAAGGCTCTATCGACGCCTTCCGGGGTAGCAAGGACGGAGTAAACTTCATCGGCAGCCACCCCGTCCGCCATCAAGGCGAATTCAAGCGCGTATTTCGCTCCTTTGCGCAAGCCTCGCTTGCCGGGAATCTTCTTCGTGTCCCAAAAGTCGGCCCAAGAGGCCGGCGCTTGTTTCAACTTGTCGCCATCGTAGGAAATTCCAGTTGACCAAACGATGGCGCCAACGCCGCAATCGCTGACGGCAGCGGGTAAGAACTTGGACTTGCCGCCCAACTTGTCCCAGTCGACCTTTTCGTAAATGCCGTCCGCGCAACCAAGCGCAAGTTCCTCGGCCTCAACCTGGACAGCATCCCAGTTTGGAACGCCCGCTTTCACCTTGGCCTGAAGCACGCCGTATCCGCCGTCCCAACTCTCATCGAGCAGCGGCTTTCCAGCCTGCTTTGCGAAAGGCTCGAAATAGATTTTGCGCTGGGCGTCCTGGTAGTTACCACCCCAAGACACGACTGTCAGATCACGGGCTTCAGCGGTCGCTGTTCCGGTGGTCGCCAACGCGCATACAATCAACGTTGCGTTCAGAATTTTCATTGTCATTCCCCTTGTTTTTCTATGACCAAACTAAGAAACCACAGTTTGACTCGATTGAAAGCCTGATAAAGCGCCGCGGTGATTAAAATCACCATTCCAAGTCAATATGTCGGCGGGGTTATCGCGCTCAAGATTTCGCTTTTCTGCTCGCCGACGTTGCGGAAGCGATGGGGGAGCCGGCTGTCGAAATAGTACCCATCGCCCTTGTTCAGGATCTTTTTCTGGCCGCCAACGGTCACTTCCACTGCACCTTTGATCACCATTCCCGCTTCCTGCGCGGCATGCGCGAAGGCTTCTCCGGTGTCAGCGCCGACCGCGTAGGTCTCGTGCAGCATTAGAAGTTGCCGGTTAGGATGGTTGAGCCCGATGACACGGTAGGAGATGGTGTCGACCTTGCCGATCTCCACCAATTCCTCCCCTCCGTAGAACGGTGTGTATGGCAGGCTCGACTGAAGATCGCTGAAGAACCCGGGGAGCGTTGTTCCGAGAGCGTCCAGCACCGCGCTCAACGTGTCGATTGACGGACTCATCCTGTCCCGCTCGATCAGGGAAATGGTGGAATGGGAGATTCCGGACCTCACTGCCAGCTCTCGCACGCCCAAATCGCGCCTGCGCCGCATCTCTTTCAATTTGACGCCGATTTTTGGCATTGGATTTTCCCAAGATTGGAGTGCCTCATCGAAACAGCCTGTCACCGCACGACGTACACAACGCGCCGCCTTGGTGAATATACTGAACAGATGCTCCGCCAGCAATTGCAGTAAAGCGGCGGGTGCCCGATTGTGACGACATTCCTCCAACAAGCAACCCGGAGATCCAAATGGCAAACCGCTCCCGCCAATTCGGTGACAGGATAAATCATCTCAAGCAGCCAAACGTTGTCTCGATTTCGGATACTGCTGCAATTGAGGCCGTGGTCAAGGACATCATTGCGAATGTGCGGGCACGCGGAGACGATGCCGTCGGAGAATATGCACGCACCTATGACCGGTCCGATCTAGTCACATTCGAGGTGAGTCACGAGGATCGCCTGGAAGCCGTTGCCAATCTCGATCCCCAGACCAGGAAAGACACTGAGTTTGCCATTGAGCGCGTCAAGGCGTTCGCCGAAGCGCAACTGCGATCCCTACTTCCGCTCGAATTCGACGCCCTTCCGGGACTGCACCTCGGACACCGCGTCATTCCGATTGAGGTTGTTGGAGCCTATGTGCCCGGGGGCCGATATCCGATCCTATCTGCACCCGTCATGACTATCGTGCCGGCAAAGGTTGCCGGCTGCGATCATGTCATCGCCTGCCTGCCGCCCAACGCCCATCCGGCCATGATTGCCGGCTGCCATTTGTCGGGCGCCGACAGGATCTTCAAAGTGGGCGGTGCGCAGGCCATTGCCGCCATGGCGTTCGGCACCGAAACCATTCCCGCCGTCGACAAGATCGTTGGACCCGGCAACGCCTACGTCAATGAGGCCAAGCGGCAGGTGTTCGGCCAGGTAGGCATCGACCAATTGGCAGGCCCCAGCGAAATTTATATCGTTGCCGACGAAACAGGCGACGCGGAGATGATCGCCACCGACCTTCTGGCGCAAGCCGAACACGATGTCAGGACCCGGGTTGGCCTTATCACAACCGATCAAAAACTCGCCGAGGCTGCACTGGAGGCGGTGGAACGCCAGCTGGCAACACTGCCCACGGCCGACGTCGCCGGCGTCGCCTGGCGTGACTACGGTGAGATCACCGTTTGTGCCGATGAAGCCGCAATGATCGCGTATTCGGACCACATCGCGGCCGAACACCTTGAGGTTCACACACGCGATGCCCATTCCACGGCAGGAAAATTGCGCAACTATGGCTCTCTCTTCATCGGGGAACTTGCCAGCGTTGTGTACTCTGACAAGTGCTGCGGGACGAATCACACGCTTCCGACCATGGCCGCAGGACGTTACACCGGAGGTCTCTGGGTAGGTTCCTACGTCAAAGTGTGCACCCACCAATGGCTCGACGCGCGCGGTGTGGCCGCGGTCGCTCCCCCCTCGGTACGGCAAAGTCGCACAGAGGGTATGGAGGGCCATCGCCGGGCCGCGGCGCTTCGACTGAGCCGGCAATAATGGCTTCCGTCTAATGATCGCGCATCGAGTCGCCACAGCTCATTAGCCGAGCAGGCCTTTGCAACGTCAAACTCCTGCAAAGATCGACCAGGGACATTCGGTCCTTCGACTGGACGGAATCAGGTTTGTGTTCGAACGCAGTACCCGTGTCCGCAACGGCCGCGATCACACGAACTTCCGCTTCGGGTTAGCTCCCGACACGTAGCGGTTTTAGCAATTCGGTGACTTCTCATGCCTTTGTCGCTCCGGTGAAAAATCCCTCCAATTCCGCAAATCCCATAGCCTGCTCCGAGAAGCAGAAAGTGCCTGCTGACCGCATTTCCCGCGCCGCATTCACGAACATGCCGAAGGATTCAAACAATCCCTTTTGGATGTAGAAACCGAACGCTTGGGCTTCGTTGTTGCTATACGCGGGGCTGAGCTCGCTTGTCGGGAAGCGGTCGACGGTCCCGTTGCTGAACAACACCTCGTAAAGGGTCTTGCCGCGATAGTCTGGATTGGCATCAAGGATTTCTGCAGGCCAGACCTCGTCCGTCATGAAACGCTTGGAAAATTCGGCCATTTGCCACAGGTCCGAGCGCGCATCGCCGGGTGCCTGCACAAGTTGGTGCCAGACATGCGTGCGCCGCTCGGCATTGCCGTATGCCCCTTCCTTTTCCACCCACATGGCAGCTGGCAGGATCAGGTCAGCGCTCATCGCCGTAATGGTTGGATAGGCATCGGAAACCACGATGAAATTGTCGGGATTGCGGTAGCCTTGATAGGTTTCATTGCTGGTGTTCGGCGCCGCCTGCACGTTGTTGTTGACCTGGACCCAATAGAAGTTGAGCTTGCCGTCCTTCAGCATGCGGTCCTGCTCGACAGCGTGATAGGCCCGGCTTATCCGGGATGATGCCGTGCGGCACATGCCAGATCTCCTCGGCGTGCTTGCGGTGTTCGGGATTGGTGACCACCATGTCCGCAGGCAAGCGGTGGGCGAATGTGCCCACCTCGCGTGCGGTACCGCAGGCCGATGGCTGGCCAGTCAATGAGAATGGGCTGTTACCGGGCTCTGAGATTTTTCCAGTCAACAGATGTACACCGCCCGGCACTGGCTGCGCGAAGGCAGATAGTGGGATGCCGGCCGTGGCCGCCGCGACCGCAGCCGCATGCGCGCCCTGAGAACCTCACGCCGCGTCAGTTCGGTCATTGCTTCCGGCCTCCTCCGTTTCGCCATGCTCGAAAACCATGTTCGCCGCGATCACCCCATCGAGGGTGGATATCCCCGACAGGCAGTCTCCGAGAATACCCGTACTCGTGCCTTCGATTACGACGACGATCTTGTTGCCCTGATGCATGGACCTCGACATTCGCCATGTCGTCGAGTTGTGCCAGTACGGCGTCCTGCATTGCCGGCAGCACCATGATGACGGCGCTCGAAATGTGATAGGTGCCCGCTATATCACGCATGTGCCGCCCCCTGCGCCAAATCCCGGACCTTGATGGCGGTGACGGGACAGACGCTGATGCATGCGCCGCAACCGTTACAGGATCCTTCGTCGAGAACAGGCAGGAAAGGTCCCCCAGCCTGAGGACGGAAATGGATCGCCTGCTCGGGGCAGGCGTCGCGACATGACTGACACTCGATCGGGTTTTGGGCCCGACAGCTGTCAGTGATCAGGGCCACGTGCGGGAAACGACGCGATGATTTGCCGTGAAAGACCTGCTCGGGACAGGCCTCGGCGCATTCGCCGCAGAAGGTGCATTCGCCAAGCGAAAAATTGAGTGTGGGCAAATCTTCGACAAGGCTGATGATATGAGTGGGACACTGTTCCAGACAGCTGCCGCAGCCGCTGCAGGCCAGCAGACCATCGTCTGTCGCTCCGGGCGGAAGGATGCGCCGAAATTTGGGTGCCTGTCGCCCACCAAGGAAAGCCCGTCTTGAAACCCAATGCTGCTCAAATGTGGCTGCCGACATTTAAGTTCCAGACGAAACATGGGCAACTTTGGACGTCCATCCCGAGCCTTCGAGGAGGCCTTTATCACACACTTTGTTGTTGCCGCACAGGCTGGCGACGTCGACGAGCCTATGACGGACAGGCCGCTGCCGTTAGCGCTCCCTACCTGACGATTTCGAACTCGCCCGGCTTCCAGGACTTATCGAACCATGACTCCAGAGGGCCATAGAGGCGAAGAAGAACATTCCAGCCCTTGCCGGGAACTGTCTGGACCCAGTTGCCCGCATGGCCTTCCGGTGCTGTCGGGCCGAACCATACGTCGACTGAAGAGTCCGCATTGATCACGATGTCTTTCTTGTCGCTGCCAATGCTGGGAAATTGCTGATCAGTCTGCAGCATCGAACGCGTCTGGTTGTCATACGCAACGAACGACCAGAATTCCTTTGCCGGAATGTTTGGCGGCAGATGCACCTTATAGGTTTTACCGCCATCGAACGGTTTGCCGTCCTTATCGGTCGTGGCACCGGCGTATTGCGAACCGATGCCGACGCGCTTTATCGCCATGGCCGGCGTGATACCCGTCGCGTAGTAGTGGAACAGGACACGGGCATCCAGATAACGAACGCCGGGCTGCAGAAGAAACTCGTAGCTGCCACCGACAAAGCCGGTGAACCAGGCACTGTCCGGATAATAATAGGCGTCCTTCATACGGGTCTTGAAGGTGATGGTGCGCGCCGTCGCATTGCCGACGGCCACGGCTTCAGTGAGGATCTTCTTCATCCGCTCGTCGGGCGCAAACGGTTTGCCTTTTTCAATGCCGATGGCAGCGAGCTGTCCCAGTACTTCGGGGTGATAGGCCTCGTTCGGCTCGGATTGGACGATGTTGTTCACTTCCTCGTAGAAATGGAAATCATTGGCATGGATGGTGTTGTATTCCTTGCCCGAGCTATTGATGATCTTCATTGCTGGCGGGTTGGCAGCGTCCGAAAGAAGATAGACCTTGGCGAACTTTCTGGTGTTTTCGACCGCGGTTGCGGTGCTGCCATTTTCGAGGAATCCGCGCCAGAAGAACAGGTTTCCGTAGGTCGACGTCCGCAAAACGAAATAGCCTTCGGGGACCTCGCCTTGGTAACCCGGCGGCAAAAGCAGGTATTTCCCTCCCTTGCCCTTGTCAGGGCCAGCATTGCCGACATCGCCGACATATTCGAACCAGTGATTGTCGATCATGCCGAGAATGTTGGGCGGCGTCTCGATGACCAGCGGGCCGGCCTTGGTGTCCAGCCACATGAGATTGTAGATGCTTTCGGTGTTGCCGGTCAGGAACAGTGAACGCGAATCCATCAGGTTTTCGAAGATCAAAATGGTCTGGTTGTTGTCGGCGCCCTGGCTGACCAATCCAACTCTCAGGGCTTCGACCGATGCGCCGGGCATGGCATTGAGAAAGGCATCGACGCCGCGCATGAAGTCGAGATTGTCGTAGATCTTCTCCGAAGTGGCGTCATCCGGGAAGCCATCGAAAAAGTTCAGTTTGCCAAGTCTGGTGTCCAAACTCTCCGGCGTGATGATGGAATCCGGTATCGGCGTCGTCATTTTCATCTTCGGCGCCGTATCGGCGGAAGTGGTGCCCAAGCCCATCAGCACCATTGCGGCGGTCGCGCAAAGCAGCCTCGTCATGCGTATCATAGTTCTCTCCTAATTGACGGCGCCTCTTCGGGCACCACACATCAGTACGGTCGGGGATAATTATTACGCCACATTGATACCGGGCGGCTGCCATGTCCCTTCACCCGCCGGCAGTATGGAAGGGGCTTCGCTTTTCGGCCAGTACAGGCGCATCACGATGTAGGCGGTACCGTTGGGCGCAGGCAGCCAATTTGCCTCCTTGTCTGCGCCGGGGCTGTCTTTCTGGATATAGAGAGTGAGGGAACCATCCTCGTTCTTCTTCATACCCGGCAGCATCGGCGAGTTGATGAGGTAGCGATTGATCGGGTTCTTGATCAAAAGCTGGCTCTTGCCGTCATACATCGTCACCGACCAAAAGGAGTTCACCGGCGGGAGTTGCCCGGGGGAAAAGGTGATGGTGTAGTTGTGCTTGCTGGCGTCGAGTGTTTCGCCTGTCGCATTCGTACGGGTAAAGGGATACATGGCTTCCACGGCATCGTTGCCATACATACCCGCCTTGGCAGCGGCGGCACGCTTTAGCCAATCTCCCTTGTAAAAGCTGCGGTCGCCAAAGAATGAACCAATACTCCAGCCGTTGATGGTTTTCATTCCGCTCGCCGCAAACTTGGCGACCTTGTCATCACCCTCTTTCATCCCAAGGCCGATTTCCACTTTGTGAGCAATCGGAAGGTCCTTGAAATGGAATGATTTATCCGGGCCCACACCAATACGGGCGAGCTTGGCACGGATGGCCTTGTCCTCTTGCGTGGGCGGCACGAACGCAAGCGCGGCATCGAGATAGTCGAAGAAGTTGTCTTTGATGCCCTGCGTTGTCGCCGGCAGGAAGTCAATCTTCGGGGCGGCCGGGGGTGCAGGTTGCTTCACGAAGGCCGACAGCGGCTGCACATTGTAGCCGGCCTGCACCTTTTCCACGTTCGCCAGGTCTTCGACGTTGATTAGCTGCGTTCGAAAATTGGCGAATACGAACGGGGTGGTCGAGGCAAAGACCTGGCTGATGCCGGTGGGCTTCTCGCCGTTCCAGTCGGGTCCGACCACGAGATAGGAACCCGGATCGTTTCCCGTAGCGCGGCTGCCAATATAGCCAAAGTTATAGGTATTGCCGTCGATCAACTGCACCGAATAATAACGTTCCTTCTCCACCGCCGGCACAGAGATCACCATCGGCTCGGCACGCAGATCCAGCCACAGAATGGAGTATGGCGTGTCGCTGTTCGGCGTGACGATGGCTGTATCTTCATAGGTCGCCACATGATGCATATTGTCGATCTGGTTGAACGGTGCCTTGAACTGGCTGGATTTCGGATCGACGGCAAACTCATGCATGACCGCATAATTCATCACCAGCGGCAGGCCGTAGATGAAGCCTTCCTCGGCGATGTCCTTGGCCTCGATGATGTCGGGATAGCTCTGCGCCATTAAGAGGCTTGGCCTTGCAATCGCGGCTCCCGCGGCGATCGCCGCTGCGGTGCGAAGCAGATCTCGTTTTGTCAACATTTGCCGTACCCCTTTGTCACAGGATGGATCATTGAATTCGTGCATTTCAAAACGGTCTTCTTTCACACCGGCAGGCGGCGCTGGTCTTTCTCATTTCGGAAACAGGAACGTAACGGCCAAGCGTGCACCGAAGCCGTCAGGGCCGTTGTCCGGGCTCTCGGCCCAATAGCGGACACCTGCCATGAGCTGAACTGGTTGCTTGTTGACCTTCACCAGTTTGGCGACAGTGAAGTTGATGGGAACGGACCATTGTTCGGCCTCCCAATTATAGGTGCTCTCGGTGTTCAGCGCGAAGGTCCAGGCTTTCGGTGTTGTGTAGGAAATGAAGGGTTGCAGGAACGTCGAGTTCACGTCCTGACGATCGTCATCACCCGCGAACGACCAGATGTGGTTCACCAGAGCACCATAGGTCCAAGGACCGGATTGCTTGAGGGCCACGGCGGTCGGGCCCGCGCCCCACTTCCCGCCTCCAAGCAAGTCGTCCGTCGCGGTCGGCAAAAGAAAGACGGGACCGACGCCCCAAATGATACCACGCGAGGTGGGCTTCTTGGGCGAGAAGAACAGGCTCTGCGTCGTATCCCCAAGCCCGAATTGATCGCCGGACGGTCCTGCGATGTCGTTTTGCCAGACAATCGGCACGATGGTGCGAGAGATGAGGTTCCAGTCCTCGTTCAAGGTGAACGGAATGACGGGTTGAACATTAATGGTGTATTTGCTGCCATCGTCCGGGCCGTAGCCGCCATCATAGTTGCCCTGGAATGGTACGCTGATGAGCGACGCGATGGGATTGGAGAGTTTCTTGGCGAGGTCCGCTGCACTCTCTTGCGCCTGCGCCGAAAAAGTAAGCGCATAAAAGGATACCGAAGCGGATAGAAATCCCCAGCGCAAGATCGTCATAAACATCCCCTGTCCTCATTACACAACTGCCTTTACGGCTGTTCCAACCCATTGCAGGTAGCGGCGATAGAAAAAAGTACGTAACTGTTAAACCGACCATCAGTGCTGCCGCAGCCATGCACAACACTTGCGATCCTTGGTGCAGTGAAACCTATCGGAGCGCCACTCCTGCGGGGAGTATCTTACTGTAACCTACGTCGGTGATTACCCGTTGCGCGGCGCATCTTGAGACGCTGCACCACCAACGCGAACAACTACTCCTGACCGCAATAGCGCGCTGTTGCCGTTCCGATTGTCTGAAACTTTCCGTTGCTGGTTACTGTCGTTGCGCAGATCGTCGTTCCTGGATTCCACCAATACGTCGTCGGGCCCTGCTGCTGGGTAAACGCGTAGCCGCGCAACCGCAGCTGGTTTCGAGCTCCGGCGGCGGGAGCATTTACCAGATCGGCGAGGTCAACCGGTGCTCCCCCCGTGGTCGTTCCGGTCGCGTCCATGGCGACCGGAACAGACGAGGCTGGGACAGCGTCGTCACCCGTCGACTGACACGCAGCAAGCGCTATCATGATAAATAGTGATGTGGAAACGGCAGTTCGCATTTGCTTGACTCCCCCTCAAAATCGTTGCTCAGCCCATGCTTGGGATGAGAATAGTTGCCGGCAACCTGAAGACGCAGAAGCTGTCAGCGATGACAACGCCCCGCCGGAACGTCAATCGCACATGGTTGGCTGAAGCGCATTGGGCTTGCAACGGTTACGCGCCGCCGTTTGCCCTCCCAACCGAGCGATGTGATTGGCATAATTGTCCCGGGTGTTCTGGTCGACGACGGCAATTGGCGCGGAAAGGATCAACCCGGCTGCACTCCCCGCTGCCGCCGCCGTTCCGGTCGTGGCGGCGAGAAGTTTGTCGCCGAGCCCGACCCTGCTGTCGGTCAAGGTCTGGCCTTGCGAGATGCGCGCACCAATGAGCTGCGCGATTTGTGGAGATTGGGCGAACTTGCTGTGGTGAAGCCTGTCTCCGGCCTTGATTTTTGTGAGGTCAATCACCGCGATCTTGTTCGCGGCCAATTCCTCCTTGTAGGGCGATTGTTCCGGATCGATGGAGCCTATTCTCGGGATGTCGCCCCACACTCGCCGGGACAGCGCCAAGGCGCGGTCATCGCGGGAAACGAAAAGGGTGAACTGCGGGCGATCCGGCCCCATGTCTGCGATCTGGGAACGGAACACATCGACATCGACGTCGGCATCGGCAAGCATGACGTTCTTGAATTTCGCTGGCAGTCTGCCGTTACCATAGGCCAGCAGGCTGCCGCGCGAAGGCCAGGTAACCAGAACCGGCGTATTGGGTATGCCGGAATCTTGCATGATTTGTGCGAAACGATAGACGGCATCCTCAAAGCGGTTGTTGAAACCGTGAATAAAAACAATGACGCTGCGATCGGGGTTTTTCTTCACTGTAGCGTTCAGCCATGATTTGGCTCCGTCCAACGTCAATGCGTCCGCTTTCAGAACCGCAAAGTCCGTTAGCGGATTGGAGGGAAGCCTCTTCGGCCAGGAGACTTCACCGATTTTGCGCACTTTGCCTGGCGGGATCGAAACCGTTATGTCGGCGAAGGACGGTGTCAGCCCGCGCTCGCCACTGAACATTTGCCCGGGAACGCTGGAACGGCTTCGCGTTGTTGTGACCAGCATCTCAACCTTCTCGAAGATGACGACGTGTCTGCCAAAGGTGACAACACGTTCTTCGGTCTCCCGGCACAGCCTGTAGTAATACCGGCGATCGCCAGTATCACAATCCAACGCATGCCCTTTGAAAAAAAGGCGGTGCCAGGAGAACGGTATCTTTCCCCGGCTAACAATAATAGACCCCCACAGCGCATCGCCTGACTGTGCGTCGTGCCACGCCGGCTACGCTGACGGGCGTGAGGGGACGGCCGATCCGGGCCTCGGCCATGCCGACAAAGCTGTAGAGGCTTGGAACCGAGAACTCCGATCTTGCTTCCAATGCGAACAATCCAGCGATCCCGGCCACAAGCGCGATTCTAAGTTTCCTTGACGCGTTCATTTCGTGCCTCCGGGGGTGAAGTGATTGGGAAGTTCGTCAATATTCGGCAGCTTCTCCAGATCCACCTTCTCGGCTTTCGATTTGTTTTTGAAACTGAAGTCGTCGGCAACGACGTCGATGCCGGTTTTCCAGTCACTGATCTGGATGCTGTATTGGGGTCCCTGGTCCACCTGACTTGCGGTGATCACATATCTGCAAGGATAGGGATTTTTGCCTTGGGCGATCCAGATCTGCCAGTCGACTTCCTTTGCCCGAAATGCAAGGTGGTCGCATTCCGTGCCGGCGATCACGCCGCTGCCAAGGTCCTTGACATTGACCACATCGCGCATCAGCTCCGCATAGACATTTGGCAGGATCAGATCGGCGGCTGGAAGCGGCCTGTGCAGTGTATCTCTTAGCTGGTCGACCAGGTTTTCGACGGTGCCCGGCACGTCGACCTCGGTATAGAGATTGGCATCCTTGCCCAGCACGGTCAGCGTCTTGCCGTCAAACACCATCTCGACATCGGCGAAACCGCCATGGCGGGTGGCACGAATTTTGTCGGGCCGCCCCAACTCGATCTTGCCCGAGCTTGCAAGCAGCAATTTCTGATGGTCCTTGGTGACGACTTCAAGGTTGGTGTCGTAGTTGAACGAAATTGCTTTCTGTGCAGCCAGATAGTCCGACATCGCCTTGAGCAACGTCTTGGCATCTGCTTCGGCTGCCGTCGCGCCCGTTGGCATTCCCGCAGCAATTGTCAGGGCGAGCGCGGCCGACGAGATGGACGCTGCAAAGGTCCGCATCGCATATTGAGCAATTATCATCCTGGGCCTCCCCCTCAGTTGTTGTGAAATCTGGTGGACTGGCTTCAGACCCGACCGTCTCGACAAGCCTCCCGATTGGTCTGGAAAATGTACGCGCCACAAAGGGATTACACCCGTAACATCTCGTATGTTACAGGTATCAATAGCCCTGCGAAGCCAGAGTCAGGACTGACTAATCAGAGCCAGAAGATGACGACCGCTGCTATGCATATGCTTAAGAAAAGGTGTGGGCGCAGCGGTGGTATCGAGTGTGAAGACGACGCCAGTCTTTGAGTTTTCCGAACATGTTTCGATCTTTGTGACGTTGCTTGTAGAGCACACCATCTCTTTAAGCGTCCGCTCATGGCGCATTTGAGCCTTGGTCTAAATCTAGATAGCGGGAAGTTGCCGTTCGTGGCCTGTTCCGACAGGGATGGCGCTTGGGCAGTTGATGCCGGCCCCACAGGTCCTGATCCTGGCTCGGGTCCAGAACTGGGCGGACTCCGAAATTTGGAGACCGCCGCTACCGTGAAGGAAGATCGGATGTGGGAAGCGGCGGCGAGGTGGTTTCTGCCGTCTCGGCCCGCACTGGCATGCCTGCCTTGCGCAGACCGGCAATGACGCGCAACTGATCCTCAGGTTGAAAGTTGCGGTTTGTGAGTTCCGCGGTAATGTTGGGGAGAAATGCGGGACGCATTTTCATGAACAAGGTTCCCTCGCGCGTGGCGTCCACCATCATCCCGCGCTCCGCATAGATCACCGCCGCGACAATGTGAAAAAGCGGAAATTTCTGCAGGTTCGCCTGTCTGATATCGACGACCGCCGTATCGTAGTCCCCCAGCATATAGGAAGCCAGCGCCCTGTTGCCGCGATAGTAGCCCGCCCCGCCGGGGTTGAGCGCCAGCGCCTGATCCAGCACCGCTGCGCCGCGTTGCCATTGTCCACCCATGGCCAAGCGCACACCGTACTCACCCATTAGTTCCGTGTCGTTGGGATTGGTCGCCAGCGCCTGCTCACCTACACGAAGCGCTTCCGTCAGCTGCCGGTTGAAGAACAACGCCGTCATCAAGGCCTGCAGCGCACGCGTGTTGCCCGGATCGAGTTCTACAGCACGCCGAGCCGCATGGAGCGACCGTTCCAATGAAGTTGAAGATTCAGACGTCGGGTTGTAGCCAAATCGGTCCTCGTCGAGATACAAGATCGACAGCATTGCCCACGCCGTTGCATAGGACGGGAAGCGAGCAACTGCGCTTTCAAGACACATGCGAACCTTACCGTGCTTTTCCACACTCAATTCGGCACGGTAACCATAAAACTGCAGCGTACAATCGTAAGCGCCACGGTCGTCAGGCGGGGGACTGGAGGCGACCGCTTTTGAAATAATGCCATACGGCTGGGCCACAGCGGTTGCCACCCGATTTGCAACGTCGGTTTGAATGGCAAACAGCCCGCGCGAGCGAACGTCATCGTCGTAGGTCTGGGACCAAAGAATTGCGCCGGTTTTTGTATCAAGCAAGCGTGCGGTCACCCGCACGCGATCACCGGAGACACGCACTGCACCGGCAAGCAGATAGTTGGCCCCGAGTTCCTTGCGGACACGCGAAGGGTCAACTTCCGGCGGGAAGGCTTCTGACGTTTCGCGGCCGAAGACCTTGATCTCCTTGAAGCGGGGAAGAGCGGTCAAGAGTTCCTCGGTGAGGCCGAGCGCATAGAGATTGGCCTCCGGTCCCTCACTGAAATTGGCGAAGGGTGCGATCACCAGCGTGGGCCCATCGGGGCCAGCTGCGGTGGTTGACGATGCAGGAGGGCCCGCCATCCAATAGCCCAAGGTCGCAACAAGGATGGCGAGCAAACTCAACAGAATGGGCCATTTCATGCGCCAAGGATATTTTGATGACCGCACCGAACTGCGGTGGGCAGCTTCCTCCGCTATCGGCCCATTCCAGCTGAAGAACGGAACATATTTGCCTTTTGGAATGTCGATCCGGACGGGGTCGTTCTGGCCAGCAACCAAATAATATCGCTCGAGCGTTCTCCGCAACCGCCCAGCCTCGATCCGAACGACGGGATCATCCTGGTTGAATCGCTCGTCGCGCTTGAATACCTCTATCGCTATAGAATAGCCTTTGATGCGCTCGGAACGTCCAGACAGAGTTTCTTCCACGACATATCGCAAGAATGAATGCGCGTGACCGGTGTCTGGAAATTCCGGACTGGCCATGATGCGATCAAGTTGGGCGCGGATATCCTCGGGAGCGGGTGGCTGCCGCACAATCTGCTCGGGCCGATCTATGCCAGCCTTCGTGGAGCCTTGCATGGTGATTTCATCCCCCGATGAAAAGAATCAACCGGCATTTTTGCCCGTATATTACTGTAAGCTACTCCCCAAACCGCTTTCCGTCCATGATGATGCGGCGAGCAACGCATTATTGCATACATCGTGGCAACCGTTTGCCGCGATGGAAGGGGGTTCTGACATGGACAAGAGCGTGGCTGCCGCTCAACGCAGCTTTCCCGAACGATGTCGGTCGATCGAACGACTGGCTGCGCTGAGTGATGATTTCCGAGATTTATGCACCGACTTGGCGGATGCGCAGGCGGCACTGCAGCGCTGGGAAATATCGCCTGAACCAATCCGCGAGCAGCGCTGCGCGGAATACGCGGAAATGGTCCACTGCCTGTCAGGCGAGATCGAAACGGCGCTCGACAAAGCCGATGTCATCCCGTTCGATATCCGAAGGCAAAAACCAACATAAAGGTCAAGCGAGGTTCCCTCACGCACGAGATTTTTTACACTGGTTCCTACAATCTCGACGGCGCTTGCCCACTTGTTCGTGGCAACGCGCCACTGGCGGTGATCATCTCGCTCCGAAAACTATTTGAGACGATGCAGGTTTAGAAATGCATGACTACACCCAGTATGGGCCCCTGCTGGACGACATCGAAAACAAATCCGTCACTGGCGTAGTCAACACCCAGCGCCCGGTACCCCAAAACCGCCGATACCGTCTTGTTGAACTCGTAGCCGATACCGCCGGCGACGTCCCAGTCGACATCCGCGCCGCCGCCGCCGACAAGGCCCCAGCCGGTCAGATATACTTTGTCGGTAAGTGAATACTTGCCCCGCAGACCCGCAAGCCCGTCGACCCAGGTCGCACTGTCGCTGCGTTGGCGGCCATCGAGACTGCCGCCACTGAACGAGATATCGGTGTTGACATACCCTACCCTTGCGCCAGCGACGACATCGAGCGTGCCTCTGGCACTTTCCAGGATCGAGTAGCCTGCCCCACCAAGGCCGCGAAAGTCGCTGAAGACACGTCGACGTCGTCGGCGAGAATGCCCCGTGGTGTTGCCGAGCCGCTCGATAACTTCGTGTAGATGACATCACCGAAAATGCTGTAACGGCCGTAGCGTGCCTCGCCAATCGCCATGGCGGCAAAATCGAGATCGTCCAGGATATCGCCAAAGTCAGCATCGATATGCACGGACGGCAAGCCAAACTGTGCCGTATTGCCCGATAGTCCCGCCGCCCAGAAATATGGACTGAAGGCAAAGGTCCAGCCATCCTTTTCGGCCGTGTTAACTTCGGAAGCCATCACCGAGACGACATCAGCCGCCCGCGCCGGAAGGGCGACGAGGAATCCGGCAGCCAGCAATGATAAAAACCCCACGTAAGTCTTCATAAAATGGTCCCCTAACCTTCTTGCTGTTGTCGTTGTTCTGTCTTCGAGACGTCCCGCTGGTATCACTCTTTTGCGGCGATCGGAGATGGCACATTCTCGCCGCAGCGATCATCGTTTTCCCTCCATGTCGCGACGGCGACCGCCGCCGTTGGATGCCGACGATCCCGCCGCTCTCACTTCAGAGAGGGGTTCCTAATTGGACTCAGCCCATCGATCGCCGCAGCCGCTGGCTACACCGTGCCTTACCGAGCTTCACTCCCGAGCAGGACTTTTACCCCGGTCATCGGCGGGTTCATCGTATGGGCGCCGGGCGGCAGCCCACGTCCGGATAGGCGGCCCAGCGGGGCTTTCATCGTGCTGCTCGCCTCCGCCGTCGACGTTTCTGTCTCGGATAACCCCGCACCACGCTGTTTGGTGCTCGATTGCGCCGATACGAAAAAAGTGCGCGCAGGGCCGAACAGCTCTCCAGGTGTTCCATGCTCGAGCATGGTGAGCGCCCTTTGACAGCTTGACATCTTGCCAGTCGTTCAATGCTGCATCAGCAGCGGACGTGATCTTGATTAATATGATCCACCAGCGCGAGCGCTATTTTGTAAGCGGATCGTCAACGTGAGCTCAATCTTGATCGGTAGCAAGAACCCAATCTTCATCGCCTAGGGTGACTGTCATGGTCGCGCATCACATAACGGCGACATGCTCTTGAGTTAACCCGTGAGTTGGCAAATGTGGTTTCGCGGGCAAAGCAGCCGCGGATGGAACAAACAACACAAATGTGGGTTGGGTGGACGGGGTCACGTAAAGGAGGAAAATTATGCCAAACACTCAAGACAATCGCGGTGGATCCGACAATCGCAAGTCATCGCAGCACGGATCCAAAGAAACTTCCGGACAGCAGAAGCAGTCCGATAGTTCCAAAGGCCAACAGGGCGCGCGCTCAACTCAGGGCGGGACGCCGGAGCAGCACGCGAAAGCCGGCCAGCAAAGCCACAAAAACAAATGACGTGAGAGGATCAGTCCCGCCGTGGACGGCGGGGCTGATCTTTGAACCATAAAAAATTTAGCGATAACCGCTCGGTGCTTCGCCGCTGCATTGGTTCAGGTCGCTTGACGCGATCAGTCGAAGCAACAGCAAAATTCCACCTCTTCGCTTGAAGACAATCCGTAAGTTGAAGTCGATAAATCTAAATTCGTCGACAGATGAAGGCTGGAATCCGTCGGTGGAAACGAAACTATGCCGGTTCAACTGCGCTGGCGAAATAACCATACTCTCGGAAACACTCGCAGTTGCGTCGCGCTTGGAAAAAGGTCGGTCCATTGAGTACAGCTCCATCGGGGGCGAACTGCGAGCCATGGCAGGGACAATCCCAGTTTTGCTCGGTCGAATTCCAGTGAACAAGACAAGCCGAGATGCGTGCAGAAGGCGGAATGCGCGTGGATTTGGCCGCTTGATCACGGCAAACTGCGAGCTTGCTCAGAAGATCCCGCAGCATAGGAGGGCCGTCAGGATGACGAAAAGGGAAATAAGTCACTGAAGCCGGGGGGCAAAGCCGAGCGTGCCAAAAAATGCGGAAATGGCCTGTCGCCAACCGCTCGTCAATTGCGACGACGTAGGATAAGGTTGCACAAAGGCCCATAGTCGAAGTTGATATGGAGCCAAGTTGATCTTGGTTGCGAGAGGTCAGGTTTATCTGACGATCTTTGAGTTATGAGCTAGTGAGATGACCATGCTCCGCGCCCCATGGTGCAGAAAAAATACGCAAAAAGTCTTGAAACATCAAATGGGCATTACTATAATTTAGCGCATCCAAACAACCTGAACTACTACCCGCGAAAACGCTGGCGGGCGCATTTTGTTATTCCTGAGTGAGCGGCAAAACATGGAAGGACTGACTCTAAAAGCTCTGTCAATCGTGGGGCTCGACCGAGGCTCATAAAGCAGATCGAGCTCCGATGGCTCGAGGCGCCCCCAATCCGAGTCGATCTCCGAAATCCTTCGCAGAGGCTACATGCGTCGCCGTGTAACGTGAGCAGAGCCTGAGAAGGTAACTCAAACTCTTGGTTCAACACGCTGGAGGACTTGATGAACTCTTATTTCGACAGCCCTATTTTCGTAACGGACGGATCGAGGATAGTCCGCGAGATTGCAACGCTCGCTGACGCCATCGAATTCCTTGATAGCTGGCCAGACGCACAACGCGATATCATCTATGAAACAGCCTGGCGTACCTGCTGCGAAGTGTTCGATGGCCACAAACCGTTGAGTGTAGCCCATGCGGCCTTCGACGGCTTTGCGCGTAAAGCAAAGATACTGGAAGATTCTGCTTCGGTCATGCCTTGGATCATGAATGCGAAATCTGGCGGCGGACTTATGACAGCCTAGTAGCCTGGGGTCCAAGCGGCAATTTGGAAAGGCGGTTATTTTCATACGGGTTGCAGTCATTATGGTGGGTCATATGTGGATTTATTCGGCCAGTATCTCGGAACCATTCCAGGCGAAGCCGCATTTCCGGTGACGGCTTGCCGTCGCCGCTTTTGTCGGGGTGAATGCTCCAGTCCAGAGCGGAAATACCGACGATAGCGACGAGCACGCCGCAGAGGTTGACGTAGCCCGGGTCGAGCGCGCAAAAGCCTCATCCCGGGAAGACCCGGAAGGCAAACGCGAGCGGCAGGTCGCAAATACGATCAAATCGACCCAGTCGAGTGTTGCCCAGTTTGGTTTCCGGACCTAACGACGAGGAGGAAACCGATTGAAACCTGAGATCCTGCACCTTGATCGCAATGGCTGGATACCTAACAACCCGCGTTTGCCCGTGCTCATCTATCGTGGCGCCATTTCGGCGAGCGGCGATGAGGGAGCGGCGGCATTCGAAGAGCTTTTCGAACATAATGGCTGGCCGGCGCAGTGGCGAAACGGCGTTTACTCCTTCCACCACTATCATACCACCGCCCATGAGGTGCTGGGCTTTGCCGGTGGCACGGCACGCCTTATGATTGGCGGGGAAGCAGGCCACGAGTTAAAAGTCCAGCCCGGCGATATAGCTGTACTGCCCGCCGGTACAGGTCACTGTCTCCTCGAAGCCAGCGTTGGGTTCCTGGTGGTGGGTGCATATCCCCCGAAACAAAAGGCTGACCTATGCCGTGAACATCCAACGCCAGATATGGTGGCGCGCATAGCACAGGTTCCTTTTCCCCCATGCGATCCGGTCGAGGGAGCGGATGGCGATCTGGTTAAATTGTGGGGTCTTGGGAACACGGCGGTCAACGCGACGCCCAAAGAAACGTAACAGGAGCAAACCGCGTACTTGGCCCTTAGCGCAGGTCAGATTGCGTCGCACTCGTCCGACGCAGGTGCGACCGCTACCCACACCATTGGAGCGCTCAAGTTGCTGGTTCGCGTGTGATCCATGCCGGCGTCTTGGCTGAGCTCATTCCCGAAAGGGTGATTGCACAATGGATACGCCATGAGCGGACATTTTGTGTCTGCGGAGCAGTGCTGACGCGAGCTATAATTTATCGTCTCTGCCTCGAACATCCCGCCGAATATGTTCCCACCATGGCCAGACATGCCAAAATCCGAGCAGCACCAAAGCGGTGGCAGCGGCCGTAGCATTTGCAAAGTTGGGATTTTTCGTAACCTTCCCGATCACAACGTGAATATCAGCCGCGAGGCCAAGCGCCAGAAAGACTGTAGCGACAAGCACGAAGCGGGTCGCTACATCATAGAACTCTGCTACATCGGCACCGCCGTAAACGATGCGGTGGTAAGCTGCGGGCGTTACCAAAAGCATGGTCGCAAGCGCAACCAAACCCAGTGCAAGGCAATGAAGCGCCTTTGCTGGCGCCGCGAGTTCGGCAAACCCGTTGGTCAGCACAATTGCCAGCTGGAATCCCAGCAATGCCTGGGCACCGGGCAATACCACCCGCGCCTCTGTTAATACATAATCGATTTTGGCAGCAGTCGGCGTCTTTTCGTCAGAAGTAGCCATGGTCGCATCTCCATTGCCGTCGCGAAGCAGTATTGGTCCGTACCACATCCCCAGTGCCACGAGGCAGCCTATCATGCCAGCTACGATGCCGACTGATATTCCAGCCCCGCGAGTCATGGCGACGCCAAGATCCAAGCCGAGTGCAAGGGCAAATGGAGCAAGCGTCAACAGGAAAACCCGTGTGACAAAGTCATTAAAAGTCGGTGTTGCTTCTCCTTGCTCCACAATGCGATGGCGCGCGCTCGGTGTAATCAACAGCGCGATAACGACGACCATTAGGCAAAGCACGATGACTTCGACCCCCTGTTCGAGGAAGCTGAGCTCCGAAAAAGCATTTTGAAATGGCGCTTGGAACTGAAAGCCGAGCAGGATTTGCGCTCCCAACATCAGCATGCGCAATTCGTCCAGAGCCGTTTTCGTTTTATCCACCAGAGACACCACTACCTCTTTTTGCGAGCAAGGGCTGAGCTATCTCTTTATATAACCTTCGCCATATATTTTACCGAAGTTCATTAGCGCGCCCCTGAGCCATCTCTGTAATCGAGAAACCGCCACTAAACGCGAAAGTTCCCTCCGCAAGGCGCCAAGCTCGGGTTTTTCATTCGCAACCTTCAGGAGAGAAGGAGCGTGCCGTTCACTAAGAACTCCACCGTCTCGATCGAGCAGCTCGTAAGGTACGCCGTTGCCCGCCTTGCTGGCCGCTTGATATTTGATGCTGCATTCTATCATCGACGGAGGTGGTCAAAGCTAAAGGTAAGCATAGGTGGCGGGCGGGCGGACCCCGCCGCGCCCCGCAAAAACAGCGGGGGGGCCAAAAAAAAATTTTTGTATAATGCCCAGGTCGTTTTTGTTGGAAC
>NZ_JAQMHX010000021.1 GCF_028331445.1 Candidatus Phyllobacterium onerii | reverse complement strand
CAATCCTGTTCATGCCCGCAATGCAGGCAGCGCGAGGACGGGGAGAGTTTGCTTCCTTCTACAAACGCCTCGTCGCTGCCGGCAAAAAGCCAATCCTCGTCCTCGCGGCCGCCATGCGTAAGATTATCGTAACTCTCAATGCAAGGATCAGAGATTGCTATCTTCAACAGAGTTGATGACGGAGTGGGGGCGCCAAACAAGAGAGGTTTAACTTGCCAACAAAAAACGCGGCCGAGGCCGCGTTTTTTTCATCCATATCCGTTGCTTACTTCAGGCGGTTGCTCGCGTGCGCCAGCATCGTATAGACCTTGCCGGTGTCGGACGTCAGGTAGTTCTGGGCCATGACATTGTCGCGGTCGTTGCGCGAAACATCTTCGAGCAGGCGTTCGAAGTCGTCCATGTAACGATCGACGGCGCGTTTGAATTCGCTGTCGCCCTGATACTTGCGCTTGATCTCGTCAAATGTCTGCTGACCCTTGAGCGTGTAGAGACGGCGGGTGAACACGTTGCGTTCGCCAGCGCGATAACGCTGCCAGAGTTCGACCGAAGCCTCATGATCGATCGCGCGGGTAATGTCGATCGACAAGGAGTTCAGCGATTCAACGACTTGGCCAGGCGAGCGTCCGCCAGTCTCGGATGCTTTCGCCTTTGGTTCGGCTTGCGCCTCGTCGCTCGATGCGCGGCGCAAGAGATCCGAAACCCAGCCATTGCCGGCGGGGCGTGCAGCCGGAGCTGCGTTGCCGCGAACATCAAGGCTGCCACGTATTGCAGGTGCTTGTGCCGGCGTAGAAGCCGGTGCGGCTGCCCGCGGGGTGGCTGCTGGTTCGGCACGTTGCGGTTGCGCTGCGACGGCCGATGTACGGGTCGGCGTTGCGGCGCGAACTGCACGGGCTTCACCAACATCCGTCAAACGGCCGGATTTCTGAACGATTTCCGCAAGTTCCTTCAAAGCGTTGATCTGCTCGGATACCGCCTTGCGCATTTGCGCAGTCGACTGCTTGGCTTCTTCCGGCATATCCATGACGCCGCGCTGCAGCTCGGAACGAGTTTCCTCCAGCTCGGCGCGGATGGCAGCAGAGGAGCGGCGGATTTCGTCCGTGGCATTGGCGAACTTCTGCGATGCCTGCTCGACGACTTCCGAGATCGAGGTGCGGATCTGTTCGGTCGTCTGTGTTGCCCGGCCTTCGGCACGGTCGAATGCCGACGAAACCAGCGATTCGAACGAACGCATGGTCTTTTCGACGCTTTCTGACTTCGCGATCAAGCCGGCGGCAAGCTTCTGCAGTGCCTCCTGACGCTCGTCGAAGGTCGATGCGAGGTTAGTTTGCGATGCGTTGATGAGTTCGGAAGCCTTGTCGAGCATGCTGCCATGTTCTTCGAAGCTCTTCGCGATGGCGGAAATATCCGTAAGCGTCGAGTTCGAAAGTTGCGAGAGCTTTCCGAGATTGCCGTCGATGAGACGGGTCGATGTCTGGAACGACTCCGCGGCTTTCGTTGCGTTTTCGGCAAAGGTTGTCGTCGTGTCGAGTAGACGTCCGTCGATATCGCCGAGGTTCTTGGTCGCCATATCGATCAGCTCGCCAAGCTTCGCATTGGAAGCGGAGAGGCGATCGATCAGATTGCTGACATCGTCGGTGAGGCCAGCCTTTGCCGCCTGAACGGCAGTGATGGTCTCGGCCGTGCGGCTGGCGATCGCATTGATCAGGGCGGCGTTCTCGACGCGCAGGCGTTCCGTTGCTGCCGTTGTTGCCTCTACCAGCTGCGAAGCGAGTGTGCGGCCGTTGTCGGCAAGGCTGTCCACCAGCGGCTGCGCCGTATTGTCGAGGATGCCGATAATCTCCTGCGAGCGTGCAGCGAGAACTTCGTTGAGCTCGCGCGTGCTTTCCGCAAGCTTCGACGCGGTCGAATCCGTTGCGGCGGAGAAGCGCGCTTCGAGTGCTTCCAGGTTGGCGGCTGCTTCGCGAGCCCGTTCACCGAGACGCTTTTCGGTTTCCGCGAGGCTTTCATTCATGCGCAGGCTGAATGCCTCGCCATGGCCGTCGAGCGCTTCGCCGGCCTTCTGTGCCTCGCCGGTGAGCGAAGAGGCGGCTTCGGTGATCTTGTCACGCAGGCTGCGTGCGACAACCGTCGCACTCTGTTCAAGCGACTTGCGCACATTATCGACGCCCATCTCCAGAGCGTTTTGCATGGTCGTTGTGCGCTCGTCGATGGTTCCGCCATGGTTTTCGAAGGCCTTGGCCAGCACATCTGCGCTGTCCTGCAGGATCGCTTGAAGTGCAACCGTACGGTCGCTGATGGCGCTCGCCTGGTTGTCGAGCGTCTTGCCGATAGCGGCGTTGCCTTGCTCCATGGCGGTGCGGATGCCGGCAATGCGGTCATCGAGCAATCCGGCATGTTCGTTTAACGTATCGCCAATACGGGTATCGCTGTCAGCAAGCGCGATGCGGATCGCAGCGGCCCGCTCCTCAAGGGCGCCGATATGCGATGCCAGTGTATCACCGAACTGGTTGTTGCCATTGTCGAGTGCGGCGCGGATACCTGCCGCACGTTCCTCGATGTCATTCGCATGCCGGCTGAGTGTATTCGCAATCTGACTGTTGCTGTTATCCAGCACAGAACGGATACCCGACGTGCGCTCCTCGATATCGTTTGCATGCTGGGCAAGCGTTTCGCCGATGCGTGCATGGGTATTTTCGAGCGCCGACTGGATGCCGGCGGTGCGTTCGTCGAGCGAACTCGCATGCGAGGCGAGGGTCTGACCGATCCGCTGATCGCTGTTGCTCAGCGCCTGCTCGATGCCTGCAGTACGATCCTCGATGGCGCTTGCATGGGATGTCAGCACATCACTGATCCGCGCATCACTGCTGGTGAGTGCCGATTCAATGCGGTTCGTCCTGTCATCGACCGAGTCGATGAAACCACCCAGCGTTTCATCGATGCGTGTGCCGCTTGCGAGCAATGTCGACTGAATTTCCGCGTTGCGGGAGTCGATAGCCTGCGTATGCGCCGCCAATGTCTCGGATAGCTTGCCGTCGCTGCTCGACAGGGCCAGCTGGATTTCCTGGTTGCGCTCGTCAAGGCTCTTGGCATGGTGGTCGAGAGTCTGCGCAATTTTGGCGTGCGTGTCGACAAATGCCGCGCGCATGCCGGATGTCCGGTCTTCGAAGATCTTGGCATGAGCATCGAGCGTCTGGCCGATCCGGGAATCGTTGGCCTGAATAGCCGCTTCGATGGTGGAGCTACGCAGATCGATCGTGCGCGCATGCTCATCCAGCGTTTCGCGGATCTTCGCATCCGTATCGGAGAATGCAGCGTGCATGCCCGATGTGCGGTCTTCGATCGCCTTGGCGTGCTGCTCGAGCGTTGCGCCGATGCGTGCGTCATTGTCATCGAGCGCAGCGCGCAGGCCCGAGGCCTGATTTTCGAGAGATGAGCCATGGCTCCCGATGATCTGGCCGATGGCGGCGGTGCTGCTTTCGAGAATGGTCTTGAGGTTCGAGGTATGACCGCCGATCTGGCCGGCCTGTTCGCGAATGACGTCGGCGGCACGATCTGTCTCTGCCGACAGCGTTGCGGCGAGTGCCTCGCGGCTTTCAACCAGTTTATCGGCAAAGGCCGCCGCATTGGTGGAGAGGAGGCTGCCGACCGAGTCGGACAGGCTCGACAGGTCATTGCCGATCTTTGCCTTGGTTTCGTCGACGATTCCGTCGATCGAAGCGCGGCCATCCGTGAAGGTCTTGGCGATATCGCGGGTACGCTCGATCAGCTGTTCGTTGATCTGGCGGGCACGGGCTTCCAGCGCCGAGTTGAGGCGTTCGGTGCTTGTATCCAGCGACTGCGCACGGGTTTCGAACTCCGCAAGTAGCGAGCGGCCACGTTCGTTGATCGTGGTCTCGAGCCCGGCGAGGCGCGTATCGAATTCGCCCACAAGCGTCTGTGTGGCATTGCCGAGCAGCGACAGCATGCTGTTGGTGCGGCCGTCCAGCGTATCGGCAAGTTTCATCGTTACGGCATCGGTCTGTTCGGACAGGGCAGCAATGCGCATTTCCAGAAGGTTTGCAAAGGCTTCGCCGGAAGTGCTGATCTTGTGTGAAATGTCGTCGGAACGCGAAACGATCGATTCGGAAATCGTCTGTCCACTCTGGGTCAGGCGGTCGATAAGCGTTTCGCCGGACTGGCTGATCGACATGGTCAGGTTGGTCGAAGCATTGGCGAGATTGTCGCGCAATGAATCGCCCGCTTGTGACAGTTCGTCCTTCAATTGCTCGTGCGCGCTCGAAATCGAGGCGCGGACGCGTTCGGCATGGCCGATCACCGATTCACGTTCGCCGCCGAGACGGTCGACCAGTGTGCGGATGCGATATTCATTGTCCGTATAGACGCGTTCGAGCTGGTTGACTTCAGTCTGCACGAGCGTTTCGAGTTCAACGGCACGGGCGAGGGTCCGTTCGACACCTTCACTCATGGCTGCGACTTCGCGGCGTACGGCCTGACCAAGCGAGGCTACGCGGTCCGAAGACATCATTTCGGGTTCTGACAGGCGCATCGCCGCTTCGGCCATAGAGCGCGCCGCGTATTGCATTTCCTGGGCTCGCCGGATCATGACTGCGAAGGCCCAGAACAGCATGATCGGCACGATAATGGCAACGAGCATGGCAATTGCGTGCGGTGCCGCAGCAAAATCTGCGAAGGAGCGAATTGACCGCACCTCGGTGCCGTAAAGTGCGTTGCCGAGTGCGAGGACAGCCGCTGCCCAAAGGACGCTGACGATGACCGTTAACAAACCGTAGGATTTTGGCGCCGGTACATTGCTGGCTGTGCGCGACACCGTCGCTGTCTGCAACAGGTCGTCATTTGCCGGCTTGAAAGTCTGTGCGAGCACGGCCGGCGCTTTTGGCGGCGCGGGCGGTGCGGCCGGAATAGGGTTGGCAGCCTTGATCTGCGGCTTTGGTGCAGGCAGAGGAATCGGTGGCTCAGTGGAAACAGGCGCTTTGATTTCTGGCGCTTTCACGGGTTCCGGCGTCGCTGGCGGGTCAAGTTTTTCCGCTGCCAGTTCCTGGGCTGCCTGCGATATCTGCGCTTCCAGATCAGTGAAGGACAAGAGTTCGTCATCGATAGGTGACAAATCCATATCCATCCCAAGCGTGGACTCATCGAAATCGATTTCGAGAGCCTTTTCAAGAGCTTGTCCGAGTTCGTCGTCGGCCTTCACTGCTTTGCTTTTCGGGGCTGTGGCCATGTTTTCCTCACAATATTGGGCGGTGACCACATGTGAAGCCCACCGCACCATACTCTCTACGCCGCTACTGTATCGTACTGGCACATGGATTGGAAAGAAACAATGGATTCGGGAAATGCTTAAAAGTTTAAACACAAGGTTAATTTTTTGAGGTCGCAGGAAATTTCACTTGGAAGCCAAAATTTACCTTTTGTTCACCATAACCGGCCATTTCCCCGCAGCGCTTGCCACGTTTTAACCTTGAATCAGAGGCATTTGAGTAAACTTGTTAGTTCAATTGTAAAGCGTTCAGGAGAGTACCCAATGGCACAACAAGCATCGATGGCCTTTGCATCGCCGGGAGGTGAAAAGTCGAAGCCATCGCGCAAGCGGCCAATCGATCTCGTCCATTTGACACGCGAGACGTTCGGCAACCGGGCCCTCGAAACCGAAATCCTCAACCTGTTTTCCCGCCAGACATGCGGCATCGTCGATCGGCTGGTACACGCCAACCCGGACGAACGCGTTCGTCTCGCCAAATCGTTGAAGGGTTCGGCCCATGCGGTCGGAGCGTTTCGCGTCGCCGAGATGGCCGAAGCCATCGAACAGGCGCCAAGCGACACGAAGAAAATCAAGGATATGGGACCGGTCATCGACGATGTCCGCGATTATATAGCCGCTATAACGCGCTAGCATCAAAGTCGGTAGAAACGCTCGACGTCCACCATACACTGGCGCCTCGATGCGGTCGATCAATAGCGGCTGCGTCAGGGAATACAATTGACTTGCCAGCCAAAATCCCTATGTGAGCGGTAACTTTCCTGCTTTGGGGCGAATTTTTATGGCAAAGATCACTTTTGTCACTCATGACGGTGCGCGTATTGAAACGAACGCGGAAAACGGTTCGACCGTGATGGAAAATGCCATCCGCAATGCGGTGCCGGGCATCGATGCGGAATGCGGTGGGGCCTGCGCCTGCGCCACGTGCCACGTCTATGTGGATGAAGAGTGGACCTCCACGACCGGCGAGCCCGAAGCGATGGAAGAGGACATGCTGGATTTCGCTTATGATGTACGTCCAAACTCGCGTCTGTCGTGTCAGATCCGTGTTTCCGACGACCTGGATGGTCTCGTCCTACAAGTTCCGGAACGTCAGGCGTAAAGCCTGCTGATATTTTCTCATCGACCGATTAGAATATGTCCGTTGCGGGCCAATTTGGCAGGCGAGGGGAACGCATTCTCTTGACCTTGGCGAGTGCAATCGTTACGCGCTTGGCAGCCCGCGTGTCCCGGACACGCCAGCCATACCCCTTTTTCCATCAGCGCGGCATGTAGGCATGAGGAATTTTCGATGAGTGAGATTATCAAAACCGATGTTGTGATCATTGGCGCCGGGCCCGTCGGTCTGTTCGCCGTGTTCGAGCTTGGCCTTTACGATCTCAAATGCCATCTCATCGATATCCTGGATCGTCCGGGCGGCCAATGCGCCGAGCTTTATCCGGAAAAGCCGATCTACGACATACCGGCTTGGCCGGTCATTAGCGGGCACGATCTCACTGAAAAGCTGATGGAGCAGATCAAGCCGTTTGCGCCGCAGTTCCATTTCAATCGCATGGTGACGAAGCTGGAGCGCCAGGCCGATGGCTCATTCCACGTCGAAACCGACGAGGCGGAGGTGTTCGAAGCCAAGGTCGTGGTCATCGCTGCCGGCGGCGGCTCTTTCCAGCCGAAGCGCCCACCGGTACCGGGCATTGAAGCCTATGAGGGCAAAAGTGTCTTCTATTCCGTGCGCCGCATGGAAGAATTTCGCGATCAGGACATCTTGATTGTCGGTGGCGGCGACAGCGCGCTCGATTGGGCGCTGAACCTGCAGCCGATTGCGCGCAGTCTCACAGTCGTTCATCGCCGCGCCGAATTTCGTGCGGCTCCCGACAGTGTCAAGAAGATGTTCGAACTGGTTGAAAGCGGCAGCGTGCGTTTCGAACTCGGTCAGGTTTCCGGTCTCAAAGGCGAGGATGGCCAGCTGACCCATGCAACGATCAAGGGTGGCGAGGGCGAGACCGATATTCCGGTCACGCGTCTGCTGCCGTTCTTCGGCTTGACCATGAAGCTCGGGCCCATAGCCGATTGGGGGCTTAACCTGCACGAAAATCTCATTCCGGTCAGTGTCGAAACATTCGAGACATCGGAGCCCGGCATTTTCGCCATCGGCGACATCAATACCTATCCCGGCAAGTTGAAGCTGATACTCTCCGGCTTCCATGAAGCGGCGTTGATGACACAGGCCGCCAAGCACATCGTCAGTCCAGGCGAGCGTATTGTGTTCCAGTACACAACCTCATCGACCAGCCTGCAAAAGAAGCTCGGCGTTAACTGACGCCAATCAAGGGCTTTTTGCGAATTCGCGCTGGAGCCGGAAGACAAGAAGCCGTTCAAAGCGACTGTCAAAGTTAATGGCTTCGACGCGGTCGAACTGGATTTGCGCAAGGTCGTGCTTGCGCATCAATTTTGTAGTCAGCGCATCGATGTCAGCCTTCATGGCGGTGCAATCGCTGCGCCATGGCAGCGCCTTGATCGCCCTCTCCATATCGCCTGCAGCTGTGCGCGCGATGACGATATGACTCTCCTCGTGCCGCTTTATGTCCGCCGACAGCGTATCCCAGATCAGCGCAAGGTCCGGTTTCGCCGTACGGCGCTGTTTCCAGCGTGGGAGATAAACGTGGGCGTGAACGACGACATTCGCATCGACCACCCGGCAGTTCCTGCCGTCGGAACCATATTTTATCTTGTTGGTGAAGCGCATCTTCGTCATGCCCGGGTGACGCTGGCCAGTCTTTTGCAAGACAGGACCCCGACGATACAGTTCGCGGTCAAGGTCTGCGGCAGTGGTGCCGCTTAGGGTGAAATATTCATAGCTTCGCAGGACTGTCGCTGCATCAGCAATTGGCATGGCAACTACTAGGCCGATTGCGAGTGCGGCAGCTCTGGCCATTAGGTTCATGACATATGTTTCCTTGCTTCAAGCCAAACTCTGCACGATCCAGACACTATCGTCAAAAACATTGCGGATGAATTGACGTTGCATGCGTTCTGTTCAAAAACAGAACAATGATACGTGAAGCATGATGGGAGCGCGCGATGCAAAGAGAATGGAAACTGGCACATGGCCGGTCTCTGACGTTGGGTGACCGCGCACTGATCATGGGCGTGCTTAACGTCACACCGGACTCCTTTTCCGACGGCGGTGTGCATTATTCTCTGGATCAGGCTCTGGAGGGCGCGCGGGAGATGATCGCCGAGGGCGCATCGATCATCGATGTTGGCGGCGAATCGACCCGGCCCGGCGCTACGCGCGTCGAACCGGCCGTCGAGCAATCGCGCATTCTGCCCGTGATTGAAGCGCTGGTGAAAGAAACGGATATCATCATCTCCGTCGATACCTATCGTGAAGAGACCGCCCGCCTTGCCGTAGCGGCCGGCGCTCATATCGTCAACGATGTCTGGGGTGTGCAGCGCGAGCCTGCCATCGCTGATCTCGCGGTGGAAACCGGAGCAGGGCTTGTCATCATGCATACGGGTCGCGAGCGGGAACGCGACCCCGATGTCATCGTCGACCAGTTCGCCTTTCTCAACCGTTCGCTGGAAATTGCCAAGGTCGCTGGTGTTTCGCGCGACCAGATCGTACTCGATCCAGGTTTCGGCTTTGCCAAGGACACTGCCGAAAACATTGCGCTGATGGATCGCTTTGTGGAACTCGAGGCGTTCGGTTATCCATTTCTTGTCGGTACCTCGCGCAAGCGTTTCCTGCGTGCCACTTCCGGCGGCGAGCAGCAGGAATGGGATATCGCCACGGCCGCTTCGTCAGCGATATTGCGGATTGCCGGTGCCGATATTTTCCGGGTGCATAATGTCGCGATGAGCCAAAGCGCGCTGTCGCTGGCGGATGCGGTATTGCAATCGCGCAGATCAAGGCAATGACCGCCTTGAAGCAAAAAGCGTGGCTCGGGCTTGGCGGCAATATCGGCGATCCGGTGGCTTCGATGGCCAAGGCATTGCGGGCGCTGAACGAGCGCAGTGAAACGCGTGTTCTCAGTGTGTCGCCGGTCTACAAGACGCCGCCATGGGGCAAGACGGATCAGGCATGGTTTCACAATGCCTGCGCCGAAGTCGAGACTTCGCTCGATCCGGAAGCGCTACTCGCAGCTTGTCTCGATGTGGAAAAGCACTTGAAACGTCAGCGGCTCGAACGCTGGGGACCACGGATCATCGATATCGATGTGCTGGCCTATGAAGGCCTTGAGGAATTTGAAAGTACGACTCTGATCTTGCCACACCCGCGCATGACCGAGCGCGCCTTCGTGATGGTGCCACTCGCCGATATCGCACCGGATTTGGCGGTCAGCGGCAAGACCGTCGCGCAATGGGCTGCACTTTGCGACAGAACCGGCGTCGAAACTGCGCGCGATGATGCAGACTGGTGGAAATGAACGATTTTGTGCCTTCCGGTCAGGCTGTCAAAGATTGTTAGTTCTTGGCGATACTGCCAACAGCCCTTGCATCAACGCGTTTCAGCGTCATACCTACAACCGGGATCAGCGCCTCTTCGAGCCGCACAGAAATCGTGACGTTCATCGTGTTGTCATCGTTGAACTTGGCCAGCATGGCGCCGTTCAATTGTTTGCGGCTGATGGCGAGCACCACGCGGTTGCCGGAGACATTACCGCCAGTGATGTCAAGACCTTTGCCGGCTGAACCATCGAGAAAGCTGCCCTTGTAGCTATTGCCAGCGCGAACGATCGTTGCCTTCATCGGCTGGTTGAAAATGCCGACGCGGCAGCTGCCGTCCAGTGTCATGCCGGCTTTTTCCGCTGGCGTGGTCCCATCGAGCGTGCAGACGAATTTGGTGCCCTTGTATTTGCCGGCAACGATCTCGCCGGGACCGACCCATTGACCTTCCACGGTCTGGAAAAATTCGGCGTCCTTATCCTTGGCTTGCGCCGGCGACACCAGAAACGCGCAGGCAAACAGGGACAGGGTAGCGGCTGCTGCGCTTCTTTTCATAGACAAGACTCAACACAAATCATTGGAATGGGCACTTAGGCGATCATCGTTTGGAATGGTTAATGGATGGTTGCCATTCAGTGCTTATTGGAATGAAAAGGAACCTTCAAGGGGAGGGTGGAGCGATATTCTTGCATATCTCCTGCATAACCAACGTCAGCAGTTCGTTTGATATCTCGCCAATAATTTCCGCATCGCGTTTTTCTATGGTTGCGATTTTCGTGGGTCTTATCAGCGACACAATGGGCAGTCCGGTACCTTCAAGCAATTGAATTGTCTGATCTCCTGGCCACTTGCGGTTTTCGGCGCTTGTTATCATAACAACCCATAACAAGGCATTATCCTTGCCAATTTCTCCACGCGAAACAACCAGAGCGGGTCGGTGTTGCCGTGTATTTTTATCGGTATAGGGAAATGGAACCTTTACAACGTGGCCCGCCCTAAAGATCGCCATAAGCTCTCCGGTCCGCCTCGGAATTCCATTCCTCAAAAGTTGCAAAGGGATTGTCGCCCGATGTTTCTGCTGCGTGCTTGACCAGGATGACCTTTTCGCCTTCGATCTTGTATTCGATATGATCGCCTTCGACGAGATGCAGGGCTGCTCTCACCGGCTGGGGTATTGTCGTCTGCGCTTTGCTGGTTATTTTGCTCGTTATCATGCTTCACCTAATAAGAATGGGCATCCTTACAATGTAAGGAACGATTTGTCAATTTTCACCCTTCTTCCCGCCACCAATACGCGCCAGATCGCCAATAAAATCGCCGATACTCGGGCGCCTTTCCGCACTGAACGGGAAGGGCCGTACAAGGTCCATGGCAGAGATGCCGATGCGCGCTGTCATCAATCCATTGATGACGCCTTCGCCGAGCCGCGCGGAAAGCCGTGCTGCCAGACCGTGGCCGACCAGTTGCTGGATGATGCTGTCACCCATCGCCACCGTGCCGGTGACGGCGAGATGCGCAATGACATTGCGTGTGAGTTTGAGGAAGCCAAGAGTGCCCGGCCGGCCGCCGTAAAGCTCCGAAAGCCGCCGGATCAGACGCGTGGACTCGAAAACCACATAGCCGATGTCGACCAGCGCGCGCGGACTGACTGCGGTGACTATCGAGACGCGTTTTGAGGCGGCAAGGATCATCTCCCGCGCCTGCCGGTCGAGGGGGCGGAGCAGTTCGGTTTCAGTGAGCCGGATCAGGTCGCGGCCGTCGATCACATCATCGCGCAGATCGTGCAAAAGTGCACGGCCCTTCGCCGTAGCGGGGAGGGTTTCGGCGATGGAGACAAGTTTGCCGACAACTGCTTTCGCCGCTCGAGCATCATTATCCGCCGCAGCCTTGGCAGCCTCATCGCGCAAGTGCTGCACCGAGGCGAGGCGGCGCAAGGCCAGCCCTTCGCGCAGGACAATGGCAATCAGCGCGAAGGCTGCAACCACACTGACGCCAAGCGCCACCCAGCCCAGCCATGGCGCACGCTCGAACAACGTACGAATGAGGTTGTCGGCCCACAGGCCCAGCGCCAGCGATACGAGCACTCCGAGGGCGCCAGTGAGCAGGGAGGCGAAAGAAAAACGCTTTTTCTGTGCGAGTGCAGGCGGCGGGGTCAGCGCATCGAGTTCGTTCGCGGTCTCCGGATCGAGGTCGAAGACGTCGACGGCTGCCGGTGTTATCACCGCGACATCCTTGATCGCTGTCGGCTTGCGCTGTTGCGGAGCGCGCGCCTTCTGCGGATCGGCGATTTGCTCTGGCTGGTCGAGCCGAAAGGAAGCAGGTTTGCGGGCGTTGTTATCCGTCATGCGAGGCGATCTCCTATGAGGAATTGTAGCGCGCGATCGAGCCTTATATGCGGCAGCGACAGGGTGAGGCCTTCCGCGGTCTTCTCCAGCCGGGGCGGGCGGAAGCGGACGAAACGAATAGCAGGGTCTTCGGAAACCCTCTCCGGATGTTCAAAGATCGAGTCCGGTTTTGCCGGCAAGTCACCGGGAAATATGGCTGTTTCGGTTTTGCCATCGAATGTCTCGCCGTTGATGGTCTCGCCTTTCAGCGGCGTTCCGATGATGACCGGGAGCGTTTCCTTGCCCTGCGTCACCGTCGCTTCGCGCGTGGTACGTACCGCTGCCATCGCCAGCACGTCGACGGTTGCACCAGAAAAATCGGCGCGGCTGACGGCGCGGTCGACCAATCGCCGGACGATGGCCTGTAGCCGGTCGTGGCTCTCGTGGTGCAAATGATCGGCCTTGGTTGCGGCAACGAGAATGCGGCTGATGCGTCGTTGCACAAGGCCCGTCAGGAAATTCGTGCTGCCGGGGCGAAAGCACGAAAGGATTTCCGTCAACGCTCGCTCCAGATCAGCCACGGCCGACGGCCCGGCATTCATTGCCTGCATGGCATCGACAAGGACGATCTGCCGGTCGAGCCGAGCAATGTGCTCGCGGAAGAACGGCTTTACTACATGGGTTTTGTAGGCTTCGTACCGCCGCTCCATCATTGCCGCCAACGAGCCGGGACGCGGTTTACCAGCATCAAGGTTCGGCAATGGAGCGAAGGTAAGCGCTGGTGATCCGTCAAGGTCCCCCGGCATCAGGAAGCGGCCAGGCGGTAACGTCGACAACGCGCGTTCGTCAGCCTTTCCAGCTTTCAGATATTCTGTGAAGCTCTTTGCCAGGCGCTGCGCCGTCATTTCATCTGCGTTCGCATCCGCCTCGGCATCGTTCGACACCTTGAACCAGTCCGCTGCAAGATCGCGGTGGCTTTCGAGTTGGGCGAGCTCAAACGAATCTCTGGAAAACTCCGCATAAGTTTTACCAAGCAGCGGGAGATCCAGCAGCCATTCACCGGGATAATCGACGATATCGACCGAAAGCTTGCCGCCGGAGAACATGCGGTTCCACATCGACGCGGATTCATATTCGATCGTCAGACGCAGTTCGGAGATTGCCCGCGTCGAGTCCGGCCAGACGCGTTCGTCGATGAGTGCTTTCAGATGATCCTCATATTGAAAGCGGGGGACTGCATCGTCGGGCTGCTCTTCGAGATAGGCGCGGGCGATGCGTCCGGATTTCTGTGCTTCAAACAATGGCAGGCGGCCGCCATGGATCAGATTATGCACCAGCGCGGTGATGAAGACCGTCTTGCCGGCACGAGAAAGGCCGGTGACACCGAGCCTCAGCGATGGCGACATGAGCCCGCTGGTGCGGTCGGCCAGCGTATCGAGCGCGATCTTTGCTTCGTCGGTAAGTGTCGTCAGTGTTCCCAAATCAACCGTCCTATGGCCGCGGCGCAGTCTTGATCTTTATCCCTTGGCTCAGCCCATTTGGGTGTCTGGCGTGTCAAAGGCAAGAAAATGATGATCTTACAAATGTGTTGAGGGAGAAAAGAAAGCCTGCAATGTCCCGGTTCCCGGGCGGATTTCTGCAAGCGGACAGTCGAACTGAATGACAGCCAGGGCGGCGGTCGGAAACCCGGATACGAAGGTCGGATGGCTGGGAGGACTGCCGCGGCCGGCGAGGGCGGTGGCCAGTTCCTCCATCATCGGGTTGTGACCGACCAGCATCACGGAGTTGGCTGCTTCGTGTTCGAGCCCGGCCATGCGGATCGCCATGAGATAGGCGTCAGGACCGGCCGAATAGAGTCTTTCGGATTCCTCGAGTATGAAGGGAGATTGGATATCGACATACTCAAGGGTTTGTCGCGCCCTGATCGCGGGGGAACATAAAACGATCTCCGGTTTCATTCCGGAGCGCCTGAGCTCCTCTCCCAGGACTTTGGCGGCTTCGATGCCGTCCGTATCGAGCGTCCGGTCGAAGTCTTTCTGGCCGGGGGATGGCCAGACTGCTTTTGCATGCCGCAGCAAATAAACCTGGCTCATCTTGCAACTCCCTGATGATATCGCTCAAACAGGTGCCATGCTTCCCCGAAAGACGCAAACTTTGGATAAAATCTCTGCGGCAAATGTGACAATTATCAAATAATTGTGCAAAACAGGCCTGTCGAATTTCTGGGCGGCATGCATTTTTGCAAGGCAGGCTACAACCGGTAGTAGAGCCTTGGAGCTATAAAATGCCGAAATTTGCCCTCGTTTCTTCGTATTTCTGGTTAGAAAATCGATGAATCCCGCCATTTTTGCCGATAATTTGGGCAAAAAATCATGATTTCTTTCTTTGATTTACATGTCTTTTTGTAGTTGTGCGCCAATCTGACACGACCTATATAGGCCTCCTCGCGTCTTACAGGTGCAGGGTGATTCAAAGATGAATAAACTGATCGATCTTGACTACAAGCCCACGGATGACGAGCCCTTCATGAGTGATCGGCAGAAATCCTACTTTCGTGAAAAACTGATCAACTGGAAAAATGATATTCTGCGGGAGGCGCGTGAAACGCTTGAGATCCTGCAGCAGGAAAATGCCAATCTGCCGGATATCGCAGACCGTGCATCGTCCGAAACGGACCGCGCCATCGAGCTTCGGGCCCGTGACCGCCAGCGCAAGCTAATCTCCAAGATCGACGCCGCCCTACAACGCATCGACGATGGGACCTACGGTTTTTGCGAGGAAACCGGCGATCCGATCAGCTTGAAGCGTCTTGACGCGCGTCCTATCGCAACCTTGTCAATCGAAGCCCAGGAACGTCACGAACGGCGCGAGAAAGTCTATCGCGACGACTGAGCTGCAATCCCCATCAATAAAAAAGGCCCGGTTTTTCCGGGCCTTTTTTTGTGGTGATTAAGCAGTACGGGAATTCAGCCTGATGAGGCAGATGGTGTGGTTTTCGAGAACCGGAGCGGAGTGGGCTTTTTCGTCCATGGGCGCCGGAAGCACAGAAAATCGCGTCATGTGCCCAACAGGGTGGATTATCCCCTCAACGCTTCTCAGGTCGGGATAGATCTCCTAGAAGCCGTTCCATCTCGTCCTCGATGCTGTCCTGTTTTTCAGGCTTTGCTTCCTTGCCGGGTGCGATGTTGAGTTCGCTTCCGAGATCTGTTTCGAATGCATCGCTGAAGTCCATATCACCCAAGGTTATTTCAGATTCTTCCGTTTCTACGGACGCGTCGAATGTCGGTTCCTTGACGGCTGCCGCCGGTTCGTTGCGCACGGCGAAGGGGAAGGCAGCGGCAGTCGTCGTTCTGGTTTCCGATGCAGCTACCTCCCTGGCAGGTTCTGGCGTGTCTATCTTCGGCTCGGCGCGAGGCACGGTTCCAAAGGATGGCGAAGCGGTTCGTTGCCAGCCATTGTCCTGCGTCGGTGCACTGACAGCCGGTGGCTCGTTCGAAGCAACGGCCGCTGCTACCGGGGCCTTCGCTGCCGGTGGAACGGGTTGCATGGGGGGCGTGGGTGGCAAGGGGACAGGTTGCTCGGCCTGTCTCGGTGGTTCAGGCGGCCGTCTTGGCGGCTCCGATTGCTGCGGCGGTGCCGGACGCAGCGGTATCTGCGGCGCTGGCGCTGTCTGAACAGGTGGGGGAGGCGTGTGAACTGGAGGGGCTGGAGATGCGATACGGGGCTGTGCGCGAGGTGGCGCTTCCGCGACTTTCGGCTCTGGCTTCGGTTCAGGAATTCTCGGCTCGGGCTCGGGCATTGGCGGTTCGACCCGCGGCTGTCGCGCGAACTGGCGAATGTTTTGTTCGATCACCAGGTCGCTGGGGCCACCGATCAGGATCAGATGCTCGACATCGTCGCGGCGCACGAGTACCAGCCGCCTGCGATTATCGACAGCTGCGGCGTCAGTAACCGAGAGACGGACCTGCCGGTTGCGCCCGCCGGCAACGAATGTTCCACCCGTCACCCGCCGCAATATGGCGAATACCAGTAGAAGCAGGGCGATGACCAGAATGAACAGAAGAATAAATCCCACGATGGGGGCAGCGCTTTCGCCAACAATAGTGGCAAGCCAAGCGTTCATGATAAACTCTCCTTGTGCGTTCTTCGGGCCCAAAACTTGTTCCCCGACATGGGCTTCGAAGCATTACTTTATGCGACACTAGTGCGTGCAATTGTTAGCCGCAACCCTAACGCATTTCCCGCTTGTTTAGTACGGATTGTCTACACGCGATATTGGATATTCTAAATCGGAATTCGTGCGAAACCGTGGAATAATCGCGGTCATATGAAGGATGGGGTTTATACAGGGTCAAAGATATGATCCAAACGATTCGAGAATAAACATCGGCTTGATGCAATTGCGCCGGTGATGAAGAAAAGGGGCCTGAGACGTATGTCTCAAGAAACGAATAGCAGACGTATGTCTCAAGAAACGAACAGCGATCTTTACCCAGAGCCTATCATCGCGAACACGAAATCCAACAAGGCCGGCTTGCGCCTGGTTCTTCTCGGCGTGCTGCTGATCGGCGTTTCCGTCCTTTACTTCATCTATCGCGATCAACTAGGGCAGCAATTCCTGCTTGGCCTCCTCGGCACGCTGGCCATGACCGGTGTGTTCTATCTGTTCGGCTCGGCGATCAATGTCATTCAGTTCACGCCGCGCGGCACAAGTGATGAACTCACGCGCGCGTTTGTGGATACGTTTCCGGAAGGCACGGTCGTCTGTGATCAAAAGGGCCGCATCGTTTACGCCAACAGGGCCTATGCCGAGCTGACCGGCGTCACCAATTCCAACGATGTGCGGGCGATCGAGCATATTCTCTCCAGTGAGGCCGCCGCCTCGGATCCGATCTACCGGCTCGCCAATGCCGTGCGCGACGGCGTTTCCGGCCAGGAGGAACTGCGCCTGTCGCGTCCACTCGATCCCTCGCGTGAGCCCGTGCCGACGTGGTACCGGGTCAAGGCGCGGCCTGTTGCGGGCATTCCAGACCAGACGACGCCGGTTTATGCGTGGCAGATCGCCGATATTTCGGCTGAGCGTGCCGAACAGGAGCGTTATTTCCAGGATATTCAGGAGGCCATCGATCATCTCGACCACGCTCCGGCAGGCTTCTTCTCAGCCGATCCGGATGGCCGCATCATTTATATCAACGCAACGCTGGCGGAATGGCTCGGCGTCGACCTCACGCGGTTTACCCCCGGCTCGATGATGGTTCGCGACATCGTCGCGGGCAATGGCATGGCGCTGATCAATGCGGTCAAGACCGAGCCTGGTACGAGCCGCAATACGGTCATCGATCTCGACCTTGCCAAATCCAATGGCCAGAGCCTCGCCGTGCGCTTCTATCATCGCGTGCAGGCGCAGCGCGATGGCAGACGTGGTCCAACCCGCACCATCGTTCTCAACCGCGCTGAAGGTGAAGACAATTCAGCCGCGTTGCGCGCGGCAGAGGTGCGGTTCACGCGCTTCTTCAATTCAGCGTCCATGGCCATCGCAGCCGTTGACGCCACCGGCAAGATCCTGCGCACCAATGCGCGGTTCTTGGGGCTCTTCGCCCCGGTTGTCGATCGTGATGACATCGACCGGCGCATTCCGCTTGAAACCGTCGTGCATGAACGCGATCGCGAGGCCTTCGACCGGGCGCTGGCTGCAGCTTTTGCCGGCAAGGCGGAAATCTCTCCTGTCGATACCGTTATTCCGGGTAATGAGGATCGCCATCTGCGCTTCTACGTCAGTCCGGTGTTCGACGCCGGTTCCGAGGATGGCGCCGAGGAAGCCGCCATTGTTTCAGTGGTTGAAACCACTGAGCAGAAGGCGCTTGAAGCCACGATGGCGCAGAGCCAGAAAATGCAGGCCGTAGGGCAGCTTGCAGGCGGTATCGCACATGATTTCAACAACGTGTTGACCGCAATCATCATGTCTTCCGATCTGCTGTTGACCAATCATCGCGCATCGGACCCGTCCTTTGCCGACATCATGAACATCAAGCAGAATGCCAATCGCGCCGCTTCGCTGGTGCGGCAGCTCCTTGCGTTCTCGCGTCGCCAGACCTTGCGGCCGGAAGTGCTCAACCTCACCGATGTGATCGCTGATGTGCGCATGCTGCTGACGCGTCTTGCCGGGACGCAGGTCAATCTCAAGATCGAGCATGGGCGCGATCTGTGGCCGGTGCGCGCGGACCTCGGCCAGTTCGAGCAGGTGGTGGTCAATCTCACGGTCAATGCCCGCGATGCGATGCCCGAAGGCGGCAACCTGACGCTCCGTACACGCAATGTGACCGAAGCGGAGAGTGCCGAATTGACTTATCGCGACCTCGTTCCAGGCGATTATGTGCTGGTCGAGGTGGAAGACAGCGGTACCGGCATGACGCAGGAAGTGATCGAGAAGATTTTCGAACCCTTCTTCACGACGAAGGAAGTTGGCAAGGGGACGGGCCTCGGCCTGTCCATGGTTTATGGTATCATCAAGCAGACAGGCGGTTCGATCCATGCCGAGTCCGAGCTTGGCAAGGGGACGACATTCCGCATTTTCCTGCCGCGTTTCGTAGAGGAAAAGCAGCCGCAGGTCCTGAACGCCGATGGCGAAGCCGTCGTGACCGAAATGCCGAAAAAGGAGAAGAAGACGGAAAAAGCCACCGATCTCTCCGGTTCCGCAACCGTTCTCCTGGTGGAAGACGAGGACGCCGTCCGCATGGGCGGGGTTCGCGCGCTGCAATCGCGTGGCTACACGGTGCATGAGGCATCCAGCGGCGTCGAGGCGCTTGAGGTGATGAAAGAACTCGGCGGCAAAGTGGACATCATCGTTTCTGACGTGGTCATGCCCGAAATGGATGGCCCGACGCTGCTGCGCGAATTGCGCAAGGATTACGGCGATATCAAATTCATCTTCGTTTCGGGCTATGCGGAAGATGCTTTTGCACGAAACCTGCCGGAAGACGCTAAATTCGGCTTCCTGCCGAAGCCGTTTTCACTGAAGCAACTGGCAACTGCGGTCAAGGAAACGCTGGAGAGCGAGTAGGGCGCAAAGCAGATTGCACCCCACCCTTGAGTTGTCAGCTAGCCATCCAGGCCTTCGAACAGCGCGGTGGACAAATACCGCTCGGCGAAGGAAGGGATGATCACGACAAGGTTTTTACCCTTGTTCTCCGGGCGGCTGCCAACCTCAATCGCCGCCGTCAGTGCTGCACCCGATGATATCCCCACAGGCACGCCCTCAAGCCGCGCTACGAGACGCGCATTGGCGAAGGAATCCTCGTTCGAGACCTGCACGACCTCGTCATAGATGTGCGTATCGAGCACGGCGGGAGCAAAGCCTGCGCCTATGCCCTGGATTTTGTGTGGGCCGGGATTGCCGCCGGAAAGAATAGGCGAATCCTTAGGCTCCACGGCAATAACCCTCACACTCGGCTTGCGCTGCTTCAACACCTGGCCAACGCCGGTAATCGTGCCGCCGGTGCCGATGCCGGCAACCAGGATGTCGACCGTGCCGTCGGTATCGTTCCAGATTTCCTCGGCGGTGGTCCGGCGGTGGATTTCAGGATTGGCTGGATTGTCGAACTGACCGGGGATGACCGCGTCGCCAATGGTCTCGACCAACTCGTTCGCCTTGGCAATGGCGCCCTTCATGCCCTTGGCTCCTTCGGTCAGCACCAGCTCTGCGCCGAGCAGCTTAAGCATTTTCCGGCGTTCGACCGACATGGTTTCAGGCATGGTGAGGATCAACCGGTAACCTTTGGCGGCGGCGGCGAACGCGAGCGCGATGCCGGTATTGCCGGAGGTTGGTTCGACGAGCGTGGTCTTGCCCGGTTTCGCCTTCCCCTGTGCTTCGAGCGCCTCGATCAGCGCGACGCCGATACGGTCCTTGACGCTGGCGATAGGATTAAAGAATTCGAGCTTGGCCAGAAGATTGGCACCGACACCCTTTTCCTTGGCCAGTTTGTCGAGACGGATCAGGGGCGTATCGCCGATCGTATCGACAATGGAATTGTAGATGCGGCCACGGCCTGGCTTGCGCGCGCTGTCATTGCTCATGAATATCTCCTGATCCTGTTTTGGGTCGTGAGGCGATCTTATGGGCCTTGCCTGAAAATTCCTAGTTGGGCTCGTGCGTAAACGCGGTACCGCTTAGAAGAAAATACTAATATTCGGCTGCAGCTGTAATAGCATTCCTGCTCAGGAGGAGCGCCCGGCAATGGCGAGCGCAGCGCCTGCCATGAAGGCTGCTGCCGTGCGGTTCAGCCGTTTCAGCGCCCGGGGCGAGGCGAGCAGTCCTCGTGCCTTGGCTGCCAGGGCGAGATAGGGCACCAGCACCACGAGTAGAACCAAAACGGTCAGCGCAGCGAGGATCGAATAGTCGGCCAGGGTGATCGTATGCAGGTCGACGAGAGTCGGTGTCAGGGCGATGTAGAAAAGCATGGTCTTCGGATTGCCGAGCGTCACCGTCAAGCCGGCCACAATGCTAGAGATAGCACCGCCGCGACTTTTCTTGGCTTCGATCTTTTCCGCTGATATGCCCGATGTCCAGAAGCCCCAGGCAAGGTAGGCAAGATATGCGACGCCCGCCCATTTGATCACCAGGAAAACCGTGCCGAATGTCTGCGCTACCATGGCAAGGCCCAGCACCACCGCGGTGAGATAGGTGAGGTCGCCGATGATCAATCCGAGCGACATGAACAGCGATGAGCGAAACCCCGAGCCCAGCGCCCGGGCGACAAGGGCAGTTACACCCGGTCCGGGGATAGCGGCGGCGATGGCAAGGGCACCAGAATAGGCAACAAAACCGGCAAGCGTCATGATCGTTCTCTGTCAGCGGAGGTTGGCGGAGGCGGAAGATACTCCGACGTCCGGGTTCTGTCCATGGACCGTGAAAAGAACCCGATTACACCTTGAATACAGGGCTTTGAATCTATAGTTTAGAACCATTCTAATTTAGGATCACGCCATGCTCAGCCGTTTTTTCGGTCATCGCCGCCATGAACTCGCCGCTCTCTCCGAACAGCAATTGCTGGCCCTGGCCATTTCGTCGGAAGAGGACGACGCACGAATCTATCTCGCCTATGCGGATGGGCTGCGTGACGACTTTCCGCAAAGCGCCAAGGTTTTCGACGAAATGGCGGAAGAGGAAAATCGCCATCGCCAGGCATTGATCGATCTGCACCAGGAGCGTTTCGGCAACCAGATACCACTCATCCGCAGGGAGCACGTGCGCGGCTATATCGAGCGCAAGCCGGACTGGCTGGTTCGCCCGCTCGGTATAGAGAAGGTGCGGGAAATGGCCGAGAAGATGGAGGAACAGGCCTACCGCTTCTATATCGAGGCACTGAAACTTGTGCGGGATGCCTCCACACGCAAGCTCCTGGGCGACCTCGCCATCGCCGAGAAGGCGCATGAATCGCTCGCCCACAGGCTCGGGGTGCAGCACACGCCCGACGACGTGCAGGAGGTCGAGAAACAGACCGAACGGCGACAGCTGATCCTGACCTATATCCAGCCAGGTCTTGCCGGTCTGATGGATGGTTCCGTCTCGACCCTTGCGCCGATTTTTGCGGCCGCCTTCGCCACACAGGACACGTGGCAGACGTTTCTCGTCGGCCTGTCTGCTTCGCTCGGCGCCGGTATTTCCATGGGCTTCACGGAAGCTGCGCATGACGACGGAAAATTGTCCGGGCGTGGCTCACCCCTGAAGCGCGGCCTCGCCAACGGCCTGATGACGGCGATCGGTGGCCTTGGCCACGCGCTGCCCTATCTCATTTCGGATTTCTGGACGGCCACGACAATCGCCGCGATTGTCGTTTTCATCGAGCTCTGGGCCATTGCCTATATCCAGCACCGCTTCATGGAGACGCCATTCTTCCGCGCCGCGATCCAGGTTGTTCTCGGCGGCGGGCTCGTATTGGCGACAGGCATATTGATCGGTAACGCGTGATTCGATTTCTTGTAAAAATCCACGCGATTCACCAACATTTCGGACGCCTTATTGAAGGAACAAGGGCGAATTTTCGCCCTTTTCCTGTTGCGAAAAGATCTTTTTGCCCAACTGGTTAAGGCTAATTTTCTATGAATTCATTTGATTTTAACCAACGCCGTTCAGGAGGCGTTCATCTTTATGCATTAAATTTTAGCTAATTGATCGCTATCGGCCTTGCCCGGTATGCCAAAACCAAGAGACAAAAATGATGACCATGATTATCCAGCTACGCGATACGCTACGCGTCGTGCGAGAATTCATTGCTCCGAGTTACCGGCCAGAGCGCCACTACATGCGTGGCCCCGGACCGGCTTGTGCCCAGCGCAATCACGGGGTTCAGGCGTGATGGTACATTCGCGCATCAAGCGGAGCTTCATCACGGGCACGCAACCCATAATCACGTATAACGGACGCAATCCGCAGCCTGTAGTCGGCAAAGATCCCGGCGCGGCCGTCACGTTGAGCCAGGCGATGTTCCTCGGTCTGGCGCCAAGCCGCCACTGACGCTTCATCGCGCCAGAACGACAGGGAGAGATAGCGGTTCTCGTTGGCAAGGCTGCGAAACCGCTCAACGGAAATAAAGCCGTCCATCGTCTCCAGCAGTGGCTTCAGGTCCGCTGCCCTGTCGAAATAATCCTTGCCGCGGCCTTCAGCCGGTTCCAACTCGAAAATCACCGCAATCACTTGAGCATTCCTCCATTCGTTCCTGTCACAAGGCGCAGGAATGTACGGTCCTCGCGCCGGATAAAGCGCTTTTCCCGGGAAAATTCGTAGTTGGCCCGGCCCAGCGGATCTGCCATCAGCCGTGCGCGATAGGCTTCGTACGCCGCCAGGTTCTCGATGTTGTAAACGCCGTAGGCCAGCGTGGCGGAGCCCTCATGCGGCGCATAATAGCCGATGAGATCGGCGCCGCAACGCGGTATCGCCTCGTTCCAGTTGCGCGCATATTCTTCGAAAGCGTCCTTCTGATAGGGATCGATTTCATATTTGATGAAACAGGTGATGGTCATTTCGGGCACTCCTTCGTTGGCGTTGGCCATGGGTATATCCGCCAATGAGCGCTTGATACTTCGACCGTTTTCGAAGCATCATCGTCTGTGTTGGGATCAGTCTCGATCAGCCAACAAACACGGAAACGATCATGTCGAACAATGCGAGATTTGCCGAGATAGCCGCACTAGCGGGTGATCCCGGTCGTGCGAGCATGCTCAATGGGCTCATGGATGGACGCGCGCTGACTGCGTCGGAACTCGCACAACTCGCCGGCATCACCGCGCAGACCGCCAGCAGCCATCTCACGCGCATGACCGAGGCCGGACTTCTCGCGGTGGAAAAGCAGGGCCGGCATCGGTATCACCGGCTGGCTTCGCCTGCCGTGGCCCAGATGATCGAGAGCATCATGCGGCTCGCCGCGCCGGACGTCACCGCCAAGCCGCTGCGCACCGGCCCACGCGATGCGGCGCTCAGGGCAGGGCGCACCTGCTACGATCATCTCGCCGGGCATCTCGGCGTTTCAATCACCGATGCGCTGATCGATGCCGGTCATCTCGATCTTGGCCTCGATGCGGGTGAAGTGACGGATAGCGGGCTTGCGCTGTTTGCCCGCGCCGGAATCGAGATCGAAGCGTTGACCGCCAGGCGCAGCCGCATCCTATGCCGGCCGTGCCTCGACTGGAGCGAGCGCCGCCCGCATCTTGCCGGTGCAATCGGCGCGGCGCTGTGCAGCCACTGCTTCAACAATGGCTGGATCAGACGGCTGGAAGGAACCCGCGCCGTGTCCGTGACGCCGAATGGCCAGAGACAGCTGCGCGAGACATTCGGTGTCAGCCTTTCCTAAACATGCCGCGTGACGCCGCCATCGATCCGTATGTTCTGGCCGGTGATATAGCCTGCATCGTCTGACAGCAGGAACGCGGTTGTCTTGGCAATTTCCGTCATCGTCCCAAGCCGTTTCATGGGCACCTTGTCGTCCGTTCCGGGCTTGTGGTCGAGACTGTCGATGTATCCCGGCAGAAGTGCATTCATGCGGATATTGTCGGCACCGTAGCGGTCAGAGTAGAGCTTGGTATAGGCGCCGACGGCTGCGCGATAGGCGCAGGAGACCGGGAAAACCAGGCTTGGCTCGAAGGAGGCGAACGTCGTGATGTTCACCCATGCGCCCTTGCCCTGCTTCAACATATAGGGCGTCACCAGCCGTGCCATGCGCACCACGCTCAGAACCATCAGATCATTGCCGATCGCCCATTTTTCATCCGTGATATCGAGGAGGTCGCCCTTCGGCGGATGGCCGGTATGATTGACCACAGCATCGACACGGCCATAGGCCTCGACTGTCTTTTCAACCAGGGCCTCCAGATCATTTGCCTCGCCAGCAGAACCCTTGATGCCGACACCGCCAAGCTCGGTGGCAAGCTCGACCGCGCTGCCCGACGGTGACATCAGTCCGAGACGATAGCCGCGCTCGTGCAATTCGCGCGCTATGGCGGCGCCCATGCCGCGTCCTCCACCGGTGATGATTGCAACTGGTGCTTGTGAAGTGTCGGTCATGGTGCTCGCCTTTCAAGATTTCGAATGGCGCGGAGCATGTTTGATCGGTAGCTCGAGCGCAAACGAATTCAGCTGGCAGCGAGGCTCAAATATTTTGAACGAACTTCCGAAAATGAGTCAAAAGTCGAATTGAAATTGTTGAAATTATTGTGAGAAGTCATTGCTGGTTCATCAAGAAAGAACATGACGATGGCAATAGCATTTGATACGCTTGGTTATTCAAAGCGGTTGCGTTCTGGCGGCATAGACCAGCAACACGCCGAAACCCATGCCGAAGCTGCGAGGGATTTTATCATGGCCGAACTCGTTACCAAATCGGATCTGGCCGCCGCTTTGACAACACAGACACTGACTTTGACATTGCGTATCGGTGTGATGATGACGGTTGGATTTGGTGTATTGGCGACGTTGATGAAGCTGCTTTAACGCTCCGCTCTCCCCGGTAGCGATGGGGGAATTATCGTGAGCCCTGTGACCGGCTGCAGTTGAGTGGGGGGTAATTTACCCCACTCATCTCCACGCTGTATCAATCCATAGTCACGCCCGTGCTCTTCACGACAGGCTCCCATTTCTGGATTTCTGCTTTGACGTGTGTCGCAAGCTCGTCTGGCGTTGAACCGACAATCGTCGCACTGAAATCTTTCATGCGCGAAACGACGGCAGGGTCTTTCAGCGCGGTATTGGCGGCTTCGTTGAGGCGAGCCACAACCTCGGGTGGGGTGCCGGCGGGTGCAAACAATGCATTCCAGGTATATGTCTCATAGCCCGGCACGGCCTCCGCGACTGTTGGTACATCGGGGAAGGAAGGAGCCCGATCCTTCGTCGTGACACCGAGAGCTTTCAGGGATCCGGCCTTTATGTGTGCCGAAGACGACGGCAAATTGTCGAACATGATCGACACCTGATTGCCAAGCAGATCGTTCAAAGCCGGTCCTGCACCCTTGTATGGGATATGTTCCATGGAGACCCCGGCCATGCTTTTGAAAAGTTCGCCGGATAAATGCAGCGGAGTGCCGTTTCCAGACGAAGCATAGGAATATTTGTCGGGGTTGTCCTTGAGCAGCTGAACGAGCTCTTTGACGCTGTTGACTGGCAGCTGCGGATTGATAACCAGCACATTGGGTACCAACACGAGGAGCGAAATCGGCGCAAAATCCGTGACTGGATCATAGGGTTTTGCTTTCAACATCAGTGGGTTGAGCGCATGGGTTGCAACCGTTCCCATGAGGATTGTGTAACCGTCGGGCTCCGCCCTGGCCACTTGGGCAGCTCCGAGATTTCCGCCCGCACCCCCGACATTCTCGACGATTACTTGCTGTCCGAGTGTCTTTGACATGTTTGCCGCGACGAGACGGGCAACGAGGTCGGTCGAGCCACCAGCCGCAAAAGGCACCACAAGCGTGACCGCGCGATCCGGGAATGTTTGTGCCGAAGCCGGTAATGCCGATGCGATCGCCGAACCAATCGCCAAACCTAAAACAACGCGTCTATTCAATGCCACAGTATCCCCTCCCGGTAAGTGTGGTTCACATGATGTCGAATGGTCATCGCGAGAAGACAACTCTCGATCGGACCATAAACTCAATGAGCTATAGGACGGTATTTCAGAATCCATGTCCAGACCAGGATTTTGCCTCAGCGCTCTTTTTGCAGCAAACCGGCGGCGAGATGCCGGAAAGCGTCGACAGCCTTTGCAACGACAATGCGAGGATCATCAGGCGCGGCAATCCAAAGCGACGCATTCAGCGCGTCTTCTCGCAACCACGGTCATCTCCCGTGAAATACATACACTCCGTATGCTAATTGACATACGAAGTGTATGCCAATATATGACTACATACGGGACGTATATCAATGTTCGCTCCGGACAGTAAAGCGCAAAGGCTTTGAAACCGTTACGAACCGGCTCATCCATCCCCGGTAAACCGGCCTCAATTTCTAAAAGGAACAACCAATGACAAAACGCGATGCCATTTTCCCTGCCGGTCGGCAGGCACTCTATGAGATCAATCGATATTCGGCGGCGATCCGCTCGGGCGACCTTCTTTTTGTTTCGGGGCAGGTGGGAAGCCGGGAGGACGGGTCGCCAGAACCTGTCTTCGAAAAACAGGTCCAGCTAGCCTTCGACAATCTCGCCGCCGTGCTGAAGGCTGCTGGTTGCACGTTCGATGACGTGGTTGATGTGACCACGTTCCACACGGATCCTGCCACGCAATTTGAGGCAGTCAATACAGTTCGCCTGAAGGCAATCGGTGGGCAACCGTATCCGAACTGGACTGCGGTAGGCGTGAACTGGCTGGCCGGCTTCGATTTTGAAATCAAGGTAATAGCGCGCATTCCTCAGTCCAGCTGATCGGCTCGACCATGCCACACGATGACGGCCAACGGGCGGCCGTCATCGATGCAAGAGCCCGGTTGTTACCGTTACGTACTTGCCCCTGACCATATCCGGACCGATCATTCTCAGCTTAGGCCGCCCAGTCCTAGTTCAGCATCACGGCGTGCACTTTCGCAGGACCATATCCGCAGAGCACACAAGATGTTACGGGCGCAACGTTCCCCGCAGCAGCATGTCCTCTGTTTTTGGCCTGACCAATGGAGGATTACAATGGCAGAAAATCCAGATCCGAGCAGGCGTGACATCTTGCTGACGGGCAGTTCATTGCTCGCCATGTCAGCTATCGGCACAGGTGCCGCGGGCCTTGTTTCAGTTTCCACAGCGCAGGCGGCCGCAAATGAAGAAATCCGCCCGTTCAACGTGCACTTTTCGGACGAGCAACTTGCCGATCTGCGCAAGCGCGTTGCGGCAACGAAATGGCCGAGCAAGGAAATTGTCAAGGATGCATCGCAGGGCGTGCAGTGCGCGACGCTTGAGAAACTCGCAAAATATTGGGCCACCGATTATGACTGGCGCAAAATGGAGGCGAAGCTCAATGCCTTGCCGCAATTCAAGACAAACATCGACGGAGTGGATATTCATTTCATCCACGTTCGTTCGAAGAATCCCAATGCACTTCCCATAATCATTACGCATGGTTGGCCAGGCTCGATTATCGAGCAGTTGAAGGTCATCGGACCGCTCACCGATCCGACGGCAAACGGCGGACAGGTCGAGGACTCTTTCGACGTCGTGATCCCATCGCTGCCCGGCTACGGTTTTTCAGGAGTGCCCACCGTTACCGGCTGGGATCCTGTCCGCGTCGCAAGCGCCTGGATCGTGCTGATGAAGCGCCTCGGCTACGACCGTTATGTTGCCCAGGGCGGCGATTGGGGAAATGCCGTCACGGAGCAGATGGCCGTGCAGACGCCTCCGGGGTTACTCGGCATCCACACCAACATGCCCGCTACGGTGCCCGAAGATATTGCACAGGCATTGAGTTCCGGAGGCCCACCGCCGCCGGACCTGTCAGCAGATGAGAAACATGCCTACGAGCAACTCGACTTTTTTTATAAGCACGGCCTGGCTTATGCCCAGGAAATGGGTAACCGGCCGCAGACACTATACGCGATCGAGGACTCGCCCGTCGGTCTCGCCGCCTGGATGCTGGACCACGACGCGGCCAGTTATGCACTTATCGCACGCGTCTTTGACGGTGTGCCCGAGGGTCTTACACGAGAGGAAATCGTCGATAACATCACGCTCTACTGGCTGACGAACACAGCAGTCTCTTCGGCCCGCCTTTATTGGGAGAGCAAGCTTCCCTTTTTTGCCCCGAAGCACCTCACCGTACCGGTGGCCGTAAGCGCCTTTCCTGACGAGCTTTACCAGGCTCCGCGAAGTTGGGCCGAAAAGGCGTATCCGAAGCTCATTTTTTACGCCAGGCATGACAAAGGCGGGCACTTCGCGGCGTGGGAACAGCCGGCGTACATCACGGCCGACCTTAGGGCGGCTTTCAAGCCACTGCGCCAGTAGATTTATAAAAACACTGCGCAAATTGCGCACCATCCTTTCAACAGGCATCGAGGAGGACCATGCCATGACTGACACAAATCAAGCGGGAACGGCCGATATGAAACTCGAGATTGTCGTCATCCCTGTTTCGGACCCGGACCGCTCTAAGGAGTTCTATGCCAACCTCGGCTGGAGGCTGGACGCCGATTTTGCCGGCACCGATTTTCGCGTAATGCAGTTTACCCCGCCGGGTTCCGGCTGCTCGGTCATCTTCGGCAAGAATGTCACCGCTGCGGCCCCTGGCTCCGCTCAGGGGCTTTACCTTATCGTTTCCGACATCGAGGCTGCCCGCAAGGAACTGATCGGACGGGGCGTGAAAGTCAGCGACGCGTTTCACCCTGCCGGTGACGTTTATACGGGTCCGGATGAGCCTTATTTGTTTGGACGAGTCCGCACCGCCGGCCTGCATCCCGAGCGCGGCACCTATCGCTCCTTTGCGTCGTTCAGCGATCCCGATGGCAACGGCTGGCTTTTCCAGGAGATTACGGCGCGATTGCCTGGGCGCATCGATGCAACCGAAACGACCTTCAGCTCCGCGAAAGACCTCGCGGCCGCCCTACGCCGTGCAGGGGCAGCGCATGGCGAGCACGAGAAGCGGACTGGCGGTGAGTATGATGAGGGCTGGCCTGACTGGTATGCGGAGTACATGGTCAAGGAACAGTCGGGCGAACCATTGCCAACTTGAGCCGTTAAGCCGCCCGATCGTCATTGTCCAGTTTAGCGGCCTGGATTTCTGCGGAGCCGGTTTGCCTTTCCTGAAACAGCGCGGCAATCAGGTCCGATTGTGTGACGATGCCAACGACACGGTTGTTTGCATCGACCACAGGCATGTGATGCAGGCCCATGTCGGCCATTGGCGGCACGAGCTTGGCGATCATGGTTTCCGGCAAGGCCGACTGGACCCGGCGCGTCATTATGTCGGCTACCGTGTGCTTGGATTGGCGCGCCAATCGGAACCGATTGCCGACACGGACACGCCAGCCAAGATGGAGGCGGCCATCATCGGCCAGAAGCGATGCCCGCATGAAGTCTGTCTGGGTGATGATACCGACCAGTTTGCCATCTTCTGAAGTAACCGGAAGCGCCTTGACGCGGTGATTGATGAGGAGCTTCCAGGCATCGCGCAAAGCTGTCTCAGGGCGCACGGTTGCCACGTCCTTCGACATGATCTGCCCACAGGTGATCTCACCGGATCGCCTCTCATAGGCGCGGATCTGCGCACGATGCAGCAACGCATCGAGCTCGTCGGGGCTGACATTGACGATCTCGTCATACTGGGCCAGCACGTCCTGCAGATCGCTGGGGACAAATCCCAGGCGAGCCGTGGGGGGCAAGTCAGCCGTATCGTGGATATTGATTTGAGGAGCTGGCGCAAGATGGGGATATCGCCGCCCCGCCAGATTGTTGAACACCAGCGCTGACGCCAGCAACAGCAGCGAATTGAGCCCGACCGGCCAGACGACGAAGCCATATCCTTCAGCTTGCAATACGGGACCGCCCAGCACGGCGGTCAATGCAACTGCCCCGCTTGGGGGATGCAGACAACCGAGCGCCAGCATCAGTCCTATGGCGACCGAAACGGCCAGTGCCGACGCAATGATCGGATCTGGCACCAGAAGTGCGAAGGAAACGCCGACAAATGCCGACAACATATTGCCGCCAAGGATCGACCACGGCTGCGCCAGCGGACTTGTTGGCGCAGCAAAAAGCAGCACAGCCGATGCGCCCATGGGTGCAATCAGCAGGGGAAGGTTAACCTCTGGACCCAGCGCAAGTTTGCTGACAGTGCCCGTCACCATGATGCCGACAAGTGCACCAATGCACGCTCTGAAGCGCTCATGCTTGCTGATCGGCGCAACCGCAGGAATGAAGCGCTTGAGGGTGCTCCAAAGCATGGTGAACTATCCGTCTGTTGGGATTGACCCGGTAGCTAGCGTTGACGCTTGGGTGTTTGCCTAAAGCAGTAGCAGTTAGCCTACAATTTGGGCAACGAATAAACGTCTTCCTTACGGGCCAATCGCAGAACTAAATTTCGTCTCTAGCCGGTATATGAGGCAAATCAATCCAGTGGCCGAATGGCCGGTTTTGGAAGGGACCAGACGAATTTCATTCGGGCCTGCGCTCGCCGCCTTCTTTACCCTTCTTTTGCCCGAATCACTCGTATATTCCCTGCCACATCCAACCGGGGACCTGATTCCATGATGAAAAGATTTGCCATCGGCTGCCTTGCCGCGACCTTTCTTGCGGGCTGCACCACGACCGACCCCTATACGGGCCAGCAGAAAATGTCGAACACGGCCGGCGGTGCCATGATCGGCACGGCTGTCGGCGCGTTGACGGGTCTGGCGATTGGCGGCGGCGGCAAATCCGGGCGCAATGCGGCCTTGATCGGCGCGGGTATCGGCGCGCTCAGCGGTGGCGCGATCGGCAATTACATGGATCGTCAGGAATCGGAACTGCGCGCGCAGTTGCAGGGCACCGGCGTTTCGGTGACGCGCAATGGCGACCGGATCATCCTCAACATGCCGTCGGCGATCACCTTCAACACCGATCAGGATCAGGTGAAGCCGGAATTCTTCTCCACGCTGGGTTCTGTCGCCATCGTCCTGCGCAAGTTCGACCGCACCATCGTGGATGTCGCCGGCCATACGGATTCCACCGGGAGCCTGCAGCATAACCAGCTGCTGTCGGAGCGCCGCGCTCTGTCCGTCGCCAATTATCTGACCCAGCAGGGCATCGACAACCGTCGCTTCGACGTTCAAGGCTATGGCCCGACGCAGCCCGTCGCGACCAACGCCACCGAAGCCGGTCGCGCGCAGAACCGCCGCGTCGAGATCCAGATTTCGCCGCTTACCGAGTAGCGGTTAGCGATACCGCGATCTTTGCGGCGAGGCGTGCATTGTTCTCGACGAGAGCAATGTTTGCCTTGAGACTCTCACCCTTGGTAATGTCGAGAAGTTCCGAGAGAAGAAAGGGCGTCACTGCCTTGCCGGTGACGCCTTTTTTTGTGGCGCGGGCAATCGCTTCTTTAATGTACCCGCCCATGATTCCCGCCGGGATTTCACTTGCCTCGGGGATCGGATTGGTAATCAGCATGCCGCCGACAACGCCGATAGCATCCCGCGCAGCCTGAAATTTTGCAATGGCATCCGGCGTGTCGAGCCGCAGAGGTGCCTTGATTTGCGATTGCCTCGACCAGAAGGCGGGGAGCACATCGGCGTCATACACCACGACAGGTACCCCTTTGGTTTCAAGCACTTCCAGCGTTTTCTCGATATCGAGAATCGCCTTGGCTCCCGCTGAAACGACGATGACCGGCGTCCGGCCGAGCTCTTCCAGATCAGCGGAGATATCGAAACTCTGCTCGGCGCCCTTGTGGACGCCGCCAATACCGCCAGTTGCAAAAACCTTGATACCGGCATGGTGGGCGGCGAGCATCGTCGCGGCAACCGTCGTTCCCCCGGTACGCCCTTCCGAGAGCGCAAACGCCAGATCCGCGCGCGAGAGTTTCATCGCGCCCTTGACCTGCGCCAGCGCCTCGCGCTCTTGCGCGGAAAGACCGATCTTCAAACGGCCGTCGACGATGGCGATGGTGGCGGGAACTGCGCCTTCCGCAATGATGATTGCTTCGACGTCGGCTGCCATGCGGCTGTTGTCCGGGTAGGGCATCCCATGGGTGATGATGGTGCTTTCGAGGGCAACGATGGCTTTGCCCGCAGCAAGCGCGTCCTGAACCGTGGGGGCAATATCCATGAATGGGTTCAAAACTTTGGTCATTATCATCTTCCTTTTTATGCGAGAGCAGCCGGTATTTGTGCAAGTGCCCTGTCGAATTCCTGCCGTGTGAACCTGGCACTGGCGGAGTGGACTTGCAGCGTCAGCATCGATGCTGCCAGTCCCTCGCGCAAGGCTTCATCAAAGGCGACGCCCCGCATCAGCGCGGCGATCATGCCCCCAGCCAGCGCATCGCCGGCGCCGGTGACATCGGCGATTTCATTGGCGGCGGGTGGGTGAATAGTGAACACATCATTGCCGGAAAAGGCGAGGGTGGCCTCACCGCCATTGCTGATGACAGCGCCATTGAGACCGTCGGCGTGCAACGCTTTATATATGTCGTTGGGACCGGCGTCGGGACCGAGCCCGGTCAGTGCCAGCGCTTCGCGGCGGTTCATGAACAGGCAGGTGAGATTGCTGAAGATCGGCGCCAGACGAGACGCCTTTGCCGGCGAAATCGCCAGCGCAAACAGTGGTCGCTCGCCTGTGAGACTTGCCAGCCGCTGCAGCGCATCTGACGGAAGGTTGGCATCGCAGAACACAGCATCGGCCATGGCGATCGAATCGCGCACCTTGCGCCGGCGCAATTGCCGCGGCAGGGCGAGCTCATAAAGTCCCATGTCCGCGATACCGGCGACCACGTCGCCGTGCTCGTCGAGGATGGCGGTATAGCTCGGTGTCGCGCGGTCCATGAAGACCACCGAGCCGTCGTGAATTCCCGCCGATTCGATGGCTGCGGCAACCATTTCCCCGATCCGGTCACCGCCGCGCACCGAGAGAATTTCGGCGGCGATTCCGCGCTGAACAGCGAGCCGCAGCGCATTGAAAACGCCGCCACCCGGCTCCTCGCGCATGATTCCGGGGTTGGATGCACCGGGCACGAAAGGCACGAGGCTCTGGCCGCGCCTGTCGAGATGAGCGCCGCCGACAGCGAAGAGCAACGGCTTGGTGACTTGGATCATGGTTGATTGTGTATCCGGACAAAACTTCAAGTTGTGGGCACGGACGCCCGCGCTCCTCTCTAGAACGCCGGAGGCCGGGGTGCAATCATAAGAGCGATTCGAAACGTTGAACGCCACTTCGGCCAGCGAGGCGGAAATACCGCCTTGGCAGAAGCGAACAGAACGCCACATTCGCCACGAGAACATTTTGCGAACATTTTTTGGTTATCCTTATTTTACAACAGCTTATGGCTGTTGCCAAATAAGAACAAAACAGATACAAATAAATTCAGATACAGGAACATTCCGGACTTCATGCACAACACAGGGGTAGTGTAACATGGCTCAAAATTCATTGCGGTTGGTTGAGGGTAATTCGGTGGATAAAACGAAAGCGCTGGATGCGGCATTGTCTCAGATCGAGAGGGCCTTCGGTAAGGGCTCGATCATGCGGCTTGGACGCAATGAGCAGGTGGTTGAAATCGAAACGGTTTCGACGGGCTCGCTGTCGCTGGATATTGCCCTTGGCGTCGGCGGATTGCCGAAAGGCCGTATCGTCGAGATCTATGGGCCGGAAAGCTCCGGCAAGACGACGCTTGCCCTGCATACGATCGCCGAAGCCCAGAAGAAGGGCGGCATTTGCGCCTTTGTCGATGCCGAGCACGCACTTGATCCTGTCTATGCCCGTAAGCTTGGCGTTGACCTCGAAAACCTCCTGATCTCGCAGCCGGATACGGGCGAGCAAGCTCTGGAGATCACAGATACGCTGGTGCGCTCTGGCGCTATCGATGTTCTGGTCGTCGACTCGGTCGCCGCACTGACACCTCGCGCTGAAATCGAAGGCGAGATGGGTGACAGTCTGCCGGGTCTGCAGGCCCGCCTGATGAGCCAGGCGCTACGCAAGCTCACCGCCTCCATTTCCCGTTCCAACTGCATGGTCATCTTCATCAACCAGATCCGTATGAAGATCGGCGTCATGTTCGGCTCGCCGGAAACCACCACGGGTGGTAACGCGCTAAAATTCTATGCATCGGTCCGTCTCGACATCCGTCGCATCGGTTCGTTGAAGGAGCGCGATGAGGTTGTTGGCAACCAGACCCGCGTAAAGGTGGTCAAGAACAAGCTGGCTCCGCCCTTCAAGCAGGTTGAATTCGACATCATGTATGGCGAAGGCGTTTCCAAGACGGGCGAACTGGTCGATCTCGGCGTCAAGGCTGGTATCGTGGAGAAATCCGGTTCCTGGTTCTCTTATAACTCACAGCGTCTCGGCCAGGGCCGCGACAATGCGAAACTGTTCCTCAAGGAAAATCCGGAAATCGCCAACGAGATCGAACTGGTGCTGCGCCAGAATGCCGGCCTCATCGCCGAGCAGATGCTCGACAAGGGACCTGACGATGTCGAAGATGACGAGAGCCCGGACGCCGCCGAGGGCTGATCGCCGATTAGAGCCTGAGGCGTTATCTCACTGTGACGACGAACCCGCATCCAGGTCCTGGCTGCGGGTTTGTTTTTTCTGCGACGCCAACCCATATTAAGTTGCCCCGAGCTGGTACCAAACTGCTTGCCTCCCTCAAGCTCAGCATGAGCGAGCTTGGCGTTGTTGCGAAACATCCTTTCACCCAGATTTTCTGGACAGGTCGCGGCCCTATCGCTACAAGCGGTGCGTTCTGCCCCTTTATCATAGTGTGGGGCCAATACGGTTTGAGACAATAGCAGGTCAGAAGGCAATAAGATGAGTGGCGTCAACGAGATCCGGTCGACATTTCTGAACTATTTCAAGAAGAATGGCCATGAGATCGTGGCGTCGAGCCCGCTTGTCCCGCGCAATGATCCGACATTGATGTTCACCAACGCCGGTATGGTCCAATTCAAGAACGTTTTCACCGGCCTGGAGCAGCGTCCTTACAGCCGCGCCACGACCTCGCAGAAGTGCGTTCGCGCTGGCGGCAAGCACAATGACCTCGACAATGTCGGCTATACCGCGCGCCACCACACCTTTTTCGAAATGCTCGGCAATTTCTCCTTTGGCGACTATTTCAAGGAAGAGGCAATTTCGCTTGCCTGGAACCTGATCACCAAGGAGTTCGGCCTTCCGGCAGACAAACTCACCGTCACCGTCTATCACACGGACGACGTGGCTTTTGATCTTTGGAGGAAGATCGCGGGTCTCCCGGAAGAGCGCATCATCCGTATCGCCACCAGCGATAATTTCTGGGCGATGGGCGATACCGGTCCTTGCGGTCCGTGCTCGGAAATCTTCTATGATCACGGCGCGGATATCTGGGGCGGTCCTCCCGGCAGTGCCGATGAGGATGGTGATCGCTTCATCGAGATCTGGAATCTCGTCTTCATGCAGTTCGAACAGGTGACGAAGGAGCAGCGCATCGATCTGCCGCGTCCCTCGATCGATACCGGCATGGGGCTGGAGCGCCTTGCCGCGGTTTTGCAGGGCAAGCACGACAATTACGATATCGATCTGTTCCAGACATTGATCCACGCTTCGGAAGAAGCAACCGGCGTCAAGGCAGAAGGTCCATTCCGTGCCAGCCACCGCGTCATCGCCGATCATCTGCGTTCATCGAGCTTCCTCATTGCCGATGGCGTCCTGCCGTCCAATGAAGGCCGCGGCTATGTGCTGCGCCGCATCATGCGCCGCGCCATGCGTCATGCGCAGCTGCTTGGCGCCAGGGAGCCGTTGATGTACCGCCTGCTTCCGGCGCTGGTGCGCGAGATGGGCCAGGCCTATCCCGAGCTGATCCGGGCGGAATCGCTGATCTCCGAGACGCTGAAGCTCGAGGAAACCCGCTTCCGCAAGACGCTCGAACGCGGCCTTGGCCTGCTAGGCGAAGCCACGGAGTCTTTAAGCGATGGCGACAGCCTCGACGGCGAAACGGCATTCAAGCTCTATGATACCTTTGGCTTTCCGCTCGACCTCACACAGGATGCGCTGCGCCAGCGCGGCATTTCCGTCGATACTGAAGGCTTTTCCGCAGCCATGGAGCGGCAGAAGGCCGAGGCGCGCGCCCACTGGTCCGGTTCAGGCGACGCGGCAACGGAAACCGTCTGGTTTTCCGTGCGCGACAAGGTCGGGGCGACCGAGTTTCTTGGTTATGAGACCGAGAAGGCGGAAGGCGTCATCACAGCGCTGGTGCAGAATGGCGCGCTTGTCGATAGTGCCAGCGAGGGCGACGCGGTGTCCATCGTCGTCAACCAGACGCCGTTCTATGGCGAATCCGGCGGCCAGCAGGGCGATACGGGTACCATCTCCGGCGATGGCTTCCTCGTGACCGTCACCGACACGCAGAAGAAAAACGACGGCGTTTTCGTTCATATCGGCACCGTGACCAAGGGTACGGTGAAAGTGGACGTGCCGGTTGAGCTCACGGTGGATCATGCGCGCCGTACGCGCATCCGCTCCAACCATTCGGCAACGCATCTGTTGCATGAGGCGCTGCGTGAAACGCTTGGCACCCATGTCGCGCAAAAGGGTTCGCTCGTCGCGCCCGACCGGCTGCGTTTTGACTTTTCGCATCCGAAGCCGATTTCGGACAAGGAGCTGGCTGTCATCGAGGATCTCGCCAACGAGATCATCCTGCAGAATGCGCCGGTCACCACGCGTTTGATGGCCGTGGACGACGCCATTGCCGAGGGCGCGATGGCGCTGTTCGGCGAAAAATATGGCGACGAGGTGCGTGTGGTCTCCATGGGCACCGCGCTGCACGGCGACAAAGCCGGCAAGAGCTATTCGACCGAGCTTTGTGGCGGTACGCATGTGCGCGCCACGGGCGATATCGGCTTGATCCGCATTGTCTCCGAAGGGGCAGTCGCTGCGGGCGTGCGCCGCCTCGAAGCCTTGACCGGCGAGGCCGCCCGCCGCTACCTCGAAGAGCAGGACGAACGCGTCAAGTCGATCGCCGGCGTGCTTAAATCTACACCCTCCGATGCGTTGTCGCGTGTCTCGGCGCTGATGGATGAGCGCCGCAAACTTGAACGCGAACTGACCGAGGCGCGCAAACAGCTGGCTTTGGCCGGTCCGGCTTCGGGCGGTGCCCAATCCGAAACGGTCAATGGCGTAGGTTTCATCGGCAAAGTGGTCAGCGGCGTCAATCCGCGTGATCTGAAGCCGCTTGCGGACGATGCGAAGAAGACCGTCGGCTCCGGCGTCGTCACCTTCATTGGCGTGTCGGACGATGGCAAGGCAAGCGCAGTCGTCGGTGTTACCGACGATCTTGTGGGCAAATTCAGTGCCGTCGAACTCGTCCGCATTGCCTCCGCTGCACTCGGCGGGGCAGGCGGTGGCGGCCGTCCGGATATGGCACAGGCCGGTGGTCCGGATGGCTCCAGGGCCGAGGAAGCCGTGTCTGCCGTGCGCGAAGCTTTGGCTGGATAGCTTTTATCATTCCAGCCGCGTGTATTGCGCGGCTGGATTCTATTCCAAGTTGATATTGGACATTTATTGGTATTTGAGACTTATTGATTAATGAGAAGTAACTTGATTTGTTCTAGTTGTTTGCGCATCATTCGCATCGATCGGTTTCTAATAACATTTTTGTAGCCGCTTCGCGCCAGTTTCTTGGTGCTTTTTTATACAAGTTTAAAGACAGAGGATCGGAAGTTTACGCATACCGAAGTCTGTAGATTTTATACTTATACAAAGTATTTGTTTATTAAAAGATTAGAGGATGCTGTGAAGCAATTGTTAAATCTTTTGTTTGTCGTCATCGCGTTGAGTTCCTGTATACCTAATCCACCGCCTCACATAGCCAGCGATGTCCATTTGGGTGTCAAAATGGCCTATGGCTCGTATATCAATGCTGCCGTAGGCACGTATGATGGGCTGTACATACGTGCCTTCATTTCGTCCAATTCGGACTATGGGTTTTCGACAACATATTCTACTCGGAATCGACTTCTCATCAACGAGGCATGGAGCTTTGGTAAGCAACTTCACTATAAAAAGGGTGTAATCCGCACGAGGAGATGTCGGGATGGAGCGTGCCCGGCGATTGAATCCGGTATGGTGTTATTAGATGAGTCCCAATTCAACTCGGCCGCAGTCAACGGTCTTGAATTCGAGTTGATCGGCAAACTCGGAAACGTAACTGGTCGGATTCCAGCTCAGGCTTTTAGCCAGGTACTAGGCCTGCAAGGCAAACTTGGCTTACCGACAGTGGACTCACCAGTGATTTCGGCTCCTGCGCGCGAGCCCATTGAAGGATCGTCTGTCGACCCAGAAAGCGTGTTGTAAGTATAGCCTACCCCGCGCGAAACCCCCGCGCGGCTGCAATATGCATCGGCGCGATGCTGTAGCTGTTCAGTCCCGCCATCACCGTCGGGTCGTTCTCGGCAAATTGTACTGCTTGATTGTGATCCATGACTTCGAGGAGGGCGATGCCGAACCAGCCGTCCGGGTCCTGCACCGGGCCATAGGCGAGAACGGTTCCCTCTTCGAAATATTCGCCGACATAGGTCACATGCTGGCGCATCAATTCCTGTTCGTCATCGTCCATATCGTCGGCAAAGGTCGGGCGCGGCGGGATCAAGCGGAAAAAGAAATGCTGCGTGGTCATCGTTTCAGTCCCCCTGGTTCGATGGCGCTGTGACACTCCATCATACCGCAGGAACGTGGGACTTGCGATCCAGTAAATACTTGCCGCGCTGCGGGGCTATTTTCCAGAGTCTAAACGAAATTTGTCATGGGGCGGCGAAAATGGTGGTTTTCGAGCACCGAAGCGCAGCGTACGTTTGGTACGTGAGCATCGGAGCGCAGAAAAACGCCGGTTGCAGCCCTCCATGGCAGATTTACGGTTGGGCTCTTACGTGCTCCATTTCGCTTCTGATCAGTCCGCCAAGCCGCTGCATGCCTGTATCGATCGCTTCGGCGTCTGGCAGGGAGAAGTTCAGCCTTATCGTGTTCCTGCCCGTGCCATCGGCGTGGAAGGCCGCACCCGGCACGAAAGCCACGCGGATCTGCTCGATCGAACGGGCCAGCAGCGCCGCACCATCCATATGGTCCGGCAGCGTCATCCAGACGAACATGCCGCCCTCCGGCTTTGTCCAGGTTACGCCTTCCGGCATATATCGTGCCAAGGCGTTCAGCATATGATCGCGCCGTTGCCGGTAATGGTTTCTGGCCTTCTCCACCTGCGCATCGAAATGGCGCTCCGCCACGTGGTGAATGACCATCTGGTTGATGGTCGGGCTGTGCAGGTCCGCCGCCTGCTTGATCAGGACCAATTTGCTGATGACCGGATGAGCGGCGCAAATCCAGCCAACGCGCAAACCGGGCGTCAGTGTTTTCGAGAAGCTGCCGGAATAGAGGACGCGTGTCTGGTCGATATGGCCTTCGCACTCGATATCCAGCGCCAGCAATGAGGGTGCATTCTCTCCCTCGTAGCGTAGAGCGCGATAGGCGGCATCCTCGATCAGCGGAATATCGAGTTCGTGCGCCAGCTCGATCAGCTTCATGCGATCGCTGCGGCCGATGGTTTCGCCGGTCGGGTTGGAAAAATCACTGGTGAGATAGGCGAGTTTCACCTGGCCTCCCGCCGCCCGCGCATTGGCCCTGTAGGCGTCAGGCGTCATGTTGCCACCCTCCGGGATCAGGCGATCATAGTGTGGCTCATAGGCATTGAATGCCTGCAGTGCGCCGAGATAGGTCGGCCATGTGGTGAGGATCGTGTCACCTGGCGAAATGAACAGTTTGCCGAGGTAGTCGAGCGCCTGCTGCGATCCGGTGGTGATGATGATGTTGTCGATGGTGCAGGCAACACCGAGCGAGGCCATGTACTGCACCAGCCATTGCCGCAGCGGCTTGTAGCCTTCACTGACCGAATATTGCAGCGCTGCATCCGCATTCTCGTTCAGGACTGCAGCATAGGCGTCCTTGATAGCATCTTTTGGAAACAGCGCCGGGTCTGGAATGCCGCCAGCGAACGAGATGATGTCCGGCTGGTCAAGCAGCTTCAACAGCTCGCGAACTTCCGAAGCGCGCATCTTGCCGGTGCGTGCCGAATAGCGGGCATCCCAGTCGCTCATTTCATTCCTCCCATGGTGCAAAGTCACTCGACCGCAAATTCGCTATTATGTCAACAATGCTGTCGTATATTTGGGTTTTCAATTTGACAATATAAAAAGCCCCGGCGAACCGGGGCTTGTGTTGCATCAAGTGCCGGATCAGGCAGCCATGGCTTTCGACAGGTTTTCGTTGATCTTGTCGAGGAAGCCTGTAGTCGACAGCCAGGGCTGGTCCGGGCCGATGAGCAGGGCGAGATCCTTGGTCATGTAGCCGGATTCAACCGTATCCACGCAGACTTTTTCCAGCGTATGGCTGAAGCGCTCGAGTTCGGCATTGCCGTCGAGCTTGGCACGGTGCGCAAGTCCTCGCGTCCAGGCGAAGATCGAAGCGATGGAGTTGGTCGAGGTCTCTTCGCCCTTCTGGTGCTGGCGATAATGGCGGGTCACGGTGCCGTGCGCGGCCTCAGCTTCAACGGTCTGGCCGTCCGGCGTCATCAGCACGGAGGTCATCAGGCCGAGCGAGCCAAAACCCTGCGCCACGATGTCGGACTGCACGTCGCCGTCATAGTTCTTGCAGGCCCAGACATAACCGCCGGACCACTTCAGCGCCGACGCGACCATGTCATCGATCAGGCGATGTTCATAGGTGATCTTCTTGGCTGCGAACTTGTCCTTGAATTCTGCGTCGAACACTTCCTGGAAGATATCCTTGAAGCGGCCATCATAGGCCTTGAGGATGGTGTTCTTGGTCGACAGATAGCAGGGAACGCCACGATTGTGGGCATAGTTCAACGAGGCGCGGGCAAAGTCGCGGATCGAGTCGTCCAGATTGTACATGGCCATCGCAACGCCGGCGCCTGGTGCGTCGTAGACTTCGTGCTCGATGGTCTCGCCATCGTCGCCGACGAACTTGATCGATAGTTTGCCCTTGCCGGGGAACTTGAAATCGGTGGCGCGGTACTGGTCGCCGAAAGCATGACGGCCGACGATGATTGGTTGAGTCCAGCCTGGAACAAGGCGGGGAACGTTCTTGGCAATGATCGGTTCGCGGAAGATGACGCCGCCGAGAATGTTGCGGATCGTGCCGTTGGGCGACTTCCACATTTTCTTCAGGCCGAATTCCTCAACGCGCTGTTCGTCCGGGGTGATTGTGGCGCATTTGACGCCAACGCCATATTGCTTGATCGCGTTGGCTGCATCGATTGTCACCTGATCGTTGGTCGCATCGCGATGCTCGATCCCGAGGTCGTAATATTTCAGGTCGATATCGAGGTAAGGATGGATCAGCTTTTCCTTGATATATTGCCAGATGATACGAGTCATCTCGTCGCCATCAAGCTCGACGACCGGATTTGCAACCTTGATCTTTGCCATGAAGTGTCAGCCTCTTTTTTGCTGCGTCTGGGAGTGTCAGCACGGGATTAAAGTGAGGGTTCGCGCCCCTATAGCACCGCGATTGCAGAACGCAAAGTGAGGGATGCGATGGTTTGAGGGTGTTTCTGAAATATTCGGCTTTGGAGCCCTCGCAGGATGGCAATGGCGCTGTGCGTGGTTCGACAAGCTCACCATGAGGGAAATGGAGTTTTGCAGGGGCGCCAGCGCAGAAGCATCCTCATGCAATCAACCAACCTCCCTCATGGTGAGCTTGTCGAACCACGCACAGCAGCATTGCCCATCAAAAAAACGCGAGCTATGACGGCGCAACGTCAGCGAAGGATTAAAAATGGCCGGTACAGACAGACAGCGCACCCTTATCGCCGAAGGCCCGGCGATCATTCTGGTGGAACCGCAACTGCCGGAAAACATCGGCATGGTGGCGCGGGCCATGGCGAATTTCGGTCTGGCGGAGCTGCGCCTGGTCAAGCCGCGCGAGGAATTTCCCAACGACAAGGCGCGCTCTGCCGCGAGCCGCGCCGACCATATCATCGATGCGGCACAGGTCTTCGACGACCTGCCATCGGCGATCAAGGATCTGCATTTCGTCTATGCGACCACGGCGCGCGAGCGTGACGCCTTCAAGCAGGTTCGCGGCCCTGTCGAAGCAGGCCACGTCCTGCGCCAGCGTTTCAACAATGGCGAGAAGACCGGCATTCTTTTCGGGCGCGAGCGCTTCGGCCTCAATAATGACGAAGTCAGCCTTGCGGATGAGCTTGTGACCTTTCCGGTCAATCCGGCGTTCTCGTCGCTGAATATTGCACAGGCGGTTTTGCTCATGTCCTATGAGTGGATGAAGTCAGGTCTGGAGAAACATACCGACACCGCTTTTCGTGGTCCCGAACTCGAGCCTGCGCCAAAGGAACAGTTGCAGGGCTTCTTCAACCACCTCGAAGATGCCTTGCAGGCGCGCGGCTATTTCCGGCCGATGGCGCGCAAGGAGATTATGGTCAACAATCTGCGCGGCGTGCTCACAAGGGCGGGCTTTTCCGATTCCGAACTGAAACTCCTGCGCGGCGTTCTTGTCTCGCTCGACTATTTCAGTCCGAAGACGCCGCGCGGCTCCGGTGCGCCGGAAGGGCGCAAGCGCGAGAAACCACCAGTGAAGAAAATCAGCGGGGATCAGCCAGGCGATGAGTGAAGAAACAGCGGACCGGCCAATCATCGTCTTCGACAGCGGGATTGGCGGCCTGACCGTTTTGCGCGAGGCGCGGGTGCTGATGCCGGACCGGCGGTTCGTCTATATTGCCGACGATGCCGGTTTTCCTTATGGCGAATGGGAGGAGGGCGCCCTGTGCTCCCGCATTGTCGATATGTTCGCGGGCGTCATCGCCGAGCACAACCCGGAGATTGCGATCATCGCCTGCAACACCGCCTCGACGCTGGTGCTCGATGATCTTCGCAAGGCCTATCCGGCTGTGCCGTTCGTCGGCACTGTCCCCGCGATCAAGCCGGCCGCCGAGCGTACCTCGTCGGGCTTCGTCAGCGTGCTGGCGACGCCGGGCACCGTCAAGCGGGCGTATACGCGCGATCTCATCCAGTCTTTCGCCACGAAGTGCCATGTGCGCCTTGTCGGCAGCCAGAATCTGGCTGCCATGGCCGAAGCGCATATTCGCGGCGACCACATCGATGACGAAGCCATCCGGGCAGAAATCGCACCATGTTTTTATGAAAATGGCGGCGATCGCACCGATATCGTCGTCCTTGCCTGCACCCATTATCCCTTTCTCGCCAATGTTTTCCGGCGCCTTGCACCCTGGCCGGTCGACTGGCTCGATCCGGCCGAGGCGATCGCCCGCCGCGCTGTGTCCCTGATCAAACCGAACGGCACCGGCGCCGAGCCCGAACATGGTGACGACATCGCCATCTTCACCTCGGGCAATCCGGATTTCTCGACAAGGCGGCTCATGCAGGGCTTCGGGCTTGCAACAGTGTGACTGCCTAATAGTGGGTCACGCGAGCCGAGCGATAAAAAAATAGACAAATTGCGACTATCGTCGAATTGACCCCACAACCTGCCGCCGCCAAAAGTTGCTTTTTGAGCTTTTCAGAGAGCACTTATGAATTTTCGTTATTTATTGCTTGCGGCCGTCCTTGGCCTTTCCGCCTGTAATGGCTCGGACACTGCCACGACCAAAAAAGAAGCGGACAGTACCTTTTCCGATCTGGCCAATGCAAAGGCTGAGTTGGAGAAGGTAAATGCGCAAAAAGAGGCCGGAAAAAAGGACAAGATCGTTCTTGCCGGCGAGATCGCGGCTCTGGAAGCCAAGCAGAAAGAGCTGAGGTCAGCGATTGGGAGTGCCACAGCTGAACTTAACCGGCTGCTGGGTGAGGACGGCAAGGGCGGCGAGATCGCCACGCAGAAAGCATATCTTGCGGATCTGATCAGCCAAGCCGACCGCAAGGTAGCCGACATTGAAACGGCAAAGCAGACATTGGTACAGCTGGGTAGCATTGCAGACAAGAGCAGCGCGATTGGTCTGGCGAAGGCAACTTACGACACGCTGGTTGAAGACACAAAGGCAAAAACGGAAGAGCTCAACAAGGCAACTGAATCGCTCGAGAAGCTTCAAGGAAAGGACGGCAAAGGCGGGTCCATCAAGGAGGCAAGAGATAGGTTGATCGACCTGGAGGGCGAGGATGGCAAGGGTGGCGGCATCAAGATTGCGACAGATTCGCTTGCCGATCTCAATGCGAAACTTGCCATCCTCAATGGCAAGGGTGAAGGCTCAATCTTTGAGGCGCAGGAAAAGCTGAAAGAGCTAAAGGGCGACGGCACTACGGGCAATCCGGGCGCAATCGCCCTTGCCCAGAATGAGCTGGAGGAGAGGCGCACGGCCCTGCTTGATTTAACGGGTGATGGCACAGGCGAAAATCCCGGTAAGATTGCCAAGGCGTTCAACGAGCTTGTTGATCTCATAGGTGAGGATGGCAAGGGCGGTAAGGTCGCGAATGCACGTAAGACGCTTGTGGAGTTTGAAGATCAGATCACGACTGCCAGCGAAAAGCTGAAATCAGTGCGAGAAGCTTTGGATAAGCTGCAGGGCGAGGATGGCAGTGGCGGCGACATTGCGACGGCACGCAAGACCTTCGAAACCCTCTCTGATGATATCGAAACTGCACAAGACAAACTGGCAGCGGCGCAGGAGGCTTGGAAAAAGCTTGCAGGCGAAGACGGCAAGAGCGGTGAGATCGCCGCCGAGCAGAAGAAGCTCGACGATCTGATCAAACTGGCTGGAGACAAAGCCGAAGATATCAGGAAAGCAGGCCTTGAACTCGAACGGATCAAGGTGGACGGCAAGGCCACAACGGACAAGGCGACGCTAGACGCTGCCCGCATTCTCTCGCAGGCAGCATTCGATGCGGGGCGTTTCGACGACGCGGGGAAGTTTCTCACCGATGCCGGGCTCAATGATGAAGCTATCGAATTGTACAAGAAGGCTGGAAAAAATGAAAAGGCTGGCGACCTTCTGGCTGCTGCCGGAAAGTCCGAAGAGGCCATCGAGCAATACAAAAAGGCTGGCTTGATCGACAAGGCAGCGGCACTCCTGACTGCCGCCGGCAAGCTCGAAGACGCCTACAAGCTCTATGCGCCGGAAGACCGGGTCAAGGAGGACAACAACGCCTATAAAAGCCATAGCTATACGACTGTCGCCTTTGACAAGGTCGATGAGGCCCCTGCGGTCAAACGACATTCGATGCAGCTAGCCGACAAGACGGTGTGGTTTACTGCAAAGGCCGGGCACCTTATTGCCTATGCGCAGAAGAACAAGGCCAACCCGGAGGCAAAACGCGATCCGCAGGCGGCAGTGTTCTACATGAGCTACACCCGGGACGATTTGCCAAAGGACAAACGTCCGGTCATGTTCTTTTTCAACGGCGGACCGGGCGAGGCATCAATCTGGATGCATCTTGGCGCTTTTGGACCAAAACGGATCAAGCTCGACTATCCAACTCTCCCGCCAAATGCGGCAACGCAGCGATATCTGGACTTTCCGTTCGTCGATAATGCCGATTCGCTTGTCGACAAGGCGGATCTCGTCTTTGTCGATCCGATTGGCGATGGTTATTCCCATGCTATCACGTCCGACATCAAGGCTCATATAGACAAGGATTTCTGGGGCGTCGATGTCGATGCGAAGGTCATGCGAGACTTTATTACTCGCTATATCAATATGAATAATCGTCAGAGCTCGCCGAAATATCTCTATGGCGAATCCTATGGCGGCGGCATTCGTGTGCCGGTTCTGACCAAATTGCTGCTGGATGCCGGAACAACGGACTATGAGGAAGACAAGTCGGGCAAACCGGCCGTGGTGCTCACCGGCTCGGTCTTTCATTCGCCAGTTCTGGATTTCGGCAGTAATTGTATCGATAACGCGTTTGCTCCCTGCGCCGGCTTTTTCCCCACCTATGCCATGACGGCGGACGCCCTCGGGAAAAGCACAGCACGCGGCAATCGCACAATCACAGAATATATGCAGGAAGTGCGAAAATTTGCCAATGAGACGAACTTGCCAGCGACAAGGAAGGTTCTTGATAATACTTTCAGTGCGTTCAGCCAGACCGATGACGGAAAAGCCTACATCAAGGAGCTTGAGCGGTTCACTGGACTTTCCAATACCTGGTCGAACGGGATAAATATAAATCCAAAAAATTTCATGGCGAAACTGAAACCAGGATACACGTTCAACAACTACGATATGCGTATGAGTATCGCAGGTAAGGTAGACTACAACTTCTCCTTTATGGAAGATCCGGCGTTTCACAGGCGAATCAAGGAATACCTGCCGGAATATCTCAATTTCAAGAATGACTCTTATTATGAAGCGTCATTAAGTGTGACAACCGGAAGCTTTGCTTGGGACTGGTCATCGCGTGGCGAGAAAACCAAGACGAATAGCCTCGGCGACATCACCCAAGCACTCAATTATGCGCCGGATCTGAAGCTGATGGTCACCCACGGCTATTTCGATGGCAGAACGCCGACATTTCAATCCGAGCTCGACCTCGACAAGACGGTCAAGATCAACGGCAAAGATGTCAACCTGCATGATCGCATTCCAATCCACAATTTCGAGGGCGGGCACATGATGTATTATGTCGAAAGCGAACTGCCGAAACTGAAAAAAACCATTGTTGATTTCGTCGACGCGCCGCTCTACTCGCCGCCAACGCTTGTGACTGAACAGAAGACTACGGTTGTGAATTGAGAGACACATGATGAAAACATCCCCGCAAATGGCCATCATGCTCGTCTTGTTCAGTGTATCCCCCGTATTCGCCATGCCGCTCGGCAACAATACAATGGCAATCACCACGCCGGTGGTTCAAATCAAGGACGGGAGGTTCGGCTCACCGCCGTTCGATCCGAACCTGCCGCCCGTGACCGGTCAATCGATCAATGCCGAGGTCAACGCTGAACTTGCGGCGCGCTTTGCAGAAGCTGCGGGCTCTGCCTCCGGCTTGTTGACAGCCAGCCAAGCGAAAAACGCAAGCTGGGGCTATGTTGCCGATCATTTTGCGGCGATCGACCGCGATCATGACGGCTACGTAAAGTTCGGCGATGTTCTGGATTTCATGCAAGGTGGCCCGGCCAAACCGAAGACTGTTCAAATCGTGAAATGAACCCTCAGGCTGTCGCTGCGCCTCGCGCATACTCGCGGCGACCATATCGACGATGAAGCCATTCGGACAGAAATCGCGCCGTGCTTCCATGAGAAGGGCGGCCGCCGCACCGATATCGTCGTCCTTGCCTGTACGCATTGTCCCTTTTCTCGCCAATGTCTTCCGGCGCCTTGCGCTCTGGCTGGTCTACCGGCGGCAAGACGGCTCATGCAGGGTTTCGGCCTGAACATCAACTAGACCTTGAGTTGCAGCCAGTCTGGACGATGGCGAAGAAATATGCGTCGCTCCAGGCAGACAGAGCGGCATACGACTTTAGCTCAATAGACAGCACATCTCATAGTTGTGTATCGTCTGCCTCGTAAAACCATACCGTGTATCTTGACCATGCTGCTTGTGGCCCTTTTTGCGAAGGTTGCTCCAAGACAGCCTTTTCACACCGTCTCTTATTGTCCAGTTACCGTAATCCATTGATTAATAATATTTTTTTGATTTGGAGGTTGCGATGAAGTACCGGATTCTGCTCTTTTCTGCATCGCTTTTGCTGGCTGCCTGCGATGGTGATTCCGGCAACACCAAGGCCGATAGTACGTTTGTGGCGCCTGAGGCCGAGCCACATATCAATGCTCCGGGAAGTCCAGGGGCAGATTCGATCACTACCGTCGCTCTTGTCCCACCCGAGGACCATGTGCTGGAAGACAAGACCGTCTATAGCGCCGCAGCAGATGCGAGCCTTCCGCTTGCGACTGTCGACGAGACGCCCGCTGTCAAGAATCACCAGATCATGATCAATGGCAAACTGGTCAGATACACCGCCGCCGCCGGCCACCTCATTGCCTATGCGCCGAAGGATATTGAGCACCCGGCGGGGAACGTAGCGCAGGCTTCCATATTCTATACGGCCTACACGAGGGAGGACTTGCCGAAGGAAAATCGCCCGGTGACGTTCTTCTGGAACGGTGGTCCAGGCTATTCCTCGGCCTGGCTGCATCTGGGCTCGTGGGCGCCGAAGCGACTCAAGACAGGTGCTTCCGATGTTACCCAGGAACGTCTGGTGAGCGGGGCGAAAGACTTTTCGTGGGTCGACAATGCCGAAACGCTGCTGGACAAGACCGATCTTGTATTTGTCGATCCACCCGGAACGGGGTTATCGCAGGCCATTGTACCGTACAAGAACAGCGACTTCTGGGGCATGGAGGCCGATGCGCAGGTAAACCGGGACTTTGTCGTGCGCTTCGTCAATCGTTACCTCCGCCAGGCCTCGCCGAAATATCTCTATGGCGAATCCTATGATGGCATCCGCCTGCCGATCGTCGCCAATCTGCTCGTCGCTGCGGGAAGCGGCAATTTCGCCCCTGACAAAACCGGCAGGAAGCCTGTCGCTCTATCCGGCCTCGTGCTGGGTTCGCCGATTCTCAATCTCGATATGAACTGCCAGACCGCAGATGTTAGCTGTGCGGGATATTTGCCATCCTACGCCATGGCGGCTGACTACCACGGCATGAGCACCAGGCGCGGAACAGCGACCGCTCTGGAATACATTGAAACGTTACGAACTTTCGTTACCGAAAAGTACAATCCCGCACGAAAGATCTGGTACACGCCGATGCTTACCAGGGCCAAGGCGGCCTATGCCGAAGCCAATCGCCAATACGGCACGCTGACCGGTAACTGGCAGAACCCTGCCAGTGCCCGAGAGTGGGCGCTCAATGTCGACACGAAGCAGAATGCCAGCAGCAAGGCTACAGAACTTGCAAATCTGCTTGTTGCCACCCCTGCGGAGCGGGGTCGTTTCGTCGAAGCATTCATGGCCGATCCCTTTGACGCGCTCAAGCAATTTGTCGCGAACGCAAAACAGGAGATCGAGAGAGCCTTGACGCCGGCGTGGCGGGACTATGCGCAGACGCCGGCCGGTTTGAGCTTCTTCAAGGATATGACCGGCATCACCGGGCTCGATGCGGATTGGCTGTATGAATTTGAAGTGTCTCCGGTTCAATTCCCAAACAAGCTTGTTCCGGGCTCAAATCTCGGTTTCTTTGACGCTCGGGCGAACATCTCCAATTTTGGCAGCCCTGCCGCTGCGCTCTACACCGGTGCAGGGTTTGCAGATGCAATCAAGACGGCCCTGCCTGAGATGTTCAGCTATCATAACGCTTCGCTCTACATGCTGCGCGATGACAGCATACGCGGCCGTTGGAAATTCGAGCGAGAGCACAAGCTGCAGCCCTTCAGAACTGGACTTCCGGACCTGGTCGCGACTTTGGAGAACGACCCGGCGGTAAGGGCGCTTGCCCTGCACGGTTACTATGACCTGCTGACGCCCTTTCACCAGACAGAACTTGATCTCGCCGGCGCTGGCTTGGCAGGCATCGTCCCGGTCGAACTCTACGAAGGCGGGCACATGTTTTTCGATGATGACAAGGCACGCGCACAAGCAAAAAAGACGCTCGATGCGTTCTACGATGGTCGGCCCACGGGCGCTGGCAAGGCGCCTGTCGTATTACATTAATGGTCCGATTTTGATCGATCGGGGGCCAGACGATTGAATAATATATCAGACTATTGGATAATTGCTGCGCATAAACTTTTGCTATTACATTCGCTAAAGTAGCTGACTAATTTCATTGCTATGAGGTGTGGATTTCATGACGAAGCTTTATTTGTTTGCGACGATTATCTTGGCATCTTCAGTGTCTTTCCTGGCCATTTCCCCACTTAGTGCCGGTGAGCGTCTCGGCTTTCCGCCACCAGATCCGCCCGGTACAGTCCGGCCGGCGATGACGGCCGAAAACATCCAGAAGGAACTCGAACAGCGGCTTAAGGCTCAGTTTGAAGCCGCTGCTGGTCCCTCCGGCAAATTGACGGCGCAGAAAGCCAAAGACGCCGGCTGGGGTTTCGTTGCTGATCATTTCAACGAAATCAGCAAAAGTGGTCGCAGTTCGGTTAGTCTCAATGACATCAATACTTTCATGAGCGTCCGCTCGCCGCTAGCGCCAGTCGTGCCCAAGGCAGGCCTTGGCGACCCGACAAAGGCCATCGAGAAGAAGCCAATTCAAATCATCGAATGATTGACCGCTTCGATAGCCGAGCGGCCGCTTGCTTTCATCGCATGGGTGGCCGCACGACAATAATTCATTGAACAAGCTATATTTTTTATCAATTGCGAGGATGTGATGAATTACCGGATTATGTTCGTTTTAGCGCTGCTCTGCTTGGCGGCGTGCAACGATTCCAACGTGACGCAGACAGAGAGCACATTTGTTCCGCCTCAGGTCGACCCACCGGTCAATCTGCCGAAAGTCGATCCCGGCCCGGTCATCCAGCTGACGGACCTTCCTTTAGTTCCGGTAGCTCCTGCGGACGCGGTCCTTGAAGACAAGAACACCTATAGCGGCGCAATCGACGCTAGTCTTGAGCTTGCGATGGTCAGCGAGGCACCCGCTGTAAAGAACCATCAGATGACCCTCAAGAATGGCGAGACCATTAGTTATACGGCGCGGGCGGGTCATCTCATCGCCTACGCTCCCCATGACCGCAAAGCTCCAGAGCAAAAGGATGCCCAAGCGTCCATTTTCTATATGGCGTATACGCGCGAGGATTTGCCCAAAGAAAATCGCCCTGTGACATTTTTTTGGAATGGCGGCCCGGGATCTGCCTCGATCTGGCTGCACCTCGGCTCATGGGCGCCGAAGCGGCTCAAGACCGGTATTCCCAACATTCCGAAGGAGTATTTCTCTGCCAAGCCTGGGAATATGCCCCTCATTGACAATCTGGAAACGCTTCTCGACAAGACGGATCTGGTCTTTGTCGACCCCGTCGGAACCGGTCTTTCGCAGGCAATCGCCCCACACTTGAATGCCGAATTCTGGGGCATGGAGGTTGATGCGCGGATCAACCGCGATTTCGTTACCCGTTTCGTCAATTTCTACAATCGCCAGAGCTCGCCCAAGTATCTTTATGGCGAATCCTATGGCGGCATCCGCGTTCCGGTCACGGCCAATCTTTTGGAAGCGGCGGGAACGAGTAACTTCGAACCCGACAAATCTGGCAAGAAGCCGATAGTTTTGTCGGGGATTATATTGAATTCGCCCATCCTCAACTATGAAACGAATTGCGGGCAGGGCGGTGACATCTCCTGCGCTGGCTTTCTTCCGTCGTTCGGGATGACTGCCGAGTATTTTGGAAAAGCGACGAGGCGTGGCCAATCGCCACTCGACGAGTACCTCAACGGGTTAAGAAGCTTCGTGGCCGAACAGTATAACCCCGCCTACTCGATATGGCACTATCCCGGCCGGGCAACGATCAAGTCGATGGCGGATAACGCACAGAGAAATGTCGACTATTTTATGAAGTGGTATAACGAGCCAGGGCGCGCCGTAGCGTTTGGCATGGTCCCTTACTTGATCAAGCCCAATATCGCGACCCCCACAGCCAATTGGTTCATTGCCAATCCTACTGACCGTCCTGCCTATATCGACGCTTTTGGCACGGATGTCGTTGCGGGCATTAACCGCTATGCCCAAATCGCAATCGACAAAAACAAGACTGGCGATTCTCCAGCTTGGCTTGAGTACATCAATGACGACACGCGGAGCTTGGACTTTAGAGCCGGTATGTTTCATTTGACAGGCTCAGAAGTGGTTCGCATTGCCTTTGGGGCTCCGACCGAGATAGAATTTAACACTGGCGCAGACAAATTTATGAACGACTTAATTCCGGATTCAAATTTCGGTATCTACGATGTCCGTGCGCATATTCCCAAGCAGGGTGGTTACGACATCACCTTCTACGAAGACGAGGCCTTCAAAGCCGAGATCAAGACATTACTCCCGGACATGTTCAACTATAAGAATGCCTCGGAATATTCGACGTTGTCGGATCCAATCATTAGAAATTGGCGATATGAGCGCGAGGGCAAGCGGCTCAATGCACGGAGCAGCCTTCCCGATCTGGTCAGCACCCTGAACTACGATCCGTCCGTCAAGATGCTGGCTTTGCATGGTTATTACGATCTGGTGACGCCATTCCATCAATCGGAGCTTGATCTCGCCGGCGCTGGCTTGGCGGGTCGCATTCCAGTCAAGAATTTCGAAGGCGGACACATGTTCTATTATGCAGAAGAAGCGCGCGCGCCAGCGAGAGAGGCGCTTGAAGAATTCTACAACGCACCTGCCTATGGCTCGCAATCGACCGCGGCTGCAAAACCTGCATCCGTTCTGAATTAGCTCAAACTAGAGCAATTCCACGAAAAGTGGGCACCGGGTTCTCCGTCCGGAATTGCTCAAAATCAATCCCGGCGGTGAGACAGGCACCGCTGGGCTTACCCCTTTACCTCTGCTCCGCTCAGCTCCTTCCTGATCACCGGCGCGACTTTCGTGCCATAAAGCTCGATGGCCTTCAGCGTGTTCGCGTGCGGCAGGCTGCCGAGGTCGATCTGCAGCATGAAGCGGTCGTGCTGGAAATAGCTGTGCTGCAGCATGATCTTGTCGATGATCTCCTGCGCAGAGCCCACCAGCAGCGCGCCGCGCGGCGTCCGTCCGGCTTCGTATTGGGCGCGATTGCTCGGTGGCCAGCCACGCTCGCGGCCGATCTTGTTCATCACCACTTCGTAGGACGGCCAGTATTCGTCTGACGCGGCTTGCGAATTCTCCGCGACATAGCCATGCGAATTGATGCTGACTTTCAGCGTTTCCGGCGCATGCCCCGCCTTGGCGCCCGACTTGCGATAAAGGTCCACCAGCGGCGCAAAACGATGCGGCTCGCCGCCGATGATCGCCACGGCCAGCGGCAGGCCCAGCGTTCCGGCACGGACCACCGATGCCGGCGTGCCGCCGACGGCGATCCAGACGGGAAGGGGATCCTGCAGCGGACGTGGGTAAACGGCGAGATTGTCGATCGGCGCGCGAAAATTGCCACTCCATGTCACGCGTTCGCTGGCGCGCAGTTTCAGGAGCAGGTCGAGTTTTTCGGCAAAAAGCTCGTCGTAATGGTTGAGGTCATAGCCGAACAACGGGAAGGATTCGATAAATGAGCCACGTCCGGCCATGATTTCGGCGCGGCCCGAGGAGATCAGGTCCAGGGTCGCATATTCCTGGAAAACCCGCACCGGATCGTCCGAGCTCAGCACCGTTACTGCGCTGGTCAGCCGGATGTTCTTCGTCCGCGAGGCGCCAGCCGCCAATGCAATGGCCGGGGTCGAGATGACGAAATCGGGGCGGTGGTGTTCGCCGATCCCGAACACATCGAGCCCGACCTCGTCGGCGAGCACCATCTCCTCGATGAGGTTCTGCATGCGCTGGTGCGCGCTGATGGCGACGCCCGTCGAGGGATCGGGGCTCATCCCTGCAAATGTATAGATGCCGAGTTCCATGGTCATACCTTGCGTTAAACTTTGCTACATAGTTAAGCGCAGGATGACGCCATGGGAAGAACGCACGTTGCGGTTGCCAAGGCACTAAAAGGAAACCGGTGGTTTGCGTTCGAGGCAACACGTTGCGGCCCTTACCCTCCCCTTGTGGGGAGGGCAGGAGCGAAGCGACGGGAGGGGTCTTCAAGCAAAAGAGAAACCCTCCCTGCTGCTGCGCAGCCTCCCTCCCCACAAGGGGGAGGGTAAGAGGAGCTCACCTCAATAGCCCACGGTAAAACGCTCCCTGCTGTGCTTCGGCGATTCTGCCTCATCCACGATCGCCACGGCCAGATCGCTGGCGCTGATCGCGCTGTTGCCCTCGGCGTCGAATACCGGATTGTCCTTGCCAAGCCGGTATTTGCCGGTGCGCGGTCCCGGTGCCAGATGAAACGGCGGCGATACGAAACTCCAGTCGAGCGCCGTCTCGCTGCGCAGGTCATTCAGTGCTTGGCGTGCACCCAATGCGCCTTCCTTGTATTCGGCCGGAAAACCTTCGCCGTCGACAAATTGCGTGCCATCAGGCGCATAAAGGCTGCCGGCGCCACCGATCACGATCAGCCGAGTGATCCCCGCCTGCTTCGTTGCCGCGGTGATCGATTTGCTGGCCGCAATATGGACTGCCTTGATGTCGGGGTTGGTCCAGCCGGGATTATAGGCGGAAATGACGATGTCGTGGCCCTTGAGCTTGGCGGCAAGATCGGAGGTGTTGGTTGCGTCGGCTTCGACGGCTGTAACGCCCTTCAGCTTTTCCACCTTGTCCGGGCTGCGCACCAGCGCTGTGACGCTGTCGCCGCGCGCCACGGCTTCCTTCAAAATTTCGCTGCCAACAAAGCCGGTGGCGCCGATCAACGCGATTTTCATGACATGCTCCTCTGATGCAGGTACGCATCGTTTTCTGGTTACCAATAATAACCGTGTATGCTAGAAGCGGGATGGAGAGAAGTACGCACTTTTTCCGTTTCAGGGCACATGGAAGTAACCGCCTGAAGCAATTCCAGGAAAAGTGGGAACCGGTTTTCCGTCCGGAATTGCGTCAAAACAAAAGGCTGAAGCAATTCCAGGAAAAGTGGGAACCGGTTTTCCGTCCGGAATTGCGTCAAAACAAAAGGCTGAAGCAAATTCCAGGAAAAGTGGGAACCGGTTTTCCGT
>NZ_JAQMHX010000020.1 GCF_028331445.1 Candidatus Phyllobacterium onerii | reverse complement strand
AGCCGCTGAACACTTTTCAACATACTCGGATCGTCCTCCACGACAGCAATCGTCCATGGCAGCTTTTCCACCTGATCCTCTTTTCAGCCGGTACATCGGCTTTGGATGATATGGCTGAAGAACGACGTCGTATACTGTCCTAAGGGGAAGAGCATCAAGCGCGGCGCATTGGCTTGGGCGAAATATCCGTGGACATTGAGCAGCCGCTGAACACTTTTCAACATACTCGGATCGTCCTCCACGACAGCAATCGTCCATGGCAGCTTTTCCACCTGATCCTCTTTTCAGCCGGTACATCGGCTTTGGATGATAGGGCTGAAGAACGACGTCGTATACTGTCCTAAGGGGAAGAGCATCAAGCGCGGCGCATTGGCTTGGGCGAAATATCCAACAATCCCATTCTCTCGGCGATCGACACCGCTTCCGCCAGCGACTTGGCCCCCAGTTTTTCCATGACGCAGTGCCGGTGCGCCTTGACGGTTCGCTCCGACGTGCTGATGGCGTAGGCGATTTGCTTGTTGCGTTTTCCTCGGACCATTTGACAGAACACCTCGGATTCCCGCGGGGTCAAGCTGGCCACGAGAGCTTCTAGAGCATGGACGCGGTCATATTCCGCACGCCGCCTTTCGTTCTGCAGCAGGGCTCGATCGATCGCCTCCTTCAGTGCCTCTCCTGAAGCTGGCTTCTCCAGGAAATCTTCGGCACCGGCCTTGATAGCGCGCACGCCGGCCCGGATGTTGCCCTCGCCGGTGAGATAGATGATCGGCAGCAGCGGCGCTGTTTCGGCAAGACGCTCTTGCAAGGCGCTACCGCTCAAGCCGGGCAATTGGAGGTCGAGGACAATGCAACCCGGTTCCGGAGTCGGCAACGCTGTCAGAAACTGGTCGCCCGACTCATAGAACGCCACGCGGAAGCCATATGATGCGATCAATCGGCCCAGCGCAGTTCGAAACGAGTCGTCGTCGTCGACGATGTGAATGATGGGAGTCATGTGACGCACCCGCTTCGCACGAGAGGCAGGTTGAAACGAATGACAGCGCCACCCTCGGGATTGTTGCCGGCCCATATCTTGCCTGCATAGGTTTCGACGATCATCCGCGCGATGGAAAGACCAAGGCCCGTTCCCGTCGGCTTGGTCGTATAAAATGGATCAAAGACGCCGACGAGCTGTTCGCCGGGAATGCCATCTCCGGTATCCGAAATCGACAGCTCAACCTTGGATCCCTTGGTCAGCCGGGTCTGGAACATCAGCCTTCTCTCGGTCGACGTCACGTCGAGCATGGCATCCATCGCATTGGTGGCGAGATTGAGAATGACTTGCTGGATATGGACCCTGTCGGCCCGCACCCGCAATTCGTCCGTTGCGCCACTGCAACTGATCACGATGCTTCGCCGCTCGGCCTCCGGGCGGAGGATTTTGATCGCGCTCTTGATCACCTCGTTGAGGTCGAATTCCTGCCAGTCGATGTCACTGCGCTTTTTCAGCAGTCCCCGCAGCCGCGTGATGATGTCACCGGCCCGCTGGTCGTCGTCTTTTATGTCGACAAGGATCTGCTTGATCAGATTGAGATCGGGTGTCTCGCCCCGAAGCAACAGCTCGCCCGCCTCGGCGTTGCTGCGGATCGCGCCGAGCGGCTGGTTGAGTTCATGCGCGATCGAGGCGGTCAACGCGCCGGCCGTCGCGGACTGGTTGAGATGCACGAGTTCGAGGAGACGGACGCGCAATTCCAGTTCCGCGGCGCGGCGGCGGCGGCGTTCGACAAGCAGGCCGGCAATCACGACACCTTGCGCCGCGATGACGGCGATTGTGGTGAGTACCGCCAGCCAGTGCTCTTCCCAGAGCGTTTTGTTCTTGAACCATTGGACAGTTCCCGCGGGGAGATCGCTTTCCGACAACCCCCAACGCTTCAGTTGTCTCGCATCGGCAATATAGATCGGCGCAGCGTCGACACTGACAATCGGGTTTCCGGCAATCGCATCGAGGGCGAGGTCTGCAACGGCCAGACCCAGAGACTCGAAAGTGACCATGTTGCCGCCGACGATGCCGTGATCGATATAAGTGGGATAAGGTCCGTAGATTGGTGCGCTAGCCGTTGCCGCAATTTGCCTGATGGCCTCGCGTGGAATGAAGTTACGGCCGGTGCTGTCCTTAAAAATAGTCAGGGCTAGAACGATGCTGTCCGGGGGAAAGCGAGCGGCACGCTGGACGAACTCGTCGATGGTCACGTTCTCGAGGTAGGTGGTTTCATAGTTCTTGGCCAAATCCGCAAGGTCGGCACGCGCCGTTGCAAGCCACGCGCGGTCCAAATCCGCCGATCCCCCGATAATGAAGAGATGCCGCGCCTTCGGCTGCAGGCCGCGGGCCATCTCGAGCGTCTTTACTATGTCATCCTTGTTGAAGACTCCGATCACATCGCCCGGCAAGTGTATGTTCCCGGCGGTGGATCTGCTGAGGCCGGTGGTGACGATACGCGCACCTGGAGCGACGGTGTTGCGGTGGGTGGCAATGAAGCTCGCCGATTCGTCACTGAGCGCAATCACCACATCCGGCCGACGGTCGCGATACTTGTCGGTGAGGAAGTGCGCCATTTTCTCGACATGGGCTTTCTCCGGAAATCTTGTGAGGTCGAGAAATTCCGAGAAAATATCGACCTTGCCCGCGGTCCCTTCCCGCAGCCGGTTTCGCACTGCTTCTCCCGCTTCGGTCGTTGCCGCTATTCGTTCGTCGTAAGGATAAAGAATAAGGACACGGGGCACCCGGCCCACGATCTCCATCGAGACGGCCTGTCCAGCGGGCAGTATCGGGAGAACCAGGAAAAAAAACGCGGCCGAGGACCCGACAATCCGGCTCGATCGAACCTTCCAATTGCACACCATGAACGTTCTTGCCCCCAACAAGACGGACCCATAGTAACAGATTGAGCCGAGGACGGTATCAGTGGAAGTATGTAGGTGATCCCACGGGAATGCCCGCTCCGACGTGCGCCCCGGATGGTCGTCGAATTGACGGCCCACGGGCGACGTTCCTTATTGCCTGGCGTTGTCTCGTTTGCCCTTAAGTACAATATCGCTGCGCACGGCTCTTTCGTAGGATCCCGTCGACCTGCGCAGCGGGAGGCGTGTGGGCTTGGAATTTTGACGATAGTTCTGGCTTGAGCATCAGGGTCAACACGTTGGTCGCGACGTGCACTGTCATGTCCTGCGCTCCATCAATCACCTCGTTCGAACGATGTCAGGCTGGAAGCTTCAAACGGAGGAACTGGCAAATGAACGGCAAATTCTTGAATTACGGCCTTGGCGCATTGACCGCCGCGGCCCTTCTCCTGGGCAGCAGCGCGCTTGGGCCTGCAGAGGCGCAGGACACGCAAAACAAGCCCAACATCCTTTTCATCATGGGTGACGACATCGGCTGGATGCAGCCCGGTATTTATCACCGCGGCCTGATGGTCGGGGAAACGCCCAACATCGATCGCATCGGTAATGAAGGTGCGATGTTTACGACCTATTATGCCGAGCAGAGCTGCACGGCAGGGCGCAACGCGTTCCTGACCGGGATGCACCCGCTGCGCACGGGCATGATCCCGCCGCAGCTGCCGGGCAGTCCCTCTTACCTCAAGCCTGGAACGCCGACTTTGTCATGGTTCCTGCGTGACCTCGGGTACAACACCGGCGAGTTCGGCAAGAATCATTTGGGCGATCACACGGACTCCCTGCCGACGGCTCACGGTTTCCATGAGTTCTGGGGCTATCTCTATCACCTCGACGCCATGCAAGGCGTTAGCTTCCCCGACATCAACAAGACACCGACCGAGCAGACGGTTGCACCGCCCTGCAAGAACACGCCGATCCCCGGCCTTACTGAAGATCCAGCGGCCGTTGATCCCAAGACAACAATCTGCCTGACACCGCCGCGTCCGATGCTGGCCTGCAAGTCCTCCGACGGCACTGCCGCCAACCAAACCTGCAAGGACGAGGGCCCGCTGACGCTGGAACGCTCGAAGACGGTTGACGAGGAAATCTCCAGCCACCTCATCGATTTCCTCGACCGCAACGACCCGAAGAAGACCAACAAGCCGTTCTTCGCCTGGTACAATCCGGCCCGCATGCACGTCACTACAGTTCTGAACGACAAATACATGGGCATGGTGGGCGAACCCGGCGGCAAGGACTGGGGCGTCAACGAGGCCGGCATGAAGCAGATGGACGACAATATCGGTTACGTGCTCAAGAAGCTGGAGGAGATGGGACAACTCGACAACACCATCATCGTCTTCACCACCGATAACGGCGCGGAAACCATCACCTTCCCCGACGGGGGCACAACCCCGTTCAAAGGCGGCAAGCTGACCACTTGGGAAGGCGGAATGCGTGCCCCGATGGTCGTGCGCTGGCCAGGTCATATCGAGCCTGGAACCGTGAAGAACGACATCTTTGCTTCGCTTGACTGGCTGCCTACCCTGGTCGACATCGCCGGTGGTCCAAAGGCCAACGAACTGAAGGCACAGGTCGAAAAAGGCACCTATCCCGGTATCGTCAAGACGACGCTCGACGGCGTCAACCAGCGCGATTTTCTTGAAGGTAAATCGGATAAATCCGCCCGCGACACGTTCTTCTATTATTCGGGCAAGGACCCCTCCGCCGTCCGCTACAAGAACTGGAAGATGTACTTCGCGATGGTGTCCGATTCACCGGAGGGCTTCCTCAACGGCGTGGTTCCCTACCACTGGACCCAGGTCGTCAACATCAAGCGCGACCCGTTCGAAACCTCGGTCGGGCAGCAGATCAAGACGCTCATGGGCCAAGGCGGCACGCTTGCCGGCCCCTTGACCGCCTACATCTACGACTGGAACCTCCTGCCTATCGGCCAGGTGTTGTGGTTGAAGGAGCTGCAAAGCTACGTCGACTTCCCGCCGATGCAGGACCCTGCGAGCTACAATCTCGAACAGGTCGTCCAGCAGGTGAAGCAAATGAGTGCCGAACGCCGCGCCGGCGAATAACGAGAACGGCAGCGGACGGCCTCGGGCGTCCGCTGCCTCGACCCCATTTGTGATGGAGAACATCTCATGTTGTCGCCCAACGCACTCTTAAAGCCCATACTGACTGGTGTTCTCATCCTGCTGGCTGTCGCAACGGCGCAGGGTCAGACGGATCCGCTGCCGTCGTGGAACGACACGGCACCAAAGGCTGCCATCGTCGAGTCGTCAAGAAGGTGACCACAGAGAACACACCCGACTTCGTCGCCGAGCCGGAACGCATCGCCGTGTTCGACAATGACGGCACCTTGTGGGTCGAGCATCCGATCTACACTCAGCTCGCTTTCGCCCTTGACCGGGTAAAGGCCGAGGCCGCATCGCATCCGGAATGGAAGGACACACAGCCATTCAAGGCGGTGCTTGAGGGCGATATGAAAACCCTTGCCGCAGCCGGCGAAAAGGGGCTGTTGGAACTCATCATGGCGACGCACGCCGGAATGACCCACGAGGAGTTCCAGACGATCGTCACCGACTGGATGGCAACCGCGCGTGATCCGCGATTCAAGAAGCCCTACACCGAGCTCGTCTACCAGCCGATGCTCGAACTCCTTACCTATTTGCGCGCCAGCGGCTTCAAGACCTTCATCGTCTCGGGTGGCGGCATCGAGATGATGCGGCCATGGACGGACAAGGTCTATGGCGTCCCGCCCGAACAGGTCGTCGGCTCGTCGATCAAGACGCAATTCGAGATGAAGGATGGCGCGCCGACCTTGATGCGGCTGCCGCAAGTCAACTTCATTGACGATAAGGCCGGCAAGCCCGTTAGTATCAACGAGCACATTGGCCGCCGTCCTATCGCAGCCTTCGGCAATTCCGATGGCGACCTTGAGATGCTGCAGTCGACGACTTTGGGCGACAAACCCGGTTTCGGGATGATTATCCACCACACCGATGTGGAGCGCGAATATGCCTACGACCGCAATACGGAGTTCGGTCGCCTCGACACGGCGCTTGATGCGGCCGCCGTCAACCAGTGGGCCGTTGTCGACATGAAGGCCGACTGGAAACAGTCTTTCCCGAAAAGTGACGCACGTCCGGACGTTGCGGACCGATCGGCAACTTTCCCGACAACTCGGAGGATATCGTTATGAAGATCAACCATCCCATCGCCGGCTCTATGGCCGTTGCCGCAGGTTTGGCGTTGGCAACGACGGCAGCATTCGCCCAGGATTCGGCCAAGAAACCAAGTGTGCCCTTGCAAAAAACCATCGGGACTGTCACGCCGACCGGCCCTGTGCCGTCACTTGCAGTCATCAATTCGGCAGGAGCCAAGCTTGACGGCGGCAAGCTTGTTCTCACCGGCGTGTCGGCAAATTCCATCGTCTTTGCCGACCGTCCGGTGCGGGCCGCAGGACATGTCGCCACCGAGCAGTTCATCATGCAGTGGGATGAGGGCAAGGACAACTTTGCCGTTGACCCGCCAAACGCCACGGTATCCGTGCTCGGCGGCGACGGATCGGGTGTGAGTGACGCTGTCGTCACCCTCAAATCTCCGAAGCTCGACGGCGGCAATCTCACATTCGACGTTATGGTTCTTGAAGGAAGCCTGGATGGTGGGTCCGGGCCAGCAGCGCTTTTCATCGATCATTTCGGTGGAAGCTTCGGCGGCGGCGGATTTGGCGGAGGCGGTTTCCATGGAGGCGGATTTGCCGGGGGTGGGAACTTCGGCGGAGGCGGCTTCCGTGGCGGCGACTTTGCTGCAGGAGATTTCCATGGAGGCTACGCCCATGTCGGTGACGTCAATGTTGCCCACGTCGGCGGGACCTACTGGCATGCTCCGGTCTATCACGGTGCCTGGTATGGCAGCGGTGCGGTGGCAGCCGGCGCGGTAGCAGGTGCTGCCCTAGGTGCGGCGGCTGCCAATCCATATTACTACCCGCAATGCGGCTATTATCCGCTACCACCGTGCTATTGAGTTATTCGCAAAGCTCAGGCCGCTTTGGCGCAGCGTGAATTTTGCGTTTACGGCTTCCCGCTCAGAAATGCATGACGACGCCGAAGATCGGTCCCTGCTGGACGACATCGAAGACGAAGCCGTCATCGCTGTAGTCGACACCAAGCGCCCGATAGCCCGCAACGGCCGAGATCTTGTCGTTGAAACTGTAGCCGATGCCGCCTGCGACATCCCAGTCGACATTCGCGCCGCCACCGCCGACAAGGCCCCACCCTGTCAGATATACCTTGTCGGTGATGGAATATTTGCCGCGCAGTCCGGCGAGACCATCGACCCAGGTCGCCCCGTCGCTCCGGCCGCGGCCGTCGAGGATGCCGCCGCTGAACGAAATGTCCGTGCTGGCGTGCCAGACCCTCAGGCCTCCGACAATATCGAGATTGCCCCGCTCATTTTGCAGAACCGAATAGCCGGCACCGACGAGGCCGGCAAATGTTTCGGACGAAACGTCGACGCTTCCGGCAATGATGCCTCGCGGCGTGGCGCGGCCACTCGAGATCTTGGTGTACAAGATGTCGGTGAACAGGCTGTAACGGTCGTAGCGCGCCTCGCCGATCGCCATGGCGGCAAAGTCGAGATTCTTCAAAATGTCGCCGAAGTCCATGTCGAGATGCACGGTCGGCAAACCGAAAAGCCCGGCGTCACCGGACATGCCCGCAGCCCAGAAATACGGGGCAATGGCAAACGTCCAACCATCCCTCTCGGTCTGCTTGAGTTCGGGTGCCATCGGCGACGTGATGTCGGCGGCACGCACGGGACTTGCTGCCAGAAGACCAGCTGCGATCAATGCTATCAACGAAATGGAATATTTCATGTTGTTTCCCCCAACGTCGCTCGACCGTCTCCAACACACCGCATGCCAAAACGCGACGCCGTCCAAATTGAATCCCCACGCCCAAGGTAACACCGTTCCAGCTTGACCGCCATCGACCTTAGGGGAAGGCATTGGCTGCAGTCGGATGCAACAACTAGAAGGTGCGTAACGAACTGGCTCAAATGACCGCTTTGAGCCATAAGCAGGCACTATGGTCGTCTTGATGGGAGTTGAACCATCGATCCTGAAACAATATGCGGGGGATGATTCAGCAGCATAACAGCAACTTAAAGAATGTCAGGCCGTCTGTTACATTCCCAGCGGTGATTGCTTTAAAAGCAACTGCGCTTGTCTGTTCAATCGGCGGACCCTAAGCAGGTTCGCTGGCCCAATCTTCAAGTCCATGGCGTATTCGGATCACGAAAATGGCTCCCTTCTCTTCGATGCGGTAGACAATCAGATGGGCTTTGAACGGATGGATCCTGACCGGCGGCGAAATCCCTTCTCGCTCACGCGCCGTTCGGGGATTTGCGGCGATCAGTTCAAGGACCGCGAACAAGTCGTCATGGTACCGCCTGGCCTGTAGCGCTCCGAATATGCGGATACCTTCCTCGGTGAAGGCGATGATATCCTCTTCCGCTTCGACAGAAAGGCTAAAACGCATTATCTGCTGGCGCGCGGCGTTTCCGTTTGCGCGGCAGCCGCAGCGAAGAGCTCGTCCTTCGACCGGCTGCCAACACCACTTTTGAGACCGTTATCGACGAAGCGTTGCATGGCAACAATCTTATCACTACGCGTTTGGTCCCTTCGAATCAGATCGCGCACATAATCACTAGCATTGGCGTATCGCCCGGTCCTTGCCTGGGCTTCGACCCAATCTTTCATTTGGTCCGGTAGAGATACGTTCATAGTAGCCATTCAAGCCTCCATTTGCGCCCAGATTGACTGAGTTTGGCAAAGTTTGTCAAAACCTGATCGTCTTACATGACTTTTCAGGCGGGCAGAGTTCATTCTGACCCCGTTACGCGCCACCGGGAATCGCCATTAATAAAAACGGTGAACCAGGCGGTCAGCCTGTAAAATCTTGACCATCCTTGCTCAGGATTGGCATTTGTTCAACTACAGAACCTGTCAGGAAAACTTCCTTTGAAAATGCCGATAACACATGAATTTCGAGCAACTTCCATTGTGGCGTCAATGTCTTGATCCATCGTCGAAGTCCGTTTCACAACATTCGCTACCGGTCGGCTTGAACCAATCCGAATCGATGACGGCGCCATTCTTCTCGTCATCACTTCGCAGAACGGCGCTCCAGGGAGCCAACAGATCTGGTTGAGCCAAGGTGCAATCGCTCTCACGGTGACAAGATATATATTCAGGCGCTTCGATCCAATTCCGATCCGCGTCGGCGCGTCTGGAGGCTTGCATCTTTCAATGCCATAGGAGCGAAAAAAGCGGGAACCTTTCATCGGCAATATCATCTAATATGTCCAACAGGAGATTGGCCATGTCAGCGGTTTTGAACAAGACGGTCATTACAGCCATTCACATCGAGGATCTTGAACTTGCTCGCCGCGCCATGGCACAAGATGGCGAAGCTTTTCGCCTGATCATGCAAACCCACAATCGCGGGCTATTCCGGATCGCGCGCGGTATCATGCGTAATGACGGCGAGGCCGAGGATATCATTCAGGAAGCTTACGTCTCGGCATTTGTTCACCTCGAAAAATTTCGCGGGGATTCTTCGCTTGCGACGTGGCTGTCCCGGATCGTCATAAACGAAGCCTTGGGCCGACTGCGCAAAAAGCGGCATGCGTCCGCTTTTGCAACAGCAATCGTTCTGGCGCCACAGGCGGACATCATTCAATTCCCCCTCAACACGAGCGACGATCCGGAGCGGATGATGGCACAGCGACAGATGCTGCAGATGGTGGAACGGGCGACCGACAACTTACCGGATATCTATCGCACTGTTTTTATTGCCCGGGTAATCGAAGGACTGAGCCAGGAAGAAACCGCCGAGCATCTCGGTATCCGTCCGCAGACGGCCAAGACGCGGCTGCATCGCGCCCGTGCGCTGGTGCGCAAGGAGCTGGAGGGCCAGATCGGTCCGGTATTGCTGGATGCGTTTCCTTTTGCGGGCCGCCGCTGTGCGCGCCTGACGGCAGCTGTGATGCAACGCCTCGGTTTTCCTGATTAATTCCTGGAACCTTTTTCCTTCGGAACCATCCAATAGCGGTCAACGGAAAACAAACCCGGGAATCCGGGTGAAGGAGATTTTCTATGTTCTCGCAAACAACGGCGATTATGACCGCACTGTCGCTTCTGGGAGGTGTGTCACTTGCCCAGGCTGCTGACAAACCTACCGACCCGCAGATCGCGCACATCGCCTATACCGCCGGGATTATCGACATTGATGCGGCAAAACAGGCCATTGCCAAATCCAAGAGCAAAGAGGTTGTCGCCTTTGCCAAGGATATGGTTCGCGATCACGAGGCGGTCAACGTGCAGGCGCTGTCACTTGTCAAGAAGCTCAAGGTAACACCGGAAGACAACGATACCAGCCAAGCGCTCACCAAAGCTGCAACCAGCGAGCGGGCAAAACTCGATAAGCTCAAGGGTGCGGCTTTCGACAAAGCCTATGTCGACAATGAAGTGGCGTATCACAAGCAGGTGAACGGCGCACTTGAAACACTGCTTATTCCGTCGGCGACCAATGCAGAGTTGAAGAGTTTGCTAGAAACCGGCCTGAAGATATTCCAAGGACATGAACAGCATGCGGAGCACGTTGCCGCAGAGCTCAAATAGGGCTGCTGCAGTGTTGTCGAGGCGGAAGCTTCTGCCTGCTGTGGTTCTCTTGCTCCACCTGAGTGCAATTCATGCAAAAGCCGAGACCCTCCAGGTCACAATCGAAAAAATGGCGTTTTCACCGGTGTCGATTGACGCCAAGATTGGTGACACGATCGAATGGGTCAACAAGGATTTTTTAGTCCACACTGCGACTGTCAAAGAAGGCTGGGAAGTCATGATCCCGGCGGGCAAGTCTGCAAGCCTTGTGCTCACCAGCGTGGGAACAGTGCAGTATTACTGCCGTCTCCATCCCAACATGAAGGCAAGTCTTACGGTCAAGCCATAAGACGATTGTCAAACGGGAGATCGGTCCTGCTTACTTGATCCGTTTCTCGCCGTTCCGGCGTGGCAACATCGCCCTCGTCAGAGTCGACAGTGGCTCGGTCGTTCAAGGAAAACTGGCACCTCCTTTGTTTGGACATTGCAGTCATCACTCCGGAACGACGCAGACTTTTGATCGCGTCAGAACTCTTCCTTCCCGGCCATTATCGGGCGAAAACATGCCGCCACGGCCCGGGACGACGTCTATGATAAGCGCGGTGTGCTTCCACACGTCATATTGCGGGGCGCTGATGTAGAACCGCCAGACTGATGAAACAAAAGCGGCCCTCGGCTGCATCCCGTCTACAACGTTTAAGTCGCCGGTTTATTGCCGAATAGGAATCGCGTATCCAATACGAGATTCTTTCAGGGATCGTTTGGTGCGCTGGAGCCCGGTACCTGGCGCAGGCACCGGTTCAGTCTCTTGGTGAGACCTTCGAAAGCGGTCCACTGACAACGCACCGCAGGCCGGCAGGATCAAAAGTCACAATGGGCTTTTCTCCAAAGACGGCAGCCAGCGCCGAACGCACGTATCTGGTTCCGTAACCTGCCCTCGTCGGAGGCGCGACAGCCGGCCCCCCGGTCTCGGCCCACTCAAGGGTCAACGCCGGTGTGTCGCTGGCAGAAATTTCCCAGACCACGCTGACGCTTCCCTCCGGGGTTGAAAGCGCACCGTACTTGAGGGCGTTTGTGACAAGTTCGTGCAGGCATAGCGCCAGGGTTGTCCCCGCCTCGCGGGTGAGCAGCAGATCAGGCCCTTCGACATAAATTCTGTTCCTCCCGTCGGCACGATAAGGCTCCAGAGTGAGGTTCACCATGCCTCTCAGTGCGACGGCGTCGCCTCCTGCTTCGAATACGGCGGAGTGGACGTTGGCCAGTGCCCCCAGGCGGCCTTCGAAGTCAGCGGTAAGAGCATCGATCGTGTCGGCACCGCGACGGGTCATGCGAAAAATCGATGTCACGCTGGCCAGGATATTTTTGACGCGGTGGTTGAGTTCGAGACGAAGCTCCCTTTCCCGCTCGATGGAGTCTCTGACTTCCCGCTGGCGCAACCGGACAAGGAGCGCAGATTGCACGCCGCTCACAAGCTCCAGGGAAGCGATGGGTCTTTGAAAGAACAGCTGGCGTGAGCGTGGCCATCGCCTGTCCAGTTCCGCCCGGATTCGCGATTGCTGTGCTGTTCGATCCAACAGCACGAAAATTGGCAAGTCCGACCAGTTTGGCTGAGTGGTCAAATGGTTTGCGATGGCCTCGATCGTCGGAGGATTGAGGGACTCGTGGGTGGCAATGATTACGCCGGGCGATTGCGGAAGCTTCCGCACCAGATCCTCGGTATCGGCACAGGCCCTGACGACCATGCCATGTTCCACGAGCAACATCTCGATATAGGCTGCGTCTTTCCTGTAGGGTGCCAGGACAAGCACCCAGTCCAGTTCGCCGTGATTGCTGGCGTCCATCACGCCTCTGGCAGGGGGTTGTACGCAACAACGGTAACGCCGGAGCTTTCGATCAAGAGCTCTCGGACGTCGAGGTCATGTGGACCGTGCCGCTTCTTGACGACCGTGATGCTGCGTCTGAGCTTTCCTTCATGTTCGGAGATCCTGAGAAGCAGGACAGTGTCTCCAAGGAAGCTGACATCGACGTCAATGCCAACATTTTGCCCGAGCAAACCGTGTTGCGCGACGATCAACATGGTCAGTACGCCCGAACGGGCGAGATATTTCAGCAAAGACTGGATATCGCGCACGGCCTTCTCGCGGTGCGGCAGTGAATTCAGATATCCGGTGAAGCTGTCGATCACCACAACGCGCGACTTTTCCCGGGTGACCACCTCTTGCGCGATCTTGCCGAATTCGCCGGGCGATATCTCGTTGGGATTGAAATCCCGTATGATCAGCTGGCCGTCCTTGTGAAACTGGCGCAGGTCCATGCCAAGTCCCTCGGAACGCCGGAAAAACGTTTCCAATCTTTCCTCAAACAGAAAGAGCGCAACGCTCTCGCCCCGTTTCAATGCAGCTGTCGCGTAGAGCGATGACATGGTGGATTTGCCGGTCCCCGACTGGCCGATAACCAGCGTCGTCGTTCCCGACTCCTGTCCGCCGCCAAACATTTCATCGAGGGCTGTAACGCCCGACTTGATCAGCTGCGGTTTGACTGTTTCGGATGCCGCCCCGGGAATTATCCTTGGGTAGATGATAACCCCTTCTCCTTCCCGTATGGCCATATCATGATAGCCGTCGGCCACAGGAACGCCGCGCATCTTGCTTACCTCGATCCGGCGACGGACCCCGCCATATTCCTCGAGCGATTTGTCGAAGCGGATGACACCATGGGCAATCCCCTCGACCTCCTCGCCGCTGCGCTCAACTGAGCCGTTCGTCTGTGTATCCAGTAGCAAGGCCACCACCTGCCGCTGCGCCAGGAAAGATTTAAAACCCAACAGTTCGCGTCTAAAGCGCGGGGAATCTCCTGTGATGAGGCGGATTTCCAGAAGCGAGTCATAGACAAGCCTGTGGGGCTTGTGATCTTCAATTGCCTGCTCAACGGCTTTCCGGGTTTCGTCGAGCCGGAGCTCCGTGGTTTGAAAGATCGTTTGATCCGAAGCGCCATTCACAGCATCGGACGCCGACAACTCCTCAACTCTGATACCCTTGAGGCTCCAGCCGTGAGAAATGGCGATCGATTCAAGCTCTGCCGCGGTCTGGGAGAGACTGACGTAAAGGCAGCGTTCCCCGGCCTCGACGCCGGCGAGCAGAAACTGTAGCGCTGCTGTTGTCTTGCCCGATCCGGGAGCACCTTGCAGGATGTAAAAATTGGAAGAAGGCAAGCCGCCCCGGAGGATTTCATCCAGCCCGGCAATGCCGGTTTTCACGACAGATTGTTTCTTATGCGTGACCATGTCGATCGAATCCATTCCGTTGAAATCGAGTAGGGGGAGACGCCAGACGGCTGACTGCAAACGCTTCCCGCTTTATATTCCACATTGACCATCGTCAACATCGCGATCGACGGCATCCGCATTCATATGACCTCGAGCCGCTATCGAGCCACCTCCATTAATTCACCATTCCCATCTCTCGTACGGCCTCTATGATGTGTTTGTGGTGGTAAGGCTTTCCAAAAAAGCGGCCCTCGACCGGAAGTGTGTCGTCGGACATGTACCTATGTCCCGATGTAACGATGATCTTTATCGGTGGCCACCTGTCCCGCACCGCGGCCGCCAGTTTCAATCCATCCATGCTTCCGGGCATGTCGATATCGGTGAACAGCACCCGGATATCATCGCGTTCACTCAGGATAGCGATTGCCTCGTCGGCATCGCCCGCTTCCAACACGCTAAAGCCGGCGGCTTCCAAAGCGTGGGCGATGTCCATGCGGACGATGACCTCGTCTTCTACAACGAGGATTGTGATCGAGTTCTTCTTCATACGAAGTCCCTTTCGTAGCGCTGTCCGTCTCATCGTGGGCTGCTTTCCAACGCGTGCGCTCTCAAATCGATCCGAAGAAAATAAATAGTGGACCAAAGCACGGTAGCGGACGACCACGGCCGCAAGCGCGGAATGGGCGCAAACGCTTGCGAAGAACGAATATTTTCACCTGTCCTGTCCTGTCCTGTCCTGCCCTGCTCGCCTGCAAATTCAGTGCACCGACCCTGCAAACGCGCTCCTGAAAATCCTGGGACGACAAAGATGCAAAAGCGAAGCATCGGTTCGCCTTGAACGATGCGCTTCTTCGCGACCGTCGTGCGCGCGGGAAAGGGCGACCATCCCCCAACCTTATGATGCTGACAGCGACACCGCGACCGGAGGGGGCGCCGCATTGACATCTTGGTGTGTGGAGGGGTACACGTCTAGCGTCGATGTTTGCTAGTTTGACTTTTGTTATCGCGCGCTGGCAACGTGCCCTGGACGAACTTCCCCTTCAAAGATCGAGATCATCATCCGCCAAGTTCTATGTCGGCGGGTCGTTGCAATTGCTATGAAAGGGTTCGTTATGACCACTGGCACAGTTAAATGGTTCAATTCCACCAAAGGCTTCGGCTTTATCCAGCCTGACAACGGCGGCACCGATGCGTTCGTTCATATCTCTGCGGTCGAGCGCGCCGGTATGCGCGAAATTGTCGAGGGTCAGAAGATCGGCTACGAGCTGGAGCGCGACAGTAAGTCGGGTAAAATGTCGGCCTGTAATCTGCAGGCTATGTAATCGGTAACCGCTTTGCCTTGGCCACGGCTATATTGATACTGTCGAAGGCAAGTTAACCAAGTGGGTCAGGCATCTGCCTGGCCTTTTTTTATGTTCATGAACTGTCGGAAGCCTCCGAGCCGGATAGCATTGCTCCGCGGCCAGCCGGCGCATATTCGGAGATTTGAATGACAGAGCAGAGCAATGAGCTCCAGGCGATCAACACGGCCTGGCAGATTGCCATTCAGGAAATCCTACGGATGGTCGTGCGGGATATGTACAAAACGGGCGATGAAACTGTGTTCAAGTCGCATATCAAGCGCATCGAGGAGGCAGCGGTCGACAGCATTTACTCGGGTCTCATGCTGCGAGGGACAAACGAATGGACAGAGGTGCTGGTCAAAGAAAAAGCGAGTAACTTCGTCACCACTCTGCTTACCTCCTTTACCTTCGATCGTGCATAGCCTGCGGCTAACGTGTGTACCCGGCGTGCCGCCGCATACGAATGCAGGGACCATGATGAACCTAGATCGATACCACTGTGTCTTTTCTCGGCGGCATGGATGGCGCGACCGTCGCTGCCGCAAAAGCCATCGGCGCCTCTAGTGCCGGCTTTTCAACGCTATGAACGCACCCGAAATCCGACGAACTCCTGGCTCTGTCGTAGCGCCATAGGGAAGGCTCACTCCTAGACTAAATCGCTTTATCCGAGCGTCCAGCAAGTCAATCTCGATGTTTGTAACGGGCAGACATCGCGCCAAAAGCTGTGGCGCGATGTCATGGTACCGGGAACCAGAATTTAGTATCCGGTACTTCTTGCGTCATTCATTTCGAGCGCTGCCGATGGTGAAATGTCGGCGATCATGGCTTCCGCTGTGATCAATAGCCCGGCAATCGAGCCGGCATCCTGAAGGGCTGTGCGGACCACTTTGGCCGGATCGACGATGCCAGCCGCAATCATATCGACATAAAGTTCGGTCTGCGCGTTGAACCCCTGATTGGGTTTCTTGCTGTCCAAAAGATTGCCGACAACGATCGAACCTTCGACACCGGAATTTTCGGCTATCTGTCGGATCGGAGCTTCAAGGGCTTGCAGCACAATCGAAATACCGGCGGTCACGTCGGCATTTGCTCCGGTAAGGAGAGCCAATGATGCCTTGGCACGCAACAGCGCGACACCGCCGCCCGGAACAACGCCCTCTTCCACCGCAGCACGCGTGGCGTTCAGCGCATCGTCAATACGGTCTTTCTTTTCCTTGACCTCGGTTTCGGTTGCACCACCCACACGGATCACCGCAACGCCACCGGCAAGTTTTGCCAGTCGCTCCTGCATCTTTTCCTTGTCATAGTCTGAAGTGGTTTCCTCGATCTGCGCTTTGATCTGCTGGACCCGCGCTGCGATGGCGGCCTTGTCGCCTCCTCCCTCGACGATCGTGGTGGCTTCCTTGTCGATGAGGAGGCGTTTTGCCCGTCCGAGCATGTCGATCGTGACATTCTCCAGCTTGATGCCGAGATCTTCGGAGATCAGCTGACCACCGGTAAGGATCGCAATATCCTCCAGCATGGCCTTGCGACGATCACCAAACCCCGGGGCCTTGACCGCAGCCACTTTGAGACCGCCGCGCAACTTGTTGACGACAAGGGTCGCCAAAGCTTCGCCTTCCACATCCTCGGAGACAATCAAAAGCGGCTTTCCGCTCTGGACCACGGCTTCGAGGATCGGCAGCAACGCCTGCAGATTGCCGAGCTTCTTTTCGTGAAGCAGGATGTGGGCGTCCTCCAGTTCCACCCGCATCTTGTCGGTATTGGTGACGAAATAGGGCGAGAGATATCCGCGATCGAACTGCATCCCCTCGACAACTTCGAGTTCGGTGTCGGCGGTCTTTGCCTCTTCAACGGTAATAACACCCTCATTGCCCACCTTCTTCATTGCCTTGGCAATCATCTCACCAACGGTGGCATCGCCATTGGCGGCGATGGTTCCGACCTGGGCAATTTCTTCCGAAGTCTTGACCTTCTTTGCCCGCGCCTGAATGTCGGTGACGACAGCGGCCACGGCAAGGTCGATACCGCGCTTTAGATCCATTGGATTCATCCCGGCTGCAACGAGTTTTGCCCCCTCGCGCAAAATCGAGGCGGCCAACACCGTCGCCGTGGTGGTTCCATCCCCGGCGAGGTCATTGGTCTTTGATGCGACCTCGCGGATCATCTGTGCGCCCATATTCTCGAACTTGTCGGCAAGTTCGATTTCCTTGGCGACAGTGACGCCATCTTTGGTTATGCGCGGCGCACCAAAAGAGCGGTCGATGATGACATTGCGCCCCTTTGGGCCCAGAGTCACCCTGACGGCGTTGTTCAGTATTTCGACACCGCGAAGGATCCGGTCGCGGGCATCGGTGGAAAATTTGATTTCTTTGGCAGACATGTTTATTCGTCCAGTTCGTTCTTGAAATTGAGAAGTGCGGCAATTGCCCATAGGGCATTCTTCGTTCCGCCTACTGGGTCTCGACGATGCCCAGGATGTCCGTCTCCTTCATGATCAGGAGATCGTCGCCGTCAATCTTGACGTCGGCACCGGACCATTTGCCGAACAGAACGGCATCGCCTGCCTTGACATCGAGTGCGATCAGGGCGCCGCTTTCATCACGGGCTCCCGGTCCCACCGCAATCACTGTGCCTTCCTGGGGCTTTTCCTTGGCAGTGTCGGGAATAATGATCCCGCCCTTGGATTTGATATCGCCTTCAGCGCGTCGAATGACGACGCGGTCGTGAAGTGGCCGGAATTTCATGAGGAACTCTTTCTGCAGCCAGACAATGTGGCTCACATGCCTTCATACCCTCATTGGCACTCGAATGATAGGAGTGCTAGCTGGCAGCGCCCAAATCGGAACCTGCAAATACCCTCGGCGGTTGCTTTCGCCTACGCGGGCGGTAGTGGATCACTCGTTGCCATCTGCGCAATCAGGGCCGCGAGATCTCTGAGCAAGTCCGAGACGGTTTCGCCAGCCTGTCAGGCTGCACCCGGCCAGTTGCAGTCAGTTATGACGGGCATTGATCGCGATGCGCTTGGTCTTCGCCTGTGCCAACGCGACGAAGCGGAAGATCGGGGGCATTGAGCTCCGGTCAGTTTTGCCGAATCTCTGGCTCATTGCATCGGGTCCAACCGGCATGACCAAGCGGCCGCCAATGGCCAGGCGCTCCTTGATGCTCGGGTGGCTCCGGAGCCGCTTCTGGCCCTTCCCGCGTGCCGGCGCCAGTGCGCAGGTCGATATCGTCGCTGTTTCCGAACAGATGTTTTCTGCTGCCCGCCACGACAGGAATGCGACAATTTGCATAGACTGTTATGCATGATTAAGGATTGCCTCAAATTTGACCTAAGGTAGTCTGGCGTCGTTGGGTTCTTCTCCTCCCGGAAACCCAGCTCAAGTGTGCTGCACCTCCTCCCGCGGTACATTTACAATCAGGACCGCTGCACCTCCTCCCGCAGCGGTCCTTTTTTGTTCATGACGCTCCGTACCCGATCGCCGGAGGTTGACATATTCCTGCGGCGGCGCCGGCGGCCGTCGCTGTCAGCCGAGAACCTATCTTGCTCTATTGGAGCATCGGCAGCGGGAAATTAGCCCGCCAGAGCAGCGCAGGATGGGTGTCCGCGTGATCGACAGGCCCGGTCCTTTTGCCTCGAAATCTCAAATATATGCGTGCCTTGGCGCAGGTGTTTCCCGACGAGGAGATCGTGCAACAACTTGCTGCAAGGTTGCCTTGGGGCCAAAGCGTCAAACGCATTGAAGCTTTGAAGAGTACTGAAGAGCAACTTTGGTATGTCCGTCATGCGAAGAAACATGGGTGGAGCCGCAACCTCCTCGCATATCAGATCGAAAGCGGCCTTTATCGACGGCAAGGCAAAGTACTTACCACTTCGCACGGACCCTCCCTGCTCCACAGTCTGCCTTGGAGGAGCAAAAGCTTTTTGCGAAGACTAGCAAATTCGAGTTCGTGTCCTGGCGCGATTTGGCGGCCGGGATGGGGCCGAAGGCATGGTTCTGCGATCCGCAAGCCCGCTGGCAGAAAGGCTCTGTCGAGAACATGAACAAAAGAGTGCGCCGCTACCTGCCGCGTGACACGGATCTCTCCTGTCGCTGCCGCAGCAAACCGTGCGATCAATCAGCGAGCGTCTCAACACGACCCCGGGAAAGTGTCTCGACGACAGGACCCGACCGAAGTGTTCAGAGAACAGCTTGTTGAAATCGTATCGCTGCCGGACTGACCTGCCCCAGACCGCCGTTGCATTTGAATTAGAACCCACACCCGCTTGCATTGTGCCGTTATCTCAAATTGGGATAGTTGCCGAGGTTAAATCGGCGTCGATGAACAGTGTAGACAAGATTTTTTCTACAATGCCCAGAATTGCACCAAGGTTGAGGTCATCAACCTGGTTCAACGTTTGACCGCATAGAGAGCCCGCGAGCGCTCGATATGAACAACCATAGCCCGTTCCGCCGCGTCGGCATCACCACCTTTGATGCAATTCAGGATTGCCGCATGCTCCTGAAGTGTCACGTTTTCCTGACCGGTCCAGATCAACATCTCGATGTGATACTCGAACAGCCATTTTAGCAGCGACTCGCTCAATGCCTCGAGGATGGGATTACCGGAAATCGAAGCGATTTTACGGTGGAAAGCAATATCATCCGCGATGAAGCGCTCAGAATTGCCGTAGTGGCGTTTCTGGCTGGCCAAGATTGACTCGAGCGCGTCGATGTCACCGGGCGTCGCCCGCTCGGCCGCTATGCGGACCAAACCGCGCTCATAGAACAGCCGGGTGCCTTTGAGATGTTCAAGCGATTCCGGGGAAGTCAGCATCAACATGCGTGCCACCACATCGATCTGCTTGAACATCTTCCGCGGCGTCAAAGCGCTAACCCTTGCCCGCTCGCCGTGGGAAATGGATATCAACCCCATAGTGTGCAGCGATTGCATCGCCTCGCGGATCGCGGGCCTGCCCACGCCAAATCGCTCCATGAGATCCCGCTCGGAGGGCATCTCATCTCCGGGACCGATTTCGCCGCTGGCGATAAGGTCGTGCAACCGATCGAAAACCTCATCGGACAGCTTTCTTCGGACGATTCGATCATCGAGATTTTTCATAGGCCAAAAGGACTCCCGAACCTTCATTGCAAATCAGTGTGGTGCGGACGAAGTCAGCACTGTCAAACGTTATAACGCAGGAGTGCTACCGCATAGGGCTTCAATAAAAGCTCGATCTGATCTTCGCCAAAGGGCAATCTCCTCCTCGCCGCTCCTGGGAAACTATCCTCGTCCAATATGGCGACCGACAGCCTGGACGGGCGGGCGGACAGATCAAGGGTGGCCGTATGTACTTCCCCCGTGATATTGGAGATCAAAACGCTTACATGTCCTGCATCGTCCTTAAAGGCTGCGAGCAGTATTGAGGCCTCTTCCTCCGAGCTGCTCTCGAGCACAGATTGCCCGGCGAGGCAGCATAGCCACTTGGCGACAGTGCACGCCGGATAAGGGGTCTCGGCGTCGCCGACAAGGCCGGCGGCGCCGAACAGGCCAGCGGGAACGAAGGAAGCAATGTTATGTTCGGCAACGCGCGCGGCGTACCCGGCCATGAATGAAGCAGCAAATACACCGCCCTGTCGCGGGTCGGCTTTCGCCATCGCCTTGCGTTCGCCCAAATCGTTCTCGAAGGCGCGCGAACCATAGGGGTTCTGGCGCATCGGAATGAAGGATGGCCCCAGGCGATACGTCTGGACGTCGCCCATGATCTTCCTTGCAGAACGAAAGATGAAGGGCAGCGCCTCAAGCGTCTGCATCACACTTTCGTCGTCGGCTGCATGAACGATTGGATTGGTGCCATGCGTGACGAAATCCAGTTTTTCAACAGGCGGCCGCTTGCGATTGAGTTCGGTAAAGTAGCTTACCATTCCACCGCCAATGGCAAGACCCGCAAAGTTCTCGTGCGCCGCGTCGTAAAGAGCGGACAATGGCGGGCATTCAGGCCAGCGGCTTCCTGGCGGCGTAGACTGCCTGTCCACCAACGGGCAAACGGTCAGCCCGGCAAGCCGAAGCGCGGATCGCTCGATCTGCGCTGCCAGCGCCCGAAACTCGCCATCGAGGTCGGTGCCAGCAAGGGCGACATACTCCAGCAGGATCGGGCAGTTTGTACGATTGCGGAGTTGGGCATAGCCGGTCAATTCAGCTTCGCCGTGGCCGGCTGATGGGTCGAGATGACAAAGGAGAAAGCCGGGACCAATCTCTTTGACTGCCGACGCACCGTCGAGTGCCTGCTGCAACGTGTCGGGCATGACGAGCAGTCCCGTTTCCGCCAGCCTATGGCCCGAAGGCTTCCCGGAAACCGTCACGCGGACGGTGTTTCCGTTCCTCCTGCGCGTCGCCGCCGATGGTGCTACCCGCAGCGACAGCTCAACCTCCTGCATGTTCGCGGTGCCGGCGGGCATGATGTAGGGCCATGGCAAGGCGAGCGGGCGCACATAAGTCTTATAGGAGGCATCCGACCAGTTGCGCTGATCCTCCATCTCGAACGCAGCGCCAAGCAGGCGGCAGGTCGCTTCTATCCCCTCAGCCGGATTATGGCTCAGGGAACGGATCGATTTGAAGGGCTGCCAGGGCGCGATCAGATCCGGGAATATTGCCTCTTCTGTCGCCCCGTCGCAGTGTTCGACAGTGACGGGCTTCCCGGCGACCCCGACGATTGGATGCAGTACGCAGAACCCGCACCGATTGGTCTCGAAGTCCCGGTCCGGCGTTGCCGTGACGGAGAATTTCAGCGTTCCGTCGGCGTCGCCGCCGATTATCGCCGTATAGCGCAATCGACCGCCGCAGCTGGCGAAATAGCGCACTTCAAAACGTTTCGGCTGCATATCGACAACGAGATCGCTGATAGCCGGATCGAACGTGCCCCAGTCGCGATCCCGCACGACATAGGCGATGGCGCGGAGTATTTCGTGCCCCTTGAAGCGGATCGCGCGCAGGTTCCCCTGTACCAACTCCGCCTCCAGATCCCCCGCCCTCAACAGTTGCGCGTCGGCCGGGGGAATGTCCGTTCCAAAGAGCCTGAGCGAACGAGGTGACGGAGCCGTCATGTCAATGTCGCGACATCGACTGGCGCAAGGTTCCCCGCCGCCGATTGATAGGCGGCGGCCACGAGCGTCATGGTTTTAAGATTATCGTCTCCTGAGGTTTCCGGGACGGTCCCGCCGGCAAGGCAATCCACCCAGTGTTTCTGTATGGCGTAGACACTTTCCTGGATATTGTGCCAGGGCCGGCATGCCCAGTGGTGAAGGACCGGGGCGACCGTCTGCCTCTCGGTCACGCCATTGCTGTGCACGATCAATTCGTAGTTGGCATTGAGCCGGATCGAGCCCCGACTGCCATCGATTTCCAGCAGTGTCTGCGGGAAAAGCTCTTCTGCCAATGCTGTCGCGTAACTGCAATCACAGATACTGTTCACGCCGCTTTCGTGGAGCATGAGCACGGTCGCAACGTCCTCGCCCCTGATCTTGGGATTGACCCGATTGATGACCGCAGACAAGCGGCTTACATCGCCAAAAAGGAAGCGGGCAATGTCGAGGATGTGGATGCCGAGGTCCTCGAGGATGAACCGCTGCGATGTCGCAAGATAGGGTTGGCCCGAGAAGACGTCATAGGCCGATCGAAACGACACTCTTGCCCAAAAGACGGTTCCGATCCGGCCGCTGTCCAGGACAGCGCGGACGGCGCGTATCGGCGCCTGCCAACGGAAATTCTCATGCACCATCAATGGCACACCTGCCCGGGCACAGGCATCGACCATCGCGCGGGCGTCGCTGAGACTTTCGGCGAAGGGCTTTTGGCAAATGACAGGCAGACCTGCGCCAGCGGCCGACTCGACCAGCGGGCGGTGCGTCGCGACAGTTGTTGCGATGTCGACGAAGTCGAGGGACTCGCGGGCCATCATTTCTGCCGCATCGGTATAAAGATTGCTGATCCCGAACTTCTGGCCGGCATCCCGCAATCTCTCCTCGTCACGATCGCACAGGGCCGTAATCGCGCTATCACCTATTTCTTGCCAGGCATGGAGGTGGTTATGGGCAAAGAAGCCACAACCGATCAGTCCGCCTCTCACCATTGTCAGCCTCCGATCGCTGCCTGCTGTTGCAGCGCAAGTCTTTGTTGAAGCCTTCTCTGAAACTGGTCAACGACAACGGCCGCGATAATCACGACACCCTTGATGACAATCTGCCAGAACGAGCTGACGCCCATCATCACCAGGCCATCGGAAAGGATACCGATCACAAACGCGCCGACGATGGTGCCGCCGATCTTGCCGCGGCCGCCCGACATCGATGTGCCGCCAAGGACGGCAGCAGCGATCGCATTGAGTTCAAAACTTTCGCCCGTGGCGGGATGGGACGCCACCAATTCGGATGAAATGATCAGGCCAACGATCGCGGCACAGAAGCCAGAGAACATATAGACGAACATCTTCACGCGATTGACACGCACGCCGGACAGCGCCGCCGCCCGTTCATTGCCGCCGACGGCATAGATAAAACGGCCAAGTGGCGTGCGTCCGGCGATATAGGCAGCACCACAGCCGATGATGACCAGCAGCCAGATCGATACGGGGATGCCCAAAATCACGCCCGACCCGAGAAACGGAAACCCGGTCGTGCCGAGTTCAGCGTTACCGACGAGGTTCGGGAACGTCCGTCCGTCCGACGAAAGGAGGGCAAAGCCCCGGGCCACGTAGAGGGTGCCGAGCGTCGCAATGAATGGCGCTACATTCAATCGCGTTATCAGAAATCCGTTGAGGGCCCCGATCAGGATGCCGACGGCCAGGGTAACGAGAACGACCTCGACCACATTGAAATAGATCGTGTAGCCTATTGGTCCGAGATTGAGCCCGTTCATGATCAGTCCGCCTGCAACCATACCCGACAGGCCGACGATCGATCCGACCGAAAGATCGATGCCTCCGGTGATGATGACGAAGGTCATGCCTACGGCAAGGAACGCGTTGAGCGCCACATGTTTCGACATGATCATCATGTTCGCCGTGCTGAGGAAGTTCGGCGCGGCAAAGGAGAAGAAGATCAGGACCAGGAACAGGGCGATGAAGGTCCGCATGTGCAGGAGCGCCATCACTGCCGAACTGGAGGTCAATCCGGGCGCCTGCTTGGTAATCGTAGCGCTCATGATCGAGCCTCCATGGTTTGGCCGGTAATGTCGTGGCCGACGCTCGATGCGGCGACCACGGCTTGTTCCGTTGCCCCAACGCGTTGAAAATCGCCGGTGATGCGGCCTTTGGACATGACGATGATGCGGTCTGACAGCGCCATGACCTCTTCGAGGTCGGACGTCACAAAGAGAATGCCAAGGCCGTCCGCCGCAAGCCTGCGCATGGTGCGGAACACTTCCGCCTTGGCACCGATATCGATGCCACGGCTCGGTTCGTCCATAAGCAGGACTTTCGGATCCGTCATGAGCGCCTTGCCGATGACCACCTTCTGCTGGTTTCCGCCTGAAAGCGATGCGACCTCATTATCCGGATTGGCGATCTTGATCGCGAGTTTGCGAACGTATTGCGCGACTGTCGCGCGCTCCTTCTTGCCGTCGATCTGCACGCCGCGCACATAGTTCCAGAGGCTCGCCAGGGTCATGTTGTCGCTGATCGACATGATCTGGATCAGCCCCTCGGCCTTCCGGTCCTCCGGGATCAGGGCAAGCCCACCATTGATACGCTCAAGGACATCCGCCTTGGGCAATGGCCTTCCGCCAACGAGGATCGTCCCCCCGGCATGCTTGTGCCGCCCCATGATACAGTCGAACAACTCGGTTCGGCCCGCCCCCATCAGGCCGTAGATGCCGATGATTTCCCCTGCCCGCAACGACAGTGAGACATGGTCAACCATATAACCGCCGCCTTGCCTCGGCAGCGTAATATCCTCGATTTGCAAAATCTCGTTGCCGTATTTGTGCTCTGCGGTCTTGGCATAGTCCTTTGACGACGCGCCGATCATGCTTCGCACGATCCAAGGCACATCGATGTCCTTCATCGAACTCGAGCCGGTTATGCTGCCGTCTCTGAGGACAGTGATGAAATCGCCGATGCGCACGAGTTCCTCGAGACGATGGGAAATATAGACGATTGCCACCCCCTGCGCCTTCAGCTCGGCAATCACGCGGAACAGAATTTCGACCTCGGTGGCGCTCAATGCCGAGGTCGGTTCGTCCATGATCAGAATCCTTGCGTCCTGTGACAGGGCCTTGGCAATCTCGACAATCTGCTGCTGGCCAATGCGCAATTCTCCGACCGGCCGGTCGACCGCAATATCATGTTCAAGACGCCGCATGAGTGCCCGGGACTTCTCTTCCTGCGTCGTGCGGTCAATATCGATGCCGAAACGGCATTGTTCGCGCGTAATGAAGATGTTCTCGGCGACGGTCATGTTTGGGAACAGGTTGAGTTCCTGAAACACAATACCGATGCCATTGCGGATAGCATCCTGCGTACTGGTCATGCGAATGGGCTCGCCATGCAGCAGTATGGTGCCCTCGGTTGGCTGTTCGACGCCGCTGATAATCTTCATAAGGGTCGATTTGCCGGCGCCATTCTCCCCGACAAGCACATTAACGGCGCCTTTGCGGACATCGAAGTCCACGGATTTCAAGGCGATCGTCCCCGGATAGACCTTGGTAGCACCGCGCACGCTGAGGATGACTTCCTGATCGGCGTTCATGGCTGGCCGCCTGCGATGGTGACGTCGGACGGCGCAATCAGGATTTCAGCTCCCGCACTCGGGGCCACGAAAGCCCCCGTTACACTCACATGTTTTCCAACAAGGTTGTCCCGGTCGAGTTTGGAGAGTTTGGCCTCGTAGACATGCGCATTCAGCGCACGGCCAACATTGGCATATTCAATCTGGTTCTTGAAGGCGCTGAAAGGGATGAAAGGCAGGACGTCACGCAGCGCCGTGCCACGGATGACCGGGCCAAGCTGCACCTTGGCATCGCTCTTGCCGTCGCCATTCGTATCCACCGCGATATAGGCGGCCCTGGACTTGGTGTTCGAGTCGACCACCTGGCCGTCAAGCCTGACTATGAAACTATAGGGGTTCTGGGCAGGATTCTCGCTATATCCATACTGCGGCCCGGCACTCCTGGCGTCCTTTGCCAACGCCGATTGGACCTCGGCAAATCGATTAGCCTTGTCGCGCATGAAAGGCTCGACCTTCGGCGTCCATATATCGGCAACCACCTTCTCGGCATTGAAGTCCGAGGAATCAAAGAATATTTCGAGCTGGCCGGAGGCCTTGGCGCTGGCGGCTTCATTCTTCTTGATCTTGCAGCCCGAAACGCCGAGCACCACGACGGCGACCGAGACGGCAACAAGGACGTTTACTTTGATTGTCATCCATTTCACTCGCGAGCATAAGGATCAGGGCATCGAAGAAGGCATGGCGGATCTTGCGTGATCCGCCATGCGCCTCTTGTGCTCATTCCTTCATGGCAAAGGTCTCGAGCTTTTTGGCATTGTCGGCAGTGATCAGGACGCAATCCATCAGCTGCTTTTCCTCTACGCCGGTGGAGCCGGTTTTCAGATATTTGTCCGCCTGCTCGACGGCCATTTCCGCTTGCCGGTAGGCCGGCTGCAGGACAGTGCCCTTGATGCCACCCTCGCTGATCGAATCGCGCACGTCATTGCTGCCGTCAAAGCCCACGAGGATGACGTCGGTGCGGTTGGCGGCCTTCAACGCGGCCCATGCCCCCATGGCCATGGTGTCATTGCCGGAGATTACACCCTTGATATCCGGATTGGCTTGCAGGATGGATTGCATCTTGGCGAAGGCCTCGGTCTGGCTCCAGTTCGCCGACTGGCGCGAAACCATCTTCATGTCCGGATACTGATCGATGACGTCATGGTAGCCCTTGGAGCGGATGCCGGCATTGATGTCCGCCTCGCGTCCGACGAGCTCGACATAGGTCCCCTTCTCGCCCATCTGTTCGACAAAGAATTCAGCGCCCAAAGTTGCGCCCTGATAATTGTTGGAGACGATCTGCGACACAGCGATACCGGTCGCATTGATCTCGCGGTCGATGAGGAAGGACGGGATCTTTGCATCCTTCGCCTTCTGTACCGCAGCGACCGAGGCATCGGAACCTGCGTTGTCGAGTATAATCGCCTTGGCACCCCTTGCGATGGCGGTATCGATCAACTCATTCTGCTTGTTGGCATCGTCATCATGCACAAGCACGATCGTTTCGTAGCCCAAGGCCTCAGCGCGAGCCTTTGCACCCTCCGCTTCCGATTTGAAGAAGGGATTGTCGTGGGACGGCGTGATAATTGCCAGCAGATCAGCGGCACTGGCAAAGCCAGGCGAAGCTGCCAGAAGCGCGGTTGTTGCTGTTGCAAGCAAGAGCTTTTTCAAGAATGTCATGGTTTCTCCTCCCGAGTGACACTTTTATCGATCGCTTTTCAATGGTGTATCGCTGTCCTCCAACAGGGATGGATCACCGTCGGATCAGGTGATCCGCCGGATGCTCTCCGTGATCTCGTCGTGATTGAAGACGTTCAGCCAGTCCGGCTGCATTATCCGCGGCTTGCCGTTTTCGATTGCCTTGTTGCAGGCATCCGAGAATACGCCGTCGACCTCCCCCATGATGACGGCACCCAGAATGTTCATGTGCCCGAGCAGGAAGTCGCGGGCCGCGACCGGGTCAACGCCCCGGCGAACGACCTCGTCCAGGGCATCCTTCATGGCCGCCAGCAGTGACGCACAGACAGTCTCCGAAAGGCCGGGTTCGAGCAGCGCCATCTGCTCGACAGTAACCCTGTGCGAGCGCAGGATGGGCTTGTAAATGAGTTTCGCCACCTCTTCGCCCTGGGCGAAGTGTTCCTCGGGCCCTTGCATCAGCGCGCTGACGATTGACTGCGCCGCAGCGACGCCGCCGAAGAAATCCCGTTTTGCGGACATTTCTGTCTCGTCATTGAAGATCGGCGGATGACAAGGGTGCGTGACGAAATAGGTGATGTCCTTGCGTTCCGGCAGGTGGCCGGCAAATGGTGCGGCCGCATCGAGGATGACAACCATCGTGCCGGGCTGGAGCCTGTCGACGATCTGATGAGACACTGCCCGGATCGCTGTATCGGGAACCGCCATAACAACGATGTGCGCCCCTTCGAGGCCTTCCTCCGGAGTGACGCAGTCGACACCCAGCACATCCTTCAGGCGGGCTTTTGCCGCCTCATTGACCTCTACATGAGCCACTTGGAATCGCGACCCCGTAAGGTTCTTCGCGAGCCGCGTCCCCATTTTTCCGCCAGCACCGAGCAGCGCGATTTTCATGAAGAATGCCCTCCCTTGAATTCCTCGCCGCAATGTGTCGGCAAGATATCATGTTGTCAACTGGTATAATGAGTTGATCAGTTAATAATGCGCCTGTATGTATGCTGGCAATCAACGGGAGGTGAACGTGAACCGAATTTACGCTGATTACGATCTGGAGACGCCCGGAAACCTTGCCGATACGGCGGCCATCATCGCCGGGGAACAATCCTCAGGCACGTTCATGCAGCTCGAAGGCGAGACCGACGAGCTGAAAGAGGCCTATGGGGCGCGCATTGAGTCGATCGTCGAGACTGGTGCGGCCAGCAAGCCTTCCCTGCCATGCAGGGTAGCCGGCAGGAAATTTACGCGCGGGCGAATTCGCCTTTCCTGGTCACTGGCGAACATGGGACCGTCGCTTCCCAATGTGCTGGCAACAGTTGCAGGCAACCTTTTCGAATTGCGCGAGGTCTCTGCGCTTCGTCTGCTTGACGTCGAGCTTCCACCGGAGTTTGCGGCCGCCTATCCCGGCCCGCGGGCAGGCATAGGCGGAACGCGCAAGTTGGCCGGTGTACCTGTCGGTCCATTGATTGGTACGATCATCAAGCCGAGCGTCGGACTTGATCCTCTACAGACTGCCAGCCTCGTCTCGCGACTGGCGGAAGGCGGAATTGACTTCCTGAAGGATGATGAGTTGCAGGCCAATGGCCCGCACTGCCCGTTTGCTGAACGTGTCAAGGCCGTAATGAAGGTGCTCCGCGACTTTGCTGACAGAACCGGCAAGAAGCCGATGTATGCTTTCAACATCACCGGCGGGATGGATGAAATGAAGCGTAACGCCGACCTCGTACGCGATGCGGGTGGAACGTGTGTCATGGTCGGGATCCACAGCGTCGGGCTTCCCGCTGTCACAGCGCTGCGACAGCATACGGATTTACCGATACATGGCCATCGGAACGGCTGGGGCCTGTTCTCACGCTCGCCCGATATCGGGATCAGTTTCATCGCGTGGCAGAAATTCTGGCGGATTGCCGGGGTTGATCATCTTCATGTCAATGGGCTGCGCAACAAGTTCAGCGAGGATGGCACGTCGTCGATCGCGTCGGCAGGCCAGTGCCTCACCCCCCTGTTTGACGGTGACAGGGATTTCAGGGTGATGCCGGTATTTTCTTCGGGGCAGTCGGCAGAACAGGTGGAAGACACCTACAAGGCGCTCGGCTCGACTGACCTCATTTATTGCGCTGGCGGCGGCATAATGGGGCATCCGCATGGTCCGGCGGGCGGGATAAGGAGTTTGCGCGAAGCCTGGCAGGCCGCAGTGGAGGGCATCAGTCTCGAAACCTACGCAGTCACGCACCCCGACCTTCGTGCGGCAGTTGAAACCTTCCGGTCGAGGTTGTCATGACGGAAAAAACGCAGATCGCATTTTACGGCGATGACTTCACCGGGTCTACCGATGCGATGGAAGCCTTGAGCTCGAACGGCATCGAGACCGTCCTTTTTACCGAGATTCCGGATGATGCGCGCCTCAAAGCCTTCAACAACGCTGCGGCGGTCGGCCTGGCGGGAACCAGCCGCAGCCAAACACCTGAATGGATGGACCGCGAATTGCCGAGGATCTTTGCATGGCTGCGATCGTTGCGGGCTCCCATCTGTCACTACAAGGTCTGCTCGACATTCGACAGTTCGCCCGCGCAAGGCTCAATCGGCCGGGCAATCGATATTGGCCTTGAAACCTTCAAACAAGAGGCCGCGCTGCTGATTGTCGGGGTCCCCCAACTCGGACGCTACACCATGTTTGGTGAACTCTTTGCCCGGTTTCGCGGCGAGGTCTTCCGGATCGACAGGCATCCGGTGATGAGCCGGCACCCCAGCACACCGATGCATGAAGCCGATCTGCGCAGGCATCTGGCGCAGCAGACGCGCACTTCGATAGGCCTCGTCGAGCTTCCGGCACTCCTCGCTGGCGACGGATCGATGGCTTTGCGCAAGGCGTTGGACGAAGACCACAAAATCATCATGATCGATGTCGCCGATTTGTTGAGCTTGCGCTGCGCAGGTGCCCTCATTGACGCGAACCTTGGCAGCGCTGCCCCGCTCATATTCGGATCGTCGGGTGTCGAATATGCGTATATTGAAACCCTGCGCGCCGGGGGCAATCTTGCACCAGCGGCCTCGTCATCGCCGCTGTTACCCCAGGAGAGAATCGCGGTCGTCTCCGGAAGTTGCTCCCCGACAACGGAAATGCAGATCAGATATGCCAGCAGTCATGGCTTCGAACCGATCGAGGTCGACTACGCGGCGCTTGCGACCGGTGCGGGGTCGGAACGAGCCGAAACTGCAGCTTTCGATACGGCCACAGCGGTCCTGACATCAGGAAGGAGCCCGCTGCTTTTCACGGCGCTGGGCAAACCATCAATACAGCCGATCACCGACAGGCGTGCCAATGATCGTGTTGGCCGGCGGCTTGGCGCCTTGCTGAATCGTCTGACGGCTGCGAACGGCCTGAAGAGAGTTGTCGTTGCCGGTGGTGATACATCAAGCCATGCCCTCAGCGAGCTCCATGTCGGGGCACTCACTCTGCGTCATCCGATTGCGCAATCCCCGGGCTCTCCGGTATGCCTGGCTCACCGATTTGATGGATCGGCACCGTTGGAACTTGTCCTTAAGGGCGGCCAGATCGGCAACGAAGACTTCTTCGTTCGCATCCGGGATGGACGGCTGGATTGACGTGCGCCAGCCCCGGCGACCAACGCCGGAGCAACGTGCTGATGCTGCGTTCAAGGCAACGGCACGCATGACATTTGCCAGGCATCTCGGCTCGTTGCATGCTTTGCATCTCGACGATCTTGGCTCACGCACAATAGACGGCGGTACGGGGGGGCGCAAGTGGGGCGCGGTATGGCTGCATCGCCACCGATTTTTGCCAACTCGACCGAAAGAAATTGATTGACGCGTCCACCTTTCAAAACAATGTCCGATGTGAACGTTGTTGCGCAGTTCGTCGGTTTCCCATAGCAGCAGCTGCAACCGGGTCGATGGCATAGCGGCAAGTGAATTCGGTGCGAACGTAGGTCATTATATCCTGAAAATTATCGTTACTCGCGGTCCTGGCGCTTTCAAGGGCCGGATTGATGAAAGCCATGCCGCGCCTGAAGGCGTTCGAGATATCGCTTTTGGCTGGCACTGAGGTGAACGCGCATTGCGTGACGGGCAGCTTCGGCATCGCCGGCGGAAATGGCCTTGAGAATGGCTAAATGTTCACGATGCAGACCACGCTGATATTCGTCCGATTGCGACGTTTCCGTGGACCACGGAGAAGTCACGTCACAGGGAATGGCGCGGCGGCCAAGGACATCCAGCATTTCGACATAGATCGGATTGTTGGTTGCACTGGCGATAGCCCGGTGAAAAGCCAGATCGGCCGGCCCGGTGGGATCCCCATTTCGCAGGAGCACGTCGAACTCGACATAGGCCTCCTGGATTGCCGCCTCTTGCGCCGCATTGCGCCGTGTGGCGGCCAGCCCCGCCGACTCGATCTCAATGGCCAGCCTGACTTCCAGAACGTTGAGCGCTATGGAGTTCTTCGTGCCCATCTCCGACGTCAATGCACCGAACGCCGTCGAAATCTGCTCGATCACAAAGACACCTGCCCCTTGTCTCGGCTCGACGAGGCCGGCGGCAGCCAACTGGGCGATGGCTTCGCGGATGACGGTGCGGCTGACACCAAAGGTTTCTGTGAGCTGGCCCTCGGTCGGAAGCTTCTGACCTGGCTGCATAAGCCCGGTCTGCAGCTGCTCGCGGATGGCCGCGACCACTGTTTCCGACAGCTTCGGCCGTCGTTCCACTTTTAGATCAGTCACAGTTTCCATTGCCGGTGCCACCTCTATTTGAACACGCTCGGAAGCCAGAGCGAGATGGCCGGAATATAGGTGACAAGACCCAGAACCACAATTCCGGCGCCGTAGAAGGGCCATATGGAACGCATGGCTTGCCACACAGTGATCTTGCCCACGGCACACGCGACAAACTGGACGGTGCCAACGGGCGGAGTGTTCAATCCGATACCAAGATTGAGAATGAGGATGACGCCAAAATGGACCGGGTCGACTCCATAGTGCTGGGCCATCGGAAGGAAGATCGGTGTGCAGATGATAATCATGGGGCCCATGTCCATGAACGTACCAAGAAGCAGCATCAGGACATTCAGCAGGAGCAGAACGACCAGCGGGTCTGTGGAGATGGCATTCATTCCTGCGATCAGCGCCAAAGGAACTTTGAGATAGGCCATAAGCCAGCTAAATGAAGCCGCAGTGCCAATTATCAGCAGCACCATTGCTGTGGTGCGCACCGCACCTTGCGTGGCATGGACGAAATCGTCCCAACGCATCGATCTGTAACCCAGCACCGTCACCAGCAAGGCATAGATAACGGCGATACAAGAGCTTTCTGTTGCGGTGAAAATCCCTGAACGCACGCCGCCGAAAATGATGGCGATCAACAGCAGGCCCGGGACGGCAATGACGGCGAAACGGCCGACCTGGGCGAAGCCCTGAAAGGGCTCCGTCGGGTAGCCCCGCTTGCGGGCAACGATATAGGCTGTGACCATGAGCGAGACTGCCAGCAGGAGGCCCGGGAGAATGCCGGCGGTGAACAGATCGGCGATTGAGATCTTTCCACCGCCGGCAATGGAATAAATGATCATGTTTTGGGAAGGCGGCAAAAGCAGTGCGATCAGTGCTGCCATGGAGGTAACATTGACCGCGTAGTCTGCACCATATCCCCTTGCTTTCATTTGCGGAATCATCAGCCCGCCAACCGCGGCGGCTTCGGCAACGGCCGAGCCCGAAATGCCGCCAAACAGTGTTGCCGTCACGATGTTGACTTGTCCGAGCCCGCCCCGCAAATGCCCGACAAGCGAACCGGCAAAGGCGATGATGCGATGGGCGATGCCGCCGCGAACCATGAGGTCTCCGGCGTAGATGAAAAACGGCACGGCCATCAGCGAAAAAACATTCATGCCGGAATTCAGTCGCTGGAAGACGACCAGTGGCGGCAGACCGAGGTAAAGCACGGTGGCGAAGCTGGCTGCGCCAAGGCAAAAGGCGATCGGCGTGCCGATAAACATCAGGAACGTGAAGAAGCCAAAGAGAATCCACAGCTCCATGACTCAAGCCTCCTGCACGACAGGCATGTCGGGAACGTCTTCAAGGTTGATATCCTTGTCCACGCTGATCCCGGCCCATCGCATCACGATGCGCTCCAGCGAAAACAGGCTGATCAGAATGCCGCCCGTGGTCAGCGGGAGATAATCGAAGCCAGCGGGCAGACCAAGCGATGGAATGGTGGATTGCCATGTGAGCATCACAAGCTTGCAGCCGTACCAAACCATGCCGATACCGAAAGTAAGAACGATCACATCGGAAAATGCGCGCAGAGCCCCTTTGCTTCCCTGTGGCAGGACGTACAGAAGCACGTCGAAACCCATATGGAAATTCTCGCGAACGCCGATGGCCGCGCCGAGGAAAATGAACCAGCTCATGATCATGATGGCGCTGGTTTCTGTCCAGCTCGGTGACGAGTTCAGAATGAAGCGGGAGAAAACCTGATAGGCGACAAGGACGGTCATGACGACGAGGCCAAAGCCGGCAAGGTACAGGGCTCCATCGCTGACTTTCGTCAGCATCGCGCCGATGCGAAGCAGGCGCGTTCTCCTTGCCGCGGAAGCCAAACCTTGTTGCGAATTGTTGTTGCCGGTCATCTACAGCTTTTCTTTCCTGTCAGGACACAACGGCAGTGCGGAACTGCCGTTGTGGTCACAAGGATTACTTGGTTGCCTGAATGCGGGCGGCGAGGTCTTTCAACTCCGGCGTCGACAGATATTTTTCGTAGACGGGCTTCATCGCGTCGATCAGCGGTTGCTTGTCGATCTCGCTCACCTTCACTCCCGCGGCCTCAACGGTTGCGCGGGATTTCTTTTCGCGAGCGTCCCAGAGCTCCCGCATTTTGGCAACACTGTCCTTTGCCGCCTGACGCACGATGGCCTGGTCCTCGGGAGTAAGCTTGTCCCAGCTCGATTTCGACATGACGAGGACTTCCGGGACCATCTGGTGTTCATCTAAAGTGATGAACTGGGCAACTTCGTAGTGTTTGGCGGATTCGAAGCTCGGCCAGTTGTTTTCGGCTCCGTCAATGACGCCGGTCTCAAGAGCGGAATAGACCTCGCCATAGGCCATCGGCGTAGCATTGGCTCCAAGGTTGTTGACCATGTCGACAAACACATCGGACTGGATGACGCGGAACTTCATCCCCTTCAGGTCGGCGAGAGAGGTGATGGCTTTCCTGGAGTTGTAGAAAGATCGGGCTCCGGAATCGTAGAAAGCCAGGCCGACGAGATTGTGCGTATCGAACGCCTTGAGGATTTCAGCCCCAATCGGTCCGTCCATCGTTTTGCGCATATGGTCTGCGGACCGGAATATATAGGGCAGCGAGGGTATCTGCGTCACCGGGACAACGCCGTTGAAGGGGCCCATTGACACGCGGTTGAAATCAAGGACGCCGGCCTGCGTCTGTTCTATCGTATCCTTCTCCTCGCCCAGCTGCGCGGAATGATAGACCTCGACCGAGTAACGCCCGGCGGTGCGCTCCTTGATAAGTTCGCCCATATATTTGACCGCTTCAACCGTCGGATAACCATCAGGATGGGTATCGGCCGAACGAAGTACGGTCTGAGCGCTTGCAGCTCCGATCATCAGCGCACCAATGGCAATGGCTGTCGTTGTCGGCTTGGAAAAATACATGATGAGTTCCTCCCCATTTCGAAAATCGACGGGTTATTGACCCATCGGAGCTGGCAGAATCCACGAGTTCAGCCGCTGTGCACAGATTATGACCGTCAGCACTGGACCAGGCCGAAGGCTGCACGCGGTGTTCAATCGTCCTCCCGAAGTTGCTACCGCTATTAGCCGAATGAGATCATGTCAAGATACAAATTTCAGTTTTTTGTATTATGACTTTGAGCTGTTATCAGGAGAGTGGGGGGAACTCAGGTAGCTGCGCGCGCCCCGAAGATACGGATAGTCTCGCGCGAACGGTGATGACCCTGTTCGATCAGGGCCTCCCAAATACAGAAGTCGTCGCTTGCACCCGGCCAACCAGAAAATATGAATTGCTAAAACCGTCGCGATGCGAAGCGCGACAAGGCCCTTCATGCAGGATGCGGTGAACCAACGCATCCATAGCAAACTCGAATCCCCTAAGTGCCAAACCATCTGGTCACTGCATAAGGATGTAGAGCCGAGCACCTATCGTTTGTTGCTCTTGCGCAGAAACACATGGGGACGTGGGATAATCTGGAGGTAGATTTTTACGCGCAAGGCGGCGGCGATGGCGTGTTCGAAATGCACGACGGCCAAATCATTCGAAAGGCTGACGCCATGCAACTTGATTTTGATGATGGTCCAGACGGTCGCCCGCGGCATCGGAATTTGCGTCACCCTCAACACCGTCTCGCGGCCGGTGGAAACGTGAAGCGCCAAACCATAATACCCGGATTCCTTTTGGCGTTCCTCGTTCTGGCGAGCGCGAATTCGGCCGGAGTTATGCCCATGGTCTTGTTGACCTTCGGTGCCGAACGATCTCGCTGGGCACTGCCGGGAGGAATGCTAGCGGTCGGTATGAAGACTTCGCTTTATCAATTTCATATGCGGGTGCCCAAGCCGTTGCGTTCGTCGTCGGCGAGACCATTTTTGTCGCGATGTTCCTTTTAGGCGGTGTGTACTGTTTGAAGTGAAGCTTCCAAGATTTCCGAAATAAGCGGCGCACGTTGTACGCATCGCCGTGAGATAAATCCAGCTGCTCTGGAGAAACGGCAAGCCGTCCCAGCGCTTCTGAATTTATTCCGACCCGTACGATGATGTAATCGACTTTTAAAAGGCCTTTCTGATGCTATTCCGGATCTTTGAGGAACGTGGTGGTGAAATCTCAAATTGCTGGGGCGACGGACTCTCGGCGATGTTCCCACTGAGCAACCCAATGGCATGCGCCGATCTCCTCAAGGCAATCGGCGAGGCGCAAATTGCATGGCCACATTGAATAAGAGCATAGTCGAGCCGAGCGCCCACCGCTCGACTATGGTATTGTCGTTGATACTGCGATGTCATGCATGGCAATATCGGCCCGGCTTCAATTTGAACTGGAGACGCTTGCCGCTTAGAGGCGCGGACGTGCTATCCGAGCGGTGCTCCACCGTCACGTTGGGACATCGAGAACGATTTTTCCGCGGGGCCGGGGCAAAATGCCTTCCAGCATTTCATGGGCGGTCCTCGCTTCAGCCAAGGAGAGTACCGCGCCGACCTGTGTCCTCATCTTCCCGTTGTCGATGAAGTCAGCGATTTTCGCAAGGCGATCGCCGGTCACCTCCACGAGGAAGAAAAAAGCTTCGACGCCATGACGTTCGGCCTCTTCCTGATCGGGTTGCGAGACAGCGGAGACAAGCTTGCCGCCACGACGAAGCAGATTGAAAGAACGATCTTGCGTCCTTCCACCGACGAGATCAATAACCACATCGGCCTGCCCCAAATGCTTTTCAAGATCCTCGCTCTTGTAATCGACCGCTTCATCCGCGCCAAGGCTGCGAACATAGGCAAGGTCTGCGGCGCTGGCAGTCGCAACGACACGAATACCGGCCCGATGCGCCAGCTGCACCGCGTAGGCACCGACACTTCCTGCACCACCGTGAATAATGACTATCTGGCCGGCTGCAAGTTTTCCATGCTCAAAGAGCGCCTGCCAGGCCGTAACAGCCACGACCGGAACCGACGCCGCTGCATTGTAGTCGAGTGAGACTGGCTTCTTCGCGATCATCTTGGCTGACGCGATGGCGTATTCGGCATAGGCACCAACGAACTGACCGTTCGTTACGCCAAAGACTTCATCGCCCGTTGCAAAATTCCTCACGTCAGGGCCGACCGACTCGACAATACCCGACAGGTCCGACCCGAGGGTAAGGGGCAAAGGTTGCGGCAAGGCGCTCTTGCCGGCTCTTATCCAGCCGTCCCAGGGGCCGACGCCGACGGCGCGCACCCGGATCAGCACTTCGCCGGGTCCCGGCTGCGGGCAGTCGATCTTCTCGAACGCCATGACATCCGGTGGTCCGAATTCATGAACCCGCCAAGCCATCATGAAGTGGTCCTTGCGGCCCTTGGCCGGTGCAGCCTTTTGCTCATTCGTGCTCATTGTCACTTCCTTTCGCCTTGATTGTCGATTTCATTTTCTTTCAAGGAGTTCGAGTGGATTTTTGAAGCCTTTACAACGGTCGAATCCCAATGGAATTCTCGATCCCAGAACCTGCACTTACGAAAGATGCCGACATAAGCAGTTCCTACCATCGCCATGTTGCGGTCTGGGCCAATCAGCGTGGATCGAGACGGCGGACAGAAGCGAGATTACGTAGCTGACTTCGCGACGATGCAGGGCCACGCCCCACGCTCGATTTTCTTGCGGCGATTTGCGTTGTCTCGGTTTTTTTCCAGGATTTCCGTCGCTGCCCGGTAGGCAGCAACCGCCGCCATGCCGCCCGGTAACCGGGAAGAATGCGCGCACAGCGTCGCCCATGAACCTCAGCACTTCATCGCCCTTGCCCGCAATTGCGAGGACCACTGTGTCGAAATAGCCATTCAACAGCTGCATGGCTTCATTGGCAGGCAGCGGTTGGAAATCTCGGTGTAGTCGCCGAAAAGATCGAAGCCGGTTGCCGTTTGCGGAAGCGGAGCCGCCATACGGGCGGTGCCGATGAGTTCCGGAACCGCAGCCTCGGCTCTGGGCGAAAAGCTGCATTCAACTATTCCATCTTGAGGCAAGGATGACGCTGCACATATCAATCCGCCGAAAGTTGGGATCTTTGAACGCCAGGACATCATCGTTGAAGGTGCCGAAGGTGCTGTCGGGGCGATGTTTCATGCCCTGATAAAATGCGTCAATGATTCCGTCGTTGCAGCAGGTCTCTCGGGGAAAAGCGGCTGTAACGGCCTCGCGCTGCGCATCGGTAAATTGATCATAGCCACGGCCGGCCACATCCATGCCAGCCCCCGCCTGCACCAGCGCAATCTCGGGACGCATATATTGGGGTACGCCAGGAGTAGTGTGGAGAGCGACGGCGTTCCAGACCGTCTCGATATCGCTTTCGGAGATCCCGTGCCCCTGAAGAAATTCGCGCGCTGCATTCGCGCCATCCACTTCAAAGCGTAGCTGGCTGTTTTCATAACGTGCGGTGAGGCCGATGTCGTGAAACATGGCGGCCGTGTAAAGCAGTTCCGGATCAAAGTTCAGCTCCATCCGATTTCCTGCCAAGGATCCCCAGAAATACACCCGGACCGAGTGATGGAAGAGCAACTCGCTCTCGGTGTCACGAATGAGCTGTGTCACTTCGCGTCCGATCTTACTGTCGGGTATGCGCACTCCCGCTATTTGTTTGAGCATCATGGTTTTCCTAATCGTTGCTTGATCGCTGCTGGATACTCTGGGTCATTTTCCGGCAACCCACCGAGAGTTTCGCATCAGCGTGCAAAAATCCCTTCGGTGAAATTGGGGATCTTTGTCGGCCAACCCCAGTGGCCTCAGACCAATGCTTCAAGCCATCTTAAATGGCCGAGCGCCTTGTGCCCTTTGGGAGCGGTCTGGTCGTAATCGAGCCTCTTGGTCATCGTTCTTGTTCCTTCGGTCTCATTTGACAGGGGTGGTGAGCGCCTTGTCGTCAGAGTCGACGACGAAGACCGCGAGCAACTTCGCCGGCTCGGTCTTGCTCGCATTGCGGCTGATTGAATGGCTGGCGTTTGGCGGTTCGGACCAGCTCTCGCCAGCTTTGTAGATGCGGGACTCGCCATTGTTCACCTTCGACTCGATCGCGCCCGAGATCACATAGGCGTAGATGAAGGCGGACTTCGCGTGTGTGTGCGGCGGGGAAGCTGCGGCAGGTGCATAGTCGACTTCCACAGCGACGAGCGACTTGCCGGGGATGTTCGGGATCGCCTGATCGAATTTAGGCGTGACCGTTTCGGCTTGACTCTCATGAGCCGGGGTGGAGCCGGTACCCGCCAAGGCGAGCACGGCGCAGGTAGCAACAATGGTACGGACCTTCAAGGGCTTTCTCCTTTTTGTAACATAAAGATGCGTCCTGGTGGGCCAGAAAAAAAGCACCAAGAACGCGACAAAATGCTGTACTACGGCAGCATGAACAAGCGGCTGAACCTGACTGTCGACCGTACGGCAAAGATGCCTCTGGCCGAGCAGATCCGACGCGGGGTGACGACGGCCATCGAGAATGGTGTGCTGGAGCCCGGCGCACGCCTACCCTCATGGCAGGACCTCGCTGCCCAACTCGGTGTCGCGCGGGGTACCGTGCGGACCGCATATGAGAAACTGGCCGCTGCCCAGTTGATCGAGGCCTCGCGGGCGACTGGCACGCGCGTCGCCCAACGTCCTCGGGCCGTCGTAAAGAAAGAGCAGCCGGCAGACGCAGGCTCGTTCATGGAGATTTATCTGGAGATGACGCAGGGACCTGCGCTCTTCCAGATGGGTGTGCCGGCAACCGAGACCTTTCCTGCAACGTTGTTCGCACGTATTCGTGCAAATGCCGTGCGCGCCGAGGCGAGTTCTCCCCCCATCTATCCCGATCCGCGTGGCGAGATCGAATTGAGGCGGGAAATCGCCGGTTATCTTGCTGTTGCTCGCGGCATCAGCTGCTCGCCATCGCAGATCATTATCACCGGAGGGTTCAGCGCGGGACTGGGTCTGACGCTCAGCGTTCTTGGCTTGGGCGGACAAAGTGTCTGGGTCGAGAATCCAGGCTTCCCCTTCGCCAGGAAAGGGCTCGAACTCGCACACTTGTCCATTGCTCCGATCCCCGTTGACGCAGACGGTATCGATATCGATCATGGCATGCGCCACCATCCTGATGCGAAGCTCGTCGTGGTGACCCCCGGTCAGCAAGCGCCGCTCGGCCCCGCCTTGTCACTCAAGCGGCGTCTTCGTCTGCTCGAATGGGCAGCAGCAAACCAGGTTTGGGTGATCGAAGATGACTATCTGAGCGAGCTGCAACTGATGGGCAGGGCTGCGCCGGCGCTCGCTTCGCTCGACCGGGATGGACGCGTCATTCACATCGGCTCGTTCAGCAAGACGATCAGTCCTACGCTTCGCCTTGGCTTTCTGGTCGCACCGCGCGAACTGATTTCTCCGTTCGCGGAGGTCGCAGCCTGCCTCGCGCCGCCACCTGGCCCCGCGCTGCAGCTTGCAACCGCCGAGTTCATGCACGAGGGGCACTATATGCGCCATCTCCGGCGCACCAAGCGCGCCTATGCCGCCAAGCGGCAGGCGCTGCTGGATTGTTTTCGAGCATCCGTTGATGCCAGTAGCATTGCCGCGCCGGGGCTGGCTGTTCTCCTGAAATTGCCGCGGGGAACACCGGACTTGGCCGTTGTACGCGAAGTCTCGGCGTTGGGCATGTCGCCGGCGCCACTTTCGCCCTGGTATGTGTCGCCTGATAGCGCCGAGTCTGCGCTCCTGCTTGGTGTCGCCACCGCGCCAACGAAAAACCTGGCTCGATCCTGTGATCAGCTCTTCGAAGTAATCCGTCGGTTCAGCTGATCAACGCCAAGGCTAAATCTGATGAGACCATCTTGTCCAAGTGTGGTTCAAGCGATTGAATTTGGCCTCCAACTGGCGGCGACGGTCTGCAACGCTCTCTGGCTGTTGTTTTACCGTGCAGCGTGCTTGTGCAGGTCTGTCTGGAAGTGCGCGCGCGTACCTTCTTCGTCGATACGGCTCAGACGGCCATAGCCGACGACATCTGCAATTAGGATGGCTGCAAGGTGACGCTCCACTTTGGGTCCTTCTTGTTGACCGCTTTTCCAGCCTACAGCAGCTCGCCTGTGGAAGCCACGTACTTTGCGGCGCGCCTGCTTTGAGGTCGCCGCACCCTTGCGGATAATATGAAAGCATCACCAGAATGTACTTATCTTTCTGGCGAAGGCTCATGCCAAGGCAGGGCTTCCATAACGGCATGACGAAAACGGCGCAGCTTGCCATATCGCGCGGCTTGGGGGTGGCATCAAGGATGTCGTCTGCAGCCATACCGAATTTGGAACTCAAGCCAAACAAGAACGTTTAGTGAACAGGAACTATGGAGAGATCAGCTATGGAGAGATCAGTATGAGTAACGGCCCAAAAACTGACATATCTTCCAATAGGCAGAAAGATCCCGACGATTGGATCAGCGGCGACGAGCCCATGACCGGCGCTCAACGCTCCTATTTGAAAACCCTCTCCGAACAAGCGCATAAACCGGATGCTTTCGCGGAGGGCATTTCCAAAGCCGAGGCCTCGAAAAGGATTGAGGAACTCAAACAGGCGCTTGATCTCGATTGACATGAGTACGGGCTGGACGCTGGAATGGCGGGACGCACCTTGGACACCGCATTGATCGTTGGTTACCTCGCTTCTGCTTGTTCGGTAGCAAGTTTCGTTCCTCAAGTTTGGAAGGTCATGAGGACAGACGACACCGAAGCGATCTCGACCCGTATGTACGCTCTCACCGTCGTGGGGTTCGCTCTCTGGTCCGCCTTCGGAATGATGCGGGGCGAGTGGCCGATCATTCTTACCAACTCAATTTGTTTCTGCCTTTCCGGTGTCATCTTCATCAAGAAGCTTCGGTCGTGATCTACGAATGAAAGTGCCACAAGCATGCCCTTCCTGCTCCCGCTTCACCATTTCTAACCGCCACTTGTCCCTCGCCTCGACGGTTATCGCGGCGATAGTCGCCGAGGCGGTCGGATCGACTTAGGCATGCCGTAGGGATCGCGGCGACTGGGAACCATTGCGCGGGCCAAGCTTGGCGACTGGAACGCCATCAAATGGTATAATGATCGTGTCTCAACACATCGGAGTTCGCGATGAGACAGCGTTACCTTGTACTCCCCGCGTTGGTTGCCATGTTCTCACTACTGGCGGCGCTGGCGTTTTGCTCGAGCGAGGACGCACCGCCCAGTCTAGTCACCCCTGATGAGGCGGTTGATCTTAGATAAGCGCGGGTTGCGGCGGGTCAACTCGAACCGACGATGTTCGTAAGACCGGCGCGATGCCACTTCCACTTCGGATAAAACGTAAAACCAAGGTGGCAAATGAAGACTGCAACTGCGGCCGATACGGATACATCATGCCGCGCGAAAACGCCAAAGACCGCCCTGCGCCGTAAAGCGTGAGGTGGTTTTTGTCGGCGGCCAATAGGAGGGGTACAATCAGACCGGGCAAAGAGGATAATCCGGCGTCCTCGCGCGACGCACCGATACGCCGACCATCGAAAAGATAAACAAATGGGCGACAAACGGCTTATAGGCCATTGCTGGGACGAGTCCGAGTGCACCGCAAGCAGCACCACAACACTTTGGATTTACCAACAACCGACAACCGCTTTCATCGATTAGAGGAATATACAGATGGGATGGTGTGTTGTCGGCTGATCCATCCAATTTCCGACCCTCTTGAAACAATGAGACTTCACGTACCACAAAATGTTTCGAGAACGCGCTCGTGGATTTCCGGCGGCTTTGCATAATGCGCGAATTCGGCCTGGTCCTCGAAAGGTTCGCCGACAACCGTCAGGAGTTCTTCAAACGGGCGGAAATCATTATTCTGGACCGCTGCAGCTATCACCGCTTCGACCCGGTGGTTTCGGGGAATGAAAAGCGGATTGACGTGACGCATTGCAGTCCGGCGCTCAAAACCTGTTTGCGGTTCGTGAGCGATGCGCGCCCGCCAGCGTGCCAGCCATTCCCTGAATGCACCAGGTTCTGTAAACAGGTTGAGCACCTTCTCATCGTCGTTGACGGTCTCGGCACAGTGACTCAGATATCGGAACGTCAGAGTAAAGTCCGCCTGGCTCTGCGTCATTGTGTCGAGCAGTTCCTTAATGAGTGCCAGGTCGGTTTCTGCCTCGGTAAACAGGCCAAGCTTCCGTCTCATCCCGGTGATAAACACTGTTTGGAATTGGGCGTCGAAAGTGGCTAGCGCGTTTTGAGCCAAGGACACCGCCTTGTCCTGATCGCCCGCAAGCAACGGCAGCAGGCTCTCCGCCAGACGCACCAGGTTCCACAAAGCGACCGGTCCTTGGTTGCCATACGCATAGCGGCCCGCATGATCGATAGAACTGAAAACCGTCGCTGGATCGTAATTGTCCAGGAATGCACATGGACCATAGTCAATGGTCTCGCCGGCGATGGACATGTTGTCAGTATTCATCACACCGTGGATAAATCCGGCCAACATCCACTGCGCAACTAGCGAGGCCTGGGCTTCGATCACAGCCGCCAGGAGCGACAGGTAGGGCATGTCGCCTGCTGCCGCCTCGGGATAATGCCGGGCAATGACGTGGTCTGCGAGAGTACGGATGCCCTCAATGTCACCCCGGGCGGCAAAAAATTGAAACGTCCCTATTCGTATGTGACTGGAAGCAACGCGGGTGATAACGGCACCAGGGAGAGACATCTCACGCGCAACAGTTTCTCCGGTCAGTACGGCAGCGAGCGCACGGGTGGTTGGAATCCGCAGGGCGTTCATTGCTTCACTTAGGATATATTCGCGCAGGACAGGACCCAGCGCTGCACGTCCATCTCCGCCACGCGAAAAGGGCGTCCGTCCCGCCCCCTTTAACTGTATATCCCGTCGGACACCGTCTCGATCAATGACTTCACCGAGCAAGATCGCCCTGCCATCGCCCAGTCGCGGGACGAAATGACCAAACTGATGCCCCGCATATGCGGTGGCGATAGGGTCAGCGCTCTGCGGGACATTGTTTCCTGCGAGCAGGTCTATACCCTCGGCGCTGCTCAACCACCGATTATCTAGACCCAGCTGGAAAACGAGGTCAAAGTTCAGCTTGATCAATCTCGGAGACGCAACAGGGGTGGGCATGGTGCGGATAAAGAATTTGTCCGGCAGCCGGCTATAACTATGGTCGAATGCGATCTCGGTCATTCCAAACCTGCTTTTTTGCTGTTTCAGCGTAGCCAAGCGTTTGCCGGAGCACAAGCTGGCGTCGATCGTGAAAAGAACGCACGTTTTGTCCAATCGCAGCATCGCAAATCAATTTGTCAAAAGTTTATGTGATCCGGTCGAGGTTGATTTGCGCCCGAGTTGCTGCCATGACATCGGCCAAAAATGGTGCGCGACCGGGCATCCCTTCACCTCGGCCAATCTCTCAAGGGAGATCTACACCCGGACCGACTGGCCCGGCGCAATGACCTTCTTTGACCGTGGTTTGCGCGATTTCGATTTGATAGCTGCCAAGGCTGCCAATGCAGAAGAGAAATTAGAACCGGACTCTCGTGTAACATCGGTACAAACTGAGTTGGTCCAACACATTCTCGTTCTCTGCGTCGCAGCCATTCATTGCGCGTAAAAGTCCACGACTTCGCCATGAAGCAGATATAAGAATCGATCCGATTGAGGAGCCCGCGTTGGACGAGATGGCGAAACAATGATTGAGCGAGCTCACGCGTATTAAAGTTTTGCTGGCCTTGCCCGGTGCCAGTAGAGGTCTGGCGCTGATTCAACGACGACAGAATCGGCGCCATACCTTGTTTATATTTTTAGTTCCGAGGTGCAAAAAGGCCTATGTTGCGATGACCCTACGATGACCGAAACCAAACCATGACTGATTCTTGCGCTTCGCTCTCGAGTTTGGGATGGTCGGAATTTTTTAGCGATCAGCTTGTGTCAAACGAGACAAACCTCCTCCCGATGCGCATTGATACGGTTCACCGCGCGCGTCTCACAGCGATTTTTCAATCAGGAACAGTCAAACTAACCCATCCCGCCGAAGTGACGACCGCAGATTTTGCCGTAGGTGACTGGATTCTCGTTGATCCGAGCACGCACCTGGTGCAACGCCTTTTGAAGCGAAAAACCCTGCTGGAACGTCGCAAAACGGGTAATCGACCCCCACAACTGGTTGCTGCGAACATCGATACACTGTTCATCGTTACCTCGTGCAATTCCGATTTCAATGCCGCCCGGCTGGAACGTTACCTTGCATTGGCCAACCAAGCCGGAACAAATCCTGTCATCGTCTTGACCAAGGCTGATACGGTGTCAAACGCTTGGGAATTCGAACAGCAGGCGGCTGCACTGCAACGCGGTTTGACTGTCGTGACCCTGAATGCGCGCTCTCCTGACGCCAAGACTGCGCTCTTTGCCTGGTGCGGAGTCGGGCAGACAGTGACCTTGGTAGGGTCCTCCGGTGTAGGCAAATCGACTCTGGTGAACACGCTGGCGGGCCCGGTCCTAGAACTGCCCCAGCAGACGGGCGGTATCCGCGAGCATGATGCCAAGGGTCGTCACACCACCACATCCCGGTCTCTGCACGCGATTGCCGCCGGCGGTTGGGTGATCGATACGCCGGGAATACGAACGCTGGATGTCAGCCACGTGGGTAATGGCATTGACACCGTGTTCGCGGAAATCACAGAACTTGCCCCGCATTGCCGGTTTCGTGACTGTAGTCACGTTCATGAACCCGGCTGCGCGGTGCAAGCAGCAATGGCTGCAGGCAAGATTGATCCCGAGCGTTTGACCCGCTGGCGAAAGCTGCAGAACGAAACCGACGATAACAGCGTCAATCAAGTCAGACCGCGTGGCACAAGTTCCATGCCTCGGCGCAAAAACAGGGGATAAATGGAATTAGGCAACCCATCTTCCAAGATTCAGCCGACGCTGGCACGGATCGAGTGCCGAACTTCGTGCGGCCAAGATATCCGATGGTAGCCGCTGAATAACGCAACCATTGGCAAGCCCATGTAAAACTGGCGGCAATCTCAAATTCGCTTCTTAATATCCTTCCCGTTTCAATGATATCCTCACTACCCATGCAGAAATTATGAAGGAGTGGGTGCTAAACTGAAACCGAATACACCCCTGCTTATGGCACACCTCCACACCGGTTCATCGATGTCGGCGCTTTGCGGTTCCATTAAGAGGTTCCATCGATAATCTCTTGTTTGATGCCGAGCATGAGACGAAGAATCCGGATTTTGTCAGCCGCTTCAAGCATGATTTCGCTTGTTTCGTCGACGTACTTGAAATCGATATGCTCAGCAAACTGCTCGAGTTCACAGGCGATATCGGACCCGGTGTCCTGCTCCGGGGACCCTGAAAACGCAACTAGCTCTCTGTATATTCTGATCAACTCAGCGGCATTTCGGAGCAGGACTTGTTTTTCCTCACGGGTGAGATCCGTCGCGCCGTTTGCTTGTTTGATCAGCGCAGAAAGGATTCCCATTTTCGCTGCCATGTTTACTCCATCTTGGGACGCCCCCTTTGAATCTTTGGTGGACCATACTTCGGGTAGCAACGATAAGGGTCTGACTCCATACCAAAACTCTATCCACTAACGATCAGGATGACTCATGGAACAGCGGTGGTCTCTTGTGTCGAGTACAGCGATGGAAGCAAGATCCATCGATATGATCAATAGCGTATCGGCTCAAGAGGACATATATTGGCAAAAAAACGGCGGATCACATCATGAAAAATGACCGTCTCGCCTCCCTTTCTCGGCTTCCCCGATCACCTCGCCGACGGCCGTGAGCCCTGTACGGTGATCTTCGGAGCCGGCCACGGCAGCATCTATTTCGGCAAGGACAAGAGTGGCTATGCCTTGTCCCCCAACGCCATCCGCGCTGCGAGCGAACGATGGTGGGATCATGAGCGAAACGATCTGCCTTGAGAGCTTGGTCAGCGGTTTCCTGGGCGCAACGACGTCGACGATCCTGGAAGCGGGCTTGGCGAGACGAGAGGATGCCTTGTTGGCCCGTGATCATGATCCTCGGCATCGCGCCGAGAAGAGCATACGCTGCTCCAGTAGAAAAATTCAAAGCGCCGGGCCGGAGCGTCGTAAGGCAGACACGGGTTTGCCAGTCAACCGTCCATAGGTTGCGGCCATGAAAGCGGCCGCTTGTTCGTGTCGGGTCAAGATGAGCTGGATTGAAGAATTACGGATGGCTCCGACGACGCGGTCACCTTTGCCGGGTCTCATTCGTCATGCGCGACGCCGGCGCAGGCTCCTTCGGCTGTGGCTGTTCAGCCAGTTTTCTTAAACACATCAATTTCTTCGCCGGCGTCCGCGAGCCGTTTCTTGCTGTAGGCAACTGCCAATCGACACCTTAACAGGCCTACGTCGCTGACGCGCCTACGGAGGCTTCGAGCAAGCCCGGTCCGCCTCCTATTTCGCGACGCAATTCCACGAGAATGTTCGACGCTGCCATGCTGGAATATGTCACCGGCCGCGCCCAGCTGGAACAGGCTGTGCGTATCGGCGTCAGGAACCACGAGACCGTTCCGTTTTTCCAACCTTTGGTGACTATAGGCGACGGCAAGCTTGTGAGGGTTCGAGGCACGCACCGCGCCTGACGTGTTTATCGCACTTGCCGAACAGGTCGGGCTTATCATCGAATTGTCGAAGAGCCTCTTGCGTCAGGCCCAACAGGCGCGCTCGGTTGTGCGAATGGCCTTACCCTGACGATGTTTCTCCCACCCAGCTAACCGAGCAGCGCCTTGGATTGCGTATTAGCGGGATCCTTTCCGAAACCGAGCTCCCGCCGCAGAGACCCGATCGCCTCCTTCGAACCAGCCGAGATCGGGCATGGGCCGCTCGCCGAGCAGCCGTATGCGACGCCTTGCGTTCCCCGACACTAACGCGCGCTGATGGTTAGTCAGGACGTACCGAAAATCGGGCAGGACAACGCCAGTCCCCACCTTGGCTTCCTCCATGCTTATCTTCCGTTCTTCTCCCGCCACACGGCGAAATCAGCCTTTGGCTTGTCACTTGTGGCCGGATAGAGGCCGATGATCGACGCACCGTTCATGACTTGCTCTGTGACAAAATCCTCATAAGCGGTCATTTCCAGCGTCTCGTCGGCGATCTCGTCCGCCAAATGCCGCGGAATAACGATGACGCCTTCATTGTCCCCGACAAGCACATCGCCCGGAAAAACCGCGACATCGCCACAGCCGATTGGGACGTTGATATCGTAGGCTTGGTGGTGGGTAAGGTTGGTTGGAGCCGAAGGACGATTGTGGTAGGCGTGAATGCTTAAATTGGCAATCTCAGGACTGTCGCGGAAGCCTCCGTCAGTAACCACACCCGCCGCACCCCTCACTTGCAGCCTTGATATCAATATGGAGCCGGCCGAAGCTGCCCGGGCATCCTTGCGGCTATCCATCACCAGGACGGCTCCCTCCGGACATTGTTCCACCGCGGCGCGCTGCGGATGACCCGGATCCTTGAAGACCTCGATCGTGTTAAGGTCTTCGCGGGCCGGTATGTAGCGCAGTGTAAAGGCTTGCCCGACCATATTGGTCTGCTTCGCCGACAGCGGTCGCACATCTTGGATGCACTGGTTGCGCAGCCCACGCTTGAACAGCGCCGTCGCAATCGTTGGCGTGGCCACGCCCATCAGCTTTTTGCGCGCTTCTTCACTTAGATCATAGTTTGTCATTCGTTGTCCTCGGCTATCAGTAGATATCTGGTTCAGGAGCGGATGGTCCGAAGCGTGTTTCGAGAAAGTCAAAATCCGCGCCCGTGTCGGCTTGGCTCACGTGTCTGGCGAACATCCAACCGTAGCCTCGACCAGCCTTGTCTGCCGGTTTCCTCCATTCAGAGCGACGGCGTTCGATTTCACCATCGTCTACCAGCATGTCAATCCTGCGTGCCTTCAGGTCGAGCCGCACGATGTCGCCCGTTTTCAGAAGAGCCAGCGGGCCGCCGACATGCGATTCCGGCGAGACGTGCAGAACGCAGGCTCCATAGCTGGTGCCGCTCATGCGAGCATCGGACAGACGCAGCATGTCGCGATATCCCCTCTTGAGCAGGACCTTGGGCATCGGCAACATGCCCCATTCGGGCATGCCCGGGCCGCCCTGCGGCCCGGCCCCGCGCAGCACCAGGACATGATCGGGCGTGACGTCAAGATTTTCGTCGTCGATCGCCGCTTTCATCTCCGGGTAGCTGTCGAAGACCAATGCCGGACCTTGGTGTTGATGCAGCCTCGGATCACAGGCGGCTGGTTTCATAACCGCGCCTGTTGGCGCAAGGTTGCCTTTAACGACAGCAAGCGAGCCTTCCTGAAAGACAGGATTGTCGAGGGAGCGGATAACGTCGTCATTGAAACATTTGGCCCCCTCCAGCGTCTCTCCGAGCGTATGGCCGGAGACCGTGAGCACCGAAAGATCGAGCTTTGATGAAAGTTTGGCCATAAGCGCGCGCAGGCCTCCGGCGTAGTAGAAATCTTCCATCAGATAGGTATCGCCAGTTGGCCGGATGTTCGCGAGAACCGGGGTCGTGCGGCCTGCACGATCCAGATCGTCCATTGTCAGGTCGACACCAGCCCGGCGTGCCATGGCGACGAGGTGGACGATGGCATTGGTCGAGCATCCGGTCGCCATGGCCACGGCCACGGCATTGCCTATGGATGCATCGGTCAAGATCTTGCTCGGAACGAGGTCTTCCCAGACCATGTCGATGATGCGACGCCCCACGGCAGATGACATCCGGATATGAGTGGAGTCGGCAGCGGGAATCGAACTTGCGCCCGGCAACGTCAAGCCGAGGGCTTCCGCGATCGCCGTCATGGTGCTTGCCGTGCCCATGGTCATGCAATGGCCGTAGGAGCGGGCGATTCCGGCTTCCACCTCGACCCATTCATCCCTCGACAGATTGCCCGCGCGCCGTTCATCCCAGAATTTCCAGGCATCTGAACCGGAACCCAGAGCTTTGCCTCGGTAGTTGCCGCGCAGCATGGGGCCCGCCGGCAGATAGATCATCGGCAGGCCGGCGCTCACAGCGCCCATCACCAAACCCGGCGTGGTCTTGTCGCAGCCACCCATCAACACAGCGCCATCGACCGGGTGGGAGCGCAGCAGCTCCTCGACTTCCATCGCCAGCATATTGCGATAGAGCATCGTCGTTGGCTTGACGTAGCTTTCCGACAATGAAAGCGCCGGCAATTCGAGTGGAAATCCGCCGGCTTGAAACACACCGCGCTTCACGTCCTCGACGCGGTGTTTAAAGTGTGCATGGCAAGGGTTGGCGTCCGACCAGGTATTGAGGATAGCAATGACCGGCTTTCCGCTCCATTCTTCCGGCGCATAACCCATTTGCATTGTTCTTGATCGATGGCCGGAGCTGCGCAGGTCGTCGGGAGCGAACCACCGGGCGCTTCTTAATGTGTCAGGGTTTTTTTTCATAGCCATTGCTCAATTGGAAAATGCGACGGAGAAGGAAGCCTCAAAACTGCTCATTCCTTCATGCCCCATTTTTGTATCGTGTGGCGCTCAATGGTCTGAAAGACCAGGTTCTCGACGATGAGACCTATGATGATCACGGTGAGCAGCCCGGCAAAGACGGCAGGAATGTCCAGAAGATTGCGGTTCTCAAAGATGAACCAGCCGAGCCCGCCCTGCCCCGAAGAAACACCGAAGACGAGTTCGGCGGCAATCAGCGTACGCCAGGCGAACGCCCAGCCGATTTTCAGGCCGGTCAAGATCGACGGGAACGCAGCGGGAACGAGAATCCGCGTCACATAGGATAAACCCGTCAATCCATAATTGCCTCCGACCATGCGCAGCGTTCGCGACACGCCAAGAAAGCCCGCATGGGTGTTGAGCGCCACCGCCCAAAGCACGGAATGGATCAGCACGAAGACAAGGCTGGAAGCGCCGAGCCCAAACCAGATCAAAGCAAGTGGCAGCAATGAGATGGCGGGTAGCGGATTGAACATCGCCGTCATTGTTTCCAAAAAATCGGTGCCGATGCGCGTGTTAATGGCAAGGATTGTCAAAATGGCCGCTAGCAAAGTTCCTGCCACATATCCCGTGATGAGCACCTGAAGCGTCGTCCAGATGCGCGACGGCAATGTGCCGTCGACAAAACGATCGTAAAGGGTGGTCAGCGTGTCGCTGAGTGTGGGGAAAAGCAGGGGATTGTCGAGATAGCTTGCATAGACCTGCCAGATGATGGCGAGGACAATAATCAGAACCGTCTTACGCACGGCGCTGATACCCAAGATCAGTTCGAGGGAACCGAGCCTCTGTTCGACCTCGGCTACATTGGCATGCTGCCTGTTTGTCGTAACATCGGCTGCAAGAATGATTTGCGGACCAGGCATTGTCGTCACTCCCTGTGGCCGGACTCGGAAAAGAGCAGATTGTGGATATCGCGTTCGAGCGCGACCGCGCTGCCATCGTCCTGACAGGGGCGATCAACGTCGATGACTTCAGCCTTCACGCGCCCCGGATGAGGCGACAACAGCAGAATGCGGTTGGAGATCTTGATGGCTTCGGCAATCGAATGTGTGACGAAAATGACCGTAAACCTGGTGTCTTCCCAAAGCTGCAGCAGTTCGTCCTGCATCTGACGCCGGGTCAAAGCGTCGAGCGCCGCAAACGGCTCATCCATCAGCAAAATGTCGGGCTGCATGGCCATGCCGCGGGCGATGGCCACGCGTTGCTTCATGCCACCCGAAAGCGTGTGCGGATAACTGTCGGTGGCGCGTGTCAGCTTCACCTTATCGATATATTCCTTTGCCCTTGCCTCGGCCTCCCTGCGCGGTAGTTTGCGCGCAACGACGAGCGGAAACATGACGTTTTCCAGTACAGTCTTCCAAGGCAAAAGCTGGTCGAACTCCTGAAATACCATCATACGATCGGCGCCAGGCTTTTTGACCGGACGCCCGTTGATATGGATTGATCCACTCACCGGGGCCATGTATCCGCCGACGGCCTTCAACAGCGTGGACTTGCCGCAACCGGAGGGTCCGAGAAGAACAAATCGGTCGGATCGTTCGACAGAAAAACTGACGTCTTCCGTCGCGGTTATCAGCAGATTCGGGGTCTTGTAGCGAAGCGTCACCTTGTCCACGGTGAGAAGCGACTTGGCCTCACTTGCCGCTTTGACATCGGGCAGACCTGCCGTTGGATCCATTTTTTGCTGTATGGCCTGTAACATATGGGCCTCCATAGGATAGTCGGAAGACCCGGCGTCTCTGCCAGGTCGTTGGCTCGTTGCCGACAGTTAGTTGCCTTTTAGATCGGCGGATTCTGGCAGATAATAGTCTGTCCATGCCGCAGGCATCGTCTTGAGCGTTCCGATCTTGTGCAGATGCGTGGCAAACTTCATCGTTCCCTGAGGATCGGTGCGAAACTCCATCATGTCCGGCTGTCCGAGGATCTTGACCAAGGTATCAAGATCGGTTTTGTCACCGGAAACCTGCTTGTAGGCGCTCAAGGCGTCTTTCGGGTTGTTCTTGATCATGTCGATTGCCTCGACTGTGGCTTCGCGCACGGCCTTGATGATGACAGGATTTGCATCGGCAAAAGCCGTTGTCGTGAAGAACGTCGCTTGCGTTAAAGGACCGCCAATGATGTCCTTGGAATTGGCCACGACATGGTTGCCGGCATCGATCTCCAGATATTGGAACGGCGGTGCGGAGAAATGACTGGCCACCTCGTGGCTCTTGTTCGCCAGCGCCGCCATCGCATCGGGATGTCCGAGCTGCACCGTATTGACATCGAAATGCTTGAGGTCGCCGTCTCCGTACATCTGACCTGCCGCCATTTGCAACAGGATCGCCTGCGTCGAAACGCCGACAGTGGGGACCGCGATCTTGTCGCCCGGACCGATGTCCTTCAATGATTTGATCTTGGGGTCACGCGACACCATGATGACCGGTTGCGCCGAACTGGTGATGATCCCTTTCACCTTGCCACGTGTTCTGTCCCACAGCAGAAGCAGGTTGCCCGTTCCGGTGTTGACGATGTCGACATTCCCGGAAAGAAGCGCATCGGTTTGTGCGCCGCCGCCGCTGAAGGTGCGCCAATTGACGGTAATATCTTTGAGGCCATCTTCCGCCGCGTGCTTCTCAATGAGCTTTTGCGTTTCCATGACATGGCTCGCCAGATACAGAATGCCTGGCTGGCGTGTAATGGAAATGTCAGTCTTTTCCTGAGCCTGGCTCACCGTGCCCAGACTCAGGATCATGCCCAAGGCGGCAATACCATTTGTAAGCAATCGCATGTTTTCCTCCCATTTGATTCAACTGCGCCCGCCGGCACATCCGGCGAAGGTCCTCCGACTTCGCCATGCCTTTAAAGCACTAATACATCAGTGCATCAACCAAAATTTTGTGCTATCGGTCGTCAATACATGAGCGAAAGAACCTAATATGAGCGGAAGAGTGAATGGGAGTGTTCTGGATCGAACACGGCAGGTGGCGCACCAGATCCATGAAATACTGCGAGACAGAATTCTTTCAGTCGATCTTGTTCCAGGCACGATACTCTCGCGCGCATCGCTGCAGTTGGAGTTTGGCGTCAGCCAAACCCCTGTCCGCGATGCCCTCATGCGCCTTGAGGAAGAGGGAATCGTCGAAGTCTTTCCTCAATATGCAACGGTCGTTGCAAAGATCGATATTGGCCATGCAAGACAAGCCCAGTTCTTGCGACTGTCAATTGAACTCGAGGCCGTACGGCGTCTGACCCAAGAGGCTCCGCAACAACTGGCCAACGAACTTGAAGAAATTCTGGCGCGACAACGTCATGTGGCCTCGCCTCAAACCTACGATTCGTTCGACAGGCTCGACAAAGACTTTCACCGCAAAATTTACGAATATGCGAACATTCTCAACCTCTGGTCGACGGTGCGCCGGCAGAGCGTCCATCTTGACCGGCTGCGGCGACTTAATTTGCCTATGCCGGGCAAGATGCAAAATGTCCTCAATGATCACCAAGATATTATCGATGCGATAAAATCCGGACACGCGGAAGCCGCGGCAATTGCGTTGCGCAAACATCTGTCTGGAACGCTTTCAATCATTGATCTCATCAGCGAACAATTTCCGAATTATGTTCGCAAGTGAGTAACGTCAATTTTGATTCCGGGTTGCGACCTTGTTCGAAACGAACGGGATCGAATCGTTTGACCTCGTCGTCGGGGCCAAATTTTCTCAAACCTGAAGCGTCTGTTAAATATCGATGACGTTCTGAGGCTGCGGCTCAGGTCTCAAGCCATCGGGCCCGCGGCTCGGGCTACACTCCCAGGTTTGGTCGCTGGACGACCGGTTGCTGTCTGCGGGCATGACGTGTCGCACTCAAGCGTTGATCGCATCAGCCGCGAAGTGCCCGATCCTTCATCGTCAGCCATCCACCGAACGGCTGGTGCCGTCCGTCTTCGAGCGTACCGAGATCGACCGCGGCGTAGCCGAGGCTCTCGACATGATAACCCCCTGATACGCAAGGCCCAAGCGCGCGGTGCCTGCCCTGCCGAGGATGTCGACCGCTTTTACGCAAGCAAGGGAAGCCGGCATTATGCTTTTCGCATGGTCTGATACGCCCTACCTTGCGGAAATCGAGCATCTTCGCAAAGGCATCTGCAGAACATTCATTCCCGCCGCGATTGTCCTTTGCAAATATCTGCCGGTTTTGGCCCAGCCTATAGAATGTCGCACGCCCTGCTGCGGTTGCGTAGTCTTTGTCTATAAATGGAGATGTTATATGCTGTCTAAGGGCCCCCTGAGAGCCCTTGTCGGGCTTGCTCTGTCGATTTGTGCGCTGAGCGCCACGACCGCTTCGGCCGATGCGACGCTGGACCGGATCAAGGCCCGGGGAACGCTGACGGTCGGCGTCATCCTGTCCGGCGCGCCGTTCGGTTTCATCGACCCGAAAACACAGGAGCAGAAAGGCTTCAATCTCGACATCGCCAAGGGCCTTGCCGACGATCTCGGCGTGAAGCTCGAGACCGTCACGGTGACGCCGCCGAACCGCGTTCAGTTCCTGCAGCAGGGCAAGGTCGATATCCTGATCGCCAACATGCAATACACCGAAGAACGCGCCAAGATGATGCCGGTGGCGGCAAGTGTTGCGCCGACAGGGGTAAAATCGAACATGGAGAAGCTCTGACCAACCATGTCTGCGCGCACGCGCGAGACCACGATGTTCGGCGAGGTACCGATCTGCGTCATCAGGCCGCCAATAAGGGCGCCAAATGCCATGGGCATTAGGAACACCGAAGCCGACACGTTCGATCGTCGCGCGAACTGATAGGCAATAGGGATCATGATTGCCAGCGCACCGATATTTTTCACAAACGCCGACAACACGGTGACAATGATCACCAGTATGGCGAGCTGCGCCCTGACGGACGACACCTGTGGCACGAAACGTTGCACCGCCGCGTCCATCAGCCCGGAACGCGCCACTCCGGCGCTGACAACGAGTGCACTGCCGACGATGATGACAATTTCGTCGCTGAAGCCGCTAAACGCCACCTTAACGGGAGACGACTCCAACCGCGACCGCCACGAGGGGGGAACACATCGCCACTATATCATAGCGGACCCGGCCCCAAACGAATGCGGCCATCATCAAGCCAATTACCGTGAAGGTCAGGAATTGTTGCGTTGTCATGAAGCCTCCCGTTTTTCACGCAATCCCGATAAAGCAGGATCGTTCCCTCCTCAATAAGTTTCCATGGCCTACATAAATGTCTAAGCGGCAGCAATGAGATCGGGAAGACGTTTTAGGAGACTGTCGATTTGCACCATATCAATGTGCGGGCAGCCTTGGTTGGTATGCATCTACCTCAGGACGACTTGATAACGCGGTGGTTGCCAAGATATCGGCTTCAACAATGACGCCTCCAAAATCGAACGAGCATTTTTCCACTCTAAGTTCTCTTGACTCTCTTCAACCTCTCTAAGTTCTCTTGACTCTCTTCAATCTCCGGAACGAAACTAGAACGCGAAGCCAATATTGGCGAATTCAGTTGATTAAATACGGGGGAGGATCTTGCTGGGAGGTGGATATGAACGAAGCTCCAGAACAACTGCCGGTCACTGCGGCTGGGTGGTCAATCCCGCCGTTCCCGGCCACATCAGCCGAGTACATCACGGTGTTGGCGCATTATCACCGCGCCGAGATGGGCCGCATGGCGGGGTGGCGCGACCGGATCGACCGGACAACCAACTGGGCCATTACCGGCGTTGCGGCCATGCTGTCACTGTCGTTGTCATCGCCGACGTCTCATCATGGCGTCCTTCTGTTCGCCATGGTGCTGGTGCAACTTCTGCTGATCATCGAGGCGCGACGCTATCGGTTTTTCGACGTCTATCGCGGACGAGTACGCCGATTGGAGAAACACTATTTTGCGCAGGTCTTTGCACCCCTGCCGGAGTTGGATAGCGACTGGGCGCGCCTGCTTGGTCAAGATTTGCGCAAGCCGCAATTCCTGATCTCCATCCGAGCGGCGATGTCGCGGCGGCTGCGCCGTAATTATTTATGGATGTTCCTTGTCCTGCTTCTGGCTTGGATATTGAAAATCTCGACGCCTAAATTGCAGGATGACGGGGTGGCGCTGGATGTTGCGCGATCACTCCATGAGATCGTCGCAAACGCAGCATTCGGACCAATACCGGGCTGGGCCATATTGCTCGGGGTAACTGCCTTCTACTGCTGGCTCGCCTACGCCGCCCTGCTCGCTGTCGACTCTGACAAGAAGGAGCACGGCGAGGTACATGTCTGATGGAGGAAAAGCGGAGCGCACTTGATGGTGCAAAGATTGAGGCCTCATCCAGACAAAATGAAACCGGAACTCATCTGGAACATCGCGAAGGGTGTTAACTACTCATGGCAGACGCGTCTTCCGACGGGGAACAAGGTGCGCTGACACGAGACGACTTTCAGAGAAGCTAAATTGGCGCATTACTTTCCTTGTTGGCCTTATCCACTTAGTTCGCCACGCCATACGCGCACAACCGCTTTGAGATAAAGCTCAAATACGCCAGTCCCATCTTCGGCGTTTTTCATCATCTTTGCCATCAACAAAATTTCCTATAAATGTCTCGCATGGATATCCAGGAGAAACCAGATTCGGCTGCCCTTACTCGGGTCGACATACAAAATGATCCTTTGATTATGGCTGAAGTCGAGCGGCTTTTGGGCGGCCGTACCCGCGACATCCGTCTAAAGGGCAAAATCAGCCGCGTGTTTCGGGACCGCATCTGGTCACAAACTGCCAAAATTATCCGCGCCTGGATGATATGGGTGGCCCTGCTGGACGTGTTGACGCTGGCGCTCAACCTGCTCATGCTTCCACGAGACGTGGCGCTGTCCATGCTCTTGCCTGGCTCATTTCTCCCGCCAGTCGCACTGGGCGTCGCCTTTGTCTGGCGCAAACCTCGCGCGCACTGGCTGCAGGCGGCCGTTTTGATAGTGGGCATATTTCTTATCCTCCTATCCATTGCATTGGTGGGCAGGAGCGCGGGAGGAGAATTCCACGAACGGCATCTGAATATTATGCTGTTCGTGGCGATCACAGCGATCATCATCTTCGCAATTCCGCTTTCTTCTACGATAGCGATCGCGGGTTTTGCGCTTGGCCTTTATCTTGCTTTTCAGCTGCAGAATCCAAACCTCGAAATTGCGAGCAGTCTGGATGCCACGTTGTTTTTTGCAATCGGTATCATCGCGACGATTGTCGCACGACGGACGATGACCATCCTCGCCCAGAAGACTTTTCTTCTAGAGCTTAGAGACAAGCGGCGAGTCAACCAACTCGCAGACGCCAATGCCCGACTTGAGCATCTTGCAAGGACTGATCCCTTAACCGGAATTGCCAACCGGCGCTGGATGATGGAAACGCTTGACCAGCTCTGGAGCCGTAGCAGGAAATACAGTGGGCAGGTCGCAATGCTGATGTGCGACATCGATGACTTCAAGAACCTTAATGATCGGCTCGGTCATGCCGAGGGCGATCGATGTCTTATCAAGGTGGCCGGTATTATCCAAAGCCACATGCGAAGAGAGAGGGATCATGTCGCTCGCTACGGGGGTGAGGAATTTCTTGTCGTTCTTCCGGAGATGGAGGAGCGAGAAGCCTCCGCGCTGGCTGAACGTATTCGAGAGAGCATCGAGGCTGCCGCCCTTTCAAATCCTTCAAGCAGCATCTCCAATTGCGTCACGCTCAGCATCGGCGTTGCAGTTCAGGCACTTGGCGACAGCATTTCGCCGGAACAGCTTCAGCGCCGGGCAGATATGGCGCTTTATCGTGCCAAACAGACCGGTCGCAACCGAGTGGAACTCCACAGACCGGGTGACTGACTTTCGTACAAACGCCTGTGCCGAGCCCATGAAAATCATTCACCGTCTTGAGCCCCAGCGGAGGTGAAGGCGTTGGTGTTGTCTGCCGTTCAGGCTCCTCATTCGATTCGCTGCGTCGCTCCGGTACGTTCTGCTGATACAGGCGGTGCTCGGTGGGCCCGGTCTACTGAACATCATGAGCCTGCCTAAAAGTAGCAAGATCGGCTAAGCGACCTTTTTTCGACCGCATCCACCCGGAGCTGTTCCGCGCTCATACGCAACAGCTTTTCGCCTGGGTCAGCAACGGTTCGCTGACGTTGAAGATCGGTTGCGTCTATGCGCTTGCTGAAGCGGCTCGGGCGCCTATCGACATGGAAAGCCGCGCCACAATGGCAAGCGGCTGTCGATACGACTTCGTCGCCTCCTAAGCTTCAATATTTTCTGTTTGGTCAGCGGGAATTCCAAATACACCGATTGGTCTTTCAAGGCCTTTAAGCGTATAGGACCCCAAGCTCTTCACTTGGTTTTTAACCCCGGCCAACTTCACGAAAGCCTCCGAGAGCAGAACGGAATATCCTATCTGCTTGGTAAGACTCTCCAGGCGTGACGCAATGTTAACAGCTGGCCCAATGACAGTGAAGTCAAGCCGTGATCGCGAGCCGATATTGCCGTACATGACATCGCCTGCGTGGACACCGATGCCGTATGCCAGCGGTTCGCGCCCCGCTGCAGAATGCTCTTTATTCAATGCGGTGACCGCTGTCTGCGCTTCTCTGATCGCCTGGAGAAGATCGGCGCATGCTGTGGACTTGCTAAGTGGGAAAATCGCCAGAAGTCCGTCGCCCATGAATTTGAGAATTTCCCCGCCATGCTTCTCAATAGGCGCGGACATCGCGTCAAAATAGCCATTTAGAAGCTCGATCACGTCGTCGCGTGGCCAGGCGTCCGATATGGCAGTGAAATTGCGTAGATCGCAGATCAAAATCGCTGCTCCCACGGTCGATCCGCTGCCACGGCTGGTAGCGCCGGCGAGTATCTGTTCGCTCGCGTGTGGTCCAACATAGGTTTCTAACAACGTGCGCGCCAAACGGTTCTTGAGTCTGATCTCACTGACGAGAGCCAGCGCAGGCAGAACGTCAGCAAACAAGACCAAGTGATCCTGGCTGAATCCTTGCGGCTTGTCGCTGACGAAGCTGACTACGTGCCGCTTGTCCTGAGTGTGGATCAGCGGCCACGCAACATAATCCGTAAGGCCTTCGTTACTTAGCTGCCGCCAGAGTGGATACCGCGATGCGGCCTGGGTACCGTCATCGATACGTTGCCGCAACTCGCTTGCCCCCATTCTGATCTCATATACCGGACTTTCAAGATATTCTGCAGTCTCTTCAACACCGTGTTCAAATGTATCGATTTTCGCCTCCGTGATCCCCCTATGCCATAGGATTCGGGCACCGAACCATTGGGGATGCTGGATAGCAAAGTGGAGCGTTGCCCGGCCAAGGGGGACGCCTGAATCGAGTAGCCTCTCGCACATCTCTACAAAGATGTTGTCAATGAAACGTTCGTTCTGGGTATCCATCATCAGCCAGTCGAGAACTTTTCTCCTTTTCGCCGGCCAGGCGCCGCTATCATCCGGCGATGCCAAATTTACTAAAGGCTGCATGACACACGCTCCATTGATCTGAGTCTGAAAGGAAAAACTTGTGTGTTTAATCACATCAAAAGTTCGAAACACATGTGGCTCCTCCAAGATTAGATTATAAGATGCTGACAGTGACAATGCGCAGAAAATGCCAAAGCCTGTGATCGCGTCGCTGGAGTTGGTCTGATACTTTTTTACTTGGAAAGAAGCGCTGTTTCGCACATGCGAACAGGAAGGCGACGGTCCGATTGCCATTACAAGGCAACCACCGATGCGCCCACGGCAATAGTGCCGATGTTGACATCTTCGGCCCGGCGATTCGTCAAAGGTCTATGAAATCGCAGGAACTATTGCTCGCGTCCGAGCTCATCACAGGTTTTCCAAAAATCCGCGCAATCCTTGCGACAGATTTACGGGCACGAAACTCATGATCGTTCCCACGGCGGCTTACGGCGAAGGATGGAAGCCGGATTACGAGGGCCACTACCGCCCGTTTGAAGACATCGGTTTTGAGGTTATTGACGATGATCTCGTCGGCAAGACGCAGCGATCATCTCGGGCGTAGCATCGCGGATTACGGTAGGCTTGAACAACACCCGCCAAGTGCGTGACGTTTGCGTCTCCGTTCATGGGCCATTTCATTCTCTCAGACCTGACCAAGGCCAGTTGCTGCCGGACTGCCGACCTTGGTGACCGTCACCGCTCTCCAAGGTTGATGCAGGCAGAGCAGCGATCATGTCATGCTCAGCGCGCGAGCAAGTCGGCTTCGGTACGAAACCGTTGGACCACTACAATGCTGGAAACCGCTTGTTCGCCCAGTTGGCAACGTAATCGTAAAGATTGCGCGTTGCATTATCGTAGGACACACCGGTTTGCTCCGAGCAAGGTTTGCACGGCGTCATCCCGTGAACCGCGCCTTCGACGACGACGAAATCCTTGTCTTTGCTGGCCGACAGAGCGAAGATCGTCTCGCCGTCCTTGATGAAGTAATGCCCGCCCATCGCCATAACCAGCATCGGCACGCTGATCGACTGGACGGCGCACAGTGTTGAATTGTTGCTGGAGCAGATATCGATGTCGTTTAGCGCGTCCTTCGACCGGATGGCATTGGCACTGAGGAACGATTTCACCGTCAGGAACAATGCGCCGCCGTTCAGGCTCGTATCTACCCTGGCGTTTTTCGGGGTCGAAACCCGTACAGAATGCACCATTTCCGTCGATATGGAGCCGTCGTTCTTCAACAATTTCTCCGGTCGCTCCGTGCAGCACCAGACATCCGTGGAAATATCAGAAAGTCTTGCCCTGTCGCGGAAGGCGATGAAAGGTGCATCGTCGCCGCGCTGATCCTTTCCGGATTTGAGATCGGCTTGCATTTGCTGGGCCTTGTCGATCAGCCGGTTCATACGCGCCGACTGCGCCTTGGAGTAGCGATCGATGAATTCTGCCGAATAGTGTGAATCACCTTTCGCGTTGAAGCCATTCTGCGGACTAAAGGGATCGAGGGTGGGATCAAGATCGTCAGGTTTGCCTTCGTTGGTCACGGCCGGATTGAGGCTACGCAGGGTATTTATGGTGTTGCCGGGATGCGCATCGAGAAGCACCATGCCATCGGCCTTCGGCAGAGCGGCGACATCGTCATTGCTGCATTTGGAGAGCTTGTCCGGTCCATTGCAGTAGGATGGTCCTTTTTCTGCCACGGCCTGATAGTAGGTCGTGCTAGGACCGCCCCCCGAGTGGCCGATCAGAATCACGGCCTTGATCCCCGGCTGCTGTTTCAAAAACGCCACGCCCTGCCTGATATCAAGGGCGATTTCCTCGAAATTGACGGCAGCCTCGTTGTTGTCCGAGCGAGGGTTCATGCCAAGCACCATGAAACCGCGCTGCGAAAGTTCCTTGGTTGCGATTATGCTCATGAAATTTGATGTACGGTGGATGGCAAGGAATGCTACTGGCGACGTCTTGCCGGAGTCCGGCTTGTAGAGCGCCCCCTTTGTGGCGGTCGGGGAAAACTGGATATATTCCGGATGGCTTTGTGCATCGGCAAGGCTACAAGCGGTCAAGCCAGCGGCAAGCACCAGGGCGAACTTCAGCATTCTATTGATGAAAAGCATGTGTCTCCTCCAAAAAATCGCCTAACACCAACTCCCATCGTTCAGTTCTGGGCAATTGGGATTCCAGCAAACCAAGCGTTGATGACGTCGAGACCGCCGACGTCACTTGTTGTAAAGCGCGTCGATAAAGCCGCTCTTGTCCAACTCGGTAACGAAGCTGGCATCGTAGAAATGCTCAGCCTCGTAGCGCCGCAATTCGCGGTGGTTGAAGAGGCTCTTCACGAGCTTGATGCCGTCAACCGCTGGATAGGGCTTTTCCGGTGAGGCGACGACCTGCGCATACATGTCGTCCTGCTGCTTGGTATCGTGAATGCCGTACCATTTCGCCAGCGCCGCCCGGACGACGTTCTCATCCGACTTCATCAGCGCGTAGGCTTCGACCGTCGCCTTGACGAAGCGCATTACGCTGTCACGATTGGCGGCCAGCCACTTACGCTCGACATTGATCCCGGAACCGGCCAGCGGGATATTATAATCGGTCAGATTGACGAGATCCCTGGCACCGTTTTTGTCGGCCATCGTATAGTAGATCTCGCTACCGATAAACGCGTCAACCTTGCCCTCCTTGAGAGCCGCATAGGCCATGCCCTCACCCATCAGCGAGATGTCGTCATCTGCGCTCCAGCCTTTTTGCCGCAAGAATGCCAGGGCCATCAGATGACTGACCGAACCGTAACTCGAATAGCCGAGCCGCTTGCCCTTCAGATCATCAACCGAGGTCAACGCCTTTGACGCGATGATATGGAAACGCGCCGTGCTGTCAGTGGTGGCGATGATAATCCTGTCGGTCGAACGGGCGTCCGTGGTCATGGAAACTATCAGCGGACTGCCGCCGCCAATCGAGATTGGCGCACGCGCGTCCTCTTCATCCGTGCCGATGAAACTCTGAGGCACATTGATGCCGCTGCGGCTGATGCGAGAGGCGGCATTTTTGGTGATGAACTGATGGATAGTCAGATCATATTTGGCGTAGATTCCGTTGTCAGCAGCGACAAGGAATGCGACTTTGTTCAAAGAGACATCGCCAAGCGCAACATCAATCCTTGTGAGGTCTTCTGCCCGGGACGCAACGACGGCCGATGCCGTTGCGACCAGGATCAGAAGGAAACGCAAAACCGCTGTCATGAGACCTCCTTATCATTTCATTGCCGGTTGACGCGAATGACGCTGGTGATGAGCCGATCGCAATTTCTCGTCTTGCGTCACGCAGCAAGAACCACACGGGACTGTCACACTCCTCTTCCATCGCTCCGTTCCAACGCCCTCATTTGTTCTTCTATATGGAACCTTGGTCCGCATCTAGAAACGTATTTTCGTCTTGGACGTCTGTCAACACGCGGTGACACGCACTATTGCGTTATTTGGCGATTTGATGGTTTACCGTCTGACTGGAGTGGCCGGCGTGCCGCGTGAGAACTTTCAAGGTACGCGGCTTTTCTGAATGGCAGCCTCGGACCAGAAGGACGTCGGGCATATTATCCCCGTGAATTCATCGAGTGAGCAAACTGGAGAACGCGTCCTCTCGCCAAGTCAGGCAATCTTCCGCCGCATGTGGCTGGCGCTTAGCCATACCGCCGATACGAGGAAATAGAAGGCGCCGCGGCCAGAGGACGACAGTTTCGAGGTGAAGGCGCTGGATCGAACGAAGTCCATGCGGATCCACGAGGAAACCCGAAGGCCGCAGCCGAACGGCCTGATCTCGACTTCCGTGGCTTCGGGCTGACAAACGGTCGAACTGGGGAACCTTCTTGAGGACGAAACTGGCACCTGGTGATTTCGACGAATTCGATACGTCCCGTCGTCAAAGTAGCACCCGAACACGGGAGCCGCTCCGCACGCAGATGCCGGCTATTGTTGCGATCGAACCATGAGCGTTGCGGAATCCGTGGCTGATCGGGACGTCAGGTACTGAGTAAATTCCCCATGCTTGAACGTGACAGATCACGAGTGGTCACTGGATACATGCCCATTTAACGCTAATGGGTGACAATGCCTTTGGAACGGTTCTTGTCCGCGTGCGCTTCTCCATTGCAAACCACACTTGATGGGCGACTGAAGTTAAGTGAACAACAACCGTCTGCTCATGTTATCTTTACGGATAAGACGTAGTATTGCATGACCGGTGCGAAAATCCCTTTAATGTGGAAAATCTGTATGAAGCCTGGCGTCAGTGATCTCCTGCTCCATATTCAGAATGAAATTCTCGAAGCTGTGACCTCGGGTGATCCATTGCGCGACATCGCCGATTTGCTGTGTCGTAGGATCGAGAATCTGGTTCCAACCATCGTATGTTCAGTGCTCACAGTAGACCCGGACCAAAAGCTTCACCCGCTGGCCGGGCCAAGCCTGCCTGACGCCTACTCTGAGGCGCTCGACGGGATCGAAGCCGGCCCCGCAGTCGGGTCGTGCGGAACGGCAGCCTACCTGGGCGAAGCCGTGATCGTTTCAGATATAAAATCCGACCCGCTCTGGGCTAATTTCAAGGCTCTGGCCCTGCCACTGGGGCTTCGAGCCTGCTGGTCCACTCCTATAAAGTCGCGCGATGGACGCGTGGTGGGTACATTTGCTTTCTATTACAAAACAGTCCGGACTCCTGATGAACTGGAGAGGCGAATCGTTCAGACCTGTGTTCATCTGTGCGCAATTGCCATTGAGCATGAAGAGGTGCAGGCGCGCGACTATAAGCTCGCATACTTTGACGCGCTGACCGGGCTGTCCAATCGAACCCGCTTTGATGAAATGCTCTGCGCGCGATTCATGACGGATCCGATTTCGGGCTTCTACTGGTAGATATCGATCACTTGAAATCTGTCAATGATACCATGGGACACCTGGTCGGAGACTTCCTGATCCGAAGTGTGGCTAACATGATTGGCGAGGGCCGACCGAGGGAGACAGCATTCCGGCTGGGCGGGGACGAATTTGCAGTAATCATTGATGGTGTCACAACTGCAGACGATCTGACTGCCGCCGCTCAAGACGTTCTCCACAGAACCAGCGGTTCCGTAACTGTTGGATTGGACACACTTTTTCCCAGCGTCACGCTCGGCGGCGCCCTGTTCGGAGCCGATGGCGTTGAAGCAAATACGTTGCGGCAGAATGCGGATTTTGCGCTTTACCATGCCAAGGAGACAAATAGGGGAGGCTACGTTCAATTTCGTCCCGAGCTTCGCACGTCGATTGTCGACCGTATCCGTGCCATCCGCAATGTCGACGCTGCGTTGGTCGAGGGCCGCATAACGGCATATTACCAACCAATTGCGCAGCTGGCGTCATCAGAAATTGTGGGCCTGGAAGCTTTGGTACGCATGACTGATCCACAAGGCGCCGTGTCCCCTGCGGGCGATTTTGCTGCGGCGTTCTCCGATACCAAGATAGCCTCGCGTGTTACTGAGAGAATGTTGCACCAAGTTGCATCTGATATTCGCGAATGGTTGGACCTTGGAATACCGGTGGAGTACGTTGGCATTAATGTGACGACCGGGGACTTTCAATACGGAAATCTCCAGGCGAAGATCGAGGCATGCTTTGCGAAGCAAAATGTCCCGCTCAAGCACATTGTACTGGAGGTTAGCGAGTCTGTATTCATGGGCGGCAGCGACCAGTTCGTGGCAAAAGCGGTAAAGCGGCTCCGCGATAAAGGACTGCTTGTTGCACTTGACGATTTCGGCACGGGGTACGCTTCCCTTACTCATCTGATAAGCTTTCCGGTCGATATTATAAAAATCGATCGGTCCTTCGTGGAGGCTTTGACCAATGGAAAAGCAAGTTCAGTCATTGTCGCAGCTATCATCGACATGGCTAACCGGTTGAACATGCGTGTGATTGCAGAGGGTATCGAAACTATTGACCAGGAGCGGCAGCTGAGCGAGCTCGGTTGCCAGTTTGGCCAGGGATATCTTTTCGGCAAACCGGTCTCGGCGACAGACATCCGGGAACTCTTGCTGGAGCAGCATCTTAGAGCGCATACGCGATCCGGCAGCTACCCATTCTGGCTTTAGCGCAGAAATTGTACAATGCGGCAGGCATCGTCGAACGACAGAAACGGAATCAGGCCGTCCTGCGGGAGTAGCAAAATCTGGATGCTTCACCCAGTGAAGGTCTTCCCGGTATAAAACAATGTCGGCGGGGGCGTACCTCGTGGCTGAAGACCTGGACCATTGCCGCATCGAATTCGCCACGTTAAAGCCTATGCGCGTTGACGCAGGGTAGCCTTGCGTCACCGATGACCCGTGATTTCGCGGTCGGGATGATCTGGCTGGTTCTGATCGCAAGGTTCCTCGCCTACGCCGTCTACTACACCAGTCTGCGGCTTTACCCCATGGCCAAGGTCAGCGCGGCGATCTACCTCAGTCCACCTATAACGATGCTGTGGGCATGGTTGCTGTTTTCAGAACCTTTGACAGCCGCGATGTTCGCGGGGCTGGCGGTGACGCTGGTTGGTGTGTGGATGACATCGCGCGGCTAGGCGTTGGCAGACTTCGGAGGCCAACAAACATGTGCGTAGAACAAAAGGCGTGATGCCGACTCCCCCAACTGCCATAACGAAGATTTTATTGGGCAGCTCTGATGTAAACAAATGGAACCTCATTCTGTTCGGCCCAAACAAGTGACGCTGTAACTGCCTGATCAAGCGTATCGAAGGGAGTTGGTTTGAAAAATGAAGCCTTGCGGGTTCCATTTACTGGTCCACTAGCGATAAATTTTTCGCCGTCTCGTTCAATCAATACCCAGTCGCCAACTTCAGGGGGTGTAGCAAGGTTGTCGATGTCCCTTAGTTCTGTCATCGTTTAACCCCACCTCTAATCCTAATTGCCGGGGTGCCTTGCGGATGGCGTTCGTTCGCTGACAAAAATATCGGCTTCCTTCAAGGCCGCAACGAAGGTGGATCGAGCGTGTCTTGCGGTGCCGGTTCCATTGAGTGCGTCGAGACACGTTTGTCGAGCAGCTCTATATTTTTTGCCTTTGTCGTCCGGCCAATTCGATAACAGGAAATCTGCCGCAGCGTTGACGGATGATATGTGCTCCACCGTTCCGCCAGGTTGTTTTAGGACTGTCACGTGTTGAAATGGCAATTCGCGCATGGTTGGAAACGCGGTAGAATACGGTGTGGTTCCAATAACGCTCAAATAATGGATCGGTTGCCAAACAAAATCCATGACTGACGGACTTTCGAGTATTGCAGCTCCGAGAGGAGAACCGTGCCGGATATGACCTAATCATAGTTCGCGACAATCTCAGCTCGGTAAATTTAGAAAACTGGGTTACGCTTCAGGGCGCGCTTTGTGTTGCAGCGCAATCCAGAAGCATCAAGTGAAGTTATGCATGATTGACTGCGTTGCTCACGTCGACACGTTTCCTCACCCTTGGGAGCTGTAAATTCATGCTCGCCTCAACGCATATGATTGGCAAGCTCTCGCGGCTACCGTCGTCGTTGTTACAGCGTCCTTTGATTTCATTTTGCTTTCCCGTCTCAACGCCCATCTGCATGACGGCAGGTCGGTGGTCAGGAATGGTACGCATCGAGTTGATTTAATAGGGCTCGCACTTGCGGAAGAATCAACATTCGAGCACAAGTCCTTCGGACGGTTAAAGTGCCGGCGTGACAGGCCGATAGATTGCGCTTGCTAAGCACCCAAAGTTGGCACGCTAGTGTCCAGCGTGTTCTGCGTTCCGCTTGCGGGTCGCTGCGGCTTTTTTTGCCGAAGCCGATCGTTGAGCCGCAGATCGGCGGGATGCAGCAGAACCACCCTTGCGACCGCCTTTTTCCGAAGACTCGTGGGTATCCTTCTTGCCGCGTCCTGAACCTGATTTGTTGCCGCCTCCGCTCTCCTTGTTGACCGTCGCCCAGGCGCGCCGTTCCGCCTCTGAATCGGAGACGCCGCGTTTTTCATAGCCTTCGGCAATGTGATCTGCTTTGCGCTCCTGCTTGTCGGTATATTTTGATTTGTCGCCTCTTGGCATGGTCGCCTCCTGCATTTGGGGTGGATCCCTGGAGAAAGCGCGCTTGCTATTTTTGTTCCGTCATTGTTGCCATTATCGCTGTTCAAGCCGCAGGTAGACACGGTCCGACTTTCAAACCTTAAGCGCGACGAGCCTTGTTTTGTCATCTACCGCACAGTTTTAAAATTACAAAAAATTCAGGGAACCATTGCGGCAAAAACCTGTTTGTGCGGGCAACGGGGTTAACCTGAAACCAATGGAGGAAAGTTATGCCGAACAACAACAATCGCGAACAGCAGGGTGGCGGTTCAGACCGCGGATTTGCATCGATGGATGATGACAAACAGCGGGAAATCGCCAGTGAAGGCGGACAGAAGTCTGGTGGTAATTTCAAGAACGATCCGCAGCGGGCAGCCGAGGCCGGCAGAAGCGGTGGCCAGCAGTCCGGTGGCAGCTTCGAGAATGATCCCGATCGAGCGGCTGAAGCTGGCCGTCAGGGCGGACAGCACTCCGGCGGAAACCGCAGCGGCGGCCAGCAGTCGGCGGAAACCGACGAAAGCCGCCAGCAACGCGGTGGAAATTTTGCAGACGATCCGGAGCGTGCGCGTGAAGCGGGCCGAAAGGGTGGTCAAAGCTAAAGGTAAGCATAGGTGGCGGGCCGGGGCACCCCGCCGCCCACCAGGTAGAAGGGGTGGGCTCAAGAGAAAATGTTGGTTTGGTGAGCCGGTGGGGTTGCTGTCAT
>NZ_JAQMHX010000019.1 GCF_028331445.1 Candidatus Phyllobacterium onerii | reverse complement strand
TTCGGGCGGCGAAATCCCCGCGGCGCATATAAGTACAATTACCTGGAGCATGCTGGCTTCCTTTGCGTTCGGTCGCTCCTCCCGACGCGCTGGTTTTCGCATTGGCTCTCAAGGTTTTATTGAAGGCACAGGGCGCTGTTTGAACGATGACACTGCTAATAGTTCTCCGGCTGTTATGAAAGGGACTCGGCATGCCCCTTGGAACCGTTCTCGTATTTGTCGATTTCTCTACCGCCGGTGAGGCGCGGATGCAGTATGCAATCCAGCTTTGTCAGCGCCACCATTCCCACCTTGTCGGAATTTTTGCAGCCCCGTCCGGCTGGCCCGGCACCCGGCGGAGTCCTTCGTACGGGGAGAAGGTGCCATCCGTCGGATCTCCAACGCAACAGAACTGAAGCGGAGCTTGCCTCAAGCGAGGCTGGCCGCGATTTCCAGACGACCATGCAACGGGAAGACATCAGTTTTGAATTCCGGGTCGTCCACAGGCACGTCGAAATGGAAGTCATGATAATTAGTAGCGCTGACCCGCCGGGACATTCTATCAATCGGCCCGTTAGGCGAATGTCGGTCTTTTAGCCGCTTGCGTTCCAAAAGTGAGCTTTGCGGACAAGAACTTGCTCCTTCGATTGCGGAGGATGGCGACAAGCAGGAATCCTACTCCCAAATCCAAATCGGATGCATCCTTGAGTAAACAGCGAAACGGAAGCTAATGTTCGGACTATCAGCTCTCGAACTCGCTCGAATTCAGTTCGGCTTCACGATCTCGTTCCACATCATATTCCCCGCGATCACCATCGGACTGGCAAGTTATCTCGTTGTCCTTGAGGGTCTGTGGCTTTGGAAATGCAGGGAGGTCCATCGGCAGCTCTACCGCTTCTGGTCGACGATTTTCGCGGTAAACTTTGCCATGGGCGTGGTCTCCGGGCTGGTGATGGCTTACCAGTTCGGCACCAACTGGAGCTACTTTTCGGCCTTCGCGGGAAGCATTACCGGACCGCTGCTCGCCTATGAAGTGCTGACCGCATTCTTTCTTGAAGCCGGGTTTCTGGGTGTAATGTTGTTTGGTTGGAACAAGGTTGGACCAGGCCTGCATTTCTTTGCAACTTGCATGGTTGCGTTGGGAACCCTGATTTCGGCGACATGGATCCTTGCCTCCAACAGTTGGATGCAAACACCGCAAGGCTTCGAGATCATCAACAACCGCGTTGTCCCCACCGACTGGCTAAAGGTGATCTTCAATCCCTCTTTCCCTTATCGGTTTGCCCACATGACGGTTGCGGCATATTTGGCAACAGCCTTGTTTGTCGGAGCATCGGGCGCGTGGCACATAATGCGGGGGCGCTCCACGCCGGCGATACGCGCAATGTTTTCAATGGCTATGTGGATGATCTTAATCGCAGCACCAATCCAGGTCGTCATCGGGGACGCGCACGGCCTCAACACACTCAAACACCAGCCGGCAAAGATAGCCGCCGTTGAAGGTCACTGGCAGAATACGCCGGGCGAAAGCATCCCCCTCATTCTGTTCGGGATACCCGATATGACGGCCGAGACCACGAGATACGCGCTGCAGATACCCTATCTCGGCAGCCTCATTCTCACCCATGACCTTAACGGCCATGTCCCAGGTTTGAAGGAGTTTGCGCGGGAAGACCGGCCAAACTCCACCGTTGTCTTCTGGACCTTCCGTATAATGGTGGGTCTCGGAATGCTAATGCTCCTCCTTGGGATATCGAGCCTGTGGTTGCGATGGAGAGGGAAGTTGTTCGGCTCGCGTCTGTTCTTGCGCTTTGCCTTGCTGATGGGGCCTGCAGGATTGATCGCCATCCTTGCGGGTTGGCTCACCACTGAAATCGGCCGTCAGCCCTGGATCGTATATGGCGTGATGCGCACCAAGGACGCTGTATCCAATCATTCAGTACTGGCACTCTCAACGACGCTCACTTTGTTTATCGTGGTCTATTTCGCGGTCTTCGGCACCGGCATCGGCTACATGTTGAAGCTGGTCGCGACCGGACCTGATGAAGCGGACGCCAGCCCACCCAACGTCGACCAATCACAGCGTCCTGCGCGGCCGCTTTCAGCAGCGCCCGATGACATGGACCCTACCATTTTAATCCCTGGCAATGACGAGGTGTGACGACGATGGGTATAGATCTTCCGCTGATCTGGGCAATCATCATTGGCTTCGGCCTTATGATGTACGTGATCATGGACGGGTTCGATCTGGGTATAGGCATCCTCTTTCCGTTTATTTCCGAACGCCACGACCGCGACACCATGGTCAATACCGTCGCGCCGGTCTGGGACGGCAACGAAACATGGCTGGCTCTTGGCGGAGCCGCCTTGCTCGCAGCCTTCCCCCTCGCCTATTCGGTGATTCTAAGTGCACTGTATCTGCCGCTGGTCGTCATGTTGTTGGGGCTTATATGGCGCGGCGTCTCCTTCGAGTTTCGCTTCAAGGCCCATGTCGCGCACAAACCCTTCTGGGACAAGGCGTTTGCGTGGGGATCCTATGTTGCCACAATTGCGCAGGGTGTTTCCCTTGGCGCGTTCATCAACGGATTTGAGGTCTCCGGCGGCGTATATTCCGGTGACGGTCTGGACTGGCTCAGTCCGTTCAGTCTTTTCACAGGAATCGGGCTTGTTGCCGCCTATGCATTGTTGGGTTCAACCTGGCTGATCATGAAAACGGAGGGTTCGCTGCAGCAACGCATGAAGAAACTCGCCCGGCCGATCGCCTATCTGGTTCTGCTGGCAATCGTCATCGTCAGTTTGTGGACACCGCTGTCACATCCGGACGTCGCTGCGCGCTGGTTTTCCATCCCAAATCTGTTTTTCTTTGCGCCCGTTCCCTTGCTTGTCCTTCTCGTGACTTGGACAATCGTGTTCACACTGCGTCGAGAAACCCATGCAGCGCCCTTCATTCTCTCCCTTCTGCTCGTCTTTCTGGGCTACAGCGGCTTCGCCATCAGTCTATGGCCGAACATTATTCCGCCCTCCGTATCGATTTGGGACGCCGCCTCTCCAGGGGAAAGCTTGGGCTTCACTCTGGTTGGCGCGCTTTTCGTTATACCGTTCATCCTGATGTATACGGCCTGGTCCTATTATGTCTTCCGGGGCAAGGTCAGGGCCGGCGAAGGATACCACTGATGCCGGCCAATACAGCTCCACCGAAACCATGGCTGCGCCGACTGCTCTGGCTCCTGGTTATCTGGGCGGCCAGCGTTGCTGGCCTGGCAGTCGCGGCCGCGGTGTTTCGCGTGTTCATGAACCTTGCTGGGCTAACTGTCTAGCCCCATGCAAGCTGGGCATCCAACCGTACGGCGAAGAGAGTTGTGCCTGCGGATTACTAGGGTTGCCGCAAGCCAATTCCCTGCGATAATGGACGCAAGGAATTGCGGGATGCACGAGGACAACGCCTTCACTGCCGCGGTAAGTCTGATCCTGAGCGGCGACGCCGTTCTAGGCGAGATCGTACGCTTGTCCCTGGCGGTCTCGTTGACCGCGTTGCTCGTATCAGCCATCATCGGACTTCCGCTCGGCGCGGCGCTGGCGCTGGCGCGTTTCCCTGGGCGCTCCTTCCTCGTCGTGGCGTTTAATGCGCTCATGGGACTGCCGCCCGTGGTTGCGGGTTTGATGGTCTACCTGATGCTATCTCGATCCGGTCCGCTGGGCTGGATTGGAATCCTGTTCACCCCGTCGGCGATGATCGTGGCACAATCGCTGCTGATCACACCCATCATCGTATCGCTGACACGCCAAGTCGTCGAGGATCTCTGGGGCGAATATGAAGAGCAACTGCGCTCGCTCGGCTCGACGCGGCTTCAGGCAATCCCCACGCTTTTGTGGGACGGCCGCTTCAGCTTGATCACGACGATTCTGGCAGGTTTCGGCCGTGCCAGCGCCGAGGTTGGAGCGATCCTGATCATCGGCGGCAACATCGCCGGTTACACCCGCACAATGACGACGGCGATTGCACTTGAAACGAGTAAAGGCGATCTCGCCCTCGCGCTCGGCCTTGGAATTATCCTGCTCACGATTACACTTTTACTGAATGCAGCGGCTTACGCCACGGGACGAATCGCACAGAAGGTGGCAGGGTGACAGCGATGCATGGCAGCTTCTCGATACTCCCGCTCCGTGCGGAAGGACTGACTTACAACATCGCTGGACGTGCGCTCGTAGATGATATTTCTTTCGAGATTGCTCGCGGCACGCGTACGATCATCATGGGTCCAAATGGCGCAGGCAAGAGCCTGACACTGCGGCTCTGCCATGGCCTCCTTAAACCGACCTTAGGCTCGGTCACGTGGAACGGCGCAGCTTACACCGAGGGCCGAAAGCGTCACGCGATGGTGTTCCAGCGGCCGGTGATGCTCCGCCGCTCTGCCTTGGCCAATCTGACGCACGCGCTAAGTCTCACGAGATCATCCCCGAGGGACGCGCTCTCGAGGGCGAACGAGGCGCTTGCGCGCTTCGGCCTGGTCGAGCTTGCACGCCGACCTGCGCGCATCCTGTCCGGAGGGGAGCAGCAGCGCCTGGCGATGGCGCGGGCATGGGCGCTCGATCCGGAGGTGCTCTTTCTGGACGAGCCGACCTCGGCGCTTGATCCCACGGCAACCCGGGCGGTGGAAGATATGATCAAGGCTTTTCATGCCGACGGCATGACCATCCTCATGACTACCCACGACCTCGGCCAGGCACAGCGTCTCGCTGACGAGGTCCTCTTCCTGCATCGCGGCCGAATTCTTGAGCAAACCCCGGCCAAGGAGTTCTTCGAGCGCCCCCGGTCTGACGCGGCGCGGGCATTTATCAATGGTGAACTTTTGTGGTGAGCCGTTTCAAGGGAGAAATGACTATGAACGTTATGAGATATATTTTAGTCGCCGGCGCGCTTGCGTTGTGTTCGCTACCGCGGCTCGCCAGTGCCGAGGCCTTCATTACCGTTGCCTCAACGACATCCACGGAGCAATCCGGTCTGTTCGGCCACATTCTCCCGATCTTCAAAGACCGGACCGGCATTGAGGTTCGAGTTATCGCCCAAGGTACCGGCCAAGCCCTGGATACCGGGCGACGCGGTGACGCAGACGTCGTGTTTGTCCATGCAAAGGCTGCCGAAGAGGAGTTCGTAAAAGAGGGTTCCGGGATCGGACGCAGGGAAGTCATGTACAATGATTTCGTGATTGTCGGACCGGGCGACGATCCCGCCGGCATCAAAGGCGGCAAGGATGCCGTGGCCGCGCTGAAGAAGATCTCGGCGAGCAACGCGGCCTTCGCTTCGCGCGGCGACGACTCGGGAACGCACAAGGCCGAACTTGCACTCTGGAAGCAGGCCGGGATCAACCCCTCCGGCGACTGGTATCGTGAGCTCGGCGCGGGCATGGGACCGACGCTCAACACCTCGGCGCAAATGCCCGCCTATACCCTGACCGACCGCGCCACGTGGCTGTCATTCGATAATAAAGGGCCGCTTGAAGTCGTGGTCGAGGGCGATGCCAAGTTGTTCAACCAGTATGGCGTGATCCTGGTCAATCCCGGCAAACATTCGCACGTGAAGGCAGAACAGGGCCGGGCGTTCATCGACTGGCTCATTTCCAAGGACGGCCAGAATGCCATCGCCGAATACAAAATCAACGGCCAGCAACTCTTCTTCCCGAACGCAGCGGAAACTCAATAAATTAAATGATGAGATTATCCAATTTGCGCAGCGTTTGATCAATTCCGCGAGCGCCGAAATGCTATGGTTGTTGGAGGGTCGATATTCGGCTGGAACGTCTGCAACACGCTTTTGGAGTGGATTGAAATGAAAGCCCTGTCACGTCGAAAGGTCCTGACTGCCGGAGCTGCAGGTGGTTTGCTGGCCGCAGCCACGACTGTGGCCCGCGCTGCAGATCAAGTGCCGCAGCCAAGTCGTGGCGCTGGTGTAGGCGGCACCGATCCCGGGCCCCGCAACATCTCTCGTGATCAACAGAACCCGGAGATGCTGGACCCGCCCTCCACCGATCATGGCACGCTGCCGAACCTTCGCTTTTCTTTCTCCGACTCCCACGTACGGCAGGAAAGTGGTGGCTGGGCCCGTCAGATTACGGAACGCGAACTTGGCATTTCCAAGAACATCGCTGGCGTGAACATGCGTCTCAACGCGGGGGGCGTCCGCGAACTTCATTGGCACAAGGAAGCTGAATGGTCCTATATGCTCTACGGCTCCGCGCGGATCACCGCCATCGATGCGCAGGGCCGCAACTTCGTTGACGATGTCGGAGTCGGCGATCTCTGGTATTTCCCGGGCGGCATCCCCCACTCGATCCAGGGACTTGGGCCGGACGGATGTGAATTCTTGCTCGTTTTCGACAGCGGCGGCTTCGATGAAGACAGCACTTTCCTTTTGAGCGACTGGTTCAAACATACGCCAAAGGACGTCCTTGCAAAGAATTTCGGGGCACCGGCATCATTGTTCGGCGCGCTACCCGATCCAGGTGCGCTTTATATCTTCAAGGCATCCGTTCCTGCTCCGCTCGGGCCGGATAAATTGCAGGGTGTCGAACCCGTGCCGCAAAGTTTCAGCCACCGGATGCTGGCACAGGAACCGATCAGGACAAAGAGCGGAACAGTACGCATAACCGACTCGAGTAATTTCGAAGCCTCCAAAACAATCGCGGCGGCGCTTGTGGAGGTGGAGCCCGGCGGCATGCGTGAACTGCACTGGCATCCCAATACGGACGAGTGGCAATATTACATCCAAGGGCAAGGCCGCATGGGGGTATTTGCGTCATCGGGTCAGGCCCGTACCTTCGACTTTCAGGCCGGCGACGTGGGTTATGTTCCCTATGCCATGGGGCACTATGTCGAGAACACCGGAAATGAGCCGCTGCGTTTTCTCGAAGTGTTCAAGAGCAGTTACTATGCCGATCTCTCACTCAATCAATGGCTAGCTCTCACACCGCCCGAGCTGCTGAAGGCTCACCTCAATCTGGATCCACAGATAACGAACGCGCTGCAGAAAACCAAAAATCCCGTGCGCCCGTTAAGCTAAATGTTGATTGCGAATTTGGCCGGGGCTGTGAAGCGGCCTGTTCCAACAAGGGTTTACTATATGGGTCCAGCCGCGGAGATGCATGGAACTAGCTTGAGTACTCATTTTCCGCAAGCAGGTGCCAGCAACAAACTGACGATAGGAGCATCGTCCGACGTCGATGGGTCGACGCCTTGCCGGGGGTTATACCACCCTCTCCGATATGGCCGATATGCGTCGAATTTTTATGGGAAAGGTGTTATCGATTGCGTCATGAATTCGATATGCGCCCTCATTTCGCGCGACGACGCACTGGATGTCTTGCTTGCAGGAGTGGAGATCATTCCCATCAGTCAGCAGCCTGTTGATGAGGCGGTCGGCCGTATTTCAGCAGGCTTGATTGCATCGAGCCCACTACCCGCTAAATCGATCGCCGTTACCGATGGCTGGGCTGTTCGGGCATTGGACCTTGTCGGCGCATCATCTTATTCACCTGCACTATTGATGATGCGACCCAGCTGGGTGGAAAGTGGGGAGTTTCTGCCTGACGAATGCGACACCGTGATCGAATCCGCGTGGCTCGACCAAAAGGATGATATTTTCCAAATCGTCTCCGAACCGAGGCCCGGAGAGGGAACGAGACCCGTAGGGGCAGAGGTTGCCGCAGATTTTGTGGTTTTAAGTCCGGGGCAAAAAGTCCGGGCCATTCATTCCCTTATTGCAACGAAATTGGGGCTGGAATCACTATCGGTGCGCACGCCGCGACTTCAAATTATCAATGTGTCAGGCGGCGGCGATCAGTCGTTCACCGCCCAGTATATCGCTGAAGCCGCTGCGAGGGCCGGCGCTGTCGTGACCAGGATGGATGTCGCCAAGACAACGACTGCAATCGCCTCGGCTATGGTGGCGACCGAGGCCCATCTCATTGTAACAATCGGTGGGACGGGCTCTGGAAAAACAGACGTGACGATCGATAGTCTTCGGAGCATTGACATTCCCGTTGCGCACGGCATCGCGATCACACCCGGGCGGACAGCTGCAGTTGGACGCAAAGGAGACACACCGATCATCGCCTTGCCGGGGGACCTGGAGGGTGCTCTCGGGACCTGGCTGGCGGTGGGTTTGCCTTTGCTGGACAGATTGACAAGCCGCGAGAGACCTATTGAATTGCGCCCTATCAGGCGGAAGATTTCGTCGGCAGTGGGTGTTGCGGAAGTTGTGTTGCTGGCCAGCCAAGCTGGCGAATGGTTGCCACTCGCTGTCGGTGAGTTACCGTTGTGGGCGCTCTCGCAAGCCGACGCGTGGATGCTGGTCCCGGCCGATGGTGAAGGCTTTCCGGCGGGCGAGCTTTGCCAGGCTTATCGGTTCGGCGATGAGAAATAATGGTGATATTTGTGTGAGGAGTACTTCCTACGGTGAGCTTTGATCAGGAGCAGTTTCTCACAATCCTGTCTCGTGAGGACGCGCTATCGCGCTTTCAGGCAGCGGTTTTTACACGGCCCCTGCCAACGGAATTGCGTCCCTTGGCGGATGCGCTCGGTCACTCGTTGGCGGATGATGTCGTCGCTCCCATGGACGTTCCTCCCTTCGACCGTTCGAATGTCGACGGGTTTGCCGTTCGCTCGGCGGATTTAAAAGTAACGACTGCAAACAACCCAATTCGGCTTGGCTTGAACCAAGAGGTCATTGCTTGCGGCGTCGCCCCGCAGCAGCTTGTTCAACCGGGGACGGCGACACCGATTGCGACCGGCGGTCCGATTCCACGCGGCGCGGATGCCGTAGTGATGATCGAGCATACCCAACCCGAGGGTGAAAGCACGATCCAAGTCGGACGCACTGCTTCACCGGGACAATTCGTCTCTTACGCCGGTTCTGACATTGCACGCGGTGAAGTCCTGTTGCGGGCGCGCACCGTTATCGGTTCGCGTGAAGTCGGCATGCTGGCGGCATGCGGCATTGCGCGGGTCCCTGTCGTTCGGAAGCCCAAAGTTGCGATCATTTCAACCGGCGACGAACTTGTCGAACCGGGACAGTCTCTGCGTCCGGCATCTATCTACGACACCAACGGGCCGATCGTTTCTGCCGCTGTCAGCGAGAACGGTGGCGTGCCGTGGTTTGCCGGGCTGTTTGCAGACGACGAGGTGGAGCTTGAGGCAGGTATGCGTGCCGCGTTGACTGATAGCGATATGCTGGTCCTATCCGGCGGCACCTCGAAGGGCGCAGGTGACGTGTCCCATCGTATCCTGTCGCGTCTGGGCAAGCCGGGCGTCATCGCTCATGGCGTGGCGCTGAAACCGGGAAAGCCGTTGTGTCTTGCAGTCTGCGATGGCAAACCAGTGGTGATCCTGCCGGGCTTTCCGACCTCCGCGATGTTTACTTTCCATGACATGATAGTGCCCGTTTTGCGGCGGATGGCAGGTCTCCCTCCGCGAGCGGATACTAGGGTGCAGGCGCGCGCGCCGGTCCGCATCGGGTCCGAGCTTGGCCGTGCCGAGTTCGTGATGGTGTCGCTCGTCGAGGGCGAAAATGGACTTATCGCATATCCCTCGGGCAAAAGTTCCGGAGCGATCACTGCATTCACACAGGCCGATGGTTTCCTCCGAATTGACGCGCTTGCCGATCATATCGCCGGTGGTACCGACGCAGAGGTGACGATGTTTACCCCGCATGTCCGCGTTCCTGACCTTGTAATTATCGGCAGCCATTGCATCGGCCTCGACGTTGTCACCGCGCCTTTGGCACATGCGGATCTGTTGGTGCGATTGATATCCGTTGGAAGTCTCGGCGGGCTAGCTGCCGCTGGCCGCGGCGAATGCGACATAGCGCCGATCCATCTGTTTGACGAAAAGACCAATACTTACAATCTGCCCTTTCTCCGACCGGGATTGGAACTCGTTCCGGGCTATCGCCGCATGCAAGGCGTTGCATTTCGCGTGGGTGATACTCGCTTTGAGGGGCGCGATGCCCGAGCAGCGGTGGAAGCAGCTCTCACGGATTCTGAATGTATCATGGTCAATCGCAATCAGGGTTCCGGAACGCGGGTTCTGATTGATCGGCTGCTCGCCGGCCAACGCCCCGACGGATACTGGAATCAACCTAAGTCCCACAATGCGGTGGCGGCCGCCGTTGCGCAGCACCGCGCGGATTGGGGGATGACCATAGCGCCGGTTGCCAATGCTGCCGGCCTTGGGTTTCTGCCTTTGGCCGAAGAGAATTATGACTTTGCGTTGGTTGCGGCGCGAAAGAACAGGCCTGGAGTAGCAGCATTTTTGGAGTCGTTGCATTCAGAGGAAACCCGCACTGCGCTGGAGCGGGCTGGTTTCCGGCCAGTCTGACCCAAGCGTATTGGGCAACTATACGGATGGAGGCCCTCGACAAAAACGCCAGGTTGATGTCCGCGCCGAACGGCAGGACAACGCGAGAATAAGCAGTTCTTCGCCTGCTGCACCGAGCAGCCTGCGACCATATAGCGGACTTTTCTTTAATCGGATAAAGAGTAGTCTTCCAAAAGTTAGCTGGGAGCCAGCGCGCAATTCGTCCGATGTAACAAGGATCGAATTCTATGAAAAAACAATCCTCCTTCCTAATTCGTCGTCGTGATCTTCTATCATTGGCGACCGTCGGCACCGCGGCTGTGGCGATGGGCACAGCCCTGTCAGAGTCTGCTGTCGCGTTTCCCAGCGATGCAGGAGGCAAACGCAGGCCGCGCTACCAAGCGAATTCCGACGAAGTGAAAAACTTCTATCGTGTCAACCGCTATCCTTCCAAGTAATTGAGGCCGACATGCTCGTTAAAAAGTCGGATCATGCACATAGCCTCGGAACGTTCGCTGCAGATCTAAGCTCGCTCCCCAGTGGCGAAATGGGACGTCGGACGTTCCTGAAAAGGGCGGGGGTCGCAGCGGGGGCATTGTCCGCAGTCGGGACGCTTCCGCTTGGAGTTCGAAGGGCCGAGGGGGGCCCGCCACCTGCGCCAGGCGCTACCGTCGAAACCCGAAAGAACGTTTGTACGCATTGTTCAGTCGGTTGCTCGGTTATCGCCAAAGTATCCAGTGGTGTGTGGATCGGCCAGGAGCCTGTCTACGATAGTCCGATCAATAGAGGTTCGCATTGTTGTAAGGGCGCGGCGGTCCGTGACGACGTGTTGAGCCAGCGCAGGCTGCGTTATCCCGTCAAATTGGTGGATGGCAAGTGGGTCCGCCTCTCCTGGGATCAAGCTGTCGAGGAGATCGGAGACAAGCTCCTTGCGATCAGGGAGAAGTCAGGGCCGGATTCCGTTTATTGGCTCGGTTCAGCCAAGTTTACCAACGAAGCCGCTTATCTCAATCGAAAGCTCGCTGCGTTCTGGGGGACCAATAACTCGGACCATCAGGCGCGAATTTGTCATTCAACCACCGTTACCGGAGTCGCCAACACTTGGGGCTACGGGGCGATGACCAACAGCTACAACGACATCCGCAATTCCAAAACGATTCTGGTGATGGGCGGCAACCCGGCGGAAGCGCATCCGGTATCCTTGCAACACATCCTTGAAGGCAAGGAACTCAACAGAGCAAATATGATCGTTGTCGATCCAAGAATGACGAGGACGGCTGCGCACGCGACTGAATATGTCCGTGTGCGTCCGGGAACGCACATCGCCACGATTTACGGCATGTTGTGGCACATTTTTCAAAACGGCTGGGAAGACAAGGAATTTCTCAGTCAACGTGTTTACGGCGTTGATGATGTCAGGAAAGAAGTCGCCAAGTGGACACCATCCGAAGTCGAGCGGGTCACCGGATTGCCGGAAGCACAGGTGCGGCATGTTGCGGAGACTTTCGCCATGCAGAAGCCCTCGACGTTGATCTGGGCAATGGGCCAGACCCAATTTTCTACGGGCACAGCCAACGTGCGTGCCAGTTGCCTGCTGCTGCTTGCAACCGGCAACGTCGGATATGCGGGTGCAGGCGCGAACATTTTCCGTGGTCATACCAACGTGCAGGGAGCGACCGATCTTGGACTCGATGTCACGACGTTGCCGCTCTATTACGGTCTTGCCGAAGAGGCCTGGCGTCACTGGTGCAGGGTCTGGGAGGTGGATTACGAGTGGATGAAATCGCGCTTCCCGAGCAAAACATTGATGGAAGCGCCAGGCATTCCGAGCACCAGGTGGTTCGACGCAACTCTGTTGCCGAAAGATCAAGTCAGTCAGCCTGACACATTGCAAGCGATGTTCGTTATGGGACATGGCGTTAACACGATTACGCGCATGCCCGAGGCAGTTCGCGGTATTGAAAAGCTTGAACTGTTGGTGGTCTGCGATCCGTATCCGACCGCATGGTCCGTGCTCTCGGAGAGAAAAGACGGAACGTATCTATTGCCGGCGTGCACCAGCTTTGAGATGGACGGCTCGCGGACTGCCTCCAATCGATCCCTTCAATGGGGTGAGAAGATTGTCAATCCGGTGTTCGAGTCGCAAAACGATTACGACACGATGTATCGCTTTGCCGTGAAGTTTGGTTTTGCCGACCTGATGTTCAAGAATATCAAGGTCGAGAACGGCAAAGTCTCGGCGGAAGATATTTTGCGAGAAATCAACCGCGGCGGCTGGTCTACAGGTTATTGCGGACAGTCGCCCGAACGCCTGAAGGCGCACATGCGCAATCAGGCGAAGTTTGATCTCGTGACCATGCGCGCGCCGATCGATGATCCTGAAGTGGGCGGCGACTACTACGGCTTGCCCTGGCCGTGCTGGGGAACACCCGAACTCAAGCATCCCGGAACGCCAATCCTCTATAATACCAACTTGGCTGTGAAAGACGGCGGGGGAACTTTCCGGGCGCGATTTGGTGTCGAGCGCGTTGTCAAACGCAAGGCGACGGTGAACGGGCAAGAGGTCGAGACAGAGGACCATGACAATCTCCTGGCGGAAGGATCGTATTCGGCCGGCTCCGAAATTCAGGACGGATACCCGGAATTCACGCTGGGAGTTTTAAAGAAACTCGGTTGGGACAAGGACCTGACGCCTGACGAACTGGCGGTCATCCAGCGGGTTAACCCCGCCAAGCCGGATACCGTGTCATGGTCCACCGATCTGTCCGGCGGAATTCAACGTGTCGCGATCGCGCATGGTTGCTCGCCCTACGGAAACGGCAAGGCTCGCATGATCGCATGGAATCTTCCCGACCCCATCCCCGTTCACCGCGAGCCGATCTATACGCCCCGTCCGGATCTCGTTTCGTCTTATCCGACACTGCCGGATGCGCGGCAATTCCGGGTGCCGAATGTCGGCTTCAGCGTTCAGAAGGCAGCGGTCGACAACGGCATCTCCAAACAGTTTCCGTTGATCCTGAGTTCGGGCCGGCTGGTTGAATATGAAGGCGGCGGCGAGGAGACGCGATCGAACAAATGGCTCGCCGAATTGAAACAGGAGATGTACGTCGAGATCAACGTCGCCGACGCAGGCGAACGCGGGATCAAGGACGGATCCTGGGTCTGGGTGTTCGGACCCGAAAGTCAATCAAAGGCGCGAATGAAGGCTCTTGTGACAGAGCGTGTCGGCAAAGGGCTCGCCTGGATGCCGTATCATTTCGCTGGCTGGTACGAGGGTGACGATCGACGCAGTCATTACCCCAAAGGCGCGGATCCGTTCGTGCTCGGTGAAAGCGTGAACACGCTCACCACATACGGCTACGACCCGGCGACCGGCATGCAAGAGCCGAAAGCCACGCTCTGTCAGATCCAGGTAGCGTAAGGAGCGAACAATGGCGCGAATGAAATTTCTCTGCGACGCCGATCGCTGCATCGATTGCAATGCCTGCGTCACGGCTTGCAAAAACGAAAATGAAGTGCCGTGGGGTATCAACCGACGCCGTGTCGTGACCATCAACGACGGCAAACCCGGCGAACGATCAGTGTCGATGGCGTGCATGCATTGCACGGATGCGCCTTGCGCGGCCGTCTGCCCGGTGGAATGCATCTATCCGACCGAAGACGGCGTCGTGCTTCATTCCAAGGATCTCTGCATCGGCTGCGGCTATTGTTTTTATGCCTGTCCATTTGGTGCTCCCCAGTACCCGAAAGTCGGGAATTTCGGATCGCGCGGCAAGATGGACAAGTGCACCTATTGTGCGGGCGGCGGCGGTCAGGAGGAGGCCGGTAGCGCTGCTGAATTCGAGAAATACGGTTCGAACCGCTTCGGGGAAGGAAAACTTCCGTTGTGCGCCGAGATGTGCTCGACCAAGTCGCTGTTGGCCGGGGATGGCGAGATCATCGCACAAATTTACAAGGAACGTGTTCTCAAGCGCGGATACGGTTCGGGAGCATGGGGTTGGTTGACTGCATACCATGAGACGATTTCGGTCTAGGCGGTTATCAACTTCTGAGTGATCGCACCTACGTTTTGGAAAGGCGAGCGCCATGACGGTTTCCAGATACTTTCACGCCGTTCTTTTCGCGGCATCGTTGGCGTTGGCCATCTGTAGTGCACCTGCCTTGGCGCAAAAGCTTGGACCTGACGGAGCTCCAAACCCGACAGCAAGCAGTGTTCAAGAGCAGCAACTCTTGAATGAGCTTTCCCGTATCGAAGGTCGGATCGACATTCCTGACCGCAAAGCCGCAGTGCTGATCCAGCCCGCGGGACGGATGTGGGATTACTTTCACGAAGTTTTGCTGCATTGGGGCGCAGCCATCGTGATCCTGGGCACGCTCCTGCTCTTGGGGGTCGCCTATATCGCACTTGGGAGGCTTCCCATCAAGGAAGGTCGTTCCGGACTGAAGCTTGCTCGTTTCAAAGCCATCGAGCGTTTTTCGCATTGGTTGACGGCTACGTCATTCGTGCTTCTTGGGCTGACGGGCCTCAATATCACGTTTGGCAAAATCCTGCTTTTGCCCGTGGTCGGCCCCGAAGCTTTCACGGCAGTCTCTGAAGTTTCGAAGTACATCCACAACTTCGTGAGTTTCGCATTCGTCGTTGGACTCGTCCTCATCGCAGTGATCTTCGTCAAGGATAACTTCTTTCAGCGGGTTGATATCGAATGGGTCAAACAGGGCGGCGGGTTTATTGCGTCGAAGCACGCACCAGCAGGACGATTCAATCTTGGAGAAAAGCTGGTGTTCTGGTTGTCGCTTGGCGCAGGATTGGCAATATCGGTGTCCGGATTTCTTCTTCTGTTTCCGTTTTCGGTCACCGACATTTTCGGAATGCAGATCGCGCAGGTGGTCCACTCTGCGGTGGCAGTGTTGTTCATTGCCTTGATACTCGGCCATATCTACATCGGCACCCTGGGCATGGAAGGCGCTTTTGAAGCGATGGGCACGGGAGAAGTCGATCTTAACTGGGCCAAGGAGCACCATGATCGCTGGGCCGAGGAACAGATCGCAAAGGGCAATGGGCCAAAGTCTCCGCTGGCGACGCCGGCCGAGTAGTTCATCCACGGAAAGACGGTCATGGCCACGCAGGGTTCCTCCCATCATTTTCTGATTTGCTCGTGCGATGACACCATGCCGTTGGACGCAGATGCGGTCCGCCGCGGCTGCCAAAGCGAAAATGTGACGACAGCCAGCCAGCTTTGCGGTTCGGAGTTGAATCGCTTCCAACAGATTGCCGGACAAGACCGGCCGCTCGTAGTCGGCTGCACCTTCAAAAGCGGAGTGTTGTCGGGCGCGGCGCTGGATGCCGGGCGCACTGCGCCGATCGCCTTCGCCGACGTGCGTGAGATGGCGGGATGGTCGAAAGATGCTCTTCAAACTGGGCCAAAGATGGCGGCTCTGCTCGCCGCTGCCACGGTGCCAATGCCTGCTCCGGTAGCTGTTTCAATCGAAAGCGGCGGCGTTGTTCTCATATATGGCCGTGATGAAACGGCTATAGATGCGGGACGTTTGCTTCAGAGCCATCTTGACGTCACGGTGCTGATCGAGCCTCAGGCGGAGATCGTTCCCGAAAGGACCGAATTCCCCGTCGTCAAAGGCAAGATCAGAAACGCGACCGGGCATCTTGGCGCGTTCGATATCGTCGTCGATGATTTCGCCGAACCGTTGGCCTCATCACGACGTGCTTTGGCCTTCGGACGGGCAAGAAATGATGCTCGATCGCGATGCGATATTATTCTCGATCTGACGCGTGGAACTCCATTGTTTCCGGCAGGCGAACTTCGCGACGGCTATTTGAGAGCGGATCCCGGCAATCGCGCGGAAACGTTGGCTGCGGTCTTGAAGGCCCGGGACCTTGTCGGTGTTTTCGAAAAGCCGCGCTTCGTATCATTTGACCCTTCTCTTTGCGCTCATTCGCGCTCACAGATCGTTGGCTGCACCCGTTGTCTGGATCTCTGTCCCGCCGGCGCGATCTCACCTCAAGGCGATTACGTCGCAATTGATCCGAACATATGCGCCGGCTGCGGACAGTGCGCTGCCGCGTGTCCCACAGGAGCGGCAGCCTATGCAATGCCGCCGGAAGATGCGCTCGTGCGCAAATTGCGCGCGGCGATTCTCGCTTATCGGCAAGCCGGCGGAAAATATCCGGTCATTCTGTTTCATGATGCGGATCATGGTACGCCGCTGATTGAGGCGCTCGCTCGTCACGGTGACGGTCTGCCGGCCAACACCTTACCCATCGAAATCAATGAGGTCACTCAGGTGGGGCTCGAGAGTATCGCGGCGATCTTTGCATACGGCGGAGCGTCCGTGAGATTCATGCTCCGCGAAAAACCCCGGCACGATGTGTCCGGCCTTCGTCGGACGATTGCATTGGCCGAACCTGTTCTCGCCGGTCTCGGTTTTGAGTCTGTTCGGATTGCGACGATCGAAACCGACGATCCTGATGTGCTGGGCCTGACCTTGCATGACCTGCCGTTCCTGCCAACAGCGCCGCGCCCTTCAAGCTTTCTCACTACCGGCAGTAAGAGGAGTATCCTGCGCTTTGCATTGAGCGAGCTTCATCGCGCCGCACCAAATCCCGTGGAGGTCATCCTCCTTCCGGCCCTCGCTCCCTTTGGCGCCGTCGATTTGCAAGTGGACGCGTGCACCCTCTGCCTGTCTTGCGTGTCGGCCTGCCCGACAGGCGCGCTAAGCGACAATCCCGACCAGCCGATGCTGCGTTTTACCGAAGACGCATGCGTCCAATGCGGCCTATGCCAAGCGACTTGTCCCGAGAGCGCCATTGCTCTACGGCCGCAGATTGATTTCAGGGCGATCAGCGGTCCGCCAAAAATCCTGAAACAGGAGGATCCTTTTTGCTGCATCAGTTGCAGCAAGCCGTTCGGCGTCAAGAGCACCGTCGATCGTGTAGTTGCAAAGCTCGAAGACGGCCACTGGATGTTCAAGGGATCCTCGCGTCGCCTTGATCTGATCAAAATGTGCGAGGATTGCCGGGTAGCGGTTGTTTCGCAAGAAAACTTCGATCCATATGGTGGACCGGATCGCGTCATCAAAACAACGGACGATTATCTGAAACACCGCGAGAACGCCAAACCGGGGTCAGACTTCACAAAGGTGGCTGATGATTGAGCACTGCAATTCACGCCCGGAGAATGCCCAATGAAATTGCTGCGCACGGTTCAGTTCGATGCTTCGGACAATTTCGTTTTTGAGCGACCTGCTGAGCCCGGCGAATGGGCCGTCTCTGGCGCATTTGCCTTCTGGGGCATGGATGTGCGAGCGCTTGTCGGCAAACAACGTGCGGCGTTCCGTGCCGGATTTTTGGGCGTGAATTCACTTGGCCGATCCACGTTGGCTCAAATCGTCAATGCTTCCGACGACGATTTGTTCTTGGCGATCGACGCGCTGGCCGAAAGACTTCTATCGGACTTCCATGCGCCGGATATTCAGACGGCAAGGCGCGCCGCGGAAGACGAGATCAATTTCGCCGCTTCACTTTGCGATCATCCTGCTGGGCTGATCGTCGCGGTCACGCGCAGCTTCGAGAACGAAACGATCCGTGAAGCATTCCGTACCCTGCGTCCTGGCACCCGCACTCATTCCTTCGCGTTCAATTTCGTCGAAGTGGTCGGCGAAGATGCCGCTGAGGAACAGGTGGACCTCACTACCTTGGGTGGGGTGGCCGCCCGATGAATGTGCTTCACGATTTCTGGCTCTCGAGCGGCCATCACTTGCTGGATCGTAATCCCGATGGTCGACTTTGCGTAACGGGCGATTTTCTCAAAGCGTACCTTGCCAGACCCGAGCTGGTTCCTCCGGAAGAGGCGTGTTCCGAGGAACGTGCATTGCACGGTTCGTTATTGGAAGATCCGTGGCGTGCGGTTACGGCGGCCGAAGTCGCGCGCATCCAGGATACCGACGCGCGCGAAAACTGGAGCGTTATGATCGAATGGCGCGATCACCTTGCCGGCTTCTCCACGATCGAGGCTGCTTATCTCGACATCGCCCGCCGGTCTCACAAGTTTCCGCAGATGTTCATCGGTCATCTCATTCAGACTATACTGCGAAACGTCCTTAACGAGTGCGAGGACGTTTTTGTATTGCGTGCAGCAGAAATGTTTTTCCGGCCGCAGAAATTGACCACGGAGGATGGAAGCGTTTTCGCCACTGATCTCGAAATCGCTGAACATCACGGCGATCGGCATGATTCACCGCTACTGGCGTGGCTCGGACTGCCGCCGACATCCAGAGTCGATGTACTCAGCGAGAGTTCGTCCATACGTTACTGGTCCCGCAGCGATCAATTCGATATGGCACTCAATCTCACCGCAGGCCAGCAAGGTCTGAGGGCTCTCGGCGAGGTGATTGCGCGATGGGTCTCACATTTGTTAGGCGTCGAGGTCACGGTCGAACCACTGGCCGAACTGCAAGATGCAACGTTGGCCTGGTATGTAGGGTTGGATTCCGGAGCGACGAGCCTGGGTGACGCCTTATGGAACAATGAGGAAATCGACGAGACGTCGCAAGGAAGGCTGATCAGCCTCTATCGCCTCACGTTTCTTGACCCGGCCGACGTGATTGAAAAGGTGCGTGGAGAGCCGGTTTATCTTATGCTCGCTATGGATGGCGATGAGGTCATCCGGTTAAAGCCGCAAAATCTCGTCACCGGCCTGCCTTTGTCCCTATTGGAGAAAGTCAATTGAGGTCCACTGCTCTCGCAACCATTCCAGTCGGTGTCGTGGTCGAACGGCGCAGGGCAAAAAGCCCGTGGGCCGACTATCTGTGGCGTCCGGTTTCCGTTCTTGCGGGTGTGCCGGTTACCGAGCCGTGGACACCCGTGGGTGCGGATACAGACGTCCAGTTGTTCTACGCAGGGCACGCCGTTATCGAACTTCACAGAACCGAGACCGTCTACTATCGGGAAAACCTGACATCGGGCTCACCGCTGTTATGGGTAGTGATACGCCCGGCAGAAGCCAACGCGGAACTGATTGCAGTTACCGCAGATCCGGCGGAGGGTGAAGCATTGACGGATGCGGGTCACGATATCGTCGAGACGGTTGCCATGCCGGAGGCCGTTGCATTGAAGATTCAGGACTTCATTGCCGTGCATCACGTCGAGCAGCCATTCATCAAACGACGCCGTACCCCATCGGAGCATCAAGTATCCTCAAACCGCGACGGAAGGCAGAGAAGGCGTGATGGCTGATCAAGAAAGCTTCGTCGCACGATGGTCGCGGCTCAAGATATCCCAAGAGAAGGACGCATCCCAGCGCGATCTTGACCTTTCGGTAGAAGTACCGGATATGGCATCGCCCTCGCAGCCGCCGACCCTCGATACGATCCCGGACGTCCACCCCATTGAACCAGTCTTCGATCCGGAGACACTGCCTTCCGTCGAATCGATAATTCCGGGCACGGATATCCGCGCGTTTCTGCAATTGGGTGTGCCCGAGGAGTTGAAAATAAAGGCGTTGCGGCGGGCCTGGTCAACCGACCCGGCGATTCGAGATTTTATAGGAATTGCCGAAAACCAGTGGGACTTTACTGCCCCGAACGGCATACCGGGTTTCGGACCGCTGCGCGAAACGGACAATGTCGCGGTCCTTGTGGCCCAGGCGGTGGGTCAATTCAAAAATGCGAACGATACGCTTGATAAGCTTGCACGAGCCGGCGACCTCACAGGTGAGCCCCGGAACCAAACGCAGCTAGAACAGCGAAAACAAAATCCGATCGATCAAGCCTCGCAGCTCGTTGCGGAAACCTCCGCAGCAAATCCCGAGCCCGTCGAGATTGTCGAAGAAACTCTGGGCAAACAGCGCAAATCGCACGGCAGCGCGCTGCCTCGTTAGAAAGATGAACGATGATTTTCGGGAATGTCGATGTCGCATTCGATACTGGCAAAAGGTCGGTCCAGATCGACGAGGTGGACCTTGCTCGCCTGCAGGAATACGCGCTTCTTGCCAATTTACTGAAGCGGGAGCCGACGGCCGATTTACTAAACCGCATAGCAGCGTTGACGGGTGACGGAAGTGAGCTCGGCCTGGCGCATACCAAACTCGCGCAATGTGCGGAGCAGATGAAGCCTGATGCCGTGTCCGAGGAATATTTTGATCTGTTCGGGGGCCTTGGGACCAAGGGATTGTTGCCCTACGCCTCTTACTACATAACGGGCTCCCTCTACGGAAGGCCATTATTGCGGTTGCGCGAGACTTTCCAGGAACTTGGCCTTAGCCAAGTCGAACATGACGGTGAACCGGAAGATCATGCCGCAACGATTTGTGAGTTCATGGCGGTCGCGGCCGGTGGTGAAATGGCAATACCGTTTTCGTCGCAACGCGATTTTTTTCGAGAGCAAATGGCTCCCTGGATGTCACGATTTTTTGCAGATCTCGAGAAGTCGACGGGCGTCCCTTTCTATAACAATGTAGGGACGGTCGGACGAGTCTTCATGGATATTGAGCGCAAGGCATTCGAACTTGCGGACCCAGGATAGGAGATGGCGATGCGTGTTTTCATATCGGCGTGTGTGGCGATCCTCTTGATTGCGGTGGGTGCGGGAGTGGTCCTTGATTTCGGTTTCCAGGAGTCGGCTTCAACCGCCTTCAGCTCGTATGGGGTGCGCGAACCTGAGGCTGGTGACGCAAGCGAATAAAACTGACGCTTTGCGGTTCATCAGATGAAATCGGCTCGACAATTCGCTCACCCGGGCAGGCCGCGTAGATGATGGTCATCCGAGGCGTCGCAGCAAGCAAACCGTGGGCGGATGTCATTCGGCAGAAAATGTCGAACGAATCTCGTCCTTTTTTGCGATGCGTGCCGCGCAATATTTGAACTCCGGAATTTTACCGAAGGGATCCAGCATGGGATTTGTTAATCGGTTTGCCGGACTTTCATTAAAGCAAAACGGCATGAATATCATTCCGTCCGCCACTTCCCTGTCCGCCCTCAAAACAGCGTCAACCAGGCCACGCCGGGTTTCCACCTGGACAATGTCCCCGAGCGACAAGCCGCTGCGTTCGATCTGACGGGGATTCATGGCAGCGATTCCCTGCGGCTCGATCGCGTTCAAAACCCCTGCCCGCCTTGTCATTGCCCCGGTATGCCAGTGTTCGAGCAACCGTCCTGTCGTCAGGACAAGGGGGTACTCGTGGTCCGGCACTTCATCCGGCGGCAGAAGGTCGGCCGGTACGATGCGGGCGCGGCCGTCGCTCGTCGGGAAGCCGGACGAAAAGACGATTTCATTGCCGGGAACATCATCGCCCTCTGCCGGGTAGATGACAGATCCCTCGCGTTCAATACGTTCCCACGAAATATGGTTGAGCGACGGCATGACGCTCGACATCTCGGCGTAGACATCTGCGACACTGCCGTAATTCCAGTTCAGGCCAAGCCGTTTTGCAAGGTCGACGATCACGTCGAGGTCCTGGCGTGCCTCGCCCGGTAGTTCGAGGGCGGGACGCCCCATCTGCACCTGACGATTGGTGTTCGTGTACGTTCCGAATTTTTCCGCGTGGGCGGAGGCCGGAAGCACCACGTCGGCATGCCAGGCGGTCTCCGTCATGAAGATGTCCTGGACAACCAGATGTTCCAGCTTCGCCAAGGCCGCGCGTGCATGGGTCTGATCGGGATCGGACATCGCCGGGTTCTCACCCATGATGTACATTCCTTTTATTACGTCGGTATGAATGGCATCGATGATCTCCACCACCGTAAGCCCTCTATTGGGATCGAGGGTCTGACCCCAAAAATTCTCATACCGGGTGCGAATATCGATATTCTCCACGGACTTGTAATCGGGATAATACATCGGCACGAGGCCGGCATCCGAAGCGCCCTGCACGTTGTTTTGACCGCGAAGCGGATGGAGGCCGGTGCCTGGCCGACCGATATGTCCGGTGATCAGCGCCAAGGCGATCAGGCAACGAGAATTGTCGGTGCCGTGTGTATGTTGGGAGATGCCCATTCCCCAGAAGATCATCGATCGCTCAGCCTTCGCATAGGTGCGCGCAACCTCTCTCAACTCCGTCGCTTCTATGCCGCAGACTTCAGCCATCGCTTCGGGTGAAAAATCTTTGACCTTGCTTTTCAGAGCCTCGAAACCCGAGACGTTGGCTTGGATATATTGTTCGTCGTAGAGGCCTTCCTCAATGATTACGTGCAAGAGGGCATTGAGCATGGCCACGTCGCTGCCGGGCCTGAAACGCAGTGAATATGTGGCGTGGCGCATCAGGTCCTGACCGCGGGGATCGATAACAACGAGTTTCATGCCCCGTTTGACCGCCTGTTTGAAAAACGTGGCGGCGACCGGATGGTTGATTGTTGGCCGAGCACCGATAACGATGATGCAATCTGCCTTAAGAGCATCGTTGAACGGCGCAGAAACCGCGCCGGAACCGACACCTTCCATGAGTGCTGCCACGGACGAAGCATGGCAAAGCCGCGTACAGTGATCGACGTTGTTCGTCCCAAATCCTTGGCGCACAAGCTTTTGGAACAGGTAAGCTTCCTCGTTGGAACCCTTGGCCGACCCGAAGCCCGCCAAGGCTTGGCCACCATGCTGCTCGAGGATCGACTTGAGACCCTCACCGGCGCGTTCAAGCGCCTCTTCCCATGTCGCCTCCCGAAAAACGGTCAGGGGTTCGACACCTAGCAAATCAGCTTCGCCTGCCTTGGGAGCGTCCTCGCGGCGAATGAGCGGTTTGGTGAGGCGGTCCGGTGACATCGCATAGTCGAACCCGAACCTGCCTTTGACGCAGAGCCGATTTTCGTTGGCAAAGCCGTTGCGGCCGTCGACCTGGACAATCCGGTTGTCTTTCACCGCAACACTCGTTTGGCAACCGACGCCGCAGAATGGACAAAGCGTATCCACCACCTTGTCGAAATGTTGAACGAGGCGGGTTTTCCCGGCCTTGTCCATCAAAGTTTTCTCGTACAGCGCCCCGGTCGGGCAGGACTGCACGCATTCACCGCAGCTCACGCAGGTCGACGTTCCCATCGGGTCATGCATATCGAAGACAGGAACGGTGTGGCCGCCGCGTGCGGCCATGCCGATGACGTCGTTCACCTGAACTTCGCGGCAGGCCCTTACACAAGCGCCGCATGCGATACAAGCATCGAGATTGACGGCGATGGCGGGATTGGACACATCGAATTCTGCCGTTTCTTCATCGGAAAATTTCGATCCGAACCGATCGCTTCCGGAAATCCCCATGGAACCGGCCCAGTTCCAAAACAGCGACTGATTGTCCGGGCCGTCAGCCGCCGGTCGCATATTGCTGGCGAGAAGTTCGAACACCATTTCCCGCGATTTGACCGCTCGCTCCGTCGCCGTCGTGACGATCATTCCCGCCACAGGCTTGCGAATGCAGGAAGCCGCAAGCACCCTTTCGCCGTCGATTTCGACCATGCATGCGCGGCAATTGCCGTCCGTCCGGTAACCGGGAAGGTCTACGTGGCAAAGATGGGGTATCTTGACGCCTTCACGTTTTGCCACCTGCCAGATGGTTTCGCCGATGGATGCGGCCACGGGCTTACCGTCCAAAGTGAATTCGATAGCGTCTGCCATTTCATAAATCCTCGCGGAAATGTGTCAACAGATGATTGAGCGGATTGGGAGCGGCCTGCCCTAGACCGCAGATCGAGGCATCGCGCATCACCGTCTCTAGATCACGCAGCGCCCGTTCATCTGGGCTTCCCTGCGTCTGTAACAACGAGACCATCTTCCCGGTTCCCTCACGACACGGCGTGCATTGACCGCAGCTTTCATGCTTGAAGAACTTGAGCAAATTCAGCGTTGCGGCTTTGGCGCTGTCGTGTTCGGAAAACACCACGACCGCATGCGAACCGACAAACGCACCGTGCTTCGCAAGTTCCCCGCCGAAATCGAGCGGGATGTCGCCCATCGAAGCAGGCAGGATACCGCCCGATGCACCTCCAGGCAGATATGCCTTGAAGACGTGGCCCTCCCGCATACCTCCGCAAAGCTCGATCAGCTCACGCACCGTCACCCCTGCGGCCGCGAGCTTGACGCCAGGATTCCGCACCCGCCCCGAGACGGACCATGACCGCACCCCGGGATGATCCGGCTTGCCGAGGCCAGCGAACCATGCTGCACCTTTTTCGACGATATCGCGGACCCACCACAAGGTCTCCACATTGTGGTTGAGCGTCGGCCGACCGAACAAGCCCACTTCGGCGATGTAGGGCGGGCGGTTGCGGGGAAGCCCCCGTTTTCCCTCGATGCTTTCCAGCATCGCGCTTTCTTCGCCGCAGATATAGGCACCTGCTCCCCGGCGCAATTCGATGAAGCCCGGCCTGGTGATTTTCGCGGTCTGGAGCGCCGCAATCTCGTTTCGCAGAATGTTGAGCACGGCCGGATATTCATCGCGCACATAGAAATAAATCCGCTCTGCCCCAACCACGTCTGCCGCAATCAGCGCGCCTTCGAGGGTGCGATGTGGATCCGTTTCCAGATAGTAGCGATCTTTGAAAGTACCGGGCTCTCCCTCGTCGCCATTAATCGACATCAGTCGAGGGGACGGAAAGGAGCGAACGATTTCCCATTTCTTGCCTGTCGGAAATCCGGCTCCGCCGAGGCCGCGCAATCCCGCATCTTGCATGGTGGCAATGAGCGTCTCCGCCGGATACACGCCGGAGCGAACTTTCTGCAGGAGATCGTAGCCGCCGGAGGCGCGATAGACGTCCAGATTCGCATATGCCGGTATCAAGACTTGGGTTTCCCCCGTAAGCGCCATCGTCAACAGGTGCTCGGTTTTGGCATGATCGACCTCCCGGTCGCCGATTCGAACCGCCGGAGCGCCAGCGCAACGGCCCATACAGGGCGCTCGGACGACGCGAATGGCGGCTGGATCAGCCGCAACTACAAGCTCGCTGAACAGACGTTCGGATCCTGCCAACATGCAACTGATCGAATCGCAGACCCGTATGGTCAAGGGGGCCGGCTCCGCCTCTCCTTCTTTGACGACGTCAAAGTGGTCGTAGAATGAGGCGACTTCGTAGACTTCCGCCTGCGACAGACGCATCGCCTCGGCGAGCGCTCTTACATGCCGAGCCGAGAGACAGCCGTACCTGTCCTGAATAAGATGCAGGAATTCAATCAAGAGGTCGCGGCGGCGCGGCAGTGTCCCCAAAAGCGCCTGAACGTCGGCAAACGCTGCATCATCGAGACTGCGCCCTTTGGGCCCACGATCGCGGCGACGTTCCTGTACAATCATGACCGTCCTCCCCTTTTGAGGCATTGTACCACAACCGTACCGCGCGGTCGCCGTTTGGGGCACATTCCAACCTGCGATTTTTAACGTTGCACCGAGGAACACAGTGTCGTGCTTTCGATGTCCTTGTAGCGCATGCAGGCACACGCTTATGACATCCTCCGACGTTCAATCAGAAATACGATCCGGTTCGCATCGTGAGTTACCGCTTCAAGGCGATCCCCGGTTTCATTGATGAGGTTTGGTATATCGATCTTCGACAACGGGTCGGTACAGTGAACCTCAATACGATCCCCGGGCAGAATCGAGCCGAGTGCCTTGCGCGTCTTCAACGCCGGCAAAGGGCACTTCAATCCCGAAAGATCGAGCTTGGTCGTTTTCATTGCTACATGTTGCCCACTGGTTGCCGCTGCGTCAATCTGGCGAGCGTCCCGCCCACATCGCAGTGATCTCGATGCGATTTAGAAAAGGCTGGAATACGGCATGAACTTCACCGTCTGGCCCGGCTCGACCGAGAGGATGTCTTCCCCGAGTACGACAAAGCCGTCTGTCTCTATTAAGGAGGAGAGCAACCCAGCACCCTCGCGGCGGAATTTTGCCACCGCAAGTGTCCCATCCTTGTGCCGGGTCAAGTTTGCCCGGACATATTCACGTCTGCCGGCCTTCTTGCTATAGGAAAACGTAGCTTGCGCCGGGATCGGGATCGGCATTTGCGCAGGCGTTCCGCCAAGCAACTGCAATGCTGGACGAACGATCGTGACGAACGTCACAAAGCTTGCCGCCGGATTACCCGGCAGCCCAATAAACGGAATACCCTCGATGACGCCCATGGCGACAGGACGACCCGGCTTGATCGCCACCCGCCAAAAAACCAGTGTCCCCACAGTCTCCACTGCGTCCCGGACGTAATCGGCCTCTCCGGTCGAGACGCCGCCCGAAGTCAAAATAAGGTCGAGAGAAGCCGCCGCGGCCTTCAAGGCAGCGGCGATTGCTGCCGGATCATCGCGCAACAGGCCGAGATCCGTCACTTCGCAGCCAAGCCGCCCCAGCATGGCTTTCAACATCAAACGATTGGAATCAAAGAGTTGGGTTGCCGCTCGAACTTCTCCCGGCTCGACAATTTCATTCCCCGTCGAAAGCACCCCGACGCGCACGCGTCGCCTCACGACGGCCTGGGTGAAGCCAAGCGCCCCGAGGACCGCGACATCCTGGGGACGCATGCGATGCCCCGCTCCGAGCACGGATTTTCCGTTTGTGATGTCTTCGCCGACTGGACGCACATTTGCACCCTGCTTCAGCCCCATCGGCAGGACTACCCTGCCCATTCCGTCGATGCGCGTGTCCTCCTGCATATAGACGGTGTCAGCCCCGGCGGGCATTGCAGCGCCGGTAAAGATGCGGATCGCTTCGGCGGGCGAAAGCCCGACATCGAGCGTTTGGCCGGCCTGGACTCGTCCTGCCACGGAAAAAACATTCTCTTGATCGGGAGACAGATCGCCGTGACGTACCGCGTAGCCGTCGACTGCGGAATTGGTGAAGGGCGGCAAGGACATCGGTGCGTTTACATCGGCAGCGAGAACGCGACCGTCAGCCCCGGAAAGAGAGACCGTTTCCGTTCCTTCCACAGCCACCAGACGATCGCCCAGCAACGTCACAATGTCGTCGAGAGGGATTGGCGGTCCACTGAACGCGAAACAATCGTTAGTAAGTTGTGCCATTATTTTAACTAGCGCTTCCGGCGCTTCCTCGATTGTATGCGCTACTTGGCAGGCGACGCTTTGCAGCCTAACATCAGATCGGGCGGGCGTGCGAGCCGTATTTGCATACTGGTCTGTAACAATCTGAAGCATACCTGCCCCGGTGAATAGGCGAAGCATGATGCCTGAAATTGAAGGCACGACCATAACAGTCATAATGCCCGATCCGGACAATCCCCGGTTGGTCGAGCGCGTGTCCGGCATGGATCACACGGGTGCAGCGATCGAAGTCAGCGTGCCTGTCGAGCGGCCTTTGACGCTTTATCTGAATGCACAGGAAATCGTCACCATAATGACGATCAACGATTACCCGGAATATTTGGCAATCGGATATTTGCTGAACCAGAACATGCTCAAACCCGACGATGTCGTAAGCGGCGTCGATTATGACGACGATCTTCAGGTTGTCGTCGTGCGCACCGAACGCGGAACCAACTTCGAACAGAAGTTAAAGAAGCGCACGCTGACCTCCGGTTGCGCGCAAGGAACGGCGTTTGGTGATCTGTTGGAGGCGCTGGAAGACATCGAACTGTCTGCCGCAGAATTGCGGACTTCATGGCTTTACGAGATGACGAAGACGATCAATTCGGTTCCGTCACTCTATCTGGAAGCGGGTGCAATGCATGGATGTGTCCTATGCATCCAGGGAACGCCGATCTGTTATATGGAGGATGTCGGACGGCACAACGCCGTCGACAAACTTGCCGGCTGGATGTATCGCCATGCTGTCCACCCCGGCGACAAAATCCTCTATACGACAGGACGGCTCACGTCGGAGATGACAATTAAGACGGTGCGGATGGGCATACCCATCCTGGTTTCCCGATCGGGATTCACTGCATGGGGGGTGGATCTAGCCAAACAGGCCGGACTGACATTGATCGGGAGAGCTCGCGGCAAAAGGTTTTCCGCGTTGTCCGGGCTGGACAGAATAATATTCGACGAGGATATTGCTTCTGTCGAGGACGAACCCGCCCGCAACCAGCGCAAGGGCAGTGCGAATGATCGATAACCGTCGGTTCACTATCGGCGTCATCCTTGCAGGAGGTCTGGCCAGGCGTATGGGCGGCGGAGACAAACCGCTGCGCACCATCGGCGGGCGCACAATCCTCGATCATGTGATTAGCCGTTTTAAGCCTCAGTGCGGCGCGTTGTTGCTCAACGCCAATGGAGATCCCGGCCGCTTTTCTTCCGTTGGCCTGCCGGTCGTCGCGGACTCCGTTCCGGATTATCCAGGGCCGCTGGCCGGCATCCTCTCATCTCTCGACTGGGCAGCCGACAATCGACCGAACGTCGAATGGGTGGTCAGCACAGCGGGGGATTGCCCGTTTCTTCCAAGTGCTCTGGTTCGACGATTTCATGCGGCAAGAATATCCGAGGATGCCCAGCTGGCGGTTGCGATGTCCAACGGTCGCACCCACCCGGTGGTAGGCCTTTGGCGCGTGGATTTGCGGGAAGAACTGCGCCATGCGATGGTGACGGAAGAGCTGCGAAAAATTGACCGTTGGACAACACGTTATCGAACTGCGACGGTCGTATGGCCTACTGAGCCCATCGATCCGTTTTTCAACGCGAACACGATCGAAGATCTTGCGCAAGGAGAAGAACTGGCAGGTCTCGTCGGGTACTAGCTTTCTAGCCAGGATGGAGGACAATGCTGCTTATGGTCGAGTTCTCCATCGCAGGTTTAGGTCTTGTTCTGAAGAACCGGCACGTACATCACTTCTTGGCCCCCGGTCCGGACAACGCTATCTCGGTTATATTGCGTTAGAGATTATCAAGTGATTTCTTGCAATAAAGGGGCGGTGACCATGCCAAATGGCGGCGTAGGTCATGCCGATGGTCGAAGCGTGGTGGCGTCTTTGTAACAACGATGTCCGGAACTTTTGCATCTTTATGAAGTTCTATATTCGCCGTGTTAGCATTCGTTCCGGCACGCGCGAGGCCGGGGCCGTCAAAGTTCAAGGAGACACCTCTATGTTTCGATCGATGGCCCTCGCTCTCTCGCTAATCTTGGGTTGCCTTGTCACGGCATCGGCCGAGGAATGCGGGGACAAGCTCCAGCAGGACAAATCCCAGCAGAACTCTGCCGACGAGGCTCAAGTCAGGGGAGATCTGAAGGCTGGTTCGGAATGCGCCACTCAACGCGATAAGGACGAATCTGCAAAGAAGAATGAGGACAGGGCCGCAAAGCTCAAGAGCCAAGGGAAAGTCAAAGACCAGACCACACCAGACCATACCAGCGACCAAGCACATCCCAAATAAAGAGCCTGCCGCTTAGATGTCCCCAAAGTCCATCCGCTCGCATGCGCCACGACCTCACTGGGCACACCGGCACAGGTCGACCTAATAGTCTGACATTTTGCTTGACCTGCGTTGGCTCAGCACGACACATCTGTAACGTCGTGGTTCAACTTCATACGAGATGACAACAGCCTTCGCGATCCAGTCGAAGGCGTCCACATGAAAAACACATTTGTCAGCCGACTATCGAAGCCGTCAACTCGTGTGTGCCCTTGGTTTTCGCCGAAGCCTGTCGTGCCTGAAAGTTGGAACTAAGACGGTCATCTCCAACTCGAGGACCTCGGCTTCAAAGCGCCCGACAACGTCGTCGTCCCCGTAGGTGGGAGCAGCCCCCTTGGATGCTATATCGGATTCAAGGAGTTGCTTGCGGCAGGGCAGATAGTGAAGATGCCCAAGCTTTTTGCGGCTCAGCCCCTGAACTGCTCGCCCGTGGACGCAAGCTTCATTGCGGGGGTCGATCATGAAGTTAAGCGGCCAGTGTTAGCAACTGTTGCGGAGGGAACTGCTATCAGGAAGCCGTTGAGGCTGCACGATATGATCGAAGCATTGCGGTCTACGCATGGCGCGACCGTGGCGGTGCCGGAAGACGGCATCATGAATGCCTTCGATAAGCTGGCGTCGCAAGGAATTCTGGCAGAACCAACATCGGCGGCCGCAGCGGCGGCACTGGACGACCTTTTGGACCGGCGGCTGATATTGGCCGGCGATACAACTGTGGTCGTCGTGACCGGCACGGGTATCAAAAGCGCCACGGCGATTGCAGACTATATGGCGAAATGAAGCGATATGGCACATTTAAAACCGGAGGATTGACGTAGTCGCCATCCATCTTGAACAGCCCTGACATGCCCGCCCCCGGTGGTCATTATTCCCATGTTTGCGTGTTCGGTCAGACGGCCTATATCTCCCGTCAGCTTCCGATCGGTAGAGACGGACGACCGCTTTCCGGGAGCCTTTTGAAGTTCAGGTCGAGCACGTGCTGGAAAACCTGGAGCATTGTCTCAGGGTCGCAAGGCGACGGAGTTTTCACCCTGTCTGGCAAGGTGATCGATCTCCGCAAGCTGTTCACCAAGGGAGTCTGAGCCAAATCCATTCTGCATGGCGATGACTACAAGCGGCCATCTTCAAAGTTCGTTGCTCCGATTTTCTTTGGACGATGCAGCACGTTTGTCCAATTTACGAGTTATCTGCGCAATCCAATTGCCGTTGCAACAGTGCAGGATACGCATTGTTCCCCCCGGCCGTGGCGTCTCCTCCCTGTCACGGCAATCTGTAGCTGCTGTTCCAAAAGTGACGGTGGCTACTTTTTTAAAAAAAAGTGAGTTGAATGCCATTTGGGCCGACGTCTACGCAGACCATACCAATGTATACTTACGCGTCAGCCGGTTCGACCTTAGTTTCATTACTTCCTGTCGAATCCCGGCAGGGCGGGTAGTCAGCTTAGCTACCATCTTCAGCGCTGCCCGGCTGAAGCGCGGACATTCTCTCTCCTGTCCGCAGAAAAGACTGCGCAATCCCCCAAGGCGGTCTTTTCATCGCGGATCCGGGACACTCCAAGGAAGGACAGAAATGCGACAGATCATGGCAATCACAGTCTCCTTTATCCTGTTGTCCTGTGCCTTGACCACCGGGTCATGGGCACAGCCCCCACACAACGCTCATCAACATCAGGTGTACAGGAATTGTGCAGTGTCCCAAGAACGGGTTGACCGCAAAGACTTGCCCACCTGGGAGAATGATATCTGGGAGGGTCAGGTATGGAGCAATTTCCTGTAGCGGACAAAGTTCCCTCAAACGATAAGAGTCGTTCTGTGAACGACGGATCCGCGCGATCCCACGGCAAACAGCGGCCGTGCTCCGTAAGGAAAGGAAGAATTCAAATGCGTTATTTACTCAGGGCGGCCCTAGCCGCCGCGTTCATCGCCGCTCCGTTTGCCTCCGCATATGCACGCGGCGGTCTGGCAGGCATGCATTCGGGGCAGTCCCTTGATAGTTCCATGGGCAGCGCGAACGCGGGCCAGTCCATTGGCGGCTCCCGATTGAACTCTACCGGGAACACCCCTCAGAACTCGGCTGGCGACTTCAGGCAAGACTTCGACCTCATGCATTTACCGCGGCCGGATGCCGGCACCCGCCATCGCTCGTTTACGTCGGGATCGAGGATAGACATGAATTCAGTAGGCCAATCAACGGCTACTCCTGGCAATACCGGCATCAGGATACGTTGAGCGGCACCTCGATCAATTCTTCGCATATCGCCCAGGTCACGGCATTGGGCAAGTCACCATGAAAGGTATCGGTGCTCACCATGACCACATCCCAACCTATGAAAGTATGCATATACGGCGCTGGCGCTGTCGGTGGGACGATAGGCGTACTGCTTTCCCTGGCGGGGGCGGAAGTCAGCGTCGTCGCCCATGGCGAGACACTCGAGGCGATAAGGGATGACGGCCTCCAGTTGACGAAAGACGGCAAATCCCATCGAGTGTACGTGCGGGTGACAGATAATCCCGTGCAATTGGGACGCCAGGATTATGTCATTGTGTCCGTGAAAGCTCCGGCGCTTGAGGAAGTAGCGTCAAATATCGCGCCTTTGTTAGGCTACGGCACCAAGGTCATCACCGCAATGAATGGCGTGCCCTGGTGGTTCTTCGCCGGCGGGAACGGGGTTCTGAGCAACACGCGGCTGGCCGCCGTCGATCCCAAGGGGATTATCGAAAAAGCCATTCCCCTGTCCCGGACGGTCGGCTGCGTCGTTTACATGGCTTGCTCCGTCGATGCACCCGGAAAAATCCGGCACAACAGCGGTAACAAGCTCATTATTGGCTACGCGGACAATAGCCCGGTCGACGGGCTTGCGGATATTAGGGACTTGCTCAACTCCGCAGGGTTCTCGTGTCACGTCACTGCTGCCATCCGGGATGACATCTGGTACAAATTGTGGGGCAACCTCAGCATCAACCCGATCAGCCTTTTGACTGGAGAAACCAGCGACGTGATCATCAATGATCCTCTTGTCTACGAACTCTGCGTCCACATGATGCAGGAAGCTGCGGCGATAGGAGAGGCCATCGGCATTCCGATGACCGTTTCGACGACGGAGATGATCGGACGGGCAAAGTCCTTGGGTGCGTTCAAAACGTCAATGCTGCAGGATACGGAGGCTGGAAAGCCAGTTGAGTTGGATGCGTTGTTGACGGTAGCACATGATATCGGAAAGATCGTCGACGTGCCGACACCCTTTATCGACAGCGTTCTCGGCTTGGCGCGTTTGCGTGCGCGCAAGCTGGGGCTTTTCGACATGGCTGCATAAACTTCAACTTTCGGTGCTTCATCGGCATCAACTCTTGCAATCCTTATCGGCATCGACCGAAGCGGCAGCAGTCTTCGCCTTTCTGCTGGCCTGGACATCCTGCTGCGATGTTTATTGATTTTTCTCGGCCGCCATGGGCTTCGCCACACTCGTCCGAATGCGGACGACGCGCGCTACAACTGACGACGGAGTATCCTCCCCTATGAACGATCCACATCAACAACACTTCTTCAGGTCTATCTTTCATTGAGAAGTCATCACCTGTGAGTGCCGCCGCGGCACCCGTACCGCTTGTGCGACGTCGGGCCAGCTACCCCGGCAATAAAGCTAGAGGGCGACCAGCTCGGCGAACTTGTGAGATCGCGTTTAAGATGCGCTGAGATTCCCAGTTCACCCTAGTCGAGGGAAACTGACAGTGTTTTTGGATTATATGACTTCGGTCGGGTTTCTTCTGAAACGACCCGTGGTTTCCGCCAACAGTATTCGAGCGGCGGCGAGAGAGTTTGTGACCGTATCGACCGACAATGCCAGAACCTGTGAAACCTCGCGGTAGGACATCTCCTCGACGTAGGCGAGAAACACCGTTGCGCGATAGGCGTCCGGCAATTCCATCACCTGCGCGACCAGCGCTGCGCCTTCACTTTCGTGCGGACCGCCGTAGCGCGTGGCGACCCTCACACGAAGATTGTCGTTGTGTTGGCCGGTTCGGAAGGTGTGGAAGCGATGGCTGTTGTACCAGACCGAGTGCAGTATCGAAAACAACCAGCAGTCCATTCGATTGGTGCAGAACAATACGGGTTCGCGTTCCAGCGCTCGCATACACGTCTGTTCAACCAGCTTTTCCGCGACGAGGTTGTCGCAAGAAAGAACAATGCCAAATCGCCATAGCTGACCGAGATAGTACGAAAGGTCGGCCCGCATTTGACGCTCGTTCATCACCGTAAACTCCCGCTGTTACCCGCATTCACATCGGCGGAACCACGCCGTCGGTTCCGACGACGACACGATGCGCGGTGAATTTGCCATCGCTTTCATTGACCGCGGCAATAAACACCGCCGCTCCCGCCCTTAAATCGGCAACCTTCCCGGCCGCCAGGGCAACGATGGGCGTATTATCCGGGATTGCGATCTTCTTTTGTCCGCCTTGATAGGTGACAGTGACGGTCCGGCCGTTCACACCCTTGACGGCATTGGCAACGGTCGCATTGGTCATGCTGCTGTTCGGCTTCAGATCCCAGGCGTAGTCGCCCTCGCCCGTGCCCTTGAGTGCGGCCGGGAAGATGACGACTTCGAGTGCACTGCTGGTGCCTCCGCCGTCGGGCACATTGGCAATGCCGACGAAATCACCTTCCTTGATGTTGTCTATCGACGCCTCGGTGACGGTGTTGACAGTCAAATCGTCGGCCAAGGTGATCGTTGCCTTGCTGCCTTCGCGCGTTTTGATAACCAGCGTCTTTCCGGCAACGCTTTCGATTGTCCCACGTAAATTCCCGTGACCGGCTGTCTGATTGCCGGTAAGCTTGTTGGATTTCGTCATCATGCTTTGCGCATTGCCCGCCAGCGACAATGACATCAAACAGACTATTCCCACCACGAGACCCAGCAGGATTTTTTTCGTGACACCAAGAGGCATACTCGTTCTCCGTTCTTTGAATTGGCGAATTCATGAACACCAACTAATGTTCAGCTGAGGAATAAGTTCGAAATCGCCCCAACAAGGATCTGAGCTTCAACAAAGGCGGGGTGTTCCGGTTTCGCGTATCGGGAATTGCGAGATCGGGGCTGCGATCGAAGCTTTGAATCTGTCTAGGGTAGAAAGCGACGACTTCGACGTAGCTGTCTTGCAGGAGCAGGACCCCGTCATATCCTAATCCTATCAATCTCTCGCGTGCATGCTCGATCGTCCGAAAAATTCTCGTGGCTGCGATCCACTCATCGTACGAAACACGTTTATCAAGAACATAGGGGTTCTGCAGTGTCACCTTGGCGACGACCGGATCGAGACCGTTCGAATACTGCCGCTCAAGCTCCATGTCGTTGGAGAAATAGAAGCCGCGGCCGAATGCACCACTGTCGTTGCACTCGCTAAAGTCGAAGCCTTTGAAATCGGCGTCGGTGCCGTGGCACAGGATCAGAGTGAATGTGTTCATCGCAGCGACCTCCTTGGGCCCGAGCTAGATCAGACACACGGCGAAGCAACGCTTCAGTGGAGATACCTTGACTCTTCCAGCAAGGCGCTGTCGTCAAACTGCATGAGCAGCCGCTGGTAATGCGTCGGGTAATTGACATGAACCCATTCCGTCGCACCATAAAGGAACGCGATCTCTACTGCTTTGTAGAGGTCGGCCCTGAGGCTTTCGACCGTTACTTGGAGAAGGCGTGTTTGGTTGGCCGCCGACGAAGCTTCTCTGCTTATCGATCTGTTCTGCATTTGCGTTCCAATCAATTTCTCGGCGTTGCGGCGTTGCCACAAGACCAGACCATGGATTGCCGCTGCAATCTTGTAGAAACGGTGCGAATTTAGACGATTTGTATTATAAGTTGGTATCGGCCGACGACCACACTCTCACTCTTTCGAATTCTCGTCCTGCTGACCTGTACGTCAAGTTCTGCAGGGAATCCAAGAAAGCTCGGCTTGTTTGGACTGGCCGGAGCGCCCCCAACAGCCGCATTACCAAGATCATCGACAAAGTTCTTGCCTTCGGGATCAACAGCGGTAACCCTGGCATTCCATAAAGTACGTAGGCCCATTCGCCTTCTTTGTGCCAGTGCAACTCACGAACTCCGCCGCATATCAACGCCGGCGATGCTCTGGAGATTTCGAGTTCCCTTACAAACATTGCCGTTCCAGCCGGCCGCATGTTGCTTCGTAGCGCATCGGCAAACGAAACCCGTAGATTTAGCAAAGTTCAGCATCGGTAGCCGGTGATTGAGGATATCTGGATTCTGGATGTCCCGATCAAGATTGCGCGGCCCAGGATCGTCGCTGCGCGTGCGGGAACTTTGCGGTTTGGGCAGGCCTGCGGCATAACTGGTTGAACCGGCGGCGGCCAAGCCTCCTGCAGGCAACGCCAGAAGCGCCTCACGACGGCTAAAAGCAGTCATTTCATCAGCCTTTCGGATACTGTCAGTTGCATCTGCAAAGCCGCAGCTGGTGTCGGGATCGACCTGAGATGTGCACGCCATGCTTCAACGAGGAACCAGGTTCGGCCATCGGCCTCGTCGATCCAGGTCTCGAAGTAATCCGCCGTTTTAAGATCCCGGTGCACGTCACAGACATCGCGGGTGGAACGCAGGAATGAAGAGATCTGTCTGTTGTCGCTGGCGAGTTCGGTCAACATCTCTGCGGGAGTAAGATAATCGGCGTCGTTGTCGGCAAGCCTCTGAAGTCGCCCGATATGACCAATCGAATGTAGCGCCGTGCCTCCGAGTTCGCTTATGCGTTGCGCGATAACATCTGTGATCGAAAGTATCTGCTCGGCTTGCTCGTCTAGCAGTGGCTGGAAAATACCAAAACCCGTTGGAGCCATGTGCCAATGGAAACTTTTCGTCTTTAGGTACAGTGCGAACGTGTCCGCAAGGAGGACCGTCAGGGCCGCCGAAATCTCGGCGGCAGCATCGCCCGAATAGAGCGGCCTTACACGGTTATCTGTATAAATTGACAGGCTCATTCAACGATCCTTTCGTGTTCCACGTAGTATCATGGCTGGTTGTTATATCGAGCCTAGGCCAGGCCCTCCTGCCGCGACAGTGGATACTCGTTTCGATTGAGTTATACTTGAGTATAGGGGGGGATTTTACCGTCGGCTCGGGTGTTAGCGTGCGCGAGACGCGCAACAACACTGCTGTGATTGCCGAAATTTAGCGACATCGCGCTACTTAAGATTGTGCAGCCTTGCAGCCAATCTGGTATAGCCCGATCCACACGACCATATGGAGATGATGCGTTGTCAAGATTTTTACCGGTCGCTGCAGCGCTTATTGCTGTGGCGGTCTTCCTGCTGGACACATTGACTACCTTCGACATTGCAATTGCAGTGCTCTACGTAGTGGTAGTGCTGATGTCGCTCAATTTCGCCAATCAGACCCAGCTTGTTGCGATTGGCGCTGGCTGCATGGGATTGACGCTGCTAAGCTTTTTGCTTTCGCACGGACTGGAACTTCCTGCAGAGTCAATAGGACGTTGCTTCGTCAGCCTTGCTGCCACCGGGATAACGACATTTCTTGCTTTTAGGGTAAAGGCGGCAATCGGCATTCTGGAAGATAGTGAACAGCGTTACCGGTCCATTTTCCTGGCCACGGGTGTTGGAATCCTCCAGATGGATTTTTCGGGTCTTAAAACTGCCATCGACAAATACAAAACTGAAGGTGTCCAAAGCATCGAGGATATTGAGAACCTCGATTCCGGGTTCGTCCGGAAAGCGCTAAGATCGATCAAGTTGATAAACGCCAACAACACCGCTCTGAACATGTTCAATATGCCGGATATAGATAGGCTGGGCACGCTGCTGCCCGCTCTGGTCAGTTCAGAGGTGGAACGTAAGGTCTGGAATTTCCTCGCATCCATATGGGCTGGAAACCACAGCTATGAAGCCGAAACGGTGATAAGAACGTCACAGGGCCGCCAACTCATCTTTCTTTATAATGTTGCCGTACCGCCGGATCGCCCAACTCTCGACATGGTTCTGATCAGCATAATGGACGTTACCGCGAGACGGGAAGCAGAGAACGAACTCGATGTTGCGCGAAGCCAGCTGGCCCATGTCACCCGGATCGCGACCCTTGGCGAATTAACGGTCTCGATCGCTCATGAACTCAATCAGCCTTTAGCCGCCGTGGTCACCAACGGAGGAGCCGGCTTGCGGTGGCTCAGAAGGGACGTGCCCGATCTGAAAAAAGTCGAATCTTCGATCGAGGGAATGGTCGCCGACGCTACCCGCGCCAGCGAGGTCATCAAGCATTTACGCGGTTTATCGGTGAAGTCGTCGCCGAACTCGGTCAACGTTAATCTCAATGAGGTCGCCGGGGAAACAGTCGCACTGCTGCAACGCGAAATTGATGTCAATCAAGTGACATCAAGATTTGACCTCGCAGACCATCTCCCGGAGATTCATGGGGACAGGGTACAGCTACAGCAAGTCGTCCTGAATCTGATTTTGAATGCCATTCAAGCGATGGCGCACGCTCCCGGCGGAAGGAGGGAGCTTCTGGTGAAGTCGTTCTCAGAGGAAGCCGCCGTCGTGTTGCGAATCCAGGACACTGGCCCTGGCATCCCGCCTGAAGTCCGCGATAGACTGTTTGACCCGTTTTACACGACGAAGCCCGATGGAATGGGTATGGGCTTGTCAATTTGCCGTTCAATCTTGACCGCCCATGGCGGGAGCATAAATGCAACTTCCGAACCGGGAGCTGGCACCACGTTCGAAGTCACAATTCCATTTATTAAGGAGGTCGGGTGATGGCCGTGCTCACGACGCCGATCGTCTATGTGGTTGACGATGATGTGCATTTGCGGGAAGCGCTACGCAATCTTTTCGAATCGGTCGGTATCCGCGTGGAACTGTTCGGCTCCACCGCAGAACTCCTGGCCCGTCCTGCCAAAGTATCCGCCGAAAGTTGCCTCGTCCTCGATATTCGCCTGCCAGGCGTCAGCGGACTCGATTTTCAGAACCAGCTGGCGAAGCTTGGGAACAATATCCCCATTATCTTCATGACCGGTCACGGTGATGTCCCCATGTCAGTGCGAGCGATGAAGGCCGGGGCCATCGACTTTCTTACGAAGCCATTTCGGGATCAGGACATGCTGGATGCGGTCTCGAATGCATTGGCACTGGATCGAAGCCGCCGGACGAGCGAAGGCGAACTGTCCGCGCTGATGGCGCGGTATGAAAGCCTGACGAGCCGGGAGCGTGAGGTAATCGCCCTGGTAACGAGCGGCCTTATGAACAAGCAGATCGCAGGCAAACTTGGTGTGAGCGAGATAACTGTAAAGATCCATCGCGGCCATCTGATGGAAAAGATGGGTGTGCGAACTCTCGCGGAACTGGTCAAGGCCTACGAGGCGCTTCGACCCGGCTTAAACACGTGATGCCAGAACCTAAACTTCTGTATGATATCATCTAGTCTCTCAATGGTGCATGTAACCAGCTGATAGTTACAGGCTTTTAGTACCGTCATAAAGGTTTTCTGGTGCACCGTTTGAAATCCATAGTCGTCGTCGAGGACGACGCGTCACTGCGCGATGCCATGGAGAATTTGATCAGCTCACATGGGCTCAATGTCCATACATTTGCTTCCGCAGAATCATTCCTAGCGCAACGGGGGCTTATTGAAATCGACTGCCTGATAACCGACGTGCAAATGGACGGAATTGGTGGAGTGGAGTTGTTCCAGATCCTGCGAAATATTGGTGTAGGCACGCCCGTCATCTTCATCACCGCATTCGAGGATGAACGCATACACAAACGGTTGGTGGCGGCAGGTGCCAAAGGGTTTTTCCGCAAACCTTTCGAAAGTCAGGCCATGATCGATTGCATTGAGCACGCTCTGGCTGTGTAATGCATACCAACCGAAGAAACCGTGCCATAGCCGCCACATAGGTGCCGTGACAACGTACGCACCGACAGATACCAGCGCACAAACAGCAAGATCACGAACTGGTCGAAATGGCGGCCGTTGAACACCATGCCGGGCGAACTGTAAGCAATCGGTTGGCGACGGAACCATTTGGAAATCCTGTCATGAATCCAGCTGCAACGCGTGAACAGACGCCAGTTATCAACTTGACATAATCGCCAATATTAAAACTTTGATTTCCTATGCTATGGACCGTATCTTTTGAGGTACTAGAACGCTGGCTTGGCTTTCATGATTCCTGGTAGACTATATCTTGGCGATCCAAATTGGCAGAATGCAGTGTGAGGGGTGGGACTAGATGGCACTGTTCGTTGATCGAGTGAGCGTGAGAACCCGAGCGATGCAATTGGGCGTGATGGTGACACTCTCGTCAGCAACCGCCTCCGTAGCTGCGGATAAGCCGGAGGCCACAACGGTCGAAGAGAATCCGGGCTGGATTGTAACCTTGGGTGCCGGAACCGAATACGGGCCGACGTTTGAGGGGTCGGGAGACAATGACTTTAGCTTTGTGCCGAATTTCGATATCCGCCGTGCCAACGAACCTGCAGGTTTGAGCGCGCCCGACGACAACATCGATTTCTCCTTGATAGAGCTTGGCGGTGTTGAGCTCGGACCTGTCGCCAGTATCAGAGGCAACCGTTCGAAGTCTGACGTACCTGGTGTGCACGAAATCGACTGGAGCGTCGACGTTGGTGCCTTTGGACAGTATTGGCTTATCGACAACCGGCTGCGCGTAAGAGCCGAAGCCCGGCAGGGCGTTCAGAGCGATGACGGCTTTGTCGCGGATTTTGCGGTCGATTGGTTCCAGTCGTTTGGCGACAAGTTTCTGCTATCGGCAGGTCCCCGGGCCTCGTTCGCCGATGCGACGTACATGGAAAACAGTTTCGGCGTAAGTAGTGCCGAAGCGTTGGACAACGGCAGGCTGAGCGCATTCTCGCCGGACGCAGGGTTCAAATCCGTTGGCTTTGTTGTTGGTGCGACCTATCAGATCAATCCCAAAACGAGTTTGCTGGTCTACGATAAATTCGACAGGCTGGTCGGTGATGCTGCCGACAGCCCGATTGTTACCGACATTGGATCGCCAAACCAGAATACGATCGGCATTGTTCTGAGCCGTTCCTTCCATATCGGATTTTGATTCCGTGTCACGGTGCCTGGAAAAGCGCTTGAAGATTCCTCGCTGCATTTAGCTCGTCGTCACGAATGTAGTTCATCGTTATGGGAACAGCAGTATTGCGCTTGGCTATCTGAATCTGGAATACGACAAGATCCTCATATCGGAACGCTGCCTCGGCTGCAGCCAGATGTCGCGTATGACGCGGCGCCGACATGTTCGAACATGCTACCGAAACAATTCTGTCGAACCGGCCTTTCAGGTGGCGATAATCCTGCAGATCAAATGAGACCCGGCGGTCTCCCTGGTTCAATGATGATCGCGCATACGAACGCCCCGATCAGGGCGATGGTAATCAGAATTGTTGGCGCAATCCTGAAAAACAGTTTGCGTGTCAGCGTCGATCTGATCATTGCTCGACCATGTATCCCACGCCGCGGATCGACTTGATGAAGTCGCTGCCAAGTTTCTTCCGCAGATTGTAGATCACGACTTCCGTCGTATTGCTCTCTACAGCGCTGTCAGCACTGTAGAGCGCGTATTCTATATCGCTTTTTGTTACGTACTTGCCGGCGCGTTCCATGAGGAGTTTCAGCATCTGAAACTCTTTGGCCGTCATCGCTACTTGCCCCGATGTGCTGCGCACCACCATGGCGGCAGGATCGACTTCAATATCTCCGCACTTCAGGACCATATCCGAACGTCCGTCCCGCCTCCTAATCAGCGCTCTGAGTCGTGCTAGCAGCTCATCGAGATCAAAGGGCTTGACGAGATAATCGTCAGCGCCGCTATCAAGGCCTTCAACCTTCTGTAGCGGAGTATCCCGCGCAGTAAGCAGCAGGATCGGAACCATGTTCTTTTTTTGCCGCGCCGCTCTCAGCACATTGATTCCGTCGAGCTTCGGCAAATTGACATCGAGTACGACGACGCTGAAGATCAGGTCTTCGAGCGCGGCAAGCCCGGACTCCCCATCCTGCATCCAATCCACGCCGTAGGCATGTTTCTCCAGCGCTTTCTTCAACGACGATCCAAGGATCACGTCATCTTCGATCAGTAACAGGCGCATCGGTATCGATACCTTTCACGCGACAGCAAGATTGATGCGGATGCGCGCCAGAAAGCTAAGGGACAACATCTCGACTTTTTGCGGGCAGCACCGCAAAAGGCTCGTCAGACCGTCTCCCGCTATCGATGAAAAAAGACCAGCTCAATTCATGCGCGACGCGTTACACTGTTACGCCGGCCGATCTATTAGAATTGGAGCTTCGGCGAACCCGGAGCTTTTGCAATGTCTGCGCTTTCGGCCAGCATAATTCGAGCGGCGGCGAGACGGCTTATGACGGTGCTGATCGATACCACAAGAACTTCCGCAACCTCTAGGTAAGACATATCCTCGACATAAGCGAGAAACACGGCGGCTCGATACTCGTCCGGAAGTGCAGTCACCCGCCGCAAGACCGCGTTATCCACGACACGAATCTCGGAATTCTCGTCGCGAATGGTAACTTTTGTCTGCCAGATCGAATGCAGTGTCGAGAACAACCAGTAATCAAGACGACTATTGCTTATGAGGAGCGGCGCGCGTTCCAGCGCACGAACACACGTCGCCTCGACAAGAGCGAGGGCAACATCAGACCGGAAGGAAAGGATCATCCCAAACCGCCAAAGCCGGCCGAGACACCGGGATAGATCCGCCCTGATTTCGCGTTCGTCCGTCATGAATAGTTCCCTGAAGAGGAGTTGGCCGTCTCAGATCGGAATGGATTATCTTAGTAAATCCACCTCAGCGATTGATCAGCCCGAGTGCACCGGAGAAACCTGAAGAAAGTGCTGTGTTGCAGTGTGCGCTGGTCCTTGATTGAGAGAACAGGCGGCGGCCGTAGCTTTCAACTTGCAGGGGGCAGAAGGCACCAAAAATGCAGTATCGTAGGCTCAATTCAGGGCAAATATATCGCCGGTGGCAAATGCAAGGGTCACGATGGCGGCGGAACCTACTAGAAACAGCATGATCCAAATCGTATCCAGCTTCTCCATAGCATTAAATCCTTGGCATCAGAAGGAATCGGGTGGTCAGGTAGCATTGCTACCCTCCTGCGTATTTTCTATTCCACCTGTTTGTAACTATGCAGTGATAAATACTCCATCATACACAGGTGCGCGTGAATAATGCGCTGGTTTGATTCAGCCATACTTAGGTTAATATCGGTGGGCGAACCAGACTGATTGTGAAAGCCTTGAAGCAGTCCGAGCGGGAATTCATGTCGCATCGGCGGCGTGTCTGGAGCAAACGTCAAAGCATCTTTGGGCGTCGCATTCCGTTCCAATAGAGGTCGGTGACGTCGTCCGGATCGACTGCATCGTCGGCAAGGGCCGGGTTTGCGGGTCCGTGCTTGAGAACGGGACATGCAAAAACTCTTAGTAAGCAGGGCCCACGAAGTAGGATGAAACAAGGCAGAACCTACGGTCAGAAGACGGGTTGGGTCATGCTTTGCCTTCGGCTCAAAAATACTTCTACATGTTATGTGACGATACACCGACATCATATACTGTAGGCTGGCGACCTAAAACCTGTGGCCCACGCTTAAAACCCAAGGCCTACGCATATAAACCAACGTATAATACATCGGCAGACTTTCTATCTCCATACTAGGTTAGCTTTCACAACTGGAAGCTTTCAAGGAGTCAATTATGAGAAAATCAGCAACAATCTTAGCGATAACCGCTTTAGGTGCAATGTTGGCGGCCGGCTCGGCAACTGAATCGATGGCTCATGGCGGAGGCGGCGGCCATGGCGGCGGCGGCAATAGCTTTGCCGGTAGTCGCGGCGACTTCGGCGGTAGCGGTCACGGCTCCCGCAGCGGTGGCATTTTTGGCCGTGATGGCACCTTCAACAGTGCTCATGGATTCGCGACGAGCCATAGCTTTGCGGACCGCAGGGGTCACTTTAGGGACTTTCGCCGTGACGACAATTATTGGGGTCCCTACTATTCCTGCGAGTACCCGTTGCGTTGGAACTCTCCCCTCTACGACGAATACTGCCAGTAACCCATCGTAGGCTCTTCGAATCCCGGCCCCCCATAACGATTGGGGACCGGATTCGAATGCTAAAGTGGATGGGATACTTGATGGCATGGCTAAAGAATATCCTTCCCTTGGGACGAATTCCGGATGAGGTTCTTTGTACCGGCCCATAGGGGTTTTAATGATTGCCTTTTAATGGAGGCCAGAATGTCTAAGTCTAGTAATCGCCCTCGTTACAACCACATGCCGCACCTGGATTTGGCGGAGATCATTCTTCTAGTGGTTATTGTCGTATCGATCGCTCTCGCAGTTGGCTTTGACTGGGTTTGCCAAGCCTTGCTCCGCTGAATTAAATTATCGCCTGCGCCAAGCCTTTTCTTCGCCCAAGCGTCAAGCTTTTGATTATCATCGACGCTCAGTACTTGCCCAGTGAGAAAAATGAGTTTGGGTTTTACGGAAAAGTGAAGCGTAAGATCGAAGAACACCTCTTCAATGTCTGCCGGGCAGATCCCCAGCTGCGCAAACATCCAGCCCGCATAAAATGGCTTTTGGGCGGGCTTGCGCGGAAGTTCCAACTGTCAATCCCTCTTATAAGATTTTCTGGAAAGCGGTCGGAAAAGCCAGCCTGTCACCGTTTCTGTCTGGTTTTCGGCACCCACCGGCGATATCGGTTGGCCAATGGGCTTCGGCAAACCTCCCACTGTCAACTTTGGACCTGGAGATCCCGCACGGGCGCATCAGCCGAACGAGCGTGTCTCCGTACGCGATCTGGTCGATCATACGAAGGCGATCGCGCTCGCGATCAAGCAGTGGTGCCGTTGAGAGTTCAAACGGGCGGCGCCATATTTGACTGTTGGGCGTTACCCATGAGGGAGCCCGTCCTCAAATCAGAACGGTTTGTTATTCAGCCGGTTCACTGGTAGTGACAGCTGCGGGAAAGGACGTTCTGTTCCGCCCCGACATCCAGAGGCTCAATCTGTCGAGGTAGAGGTAGACAACCGGCGTCGTATAGAGTGTCATTGCCTGGCTCAATATGAGTCCTCCAACCATTGCGTATCCCAGGGGCTGTCGCAGTTCGGAGCCCGTCCCATGCCCCAACATGAGGGGAATGCCGCCAAGAATTGCAGCCATCGTCGTCATCATGATTGGCCGGAAGCGTAGCAGGCACGCCTGCCGGATTGCTTCCTCCGGTCGCAAGCCATGCTCGCGCTCCGCGGCAATAGCGAAATCAACGATCATGATGCCGTTTTTCTTGACAATACCGATTAGGAGAATGACGCCGATCAGGGCGATAACCGTGAAGTCGAAGCCGAAGCTCCACAGCATGATGAGAGCGCCGAGACCTGCGGATGGTAGAGTTGACAGGATGGTCAGCGGATGGACGTAGCTTTCATAAAGCACACCTAAAATGATGTATATCACGCCCAACGCGGCCAAAACGAGATAAGGTTCGCTGGCTAAGGATGTCTGGTATGCCTGCGCATTGCCCTGAAAGGTAGCAATGAGTGTCGGGGGCACTCCCAGGGCAGTTTCGGCTTGGTGGATGGCCGAAACAGCCTGGCTCAGAGCCACTCCCGGAGCAAGATTGAATGATAACGTCACCGACGGAAACTGGCTCTGGTGGTTGATCGCAAGAACGGTGGTCGGCTGCGTCGTCTCTTTTACAAGTACGTTGAGCGGAACTTGCGCACCGGTCAGTGGCGATTTGATGTAGAGCTGGTTAATTGCCTGTGGTGAGCTCTGAGCCTTCGGAGACAATTCCAGTATCACGTGATAACTGTTGATGTCGGTGAAATATTGAGTGACTTGCCGTTGACCAAAGGCATCGTCGAGCGTGTCGTCGATGCTTTGAGGCGTGATCCCAAAGCGAGCCGCTTGATCCCGATCAATGTCGAGAGTGACGGTTGTTCCGTCGGATTGCTGATCCGTCGCAACATCCGTAAGCTCAGGCAAGGAGCTTAATTTTGCCAAAAGCTTCGGCGCCCAGCTATTCAGCTCGTTCGCATCGCCATCCTGTAGCGTATATTGAAACTGGGTCGCTGAACTCCGACCGCCGACATTGATATCCTGAGCCGGTTGAAGGAACAGCTTCACCCCTTCAACCTGCGCCAATTTTGGGCGCAGGCGACCAATGATCTGGCTTGCCGTCGCATCTCGCTGATCGTGTGGCTTGAGAGTGATAAACATACGCCCGGTATTGAGTGTATTACCGGATCCGCCGCCGACAGCCATCCCCACCGTAGCGACCGCGGGATCGCTGGCGACCACCTTGCCGACCTCTACCTGATGTCGTGCCATGTCGGCAAACGATGTATCCTGTGCACCCTGTAGAAGGCCTGTAATCAAGCCTGTATCTTGAATTGGGAAAAAGCCCTTTGGGATACTGATAAAAAGGTAACCTGTGGCAACGAGCGTTAGCAGGAAAATGCCAAAAGTTATGCGATGGTGGTGCAAGGCGATATCGAGCGTAACGCGGTACCCGTTCAGCAGTGCTTCGAAGGCTCGCTCCGATGCCAGGAAGAACCTGCCATGTTTTGCGTTGTGTTCCGCTCGCAGAAAACGGGCGCACAGCATTGGCGTGAGTGTCAGCGAGACAAGTGCGGAAACTGCAATCGTCACGGTTACGGTTATGGCAAACTCGTGAAAAAGCCGACCAACGATTCCGCCTAGGAACAGGATGGGAATGAAGACAGCCACAAGTGAGAGGCTTATCGAAATAATGGTAAAACCAATCTCTCTGGAGCCGTCGATGGCGGCCTGCAATGGCGATTTACCCGCTTCCATGTGGCGCTGAATGTTCTCCAGCATGACGATCGCATCGTCGACGACGAAGCCGACCGCAATGCTCAACCCCATCAGCGAAAGGTTGTCCAGACTGAACCCCAGCACATACATCAGCGCGAAAGTTCCGACCAGCGCGAGCGGGACAGTGACACCGGGAATTGCCGTCGCCCAGACGTTGCGCAGAAAAATGAATATCACCATGATCACTAGTGCGATCGTGAGCAACAGGGTGAATTTCACGTCGAGGACAGACGCTTGGATGGTCGTGGTCCGATCGCTCAAACTCGATATGTGAAGCGCAAGCGGCGCTATTGCCTGCAACTGCGGCAGCAATGCTTTTATCTGACCTACAGTCTCAAGAACATTCGCGCCGGGGAGTTTGGAAACTGGCAGCAGAATAGCCGGCTTGCCATCGGCCCATGCCGCAATCTGCGTGTTCTCCGGCGCATCGATTGCCTGGCCGATGTCGCTTATCCGTATCGGAGCGCCGTTTCGGTAAGCAATGATCGCGTTGTTCCATGGACCTGCTGCCAGGAGCTGGTCATTATCATAGAGCGTAAAGGTTCGCAAAGCACCCTGGATGCTACCTTTTGGTGCATCCGTCGTCGTGGCGATGATTGCCGAGCGAACATCCTCCAGTGACAGCCCGAGGTCAGCTATCTTGCGCGGATCGACTTGCACGCGGACAGCTGGCTTTTGCTGGCCAAAGACCGAAACCTGGGCGACGCCGGAGACCTGGCTGATATGCTGGACAAGGACATTTTCGGCAAAATCATCGATCTGCGTCAATGGGAGTGTATCGGACGTAAGTGCAAGCACCAGTATGGGCGGGTCTGCAGGGTTCACCTTGCGATAGGTCGGCGGCGATGGGAGATTGCTTGGTAGCTGACCACCGGCGGCGTTGATCGCAGTTTGCACATCTTGCGCCGCGCCATCAATATTGCGATTCAGTTCGAACTGCAGGGTGATCGAGCTGCTGCCGAGTGTGCTCACGGACGTCATCTGTGTAACGCCAGAAATTTGACCGAACTGCCGCTCCAACGGTTGGGTAACCGAAGACGCCATTGTTTGCGGGCTTGCTCCTGGTAGCTGTGTAGAAACCTGAATCGTTGGAAAATCGACCTGGGGCAGCGGCGCTACGGGCAGCAAAGGATAGGTTACCAGGCCGATTGCGAGAATAGCCAGCATGAGCAGCGACGTTGCGATCGGTCGCTGGATAAACCAATTCGACATCAGCCCGGCTCCGTCTCACCATCACCCAGCGTTGTGGTCTGGCTTGGTGTGTCTTGTATTGAAACTCTTGCACCCGCATCCAGACGATATTGTCCCGAAGTGACAACGCGCTCGCTCGCTGCCAGTCCGCTCTCGATCACTGCCTGACCGTTCGCGATCTGTCCCGGCGCGATCGGGCGAACTTCGACGGTATTGTCCGGTTTCACGACGTAGACGAAGAAACCATTCTGCCCCCTCTCAATTGCCGCAGAAGGTACTGTAACTGCTTGATGAACGATTTTTTGTTGTAGCCGGATGTCGACGAATTGCCCGGGCCAAAGCTTCTCGTCGATATTGGGAAACGTCGATTTCAAGCGCATCGTGCCACTGGTCTGGTCTATTTCATTATCAATGACCGAGAGCGTTCCGGTACCTAGATTTGTACTCCCATCGCGCGTGAAAGCCGTCACGGTAACAGGACCGGCTTCCTGCGCAGCACGCACTGCCTCCAGATCATCTTCAGGCAGTGTCGACACGACTGAAATCGGTTGCGTTTGCGTAATGACGACAATCCCGGTGGTATCGGTCGCATGGACATAGTTGCCTTGATCAACCAGCCTGATGCCTGTGCGTCCATCGACGGGCGCAGTCATTTGCGTATAGGACAGCGATACGGCAGCAGAATTTTTGGCTGCGGCGTCTTGTGCAATTTGCGCCTGCAGTTGGGCAACGGTGCTTTGCTGTGTCTGCGTAGTCTCTACAGTCGTGAACTGCTGAGCGGTAAGTTTTTTATCCCTTTGCAGAATAACCTCGTCATTGCTGAGGTTGGTTTGGTCCTGCACCATTTTTGCTGACGCTTGATCAAGAGCGGCCTGAAACGGACGAGGGTCTATCACGGCCAAAAGATCGCCTTTCTTGACCTTCTGCCCCTCCGTGAAGAGCACCTGTTGCAATTCGCCATCAACCTTGGCCTTCATGGTGACGGTGTTGAAAGCCTGAACTGTGCCCAGACCATTCAAATAGACGGGTACATCACTTTGTACCGCTGCTGACGCTTCAACCGGTATAAGAGCAGCGGCGGGCTGATCTTTGGCGACCGTTTTATCGTTACTCGCGAGCCAGAAGACTCCGGCTGTAGCAAGCACGACTGCGCCAATGACTATGCTGACTTTGTATCGAAGTGAACTTTGCATTCTGTGCTCCAAGTTGACTTGCATGGTATTGACGCGTTAATTATTCGAGGAAATACGGCAATGCGCTTCGACGCCGTCGTCATCATCCTGCGCCCGTCAGTTAGATGGGGTCCGTCCAAGGCTCTGCACGAGTTTGTTGTGATCGATCTTTGACAAGTATTGCCACGCTCAGGGCCGGTTGCCGGCGGCAATTTTGCCGAAAACCAGCTCAAAGCTTACGCCTTTCCGTTGTGGCGATAATAACAGTCAATCTGGATTGCGGACACCCAAACCAAAGTATGAGTTTATCAGACGAGCGCATTATTCCCGTCCACGCCTGTATGATGGAGCATCTTTCCTTGCCTCGTTAACCTATGGCCCGATGCCAATGCGCCGAAGAATCTTGATGATGTCTACCGGAGCCTTATTCGCCGACAGACTCAGCATTCTTATTGCATTTGCCAGTTGCCGTCTTGACTAGACCTATCGCGGACAGAACCGCTCGGGCCGGACAAATTTGCCGATGGGTGGAAATCTTCCGCCCTCACTCTTCCTGCACAACAGGAGTTTCGGAATAGATATGGGTATAGTTCGGTTCGCGCTGCGGTTCCCGCACACATTCTACGTGTTAGCCGCCTTAATACTCTTTCTTGGCGGAGTCGCAAGTTACGAGATGCGAACGGATGTCTTCCCGGAAATCAACATTCCGGTTGTATCGGTGATCTGGAGCTATGGTGGCCTCAGCACACCTGAAATGGAGCAGCGTGTCACCACCTATAGTCAGTATGCAATCAGCTCCAACGTCAATGGCATCAAGAATATCGAAGCGCAGACCCTAGGCGGGCTGTCGATACAGAAGATCTATTTTCAGCAGGACGTGAATCTTGATCTCGCAATTGCGCAGATTGTGTCGGCGACAAACGCCATCCGCGCGCTTTTGCCAGCAGGAATCCAGGCGCCGCTCGTGGTGCAGTTCAATGCCTCCAGCGTGCCCGTCCTGCAGATCAGCCTGAGTTCCGATACACTCAATGAGCAGCAGCTGTACGACTATGGCATCTATCGCATTCGCCAGCAGTTGGCGCCAATCCCCGGTATCACATTGCCAACCCCCGCTGGCGGGAAATACCGGCAAATCATGGTTGACCTGGACCCTTCGAAGCTGCTTGCCAAAGGTCTCACCCCACTCGACGTCGTCAACGCAGTCAACACGCAGAATCTGACCCTACCTTCAGGTACTGCCAAGATCGGCGATACTCAATACGTTGTCCGCACGAACGCGACGCCGGCGACGATCGATGAACTCAACGACATTCCGGTCAAAGTGGTCAATGGGGCTACGGTTTTCGTAAAAGATGTCGGTCAGGTTCATGATGGCTGGCTTGTTCAGCAAAACGTCGTTCGTCAGGACGGGCGTCGTTCAGTCCTTCTGAGTGTCATCAAGAATGGCAATGCTTCAACTTTGGAAGTGGTCAATGCTGTCCGGCGAGCATTGGTTACGGCACGCGCGTCCGCGCCTCCCGGTATGGAGATCAAAGAGATTTTCGATCAGTCGGTATTCGTCAAGCAATCCATCGCCGGCGTGCTTCGCGAAGGCGCCATCGCGGCAGCCCTCACTGCGCTGATGATCCTGCTGTTTCTAGGATCGTGGCGATCGACATTGGTCGTCATGATAACCATACCGCTTGCAATCCTGTCATCGGTCATTGCGCTGTATTTCCTTGGAGAGACGCTCAACACCATGACGCTTGGCGGCCTCGCACTGGCCGTGGGCATCCTTGTCGACGATTCTACGGTGACGATCGAGAATACGCACCGGTTGCTCACTGAAGAAAGACAATCGCTGGCGCAGGCGACGCTGCACGGAGCGGCAGGCATTGCTGTGCCGACGCTGGTGTCGACCTTGGCCATCAGCTGCGTGTTCACGTCCGTGATTTTCCTTGAGGGACCGGCCAAATATTTGTTCACGCCGCTTGGCATGGCAGTCGTGTTCGCCATGCTGGCGTCCTATGCCCTTTCGAGAACCCTCACCCCGATCACGATTGGTCTGTTGCTCAAGGGTGAGCGGCATGGCACGTCGAAAAATTGGTTCTCCCGCTTTCATGCCAGGTTCGAGCATGGATTCGAGGCGATGCGTGTCCGCTATGTCGGGCTGTTGACGTTGCTGCTTACACGTCGGTTGATCATGCCGGTCGTCGCCGTCCTGGTCCTTGCCCTTGGAACCACCTTGCTGATCTTCGTTGGTCGGGACTTCTATCCTGCGATCGATGGAGGCCAAATCCAACTTCATGTTCGTGCGCCCGCTGGAACGCGGATTGAGACGACAGAGCGCATCTTCCAGCAAGTCGAGGAAAAGATTCGCGAGATCGTTCCCGACAGCGACCGCCAGCTTGTCGTCGACAATATCGGGCTCCCAGCCCGAGCGTATAACCTGGCGTTCACCGACGGCTCGACGATCGGCGTCAATGATGGCGTTATCCTTGTCGCCCTCAAGCCTGGCCACGCGCCTACTGCCGACTATGTGCGCAAATTGCGATCAGCGTTGCCGGAAGCGTTTCCAGATGTGCTGTTCTATTTTCAGTCGGCCGACATCGTCACACAGATTCTCAATTTTGGTCTCCCCGCGCAAATCGATGTCCGCACCGTCGGGTACGACCGTGCCACAAACCTGCGGGTGGCAACGGAGCTCCAGCGGCGCATCGCCGCCATTCCGGGCGTCGTGGACGCCCACCTCCAACAGGAAGTTAACGCGCCGGCGTTCGACACTACGATCGATCGCACGCGCGCAGCGCAACTCGGCCTCAATGCAGACACCATCGCCACGAACATCAATGTTAGCCTGAGTTCCTCGGAACAGGTCTCGCCCAATTTCTGGACTGATCCAACGACCGGTATTCCGTATTATCTCGCTGTTCAGACACCTGAACCAAAAATCAGTTCCCTGAACGACCTCGGCAATACGCCTGTGTCCTCAACCATATCCACAGCCGGTACTCAGATACCAGGACTGCTCAGCAATGTCGCAACATTCAAGCGGAGCAGCATCGCAACCAATAGTAACCAGGCGAATATCCAGCCTCTTTATGAAGTCTTCGCAAGCGTTGAGGGCCGCGATCTCGGGAGCGTTTCCAACCAGATCAACGCAATAGTGACGGATATGCAAAAGCAGCTTTCTCCCGGCAACTCCATTCAGGTCGCTGGCCAGATCCAGAGCATGAACGACGCTTTCTGGGATCTTGGTATCGGTCTCCTGTTCGCGGCAGTGTTCGTTTATATGTTGATGGTCGTAAACTACCAGAATTTCGGTGATCCGTTCGTCGTCATCCTGGCGTTGCCTGCAACCTTGTGCGGCATTCTGGTCATGCTCTTTGTCACCGGAACAACCCTTAACGTGCCCTCTCTTATGGGAGCGATCATGGCCGTAGGCGTCGCGTCCGCTAATTCGATCTTGCTGGTCACGTTCGCGAGAGAGCAGCAACTGACGGGCAAGCCGGCGTTCCAGGCGGCGATCGACGCCGGTCATACGCGCATCAGGCCTGTGCTAATGACTGCAGCAGCGATGATTGTCGGCATGATCCCAATGGCCATAGGTGGCGCCGGCGAGGAACAGAATGCCGCTTTGGCGCGCGCTGTCATCGGCGGCCTGCTGTTCGCGACTCCTACGACACTCCTCTTCGTCCCGTACCTGTTTGCGATGCTTCGCGGCGGACAGGACGGCAAGGCGGCCCACGGCGTATTCAACGAGGAACTAGCATGAAACCCTTAGAACCGTCAGATCGGCGCATCGAGCATATCTATAATCCACAACCGCAAGTGTCGCGCAGGTGGGGAGGCTGGCTTGTTGGGCTTGGCACGCTGCTCGGGCTGGTCGCGTTAATCTGTTTTGGTGCGTGGGGATATCATTCGCGAGCCGAGGAGGTTATGGCCACTGCCGTTCAGCTCCGCGATTTCGTGCCATCTGTGCACGTCGCCGAGATAAAGCCGAGTACCGACACCGTAACCGTTAGTCTCCCGGCAACCACCGCAGCCTTCGACGACGTCGAAATCTTTGCACGAGCCAGCGGCTATGTCGAACAACGTGAAGTTGATATCGGAGATCATGTAAAGAAAGGCCAATTGCTCGCCAGGATTGCCGTGCCGGAACTCGATGACCAAATCCTGGAAGCCCAAGCTACCTTGGGGCAACTCCAGGCGGCTTTGAAACAGGCGCAGGCTAATTCTGACCTCGCACAGGTCACGTGGGATCGCGATAAACCGCTGGTCGCCAAAGGCTGGATTACGCAGCAGCAGGGTACCATTGATGTGCAGACCTTAAAGGCGCAACAGGCGACGGTGGGTGTCGCGCAGGCAAATGTGAAGGCCCAGCAAGATCAACTTGAGGTGCTGAGTCAGCAACAACTCTATCAGCAGGTTGTCGCGCCCTTTGATGGCATCATTACCCAGCGTAACATTGACAAGGGTAGCCTTGTGCAGGCCGACACGACCAGCGGCACCTTCATGTTCGCCATCATGCAGGGAGACGTGATCCGTACGCAAGTCTTCGTGCCACAGGACGAAGCATTCGGGGTTAGCCCCGGTGACAAGGCCAGTATCGAGGTTCCCGAGACCCCGGGCCGTATTTTTTCCGGGACGGTAACGCGAATAGCCGATTCATTGCAGCCGGGAACCCGCACTTTGCTGACTGAAATCGACGTGCCCAATCCTGACGGTGTCCTCACGCCAGGAATCTACTGCACCGTCCAGCTCCAGATTCCACGCAAGACGCCAAGCCTGTCGGTGCCCGCTGACGCCCTCATCTTCAACGCGAACGGATTGCAGGTGGCCGTCGTTGAGGATGGCACTGTTCACATAAGGAAAGTAGCTGTGGCAAGAGATCTGGGAACGACCATCGAAGTTAAGGAAGGCCTCAAGCAAGGCGACAAGGTCATTCGTAACCCGCCAGTGCAACTGGTGGAAGGGAGTAAAGTCCGCGTCAACACCGAAACCGTCGCACCAGCTTGATCAGAAGTCCGGCTCGCTCGACGATAATTGCGACAAAGAATATGCAGATGCTCAAGGAAAACGGATTGGCCCAACCTCAGCTCAAATCTGACGATGCTTTGTCCAGTGCTTCCACACACTTTCATCCAGCATTGATCATGACGGCTGCAGTCTTGCTTTTCGCTCCCGCCGCTCATGCAGCTGAGGTTCCGGCAGGCTTTGACACAGATCGATTGACGGTTGTTGCGAATGTCCATGCCGAGGGAGTTCAGTTGTATGAGTGCAAGGAAGATCGAACTGGAAAAACACAGTGGCAGTTTCGCGAGCCCCTTGCGACGCTCATTCAAGATGGGGTCACCGTTGGCCGGCATTTTAGCGGTCCATCATGGGAATTTACCGATGGAAGCAGTGTCATCGGCAAAGTCGAAGCCGAGGCGCCGGGTGCGACGAAGGATGATATCCCCTGGCTAATGTTGCGGGTCATGAAACGAGGTGGCGACGGCGTTCTGACAAACGTTATCGCCGTGCAGCGGCTGGACACCCACGGCGGCCTATATTCGGGCCGTTGCGGAACTGAGGAAGCATTTCATGTTGAACCCTACTCTGCACAATATGTTTTCCTCACGGGGCGACTTTGAGCCGGCGAGTTCTCACGGTACGATCACAGTAATATCATACTAAAACCAGCAATGTGTGAGATTTAAATCGCTAAAAATTGGCAACAAATTTTTGCTGTCGTGACATATATGATTATGTTGTGAACATTTCCACGAAATTAATGAATCATATTCGGCAAAAAAGTGTTCTATCCAACTTATTGTGGCAAAATATGTAACATAAATATTATTTTTTGTTAATTTGACTCGTTATTAATAGTATATATTATGGACTTGCAGACCGAGAACCGCCGGCGGTGGAGTTATATATCCAGCGTGACGCGACGGAACTGGACGGTCCGATAAAAGGAGGGCACCAAGTTGCCCTCAATACTTAGGAGACGCCAAAATGCGCTCTTTTATCTTCAGAACCGCAATCGCTGCCCTCTTAATTTCCACTCCGTTCGCTAGCGCTTATGCCGCTTCGGGCGGTTCGCACAGCTCCCACGACTCGGGCGGATCACGCGCTTCCCATGAGGGGAGATCCGTTAGCAATACTCGTGAGAATTTCGACCGTATAGGACTCCATGACGAGTCGAATGAGGGCAACACCACCAGCCCGTCCTACCTCTTCGGGAGCCACATGGATACGCATTCCATGTTTCACCTGAACTAAGTGAGACATGGCACCAGATAGGTACGAAATCGCTCCCGGTACGCCCGGGGGCGATTTCGGATTCTGTCGCAAATTCCCCCCGCTGCCGTGTTCCTCGCCATGTCGGTGAGCACCGTAACGAGCCGCCTTCCATGCGCCCGGATCATGCTGGCTGGAAAAACTTCGGGATATGAGGGAGGCGAGCCAACAAGAAAGGGGCAGCAGGCCGGTTTCAGCACTGCTGCCCAAAGGAGGCGACCGCGAGGAGGTAACGATCGCCGGGGGGACTTTATAGGGAGGTAAGCTCACTCAGACATGAGGTATGGCATGAAATTCCGGTGTTGAGGGCTAGTTCGATTTGTCCGTACTCAATTGAACCGTCAGCTGCTGGCGGCCCCTTGGCGATCTAGAAATCTGAAAGCTGTACCTCGACTTTTCCGCATACGAGTTTCGATCCGGACTCCTGCGCTTTGTCGACGAGGCCGGAGGCAAGATCGGAAACGATCTCGACAGCAACGTCCTCCGGTAGTCCCGTTTCCCGCATTCCGGCTTTGAGGGCTGTATCGCTGGATTCATCTGCCCCGCATATATAGGCCCGGGCCTCGATGATAGCCGCCTGCTCGAACTTCTTGTTAAGGACATCACTCCGTTCTCCAGAAACGTCCTCCCGATTCTCGACATTGAACGCGTGTACGGTGCCGACTGTTAAAATGCACGGAACCGCAATAAGTGCGAATATCGAAGATTTGCAGAACCGCATTTCCTGTTCCCTCTATCCGAGTTTGAGGCGGGTCCGGGCCGCTGGGCCAAGCATGCAATGCAACACCGATGAAAACTGGTCAGTAAAGGGCGAATATATCACCAGTGGTAAATGCCAAGGCTACGATCCCGGCTGAACCCACCAGAACCAACAAAATCCAGAGCGTATCTGATTTGCTCATTGGCAAACGTCCTCCATCAGGGCAGGCACAAGCTACGACGCGAAAGCAGGTGCCGGTTCGATAGTGTCATGAGGCGCCTCCCTTCCTGAATTGGGCGGTTCCGCATTGCGCAGTTACACGGTCCAGAAATCCGGATGAAATGAGTTGTGCAACTACCTAGTTATCCCGTATCCGACCGCCTGTTGGATTGCAGCAAAGATGCATTCCTTGGACAAAGGCGGCAAAAATGAACTGGTCCGTCAGATGGTTCGAATGCAGTCTGAACGTTTGGCGCTGTGGCCAATCAGACGTTGGTCGCCCTCATGAGGTCGTCGGCACGCGGGGGCAAAACCGAAGTCGGGTAGGCAACGGCAACGATCGCGAGCGCCACCAGCGCACCCAAAATCTCCGCAGGAACGTAAAGGCTCACGGCGAGCGCCGACAAGGATATCGGACCTTCCGCCAGAAACGCCGCGAAAGTAATCGCAGGGTTGGCATAGGATGCGGACGGTGTTGCGAGAATTGCCGCCGCCAGCCACAGGCCGACGGCGATCGGGCCGGTGTCTTTCCGCCCGCTTCGGCTGCAGCCGAACACGATGACCATCAAACTGCCGCTGGCCACCGCCTCACTTAGCACCAGCGCCCAAGGTGTTACCAAGTCATTTGCCGTGTCAGTGGCCTGGAACAGGCCGTTTGCCATCAGCACACCTGCTATCGCGCCCCCGAACTGACCCGCTACGTAGGCAACGGTACAGTTCAACTTTCTTTCGCCGCTCAACCATTGAAGCAAGGTGATCAAAGGATTGAAGTGCCCGCCGGATGCAGATCCAAACGCAAAGATGAGAGCTACGAGGGACCCCGCTGTTGCGATTGCGTTGACGAACAATCCCAACCCGAGGCTGTTTTGAAAAAGTCGGTGGGATGTTAATCCAGCACCCGTAGCTGCCAGCATCAAAAGAGCGGTGCCAATGAACTCCACAGTGGCACGACGAAGGACACCGGATTCCGGATCGTCTTCTTGAAAGCACGTCTTTGCTCTTTGACCTGCCACGACGTTCATGACCTCGCGGCTTGCGTAGACTCCTTATCAAAATCGTCCCAACGGCTCTCCACCTCCTTCATCTTCAGTGCAAGCTCTTCTGGCGTGAGAATACCCTTTTGGAAGAGGATGTTGGCGAAACAGGCAATCCACCGCTCGTAGTAGGAGAGCTTGCCCACCAGTTCGGTGCCCAGCGCCTCGACGCCGCGCCGCTTCTCTTCCGTATTGATGATCTTATGGAAGTCGAGAACGTCCGCCAAAGCGTGACAGCGCCGTTCCCACGGCTCGAGTTCATGATCCACTACGGAAATGGGGTCGGCCGATGTTCCGCCTATATCATTCGGCAGGCGCTTCAACAGCTGTTCGGTCTGGGTCATTCGCCCCTCCTAATATCCTTGCTGGCTTCAACGACACCGATCATCGTATCGCGTGTGACGATCGCGGCCAGTTGCACTTCGTCGAAGTCTTCGGTGCCTTCAGGTCGTTTCGGCAACACCAGAAACCGCACCATGGCCGTTGAATCGCTGACACGAATTTCAACGTCATCAGGAATAATAGTGCCGAATTCCGCCAATACCTTTCGAGGTTCTGAGACTGCCCGCGCACGATATGGCTTGAGTTTGTACCAGTCCGGCGGCAAGCCGAGAACCGGGCGCGGGTAGCACGAACACAGCGTGCAGACGATGAGGTTGTGGACCTTGTCTGTGTTCTCCAAAACGATCAGCCCCGTCTGGTCATAAAAGGTGATCCCTAACTCCTCGCAGGCCGCTCGGCCGTCATCTAACAACCGTTTGCGGAATGCATCATCAGCCCAGGCGCGGGCGACCACCATTGCTCCAAGCGCGGGAGTCCGGGAGTCCAGTACTTCGATCTGTCGGCGAATCTCGTCCGGTCCAAAATACCCCTTGGACACCAAAAGTTCTCGCACCACGGTTTCGAGATTGTCGTAATATCCCGGACGTTCGGTCTGGCCGATTTCAGCGTGTGAATGATCATGATCATGGTCGTGACCGTTTTCCTCGTGCGCCATTTCAATTCCTCTCGAGCCACGTTTCAAAAATCTCAATGCGCAGCCCATCCCGGGGGGATCCGGTATAGCCAGGCCAAATCTCCGTCATCGGGATTGCAACCCGGTAGTAGTGCAGCTTTGATCCTGCGTTTCGCCCGTATCCTTCTTCCTCATTGTTGAGGCCCGTCGGCTCTATGACCGATTCTATAACGCCATGCTTCCCGCGGAGGTAAAGCGGCACACGGTAATGTCCGATCGGCGTACGATCAAGTATGCGGACCGCCTCGCCTTTTGCATAAACTGCCGTTTCCCCCAGGGCCGGGACGGCCTTTGGAGCCAATGGTTTCGTTTCAGCAATGTTGTCCTGCATCTTTCCATCCTCTGGGTGTTCCGGACTCCGCAGCCGTTCCGGTCAATTGTTCCGCCTGCGGCTCTCGAATAAAAACCAAACCCGACCTTCAGCCTCGTCGATCCAACTTTCCAAAAAAGAAGTGGTGGCCACGTCGCTGTGTTCGGAACAGACGATGTGCGTTTCGCGCATACGGGTCGCCAGCATGGCGTTGTCCTCGCGAAGTTCGGCAAGCATGTCCTGGTCGTCAACGAAATTGGCATCGTTGTCGAGGACGCGCTGCACCGCTGCAATATGCGCGATCGAACGGATTGTCGTACCGCCAACCTTTCTGACCCTCTCCGCTATCACATCGGTGGTATCCAGAATCTGTGCGGCCTGTTGGTCCAGCAAACGATGATAATCGCGGAAATGGGGTCCCGACATGTGCCAATGGAAATTCTTGGTCTTGATGTAGAGCGCGAACTGATCCGCCAGGAGTACCGTCAGCGCCGCCGCAATATCCCGACGGGCATCTTCAGAGAAGCGGCTGGGTGTGTTGATTGGTGCCAGTCGACGCGTAATAGCCGTGCTGTGTGACATCGGAAGACCTCTTGGCGTTGAACGACCGGACCGCGTCGCCGCGGCATCTGTTGTTTATCGGGCATTTCGAGGACACAATCTTGTTCGGATGGCTCAGTTTTGGAACGCAAACAGCAAAGATGAAGGGCCTTGTGGACTAATCAGCTGCCACTTCTATCCGCGAAGAGACCAAATATTCCAACGGTGCAACTCCCCTTCAATCCGGACGAAGTCGTATGATTTAAGCCGGATTTAAGACTCTCGAATTTCAGTCAACAGGTTCGACACATGGCAATTTCTAGGCAGCAACACATGATCATGACGTCGCACGGCTCGATCTCAGTCGAGGAGATCGGCGAGGGCGACCTGCCCGTCCTCCTTATCCACGGGAACTCCTCAAGCAAGGGCGTATTCCGGTATCAACTGCAAAGTCAATTGCCGGAACACCTCCGGCTCGTCGCGTTCGATTTGCCCGGCCACGGCCGATCCAGCAATGCGCTGGATCCAATGCGGACGTACACGCTTTCAGGTTTTGCCGACGCAGCTGTCGAACTCGTGGCCAAAATGAATATCGCCGACGTCATCGTTTTCGGCTGGTCTCTCGGTGGTCACATCGGCATCGAACTGATGCACCACCTTCCTGCGATGAGAGGGTTGATGATCAGCGGATCGCCGCCGTTGGACAGGGAGAATTTTGCGCAAGGTTTCATGGGCTTGCCGCAGGTCCGTGCAGCGGCCCGCGAAGATCTGAACGACACCGATATCGACGACTTCGTCGAAGCCATCTTCGGCAAATCGGCGGAACCGTTTCTGCGCAAGGAGATGGCGCGCGCCGACGGCAGGTTGCGAAAGGTTCTCTTCGAGCACAGGGCCAAAGACGGCGCTGACCAACGTCTCACCGCGGAAACCAGTCAAATCCCTCTGGCTGTCGTGAACGGAGGAGCGGATCGCATCGTCAATCTCGACTACTTCGACGGCGTCAGCTTCGCAAATCTGTGGGAGGGTAAATGCTATCGGCTGCCGGGGTTGGTCACGCACCTTTTTGGGAATCTCCGGATGGTTTCAACCCATTCCTCGAACGTTTTGCCAGTGACGTTGAGTCCAGCCATCGTAGTTTGCTCTAAACATTCCTAGAACGTGGCAGTCATCATGGATTGTTCCAGTTTGTGGAAGTGTGTGTTGCGGAATCCGGCAATTCCGGAGGGAGGGACCGTCTGCGACAACGGGTTTTTATACGGATCTGCAACCGGAAGGAACCAGCATGACCACCACACGGGAACTCGCAATTGCAGGCGCGGCACTCGCCGTAGCAGGATCATCGGCGATGGGCGCGCCGGTTTACTATCGCACGGCGACCGTCGAGGGCGTCAACATGGCGTACCGTGAAAGCGGATCGCCGGATAAGCCGGCGCTGCTGCTCCTGCACGGTGTTCCGAGCTCTTCGCGGATGTTCGACGCACTCATGCGCAGGCTGGGAGACAGCTATCATATGGTTGCGCCGGACTACCCGGGTTTCGGCAACAGCGATGTGCCAGATCCTGTCGCGTTCGACTACACGTTCAATCATCTGTCGGAAGTTGTTGAGAAGTTTGCCGATGTCGTAGGGCTCGACCGCTACGTCTTGTTTATGCAGGACTACGGTGCCCCGGTCGGCATGGGCGTTGCACAGACCGGTCCGACGCCATACAAGGCATGATCTTCCAGAACGGCAATGTTTATGCGGAAGGTCTGGGGCCGATGTGGGAGAAGCGCAAAGCGTTTTGGGCCGACCGTGCAGCCCACGAACAAGAGGTCATCGAAGCCCAGCAATCGCTGGCCGTAACGCGGGCCCGTCATCTTGGAAGCGACCCCGACGTCGAGGCCTACGATCCGGACCTTGGATGGACGAATACGCTTATCTCAACAGGCCTGGCCAAGGACCGATCCAATCGGCCCTGATCTTCGACTACCGAAACAACATCGCTGCTTATCCGGCTTGGCAGTCGTGGCTGAAAGCCCATCAGTTACCCACGCTGGTCGTTTGGGAAAATTCGATCCGGCGTTTATGGTCGCTGGAGCGGAGGCATTCAAACGCGATTTTCCCCAAGCCCGGGTCGCGATCCTTGACGCCGGCCATTTCGCCGTGGACACCCGTCTGGATGACGTTGTCTCCTTGACCGAAGATTACATGTCGGTCAACAAGATCAAGCTCGGAAACAACAGCGGCGGAAATCTGTCCAACTGAAGGCAATCCAAATGGATCGATGGCAGGCGATGCGCATTTTTGTGAAAGTCGCCGAAACGGAGAGTTTCACCGACACTGCCCGCCAGATGCACCTGAGCGCACCTGTCGTCACGCGCGCAGTAGCGATGCTTGAGGACACGATCGGCGTGAGGCTGTTGACCCGCACCACCCGCTCCGTGAAATTGACGGAGGCTGGCTCCCGCTATGTTGGTGACTGCGAGAGGCTTCTAGGGCAACTTGCCGAAGCGGAGGCGGCCGCGGCCGGAGCCCATGCCAAACCCAACGGTATTCTGACGGTGACGGCACCCATCATGTTCGGGCAAATGCACGTCTTGCCGATTCTGACCGAGTATCTCGATCTTTATCCCGCTGTCACCGGCCGAAGCCTGTTCGTCGACCGTATAGTCAACATTGTCGACGAGGGCGTCGACGTCGCCTTTCGTATCGGACACCTGGATGACTCCACCCTCACCGCCGTTCGCGTCGGCGAGGTAAAGCGTATCCTATGCGGGTCTCCAGAGTATTTTGACAAGAACGGCGTGCCGGCTATGCCACGCGATTTGTCTAAACACAGGATAATTGGGACGACGAGTGCATGGTCATCACTGGAGTGGAGGTTTGGCGTGCACCCAAAATCAACGGTACATGTCACTCCAAGGCTTTATTGCAACACCAACGAAGCAGCGATAGCGGCGGCCGTAAAAGGGTGGGGCATTGCTCGCGTCCTGTCTTATCAGGTCGCTCCGCTTCTAAGGTCTGGCGAACTCCGCGCGATAATGTCCAATAGTGAAGAAGAGGCTCTACCTGTTCATGTCGTCCATCCGGAAGGCCGCAGCACATCGGGAAAAGTCAGGAGCTTCGTCGATTTGGCAGTCGCTTCCTTGCGTTCCGGTAAAAACCGTTTCTAGCTGACAGGCTTGCAGCAGCCATCACGAACCCCTGTTCGGTACATAAATGCAAATTGACCTTGGCATCTTTGGATCGCCAAGCCTTGTGCATCTATGGTACTTGGCATCTTTGGACATTTTCACACGCTTGTCGGCATATGGAATGACTTCGCCCGTGTTCTTGATGTGAAAACCGTTGGACGCTGTCTCGACGTTTTTGTCCTGTTCCTCGAAACAATCCATCGTGGAACAGCATTCGGAACCATAGGCCCAGCCTGACGGAGCCTCATGGGCTGCTGCAGGCGCGGTGGCGAGAAGAACAAACAACAAGGTTCTCATGACTTTTCCTCATCAAAGGTCACGGGAGTTGGAGCGCATCCGCCCCCGAAGATTTTGACGTTGATCATTTAATGAACGGCCGAAATCCGGTCGTTCGACAAAACCGAAGGTCTTTTCCCATTCGACAGCCAGCATGGGTGTCAAACCGTCAAGCATATGCTGCTTGTACCCTGCGCTGTATTTCCACGCGTCCAAACCGTTGTAGTCGTGACGGAGCACCTGATACACGCGGTAACGAAAAAGCATCCATTCCATTTGAGCACCCTTTCTAGTTCTTGCTGATCGCCTGGCTTGCGGCGGTCACCCGCCAGACTGTATTGCCGACATCGTCGGCAATCAGCAGCGCTCCGGACTTGTCAACGGCGACGCCGACCGGCCGGCCGCGTGCTTCGCCCTTGGCGTTCAGGAAATCTGTGACGACATCTTCGGCTTTCCCGCTCGGCTTTCCGTTGCTGAACGGCACGAAAACCACCTTGTAGCCGTTGAATTGGTCCCGGTCCCAGCTGCCGTGTTCGCCGACGAAGGCACCGCCTTTGTATTTCGGCGGCAGGTTGTCGGCCGTGTAGAACGTGAGACCAAGCGGCGCGACGTGGGAGCTCAGGGCGTAGTCGGGAACGATAGCTTTTTCCACAAGATCCGGCCGTTGCGGCTGGACGCGCGGGTCGAGGTGCTGGCCGTAGTAGCTGTAAGGCCAGCCATAAAAGCCTCCATCTTTCACGGAAGTCATGTAATCAGGCACGAGATCGGGACCGAGTTCATCGCGTTCATTGATGACCGCCCAGAGGGCCCCGGTCTGGGGTTCAAAAGTCAAGCCGTTGGGGTTGCGCAAGCCGCTCGCGAATATCCGCCAGCGGCCGGTGGTCCTTTCGACCTCCCAGATGGCGGCGCGGTTCTTCTCGGCCTCCATACCGTTCTCGGTGATATTGCTGTTCGAACCTACCCCGACATAGAGCAGCGACCCGTCAGGGCTGGCCACAAGGCTTTTTGTCCAGTGATGGTCGATCGGCCCTCCCGGTAGCGGGGTCAGCTCGGTCCCCGATGACATAATTCTGGTGCCGCCGTCATAAGGGTAATGCATGATCGCATTCGTGTTCGCGACATAGAGATCGTTGCCGACCAATGCCACGCCGAACGGAGAAAACAGGTTGTCGAGGAACACCGAGCGGGTTTCGGGTTTACCGTCGGAATCGGTATCACGCAGCAGGGTGATACGATTGCTCTTTGATGGTGCACCACCGGATGTCACAAAGGTTTCAACCCAGCCCATCACCAAATCTTTTGGCCGTTTGACCGTGTTAAAATCGGGTTCCCGGGATTCGACTACAAGAACATCGCCGTTCGGAAGCACATAGACCGATCTTGGATGTTCTAGCCCGGTGGCGAGAGCCTCGATTTTAAGCCCTGGGGCCACGGTTGGCTTTTCACCTTCCTTCCATCCAACGACAGGGGCAAGATGCATGGGCGGAAACAGATATTGCTGTGGTTCAGGCAGGACCGGATTGGGGCCAATCTGGCTCTGGACATCGAAGGTATCCGCAGCGTAGCTCGATGCCGAAGACAAGGTGAAAACGAGCACCATGGCCGTGCCGCGGCCAGCGCTGATGAACGAAGAACGGTAAGACATTATTCTGATACTCCTACACTATGATGGAAGACCATCCAAAACCCCATCCATTCCGTGACCAGAAGGACGACCACAATGATCGCCGATAAGGTCAGGCCCCAGGGAACAACCGAGGTCCAGGCATCATGCGTGTGTATGAACATGTTGAGAGCGGCCAAAACCAGCAGGATCACGCTGCCGACGAGATGAACCCGGACGGATCTCTGCCTGCGCACGGCGGGGTCACCGACAAAATCGATCAGCCCGGCTATGAAGGCGAGAACTCCCATGATCAAGCCGACGGTGACGAGCCAGGCGGAAAAATCGGCCCACATCATCTCGGTAGTTTGCGCGTAGGTTATATCTGTGAGCAATGCGCCGATGAAGCAGACAATGGGGAAAGGCGCGAGCAAAGCGCGGATCGGTATTCCCGCTATGCTTGCTGTTGCGCGGGGGTGTACATGGGGCATCAGGATGTCCTCTCTATTTCGGGCGATAGCGTCTGGATATTCGAGGAACTACAGGGCACGCCAATCCTAGTCGGAGGTAGCTGACACGCGTTTCTTGAACTGCCGACAATTGTCGGCAACACGTAAGTTCAGGTTTCTCTCGAAGTACTTTGTCAAAATAATTCCTTACAGCGGGCGCATAAGTTGCTTCGCTTGTGCGGGCAAACGCTGTAATAACTATGTGAGGTTCGGCTGCTTTTGGATTGCAGCAAGAATGCATTCGTTGAACAAAGAGCTCAAAATGGCTCGGCCGAGCAGCAGGACACGTTTGCCTAGAGTTTACTCGCTGTCAGTCCGCTTTAACGCCTCGACACGGTCGTTAACCTCAATCCAATCACCAGTCATGCTGGAGAAGCGACTTTCGCCGCCTTCTCGCTTTGTGCCGCGAATGGGCAAGGCGTTTTTGCGGCGTACGCACTTGTCGGCGTGAAAATGCCACAGACGCTCCGCGCCCTGGAACGTCTCGATTTCTGGCGAATCGAGTACAATGTCGGCAGTTCCCGAGAGTTGCAGCAAGTCGCCTGCGACGAAATCCACGAACAACAGGCCGGCCCGTCCATTGACGAGGATATTACCGAGCGTGTTAAAGAACAGATTGCCGTTGAAGTCGGGAATCGTCAGCACGTCATCGTTGCCAACGCGAACGAACCCCGGCCTACCGCCGCGATGGGATACGTCGACCTGGCGATCCCAACCGTCTCCGACGTAGGATGCGACGAAGAAAGTATCCGATGACGCAATGATACTTCGGGCTTCCTCGTCAAGCCCAGAGCTTGTTTCCACAGTTCCGTGGTACCTGGCATCCCGGTCACCCGCGAACGATACATCACGGATCTGGATATAGCGCGGGCAGTTCCCATAGCTTTGGATGACGGACAGGTCAAAATCCGAAGACGAAGATCTCCTTATCCTGCCATTCAGCCGGTTGCGCCGCTGGGTATGCAGCTCGATGCCCAGCAAGCCGATCGCATCGCCGTTCTCCATGCCGTCATCGGCCGGATCGGTCGGGTCGCGTCGTCCTGCAACGCTGAGAGTAACCGCGTCGGTAGCCTGCATGAACCCGGGTCGTCCCGTGAAGATCGTTGCCCAGGCGTTTCCATTTCGGTCGACGGCTCCGGCTATCACGAACGGCAGCTGCGGATAAAAGAGGCGATGTTGCTCTATCAGCGTATTTCTGACAACCCGTCTCCCTATGTCGTCCATCTTTTCCACAGCGGCCGCGCTTTTTTGCAAAGCCAGCTCCCCGGCATGCCAAGGTGACGTTTCGCGATTGTCAATTGTCGATCCCATCGCCGCTGTCCTTCCACACGGTGCTAAGCGACGGCGCTCAGGCCAACCGGCGTTTTGACAAACGTCACAAAACCCGGAAGGCTTTCAATCCTTCCCAGCCAACCGGAAACTTTCGGATAGGCTGCCAGATCGACGTTTCCTTCAGGAGCACGGGCAGTGTAGCTGTAGAGGGCGAGATCCGCGATCGTTACGCGGTGGACGGCAAGCCAGTCCTTGGCCGTCAAATGCTGTTCAAGCACCTGTAAGAGTTGGTGTGCACGCCCGATTACCTCCTCCGCGTTGAACTTGGCGCCGAAGACCGTGATGAGGCGCGCAGCAGCAGGACCATAAGCTAGCTGCCCGGCGGCGATCGAAAGCCAACGCTGTACGGCCGCTGCACCGGCAGGGTCTTCGGGGAGCCAGTCTGTGCGGCCGAGTTTCTTGGCGACGTAAATCATGATGCCGTTGGAATCCGCGATCACGGTTTTTCCGTCGACAAGCACCGGAACCTGCCCGAACGCATTCATCGCCAAAAAATCGGGTCTCTTGTGCTCTTCGGAAGCGAGGTCAACCTCGACTTCCTCGAACGGCTGTCCGATCACGGAAAGAAACAGTCGCGCCCGGTGAGAGTGTCCGGACAGCGGATGGTAGAACAACTTCATGATAAAATCTCCTGTTGCAGACATTTCCGGTCGGTCGCCATATAGTGCCGCACCTCAGCGAGCGCGTTAAGGAGCATTCTTCACAAGTCATTGTTTCATGAAATAACCATAGTCATCCGGATCGCCGGCCACACATATTGGGCGGCCACCACCCCATTCTCAATGAGCCAAAAGCAAAGGCACTCTCGCCTGGGCCAGCAAGCTTCGCGTCACATCTCCGAAGAACATGTCACGCGTGCGCGAGTGTCCGAAAGCGCCAATCACGATCAGATCGTAGCCATTTCGCCCTGCCATATCCTGAAGCACGTCGGCGATCGGACGTCCCTCGGATCTGATGTTTTCCACCGTCACTTTCAGGCCGTGCCGGCTCATGTACAGGCCTGTATCAGCACCGGGCTCTTCGCCGTGACGCGCGTTGCTGTTGGCATCGATCACGAGCACGCAGACTGATTGCGCACCCATCAGCAGCGGCAGGGAATCTGTGATCGCCCGCCTGGCGACAGGGCTGGCGTTCCAACCGACGAGCACTTTTTCGGCGACGAATGCCTTTCGCCACGTTGAAGGAATGACGATCATCGGGACACCCGTCGCCAGGAGCATCGATTCGGGACACCAGGTTCTCCGGAAGTCCCCCAGGTGTCGGAGTACCGGCCACGATCAAATCCGCATGCAGTGAATTCATCAAGACATCCATTTCGACGTGGCTATGGACGACCCGGAATTCAAAACTGATGTCTTCCCGTTGCATGGTCGTCTGGAAATCGCGGCCAGCCTCGCCTGAGGCAAGCTCCGCTTCAGTCCTGTTGCGTTGGATGAGCCGACGGATGGCGCCTTCTCCCCGCACGAAGGACTCCACCGGATGGCCGGGCCAGCCGGACGGGGCGGCGAAGATCCCGACAAGGTGGGCATTGTGGCGCTGACAAAGCTGGATTGCATATTGCATCCGCGCCTCACCGGCGGTAGAGAAATCGACAAATACGAGAACGGTTCCAAGGGGCATGCCGAGTCCCTTTCACAACGGCCGGAGAACTATTTGCCGTGGGTCTTCAACCAGGATTGGAAATCGGAAATTTCCTTCTCCTGCATCTTGATGATGTGCTCGGCGATCTTGCGGAGCTCAGGATCCTTGCCATACTTCAGCTCAACTTCGGCCATGTCGCTTGCGCCCTGATGGTGGGGGATCATCACCCGAACGAAATCTTTGTCGGCATCGCCGCTGTAGCGGATCATCATGTCCTTGTGCATCTTGGCGTTTGCTTCCGCGAAAGCATGGCTGGATCTACCCTGGTCGCCCATGGGCTTGCCCATCTGCATGCTTTCGGCAAGGGCGGGGATGACGAGGGCAACTCCTGCGGCGGCAACGAGTATGATTCGGATCATGGGTTTTTCCTTTATGTTATAGGCGGGCCGCACTCGGTTGGTTTGATCGGCCGCGGAAGTCTAAAGCCGTCGTAACGAATCCGTTGCGGCCTTGAAATTCGGGCATGTACGGAAATTCAAGCAACCTTCCGACGCAAGAAGTCCCGGATAATCGGAACAACTTCGTCTGCCTTGTCCTCGAGAACAAAATGGCCCGTGTCGATGAGGTGAAATTCGAGATTGCTGAGATCACGCTTGTATGGATGGGCTCCGTCGGCAGGGAAGATGAAATCGTTCTTGCCCCAGACAATCAATGTTGGTGGTTGACTATGCCTGAACCATTCCTGCACTCGCGGATAGAGCGGAAGATTAGTGCGGTAGTCATAGAGCATATCTAGCTGGACATCACTGTTGCCGGGCCGGTTAAGCAACGGCTGGTCGTGGGTCCAGTTGTCTGGCGATATTCGGCTCTTGTCCGAGACGCCGTCCGTATACTGGAACTTGGTGGTCTCAAGGCTGAGCAGGCTCTTCAGGGCATTGCGGCTGGCTTCAAGACCATCATCCCAATACTTCTTGATCGGATCCCAGAACTCCTTCAGTCCCTCGTCATAGGCATTTCCGTTCTGGATGATGAGTGCCGAAACGCGGTTAGGATCTGCAAGTGCCAAGCGCCATCCGACCGGAGCACCGTAGTCCATCAGATACATTGTAAAGCGCTTGATATCCAGTTTGCGTAAGAGGCCCTCGATCAGTCCGGCACAGCGGTCAAACGTATAGGCGAACGATTTATGATCGGGCGCATCGCTTTGGCCATATCCGGGGTAGTCGGGTGCAATGACGTGATATGTATCAGCGAGGACGGGGATCAGGTTGCGGAACATATGCGAGGAGGTGGGAAATCCGTGCAGGAGCAGTATCGTAGGCGCATTCTCCGCCCCGGCCTCGCGGTAGAAGATATTGACACCGTCAATTGCAACAGTCCGATGATGGACGACGGGAAGGATGATCTCGTCGGATGCAATACTCACTTGGGAAATGTTCAAGGCGCTCTCCTGTTTTGCCGTGAATCTCCCTTGCATTTTTAATCAAATATGCTCTCTGCGATTGGAGGGAAGGCGTGTGTTTGGAATGATGACGGCATATAGAATCATCCGTCGCGCGGCCAGCCTCCTTAGCAGTGTCATCGTTCAAACAGCGCCCTGTGCCTTCAATAAAACCCTGAGAGCCAATGCGAAAACCAGCGCGTCGGGAGGAGCGACCGAACGCAAAGGAAGCCAGCATGCTCCAGGTAATTGTACTTATATGCGCCGCGGGGATTTCGCCGCCCGAA
>NZ_JAQMHX010000018.1 GCF_028331445.1 Candidatus Phyllobacterium onerii | reverse complement strand
CCGTTTACTGTTGTTACCGCGATAGTGGTTCCGGGATTCACCATGCACGCGGAATTGACCGCGACCGCGGGACTGGGACATGTTTGCGCGAGGGAAGCCGACGTGAAAGATACTGCTGCGAGAACTGTCGAGGCAAAAAGGAATATGCTTTGCAGCCCACTCGCCTGTACTGCCTTCAGGAAGGCATTCACGACCTGCCGTTGGAGTGAGTTCATTGCTTCCCCCCAAGAGATGCCAATGCACGAATCCACTTAAAGTAAAATGCTCCCTTTTTTGACATCAGTCAAAATTGTTACGGTTACAGTCCTTTAGATTTACGTCGCAAGTTTTGCCTGCCCCATTATGGCGTGAACATTCGCGGGCTTTTTTTGAACTGCGACAAGTGAGCCCCCGCGCGGTAACTTGTTCAGTCAACCACGCGGCGATGGCGATACAGAGGAAGATTCTCCTGACAAAGACGGCCAGGTTGGCATGCCTGCTTGTGCCCGCTCGCTCAATTCATTGATCTGTTTGCGAAGGGACGCTTGAACGACGATACAAATCCGTCCCTTGCCAACAATCCTCCTTGTTTCTGTGTGGATCGGCCTGTGGCGACGGCAAGGTTTAGTTGGAGTGATTGCATAAGTCTCAGGTAGCAAACTGCGAAGTAGAATTACTTATATCTGTTGCGTCGAAATGCCGGTGACAGCGTCCGGTAGTGTGCGTTATCCTTCACCGATGCGGACCGTTCGCCGCGATCAACAGGAGTGCCTAATGCCCGCCTCAATCAAGCCGAACATCATTATGATCATGGCCGACGATGTAGGCATCTGGAACATCAGCGCCTATCACCGTGGCATGATGGGGGGCAGCACGCCAAACCTCGACCGACTCGCAAGCGAGGGCGCGCTGTTCACTGATTACTACGGTCAACAATCCTGTACTGCTGGACGCGCGGCGTTCATCACCGGGCAAACGCCGTTTCGCACGGGGCTGCTTAAAGTCGGCCTGCCCGCGGCGAAGCAGGGTTTGCAGGATACCGATCCGACAATTGCGCAATTCCTCAAGCCGCTTGGCTACGTGACGGCGCAGATCGGCAAGAACCATCTGGGGGATCGCAACGAATACCTGCCCACAGTCCATGGTTTCGACGAGTTCCACGGGATTCTCTACCACCTTAATGCAATGGAGGAGCCCTACGATCCGCAGTATCCGAAGGACGAGAAATTCCGCGAAAGGTTCGGGCCGCGCAACATAATCAGCAGCGTCGCCACCGAGGTCGACAATCCGACAGAGGATCCACGTTGGGGCCGCGTCGGCAAGCAGAAGATCACAGACGCAGGTCCACTGCCGCCGCATCCCGGAATGGATCCCGCTGCCAAGGTGAGCATGGAAGACATCGATGCCGATCTGGTGAGGCGGTCGTGCGACTTCATCGACCGCTCAGTGAAGGCGGGGCAACCATTTTTTTTATGGCACAACTCCACACGGTGCCACTCCTTTACGCATCTCTCCAAGCAGTGGGACGGCAAGACCGGCTTCGGGTTGTTCGCCGATGCGATGGCCGAGCTGGACTGGATCGTAGGAGAATTGCTCGCCAAGCTGGACGCACTCGGCATCGCCGACAACACGATCGTGATGTTCACCAGCGATAACGGTGCGGAAATCTTCAGCTGGCCCGATGGCGGCAATCATCCGTTCCGCGGCGAGAAGGGCACGGTTTACGAAGGCGGTTTCCGGGTGCCTATGCTCGCCAAGTGGCCTGGCGTCATCAAGTCGGGCACCATCATAAACGACGTCATGTCCGCTGAAGATTGGATGCCGACCCTTGTCGCGGCTGCCGGAGGCGAGCCTGATCTGAAAGAGAAGTTGCTCACCGGCTACCAGGTGGGCGAGAAGACCTTCAGGAACCATCTCGATGGCTACAACTTCAAACCATTCTTCGAAGGCAACGTCGCTGAAAGTCCGCGCCGGGAGTTCTTCTATTTCAGCGACAACGCCGACCTTATGGCGGTGCGTTACAACGAGTGGAAGATCACCTTCAAAACTATCGCCGGCAACCTGTTCTCCGGCAAGGAGGACTCGACCAATGTCCCGCTCGTGACCAACCTGCGCGTCGATCCCTGGGAGCGATACCAGAGCGAGTCAACCTCCTACGGCGAATGGTGGGGCAAGAAACTGTGGGTCATGATGCCGGCGACGATGGTCATGAGCAAGTTCCTCTCCACCTTCAAGGACTATCCGCCCAGCCAGGTCTCCGGTTCGCTTAGCGTGGAGAAGGCATTGCAGGCATTACAGGAGGGGGGCAGAAAGAACTGATGGCGCGTCGCGCGCCATTGATTGACTAGCACATCTGGCCAAGCCATGCGGGCAGGGTCTTTTCATTTTCCCTTCGAAAGGGGAATATTCTGGCTTTGCTTTTGGGGAAACCCCTGATTGTCGCCTCGTCTGTTCAAGCGTAAACTGTCGGCGTAGGCAAAGGTCCATTCCGTCCCGCATTCACGCCGTTTTAATTGACGCATGGTGTTCTCGCAGTCCTTTGGGGACTGATGCTCTCCATCGCGCTGCAAAGCTAAGGCGCGCGGGATGCGCTTTGGCGTGAGCCAATTCAGATATCCTTTTTCTTCATCAGTTTCGATAACTGCGTTTCTATCGCGAGCGCGATATCGTCACGCCGGGCCAAGGACAAGTTGTCGGCTATTGCGATGATGGCCGACAGTATTTCGTCTCTGTGCCAGCCCATATCCGAGGCGTGGCCGATCAGTTCTATCAGCTTGTCCTCAATCGCCAACTGACATGAATCAAAGCGCTCGGGATGAGTTCTTGGATGGTGTGGCTTTGGTATCGGCATGGCAGGGGCCGTCACTTCGGCATCAGGTGTTTGGTTCCAGCGTTGATGATAAGCCATCCCCGGTTGTGTGCAAGCGTGTCGCACGCGAGTTGGCAAGCATTGTATCAGACCCCATCGCGATCAGCGTCAATGGTCCAATTATTCAAAAAATAAATGAGTCGAAGGCGGCCGCCGCTCTGGCAAACGGTGAATAAACGGCGCTTTCCTTGGGGCAAAAGACTCGCGGGAGGATGGCAAGCGTAGGTGCGCGATTAGATGGCCTTGGCATGGGTGTCTTCCTGTATAGTCTTGCGATTAACGTGGAGGATTAATGGAGAACACCTACTACACATGCCCAATCTCGGATGAGCCAGTTCATGAAATGCTACCTCGCGTTGGAGATTTTGCCGAGTTCATTTGCCCGAGTTGCGGGCGTTTTCGTATATCTCGGAGAGCACTCAGGCTGATTAAAAACCTTTCCCGCAGAAGGCGCGAAATCTTGCTGAATAAAGCAAGGAGCGATGCCCAAGGTGGTGAGGGCATACCCTTCATCAGAAGCATTCACTCGTGAGAAACAATACAGCCTGGTTCCTCCAAATAATCGCCTTTGCAGGGATTATGAGTGTGCTTCTTGTTGCCGTTTATTTGATATTTCCGACGCGATTTTAAGGGGGGTGGCTAATGGGATTGGTGCGAACAACATTGCTGTAGCAGCTTAGCCTCACTCAATACTTTGACGCCCTGCCTCCCAGTGGGATGTTTCCTTATGTCCCCCCAGGTGCCGACCATTCCCCATTTTGGGGTATGGTCGCGGGCCAGGGTTCTCGCTATCGTGGGGCCAAAAAGGCATGTGGGGGAAATAAGAATGACATTGAACGGCGGTACAGAACACTATCTATGGCTAAAGGTAGGCATCTTCGTTGCCGGCGCTGCTGCAGGTGTTGCTGCAGCTCTAATCATTGCACGAGTGAGGTTGTGAGCTCGGCAAGCGCCACGACTGCCTCATGTTGGGACAGTTATTATTTTTTGTAGACGGATACCCTGCTCGATGTCAGGCCTTGTCCTGATTTTTCGGACTTCGATACTTTGCTAAAATCTTTCTCCCAACGGAGATATTTCCATGAGCAACAACGAGGGGAAGAAAGATGAGGAGAATAAGCCGGCTGAACCACAAAAGCCAACGGGCAAGCGCCCCTCGGGGCCGGTGGCGTCATCTAAAGAAGACCGTGGGCCGTGGCTTGGGCTGGCGGAGCTTGCGTGGCCCCGTGGACGGCTCGTCTCTCGCGATTGACAGCGCCCGCTGATACATTGACTGTCAGTCGAGAAGACCTATTCCGGCGTGAGGACCGTTTCCTGTAGAGGAGCCCAAACCGGGCTTCATCTCATATTATTGTGCGCTGCTATGGACCTAAGTATCGGCTTGGAAGCCTTCAAGCTGCGCCAATATAGTGCAATTCAATCCATCCGCTGGATAAGTGAGATCAACCTTGGTTAATGTGCCAGCGACGCCATTTTTGATAAGTCTCGTGCCCAATCCTTCGACTGTAGGTGGTACTACCGGGGGACCGTTTTTCTCTCGCCAATCCAGCTTGAATGCCGCCTCTTCATCCATTTCGGCAATTCCCCATTCAATAATGATCTGGCCCTCCGTCCGCGAGAGAGCGCCATACTTGAAAGCATTGGTCGTGAGTTCATGCAGCAGCATAGCCAGCGACAATCCCGATTGCGGACCAACCTGCAATTCTGGACCCGTCAGAGTGAACTGACTACTGCGCTTGTCCTCGTCTAGATTAATAGCCTTTTCGACCAAGGTACGAACCTCCATCCGCTCGCCATAACCGGTCAAAAGCAGATCATGCGCTTGCCCCAAGACACGAAGACGTTGGCTGATCGACAGGCGCGCACTCTCGATATTATCCGCGCGGCGCAATGACTGATTGACCAGACCCTGGACCATGGCAAGCTGGTTTTTCAACCGGTGACTTAGCTCTTGGCTCAACGTTGACTGCAGCTCATCGGCCCGCTTTTGCTGCGTCCGGTCTCGGACAATCTTGAGGAAGCCTTCAGCGGCACCATTGTTCTGCAGCGGCATCATTTCACCGCTGGCCCAAAATCTTGTTCCGTCCTTGCGCAGATGCCAGCGCTCGTCTGTTGCCCGACCGTTTTTAAGGGCATTGGCCATTTCTCTGCGCGGGATATCCTGCGCACGGTCGTCACTCGTGAAAATGATGTCAGCGGCAAGTCCCAACACCTCGTCCTCGGTCCAGCCGAAAATATTCTCAGCCCCAACGCTCCATGACGTGACATTGCCGGAAAGGTCAGAGGTCAGAATGGCGTAGTCGATCGCACTTTCAAGAACCATTTCTGCGATACGTGGGTTTGTCATTTGAATCCTTCGCATTGCAGTGGAAAATCAAAAAGGCATGCCACCCCATACACGGTGTAATTGCAAGTGCTGTGTTTCTGAGCATTGAGAGGAACGACTTGGAACCTCCAACCTTGGCGATGCATCAATCGCGAGCTACGCAGCACTCGACAAGGCACGCAGTGGGAGGGCATCGGCTAACCGGTTATGTGTCGTCCATCCGTCCTTGCCGGATTTCAGTCTTGCTTCGGCTCCTTTTTCAACGGCAGCATCAGGCGCAACGTGAGAAACGTGAAGAGCGAGATGATGAACGCCACATCATAACTCTCAAGTCCGACCGCTATACCAATTGCACCGGTTGACCAGATGCTGGCCGCTGTTGCTGTGCCACGGACAGAATCCTTGAGCTGCAAGATAGCGCCGCCGCCGATAAACCCGACGCCGGTAATCAGTCCCTCGATAATACGGGCCGTGGCCTCGGGATTGCCGGCCGTAAGATTTTCGGTCCCTTGAATTAGACCGCAGCTTGCCAAGGCCACAATGGGAAAAGTTCGCACGCCCGCACTGCGTTCCTCGCGTTCTCGATCCAGACCAATCGGAAAAGCCAAGATATAGGCGACCGCCAGAGCAAACACGTGTGGAAATACCGGCAAGGAATTGAGGTAGTGAAACGTTTCGAGCAATGAATTTCCCCCAGACAATCGGTTAAGTTTGCAATTTAAGCGCTGACGGATCGGGCTAGTTTCTGGTCACAGATGCCGTATCCCTTAACATTCTTAGAGCCCAAATTGCACGTATCACCTCTCTCTCGGTCCAGCCGGCCGCCATGGCGTCGTTCAGCAATTGAATAGTTTTATCGTCTCGCATATCCACCCAATTGATCATGTTGAACCGCGGCTTGATGGCCTTTTCACATTCGTCCCATCGATTGGGATCTCCAGACCGTAGTTTTGGACCCGCTATACGTGCAGCCATGGGTCGCCCTCTTCACCAGTAATCCCATTTGCTCGTATCATGTCGGAAAGAGCACGCCTTACCTCCCCTTCGCTCCAACCGGCTTCAATCGCCTCTACGATTAACCCTTTAAGCGCGGCGCTCGATCGTTCATCACCTTCGACAATCATTGTGAAGCGCTCTTGCAAGGCCCGCTCGCACTCAAGCCAGCGATTAGGGTCGACGGAGGGTAGTACCGGTGACGGTATGGCCATTTGTCACACAGAACCCGTGAGTTCAGACTCGATCTTTTTCCGGCTACCGCCGTGCTTTGCAATCAGTTCAAGAGCGCGATTTTTGCTTAGATCAAACTTCGTCATCAGATATTCGACTTCATAATCCTCGCTTGCCGAGACTTTCGACCGGTCGCGATTGTCCATTTTCTGTTTGTTGTCGACCATTTGCGTTTACCTCCATTTGCAAACTACACCGCTAACAATATTGAAGCGGAAATCGTTCCACGCCTGGCATGGGCGTCTCAATAGAGTGCCGCGCTGAGCCCGAGCTGCTTTGATCCGCAACCAGAGCATGTAAAGGCGACACGCAAGCGCCGCCTTCAAATGTCCTAACGAAAAAGTTGAGTTTAGAGACGGAATATCGCCAGTGGATACCAGTATCCGTCATTGTGACGACGATATCCGCGGCGTTGTTCGCGATAGCCACGGTGGCCATTCCAGTAGCCGCGACGATCACGACTCTAAACGGTTTCTCCTAATTACACTCTACTAGATTGCAAATGTTATGACGACTATTTCAGCCGATATGCTTTCCATCAATTGGAACTTGTACGCTTTGGGGATAATCGCCGTCATCGTAGCGATTTGGCTATTTTTTATAGCGCGACACCGGATGCGATGACGCCGCGTGCCACCATGAGGAAATCTGGAGCGTGCCAATGACTGAAGATGACAGACGGCTCATGACGGAGATTTCCGCACAGGCCGATATCGCTTATCAGTCCCGTCCGAAGAGAACGAATGCTATGGCGCTTGCCAAAGCACTCGGTACGGATTTTCCTCATCGAAAAATTGAGGAAATTCATCAGAAAATCAACAATGTATGGAGGCTAAGAGGGTTACGTTCTTACGACCATTAAAAACACGCAGTGCAGAGTGATGACTTGGCGCCGCCCAGGGCGGTAACGGCCTACCATTTATCAGAGATGTAGGAAACTGTGTAGCCAATCGGAGGCCGCTCGCGATGAATGACAAACTCGAACGGCGCAAATACAAAACACCATGGTGGTTTAAGGTCTGCATCTTCATCGGTGGTGTGGCCATCGCGCTGATCATAGCGAGTATTCTAACCCGGTTGTGAAGGGCTGCGGGCCTGCGACTGCTCGGCAGCAACACTAGGGTGTGAAGAACGTTCCATCGTACCCCTCTGGACAGCGCAATAATGCATGCCATAATTAGACTACAGTGGGTTCTGACGGGGGCGTCACATGGAGCGCCTGGATCACAAGCTGGACTGCAAAGCCTGTGGGACTATCTATCTGGATATTCCCGACGACGTGCGCAATGTGACGCCTATCCATTGCTCGTCATGCGGTCAGTTCATTGGTTATTGGGGCGAGCTCAATCGCGATTTCGACGGACAGGGCGGCCAGGACGGTGTCTTCGAATTGAAGGATGGTCAGATACTTCGCAAGGCGTAATAAGAATTGGCTAACTCTCCACGAGGAACTGAATCCCCAAGGACACGTTTGGCGCTGATGGACGAAAGGCACTTCAAGGAAGTCCGCGTTATGACCAGCCACCCCGGCAGGATGCGCGTCATCACGTCGGCTCTTCAGGCCGCAGAACAAATCTTGGCGGTGTGGCCGATTGATGACGGCGAAGTCCTGTCTGCTGCGAAATACGCTCTGCAATCCTGCCTTGAAGGAAATCTTTCGCCGGGATCAGCAAGATTCGCTTTTATCCAGGCTGCCAAAGAAGCTGGCAACTGTGTGGATGAGCCGGTACGCGGACCTCCCTCGGGCAAATCCTTGCGGTGGCATAAGACCAAGCCAAGACAGCGTGCCTGACTTCCGCGTGACCTGAGGTTGGGTTTCGTCCATCGGCAGACACATACTTGCAAACTGTAATTTTTATAATATTCGTATGCAGGTCAGTGCCTCTTTCATGGGATCACGAAGATGTCTCAGGAACTGGACCACAAGCTGGACTGCCCGAACTGCAAGACCATCTACCTTAGAATTCCCAAGGATGTATCGGGCCACACACCCATTAACTGTACCAGCTGCGGCGAGTACCTTGGATATTGGGGAGAGTTGGAAGCCGACTTCTTCAAGCAAGGCGGAATGAACGGCGCCTTCCGGCTCGACAAGGGCCAGTTTGTCCGGATCGACCAAGATGCCGTTCACGCTCATGAGTTGGCGAGCGGTGGCCAAGAACAGTTGCGGTGGCATTGATCGAGTCCGAGAGACCGGAAGCGCCGGCAAGTTTAGGACTAGACCGGGCGATTGCGCCTCTTGGTGTAAAGCCTCAAACCCATCCATGACCGATGACGACAGGCTGAATCTGGAAATCAATGCGCAGGCCAAATTTGCGAGCGATGCGCTGCCGAAAAGGAACGACGTGTTAAAGCTCGTTCCTGCGCTCGCCCGAGAATTCCCACATCGAAGCTCGGAACAGATAATGTTGAAAATGAAACATGTCTGGAAACATAGCGGGCTGTACTGGAACGCCGACTGAGAAAATGCGCTCTGGCGGCCTCAGAACTTCACCTTGAAGCAAGTTGCTAGGCTGACACCTCGCCATAGAGCGCGCGCTGAGGTTTTCGACCTAGAGGAACTGAAGGCTGGGAATTGACGCTTTTATTTTCTGAGGGACATTCCCGCTCGTCGTGGTGTTGTTAGCTAAGTTGAGGGGGCTTGGCACTCTTCAACAAGAGGCTCGGTGTCGGACGGTTACCACGATATCGTGCCTCACTTTTTGTTAGCCATACAGGCGCAGGCTGAAGTTGCTGATGGTCCCCATTTCCATCAGCAACTCGACCTGCTTTTAGTATTGTGTATTCGGCAGGTCGGGAACTTCCAAGATATCGGTTAACCGGAAATGCAACGATGCTAAGGATCAAGCACGGAGTTCAGACAACGTTCGGGGACATCCTGTGGGATGAACCGCTTCAACCGATCTACGAAACCCGCGAAGAATGCATAGCGGCTCTTGATCGTTTCATTGCAGATTTCGATCATCACGAACAGGAACTGGAAAGCGACCGGTGGTGCGCCTGGAACGACAAGACACAGAATGAGTATCACTACGGTGGATAACGGTTGCCGAAAGACCTGTTTCCGACGACGAGCAAATTCTATAGCTGGGGTGCTAGGGGAAGTGTGATTGACCCCTCGCGGCACGCGGGTGAAACTGCACCGCTGCCTGCATTAAATACCCCCAACGGTCAGGCAGCCAGTTTGTCCCTAACGGCTTGGACTTGCCAGGAGCTCGGCGGTCCTTTTCATTCTCTTTCGCATCCGACTTGAATGTTGCATCGCCGTTCTTCTTGCCAGACAACACGCGTGGATTTGCACTGGAAACGCCATCGTTGTCGCCCCCATGCTGCGTCTTTGCGAATTGGCCTTTGGCATCGCTTTCCGGTGACTTTTTACGCTCTGTCATGGTGATCTCCAATGAAAGAACACAAGGGGGGAACACCACTATTTGGCGGCTTTTCCTTGGGTTCGGTTATGTTTTGACCGGTGTCTCTGCCGATCGGCTAATCTCTTTCTTCCGCTGGACAGGTTGTTTGTGTCCTTCGGTTCTGAACCATTCTCCAATGCGTGACCCTGATGCCCCTTCTGGCTTCGGTCACAGAGTGGCGTTCGGCTCCCGGCTTCCCATTCTCCTTTAGGAGCGCAGTCCGGCGCTGCCGGGCTCGCTAAACCACCATCAGGACAACCGGGATATCGTCGACGCGCCTTCCGTGGTGCTGATGCCGCGCCGCTCATAAGCGCGCTGGTCACGCAGGATCTGGAAGGCGATCGTCAAAAGCTTGCGCGCGATCGCGACACGCCTTGTTTGTTCCTCTGTTCTTCAGGTGCTCGTACTGGACTCGAAGCTGCGGGTCGGTGGCGATGGCGGGGGTGACCGCTTCGACGAAGGCCCAGCGCAGCCACTTGTTGCCCTGCTTGATGATCTTGCCGTGGAAGGTCTTGCCACCGCTCGAATAGGTCGAAGGCACAAGTCCTGCATAGGCGGCAAGCTTCTTCGAGGTACGGAACCGCGATATGTCATCGATCTCGGCATCGATCAGTCGGGCAAAGAACTCACCAATACCGGGAATCGTCTTCAACAGCTTCACATGGGCATTGGCCTTGGTCATCGCCCGAATCGTCGCTTCCGACTGCTTGATGCGCACGTCGATGTCGCCGATGAAGTCGAGGCCACGGTCGATCTGGATGCGATCGATCGGCGAAACGTTCACTTCGGCAAGCTGGGCGCGGCCGGTCTTGCCGAACGGATCACCCAGCTTCTTCAGCTGGGCCGTCTGCTCCGGATAGCGATCAAAGACTGTCACGATCCGGTTCTTGGTCATCGTGCGCAGCCGCACGTAGAACATTCGCTCACGAAGGGCGACGCGCAGTTCTCTGGCGCGTTCGCCCGGCGCCCACGCGTCCGGCACCAGATCGGCCCGCAGCAGATGCGCCAGCACCCTCGCATCAATCTTGTCCGTCTTGATCTTGGCGTCGGCGATCGCCTTGACCTTCAAGGGATGGGCGAGAACGACATCATCGCAGATGTCGTCGAGCCAGTCATACATCACCATCCAGTTGCGCGTCGCCTCGACAACCGCATGCGAGTTCTCGCGGTATCGTTCCAGAAAGCCGCCAAGCGACTGGTGGCCGTTCTTCACCCGGCCGGAGCGCAGCGTCTTGCCGCTGCTGTCCTGAACGACCAGGTGGCTATAGGATTTGTGGTAATCCACGCCGATATGGTAATCATAAGAGGCAGTCATGCTTCCAACTCCCTTATTGAGATCTGCAGAACCCCAATAGGATAAGCCGAAAGGCGGGAAGTGTGACTGTCCCTCGATCATCATCGCCATCTCAGTGTTCCGTTCTCTCAACCGGCGCGACCTCTTTCATGCCACCTCCTTTGACCAAGGAACATCTCCTGCGCCGAAGGGTTCCTTATCATCATTGATGAAGGGAGAAAGTCCTGTGACAGCCGCGGCCTGCGATCTTCTTTGGATTACGCTCCCCATTCTAATCTTGGCGCTGATTGCCTCAATACCTCGCGGCGAGCCCCCGATTATCGATTGTGTGTCACTCGGCGCGATGGCTCAATAATCTCGTTACTGCAATTGCCGACCAACGCACAGCTTCTGGCGGATGAAATGGAGAAAGTTCCAACAGGTTGGCGATCTCCCGAGGCGTCAGTTTAGGATTGTTTGATATCAAGCTACCTATTGTTCAATTGTTAAAGATAAGTACTCTGAAAAGATGGACCTCAAACAGCACTTCGACGCATTCATGGCCGTAGTCAAAGCTTCGTTCAAACTCGGCGCGATCGAACGAAAAACCGAAATCGACCGGAGGCAGGGTGTCCCTTACAACAATGGGCTGAGAGACGCTCGCCGCTCAAGAGAAACTGGCGTCAAGCTGGACAACCCGTACCGCGAAAAGTCACGTCACTGGAAACAATGGAACGAAGGCTTCGAGCGGGCTAACAGAGATAAAACCTGAGGATCAATCTCAATCGCCGCGCAGGTGTGCTGGCTCTTCGCAAACCAGCTTCGAAGTATCTGCCGCGCCCTTGGCATTTGGCACGTGAACAGATTGCGGATCAGAACTGATGGCTTCGGTAATTGCCGTTTCAGGCTCGCCTTTGGTCCAACGCATACCCGCTCGCGGGAAGCCGTGAAGCTCTTCCTATGCGCTCGGCGAGTATTCCCTGTTCAAAGGTCCGCCAGTCAGCCGCAAATCACCTGCGCGTATATACTGATATGCAACACTGCACAAAGGACTTTTTTCTTTTCTGCTGGATTATTTCCCTACTTTTTGGACTTGCGCGAGTTTTTCACCCGGTTCGAGGAAACTTCCGCGAACCTTCATACGCCCGAACAGCTCAATCAAAGCCAACAATCCGGCCAATCACTTCGACTAGAATGTCCGCAAGTGGCCCGAAGCTGCGGTTTGGCGATCGTGGCGCGACTGACCACTTTGCGCCCGCCATGCGGTCGTCCACACCACCCGCTTTAGTTCCTGGAAGCGGTCAGTCTGCTATTCGAATGGTCACGTCCGGAACCCGACACAGAGGAGTTCCGCCATGCGCGAAGACGCCTTCAACATTTCGATCCGCAAGTTCCCGAAGGAAGTTGGGGCCACCTCACAGCGCAAGATCGAGGACACGTCTTGCTCGCCTTCCCCAAGACGATCGCGAGCGTTCCGGATTCTGCTCGGGCGGATCGGGAACTTGTCGTCGTTCACTCCAGCATGGATCCCGAGGACACGCTCGGGCGCTTTGCTGGCCGTGTCGTCTTCATCGGCGGCGGCCCACCGGTCTGGGACGCCTACGCACGCTTCGTCAGCCACTGGGATGTAACGCGGCTGCCCTATGACGGGCCGGCGGACCGCTGGTTCGATGCAAGATGGCTCACAGGGGGTGGCGAAGTTGCCAGAAATCGCCGCGACCAATGAAGGCCCGGATATCCGTGCCGATGGGTCCGCAACGTTGCTACTGCCAACTACCGCGCTCAGTGAGAGTGACAGTCTTTGGATCTAACGGTACATTTTCGGAACAAGAGAGACACAGATGGCTTACTGCTTGGCTATACCCTAGGAACGGATCGGGAGTCTCCTTCCAAGTTGATCAGCGTTGCTGGCTCTCACCTCATGAGCGTGTCGGCCGATTGCAGGACCCCAGCGTATTCCTGAAGAAGTCCGATACTCGCAGAAGAAGAACTCGACGTGTTGCCAAGGCTGTCGACGTATGTCTGATGAAAATGCCATTTAGCACTCAGCAGTGCATTCGCGCCGGTTGCCGTTCGAACAGTTGCATGGCAAACTATCAATGCAATCGGCGATCGACGTGAATGGCTATGAGGGTGTAAGCCTACGACTTTACCTGCGTCAATGAGTGCAGTTGTAAGACATCAAGTCCAATCCCACACTGGGTTCAGTCAGCGCGGTTCTCCTCCCAATCTATCCGCGCTGGCTGTTTCCCTCTGGAGGTTTTCAACCTTCACAATTAAAGCCGGGCTTTTTAGTCCGGCTCTTTTTTGCCTGGTGCTCCAGATCATCTTTCGGATGTGATACGATCGGTGCGGCTCAGATCAAGAAGAACGTATTATATTCGACCTCCCCGCTTGTTTCGCCCACGGCGAAGCGCCGTCCGCAAAGAAGCGTGCTTCCGACGCTCCGTTTGTAAGCGCTATCTGGACCAACGAGTGCAAACTCGAACCACACAGATCGCCTATTCGCGGAACTCAAGAGGTGGACGCGTTTCTTAGATAACTGATCACGCACTTTTGCCGCCTGACGCGGCCACTTCCATTCCTTAAGTCGTAGCGGTCGTACGATATCCGGATTGTCCATCTGGATACATTTGCGGTTTCACTGGGTTTTCGTCAAGTGCTCTCGATAGGCTGCTCTTGATACCTCATTGTGGGCTTGCAGGCACTCATGATCCGCAGCAGAGTGCCGCGGACCAAATCTGAGTCGTGGGACGTGAAATGCAAGAATGGGACCCGGTAACAATCAAGACGTTCAGCATCTTCATGCCGACCGCATTCGAGCGGCGATCGGCAATCACTTTTGATTCCCGTTTCGTCCATTACACAACAGCAGAGAACCTGTTCCACATCCTTGATAGCCAGGAAATCTGGTTCAGAAACGCTCAACTCATGAACGACCACCGCGATGTCGAAATCGGCATCGCCAAGGTTGGTGAATGGCTTCGCGATGCTCAACGCCGGAATGCGCTGGTCGAAACGCTAGAAATGTGCCAGCCGGGAATTTGGCAGCGAGGCCTGGTGAAATACCGTGAATGGCTGCCCAAGATTGCCGCCCAGACATATGTGCTGTCCATTGCCGAACATGATCCGAAAGAGGATACAACCGGAAGGCTATCGATGTGGCGGGCATTCGAACGCGATACTATTGGTGTCGCCGCTGTTGTGGATGTCGGGCCATTCGTGCAAATGACCGAGACGCTGCAAGCGTATCCCGTTCCGGTGACCTACTGGACTGACGAACAACTCGACGACGAATTCGCACTGGTGGCAAACCACATAGCCTCTAACCGGGACTTTCTGGCAAATTTGCCCAAGGCGGCACTGGTCGAAATGGTGTTCCTCACCCTTGTTTTTGCGGCGACCTGCTGGAAGGCCCCCGGTTTGCAAGACGAGCGTGAATGGCGCGTCCTGACGCATCCACAACTCTGGCCATCCGATCGACTGTTTGCCCAGCAACGCGTGTTTGGCGCGATTCCTCAAACTATCTACACTTTGCGGCTGAAGAACGAACCTTCCAGCAACCTGACTGGGATCGAACTTCCCGAATTGATAAAGCGCGTTATCATTGGGCCGACCGAACGCCCCCGCCCGATACGTGAAGCGCTGGTAGAAAAGCTGGCGGCCAAGAACATAGCCGATGCCGATTCAAAGGTCGTTACTTCAGGGGTGCAGTGGCGGAGAACTGCCATGGGCTGACTGATCAAGCTTGAGATTAGAGGTTGTCTCCTCTCCACCCTTGAAAAAGGAACGTACAATGGAAACCGTTGAAATTACCGCGCGAAGCGACTTCGCTCTTTGGGCAATTGAACGTGCTCAGGAGATCGTGAGGTCTGAGGGTTCTGCCTTGGCGTTGGCTGCCCGCGATATGGATGAGGCCAAGGTCAAAGTGAGTGGCACGGCTCTGGGCAAGGCGATCGCGGAGGCGATGCTTGAAGTGTTCGATGGCCTTGTCCCCGATTGACAGACTCAGACCATCCTGGCGACCACAAGCTAGTAGGGCGACCTACGCGAGTAATGATTGTAGCCACTTTTGAAAGTCTGACTCACCCACTGCCCAAAAACACCCGCAAAACAAGCATTCTGAATTTTTCTACGGCCGGAAAGTCTGACTCGATATGCTGGGAAAATTGACTCAAAACTGGCACTCGGGACTGAAAGCCGGACTCAATCAATAAGTCTCGCCCTTCGTCTCGGGTCAGCGCAGTTTCAGTTCTGGACACCGGATCAGACACGTCGCGGCCGGAGCCGAAGTATGGCGTATGAGTTCACATGGAATCTATGGCGGTGCGACCACACCACTTGCCAACCGGAACGGGCTTGAGACGGTTGCTCCGGCAGCATCGAACACAAATGCGCCCACGCCCCCGGCAGTTGCCAGGGGTCGCCTCTCCAGTGATTGCAATTGCGGATAGAGGCTGGCAAAGCTCGCGTAACGGCGGTGCCTGAGAGGGTCTGTTGACGCGAGCGAGGAAATGTCAATGACTTGTACGCCGTAACGCTTTGCCGCTTCGCTAATCTTGGGATCGCTTACATCGAGCCTACCTACCCGGGGATGATCGGCATCAACCAGGCTCGAGACGGCAAGAGCGCGATCGTCAGTTGACACGAGAAGCGTTAGCGGTGGCGACAATTTTCGGATGACTGCAAGCTGTGCCCGGAATACGTCCGCGTCGATGTCCGGAGCGGCAAGGATGATCTTCAGACGCGAGACGACATCGGTTCGTCCCTCAAGCTTCAATTGGCGAACCGCTTCCATAATTAGCAAGCTTCCCATGCTGTGGCCAAACAGGACGATTTCCCGCGGATCGACGTCCTCCGAGAGTTACACTAGCAGCGCCGTCAAATAGTCTCGTGAAAACATGACCGACTCCCTATCGGCGACGTAGCCTGTCACGGTGCCTTGGGACGGCCATGAGAACAGCACCGGGACGCTTGCGATATTCGCATCAACCGCCATTTGCGCCAACCTGAAGAGTGCTTCCTGGAACGTGTAGTTGTATCCATGCACGAAGACCCCGATCGACCGATGGTCTGCTCTGGCGCGAATGTCTCTGGCAAATGACTCCTGCGATAAGATATTCTGGTCCGCCACCACCAAATCTGTCCACGCGTCCGGCTTACCATGGGCCCATTGGACATTTGAAGGCCTATGTGAGGGCGGGATAAATATGTCGAAACTGGCGAAATGGAGTTTTTCCGATCTGCCCGCGGTGAAAATGTTCTGAGCCGGATTTTCCCGAACTCGCGTTGTCGCCGCAAAAACCGTGACGTGCTTCGTATGCGCCCCCCTTGTCGAAACCGACTGCAATACTTTCGGCCCGGAGCGTCCGGCGCATGCGGCTAAAGTGAGACCAAAGATCAAAAGCGCAGTGGCGGTTCGACCCACCAACGATTGACCGGTTAAAATGAGCATCGTCACTCCAACGCGGTTCTCTGACCATTTGAAACAATTCCACCTGTGACGTAATAAGCACACGCCTCAAAAGCATCGAGGATGGTTGTGGCGCAAATTCTGAAACTCGCCAGAGAGTGGCCTACATCAGGCGGCGATAGGGCATCTATCGGCATGGACCAACCGTCAATCACGTCATAGACCTCCCTCGCCATTTTCATCTCCAATACCATCCGGGCGTTGTTTTTATTTAATCCCCGGCGATCTGCCAATTGTCGTTCGGATTGAACGTGCGAATATCGGCGGCGAGTTTGGCGGTATCTTCGCCGAGATCGGCCTCGTAGACGATGCCCTCCTTGCTCACCACGAACGTATGGACGCCGCTGATACCGTAGTTGACGGGCCAGGCAACAAGCGCGAAACCAGCGATCATGTTGCCGTTGATGAGGTAGTCATGCTTGCCACCGGCGATGTTATCGCCCTGGCTTGTGAGAATCCGGTAGTGGTAGCCGAAATAACCCTCGCCCGCCTTCGCCTTGGACAGGACAGCCCCGTCAGCCAGCGCCGGGCCGGCTGGACTTTCCTCTTCGCTGACTTCCGCCTGCCAATAGAGGCCGTCTGTCTCCCCGTCGCTGCTGATCAGCTTCTGCGCAAACTCGAGCACACCGTCACCGTCATGGTCTTCTGCAGCGTATTCCTGTTGCGCCTCGACATAGGCCCGCATCGTGCCGATTGTCTCGATCTCGTTTTCGCCGACGCGGCGGTTGGCGATCTCCTCAAGACCGGTATAGGTGTCGAATGCCCATTTGCCATCGTCACCCTTGGCAATCGGAAACGGCAGGGGCCACAGCTCCTCGCCGATCTCGAGCACCTTTTTTCCCTCGACATCTTCAACGACGAGTTTCTTCTTCACGCCCTCGCGGATTTCTTCATAGGTGGCCATGACACCTGCGCTCGCTTTGGTTTTTTCCGCATCAAGCCCAAAGAGACCCGCGAGCTTATCGAAATCACCGGATTGCAGCGTGGATTTGAAGGCATCAACTGCCGCTTCCGGTGTATCGAAGACGGGCGGTTCGTTCTCTGCGGCGTATTCGCCGAGCGGCAAATCCGCCGCGTCTTGCGGCACCTGTGCGAGAACAGGGAAAGATATACCCATGAGAAAAACTATCGCGGTGGTAAAGTTCAGGAATGTTGTGCTGACTGATATGCGCATGATCGTACTCCTAAACGAAAGTCAACGATGACGGCCACCGCCGCGGTGGATATGGCGGTGGGGCCTGCCGCCGCCATGAAGGCCGCCGCCAAGTGAATGGTGTCCGCGGCGGGAATGAAGCTGAGTGTGCCTGCCGCCCTGAAACCGTCCCATGGCCGACGGTCTGCCGCCGCCCCGATGCTCGATCCTGCCACCTGGCCGCTGCCTGGTAATCTTGTGGTTGATCTTGCCGGCCGGACGGGCCTCGCGAATCCGGTTGCCAGCGTTCGACGACTGGATTTTGTTGCGCGCGGCACCGCGGTTCGCCTGTATCTTGTTGCGCGTGGCCGCCACCTTGCTCTTGCGGACGTCATCCACCGAGATCTTGTTGACCCGGTTGCCGACCGAGGCGACCCGATCGCTCCTGATCGCTTTCGCTTTATTGGCCAGATTGTTGTCCTTGAAGGATTTGAAGTCGTTTTTGATCTTGCTGCGGTCGATGTTCGCGAACTGGTTTCTGTCGAACTTGATCTTGCTGCGGTCAACATTTCTCCAGTCGACGTCCTTCCAATTCATTTTGCCGTTAACATCGATATTGTTGAAACACTTGTCGCAGTCGATATCGATGTCGTCGCGATCCCAGTGTCCGCCCCAGACGCCCCAGTCGTCCCAGTCCATGGCAGCGCCCCAGATCGCGCCGGTGACTGCGCCCGCGAAAAAAGTGGCGGTGGGGTAATAATAATAAGGATAGGGATCGGGATAATAGCTGATCGGGACCGGCTGATAGCCGGGCTCGTACAGCATCTGCGGCTCGTATCTAGGCACGTAGATAGACTCGGTGCTTGCCGACTGAATGACGATATTGTCGTTCTGCCTTTCAACCTTGATCTTATCGTCGGTCTTGACGATGCCGTCTGCGACAGCTTTGTCGCGCAGCTGCTGGATTGCAATGAGGACATCTTTCTGCTGGTAGGCCAGAGCCTGGCCAAGCGACTGCGTCCAGTCGAGGTCATCGCTCATCATCGTGACGATCTCGGGATAGTTGAGAAGGGAGATAATGCTGCCATCCCAGCTTTCCTTGGGCTTGAGCTTGCTGTCTTTTTTCAGGTCGTCAAGAAAGCGCGCGGCCTCGACGATCTGCAGCGGAAACAAGGATGCCGAGGTGACGACGGCCACGAGCTCATCCGGGTAGAGCGCTATACGGGCGACGAGAACCTCGAGTTCTTCCTCGCTCAAGGGCCCAGGCACTTGTTCCCTGTCCTGGTCCGACACGCCAACGGCGGGTGCAGGAGTCTGGTCCTGGGCGCTGGACTCCGATAAAAAACCGCTGTTTGCCATTACCACAAGACCGATCCCCAGTCCCGTCGCAACGGTCAACCTCGAAAGTAGCCTGAAAACGCTCACACTCATTACCGGTCCTCCTTCCCCGTTGGCGACAGAAACCTCGCAGCTTTAACTGCGTAAAAAAAAGTACGTTACAGTTAAACTCCAGCTTCAATAATCGCTCAAGCCCGGCAACCCGTACGAAGCGCTTCGCTGACTATTAGCGAGGCTCGCCGCTGATTTTCTGTTCGCGGCAACCCTGTAGCTCGCGACGCGACCGTGCGTTTCGCTGCTAACGGGTGCGTAAAGGTAGTGCCTGCCCGTAAGGGAACCGTAGAAGTCGCTGGTCTTCAGGGTGAAGTCGATATTTCCACCGGCTCCTTCCAGCCGGCCTGCCGCAATCCCGCAACGAGGGCGTTCACTATCGTGTCGGTTGCCTGGTGGCGGCGATAGACGGTAACCGGTTGTTTTGCCAACAGCGGCGAAATTCTTTCCGTTTTGGCCAAGGCTTCTCTTGCTGCATCCTGATTGCCAAGCGCCCCTTCCGCAATGGCAACAAAAGACCAGCTCATGCCCGAACCGTCCACCGTTGAGGCCTGCGCTGTTTTGAGCATCGCTTCGTACTCACCGTGCAGATACTGGTTGATGGCTATTAGATGAAAGTACCAACCGGGTGAATTGACCGTCCGTTTCAGCGCCTGCTGCAAAAGTGGGACGCCTTCGTCGAACCGTCCGCGGACCGCCAGCCGCCAGCCGAGCTGTGCTGCCGTATCCGGATCGTTGGGATTGAGCGCCAATGCCCGACGCTGAAGGCGTTCGCTGTCCTGAAAGTTGCCCATGTAGTGGTGGATCGATGAGAGAGCTGTCAGAGCTAAAATGTTATTCTGATCAAGTGAGATGGCGCGGGATGCCGTCGCGAGTCCGCGGGTGTAAGCACCAGCAATATTTCCGTCGGACACCCATCCAAAGCGCCCGGCATCCATCTGCAGCCATCCGAGCATTGCCCATGCTTCGGCATAGCTTGGGTCTTGCGCAACGGCCTGCTCCAGGCAGGCAAGTGCGGGCTTGTATGCATCCGCCGTCAGCGTGCGCCGATAGATATAAGCCTGCAACACGCATTGATAGCTCGTCATCGTGGGTGACGATTCCATCGTTATTTTGCGGCTTTCGTCGGTTCTGATGATCCCGTAGGGTTGGCCAAGAACTGTGGCGACCGAAGCAGAGATCTCATCCTGCATCGCCAACAGGGAACCCAGGGAAAGACTCCGGTCATATTTCCCCATCCAAATGATCCGGCGTGTTTCCACATCTGTGAGACGGGCGGAAATTCGCACAATGTCTGCTTCCGGTTCGGACTGGATGCTGCCGTCCAGGACGTAGGTCAACCCCAGTCGACTGCCGACTTCAATCGGGTCATCTGCCTGCAAGGCAGTGGCTGTCGGCATGTACAGGCGAAAATCCGGGAACCGGCTCAAGCCGATCAGCAGCTCATCGGCGATGCCCCTGCCGAGCACCGCCTGATCCTTTGAAAGCCCGTAAGTCGCAAACGGCAGGACTGTCAAGGCTGGCCCGCGCACCTCCGTTTCATTCAGCTGAACCTGACGCCGGTACACCGATACAAGGCCAACAGACATCACGATAACGAAGATTATTGAAGCGGATGCGATGGCTCGGAACGAAAACCCGTTAGCCGGAGCCGCCGGCGCGACAGAATTTTTTTCGCCACCAACCGGTGCAGGCGCTGCCAGGGCGGCCGCCGGAATTCCACCTCCTTCACCCGACCATTCGATAACCGGAGCGTACTGCCCCTTTGGAATTGTGATGCGAAGGTGATCATCCCGGCCCGCGGAGACGTAATAGCTGTTCAGATCGTGTCGCAGACGGCGCGCTTCAAGGCGGACAACAGGATCGGTTTGCGGATCGAAACTGTCATCCCGACCAAATACGACGGTTGCGATTGTGTACCCTTTTAGCGCTTTATCCCGTCCTGCAAGAAGTTCCTCAATGAGGTATTTCAGTAACTTCCTGCGCCGCGGCGTCGACCTGAATTCCGGGCTGTCAAGAATTCTCTCCAGTTCGATCCGCACATCCTCGGCAGACGGACTGGAATGGGAAGGCGCTGCATCGCTCTGCCACCTCGACGGCATCGGGTCCTCCGGGCGAAAATGACCAGAATGTGGCTCATAGAAAAGCGGTTCGAATCTCTCTTTGCATTTACGTATTACCCCGTTCGTAAGACGATGGGACTTGGTTTATCTAGTGGCGAAACTTGACGCCGCGGTAAGCCATAACGACGCCGAGGCTCCCTATAGAGCCACCCAACCAGACCAGAACTGCGCGGAAATGAATTTGTTCCTGAAAAAGGTGCGGCCCGCCGCAGAGTGTCTAAGGAGTGGGCGAGATTACGACGAACATTTGTTACCGATATCTACGCCTCTAAGCCACTGTCTCGCTCCTTTATTCCAGCGGTGTATGATCTTTCAACACACAACGAAAGCCGACATGGCTGGTGCTCGTGTCGATTTCCTGTGCGTGCCGGGCTGCCGGACGGTACCGACGGCAGTAATTCGGGGCACAGAGATGTGATCCTCCCTTAAGCACACGCCGGGGAATGGCGAGAGCGGACTGCGCCGGATCGACGCTCTTCTCCACGTTGGAGATTCGGGGATTGACGGGGATGCAGCAGGGTTTTGCCGCCGCCTGCGGATGGCGCGTTGTCCAGAAATCCTTGGTCCATTCCCAGGTGTTTCCGATCATGTCATAGAGCCCAAAGCCGTGCGGCGGAAATGACCTGACCGGAGAGGTACGCTCGTACCCGTCCTCCAGCAGGTTCTGCGTCGGGAAGCCGCCCTGCCAGGTGTTTGCCAGATGAGTGTCTCCCGGCGCAAGTTCGTCTCCCCACGCAAATTCCGCCTGGTCCAGACCACCTCGGGCCGCGAACTCCCATTCGGCCTCGGTCGGCAATTCCTTGCCCACCCACGCGGCGTAGGCTTCCGCATCGCAGAACGCTACATGGACGACCGGATGATCGAGGATATTGCCGATGCTGCTCTTCCGGCCGAGCGGACGCTTCCAGTTCGCGCCATAAGTAAACACCCACCATTGCGTGATGTCTGCCCCTTGGAGCGGCTTGGTGGGCGGCGTGAAAACCAGCGATCCCGCGCGCAGGTTTTGCGGCGGCGCTCCCGGATAATCCTTGGCGATCAGGCGCTTTTCTGGGAACGTCACATAGCCTGTGGAATTGACGAACTCCAGAAACTGCCGATTGGTCACCGGGGTTTCATCCATCCAGAAGCCGTCGACCCTGACGGGATGGACAGGTGCCTCTTCCGGATAGTGGTCGTTTGAGCCCATCATGAACGTTCCGCCGGGCACCCATGCCATGCCGGGTTTTGCGTGATTTTCGACCTGAAGTTTGGATAACTGCATTGCTTCGTATCCCTCGTCGGCTGCGGAACCGCAAAATGCGATGACTATTCCGGATACATTCGGTTCCAGTCATTCTTCATGCTGACGACGGTCCAGCCACGCCCTTGGCTCTCGGAAAGTGCACGGTCAAGCTTACCAAAGTGGGATTGCCGGTCATAAGCAAATTCCCTGTCGCCGTCGTCATGGTGAACGATCAGACCAAAACTCGGTCCGGTTCCTGAAGTCGTCCATTCCAACATTTCAAAATCGCCGTCAGAGTTGCCGAAAGCGGCAATCGGACGGCGGCCGATATGGCTGTATATACCCACCGGTTTGCCGGGACCGTCATCGACGAAATCGATCTCGGGCAGGCGTGCAATTGCAGGTTCGCCATCCTTGCTTTCATACCTGGCCTTAATCGAAGACCCGACAACGTTCTCTCTCGAGATGCCATATACCCGTTCAGTCCAGGGCCGCATGAACTCGATTCCGCCACCCGATACGATAAAAACTTTGAACCCCTTCGCTTTCAAATAGCTCACCAGCTCAAGCATCGGCTGATAAACCATGGTAGTATAGGCTTTGCCTGTCTTCGGATGTTTGGCCGTTTTGATCCAATCGTCAGCGGTCTTTGAGAACTCATCACCCGTCATTCCCGCGTGCGTTACCGCAACGAGTTCAACCAAACCCTTCTCGCCCGACGCCGCAATACCCGCGACATCGCCTGAAAGCACTGACTTAAACGGCTCGGTATCCTTCCACTCAGGGTGAGCCGGTGCGAGTGTTTTGATGCGGTCGAGCGCGAAAGCAAGTTGGACGTACATCGGCTGTTCGCCCCATAATGTCCCGTCATTGTCGAATACAGCGATCCGATCCTCCCGTGCAACATAATCGGGTCCACCCTCCTCAGTTACCTTGGAGACAAATTCGGTTATCCGCTGTTTTGTGTCGCCAACGTTCCATGAAGGAAGATCATCAGCCGACGCCGGGAGCGATGCTGTTGACAAGACCGTGGCGATTGCGAGCGTTGCAATCATGCGTATCAGGCCGGACATGTGATCCTCCATCATGTGTTGGCGGTTGCCGATTATTACTCCATCCGGCAGCCGGTGAGGCTATCCTCAGGTTCCGGATGCCGCTCCGATACTGAAGCCTTATTGTGGGACCTTCGCATGCGCATTTTCTCCGTTTGCTGAGAGTTAAATGTCCTCTCGGGGCTTTTGTCGGCTCCAGCTCGAAGCCTTTTCCAGTTGTTCCCCGACTTCCTCCTCGATCTCCTCGCAGAGAAGCCGGAACTCTTCAGCCTTTCGTTCATCCGAGCGCCAGCGTTCAAGCGCCTGTTGCGCTGTTTCGTAGTCTTCACAAAGTGTGCGGAATTCTGCTGTACTGGCATAGAGCCGCCGGATGATCAGCTCGTGAGCCGGAAATCGTCTGATAATCGCAGCCAATTGCGGCATGACGGCAATCTCCCGACAAGCGACCGAGGGCCCAAATATCGCGCGTTCTTACCGACGCGACAGGTGCGCACAGGTACGAACATGTTACTACCCGTAGCGCGCCGGAATCAGCTTGCCAGCGGCCGGTGATGCGGTACCTTTTCTGGCGTGATGTGATTTCCGTATTTCATGTCGCGGAATGATTGTGCGGTTGTCGCGTCGAACCCTGATAACGGGAGGCAGAAGCGGGCGGAGCCGTTGACGTTGTCCCTGACTGAGTATCCGTTCCGGAATTAATACCGGTGGGATGCAGGTGCGTGGCGAGGGAGGCAAGTCTGACATAAGACACCAGAAGATAGTGGCGCGGGATTGTCCATCTGCTTTGCAGTGCATTTACCGTAACGTACTTCCCCCTGTGAAGGTATCACGCGAATTCTGCCAAGCGGACCTATGCCAGAAACGGCCGCACATGCCGCTTGCCATCGAAGGAAGTGCTCAATGACACCACGGGACGATATTCTTGATCTGGGCAAGCGCATTGGCCAGTCCATCATTGGTCAGGACACGATGGTCGAGCGTTTGCTTCTCGGCCTTCTCGCCAACGGCCACCTTTTGGTTGAAGGATTGCCTGGCCTTGCCAAGACGCGCGCGATCAAGAGTTTGGCGAAGAACCTCGAGGCCGAGCTGTCGCGTGTACAATTTACACCCGATCTGCTGCCTGCCGATATCACCGGATCGGAAGTTTACTTTTCCGAAGGTGGAAAGGGCGAATTCAAATTTCAGCAAGGGCCTGTCTTTGCCAACCTTATACTGGCCGACGAGATCAACCGCGCGCCAGCGAAGGTCCAGTCCGCACTGCTTGAAGCGATGGAAGAGCGTCAGGTCACCGTGGGCGGGAAAAGCTATCCGCTACCCGACCTCTTTATGGTGATGGCGACGCAAAACCCGATAGAGCAGGAAGGCACCTACCCCCTGCCTGAAGCGCAACTTGACCGGTTTCTCATGCATGTCGAGGTCGGCTATCCGGACGAAACGTCGGAGGCGGCAATCATGCGGCTTAACCGCGACGAGGAGAACGCCGCACACGGCAAGGCGAAAGCTTCTGCGGCGACGAGAATTTCACCGCAATCCGTCTTCGATGCGCGCAAGGAGATCGGAGTGGTCACCGTCTCCGAACCAATCGAGAAATACATCGTCGCCCTCGTTGTAGCGACGCGGTATCCGGACCGCTACGACAAGGATCTGGCAAACCTGCTTCAGGTTGGTATCAGCCCGCGCGGCGTCATTGGCCTCGACAAGGTTTCCCGCTCCTACGCATGGTTGAAGGGACGGGACTATGTGACGCCTGACGATGTCAAAGCTATTGTTAATGACGTCTTCCGCCATCGCCTGATCCTTTCCTATGAGGCGCACGCGTCCAATACGAGCGCTGATCAGGTGATCGATCGCATTACCGAACTGGTGGCCGTCTCATGAGCATACCGGCCGAGGGCGACGGGGTTCATGTCACGACACAGGAGCTCGTTGCGCTCGAAAGCCGCGCGCGGGATCTGACCTTCGTGCAAAAGGCGCGAAGCCACCAGCAAATGGCAGGGCGCATGCAATCTGCCATGCGGGGTCGAGGTCTGACCTTTGAAGAATTACGGCAGTACCTACCAGGCGATGATGTCCGCTCGATCGATTGGCGTGTGACGGCCCGGACCAGCAAGCCGATGGTGCGCGTGTATAGCGAAGAAAAGGAGCGCCCTGCCATTCTGGTTGTCGACCAGCGCATCAACATGTTCTTCGGCAGCCGCCGTGTCATGAAGTCCGTCGCCGCCGCGCAAGCCGCCATACTTGCCGCCTGGCGTATTCTTGGCTCGGGCGATCGCGTCGGAGGTTTCGTGTTCGATGATGAAGACTACCGGGAAGTGAAGCCGCACCGCAGCCGCAACGCGGTCATCGCTGTCGCAGACAGGATTGCCGAGAAGAACGGAAGGCTGCAGGCCAACTATCAGGGAGCCCCCTCGCCCACCGCTTTGGACAACGTGCTCCGCAGGGTCGCCAGCATGGCGCATCATGACCACCTCATAGTCATTGTCAGCGATTTTGACGGCCATGGTGAGACGACCCGTCAGCTCCTGCTCCAGCTATCTGGCCGCAATGATGTCATTTGTCTGCTGGTTTACGATCCGTTCCTTCTTGAGCTCCCGACCTCCGGGGATATCGTCATCAGCGGCGGCTCGCTGCAGGCTGAACTATCGTTTCAGCAGGCGGGCGTGCGGCGATCGATTGACACGTTTGCGCGCGATCGCGGTCGCGAATTGCAAGACTGGCAGCGGCAGCTTGGCCTTCCCATGCTTCCTGTTTCGGCGGCCGAGGAGGTGACGGCTCAGCTTCGTCGTCTTCTGGAACAGTCCGCATGGCGGCAACGGAGACGATAATGGAGCCGCAGCCGAAGCTCGATCCACTGACGCAAACCGCATTGCGGTCTCTCCACGATATAGCTGTGCCACCACCCGTTTCCTGGATGCCGCACACATGGGGCTGGGCTGTGGTGGCAATCATTGTCATCGTGGCACTGCTTTTGTGGTTTGCCTATATCTACAAACGTTGGCGTCGCAATGCCTATCGCCGCGAGGCGCTGGCCATGCTCGACGCCATAGAAATTGATATCCGCAACCCCAAGAGACGGGAACAGGCCGTGATGGATATTGGCGTGCTCATGAAGCGCACCGCCCTTGCGGTCTGGCCACGGGAGGACATCGCAGCAGTGGCTGGTACCGATTGGGTCAGCTTCCTGGCGGCGTACGGCACCGGTATGGGACAAGGACTCAGGGATCGCCTGGACGATCTTGAATATCAGCACGCGAAAGCCATGTCGGCTGAAGCTGCCGAAGGTCTTGTGCGCAGCGCTCGAAGCTGGATCGAGGGGCACCATGTATCAGCTTGATTTCGCTTGGCTGCTTCTGATCCTGCCCGCCCCGTTGTTTGTCTGGTGGCTGATGCCGCCGCATCGCGAGACATCCGCATCCGTTCGCCTACCTTTCTTCGACGAAGTGGCACGGGCGGCCGGTGTAGTCCCGACCGAAGGATCGGTTGTTCCGAAACGGTCTTGGCCGCAAATAACTGTTGAAGCCTTGGTATGGTGCCTCATCGTCCTGGCGTTGGCGCGGCCGCAATACGTGGAGCCGCCGCTCGTGAAGGTGGAACCGCAGCGAGACATTCTGCTCGCGCTCGACCTGTCGCAGTCAATGGATGCGCGCGATTTCGCCGCGCCTGATGGAACGTCGATAACCAGAGTGGATGCCGTCAGGGCTGTCGTTTCCGACTTCGTCGCCAAGCGGCCGGGCGACCGTATGGGGCTGATTGCATTCGGCGATGCGCCATATCCGCTCGCCCCTTTTACAATGGACCATGCACTCGTTCAAACTTTGGTCGAAGGACTTTTGCCCGGCATTGCGGGGCCGCGGACCGCCCTTGGAGACTCGCTTGGCCTTGCAATCCGCATGTTTGAGAAGACTGCTGTGCCAGAGAAGGTGCTGATACTCCTTACAGACGGAAATGACACAGCGAGCAAAATGCCGCCTTTGAAGGCGGCCGAGATTGCCAAGACAAAGAACATTGTCATCCACGCAATCGGGATCGGCGATCCTGCTGCAACGGGTGAAGACAAGCTCGACACCGCATCGCTTCAAAAGATTGCGACGGACACCGGTGGGCGCTACTTTTTCGGAGGGGATCAGGCCCGGCTTCAGGACATCTACAACGAGCTGGACCGGATCACTGCCGAGGATCAGAAACAGCTTTCGTGGCGTCCCCGGATCGAGCTTTTTTACTGGCCGTTAGGAGCGGCAATCGTGGTCATGGCGGCATGGTATATTTTAACGGGACTGGCAGGACTTGCGCGAAGGAGGTCGCTGGCATGATCTCGGACTTCCATTTCCTGCGTCCTTTATGGCTTGTCGCGTTGTTAGTGCCTCCGACCATACTATGGCTGTCCGCGCACGCGGCGGACATCCGGACCCGGTGGAAGGGAATGATCGCGCCACACCTGATTGACAGCCTCGTGATAGAGCCCGATCGCGGACGTCGTGATTTCCCGGTCTGGATGCTCGCCGTCCTGCTCACGCTCGCAGTGCTGGGTGCCGCAGGTCCAACCTGGAAGCGCGAAGCACCGCCCTTCGTTTCGGATACCGCATCGCTCGTCATCGCGGTCGATCTTTCACCAACGATGGATGCCATTGACATCTCGCCGAGCAGGATCGAACGGGTCAAGCTGAAGATCCATGATATTCTGGCGACACGCACTGGAGCACGAACCGCCGTAATCGCCTACTCAGGAACCGCGCACCTTGTGGTGCCGCTCACCGACGATATCGATCTGATCGAGACCTATACCGACGCGTTAGGGACCGCAATCATGCCGAAACCCGGAAAGGACACAGCCGCGGCGCTTAAGCTTGCTGATGGCCTGCTCAATCGCGACGGAGTTGCAGGCACAATTGTCCTCCTTACGGATGCGATCGAGTCTGGTGTGTCCGAAGCCGTCGGAACTGGCAACCATATTGTCGTCCTTGGCGTTGGCACAGCGGAAGGCGGTGTCGTCAAACAGACCAACGGCGGCTTCCTGAACGATGCCGGGGGTGCCCGTCTAAACGCCAAGCTGGATGTTGATGCCATCAAGCAGTTTGGCAGCGAAACGGGAGCGGATGTGGCGACGATCACAAACGATGACAGCGACGTCCGCTGGATAGCACAGCGTGTACGGACGAACTTCGCACAGCAGACGGCCGTTGGGGGAGACCGCTGGCATGATGTGGGATGGTGGCTCATTGGCCCCGTCGCATTCCTGGCCGCCCTTTCGTTTCGGCGAGGATGGCTGGTGAAGCTTTCTATATTTGTGGTCGCAGCCGGTTTCCTGAGCGCTCCTTCAGCGCAGGCAGCGGATTTCGTGGACCTTTGGCTGACGCCGGACCAACAGGGGCGTCGCGCCTATGACGGCGGCAACTACGTCTCCGCGGCCGGACATTTTGAGGACCCCATGTGGAGGGGTGTTGCGCTCTATCGAGCAGGACGTTACCAGGACGCCGTTGACGCATTCGCATCGGTAGATATGCCCGAGAGCTGGTACAACCAGGGCAACGCCCTGCTGCACCTGGGCGCGTTCGAAGACGCTGTTGCCGCCTATGGCAAAGCCTTAAAAGCGCGCCAGAGCTGGCCGGATGCCGAGGCGAACCTGGCGATCGCACAGCGACTTCTTCAGGAACAGAAGGATAAAGAACAGGAGCAACAGCAGGATCCGAACGAGAAGCCTGACAGCGTTCAGTTTGACGACAAAGGAAAGAAGGGCAAGGCCGGCGAGATCGAAGTTGCGGAGCAGACTTCGGAGATGTGGATGAAGAACATCGAGGTCAGCCCAGCGGACCTTATGGCGCGAAAGTTTGCCATAGAGGCGGGTGAGACCAAGCCATGATGAAAACGCTGCTGTTCATGGTACTGACGCTCACGCCGTCGATCGCATGCGGGGCAGAGCCGTTCGCTCGCACCAGCATAGAGGATGGCGGAAAGGTCGTACCGGGTCAGCAAGTGCGGGTAGACGTTGATGTATTCGTGCCTGATTTCTTCACATCGCCACCGCAGTTTCCGCTGTTCGATCTTCCTAATGCCCTCGTGACGCTTCCGGAAGAGCGATCCGAGAATATTGTACAAACGGTCGATGGCATTCAGTACTCAGGCATCCGCAAGGCCTACGCTATCGTCCCGCAGGTCTCGGGTACCTTCACATTGCCCGAGGTCGACATCGACCTGGGATATTCGGTCGATGGAAAGCCAACGAAGGCATTGGTGAAGATGCCTTCGGTCTCGTTTACTGTCGCAGGATCAACCTCTGCCAATCAGCAGCCAATAGCGTTCGCGGCACGCAATCTCACCATTGAGCAGTCCTTCGATCAGAACGGCCGGTCCCTCAAAGTCGGCGATGCTTTGGTCAGGACGATCACGATTATTGCCGAGGATACGCAGGCGATGTTGATCCCTCCCGTAGCGGTTGGAAATACCGCTGGTCTGCGGCAGTACGCCAAGCCGCCGAAAATCGAAGACGGCATATCTGTCGGACGTGAGACCGCAAGCCGGCGGATTGAGACCTATGTCTATGCGGCCGACAAGGACGGCTCGTTCGTCATCCCGGCAGCCTCTTTCACATGGTATGACGTCGCCAGTGGTGAGACGAAATCTGCTTCTCTCCCTTCTATTCCGGTTACAGTCAGCGCGGGCCTCTCCGAGACCGCAATTAAACCGGTGCTCGACCAGGTCCAGAGCGCGAGCCCTCACGTTTATAGACAGAAGATTGCCCTTGCGATCCTCGTGCTGCTGGCCGTGGCGGCAGTGGCGTGGACCGGTCCCCGCCTTTTGCCGATACTCGCGAGGAAGCTTCGCGAGATCCGCCAGCGTTATCGCGCTTCGCATAGCTATCGTTTAAAATCGCTTCGCCATGTTATCCGATCAGGTGACGATATGGAGATTTATTCCGGGCTCCGCACCTGGAGCCAGAGCCTCGGATACCGGACCATGGAAGACTGGGTTTGCGATGGGCCGGCGGACCTGAAGATCCAGGTCGACAGTCTTTCCCGCAAGCTGTTTCGATCAGGCAGCAGCGACAATATTGACAGGAAAAAGCTGATAGCCGACATCGGTTTTCATCGGTTGAAGAGCCGGCAGAGAGCTACGCCGCTTCCGCCGCTCAATCCTTGATTCCAGGCTCTAAAATCCTCGGCAAAACGTCAGATCTGCTACCGTTCGTACCGTACGAACGTCTCGCCTGCCCGCTTGGACTGGTATATATTTTTTTCAAATCTTCTAACCCTTTTCTCAGGTCTGACGTGCGATCTCTTAATTGCATCATCCGGAGCCAGAATACAGGGCGTTTACGTTCGAATTTACCGTAACGTACTTTTGCATCGACTGGGTCTGCGGCACCGTTTGTAGACCGCGCTTGGGGGTAAAGCGTGGGATTTGTCCAGTCACAATCAGCACATCGGAGGCTCGATCAATGAAATTTTCTGGCAAACTTGCAGCGCTCGGGCTGCTGCTCCTAAGCAGTTCAGCCTATGCCCAAGATAGCGCAAAAACGCCACCCGACAAGCCGAACATCCTCGTTATCTTTGGCGACGACATCGGCCAGACCAACGTCTCGGCATACACGATGGGCGTTATGGGGTATCGGACCCCTAACATTGATCGCATCGCTCAAGAGGGAGCGATCTTCACTGACTACTACGCAGAACAGAGCTGCACTGCTGGTCGCTCAACTTTCATCACCGGTCAGTCGACGCTGCGCACCGGGCTCTCCAAGGTCGGCCTGCCTGGTGCGCCCATCGGCCTTCAGGCTACCGATGTGACTATCGCCTCGGCACTCAAAAACGTGGGCTACGCTACTGGCCAGTTCGGTAAAAACCACCTGGGCGATCGTGACGAGTTCCTGCCGACCAACCATGGCTTCGATGAGTTCTTTGGTAACCTTTACCACTTGAACGCGGAGGAAGAGCCTGAGGACGGCAATTACCCACAAGACCCGAACTTTCGGAAGCAGTTTGGTCCGCGCGGTGTCATCAAGGCTTCTGCCGACGGCAAGATCGAGGATACGGGGGCACTAAATCGAAAGCGGATGGAGACCATCGACGATGAAACGTCTGCCGCCGCCATTGACTTCATGAAACGACAGAATGATGCGGGCAAACCGTTCTTCACGTGGTTTAACACCACACGCATGCACGCTCGCACGCATGTGCGCGCCGACCACCGCAGTCCGCCGGGCCTGACAAGGCCAACCGAATATGCCGACGGCATGGTCGAACATGATGCGGTGATCGGTGAGGTGCTGAAGTCGCTCGACGATATGGGCTTGGCTGACAATACGATTGTTGTTTACACAACCGACAACGGTCCACATGAGAACACTTGGCCCGATGCGGGCAACTCGCCCTTCCGCAACGAGAAGACCACGAACTGGGAGGGTGCGTTTCGGGTCCCTGCAATGATCCGCTGGCCGGGGCACATCAAACCGGCAACCCAGCTAAATGGCATTGTCTCCGGTCTAGATTGGTTCCCAACCCTGCTCGCGGCCGTCGGCGACACTGATATCAAGGAACAGTTACTGCAAGGAACGGCGATCGACGGCAAGAACTATAAAAACCACCTCGACGGATACAACCAGCTGGACTACCTGACCGGCAAGTCTCCAAACAGCGCACGTCAAGAGTTTTTCTACTTTAACGACGATGGGGATCTCGTCGCGCTCCGCTACGAGAACTGGAAGCTGGTCTTCGAGGAGCAGCGGGCAATCGGCACTATGCAAATCTGGGCAGAGCCTTTCACCAAGCTGCGCGTCCCGAAAATGTTCGACCTGCGAGCCGATCCATACGAGAAAGCCGACATCACATCGAATACCTACTGGGACTGGGTTTTCACGCACGCCTACTTGGTGGTTCCCGCGCAGGCAGCGGCAGGGAAGTTCTTAGCGACCTTCAAAGAGTACCCCCCAGCTCAACGCCCTGCGAGCTTCTCGATCGACCAGATACAAGAGAGCTTGCAAGAGTCACTCAACTCAATGGGCGGTGGGAAGTAGTCACAAACGCCAACGAGCAGCGCCAAACAGAATCGGAGCACCTCACGGGAGGTGCTTCATCAAGTTTCCGTATCAGGGGCAACATGTTTAATGCCAGCGGCATCAACTACGGTATGCTCCGCCAGCTTTGAGAATAGCTGGTTTCTTTTCGCAGAATAGTTGGGTCCATTTTACATGAATTTTGGCTGTTCGATTAAGCATTATCAGCAGAACCGCCGCTGGAGTCGTCACTCTCGAAGTGTCTTTATCAAAAAGCAAAAATGTTGCCTGAAAAACACACTGCATTCGACAACATATTGTTTTTTCACTTCGAAAGTTGACAGGATTAAATCGTTCTACTTAGATTGAGCGAAGCAAGTCTTGGGGGGATCGATCCATGGTTCGCCAGTGGAACGAGTGCGCATGCAAACGAATCTGTTCACCAGGCGCTGGACATCAGGGCGGTTCCCGACATCATAGGGCTGGCTCTTCCAACGGTAACTGGCCAAGCAAACTCAGATGCTGTGCGACTACTAGCGCTTTAGGACAGGTGCCCCCAAGCCGACGTGTCGCGCGCAAATTGCTTCTTCAATCCGTAGCTTCGATCGCGCTTGTGTGTCTGGCCGATTTGAGGGCGTATGCCGATTGCGTGGAAACGACTCCGGGATCCGGAGTGTACAACTGCTCGGGTACGGGGCCTGGTCCCACCTTCACGGGACAATCCGTTACGATCAATGCCGACCCCACCGCGAGTTTTACCAGCGACGTCTCGATCACCGGTCCCGGCACAAGCGTTCTGAACAACCAAGGCACGCTGACCAATGGCCTCGTCGCTACCGACAACGACAGCTTCAGGCTGGATAACCGCGGCCTGATCGACGGGAACATTCTGCTTGGGGGCGTGGGCACCAACGTCATCGTAAATTTCGGTGAAGGCGACGTTCAGAACGGCGTCACGAGCACCGGGACATCTAACGACACGGTGCTCAACAACGGCTTTTTCGCGGGTTCGATCAGTCTGGGGGACGGCAATGACACTTTGGGGTTGATTGCCGGGACTGTCCAGACCACAGTCGACATGGGCGCAGGTGACGATCAGTTCACCTGGCTTGTCGGGAACGTCGCCGCGACTGTCCAGATGGGTAGCGGTGATGATGTCGCCAATTTCGGATTTCTCTCCCAGGCAAACCTTACCGCAGGAAAGATAATCGATGGTGGCCTTGGAAACGACACCCTCAACTGGGAGCGCACGACCAACGACGACGGCTCTCAGGGCGGCGACCATCCGTCAAATCTCGTTAACTGGGAAACGATCAATGTTATCAATCAGTCTCGGCTGGCGTTCATTTATACGACGGGCCTTCTGACGCTGGGCGATTCCGCGACCGGAACCGGTACCATATCAATCGATGCCACCAGCAGAATCGAGGCTGGAAATTCTTTCGGGTATGGCATCGTGCCGTTTGATTCTTCCCAACTAGTGACGGTGAACAATGCCGGGGTCATCGATCTCACCAATGACGTTCCCGGTGCCGGCACATCATTACACGATACCTTCACGATCCACGGCAATTATATCGGCCAAAGCGGAGCGCTATGGCTTCACACATATCTTGATACAGACGGGTCCCCTTCCGATAAGCTTATCATCGACACTGGCCAGGGAAGCGGCGCGACAAACATCTTGGTTACCAACGTCGACGGTCCCGGCGCTCTGACGAACGGCAACGGTATCCTGGTCGTTGATGCAATCAACGGGGGCACCACAACGGCAGGTGCTTTTGCGCTGGGCGGACCAGTGGCCGCCGGTCCGTTTGAATACCTGTTGTTCCGTGGCGGCGCGACCGCTTCAGCCGAAACCGACAGTGACTGGTTCCTGCGGAATACGGTATCACCTCCTCCACCGCCTCCGCCACCGCCTCCACCGCCTCCTCCACCGGGGCCGCCACCGCCGGGGCCACCTCCACCTCCTCCGCCACCTCCACCTCCACCTCCACCTCCACCTCCGCCGCCGCCGGGGCCGACACCTCCACCTCAGCCGCCAATTCCGAACGTTCGTCCGGAGGTCCCAGGACAAGTGATCGCACCGCTGGTGGCCCAGAGAATGGGGCTGATGACGATCGGGACTTTCCACCAGCGGCGTGGCGACCAGTCGCTGCTGATTGGCGACGGTGCGCTGATTTATTCGGCTGCCGAGCCACAGGGTGCCGACGTGCCGGAGGACAGAACCCCGCCGCCAGCCGTCTGGGGCCGTGTATTCGGCGCGCAGAGCGACCTTGGTGCCGACGCAACCCTTAGTGTGGCCGGACTGGAAATAGGACCGGGTTTCGACGGGAACTATTGGGGCCTACAGATCGGCAGTGATCTGGTTGGCATAGAACACGAAAACGGCCACATCGACCGCTTTGGACTGTTCTACACTCACGCCGAAGCATCCGGTGACATCAGCGGCAACGTCTTGGGCCGCATCAACCTTGCTGCCGGCAGCCTTGATCTGAACGAAGACAGCATTGCCGCATACTGGACACGCACGGCACCAAGCGGCTGGTACCTGGATGTCATCGCCAAGTACGGATGGCTCAGCGGCACCAGCCAGTCGAATCGCGGGATCGAATCCGACGTTGACGGAACCAGCTTTGCCGCCTCGGCCGAAACTGGTCTGCCGTTCACCATCGCCAACGGTTGGACCATCGAGCCGCAGGCGCAATTGATCTGGCAGCGCATCGATTTCGATGACACCCACGACCAGTTCTCCGACATCACCCATGATACCTTTGACGCCTTCACGGGACGACTGGGTGCGCGTCTTCAATACACCACCGGTCAGGCCTTGGCTCATGTGGGGCTTAACCTGTGGCATGGGTTCTCGGCCGATCAGACAGTAACTTTCAACACGACGCCGCTGGTGACGCAAACCGAGGGAACCTGGCTCGAAGTCAACGGCGGCGGAGCCTACCAGATCAGCGAGAATGTTGCCGCTTTCGGCGATGTCAGCTACTCGTTCGACATCGATGGTGCGGAGAACAATTCTTTCGGCGGCGAAATCGGCCTTAAGATCACCTGGTAGACGATTGCAATTAGTGACTGGCGCTTGTGCGCCAGTCCAAACCTGAAATTCGAACGGCAAGTTTCACCTCATGAAGCGTCTTACCGCCTATGTCATCGACGGTCACGACTTACGCATTCGTCCAGCACCTGTTGAGCGCGATTGGATGGACAACACCGACCAGCGCTTTGCCTACCGTTGCCTGCCCCTCAATATTGCCAATGCCCACGGGTGGGAAATCCTGTGCACAGTAGCGTTTTCAGCCGTCTGGGACGGCCGTAAAGGCCCGGACTCTATCCGTATCAGGTCAGCATCCGGCACCATCCCGCCCGCCGTCAGCCATTTCGGCGAGGGAATTCTGACATTTCATGTCCCTTGCCTTTTCCGGACGGAGCCGGGATCGGACCTATTTGTGACCGGCCCCATCAATCGGCCCAAAGACGCGATAGCGCCGCTTTCGGGAATTATCGAGACCGACTGGTCACCGTATACGTTCACCATGAACTGGAGATTCACGCGCCCATATCAGAAAGTGTATTTCAACAGAGATGAGCCCTTCTGCCACCTCTTCCCCCTTGCCCGCGGAAACCTCGAAAGCCTCATGCCGGAAATCCGGGGCCTTTCCGAGAATCCGGAGCTCGAAAGAGAGTATAAGTCCTGGATGGAGAGCCGTAACACCTTCAATACGACGCTGGCGGATCCGGCTTCACAGGCCGCGCGCGACAAATGGCAGAAATCCTATTTCCGGGGCGTGGCTCCTTCAGGGGCACCGGGTCCGCGTGACCATCGGAGCCGATTGCGGCTAAAGCCATTTGCAAACGAATGACTGTTCCGCGCTGCGCTCCGGGGTTACAGCATCTTATAGAAGATACTCGTCCGGTCAAACTGAGAACCCGAAAAAGCCGACCGCCTCAAATGCTTGAACGAGTCCTGACGGGTTTAAATACATCAACGTTATTGATGATTTCCGCATACTTAGGGGACGATAGGCGGTCAGTGAAATCGTTCCCCCCTTGCGAGTTGCTCCAGCATGCTCTGCATCCGTTTTGCGCGTGTTTCTGGGCGCTTTGCAGTGTGGAGCCGATAGTAGATCGGATAGAGGTTTTTACGATCGAGAGTCGCAAAAAAGGCTTTCGCCGCCGGGATAGTATCGAGAGCGTCCATAAAGTCCTGCGGGATCGTCATGTCAGAAGACCCTGAATAGGCGTTTTCCCAACGACCGTCACGTTTAGCAGCATCTACATGACGACGGCCGGTCGGTGTCATGCGCCCATCCGCAATCAGACGCTCGGCGTGTTCACGGTTCTTCTTCGACCAGTTCGAGGTCGGACTTCTTGGGGAGAGGCGCTGGAGATAGGACAGGTCATCAAACGGTTTTTTCTGACCGTCGATCCAGCCGACAGCCAGAGCCTCCACAACGCAATCGACCCAAGAGACGGACGGCTTGCCGGACCCCTTCTTAAAAATCTGGACCCAGATTTCGCGCGCATCCTTATGATTCTTGTCCAGCCAGGACGCAAGATCGGCCGAGGTCTCGAACGAGAGGATATTCTCAGGTGTTGGCGGCATATTCAAACCTCGTCCGATTGTGATCGTTGGACCGTTTATTAAGACGGTCACGAAACGCCCTCATAGTCCACCGCTGCCGACAAGCTATGTGGGCTTTGCACCATGGGGCGTCTCTCATTCTCCTTTCAACGGTTGAATTCGCGCCGCAAATGTTGACATTTTACGATGGGGCAACTTGGGAAATGCCGAGTATTTATTTTGGGAAAAGAAATGTCACCGCTAGCCTCGCGCCGAATCCATCCGGTCCATTGTCGGTGCTATCGGCCCAATAGCGCACACCAGCCGAAAGTTGAATCGGCTGTTTGTTGACCTTCACCAGCTTGGATACCACGAAGTTAATTGGGACGGACCAATCTTCTGTCTGCCAATTGTAGGTGCTTTCGGTGTTGAGAGCAAACGTCCAGGCCTTTGGTGTGGTGTAGGAAATGAATGGCTGCAGGAAGGTGGCGTTTATGTCCTCACGATCATCATCACCCGCGAACGACCAGATGTGGTTTGTCAGCGCACCAATGGTCCATGGGCCATCCTGTTTGAGGACAACGGCGGTTGGCCCCGCGCCCCACTTTTCACCGCCAAGCAAATCGTCGGTAGCAGTCGGCAAAAGAAAGACTGGACCAACGCCCCAGATGATGCCGGAAGCGGTTGGCTTCTTCGGCGAGAAGAACAGGCTTTGGGTGATATCCCCCAAACCGAACTGATCGCCAGATGGTCCGGCAATGTCGTCCTGCCAGGCGATCGGCAGAATGGTTCGCGAAATGACGTTCCAGTTCTCGTTCAGCGTGAATGGAATGACAGGCTGAACGTTGACATAGTATTTCTCGCCGTCGTTTGGACCGTAGCCACTGTCGTAGTTGAACTGAAACGGCACACTAATCAGCGACGCGATCGGATTTGACAGTTTCTTGGCAAGGTCTTCGCTTGAGTCCTGTGCCCAAGCGCCACAATTCATCCCCAGCAGCGTGACCGTAGCGACCGGGATGGAAAGCCAGTTCCTGACCATAGCCATCTTTAATTCTCCCAAGGCATTGTAACATCGTGAGTCTGTGCGCGCCATCGCACTCAATGATGATGGTCCAGCTCGCTCAAAGACATTTTTATAATCCTGCAGAAATCGGAACTGGGACCCGACCAACAAAAATAGCGATACAATGAAAAGCACGGCGGCCCCGGTTCACGACTATAACCCCGGAAGGCTACCACAAACCCAAACAGCAAGAGAATTACGAACCCTATCGGGCCCATGACCGCGAGTTGAAGGGACTGAAAAGCCAACCCAGGTTGGCATCCGGCGCTCGTCCCGTTCCCTCAATTCCTTGATTTGCTTGCGAAGGGTCACCTGGACCGCCGACGATACAAATTCGTTCCTCATTCTCCCTTGTTTCAAGCGAGTGGTGGCCGAAGACCCGCGAACGTCAGCGGGCTGGCTTTGCTATGGGAATGGCACATCGAAGACCAGCGCATTCGCGCTCCCCGAACTGGACGAAAAATCGAATTGTGTTATGAGAACACAGAACTTAACGGACTTCGCTTAGATGCATCCCAGATTACTCAAGACATTCCAGGCGGTCGCCCGCAACCGAAACATAACCCATGCTGCGAGAGACATTAACCTTTCCCAATCCGCGGCCAGCGACCAAGTCCAGGCACTTGAAGCCGACTTGGCAGCACAACTGTTCGTCAGGTCCACGAGAGGGCTTGAGCTGACTCCGGCCGGCCACACGCTGCTCGCCTATGCCGATGAGATACTGTCACTTTCAGACGACGCCCGTGCAGCTGTTGCATCAGTCGCCGGCTCGAAACAGGGATCGCTTGCGATTGGCGCGCTTTCAACGATCGTAAGCTCGAAATTTCCCGAATGGCTGATCGATTTCCGAGGGAAATACCCCGAGATCGCAATACGCCTGAAAGTGGCCGGCAGCGGAGATCTCATGCAGCAGCTGGAAACAGGTATGCTCGACGCCGTTTTTTGTTTCGATCGAGGTGATTTCGATCATCGGCTTGCAAACCGGTTGATCGCCACCGAGCCGTTGATCCTCATCACGCCGAGAACTGGCAAGTTTGCATTGAAAAGCGGGACGCTGGCCGAGCTCGCTTCGGCCAGTTTTGTGGCGACGGAAGTCGGATGTGTCTATCGGTCACTGTTCGACAACGCGTTCGCTGATGCCGGGATCATGCAGCCCAAACTCGCAATGGAAGCAGGCAGTATCCAGGCGATAGCCGAATTGGTAAAGAGCGGTGCCGGTATAAGTCTGGTCCCGCAGCTTGCTGTTGCCGATGCGCTTCAGCGTGGCGAGGTCAATGGGATACCATGGCCGGGACCTTTAAAAGCCGTCTCGTTGGTTATGGTCTGGCGGCGACGGCGGGTGCAGCCACCAACGCTCAAGCTTTTGTTGGCAGCTGCAAATGAGGGGCTTAGTCGGGTCTAGATCAGCCTATGTCCCCCTTCGACATGCAAGACCGTTCCAGTCGTGAACGTGTTGCCCATCAGGAATGAAAAGGCGTCTGCGATGTCTTCCGGCTGACCCACTCGCCCCACAGGCAGGCGCTCAGCCATCGCCTGCAGTGTTGCATCTTTGCTATCCCCGGCGACAAACTCCCATATTGCCGTGTCGACCCAACCGGGGGAAACCGCGTTCACACGGATCGGTGCCAGTTCCACTGCGAGTGCGCGGACCAATCCTTCCAAGGCGGCGTTCACGGCAGCCACAACTGATCCACGGGCGGAAGGTCGATAGGCTGCAATTCCTGACGTGTACGTGAGGGATCCTGAAGCGGACAGCACGGGTGCTCCGTATTTCGCCAGCAGCAGCGGTCCGTAGAACTTGCTTGCCACTACCCTTTCCGCCGCCAGTAGATCAAGCGAATGCAAAAGCTGATATGCTCCTTCAATATCGGCGGCGGTACTGACGATATGATCAATGCGATCGACCTTTTGAAAGAGATCGGCCACTTGCCGTTCCTGTGTGATATCGGCGGAAATGATACGCAACGCGGCCGGGTTCCCCAGCTCGTTGCTTGCCGATTTGAGCTTTTCCGCGTTCCGTCCAACAATAATGACTTTCGCACCACCCGCGAGGCAAGACCTCGCCAATGCCAGCCCCATCCCGGACCCTCCGCCGACGATAAGAATATTTTGATCTGAAATGCCCATAGTTCGCAGCTCCTTCCTTCACTGTCCGATGTGGATAACTGACGATTGTCAGATCGGCGGCAGGATGGAAAACGGATAAACGCGATAGTGCTACCGGAGATTCCGATTGCTACATTTGACTGGTCCGCAATCGTCTTCCCACAACGGAGGGCTCTCCACCAAGGGCCGAAAGTGCATGGCTTGCCCGTCTTGCTCAGGGATTGACTGCCACCTGATAGCCGACGCCAACGAGACAGTCGATATAAGGGCAGCCACAATCTCCCGGCTTCTCGCACGAGCGTGATTTGGCGAAAGATGCGGATGAATACATCTTGTCGCGTGCCCGAGCAATTCCGGCCAACGTTCACAACGTAATGTAACGAGGACTTTTACGCGGAGGCACCTGCTATTTCTTGGAAGCCAGACAGGGATCCAGCATGACCTGCTTCGTGCCAACCCGTGAGTAACCGCCTGCAAAGAGTACGACGTCACCCGGCCGCATGCCATTGGTACTGTAGGTCACGCACATTACCCGCACGTCCGGCTCCGCGCATATCACGAGGTAGGCGAGCGCGCCGTCGAACTCGACAGCAGACAGCGCCCCGCGAACCGACAGCGTGATGCGCGCGTCGACCTGCGGCGCGCGCTCCAACCAGCCAGCGATGGTCTTGCAGGTGGCTGGCTTGTCGGCATAGCCCTCACCGGGCCGGAACGGCCCCTCAGGGTCGCAACAATCTTGCCCGGGTGCATGTTCTAAGGTTGCAAACAGCAAGACGACCGTGAACGCAAGCGCACTGGAAAGCCGGCCGGGCGGGATCACGGGAACTCCTTAAAAAATTAGCAACGGACAAAGTATCAGAGAAGGCGACATTTTTTGGACGACGCTGAGCGATCGGCGACCTGTCCGACGGCCACATGAGGGCGATGTCATAGAGGACTGCCGCTCATCGACCTGCGCCTCCAGGATTGCACCTATCGAGCGACGATAGGTGACGTGCACGAGACCGTCAGACAGCTTTTGTGACCAAAAGTCATGGGCCCAGCGTACAGACTGGTTCTCGTCCAGGTGCTCTTTCGAGGGGCGTCAATCACAGTGTGCTTGTTGTAGACGGCTCCAGAGCTTCCGAACTCGATAAACTCATCCGCGAGCAGGCTGGCCACAGTTTTGACAGAACGCCGGACGCTCGAGTCCAAAAGCTGCTCCTCAAGCGCCCGAAATTTCGAAATGTCCCACTCCTGATTGTCACTCATCAACCGTTTATCCCCTGTTTCCACCATCAGTCGGGTAAGCATGGCGATTTCGACTACGGAAAAAGTCGAATCAGAATAGTATATCAGCAGTTCTTGGGAATTGATTCGAGACGAAACCGCCAAGGAGGAGTGAATGGCAAAGCTTAGGGAAGAGATGCGCGATGAAGTTGACTGCTCAGCATGCCGTAAAGTTTACATTTCCTGAAGAATACACGAGCCACGAAACGCATCGCAAGGCACCTTATCACCTGGTTGAAGATTTCAAGGCTCACGTCAAAGAGACCAATACGCCAGAAACGTTTCCTGGATTGTTTTGGGGCAGACTGATCATTAACGAACCTTTCGAAATACTGCACCAGTTTGCGGTGGACCGGAAGAAGCGGCCAGCGGGAGACTACATCCCCTGCCCCATGTGCAAACACAAAGAGAAATTCCTCGAAGGAATGCTCGTTTTCGTTTTTGCGCGACAGTGCATTGCGATCATCGGGCACGACTGTGCTTCTGCTGAAACCAGGCATGTGGCGCTGTCCAAGAAGAAGGCATATGACGCGCGACGACATCAGGAAGACTTCCTGTTGTCCAAACTCCATCTCGTTCCGGCCACGTTGCGGATATTGGGAGACCTGAAGCCGATCGCGACGGAGCTTGACGGCATTTACAACGCATTCAAGCGCGGCGCACCGCGTAAAGCGGGAGGCGGCCTCTCCCTGGCTGAACTCATCAGTAATCCGGCTGCCAAGTATGACGAAACAGCTTTGAAAACGGTTGCCCGAGAACACTTTTTCGGCAAATTGCGCGGCGAAGCGCTCGTCCGGGCAAACGTGAGATTTCTGACAGATCTGAATATCGTCGAGCAGCTGCTCCTGCCTTTTGCAGATTGTGAGATCGAAGAACACGCGCTTGAGAAGACGGTTTATATCATGGAGCGCAGCGAGGGCCTGAAGGCGGTTGAATGCATCGGTTCGGCTGGGAAGAGGCTGACCAAGCTGCGCTGGGAAATGGCACGTTTCTGTTCCTTCTTTGCCGACGATAACATCGAAAGTATCCGGGAATGGGCGCGACACGGCCTCCAGCCGTTTCCCTTCGACGTCAATCGGCAAAGCAGGGGGGATGGTATCGCCGTTATCTTCTCCCGCTCATCCGGCAACGATGAGGAGTGGGAGTACGTGCGGCTGTTGCTGCCCAACAAAATTGCGGAATGGGCTGAAAAGAATGAGGACCTGCCTGACCAATGCTGGTTGCGGCAGAGAGACCGCTAAAGCACGTATGATAGCAACGCAAACTAATTTGGTAGCCTCCCATCGCCAGGCACCTTATGAAAACCGATTTTTCGAACATCGAAACCACTTGTCGCTCTGCTCATCCGAGCTCAGCATTATAGAAGATCAAGTGATCGCTTGGTCGGGTCAAATAATGATCGGCGTTGTCAAGAAGTTCTTGACATAAAGGGAGGTCACAACGATATTGGGCCTAACAACACCTCCCACGCCTCTTAACAATGCGCACCAGGGAGGTTTTCAATTGCCCAGAATTCGGTTCAATAAGCCAGCACTTCCAATCGATCAGCTGATCCAGCTTCTTCGTGAGCGAGGGTTGATGATCGCTGACGAAGCGTTGGCTAGAGAATATCTGCGCTACGTAGGATATTACAGACTTTCAGGTTACATGCTGCCGTTTCAGACAGGTGGAAAAGGCCAAGACAGGCACCTGTTTGTTGGCACTCCGAGCTTCGATGACATCGTCGACCTGTACACCTTTGATCGAAAGCTTCGGTTATTGCTCTTGGATGCGATCGAGCGCATCGAAATCGCATTGCGGGCGGCGCTTTCGACCGTTCTGGCTGTGAATCATGGGCCTCATTGGTATCTGAACCTCGTGCATTTCGATCCACGGTACGACCATGGTGATTTCCTCGATCGGGCAAAGAAAGACATAGGGCATGACGAACCAAAACGGCGCGATCTCTTTGTGGCTCACTACTACGAACATTATTCGAGCCCTCCGACGCCGCCAAGCTGGATGCTGTTCGAAGCCCTTTCTTTCGGCACTGTTTCTATGGTGATCAAGGGTCTGGAAATGAGTAAACGGAAGAAAATTGCCGGAGCATTCGGTATTCCGGAACCCGCGATGAAATCGTGGCCGCACTGCCTGTCTTACGCGCGAAACCTCTGCGCCCATCATTCCAGGCTCTGGAATAGAACCTTTACGATTAAACCGTTTGCACCGCGTGAGTTTGCGGATGACTTCGCTGATCAGGGACGCCTATATGCGCAATTGGCGGTCGCACAGATTTTTATGAAGAAGATATCACCAATGTCTCAATGGTCGGACCGACTGCAAACCTTGCTCGGTGAGTACCCAGCGATTACTCCTGCCCGTCTTCACTTTCCAAACCAATGGCACCAAAGACCGATATGGCGGTGAAACCCATCAGGACGTCACCAGATGCATCCTGCCGCGCCTTCTGCGGATCCGCTTACATACCCAGACAAGACCTCTACAATGAATTGGCACTTGAACTAGCCCGCGGGTTCAACGCCTCTACTAGACTATGACTGCCGTACTGAATGCGTAGATGACACTTTGATCATCGGCAATTCCATCGGCACGAAATCCAGAGGTCGTACGGCGCTTGGTATCTCGTCAACCATGGGCTCTCTGGACTCGGGGCGCTGCGTTGGGTCAGCAATCGGAACAGTAGACAGAAGCTTGCGTGTATAGGGATGTTGCGGATTATTGAAAACCGAGCGGCGATCGCCGATCTCAACGATTTCGCCGAGATACATAACCGCAACCCTGTGCGCGATGCGTTCCACGACGGCCATGTCGTGGCTGATGAATAGAAGCGTCAGATGAAACTCCCTTTGCAGGTCCATGAGCAGATTGATGACCTGCGCTTGAATTGTAACGTCGAGAGACGCTACAGCCTCGTCTGCAATAATCAGTTTCGGATCAAGAGCGAGAGCGCGCGCAATGCAAATCCTTTGGCGTTGCCCTCCCGAGAAAGCGTGAGGGTAGCGATCAAGATATTCCGGGGATAGCTCAACCTTCGCCAACAATTCTGCCGCGCGAGCAAGCAACTGTTTTGACGACCCCATCCGATGCACCTTCATAGGATCCATCAGTGCTTGAGCAATCGTCATGCGGGGATTGAGCGATGAAAAAGGATCCTGAAAGATCATCTGTGCTTGGCGCCTGAAAAGCGCCATCGTCTTCCTCGAGGCACCGATCATTTCGCTACCATCGAACCGGACCGAACCGGACACAGCCCGGTCCAATTGCATGATGCTGCGTGCCACCGTCGACTTGCCGCAACCGGACTCTCCCACCAAGGCCAGCGTCTCGCCCGGAAGTATATCCAGCGAAACATTTTCTACCGCATGCACACGTCCTGAAGGACGGCCTAAAACGCCTGCCTTCAGATCGAACCTCGTCACGAGATTCCGCACCTCAACCAAGGGCTTGCTTTGTGCATCAGTGCCAATGCCGCTCATCGGATCTCGTCCAACAATTTTTGCGCAGGCTCGAAGATCACCAGCGGGAACTTCTCCGGAGCATCTGTCTCTGCCATGCTTCCCAGACGCGGTACTGCGGAAATCAGGGCTTGCGTATACGGGTGTTTTGGCGACTCAAAAATTTCGTAAACAGAGCCGGTCTCGACAATTTTTCCTTTGAGCATGACACAAATGCGATCGGCCACTTCTGCAACCACGCCCATGTCGTGCGTTATGAACAAAACAGACATGCCAATTTCTTTTTGCAATGCGCGGACAAGATCGAGAATTTGCGCTTGAATCGTTACATCAAGCGCTGTCGTTGGTTCGTCCAAAATCATCAAGGATGGTCTACACGCCAAAGCGATAGCTATCATCACCCGCTGCCTCATACCGCCGGAAAGCTGGTGTGGATACTGGTCCAAACGCTTGGCGGCATCAGGGACGCGGACTAGCTTCAGAACTCCAAGAGCAATCTCGCGTGCTTGCCGTGCAGACTTCTTCTGGTGCCGAATGACTGCTTCAGCGATCTGATCGCCTACTGTGAAAACAGGATTTAAGCTCGACATTGGATCCTGAAATACGATTGATATTTCAAACCCGCGCAAATCTTCTATTCGCCGGCTATTGAGCTTTGCCAGATCGGTAACTTGACCGTCTTTGAGCCGCATAAGCACCCGCCCGCCCGTAATTTTAGCCCCTTCATGCTCAGTCAACCGCATGACTGTCATTGCTGTCACAGACTTGCCGGAACCCGACTCTCCCACCAGCGCCAAGGTTTCGCCTCGTGAAATTGCAAACGAAACCCCGCTTACGACGGGTATGGGTTTTGGAAGTTTTGAGGCAAAGCAGACTTCAAGATTTTCGACGGCCAGAATGACATCGTGATGAAGGATCGGGGATGCAGCGTTCACCATGGGTAGTAGCGATACTCTCGTGGAAAGGAACAAATTGCGAATGCTATCGAACCTAACAAGCGGTCATCTTGTCAATAGTGGTAAATTGAAATGCGGGTTAAGAGACTTACGTTGTACTAGGATTATGCTGTCAGAAAACACGTTCGGGCATCAGCTCGAAGTCCCCCCGCCCACTAACCCTGCGTTCTTAGAACATTATGCGATTTTCACATGGCGATATCGGATTTTGCATGGCCGCCGGATTTGCAGCTATCGCGTGATTGTTGCATCCCGTGCAAAGCGTTTTTCAACATTCTGGGCGATCAGTTTCCATAACGCCTCATTCTCACGATGCATGGCACCGGCCCGCCGGAAGATTCGCACTTCCATTTCGAGCGTCATTTGCTGCCCGCCGATTTGCACGAGTTCTCCTTGCATGATGGATTTACGAACGGAACTTTGAGGCAACCATGCAACCCCTCGGCCTGCAACCGCCATATGCTTGAGGCTTTCGGCAAGCGACGACTGATAGACTGTGGTGAGGTTCAATGGACGACGCCAACGGGCTCTTATCAGTGAGATGAGTTTCCCCAGATAACCATCGCTCCAAGAGTAAGCAAGATAGGGAATTTCGGTGTCGCTGGTTCCGTCAACATCGAATATGGGTTTGCCGGTATCGTCAGAGCCCGAGACCAAAATGAGCCTGTCGGTACCAACCTGCAACGACTCAAATGGCCCGGTTTTCAGAACCGGTGGACCATCCGGGTGATCATATGTAATCGTGAAGTCACACCGGCTAGACGATAGATTCTCAATGCATTCCAGAAAATCCGCCGCATCCATGCTGCTCCGAAGCGGAAGCTTGGGCACTGGGAACGAACTGATCCAAGTCGGGAAAAAGTAGATGGCAAGCGTATGCAGGGCGGAAAAAGTGATCAGCTGAGAACTCGCACCCGCGACATTACGGCAATCAGTACGCAACCTATAGGTATCGCGAATAAGCTCTTGGCATCTCGGCAAAAACATATTACCCGCGTCAGTCAGATGGACGGGATAGGTGCTCCGATCTACAAGGTCCGTGCCAACCCAGTTCTCCAGCGACTTTATCCGGCGACTAAACGCCGGTTGGGAGATGTTGCGAGCAGTCGCTGCTGTCGAAAAATTTCGCGTTGCAACAATTTCAAGGAAATCTTCGAGCCACTCCAATTCCACTACACAGCCTCATGCGTTTTTTGCATGACCTATCCTATCTGCACATTGGACAGCTATGCAAGGGTACCTTTAGCCTCAACCAAAAACAAAAGAACACGTGCCTCCAGCTGAAAGGGAACTATCGATGAAACGAACACTCGCCGTAGCCATAAGCATTGCTCTAGGTTTTGCCGTGGCTCCCGCAACCGCACAGACGAAGAACCCCGGAACTTTCGTGTTCCTCTGGCCCGATGATATTCAATCATTCGATCCAGCCTATATTGCCAACACGCCAAGCTCTTATGGCGTGTTGAACGTTTATAGTCGGCTATTGAATTATAAAGGCTCCGAAATTTCGGAGTTTGTTCCAGCCATATCTACCGAAGTGCCCAGCCTTGAAAACGGCCTTATCAAGCAAGCTGAAGACGGCTCTGTCAGTTATACATTTCCCATCCGCAAAGACATTCATACGCATAAGGTTGGGATAAAAGGATCTGACGGCAAGATAAGCTGGGAGTACTTTGACGACCTGACAGCAGAGCAAAAATCAGCAATTGAGCCCGGTTATGGTGAGATTACGCCTGATGACGTGCGGTATTCTTTTCTGCGCGCTATTCTGATGGGGCAGTCCTGGATGTCCAACGCCATCACGGAGGTGGTGACCGCCGGTAAGTATACTGACATTACCAAATGGGTGGAAACAGAAGGCAAGATCGCCGAGATTGGTGATGCGACCCCCGAACTCCTACGTAAAGTCTATGATCAGCTGGCATCGCAGATCACGGTGGAAGGAGACAAGGTAGTCTTCAAGCTGCCAAAGGCTTTCCCCGCAACACTGGGAGTAATGGCTCTACCGTTCGGCACATCCATTGTTGACAAGGAGTGGGTCGCTTCCGTTGGTGGCTGGGATGGTTCCGGCGATACATGGATGAAATATTACCGGCCCGAACTTGGCGATGATCCGCTGTTTGACGTCGAAAACGGCACTGGACCCTTTATGTTGGAGGAGTGGAATCGCGCGGATCGACGCATCACGCTCAAGCGGTTCGAAAACTATTTCATGGGACCTGCGTCGCTTGAGCGGGTTGTCATGCGCACGGTCCCAGAGTGGACAACTCGTCGGCTCCAATTGCTTTCAGGCGATGCAGACTATGTGACCGCGCCAATCGAATTTCTTGATGAACTTGCGAAGACTGACGGCGTGAAAGTTGTCGACGGTCTTCCAAAGGTATTTGGGCGAGGCATCTTCTTCGGCTGGCCGGTGGATGAAACAGATAATCCTGCAATCGGAAGCGGCAAACTTGACGGCAAAGGCATTCCACCAGACTTCTTTGCTGATATTGATGTCCGCAAAGGTTTCAACTATGCCCAGAATTATGACGCGTTGTTGAAACAGGTTCTGCTGGGAAAAACTGTGCAGTCGAGAGGCCCCACGGTTCGTGGCATCATGGGATATCGCCCGGATTCGCCCGTTTATAGTTATGATCCCAAGAAGGCAGCGGAGCATTTCAAGAAAGCTTTCGACGGCAAGCTATGGGAAACTGGTTTCACCATGACTGCCTACGTGCAGGAAGGCACACCGCAAGGGACAGCCGCCCTTTCGGCCCTGCAGCAAGGCCTCCAGCGCATTAATCCAAAGTTCCGCCTGCAAATTCAGTCACTGCCTTGGGCATCGATCTCCGACAAACTGAACAACCGTGCAAAGCCTGCATCAGCCCTGACCTATATGGGCTGGGGACCGGACTATTCCGATCCGGGTGGGCCTTTGGGTGCAGCCTCATACTATCTGTCGCCTACAGGACTTGTAGGAGGGATGGTGGGCCAAGGCTATCGCGATCTGATGACGGAGAAATTCAAGCCATTGCTTGATGAAGCATGGGCTTCCAGTGATCCCGCAGTCCGCGAACCCATCTACGCAAAGCTGCAGAAAATGTCTTACGACTATGCGACCACACAGTTTCTGTGGGAAGACTTTGGCTACATCGTCACCCGCAGCAACGTCGAAGGCTATGTCAACAATATGATCCTCTACGGAGCATGGGACTTTTACCCGATCAAGAAGAACGCTGAGTAACAGGTTCTGCAGGCCGGAAAGTCGAACTTTCCGGCTTGCTCGTTCATCCCAACGGGAGAATTCAATGTGCTGAACTATGCCTTTCGACGCCTTCTGATGCTGCCTGTCGTCATGTTTGCATTGTCTCTGATGATTTTCGGACTGCAAATGTCTCTGACACCAACACAGCGCCTGGCAGCATATGCGCCGTCGCCTGACTTTCTGAAGGGCGGACAAGACAGTATTCGCCGCCTCATCGAGCAATATGGGCTCAACGATCCTTTTTACCTGCAGTATGGACGTTGGATAGGCAACATTCTGACCGGCAATCTGGGATGGTCGGAAACTGCGCGGCAACCTGTCGGGACAGCACTGACGTCACTACTTCCTGCAACGCTGGAGCTTGTATTTATCGCGTTTGTTCCGGGTCTGCTTTTGGCGATTTATCTCGGATCACGCGCTGGCATCTATCTCAATCGCTGGCAAGATCACCTGATCCGGTTCTTCACGATTTTCGGCTGGTCGTTCCCCGTTTACGTGTTCGGGCTGCTGATGCTTCTGATCTTTTATTCGGTACTGGATTGGTTTCCACCAGGACGCTTGAGCCAGTGGGCGCAGGCCGTTGTTACTTCGCGGGATTTTGTACGGTACACCGGTGCCAATACGATCGACTCATTGTTGAACGGGAACTTGCCGGTATTCTTCGATTCGTTGCGCCATCTTGCAGCTCCGGTCATTACGCTCATCTATGTAAACCTTGCGAACATGACGCGCGTGATGCGTACTTCAATGCTCGAGACACTGCGTCAGGACTATGTGCGAACTGCGCGCGCCAAGGGCCTGCGCCGAAGAGTTGTCGAGCTTAAACACGCCCGGCGTAACGCACTCCTGCCAGTGGTCACAATTGCAGGCATGGAACTTGCCTACATGATGGGCGGGGTCGTTATCACTGAGACCATTTTCGATTATTCGGGCCTTGGCCAGTTTGCCGCCAAGTCGGCTGCCAATCTCGATTTCCCGGCAATTCTTGGATTCGGGTTGTACTTCGCGGTGGTGCTCGTCGTTCTCAACCTGGTTGTCGATCTGATCTATCCTCTCCTCGATCCAAGGGTGAAGACGCGATGAAAGCACTTCGTTACCTTGCACGAAATCCGATCTCGCTGATCGGTGTTTTGCTACTGATCGCCTTCGCACTCATCGCCATTTTTGCCCCTGTCATTGCTCCCACGCAGGAGTTTCAGATGACGCCCTATGACACGCCGCGCGCAGGCTTTCTGGCTACGCCTCAACCACCTTCACCTGAGGCAATATTCGGCACGACAGAGGGTCAGTACGACATTTACTACGCTGTTGTCTGGGGAACCCGAACAGCATTTAAGATCGGACTCGGGGTTGTCTCGATCTCTGTTCTCATCGGCGCAACGGTAGGTGCCATCGCTGCTTATTACGGCGGTGTGCTTGATGAAATTCTGATGCGTATTGTCGATGTGTTTATGGCAGTGCCATTTCTGATCGCTGCTATGGTTTTGACCGCGCTACTGGGCAAAGGCATTATCCCCGTCACAATTGCGCTCACGACATTCGGCTGGATGGGCTATGCGCGGATTATCCGAAGCGAAATCCTTCGGATACGCGAAATGGACTATATTCATGCCGCTCGCAGCTACGGTGCGAGCGACCTGCGACTAATCCTGTTGCACATACTCCCCAACGCATTCTTTCCGGTTATGGTTCTCGCCACGATGGCAACTGGCTCCATGGTGTTGTCAGCTTCAGCGCTCAGCTTTCTTGGTGTCGGCACGGAAGAAGGTTACGCCGATTGGGGACAGTTTATTTCCTATTCGCGCAATTGGATCATCGGTCAGCCCGGCAATCCCTTCCAGTACTGGTACACGCTGGCGTTTCCGGGCGCTGCAATTTTCCTGTTCGTTCTGTCGTGGAATTTAGTAGGTGACGCCCTGCGAGACATTCTCGACCCGCGTCACTCCCATTGATCACAAGGAGGCAATCAATGAAGTCACTTTCAACTGGCGATATTTCCCTGTTCGAGGATTTTATTCGCCACGAGGTCGAGGATAAACAAATCCCCTCGATCTCCTACGCCCTTGTAGATCAGGATGGGTTGCTGGCTGAAGGTCATATCCAGCGTCATGACGGCGCTTTCGAGATGCGGCAAGACACGTGTTTCCGCATAGGTTCGATCACCAAGACGTTCACGTCTCTTGCCATAATGCAATTGGTGGAAAAAGGCGTGCTGGATCTCGACGTCGATGTGTCTGAATACCTCTCGGGATTTCAACCCCTCAATCCTTTTATCGGCCGCGAGAGTGGTCCATACGGATCGCAGATAAGCCTGCGGAAACTGATGAGTCATACTGCAGGAATGGTACGCGAGCCCAAGAGCGGCCACTACCTCGACGCTAACCGCCCGCCCTTGGCTGAAACCGTCGCCGAACTTGCAACCTCAACGCTTAAGCAAGATCCAAGCGCAGGAATAATGCACTACTCCAACGCGGGTATTGCCGTGGTCGGACAGGTGATCGAGAAGGTTACGCGCAAGACCTATTCCGAATATATCACAGAGAATGTGCTTGCTCCGCTGGAGATGACCGATACGTCAGCCGGAATGGGGCAAGGTGTGCGTGAGCGTCTTGCGCATGCCTATATGTGGACGCTGGAGGGTGACAGCCCTGCTCCGGTTTTCAATCTCGGCGGGTCACCGGCGGGCAATATTTTCTCGACCACCGCTGATATGGCCAAGTATGCGCGTTGCCTGCTGTGCGGTGGCTTCCTTCCCGATGGAAGGTCAATCATCACACCAGCTTCGCTTCGCGAGATGTGGACGCCTATTGGAAAACGTCCTGCCGGCCACGACAAGGCTTTGGACGGATATGGTCTGTGCTTCGGCATTGGCGATGTCGATGGCTGGACATCTGTAGGGCATGGCGGAGCAGTCTATGGCTATGCGTCTCAAATGATACTTCTGCCATCGGCAGGGGTCGGCGTGCTCATATTCTCAACCCTCGACTTTACCAATCAGATAGCATCGCGGCTTGGAACAGACGGGCTTCGCATCGCCCTCGCTTCGCGGCGGATGGGGCCGGCTTTGGAACGGGAACAGTCGGCACCGCCCATCACGGAAGATCAGCTTGCCAGTCTGCCGGGAAACTACCGCCATGAACTGAGTGGCGAGGTCGTGGAAGTCAAAGCCAAGGGCAACCGTTTGTTTCTTATGGGAGAAGGTGTGCCGCTTCAAATCAGGCCGGTTGCCGGATCAGACTTCGTTGTCGATGGGCGTATTTATGGGCGTGGCGCGGATTACCCCCATATGAACCTGTCATTTCCCAAACCCGGGAAGCTTGTATGGAAAGATGCAGACTGGTCTCGTATCGAAACACCGCCGACCGAAAAAATCCCGCCGGAACTCGCGCCTTATCTGGGCGAATACGGGCCTGATTTCAATGTTACCTATCTTACTTACAGTCATGGTGAGCTGAAGTGTCTAATAGAATACTTTTGCACGCATAAATGCGAACCGGTAGACGGCAAACGTTTTCGAATGCGCGGCCTCTTGTACGAAGAAGAAATACTTGAACTCGATGCCGTCGACGAGCGAGGACGCCGTGGCATCCGGGTCGGACCGATGTTTCTCGAACGTCGCCAGCCGCACATTGAGGCGGCAAGCTAGCCGGAACAATGATGGTAGAAAATCCGATCAGGATGGAATCACCGCTTGGTGCGCGTATGCGCATCAATGGCCGTGACGTTGATTATTTTTGTGGGACAAGCTATTTCTGCCTCCACGGCCATCCTAAAGTGATCGAGGCTGCCTGTGCGGCGACACGTCGGTACGGCATGGGTCCGGGGACTCTGGCGCATGTTGAGGTCTATTCCGAACTACAGGAAAAATTGCGCAACTGGTTCAATGTTGAACAGGTCGTCAGTCTCATCTCCGGTTATTCGAGCCCTATGGCTATGCTTCAAGGGCTCCGCGATGACTTCGATATAGTCATCATCGATGCTGCAATTCATTACAGTGGAAAAGATGCGACACCGACGCTGGGTAAACCCGTCCATAGCTTTCGACACCTTGATCCCGACCATCTATCCGAAGTGCTGGCCGGTGAGGTTAAACCCGGACAGCGTCCCGTTGTGGTGACTGACGGTGTTTTCCCTTCATCCGGTGCTCTTGCTCCACTTCAAGAGTATCGGCGCCATCTGGATAAATACCACGGATCGCTGTTGGCGATCGACGATTCACATGGCATGGGAGCCATCGGCTCAACCGGGCGAGGTTCGCTTCAATATTTCGGGCTTGAAAACGACGGTAATTTCCTTGCGGGAACTTTGAGCAAGGCATTCGGTGCATTGGGCGGCATCATTCCCGGCGATGAAGCACTGTCGAAGAAGATAATGGCAAATGCGATGATTATGCGTGGTGCCTCGCCAATACCGCCTGGTAGTGCCGCTGCTGCTATTGCCGCGATGGAGGTCCTCGAAAACAATCCGGGCATGCGTGAAAGGCTCGTGGAAAATGTTGCGCATATGCGGTGCGGGCTTCGCAAGCTTGGTTTTGCTGTAGCTGAAAATCCCGTCCCGATTGTTACTGTACAAGGTGACGTCGATTTCCACAAATTGCGCGCTCAACTGGAACAGCGCGACATTATCGTAAAAGTCACAAAGGCCTTCGGATACTCCGACGCTCCAGATGTTCCGACATTGCGGCTAGCAGTGTTTTCGGAACATACGAGCGAGCAAATTAACCGGCTTTTATCCTCCATCGCAGAATTTCTGTAAAACCAGAGAAAGACCGAAGCATGAAAGTATTCATCAGCGCTGATATCGAAGGAACTGCTGGCATCACAGCTTGGGATGAAGCCCGAAAAACCCACGAAGAATATGCTGAGTTTCGAGAATACATGACGAATGAGCTAGTCGCAGCATGCGAGGGAGCAAAGGCCGCGGGTGCGACCGAAATCGTTGTAAAGGATGCGCATTCCAGCGCCCGAAATCTTATTCTTTCTGAGTTGCCCGACTATGTGCGAATTATCCGTGGATGGAGTGGCCACCCCGATCTTATGATGTTCGGGATAGATTCGAGTTTTTCGGCTGCGCTTTATACCGGCTATCACAACAAAGCTGGAACCGACTCCAATCCGCTGGCGCACACACTGACCGGAACCATCTCAAGGCTGCTGATCAACGGTGAAGTTGCATCGGAATATACGCTGAATGCATTGTGCGCCGCACGGTACGGCGTGCCTTCCGTCTTCCTTTCAGGCGATGCAGGCATGTGCCAGGAAGCACGTGATATGATCCCGCAAATAAGCACTGTTGCTACAAGCGAGGGATTTGGTCCGGCAACCTCTTCCCTGTCACCAAAAGGATCCGTCAAAGCGATACGCCAAGGCGTTGAAGCTGCTCTCGCTGGCAATCTATCCGCTTGCTTGCCAAAGCTGGCCGAGCGCTTTGAACTCATCGTCGAGTTTACCAATCCGGTGGAAGCATATCGCGCCAGCTGGTATCCTGGAATCGAACATCCCGCGCCACGCACATTACGCTTTCAAGCTGATAATTTCTTTGAAATACAACGAGCCGTCCGGTTCATTATGTGAGGTGAGCCGAGAATGAAACCAGTCATCGGCGTAACATTGGATAGCGAGTATGGTGGCGGTTACTCCGATTATCCCTGGTACGCGCTACGTCAGAATTACATGTCCAGTCTCGCAGCATACGGCGCTGTTCCCCTTGCTTTGCCTCACCTCACTGATCACGTGGCGGCTTACCTGAATCTCTGCCATGGCATCGTTGTGACGGGTGGTGCGTTTGACGTACCGCCAAACATGTTCAATGAAGAAATCAGAAGTGACGCCATTCGCCTGAAACCTGCCAGAACCGAATTTGAGGCGGCACTAATTGCGGGCGCCCTTGAACGTGATATCCCCCTTCTCGGCATATGCGGTGGCGAGCAATTACTGGCAGTGATAACAGGCGGAACTTTGGTGCAACACATTCCCGATGAAATTAAAGACGCCCTGCAGCATAGCTCGACTGTAGACACCGAAAATGGCGGCGGACGAGTTCGAGCGAACCACGATATCATTGTCTGCGAGGGAACTCTGCTCGCGCAATTGGTCGGGACTGCGACGACACGGGCGAATAGTTCTCACCACCAGTCAGTCAAATCTGTTGGTACAAACTGCCGAATAAACGCAGTCGCACCTGACGGCGTAATTGAGGGAATTGAATATGTGCCGGCAAGATTTTGCCTCGGTGTGCAATGGCATCCGGAATATCTAGATAATGAATTTGATAGGATGATCTTGCGGGCTTTTGTAAAGGCTGCTGCCTCTTGATCTGCACCAATAACTCTCTTTGAAAATGCCAAAAATAGGCTGATTAGCAACGAGCGGAAATTGAAAGCTACCGGAGGCACAGAAATTGGCAAGGCCAACTCAAACATTCTGGCTGTCGCGCATGTTGCGTTTATCTGTGTGCGATCACCGAATACGCGTTCTCTGACTACAGTATAGACCAAATCACTTTGCTCGGACTGGCCATCTATCTTGTTGGTGCAATATTCCTGATAGTTGTGATTGTGAGCCTTGTTCCACTATGGACAGTCAAACTCATCATCGCTCGAAACCACGTCCTGGTTACGTCCCTGCTGTTTCGTTTGGTCAGGCATCCGAATTATTACCTGAACATCCTTCCGGAGCTGATCGGTTTTGCAGTCGCGCTACATGCGTTTTGGACACTCGTCGTAGGCATGACTCTCTATCTGGTCCCGCTTTTGGTTCGAATTAGTCGGGAGGAAAAAGCCATGCGCGTCCACTTCCCCCACTATTGATGCTCGTTAGTATTCCGATGATTTTTCAGGTCAGCACCACTTAGGCTTGCAAAACCGTAAAGACCTGGACGAAAATCGATTCGTGCGCACTCGGATCTACAGGCTCGCTCTGCCACTTTTCAAATTGTGAACATGCACGTGCGTGCCGACCGCGATGTCGCTAACAGCAGTACCAATTTGCTGCCCGTACTTTAATACTGGCTGACCTTTTGCTATCGAGCGAATTGCCAGTTTGTGACCGGACGGGATGTTTTCGTGCAGCTCCACAGAGAATTCCTCATCTCCCCGTTTAACCCGCGCGTTGCCGCTGAGTTCATCGAGCGCGACCGCGATGTTGTCTTGATTATCGATGACGACCGCGTTCCACGCGGTGGAGAATTTTTCTTGTGCGGACATCAGAAGGATCCTCCGAACCGCGAGAAGGATTCGTTGCCCTCGCCGTAGATCTCACCCCATGTGGCAAGGCCCGACGCCACTTCGATCAACCGTTCCAGCAGACGTTCCGCCATATCCGGCAGCCACGCTTCAGCGCGCCAAAGTGCACTTGCATCAAAATCGATCTGTTCCATCCTTTGCGGCGCATGTGGATGCGCACTGATTTTGATCGTCGGTGCCAGCAGGCTGCAGAAGCTGTTCCCCTCACCAGTGGTAAAAAGCGTCAACTGCGTGCCCGCCGCAGCAAAACCGGTCATCGATTCCGGCGAGAAACCAGGCCCGTCCATAACGTGCTGGCCGGGCATGGCAGGGGGCTCGGCGAACTGGAGTACCGACTTGATAGGGGTTGAACCCGCTTTGGCTATGGCGCCGAGGCTTTTCTCTTCAATCGTGGACAGGCCACCGCGCACGTTTTCATAACCGGGATTGTTGTAAAGAAGGTCTACGCCAAGGGCGGAGACCGATTTCTCCCGATTTTCGACCGCCGCGATTATAGCCCGGCTGATAGCGGAATTGGCCGCTCGCGTCGCAAGCACATGCTCGGCACCCAACCATTCCAGGGTCTCGCCAATGACCGACGTGCCGCCAAGAGCAATGAGACGATCGGCCACGGCGCCTGCAAGCGGATTGCTGAAAAGGCCGGATGTTGCATCGGAGTGACCGCACTCCACTCCGATGAAAAGGTCGCTAACCGGCACCTCAACCCGGCGTTCCGCGGAGAGCTTTCGCGTCAGCAATCCTCCGGCGCGAATACCGCGATCGGTCAGCGCCAATGCATCTTCTGCGACATCATCCCATGCAACGATTTCGACGGGTTTTGCCGAACGTTCCGCGATTGCCCGCGCGATATCTTCGGCTGTGGGTCGGTCTGCGGCGACCAAAAGGGTCGCGCCGACATTGGGATGCGAGCCCAGACCGACGAGTTGCGCTGTGTGCATGTCCTTGTCCGGTCCGAGCTGACCGCGCCCATAGGGACTCGCCACCAGCTTGCTGCCTGGAAGTCCCGCCGATATGCGGGCCGCGGTGCGCGCAACAAGGCCGTTAATACCGAGAACGAGCAGGTCGTTGCGCACCCCTGCCCGCCCGCGGGGCCGCGGAAACCCAAGGAAAAAGGAACCGTCTGTCTTCATTCATGCACCTCGGTCTGGAGAGATGTAAAGGTCAGCTCACGCGGGAGGTTCTTTGCTGTGGACTCCCGGCATATGATTTCGAAGCCGAGGTCGACGACGCGACCTCCGACCGGCAAGCCGTTGATACGGTCGAGGAGCATCTGCCCAGCAAGCACGCCAATCTCGTGTCGGGGAATCTGTACTGTGGTGAGCGAAGGATTGAGATTGTCGGCAATTTCCAGACCGTCGAACCCGGCAATTGCCAAATCCTCGGGGACGCGAATGCCACGTCGTTGCGCTTCGAGCAGTGCACCGGCCGCGATGAAATCACCCGTACAAAAAAGCGCTTCGACATCGGGTCTGCGCTCCAGCAGTGCAATCAGGTTTTGTGCTGCTGCCTTGAGATCCATTGCCACCTCGCTGACCAGTCGGGGATCGGAGTCCAGTCCGAATTCCTCGACTGCCGCCCAATAGCCTTTCTGGCGCTCCTGCTGGCGTTCATTGTTCTTGGTGAAGGTCGTGAACAGTGCCACTTTGGCATAGCCTTGCTTGGCAAACATACGGGTGACAGCATAGGCCGCGTCATAATTGGAAAAGCCTACCGCCATATCGACCGGATCCTGCGGCAGGCTGGCAATTTCCACCGTCGGCACGCCATTCTCACGCAACATCTGGCGTGTGCGCTCGGTATGGGTCGAGCCGGTCAGATAAATGCCATCGACGCGCCGCGACAGAAATTCTGTCACGAGCGCCTCTTCGTCCTCCGGCTCAAACTCACTGTTTCCGAGCAGGACGTGATATCCGTTCCGGCGCAGCGTGTCGCGCAGACCGTCGGTGAACGAGGCGGCAATCGAGTTTCGCAGGGTCGGGATGATAGCACCGATTGTGCGCGTTTGGTTGGAGGCAAGGCTGCTGGCCAGCCGATTGGGTATGTAGCCGGTCGCCCTAACCGCGGCGGCAACCTTCTCCCGCGTTTCCGGAGAAACCAGATGCGGAAAGGATAATGTCCGCGAAACCGTCATAGGCGCGACGCCCGCAATTTGCGCAACGTCGCGAATTCCTATCCTCTTCGATTTTTTAGAAGAATCTTGCTCGCTGTCCATACACCATTAGTAATACGCTCGCTTGACATTGTCCAATGGTACCGGTACCATTTTTGTGAAAAAGGGAGTGAGCGCGTGTCTTTGGAGGAGAAGACAGCTGACCGCACCAGTAGTCCTCGAGCGTCTGGCGTGCCGTCCGCTGTATCAACGATGCTGATCTATCTGCGGAGCATGGGTATATTTGCTTTGATCTGGTACGCCGGGGCGTGGTGGATCGGAAATCCTGTTCTGCTGCCGAGCCCTGTCGCGGTGGTTCAGTCTCTATTCTCGCTCATTGCCAGTGGCGAGGTCGCATCGAACGCCGCCTCCAGCCTGCAGCGGCTGGCCATGGGCTTTGCGGGGGCAGCGCTCATCGGCATTCCACTGGGACTGCTCATGGGAATGAGCCGCATCCTATATGCCCTTGTCGATCCGCTTATCGAGCTCCTCCGGCCTATATCCGGTATAGCCTGGATTCCCCTCGGCATGTTTATTCTCGGCGTCGGCGAAACCCTGCCCACCGCCATAATGTTCTACGGCGCGTTCTTCCCGATCGTGATCAACACGCTGATTGGCGTCCGATCTGTCGACGAAAGGCTCATCCAGGCTGCGAAGGTACTCGGCGTCGGCCGGTCATCCATCATCTTGAACGTGGTGCTGCCGGCCTCGCTGCCGAATATCCTGGTTGGCCTCCGGCTCGGCGCCGGTGCGGCGTGGACGGCAATGGTGGCGGCGGAGCTTATCGGCGCGCCGTCTGGACTAGGGTTTGCCGTCGAGTGGTACCGGGAACTGCTGATGACGCCAAGTGTCCTTGCTTTCGTCTTCCTCATAGGCCTCTTCGGCTATCTCTTCGACAAGCTGCTGCGGGCACTGCAGACGGCCATCACGCCATGGGCAAACATTTCACGGGAGGTGATCTGATGGCTCTCTCGCGGCGTTTCCTGCCGTTCGTTTTACCGCTTGCCTTGCTCATTCTTTGGCAGGCCGGCGTATCCACCCTTCAACCGGGACCGCGTACGCCGACTCCGGGCAGCGTGGTCTCGACGGCCTGGTCGCTGATCTCGACGGGCCAATTGCCGCTCGCCATGATCTTGAGTCTCGGTCGCGTCCTCACCGGCTTTGTGTCTGCGGCGGTCTGTGCCATCCTGATCGGCTTTCTCATGGCTGTTTCGCCTAGCATCGGCCGCAATCTGGACCCGCTCATGGAGAGCTTCCGTCCGATAGCGCCGATAGCGCTGCTGCCACTGGCGATTCTCTGGTTCGGTACAGGCACTTCTGCAGCGGCCTTCATTGTCGGATACGCAGCCTTTTTCCCTATTCTGATCAATACGATTCAAGGCGTGCGTTCCATTGATCCATCGTTGCCGAGAGCGGCGCGGACCCTGGGCGTCGGCCTGCCCGCCATTATAAGGAACGTGATCCTTCCCGGTGCTCTTCCCAATATCTTCGTCGGTGCACGTCTCGGTCTTGGATTGGCCTGGTCATCCATCATTGCGGCGGAACTGGCAGTGGGTGCCAAGACCGGTGATGCCGGCTCCGGCGGCATTGGCCAGATGATGTTCGTTTTCTATGCATACAGCGTCGACCTCAGCGGCATTATTGTCTGCATGATTGCCGTCGGAGTCGTCGCCCTCGTAATTGACCGTGGCCTGCGTGCCGTTGAAAAGAGGCTCCTTCCATGGAAACAGTAGCTATCCCCACAAAGGCCAAAATATCGCTGATCGCGATAACCAAACAATACATCACGCCAAGGACGGGTCAAACGACGCTTGCGGTGTCGGACGTCTCCCTCAATATCCAACAGGGCGAATTTCTTTGCATCGTCGGACCTTCCGGTTGCGGCAAAAGCACAATCCTCAGCATGATTGCGGGCCTGACGAAGCCGTCAAGCGGCACCATTTCCATGGATGGCAACGCGATCCACGGCCCTGGCCGCGAACGCGGCGTGGTATTTCAGGACTACGCGTTATTCCCCTGGAAAACCGTGCGCGAGAATATCGAGTTCGGGCCGCGTTTCCGTGACAGGGCACCGCTTTCTACTGCGGCGCGACGAGAGCTTGTAGACCACTATATCGAGCTTGTTTCGCTCAATGGCTCCGAGGATAAATATCCGCATGAGCTGTCGGGGGGAATGCGGCAGCGTTGCGCCTTTGCCAGAGCTCTAGCCAACGAGCCCGACGTCCTTCTCATGGATGAGCCCTTTGCGGCGCTCGATGCCCAGACCCGACTCATTCTTCAGGAAGAACTATTGCGCATCTGGGGCGAGGAGCTGCCGCGCGACAAGCGCAAGACCGTGGTTTTCATCACGCATGGCATCGACGAGGCGGTTTTCCTCGCCGACCGCGTCGCCGTCATGAGCAATCATCCCGGTCAGATCAAGATGGAAAAGCCTATCGGCCTGCCGCGCCCGCGAAATGAGGGCGTTCGGTTGACCACGGATTTCCAGAAGCTCGTCGACGAGATCTGGCAGCTCATACGGCACGACGCCTACGAGGCCACGATCGGCAAGGCAGGCATCAAACAAGCATAGATGCAGGGACGGCACGGGAGCACGTGCCAAAAAAGGGAGAGAACGACATGGCATTGAAGATCAGCATGACCCGCCGCCGCTTCATGGCGACAACAGCGGCAATTGGCGCTGCAACTCTCGCGGCGCCATACATAGCCCGTGCTGCCGAGGCGAAAATAGCCGTCGGGCGCCAGCCTTGGGCAGCGGGGAACTCTCCGATCACGCAATACATGATCGACAACAAGACATTTGAAAAGAAGGCCAAGGACCTCGGGATCGATCTCACAATAGACTGGCGCGACTATCCTTCTGCTCAACCGATGGTGGAGGCTTTCGTCAGCGGCAATCTGGATCTTGGCATGTGGGGCAACACGCCCATCATCCGCGGTCTGGCAGCGCAGCAACCCTGGAGTATCCTGAACGTCGGCGAGGGCCATTTCCGGTTCGTGATCGCAACCCGCCCGGACTCCCCTATCCGTACCATCGAGGATCTCAAGGGCAAGACTATCGGCACGTTGCTCGGCGGCGACCCATACAACGCGCTTTCGCAAATACTTCTCAATGAACTTGGTTCCGGAAATCCAAAGGATTTCGATATCAAGCTGATCAATATCCCGACGCAGGCTCAAGCAGCGACGATTCCCACCGGTCTCGATGCGGCCGTGGTGATCTATCCCGCATTCCTCAAGGCACAGAAGGATCTCGGTACGGTCGGTATCGTCAATTCCTTCGGTTATACAGAGGACCATTACAAGGGACCAGCTGGCCAAGGTGCGGGCCATCTCCTTGAATCGGTGAAGAAGTCTGCATTCTACCCAGATGGTTACTACCTCCACAGGTCGTTCTGGATGGGCCGAAACGCCGTGATCGATGAAAATCCCGATCTTGTAGTCGCATTTGCCGCTGCGCAGCAGGAAGCGGTGACAGCCCTGAAAGCCATGGAAACGGGCGCCGTATCCGACCTCGTGAAGAAATACTGGGAGCTGCCCGCCGACCTCGGTTCCAAGGTCGTCAAAGACGATGTGATCTTCGGCCGCGGATGGATATGGCCGACGGAGGGCGATATCGGCGCCATCATCCAGACCTCCAAATTCATGGTTGCCGGTGGATTGATCCCACAGGAACTGGAATGGGATCCGGTTTTGACAAATATTCAGAAGGCGGCGCCGCTGCTCAAGAAGGCTTATGAAATGACCGGATCCAAGCCCGACGAAGCGACGTTCGCAAAATCGGATGCCGGAGACGTACGCGGCGCACCGATCTGGGAGAGCGACCGGTGGAAGCAGCACTGAAACCCAAAATTCCAAGCATCTGAAGAAGGAAGAAGAAATGGACAAGATCGGTTTTCTGGGCCTCGGCACGATGGGCGGGCCTATGGCGCGCAACATCCTCAAGCAAGGTTATGCGGTCAAGGCATTCGATCTCAACCCCGCCGCACTTGAAAGCCATGTGGCAGCCGGCGGAACCGCGGCAAAGTCATTGACGGATCTCGGGGAGGGTTGCGACATTGTCATCACGATGCTCCCCGATGGACCTGATGTGGAAGAAGCCGTCCTTGGCGAGGCTGGTCTCATCCATTCGATGAAGCGTGGCTCGATACTTATCGACATGAGCACGATCGATCCGGCAGTGACACGCCGGATCGGGACCGCCCTGGCGGATTCGGGTATCGGGATGGTCGACAGCCCGGTTGGCAAGACCGCTGATCATGCCGTGGCTGGCACGCTCACACTCATGGTCGGCGGGCCGTCCGATCTTGTCGAACGTGTCCGTCCGGTGCTCGCCCGCATGGGCACTGACTTCTTCTATTGCGGAGATCTCGGAATGGGTGAGGCGCTGAAGCTGACCAACAACTTCCTCGCCGCAACGATATTGTCGGCGACAAGCGAGGCCCTCGTGATGGGCGCCAAGGCAGGACTTACTCTCGAGCTGATGACAGACGTTATGAAGACAACCATGGCCTGGAACAATCAGCTTGCCATTGCTCTTCCCAAGAAGGGACTGGCCGGTGATTTTTCCCCCGGTTTCATGGTGAAGCTCGGACAGAAGGACCAACGGCTTGCACTGACCATGGCCCGAGCTCTCGAAGTCGATACCCCGGTTGGTACGGCAGCCTTCGACGTTCTGACAAAGGCGGCACAGTCGGGCTTTTCCGAACTCGACGTAACATCTGTGCTCCGTCTTCGCGAGGAACAGGCGGGCATCCAGGTGCGGGCGAAGCCGAATGCCTGAGACCGCCCTATCCTCCAGGCCAGTCGGCAAAACCGGTCCCTCGCTTTCCGTTTTTGGCTTTGGCGCTGCGCCCCTGGGCGGCATATACAAATCTCTGTCCGATGAGGAGGCTGCTGCGACGGTCGAAGCCGCGCTTGACGCAGGCGTGACCTATTTCGATGTTGCGCCATTCTACGGCATGGGCCTTGCGGAACGTCGTCTTGGCACGGCTCTACGCAAGCGACGGACTGACACCATTCTATCGACAAAGGTGGGTAGGCTGTTGAAGCCCGTGCGCGATCACAAGCAAGAGAGCATGTATGTCGATCCCCTCGATTTCGAGGTTGTCTATGACTACAGTTACGACGGGGTGATGCGCTCGATCGAAGACAGTTATCAGCGGCTTGGCCTACCTTCCATCGACATCGTGTATATCCACGACGTGAACCGCAAGTGGCATGGCGATCACGTCGATCAGCGCTTCAGCGAGGTCATGAACGGAGGGTATCTTGCGCTCGAAAAGCTGCGCAGCTCAGGCGTGATCAAGGCAATAGGCGTCGGCGTCAACGACAACGAGATTCTCGTCCGGTTTGCCGAGGCAGGTGATTTCGATTGCTTCATGCTGGCGGGCCGGTACACGCTGCTCGAACAAACGCCCCTTGATGAACTGTTCCCGCTCTGCGAACGGAAAGGCATTTCAATCATTTCGGCCGCGCCGTTCAATTCCGGTATTCTTGCCACCGGCGCCAAAGCGGGAGCGAAATATTTCTACGCGGATGCACCACAGGACATATTGGATCGCACCCGCAGCATCGAGGCCGTGTGCGATCGTCACCATGTGCCCCTTGCGGCAGCGGCTTTGCAGTTCGCGCTTGGTCACCCGGTCGTCTCGAGTGTCGCAGCCGGCAGCAGCTCGCCTGCCGAAGTCAAGGCGAACGTGGCAATGACCACAACGGCCATCCCTGCGGATTGCTGGGCTGAGTTGAAATCGGAGGGCCTCATCCGCGCCGATACGCCGGTGCACATCCGGTGAAAAGGAGACTCAGCGGCGAAGATGTCGTTTTGCCCTGCGCGAATACACTGGGCGAAACGCCGTTCTGGAGTAATGCCGAGCGGGCGCTCTATTGGGTCGATCTGCGTGCACCCTCGCTCAATCGCTTCAGGCCAGCCAGCCGGGAACACCGGACCTGGCCCATGCCGGATTTTTGCACGGGCGTAGTACCTGCAGCGAGCGGAGGTGTTGTTGTAGCGCTGCGGCATACCATTGCGCATTTCGATCCGGACAGTGAGACGCTCACACAGCTCGCCGCTATCGAGCCGGTGAACAGTGGCAACCGCCTGAATGAGGCCCGCTGTGATCCCGCCGGGAGACTCTGGGTCGGCAGCATGCGCGACTATGGCGCTGCGATTAGCGGGGCACTATACGTCGTTGGCAATGATCTCACGCCCATGGAAGTGCTCCGGGATATTCGGGTGCCCAACAGTCTATGCTGGAGCCCCGACGGTGGAACGATTTATTTTGCCGACACCGCCGAAGGGCACATACGCCGTTACGAGTTCGATTGCGAGACCGGTGAATTGGGAGAAACACTTGCGCCGATCGGGCATGGCATTGCAGGCGGCGCGGACGGTTCAGCCGTCGATGCAGAGGGCTATATCTGGAATACGCGTTACGGGGCAGGACAGGTGGTAAGGCTCAGTCCGGAAGGGCGCGTCGTCGACGTGATCGAGATGCCCGTTACCCAGCCGACCGCGTGCACTTTTGGCGACGACGACCTGCACACCCTCTACATCACCACGGCAAACCAACGTCTCGAACCACAGGAACTGGTGCGGCAGCCGTTTGCTGGTCATCTCTTCAAAATGCGGGCACAGGTCCCCGGCTTGCCGGAGCCGGCCTTCCGCTTCCGGCAGAAGGAGCTATCATGACGCCCGACCGGATCGCTGCCGCTTCCCTCACGATTGCACGAATTACCCCGAAGACCCAATGGGCCTTCGTCGAACTCAAAATGTCCTCGGGCCTGAGCGGGATTGGCGAAGCAACGGCGCAGGGACGAGAGCGGGCCCTTGCGGCAAGCTTTCCCGGGATAGCCGATTCACTGATTGGCATGCCGGAAGCAACCTTACGTCAAACGATACAGCGAATGGAGCTTCCATCACTCACCGAAGCAGCAATCGCCTCGGCGCTTGATCAGGCCTCCTGGGACATCAGTGGTAAACGGCAGGGCTTATCGATTGCAGCCACGGCTGGAAGCCAGAGCCGGACGCATGCGGGCGTATATGCCAATATCAACCGCCGTACTCTCGACCGTTCGCCAGCCGGATTTGCCGCAAGTGCCACAGATGCACTGAGCGCCGGTCATGAAGCCGTGAAGATCGCACCTTTTGACGAGGTTACGGTCAAAGACGCAAGGCTTGCAGAAGCGCGCACGGCAATCGGCGCCGGACTGGCGCGTGTTCGTGCCGTCCGCGAACTCATCGGTGACCGCCGTCTCATGGTGGATTGCCATTGGCGCTTCAGTCCCGACACCGCCCGCTACGTCGTAGATGCAGCTGCAGAGCTTGGTCTTCACTGGGTGGAGTGCCCGTTGACCGAGACCGAAGACCATCTGAAAGAGCTGCGATCCCTTCGAAGCCGAGCGAACAAACGGGGTGTACTGCTGGCCGGATGCGAGGAGATGGTCCGCTGTGCGGGCTTTGCCCCCTTCATAGAGGCGGAAATCTACGATGTCATAATGCCCGATGTGAAATATGCGGGAGGCATTGAGGAAATGCTGGCAATCGCCGAGCTTGCAGAAAAGCACTCGGTCCAGCTTTCCCTGCACAATCCTTCGGGGCCTATATGCCATGCAGTCAGCCTGCAATTCATTGCCATGCTAGAAAAGCCTGATCTTCTCGAAATGCAATTTGACGAGACGCCGCTGTTTGACGAGTTGTTGCTGGAACCCGGACTTCCGCCGGTCGCCTCGGGCAGAGCTGCACTCCCTTCAGTTTTAGGTTGCGGAGTTGCTTTATCTCCCACCAAACTCCAATCCTTGGCCGTGTCACCGTAGTCGCTGCCGATAAATGCGTCTCCCACCCGTTAAACCTCATCGATCCGTGCACTAAGCATCACTCATGCTGCGCATCGTGGAACGGCACCGAATTTGACGGTGTTCAGAATCGGGTACGGCTAGATGCCGATAAGCCTCGTGCCTATTTCATGGTAGGCTTGAAAAAAGATACGGACTGCCCCCCTAGTTGTCCCCTCTCGTTTCGGATATTTATATGATTTGGCAAAACAGGAATGAAAGCCACCAAGGAACCACGACTGCTTTGCGCCTTCAAATCGGTCATTTATGGGGGCTCCGTCCGTCCCTATAAGCGGACACCGCAGCTCATCGTGCGCCACCTTCTGTTATAAGTTTTATGCTCATCAACCTGCGTCGTGGTCATCGCGCGGCCTCGACTTGGAGGAAGCTCAGTTTCGAATCTTCGCTATTTGGTACATTCCTTCTCGCCCAGACAATGCGTTCAGACGATCCGTTCGATGGTCAGGGGAAACGTCCCGCGCACAAGCAACGGCTCGAAATCGTCGAAGCGGCCGAGCCGGATCAGCCCACCGGAATAGCTGTAGCCGGCGTAGAACATCGCAAGATTGCCCCACGGCGAGAAGTAGCAGAGGTCGCCTGGCGCCTCGTTGCCGAATGGACCACTCGCGTCCTCCGTCAGCTTACGGGGGAGATAAGCGATCTTCTCGTTGCCGGCATAATTTTCGATGGTCAGTTCTAGGGGTAGCATGGATGCGAAATCGCGCGCCGACGGGTTGTCGTAAAGCCTTGCCGTCAGGCTCTGACCGTTGAACATCATTCGAATTTTCATGTCGGTTGGCTCCTGACTTGCCGGATCGTTTTTTTGTTGGGCGAACGCCAGCCAGGGCATGGTGGCGGTGACCAGTATCGCTCCAAGGATAGAGCGGCGGAGCGGAGAAAAACCGTGCGCACCGGGCGCAGACAAGGTTTCGCTTACGGACATTGTGGCTGCATCGCCAAACTGGCTTTGTCTTTTGCTCATGATAGATGCTTCCCTGAAGACATTGGCGTGGCCGTGCGTGATCTGTCGTGACGCGCCAGCACCACAGCCGCGATAGCGCAGGTGAAAAGCACGATCGCGCCGAATCCGAATGCGATCTGATAACCGCCATTGTCAAACAGCAGACCGCCGGAGGCTGCGCCGGCTGTGATGGCGAGTTGCACGACAGCCACCATCAGGCCTCCTCCCGCTTCTGCATCGTCCGGCAGTGCTTCGCTTAACCAGCTCCACCAGCCGACTGGCGCGGCGGTGCCGATAAGGCCCCAAAGTGCCAGCAACCCGGCAGTGGTACCTAACGACGATCCGTATACGACCAGGCCAATCGCGAGCGCCGCCATCATCACAGGCATGGCGATCAACGCTTGGTAGAGGCGCGTATGCAGGAGAGAGCCGATAAGGAAGGTTCCGAGCAAACCGGAGACGCCCATTGCCAACAACAGGAGCGATAAGCCGGAAACGTTGACGAGTGTCACGGTTTCCAGGAATGGCCGCAGGTAGGTGAAGAGCGCGAATTGGCCCATGAAGAAAAGTGCGACGGCCGCCATGCCGATCGGCACGCCTGGTCGGCGTAGGACTTGAAACGCCGCCAGCGGGTTCGCACGCGTCCGGCTGGGCATGGACGGCAACGTTGCAAGGAGCCACACAAAGGTGATTGCAGCGAGCGGCACCACGCTGAAGAAGGCGCCGCGCCAACCGATATACTGTCCAAGGAAACTGCCGAGCGGCGCAGCAATCGTTGCTGCTAGTGCATTGCCGCCGTTGAGGATCGCGAGGCCACGGGGCACGTCTGCAGCCGGCACGAGGCGCATGACTGTCGCCGCTGACATCGACCAGAAGCCGCCGATTACGACGCCGACAAAAGCACGCCCCGCCATCAGGACCGCATAGTTGGGCGCGAACGCGGTCACAACGCCCGAAATGAGCATCAAAGCTGTGAGCCACAACAACAATTGTCGCCGGTCAAGCTTCGACGTGAATGCAGCGACGAAGAGGCTGGTGGCGACAGCGAATATACCGGAGATCGCGATGGCCTGCCCCACCTGACCTTCGGTCAGATACAGGTCGGAGGCGATTGGCGTCAGCAAGCTGACGGGCATGAATTCCGAAGCGATGAGTGTCGCAACGCACAAGCTAAGGGCGAGGACAGCGCTCCATGACGCCGAGTCTGGGGCGCTTTCGGTAGTCGCTACCGCGGTTGCGTGGGTCATTTCATGCCTCTGTATTGGTCGAACAACACGCCAGGCAAGCGGAGGGCCCGCGAGGCGTATCGTCCGGTTGTATGTTCGTTAAGAGCTCAGGTTTCCCCGGAAGAAGGCGGTCAGCTTGTCGAACGGGATCAGGTTGACACGGTCATAGAGATCGACGTGACCGGCACCCGGGATGATCACGAGCTCCTTCGGTTCAGAAGCACGCTCGTAGGCGTTTTCGCTGAACTCGATCGAGTGAGCCTGCTCGCCGGCGATGAACAGCAACGGACGCGGCGAGATCGTCTCGATCTGGGCGAACGGATAGAAGTTCATGAAAGCGGCGTTGCTGCTCAGGGTCGGATGCGTGGTCTGGAGCGGCGTCTGTCCTTTCGGCGTGAACTCCCCGCGCGGCGTGCGATAAAAATCGTAGAACTCACGCTCGATCGCATTGGAGTCTGCCTTCAGTTCATCAACCGTGCCGCCGGTCAGTTTGATTTCGGCGCCCTGGTACTCTGCGAGGCGCTGCTGTGCGGCGACCTTCAGCATTTCCTTTCGCTGTTCGACGGACACGCCCTTCCGAAGGCCGTCGCGATTGGCGGCACCCATGTCATACATGCTGACGGTGGCGATCGCTTTCATGCGCGGATCGATCTGCGCTGCGCTGAGGGCGAAGCTGCCGCTCCCGCAAATGCCGAGCACGCCGATATTGTCCTTGTTGACGAAGGGCTGCGTGCTCAGGAAGTCGACGGCTGCGCTGAAATCATCCGCATAGATTTCGGGAGCGACGGTATTGCGCGGTTGGCCCTCGCTCTCGCCCCAGAAGGAGAGATCGAACGACAGCGTAACAAAGCCCTGCTCTGCCAGCTTGGTCGCATAGAGGTTGGCGCTCTGCTCCTTCGTGGCGCCCATCGGGTGGCCTACGACGATCGCCGGAGTCTGGGCGCTCCTGTCGAGGCCCTGGGGCGTGAACAGATTGCCGACGACCTTCATGCCGAACTTATTCTCGAAGGTGATCTTTTCGACGACCACGCGGTCGCTCCTGTAAAAGTTGTCAGCGCCGTTGGACAGGTCCTGGGCGAGCGCGGGGGAAGTGCCGATCGCTAAGCCGGATACCGATCCGAGCATAAGTGCGAGCCCCAAAGCCAATTCCTTCATGTTCGTTCCTTTCCTTATTCGAACAAGTCATTGGAGAGGCTGATGGCCGCCTTGGAGTAAGTCTCAGTCGGGACCAGCGCTCTTCACACCTCAAAACTTAAGGGATGCAAACTCATACGATAAGGCGCTATATGGATCATAAGCTTATAATCAGGAGTTATGAATGGTGCGAGAGAACGTCAGCGATCTGATGGCCTTCATCGCTGTCGCACAGGAAGGCAGTTTCACACGGGCGGCAGTCCGGCTGGGCGTCTCCCAACCGGCCCTCAGCAAGACAATCAGGACGCTGGAAGAGCGGCTTGGCTTGCGTCTGCTCAGTCGCACCACCCGAAGTGTGGCGCCCACAGAAGCTGGAGAGCGTCTGCTTCGGAGCATCGAGCCGCATTTCGCGGGTATCGAAGGCAGCCTGTCCGCGCTGACCGAGCTAAGGGACAAGCCGTCCGGCATCGTTCGGATCACGGCAACGCAACATGCGGCGGATACGGTGATGTGGCCGCGCTTGTCCAAGGTCATGCTTAACTATCCCGACATCACGGTCGAGTTGGTCTCTGACGAGGGCTTAGCAAACATTGTGAGCGAGCGTTTCGATGCCGGTGTTCGCGTCGGCGAGTACGTCGAGAAGGACATGATTGCCGTTCGGATCGGTCCCGCGATGCGCCAGGCCATTGTTGCATCTCCGGGTTATTTCAAAGAGCGGCCAGCGCTCAAGCATCCTGAAGAGCTAACCGGCCACCGCTGCATCAACTTGCGCCGTGTAACGCGCGGTGGATATTTCCCATGGGAGTTCGAAAAGCGCGGACGCGAAATCAACGTCCGTGTCGAGGGCCAACTGGCGGTGAGCAGTCTTGAGCTTGCAAGGCGCGCTGCTCTGGATGGTTTGGGCGTGGCATATCTGCCCGATGATATGGTGCAGGATGACCTGACAAAGAAACGGCTGGTGCGAGTGCTGGAGGATTGGTGCGAACCGTTCCCAGGCTATCACCTGTACTATCCGAGCAGCAGGCAGCACGCTCCCGCCTTCGTAGTCGTGCTTGAGGCACTTCGCTTCCGCGGCTGAAAATTGCGAGTACCCGCGTGGGGCCAACTCACGACGATGCTTGCACTGACCTGACGGACCGCCTTTGAGGATACCGGTCCCGAAGCTGCTTGTCCGCTATCGGCCCCTTCAATACTTGCGCCCATGCGTTCTCCTAACGGCCAATGTTGGCCGAAGGAGAATTGAAATGGGTATTGCACAATACGATCCTACCGCCCTGGGCCGTCCGGCGTGGAACGTCGGCCGAAAGGTCGGTGTCAAGAAGCCGCTGAAACAGCGCCAGATTTGGACGATCCGCTTCTTCCTTGATAGGGAGGGGCGCACGAGAGATCGTGCGTTGTTTGACCTCGCAATCGACAGCAAACTGCGGGGCTGCGATCTCGTGAAAATGAAAATCGGGAGTCTCGTGACAGGAACGCAAATTCGAACTCGAGCCATCGTCGTCCAGCAAAAGACCGGCCGTCCGGTTCAGTTCGAAATCACGGCGGAGGTGAGGTCAAGTTTGCTTGCATGGCTTGAACGGCGAGGTGGAACAATCGACGACTACGCTTTTCCCAGTCGAGTCGACCACACCGATCATCTGAGTACTCGCCAGTATGCCCGATTGGTCGATGAATGGGTGACCGCAATTGGGCTGCGGCGCGAAGATTACGGCACGCACTCGCTTCGGCGCACGAAGGCCGCAATGATTTACAAGGCGACAGGCAATCTTCGCGCGATCCAAATCCTGTTGGGGCATACCAAGATCGAAAATACGGTCAAGTATCTTGGCGTGGACATTGAGGATGCGCTGGAACTAGCTGAGCACACTGAAATCTGAGCGCGTGCAGCCTCGCAAAGTGGGGCTGCACGTGTTGACGAAAATTTCTCAATTCCAAAGATTGCGATCAAGCGGCTTTGCGCCCTCAAGTTTGACCTTTGCAGGCTCCCCAGCGAGTTCCGAAAGCTGACGTTGCTGCAGACTGGCGCAGTTGAGCAGTATCCTGGCATCCTTGGGAGGTCGACTTGAGGTTGGCGCCGGCCTCTGTCAGGGCTTCACGAACCGATATGCGAAGCGATCGGTCTCGCCCTTGATCAAGGGATCGAAGACCTTGATCGCGTGTGGATCGTTCCTGTTCTCGAGCAGGGTGCTTTCGGCATCCAGTACGAAGCCGGCAGCCTCCACCTCCTCGCGCACGGAGGCAGGGTCGATGCGATGCAATGACTGGGCATCACCTGTGCCGGCTCCGGCGGCGGCGGCGTGATCGACAATGACGTAGAACCCACCGGGCTTCAGCCGCTCGTAGACAGCTCGATTGAAGTTAGCCGCCGTCGCGCCCCTGGCTTGCATCAGCGCGGTGTGGAGATCGTGGTAGAACAGGTGTAGCCACAGGACATCCGCTGGCTGCGTGATCTCCGGCATTGCCACGAGGTCCGCTGAGACGGCTTCGACGTTTTCCCGGCCTGGCTCTTGTGCGATGGTTCGCATGAGGCCGACCGGATCGTTCTTGAAGTGCGCGACTTCGGCCGGCACGAAGCTGGTGACTCGACCTTCGGGTCCAACGACGTCGGAGAACAGGCGCGTCCAGTCGCCGGCGCCTGGATAAACGTCGATGACGGTGGCACCCGCATCAATGCGCGCGAACCGGATCAACTCGGATAGTTTGGATTGGTCGTACATCGGAATCTCCTTTACGGTTGGGTATTCGACGAGCGCGGCACGCGAGACGGCGATCCGCTCATTCACCTTCGGCGAAAGCCGATGGTTGCAGAAGGCCTGCGCTATACGGGCCCGGACGCGTCCATCTGCGCGGCGCGTGCTAACGCTTGCGTGTCGATGTATTCCTGGATGCTGGTCAGTCTGCCGTCCCGGACCGTGATGGCGAAGATCCAGTCGTCCTCGAACGGCTTGTTCGTGGCTTTGACCTTCCCGCTGGCGAAGCCCACGACGAGAACCCGGTCTCCTTGTGCGACAAACTCCCGGGGTTCCGTGGAGGTTTCCATCGACCTGGATGCCGTATCCAGCAAATCTGCTAGTCCCGCGTGCCCCCGGTAGGTGCCGGCCAGCGGCCAGTCCTCGCCCGGAATGATCCACTTGATGTCTTCGGCAACCAGCGCCAACAGAGCCTCTCTGTCGCCGCGGCCTATCGCGGCGAAGAAGTCCTTCACGGTCTGGATGTTTTTTTCAATACTCATGGGAATATCTCCATTTCGCTGTGATCGAATCGCGCTCGATCCGATCCGTACATGGCCTCGTTTTATCCGTCGAACTTGACCAGATCCTTGAAGATCAGATGACCCCAGCTCTTTCCGCGCGCCTGGACCAGCAGCCCGCCTTCCGACAGCCCGCCAAGCTTGATCGGCGCGAAGCCCAGATTTTCCGCGAGCGTACCAATCTCCGCCGCAGCGTCGTCATCGTCGCTCGCCAGGAACACGACTCTCCTGCTGCCCTGCACGGCCGGATCTTGGCCAAGGGTGGCAGCGAGCAGATGGTTGAAGCCCTTGACCAGCCTTGCGCCAGAAAAAGCCTGCGCGACGGCCTGGGAAGACGGCTGTCCTCCCAGTTGCTCAGGGGGCACACCGTAGGCATTGGTCACATCGACGATGGTCTTCCCCTGCCAGGTGGCGAGCGCCTTTGCGACATCTGGATGCGACTCGAAACGGACCGCCAAGAAGATGATGTCCGCCTTGACGGCTTCCGCTAGGGTTTTAGCAATGACCTTCGGCCCGATCGCGGCCGCTTCAGCCGCAAAGCTTTCCGGATCCCGCGTGGTTGCAACAGATACTTCGATGCCCTTGCGGGAAAAGGCCTTGGCCAGAGCTTGGCCGATATTGCCGAAGCCGATGATTGAGTAGCTCATACTGCTTCTCCGATCCTGTGTTAAGGTTGGGTCAGACCTGCGCCCAACCACCATCGACGGCGAGATCTATACCGGTGATGTAGGAGCTTTCATCGGAAGCGAGGAACATGAGCGCAGCCGCGATTTCCTCTGGCTTGCCCCTGCGACCCATTGGGATCTGTGCAGCAAACTGGGCGACCGCCTCCTCGGCTTGCTCAGCGGTGAGGCCGGTCGTTGTCGCCAAGGCGGGAGTCTCGATCGCGCCGGGGCTCATCGTATTGACGCGGATATCGCGGTCCTTCAGCTCTTGGGTCCAAGACCGCGAGAAGCTGCGAACAGCCGCCTTGCTTGCTGCGTAGGCGCTAAACGCTGGCAGCCCCATCACGTTCGAGACCGAAGAGTTCAGAATGATCGATCCGCCGTCTTTGAAGATGGGAAGGGCCTTCTGCACCGTAAAGAACAGGCCCTTCACGTTCACATCGAAGGTTTGGTCAAAATGGGCCTCAGTCGCTGCCGCGAGCGGCGCGACTGTACCTGCGCCCGCGTTTGCGAAGAGAATGTCGATGTGACCATGTTTCTCCTTCACGGTGGCGTAGAGCCGGTCCAGATCTTCCAAGCGCGAGACGTCACCCACGACTGTTGTCACGTTTTTCCCGATAAGCGTCGCGGCCTCTTGTAAGGCTTTCTCGCGTCGCCCAATGATCACGACCTGCGCACCTTCTTCCACGAAACGCTTGGCTGTGGCCAAGCCGATCCCGCTGCTTCCGCCCGTGATGACTGCGATTTTACCTTCGAGTGCTTTCATAATTTTTTGTCCTACGTTGTGTGTGAGTTAGGCACGGAGCCGCGCCGGGGTCAGAGTTGAGCCAGGCCGCCGTCGACGGCGACTTCGCTGGCGGTCATGAAGCTGCTGTCGTCCGACGCGAGGAAGGCGGCGGCGGCCGCGATCTCCGCCGGAGCGGCCATGCGCCGGAGCGGGGTCATCGCGCCGTAGGCCTTTTGGCCCTCCTCTCCGAGCGCTTCCTTCGCGAGTTCGGTCGCCGTCGCGCCGGGCGACAACACGTTGACCCGGATACCGGTACCCTTCAGATCCTCCGCCCAGGTCCGTGCGAGATTGCGCACGGCTGCCTTGCTGGCGCTGTAGGCAGTGAATGCCGGGGCACCGGTGGTCCCGGCGCTTGATCCCGTCAGGATGATCGAACCGCCCGGGCCCATCAGTGGTAGCGCCTTCTGGACCGTGAAGATCGTGCCCTTCACGTTGGTGTCGAAAGTGTCGTCGATGTGCTTGGCGGTGATCTGGCCGAGAGGAAGCGGACTTCCGGCCCCGGCATTGGCGAAAACGATGTCGAGGCTTCCGCGCTCTGCTTTCACCGCCGCGTAGAGCCGATCAAGATCGGCCTCATCCGAGACCGAGCCCTTCACCCCGCGGGCGTTAGGTCCAAGCTCGGCCACAGCCGCATCGAGTGCTTGCTGCCGACGGCCGTAGATGAAGACGAAGGCACCCTCCTCGATGAAGCGCCTTGCAGCGGCGAGGCCGATACCGGTGGCGCCGCCCGTGATCACGGCTGTCTTTCCATTCAATCTGGTCATGTCATGCATTCCTTGTGTCGCGTCTCGGGTCATCGATTGCGGAGACATCCTCCGACAGCCTCGATATGGGGTCGGCGGCGCCAGGCGGTGAGTGCGCAATCGCGCGCATCCGTGGTGCGAAAACGATCCACTTACGTGATCGAACGCAGCGACGGTCATGCGCAATCCGGCCCAGTAGGGTAGACTGGTCTTTGGAGGCCGCCCCATGCGGCGCGGGAATGGACCATGATCGACTGGGATGACGTTCGCTACTTCCTTGCCGCCGCACGTGGCGGCTCAGTGCGGGCTGCCGCCAAGAGCCTGGGAGTCAACCACTCGACCGTGCTGCGACGCATTGCGCAGCTCGAGGAGCACCTCGGGGCGCAGATGTTCGAAAAGCTGCCTTCGGGCTACCGCCTGACGGCCGCGGGCGAGGAGGTTCTCGAGTTCGCGAACCAGATGGAAGCCTCGTCGCACCAACTGGAGACGCGCGTCTTCGGACGCGATCAGAGCGTACGCGGGCTTCTACGGGTGACGCTGCCCCCGTTCCTTGCGACACACCTGCTCATGCCGGATATCGCAGATTTTGCGCGTCTGCATCCGGACATCGAGATGGAGATCGTATCGACCGGCGAGGTCGCGAATCTGACCAATCGGGAGGCGGATGTGGCAATCCGGATGGTCTCCGATCGCAAGACCCTGCCGCTCAATCTTCATGGCCTGAAAGGTCCGGATCTGCTCGCGGGTGTTTATATGTCCCGCGATAGACTGGCCGCTTGGCGTGCGGGTGTGCCGGATCCAATCCGGCCCATCGTCATCGGCGGTCAGGCTGTTCCGAACTGGGTCGACCAAGGGGAGTTTCGCGCCACAGGGGTTCCGTTCAGGACGCCGGACGCCGACGCGCAGATCGCTGCGGCAAGGCAAGGGATCGGCATGACCAAACTGCCCTGTTTCGTCGGAGATGCCGATCACTTGCTGGCGAGAGTTCCGGGCATCGATCTGAAATCACCTGCGACGATCTGGCTTCTCACGCAGGGGGAGACACGCAAGACGAAGCGCGTGCGGCTTTTCACAGAGTTCATATCCCACCGACTCGCCGCGTACGCTCCGCTCCTCGCCGGGCGGTCCATATCGCGTGGCTAACGTCCCATGCCAAACGCCAAAAATGGGCTAGGGAAATTGCTGTTGGAGATTGGCATTCCCAAGGGGGACAGGCCGCGGAGTGGCCGCTCTCCGTGAAATCGAAACGCATAGTGGACGGTCCGCTCCCGGCCCCGAAGCTGGCGTTTGGCGATTGTGGCGCGACTGACCGCTTCGCGCCGCCAAGCGGCCATTCACCTCTGTCCGCGCTCGGTGTCACACGTCACCGGTGTTGACGCCGCGTCAGATCCCAGATGGTGATCTTCATCCCTGGACGATTGGAGCCGTGACGACTACCCTTAGACCAGGAAGATTGTCTCCTTCTTCCATTCCGCCGCCAAGGCTAGTGACAATCGAGTTCAGCATCTTGGTACCGAAGCCGCTTCCTGGTTCCCTCTTGCCAGAGCCGTGGTCGGATACGATCAGCCTGAAGCTGCCTTGATGTTGCTCCAGGACAATAGACAATGGTCCGGGTAATCCACCATAGGCGTACTTATTGGCGTTCATGATCAGCTCGGCGAAGACCAGCCCCACATTGATGGCTCGGTCGGCGACCATCAACACGGGTGTAAGATCGATATTGAGCTGCTCTTGCCACCCCGTGTCGATGGATGATAGGATCTCCCGGCAGAGTTCGCCCAGATAACGCGCCAGATCAACGGCCTTTGCGTGATCGTCCGAATAGAGACGGCGATGAACCAAGGCGACAGCGGCAAGCCGGCTGCGCGCTTCGTTGATGTGGTCTACGGTAGTTTGGTCTTCAATCATCCGTGCCTGCATTCCCAGAAACGACGAAACCATCTGGAGGCTATTCTGAACGCGGTGGTCTACCTCCCGCATCAGAAAATCCTTTTGCAAGCAACCTATCCTTCTGAGCCAGAGCTTGCCCAAGCTCCCGGTTCAGTGCCTCGATCTGCCGCCTCTGCACGACTTCCAGCACCGCGTGGGAGAGCCGCCGCGCGGATTCCATTTCATTCAGTGTCCACGGTCTCGATTTCCCACGAACTTCTTCGACCCATTTTTCGAACGAAGCTCGTGGGGTTAGAAACTGATGCGGTGGCAGAGCCGCGTCTTTATGTGGGTTTCCGGCCCAATTGAGCATCTGGATTTCTTCCATACGAAACCACATCAGGGCTATGCGCCTGTCACCAGGCACCGTGACCGACAGAATGCCACTGGCCTCCTTGCTGAAACGTGACGCCGGTGGATAATGCTTGCTCAGCTCTGCCGTCGAAAATGGCTGGTGTGCCGATTTGGTTGTTGCCCAGTCCAGGAGCGCCTCGACATCCGCTTGGTCCGGAACATTGCCGGCACTGTAGATCTGCCCGTCCGTGCTGGCGACAAAACCATCAGCCCCCAGCATTTCGCCAAAGTCGCCCCCATATTCCGAGAATACGGTGTCGAGCGGATCCGCGATCGCCATACGACGCAGCATGGCGTCTTCCGAGGTACGCAAATGGATTCGCTCTCTATAGGTCTCCGCTTCATCCTTCGCCCTGATTTGACGCGCCAGCCCGCCGGCAAGCGCGCGGCAAGCAATACGTTTTGAAAGCGACAAATGTCTTGGTGACCGATGATGGCAGGCAATCAAACCCCAAAGCACGCCATCACGTACGATGGAGAGGGAAGCTGAAGCCTGCACCTGCATATTCTTCAAATACTGGATGTGCACGGGTGAAACACTGCGCAAGTTCACATCGCTGAGATCAAGCTCTGCAAGTTCGATCTTATTTGATCGAAGCGGTGCCGGATCGTAGGAAACATCCGGAATGACGCGGACTCGGTTACGAATGTAGAGAGCTCTGGCCTGCTTGGGGATGTCGGTGGCGGGGAAATGGTGGTTGAGAAAGGTTCCGAGCGCCGCGGCTTTGTCTTCCGCGACCACGACCCCGGTGCCGTTATCGAGAAACTGGTATATCATGACCCTGTCAAAGCCAGTCAGATGGCGAAACGCCGTGGCAGCGTTCTGGCAAAGCTCGCGCAGATTGAATGAACGTTCGAAGGCGGAGCTCCAGCTGTCGAGATCGGCGAGTATAAATGCAGTTGAGCACGCGTCGATCTCTGCTGGCTCCAACTCCACAATGAGTTTGTCAACGCTTCGGTGAGCTACCGCTTCGAAGATTTCTGAAATCCCACGCACAGGATCAAGCACTATGGAATTTGTGTTCGATTCATTGTCAAGAACAGCGCGAATATCTTGTCGGGAAAGGTCATTCAGGGTTTTCTCCGACCACTCCGGCCAAAGCCTACCCTCGACGTCGCCTGCCGCTCCCACTATTTCCAAGGATTCGCGTTCGGCTACCAGTAAAACCCCATGCGGTTGGATTGAACCGGGGATGTGAATAGGCTCACGGTCGCATGAAGTCAGATCCACGTTGTCATTGACGTCATTCATAGCTTGCGATCGGCGCGGCTGTAATGAAACTCGAAGACATTGAAAGCTGCCTGAGCGGCGCTGATACAGCGATCTTCCTCAAGGGAGGTCATGGCAGTGGCCTCCAAAATTTTCAGAAATGACTTCCAGGCTTTGGGGTTTCCAGTTTGGACGGCAATGTGCCGAGCACCAAAATCAGCGGTCATCCCAATATTCCTCAATCGGCCCGCCAAGATCCGTGCACCCAGAGCCGATCCCTCGAGCACGTATAACGTTCCCATCACCGAGGCTGTGTCCCAAACTGATAGCTTTCCCCGACGCGCTGCCGTGACAGGCACTGTGACGTCGAGATCTGCCATGTCCGCAGCGAGGGATGACAGAAGGCGACGCTGAGGCCACAACGGATAATGCCGCGCTGCATCGCTTGCATCGAGTATCACCTCCAGGGGCTGCCAAGCGTGCCATGTCGCGGCAAGATAGCGGCGATAAAGATCAACCTGCCCCAGGAACCCAGCTGCATTCACCGCTATGTCAAGTTGGCGGTGCACCTGATGCGTCTCCAACCGCAATCGCATCCGCCGCGTCTGCTGCGGATCATCATGAGGTGGCAACATGTAGTTTCGGGTTTCGGACAAACCATTCCCTTGATATTCAAGCCGCGTTCCGGTGGCACGCGGGCAGACTTGGCGATGCTAAACTAATGAAACTTCTGCGCGCAAAACGGGACATCGGAGCGTCCTCACCGAACGGGCCATGCAGATCAATGCGCTGAGAAAATAAGCCGTCCCAAACGTGTGGGATGAAACATGTCGAACTCATGGAGGTACAAACGGCTTCCGAACAAGCCTATACCCTTTGACCCGTTGGCGATAGCAATATTCGAGGAGGATGGCGGCAGCCCCATCTACACTGCATTCCCCACGCGTTATAGATCTGTTCGGGGGCTACGCATTGACGTCTGCTTCTCTAATCGGGCATTTGGGTCAAGCTCTTTTCTGATCGTCGGTAGCCTGGTCGTTCACGCGGGTCACGCTTCTCTTCGCAGTCTATTGGCTCCCTTGCGTTCGGAGCCGCTGCATGCATGCATGGGATCAGGGTCTGGAGAGCCTCGCTTTGGGACGCGCTCGAAGCGCAGCAGACATTAACGGCTTCATCCATCCCGTCGTCCGCGTGGACGATCCGGCCAGGATCGAGTTCGAAGGCTATGTCATATCATGCAGATGCCTCCGATCCGAACCGGAACTCTGTGCCGTCGATCCACATCCGATGAAGCACGACGGCAATCTTGCGGGCGACAGCGACGATGGCTCGTCCCGTCCCTTGGTCTTCATCAGCCGCACGCCCCATGCCTTCAGGCTGCTCCAGGCAATCGACCGCATCAGCATCGCGTTGGCGGCTGCATAGAGCGTCGCCCGCACGTCGGCGTCGCCGGCATGGGAGATCCGGCCGGGATTGTCCTTCTCGCCGGACTGGAAGCGTCGCGGCGTCAGCCCGAAGTGAGCGCCGACAGTGCGCGAGCTTTTGAAGCGGGTGGGATCGTCAACTGCGGCCTTGAAGCTCAAAGCCGTCACGTATCCGACACCTGGAACACCCATGAACCGCGTAGTGACGGAGTCTTGGTGCGCCGCTCTTCGGACACGTCGATCGAGTTCAAGAAAGGTTTCCAGGAGCATCTGCCTGGCCTGCAACATCGGCAGGAGCGCATGGCTAAGTGCCGGATCGCTTTCGATCGTGTCTCGGACGGCCGCATCGAATGCACTACCCCCCAGACGCATCGGCAGTTTAACGCCGAAGACCTTCAGAAGCCCGCGGATTTCGTTTTCAAGGTCGATGCATTTCCGCTGCATGACCTTGCGGCTGGTGAGTAGTGCACGGATGTAATGGCTTTCGACGCTCTTCACATGCACCCGACTGTACCAACCCGATCGCAGCAGTTGGGCGATGCCGCGAGCGTCGTTTTTGTCGGTCTTGTTCCGCATGGCCGAAAGAGCGGCATTGACCTGCCGAGCCTCCATGCACACTACATCGAAACCTGCTTCCGTTAGGCCATAGGTCAGATGTTGAGTGAGCGTGCCAGCTTCCAGCCCTATCTGATGGATCGGTTCGCCAAACTCGCGCAGGCAGTGAACCAGGTCCGGCACGTCGGATGAAACGGCTCGCTCGAGCCGAACCTTCCCATCCTGGTCAATAATGCAGATCGCCACTGAGCGCAGCGACACGTCCAAAGCAGCATAAAACATCGTCATCTCCCTTCATCTCGGCTACGCCGGGATAGTAGTGGGAGCTCGCCCATTTGGGACCGCCCGATTACACATGCTTTGGGTAAATCCCAGACCCCGGTCCCGAGTGGTGGATGTCCGCTTTTCGCATCGGGTGTCTTGGTAACGGACAGTCTGCCGTCGGCCCCATCTCGGTCATTGATGGCATTAGTTCAGTTGCCGCAGTGACGGGTACATGATGTATATCCATGGCTCATTGGAAATCTCACTTCAAATGCCCGCCTTGATGGGAATCGAACCCATGCTCCTTAGTGTAGGCAGCACCAACCCGTTGTTTTGATAATGTCGTTCCTGTACAAGGACGAGCACATTGAATACTGGGTTGTTGGGCTCGGCGCCGCCATTGCCTCAGCGGCCTCGCTTTACTATCGGCGCTGGCCACGACAACTGATTGCCGCAAGCGCTGCAACCGAAGCCACAAGGCTCAATTACTTCAGGCCGAGCGCGCGCCGCCAGCCGGGTTTCTGCTGCTGGCGCTGCTCGAAGACGTGCATCGAAAGAACCTGAGCCCGCAATACTTGGGGCGGGCGCCATTTCACATTGTCCTGGTTCATGACCGTCCTCTCGACCCGCACCTCTTCCATCGCCGTCCGGCAGCCCGGACAGGTGGCAAGGTGATCCTTAAACTGCGATGCATGCGCGGGATCGAATTCGCCGTCGACGAAACCATGCAGCATCACGCGCCATTCGGGGCAGCCTTTCAGTCGCGCCTCGCTCATCGTACCGCCTCGTTTTCGTTGCATGCGCCCCAGCCCTCGCCGAATTCGCGCCCGATCGCAGAGTTGTTTTTCTCCACATGGTCCCAATAAGAATGACATCGAGCGCTGATTTGAGCTTGTTGCCGGCGGGTCTGGAGTTTCCGGCAACAAGTCGTCACATCGACGATGTGTGTCAGCTACCCTTGCATTTTGGCAAACCGCGCCTGATCAATTCAATTTTCCGGCAGCTCCCAAAAACAGTTGGTGAAAAGATGCAAGGTCCTCCGCCCCAACATCAGAAACCGCCCAAAAAGCCAGTCCTTTGTCGGTCCATTTGACAAGATTGTATCCGTCGTAAGAAGCGCTGCTGAGATCGAGCTTTGTCGAAGGCCAAATGAACAGATTGATGACGTGGGCATGCCGGCGATATATGAGCGCTGCTACGACCTTTCCGTCAACATAGTCCACACGCCCTCCTACGAGTGGAAAGCCTTGTGTCGCCAAATCAACAACCGGTGGAGAAAAATCAATCTTTCCATTGAACCAAGGTTTGACGGTGTGCTGATCTGACGTTTGCACATCGGTCAGATGATTGGCGAGCAGCGACCTGACATGACTTGCAACAAGTTGGTTCTGAAGCGATCCCTCCTGGGGCGGCAGGGAGAGTACGAGAAAAAGACTCGCCGCTATGCCAGCAAGTGATGGGATATAGCTCCAGCGCTTTAGGAAATTGAGCCAATTGGCGAACGCGCTCGTTTTTCCATTGTGGTATGCATAGGTCGCCTGATGCGCCGCGGTTGCGAGGACCCGCTCGCGGACCTCGGCCGGCATGCGCCAGCTCACACCGTCCTGACCGATGACTTGCTGCAATCTTTGAGCTTTTTCCAATTGCTTGGAGCAATTGTCGCAACTTTCGAGGTGTTGCTCAAACTTCAAGGAATGGACCGCATCGAGTTCACCATCGAGGTAACCATGCATCATAACAACCCAGTCGGGGCAATTTTGGGAATCGGCCATCGTACTTATTCCTCTCCCAGGTTTGTGTTATGCCATAATTTGCCAAATGCTCGCCTGGCCCGGGCGAGGCGCGACATGACCGTGCCTAGAGGCAAGTCAATGATGTCCGCAATCTGCCGGTATGATAGTTGTTCGAGCTCGCGCAGGACCAAGATTTCGCGCAGGTCGACGGGCAGTTCACTGATGACGGAGCGAACGCACTCCGATTGAGACGTACGCATTAGCGCAATTTCTGGAGTGTCCTCCTCTGAAGCAACGTCATGCACGGACGGCGCGGAAGGCCCGCCATCGTGAAATCCATCTGTCAAAGGCATCTCGAAGCGATGCTTGCGTCTCAGGTCGTGTGACCAGGCATGGAAACAATTTCGTACAATCGCAAAGATCCAGGAGCGGGGATCGCCGCCATGGTAACCATCGAAGTTACGATAGGCCCGCAAAAATGCCTCTTGCACTATATCCTGCGCCGCGTCTGCATCCCGGCTGAGATAGCGCGCAAAATTATAGGCGGCATCCAAATGCGGAATAATCAGATCTTGGAACAAGAGCGATCTGTCAGAGTTTGCAGATCGCGAGCTGGTTTGATTGCTTGCCAGTGACGACACCATCGCCAACGCCTCATTCCTGAAGTCTGGCGAAATCTGCCGCGTGCGATTGCTGTTGTTGATCAGAATCGTCCAAGCAGAACGCCTCAGTTTTGCTCCAAGATATGTACCAATCCTTGCGAATAGCGATTCCATATAGAATGCAGATGTGTGTGCTGAACGCATGGCTTCTATCTTTTCATCTTTCAGGCGATTGTCTCATGCCGTGAAAGCTCCTCGCCCACGACGCTCAACACCTAGATCAAATCTGCGCTTAAAATATTCCCTATTTCAAATATTTTTACTGCGCGACCCGATTGAACAGTTTGACGCGCAGCAACGATGCACGCGTCGATGGCTTTGTTTAATCCGGTCGATTGAACGCGCCAAACGTGTTTGCCGCAAATATAGTCTAGCCATTTCAAGGACTTATTAATTTAGGTTGGGCTTTACGGAATAAACCATCGCCTTGCCCAATCTACTCTATCAGCGGAGGCGCTTGTCTTTTCATGTTCTCCGCCTGGCAGAAGCCAAATCGATAAAGGAGAACGCACATGTTTGATATGACACGCCGCACGGTACTCGCATCAGGACTTGCAGCGGCGGCTTTTGGGCTAGCAGGAAAGCTGGAGTTTGTCCTTCCGGCATCAGCCGGGGCCCAGATTGAACCAACGATTGGATTTCACAAATACACTGTCGGATCAATTGAAGTGACCGCTGTCTATGATGGAATCTGGCGTAAACCGCATGATGCGACATTCATTGAGAATGCTTCTATCGAACAGACAAAGGAGGCGCTCGCGAAAGCCGGCCTTACGACTGAATTCATGCCCATCCCGTTGACTGTCGTTGTCTTAAAGATGGGCGACCGGCTGATCATGATGGATGCAGGTTCCGGCGTCGGTCAGTGGCAAGCGAATGCCACGCACTTACCGGCAAATATGAAAGCGGCCGGTATAGACTATACAAAGATCGACACGGTCGTCATCTCGCATTTCCACCCGGATCATATTTGGGGATTGATGGAAAAGGGGACGAATGCACCGGTCTTCAGCAATGCTGAGCTCATCGTCAACGAGACCGAATACAATTGGTGGACTGATCCTGGCCGCGTTGACAAGCTCGCCGATGGCAGGAAGCCAGCGGGTAAAAGGATTGCAAGTGTCTTTCCGACCTGGAAGAACTGGAACCTGGTCAAGGACGGCGCTGAAGTAGCTCCCGGTGTCCATCTTATCCAAGCGCCCGGCCACACGCCTGGCCACTCCGCTTTTCTCGTAACGTCAGGCAAAGACCAACTTCTTGTCTCCGCAGACACGATGTACGTTCCGGCTTTGCTTGCGCCCCATCCGGAATGGCAGGGAAGTTATGATCAAGATGGACCGACAGCGGTTTCAACGCGCCATCATCTGATCGATCGAGTCATAGCGGATAATATGAGCATTTGCGGCTCGCATTTTCCATTTCCAGGTTCAGGCACGTTCGTCAAGGACGGCAATGCCTACGGCTTTACCCCTAACATCCAATCTTAACCAACAAGGAGCGCATAATCATGAGCAGGAACAAATTCGCCGCTACTATCGGCCTAGCCCTTGTGACGATCGCATCGGCTGCAGGTCACTATCCGGCCTTTGCAGTCGACAATATGGAAACATCAGGAACCGCGGATCTGACCTCCGTTCGCGCAAAAATAGCCGCCAAAGACTACACAAGCGCGCTGTCGGAACTACGTGGTTTGGCCGAGGACAATCAGCAGGCGGACGTCTACAATCTGCTGGGATTTACCCTGCGCAAAACCGGCGATTTCGATACGTCCCTCACCTATTATCAGAAGGCCCTGGACCTTGAGCCCGATCACAAGGCTGCGCGGGAATATCTTGGTGAATTATATGTCGATACCGGCAAGATGGACAAGGCCAAGGAGCAGCTCACCTCGTTGACCCAGCTTTGCCCGGCTGGCTGCGACGAACTGGGCGATCTTCAAAAATACATAGCATCGAGAGGCGTTAACTAAGGATAGTGCGCGGTTAAACGCCGCGCGCTTCTTTCCCACAAGGAGTAGCGAAGGTGAACACACCACTCAAAGGCATACGCGGCATTGATCTTGCCGTGCTCATCAGCCGCCTTTTGCTGGCCTGGATATTTCTGCACGAGGGACTTACCCTCGCCACGCACTTGGACGGCTCCATCACGGTAATGACAAAGGCTGGGATCAGCACGCCGCTGGTTCTGGCTACAATCGCGTTGCAAATTATTGCAGGATCATTGATCGCATTTGGATTTTGCACACGCTTGGGAGCACTTGCGCTTGGCATTTTTTGCATAATGACCGCGGTTCTATTTCATACATATTTCATTGACCAGAACGAGTTGCTGCATTTTGAAAAAGACTTGGCCATCGCGGGCGGAATGCTGGCTTTGGCCATCCACGGTCCGGGCAGAATTTCCTTCGACAATATCCTGTCGAGGTCCATCAAATCCCAATGGCTTGGCCAGTTGCTGATGTCTTGAATATTCGGGGCATGGTTTGGTTCCCAATATAAAGACTCATCAGAGAAAACGTGTGGCATGAAATCGAAAGCGGAAGACAGCGGTTGGGGCTCGCTTCGCGGCGTCGACTCCAGCAAACCCGTACCCTTTGTCGAGGACACGAATTGAGTTGAAATGAGTGAAGCGATCTCCCACCTGACCGCTGGCGCTGTAGCGCTCTTTGCCGAAACCGACGAGCAGCGCATCCGAGCCATCCGATCGCTTCGTTGGGTTCTCTACCCACGAGCCAAGCTGGCTCTCGATCGTTTGGGCCGGCTCCTTAGACCATCCTCGAGGCGGGCATGCCTTCAGTGGCAATCTACGGCGACAGCGGCATGGACAAGACGATGATAATGAAGCGGTTCCGCGATGAGATGCGCGGGGGCGCCAAGCATCATTTTGACAAACTCACCCGGATTGCGTTCCGCATGGCAAGCGTACCATGTCATTGGCTTTCTTAATTGCCTACGCCGCGTATGAAGTCGTTCGCGATTTGCTGTCGTGTAGCCCCTGATAACTTTCTAATCAACGACTCTTTTGTCAAGGTTGCTCGGAGAGCCGAACTACTCGTTTTGTTCCCCCATGATTAGAGTTGACTTCCACCTCGTTGTTAACCATCGATTCGCCCCAGCCTTGTCGGGCAACAATCGTTGCAGCCACGCGGTTTTGAACCCCGAGCTTTGCCATTGCATTCGTCATATGCGATTTGACAGACTTTTCCACGATCCCGAGGATGTCACCAATCTGCCGATTGCTTAATCCGTTCGCGACTAGGCGAAGCGTACGCTCTTCTTGGGGGGATAGGGAGGAAAGCACGTCTGCTACCGAAGGTCGTCTTAGGTGAGCGACGACACGGAATCCAATGATTGGCGACATGAAGGACCCGCCGGCAGCGACTATTTTAATCGCCGATACAAGGTCGGTGGCGCTCGTACCCTTCAGAAGATACCCCACGGCGCCAGCGTCGATGGCCGACAATACATTGTCTTCTGCTTCCAACTCGGTAAGAAATATGACCTTAGTCGGGCTAGTCAACTTTAATAGCCTTTTGGCGGCCTCAATGCCGCCACCTGGCATCGAAATGTCCAGTAGTGCAATATTAGGAGCATGGCGAGAACTGAGTCGGATAGCGTCCTCGGCCGATGATCCTTCGCCTACAACCGTAATATTCTCGTCAGCATTAAGAGTTTGAATGATACCGGTCCGGAATAACGGATAATCGTCTACTACGATGACCTCAATTTGATCCGACATAACCCTTGCCTCACTCCCGAACTTCGCCTCTTACATTGGGCGACAATAAATCGCAACAAACCGGATGAAATTCATGCCGCAGGGGCGTAGCAACGGCTTTCAATACTTCATCGGCCAAAAACAGCCATTTGCAAGAGTAGTTTATAGCTTAACGTTTGCACAGACTAAACTGCGTGAAAAGCATTGGTCCTGGCAAACGAGATGCGGCCCTCCAGTGAGATTGCTGCTTTGGTTTCAAAATGTGGCGCGGTCAAACCCAATTTGTTGAAGTTCGTTTAACGTTGGTGAATCACCGCACTTAGATGCTTTCCTAATGCCCCTTCCTTACTGCTCACGGAAGGCGCGGCTGAACTGATCGGCGAGCGGCTTGGACAGGAAGGAAATCGCTGTACGCTCTTCCGTCGAAACAAAGACTTCGACTGGCATGCCAGGCATGAGCTTGCTGTCGCCGAGCTTTTCAAGCTCCTCCGAGGGAACGATCACATCGCACAGATAGTAGACCTGGCCGGTCGAGGGATCGCTGCTGGTCGCGGCGGAAACATAGGCAATCTTGCCATGCAGTTCCGGCGTCGTGCGTGTGTTGAATGCCGAAAAGCGCAATTTTGCCGGTTGGCCGACGTATAACTGATCGATATCCGTCGGGGATAATTTTGCCTCGATCTTGAGCGCCGCGTCGGCCGGCACGAGTGTCACTAGCTTCTCAGCTGGCGTTATGACGCCGCCGATGGTGTGGACCGCGAGTTCGTTGACTGTGCCCGAGAGCGGTGCGCGGATATCGGCTCGCGCCAGCCGATCCTCCATGGCTACTCGCCGTTCCCGAAGTTCGGAGAGTTTGGGTTCGATGGAGGAGAGCTCCCTCTGTGCTTCGGTACGGGCAGTCTCGTCTATGGCAATGATCTGCAGGCGAATTTCACCCATGCGGGCCTTGGCCCGGGCGATATTGGCTTCGACCTCTCCGCGTTCTCCCAAGAGCTTGGCCATTTCGCGGTCTATGACATATTTGCGAGAGGTTTCGATCAGGCGCTTGTCGGTCAGCCCCTTGATCTTACCGTGTTCAGTCTTGACCAGAGCGATCTCATCGATCTTTGCATCGTGCTGCGCTTCGAGCCCCTTGATCTCCTCACCCAATTGATCGATGCCAAGGATCAACTGTTCTTTCTGGCTCTCGCGGTTCTGACGATTGCCATCAAACATACGCTTCTCACCAAAGAACACGTGTGGATAATCATTGGTTCGTGCGGTTAGTTCGGCCGACATCATGATCGCATCGAGATTATCACGCTCAGCCATGAGCCTCGCCTGTTTCGCCATAAATTCGACGAGCTGCGTGCGGACGATCGAAAGCTCTGCCCGGGTTTCGGCATCGTCAAGCCGCAGCATAATCTGGCCCTTGGTGACAAAATCACCTTCCTTGACCGCAATCTCGCTGATGATGCCACCATCGCGGTGCTGAATTGATTTCAGGTTCTGATCGACCTTGACCATGCCCGGTGCGATGATCGCCCCTGTCAGCTGTGCGGTTGCCGCCCAGCCGCCCGCACCGACGAAAAGCATTAGTCCTAGCGTAACCCCCGCAATGACCCGGGGCCCCACGGGGAAACTGTTTTCCGGCTCGATCTGCGATCCAGGGCCCAGGTCTTTTTGTTTTTTTCGGCCGAACATTTCTTCACTCCCGTTCGCGTCAAGATGACGTGTTCACTCAAGGATTTTCGACGATCATCAACATGTGATGACCCGTCAGATTGATCGTCATTTCATAGTGTTCGTCGCGGTCCATATCGACCTCGATCAGCGTCTGTTGCAGTTCGTCAGTTCCTTCGTGGCGCACGCGGATCGGCAGCGGTTGCGCGTCGGCGTCATCGCCGTAGGTGTCTTCAAAGCGGTCCTCCAGGCTATCGATAACATCTTCGAAGATCTCGTACCTCGACATCTCGATGCGATCGCCAACCATGAAGTCGAGGATCTGGTGGATGACCTCGGCACTGGAACTGCCTTCGGGGATCTGGAACTGAAAGGTATCGGCACCCCCATTGCCTTCCAGTATCATCGCAGTTGTGCCGATGTTCATCTGATCATTGGCAGCACTTCCGATCACCTGCTCGAAGCCTGAGATCACATCGTTCCCGATCGCAAATCCTGTCGCAGTACCCGTGTTCAGATCGACAAGCACGCCTTGCGCCGACTGCGAATAGTCGAGCGTGTCCGACCCGTCCTCGCCGCAGTAAATGTCATCGCTGCCATCGGCAGAAGCCTGCACGATATCGTCGCCGGTGCCTGCCAATACGCAGTCTTCGCCGGCACCGTCCGATATCACATCGTTTCCGCCGTTGCCGATCAGGGTTTCATTGGCGCCACTCCCCCTGATTTCATCATCGCCGGCACCGCCCTCGATGACTTCGAAATTGGTGACGCTGTCGCTGCCAATTTCCGCGCCGCTGGCTTTGGCAGCGACAAGATCAATGACGACGGTCATCAGCGCGGCGGAATAGTCGAGCGTGTCGACGCCGGTGCCGCCATCATATGTATCGGCCGCCCCGTCCATCGCTGCCGTGATAGTATCCTGGCCAGCATCGCCGCTGACCCTGTCCGCCCCTGCCCCATCCGACAGTTGATCGTTGCCCTCGCCGCCCGACACGATGTCAGCGCCACCCCCGCCATCGATCACATCATCGCCGCCATTGCCATGGATCTCCTCGGCCGCATCGCTGCCTTGAATGTCATCCTGTCCCGCCCCGGCCAGCAGGATCTCGAAGTTCGAGATCGCGTCGTGACCGATCTCGTCACTGGTTGCAGTGCCTTCATCGAGATCGATGGTGCTGCCATACAGGACTGCGGTATAATCGAGCGTATCGACGTCAGCGCCGCCGTCATAAACATCGTCCGCCTGATCAGTATCGCCGGCAATGGTATCCTTGCCAGCGCCGCCGCGTACAATGTCCTGGTCGCTGCCGCCGCTGAGAAAATCATCGCCGAGGCCACCATCGAGAACATCGGCACCGGCCTGGCCAAAGACATTATCGTTGCCGCCGCCGCCATCCAGCCGGTCATTGCCGGCGTCGCCATGGATGGTATCGCGGCCAAGATCACCGGCAATGTTGTCATTGCCATCACCACCGAACAGCAGGTCGTCATCCTCTCCGCCGCTGATTGTATCATCGCCGCTTTCGCCGAAGATGGTATCGCGACCTTCCTCGCCGAACAGACGGTCATTGCCGCTGCCGCCAAAGACCTGATCGTCGCCGAGGCCGGCGAGAACGATGTCGTCGCCAGCTCCCGCAAAGATGAGATCATCACCACTGCCGGTGATGATATGGTCATTGCCATTGCCGCCATTGACCGTGTCGTTGCCGCCCCGGCTGTCGATGTTGTCATTGCCATCGCGACCGTCAATGTCGTCAGCGCAGCTTGTTCCGACGAGGATATCATCGCCTTGCGTGCCAATGATCGGCGGTGCCTTCAGCACGGAGAACTGGGCCGTCTGCAGGATCGACACCTTGCCATCGCTGATCTGATAGGTAACGGTGACCGGACCAAGCATCGCCGCATCGAAATACCAGCCGCTCGGCGTCTGCGTCAGTGTCCCCGACGATACGCTAACGTTCTCGATGCGGAGCGCATCGCCGTCCGGATCAGATGCACCGCGCAGGAGATCGGAAAGCCCGATCAGGGCGACCGCACAGCCAAAGACATCCGCTAGATAGACCGGCCCGTTGACTCGTGGCGCACGATTGACGGCTTTCTCCTCATCCGTATCGTCCTCGTCATCCACCTCAGACTCGGGATCGTCGCGCGGATTGAGGTCATACCCAGGCGCAGCCTGGGAATTTGAACTACTGCCACCGCCACCGCCACCGCCGTAGCCAATATTTGATACCCTGCCACCGCGCCAGGCATTGTCATTTGCCGCATGGAAGGAGAACGAAACCCCACCGAAGTTCTTCAAAAGGGCCGAGTTTGGAAGGTTGAGCTTTTGGAACTCGATCATCGGGGAATCGGAAAGCTCATAGCGCCAGTCTCCGCTACCGAACAAGCGGCCACCCGAGCCGGACTTCTCCCTTGTTGCTTCTCCGAGCTCTGTCATCACTTCGGGAGCGCCAGCTGCAGCGACTTCCGGCGATCCGGATTGCTCTGGCGCCTGAGACTTGGCTTCTTCCTGCCGCTCGTCACTGCCCAGCCGCGGGAATGCGCTTTTCAAGTAAAGCGCAAGCCCGGTGAGAAACACCGTAAAGAACAGTGGTGCATTAGAGCGTTTGTCCTGGTTCTTCAGGGCATAATGTTCATGTGACTCGTCCGTTTCCGGCTTGGTGGTTTTGGTCCCTTTGACATCGATCATCATGCTGAAACCCTCGATGTGACGCGCGGCGCATTTTGTGCGGCAGGCGCGGGTCGGTTGACTGTTTCTGCGGGTGCGGACGATTTGAGAATTTCGTCTTTTGGTCCGAAAGCCACCATCTTGCCATTCTGGATGACGGCGACCATGTCCACTGCGGCTAAAGCGCTTGGCCGGTGAGCGATGACGATGGCAATACCGCCGCGTTCGCGAATCGCCTTTATCGTCTGGGTTAGTGCCATCTCGCCTTCACCATCGAGATTGGAATTCGGCTCGTCCATCACGACGATGAAAGGGTTACGGTAAAGGGCACGTGCCAAGCCGATGCGCTGGCGTTGGCCAGCGGAAAGTGAGGCGCCCTGCGGACCGAGCGCAGTGCGATAGCCATCCGGCATGCGCACGATCATCTCATGAATCCCGGTGATCTGGGCCGCCTCGACGATCGCCCGTGCGTCCACCTTGGGCTCAAGCCGCGAGATATTCTCTTCGACCGTTGCATCCAGCAATGCCACATCCTGCGGAAGATAGCCCATGTATTGGCCGAGCTTGCTGTCCGACCACTGCGTCAGTTCTGCATCATCCAGTCGCACGCTACCGCGTAACGTCGGCCAGATGCCGGTCAGGGCACGCGCAAGTGTCGTCTTGCCACCGCCGCTCGGTCCGATAATGCCGAGCGCCTGACCCGCATTGATCTCAAAGCTGACATCGCTCAGAAGCACTCGGCCGGACCCTGGCGCGGCTACCGTGATCTTTTCTACCTTCAACGATCCAACAGGAGCCGGCAGATCCATCGGTGCCTCAATAGAAGACAACGCTACGACGGTTTCCTTGAGCCTACCAAATGCCGTGCGCGCAGCGACGACGCTCTTCCAGTTACCAATTGCGAGATCGACGGGCGCGAGAGCACGGGCTGAAGCAACCGATGCGGCGATAATTGCGCCAGCGGACAACTCACCCTGGATCGTGAGCCACGCACCCAGACCAAGCACTGCAGATTGCAGGATCATGCGAAGTACGCGAGAGATCGCTCCAAATGTTCCACTGATGTCGTTTGTGCGTGTTTGAAGTTCGAGGTGATCCTGATTGGCTTGATTGAAGCGATCGACCGCTCTTCCGGCAAAACCCATCGCCTTCAGAATATCGGCATTGCGG
>NZ_JAQMHX010000017.1 GCF_028331445.1 Candidatus Phyllobacterium onerii | reverse complement strand
CTCCCAAACCCCCCACCCCCGTTCCCCCCCCCCCCCGCGGCCCCGTTGCGGGCGCCGTAAAACTAAAACTCTCAGCCACACACCCCCCGCTAACCCGGCTAAAATCCCCCGGGCGGGCGGTTGCCCCCCCCACGACTGACCCTCATCGAATTGTAAACGGTTCGACTGCGGCATAGACCGCGTCCGGTACCCCCACCTTTAACAGTTCCATGTTCCGGGTGAGGCTCGAGGGCTTGGCCGTGCCGATCAGAACGTTGGCGACGACCGGCTCCCGCAACGGGAATTGCATTGCCGCAGCGGCGAGCGGAATTGAATTAGCTTCTGCAATTTTCTGCATGGCGCGAACGCGACCGAGAATATCGTCTGAGGCAGGACCATAGTCGAAATTCGCGCCCGGAACCGGCCCCGTTGCGAGAATGCCGGAATTGAAGACACCGCCGATCACCAGCGAAATCTGTTGTTTACGACAGACTTCGAGCAATCCACGCTCTGCGGAGCGATCCAACAGTGAATAACGGCCTGCAAGCAGGATGCAGTCAATCGGGTGCCTGGCGATCACGTCGAGACAGACTTCCACCTCGTTGACACCGAGACCACAAGCCGAGATCGCGCCTGATGATTTCAGTTCGTCCAGTGCGCGCATGCCGCTGTCCAGCAATTGCGCCAGATAGATCGTGTTCTTTTCTGCGCCGTGCGTATAGACGCCAATATCGTGAACATAGAGTATGTCGATCTTGTTCAGGCCAAGCCGTGCATAACTGAACTCAAACGAACGCATGATCCCGTCATAACTGTAATCGTAGTCAACCGTGAAGGGCAGCGGATTGACGTAGGAATAATCCGGAATCTGATCGTCCGGTACGGGGCGCAGAAGACGACCGACCTTAGTGGAAAGCACATAGGTCTGACGCGGCTTGCTGCGCAGAAAATCGCCGGTCCGCCGTTCGGATAGACCGAAGCCGTAAAAGGGCGCGGTGTCGAAATAACGCATTCCCGCATCCCACGCCGCCTGCAACGTTTCCATCGCGGCTTCCTGAGGACATTCCCGGTACAATCCGCCGATCGCCGCGCCACCAAATCCGAATTGCGTTACTGCGAGCGGCGTCTTGCCTATTGTGCAGATATCCACGGTTGTTCTCCTAGAATTTTTTCCAGCTATTTCTTGCGCAACGCGTCTGCCAGAGCTGCGCCGAAAGCGCCTTGTGGCGAAGGTTGCGCCTTCTGGCCGCCTGACGCTGGAGCAGGGGTGCGCGATGGCTTGTCGACGGGACGGGGACTGCGTGACGACTCGCTTCCCCCACCATCCTTGCGCATTGTCAGGCTGATGCGGTTGCGTTTGGGATCAACATCGACAACGCGTACTTTGACGACATCCCCAGCCTTGACGACTTCGTGTGCGTCTTTGACAAAGCGATCCGCCAGTTGCGACAAGTGAACAAGGCCGTCCTGGTGCACGCCGATATCGACGAACGCACCGAAGGCGGCAACATTGGTAACCGTTCCCTCCAAGAGCATTCCGGGCTTCAAATCCTTTATGTTGTCGATGCCGTCGGCAAACGACGCAGTTTTGAATTCCGGCCGGGGATCTCGGCCAGGCTTTTCCAGTTCTGCAATGATATCCCGCACTGTCGGCAGGCCAAAGCGCTCGTCGACAAAGACGCGGGGATCAAGCGCCTTCAATGCGCTGCTGTCGTTCATCAGTGACCTCACATCGCGGCCGCAAGCGCTGACGATCTTCTTGGCAACACCATAGGCCTCCGGATGCACCGCGGACGCATCCAGCGGTTCGGTGCCGTCGGGAATGCGCAGGAAGCCGGCGCATTGTTCAAAGGCGCGTGGCCCGAGGCGTGCGACTTTCAGGAGGTCGCGACGGGTTTTGAATGGGCCAACATCGTCGCGATAGGCGATAATCGCTTCAGCAAGTGACGTCCCGAGGCCGGAAATCCGCGCGAGCAAAGAAGCCGAAGCGGTGTTAAGATCAACACCCACGGCATTCACCGCATCTTCGACGACGCCTTCGAGCGAACGCGCAAGACGGTACTGGTCGACATCGTGCTGGTACTGGCCGACGCCGATGGATTTTGGCTCAATCTTGACGAGTTCCGCCAGCGGATCCTGCAAGCGGCGGGCAATGGAGACAGCACCGCGAAGCGACACGTCGAGCCCGGGGAATTCGGCAGCCGCAGTGGCCGATGCGGAATAGACCGAAGCTCCGGCTTCACTGACGATCACTTTCAGCGGTTTGGGCGCTGGCATGTCCGTCAACATATCGGCGACGAGACGTTCGGTCTCGCGGCTACCTGTACCGTTGCCAATCGCGATGAGTTCGATCTTGTGTTTGAAGACGAGCTTTGCCAGCTCGGCCTGTGTTCCGCGCACATCGTTGCGCGGAGGGAAGGGATAAACTGTTGCGGTATCCAGCAGTTTGCCTGTGCCGTCGATGACAGCAACCTTCACGCCTGTACGAATGCCTGGATCGAGACCCATTGTTGCGCGCGAGCCTGCAGGCGCCGCCAACAGCAAATCCTTCAGATTGCGGGCGAAGACGTGGATTGCTTCTTCCTCGGCACGTTCACGCAATGCAGTCATAAGATCGACGGAGAGATTGAGTGACAGGCGAATGCGCCATGTCCAGCGTACCACTTCCATCAACCAGTTGTCAGCCGCAGTGCCATTGGCGTGGACTGAATAGGCGTCGGCGATCATTCGCTCGACTGGTTTAGTCGCGGCGGTATCTTCAGCGTCGACCTCGAGGTCGAGCGACAGCACCTCTTCGTTGCGGCCCCGGAGCATAGCCAGAGCTCGGTGGCTCGGCACGATTGCCCAGCGCTCAAAGTGATTGAAGTAGTCGGAAAACTTCGCTCCGACCTCCTGTTTGCCGTCTACTACTTTGGCACGGAGAACCGCACGATCCTGCATGTACTTGCGCAAACGACCGACGAGTTCGGCATTCTCCGAAAAGGTCTCGACAAGAATATCCCGGGCCCCGTCGAGCGCGGCTTTCACATCGGGAACGTCGTCGTTCAGGAAACTCTTGGCCAGCTCGGAAGGAATGGTACGCCGGTCTGACAAGATTGTTTCTGCCAGTGGACCAAGCCCGCGTTCGCGGGCAATCTCGGCCTTTGTTCGCCGCTTGGGCTTGTAGGGCAGATAAATATCCTCCAGCTCCGCCTTGGTGACTGCGCCGGCAATCTTGCCTTCAAGATCGTCGGTCAGCTTGCCCTGGCTGCGGATGGACTCGATGATCGTGTCACGGCGCGCATCGAGTTCGCGCAGGTAGATGAGCCGTTCGTCGAGCGTGCGCAGCTGCGTATCGTCGAGCCCGCCCGTAACTTCCTTGCGATAGCGGGCAATGAAAGGGACGGTTGCTCCGCCATCGAGAAGTTCTATCGCCGCATTGGCTTGTTCGGGCCGCGCGTGTATCTCGGTGGCGATGAGACGAGCGATACGGGCGGTATTGGCGGCACTGACAGTCACGAGGCATTCCCATAAATCATGATCGGGCGGCGACCATAGGACCGCCCGCGCATGACCGCAATCGCTTCGAGGCTGAGAGTTACGTCTTTTTCAACAGCGATTTGGCTTCCTTGATACCGAGCGCCTCGGGCCGTGAGCAATCTGTCTTGATGTCGATGAACTTCTTCTCCTCACCGGAGCGGAGAATGGAGACCATCACATCGACCCCGTGCAAGGCACGCTCCAGCGAACAGCGTATGTCGCGCCCCTGCAGGATTGCGACGGCCATGTCGGCAAGTCCGGCTGTGCGGTAATTGGCCATCATGCCGGCGGGATGCTTTTGGTTGGGTGTACCGAAAGGATGCGCCCAGGGCTTGGCCGGTTTGGCCTTCTTTCCTGGCTTTGCCAACTTGACCTCTCCGCCGAAGAAGTTCGGATCTGGCAGGAAGATCGAGCCGTCAGTGCCGTAAAGCTCCATGTTGGGATGATGGTGAGCCCAGACATCCCAACTGGCTGACAGGGTCACCGAAGCGCCGCTTTCGAATTCAAGCAGAGCTTGGATTGTCGTTGGCGTCGTCACCTTTATTGTCTCGCCCCTGCGTGGTTCGCTGGAGATTGTGCGCGTTGGCGTGGCCATCGAAGTCAGGGCTGCGACGCGCCGCACCGGGCCGATGAGGTTGATCAGATTGGCGATGTAGTACGGACCGAGATCGAGGATGGGGCCGCCACCCGGACGGAAGAAAAAGTCAGGATTTGGATGCCAGTGCTCCATGCCGTGGCTCATAACGTGTGCCGTGCCCGAAGTGATGGTGCCGACCTGTCCATCATCGATCAGTTTGCGTGCCAATTGGTGCGCGCCGCCGAGATAAGTGTCGGGCGCGCAACCTGCTTTCAGGTTTTTCTTTGCGGCGAGCCTTTGCAATTCCAGCCCGTCCTTCAGCGATAGCGTTAGCGGCTTTTCTGAATAAAGATGTTTGCCGGCGGAGAGGATTTGCTTCGAGACGTCAAAGTGCGCGTCCGGTACGGTCAGGTTGACTACGAGATCGATATCGTCGCTGGAAAGCAGGCCATCAATAGTGCGCGCCTCGATTCCATATTCGGAAGCGCGAGCGGTGGCTGCAGTGTTGTTGATGTCGGCGATGGCGCGTATTTCAATACCCTTGAAGAGAGGGGCTAGTCGCAAATAGGTCGCTGAGATATTGCCGGCGCCAATGATGCCGATGCCTAATGTCTTGGCCATGTCGGTTTCTTTCTTCAGAACGCTTTCAGGGTACCGATGGAGCGGCGGGCGAATCGCTCATCGTCCGATGGATTGTCATGTTCCATGATGAAGTACTGCGCCGGCGTATCTCTGAGTGTTGATGTCAGCGCCTTCCAGTCGACAGTTCCATACCCTACGTCAGCCCAGCCATCCTCGTTGGTATTCTGGCCCGGAACAGCGATATCCTTGACATGCACGGCACTGATGCGTGAGCCATAGCTCTCGATCCACTGGAACGGATCGGCGCTGGCACGGATGATCCAGGCAATGTCAGCTTCCCATGAAATGCTGGGTGCTGCGTCGAAGATCAGTTTTTGCGGAATAGAGCCATCGGGCAGCGCCTTGAACTCGAAGTCGTGATTGTGCCAGCCGAAAATATATCCGGCTTTGCTGTAGGTGGCATATGCCGCTTCCAGCCGCTCGCCGAAGGTTGACCAGCCCGCCGCATCCTTTGGGCGAAGGTCCAAGGCGAGGTGCGGACAATAGATAGCCTTGATGCCAAGCGTACCTGCAATATCGAGGACCTTTTGCTGTTCTTTTTCCAGAAGGTCGATGCTGAAATGGCCCGAAGGCATTATCAGCCCATTGGCATCAAGTGCGGCTCTCGTTGCCTTAGGGTCGGCATAAACGCCGCCATAGCCTTCTACCTGCGCATAACCATTGCGTCTCAACATTTCGAGCGTCTGGTCGAGTGGTGGAAAATTGCGAGAGCTGTAGAGCTGATAGGAAAAGTCGGTCACTTCATTTCTCCATGATGCTTGGGAAGTTCAAAGGCGATTTTCTGTTCCGGCGTCGAAGAGCGAGGCCATGGCGGGATTGAATGTCAGGAATACCTTTTCACCGGGCTGGTAGCGCCTGCCGGAATCGACGCGAACCGAGATGGCTTTTCCTGCTACCTTCAACCAGACGAGGCTGTCGGCGCCCATTGGCTCATCGAGATCCACGACTGCCTCGCAGGAGCGGCCCGCGGGACCGGACTGGTCACTGATAGCGATGTGTTCCGGTCGGAAGCCGAAAATGACGGAATGGCCGGATGCGAGTTTGTCCTGTGCAGCGTAGTCGGCGAGTGACACCTTGAGATCGGCTGCCTTGAACACCGGTTTGCCGTTGTCGGTCGCAATCTCGCCTTTGACGAAGTTCATGGCGGGTGAGCCGATGAAGCTTGCGACAAAGAGGTTACGCGGCTTGTTATAGATCGTCAGCGGATCATCAAGCTGCTGGATCAGGCCACCCTTCATGACCGCAATGCGATCCGCCAAGGTCAAGGCCTCGATCTGGTCATGGGTGACGTAGATCATTGTATTGGCGAGTTTGTGGTGCAGCCGCTTGATCTCGACGCGGAGTTCCGAGCGCAACTTCGCATCAAGATTAGAAAGAGGCTCATCGAAAAGGAACACGTCGACATCGCGTACCAATGCGCGACCGATGGCAACGCGCTGCCGTTGGCCACCGGACAATTCGGCAGGCTTTCGTTGTAGCAGTGGCCCGATCTGCAGGATTTCAGCCGCATGCGCGATGCGTTTCTGGATTTCCGCAGCGGGCAGCCCAGCCACGCGCAACCCGAATGAAAGGTTCTTCTCGACAGTCATTTGCGGGTAGAGCGCATAGGACTGGAACACCATGCCTATACCGCGATCCTTGGGCTCCTCCCACGTCACATTTTTGCCCTTGATGAAAATTTGTCCGTCGGAGATTTCGAGCAGTCCGGCGATGCAATTCAGCAAAGTGGATTTTCCGCAACCGGACGGCCCGAGAAGCACGAGAAATTCGCCGTCTGCGACCTCGATATTGAGGTTTTTCAAAACGCTGATCGAGCCGAAATTGAGCGAGAGATCCTTGATTGAAACACTGTGCACTGAGGTCACCCTTTTACGGCGCCAGCGGCGATGCCTCTGACGAAATACTTGCCTGAAAAGAAATAAACGAGGAGCGGCACTGCACCGGTGAGAATGGTCGCGGCCATGTTGACGTTGTATTCCTTCACCCCTTGCGTCGAGTTGACGATGTTATTGAGCTGAACGGTCATCGGGAAATTCTTGGTGCCGGCAAAGATCACGCCGAAGAGGAAGTCGTTCCAGATGCCGGTCACCTGGAGGATCACTGCGACGACGAAAATCGGTAGGGACATCGGCAGCATGATCTGCAGGAAGATGCGCCAGAACCCGGCTCCGTCCACGCGTGCTGCCTTGAACAGCTCTGGCGGCAGGGAAACGAAATAATTGCGGAAGAGGAGGGTAAGGATCGGCATGCCGAAGATGGTATGGATGACGATGACACCCGTCAGAGTTCCGAAGATGCCGAGTTGTCGCGTGATGATGACGAGGGGATAGAGCATCACCTGATAGGGGATAAAGGCGCCGAAAATCAGCGCCGTGAAGAACAGCTCCGAGCCTTTGAAGCGCCAGTTGGAGAGGGCATAGCCATTCACCGAAGCGATGATGATCGAGAAGATCACACTTGGGACCAGGATCTTCATCGAGTTGAAGAAGCCGACCTTGATACCTTCGCAGTAAAGACCCGTGCAAGCACTGTTCCACGCCGTCGCCCAAGGTTGGAAGGTGACCTCGACCGGCGGCGAGAAGATGTTGCCCAGTCGTATCTCGGGCATACCCTTCAGTGAAGTCATGACCATCACATAGAGGGGAATGAGGTAGTAAATGGCTGCAACAAGGAGCGCTGAATAAATCATGATCGATGTCGGTGACAGGAAACGCTTGGGGCGACTTCCTCGCGGTTCGGTACTGGAGAGGCTTGAGCTCATTTCGAGACTTCTCCCTTGCGATACCGGGGTCGGAATTCCAGTAGCGCCCAAGGCACGAGGATAATCAGCACTGTGGTGAGCATTATCGTCGAGGCGGCGAGGCCCTGACCCAGATTGCCGCGCGAGAACATCAGGTCGTAGACGTATTTCGCGGGGACCTCCGACGATATGCCTGGCCCGCCATTTGTCAGGGCGACGACGAGATCATAGACCTTGACGATAGTCGCCGAAATGATGACGAGCGTGGTGATGAAGACAGGTCGCATCATCGGAATGACAATAAAAAGATAGGTCTTCCACGCCGGTATCCCGTCAACGCGCGCTGCTTTCCAGATTTCATCGTCAATGTTGCGCAGACCCGCGAGCATCAGTGCCATGACAAGGCCTGTGCCCTGCCACAGACCCGCAATCACAATGGCATAGATGGCAAAACGGCCATCAGTCAGGATAGGGAAATTGAAGGTTTCAAAACCGAGGTCTCGAACGACCTTTTGCACGCCATAGGCCGGAGTGAGTATCCACTGCCAGACAAGGCCGGTAACGATGAACGATAGAGCGTGCGGGTAGAGAAATATGGTGCGGAAGGTATTTTCGAAGCGGATTTTCTGATCCATCAGGGCGGCGAGGATAAATCCGAGTACCAGCGAAAAGCTCAAAGACAAAACACCAAAGATGGCAAGGTTCTTCAGGGAAACGGTCCAGCGCGACGTCCGGAAAAGCCGCACATATTGATCCATCCCGACGAAATCCAGCGTTGGCAGTGAACGCGAGGATGTGAAGGAATAAACGACGGTCCACAATGTGCAGCCGATGAAGACAACAAGCACCGTGACGATCATCGGCACCGCCGCGATTTTGGCATTCAGATTGCGTAAGGGGGCAAACGGGCGCCGGCTCCCAGCCATCGAAGTCTCCAGTCCTGTCACTGGATGCCGGACCCGAGAGACCGGCACCGCTGCTACGGTGGTTGTTCGCGCTATTTGGCTTCGCCGATGATCTCGACGTAGCGGGCCTGCGCATCCTCCACCGTCATGTTCTTGTCGGCGAAGAACTCCGTCGTCAGATCTTCGATCTGGCCTTGCGTATCGGAGGAGAAAGCCTGTTCGTATGAAGGCAGCACATTGTTGTTGTCCGCCAATATCTTGATGCCTTTCTGCATGCATGCATTGGCTGTTTGCATGTCGACGTCGCCACGGATGGGCAGGGAGCCCTTGGCGAGATTGAATGCAACCTGCGTCTCCTTGGAGACAAGCATGCTTGCAAGCTTCAGTTGGGCTTTTGTGATCTCGGGGTTCGCGTTTTTCGGGAAATAGAAGGCGTCGCCTCCAGTATCGAGGACGGGATGAACACCGAGGCCCGGGAGGCAGTCATAGTCTGTGCCCGCAACCTTTCCGGCCACACCGAATTCGCCCTGTGCCCAATCGCCCATGATTTGGCCGGCGGCTTTTCCCGTTAGAACGAGAGACGTCGCTTCGTTCCACTGCCGTCCGACGTAGCCGGGGTCAGCAAGGTCTCGCGCGTCGGCAAAAGCCTGCCAAACGGCTTTCATTTCGGGACTGCCGGCGGCTTCGGTGCTCTTTTCATCCATGATCTTGAGATAAAGGTCCTTGCCGCCAAGGTTGGCCAGCATCACGCGGAATACGCCGTCGATCTGCCACGCATCACCGGTCGCAAGCGGGATGATGCCTTTTTCCTTCAGCTTGGGTGCTGCAGCGACGAATTCGTTCCAGTTTGTGGGGACCACGGCGCCGGCTTCCTTGAACGCGTTGGGATTGATCCACATCCATTGCCAGGAGTGTATATTGACCGGAACGCAATAAATCTTGCCCTCATATTTGCAGGCATCGAGCAGCTTGGCGGGGCGAATGAAATCGGCCCAACCTTCTTTGGTAGCAAGCTCGGTCAGGTCCGTCATCAAGCCGGCCTTGACCAGATCTTCGGCATCGCGGCCGGTATTCAACTGGGTGGCACCCATTGGATTTCCGCCAAGAATGCGACTGACGATGATTGGGCGGGCTGTGCTGCCGCTGCCGGCGATCGCGCCGTCCACCCATTTGTCGCCGCCCAATTTGTCATAGGATTCGGCTAGAACCTTGGCAGCTGCCGCTTCACCGCCAGAAGTCCACCAGTGGGTGACTTCCAAGTCAGCGGCACCAGCCTGGCTAGCTGCGAAAAGAAATGTCGACGTGGCAAGAGCGGTCAAGACAGAACGGTAACGCATCGTATCCTCCCAAATCTGAAACGTTACAGGTAGGCTAATGTAAAGAGCCATCAAGTGCAATCGCCGAAAGCCAATTTTTTCGAGATTGATGTTGCGGATTTGTTGATTGGCCAAATAATGCTGCAAATTCAGAGTAGTAAACAATTGTGACTACGCTGTGCGATTGCCAAGTGGCGGCAATATCGTCTAGGATCACGTTGTGCCACCAGTCAAAAAATTTCGGACTGCAGTATTTTTTGTAAAACGATACAGATACCGTCAAAGGAAGGCTTGGATAGCCGATTGAATATGAAGACGACAGAAGGCGATCAGAAACCGGTAAGCGGTATGGCCGAACCCGTTGAGGGCGAGAGGCCGACGTTGAAGACGATTGCCTTCATGGCAGGCCTTGGTGTCACCACTGTTTCGCGTGCGCTGAAGGATGCGCCGGAAATTGGCCAGGCGACCAAGAACCGGGTTCAGCTGATCGCCAAGCAGATTGGATACCGGCCCAACCGTGCCGGTGTGCGTCTTCGCACCGGCAAGACCAATGTCATCAGCCTCGTGCTCAATGCTCAGTCGGAGATCATGGGACTTACCTCCAACATGGTCTATGGAATTTCCGAAGTGCTTTCGGAGACGCCCTACCATCTGACCGTCACGCCCTATTCGGTGAAAAATGACCCAATGCAGCCGATACGCTACATCGTCGAAACAGGCTCGGCGGACGGGATCATCATGTCACGTACGGAGCCGAATGACGCGCGCGTCCGCTACCTCACCGAACATGGCATTCCGTTCGCTACACATGGTCGAACAGAGATGGGCATTGAGCATCCGTTCCACGATTTCGACAACGAGACCTTCGCCTATCTCTCGGTGAAGAGCTTGTTGGCGAGGGGACGTCGCAGGATCGCCATGCTTGCGGGCCCGTCGCCTTCGGTCACTTACTACCGGCATCTCCATCGGGGTTTCTCGCGTGCGGTGGAGGAGGGAGGCGCGAGTACGGTTGCTGTGTCCGATATTGATGTCGATACCTCGCTGGGCCGTATGCGGAACCGGATGGAGGAGATCATGTCGGCCTCAAACGGCCCCGACGGCATTGTCTGCTGTAGTGGCAGCGCGGCCATTGCGCTGGTTGCAGGTATTGAAGCCGCTGGACTGAAGATTGGCGGCGATGTCGACCTTGTCTCGAAGCAGTCGACCGATGTGCTGCAATGGTTCCGCCCGCAAATCATCGTGTTCAATGAGGATGTTCGCCATGCCGGGCGTGAACTGGCGCGAGCAGTGTTGCGAAGGATAGCCGGGGTCGATGCGCGGGAACTGCAGAGTCTCAGTTACCCTGATGAACACGATCTGCGCTCGTGAAGTGTCACCGATCGTTCAGGCTTCTTCCAGGCATAGCTCGAATGTGATGCAGACGGGGTTTTCACCGCGAAGGAGCTCCCCGCGTGTGACATTGCCCTCGGTGTCGACCATAACGATATCAACACGTGTTCGGGTTGACTGGTGTGTTACGAAGCCCTGGGTAACGAAGACTTCGGTTGCGATATCGTCTACTCTTGAACCATCCGCATAGCGTGCGCCGATGAGGCTGCCTATGCCACCGCGCAATATTGCTGCTGCGAAGCCATGTTTCCGGCAGATAGCCTCCAGGGCAAGGATGATGTCCTCATTTGGACCAACACGCGCGATCACCGTGCGCGGACCATTGTTGGCGGTAATTGCCGTTTTTAAAGGTACCGGATGAAAGAGCGTGAAGGCGGTCTCTTCATCGGGCTCCGAAACCATTCGCACCTCTTCGACACCCCAGGCAATTGCATGCATGGGCCGGCTGATGATCGTTTCCTGCGGTAGGACATGCCCAGCACCGCGCCTGCCGTCTTGTTCGGTCCAGATGGCATGGCAATGGATAAAGGCGGCACCGTCACGCTCGCCAAAGGTGACATTACCATTCTCAAATCGCGTTTCGCCAGCCGGTGAGAATATGTCGCTGTACCAGGCAGCGTGATGCTCGTCAGTCGCAAGAGCCGGCATAAGATAGTGGAATGGATTGAAAGCCCCGCCGGTAAGAACAAGTGAAGCCGCTGTAACGCCGGCCGCCCGAAGCGGCCTGGCAATGGCGTCATTAATGCTTTGGCCAGGTTCAAGAGTGAATTCCAGGCGTCGGCCGACGCCCTCAAAACTCTCGAAGCGGGTAAATTTTGGAGGCCCAGGTTGCCGTAAAGATCGTTCAGACACCGGTCACCGCCGAAGGCCATCGCAGGATGAGTAGCATATTAATTCCAAATTCCGTTCACAGGGTGCCAAGTTGTGGCATAGTTCCACAAACGAATAAAATGATCCACAATATGGATCAATAAGAGGAATTGGGATGGAGCAAGAGGTCAGACCGATAACAGGTCTCAATGGTTCGCAAAGCGTCGACAGGGCGCTCGGTCTCTTGAGCCTTGTCAGCTATTCCGGCGATGACGGCAGCACCCTGACTGATATCGTGGAACAAAGCGGCCTCAACAAACCAACTGCGCGTCGTTTACTTCTGGCGCTCATACGCTCGGGCCTGCTGGAACAGGACACTTTGACCCGACGATACTATCTTGGTCAGGAAGCTTACGTACTTGGCACCCTCGCGACACGGCGTTACGGCCTTTTACAGATATCCCGCGACAGCCTTGGTTTTCTGTCGGCGAAAACGCAGGACACCAGCTTCCTTTCCATCCAGCGCGATAGCTACGCCGTTTGTCTGCATCGCGAGGAAGGCACCTATCCGATTCGCACCCATGCATTGCAGGCTGGCTATCGCCACCCCTTGGGTGTGGGCGCCGGGTCACTGGCGATCCTGGCTGCGATGCCGGATGACGAGGTTGAAGCAATTTTAGCCGTGAACGAAGCCACCCTCCTGGCCGACTATCCAAATCTTTATCCCGACCGCATTCGCGCTGACGTTGCAGCGGCGCGGGAAAACGGCTTTGCCCTCAATCCCGGGCTTATTCTCACCAATTCCTGGGGCATCGGCCTCGCCATTCGCTATCCGGATGGGCGACCAGCCGGCGCCCTTAGCATTGCGGCGATCGACAGCCGCATGCAGCCTGCACGTCAAGCGGAGCTCGCTGTTTTTATGGAAGGTGAGACCAGAAAAATCGAAGCGAGACTGGCCCATCTCCAACCTCCCAATGATCGGCCAAAACGGCCTTACGCTTCGAAGGTGGCGCCATGACTGCGAAACATGGATTGGTTGTCGAACCCATGTCCAAGCGGGTGATGAATCTCTACGGATTTCTCGCCCAATCGGCACACCGCTTTCCGAAGGAGATTGCACTTGTCTGGGGCGAAAAAAAATGGACATGGGCGCAACTGCAGCGCCGTGTCAACGCCATGGCCGCAGCGTTGCAAAAAGAATTCGGCGTGGTCAAGGGCGACCGGATTCTCATTCAATCACAGAATTGCAACCAGATGTTCGAATCCATGTTCGCCTGTTTCCAACTTGGAGCGGTGTGGGTTCCGACTAATTTCAGGCAGACATCCGATGAAGTGGCCTATCTGGCGGCAACAAGCGGCGCAAAAGGTATGATTTGCGAGCGTTCATTTCCAGCGCATGTCGAAGCCTGCCGGCAAACGTGCGGGGAGATGGAATTCGTCATCGCGATCGGAAAAACCGATTTTGCTGAGGATTACGACGATATCGTAGATCGGTTCGATAGTGAAACGGCGCCAGCTGCCCCTGTGGATCATGATGATCCGTGCTGGTTCTTTTTCACCTCTGGCACCACTGGCCGGCCAAAGGCTGCCGTGCTGACCCACGGTCAGATGGCATTCGTCGTAACCAATCATTTGTGCGACTTGATGCCGGGCACGACACATCACGATGCCTCGCTCGTGGTCGCCCCCTTGTCTCACGGCGCGGGGATTCATCAGCTGACGCAGGTTGCTAGAGGTGCAAAAACTATTCTGCTGCCAACAGAGAAGCTTGATGTTGCCGAAGCCTGGCGGCTTGTCGCAAAATGGCGCGTGAGCAACATGTTTACCGTGCCGACGATCCTTAAAATGCTGATCGAACATCCCGCTGTACAGGAGCAGGATCATTCGTCATTGCGTTATGTAATCTATGCGGGCGCACCCATGTACCGGACCGATCAGATCAATGCCCTGAAGACGCTGGGGCGGGTGATCGTGCAGTATTTTGGACTGGGAGAGGTGACCGGCAATATTACTGTGTTACCGGCCGCCGAGCACCACTTGGAACACAGCGAAGATACGCGCCCGGGCACCTGCGGTTATGCGCGCACCGCAATGCAAATATCGATCCAGGATGATAACGGAAATGAAGTTCCGTCCGGCGTAACCGGCGAGATTTGCGTGATCGGTCCAGCCGTTTTCGCCGGCTACTACAATAATCCGGAGGCCAATGCGAAAGCGTTTCGCAATGGCTGGTTCCGCACCGGCGATCTCGGACACATGGATGAGACGGGATTTCTCTTCATCACGGGACGGGCCTCGGACATGTATATTTCTGGCGGCTCCAACATTTATCCGCGGGAGATCGAGGAGAAGATGTTGACGCATCCGGACATCCGCGAAGTGGCGTTACTGGGTATTCCGGATCCGGTGTGGGGCGAGGTCGGTCTTGCTGTCTGTGTTGCTCGCCCCGGTACTGCGCCGGAATCCGAAGAGATCATTGCCTGGCTTGGCGACAAGATAGCTCGCTACAAAATACCGAAGCGGCTCGTGTTCTGGCCGGAGATGCCGAAATCCGCCTATGGCAAGGTCGCCAAGAAACTGATCCGGGAAGAGCTCATCAAGCGCCGCGAACTCGATGAACCGGCGGAACAGTAATCAGCAGAGCGTATTTTTCCTTTAGGAACCATCGATTTTATTGCGTTGCAGCAAATTGGTTGCATTGCAACAAAACTTCCGTACTCTTGCAAGGATCGGGAGGAGCCACTGTTTGCAAAGGATGCCAGCATGCTCCAGGTTGTAATTCTCATATGCTCAACAAGTCTGTCGCCGATGGATTGCCAATCGAACACGGCGCTGGATGTGATTTACGGGCCACAGACCAGCAACGCCATGATGTGCGGGATGCAGGGACAGGCTTTCGTGGCACGCACAGCCATTGTCGGACGTTCGCCTAACGAGTTCATCAAAATCAGATGCTCCCCGTTGAAGCCAATCAAAGCTGCTCTGCGACAATAGCATTCGATGCGCGTGCCTCAGCCGGTGTCCCTGTTGACGTTGAGGATTTCGCGCTTGCCGACATGATTGGCAGGGCCAACCAGCCCTTCCTTTTCCATCCGCTCGACCAGGGAAGCGGCGCGATTGTAGCCGATCTGCAGCCGTCTCTGGATGTATGAGGTCGAGCATTTTTTGTCACGCAGGATGACCTTGACCGCCTGATCGTAGAGCTCGTTACCATCTTCTGCGGCCATGGCGCCCTTGTCGAAGACTGCGCTATCGTCAGTATCCGCGTCGTCTTCCTCGCTTTCGTCGGCCGTCACGGTATCGAGATAGTCAGGCTGCCCTTGAGTCTTCAGATGCGCAACGACCTTTTCGACTTCTTCGTCTGAAACGAAAGGCCCATGGACGCGCGAAATACGGCCGCCACCGACCATATGCAACATGTCGCCCTGGCCAAGCAGCTGCTCAGCACCCTGCTCGCCGAGAATGGTGCGACTGTCGATCTTGGATGTGACCTGAAACGAGATGCGGGTCGGGAAGTTCGCCTTGATGGTTCCGGTGATCACATCGACCGATGGACGTTGAGTCGCCATGATGAGATGGATGCCGGCGGCACGCGCCATCTGGGCGAGGCGCTGGATCGCTCCTTCGATATCCTTGCCTGCCACCATCATCAGGTCGGCCATTTCATCGACAATGATGACGATATACGGCATCGGCGTGAGGTCCATCGCCTCCTGCTGGTATTGCGCTTCGCCGGTCCCCTTGTCGAAGCCGGTTTGCACGGTGCACATCACCGTCTCGCCCTTCTCCTTCGCGCTGACAATGCGGGCGTTGAAACCATCGATGTTACGCACGCCGAGCTTTGACATTTTTCTGTAGCGGTCTTCCATCTCGCGCACAGCCCATTTTAGAGCCATGACTGCCTTCTTTGGATCAGTGACGACCGGGGTAAGAAGATGCGGGATGCCGTCATAGATGGACAGTTCAAGCATTTTTGGGTCGACCATGATCAGACGGCACTCGTCCGGAGTCAGTCGGTAGAGCAGCGATAGAATCATCGTATTGATGGCGACTGATTTCCCGGAGCCGGTCGTACCGGCTACGAGCAGATGCGGCATCTTGGCGAGTTCGGCAATCACAGGCTCACCACCAATGGTCTTGCCAAGGCAAAGTGCGAGTTTGAATCTGGTCTTGTCGAAATTCTCGGATGCGACCATCTCGCGAAGGTAGACTGTCTCTCGCGTCGTATTGGGCAATTCGATACCGATGACGTTGCGTCCGGGAACAACAGCCACACGAGCGGACAGCGCCGACATGGAGCGGGCGATATCGTCGGCAAGACCGATAACACGCGAGGATTTCACACCCGGTGCCGGTTCGAATTCATAGAGCGTGACGACAGGGCCGGGACGCACATGGATGATCTCGCCGCGAATGCCGAAATCTTCCAGTACGCTTTCAAGAAGCCCGGCGTTCTGCTCGAGCGTTTCCTGCGAAATGGTAACGACATCATGCGTGACCGTTTCTTGCAACAGGGCTATCGGAGGCTTTTCGTAAGTGCCGCGCGGGACCGGAAAAATGCGTGGTTTAACGGGATTCGCTATCGCAATCTGCCGTGGAGGGAGCGGGGCTTGGACCGGGGCAATTTCTCGGCGTCTGGTGATGGTGAGCTGGGGAGTGACAGCGGGAACAGGTTCGGGAATTGCGTTCAAACCTGCATCAACGGTATCGCTCTCCCCCAGTCGCTGTTCAGGCGTCGGCGCCGCATGGTGGTTCACCTCCACGCGCACTGCGTCGAGTGGTGGCGACATGAGCGGCGGTTTTAGTGTCGTAAAGGGCTCCACCACGCGGAAGCGGGCCGTGACTTCGTCTGGGCTGAATCTGGGCATTGGTCTGACAGGGGAAGCAGCTGCAACTAATGCAATCCCCCCTATAAAGTCAGCGGATTCGAAGAAAGCGTAGTCCGACACATAAGCCAATGGCGAGCGTTCGGGCGCCGGAGTTTTGATGTTCGTGTGGGCCTCGGCAACAGTGGGGCCTTGCGGCACGACAACCGCGAGAGGTTGAGCTGGTATTAGCGTCTGGCCGAAGAGGAGGGACCCTCCGGACTCAGGGTCGCGAACACGCGGGGGTACGACGATTGCTTCCACGTTCCTTGCCGGTTTTGCAGAAGCCGGACGTTTCGCATCCGCCTTCGGTGCCATAGTAACTTCTGTCGGTGCCGGGCCCTTGTTTTTCAAGAGTTCGCTGTCGGGTGTCCGGGTGAAACGGACATTCTCGGATAGTGAAAACATACGCTTCGAAATCGGCGCAAACGATGCGCCTGCATCAAATCCGCCTGGCGGTACTGGTACCGGCGTTGCCGCCGACGCTGACCCGGGTGTCGCAGGAGCGATCGGCCGTTTGACCGTAACGCTCTCATAAAGGGTGCCTGAATTTGCGTTGGTAAGGTCTACCGGACGCGACGGTGGAAGCGGCACGTGGACCAACCCTTCACCGCCGCTGTTTTCAAACTCATATTCATCTGCTTTTACTGGAAAATTTGTTCTGGGGATACGCATGATGCCTGCAGCGGAACGATGTGAGATTACCCAAGGGGTGCTCATCTGAATAGAAAACCAAGGTTAACAACTTGCTACTTTTGGCGAGAGCGTCTCGATTTCATGCGCAAATTGTCTGCCATTCATGCTAGGAACTTACATTCTGTAGTTCACGCAAATTTCACATCAGAAAGCAGTTTGTAATGGCGATCAAATTCGCATTGAAAGATACCACTTCGAAGTCCCCGACCGAGACAAAATCCATCGCATCAAAATCAGCAGAAATGCAGGCATCGGATACCAAGGATGCACCCGATAGCGATCTGTTCGAGCCCAAGCCGGCCGACCAAAAACGCAAAAAGAAGAAGTGGTAAAATAGTGCGGTTGCCCCAATAAATTGGTTAAATTGCGTTAACTATAAAGTTCTTGACGCGACTCGGTCCTTCCCTCAATTTGGTTACGGTTTTTGAGGGTAACAGGCCAAATAGGCGTTACACAGATTTTGCGGTGTTAGTATCGAGCTGCAGCGTTAAATTGTTGTCCAGCGTTACCCTTTTGGTTTTTCTGTCGAATCGGCGCATCATCCCAGAGCGCGGTCAGGCAGTCTATTAACAGGCGCACAGGATCAACACGTGACTTTATTGAATACAGCGCAGACAAACCGGACTGTTGATGCCCAGTTACAAGGCGTTTCATCCCTGCCTGTCGCCTTGCCGGCCGACCGCGCGATCGCGGCGGATGCCGAGATGCTCTCAGCGCAGTTACAGGCGATGCGCAATCGGTTGTTTCCGCCGACTGCCCAGAAGACTTTGCGTAAGTTCACCAGTGGCGAGGCTGCGAAGCTGATTGGTGTATCCGACGGTTATCTGCGGCAGCTCTCGATTGCGGGCGAGGGGCCACAGCCGGAAACTGGAAGCGGCGGTCGCCGGCTTTATACGCTTGCCGAGATCAATGCGCTGCGCCGGCATCTTGCCGAGGCTGGCGGTGCCAAGGCGAAAACGTATCTTCCCCATCGCGATCCAAGCGCAAACGAGCATATGCAGGTTATCGCGGTCACCAATTTCAAGGGCGGCTCTGGCAAGACAACGACGAGTGCACATCTTGCGCAACATCTGGCCATGGCCGGGTTTCGGGTGCTGGCTGTTGATCTTGATCCACAGGCATCGATGTCGGCGCTTTTCGGTTACCAGCCGGAACTCGACCTCACCGGCAATGATACGCTCTATGGCGCAATTCGTTATGATGGCGAACGCAGGCTGCTGCGCGATATCATCTGCAAGACCTATTTCGATGGTCTCGATCTTATCCCTGGTAATCTCGAACTACAGGAATTCGAACACACGACACCGCAAATGCTGGCGGATCGGCAGCATGGCACGCAGAGTGTCGAGCAGCAATTGTTCTTCGCGCGTGTTCAGGCCGCGCTGGATACGGTGGCGGATGATTATGATGTCGTCGTCATCGACTGTCCCCCGCAGCTCGGGTTCCTGACGCTTTCGGCGCTTTGTGCGGCTACATCGGTGCTGGTGACGGTTCATCCGCAGATGCTTGATGTTGCCTCTATGAGCCAGTTCCTGTTCATGACAGCGGATCTTCTCGCCGTCGTGCGCGAAGCGGGCGGCGACCTAAACTTCGATTTCATGCGCTATCTCATTACGCGCTTTGAGCCCAATGATGCGCCTCAGCAACAAATCGCAGGTTTCCTGCGCTCCTTGTTCGGCGAGCGCGTGCTGACGAACTCGGTTGTCAAATCGACGGCTTTCTCGGATGCGGGCCTGACCAAGCAGACGCTTTATGAGGTTTCTCGCGACAGCTTCACTCGCGCTACCTATGACCGCGCGTTTGAATCGCTGACTTCCGTCAACTCTGAAATCCAGGGCCTGATCTTCAAGGCCTGGAACCGGCCGGGGTGAGGGCGCGATGATGGCCGACAAAAACCGTAGGGATCAGCTCAAGGCGCTGTTTGAGACAGTAGAGACTAATTCGGCGCCCGAGCAGCAGCCAGCCGAGCTCGCCCCAACGCGGCAGAGCGCTTCGGTCGAGCCGTTGAAGCCGCGTGCCGCTTCTGGTGCGATCAAGGCGATGGGCCTGTCGCTGGGTGGAATATCGAAGGAGATCGAGGATGCACGACGACTGAAGGAGAGCTTCGAGGGTAGCGAGCGCGTCGTCGAGCTCGATCCGGCGCTTGTGGAGAGCTCATTTATCGAAGATCGGCTCAGCCACGATTCCGGATCGGATGACAGTTTCGAGGAGCTGGTCGAAAGTATCCGGCAGAATGGACAGCAGGTTCCTATCCTTGTTCGCCCGCATCCGGAAAAGCAGGGCCATTACCAGACAGCTTATGGCCATCGCCGCCTGCGCGCTGCTCGACGTGTCGCTAAGCCCGTGCAGGCGATTGTCCGCAATCTCACCGATGTGCAGCTTGTCCTGGCGCAGGGCAAGGAAAACACCGAGCGGCGCGATCTATCCTTCATCGAACGTGCTTTCTTTGCCCGCAATCTTGTCGAGCGGGGCTTCGAGCGCGGCCTTGTGCAGGATGCACTATCCCTGGATAAGGCAGAGATGACGCGGTTTCTTCAGGTCGCGGCAGCTGTACCAGCACTGGTGGTTCGCGCTATCGGACCCGCGCCAAAGATCGGCCGCCCACGCTGGGTCCGGTTTGCTGAATTGCTCAAATCCGGTGACGCGCAGGCTGCTGCACTGAATGAAATCGCGCTGGAGCCGTTCAGTGCCGCTGACAGCAACGCACGCTTCAACCGCGTCTTCGAGCGGCTCCTGAAAAACGTCGAGCCTGTCGCACTGGCGCCGCGCAATACGCCGTCGGTCGTTGGCAATAAAACCTCAAGCCCCAGCGCAATCGCGCAGTTGAATTCAGACAAAGGAAGACAAGTTCTGACCTTTGCCGATCATATTCCGCAAGATTTTGCGGTATTCGTAACAGGAGAGCTCGAGACTTTGCTTGCCCGCTACAATAGCCGGTCACGTGATAAATAGCGCTGCGACTTCAGTCGCTACAAGGCCGGTTGGTTGAGTAAGCACTAGCCCAAAACCGGATTGCGGTTCTGGACAGTTTAAAAGGACGAGAGAGAAGGAAACAACGGCAAGAAAAAAGGCCCCCAGAACGTTACCGCCCCGGAAGCCCTCTTCAATGTAGCAATTTTAGAGAATCACTTCCACCCAGACTTGTCAAGAGTCGGACGCGTTTCGGCACGCCTTTTCATTGCCTCAACTTGAGGTAAAGGACCATGACTGATCGTTTTGCAACGACGCCATTTGGCGGTCGTTCGTTGTCGCACGCCATGTTTGCTGTGCAAGAAAAGACAGCACGGGCTCGCGAAAAACTGGCGGGTACGGACAGAAACCACCCGGAGAAGTGGGCGCTGTTGCGGTCATTGACCGAGGCTCGTACCGCGTTTTTCCTTTCGGACCGCACAATTGCGGTTCTCGAAGCATTGCTGAGCTTCTATCCCGAGACACTGCTGGACGGCAGTGCAGCACTGATTGTCTTTCCGTCCAATGCGGAGCTTTCCATGCGGACCCGCGGCATGTCCTCCGCGACAATTCGCAGGCACCTTTCAGCACTCGTCGAGACCGGCCTGATCATTCGTCGTGACAGTCCCAATGGCAAACGTTATGCGCGGCGCGGCGAAACCGGCGAGATCGAACATGCTTTTGGCTTTGACCTCTCACCATTGGCGCTACGAGCGGGCGAAATCGAAGCTCATGCGGTTCAGGCAAGGGACCTGGCGCGAGCCGTTCATCGTGTACGCAGCGAAATCACCATCCATCTTCGAGATGTATCCAAGACCATCGATGCCGGGCTCAGCGAGGAACGTGCGGGTGACTGGGAAACATACGCTGATGAGCTGGCAGCGCTTTCGGGACGAGTAAGCAGGCATCTGCCACTGGAGACGCTTCGGGTGCGATGCGATGCCCTTGCAAGCTTGAGAGAGAGAGTTGAGAAAACTTACCTGGCATCGCTTTCAGACAAAGAGATGAGCGCCAGTGACTCTTCTTTTGAGCACCATATTCAGAATTCAAATATAGACCACCAATTTGAAAGGGCCCCCGAAACAGGCCAGAAGCAATCCGACGAGCTACAACCCCAAAACAACGCGCCCGGGCGGATAGTTGCGCTGAGCAAAATGAGAAATCGCTTGGAAGCGGCGCGGCGAAATAGAAACCGTGGTGACGGCGGTTTGACCGGTGACAGGCCGAACCTTGAAACGAGATCGGTGCCAATGTCACTGGAGGCAGTGTTGAGTGCTTGCCCGCAGATCATCGATTATTCCCGTGACGGTATCGAGGACTGGCGCGAGCTTGTGAATACGGCGGGACTGGTTCGCTCGATGCTCGGTGTATCACCCGATGCCTGGCAAAGGGCGCGCGATACCATGGGTGATATCAACGCGTCGATCACGATTGCTGCCATTCTTGAACGTATCGGTGATATCCGTTCGCCCGGAGGCTATCTCAGGGCACTGACCGATCGCGCCGAAATCGGCCAATATTCAGTGCTTCCGGTGATCAAGGCGTTGGATGGAGAAAAGCGGGCGTGAGTGGCTTCTCTACCTTGCCAGCCGCCCGCCAGTCGCACCGTTGGCAAAGACGTTGCAATTCAGCCTTGCAAAAGGGGTTGTTGTCGAGAATGGGAATGGCGGTTTTGCCGCTTCGGATGGCTCTATTCTGAGGTCAATATGCTGGCCGGAATATTAGCCTCACCATCTCAAGTCGCATCCATTTTTGAACATTGCGACTGTGATGATGGATATGGTCAACTGAGGCTCTGGCTGCGTCGCGTTGCCTTCATTTTTTGTACTTGTAATTACTACCGGTTGCCCGCTCTTATCGTTGATTTCGACGTCGATACTTTATGAATTTTTAGAAGCGTTCCATGGATGTTATGGGCCCGAAAATATCTGAGAAGCTTGGTCCGGATGAAGACAAACTTGGCATTCCCGTTATTGCCATCATCGGTCTCCCGCTTCCAGCTCTGTTGATTGTGCCGTTTTTGTGACTTGGCTTTGCTTTGCAGCGTCAGCAGGCCGACTTGACCAAAACGTATTCCGAACACACAGCCGAGTTTCTCGCCCGGGACCTGGCCGATTGGGACAATTGCTACCTGCGGCTGGACTTATGGGATGGCACCATGGTTCGGGAATGCGGCTTCAGAGCAAGAGTTTCTGGATGCTTATGCGCAGGACGCTGCGCTGCCTGCCGTGCCCGGCAATGGGTTGACGGCCTGAAGAAACCCGTCCTTGCGGCCCGCGCGCTTAATCGACGCGGCCCCGTGCGGCGACAGGCTCAATCTCAACCACTTCGTTGCCTGAAATCAGCATGACCTGATCGAACAGGTTCGAGACGACACAGGCGTGATTGGGAATGATACGAAGCCGATCTCCGATCCGGGGCTTCTCCTCACAGGCTGAAAAATCGATCGCGCCATGTTCCTCGCTGAGCGAGGTAATCACTGCATCCGGATAGCCAACAATATACCCGAACCCATCCATTCCAAACGTATCGCTGGTAAGGGCTTTAGAACCGGCATCGACAATTACTCGATTCTCCGTTGGGCGGCTGACCACCGTCGTGAGTACTGTAAGCGCGCAATCATCCCATGTGCCGACCCCTTTCGCGACCTGAAAGCGGTCCATGTAGATATACGTGCCAGGCCGATGTTCCGTTGCGCTCGTGACTTCGTGTGCCCGCCACATATCCGGAGAACCGCCATTGGAAATGATGCGCGGATCAAGTCCGGCGGCAATGGCCTTTTGTTTGGCGGCAGACAGGAAAGCTTCATTTTCGACAATCGCACCGGTCTTCGGATAAGTCATGAAGCCTGCGAAACGCAGGCCCCTGGCCACATCGATCAGTTTTGCCAGCGCAACAGCTTCATCAGGCGATTGTACGCCGCAACGTCCCATGCCGGTGTCGCATTCTACCAGTACGGTGAGCGGCTTTGCCGCATCGTTGAACGTTTCGGAAAGCCCGCGGATGGTAACTTCACTGTCAGCGGTGACAGCGAGCGTGACGCGTTTATTCAGCGCCATCAGCCTGCCGAGTTTCGCTTCGCCAATGATGTTATAGGGCAGAAAGATATCCGTCAGTCCTGCATCGGCCATGACTTCTGCCTCACCAAGTTTCTGGCAGGTTATCCCGACTGCGCCCAACTCGACCTGGCGCTTGGCAAAACGCGGCAATTTATGCGTCTTGATGTGCGGACGCACCGCCAGTTTATGTTTGTCGGCATAGGCTTGGAAGCGCTGCATGTTGGTCTCGGCGCGATCGATATCAATGAGGACGGCCGGTGTGTCGATTTCGGACAGTTTCATTTCAATCTCCAAGCACGTCGTTGATGAAACGCAGATTTCCGGCGGTTAGTCCGCCATCGACGTTAAGTGTAGCACCTGTGATACCCGATGCAGCACTCGAGCTGAGGAATACTGCTGCCTGCGCCACTTCCTCCGGTGTCACCATTCGCCCAAGTGGATAGTGCGGCAGAACTTTTGCCAGAAGCTCGGGCTCCCTTTGCAGCCGGTGATCCCATGCCGGTGTTCGTACGGAACCTGGACAGACTGCATTTGCTCGTATGCCAAATCGCCCACGCTCGACAGCAAGCGCTTTCATATAGGAGATCAATCCCGCCTTGGCCGCCGAATAGGCCGGATTGCCGTAGTGGCCGAGCGCATTGACCGACGAGATAAATACGATATTGCCGCTGCCGCGTTTGTTCATGTTAGCGACGATGGGGGCCGTGACGTGGAATACGCCGTTCAGATTGGTGGCGATTTCCTGTTCCCATACATCGGCATCGACTTGATCGAGCGTTTCGCCGCGGGTGAAACCGGCATTGTTGATCAATACATCCGGAACGCCATGATCTGCGATGAAAACATCGATCGCCTTGGATGTAGCCGCTTTGTCATTGAGATCGAAAACCAGACGGTTTGAGAGAGGAAGGCTTTCAATCAGACTTCGTTGCTGATCGGCGCCGGACACAATAGCGCCCAAGTCATTGTAAGCTTCGATAAGTGCTTGGCCGATACCCCCACCGGCGCCGGTGATGAGCACGTGTTTGCCTTTGAGGCCAGGTTCACCATGCGATGTTGGAGAAGTCATGGGCGTCGCATCCAGTTGATTTTTTGCTCATTAATGGCTGCAGGTGGAAAAAAGCAATATCGAGTTTCGCCATTGTAACCAAGACAACCACCCGCGTCCTTTCGTTTGCGGCCGGTGCTGTACCGTGGATTGGCACTATGGTATGGCCGAGCCTTCGCCGTATTTCGAGTCTGGCTACAATGAGCAGTCTGGACACAGGATAGGATTACGATCATGACCAAACAACATTTCGGCCATGCACATGTGCCGTTGTCGCCCGCAGTGCGCGCTGGGGATTTCATCTATATTTCAGGGCAGGTTCCGGTGGGCGCTGACGGCACGGTCATCGTCGGCGGTATCGAAGCCCAGACGCGACAGGTGATGGAGAACGTCAAATCCGCTTTGGCACTCGCGGGCGCAGACCTTTCCGACGTGGTCAAGACCTTCGTCATTCTCGAAGACGCCCGCGAATTCGGGGCATTCAACAAGACCTACGCCACATACTTTCCCGCGAATCCGCCTGCTCGCACCACCATCGAATCCCGGCTGATGATCGACATCAAGATTGAAATAGAAGCCATCGCCTATAAGCCTCTCTGAGATCACATTCATGCGCATTTTTACCGCGTCGCTCGCGACGGAAACCAACACTTTTTCCCCTGTGCCAACAGACCGTGCCAGCTTTGAAATGGCGTTCTATGCGGGTCCGGGTGAACATCCGGAGACGCCCACCTTGTGCTCGGCGCCAATGGTGGTTTTACGGCGCAAGGCGCGCAAGGAAGGGTTCACCCTGATCGAAGGAACCGCGACCTGGGCCGAGCCCGGAGGATTGTTGCAGCGGCAGGCCTATGAGGGTCTGCGTGATGAAATCCTTGACCAGCTCAAGGCTGCGCTGCCCGTCGATGGGGTCATCCTTGGCTTGCATGGTGCCATGGTTGCGCAGGGCTATGATGACTGCGAGGGCGATCTTCTCGAGCAAATTCGCAATCTCGTCGGGCCGGATGTGCTTATCGCATCTGAACTCGATCCGCACAGCCACCTCACGACGAAGCGCGTTGCCAATGCAAATATACTTGCTGCCTTCCTCGAGTTTCCGCACACGGACTTCTACGAACGCGGCGAGCATGTAGTCGACCTTGCCATGCGCGCGCTGCGCGGCGAGATCAAGCCGGTCATTTCTACCTTCGATTGCCGTATGATCGGCGTTTATCCGACCAGCCGCGAGCCGATGCGTTCTTATGTCGATCGTCTGAAGGCCCTGCAGGGCCGCGATGGCATCCTGTCTGTCTCGCTCATTCATGGCTTCATGGCTGGAGATGTCCCCGAGCTCGGCACTCAGCTTATGGTTATCACCGATAATGAGCCGGCAAAGGGTGCGGCGCTTGCAAAGAAATTGGGTATGGAGCTGTTCGCGATGCGTGGAACGACGGCAATGCCCATGTTCGACACGGAAGCCGGCCTGAACAAGGCCATTTCGCTCGTTGCGCAGAAGCCGGATAAGCCGGTCGTCGTTGCAGACGTCTGGGATAATCCAGGGGGCGGGGTTGCCGGAGATGGCACACTGGTTCTGCGAAGGATCATCGAACGCGGTATTGGCAACGTCGCCGTGGCGACGATCTGGGATCCGATCGCAGTGACCTTCTGTCTGGCAGCAGGCGAGGGAGCGCACATCCAGTTGCGCTTTGGCGGCAAGGCCGGGCCGGATGGCGGAGCTCCAATCGATGCGCGTGTCGAAGTGCTCAAGGCCGTGCACGAAGGCTGGCAGAGTTTCGGCAAGAGCCGGGTTACGCTTGGACCCGCAGCAGTCATTCGCCTCGAGGGCACGGATATCGAGATCATCCTCAACACCAACCGGACGCAAACCTTCGAGCCGGACATTTTCTCCAATCTCGGTATCGACCCCGGGTCGAAGGACATTCTGCTCGTCAAGTCGACGAATCATTTTCACGCGGGTTTCGAGCCTGTGGCTGCGGAAATTATTTATATCGATGCGGGCGCGCCCTATCCCTCCAATCCCAGAAAGACCGACTATCGCAAACTTTCGCGTGAAATCTGGCCTCGGGTGGAGATGCCGTTCTGAATCGAACCGGGTGTGGATTTCCCTTGCCACGCCCGCTTTCGCGTCTGGCCATTGCTTGCATGCTGGGAAGACGGGCGGTCGTCGAAGCGCGTCTTTGTAGATAAGTAATGCGATCCGAAGACCGCCCGTCCGGCGTTTTTTGATCCCGTCCGTTCCGCTTGGGAGGCCTTCCGCTTTGGGTGAATTGCTTCGCCCGCTGCCGAAAGCCCCTTTCGAACTGCTCGTCCAGCATACGCCAGTCGTAGTACCGGCAGGGGAACCCCTTGGACAGAACTTCCCCGGACAGCGGGCCCGTTACCCGCCATCGGAGGCGCCGATCCTCTCCCCACTTCGAACGGCTCCGGAAGCAGTTCCCGTGGAAAGGACGGGGATAGAATAACCGAGGTTTGGAGGTGTTGGATAAGTTTGTGGGATTTTGTTTGGAGTGGTCTTTCGGAAGCCGTCGCCAGGTAGTTCGCCAGCCAGTGCAACGCCGCTTTTCCATACTGGTAGAGTCAGCTTGCATTTACTAGACGACTGGTCTATTATCTACGATATGAGTAAAATGGATACACGAGCAGTTTTGATCGACGAGGGCCTGAAAGCGCTTCTTTCCCACGGTTATGAAGGGGCGGGCATCGGCCCGATTCTTAAATCGGCGGGCGTGCCGAAGGGTTCGTTCTATCACTTCTTCGCAAGCAAGGAAGAGTTCGCTTCTGCGGTACTCGCTTCCTATTGTAACAACAACCAGAAGGTGCGAACGCAACTTCTGTTGGAGGACAAGACGAGATCGCCGCTGCGGCGTCTGCGCGACTATTTCGAATATTATGAAAAGGAATACGGGTCGGGCGATCCAACCTGTGGTTGCCTTTTGGGCAATCTATCCCAATCCATTGCGGCACATAGCGAGGTGCTCCAGCGTGAGTTGCATCGCTCGTTCACCGCTTGGCAGGATGATTTCAGGGCGGTGCTGCGCGAAGCGCGTGATGCCGGGGAATTGCCGGAATATCTTGATCCGGATGAAACCGCTGCCTTTTTGATCGACGCCTATGAGGGCGCGCTGGTCAGGATGAAGGCAGAGGGAAGCATCAAGCCCCTTCAACGGTTCAGCACCATGACACTTGATGGCCTGCTGGCACAGAAAGCATAGGAGCCGATATTATGACATATTCAGAGACGACTGGTCTACTAGAAATCCGTCGCCATCGTCAGGGCCGGAGCTCTTCTGCCAGGGACGTTGGCACGCCACCCGATCTTCTAGAGCGTCTGTTGGGCCTCATCCGCAAGGTCTTTGCTTCTGGCCTACACGCCGAACCGACGGGTGATCCGCTGACAAAGCTGAGTGATCGCCTGCTTCAGGATATCGGGCTGACACGAGCCGAGGCAATTGAACTTGATAAGCGACGGCAGGCGTGAAATCCGGGCCGCCGGCGCCGTAGGTATTCGACAAGGCAACGTCTGTGCCGAATGGCGTGAGACCATTTTCGCAGCGGTGAAGATCCAGGCAATGCGAGGAAGAAATTGCCAGACGGATCTCCAGGTCCTGCAATCAGAATGATTTTGGAAAGACTCCTGGGAGCATTTGACTCCTCCTTCCATTCATGCTGAATTGGCACAATGGTCCAACCAATTCAGGTGATGCTTCGTTGATCAGTCCGATCCTTTCCCCGGTTCATACCGCATCCCGCGATGACGCGGTGTTGCATGCGCTGGTGGATTTCGTGACGGGAGAGGGCTTGAAGCCGGGAGACCGCTTACCGACCGAGCGTTTGCTTGCAGAACACCTGAGAGTCAGCCGTACAACCGTGCGTGAGGCGCTGACCCGCTGGCAAGAACTCGGCCTTGTCGAGAGGCGCCAGGGCAGTGGCACCTATCTGAAGGCTGCCGTTACGCCCAATATGCTGCATATGCCGCTGACGCTGCCCTCCGGCAATGATTTCAACAGTCTGATGCACACACTGGAAATTCGCCGTGGTCTCGAGGCGGAAGCCGCCGTTCTCTGTGCGGAGCGCGCTACCGATGCCGATATTGCCCTGATCGAGCAGAAGCTGATCATCATGGAAGAGGCGTTCCACGTACACCACGGCATGTCTGCCGATGAAGATTGGGACTTTCATCTTGCTGTGTTCCGCACCTCGGGCAATCCGCTGTTCGAACAGATCATTGCAGCCATGTACGAGATGTTCCACCGGTTCTGGGAGCATCCGCTGGGGGTGCGGGATTTTGGCCACGCCAGCTTTCCCTACCATCGGACCCTTTTCAATGCGATCGCCGCGCGCGACCCGATTGCCGCACGCGGCGAGGCATTGAAGCTGATTGCCACCGTCGAGGATGACCTCAAGCGCGGGGCGGCAAACCTGAAAAAGCAGAACAAGAAGAGCCAAGCATGAGCGACAACCCGTATTTTCACGACCAGGATATGATGGCGCAAGCTGCAACACTGCTCGCGCATGACGAGCCTTTCCCAGGCGGTTCCGTCGTTCCCCCGATCTACCAGACGTCGCTTTTCACCTTCGATAATTATGCGGCGATGGCCGATGCATTCGCCGGACGCAAGCGCCAACCGATGTATTCGCGTGGTGACAACCCGACCGTCATGGAGTTTGAGGCCAAGATTGCTGCACTTGAAGGGGCGGAGGCCGCGCGAGCCTTTTCCAGTGGCATGGGCGCCATCAGCGCCATGGTCCTTGCCTTTGTCGGCGCAGGCGATCGTATCGTCGCGGTGCGCAATTGCTATGGCGATGCTTATCGTTTGTTCGAACGGCTGTTACCGCATCTCGGCATCAAGGTCGACTATGTGGACGGCTCCGATCCCGATGCAGTGGCTGCCGCCTTGCCGGGGGCCAAACTGCTCTATCTCGAAAGCCCAAGTTCGATGATGTTCGAGCTGCAGGACATCGCGCATTATGCGAAGCTTGCCAAGCAACAGGGCATTGTAACCACGATTGACAATTCCTGGGCGACGCCGCTGTTCCAGCAGCCGATTGCCCACGGCATCGATCTGGTCATGCATTCTGCTTCGAAATATCTCGGAGGGCATAGTGACACTGTTGCCGGTGTCGTCGCCGGATCGCGCGAAATGATCGAACGGATCAATGGCCGCACCTATTCTTACCTCGGCGCCAAGCTATCGCCGTTCGAGGCATGGCTTCTGCTGCGCGGTCTGCGAACGCTGACCCTCCGGCTGCCACATCACATGAAAAGCGGCCTCACCATAGCCGAACGCCTCAAGGCGCATGGTGATGTGGAGCGCGTGATGCACCCGGTCTATTCCAATCATCCGGGCAAGGCGACGCTCAGCGGCTATTCGGGCCTGTTTTCCTTCGAAGTTACCGAGGACATCGACGTGCCGACCTTTGTCGACGCGCTGCAGCTGTTCCGCATCGGCGTCAGCTGGGGCGGTCACGAAAGTCTCGTTGTTCCGGCGCTTGCCTCGCTGCAGCAGACGCCGGACGCAAATTCGATCGGGCGCTTCGGTGTCAGCCCCCGGACGATCCGCCTTCACGTGGGACTCGAAAGTGTAGAGGAGCTTTGGGCGGACCTCGTGAACGCACTGACAAAAGCCAAACGCTGAACTTAAAAAATGGGAGCTTTATAATGCAAAAACGAATGGGAACATTTCTGGCGGGCATCGCAGCCCTGTCGATGACCGTTTCGGCGGCTTTCGCCGATACGACGATCAAGATGGTGGAGGTGATCACCAGCCCGCCGCGCACGGAACTGCTCAAAAAGCAGATCGCCAGTTTCGAACAGGCCAATCCCGGTACCAAGGTCGAGCTCGTCTCGCTGCCATGGGGGCAGGCTTTCGAGAAATTCCTGACCATGGTGCAGGCAGGCGACACGCCAGACATCGTAGAGATGCCGGAGCGCTGGATGGGTCTCTATGCGACCAACGGTCAGCTCGAGGATCTCGGGCCCTATATGGCCAAGTGGAAGGACGCCGGAACACTCGGCGACCGGGCAAAGCAGTTCGGCTCAGTGGTCGACAACAAGCAATACATGATTCCTTATGGCTACTATATCCGGGCCATGTTCTGGAACAAGAAGCTCTTCGCGGAAGCCGGTCTGAAAGAAGCGCCGAAGACTCTCGACGAGTTCATGGAAGCCAACAAGAAGATCTCGGCGATCCAGGGCAAGTATGGCTATTGCCTGCGCGGCGGTCCTGGCGGCTTCAATGGCGTGCAGATGTTCATGAACATCGCCAATGGCAAGGGCGGCTATTTCAATGCAGATGGCACCGCGACCTTGAACGAGCCGGGCGCTGTCAAGGGCCTCGAGATGCTGGCCGATATCTACAAGAACGGTTATGCGCCGAAGGACAGCGTCAGCTGGGGTTTCAACGAGGTGGTGACCGGTTTCTATTCCGGTACCTGCGCCATGCTCGATCAGGATCCCGATGCGCTGATTGGCATTGCCGAGAAAATGAAAGCGGAAGACTTTGGCGTTGCGCCGCTGCCGACCGGACCGAACGGCAAGTCCTATCCGACGCTCGGCTATGCCGGCTGGGCCATGTTTGCCAATTCGAAGGTCAAGGACGATGCCTTCAAGTTGATGGGCACATTGTTGTCACCGGAGGACAATCTCGAATTCGCCAAGAACGTCGGTGTTATCCCTATCCACAACGGCGCTGACAAGGATCCGTATTTTGGCGCTGACAGCTTCAAGGGCTGGTTCGAAGAAATGAATGACCCGAAGACATTCGAGTTCGTCACACCACCGACCTATCTCGAAAACCTCGGCAATTTCTACGACTCCGTTTCAGTCAAGAATTTCCAGGAAGTGTTGCTCGGCCAAAAGACGCCGAAGGCCGTCGCCGACGAGTGGGCTGCGTTCCTCACCGAACAGCAGCAGGCCTGGATGGCCAAGAACAAGAAATAACAAGCAATGAAAAGATGCTCCGGTGCCCATGTGCCGGAGCATATTCTTTTTGCGCACGACCCGTTGTTTGCCGGTCGAGTGTGAGAGGAGCCGACTAATGAGGGGCCGATAGAATGGTGATGCAATCGACGACGGCGGGCCTGCCGCACAACAGGGAAAAGGCCGGCAAGCGCAGTTTTGCCACGGCTTTCGAACCATGGCTTTATTTGAGCCCTGCCATGGTTTTGCTCATGCTGGTGCTGGTGGTACCGCTGATCTTCGGCATCAGCTACTCCTTCCGCAAATTTTCGGCTTTCAAATCCGAATATGTCGGCCTCGCGCAATATCAGGCCTTGCTGCACGATCCAAATCTCGGACAGGCGCTGATGAATACCCTCTGGTGGACAGTCGCCAGCCTGTTTTTTCAATTCTTTCTTGGCCTCGGACTTGCTCTGCTGCTCGACAGGGAATTCGCAGGCAAGAAAATCGTGCAGGCAATCGTCTTTCTGCCCTGGGCCGTGCCGTCCTTTCTTTCGGGGCTGACATGGGCATGGCTGTTCAACCCGATCGTCGGACCTTTGCCGCACTGGCTTTATGCGCTTGGTATCCAGTCCGCCCCAACCAACATTCTCTCCAATCCCGCCACCGCGATGTGGGGGCCGATCATCGCCAATGTCTGGTTCGGCGTGCCTTTCTTTGCGATCACGCTGCTGGCTGCACTGAAATCCATTCCTGGAGAACTGCACGAGGCGGCTGCGATTGACGGCGCCAATCCGTGGCAACGCTTCACCAAGGTGACGCTGCCATTCCTCGCGCCGACCATCGCGATCACCGTGATGCTTCGGACGATCTGGATCGCAACCTTTGCCGATCTGATCTACGTGATGACCGAGGGCGGTCCTGCCGGCGCGACCAACACAGTCGCAACCTACATCTATGTCAGCGCCTTCAAGACGCTCGACAAGGGCTATGCCTCCGCCGTTGCGGTGCTGTTGCTGGCGCTTCTCATATTATACGCCATCGTTTTGATCCGCATCCGCAAGTCACTTGTGAGGGCGTCATGATCGCAGGACGCTCTCGCAACGCCCGTATTCTCGGCGGTATCGGCCTTTACGCCGCGGTCGGTGCCTACGTCATTTTTGCTCTGTTTCCTCTGTTCTGGACGCTGAAGATTTCGGTCACGCCGCAGTCATTGCTCTATTCAGAGGGCATAACCTTGTGGCCTTCCATCTCGACGTGGGAGAACTACAAGACCGTATTGCGAGCCACGGATTTCCCGCGTTATTTCATGAACAGCGTGATTGTTTCGGTGATTACGGCCGTACTCGTCACGATCGTCGCTTCCACAGCCGGCTATGCCATGTCCCGGTTTTCCTTCCGGGGCAAAACCACTGTCGCGGTAACGCTGCTTTTAACCCAGACCTTCCCGTTGGTCATGGTGATCCCGCCGATCTATCGCATCATGGGTCAGTTGGGGCTTACCAATAGCCTGACGGGCCTCATCATCATCTACATCGCTTTCAACATCGCCTTTGCGACCTTCCTGATGCAGTCATTCTTCGATGGCATTCCGAAGGACCTGGAAGAGGCCGCGATGATCGATGGTTGCAGCCGTTCACAGGCGCTGCGCAAGGTCATCATCCCGCTGACATTGCCTGGGATGGGCGCGACGCTCGGCTTCGTCTTCACCGCCGCGTGGAGCGAATTGCTTTTCGCACTGATGCTTATCAGCAGCGACAGCCAGAAGACCTTCGCCGTCGGGCTTTTGACCTTCATCGGCAAATTTGCGGTCGACTGGGGTCAGATGATGGCGGCTTCAGTGCTGGCACTCATCCCCGCATGCCTGTTCTTCGCCTTCCTGCAACGATATCTCGTCACCGGTCTGACCGCTGGCGCAGTCAAGGGATAACAAATCGATGGCCTCCGTCACAATCTCCAATGTCCAGAAAAACTATGGCGCCATGAATGTGCTGTCGGCAGTGGACCTCTCGATCGCCGATGGCGAGTTCGTCGTTCTCGTCGGACCCTCCGGCTGTGGCAAGTCCACTCTTTTGCGTATGATCGCCGGGCTTGAGGAAATTTCGGCTGGGGAGATCAAAATTGGCGAGCGTGTCGTCAATGACGTGGCGCCAAAGGATCGCGATATCGCCATGGTGTTCCAGTCCTATGCGCTTTACCCGCATATGGATGTGGCGTCGAATATGGGCTTCAGCCTGCTGCTGCGCAAGACGGCAAAGGAACTCGTCATGAACCGCGTCGGCAGTGCAGCCAAGCGTCTGGGACTTGACGTATTGCTGCAGCGCCTTCCACGTCAGCTTTCCGGCGGCCAGCGCCAGCGTGTCGCCATGGGCCGTGCCATCGTGCGCGATCCGAAGGTGTTCCTGTTCGACGAGCCCCTGTCGAACCTCGATGCCAAGCTCCGCGTCCATATGCGGACAGAAATCAAGGCTTTGCATCAGCAGTTGAAGACCACATCGGTCTACGTCACGCACGATCAGGTGGAAGCCATGACGATGGCCGATCGCATCGTCGTCATGCATGACGGTGTCATCCAGCAGGTTGGAACCCCACTCGAACTTTATGATCATCCGGCTAACCTGTTCGTGGCCGGGTTCATCGGTTCGCCAGGTATGAACTTCCTTCCCGCCGTTGTCAGCCGTGAGGGGAAGAAGGTTGCAGCAGAGCTCACCGACGGTCAGATGATCGCCTTGCGTCCTGAACTCAAGGTGGAGGATGGCGACCGGGTGACCGTTGGCATACGCCCGGAAAATATCGAGGTCGGTGGTGAGGGGCTGAAGGCGAAGATCGAGGTGATAGAGCCGCTCGGTCTCTCGACGCAGTTTTATACCAAACTCGCCGATAAGCAGGTCTGCATCTTCGCCATGGGCCGCACGGATCGTGGCCCTGGGGACGCGATTGGGCTCGGTATCAAAGCCGCAGATGTGCATCTCTTCCACGGCGTGACCGGCTTGCGGATCGCATAGAAGAATCCGGATAATTGTTCGCGACTTCCGACGGAATAAAATTCCTGCATTGAACCGAAATCTGGTATAAATTTGCCGGTCTGCTCCTGGCGGCGGCGTCGAATGCCTATACAGCGCCACGGCAAAGTGGCACTTTCCGATCACGCCCAAAGCAAATTACAAACGGATGGAAACACAATGAACTGGTTGAAATCACTTCTCGTCGTCAGTGCCCTCGCAATCGTGCCTGCCCAGGCACAAGGCGCGTCCAATCTTGAGCAGATCAAGGCGGCAGGCGTTCTCAAGATCGGCACGGAAGGCACCTACGCGCCGTTCACCTATCATGATGCCTCGGGCAAGCTCGTCGGTTTCGATGTGGAGATCGGTGAGGCGATTGCCAAAAATCTCGGCGTCAAGCCCGAGTTCCTCGAAGGCAAATGGGATGGCCTGATCGCCGGTCTCGACGCCAACCGCTATGACACGGTCATCAATCAGGTTGGCATCACCGAGGCGCGGAAGCAAAAGTATGATTTCTCCGAGCCTTATATCGCTTCAAAGGCCGTTTTGATCGTCAAGAGCGACAATGAGGAGATCAAGGGCTTTGCTGATTTAAAGGGCAAGAAGTCTGCGCAATCGCTCTCCAGCAATTTCGGCAAGATCGCCCAGGAAGCCGGTGCAGAGCTGGTTGGAACAGACGGTTTCGACCAGTCGATCCAGTTGGTCCTCAATGGCCGTGCCGACGCGACAATCAATGACAGCCTATCCTTTCTCGATTTCAAGAAACATAAGCCTGACGCCAATGTGAAGATTGCTGCGCAGCAGGAGAATGCCGATTTCTCCGGCATCATCATCCGCAAGGGTGAACCGGATCTGCTCGCTGCCATTAACAAGGCTCTGGAAGCGATCAAAGCTGACGGCACATACAAGCAGATTGCCGACAAATATTTCGGCCAGGACGTTTCGCAGTAACTCCAGTCATTTACGACTGACACGATATACGCTCTAAAAGGGCAGGGGGCTCTCGTTCCCTGCCTTTGTTGTTGGGGAGAACGATTTTGACACATTGGTTGTCATTGATGCTCGAATCGCTTCCGTCGCTATTGTGGGCGGGTTTGATTTTCACCATTCCGCTGACGCTGTTGTCATTCGCGCTTGGGCTTACCGTCGGTCTTATAGCTGCGCTTGTTCGGCTTTTCGCACCAACTCCGTTTGCCGCGATCGTCAAGTTCTACGTGTGGATCATTCGGGGCACGCCGCTGCTGGTGCAACTTTTCCTGATATTCTACGGCCTGCCGAGCGTCGGTATTGTGCTTGACGCGTTCACGGCAGCGCTAATCGGGTTCACCTTGAACATCGGTGCCTATACATCCGAAATTCTCCGGGCCGTCATATCGTCGGTGCCCAAGGGCCAGTGGGAGGCTGCATACTCGATCGGCATGAACTGGCGCCAGGCAATGCAGCGGACTATTTTGCCCCAAGCAGCGCGCGTGGCTGTTCCACCGCTATCGAACACCTTTATTTCTCTCGTCAAAGACACTTCACTTGCGGCGGCCATCACTGTGCCGGAGCTCTTCCAAGCGGCGCAGCGCATTGTTGCTACCACGTATGAACCGCTCATTCTGTATGTTGAAGCGGCACTTATTTATCTCGCCTTGAGTTCGGTCCTGTCGTCGCTGCAAGCGCGGCTTGAGACACGCCTCAATCGCTACGGTGGCTTCCTGGAGGCAGGGTCATGATGGTCGAACTAAAAAATATCGAGAAGCGGTTTGGCGACCACACAGTGCTTGATAATGTTTCCTTGAGCGTGGCCGAAGGCTCGGTCATGGCGCTTGTCGGCCCTTCCGGGGGTGGCAAGAGCACGCTTCTGCGCTGCATAAACCTTCTGGAGATACCGACATCTGGATCGGTTGAAATCGCTGGCGACCGGCTGGAATTTCAACCCGGTGTTCGAAAGGGCATAAAGCAGATTCAACTGCTGCGCCGTCATACCGGAATGGTATTTCAAAACTTCCAGTTGTTTCCGCATCGTACGGTTATCGAGAACGTCACGGAAGGGCTGACCACAGTCCTCAAATGGCCGAAGGACCAAGCGAAGGAGCGGGCAATGGCATTGCTTGAGAAGGTTGGCCTTGCGCATAAGGCGGAGGTCTGGCCATCGACGCTCTCCGGCGGACAGCAGCAGCGTGTGGCAATCGCCCGGGCGCTGGCCCCTTCACCCAAAGTTCTTCTATGTGATGAGCCGACGTCAGCGCTGGATCCTGAGCTCTCAGGGGAGGTGGTCGATGTGCTTGCGCAGCTGGCGCGTGAAGGTACGACGATGGTCATGGCGACGCACGATCTTCGACTGGCCTCACGGATTGCCAATGAGGTGATCGTGTTGGATGGTGGCGTGGTCGTTGAAACCGGTTCCTCGCGGGATATCTTCACCAAACCGAAACGAGAGCGCACCAAGCGCTTCATTGCTACGCTGACACATGAAGGCCACACGCATGGCGAGGGCATTTGACAGTGCATATACTCTAGTGTGCTTCAACACCTCGTTGGTCAACCCTCACGGAAGGCGCGCTTTGCCTGATCTATCATTGGCTTGATGAAATAGGATGCGATGCTCCTGTCGCCAGTCTTGATAAATGTTTCGACGGGCATTCCCGGTACAAGTTTGATTGCGCCAAGTCGTGCGACCTCGGCGGGAGTGATGGTCACGCGGACGGTGTAATGGCTGAGGCCAGTGCGGGTGTCCGTTGTCACATCTGCGGGAACAGTAGAAACTCGTCATTAAAGTTATCCGAATATTCCTTGGTCTACAGGGAGTGTCTACATTATTGCGCGCGAAATGACACGCGGCTCATCATTCCCGGATGAAGATGACGGCGTTCTCATCGGAATACGCACGTCGCCAGCCGGTTAATTCGTTGAAGAAAGGGATGCGGCTGTCGCCAGTTGCCAGCAATGCCCAACCGATTGCATAGGTCTTCATCTGTTCTTCTAAAATCGGTTTTCCACCACTGTTGCCCGCTGACATAGTTTTCTTCATGAAGCCATTCAGAAAGAGCTGATCGGTACGGCCGTCGATGAATGTCTTGATTCCATGAAAAATCAGAGTGCCGCCAAAATTGTAGGAATTGAGGACGTTCCCGGACAGATTGTGCTGCTGGGCAAATGCGAGCGCACCTTTTGCCGATGTCTTCGGGCTTGGTTCGACCCCTGAAACCGAGGAGAATATTGCAGCCGTAGACACGATCAATATGCCGATCGCTGCTGAAATCGAGTGAAAATGGCCGGCAAGAAATTGCTCCAGGCGGTCGAGATGCCCCTTGGCCCATTTGTGGGCCGAGACCCAAGAGAATTGTTCACCGATTTCTGCCGCAAGAACGAGCGGTACCAGCAGAACAAACAGATAGGCAAAGCGCTGATGCGTGAGGAGGAGATGCAGATTGAAGAGGAGAAATAGTGCTTTTGGCCATCCGATTTGCACTCGAGAGACGAGCAGCCCGAGAAGAGCTACCAGGAGGAACGCCTCCATAAGGTAAGAATCCGAGGCGTTGAAGGGCTGCCATTCGTCGATATAGGCCACGGCCTCGTTGCCGTAGGCAACTGAAAAGGTCGCGAGGATGGCCTTGATGCCGTAAGGGTTGAGCAAGGTCACGACGGGGCAAAGCATCCCAAAGGCCACCCATCTGCCGAGGAGACCCGGCTTCGTCAGGCGAGTCCGCGCCAGAAAATCCAGGCCCGCGAATGCCGCGATAATGAATCCGAATGTGAATGTTGCGTGGAGATTCGCCCAAAGGCATAGGAGCGGCAGCAACCACAATGGTGGTGCTTGCTCCCTGCGCGAAGCCTGGAAAAGCTCCGCAGTCCAGATGATGATGATGGGAAGTGTGAAGACGAGCGGACGTGCTGTCAGGATCGGATTGATGAGGAGCGAGAGGAGGAATGTCAGGCCGAACGCTACCGTCGGTTTAAAGGAGGCGCTGAGATACCATGCAAGGAGGAAAACTGTTAACGTGATCATGGCGAGGGTCAATAATGTGACCCCGTTCCAGCCATTCAGCGAATAGGCAAGCGCAAACAGTATCTGCCCAAGCCATTCCTTTGCTATCCAGGGACTGCCGGCAAAAGTATAGGAATAAGTGTCGACCGTGGGAACCGTGCCGCTTGACAGCATGTCCAAACCGACCCGCACGTGCCACCAATTATCAGGATCCTGCAAAAGCCCGCCAGCGGCGTAAATCAGCGTTGCCGCTTTGAAAATTGCGACAACCAAACAGAAGAGCAGCCTGACGCGCTGGTCGTCGGCGATCGAGGAGCCTGAAACGGCTGGCGCTCGGGTGCTGTAGGTGTCTTCGACCATCTATCGGGGCTCACTTCTTCCGTTGATTGCATGCCGATTTATAATCGAAATTGGTGTGTTTTCTGCAAACACGAAATAGACTGATCCCAGGTAGAAAAGGATTGTATAGGCACAAATGCCCAGCAGATGAATCACCGGGCCGTCCATCAGTCCTGTTGAACGCGCCGCGAGAACAATTCCAAGATTGACCGCATAGGCCACCAGAAACGTTGCGACGTATCTTGCGATGACGTTTGGCGACGCATTTTGTTTGTTCCCGAAGGTCCACCGGTTGTTGAGGCCAAAACTCAAGACAAGACCTGCAGCGTAGCCGATCAAGTTCGAAACGACGTCGCCATTTCCAAGCCAAAGGGCAAACAGAATTATAGTGTATCCGAACGCGGTGTTCAGAACGCCAACGGACGCGAAACGCACGATCTGCAAATAGTCAAATGGACGATTTGACCGCGTGAACATAATACTGCGCTCCGATCGGAACTTTGGCGAAATGGCGCTCGAGCGACCGCAGCCGTGCCAACAGACGCGGAAAAAAGATGCGGTAAACGATGCGTGATCTGGAGAGGCCCGCTTCGGCGATCTCTGCGCGCATATCTTTCGCCTTGATAAGAACTGCGTTCTCGTCGAACGGACAATTGCGCACAGCATGCAAGGTGAGCGGGTTCCACGGATTGTGCTCGAAGAGAAAGAAGTTTCCGCCCGTCGTCAAAACCCTGCTGATTTCCTGGAGAAGGCCTAAATGGAGATCACCGGGGATATGGTGAAAAACGCACGCAACAAATACCAGGTCGAAATGTCCATTGTCATACGGGATCGTTCTGCCATCGAATTGCTGGAAGTGCGCTTGGCCGGGAAACCGCTTCTGAGCGATATCGAGGGATTGCGAAGAGGGGTCCAGCAACACTATTTCGCTCTCGGGAAACGCAGCTTTGAGATAGCCCAGTGCATTGCCCACACCGCCGCCGAAATCGAGTATGCGTCGTGGTTTGACACCCGCGGCTGCGAGTACGGCAGCAACGTCGTCAATCTTGTACTTGGCAAAGAAATCCGGAGTTTCACCGCTCAGACGAATGCTGGCGGCGTGTTGCGGGTGATACTCCGACGCGAACTGGTCAAATTCAGCCTCGAGCATGGACGACCTCCTTCACTCGTTCCTGCAGACGATGGATGGGTAGATCTTGGCGAGCGCTAACCGCGTCGTAAGAGACGATCTCATTGACGAGGTAAAGTGGACGCCGTTTCGTCTCCATGTACATCCGCCCGAGATACTCGCCAAAAATACCGAGCACCAGAAGCTGAACGCTGCCAAGTATGAGGACTATGGCTGCCAGACTGGTCCAGCCAGGCAAAACGTTCCCGGCAATCCAGGAACAGAAAGTGTAACCCAACGCGAAAAGTCCAAGGATCCCGAAGATCATGCCGAGATGAGACGCGAAGCGAAGCGGAGCGATGGAAAAGCTCGTCATTGCGTCCATTGCCAGCAAGAGCATTTTCTTGAAGGGATAATGTGTGGTGCCTGCAAAGCGCCGGCACCTTTCATAGGGGAATGCGACTTGCTTCAAGCCAATCCAGCTGACCATTCCGCGAATGAAGCGATAGCGCTCCGGCATCGAATTCAGATGATTAAGGGTCCTGCGGCTCATCAGGCGGAAATCGCCGGTGTCGGGAGCAATATCCACGTCGACCATCTTGCGCAACAACCGATAAAACATCGCCGCCGAAGCGAGTTTGAACCAGCTTTCTCCCTCTCGTTTCAGGCGTTGGCCATAGACGACATCATAGCCCTCATCCATCTTGGCCATCATTTGGCCGACAAGTTCCGGGGGATCCTGCAGATCGGCATCGAGAATAAGAATTCTTTGGCCACGACAGATATCCAGGCCGGCGCTGAGCGCAATTTGATGGCCATAATTGCGGGCAAGATCGACTGCAACGAGGTGAGGGTCTGTTGCGGCCAAACTGAAGACCGCCTGGCGGGTGCCGTCTGTCGCACCATCGATGACGAGGACAATCTCGTAGGACTGGCCAACTTGTTGCTGACACGCCGCGGTCACGCGTCGATAGAGCTCATCGATGCCGTCCACTTCATTGTAGCAAGGAATAACGGCAGAGAGCGCAATATTCTGTGGTTGATTTAACTTTGTCTTTGGCAACGCCCTTACCCCAAATTTTTACGATATTCATACTAGTTCGGGTAGAGATTAGGTATCTGACTTCGTTGCCTGATTGCCCGCACCAAAGGTCGTATGGACAGGGTGCTTGGCAAGAAAAGGTTGCCAGTCTGGTCACTCGATCAAACGATGTTCTGGATTGCCGCGAACATTGATGATCGGGACAAGGCGAACTCGGGTAAACCCGGTTACAAAGATGTGGTATTTGGTAGGAGCTGCCCGTGATCGGGCAGCTCCACCAAATAATTTTAGTTAACTACAACACCGTTCATCTTGGTGCCGAGCTTGTTGAATACGCTGTTGAGGCCGTTGCCGAGCGTGCCTGCACCGGCAATGATACCGACGGAGATAAGGGCAGCAATCAGGCCATATTCGATGGCAGTTGCGCCGGATTCGTCTTTAAGGAAGCGTGCGAAGAGAGTGTTCATTTGATTGCCTATCCTGTTGTTGTGCATGGTTTCGTTGAACCGTCATCAACATAGATTTCCAGCAATTTCAGTTTCCCTAACATAGATGGTTACCGAAAAGTGACTGAATTTGTTGCTTAAATTAGTTTTACGGAAGTTGATTAAATTCGGTTAAATAATTAGGTACTTGCAATTCCAACTATATCTGGCCGCTTGCTGTCCGTAGATATTCGCAAATCTTAAGGTCGCTTCTATCCGGGTCGAAATAGCTTCATTTTACGCAAGTTTTAGTCGAATTTATCTGCCTGTTGAAAGTAAAAATTAACCACGAACAACAGTCCCTTTTGCCAAATTACTCAATGAGGAGGACGATTCAACGGGACTTTGAAAGGAGAGGCGAACAATGACAAAGCTCTTCGCGCGCTTCCTCAAGGACGAAACCGGCGCAAGTGCCGTTGAATACGCACTGATTGTTGCTCTGATAGCAGTTGCCATCATCGGCGCTACCAGCAAGCTTGGCACCAGCATTAAAGATATGTTCGAGAAGCCCAGCCCATAGGTTAGACAGGACGCAATTTACCCGCGTGATAGTCCCAGACCTTTTGCAAAAGGTTGGGCTTCCAGAGATTGCCTGCGATCCTGGCGATCTGCTCGGGTGTCAGAACCGTTGGTGCGCCAAGGCTCTTGGCCAAATACTGCCTTTGCGCATTTTCCTCGAGGTACACTGCGAGGACGAATGCTTCGAGAATGCTGGCCGCAGCGATCACCGATCCATGCGATTTCAACATTGCGATGCGATGCGCACCAAGCGTCGTGGCAAGCGCTTCACCGAGTTTCTTGGTGTTGATCGATGCTATCTCGCCAAACTGCATGATCTCGCCGATCACAGCGGCCTGCATGATCACCGGTTCAACGGAATTACCCGTCATACTGAAGAGCGTTGACCACAGCGGGTGAGCGTGGATGACCGAACCCACATCCGCGCGGCGACGATATATCTCCGAGTGTATATGAAACTCCATCGGCGGGACGGCACCGCCATTGACCGGCTTGCCGTCGAAATCGGTCATGACGATATCGTCGATAGTGAGTGCCGAGCGGACCGATGCTCCGGAATTGATCAGCATTCGATCTTCGCCAGGAACACGCCAACTGGCATGGCCGTTGAAATCTATGATTCCCGCGCGTTCGAGCATGAGGATCGCATCGACCAGCATGCGCTTCTGTTGAGTATAGCTATCCATGTCTTGCCAGTTCCATGCCGGATTGCGTCCGAGATACCCGGGCTATTTTTTTTGTTGATACGGGCCCAGTTCCTTGACTGCTGCATCGGCGAACGAGGCGTCGAGGATTTGGGCGACAGTTGCGCTTGCCGGTACGAGACCTTCGCTCTGGAAGTATTTGAGATCATTTTCAAGGCTGGCGGTGTTGAGTTTGCCGTCCGGATCAATGCCTTGCGGGACAATGGCGCGATAGACGGAAGCATCTTTGATCGGTGTATATTCGGTCAGTATCGAGATCACTTCGTCTGCGGCCGGGCCCGCCAGCTTGCCGTTGGCAAGCGCGTCATTGTAGTCGCGAAGCGCGTGGATATAGGCGCGCATGAATGCTTTTGCGGCGTCGGGCTGTTCCCCGATAAACTCTGCCGAGTAAAGAACGACCGCGAGCTGATGATTGGGGTAAATCTCGTCATCGCCCATGATACGAACGGCAACACCACGGCGCACAGCTTCTGTTGCAGAAGGCTCGGTTGTCAAAGCAGCATCAACGGCCTTGTTTTCAAGCGCGATGATGTGCTGCGGAAATGAGAGGAATACACGCTCGACATCGCTGGGTTTCAGTCCGGCCTTTTTCAACGCCTCGTTCATGGTCGATGTCGATGCGCTGCCAGTCGCACTGCCCGCAACCTTCATGCCCTTGAGATCGGCGAGCGACTTGTACTTGCCGCTCTCCACAAGGTCCTTGCGGACCAGAAGTGGCTGATAGCCGTAACCTGGGGGCGTCGAACCCTTGTCGGCCACCACCTTGATTCCGATTCCGCGTCCCACGGCATTATACAATCCTGCCGATACCGAGCCGCCGGCAACGTCGAGTTGGCCAGCTCCCAGCGGAGCAACCATCTTCGCGCCGGAATCGAAGGGAACGAACTCCGCCTCGATACCCTCTTCGCGGAAGTAGCCTTTTTTGTCGGCGATGAAGAAAGCGATATCGCTGCTGGCGTTGACGATACCGATTTTCACCTTGGTGAGTTCCGCCGCCATCGCACTCATCGCATTCAACGACAAGCACGCAACGAGCGCTGCTCCCAGCAAAAGCTTCTTCATGGTTTCACTCCCGATTTCTGCATTGCTGCGAACGCACGTTCCGCTATAAAGAACAACGTTCCTCTTAAGAGGAGCTTAGCATTGCGAAAGATGATGTCAACCTGACACGAGCGCGCGCGCATCCACCACCTTGGGGAAACTCTTGGTAGTGGTTCCAGGTCAAAGCTGGTTTTTTTGGCTATCCCGCCGGCACCACGTGCAGATGTCCGTACCTCACCGCACGCTCCGAAATGACGTGTTCAGCGAAATGCTGGACCTGGTCCGGCGGTCCTTTGAGAACAGCGATTTCGAGGCAGTTGTCGTGATCGAGATGGACATGCATGCTCGATACCGCAAGGGAATGATGATCATGGAAGGTATTGGTCAACCGGCGTGCAAGATCGCGTGCCCCATGGTCGAAGACATAGCTCAGAACACCGATCACCTGCGTTGCTGCACCGGTTTCGATGGATGTCAGCTTCATCCCGGCCCTGGCAAGGTCGCGGATGGCCTCGGAGCGATTTTGGTAGCCCTTTGCCGCGATCACCCTGTCGAGTTCCTCCATCAGATCGTCATCGAGGGTAATCGTTATTCTTTGCATCTTCGGCTCCAAGTTTTTTTAAACGGGCGAGTAAGATTTTTTCGCGTAGACATCATACTTTGCGATTTTCTATGGTTGCTTCCGATACAACGGCCCTCTGCGCATGTTTACCAGCACACGCGATACCTGGCCAGCGGAGGAGGCTTACATGATCCCCAATCCTTTCGACGATCAGCCGGCGCGCCTGAAGATCAAGATCATCGTGACCTATGTCGTCCTGATTGCGGCCAATGTCGGTGCTTGGGGCTGGGCCTGGATTGCCTTTTCCGATCGGCCTTCATTGCTGGGGACTGCTCTTCTCGCCTACATGTTCGGTCTGCGCCATGCTTTCGACGCCGATCATATCGCGGCGATCGATAATGTCGTCCGCAAGTTGATGCAGGAGGGCAAGACGCCATATTCGGTCGGCTTCTTCTTTTCGCTGGGGCACTCAAGCATCGTCGTCATCGCCTCCCTGATCATCGCCGCGACGGCCGCTGCGATGCAGAGCAATCTTGAATCGTTCCATGATGTTGGCGGTGTCATCGGCACATCCGTGTCGGCCGTGTTCCTCCTCATTATCGGCCTGGCCAATCTTTTTATCCTGCGGGGTATCTGGTCAGCCTTCAGCCGCGCGCGGCGCGGCGAAAAAATTGTCGACGAGGACCTCGACGCACTGCTGTCGGGAAGAGGGCTTATCGCTCGCATCTTCCGTCCGATTTTCCGGGTGGTATCGCGGTCCTGGCATATGTATCCGATCGGCTTCCTGTTCGGGTTGGGATTCGACACTGCAACGGAAATCGGTCTGCTCGGAATTTCGGCAGCGCAAGCGACGCAGGGCATGTCATTCTGGACGATCCTCGTGTTTCCTGCGCTCTTCACAGCGGGCATGTCGCTCATGGACACGACAGACAGCGTCCTGATGACCGGTGCCTATGGCTGGGCGTCGATCAATCCCATGCGCAAGCTGTGGTACAATCTGACAATCACAGGAGCGTCCGTCATCGTCGCTGTCTTTATCGGCGGGGTGGAAGCGCTGGGTCTGATCAGCGACAAGCTCGGTCTCGAAGGATCATTCTGGCAGTTCGTTGGAGGGCTGAACGACAATCTGGCCAATTTCGGCTATGCAGTCGTCGGGATATTCGTCCTGAGCTGGATCGTTTCCGTTATCGTCTATCGTGCCAAAGGCTATGACAACCTCCACGTCGAAGTATCGGCGTAGGGCCTTTCTCACGCCGGTTCGACTGGTTCGAGACCCTTCTGGCCAAGGCCCATATTGGGAAATACCAGTGACTTTATGACGACGGGCACAGCGCCGGACGTTTCGAGCATGGCTCCAATATCGATGAAATCGAACTCGTCAAGTTTGATGCCGTCGATCGAGATGATCGAATTGACGCCGTCCGCACTGACGAAATGCATCCCGACCAATCCTCCGACATCGCTGTCACCGACGAGGATCAGGGGTTGGCCTTTGGCAAGGATCTGTGACAAGCCCTCTCGTACCCCCCTGCAGAAATCATCGAGGCGCCGGTAGCTCGCCGAGCCCTGCCATTCGTAACAAATGGCCACGGGGCTGTCGCCGTGGGTCAAATCGAGCCGTACCAGTGCTTCCTTCACCATTGCACCAATACGTTCGGCGTCGATGTCATCATCGAATGCGAATGCGGGCTTTATGACGGGAACATTACGAACAGGCAGGGCATCGAGGGGCCTGACGAAGATCGTACTGCCGCTGACCTGTATGGTATATTGCGAGGCGCCGACGACAGTCGCCCTGATGCCCTGTTCGGGACGTTCAAGGCGCGGCCTCCAGTCGTCGAGCCGCTTGCGCAATTGTTGGGCCAGCAAGGGGCCGAGATCGCTGAACTCTGCATTGCTGTCAGAATAGAGAAATTCCGAAACGCCGCCGGAAATCGTGACAATGTCCGGTGGCGGTCCCTCGGGAAGGGCCGGCAGCCGATGGAGACCAGCGGTTTCGCCGCTCATTGCGCCACCCTTCATAGCCTCGAACAGGTGGTCGACCATGGACGCGGCAAGTTTTTCGGCATCACCGGGCGTGAGAACCGCGCCGGGCGTCAACGCCACACCTGCTTGTTTCGCAAAATATTTGCCGGCTTCTTCCAACCGCGTGACCCGCCGGTCAGTATCGAATGCGACGACGCGCGCGCCGATGTCGATGGCGCTGATATGGCGAATGGCGCCGTTCTCGCACAGCGCTAGTTTTGACGTGCCTCCACCGATATCGACGTTGAGCACGCGCTGGCGCGTTCTGCCGGAAAGAGCGACCGCGCCGGACCCGAACGCAGCCAAAGTGGTTTCCAGACCATCTCCCGCGCTGACCACCACAAATTTGCCGGTCTGCGCCGAAAAGATCTCGCCGATGGCGCGCGCGTTGCTGCGCCTCACGGCAACGCCGGTGAGGATGAGCGCACCGGTGTCGATGTCCTCGGGTTTCAGGCCAGCGGCTTCATACTGCGCCTCGAAGAACGAGGCGAGTGTCTCCGCGTCGATAGCATCATCGCTGCGATAGGGCGTGAGCAAGACATCGGATTGGTGCAGCAGCGTCCGTTCTACAACCATGTAGCGCGTATCGAGCCGTTCCAGCACGATACGGGAGAAGGCGAGGTGAGACGTCGATGATCCAATGTCGATACCGACACTGGTCAACTGTATCTCATCCTCGAGTTCCATACTGCGGCCGATATTGGAAAAGAATATCCGGCCGCCTTCCTCTGGTTCCTCTGACATTGAATTAGCTGGTCAGACGACGGTGGACATTTTTTTCGTGGTGTCATCCGGCTTGACGTACCACTCCGGCTTCATACGGATTTCGACGCCATTGCGGTTCAGCTTCTCCTCATATTCCGTGCGGATATAGGGGTCTTCCATCCAGTAGGGGATAGCCGTGCCGCCTTCATTGACGTCGATGGCGGTATAGTCTGTGTGCTTTTCACCAGGAGCGCCGGGATCGCGGCCAGGATTATGCGGACCGAACCAGGCCATCAGGCGGAAAGGTTCCTTGGAAACGCTGAAGTGCTGATGATACCAGCGCGCGCCGCCCGGGGCGGCAGACACCATTCCGAAAGGACCGTAATCAAGGCGCTTGATCTTGTCGGCATGGCCATCCTTCCAGGGATTGACGCCGTATTCTTCGGGCCAGGTATAGGTGTAGCCTTCGCCTTTCAGGCAGATCAGAATTGCCGCCGACGTATGCGCGTGCGCTTTGGAATAGCGGCCATTCTCATGCTGGCCGATCCAGTAGTAGAAGGTGTTGTTGGTCATGAATGGTTCAACGCGGCGGTAGCCTGGCGAACGTCTGTTGTCGAGCGGCAGTTCGCAATTGACAGCGTCGGGCATGAAGTTGGTCCGCCGCATGGCGAGCCCGCGAACGGGGTCCGGCTCGATTTCCTCGCGATACTTGTAAAAGTCGTCGGCTCCGGAAAAGCGGTCGCGGAAGACATATGGGTTATTGAAGACCGCATCGGCATTCTGGATCTGGTTGAGGACATTCGGCGCCGTCGTGCCGCCAAGCAGAAGTGCCGGACTATTGGTTGCGTTGACGATACGATGCATGGCGTTCATGGGAATCGAGAACATCGACCCTTCCTGCCATTCGAAGACGTGCTTGCGACCTTCGCCCTCAAGCCACACCTCGGTGGAGCCGCGTCCTTCGACGACGATGTATATTTCCTCATACATATGCTTTTCCGGATGAAGCGCCCCGGCCGCTGGCACCTCCACCAGATGGCAACCCCATTTGGTTTCTGTTCCAAGCAGCTGGATATAAGTGCCGCGCCCGCCGGTACGCTTCCACGGTTTCAAGGGAAGGTTTTTGACACTCGAAACGCCGAGGTCGCGAAAGACAGGAATGTCTTCCTCCACCATGAACTGGTCATAGGGGGTCGGCTGCTTCTTGAACTCACCGAAGCCGGCTTTCTTGGTGCCAGCGGGTTCGTGCCAGTGGGTGCCGGTGCCGCCGCCTAATGGATCCTGGTGCATTGATTCCTCCTGTCGATGCATTTCCGCTGCGCCCGGAAGCGTCCACGGACGTAATATTTTGCGTCATAGCCTACCAGCCGCTCCGAGCGGCGGTAGCTTGATTTCGGAAAGACCATCTTTCCGGTTTTGTCCGGGGGCGTTAGTCCCGCCGGCGTTTTCTACTTCTGTTCGTTCCAGTTCTCCGGGAACAATCCCTCACGCAAGGCGCCGCGCACATAGTAGCTCCAGAGCTTGCGAATATGATGATCGCGGCGAAAACTGTGGGCAAATGAATCAAGCTCGGCGTCCGTCAACGGCTTCACTTTGCCAATGGCGGCAGCGCGATAAGCCGCTTCCGCATTCTCCACGAGATGAAGCGAATCGATGAACGCTCCGCGCACCGTCTCCGCGGTAACGATCTGGCCATGGGCGCGTATCTGCATGGCATGGTGGGCGCCGAGCGTGGCGGCGACACTGCGGCCCTGTTCACTATTGCTGACGTGGGCCGGGTCCGCATGGACTGGAATACCGCTCCGCCAGCGTATCGCATGATTCTTGAAGGGCAGGAGCTGCATATCTTCGACAAGCGTGAAGACATTGGTTGCATCATTATGGAAATGCGCGATCGATTTCACATCCGGTCGCGCGCGATAAATCTCACAATGGAGGAAAACTTCCGAAGGCGGCTTGACGCCTTTCGGACCTGCCACAACCTTGCCGTCCATATCGCAGACCAGAAGATCTTCGGGTGATACTTCGGCGCGGCTTTTCTCCTGGGGCTGTACAAGCAAGGTCTCGTTACCGGGCAGAAGGGCGCTGACATGACCACTGTATTCGAGTATTTTCAGGCTGTTCAGGAGCCGCGTGGCAATCGCGATTTCAGCTCGCAATGACGTTTCCGATGGAAGCGCTGTCCCTGCCTTTTCGGGGTTTCCATCTGTTGTCTGCGCATGAGAATCCATAATCCCTCCCGTCAATATTCTAATAAAATCCCATATTATACGATTTTTTTATGGCCGCAACATCACATCGGGTTTACATCTCGATCATCACGTCGTCGTTCTCCACTATCACCTTGTAGGTTCGAACAGGTACCATGCAGGGCGGAGCGACGACCTCTCCGGTGCGAAGATCGAATGCACCATTGTGAAAATCGCATTCGATTGTATGGCCGTCGATATATCCTTCCGATAGCGAGCCCGGGCCGTGAGTGCACGCATCGTCTGTCACGTAGAACGTTCCATTGACGTTGAAAACGGCCAGCACGAGATCGCCGGATTCGACCCTGATGGCGCTGTCGAAATCAACATCATCCGCAGAACAAAGCCTTATCCTCGAACGCGTTTGCGTCATCTGGTTCATATCCTTTCTCCCTGCTGCCGCGGCGCGCTTGACTAGCTCGCCAACAGCCTGTAGTTTTCTAAAAACGAAACGGCGTTCTGCATAAAGGAACGCTATGCAAGAATAACCGATCAGGGCGGGACGTCAACTCGAAACTGACGAATAACGTTCTGGTTCGGCAAAACAGCAGCCGGATTTCGTCGCGACTGGACGATTCGAGGAGGATTGAATGCTTAGAAAAGAACAAAATGACCTTCTGACGCAGACTGGTCCGGCCACACCCATGGGCGATATGTTTCGCTGCTACTGGATACCGGCGCTGCTCGCGGAAGAACTGCCAGCCAATGATTGTCCGCCGGTTCGCATAAAACTGCTCAGCGAACGTTTGCTGGCGTTCCGGGATAGCGAAGGCCGCTATGGACTGATCGACGAGTTTTGCGCCCACCGGGGTGTTTCATTGTGGTTTGGCCGCAACGAGAAGGGCGGATTGCGCTGCCCCTATCATGGCTGGAAGTACGATCACACGGGCCAATGTATCGAGGTGCCGTCAGAACCCAAGGAAAGCGGCTTCTGCAACAAGATCAAGCTGAAGTCTTATCCACTCATCAAGATCGGCGATATTCTCTGGACCTATATGGGGCCAGCCGACAAAGAGCCGCCCCATCCGGAATGGGAATTTGCGCTTGTGCCGCCTGAGCAGACGTTCACATCGAAGCGCTGGCAGGAGTCGAACTGGTTGCAGGCCATGGAAGGCGGCATCGATTCGAGCCATGTTTCCTTCCTTCATAGCGGAAGTCTGAACAGCGACCCGTTGTTCAAGGGTGCCCGTGGCAACAAATACAATATGGCCGACTCCAAGCCATTTTTCGAAGTCACGGACAATGAAGGCGGACTATTCATCGGCGCCCGCAGGAATGCCGAGGAAGGCCACTACTACTGGCGTGTAACGCCGTGGGTTATGCCGTCGTTCACCATGGTACCGCCGCGCGGCAACCATCCTGTCCACGGACATTTCTGGATCCCGATCGACGACGAGAATTGCTGGGCATGGAGCTTCGATTACCATCCCGTCCGGGCGCTGACGCCCGAAGAGCGCCAGGCAATGCTCGACGGCAAGGGCATTCACGTCACATACGTTCCAGGAACCTTCCGTCCGGCCGCCAACAAGGACAATGATTACCTGATGGATCGCGAGGCCCAGCGTCTTGGCGTGACCTATTCCGGTGTCGAAGGCATCGCCATGCAGGATGCATCGTTGCAGGAAAGCATGGGACCCATCGTCGACCGGACAAAGGAAAACCTCGTATCGACGGACAACGGGATCATCATGGCGCGCCACCGTTTGCTGAAGGCTGTCCGGGCATTCAAGGACAAGGGCATCACACCTCCGGGTGTCGATCCGGCTCACCACCGCGTGCGGTCGGCGGCTGTCGTGTTGCCTGTCGATCAGTCTTACATCGATGCAGCCGCCGAAGCGTTGACCGTGATCGAGGGGAAAGCGCCGGCCTCCGTCTGAGCCACGGCGAGGATCTATTCCAAAGGAAAACGATATGCAGCTCGGTCTCAGTGAAAGTGCACGCGTTACCACGGCAGAGGAAGCCCGGTTCAGAATTGGTTACCCCAATTCCAGGCCGAGGAAGTCCCGCATCATTGCTCTCGATTCCGACAGCGTCGCGGCGTTGAAATCATTGGTGGATCAAGCTTCGGATGGTACCCACTTTCTGCGGTATATCGAACCAATGGGCGCTACGAACTCGCTGAAAATGTTGTCGGTCGATGCAATACTCGAAGATATTGATGGAAAGCGGACCAATCTCGTCGACGAAATCGCCGACGCGGATGTTATCGTCATGGTCACATCCGCCGGCGCATCGGCGGAAGCCGCCGAGGTAATCGGCAACGCCTGTTTCGTGCGCAACAAGATGACCACAGGTCTTGTCCTCAATTCGGCCGGCGTTCCGTCCGAGCAGTTGAAGCGGACATTGACCACAATGCGTCCGTTCGCGGCAATGCTCGTTGTTTCGACAGGCGCTGAATATGTCAGCGAAATGCTGAGCGCGCTGAGAGTTTGAGATGCGATTGCCAGAGGGCGGCAATATCGTAAATGTAATGCCGGGATTGGTGCATTCCAGAGCAATTCCAGCCTCGGGAATGTCTTTCAAATGGGTGGTCTGGGAAATCGCGAGGGCTGTGTTATGAACGACGCTGTTGTCCACGCGATCAAACGGAATGTTGAACCCATGAACCCACCTTCCAAACACACGTCCAGTTCAAAGAAAACGCCATCGTCCAAGCGCAATCGGCTGTCGTCAGTCACGACGGCAATACGGTTGCTGAAAGCATTTTCAGAAGATGAGGTGGAGATCGGCGTCAGCGCATTGGCATTGAAGCTGAAGGTGGCAAAGAGCACGGTTCATCGCCTTGCCGTGACATTGGTTTCGGAAGGGTTGCTGGAGCAAAACCCGGAAACTGAGCGCTATAAACTCGGGGTGGGGTTGTTCGGTCTTGGAACACTCGTACGCCGGCGTATGAATGTTTCCAATGAAGCGCGCCCGTTTCTTTTCGACCTGCGCAAACACACCGGCGAAACCATCATTCTCGGCATCCCGACAGACATTGAAATCATGCACGTCTATGATCTGGAAAGCCCGCAGGCATTGTCGATCAAATCGGATCTCGGTGTCCGTCGGCCAGCACATTGCACGGCAGTCGGTCGCGCGATCTTCGCATTCGCTCCGGAAGAGACGATCGAACACGTGCTGGCAGGACCGCTCGCCCGACGTACACCACGCACGCCGGTCGATCCCAAGCAGATACGGAAGATATTCGCCGAAGTCCGTGAGCGCGGTTATGCCATTGAAGACGAGGAAAGCGAACCGGGGATACGTGTCATCGCCGCACCTATCCGGGATTCAAATGGTGTTGTCGTCGCTGCTGTCGGAATTGGCGGACCTTTGCAGAGATTGTCGATCGAAGCGCTCGAAGGGTTTGCGCCACCACTTTTGGAAACCGTGGCAGCGATATCGGCCCGTCTCGGATACTCGGCAAGGCATCGATAGGAAGAATGGGAAGCCCACGCATGGCAGTCATCACGCTGAATGGAGGCGATCTCCGCTGGGAGTGCGACGAAGGCGACACGATCATGCGATCGGCACTACGGGCGGGACTGGGCTTTCCCTATGAGTGCAATGTCGGTTCATGCGGCAATTGCCGCTTCGATCTCGTTGAAGGTGAAATCAAAGAATTGCGTGCGGATCCGCCGGGCTTGAGGGAACGTGATCGTGCGCGCGGCCGCCGCTTGGGCTGCCAGGCCAGCCCCTTGTCCGATTGTGCCGTCAAGTTGCGGCTGATGCCGCAGTATGAGAGCCTTTTCAGGCCGCAACGCCAGGCTGCGACCTTGGTTGCAACGTCCGACATCACGCATGACATCCGGGAGTTTCGCTTCCGGACGGAAACAACGAGCCGGTTCCTTTCAGGTCAATATGCCTTGCTGCATCTGCCCGAGGTGCCAGGCGGTCGCGCCTATTCGATGGCGAATACCAGCAATGATGGCGGAGAATGGCACTTTCAGATACGCCGCGTGCCGGGCGGCGAGTCGACTGGATATCTATTCTCGCAAATGCGCATTGGGGATAGCATCGCGCTCGATGGACCCTATGGCATGGCATACCTCCGAGAGAACTCGCCGAGGGATATCGTTTGTATTGCCGGCGGTTCGGGTCTCTCACCGATGGTGTCGATCACGCGGGAGGCGGCCGTTGCACCGAGCCTTGCCGGAAGACGTATCGACTTCGTCTTCGGCGGGCGCACGGCGCAGGATATTTGCGGCAAGGAAATGCTGCAAACACTACCGGGATTTGGTACAAATATTCACTACCATCCAGTTGTTTCAGGCATGCCTGAGGCCGATGATGGCTGGGATGGATACAGAGGCTATGTCCATGAAGTGGCGCACAGTCTTTTTGCCGCACGGCTTCCTTCGTGCGAGATCTATTTTGCAGGTCCCCCCGCAATGGGACAAGCAATACAAAAAATGTTGGTCGACCTTGGCGTCGATTCAACCCAAGTGCATTTTGACCAGTTCTATTGATCATTTGGCTGCAACCGACAGTCGCTGAAAGCTGCAATGAAACCTCGTCAGCTGATATATTTCATCAAGGTCGTCGACGTAGGCAACATTACGAAAGCGGCGGAACAGTTGAATCTGGCGCAGACGGCTCTCGGGATACAGATACGCAATCTCGAGGAATCGCTTCACGTTCAATTGCTCGACCGCCATTCGCGGGGTGTCAGCGCGACGCCTGCGGGATTGCTGCTTTATGAACGCGCGCATGAAATTCTGCAGCGGATCGAGGACACGCGCCGCGACCTGATTTCGCTGGCAGGCGAGCGCGCGCGGATCCGGCTCGGCGCCACGCCGAGCATCCTGAAGTTGATCGGCACGGAATTGGTCGTTGCGGCAAAACAGCAATTGCCCGGTATCGCGCTGCACGTGGTGGAGGAGTTGAGTTTCGTCCTGACCGATGCGCTCGAGCGCGGCGAACTTGACTACGTCCTCGCCTATGACATCGAGGAGAACCCCGGTCTCAGACGCCTTGCCCTGATGAAGGAAGACTTGCTCCATATTGCGGCACCGGGCGGAGATACTCCCGAGGGTGGAATATCGTTCAAACAGGCGGTTGCAGGTGATCTGGCTCTCGTGTCCAGCCGGGATATTATCTGGCGCCGCATTCACAAGACGGCCTCCCGCTTGTCGCTGGATGTCAACGTGACGTATCAGGTCCAGTCGATGGAAGCGATCAAGGCGCTGATCCTTCATGGTCTTGCAGAAAGCATCATGCCATTCGGTATCGTGTCGGAAGAAATCCAATCGGGAGCACTGATTGCCCGGCGCATTGAGCGACCATCAGTACGGTTGACGCTCTACCTGGCTCACGCAGCCCATAAGGGATTGAGCGACGATACGGCATTCATCGCATTTGTCGATGGAATGATCGACAGGCTCGCCGCTACTATTGGGCCATACGCGCACCCGATTGACCGCTCCCAACCGCCCCAAATAGAAGCAGACCATTGAAGTCGATCGCACAGGCAATCGCCGCCGTTCATCTGCTATGCAAAATCGATATACCAGCCTTGCCAAAGCGTTGTTTCCCGCGTCCTACACCTGATTTATATTGCGGTGCACAATTCCAGGAAGGACGTGTCGTGACTATACTTGCCGAAGACCTCAATGCTGGAACGAGTCGGTTCCGCACTGTTCTTTCAAGCATCGCCGAGATGGCGAATTGCCTTAGTGCCGCAAAAGAGTGTGCACTCGCCGTTGAAAACAGGCGCACGCCACCGGCCTCGGCCCTGCAGACCTTGGGTATTGACCCGGCGTCGCTCAAGGATGTTTTCAAGCGTAGCTAGAAGCCGATTTAGGACCGGCTTTTCGGGTCTTGACCGTCAAATCCCTTTACTCAGCCATTAAGTTTTTTTATTGTGGCTGAATGAAAAACGTCACCTTTCGAAAGCTCCAGTCGCTGCTGGCGATCGAGACTCATCGAAAGATTGTAGATGCGGCGAAGGCCTTGGGGCTGACTGCACCGGCCATCACACTACAACTGAAGCAGCTGGAAGAAGATGCGGGCGTGACGCTTTTCGAGCGCATGCCGCATGGCATGTTTCCGACAGAAGCCGGAAAGGTCTTTCTGGAAGCCGCGAGAGAGATCGATGAGCGTTTGCAGCGACTTGATGACGATATCAACGCCTTCCGCCGCGTGAAACGCGGGCATATCACAGTCGGGGCCGTGTCCACGGTCAAGTATTTTGCGGCGCCATTGTTTGCAGCCTTCTCCAAAGAATATCCCGATGTACATCTTGAACTGATCATCGATCGCCGGGACGAGACGATTACCCGGTTAAAGGATCGCGCCGTCGATATCGCTCTGCTGGGACGTCCGCCGCGGGATATTTCAGTTCGTGCCACAGTTTTCGGCGAGCACTCACTGGTCGTCGTCGGCGCCCCAGGTCATGCCTTGGCAGGCAAGCGCGATATCACCAAAGCAGAGATTGCCAACGAACATTTCCTTCACCGGGGGAAGGGGTCCGGCACCAGAACATTTTTCGAGCGCTTCCTGAAGGATATTCCCGGCCGGCTGGATGGCCCGAGCACAGAGATGGAAACGGTCGAGGCTATCAAGCAGGCTGTCATGGCGGATCTCGGCATCGCCTTTCTGTCGATGCAGAGCGTTGCCGCCGAGGTTCAGGCTGGCCAGCTCGCCGTTCTCGACGTTGTTGGTTTGCCAATTCGCCGTCAATGGTTCGCGATCAGCCGTAGCGACCGCGCAGTCACACCTGTCATGGCTGCGTTTCAGGCGTTTCTTGCGACGCGCGGTGAAACGTTCTTGCCGAATTTTGGCGATCCGGCAAAGGTGTCCGCCTGAAAGGCATCAATTTTACCTGGGAATCGCCTGCAGAAAATCGAGCACCTTGGCATTGCAGTTTGCCGCACTCTGCTCCGGGACCGGCACATCCCAATAGTCTGATCCCGGGATGCATTCCTGCAGATAGCGCGCAGCAGAAGTTGCATGCGAAGCGTCGGCGCCGGGAATGATCAACGTCGGAATGTCGAGACACAGCAAGTCTTCAGGTTCGGCACCGGGGGACGTATCGCGATCGAGCAATGTTCGCACCATCCCGGCTACGATGGCCTTGTAGTGGTCGACGTTGAGCCGCGAATACTTGTCCGCGAAATCGGGGAAATTGCGGATCACCGACACCCAGGGACCACCTCTCGGATCCGCGCCGAAAGCCTTGTTGCTTTCCTTCGCCAGGCTTACGACAGCCTCGAGCCCATTCTGGTTGACGAAAGCAAGGTGTTCGGCAAACCGCTGGTGACCGGTCATGCGATACCTAGCCCCGCCAACCGGCCAGAACAGGATCATACTTAGCGTCTTTTCGGGATAGGTCGCACCGAAGGCGGAAACTGCGCTGCAGCCCATGCACCCGCCCATCAGATGGGCCTTGTCGATGCCCAGATGATCGAGCAAGCCCTTGCCCTGTTCGACATAGTGCGCCCAGGTAACCCGCTCGACACGTCCGCCTGATTGCCCTGTTTCGCGCCGGTCGAAGACAATACAACTGTATTTTTTGGAAAGCTGGTCCAGAAACTTGATCTGCGCATAGATACCCTGGGTGGACCACTTTTCGATCGTTGCGTCGAAGCCGCCCGGCGAATACATGAGCAAAGGCTCACCCGAGCCAACAACCTCATAGCGCGTCGATATTCCGTCGATAGTGGCCGTTGCCATTTCAAACTCCTTCGCAACCGAGCCGCTTCAGGCTTTCGTCGACCCAAAGCTTGGGATCGAGCTTGCCCGCGAGCGTGTTGGCCACCGTTTTTAATTCCGCTTCATGCTTGGCCTTGGCGAGCGGATAGATTTCGCCAGTCAGTTCATATGGAACACAGAGCAGTCCGTCATCATCGCCTATGATCAGATCGCCCGGATTGATGACCATGCCATCGAGCGAGATCGGCGCGTTGATTTCGCCCGGACCGTCTTTGTAAGGGCCGCGATGTGTGATGCCTGCTGCAAAAACCGGGAAGCTGTTGTTTTTGATCCAGCCATAGTCGCGAACGGCGCCATTTATCACAACGCCGGCAACGCCGATGTGTATGGCGTGCGAAAGCATCATCTCGCCGACAAGCGCATTTGACAACTCTCCGCCGGCATCGACAACGATCACGTCGCCAGGCTTCGCCATCAACAGCGCCTTGTGAATCATCAGATTGTCGCCGGGCCGGGTCTTTACCGTGAAAGCCGGTCCCGCCAAAGGCCCGCCGGCGTGCAACGGGCGGAGATTCGGTCCGCCCGCGGTCAGCCGCGACATGACATCGCTGACATTGGCCACGGGCAGCTCGCGAAACTGCCTGACGGTTTGTTCGTCCACCCTGCGGGTTCGTTCGAGAATTCGAAATCCATGTGCCATGGCGGTGTTCCTTTCCAGATTCTGCTCAAATATCGAGGCTATTCCCAAGGTAGCAATGATGCATGGATCACATCGGGCACGCCTTGTCCGCCGACGGACTGGATGGCGAGGGCGGCGTCCTTCAACCCGAAACGGTGGGTCGTGATCTTTTCAAGGTCGAAGCGTTTGGAGGCGATCTGTTCGAGAGCAAGTTCACACGCCTGATAGCTGTGGCCACGGGCACTCTTGAGCGTGATCGCCTTGACGGTCATCTTCTCGAGGGGGAAGTTCGGAAATTCCTTCAGTTCGCCCTGAACGAGAATGGTGCCGGCTTTACGCACCAGAGCCTCGATGCCGAGCAGGATCGGAATCGTACCGGCACCCGCCGTACAATCGAGTGAGACATCAACACCTTTTCCGCCTGTAATCTCCATGATGCGGGCAAGCGGGTCCTCTTTCTGCACGTCGATGACGTAGTCGGCTCCGAGCGACTTTGCTACTTCGAGTCGCGCGGCATCCTTGGTGGTTCCGGTGACGATGATGAGCGAAGCGCCCGCCTGCTTGCATATGACGGTCTGCGAAAGCCCTTGCTGACCAGGCCCCTGGATAAGTACCGTGGAATTATAGCCGACATTGGAATCGAAAAGCGACCATTCGACACCGTTGGCCATGGGCGTTACCAGGCCTGCAAGTTCGGGTGTCACCCCGGCCGGAACGCGGTGCACCACGGCATTCCACGGCAGATAGACGTACTGCGCAAAGCCTCCCCAGAGGTGCGGAGCGCGTTCTGCACTGGTGTAGCCATAGCGAATACCGTCCGGATTATTGCGCCAATCGGTATTTTCGCAATGCCGGTATTGACCCTGATGGCACCATTTGCATTTGCCACACATGACATAATGCTCGACGAACACCAGATCGCCTTCCTTGAAGCCCTTGCGCCGGGTGAATTCACGGCCTGCCTTGGCGATATAGCCGATGTTTTCGTGGCCCATGATGGTCGGGGCATTTGAGGGCGGTGTTTTGAACAGCTTGACGTCGGTCCCGCAGATACCTGCGACTTCCATCTTCAGCAGCGCCGCGTCTTCAGGAATATCCGGCATTGGATATTCGCGAATCTCCATCTGGCTTGGCCCGGTGCGGACGGCCGCTACGACTTGTTCTGTCATTTCAAACTCCCTGGAAGTTCTCGTCGCTGACTGGCGAACATGCAAGTTCTGTCAGTGGTGCGGTTCTGCGTTCAGTTTTGACAAATTCGCGTTTGTCATTCTATTTAGATGTCCGGTACCGGCAGCATTTGCGCCGGCCCTCAGGTTGAAACCATGCTCAAATCCGCTATTCCCGACCGCGAAAAACTTACCGCAATCAGGCGCGTAAAGACCTGGACGGCGGAACGTTTCAGTCTTTCGGACGACATGACGGTCTCGGTGATGGAGGTCGCTTGCGGGTTGCCCGGATGCCCGCCGCTCGAAACCATCGTGACATTCTGGACTACGAGCGATAGCCGGCACGCATTCAAGGTGTTCAAACCCATCCGCGAGGTTACGCCGGAAGACTTGCCGCCGTCGTGGATGAAGCAGGCCATCGTCTCGAATGACGATGACCTGTCCTGCTGCTGAGCGCGGTGGCCCCATCTTAGTTTACCGGCTTGGCGGGATGCCCGCGTTTCGTCAGCTGCGCGTCAAGGCGCGGATAGACCCGGCGCGCATTGCCTTCAAAGATCTTGTAACGGCTTGTCTCATCCAGCGTCGCCAGCTGATCGATGTAGCGCTTGGTGTCGTCATAGTAATGACCGGTTTCCGGGTCGATGCCCTTGACCGCGCCCAGCATCTCCGAGGCGAATAATATGTTGTCGACCGGGATGACCTTGGCCATCAGTTCGATGCCTGGATAGTGGTAGACACATGTGTCGAAGAAGACATTCTTCAAAAGATGGTCCGCCAGCAGCGGCTTCTTCATCTCCTGCGCAAGGCCGCGATAACGGCCCCAATGGAACGGTACTGCGCCGCCTCCATGAGGTATGACGAATTTCAGCGTCGGAAAATCTTTGAAAAGATCGCCCTGAATGAGCTGCATGAAGGCTGTCGTATCGCCGTTTATGTAGTGTGCGCCCGTGTGATGAAAATTGGGGTTACACGATGATGTCACGTGGATCATCGCTGGCACGTCGAGTTCGCACAGCTTTTCGTAGAGTGGATACCATTGAGGATCGGTAAGGGGCGGATCCGTCCAGTAACCGCCGGACGGGTCGGGATTGAGATTGATGCCGATGAAACCGAGCTCGTTGACGAGACGCTCAAGTTCCGGAATGCAATTCTTCGGGGGAGATCCGGGGTGTTGTGGCAGTTGACCGACAGCAGCAAAATTATCGGGGAGCAACTGGCAGATCCGGTGGATCAAGTCGTTGGAAAGCGTTGTCCACTGCATGCTGACAGCTTCGGTTCCCACATGGTGTGCCATGCCCGCAGCGCGCGGCGAAAAGATCGTGAGGTCGCTGCCGCGTTCCCGTTGCAGCTTGAGTTGCGGCTCGACCGACTGGCGCAGCATGTCATCGGTGATCCCAAGATCCGTGCTCGTCGGGCGGCGCATCGGATCCGCGAGGCCGGCCAGCTGCTTGTCCCGGAACTGATGCAGTGCCTGGGGTTCGGTGGTGTAGTGACCGTGAATGTCGATGATCATGGAAATTGCCCAAGAATGAAGTTGCATTGGATTCAGATTTTCCAGAAGAGCTCATCGACTTCGTAGGGTCGCGAACTGAGCCTTTGGTCGAAGGCGTAGTCGAGCAGCGTCTGCATCGGCTTGCGTGTCGCTTCCAGTCCGTACGGCAGAGCGGCTGTCCCTTTCGCGCCGGATTTCACCCGCGCCTCCTCAAAGAGCGCCATCAATTCACCGCCAAGCCAGGGATGCTGTTCGAGAAGTTCTTTTCTAACGGAAACGATGTGGTTGACCGGGAATATTCCCGTCTTCTCAGACCATTTCAGGGCTGCATCTTCTGCATCCCGTATGACAGGACGCACATCGGCGGGATCGACATTGCGTTCACCCATGATTGCTGCAAGTTCGCCCGAGAGCAGGAGTTCGCGCAGACCTTTTCCGCTGGTGTTGCGGACCGCATTTTCCGGATCCTTGTATTCGGCAACATGGGCATCGTCCATGGTTACCCATGTGATGCGATTGAGGTCCACGCCATATTCCGATTTGAGGATTCCGCGGATCCAGACACCCGTGGTCTGTGTATAGGCGCGCACGCCGACCTTCTTGTCCTGAAGTTCGGCGGGATCGCCGAGGTCAGATCCTGCGGCACAAACCAGATTGTCATGGTGGAGGCGGCGCCAAAGCGGAATCGGAAGCGCTGTAATGGGTTTGCCCAGGTCGACGGCAACCAGGTGCGTGGTCAGGGCCATTTCGCTCACATCGAGATCCCCGCCGCGGACCATCGTCCGAAAAGCCTTCGGCAGGGGATCGAACTCCTGGAACTCCAGTTTGAGACGTGGCGATTTTACGCTGCCATCCTTGAGCGGCCGCACGTGATCGTGCTTGCCGAGGGCTATGCGTAATACCAGTGGTTGGACCATTTCTGCCTCCTCCCGCAGCTTCAACGAAGATGGTATGTTCTTCTATGAGGAACCGCGTTCTATTTTACGCATAATACCGCGAATTGCGCGCCGGTCAATTGCCGAGAAGGGCGTAACTAGATTTTGCCGGCGGCACTGAGGCAGAAATAGAGCGCTCCAACGGTGCCAAGCACAGGATAGGGACCAACTCTTGTCAGCGTGAGGAAGGCCGCCGCCGCCAGAGTTGTGGCGATTTCAAACAGGCTCAGCCCGGCCGACTGCGAAACCGCCAGCCCGCCTGCGACGATCAATCCAACTGCAATCGGTGTCAGCCCTCGTTCGACGGCGCGTCCCCAGGGGGAAAGGCGATGTTGCTGCCACCAGCTTCCAAAAATGCAGATTAATGCCGAGGACGGAATGAAGATCGCCAGAGTGGCGATGACTGCTCCCCAGAAACCGCTGATCCCCCAGCCGATCAACGCCACGATGAGAGTGCTCGGACCGGGCGAGGCGCGCGAGATGGCGTAGAGATCAGTGAACTGGCGACTTGTCAGGAGGTGCTGCACATCGACGGTCTGGTGCTGCAAGCTGGCAACGATCGTCTGGCCCCCGCCAAAGGAGACGAGGGAGAGCGGAACACACAAAAGGACGAGGCCGAGGAGCTTGTCGTCATCCATGCTTTTTGTCCCTGCCCAACAGGTAAGATATCAATACGCTGGGCGGAATGCTTGCGAAGACGACAGGAACGAGCGGCCAACGCAATACACCAACCATGATGAACACAGATAGTGCAATGAGAATGGGTAGCGTCTGCCCATGCAGGCGCCGCGCCGTCTTCATCCCCATCGTCAGCGTCGATGCGATGCCGACGCAGGCAAGTCCACGCAGAACCGAATGCGTCTCGGGATACGCACTCAATTGCCGGTAAACCGTGCTTAGCAGGATGATGACGGTGAATGCCGGCGCCACCATTGCGAATGTGGCAATGATGGCCCCTGGAAGGCCGCGCAATTTTAGGCCGATATAGACGGCGAGATTTACCGGATTGGCACCCGGCAATATCTGGGCGATGGTTTGTGTCTGCAAGAAATTCTCATCGGTCATCCAGCCGCGCCGTTCGACGATCTCCCGATACGTCCAGGCGGCCATTCCTCCGCCAAAGGACGAAGCACCGAGTTTGAGAAAGGACACGAGCAAGGATCCGAGCGATGCGTGCGGCTCCTCTGGCGGGTTGGATGCGTCAACGCGTTGTTCCAAGAAATCTTCTTCCCGCCGCAAGGCCAGCGGCAACACGGATTCATAAAAATCATATAAAAACTTTGCTTCTAATGCAGAGGAAGTCCACGCTATTTCGCCTTAACGGCAAACTAAGAAAAACTTAGTGCGATGGGATTTCCCCTTATCTTCCATCCGGCGGCGACAAACTCGTCAGCTAAGCCGCTGCGCCAGCCCACACAAAAACAACTGGTCTGAGCGTAATATTTTGCTTTGGACAAAATGCATCGGATTGACCCTTATTGGAGAGCCGCTGCCGTTTTAGTCAGCGCAACAATTGTGCATGCGCCGTGCTCGTGGAGGAGCTTAGCAGCAATTGCATGACGGATCGCAATCCAGGTTGCCGTTCGTTGGATGGGAGGATTGATACTGTAATGATCGACACCATGTTCGCCGCGCTCTACGGCCTAGTGAGCTCGCCCCACATAATGGGTCTCATGCTGATAGCCGTCATTTTCGGATTGCTCGTCGGTGTCACGCCCGGTATCGGCGGGAAGCTTTCCATCGCGATGGCCATTCCATTCGTCTACGGCATGGACAAGGTTTCCGGAGCGGTGTTCCTGCTGACGATGCACGCCGTCAACGGCACCAGCGGCCAGATATCCAGCATCATGTTCGGCATACCCGGTGACGGTGACGACGCCGCGACGACGCTCGACGGATATCCGCTGGCCAAGCAGGGACAGGCGGCGCGGGCACTCGGTGCCAGCATCACTGCATCCGGCGTCGGCGGCATCATCGGCGCGATCGTCTTCGCCATCATGATACCCATTCTCGAACCGGTCATTCTGATGTTCAGTCCGGCAGAGTTCTTCCTGATTGCGCTTCTCGGCATCAGCTTCATCGCATTTCTCTCGAGCGGCAAGAAAATCGTCAAAGGCCTGATCGTCGGCTTTTACGGCTTGATGCTGTCTACGATTGGCATGGACCCGATAACGGGTACGCCGCGCTACGCCGGCGACATGCTGTTCCTGTGGGATGGCGTCAGTCTCGTCACCGCCGTGCTCGCTCTTTTTGCAGTGCCGGAGATGATTGCGCTCAGCACCAAGGGCGGAGCCATCTCGGCGGTGCCAATGGATAAGGGCTTCAACTATCAGCAATTGCTTTCGGGTGTCATGGAAGTGCCGCGCCATTGGTGGCTCGTTCTGCGCACCTCGGTGATCGGCGCCGTGATCGGCATGATCCCGGGCCTTGGCGGTTCGACTGCCGCCTGGCTTTGCTATGGCCATGCGGTGCAAAGCTCGAAGACACCGGAGCGTTTCGGCAAAGGCGCTATCGAAGGTGTGATCGCGCCTGAGACCGCAAGTAACGGCAAGGAAGGCGGCTCGCTGCTGCCAACCCTCTTCTTCGGTATCCCCGGAAGTTCCGGAATGGCCGTGCTGCTTGGAGCGTTCCTCATTCTCGGCATTCAGCCGGGCGCGACGATGGTCACGCAACACCTCGACCTTGTCTGGACGTTGATATGGGCATTGGTCGTGGGCAATCTGATTGCGGTTGGCATCCTGCTCGTTGTTTGCCGCTGGGTCGCGGTGCTTACCTTCGTCAATGGCCGCTATCTGGTGCCATTTATTCTCGTCTTCGTATCACTTGGCTGCTTCGTCAGTGACTATCAATGGCAGAATCTCATCATCCTCGTGCTGTTCAGCGCGATTGGTTACGGCTTCCTTCGCGCAGGGTGGCCACGCTCGCCTTTCGTGATCGGCCTCGTTCTCGGAGGCAAAGCCGAAGCGTCACTCAATCAGGCACTGCAGCTCTGGGGTTACAGCTTCTTCCTGCGTCCCATCTCGCTTGTCCTGATCGCCATGATCGTTGGACTGATGGTCTATGCGTTCTACCGCAATTTCAGGCCGCATCGTGCCAATTCAAGCGTTGGAGTGAACCTATGAAACAGCTCAGCTTCAGCACCTGGCTCACCTTCGTCATGCTCGCGATCTTCGGCACGATGGTGGCAATGGCCACCCAGTTTCCGCCGAACGCACGGTTCATGCCATTCCTGGTCGGCATACCGGGAATCGCGTTGTGCCTGCTGCAGCTCGGCATGGATCTGTTGCGCGCACCGGGCAACCAGCTGGCCGAAAGCTTCCAGCCGGCATCGAAGGCGGGCGTGCCGGCCAATCTTGTCCCCGAGGAAGAACCGGAATTCGGTCCGCACACGGTGTCGGGCGAACTGACGATGTGGGCCTACTTTATCGGTTTCATCGCGGCGGTTCTCGTCTTCGGCTTCTATATCAGCGTGCCGGTGATGTTGGTGTCGTTCCTCCGCCGGCAGGCGGAGGCGAGCTGGAAGTTCGCACTGTTCCTCGCGGTAGCGGCGACAGTGGTTCTCTATTCAATGTTCGGCGTGCTGCTACACGTGCAGCTGTTCCACGGCTTCCTGACGCCGATCGTTTTGCGAGCCTTGGGGTTCGAAGTGAGTTAACCGACTAATTATCTATCCAGAACAGCAAGCAATCGCTGCCGCAACAAGGCAGTAAAAAGGGAGGGAATGGAATGATCAGACAATCAATTCGCACGGCAGCTTTTGGTGCCGCCATAGTCGCGGTGCTCGGGTCCGGGATAGCGCTGGCGGACGATGCTACCGACTTCTACAAGGGTAAAACCGTGACCTATATCGTCGCGACGGCCCCCGGCGGCGGTTACGATACGAACGGCCGTCTCATCACGCAGTTCATGCAGAAGCACTTGCCGGGATCAACGTTCGTCGTGCAGAACATGCCGGGAGCGGGCCACCTTATCGGCACGAACTATATCTATGCTTCCGACCCGGACGGCCTGACCTTCGGTACCTTCAACACCGGCCTTATCTACGGTCAGTTGACTGGCGACCCCGGCATCAAGTTCGATCTGACAAAAATGTCCTGGATCGGCAAGGTTTCCTCGGATCCGCGGGTCATCGTGGTTTCCAAGGACTCCGGTATCACGAGTTTCGATCAATTGAAAAACCTTAAGGAGCCGATCAAGTTTGCGGCGGCTGGTGTGGGCAGCGCATCGACGATCGAGACGACAATGCTGGTCAAGACGATCGGTCTGCCAATTCAGGTGATTACCGGCTACAACGGCAATGAAGATCAGCTGGCGATGCGCCGCGGTGAAGTGCAAGGCATTGTCGGCTCGCGCTCGACGTTCCAGCAATTTGTCGATGACGGGAACGGCAAGTTCATCGCGCAGATCGGTGGCTCTGAGACCGACGTTCCGCAGCTTGCCTCGATGGTTACGAACGAGGAAGGCAAGAAGGCTATCGAACTCGTAGCATCCCAGAGCAACATTTCGCGATTGACCGCCGGCCCTGCAGGCATTCCAGCCGATCGCCTGAAGGTGCTGCGCGATGCCTATGCCGCGGCAACGTCAGATCCCGAATTTATCGCCAAAGCCAAGACGCTCGGCCTACCGCTTGATCCGCTCATCGGCGATGCCGTGGGCGACTCCGTGAAAACGGCGATGGATCAGACACCGGAAATCGTGCAGTTCCTCAAGGACTCGCTGAAGCCGGAATAGCAGAACTTTCTGCCGACATGGGGCGACCGGACCACTCTGGTCGCCCTAAAATTTGATCAACAGGACAGGGATTGACGATGGATAGCTCGGCGCCAACAGCATCAGTGACGCAGAATGACGGACTTGGGTGGCAATCCGATATTATCGCTGACCTGATCAAGCAATACGGGTTTCCCTTCATAACGCTCAATCCTGGCGCCAGTTATCGCGGGCTTCATGACTCGCTCGTCAACCACAATGGCGATGAGCCGCCAATGCTGCTCTGCCAGCACGAAAAGATCGCGGTGCAGATAGCGCATGGCTATGCCAAAGCATCCGGCCAGCCTTTGGCTGTCATTGTGCACAATGTCGTTGGTCTCCTGCATGCCACCATGGGCATTTACTACGCTTATACGGATCGTGCCCCAGTCTTCGTTATCGGTGCCACCGGACCGATGGATGAGGGCAAGCGGCGGCCCCGGGTCGATTGGGCCCACACGGCGAACGTCCAGGGCACGCAGATCCGTGACTATGTGAAATGGGATTATCAGCCAGGCGGCATGGGCGGTGTTGTGGACAGTTTTGCCCGCGCCTATTCGATCATGATGACCGAGCCGCAAGGCCCGATCTACATGTGCTATGACGCCGCCTTGCAGGAGGCACCGCTTTCCGAGTCGATTGCGCTGCCATCGCTGAAATCCACAAAAACACCGAGCCGGATCGCTCCCGATCCTGCCGCACTTGAAGAGGCTGCAGACCGCTTGGTCGCAGCGGATTGGCCTGTGCTGGTGCCGCAATTCGTCGGTCGCGACAAGAACGGCTATTCGGACATGGTTGCCCTTGCGCAAACGCTAGGCGCCCCCGTCGCCGACACACAATGGCGGCTGAATTTTCCGACCGAGCATCCACTCGATATGCGGATGAACCGGGACGTATTCAAACAAGCCGACCTGATTACCCTGCTCGACTGCCGGGATTGGGAGCGGCCAACGCACGAAAACGATCGTATTAATCGCACGTTGAAGCCGCTTTTCCCCGCGCATTGCGAATGGCTGGATATCGGCTTTGCCGATATCGAGATTTCGAAATGGGCAACCGACTATCAGCGGTTTCCCGAATGTGCCCAGCGTATGCTCGCCGATACGGCGCTCGCCCTGCCTGCACTGACATCGATCATTGGCAAGCGTGCCAAGGATGACGCGAAACTTGCCCGGAAGATTACGGAACGCGGGCAGGCTGTTGCCGAAATGCATAACGCACAGCGTGCGAAATGGCGCGAACAGGCAAAGGTCGACTGGGATGTAAGCCCGATCACTTTGCCCCGGCTCGCCACCGAGGTGTGGGATAAGATCCAGCATGAGGATTGGGTTCTCACAACCAACGCATTCGAGGACTGGGCGCTGAAGCTCTGGGATTTCGACCGACCCTACCGCTGGCCCGGCAAAGCGCTCGGGACGGGAACACAGATCGGCATGGCGACAGGCGTGGCGCTTGCGCATCGCGGCACCGGACGGCTCGTCGTCGATTGCCAGACCGATGGCGATCTATTGTTTGATGTCGGCGCTCTTTGGTTTGCGGCAAAACACAAAGTGCCGTTCCTTTGCGTCATGCACAATAACCGCGCCTATTACAACGACTGGGAGCACCAGATCACCGTGGCGCGCCAGCGCGGAACGCCCGTCGAACGCGCCTATATCGGCATGGACATCATGGATCCAGCCCCGGACTTTTCCACGATAGCCCGCGGATTTGGCTGGTACGCCGAAGGTCCGATCGAAGATGCCAAGGATATCGCCAGTGCACTCGACCGGGCGATAGCGCAGGTCAAAAACGGCGTTCCCGCGCTCATCGACATCATCACGCAACATGCCGGGTGAAGCGATGGAGTATCGGCTTATGTGGAGGCAGACATGAAGGTTGGAGTCGTGGGAGTTGGAGAGATGGGGCTGGCGATGGCCGGCCACATACTCGACCATGACATCGAGGTTGCTGTCTTCGACGTCAACCAGGAAAAGCTTGGAAAGGCTCGCGAGCGCGGCCTCGCAACGAGGGAAAGTCTGGCGGAACTGGCTCAGGCGGCGGATGTGTTCATTCTCGTCGTGGCGACTGATCAGCAGGTGGTCGACGTTTCGCAGGAGCTGGCCGAAAAAGCCGCCGACGGAGCTATCATCGTCGTTGCCGCCACCATAAGCCCCGAGACGATGCTCCAGCTCGGACCGCAGATAGAAGCCAGGGGCAAGCGGCTCGTTGACGCGCCTGTCGTCTACGGAGCTTCAGGCGCCCGCGAAGGTACCCTGCTTTCGCTGTGCGGTGGTTCTGAAGAAGATATCGAGCGCATCCGGCCAATCTTGATGAGCTATAGCCGCGACCTCATTCACGTTGGGCCACGCGGAGCCGGCCAGATTGCCAAATCCTGCAACAACCTCCTGCATTGGGTGCATTGTGTCGCCAACTTCGAGACGTTGCTGATCGCCAAGCGTTACGGGATCGATGCACAGCGAATGCGCGAAGTCCTCCTGCAATGCCCAGGAACCAACGGCACGCTCAGCCGGTGGGACAGCACGCGCTTCACCTGGCAGGAAAAGGATATGGACGTGACGCTGGACCTTGCCCAGAAGGGCGGCCTGATGCTGCCGCTTTCCGGACAAGTCGATCAGATCATCAAGACGTTGCACGCCGATGACGTCAAAGCTCTGCTGTATGGGCCGGAGGCAAGCTATCTCGGCAGGGTGGTTCGGCCGTTGTCCTCGTCTGAAGGCGGGGTTGGCTAACGAAAAGATGGTTTTCCGAAATGGCGATACCCAGGGCCAGAAACGGAAACTTCCCAATCAGGAATAGAAACGTAAATCGAGAGTGAGTTCTATGGCGACCAGTGCTGAAAAAGCGACGACCCTTGGCTCCGGACCCGTTGCGGTTCAGGATCCGAACAATTCGAAATTTCTCGTTGATCCTTACAAGGATTGGTCGACGGGTGAGGGAATCCCTATCCATTTTGATTTCGGCCATGATCTGCTCGAACTTGAGACAGGACCTTGGGATCGCTACGATGCACGCGGTTGTTTTGCGCATACTGTAGGTATGGGCGATTTCATGGCCAATTATGTCATCGAGGTTCTGCCCGGTCGCAAGACCAGTCCCGTCAAGCACCTCTATGAAGCATTCTTCTTCGTGCTTGCTGGATACGGTTCGACGACGGTCTGGCTGCCCAACGGCGAAGTCCGGACCTTCGAATGGGGACCAAAGGCGCTGTTTGCCATACCGCTGAACTGCACTTACCAGATTCACAACGGATCCGGGCGCGAACGGGTGCGGCTGTCATGCACCAATGATGCACCACTGAGCATCAATCTCTATCACAATCTGGATTTCATCTTCAAAAACGACTTCGCCTTTCCCGAAAGAACCGGGCAATCGAAACACTTCGAAGGCGAGGGCGTGCTTTATTCCTACGGGACCGAGTCAGCCCGCAAGATCCAGAACGTCTGGGAAACCAATTTTGTCCATGACCTCACCAGCTTCAAGCTTTACGAGTTCGAAGGAAGAGGCAAGGGATCGCTCAACGTCAACTTCGTGCTTGCCGATGGCACCATGCACGCGCACGTGTCGCAGATGCCCGTAGGCCGGTACAAGAAGGCGCACCGCCACGCCGCGGGTACGCATGTTCATGCGGTCGACGGCACGGGCTATTCGCTACTCTGGTACGAGGGCGAGTCGGAGTTCAAGGAATTCCCGTGGAAGCACGGGTTCATGTATACGCCGCCGTTCTGGATGTATCATCAGCACTTTAACACGGGGCCTGAACCAGCGCGCTATGTCGCGTGCAGCTTGGGGAGCCGACGCTACCCCTTCATATCACTCCGGCGTAAAAGTGCGGAGGGCAAGGGCGCAACGTCTGTGAAGGACGGTGGCCGCCAGATCGAGTACGAGGATCAGGATCCGCGCGTACATCGCAAATTCCTGGAGGCGCTCAAGGAGACGGGCGTGCCTTCTGCCATGGGCGACACCTTCGACGAAGCCGCAGTATTGGCGCTGCCCAAGGAATCGCTGACAGGTGTCATCCAGACGCCCGTTCTGGTGGGACCGGCCATCTAGTTCTTCGTTGAGATGTCGCGCTGGCCGGCGCGACTTCAATTGTAATTCGTATAGCAGGAGAAATGAGTGCACGATTTTGATCTGGACCATGAGCACGAGGATTTGTCGGAATCCGATCAGCTGGCGATTTCACGGGCGATCTGGGAACAGGAAAACCTCGAGCTTCTCACTGTCGGTATCGATATCGGCAGCTCCACTTCGCACCTGCTGTTTGCCCGTATCGTTCTGCAGCGGGAGAAGGATGATCTGTCGAGCCGGTTTGTGGTTGTCGAACGCACTGTTCTGTGGCGATCGCCCATTCTCCTCACGCCCTTCCTGCCGAACGGCACGATCGACGCCCATGAGCTTCGCCATTTCTTCCATCATTGCTATCACGATGCCGGCTACAAGCGGGCCGATGTCGATTCAGGCGCAGTCATCTTGACAGGTGAGGCCATAAAACGGACGAACGCCCGCGCGATCGATGAAATATTCGCGAATGAATCAGGCAAATTCGTCTGTGCGACTGCCGGCCATAAACTTGAGTCCATATTGGCTGCACACGGCTCCGGCGCGACAGCCCTTTCGAGAAAACGCAATGCTTGCGGGCTTCACGTTGATATCGGCGGGGGCACGACCAAACTTGCGCTCATAGACAAGGGGGAAATCCTCAGCGTTGCCGCTTTCGCCGTCGGCGGACGTTTGCTGGCAAAAGACCAGCATGGAAAATGGTCTCGCACCGACGAGTCGGCAAGGATCGTCGCGCAATCGCTCGGTATCGAAATTTCCGGTGACGAATTGCCCGAGGAAGCGTCCCGCCAAGCCATCACAAAGCGGCTCGCTGCGCTCGCGGTCGATCAGATTTTGGGACGTCCGCTTGATGATCTCGGCGAGGAATTGCTGCTGACCGACGCCTTGGAGAGAGCTGTTGCGCCGACATACATTACTTTTTCGGGCGGCGTTTCCGAATACATCTTTGGCTATGAGACCGAGGATCACGGGGACATCGCGCGAATTCTGGCACAGGAGATCGTGGCGCAGCTAGGTCCGCGCATCGACGTACCGGTCATTGATGCAGGACAACGCATCAGGGCAACGGTCATTGGCGCATCGCAGTTTACCGTTCAGGTCAGCGGCAAGACGCTCTATATGAGCGGCATCAAGGCATTGCCTGCTCATAATATTCCCGTCGTTCACCTCGGGACCAGTTTGCCCGAAGTCATCAATGCCGATGAGATTGCAAGGATTTTCAAGGCAAGTGCAGAACGTCAGGACCGGGATCTGTCACTACCCTTGGCTCTGGCATTCTCGTGGAGCGGATTGCCGGACTATCCGCGGCTTCTGGCAATGGCCACAGCCATCAAGTCGGTAGCGGCGCCGGCAGGACAGCGCCAGGAACTGCTGGTGCTGGTGATCGACGGCGATGTCGGGCAAACGATCGGCCGCATTCTCGAGAAAGAACTCGACCTTGGGTCAAATCTGGTGTCCATCGACGGCGTGCAGCTCAAGGATCTGGATTTCGTTGATCTCGGCGAATTCATCGACCCGCCAGGTGTGATTCCGGTCGTCATCAAGTCGCTGCTCTTCTCATGACCTGCTGCGGTTGACAGGTAATGGCAAAAGCCCAGGAACCGAGCCAGTGTGCTGGTGCCGCCCGGTCAAGTTTCGATGGGCTGGACCTCAATGACATCGTTATATTCACACGTGTCGTCCAGTATGGCAGCTTTACTGAAGCGGCAAAGATCTTCACAAAGTCGCCGTCCTATATGAGCAAACATGTCACTCAGCTCGAAAACTCTCTGGCCCTGACATTGCTGCACCGCTCGACGCACAAGGTGTTTCTCACCGATGCCGGCAGTGTGCTGTTCGAACATTGCGTCCGGATACTCGCGGAACTCGATGCGGCCAAGGCAGATGCGAGCGGGCTCAGCAGTGAATTGATCGGAAATCTCAGGATACACACCACACCGGGGGTAGGGCAGGGGCTGGTCGTCCCGGCTGTCATCAATTTCAACACTGAATATCCGGCCGTGAAAGTGGAACTGACGGTCAGTGTCAATTCGGTGAGCCTTATGGAGCGAGGGGTGGACGTCGTCGTCGGCAGCCGTCATTTCGAAGATGACGAGTCTTTTCATAGCGGTCTTTTTGAACGCAAACTCGGCCCAGCCCCCTATGCCATTTGTGCGGCGCCGGGTTATTTTGCTCGCCATGGAATGCCGAATCGCCCACACGACCTTCAAAACCACAATTGCCTTGTCCATATGACGCAGAAACGAGACCCCAAGATCTGGCAGATCAGATCAGATGGCGAGGATGTCGCCGTTCCCGTCGATGGAACGTTTCATTCCAACCTTGAGGGCGCGATTTTGCTCGCAGCGGTTGAAGGGGCCGGCATCGTGCGCCTGCCACTTTATAGCGTTGCTGCTGAGATCCAGTCGGGGCAACTGGTTCCGATTTTTGACGGAGACGTCGTTTCTGATCGGGTGATCAAGGCATTCTATCCGAAGAGCCGGTTCGTACCAAAGAAGGTGCGCGCATTTCTGGCCATCCTGGAAACCAGGTTGAAAACGCGTATGCAGGACTATGAGAAATCGAGCGTCGCCAGTTAGCGCCTATATCAGGTGGACAATTCCCCAGACTGCGATGCGTTTCACCACAACTAAAGCGAGACTACCCAACGATGCCGTTCCATTTAGATCAAGCCACCATTACCGCGTATTTCGAAGTGATCATGATCAACGTGCTCCTGTCGGGAGACAATGTGATCGTCATCGCCATGGCGGCGGCAGGTCTCGCCAACGATCTGCGTGGCAAGGCCATTGCCGCTGGCATTGCGGCGGCTGCGGTCATCCGGATCGTTTTCGCGGTGACGGCGGTCAAGCTCCTTGCAATCACCGGCATCACGTTCGCCGGCGGCCTTTTGCTTCTGTGGATCTGCTGGACAATGCTGCAGGAACTGCGCGCTTCCGAGGCGGACGATGAGGGTCACCTTGCAGCAACTGATGGCGGTGCGCTTGCCATCAAACCCAAGATGTTCCGCCAGGCCATCTTTCAGATCATTCTTGCCGATGTTTCCATGTCCCTCGACAATGTGCTGGCTGTCGCCGGGGCGGCCAAGGAAAATATGCACGCGCTGATATTCGGATTGATCTTGTCCGTTCTGCTGATGGGGCTGGCATCGTCGTTCGTTGCGAAGCTCCTCAACAGGTACAAGTGGATTGGCTGGATAGGCTTGGCGATCATCGTCTACGTCGCCCTCGACATGGTCTGGCAAGGTGGCAATGAGCTCGCGACACTCTACGGAATTCACATCGCCTGATCGAACCAATCGAAGCTTGCCAGCTAATTTCCATGGGGCAGAGAGCTAAAATTTGTTCTTGTCACCGCTAGGTCTCGATGTGACGTTCCCGGCGGAGGACATGGAGGAGAGATTAATGAACAAGTTGCTCGCAGCATTCATCACCTGCGCTGGCATGGTGATTGCCCCTGTGGCGATGGCTGCGGATTTTCCGGCCAAGAACATCCAATTCGTCATACCCGTCAGCCCGGGCGGCGGTTTCGACACCTATGTGCGGGCCGTTGCGCCGATCCTTGAGCGTCACTTGCCGCAATCCGTCAACATCGTCCCGACAAACATTCCGGCCGCGGGCGGGGCGCGGGGAGCCGCGCAGGTCTATCGCGCAAAACCCGATGGCTACACGATCGGCATCTTCAACATACCGGGCATGCTCGTTCCACAGATCAGAGGCGACAGCGATCTGCAGTACGATCTGAAGAAGATGACTTGGCTTGGCAGTTTCGGACAGGATGGTTACGGCGTCGGCGTGCCTACAGCGTCGCCTTATAAAACGGTTGCGGATTTGAAGGCGCTTGGACGTCCGGTGAAATTCACAGCGTCGGGACCCTCATCAACCGCCTATTCGGCGACGATGATCGCCACCGACATGCTTGGTATCAAGCGCGAAATCATCTCGGGCTACAAGGGCAGCAATGATTATGTGCTCGCGGTCATTCGCGGCGACGGAGACGCGGTGATCGGTCCTCTTCCGGTCATGGAGAAATTCGTCGAATCCGGAGAATTGCGGATCATCGGAACCTTCGAGGAAAAATCGTCTGTACCGGGCGCTCAAAACGCGGTCGAAATGGGCCAGCCCGATCTTTCCAAACTGTCGGTCGGACGTCTTGTGGCCGGTCCTCCAGATCTTCCGCCAGAGGTGGCCAAGACCCTTTCCGAGAGTCTTATGGCGGCAATGCAGGACCCGGCTATGGCGACATGGTCGAAGGAGAGCGGCATTGCGGTCGAACCTGGCGATGCAGCATCCGCCAAGGGAATTCTCGAAGGCCAATTCAACTTCTACGAGCGCTACAGCAAGTATCTCGGCCCTGCAAACTAGGCTGTAATCTGTTCGAGGAATATCCATGCTTGATGTCGCGCTAACCGCTGCTGGCAACGTATTTACATTCCAGTCGCTGCTTTTCCTGACCATCGGAATGTTGATTGGGCTTGTCGTCGGTGTCGTTCCCGGTATGGGCGGCACCACCGCGCTTGCCGTGTTCGGACCGATGACGGTCGGTCTCGATCCGTATTCGGCACTCTCGCTCGCCGGCGGGCTCATGGGCGCCGTATCCTTCGGTGGGTCTGTCACGTCGATCCTTATCAACCTGCCGGGCGGCGCTCCGAATGCAGCGACCTGTCTCGATGGCTATCCGCTCGCGCAACAAGGCAAGGCAGGGCTGGCGCTTGGTGCTTCCGCCAGCGCCTCATCGGTGGGCGGGGTCATCGGCGTGTTCACGCTGTTGCTGGTTATTCCGATCTCCAAGAAGATCGTGCTTGCCTTTGGTCCATCGGAATTCTTCCTGCTGGCAACCCTTGGCCTTGTGACGATCGCCGCCTGCGCGCCAGGGCGCATGCTTCGTGCCATGATCGTCGGCGGCATCGGGCTGCTGTTCGCGTTTATCGGCTTCGACAATGTCAATGGCGGGACGCGGTTCACATTTGGCATCGAGCATTTGTGGGAAGGCATCCCGCTTGCACCGGCGATGATCGGTCTGTTCGCTTTTCCGGAAATGATCGAGCTTTCGGCCAAGGGCGGCTCGATCGCCAAGGACAAGGGGCAGGTCGGCCTGACAGGGACGCTCGACGGTGTCTGGGCTTCGTTCAAGTATTGGAAGACACTTCTGCGCGGTTCGCTGATCGGAACGCTGGTGGGGGCCATACCCGGCGTCGGCGGCACCGTCGCCGCGTTCCTCGCTTATTTCAGTACGGTTCAGGCATCCAAAAATCCGGAAAGCTTCGGCAAGGGCAATATCGAAGGCGTGATCGCGCCGGAGGCTGCCAACAACGCCAAGGACGGCGGCAATCTCATCCCGACGCTCGCGTTCGGTATTCCCGGTACAGCCGAGATGGCGGTGCTGCTCGGTGTGCTCGTGCTGCACGGGATGGAACCCGGACCGACGATGATCCTGCATCATGAGGCGGAGATCTATGGTCTTATCCTGACGCTTACCCTGTCATCCATTCTTGCATCGGTGATCGGATTGATGATGGTCCGGCCTCTGGCCATGATTACGCGGCTCGATGCACATATCCTGGTACCGTCAGTCATTGCGATCTCGTTCGTCGGTGCCTACGCCAACAACTCGCTGCCGGGTGATATTGTGCTTGCCTTCGTCTTCGGCGTGATCGGTTATCTGCTGATCCGTTTCGATTACCCGCGGTTGCCGCTGGTCATCGCATTGGTGCTCGGCGAGCTTGCCGAACGCAGCTTCGCGCAGGCGATGATGATCTCAGGCGGCAGTTGGTCGATCTTCGTGACGCGGCCGATTTCCGCGCTGCTGTTTGCATTGATCGTCATGGCTTTGACCTATCCAATGATACGCACGCTTTTGCAGCGGCGCCATTCAGTCGAGGAAGTATCATGAGCGCTCCCCGAAAGAGCTTTTCGGCGCTTGCCGAGAATTTTAGCCCGCCGCTGGCGTTTCTTGCGGTTACGCTGATATTCATTGTCGCGGCCTATGGCTATCCTCCGGCTTCGCGTGAGGTCCCGCTTCTCATCGGTTATGTCCTGATCGTCTTGATTGCGCTGGATATACTGTCGCGAACATCGACCTCGACCGGAGAATTGGTCCGGCGCTATCTCAACCCGGCAAGCGGATTGCCGGGCGTTCCAAAGTCGGCAGGCGACGAAGGCGAGGAACATCCTTCAGGGCAAAAGGAACTATTGGCCGTCGGTTGGGTCGCCGCATTTACAGCCGCCGTCATGATAGTCGGCATCCTCCCTGCAGTGCCGGCCTATGTCGCATCTTACATGATCGTCGAGGGCCGCAAGAGCGTCAAGTTCAGCGTCCTGATCGCAGCCTCGATCGCACTGTTCCTTTGGGTCAGCTTCGAGATGATCCTTTCCATCCCCCTTTACCGCGGCATGCTCTTTGAATGATGCGCATGAAATCCAGGAGCTACAAATGACCATTAATCAGCCACCCCTGTCTGGAAGCGTTGAGCAGAAATTGCGCGAAGAGGTCGCCGCATGCACACTTATCCTCAACAGTCTCGACATCCTTGGCTATAGTGGCCATGTCAGTGCGCGGCTGCCGGACGGTCAGCATCTGTTGATCCAGTCGTTCGATCAAAGCCGTGCTTCGCTGCGGCCTGACGACCTGTTGATCTGTGATCTCGATGGTGTCGTAGTGGCCGGTCCGGAAGGTATTCGCGCCCCGGCTGAAGTTTACCTCCACACTGAGATACTTCGTGCCCGGCAGGATGTTCAGGCTGTCGCCCATTTCCACGATGATCTTGCTACGACGTTCACGATTGTGAAGAACCGGCCGCTTCTTCCCGTCAAGAACCATGCAATCCGCTGGGCGAGCGGTATTCCCGTTCACCCGGATCCAAGTCACGTGAGCGATGCCACTCTTGGCAGGGCGCTCGCGGAGACGCTGGGACAAAAGCAGGCGCTGCAGATCAGGGCCCATGGTCAGGTGATTGTCGCGGAATCGGTCAAGCATCTCTTGATCGATTCGATCCATTTCGTTGAGAACGCCAAAGCACTATACGACGCCCACATGTTGGGAGAGGTGGAACCCCTTACGGCCGGCGAGCTGGAAGACTTTGGCCGAACGTTCAATCGGGACAGACATGTCCACAAGCTTTGGAAATATTACGCGGGAAGGGCTGTCGATGCGGGTGTCGTTGCCGCTGATTGGTATTACGCGGCACCCTGAGCGTAGTGATCAGTCCTAACTGACGATGTTGAAACCGTCAGCCGGCTGGTCGCCATCGACGGCTTCGCTGGTGACGCTTGAAATGGACGCCTCTGGCGGCCCCTCCCTGAAGCGTTGCAGCATTGTGGACACAGCTTGTTCCGGTCCGGCGATGCGGGCGGTGACCGAGCCATCACTGCCATTGCGCACCCAGCCGCTCAGGCCGAGCTTTTGCGCCTCCCTCTGTGTCCAGAAGCGAAAACCTACGCCCTGCACCCTTCCGCGGATGCGAACCATTAATGCTTTGGGTTCGGTTGTCATCGCCGCCTCCATCAACTATCCGCGCTATTGTCTTTAACGCATCATGGTCAGAGCGGTTGCAAAGAAGTCCTTGCCCCCAAAGTTCCCCGATTTGAGGGCCATGAGCATATCTCCCTGCGCACTCCCGACTGTGCGCAGTATTGGCACGCCCGGTGCGATTTCAGGCCCGATCAGAAATGCGGGAATGGCAAGCCTGTCGACTACCGCGCCGGAGGTTTCGCCGCCGGCGACCACCAGCCGCCGTACGCCCCTTGCCACGAGCTCAGCCGCGATAGTCGACGTTGCAGCCTCGATCGCATGGCCAGATGCCTCACGCCCGTATCGCGATTGAAGCTCGGAGACTGTTTCTGGTGATGCACTTGCCGCGATGGCGACAGGACCGGCCGCAACGCGCTCGCCAGCCCAGCTGAGAGCCGCGGCTATTTCGTCTGAACCCCCAATCAGCTTTTCGCTGTCGAGCCTCAGAACGGGCATGGACCGCTCGGCAATTTCCAGCTGCTCGAGCGTCGCCCGAGAGCAGCTGCCGGCGACAATGGCGGCCAGTCCGCCGACTGGATGCATGGCACCATCCGTCGTTCCAGCCTGCAAGGGCACCTGGCCCGATTTTACCAGAGCGCGGGCGAGTCCAAGCCCCAGACCGGATGCTCCGGTTGAGATCCCCATTTCGACCGCGACATCACCGAGTGTTTCGAGATCGCGATCAACGATTGCGTCGGCGATTGCTGTGGTGAAGCCCTGCATGCGTAAGCTGTCGAGACGCGCCTTCACAGCCGCCGGCCCGCCTGCGACCGTCGTCAGATCGACGAGGCCCACGGTCCCCTGCGACTGCCTTGCCATGACGCGTACCAGATTGGCATCGTGCATTGGATTGAGAGGATGATCTTTCAGGGGGCTTTCGTTCAGCGGTTGTCCGTTAACGAAGAGGTGGCCGAAATAGACCGTGCGCCCTGTCTGTGGAAAGGCCGGCGTCACAAGAACTATGCCCCCTCCTGCTATATCGCTGAGTGCTTCAGTGACCGGACCGATATTGCCGGCATCGGTGGAGTCGAATGTCGAGCAGATCTTGTAAAGGACGTGCTTTGCGCCTCTCCTTTGCAGCCATTGATAGGCCGCTGATGCAGATGATACGGCGTCTGCTACGGCCACCGAGCGGATCTTCAGTGCGACCACGACTGCATCCACATCGGGCAGGTCCAACGCGGCGTCGGGTATGCCTACGGTCTGGATCGTACGCAGGCCATTTTTCGTCAGCGTATTGGCGAGATCGGACGCTCCTGTGTAATCATCCGCGATTGATCCAAGCAAGATAGCCATCGTCTAGCTCCGTCTGAAGGGTTCGAACCAGTTCAAGCCATCCAGGGTTTTGGCTCTCGGGATGTATTCGCAACCAATGAACCCGCCATAGCCAAGTCGGTCGATTTCATCGAACAGATAGGGATAGTTCAGCTCTTCCCCATCCGGCTCGTGGCGCGAGGGGACGCTGGCGATCTGGATATGTCCGACGATCGGCATCAGGCGGCGCAAGGCCATGGCCACATCGCCGTGCATGATCTGCCGATGATAGATATCGAACTGCAGCTTCAGGTTCGGCAGACCGAGTTCTGCAATGAGCTCTTCGGCTGTGCTGAAATCATTGAGGTAATATCCTGGCATGTTTCGCCCGTTGATCGGCTCGAGCAACAGGTCGATGCCAGCTTCGGCAAGCCGGCCGGCTGTGTAGGTGACCGAGTGCCGGTAACAGGATGCGGCCGTCTTGTCATGGGGATCCGCAATGCCGGCCATCAGGTGCAGCCGCTTTGCGCCGGTCGCCGATGCATAGTCAAGCGCCCGTTCCACATCCAACTTCAAGCCATCGAACCGTCCGGGCAGCGCAGCTATACCGCGCTCACCCGCGGCCCAATCACCTGGGGGGAGGTTGAACAGGGCTTGCTCAAGATTGTTGCTGACGAGCTTCTCGGAGATCGCCTCGGGCGAGAACTCATAGGGAAAGAGATATTCAACCGCGGTGAAACCGGCATCGGCAGCAGCGGCGAAGCGATCGAGGAACGGCCACTCGTTGAACATCATCGACAGGTTGGCGGCAAATACCGGCATCAACGCTCCTTCTCAACCCTTCGGTTTCGCGTCCGGCAGCTTTGCCCCGGACAGGCTGGCATATACCCGTGCAAGAGACGCGTCATCATCGTGGCCCATGCCGGCGCCGGAGGCAGCCAGATACATTTGCAAAGCCGCAGCCACGAGCGGCACCGGATAACGCTCTGCCCGTGCCATATCCTGGACGATGCCAAGATCCTTGACGAAAATCTCGACCGTGCTGAGGGGCGTATAGTCTCCCGCCAGCACGTGCGGTACCCGGTTCTCGAACATCCATGAGTTGCCGGCGGAGGCAGTGATCACTTCATATACCTTGTCGAGGTCGAGCCCCTGTTTGGCAGCGAAGGTGATAGCCTCGCAGGCGGCGGCGATGTGCACACCGGCAAGGAGCTGGTTGACCATCTTGAAGGCGGCACCTGCTCCGGCTGCATCGCCGAGTTCGTAGACTTTGCCCGCCATGGCATTAAGAGCCGGGCAGGCAAGCTCGAAGGCCTGCCTGGAGCCCGACGCCATGATCGTCAGTTCGCCGCTCGCCGCCTTTGCTGCGCCACCGGATATCGGGGCATCCAGATAATGAAGGCCGAGAGCCTCGACTCGTTGCGCAAGATCCCGTGCGACAGCAGGATCCATCGTTGCGGACGAGATGAACACGGCGCCGGGCTTCATTGCGCTGGCGACGCCGTTCGGCCCGAACAATATGGCCTCGGTCTGCGCGCCATTTACGACCACGGACACAACGATATCGGCACCCGTGGCGGCCCCGGCGGCTGTGGCGGCGCCACGCCCGCCATCCGCTATGAACCGATCAACGGCCGCGGGTGCAATGTCACAGCCGATCACGTCAATGCCGGCACGGTTCATGGATTTGGCCATTCCCATCCCCATTGAACCCAGTCCGATTACCGCCGCCACAACGGCATTTGGGCGGACCGCATTGGTCTCTGACATAAAAATATCCTCCGGTCTGGCGGGTATTCGAGTCGCCCGCCATGGGATTCAACAATTGTTTCCGAAGTGATAGACACGGATGGCAGCGCTGCCAACCATAAAATGGTAGCGCTGCCAAAAAAACTTTACTAGGGAAGTAGCTGAGGCGAATACCGTGTCTCGACCGCGTATTGGAAAGAATACAAGAGGGACGATGACCTCCAGAGATCAGGCGGCAGTAACGCTTGCGCAGGTTGCCGAGGCGGCCGGCGTTGGTGAAAGCACGGTTTCGCGCGTGTTGCGAAACCATGGCTCTTATTCCGGCAAGACCAGGGATCGCGTCATGACCGCCGTTGAGCGGCTCGGTTATGTGCCAAACCGCATCGCTGGTACGCTGGCCTCGGCCGGTTCCCGCCTCGTCGCCTTTGTCATACCGTCGCTGTCCAATATCGTTTTTGCCGATGTTTTGAGAGGTGCGGGCGCAACGCTGGAGGAAAATCAATATCAGGCGGTTTTTGCTGTCACTGATTATGATCCCGCAAGGGAGGAGGCGCTGGTTGCTTCTATGCTCGCCTGGCGGCCTGCGGCGGTGATGCTGGCAGGCTATGAACATACCGAGCGCACGATCAACATGCTGCGCGCCGCCAATTGCCGGGTGGTGGAAATGCTCGATGTGGATGGCACCGCGCTGGACCTTGCCGTTGGCTTCTCCAACCGCGCTGCCGGCCGTGCAAGCGCCGAGTTCCTGTTGAAGCGCGGTTATCGCCGGATAGGCTATGTCGGTCATGATCTCGACCGCGATACACGTGCCGCCAAACGCTATTCGAGCTTCTGCGAGACATTGAGTGCGAATGACGTGCCGCTTGCAGATCGGGAAATTTATAGGGAGGCTTCGTCTGTCGAAAGAGGGCGTTTGGGTCTCGACAGTCTATTGGCCAGAACCTCTGACCTGGACGCCGTCTACTTTTCCAATGATGACATGGCGCTCGGGGGCTATTTCCACTGTTTGGCGCGAGGAATTGTCATCCCGTCCCAACTGGCGATTTTTGGTTATAATGGCCTTGATCTCGGCCGGGTTATGCCGCAAGCCCTGTCGACGATACGCACGCCGCGCGTCGCGACCGGACAAATGGCGGCAAAGCTCATCATGGACAACGCGCCATCACAGGTTATCGATCTTGGTTTTGAGTTGATCGAAGGTGCAACCGCCTGACGGAGGATTCGAATGTCTGATGCACGCCTGCGTGAGGAAATCTGCCAATACGGACGCTCGCTGTTCGAGCGGGGGCTGACACCCGGGTCGTCGGGCAACATATCGTTGCGGCTTGATGATGGTGGTTGGCTGGTGACACCGACGAATGCCTCGCTCGGCTTTCTGGACCCGGCCCGGCTTTCTCGCCTCGATGCTGCCGGCATGTTGGTTTCGGGCGATAAACCCACCAAGGAAATTCCGCTGCACAGCGCCCTCTACGAGACGCGCGGAAGTGCGCGCGCGGTCGTCCATCTTCATTCAACGCATGCTGTTGCCCTGACAATGCTGCCGGAGATCGATCCACGCGCCGCACTGCCGCCGATGACGCCCTATTATCTCATGCGCGCCGGCCAGACCGCCCTCGTGCCCTATTACCGCCCTGGCGACCCTGCAGTTGCCGATGCGATCCGCGGCCTTGCGGGCAAATATTCCTCCGTGCTTCTGGCCAATCATGGCCCCGTTGTGGCCGGTGATAGTCTGGAAGCCGCCGTTTTTGCCACCGAGGAGCTGGAAGAGACAGCGAAGCTTTACCTCCTCCTGCGCAACCTCAACCCACGCTACCTCAGCCCTGCCCAGGTTGCCGATCTCGTTACGACTTTCGGCCTCGATCTCCCCGTTCACGACGATCACGATCACAAGTGAGTGCGAGATCCGGCTGGAACTTCGGCCAAGCCGCAGCGTTCCTGTCACGATGATCGTAAATTTGTGCAAGGGGCAGGCATGACGAAACACCAGGACAACTTGAAACAGGATAATCCTGTGCCAGTTGCGCATGGCGCCCCTTCATTGCCGTCGGTAACGGTCGACGGCTATAATTTGAAGCTGCGCGACAAGGATGGTTTCATCGGCGACAAGGCCAGTAAATCGGCATTCCAACAGAAACTAGACGATTGGCGCAAACGTATCAAAAACGGCGGCGATGATCCGCTTGGGGACACGCCGACAAAGGATCTGTCGAAGAAACAGATCGATGCGTTGGTGCAGGGAAAGGACAAGGAAGCTGCGGCCCTTGTTCTCGGCGCAGTCGATGATTTCGCCGGCGAACTCGCTCAGGTGCTTGCCCGTTTCCTGAAGGAAAAGAGCTGGAGGGGCACTGAACGCGTCGTTGTCGGCGGGGGCATGAGAGAAAGCGCTTTCGGGGAACTGGCCATTGCCCGGGCGATGGTGCTCTTGAAATCGGATGGCTTGAAAATCGAGCTTGTGCCGATCGTGCATCATCCGGATGAAGCCGGACTTATCGGTGCAGTACAACTCATGCCCGCCTGGATGCTTGAGGGTCACGATTCGCTGATCGCCGTTGACATCGGCGGCACCAACATTCGCGCTGGTGTTGTCGAAACACGCCGCAAGGACAAAGCCGATCTATCGAAAGCCAGAGTTTGGAAATCGGAACTTTGGCGCCACGCCGATGACGAACCCAATCGCACGGCAGCCGTAGAGCATATCGTAGGCGTTGTGGAACGCCTTATCGCCAGAGCGCAAAAGGCCGATCTTATGCCGGCACCGGTCATTGGCATTGCATGTCCAGGTACGATCATGCCGGACGGCTCCATCGCAAACGGCGGCCAAAATCTTCCCGGCGGGAATTGGGAGAGCAAGAATTTCAACCTTCCGGCAGCCCTCGTTGAAGCCATACCGAAAATCGGCGATCACCCAACCTTTGTCATCATGCATAATGATGCCGTGGTGCAGGGGCTCTCACAGGTTCCGTTCATGCGGGACGTTGAGCGTTGGGGGGTCGTGACCATAGGTACAGGCCTCGGGAACGCCCGTTTTACCAACAAGGAGTGACCAGATGAGCACAGTGGGGTGCGAATTGCTGAACAGCACTGGGAGAGCCTTTTCATGCCTTCAAAATGTCCCAATGGCGCTGAACTGTGCGGCTGTCTGCTACTGCGCCCTCACACATCTGATGACCTATACAGCTTGCTGAGTTTTGTCGGCTGAACGACCGATTGCGGTGCACCGGTCACACTAAAAAGGAGAAAATTATGAAAAAGATTCTTGCGATGGCACTCACGGCAGCGTCGCTAACTCTCGCGGGCACGATGGCTGCCAAGGCGGCGGACACCATCCGGACCTATGAGGAACCGGATCTGCGCAGTGGTGTGAAGATCGGCTACCTCGATTGCACTATTGGCGGCGGCATTGGTTATGTGCTTGGCTCGGCCAAGGAGATTGAATGCGATTTCCGCTCCAGCCTCAGCGGCGAACGTTCGGACCACTACAGCGGTGCAATCAAGAAGCTCGGGGTTGACGTGGGCTTCACCACACGCAGCCGGCTTATCTGGGCCGTGTTCGCACCGACAGCCGGCTACCATCATGGCTCGCTCGGCGGCATCTATCGCGGCGCCACGGCGGAAGCGACAGTTGGCGCCGGTATCGGCACCAACGTGCTGTTTGGCGGCACGGCGGGCTCGATCCATCTTCAGGCCATCAGTGTGACGGGCCAGATTGGTCTTAATCTTGCTGCCACCGGCACGTCGATGACACTCGCCTCGGCGAACTGACGGTATCGTTGATATCTCCCTTTCGCCTCGGCGGAAGGGAGCACCTCTTTAAGCGCGCCAAACGTCAATCGGAACGCGCCATTTTCACGATGTTGATAATCCGGGGGGATTCTGGTGAAAACAGTCGTCCAACTTTCGTTGCTGGCTGCCTGTTGTGCCTCGTTACCTGCAATTGCACTTGCCGAGTGGCAAGCAGTCGAAAAAGTAGAGAGCTATGCGGTTTCAGGACAATCCGGTGCTGAGCTTTACGCATCGATCGGGGAGAGGGGACCGAGCGCCGGTGACAATGGGAGCGCCATTGCGCATACGAATTTCCGCCTGACATGGTCGAGGAAATACGAAAACCAGGGCAAGGCCTGCACGCTCGTCTCCGCAAAGCCCAAGCTTGTAATCACCTACACCATACCGAAGCCTGCTGGAAAGCTGCCGGGCGCAGTCGCCAGAGACTGGGAGACGTTTATCACCGGGATCCGCCGTCATGAGGCCGTGCACGGCGATATGATCCGCGAGATGGTAAAATCAATCGAGACTGCAACGGTCGGCTTGTCCGTGCCCGATGATCCCAAATGCACCAAGATCAGAGCGGAGATGACGAAGCGCCTTTCCGAACTGTCTCAAACCCAGAGACAGCGCAGCCGTGATTTTGATCGAACTGAACTCCGTGAAGGCGGAAATATCCACCAGCTCATCCTGGCATTGGTGAACGGGGCCTAGGCAAGCGGGCGTGGGGGTGCTTGAGCACCGGATTTGTATTCTTGAAGGACGAAAACTGATGAACCTGAAACTTCTGGCTCCGATCCTGGCTGCGTTCGTTTCCGCCACAGCAGCAAGCCCTGTTGGCGCAGCGGAGAATCAACGGGATAACGTCGAAGTCTGGGTAAACGACACCGTACGGCCGGTCATGAGCCAATACGATATCCCAGGCATGGCTGTCGGGGTAATTCTCGAGGGGAAATCCTACGTTTTCAACTATGGGAGAATGGCGAAGGAAGGCGGTAAGCCGATAACGGACAAAACGCTGTTCGAGATCGGTTCGGTCAGCAAGACGTTCACCGCCACGCTGGCCACTTACGCACAAGCCAACGGAGATCTCGCCTTGACGGAGCCGGCAGGCAAGTACGTTCCAGCCCTGCAAGGCAGCCCCTTTGGTGATGTGGAAATTCTGCATCTGGCGACGCACACGCCGGGAGGCTTTCCGCTGCAAGTGCCGGACAATGTCAAGAACGAACAGCAGATGCTCAAATATTTCAAGGAGTGGCAGCCAGCTTACCTTCCTGGCACACACCGGACTTATGCCAACCCCAGCATCGGCATGCTCGGCTACATAACGGCCCACAGTATGAAAGGGGATTTCGCTACGCTGGTCGACCAGAAGCTGTTTCGACCGATGGGCATGGCCAACAGCTACATTAACGTCCCGCGCGACAGGATGGCGGATTATGCCCAAGGATACACGAAGGCAGGCAAGCCCGTGCGCATGAGCAATGCGGTTCTGTCATCGGAGGCTTATGGTGTGCGAACGACGGCCGCTGACCTGATCCAGTTCCTCAAGGCAAATATGAACCTCGTTCCGTTGGATGAGAAGCTCGCGCGCGCAATAAGCGACACGCATGCAGGTTATTTCGGGGTAGGCGAGATGACCCAGGACCTCGTATGGGAGCAATATGACTATCCGGTCGCGCTTCCCACGCTGCTTGAGGGCAATTCCCAGAGAACCTCAAAGCCAGCGCTTCCCGTCAAGCGGATAAGCCCTCCAATGCCACCGCGTGAGGATGTCCTCATCAACAAGACGGGATCGACAAACGGGTTCGGCGCCTATGTCGCTTTCGTGCCGCATAAGCAAATGGGCATCGTGATCCTCGCCAACAGGTTCTACCCAAATGAAGACCGGGTGAAGATCGTTCACCAGCTTTTCGCCCGCTTCGACAGCGGCGGTGCGGGTCATGAGTCAGCTCCTGTCGAATAAGACGTCCTCTCTGCGCATCATTTTGGGGCGGCTAACGCGATCCACAGCGGTGCAATCCAACCCAAACAGCAACGCCCCCGGGCCGTTCCCGGAGGCGTTGTCCAGCTGGGAGGAAGCCGGTGTATCTAGTTTAGATGATTCCACCGATAATACGGTTCGCCGAATAAGTGACCATTGACCTTCTCGACTTGCCCCATCAATGGCCGATACTCTCCCATCGGGATCACACCATCCCTGTTGGCGGCGATTGCGTCTTTACGGATCGAAGACAGTTCGGCCTTGAGACCATGGGCCTCGGCGGGTGTCATCAACCTTTGGTTGCGTTCCTGAGAAATCCGCGTGTCCGCATTGTTAAGGTCGGTAAGAATGGAATTGAGCTGGCCACTTGGCACATACCGGGTAGGGCCCGGCGCCGCGAAGGCCATTGTAAGGGGAGCGGAGGTGAGAAGTACGGCAAGAGCCGCTTTCAGAATAGTTGAGCGCATTTTGCGTCTCCGGTTTTCATGGCGCGACAGGTCGCTCCATCGTCAGCCGCCCGTCTCGTTCCGTCGCGTCGCGATGGGATCATCGCCGGCGGTTCCCGGGTAGCAGACCAAGGGTAGATCTTGCAGGGGCCGGAGAAAACTAGCCATAGGTGCCATAGGTATTGACGGAGGCAAACTTGAGTATGACAGCGTTGAACAGCCGATACTATCCGTCTTGGTAGAGTTGTATGCCTGCTGGATTTTCGGCATATGAATGCTTTGAAAACACATGAATCTCACCCAAACATTCGCGATTCCGGCGCAAGAAACCCCGAATCCGGGATGAAAATTTCAACCCCAGAGGGAAATCTAGTTGTGCAAAGTTGATGTTGTTCTCCACCAGTGTGGCCTAATGTAGCATTGCACAATATTCGTGCATGCGCAAAAATGAGGCATGAACGCTGCCTTGTCGATCATGATTTTCGATGAAAACCGTATCCGCGCCGCCATTATCGAAGAGGGCTTGCGGGAGGCGGGGCATACGCACGTGGTGGTGCTGCACGATATTGTCGGACTGGCGCGGCAGATTGAGATTATCGGTCCGGATGTCATTGTTATCGATATTGAAACGCCCAACCGCGATATGCTTGAGCATTTGTTTCAGCTAACGCGTTCTGTACGCAAACCTATCGCGATGTTTGTGGATCGCTCGGACACTTTATCTATTGAAGCGGCTGTTGAAGCTGGCGTTTCGGCCTATGTGGTCGATGGTTTGAGAAAAGAACGTGTGAAGCCTATCCTTGATATGGCCGTCAGCCGTTTCAAGGCGTTCAGCCGGTTGCAGCAGGAACTGGCCGACGCCAAGAGTGCCCTTGAGGAGCGCAAGATCATCGACCGGGCCAAAGGAATCCTGATGAAATCGCGCAAATTAACCGAAGATGAGGCTTATGCGCTTTTGCGTCAGACTGCCATGAACGAAAAGAAGAAACTTGCCGATATTGCCCAAAGCGTCGTCATGGCGGCGGCAATTCTGGGAAGTTAGGAAGAGCTAGAATGAGTTTCATCCCGACCGGAATTGATCAGCACAAGAGCGGGCCAACATCTCCTGCCACGATCCGCGCGGCAAGTGCCAAGCTGGTTCGCGCCGGGTTCATCCCGCTCGTCGATGCCGCTGTTCTCATTGCCGCTTCGGAGCTTGGGTTTGCTACTCGCGAAGGTATCCAGATAGATCTGGTCAAGGACGTTTCATGGGCCAATATCCGCGACCGGCTGGCGTTCCGCCAGTTCGATATCGCCCATATGCTAGCTCCGATGCCGGTCGCCTCAGCGCTGGGTCTTGGGTCCAATCCTTCTCCAACGATTGCTCCTTTCATGCTCGGGCGTGGCGGTAACGCCATTACGCTTTCCGTAGAGCTCTATCGTCGTATGCAGGAAAAGGCAGGTCTTGCTGGACATGAAGATGCCCTGACCAATGCCAAAGCCCTCAAACTGGTAATCGAGGAAATGCGGGCAAAGGGCGAGGCTTTGCCGGTCTTGGGGATGACCTATCCATTCTCCTCGCATAATTATGAATTGCGTTATTGGCTATCAGCTGGCGGTATTCATCCGGAAGAAGATGTAAAATTGGTCGTGGTGCCACCGCCGATGACATCCGACGCCTTGTCCGCGGGAGCGATCGACGGGTTCTGCGTAGGAGCACCGTGGAATATGGTAGCAGTGGCGCGCGAAGTTGGGCGCATCGTTGCCGTCAAGGCAGATATCTGGCCTTCCAGTCCGGAAAAGGTCATCGGAGTCAGACCGGAATGGGCGGAGCAGAATCCCCAAACACTCTCACGGTTGATTGTCGCGCTGGACCGGGCGGCAGCATGGTGCGATATCCCGGACAACCGGCGCGACCTAGCGCAGATCTTGGCGGAACCCCGTTATCTCGACGTGCCAATAGATATTCTCCACAGGGTGCTCGCGGGACAATTCACTACTGATCCGAACGGGACCGAGCGGACTGTTCCAGATTATTTTACCTTCCATCGTCAAGGGGCAAATTTCCCTTGGATCAGTCAGGCCCAATGGATATTCAGCCAGATGGTGCGATGGGGCCAGGTCCCCTATTCGGCGGAAGCCTATCGGCAGGTTGCTTCAGCCTTCCGGCCGGATCTCTATCGCAACGCGCTTGGATGCCGCTCTGATATCCCCATGGAAGATGTGCGTATCGAGGGAAACGCTGAGGATGACGTGTTCATCGATGGCACCACGTTCGACCCAGAAGACATTCGTGGCTATGTGGCAAGATCCCGAATTCGGAATATCGGCTCCGAAGCCACCAACCAGAGCGATGTTTAAGAGCGCATACGTTTTGTGCTGTGCACAATAAATTCGCACCAGTCTTCTGTTATCTGCACAAAACTGTTGCTTTGATTATTTGCAAGTCTTGGCGTCGCGCGAGAGTGGCGCAAAAAATGTGTAACTTTTTCAACTAGTTGCTGTTTTTTAAAAAAAGTGGCACGCCGCTTGCATGGCTTATGCTGTTCCGTCAATGACGACAGGAACCACAGGCACCGGCATCGGGTGCTTTCAAAGACACAGACGTCGCTCGGGCGAGTTCATTCGGCAGGTATGCCTGGAATGCACTCCATCCAGCGGCGTTTTTTTTTTGGCTCAACCGGCTGCAAAGGCCGACGCGTTTCAGGGGAAATACTATGAAAGACACTCTGTCGACTGGCATGCACAGACGAAAACTTCTGAAAGCGGGCGGAACGCTGGCACTGTTTGCTGCCGCCAAAGCTGCTTTTCCTGGTGGCGCTTTTGCGGCAGCTGCCGGTCCCGAGACAACAAAGGCAACGCTTGGCTTCATTGCGCTCACCGATTCCGCACCATTGATTGTCGCCAAGGAAAAAGGTCTGTTCGCAAAATATGGCATGCCGGATGTCGAGGTAGTCAAGCAGGCCTCCTGGGGTACCACACGCGACAATCTCGTGTTGGGTTCGGCCGGTAACGGTATCGACGGCGCACATATTCTCACTCCGATGCCGTACCTTATCAGTAGCGGCAAGGTGACCCAGAACAACCAGCCTCTACCGATGGTCATTCTTGCGCGGCTCAATCTCGACGCGCAGGCAATTTCCATTGGGTCTGCCTATGCGGATCTGAAAGTCGGTGCCAACTCCGGGGTACTGAAAGAGGCTTTTGCCAAGAAGAAGGCAGAGGGTAGCCCAGCCAAGGCCGCAATGACATTCCCGGGTGGCACGCATGATCTCTGGATTCGTTACTGGCTCGCAGCCGGCGGAATCGACCCTGACAAGGATGCCGAGACGATCGTGGTTCCGCCGCCGCAGATGGTTGCCAACATGAAAGTCGGGACTATGGACTGTTTCTGTGTGGGTGAGCCGTGGAATGCGCAGCTTGTCAACCAAGGCATCGGTTACACAGCAATCAACACGGCGGAAATCTGGTCCAAACATCCGGAAAAATCTTTCGCCATGCGTGCCGATTGGGTCGAGAAAAATCCCATTGCGACCAAGGCACTGCTGATGGCCGTCCTCGAAGCCCAGCAATGGGCTGACGACATGGCGAACAAGGACGAACTGGCTGCAATCGTCGGCAAGCGCGCTTGGTTCAACGTTCCCGCTACCGATATCGCTGGACGGTTGAAGGGGGAGTATGACTATGGCTCCGGGCGTATCGAGACAGCCAGCCCGCATTTGATGAAATTCTGGCGCGATCACGCTTCCTATCCGTTCCAGAGCCATGAAAAATGGTTTCTGACCGAGAATATACGATGGGGCAAATTTGCGCCGGATACGGACGTCAACGCATTGGTTGGCAAGGTCAATCGGGAGGATCTCTGGCGCGAGGCGGCATCGGCCCTCGGCGTCGCCGCAACGGATATCCCGGCTTCGACATCGCGAGGTGCTGAGACCTTTTTCGATGGCAAGGTCTTCGATCCGGACAACCCGCAGACCTATCTCGCCAGCCTCGACATTAAACGTTTTGCGTGAAGGAACCGGTATGACTGCCAGCCCCGTACGGATGAATCCACAAAAACAGCAACACACCCAAGCAAAGGTCGTGACGTTGAGCACTCCGAGATCATATGTTGCTCGGCGGCGCTTCCCGCAGTGGCTCTCCACCCTTGCAGGACATATATTGCCGCCGCTGGTAACGCTGGCGTTTCTGCTGATTCTTTGGGAAGTCATTTGCTCCTCGCCAACAGCGAGTGTTCCCCCGCCGTCGCGCGTTGTATCCGAAACCTGGGAATTGATTGTCCATCCATTCTATGTCGGACAAGGCGTCGACCAAGGTCTGTTCTGGCACATCCTCGCCAGTCTCAAGCGTGTGGCCCTCGGCTATTGCCTTGCGGCAATCGCAGGGATCGCCCTTGGTGCGCTGGTAGGTCAGAGCGACTGGGCGATGCGCGGTCTTGATCCGATCTTCCAGGTCTTGCGCACCGTTCCACCGCTTGCCTGGCTGCCACTGTCGTTGGCAGCTTTCAAGGACGGCAACCCCTCAGCAATCTTCGTGATCTTCATCACGGCCATCTGGCCGATCATCATCAATACGGCGGTTGGTATCCGCAATATTCCGCAGGATTACCGGAACGTTGCAAGGGTGCTGCGTCTCAACCAGTTCGAGTATTTCACCAAGATCATGATCCCGGCCGCCGCACCGTACATCTTCACGGGTTTGCGCATCGGCATCGGTCTGTCCTGGCTTGCCATTGTTGCTGCCGAAATGCTCATTGGTGGTGTTGGCATAGGCTTTTTCATCTGGGACGCATGGAACTCCTCGCGCATGAGCGACATCATTCTCGCGCTCATCTATGTCGGCATTGTTGGCTATCTCCTCGATCGTGCCATTGCGTCCATTGCCAAAGTCGTCACCCGCAACACGCTCAGCGCCTGAAGGAAATAATCATGTCAAAACCCTATCTCTCGCTCGAACAGATCGACATGGTATTCAGTCGCGGTGGTGCGAGCACACAAGTTCTGAACCAGGTCTCGCTCGACGTCGACAAAGGTGAGTTCATATCGATTATCGGCCATTCCGGCTGCGGGAAATCGACGTTGCTCAACATCGTCGCCGGCTTGACAGAGGCAACGCGCGGCGTGGTTCTTCTTGAGGGCGCTGTCGTCGATGCACCGGGACCGGACCGGGCAGTGGTGTTTCAGAACCATTCTCTGCTTCCCTGGCTGACAGTTTATGAGAACGTCAAACTGGCCGTGGACAAGGTTTTCTCAGGCACGAAAAGCCGGGCCGAGCGGCATGAGTGGACCATGCGCAACCTCGAACTGGTTCAGATGGTTCATGCCAGGGACAAGCGCCCGTCGGAAGTATCGGGCGGCATGAAGCAACGTGTCGGCATTGCTCGGGCATTGGCGATTGAGCCAAAAGTCCTGCTTCTCGACGAACCGTTTGGGGCTCTCGACGCCCTGACGCGGGCACATCTTCAGGACCAGGTCATGCAGATTCATACCGAACTTGCCAATACCGTACTGATGATCACTCACGACGTGGATGAAGCGGTGCTTCTCTCTGACCGCATTGTCATGATGACGAACGGACCATCGGCCAAGATCGGAGAAGTGTTGGACGTACCGCTTGTTCGTCCACGCCGCCGCATCGAACTCGTGTCGGATACTACCTACATTCGCTGCCGCTCGGCAGTGCTGAAGTTCCTTTACGAACGTCATCGGCTTGTGGAGGCTGCGTGAGATGGAACCATCTGAGAAAAAGCAGAAGCTGGTTATCATTGGCAACGGCATGGCACCGGGCCGTGCGCTGGAACATTTGCTTGAATTGGCGCCCGACGCTTATGACGTGACGATTTTCAACGCCGAACCGCGTGTCAATTATGATCGGATCATGTTGTCGCCGGTGCTTTCCGGCGAAAAGGAATTCGAGGAAATCATTATCCATGGCGACGGCTGGTACATCAAGCACGGGATCATGCTCTATAAGGGCCACAAGGTGGTCAATATCGACCGCGTCGCCAAGACGGTTACTTCCGATGCGGGTACCATCGAACCCTACGACAAGCTGGTGATCGCCACCGGGTCTTTGCCTTTTATCCTGCCGGTGCCTGGCAATAACCTTCCCGGTGTCTTGACCTATCGCGACCTCGATGACGTCAGGGCCATGCTGCTGGCGGCGCAATCGCGGGCAAAGGCCATCGTCATCGGCGGCGGATTGCTGGGTCTAGAAGCGGCAGCTGGACTCAAATCCCGCGATATGGACGTGACGGTCCTGCATGTCATGCCGACATTGATGGAGCGGCAGCTCGATCCCGCTGCGGGCTATCTCCTCGAAAAGGCGGTTGAAGCGCGCGGCATCAAGGTCCTCACTAAAGCCAGCACCAAGGAGATTGTTGGTGAGAAGAAGGTTGAAGGGGTGTTGCTTGCCGATGGCACGACATTACCCGCCGATCTTGTGGTCATGGCTGTCGGTATCCGGCCGAGTAGCTCGCTTGCCAAGGAGGCGGGGCTTGAATGCAATCGCGGCATTGTCACGGATGCCGGAATGCGTACATCCGATCCGGACATTTTTGCCATCGGCGAATGCGCGGAAGTCGGCGGCCAGTGCTACGGGCTTGTCGCACCGCTCTACGAGATGGCGCGGGTGGTTGCGGCCCAGCTTGCAGGCAACAGCGAAGCAACCTTTGTCCATAGCGAAACGCCGACCAAGCTGAAGGTCACCGGCATAAACTTGTTTTCTGTCGGCGATCTCGGGGAGGGGGACGACCGGCAGGAAATCGTGTTGCGCGATGCTTCTGCTGGCGTCTACAAGCGCCTCGTTCTCAAGGATGACCGCATCATCGGGACCGTTCTATATGGCGAAACGTCCGATGGTGCCTGGTTCCACGATCTCACCAAAAAGCGCACCGACATTTCGGAGATGCGCGATACACTGATTTTCGGCCAGTCCTATCAAGGAGGGTCCCCGCTGGACCCTATGGCGGCCGTTGCAGCCTTGCCAGATGATGCGGAAATCTGCGGTTGCAACGGCATTTGTAAGGGAAAGATCACTGGCGCCATCACAGGCAAAGGCCTGACATCGCTTGACGATGTGCGTGCTCATACCAAGGCTTCCGCCTCCTGCGGAAGCTGCACCGGACTTGTCGAGCAGCTTTTGTCACTGACATTGGGCGATAGTTATAACCCTTCCGCAGTCACGCCCATGTGCAGTTGCACCGATCTTGGCCATGACGATGTGCGCCGCCTGATCAAGGCGAAGGGTCTGAAATCCATTCCCGCTGTGATGCAGGAGCTTGAGTGGAAGACGTCCTGCGGCTGCGCCAAATGCCGCCCGGCGCTGAACTACTATCTCGTCTCCGATTGGCCGGATGAATATGCCGACGATTACCAGTCGCGTTTCATCAATGAGCGCGTCCACGCCAATATCCAGAAAGACGGGACCTATTCGGTTGTGCCGCGCATGTGGGGCGGGATGACCAGTTCGAAGGAATTGCGTGCCATCGCCGATGTCGTCGATAAGTTCGAGATACCGGCGGTGAAGGTCACTGGCGGTCAGCGCATCGACATGCTGGGCATCAAGAAAGAAGACTTGCCCGCTGTCTGGGCCGATCTCGGCAAGGCTGGCTTCGTCTCGGGCCAGGCTTATGCCAAGGGTCTTCGCACAGTGAAGACCTGTGTCGGGACGGACTGGTGCCGGTTCGGTACGCAGGATTCCACCGGACTGGGCATCCGCATCGAGAAGTTCATGTGGGGATCGTGGACGCCAGCCAAACTGAAAATGGCGGTATCCGGCTGTCCGCGCAATTGTGCCGAGGCGACCTGCAAGGACATTGGCATCATCTGCGTCGATTCCGGTTTCGAGATCCATTTTGCTGGTGCAGCCGGGCTCGATATCAAAGGAACTGAGGTTCTGGGGCTGGTCCATACGGAAGATGAGGCGCTGGAGCACGTCGTGGCGCTGGCGCAGATGTACCGCGAGCAGGGCCGTTATCTGGAGCGCATCTACAAATGGGCCAAACGTGTCGGCCTTGATGAAATCCGCCGGCAGATAATGGGCGATGCGGAAAAGCGCAAGAGCTATTTCGACCGCTTCGTCTTCAGTCAGAAATTTGCGCAGGTCGATCCCTGGTCGGAGCGTGTGTCAGGCGTGGACAAGCACGAGTTCCAGCCCATGGCGACCATCGCTTACCAGCAAGCAGCGGAGTGAGGGTATGAACGACTGGATTGAAATCGGGGCGCTTAACGACATCCCCCGCCGTGGCGCACGCTGTGTGATGACGCCGCAAGGCAAAATCGCCGTGTTCCGGACGATGGAAGATCAGGTCTTTGCCATTGACGACCATTGTCCGCACAAAGGCGGGCCGCTGAGCCAGGGGATCGTCCATGGTGCTTCGGTGACTTGCCCGCTGCACAATTGGGTGATTTCGCTGGAAACCGGCAAGGCGCTTGGAGCCGATGAGGGCAGCGTCAAAACCATTGCGATAAAGCGCGATGGCGAGCGGTTATTTGCCCTGCTTGAGCGTGCTGCCGTGGCGGCTGAATAGAATGCTTGAATCCCCCAATACCGTTCGCACCACCTGCGCTTATTGCGGAGTGGGCTGCGGCGTTCTCGCCACAAGGGAGGAGAGCGGAGCCATAGGCATCAAGGGTGATCCCCAGCATCCCGCCAATTTCGGGCGTCTTTGCTCGAAAGGCTCCGCTCTTGGCGAGACGCTCGATCTGGAAGGGCGGCTGCTCGAACCGCAGATCGGGGGCAAGCCCGCAAGCTGGGATACTGCGCTTGATCTCGTGGCAAGCCGCTTTACTGAAACCATAAGCGAACATGGCCCAGACAGCGTAGCCTTCTATGTCTCCGGCCAATTGCTGACCGAAGATTATTATGTCGCCAACAAGCTGATGAAGGGTTTTATCGGTTCGGCCAATATCGACACCAATTCGCGGCTGTGCATGTCGTCTTCGGTGGCGGGACACAGGCGCGCTTTCGGGTCGGATACGGTTCCCGGAACCTATGAGGATCTGGAGCTCGCCGATCTCATCGTCCTGACGGGCTCCAATCTTGCCTGGTGCCATCCGGTGCTCTATCAGCGGATCGCGGCGGCAAAGATCAGGCGTCCGGAGATGCGCGTCGTGCTTATCGATCCGCGCCGCACCATGACCGCCGATATTGCCGACATGCATCTCAAAATAAAACCGGATGGCGATACGGCACTGTTCGTCGGTCTGCTTGGGTTTCTCGCGGCGCAAGGCGCGGTGGACCGGAACTATGTCGAGCGATACACGTCGGGGTTTGATGCGGCATTGGCTATCGCCAACAGTCACGATCTGCGCAGCATTGCCGCTCGGACGGGGATTCCTCCCGAGGAACTCCGTGCGTTTTTTGATCTGTTCACACGAACCGAGCGAAGCGTGACGGTTTACAGCCAGGGTGTGAACCAGTCCGCCAGCGGAACCGACAAGGTGAATGCCATTATCAACTGTCACCTGGCGACGAGTCGCATCGGTCGTCCGGGTATGGGGCCGTTTTCTGTCACCGGTCAGCCCAACGCCATGGGCGGCCGCGAGGTTGGCGGACTGGCGAACATGCTGGCGGGCCATATGCATCTGGAAGATGCCGGGCACCGCCGGCTCGTGCAGGAATTCTGGGACGCTCCGACCATCGCGTCGAAGCCGGGACTGAAGGCTGTCGATCTTTTCGATGCGGCGCGGGCAGGGAAGATCAAGGCGCTATGGATCATGGCGACCAACCCGGTGGACTCGATGCCGGAGGCGGATCTGGTCATCGGAGCCTTGAAGACTTGTCCTTTCGTCGTTGTTTCCGACATCAATGCGGTGACGGATACGACATGCCACGCCGATGTGCTTTTGCCGGCGGCCGGGTGGGGCGAGAAAGATGGCACCGTCACAAACTCCGAGCGGCGCATCAGCCGGCAGCGTGCGTTCCTGCCGCTACCGGGCGAGGTGAGGCCAGACTGGTGGATTATTACACAAGTGGCCCGGCGGATGGGCTTTGCCGCTGGTTTTCCGTATGAAAGCGCGGCGCAGATCTTTGCCGAACATGCAGCGCTTTCGGGCCACGAGAATCGCGGCAGCCGCGATTTCGACATCAGCGCACACTCCGCCATAGTAGACACGGACTACGATGCACTTTCGCCATTCCAATGGCCACAGGGCAGGGATGAGCCCGCGACCGAAAAGCGGTTCTTCGGGCAAGGCGAGTTCTATACGCAAGACCGGCGTGCACACTTTATCGCGGTGCGACCGGCGAATGTGGAAGCAATCGATCCGCGCTTTGCGTTCACGCTGAATACCGGCCGTGTCCGCGATCATTGGCATACCATGACCCGCACAGGAAAAAGCGCGCGTCTTTCCGCCCACTTCGCCGAACCCTTTGCCGAGATCAATCCACTCGATGCCGCAGAGCAGGGCATTGCCGACGCCAGTCTGGTCAAACTCAGTAACGATCATGGCACGATCATCGTCCGAGCTTTGCTGACGAACCGGCAGGCGAGAGGGAATATCTTCGTGCCCATGCACTGGAACGGGCAATTTGCCGGCAATGCGCGGGTGGACAGGCTGGTTACCGCCAATGTCGATCCGGTTTCCGGACAACCAGCTTTGAAGATGGCACGCGTCGCGGTCAAACCGTTCGCCGCTCGCTGGTATGGCTTTGCCGTATTGCATCATAAGCCTCTGCCCGATGCAGAATATTGGGCGTTGGCCCTGACGGATGGTGGCTACCGGCTGGAACTTGCCGGTCATAGCGAGCCTCGGGACTGGAGCGCCTTCGCGCGGAACCTGTTTCAGACACAGAGAGATATCGAATTGCTTGCCTATCACGATGCGCATCAGGATCAGCATCGCATCGCGGCATTCGAGGGCGACAGTCTTTTAGGTGCGCTGTATGTGGCGCGCGAACCGGTGACTGTTTCGCGCAGCTGGACCAGCGAACAACTGACGCGGCAATTCCCAGACGCGCGACAACGCTTCCAGCTCCTAGCCGGACGGCCAGGTAAGGACATGCCGGACAAGGGTGCAATTGTCTGCGCCTGTTTCTCGGTCGGCTGTAACGAGATTGCCTCTGCCGCCAATAACGGTTGCACGACTGTGGAAGCAATCGGCGAACGCCTGAAGGCCGGAACCAATTGCGGCTCCTGCCGCGCCGAAATCCGCGGCGTTATCGACGCATCTCAAATCGTTGCGGCGGAATGACGTCTGCCGACGGGTGCCGCCAGGCTGTTCGCGGCGATGCTCTGTCGCTATCCACAGGCAAAGAAAGTCGAGTAACCCCCGACTACAGAAACGCCGGCGTATCGCATGTTGGGCCGAAGCATGTTCGTGTTGTGACCTGCGGAATTCCTCCATCCAGAAAAAAGAGCCTGTGCACTTCTATATCTGACACCGACGTTTTCCGTACATACTCCACTCAGTCCGGCTGCTTTTGCTTGAGCTGATCTCTGGCGGAAGCCATCATGGCCGATAGCTCCCCGGGCCGCTTGCTCCCGGCTATGTTGCCGTGCCAGGGCTTTCAACGTGCCATTGGCGACCAGCGGGGATAGGCCATGGCTCGTCCTATAGGAGTTGATAAGCGTAAGCGTCTGGGGGCCGAAATCGCCCGTCATTGCGATGGGTTGTGCCGTACCTGCACACCCAGAAACCAGAACTGCAACTGCCATTATATTTAGAATTTTCATTGTCGGATTCCCCAGTGCTCATGTACGGCGTCTTGACAGACTGTTCTAGCATGACCGCCATTCAAACTTTGTAGATTCCATCTGAAGCGCGACTTGCGATATCTGAAAGCTAGCCTGCCCGCCGTGTCTGTGCGAGCAGTTTTTGCCGGAAGACTTCTGCTGGCGTTTTATAGCCAAGGC
>NZ_JAQMHX010000016.1 GCF_028331445.1 Candidatus Phyllobacterium onerii | reverse complement strand
CCTCGGAACAACTCGCGGGTGGGGGGCTGGGCGGCCTACTCTCAAAACCCCCCCCGGGGGGGCGCGCTTGGGGTCTGGTGCGCAAATCTAAATTTATTTTGGCCGCACTTTGCGTCCTTTAGGCAGCGACCGAGATGTCGCTTTCGAGAGGAACGGATGCGATGGTCTTGAGAATTTGGGACGCGATCTGATAGGGGTCGCCCTGTGAGTTCGGGCGGCGGTCCTCGAGATATCCACGGTAACCATTGTTTACAAAGCTATGCGGTACCCGGATGGATGCGCCGCGATCAGCCACGCCGTAGCTGAACGTATGAATGGACTGCGTTTCGTGCTTGCCAGTCAGGCGCAGATGATTGTCGGGGCCATAGACGGCGATATGATCGGCCGTTGCACTCTGGAAGGCGCCCATCAACTGCTCGAAATAGTCTTTGCCGCCGATTTCCCGCATATATTGTGTGGAGAAATTGGCGTGCATGCCCGAACCATTCCAATCGGTATCGCCGAGCGGCTTGCAATGATATTCAACGTCGATGCCATACTTTTCGGTCAAACGCTGCAATAGATAGCGCGCTAGCCAAATCTCGTCGGCAGCCTTTCTGGAACCCTTTCCGAAGATCTGGAACTCCCATTGGCCTTTGGCCACTTCGGCGTTGATGCCTTCGTGGTTGAGGCCCGCTGCCAGGCAAACGTCGAGATGTTCTTCGACGATCTTGCGGGCGATATCGCCGACGCTGCTATAGCCAACGCCCGTGTAATATGGCCCCTGTGGTGCTGGATATCCGGCTTCCGGGAAGCCGAGTGGACGGCCATTTTTAAAGAAGAAATATTCCTGTTCGAATCCGAACCATGCATTTTCGTCATCGAGGATCGACGCGCGCTTGTTCGAAGGATGCGGCGTAACACCATCCGGCATCATGACTTCGCACATGACAAGAGCACCGTTCTTACGCTCGCTATCAGGATAGATGGCCACTGGCTTCAACACGCAATCCGAACTTCTGCCTTCAGCTTGCATCGTGGAGCTGCCGTCGAATCCCCACATCGGCAAATCCTCGAGTGCAGGAAAACTGTCGAATTCCTTGACCTGCGTCTTGCCGCGAAGATTCGGCACCGGGGTGTATCCATCCAGCCAAATATACTCGAGCTTGTATTTTGTCATTTTTTTACCTTCCTTGTCTGAAGGCGTAGCGATCCAGGATATTCCGATGATCGAGTAACGCCAGCTTGCACCATGAGAAGACAAAGCATGTTCCATGCCAACTCATCTGGCCGTCTCGAATTTCTTCAAAAATTGCAGCGTCCAGAGGGCCAACCGTCGAAATAAGAACGATTCATGACAGGCGGGTAGAAGCCGATATCCTCCCTTCCAGCGACTGATCGCGATGTTAGCCAGTGAAACGACAACGAGTTCGGCAAAATCGCCTCTGATTTCGGCTGAGGGTGAAACGAACCGCATTAAAAAGCATCAAAGTGATTTTAATTTGAGCATCGCAAAATCGAATTTGCTGTCCGTATGAGCATGGTGAAAGGCAAAATAGTCGAGGCGGAACATCTCACAATACGATACGTTGATATCAACGTTATAATGCCCTAGACTTCTTTGTGGCAGGCTCATCCCAGCGACTGGGCCGCCGGATCGAATACACAACCACCCAAAGGATCGATCATGAACACCACCCATCCACTGACACCCGCAGCGGAGCTCGTGAAGCTGAGCGAAGCGCACTTTCCGAACGAAACCAATGAATACCGGCAGGCGCGCAATGCGCTGTTGGCGGAAGAGATCGAATTGCGGCGCCATATCGAGCGCGTTGCCGAGCAACGCCGGGCATTGCCACCTGGCGGCGAAGTCGCCAAGAACTATCGATTTGAAAGCGAGCACGGACCTGTGAGTTTCGCCGACCTGTTCAATGGCAAACAGACACTCGTGGCTTATAGCTACATGTTCGGGCCGCAGCGCAAGCGGCCGTGCCCGATGTGCACCTCGCAGCTCAGCGCCTGGGACGGCGAGGCTCGTGATGTCGAACAGCGCGTAGCCTTGGCGGTGATCGCGCGCTCGCCGATCGAGCGGCTTGTCGCTTTCAAAAAGGAACGTGGCTGGCACGACCTCAAGCTCTATTCCGACATGAGCGGCGACTATACTCGCGACTATGTAAGTTCCGAGGACGAAGATAGAGCCGCATTCAACGTCTTCACCCGTCGCGATGGCACGATCCGTCATTTCTGGAGCGAGGAAATGGGCGTAGCGACCGCCGATCCCGAGCAGGACCCGCGCGGCGCACCGGACCCCATGCCACTGTGGACCATTTTCGATGCAACGCCCGAAGGTCGTGGCAAGGATTGGTATCCGAAGCTTGAGTATTAAACAGATCCCGCTCTGAGTAGACAAAACTCGCTCTAGGGGCCGTTGAGATTCACGCTATGACGCGGCGAAAATGGTGGTTTCGAGCACCGGAGTGCAGCGTACATTCTGGTACGTGAGCACCGGAAGCACAGAAAAGCGCCATTTGCAGGCCGTCAGAGTGTGAATACCAACAGCCCCTCAGACAATCAGGACAATACCCGTAATCGCAAGCGCCGCGATCCAGATGGCATCAAAGTTGATCCATCCGCGGCGCAAAAATGCGAGGCCAAACCAATCGTAAACCGCGATCGCGACCAGCAGGATCACCGCGAGCATCGCTGCCATGTGCGTGCCGATAGCCGCCAGGGCTATCGGCAATGAACCCGCCGCTGTCAGTTCTTTCGCGGGGCTATTCGAGAGGCAAAGCGGGATGACAACCGGCACCAGCATGAGGCCTGCCCCATGGGCGGTCGCCATCAGGAATGACCACAACCCAAGTCCTGTCATTCCGGTTGTCATGCCAACCCGGACACGGTGGCGATGGCCGTATGTGGCGAAGTAGACAGCCCATGCGAGCAACACCACGCCGGCGATAATTTCGAGAACGCGCTGGTCGATGATCAGGCCGAGCAACACGGCCAAAAATGCAACGACAGCGATCGAAATCGCGTGCCCTATGGCGATAGGAATTACCGACAGGAAAACTGTCTTGCGGCTCCTTCTGTGCAGACCAAGCGCCACGGCAAAGAGCCAGCCCATCGCGGGATTGAGACCGTGAAAGACGCCAAGGCCAGCAAGTACCAGCCACGGTGACATGGCTATCATCTATGCTGCCATTCGTTTTGCGGATACCGGCCTCATCAAGGATAGCAATACGAGTCCGATGAGCAGTCGCCCCCTTCCAGCCGCACCTGATGCGGACGATGGCCTTTCGGCCAATCGACGAAGAAATTCTCGTCGAATGTGATCCCGCCGTTGTCCCCGACGTCAAGCTTTACCATCCAGCCGTCGATACCGTCCGGATAGAACTGCGGATCGATGGCGCGATAGAGCGAGTTGGTGAAATAGACACGCTTTCCGTCCCGACTGATTTCCACCATTTGCGGCCCGCCATTGAGCGCGCGGTTGCTGGCCTTCGGATGGGTAGCCCGGGAGACGATACCACCAATCCTGACCCGGCCGGTTTCTTTCGGGTGGAAAGGATCCGATACGTCATACTGGATCATATCGCCCGTGCCCCAGCATGAAACATAGAGGAACCGATCATCCATCGACAGATCGATATCGGTGACGAGCGGGGCAACCGCCTGGAAGCCCTGCAGCACAGGCGGTAGCAATGAAGCATCGGCAGGCTCGGCGGGAATCTCGATGATCTTTTTGACAGCCCATTTGTTACCGTCGCGATACCACGTCCAGATCGATGCGGAGAGGTCCTTCAAACTGATGACGCAGCCAACGAAACCATAGGCCTTGGTCGGATCATGCGCAGGGCGTAACTCGAACACGAGCTGGTGCTCTTCACCGAAATCGATCTCCTGCAGATGCTTGCGCTTGTGGAGGTCCCAGAAATGCAGTCTGCGTCCATATTTGCTGCCGAGCAGAATCTCCGGGACAAGCCCATCCTCGAATGTATCGGGCGTACCCCATTCACTTGTGATCATCGTGTCGTGGCCGAGGTGCCACCAGAAATCATAGGCGAGCTTTTGCGGCCCGCGATCCATCTCCCATTGGCCAAGCACATTGAAACTTTCGGGATCGAGCAGGAATATGCCACCGGGCGCCTTGCCCTCGGCGTTTCCAAGCGCATTGACATAAATCCCCTCGGGTCCGCAGTGAATGGTATGCAACCGGGAGTACCCCGCCTTTTCGGCAATTTCTTCGGGCTCGATAACCTTGACGATCATCGGATTTCGGGGATCTGGCTTCGTATCGATGATGTGCAGCCTCGACGATCGCAGGCCCGGCACGACGAGATAACGCCTTTCCATGTGGGGGTGCGGCGCATTGGGGCAAAGGCAGGACGAGCACGCATTCCAGCCAAAATGATGCAGTTCGTCACCCGCATTCGGCATGTCGACCTGGCCGACAATCCGGGAATAGGAAGGCGATTTCGGATCAACATCGACGACGGCGATTGCATCGGGTTTCTTGCGATCCGGATCGAAGGCGGCGACGTAGGCCAACTTTTCTGCCGGCGCCTTGGCGGCCATTCTCGGCGAGGGATAGAATGAGGGATCGGGTTGCCAGGTTGCCATGATGGAACTTCCTCTTGATCAAAACGAAGTCTTGCGCAGCGGTTTCCTAAAATGAATGTGACGGGCGATCTTCGCACCTGGAAGAAGCGCTGTCCAATCAAGTCATTTGATGACAGATGCAGTTCTGACTGGTTGTCTCAGAGCCCGTTTGGAAAGTCGCTGCGGCGAGACATATGGCGTGGTTTTCGAGAACCGGAGCGCAGCGTACATAAAGTACGTGAGCACCGGAAGCACAGAAAATCGCGTCAGATGACCGTCGCAGTAGAGTTTACACCCGGGGTCTCAGAAGTCGACGCGCGGCGTATCTTGCATCGGATTATCAAAAAGCATCCAGAACGAAACGCCGTGAGCCTCCTCATACCAGACCTCGAAGCGCCCAAGCGCATCATCAATACCTGACGTCCTATCAGGCATCCCCGCACCGTCCGAAGCACGATGAAGCGCAATGACCACAGGTGCGAAATGCGCAAGCGGTGCATCCCGGGTTTCACTATCCGACGACCAGCCCAACCTCACCCGCAACAGCGCTAGGGCGCGCGCGACGGCGATTTCCTCACCGCTCCGCTCGGCCGGATCACTATCGTCCTCCATTTGCGGCTTTGCCGCCTCGGCGACCGACCGCATCAGGTTCATCCGGCGAAAGGCGAAAGCACGTTCGCGCTCGAGTGCAGCTATGCGGGCCGCCGCCTCCCGCCGATAGGCGGTCTCGGCCGATTGCGCCTTGTCGGCGGCTTGCTGCAGCCGCTCGAGATAGGTGGCTACCGTCGTCATCGGGAGCTTCCGGAGTGGCCGGGTGGTGGCGGAAGAGAGTGGGAGTCGAACCCACCAAAGACCGTCTCTCGGCCCCTCCCGGATTTGAAGTCCGGACGCCCCACCGGGGACGATTCTCCTCCAGAAACAGTATTGTCGCTGGTCGCACCATCTGTATTCGCGAAGAGATCCAGACGGTTGCGGTTAACCCGACGAAGGTCGCCACGACGCAATGTGATGCTATGATGATCGAAGAAATCAAGGATCTGGATTGCAACCTTGCGACCATTTTCGACGCGGTCGCGAAACTGCGCGGCGGTAAACCAGCCTTCATCGGCAGCTGTGCTGATCTCGACGATGATGGCAACCATTTCTGCAACCGTGCCTCGCAGGAAGAAATGGTCGTGTGCCACCTCATGTACTTTGCCCATGCGGCTGCCCAGCTTCAGCAGCCGGCGCACCTGCGGCTCCGGCACAGCAAACAACGCGGCAATATCGCGGACGCGCGGCGGGCGGAAACGTTCGGCTCCGCCGAGTAGCGGCTCAATCGCATCCCACAGTCGCTCGTCAGCCGGGGCCATCGTCACTTCGTGCCCGGAAAGCCGGACCCAGGCTCCGTCCAGTGCGATCTCCCCGCCACGGACCAGACTTTGCAGGGCTGCACGGAACGCAGGTACAGGCAGGCGCAACTCAAGCTGCGTCCGCAGCCGTTCAATGCCGATCCCCAACAAATCCGGATTGTCAGCATGGAAAGCTTCCAGCCGGTCCAGAAGATCTCGCTGGAATTTCTTCCACTGCCCAAACGATATGCCGACAACCGAAGCATCAACAGGCAACTGCACCGCACCCACTGACTCTGCCAAAGCGCTGATATCTGCCATCACCAAGGCCCTGTCACGGGCGAAGGCCTCGATGTCCAGATAAAATGGCGGCACTGCAAGCAATGCTTCCAGCGCCCGATCCGGCTCGATCAGTTCGTGCGCATCGAGCTGTGCCCTTCGCTCCGGAGTGCGGCGTTTGCGGGCTGGCGCACGCAAATCCAGAAAGCGGCCGCCACCAATCGTGCGGCGCGCAGACGTGTCGCGGATCACGTAACGATCGCCAACCGCTGCAGCGATCGGCCGGTCGGGCACAAGTTGCACACGGGTACGTGTCCCGGGGGCTACTGGCTCATCGGCCAGCAAAGCGATGCGAGCGCCGACCTCGGTCGACGCATGATGCAGCCGAACCGGAAACCAGTGACCGATCGGCTTGCGTTCGGAGCCAAGCACACGCAATGTCGCGTCAATCCGGCTCGTCGGCGCATGCAGGCTGGCGTCAAGCACCACGTCGCCACGATTGATCGCTGCCTTCGTGATGTCTGCACCGACGAGATTGAGAGCGCAGCGATCACCGGCTCGGCCAACCTCACTCGGCCGGTTCTGTGCATGGATTGAACGGATGCGCGCTGACAGGCCAGAGGGGCTCACCGTCACATGATCATCGACAGCAATCGTTCCCGAAAGGACAGTTCCGGTTACAACGGTGCCTGCCCCCTGGATTGTGAATGAGCGGTCGACCGCCAGCCGGAAGCGGCCAGTTGCTTGGCGACGGGCAAACCTGCGTGCGGCGTCAACGATTTCATCGCGCAATGCCGCGATGCCACGACCCGAGATCGTTGAAACGGCAATGATCGGAGCATCGCAAAGCGCCGTGCCGGCAAGTTCGTTTCGTATTGCGGTTTCCACCTCGACGAGCCGTTCTTCCTGCACCAGATCGGCCTTGGTAAGAGCAACGACACCGCGTTCGATACCAAGAAGGTCGATGATGGCGAGATGCTCACCTGTCTGGGGCATTGCCCCGTCGTCCGCAGCGACGACCAGCAGGGCAAAATCGATGCCACTGGCCCCGGCAAGCATGGTGTGGATGAACTTCTCGTGCCCCGGCACATCGACAAAGCCGAGTATCTCTGCGCCTTCTACGGGCATGTAGGCAAAGCCGAGATTGATCGAAATACCGCGGGCCTTTTCCTCTTTCAGCCGATCGGTGTCGACATTGGTCAACGCCTTGACGAGCGATGTCTTGCCGTGATCGATATGCCCTGCGGTACCTACGATCATGGCGTGGTGACCTTGTGCGGCCCCGTTGAAACGCCGGCAAAATTCGCCGCAAAACCGGCCTCGTCCTCAAGGCAGCGCAGGTCCAGCACCAGCGCTCCGCGCTCGATACGGCCGATGACCGGCATCGGAAGTCGCCTGAGTCCAGCTGCGAGTTCAGCGAGCATGCTTCCACTGCCCTCGACCGGCGTCAGGGCCAAGCCGGCGCTCGGCACCGTGGAAAGCGGCAAAGCCCCGGAGCCGATCTGGCTTTCGCACGTAATAACGGCAACGCTGAAAGCGCCTTTCAGCGCACGCTCCACGATCGGCGCCAATCGCTGCGCCTGCGCGTCGATGGCGTCCTGCGAACGGGTAAGAAGCCGCATGGTGGGCAGCCGCTCGCTCAGGCGATCCGGATCGCGATAGAGCTGCAATGTCGCTATCAGCGCCGCAAGGCGGATTTTGTCGACACGCAGCGCCCGTTTCATCGGGTTCTTGTTGATCGTCTCGATGAGCGACTTGCGCCCGACGATGAACCCGGCCTGCGGGCCGCCCAGCAGCTTGTCACCGGAAAAGGTCACGATGTCGGCACCCTCAGCGATCGCTTCACGCACGGTCGGCTCGTGCGCAAGTCCGTAACGCGTGATATCCGTCAGTGTGCCGGAACCGAGGTCATTGACCAGGGGAACGTCCTTGCTGCGCGCGATGCCAGCCAGTTCACGCGCACCCACCTCCTTGGTGAAGCCTTCGACGCGATAGTTGGAGGTATGGACTTTCAGTATCAGCCCCGTATCGGGACCGATGGCATCGCGATAATCCCGGGCATGGGTGCGGTTCGTGGTGCCGACCTCGACGAGACGCGTACCGGCGCGCGCCATGATATCGGGCATGCGGAAAGCCCCGCCGATTTCAATCAGCTCACCGCGCGAGACGATGGCTTCCCTGCCCGCCGCCAGACTGTTCAGGACCAGAAGGACAGCCGCCGCGTTGTTGTTGACGATTGTCGCCTCTTCCGCCCCGGTCAGTTCGCAGATCAGGGAACGCAGATGATCATCGCGTTCACCGCGCTTGCCGCTCTCGAGATCGAATTCGAGTGCAACGGCCTCGCGCATGGCCGCCGTTGCAGCCTCGATTGCCGCTTGCGCAAGCAATGCACGACCGAGATTCGTGTGCAGTACCGTACCCGTCAAATTGAACAGGGGCCGGAGCGATGACTTGTCAGCCGCCTCAAGGCTGGCCAGCGCGGCAGCCATGATGGTTTCTGCGGAGGGAGCATTATGGCCATTGCGCACGTCATTACGTGCCTTTGCCAACGCACTCCGCAAGGCTTCAGTGAGGGCCGGACGGCCAAAACGTTCGATTATGCTAGCAGCCGACACCGACTTCAGAAGCTGGTCCACGGAAGGAATGCGGCGCAAGCTGGCATTGCTGTCCATGTCCACCCTCCTAAAAGCCGGCTAACAGCGGAGAAAAACCGCCACGGTGGTAAGGCCCATCCCGCATCAGGAGATCGAGGTTGAGGCTCGCCACATCATCGGCAGCGGGATCGGCTGCGGGCTCCTTGTCCTGATATAGGATCTTCGACCAGCCATGGCATTCATCGCAGGTCTCGGCCTTGACGATCCCGCCTTGTCCGTCAATTTCCTGGTAGCCGATCCCCTTGGTAGAACCGCAGAGCACGCATTTGACCCGGACATAGTGCCAGAGCGTGCCGCACAGGGAACATGAGCAAAAACGCGCGCCGTGCGAACCGGGCCAGCCGACGACCATCGAGGACATCGGGGCGCCACCACAGACAGGACAAACGCCATCGGCGACCGGCGCCAGCGCGGCCACATCAAGAACGGATGCAACACGGGCGAAATATACCTGTAGCCCCGCCCACACAAAAACATGCTCGGCAATCGCATCGCCGGGCAATGTGTTGGAGAATATGGTTTGCGCCATGGCAAGACGTTCGGCAGGATCGGCTGCTGTCACGCGAGCCAGCGCCTTAGCGGCGGCAACCGGCTTCTCGATTGTCGCAGCCGCGGCGAACAGGCGATCGAATAAAGTGCCAATCGCCGGGTCGCCCCCGATCAGGCTTCGGTCGAGCGGCGGCATTTCGAACTCGCGTGCACGCGCAATCGTTTCCGCATCGGGGCTCTCCGGCAGAGGCAGATCCGACTGGATATCGTTTTGGGCTTGGCCAAGTTCGGCAAGAAAATTCAGACAGGGTGCCAGATCGCTTGTTTCAGCCAACTGGCGCAGACGCCTCGATCTGGCAGAAAAAAGCGAAGCGGGATCGGGCAGACGCGCAAAGGGCGGTGACGCAATATTCCCAATCGCTGTTGGATCCGGTACGACCGCGCTTTTGCGACTCATAAAACTCCCTCACGAACCCGCCGGGCCACGTGGACCGATGTTGAACGCCCTGTTATTCGGCGGGCGTCGATTTGCCTTTTGACGCTTTGCCGACCAGCTCACGTAACCACTTGCGGTGATGCCTCCACGCCCAGCCGCCAGTCACAGAACCACGGGTCATTGCCCTTATTGTACCGCGCACCCAGATCGCTGCATAGACATGGATGATCCAGACACTGATAGCACAAACAGCCGCAATCGCGTGAATGAGCACGGCCCATCGTTTCTGCTCGATTGTGGTGAACACGGAGAAATACTGATCCCAGATTATCAGGCCCGTTGTAATCAGCACGATGATCAGAGCCGACATCGACCAGAAGACAAATTTCTGTCCGGCATTGTATTTACCGACCTCCGGCAGCCGTTCTTCATGTCCCGTCAGCACATCCCGAATGCGCGCGAGCCAGGTGCCATCCTCACGTTTCCAGAGATTGGCTTTCCAGAAGCGAAAAAACAGACCGAAAAAGCTGAAAAACAGAAGAACACCGATCCACGGATGAATGATCCGCGTCAACGGGCCACCGCCAAAGAGCCCCGTCAGGAAAAAGAGGCGGGGATGGAACAAGGCAAGGCCGGACAGCGCCAGGAGCACAAGGCTAATTGCCGTGATCCAATGATTGACGCGCGCACCCGCCGTGTAGCGGTCGACGGTAACGGGCTTGCCCGGATGAACGCTATCGCCCTTCTCCACGTCATAATCCGTGCTCATTGGCGAGGTTCCTCTCCGGTCAGCTTCTCGGCATTCTCTTCATCCTCTTCGGAAACCCGGTTCGGACCGGCAACGAGATAGTGCATGAACCCGGCTGCAGCAGCAAAACCGATCACAGCGAGCCCGGCATATTTCGTGACACCCTTCCAGGCCTCGACGATCGGGCTGATGCGCGGATTGTTCGGCAGACCGGCGTAAATCTCCGGTTTGTCCGCATGATGCAGCACATACATGACGTGTGTGCCGCCGACGCCCGGCGGATCGTAAAGTCCCGCATTGGCAAAACCGCGCGATTTCAGATCGGTGATGCGTCCTGCCGCGTGCTCCTTCATCTCGTCCTTGGTACCAAAAACGATCGCTTGCGTCGGACATGCCTTGGCACAGGCTGGTCCCTGTCCAACGGCGATGCGGTCGGAGCAGAGCGTGCACTTGTAGGCGGTATGAGTGACCTGTGAGATGCGCGGAATATTGAACGGGCATCCCTTGATGCAATAGCCGCAGCCAATACAGTTCTCGTGGATGAAATCGACAATGCCATTCGAATATTGCACGATGGCGCCGGGTGCCGGGCAGGCCTTGAGGCAGCCCGGATCCTCGCAATGCATGCAACCATCCTTGCGGATGAGCCACTCGAGATTGTTCGTTTCCGGGTTTTCCCACTCGGTGAACCGCATCAGCGTGAACATATCCGGCGTCAGATCATGCGGGTTATCGTAGACGCCGGTATTGATTCCGATTTCCGGATGTGTGTCGTTCCACTCGATGCAAGCCGACTGGCAGGCTTTGCAACCGATGCACTTGGAGACATCGATGAGCTTTGCCACCTCCGTCTGCCGTTGCGCGGGCGGCGTCACGGTTGACGCCGACCGGCGGATCAAATCCTTATCGCCGAATTTCGGGGGTACAGGCTGGGTCGTCGGGTTTGGGACAGGCGGGAACATGGTAACCTCCTATGCCACCGGCCCGGCGATGGGCTCGATATTGACCAGGAACGCCTTGTATTCAGGCGTCTCGATATTGGCGTCACCAACGAAAGGCGTGAGCGAGTTGGGACCAAAGCCCTTCTTCGCTGCCCCCGTGAAACCCCAGTGCAGCGGAATACCCACCACATGAACCGGCTTGCCGTCGCAGATCAAAGGTTTGATCCGCTTCGTGACCACTGCCTTGGCCTTGATCGATCCGCGCTTGGACCACACGCGCACCCAGCCGCCTTTGACAATGCCTTTCTCCTTCGCGAGTTCTTCCGATATCTCGACGAAGAATTCCGGCTGCAGGACGGCATTCACCCAGACATGCTTGGTCCAGTAGTGGAAGTGTTCAGTAAGACGGTAGGACGTTGCCGCATAAGGAAATTCCTGCGAAGCGGGTTCGGCAAACTGCGCGAAATCGCCCTTGAACACCCGCGCCACCGGATTGCCCCGGATTCTCGGAGCGATCAGGTTTGTGACCGGCGACTCGAACGGTTCGTAGTGAGACGGGAACGGTCCATCGCGCATCATGCCCACGACGAAGAGGCGCGACACGCCCTCTGCGTTCATGATGAATGGACCGACGTCCTGCGGTTTGGCTGTCGGTGCAATATCCGGCACGTCGTAGCCTGACCATTTCTGACCGTCCCACTCGATCAGCTTACGGCTGGGGTCCCAGGCCTTGCCATTCAGGTCCGCCGAAGCCCGGTTGTAGAGGATGCGGCGGTTGACGGGCCACGAAAAGGCCCATTTCAGGTAAGCGCCGGTCTCATCGGGGTCCGATGTATCGCGCCGGGCCATGTTGTTGCCGTTCTCGTTGAAGCAGCCGGAATAAATCCAGCATCCGCTCGTTGTGGAGCCGTCATCACGCAACGCGGCGAAGCTTGGCACCAGCTTTCCGGCTTCAACCACCACCTTGGTAGGATCTGTCGGATCCATCACCGGGGCCAGCGCTTTGCCGTTCAGTTCCTTGGCAAGTTCTTCGGCAGTCGGCTCGCCCGGATCGGCATAGGACCAATCAAGGTTGACGATCGGATCGGGGAATGCTCCGCCCTCCTTGCGGTAAAGGTCTCGCAGACGCGTATAGATCTGCGCCATGATCCAGTTATCCGTCTTCGCTTCACCGGGAGCAGTACCGCCGGGCCAATGCCACTGCAGCCAACGCCCGGAATTGGTGAGCGAGCCCTCGTCTTCAGCAAAGCAGGTCGAAGGCAGTTGATAGACCTCCGTCTGGATTTGCGAAGAATCGACATCATTGAACTCGCCGTGATTTTCCCAGAACCGCGATGTTTCCGTGTCGAGGGGATCCATCGTCACCAAGAACTTGAGCTTCGACAGGGACGCGGTCAGCTTCGTTCTGTTGGGTGCCGCAAGCAGAGGATTGAACCCCTGACAGATGTACCCTGTCATCTTGCCCTGGTTCATGAGTTCAAAGGCGCGCAGCACATCGTAACCGGGCACGTCGAGCTTGGGCAGCCAGTCATAGGCGAAATGGTTTTCCGGCGTCGCCGCCGGGCCCCACATCGACTTGAGGAAACTGACGAAGAATTTCCTGTAGTTCTGCCAGTAGCTCATCTGGTTCGGCCGGAGTGGCTTGAAACCGCGTGTCGACATGTAGGTGTCGAAATCCACCTCTTTTTCGTTTGGCAGCGTCATGTAGCCCGGAAGCAGGTTCGACATCAGGCCTACATCGGTCAACCCCTGGATATTGGAGTGCCCGCGCAGAGCGTTCATGCCGCCGCCACGTACCCCTATATTGCCGAGGATGAGTTGCAGCATCGCCATCGAGCGGATGTTCTGCGAACCCTTTGAATGCTGTGTCCAGCCAAGCGCATACATGGACGTCATCGTCTTGGTCGGCGTCGAGCATTCCGAGATCATCTCGGCAACCTTGAGGAACTTCTCCTTGGGCGTGCCGCAGATGCGCTCGACCATTTCGGGCGTATAGATGGAGATATGCGCTTTCAACAGGTTCCACACGCAGCGTGGATTGGTCAGCGTGTCATCGACCACAGCGTAACCGTCATCGCCGATCGCATAGTTCCAGGTCGACTTGTCATAGTCGCGCTTTGTCTCGTCGTAACCGGTAAACAGGCCGTCCTTGTATTCGAAGCCGTCCTTGACGATGAAGGCGGCATTGGTGAATGCCTTCACATAGTCCCACTGCACCTTGTCATTCGTGATGCAATGATTCATCACACCAAGCAGGAAGGCTATGTCCGACCCCTGACGGATGGGCGCATAGAAATCAGCCACCGACGCGGAGCGCGTGAAGCGGGGATCGACGACGATAAGCTTGGCACCACGGTTGGCCTTGGCCTCCGTGACCCATTTGAAACCGCACGGATGCGCTTCGGCGGCATTGCCGCCCATGATAACAACGAGATCCGTATTCCTGATATCAGTCCAGGAATTGGTCATTGCACCACGGCCAAATGTTGGGCCCAAACTGGACACCGTTGGGCCGTGTCAGACACGTGCCTGGTTATCGAATACCAGCATGCCAGCGCTGCGCACGACCTTATAGGTGGCAAACGCTGTTTCATTCGTTGTTGCGGAGGCGGCAAGGAAGCCGGTCGTCGTCCATCGATTGACGGTTACGCCGTCATTGTTCTTCTGGACAAAATTACCGTCGCGGTCGTCCTTCATCAGCCGGGCGATGCGATCAAGCGCGTCATTCCATGAGACACGTTCGAACTTGTCGGAGCCGGGCTTGCGGACCATCGGATATTTCAGGCGCGTCTCGGCTTTGACGAAGTCGAGGAGGGCGGCGCCCTTCGGGCACAGCGTTCCGCGATTTGTCGGATGGTCGGTGTCGCCTTCGATATGGACGATCTCGGCCTTTTCGCCCTTTTTCAGGTCGCCCTTCGAGTACATGATGATACCGCATGCAACAGAGCAGTAGGGGCAGGTGTTCCGGGTTTCGGTGGTGTTTACGAGTTTGAAAGCGCGGATCGCTTGGGCATGGGCGGCTTCGATCTCGCCGAAGCCAAAGGCGCCAAGCGCCGTACCCGCAACACCCGCGCCGGTCGCCGCAAGAAACTGGCGCCGCGAGAGTTCCATGTTCATAGCATGTTATCTCCCTTTGAACCGGCTACGCCGATAAAGCATGCCGGAGATCAGACACAAACCATTGGCATTTCGACTAAAATCCTACCTGACCATATTTTATTGTCAAATCAATAAGAAGCCATCAAACATGAATGTAATAATCAAATTAAAATGTATGCTGTGACCATCCCCCGGTGAATGACGTCGGTACAATACTCACCGCCTTTACTGCTCAATCCGGGGACACGCGAATGTCAGCAATGACGAATTGACGTTCAACCTCAAATGGACAAGAATAAAAGCGTGAGCTTACTTGTCGCTTCCGAGTTTCGGGGCAGTTGTGATGGTGCTTCCGACGCAGAACGCTCCCGGGTAACGGCGGGCTTTTTCTGGCGCATGCCCTCCTGTCTTCCGCAAAACTCGAAAAGCTTTCACCACATACAGTTTAACCGTCTGCAAGTGCCATTGATGTCATCAAATCGGGAGGGCATGAAATGATAGATCGTCGCGAGTTCCTGAAAATCGGCGCCGCAACGGCTGTATTGGCCGCAATACCAGGACGGGTGTTTGCAGGTCCTGCTTTTGCGCCAAAGCCTGCCGCCTGGCGGACATTCGAAATCACAACCCGTATCGAGCCGTCAGGCACCGAGGGCAGCGGGCGCGCATGGATTCCGTTGCCTGGTTTCAGCGCCAGCGATTGGAACCGGCCCGGGACGAGCACCTGGACAACCAATGCGACCGGCAACAGGATCGTGCCTAGTCCGACCAATGACACTGACATGCTGCTTGTTGAGTGGAAAGCCGGCAGCATAGCACCTGCCGTCGAGATCATCAGCCGTGTCGCCACGCGCGATCGCGCCATCGATCTTTCAAAGCCGGTGGGTCCCACGCCGCTGAACGCTGACGAGCGCGCACGATATCTGGCCGGCAGCCGACTTGTCCCCACCGATGGCATCGTCAAGGAAACATCCGACAGGATCGTCGGCGATACCGCAAACGAGATTCAAAAGGCGAAGCTGATCTACGATTGGGTGGTTGAGAACACGTACCGGAATGCCACCACGCGCGGCTGCGGTTCCGGTGATGTCGTGGCCATGTTGAGGAGCGGCAATCTTGGCGGCAAATGTGCCGATCTGAACGCTCTCTATGTCGGTCTTGCCCGAGCCGCTGGTCTGCCTGCGCGCGATATTTACGGTCTCCGGGTTGCGCCATCCAACTTCGGCTACAAGAGCCTCGGCGCCAAGAACGAGATCGTCACCAAAGCACAGCATTGCCGGGCAGAAGTCTATCTTTCTGACTTCGGCTGGGTGCCCGTCGACCCGGCGGATGTTCGAAAGGTCATGCTTGAGGAGGCGGATGGCGGTCTTCCGGCTGACAATCCCAAGGTGGTTGCGGCGCGCGAGGCGCTGTTTGGCGCCTGGGAAGGCAATTGGATCGCCTATAATGACGCCCGTGACGTGATATTGCCCGGTTCGAGCGGAGCAGCGCTCGGTTTCCTGATGTACCCGCAGGAGGAAGTAGCGTCGGTCAGGCTCGATTGCCTGGAACCCGACGCGTTCAAATATACGATCCGGTCACGAGAGATCACGATCTGACCTGATCTCGATTTCGCAAAATCGTATGGAGCCGCATTATGGATGATCGAACCTCGTCGCCGCCGATCCGCCTGACCTCTCTGTCCCATGGTGGCGGATGTGGATGCAAGCTGGCACCGTCTGTCTTGCAGCAATTGCTTGCAGATCAACCTGTCACCGGACCGTTTGCGCGGCTGCTTGTCGGAACCGAAACCGGTGATGATGCCGCAGTCTGGCAGCTCGATGACGAAACCTGCGTGATCGCGACGACGGATTTCTTCATGCCCATGGTCGATGATCCTTTCGATTTCGGCCGGATAGCAGCAACCAATGCGATCTCGGATGTTTATGCCATGGGCGGAAAACCGATCATGGCACTCGCCATTCTCGGCATGCCGATCGACAAGCTGCCGGCCGAGATGGTGCGCGAGATCCTGAGGGGCGGAAGCGCCATCTGCTCCGAGGCCGGTATCCCAGTCGCGGGCGGCCATTCGATCGATTCTCCCGAGCCGATCTATGGTCTTGCGGTCATCGGCACCTGCCCCATTGCCAGTCTGCGGCGCAACAGCGGCGCCAAGCCCGGTGACACGCTGATTCTGACCAAGGCGCTTGGTGTCGGTATCTACTCGGCGGCGTTCAAGAAAGGCATGTTGCCTGCAGATGCCTATGCCGAACTCATCGCATCGACGACGCTCCTCAACCGCATTGGCAGCGAACTCGCCAAGGATGCGGATGTGCATGCCATTACCGACGTCACCGGCTTCGGCATTCTCGGCCATGCCCTTGAGATGGCAAGAGGGTCGAATGTGCACATCTCGCTGCACGCGGACGATATTGCCGTTTTTATCCACGCCGCCGAACTCGCAAAGGCAGGTTTCGTCACCGGTGCCTCGCATCGCAATTGGGCAAGCTACGATACAGACATCGTCTTGCCCGCCGATTTCCCTGTATGGCGGCGGCACCTGCTGTCCGATCCCCAGACCTCTGGCGGGCTACTCGTTTCCTGCAGCGCAGAACGTACAGCGGACCTGCTCCAGCAGATCACCGCTGCGGGTTACCCCGCGGCCCGGATCGTTGGCTCAGTTGAGACGGGCGAGCCTGGATTGCACGTCCTTACCTGACGATCGCCCGATATTCCCCATCTGAGCAACAAGAGTTCCGCGACAGGTATCTGGTCGCGCGTTCGGAACCAAATCGCCCATCGTCGATTAGGCATGCTGAAGGGAAGGGTAAATTAAGGGAGAGAACCCATGAAACGCATTCTTCTACTAACCGCTGCATTGATGTTTGCGGGAGCCGGTCAGGTGCTCGCACAAGATACAGTCATCGTAGAAGTGCCGCAGCCAACGCGGGACTATGTGATCGCCAATCCATCTGAGGATATCATGATCGATGAGGATGTGGCCGTCGGAACTGCAATCCCCGAGGATGTCGAGCTGGTGCCTATACCCGACAGCCCTGATTACAGTTATGTCTATGTAAAGAAGCAGCCGGTCATCGTTTCGACGAAGGATCGAAAGGTTATCTATCTGTCCAATTAACACCAACCCAGCAAATCGGCAATTGACGCCAAACCAAAAAAGACGGCGAGTTTGCAAGCTCGCCGCCAAGTTGGTGAGCCCTGAATATTGGCGGCGTAGCTGCATCGAGGGCTCAGCTGACCTGGAAAATCAGCCTCAAAAAACAAATGAAATCCGAATTGGTTCCGCCTCCGTCTCCTGGCGGACTGAATAAAGCGTTGATCTTTTCATCCTTGGCCAGTGGTCGCGACCAAACCGCTCTGTCTGCATCCCTTAGGAACAATTGCCGCGGATATCGGTTTAACCAACTTGTCAACCAAGGAGGACGATCGAAATGAAAAATATTGCATCAGCTCTGATCGCCATAGGGGCGATCGCCTTTGCATCCAGTACCGCTTTGGCTGCATGTCCGGAAACCACAGGTTCAGTGAAAACTGAAGCTCAAACGGGTATCGCCAAGGATGGCAGCAAGGCGCCCCTGGAAAGTGACGCCAACAGCCAGACTCAAACCGGAGCAGCAAGCACTGGGACGACAACCAGTAGCAGTGAAGGTCAGACTGCTAAAAAAGATGGTCAGACCATGCCGTTAGCCAACAAGGAAGGTGGCGGTGACCCTAATCTTGCTACGTCGCAGCAGGACGTTAACGCCCAACAAAAAGGCGATCAAACCGCCATGGCCAAAGCAGAGGATTGTAAGGATTGAACAAAATGAAGAGGGGAGATCAATTGACCTCCCCTCCCAGCTAGACCTGCTTGAAACTAATGATTTTTAAAGCCAGGTCGTTTTTTATCCCAGCTGCAATTTAGTACCAGCGTCCGCGGCCGTACCAGCCACCTCCGCCCAGCAGAAGCACTATAAGCACTATTATAAGAAGTGTGGTGAGATCCATGGTTGGCCTCCTAAGTTGCTTGCGACCACGCACGCGTTTGGTCTGGCAGAACAACGTTCCTATGCAATCAATTGTTCCACTGCAGGCGCCTAGTGCCGCCCTCTGTGCCGTGTCCAAACCAAGCGCGCACGTTTTTGTGAACGCAATAGTCCAGGCCGCAACGTGATTGGACTTCGTGGTCCTTTGGAGTCACTTTTGTCGTCGGGGTTTTATTGCAATGGGCGGACCAACTATTGTCAGAATAGGAGGCCAAAATGAAGCATCATGCCCTTGAACAACTGCAGATCGTCGCCGAGGTCGATCAGGACTACCCCCGCCAAACCTTATCCAAAAGCCAACGTCTCGAGCGTTGGGCGGCGCTTCTCGAACAGAATCCTGAGCGGCGCCTTTCGACGTTGCATCAGACAGAGTATCAGCCTGCCAGTCAGCGCGCGGCCATGCGTGGAGAGGGCTCGCCGATCTCGGTGGCGTTCGACGATCCCGTCCTGCGCGCGGCCGGGTTGGAAAACGACAGTTATGGGGAAGCCAAACGGTTCTTCCAACTGACTGACCGCCAGCTGCACAATGTTATTTGCTATTGCCATTTCGGCGCGACAGTAAACGCCGCGACGGCTGCTTATTACATCCGTCGGCTCGTGCCTACAGGAACAAGGCGGGGTATGTTGGCTCGGTTGCGCGCGATGTTTGTCGGTTAGAACAGTCGGCGCTTCAAGGTCTTCTTCAAAGCGGCCCGCTCTCATCGAGCGGCCGCCAACATAATTTTCTGCGCTACGGATGCTCCCAAGAAAATAGAACCAAACATCCTTGCTGCTACCAAAAGCGGCAAAATTTATTTCCGCCTTTGATGGCCCGCCTCCCCTGCACTCCCATAGACCAACTGAGTTCTCATTAAGACCCTGTTTAGGTTAATACTTTTCTCCATACCGCAGCTAACTCCAAATTAATTTCCGTTTACTGGACTTCCTAATCACCTAAATCTTTCTAGCTATGGCGCTCGCCGTTGGATCTTCGCTACATCCACCTTGGACGCCCAACCTTCATTGCGAGACACACTGCCCGACAAAGCCCCGATATCTAGAGCTATCGTTGCTACTTCGAAATGGCAAATGTTGGCTCATGTCGCGGTGACCAATCGGACGTGCGAACCGTTGGCTCTAAGCTGTGCCAAAACCATCGGCCAGACCGAGAACTCGCCCCGCGCCGCCTTGTCGGTCAGCGACCTCAGATACCCACCGGCGGAATTGATCTGCTCGGCCCGTTCGAGGATGCATGCAATGGCGATGGCCGCATTTTCCTGTCCCAGGACATCGCAAGCTTCCTCATATGCTGAGGGGCTGACGCCAAGCATGGAGCGGACAACTACGGCCGCTGCCATCAGATCAGACCAATTTGCGATACCGTTCCTCGCATAGACGACGATTTGCGGACAAGCTTGGCGGACAAGGCCGAGCGGCACGGGTTTGGCATCAGGGAGATCGGTGTCCGTACCATCGTCCCCTCCCCTCGCTTCATCGCCCCTTGTCTCAATAGTCTCCTCGATTTCAGATTCTGGAGCAGTTTTTGCCCCTTGGGTTTTTCCAAAGCCGGGTTCAAGATCAGAGGTGGATTGGGTATTTGAATTATGTTTGTGGCGCTCAGAATGAGACGCTTTGGCGCTTGTTTTTTTAGAATTGAGCTTATCTTCCAATAGATTGGATATCTCCAGCTGGAGACATTCCAGTCCATCGACAGCTGGCTCCAGATCGTCAATCGTTGCCTGGCGCGGAATGTCGTCAATGACCGCACGAAACCGGGAGTATTGGGCGCTCCAGTCGATGTGCGGCAGTTCCTCAAAGCCGAGTTCGATCAGCTTGACGATATCGCGGCGTAGCAGGGTGACGCGCTCCTTCATCAGCTTCAGTTGCAACCGCTCCGAACGCACCTGTCCGGCCAGAGCTTCAAATTCAGCCGCACGCGAGACCAATGGTGCCAATGAGAAGCCGAATGCCTCGCCGCCCTCCCCTGCCCTCGCCTTGCGAGCGTAGCGCTTGCCATTGGGGCTGTCCTTGCGGAAAATCAGTCCGGTTTCCACCAGCGCACTCAAATGCCGCCGTAACGTCGCCGGCGCCATTCCATGCGCGCGCAGTGACAGTTGCATATTTGATGGAAACACCACGAGGCCGTTGGCCTCACAGAGCTCCGTCTGTGGGTAGAATGTCAAAAGCGCGTTCAAAACGACAAGCGCCCGATCGGAGATTCCGATCAGTGCCCTAGCCTCACACAGGCTGCGAAACAATTTCCATTTGTCGATCGACGCTTCCGGATCGATCTCTTGCGCCTGTGCCTGCGTTGCCAGCATGCCAAGCGACAGCGACCGCCGCCCGAAGGGCGTCGTGAATGCATTCCCGGTCTGCATTGTCTCTCACCTTTCTAAAGGCAAAAGAAATCCACTCGCCAAAACGACGTCAAAAAGTCTTGACACTGATTCGGGGAAATGCGATTCTCGATCCTGCTAGAGATATGAGAGAAGCCTTCCGAGACAGTGATGTTGAGGTGGGCTTTTTTCTTTTGCGGATTAATCTCCTGTTTTGGTTGAAGCTTGCGACCCCTGGAAAGCCCGATAGAGCTCGTCGAGGTTGTCTGCAATGTATGCGCCAAAGCGTGAGGCATTCTTCGCCTTCAAAGCCAGTGTGAATGCCTTGCCGCTATCCTTTATTTCCACCTTCACGGATTTGTCCTGGGCCGCCCAGGCTTTGGCCGCCGGTGCCACGGCTTTCGCCGGGCGCTTCGATTTCGCCAGGAAATCCGACAGCAAGGCGAACCGCGCATCACCGGTTTCAGCCGCGAAATCATCCGATCTTGTAAAGTCTGCCGCACTCTCGGCATTGCCCGGCACCTGCAGTAGCTTTGACAGCTGCCACCAACGGTCCCGCCCGGTAGCCTTGGCCGAGCCGATCGCGAGTATGATCGCCTCGGGAACATGAGCCGCGACCGACTGCATCTTCGAAAATGTCGTGGCATCCAGTGCAAGCGCAGATTTGATAACTGACTGATCGTAGCCGAGGTCAGCGAGACGCTTGGCGAACAACGTACGTTCGATGAAGGACAGGTTCGACCGGGCCGCGTTTTCCTGGCCCTGAGCGATCACATGGTCCTGGTCGGCCATCGGCTTGACGACGGCACGAACCTGTCGCCCGAGCTGCTTGGCCACCTTGACGCGGCGATGTCCGAAAACAACCTGATAGCGGCCCGCGACGGCGGGATGCGGACGCACCAGGATGGGCGAGTCCTGGCCCCGCTCCTTCACGGCGACAAGCAGTTCCTGAAAAGCCTCGTCGTCGTCATCGATCCGGTCCGATACAAAAGAGCCGTCGATGAGTTCCGGGTCGAGTTCGACAACACTGCCTTTGGCGAGTTCTTCGAATGAACTCTTGATCGAACGCGAAGCGCCGCTGACGACATAGGACAATGCATCATTGCGCTCAGGTCTTGCTGGCGCTGGGTTCATCACGCTGCTAAAAATGTCTTTACGGGCCATCTATCTGCTCCCGTTTCGGATTAACAAACTGATTTCACAAGCAAAAAGCATTGTTTTTACCGCCGTAAAGCTGCTTGTCATTTCAGCGCCCCCACGCTCTGTGGACGAGAGCTGTAATTTCTGAATTTACAGCGTCCAGCGACTCAATAGCGCGTTCATAGGTCGTGCGCGTGAAGCTCGTTTTCTCGACTTCGTAGAGCGTCTGCTTGGTTAGACCTGCATCCGATACCGCCGTCGATTTCAGCATCGGATTGGTGAGGATCTCCTCCGCCAGCATGGACTGCATGAACCCGACCATCTGGGCTTGCGGGATGTCCATCGGCTCATAACGTGTGATCAGGTAGCGGAACCAATCGAGTTCGACGCGTGCTCCGGCTTGCTTGACAGTCTTGAGGATGCCGCCAAGCATCAGCAGGAATTGCGACATCGACATGAGGTCGAGCATCTGCGGATGCACGGTGATCAATACGGATGTTGCCGCCGACATGGCCGTCAGTGTCAGATAGCCGAGTTGCGGCGGGCAATCGATAACCACTACATCATAGCGGCCGTCCACTTCCTCAAGCGCGCTGGCGATACGGGTGAAGAACTGGCGGCCGTCACGCGATGTCTTGTCCTGCATGGCAAGCGGCGTGTCATACTCATATTCCTGCAATTCGAGATTGGCGGGAATGATGTCGAGACCAGGAAAATTGGTTGGAATAATAACTTCCGATATGGGCCGGCGCTCGTCGTCATAACGGATAGCTTCATACAGCGACAGGTTCCGGTCGAGTTCCGGCTGGAAGCCATGCAGCGCCGACAGCGAGGCTTGTGGATCGAGGTCGATGGCAAGCACGCGGTGGCCGGTCAACGCCAGATATTGCGAGAGATGTGCCGCAGTCGTCGTCTTGCCCGACCCGCCCTTGAAGTTGACGACAGCGATGACCTGCAGCTTGTCGCCCTGCTTGCGGTGCGGAACATACTTCTTCACTTCGGTGCGGCCATTGCGGTCGAGATAATGACGCAACTCGAGCATCTGTTCGGCCGTATAGGAACGGCGGCCTGACGATACCTGGGCAGGGACCGGACCTTTTCCTTCGAGGTGCAGGCGCTTGAGATTGTTCTGCGTCACGCCAAGATAGTGCGCTACCTCGGCCATGGAGAACTGCCGCAATGTCTTCTTCGCATTCGGTGGAAATTTTTCCATCCGAAGCTGGTTCAGCCGGCGAGAAATCTCCGCACCCTGATCGAGGATCTTGTCATCGAACTCGAACTTTGGCAGAGGCATTGCGATGTTCATCGGAATCGAAACCTCTAATAGCGCTTTTTCAAAGCAATCCTTTTAAGAACCGCTATTAAGCTCCGATTCGATTGATCCGGCAAGATTTTTTAGGTTAACAAAAGGTTAACGCGTGTGAAGCTAACAACTTTACTGCACGACCTTCCATTTCGGCGAGTGAACGCCGGAGTGACACAGATTTGTTTTTCCTCGATAAATCCGCTGATTTTACCGCAGTAAATATTAGCGGATCATGTGGCGAGGGATACCCTTAAGACTCCTTCTTTGCCGCGTTCTTTCGGGATTTGTCGTCTTCCACCAGTTCGTACCACATCGCATTCAGTACAGCGAAGGCGGCGGCGAAAGGCAGTCCGAGAAGCCAGGCGAAATACCACATGTTCTTGTCCTTTCGTTAGTAAGCGTGACCGCTCTCGTCGTTGATCGTGTCCTCGTCGACCTTGCCCCAAAGAACATGGTAGACCCAGCTCGTATAGGCGACGATCAGCGGAATGAAGATCACCGTGACAACCAGCATGATGAACAGGGTCAAATGGCTCGACGATGCGTCCCACACGGTCAGGCTGGATCTCGGATCGAGCGAAGACGGGAGGATAAACGGAAACATCGAGACGCCCACCGTCGAGATGATGCCGAAGATCGACAGCGCGCTCGAAAGGATTGTCGCGATCTCCCATCTTGCTCTCAGCCCGACAAGTGCGCCAGCCGCACCAATGAAGCCAAAGACCGGTGCCAGGAGAAGCACCGGATAGCTGCCGTAATTGACAAACCATGCGCCGCTTTCTTCAACGACGGTTTTCATAAGGGGGTTCGACGCGCCTGTAGGGTCGATAGGGCTGGTTATGCGGTAGCCGCTGACTCCAGCCCATACCCACAGCCCGGCAAGGCAGAACAGGATGATGGTGATCAGCGCGGCAATACCGCCATATCTGCGTGCACGCTCCGCCACCGGTCCTGAAGTCTTCAACGCCAGCCATGCGCCGCCATGCATGACCAGCATAGCGACCGAGATGAGACCACACAGCAGCGCGAACGGGTTCAGCAGGCCGAAGAACGAGCCTTCGTAGAAGATGCGAAGGTCATTGTTAAACCGGAAGGGAACGCCCTGCAAAACATTGCCCATAGCCACACCGAAGATCAGCGCCGGCACAAAGCCGCCGATGAACAGGGCGCAATCCCAGGCAGCGCGCCATGTGTCGCTATCCCGCTTCGACCGGTACTTGAAACCGACGGGGCGCAGGATAAGCGATGCCAATATGACGAACATGGCGAGATAGAAGCCCGAAAAGGATACCGCATAGAGCGGCGGCCAGGCGGCAAAGATCGCTCCGCCAGCAACGATGAGCCAGACCTGGTTGCCTTCCCAGATCGGGCCGATCGTGTTGATGACGATACGCCGCTCCATATCGGTTTTTGCGACGAACGGCAGCAGCGTACCGGTGCCGAGGTCGAAGCCGTCGGTGATGGCGAAGCCGATCAGGAGGACGCCGATCAGCAGCCACCAGATCACGCGCAAGGTTTCATAATCGATAAATTGATGCAGGATCATGATCGTTTACTCCGCTGGCACGATGTTGGGGGAAATCAGCTTTGCTTCTGGCTCGAAGTCGGGTTCCGGACCCTTCCTGATTGCCTTGAGCATCAGCCCCATCTCGACGATGAAAAGCGTCGTGTAGATCACGACAAATCCGGCGATGGTTAAAAGCAGCGAAGACGCTCCGAGATTGGAAACCGCGGCCGCCGTCGGCAATATGCCTTCGATAGTCCATGGCTGGCGGCCGGATTCGGCAACGACCCATCCGAGTTCCGCTGCAATCCAGGGGAGGGGGATCGCAAACACCGCAATGCGCAGCAGGAAGGGATAGGCATCGATCTTGCGCCGTATGGAGAGGATGAAGAACGTCGCCGTGAGAAGGATAAAGAACACACCCAGACCCACCATGATGCGGAACGACCAGAACAGCGTTGGCACATTCGGCACCGTGTCCCAGGCGGCCTTCTCGATCTGTTCATCGGTCGCCTGACGCGGATCATCCACATAGCGCTTCAACAGCAGCGCATAGCCAAGGTCGCCGCCGTTCGTCTCAAAGGCGTCGCGCACCTCCTGACCGACTGCGGTGGTGCTGCCCGCTTCGCGAATACGCTGGAGCGCATCGTACGCAAGCAATCCGCTGCGGATATTGGCTCTGGCGCGGTCCACCAATTCCTTGATGCCCGGAATTTCGGTGGTCAGGGACCGCGTACCGATCAGGCCCATCACCCAAGGCACGCGCACGGCATAATGAGTCTCGCGCGCCTCGGTGTCGGGAATGCCAAAGACCGTGAAGGCCGCCGGAGCCGGTTCAGTTTCCCACATGGCTTCGATGGCTGCGAGCTTCATCTTCTGGTGCTCGCCGGAGAGGTAGCCGCTCTCGTCGCCAAGGACGACGACGGAAAGCGCCGAGGCGAGGCCGAACGATGCTGCGACAGTCATCGAACGCCTGGCGATCTCGATATGCCTGCCCTTGAGCGCATACCAGGCCGAAACACCGAGGACGAAAATCGATGCCGTCACGTAGCCCGCAGACACTGTGTGAACGAACTTCGCCTGCGCGACCGGATTGAACAAAACTTCATAGAAATCAACGACTTCCATGCGCATCGTCTGCGGATTGAAGGCGGAACCCACCGGGTTTTGCATCCAGCCGTTGGCGATGAGGATCCACAGCGCGGAGAAATTCGATCCCGCTGCCACAGCCCAGGTCGCCGCCAGATGCCCGACCTTCGAAAGCTTGTCCCAACCGAAGAAAAACAGCCCGACGAACGTTGCTTCAAGGAAGAACGCCATCAGCCCTTCGATCGCCAGCGGTGCGCCGAAAATGTCGCCGACATAGTGGCTGTAATAACTCCAGTTCATGCCGAACTGGAATTCCATGACAATGCCGGTGGCGACGCCGAGAGCAAAATTGATGCCGAACAGCGTGCCCCAGAATTTGGTCATCTGCCGCCAGATGACGCGTCCGGTCATCACATAGACCGTCTCCATGATCGCAAGGAGAATCGACAGTCCAAGCGTCAAGGGCACGAAGAGAAAGTGATAGAGAGCTGTGATCGCAAATTGCAGGCGCGACAGCGCCACGATATCGAGTTCCATTACTTTTACCGGGTCACCCCGGCCCCCTGTTAGCGGCCTTCACCTGGAGTGAACGCCGAATGAAATTTCTGCCTCAGACTTGCCTCAGTCCGGCCGCAGCGCGGCGAGGGCAGCGTCGAATTCCGGTTCTCCCCGTCGCGGCGCGCCGACAATCCGTCCGCGTTCGAGAATCAGCAGTTGGTCGGCGATCATCGCCTCCCGCCTGATATGCGTGGCGATGACGACGGACCGGCCTTGCATCTGCGCTTGAAGGCGCCGCAGCACATCGCGGGCTGTATTTCCGTCGAGACCCTCGGTCGGCTCATCCAGCAGCCAGAGTGGCGTGTCGCGCAAAAGCAGCCGCGCCAGTGCCAGACGGCGGGCCTGACCGCCGGAAATCCCAAACCCGCCTTCGCCAAGCATGGTGTCCAGACCTGCCGGCAGGGCGGCAACGGACTCTCCAAGGCCCGCTGTAGCAAGAACGTCGAGAAGACGCACATCGTCAGCATCTCGATCGGCAAGCCGGAGATTGTCACGCAGACTGTCCTGGAAGAGCTCTGTCCTCTGCGTCAGAAGAGTTGCTGGAAGGCGTTCAATGCTGCCTCCTGCCGCCGCAAGCTCGCCAGCGATCAGTGCCAGCAATGTGGACTTGCCGGCACCGCTCGCCCCGACAAGCGCGAGGCGTTCACCGCGAACAAGCGACAGTGACAGATGCCGAAGCGTGGGGAGGGGTGAGCCATCGTAGCAGACCGAAACATCCTCGAGCTGAACAGCCAGTTCACCTCGTGGCGAAACCGGTGGTTCGGGGGAGGGGAGGGGGGCGACGTTCGGCCCGATGCGCTTTGCGGCAAGCACGGTCCGCCCGAGTTCAACCGCGCCGCGACGCAGCCCCGCGAAGGGTTCCAGCGCCGCCAGTGCGATCAGCAGACCGAGGGCCGCAACAGGCCCACCGATCACCCCGCCGCTGACCAATAAAGCGACCGTGTAAAGTGTCCCGCCGAGCAGGAGTGCCGAGGCTATGCCGAAACCGGCTGTGACAAACATCTCGATACGATTGAGCGCATCATCCGTTTGCGAGAGGCGACGATCGGAAGCCATTACCGCAGTCCGCTGGGCGTTAAGCCGTCCGGCCATGATCAGGTCGATTTGCCCGGCGACGAGATCGATTGTGCGCGAGCGCAGGGTCTCCAGGGCGTGAGCGCGGCGGCGCGATGGTTTTGCTGCAAAGCGGGCGGCAATGAGCGGAATACCGAACCCGGTCAGCAGCAGCCACGACCCTGCGGCAAGACCCAACAGCGGATGCATGAGCCCGAGAGCGACGCTGATGGCGAGCGCCGTGCAAAGCGCGACGGCTGCGGGAACGAGAATGCGCAGATAAAGCGAATCCAGAGCATCGATATCGGCAGTCAGGCGAAACAGCAGCCTTGCCGGACGCTTCAACAGCCTCTGGGCCGCTTGCGATTGAGCCCAATTGCGGAAGACCTGTTCGCGCAGTCGCGCCAGCACACCAAGCGTTGCGTCGTGCGTGGTCAAGCGTTCGCCGTAGCGAGCGGCAGTGCGGGCGAGAGCCAGAAAACGGATCGCTGCGGCAGGCGCAAAAACATCGAAAGCGAATGCAGTGGCTGACGAGAGCCCCGCGATTGCCGTGGCGGTAATGAACCAGCCGGAAAGGCCTAGCAGGGCGATACCGGCGAACACGGTTGCCGCAGCCAGCAAAGCGCCCGCCAGAAGAGCAGCGCGCCGCTCAGCGAGGAATAGCGCCAATATGGGCCGGAATGCGCTCCACAGGGCCATTACACGCCCTCCTGGGGTGTTTTTGGCGGCAGAAGCACTATCCTGTCCATGCGGCTCGCCAGGACAGGATCGTGCGTCGCGACGATGAGCGTCTTGCCGGCAGAGATCCTCAGCAGGCTATCCATGATTTCATTGGCGGTGACCGTATCGAGATGTGCGGTCGGTTCGTCAGCGAGGATCAGCCCCGCATCCGGATTTGCCGCCGCACGCGCCAAGGCAAGCCGCAAGACTTCCCCGCCGGAAAGGCCGGATCCGCCTTCGCCGATCGGCGCGTTTGCGTGCGCATTGGCCACGTCGTGCAGGGCGGCCTTGCCGAGCGCTGCTCCGATCTCATCGGATCCGATTTCCGGGCGGCCCAGCGCTACATTGTCCGCAACCGTGCCAGCAAAAAGATGCGGCTTCTGTCCGACCCAGGCAATGCCTGTCCGAAGCTCTGCCGCAGTGGCCGGCGTGAGCGGAATGTTTCCAACTGCGATCCGCCCGCTTTCATAGGGCGCTAGCCCGGCTATCAATGCGAGAAGCGTGGATTTTCCCGAGCCGCTTGGACCCAGCACCGCAATGTGCTCAGCCGGCAAAACATCGAAGCTGAATTCGTCAAAAACCGCCGAGTTATTGCCCTTGTGGTGGAATGCGATCTCTTCAACCTGGACGCCCGGAACTACCGCATGGATCGCAGTTGTATGACTAGCGCCCTTGTTGGCACCCGGCAGGACAACGCCATCGTTGGACAGCGCGTCCAGCGCTTCCATCGCTGCCTCACCCGCAGCCCGGTCGTGCCAGACCGAGGACAATTCACGCAGCGGTTCGAAGAAAGCCGGTGCCAGTAGAAGAATGAAAAGGCCTTCGGTTAGGCTCAAACGCCCGCCCCAGGCACCGAAATTCAACTGGCCGAGCAGGTGGAAACCAACATAGACGGCGACCATGGCAACACCCAATGCCGCAAACAGCTCGAGCACTGCCGATGACAAAAACGCAATTTTAAGTACCGCCATCGTACGTATCCGCAGCGATTGCGCATTGTCGCGCAGGCGATGCGCGGTCAAATCCACGGCATCCAGTGAACGGATGGTGCCCAAACCGCGCAACCGGTCGAGCAGGAACGCATTCATGCCGCCCATTTCGACAAGCTGTTTCTCGCTCGCCGCTTTGGCACGCCAGCCAATCAGCGCCATGAAAACCGGGATCAGAGGAGCGGAAACTAACAGGACTATAGCTACCGCCCAGGACAACGGCAGAACACAGAGCATGATAGCAACGGGAACAATCGTGGCCTTCAGCCGTGCCGGGCGAAAACGCGAAAGATAGGGCACGATGGCCTCTGCCTGCTCGGCCAGCACACTCGCAGCGAAACCGGAAGCGGGTCGCTCCATATCCAGCGGTGAGCGCCGGGCCAGCGCCGCCACAGCTTTTTCGCGCTTCGTGGACAACACGGCTCGGGCGGCGCGAAAAGCAAGCCGGCTTCCAACCGCATCGAGCAGTGCCCGGAACACGCCAATCACAATGACGCCAAGAACCAGCCAGTGGATATTCGCCATTCCTTTGCCGGCAACGATGCTACCCACACCCGTGGCGAGGAGCAAAGCCTGCGGTAGCCACAACAGAGATGCAATCACCAGAACGAGGGGCGCTACCCTCTCGGCACGTGCAGCGCTAGGAGAACTCGCGGATTTTTCCGCCAAATTTGATGACGCGGTCCGCAGCGCTGCACTGTCGTCCGCAAAATCACTCTGCGTGCGGAGCGCTATCGAGGACGAATGTGCTGCGGGTCCCATGCCATCAACCTTTTTCGGTAGTGCGCTTCGACCTGCCGAGGGACACGATCTTGTCCTTCGCCTCCAGCAGTCTTGTAACTTTCGCGCCCAGCGTCAATAGGGTCGCCAAACGGTCCGTCTCAAGCTTCTTGACGTCGTCGTACCAATTGGTCAGTTGCTCGATGAGGTTGTGCATCTCACCCATCCGCGCCTGCGCGTGGCGTTCTGCGTCGCTTGCTGGCTGCTGCATCAGGATTTCGCGCAAAACGGACAGTGTCGGATCGACTTCACGCTTCTTTCGTTCCTCTGCAAGTGTACGCAGAATCTGCCAGACATCGTCGGGCGTCGTGAAGAAATCACGGCGGTCGTCAGGAAGATGTTTAAGCAGGACGAGGTTCCACGCCTGCAACTCGCGCAAGCTCATCGACACGTTCGAGCGGGAGATTCCCAGCGCATCGACGATCTGTTCGGCATTGAGCGGATCGGGCGAGACATAGAGCAGGGCGTAGATCTGGCCGACGGTGCGGTTGATTCCCCACCGGCTTCCCATTTCACCGAAGTGCAGAACGAAGGATTGAACGAGCGGCGGTAGATTCATCAGCTTATCCCGTTGCAACTGTCATTTCAGTAATTACTGAAATTACGATATTTAATAAATCGTAAATTTGCAAGAGTGTGGATTTGGAGTGCACAGGGAAGGTGAGGGAGGGGGTCCAAAAGATGCAACAAAAAGCCCGGCCCGATCGGAACGATCGAGCCGGGCCAGAAAAATGTACATATGCGCCGCGTTTATCTCCCCCCTTGTGGGGGAGAAAGGATTTTCTTGGATTTAGCCCTTTCGCTAAATCCTTAGAAAATCCAAGAGAGGGGATAGCATCACCTCAAACTGTAAATCCCCTCACTTGCGATTTCTAGCACTTAGCAAAAGCTGAGATGCTGAAATCGCTTTCTCTCCCACAAGGGGAGAGATAATTGGCATCGTTGGTCAGCGGACTAATTTAAACCCAGCTTCCCACGCAGCGTCGACAGGTCTTCGGCAAGCGTGTTGACGGCAGCAGCCAGCACGGCACGGTCATCTTCGGTGAGCTTGTCATAGAGTTCATAGCCGTCAGCCGTCTTGTACTTGGCCAAGGTCGTATCGACCGTGTCGAAATTGCCCGATACCTTGGTCACGAAAGCGCTGTCTTCCTTTTCGACCAGCGGACGCACGAGATCGAAAATCTTGCGCGAGCCATCGAAGTTCGCCTTGAAGTCCCACAGATCGGTATGGCTGTAGCGATCTTCTTCACCCGAAATCTTGGTCGCCGCAACTTCTTCCATCAGCGCGGCCGCACCACCGACAACCTTCTCGGGTGGCAGGGTCAAATCGGTAATGCGCTTGTTGAGTTCGGTGACATCGGCCATCAGCTTGTCGGCGAATGGTCCGAGGTCCTTGGTGCTGTTTTCGGTGAAGAGGCCGTATTCGATACGGTGGAAACCGGTGAACTCCGGATCCTTCTCGGCCTTTTCATGATCGTCGGCGCGCGAATCGATCGAACCATCGAGATCGCTGAACAACTCTGCGATCGGCTCGATCGCTTCGTAGCTCATGCGCGTCGAACCGAAGAGCGACTTGGCCTTGTCCACATCGCCTGCCTTGACCGCATCCGTGAACGCCTTGGTGTCGGTCACGAGTGTTTCAAGGTTTTCCGACACGTAGATCTTGTAGTCGGCAATTGGCTGAACGAGATCGAGCGGTGCAACCTCGGCATTTGCCATTCGCGGCAAAGCTGCAGCTGCAAGTGTCAACAGGCTGACAGACAGTACAAGTTTGAGTTTCATCCTTAGTCCCCTTAAGATTTGCGGACCACGTCGTGACCCGCTGCTTCCAATAATGTCCGGCCGACAAAATCGCTTTCGTCCTGCGGGCCGGGTGGCGTGAAGAAAAAGCCGCCGCCAATCGGCTTGATGTATTCCTCGAGCGGCTCGCCATCGAGCTGGCGCTGCACCGTGATGAAGCCCTTCTCCAGATCCGCCTGGTAGCAGATGAACAGGAGCCCCTGTTCGAGCTGGCCGGATTTGCTCACCCCGTTCGAATAGTTGAACGGGCGGCGAAGAATGAGGTTTGCCTCGGAATCCTTCGTGCGAAAATTGGCAAGTCGTATATGCGCGTCGAGCGGCGTCACCGTCCCTTCCGGATCCTGGGAATAGTCAGGCACATCATGCTCGGTGTTTCCGCCGCCATGCGGTGCGCCAGTCGCCTTCTTGCGGCCAATGATGCGTTCCTGTTCGCCGAGCGGCGTGCGGTCCCAGCGTTCGACGAAATTGCGGATGATGCGCACTGCCTGATAGGAGCCGCCGCGCGTCCATTCAGGCTCGGTCCCGTTCTCCGGCACCCAGACGATCTTGTCCATCAGTGCAGCATTGTTGGCGTCGGGGTTGGCCGAACCGTCGCGGAAGCCGAGGAAATTGCGCGCGCTTTCGTGGGCTCCGTCCGGTTTCGGCGGCAGGACAGGCACCGAGCCTTCCTGCTTCCAGCGAAGCACCATCAGATCCGGCAGGTTTTTCAGGACGTCGCGCAGGGCGTGAATGTTCGTATCGGGCGTGTTCGAGCTGATCTGCAACGCCAGGTCACCATGGCACAGATCGGCATCCAGCGCGTCATTGCGGGAGGCCTTCATGCGCGAAAGACGCGCAGGTTTGTGCGGCGCCAGCCAATCGCGGTCGTCGAAGAACGACGAACCGAGCGAAACCGTGATGGTCAGGTTGTCCGGCGGAACCACCGGCCCCAGCAGTCCCGAATCCGCCGGTGGCAGCTTGTCGTCCAGTTCTGGCGGCGTGCCGCCTTGCATGAGAAAGGCGATGCGGCCCGATAGCGTCCGGAACAGCCGCTCCACGTCTGCCGGTGTTTCCGCCAAAACGTGAAACGAGGCGATCATGCCTGCAGCCGGGCGCGGCGTGACAATGCCCGCCTGGTGCAGACCATAGAATGATTGGCGCTCCTGCGTCTTGTCGCTGACCGGCGCATCGGTGACCTGTCCCCCTTGCTTTTCCGCCGCGCGTGCCGTGGTCAGCCCGGTGGCCAATGCGCTGCCTGCGGCACCGACGCCGAAAAGCACGTTGCGCCGTGTTGTCACCAGTTTGTTGTCGTTGGTTGTCATCGCCGTTACTCCAGTCCTACGGCCGCATTGAGCTTGCCGATCGCCTCGGCCAGCCCTTGCATCTTCTGCGCCAGTGCCTTGCGGCTATCCGCACTCACCTTGTCGTAGGCCGGATAGCCGTCCGGACCCTTGAGTGCAGTCAACGCGCTGCTGGTATCTGTCAGGCGGCTGTCGATATCGGCCACCACCTGTGGCGCCGCCTGCACCGCAACCGGTTTCAGCAGAGCCATCATCCGCGAAACCCCGGCAATATTGGCTTCGAAATCGGCAAGATCGGTCTGTGCGTAATGATCTTCGCCCGTGGTGATCTTCGTATCGGCAATCTGCCCGACAAGCCGTCCCGCGCCCTTGGCGATCTGCTCGGGCGGAATGCGCAACCCGCGTATCCGGTCCTTCAGTGCCGTCACGTCGCCCAGCAGCTTCGCCGAGACTGGCGCCAGCCCGTCAAGGCTGTTCTTGGCGTAAAGACCGTATTCAATACGATGGAAGCCGGTGAAACCTGGATCCTCCTCGCGCTTTTCGAGATAGTCCGCGACCGGATCGATGGCGTTGTGGAGATCGGCAAAGAGGTCGGCCATCGGTTCGATCTGCTTATAGGGAGCACGCGCCTTCTGATAGGATTCGCGCGCCTTTTCGAGATCGCCGGCCTTGATCGCGTCATCGAGAGCCTTCGTCGCCTTCACCAGCGAATTCGCCTGCATCGCCATGAACACCTGGAATTCGGCCAGCGGACCGATAAACGATACAAGCGCCGGCCGCGCAGCCTCCGCTTCGGATTCGGCCGATGGCGTGACGTGCAAGGTTCCACGCGGATTGTTGAGCAGGCCGCACGTAATCTCGTAGGTTCCGGCCTTGAGTTTTGCCTGCATCGTCTGGGTAAAGCCCGGCACGATATTCTCGCGCTCTTCCAGAACCATCACACCGTCGAGGATTTCCCACTCAAGCGCGCGGTTGGATTTGTTGACGATGGTGAAGGTCGAGCGCCCGGCCGGAACCGTAATCTCGTTGGGATCGCATGCGCTGTCATTGATCGTGACAGTGATAGCCCCGCTTGAACCCGCCGATTTCAAACCTTTCGATGCATAGTAGAAAGCCACACCGCCTGCAACGACGAGAAGCGCGGCCCCCGCAACCGCCAGCTTCATCAGCTTTTGCGATGAAGGGCGGGGAGAACTGGAGCCGGCGGTTTGCGTCATATAAAATTTCTTTCGGTCAATGAGAGGCGATCAATGAGAAGGTTGCGCGGCAGTTGTTCGACTGCCCATTGGACGCAGGAACATGAAGAAGCTGATGGATAGGAAGGCGACATAGACGATGACTTCGCCGAGTGTCGGCATGTCCTGGTAGCCGAACATTCCGGAGAGCAACGTACCCAATGGGCTGCTGACCGGCAGGACGCCGCTCAGGTCGAAGACGACTGTCTGCAGGCTGTTCCAGACACCCGCCTCGTGGAAATGCCGCAATGTGCCCGCCAATATCCCGGCGGCGACCACCAATATGAAAAGACCCGTCCAGAAGAAGAACCGGCGCAGATTGAGGCGGATACCGCCCATATAGATGCCGTAGCCAAGCACGATCGACACCAGAATGCCGAGAAGCGCGCCAAGCGGCGCATCGCTGTTGGTGCTCTGCTGGAAAATGGCGAGCAGGAAGAATACCGATTCGAGCCCTTCGCGGGCCACGGCGAAGAACACCATGGCAATCAGCGCGGGGGCCTGTCCTGTCGAATGCGAAAACGCCGAGTCGATCGAATGATGCAGTTCCGATTTGATCGAGCGCGCCGCCTTGCGCATCCAGAACACCATCGACGACAAGACGATGACGGCAATCAACCCGACAATGGCTTCGAAGAACTCCTGTGCCTTCTGGGGGAACTCGGCGCTGACCATCTGCAGTCCGGCTCCGACGAAGAGCGACAGCGCAATCGCAAGCAGAATCCCGACCCAAACCGCCGGCATCCATTCGCCTCGACCGGTCTGCTTCAGATAGCTCGCGACAATGCCCACGATCAGGGCCGCCTCGATGCCCTCACGCAGCATTATCAGGAATGGAACCAGCATAGATCAGACCCTCGGCCAACCCTTGACGTCTCTTCGAGACGCGCTTTGGCGCCGCGGGAGTCATAGACTGTCGCGAAAAACGAAGCAATAACAATATATTAGAAGAATTCTAAGGAATAACCGGAGGAAATTTGTCAATTATTCCAATATGTTGATTGTTTCAATCCACAATCGAATGCAACCTAATGTCGAGAAGGCCCCCTGCGCCGCCACATTCTTTCCACAATTGCATTGCGCTGGCCGATACCCTCCCCCTTGTGGGGAGGGACGGAGCGTAGCGACGGGGAGGGGTCTTTCTCTTATCTCGATGTTTCAAACCCCTCCCTGCTGCTTCGCAGCCTCCCTCCCCACAAGGGGGAGGGTGAGGGGAGCTTAGCTATGCCAAGGATCACCTTGTCAAAGGATTGGCTCGCTAGTGCGGAACGCTCGCCACGCCAAGCAATTGATCGACCGTATCGCGATCACCCGCCAGTTGCTCCGATGAACCATCCCATACGATGCGACCGCGTTCGAGAATGATCACCCGTTCGGCAAAATCGAGAGCGCTCTGGATACGCTGCTCGACGAGCAGGATGGTCATCTCGCCGCTCGAGGCGAGTTGCGAAAACGCCGCCATCAGTTCCTCGCATATCACCGGCGCCAGCCCCTCCAGCGGTTCATCGAGCAGCAGCACAGTCGGCTTGCCGAGAATGGTGCGGGCGGTCGAGAGCATCTGCTGTTCGCCGCCGGAAAGTTTTGCCCCGGAATTCGCCCGCCGCTCGTAGAGCCGCGGGAACATGTCGTAGGCCTCCTGCAACGCACTGCGTGGCCTTCCCTTCAACCCGACGAAGAGGTTCTCTTCGACAGTCAGGGACGGAAAGATACTGCGGGATTGCGGTACGAAGCCAAGCCCGCTCCAGGCCCGGGCGGAGCTCTCCATGTGGGTAAGGTCCGCATCGCCGAGTTTGATCGTACCGTCATAGCGCCGTGTCTGCCCCGCAAGCGTTGCAAACAATGTCGTCTTGCCGACGCCGTTTCGCCCAAGCACCGCGATGCGCGAACCAGCCTCGGCGGTGAACGAAATATTCTCCAGCACCCGGGTCGGACCATAACCCGCGCTCAGACCCTTGACTTCAAGCCGCGCTGCCATTGGCATACCCTCCGAGATAGGCCTCGCGCACCCGCAAATCATTCGTCGCATCGACAGGCAGGCCGTCGAAGATGATTTCACCTGCCGCCAGCACGATCACCCTCTTGGCAAAACGAAAAACCAGATCCATGTCATGCTCGATCATCAGCACCGCGAGATCGGCCGGCAGTTGCGCCAATGCATTCTCGATCAGGAACGTATCGCTGTGCGGCACGCCCGCGGCCGGTTCGTCGAGCAACAGCACCTTCGGCCGCAGCGCCAGCGCCAGTGCAATTTCCAAAAGGCGCTGTTGCCCGTAGGCGATCTCGCTGACCGGAACCCGTCCCAGTGCCGTCAGATTGAGCGTCTCGAGAATTTCATATGTTTCACGCATCACGTCCGGCATGGCCTGAGAGGAACCCGCCATCCGGCCGGACTTGCCTTGCCGCTGCAGGATCGCCAGCGCGACATGCTCTTCCGGGGTCATCTCGCCAAAAAGCCGTGTCACCTGAAACGAGCGAACCAGCCCGGCGCGCACACGCCTCATCGGATTGAATCGCGAAATGTCTTCGCCGCCCATCAGGACCTGTCCGAAGTCCGGACGCAGATGGCCGGTTACCAGATTGACGAAGGTGGTTTTTCCGGCGCCGTTCGGGCCGATCAGCGCCACGCGATCACCCTTGCCCAGCGCCAGCGAGACATCACGCGTAACGTTCAGCCCGCCGAAGGCCTTCTGCAGATGATCGACCTCGAAGAGTGCAGTCATTTGGCACCCCGCCTGTATCGTTCAACGAAAGTTGCGGCTGTGCCATAAAGCCCCTTGGGCGCAAACAGCACCACGGCGATCAGCAGTGCGCCGACGATCGTCAGCCAATGGAACGGGTTGGCGGCAGAGACCAGATCTTCGATCCAGATAAAAGCAATCGTGCCGATCAGCGCTCCGTAAAGCGAGCCCACTCCGCCCAGAACCAGCATGACCAGCGCTTCGGCGGAATTGGTGAAGCTCAGGCTGTCGAGGCCGACGACCTGTGTCGATACCGCATTGAAGGCGCCGCCGACACCCGCGACCAACCCCGAGATCGCATACATCTTGATCAGGGTGAGCTTGACCGAGGCGCCCATTGCGCTGACCCGAACAGGATCCTGCCGGATACCCCGGCAAAGCATGCCGAAGGGTGACCGAACCAGAATGCGCAGGAGTATGAATACAAGGAGGAGCAGGACGATGCCGAAGACGTAGGCAGTACGGCCCCAGAGATCGAACTCGAAAACGCCGAGGATGGGATCGGGCGAGATGCCGGAAAGCCCATCGCTGCCCCCCGTATATTCCGATGCCTTGTTGGCCGCCTCGTGGAACAAATGGATGATGGCGATGGACAGCACAAGCTGGGCGAGGCCATGTCCGCGCAGGATGACGACGCCCGAAATCAGCCCCGCCAAAGCACCGCCAATTGCGCCGATGGCGATCATGGTGATCGGTTCGGTGATCCCGAAATGCGCCGCGGCGATGCCGGCCGCATAGGCGCCACTGCCGAAGAGTGCGGCATGACCCAGCGTCGCAACGCCGCAATATCCGGTCACCAGATCGAGCGACAGCACCAGCAGCATGATCGCGATCATGCGCGTCAGCAGGGCCAGATTGTTGGGAAAAAGGAAATACCCCGCCAGGGCCGCAATCAGAATGACGGAAATGCCAATGAGGTCGCGCTGCCAGCCCCTGGTTTGGGCAGGTATTGCCGTGACAGATACCCCGGCGCTCATTTGGCTCTTCCCATCAGACCGCGTGGAAACACCCAGACGATGGCTATCACCGCGAGATAGAAGAAGAACTCGCCATATTCCGGCACGAGGTAGCGCCCCGTCGTATCGATGGCGCCGAGCAACAGGCAGGCGATCAGCGCGCCGGGGATGGAGCCCGCGCCGCCGACCGAAACGACGACAAGAAACGTCACCATGTAGCGCAGGGCGTAATAGGGTTCGACCGGCAACAGTTCCGCACCGATCACCCCGCCAAAGGCTGCAAGCCCGACAGCAAGCGCGAAACTTGCCGCATAGACGATCTTGGTACGCACGCCGAGCGCCGCCGCCATCGCCGTATTGTCCACCGAAGCGCGCAGTTTGACACCGAAGGACGTGCGCTCGATCAGATACCAAAGTCCCAACGCGACAACCACACCGCAGCCGATGGCAAACAGCTTGTGCGCCGCAATGGTTCGGAAACCGATATCGACGGGACCCTGCAGTCCGGCGGGGAGGGGGATCGTCTTCAGCGTCGGACCGAACACGTAATTGGCGAGGCCGATGACGCAAAAGGTGATGCCGATGGTCATCAGCACCTGCGTCAGTTCCGGCGCGCCGTAAATCCGCCGGTAGAGAAAACGTTCGAGGGGAACGGCAATGATGATCGTGCCAAGCACGGCAATCACGATCGCCAGGCCATAGCCAAGCCCAAGATCGCGCGCCGCGTAGGAAGCGATATAGCCCCCGATCATGGCGAATGCGCCGTGGGCAAGGTTGATCACGCGCATAAGGCCCATCGTCACCGACAGGCCAATCGAGATGACGAACAGGATCATCCCGTAGGCCAGGGCATCGACGCCAATGCTGAAGAACGTCTGCATCAGATCATTCCGGTTTTGGGACTACTTCGCAGCCGCCAATCCCGGATCCGGCTGCTTCTCAAACGTCTTGATTTCCTTGTTGAAGTAGACGCCGTCGGCACCCTTCGATACTTCACGCAGATAGATGTTCTGGGTGATGTGGCGCGTTTCCGGATCGATCGAGACCGGACCGCGTGGGCTTTCCCAGGTGAGGCCCTTCACCGCATCGACCGCCTTCTGCGCATCCTGCTTGCCGCCGGTCGCCTCGATCATCTTGCTGATGACATACATGCCATCATAGGCGCCGACCGAAGGGAAGGAGAGTTCGGCCGGGTTGCCGATTGCTTTTTGGGCGGCGGCGACAAATGCCTTGTTTTCCGGTGAATTGTGCGCCAGCGAATAATGGAACGTCGTCAGGATGCCGAGGCCCGCATCGCCAATCGCCGGCAGATCGGATTCCTGGGTCAGGTCGCCCGGCGCGAGAAACTGGATACCCGCCTGCTTCAGGCCGTTCTCGTTATAGGCCTTGACGAAACCGAGCGTGGTTGGACCCGACGGCAGGAAGGCAAAAACCGCCTGTGCCCCGGAATTGCGAACCCGCTGCATCACCGGGCTGAAATCATTGGTCGACAGCGGCATGCGGATGGATTCGACAACCTTGCCACCTTCTTTCTCGAACGTCGTCTTGAACGCGTTCTCCGCATCGACACCCGGGCCGTAATCGCTGACGACTGTAATTGCCTTCTCCACACCGCGCTCGCGCGCGATCTTCGCCATCGGCGCCGACGTCTGCCATGTGGTGAATGAAGTGCGGACAACCAGCGGGCTCTTGGTGACGATGGCCGACGTCGCCGCGTTCATGATGACCATCGGCACATTCGCCTGCTTGAGCAGCGGCGTGACCGCCATGGCGTCCGGGGTGAAATAGAAGCCGGCAAGATATTGCACGCCTTCCTTGACCACCAGTTCCTGCGCCAATGCTTTCGCCTGGGCCGGGTCGGCCTGCGGCACATCCCGGTAGAGGATTTCAATTGTGTTCTCGCCAACCTTGTCACCATGGGTTGCAATGTAGGCGTCGATGCCCGCCTTGAAGTTTTTACCTTGAATTGCGAATGGTCCCGAGAAGGGTCCGACAACGCCAATCTTGATGACTTCGGCATAGGCACTTGCACTCATCAAAATTGATGCGGCGACGGCCAGAATGAGCTTTTTCATGGTTCCTCCCTCAATCGAAAACGGCTTTTTCAGAACATTGCACACGACCCGCGGTTTCCGAAGCAGGAATGAAACGAAAAGATGCGATTCTTACGCAAGACCAAGCGATTCCTATGCACGAAATGTCGATTCTGGCGCAAGATTTTCCACTCGCAATTGCATTTTAGTTGCGTGTGGTTGACATCACGCCTTGCCAAGGCTCTCAATCGAACTAAGCAGGCCGTCAGCAGAACGCAATGCGGTCGTCGTTGTTGCAACCATGGATGGCAGTATCATCCACTCCAAAGTCCATGCCGCGCCTGAACGTTCCTGCTCATGGATCAGGGCGTGGTGCATGCCTGAAACCTGTGTGGCATTGTAACGGGCGAGCGCAACCAGAAGTTCAGCAAGGACCGGATTTTGCTTGTGCGGCATTGCCGATGACTTGCCGCCGCCACTCAGTTTGATCTCGGTCGAGCCTTGTGCGAGAAGCGCGATGTCCTGGCCGATTTTCCCAAGCGAACCGGAAATCAGCGATAAAACGTCAGCAAATTCAACAATGATGTCGCGCTGGCTGTGCCATTGCGGCGTATCGTGAAGGCCGAGTAGGGCGGCCATTCGCTCGCGAACCGCTGGCCCTTTATCCCCCAATTTCTCCAGCGTTCCTGCCGCTCCGCCGAACTGGATCACCGGGAATTCGAGCTTCAATATGTCGAGGCGCTTGCGGTGACGCAGCAGCGGTGTCCGCCAGGATTCGATACGGTCACTGACTGCTATCGGGATGGCCGCCTGCATGCGGGTATGCCCCATCAAGCCATTGTTCCCGAACGTCTTTTCAAGCTGATCCAACTCGGCGATGATATCGGATAATCCGGTTTCGAGGCGTGCCATAACTGGCTTCAGCCGGATCATGAGGCTCGTGTCGATGACGTCCTGGCTGGTCGCACCAAGATGCAGGGACGCGCGGTGCTCCAACGGAATAGACTCGCGCAATTGCCGGATAAGTTCCGGGATGACGACACCATCCGATGCAACCGCCGATCTGAGCGCGGCCATGTCGGGTGAAAAAGCCTGGCACGCCTTCTCGATGGCCTCCGCAGCCGAATTTTCTATAATATTTTCAGAAGCTTGCGCCTTGGCCAGAGCGACTTCGAACTGAATCATTGCCGCAATATCGCTCTCCGCCGAGAACCATTGCGCTGCTTCTTCGTCGCCGATCAAACCGGACAGAAATGGATGATCGAAAGGAGAAATACTCATCGCCTATACATCGAAAAAGATGGTTTCCTTGTCGCCTTGCAGATAGATATCAAAGATATAGCTTGATCCATCGCGTTTCGCGATCAGCGTCGGGACGCGATTGCGATGCTCGATGCGTTGCAGGATCGGGTCCTTGTCATTCGCCGCTTTCTCGTCGTCGAAATAGATCCGCGTCTGCAACCCTATGTTGATCCCCCGCGCCACGATCCAAACCGTGACATGCGGCGCCATCATACGCCCGTCCTTGAAGGGTACCTGTCCCGGCTTCACGGTTTCGAAGCGATATTCGGCCGTTTCCATGTCCGTCGGACAGCGTCCCCACCCGGTAAAATTGGGATCTGCGGTGCCGCGCAACTCGGATGGACTGTTGTAGAGCCCCTTGCTATCGGCTTGCCAGATCTCGAGCAAGGCGTCGCGGAGCGGCGTCCCGGTGCCGTCGAAAACGCGCCCTCGTAAGATAATCCGCTCGCCCTGCGTCTTGTCATTGACCATGGAGACGCCAAGATCGTTCTCGTAAACACCTGTAATCTCAGCGAAATTCGGCGTGCAGCCGATATGGACGTAAGGTCCCGCTGTCTGCGATGGCGTTTCCTTCAGGTAACCCAATTGTTGCACCATCAGTTTCCCTCCATGCGGTTTTCGAACAGGGTCGAGCGGCGGCCGCGCAACACGATATCGAATTTATAGGCGCGTGCATCCATCGGAATGGTGTTGTTCATATCGAGCGCCGCGATGAGCTGTTCTATCGCTGCCTTGTCCGGAATGGATTTGACGATCGGGCAATTCCAGATCATCGGATCGCCCTCGAAGTACATCTGGGTAATCAACCTCTGCGCGAAACCATGGCCGAACACCGAGAAGTGGATATGCGCAGGGCGCCAGTCATTCACGCCGTTCGGCCAAGGATATGCTCCCGGCTTGACCGTGCGAAAACGGTAGTACCCATCATCGTCGGTAATCGTCCGGCCGCACCCGCCGAAGTTGGGATCGAGCGCCGCAAGGTATCCCTCGCGCTTGTGCCGATAGCGTCCGCCTGCATTGGCCTGCCAGAATTCCAGGAGTGCACCCGCAACACCCTTGCCGCGCTCATCTACAACTCTGCCGTAAACAATAATGCGCTGCCCGATCGCGCTCTCGCCGGGCTTCGCATAATTGTAGATAAGATCGGCATCCAGCTCGCCCAGCATCGCATGGCCGAACACCGGCCCGGTGATCTCCGAGAGCGTATTATCGAATGAAATCAACGCTCTTTGCGGCGAACGCACGACGCTCGTCTTATACTCTGGCGTATAGGCTGGTGGGTGCCACTGCCTGTCCCGCTGAAAGAATGCGCCGGTCTCCGGCTTCCTGTTGGACATTGTGGGCCTCCCGTCAGGCTGTCTTTTCGGCCGTAGCGAGGTCTTTATAGACCTGCTTTGCCAGTTTAATCGCATGGTTGGCCGCCGGAACGCCCGCATAGATTGCAACGTGCAGTAGCGCCTCGCAAATATCGTCCTGGGTCGCGCCAGTGTTCGCGGTCGCCTTGATATGCATGACCAGCTCCTCGTCCTGTCCCAATGCCGCCAACAGCGCGATGGTCACAATCGAGCGCTGCCGCTTCGTCCAGCCCGGCCGCGACCAGACATGACCCCAAGCCGCTTCAGTGATAAGCTCTTGAAATGGCTTGTCAAAGTCCGTCTTGTTTGCCTCGGCGCGATCGACATGCGCATCGCCGAGGACAATCCGGCGCGTCGCCATGCCTTCAGCATAGCGATGGGAAGGAACGTCTGTAGACGTCATGCTCTTTCTCCAAGTTGGAACTCGTCGATGAATGCCCGTATCACCGCCGTCAGCGCTTCCGGCTGCTCCACGCATGGGATATGTCCGGCATCCTTGATCACCTCGTAACGAGCGCGCGGAATGAGCTTCGCCAGCGAAAGCACAACTTCCGGTGGCGTCGACCCATCCTGATCCCCAACGATGCAAATGGTCGGGACCGCGATGCGCGAAGCTTCGGTTGTAAAATCGGCATCGCGCAACGCAGCACACGTCCCGATATACGCTCCTATGGCCTGCCGGGTCAGCATATTGCGATACCCCGCAAGTTCGTCGCGACGCTGCTTGTGGAAGGGTGGAGTGAACCATTTTTCGAGCACACCATCCGCAATGGCTTCAATACCGCCTTGCTCGAGCGTCGCGATGCGAGCAGCCCACATTTCCGCCGAGCCGATCTTATGGGCGGTATCGCAAAGGATCAGCGCACGCACCAGATCGGGCCGCGACGCATAGAGCCCTTGCGCCACCAGCCCGCCAACCGACAGGCCACAGATAATCGCGTTCCTGACCTCAAGATAATCAAGAAGACCTGCAAGGTCAGCGGTATGATCGTCGATGGAGTAGGGTGTCGTACCAATATCCGAAAGACCATGTCCGCGCATGTCATATGTCACGATGGCGAAATCGCCGACAAGGCGAAGGATTACATCGCGCCAGATACGAAAGTCGGTACCGAGCGAATTGGCAAAGACCAAGACAGGCTTGCCTTCCGGCGCCCCGATCAATTGATAGTGCAGTGTTACGCCGTTGCTAGAAACGAATTGCACAGAAGCCTCCCATTCAATAAACCACCTTGGATTATCCATCTGGTTAGGTAAAATGATATTCTATCGCATTCTCTTAACTAATGGGTTATGAAATGCTGATGATCGACAGTCGCATCAAGTTTCGCCATCTTCAAACTTTTCTGGAAGTCGCACGTCAGAAGAGCGTGATGAAGGCGGCAGCTATCCTTCATATCAGTCAACCGGCCGTCACCAAAACAATCCGTGAAATGGAAAGCGAGCTTGGGGTTGCCGTATTCGAACGCGACGGCCGCGGCATCAGGATCACGCGCTATGGAGAGGTGTTCCTGCGCCATGCCGGCGCCGCCATCACGGCACTGCGCCAAGGCATTGATTCCGTTTCCAATGAAAGGTCGAGAGAGGGCGTCCCCATCCGCATTGGCGCTTTACCGACTGTGTCGACCCGCGTGATGCCGCATGCCATCAGTTTGTTTTTGAAAGAGGAAACACAAAGTCGCATCAAGATTGTTACGGGCGAAAACGCGGTCCTGTTGGAGCAGCTTCGCCTCGGCGATCTCGATCTCGTTGTTGGCCGCCTTGCAGCTCCCGAGAAAATGACGGGGTTCTCCTTCGAACATCTCTATTCCGAGCAGGTGGTTTTCGTCGTCGGTGCCAGCCATCCGCTCTTGAATTCACAAGAGGATATCTTTTCGCGTCTCGCCGAATTTCCGATTCTCATGCCAACCAGGGCATCTATTATCCGCCCCTTCGTCGACCGCTTTCTCATCGCTAATGGGGTAGCCACCCTGCCTACCCAGATCGAGACGGTTTCCGATGCATTCGGCCGCGCCTTTGTTCGCTCCAGCAAGGCGGTTTGGATTATCTCATCGGGCGTTGTCGCCGATGATGTCGACGATGGGAGTTTGGCGCTTTTGCCCATAGACACAAGCGAAACGCGCGGACCGGTAGGTCTCACGATGCGTGCTGATATAACGCCGTCACTGCCGCTGATGATCTTGATGCAGACTATCCGCGAAGCAGCAGTAGAAGCATCCACTACCTAGACCAACAAGCCCGCTAGCGTATCGCGCGTTGATTGCATCACCGGTAGATAGGTTGTGACCATTTCATCAACAGTAACCCTCGGTGCCTGCGCACCGACGTTAAGTGCGGCAATGGTGGTGCCCCGCATATTGCGCACAGGGATGGCAATCGAACAGAGACCAATCTCCAATTCCTGATCGATGACGGCATATCCCTGCTCGCGTATTAGTTGCAGTTCAGCCATCAAGTCAGCAATCGTCGTTTTTGTATTCGGCGTATTCGCTTTGCGGTTGCTATTCTCCAGAATACGCTTCGCATCGCCTTCATTCATTGCGGCGAGCAAGACTCGCCCCATCGACGAGCAATAGGCGGGCAGGCGGCTTCCGGGATTGAGATTGATCGACATTACCCGCTTATGCGATGCCCGGGCGATATAGACGATCTCATTACCATCGAGGACGGAAGCCGATGCGCTTTCGCCGGTCTTTTCGGACAGTTGATCGAGAAAAGGCTGCAGCAAGCGGGGCAAGGGAGTCGCTGTGAGATAGGAATGGCCCAGCCGGAGTATTCGCGGCGATAGCGAGAAGAATTTACCGTCATAGTCGGCATAGCCGAGTTGTGCCAAGGTCAAGAGACAACGCCGGGCGGTCGCACGTTCGAGGCCGGTGATCCTTGAGATATCCGTGATTGAAAGACGCGGATTTGCCGCGTCGAATGCCTCGATTACCGAGAGGCCCTTGGCAAAACCACTGATGAAGTCTGTTTCTCGCATGCTCGACCTTAGCACGCTTTGTGCGGTATACGAACAAAAATCAAATAACGCACAAAAGATTTGACCTTCCAACCAATGAAGCACTAATCAACAGATGAGAAATTCGGGACAGGGAGAGAAATGTGGCGCGGATTTGCACGCTTTCCGAAGCGATTGAAGAGAATGTCAGGGGCGGCGATTCCATTGCGATGGAAGGCTTCACGCACCTGATTCCCTATGCGGCTGGCCATGAAATCATCCGGCAGGATCGCAAGGAACTTTTTCTCATCCGGATGACGCCAGACCTGATTTACGATCAGTTGATCGGCGTCGGAGCGGCACGTGGTATGAAATTCTCCTGGGGCGGCAATCCGGGTGTTGGCTCGTTGCACCGTTTTCGCGACGCAGTCGAAAACCAATGGCCACGCCCGCTTGAGATTGAGGAGCATTCGCACGCCGCCATGGCAAACGCCTATGAGGCCGGGGCAGCAAACCTGCCATTCGCCATGCTCCGCGGCTATATCGGCGCGGATCTTGCGAAGGTTAACCCGAATATCAGATCAATTACCTGCCCGTTCACCGGCGAAGTCCTTGCAGCGGTGCCGTCAATTCGACCTGACGTGTCCATTATCCACGCCCAGCGCGCAGACCGCAAAGGCAATGTGCTGATCGAAGGCATCTCGGGCGTCCAAAAAGAAGCTGTGCTTGCGGCCAAGCGCTCGATCGTCACGGTCGAAGCAATCGTCGACGAACTCAATCCGCCGTCCCCCAACGCAGTGGTTCTGCCAACATGGGCCGTCAGCTCCGTTGTTCATGTGCCAGGTGGTGCGTTTCCGTCCTATGCGCACGGCTATTATCCGCGCTCCAACGCTTTTTACATTGCCTGGGACAAGATCGCCCGTGACCGCGATAGTTTCACAGCCTGGATCAAGGAGCATGTGCGTGACGGAAAGCCTGAAGATTTCGCCCGCCATGTAGGTAAGCGTTCTGCCAGAGCAGCGTAAGGAGTATCGTCATGTCGATTGAATTTACACCAACAGAGATGATGACAATCGCTGCAGCCCGTGCTTTGACCAATGATGACGTGTGTTTCGTCGGCATCGGTGCGCCATCGGCAGCCTGCAATGTTGCAAGGCTTACTCACGCGCCGGATATCACACTAATCTACGAAAGCGGCACGATCGGTACCAAACCTGACGTTCTGCCGCTTTCGATCGGCGATGGCGAACTGTGCGATACCGCCTTGTGCACGGTATCCGTGCCGGAGATGTTCCGCTACTGGTTACAGGGCGGACGCATTACGACAGGCTTTCTCGGCGGCGCGCAGATTGACCGGTTCGCCAATCTGAATACGACCGTTGTCGGCGACTATGACAAGCCGAAAGTACGCCTGCCGGGTGGGGGCGGTGCACCCGAAATCGCCAGCAATTGCGGCCAGATCTATATAACCATGGCGCTCAACAAGCGTGGTTTTGTCGACCATCTCGACTTCATCACGTCGATGGGGCACGGAGAGGGCGGCGATCATCGGGCGCGGCTTGGGATGAAGACCAAAGGTCCGACACGCGTTATCACTGATCTGTGCATATTCGAGCCCGACCCCGCAACCAAGGAATTGACGGTTGTTTCGATCCATCCGGGTGTAAGCCGTGCGACGATCGAAGAGAATTGTGGTTGGCCGGTCCGCTTTGCCGAGACAGTCGCGGAAACTCCGGTGCCGACGACAGCCGAAATCTCCGTGCTCCGCGACATCAACGCCCGCACCAAGAAAGCACATGAGGCTGCCTGATGACCGAAGTTTACATCTGCGATTATATACGCACGCCCATTGGCCGCTTTGGCGGAGCCCTGGCTTCCGTTCGCGCCGATGATCTTGGCGCAATTCCGTTAAAGGCACTGATCGAACGCAATAAAGGTGTCGATTGGGAAGCCATCGACGAAGTGATTTACGGTTGCGCCAACCAGGCTGGCGACGACAATCGCAATGTGGCGCGCATGGCGCTGCTGCTCGCCGGACTTCCCATGAGCGTACCCGGAACAACCATGAACCGCCTGTGTGGCTCGGGTATGGATGCCGTCATCACTGCCGCCCGTGCGATCAAGGCCGGCGAAATCGAACTTGCGATCGCCGGCGGTGTCGAATCTATGTCTCGTGCCCCTTTCGTAATGCCGAAAGCGGAGAGTGCATTCTCGCGCCACGCGGAAATCCATGACACGACGATCGGTTGGCGTTTCATCAATCCACTGATGCAGCAAGAATATGGCGTCGATTCAATGCCAGAGACTGGCGAGAACGTTGCCGAGGACTTCAATGTATCGCGTGCCGATCAGGATGCCTTTGCCGTGCGATCACAGCAAAAGGCGGGGGCGGCGATGGCGAATGGACGTCTTGCCCGCGAAATCACGCCAGTCTCGATCCCGCAGCGAAAAGGCGATGCAATCGTTGTTGATCGGGACGAACACCCGCGTCCCCAAACCACAATCGAGCAACTGGCGAAACTGCCGACGCCGTTCCGCAAAGGCGGATCGGTTACAGCGGGCAATGCATCGGGCGTCAACGACGGCGCGGCGGCCCTGATCGTCGCTTCCGAAGCCGCCGCGAAGAAATACGGCCTGACGCCGATTGCGCGTATCGCCGGCGGCGCAACTGCTGGCGTACCGCCTCGCATCATGGGTGTCGGGCCGATCGCAGCCTCGGTGAAGCTCTGTGCCCGGCTTGGCATTTCGCCGAAAGATTTCGATATCATCGAACTCAACGAGGCCTTTGCCTCCCAGGGACTCGCGACACTTCGGGCGCTTGGCATTGCCGATGATGCCGAGTTCGTCAATCCGAATGGCGGCGCTATAGCGCTGGGTCATCCACTTGGCATGAGCGGTGCCCGCATCACAGGCACCGCCGCGCTGGAACTCAATCTGCGTGGCGCGAAACGTGCACTTGCCACTATGTGCATTGGTGTCGGGCAAGGGATTGCCGTCGCACTCGAGGGGGTTTGATTACGCAGATTTGGCTGTACTGGCCTGGCGCGTTTCTTGTGCACGCAGCCGCGCCAGCGTCTTCTCGGCCCATTGCCAATCCGGCGCAAGTTCGGTGCTTCGAACTGCAGCGTCGATAGCCTTGTCGCGTTGCCCGTTCACCTCGTAGAGTTGCGATCTCAGCATGTAGACTTCCGCGCGCTCGCGTGCATGGAAGAGTGTTTCGAGCAGGCGATCTGTGGCAATCAGACCCTGTTCCGGATTGGTCTTGCTGCGAACGCGAAGATTGGAAAGTTTCAGCAGCGGCCAGGTCCATTCGGGCTTCGCATCGGATGCACGCACAAACGCTTCGGCAGCATCTTCGATATTGTTCAAAGCTTCATGGCAGCGCCCGAGCAACTGCCAGGCATCGGACGAATCCGGCCGGCGGGCAATGTATTCGCGCAAAGCGTCAGTGCAGGGCTCGTATTTCTGTTGTCGGAACACGACCTGCGCGAGCTGATAATTCCACCAATCGACGCTTCGATCGAGTTCGATCGCTTTGCGCAATTGCGCTTCAGCCTCTTCAGGTTGTTCAAGCCGCATCAGGGTCAGGGCCAGTTGATGCCGCGAGCGTGCATCCCATGGCTCAGAGTTGACTGCGCGCTCCGCGTAGATACGCGCCTCATCGAGCTTCTCACCAAGCCGGGACAATTCGACCGAGACTATGTGCTGTGCCTCAGGATTATCCGGATGTTGGTTCTTCAGCTCCGCAACAAGAACGGGAGGGACGGCTTTGCCGCTATGTGCGGACAACAGGGCCTGGTAGACAGCGCGAACCGGTAAGATGGCAGGTTCGATGCTGGCCGCTTGTTGTGTCGCAAAAGCCAAATCTTCCTTCGACAGAAGCTTTAGCTTGGTACGAACCACCGAAGCGTAGGTGAAGCGCGGCGTATCGACGGGTGGCTCGATCAAGAAGCGTTCGACGAATTGCGACAGGACAACATCCGGCTGATAGGCTTCGATCAACTCGCGATCAAATGATTTGCCGTAGACATAGACGAGCGTGCTGAAACTCTCCTTGAGGAAAGGCAACAGGTTACCGCCAAAGGAATCGCCGAACATCACGCAGCATGGGAGCGTCGTGTCCTTGTTGACAAAAACCCTGATCCTTCCGCGGTTCGGAATGCGGTTGTCGAAGGCGAGGCGACCAGCGGCGCCTTCGATGCGGGCAGACAAAGTTGGCGCCGAGACAGGTGGTTCGAACTTGATACCCAGATCACCGATATAGGGGACCTCTTCAAAAGCCACGCGTGAGCCTTCGACCCGCAGCGGTTCGATGCCACTATTCGAAAGGCCTGCGCAAAAGGCCTGATAGCCTATATAGGCCCCAAATCCGCTCCAATGCGTATCGCTTTTCGGATAGGTTAACCCTTGCATTTTTGCCGCGCGGATAGCCTCAAGAGGATAAATGATTTTCCGTGCGCGTTGCGGGCCAAGGGCAGCCATGATCTGGTGGATGGGGCGTTGTTCGGCAATTTCCACCCAGTCGGGAAGTTGTTCTGAATAGACGAGCTCCTTGTTCGGAGCCACGAACATCAGATGTTGAGCACCGACCGAAGCTACATATTGATCGCGTTCGAGGATCAATTTTTTCCAGGCGTCGATGCCCGGCTGATCCAGCAGATGACGGCCAGTGATCTGGTCGATAACGCGATTTGAATCATGGTCGAGAAAAATCCAGCCATCTTTGCCCAGGAGATATTTCTTGCTTTTGTCAGCGCGTGACGTGGAAACGAAATCATCACTCATGAGCACCTCCAGAGTGGCACGTCCTGCCACTCGCTGTTTTGGAATACGCGAATGCTTTTCACCAAGGTCGCCGCGCCATCCACATCGCCGTCGTCTTTACCAGCGAAGGACGCGACCGCGTTGCTGAAGAGAAGCTGCGCAGGCGTGTGCGCGAAGGTGTTTCCGACCTCGTAGATTTTCCGGTCATCAAAGAAGAACTGAAACCGGTCCTTGCTCCACAACATGCCGTAGCGATGGAAGGCATCGGCCAGTTTCAAGCGCGGGCGGTAAGTCTTGGATAAAACCTGCCTGTCAGGTAGCCAGCGACGCGCTGTCACTTGAACCAGATTGGGATACTTGGCTTCTGCCACGTCGAGCTCAAAGCGGGTATCGCCTTCACTCTCGCGCACCGAGGTCAGCCAGAACGCGTTGTTGACGCCGGGCTCATTGGCGATCTTCATTTCGCACTCGAAATAACCGTAGCATTGGCGAACATCGCGCGTTCGCACGTATCCGCCGCTGAACGGTCGCTTGTCACTTAACTTGCCTGTGTTGCGGCCAAGTTTCAATGAAAGCCCGGCGCCCGAAATTGCAACATTCCCGGGTATCCGAACGCTCCTTGTCTCTCCACCGCTGTCATTAACCTTGATCCAGCGTTGATCGAAGCCGGCATTGTCGGTGAAATCGTCATTGAACGAGAGTTGCCATTTGCCTCGCGTGCGTTGGAGCGGAACGGGAATATCCGAGCAAAGCGCGTGAGCAAGTGCAGGCCGCGCCAGCAATCCAGCCGAAGCAATCCCCAAGCCCGCAAGACTCAGGAAGGAACGTCGGCTGAATTGCGCGCGGCCGTGCCTCATACCGCGGCCTTGGCTGGAGCTTCCTTGAGGCTGCGCAGGCTGGTTTCGAGATTCCAGGCGCGGTTGCGCAAGGTTTCCACCTCTCCGGTCATGAAGTCGATCTCGCTGCGGAACCATGCCACGGCTTCGTGGATATTGTGCGGAACCTGCACCAGATTGGGTACTGAGAGCGGCTTGTCCGCAGGTGCAGCCACAGGCTTTGGCAGCACGTGGTTCAGCTTGTTCTCGGTCAGGAAGCGATGGTACTCGGCATAGTTCAAGCGATAAATATGCTGGACTTTGGAGAAGTCCGCCTTCTCAAGCATTTTCTCGAGATTGATCGGCAGATAGTCCTCGATCTCGATCGATGGAATTGCAAACAGCGAGGACAATTCCCGAATACGCGAATCATAGGTGAAGAATACCGCCGGAATTCCCTGATGCAGGGCTATAACATTGCCGTGCAGCCGGAAACCAACCATCACATCCACGTTTGCAGCTGCGTCGGCCGCCCATTCTTCGATATCGAAAAAGGCGCTCATACGATTGTTGAGCATCTCTTCCGCTTCAGCGTGCCCAAGCAGATTGAACTTGGTGAGGATGGCCTTGATGTTGTCTTGCTTCTCCTTGCCGGAGGAGAAAATGGCCAGTGTCTCTTCGCGTTCGCCCTGCGAGTAGAGTTTGCTCGAAGGACGCTTGGCGACTGCATCGATCAACGCGCGCTGCATCCGGTTGGTCTTGGTCGCGTTGCTGGCGTAGTCAGCAGAAAGATATTTGTTCAGTGTCAAGCCGACCCGGGCAGTTGCCGGATCGATGGATTTGATCGTGATCGAGGGGCGCAAGGAACGGTAAAAGCTCGGGCAGCCGATCACCCGCACATTCTTGATGCCGAGATCGTTGAATATCTCCGCGCTGTAGAAGCCACGAACGCCAATCGTCTCGCATTTGTCGGCGATGACCTTCCACGCCTCGACGGTACCTTTCGGCACGTTGAGCTTCTTGTACTTGCCGGCTTGTGCGCCGACGCCGATGGCGACGACCGGGCCTTTCAGCTTCTTGAGCAATGGCACGACATGGGCGAGATCGACGGTTTCCGTCAGATAGTTCGAACCGCGAACGACGGTAGCGTCATAAGTTCCGTCTTGCGGCCAGAGCTTTTCGTTGCCAGCGTGCGAGAATTGCACGTTCTTGATATCGTCATAGGCGAGGGCCTTGAGTGTGGCATCATAAACGAGAACGTCGCCTGTGTTGATGCCACCCTTGTTGAAGGCCGCGAGCGGGTCCTCAAACTTCAAATAGGCGGATTTGTTGCCAGGCTTGACCGCGGCGCCACCATTCAGAACAAAAAGTTTCTTCATCGTTAGTTCCTCAAATTATGCGTGTGGGCTGATCCGGCAGCAGCGATCTGCAGCGGCCTGATTTCGGAAATTTCGTCACGCTGCTTTGGCGCTGCCTCGCGCGGAAATCGTTCGAAAGATGGTATCCGCTCGGGCGTAGTTGGCGCTGTCTGTTCTACAAGCTTCAGGGTCGTCTCCACCGGGAGGGTGGGAAGCCGGTCAGGGAACCATGACTTCAACTGGTTCACCAACGGTTCGACACTGTGTTCCCACATGAGGGAACCGCCGCGCTCTGCAGCTGCTTCAGAGAGGCGGCGTAATGCAGCGGGATCTTCTGACAATGCCATGATGATTTCGGTCAATTCCCGGCTGATAACGTTGTCGTCCGTCGACTCGATCAACAGACCATCGACACCGTGGTCGATGAGTTCGCCGACCGCGCCGACTGACGTTGCGATCGGCACGCAACCCAGCCGTTGAGCCTCGATAATGGTCAAGGGTGCACCTTCCCAGCGCGACGGCAACACGACCACGTCGGCCCAGGCGAAGGCTTTGTTCAGATGCCGGCTCGAAAAGACTGGCGGTTCAACGTGAACACCTATTCCAACGAAACGTTCTTTCCACGAACCTCCGGCACCAGCGTCCATGACATCGCTGCCAATGATTTTCCAATCGATCGGGGCAGAGCGCTGGCGCAGGTCGCGAACGGAAGCGAACAATCGCTCGATACCTTTTTGAGCATCGAGCCGTCCTAGGAAAAGAACATTGAGTCTGTCCCGCTGCGGCCTGTTGCGGCGCGCTGCGAGGATAACTTCCTGTTCCTTGGAGGAAAGCGCATAACTTGCGGCATTTTGAATGTGCACGAGTTTGGCATCCGGGACGCCCATGCCATGCAACCACTCAGCCATGTCCCTGGAACAGGTCAGGATGGTGTCGTAGACATGCTCGAAGGCGAGAGTGAGGTACGGATGGCCTGCATCGCGTCCCATTTTCGATTTATCGAGCACGTGAACATAGTTCAGCACCTTCATGCCGCGGCGGCGAAGTTCACCGAGCATGGAATTGACCGGGGCCGCCTGATTGTTGATCACCACATCCAGCCCGGCAAGAAAGCCCATGATCAGCTCGGCTTTCGCGGCCTCATCATGGCCCATCAACAAATCATGCCCGGCAAACTGATTGGGACCGCCCCAGAGCGGGTAATCATCTGCGAGGAAGTTAACTGTCTTGAACACGCCATCGTTTTCGGGAATGCGATTATAAACCGGCTTGCCAAGCAGGAAGAGGTGGACTTCACAGCCTGCATTCTTCAACGCCTGTGCCACAGCATAGGCGACTTTTTCGACACCGCCGAAACTGCCAATGGGCAAAAGGAATCCGACACGCAGCGGATTGGACGCATGAGCGAGTCTTGGCATCACCGGTCTTGCGCCCACAGCATGCCGCAGCAATTCGAAATAGCGGCTGCGATTGGGGAAATAGACGGAACGCCAGAGCCAGCGGTTTTTAGACTGCAATCGATAGCCTGAATCGCGCAGCGCCCCCAATGTAGCGAGAAGGGCGTTGGTTGGAGACAGGGCAGTACTTTGCATTTCTCTCGACGTGAATGGCCCGCTGATCACGATTTCGATCACATTGGGACTTGGAACCGGTTTGTGCAGTGAGCGCGCCCAGTCGTCGGATGCATCATCTGCGCAGGTTGAGAAGATATCGAATGTACACATCCAGCCAAAAGGCTTGTCAGCAAGGGGTTCCGCATCGCTGATCTTGCGTATGTCAATGCCGACCTTAGCGTTGTTCCGCTCGAAGCGAATGGCGACGAAATGGTGTTTTTGAGCAATCCGCTCGCCTAGCCATAGCAAATTGTGGATCAAGCCCAGTCGGTTCAGAGCCTCTCTGTGTGCCGCAGTCATCCATAATAGAAACGGCGGAACACCAAAGGTTTCCGGTTCAGCCTTCGCAGCCCAGAAACGCGTGACAAAATCTTCCAGACTGCATTTGGCATGCTCGACTGTCGGATCGGTGAACAAATCCACCGCATACGTACCCATACCGATCGCAGCATAGCGCGGCGTTTCCTCGTGTTCCCAGGCAAGCAGGGTTTCGGCGGCAAAGAGTTTCTTATGCTTCTGCCGGATGTAGGTCAAAATGCCTTCTCGCGTGCGATTTGAATCGCGCAACATGCTCTCGGCGCGCTGTCGGTATTCGAAGCCGAAGAAAGGATAGTTCGCACCAAGGAAGCCACGTCCGATCGCCTGCAGCCAGAAGTCCCAGTCCTCAAAACCAGCCTTCATGCTCTCATCGAAACGCACGCCGGCATCGAGCATACGCCGCGAAACCAAACTGCCGGCTTCGCATATATTATCGAAGGTCAGGTGCAGCAGGCGCGAATACTGCGTTGTGTAGTTTCCATTCCACTCGATGCCGAACTTGTCGATATTCGGATAAATCCAGTCGACTTTGTCGTCCGACTTCATGAAATTGAGAATGTCACGGATCGCCGTGGGCGTAATGCGGTTGTCGGCATCGAGAAAATAGACGGCTTCGAGATCCGGGAAATTGCGGAGAGCAAACTCGATACCGTAGTTGCGGGCTGAACTCAGCCCTCCATTGGCCTTGCGGAGGTAAAAGACGTTTGGATGAGCCAGCGCATAAGTCCGTCCGATTTCGCCGGTTTCCGGATAGGGACAGCCGTCATCGATGATCACTGCTGCGATGTCGAAAGGCGCTTCCTGCGCCAAAACGGATTCGACAGCTTCGGCGAGAAGCACAGAGTGCTTGTAGGCCGGAATGAGCACGGCGACCCTAGTGGGCGGTGGACCATCCGGGCCGATATCGGACGGCAATCGCGTGCTGATTTGCTCTCGGAGACGTTTGATCTGGTCCAGCATGAAATTATCCATTGACCATGAGACTGATGTTACGGAATTTCGCCCAAGCGAAAGCGTTGTCTCCCGGATTGTCCTTCATTCGGGTCGCGATGTAGATGTTCTGCCACACGCCGACCTGTTCAGTGATGAAGGCGTTGAGCCGTGGCCCTTCACCCGGCGCAACACTGGTCCAACCTGAAAATCCTTCTCCGGTGCCGGGTGACCGTTGCTCATCGAATAGCTGACGGGCAGTTCGAATGTCGCTCGCAATTACTAGCGCAAAATCGACATCCTTCGATTCTTCATTATCGATGACTGCACTGGACGAGATGCGCAGGATATTGGGCGGGCAAGCTGCCGGTATATGGCCGATCGTTATACCGGCTGATGGCGGATGGCAGCCGATGGCCCTTTCCTCGGGCAGAGGGAGAATGGCTGCGAAGTCGAATGAAATCTCGTCCGTATTGGACAGGTCCGCCAGTTCGAGAATGCCGGTTGCCATCGGCATTTCCCGAAAGCCGCCGTCTCTTGCGTCTTGGGATTGAGCCTGCAAATAGTTCGCCCAACTCGGAAGCAGAACACCTGGCATTCCGCACCAGATCTGCATGGCAAGGCTGTTCTTCAGCAGCGGCGCGTCGTTTGCAGCATCTCTGACCTGAAACATGTCGAGCGGCTGAAGTCCGCCAAGCGACAACAGCGGCATTTCATCGTCCATGCCCTCGATACGAAGGCGCAGGCTCAGCGTCCGCCGCAAGCCGGCAAGCGTTCGAGAGAGGCCCAGATAGTTCCAGCCCTGCCCAAGTTTTGAAAGCGGCAACACCCAGCTCTCTACAACACACATGTCTTCCAACGTCACCAGTTGGGCATGCAGAGTGGTATCGTCACGATGCATCAGACGTTCGAAATGGATGGCAATGGCACTCACGCCTGCGCTGGCGACTGGAAGGATTTGCGATACCCCTTCGAATGAAGCATCGGCCAGAACGTTGGAACGCGAGGAACTGCTGACCGGCTCGTTTGAGAAGGCGAGATCGAAGGGTTGCAACCCCTGCCTGTCGACAAAACTCTCGACAGCAGCAAACCTGTTCTGAAGATTGTCATTCAAAGTGCGCAAGGCAAGCAATTCGCGATTTGACTGCGTGATTTTCCTCGCTTCGAACACCACTAGGCTCGCGAGCTTCTGGATAATCAAACCTGCCGTCTCAATCTCCCGCCCGGCATGCCATTCAAAAACAGTTGGTTCGTCGACTACACCACGGCTTTTCAACCAGTCCAGTAGTCGCTTTTCCCGGCCCCGATGAACGGGATTGATGAGCACAGCCAGAGTGCACAAGGGCGCCTCATGCATCTCGAATTTCCTGCCGGACGAATCCGACAACATAGCGGCGTCATCCTTGACACCTTCGAAGCCCAGGATTTTTATGGCTTTCGACAGGCCTTCGGGCAGCTCGTCATGGTCAATGCCCATGCGAAGCAGGATCGGTTCCTTCAACAAATCTATTTCTCTCAAAGATTTCGCAACCGGCGAAAGCTTGTACGAAGTCTGAACCGTCATTTCCCTCATCCTTGACCAACCACAGGCGCCGAACCGTGTCTCTATACAAATAGAATGGCAGATTGATGAAGCTTGTCACATAAATATATTGCAGCGCAACACTAAAGTATTCGATTGTGTGAGTTTTTATTCTTCGCGTAACTTACAATCATTGTGAATGTAATTTATTTCAAAATTCAAAGTATTTGCCGACTTATTGCATGTTACTGTAGCAGCGCCGGCGTTTTGAACATCGCCGCTGCTATCCTCATGGAAATGGCTAGACGGCAATGCGCTTTTCCGACTCGTCATCGGCTCTCATCGATTGCAGTTTTCGTTCCCAGGCAAGAGCATCCCCAACGATCAGATCAAGATTGGCACGCTTGGGTGAGAAACCAAATTCGTTGCGGACGCGATCGTTGCCAGCCACCAAAATAGCTGGATCGCCGGCACGCCGAGGCGCCATGCGCACCGAAAAATCGACGCCCGATACACGTTTGACCGCGTCGATGATCTCAAGCACCGAGTAGCCATAACCATATCCGCAATTGGCAGCGGTGCTCTTGCCGCCAGCTTCCAGGTAATTCAGCGCGCAGAGATGCGCCTGCGCCAGATCGCTGACGTGGATATAATCGCGGATGCAGGTTCCGTCGGCTGTCGGGTAGTCGGTACCGTAGACCTCGATATGAGAGCGTTCGCCCGTTGCAGCCTGGCTGGCGATCTTGATCAGATGGGTTGCGCGCGGAAACGACTGTCCGGAACGCAGTTGCGGATCGGCGCCGGCCACGTTGAAATAGCGCAGCGCAACATAGTTGAAATCCGGATGAGCGGCTGCCGCGTCGCGCAACATCCACTCCGTCATCAGTTTTGACGTGCCATAGGGCGAAATCGGTTGATGCGGCATTTCTTCGGTGATTGGCGTCTTCTCGGGCTCGCCATAGACGGCGGCCGTGGACGAAAAAATGAAATGCTCGATACCTTCGGCGATGGCCGTCTCGATCAACGCGCGCGACTGCACTGTGTTGTTGCGGTAATAGAAAAGCGGATCGCGCACGGAATCCGGCACAACGATAGAGCCAGCAAAATGCAGGATCGCGGTCACAGCGTACGTGCGGATCACATCGCGCACGAGCGCCTGATCGCCGACATCGCCCGCGATGAACGGGACGTCTTCTGGCACCAACCAGGAAAAACCGCAGCTCAGATCATCGAGCACGACAACGGATCTTCCCGCGTCTTTCAACGCAAGCACCATGTGGCTGCCTATATAGCCAGCACCACCTGTAACAAGAACAGTCATTGGGGAAACTCCTGGAATTCTGCTTGAGGGATTGTTTGTAAGCACCTGGCTTCTGCCAATTGGCGAATTTTGGTTAGACCTCCCAACCTGCTGCGTTCCCCCCACGAAAGTCGCGCTGGTATCATGCGACGCGGCGAACCGAATCCGGCATCTGCTTCTCAGTCTCCATCATTTTGTGATCCACACCGTTTTCCGTCAGAAAGCGGTACATTTCGCCATAAGTCCGGTACCAAGCTTGATTATATTTATCGAAAAGCGATTGGTCCCAATAATCCTCCAGCCTGAACTTCCCGCCGCTGAACACATCGAAACTCGGAATATGATAGGTCTCGGCAAACTCCACGGTGCGGCTGTCATAGGTGAAGTAGATAGAAGGCACGCCATTGGCCAAGGCCATGAGATTGCCGTGCAGCCGATAACCGAGAACGAGTTCTTTTGTCCGGACGAGGCTCTCATAATCGGCGACGACGTCGGAATAGAATATGCGTTCGCGGTAGAGCTTTTCCACCGTCTCATCGAGATACCAGTCGGAAGCCCATTTGTTTGCTTTCAGAGCCGCAATCGCTTCCTCTTTCTGGTCATCGGTCCCGAAAACCAGTTTCTTCTCCTCGACTTCACCCTGGGCCATCAGGGTCGCGTCGAAGCGCCCTGCCATCTCCTTGACGAGGTCGCGATGAAACGTCAGATAACGCTCAATATCCTGAGCGTAGGTCGGTGAGACCTCACGCCGGATGGTGATCCCGATATTTTTCACCTCATCAAGCCGCGGCAGGTTTATCCGCATCTCGGGATCGTTGCGGCGGAATGCGGTCGGACAGCCAATAATCCGAACATTTTTTATGCCGATATCGCTCATGACCTGTGCAGAATAAGCTCCACGCACACCGACCGAAGCCGTCGAGTCCGCTATCACCTTCAGAACTGTCTTCGTTTGCTCGGAGAGTTCCAATTGGCCTTCGACTGGAGCTTGAGCCCCTATGCCAAAGGCAATCACCGGCAACCCGAGCCGCTTCAGAACCGCGATGGCATCGGTCCAGTCCATGTGCTGGTGAACATAGTTCGAGCCGCGAAGAATGACGTAGTCATATTCCTCCCGCAGGCGGTCGATGTGATCCATGTTCGGATTCATGATCGGCAATTCAGCCTGCTTTTCGTAGTTCATCAATTTCAATGACGAATCGAAGACAAATGCATCGCCGATATTATGGTAGTGATTGATGCTACGCTGCACATTGCTGTGCTGGTACCAGCGAACACTGTCGTGATCGTAGACCTCGCCCGATGGGCTCATTACCAATACACGTGCCATGGGGTTTCCTTCTCGTGGCGTTGAAAGCTGGCGAAAATTCAGCTTGCTTGCGAAAGAACGACATCGGTCCTTGCGGCTATGTTGATTGGCTTTTGCTGGCCGGATTTGAGCAGGTCGCCATAGAGGGCAACATGTTCTTCGGCGCAATCGATGTAATTTGTCGGCCGGCGGACACTGTGATGAAGACGGTCCCAAATCAATGGATCACACAATACCTCCGTGAAACGGTCAGCAAGATCTTCGGCGCTGCGAACGCGGAAATGCAGGCCATCCTCACCATCACGTACTTTTTCGGCCATCCCGCCAATATTGGAGCAGATGATCGGTCGGCGATGATGCAATGCTTCCTGAATAACGATCGGCGAATTCTCCCACCATATCGAAGGCATGACGACCCAGTCGACCGATTGCATCAGGCGTGGCATTTCAGCGTTCTGATAGGCACCGTAGAAGCGCACGCGCGAGCCGGCCTCGCCGATCAGCTTTTCCATACGTTCCTGAAATTCGCGCGGCTGTTTTTCGAGATTGCCGCCAAAAATCATCAGGCGTGAATCGGCACCCCAAGTCTCTTCCGGCACACGGGACACAGCGTCAACGAGGACATCTATGCCCTTATAGGGTGTCATCTGTCCGAAATAGGCAAAACGGTTACGACGCGGTTTTGGGCCCGTCAGCTCCCTTGGCGGCGTTACGCTTTCAATGGAGATGCCGTTCTCGATCACATGCAACTTGCCCGCATCGAGACCCCATTCCGCATATTTCCGGGCAAGAAAGACACTTGGCGCAACGAAGGCGTCGGCAAGTTCGAGCATTCCGCGGACAAATCGTTCGCGCTTCAGAAAGCGCGCGGGAGGAACGTCGGGGAAACAGGCGTGGCAGTCTATCGGTGAGGCCTCGTTGCAGAGTTTTGACGAGCCGGCTTTTACCATCTGACCGTCATTGTTGCAGATCGACAGATATTCATGGAACGTCACAAGGATTGCCGTATCGGGCAAGGCCTCGCGGATGGCGTAGAGTGTTTCCAAGCCTAGTCCCATTACGTGATGAAAATGCACGACGTGCGGGTTGAGATCGCCGACAAAGCGCAAAAGATCGCGGCGAATTTCATCCGTGTTGTTGTTCGACAAATAGAAGTGGTCATATTCGTCCGCGTGAAAGAGGATCTCATCGCTGCTGCGGCGTAGACTCATCAGCGCCGTCGTGCCATGGCGCGGTATTGGATGACTTGCTCGCGCCAGATAGACGGATTGCACGCCTGGCAACGTATTCAGCCCCTTGTGCAGATTGTAGGATGCGATCTCGCCACCGCCGAGTGAGATGCTCGGATGCGCATGCGAAATCACCAATACCCGGAGTTGTTCGGTCATACCGCTGCCTCCGTCTCCGTCGTTGTCACACGATCTTTTGTGAGAATGTTTGCCCAACGCGCATCGAAGACCTGACGATCGATACGTTCGATAAGTGCAATCGTTGACGCCTTGTCTGCAACGGAAATGTCGTCGGAGCCCAGCATCTGGGCGGACGGCAGCCAGTAGGATTTCAGGCCCGATTGCTTGAGCTTCAGACCGAGGTCGAGGCCTTTTTCATGCGTACCAAGATATCCGCGTGTAAACCCGTCGACCGAAAACAACGCCTCTCGCGGCATCACACAACATTCGAATGTCGCGGTCGCTACCTCCGTAGTTGCCATTCCTGTTACGGCGTCAATAGGATATCCGGCATAACGGCTGATCAGAGCACGGTCGGACTGCGCGCCCGCAACCCATGTGCCAGCCCAGCGGATCGAATCGTCTTCGTAGGCAAGAGTGGGGGAGAGGACGCATTCCTTGCGCGCTTCATAGGCTGCCAGCAATTTGCTGAACCATCCAGGATTGCGCGGTAGCAGTGAGGCGGCGAGAAAAACAACCGTCTCGGTGGAAACGGCCCGGGCGCCCACCTCAAGGGCATCGTAAAGATCTTCCGAGCCGCTGGCCGAAACGAGGCGCAGATGTAGACCGTAGAAATCCGCAAGCCGCCGCACCTGGACCCCGATGCGATCGACAATCTCAGTCGCTGCCGCAATAACGATTGGTGCCCGACGCGTTTCCGGGTCAAGGGCGAGCAAGGCAATGAGCGGCGCAATCTCTTCTACGCGCTCATCAACACCAATAATCAGCGCCGGTCCAAGGACGTCCTCGAACGAGCCGAGATCGACCACGCCAAAGATTTCAGGGGCAGGGCGGTTCACTCCACGTAATAGCGGCACGAGTTGTTGATCGACAATATGCCGTAACGCCCAAGCGTTCGGGTCAATCGCGCGGATCTGCCGGACAACCGCATCGCGCGACGTGATCCGCGTCGGTGTTAGAGGCATGAACGCGCGCCGCCCATCGCTCAGACCAAGTTCCACATAGAAAGGTGCAGTGCTGTCCCCATCGAGTTCGGGTGCGAAGGCAACGAACCCATGCGCGTGCCGATTGGGATCAAGCCCGGCGTTGAACGGCGGTTTATTGTCGAATTCCCGCGTGACATCGGGCCTGTCGATACGTGTCCAGTTTGCGTCAAGCTGCGTTTCGCCCCGATGCCGGCGCAATTTGACGTCCCCGACATGATTGTCGGGATCGAGCAACCAGCCGGAGACGAGCAGGCCGCTACCCTCCACACGAAACACGTGGTCGATGCCCATGCGTACCGGGAAAGGCAGGCTGGAAATCGTCTCCGTTCCGTCGAAGCGATTGGCGGCCGAGCGCATACGAAGGAGAATCTCGGTCGAGCTGCGAACGCGAGGCAGAATCGCTCGCACATGGCTGGGCGTCTCACGCGCGCCTGAAATCAGACGGCGGTCGTAAACCTCGGTGAAACGCCAGCCGCGACGCCCCCGAAACAGAAGACGCTCGATGTCATTCGGCTCGACGATTTCATTGGCGAGCAAGAGCCCAGCAAAACCTGACGATTGCTCGTTCAGATCGGGGCGTGCGAAAACGCTGATTGCACATTCAGCAAGTGAAGGCGACCGGCCGCTGATCAAGAGCCGTGTGACGGAAGGCGTCAGGTCCTGCGCCCAGCCTTGCACGAAAATCTCACCCTCATCGCTGCCACCGATCAGTTCGATGCAACCATCTGAGCGTGCACCCGCCTGCAAAAGGATGGTGATCGCGGAGAGCTTCTTGCGGCCGATCGGTCCCGATATCAGGCCCTCGACGAGTCCGTCGATCACGGAAGGCAAGCTGGAACCGGCAAGGTCGGTGATCATTGCAATCAGCTCGCCGGTCGAAGCGGCGCGGCTGGCAAAAGCATAGCGCGTCACGTTTGCCTTGTGCTGGAACATGATTGTCTTCAACGCGCCGCGTCGCAGAATATTGGTCGGAACGATCGCCACAAACCCGTGGGTACCCGCAGGGGAGCCATCTTTCAGCGGCCAGTTTACAAGGGTCACCTTGACGCTCATGGCGGGATCGCCATTGAGAAAAACAGTGGCCTGTTCGGAGGTTAGGCTGCCGATACCGAGCACAAGAACAAGCGTGTCGTCTATGGGGCAACCAACCACGGTCTCGCCTTGCATCACCACAGGGAGGCGTTCCGCGGGTTTACCGGTCTTTATCGGCAAAACGTTTTTGTCGTCTCGAAGCATTCAAATCTGCTCCATGATCAAGGCATGACTGACATTGACAGAACAGCCCCGGCAGCAAAGCCCACGAGAACGAACAAAAGCAAAATCAACGGCTTAACGTCGCCACCGGAGCGTTTTTGTAGTGACTCCATGCGCTTTTCCATACCTGCGACGACGCCGTCCATTCGCATCAGATGAACATCGAGTTCCGTCAGGCGCTGGTTGACGTCTCCGCGGAGATTTTCAATCGAATTGCTCACATCGGCGGCGTCGACTGCATTGCTACCGCCTGATCCATCGATGACCGGCGCGATACGCTGCAACGAGCGCTGGTTGACCTGCAACTGCCGCTGTGCCGCCATCAACATGTCGAGTTTGTCGAGAATACGCGTCATCGGCGCGGCGATCAGGGCTTCGGCGGCTTGTTCATCAGGCTTTGGAACGCGCAATGCTTGTTCGACGCCTGCACCATTTATGGCAACGACCACCAGGTCCCCAGCGCGCATGGCGGCAAATTGCGGCAGCATCACATCGAATGCATGCGCGCCGTCGCCAATACCTGAACGCTTCAAATCCGGGCGGTCCTTGTCGGCCACAGCTTCGGCAATAGGCTTGCCATCCAGAAGCACGCGAATAGTCAGCCTCTTGGTCGGCGCGGTTGGATCGAAAGCCCAACCGAACAAACGGCCGTCATCGATAGCGTCAACCCGACCCTTTGTCGGCTCAAGCTTTTTGGCCTGCGTATTGTCCTGTTGGGGAACGGCACTTGGCTGTATTGGCGCCTGTGCCGACACATTTGTGATTATTGACATAATGGTCCTCTCAGGCTGCTTCGACATGTGCCGGACGCAGCGTCTCGATCAAATCGAGATAGCGCGCAGCAGTCATGTCGATTGTGTCGGGGTGGCGAGCCTCAAGGACAAGACTCTGGCGTAAGTCAGGATCTTCAGCGATACGTCGGATGGCAGCCGCCAGCGCCATGGGGTCGTTAGGCGGGACTGTCAGACCGTTGACGCCGTCTTCAATCATTTCGGCCATTCCACCGATATTGCTTGTGATTACCGGACAATCCTGGCTTTGCGCTTCCTGGATCACCAGCGGTGCATTTTCCCACCAGATCGAAGGCATGATCGCGCAATCGACTGTGGCGATCAGACCAGCGATATCTTCACGGCGGTAAGCGCCACGGCGCTGCACGGTAGGCGACGTTTCAGCGAAGAGGCGATCTATATCAGCAACGAAGCTTTCGCTCTGGAACGGCGCCGCGCCGTGGACACGCAACTCGAATTCGAAACCCTCGGAAATCAGCTGCTTTGCTGATTCGAGCAGAACAGTCGCACCCTTCCATGGATTGAGATTGCCGAAATAGCCAAAAACCGGCTTGGTACGCTGCGTGACATCTCGTTTTTTTACCTTAACCCGTTCGGGCTGGCCATTGGGGATCACACTGATCAAATGTTCGGAAATGCCCCAATCGACATAGCGCTGCTTGAGAAATTCGCTCGGCGACACGAAACTATCGACAGCACTCAAAAGAGACTTCAGATGACGCTCACGCAGAACGAACTTGTCGAGGGCAATTTCGTTGAAACAGCTGTGGCATCGGTCCGGACTAGCACCGTGGCACAGTTCCTTGCTCGTTGTGCGCACCATCAAACCATCATGGTGACAGATCGGATAATAATCATGCAGCGTCATGACGATCCGGCATTCGGGCAAGGTGCGTCGCACGATATGCGGAAACTCCGCGCCCAAAAGCAGGAGATGATGCAGATGTACGACGTCCGGCCGGAAATCGCGCAGGAGTTCGACGATGTCCGGAACGATGCCATAGAGATCGACCTGACTCATGAAGAACCGGTCGAAATGCCCCGACCACAGCAAAATCTCATCGCCGTTGGTGCCAATGCTCTGGAAGCTCGTTCCCGGCCGTGCCTCGCGGTGGATGTGATTGGTCGCGCCGAGGAAAAGCGCTTCGCATCCGGCCCGCTGATAGGCACGGAAAAGGTCGTGGGCGAATATTTCCGTGCCGCCTGGGTGCAAAGCCGGATGATTATGCGCAGCGACAAGGACGCGGGTCATCGAGCGCCCCTATCGAGCTCTGCCACAAACAGATCCTGATAATGGTCCGAAGGCACACCGCGCCAGTGACCGAACGACTTGGTTGTAATCGACAAACCGGCACGCGTTAGCGCACCATCCAGAAATCCATCGTCGAAACCCACTGCAGCCAGCGGCGGCAGTTCTGGAACGAACCAGCACGGACCTTCGTCGTAACGCTGAAATCCGAGCCGCGCGTCACGTTTTTTCAAGGGATTCTCAGCTGCAACCTTATCGACGACGAAGCATGTCATGAACAGGCGGCCACCCGGCGAAAGGACCCGTTCTACCTCGCGCAGATAGACGCTCACCTCTTCATCAGGCAGATGGGTGACGACAGACGTCATGATGATGAAATCGAATTGCCGGTCTTCATACGGCAGAACGAGTTCGAGCCCATCGATCGCACCCTTCGGATTATACAGCGAGTGTGCGATATCCAGATGGCGGAATTCGAAGTTGGAATACACAGGGCTGATCATCTGCCGACACCAGTTGATCCCGCCGGCAACCGGATCGATGCCGCAATAGCTGCCTTTTGCAAAGTCAAGGTACTGGGTCAGCGGGACAGCCATGCGCCCGATACCACAACCGATATCGAGGACCCGGCTATCGGACCGCACACCACCCTTGCGGATGAAATGACCGAGGAACTCTGCGCCAACGGCCTGGAAATTGCCGTCTCCGACGAAAATGCTATCCGGGTCAGGACAGGGTAGAAACCGGTTGCGCAGGACGGCTTCCATCAACCAATCAACGTGATCGCTATTGAATGCGGGGGAAGGTTCGGTAAAAGCTGTCTTGAGTGCAATAACCTCAGTCAAGCGGCGCTCCTTTCAGACTTTTCCTTGACGAAAGAAGTGACGGTGTCCCCGTTCATTTGATCGGGCACCGCTTCATCGAGATAGGTCGTCATTAATTCAGTGATGTCGTCGTCCCAGCGCTGCGTATGAAGCCAGGAATTATATTGGCTCGCGAGGCCGCGCATGTAGTCGCTGCTACGACGGATAGATCGGCGTTCGAAGTGGTAGAGCGCAACATTCGGCTCGTATGCCACTTGAAAACCGATCTGCCGGATTTTCAGGCATAGGTCACTATCCTCGTAGTCCCCGATGACGTACTCCTCGGTGAATCCCCCGACCAGATCATAGATGTCCTTACGGGTAACAAGGCACGCACCGGTCACGCCCGGCACTGTCCGCGCAATCTGAGCCGGCGAATAATAGCCCGGCATGCCCTTGTAGAAATGATGGTTGAGCCAGACGCCGCGCTGGTCGCGGGCAAAGTACAGTCCAGCATGCTGCAGGGAGCCATCTTCGAAAAGCAGTTTCGGCCCGATCGCACCCAGCTTCTTCTGTTCGAGCAACGGCCGGGTGAGTGTGTCCAGCCAGCCCGGACCGCAGGGGACAACGTCGGAATTCAACATTACGAGCATGGTGCCTGTCGCAAGACTTGCACCGGCATTACAGGCGCGGGCATAGCCGCTGTTGCGATTCATGGTGGCGAGCTTCATCGGCAAATCATGCAGGATATGCAGTCCGCCGAGCATGTGCTCTGTATCGTCCTGGATTTCCGGAGAATCGAGCACAAAGATGACCTCTGCATTCGCCACAAGCCAAGGATCGGTTGCCATGGCCGAAAGCTGGAAACGCAAAAAGTCGAGATTGCGATAGAGGGGAATTACGATCGAGATCAGAGGGGTTGCCGGTCCCACGCCGTATTCCTTGATATCTGCAATCCTTACCGTTTGGCCAAGTTTTTGTTCGACCTCTTTCAGGGCTGGCGCAAGGATGCTTTCGAACACCTGGCTGCGTGCGTGTTGCGGCGGCACCGCCCGCAAGATGCGGTTGCGTTGCGCCGATGGTTCAAAGGGCTGCATTGGAGGCACCAGCATCGCGGTTGCACCCGAGACGAGCCGCATCTGAAAGCGCGGCTGCAGCAATGGCCCAAGATTTTTGGCTTGCGGCAGCCAGGCGACAAAACCGGTCACGTCGGCGCCAAGTCCATCCGCACGTTCGCCAGTCTTGCCGGGAAACTTGTAGAAATTGGGCTGGAGCGGCAGAGCGCTTCCATCTCCCGAAATATATTCGATACGGGACAGCATCGCAGCGGGATCGTGGGTCCAGCCGCCGACGAGCAAGCCGCCATCAAGTGCGATCGCGAGATCGATTTCGGCCGCAGGCTGCGTTCCAGACTTTGCGATCTGGCGAGCTGGCAACGGCGCGCGCATCTGCATATCGACAGCAATGGCAACGCCAGGACCTGGGATCAGTGCCAGTTGACGCACGAGGAATTCACGCAGTTCCATATCGTTCTGCCGCTTTGGCCACCACTTGGAAAAATCAAGCTGGCCATCGCTGTCGGATAATTTGCGGACGGCAATACCGTTTTTCCCGGTAAACACAAAGTGCAATGATTGCGGCAATGCCTGGGCGGACTCCACAAGGAGATGGCACGATTGCCAGCCGTTTTTGGATTGGCGCCCCAGACCCAGCTTCGTCGGCAGCGCAGTTATGGAATTGGCGGCGATTGCATAGATCGCCGTAACATCGCCAAGGTCCGGATCCAGTGCGGTTTCCAGCAGGTGATGACCGTCGATCGGCTGACCGCAACCGCGCACTTGCCGTGGCTCTGGCGTCAATGCCAGGGTGATTTCGCGAACAACGCTGGCAAAAACCTGATTCTGCGACAGGCGAAAGGCACTGCGCCATGTGCTCAGCATATTGTTGAGTAGCTTGATATGTCCGGCAGCCGCGAGATTATCGACAGCACGGTCCACATCGAAAGAGCCAAGTTCAACTGCCGGATAGAGAACTGCTTGTTCGGTCGGCCCGAGTGCACCAGCAGACATCGTAAGACGGACCGGCTCATCTTTGGTGCGCATAGCCCAGAGAACACGCTGACCGCCGGTTTCGAGGGGAATATTCAAGCTGATGAGCGGAACGAATGGTTCCGGCGTCTCCAGCGTACATTTCGTTGATGCCCGTATGGAAGCCGGAAGGTCCCAGATCACGACGGCCACATCTGCACAGAGACGCGAGATTGAAATGCTCTCGATATCGCCAGCAATATCCGTCGAATGGTCGAGGTTCAACACGTTGCCCTTTCATTCACGTCAGAAAAAAGCGTGCCCGGCCGGAGGGCAGGGCACGCCATAATCACTATCAATGAACGACGAAGTAATCGCCGGGATGTTCCGTGACATCGTCGGCATTGACGCCGACGAGCGTGACGGAATCGCCATGACCGAGATCGACGACAACATTGCCACCAACCTGCGTAACACGATCGGCAAGATCGTCAGCCGAATGAATATCCTGCCCGTTGATACCGCTGGAGATCTGGAGGACGTCTTCACCAGGGGTAAAATCGAGAACAACGTCATTACCGCCGCCGCCAGTGAACAGGAATACATCACTGCCTGCGCCGCCGATGAGTGTATCATTGCCTGCGCCGCCGAAGAGAGTGTCGTCGCCGGCACCGCCGGAAAGGACATCGTTTCCAGCATCGCCGAACAAGAGATCAGAACCGGCACCGCCAGTAAGAACGTCATCTCCGTGGCCGCCGAAGAGAACGTCATTTCCCTCGTTACCGCTCAGTATGTCGTTTCCATTGTCGCCGAAGAGGATGTCAGTTCCCTCGCCGCCGAAAATCGAGTCGTTGCCGTTGCCGCCAAACAACAAATCGTCGCCGGCGTCACCGAATATCGAGTCATTTCCGTTCGAGCCAAAAACAACATCATCACCGCCATTGGCGTGGATGAAGTCGTCAAAACGCGAGCCAAACAAAACGTCGTCGTAGGCGCCGCCTTCTAAAGTGGCCATCTGCTTCTCCTTCTGTCCTGCTTTGAGTCTACAAGTTGCCGGAAAGATTCCGACGATCGATGCCTAAACGATTGTGCGCTGCACCAAATCGAATTGCAATCTAGACTAAGAATATAAATGTGGCAATCCATAGTAACAAATTATTACGCCCATGTATTATGACACTTTTATATTGGAGTCTATAATTCCTGTTTAAAGCAAAACTACTTATTATATCGATTTGTATTGAGTGTAATTTAATTCGAAATTTGAAGTATCGCCAAATATGGTGCGTTGCAGTGAGAATCTTCTAACTAGTCCTCTCTGAAGGCACGGTTAAAGCTGTCTGAAATTGGGGAAATGAGGTATTCGATCGCTTTGCGCGCCTTGTGCACGATCAGCACCTCGGCCGGCATCCCCGGGTAAAGTTTGACCGTCGGGTTGGACGCCAGCGATTGAGCGGCGATTTCGGCACGCGCCACGAAGTACGCCGTATCGGTCTTTTCATCGATGACCTGATCCGCGGCGACGTAAGTGACCTTGCCGTCGAGCGGCGACAGCGAACGCTGGTTGTAGGCCGTAAGGCGAACCTGCACCGGCGAACTGACAATCACACTGTCGATGTCACGCGGGCTGATCTTCATTTCGACAACCAACGGTTCATTTTCCGGTACGATATCAAGTATGGCTTCGCCAGCGGCCACCACACCGCCAGGTGTGCGCAAGCGAATATTGGCGACAATGCCGGCCTGCGGCGAGCGTATTTCTACACGGCGCATGACGTCTTTGGCCGCCACGATACGCTCTTCCGTATCGGCGAGATCAACTTGGCTCGTTGTGATTTCTCCGGCAATCTCCGACTGGAGATCGCTTTCGATGCCTATGAGAGAAAATTCCGCGCCTGCCTTTGCCTGCTCGGCCTTGGCTTTGTCACCCGCATACTCACCGCGGGTTCCCGCAAGTTCGCTCAATCTGGTGTCGATTTCAGTCAACTTCGACTTCTGGGCAAAACCTTTTTTAACAAGCCCGGCGATCGCCTCACGTTGTTCATTGATCAACTCGATCTGCCGGTCAGTCGCAGCTATCTGTGCATCCGACGATTTCGCTTGCTCCGTATATTGTTCAATAGTTTTCTTCTGGATGTCCACGCGGCTCATTTTTTGCGCGTAGCGTTTCTCAAAGAATATCCTCTCGGCTCTCATGGCGCTCTCAGCGGAAATGTCGCCCATTTCGCCAAAATTCTTTGGAAATGCGATTTCGGTTTCTCCCGCCTGTTCGGCACGCAGTCGTGCCAACTTTGCGATAAGCCCCACCCGGCGGCTCTGCAGGGATTGCAGCTCGGACCGGGCCTTGGTGTCGTCAAGGCGGACGAGCGGCTGACCGACTTTCACCTCATCGCCTTCCTGCACCAGCAAACGATCAAGAATACCCCCCTCGAAGTGACTGACTGTCTTTCGCTTCGAATCGACGATCACAGTACCGAGCGAAACGGCAGCACTGCCAAGTTCTGCAGAATAGGCCCATCCAAAAAACCCGCCAAACGCGATCAAGATCGTCGATACGCCGGCGATGATCAACTTGCGCAGGGGGGACTTTCTATCTTCGTGCTCAAGATCGGTGACCCATTCCGGACGGACGGACCCAAACTTGGTAGGGACGGTTTCGCCGCCCGACACGGTACGTGGTGCCAATAATTGAGGGGCGCGTTTCTGTAGATTCGTGTTACCGGTCATGATGCGGTGGCTCCCATTCTAGGACCGGTCGGGGTAATGGACGACACGACGTCCGTGCGGGGGCCGAACTGGGTGATGCGCCCGTTCTCCAATACGAGCAGCTTGTCTGCCACCTGCATGATTGTTGGGCGATGGGCAATCATCACCACGATTGCTCCATCGTCACGGGCTTGTTCGATCGCACGCATCAGCGCTCTTTCGCCGACTGCATCGAGATTAGCGTTCGGCTCATCAAGCACGATCAGGCGAGGGCGATTGTAGAGGCAACGTGCAAGCCCGATGCGTTGACGCTGACCGCCGGAAAGCGTCAACTTCCCGTCGCCCACCGGCGTATCGTAACCAAGCGGCAGCCGTCCGATCATTTCGTGAACATCAGCAAGCCGCGCCGCTTCGAGCACCCGATGCGGATCGCCGTCGCCCATGCGCGCGATATTATCCTGGATGGTGCCTTCAAGCAGTGCCACCGATTGCGGTAGATAGCCGGCAATCTCTCCGAAGGATCCACGTTCCCAGAGATAGACATTGTTCCCGTCGAGAAACACGCCGCCCGATGTCGGCTTGACGATTCCAATCATGAGCCGTGCAAGTGTCGATTTGCCGGCGGCGGACGGACCGACAATGCCAAGTACTTCACCTGGCGACAGGCTGAAGGAAATACCCTTGATGATCGGCATCTCGACACCCGGAGCCGCATAAACCAGCTTGTCGATGATCAGGTCGCCATGCGGCCGGGGCGTTGGCATCGTCTGGCGCACGGCAAGATTCTGTGCGAGCAGGGCCTGGATGCGTTTCCAGTTGCCAACCGCATTCACCCATTGACGCCAGGTCTCAACGACATGATCGAACGGCATCAGCAGACGGCCAACGATAATGCTGGTCGCGATCATTGCCCCCGGTGAGATCGCCTGTTCCATCGCCAGCAGGGTTCCGGCACCCAGCGTCGCGACCTGGATGATGAAGCGCAAAGTGCGCGCTATGGACGCCATCGCACGACTGCGGGTGCCTCCAAGATCGAGCAGATCCAGCGCATTCATCTGCAAACCCCGCCAGCGCCTTGCCAGAGCAGGCAACATTCCCATTGCCTCGATGGCCTCGGCATGCCGCAGCGTTGCACCGATTTTTGAAATGGCTTCGATGTTGGCCTGATTTGCATCCTTGAGGAGGCTGCGGGTTAAGAGATCGGTAACCACGCCGCAACAAACAAGGATGATTACGCCCACGACGCCGATGATCCCGAAAACCGGGTGCAGCAGGAAGAGCACGGCGAGAAAGATGGGCGACCAGGCGGCATCCAGTGGCGCGCTGACCGCCGAGGAAGTCAAAAAAGTACGCAGTTCGGTGAGATCGCGCAAGGATTGCGTGGCCTTGGGAAGTCCCTGATCCACCGATGCCTGCACGGCAGCCGTCAGAATCGGCAGATTTAGCCGGCGCACAAGCGCGCTGCCCATGGCCTGGAAAGACAAAGCGCGGATAAATTCGAGAATGCCGTAAACCAGCAAAGCGCCCACTGCCAGGACCGTCAGCATAAGCAGAGTGTCGGTGCTGCGACTGTTCAGCACCCTGTCATGCACCTGCAACATGTAAAGGGGTACCGTAAGTTGCAAAAGGCTGATACAGAAACTAAGCAATACGGCGTAGAGGAGACCTGCCAAAAAAACCCGGCGGGCCTTGAAAATCAGCGTTTGCGGCGTCGGAACTCCCGGCGTCGTCGCTTTTTTTCCCACATGGCTCTTGCCATTTGCATCGATTTGACGAGTATCATTCATGTGTAATCTGCCTTGGAAATGACACAGCTGCCAGTTAGCCCCTACGACCTTGGTCTAAGACCAGAGACTAGTAAAGTAATACCGTGCAGAATGTGACAGAAAAAAGATCATATGACGGGGGAAAAAGCGAAGGAGACCGGAAAATACACTCGCAACTTACTTCAAAATTTGAAGTAAAATGACCATGGAGACCAAGATGATACAAAAACTTCTGCACGAAGGAGTGGAAGTCGAAACATCTATTGATGGATATTACGCCGCCGATTTCCCCGAAATTACCACGGAAAAACAGAGCCATAGACACCACCCAGTTCATACAGTCGTAGTTACACACTTCGAGCTAGCTCGAATGATTGAGAGGGTAAATCGCCGTTTCGCCAGTCTGCTCCGAACAGAAATGACGAAACTGGGGATTGAAGACGTTGGTCCGGCACAGGCAATGGTCCTGATGGCTATCGGCGACGTCGAACTTTCTGTTGGGGAATTGCTGGATCGGGGGCACTATGTCGGCTCAAACATTTCCTACTACCTGAAGCAGCTTGCCGATGGGGGTTACATCGACAGGGTCGCATCTCAACGGGACAAGCGGTCTGCAAGGATTCGACTGACAGAAAAGGGAGAGCAGCTTTGCGCCAATCTGCGTGACGCTGGCGGGGCATATAATCGTGTTCTTGCCAGGGATGCCGATGATCTCCGCAATCTCGAAATCGCGTTCCAGACGCTGCACAGGCTCGAACTGGTTTGGGGCAATGCCGCGCGTTATGGCATCTAACTCAACTTCGATCAGTCTTTTGAGTCCCGGAAGGGGCTGATCTCATGCATGTGGCTTTTGTTCACAGGCGTGGTTTTGGCCAATTCGCAGCTTTGGCTGAGCATCTCGCAACGAGCGGGCATGACGTCAGCCTTATTTGTGAGACAGTGGACCGGCGTCTCCCGTCGGTTCGCGTGATCTTGCACCGTGCAGAACCTGGCCCCCGGGCAGATGCCCGGATGGCCAGGCATCTGGGCATTCCGGACCACCATGTACGCATTGGTCACCGTGTTGCGGAGACATTCGATGCGATGGTGCGCCATGGCGAACAGCCGGATATCGTCATCGGTCATATAGGCTGGGGTAGCATGATGTTCGTCAAGGATATCCTGCCAAAAGTGCCGGCTATCGGCTATTGTGAATTTTTTTACAAGGCCGATGGCGCCGACGTCGGTTTTGCTCCCGATGATCATCCGGATGCCGAAACCCGTAAACGATTGAGACTGCGCAATGTCGCGCAGCTTCTCTCGCTGGAAGCGATCGACGGTGGGATCAGCCCCACCCGTTGGCAAAAAAGCCTTTATCCGGTCTCTGCCCGGAGTCGGATCGCTGTCTGTCACGAGGGCGTCGATACGGAAATTTTCCGCCCTGACCGCAACGCGTCGCTGCGCCTGCCTGATGGGCGCTTGTTGAAAGCCGGCGATCCGCCAATCATCACTTTTGTCGCTCGGGACCTCGAACCCTATCGCGGTTTTCCACAAGCGCTCGCGGCGGCGGCAAAGGTCATACGCCAGAATCCAGATGCGCTCTTCGTATTTGTCGGCGGCAATGGCGTCAGTTATGGAACGCCGCCACCTGGTGGAGGCTCCTGGAAGGACGCGCTACTCGCCAGCCATGATATTCCGCCGGACAGAATTGTGTTTCCCGGAGCCATTTCGCACGATCTCTTGCGTAAGCTCTACCAGATATCAACTGCCCATATCTACCTGACATATCCTTTCGTGCTGTCGTGGTCAGTGATCGAGGCAATGTCTTGTGGCGCCTTGATAATCGGCTCCGATACGCCGCCGGTTCAGGAAATTGTCCGATCCGGGACGAATGGCCTCCTCGTGCCATTCTTTGATACCGATGCTTTGGCCGATACGATCCTTCGAATTCTCCAAAAGCCTGAGGATTTTCTACCGCTACGCATTGCTGCCCGTAAGACAATCGAGAATCGCTTCAGACTGGTGGATTGTCTTTCGCGGCAGAAATCTCTGATCAATTCGGTCGTCAGAGCTGCATGACCCCGCTACCGGTTTCTGCTCTGCCGATTAACCGCCGCATTTCTGTCTTGCACCTCGCGCAGGTTCGTTTCGCCCGTATGTTCGTGCGAAAGTTGTGCGGGCGCAGAAGCGATTGAAGTGTTTCCAGAGGAATTTCGGACGCCGCGTCCTGCAGCCATGGAACTGGCGATGTTTCTGCTGGCATTGCCCGCGTGAGACGCAAGGTTGGTGAACCATTCCTGGCTGCTTGTCGCAATTCGGCCGCTGAGCGGCACGATCTGAGTAAGCAGGAAAAATCCCGTCAGGCAAACGAGCACAAAAGGACCGGCATCCTTCATGGCAGGTATGCTGCCCTTTGCAAGGCTTAACACCAGCGCCTTCACGACATCCTGTATACCGATATTGTAAAAACTGAGGAAGGTTGTCAGAAAGATCGGTATCAGGATTATCTGGATCGTGCCCGTGAGCCAGCCGGAAAAGTACCGTGACGGGATTTGGAACATCAGCAACACGATGAAAAATGGAGCAAGCGCAAGCATGATCCACAACGCAACTTTTGCAAACAAGAGGAGTGCAACCGCGTAGCCGACGAACAACGCTGCGGCGATCCATATGATGGCTGCCTGCACCGAAGAGCTCAATGGCACTGTCAGCGGATTATCCACAGGACTTTTTGATTGGGCAATCGGATTTGATTTTGCCGGGTTTGGCGGGCTGCCTTCTTCGGAAACAGGTTGAGGCAAGGGGGCGGCAGCCGCGACTGCTGACTGCTCGATTTTGGCCGACGCAGTTAGCGCGAAACCGTAGACTGCGTTGAGGTCGTTGGCGACAGTGCCAAATCCCATTGCTTTGCCACTGCGAGGATTGACGATATGATTGAGCATGACGGAACTTACCATGTAGGGCGCGTTGGTGAAAAGTCCGTAGAGCGCGACCTGAAAAGGTCCCCATGCGGTCACGAGCGAGAAGATGATGGCTATGCGGACGAGCTTGAACACCATGCCGGCGATGCTGCCCCCCTGTCCCTGCCAGAACCGGAATCCCCAAAAGATCAGGTAAAGAGTAAATAGCGCGGCCATGACGGGTGTGAGGTAATAGGCGAAGACGCCGTAGGTCGCCGCCGTAAAATTTGTACCCAGGCTGTCGATATTACTCGATAGTGCAGCGATAGAATTAGCTCCCTCCACTGGACACTCCCGATTGCGGCGGCGGCAGGATAACAATGTCGAACGCCTCGTTGACCGGTCGCAGCGGGCCGCAATCGGGAGCACCATAGGACAAGGCCGAGGCGGGCAGGTCACAAGGCGTCTTCAGTTTGTGACCGCCCCCGCACCCCACGCACAATGCAGCGGCGAAAAGCACGACGCTAACCGATATGATTCTCACGACCTGTCTCCTTGACCGCAAAACACCGGCAGCCATTGTTTTGGATCATCCCCGAGCTGCTCGCGCAGAACCGTCAGTTCGTGGACTGTTTCAGCCCGGCCGGACAGCACCTTCAGGAGATCGTCCATGCCATTGAGGCGAAGTCTGGCTATCACCGATTCCTGGCCGTGTTTGATCAGAAAGGAGCGGCTTGCCGGATCCGTTGTCTTGATCCATTCGACTTCGCGAGAGGAGAGCCCGAGCCCACTGCCGTGACTCTCCAGATCGGCGCGTGGATTGGGGAAGAAAATATGCGTCGCGCTCTGTTCGATCAGCGTGTTGGCGATTTGAGAATTAACGATATCCGAGGCGCTTTGCGTACCGAAACCTATAATCCCGTTGAACTTGCGGATCGTCTTCATCTTGTCACGGATGAAGGTCGCGAACACCGGATCTTCGAGCAGCCGCCAGCCTTCATCGAGAAAGATCAGGACAGGATTACCGTCGAGCAATTCGTCCAGCCGATGAAAGATATACATCAGTGCGGCGCTACGGGTGAGGGGATCGTCCAGGATTTTCGTCATGTCGAAGCCTGAAATCTCCGACCAAGTGAAACGATCTTGCGGATTGTTGAACAACCAGCCCAATTGGTCAGGGCGGAGCCATTTTTCGAACCGGGCCAGAAGATCGTCATCGCCGGCGCGTATCCGGCCACGCAGCAAGGTTGCAAAGGCCGGCAGAGACCGGCCATCCGACCCGGTCGACATGATCTGACCGATTGCTGCGCGGATGACGCTTTCCTCGCTGGCAGGCAGCGACAAACCATCCGGGCGGCGCAGCATCAACGAAAACAACTGGAACAGAAACTCGCGATTTCCCGCAGTGTCGGGCAGGGCGAGGGGATTGAAACCAGTCGGCGCACCTGGTTGAAGGACTTCGTAGTTGCCTCCCAGTGCTCGAATGAAAATTTCGCCGCCCCGATCCTTGTCGAAAAAAATGCAGCGGGGCGTTGGTTTGATGCGCTGCGACTGCGCCATCAGAAAAGAGAGGGCCACCGTCTTGCCTGAGCCGGATGGTCCTACCATGGTGAAATTACCGAGATCACGGACGTGAAAATTAAAGAAGTAAGCGCTTTGGCTAGTCGTCTCCAGTAGCGAAATGGCGCTGCCCCAGTGGTTGCCCTCCTTCTGGCCGCTGGGAAAATTATGCAACGACAGAAACCCGGCAAAATTCTTCGACGAAATCATCGCCGCCCGGGCGATATAAGAAAAATTACCGGGCAGCTGCGCCCAGAATGCTGGTTCACAGTTCAGATCCTCGCGCAGCCAGATAATGGATTGATCGGTGAGCGTAGCTCCGACGGAGCGGATGCAGCGATCAAGCTCAGCCTTGTCATCGCCAAGGCACATGACCGACAGGTGGTGTTCGCCATAGATGGAGCGCGAGCTCAGAAGCTCATCGCGTGCCCCGGCGAGTTGATTTCCGACAATCGAACCAGCCTCATCGGCCATGGAAATCTGGCGGTAGACACGCTCCATCTGGTTCTGCGCCACAGGCTTGTCAACAATGGCAAAACTCTGGCTGACGATAAATTCGTGCGGAACCTTCAGCAGCCCGTCGAGCAGGAGGGGGCCCGTATAGGATGGATATTCGCGCACCGACAGCATGGCACCGAGCCGTGAGTCTCTTGGCGGCGTCGCGCCGACGAACTCTACAGCATTGCGCCCGAAGTGCAGCCGCTTCATCGCAAGCGCACCATCGAGCGGCATGCGCGGCAAACGCATCGAAACTGGATCAAGCCCATTGAGTATTTGAACCAGAAATTCCAGCGGCTCGGAGAAATAGTTCCCTGGCTCAGGTTCACGGATACCGAGAATACGCGCCTGATAATCCTGCAGGACCTCACGCACACCTAGAACGGCGTCGTGCAGTTCGCGAAGCTCCTCATCCTCTCCCCGCCGGGCACCCTTCGCGTGCTCTTTGGTACTACGACCGGCAAACAGGCTGCGCGTCAAGCTGTCTATCAATCCGACCTGACCGCGCAGAGGACGGCGGACGACCGTGATATACATGTCATTGACGAACATGCGCCGCTCTTCGAGCTGCGCCATGTATCGGCGGTTCAATTCAGCTGCAAATTGATTGTCGAATTCGCCCTCAAGCTTCGGCTCGAGCCGGCGCCGGATCATGTGACCATAGACCGCGTAGCGGCTGCTGCCGAGTGAACGCAAGATCATATTACGCCCCTCAAGCTTGCCATTGATCTGCGCCATGTCCGCAGTCTCGAAACAAAAGCCATCGAGCTTGAGTGTGCATAAGAGCAGCCCGTCCTTGGTGCGCAATACCGTGTCATCGACATGGCGTGCGTAGGGCACGTGCGTGGCAACCGAACGCTCTCGCTTGGCTTGCGCTCCAAAACGCATCTCTTTGCGCACCAGACGGGACATCATGCCTGGTCCCCCGGTGCATAGCTTTTAACGCCCCACAGGACTTTCGACTGTGGGGGAGTTCTTGCACCCTTGACACGGAGAATGTTGAAGATCTGCTCATCGCGCAGCGTCAAAAAATAGCCGAAACTATGGATAGGCAAGACCAGGAATAGCGTGAAAAGGCTCTTTGTTGCCAGGAAGACCACCGCCGTTACCACCATGTTGAACATGGCGTACATATATGGCACGCCAAAAAGCGTCGGTGCTCTCGTTAGGGCCTTGACCAGCGGGGTCATGTCCGGCGCATCCTCGGTCATCTATTCAATGGCCCAAAGCGCTCTGAAAGAACGCCACGATCTGCGTCGAGCCGAACACCAGCACAATCCCCATGATCACGGAACCGGCGATGCTCCAGGTGAAACGCCCCGACCAGGCTAGAAAGCCGCAGCTGATGACGGCCAGGATTGCGAGCATCGAGGCAATCGGACCTGTAAGAATTGAAATGAGGGTCTGCAGCACACCTGTCACCGGTTGCAGGCTCTGTGCAAAGGCATCCCCGGCAAAAATTGTGAACGATAACAATAAGAAAGCTTCGAAAACTTTTGAACGTAAAAACATTGAACTACTCCACATGAAGAACAAATCCTTGGGACCACGTTTCCCGACTGCCATCCTCGGGCTTTTCTTGTATGTTTATGGCGTCATTCCCACGCGCCTTGGCTGTCGGCCGTTCAAGTGGTTTCCATCCATAGAGATCGGTGAGAATGGCAGAGACGTACCGAACGGTTTCTGGATAAAGCGGAACGCCGCGGCTTTGCTCGACAGCCCCTTCACCGGCATTATAGGCAGCCAGCACATAGAGCGGGTTTTGGTATCTCTTCTGCAGCAGACGCAGATAACGGATCGCGCCGCGCACATTGTCTTCAGGATCGCAGATATCGACATCAAAACGCTTCGCCGTTCCCGGCATCAATTGCATCAAGCCAACCGCGCCTGCACTTGAGATGCTGTTCATGCGAAAGCCACTCTCCTGGCGGGCGATCGCCAGCACGAGATCAAGATCGAAGCGTTCCTCTCCGGCAATCTTGCGAACAATGGCCTCGCCCTGAACTGCATCGATTGGAGATCCAAGTTTGCAGGGCGCTGCCGCAGAGGGCCGCGGCGCCGGCGCTGCGTCCGTGTTCGAAACTACGTCGTCCTGAATTACTGTAACCTTCAGAGGCTGTTCGTCGGACGCAGCATGTCCCGAGCTGCAAAAGGCCGACCCGAAAGCGACGCTGATAGCGGAAAACAAAACGCGCCTGTTCATTGGTTTCGACCTATCGAAACAATCCCAGTGTTCTCAAATCTGGTTAGATCGTTGCTCATAAGTGCGACCGGCCGCTGCAGATTGGCGCGAACGAAGGGATCGTAGAAAATCTCCGTGACAAGGCCCGGACGGCCATCCCGGCGGCCAAGCTGGATGACCAGTGGCAATGTCGTGCGCAGCGTATCGATGATCTCGGTCTTGCTCAGACCGAGCCCGCCCCCGGCGCCGCTTTGCATAACGAGAAGCGCCAGCCGCGTGTAGGCGGCAGACGGAGAGTTGGCATGGACAGTCGAGAGCGAGCCGGGGTGGCCGGTATTGATTGCCTGGAGAAAATCAAGCGCCTCGCCACCGCGTACTTCGCCAAGCAACAATCGATCCGGCCGCATGCGCAGGGATGCCTCGACCAGGTGACGCGGCTCGATGCGGGCGATATTTTGATTGCCGCGCGTCGCGATGAGACGGACATGGTTCTCCTGTGGAGGCGTCAGTTCCGGGGTATCCTCAATGGTAATCAGTCGCTCGTGCGCCGGGATCTCCTGCATCAGCGCATTCAGAAATGTTGTCTTACCAGACCCCGTACCGCCAGAAACCATAATGGACACGCGGCGTTGCACGGCTTCACGCAGAAACGTCCAGATATCTCCCGCAGCGAGCAATTTGCATAGATCGTCTTCGTCGTCTGTAAACTGATGCGCACTATCCGTCACCAAAGCAGAGTCCAGCGCCCCTGAAGCTGCGTAGTCGGAAAGGAAAAGGCTGCGCGCGACCTGCCGGCGGAGGACAATAGCTCCCCCTTGCGGCGCTGCAGGCGGCAGTACAACCTGAATACGCGCGCCATCCGGCAGCGCGGCCGACAATAGCGGCTCTTCGTCGTTGACGAATTGGTGACTTGCCGCGGCAATGCGCTCCGCCATGAAGCGGATCCTTTCGGCCGTCAATTCCGGCATCGCGTGGCGCACCATCGCAGCACCCGAGCTTCCCCCTGCATGTTCGATGAACACGGCGCCCGGCTGATTGATGCATATCTCGACGACATCCGGCGTCTGAAGAAAGTGCCGCAGGGGGGTAAACGCCAAATCGATCAATGCGGAGAGGGGTGCTGCAAGGCTCACGGCGTGCCCCCCTTGTAAACTGGCTGTGTACCTTCTTCTGTATCCCAGCCGCGTCCCTTCTTTAGCTCCTTGAGCTTCTGCATGACCGGATCCGGGTAAAGATCGGAGAAATCGAGATCGCGCCGCACGAAAATCGACACCGGTGTTCCCTGATCAATGGTAATGGTTGGCGGAATGTTGATCTGCGCTTTCAGGGCCTCTTGGGCGAGCTGCGTGAAATTCTGGACCGCGAGAGCCGCACCTTGCATGGCTAGATCGCCGGTCCGATCATCATTGTCTGGATAGGTCGTAACCGGCCTGAAGCCACCCGGATACTTGGCATCAGGAACCAGCGTCTGTATGGGTCCGGTGTAGGTGGTCTTGTGCGTGCTACCAGCGGCCATCAATTGCGTACCCGCACTGATAATGCTCAGCACGCCAGCGGCGCCAAACCGCTTCAGATAGTGGTTGTTGACATCGCCGGCAGATCCCGACCGACCGAGTTCATCGGTGCCGATCGAACCGAGATTCATTGAAACGCCGTCAGCACGCAGGAGCCGCGTCCAGACGATGAAGGCGCGGGTCTGCCCCTGTGCAACGCCGGCATTGTATTCGCCGATCATGCGCGATGCAGCAGGGATGAGAATCCGCCTTCCGTCGAACGACCATATATCCTCGGTGGTCACGGCCCGCACCATGCCAGGCAGATCCGTCTGCACGGCCGTTTCAAGAACCCCGCGGATCATCGTTCCCTGCGGCACAAGTGCATCGATGCGCTTTGTCCGTTCGGCCTTTGCAACTTCAACCGTCTTGGTTGCCATGGCAGACAAAAACTGCCCGTTGGGATTAGCATCCTGGAATGTAGCGGCGGCTTTCTCCGCATCCGTCGGTGGTTTTGGCTGCTCGGCTGCCAGTCCTTCGGTTTGACCGGTTTCGGTCACGACCATCGGGGAGCGATAGCGTTCCCACTTTTTCTCGTCGGTCTCTGATTCCCGCGCCAGTCGCTCCGCCTCTGTCATTCGCCGTGCTTCCTCCTCCGCCTGCAATCGTGCCCGCTCGGCAGCGGCATCTGCGTCGGCCTGCGATGGCTGCTGCACCGCTGGCGTAGGCTCAGGCGCGGGAGATGGTTCTTTTAATGCGGGAGGAACCGCCAATTGAACTTTGCCGACTGGCGACAGCAGGTTCTCATCACCGGTATCGACATTATCAGGCGTTGACGGACGTTGAAGCCAGAAGGGCATTGCGAGCAGTGGTAAGCTGACCAACGCGAGCAGCACGATCAACACTGTCTTGTTCAAACCACGCTTTGGCTCGGCCAGCTTTGATCGTGCAGCCTCTTCGAGTTCTACATTGAGATGGTAATCGGGATCAGGCATCTCACCTCATCCTTTTGTCGGAGGAATTGCTGGCAATGGCGGCAACCGGGGTGCCTTTTTTCAGATTGAAAAGGCAGAGCGCATAATCGCTGCGACGCAACATCCATTGCCTGGCGACCTTGTCGACAACGATGTAATCACCCTCACGGCGGAAGTTGGCGAGTATCTCGCGCTTTCCACCCTCTACAATAAAGATGGCTGGGATATCGCTTTCAAAACGAAACCAGGTCTTCACGCCATCGTCAAAAGCGTTCGTGGTTTGAGTTCGGCGTCGCCGCGAAAACTATAGTTGGTATTGGTATCCTGAAACTGGAAGTTGTCGCGGTTCGGCTCCGAAACAAGCCGTTGCGCTTCTGCCAGAAGCTTTGAATCGGCCTCTTCATCGGGATAGCGAAATTTGACCATGTATGTCTGATCGCCTTCCGATTCCGCGTGAGCGCGCAGGATAAATGTGTAAACGTGTTTGTCGCTCACAACATTCATATTCGTGGTCGTCTTTGCTTCGACAGGTTTCAGAAAGATGATGTTGCCGCGCTTGTTGGGTTCGATCTTCCACGAAAGGCTATCACCGACCGCCACAGTCTCGATCTTTTCGGCATCCCCCAGCACGATCATCGTCGAGACGCCGTGACTTGCATCGACAGAAACCACATTGGCCGAATTATAGATGACCGTGCGGACGCGCGCATCTGCCGCACCACGTCGCGGAGCTATCTCGGCAAGCGCTTGCGTCATTGATCCCGCAAGACACAAGGCGATCAGCACCAGCCGCATGTAGGGCGCGATCGGTTGCGGGAGCCCCGCGATCATGGTTGGCCACCGCTTGCGGGGACGCTTTCCTGATCGCGGCGGTAATCGATAACCTGGAAACCCAGCGGATTGTCGAAACGCCATTCATTGGTCATCGGCTCGCGCGAATAGCGGAAATGCATCAGTGCAACCCAGTGTTCCTCCGGTCCTGTATCCTGCCCTATGCGCTGCGTCGAAAACCGCACGATTGCTGTACGGTTGTTGGGGATTTGTATCGACTTGATGGTCGGCAGTACACGCGTCGCGCTGCCAAAGCGATTTACGGGATTGGTCGGACTGGACGGCCCGTAAAGGTTCAGAAGGTCGCGCGCAGCATCGCCGGTCGACAACATCTGCGCCATATCGAAATTGTCCTGTACAGCAGAAGGATCATAGGTCTCCCGCGCTCGTATGTAGCGCACGACATTCATCCTTGTGACCGCTTCCGATTGCGTCAGATCGCCTTCTGCGAGAGGCCGTTTGATCTCCATGAAACCGGTGGTCTTGTCGACCTCGATGACATAGGGCTCGAAGCTTTTCAATGGCAGAAGCAAAGCCAGACAAGCCATAGCCGTAACCGCCAGCAGTGCGCTAATACCGGCGACGATCCAGGCCATGGAGCGGGAACGCTCGACCGAACGGATGACATCGTTTTCCCAGCGGACCGCCTCGCTAAAATAGCGGGCGTCAGGGCCGGTTTTCTTTTCATGGTTTGACGCGTGGTCGCTCATGGAAAAAAGCTGGAACATAACGCGAGGCACGCACGCGACACTTGAAACACTGGATTCAAAATCATTCCGCCTAAATCGGTTGAATTATACGCTTTACGTTCAAAAAATGCGGTTTAAACAAATTCAAAGTCAGTTGAAATTAGCCCATGCGAGAGCCTGCAATACAATGCGAGTATTTAGTTGACCTACTTCTGTCAATGAGACTTAAGTATTATGAAATCGTCGCTCTATGCTACCAAATCTGGAAATTTTAGACGATTTACAGTGAGTTAGGTTGTATTTTTACCAAGATACCTATCGTTGAAAATATTGAAAAACTCCGGCACGATACGGCGCCACAATCTTTTTCAAACAACCGTAACGTGTTAAGCCGTGGCCATCAGCAGTGCGAGCGCCAAAACCATGAACGAAGCCGATATCGTCGAAATCGAAACCTGGCTTGATCTGCAAGGATTGTCGGGCATGTCAGAGATGGACCTGTTCAACGGCTTCTGCGCGCGATGCCTCGCTGCAGGCGTTCAGCTCGAACGTGCGAGCGCCTTTGTCGATACGCTTCATCCGATATATGAGGGCAGGGCATTCCCGTGGCGTCGAGATGGGGAAGTCGAGAAAGCCATCATCGAATATGGCTCCTCACAACAAGGCGAAAGCGCTGACAACTGGCAGAATTCCACTTTCTACCATCTCCTGCAGATCGGTGAGGACGAGATGCGCCATCGGCTTGCCGAGGTTGATAATATCGGCTTCCGTCATCTGACGACTCTCAAAAGCGAGGGTTGTACCGATTATCTCGCTTTCATGAATCGGTTTTCGAGCGAAGGTAGCATCGGCGAGATGGACTGCTTCTATTCCTCCTGGTCGACCGCTGATTCAGAGGGTTTCTCCGAGAACGATGTAGACGCGCTCAGGCGATTGGTGAGGGGTCTCGCTCTCGCCGTCAAATGCGCTTCGCTCACGCGCATCGTCAGAACACTGGCCGATGTCTATCTCGGCCGTGATGCAGCGAAACGCGTGCTTGCAGGGAGGATCAACCGCGGTTCGGCCGAGCGCATCGAGGCGGTTTTATGGTATTCCGACTTGCGGGATTACACTCGCATCTCCGATGCAGCTGCACCTGATGCGATCATCCCCATGTTGAACGACTACGCTGAAGCCGTCATTTCATCGGTGCAGGAGGCGGGTGGCGATGTATTGAAGCTGATCGGGGATGGCATACTTGCGATTTTCACCGAAGAGGATTCGGCAAGCGCGGCTACCGCCGCATTGAAAGCGCAGATGCACCTGCGCAAGCGCGTGGTGGTACTCAACAAGACGCGCAAAGCCAGCGGTGCACCCGCGACGGATGTTTATCTTGGCGTTCACATCGGTGAGGTTTTCTATGGCAATATCGGTAGCGATACGCGGCTTGACTTTACAGTCGTCGGACCTGCAGTAAACGAAGTCAGCCGCATTGCCTCCATGTGCCGGTCGGTTGATCAGGACGTTCTCCTTTCCGACCGTTTCGCCGCAGCTCTGCCTGAAGAACTACGCGCAAAACTGGTATCCGTTGGCCGCTTCGCGCTGCGCGGCGTAGGCAGAGCGCAGGAATTGTTTACGATTGATCCGATAATCCTCGAAAAATATAGAGCGGCTGGCCGAGCACAACACGCCGCCCAGTCTGAATAGGCATTTGCGTGACATGGCGCACTCGGGCCAGCTGTACCAAGAAAATTGCATAAGCTTAATTATGGAACTTATGACATTATCCCTTTGTGCGCCGGATTTGGAATCTTAGGGATAATACGTTGTGAATCAGTATTTTAATCCCGAATATATGTGATATTATCCCTTTTACGCTCAGTATGCTACCTCATAGGGATAAGATGAGTAAATTCAATGAATTATCCTCTGAACAAATACGCCAGCACATCGATACTACGCAGGCTTATGAGGTCTATCGGAGTAGCTTGAAGGAATATGAGCAGCGCTTTTCCGGGTCGATGTCGTGGAAGAAAAGCACGAATGACATGGAATATCTCTACAAAAAGACCAACGGAATATGGAAATCTTTGGGCCCGCGATCGCCTGAAACCGAGACGATCTATAGCCAGTTCCATGCTGGCCGCGACAATTCCAAGGAGCGCGTAGCGCGCCTTGCACAACGCCTGGATGAATTGGCTCCGGTCAATCGCGCCATGGCTTTGGGCCGTGTACCGCTTTTGACGGCCCGTATTCTCCGTGCACTCGACAAGCTCGGTCTCATAGGCACGGCCATTGATGTTGTCGGCACCAATGCACTGTTTGTCTATGAACGCATGGCCGCCGTTCACATCACCAGCGGATTGCTTTCGACGCAGGATGTCGACCTGTTGATGGATTCGCGGTTCAACCTGCGGTTGATAACCAAGGACTTTTCCCACAAGGGATTGATCGGCCTTCTGCAGAAAATCGACCATTCGTTCGTACCTTTGGCCAGGAACGGCTATAGGGCAGCGAACCGGGACGGTTTTCTGGTGGATCTCATCAAGCCCGTACCGAAAGACGTCATGTCATCAAAAGAAAAGACGCGTTTCAGCGTTGATGCCGACGATCTGCAGGCGATTGAAATCGAGGGGCTGTCCTGGCTCGTCAACAGTCCAAAGGCACAGGCTATAGTAATCGATGAGCGAGGCTACCCGTTGGCCTATTCCTGCCCGGATCCCCGAGCCTTCGCGCTGCATAAATTGTGGTTATCACGGCGAGCCGATCGCGATGCGGCCAAGCGTATACGGGATGAACAGCAAGCACGGATCGTAGCCGAACTCATCGCCAAGCAACTGCCGCATCTTTCTTTTGAATCCAGCGACTTGCAGGCTTTGCCGCTTGCATTGCGTCAGCTGGCAACGCAACTCGATCCGGTCACGGGCAACAACAATGACGAATTGCGCCTCACACCAAATTGGTGACTGAAACGCTGAGGCGCCGGGATACGTTCCGGCGCCTTAGCAATAGGCGATATCTAGCTATAAGCCTGCATAGGCGGGCAGGAGCAAACCAGATTGCGGTCGCCAGCGACATTGTCGACGCGCGAAACCGGAGGCCAATACTTGGGATTGTCTTCGCTTTCGTCAGCCGGGAGGCTCGCCTCGCTGCGACTGTAGGGATGTGACCAGTCATCGGCCAGAACGTCACCGGCTGGATGCGGTGCATTGACCAGCGGATTATCATCCTTTGGCCACTCACCACTCGCCACTTTTGCCGCCTCGTTGGCAATGGCAATCATCGCATCACAGAATCGGTCGATCTCACGTTTCGATTCCGACTCGGTCGGCTCGACCATCAGCGTTCCAGCAATGGGCCAGGACATGGTCGGCGCGTGAAAGCCATAGTCGATGAGCCGTTTGGCAATGTCTTCGACGTTGATCCCGGCGCTTTCCTTCAATACCCGTGTATCGAGGATACACTCATGCGCCACACGGCCATTGCGCCCCTGGAACAGCACGGGATAGGTATCTTTCAGCCGTTCGGCGATGTAATTGGCATTGAGGATCGCCATCTCGGTCGCACGCTTCAATCCGTCGCCGCCCATCATGCGAATGTACATCCAGGTGATAGGCAGGATCGACGCACTGCCGAATGGTGCTGCCGAAACCGCATGCCCTGAACCCTTAGCGACGTGCCCGGGCAGGAATGGTGCCAAGTGCTTTTTGACGCCGATTGGCCCTACACCCGGCCCGCCTCCGCCATGCGGAATGCAGAAGGTCTTGTGCAGGTTCATATGGCAAACATCTGCCCCGATATCGCCGGGACGAGCCAGACCAACCAGCGCATTGAGGTTAGCGCCATCGAAATAAACCTGTCCGCCGTGGCCGTGGATAACCGCGCAAATATCTTTCACGCCCTCCTCGAACACCCCGTGTGTCGAGGGGTACGTGATCATCAGCGCTGCGAGGTTGTCACTGTGCATCTCAGCCTTGGCCGTCAGATCGTCGAGATCGATGTCACCCGCTTCTTCGCAAGCGACGACGACGACTCTCATGCCTGCCATGTGCGCGCTGGCCGGGTTGGTGCCATGCGCCGATTCAGGAATGAGGCAGATATCGCGATGATCGTCACCGCGGTCGAGATGATAGCGGCGGATGGCAAGCAAGCCCGCATATTCGCCTTGACTGCCTGCATTCGGCTGCAGGGAAACCGCATCGAATCCGGTAATCTCGGACAGCCACGCTTCAAGATCATCCGTCAGCGATTTATACCCGATCGCGTGATCGGATGGCGCAAAGGGGTGCACATTGGCGATGCTCGTCCAGCTGACGGGCAGCATTTCGGCTGCGGCGTTGAGCTTCATCGTACAGGAGCCCAGCGGGATCATGGCACGGTCAAGTGCCAGATCCTTGTCGGCAAGCCGGCGCAGGAAACGCATCATCTCGGTTTCGGAGCGTTGCTGATGAAACACGGCCTGGGTCATAAACCCTTCAGCTGGCCGTGTATTTGGCAGCTTTAGACCGGGATCATTCGGCAAGCTTGCACCGAACAGCGCTGCAACTGCGCTGAGGTCCCCGTCCGTTGTCGTCTCGTCAACGGTAATGCCGAGCCGGTCCTGATCAATGACCCGGAGCAAGCGCCCGCCCTTTTCGGCAGCGTCAGCAATGGAAGTCGCCGTGCCGGGGACGCTGACCGTTATCGTATCGAAGAAGCGTTCGCCGCCAAGCTTGAGGCCGGCAGCCTCAAGTCCCGCTGCAAGACGCGCAGCTCTTGCATGAACTTGGGCTGCAATAGCCCGAAGTCCCTGCGGACCATGCCAGATGGCGAAGGACACCGCCATATTGGCAAGCAGTGCCTGAGCGGTACAGATATTCGATGTCGCCTTGTCGCGGCGGATATGCTGCTCGCGAGTTTGCAGCGCGAGGCGGTAGCCCGGTCGCCCCTTGCTGTCTACCGACTGGCCAACCAGACGTCCTGGGATAAGCCGGGTAAGATTATCGCTCACTGCGAGATATGCTGCATGCGGTCCACCATAGCCGATCGGAACGCCGAAGCGCTGCATGGAACCAGCGGCAATATCCGCCCCAAGCGAAGCAGGGGAAGCTGTGATCGTCAGCGCGAGGGGATCAGCGACCACAATAACCAGCGCGCCGGCCGCTTTTGCAGCCTTGATGATCGCCGAGTGATCGCCATAGACACCATAGGTGTCGGGCCATGGCACGATGATCGCCGCGACGCTGGCATCGATCTCGCCGCCGTTCACGCTCATGCCAAGAGGCTCGGCGCGGGTCCTGACCACATCGAGGATCTGCGGATGCACTTCTCCCGCAAGCACGATGCGGTTACGCTTTTCGCGATGATGACGGTAGGCGATGCCAACGGCTTCCGCCACTGCGGTCGCCTCGTCCAGCAGCGATGCGGATGCAACCGGCAAGCCTGTCAGTTCTGTAACCAATGTCTGGAAATGGAACAGCAACTCCAGCCGTCCCTGACTTATCTCTGACTGGTAGGGCGTATAAGCCGTGTACCACGCGGGGTTCTCAAAGAGATTGCGCTGGATGACCGCGGGTACGTGCGTGCCGTGATAGCCCTGCCCGATGAAGCTCTTATGGGTCTTGTTCTGACCCATCTTGAGGCTGAGTTCCGCCAGTGCTTCCGCCTCATTGGCAGCTTCGGGAATGTTCAGCGGCCGTTCCAGACGAATGGATTTCGGTACAGCCTGTGAAATCAGGGTTTCCAGCGAGGGAATGCCTAGTGCCGCCAGCATTGCGCGTGAGCCATGTATGCTCGGGCCGATATGGCGGTCGGAAAACGGAAAAATGCTTTTATTCATGATCGATCAACCAATAATCGCTTTGTAGCCGGCTTCGTCGAGCAAACCGGTCAACTGGTCCGTGTCGGACAATTTCATCTTCCATAGCCAGCCATCGCCGGTTGCCGAAGAATTGACCAGCGCGGGATCGCTTGCCGTCGCTTCGTTGACTTCAGTCACTTCGCCGTCCAGCGGCGCATAGACATCCGAAGCCGCCTTGACCGATTCCACCACAACAGCGGCATCACCCTTCGACAAGTATTGACCGACATCCGGCAATTGAACGAAGACGAGATCGCCGAGCTGGTCCTGCGCATGATCGGTAATGCCGACGGTGGCGATGCCGTCTTCGACGCGGACCCATTCGTGATCTTCGGTAAAATAAGTGGCTGCCATCTGAATTATCCTTTGTGGTAGCGGTGTGGAGTGAAGGGAAGTGAATGAACGTGGAGTGCAATGCGGTTACCGCGCACTTCGGCGAAAACCTGGGTACCGATGGGGGCGAAATCCTTGCCGACATAGCCCATCGCAACAGGAAAGCCTGCCGAGGGCCCGAAACCGCCCGATGTCACGACACCGACCGCATTGCCGTGGATATCGACCAGAATGGAATCAGACCGCACAGGCTGGCGGCTATCGGGTTTCAGACCCACGCGTTTTCTTCCCGGCCCCTTGGCGATCTTGTCGAGCAGAGCTTTGGCGCCGATGAATCCGGCCTTTTCACGCACTGGCTTGGCGATCGCCCAGGTAAGACCTGCATCGACGGGATCGATGTCCGGCGTGATGTCCTGGCCGTGCAGGCAGAGGCCGGCCTCCAGTCGCAGACTGTCACGCGCAGCAAGCCCGACCCACGCCACGCGTTCGTCTGCAAGGAGCACGGTCGCGAGTTCGCGCGCTTCATCTGCTGGCAGGCCGATCTCGAAACCGTCCTCCCCTGTATAGCCCGAGCGGCTCATGAACCAGCCAGGCTTGGGCTCGAAGCCATGCATGAACGCAAGCTCTGTTCCGGGAACTCCGGCCACACGCAGCACATCCACCGCCTGCGGTCCCTGAATTGCCAGGAACACGCGATCAAGCGCTTCGATCTTGCAATCAAAGCCCTTCGCAACGTCGCGCAAATGCGCTTCGTCAGCGGCTGCATTGCCGGCATTGGCGACGACCATGAAATGGTCTCCGCCCAATCTCGTGACAATCAGATCATCGAGAATGCCCGCCTGTTCGTTGAGAAAGAATGTATATTTGGATTGCCCTGTCGCCAGCGCATCTGCATCTAACGGGCAAATATGGGAAAGCAGCGCCGCTGTTCCGGGTCCTGCAATATCGAACAGCTGCATGTGCGAGATGTCGAACAGCCCGGCTTTCTCGCGCGTATGCAGATGCTCTTTCATCACCCCCAATGGATAAGTGATTGGCATGGACCAGCCTGCAAACCCGCCAAAGCGCGCGCCGGCGGCTTTATGCAGATCATCAAGCGGCAATGATTTCAGGTTTTTTTCAGCGCCCATTTTTACTCCAGAGTCGTGCAAAGATCCCCGCCACAAGGACGGACCGTTTCTTTGCCCCTCTGTCGGAAGCCTGAGAGACTCGCGCAGCTTAGGACTTACGTCCGGCTGCACTTACACCTTCGGCGCGAGGTTTCCCTCGACTTTCCAGAGTTGTCTTATCCTTTTGCGGTTCTTGCTACCTGAGAGATTTCGGGCGATTTCCCCTTCGGTGGACCTGCACATCGCTGTGCAAAGACACTCTCCCGCAAATTGACAGGGCCCTTGATTCTACAACCGAAGACCCTCGACGAAGGAGACCATATCGCACCGCACAAGCGCTGTCACCGCCCAATCCGCCGATTTGACGCTTTGTGGACAGAAATTGTCGAGGGCAGAATATACGTTAGGCACTCCGAGCCACCAGCTTTAGTGCAGGTTCCTTCTCCCGTCTCAACGCCATGACACCGAGCGACTGGCCCCTGCCCTTCAGCGCATGCTGGCCGAGATATTCAGCTTTGATGTCGCCCGAAAATTCCAGGCGTTTCGCCAGATCGCTCGAAATCAATATCGGCACGCCGAGTGTGCGGCTCAGGCCTTCCAGACGTGCTGTCGTATTCACGGTATCGCCAAAATAAGCGATCTTGTGGTGATCCACTCCGACTTCTGCGGTGACAATGGGCCCGCCATGCAGAGCTATGCGCAGACGCGGCACCCGACCGAATTTCTGCAGCCATTTATCAGCGTCGGCCTCGATCGCGTCCACGATCGCGAATGCACACTTCACGCAGTTATCTTGTCTCAACCCGCGCGCCATCGGCCAGGTTATAATCGCCGCATCACCAATATAATCGTCAATGGTGCCTCGATACTGTCGCACCGGTTTGGCGAAAGCCGTAAAAAGCGCGCTGAGAAACTGTTGCGCGCGCAAATCCCCGAATTCCTCGGCAAAAGACGTAGATCCGACAAGATCGATGAACAGGAACACCCGCTCTTCTTCGATGGGTTTGCGGTACCGGCCAAGAAGCAGACTGGCGAAGACATCGCGGCCGAGCAGTTCGCGGACGCGGGTGACAAAACTGAGGATCAGCGACACCCCCATCGTGTAGAGCAAGATATCCGCCGGCAAAATGACAGCCTCCTGCCAAGTGACCACCTTGAGACGCCCTAAGAGCCAAAGCAGTCCACCACAGGCCGCGAAAGCCACGCTGACCATCAAATAGAAAACCAGAAGGGAGAAAATAATATAGGCCGGGGTCGAAAGAGATGTAACCCAGGCGTTCAGACGCGGCAGCAGCAGTCCCCGCTCAAAGGCAATGACCGGAACACAGACAAACAGGGCGAAAACGGCGCCAATCAGCGACCAGTCATCATAGAATATTGCGCCGTAAACCACGCCGCTGATGGCGACGACGCACAAAACGAATATCCAGAAGCCGAAGGAATATCTGTTCATGATACCAGCATTGTGAACATTGAAGCTTTCCGAATAATTATTGCACGGTATTTCTTTCTGTCATTCGTCGTGCGAGACGGCAGATTTCAGGCAGCTGCCTGCGACACTTTGACAGAAAACGCCATCATTGCTATCAGTGCCGCCCCGCCGCTGCCCATCTTGCCGCTGACTCATAGTCGGCCAACTGCAAATCGAAGGACCGTGACGATGCCCGATACCGCCCAACCGCCGAAAAGTGCCGCCATCGAAGCGCGCGGCCTCTCAAAGCATTTCGGCGATGTTCGTGCCGTGGATGGCATAGATCTCGACGTTCCTCGCGGCATGATCTTCGGCATCCTCGGACCGAACGGTGCCGGGAAGACAACCTTGCTGCGTATGCTGGCGACGCTGCTGCCGCCCGATGCAGGCTCTGCGAAGGTCCTTGGATACGACCTCGCGAAATCACCACACGATGTGCGCGGTTCCATCGCCATGACCGGGCAGTTTGCCTCGCTTGACGAAGATCTGACCGGACGTGAAAACCTGATCCTGCTGGCTCGCCTCTGGGGCTTTCGTGGCCAGTCAGCGAAAGAGCGCGCCGATGACTTGCTAACCGCATTTGATCTTGCAGATGCCTCCACCAAACAGGTCAAGGATTATTCCGGCGGTATGCGGCGCCGGCTGGATATCGCAGCCTCGCTCGTGGTTACGCCGGGCGTCTTGTTCCTCGACGAGCCGACGACCGGGCTCGACCCGATGGCGCGCAAGAGCGTCTGGCGCATGATCCGCTCACTCTCCGAGGCAGGCGTAACCATTCTTCTCACGACGCAATATCTGGAGGAGGCCGACCAGCTTGCCGCGCGCATTGCCGTGATCGATCACGGCAAGAAAATTGCCGAGGGCACCAGCCGTGAGCTCAAGGCGGCAACGGGGTCGGGCTTCCTGCATCTGACATTGGTCGATGCAACACGTATCGAGGAAGCCGAACGTCTGCTGGCAGAAATAACCGGCAGCAAGGCGCAACGCAGTTCTGAAAGCGCGGCGCTGTCACTGATGGTTGATACGCCGCAAAACGCCAATCGTGGTCTGGCCGCATTGATCGCCGCAAATATTGAACTTGCCGATTTCTCGATGGGCGCGCCCAGCCTCGACGAGGTGTTCTTCGCTTTGACCGGGCACATCACCGAAAGCCAGCCTTCTCCGGGAGAAGCATGATGGACAACGAAACCGCAACGACTTCGCTCATCTACGCCACCCGTCCGCCACAGCCTTCGGCGCTGTCCAATGCGCTCGTTTTCGGTTGGCGCGCCGTGCTTAAATTCAAGCACGTCCCGGAACAGCTCTTCGACCTGGTCATGACGCCGATCATGTTCACCCTGTTGTTCACCTTCGTGTTCGGCGGCGCCCTTTCAGGTTCTACAGCGGCCTATCTGCAATATTTTCTTCCCGGCATTCTGGTGCAGACGGTGGTGTTCAATTCGATGTACTCCGGTATGGGGCTGAGTACAGACCTTGGCAAGGGTCTGTTCGACCGGTTCCGTTCATTGCCGATCTGGTCGCTGTCACCCTTCGCCGGCTTGATGGTGGGGGATATTCTGCGTCACCTGATCGCGTCGCTGCTTATCCTGTTCATCGGCGTCCTCCTCGGCTACAGGCCGGAAGGCGGCATCATGGGCGTCGTCGAAGCGCTCCTTCTGCTAGTGGTGATCGGGTTTGGGTTCGGCTGGATATTCCTGGTGCTCGGGCTGGTCATGCGCACGCCCAGCACCGTCATGACGATGGCCTTTACCGGCATCATGCCCTTGGTCTTCGCCTCCAACATCATGGTAGACCCTGCAACAATGCCAGGCTGGTTGAGGCTCTTCGTCGATGTCAATCCGGTGTCGCTGATGACGACAGCCATGCGCGGTCTGATGGCCGGAAACGCGACCGCCACCCAGCTGGGCGCAGCGCTTATAGCCCCGATATTACTGACTATCGTGCTCGCACCGCTGACGCTGTACCTCTATCGCCGCAAGTAAGCGATGAACGAGTATGAGCCACCTGAAAATTCGTCAGCGCGTGGCGAAAATGTTGATTTTCGAGCCCCGAAGCGGAGTGTACTTTTGGGTACATGAGCATCGGAGCGGAGAAAATCGCCATTTGCAGCCCGCTCTGGCGGATTTTACTCGCCATAGGGGACCCAGATGTTTTTAATCTGCACAGCGCGTCGCAAGTATTCCTTGCCCTGCCCTTGAGCACTGAGCCAGTCGCGCTGGCGTCCATTGTTGACCCATGTCGCCTTGAGGTTCCCGCACGAAGCTTTTTCCACCATCGTGCTTCCCTCCTTCGTGCCGACATACCAGATCGCATCGACCTCATCATGCTCGGCCAATGTCCTGGCTAGAACATCGCGTTCGCCGGTAACGATGTTGACCACGCCGCCCGGAATGTCTGATGTGTCGAACACCTGATAGAGACTGGTTGCCAATAGCGGATGCCGCGACGAAGGAATGGCGACCACGCGGTTGCCCATGGCGATCGCCGGCAAGACCAGCGATACGAACGACAGCAGCGGCACTTCGTCGGGGCACACGATACCCATGACACCCCAAGGCTCATTCATCGCCAATGTCACATGGCGTGATTTGGTCGAGTGAACCGCACCATCATATTTGTCCGCCTGCGCCGCGTAGTAGAAGATGCGGCGGAGCGCGACGGCAAACTCCTCGGCTGCGGCCTTTGCCGAAACGCCGGTACTTATCGCCAGCAGTGCTTCGAATTCGGCCTGACGCGCGCTCAGGTTTTCGCCGAGATAATACAGCACCTGCGCGCGGTTATGCGCCGTCGTGCCACCCCATGCGCCGGCTTTGGCCGCCGCCTCGACGGCGTTGCGAATGTCCTTGCGGTTGCCGAGTCCGGCCTGGCCAATGACCTGTCCGCCCTTGCCTAGCACCGAATAGCTGTAACCGCCGTCCGGACGCGCCTGCTTGCCGCCCACATAATTCTTCGCCGTGCGGTCGATTGTGCCGCCGGCCGTGACCTTAGCATCTCCATCCGGCGCCGCTGAAGGCTTGAATACCGGTCCGGATTTTGCCAGCGGCAACCGCTTTTCCCAATTGGCTGTCAGGTACTCATAGAGACCCTCACGGCCGCCTTCACGGCCGAAACCGCTTTCGCGGTAACCGCCGAAACCAGCGCCGGCATCCAGCAGGTTGGTCGAGTTGATCCAGACGACACCGGCCTTGACACGAGCAGCCATATCGAGCGCAAGATTGATATTCTCCGACCAGATCGATGCGGCAAGCCCGTACTTCGTGTTGTTGGCAAGCGCTATCGCTTCGTCCGGCGTCCGGAAGGTGGTGGCTGTGGCCACGGGCCCGAAAATCTCGACTTCGCAAACTGTCGATGCAGGTTCTATGTCGGTAAAGAAGCCGGGCGCAAAATAACTGCCCTTGGACGGAAGTTTCACGGGTGCCTGCCACAGCGTGCCGCCCTGGGCCTTGCCCTGCTCGACCAGTGCCGAAACGCGTTTCAGCTGTCCTGCCGAGACAAGCGCACCGATATCCATGGTCTTGTCCAGCGGATCGCCGACGCGCAGCGTCTCCATGCGCTTGCGCAGCTTGTTGTAAAACCGTTCCGCGATGCCTTCCTGCACGAGGATGCGCGAACCAGCACAGCAGACTTCGCCCTGGTTGAACCAGATGGCATCGACCACGCCTTCCACCGCCCCGTCCATGTCCGCGTCTTCGAAGACGATGAACGGTGACTTGCCGCCGAGCTCCAGCGACAGCTTCTTCTCCGAGCCGGCAATCTGATCGCGGATGATACGTCCGACTTCGGTCGAGCCCGTAAACGCCACCTTATCGATATCCTCATGGCCGCAAATCAGCGCGCCGGTTGCGCCATCGCCATGGACGATATTGACCACCCCTGCCGGCAAGCCGACCTCGTGGCAGACCTCTGCAAAGGCGATCGCTGTCAGCGGCGTCAGTTCGGCCGGCTTGAGGACGACCGTATTTCCTGCAGCCAACGCCGGAGCGATCTTCCACGCCAGCATCAACAGCGGGAAATTCCACGGGATCACCTGTCCGCACACACCGACCGGCGAGAAGCCATCGAACTCGGTCTCGACCATCTCGGCCCAACCGGCATGGTGGTAAAAATGCCGGGCAACAAGCGGGATATCGATGTCGCGTGTCTCGCGGATGGGCTTGCCATTGTCCATGGTCTCGAGCACCGAGAAGAAGCGCTCACGCTTCTGGATATGGCGGGCGATGGCATAGAGATATTTGGCGCGCTCATGGCCCGGCAATTTGGACCACTTGCCGAAGGCAGAGCGTGCTGCCTTCACCGCGGCATCGACGTCCGCTTTCGCACCGTGCGCAACCTTCGCCAGCACTTTTTCGTTGGCCGGATTGATCACTGCGAAAGTCTGGGGGCCTTCACTGCCGGTAAATTTGCCATTGATGAAATGACCGAAGCCCTTTTTGTTGGCATCAAGCCAAGCCTGAACGTCGCTGTTGCTCTCCGGTGCCGGGCCATATTCCATCGTGCGAAGAATATCCTTGATCTGTCCCATGAAATTTTCCTTAAGCAAGCGCGTGGCGCGAAGACGCGGCGTAGCGGCCCGTCAGGTAATGTTCCAGCTGCCGTTCGATATCGCCGAGCATCGAACTCGCACCGAGGCGGAAAAGCTCAGGCTGCATCCACCGCAGGCCCAGTTCTTCCTTCATCAGGATCAGCCAGTTCATGGCGTCCTTGGCCGTCTTCATGCCGCCTGCCGGCTTGAAGCCGACAGTCTGGCCCGACAATTCGCCATAGTCGCGCAAGGCGCGCAGCATGATCAGGCTGACTGGAAGCGTGGCATTCACTTCCTCCTTGCCCGTCGATGTCTTGATGAAATCGGCGCCGGCCTGCATCGCGACCATCGAAGCGCGATAGACATTGCGCAGCGTGTTAAGGTCGCCGGTTGCCAGGATCGCCTTCAGATGTGCATCGCCTGCCGCTTCCCGCATCTGCACGATCTCATCGTATAACGCTGACCAGTTCTGGGTTAGCACGTGTTCGCGGGTGATGACGATGTCGATTTCAGCAGCCCCCTCACCCACAGCATAGTGGATCTCGGCAAGGCGCTGCGGCAGCGGCGTGAGGCCAGCCGGGAAACCAGTTGCCACCGAGGCAACGGGGATTCCAGAACCACGCAGTGCCTTCACCGCATGCGGCACCATTGTCGGATAAACGCAAACAGCACCCGTCGTGATGTTCGCATCGGTCAGGCCAAGAGCCTTGAGGATATCCTCCCGCACCGGGCATCTTGCCTTGGCGCAAAGCCGATGAACGCGACCCGCCGTATCGTCACCGGCAAGCGTCGTAAGATCGATGCAGGTGATAGCCTTTATCAGCCACGCCGCCTGATATTCCTTCTTCACCGTCCGGCGTGTCGTCAGCGTGGCAGCACGGCGCTCCGTCGCCGAGCGATTGACGGCGATATCGTCGAACCAGTCAAGCGCGAGCTTGGTGCCGGTGTTGCGCGCTAGGGAATGCTGGACTGCCAAGTCCGTCCCCTTCGATACCAAAATATCCTGGCGGTTCATGCGCGATCCTTCCTGTGATCGACACGGCAATTCGTCGCCTCACGCGTGTCAGACACCATTTTGATTTTCCAATGCATAGAGTGCTGTTGCTTCATCGGTGATGATGACCGACACATAGCCCGCTTTCAACGCTGCAACGGCGACCCGGTGCTTGTCTTCACCCGCAACCACGCCGATGGCTTGCTGCTTGGTCTTCAGATGTTCGAGCCGCATGCCCACGGTGCGATCGTCGATAGCCTCATCGATTATTCTGCCATTCTCATCGACAAACCGCCCAAGTATGTCGCCAACAGCGCCCGCATCCTTCAGCCTGTCCATATCGGCCTCATCAAGATAGCCGTTGCTCAGCAGTACCGATTGATGGTTGATGCCGCCCATGCTGAAGCACACTACATCTGCCTGCATGGCGAGTTGCAGCACACGCTCGATGATCGGGTCTTCTTCCAGCACCTCGCGCGTGCTTTTCTTGCCGACAATTGCCGGCACCGGCAGCAAGGTCGCGATCCCGTTGGCGGCGCGGGCAAATTCTTCCGCAACCGCGCTTGAATGCGTCGACGTCGAACGCAGATTGGTCGCGCCGTTGACCAGCACCACATGCACACCCGGGTTCCAGTTGCTCGGCAAAAATCGCGCGACGGCAGACATGGTGCGGCCCCAGGAAACGCCGATCAGTTCGGATTTCGGCGTGAGCCCGGCAAGATAGGTCGCCGCGGCCTGCGCCACGCGTTCGGTCAAAAGCGCAGAGTCCGTCATGTCCCCGGACGGAACGACAATCGCGTCTTTAAGGCAATATTGCTGCTGCAATCGCACTTCGAGATCGGTCCGGCGCATGACCCTTGGAGTGATCTCGATGCGGACGACGCCGAGCTCCCTCGCCTCGGTCAGCAACCGGCCGATCTGCCAGCGGGTCAAGCCGAGTTCAGCCGCGATATCCCCCTGCGTCCACTCAAGGTCATAATAAAGCTTGGCGACGCGGACCATCAAATGTTCGCGCTGCTCGTCCGAAGGAAGCCTGTTCGATGATTGAAGGCGAATTTCATTCATGATCGACCTCCTTTCATTCGCGGTTCAAGTAACAACAAATGCAGACTTATTGCTCTTTTGTGATTTTATACTCCCGGACATGGTTCGAGTCAATGACGGTTTCACGCGGCTTACCCGACGATCAACCGTTTGCACTTGCCTCCCCGCCTCCTCCACCACTATTCTTCGCACCTGTCTTTCCCGAGCGAGAATCCCATGAACTCCCTGATCACGCCTGAACGAATTGCCGAGATCGAGCGGTTGATCCGCCCGCATATCCGTCACACACCAACCTTGCGGGTCGACATGAGCGATTTCGGGCTTGCACCGCGTCCGGTCGATCTCAAGCTGGAATATCTGCAGCATTCAGGTTCGTTCAAGGCGCGCGGTGCCTTCACCAATCTCTTGACCCGCTCCCTTCCGGAGGCTGGTGTCGCGGCAGCATCCGGTGGCAATCATGGCGCCGCGGTCGCCTACGCCGCGATGCGGCTTGGCGTACCCGCGACGATCTTTGTACCGGGCGTTACCTCCCCGGCCAAGGCTGAACGCATCCGCGGCTATGGCGCAGCTCTCATCATCGGCGGCGATCGCTACGCCGACGCTCTGGCCGCGAGCGAGAAATTTGTCGAAAGGAACGGCGCCCTGGCCGTCCATGCCTATGACCAACCCGAGACGCTGCTCGGTCAGGGCACTCTCGGTGCGGAGATCGAAGCTGATCTACCCGACATAACGACACTGTTGGTTGCGGTTGGCGGCGGCGGACTGATCGGCGGCATCGCGGCATGGTTCAGAGGCCGGGTGAAAGTCGTCGCCGTTGAACCGGAGGGCTCACCAACTCTTCATATGGCGCTTGAAGCGGGTCAGCCTGTCGATGCGCCGACTGAAGGTATTGCCGCCGATTCGCTGGCACCGAAGCAGGTGGGCAAACTGATGTTTCCGATCGCTCAGGCTTTCGTCAACCGCTCGGTGCTCGTCTCTGATGACGATATCTGCGCGGCGCAAATTGCGCTGTGGGACAAGGTGCGTATCGTGACCGAACCCGGTGGTGCCGCCGCCTTCGCCGCTATCTTATCCGGTAAGTATGTTCCGGCACCAGATGAGCGGGTAGCAGTTCTCATCTGCGGTGCAAATACAACTGCTGTGAGTTTCGACTGAGTATCTCAGTTGTCTGAGGAACTACAAACGCAAAAAACGCCGCTTGATGCGGGGTTTTTGTTTGATCTCGGTCGATTGAGAAGCTGGAATGATGTGCGGGGCGAGGATTTGCCCGTTCGGGCCTTCCAACAGTCCACAGGACTGTTTGACCGGCGAAGCCGGATGTTGTTCACCCTTCAGGTTTTGAGCCTGGCGAGCGAGGTTGTTTGCCGATGCGCGCCGATGGGTGTTTTGTGGGAAAGTGATCTGGTTGCGGGGACAGGATTTGAACCTGTGACCTTCAGGTTATGAGCCTGACGAGCTACCGGGCTGCTCCACCCCGCGCCACCAAGATACGGCAAAGTTGCCGCTGCAGCCCGGATTTTTCCGTTCGTCCGGCCGCAAAAGCGAAGAGTGCTTTTGTCGAGCTGGACGGGGTGCTGCTACCCCGCGTCACCATATCGGCGTTTTGCCGAATGTCGTGCCTTTGCTTGTAAGTATGCGCTTACGCATTGTGTTTTGCAAAAGCAAAAGGCCGCATGCGCGGCCTTTTTTGAATGTCTGTGTGTTGTCGAGAAGATGATTTTGTTTCGCATGCGACTTTTTGGGCGCCTGCGTTATGAACGTTGCGTTTGGCAGACCTGGCAGCGACCTACTCTCCCGCGTCTTGAGACGAA
>NZ_JAQMHX010000015.1 GCF_028331445.1 Candidatus Phyllobacterium onerii | reverse complement strand
GCTCGCACTGGTCTCCACGGATGCATCAACATCCGTTTGCATATCGGTGAGGGACATTTTGCTCTCCTATCGCATGAACAGAAAGAGGAGCAGGATGATTGGAATCGGAACTCCGAGTAACCAAAGAAGAATGCCGCGGCCCATGAAAACCTCCTGTAGATTGCTTTTTGTCGTTACAATATTGCGGAGGACGCAAGGATGTCGTTTGGCCCGCCGCAATTCATAAAGGTTAGACAGGACAAATTGGTTCCCTTCGAAATGAACGCAGGGAGATGGAGTGATTGATTCCGCGTTCTTCCGCCGGGATGCTGAAGCGGTGGCTCGGGATTTGATTGGCACGTCGATGTTTGTCGAAAGCGTTGGTGGAAGCATCGGCGAGACTGAAGCTTGTTGTTAAGGCGACCCGTCATCTCACAGTTTCCGAGGCCTGGACCCTCAAAACAAGAGCATGTTCTTGTCGAACTGCTCCAGTTATCCGGCTTGCCGTCGCGGACGTTCGATCGGCGGTTCAGGAAAGCCTCTGGTTTTTCGCCGCTCGAGTATTCAATGGCTTCGGATCAAGGAAGCCAAACAGATGCTGGAACTCGAAAACACCCCGATCTAGGACATCGCGTTTGAGGTGGGATAGTCTGACCTTGCGTCTTTTCGTCGTCTATTCCGGAGGCTCGGGATTGACGCCGGGTGAGTATCGCAGATGCTTCAGGTCTCCAAGGTCATGAGTCCTGTTGAGAAAGACCTGCGGAACCAAGCATCATTCAACAAAAAGTTGAAAACGCATACAAGATTGGTGCAGCTATCAATAGCGCTGTCATTAGCAAACAACGCTGAAAGAGCCGCGTTCGCCGTTGGCCCGGTAAAACGATAGTCTAGAACATCAAGCCGACGCTCACGTCTGTATGTGTGCAACATCGTCCCACTTCCGTAAGTTCGTTGCGATTCGGTAATTTTGCGTGCTTGGTACAAATCGCGCAAGCACATAGATAGACCTAGTCGGGAACCCGACTGTGAAAAGGTCTCGCTGGGGGGTATTGTCAAAATCTCATGTTTGAATTGTTGATTGTAGGTTTTCTCATTGTACTTAATGGTGTTTTCGCGCTTTCTGAATTGGCCGTGGTCTCCGCCCGAAAAGCCCGATTGGAGATGTTGGCGGATAGGGGCGTTGCGGGTGCGCGTGCAGCGATGGCTCTTTCGGAGAATCCCGGAAAGTTCCTGTCGACGGTCCAAATCGGCATTACGCTTGTCGGCATTGTTGCCGGTGCGTTTTCCGGGGCGACCCTCGGATCGCGTATGAGCGTGTACCTGGCCAGTGCGGGCGTGCGTGCAGACATCGCAGAGGTCGGCGGTTATATTCTTGTCATCGGCATCATCACCTATCTCTCCGTGATCATCGGCGAACTCGTGCCCAAACACTTGGCGCTGAAGAATCCGGAGCGGATTGCCTGCTTTATCGCACGCCCGATGAACATTCTGTCGCGGGTTGCCGCCCCTGCCGTTTGGCTGCTCGATGCATCAACCAGGGGAGTGTTTAAACTGTTTGGTATTTCCACGGCCTCCGAAAGCGCAATTACCGATGAAGAAATCCTGACGATCATTGCCGAGGCCGGCAGTACCGGAGTGATCGAAGAAGCCGAACGCTCGATGATCTCGGGTGTCATCCGCCTTGGCGACCGCAGTGTCCGCGCCGTGATGACACCACGTACCGAAGTCGAAATGGTCAAGGTCAACGAAGATATCGCTTCTCTCAAGCGAAAGCTGGTCGCCAGCAATCATTCATGCCTGCCCGTCTTTGACGATGACCGTGACAACGTCATCGGTGTCATCATGCTAAGGGACATGATCGAGCCGTTGCTCTCGGCTTCGCAGGTTCTGATACGCGACCACATACGCAGTGCTCCCGTGGTTCCCGATACACTCGATGCGCTGGCAGCCCTGAAAGTCTTGCGCGACTCCGATGTGCCGATGGCGCTCGTTCATGATGAATATGGCCACTTCGAAGGTCTGCTGACGCCCGCTGACATCCTTGACGCGATAGCTGGTGCTTTCCGTTCGGACGAGGATCAGTCAGAACCGGAGGCCGTTCGACGTGATGATGGATCTTGGTTGCTCGCGGGGTGGATGCCAGCGGACGAAATGGCTGACCTGTTGGGCATCGACCTACCGAAGACCCGTCATTACGAAACCGTTGCTGGCTTCATCATCGATCGATTGGAACGAATTCCGGAAACGGGTGAGGCAATCGATTTCGACGATTGGCGCTTCGAAGTCGTCGACCTTGATCATCGGCGTGTCGATAAGGTTCTGGCGTCCCGCTTGCCATAGCGCGCTTGATTGAAGCGGCGATAAAGTCAGCGATGACCGCTTCGGATAGGGCGGGCTTGAAGTCTAATAAATCGCTCGGGTTTGGCACAAATTTGAGAGGCGGTTGGTTCTAGAACGTCAGTATCAAAACATGGAATGCTGATGTCTGGTTTTGGCGGCGCGAAGCCGACGGTCAAGCATAATAAGCTAGACGTTCTTGCTGCAGGTCGGCGATTGTTAACTTTTTTGGAACTAATCGGATTCGACTAGAAATCGGTATTATCGGCATTTTCAAACGAAGGGTTTCTCGGCCAGTTCCTGATTGAACAAAGATTTGCGGGTGCTGGCGAGTTCTTCTCGCTCATGCCGTTGATCAATTGCATCCTTATGGAGAGCCTGCTCCGCTGTGGCGGAAAGGATGCGGAACGGGGCAAGGGCGGTGCTGCTCAATCCAAGAACCTGACCGCAGCTGTTCGGTGACGTCTGTATCGCGTGCTCCGGATTCGATTACGTTGCGTCAGCCGCCGCTGACGTTCGAGACAGGAAGCGCTCATAAAAGTATTGGCGTGGGGCACAACAGGAGTATGGCTGACTTCTCCCCGATTTCTTGTCAGTCTCCATCGCGTAACCGGTCAAAAACCACTTCGGCGGTAACCTGGTCATGAATTGAGATTAGTTTCACAATCATAACTTTAGCCCTGATGCTGTAATTGACATACCATGGTAGTTGTCCGCTAACTGCCCACATGAAGGAACGTCCATTCCATATTACTGTGACCATCGAGCCCAAACTCGGCAGATTCCGCTACGTCAGATCCGCTGATGAGGCGCGCCGGGTACTGTTGCAGGAATGGAACGCGGTGAGGGGGCCGAAGTATTTCGCCGCTCTGGCCGCGCCCAAGGATAGTCTTTCAGGAAAGAAGACACCGTCTCACGCTAGGCGGGCATTCATTGCTGCTGCGATCGAGGCTCGGATACTGGCTAATGATATTGTTACGCCGATCGCTGATGCGCGGTTGACATTCATGTTCCGGCCTGCTGCCGAGTGATATAGCGGGGCCGCCGTCATTTGGGGCATGGTCGACAATGACCGGCATGCGGTGATTGGGATTGAGCTTGAGAAATTCAGGGGTGAATTGGTCGCCGCGCCCGATGTTCACCGGTACCAGTCTGTATGGTGTCTCGGTCTCCTCAAGGAAAATCGAAACCTTCTTGCCGTTTGGTGTCGGCCAATAATGAAGATCAATCATGTGCGATCCGTTCGTTTGGGTGTTCGGATTGGGCGCCATTTGTCATCGGACCTGCCCATTCCGGCGTGCCAGACGGGAAAAAATCCTGCCCGGCGGAGGTCCGGTGCAATGTATCAAGGGAGGAGACGCGCACGGACCTCGTTGCCTCCACGGGCTCACTCGCGTGGCAATGCATGCTCGCGCGACAGAGAAGTCCATTCAAAGAAGATTTTTATCTTTTGCCCGCCGATGGAGAAATAAAAAACTCGGCCGGCGCATTAAGCAGACAGTGGCGGGTATTCCAAAGGAGGACTGCGACACCTCGTTCAGGAGGTTAAGCAATGGCGCACTAAGGCAAGACACGTTCGAGGCGGATTATCTGTCGGCCAGGATTGTATGGAATTCGCTAGCCTTCTTTCGCGAATTCACTGCACAAGCGAATAGTTTTTCCCTGGTGTTTCACCGATTGAAACATTCGATCTCGAATACACGACTGGATCAGTAGACCATAACTTCCAGTACGAGCGGCTGTATTGTCGGTCCCTAGGAGTTTTCCATGACACAAAAGCCTCGCCAAATTCACCTCAATGCGTTTTTGCGAAATGTGGGTCAGCATGAAGCCGCCTGGCGACTTCCGGAAACCAGTGTCGCTGCCGTGACCGATATCGAGCACTATCGCAACCTAGCTCGCATTGCGGAGCGGGGCAAACTGGATGCGATTTTCTTCGCTGACCATCCCGTCTTGAAAGACAGATCGCAAGATCGCCCTTGGGATTCGCTCGATCCTTTTACCCTTGTCACTGCCCTATCGGGAGTGACAACCAGGATCGGATTGGTCGCCACGGCCTCGACGACGTACAATGATCCCTACGGTGTTGCAAGGCGCTACGCTACGCTCGACCATGTTAGCCAAGGGCGCGCCGGGTGGAACGTTGTGACAACGGCGAATGCCGAAGCTGCAGCTAATTTTGGGTTTGAGCACCATCCCGATCCAGATGCCCGGTATGCCCGGGCAGCGGAATTCCTTGATGTGACGCTCGCACTCTGGGACAGTTGGGAAGATAATGCCATCATCGGTGACAAGGAGGGTGGGGTCTTTGTTGACCCCGATGCGATCCGCCGCATCGATCACACCGGAAAGCACTTCAATGTCGCGGGTCCACTCGAGATTCCTCGTTCCCCGCAGGGCCGACCGGTTATATTCCAAGCGGGATCGTCTGAGCCCGGGAAAGATCTCGCGGCGCGCTACGCCGAAGCGATTTTTACCGCGCAGCCGATTATTGAAGACGCGCAGGCTTTCTATGCGGACGTCAAGAACAGGGTGAAAACCTACGGCCGCGATCCTGGGCGGGTCCTGATCCTTCCAGGCCTGTCGTTCTTCATTGGCGGTTCGGAAGAAGAGGCGCAAACCCTGCGCAACACGTTCGAAGATCTCACGCTTCCAACCTATGGTCTTGCCCAGCTCGCCAGGGTGACCGGCATCGACTATTCGGTACACGAGCTAGACAGCCTGGTGAAAGTGCCGGCGCGTGCGGAGCTCGAAGGCAATCTAAAGAGTCGTCATGATCTTGTGCATCGTCTGACAGCCACGGAGGATCTGACCCTACGTCAGCTTCTGCGCCGCCTGAGCGCGGGGCGGGGGCACCGGATTGCGACGGGAACGCCCGAGCAAGTCGCGGCAACCATTATCGAGTGGTTCGAAAATGGCGCCGCGGACGGGTTTAATCTCATTCCACCGGCCTTGCCGACATCGTTGGCCACATTCGTCGATCAAGTCATCCCGATCCTGCGATCTCGTGGTCTGTTCCGCGAGGACTATGAGGGCACGACACTCCGTGAGCATTTGGGATTGGACCGCCCCAAAGTGACGCGCGCCACGCGCTCGCCCTTCCACGCGGCGGCGGCAGAGTGAAGCTCTCGCTTGCTCTAGAACCAGCGACAGGAGATAACGCGTGACGCTGCTATCATTTTCAACACCTGGCGATTTCCTGCGTCACCGCACGAAGTCTGCTGAGACCGCCAAGGCTGTCAACCTTCTCCCCAAGCCACCCTTCCCGGCACAACGTCTCCTTGGTCCGGCCCTGGTACTCGTCCTTTGGTATGTCGCATCGGAGGCAGGGTGGATATCTGCGGCGAAGATGCCAGGACCCGACGCCGTCGTGACATCTCTTATAGAGATGGTCTCAAGCGGCACCCTGGCTACAGATATCGAGGCTTCGCTTCAACGGGCCGTTCTTGGACTGGCCATCGGCGTCGTTGCCGGCTTCGTTCTGGCCGTCGTTGCCGGACTGACGCGGCTTGGTGATGCTCTCATTGATGGCAACGTGCAGGTCAAACGATCAATCCCAAATCTTGCATTGATACCCCTGTTCATCATCTGGCTTGGTATCGGCGAGTCCATGAAGATCAGCATCATAGCGCTCGGAACAATGATCCCGATCTACATTAACACCCATGCTGCACTAAAGGGAATTGATCGGCGCTTTGTCGAACTCGGACAGACCGTTTCGCTTTCGCGCTACCGGTTCCTGCGCCATATCGTTTTTCCCGCGAGCCTCCCAGGTTTTTTCACAGGCCTGCGGATGGCTGTCACGCATTCCTGGACTGCACTCGTCGTGGTCGAAACAATCAATGCCACAAGTGGTATCGGTTTCATGATCACGCAGGCCCGTATCTACGGCCAGACTGATGTGGTGCTGGTTGGGCTTCTGCTTTATGGCGTGCTGGGCTTCGGATCCGACGCTCTTGTCCGCCTTCTGGAAAGGAGAGCTCTGTCGTGGCGCCAGTCTCTCGCCCAGTGAGCCAAGTGAAAGCCCCGGTCGTTCGTATTTCAGGACTTCGGCGCTCCTTTGGCGACAACGTCGTCCTCAATGGTGTCGATATCGAAATCGGCAAAGGTGAGTTCGTAGCGCTGCTTGGGCGAAGCGGTTCAGGCAAAAGCACGATCTTGCGGGCGGTTGCCGGTCTCGACAGTGATGCAGATGGCCAAGGTGTGATAGACGTACCGGAACGAAGATCCGTTCTCTTCCAGGATTCCAGGCTGCTGCCTTGGGCGAGTGTCATCGACAACGTTGTACTCGGTGCCTATGACGCCGACGCTCGGCAACGGGCAAAAGCAGCGCTCCGTGAGGTCGAACTTTCCGGCAAGGAAGACAGCTGGCCGAAGACCTTGTCTGGCGGCGAACAGCAGCGCGTTGCGCTTGCGCGATCCGTCGTTCGTGATCCCGCATTTCTTCTTGCTGATGAGCCCTTCAGTGCGCTCGATGCACTGACAAGAATACGGATGCAGAGACTTCTGCAACGCCTTTGCCAGCGTCATCATCCGGCAGTCTTGTTCGTCACCCACGATGTAGAGGAGGCGCTCCGGCTTGCCGACCGCATCATAATCATCGCGGATGGTCGGGTCTCGTACAACGAGCCCATTGCCGGCGTTACCGCTTCACCAACGCTTTTCGAAACCGCGCGAAACGACATTCTGGAGCGCCTCGGCGTTTCGAAAAGCTAGTTTCCCTAAAAAGGCAAAAGAACAATGTTTAAAAATCGATTGACGCCTCGTATCGCTGCCCTGGCTCTTATCTCCACCTTGCTGGTCGGCACGGCTAGCGCCGCAGACCAGGAGTTGGCGACGCAGGTACCTGAAGGCGTGAAGATAGTCCTCGCAGACGACGCCAACAATGTGGCCTCCTTACTAAAGTTATCTGGCGAACAAGTGAAGCTTGCCGCCGACATCTCATTCGCAAATTTCAGCAGTGGCCCTCTTCGGCTCGAAGCTATCAGGGCGGGAGCTGCTCAGGTTGGTGCTGTCGGTGATGTTCCCCCAATCCTGGCGCAATTCTCCGACGCAAATGTCGTGATTGTCGGTGCTGTCATCACCTCGGGAGCAAGCACCATATTTGCCACGGCACCTGGCTCCGGGATCACGCAACTTTCGGATATGAAGGGCAAACGCATTGGTATTAACGTGGGGACCTCGCAGCAGGCGACGGTGCTGCGCAACCTGCGCGCTTCGGGCCTCACGCTTGGCGACGTCCAGCCCGTCAATCTAGGCCTGGCTGAATTTGCTGATGCGTTGCGCGCCGACCAGATCGACGCTGCTGTGCTGAAACAGCCAGATCGCGCTCGCTATCTCAAGTCTGTTGTGGGTACGAGCGCAAAGGAAATTGCCGACGCACCGGGTGCCAGCACCAACCTGAAATATCTCTATGCCAGCAAAACGGCCCTTGCGGATCCCGCTCATGCTGCCGCTATCCGTGATCTCGTCGTCCACTGGTACCGCGCCCATCTTTGGAAAAATACAAACAGGGAAGTCTGGATCAGCGAGTACCTGATCAAGGATCAGCGTTTAAACGAAGCAGACGCCAAGGTGGTTGCCGACAGCGACGGTAGCAACAGCCGCATTCCTGGTCTGACCGCAGAGCTTCTGGCAACCCAGCAGGACACAATCGATCTCCTTCAGTCTGCAGGTCAATTCAAAGGCAAAGCGTTGCCCGCGGACGGCGAATTCGATCTGCGGTTTGCTGATCTCAATGAGAGGTCTCGCTCCGCCAAAGAGCTCGAAAACTAAGCATGAAGGACGTCGGCGACTTGATATGCGCTGTTTGTTTAAAGGATACTTCCAATGCCTAATCCGACCGTCGTCGGCCTTTCCGGTAATTTCCAGCGCCCCTCGAAAACGAGATCACTTGTCGCCAATGCGGTCGGCAGGATCAGCCATCAATATGGGCTTGCCTCTGACGTTTTCGATCTGGTGGATTTCGGTAACCTTGGCGCCGCCCGCTACGCCAAGGATCTTGACGCCCGCTCAGCGCAAATCGTTGAAAGGATCCTGGCGGCTGACGTTCTTGTGGTCGGAACTCCGACCTATAAAGGCAGCTACACGGGGCTTTTCAAGCACCTCATAGATTTGCTCGACCCGCTGGCCTTGCAGGGCAAGCCAATTCTCCTGACGGCCACGGGAGGGAGTGACCGGCATGCGTTGATTATCGAGCACCAGATGCGTCCGCTCTTCGGTTTCTTCGTGGCCCACACATTGCCGACAGGTGTCTTTGCCGTCGACCGTGACTTTCTGGACTATGAAATTGTAACCCCTCATATCAACGCACGGATCAGCCAGGCCGTGGCAGAAGTTCGGCCGTTTGTGGCGGCGGAAAGGTCCGTTCTTACTAGCGCAGCGGAATAACGGAACAGATCTCAGCATGCGTCATACGAGTATGAATAAGCTGGGGCATTCTATCCAGCGAAGCGGCGTGGAACCGGAATGTCGTAGAAACGTTTTTAGCGCATGATCAATTCATTCCGGCCGGTCACCATCGAAGCCGCCTGGCTGGGCAAGCCGACGAATATCTGTTCCGTCACGCAAGCAGCCGAGTTTCTGCTGACTAAATGGCCGAGACATGACGGACCCAAGTTAAAAATTGCCCGCCAGATATGTTTTGAAGCACTGGAAGGCAAAGCGAGTGCTGCCGACACGCACTCAGCATTATCGGCCCCAGTCTTGCTAGGCCGGAGGCTGCGCAAGCTCGTCGTGTTGGAGTTGCTCACGGCCGTTCTCACAACCGTGGTCCGCTGGGAGAGCCGGAAACATTCGGATCCCTTGCGGTCATGGGTAAGGGAAATTCGTACCCTTGGCTTACTCATTTTCACTGTCGCAAATTATATCCCGCTCAGCGTCCTTAGCTGCAAAACCCTTCCCGCCGCCAATTCGTTGAGGCGCACGATGAGGGATCACGATTTCCAGGTGGCAATGAGCTCCGGCTCGCCTCGCGACGGATGAGATAGCACTTGGACGACAGTGATTGCTTCAGGCGACATCTTCACCATGTGCAATGCGCCTGACTTCACCGGCGGCTGCGTCGAGAACTCCTCGCGATAAATCCTCTTCCTTAATGAGGCGCGATAGCGTGACAGCACCCACCATCAGAGACAATATCGCCATTGCCTTGCCGCTGGGACGGGAGCTCTTGACGTCGTCCACCAGCTCATTCAGGACCTCAAAATGAGCTCGGATCCCGTCCTCAAATGGACGTCTGACCTCTTCACGTTGCCGCGCCGCGTCGGCTCCCAACGCCACCAAAGGGCAACCGTCGGCCTTTTCCCCGACATGTCCCGGTGAGAGGTAGAACTCCATGACTGCTTCGAGGGGATTCGAGCTTGTCGCTGCAGCTGTCGACCATCTGCCCGTGGCGCTTTCCATTGCCCGCCTGGAGGCCTGCGCAGCTAGGTCGTCCTTGGACGCGAACTGCTTGTAGAACGCGCCTTGCGTCAGGCCGGCACCCTTCATCAGATCCTTCAGGCCGATCCCATCGAAGCCATGCTCTCGAAAGAGACGGCTCGCTACGTTGATCACCGTTTCGCGATTTTCCTCGGCCTGTGCGCGGCTCACTCTCATGTCGACCTCCGATTAGATTTCATTTGACATCTATAGCGTAATTAGATTTAGATCGCAATCTAATTCGTACAGATCGCTCGTCAAAGAGAGAATGTAAAATGAAGCGCAAATACGTCCTGACTTTTGTGGGTCTCCTTGGAGTGGCGGCCCCCGCCGGTTTTTTCCTCATTTCCGAAACCACTGAACGGAAAGCCGAAGCCGCAGATCCGAGGACGGTTGCACCGCTCGTAAGGGTGGCAGAGGCGAAAAAGACTGGAACGGCGGAACGGTCGTTCACCGGGAATGTCGCTTCGCGTGTGCAGAGCAATCTCGGGTTCCGGGTTCCGGGCAAGATCGTCCAGCGGATGGTCGATGTGGGTCAGCAGGTGAGACAAGGCCAGGCCCTCATGCGCATCGATGAAACCGATCTCCAACTCGCGCTTACAGCGAAGCGCAATACGGTCATCGCAGCGCGGGCTGTCCTGATCCAGGTACAAGCAGATGAGAAACGCTATGCGGCGCTGGTGAAGAATGGATTGGCTGCAACTCCACAGCGATATGAACAGGCGAAAGCGGCCCTCGACACGGCCTCGGCCCAGCTTGCTGCGGCTGAGGCTGACGCCAAGGTCGCAGAAAATGCGGCCACCTATACGGTTCTTCTTGCAGATTCGGATGGAACAGTCGTCGAGACGCTTGGAGACCCCGGACAGGTGGTGGCAGCAGGCCAGACGGTCGTTCAACTCGCGCAGGCTGGTCCGCGTGAAGCCGTTGTTTGGCTCTCTGAGACTTTGCGGCCCGATATAGGATCCGAAGCGCTGGCAAGTGTCTACGGAGGCGATGGTCTCAGCGGAAAGGCCCGCTTGCGACAGATCTCCGATGCCGCCGATCCGCAAACCCGTACTTACGAGGCGCGCTATGTTCTCGATGGGGGCGCCGCCTCTGCCCCGCTCGGTTCGACGGTGACGATTAAAATCCTGGACGCGAACAGGCAGTCGGAGGTCGCCGTTCCGGTAGGTGCCATCCTGGACGACGGTAGCCGGACAGGCGTGTGGGTTGTCAACGCTGCCACGTCCACTGTGAAGTTTACTCCAGTCGAGATCAAACGGATCGGTGAGGAGACGGCATTTGTCACCGGTATTGGCATTGGTGAGAAGGTTGTCGCTCTGGGCGCACATCTTCTGGAAAATGGCGCAGCCGTCAGATTTGCCTCGCAGCAAGAGGCGACAAAATAATGAGTTTCAATCTCTCAGCTCTCGCGGTTCGCGAACGCGCCGTTACCTTATTCTTTATCGTTCTGTTGGCGGCTGCAGGCGTCTACGCCTTCGTCAAGCTGGGACGAGCCGAGGATCCCTCCTTCACCATCAAGACTCTGACGGTTACTTCCGTTTGGCCGGGTGCCACTGCGCGTGAAGTGCAGGATCTTGTCGCCGAGCCACTTGAGAAGCGCATCCAGGAACTCACCTGGTATGACCGTGTCGAGACAACGACCCGACCTGGCTACGCCTTCCTTACCGTGACTTTGAAGGATAGCATGCCGCCGGCCGCCGTCGAAGAGGAGTTCTATCAGGCTCGCAAGAAGCTTAGCGACGAAGCCCGAAATCTCCCTCCCGGCGTCATGGGCCCCTTTGTCAACGATGAATATTCTGATGTCAGCTTCGGCCTTTACGCATTGAAGGCGAAGGGGATGCCGATGCGCGACCTCGTACGGCAGGCGGAGGTCGTCCGTCAGGATCTCCTGCATGTCCCAGGCGTCAAGAAGATCAACATCCTCGGGGAGCGCCCCGAGCAGATATTCGTCGAATTTTCCTATGCCAAGCTCGCAACCCTCGGAATATCAGCAACGGATATCGCCGCAGCGTTGCAGAGACAGAATACCGTCACGCCCGCCGGCTCCATCGATACGCGTGGGCCACAGGTCTTCATCCGTTTCGATGGAGCCTACAACAGCGTGCAGGCGATTGCTAATACGCCGATCGTAGCGGCTGGGCGCACGCTAAAACTTTCTGACTTGGCGGATATTCGGCGCGGGTATGAAGATCCGGCGACCTACATCATCCGCCATGAGGGCGAGCCGACAATCATGCTGGGTGCCGTGATGCAACAGGGCTGGAATGGTCTTGATCTCGGCAAGGCGCTTGAAGAAAGATCTGCTGCGATCGCGCAGACACTCCCGCTGGGCATGACGCTTACCAAAGTCAGCGATCAGGCCGTCAACATTGAGGAGGCGGTCGGCGAATTTATGCTCAAGTTCGCAATGGCGCTTGGCGTCGTGCTCTTCGTAAGCCTGGTTGCCCTCGGCTGGCGCGTTGGCATTGTTGTCGCGCTTGCCGTACCGCTGACGCTCGCCGTAGTCTTCCTCATCATGCTGGAAACCGGCCGGTTCTTCGATCGTATCACGCTCGGCGCGTTGATCCTTGCGCTGGGCCTCCTCGTGGACGACGCCATCATTGCCATTGAGGTGATGGTGGTGAAGATGGAGGAGGGCATGGACCGCATCAAGGCGGTCGCCTACGCCTGGAGCCATACGGCAGCGCCAATGCTGTCGGGCACCCTCGTCACAATCATTGGTCTGATGCCCGTGGGCTTTGCAAGATCGACTGCAGGTGAATATGCCGGCAACATTTTCTGGGTCGTCGGCTTTGCGCTGATCGTTTCGTGGTTTGTTGCAGTGATCTTTACCCCATACCTCGGCGTCAAGATGTTGCCGGACATCAAGCCGGTCGAAGGTGGGCATCAGGCCATCTATGATACTCCGAACTACCGCCGCCTGCGCTCCGTCATCGAATTAGCGGTTCGCCATAAATTTATGACGTGCGCAGTGGTTGGCATCACGATGGCCGTTTCGGTCGTTGGGATGGGAAGCGTAAAACAGCAGTTCTTCCCGACATCGGATCGGCCCGAGGTGCTGGTCGAAGTTCGTATGCCCGAGGGTACGAGCATCGAAACCACGACAGCCGCAGTGGAGAAAGTCGAAGGCTGGCTGCAAACCCAGCCGGAAACAAAAATCGTCACCAGCTATGTAGGGCAGGGTGCGCCGCGCTTCTTCTTTGCCATGGCGCCCGAATTGCCCGACCCTGCCTTCGCCAAAGTCGTTGTGCTGACGCCCGATGCGCATGCGCGCGAGGCGTTGAAGCATCGTCTGCGAACCGCCGTTTCGGAAGGGCTTGTTCCTGAGGCATCTGTGCGCGTAACGCAGCTAGTCTTCGGGCCCTATACGCCATTTCCGGTCGAGTTTCGGATCATGGGACCGGATCCGGATGAACTTTACAAAATCTCCGAGCAGGCCCTGGCAATTATCAAAAGTGTGCCCGATGTCCGGCAGGCCAATCGCGATTGGGGCAACCGAACTCCAGTGCTGCGGTTTGTCCCCGATCAAGATCGGCTCAATCTGATCGGTCTCTCACCCTCTGAGGCAGCCCAGCAGATGCAGTTGCTGCTTAGCGGCATCCCTGTCACCCAGGTGCGCGACAACATCCGCAACGTGCCCGTTGTCGCCCGTAGCGCAGGTGACAACCGGCTTGATCCTTCAAGGCTTGGCGATTTCTCGCTTATGAGCAGGGATGGCCGTCAGGTCCCTCTTGATCAGATCGGGCGTTCCGAGATCCAATTTGAGGAGCCGATCCTGAAACGCCGCGACCGCACGCCGGTGATCACGATACGCTCTGACATCAACGAGGCGACGCAGCCCCCGGAGGTCTCACAGCAGGTCATGAAAGCGCTTCAGCCGCTGATCGCATCGCTCCCCGTCGGATACCGCATCGAGATGGGCGGCAACATCGAGGAATCCCTCAAGGCCAATGTCGCACTTGTCAAGATATTCCCGGCCATGATTGCAGCCATGCTGATCGTCATCATCCTCCAGGTTCGCAGTCTGTCGACAATGACGATGGTCATGTTGACTGCGCCACTCGGACTTGCCGGGGTGGTCCCCACGTTGCTTTTCTTCAATCAGCCTTTCGGCTTCAACGCCATTCTCGGATTGATAGGATTGGCAGGTATCCTCATGCGCAACACGTTGATCTTGACGGAACAAATCAAGGAAAACAAAGCTGCCGGTCTCGATGACTATCACGCCGTTATTGAAGCGACGGTGCAGCGGACGCGCCCTGTCATCCTGACTGCACTGGCTGCCATTCTCGCCTTCATACCCTTAACTCATTCGGTGTTCTGGGGATCGATGGCCTATACGTTGATTGGCGGAACGGCTGCAGGCACCGTCATGATCCTGCTCTTCCTACCAGCTCTGTATGCTGTGTGGTTCCGGATCAAGCCAACGAAAGAAGACAGCCACGGGGAAACGATTGAAGAACTGACACCACCGACGGCAATGGCCGCGGAGTAGGGCTCCCTCCGGTTTTGAGTAGTTTTCTCATGCCTACCGACGTTTGCAGAGCTTTCACCGGCTATTGTGTTCGCTGCACCGCTGATCGCAATGCGACGAGGCTTTAGCTCCTCGGGAATTTCCTTTGTTAGCTCGACGATCAGTAAGCCATTGTCGAGACGCGCATCCGTACGCTCACATGGTCCGCAAGCTCGAAGCAGTGGGTAAATGGCCGAAGCGCCAAGCGGTGGCGGGACGCAACCAGACGGGCTAAATTCGTAGGGCCAGACGACGAAAGAGCACTGAAGGTCTCGTTCTTCTGGCCCTTTCATGGCGGCTATAAGCAAGAGCAAGCGGGACGATGACGCAGACCGCCATCATCAATCCCACCATTGCCAGCGAGACGTTCATCGCACCTCCAGCTTAGGTTGCCCCACCTTACATGGCACCGACGCTCCGGCACCAGTCTCCAAGTACAACCTCAATCTCAGCAGTAGGATCACCGTCGCGCTTGAACGCCCACCAGATAAGGGCTCCCTGCCATATGCTGGCCATTTGCCAGCCCATCCGCTCGGCAAGCACAGCTTCTTTGGTCAACCGCCTGCCCAAGGACTGAGCAAGATATGTACCCCAGGCGGACCCACGTGCCCGAAGCGTCGGAGATGGCGCATGGCCAAGATTCTCGGGTACATCGCAACCAGCCTCGACGGCTTCATTGCTACAGACGAAGACAGTCTTGACTGGCTGTTCATGTATAACGACCTTGAGCTTGGAGAGTACGATTACCGCCAGTTCATCAAGCGCATCAGGACGGTTGTTATGGGTCGAGGCACCTATGACTTTCTGGAAAAAGACGGCTCTCCCTGGGCCTACGGCGAGCAGCGCGTTCTGGTTGTCACTTCTAGGCCAATTGCCGCACCGACCATTGCGGAAAATATCACGCTGGCGCCCAGGACCGTAAAAAAATTAGACAAAGGCGCTGCGTTGAAACTTGCTCAGGCAGCTCTCGCCCAAGTGGGACTGGCTGAAAAAGCGGACAATTATCCGGAACAGCTTTCGGGTGGCCAACAACAACGTGCGGCCATTGCGCGTTCGCTCGCCATGCAACCGCAGGTGATGCTGTTTGACGAAGTGACCTCGGCACTGGATCCAGAACTCACGGGAGAGGTCTTGCGCGCCATTGAGGGGCTGGCCGCAGATGGCATGACGATGATCATGGTCACGCATGAAATGAGCTTTGCACGCAAGATCGCAGACAAGGTGATCTTCATGCATCAAGGAAGAGTTCGAGAGGAAGGACCATCAGACATTTTGGTCAATCCATCAACGCCTGAACTGAAGCAATTCATTGGCAACGAACTCTAACAAGTTAATTGAACTGAGACATCAAAAAGGGAGGAGTAAAGTATGAAACTGTTGAAAATTATCGCATGGACTACCAGCATGTTAATTCTGTCCAGCGCCACTATGGCATATGCCGATGCTTACAAGGATATAATGGCCGCCAAAAAAATCCGCATATCGACGGATCTGGCGATCCCACCATCGGGCATGCTGGACACCGCTATGAAGCCTACAGGTTCCGACGTGGAGACCGCGCAACAGCTTGCCAAGGATTGGGGGCTAGAGCTGGAATTCGTCCAGACGACGGGTGCAACCCGTATACCAAACCTTCAGACCAACAAGGCTGACATTGTGATCTCGACCTTGTCCGTCACGCCGCAGCGAGCAGAAGTTATCGATTTCAGCAAGGCTTACGCGGCGTTGCAATCCGTTGTAGGTGCTCCCTCTGCTTCCGGCATAGCGAGTTGGGAAGACACCAAGGCAAATCCATATCCGTGACCCGAGGCACAACTCAGGACACCGAACTGACAGCCATGGCTGCCGAGAAGGGTTTCAAGGTGGTGCGCTATGATGACGACGCCACTCTTGTAACCGCTGCAGTCAGCGGCCAGGCTGAAATGGTTGCGACGTCGGCAACAATTGTCGGTCAGATTGCCAAGCGTAATCCGACTCTCGATTTCAAACCAAAATTCGTGATCCGCACTTTCGATCTCGCAATCGGCGTTCGCAAAGGTGAACCGGAACTACTCGGCAAGCTAAACGAATGGGTGGAAGCGAATTTGAAGAACGGCAAGCTGAATGAGATATACACGAAGTTCCATGGGACGTCTCTTCCAGAGAAGATGTTGAAGTGATCAACATAGGTGGGTGCGATTAGTGCCCACCTATGCCTCTACACCGCCGCCACAAGTGGCCGCAAACGTGCCCCTATCGCAAAATCTTGCTGTTCAACGACCACAATCGTAAGAAAGTAAAGAGAAAACGCAGGTACTTTCGATGCCTTACCCGGATTCGGAGGGCAGGGACCACAATGTTAAGGCGCGGAGCCGAGAGAGACCTGACAAACTGCACCGCAACGAATTCAATGAATTGCCTCTTTTCAAATATGCCCAGAGATCATGTTCTCGATTTGTGCTTTGAATATCGCATAATGTCTCCAATGAAAGAACTCAGGGGGCAAAACACCTCCAATGGGCGGCTTTTCCTTGGGTTCGGTTCTGTTTTTGACCGGCATTGGTGCCGACCGGTGTAATTCTTCCTTGCGCGCGACAGGCATCTGTCGTTCGGTACGCAAACCATTCTCTATCCGTGACCCTGATGCCATCCTGGCTTCGGTCACATAGTGGCGTTCGGCTTCCGGCTTCCCATTCTCCTTCAAGAGCGCGTGCGGCGCTCCAATAGGAGCAGAAAGGGGAGGGACGTTCTCGGGCGTCGTGGCCCTGAAGCGGAAATCCGCATGAGGAGCAACAAAGCCGCCATCCAAGAACCCGAGTTCGGGTAACTGTCTTGGTGTCGTTGGCATCGTGCGTGCATCAAGGGCAAGACTGTATCGGCTTGGGCGCGATCAAGCGATGCGATGCTTGCGAAACGGTCGTAAAGCCCATTCTGAGCACATCCGGTTTTGTTCTGAACACGTGTGCGAGCGGTTAGGCCTGTTTCCGTGTCAAACAGAGATCCACTGCACCCAGCGATGTCGCTTGAGGCAGGCAGTGCTGGAGCATTGTCATCGGCGGTACGCCGTAGAAGGCAGCATGCCGACTGATCCAGGACGAAAGAATTTCGTCTGCTGCCGGCGGCAGCACGATCGGCAACTGTCGGCTTGTTGTTGCTTTTTGTATCACGCGAATGCCGCGTCAGCGTCGAAATCAGGTTCCCAATTGTCGACCGCCTCGTTCGGCGGGCGACTTCGGTTAACGACCATCCACCCCGACATCGGCAACGTCGCAGGCTCGACCGATCGTGTTGAAGGTGATCGGCAACGTTCTGCCTAGAGTAAGTATCGCAATATTTGACACGTCATGCTGGCGGTTTCGGCCAATCCGCAACAAAACTTCATATAACTTCACGCACGAAGCCCCTCCCGCATGAGATTGCACGATCATCGCTCAAGATCGAGTGCTGTTCTGGCATACGTACGCCATAAGGGGATCGCAATGAATTCCGTACCTGTTGCACCGTTTAATCAAACCATACGACTGAGAATAATCCAGTGTTTGGTTGTTTCCATCGTTCCGGTTATCGCATTCTCGACGTCCGTTTGGCCGACCAGCTCGTTCGTTGCGAACACGATGACCCTCGCGGGCCAGTTGTTACTTGCCATTTGCATATTGGGACGCCTCTGGTCCATTCTTTATACTGGAGGGCGGAAAAATCGCGAGCTCGTAGTGGAAGGTCCCTATTCTGTCTGCAGAAATCCCCTCTATTTGTTTTCAACTATTGGCGCTGTGGGAATCGGGCTGATGCTGCATAGCTTCATTCTGGCTTTTTGTTTGGGAATAGCCTGCGGAATGATTTTGCGCGTGACTGCTCAAGAGGAGGCAAAATTCCTGAGATCCAAGTTCGGAAGCCTTTACGAGGCCTACGCACAATCCGTCCCCGCATTCTGGCCAGATTTCAAGCTGTATTATGAGAGCAGAGAGGCAGTATTCAACCCTGCTATTCTCAGGAGAACTTTCTTTCACGCCTTGTATTTTTTGTTGGTCATTCCCTTGGTGGAAGTCAAGCAATTCCTGGTCCAGAATGGAGTGATGACAAGTTTCTTCCGACTTTTATAATTCAAGTGCGCGCGTACCTCTAACGGATTGAACTGCGTTCAGTGGGTGGCGAACAGTTCACTCCTACGAGCTAGCTATCTGTCAGCTGGTCTATCAGGCAACTTATGTCTCTTCAACCAAGGCAGTTAGCATGTATCCGCCAAGCCGCACAGTTTTAAAGAAAACCGGGTCCTTCGCATCCTTCTCAAACTTCTTTCTCAGGCGGCTCATGTGAACATCAACGCTCCTTTCAATCGGTCCAGCCAAACCCGCATGCGAGACAGCGAGAAGCTGTTCACGGGTCAGGACGCGACCGGGGTTCCTGCAAAAGGCAAGGAGCAGATCGAACTCGTGAGTGGTCATGGGCACTCGTGCATTGCTGGGATCGTGAACCTGACGGCGCAGAGGATCAATTCTCCATCCCTCAAAGCGGTACAACTTTGGTCGCTCTCGGGTCACTGGGGCGTACGACGCGCGGCGCAGGAGCGCCCGCACACGGGTGGTAACCTCACGGGCGCTGAATGGCTTTGTCATATAATCATCCGCGCCGATTTCAATACCAAGAATTCGATCGATTTCATGACCGAGGGCAGTCAACATGAGGATCGGAACAGTGGTATCGGTCCTCAAACGACGACAAAGGCTAAGGCCGTCCTCTCCTGGAAGCATCACGTCGAGTATGATCAGATCAAACACGTTCCTCGCACGCTGCGTGTCCATCTCTGACCCGTCAGATGCGATGTCCACGATCATACCGTTTTCAGTAAGTGTATCGGCTAGTAATTTGGCGATCTGGTTATCATCTTCGACAATCAGAATTTTGCTGCCTTCGCGGGCATTTTTCATGCGGGCCGTACCTCAGGAACGTTTCTTAGAGAACACTAAGGCCAAAACTGGTCGGTGATATTTCAAAATATTAAGTTTTGTTGCAGCCAGTCTGACGTGGACGGACGGGCATAATTGTGCCACTGCCCGCAACAAAACTTAATACAAAGTAACAATTCAACTCTCCGGGCTCATTAAACGTGGGTTACTGACACTACGATGTTGCCATGCTTTCGGGCGGAGCGCTCGAACAATTGGAGCCCTATATGTATCTTTTTCCGGCTTACCTACCAACGCGGGTTGTGTTGTCGCTCGCAAGCACAGCTTTGTTCGTTGTTGCTTCCTTTCCCGCGGCCTCTTGGGCGGTGGACGTACCAGATCCTTCAGACAGCAGCTCCGTTCCGCTCCCACCCCAACCTGATCCAGCGCGATACGGCCCAATCAGGACCAAATTGCACGATTGGGAATTAACCGTAGGTGGTGGAGCTATCTATGAGCCTTCATTTGAAGGCAGCGACAAAATGGAAGTTTCTCCGATCCCTTTCGTCTCAGCCAAACTGTTTGACCGCCTTACCATAGATCCGACCGGGTTGGAGCTGGATGCCTACAGGCATGGTCCGTTCACGTTCGGACTTTTGGTCGGATACGATACTGGACGATCCGAGGATGATGGCGACCATGGTTATCTGGACGGATTGGGTGACGTTGATTTTGGGGTCAATGTTGGCGCGAAAGCAGCAGTGGAGTACGGACCAGCGGAGTTCTACGGAACGATAAACAAAACGATCGGCGGAAGTGATGGCTTGCGAGGCAAATTTGGCGTTGAGGTCACCCAGCCACTGTCACAGAGGTTCATTGTCGGACTTGATGCCTCTGTCACGGTGGCCGATGAAAATTATATGGATTCCTACTTTAGTGTGAGTAGTAATCAGGCGGCCAAATCAAGGTTCAAGGAATATAAGGCAGATGCCGGGTTTCAACGTGCTGATTTTTCTCTGACTGCTACGTATCTGGTGACGGAAAATTGGGCTGTGCGTGGCAAGGCCGGCGTCGGTCTGCTTTTGGGCGATGCAGCTGATAGCCCCATAGTTCAGACGAAAACTCAGCCGGAATTCGGTCTGTTCGTCGCCTATCGCTTCTGACTTCGAGGGCGCACGGTGGCGGTCGACCGTCGCATCGGTCACTGATCCTGACGCCAGAGTCCCAAAACACTCACGTAACAAATTTGAGTTCTGTCAAAATGACCGCTGATATAAACAGTAAAGGCCGCATATGTGTAGCGCGTCAGAGGAGTTACTGGACAGCAATGACATCGGCCTTTCACAGATTTTTTCCGCATACAATGCGCGGGCAGATCATGCTGGTAATCCTCGTCGCCATTATTCTGGTCTTTGTGATTGGCGATTGGATAGGCGTGTTCCGAAAGTACATGGGTGTGCCGGACACGGACCTGCTCTATTCCAAGGCCGAAACCATTGCGCTGCTCGTTCAAAAAACGCCAAAAGACGAACGGTCCAGTTTGATCCAATGGTCGGGGAAGGCAGGGATCCCGCTGGAGATCATCACGACCGAATCCTTGGCAAGTCGCACAGCACCGGACGCATCGTTTCCCTCGATCCGATGGATTATCGGAAAGCTGTTTCCCGCAGATAATCCCCTGTCCGCAGGTGGTCGCCAGATTATGCTCGACGGCCGGCCTGCTCTGACATTTCCGTTGGATGGCGATATGGCGGTGGTAATCAGAGGCATGCCGGACACCCTAGTGACTTCAGATGTTGTGGGTCCACTTTCGTACTACGTCCTTGCTTTCGCAATACTCTTGGGCCTTTTTTCAGTTTACGCCTCACGGGCTCTCACGGCGCCACTTGCTTCGATCACCAATCGTCTCAAAGAAGAGAAAGGTGATTATCTGGCACCCGTCTTTGAGGAGCGCGGGACTGTTGAAATGGTTGCTCTCGCGCGAGCGCTGAATGAAATGCGGGCAAGGATCAAGAAGCTGATAGAGATCCGCACGCGGCTGCTTCGAAACGTCAGCCATGATCTTCGGACGCCCTTGACGAGGGTAAGGCTGCGAATCGAAAGACTTTCGCACGAGGGCAGTGAGGCCATACTGTCCGACCTCGATCATATTGACGCTCTTATTCAAGATACGCTGGATTATATGAACAGCGCCGTAAATACGGAAATGCTTGAGCGTACCGATATTGCCAGCTTGCTGCAGACAATATGTAATGAGTATTCCGATATAGGTAAGCCAATCGCATATGAAGGTCCTGACAAGCTGATAGGTCCCTGTAAATCATTGGCTCTCACTCGCGCAGTCAACAACCTTTGTGATAACGGCATCAAATTCGCGGAGAACCTAACAGTGCGTTTGACGCATCACGGATCCCACATCCGGATCGATGTCTGCGATGATGGTCAGGGCATTGCGCCAGGTCTGCGTGATCTCGTGCTTGAGCCATTCTTCAAAGCCGACCCCGCTCGTAAGACTCTGGGTGTTCATAGCGGCTTTGGTTTGGGTTTATCAATCGTGGCTGAGATCGTTGAGGACCATAACGGCAAACTGTCCCTTTCCGACAATCAACCGCGGGGTTTGATTGTGCGTATCGAAATTCCAGCAGCTGCTTAACCAACTTTATCACCGGGGCCGACGGCACATTATTTGTGGTTTAACAGTACTGCCAAGCCCCCCGATCTACCTGATTGCTGCGCGGCCATGCCGGCGAGGATAGAGCGCCGCGCGAGGCACTTTTGCTCTTGGCGCCATTCTCACCATAAAACAGAACCTATAAGGCATCGTCGCAGGACGTTGTGTTAACAAATCGCAACACAAGTTAGCGGCGTTCCACGTTCATTCGTGCCACAAAAATTCAAACGAATTCAGGCAAGATGGGGGCGTGTCATGATGAAATTCGCGGGCAGATTTATCTTGCTGTGGCTTCTTTGTCCTCTGATAGCTGCTGCCTCGTTTCGTTTTGTGTTCGGCGGTGTTGCCACAACCATGCCGGACTTTGTCTACCATGCGCACATGCGCCCTCTCGCATTTTATTCTCACATCATTCTTGCGTCATTGGCGCTAGCGCTTGTGCCGTTTCAGTTATGGGCGGGGCTCAGAAAGAGGCGAATTCATATCCATCGCGCGTTGGGTCGCGTTTATGGAGTCGCAGTTCTCGACTCTGGAATCGGTGGTTTCTGGCTGGCAGTGACCACGCAATCGGGTGGCGTTGCGGCGTGGGGTTTCGGATTTCTAGCAATCGTTTGGATTGGCGCGACATCCTACGGTATCCTGCTTGCCATGAGAGGAAATCCGGCTGCTCATCAACGCTGGATGGTTCGTTCCGCGTCGCTGACGATGGCCGCAGTGACACTGCGGGTTTATCTGGGACTGGCAGTTGTCGCCGGCCTTTCGTACGAAGACGTAAGCGGAGTGCTCGCATGGGTATGCTGGGTGCCAAATCTTGCTGTTGCCGAGTTCATTGCGCGCCAAAGCGTTCGAAAGCGGCAGATACCGATCACCTCCGAACGTTCTATGGCCCGCTCCACCTTTCTCGATCCTAGTAAGACACCGTCAGGTTTTGAAGATCCGCAGTGTCTCGAAAGCAACGCCTGCGATCGCCCAGAACGACCGCCTCTGGCGGGCGCGTAGCGGACATTCACCAAAGTCCGCTTAGCGCCCGCGCTTGAGAATCACAGAAAATGGAATGGTGACGAAAGATCGGTTTTCACACCATGCGGGGCTCTGGTATATCGGGCTAGCTTGCCCGGTATGCCCATGTTCCCGTTCTGTGCGTCGAAAATCGCATATTGGCTCATCCGGAACAGCAGGTTGTGGACGCCACGACGCACACACTGCTGGGTTGGTGAGAGCACAATGGCGGGGCGGAATCGGCGCGGGCGGTGGAGCAAGTTCGAAAGCAGACAGTCATGCCGCGTCCGAGACGCGGCATGACCTCGGCGCTGCTATCCCGCCGGCTCCAACGCCGCGCAGGCCTGTCCGTCGTCGCAATCGCCGGCAAGGCTCTTCTGGCCAAGCGCCACGATCGCCACCGCAATAGTGCCCGCCGCCACCGAGGCCCAGAAGCCATTCTGCGAACCATAGGTGTCGACCACCCAGCCCGAGACGAAGGCGCCCAGCGCCATGCCGATGCCGATGCCGGTCATCACCCAGGTCACGCCCTCCGTCAGCATCGATTCCGGCACGCGACGTTCAATTAGCCCGAAGGCAGTTATGAAGGTCGGTGAAATAGCTATGCCGCTAACGAAGACGGCGATGGCAAGCAGGGTCACCGAGCTGCCGGCGACGAGCAGCGGCAACGAGGTCAGCGCGATTGCCACGACCGCAATCAGTAGCTGACGGTGCAGGGCCATGCGCGGGTTAAGCGCTCCGAGGATCAGGCCTACCACGAAGGAGCCGACGGCATAGACGCCGATCACCAGGCTCGCGGCATTTGGCTGCCCGAGCTCCTTGGTGATCGCAACAGCACTCACTTCAGCCGTTGCAAAGATCGAGCCGACGAAGATCAGTGCGAGCGTGATGACCTGTACCGGACGCTGCCGAATCGCCGAGCCAACCGAAACGGCATTGGCGACGTGACGCACCTTCGGCTCGGTGCCGCGCTGCACAATGAAGGCGGCCGTTCCGAGCGCTAGGAAAGCTGTGCTTACCATCATGCCAGCTTCAGGAAATAATGCCACAGCGAGCCCCACCGACAGCGAGGCCCCGGCGATATAAACCAGCTCGTCCGCTGCGCTTTCAAACGCGAAAGCCGTGTTGAGCTCGGGCCGGTTGCGGAAAAGCTCCGTCCAGCGCGCCCGCATCAACGCCGGAATGCTTGGCATGGCGGCGGCGAGGAAGGCCGAAACGAACAGCGTCCAGACCGGCCAGTTCTGGTTGGTCGCCGTAATCAGCGCGATGAACGCCGCTACCGACACGGCAGTGGTCGGCACGACCACCGCCGTCTGGCCAACCCGGTCTACCGCCCGCGAAATCTGTGGCGAAATCAGCGCGTTGGTTAGCGCGTAGGTCGCCGAAACCGCGCCGGCGAGCCAGTATTCGCCATGCGTTTGGGAGAGCATTGCGACAATGCCGATCGGCGCCATGGCGATGGGAAGGCGCGCGAAAAAGCCGGCTGCGGAGAAGCCCTTGGCCCCAGGCGCCGCGAATATCTCTTTATACGGATTTGACATGGGACAGTCCTTTCAGGTATCCAATGGACAGCATGCATACGCAGCGTATGTAAATGATAATTGCATACGTCGCGTATGTCAAATGAAAAGACGCCGCGTATGTCAAAAGGAGACAAGATGGCCAAGCCGCGACAGGAGATGATCGCTGAGACCCGCGCAAAGCTCATCGCAGCCGGTCGGAATGCCTTCGGCACAATTGGCTATGCGGAAGCATCCATGGATGATTTCACCGGTGAGGCCGGCCTCACTCGCGGAGCCCTCTACCACCATTTCGGCGACAAGAAGGGTCTGCTCCAAGCCGTGATCATGGAAATCGACGCGGAAATGACCGAACGCCTCAACAAGGTCTCGGCATCAGCCCCCACCCGCTGGCAGGGTTTCGTCGACGAATGCGCCGCCTATATCGAAATGGCGCTCGAGCCCGAGATCCAGCGCATCATGTTCCGCGATGGCCCCGCGGTGCTGGGCGACATCTCGCAATGGCAAAACACCCCCGGCTGCATCGCCGCCCTCTCCCGCAGCATTGACTGCCTCAAGGCTGACGGCGAGATGATCGACATTGAGACCGAAACCGCAGCCCGCCTCATCAATGGCGCCAGCAGCCACATGGCTCTGTGGATCGCCAATGCAGAGAAGCCCGAGGCAGTGTCGAAAGTGGCGGTGACGGGGTTTAAGGCGATGCTGGAAGGGCTTCGCAAACGGCTGACGCCGTAAGCAGTCGGGAGAACCTCAAGCCTCGGCCGAGCTCCGGTACAGTCGCTAAGGCGGGAATGCTTCCGGACTATCAATGCCCGGATTTTGCCATGGCTCTCTCATTTACCACAGCAGGGTCTCGACGCGGCCATCGCCGCATCCATTGAGCCTAAAACGACAAAGATGAGCAATCTGATTTTGCTCTCATTCAATGGCATATGTTGGCACCCAGATTGTTGCAATATGCGCATTTGGTCAGAATGCCAACAATTTCGCCGGATTCAGGCGACCGCTGAGGAACCCTAGTGGACGCCAGAAAACAAAAAGCCCGGAAAACCGGGCCTTTTGTATAACTTCGGTACCGTATTGGACGGTGTGAAATGGGAATGTGGTGCCCAGAAGAGGACTCGAACCTCCACGCCTTGCGGCACACGGACCTGAACCGTGCGCGTCTACCAATTCCGCCATCTGGGCAGCGGGGTTCCATGTAAGGGGCGCTTCAGAGTCTGTCAATCCATTTGCCGGGGAATTCGTCAGCGATCGTCAGCTTCATGCCATGCCGGCCTGCAAACAGCGTTCTTCTGCGCTCCGGTGCTCGAAAACCATCGTTTTCGCCTGAATCTCAACAGACCTTGCGTGCCCGCCGGTCAGCCCTCGAGAACTTCCTTGGAAGCGACTGTCGAATCCGCGTTGAGCTTGTAGACGATCGGAACGCCAGTCGCGATCTCCTGCGCGACGATCTCCTCACCCGTCAGGCCCTCCAGCGCCATGACCAGCGAGCGCAGGGAATTGCCATGTGCAACAATGAGCACATTCTCACCGCGCAGAACATGCGGCTGCACGTCGTGCATGTAGTATGGCCAGACGCGCGCACCAGTATCGCGCAGGCTTTCGCCGCCGGGCGGCGGGACGTCATAGGAGCGGCGCCAGACGTGCACCTGCTCCTCGCCCCATTTGACGCGGGCATCGTCCTTGTTGAGGCCGGACAGGTCGCCATAGTCGCGCTCGTTCAAGGCCTGGTCGCGGATTGTTTCAAGGCCGGTCTGGCCGATCTCTTCGAGAATGTGATCGAGGGTCGCCTCGGCGCGCGAGAGCACCGACGTAAAGGCGATGTCGAAATGCAATCCCATGGCCCTCAGCCGCTGGCCGGCATCCTTGGCTTCTTCGTGGCCGAGCTCGGTCAACGCGGGGTCGCGCCAGCCGGTGAAGAGGTTCTTCAAATTCCATTCGCTCTGGCCATGGCGGACAAGGACGAGGGTTCCGGACATTGCAAATTCTCCTGTTGATCGAAGCTATTGATTGAGGCCGAGAACGTCGGCCATGGAATAAAGGCCAGGTTTGCGGCCTCTGCCCCAAAGCGCTGCCTTGACGGCACCGCGCGCGAATATCGTGCGGTCTTCTGCATGGTGCGAGAGGGTGATGCGCTCGCCCTGGCCGGCAAGGATGACGGAATGGTCGCCGACGACGGAGCCGCCGCGCAATGCGGCAAAACCGATCGCGCCATTTTCGCGTGCGCCGGTATGACCGTCGCGCACCCGGACGCTGTGCTGGCCGAGCCCGATGTCGCGGCCTTCGGCAGCGGCTTCGCCGAGCAGCAATGCGGTGCCCGAGGGCGCATCGACCTTGTGCTTGTGGTGCATTTCCAGAATCTCGATATCGAAATCATCCGCGCCGAGCGCACGCGCCGCCTGTTTGACGAGGACGGCGAGCAGATTGACGCCAAGACTCATATTGCCGGATTTGATGACGACCGCATGACGGGCGGTTGCGGCAATCTTTGCATCGTCGTCGCTTGTGCAGCCGGTCGTGCCGATGACGTGGACGATACGTGCCTGTGCCGCCAGCTCGGCAAACGCCACACTCGCAGCTGGCGTCGTGAAATCGAGCACACCCTCGACGCCGGCAAACGCTGCGGCCGCGTCATCCGTGATCGAAACGCAAAGATTGCCGACGCCGGCAAGTTCACCCGCATCACTGCCGATATGGGGTGAGCCGGGCCGTTCAATGGCTCCGGCAAGTATCGCGCCAGAGGTGGCGTGGATGACGCGGATCAGCGTCTGGCCCATGCGCCCCGCTGCGCCGACCACGGCGAGTTTCATTGGCGTCGTGGGCTGTTCCGCTGGGCTCATTCGGCTGGTCTCGCTATTCGATGGGGCATTTCTTCGCTGTCATCGACGATGGGCGACTCTTCCTTGCCCTGCAATTGGTAGAAGCGGGCATAGACCCCGTTGGGACGAGCGAGCAACGTCTCGTGCACGCCTTCCTCCACGACGCGTCCGGCCTCCATGACAACGATATGGTCGGCGTTGACGATGGTCGACAGGCGGTGGGCGATGACGATGGTGGTACGCCCTTGCATGACGCGCTCCAGTGCCTGCTGCACGCGCTTTTCCGATTCATTGTCGAGCGCGGATGTCGCCTCGTCGAGAAGCAGGATCGAAGCGTCGCGGACGATGGCACGGGCGATGGAAAGGCGCTGGCGCTGGCCACCGGAAAGGGTCACGCCGTTCTCGCCGACCTCCGTGCCGTAGCTCTGCGGCTGCTGGCGGATGAACTCATCGGCGTTGGCGAGCTTCGCGGCCTCGATGATGTCCTCATCGGTGGCATCCGGCCGGCCGTAGCGGATATTGTCGGCGATCGTTCCTTCGAAGAGATAGGGCTGTTGCGAGACATAGGCGATCGACTGGCGCAGCGAGCGCTTGCTGACATAGGCGATATCCTGCCCATCGACGAGGATACGCCCGCCATTGATATCGTAAAAGCGCTGGACGAGGCCAATCAACGTCGATTTTCCGGCGCCGGAAGCGCCGATGATGGCTGTGGTCTTGCCGGCTTCGGCCGTGAAGCTGATGCCATGCAGCACCGGCACGCCATTGCCATAGCTGAAGGTGACATTGTCGAATTGCACCTCGCCGCTCTGTACGGTGATCGGCACGGCGCCGATGCTGTCCGCCTGGCGCGGCTCGATGTCGAGGATCTCGTAAATCATGCGGGCATTCACAAGCGAACGTTCGAGCCCAACCTGGACACGCGCCAGCCGGCGCACGGGATCATAGGCAAGGAGCACCGCCGTCATGAAGCCGAACATGGCGCCGGGTGGCTCGGCATTATAGACAGCGCGGTAGCCCGTGTAGATGATCATCGAGGCGATGGCGATGCCGGCGATGAGTTCGGTGATCGGCGTCATACGCTCCGAAACGCGTGCTATCTTGTTGGCCCGCTCCTCGGCCCGCTTGATCAGCGCGCTGATCTTGATGCGCAGCTGGTCTTCCATGGTGAAGGCCTTGACGATGGCGATGCCCTGCGTCGCTTCCTGCATGGCCCCGAGCAGGTGCGAGTTCAACGTCACGGATTCACGATGGATGCTGCGCAGCCGTCTCGCCAGATAGCGGACGACAAGTATCAGCGGCGGCCCGACGAGTAGCGCGATCAGCGACAGGAATGGATCGAGCAGAACCATGCTCACGATGAGGGCGATCAGCGTGGGTACGTCCTTGGCAATGGTCGTGACGACGATATCCAAAAGCTCGCGCACGCCGCCGACATTCTGGTTGATACGGGCGGCAAGCTGGCCAGAGCGGGTATCATGGTAGAAGTCGAGGCCGAGCTTCATCAGGTGATCGAAGACACGGGCTTGATAACGCGCGACGATGTTGTTGCCGATTCTCGCCATGGTCACGGACTGGACGTAAGTCGCGATGCCACGAATGACGAAAGCACCAAGAATGCCGAGACTGATTGGGAGTATGAGGTCTTCGCGGCGTTCGTAATAGATCTTGTTGATCACGTCCTTGAAGATATAGGCGACGAAAGCCGTCGTGCAGGCAACCGCAAGCATGGCGACGATGGCAATGGCATAGGAAGAGCGGTGATCGCGGACATTTTCGCCAAGAACCCGGCCGATGACGCGCTTCGCCTCGGATGGATCGATTTTCTTTTTCCTGGTCTGTTCGCTCATTACAGGCGGCAACTCGCTGGTACTGAAAAATCCGGCAAGGCATTGCTCTTGCCGCTTATTCAGTCCCTATAGCGTTATTGATCCGGCTTGCCTATCGGTTTTGGCCGCGGTTTCGCAGGGAGTAGACGAGTGTTGCTCTTGTGCCGACCCTGGATTTAGTCGCGCCGCCAGCGCCGTCCTTCAATGGAAACCCCAAAGCGGGTCGGTGTGCGCGCGAACGCGGATAGGCCGCTGAGCGCCGCGAGCGGATGCGTGATGACATAAACCGGCGTCTCACGCAGGATATCTCCATGCGGCGCCTTGTCTTCGAAAGCCTGGCGGAACGTCGGATCCTTCAATGGCTCGATAATCTTCTGGACGATGCCGCCGGCAAGGTAAACACCGCCGCGGGCCATGAATGTCAGGGCGAAATCACCGGCAAGCCGGCCGAGATAGGTCACGAACAATGCCAACGTTTCCTTGGCTTCCGCAGATTCTCCGGAAAGGCCGGCCGAAGTGATGTCGGCGGGCGTCTGCAGTGTCGCATCGGTACCTGCAACCTTGCAGATTGCGCGATAGATATTCTGCAGACCACGGCCGCAGAGCAGTTGTTCGCCCGAAATGCGTCCCTCGATATGCTCGAGATGCGGGAAGATTTCGAGATCGCGTGGCGTGCGCGGCCCCATATCCACGTGGCCGCCTTCTCCCGGAACCGGAACCCAGCTCGAACGTGCGCGGACCATGCCGGCGACGCCAAGGCCGGTGCCGGGTCCGAGCACGGCGCGGCTGCCATGCGGATCGCCTGCGCCACCGCCAAGTTTTTCCAGATGCTTGGGTTCTAGCGAGACGACGGCGAGCGCCTGCGCTTCGAAATCGTTGAGCACGGTAATGTCGCGAAGGCCGAGCGTCTCCATCATCTGGTGCGGCTTGACCACCCAGGCGCAATTGGTGAGATCGATTTCGTCGCCTTCGACCGGTCCGGCGATGGCGAGGACGGCCGAACGCGGCTGGATCGAGGTATGGTCGAGAATTGCGTTCTGGATCGCCTCGTCGATAGTCGGATAATCGGCGGTCTGCAGAACCGGAAATTCCTTCGGGTCCGCATAGGCGTCGACCAGAATGGCAAATCGCGCATTGGTACCACCGATGTCACCAACCAGGATCGGAAACTTCATGATGTGGTCGGTATCTGCCTGTGTAACCATTATCGCTTCCCTGTTTTAGTGTTACTGCGATCTTTGCGTGTCCTAGGGAGCACGCGGCGCAGTAAGTGTATTTTCCGCTGCGTCATCGCGCAGCAAACCTCTCTTTTGCACCAGAACCTCGGCAGTCGCCCGGTTCAAGGCCATCGGAATATCGTAGACGCTCCCGAGCCGCATTAGCGCCTTGACGTCGACATCATGCGGCATGGGAGACAGCGGGTCGACAAAGAAAATCAATCCGTCGATCTTTCCCTCGGCAATCAATGCACCGATCTGCTGGTCGCCGCCGAGCGGTCCGCTCTTGACTCGCGTGATGGTCAGCGAAGGACAGGCTTCCTGAACGAGCCCGCCTGTCGTGCCCGTGGCAACGATCGTGCAAGGTGCAAGCAACCTTTCATAGGTGCGAGCAAAATCCACCATGTCGTCCTTTTTCTGATCATGCGCTATCAGCGCGAGGCGAAATGGTTGTGTCATGAAAACTCTGTATCGGGTCCAACCCTAAATCGATTGAAACCCTATACTCAATTCATGCCAGCATGAAAAGACCAAGACGAAAAAAGACCTGGGCTGCAAACGGTGGTTGCAGCGCCTATTGGCCCTGAACCGGTAGGTTGTCGGGCACCTCTTCGTCGTCCGGTTCCGCGACCGAAGCGGGCGGATTTCCGACCGACGCAGGCTGGGCCGCCTTGCCACGCACGCCATAGGTCACTTCCTCGACAGATTTCGGGCCGGGCGCTTCCAAAACCTGCGCGCACTGTTTCGGCAGAGCAGACAGCATCATGACCTTTGGCTTGACCGGCTTCTTCGGCGGCGGCGCCTTTCTCCATGGCTCATCGGTAAACCACCAGGCAAGGGGCTTGCCGCATCCATCATCATTGCCCGTCGGTTGCTGCGGCGTGCAATTGGGTGAACCCGGCTGGCATTTTATGCGGATATGGAAGTGGTAGAAATGGCCCCAATAGGGGCGAACCTTGGCAAGCCAGCTGCGATCACCCTGAACCGTGTCGCACAGTTGCTTCTTGATGCCGGGATGGACGAATATACGCTCGACCTCCGGATAAGTAGCGGCCGTCTTCAACAGGGCCGTGCGCGAGGCGGTCCATTTTTGCGGATCGACATAGAGTGTGTCGCCCTTGAGCATCGAGGTTGCGGAAACGGTTTCGCGCTCCTGATCGGTGAAGCGCCGCTTCGGCATCGGTGTCAGCCAGATATCGGCATCGAGGCCGATCTGGTGCGACGCATGGCCGGTGATCATCGGTCCGCCGCGTGGCTGCGAGATATCGCCGATCAGCAATCCGTTCCAGTTCGCCTTGACGGCGGCGTCGCGCGACAGTCTTTCGATCAGCCTGATCATGTAGGGATTGCCCCAGCGGCGATTGCGCGACAGACGCATGACCTGCCAGGTCGGACCGTCGGTCGGAAGGGCAACGCCACCGGCCAGGCAGCCCTTGGCATAGAAACCCACGGATTGCGCCTTGCCGACGGTGGGCAAGGTCTGCCCCCCGAACAATTGCTTGGCGGGACCGTCGACCGCCACGGCATCGACGGCGTTGGTAAGCGAAATGAGCAAGCCGAGCGCGAGACGCAACAGGGGTTTCGATGTCATGATTGCCATTCCCACAAGTGACCGCGATAAATTGAGTCGCCGATCCGGGCTTTATGATGGCCAGATTCGCGGCAAAGTCGCAATATAGTACGGTGAACAACTGCGAATCGAACGGAGCGTCCCATGAGAGCTGTCTTTTTCGAGCAATTCGGCGAGACGCCCGATGTGCGGACGGTTGAAGATCCCTCGCCAGCGACAACGGGCGTCGTCATCAAGGTCGAGGCGACAGGCCTGTGCCGCAGCGACTGGCATGGCTGGATGGGGCACGATGCCGATATCGTCCTGCCGCATGTGCCGGGACACGAACTGGCCGGGACCGTGCAGGCTGTCGGCAAGCATGTCACCCAATGGAAGATCGGTCAGCGCGTCACCGTGCCCTTCGTCGGCGGCTGTGGCCATTGTTTCGAGTGCAATTCCGGCAACCATCAAGTCTGTGAAAACCAGTTCCAGCCTGGGTTCACTGCCTGGGGTTCCTTCGCGGAATATGTCGCGGTGGATTTTGCCGATACCAATCTTGTCGCGCTGCCCGATACGCTGGATTTTGCCACGGCGGCAAGTCTTGGCTGCCGCTTCGTTACCTCGTTTCGTGCTGTGGTCGATCAGGCAAGGGTCAAGCCGGGTGAATGGGTGGCGGTGCATGGCTGCGGCGGCGTTGGTCTTTCGGCGATCATGATCGCGACGGCGATGGGTGCCAATGTTATCGCCATCGACCTGACCGAAGAGAAGCTTGCCTTCGCCCGCGAGCTTGGCGCTGTTGCGACGATAAATGGTCGCGAGACGCAGGATGTGGTCGGTGCTGTGCGGGAAATCACCAAGGGCGGTGCGCATGTCTCCATCGACGCGCTCGGCCATCCTTCGACCTGTTTCAACTCCATTGCCAATCTGCGCCGCCGCGGCCGGCACGTGCAGGTGGGGCTGATGCTCGGTGACCACGCGCATTCGCCGATCCCGATGGACAAGGTCATCGCGCATGAGCTTGAGATTTATGGCAGCCACGGCATGCAGGCATTCCGCTACAAGGCGCTGATGGACATGCTTGAAACGGGCAAACTGCATCCGCAAAAGCTGATCGGCAAGGAGATCACGCTGGATGAAGCCCCCGCCGCGCTAATGGCGATGGACCGCTTCGGGGGACTGGGGATCAACGTGATAACGCGGTTCTAGAGACCTTTGCCAATCCATCCTGACGGGCATCCCATGCGATTTTCTGCGCTTCCGGTGCTCATGGACCCAAAAGTCCACTGCGCTCCGGTTCTCGAAAACGGCACCGGCTGCCTCGTCAGGTTGAATTCTCAAAACGGTCTCTAGCGCAAGTAGTGCTATTTCCAACTTCCATCGCGCCACATGGTCGCAAAGGCGGTGCCGTAATCGGGATAGCGGAAGGAAAAGCCGAGCGCCTTGATGCGTTTATTGGAAACGCGCTTGTTCTCGCCATAGAACGAGCGTGCCATCGGTGTCAGCGGTGCTGTATCGAAATCGGCCTCTTCCGGCGGTTCGACGCCCATAAGCTCCGCCGCATAGGCGACGACGTCCTGCGGCGGTGCAGGTTCATCATCGGTTATGTTGAAAATACCGGCCTCATTGCGCAGGCTGAGAAAAACCAGTACACCGGCAATATCATCGACGTGGATACGGTTGAACACTTGCCCGCTTTTGTTCAGCCGCCGTGCGTTGCCGTTGGCGAGATTGACGAAAGCGTTGCGGCCCGGCCCATAAATGCCGGCAAGCCTCAGGATAGCGAGCGGAACGCCACGCTCATCCGCCAATTGCTGCCAGCCGCGCTCGGCATCGACACGTTCGACGGAACGGGCTGAGACCGGATGGCATGGCGTATTCTCGTCGACCCAAGCGCCGCCATGATTGCCATAGACGCCGACGGTGGAAAGGTAGCCGATCCATTGCAGTTTGGGCATGGCGTGACGAATGGTCTTGCCGAACTGTGCCAGCACCGGATCGCCGCTCTGCCCGGGGGATGTCGAGATGGCGAGATGCGTGACACCGGCGAGGACATCGACAATCTCCTGTGAGGCGTGGGTGCCGTGAAAGAGGAACGGCGTGATCCCATCCTTTTTAAGGTCTGAAAATTTGGCGCTATCGCGCGTCGTCCCGCCGATGAAATCCGCTTGACCATCAATGACTTTGGCAAAGGCGCGCGCCGAATAACCAGCGCCGAAGAGAAAAATGTTCATTATTGATTTTTCGCGGCTTTGTGCCACTCGGTCAAGACGCTCGCGTCATTTTCCTGCGCGGCTCCGTGCAGGCGCAGGGCTGCGAACCGGTCTTCATCCATCAATTCACTCAACGCCCACACGGCGGCACCGCGCACGAGTGGCGAGGGGGCGGCGAGATGCGTTTTGACGGTTTCGATCAGGCCCGGGTCGCCGGAATTGCCGCTGGCGATAAGCACATTGCGTATGAAACGGTCCCGGCCGATGCGCTTGATCGGTGAGCCCGAGAACATCGTGCGAAATGCCGCTTCGTCCAGCATCAAGAGCGATGCGAGCGACGGCGATTTCAGGTCATCGCGCGCCTGTAGTTTGGTTTCGCGCGCAGTCTCGGCAAATTTATTCCACGGGCAGACGGCGAGACAATCGTCGCAGCCATAGATGCGGTTGCCCATCGCCCTACGGAATTCGAACGGGATGGGCTCTTTGTGCTCGATGGTAAGGTAGGAGATGCAGCGCCCTGCATCGAGCTGATAGGGCGCGGGGAACGCGCTTGTCGGGCATACGTCGAGGCAAGCGTGGCACGAGCCGCAATGATCTGCCTCGCGTTCATCGGGCGGCAACTCCGCTGTGGTGAAGATCGTGCCGAGAAACAGCCACGAGCCATGGCTGCGACTGACGAGATTGGTGTGCTTGCCCTGCCAGCCGAGGCCGGCGGCCTCGGCCAGCGGCTTTTCCATAACCGGTGCCGTATCGACGAAGACTTTGAGGTCTTCGCCCGCGGCGCGGGAGGCGAAACGGCTGGCGACGCCCTTGAGTTTGCCTTTGATGATGTCGTGATAATCGCGGTTCTGTGCATAGACGGAAATCGCGGCCTTGTCCTTGTGCCGGAGGATTGCCAAGGGATCGCTGTCCGGTCCGTAATTCATGGCAAGCACGATGATCGAGCGCACCTCCGGCCACAGGTTTTGCGGACTGGCGCGGCGCTCTTCCGTTTCCTGCATCCAGTCCATGCTCGCGTGGCGTCCGAGCGCCAGATATTGGCGCAAGCGCTCTTCGGCGAACGGGATGGCATCCGGCCGGGTGATGGCGACCAGATCGAAGCCAGCCGCACGCGATTCCTCGAGGATGAACTGCTTCAGCCGTTGTTGTTGGTTTGAAACCATCTTGCATGAACCCTGTGCATGGTTCGACGCTAACTATCTCTCCCCTTGTGGGAGAGAAAGCGATTTCAGCATCTTAGCCTCTTTGCTAAGTGCTAGAAATCGCCAGACAGGAGATTTGCTTCACTGAACTACCCCCTCTCTTGGCTTTTCTAAGGATTTAGCGAAGAGGCTAATCCAAGAAAACCCTTTCTCCCCCCACCAGGGGAGATAAATCGGCGCTATCAAAAATCCAGATCGCCATAATGCGACGAAGGCGGCAAGCCGCGCACCCGATCCGACAGCAATGGCCGGAACGACGGACGCGATTTCATCCGCGTGTACCAGTCGCGCGCCGCTTTATATTCGCCCCATTTGATTTCGCCAAGATAGTCGAGAATCGAGATCGAAGCAGCGGCCGACATGTCCGCATAGCTCGGCGCCGGTCCGGCCAGCCAGTTGCGCGTTGCCGTCAGCCAGTCGATATATTTCATATGCTGGGTGATGTTCGTCCGGGCAGCACGGATAGCGCCTGAATCCGGCGCTCCACCACCCTGTTCGGCGGTCATGTGCAATTTGAAAATGCGTTCGCGCGCCATATGCCGGGTAACTTCATTTTCGAGCTTCGTAAGGAACCAGTCGACCAGCCGTCGCACTTCGGCGCGGTTGAGCGAATCTTCAGGAAACAACCGGCGGCTGCGCTTCAGCGCGCCGCGCGTTTCGTCGATATATTCGGCGATCACGGAAGCCCCCGAAACCGGAACATCGCCTTCCGCCAGGAGCACGGGCAGTGTTCCCGCGGGGTTGAGCGCCAAAAACTCCTTGCGGCGTGCCCAGCTGTTTTCTTCGATCAGCTCCACTTCAATGTCATATTCATTGAGGATAAGCCGGGTGTAGCGCGAGCCGGTGGACATAGGATGATGGAAGAGCGTCAACATGGCAGATTGGTAAATCTTTCAAACTGGTATTTTATCCGCACCGTCGTCTCGCGACAGCCGCGTCAGGCTTGCGCCAAACCTATAAGCGCAACCGTAGCACGAGACAAGTAAACAGGATTTCACCAACAGCCGGTTCTCCCAACCGGCACCCATCAAGAAAGCGGTAATCATGGAAACACAGACGATTGTCGAAGCGGCCTTTCTTGGCTTACTGGAAGGAATAACCGAATTCCTGCCGGTGTCGTCAACGGGGCATCTGTTGCTCGCGGGGCATTTCCTCGGCTTCGAATCGAATGGCAAGACGTTCGAGGTGTTGATCCAGCTCGGCGCTATCCTGGCGATTCTCAGCGTCTACTTCGGCCGCCTCATGAAGATTGCGCGCGATCTTCCAACCGATCCGAAAGCGCGCCGTTTCGTTACGGGCATCCTTATCGCGTTTCTCCCTGCTGCGGTCATCGGGGCGCTCGCCCACGACATCATCAAGACCGTGCTGTTCGAATCGCCCATGCTGATCTGCGTGATGCTCATCATCGGCGGGCTGATCCTGCTCTGGGTCGATAGGGTCGAACTGAAGCCGCGCTATACCAATGTCATGGATTTTCCGCTGGGTCTCTGCTTCAAGATCGGCCTGATCCAGTGCTTTGCCATGATTCCCGGTACGTCGCGTTCCGGTGCGACGATTGTCGGAGCGTTGCTGCTCGGAACTGACAAGCGCTCGGCAGCCGAATTTTCTTTCTTTCTGGCAATGCCGACAATGGCCGGTGCTTTCGCCTACGATCTCTTCAAGAACCGTCACATACTGACTTTCAACGATGCGTCGCTGATCATTATCGGGTTTATAGCAGCCTTCATCTCGGGCGTGTTCGTCGTCCGTTATCTGCTGGACTATGTCTCGCGCCACGGTTTTGCATTGTTCGCATGGTGGCGGCTCGTCGTCGGGACGCTCGGACTGGTCGCGTTGATTTTGATGCGGTGACGAGGCACTGCTCTTTACCCTCCTCCTTGTGGGGAGGGACGGACCGCAGGTCCGGGGAGGGGTTTCTTAAATGCCAAGGCGCGTCGGCGGGTGTTGAGTGGTGTAAAAAGACCCCTCCCTGCTGCTGCGCAGCCTCCCTCCCCACAAGGGGGAGGGTACAGGCCGCAACTCTCATCCCTAATTAAGCGGGTTTCTGGCTGGAATATTGTCCGTGCACACGGAAGCGCCAGAGATAGGACGGCAGGATCGTTTCGATCGTCTGCGGCCGGATACCAAGCCCTTCAAGGGTGCGGCCCGCTTCTTTTGCAGCGGGAGACACCACATTATCGTGCTGCAGGAGCAAGACCTGATCCTTTGTCAGAGGTGGCTTTGGCAGATAGCCAAGGATAGAGCCCTGAATTCTGGCGATCCAGAACGGGATCGATACGAACATGCGCTTGCGGCCAGTGACTCGCAGCACTTCCTCGAGGCATTGCTTGAAGGTCAGAACTTCACCGCCGCCAAGTTCGTAGACTTCGCCCGGCTTGAGGGTGCCATCGACCGAACGTGCAAAAACTTCGGCGACATCACCGACATAGACCGGCTGGAACCTGGTGTGGCCGCCGCCGATCAGCGGCAGAAAGGGCGAAATGCGCGCCATGCCGGCAAATTTGTTGAAGAAATTGTCCTCAGGTCCGAAGACGATGGATGGGCGAATGATGATGGCGTCCGGCAGCGTATCGTGCACAGCTGCCTCGGCGCGGCCCTTGGTGCTGGCATAGGCGGAATGAGAACGGGGATCTGCGCCAATCGCCGACATATGTGTCAGGGGGACGCCCGCCGCACGGGCCGCTTCCGCGACCGCGCGGGCACCGAATTCATGCACCGCGCTGAACTTCTGCTTGCCGCCTTCGAACAGCAGCCCGACGAGATTGATCACATGATCGGAACCGGCAACCGCACGATCCACGGAAGCGCGGTTGCGCAGATTTGCCTGTACGGCCTGGATCTGGCCAACGCCGCCAAGCGGCTGCAGGTCAAATGCGAGATCGGGATGGCGTACGGCAACACGAACGCGGTAGCCGCGCTTGGTCAGCGCACGCACGACATGACGACCGATAAAGCCGGAGCCTCCGAAAACGGTGACGAGTTTTGGCTTAATGATTGTCATCGAGCTCTCCTAAAATGCAAGCGGGCAACAGATGCTGTTTAATGCCTTTTGTCGCCGGCGCAAAGGGAATTGGAGCTCAAAATTCGCGGCGCGTTGCCGCGCTAAAGTATGCAGATGCATGGCTCGACAACGCTGCCGAACCACGCGCTTTGATTGATTACTGCAGCATTACCGTGCGCAATTCGTGTTCCTGCGCGCCGACAAGCACATTGTCGCGTTCATCGGAAAGCACGATCGGCTCGCCATTGGCCGCAAACAGCGCCCAAAGCTCGACGCCCGGCGTCATCGGCGGGAGTGCCGGAAAGCTCGTGGCGAGGTCATCGGTTTTGACCTTGCGCATATAAGCCACCTGGCCAGCGCCAAGGCGCGCAAATTCAAGCTCGGTCAGGAGATTCTTGTGATCGGTGGTTTGCATAATAGCCTCCATATTCGGACAGTCCATTCTTAGGCCCTGTCCAGTTAGAGCTACGACTAGTCCTGAACCGCAATGTTGATGCGTTTGACCAATCGTTCGGGTTCCGGCCGGTCGAGATCGATCGACAGAAGCCCATTCTTCAAAGTGGCGGTGCTGACGCGCATTCCATCGGCAAGAACAAAAATGCGCTGAAACTGACGTGCGGCAATGCCACGATGCAGATATTCGCGGGTCTCTTCTTCGGCCTGCCTGCCGCGAATGATCAACTGATTGTCTTCCGTGGTCACCTCGAGATCGTCATTGGAAAAACCCGCAACGGCGAGAATAATTCGAAGCTGTTCACGGTCATTGTTGCCACGGATACGCTCGATATTATAAGGCGGATAGCCGTCGCCGGACTTGGCGATACGCTCCAGCGTTTTTTCCATCGAATCGAAACCAAGCAACAAGGGGCTTGAAAACGGTGTCATTCGTGTCATTTGTGCAGTCCTTGAGAAAAGCGACCTAAAAGCAAAACCCGTGATGTTAAGGCATTTCACTTCTGTTCATTGATATGGCGATTGAACTGCAGACTTCAAGAGAGAGCCGATTTAAGGCCTAAAGAAAGTAAGAAATGACGCGTAAAATCATAATCGATACCGATCCCGGCCAAGACGACGCTCTCGCAATCCTTCTGGCATTCGCCAGCCCGGAACTGGAAGTCCTTGGAGTGACGGTTGTAGCCGGCAATGTGTCATTGGCTTTGACTGAATTGAACGCAAGGAAGATCTGCGAGCTTGCCGGCCGCCCTGACGCGCGAGTCTTTGCCGGCGCCGATCGCCCTTTGATGCGTCCGCTGGTCACAGCCGAGCACGTGCATGGCAAGACCGGTCTCGATGGGCCTGACCTGCCGGAACCGGCGATGCTGCTGCAAGATCAGCACGCGGTGGATTTCATCATCGAGACTTTACGCAAGGAGGAAACGGGAAGTGTTACACTCTGCGCACTTGGCCCTCTCACCAACATTGCCCAAGTCCTGATTCGCGCCCCGGAGCTTGCACCCCGTATCCAGGAAATCGTGCTCATGGGCGGCGGGTTCTTCGAAGGCGGCAACATTACACCGACGGCGGAGTTCAATATCTATGTGGATCCGCATGCGGCGCAGATCGTGCTCCGGTCGGGCGTTCCCGTGATCATCCTGCCGCTCGACGCAACCCACAAGACGCTGACAACCGCCAAGCGTATCGAGCGTTTTCGGGCAATGGGGACAAAGGCCGGTGCCGCCTCCGTTGCGCTTCTGGAATTCTTCGAGCGGTTTGACGAGGAAAAGTACGGCCGGGATGGCGGTCCGCTGCATGATCCGAATGTCATCGCCTACGTGCTGAAACCGGAGCTCTACCGAGGCAGGCATTGCAACGTCGTCGTCGACGCCACAAACGAATTGACGCTCGGCATGACTGTCGTCGATTGGTGGGGCGTGACCGATCGCCCCAAGAACGCGCTCTATATCCGCCATGTCGATGATGAAGGTTTCTTCGATCTCTTGACCGAACGCGTCGCGCGCCTGCCTTAAGCGTGACCTATCTTGTTGTTTATTCACGGAAAGTTGAAATCGCGTAAACCATCAATAAGTAATTCTCGGACAAAATCCCCTTGAGCGAGTAGTGTCCAAAGGATGGACAGCAGAGAACTTGGGGTTTGATATGCTGACACGGCGCGGTGTTCTTACCGGTATACTTGCAGCGGCGCTGGCGCCGCAGGCTGCGTTGGCGGCGCCAAAGAAGAAGAAAATCTTCGTCATCAATCCGGTATTCAGCCCACAATATGTATCGTACGATTCATCCTATGCGCCGGGCACAGTGGTGATCGACCCCCGTGGGCGGTTCCTTTACCTGATTGAAGACAGCTTCACCGCGCGGCGTTACGGCGTCGGGGTCGGACGGGCTGGCCGGGTCTTCCACGGCGTCGCGAAAGTCGGCCGCAAGGCCGAATGGCCGCGCTGGATCCCGACGAACGGTATGATCAGGCGTCAGCCGGAAAAATATGCGCGCTACGCCGGTGGGGTCGCAGGCGGTCCCCATAATCCGCTAGGTGCCCGCGCACTCTATCTTTATCGCAATGGGCGCGACACGCATTATCGCATCCACGGAACCACCGAGCCGTGGACGATAGGACGCGCTGTCTCCAATGGTTGCATCCGCATGGTCAACGAACACGTGATGGACCTGTATGCGCGGGTACCGGTTGGCGCGCGCGTCGTTGTAATCTAGGCTGCGACGCTCTCCCGCTGGGTGTCGGGAGCCAGGGTGATTTCGAGACCATTGAGCTCTGCAGTCATTATGAGCTGGCAGGAAAGACGAGAATTGTCCTCGACGTGAAAGGTCACGTCGAGCTGGTCGACTTCCTCGTCAAGCGGTTCAAAGAGCTTTTCTGACCAGTCCTGGTCGACATAGACATGGCATGTCCCGCAGGCGCAGGCGCCGCCGCATTCCGCCTTGATGTCGAGCCCCCAATCGCGAATGACTTCCATGACGCGGAAGCCTTCGAGGGCTTCCAGCGTATGGCGCTTGCCGTGCTGATCGGTGACGTGGATATAGAGGGACTCTGAGCTCATCAGGGTTGTTACCTATGCCGCCTTCAGTTTCTTCTGCAGGGAGGTGGAGGACGTCGTGTACTGGAAGATGATCCGTTCGCCTGGCGAAACAATGCGTTTGGCTGCCTGGCTCATCAGCGCGGCTTCATGGAAACCGGAGAGGATCAGCTTCAACTTGCCGGGATAGGTGTTGATGTCGCCAATCGCGAAGATACCCGGCTCGGAAGTCTCGAATTTCTCCGTATCGACGGCGATCAGGTTCTGATCGAGATTGAGGCCCCAATCGGCAATCGGACCGAGCTTCATCGTCAGGCCGAAGAATGGCAGAAGACGACCGGCGTCGAGGATTTCTTCGCCCTCGGCGCCCTTGAGGATGACCTTTGACAATTGGCCGTCCGCGCCTTCCAGACCGCTGACCTGCCCCATGCGGAACTTGACGCGCCCGTCCTTCTCCAGCGCCCACATCTTGTTGACGCTGTCAGGCGCGGCGCGGAATTCTGGCCGGCGATGCACTAGGGTAACCGATTTGGCAACCGGTTCGAGGTTGAGTGTCCAGTCGAGGGCGCTATCGCCGCCGCCGACGATAACCACATCGTGGCCGCGGAAAGCCTCGATCTTGCGCACAGCGTAGTGAACGCTGACGCCCTCGTAGAGCTCGATTTCCGGCACGGGCGGGCGCTTGGGCTGGAAGGAACCGCCACCAGCCGCGATGACGATGACCTTGGTGATGAAAACTTCGTCCGCATCGGTCTCGACGCGGAAACGTCCGTCCTCAAGCTTCTCGAGCGCGGTGACCATGGTGGAGAAATGAAACTGCGGATCGAAAGGCGCGATCTGCTTCAAGAGATTGGTGGTGAGGTCCTGGCCGGTGACTTCGGGCAAACCGGGAATATCGTAGATCGGCTTTTCCGGATAAAGCTCGGCACACTGGCCGCCCGGACGATCGAGAATATCGATCACATGGGCGCGCAGGTCGAGCAAACCAAGCTCGAACACGGCAAAGAGGCCGACCGGGCCGGCGCCGACAATAACCACATCTGTTTCAATCAATTCGGACATAAAAGTGCCTTCTGGATAACGAATTCGAGTTCTTTGTGGAGGTTCACGCCCCGGGAACGCGGCGCCAGCTATAGGTGCCGGACGCTGTGTGCGAGCCTCGTCCCGGCTGGTAGTAACCGGGAACATCGTGAAGATTATGACCGGCAAGACGGTTCAGTGTCACCGCGTGGTTGACCTTCATCGTGTCGAAGCCGGTGCGCAGCATATAGGCGACCTGATCGATCAAAACATCCCCAACGGCGCGTAACTCACCCTTGAAATGATGCTGGTTCTTGATCAGTTCGGCCTTCGAATAGGACCGCCCATCGTTGAATGCCGGAAACTGCAGCGCAATAACCGGAATTGAATCCAATAATGGCAATAGTGGCTCAATGCTTTCACCCGGCGCGACCAGAACGCCGATTTTGCGATTGGAGGCATTGCGGGTCTCTTCCGTGAGACCGAGCCATGCGCCCAGCGGCAGGATCACAGCAGGTGCATCACCGGCTTCCTCCAGCGTTTCGGCTGTAACGTAGGGATCCTCACGGAACCCTTCACGGCCCCAAAGCTCACCGGCAGGTTGTTCAATGTCACTCATAAACTCGAATCCGTCAGCGAGATGTTGCTCAGTTCGTCGGTGAGTCCGGTCAGGTGAATGCCGCACTCTGTCTTGTCGGAGCCAGCCCAACGGCCAGCGCGATCGTCTTCGCCGTCCTTGACCGGCGCGGTGCAGGGCATGCAGCCGATCGACCGGTAGCCTTCGGCGACCAGCGGGTGCGGCGGCAGATCATGCGCGGCCATATACGCCTTGAGATCGGCAGAGGTCCAGTGTGCAAGTGGGTTGATGCGGACACGCGCGCCCACAGACTCGAACACGGGGAGTGCCGTACGTGTCGATGCCTGGAATTGCTTGCGACCCGTCATCCACGCGCGATAGGGCGCGACGGCACGGGCCATCGGCTCGACCTTGCGGATATAGCAGCAGCGATCCTTGTTGGTCATCGACAGTGCGCCGAACGGGTCCTCATCCTTGAGGCTCTGCTTCAGCGGATGGATATCATGCACGTCCGTCATGCCGAGCTCAGCGATGATCTGGTCGCGATAGCGCAGTGTTGCCGGAAAATGCTTGCCGGTCTCAAGGAAAAGCACCGGCGTCGCGCGGTCGATCTGCGCAATCATGTGCAGCATCACTGCGCTGTCGGCGCCGAAAGAGGAAACAACGGCGATCTCCTCGTTGAAGAGGTGATCGACCGCAAGCTCGATGACATCCATTGGCTCGAGGTTACCGTAGCGGGCCTGAAGCGCGCGCGCCTCATCCGCCACGGTCTGATCATTGATTTCAAGCAGCATTTGCAACCTCGCTATAGAGCGCATCCTTGAACGGTGCCGCGCCCACGCGCCGGTAGGTGGCAAGGAAGGTCTCTTCCTTGTCGGTTCTGATTTCGAGATAACGATCGACGATCGTCTCGATTGCATCGACAATTTCTTCTGATGAGAAGCCGCGGCCGGTGATGTCACCGATCGTGCAAATCTCATCGCCCGATCCACCGAGGGAGATCTGATAGAGCTCTTCACCCTTCTTCTCGACGCCGAGAATGCCGATGTGGCCGACATGGTGATGGCCGCATGCGTTGATGCACCCGGAGATCTTCAGCTTGAGTTCGCCGATATCTGCCTGACGCTCCGGATTGCCGAAGCGTTCGGAAATGCGCTGCGCGACGGGGATCGAACGCGCTGTTGCCAAAGCACAATAGTCGAGACCGGGGCAGGAGATGATGTCGGTGATCAAGCCGGCATTGGCCGTTGCCAGACCATCCGTCAAAAGCAGATCGTATACGATGCGCAGATCGGCAATCGCCACATGCGGCAGAACGAGGTTCTGCTCATGGCTGACGCGAATCTCGTCATAGGAGAATTTCTCGGCGATATCGGCGACCAGGTCCATCTGCGCGTCGGTGGCATCGCCCGGAATACCACCGATCGGCTTCAGCGAAATGGTCACGACGCCGTAGTCTGGATTCTTGTGCGGTGTCACGTTCTGGTCGACCCAGGCGGAGAACGCATGATCTGCCTTGCGCGCGGCCGCCAGCCCGGACCAGCCTTCGGGACGCTGGACCAGATTTGGCGGCGCGAAGTAGGTGTCGATGGCATCGACGTCCTCCTGCGGCAGTTTGAGATCGGTTTCCTTGATCGCCTGCCATTCGGCCTCTATCTGACGGGTGATTTCTTCAGTACCGGTCTCGTGCACGAGGATCTTGATGCGCGCCTTGTACTTGTTATCCCGGCGTCCACTAAGGTTGTAAACGCGCACGATCGCTGTCGTGTAAGTCAGCAAATCCTCGACTGGCAGGAAATCGCGAATTTTCTTGGCGACCATCGGCGTGCGGCCCTGGCCACCGCCGACATAGACGGCAAAGCCGAGTTCGCCAGCTTCGTTCTTCTTCAGATGCAGGCCAATATCATGAACCTGGATCGCAGCGCGATCGCGGTCAGCGCCTGTTACGGCGATCTTGAACTTCCGTGGCAGATAGGAGAATTCCGGGTGCATCGACGACCACTGCCGAAGGATCTCGGCATAAGGGCGTGGATCCCCGACCTCATCCGCGGCGGCACCAGCAAAATGATCGGCGGTCACGTTACGAATGCAATTGCCCGAGGTCTGCAGCGCATGCATTTCCACCGATGCGAGCTCGTCGAGAACTGCTGGAATATCCTTGAGCGCAGGCCAGTTGTACTGGATGTTCTGGCGCGTGGTGAAGTGACCATAGCCGCGATCATAGCGGCGGGCGATATGAGCGAGCTTGTGCATCTGACGACTGGACAGCGTGCCGTAGGGAACTGCGACACGTAGCATATAGGCGTGCAACTGCAGATAGACGCCATTCATCAACCGCAGCGGCCGGAACTGCTCTTCAGTCAGTTCGCCGGAAAGACGGCGCTCCACCTGATCCTTGAACTGTTCAACGCGAGCAGAGACGAACGCGTGATCAAACTCATCATAACGATACATACTGCGGTCTTTCGATTTTCAGGTCAGGCGGCTTTAGGCTTTTCAGCCTGTTTGCCGAGGTCAAGACGAATGGTGGGTCCGAGCTGACGGATGCGCTCGCGCAGACGGACTGGATAAAGATCTGTACCGCGTTCTTCGACGTCGATGACATTCACGTCGATGACGAGGTTGGACTTGATCGCGGATTTGCCGGCTTCTTCGAGCGCATCAACCGCTTCCGCGTGACGCGCGATCAACGCTCCATCGATATGTTCCAGCCACTCGCCGTTGGCGCCGAGCCATACAACTTCGCCATCGGTCAGGCGGTTTGCAGTCAACACTTTAACGCTCATGATCTTCATCCTTCGCAGTTATGCAGCATTGGGTTCAAGGTGGTGCTGCTCCACGGAATTCTTTGCATTGGCGGAAAGAGGTTCGGCCTTGTCGATGGCAGCGCCCGCTACCGCATCGCCGATAATCACCATAACCGGGCCGTCGAGATCGTCGCGCTGTTCCAGCGCCGGCAAATCACTGAGCGTGCCATGGAACATGCGCCGGTCTACGCGCCCGGCATTCTCGATGACGGCAACGCCGGTATCGGCATGAAGCCCCGCCTGCATCAACCGTTCAGCGACGGAAGCAGCGACGCTGCGGCCCATGTAGACAGCGATGGTCGCACCGGAAATAGCGAGGCGCGCCCAGTCGGGCAGCACTTCGCCAGCCATGTCGTGACCCGTGGTGAAGACGAGGGACGATGCGACACCACGCAGGGTAAGAGGCAGCTGCATATCCGCTGCAGCGGCAAAGGCCGATGTGATGCCGGGTACGATCTCGAAGGCAATGCCGGCGTCGCGCAACGCGGCCATTTCTTCACCTGCACGGCCGTAGACCAATGGATCACCCGACTTCAGGCGAACGACGCGCTTGCCTTCACGTCCAAGCGCGACGAGCAGATCATTGATCTCGCTCTGGCTCTTGGTGTGGCAGCCTTTGCGCTTGCCGACGGAGAGCCGGGTCGCATCGCGGCGACCCATCGCAACCACAGCTTCCGGCACCAGGGCGTCATAGACGATAACATCGGCCTCCATGAGGACGCGGTGCGCGCGCAATGTCAGAAGATCTTCGGCGCCAGGCCCCGCACCGACAAGCCAGACGTAGCCCTTCGGGGCGGCCTGATCGTCGAGGAGACCGGCTGCTGCCTGGTGGGCGCCTGTCAGGTCATTGTTGTAAATCTTGCTGGCGACATCGCCCGAAAAGAACGAGCGCCAGAACAGGCGGCGCGGCAGTCCTTTTTTGACCAGCTTCTCGACCACAGGGCGATAGGCATTGGCAAGACGTGCGAGATCGCCGAGCCGCGGCGAGAAAGCGGCATCGATACGGGCGCGGATCATCTGCGTCAGCACCGGGCCGGTGCCTTCCGAACCGATGGCAATGGCGAGCGGCGCGCGATTGACGATGGCGGGCGTGTAGAAATCGCAAAGGTCGGGGCGGTCAACGACGTTGACTGGAATGTGCTGGCGGCGCGCTTCATCCGCGATCTCCGCATCCTGGTCTTCATCGCCAGTGGCGACGAAGACCAGCTTTGCGCCGGTCAGTTGCTTGGGAGCAAATTTTGTCGCGATGTGTTCGTAGCTGCCGTCACGCAGGAAAGCGGCAAGTTCGGGTTCAGGCTCAGCCGCGATTACCCGAACGGTAGCGTTGGTCTGGCTTAAAAGTCGCGTTTTGTTCAACGCTTCCTCGCCATTGCCAATCACCACAAGCACTTCATTCCGCACGCGGAAGAAGGCAGGAAAAACCGAAAGCTGGCTGGAACGCATGGACATAAACAGGGGTATCCCGATGGTTCCGAGGATTATCCCTGATCCGCTTTCGTTTTATAAGGAACAGAAGTGCGCCAATTGTCGCGGGTGAGCATGGAATTTCTGAAAATGCCGGAACAAGCGGATTCGCATTCTATGCGCTCAAAGGGACACACGCCTAGCCATCGCCTCCTGAGGCAAAGCACGACATGCTTGATCGTCCGTATTCGCGAGGCATCGATACACGACTAGATTTATCGTGTTAGCGAGCAAATGCAAGTAATTTTTTCTTGCTACGAATGTCGGATCGCGGAACTCCGGTTCGTCCTCTATAGGAAACCCGTTGAATGAAGAGGAGATTTATTCATGCGCATGATTTTCGTGAACCTGCCAGTAAAGAACATTGAGGCTACACGGGTCTTTTTTGCCGCTTTGGGATTCAGTTTCAATCCCGATTTTTCTGACGACAAGACCGCCTGCATGGTGATCGAGGAAAACATCTTTGCGATGCTCATGGAGGAGGATCGGTTTCGGGATTTCATCAACAACGATATCAGCGACGCCACCAAGGCGCAGGAAGTGCTGATCGCACTTTCTGCCGGGAGCCGCGCGGAAGTGGACGACATGCTGGCCAAGGCGCTCAGCGCCGGCGGCAAGGCGTGGAAGCCAAATCAGGATCTCGGTTTCATGTATGGGTGCAGCTTCCAGGACATCGACGGTCATGTCTGGGAAGTCGCGTACATGGACATGTCCGCACAGTAGAAAACTCTACAGCAATTGGCCGTCCTCATGTGAGGGCGGCCTGTTGCATTTTACCAGATACCGGGGATGAGGTGCGACTTTACCTTTCGACAATAGGCGTCATACCCCGATAGATTTGCTTTCAGATAGCGCTCCTCATCCAGCAACCGCATGGCAATGACGACGCTCAAGAGCATCGCAACGGGTAGCGCCCATAGCGAGCCGAGCGCCAGAGGCGTTGCCAGGAAAAATACCACTGCGCCCGAGTACATGGGATGACGCACCAAAGCGTAAGGGCCGCTGGAGATAACGTTCTGCCCGGATTTCACTTCGATGATGCTCGACGCGTGACCGTTCTCGCGTAAAGCCAAAAACATGATCCAGAATCCGACGATAACAAGGATGTTAGCCAAGACGACGAGCCAAACCGGCAAGGGCAGTCCGGTGCAGTGCCGCTCTATTCCCGGCACGATATACATCAGGAGGCCGACCACACTGGCCGCGCCCTGAATCCATTTCTGCGAGGTTTCTCGCTCGGCGCCCGCACCGGCTTTCTGCCGGCTGGCAACAAGCGCCGGATCGTGCTTGACAAAATAGAATGTCAGCCAGAACATGCAAAGCGTGAAGACAACCAGATAAAGCCACCCTTGCCAGAAGCGGAATGTCCATGCAGGAACGTGCACCAGAAGTACCAACACCACCAAGGCCTTGATGCATCCCCCGATTGCCGTTTTGCGCAGCTTTTCGAGGTCAAGTGGTTGCTTCATCACGCTATGTCTCCTCAGGCTGTAAACACCGCAGGCACGTGCACAGGCCAGCGCCATGGCAGGATAGCAACAAGATCGAAACGAAGGGAGAGACGGGAATGGTCTGGCTGGCGCGCGAGCCACAGATCGGCGGCGGCTTCGATGCGGCGCATGGTCAGGACATTGACCGAATCCATCGCCTGTTCGAGTGTTGTTCGAGCCTTGACCTCGACGATGAGTACGACATTTCTACGCCGGGCGATCAGGTCGATCTCCCCGAGTTTCGTGCGATAGCGGCGGCCGATGATGCGATAACCTTTCAGTATCAGGGCAAGGGCAGCAAGGCGCTCGGCGGAGTGACCGCGACGGTAGGCCTTGTGGCGCTTGCCAGACGCGGTCATTTCATCGCCAGGAGTCGTTGATACAGCTCGCCCTTGGGCCGCCCGGTCATGCGCGAGGCCTCTCCGGCGGCCTTGGCGGGCGACATTTCAAGGCTAAGCGCACGCAATAACGCATCGATGTCATCATCGGTTCGAGGCACGTGCTCGTCTTCAGGAGGAGCAGCGATGACCAGCACTACCTCTCCCCGTATGCGATCTTCGCCGTCGAATTCCGCCGCCAGCTCCTTGAGTGGCAGGGTGACGATCGTCTCATAGGTCTTGGTCAGTTCGCGGCAAAGCGAGGCCTGTCGTTCAGGGCCGAACACTTCGACCATATCTGTCAGAGTCGTTGCTGCACGATTGGGCGATTCAAAGAACACCAATGCAGCATCGAGCGACTTCAATTGCTCAAGTTTGGCGCGTCGCTGACCCTGTTTCGACGAAAGAAAGCCGGCAAAATAAAACGCATCCTTGAATAAACCAGACGCCGTGAGCGCAGCGAGAACCGACGATGCACCGGGGATCGGTACGACGCGAATGCCTGCCGCCTTTGCTTCCGGCACCAGCCGCCCACCCGGGTCGGAGACCAGCGGCGTACCTGCATCGGAAATCAACGCCACGCTTTTACCCGCCAGCAGCGCTTCGATCAGCTTGGGTCCCGCCATATCCGCATTGTGTTCGTGATAGGCATAGGGACGCCGCGAAATACCATATCTGTCGAGCAAAACCCGGCTGACGCGCGTGTCCTCGCAAGCGATGACATCCGCAGCGGCCAAGGTTTCGATCCCGCGAATGGTCATGTCGCCGAGATTGCCGATCGGTGTCGCCACGATATAAAGCGCCGGTTCCAACGGCCGGGCGCGGAACGAGGCACTGCCGATCTGATAGTCCCGCTCTTTTGCTTCCCCTTCGGACAAGTCTCTTCCTTAAGCTGCGAGATCGGCGATGACTGCATTGAGCACGATTGCACCTTCGGGCGTCGTGCGGATGCGACTGTTGCCGATATATTCGATAAGACCCTGTTCGGCCAAGGAAATCACACGGCTTTCCTTGACACTATGTCCGGTCAGACTCTCGTAACGAGAGAGATCTATACCCTCGACGAGACGCAATCCCATGAGCAGGAATTCGTCGCCCTCTTGTTCGTGCGTCAGAAACTCTTCTTCGACGACGCCATGACCTGTAGTTTCGACCTTCTGCACCCAGGTTTCGGGATGACGTTCGGTGATCGTCACTGCGCGGGTGCCGTTTTCGAGGAACCGCCCATGCGCTCCCGGACCGATACCGACATATTCGCCGTAGCGCCAATAGATGAGATTGTGCTGCGACTCCGCACCCGGCGCGGCATGATTGGAAATCTCGTAGGCGGGCAGGCCATGCCGTGCCGTGACCTCTTGCGTCTCCTGATAGAGCATTGCCGCATGATCACCATCGGGCGTCACGAGTTTGCCGGCTTTCCAAAGGTTATAGAACTGCGTGCCCTCTTCAATCGTCAATTGATAGAGCGACAGATGGTCTGCGGCATAGGAGATGGCCTTCGCCAGTTCGTCGCGCCATGCGGCAATCGTCTGATCGGGCCGCGCATAGATCAGGTCGAACGAGAGCCGGGGAAAAATCTCCCGCGCCAGTTTGATCGCGGCAAGCGCCTCCTCGACATTGTGCATCCGGCCGAGCCGGCGCAAATCTGGATCGTTGAGGGCCTGAACGCCAAGCGAAACGCGGTTCACACCGGCGGCGCGGTAACCTAGGAAACGGTCGGCTTCAACGCTGGTCGGGTTGGCTTCGAGCGTGATCTCGATATCGTTTGGCACATGCCAATTGCGCGAAATCTCGTTGAGAACGGATGCCACGGTTTCCGGCTGCATCAGCGAGGGTGTGCCACCGCCGAGGAAAATGCTCGAAACGGTGCGCGATCCGGTCCGTTCCCGCATTGTCGTCATTTCGCGTGCGAAGGCTGCGGCAAAGCGCGGTTGATCAACAGCTTGATGCCTGACATGCGAATTGAAGTCGCAATACGGGCATTTGGCCATGCAGAACGGCCAATGGACATAGACGCCGAATCCCGACTCGCCTTTGTCGGACTGGTTCATCCGGCGTCCAGACAATCTTTGGCAAAATGCTGGAAGGCGCGGGCGCGATGCGACAGTGCTATAGCATCGCCAGGCTTCCAGCCATGCTTTTGTTCGGCCGTCATTTCGCCGAATGTCAGGTCGTAACCTTCCGGTTTGAACACCGGATCGAAGCCGAAACCGGCCGTACCGCGGGGCGGCCAGACAAGTTCGCCTTCCACCTCGCCGCGATAATAATTGGCTTCGCCATCGGGCCATGCAAGGCAAATGACCGAGACGAAACGGCCGCTGCGATTCTCGGGGGCGCTAGCGCCCGCTTGCTGCATCTCAGCTTCGACCTTCTGCATGCCATGGGCAAAGTCGCGCTTGCCATCGGGCAATTCCGCCCAATTGGCCGTATAGACACCCGGTTTACCCTCTAGAGCGTCGACGCAAAGGCCCGAATCATCGGAGAGCGCGACAAGACCGGTGGCCTTGGCAGCGGCGAAAGCTTTGATATAGGCATTTTCCTCAAAGGTCGTGCCGGTTTCATCCGGTTCCGGCAGCCCAAGATCTTTCGCCGATACCACTTCGAAGCCAAAAGGTCCAAGCAGGTCGATCATTTCATCGATCTTGCCTTGATTATGGCTGGCGACAAGCAGCTTGCCTTTTTCGAGTGTCTTCATTTCAGATTCCATAATTTCGGTTCGGCAAATTCGATCGAATTGCCCGACGGATCGCGGAAATACAGCGAATGCGCCCCGTTCGGCCAGTCGAATTCGCTTTCGATGGCAACTCCATGCGCCTCAAGATGGGATTTCCACCCGGCAATTTCATCCCGCGTCGCTCGAAAACACACATGACCTGGACCGGTGGCACCATGGGAGGGTATCGGCAAACCACCTTTCGAGCGTTCCTTCAGTTTTTCCGGGTCAAACAGGATCAGCACGCCCGGCCCGCAGCAGAAGAACACGGATTCTTCGCCAGCACGCAGGATGCATTCAAGCCCGAGCACATCGCCGTAGAATCGTGCAGCCGCCTCGACATCGGTCACATAAAGCGCTGTTTCCAATATTCCCGAGGGCTGCATGGTGAAATCCCGTTAACCAACGGCCATTTTCTGCAAGGAGACCAAGCGGGTGATGCCGTTGCGGGCAAGGCCCATCAGCGACAGCAATTCCTCTTCGGTGAAGGGTTCGCCTTCGGCGGTTCCCTGTACTTCGACGATACCACCCTTGCCGGTCATGACGAAATTGGCGTCGGTCTGCGCGGTCGAGTCCTCAAGATAATCGAGATCGATCACGGGTGTGCCATTGGAAATGCCGCAGGAAATGGCCGCGACGTGATCCTTCAGCACCTTTTCCACCTTGAGCATCTGGCGCGTTTCCATCCAGCGCAGGCATTCGTGCAGCGCAACCCAGCCGCCGGTAATCGCTGCGGTACGGGTGCCCCCGTCAGCCTGGATGACATCGCAATCCACGGTGATCTGCACTTCGCCGAGCGCCTGCAGGTCAACGACCGCGCGCAGCGAACGGGCGATCAACCGCTGAATTTCCAGTGTGCGGCCGCCCTGCTTGCCCGAAGAAGCTTCACGGCGCATGCGATCGCCGGTCGAGCGCGGCAGCATGCCGTATTCTGCAGTTACCCAGCCTTTTCCGGTGTTGCGCATCCAGCCCGGCACTTTTTCCTCAAGACTGGCGGTGCACAAGACGTGCGTGTCGCCGAACTTGACCAGGCACGAGCCCTCGGCATGTTTGGAAACGCCGCGCTCAAAGGAAATGGCGCGCATTTCGTCGGGGGCTCGCTTGGAGTGACGCATTGGTAGACCTCTTGTTGATGTGTTCTCGGCCTTTTAACCGTGATGGGGTGATGAAGCAAAGGCTTTGATCAAAGGCTTTGATGATTGCGCGGAGAACGCTTATATCAAGGTCTGACAAGCAAAAGCTGAGGCACGATGAACAGGACCGTTGTTCCGGACACATTGCAATCGCTCGACGAGCGATCGCGCGATATTTTCCGGCGCATTGTCGAGAGCTATCTCGGCGATGGCGAGCCGGTGGGTTCACGCAATCTGTCGCGCATCCTGCCTGTTTCATTGTCTCCGGCGACGATCCGCAATGTGATGAGCGATCTCGAGCATCTCGGCCTCGTCTATGCACCGCATATATCCGCCGGCCGCTTGCCGACCCAGATCGGCCTACGCTTCTTCGTGGATGCCTTCATGGAAGTTGGCGATCTTTCCAAGTCCGAACGCAACTCCATCGAGGCGCAGGTGAGGGCCGGTGAAACGCAATCTGCCGAAAACGTGCTGACGCAGGCGAGCCAGATCCTTTCCGGCATGTCACGCGGGGCAGGGCTGGTGCTCGCGGCCAAGGCTGAAGGAGCGCTCAAACATATCGAATTCGTCAGGCTCGAACCAACAAGGGCCCTCGCCGTGCTGGTCACGCAGAGCGGCGACGTCGAAAACCGCGTCATCGATCTGCCGATTGGCGTGACGCCGTCGCAATTGATCGAAGCCTCGAATTTCCTCAATGCACATATCCAAGGCCGCACCATCACAGAAGCGCGGCAGGAAATCGCCCGGCTGAAGGAAGAAACCCAGCAGGCGCTCGACGCCCTCTCGCAACATCTCGTCGAACAGGGGCTCGCCATCTGGGGCGGCGATGGCGGCGGCCAGCCGGCACGGCTGATCGTGCGCGGGCGAGGTAACCTGCTTGAATCGGTGAGCGCCGAAGCGGATCTTGATCGTTTGCGGCACCTTTTCGATGATCTCGAAACCAAGGAGGGCACGCTGCAACTGCTTGATCTGGCGGAAGCCGGACCAGGCGTGCGCATCTTCATCGGCTCGGAGAACAAGCTGTTTTCGCTTTCCGGCTCATCGCTGGTCATCGCGCCTTACCGCGATTCCGAACAGCGCATCATCGGCGCGCTCGGTGTCATCGGCCCGACAAGGCTGAATTACGCGCGTATCGTACCTATGGTAGATTATACCGCCCAGCTCGTCTCGCGCCTCTTGAGATAGTCATTTGCACTTGATTTTTATGGCCTAAACCTCGATATCCAGCGCAACTTACGAATAATGAATGGACAGGATACATGGCTGAAGACAAGAAAAATCACGACACTCCCGATCTCGACCAGCGCGACCTGAAGAATCCGCGCGATCGCGATGCGCTGAAGCGCGCTGCCGATGATTTTCTCAAATCACGCAAGGCTGAAGAATATGCCCTCGCTCAGGACGACGAGATGGAGGCAAATGCCAACAACTGGGCCGAGCTTGATAAATTGCGCGCCGAGAACGGCGATCTGAAGGACCAGCTGTTGCGGCTTGCTGCCGATATGGAAAACCTGCGCAAGCGTACCGCGCGCGATGTCCACGATGCGCGTGCCTATTCGGTCGCGAATTTCGCCCGTGACATGCTCTCTGTTTCCGACAATCTGAAGCGTGCTTTGGAGGCCATTCCGGCCGATGTGCTGGCAAGTGGCGATGCAGGGTTCAAGACCCTTGCTGAAGGCGTCGAGATCACCGAGCGTTCGCTTATGTCGGCAATGGAACGCCATGGCGTCAAGAAACTCGATCCCTTGGGCCAGAAATTCGATCCGAATTTCCACCAAGCGATGTTCGAAATTCCAAATGCCGATGTGCCGCACAACACCGTGCTGCAGGTCGCCCAGAGCGGGTTCGTCATCGGTGACCGCATGCTGCGTCCGGCGCTTGTCGGTGTATCAAAAGGCGGTCCGAAACAGGCTGCTGCCGAAGGTCAGCCGGAGCCTGGCCCGATCAATCCGCAGGCAGAAAAAGACGCCTGATCCGACCACCAGAACAGCTTTGGGAGCCACATTTCTACAGCGGAATGTGGCTCTTTTCATTTTGCCGGGTCATGCACTATCGTGACGAGAACAACGGCGCAGGGGGGACAGCCGATGACCATGATCCAGCTCTTCAACTATGCCGGAGTATTCGTCTTTGCTGCGACAGGCGCTTTGGCGGCATCGCGTCGCCAGCTCGATATCATCGCCTTCGTGTTTCTCGCCGCCGTCACCGGCATCGGCGGTGGCACATTGCGCGATCTGATCCTTGGTGTGCCGGTATTCTGGGTCAAGGATCCCGGAAATCTTATGGTCTGTGCTGCGGCAGCGATTCTCGTCTACTTTTCCGCCAATCTGCTCGAATCGCGCTACCGCGTTCTGCTTTGGCTCGATGCACTCGGTCTTGCCGCTTACAGTGTTATCGGCGCGGCCAAAAGCCTGGCACTGGGCTTCGACTCAACGATTGCGATTGTTACCGGAATCATGACGGCGACGTTTGGTGGAATTCTGCGTGATATCATATCCGGAGAACCGTCCGTGCTGATGCGGCGAGAGATCTATGTGACCGCCGCCCTCGCTGGGTCAGTCACATACATCGTGCTGCACAGCCTCGCCGTCGGGCCGGAGATTTCCGCACTCGTCGCAGCGCTCGCCGCGTTTGTCGTACGCGGCGGTGCGCTCTATTTCGGCTGGGCGCTGCCGACATATCACAAGCGCGGTCGCACATCGGAAGAGCTGAAGCGCGAGGGCTATATCAAATCAAAGTAGTCCGGCTTGCTCGGCAGCCGCTTTCAGGTTCTGCTGCGGGCGCGGACCGATTTGCTGAATGACAAGACCTGCCGTGAGCGAACCAAGCTTCGCGCAATCCGTCAAGGACCGGCCATTCGTATAGCCAAACAGAAAGCCGGCGGCATAAAGATCGCCAGCGCCAGTCGTATCGACCAGTTCCGTAATCTCGATCGCCGGTACGGCAACGGTCTCATCCTTGGAGACCACGACCGAGCCCTTTTCCGAGCGGGTGACGGCTGCAAGTTTGCAATCCTTGCGGATGAGTTCCAGGCCCTTTTCGAAATCATCGGTCTGATACAGCGACTTCAATTCCGCCTCATTGGCAAAGACGATGTCGACCGTGCCGGAGCGCATGAGTTCGAGGAATTCCTCGCGATAGCGATCGACGCAGAAAGGGTCTGATAGCGTCATCGACACTTCGCGACCATGTTCATGCGCGATCTTCGCCGACAGGCGGATTGCTTCCTTGGCCCGTGGCGGATCCCAGAGATAACCTTCGAAATAGGTCACCTTGGCTTCGGAAACCTTGGAGCTTTCAACATCTTCCGGTCCAAGCTCGACGCAGGCGCCGAGATAGGTGTTCATCGAACGCTCGCCATCGGGCGTAACGAAGATCATCGAGCGCGCGGTGGGCGGAGGGGCATTCAAAACACGGGTGTCGAAGGCAACGCCTTGTGAGCGGATATCGTGGATGAAGACATGCCCGAGTTGGTCGTCTGCGACCTTGCCGAAATAAGCGGCGCGTCCGCCGAGACTGGCGACGCCTGCGGCGGTGTTGCCGGCACTTCCACCAGAAGCTTCGATCGCTGGACCCATGCGCTCGTAGAGGAACTCCGCACGATCGGCATCGATCAGGTTCATGGCGTTCTTGATGATGCCGTTCTTGATGATGAAATCATCATCGGTGCGGGCGATGATATCGACAATGGCATTGCCGATGCAAAGCACGTCAAAGTTGGACATGAAAACTCCGGGATTGAACTGTTCGGTACCTGTTGGCGGTTATTTTGGCGCCTGTCCTAGCGCGTCGGCAGCCGGTTGACTACCCCTTCTTTGGTGTGCTGCCTTGTCTTGACTATGGACTACTCCTATGTCCGCAACCCGGAAACTTTTGAAAGCGACCCTAAATGATCGTGGAAAGCGCCCGCGCTGCGGCCAATCATCTGTTTCACCCGGAGTTTCGTGCTGTCCTGTGGAAATCTATTGGACTGACTGTTTTACTGCTCATCGGCATATGGTTCGGTCTGCGGGAACTGTTCGAAGCGCTGGCCTGGCCGTTTTTCGATCAGATGCTGCCGGAACTGCCGTCGTGGGTTGGATGGCTCGGCTTCATCGCCGGCATTTTTGCCAGCATTGGGCTTGCGCTTGGACTGGCGCTGCTCATCGCACCCGTCACGGCAATCGTTGCCGGGCTCTTCCTCGATGATGTGGCGGAAGTGGTGGAAAAAGAAGATTATCCACTTGATCCAAAAGGACGGCCATTGCCTGCTGTCCGATCACTGATCCTGTCCGTGAAATTCCTTGGCGTCGTTATCCTCGGCAACATTGCTGCTTTGCTGATGCTGCTGATCCCCGGGATCAACATCATCGCGTTCTTCGTCGTCAACGGCTATCTGCTCGGCCGCGAGTTCTTCGAATTTGCAGCGATGCGCTTTCGCCCGGAAATGGAAGCCAAGGCGCTGCGCTCAAAACATGCAACGACAGTGTTTTTGGGAGGGCTGGTTATCGCCGCCTTCATGGCGATCCCGATCCTCAATCTTTTGACCCCGCTCTTTGCTGCGGCGATGATGGTTCATTTGCACAAGGCGGTCGCGCAGTCCGAGCCGCCAGCCACTGTGATCAGATAATTTGTGGCGGTAGCGGCACCAGTGGCGCCGGTATTTCCGAGGTCTTCTCCGCCGCCTTGCAAATATCCGCGATAACGCAGGAAGGGCATTCCGGTTTGCGCGCCTTGCAGATATAGCGGCCATGCAGGATAAGCCAGTGGTGCGCGTGATAGAGATATGCAGAAGGAATTACCTTCATCAACCGCGCTTCTACCTCCTCCGGCGTCTTGCCAGGTGCAAGGCCCAGCCGATTGCCGATACGGAAGATATGCGTATCGACGGCCATGGTCGATTGGCCGAAGGCCATATTGAGGACGACATTAGCCGTCTTGCGGCCAACGCCGGGCAATTTGATCAGCTCGTCGCGGTCATCCGGAACCACGCTGGCATATTGGTTGACGAGCGCCTTGGACAAAGCGATGACATTCTTCGCCTTGTTGCGCCAAAGTCCGATGGTACGGATATAGTCGCCGACCTTTGCTTCGCCCAGAGCCAGCATCTTTTCCGGCGTGTCCGCAACCTTGAACAGGGCTCGCGTCGCCTTGTTCACACCGGCGTCGGTCGCTTGCGCTGAAAGCACCACGGCGACGAGCAGGGTGAAGGGATTGATATGCTCGAGCTCGCCCCGGGGCTCGGGGCGCTGGATCGAAAAACGCCGGAAGATTTCATGGATTTCCGCAGCGGTGTAGCGTGTGCCGGGAACGTTGCGCGCCTTAGCCGATTTAGCAGGCTTCACATAATCTTCATCGATTTTACGCTTGGGATTTTCCATGGTGCATCTATACTTAAAGCCCATGAGCCAAACAATGAACCCATTTGACGCTGCGGGCCAAAACGAGGAAGAAATTTTTCGTGCGCTTCTCGTGCCTCATCGTTCGCTGGGTCAAACTGGTTTTCTCATTCTTATGGCAACGATGGGCGTCAGCAGCTTCTTCACCGGCCTGTTTTTTCTGTCGCTTGGCGCCTGGCCGGTTTTTGGCTTCTTCGGTCTCGATGTTCTGCTGGTCTATATCGCGTTCCGGATGAATTATATCTCGGCAAAGGCCCATGAAGAGGTGAGCGTTTCGCGTATCGCCTTGCAAATCCGCCAGGTTGCCCCGTCAGGCCGGGCCAAACTGCATGAATTCAATCCCTTCTGGACGCGGTTCAGCGTCGCCCGTCATGCGGAAATCGGCATCACGTCGATGTTGGTCGAAGGACAGGGCAAGGCAGTGGCGATTGGCTCGTTTCTCAATCCCGATGACCGTGAAAGTTTCGCTTCCGCGTTCCAGATGGCGCTTGCGACAGCCAAGCGACGGTAAATCCACGCCTTGCAAGAATCGGGTGGCGACAAGAGCCCCACAGTGGTCATATAGCCTCAAAAGAGAGGTAAAAGCTCATGAAACCACATGCCATACTTCAGAAAGACATCACCCCGACCGGCGACGATTATGCCATCGTCAGTCATATCATCGAACGTATCAGCAAGGACTATCGCGACCAGCCGTCGCTTGAGACGCTGGCCCGCGATACCGGGCTGTCGCCAACCGCGCTGCAGAAGCTGTTTACCCGCTGGGCGGGCCTTTCTCCCAAAGGCTTCCTGCAGGCAGTGACCATCGACCACGCCCGTCGTCTGCTGGACGAGGGTATGCCCTTGCTCGAAACTGCCTACGAAACGGGACTTTCGGGTCCGAGCCGGCTGCATGATCTCTTTGTCACGCACGAAGGCATGTCACCGGGCGATTACAAGACCCGCGGTGCAGGGCTGACAATCCGCTACGGCTTTCTGATTTCGCCGTTTGGCCTGGCGCTGGTGATGGTGACGGACCGCGGGCTGGCGGGTCTGGCTTTTGCTGATCCGGGCAAGGAACGCGAGGCATTGGCCGACATGACATCGCGTTGGCCAAATGCCAATTATGTCGAAGATCTGGCGGCCACTGCACCCTATGCAGCGCGTATCTTCAACCCGGCAGAATGGCGCGCCGACAGGCCGCTCAAGGTGGTCACGATCGGCACTGATTTCCAGCTGCGTGTCTGGGAAGCACTGCTGAAGATCCCGATGGGCAAATGCGTGGCCTATTCGGATATCGCTGCCGATATCGGGTCTCCCAAGGCTTCGCGCGCCGTGGGTGCCGCTGTCGGCGCCAACCCGGTCAGTTTCGTCGTCCCCTGCCACCGGGCAGTCGGCAAGTCCGGAGCTCTGACGGGCTATCATTGGGGCTTGACCCGCAAACGCGCCATCCTCGGATGGGAAGCCGGTCAGCTGACCGGCGAGGCGGCCCAAGCGCAGGCGGGTTGAGCTCTGTTTCTCAACCTCCCCCTTGTGGGAGGGAAGCTGCGTAGTAGCGGGGAGGGGCCTTTGAAACACTAAGTTTTCAAGAGACCCCTCCCGGATCTGCGGTCCTGCCCTCCCCACAAGGGGAGGGTTCGTGTCGGCGCCTCATGGAAAGGCTCTCCATCTCCCAAGAACCCTCTTGACCTTCCAGTTACTGGAAAGACTACCTTGGATGCACTATCTGGTTCATAACCGAAAGTTGCATCATGAAACACCACCATACAAGCCACGATCATTCCTGCTGCAGCGGGGAGAAACGCGCGGAAGTTCCAATCGTGCGCGATCCGGTATGCGGGATGATTGTAGACCCGGAGGCGAACAAACCGGTAGCCGAACATGGCGGGCGGCTGTTTCATTTCTGCTCCGCGGGCTGCCAGAGCAAATTCATAGCGGAGCCGGACACCTATCTCGATGCGATCGATTCTGTCTGTGGCATGAAAGTAGACCGGGCGAGCGCGAAACATTTCCTGCGCCATGAAGGTGAAAAATACTATTTCTGCTCGGCAGGTTGCTTGGCCAAATTTGAGAACGCGCCGCAGGACTATCTCGGCGACCGACCAGCGCTCAAAGCCCTGCCCGCCGGGACGCAATATACCTGTCCCATGCATCCAGAGATCATCCGGGATGGTCCGGGTTCGTGTCCGATCTGCGGGATGGCGCTGGAGCCTGCGGGCATCCCGACTGGAGATGAAGGGCCGAACCCGGAGCTGGTGGATTTCACCCGCCGCTTCTGGGTCAGCGCCGCGTGTTCCGTTCCCCTGCTTCTGATTACCATGGGTCCGATGTTGGGGTTGCCGTTGCGTGCCTGGATTGGCGAGAGTTTGGCTACGTGGCTGGAATTCGCGCTGGCAACTCCGGTCGTGGTCTGGTCGGCCATTCCCTTCTTTGAGCGGGCCTGGGCATCTTTCATCAACCGCAGCCCCAACATGTGGACGTTGATCGCCATCGGTGTCGGCACAGCCTACGCTTTCAGTGTCGTCGCCACGTTCTTGCCGGATATTTTCCCGCATTCCTTCCGCATGCATGGTGGCTCCGTACCAGTTTATTTCGAAGCGGCGGCGGTGATCGTAACGCTCGTCTTCCTTGGCCAGATCCTCGAACTGAGAGCACGTGAACGCACCGGTTCTGCCATCCGCGCACTTTGGGACCTTGCACCCAAGACGGCCCGGCGCGTTGCCGAAGATGGGACAGAAACGGATGTGCCATTGGACGAGATAATTGTCGGCGACCGGTTGCGCGTGCGCCCAGGCGAAAGCGTGCCGGTGGACGGCATCGTGCTCGAAGGACACTCCTCCATCGACGAATCCATGCTGACGGGAGAACCGCTACCGGTCGAAAAGATCGAACATGACACCGTGACCGGCGGCACGCTCAATCGTAACGGCACTTTGATGATCAAGGCGGAAAAGGTCGGCGCTGATACGGTTCTGTCGCAGATCGTCGGCATGGTCGCGTTGGCCCAGCGTTCGCGCGCACCGATCCAAGGCCTTGCCGATCGCGTCGCCGCCTGGTTTGTTCCGGTTGTGGTGCTGGTTGCAATCGTCGCCTTCATCGTCTGGTCGCTCGTCGGACCGGAGCCAAGCATGATCTATGGCCTGGTTGCCGCTGTTTCCGTGTTGATCATCGCCTGCCCTTGTGCGCTCGGTCTGGCAACACCGATGTCAATCATGACCGCCACCGGGCACGGGGCGCACGCGGGCGTACTGATCAAGGATGCGGAAGCTCTCGAACGGTTCGCAGCCGTCGATACGCTGATCGTCGACAAGACCGGAACATTGACGGAAGGTAAGCCAAAACTTACTGATATTGTTGTGCAACCGGGTTTTGCTGAAGACGAATTGCTGGCTCTTGCCGCAAGCCTCGAGAAAGGCTCCGAACACCCGCTCGCCGAAGCGATTGTCGAGGGGGCAAAGTCGCGCAGTCTTACGCTTGCCGATGCGATCGATTTCGAAGCAGCTACAGGCAAGGGCGTATCCGGAACGGTCAACGCCAGAAGCGTGACGCTTGGCAACAAGGCCATGATGCAGGACACCGGTACAGATGTCTCACAATTGATCGAGCAAGCCGACCAATTACGTGCACTAGGCAAGAGCGCGCTTTTCATCGCGGTCGATGGCAGGGCCGCCGGGATCGTTGCGGTTGCCGATCCAGTCAAGGCGACGGCCGTGGAGGCAATCCGCTTGCTGCATGAGGCGGGGCTGAAGGTCATCATGGCGACCGGCGACAACGCTGTGACAGCGCAGGCAGTTGCACGCTCGCTCGGCATTGATGAGGTTCGGGCCGATATGCTGCCGGAGGGAAAGAAACAACTCATCGATGCGTTGCATGCCAAAGGCGCCAAGGTCGCGATGGCCGGCGACGGCGTCAATGATGCACCTGCGCTTGCTGCGGCCGATGTCGGCATAGCGATGGGTACGGGAGCGGATGTAGCGATGCAGAGTGCCGGAATAACTTTGGTGAGGGGTGACCTGAACGGCATCGTTCGCGCTCGCCATCTTGCCACGGCCACGATCCGCAATATCAAGCAGAACCTGTTCTTCGCCTTCGTCTACAATGTGCTCGGTGTGCCGGTCGCGGCGGGGGTGCTGTATCCGGTGTTCGGTCTGTTACTCTCGCCCATGCTGGCTGCAGCGGCCATGAGCCTTTCATCCGTGTCGGTCATCGCGAACGCGCTGCGGCTACGGACAATAAGATTGTGAGGTCCCATGAATATCGGTAACGCTTCTGATAAATCCGGCCTGCCCGCCAAAACGATCCGCTACTACGAGGATATTGGCCTCCTGAAGCCGGATCGGGCGGACAATGGCTATCGCGATTATTCGATGTCGGATGTGCACAAGCTGCGCTTCTTGCAGCGCTCTCGCGGACTGGGGTTTTCGGTGGAAGAGTGCCGCCAGTTGCTGGCGCTCTATGGGGATAAGAGCCGTGCGAGCGCCGACGTCAAGTCGATCGCGCAGTCAAAGCTTCAGGAAATCGAGCGCAAGATTATCGAACTGCGCGAACTACAGCTCACACTGAAACATCTGGTTACGCATTGCCATGGTGACCAGCGGCCAGATTGTCCTATTCTGGAGAGCATTTCCGGCACGGCTGGGTCTAGCTGAGCGTAGATACGACATCCGCAGAAATGCGCAGTTCACGTAGCGGGCGAACGACAGCGGTCGTTTCGCTGTAGATCGGATGCGCCTTGTAGGCTGCCAGCGCTTCGGCGCTCTCGAACTCGCCATAGACGACCACATCGATTTCGCCGGAAATCGGGTCCGTTTTCGTATTGGGCATCACTTCGAAAACAGACGAGTAGGGGATTTCACCAAGGCGCCGAAGGCCCCTCACGATTGTCTCGACGTCTTTCCTGTCACGGGCGCTGAAGAATACAATATGGCGGATCACGATGTTGCTACCTGCTGCATTTTCACTGCGCCGGACTTTTCATACTCCGCCCCTGTCAGTCAATAGATGCGCTGTCGCAGCTCCTAGTCCAACCCGTCACTCGGCGGCGAGCTTTGCCATCGGATTGTTCGGATGCGTGGTCCAGTTGGCATAATCCGGCTGGATCGGCATTTTGGTACGCGGATCGACGCCTGAAACCATCGGTTCCATAGTGATGCAGTTTTCAACAGGGCAAACACTGACGCAGAGGTTACAGCCGACGCATTCCTCGTCGATGACTTCAAAGTGCCGCGCGCCATCGACCATCGATGTGATCGCTTGATGCGATGTGTCCTCGCAGACGATGTGGCAGCGGCCGCATTTGATGCAAAGTTCCTGATCGATCTGCGCCTTGGTAATGTAGTTCAGGTTAAGGTACTGCCAGTCGGTGACATTCGGCACGGCAAGGCCCTGGAAGTCGTCGATGGTGCGGAACCCGCGGGAATCCATCCAGTCGGAAAGACCGGAAATCATTTCCTGCACAACCTTGAAACCATAGGTCATGGCTGCCGTGCAGACCTGTACATTGCCGCAGCCGAGTGCGATGAATTCCGCCGCATCTCGCCATGTGGTGATACCGCCGATGCCGGAAATCGGCAGGCCGCGTGTTTCAGGATCGCGGGCGATTTCCGCTACCATGTTCAGCGCAATCGGCTTGACTGCCGGGCCGCAATAGCCGCCATGCGAGCCGCGTCCATCGATGGTCGGGTTCGGGGCGAAGTTATCGAGATCAACTGAAACAATCGAGTTGATGGTGTTGATGAGCGATACGGCATCGGTTCCGCCGGATTTGGCGGCGCGGGCGGGTTTGCGAATGTCCGTGATGTTTGGCGTCAGTTTGGTGATGACCGGCATGCGGGTATATTGCTTGCACCAGCGCACCACCATTTCGATGTATTCCGGCACCTGGCCGACAGCGGCACCCATTCCGCGCTCGGACATGCCATGCGGGCAGCCGAAATTCAATTCGATGCCATCCGAGCCAGTCGCTTCTACGAGCGGCAGGATGGCCTTCCAGGCTTCCTCCTCGCAGGGCACCATGATCGAGGCGATCAGGGCGCGATCCGGCCATTTCTTCTTGACCTCGGTCATTTCCCGCAGGTTTACTTCGAGCGGGCGGTCGGTGATGAGTTCGATGTTGTTGAAACCGAGCAGGCGCCGGTCCGGACCGTGAATAGCGCCATAGCGCGGTCCGTTGACATTGACGACAGGTGGGCCTTCTTCACCTAGGGTTTTCCAGACAACGCCGCCCCAGCCCGCCTTGAAGGCGCGCTCGACATTATAGGCCTTGTCCGTGGGTGGAGCAGAGGCAAGCCAGAAAGGGTTCGGAGATCTAATGCCAAGAAAATTCGTTGAAAGATCAGCCATGGCGGTTTCCTTTAGCTGACTAAATGACTTGGATGATTGGGTTGATGTTCTGGAACAGACGCGCCGTCTGGACTATCAGCCATGATGGCTTCGACGAAGCCGCTGACCTTTTCCGGTTGTTGCATCAGCGTACGGTGAATGGATTCAGCGGCTGACTTGCCGTCCTGTACGGCAGCGACGGTCAAATCCTCGCCGTCTGCAACACAATCGCCGCCGGCCCAGATTCCCGCGACCGAGGTCCGCCCTTCGTCGTCCACGCTGATACGGCCGCGCGACAACGCAAGGCCAGCCTCGCCAAGGATTGCTTCGGCTGGTGTCTGACCTATCGCCTTGAATATCTGATCGCTGGCAAGCGTGATGCTCTCACCTGAAACGCCCAGACGGCCATCGGTCATGACGGTGTAGTCCAGCGTTATGCCGCAGACCTCGCCATGTTCGTTGCGGGTGAGCGCGCGAGGCTGCAGCCAATGGCGGATGATCACGCCATTCTTCAGCGCGAGTTCCTGCTCGAAATCACTGGCATTCATGTTTTCCGGCCCGCGGCGATAGGTGATAATGACATTTTCTGCGCCAAGCAGTTTTGTTTGTACAGCGACGTCAATCGCGGTCATGCCGCCGCCGATAACGACGACATCCCGGCCGACGGGGATTTCGGACAGATTGTCACTCTGGCGAAGCACCGAAATGTAATCCACCGCATCGATACAGCCGGCAGCGTCTTCGCCCTCGAGGCCAAGGTCGTTGACGCCCGGCAGCCCCATGCCGAGAAACACCGCATCGAAACCTGCTCTCAGCGCATCGAGACTGATATCGCGCCCGAGAGCCTTGTCGTTCTGGATGGTGATGCCGCCGATTTCGAGAACGAAGTCGAGTTCCTTCTGGGCGAAGTCGTCGACGCTCTTATAGGCAGCGATACCGTATTCGTTGAGGCCGCCTGCCTTGGGTCGCGCTTCGAAAATAGTCACATCGTGACCGTGCATGGCCAGACGGTGGGCGGCGGACAGACCCGCTGGTCCAGCCCCGACGACTGCGATGGATTTACCCGTAGGCTCGGCGCGCTTGAAGGGATGCTGGCCATTGGCCATCAAATGATCGGTAGCGTAGCGCTGCAACAAACCGATCTTCACTGGCTTGCCCTCTGCCACTTCGCGCACGCAAGCCTGCTCGCATAACGTCTCGGTGGGGCAGACGCGGGCGCACATGCCGCCAAGGATGTTTTCGGAGAGAATGGTCCTGGCAGAACCGGTAGGATTGTCTGCAGCTATCTCGCGAATGAACAGGGGAATATCGATGCCGGTCGGGCAGGCGTTCATGCATGGCGCGTCATAGCAGAAATAACACCGGTCCGATTCGACGAAGGCTTCGTGCCGGCTTAGCGGCGGATGAAGATCGGCAAACACTTCCGTATAGGCGCCGGATGCAAGCCGCCCGGCTTTGACGTCACGGATTCCAGAATCCATCGATCCCATGAAATCTCATCTCCTCGTTTGACTGAGTCCAGTTCCCACGGATCAGCAGTCTTTTCGATGGCCGGTATCTCCGAACCTGTACGGAAGAATGGCAGATTTTCTCGGAAGGTCAAATTTTTTATCAAACGGTCAAGAAATGTTGCAATTCCCGCGCACTTAAAAATGACATGGCCCGGACTTGCCGGGCCATCTCCGTACATCGCTAGTACTCACCCCTCAATCGGCCATACGCCGCAATATCAGCTCAGTAATATTGGCCCGGTTCAATATACCCTCCTTGCCACCGCGGTCGTTATAGGTTGCGTTCGAGGCAAGATAGGACATGTTGTAAAAGTCGCTAAGCTTTATTGTGTACTCTGTCCCCGCTTCAAGCTTCACCGGGACAACCGTGGATTCGCCCCAGATATCCCAGCTTGGCAAATGCGGCATGACTACAACGCCTTTGATCGGAGTCTGACCCGCGCCCACTATCTCCATTTGCTTGACGGCCGCTGTTACGCCGGTATTGACAGGGCCAAAGCTATTTCCGTAGCGCAAGAGAACATGATAGCTCCCGCTGACTGTTGGGGTGAAGGCGAATGTCAGCTCTTCGCCAGGGACACCCCAGTCTGACCAGGCTTTGCGACCATGGTCGTCCTTCAGTTGCGCCGGCGAGCCAGAAACAATGTTGTTTACTGCCGTATCGGCCCTGAGAAATGTCAGCTTGTCATTGCCCCAATAGCAGGCAGGATTTGTGCGTTGCGAGACGTTCCTCAATCCATTGGTAATTTGCGCCTCCAGCGAATAGCACAATGTCTGACTGTCAAGTTTGCTTTTGTCGTCTTTCCATTCGTTACCGACTACGTTGGCCTTAACCAATTCTCCATTGCGGTAAACGTTGATTGCAATAGGATATATTGACGACGTCGGCGTCCAGGACAAATTAATCAATCCGTCCGCGCCTTTTTTTATCGCCCAGTCGCCTGCGGTTAGACCAAGGTTGAGGGGTTCAGGGCCATAGTACTGGCTAGGTTCGACAACGCGTGCCGGCCCGCCCTCCTCATTGTTTTCAATCAAGCCGATGACAAAGACATTAACCTTGTCATCCTTCAGATCGGATGAAGGTGTGTATCTATCCAAATCGATCTGGGCGCCGTTCAATTCTGCTGTTGAGACTGAGTAATATCCATCACTACTTGTACCAACTGCCGGCAAATTCACCTTTACCGTGATTTTCTTACTGCGATAAACGAGGTCCTTCAACTGCAGCTGACGGGCACCATTAAAGATGGTCTTGTGCATCTTTTTGGTGATGAAAGGCTGGAATCGGATGCCCGTCATATCGGCATCACGCCCGAAGACAACGTCGAGTACGGAACCAGTGTAGCCGCCCACCGACCACAATTGCTTATCGGAATCGATGTCCGGACGGTCTTCGTCCTTTGGCGCTGTTACTGCAAGCTTGGTGAACTCGAAGTTCTCCATGTTCGACAGGTTCAATGCCGCGCCATTGATGAGTGTATCGAAGTTTCGGTTAACCACATCGGCATTGCGTCCCTTCGCTGCCTTGATCAGATAGCTGGAAGCAAACGGCCAGATAGCCCGGTTGTGGTAGACCTTCACACCCCGCATTTGGGGCCAGACAACCGCTGCACCGGCAGCCGTGTGCGGATAGTTCTCAAGGATACTTGTTGTCTGGCCCTTGTCGGCAATGCCATCCTGAATGGCCAGAGCCTCTCCCAGCAATTCGTAGCGTCGGACTGGAGCTTGATCGAGTTCCGTCGTCTTCATCATGCTGAACAGGCCAGAATCAGATCGCCACAATCCAGTCTTGATCGACGTTTTCAGCGTGCTTGCCCATTGCCCGTATTTTGCAGCATTGGCAGTTTGGTTCAGTTCGGCAGCCATCTTCGCGGCGACATCAAGAATTTTCCAGTGATTGACATTGGTCGAGAGGGTTTTCGACATTGCGAGGTGAACCACCGCATCTTTCGTCCACTCAGGATAGATCTGTTCGCGCCAATCGAGGAATGAGGTCTCGCCGCGATAGAGCCCGTCGCGGGCGTCATAGGCGGCAATACGATCGTTTTCGATCGTGTTGCCGATAGCCGTGTAGGCCTCCTTGAGGAATTGCGTGCGATCAGCGCCATCGAGATATTTGAGCAGCTCGAAAGCGGCTCGTGCCCAGACGACGCGGTCTGTGCTGACCGGCCAGCTTCCGCCACTGCCGGTGTCCTGAACGATTTCAGTTGTGTCTTCTCCAAGCGTTCCGCTCGCATTGCGACGCTTTGACAATTTGAACAGCAGGCTGTTTTTGGCTACCTGCGGGTTGATCTGCGCAAGGCCAAGATCAACGGCATAGGCAGTATCGCGCGTCCACACATACGTCCACTCGTCTCCCGACTGATAACAGCCGATCGTGCCGCCACAGGGTACGGGATTGCCGTTATTGTACGCGCCATCCTTGATGGAGGTCACGGTCAGTTCCCTGGCTTCCTGCATCGCCATAGCAAACAGCCCGTCAAACATCTGGCTGCCGGTGCGGATCGTCGGAGCGTCCGCCCGTTCCTCAATTGTTAGTTGTTTACCTTTGTTCGCTTTTCGTTGGTCCTGGGTGGTCGTCAGCTGATAGGTGCGCAGCGTAGACACTGAATCGGCAGTTGTTATCGTAGCACTGCGGCCATTCCAGGTGAGCGCTTTCATCCCATCATCAAGATTGACGGGATCGGTAACGGACGGAATTTTGATTTCGACACATTCGCCATCGACCAGAGTGCCCCTGTCGCACCGGGTGACGACCACTGGCTTGATGACGCAAACGTCACCATCAAGCGTGCCTTTGTCGCAACGGGTAATCGGGACCGGCCTGATGACGCACTTGTCAACCTCAAGGGCGCCCGCACCGCATACAAAAGTCACCTGAGGTTTGATAACGCATTCGGTGCCAACAAGTGTTCCTTTTTCGCATGCGCCGGTAGTTATGCTCGGCTTGACAACACACTTGTCAACCTCAAGGGTGCCAGTAACGCATGCAAAGGTCGCCTCGGGCTTGACCACGCATTCGGTACCAACGAGTGTTCCTTTTTTGCACGCACCGGTAATCACGCTCGGTTTGACGACGCACTTGTCGTCTTCAAGGGTGCCGGTCTGGCATACAAGTGTCACAGCGGGCGAGACGATGCATTTGCCGTCAACAAGCTTGCCGGTCTCGCAGACAGAGATCGCAACGGGTGTCACAATGCATTTTCCGTCGATTAGTGTGCCCTTCTCGCATGCGCTTGTAACTACTTCCGGCGTGATGATGCACTTGCCATCAACAAGGGTGCCTGGGCACGAGACAAAGGTTCCGGACCCGTCGTCCGTACCCACGGTTCTGTTTGAGTCATTGCAGCCAGCCAGCATGATACAACATGCCAGGGCTCCCAACAGCATTCGTAACGAAGCCATGATTCCTCCCAATAAATAAAAAATGCTTCTTTTTAAAAATAGTGCGCATGCAGTAACGACCGGCCATCGACATGCATGGTCACCCACACGGTGGCACGGACTTTAGAAAAGAGTTTGGAGGTTCCTCCCGAGGAAACCGCACGATTTTGGCTATAGGTCCAACGGAACGCCGTCAATAATACGATAGTCAAAGAAATTCGGAAATCGGGCCGATTAGCGCAACTTGATGTCCGAAAATCTCGGATCGTGGCTATTCAGCGGCCAAGGGCGGTTGCGAAGCGACTTCCAGGAGCTCGCGGTTGAGACGTGCTTCTTCCTCGGCTTTCGGCTTTGAGAAGCCGGCCAGCAACAGGTAGGCGACCGGTGTCAGGAAGAGCGTCGAGGCGGTTGCCATGCCGAGACCGCCGACGATGACCCAGCCGAGGGCGATGCGAGCTTCGGCGCCCGCACCGCTGGCGAGAACCAGCGGCACACCGCCAAGAATGGCGCAGAGCATGGTCATCACGACGGGGCGCAGACGGATGTTCGATGCCTCTTCGATGGCTTCTCTTACATTCCTGCCCTGATCGCGCAAATGATTGGCAAACTCGACGATCAGAATACCGTTCTTCGCCATGATGCCCACAAGCAGCACCAGTCCAATTTGACTGTAGACATTCATGCTGGTGCCGGTCATGACCATGGCAAAGACAGCGCAGGCAAGGCCAAGCGGAACCGTAGCCATCACAACGGCCGCACTGATAAAGCTTTCAAATTGCGCTGCGAGAACCAGTAGAATGATCAGGATGGCAAAGCCGAAAGTCGTGACCATGCTGGAGGAATTTTCCCCAAGCGTCGCGGCTTCCGCCAGCGGAATGATACGATAGCCGGAGGGCAGCAAAGGTGCGGCGACCTCCTGCACGTCCTTATAGGCATCGCCGAGTGCAAAATCCGGTCTAAGGCTCGACGTGATGGCGACGGAACGCATCTGCTGTTCGCGCGTCAATGCCGGGGGGACGGCGACTTCGGTGAGTTTGGCAATCGTCGACATCGGGACAAACCGGCCGTCGCCGGTGCGCAGGAACACGTTTTCAAGGTCTGTCGGGTCATTGATGGGATTTGTGCTCGATACGAGTTTCACATCGTAGGAACGATCTTCGATATAGACGGAACCGACCTTGTAACCATCGAGCACCGATTGCAGCGCTTCGGCCAGGCCAGTGATATTGATATTGAGATCCGAAGCGCGCTCGCGGTCGATCGACACGGCCAGTTGCGGCTGGGTCGGCTCATTGGTCAGACGCGGACGATCAAAGCGGCTGTCTTTCTCAAGCTCGGCCACGATCTTTGCAGCCGTGGTCCCGAGCTCGGCATAACTTGTACCGACGACAGCGAATTGCAGGCCATTACCGGCACCGCGGATGCCCAGCGAGTTTGGCTGTGCGGCAAAAACCTGGATACCTGGAATGTCGCGAACCCGTTTCGAGACGTCGGCGAGGATCTCCTGCTGGCTCCGCGTCCGCTCTTTCCAGGTGGCGAGACTGAGGACCATGAAGCCACGGTTGGTATTGCCATTCTGGCCGGCGATCGAGAACGTATTTTGGATTTCGCCACTATCGCGTAGCGGCTGGATCAATTGCTCGATCTGACGCATCTCGTCACCGAGATATTCGAGACTGACGCCCTGCGGCGCGGTAATGCGCAGGAACGCCGAAGCCCGGTCTTCCACCGGTGTCAGCTCCTGCTTGAGAAGGGAAAACGCGCCAAACGCTGCGCCAGCAAACAGCACCGAGATCACGACAACAATCCAAGGGGCGGCAAGGCAAACATGCAACATGCGTTTGTAAAGATTGCCGAACCAGCTGCCGACACGTGCGACCCGTCCTGGCGTGTGGGTGACATCCTGATGCTTGGCCTCACTCGCACTGAGCAGGCGGGAAGCCAGCATCGGGCACAGCGTCAGTGCCACCACAGCGGACAGAAGCACGCAGATCGCCAGAACGAAACCAAACTCGCGGAAGAGTCCCCCGGTCTGGCCAGGAAGGAAGGACAGCGGCACGAAAACAGCCGCGAGCGTCACCGTTGTCGCGATGACTGCAAAGAACACTTCCTCGGTGCCGAGAACTGCGGCAGCGCGTGGCCCCATGCCCTGATTGCGGCGGCGCACGATGTTTTCCAGCACCACGATCGCATCATCCACCACCAGACCGGTCGCCAGCACCAGGGCGAGCAACGTCAGGATGTTGATTGAAAAACCGGCAAGATAGATAGCAGAAATGGTGCCAATCAGCGCTACCGGCAGACTGACAGCCGGGATAAGGGTCGCGCGAATGTCCCAGAGGAAGAGATAGATAATCAGGATGATGATGACGACAGACACACCGAGCGCAATTTCCACTTCATGCACTGCGCCATTGACGAAGTCCGCATCGTCGCTTGTCACGCGGATGTCGACACCCTCAGGCAGCGTTTGCTGCAATTGTGCGACCGCGGCGCGAACGCCTTTCGAAATATCGAGCGTGTTGGATTGAGCCTGGCGGATAATGCCGAGGCCAATGCCGGTCTTGCCATTGGCACGCAGAATCGAGGTGCCGATGTCGGGGCCCATCGTCACCGTGGCCACGTCGCGGATCTTCGTCTGACCTTTGATGATGATGTTTTCGAAGTCTTCCGGCGTTGATACGGGAGCCGTTGCACGAACGACGATGCTCTGGTCATTGCTGTTGAGCTGACCGGCAGGGGTATCGAAGGCCATCGTCGTCAGTGCGTTGCGAATGTCCGCGATGTTCATTCCGAGGCTGGCAACCTTGCCCTGATCGATGTCGATGCGGAATATCTTGCTGCGGTTGCCATTGACCTGAACGTCGGCGACGCCCGGGACCGACGCGAGCACGTCCTCGATCTGGTCTTCGACGAGGACTGTCATGTCCTCGACCGCCATGGTGTCCGAGGTGACGGCCAGGCGCATCACCGCATCGGAATTGGCATCGGCTTTGACGATACGCGGCGGGTCGGCCTCGTCGGGCAATGTGTTGGTTATGCGGCTGATGGCATCGCGCATATCAGCCGCCGCGACGTTGAGGTCAACGCCATCGTTGAACTCAACGGTGACGCGGCTGCTGCCGAACGACGAACTGGACGAAATCGACTTGACGCCTGAAACGCGCGATACAGCGCCTTCGATCGCCGAGGTTAGCTCCCGGTCCACAGTCTCGGCGGCGGCGGACTCGAAATCCGTCGAGACCGTAACCACCGGGCGGTCGACATCGGGCAATTCGCGGACATCAACGCCGTACCAGGCGGCAAGACCCGCGACGACGATCAGGGCATTGAGCACCAGCGCCATGACGGGTCGACGAATGAAAAGTGCGGTAAAACTGGAATCGTTCTGTCCGTTTGACGTGCTCACTGCTGGACCTCAGCCCCGCTCGCCGACGGAAGCAGTTGGCTCCGCGCTGGTATTGGTCTCTGGAGCCGGTTGTCCCTGAATTTGGACAAGACCGTCCTGACGGACTGACTGCACACCTTCGGCCACAATCTGATCGCCGGGCTTTATGTCGGCATCGACCAGCACATAGGCGGTGTTGCGCTGGACAACCCGCACCGGAACGCGCGTCGCCTTGTTATCGTCAATCCTCCAGACATAGGCGCCCTCAGTACCCCATTGAACGGCGAGGGGATCAACAGTCGGGTAAGTGTCTCCCGGAAAGCCGACTGCCATCTGGAAGGCCATGCCCTCGCGCAAGGCATCATTAGGATTGGTGATTTTCGCCTGAACATGCAGCGTACGGCTCGTCGGATCGACACGGTTATCGATGGCGCTGATGGCACCTTTGAAGGTTTCACCCGGGCGGGCGATAGATGTCGCTGTCACTGGCAGGTCAATTGATATGGCCGGCGCAAAGCGTTCAGGCACCCAGAAATCAACCAGAAGATCGGAACGATCATCGATCATTGCGACCGTCGTGGAGATTGTGACGTAATTGCCCGCGTTTATAGGCAGGATGCCGACAATGCCACCAATCGGGGCTTTGATTGCCCGGCGGTCAAGGGCGAGTTCCGCCTCGCGAACGTTGAGGGCGGCGTTATCGACCACCAATGCTGCTTCGGAAAGCTGAACAGCGGAGACCGTGTTGCTTGAACGCAGGCTTTCCGCGCGCTTGAGCTTGGTCTGTGCGTCCCTCAGTGCTACCCGCGCTTTGTCGACAATGATGCTTTCGGCTTCTGAATCAAGACGGGCAATGACATCGCCGCCTTTTACTTTGGTCCCTGATGTGACGAGAATTTCGGTCAGTCGCCCGGCGGTGAATGGAGTAACTGCAACGGAACTCTTGGCCTTGCCGGTGCCAATGGCCGACAATTTGTCGTTGATCTTCGCTTCAGCCGCAGCACGGACGACGACGAGCGGCAAGGCTTGTCCGCCGCGACGCTGTCCCCGGGTGGTGGTTTCTGTTGCTGCGGTCGAGTTGCGATCGATACCAGCCTTCGAGCCTGAATAGAAGTACAGCCAGCCGGTTCCAGCAAGAACCAGAATCAGCACTGCAAAAATGAGTTGCTTCGAAAGCCGCATATATCGCTCCAAAAGGCCGGTCCCGCACAAGCAGAGCCAGCACAAAATGATCATATCCCAACGCACAAGTCAGCGCGAACGGTTGTTTGTCGGGCAGAATAAGAGGGTTTTACCTAACCGGTAATGACAATTCCGTTATGTTACAAATATTTAATGGAGAAAGCATGGCCACTCGATCCGTCGAAATTAGCCGGATTTGCTTGTCCCTCCTTGAAGGCCCGGTTCTGGCGTGCAACATGACGGGCGGAAAATTCGCAAGGAAAGCAGTCAATGGCGACGAAGACCGATATCGCACGGCGCGTGTTCAACCACACGTTCAAGCTCGATCCGATCGTCCGTAGTCTGCTCGACACGGATTTCTACAAGCTGCTGATGCTACAGATGATCTGGGGTGTCTATCCCGAAGTGGACGCGACATTTACGCTGATCAATCGCACGACCAGGGTACGGCTTGCTGACGAGATCGACGAACAGGAATTGCGCGAGCAGCTTGATCACGCGAGGACGATAAGCTTTTCCAAAAAGGAAATGATCTGGCTCGGAGGTAACACCTTCTACGGCAAGCGTCAGATATTCGAACCGGACTTTCTCGAATGGCTGTCAAACTTCCAATTGCCGGAATACGAACTGACGAAGCGGGACGGACAATACGAACTGAATTTCTACGGGCCGTGGATGTACACGACGATGTGGGAGATACCGGCGCTGACCATCATCAACGAGCTGCGTTCGCGTGCTGCCATGAAGAAGATGGGCCGGTTCGAACTTGACGTCCTTTATGCCCGTGCCAAGGCCAAGATGTGGTCGAAGGTGGAGCGGTTGCGTTCACTTCCCGACATCAAAATTTCTGACTTCGGCACACGTAGGCGCCATTCCTTCCTTTGGCAACGCTGGTGCGTCGAAGCCCTGAAAGAAGGTATCGGTGAGGCCTTTACCGGCACAAGCAATGTGTTGATGGCAATGGACAACGATCTGGAAGCGCTCGGCACCAACGCACACGAACTGCCTATGGTCCTTGCTGCATTGAGTACCACCGACGCAGAGTTGCTGAAATCACCCTACAAAGTTTTGCAGGACTGGAACCGCTATTATGGCGGCAACCTGCTCATCGTCCTGCCGGATGCATTCGGAACGGCAGCGTTTCTTCGTGACGCGCCGGACTGGGTGGCGGACTGGACAGGTTTTCGCCCGGACAGTGCGCCTCCGATCGAGGGAGGAGAGAAAATCCTTGCCTGGTGGCGATCAAAGGGCAAGGACCCACGGGAAAAGCTGCTGGTGTTTTCCGACGGGCTCGATGTCGATACGATTGAGGAAACCTATCGCCACTTCGACGGCAAGGTGCGTATGAGTTTTGGTTGGGGCACCAACCTTACAAATGATTTCGAGGATTGCGCGCCACGCTATAACGATCAGCTGAATGCGATTTCACTGGTGTGCAAAGTCAGTGACGCCAATGGACGTCCCGCGGTCAAGCTTTCCGATAACCCAAAGAAGGCAACTGGCGATCCGGCAGAGATCAAACGTTATCTGCAATTGTTCGGCGCAGAGGACCGTGTGGAGCAGGTCGTGAAAGTTTAGCGGCACGGATCCCGAAACTATGCCGACATGCGCAACATGATTTCGGCGTTTAGAAGGATACGCTGGTCGGCGGGAATCTCGATCTTCGAGTCATCGTTTTCGCCGAGCTTGTCGAACAATAGCTTGATGGCCAACCTGCCGATTTCATTGTAGTTCTGCGCAACGGTCGTCAGTGGGGGGCACATATAACGCGACAGCGGCTGGTCGTCATGGCCGGCAACGCGCAGGTCGCAATCCGCGCCACGCCCTACCTTGAGGCCGGCTTGGTAGGCGGCAGCCACTACGCCGAAAGCGATGCGGTCGGTGGCACAAAGCACGGTCTTTGTCGGGAAACCGCCTTCCCTGAGGATACGAGCCGTCGCATCGAAGGCAAATTTTTCGAACTCCCAGGTCAAACCCGGATCGACCTTCACGAAGCGGGGTTCGAGGTTCAGGTTCTTCATTGCCTCGTTATAGGCGTCGCGCCGCTCATAGGCGTTGCTGTTGACCGGAGACATGCCGAAATAGCATGGCTGGTCACCGGACCGCGTCAGATAGTCTACGATCAGTTTGAAGCTTTGCCGGTTGTCGGTGCCGACGAACGGCGACGTCGCATCGAGCGGTGAATCTACGTAGATGAGTGGAATTGACTCGCCGAGCTTGGCCAGCTTGTCGTGATGCGACTTTACGCCGAGCGGTCCAATAATGGCACCCGCGACGTTCATGGACTTGAACGTCTCGATGGCACGTTCTTCAAGCTCCGGCTTGCCGTCGGAACTCAAAACGAAAGCCAGATAACCTGTTTGTTCGGCGATGCCTTCGATGCGCCGGGTCAGCGTCATGTAAAACGGGTCGGTCGAATTCGGAACGATGATACCAAGAATATTGGTGCGGCGGCGGTTGAGATTGACGGCGAATATGTTTGGCCGGAAGCCGGACTTCTTGATGGCCGCTTCGATGATGTCGCGGGTTTTCTTGCGCACCGAAGTGGGGTCGTTGAAATATTTAGACACAGTGGGGCGCGACAATCCTACAAATGCAGAGAAGTCTTCCATTGTCTTGATCGGCTGATTCACCGCGGCATTCCTTTTTACAATCCCTTGCTCATTCCAAAAACCGTATGCCGGCGAAGAAATTGCGAAGGACATTTGCAATCATTGCTGAAAACTACGCCGACGCAATACATCTCATGATTGATATAGGGCCACTCTTAATGGTTGAAAATTTACAGCATGAGTGACATGCGTCAAGATTTTATTTAAACCGCATCAATTAGATAGAGCTATTTGCGGTTCGCTCGCTCTCCTCAACGCACCGCACCAAAAAGTTTTCTCGTTCGATCATTAAAGTTTACGTGCGATAACTTGCGCCAAGCTGACGTCGCTGAAAATGGCATGTGAGGTTGCATTGAGTTGCTACTCCAGTAGCATGTGACCTCTGATTGCAAACATCGACAAGCGGCAACGGGAGGATGCAATGGAGGGCGGTATTCCGAATCCGGAAGTCTTCACGCACGTACGCGTAATTATCGGCATCGTACTTGGCCTGAGCGTCTCGCGTTTGCTGACCGGCATCGCCCGCATTATCCAGCACCCACAGCGCAAGAATATCTATGCGGTGCACCTTGGCTGGGTGTTGTTCGCTTTCCTCACCGTCGTGCATTTCTGGTGGTTCGAGTTCTATTTGCATGCGCTGGTCTTGTGGAAATTCGAGGCATATCTCTTCGTCATTTTTTTTGCCAGCCTGCACTTTCTCGCATGCAGCATGCTTTTCCCCGACAGCATGGAGGGCTATTCCGGCTATGAAGATTATTTCATGTCGCGTCGGGCTTGGTTCTTCGGGATCTTGATATCGATATTTATTTTCGATTTTCTCGACACGATCATGAAGGGCACGGCTCATTTTCAAACACTCGGAGCTGAATACCCCTTTCGCAACCTCTTCCTGATCGCGCTTTTCGGATTGGGAATTTATGTTCGCCGGCAAAAAATCCAGCTGGTCATACTGGCGCTGGCGCTTGCTACGCAAATGGCGTTCATCCTGGTGCAGTTCGACACGATTTGAGGCAAGAAAAACCCGCCGGTTCGCACCGGCGGGTTTCATTTGTTTCAAGGTCAGGAAAAGAACTTAGTTCTTTTCGCGGCTCTTCAGAGCGGCACCGAGAATGTCGCCGAGCGAAGCACCGCTGTCGGTCGAGCCGTACTGGGCAACAGCTTCCTTCTCTTCGGCGATTTCCAGCGCCTTGATCGAGACCTGCAGCTTGCGGGTCTTCTTGTCGAAGGCGATGACGCGGGCGTCAACCTTCTGACCAACCGTGAAGCGTTCCGGACGCTGTTCGTCGCGATCGCGGGACAGATCAGCGCGGCGGATGAACGAGTCGAGGTCATGATCGACCAGACGCACTTCAAGACCACCATCGGTGATGCCCGTGACTTCAACTGTAACAACGGCGTTTTTGCGCAGTTCACCCGAAGTTGCGGCTTCACCGACCTTGTCGCCGGTCAGCTGCTTGATGCCGAGCGAGATGCGTTCCTTCTCGACGTCGACATCGAGAACCTGAGCCTTCACAACGTCACCCTTGTTGTACTCTTCGATGACCTGCTCGCCTGGACGGTTCCAGTCGAGGTCGGAGAGGTGAACCATGCCGTCCACATCGCCGTCGAGGCCAATGAACAGGCCGAACTCGGTCTTGTTCTTGACTTCGCCTTCGACGATCGTGCCGACAGGGAACTTGTCTGCGAAGGTCGTCCACGGATTGTCGAGAGTCTGCTTCAGGCCGAGGGAGATGCGGCGCTTGACCGGATCCACTTCGAGAACAACGACTTCGACTTCCTGTGTTGTCGAGAGCAACTTGCCCGGATGCACGTTCTTCTTTGTCCAGGACATTTCGGAAACGTGGATAAGGCCTTCGATGCCCGGCTCGATCTCGACGAATGCACCGTAGTCGGTGATGTTCGTAACCGTACCGGTGATCTTTTTGCCGATCGGGTATTTTGCACCGATACCATCCCAGGGATCGCTCTCGAGCTGCTTCATGCCAAGCGAAATACGATGGGTTTCCTGGTTGATACGGATGATCTGCACCTTGACCGTCTGGCCAATGGACAGGATTTCCGACGGATGGTTGACACGGCGCCAGGCCATGTCGGTCACATGCAGAAGACCATCGATGCCGCCGAGGTCAACGAACGCACCGTAATCGGTGATGTTCTTGACGACGCCTTCAACGACCTGACCCTCTTCGAGGTTCTGAACGATCTCGGAACGCTGTTCCGCACGGCTCTCTTCAAGAACGGTACGGCGCGATACAACGATGTTGCCGCGACGCTTGTCCATCTTGAGGATTTCGAAGGGCTGCGGGTTGTGCATCAGCGGGGTAACGTCGCGGATCGGACGGATGTCGACCTGCGAGCGCGGCAGGAAGGCTACGGCACCGTCGAGATCGACGGTGAAACCACCCTTGACCTGGTTGAAGATCACACCATCGACGCGTTCGCCGCGATTGAACTTCTCTTCGAGACGGACCCAGCTCTCTTCGCGGCGTGCTTTTTCACGCGACAGAACTGCTTCGCCGAGGGCATTTTCGATACGCTCGACGTAAACTTCAACGATATCGCCCGGCTTGAGCGAACCGTCCTTGGCTTTCGCGCCGAATTCCTTCAGCGGAACGCGGCCCTCGACCTTGAGGCCGGCGTCGATGATCGCCATGTCTTTTTCGATGGCGACGATACGGCCCTTGACGACATAACCTTCAGCAAGGTCATTGGTGGCAAAGGACTCGGCGAGAAGAGCTTCGAAATCTTCGCGCGTTGGATTGGCTTCAGACATAAATACTCCTGAGTGTCCGGAAAACTCGTCGGACACAGCACCGGTGGTTCGTGTTTCGGTTCACCTGCATGCCAACCCGCCCATTGAAGGGCAATCCGGTGCGTGGGTCGGTTGCAGATGGTCTAATGCGTGTTCTTCGCGAGAGCCTGATCAATCAGGGTTTTGGCACTAAGAAACGCGGTCTCTATATCCATTTCCGTCGTATCTAGCAAGTGCGCGTCGGCAGCGGGCTTTAATGGCGAATCGGTGCGCCCCATATCACGGGCATCGCGGCGCGTGAGATCCGCGAGAATCTCCTCATAATTGGCACCGCCGCCATTGGACCTGATTTCATCATAGCGTCTTCTGGCGCGTGCCTCGGGCGACGCTGTGATGTAGAGCTTTACCGGAGCATCGGGGCAGACGACCGTGCCGATATCGCGTCCGTCGAGGACCGCACCGGGTGGGCGCTCGGCGAAACTGTGCTGCATGGCAACAAGTGCACGGCGCACTGCCGGCATGACCGCAACTTTTGATGCCGCCTCGCCAACAGCGTGGTCGGACAGTACTGCGCGATCGAGCTTTGTAAGATCGATGCTGCGCGCCGCCTTCTCGGCGAGAAATTCATCGTCCAGCGGCATGTTCTGATCCATCAAGGCCTTGGCGACGGCGCGGTAGGTTAGGCCCGTGTCCAGGTGATGAAAACCGTAAGCGTCGGCAATCCTGCGTGCGAGCGTTCCCTTGCCCGAAGCCGCGGGACCATCGATGGCGACCGTAAAGTGCGTCTGCGGCGTTGGTAGATCTTTTTCGTCCTTGTCGAACAGCCATTGTCCGAGCGCAAAGAGGAGGTACGCCGCAGCCAACACGAGGGTGATGATAGGCGTTATCCCGATTGTAACGAAGGCAAAGCCACCGAGTGTCGTCAACATGGATTCCAGCCAGTCGGGCATGGAAGTTGCAAAATTCTGCAGCAACGCGTCGATGCTGAAGATCAACACGAACTGGAAGACGAACAGCCAGAACAGCAGCGCAAACAGGCCAAAGCGAACCCGCAGACCGAACTGTTCGATCACATAGGGAATGGCAACGACGGTAAATGACGTCAGCAGGAAAAACATCAGATGATCCTTCTCTTGCCCATGAAATAACCAATACCGTATCCGGCGATGGATCCAAGTGCCGGTGGTAGCAGCAGAAACTGGAATGGTTCCCACTCGCTCGTATTCGCCGCCTCCGCACCGGCCGAGACATTCCACGCATAGAGGAAGATGATCGTCAAAGGAAGAAGGACGCGAAATATCGTGCCGGTTATACCCGGCCATGGTGCTTGCGCCGTGCTCGCGACCGTGCCGCTATAGGCGCTTCGTCCTGCCCAGACAAGAAAGGGCACGCTGGACATGGCATACAGGAAATATACTGTGAGACGCGATATGAGCTCGGTCATCGCTGATTTTCTTGCTCGTTTTCAGATTTCGAGTTCGGAAATCTCCGCACCCATTCCCTTCATCATGTCCATGAATTCCGGGAAACTGGTAACGATCATGGTCGAATCGTCGATTGTGACGGGCTTTTCGGCGGCGAGGCCGAGGACAAGAAAGCTCATTGCGATGCGATGGTCGAGATGGGTTTCGACGCTGCCGCCGCCAAGGCCCTTGCCATCCGGACGGCCGCGAACGGTCAAAATGTCATGACCTTCGGTGCAGTCGGCGCCATTGGCCTTGAGCCCGTTGGCAACAGCAGAAAGCCGATCGGATTCCTTCACGCGCAGCTCTTCGAGGCCGTTCATCACCGTCTCGCCAGTGGCAAAGCAGGCCGCGACTGCAAGGACGGGATATTCGTCAATCATCGATGGCGCGCGGCTCGCGGGCACATGGACGCCCTTGAGTTCGGAGGCGTGAACGCGCAAATCCGCGACATCCTCGCCGCCTGCGAGGCGCGCATTGAGGATCTCTATACGAGCACCCATCTCCTGCAGCGTCAGGATAAGGCCGGTGCGTGTCGGGTTCATCAACACATTGCGAATGGTGATATCTGAGCCCGGAACGATGATGGCCGCAACCAGCGGAAAAGCCGTGGACGACGGATCACCCGGTACGTCGATGGTCTGGCCGGTCAGCTTGCCCTGACCCTCGATGCGGATATGGCGCACATTATCCCTGTCGGTCTCTACGGAAAGGTTGGCGCCGAACCCTTGCAGCATCTTTTCCGTATGATCGCGCGTCATGACCGGTTCGACGACCGTTGTAATGCCGGGCGTATTGAGCCCGGCGAGCAGCACGGCGGATTTCACCTGTGCTGAGGCCATCGGCACGCGATAGGTAATCGGCGCTGCGACCTTCGGACCGCGTAGCGTCAGCGGCATACGGTCGCCTTCCGCGGCAGACACCTGCACTCCCATTTCACGCAAGGGATTGAGCACGCGGCCCATCGGCCGCTTCGACAATGAAGCATCGCCCACGAAGGTGGTCTCCATGGCATATGTGCCAACCAACCCCATGGTCAGGCGCGCACCGGTGCCGGCATTACCGAAATCGAGCGGCGCTTCCGGCGCAAGCAGGCAGCCATTGCCGGTTCCCTGAATGACCCAGACATCGTCTTCCTTGGCGATTTTCGCGCCCATCGCCTGCATGGCACGGCCCGTATTGATAACGTCCTCGCCCTCGAGCAGGCCGGTGATGCGTGTTTCGCCGGAAGCGAGCCCGCCAAACATGAAGGAGCGGTGTGAAATCGATTTGTCGCCGGGAATACGGATATCGCCGGAGAGAGCCTGTGAGCGGCGGGCAGTGGCGGGTTTTGGCGGCGCGGAATGGGACATGGGGAGGATCAATCGCGATAAAAGAAGGTCATTGGGATGCGGGCATCCTACTAACACAGCTTGCCAGTACGGTCATCTTGCAAATTCAATGATTGACACAAGCTTTTTTCGCTTTGACAAATGCGTCGAATTGCGTTTATGGACCGCAAATTCATTTTTGATGAGTATCGGCATGAACGGTTGGGGCCAATAGGGTCTGATACCAGCCGGTCGCAGGCGAGCGCAGCAAGACGAGGCAAAACGTGGCGAATCCAAAACTTGGCACCAAGCGAGTTGACCCGGAGACCGGGCAGAAATTTTACGATCTGAATCGCGATCCGATCGTCTCGCCCTATACGGGCAAGAGCTATCCGCTCAGCTATTTCGATTCCACCGCTTCGTCCGCGCGCGAAGAAGAGGAAGAGGTCGAGACGGAAGAACTCGATGTTGCTCTCGAGAAGCCGGAATTCGTTGCGCTTGAAGAAGCGGACGCCGAAGGCGACGACGTTCCGGATATCGGTGATGACGATGTCGAGGTCGAGGACGCCGACGATGACGACACGTTCCTCGCGACCGACGAAGAAGATGAGGATGACGATGTCACCGATATTCTTGGTGGCGGCATCGGCGACGACGACGAGAATTGATTTTGATTATCCTGTTCACCGAAAATATCCGGTGAACAGGACTTGATCTTCCGGGCGGCGGGCGATAAGTACCGCCATCTTTGCGAAAGCAAGAGGCAAGGCTCCAGACCTTGCTCGACAGTTTACCGGATCATCCGGTGGCCTAAACGGCCATTTTGAATGGGGCCATAGCTCAGCTGGGAGAGCGCTTGCATGGCATGCAAGAGGTCAGCGGTTCGATCCCGCTTGGCTCCACCATAATCTTTTCAGTCACTTACAGAATTGCATATCCCTTCGAATCTCCAACGCGCTGTTCCAAGCAGCAGGCGCGAAGGGCTTTGCTCAGTTCGTTTTTCTTGAGTCGAATCTTCGTCTTGTAACGATCTTCGACTCTATCCAACGCTTCGTTCAGCGCCTTCATATACGCCTGCTTCTGGTTTTCGTTCGTGTTACTGCACGAGCGCGGCCTTTTCAATTACCGCGGCGACATCCTTCGCATGAACGACGAGGGAGGCATGGCTGCCTGCGACTTCCGTCGTGTGAGCATGCATTCTGGCTGCAAACATTTTCTGGGTCTCCGGTGCGATTACCTTGTCCTTCGTGCTGACCACGTAGAACGTCGGCTTGTCGTGCCAAGCTGCCGTATCGACAGGAGCCTCGAACGCTGTGTGGTTCAACGGGAGCTGATGGTTTGCCAAGGATACGGCGATCTCCGAAGGAAGGTCAGCCGCGACTGCCGAAGGAAATACTTTGGGATCGATGTAGAGGTTGCCCTTTTCGTCGGGATGAATGGCCGCGGCGCCTTCGGTTGCCGGGCCGCTCTTGGCTAAGATCGCCAAAGATTGCCCCACGTCGGGCGCGAATGCGGAGACGTAGACTAGGGCCGAGACTTTCGGATCGTCACCTGCTTGCGTGATGACGACGCCCCCCCAGGAGTGGCCAACGAGGACGGTCTTGCCGTTCTGTTTCGCGAGCGCCTGTTTCGTTTCATCGACGTCCGCTGCGAGGGAGGTGAGCCGGTTTTCGACAATCGTTACGTTGTAGCCCTTCTTCTTGAGAATATCGGCAACCGGCTTCCAGCTGGTTTGGTCGACGAATGCGCCATGGACGAGCACGATATTGTGTGCCGCCCCCTTGGGCAGTTGAGCCGATTTGGCGGGGGCAGCAAATGCTGCTCCGGCCATGAGGATGGTGGCGACTGAGAGTAGAAGATTGCGCATTCATTGCTCCTGTAAAGATGATGGACGACGCGGGTCCGGGGGGAAGGGCAGGCGCCGGCAAGGTCGGGGCTTTTCCATCTGTTGTTTGCAAAAATGGTTTGCCGCGGCCTATTGGCTCGCCTTTAGATGAAATAGGTCATGGAGTTCTCGGACGTTAGGCCTCGATCGTCCGAATATTGTGTCCGAACGTCCATTCGTGTAATGTCGGGATGATGGACATCCTCGCCCAAGTGCTTGATCGCGTCCGCCTTAGCGGGTCTCTGCTCTTCCACTTCGAGCTCGGCCATCCATGGAACCTGGCACTACCAGCGCGCCCCTACGCCCTTTTCCATTATCTCAGCCGTGGCTCAGCTACCCTCGCGCTTGAACAGGGGCGAGAGCTCCGCTTGACCGAGGGCGACTTTGTTGTAGTGACACGCGGCGAGCCCCACGTGATTTATTCAGACCGCCAGACGAAGCCGCTACCGATTCGGGACCTCGATAGATTGGCCGGACGTCTTGGCATCGTTCGTCACGGAGGCTGCGCGCAGCCGCTCTCGACGATGATCTGTGGCAATTTCACTGTGGCGCGGCCCTCCCGCGGTAGCGTGTTGGAACTACTTCCGCCCGTGCTTCTCCTGAAGCCCATGGCGGACGGTGGATGGCTCGAGGCGATCCTGCAACGCATGGTGAGCGAGGCGGCGCTTGAGCGCCCCGGTCAAGGCGTCGCACTCTCACGACTGACAGAAGTGCTCTTCGTCGAGGTGTTGCGAAGCTGGATCAAATCTCTCGGTCCAGGAGAAGGCGGGTGGTTGGGAGCGATGGCGGACCCGCACATAGGACCAGCCCTTCAGTTGATTCACGATCGCCCGGATAGGCCCTGGACCCTTGGCGACCTCGGACACAGCGTGGGGCTTGGTCGTTCGGCGTTTTCGGCTCGCTTCACCAAGCTTGTTGGCGAGTCCATGTACCGCTATTTGATCGCACGCCGAATGTCGGAGGCTGCGTTTCTACTCGAAACAAGTGACGAGGGGATTGCACGGATTGCGACCCGTGTCGGCTACGAGACCGCGACTGCGTTTTCCAAGCTCTTTCATCGACATCATGGCCTATCGCCTGGCCGCTACAGAGCAGTTCTCCGGTCTGACGGTGGCCGAAGGCAAGGGGATGTACTCAAAGGAGAACTCCCCGATTGACCTCGGCCAAGCTAATATCCATGAAGTGTTGTCATCATCGGCGTAAAGTCGAATAGTGCCCGTATTGATCAATGTGCTGGCAACCGTCGCAGGGCTGGCGATCAAGAAGACACCGCTGCCTCCACGTACGCCTTGGCCGTCCCCGCCCAGCACGAGACCGTTATTGACCAGCGTGAAGCCGTCGGCGACCTGCGCCCAATTCCTCCAGCAGCACAGCTCCCAAGCGGCGGGAACATCTTCGCTGTTCGGTTTACGGGCAGTTGCCCAATTGTCGTCACAACGCCAGGCGAGCCTTGGGTATGGCTCTCGGAATAGCTCTTGGTATTGGCATCGGCGCAATGCTTGGAAACGCGATGTTTGACAGCATCTCGATGGGGATTGTTGTCGGCACTGCAATAGGTGCCGCGGTGGGGCACACGGTGTCCAGATGATCACATACGGCTCACGACGATCTGATTCGTAACACGCAATATCGAACCCATGTGTAATAAGGCGCACAATTGTGCCAAAGAACATCGTGGAGGAGAAATGCGATGTCGATCAAGACTATGTTTGTACTGGCCGCGATGGCATTTTCAAGCTCGATGCTTGCGGGATGTCTTGACAGCAGCGGCGCCACCCAGTGGCAACCCTATCACCCCGATTGGACAGGCTCTAACGGGGTAAGCTCGGGCCACAGCAAGCACTAAGTCATAAGCCGCTCAATGGCACAAATACCATGGTAGTGCTGCCTGCTACTTAGTTGCAGGCTGGGTAGGACATTGCCCTACCCAGCCTGCGCGAACCGTGCTCTTGAGCGCTCGCGCGCCTTCTCGGCTTCGATCGTGCGGTCACGTGTTGGCGCTTGCGTATGAAGGGAGGCCAGCAGCCGCCGTGCAGCATCCGATACTTCCTTGACGGCTCGATCGAAAGCTGCGGCGTTGGCTTGCGAAGGTTTGTTGAAACCAGACAGCTTGCGCACAAATTGAAGAGCAGAAGCGTCGATCTCATCCTTGGTTGCAGGCGGGTCGAAGTTAAACAGCGTTTTTATATTGCGGCACATAATGGTCTCCTCAATGTCGATTCCTGCGACGTGGCAAGGCCACTGATGTCGTTCCTCCTGTCCGCTGGTCGAGTCTTACTCCATCATATCAGCGGCCGATGAGTTAAATCCTTCGGTAGTACGATCAGGGTCATTCCTCAGGAGCCCCTAACTAATTGGTAGTACTTTTCCAATTTTATCACGACAGGACGGGTAAAGAGATATAATATGTAAATGTGGCATTTGCATTCAAACTCTGCAGAGACGGGGAGAATGGGGGAGCAGTGTCCAATAATTATGAAACAAAACGCCGTCGGGTGCGTCAAGTTCCTGCCGTTATCATCATAGATCAACACACGCTTGCACGGACGACTATCGTAAGACTCCTTGCGCACGAACTTGCGGGTTGGGATTTTATCGACATGATGGGCATCGAGAACCTCGATAGCGCCATTGGCATGGATGTGCGTCTGGTTGCGCTGGATGTGGCGGGAAGAAACGTCGAAAGCTCCAGCTTGCACAATGACCTTGCGGCAATATACGAGCTCTTTCCCGAAGCTGCGATCGCACTTTTGTCCAGCACGGACGATTCGGCTATGGCCTCACATGCGCTGGCGATGGGAGTTCGCGGGTATTTCACGACGTCGCTGCCCATTGAAATAGCGATTGCCGGGATACGGCTGGTTCTTGCAGGCGGCATATTTTGTCCAAATCCGCTCGGCACATTTGCTACCGAGATGCCAAAGAGCGACAGACCTCCTCCCCGCGAGAACCGGACAAACGGTAATGGACATGCACGTTACCTAAGCGTTGCGGACTTTACGCCCCGCGAGGCGGACGTCCTTGCGGAATTGCAGCGCGGTCACCCGAACAAGGTGATTGCGGGAAAGCTCAATCTGTCGGGCAACACCGTGAAGATGCACTTGCAGCACATCATGCGCAAACTCAACGTCCAGAATCGGACTGAAGTGGTCGCGCGGTTGGGTCAGGCACCATCCACGGATCATGAATACACCGCCTCGTGAGCCCTAGGCATTTCCCCTTGATGGAGTATTGGCAAGCATCTCACTGAGTGTCGCTGCCGCCAGCATAGCTTCGGCCAACAGCTTCTTAAGCTTCTGGTTCTCATCTTCCAGGGCCTTGAGCCTCTTTACGTCAAAGCCGGCGTTTCTGAGTTGCAAGGATTGCCACCGGTAGAATGTGGGCTCGCTGATACCGTGTTCGCGGCATAACTGCGCCACGCTCATTCCGCTGCGATGTGCCTTGAGAATGTTCATAACCTCGTCATCATTGAATTTTCTTTTACTCATCGCATCGCCTCCCTCCGACAGTATGAGTTCACGACCTAGAAGCACGGAGCTTGATGGAATGCCGTACTGGCTTCACCGACCATCGACCGATCAAATTCCTGCTCAATCCTCGCGGAACGCCCTGTTGAAACTGTCTATGAGCGGACGGACCGCATAGAAGGCCACAGTGCTTTCTCCCGTTTCAATCAAGGTCTGGGCCGGCATTCCGGGGACCAAACCAACATTTTTCATCTTTGGCAGCCGCTCATCCGTCACTCGGATTGTCGCCGCGTAGTAGGGTAGACCGGTCGCCTTGTCGACAAGACGGTCCGCGGAAACATATTCGACGAGGCCTTTGAGCAGCGGGACACGACGTTGATTGTATGGGAGGAGGTGAACCTGTGCGGACAGCCCGGAATGCACGAGGTTGATATCTTCAGGACGGACATGCGCGGTGATGATAAGCCGTCCTTCACGCGGGACCAGATCCACTAGCGGTTCGCCAGCACCGATGACGCCGCCCGTCGTATGGATGCGCAGATCCATGATCACGCCATCTTCCGGGGCCTTGATTTGTGTCCTTGAGAGTTGATCATCGATCGCCCGAAGTCTTTCACTCAGCTGCATTATCTGGCTTTCCGCGTCGCGCAAACCCTGCGCCACCTCGTTCAATCGGTCGTTCTCAATTTTGACGAGGTATGCCTGACTCTCGCCTATCACCTGATAGGCTCGCGAAATCTGCGCAATCACCTCGCCGAGCTGACCATCTATGTCGGCTTTTTCGCGCCCAAGATTGAGAAGCCGGCTCTTTTTCTCGATGCCCTTTGCGACAAGCGGCGTAACAGCGGCAAGCTCCTGCCGGGCGATCTCCGCCCTTTGTGTCAGTCCAGCCTTTTGCGCCGTAAGGCCCGCGATCTCCTGTTGTACTTGCTCCATTTTGCTCTGGGTGATTGCGATCTCGGATCGCATAACCAGCCTGCGCGTCGCGAAAATGCGCTGCTGGCCTGTCAGGATGCTATCAACTGCGGGATTCGTGGCCCTGATGGACTCGAGATCCGCGGGATAAACAACGTTACTACTGCTTGTTCGCTCGGCAGTCAGGCGCGCATGGTTTGCCTCGGCATCCCAGAGCTGCCCCTGCAAGGCGTCACGCTCGGAACGAGATTTTGTATCTTCAAGCTGAATCAGGGTCTGTCCGGCTTTGACTGCATCGCCATTCTTGACGAGAATTTGCCGGACAATACCACCTTCGAAATGCTGGATCGTTTTACGGCTCGATTCGGGTTCAACCACACCCGAGGCGATAGCAGCACTCTTCAAAGGCGCAAAGACAGACCAGGTGCCGAAACCAAGGATGAAGGTGCAAATCAAAAGGTTGCCAACCAAGGCGACCTTGCGGAGCCTCGGCATGGGGGACACGGGTGCCAAGGCTGTCGAGGTGTTTGGTGTCGGGGCATAGGTCAAAAATCGTTTTCTGATTCCTGACGTTTCGACGGCGTGCCGAATTGTGGTCAAAGCGCCTGTAAATTTCTCCGGAATGCCGAATTGAACGAGGGCCATGGCTAGCATCCTTATGTCCCTGTCTGCGACGGCGGTTGAAGATAGGTGTCGTAAATTTCGTCGCTATCTCCAAAGGCATCGACGGTCCCGTTGCGCATGATTGCAATCTTGTTGGTGACTGGTAGGATCCCCATCCGGTGGGTGATGACCACCACCGTCATTCCCCTTGCTTTCATACGTTCGATCGCATTGAACAATACCCGCTCGCCGTCATAGTCGAGGCTCGAATTTGGATCGTCGAGCACAACCAGCGATGGGTAGCCGTAAACCGCTCTGGCGAGACCGAGCTGCTGGCGCTGAGCCCGCAGCAACAAGTTGCCGCCTTCGCCGACGTCGGTCTCGTAGCCTTGCGGCAGCCGCATGATCGCATCGTGCAGACCAACGAGTTTCGCCGCTTCGATTGCCTTGCCAGGACCCGAGCCATCGAGCCGACCGATCACATCCTTGATGGCGCCGCCGAACAGCTCGATGTCCTGCGGCAGATATCCGATGTGATGTGTTCCTCCACAAAGACGCAAGGCGGATATGTCGACGCCGCCAAGAAGTGCGCATCCGCTCGTGGGTTGGAGGACGCCCGCGATAATGCGGCCAAGTGTCGACTTGCCGGATCCAGAAGCGCCAATCAGCGCCACGCAGTCCCCGGGGGCGAGCCGAAGCTTGACTCCGCCCAATAGTGGCCGGCCGGAAAAGGGCAATGCATAACCGACATTGTCAAGGATAAGCCCGCTGGGCTCGGGGACCGGCACCATGCGAGCATCGGTGTCCGAAGCAACAGCGATAAGCATTCTGTTGAGACGATTGAAGGCGTTGCGGGCATAGGCAAAGGAGCGCCAGGCACCGATTGCGCCTTCAACTGGAGCGAGGCCGCGGCCGAGCAAAAGGCTGGCGACGAAAATGATGCCGGGGCTGCTGTTTTCGGCCAGGACCAGCCACGTCGCAGCACCCATCACGAGTATTTGGGTCAAGGTGCGAATGGACTTCGAGAAACCAAGAATTATCTCGGTCCGGTGCATGGCGCTATCTTGCGCTTTTCTTGCAACTTCCGCATCGCGATAGACGATCTGCGCTGCACCATCCTGCATGCCCATCGCCCGGATGACCTGGATATATTTGAGCGCTGTTGCAAACCGGGCGTAGCTCCTTGCTAGCGCAACATTCGCATGGGTGAGTGGTTCACGCGTGGCGACTTCCGTAAGCAGCGCCAGTAATAACAGTGCGATCGCGCTCAACACACCGATTGCTCCGAGCAAAGGATGGACGAGGAAAAGCAGCAGCAGGAAAACTGGCGCCCAAGGCACATCGAAAAGCAGCGCGCTTGCGGGCGAATCGAGAAATTGGCGCAGAGAGGCGAGGTCCCGGTAGCAATCGGTAGCCACGCCCGTATCGGCTCTTGCCGCGTACTCGAATGATGCAGTAAGGACGCAGGGCCGCAAGCGATGGTCGAACCAGCTTCCAATGCGCGAAAGAGCTGCACGTCGTACGATATCAAGCACGGATCCGACTACGACAGCGACCGCTATGATGAGCGTCAACATCAGCAGCGTGTCGGTGCTGCGGCTGGACAAAACGCGGTCATATATCTGCAGAAGATAGATGGACGGTGCGAGCAGAAAGAGGTTGTAACCGCAGCTATAGATGAAAACCAGGCCGAAAGCTCCGGCGCAAGCACGAAGTGCTACGACCAGATGCGTCGGTTGACGCTGCGATTGTACGAGACTCGTTGTCATGGTCAGGGTGCTCACTGAAAGGACAGCCATCTGGTCTCGCTGTCCGGATTTAAGGATCGCCGGTTGCAACCGGCGATCCTGACAAATTGATTTTATGAGCCCAGATCGTGCAGATCGATCGACCCGAAGGCATTGATGAAATGGTCGAGAGCATTGTTGACGGTCGTGGTTTCGGGATCCGAGTGAACCACTGCTGCCGAGATATCGCCGCCCTGTGCCAGATTGCCGTTACCGCCATTGCCGCCGACGCCGGCTAGAATAGTGGCATGCTGATCTGCGAAGAATTGAGTATTCTGCTGTGCAGTCGTAGCTGCAGAAACCGCTGCGATATCGCCGCCGCTTGAGTTTCCCTGACTGCCATTGGAATTGGCGTCGCCACCCGGGCCGCCCGAGCCGTTGTTGGTGATGTTGGCCAGGAAGCCATTCTCTGCTTCGGCTTCGCCGCCATTCCCGGCTGAGCCAGCACTCCAACCTGCGTCTTGCCAAACGTGATCGCCATTGTGCAAATCAGTATCTGCTCCATACACTGTCTGTGTATTGGAAACATATGCGGTGGGATCGTAGTGGATGTTACCGTAGTTGTATCCTTCGCCGCCATTACCGGCGCTCGCGTCGCCTGCATCGGAATGGTTGAGCTGGATCGTGTCAGACAATTGTGGAATAGGCATAATCTTACTCCTTACTTAAGTTTTCCGTGTTTCTCCCACGGCCAGGTACCCGCGACGTCATCGTCAGGCAGAATAACCGCCGTGAAAGAGTGCTCGCGATTTGGCCTGCGGACTAGCTGGATATTCGGGGACGTTCGTTTGGGTGGGGTGTGTACTTCATGGGAGGGTGTATTGGATGAACAGCAAAATGGTTACATGTGGTCGCGCCAAGGCGCGCGGAAAGCCGCCGACGACGAGGGGGTCTATTTGAGTATCGAGGTGATGCTAGGTATGCAGGAACGAAAGGATATCATCCACGAGCGCGGAGTGGTTGTCGGCAAGGTTGCCGTCTCCGCCATGGCCGCCTATGCCTGCCATTTGCAATGCGTGCTGATCGTAGAGCACATGATCGATCTGCTGCGCATCGGCCGTGCCGCCTGCAGGTACGGCGATATTGATCGGATGGAAATATCCGATGTTAACGTCGACAAAACTGCCGTTCGAGTAGCCTGAGCCACCCCCGCCGCCACTGTTGCTGCCGGTAAATATCGTATCGGAACTCAAATTGAATCCGCCGCCATCGCCGCCTATACCTGCGATCTGGACCCCGCCCTGATCAAAGACCGCATTGTTGGTCTGGTGCGCCTCAGCGGAGCCACCTGCCGCGCCAACGGCAATATTGATTGGCGAAAAGATCGCGACATTCACGTCAATCATACTACCCATGAAATAGCCGTTGCCACCGTGGCCCGCAAACATATCACCGGTGTACACATGTGTTCCAACGCCTCCGGGAGTAGTGTCGATTGCCCCGTTGTGATCCCCGCCGGAACCGCCCACCCCGCCAATCTGGGTGGCGCCTTGCAGCATGACGGCGTTATTTGTTTGATGCGCAATCGCTGAAGAACCACTGCCACCCGCGACGGCGGCATTGACGGGGGCAAAGACGCCTACATCGGCGCTGACAATACCACCAGCGAAGAAACCATTGCCTCCGCTTCCGGCATTGTGAATGCTGTTGTCACCGCCACCGAGGGCGAGATTGCCGTTTCCACCGTTTCCGCCCATGCCAGCTATTTCCGTGGAGTGTTGATTGATCAAGGCGTCATTACCTTGGTGCGCTTCCACTGCTGAATTGGGGCCTGCAATTGCCGTGTTGGATGGAGTGAAGACAGCGAGCGGAGTGCTGCTGATGACACCCATGGCTATTCCGTCGCCTCCAGCGCCGGCTGAATAGGATGGGCCGCCGGCGACATCGAACGGCAGCCATGTTGGCACCAAAGCCAGGTGGCCGGATGCGGAACCAGAGATCGCACTTTGGCTCACGTTCGGGTTGGGTGCTTCTTCCGACATAGGGCGAGTTTCCGGCATTGCGTCTCTCCATTCAGTCCGCAAAACTTGCGTCCATTCTTCGACCTATTGTGAAGTCAGATGAAGAAAAAGAAGAGCCTGCAATTCGGCTATATCCATTTGGGCGGGGGATGGGCGGTAATCAGACTAAGTCGTTCTATGTATTCATAGTTGTTCAAGATTGCTATATCATACAGGGTAAGTGAACAATCAATCGACTTACCTTATGGGGGAGATATGGTTGTGCAATCGGGCAATCAATACAATGAAATCTGCCCGGGGGACGCATTTTTTATAGCTCATCGTTTTTATATTATAGCAGTGCTCGCATGTTGTTTCTGCATTATCAAGTGTGAATGACCGCCCGAACTTCGAACAATACACTGTGCCTCACTGGCGCAGGCTCGATCATATGGGGATGTGTTATGGCCATAATTCTGATTTGGGAGAACGACCCTGGTGCAGGCGGGTTCGCAATTGCCGACCAGCCCGATATCAAAAAACCGCCGTTCAAATTTGGATTTCCACTGCCTGCGCTGCTCCCGAGCCTGGATACGACTACAGAAGAATTCAGGTACTGGATCGCTGCTGAAGCTTTGCGCCGAGGCGCCGATTTTTGGGGTCCCAAAGTCACGGCAAGGCCCGCATGGTATTGCGGTACAGAGCTCGAAGTAAGACTGGACGTCGGTCCCCGATGGGACGCTAACTACGAGAGGCTGGCACTCAATTTCTTCCACGGCGTATTGTCGTCTGGAGTGAACATTTATGCAGCGGCCAGCGGCGACATGCTTTGCCACGAACTGGGTCACGCCATGCTGGATGCGATTCAGGACCGGCTTTGGCACACGGTCTACAAAGAAGTCGATGCCTTTCACGAATCGTTCGGCGATGTGAGCGCCATACTGTGTGCCCTTCAAATCCCAACGATGCGACGTTCGATCCTTACGTACACGGGTCCCAATCTATATCGCGATTCCAAACTCTCGCGGATTGCGGAGCAATTTGGAGCGGGCCTCCACGCGCAAGATCCCGCCGAGGCGTATCCGAATTGCCTTCGCAATGCGTGGAATTCTTTCTACTATGTCCGACCCGATCTCTTGCCCGGCTGGGCTCATATCACACAGCTCTCCTCGGAAAGACATTCCTTCTCACGGATTTTCACTGGTGCGCTGTTCGAAATATTGGCTGGCATGCTGACGGTCCATGCGGCCAATAGCTTGGCACCCACCCCGGCCGAACTGCTCGATGTTACGATGGATATGAGGGACATTATGGCGGCAGCAGTGGTATCTGCTCCGATTGACACCGGCTACTATGCTCTGGTTGCGGCCGAGATGGTTTTGGCAAGTGAAACGAAAAATCCGGCATATCCTGCAGTATTCTGCACCGCATTTGTCGGGCGCTTGATTCTCTCGTTGGCATCGGCATCAGCCATAATGGAAATGCTGACCACTGGACCCAATGCAGGGGCCAGGAGGGCCCCCACGCGATCTCGCACCGCTAACATCAAACCGGGGCATCAGTCCTACACTCCGGTGTTCAGTCCGCTGCCGTCCGAACGTTTTGGACTGGGCGAGGATTTGTACGTTGAAATGCCAGCAGATGCGGTGGATTCCAGTGCACGAAGCGCAACGCGTGAAGGCGATTCCATAGAGCCCTTGAATTCCGAGGCCGCAGCCACTCTCTTCGTGGCCGAACTTTTTGCTCTGGGGCTCGTCGACACTGACGCTGACCGCGATGATGACGACGGCAAGAAAAACGAGGAGCGTGTTCTGGAGCGCACGACCCATCGCCTTAAACGCGTAGGCAAGCAGCTTCGGTTGATAAGAATCAGAATCAGCTGCCGAAGCGAACACGCCTGCTCATGGGCATGATCAACAGGAGGTCGGAATGTCAAATACATGCAGGAAGTTTTTTAATCGCCGCGCCAAATTGATGGCTTCGGTGGTCGGTGTCGGTCTCTGGCTCACCCTCGCGGCTACCGGGGAATCGTTTGCAGTAGGTTGCGAAAACGGACCGGGAATTGTCTGGCCGCCGAACTTGGCTGACGCGCCGGCGACCGATGAAAGAGAAATCCTGAAATTGATTCATCGCTTTCACTGGGCTCTGGACGACCACAAAATGATGCAACTAGAGGGCCTCTTTGCGGACAATGTAACTTACGAGTTGTGCAATGCCGTCGGAGATCAATTGCAGAAAACGACGGGAAAGGATCAGCTGGGGGTCTATCTTAAGACTTATTTTAATGAGCTTACGTTCAGAGGCACACAGACGCGGCATATCGCAAGCAACACCCTTCTCAATTTCGTTGGCGCAGGCAATATCCAAGCGAAAACGACGGTCGTAGTAACACTTCAGCACCCTGATATCGAAACGCCGGTGCTGGATTACACCGCCGTACTACGAAGCGTGTTCACGACGGATGGAACTATCTGGAAGTTTTCACAGATGACCCTCATCCTGGATGGACCGAAACTCGAATTGCGAGCTCGATGAAGCCGGATTGAGAATCGCCCAGTGAGGTATTTTAGCCAAATCGTCATCATTGGAGCCGCGGCTATCGCCTTGGCTCATAGCACGAGTTGGCCAGGAGCCAGAACTGTTGACATGGACGAGGGTTCGTTTGCCGAGACTGTGCAGAAATGGAATGGAACTATTCTTTGGGAGCCAGCATCGGCGAGCGGCAACGTAGTCAGCAGGTTCGGGGACGAGGCACGCGCTGTGTTCGGTCCGATCCCTGACGGGGATTGCTCAGACGGTGCTGCAAAAACGATACCGCTGCAAATTGACGGCAACAGTGTCGATCTTAAACCGAACCCCGGTAAGCCGAACCATCCGCTGGAATTCGAACACCGTTATATCGACGGGAAGATAGTCAAATGGACGAGCGGTGTCGCACAGTGCGACAAGCCTTCATTGACCGGAAGCGCCACCTATTGCGGCCTGAACTCAAGGCTGAACCGTGTCGAGAATGGCAATGTGGAATGGCTTTTCCTCTGCCGCAAGTCGAGCCCCAGCCTTGAAGTAGAACCCATCCCCTACTGGCAGCGTTCAAATCCGAAGTTTGCGCTGTTCGGCGTTATCGGATTCAACAGGCGCTCTGGAGAGATCGTGTTCTTTGATGGCAGGAAAGACCAGAGCGAATTCGACTGGTCGCAAAAATTCGTACCACCAGGCGGCCATTCCTACACGGACAGCGAAGGTCGTGCCGAAGCAGAAGCCCTATATGATCCAACGTTTCAGGTAGAGTGCTCAGGGTGTCACGACAACAAAAGCGCTTACGTCATCAACCCCAACATCCAGCAGGCGAGAGTGGGCTATTTCGGAGGAAAGCAGGATTCGTTAGCGTCTTCCTTCAGCCTCGGCAATTTCCTCCCGGCGCCGCCGCGCGGCAGGTCGACACCATTCCGCGTCGTGGGATCGGGCTATACCGCCACCCATCGGGTCAATCTCGAACGCGCCATGACCGTGCGCGATCCCACCGGAAACTGTACGGAGTGTCACACGCTGACGACACAAACCACCGGGCAACGCTTTTCGGCTGATGCAGTGGCCAGGGATCCGGTTATTTCAGAACCTGACAGGGCACAGTTCTTGCGGCTGCAGGCAGAGCGGCGAAAATTATTTGAAATAGACGCGCATAGGACGGAGTGGGCATCCCGATCCGGCGTCGGGAAAATCCATCCGTGGATGGTTCCGATCGATGGAAATGAATTGTCGGCTCTACCGCCCGAAATCAGCGCCTCCGACTGGAGCGTGTTGAGCAATTGCCTGTGGGGCGCAGGGGGAACCGAGTGCTCTTACGCGCCGCTCTATACGTCCTGTCCCGCGCCAGAAGCGGCGATGCAGGGCGATAACTCGAAACCTGAGGACCTGTCCATTGCCGTTGTAAGGTCACCGGAAGCAGAAGTGATTGCGGACCGGGTAGTTCGGCTGAACTGGCGCTATCTGAACAGTTACGGCAATATTCCGCAAAGAGACGACGTGCGGTTCAATGTGGCGGTCAAGTCCACGGAAATCCCGACATCAGGTGCAGCGCCGTCGCCACTGGACTATCCTGGTTTGGAGGAAGCGACGGATAAAAATTTTATCGCCATAGACGGCGAGACGGGGACATCGGGTTCGGCCACGCTGATCCGCAACGTTTCCTATTTCGGCCATTCGAAATTCACCGATCCTGTCCCGTCAAAGGCTATGCGGGCCTTCAGGCTGGATTTGCCTGCCCAATGCAATCGCCGTTACCTCGTCCGCATAATGCCCAAGAGATTTTGCTTCGATCAAAGCAGCATTACCTATGCGCAGGCCGACCATCTTCTCTATGCTGACGTCTCATGCGATTGAAGAAGGCCGATCATTCTTTATTTTTTTATCGAACGAACGCCTCAGTTCCGTCAGGCTTTGGGTGGCCTTCTGCTCCCACGAGCGAGCTCCTTGTTTGCGCGCAAAAGCAATGGCTTTTTTAAACAATGCTTCGGCAAAGCCGGTCGCATTTTTCTTGCGCAGCACTTCGCCTTTCAGCCGGAGCAGCTCCGCGGTGAAATAGTTTTCATTGGTGTTGCTCACGAGATCCAGTGCTTCGTCAACGGCGTCAGATGCCTTTTCGATTGCCTGAGCCTGGAGATAGCATTCCGCCAGCAGCCCCAGATAGCAAGATTTGTCGATCTCCTGATCGCCGAGGTTATCGCAGGTCTTCCGCATTTTTTCCAAGCCATCAAAGTTGCGGTCAGCGCGGACCATGGCCCAGCCCTCGAAGAACGAGCCCATATTCAGCCATAGTTGAAATCCGTTCTCCGTTGCCAAAGGGATGAGCTCGTTGGTTAGCTCGCGTAGTTTGATGACATCATTGCGCAGTGCTAGCAGAATGCAGCCATTGCCAAGGCAGGCGGCAAGTCTGTAAGCCGACTGCTGACGTGCATCGAGTTCCGCAGCGTTATAGAGGTCAATTGACCTTTGATGTTCACCGAGCAAATGCAATGTCCAGGCGAGGTAAAGCATCGGCATGCTCGGAAAGTCGCTGCCGATTATGGCCTTATGTGCTTCGTACCCAAGCGAACGTTCGAGATAATCACGGGCACCTTTGAGATTACCCTGAGAAAACAGGCTCATACCCTTGAACTGCAGTCCCAATACCCGGGCCTTGATATGATCGCGTTTTCTGCCGATGTCGAGCAACCGGTCACTAGCCCATTCGGCATCGGCAAAGTGCGCAGAATTGAAGGCCGTACCGAAGAGACCGTCGAGCGCCCGGACAGGCGATTCCGTATCACCGAGCTCGTCACTCAACCGCATGGCATTTCGGTAAGCATCGCTACCTTCGCGCGTGACATATCCAAATGTCGCGTAGTGCACGTCGCCGATCTCCAGCCAGAGCCGCAACTCCTTCCCTTTGCGCTCCAGCGTAGCCGGAAGCTTCTGCAGACATTCTACGCCGTGTGCAAACATGTTTGCGGCTTCTACTTTGGCCCAGGTCTTGCCAACATTCAGACCTGCAGCAAGCCAGCAGTCTGCTGCCCGTTCCAACTCGTCTGCTTCGGAATAGTGTTGCGCCAAGAGCTCGGGGTGTTCTGCTGCCAACTTGGGATAGATCTTCTGAATGGCCTCCGCAACCTTGCCATGAAGTTCGCGGCAACGTTCTCGCAACAAAGTGTCGTGTGCGGCCTCCTGGAGCAGCGCATGTGTGAATATGTAGCTCTTCCGGTTTGGCTGGGGTGCGAATAATCCCGACTCGACAAGGTGGCGCAACGCGGAATTTAATGAACGGGCCGACAAGCCGCTAAGTCGGCTTAGCAACTTGAGATCGAACTCCCGTCCAATGACAGAGGCGGTTTGAGCGATCATCTTGCCAGGGCCAAGTTTGTCGAGACGCGACAACAGCGAAGATTGCAGCGAATTCGGGACCCCGACGGACTGCTCCCGCACCTCTGACTCCGAAGGAAAGAGTGGGCCGCCTGTCTCCAGAACTGTCCGCGCCAATTCTTCGACGTAGAGAGGAACACCCTCGGCTCTGTTCAGCACTGAGGTTTGAATTTCGCTCGGCAGGGGGGTGCCGCCGCTAACATTGCTGACGAGCATACGAGCTTCGTAGTCGCTTAGCCGCTTGAGTGCGATCTTGCGCAAGTTTTCGCCCTTCAACGGCCTGCAAAGTGTATTCTCGCGCGTTGTGATGAGGATCAGCATCGGGAACGATGCCACCTCTTCCAAGAGCGCCTCAAGCACATCGCTCGAAGAAGGGTCGATCCACTGTTCATCCTCGATCGACAACAGGACGCGGTTGATACGCGATACGTGATGGAGCCAGTCGATGATTATCCGATGCGAAACACTGCGCTGCCGTGGGGCCGTCAGTTCAGAAGGTGGGTAGCGCCGCTGGTCGATGGAAAGCAAACCCGCAAATATAGGCAGGGATTCAGCGAGGGGAACGTCGCTCAGAGCGAGAATTGCCTCGAGTTTTTCCAGACCCTGCGCGGGATTGTCGCCATGAATTCCAGCATAGCGTTTGAGCAATGTGAGAAATGGGAACAGAGCGCTGTTGGAGTATGCTGACGAACACTGAAGCGTCAAATACGTGCATTGCGGCATACGGCGCTGAGCTTCGAAAATGAGCCGTGACTTGCCGATACCGGCTTCACCCGAAACAAGCGCTGCCTGACCGCGGTTTTCTGCAACCACCTCTCGCCAGAGTTCGAGCACCTGGGACATTTCGTTGCGGCGGCCGACAAGTTCCGTCAATTGAGTTCGTTTGGCGAAGCGGTTCTCCAGAATTCGCTCTTTTTCGGCCCGCCAGACGTGTAGTTGCTTGGAAAAACCCTTTAAAGTTTGCTGGCCAAGATCGGTGAATTCGAATGCGCCGGCGGCATTGTTGTGAGTCTGTTGATCCGTCAAAATCGTTTGCGGCTGTGCCATTGTCTGGAGCCGCTGTGCCAAGTTGGGTATCGATCCTAAAGCGACCGTAGACACGCCTGCAGGCGCTCCTAGAAAATCCCCTACAACCACTAGGCCACTTGCTATTCCTATCCGGACCCGTAAAGGCGGTCCTTCTGCTACCGAAATCTCGGGTACCAGCCTCAGAATATCGAAGGCCAGAGCAAGTGCATGCTCTGCGTCGTCTTCTTCAGCAATAGGATAGCCGAATAGTGCCTGAAAGGCGTCGCCAATGTAGTTGGCCGCAATGCCGTTGTGGCTTCTCACCGCATTGTTGCATTGCCGCAGATAGTCTCGCGTCAGTTTGCTGAAATCCTCCGGATCCAGGAGAACAGCATATTCGGTTGAATCCACCAGATCACAAAACAGAATGGTCAATGGACGGCGCTCGCCCGAAATTTGGGATAGCTCGCCACGGCCTTCTTCGATCAATCGCGCGATACCCGCGAGAATCTTTTTTCTGGGACCGAGCGGGATCCGCATGCTCTGCAGGTCACTGTCCGAAAGGAGGCGAAGACTATCAAAGTCGACTTGAGATTCCGCGAACGCATCGGCAAAGTGATCAAGCTTCAGCTTGTTCAACCATTTCCTGACATCCTCCATAGGTCCCCCGTGAACGGCCTTGGATCAAGATGGTCTTTGACTCATCGCGAATGCCAACAAGAATACCATTCTTTTCAATTACTGACTAAAGCATTCGGGCCGCGGCACTAATCATTCCGAAGTAGTTTTCAGGAAGAGACCAACTTGTCCATCACCTGCGCAAGGGAAATATTCCATTTTGGGGCACGCCAATCGAAAACGTCAAAGAATTTGTCCGTCGACAATCTGGAATTGAGCGGGCGAGCGGCTTTTGTAGGATATTCAGCGGTAAGAATGTCCCTGACCTCGGCAAGAGGACCGCCTTTATTGCTGCTTGCCGCAAAGATTTCCCTGGCGAACGAGCTCCAGTTCGTGTCGCCGCTGCCCACGAGATGATAGATGCCGAAAGCATCGAATGCCGGGTCTGTCCGCAGCCGGTCGGCAACGCGCAAAATAGCATCTGCTATATCGAGCGCTGATGTGGGATTGCCCCATTGATCCGAAACCACCGACACGGTGTCGCGGCTTTCCGCCAGCTTGAGCATCGTCTTCACAAAGTTCCTGCCGAACGGGCTATAGACCCACGCTGTCCGCAAGATCAGATGGCGAGGGTTGGCGGCAGCGACGGTCATTTCACCCGCGAGTTTCGATTGGCCGTAAACGCCGCGCGGTCCAGTCGGATCGGTTTCCGTATAAGGCCTATCGCCCTCTCCAGAAAACACATAATCCGTGGAGAGATGGATTACTGGGACGCCGATCGCTGCTGCAGCCTGCGCCACACTTCCCGCGCCAACTCAGGGAAAAATATCGGCGCCATCGAGCAAGGGCGCCTTCCGGTCCTTGTCAGACAGCTGGATTGCAGAAGCCTCGAAGGGCCAATCAACACCTATGGAAGGATCGTCGAAACGGATACTGCGATCATGCTCGGGTGAATAGTAGTCCGTCACCTTATAGATGACCTCGGTGTTTTCCTCCAAGGTCAGAAACCCGTGTGCGAGGCCCTTTGGCACAAGAATCTGGTTCCATTTCGTAGCGGACACCTCAAGTGCAAGCCATTTCCTGAAAGTCGGCGATGATCTCCGGATGTCGACAACGACATCGAGTATCGAGCCGCTCACCACGCGTACCAGTTTATCCTGCGCGCGTGGCGGTAACTGGTAATGCAACCCGCGAAGCACACCCTTGGCAGCCGAAAGAGAGTGGTTGTCCTGAACGAATTCAAGATCGATCCCCGCTTTGGCCAAAGCTTGCGCGTTAAAGGTTTCGGAGAAGAACCCCCTGTCATCGCCGAATTTTGGCGGCTTGATCTCGAACACGCCGGCAAGGGCGAGAGGGTTGATCTCAATCATCGTTTCCGACCTCCGCCGCGCGGCGGCGCAGATAAGCGGCATATTCGGTCTTGCCCATTTTGGCGGCTCTCTCCAAAACCTGCCCGGCATTCAGCCAGCCCCACTCCAAGCCAATTTCCTCGGGGCAGGCGATCTTGATGCCTTGGCGGTGTTCGATGGTGCGCACGAACGAAGAGGCCTCATGCAGACTGTCGTGCGTCCCCGTATCGAGCCAGGCATAGCCGCGTCCCAATCGCTGAACCCGCAAATCGCCGCGCTCGAGATAGATATTGTTGACGCTGGTAATCTCCAGTTCGCCGCGGTGGGAAGGCTTGATGGATCGCGCGATGTCGACGACTTCATTGTCATAGAAATACAGGCCGGTGACAGCCCAGCTGGATTTCGGTTTGACCGGCTTTTCTTCGATGGAAAGCACCCGCCCCGAGGCCTTGTCGAACTCGACGACGCCATAGCGTTGCGGGTCCTCGACGTGGTAGGCA
>NZ_JAQMHX010000014.1 GCF_028331445.1 Candidatus Phyllobacterium onerii | reverse complement strand
ATTAAAATCCATCCCAAAATCTGCTTCCCGAATCTCGTTGCGATGAACGAGAAGGTGACACAGCGACATTTCTACTTTGCAGAAACAGGACATTTTAACTTTGCGCTTACACCCTGCTACACATCCTTGCTGCATAAGAATGGTTATGGAACTACGGTTCTCGCCAGAAGCTTAGACCGGCAATCCCACCGAGTTCTCGAAGGAAGATCGGATTTTGGTTCCGCAGTCATCGATAAGATATTCAAGCATGGTTGATTGTCACACAAAAGGATGGATAGTCACCAGAATGGAGAGCCGAAAATGAATCTCAATGATGACGACGAACACCTGATAGAGACGCTTTTCCGCAACGGCACGATTACCGTCGTGGGTGTGGTGCTTTCATTTTCCCTGGGCTTCCTTACGCAGTGGGCCAGCAATCCAATACCGTGGAGACTTACCGACCTGCCGACGCTGGTCGTCATAGCTATAGGCATTGTCTTTCAACTGCGTTCCCTCGCTTTACTTTTGCAAACGTCGTCACTGAAAAAAGTCGTCTACGACAAGGCAAGCCGGCTGTTTCTGAATGGCGTGATCATCACCGGCGCCGGCGTTTTTCTGGCGATCCTCGTTGACACGTTCCGGTTGCTGACAGTGCATTAACCGACACTTGCGATTGAAGGTTTGCGCCTCTTGATTTGCAACCAGCTGCCTGTTGTGTTGCCGGTTATCAAGGAGACCCTTCAATGCGATTAGAGACTGACTTTCCCGATCACCGAAACGGCCGATTTTCACGCGAACCTGTGCCATCCCATTGGCCCCGGAACGTAAGGCAATTGTCGCTGAAAGGCAGTGCTTTATTCGGCATCAATGAAGAGACCGGCAATCTCTATTGGGATGGCAAGTTGATCCAGACTTCCAATCGACTCGGCAATTTCGAGCGGGGCCTCGGTATTGTCCTGACCACAGCGATTGTTGTGATGGCCATACTTGATGCTGCAGGGTTCTTCTTCGGTCGGTAATTGCCTTTGGCAAACGACAGTGCCTGTTTTCATTTTTGTTTCGAATAGAATGGTCATTTTCGGTGTTATTGGCACACACCCCTCGTGAAGTGTTGTTAGCGGAGGATAGTATGGAAGGTTTTCAGGCCCCCGTCGCGCTACTGGCCAGGCTGTTTCTTGCTTATATCTTTGTCATGGAAGGCTGGGGCAAGATTGCCGACTATGCCGGTACTGCCGCGTATATGGAGACCAACGGTGTTTCAGCCAAGCTGTTGCCGCTCGTCATCCTAACCGAACTCGGTGGCGGCGTTCTCATCGCTGCCGGTTTCATTACCCGCTATGCTGCTGTCGCGCTTGCCGGGTTCTGTCTGTTAACGGCTCTTTTGTTTCACACAGACTTTGGAAATCTCGAACAATTGATCAATTTTAACAAGAACATCGCCATTGCTGGCGGGTTTTTAGCATTGTTGGCTTTTGGTCCGGGTGCGTGGTCAGTCGATGCATGGCGGAAACGAGGCTAACGCTCCCCGAAACTCGATGTCTTGAGAAATTCGGAAAGCCGTTCGCTCTTCGGCTTGTGAAACATTTCGCGCGGGTTCCCCTCTTCACCGATCCGCCCCTGGTTCATGAAGATGACGCGGTTGGAGACCTCGTAAGCAAACCGCATCTCGTGGGTGACGAGCAGCATGCTCATGCCGTCTTGAGCCAGCGACTTGATGACCTGCAAGACCTCGTTCACAAGCTCGGGATCGAGCGCTGATGTCACTTCGTCGAAGAGCATCAATCTGGGATTCATGGCGATGGCACGTGCGATTGCCACGCGCTGCTGCTGGCCACCAGAAAGCTGGCCGGGGAAATGATCGGCACGTGAGCGCAGACCGACGCGATCGAGCCATTTCTCGGCAATCGATCGTGCTTCGTCTTTGCTCAACTTCTTCACCTTCATCAGCCCGAGCATAACGTTGCGAGCAGCGCTCATATGCGGGAAGAGGTTGAATTGCTGAAAGGCCATCCCGGTCAATGCCCGCTGGCGCGCGATCTCCTTTTCCTTCTTACGGCGGCGCTGTCCACCTAGCGTCTCATAGCCGATCTCCTCGCCGTCGATGCTGATTGTGCCGCCCTGAAATTCCTCCAGCATGTTGATACACCGCAGCATGGTCGTCTTGCCGGAGCCACTCGATCCGATGATGCTGATGACGTCGCCTTGCGCCATGGTGCAATCAACGCCTTTCAGTACTTCGACATCGCCATAGCTTTTGTGCAGGTCGCGGATTTCCAGAAGATGGTTTGGCATCGTTATCGCCTCAGGACGGAATAGCGGTCTTGCGTTCGACATATCGGCCGAAACGCTCGATGGCATAATTGATGATGAAATAGAGAAAGCCGGCGAAGAAATAGAACTCGAGGCTGAGAAACGATCGCGAGATAATTTCTTGCGTACGCAGAAGCAACTCGGCAACGCCGATGATGGAGAGCAATGTCGATGCCTTGACCATTTCTGCGGCCGTATTCACCCAGGCAGGCAGAACCTGGCGCAGCGCTTGCGGCCCGAGCACATAGGCAAAGGTTTGCGGGAACGTCAGGCCGATCGCCTTGGCGGCTTCCGTTTGGCCCTTTGGGATGGCTTGCAGCGCTCCTCGGACTATCTCTCCGACATGGGAACTGCAGAACACAGCGAGAGCCAATACGCCGGCCTGAAACGGGCTGAGATCAAGGCCAATGGTACTGAGCACATAGTAACTTGCCAGCACGAGAACCAGAACCGGCGTACCGCGAATGAAATCCGTATAGCCGCGCACGATCCAGCGCAGCGGCCGAACGCCATAGGTCAGAGCAAGACCGACAAATATTCCAAGCAACGTGCCGAAGCAAATTGCCAACAGGGAAATCGAAATGGTGAAACCGAGACCCTTGAGGATCGGTATGCGGGCCAGCCAGAGAATATCGAGGAAATGAGCAATGTCCATCATCTCACCTCGGCACTGACAGGCGACGCTCGAGAGCACGCATCAGCGCGGCGAGGATCGAACAGGTTATAACGTACAGGCAGCTGGCGACGATCCAGGTCTCAATGACACGGAAGGTCTCGACATTGATCTTGCGTGCCTCGAAAGTCAGCTCCGGAACGGCGATTGCCGCCGCGAGTGACGTATCCTTGAACAGCGAGATGATTGTACTGCTCAGCGACGGCAAGACATTGCGGAACATCAGCGGCGCGATGATCGAGGTCCGAATCTGGATTTCCGTAAGGCCGATGGCGAGCCCCGCTTCTCGCAGCCCAACAGGAATTGACAACAGACCTGCGCGGAAAACCTCTGCAAGATATGCGCCGGAATAAAGTGCGAGCGTGAAAACGAAACTCTCGATCTTGCCTAGCCGGAAGCCCAGCTGTGGCAGTGCGAAATAGGTGAAGAGAACAAGCACGAGGATCGGCGTGTTGCGGATGATCGTCACGTAAATTCCGGCTGGACGCCGCGCAAAGCCGTTCTTCGATATCAGACAGAATGCCGTGAACAGGCCAATCGCTGCGCCAATCAGGATTGCACCAAAGGCCAGGGCGAGGCTGAGCGCCAGCCCTTCGAGCAGAAGATCGAAGCTTCGCCACACTGCAGCAAAATTCAGCGTATAACCCATGATGTTCCTGTTATCCGGAACGAGAAGGAAACGGCTCCGGAAATTTCCGAAGCCGCAGCGTGATCGCGTTACTTGTATTCGACCGGGAAGCCGATTTGCGGGGGCGTCAGATCCTTGCCGAACCAGGTTTTGAACGATTTCGCATAGAAGTCGAACTCAACACCGGTCATTGCTTCGTGTAGCGCAGTGTTGACGAAGTTCAGCCAATCCTGATCGCCACGCTTGACGCCGCAGGCATAGGTCTGCGGATTCCAGCCATAGCCGGCATCCTTGTAGCGGCCCTGGTTCTGGGTCATGTACCACGCAAGCGACGACTGATCTGTCGCCGCCGCGTCTGCCCGACCGGACTCAAGAGCCTGATAGATAAGGTCGACGGATTCGTATTGGTCGACCTTGGCTTCCGGCAGAGCTGCATGAACCATGCTTTCAGCATAGACATTCTGTAGAACGGAGATCGTGACCGCCGAGCCGGCAGCTTTCAGCGCGGCATAATCGGCATATTTGCTGTCGGCCTTGAGCATGAGACCAACACCTTCCCGGTAGTAAGGAATGGTGAAAGCGATCTGCTGTGCCCGTTCGCCTGTCACCGTCATGAACTGGCAGGTGATGTCGACTTTGTCCGTTGTGATATTCGGAATGCGCGCGTCGGAAGATTGATTGACGAATTCGATCTTCTCCGGGTCATTAAACAGAGCTTTGGCGATGATATGACCCATGTCGACGTCAAAACCCTGAAGCTTGTCGTCTACGCTCTTGAAATGCCATGGCGCATTGGTGCTGCCGGTGCCGAGGACCAGATGACCCCGGGCCAGAACCTCATCCAGTTTGCTTTTGGTTTCCTGTGCGAACGCCGTAAGTGAAGACAGCATCGCGAATGCGGCTACAGCGGCCGCTACACGCAGTCGGTTGGTCATCTTCGTTCCCCTATTCGTCTAGCGAATGTTTTCATTATGATCCATTATTATGGAATATAGTACCTAATAATGGATCGCCAATAGAATGACAGCGGCTTCGACTTGTCAAGGGTCCTTGAACGATGATGAACTCGACTGTTTTATTTACATGCTGTGGGCGATAAAACAGAAAGCCCGCATCAGCGGCTGATGCGGGCTTTTGCAGAACGGCACTAAATCAGGCCGCTGCGGCGTTGACCCGGCTTTCAGCCATAGCTGTCAATGCCTTGTCCGTATTCATTTCTTCCTGGAGATTCTGCTGGAGCAGCGCCGCACAGTCGTTACGCCCGAGCTGTTTTGCCCAAGCGACAAGGGTACCATAGCGCGTGATCTCGTAATGTTCGACCGCCTGCCCGGCGGCGATGAGCGCAGCATCCAGAACCTGATCGTCATCGACCTCGCCCGAGACATCATCGGCTTCCTCGAGAATGCCATCGATCGCTGGGCAATTGACGCCAGCAATGTCTACTCCATGTAATTTGAACACTTGTTCCAGACGATCGATCTGCATCTCGGTCTCCTGAAGGTGTTTCTCGAAACCGTTCTTCAACTCCTGATCGGAAGCCTTGTCGATCATTTCGGGCAGAGCCTTCACGATCTGGTTTTCCGCATAGTAGATGTCACGCAGCGTATGGACGAAGAGATCGTCCATCGTCTTGATATCTTTGGAAAAAAATCCCATGTCGTCCTCCTGGTTGGCCACAGCTACCCCTTCGACAGCTTTGCAGCTTCCGCAAAAAGTAGCTCGCTCACTTGGTTTACAGGGAAGTAACGATGGGTCGGACGAATGGTTCCTTGCCCGATGAACTACAGTCGCACGGGCGGATCGAACCGGCCTTTGCCGGCAACTTCCACCAGATACGTCTTTCCCGCATCGGGATCGCTCTGGTGCATGGCGTCACTCATTTCGTGGTAAGCCGTTGTCACAATGAGGTTGGCACTGTCTTCACTGATAAACGCCGGGCAGGATGGCTGGCAGACCGGTATTTCGATCGAACGGAGCCGCTTTCCCGCCGGCGAAAAGACATTAATGCAGGAGCCTCCCCAGCAAGCATTCCACAAACTTCCTTCGGCATCGACCACGGACCCATCGACGCCGCCCTTCTCCTTATGCTGGTAGAACAACACGGGTTCACCAATAGGAAGGCCTGTCTTCGGATCGGTGTCGACGCGCCAAATGATGTTCTTGCCGGTGTCAGCAAAATAGGAAATACGGCCATCCGGCGAAAAACAGATCGAGTTGGGAATCGATATATCGCTGAATAACTTGCGCAATTTGCCTTGGCGATACCAATAGATCGAGCCGGCTCCCTTCTGTGTCTTTCCCATTGTGCTGACCCAAAACGCTCCAGCGGGATGAACGCGCGCGTCGTTGGACCGGGTGGCAGGATTGTCAGCCTCGATCGGCTGATGCATCGTTGTATGCCCGGTCTGTCGGTCGCGGATGAAGAGCCCGGTTTCGGTAGCAATCAGTTGCCGCTTCTCATCGATGACAGCAAGGGCGCTCGCCATTTGCCCAAGAGCATGAACTCTGGCCGTACCGCCAGCCAAAGGCTTCTCGAACAGACGGCCGGTGACAATATCGAACCACCACGCGGTCTTTGTCAGCGGATCGTAGCCCGGCCCTTCGCCGAGCTGGACGGGCTCATCGTGGAACAGACTGATCTTCGGTTGCTGCACAATCATCACCCGGCAAAGACGCGATCATAGGCCTCGACCGTCGCCTTCGCGCGTTCTCGGACGAACGACGAAGTGGCACCGACCTTGTAAAGGCTCGAGCCCAAACCAAACGTGCGAACACCGACCTTTTTATAGGCAGCAAACGTTGTCTCATCGACACCGCCGACGGCGCCGATCACCGTCCCCTTCGGCAAAATGGCGCTGATCGCCTTGATCCCGTCAGGTCCGAGTGCGCTCGCAGGGAAGAACTTGAGACCGGATGCGCCGGCCTTCAATGCAGCCAAAGCTTCAGTTGGCGTGAAGACGCCGGGCATCGTCACCATGCCCGCTTTGGCTGCAGCCGCCAGTACTTCGGCATCGACATTCGGACTGATCATCAGCCGCCCGCCAGCCGCATCGAGCCGCGCGATATCGGCAGGATCAAGCACGGTACCGGCTCCGATCAACACATGCGCGGGCATGTTTTTCACAAGCAATTCAATGGATTGGAATGGTTCCGGTGAATTCAGCGGTACTTCGATAACGTCGATACCCGCCTCGACCAGTTCCTCGCCAATGGCCAGAACCTCGTCCGGTTTGACGCCGCGCAGAATGGCGATGAGATCGCGCTTGAGCTTCGGCCACGGAGCGGAGACTTGAGACATAGAAACTATCCTTTGGCTGGCCAAATGCTGGAAGCGGCTACGAAAAGGCCTTTGCGCACGGCTTCGTCGGCGTCGACAAGGTCGAAATCGAGACCGGCGATATGAAGTGCCTTGCCGTAAAGGGCCGCCATCGCACCGGAAGCCACGAGTGTTACCCTGCTTTCAGATTTTGCTTTTGCGCCGGCAATTTCCGCGCCGATGAGCAGACCCGACAGACGCGATGCCGCGCCCTCCGGAGACAAATTATCAAGCAGCATGGCGGCGCGAATCCCGAAGAGTTCGCCAAGCATACGCTCCCCGGACAGCATGAGTTCGACGGCAGCCTTGAATTGTGGATGGTCCGGCGAAGCGTGTGTCGCGGCATCGCCAATGGAATGGCGCAAGATCGATTGCGAGGCGAGCAGCGCGTAAAGTTCGCCCGTAAGGTAGGTGGAAAAGCTCCTCGCCTTCCCCTCTTCCAATGCGACCCACTTGGAGTGCGTCCCCGGCATCGCAATGATTCCATTGGATAAATCACGATCGAGGATCGCGCCGAGCAGTTGCGTTTCCTCACCGCGCATGACATTCGGAGAACTCCCGGATTGCGACAGTCCGGGAATGATGCGCACATCGCGAGTGATGCCTTCGATCTTCACTGCACCGGAAAGGATGGCCTTTAGATCGGCCGGGACCGGGACGTAATTGGCTTCGACCCAACCCTGGCGCGATCCGGCCATTCCGCAGATGATAACCGGAAGATCGGCTGGCGCACCAAGCGCTGACAAATGGCCTTCCAGCGTCTCCGTAAAACCACGAGCACGGGATGTATCGAGGCCGTCGTCGGAGCGTTTCTCAGCTAGAACATGCCCGTTTCCGTCGACAAGCCAAAGGCGAAAACGGCTTGTTCCCCAATCGCTTAGCGCATAACAGGCCGCGTTGCTCACAGGTAACCGCCGTCGACAATCAACGTCTGGGCGCTGAGCATGCGGGCAGCGTCGGAGGCAAGGAAAAGGCACGGTCCAACCATGTCGCCAGGCAGGATTTCCTCGCGCAGAACCTGCTTGTTGAGATGGACCCGAAGGCCTTCTTCCGTGACCCAGTGAGAGCGCTGGCGATCAGTCATCACCCAGCCCGGTGCGATGGCGTTGACGCGAATTTTTTCCGGTCCAAGCCGCCCCGCCAACCCCTTGGTAAGGCCGATGATTCCGGCCTTGGCCGCCGTGTAGGCGGGCAGATTGCCCTGGTTGATCATGAAGGAGGTCGAGGTGAAATTGATGATCGAACCGCCACCCGATTGACGCATGCCGGGCACGACAGCCTGCGCCGCAAAGAACTGCGGACGCAGATTAATCGACTGGTTCTTGTCCCAATATTCGACGGTCACATCGTCGATATCGTGCCGGTCGTCCCAAGCCGCATTATTGACCAGCACTGTAATTGGTCCATTGTTATCAATGGCTTGCGCAATCGCGTTCCGCAGGGCTTCGATGTTGGAAAGGTCCGCTTTGAGGTAAAGGGGCCGGTTGCCGTACTGCTCGTCTAGGGAGTCTACGAGGGCCTGTGAGGCCGCCTCGGCGATGTCGATAAAGGCAACACGCGAACCTTGGGCGACAAAGCCTTCGGTGAGCGCGGCACCGATGCCCGACCCTCCCCCGGTAATGAGTACGGAACGATCTTTCAGATCCGGAAATATGGCAGAGGGCATCATAGCAGGAAACTCACACGGAAAGTTCCACTATTGGAACGGTATTGGCGGAGCAGGATTGTCATCTTGCAAGGGTGAAAGTCAAGGGAGTGAAAATGCCACTAGGCGCAAACAAATTTCCCGTATTGATTGAAAATTCTGCACCAGAATCGCACATTCTTGCACCAGTTTTGGGACTTCTTGTACAGGAAACGTCGAAGTTCGTGCGCAAAAATGTTTTGGTTTTCGCGCTCTATCCTAAAAATCAGTTTTTGACGGTATAGTCCGCCGCTCTCGACTCCTCCAACACCAGTTCGGCATTGGGCATATCGTTGGAGAGGGCGCGCGCCTGAGCCGAGCCGACATTATGTCCGAAGCCGAGCCAGCGCTGCACCAGCCGGTTTTCGAGTTCGAGCCGGTCGACGTCGAGGAAGATCGTCACGTCGAAGAGTGGCGCCAGCCGATTCCATGGCGGCTGATCGAGCAACAGGTAGTTGCCTTCGACAAGAAGGATGCGCTGATCCGCCTTGACGATGCCGGCCCCTGCCCTCGCCAGATCGAGCTTGCGATCGAACAGCGGTATGACGACATCCTCGCGTGTCTCGCGCAGCCGCCGCAACAGCTCCTCGAAACCGGCAACGTCGAAGGTCGGCGGTGAGCCTTTGCGCTTGCGCAGGTCCAACGCGTCGAGAATGGCATTGTCGAGATGAAACCCGTCCATCGGCACGACAATCGCTGCGTCTGCTTCCTGCAGGTTGATGGCCGCACAAAGCGAGGCGGACGCGGTGGATTTGCCAGATCCAGGAGGACCGGCAATCGCCACGATCAAGCGAGGAGTACCTGCCGCCTTGGCAAGTATCTCCGGAACCAGATCTTCGAGGGTAGTCAGCATGGTTGTGTGCTCATTGGAAGGTATGCCGGTTATCTCTCCCCTTGTGGGAGAGAAAGTGATTTCAGCATCTTAGCGTAAGCTAAGTGCTAGAAATCACAAGAGAGGGGATTTCGTAAGGTATGTTCCAAAATCGCCCCTCTTGGGTTTTCCAAGGATTTAGCGAAGAGGCTAAATCCAGGAAAACCCATTCTCCCCCACGAGGGGGGAGTAAGGTCAGGACTCACGCCAGCCATTTGTCGTAGTCGGAGACAAGCAAATGCAGCGGTGCCTCATCCTCGTCGATAGAGGAAAAACGGCCGATCGGCTCGCGGAAGATATTGTCGGTGAGATCGTCATTGACGGTGGAGACTTCGCCGATAAGCACGTCGCCACCCTCGCCCCAGAATGCATGCCAGTTGCCCGGCAGAAGCGTGACGCTCTCGCCCGGCTGCAGCTTGAGCAGCCCACCCGCCTTCTGGCGCACGATGCGCCCGTCGGTGGCCACTTCCACGTCGGTCTTCTCATCGACGCTGCCGTCGGGATCGGAGTTGAAGAGTTCGAGCACAAGTGTGCCGCCGCCGCGGTTGATGATGTCTTCCGCCTTGACGATGTGGCGGTGCATCGGCGACAGCTGCTTCTCGCGGCTGATCATGATTTTTTCGGCATAGAGCATGCCCCCGCCCTTTTTCAGGTCTTCCTGATTGCCATTGCGGGTGGTGAAGAGGAAGAGCCCAAGCTCATCAAATTTTCCCTGGCCGTAATCGGTGATATCCCAGCCAAGACGCGCCTGCAGGATGGCCTTCGAATCGGTCGCGGTACGGGTCTTCAGCTCTTCCGGCGACCAATAGGCGAAGGGCGGCATGACATAGCCGAACGAACGGATGAACTTGTCGCTTTCGCGGATGATCTCATTGACTTCAGAACGCTTCATCTCTCAAAAAAATCCTTTAACTGTAGTCGCTCAAGTGACGCCGGACTATCTCTCCCACAAGGGGAGAGATAACCAGCGCCATCGTTTCCATCCAAATTCGTCTCGTTCTAGCTGGGCGGCGGTGCCTTGGCGCCCGTCATGAAGGCGACGGCATCCGACATCGTATAATCCGTCGGGTTGATGACGGTAAGACGCTTGCCGAGACGATGGATGTGGATGCGGTCGGCCACTTCGAAAACGTGTGGCATATTGTGCGAGATGAGCACAATCGGTAATCCGCGCTTTTTGACGTCCTGGATGAGTTCGAGGACCCGGCGGGATTCCTTGACGCCGAGCGCCGCCGTCGGCTCGTCCATGATGACGACCTTGGAGCCGAAGGCGGCGGCGCGCGCCACTGCCACACCCTGCCGCTGACCGCCGGAGAGTGTCTCGACGGCCTGGCTGATGTTCTGGATGGTCATCAGGCCGAGCTCGGTAAGCTTGTCCCGCGCCTTCTTTTCCATCGCCTTGCGGTCGAGCATGCGGAACCAGTTGCCTAGGACGCCTGGCTTGCGGATTTCGCGGCCAAGAAACATGTTGTCGGCAATCGACAGTGCCGGCGAGAGTGCCAGGTTCTGATAGACGGTTTCGATCCCGGCATCGCGTGCTTCCATGGGCGAGCGAAAATGGATCGTCTTGCCTTCCAGCGTCATCTCGCCCTCATCGGGACGTACTGCGCCGGAAATTGCCTTGATGAGCGATGATTTGCCGGCACCGTTATCGCCGATCACCGCCAGCACTTCGCCCGGGTAGAGGTCGAAATCCGCGTGATCGAGCGCTGTGACGCGGCCGTAGCGCTTGACCAGTCCGCGTGCGGTAAGAATGGGTTCTCTTGACATCAGCCTGCTACCTTTCTGATCCACTGGTCGATAGCGACAGCGAGGATGATCAAAACACCGATGATGAGGTACGTCCATTGAACGTCGGTACCGTACATGCGCATCCCGAATGAGAAGACGCCGACGATCAACGCGCCGAAGAGCATGCCCATGATGGAGCCGCGGCCGCCGAAGAGCGACATGCCGCCGATCACCACAGCGGTGATGGATTCAATGTTGGCGAACTGGCCGATCTGCGGGGAAACCGAGCCGTTGCGTCCGATCGAAACCCAGCCGGCCAGCGCACAGATGAGACCGGCGAGCACGTAGACAGCAATGAGCACGCGCTTGGTACTGACGCCGGAGAGCTTTGCCGCCTCGGGATCATCGCCGATGGCATAGACATGGCGACCCCAGGCGGTGTGGTTGAGCACGTACCAAAGTACGGCAATCAGCAGGATCATGATGAAGACGCCATAGGTAAAGGTGGCGCCGCCTATGGGTACCTTCTCGCCAAAGAACTGCAGGAGCTTGGCGTTCGCCTCGATATCCTGGGCGCGGATCGTCTCGTTCGCTGAATAGATGTAGGTCGTCGCCAGATAGATCTGCCAGGTACCGAGCGTGACGATGAAGGGTGGCAGCTTGAGGTAGGCGATGAGGACGCCATTGATGAAGCCGCACAGGGCACCCAGCGCGATCCCGCACAGGATGGCCAACTCGACCGGCATGCCATAGCGGAAGGTGAACTGGCCCATGATGACCGACGTCAGCACCATGATGGCGCCGACTGAAAGGTCGATACCTGCGGTCAGGACGACGAGGGTTTGCGCAGCGCCGACAATGCCGACGATCGCCACCTGCTGCAGGATAAGCGACAGCGCAAACGGGGTGAAAAAGCGCGAGCCGACAATGACCGCAAAGATCACCAGCGACAGCACCAGAACGATGAGGGGAACGGAAGCCGGGCTGGAATGAAGGAAATGCCGGATCCTTTCGAGAAGACTTTTCTCATGGGTGTCGAAGCTGGCGACCGCGGTTTCCCGTGCCACCGCGCTTTCGAATTCTTGAGGCGTTCGAGGCGTTTGCGGTGTGTCTGTCATAATGTGACCTCCTGTAAATATTCATAGCAGTCCGACAAGGACATTTATACGGTGGAGTTCTTATGCGCGAGGATGCCGACTATCTCCCCCCTTGCGGGAGAGAAAGCGATTTCAACATCTTGGCCTTGGCTAAGTGCTAAGAAATCGCAAGCGAGGGGATAGTGATGGTGTACTGCAAATTCCCTCGCCTGGATTTTCTTGGAATTTGGCAAAGAGGCTAAATTCAAGAAAATCCCTTCTCTCCCACAAGGGGAGAAATAAGGCGCTAAATCAGCCCCAGCACTTGCTGGTGCCAGTTTTGACATCGATGGATTCAAGGCCCTGAACAGGCTTGTCGGTGACAAGGGAAACGCCTGTGTCGAAGAAGTTTTTGCCTTCGGTCGGCTTCGGCTTTTCGCCGCTGTCGGCAAACTTCTTGATCGCTTCAATGCCGAGCGATGCCATCAGCAGCGGATACTGCTGCGATGTTGCGCCGATCACACCGGCCTCGACGTTCTTCACGCCTGGGCAGCCGCCATCGACGGAAACGATGAGGACGTCTTTTTCCTTGCCGAAGGCCTTCAGCGCTTCATAGGCGCCGGCAGCGGCAGGCTCGTTGATCGTATGAACGACATTGATGCCCGGATCCTTCTGCAGAAGGTTTTCCATGGCCTTGCGGCCACCTTCTTCATTGCCGTTGGTCACGTCATGGCCGACGATGCGCGGATCTTTTTCATCACCGATCTTGTTGATATCGACGACATCGATGCCGAAGCCCTTCATGAAGCCCTGGTCACGCAGAACGTCGACGGTCGGCTGCGACGGGGTCAGGTCAAGAAATGCGATCTTGGCGTCCTTGGCCTTGTCGCCGAGGGTTCCAGCAGCCCATTTGCCGATCAGTTCGCCGGCGAGGAGGTTGTCCGTGGCGAAGGTGGCATCGGCTGCGTCGGCAGGATCAAGCGGCGTATCGAGTGCGATGACGAGGAGGCCCGCATCGCGTGCCTGCTTGACCGAGGAAACGATACCGGCCGTATCGGACGCAGTGATAAGGATACCCTTGGCGCCATCGGCGATGCATGTCTCGATAGCTGCTACCTGGCTTTCGCTGTCGCCGTCGATCTTGCCCGCATAGGTCTTCAGGTCAACGCCGAGTTCCTTCGACTTGGCGAGGGCGCCCTCTTTCATCTTGACGAAGAACGGGTTGGTATCGGTCTTGGTGATGAGGCATGCACCCACCCCGGCAGCCTGTGCCGGAACGGCAAAGGCAGCAATGGCCACAGCGGCGGCGCTAAAGATAGTCGATTTCAGATAGATGCTTCTACGCATGTCACTTCCTCCCAAAAAAAATCGCGCAAATACGCGATGGACCGATGGTGATCAAGCCCTGTTTCCGCGTTAAACAGCTCGGACAGATATCCTCCCGGCCAAGTGTTGAAGCATAGCAAATACCACTCATCGCGACGTGTCAACATTAATAAATCACTCTGATTTAATATTGACAGCATTGCCCAATATCTCCATTGTCCGCCATATTCATGGGAGGACCAGGTCCTTGAGTATTCGAGTATCGGAGCGTTCCGGCACGGGAGGATCCAGGCTGACGCTTCATCACGGTACCAATCAAAGTGGCATGCGCGATCACAATGAGCGTGTGGTGCTTTCGCTTCTGCGCCAGCATGGCAGCCTGGCAAAGACGGCTATCGCCCGGATGACCGGACTTTCGGCGCAGACGAGCTCGATCATCATGCGCATGCTTGAAGCTGACGAGCTCCTGTCGCGAGAGGAGCCCTTGCGCGGACGCATCGGCCAGCCACTGATCCCGATGTCACTCAACCCGGAAGGCGCATTCTTCTTCGGTCTAAAGATCGGACGCCGCAGTGCCGACCTGGTGCTGATCGATTTTATCGGCCGCATTCGTTCCATGCTGCATATGCCTTACGATTATCCAACGCCGGAACCGATCTTCAGCTTTGCTGCCACGGGCTTGACGCAGATGATGGAGGCGCTGACGCCAAAGCAGCGCGAACGGGTCGCGGGAATTGGCATCGCCGCGCCATTCGAACTGTGGAAATGGGCCGATACGGTGGGCGCACCGCAGGCGGTCATGGACGAATGGCGTGACTGCGATATTCGCGCAAGGGTTGCGGCGCTTTGTTCGTTCCCCGTCTATTTGCAGAACGACATGACTGCCGCCTGCGGGGCTGAACTTGTGTTCGGCCAGACCAAGGACATCAATGATTTCGTCTATTTCTACATCGGCTCCTTTATCGGTGGCGGCATCGTCATCAACGGCGGCCTTTATGCGGGCCGCAGTGGCAATGCCGGTGCGCTGGGCTCGATGCCGGTGCCGGGACCGGACGGTACTGCGCGGCAGCTGATCGACATCGCGTCGATCACTGCGCTGGAACGCGATGTTACCGAGCTTGGCCGGGATCCCTCGCCGCTCTGGGCTTCTCCTGAAGACTGGGGCGAGATGGGCGTAGAGCTTGACGCATGGATCGAGCGCGCCGGCAAAGCGATCGCGCAGGCGGTTATCGCGTCGTCCTCGGTCGTGGACTTCGAGGCGGCCATCATCGATGGCTGGATGCCGTCAAGCGTACGGGCGCGGATTGTCGACGCGGTGCGCAGACATGTTGAGACATTCGATCTGGAAGGCATTCAATTGCCGGCGATCTTCGAGGGAACGGTCGGCATTCACGCGAGAGCACTTGGCGCCGCCAGCCTGCCGCTGTCGGATCGGTATCTTCTGGGACAGAAGCTTTTCAGGAAGGGTAGTTAAGTGCTGATCGGCATTCCGCCCATGCTCGGGCCTGAGCTTCTGGCGACACTGCGGGCCATGGGTCACGGCGACGAGGTCGCGCTTGTCGACGGCAATTATCCGGCACTTGAGCATGCGCGGCGGCTGATCCGCACCGATGGCCTGCCGCTGATCCCGTTGCTCGATGCCATATTGCAGGTGCTGCCGGTTGACGACTTCGTGCCGCAAGCGCTGTTTCGTGCCTCGGTGAAGGGCACTGCTCCGCTGGCCGATCCGGTCCACGATGAAATGGAAGCGGTGTGCGCCCGGCGTGTACCGGGCTTTGCGCTGGTTGCGCTCGATGGTGATACGTTTTATGCGCGTGTGAAAAACGCCCACATCATCATTGCGACGGGCGAGCCTCGGCTTTATGCCAATATCATCATCCGCAAGGGTGTCATTTATCCAGGAAAAGAGATTTAGACATGATTTTGTGTTGCGGAGAAGCGCTGATCGACATGCTGCAGCGGGAGAGCGATGCCGGAGAACCGGCCTTTGCACCCTATGTCGGCGGCGCCGTGTTCAATACGGCAATCGCGCTGGGGCGGCTTGGGGTGCCGACCGAATTCTTCTCGGGAATTTCCTCGGACTTCTTTGGCCAGATGCTGCTGGACAGCCTGACCGCCAATCATGTCGGTACACATTATGCGCATATCTCGCAGCAGCCCACCACGCTTGCCTTCGTGCGCCTGACCGATGGCCAGGCGAGCTATATGTTCTATGACGAGAACAGTGCGGGGCGCTCGCTCGCGATCGAACATCTGCCAGCGCTCGACGATAATGTGACTGCCCTGCAGTTCGGCGCAATCAGCCTGATCCCGGAGCCGAGCGGCTCGACCTATGAGGCGCTGCTGGCGCGCGAGCATGAAAAGCGCGTGATCATTCTCGATCCGAACATTCGTCCGGGGTTCATTCCCGACAAGGAGAAGCACCTCGCCCGCATGCGCCGCATGATTGCCATGACCGACATCGTCAAGATTTCAGATGAAGACATGCGCTGGTTCGGCGAGAGCGGTACGATGGACGAGATTGCCCGGCGCTGGATCGTCCCGGCAGATCAGCAGGGACCGAAACTCATCCTCGTCACCCATGGGGCGGACGGCGTGACCGGCTATACCGCCGATCTCACGGTGCACGTCGCGGCGCAGCGCGTACCGGTCGTCGATACGGTTGGCGCCGGGGATACATTTACCGCGGGCGTTTTGACCTCGCTGCAAGAGGCCGGAGTGCTGGTGAAATCCGCCCTGACTACCCTGACCGAAGCCCAGATCCGCGATGCATTGACCTTGGGTGTCAAGGCGGCGGCAGTGACGGTTTCGCGCGCCGGTGCCAATCCACCATGGCGCAACGAGCTCGGATAGATCAGGCGATCTCTATGTCGGTGTAGGGAAAATCGTTGCCTTTGCACAATAGCCGCAGGTCATGCGCCTTGGCACAGGCATAGGTGAAGCAATCGCCCATGTTGAGAGCGGCCTTGTGCCGCCCGCGTCCAAAGGTGTTGAACGCCTGGACAGCATTCCCGCCGATCTCGGCGGTGATATCGAGGGTTTGAGCGTCGGTCTGATCGATGAAGATATCGATTGCTCGTTCAGCGACCTCGATCGTACAAGCCCTTTTGCGCGCAAGACCGGTTATGGATTCGTAAACGACCATGGGTGAGATATAGACAGACGAATCGTCCGCCAGGCGGGCAGCAAGCGAAACCGCGTCGTCTTCGCCATCGACGATGGCGATCAGAGCCGATGCATCAACAAAGATCATTCATTACCCGAAAGGTCGTCAAAGAAAGCCTTATCCGCTTCGAGGCCTGTCTTTGGGTACTTCCGATACTCTTCAAAAATCTTCGACAGCTTTTCTTGCAGCGGAGTTTCTTTCTTGGCACGATCATACTCGTGCACGACGGCTTCGCGGATGGCCTCCGTCAGGCTGGTATTCTTCAGTTTTGCCAAGCGCCTGACGGCTTCGTCAGTCGCCTTGTCTTTTATGGAAAAGGCCATTCTATATCTCCGCGTCTATACGTATAGACGAAACTGTCTATAAAATGAGCCTTTCCCCTGTCAAATGCAAGACCCCATCACTCGAGATCGAATGCTGCCGCCAAAAGGGTTTTGGTGTAGGTGTGATGCGGCGTATCGAAGATATCCTCCGTTTCGCCTTCCTCGACGATCTTGCCGTTCTTCATCACGATCACATAATCCGACATCGCCTTGATCACAGCCAGATCGTGGCTGATGAAGATGTAGGAAAGGCCATGCTTCTCCTGCAGGTCGCGCAAGAGCTCGATCACCTGTCCTTGCACGGATCTGTCCAATGCTGAAGTTGGCTCGTCGAGAATGACCACCTTTGGCTTCAAAATCATGGCGCGGGCGATGGCGATGCGCTGGCGCTGGCCGCCGGAAAACTCATGCGGATAACGATTACGCGCCGCCGGATCGAGCCCGACCTCCTTCAGCGCCGCGATGGCGCGCTTGTCCCGTTCGGCGCGTGACAGTTGAGACTCGTGGATAAGCAGGCCCTCGGTGATGATCTCGCCGACAGTCTGCCTCGGCGACAAGGATCCATAGGGGTCCTGGAACACCAGCTGCAATTCCTTGCGCAAGGGCCGCATGGCCGAGCGATCGAAATTCGAGATGTTCTTGTCGCCGAAATGATAATGCCCGCTGCTTGGCAGAAGTCTGAGAAGCGCCCGCCCGAGCGTCGATTTGCCGGAGCCGGATTCTCCGACGATGCCGATGGTCTGTCCGCGTTTCAGCCGGACTGTAACGCCATCGACGGCCCGGAAAAGCTTGGTCGCCCTGGTGAAGAACCCGCCTCCGATGGCGAAGTCCACCGCCACATTGCGACCCTCGAGGATGATCGGTGCGCTGTCTTCCGGCGGCTCTTTGGCACCGCTCGGCACGGCATCGATCAGCATCCTGGTATAGTCCTCCTTTGGATGCTCGAATATTTGCTCGATATCGCCGCGCTCCACGACTTCGCCGCGACGCATGACGACGACGCGATCGGCGAAATGTTTCACAATGCCGAGGTCATGGGTGATGAGCACGATCGCCATGCCAAAACGCTTCTGCAGTTCGCGCAGCAGATCGAGGATCTGCGCCTGGATGGTCACATCGAGAGCCGTGGTGGGCTCATCGGCGATGAGGAGATCCGGCTCGTTGGCGAGCGCCATGGCGATCATGACGCGCTGCCGCTGGCCGCCGGACATTTCATGCGGATAGGAATTGATACGCCGCTCGGGATCGGGAATGCCGACAAGCTTGAGCAATTCAAGCACACGCACCTTCGCCTGTTTGAAGCTCACCCCCCTGTGATGGACGATGGGCTCGGCGATCTGCCGCCCGATCGTATAGAGCGGATCGAGCGAGGTCATCGGCTCTTGAAAGATCATCGTGATCTTGGCGCCGCGCACCTCATTGAGGCCCTTGAGCGGCAGACCGATCAGCTCCTGGCCGCGATATTTGGCCGAGCCGGTGACGCGGCCATTGTTGGCCAAGAGGCCCATGATACCCATCATGGTCTGGCTCTTGCCGGAGCCGGATTCGCCCACAACAGCGAGCGTCTCACCCGGCTTTACATCGAGATCTATGCCTTTGACGGCCTTGACGTCGCCGTCCGGCGTGGTGAAGTCGACCTTGAGGCCGCGCACGGACAATACATTGGCTTGCATATCCATCTCAGCGGTCCTTCGGGTCGAGTGCATCGCGCAAGCCGTCGCCGATGAAGTTCAGCGAGAACAGCGTGACGACGAAGAAGATGGCGGGGAAAATCAGATACCACGGCGAAGACTGCATCTTGTCGGCACCCGCCGAGATCAGCGCACCCCAACTGGTAAGCGGCTCCTGGACGCCGAGCCCGAGGAAGGAGAGGAAGCTTTCGAGCAGGATCACTTTCGGTACCACTACCGTGACGAAGATAACGACCGGTCCAATCGTATTCGGGATTATGTGGCGGCGGATGATCTGCCAGTCCGTCAAGCCGAGGGCCTGCGCCGCGCCGATAAATTCACGTCGCTTCAAGGCAAGTGTCTGGCCCCGGACGATGCGGGCCATGTCCAGCCATTCGACGGCCCCGATCACCAGAAAGATCAGGATGAAACTCCGGCCGAAAAACACCACCAGAACCACAACGAGGAAGACGAATGGCAGCGAGTAGAGGATTTCTATGAGACGCATCATGACGTTATCTACCCGGCCGCCCAGATAACCGGATATGGCGCCATAGATCACACCAATGAACAGCGATACAAGACTGGCGAGACAGCCGATCGTGAGTGAGATTTGTCCGCCGAGCATGACACGGGCCATCAGGTCACGGCCATTTTGATCGGTACCAAAAAGGAAATATTCGCGCTTGACGTCACCAGTCAGCTTAAGGGTCTTGCCGTCCTCTTCGGTGGCGGTGACTTGTGTATTGTCGAATTCGTTGGCGCGGTCGAAATAGCGCGTCGAGCGCGGATCGATGGCCTTGTCCGCGTGGATCGTCGCGGTAAACGTATTGCCGTCCACGGCAAACTCACGCAGCTCGACGCGGGCTCTATCCGCCACGCCCTTCATGACGTCGCCGAGCGTGTCTGCCCTCGGCAAGGCTTCCAGGCTTGGCGGGACGTTGACGTAGGAAGGGAAAACCTCGTCATATTTATGACTGATGACGTAGGGTCCGAAGAACGAGAACAGGGTAATCAGCAACAGCACCACGCAGCCGGCCATCGCTGCATAATTGCGGCGGAAGCGGATAACCGCGAGCTGAAACAGACTTCGCCCTTTTGACTCTTCAGGCGGGATGATGGTGGTGGGGATACCGCTCAGATCAGTCATGGCGAACCCTCGGGTCAAGAAGGCCGTAGAGAATATCGACCAGAAGATTGAAGACGATGACGAAGATCGCGACGAGAACGACAGTTCCCATGACAAGCGTGTAATCGCGATTGATGGCGCCGAGGACGAAATATCGGCCGACGCCGGGAATGGTGAAGATCGATTCGACGACGGCAGAGCCCGTCAACAGGGCAGCGGCGCATGGCGCCAGATACGATACCACCGGAAGCAGCGCGCCCCGCATGGCGTGGGTGATGACGACCACTCTCGGTGGTAGTCCATAGGCGCGTGCGGTGCGGATGTGATCCGTGTGCAGCCCCTCGATCATCGAGCCACGCGTCAGCCGTGCAAAGACGGCGAGCTGCGGCAGGGCCAGTGCAATCATCGGCAGGATGAGGAAGCGCCAGGAGCCGTCGCCCCAGCCGCCTGCGGGCAGCAGCGACAGCAGCACAGCGAAAACCAATGTCAGTACCGGACCGACAACGAAGTTCGGCACCGTAACGCCGACCGTTGCAATGGACATGATGAGGAAATCGAGAAAGCTGTTTTGCCGGAGGGCGGCAATCGTGCCGATAATCACGCCGCCAAAAAGCGCCAGCAACAACGCATAGGAGCCGAGCGTGATCGAGTAGGGCAAACCCTTGCCGATCAGTTCAGCGATTGTGTTGTCCTTGTAGATGTAGCTTGGACCGAAATCGCCGGTGATCGCATTCTTCAGATATTGCAGATACTGGTTCCACAGCGGCTGATCGAGATGGTAGGCCTTCATCAGGTTCTCCATCGTCGCCGGCGGCAGCGGTCGTTCTAGATTGAAGGGTCCTCCTGGCGCAAAACGCATGAGGAAGAAGGATAGCGTGACGACAATGAACAGTGTCGGCACTGCACTCGCCAAACGGCGGAGGACAAAATGGAACATCGAGTTTAACTCTTCCTGTTGACGTGCCCTGTCAGGGCTCTAACCCCAGGCACGCTCACACGATAATCCCCAGAGAACTGCGTTCCGTTGCAAAGTTCAAGAACTTCCATTCGCCCCTCTCATCACGAGAGGCTGCGGGAGCATATTCCTGATCTGAGTGGTCTGGCGGAAAGCGAAAACATGGGGCCTGAGCATGCGAAATGCGCAACCCGGATAATCCGGATTGCGCATATTCAGTCTTACTTGATGCTCAGGTACTTGCTCAGATGTTCATTGTTGCCGTTGTCGCCCCAGCCCTGAACTTTGTCAGCAACGAGCCAGAAATTGGCGTCGTTGACCAGCGGAGCAATTGGCTGGTCGCGCATGATCAAAGCTTCAGCTTCATGCAGGATCTTCGAGCGGGCCGCCGGATCGCGTTCCTCGTAGGACTTCTTCATCAGCGCATCGAATTCCGGATTTTCATAATGTCCGTAATTGAAGGTCTTGTTGCTGCTGACGTTGAGGTTGAGGAAGTTTTCGGCATCGGCATAGTCGGCAGTCCAGCCGGCACGCGCGACATTGAATTTTCCACCTTCCTGCAGGTAGGCATAGTGGGCGCTGATATCGAGATTCATCAACGTTACATTGGCACCGAAAGTCTTCTTCCACATGTCGGCAACGGCGGTCGCTGCCTTCTGGTGGTTCGGATTGGTGTTATAGCGGATCTCGATATTCAAAGGCTTGCCGCCTTCGCCATATCCGGCTTCCTTCATCAGCTCCACGGCTTTGTCTTCACGATCAAGCTGGGACATGCTGGCAAAATCGGCCTTCGAGGGTTCGCCATAGTTTTCGAGACCCGGAGGAACGAGCGAATAAATCGGCATTTTCGAGTCGTTGAAAATATCGTGCGAGAGGAAATCACGATCGACCGACATGGAAAGTGCCTGACGAACCCGCACATCGTTGAACGGTTCTGTGCGTGTGTCGAAGGGATAATAGTATGTGGCGAAGGCAGGCGTCACATGAACCTGCTTTGCATTTGCCTTGCGCAAGCGATCGATCTGATCGGTGGAGAAGTTATAGACGAGATCGAGTTCCCCGGCTTCATAGCGGCGGACGGCGGCGGCCTGATCTTCCTGCGGATAGAAGATGACCTTGTCGAGCTTGACGTTGGCGGCGTCCCAGTAGTTTTCGTTCTTGACCACGGTCAGGTGATCGTTCGGCACATGTTCGGTGAGCTTGAATGCACCATTGCCGACAAGCTTGCCTGGCTTGACGAAGTCAGCGCCGTTCTTTTCGAAGCTTGCCTTGTTGATCGGGAGCGCTGTCTGGTGCGACAGGAGTTCGATGAAGAAGGGGGTCGGGCGCTCCAGGGTGATTTCGAGCGTCTTGTCGTTGATTGCCTTCATGCCAAGCTGATCGACGGGAACGGTCCCCTTGTTGATCGGTTCGGCATTTTTGATGGGATAAAGAATGTTCGCATAGCCAGCTGCGGTCTTCGGATCTTCGACGCGGCGCATCGAGAAGATGAAGTCTTCGGCAACCACTGGCGATCCATCGGACCATTTGGCATTGTCGCGGATCTTGAACGTGTAGACCGTGCCATCATCCGAAACGGTCCAGCTCTCGGCCGCGCCCGGCACTATCTTGCCGTTCGCATCATAGACGGTCAGGCCCTCATAAAGGTCCTTGACGATGAAAGCTTCGATATCGATGGAAGTCTGCGACTGGTCGAGGGTCTGCGGCTCGCCGCTATTGCCACGATGGAGCACCATTTCGGCCAATGCAGGGCTTGCGCCCAGCATCAGCGATCCGAGCAGCAATGCCGCGCGGAGATTCAGTTTCATTAAGGTCATTTTTCTGTTCCTTCCCCTCTAAGAGAATTGCGAAGGCATGAACAAAGGCCAAAAAATGGCCAAACGCAAGCAGGGGCTAATGCTTTCGTAGTAATATTTTTGCAAGGAGCGGGTTACGGGAACGTCAACGAATTGTTGCACCATATGGACCAAGGCGCCTTTTTCCGGCGTTTTTCGAAGGAAATGCGGCATAGCCTGGTGTGGACGGCAAATTCTCCGGATTATGTGGAAAACCGGGCTACCGGGTCTTTTCGAACGCCGCCAGGGCCTGCTTTCGGGCGCGCTGATGGTCGACAATGGGCTCTGGATAGGTTTTGCCGAGGTCGACCTTTGCCTTTTTAAGGGTGTCTTCGGGCGCAGTCCAAGGCTGGTGAAGGTACTTGTCCGGTAGTGCGGCGAGCTCCGGCACGAATTCGCGCACGTAGTCGCCCTTCGGGTCGAATTTTTCGCCCTGCAGAACAGGATTGAAAATGCGGAAATAAGGTGCCGCGTCCGCGCCGGAACCAGCTACCCATTGCCAGCTCGCAGCGTTGTTCGCCGCGTCCGCATCGACGAGCGTATCCCAAAACCACCCTTCCCCGCTCCGCCAATCGATGAGCAGATGCTTGATCAGGAACGAGGCAACGATCATGCGCACGCGGTTATGCATCCAGCCGGTCTGCCACAGCTGCCGCATGCCGGCGTCGACAATCGGATAACCGGTCATGCCGTGTTTCCAGACACTGAGATGGTCTGGCCGGTTTTCCCAGGGAAAAGCATCAAAAGCGGTGTTGTAGTTTTCCGATCCCAGTTTCGGGTTGTTGCACAGGAGATGATAGGAAAACTCGCGCCATCCAATTTCCTGGCGAAACTTCGAGGCCCCCGCGCGCGCTTCATCATGTATCGGGGTCTTCGTCGCCTGCCATATCTGGAAGGGCGTGATCTCACCGTGGGCGAGGTGTGGCGACAGGCGTGACGTCGCTTCTATATCCGGCCTGTCGCGATCCTCAGGATAGTCCCCGATCTTGTCATTGAGGAAAGTGTGCAGCCGATCGAGGGCGCCTTGCTCGCCAGGGGTCCAGATCTCGGCAAATCCTTTACTCCAGTCCGGATGCTTCGGCAGCAGGACCCAATCGTCGAGCTTGTCGGAAGTCGGCCCGTGAGGCCAACGCTTCAGCGCGCGCGGCGGCGGCAACGGGTCTCGCGGATCGGGCATGGAATTCAGCGCGCGCCAGAAGGGCGTGTAGACCCGATAACGCCCGCCGGACGCCGTCTTGAGCGCAGACGGTTCGTGCAGGATGTGGCCCTCGAAGCTCTTCGATGCAATGGCTTGGTGTGAGAGTTGCGCCTGCAGCGCCTCATCAATTTTGGCGCCGGGCGGGTCGTAGCGGCGGTTCCATACAATCATATCCGCGCCCGTCTCCTTGATCAGCGTGCCGATGACCTCCTCGGTCCGGCCGCGTTTGAGCACGAGCGGAGCACCGAGCGCCTGCAGTGAAAAGTCCAGCGCGGTCAGCGAATGGTGCAGCCACCAGCGGCGGGCACCGCCGGTGGGACGGCTGTTGCCGCTAACCCTCTCGTCAAGCAAAAATACCGGAATGACCGGTTTCCCGCTATCCGATGCGGTAGAAAGCGCGCGATTGTCACCGAGCCGCAGATCGTGACGGAACAGGACAATGACGGGCTTCTCGACGTCGGAACCGCTCATCTGACAGCTGCATACCCCTGCAGAATGACCATCACACCTCAACCCTTATCGCGTTCTCGCCATGTTGACCATCGGCAACGCGCGGGCACGACGACATGTTCCACATGCGGATTTCAATCCATGGTTTCTGAATCGCGCAGGAGGGCTTCAAGCGTTTCCAGTCGGTCGGCTTCTATGGGCGGCTTGTCCCAGCGCAGGCGTGAAATGCGCGGAAACCGCATCGCGACACCGGATTTGTGGCGCTTGGAGCGGTTGAGGCCTTCGAATGCCACCTCAAGTACAAGGCCGTGTTCGGGTTCGGCGCGGACGGAGCGCACGGGGCCGAAACGCTCGGTGGTGTTGTTGCGCACGAAGGCGTCGAGCTGTTTCAGCTCTTCATCGGTAAATCCGAAATAGGCCTTGCCGACCGGCACCAGATGCGGCTCGCTTTCCGGTCCTGTCCAGACGGCAAAGGTATAATCCGAATAATAGCTCGAACGCTTGCCATGGCCGCGCTGCGCATAGACGAGCACAGCATCGATGATGAACGGATCGCGCTTCCATTTGAACCACGGACCCTTTGGCCTGCCGGGGACATAAGCTGATGAGCGCTGCTTCAGCATCAGCCCTTCGATGATCGGATGCGGCGGGTTCTTGCGCAGTTCGACGAGGTCGTCGAAGCTCTCGAAAGGAACCAGTGGTGAAAGATCGAAGCGCGTTGGCTCCAGGTGTTTGACGAAGGCTTCGAGGCGGGTGCGACGCTCGTCAAATGGAAATGCGCGGATGTCCTCCTTGCCGTCAAAAAGCAGATCGTAGAGCCGGACAAAGGCTGGATGGCTTTCAAGCTGCTTGGCCGAGACGATCTTGCGGTTAAGACGCTGCTGGAGGTCGCCGAAAGCGCCGATCTCGATAGCGGTATCGACGCTGCGCGCGACGAGCAATTCACCGTCGAGCGTGCCTTCGAAACTCATGAAATCGGCAATGTCGGGAAAGGCATGGGAGATGTCGTCGCCGGTGCGCGAATAGATACGCCGCGCTCCGCCTTCCGCCGTCAACTGCACGCGAATGCCGTCCCACTTCCATTCGGCGACGTAATCATCCGAATTGATTCTGGCATAGTCCGGCTCTTCGAGGGGCGTCGACAGCATGACCGGGCGGAACGGTGCAGCGGCAAGGCTTTCCGGTTTGTCGGCAGTCTTCTCCAGCCAGGCGAACAGCGGTTGGTAGGGCGGCTTCAGCCCATGCCACAGTTCTTCGATCTCCGTGACATCGATTTCGCCGAATTGCGCCAGCGCCTGCTTGGCAAGCCTAGCCGAAACTCCGATGCGCATGCCGCCGGTGACAAGCTTCAGCAGCGCATAGCGGGCGGAGGCGTCGAGCTGATCCAGCCATTTCTCGACAAGCCTTAACGCGTCGCTGCGCGAGGCATGTTCCAGAGAAGTGACGACATCGCCGAGCGTCGGCACGGCATTGGCGCGGACGGGTTCGTCCGTTGACCAGACCAGCGAAATGGTTTCGGCGAGATCCCCGACGTAGTCATAGGAATAGGCAAAAAGCTGCTCGTCCATGCGCTCGGCGATCAAGGCGCGGATCATCGCGGGCTTGACATTGGCGATGTTGAGATCGCCGGTGATGGCGGCAAGCGCGAGGCCACGATCCGGATCAGGCGTATCGCGGAAATAGTCGACAAGCAGCGTCAGCTTGCCGTTGCGCGCGGGGGTGAGGACCAGCCGGTCGAGGAGCTCGGCGAATTCCTCCATTCAATCGCCCTCGTCTTCGTAGCCAACGAGGTGCAAGGGCCGCGCGGCGAAATCGTTCAGTTCGCACCAGCGCACCAACGCTTCCTCGCGTCCGTGGGTGACCCAGACCTCGCGCGGTCCAAGCTCGGTGATCGTGCCGGTCAACTCGTCCCAGTCGCAATGGTCGGAAAGAATGATCGGCAGTTCGACACCGCCCTGGCGTGCTCGCTGGCGAATTCGCACCCAGCCCGAGGCAAAGCACGAGACCGGATCGGGAAAACGCAGCGCCCAGCGATCGAGAAAGGCCGAGGGCGGCCCGATGACAATGGCGCCGGCGAAATCCTGCACGCTGCCCTTCTCGGTGGTCGCCGGTGCCAGAGATCCAAGATCGATGCCTTGCGACTGGTAGTAGTTGCATAGCTTCTCAAGGGCGCCGTGGATATAGATCGTCCTGTCATAGCCGGCATCGCGCAGCATGCGGATGACCCGCTGCGCCTTGCCAAGCGCATAGGCGCCGACGAGATGGGAGCGCTCTGGGAACTGCTCGACGGATTTGAGCAGCTTGGAGATTTCGTCGCGGCTGTCGGGATGGCGGAAGACCGGCAGTGCGAAGGTCGCCTCTGTGATGAAGACATCGCAGGCGACGGGCTCGAAACCGAGGCAGGTCGGATCGGCTCGGCGCTTGTAATCGCCGGAGGCGACGATGCGCATGCCATCTTTTTCGACGGCGATCTGCGCCGAACCGAGCACATGGCCGGCCGGGTGAAAACTCACGCTGACACCATTGACTTCTAGGGATTTGCCAAGCTCTGCAGCCTGTGTTTCGCCGGCGAAATTTGCGCCGTAGCGCAAGCCCATGATGTCGAGCGTCTGCTGCGTCGCCATCACCTTGCGGTGACCGGAGCGGGCATGATCGGAATGGCCATGGGTGATCAATGCCCGCTCGACGGGACGAACCGGATCGATATGGAAATCACCGGCCGGGGAATAGAGGCCGGCAGGCGTCGAACACAGCAGAGCTTCGGGACGTTTCAGCACGGCATTCCTCGATTTTACGACCTAACGAACATAGGCCGCATTTGGCTCCGTACAATCCTGACAAACAATGTCTTGGCGCTTTGAGTCCGTACAACTACATTTGCTGCAGTGAGCATCAGCAAATCACCCCTGGCCGAAATCGGCACCCCTCTTCTGCCGCCGTCCTTCCTGAATTGGTTTCAGGCGAAGGGCTGGTCGCCGCGCGCCCATCAACTTGCCTTGGTGCAGGAATCACAAGATGGGAATTCGACGCTCCTGATTGCACCGACAGGCGCGGGCAAGACGCTGGCCGGATTTCTGCCGGCGCTGGTCGACCTGGCGCAGCGCGGCAAGAGCGATGCGTCGAGCCGCGGCATCCATACGCTGTATATCTCGCCGCTGAAGGCGCTGGCTGTCGATATCCATCGCAACCTGGAAAAACCCATCTCGGAGATGGGCCTCGATATCTCGCTCGAGACGCGCACCGGCGATACGCCGGCCTATAAACGGCAACGGCAGAAACTGGCGCCGCCGGACATATTGCTGACGACGCCCGAGCAGCTGGCACTTCTGATCGCGGCCAAGGATGCCGGGCGCTTCTTCGAGGATCTGCGCTATGTGATCTTCGATGAGTTGCATTCCCTCGTTACGTCCAAACGGGGCCACCTCTTGTCGCTCGGGCTGGCGCGGCTGCGGCGCTTGCAACCCGGCGTGCAAACGATAGGACTTTCCGCCACGGTCGCCGACCCGGATGGGTTGCGGCGCTGGCTTCTGCCGCAAACTGGCGGTGCACCAATGGCCAGTCTTGTCACCGTGGAGGGCGGCGCAAAACCGCACATCACCATTCTCGAATCGGACGATCACGTGCCGTGGGCCGGGCATTCGGCTGTCTATGCGCTGCCTGGCATCTACGATGCGATCAAGCGGCATGGCACGACGCTGATCTTCGTCAACACCCGCAGCCAGGCGGAGCGGCTGTTTCATGATCTGTGGATGGCGAACGACGACAATATGCCGATTGCGCTGCATCACGGCTCGCTCGATGTTGGCAAGCGGCGCAAGGTGGAGCAGGCCATGGCGGCCAATGCCTTGCGGGCGGTGGTCGCGACATCGACGCTCGATCTCGGCATCGACTGGGGCGATGTCGATCTCGTCATTCATGTCGGGGCACCCAAGGGCGCAAGCCGCCTCGCGCAGCGCATCGGCCGTTCGAACCATCGCATGGACGAACCCTCGCGCGCGATCCTCGTTCCGGCCAATCGCTTCGAGGTGATGGAATGTCAGGCGGCGCTGGACGCCAATTATATCGGTGCGCAGGATACCCCACCGCTGGGTGACGGTTCGCTCGATGTACTGGCGCAGCACGTGCTCGGCATGGCCTGCGCCGAGCCGTTCCGCGCAGACGATCTCTACGCTGAAGTCACCACCGCCCTGCCCTACGCGGCGCTGCCTCGTGAAACCTTCGATCGCATCGTCGATTTCGTCGCGACTGGCGGGTATGCGCTGAAAAGCTATGAACGCTTCGCCAAGATCAAGCAGACCGCGGATGGCACCTGGCGTGTGACCCACCCGCACTTTGCCCAGCAGTACAGGTTGAATGTCGGCACCATTATCGAGGCGCCAAGCCTCAATGTCCGGCTCACCCGCCAGCGGGGGAAAGGCGCAAACGTGAGAGGCGGACCAGTGCTCGGCAAGGTGGAGGAGCATTTTATCGAAGCACTGAGCCCGGGTGAGACATTCTTCTTTTCCGGACGCGTACTACGTTTCGAAGGCATTCGCGAGAATGAATGCATCGTCACCAATGCGGAAGGGTTCGATGCCAAAATACCATCCTATGCGGGCGGCAAGTTTCCTCTGACCACTTATCTCGCCGATCAGGTTCGCGGTATATTGGCTGATCCCGCCCGTTGGGGCGCCTTGCCTGACCAGGTCAGCGACTGGCTGCGTATCCAGAAGGAAAAATCCGTGCTGCCGCAGCCGGGCAGTCTGCTTGTCGAAACCTTCCCGCGTGGCGAGCGGTCTTACATGGTGATATATCCGTTCGAGGGTAGGCTGGCACATCAGACGCTGGGCATGCTGCTCACCCGCCGGCTGGAACGCGCCAAGGCGCGGCCGCTCGGCTTTATCGCCACCGACTATGCCGTATCGATCTGGGGTCTGCGCGACATGGGGCGGATGTTCAAAAATGGCGAATTGCCGCTTTCGGAGCTCTTCGACGAGGACATGCTCGGTGACGATCTCGAAACATGGCTGTCGGAGAGTTTCATGCTGAAGCGCACTTTTCGCAATTGCGCGCTTATCTCCGGCTTGGTTGAAAAACGTCATCCCGGACAGGAAAAATCCGGACGACAGGTGACCGTTTCCACCGACCTGATCTACGACGTGCTGCGTGAGCACGAGCCCGATCACATCCTCATTAAGGCGACGCGCGCCGATGCCGCAACAGGTCTTCTCGACATTCGGCGTCTGAGCGATATGCTAAGCCGAATCAAGGGTCATATCGTTCACAAGAACCTCGACCAGATCTCGCCTTTTGCCGTTCCCGTGATGATGGAGATAGGCAAGGAACGTGTCCCCGGTGAAGCGCATGAGACGCTTCTGGAAGAGATCGCCGACGAACTGACCCGGGAAATGATGGATCATAAATGACGCCGGTGTTTCAGACGATCAAGACAGCCTTGCATGGTGCAGCCGAAGTGACTGTCGCCGGGCACAGCGGCGTTTGCGATCCGTCGGGTGCACTTTATCTCGAAAGTGACCGCATCCTCGTTGTCTCGGACCTGCATTTTGAAAAGGGCTCGTCATTTGCCCGGCGCGGCATGCTGCTGCCGCCATACGACACGGCGACGACGCTTGCCGCGCTTGCGAAGATAATCGCGCGCTACAACCCGACCTGCGTGATAAGCCTCGGCGACAGTTTTCACGATGGTCAAGCGGCAGCGCGCCTGCCCGCACTCTATGCGGCGGAACTCGCCGCATTGATGGCTGGGCGCGAATGGATCTGGATCACCGGCAATCATGACCCGGAACATCCGGCGGATTTGCCGGGCGAGACATTCACAGAGCTGGCACTCGGCAATCTGGTCTTCCGCCACGAGCCGTCGAAATCTCCTTTCGCGGGCGAGATAGCAGGACATTTGCACCCGGCGGCAAAGGTGGTGCGGCGCGGGCAGGCGGTGCAGCGCCGCTGCTTCGTCAGCGACCGCTCGCGCATGATCATGCCGGCTTTCGGCGCTTATACCGGCGGGTTGAACATTCTCGGCCGTGCCTTTCATGGATTGTTCGACGCGCAAACAATTACCGCCTATATGCTCGGCCATGCCCGGGTCTATCCGATGGTGAGGAAGGCGCTGTTTCTCTAGGGCTTCTAAGGCATCCTCATATCGGCAAGCGGCCGTCCTCCTTCAGCGTATCGAGCACGATGGCGGTTTTGACATGCTGGACGGATTCATGCGGTAGCAGAACCTCGTTGACGAAAGTCGAAAGTCCGCGCAGGTCCGGTGTCACCACTTTGATGAAATAATCCATCTCGCCAGTCAGAGCATGGGCTTCCATGACCTGAGGCAGTTTCGAGATGAGTTCTGAAAAGCGTTGCGCGTTGTCCCGGTTGTGCGTCGCCAGTGTTACAGAGATGATGTTGACGATACCGAGGCCAAGCTTTTCCCGGTCGATCTCCGCGCGGTAGCCGCGAATATATCCTTCTTCTTCCAACCGCGATCGCCGGCGCGAACATTGCGATGGCGAGAGGTTGATGCGCTCGGAAAGCTCGTTGTTGGTCAGCCTCCCATCTTCCTGCAGGCAAGTGAGAATTTTGCGGTCAGATGGATCAAGTTGCTGCATATGTGCATCCTTTGCAATATTTTTGCACGGAACATGCAAAATATACGCCTATCGAGCGTCTAAATGCAAGCACATTGCAGGCGGTTTACGCGATAATGGCGGCTACCGCATGGAGGATGATATGGGCCCGTTTCCGCACGACGCACCGAAAGCCACGATCAGCAAGGATAACCCCGCTGGAACAGACGGGTTCGAATTCGTTGAATTCTCTCATCCGGAGCCGGAGAAACTGGAAGAGCTGTTTGCGCGCATGGGTTATGTGCCTGTGGCCCGCCACAAGACCAAGAACATCGCCGTCTGGCGCCAGGGCGACATCAATTACATTCTCAATGCCGAGCCGGGTTCCCATGCGACGAAGTTCGTCGACAAGCATGGCCCTTGCGCCCCTTCCATGGCCTGGCGGGTAGTCGATGCCAAGCACGCCTACAACCATGCGGTTGCCAAGGGCGCGACACCCTATAAGGGCGACGACAAGACACTCGATGTTCCGGCGATCGTCGGTATCGGCGGATCGCTGCTGTATTTCATCGAAACCTATGGCGACAAGGGCTCGGTCTACGATGCGGAGTTCGAATGGCTGGGCGAGCGCGATCCAAAGCCGGAAGGTGTCGGTTTCTATTATCTCGACCACCTCACCCACAATGTCTATCGCGGCAACATGGACAAATGGTGGGCGTTCTATCGCGAACTCTTCGGTTTCAAGCAGATCCATTTCTTCGATATTGCCGGCAAATTTACCGGTCTGGTTTCGCGCGCGATCACCTCGCCTTGCGGCAAGATCCGCATCCCGCTGAATGAATCGACCGACGACAAAAGTCAGATCGAGGAATATTTGCGCAAGTATAAGGGCGAAGGGATCCAGCACATCGCCGTCGGGACGGAGGCGATCTTTGACGCGACCGACAAAGTCGCCGATAACGGGTTGAAGTTCATGCCCGGACCGCCAGAGACCTATTATGAGAAATCGCATGACCGTGTAAACGGCCATGATGAGCCGATCGAGCGGATGAAGAAGCACGGCATTCTCATCGACGGAGAAGGCGTTGTCGATGGCGGTATGACGAAGATCTTGCTGCAGATTTTCTCAAAGGCGGTAATCGGACCGATTTTCTTCGAGTTCATCCAGCGCAAGGGGGACGAAGGCTTTGGCGAAGGCAATTTTCGCGCTTTGTTCGAGTCGATCGAGGAGGATCAGATTCGCCGTGGCGTGATAAAAATCGCAGCGGCGGAGTAGTTCGACGGTTGTATTCGACTCAATTATGACCTAAATTATGGTCATAAGGAGTTTTGCTGTGAACATCTCTATCGCTGAAGCCAAAGCGAAATTTTCTGAACTGATTACCCGCGCGCAGTCGGGCGAGGAGATCGTGCTCACACGACATGGCAAAGCTGTTGCCACGATTTCCCCCTTGTCTGATCCGCATAAAAAGCCTGGTAGTTTGATAGGCGCAATGAAGGGGCAGATAGAAATATCCGATGATTTCGATAAACTTGGTCCCGAGTGGGACGAGTATGTGAAGTGAGCCGTCCGCTCTATCTTATCGATACGCACGTATTGCTGTGGGCCGTCAGTGATGATCCCAGACTTTCCATACGGCAGAGGGAAATACTGCATCAAGGTGAAGACCTCATTGTGAGCGCTGTGTCTATATGGGAGATCGCCATCAAGCGAGCGTTGGGTAAGCTTTTCCTGAACGGCGATATCGTCGATGCAGTGAAATCGCGTAATATTCCATTTCTCTCAGTCAATGAACGACATGCTGCGCGTACGGAACACCTCGGCGATCACCATCGAGATCCATTTGATCGGCTCCTCATTGCTCAGGCGCAGGTCGAGAATCTCACGATCCTGACATCGGATACGATATTTCGTCAGTATGACGTTATGGTACTCTGACCCTGCATCTTCAGAGGTCCTGTTTTACCTTGTCCGGATGCGCCGCTGCGAAGGCGTCGATAGCCCTGCACCGTTTGACGATTGCGCTTATGCGTTTGAAGCCGCTCGTTTTAACACCCCAGCGTTTGGCATTGTAAACTTGGGGAACGAGACAGAAATCTGCCATGCCGGGCGTGTTGCCGTGGCAGAATTTTCCCGTATCCGGATGGTGCAGCATCGCCTCGAATGCGGAAAGGCCCTCGGCGATAAACTTGCGCATCCAGGCGATGCGGACCTTGTCGCCACCTTCAGTCAAAAACAAGATGTGGGCCATCACACCCATGTTACAGACCGGATGGGTCTCCATGGCTATGGCATAGGAAAGTGCCCTCACCCGCTGCCGTCCTGCCGGTTCCTGCGGCAGGAAACCTGCGTCCAGATAGATCTCATCAAGATATTCGATGATCGCCAGTGACTGGGTCATCATCCGCCCGTCCATGGCGAGCGTTGGAACGAGACCTTGCGGGTTACGGCTGAGATTGTCGGCACCCTTGTGTTCGTCCTTGAGGAGATTGACCGGCACGGTTTCATATTCGAGACGGAGACGATTGAGCGCGATACGCACCCGATAGCTGGCGGATGAGCGCCAGTAGTCGTAAAGGACGATGCCGTTCATGCTTCACGCCCGTAATTGATCACCTGCTGCTCGATGGCGCCGAAGATCGAATGACCATAAGGGTCCTTCATCTCGATCCGCACAAGATCACCGAAACGCAGGAATGGCGTCTGCGGAGCGCCTTCCCGGATGGTCTCGATCATGCGGATTTCTGCTATGCAGGAATAGCCCGCCCCGTCCTCCTCGACGGGCTGGCCCGGTCCACCGTCGAGCTTGTTGGAGACCGTGCCGGAGCCGACGATCGTACCCGCACCAAGCGGCCGCGTCCTGGCGGCATGGGCGATCAGCGTCGGAAAATCGAAGGTCATGTCGATACCGGCATTGGCGCGGCCGAACGGCCTGCCGTTGAGGTCGACATGCAATGGCAGGTGCACCTTGTTGCCGTCCCAGGCTTCGCCCAGTTCATCGGGGGTCACGGCAACGGGCGAAAACGCCGATGATGGTTTGGACTGGAAAAACCCGAAACCTTTCGCGAGTTCCGCGGGGATAAGCCCGCGCAGGCTGACATCATTGACCAGCATGACAAGGCGGATTGCATCACGTGCCTCGTCGACACTCGCACCCATTGGCACGTCCTCGACAACGACGGCGACCTCCCCTTCCATGTCAATGCCATAGGCCTCGTCGGCCATGCGGATCGGTTCGCGGGGTCCGAGGAAACTGTCGGAGCCGCCTTGATAGATCAGAGGATCGGTCCAGAAGCTCTCTGGCATCTCGGCGCCGCGCGCCTTGCGCACCAGTTCGACGTGATTGACATAGGCCGAACCATCCGCCCATTGATAGGCGCGCGGCAATGGCGCCATTGCCTCATGTTCGTGGAAGCGGCCGATGGGGACCGCACCAAGCTCAAGACTTTTGCCAAGGGCTTCCAGATGCGGTGCTATACGCGCCCAATCGTCGAGCGCCGATTGCAGGGTCGGCGCGAGAAACGAAGCGTCGGTATAGCGCGTCAGGTCGCGCGACACGAGGACGAGCTTGCCGTCGCGGGTACCGTTGTCCAGGGAGGCGAGCTTCATTTGGTATTGTTCTCCTCTGGCCAGTCGCCTTCGGGCGTTCCATTGAACCGCTTCTTCAGGTCTTTCCAGCAATCGGCGTAATTGTCCTGCAGCGATTCGAGTTCTGCGGCAAAGCGGGTCAGATGTTGCGGGAAACGCGTCTCGAACATGAACGCCAGAGTGTTCTCAAGGCGTTGCGGCTTGAGCTCCACAGTCGAAGCCTTGTTGAATCCCATCGCGTCGGGTCCATGTGCCAGCATCATGTTGTGCAGGCTCATGCCGCCTGGCACGAACCCCTCCTCCTTGGCGTCGTACTGACCATATACCAGTCCCATGAATTCCGACATGATGTTGCGGTGGTACCAGGGCGGGCGGAAACTGTGTTCTGCCACCAGCCAACGCGGCGGGAAAATCACGAAATCAACGTTGGCCGTACCCTCTTCGCCGGAGGGTGCGGTGAGTACGGTGAAGATCGATGGGTCCGGGTGATCGAACAGGATGGCGCCGACGGGTGAGAACGTGCGCAAATCATATTTGTATGGTGAATAATTGCCGTGCCATGCAACGACATCGAGCGGCGAATGATCGAGCATGGTTTCATAGAACTTGCCGCACCATTTCACATGCAGACGGCACGGCGTTTCCTTTTCCTCGAAGGCGGCAACGGGCGTTTTGAAATCGCGCGGATTGGCCAGGCAATTGGCGCCGATCGGGCCGCGATCCGGCAATGAGAATTTCGCGCCGTAATTCTCGCAGATATAGCCTCGTGCCTCACCGTCAAGGGCGGCAACCTTGAACATCATGCCGCGCGGGATGACGCAGATCTCCGAAGGTTCGATCTCGATGATGCCCATTTCGGTGAAAATACGGAGCCTTCCCTTTTCCGGCACCAAAAGCATTTCGCCATCGGCATCGAATAAATAGTCGTCTTCCATATTGCGGTTGAATGCATAGACATGCGCTGCCATCCCTGCCTGGCCATGGACATCGCCGGCCGTGGTCATGGTCCGGATGCCATCGATGAAACTCGTTGGCTGCTGCGGCATCGGCGTCGGATTCCAGCGCAACTGGCCGATCGGCAATTTATGATCATCGAGGTTGGGCGCGGTCTTCCAATGTTCGCGCTTCGATGGTGTGAACCGGCCGCTGTGCTTGACCGAAGGTCTGATACGATACAGCCAGGAACGTTCATTGATGCCGCGCGGTGCGGTGAAGGGAGAGCCGGACAGTTGTTCGGCATAGAGCCCGTAAGCGCAACGTTGGGGCGAGTTCTGCCCCTGCGGAAGAGCGCCAGGCAGAGACTCCGTTTCGAAATCATTGCCGAAGCCAGGCATGTAGTTGAGGGTCATGATCGTACCTCCCGATATTAGTTGCAAGTGTGACGATCTATTTTGTAACTATCAACCGCAAAGGGAGATTTCGCTGAAATGGAAAATGAGACGCCCGAAACACCGCCGCTGGTTCTGGAGGACTTCATCCCCTACCGGCTGAACAAGGCGGCGGAGGCGGTCAGCCAGCGCTTCGCCAGCATCTATCGTGATCGATACGGATTGACGCGGCCTGAATGGCGCACGCTGGCGACGCTTGGCCAATTCGGTATTTTGACGGCCACTGCAATCGGCGCGCATTCCTCCATGCACAAGACCAAGGTTTCGAGGGCGGTGTTCACGCTGGAAAAGCGCCGATGGCTAAGTCGCAAGCGTGATGACATCGACCGGCGCATCGAGAATCTGGAACTCACACCCGCAGGGCGGAAGGTCTATGCCGATCTGGCCAAGGTCGCGCATGCCTTCGAGGCGGAACTTCTGTCAAACCTCGGCTCAAAAGGCGAGAAGGAGCTCAACGCCGGACTGGCTGCGTTGGAAGCCTATTTTGGATAGAGATATCATTGATATTGTCTCAGGAACACTCCATATTGATGCGTGATGTTTGATGCGCGATGTTTGGAGATTGAAATGCGAACGACTTTAGCTATTGATGACGACGTGCTTGCGGCAGCCAAAGGCTTGGCCGAACATCAAAACAAGACAATCGGCGAGGTCATATCAATGCTTGCCCGGAAATCTCTACAGGCGCCAGTTGCCAGCATAAGCGAGCGCAACGGCGTACCACTGCTTACTGTAAAGGATGGCACTCCGGTCACTATGGAATTCGTCAATCAGTTGCGCGATGAACTGCCCTGATGGCATTTTTGCTCGACGTCAATGTCTTGATCGCATTATTTGATCCAGTACATATTCATCACGTTTCCGCCCACAACTGGTTCGCAGAGATTGGTCAGTCCGCTTGGGCCACCTGCCCCCTTACGGAGAATGGCGTCATTCGCATTATCGGAGACCCGCGCTACCGGAATTCCCCCGGTTCTCCAGCCGCGATTGCGTCGTCGTTGGCAATTTTTACGTCCAGGCCCGGCCATGAGTTCTGGGCGGACAGTATCAGCCTTATGAGGTCAAAACTGATCGACCCGTCGAGGCTGCTAATTTCGAGTCAGATTACAGACACCTACCTTCTTGCACTTGCGAGGTCCAATGAAGGCCAGTTGGCAACTTTTGACCGGCGCCTGGTGACTGACGCTGTGCCCGGTGGAAAAGATAACCTTCACCTGATCGAATTGTGACTCTGCACACTAACTCTTCAATCTATACCCCGTCGTGAAGATCCAGCGCAGGATGAGAATGCATGCGATGAGGAACAGCGCCGTCATGGCGAGGCTGGTGCCGATGTGCACGTCTGACAGGCCAAAGAAGCTCCAGCGGAAACCGCTGATCAGGTACACGACCGGGTTGAACAGCGTCACTTTTTGCCAGAAGGGCGGCAGCATTTCGATGGAGTAGAAACTGCCTCCGAGGAAGGTCAGCGGTGTGATGATCATCAACGGGACGAGCTGTAGCTTTTCGAAGCCGTCGGCCCAGATGCCGATGATGAAGCCGAACATGCTGAATGTAACTGCAGTCAGCACCAGGAAGAGCAGCATGACGAAGGGATGCTCAATCCGCAGCGGAACGAAGAGGGCGGCCGTGGCCAGAATGATGACGCCAAGAATGATGGATTTGGTCGCTGCGGCCCCGACATAGGCGACGACGATCTCCAGATAGGACACGGGTGCCGATAAAAGCTCGTAGATCGTGCCAACGAACTTCGGAAAATAAATGCCGAAGGAAGCGTTCGAGATGCTCTGCGTCAACAGCGAAAGCATGATCAGGCCCGGCACGATGAACGCGCCATAGCTGACCCCGCTGATTTCAGGAATGCGTCCGCCGATGGCCGAGCCGAAGACGACGAAATAGAGGCTCGTGGAAACGACCGGCGAAATGACGCTCTGCATGATCGTGCGCCATGTGCGGTGCATCTCGAACAGATAGATAGCCTTGATGGCATAGAGGTTCATTTGCGTTCCCTCACGAGATTCACGAAGATTTCTTCCAACGAACTTTCACGCGTCTGGATATCCTTGAAACGGACACCAGCCTTGTCGAGATCTTTCAGCAAGGCTGTAATCCCGGTGCGTTCTTTCTGCGTGTCATAGTGGTAGATGAGCTCGCAGCCGTCGGACGAAAGCTCAAGCTCATATTGGGCTAACGCCTCCGGTACCTCGTCACGTTTTTCCTGGAGAAACAGCCGCAATTGCTTCCTGCCGAGCGAGCGCATCAATTCAGCCTTCTCCTCGACCAGAATGATTTCGCCGTGGCTGATGACGCCGATGCGATCGGCCATCTGCTGGGCTTCCTCGATATAATGCGTGGTCAGGATGATGGTGACACCTGACTCGCGCAACGCCCGCACGACATTCCACATGTCGCGCCGAAGCTCGACGTCGACCCCGGCCGTAGGCTCATCCAGAAACAAGATCTCCGGTTCGTGCGACAGAGCTTTTGCGATCATCACCCGGCGCTTCATGCCGCCGGACAGTGTCATGAGCTTCGAATCCTTTTTGTCCCACAACGAGAGTTCTTTCAGGATCTTTTCGATATGCGCCGGCTTGGCCGGCTTGCCGAAGAGACCGCGACTGAAACTGACCGTATTCCAGACCGTCTCGAAGGCGTCGGTCGTCAGTTCCTGTGGCACGAGGCCGATCTTGCTGCGGGCGGCGCGATATTCCTTGATGATATCGTGGCCATCGGCGAGGATTGTTCCCGACGTCGGATTGACGATGCCGCAAATTGTCGAGATCAACGTGGTCTTGCCGGCGCCGTTTGGACCGAGCAGCGCGAAGATCTCGCCATGGCGAATGTCGAGATTGATATTCTTCAGCGCTTCGAAACCGGTTGAATAGGTTTTGTAAAGGCTGGAGACAGAGATAGCTGAGGACATGAATTTACCTGGAAAGGAATTTCGGTCTGGACGTATCTGGCGGAACAATCTTGAAGCGCGGGCGCGCCGTTGAGAATGGTGTTCCTTATATGGGGTTAGATATCGTTTTTCAAACCGGCATTCCTGACAATGACGTCAGCAGCGTTGATAAAAGGGAACTAGCCAAAGAAAAACCCGGCAGCGAGACCGGGCTTTTGTTGTTCAGGCCGTTGCTGGCTCGCCTCGGACTTCCCGCATACTCGGCAGGAAGATCGTCAGCAATCCAAGGAATGGCAGGTAGGAACAGATCATATAGACATAATCGATGCCCTTGGCGTCGGCGACGAAGCCGAGCACCGCCGCGGCAATGCCGGCCATTCCGAAGGCAAAGCCAAAGAAGATGCCGGCGATCATGCCGACCCGGCCGGGTACCAGCTCCTGGGCAAAAACCACAATCGCGGGAAAGGCGGACGAGAGGATGAAGCCGATGAAAACCGTGAGCACACCCGTCCAGAGCAGATTGGCGTAGGGCATCATCAACGTGAATGGCAGGACGCCAAGAATCGAGAACCAGATGACGGCCTTGGTGCCGATCTTGTCGCCGATGGGGCCGCCAAGAATAGTCCCGACAGCAGCAGCACCGAGGAACAGGAACAGCATCATCTGCGATTGCTGCACCGAAATGCCGAATTTGTGGATGACGTAGAACGTGTAATAGCTGGAGATACTGGCAAGGTAGATGTTCTTGGTGAAGACCAGCAGCGTCAGGATCAGCAACGATGTAATGACCTTTTTGCGTGGCAGCTTCAGAACACGGCTGGCGGCCGGCTTGTTGGCGTTGGCGAGGCGATAGCGCTGGTACCAGTTGCCGACCTGATAAAGGATGATCATGCCGATCAGGGCGGCAGCGGAGAACCAGGCAATGCTTTGCTGGCCGCGCGGCAGAACGATGAAGGCCGCAAGCAAAGGCCCGAGTGCCGTGCCGAAATTGCCGCCGACCTGAAAGAACGACTGTGCCAGACCATGGCGCCCGCCCGAGGCGAGACGGGCCACACGCGAGGATTCCGGGTGGAAGATCGACGAACCGATGCCGATGAAAGCAGCGCCGGCGAGCAACATGACATAATGCGTGGCGATGGAAAGCAAGCCGAGCCCGACCAGCGAAAAAGCCATGCCGACAGGCAGCGAATAGGGCATCGGTCGCTTGTCGGTATAGGTGCCGACGATCGGCTGCAGCAGCGAGGCAGTGACCTGGAATGTCAGCGTCAGAAAACCGATCTGCTTGAAGTTGAGGCCATAATTCTGTTTGAGCATCGGATAGATAGCTGCAAGCAGCGACTGCATCATGTCATTGAGAAAATGGCAGAAGCTGACGGCGAAAATGATGGCGAAGACAGTTGTTTCAGCGGAAGATCGCTGAGCAGGCAAGGCAGTATCGGTCATGGTGTGCGTCCATCGAAGAAAGAGGGCGCACCGCCCAAGCGGTCACCCTTCCTGCGCAACTGATATACCTGTTGCGCGCATCCTGCTTTCGTGGTTTGGTCCAGTTCTTTCGAGTGTGGGCCAAAACAATGCGCTATCAGACATTTGCTGCCCGGAACGCTGCCGGTCTGCGGCTTGAGGAGCTGCACAAGGTGCGGCTGGACTGGCTTGAGCAAGCCGAGGGCGACGTTTTTGCGTTGGCGACGGTTTATCCGTCGGGATTTCATATTCCCGACCATCATCACAGCCAATCGCAACTCCTGCATGCCATCAGCGGCGTTGCCATGGTGACGACCAAGTTTGGCCGCTGGATGGTGCCGCCACATCATGCATTGTGGCTGCCGGCAGGTACGGAGCATGCGGTGGACATGCTCGGCGATGTCTCGATGCATTCAATCTACGTGCGACCGGACGCCGTGGCGGGGTTGAAACGGCATTTGCACGTGGTTGGGCTGACGCCCTTGATGGACAACCTGATCCGTGAGGCAGTGGCGGCACCTGCCGACGTGCACGCCGATCCACGGACAACATTTGTCATGGGGTTGCTGCTGCATGAAATCCCCAACCTTCCGGAACGGCCACTCGGCCTGCCATTCCCGGAAGACCGGCGGCTGGCGGCACTGTGCCGCGGGTTTCTTGAGGACCCCTCGCCCCACACAAATATCGATAATTGGGCGGATCGGCTCGGAATGAGCCGGCGTACTTTCACGCGGACATTTCGGCGCGAAACCGGCCTCAGCCTCTCAACATGGCGCCAGCAGGCTTGTCTTTTGTCAGCGCTGCCCCGCCTGACAAAGGGTGAGCCAGTGACCAGCGTTGCACTCGACCTTGGCTATAACAGCGTGCCGGCGTTCACCACCATGTTCAAGCGCATGCTCGGCGCCCCGCCCCGGCATTACCTTCATTCGGCGGCCTGAACCCTTGGTGCAGGTACGTAGTTGAGGATCGGCCCGAGCCAGCGCTCGACCTGTTCGACCGGCATTTGCTTGCGTTCCGAATAATCTTCCACCTGATCGCGCTCGACTTTGGCGACGCCGAAATAATAGCTTTCCGGATGGGCGATGTAGATGCCCGAAACAGATGAGCCCGGCCACATGGCAAAGCTCTCGGTCAGGCGAACGTTGATCCTGGCTTCTGCGTCAAGAATGCGGAATAGCGTCTCTTTCTCGGTGTGGTCGGGCTGCGCAGGATAACCTGGCGCAGGGCGGATACCGCGATAAGGTTCACCGATGAGTTCCTCCGGCGCAAGATCTTCGCCGGGTGCATAACCCCAGAATTCCTTGCGCACGCGCTCATGCATCAATTCGGCAAAGGCTTCGGCAAAACGGTCCGCCAGTGCCTTGACGAGGATGGAGGAATAATCGTCGTTGGCACGTTCGAAGCGCTCGGCGATGGCGATTTCCTCGATACCAGCGGTGACAACGAAAGCGCCCATATAGTCCTGAACGCCGCTGTCGATAGGCGCTACGAAATCGCCCAGTGCCACGTTCGGCCTCCCATCGCGTTTCGACAGTTGCTGGCGCAGGGTGTAGAAGGTCGCGAGCTCTTCCTTCCGCTCCTCATGGGCGAAGACGCGAATGTCGTCGCCCGTCGCTCCTGCTGGCCACAGGCCGATGACAGCTTTTGGATTGAACCACTTCTCCGCGATGATCTTCTTCAGCATCGCCTGGGCATCATCGAACAATTGCCGGGCAGCTTCGCCCTGCTTCTCGTCTTCGAGAATGGCAGGATAGCGGCCTTTCAGCTCCCAAGTCTGGAAGAATGGCGTCCAGTCGATATAGCGGGCGATCTCCGCAAGATCATAGTTCTCGAAGACGCGCGTCCCGATGAAACTCGGCTTGGTGGGTTCATACGAGGTCCAGTCGACCTTGTGCGCATTCGCACGGGCCCTGGCCAGTGGCAGGCGCTGCTTGTCGGCCTCGTTGCGCGCATGCGCATCCGCGACCTTGATATATTCGGCCTCGATCGCTTCGACGTAACCCGGCTTGGTTTCCTTCGACAGAAGATTGGACACAACACCCACCGCGCGGCTCGCATCGGTGACATAGATCGTCTGTCCCTTATTGTAGCGCGGGTTGATCTTGACAGCCGTATGCACACGGCTGGTCGTTGCACCGCCGATCAGCAGCGGAATGTCGAAACCCTCGCGCTCCATCTCCGAGGCCACATGGACCATCTCGTCGAGGGACGGCGTGATCAGGCCGGAGAGGCCGATAATATCGACATTCTGTTCGCGAGCCGTCTGCAGGATCTTGGTTGCAGGCACCATGACGCCGAGATCGATGATCTCGTAATTGTTGCAGGCCAGGACCACACCGACGATGTTCTTGCCGATATCGTGGACGTCACCCTTGACGGTTGCCATCAATACCTTGCCGGCGCTCTCACGCTCCCCTGTGCCGCCATTGGCAAGCTTTTCCGCCTCCATGTAGGGCAATAGCAGCGCCACGGCCTGTTTCATGACGCGCGCAGATTTCACCACCTGTGGCAGGAACATCTTGCCCGCGCCGAACAGATCGCCGACGACATTCATGCCGGCCATCAACGGCCCTTCGATCACGTGCAGCGGGCGCTCAGCCTCCTTGCGCGCCTCTTCGGTATCGACATCGATGAATTCGGTAATGCCGTTGACCAATGCATGCTCGATGCGTTTTGCGACGCTCCATTCGCGCCAGGCGAGATCGCGTTCGCGCGCTTCCTTGCCGGCAGAACCCTTGTAGCGCTCGGCGAGATCAAGCAGCCGCTCGGTAGCGTCATCGCGGCGATTGAGCACCACGTCTTCGCAGGCTTCACGCAGTTCCGGATCGATCGACTCATAGACCGCGAGCTGGCCCGCATTGACGATGCCCATGTCCATGCCGACCTGGATGGCATGGTAGAGAAACACCGCATGCATCGCCTCACGCACCGGTTCATTGCCGCGGAACGAGAAGGAGAGATTTGAAATGCCGCCGGAAATATGCACGTGCGGCAGGGTGTCGACGATCTGCTTCGTCGCTTCGATGAAGGCGACGCCATAGCCATTGTGCTCTTCGATACCGGTGGCAACAGCAAAGACATTCGGATCGAAGATGATGTCTTCCGGCGGGAAGCCTGCGTCCTTGGTCAGGAGTTCATAGGCGCGTGTACAGATCGCAACTTTCCGCTCCAGCGTATCGGCCTGTCCGTCCGTGTCGAAGGCCATGACGACGACGGCGGCACCATAGGCGCGCACTTTTTTGGCATGGTCGAGGAAGGCCTGTTCACCTTCCTTCATCGAGATCGAGTTGACCAGCGGCTTGCCTTGCACGCACTTCAGGCCTGCTTCGATGACGTCCCACTTCGAACTGTCGATCATCACCGGAACGCGGGCGATATCGGGTTCTGCCGCGATGAGGTTCAAGAATTCGACCATGGCCTTTTCACTGTCGATCAGGCCTTCGTCCATGTTGATGTCGATGATCTGTGCGCCGTTCGCCACCTGATCGCGCGCGACATCCAACGCCGTGGCGAAATCGCCGGCAGTGATGAGCTTGCGGAACTTCGCGGAGCCGGTGATGTTGGTGCGCTCACCGACGTTGACGAAGGGAATATCCTTGGTCAGCGTGAAGGGTTCGAGGCCCGACAGGCGCATATGCGTTTCCGTCTCGGGGATCTCGCGCGGCTTGTATTTGCTGACTGCTTCGGCAATCGCCTTGATATGCTCCGGGGTCGAACCGCAGCAGCCGCCCACGATATTGAGCAGGCCCTCGCTGGCGAAACCCTCGAGCTGCGCTGCCATCGCTTCCGGGCTCTCATCGTATTGGCCGAATTCGTTGGGCAGGCCCGCATTGGGATAGGCGCAGACGAACGTATCCGCGACGCTGGAAATCTCGGCAAGATGCGCGCGCATGGCATTGGCGCCGAGGGCACAATTCAAGCCGATGGTGAAGGGCTTGGCGTGACGGACCGAATGCCAGAAAGCGGTCGGCGTCTGGCCGGAAAGCGTGCGGCCGGAAAGGTCGGTAATCGTGCCGGAGATCATCACCGGAAGGGTGATCCCCTTTTCTTCAAACACTTCGTTCGTGGCGAAGATTGCTGCCTTGGCGTTGAGCGTATCGAAGATGGTCTCGATGAGGATAATGTCCGCGCCGCCATCGATGAGGCCGCGCACCTGGGTCCCATAGGCGGTGCGCAGGTCGTCGAATGTGACAGCGCGATAGCCGGGGTTGTTGACGTCAGGCGAAATCGATGCCGTACGGTTTGTCGGGCCGAGCGCTCCGGCGACAAACCTGCGGCGGCCATCCGTCTGTTCGGCTTTCAGGGCGGCACGGCGGGCAAGCCGCGCACCATCGCGGTTAAGTTCATACACGACCTCTTCCATGCTGTAGTCAGCCTGGGCGATCGTGGTGGAGGAAAATGTGTTCGTCTCAAGGATATCGGCGCCCGCCATGGCATAGGCGTAGTGAATATCTTCGATAGCTTGTGGCTGCGTCAGGATCAGCAGGTCGTTGTTGCCCTGCAGATGGCAGGAGCAATCTGCAAAACGATCGCCGCGAAAGTCATCTTCGTTGAGGCTAAGGCCTTGAATCTGCGTGCCCATGGCGCCGTCAAGGATCAGTATCCGTTCTTTCGCCGCCTTGGTCAAAGCTGCAAAAACTTCGGAGCCGTCCCGAGGAGAACCCATGGGACCGAATAGATTATCAACCGCAATATTCATAACTCGGTACGCCTCATGATCCATGATCCGGATGAGGGCTAAGGTCACATAAAGATATCTTTATGTCAACAAGTCAATTCTGTTGGCGGCATGATATGTCGCAGTTGCGGTGGTCGCGCGGATTTGTAAAACGGCAATATGCCGTCTATATTGAAGCAAGTTGCCGCAAGGGAGCACGTAGATGTCAAAAGTCATTGTCGAGGAAGTTGCCCGAAAGCTCGGTGGGACGCTGGTGCTCGGGTCTGAAGTTCGTTCGCAGGCGGATCTCGCCATGGCTGTTCGCAATCGCCTGCCTTTGAGTGCTCTCAAAGGCTTGACCCTTGCTGGACTGACCAATCAGGAAATCGAGCAATTCGTTATTCCTCAGCGAACGAGGCGGCACCGCGCCGACAAGAAGCAGCCGCTGACTGTTGACGAGTCCGACAGGACAGTCCGTTTGATGCGTATCCAGACACTGGCTGAAGAAACGTTTGGCGACAAGGAAAAGGCCAACCGCTGGTTGCGTCGAACGCTGGCTGAACTCGGCGGCGAAACGCCGCTTGTGATTGCGCAGACCGAAGCTGGCGCCCGCGTCATCGAAACCATTCTTGGCAAGATCGCCTGGGGTGCAGCCGCCTAGAGGTCCTAATGCGGCTTTGGCGATTATCCGGCAAACAGCATGCGGAGACTTTCGACGGCGGCTATGGACTGTTGTTCGATGGCCGCTGGAACAGCGTTGGCCATGCGGTGACCTATTGTGCGACGTCGCCCGCCCTTTGCGTCCTTGACAAGCTGGTGCATGTCGAAGATCCGACACTTTTGCCGGAGCTCGCTATGGTGACCTATGAGGTGCCGGACAATATTCCTGTCGAGAACATCGCAGTCCAATCTTTGCCATCAGACTGGCGACGGCAGGAGGGCCTGACCCAAGGTATGGGCGATGATTGGCACAAGGCCAAGACATCACCGCTGCTGATGGTGCCGTCAGCGATTGTTCCTATCGCCGGTTCGCCCGATATCAACGTGCTGATCAATCATTCGCATCGATTGGCGGCGGAGATCAAAGTGCTCACATTGGAGCCGTTCACGTTCGACCCGCGACTTTTATAGACGGGCAGCTGGAGTTCACATCACTGCCGACTGCGGCAAGACAAAAGGCACATGTTTGTCGGGCAAGGCGCCAACTTTCAACGCACACTCATAGACACGCAGGATACGGTCGTCCGTAAGGACCTCCGCGGGCGTACCCACGCTATCGATACGGCCCCCGTGCATGACCACGACGCGGTCCGCATACATAGAGGTCAGGTTGAGATCGTGCAGGATCGCGATCACGCCACCGCCACGCGTGGCAAAGGCGTGGGCGATCTGCATGATGATGAGCTGATGCTTGATATCGAGACTGGAGACGGGCTCGTCAAGAAACAGAAAGCGCGGCTGCCCATCCAGAACCGGCTGCCAGACCTGGCACAGAACGCGTGCGAGTTGTACGCGCTGCTGTTCGCCGCCGGAAAGCTCCTGGTAGAAACGACGGCCAAAGCCAGCAAGATCGACGAGTGCCAGCGCTTCATCGGGGAGGTTTTCGGCAACATCATGCGTCGCACCGGAGCGGCCGCTGGTAAGACCGAGCCTGACGATTTCGCGTACGGTGAATGGAAAGGACAGCGAGGTCGATTGCGGCAGGATTGCCCGCATCGCGGCCATCTGCCACGGTTTCAGATGGCCGAGCGGGTGTCCGTTGATCGTTATGCGTCCGGTGAAAGGCAGATCGCCGGAAAGCGCTCGCATCAGCGTCGTCTTGCCTGAACCGTTCGGGCCGACGATGACAGTCAACGCCCCTGCCTGAGCATTGAAACTCGCCTCTTTGATAATGGCCTTGCGTCCAAGCACGACGCTGACGTCGGAAAGGCTGATCATGGTCAAAGATCCACAATGCCGCGGCGACGCAGCAGTATCCATAGGAAGAAAGGCGCACCGACGGCTGCCGTAACGATGCCAATAGGCAATTCCGAAGGGGCGACGATGGTGCGGCTGACTGCGTCCGCCAGCAGCAGCAGGCTCGCGCCCAGGAGTGCCGACGCCGGAAGCAGATAGCGATGGTCCGGTCCTATGACCAGACGGAGCAAATGTGGCACGACAACGCCGACGAAGCCGATGCCACCGCTGACGGCAACCGATGCGCCGGTTGCAGCAGCGACCACAATGATGGCCACGCGCTTGAAACGCTGGACCGGAATGCCAAGGTGGCTTGCGGAGGCTTCACCAAGTGCGAGGGCATTGAGGCCGCGCCCAAGAAAGGGAGAAACCAGCAGCGCCAACACGATGAAGGGACCAGCCGTAGCCATCTTGGCCCAATTGGAACCAGCGAGTGATCCCAGCGTCCAGAATGTCAGATCGCGGAGCTGCCTGTCATCGGCAAGAAATGTCAGGAGGCCTATATACGCCATGGCCATGGCGCCAAGTGCAATACCGGCCAGAAGCATTGTGGCGATGGAGGTTTGTCCGCGCCGCGTGGCAACGGCATAGAGAATGAGCGTGAAAACAAGCGCGCCGATAAAGGCAGCAACCGGCAGGGCGAATAAACTGAAGGTCGCAATGAAGGGTGCCAGCACCGTTCCACCAAGGACAATGACGCTGACGGCTCCAAGTCCCGCACCCGCAGACACGCCGACAATACCGGGATCCGCGAGCGGATTGCGAAACAAGCCCTGCATCACCGCACCGGAGACAGCAAGCGACGCTCCGATCATCGCGCCGAGGATAATGCGCGGCAACCTTATATCCCAGATAATGATGCTGTCGCGCAGGGAGAGGACATTATTGTCACTGCTTGCGCCTCGCACCAAAGCGCTGATAACCGGGATGACCGATGCGTCGGAAGCGCCGGCCGTAAGGCTGAACAGCATCGTCGCCAGCAGAGCCAAACCCAGCAAGACGATGACGCCCTTGGCCAGGAATGAACGGTCGCCTTCCGGACGGGTTTTACCTTGCCCAGACCGAAGAACGGCAGGTCGCATCAAGACAGACTCGCTCATTGGCTCGCTTCAGATCCGTAGAATGCCTTGGCCAGATCATGCACCGCTTTTGCCGTCCGCGGCCCGAAGCCGAGCAGATACTGCCCGCCCATGCGCACGATGTTCTTTGATTGGCCGGCAGGCGTCGCTGCAATTGCCTTGTTGGCCAGAAGGTCGGCATCAGCTATAGCGCGCGGACCGTGGACATCCATCACGAGAATCACATCCGGCTGTGCCGTGAGGATCGCTTCCTCTGTCATTGTTTTGTAGCCGGAATATCCAGTGACGACGTTGTCGCCGCCTGCAAGTTCGATAATGCCGTCAGCCGCCGTCTTGGTGCCTGCTGCCATGATCTTGCCGCCTGTGGCACTCAGGACGAAGAGCACACGTTTGCGGGTCTTGATATTTTTGGTTTCGGCTTCTGCTGCCGCCAATTCCTTCTCGACTTTGGCAGATAGCTTCTCGGCCTTGTCTTCAACGCCAAGTGCCTTGCCGACAATCCGGATTTTTTCCGACACACTTTCGGCGGTGTAGTTTTCGGGAACGAACACGAAAGGCACGCTGGCTTTTTTCAACACGTCGATAGCTTCACGCGGGCCCGAACCTTCGACGGCAATGATCGCAGTCGGGTTAATCGACAAAACGCCTTCCGGCGACAACGCACGCATGTATCCGACGTCAGGTATCTTGTGCACAGCTTCGGGGAAAACGCTGGTCGTATCGCGACCGACCAACCGTCCCTCTTCACCCAGATCATAGATGATCTCGGTGATCGACCCGCCGATGGAGACTACACGACTTGCATCGGGAATGGGGCCGGAGATTTCTTCGGCAACTGCATTCGCCGGCAGCGCCAGAATGCCAAGCGCTGCTACCATGAGGGGAAATCTGTTCATTGTCATTTCCTATGCCGCGGCGCGCATGAGGCGTGGCAGAGCTTCGACAAGCTGACGCCAATCGCCACGTTCGCCGGAGCCCTCATGGCGCTTGCCGAAGAACTGGACGATCATGTCGCCCTCGACGCCATAGGCTTCGAGCGAGGTAACATGCCCGTCCTTGGTAGGCTTGCGCACTGCCCAAAGCTCGGCAATGTGATCGGTACGCAGATGCATATGAAAGGTTTCGTCGAGGATGTTGATCCACGGACCCATCGGCTTCACGTTGTGAATTGGTCCCGAATGAATCTGGATGCAGCCGCGATTACCGACAAAGCACATGATCGGCAGTTGCTCCTGCGCTGCATCGTGCATCATTGCGGTCAATGCGGCCGTATCGAGTTGCCACGCGTAGTCTTGTCCGATCACCTGTACCGCCTGATGACGGGTCATATTCAGTGAACGCAGGATGCCGAAAAATTCGTGTACATCCTTCATCTGGGTCCAGCGGTCGCGCAAGCCGGTCGCGTCCAACTCTTCAAGCTCTGCGGTTTTTTCCTCCGGCTTCGGCAGGGCTGTCAGTTGCACGGACTGTGACTGATCATCGAGACGAAGTTTGGCTACGAGAGTTTGGTAGGCTTCCAGATTGGAGGCTGGGCGAAGGTGGATCTTGTGGATGGCCTCGCCGGCTGCATCGAAAAATTGCAGGCTGCGGCGTACGTCTTCGCCGTCCTGCTTTTCGACGGCAAAGCCATGTGCCCAGGCATTGGGAAAAAGCCGCATATCGATCTGCTCGCCGAGCAGCATGGAGGCGTGCTTGCCAACGATCGGCTTGTCATAGACACCGATCTTCTCATGTACGGCGCTTTCGTTGCGGGTGAGCGCCATCACTTCGCCAAGCGATTCGATTTCAGTCAGAAAGGTTTCGATGTGCGGGTTGATGCGAACGACATTGATCCCGCAATTGGCGGCCACCAGATCGGCTTCCGAGATCTGCAGCTGTTGCGCAAGATCGCGCTCGCGCATTTTCGGGTTGTCCGCCCGCGCCTGCCGAATTGCCTCGGGTGTTGGTTTTACTGCGTCAGTCATGTTTCTAGCCTGTTGATGGGAACTATTTATTCAGGATCAGTTTGCCCTGCCGGGTGATTTTGAGTCGGTAGAGAGAGCCAGCGTGTTCAATACCAACCTCATTGGTGCCGTCGAAAAGGATGTCGCTACCGTAGACGCGGATGTCCTTTTGTATCGACGCGGAAAGATTGGCGCGAACCGGCGCAGTGTTGGGGAGACGCACCTGCATATCGATGATTTGACGTGGGGACATGGCAGTGAGCCTTTTCTGTTCCTTTTTGTCCGGGACAACGCTGCCCGCATCATCCCGCTTATTTAAACTTGACTATCTTATTCATCTTTATTACTCAACCTAAACGAGAGTCAATAACTCAAGTTAAAAAGACCTGCCAATTTGCAGCAAGCATTGGCCATAGCATGACCGCTGTTACAGCCATATTCCTGCTTGCCGCAACAGGGTGGCGTCGGGGTTAGAGTCCCCCCGGCGCCAACCCTGACCAAACAAAAAGGGCCCTTGCGGGCCCTTTCTTTTTCAATGGGATATGCGTCTCAGATCAGAAGGGCGAATCCGGGAAGTAGAACTCCTTGGCGTTATCCTTGGTGACCAGTGTGGCATCGAGGATGTATTTGCCGCGCACAGGAACCTGGTCGTAGAAGTTTGCGACCGTGAGTTCCATTGCCGTCGCAATCATTGAAGGCGGATAGAGCACGTTGATCGGTGTCATTGCATCGCCGTCGGCAACGCGCTTGATCATGTCCTTCATGCCGGCACCGCCGATGACCATCTTGATGTCAGTGCGCTTTGCCTGGCTGATGGCCTCGAGTACGCCGACAGCCATATCGTCATCCTGGCACCACACAGCGTCGATCTTCGGAAATTTGGTCAGGTAGTCCTGCATGATCTTGAAGGCATCGTCGCGCGACCAGTTACCAAACTGCTTGTCGAGAACCTTGATGCCGCTGCCGGCGATTGCATCGTCAAAACCCTTCTGGCGCTCTTCGTCGATGACGATCGGCAGACCACGGATAACGACGACATCGCCTGTCTTCAGCGTATCCTTGAGGTACTCGCCAGCGACGCGGCCGAGCTCCGGGTTGTTACCGGCAACGTAGAGATCCTGAATCGTCGGATCCGACAGAGCGCGGTCAACCACGGTGACAAACACGCCCTTTTCCTTGACCTGACGCAGCGGATCGGTCAGTTCGTCGGAATTGTGCGGCAGCGTAACGAGGGCGTCGATGCCCTGCGTCGTCAGATCTTCCAGTGCATTTGCCTGCGATGCACCATCCGGCGAAGTCTTGATGGTGATCTTGAGGCCCGGATGAGCAGCTTCAAGAAGCTTGGCAGCCCGTTCGGCGTGGTAGACAACGCCGCCTGTCCAGCCATGATCTGCCGCCGGAATGGAGACAGCGATGTTGACCTCTTTTTTGTCCTGAGCGTAGGCGAAGGTCATGGTCGAAGCGAGCGCCGCCCCGGCAAGACCGATCAAAAGTTTACGCATTTGGTTTCTCCCAATTTAGCTCGGGCCTTGATTGCGGCTCGGTGGGTGGCCCTTTTCCCCCCGTTCCCTTAGAAGGAGCAGCCTCCCGCCCCCTTATGTGTATAGTCTGCCGACTATTTTTTCTTTTGCAGCGTTCGTTGAACCAGCATGGCGATAATGATGATCGTGCCCTGTACCGCGCCGATCAGATATTCACTGACGATATTCGAAAGCACCATGATGTTGCCGACGATCTCCAGCATGAAGGCGCCGCAGATCGTCCCCCAGATGCGGCCGACACCGCCACGCAGTGCAGTGCCGCCGATGACCACTGCGGTGATCGCCTGCAGCTCCCATAGCATGCCTGTTGTCGTGGTCGCGGCGCCGAGGCGGGGGACGTAGACGACGACGGCGATGGCGACGCAGATGCCTTGAATGATATAGGTCATGGCGCGGACGCGATTGACGTGGATCCCCGAATATTTTGCCACATCCTCGTTTGAACCGACAGCGACCACATGCCGTCCGAACGACGTCTTGTAAAGGATGAACGCGCCGAGCAGGCCCGCGGCGATGATGACCCATACCGGTATCGGCAGGCCGAGAAACACGCCGGTGTAGACCGGGCGGAACATATTGCGCATCGCAATGGATTTCATTGCGATCGAACCGCCATCCGCCAGCCAGACCGTGACCGACCGGAAGATCGCCATGGTGCCGAGCGTGACGATGAAGGGTTCTATCTTGCCGATGGTGATAACGGCGCCGTTGAGCAGCCCCGCAAGAGCGCCGACACCGATCGCAACGACAATGCCCGTGGCCAGCATGGCCATGTCGCCATCGATTGCTCCCGAATTCAGGAACAGGATCATGATGCCGGCGACAAGCGCCGCCATGGAACCAACCGACAGATCGAGACCGCCGGCGGAGATGACGAATGTCGCGCCAATCGCAATGATCGCTATGAATGACGACCGGGTGAGGACGTTGAGCAGGTTGTCGATCGACAGGAAATTTGGATTGACCAGCGCGCCGAGAACGAACAACGCGGCAAGCGCCAGGAATGGCGCAACGGCCGTCTTGTCGAGATCCGCCAGCTTGCGGCCAAAACCGCGTGTGTCGGTGATTGTTTTCGTGTCGGTCATGCGTTCCCCGCCGAGTAAAGCTCTGCTTCGTTGATTTTGACGCCCGTGGCGTAGACGACGATTTCGTCTTCGGTCATTGCCTCGCCTGTAACCTCGCCGACAATGCGTGACGAACGCATGACGAGTATGCGGTGGCATATGCCGATGAGTTCCTGCATTTCCGAGGAGATCACGATGACCGACTTGCCGGTTTTGGCGAGATCGGAAATGAATTTATAGATCTGTTCCTTGGTGCCGATATCGATGCCGCGTGTCGGCTCGTCGATGATGACGATGCTGGGTTCAAGCAGCATCATCTTGGCCAAAAGCAGCTTTTGCTGGTTGCCGCCGGAGAGCTGTCCGGCGAGAAGGTCGCGGCGACGGGCGCGAATATCGAAATCGCTGATCGCCTTGTCGAGGCTGTTATCCTCACGCTTGCGCTCGATGAGCGGACCTCTGGTAAACTTCTCCAGCGTTGCCAGCGTGAGGTTCGTGCGCAGATCCTGCGCAAGGAGTAGCCCTTTGCCCTTGCGATCTTCGCTCAGGTAAACGATGCCCGCAGCCATACTGTCGCGAACTGTCTTGAACTTGACTGGATTGCCGTTGAGCTTGACCTCGCCATGGCCGGTGCGCAACCCGACGATGCCTTCAAGAAGTTCGGTCCTGCCAGCGCCAATCAGCCCTGCAAAGCCCAAAATCTCGCCTTTGCGCAAGGTGAACGATGCATCGCGTGCATATCCGGGAACATCGAAGTTCTGGACCTCCAGCACGTTCTGATGGCTCGCCGTATCTTCGCGCTCCGGATAGAGCTTCGACATATCACGCCCGACCATCAGCCGCGCCATATCCACCGGCTGCAGTTCCGAGGCTTCGCGCGTGGCGATGAGCTTGCCGTCGCGCAGCACCGTTATACGGTCGGCGATTGCACCAACCTCGGGCAGGCGATGCGAGATGTAAAGGATAGCCACGCCCTTGTCCCGAAGGTCGCGGATAACTTTCAGCAGCGCTTCCGTTTCGAACGGTGTCAGCGACGCGGTCGGCTCATCGAAGATCACGACGCGATGCGGCACCTGAAGTGCGCGAGCGATCTGGACCAGTTGGCGCCGGGCGATGGAAAGCCGCGAAATCTGCGTCGTCGGATCGATATCGGCTCCGAGACTTTGCACAGCCTCGGCCGATTGGCGGTTCATCTCGCGGTCATTGACCATAAGCCCGCGTTTCAACTCGCGTCCCATGAAGATGTTTTGCGCGACGGTCAGGTCCGGCGCCAGCAATATCTCCTGGTGCACCAGCACCAGGCCACGATGTTCCGCGTCGACCGGTCCGGCGAAACTTACCGGTTCCCCGTCCATCGCGACGGTGCCGCGCGTCGGCTGGAGGTGTCCGCTCAGGAGTTTCATCAGCGTCGACTTGCCGGCACCGTTTTCGCCGATGATGGCATGCACCTCGCCGGGCATGACGCGCAGGCTGATGTCCGTCAATACCTCGACCGGACCGAACGCCTTGGCTATACCGCGTGCTTCAAGCACTGGCACTGCCGCAGCCTTGGTTGGGTTGTCGCTCATCACACCTTCGTCCAAACGCCGCCCGCCTTGGACGACTTCACCGCAGCCTCGATGAATTCCATCCCCGCAAGCCCATCGTCCACAGTCGGAAAAATCACATCCTTAGGCTGCTTTTTTCCACTTCGTGCAGCAATGATCGCCTGCGCAGCCTCGGCGTAGATATTCGCGAAGCCCTCGAGATAGCCTTCCGGATGGCCGGACGGAACGCGGGTCAAACGCGCTGCCTCCCGCGATGCGCCAGCACCTCCGCGCGTGAGCAATTGCTTCGGTTTGCCGAAAGGCGTGTACCAGAGATAGTTCGGATCGGCCTGCGTCCATTCCAGCCCGCCCTTGGTGCCGTAGATGCGCAGCTTGAGGCCGTTCTCATTGCCTGGCGCCACCTGGCTCGCCCAGATCATGCCCTTGGCACCGCCCTCGAAGCGCATGAGGATCTGCACATCGTCGTCGAGCACCCTGCCCTCGCCAAAACTGGTGAGCTCAGCGCAGAGCTGCTTGAGCTTGAGGCCTGAAACGAAGCAGGCAAGATTATAGGCGTGCGTGCCGATATCGCCGATGGCACCGCCTGCACCCGAGCGCTTCGGATCAATGCGCCATTCGGCCTGCTTGTTGCCTGTGGCTTCGGTTTTTTCCGTCATCCAGTCTTGCGGATATTCGGCCTGCACAACCCGAATGTCACCGAGCACGCCTTTTGCCACCATGGCGCGCGCCTGCCGCATCATTGGATAGCCGGTGTAATTATGCGTGACGATGAAAAGCTTGCCGGTCTTGTTGACCAGCGACACGAGTTCCTTGGCCTCCTTGACCGTGGTGGTCAGCGGTTTGTCGCAGATGACGTGGATACCCGCTTTCAGGAATGCCTTTGCCGCCGGGGCGTGCATGTGGTTCGGCGTGACAATGGAAACCGCTTCGATGCCGTCAGGACGCTTGGCCTCGGCCTTCGCCATCTCCTCGAACGAGGTGTAGGCGCGGTCTTCGGCGATACCGATTTCCTTCGCGGAAGCTCTGGCGCGCGCCGGATCGGAAGAAAGCGCGCCTGCGACGAGCTCATACTGATCGTCCATGCGCAGTGCAATGCGGTGGACCGCGCCGATAAACGCGCCCTGCCCGCCACCAACCATACCGATACGGATGCGGCGGCTTGCGGATTTCTCCTTGGATGCTCCAATAGCCATTGTTCGATCCTCTATTTCAGGCCAAGAATACGGCGATTGGCCGCGTCATCGGTACCAGAGCCGGCAAAATCATCGAAAGCGCGCTCGGTGACGCGGATCAGGTGCGCGTCGATGAACTGCGCACCTTCGCGTGCGCCATCCTCCGGGTGCTTCAAGGCGCATTCCCATTCAAGCACTGCCCAACCATCGAAATCATAGGCGGTCAGCTTGGAGAAGACCGCACCGAAATCAACCTGTCCGTCGCCGAGCGAGCGGAAACGGCCTGCACGATCGACCCACGACTGGTAGCCGCCATAAACGCCCTGCCGTCCGGTCGGATTGAACTCGGCGTCCTTGACGTGGAAGGCTTTGATCTTCTCGTGGTAGATGTCGATATAGTCGAGGTAGTCGAGCTGCTGCAGGACGAAGTGAGACGGATCATAGAGCAGATTGGCGCGGGAATGATTTTTCACCCGCTCAAGGAACATCTCGTAGGTTATTCCGTCGTGCAGGTCTTCACCGGGATGGATCTCATAGGCTGCATCGACACCTTGCTCGTCGAAATAATTCAGGATTGGTGTCCAGCGTTTCGCCAGTTCATCGAATGCCGCTTCAACGAGACCCGCCGGACGCTGCGGAAACGGATAAAGGAACGGCCAGGCGAGTGCGCCGGAGAACGTCGGTATAGCCTTCAGGCCGAGGTGTTTTGAAGCGCGCGCGGCACGCTTGAGCTGATCCACTGCCCACTCTTGCCGCGCCTTTGGATTGCCATGCACTTCCGGGGCGGCAAAGCCGTCCATCAACTCGTCATAGACAGGATGAACCGCAACGAGCTGGCCCTGAAGGTGGGTCGCGAGTTCGGTGATGGTCAGGCCATGCGAAGCGGCGACACCGGCGATCTCGTCGCAGTAGTCCTTCGAATCCGAAGCCTTCTTCAGATCGATGAGGCGCCCATCCCAAGCCGGTATCTGGATTCCCTTGTAGCCCAGCCCTGCTGCCCATCCACACATGGCATCAAGCGAGTTGAACGGCGCTGCATCGCCCGCAAACTGCGCGAGGAAAATGGCCGGTCCCTTGATCGTCTTCATGTCAATCCTCCAATTCCAGATTTGCCGTCAAGGCATGTTGTCCCTGAGAAATATATCGATGCGAATATGTTCCTGACCCGGCACGATCGGACGTCCCTCGCGCAATGCAGTCAGGATGCGGGCAGCGCTGCGCGCCATATGACCCGTATCCTGATTAATGAGCGCGTCGACTGTGCCGCGTACGAGATGGCGGCGCGTCGAGGGCGTCAGTTCGTGCGCGACGAAGATGACATCGGAAACGTGGTTTGTCGCTTCGAGCGCAGCGATGACGCCTGCTTGCCCGCCGCCAGCATTGTAAATGGCGACAAGGTCCGGATGGTCCCGCAGCAACGATCGGGCAACGGCCTCAACGCGTGCGTTCTCGTCGCGCGCCTCGCGCACCGGGAGCACTTCGAGGTTTGGATATTCTCGGGAGAGTATCTGTTCGAAACCGAATTGGCGCTCGACGTGATCGCGCAATGCCAGCGACCCGGCGATCATGCCGACCTTGCCCTTGCGCGGCCCGACGAAGCGGCCGATCAGCGAGGCGGCTGTCCGTCCGGCGGCAAAGTTGTCGATGCCGACATAATGCGCCCGCCGAGAATTCGGTACGTCGGACACGAGGGTAAGGACGACCACACCGGCGTCTGCCAGCGCGTTGATCGCCTCGGTGACGGCTGGATGATCAAGCGCAACGACGGCGACACCGTCGATGCCGGACGGGAGCCTTTCGAGAGCAGCCGCCAGCGCCTCGCCGTCGAACGTATCGACGTGCTGGATCGACAGGCGGACACGCTCTTGCAATTGCCGCTCGCGCGTGGCGCGGAACTCGGCGCCAAGGGCCATCATGAATTCATTTTCGCCGGTCGGCAGAATGATGCGGAAATCATAGTCGCGTCCGCGAGCGAGCCGGGACGCATGTGGATCGGGTAGAAAGCCCAGCTGTTTGATGGCCGCATTGACGCGTTCGATGGTGCGCGCGTGCACACCGATCCTTCCGTTCACGACACGATCGACCGTTGCTAAACTGACACCGGCTTCTCGGGCGACGTCTTCGAGCGTCATCTTCCCCACGAGAATTCTCCTCCGCCTAAAGTCTTAGATCAGCGAAATGAGGTGTGCAACTCTTTTTGAGTGGTTTTGATGGGAAAAATTGGTGGTCCGACTAAAAGCCAAGAAACGCCGCTGTGTCGGGGTCGAGCGGTATGCCGTCTCGCAGGCGCTGTTCTTCCACGGCCCATTCGCGATCGCCCGGCGCCATGACCTTCCCGCCATCAACGGCGGGAACTGCCCGAAGCTGATCGAGATAGGCACGTATGCCTGCGGCGAAGATGTTCGCGCCTGCGAAGCGTGCAGGATCGATAGCCAGAACGAAATGTCCCATATTGCGCGGCGTTGAGATGTCGTCGCTGTCGACCATCGGGATAAAATCAGGGTCGAGTGTCGTACCTGTCAGTACGGCGGAAAGTAGTGTCGCGACCCCGGCAAGTCCGGCACCCTTGAAACCGAAATCCGCACCGCCAAGTGGCAACAGGATCTGCGCAACACTCGGATCGCGGGTCGGGGCGCCGGCCGCGTCCGCTGCAACGCCTTCAGGCAACTCTTTATCCAAGGAACGGTAAAGCAGGACGCGGTTGAGCGGGATGGACGAAGTTGCCATGTCGAGCAGCCATGGTTTTTCACCCTTAACCGGCGCGGCAAAGGCAAGCGGGTTGGTTCCGTGAAATGGCTCGGCACCGTCGAAGAGCGCCACGACCGAATTGGTATTGGTGGTGGCAAAGCCGATCATGCCTGCTTCCGCAATGGCGAGCGCATAAGCGCCTGCAGCCCCAAGATGTGAGGAACGGGTCGCGCCAACGGCACCTATGCCGCTTTCCCGGGCGAGCTCGATGGCGACAGCCACAGCGCGATATGCGGTTAGGTGGCCAAGCCCATTGTCGCCGTCGACCATGGCCGTGGCAGGACCCGTGCGGTGGCAGGAAACAGCAGCTCGCGGATTGACGCGCCCACCGCGCAGGACCTTGCAATAATGGGTGATCAATCGGGCGCCATGACTGTCCACGCCGAGGAGAGATGCGTGCATCAGGGCTTTTGTCGTAGCGGCTGCTCCCTCATCAGGGACGCCTTCGGCCACAAGCGCGGCCAGCAGGCGTTTCGCAAGCTCATCAGCCTTAACGAGAATTTCCGCCATCTGCTTCACCATCCCTACAAGTATCTAGGTGTCTATACGGCTAATATATGATATCTCAGATATAAGTACGACAGGAGATGTCTTTGTGACCCTGACGCTTGCAAGAGGTCCTTCACTGACGGAACAGGCGGCCGCGCATATTCGCAGCCGCATTGTACACGGAACGCTGCAGTGTGGCGAACCCTTGTCGGAACTCGCGCTGGCTCAGGAACTGGGCGTCAGCAAGACTCCGGTACGCGAGGCGCTTCTGGAACTGAAGCGTCAGGGCCTTGTCGAGATCCACCCCCAGCGTGGTACCTTCGTCTTCGAAATGAGTTCGGTCCAGGTTGTGCAACTTGCCGAGATGCGTTCCATACTCGAACTCGCCGCCGTTCGTTTGGTCATGGACCGCAATCGGGATGCCCTGCGCCGCCGTTGGGCGGAGCTTGTCGCTGACATGGACGTGGCGATGGCAAATGGAAACACGCAGGATTACCGCGTTCTCGACGGGATGTTCCATCAAGCAATGTTCGATCTCGCAGAAAATCAGTTTCTGTCCGAGACGTTCACCGTTATCGCGTTCCGCATCCAGGCATTGCGCAACCGGCTGTCACTCAATCCTGCACTCAATGAAAAGTCGCATGGAGAGCACAAGCGCCTGCTTGAGTTGGTTACGAGGGGCGACAATGAGAAGGTTGTGGAATTGCTGGCCTGGCATATGGAATGGACACGTTCTTCTTACATTGAATTGCTGGAGATGCCTGCAGCCGATAACAGACCAACACGTGAGCGGCGGCTGAAGACCGGGAAACGATAGCAGCCGTATAGGCTGCGTGAAAAGCATGACAAATCGGCATGGGAGAGCCAAATCATGGGAACGGGAGAGGACTTTCTTTCATCGGACGATGAACAGTTCGCGTCTTTTTTTCCGAATGGCGCCAGGCTGGAGCAGATCGCGACCGGCTTCATCTGGGCCGAAGGGCCGGTCTGGATCAACGAAACGCAAGAACTGCGCTTTTCTGACATTCCCAATAACCGGATGATGTCCTGGTCACAGGATAAAGGCTTGCAGGTGTTCCGGCAGCCGTCACAACGAACCAATGGCAGTACGCTGGACCGGACCGGTGCGATGATTTCCTGCGAACATGGCGGACGCTGTGTCAGCCGCACCGGCAAGGATGGCAGCTACGAGGTTCTCGCCACGCACTGGAAGGGCAAGCGCCTGAATTCTCCCAATGATGTGGTGGTCAAATCCGATGGTTCCATCTGGTTTACCGATCCGCCCTACGGCATCATTTCCGATCATGAAGGCATTCGTGCGCCAAGTGAGATCGGCAGCAATCAGGTTTACCGGCTGGATCCCGACACACATCTTGTAGAAGTCGTTGCGGATGATTTCGACAGGCCGAACGGTCTCGCCTTCTCCCCCAACGAAACTGTGCTCTACATCGCCGATTCCGGGCGTGCACGCGGTCACGGCTTCGGTTTCGACAATTCGCGTCCGCATAACGTGCGCGCTCTCGAGGTGATCGACGGAAGAAACCTTGGGAACAGCCGCGTGGTTGCGGAGATCGACATGGTGCCGGACGGACTGCGCGTCGACACCGAGGGGCTATTGTGGATATCCGCCGAGGACGGCGTTCACTGTTACACGCCTGATGGAAAAAGGCTTGGCCGGATTCTCGTGCCCGAGGTCGTCGCCAATCTCACCTTTGGCGGCCCGGAAAAGTCGCGGCTGTTCATTGCGGCTACGAGTTCGATCTATGCACTGGAGACGACACGGCGGGGTGTGCAAACCCCGTAATTGGCAAGCAAGACGATAATTAACAAGGAGGAGGAACCGAAATGAAAACGACACTTAAATATCTGTTGGCCGCTACAGCTGCCACTCTGGTGATGACGGTATCTGCCAATGCGGCGGGGCCCGAAATCGTCAAAGGTCCGAGCAAGGATGCGGAATGCTTCAAGCCGCTGACGGCGGAAACGAAGTTTTTCCAATGGCCCAAGAAGGCAGGCCCGTATCGCATAGCGCTTGCGAACGGTTTCATCGGCAACACCTGGCGTATCCAGATGATTCAGACCGCCAAGGCCTATGCTGCCTTGCCGGAGGTGAAGGCCAAGCTGAAGGAATTCAAGGTGGTCTCGACTGGCGACGATGTTGCTGCGCAGATCGCGGCAGTCGATAATTTCATCAATTCCGGCTATGACGCCATCGTCGTCAACGCGCAGAACCCGACGGCATTCAAGCCCGTCATCAAGCGTGCCAATGCCGCCGGCGTTATCCTCGTTGCTTTCGACAACACACTCGATACCGATGAGGCCGTCAATGTGAATGTCGATCAGAAGGGCCTTGGCGAATTGTGGGGCAACTGGCTTGTCAAGAATGTGCCTGGCAACAAAGGCAAGCTGCTTGAAGTTCGCGGCGTTACCGGCACGTCCGTCGATCGTGATCGTCACGAAGGCATTCAGGAAGTCCTGAAAAAATCTGGCGGAAAGTGGGAATCCGTAGAAGTTGTCGGCCGCTGGGATGACGGCACCGCGCAGAAGGTCGTGGCTGACGCCATTGCCGTGCACAAGCATTTCGATGGGGTTTCCGTTCAGGGCGGCTCGACCGGAACTGTGCGTGCCATGATCGACGCGAAACATCCCTTCGTTCCGGTGGGCGGTGAAACGGAGAATGGTTTCCGCAAGCTCTGCGCCGAATACTCCAAGGATGGATTGAAATGCACCTCTGCAGGTACTGGCCCTGCGCAGGTTGCCGTTGCCATCAAGACTGCGATTGCCGCACTTGAAGGAGAGGTCGTCCCGCAATCGATTTCGCTGCCCCTGTCCATCGTCGAAGATCCGAATTTCAAGGACGGCGACAGTTTCTATTCAAAAGAAACTGACAACTTCTTCGTTGGCAATTCCTTCCCGACCTGCGGCATCAATTTCAGTGCACAGGAAATCATGGGTCAGACCAAAGCCGATCAGTAAATCTGCAATGCCGGGGCGCAAGATGTGCGCCCCGGTTCTCTTTCTGAGGAGGTTTCGTGTCGGACGCTGCACCAATTCTGGAAATGAAACATGTCTCGAAGCGCTATGGCGGTATCGCCGCGCTGAACGAGGTGGATTTCGTCGCCTACCCAGGCGAGATTCACGCGGTTCTTGGCGAGAACGGCGCCGGCAAATCAACGCTGATCAAGATTGCCGCCGGTGTGACCGACCCGAGCGACGGCGAGGTCTTCGTCGACGGCCGGCGCGTCAATTTTCGCAATCCAACGGAGGCGATGGCCGCAGGCGTGGTCTGCGTGTTCCAGGAGCTCTCGTTACTGCCTGACCTGACGGTTGCGGATAATCTCTCGATCGTCTCCCCTCCCCTTCGCGGAGGATTGATCGATAGTGCTGGACAGCGTCAACGTGCGCGGGAACTCCTTGCGTCGATCGGCTGTGAGGATGTGCATCCGCTCGAACTCGTGCGCGACCTGCCGCTGTCACGGCGTCAGATGGTGGAAATCGCCAAGGCGCTCGGCAAAAAGCCGAAGCTGCTCATTTTGGACGAGGCGACGTCAGCATTGACAGCCGCTGATGTCGAACGTGTCTACGCGATCATTCGCAAGCTTCGATCCGAGGGCGTGGGTATTCTCTACGTTTCGCACCGGATGCATGAGATCGAGGCTCTTGCCGATGTTGCAACCGTTTTCCGCAATGGAAGGAGGATCGAAACGTTCCGGAAGGGTGAGCGCTCGGTCAGCGCCATCGTCCAGATGATGATTGGGCGCGAACTGACACATCACTATCCTGACAAGCCAGCGCCGAAGCCGGCAGAACCGGTAGCATTGTCGGCCAAAAACCTTTCATGGGGTGCCCAGTTGCGCGACATCTCACTTGATATTCGCAAGGGCGAAATCGTCGGACTGGGAGGATTGGACGGTCAGGGACAGCGTTCCCTGCTGTTGGCGCTTTTCGGTGTGCTCAAGGTTGTTTCAGGTACGGTCGAAATAATGGGCAAACCGCACCGTCTTTCGGGACCGCGTTCGGCAATGCGGGCTTCCTTGCCAATGGCGCTCATTCCCGAGGATCGAAAGACGGAGGGTCTGATGCTGCCGATGAATATTCGCGACAATATCAGTCTGGCTTCGTTGTCCCGGTTCCAGAAGGGATTGAGATTGGATGGCGGTAAAGAACATTCGGCTGTCGAAAGGATAATCGACAGCCTGAAAATCAAGATTTCCGATCTTGCCGCCGCAGTCTCCACACTGTCGGGTGGCAACCAGCAAAAGGTCGTGCTGGCTAAATGGTTGATGACCGATCCCGGCATCATCCTTCTCAATGACCCCACACGCGGTATCGATGTAGGCACCAAACAAGAGGTGTATCAGCTGCTTCGGGACCTTGCGGACAAAGGAGTGGCGGTACTCTTCTATTCTACAGACTATGCAGAGCTGATCGGCTGCTGCGACCGCGTTCTTGTCATGTATAACGGCGGCATCGCGCGGGAACTGGAAGGCGAGCACCTCAACGAGCGCACAATCATCGAGACGGCATTGAATGTCGATGACAAGGAACAGGCGGCATGAACGATCTTCGCCATCGCATCCATCACAATGGCGGGTTGCTCGCAGCTATCGGTCTCTTCATCGTGATGTTCGTTATCTATGTCAGCAATCATCCCGTCGGGCTGACGGCGGCCGTGGCGACCACGGCGTCCAACAAGGCGGTTCTGCTTGCGCTGGTCGCTATGGCGCAGACCTTGCCGGTGCTGACACGCGGCCTCGACCTTTCGGTAGGAATGGTCTTCATCCTTGCCAATTGTCTGGCGTCGGTCCTCGTGGTCGGCACGATCGGCGAAGGGTTCCTCGGTATTGCCATTGTGCTTGGTGCGGGTGCGCTGGCCGGTTTCATCAACGGGGCGATCATTGTCTGGGGCCGGCTGCAACCGATCATCACGACGCTTGCGACCGGTGCCGTATATTACGGCATCGCGCTCTATGTCCGTCCGGGCCCCGGAGGTGACGTGCAGTCGGATATCGCCGACTTTGCAACCGGCCAGCTCTTCGGCATCATACCGACAGCACTCATTGTGCTCCTTGCGATCGTGCTGATCGTCTGGGTACCTTACCGGAACTCCGTGCTTGGCCGTGCAGCCTATGCCGTAGGATCGAACGAGCAGGCCGCCTATATGTCCGGCGTTCCGGTGCAGCGGGCGAAGCTCCTTGCCTACACGCTTGCCGGTTTCCTTGCCGCCATCGGCGGACTGATGCTCACCTTCAACACCTATTCAGGCGAGGCATCGTCGCCGATCGCCGGAACCTATACGCTCAATTCCATCGCTGCGGTGGTGATTGGCGGGACGTCGCTGTTTGGCGGTTGGGGCTCGGCGATCGGATCGATCTTCGGCGCGTTCGTGCTTCGCACCATCGAAGATCTCCTGTTCGTGTTTGATCTGGATCCGTTGTGGCAGCCGCTGTTCCAAGGGGTCGTTCTGCTTGCGGCGGTAAGTCTCGGCGCATTGCGCGTCCTGCGTATTCGCAACCGCCTGGAGCTTTTCGCATGAGCGAGTCGAAACTTCCGGTCGCCACCATTCCTGCCCTGCGGTTTGCGTTCGACCGTTCGCTTGTCATCGCGTTCTCCTGCATCATCCTCATGCTGCTTGGCGGAGCGCTTTATTCCCGTGAATTCCTCTCACCGGAATATCTGCTGCAGCAACTGCAAATCAGCGCCTTTCTCGGTATCATCGCCTCGGGCGCAATGATGGTCATCCTGATCGGTCACATCGACCTTTCGATCCCGTGGACGGTGACGCTCGGCGCGATGATGGCGACGGCTATTGCGGGCTGGTTCGGCGAGACCGGCAATCTTCTCGCCATTCCGGTCGGGGTATTTTGCGGCGCGATGATCGGATTGCTGAATGGCCTTGGGGTGGCCTATTTGCGGCTGCCTTCGATGATTTTCACGCTTGGCATGAACGCCGTGGTGCAAGGGTTGATGGTGTTGCATACGGGCGGTTTTGCACCGCAGGACCATGCCACCGATGCGATGCATTTCCTGGCTGTCGGTCGGCCGATCTTCGGTATTCCGAATGCCCTGCTGATATGGGTCGTCGTTGGCGCGCTCACCATCTTCCTTTTGACTCGTACGGCATTCGGCCGGCGCGTCTATGCGGTGGGCAATCGCGAGGCTGCAGCTTACCTCTCCGGTGTGAATACCAATGCGGTGATCATCTGGTGTTTTGTTCTGTCGGGGGCGGCCGCCGCCTTTGCCGGTGTGCTACTGGCGGGTTATTCAACCAAGGCCTATCAGGCCATGGGTGATCCGTATTTATTGCCGGCCATTGCGGCCGTTGTCCTCGGCGGGACCAATATTCTCGGCGGCCGCGGCAACTACCTCGGTACGATTGCTGGCGTTATCCTGATCACCCTGCTGCAATCAATCCTCGCGGTTATGCAGATGCCGGAAGCTGGCCGGCAGATCATCTATGGCGTGGTTATTCTCGTTATGTTGCTCGCCTATGGGCGCGCCGAGATCGATCGAAAATAGCGGCAGGCGCTGGACAAGCTGCCCCCAAACGTCAATGCTAAGGCGAAATCGGAAATCCAATGCCGAAAGCGGACACTTCAACGGCGCCTGCCGTAATCTATCGGGACTACACGCTGGCTGAGCTGCGGGCCGATGGCGCTGTTCATGTCATTGGCGTTATTCTGGCAATGGGGGGCTCCATCGCGCTGCTGTTGTTCATGTTTGATCGAACGGCAGTGGGTCCTTGTGTGGCAACGACGGTCTATCTTGTTACGCTGGTTTTATCGATGTCGCTGTCGGCCGCGTACAATATCTGGCCGATCTCGCCGATTAAGCGGTTTCTGCGGCGTTTCGATCATTCGGCGATCTATCTCCTGATTGCCGGAACCTATACGCCCTTCATGGCCAAGAGTGGAACATGGTGGCTGCTGGCAGGTGTATGGGCCATTGCCATTGTTGGCGTGCTTCTAAAATTCCTGAAGCCAGACCGCTTCGACAGGCTGTCGATCGCGTTGTATCTTGCGCTCGGCTGGAGCGGCGCCGCGGCCTATCAGGAATTTTCCGACGCGCTCTCTGCCACGATCGTTTGGCTCATTCTCGCCGGTGGCGTGGTCTATTCGCTCGGTGTTATTTTCCACATTCTGGAGAGGCTGCCCTTTCACAACGCGATATGGCACGCGTTCGTGCTGGTCGCTGCCAGTATTCATTTCGCGGCGGTGTGCTCCACTCTTGCCTGACTATTCAGCCGGCGCCGGCGCGTGTGTGCCGCGCAACCGGCGGCCGATCTTGCTCAAGGCCCGAGATAAATCCTCCATATAGAGGAAAATAACCGGGGTGATGAACAGCGTGAGGATCTGGGAAACCACGAGACCACCGACGACCGCCACACCGAGCGGTTGACGAAGCTCCGAGCTTGCTCCTGCCCCAATGGCGATGGGGATCGTACCCATGAGAGCAGCGAGGGTTGTCATCATGATAGGCCTGAAACGCACGAGACAGGCTTCGCGAATGGCATCGAACGATGTTTCACCCGCTCGCTGTCGAACAAGCGCAAAGTCGACCATCATGATTGCGTTCTTCTTGACGATGCCGATCAGCATCAGGATGCCGATAATCGCAATGACGCTGAGATCGTAACCGAACAACTCCAGCGTCGCGAGTGCGCCTGCCGCGGCCGCCGGCAGTCCGGTCAGGATGGTAAGCGGATGGACAAAGCTTTCGTAGAGGATGCCGAGCACGATATAGATCGTCAGGATCGCCGCGCCGACCAGCAAACCCTGATTGGCAAGGGATTGCTGGAATACCTGAGCAGTGCCGGTAAAGCTTGATGTGATTGTCTCAGGAACACCCATCTGCGTTTTAAGCGCATCGAGTTCCTGTACCGCCTGACCGAGTGAGACACCCTGTGGCAGATTGAAGGAGATCGTGACAGCAGGCAACTGTCCGAGCTGGCTGACTGCCAGTAGCCCGGTCTTGCGCTCAACATGGGCGAAGGCCGAGAGCGGTATCAATTTGCCGGTCGTTGGCGAGCGGATCTGCATCTGATCAAGCTTGTCGGTTGTCCAGGGAATGTCCGGATCGAGCTCAAGAATGACTTCATAGCTGTCGGCGGTCGAGAATATGGTCGACGCCTGATTGGTACCGAAGGCGTAATAGAACGTGTTGCGGAGCTGATCGGCATTGATGCCGAGCATTTGCGCCTTGTCCTGATCAATCACCAAATTCGCCTGAAGCGCATTATTCTGCAGATTGCTCGATACATCGACAAAGGTCTGGCGTTCCTGCTGCATCGCCAGTAGGATTTTCTGCGACCATGGATAAAGGTCCGTCGAAGTGACACTTTGAAGGTTGTATTGGTACTGCGCATTGGAGGAGACGCCGCCGATGCGCAGATTCTGCACGGCGACAGGGTAGCTGGTGATCCCGGGAATCTTCGACAAGGTTTGGCGCAGGTCACGCAGAAGTGGTTCAAGCGCCAGTCGTTCCGATTTTGGTTTCAGCTCAACGAACATTCGCCCTTGATTGAGACTTGCGGAGTTGAAGCCACCACCAACCGTGGACACGACGTGCGCAACATATGGCTTGCTCGAAATCGCATCCGCCACCTTTTTCTGCAGCACCACCATGGCATCGAACGAGATGTCCTGCCGGGCCTCGGTTGAGATCGACAATTGCCCGATATCCTCGGTCGGCAGGAAGCCCTTGTTAATCGTCGTGAAGAGATAGCCGGTCGCGACGACAGTCAACAGGAACACGCCGAGGATGACGGGGCGTGCGCGCAGGCAAAGATCAAGGACACGGCCGTAACCCGACTGCACCGCGTCGAAAATACGCTCGGTGAGCGGCTTCTTCTTTTCGCCATCGGTATGTTTTTCGGGTGGCAAATGGCTGCAGAGCATCGGCGTCAGCGTGAGGGATATCAGCGCCGAGGCAACGATAGCCACTGTCACAACGACGGCGAATTCGTTGAAGATACGCCCGACGACGCCGCCCATCAGCAGGATCGGGATGAACACCGCAACAAGCGACGTGGTAATCGAGATGATGGTAAAGCCGATCTCCTCGCTACCTTTGAGTGCCGCCTCGAGCGGAGCCATGCCATCTTCTATATGACGCGCTATGTTTTCCAGCATGACGATTGCATCATCGACGACCAGTCCAACAGACAAGGTCAAGCCGAGCAGAGAGATGTTGTCGATCGAAAACCCGAGCACATACATCGCGCCAAGTGTGGCGATCAACGAAAGCGGGACAGCCACGATCGGGATCATCGTTGCGCTCACACGGCGCAGGAAGATGAAGATCACCAGGATGACCAGTCCGATCGTCAAGAGCAGTGTAAATTGCACGTCTGATACCGCTTGCCGGATGGAGGCCGAGCGGTCATTCAAGATGTGGATGGTCGCCGAAGGCCCAAGATCCTGCTGGAACTGCGGGAGGATCGCCTTGACGCGATCCACGACGTCGACGGTGTTGGCGCCCGGTTGGCGAAAAACGCCCAGAACCAGTGACGGCTTACCGTCATACCTGCTTTCGGTCTGCGTCGTTGCCACGGAATCGATAACACGAGCCACGTCGCCCAGGCGAACCAGCTTGCCGTTTGCTGATTTGACGATGATCTGGCGGAACGTATCGGCATTTTGCGCCTGCGTATCGGCTTCAATCGCCATCTGCTGCGTGGGACTGGAGATCGTTCCAACGGGGGCGATCGAATTCTTGCTGGCGACAGCAGCCGTCAGTTCGTCGAGACCTATGCCGCGTGCGGTCACCGCCTCCGGATCGACCTCGACGCGCACCGCATATTGTTTGGTGCCGAAGACCTGGACTTCTCCAACACCATTGATCGTCGAAAATGCGGGAGACATCACGTTTTCGGCGTAGTCGTCGAGCTTCGACAATTGCATCGTGTCGCTTTGCAGCGCCACGAGAACGACCGGTGCATCGGCAGGATTGCTTTTCCTGTAATTCGGCGGGTCGGTCATATTGGCCGGCAGACGGCGCAGCGTGCTGGCGATTGCGGCCTGAACGTCGGCGGCGGCCTGATCGATATCACGGTTCAAATCGAATTCGAGCGTAATATGCGTTGCACCCTCGGTGCTCGTCGAACTGATTGTCGAAATGGCCTGGATAGTTGAGAACTGTTTGATCAACGGTGTCGCAACGGCACTCGCCATCGTATCCGGTGCTGCGCCAGGAAGCTGAGCGGAAACCGTTATGATCGGGAAATCGACTTCAGGCAGCGCAGCGACGGGAATGAATCTGTAGGCGAAGAGTCCCGATGCGGCGAGCGCGATGGAAAGCAGGATGGTTGCAATTGGCCGGCGAATGAAGACCGATGAAATGTTCATTTAACGGCCTCTAAGGCTCCGGCATCCGGACTGTCGATCGACGATGCTATGTCTGCCGCTTGCGTGGTTGTCTGGACAGGTGACCCGTCTTGCAAGTGAAGCTGGCCATCGACAACCACCTGGTCACCAGGCGCTACACCGGAAGCGACAACCGCGGTGTCGCCCACCGTGTCGGTGAGGGTGATGTTCTGCTTTGCAACGGTTTTGTTGGAATGGACGAGGAAGACGAACGAGCCGTCATTTCCTTGTTGGATGGCAACGAGCGGTACGGTCGTTGCATTCTTGTGAACCGTGAGTTCCACTACAGCCGTAACATATTGTCCGGGCCAAAGCGCACCGTCCGTATTGGTGATGTCCGCCTTCAGTACAACCGTGCCGGAAGAAGTATCGACACTCGAATCGATGAAATTCAGAGTGCCCGTAGCAACCACATCGTTGCTGCCCGGGAGTTTGACATGGACAGGAGTCGGATGATCCGCCACCGCTGCTCTCAGGGCAGGCAAATCACGCTCAGCGATGATGAAGGCGACACGCAGCGGCGCCATTTTGGTTATGGTAACAAGGTCGTTGGCATCATCGGTCCTAACAAGGTTGCCGACAGACGTATTGACGACGCCCACGCGCCCGTCGATTGGCGCCGTAATCGTCATATAAGACAGTTGGACCTGATCAGCTGCAATCTGAGCCTTATCCATATTGATCGTTGCTTCCAGCACCTTCACGGCGGCTTCGAACTGATAGACCTGCTGATTGGTATCAACGTTGCGTTTTTGCAAATCTTGAGCACTCGATAGATCAAGGTTTGCAGCAACCAGGCTCGCCTGGTCCTTTGCAAGCAATGCTTGATCCTTATCGATCGTGGCGCGAATTGCCCGGTCGTCGAGTTGAAACAGTACGTCTCCGGTCTTGACCATTTGACCGTCGGTGACTTTGCTTTCGATCACGACACCATCGATCTGAGGTTTGACGGCGACCGTGTCGATCGGCTCCATCGTGGCGACGACCGTCTTCGTAACGGGCACATCTTCCGATTTGGCAGATGCAACCACGACGGAGGCCGTTCCTCCCCCTTTACGAGCCTTGCCGCCCCCAGATGATGCATCGACAGATGATGTGCTTTGCGCCGGTGAAGATGAACTTGGGTATAGTTCGGGGTAGACGACAAAATAGCCAATACCGGCAATGAGTGCTGTGGCGATCAGAAGGCCTAAACGCTTCATGACAAATTATCTCTTTCGTGGCGGTACGCCGTGGGAGCCCGCCTTCCCCTAATGCGCAAGCACTAACGACTCCGAAGGCCATTTCAAATTATAGTTTCGTAATGATTTGAACCTTCGTGGCAGTGCTTCCGGCGCTAATCACAGGCGCTATCTGGGTTTTTTGTAAGGCGCACGCCCGACATCAACTGCTCGTCACACAAATGTTACGCAAACGCAGCATAGCCGGTGTCAAATTGGAGAAAGAATTGTAAAACCTGCGCATGACCGAAATCCGCATCCAGAACCTGACAAAATGCTTCGGCGACGTCACCGCGCTCAACGATATCTCGATCGATTTCCCCGCCGGATCGTTCACTTCATTGCTCGGCCCATCCGGTTGCGGCAAGACCACCTTACTGCGCCTGATCGCTGGATTCGAAGCACCGGATGGCGGGCAGCTGTCGTTTGGTGACGAGTTGATCGCCGATGCGAAGAGCCAGAAAAAGCCGGAAGAACGGGGTGTCGGTGTCGTCTTCCAGTCTTATGCACTCTGGCCGCACATGGATGTGGCTGCAAATGTCGCCTATCCCTTGAAGACGCGAAAGGTGGGCAAGGGCGAGGTTGCGAGCCGCGTCGCTGCCGTCCTCGACTGTGTGGGCCTCGATGGTTACGCCAAGCGTGGGATCGAGGAGCTTTCCGGTGGTCAGCGTCAGCGGGTTGCCCTCGCCCGCTGCCTTGTTGCGGATGCGAAGATTATTCTCTTCGATGAGCCACTCGCCAATCTCGACATGCATTTGCGGGCTTCGATGGTCGAAGCATTTCGCGATATACACCGGCGCACGCGCGCAACGATTGTCTACGTGACGCATGATCAATCGGAAGCACTCGCGCTATCCGACCGTGTCGCGGTCATGAGTTCGGGAAATATTTTGCAGGTCGCCTCCCCTTCGCAAGTCTATCATTCGCCATCTGACCGAAAGGTGGCAGGGTTTATCGGTCGCGGGACGGTTGTCTCCGGCACGGTCGTGCGCAGGAACGGCCAATCAACCATCGTCGATATCGGCGGCACACAGGTCACTGCGCGTGGGCAGGCCAACGATACGGATAGTGTGCAGGTCCTGCTGCGTCCTGAGGCCGTCACCCTTTCCGATCGAGGTCTCGCGGCAGTCGTTCAGCAAAGCACCTATCGTGGACCGGTGCACGAAACGTGGCTTGAACTTGCCAATGGTGAGTGGCTAACACTCGATAGCCCACATCCCCTCGCTCTTGAAAGCAAGGTACATCTCGGCATTAGCGACGCCTGGATCATTCCCTAGAGCAACTCCGTTTTTCTTTGAATCACGGAGTTGCTCTAACTCTTTTTTACGCAATTCCGGACGGAAAACCGGTTCCCACTTTTCCTGGGATTGCTCTGGTCAACGCCAAGGCAGGACACCCGCCGGGAGCCTCCTGCCGAGCCGGTCCAGGACAAGAAGCAATACCACGACGACGACAATGGTCGTGACTGCGATTGCCGCAGCTTGCGTGCCGAGCCCCGCTTCCTCCAGGCTGAACAACACGACGCCCAGGGTTTCGTTACCGCTTGACCACAACAATGCGGAGACAGTCAGCTCGTTGAAAGCGCTCATGAAAACCAGGAGTGCGCCAGCGACGGCGGCTGGCGCGGCCAGCGGCGCGATAATCGTCATCATCCGGCGCAAGGGGTAAGCACCAGAAACCGCCGCGGCCTCGTCCAGATCTCGCGACATCTGGCCAACGGCCGCGGTGACCGGCTTCATCGCGAGTGCGAAGAAGCGCATGAGATAAGCGGCGAGGATTATCCATGGCGTTGCATAGAGGCTACCGATGAATGGCAGCGGTCGCAGAAACAGAAGAATGCAGGCAATGGCGAGGACGATGCCCGGTAGCGCATAGGGCAGTTCGATCATCCCGTGCAGTATTCGTTGCGACAGGCGCGAAAAGCGTTCAAGACCGATCGCCAACGGAATGGCGCCGAAGGCGAGGAGCAATGCCGTGCCGCCAGCCAGCATTGTAGAATTGCGGAAGGCACGATTGGTCGAAGCCTGACGAAACAACACTTCCTCAAAGTTGGAGAAGGTCAAAGTAGCCCAGTTGAGCGGAACACCGAATGACGGAATAAGTGCAGTCGTTACCAAGGCGAGAACAGGAAGGATGAGCATGAACAATATGGCGACCCAGCCCAGCAGCGCGAGCGGCAACCGCCAACCTCCCAGGGTGAAACGCGCAGGTGTCCCAACTGTGAAACGATGACCAGCGCGGCGCATGGCCAGCGCTTGCAACGTGACGCCGAGGAGCGCCAGGATGGCAATCAGCACGGAGAGCGCCGCAACTTGCGGCAATACACTTGGGCCGAAGCTGGAAATTCGCTGATAGATCAGCGTTGTCAGCGTCAGATAGTTGACCGGCATGCCGAGCAGCGCAGGAATGCCGAAATTGCCGACGCCAGAGACGAAGGCAAGCGCCGTTGCGGCGACGATATAGGGCCGGACCATCGGCAGGATAATGGTGAGAAGGACACGGAGCGGTGAAGACCCCGATGAGCGCGCCGCTTCAACCAGATCCCGCGGAACACGCATAAGCCCTGCTCGCAACGTGATAAAGATGATCGGTGCGTGTTGAATGGCATAAAGCAGGATAATGCCATTGCGGCCGAGCAGAGGATTGGCAGTGCCCGGGAGAGGCGAGAGATTGAAGGCTCCAAGCAAGGTGCTCGATGGACCGAACAAGTGCAGCCAGGACAGCGCCATGACCTGCGGCGCGATCATCAACGGCAGCAGCAGGAGGAAACCCAGCGTCCGGCGCCCTGGCAAGTCGGTCATGGATAGGGCAACGGCAAAGGGCGCACCGATCACAAGGGCCAGCAACGCGCCGAAGAAGGACGTGTCAAGGGTATTGAACGTTGCACGGATGACCGCCGGGCTCGCAAGGCGGCTTGCGAAAGCGGTCAGATCAACTTCGCCGCCGGGAGCAATGGCCGTCGACATGAGGCGCAGCACAGGGACCAGGCTCAGCAGAAAAATGACTACCAGAACGGCCAGTTTCGAAAGCCGCGTATCGTAGCGAAGCTTTCGCCACAGGATTGGGAGAAAACCCGCGTCGCGTGACGCGGGTTGTTCGCCAGGGCGGATAGATTGGGAAACAGCCAAAGAGCTTTACTGCCCCATAACGTCGCTGAATTTTTCCTTGTTCGCCGTGTCGTTTGTCAACGCGCCAGCTGCGTCGAACGCCAGGACCTTGATGGTGGAACGATCCGGATAACCTGCCGGAAGGCCGGCATCGGGACGCGCAGGGATATAGCCCATGCCGACCGCAAGCTTCTGGCCTTCTTCCGACAAAAGGAAATTGACAAAGGCCTTTGCAGCCTCGGGGTTCTTCGCCGTGGAGAGAATGGCGACCGGTTCGGTTACGGCCGAGACGCCTTCCTTCGGGAACACGAACTCGACCGGCGCGCCCTTGGCCTTTTCGCGGATCGGCATGTAATCGACGATCATGCCGAAAAGTTTGTCGCCGCCGCTGACAGCTTTGAGGACATCGCCATTGCCGCCTGCGGCCTGTGCACCATTCTTGGCGAGCTCGGCATAGAAGTCCCAGCCCTGTGGCAGGTTTTCCGTCAACGTCACAGTATGGATCATTGCGGCACCCGATGTTAGCGGGCTCGGCATGCTGACCAGATTCTTGGCCTCAGGCTTGGTGAGGTCGCTCCAGCTCGCGGGAACGAATGGTGCCTTGGTGTTGTAGACGATGCCTGTAGTGATAAGTTTGGTGGAGAAATACGTTCCGTCCTTGTCCATCAGCGCCGGGTCGATGCCATTGGTATCGGCATCCTTGAACGTGAGAAGGCGACCCTCTTTCTTCAGCCCTTCCATTGTCACAACATCGGAAAGCAAAAGAACATCGGGTTGAGGATTGCCCGCTTCGATCTCGGCGCGCAGCTTGGCCATGATCTTCGGCGTCCCGTCACGAACCCATTCGACCTTGATGCCGGGGTTCTTTGCCATAAAGGCGTCTGTCGTTTGTTGTGCGTCGGTGTTGGGCTGACTTGTATAGAGAACGAGTTTACCATCAACGGCGAAGGCTGGATGCAGCCCGGCGGCCAATAAAATTGCAGCGGCGAGAAGTTGACGCACGATGATTCCCTTTTATCAAACGAGACAAGCCCGCTTCTCTTTTATGCGGGCACAAACGGATTGGCCACCCTTATACAAGCCGGATAACGGTTCTATGACATATATACGAAAGTCGCACTTTCCCTGTCGGGTGTCATCAGGCTGGCGCAATTGTGCATTTGCAGCTTCAATATTTTTCGCTTGTCACGTGGCTGTTATGAACAGACAGTACAAGGAAAAATTGCACAGCTGCGCAATAGGGTGGAACTGAAGTATGCGGCCATTTCTCTCGGTCGAGAAGATGAGCGTTGGCTATGGCACAACGACCGTTCTCGATAAACTTGACCTCGGTATTCGCAAGGGCGAATTCGTCGCTCTGCTGGGCTCGTCCGGCTGCGGAAAGACAACGCTATTGCGCACGATCGCAGGATTTACCAAGCCATTTTCCGGTTCCATCCGGGTGGCGGATCGCGACGTTACGCAAATGCCGCCGGACAAACGCGGCATGGCGCTTGTTTTCCAGTCCTATGCTCTGTGGCCGCACATGACTGTTGCCCAGAACATCGGCTACGGGTTGAAGTTGCAAAGGCAGTCGCGAGAAAACATCGACGCGCGGGTCAACGAGATGCAGAATCTGCTCGGCCTTGCGGGTCTTGGCGATCGGAAGCCTGGACAGCTTTCGGGCGGACAGCGGCAGCGCGTTGCGCTCGGTCGGGCCTTGGCAATCGATCCGGAAATCCTGCTCCTCGATGAGCCACTTTCCAATCTCGATGCGCGCATTCGCCTGACGGTGCGCCACGAAATTCGTTCTCTGCAGAAGCGGCTCGGCATAACGGCTATCCATGTCACCCATGATCGCGAGGAAGCGATGGTGATGGCAGACCGCATCATCATCATGAATACGGGTCGTATTGAACAGGAGGGGTCGCCGGAAGACGTTTATAACAAACCCGCCTCCCCTTTCGTGGCAGCATTCATGGGGGCTGAGAATCTTCTGTCGATGCAGGCGCGTGTGCAAGGCGAGCAGGTCGAACTCATGGAAGGTTCGTTCAACCCTTCGATCGTCACAGCACTTGCCGGACGGACATTGGCAACCGGCCCGATTGAACTGCGTTTCCGTGCCGAGGCGGCACGTCTTGCCCGTTCTGAGGATAAGACGGTCCTGCAACCTGGCACGCTGGAGTTACGTGGCCAGGTTACAAGCGTCAGCTATCCGGGTGGCCATTGGCGTCACGCAATCAGGCTGGGTGAGAACGAGATCCTTGTCGATGCTGATACGCCCTTCAATCAGGGCGAGGCAGTACGGGTATGCATTCCGGCCAAGTCGCTTTTTATCTTCAACGTTGTCGAAGGCCTGGCTGAGGCACGCGCGCTGTAAACAAATTGGATGCCGGAAACCTGGCCGCCAAAACAACACTGCACTGTTCACTTTTCTCAAGGGAGATAACAAATGAAGACACTTCTGCAGGCCTCTCTCATCCTCGGACTGGCGGGGACCCCCGCTGCGGCTGGCGATCTTACGGTTTTGACAGCTGGCGACCAAAACATGGTCGACTACATCAACGACTATCTCGGCCCTCTCTTCGAGAAGGAAAATCCGGGGACGACGGTTCGCGTCGTTGGCACAGGCCCAGGGGACGCCGGATCGCAGAAGATCGTCGAGCGGTTCGATGCACAGGCAAAGGCCAATGTCGACAAATGGGACGCTGACGTCGCCGTTGTGCATGAGAAATTCGCCGGGCCGTTGGTTAAGGACGGTTATCTCGAATCGTATCGCTCGAAGATACCTTCTGGCGAGATGGTCACCAGCGAAAAGGCAAAGATGGCGCTAGGCGCAAATGTCGATGGTTATGTCATGCCGATGTTTTCAAGCCAGACGGCGATCGCCTACAACCCGGCGCTCATACCCAACCCGCCAAAGAGCTATGAGGAGCTTGTTACCTGGGCCATGCAGAATCCGAAGCAGTTCGGCTATAACGGTATCAAAGGCGGCGCTTCCGGTGTGAGCTTCGTCATGGGCTGGATCTATGCGTTTGGTGATGGAGACGCGAACAAGCTGATGAATGGTCCGTTCGAGGAAGCCGAGACCAAAAAGTGGGACAAGGCCTTCGCCAGTCTGAAGGATTTCACGACCAACGCCACCCTTACCCCGGGCAATGCTGGCACATTGGATATGCTCAGCCGCGGCGAAATCGCCATGGGGCCGGTCTGGGTCGACATGTTCTATTCGTGGCAGGCAGATGGCAAATTGCCACCGGAGATGAAGTTGTTCCTGCCTGCGCCGGGTATGCCCGGCCAACCGATGCACTATGTGATTCCGTCCAAGAGCTCGAACACGGAACTTGCAGAGAAGTTCGTTGCGCTCGCCACGAGCCCGAAAGTTCAGGCCGATGGTATCGTCAAGCGATTCAACTGGTACCCCGGTATTGATGCGAAGTTCGTGCAGCCCGAATTGGACAAGGCCAGCTGGGACAAGCTCTTCGTTGATATTTCCCCTGCTGATCTCGCAACCAAAGCCAAGCCTTTTCCCATCGCCCCTTACAACTCGGCGATCCTCGAGGCTTATGAAAAAAATGTAGCCAACTAATATGTTCTGTTTCATGGGCCATTGACATTTGTCGGTGGCCCCCTCCCCTCCCCCGGAACATTTTGATGCAGACGCGCTTCCTCGCCCTTCTCCTTGTTCTTCCGGCACTGATCATGATCGTGCTGTTTTTCATCCTGCCGCTGTTTGCGTCTATCCTCGGTGCATTTGAGGTCGGCGACAGTTTCGGCCTTGGCAATTTCAGCAAATCGTTCGACCTCTATTCCAAGGACATGATATTCACAGTCGTCATCGTCTCCATTTCGACCGTGCTCATCGGACTTTTGTCTATCGCGATTGGCGGATATCTTACCCTCGGTGAAAATCCGCGTTCCGTGGCTATCCTGCGCTGGCTTTATCGCTGGCCCATGTTCATTCCCTTTATTGTCGTCGGCCAGGTCTTACGCACCTTTCTTGCCAAGAACGGGCTGATGAACAACATCCTTGTGAGTCTCGGAATATTGACGCCGTTGCAGACGACCGGATTTCTCGACTGGCGCGGTATTGTGATTGCTTTTGTCTGGAAACAGACGCCGTTCGTAACGCTGCTTGTTGCCGGGGCCATGGCATCCCTCGATCGCAGCACCATTGAAGCCGCACGCAATCTTGGCGCTTCGCGCCTGCGTATTCTCATTGAGATTGTCGTGCCGCAGATCTCCGGCACGTTGCTCGTGGGTCTGATTCTTTCCTTCGTCACCATGATGTCTGTGCTGTCCGTCCCGCTGATGATCAACGCTCAGTCGCCAACAATGCTGACCGCCGATATCGCTTTTCGGATCAATGCCCATGGTGACTATGGCGTCGCCAATGCGCTCGGCGTGATTTCTTTGCTTTTGACAGCCGGTGTGGCACTGATATATCTGCGTCAGACAATGAAGGACCGCTTATGACGGCTCATATCGATCTCTGGTGGCTGCCGCGAGCCTTCATTCTTGGGCTCCTCGCATTCATTATTTTTGGGCCACTGACCAATCTGCTTTTGTGGACGGTGGCGGAGAAATGGTATTTCCCGCATATGTTGCCGTTGGAATACGGGTTCACTTTTTGGCAGAGGGTATTCTCTCCGCGCGGAAATGCGATGGCATCGTTGATGACCAGTATCATCGTCGCGACGCTCACCGTCATCGTGTCGCTGGCTTTGGCCATTCCTGCAGGCTACGCTCTATCGCGGCTCAAACTGCCGTTTCGCGGTTTGATCCTTCTTGCATTTCTTATCCCTCAGGCTTTCCCCAACCTTCCGGTCTACGTAAACATTGCCCGGTTTTTTTACGAGATCGGCCTTAACGGAACCATTGCCGGCGTCGTCATGGTGCACGTTACGCATGGTCTGGTGTATGCGGTATGGATTGCCACGGCGGCATTTTCGGCAGTGGATATAGATCTCGAAGAAGCGGCGCGTTCGATTGGTGCAGGGCCGCTTCGCGCGTTTCGCGACGTCACGCTCCCCCTTGCCGCTCCCGGTCTTATGGCCAGCGCCATTTTCGTTTTCCTGGAATCGCTCGACGAATTTACCGGCAGCTATTTCGTCGGCGCGCCTGTCGTGAATACCCTGCCGCTATTGCTATACACTGCGGGTTCAGGTGGAAATTATCAGATTGCGTCGATCACCGCTCTGCTATTACTCGTACCCTCGATTGGCTTTATGCTGGTGGTGGAGCGATTCTTGCGGGCAGATGTTCTTTCCAAGGTCGGACATTGAAAAATATGAAATCTAAAAACAAGCACGCTTCCAATGACGACAAGCAGTACGTCAGTGCGCTGCAGGTTGCGAAACACGCGGGTGTATCCCGCTCTGCGGTGTCGAGAGCTTTTACACCAGGTGCAAGTGTATCGGCTAAAAAGCGCGAGAAGATCATGGAGGCCGCGGAAGCGCTTGGCTATCAGGTCAACGATCTAGCGCGTGGTCTTCTGGCTCGAAAGAGCCGGCTCGTGGGGTTGGTCGTCACCAATCCCGAGCTGGGCTATCGCGCGCATTTGGTTGCGGCGCTGACCAAAGCGCTCATTCACCGGGGCAGTGTTCCCATAGTGATCAATACCGGCCGCACCGAAGAAGAACTGGTTGCGGCACAAAAGATGCTTTTTGGTTATCGCGCGGAAGCGACGATTATCCTCTCTGGTTCGCCTCCCTCGTCGTTCGTCGATCTTGCCCGCCGCAATGGCCAGCCATTGATCGTTCTCGGACGCTCGGAAACAGGAGCAGATGACGTCAATATTGATAATGAAGGTGCCGGCCGTGAGGCCGCACGGTTTTTTCTCGCCGATGGTACAACGAAGTTGGGCTTTGCCGGGGCTCTGCCAGCCACTCCCACGACGATCGAACGGGAACACGGTTTCCGGCGGGAAGCCGAACTTCATGATGCCACTGTTCTGACCGGAAACGGCAAGAATTCGGATTACGCGGGCGGGCAGGAAGCCGCTCAGCAGCTCTTCGCCGTTGAGAGCGACCGCCCGGATGCCGTGTTCTGTGTGAATGATTTAATGGCATTCGGCTTGATTGATTATGTGCGGAAACACACGCAACTTTCGATTCCGGAAGATCTTTCCATTGTAGGATTCGACGATATTCCGGAAGCGTCATGGGACGCCTACAATCTTACGACGTTTCGGCAGGATGCGAACACTATGGCTGCGCATGCAGTGGCACTTCTTGATCGCCGCGAGGCTGAACCTGACCGCCCGCCCGCTCATGAACGCTTGAATACTCGTCTTATCCTGCGCGGCAGCGCGCGTATTCCTGAGTCGTATAGATCCTAGAAACCCTTGGAACTTCCTGCATGAAAATCATCCAAGTGACTGATCTGCATCTGGTGGAGCCGCGCGCAACCCTGTGTGGACTTGATCCATTGGTGCGCCTGCAGGCTTGCATCACCGACATCAACCAGAATCACGGCGATGCCGAACTCGTGATCTTTACCGGCGATCTGAGTGACACGGGCGAGGAGATTACATATCGGGTTCTGGCGGAGGAGCTCACAAAACTGCTCCCGCCCTTCCGTCTGATGCTCGGCAACCATGATAACCGCAATGCTTTTCTGAACGTGTTTGATACTGTCCGTGCGGAGGACGGCTTTGTTCAGAGTGTGAAAGACACTCGCGAAGGCAGGTTGATCATGCTCGATACGCTGGTTCCTGGCCGGCCAGAAGGTCGTATGGATGAAACGCGATTGCGCTGGCTCCAGCAGCGCCTTCTGGAGGCCAGGGACCGTCCGGTATTTCTGTTCTCACATCACCCGCCCTTTCCAATCTACATGCCGCTTTTGGACCGGATGGGCATCATCGAAGCAGATGCGCTCTACGCGCTGCTGAAGGTACATGGCAATGTCCGGCATATTTTTGCCGGCCATGCACACCGGCCGATCGCCGGGAGTTGGCGGGGTATTCCCGTCAGCGTCCTGCGCGGCACCAACCATCAGTCGGCACTGGATTTTTCACCGGATAGAATTGCCGTTACGCACGAGCCGCCCGCCTACGCTGTGATCTTCATCGATCGGGACAGCGTCATTGCGCACTTCCATGACTTTCTGGATCGAACGGCGGCTTATCGCTGATACGCTTGACTTACGCTGGCAAATCGCGCGAATTCGCCCTGCCTTGCTGGGCGCGTATTTGTTCAGATGGAACAACCGAATAGGTTCTCCGATAAAGCTTGGAAAAGCGACCCGGATTGGAGAAATGAAGCTTAGCCGCGAGCTCTCTCACGGATGTTGCTTTCCCGCTGCAGATGATTTCGTGGGCTGCAGCAATGCGGCCATTCAGCAGGACCTGAATTGGAGTGGCACCGCGGTATTTGCGAAACAGGCGCTGCAAGGCGCGGATATTGATGCCGGCGGCATTGGCGATGTCTGAAATGCTGACAGGATTGAAAATATTATTTTGGATAAACTCTTCCGCCAGAACCAACTGCCGCTGGGTGTCGCGTGAAGAGCCTGTCCTATTCTTGAGCGTATGTTGCACGCGGTTTGTGGGCGCGCTCGATTCTTCGAGGCTGAGAACTCTGTGCCTGAAACTGTAAGCCGTATCATCTGCCATTGTGAAATACCTGATCGAGCGCGAAGGAGATCCAAACCTGGGAAGGTTACAATCTGGCGTAGAAAAATTGTAGGCGTAAAACGCAGGATTGCATCACTAAATACTTCAGAGTCGGGGATTTGAAAATTCGACCTTAGTGTTTGTCCCCGAGCAAGCTGCGTTGACAGCTGTCAACTAAGCGGGTGGGCTTGCTGCGAGGGAAGCCCTGCTAAGCTGCGTTGACAGCTGTCAACTCCATCTTTGAGATGGTTAAGGCGCTCTTTTTCGATTCATCGTTTGTAAACCACATTTCCATACAGTTTAAACGATTGCCAATATTTGTAAGCGAGTACGAAATTGTCCCAGCATAAACAGGCATCCACGACCACACAGCCGCTTCCCGCTATTTCCCGCCGTCATCTTTTGGCGGGTGCAGGGTCTATGGCCGTGCTTGGAATGACCGGCTGCACTCAAACGACCCTCGAACTGCCGTCCATGGATATAGACGCGATGCCGACCAGTGGCATACGGCCACAAATCAGCATTGATAAATCGGTAACTGTTCCGGAGGTTATGTACGCCGCTGTGCAGGAGGGCCCGTACTCGCTCCCAGCGGTTCCGTATCAAAAAGTTCCAGTCCAGTTCCGGCGCCAGATAGTTGTCGATCCCACAGGCGAGCAGCCGGGTACGATTGTCGTCCGCCTGCAGGAGCGCTTTCTTTACTTGGTCCAAGCCGGCGGCGATGCCATTCGCTACGGCGTCGGTATCGGCAAAGACGGCTTTCTTTGGAGTGGGCGCGCCAATATCCAGTACAAGAAGGAATGGCCCCGTTGGACACCGCCACGCGAAATGATTCAGCGCAAGCCGGAATTGGCCAAATACCAGAATGGCATGGAACCTGGACCGCAAAACCCGCTGGGAGCCAGGGCTCTCTACATTTTCAAGGACGGCGTCGATACCGGCTATCGGATTCACGGATCGCCAGAATGGTGGTCGATCGGGCAGTCGATGTCATCTGGCTGCGTGCGTCTGATTAATCAGGACATCATCGATCTTTACAGTCGCGTCTCTGGAAAAGCGACGGTCGTGGTTGGCTAGAGGCGCCAAACACGCTAATAATGCGAATCAGCCCTCCCAGACGATTCATCCCGTTTATCCGGCGGTACCTGCACTTCGCCCAACGGAAGCGAAATTCATTATAGCATCCGTTTAAGCAATTGTTTACCATAGTTTCAATGGTTTATGATTCTGGTGAGTTACCTCTCAAAGATCTGCTTCAACCCGTCATTGCTGCTGAAGACGCGTTGGCGCGGCTTGACGACAGGGTCGGTCGCAAGAATGATCTCGGCGACACGAACGGACGCCGGACGCGCGACGGACTTTTGCGCGAAAATGAGGGCTGGATAGAACGCTCGCATTTCATGGAGGCGTGTAATGCTCTCTGGCTGGCGGGGGAGCTTGTTCATGTCGAAGATTTGGTTCTCCATGATGCACGCATGGACATCCGCACTCCGACGCATGAGCTGACAAGGGCCCATGCCATTTTGCGTACGCGACGCCAGATCGCTGCTAGCCCGCCGGCTTGGTCGTTCAGTTCGAAAGGTCTCGCTAGTCTGCGCGGGCGGGCAACCAGCGAGTTTGCCGTGCCATCTGCTGAAACCATGCCAGCGGTTGAACCCGTTACGGACGATGAGACCGAGGTCAAATCTGATGCCGAAAACGCTTTCGAAGACGAATTGGCGAAATTGGATGCGTTGCTGGTCCGCTCGTCGCGGCTGCTTGCGCAACCAGCGGAGGTTGGCGGGGGGAGGGGAGGGAGCAGGCCTCCACCGGCCGAGGTCGCACTGGATGGTGACCCGCTGGTATACGACCCGGATTGGGATGAGGATGCGCGGATCGAGCGGTGGCTGGCGGTTCATGACCGGAGCCGTGATTTGCCACCACTACTTGCGGCTGCAGTAGTCTGGGACGCATGGGAGGATATCGAACCGTTGCAACACCAGCACTGGCTGGGTCCAATGCTCGTGTCCGCCATGCTCAGAGAACGGGGGAAGACGAGATCGCATCTCGCAGCCTTCAACGCGGGATTGCGCTCCATTCCGCGTGATCGTCGCCGTGCCCGCGATCATACGACACGGCTGATTGCTTTTCTGGAAGCGGTTCAGATATCGAGCTTGTCAAATCTGAAGGAAGTCGAGCGGCTGAGTCTTGCTCGGATGCAAATGGAACGAAAATTGAAGGATCGACGCTCCACATCAAGCCTTCCCGGCATGATCGATCTCATTTTGTCACGGCCCATGGTCTCAACAGCTCTGATTGCCAAGGAATTGAAGGTTTCCCAACGCGGGGCGCTAAATCTCATCGGTGAACTTGGCGTGCGTGAAATGACGGGCAGGGGACGTTACCGCGCTTGGGGTATCGTCTGAAATACCCGGACAGCCGATGAGACGTGGGATCGGTTCATTCCGGAACTCTAGGCAGAAAAGCGCCTAGTACACGACCGGAAGTCACCAGAAAACGGTCGTTTGAAAATGCCGATAATAGGTGAACGGGCATCTCTAGGAGCGACAAAACGCCCGAAATACAAGGAAAAAGGGCGTTTGGATGACCGGAGATGCGCACTTCAGGTCGATTGCTATTCTGACGGCAACACCTACATGGGTTCTTCCTCAATTTCTGTGATTCAGCGGCATCATTCTTGCTCTCATCAGTTCCGGGCCGGCGCGACCGTACATTGCTCGCTTCAGCATCTTGAGGCGGTTGATCTGCCCTTCGGCTTGACCGTTGCTCCAAGGGAGTTCGATCCCATTTTTGACGGCATCAATATCCCGACGCAAAACGCTGGCGAAACGCATGATCGCCGTGAGTTCGGTGTCAATGGCATCGTCGATCCATTCATCCAGTGCCGCCGAATTCCTGCTGCGCAAGATGCCGTTGAAACGCATGGCCAAGTCACGCATTATGGCGAACACTGTCGAGCCCTGCTTCAAAGCATTGACCTTTCTGGTCTGAATATCTGTCAGCAGGCCACGCGGTTTTATGCACAAAGCTGCGGCCACCACAGACGAGATCACATGGCCGGTATCAGGATCACGGACGGGTTCTGAAACATACACATCTACAGGCGGGTCGTCGGATTGGATGTTTTCGGCTTCACGCCACACCTTCAACAAGCGCTCCAGATTGGAACGACTGCCCGTGTAGCCGCGGTTCTTGATATCGTGAAACAGATGGCGTCCAATACGATTTCCATTCTTCCAGCATTCAGCCAGAAAAGTTTCAAAATACAACGGCGATGTCGGATTCAAGGCTGCCCGGTTTCTGTCTCGAGGTGCATTAGAAGTGAGCCAATTCGCGATGCTGCGGCGCTCGTATCCGGTCCGCCTTGCAATCTCGCTGTAGGTGAGGCCCTGCTGGCGCAAAGCTTGAAGCGTGGCAAATATTTCCTGACGGGATTGTCTGTGCTGCAAGCGGGCTCGGCGGTGTTGTGCCGTAGCGCTGGCGATCGCATCTTCGGAGAGAATAGGTCTAACATGGGCGTGGCCATAAACGCTCATCTGTTCCTTGATCGCCACCCTGAGATTTTGGACCAGATGAAAACGGTCAGCCACCTGGCGGGCCTGCGGTGCGCCCTCCCGGGCTGCCTGGGCATACAGGCCGCAGCGATCTCGGCTAACAACTTCGATCGTCGGACGCTCTTGAAACCATGCTTTTGCGCTCTCAACGCTGCGGTCGTCCAAAACATCGATGACCGATTGACGCTCAAGATCGACCATGATCGTGCCGTACCGCGAGGAATGCCGCCAGCTCCAATCATCAATGCCCACAACCCGAATATTGTCTTCTTGCATGGACGCAGGATTATTGCGCTTCAATTGCCGCAAGATCGTGTCGTCACTGACCGGCATGCCGAGCCGATGCAACAAATATTCACCCGGGTGACCGCCCATCTTGTGGCCAATCAAACGTACAATCTCGGCCATCCGTTCTGTTCGTCGCGTGTAGGGTGAAGCAATCTCGGGCAACCTGTCGGTGAAGGTTCGTCGCCCGCATTTCCGGTGCCTACACTGCCACCTGTTCAGTGCGAGTTTGATTTCCACAACTTGACCCTGAACAGGCAAGTCCTGGAGGCGGCGGTTGTGCCAGCCATGCCGGTGCCGGCTTCGCCTTCCGCAATCCGGGCAGATACCGACAGGTTTCGCAGCGGCAGAAACAACCCAGTTTTCTTTATCTTGAAGGGTGATACCCAAAACTTTGACCCCTGGGCCGGGTGACCATTTCGATTTCGTTCGCATCCCCGCAGATAGCAATCGCGGCGCTAACACTTTGTTAACCACAGAAATTGAGGAAGAACCGTCAATTAAGAGGCCAAGAAAGAAATAATGGTAATACAATTGGTTAGGTGGGTTTCGCATTCGACACCGAATTCCGCAACTTCAAATGGCTGCAGAAACCTCTTTTAAATCTTTTCGTTTCGTACGGATGAGAGCTTCATGTCTAGTGCAGCAATAGTATTTCTGGCTGTCAGTTCAATCTCATTTATGAGCTTTGTGCCAGCTATGGCAGCCCCGAAATGTGAACACACGAGTGCCGTTTCAAGCAATGGAGCTGGCAAGCCAGTGTTAACAGACTCGGCAGCGCATTTGCTTTCCGAGGAACATTTCTTCAACGTAAGAGGAACCTTGTTAAAAGTGCCATTTGGCTATCTAAATCCTTGGCCCAGTACCCATCTGGAAAAGATTGCCGCAAACCCCAAAGACGGGGACGCGACCCACAAAATTCCTGGACTGGCTTTTGCCTTCTGGATGCCGAATCTGCGCTATTCGGAACTTGATAGATTTAACACGCCTTGGTATCGGCCTTGTGAAAAGGGGCGAACAATACCGCAAGATGGAGAGTATATCGTCGAAGCTTCGCTCAGTTCTCCATGGCTGCCCCTCGATACACCTGGATTGCAGTTGCCCGCCCAAAGTTTCAACAAGCGGATCGCTCGGCAGAACGGTGATATGAAGTTGGCTGCCGAATTTGGATTACGAAGGACAACCGGCGGTCCGTTCATACTTTATGGAGCCGAAGCAAGCGGGGATGATCCTGAGGTCTCTGTTCGATGTTGGCGCGAACCTCAAGAATTTCTAAATCCATCGTGTCTCGGTGAGTTCTTGTGGCGCAACGACAGGCTTGGTTTGACGATCCGTTTTCCGCAATCGGAAATTTCCAATTGGTCCGATATCGCCGTTGGGGCGCGGACACTTTTGTACCGCTGGCGCGAAAATGCTTATCTGCACCAATAGGCTAAATCTGTTTAGGCCATGGCAAATCTTGGTTGCACAAGACTTAGATACCTCTTGGTGAGCGACCTTGTGTTGGTAAATCCAACGGTAACTCTCCGCGGTAGGTTCATGCTGCCATCGAGGTGAAACGGGTGACTCAAGACAATACAGCAGGGCAGATCGACCCGCTCGAAGGCAGCCCTGAACTCAAGGCAGATTTGAGCAGGAGTCTGGAATTCATCGCAGCTTTACAAAACGACCACATGATGTGGACGGCCTACAATCTGCTCATACAAAATAAATGGGTCAGGCCTGGTGGTACTGTAGCACACCACATCGGCACGAATGGTTCCGTTGGGGAGTTTATCGCCAAGCTGCGTGGCAAAGGCGAAACGTGCCTGTCTATCCAATGCTATGGAGATGACGGTCCACCTTTTGAGCAAAGTGAAAAATGGGAGCATGTCAGTAGGTTTGGAAAACTGTTCTCGCAACTCGGCTGGGTTTCTGATCCAAACCAGGAGCGACAGGATTTAATCTGGTTTGATGGCCCACTGGGCACAAGAGGCTAGCCTGGCTTGCTAACCTATTTTCTGGTTGCAATTGTTAAATCCGGTCGCAACGTCGGACCGATAACCTAAGCCCTTATTTCGACACGGCGGGAGATAAAAAATCCAGCGGGGATCAATTGGGGAATCACGCGCATGTTGAAGAACGTTTCGGTCGCGCTACCGCTCATCGCGTGGTTTTCGTCTACGGCCTGCGGCGACCCGGCCACCCTGCCAAAACCGTACTCGGTGAAAATCTGGATCGGGAAACCGGATCAATCCCATCTTGAGGGAACAGCGCAATGCGATGCAAGTCAGGATTGCAGCGTCGCAATCGGGATTTTATAATAAATGTGAATTCTACATATAGTAGGCTATCTCGACCATATCTCTTAAAGTAGAATTCGGAACTACGCGGAATTTTATATTAGCTTGCGGGTGTCGTGGTCTCGAACGTGCATAAAGTTATTTATGCTTCTGCTGATGATGGCTTCGTTTTTTTCTTTCAATAGGATCATGTTCCGGCAAGGGGCACTCGGGGAAATAAATTGCCAAAGATTGTGTATTGGTTTGGCGCAGTAGCCGCGCTTGTTTTGGCCTTTGGGATATACTTATATTTTTATTCTCCAACATACGTTTTTCGATATCAGGTAACGGTCGAGGTTAGCACCCCGGACGGGACAAAAACGGGTGCATCGATCAATGAAGCAATATTTGAGAGATCAAAATTTATGGAGGTTATTTTGGCGCATCCTATGACCGCCTCCGACACCAGTGGTGAGGCTATTTTTGTAGACCTCGGGCGCGGCCGTAACATTTTTCTTTCTTTGACTGCATTCGGATCTAAATCACCAAAAGCACGTTCTTTCAGCGAACTTTTGGTGTCCCTCTATGGCCTTCCCTGGCCCGCGCTCCGTGACGACTATACTTCGATGTCTGCAGCAATAGACCGCGCGCAACATCTAGGTCCAAGAACTGTACCATTTGATAGGTTGCCCTTGATGGTTACGTTCACTGACTTGAATAATCCAATCTCCTTCAAACCAGTCGATCCGCAACATCTAGACGCGACATTCGGTCATGGCTATGGGCTAAAATCCGTCATCCTTCAGGGAACGCAAGCCGCAACAACCGAAAAGATCGAGAAACTTCTTTTGTGGCTACCCCGGCTTTATAAGAAAGCCTTGGATGGAGGCCCTCCCACCGACAGATACCCTCCGCTTATGATTAGCGCATCAAACTTTAAAAGATAGGGCTTCAGGAAATGACAAACGCAACGCTCCTTAGTGCAATACTAGCCATGGATGCTTATAACCGAGGAACCAATCCCGCGTTAGATATCGGGAATGCGCCCCAAATAGGCGATGCAATCGTGATCGCTCAAGCCAATGACGACGAGACGGGTTTCTCTGCGACAATGGCTCCGGCGACGATTGCTGCGTGATCATTGCGAGCGTTGAGTTGAGCGCCGACTACGATCAGCAAGGCGCAAAGCAGCCGTTCGTTTGGCTCCCTTTCGGTGTAGAATGAAGTATCGACGTAGATTGTCGACTTTTGAGCTACAATCAAACATGCCCGAAATTTGCCTATTATCGGCATTTTCAAAGGAACGATTATCCATACGTTACGACTTTGGACAAGACCCTCAAACGATTATGTGCTTCGCGCTTAAAGACAACCCTTGACCTTGGTGAATTCCAGACATGAACCGGCGTAGTGTCGAAAACAGCTTGGGTAAGGCATCACGATGGCCAATCGCGCGGGCCGTCGTCAAGGCCTGGCAGTCGCTTCGCGCCGGCTTTCGCGTCGCGCGCAACCTTGCTGCGCAGCCCTAGATGATGCCGTTCATCGCATCGGAATTCTTTCCGGGTCCATTTTCCGGTGCGATCGAGCGAAGGTCTCGGCGATCGCGAGCACCGCAGCATGAATCGGTCCTGCGGTGAGGTTGGGCATAATTGACGCGTCCACTACAAAAAGATTGTCGAGCGCCTTGAGTCGTAGATTTGGATCAACGACGGCGTCCGGGTCATTACCCATCCTGCAAGTACCACAGGGATGATGGTGTGTGATGACGGACTGCGCGATGAAGTCGTCCATCTCGGCCGCACTGTTCAGGGTGCTTGGCAGGAGTTCGCGCTCTCTCCAGCCGGCGAGTTCATCTTTATGCCCGATTGTCCGTGCAGCCGAGAGAGCTTGGCGAAACAGCTCGCGGTCCCGACCGGTTTGCAGGTATGCCGGGTCGATGATCAACCGGTCGCCGACCTCCGGCCCACTTATGCGTAGGCTGCCGCGGCTCGTTGGATGGGTGATCCCGAACAGCAGTGAATATGCAGTGCCAGCGGCAGGCGCCTGAAAGCGTTCGGACACGATCGGCGCGACGCCGCAACCAACGACAATCTCGGGTTGACCAGTAGCGGTGAGCCCGTCAGCTCGCATATAGGCCATCGACTCCGAGTGTTGGAGGCGCGATGGAGGAACCGGCTTGCGTGACGCATAAAGGTTGCCGGCACCAAGCAGGTGGTCCTGAAGGTTTCGACCGATTTCAGGCATGTCGATCAAGCAGCCAACGCCTGCGGCGTCGAGTACATCGTGCGGGCCGATGCCCGAACGCATCAGCAAAGCCGGACTTTCCAGCGCGCCGGCACAAAGTACAACTTGATCCGCAAAGACTTCGACCGGACCCTGTCGCCCTACGACCTCGAGGCTGCGGACCTGATTGCCCTCCAGGTTGAGCCGCCGCACCCGGGATCCCGTAAGGATGGTTAGGTTTTTGCGGCCTCGAACGGCCTTTGTGAGCCACGCGTCCGCCGCCGTAACCCGCCGCCCGTCGCGAATGTTCAAAGAGTTCGGGGTGACACCGATCATCTCTCCACTGTTGTGACCCTCAAGGCGAGGCAGACCCAATGCTGCGCCTGCCTCGATGAAGGCACGAGCAAGCGGACTTACTTCGTCCGCCGGTAAATGGATCGGCAACGGCCCGCCCTTGCCGTGAATGCCGTCGCCACCAAGCGGGTGGTCTTCGATAGCCTGGAAAACTGACAGCAGTTCATCCCAGCTCCATCGGCGATCCCCAGTCGCGTCGACCCAAGTCTGGAAGTCGGAGGGATGACCGCGCATGTAGCCCATGGCGTGCAGGCAACTCGAGCCGCCGATCAACCGCCCGCGCGCCCAATGATGCACTCGGCCTGCGGTGCCGGCTTGCGGCTCCGTGCGATAGTCCCAATCGTAGCTGCGGCCCTGAAGCGTCGGCCAGGCAGCGGGCTTCCAGATGTCGGGGTCCGCCGCCTCTTCGCCTGCCTCGATAAGCAGAACGCGACTGTTCGGCTCTTCACTCAGTCGCGCGGCAAGCAACGTGCCGGCCGACCCACCGCCGACGATGATGATATCGCAATTCGGTTTGCGCTCAACATTGGCCATGGTCATCATCACTCCATCTGCCACCTGCTGGCTTCGATTGCCGGCATGTCTGACACCGACATGGTGAATGCCCCGCGCACTGATTTGCGTTCGGCAGATACCCGATCCAAAACGTCATGAAGGACTTCGACTCTTCAGACGGAACCACAGTCTTGCGACGAACTCAAAGTCCGCTGTCCATGGATATCTTCGCTGCGGCCTTCGCCTTCAAGACGTGCTGTTTCGAGGCTTCTCGGGCGGCTTTCTCGTCGCCGGCGGCGATGGATTCGAATATCTCCCTCATCTCCGCGAGGCTGCTTTGTGCTCTGCCCTCCAATGACATCGATCGTCCTCGAAAAAAGCTTATCCTGGCCACCAGACCACGATGGACTTCCTCGAGGATCGGATTCCCGCAATTCGCGAGTATGATTGAATAGAAGTCTGCGGCGGTCATGACCCGCGCGAGGCTGTCATTGCTGGATGCCGCCGCTTCGAATGCGGAAAGGGATTTCTCAAGTTCAACCAACTGTTCCGGGGAAATTCTCGACGCGCATCGCCCCGCTGCCTCGACTTCCAACAACTCGCGAACCTCGTAGATGGCGGTTGCCACCTCCCACGAAAGTGCCGGTATCGACGGTCCGCGGTTGGGTACGATCTCGATCAGGCGCTCGGCCTCAAGACTTCGCAAGGCCTCTCTCAGCGACGGACGGCTGATGCCGAGCTGTGTGCATAGCTGACTTTCGATGAGACGGCTTCCCGGTTGGAACAATCCGGAGAAAATGGCGAGCCGTAACTTATCTACGGTCTCCCGTTGCACTGACCGTGGCGAAATTCGCAAATTCAAATCTGGGGGCATTGGTAACGTCTCATGAGCCTTTGGGTCGCAATCTGACGCTTAATACGCCAAGCGTCTAAACTTGATAGCAAGATGGTCTGATTGTCAAATCTGAAGATTGCAAGAATGTCAGACAATCGGCTTGACCTGCCCCACCTTATATGATCCTCTTGGATGAGAAACGGGCAGCGGCGGCGAGAATATGACATGGCGGCAGACATACCTTGCGATCACTTCATCTCGCGACGCATCGACACTGGCCGCATCACCTTGAACGTGCGCGAGAAGGGTAACGGCCCATTAATGCTATTCTTTCACGGCATTACCTCCAACTCCGCCGTGTTCGAGCCGTTGATGGCTCGACTATCGGATCGGTTTACAACCATAGCGGTTGACCAAAGGGGGCATGGCCTCAGCGACAAGCGGGAAACCGGCTACGAGGCGGATGACTATGCGGACGACATCGTCGGCCTTATACGCACGCTCGATCGCGGCCGTGCCATCCTCGTTGGACATTCGCTTGGTGCTCGAAATTCCGTCACGGCCGCGGCGAAATACCCGAATCTGGTGCGGTCGGTCATCGCAATCGACTTTACGCCGTTTATCGAGACCGAAGCGCTGGACGCGCTGGAGGCGCGAGTGAATGCGGGGAGCCAGCTTTTCGAGGATGTAAAGGCCGTCGAAGCATATCTCGCCGGGCGCTATCCGAATATTCCCGCCGACGCCATCAAGATCAGGGCTCAGAGCGGCTATCAGCAGGTCGACGGCGGATTGCGTCCATTAGCCTCGCCCGCGGCCATGGCCCAGACCGCCAAGGGCCTGCGAGCGGATCTGGTGCCCGCCTACCGGGACGTGACCAAGCCAGTCCTCATCGTTCGAGGCGAGGCGAGCAAATTGGTGTCAGCGGTGGCGCTGGCGAAGACAAGTAGGCTGCGGCCTGATCTGCCGGTCGTCGTCGTTCCGGGCGCCGACCATTACGTCAACGAGGTGTCTCCCGAGATCACGTTGAAAGCTATCACCAACTTCATAGACGCCTGACGGCTAAGCGCCGTCCTCTTGTACGCAGCAGGATCCAGAAAATGGCCAACGTAAACAGAACTCCGGGCAAAACGCGTCGTGCCGAGGTCGCGGGCGGCGGCTTTGCCGGCCTGACAGCCGCCATCGCTCTCAGGCAGAACGGCTGGGATGTCAGGCTGCACGAAAAGAGCTCGGAGCTGCGGGCATTTGGCGCGGGCATCTATCTCTGGCACAACGGCCTTCGCGTGCTCGAAGGACTGGGTGCCTTGGACGAGGTTCTCCAGGGCTCGCACACGCCTCCGACCTACGAGACGTGGATGCATAACAAGTCGGTTTCCAAGGAGACGTTCAACGGTCTCCCCTGGCGCATCATGACCCGCAGCCACCTGCACGATGCCCTGGTCAATCGGGCCCGTGCCCTGGGTGTCGACATCCGCGTCGATTCCGAAGCTGTCGCCGCCGATCCGCAAGGGCGCGTGACCCTCCAGAGCGGCGAAGTTCTCGAAGCCGACTTGATCGTCGGCGCCGATGGCGTTGGTTCCAAGGTCAGGGATTCCATCGGTTTCAAACGGGATCGATGGGTTTCAAAAGATGGTCTCATCCGACTGATTGTCCCGCGCATGAAGAAACAGCTCGGCCACGGCGAGTGGGACAATACCATCGACATGTGGAACTTCTGGCCGCGTGTTCAGCGGGTTCTCTACTCGCCCTGCAATGAAAATGAGCTCTATCTAGGTCTCATGGCTCCCGCCGCCGATGCTCGCGGATCAAGCGTTCCGATCGATCTCGAAGTCTGGGTCGAGATGTTTCCTTTCTTGGAGCCATGCTTGATCGAAGCGGCCAAGCTGAAAACCGCCAGGTACGACAAATACGAAACGACCAAGCTGGATAGCTGGACAAGAGGCAAGGTCGCCCTCGTGGGCGATGCCGCGCATGCAATGTGCCCGGCGCTTGCCCAGGGTGCCGGTTGCGCGATGGTCAACGCCTTCAGCCTGTCGCAGGACCTGGAGGAAGGCTCTTCAGTCGAAGATGCGCTCGTCGCGTGGGAGACGCGCATTCGCCCGATCACGGATCGCTGCCAGGCCCTGTCTGGCGACTATGCGGCGAACCGATCGCTCTCGAAGGGAAACATGTTCACGCCAGCGGCGCTGGAAGCCGCCCGCTACGACCCGCTGCGCCGTGTCTACTCATGGCCGCAGTAGCGTCGGGCAAGCCGGCCGACGAAATTAATCGGTGCGTGCAGAAACAGCGCGCACCATTCAGGAGATAAAGATGAATTATTCCAGTGAAGTCGAAAGAGACTATGATGTCAGGGGATGGTACTCCTCCGTCCAGGAAAGCCGGCATGACGGCGGCACGCCTGGCGAGACCCTAGTCAAGGTCGCAACAGGCGTTGTTATACGCAATCCCTTCGCTGGGAAGTTCGTCGCCGAACTGTCCGATCTGACAAATCCGAGTTCAGCGATCGGTCATGCGCTCGGCGAGCGAGCCGTGGCGCTGCTCGGCAACAGGCCGGTCGAAAGCTATGGCAAGGGCGGTATCGCAGGTACATCAGGCGAGCAGGAACATGTCGTTGCCTGCATAACCACAGTATTCGGAGATCCGCTGCGGCAGCAGGTGGGCGGCGGCAAGGCCTGGATCTCGTCGGTGAGCAAGGTCGCTGTCGCCGGCACGACCATCGACATCCCGCTCGCCCACAAGGACGAACTCTATATCCGTTCCCACTATGATGCCGTCACCTTTTGCGTGCCGGATGCCCCACGCCCGGACGAGCTTTTGATCTGCGTCGCCGTCGCGTCGGGTCCGCGCGTGCATCAGCGTGTGGGGGGGAAATCCGTAGCTGACCTAAAGGCCACTGCTGTCTAGTTCGATCGAAATTGGTGAAAGGACGAATATTTTATGCCGCTGAACATCAAGGACCTCAAGATTACCTCCGAGGATTTCCAGCCGCTCGGGAAATTGCGCGATGAACATGCCGGCGACAAGGGCAACGTATTGCCCAAGCTTACCGTCAGTGGCGTCCCGGCAGGTGCGAAAGAGCTCGCGATCATCTGCCATGATCCAGACGCGCCCTTGCCTAACGGTTTCACTCATTGGGTTGTCTATGGCATCGATCCCTCGGCCACCGACCTTTCGGACGCGCAGGAGAAGTTTCGCGTAGGACCCAACGGCGCCGGCGACAAGCAATATTACGGGCCTCAGCCGCCTGCGGGCCACGGAGAACATCACTACTACTTCTGGGTCTATGCCCTGGACACCAAGGTCGACGGGACGCCCACCCGGGAGGAGTTCCTGCAGAAATATGCCGGCAACATCATCGAGCAAAACCGGATCGTCGGCATCTACGAAAACAAGTGAAATCCGCGGCCCTGGCAACCGATAACAACAACAAGAATGGTCGCCATCGCCACAATGGGAGAATTTGGAAATGATAGACAACAGCCCCGCGCACCAGAAGGTCTTCGAAGAGCTGGTTACAGCGACGAAGATTCTGCTGAACGAAGGTATCCTGGATACGTTCGGGCACATCAGTGCCCGTGACCCCGAGGATCCCGAAAGCTTCTTCCTGGCACAGAAGCTCGCTCCGAGCCTCATAACGGCCGGTGACTTCCAGCGTTTCAACCTCGACGGCGAGACCTTGGATAACAGGCCGTCCTATCTGGAGCGCTACATCCACAGCGAGATTTACAAGGCGCGGCCGGACGTCCAGTGCGTGCTCCACAGCCATTCGCCGGCTGTCCTGCCTTACTGCTTCGTCGACCAGCCGCTCCGGCCGGTCACCCATATGGGGGCTTTCCTCGGCGACGCCGTCCCAGTCTATGAAATACGCGACAAGCACGGAGACGATACCGATCTCTTTGGCGGCAGCCGGAGCGTCTGTGGGGACATCGCTGAAAGTCTCGGGAACTATCCCGTCGTGCTCATGGCGCGGCACGGCGTCGTCAATGTCGGCAGTTCTGTCCGGCAGGTGGTATTCCGGGCTTTCTATCTTGAACAGGAGGCGGCAGCGCAGACCGCCGGCCTGCGGATCGGCACGATCAAGTATCTGTCGCCGGGCGAAATCAAGGCTGCGGGAAATCTCGTCGGCGCCCAGATCGACCGTGGATGGGATCACTGGTCGCAGCGCCTCAGGGAAGCGGGCCTGGCCTAGGGTCCGCGGGTGTTTGAACATACCCCGGAAGACCCTGGTCCTAGCCCAGGTTTTTCCAGGCTCGGTTTCAATAGTTTCCTGACGCAAGAGCGTCAAACGAAGGCAATGAAACGCAACATGCCGCACGCTGAAAGCTACGATTATATCATTGTTGGGGCCGGATCGGCCGGTTGCGTGCTTGCCAACCGGCTGAGCGCCGACCAGAGATGTTCTGTGCTGTTGCTGGAAGCCGGCGGCTGGGACCGCGATCCCATGATCCATATACCGCTGGGCTGGGGCAAGATTCTGACCGAACGGCGCCATGACTGGATGTATTTCTGTGAGCCGGAAGACAATGTCGGCGGACGCAGGGTCGAGTGCGCACGCGGCAAGGTTGTCGGAGGATCATCGTCGACCAACGCCATGGCCTATGTGCGGGGCAATCGCGGAGACTACGATCGTTGGGCAGCCTCGGGGCTCAGCGACTGGTCCTATGACAAGGTGCTGCCGTATTTCCGCAAGCAGGAAAGCTGGGAAGGCGGCGAGAACCAGTTTCGTGGCGGCAAAGGTCCGGTCAGCACTCAGTTCTGCCGCTACAAGGATACGTTGATCGATGCTTTTGCGCAAGCCAGCGTGCAGGCCGGTTACGAGCAGACGAAAGATTACAATGGCGAGCGGCAGGAAGGGTTCGGCCGCCTCCAGATGACGATTTCAAAAGGCCGGCGCAGCTCGACTGCGACAGCCTATCTGCGGCCGGTGCTGAAGCGGCCCAACCTGACCGTTCTGACGGAAGCCAGCGTAACGAAGATCGTGCTGGAGGGTGCGCGCGCCACCGGTGTCACCATCAACCATCGCGGCGGCGAACGCACGGTCGTCGCCCGTAAGGAAGTGCTGCTTGCCGGCGGCGTAATCAACACACCGCAACTCATGATGCTGTCGGGTATAGGGGCGCAGGATGAGCTTGCCGCGCACGGTATCGAGACGCGGGTTAACCTGCCGGCGGTCGGCAAGAACCTGCAGGATCACGTCTCGGTCATTCTCATGTACCGTCGCCGGGCTCCGGGCGGCCCGTTCCTGCGCAACATGCGTGCCGATCGGATCGGGTTGGATTTCGTCAAGACCTACCTGACGGGACGCGGTTTTTCAGGGGATGTGCCCGGCGGTGTCGTCGCCTTTCTGAAGAGCGGCCCGGCGCGACCGTTGCCGGATGTACAGCTGCTCTTCACGGCGGCTCCGCTCGCCGCATGGCCATATTTCAAGCCATTCAAGGCGCCGTTTGCGGACGGCTTCGCAACACGCATCGTGGCCACGCAGCCTGAAAGCCGGGGAGCGGTGAAACTGGCGTCGGCCGATCCTTCTGCGGCGCCCCTGATCCACCAGAACTTCCTGGCCTCGCCGAAGGATTGGGAGTCGCTGCGGGCCGGCTTCCGGGTGGCAAGAGATCTCGCCGCACAGCCCTCCATGCAGCCCTTCATCGAGGCGGAGTTTTTTCCCGGCCCGAAGTGTCAGAGCGACGACGAGATCGACGAGCATATTCGCAAGACGTCCATCACCGTGCATCATCCGGCGGGGACTTGCCGGATGGGAGCCGATGCGGCCTCGGTCGTCGACCCGCAATTGCGCGTTCGCGGCGTCGAAGGCCTCAGAGTGGTGGACGCTTCCGTCATGCCCGACTTGGTCTGTGGAAACATCAATGCGGCAGTGATCATGATTGCCGAGAAAGCCGCCGACCTCATCGCGAGCTCGAAAGAAAGCGGGGCAGTGCAATGATCCGAAATATCGCCATCATCGGTCTGGGTACGATGGGACCGGGCATGGCCGCCCGGCTCGCCAGAGGCGGCCTTCAGGTGGTAGCCTACGATTTTGCCCCGGCAGCGATCGAGCGCGCGCGACTCGTGCTGGGCGTGGCCGAGACCGTTCTCGACGCCTTGGGTATTGCGCCGCCGCCGGCCGGCGTTGGAACGGTTCGCTTCACGGATGATATCGGCGATGCGGTATCCGGTGCCGACCTCGTCATCGAGAACGTTCCTGAAAACATTTCGGTCAAGGCCGAAGTCTATCGTACGATCGACGGCCTGATAGGCTCGGACACGATCGTCGCGTCCGACACGTCGGGTATTCCGATCACCAAACTGCAGGCGCATATCTCGCATCCCGAGCGGATGGTCGGCATGCACTGGTCGAACCCGCCGCACATCATCCCGATGATCGAGGTGATCGGCGGCGAGAAGACCGCGCCGCAAACCGTGGCGACGATCCGCGACCTGATCCGCTCGATCGGCTTGCTGCCGGTGGTGGTGAAGAAGGACGTTCCCGGCTTCGTCGAAAACCGCGTGCTCTATGCACTGCTGCGCGAGGCCGTCGACCTCGTCGAGCGTGGCGTCATCGATCCGGAGGATCTCGACACCTGCGTGTCGTGGGGCATCGGCTACAAGATCGCCGTCATCGGACCGATGGCGCTGCTCGATATGGCGGGCCTCGATATCTACAAGTCCGTCTCTTCCTTCCTCAACGCGGACCTCTCCAATCGTGACGATGTCGCGCCCATGGTGCTGGAAAAGACGAACGCGTCGAAGCTCGGCATCAAGTCGGGCGAGGGCATGTTCTCTTATACGCCCGAGCAGACCAAAGCGCTGCAAGGCGAACGGGCGCGCAAACTCGTCGCGGTGCGGCGCATCTTGGAAGGTCGGGAGTAGCCAATGGCGCATCGTGCTCACAGGATCTGCCGGGCTGGGGAGTTTGTAACGGCGGCTGTTGGTGCGAGGCGCGCCTTCGCGGACCGGACGGTGCGGCGACCGTTCACGACAGCGCATGGGGTGGCAAGCCATGCGCATTGAAACCATTCGAGCCGTCGGCGCCCGGCCGGCCCATATCCGCCATGACGACCTGATCTCTGCCAAGGGTGTTTCAGTGGTCATGGCCAGCCAGCTGGTTCTGCAGAACATCGATCTTTCGATCCCGAAGGGGTCGTTTGTCTCTCTTATTGGTCCTTCCGGTTGTGGCAAGAGCACCTTGCTCAAGGTTCTGGCGGGGCTTGTGAATCCGACGAGCGGCAGCGTTTCGATCGCCGGACTTCCGCCAGTCGAGGCGGCGCGCAAGCGCATGATCGGCCTCGTCTTCCAAGACGCCAACCTGCTTCCCTGGAAGAATGCCGTCGACAACGCATCGATGCTGCTTGGCATCGCCGACAAGTCGCTCTCGCGCGCCGATTTGCGGGCACGCGGGCAGGAGATGTTGGAACTGGTGGGGTTGGGCGACAGCGCCCACAAGCGCCCTCATGAATTGTCCGGCGGCATGCGCCAGCGCGTCGCCATCGCGCGGGCCCTGGCGCTCGATCCAGCGGTTCTCCTGATGGACGAGCCGTTCGGCGCGCTCGACGCCATCACCCGCGATTCGATGGGTCAGTCGCTGCTCGAGATTTGGCAGCGCACCGGCAAGACCATTGTGCTCGTCACCCATTCGATAGACGAGGCCATTCACCTGTCGCGCCATGTCCACGTGATGGGGATCAAGCCTGGGCGGATCACCGGGAGCCTCGACATTGGTCTGCCCTATCCGCGCGATCTGTCTTTAACGGAAGAACCGCAGTTCGTCAGGCTGTTGGTTCAGCTGCGGACGATGCTGCGCGCCAGCCATCAACCGGGAGGTGCGTCGTGAGCGATCAACCTGTCACCAATCTCTCCGAGTCGCGGCTTGCCTCAAGCTGGGGTGCGGTGACAGGCAGCTGGCTTCCAGCGGCTATCCTTCTGCTGGCGACGATCGTGGTCTGGGAAGCCGTGGTGCGGATTTTCGCCATATCCGCCTTCATCATTCCCGCCCCGTCCGAGATCGCGCAATCGCTGGTCGCGCAATGGGGAACGCTGATGCAGGCGACACTGGTAACGGCAGGCGAGATCCTGTTCGGATTCCTTGTCTCTATTGTGGTCGGCATTGCCATTGCGCTGGTCATCGTGCGCTTTGACTGGCTGGGGCGAGCGCTCTATCCGCTGGTGGTGCTGTTCCAGAACGTGCCCAAGGTGGCATTGGCGCCGATCTTCATCCTCTGGTTCGGCTACGGGCTTGCGCCCAAGATCGGCCTGATCCTGGTCATCGCCTTCTTCCCGGTGACATTATCGATGCTGGCGGGCATGCAGTCGGTCGATCGCTCGCTGTTGTCGCTGATGAATTCGGTCGGCGCCAGCCCGACGCAGATCCTGTTCCGGATTCGCGTTCCGCATTCGCTGCCGAACCTGATGGCCGGAACCAAAATCGCCGCGACGCTCAGCGTCATCGGCGCTATCGTCGGCGAATTCGCCGGCGCTTCCGATGGGCTCGGCTACGTCATCCAGTTCGCTTCGACCCAGCTCGACACCGCGCTCGTCTTCGCGGCCCTACTCCTCGTTTCGGTGCTGGGCATCGCCTTCTACTACGCAGCCGAAGTTCTCGAACGCATCATCGTGCCATGGGCACCGAAATTCAGCCACGCCTAGGTTACCTAGGACAGTCAACGACAGGAAGGATCGATCAATGCTAAGACGCTCACTCATAAAGGCAGCCACGCTTGCGGCGTTTGCCGGCGCGCTTGGCTTCTCCGGCGTAGCGCTGGCGGCGGACAAGGTCAGCGTGCAGCTCGACTGGGTGGTGCGCGGCAACCACGCCATGTTCTTCGTGGGCAAGGAGAAGGGCTTCTTCGCCAAGAACGACATCGACTTGGCCGAGATCCGCAAGGGTTCCGGCTCGCCAGACGCCATGCGGCTGGTGGGCAATGAGAACGCGGATTTCGGTTTCGGCGATCTTCCCACGCTCGCCGTTGCGCGGTCGCAGAATGTCCCGGTGGTGGCGGTGGCCGCAGTCAACCAGCACTCGCCGCTGGCGATCATCTCGCTGGCGAAGACGGTGAAGCTCACCAAGCCGGATGATCTGAAGGGCCTCACCATCGGCATTCATCCAGCCGGTTCAACCTACATCTTCTTCAAGGGCTTCCTGGCGGCCAATGGCCTGACGGAGAAGGACATGACGCTCAACAGTGTCTCGCCGCCCTATGAAAGCTATCTGCTTCTAGGCCGGGTTCAGACGGTGGTCGGCTATGTCGACGCCGAGGTTCCCGAACTGGAGGCCAAGGCAGGCGGTTCCGGTTCGCTCAGCGTCATGATGGGCGCGGACCATGGCTGGAAGGCTTATGGCTCGGGCCTGTTCACCTCTCAGAACATGATCAAGGACAAGCCCGACGTCGTCGCCCGCTTCGTTAGGGCGTACAGGGAAGCATTCGATTATGTCGTGGCCCACCCCGAAGAGGCCGCCGAGATCACGGCCAAGGCTGCACCCGGTTACGCCGACAAGAAGGATGTGCTGCTTGCGCAGATCAACGCCGATATCGCGTCGACCTTCACCGGCCCGGACACCAAGGAACACGGCCTCGGCTGGATGACGAAGACGCAGTGGGAGGAAACGCTGAAGACGCTCACCGATCAGGGCGTGCTCAAGACGGCTCTCTCGGCGGACGATGTCTTCACCGACACGTTCCTGGCAAAGAAGTAAGAGGCACCGGTGTTGGGACGGGCAAGTCGATGAGCGCCTACCGGCAGACCAGGCTGTCCTGCCTCGTGACACAGGACACGGCGCGTTCGCCTTTCGCGGCGTCGGCGCGGTCGAGCGTGATCTGCACGCGTGTGGCATATGCGCGACCCGACAGGCCGCACCGCAGCCGCTCGACGGGCAGGTTCTCGCGCTTGTCGTTGAGGATCGTGAACGTGCCGGTCTTGGGGTCGAACCAGAGTTCGAGGCGCGCGCTCTCGCCCGGTTCGACCGTCGCGATCCCGGCGGAATACCAGTGGGCGAAGTCGGCATTGCAGGACAGTCCTTCATTGCCCACGTTCGAAATCGTCAACGGCACCATGTCGAGCCCGTCGGTGCCCTTTCGGACGATGATATGGTGCAACTCAACCGCGTTGGCGAAGGATGTGAACGCCAGCGCCACAGGGAGAACATAACGAATCTTCACTTTGCCTGAGCTCCATGGGTAAATTTACTCATGCAGTCTACCTCGCATATGCGCAATAACAACATAATATTGATTGGTAAATCAAACAGAGAGGGTAATATGTTAAAGATTCTGAAGAGTAGTGTGAGTGCGGCTATACTGAGTGGCGTCTTGCTGGGCAGCGCGCTTGCCGGTGAAGTCAAGTCGATCGCCATCCTGACGCCCGAAGAAGGCACCGATTACGGCTGGAATCAGCAGGGCATCGATGCCGCCAAGGCGGCGGGCAAGGCCGCCGGCGTCGAAGTGGTCGTGGCCCAGGGCCTTGGCTATGGCGATGTTCGTCCGACGCTGCGGGAGCTCGCGTCTGATGGCGCTAGCTTGCTGATCGCCCACGCCAGCGGTTACAACACTTCGGGGCCTGAAATCGCCAAGGAATTGAAGGTTCCGGTGGCGATCGTCGATACGCCGAGCGGTCTGGAGAAGGGTCTCGTCGCCGACTACACGCTGAGCGGTCACGAGGGCGCCTATCTCGCCGGCCGTCTTGCCGCCAAGATGTCGCGCTCGAAGTCGGTCGGCATCGTCGTGTCGGGCGAACCGCCCTCGTGGAATTCGCAGTCAGCGGCGTTCGCGCAGGGCGTGAAGGCGGAGAACCCAGAGGTCAAGATCACCTATGCGGTGATCGGACCCGCCGCCTACAGCGACGCAGCCGGCGGCAAGCGCGTCACCGAAAGCGTGATCGCGTCGGGCGCCGACATCATCTTCGGCCAGGGCAATGGTTCGAGCTTCGGGATGCTGCAGGCGGTCGAGACGACCAAGGCGGCTGACGGCGGCAAGGTCTATTTCATCGACGTCATCGGCGACAAGACGCCGATCGACAAGGGCTTCCTGCTGTCGTCGGTGGTCTGGAACATTGAGCCGGTCTACGCGGCGATGATCGACGACCTGAAGGCCGACACGTTCGGCACCAAGAGCTACTCGATCGGCCTCAAGGATGATTCGGTCAAGCTTCTGAAGACCGCTGCAATCCCGGACAATGTCTGGACCGAGATCCAAGCGCTGCGCGACGAAGTCATTTCCGGCAAGATTCCGGTCGAGCCGGTCTATGATGCAGCGGACGTCAGGGCGCTGATGACCAGCGTCGCCCAGTAGGGCAATCCAACCGGCTACTGGAAGGGTGACCAGTTCATCCCTCCGGGCCGATTTCATGTTTTTAAAGGTTCTGAGCTTTCATGGGCAGTCTTTCTTCATTACCGGACGCCGACAAACGCGACATCGTCGTGCTTGAAGGCGTCACCAAACGCTTTCCCGGCATCGTCGCCAATGACAGCATCGACCTGTCGATCCGTCCCGGTGAGGTGCATGTGCTGCTCGGCGAGAATGGCGCGGGAAAATCCACCTTGATCGGCATGCTGTCTGGTGTGCTGCAGCCGGACGAGGGCCGCATACTGGTCGACGGCAAACTGACACAGATCACCTCGCCGCGCCATGCGCTGGCGCTCGGTATTGGAACCGTCTTCCAGCACATGATGCTGGTGCCGGCTCTGACCGTGGCCGAGAATCTTTTGCTTGGCGGGCCCTGGTGGCAGCGCCCCAGGACCGAGGAGCTTGAGGCGCGCGTCGCCGAGATTACCCGCAGCCTCGGCATCACGGTGAAGCTGCATGCCAAGGTGTCGGAGCTTTCCCTTGGCGAGCAGCAGCAGGTGGAGATCCTGCGCGCCATGGTGCGCAACAGCCGGCTACTGATCCTCGACGAATCCACCTCTATGCTGACGCCGAAGGGCATCGACGAACTGGGCACGCTGATGCGCCGCCTCGTCGAGCAGGGACTGGCGATCGTCTTTATCACGCACAAGCTCAAGGAGGCGGCGGCCTTCGGCGACCGCATCTCGGTGCTGAAGCTCGGCCGTAAGGTCGGCGAGATTCCTTCCGAGCGCTTCCGCGCGCTGGGCGAACAGGAGATCATCTCGGAGATCGTGGAATTGATGTTCGGCAAACAGAAGGACGATCCGGAAGCGGTCGAGTGCCCCATCCGCACAATCTGCGTCGAAGCCGCTCCGCTGCTTCAGGTCGCGGATCTCGCGGTCGCACCTACGGACAACGCACCGGGCCTATCGTCGATCTCCTTTGACATTCGTCCAGGTGAGATCCTTGGCATCGCTGGCATCGATGGCAACGGCCAGAAACAATTGGCGGAGGCCTTGGCAGGGCAACGCGTGGCGACCGGTGGTTCGGTGCGGCTGGAGGGAACCGCGATCGAGATGCTGAGCGTTGGCGAACGCCGCCAGCGCGGTCTTCGCTATCTGACCGACGACCGGCTGGGCGAAGGCACTGTCGCAACTTTCCCGGTTTCGATAAACTTCTTTCTCAAGCAGGTGGGCGCCGCTCCGTTCTGGCGCAACGGCTTCGAACAGCGCGCCGAGATCGACAAGCGCGCGGCCCAGCTCGTGCGCGAATACGATGTGCGCACGCCAAGCCTGAAGACGCCGGTCGGGCGGCTTTCGGGCGGCAATATCCAGAAAGTTCTGCTGGCGCGCGAACTGGCCGAAGGCGCCAAGGTCGTCATCTTCAACAAACCGACCTATGGGCTCGATCTCGCCAATACGCTGGCGTCGCGCCAGCGCATCCGCGACACCGCAGCGCGCGGTCTCGCCATATTGCTGATCTCCACCGACCTCGAGGAACTGCTCAGCATGTGCGACCGTATAGCCGTCATCGCCAACGGAGCGCTGGTCGGCACCGTCGAGAACGTAGACGACGTCCGCACCAAGGTCGGTCGCCTGATGATCGGACTAGCCGCATGAGCATCGACACCCCCACGGTCAATGCTACCGCACTCGATCCCACAAGCGCGGGGGCCGCGCGCCGTGACATCCTCCACAGGCTGCTGATGACGCTCGGCCCGATCCTCGCCGCACTGGTCATCGCCGGTTGCATCCTGCTTGCCGTCGGCGTCGACCCGCTCGCCTATTATGGCTATGTGTTGGAAAAAGGCCTGTTCTCGCCGCTTGGCATCCAGCAGACGCTGACGCGCATGGCGCCGCTGCTGTTTCTTGCCGCCGGCCTGATCGTGGCCTTTCGCGCCGGGACTTGGAATCTGGGCGGCGACGGCCAGTTCCTGCTTGGTGCCGTCACGGCAGCCGCCAGCGCCCCGGTGTTCGTCCAGTTGATGCCGGCCTGGCTGGCTCTCATCGGGTCGTTCCTGATCGCCGCGGTGGTAGCGATGATCTGGTCGCTGGTGCCGGCGCTGCTGCGGGCCTATCAGGGCGTCAACGAGATCATCACCACGCTGATGATGACGTTCCTGGGCACCTCGCTCGCCAATGTTCTGGTCAAGCTTGTGTTTCGCGATCCCGGCACGACCGTTCCCCAGACGCGCACGCTACCGGTGGAAGACCGGCTGCCGCGCCTGTTCGATACGACCATCACCAGCGGCCTGCTGCTCGGCCTGGCAGCAATCATCATAGTGCATCTGGTGATGACGCGCACGGCCTTCGGGCTGAAATTGCGGATCGTCGGCGCCAATCCGCGAGCGGCGATTCATGCGGGGCTCGGCGTACCTGGTCTGACTATTGCCGTCTTCGCCATTTCCGCCGGGCTCGCGGGCCTTGCCGGTGCCGTCGACATCATCGGCGTGCAGGGAAATGTCCGCGCCGACTGGAATCCCGCTTACGGGCTGGCCGTCATTCCGGCCGTGTTCCTCGCCCGCATGAACGGTTTTGCCGCGATAGGTTTCGTGTTCCTGCTTTCGGTGTTGTCGATCGGCGGCGAAAGCGCGGCACGGCGGCTTGGTGTGCCCAATCATTTCACACTGGTGCTGGTCTCCATCGTGCTGATCGTGCTCGCTCTCGCCGAGTATGTCGACCACCGTTACAACCAGTCGAGAAAGGCTTAGGGCATGACCGGGCTATTCAGCGAAGTCTTTCTCAGCGCGCTCATGTTCGGCGCCGTCACCGCGGCCATCCCGCTGCTGCTGGCGGGCCTCGGCGAGCAAATGTCGGAAAAAGCCGGCGTGCTCAACATCGGCATCGAAGGCATGATGCTGGCCGGTGCCTATCTTGGCTTCGTCGGCGCGTTCTATTCCGGGTCGCTGTGGCTGGGGTTCCTAACAGGTGCCGCCGGCGGCGTCGCGGTGGCGCTGATCATGGCGCTGCTCTGCGTGCGCATCGGGCTGAACCAGATCGTCATCGGCATCGCGCTGACACTCGGTCTCGAAGGCCTGACGGCGCTGCTTCATCATTTCCAGTTCTCGCGCAGCTATCCCCGCCTGCCAGCGGCGGACGCCACCGTCATTCCGCTGCTGTCGGATATTCCCGTCATCGGGCCTGCCTTCTTCAAGCATCACCTGATCGTCTATCTGGCGCTCGCGCTGGTGTTCGGCATGGGTTACCTCTATCGGCACACGCAGCTCGGCCTCAACCTGCAGGCAGCGGGCGACAAGCCGGCCGCGCTCGACGTCGCCGGTATCGACGTCATCAAGACCCGGACCATCGCGGTGCTGACGACCGGCGCGCTGGCCGGGCTCGGCGGCGCCTATCTCGCCAATGTCGGGGCCGGCCTGTTCATTCCGTTCATCAGCAACGGCGCCGGCTTTCTCGGCATCGTGCTTGCCATGCTGGCGCGCGGCCGTCCGGTCTGGGTGCTGTTCGGCGCCCTGCTGTTCGGCGTCTGCCTGTCGCTGACGACGGCCATGCAGGTAGCGGGCATCAACATACCGACCGACGTCATCCAGATGCTGCCATTCCTGGCGGTGATGATCATGCTGGTGTTGTTCGGCCGGCGGGCCAGTCTACCGGCGGCGCTGGGCATTCCATATGAGCGCGGTACGCGCTGACAACAATCAGATGCGCGGAAGGGACCCGCGCCAAACAGGAGGTAATAATGTCGGATACCAAGATCTACCTGCTCGATGGCGGCTCGCTCGTTCTCGACGGCTATCATGTGTTCTGGAATCGCGGCCCTGGCGGCGAAGTGCGCTTTCCGGTCTATTCGATCCTGATCGAGCATGCCGAGGGCCGCTTTATGATCGATACCGGCTATGACTACGGTCACGTCATGAAGGTGCTGCCCTTCGAGAAGCCGATCCAGGAAAAGCACCAGACCATTCCCGGCGCGCTTGCCTTGCTCGGGCTCGAGCCCAAGGACATCGACGTTGTCGTCAATTCGCATTTCCATTTCGACCATTGCGGCGGCAACAAGTATTTTCCGCATGCAAAGAAGATCTGCCACCGGACCGAGGTGCCGCAGGCTTGCAATCCGCAGCCTTTCGAGCACCTCGGCTATTCCGACCTGAGCTTCTCGGCGGAGGCCGCGGAAGCACGTGGCGCGACCGCGCAACTGCTGGAAGGCACGACGCGCGCCAACTCGACCTTCGAGGGCATCGAGGGCGACGTCGATCTTGCCAAGGGTGTAAAGCTGATCTCGACGCCCGGCCATTCGATCGGCCACTACAGCTTGCTCGTCGAGTTCCCCAAGCGCCAGCCGATGATGTTCACCATCGACGCCGCCTATACCCAGAAGAGCCTTGAAACGCTGTGTCAGGCGGCTTTCCACATTGACCCGGTGGCGGGCGTCAATTCGATGCGCAAAGTGAAGAAGCTGGCCGAGGACCATGGTGCCGAACTGATGTATTCGCACGACATGGAAAACTTCAGGAGCTACAAGACCGGCACGCAATTCTACGGCTGATCGCCCGCCAAATCAGGAGAGAAGATGATGCGCTATCTCGAACACGCCGATCCGGTCATCACCCTGACCTCGGGGCCGGTGAACGCCTATGCCGAAGTGCTGCGTGGTCTCGGGCGCACGGTGCTTTACGACTACGACCCGGCGTTTCAGCTCCTCTACGAGAAGGTGGTCGACAAGGCGCAGAAGGCGATGCGGCTGTCGAACAAGCCGGTCATTCTGCATGGCGAGCCGGTACTGGGCCTCGAGGCCGCCGCAGCCTCCCTGATCGCGCCCGACGACGTTGTGCTCAACCTTGCCTCCGGAGTTTACGGTAAGGGGTTTGGCTATTGGGCGAAGCGCTATTCGCCACATCTCATCGAAATCGAGGTGCCCTACAATGAAGCGATCGACCCGCAGGAGGTTGAGGCAATGCTGAAAGCGCATCCGGAAATCACGATCGTTTCCGTGTGCCATCATGACACGCCGTCTGGCACGATTAATCCGATCGATGCCATCGGCGCGCTGGTCTCGGCGCATGGCGGTTATCTCATCGTCGACGCCGTCTCGTCCTTTGGCGGCATGAAGACGCATCCGGAGGATTGCAAGGCCGATATCTATGTCACCGGCCCCAACAAATGCCTGGGCGCGCCTCCCGGCCTCACCATGATGGGCGTCAGCGAGCGGGCCTGGGCCAAGATGAAGGGAAATCCTCTGGCGCCGCGCGCATCGATGCTGAGCATCGTCGACTGGCAAAATGCGTGGTCAAGGAACGAGCCGTTTCCGTTCACGCCGTCGGTCTCGGAGATCAACGGGCTCGATGTCGCACTCGACCTTTATCTCGATGAGGGACCGGAGGCGGTGTGGGCGCGCCACGCGCTTACTGCCAAGGCAATGCGCGCGGGCGTCACCGCGATGGGCCTGTCGATCTGGGCGGCCAGCGACAGGATCGCATCGCCAACCACGACCGCCGTTCGCGCCCCTAAAGGTGTCGACGAGAAGGCGCTTCGACGGGTCGCGCGCGCCCACTACGGCGTGGTGTTTTCGTCGGGCCGCGGCGAAACATTGGGGAAGCTGACGCGCATCGGCCATATGGGCCCGACCGCCCAGCCGATCTATGCGATCGCCGCGCTGACGGCGCTTGGCGGCGCCATGAATGCTTTGGGCCAGAAGCTCGCGATCGGCAAAGGCATCGAGGCGGCGCTCGCCATTATCGACGCCGACGCATGAGATGAATTCACAGGATCACAAATCATGGAGCATGGACATGACTGAACGGTTTGCGGGGAAGACGGCGCTGGTTACCGGGGCCGCACAAGGCATCGGCAAGGCCATCGCCGCGCGGTTGGCCGCCGATGGCGCGACCGTCATCGTCAGCGACATCAACGCGCAAGGCGCCAAGGCGGCCGCCGCATCGATCGGTGGAAAAGCGAAGGCGATCGCCGCGGATATTTCCGATCCGGCATCTGTTAAGGCACTGTTTGCCGAAATCCAGACGCTGACGGGCGGCATCGACATCCTGGTCAACAATGCCAGCATCGTGCCGTTCATTGCCTGGGACGACGTCGATCTCGAACATTGGCGCAAGATCATTGACGTCAATCTGACCGGCACCTTCATCGTCAGCCGCGCGGGAACTGACCAGATGCGCGACGCCGGCAAGGCCGGGCGGGTGATCAGCATCGCATCCAACACCTTCTTTGCCGGCACGCCGAACATGGCGGCCTATGTCGCGGCCAAGGGCGGCGTCATCGGCTTCACCAGGGCGCTCGCCACGGAACTCGGCAAGTACAACATCACGGCAAACGCGGTGACGCCCGGGCTAATCGAGAGCGATGGCGTCAAGGCAAGCCCGCACAATGAGGCGTTCGGCTTCGTCGAGATGCTTCAGGCGATTAAAGGCAAAGGGCAGCCTGAACATATCGCCGATGTGGTTTCGTTTCTTGCTTCCGAAGATGCGCGCTGGATCACGGGCCAGACGCTGAATGTCGATGCGGGAATGGTACGCCACTAGCCTGATTGGGATTATTCGGGGCGATGGTTCCGCTCATTTCAAGGCAGACATTTGAAGTGAGATTTCCGATGAGCCATGGATATGCATCATCTACCTGTCATTGCGGCAACTGAACTAACGCTATAAATGACCAAGATGGGGCCGTCTGCGGACAGCCGTTCAGTTCAGCCGTCCGAACCTGCATGAGCATGTGAGCGCCATGGAGAGACCAGCGCATCTGCTGCTTCTTGACCATCCGCTTGGCGACAAGTGAATTCACCGCCGACTCGGCGAGGGTGGTGGCGACGCGAAGCTCGTGAAAGCATTGCGTCGCAGCTCGCGGAAAATCGTCGAGCGATGCCGTCCGAGCTTGTCGGCAATGACATCACCACTGATACCAGCCGTTCGCCACCGCGCGATCTTGCGGCATTCATCCATATCAATCTGGGAGTAGGTGCGTTCCATGGGCAAGTCCTTGCATGTGATAAGCCATTGTTATCTATCGCAAGTCGCACTTCATCCTTGAACTCACCATTTCAACTTTGAAAATCGCATAATGTCTCGTTGGGAACCGCGCTTCAGAAAACTGCATTGAGGGGTCTGCGGTTCGGTTCCTCTCAAGGCGGTCAAGTTTCGGCATGGCAGCGTCCCCGGCTATGTCTTCGCGAGCAACAGCGCTGCTTGCACGCCCCCTTCCAAAATTTGCGCTGCCACAATCTCGTCAGAAACCGCTCGTGCAATTTGCAGGGTACCTACCATCAGACCGAAAATTGCCATGGCGCGTTCACGCGATGACGATGATGACGAAGGTGGAAGATAAGAAGCGAGTGTCTCGACGTAATTGCTCAGTCCAACCTCATATGCGTTACGGGTCGAAGCCGGTTGCCGTCCGATTTCAGGTAAAAGGGCCGCTGAAGGACACCCATCCTCGGTTCCATGCAAGTGAGCGACGTTCAGGTAATCGCGAATAACGTCTTCAATCCCCAACTCCGCCGCACCGGCTCGCTCCAGACTTGCACGCTGATCCGTCAGTGCACTTACAATCGCCTCCCTTACGAGCGCTTCCTTCGATTCAAAGTGAGGATAGAAGGCCCCGTTTGTTAACCCGGCCTCGGACATGATCCCCGCCAGGCCCGAGGCTGCCGCTTTGGCGATGCCGAGGACGACACGGAAACCCCGATCAAGCCGCAGCAGCTTTTGATCCCGCGCCGCTACGACGACAAGGCCAACGATCTGTGGACCACCTTCAATGTCACACAGGAAAACGTCATTCGTGGCGGTCTGCGCGGCATGCTCCTGGACGAGCAGGGCAGACGGGTGCGCCGCGTATCGACGCGCGCCGTCAATGGCATCGATCAGGATATCAAGCTCAACAAGGCGCTGTGGGTCCTTTCGCAGAAGATGGCGCAACTGAAGGCTATCAAGGATGCACCCTGACGCTCATTTGGTGGCGGGGGGGGGGGGCCCCCCCCCCCCCCACACCCCCAACAACCCAAACACCCCCACCCCCCCGAAGAGGTAAAGCGGGGGGGGGGGGGCCCCCCCCCGGGGAAAAAATAACAACCCCACAGGGGGG
>NZ_JAQMHX010000013.1 GCF_028331445.1 Candidatus Phyllobacterium onerii | reverse complement strand
GCGGCGTTCATCCATATCAATCTGGGAGTAGGTACGTTCCATGGGCAAGTCCTTGCGAGTGATAAGCCATTGTTATCTATCGCAAGTCGCACTTCATCCTTGAACCCACCCTGCTACATTCAAAGATTGCATAATCAATATTATGGAACGTCCGTGCGGTTTTGTAGCTGTTGCTTTTGCGTCCATAACCGCCGTTTACTCCGGTAACCTTTCGAACCGGCTGGATTGATTGTTGGCATCTTCGAACTTTGTGCGTTCGATGGCGTTACATTGACTATCATTTAAGATGACATCTATCGCCGGGAGCCACGTTCTGGACCGACCAGAACTGGACAGGACCTCCCCTAACTTTAGACCCGATCTGCTACAAGCGGGACGCCAAGACTTTGTCGACGCGGCGGTGATCAAGGTCGACGACCTCGAATCGCCAATTGTCGACTTCTATGGCCTCTCCGGTTACGGGAATCCTTTCCAAGTGATCGATCACAAAGCCCGCTACCGTCTCGTAGTGGCGGTGTTCAGGTAGGTCGAGACCGAGCAAATCCGCCATTTCATCGACTGGCATCCAACCCGCAAGAAGCCAGGATCCGTCCTCCCGCCGCACCGCCTCATTCTCTGACTGATCCTCATCCGAGCGGAACGCACCCGCGATGGCATCAAGAATGTCGCCGGGCGTCAAAAGTCCCTCAAAGTGACCATATTCGTCATGAACGAGCGCCATTGGCACATCGGCATTTCGCAGGACCTTGAGCGCCGCCAAGGCATCCATCGTGTCGGGAATGATCGGAGCATGACGCACGTGGTCGCGGATGACCACCGCCGAGGATGCAAGCATCGGCTCGATCATATCCCGAAGCATGATGACGCCGACAACGTTGTCGCGGTCACCGTCAAACGCCGGGAGACAGGAATGGTTGGCTGCGATGAGTTTGCGTTTCAATGACATCGCATCTTCGCCGACGTCGACCATCTCGACTTCAGTCCGCGGGGTCATCACAGCCCGAACGCTGCGATCGCCGAGCCTGATTACACCCGATATCATTGAGCGCTCTGCTTCCTCGATCACGCCTGTGCTGCCCGCCTCGGCAACAATCGTCAGGATCTCTTCGTCGGTTATGGCGCTTTCGGAAGCAGTCGATATACCAAGGAGCCTAAACACACCGCGCGTCGACGCATCCAAGGCCCAGACCGCCGGCGCAGCGACAAGCGACAGGACGTTCATGGGGCGGGCGATGAAGCAGGCAATACGCTCCGGGTTCTTCAATGCCAGATGTTTGGGAACGAGTTCACCGATGATTACCGAAAGATAGGTAATGATACCGATAACGAGAGCATAGCCTGCGACATCGGCGATATCCGCGCGCACGCCTGCACCCGCAAGGAATACGCTCATGCGCGATCCAAGTGTTGCACCGGAAAACGCACCCGCGATGATACCGACGAGTGTGATGCCGATTTGAACTGTTGATAAGAACTTCCCGGGATTCTCCGAAAGCGCAATGGCCGCGCTTGCTCCCGCGACACCGCGATCAAGCAACATCTCCAGTCGGGCTTTACGTGCCGAGACCACCGCAAGCTCAGATAGTGCGAAAACTCCGTTCAGGAGAATAAGAAAACCGACGATCAGCAATTCAAACATAAGATTTGGATTAACCCCAAGACGAAACTTTTGCAGCCGGATTTGTCAAATGCCCAGCTGCTGCAACCAAGTAGGTAATCGCTCGTTTCAGCCAAGCATGGAAGCTAGTCAAGTGGCAACCGAACTAATGGAGGTGGGATATGATTCGGTCAAGAAATCGCGAACTTTATCTTCTTGGCTATCGATTCTCGGGACAGATGGCAACGGTAGCCCTCATAGGATTGTTTCTGGTGACAGCGATAGTCATTGCAAGCCCTGTTTTGATTTTGCGCTTTCAGTATTTCCAGTAAAGATCCGCAGAAGGCACGTTTTAGGAACTGCGTTGCTCAAGCTTTGCGGGAAACGGTGGTCGGATGCTCCGACTATGGCCTCGGGATAGCCGACATGAGTCGAGCAGGTTAATGGCAGACGGTGGAATGACCCGGTTGACTGCTTCCTACATGGCGTGCCAGCGAGACTGCAAAAATCGCGTCTCGACTTCGTTGATTGACTTCGGCCTGTCCAAACGGCACATCACGACTTCAGCCGTCTTGGAGGACTCACATGGCAGCACAGCACGTCAAGGAAATCGACGCGGCGATAAAGGAATTGATTTCCTCGCGTCGCCAGGAAATTCTGCAGATTGCACAAAACGGCGCAAACCCTGGACCGCTCAAGAATCTGGTGGAAATCCAGACGGCTATCGACGCCCTCTACCGAGCACGCGAACAGGAAGCACATTCCTGAATAAGCGAAGCAATTCATTCGGCTGGCGCGAGTGGACCGCAAGACACTCCTGCGGTCCGTTAGTATAGAAGGCTCACTATCGGCTGCCGAGCGACTATAGGGCTACATCATCTTTTCGATGTTTGAATAAGCACCCGATGTGTTGAGCTTGATTGTGACATCGCTCCCCGTGCGATTGCGTCAGAACCAACCGTGTTTGCCGTCAAACGCTGCTTCCAATTCACCTGGGCCGGACGGTGAACCACACATCCATTGCGGGCTCGCGAAGTTGGTTTCTATTTCCATTTCTGGGCTACGGGTCAATCACTATGTCAAAATGAAGAACATCCTCGCGAATGCCGAGCTTTTCGTACAGTGCAATCGCCGGGTCATCACCGTAATCCGCTTGAACGTATATGACCCACGCGCCGCGGCGCTTGGCGATATCTCTTAAGTGGTTGATAAGGGATATCGCTATTCCTTGCCGACGATACTTTTCATCTACTGCGAGGTCATAAATATAGAACTCACGTCGCGCCTGCTCAAACTTGTCAAGTTCATAGGAGACAAGTCCACCCGTCACAACTCCGTGTGCCATCGCGACCAAGGCAACGACGTGATCCTTGGCCAGGAAGTCCTTCATATAGGCCTCAGTTGGCGGGTCGTCTCCGTATGTCTCGCAATCGGAAAATGCGTTTCCGAACAAGGCATTCAACCTACGAAGAAGGCAGGCGTCGTGAGGCGTTTAAGCGGAAAACACTGAATGGACATGAACAGATTTTCCGCACTTCTGAATGCCTTGGATACTTGCGCACATCGACCGAATTGCAAGCGGATTCATTGCGCAAGGGGCGAGTGCAGTCTGTTCGAATTAAGAACGATGGGTTGGGCGGAACTCGTCGAAGCGCATAAGCTCGGCAAGAGACACCTGTCCAGTTCTGCAGCCCCCCATGTTTATGTTGACTCTAACCTATGCCCTCCCCCCAAACGACGGCAAGTTGAACTAGGTTAGCCGTTATGTGCAACGATTATGAGCAGCATATCCGTTGGTCCGAAGATTGCGACATGATGCAAAGCCTCGAGCTAAACATGCCTGCCCATCAGAGCGAGCTCGACCTTCCGCAGGCCGATGACGTTAAGATTAACGATATGGCTCCCGTAATGCGCGCCGCCGGAGACTATATTGAACTCTCGCGGATGAATTTCAGTTTCCCACCTAGCGGACGCGGCGGACCCGTGTTCAACTTTCGATCGGAGGGCCGCCGTCACTTTGCTGACAGCAAACGTTGCCTTATCCCGGCGAGCGCCTTCTTCGAATTCATGCGCACGAAATATCCGAAGGCGAAGCATCGGTTCACATTGAATAGCGAACCTTTCCTGGCGATTGCCGGCGGCGCGAGAGACAAGGCAATCATCCCGCCGCCTTTACGATGCTAACAACGATGCCGGGACCGGATGTGGAACCGTATCACAATCGCCAAGTGGTCGTGCTTCGCCCGGAGAATTGGGCGGTATGGCTTTACCTGACAAAGTCCGAAACAGAATTGCTGCAGCCAACTGCCAGAGGAGTCGCTAACCGTGGAAACCGTGCGGCCAGGAACGGACTGAGCGCTGATCAACGCGCCCTCCCCGACTTTCGACCGAGCCCCATGGTTTTGGCAAGGCGAGATCGACTCTCGGCGTAATTCGGCGCGACCATCGGATAGGAAGGATCAAGATTCCATCTCTTGCGGTATTCTTCGGGTGTGAGATCAAAGGAAGTCTTCAAGTGCCGCTTCAACGATTTGAACTTCTTGCCGTCTTCGAGACAAATGAGGTAATCGGGTGTCACCGACTTTTTGGGGTTCACTGCAGGTACTGGGATAGGCGAGGCAATCGCCGTCTCTTCGTTTCCGGGAGTTGCTCCTGACAATGCAGCATGCACGGTATTGAGCAACACCGGTAAATCCGCGGCACGCACCGCATTATTGCTGACGTAAGCCGCCACCAATCTGGCTGTCAGGTGGACGAGCTTATCCATGTTCAATTTGCTGTTGGATTCTTCGATAGTCATTCCAATTAATCTCCCACTAATCCAAATATCTAAAGCTATAAAACGTATGTTTTTGTTACCTTGTCGCCTCGCCTATGGTGTCTGCAGCCACTGCTCCCCGCTCTCCCATGGGGCGCGGTGCCCCGGTGGTGCTGTCCATTGCAGTTTGTTGCTCGAGTTCTGCATTGAGTTCCGCTCCGAGGATCAGGATTATCAACGAGATCCAGGTCCACATCATCAGGCCGACGACCGCGCCCAAGGTCCCGTAGGTCGCGTTGTAATCTGCAAAGTTGGCGAGATAGAACGTAAACGCGGCAGAGGCAATGATCCAGACCAAAGCGGAAAAGACAGCTCCGAACGAGAGCCAGCGCCACTTTGCGTATTCGCGATCGGGGCCGAACCGATAAAGGACAGAGACAGCGAGAGCCGCAATTACCGCCATGAGTGGCCACCTGGCTATGTTAATCAGGGCCTCGCTCCAGCCGGCGAATCCGAGTGACGCCAACAGCGCGGGGATAGCTCCCAGAACGATGATTAGGACAATTGCGAAGAACAGGCCACCCAACGTAAAAAGGAATGAAATCAGGTTCAATCTTACGAAGCTGCGGTTTTCCTTCTCCCCATACGCGACGTTCAAAGCTTCGAATATGGATTTAAAACCATTGTTCGCGCTCCAAAGCGCCACCGACAGGCCCAGAAAAAATCCGACGCCGAGCGCTTTCACATCCTGGGTTGCCAAGGCCTCAAGCTGAGCTTGGATCAGGGCAACAGCATCGTTCGGCACAACTCCAGCAAGCAGCGATATGTTGCCGGAAACTGTGGCGCGATCCGCCAGTAAACCATAAAGAGAAACGAAGGCCGTAAGCGCAGGAAATAGGGCCAACAGCAAATAGAAGGTCGAACCAGCAGCTATCAGCATGACCCGATCTTGTTGCAACGAATAGTAGACTCTGAAGAGAACATCCTTCCAGCCCAATGCCGGAATTTCGGCGGGGGACTTCGCGTTGCGGCCCCGCCCGGGCTCCAGAGTTTCCGCCTGCTGTGCCGCCGCTTTGTCAACCGAGTAAGACCCTCCCGTATGTCTTCGGGACGTGATCGCCACTGCTGCTGTCCGGTGTTGGATGGCACGTACTGCCGCTAACAACGCCAACGCGTAAAGCGCGAATGCGATCCGTTTCATTTCAATTCCTCGATTGCCATCGGGCAATTGAGCATAACCGCCATGAAAAAGGTTCGTTCCCCCTAATGTCAGGTTTCAATCAAACGAGCCTGAAACGCCTTTGCGGAACTGATCAAGCTGGATACGTTTTGTTCATAGACAGCGTCGGTCGCGTTAACCCGACGTGACGGCAGGCGGACAGGACAGTTTTTCTGGTTTCCGGTCTTGGCCGACGAAACGGCAGGCGAGGCATATCCCTTCCGGCCGATGCTGTCGGCGGGGGCTATCACCAGCATTCGGGTAGCGACGACAACGATTGCCCAGAAGACGTAGATCGGCTTTTCAGAGTGGGGAAATGGACATCAGGCGGCCAGCACTTGGCGAGTGAGTTGCATTCCCCGACACGGTAATCAACAATAGCGCTCATCCCAGTGGCTTAAGTAATTAGCTGGAAAATTCTCCCTGAATGCTATTGCAATGACGCTGGTGAAGATGGCGTAAAGCGCCAGCCATCCTGACGCTACAAGATTCGTCTTCGCCATGGCTGCTAAAACACGGATATACATAGCTTGGGGCCGAACCTGCCCACCTCGGCAGACCTGAACGCTCATAACTCGCCCCGTCCTTGTTGTTACCGTGTGTACTGCAGATATATTCGTTGGAACTTCTGGCCAGCGACTATGTACAGCCGCTGGCGTCTTGCCGAGCCGCTGATAACAATCGGTTGCCGGGAATTAAGTTACCGTGAGCTTGCCGTTGACCTTCTCGGCGAAATTCGGGCGCTTTGGCCTGTTTTGCCTTGGCAAGCAGTGCATTGTCGCTGACAACTAACACCATCCTCATTGCTGGCATGTCCAAACTTTTGAGTTCCTCATGGTTGAGGGTAACCTTCTTCTGCTTGAGATCAATTCTTCACCTCGCCCTTGGTAAACGTGGGGGAATGTGTATTAGACGTCAGGTAAAATGAGTAATAAGTGTGACAGGAAATGAGTAATACAGGCCTTGAGAATACGCTGACTGACGTCTACCCGAGAGCAGGCACCAGTTGTGAAGCGCGTTGATCGCATTTGCCGCAACTGCAATTTCGACCGTTTCATTGGCTGCCGAATCCAGTTTGGGTTCATTAGGATGGAAAACGGGCGAGAAACTATCATCGACCGAGTTCAACGCTTGCTCCAGGTTTTCGATTTTGTCGTCGATTTGCTGGGAGACGCTGAAATACTGGGCAACATCAATGTCATCTGTGCGCATTGTAAGGTCGGGCAACCGGACTCCGAGAAGGCCTCCATAAGTTTGGAACGCCACGGAACCAACCAACACCGAACGAAGCTTAAACATTCCCGCCTTCGACAACGCTTGAACAACTTGGCCTTCAATTGCGATGGGCGATGGCATCCCTGCTTGCCTGAGTTTTGAAGCGAGCTGCCTGCGTTGCCGGTATCCCGATTTTACTCGCTGAAAATGTTGAACACGTTTGTCCAATTCCTCATTGCCTTTTGGACCCACATATTTGAGATATTGCTGTCCTGCTCCTCCCTGAGGGTCTGCGGAAAATCCCCTGTAATACCAATATTGTCGGCCGTGCCGCGTTTGGAGCAAGAACGATCCATTTTCGGGATACGTATCGTCGAATTCTGCGTCCAGGCATTTCTGCAGGAGGTCAGAAAACATTAGCTGTTCGATGGAACTAAACTGCCTCATGAATAGGGCTACAAAAAGGGCGCTCGACCCGTTCGAGGGGAGCGCCCTTTTTTCCCGGAGAAAGCAAGCGTCATTGCTGGCAACTCGATTTCTCATCGACGGGTGGATGAGGTAGTTGGGTATCCAATGAGTAGATTTCAATAGCCGTGTCCGTCACTGATTAAGTGTCCTGCATTTCCGACTTGGTTCGGTTCGCTGAAAAATGCACATCCCTTTACACATTAACCCGCGTTTAGTTCCTGTCGGGACCAGGAAGCCCCGCGGCGCGAAGCGCGCGCACGAAAAACCGTCTATAACGTAAATTTTCGACGTTATCTTTCAGTTGCTGAAGATGCGCGTGGGTCGGATCATTGTCCGGGCCAGTGTATTTGAGGAGGGACGGCGCTGTCCGGGGGCTGCCAGTACCAAAACAACCTGCCCCTCGCGCGTGCATGCGGATCAACGCGGAGAGATTTCCTGTCCGCGCGCGGTGCACGAGGACAGCGAAGATGGTCTCGATCGCAATCGGGAGTTCTTCAGCATGGGTACCGCGTTGTAGGCAAAGATGGGTAACGCCGTTTACATAAGTAAAGGGGAGCATCCGCAACCAAAGTAAACGCACCCGCCCCCCGTTCGAGGTTTGTCGTCTTGCTTGATACTGCTGTTTCCCGTTTCGGCCGGCCACCGGGTATCATCGCGCCCCCCGCTTGTTAAACCCGAAATGTTGGCTCTTCAAGATCCTTTCGGGTGGAGGGTGGCTACTTCACCGAAACATTGTCCTGTCGGAACGACGCCCTTACTTACCAGCTCAAAACGACCTTGCCTGAACTGCCAGAGCGCATCGCATCGAAGCCAGACTGGAAATCATCGATGGGCAGCCGGTGCGTTATAATCGGCGACAGATCGAGACCCCCTTGCACGAAGGCGATCATCTTGTACCAGGTCTCGAACATCTCGCGGCCATAGATGCCCTTCAGATTGAGCATCTTGAAGATCACCTTGTTCCAGTCGATCTCGAAACCTGTCGGCGCAATGCCGAGAATGGCGATCTTCCCACCGTTGTTCATCTTGTCAATCATGTCGCGAAAAGCTGGTGCCGCACCGGACATCTCCAGACCGACGTCGAAACCCTCGGTCATGCCGATGTCTTTCATGACGTCGGCGAGGTTTTGCGCCGAAGCATCAACCACATGATCTATCCCGAGTTTGCGGGCGAGCGCGAGGCGCGCCGGATTGATATCGGTAATGACGACCTTGCGGGCTCCTGAGCGCTTTGCAACCAGGGCACCCATGATGCCGATGGGGCCTGCGCCGGTAACCAGCACATCTTCGCCAACGAGATCGAAGCTCAGGGCCGTATGCACGGCGTTGCCAAAGGGATCGAAGATCGCAGCGATTTCATCGGAAACATCGTCCGGGATCGGTACGACGTTGTCTTCCGGAATGCAGACATATTCGCCAAAGGAACCGGGCCGGTGTACGCCGACACCGAGCGTGTTACGGCAGAGATGGCCCCTGCCTGCGCGGCAATTGCGGCAAATGCCACAGACAATATGGCCTTCACCGGAGACGCGCTGCCCGACCTTGTATTTGGTCACGGCAGAACCAATTTCGGCGATCTCGCCGCTGAACTCATGACCCACGACCATCGGCACCGGGATCGTGGCCTCAGCCCACTTGTCCCAGTTGTAGATGTGCACATCAGTGCCGCAAATAGCTGACTTTTTGACCCGGATCAGTACGTCGTTTGCACCAGGTTCCGGTACCGGAACGCGCTCCATCCAGATCCCGGGTTCCGCCTTCGCTTTGACCAGTGCCTTCATCATGTTCGACATGCTATTTCGCTCCGATGATGCCAAGATCACGCCCGACTTCAGCAAAAACCTCGATCACCCGAGCAACGTCTTCCGTGGTGTGGGCGGCGGACATTTGGGTGCGGATACGAGCTTGGCCTTTTGGCACCACAGGGAAGGCGAAACCGATGACATAAACGCCCTTTTCGAGCATGCGCGACGCCATTTCCTGCGCCAGCGTCGCTTCGCCAAGCATCACCGGAATGATAGGATGATCGGCGCCGGCCAGATTAAAGCCAAGCTTTGTCATATCGCGGCGAAAATGCGCGGCATTGGCGGCGAGGCGCGCGCGCAGGTCCGCGCCCTGGTCAATCAGATCGAACACTTTCAGCGATGCTGCCGCAATGACAGGCGCGAGCGTGTTTGAAAAAAGATAGGGCCGCGAGCGTTGACGCAGCCAGTCGACCACCTCGCTCTTGCCGGATGTATAGCCGCCTGAAGCCCCACCCAGTGCCTTACCCAGGGTGCCAGTTATGATATCGACACGGCCCTCGACACCGCAATGTTCGGCGGAGCCGCGACCGTTTTTGCCAACAAAGCCGACGGCATGGCTGTCGTCCACCATGACCATGGCACCATATTTGTCGGCGAGGTCGCAGACGCCCTGCAGATTGGCGATGATGCCGTCCATCGAGAATACGCCGTCGGTCGCAATCATCTTGAAGCGACTGCCTTCAGCTTTCTTCAATTCTTCATCCAGCGCCGCCATGTCATTGTTGGCGTAGCGGAAACGTTTGGCCTTGGACAGACGCACGCCATCGATAATCGAGGCATGATTGAGAGCGTCGGAGATAATTGCGTCTTCCTCACCGAGCAAAGTTTCAAATAGGCCGCCATTGGCGTCGAAACAGCTGGAATAAAGGATTGTGTCCTCCAAACCGAGGAAGCTGGAGATGCGGGCTTCAAGCTGCTTGTGTTCCTCTTGCGTGCCGCAGATGAAGCGTACCGAAGCCATGCCGTAGCCGTAGCGGTCGAGTGCGGCCTTGCCCGCTGCGGCAAGTTCTTCGTTGTCGGCAAGTCCGAGATAATTATTGGCGCAGAAGTTGAGCACCTTTGCACCCGAATCGACAACGATCTGTCCGGCTTGTTTGGAGGTGATGACGCGTTCGGTCTTATAAAGCCCGGACTGTTTCAGCCCCTCGAGTTCGGAAGACAGGTGATCGATAAAGGGCTTGGACATGGCTTTTCCTGCTCTGCGCCTGATGATGGGGCAGCTCTCGCAATGTCATGTCACGATCAGGCCAATGTCTCAAGCCCCGGCTTGATCAGAGCTGCACCAGATGTCCCGACGAAACCTCGGTATATTGACGGATCGGAACTGCGAAATCCGGCGCTCGAACGGGGCTTTTGATCTCGTCATTGGACACAGGCCGCTTTACACCTCGCCGCGAGGGATCCGGAACAGGCACTGCTGAAATCAGCTTTTTCGTATAGGGATGCTGGGGATTTTCGAAGATCGCCGCGCGGGGCCCGATTTCGACGATTTCGCCAAGATACATTACCGCGATGCGGTGGCTGACCCGTTCGACCACGGCGATATCGTGCGAGATAAACAGATAGGCGAGGTTCAGGCTAGCCTGCAGGTCGAGCAGAAGGTTGATGACCTGCGCCTTTATCGAGACGTCGAGTGCCGATACGGATTCGTCAGCAACGATAATCTTCGGGTCGAGTGCCAATGCGCGGGCAATGCAGACGCGCTGACGCTGGCCGCCGGAGAATTCATGCGGATAGCGACTTGCCATTGCTGGCGTGAGGCCCACACGCTCCAGTAGATCCGCCACACGCTCACGTGCTTCGGCACGGGTTCCGAGCTTGTGTTCCAGATACGGCTCGGCAATGGCCGCGCCGACCGTCATACGAGGATTGAGGCTGGCGAACGGGTCCTGGAAAATCATCTGCATGGTCTGGCGCATGTCGCGCAACTGCTTCTGGTCCATGGTCAGCACGTCCTGGCCATTGAGCAGCACTTCGCCGGCTTGCGCTTGGACGAGGCGCATGATCGAGCGTCCCGTCGTTGATTTTCCGCAGCCGGATTCGCCAACGAGCGAAAGGGTTTCGCCGGGCTGCAAGGTGAAGGACAGATTTTCGACGGCGTGCACCCGTCCCTCAAGCTGGCCGAACATGCCGGAATGGATGTTGAAACGCGTCGTAAGATTGCGCACGTCGAGAAGCGGCTGGACCCCCGCCTGCACCGTATCGGCCGCTTCGACTGGTGTATCGGATGTGCCCGTGGCGCGATCGACCACCGGAAATCGCAAAGGCCGCTCATGCCCTTTCATCGAGCCCAGAACCGGAACTGCTGACAGCAGCGAACGTGTGTAGGGATGCTGCGGCCGTGCGAAGATATCCTCGGTCTTGCCGGTTTCGACCGCCTCGCCATTGTACATGACCACGGTCCGGTCGGCGATCTCTGCCACGACACCCATATCGTGGGTGATAAAGAGAACAGAGGTGCCCTCCTCGTCTTGCAGCAGTTTTATAAGATCAAGTATCTGGCCTTGAATGGTCACGTCCAGAGCTGTCGTCGGTTCATCCGCGATAAGCAGTTTTGGCTTGCTCGCCAGCGCCATCGCAATCATCACGCGCTGTCGCATCCCGCCCGAGAAGCGATGGGGATATTCATTGAATCGCGATTTCGCAGCAGGTATCCGCACCTTTTCAAGAAGCCGGATGGTTTCCGCCTTTGCCTCGGCACGCGACATGTTGTGATGACAAAGCAATGCCTCGCTGATCTGCTGACCCACCGTAAACAGCGGATTGAGGCTGGTCATTGGTTCTTGGAAGATCATCGCGACATCATTGCCGCGGACGCCGCGCATCTGGTTCTCCGGCAGGGCGAGAATGTCCTTTCCGCCCAGCATGATTTTCCCCTCGATACGGCTCTTGTCCTTTTGCAGAAGTCGCATGACAGAAAGCGATGTGACGCTCTTGCCGGACCCGGACTCGCCGACAATTGCCACAGTTTCGCCGGGCGCAACGTCGAAGGAGACGTTGCGCACGACCGGCCGCCATTGACCATCGGCCAAGAACGATGTGGTCAAGTTCGAAACCGAGAGAACGGGAGCGATGGACTTTTCCATGAGCTATCCTCCAGTCAATCTGGCCAGCGCATCAGACCAGCCATACGACGGGCGTAACGTTCTTCGAACGGGCTTGCGATGATCTCGTTCGAGCCTCGTGCCTTGCTCAGCTCCTCGTCGAGACGGCTCGCCACGATTTTCTCCTCGCCCGGATGCAGATTGCATGGATCCATATAGAAAAATCCGTGCTCGGCTTCATGATCGCGGACGATGATCGGGTGCGCACCTCGCGCCAGCGCATCGGCAAGATCCCACGCTGTGATATGCGCTTCCTGCGGGTTGACGGTCACCCGCAAACGGTCGAGCGGATTGTGGGTTGGATCCGGTTCGATCTCGGCGGTGACGCCGGGCTTGCCCGACAGCGTCTGCTTCCACAGATCGAGATAACCGGTTTCCTTTTCGCGGATACCGGCATGGTCGCGCTTCTCCCAGGCTTCGAGTGCTGCGATGGTGCCAAGGATGCTTTCCTTGCCAAGCTTCATGCCGCGGCCAATGCCCATATTCTGCAGGAACGCATTGCGAACCAGATCCTTGCGCCCGGCAACAATACCGCCCGTTGGTCCGCCGAGGAACTTGTGCGAGGAATAGAGCGCGATGTCGGCACCCTCCGCGAGAAAGATTTTCAGATCGTATTCGGAAGCGGCGTCGACGATGACCGGAACGCCGCGCGCGTGGCAAACCTCGGCAAACTTCTTCAGGGCGATCAGTCCATACTGGACAGTGTGGTGCGACACCACGAAAACAGCGGCAGCCGTGCGCTCATTGATGGCACCGTCGAGATGGTACGGATAGCAGGATGTGGCCTGGCCGATGAGTACCGCCTGCGCGCCCGCAAGCCTGATGCCTTGGTCAACCGGCGCGCCATAGCTGACGACATGGCCAGTCTGTATGATCACTTCGTCCTTCAGACCGGTGGTGTCCGGCAGCCGCTCGATTGCAGCGAGATCGCTTCCGGTCATGGTCGCCGCCACGGCGAGACTGATCCCGGCCGAACAGGAAGCCGTGACAAAGCCGGCATCGCCGCCCGTCAGACGTGCAATTACCGGGCTCGCCATCTTGTGCAGATCGTTGATTTCCACAAATTGCGGAAGTATGGCACTCATAGCGGCGACCGCCTCCGGTACCACAATCGACGCGCCCAGTGATGTCATTGTCCCCGAAACGTTAATCACGGGTCTCAATCCAAGCGACTGGCGTATATCGGGCGGCATATGAGAGTCGGTCATGGTATTCTCCTTGTAGAGTATTCCGTTTGCTTGGCATGTATGCCGTTATAATGTAATAAAGACTCGAGAGACCTGAGCGATTTGCAGGAGCCTGAAAGTGGACGCGAAGACATCAGACATGGACGCATCCGGAAATCTTGCCCGCGAGGACACAACCGCCCGGCGTTCGCGTGTCAGCGGTATCGATCGCGCCCTGCAGGTTCTTGACTATCTGTATGAAACGGGAAGTCCGGCCGGCGTTTACGCAATAGCCAAGGCCATTGGCGCCCCCCTTTCCACCGTCTATGTGATCATCGACGACCTCGTCGAGAAGAACCTTCTGTCGCGCAATGGCGATAACACTGTCTGGCTGGGCGCGCGGCTCTATCACTACGGTCTTGCCTATGCGCGCTCGCTGGATTTTCTCAATGTCGCCAACCATGAGATGCACAATCTCAGCCGCGTTTCGGGCGAAACGGTGCAGGTCTGCGGCCGCGACGGCGATCACATGATGGTGCTGGCGATGGCTGACGGGCCGGGGCATTTTCAGGTAACGTCCCGCGTCGGCACCCGCGTCCCGCTCAACTGGACTGCATCCGGCCGCCTGCTTGTTGGTCATCTCCCGGAACAGGAACGGCTGGACGTGTTCGAGCATTGTGCGAAATCTTCTCCGACAGGACGTGCTGTGATCGATCCATCGGTTTTGTCCGAGTCGGCCAAACAAGCCTTGCAGGCACGCATTTCCATACAGGCGGGCGAATCCGACTATGCCGTGGCCTGCGTCGCCTCGCCCATCTGCGATGACAATGGCGCCTGTATTGCCACCATTTCCATCGTTCTGCCCGAACAGAAGATCACCGACAATCCCGATCGCTACACGGCCGAGGTCAAGGCCTCGGCGGAGCGGATCGAAACTGTAATGGGCTGGCGCAGTCATTCCTGACCTAGTCCTTCAACGAGATGATTGCCTCGATTTCCACGGTGATATTGCCGGGCAGCGAGCTGAAACCAACGGCTGAACGCGCATGATTGCCAGCTTCACCAAAAACATTGATCAGCAAGTCCGAGCATCCGTTGATGACCGAGGGATGGTCGGCAAAATCCGGCACTGCATTGACCATGCCCAGAAGCTTCACCACACGTTTTACCCGCCGCAAATCTCCGAGCGCCGAATGCACGACCGCAAGCAGGTTGATGCCGGTCAGACGCGCGTGCTTGTAAGCTTCGTCAACGCTCACATAACCTCCGACCTTGCCGGTATGCATGTAACCGTCATCTTCCCGCGGCCCCTGCCCGGACAGATACAGCATATTGCCTTCCTGAATGTGGGTGACGAAATTCGCGATCGGGCTCGGCGCCGGGGGAAGAATTATGCCCAGCGCCTTGAGACGATCATAAGGGGAAAGGTCGGCATCGATTGCCGGACTTGATAGGTCACTCAAGGCGAATTCCTCAGCGGTATGAATGGGGCGCAATGGCGCCGGATGTTTCAGGCTTGACGGGCTGGTAGCGGCTGGCGGCGATCGGTTCATTGCCGAGCACCGCCCAGTGTGGTTCGAACAGCTTGTCGAGCCTTGCTTCGTAACCCATCGAGTCGGTGACTGTGAGATCTGAATCGGTGAGTTCAAAGATGGTGAAATCCGCACGCGTTCCAACCGACAGGAGGTTCTCGGTCGGCAGGTTGATCGCCGACGCCGGCGAGAGCGTCACCGCTTCCACCACCTTGTCGAACGGCATGCCGACGCTCAGGAGTTTGGACATCGTCGTGCCGAGGTCCCACACTGCGAAGTTCAGGCTGCGCAGATGAATATCGGTCGAGATCGAAAACGGTAGAAGTCCGCGCTGGATCGCGACTTCCGCCACGCGGAAGGAGAATGATGCGCCGCCGTGACCGATGTCGAGACGGATCCCCTCACCTGCACAACGCGCCGCCAGTTCGAACAGATCATCGTCCTCGATGATGCTGCTGCCGACCTTGCCGTTGAAGCAGTGTGTGATGATGTCTCCCGGGCCGAGGATTTCCAGCACCTCGTCATAAAGCGCCGGCGGTTCGCCAACATGCACCATCATCGGGATTTTCAATATCTTGGCGAGCTTCTTGCCGACTTTAACCGGAGTGACACCCCAGGAGCCGGTAATCACATGGCTGGCACGCACCTTCAGTCCGACGATGTGATCACGGTTTTCATTGACGCAGGCAACGGTACGATCGATATCGATCGACTTGATATCGCTGAGTTCGCTGACCCGGTTGCAGGCTACGAGCCCGATGGAGCCCAGGTTCAGAAACGCCTTGATACGTTCGCGTGCGGGATCAATGATGTATTCGCGAAATCCGTGGAAATTGGCCTCACCCGCCGAGCCCGCATCAACGATGGTGGTGACACCCCGCTCGGCGCCGCATAGTTGCGGACGCACCGAAATATCCGTGCCGCCATGCCAGATATGCGTGTGTAGATCGACCCAGCCCGGGGAAATCCAAGCGCCCTTGCCGTCGACACGGCGCACATCGCCGTGAACATTCAGCGAAGGACCACACTCGGCGATTTTGCCATCAGCATCGATCAGGATGTCGATGCTGGACGAAGGCGTATTCGGTCCGAACGAAACCGGTTTGACATTGGTCAGCAGCAAACGCCCTTCCATTGGAGAACCGGCGGTTGCAGAAGATGCAGGCATGATCAAAGATCCTTTCTGAGGCGGGGGTCGAGAAGGTCGCGGAAACCGTCGCCGACCATCTGCAGGGAAAGAACGGCAAGCACGATAGCAATGCCAGGGAACAGCGTCATCCAGTCCGCCTTGCCGATATATTGCCGGCCGGACGCGATCATCGTGCCCCAGGTCGGCACTTCCGGACTGACGCCAAGCCCGAGGAATGAGAGACCCGCTTCCGCCAGCATGGCATTGGCGAAGAGGAATGTGCCCTGCACGAGAATCGGCGATAGCAGATTGCGCAGGATATGCCGCGTCATGATATGCGGCGTCGAGATTCCAAGCGATGTCGCCGCCTCGACATAGGGCAGTTCGCGAATGACCAATGTGGAGGCGCGAACGATACGAGCGAGGCGCGGCGCATAGACGATACTGAGTGCGACAATGACCGTGGTCAGCGATGGCCCAAGTGCTGCAACGAGCGCAATCGCTAATAGAATATCGGGAAAAGCCATCATCGCGTCGATAAGGCGGGTAATCGGCGCATCGAGCTTTTGGAAAAATCCAGCAAGGATGCCGAGAGTCACACCGATCAGCGATGCAAGCACAACCACGGCGAAACCGACCAATAGCGATAACCGTGCCGAAAAGATCGTCCGCGAGAATACGTCGCGGCCGAATTCGTCCGTGCCGAAGAACCACTTCATGCTTGGCGGCTTCAGACGGTTGACGATGGACAATTTGCTCGGCGAATAGGGTGTGATCAAGGGCGCGAAGACCGCGAGAAGCACGAAGACTGCGAGAACGATCAGCCCGAACAGTACGGTCTTGCGCCGGATCAATATCCGGAAAAACTTTGAGCGCTCGCTTGTCGGGACGTTGGTTGCAATATCGGTCATCAGTAGCGCACCCTTGGATCAACGACGAGGTAGAGCATATCGATGGCGAAGTTGATGAGGACGTAGAGTGCAGCGATGATCAGCAGCGCGCCCTGGATAACAGGATAGTCGCGCCGCAGCACCGCTGACACCACAAGACTGCCGACACCGGGAAGACCAAACACCGTCTCTGTGACAACAGCACCCGAGATCAGCACTGCTGCCGTTAAACCCAGCACGGTGAGGATCGGAATCAGCGCGTTTTTGAAGGCATGTTTCAACACGACCCGGCGCTCATCCACGCCCTTGGCGCGCGCTGTGCGAATATAATCGTCGCCCAGCACATCGAGCATGGAGGCGCGGGTGAAACGCATAATGAGCGCGGAAGAGACGATGCCGAGCGCGAACGCCGGCAACACCAGATATCCGAGCCGTTCCATCAACGATGTTCCTGGCCCGCCATAGCCGGATACTGGAAACAGGCCGAAGCGTACGGCGAATATCTGCATCAAGATGAGGCCCAGCCAGAAGCTCGGGATGCTTGCGGCAAGCATGGCTACTGCTGTTGCTGCCTGATCGAAAAATGACCCGCGTCGGTATGCGGCATAGATGCCGATTGGAATGGCGATGACGCTGGCGATCAGCAGCGAGAAAATTGTCAGAAAGAAGGTCGGTTCGGCGCGCTGGGCAAGCGCCTGCAGCACGGGCTGGTTGAGAAAGATGGACTGGCCGAGATCGCCCTTGAACAGATTGCCGATGAAATAGACATATTGCAGCAGAATGGATTGATCGAGTCCGAGTTGCTGACGCAGCGCTGCGATATCTGCCGCAGTTGCCTCCGGCCCGAGCATTACGGCAGCGGGATCACCCGGCGTGACGCGCACGATGATGAAAACGATCGTCACCACCAGGAACATCACGATGATCATGCCGATAAAGCGTTGGAGTATGTAGCGGAGCATATGGTCGGATCGTTCTCTCTTGCAGTTTTTACTGAACTATGGCCGCAGGCCGGCAAGCCCCTGCCCGCGACCGTTGCGCCTGCGCTATTGCTTCAGCGATACGTTCCAGAAATAGGGCCATGGCGCCGGCGTGAAACCTTCCAGCTTTGGTGACTTGGCCGAGAGCGCATTGAAATCACCTATCTTGATGATCGGGACTTCGGCATAGATCACCTTCTGTACTTCGGCCCAAAGTGCGACGCGCTTCGTTGGATCGACTTCAGCGTTGAACGCATCGACAGCCGCCTTGCGTGCGGGCGTATCCCAATTGCCGGGCGCGCTGGTCGACATGGCGCCGATCAGAGCCGGTTCCGGCAGGAAGGGACTGTGGCTGATATAAATATCCCAGAGTTTCGGGTCGGCGCGGCGCTGGGTCAGCGTTGCCCAGTCCACCACTTGCATATCTACCTTGAAGCCTGCAGCCTTCAGATACTCGGCCGCAACCTGCGCCATCTTGTAGTGGAATTCATATTGGCGGCTGGTCAGGATGCGGATTGGTTCGCCATTGTAGCCGGCCTTCTTCATCAGCTCGGCAGCCTTTTCCGGATCGGCGACGTTGTATGCGCCTTCGGTGCCCGCATCGGTCTTCCAGCTATAGCCGTCGGGATACATCGACGGATTGAGCGAATAGAAATCCGTACTGCCGAAGGCCGCTGCCATCATGTCTTCCATGCTGAGCGAATCGCGAATGGCCAGTCTGATATCCTGGTTCTTGGTGATGCCCATGCTGGTGTTCATGACGAAGACCGGCCAGCCGAATGGCTTGAGCAATACGGCTTCAGTCGTTTTCTGGTCCTTCAGCCGCTCATAGGCTTCGACCGGCAGGCTGTCGACGTAGTCGAACTGACCCGAAACCGCACCTTCGACACGTGTATTGGCATCCGGTACAGGAACAAAGCGGATTTCATCAAGATATTGATGACGGGCACCGCCATAGCCGTTTTCGTCGCCTTCAGGTGATTTGTAACCGTCGAAACGTGCCAGCTGGATATACTGGTCGGCCTTGCGTTCCTTCAGCATATACGGCCCCGTACCAACCGGATCGGTCATCGGGTTTTGCTGCTTCTCGCTGGGGAGAATGATCGCGGCGGCATTGTTGAAAGCCAGCAGCGAAACGAGCGGAGCATAAGGCGCGTTGAGGGTGATTTTGACTGTGGCAGGATCGACAGCTTCGATCGAAGCGATCATCGAGGCTGTCTGCTTGCCGCGCGAGGCAACTTCTGTCCAGCGCTTTAACGAAGCAACGACGTCGGTCGAATCCATATCCGTGCCGTCATGGAACTTGACGCCGGTGCGCAGCTTTATGGTGTAGACTTTGCCGTCGGTCGAAACTTCGGGAAGACTGGCAGCGAGAAGTGGTGTGACGTTCCAGCTTTTATCGAACGTATAGAGGGTTTCGAATATATGCTGCGAGACAATGCCGACGAGATCCGCTGTCGAAGCCATGGCATCGAGTGTGGGCGGTTCGCCGATCGTGGCGACATTGATGACCCCGCCTTTTGTCTGAGCGAAAGCGGAGGGGCTAAGAGCAATCAGCGCTGAACCAAGAAGGAGTGCGAGCTTCAATGATTTCATGACGGGTTCCCTTGTTATTCCACAATAATGGATTATAGTGTTTTATAGTAGAATAAGAACAAATGCCGGCGGGCCTGTCAATTCAAAAAACAAAAGGGCCGCGCGATGAAGCGCAGCCCTTGCTTTATCATTGAGGGTAGCTGGCTTAAATTATTCCCCCACCGCCAGCGGCACTTGCCGGTCGTTGCTTGCCGATCAATTCGCGGTAACCACTCTTGCGATAAGTAGCGATAGGGTCGATTGCTCCAGCTGACCGTCGACGGGCCTCGGCGAGAATTGGTTCGACATCGGTGCGGTAGGCGCGCTTCAATGCGTCGGAAGCCATCAGCGCATCGTTTTCATCCTGATAGGCGCTCAATGCCTTTCGATCTACCAGCAAAGCCTGGGCGTAGGCCCGGCGAATTTCATTGGCGCTTGAGATCAGGCTTTCGATCGGATCGGTGACATTGTGCGACTGATCGATCATGTGGGCGGGATGAAAATTTTCTACGCCGCGATCTTCCGCATCGACAAGTTCATTGAAGACGAGAAACAGGCGATAGGGATCTATTGACCCGGCATCGAGATCGTCGTCGCCATATTTGGAATCGTTGAAATGGAAGCCGCCAAGTTTCTTGAACTGGATCAGCCGCGAAACGATCATCTCGATATTGGTATTCGGGGCATGGTGGCCGAGATCGACGAGACAATAGGCTTTCGGCCCCAACGTCTGCGCGATCAGATAATTTGTTCCCCAATCCTGCACCACCGTCGAATAGAAAGCCGGCTCATACATCTTATGCTCGGAGAAGATACGCCAATTATCCGGCAACGCTTTATATATCTCCGACATTGATGCGAGATATCGCTCGAAGGCTTTGGCGAAATTGCTCTGTCCCGGAAAATTGGAACCATCGCCTATCCACACGGTCAGGGCTTTCGAGCCAATCGCTGCACCGATCTCGATACATTCGATGTTGTGCTCGATCGCCTGCGCCCGCGTCGCCGCATTCACATGGCTTAGCGATCCATATTTATAGGAATGTGCCTGGTCGGGCCCATCGGAGAAGGTGTTGGAATTCATTGCATCGAAACCAAGGCCGTGCGCATTGGCATGGGCTTTCAGATGTTTCGGATCCGCCTTGTCCCAGGGGATATGCAACGACACATTGGGTGTCGTCCGCGTCAGTTGCTGGATCACCGCACAATCGTCGAGCTTGTCGAAGATGCCGCGCGGCTCGCCTATGCCGGGAAAGCGCGCAAAGCGCGTTCCACCCGTGCCAACACCCCATGAGGGCACGGCGACGAAAAAGTCCGCGACCTTGTTGGTGATCGCGTCGATGTCGATGTTGCGTCGCACGAGATGAGCACCCAGCGCCTCGTAGTCGCTCTTGTGCGCAGCGAGCAGCCGGTCGTTTTCGGCCGCAATCAGTTCGCCGGAAATATGTAGCTCAGCCATGATGTCCTCCCGAGACCGACAGTGCTAACGCGTAAAGCTCTGCGCGTTGCCCGCATCGACATTGATGATATTACCAGTTGATTTGGCGGATGCATCCGAGGCAAGAAAATATACCGCGTCGGCGATGTCTTCCGGCAGCACATTGAGCTTCAGCAGTGAGCGCTTGCGATAGTGTTCCTCGAGCTCGTCAACCTGCAGATTGGACGAGGCGGCGCGCTGCTCCCGCCATTCGCCGTTCCAGATTTTCGAACCGCGCAGTACCGCATCAGGATTGACCGTATTGACGCGAATACCACCTTCAGCGCCTTCCAGCGCCAGACAGCGCGCAAGATGGATTTCCGCCGCCTTGGCAGCACAATAGGCGCTCGCATTTGGCGATGCGGCAAGCCCGTTCTTCGAGGCGACAAAGACGACGTTGCCGCCAATCTTCTGCCTGCGGAACAGCCGGAACGCCTCGCGCGAGACGAGAAAATAGCCGGTTGCAAGAATATCGATGTTACGCGTCCACATCGATAGCTCGGTCGTCTCGATTGGCGCCGAGGATGCGATGCCCGCATTGGAAACGAGAATGTCGACGCCGCCAAACTCCACGGAAGCTTCGGCGTAGCTGGCGATCACCCCTGCCTCATCCGTCACGTTCAACTGAACGCTGCGTACGCCATCGGCTGTATAACGTTTGGCGAAATCGTCATGCGCCGTCTTCAGTGCTTCGGCATCGATGTCGGCAAGCACCACACAGGCGCCCTCACCCAAAAGCCGTTCCGCCGTCGCCCGGCCGATGCCGCCGGCGCCACCGGTGACCAAAGCCACCCGGCCAGCCAATGACTTGGGTTTCGGCATGCGTTGGAGCTTGGCTTCTTCGAGCAGCCAGTATTCGATGTCGAAGGCTTCCTGTTCGGGCAGGCCCTGATACTCGGAAACCGAGGAGGCGCCGCGCATGACGTTGATCGCGTTGACGTAAAACTCGCCCGCGATGCGCGCCGTCGCCTTATCCTTGGCGAAGGACAGCATGCCGACGCCGGGAATGAGGAAAATCACCGGATTGGGATCGCGCATAGCCGGCGAATTGTCGTGCTTGCAATCATTGTAGTAGCGGGCGTAGTCGGCGCGATATGCCTCCAGCGCGTTGTCGAGCGATGCGGCTACCGCATCCACGTCCGGGTTTGCCGGATCGAAGTCGAGCACGAGTGGTCGAATTTTCGTGCGCAGGAAATGGTCCGGACAGCTGGTGCCGAGGGCTGCGAGAGGGCGCAGATTGTTTGAGTTGACGAATTCGAGCACCGCCGGTTGATCATCGAAATGACCAAGCTTGCGCTCCGACACGCCGATTTTTCCACGAATTTCCGGCATCAATTTTGCTGCAATAGCACGTCGTTCGGAGGGGCCAAGACTTTTGGTAACCTCCCCGCCAAAGACCGCTTTTCCGGCCGTCTTCTGATCGAACCAGATGATCGCCTTGTTGATGATGTCCAGCGTCAGTTCATAGCATTCCTTGGCGTCATTGGCCCAGGTGAAGAGGCCATGGCTTTCGAGCACGACACCTTTGGAATTTGGATGCGCAGCCACATAGGCACCAAGGTCGAGACCGAGCTGGAAACCTGGACGACGCCACGGCAGCCAGCCGATTTCGTCGCCGAAGATTTCCTGCGTCAATTCGCGGGAGTTTTTCGACGCAGCAATGGCGATGATCGCATCGGGATGCATGTGATCGACGTGTTTAAACGGCACAAATCCGTGCAGGGGCGTATCGATGGAGGCAGCGCGGCCATTGAGGTTGAAAGTGCAGTGCGGCAGTAAGCCGACCATGCGGTCCTCGTCCTCGACGCCCTTGTAGATGGACTTCAACGATTCCAGCTTTTCCATATAGAGCGTGGCAAAACCGTCGAGCTTGATCGTACCGACATCGCCGCCCGACCCCTTGACCCACAGCACCTCGACTGGCTTTCCGGTCAGCGGGTCGGTTTCGATCACTTTGGCGGACGTATTGCCACCACCATAATTGGTGATGCGCTTGTCGGCGCCCAGCAGATTGGAACGGTAAAGCAGCTTGCCCGGCTCATCCAGATCAGCGGCCTTTTGACCGTCCCAACGATTATCCAGAAGTTGGACCTTGTCTGCCATTATTTGCCTCCCGAAAAGTCATTTGCCCGCGCAGGACAGGTCGTCCGGCCGCTGCTATTTGTGTCTAGCTATGGAGCAGATCGCATTTTGTTGTCAATCACAAACGGTCAAGTTCAGTCATAAACTTACTATTGTGCAGTGCAATATGAAACTATTTGACTGAAGTTGATTGACACTCGCGATATTTTTGCGCCATAGATTGTCACAGGAGGAGAACAAGCATGCACGAGCGTGAGCGCCACCGCATCATTCTGAGCGCTGTTCAGGAAAAGCCGGTCATCACCATTCAGGACATTGCCGAACTGACGGAAGCGTCGGAAGCAACGATCCGTCGTGACATTGCCTCGCTCCATGTCAAAGGCAAGCTGCGCCGGGTGCGTGGCGGCGCCGAAGCTGTGCATCCACCGCAACTGACGCCCCTCGCCGGCCGGCACTTTCATGTTTCGGAGTCGGAAAACGCCGACAAAAAGCGTGCCATCGCCCGCGAGGCCGTTGCGCTGTGTGAAGAAGGCGACGCCATCATCATCAATGGTGGCACGACAACATTCCAGATGGTTCATTTCCTCGCCTCGCGGCGGTTGCAGGTGATGACCAATTCATTCGCCATTGCCGAGCATCTGGTGAAGAATTCCAAGAGTTCGGTCACTGTGCCGGGCGGGGCGATTTACCGCGAGCAAAGCATCATCCTTTCGCCCTTCGACAATGATGTGACGCGTAATTTCTACGGAAAGCGCATGTTCATGGGCTCGCAGGGCGTTGGACCGTTCGGGGTCATGGAGTCCGACGCGCTCATTATCCAGGGCGAGCAAAAACTGATCAATCAGGCCGATGAGCTCGTCCTGCTCGTCGATTCGACCAAGTTTGCCCGCCGCTCGAGCCTCATCCTCTGTCCGCTGCAGCGCGTTGCCACCATCATCACCGATGACGGCATCTCGGATTCGGACCGGAAAATGGTGGAGGACGCGGGCGTCAGGTTGATCATCGCAAACGTCAATCGGGAAAAATCAAGGAATTCCGTTTCCGTCGCGTGATCGAAACGGTGTCGACCAACAATACGGTTCAATCTCTGGGAGGACAGACAATGAAACTTTTGAAGAAACTCGCATTGGGATCGGCATTCGCCCTTGCCATGCTCACATCGCAGGCCTACGCCGCCGATACGGTCAAGATCGGCCTCGTCGTCAAATCGCTCGGTAACGGCTTCTTCGAAGCGGCCAACAAGGGCGCGCAGGAAGCTGCGAAAGAGCTCGGCGACGTTGAGGTCATCTACACCGGTCCGACGTCGACGACGGCGGAAGGCCAGATCGAGGTCATCAACGCGCTGATCGCGCAGAACGTCAATGCAATCGCGATTTCCGCCAATGATCCCGACGCTGTCATTCCGGCGCTGAAGAAGGCCATGGCGCGCGGCATTAAGGTCATTTCCTGGGATTCCGCGGTTGCCAGGGATGGCCGCATCATGCATCTCAATCCATCGTCGAACGAGTTGATCGGCAAGATGTGCCTGCAGCTCGCCGCCGACCATCTCAAGGACGGCAAGGGCGATTTTGCCATTCTTTCCGCAACGACGACCTCGACCAACCAGAATACCTGGATCGAGGAGATGAAGAAGCAACTGCCGAATTTCCCGGGCCTCAATCTTGTGACGACGGTCTATGGTGACGACCTGTCCGACAAGAGTTACCGCGAAGCACAGGGCCTGCTGACCTCGCAGCCGAATGTAAAGGTCATCGTCGCACCGACAACGGTGGGCGTCCTTGCCGCATCGCAAGCCGTCGCCGATGCCAAGAAGATCGGCGACGTCTATGTGACAGGTCTTGGTCTTCCTTCTGAAATGGCCGGCGCGATCAAGTCTGGTGCGACCAAGGAATTCGCCATCTGGAACCCGATCGACCTTGGCTATTCGGCAACCCAGATCGCCTATCGCCTCGTCAAGGGTGAGACGGACGGTGCTCCCGGTAGCGAAATTGCAGCCGGACGCATGGGCAAGATCAAGGTCGGCGATAATGGCGAAGCAGCTATGGCCGATCCATTCGTTTATGACGCCAAGAACATCGATCAGTTCTCCAAGATATTCTGATCCATACGTCTCGTGACCAGCCCGGCAGATTTTCTGCCGGGCATTTTTTCCCTTCCGGTATATTTGATGAACAAGATTACCCTGCCAGAGCCAATGTCAGAGACGCCTCTCCTCGAGATGCGTGGCATCTCGAAGTCATTTCCCGGGGTGAAGGCGTTGAACGATGTCAACATCGCCCTGTTCCCGGGCCGGGTGACGGCGCTGATCGGCGAAAATGGTGCGGGAAAGTCGACGCTCGTCAAGATCCTCACCGGCATTTACGAGTCCGACGAGGGTGAGATCCAGGTCGATGGCAAGCCGGTAGTCTTTGCAAATGCGCAGGATGCGATCGATTTCGGTGTCACCGCAATCCATCAGGAGACCGTGCTTTTCGACGAATTGTCGGTGGCCGAGAATATCTTTCTCGGCCATGCCCCAAAAACCAGGCTCGGCTTGGTCGACTGGAAAGCGGTCAACGCGCGCGCTTTGGCTTTGCTCCATTCCCTGGAAAGCAATATCGATCCGCGTGTGCGTCTGAAGGATCTCTCGATCGCCCAGCGCCATCTCGTGGCCATTGCCCGGGCGCTGTCCGTCGATGCGCGCATTGTCATCATGGATGAGCCAACCGCCGCGCTTTCACGCAAGGAGGTCGACGATTTGTTCCAGATCGTTAAGCGCCTGAAAGCCCAGGGCAAGGCCATTCTGTTCATTAGCCACAAATTCGATGAAGTCTACGAGATCGCCGATCATTATGCGGTTTTCCGCGATGGCAAGGCGGTTGGCAGTGGCGTGCTGGCCGGTGTCGGGCAGGATGAGATCGTCAAGCTCATGGTCGGCCGTTCCATCGAACATGCCTTCCCGAAAGTCGACATCCTGCTCGGTGAGACGGTGCTTTCGGTCGAAAACTACACGCATCCGACCGAGTTTCGCGACATCAGCTTTGCCCTCAGGAAGGGCGAGATTTTCGGAATCTACGGTCTTGTTGGCGCAGGCCGCTCGGAGATTTGCCAGTCGCTCTTTGGCGTCACAAAACCCTCCGGTGGTACTCTTAAGCTGGCCGGCAAGGAGATCGTAATCGGCTCGCCGAGCGATGCCATCAAAGCCGGTATCGTCTACGTGCCTGAGGAACGCGGCCGCCATGGCGCGGTATTGCAGCTTCCGATCTATCAGAACATTTCGCTGCCGTCGCTGACACGCACGTCTCGCTCGGGTTTTTTGCGCGCGGCGGAAGAGTTCGCCCTTGCACGCAAATATGCCGAGCGTTTCGACTTGCGCGCTGCGGCTCTTTCCGTGCCGGTAGGTACCTTGTCCGGGGGCAATCAACAAAAGGTCGTCATCGGCAAATGGCTGGCAACCCAACCGACGATTCTTATCCTCGATGAACCGACCAAGGGCATCGACATTGGATCCAAGGCTGCGGTCCATGCCTTCATCAGCGAACTTGCCAGCGAAGGCCTCAGCATCATCATGGTCTCGTCGGAATTGCCGGAAATTCTCGGCATGTCGGATCGCGTGCTGGTGATGCGTGAAGGATTGTCGGCCGGCATCTTTGAACGTTCGCACCTCAATGCCGAAACTCTGGTCCGCGCCGCGACAGGCAATGCGTAAAGGTTGAGTATGATCAGGCAATTGTTCAAATTCCGCGAAATGCTGCTGGTGATCATCATCGCCATTCTGCTTGCGGTGTTTTCCGTGCGCTCACCGGGCTTTGCCGCGCCGGGTAACCTGGCGAATATCTTCAATGATACGTCGATCCTGATCATTCTTGCGCTTGGCCAGATGACGGTGATCCTGACGAAATCCATTGACCTTTCCGTCGCAGCCAATGTGGCTTTTACCGGCATGGCGGTCGGCATGTTGAATGCCGCTCACCCGGAACTGCCCCTCGTGCTGATCGTCATTGTCGCTCTTTGTATCGGTGCCGTTCTCGGCGCAATCAATGGAATTTTCGTCTGGAAGCTCAACATTCCATCCATTGTTGTCACACTCGGAACGCTGACGATCTACCGTGGCATGGCCTTCGTTCTCTCCGGCGGTGCTTGGGTGAACGCGCACCAGATGACAGCGCCGTTCCTGCAGACACCCCGCCAGCTCTTCCTCGGTCTGCCCATCCTAGGCTGGACGGCCATCGTCATAGTTGCCGTCATGTATCTCGTCATGTCACGCACGTTTCTTGGCCGGGCGATCTATGCCTCCGGCGGCAATCCGACAGCGGCGGTCTATGCCGGCATCGATGTCGGGCGCACCCGCTTTTTCGCGTTCGTCATCTCCGGAACCCTCGCGGGTCTCTGCGGCTATCTCTGGGTGTCGCGTTACGCGGTTGCCTATGTTGATATCGCAGCAGGCTTCGAGCTTGATACTGTCGCCGCCTGCGTCATTGGCGGTATCTCGACGCTTGGAGGGATTGGTTCGGTTGCTGGCGCCGTACTCGGAGCGCTATTCCTCGGCGTCATCAAGAACGCGCTGCCGGTCATCAACATTTCGCCCTTTGCACAAATGGCGATTTCCGGCTCGGTTATCATTGCCGCCGTGATCTTCAATGCCCGTCAGGAACGGCGGCGTGGTCGTATCATCCTGCGTGATCGCGGCGCGTCGGAACAGATCGAGGTGGCAGCATGAGTGCGATACCTGAAAAGCGGCTTATCCCGGACCGGCTTGGCACATCGGCAACGCGTCTGTTTGGGAGCTGGGAAGCACTCCTTTTTGCTGTCGCCGTGCTGATCTTCATCGCCAATTCCCTCGCCTCGCCCTACTTCCTGAATGCGTGGAATCTCTCCGATGCCACGTTCAATTTTACTGAAAAGGCCATGGTAGCGTTTGCCATGGCGCTCCTGATCATCTCCGGGGAGATCGACCTCTCGGTTGCTGCGATCATAGCGCTTGCTTCGACTGCCATGGGCGCTGCAGCGCAGGCGGGGATCGGTACACCTGGCCTCGTTGCCATCGGGATTGGCGTTGGTGTCGGTTGCGGCGTGGTCAACGGCATCCTCGTTGCAGGACTACGCCTGCCTTCCATCGTCGTCACGATCGGTACGATGAGTCTCTTCCGCGGCATCGCCTATATCGTCCTTGGCGACAAGGCCTATGGCGGCTACCCGGCCTCTTTCGCCTATTTCGGCCAAGGCTATGTCTTCTGGGTGTTTTCCTTCGAGTTGGTGCTTTTCGCCGTGCTGGCGATCCTCTTCGCGGTCCTGCTGCATGCGACGAATTTCGGTCGCCGGGTCCACGCCATCGGCAACAATGAATTTGCCGCACGCTTTTCCGGTATTCGTGTCGAGCGCATCAAGTTCACACTCTTCCTCCTGACCGGTCTGATGTCCGGCATCGCAGCCGTCTGCCTCACCTCACGCCTCGGCTCCACCCGGCCGTCGATCGCACAGGGCTGGGAGCTCGAGATCGTCACCATGGTCGTCCTTGGCGGCGTTTCGATCCTTGGCGGTGCCGGAACGATCGGCGGCGTGGTCATCGCTGCCTTCGTCATGGGACTGGTCACCTTCGGCCTTGGCCTGCTGAATGTTCCCGGCATTGTGATGTCGATCTTCATCGGTCTGCTTCTGATCGTGACCATTACGCTGCCTGTCATTATCCGCCAGTTCCGGCACAGGAAGCCCGCATGAGTGCGATGGAGAAATATGCGTTCACGATGGCACTCAACCCAGGTATGGAGGCTGAGTACAGGCGCCGTCATGACGAAATCTGGCCGGAACTCGTGGATCTCCTGCATGAGGCGGGTATCGCCGATTATTCGATCCATCTTGACCTCGCCACAAACACGCTCTTTGGCGTGTTGACCCGCCCCGTTGGTCACACCATGCAAAGCCTGCCCGACCATCCGGTGATGAAGAAATGGTGGACCCATATGGCAGACATCATGGCCACCAATCCGGACAGCTCGCCGGTCCAGACAGACCTCGTATGTCTTTTCCATCTGCCATGAGCGAGAGCCGTATAGCCGTTATGGATGTTGGCAAGACCAACGCCAAGGTTGTTATCGTCGACGCGGCGACAGGAACAGAAATCGCCTCGCGCAGCACGCAGAACCGCGTCGCCAAGGATGGTCTCTATCCGCATTATGACATCGAAGCGCTGTGGGCATTTTTTGTCGATACACTGGCAATCTTTGCCCAATCGCCGGGCTTCGATGCAATTTCTGTCACCGCACATGGCGCGGCAGCCGCATTGCTGGGCGATAATGATCTGGCGATGCCGGTCATCGACTACGAGCATGTCTATCCTGACAATGTGCGCACAGCCTATGCGGCCTTGCGGCCGGATTTCGCCGAGACCCGCTCGCCGCTTCTCTCCGGCGGCCTCAATGTCGGTGCGCAAATTCATTACCAGAAGACGCAGTTTCCGGCTGAATTCTCCGCAGCCAAAACCATCGTCACCTACGCACAATACTGGGTCTGGCGCCTGACTGGCATTGCCGTGAACGAAGTCACCTCGCTTGGCTGCCATACGGATCTGTGGAACCCGCAACTGGGCGAATATTCCAGCCTTGTCGACACGCTGGAGCTTCGTTCCTTGATGGCGCCGATCCGCTCTGCGTTCGACCGGATTGGTGATCTGCGCGAGCCGCTCGCCAGTCAGATCGGAACGACCAAACCCACGCCGGTTCATTGCGGCATCCACGATTCCAATGCCTCGCTTCTGCCACATCTGATCACCCGTACGTCGCCGTTCTCGGTTGTATCGACCGGAACCTGGGTGGTGTCTTTTGCGGTCGGCGGAAGGTTGGATCAGCTCGACCCGGCGCGGGATACACTCGCCAATGTCGATGCCTACGGGAAGGCGGTGCCGTCGGCGCGGTTCATGGGCGGACGCGAGTTCGATCTTTTGACCGGCGGCAGTCCCCTCGAACCCGAAGCGGATACGTTGGACCAGGTGATCCGCGAGCAGTTCATGACCCTGCCGAGCATCGTGCAGGGATCGGGCCCCTATCCTGCGCACGATCCAGTCCGGCTAAATGATGAGTCGCGATCGGCCGCCGAACTGAACGCTGCTGCCTCGCTATATACAGCACTCATGACCAATACCTGTCTCGAGCTGATTGGTGCAGCTGGCCCGACGATTGTCGAAGGACCGTTTTCCCGCAACCGAACCTATCTGTCAGCAATGCGGTCGTTGACGGCGCGCGAAATCATCGCTTCTCCCGGCTCAACTGGTACCAGTCTTGGCGCTGCACTCCTAGCCGGCGCCAGGTGTCCGTTCAAACCAGTCTCGGACGATGTCACGCCGTTAGGCGAAGCCTTCGATATTTATGCACGGAACTGGCGGGATAACCTTCCACGCAAATGAAAAAGGCGGGCTTGCTAGCCCGCCTTTTTCTCGTATCAACCTTATTCTCTAGCTTGCAAGCGCCAGCGCGTCCTCATCGGCGAAATCGCCTTTGAGCGCTTGTGCGAGCTTGTTGGTATCAAGCTCGCCTTCCCAGCGGGCAACAACGATTGTCGCTACCGCATTGCCGACGAGATTGGTAAGCGCGCGGCATTCAGACATGAAACGATCGATGCCGAGAATCAGCGCCATGCCTGCGACTGGAACTGCGGGAACGACCGACAGGGTTGCTGCGAGCGTGATAAAGCCTGCACCGGTGATTCCTGCTGCGCCCTTGGAACTCAGCATGGCGACGAGCAGCAGCAATACCTGATCCGTTAGCGTCAGATGCGTGTTCGTCGCTTGCGCGATGAACAGTGCAGCCAGGGTCATATAGATATTGGTACCGTCAAGATTGAACGAATAGCCGGTTGGAATGACAAGGCCGACCACGGATTTCTTGCAGCCTGCCTTTTCCATCTTGGCCATCAATGTCGGCAAGGCGGCTTCGGATGAACTCGTTCCAAGGACCAGCAGCAGCTCTTCCTTGATGTAGCGGATCAGTGCCAGGATGGAGAAGCCATTGTACCAGGCGACGGCGCCAAGTACGACGAGTACGAAAAGTACAGACGTCAGATAGAAGGTACCGATCAGGAAGATGAGATTGGCAACTGACCCGATGCCGTATTTGCCGATGGTGAAGGCCATGGCGCCGAAGGCACCGATCGGTGCGGCTTTCATCAGGATCGCGACGAGCTTGAAAACAGGCGCTGAAAGCACTTGCAGGAAATTCGTAACCGGTTCCGCCCTTTCGCCCACCATGGCGAGTGAAAGGCCGAACAGTACCGAGAAGAACAGTACCTGCAGGATATCGCCCGAAGCAAAGGCGCCAACGATCGTTGTCGGGATGATGTTCGTCAGGAAGCCGACGACGCTCTGCTCATGTGCTTGTTGTGTATAGGTCGCGACGGCGGCGGGATCGAGCGATGCGGGATCGATATTCATGCCGGCGCCCGGCTGCACGACATTGGCGACGATCAGGCCGACGATCAAGGCAAGTGTCGAGAACGTCAGGAAATAAAGCATCGCCTTGCCGGCAACGCGGCCGACTTTTTTCAGATCACTCATGCCGGCGATGCCGGTGGTGACCGTCAGGAAAATGACCGGGGCAATGATCATCTTCACCAGTTTGATGAAGGCATCGCCGAGCGGCTTCATGCTGGTGCCAATATCGGGGTAGTAGTGGCCGAGCAGAATGCCGATGGTGATGGCAACAACTACCTGAAAATAAAGATGGGCGTAGATCGATGTTTTGCCGCGTGGCTGCGGTGCTGCGGTTATCGTCACAGGACTCATAACTTCCTCCATGGTGCGAGCCGCGTCTGGCGCAATAAAGCCTGCCAGCCTCCTGGGCTCTCGTTACAGGGCGGATAGACCGTCCCTCGCGAGTTGGCATTGCAAGCGCCGTGCCAATTTGCCGAATAAGGTTAAGTCATTGAAAAATAACAGTATAAAATTAAGCCTCTGTTTTATTGGCAGCTGTTTGTGCGGATATTCGCACGGTCCTCTTGAGATTTGTGCGAATATATGCACACTGCTGTCATGGAAAATCGGTTGGCGGTGCGCTCGGAAAGCATTCTGCACGCGGGGACGACAAGTCTGCTCGTGAAGATTGTTTATGGGCTCCTTGCCGCACTTCTTGTGGCAGGCGCACTTTTCATCGCCAATGATTACGGACGCAAGCGCGCCTATGAATCGCTCCACATCCGGGCGCAGAGCGCGGCCGAACTCAATGCTGTCCTGCTACGGACGGTGCTTGAGAAACAGCGGTCGCTGCCGTTCGTCCTGTCGCAGGACCGCGATGTGATCAGCGCGTTGACGACGCGCAGCGACAGCCTGTTGCAACTTGTCAACCGCAAGCTTGAAAGCCTGATCAGCGGTACCCGCTCGTCGGTAATTTATCTTCTTAACGCTGATGGGTTGGCACTGGCTTCCAGCAATTGGCGCGAACCGACGAGTTTCGTCGGTACCAACTACAGCTTTCGGCCCTATTATACCCGCGCTATCGCCGCCGGCAGCGCCGAGCATTATGCGTTCGGTACCGTCAGTAAACGTCCGGGTCTCTATATTTCAAGACGCATCGATGGACGTTCGGGAACGCTCGGCGTTATCGTCGTCAAGGTCGAGTTCGACGACCTCGAGGCCGATTGGCGCCGCAACAGCGATCCTTCTCTGGTTGTTGACCAACGCGGTATTGTACTGATCACGAGCCTGCCGGGATGGCGGTTCATGACCGAGGGGCCAATCGTACCTGACCAGATGGGGCCGATCCGCGAGAGTTTGCAATTCGGTGACGCACCTCTCGCACCGCTCGACATCACGCCTGCCTTGCCGCAAGGCCAGCCTGATATTGTCCAGGCGCGCTTGCCCGGTGCGGCGAAGGCGGAAGAATTCGTGCGCGTACAGACGCCGGTCCCCACCACGACCTGGAACCTGCAACTCCTGACACCGGCAGCGCCGGCAGTAGCTGAGGCAACGCGGACAGCTCAGTTGCTGGCGCTCATCGTTCTTGCGCCGCTTTTGGGGTTCACCGCCTTCTTGTTGCGCCGTCGTGGACTTGCTCTGCGCCGTGCCCGCGAGCAAGAAGCAGCACGGCTTGAGCTTGAGCGGCGCGTTGCCGAGCGCACGGCAGATCTCAGTACCGCTCACTCGGAGCTCGTAATGCAGGTCGAGGAGCGTCAGAAGACCGAGGCCAAGCTGCAGACGGTGCAGCAGGACTTGGTGCAAGCGAACCGTCTTGCCATTCTCGGACAGGTCACGGCCGGCGTCGCCCATGAGATCAACCAGCCTGTCGCTGCCATTCGCTCCTATGCGGACAATGCCAAGACGTTTCTTGGCCGCAACCAGATCGATTCAGCCAAGGACAATCTGAAAGCCATTGCCGGGCTGACAGAGCGCATTGGTGGCATCACCGATGAGCTGCGCACCTTCGCGCGCAAGGGAACGGGCGACGCGGGTCCCATCAGCGTCAGCGATGTGATCGAGGGTGCGTTGCTGCTGCTTGGCACCCGGTTCCGGCAGAGAGCCGGTCAGATCATCACGCAGACGCCACCGCCGGATATCAAGGTGCATGGCAATCGTATGCGTCTCGAACAGGTGCTGATCAATCTCATGCAGAATGCAGTGGAGGCAACGGAAGGCGGTCCGGCCAGCAAGATCAGCGTGGAAACCCGGGTGACCGACGGCGAGGTCCAGCTGATTGTTTCCGACAATGGGCCAGGTATTCCTGAAGCAATCATGCAAGCGCTGTTCACACCTTTCAATACGTCCAAGGATCGTGGTCTCGGGCTCGGTCTGGTCATCTGCCACGACATCGTCGCGGATTATGGCGGGCGCATCGACGTCAAAAGCAGCAGCGCCGGAACAGAGTTTACGGTTCACCTTCCAAGGGTCGCCTGATTATGGATTTTCAGCCCAGTGTCGCTTTCGTTGACGATGATGATGATCTGCGTAATGCCAATCGCCAGACCCTGGAGCTTGCAGGTTTTACGGTGATGCCTTTTACGGATGCATTGAGCGCCTTGCGCTTTTTGACACCGGATTTTGCCGGCGTTGTCGTCACTGACGTGCGCATGCCGAATATCGACGGTCTGGAATTGTTTCGCCGCCTACACGCCATGGACACCGATCTGCCCGTCATCCTCATCACCGGCCACGGCGACATCGATATGGCGGTCGAGGCGATACAGGAAGGCGCCTATGATTTCATTGCCAAGCCTTATCCGGCTGATCGCCTCGTCCAGAGCATCCTGCGAGCGGTTGAAAAGCGACGGCTGGTCATGGAAAACCGCCAGCTGCGCCTCGCGCTCGAGACTTCCGATGACAATCTGCCGCTCATTGGCCAGACCCCTGTCATGCAGAACCTGCGCAAGACATTGCGCCACGTGGCCAACGCAGATGTCGACGTTTTGATTGCCGGTGAAACCGGTACCGGCAAGGAAGTAGCGGCAAGCCTGTTGCATGAATGGAGTCGTCGCAAGCAAGGCAATTTCGTCGCGCTCAATTGCGGTGCGCTGCCGGAGACCGTGATCGAAAGCGAGCTGTTCGGTCATGAGGCTGGTGCATTTACCGGAGCGCAGAAAAAGCGTATCGGCCGCATTGAACATGCCAGTGGCGGTACACTGTTTCTCGATGAAATCGAAAGCATGCCGCTGTCGACGCAGGTCAAATTGCTGCGCGTGCTTGAAACCCGCGAGATCGCGCCGCTCGGCACGAATGAACATCGCCCGGTCGATCTGCGTGTCGTTGCAGCGGCAAAGGTAGATCTCGGCAGTCCGGATCAACGTGCGAATTTCCGCGAAGACCTTTTTTATCGCTTGAACGTCGTTACGATTTCAATCCCGCCTCTGCGCGAGCGTCGGGAGGATATTCCGCTCCTGTTCACGCATTTCCTGCAGCGCGCCTCAGCACGCTTCAAAAGCGAGCCGCCGGAGATGACCGGAGCGTTACGATCGCGCCTGATGGAAAATGACTGGCCAGGCAATGTGCGCGAGCTTTCGCATTTTGCCGAACGGGTTGCGCTCGGGCTGGGCGGGCTGGAGAGTGAGAGACTCAGTCAGACGACTAACATCGTGAACCTGCCCGAAGCGATGGAGCAGCACGAGGCGAAACTGATCCGTGATGCGCTGAACGCAAACCATGGAGATGTGCGTTCGACCCTTGAAACCCTTGGGATCCCGCGCAAGACCTTCTACGACAAGTTGCAACGTCACGGTATCGATCGTGCCGAGTATGCGAAACAAAAGCCAGGGGACTAGGCGAAGAACGCCAGCTTTGCGGCGCACTCCGCCACGGACAGCCGCTCGACTAGCGGGCATTCGAGCTTGGTGATCGGATAGCGCGTGCCCGATGACTGCGCGAAGCTGTCCAGTTGCTCGATTGCCCAGCGTCCCATGGCCCGGTGCGGCAAGACGGAAGTTGTCAATTGCGGATGGAGATGGCGCGAGATTTCTTCGTCGTCATACCCGATGACGGAGATATCTTCGGGAATGCGCATACCGGTCTCCTTCAGCGCCTCATAGCAGCCAATCGCCGTACGGTCGTTCTGGCAGAAAATGGCAGTGGGCCGGTCGTCCAGCGTCAGCAATTCCTTCGTCGCCGCATAGCCCGCGCTTGCCGACCAGTCGCCCTCGATTACCAGCTCCGGATCGAAAGGGATATCGGCCGTCGCCAAGGCGCGACGATAGCCCTTGAGCCGGTCCTTCGCGGCTTCCATCCATGGTTCGCCGGTAATAGTGCCGATGCGCCGATGGCCATGCTGGATCAGATGACGGGTCGAATGCTGGCCGCCGGCGATCTCGCTTGGTACGACAGCAGGAAAGGCATGATCCGGCGTGTAGCAGTTGATGAGAACGACCGGAATGTCGAGTTCGTAAACCGCCGCCGGCAAGACCACCTCGCGCGTAAAGATCGCCATATAGATCAGGGCCGAAATGCCGTGCTCGCGCAGGGCGCGGATCGTGCGGGGCTCCATCTCGGGGTCGTTGAGCGTCTGGGCGACCAGTATGATGTTGCCGGCATTCCACGAGGCCTGGCGTGCGCCTTCGATAGCGACGACCGCTTCCGGACTGGTCGCAAGCTGATCGACGACAAAGCCGATCTTGCCGTCGAGCGCCGGCGTCGGGATATTCGCGGTGTCGAGATGGGCAAAACTCGGTGCGGCATAGCCGAGCGCGCGCGCCGCCTCTATCACCCGCTCGCGCGTTTCAGCGGCAAGCTTTATGCCCGGCGTCTTGTTGAGCACGAACGAGACGGTGGCCTGCGAACACCCTGCAACCCGGGCGATGTCGGTCATCGTCACACGCTTGCTGACACGCTTGCGCCGCACAGCCAAGCGCGTGGTCTTAACTTTCTCAGTGGTCGAATTATCCACTGTATCACCCACCCGGAACGACGCTTCCAGCGGCCCGAAGACTGGCCGGAATCGATGAAGTTATGGGGAATATTACGAACAGTTTGCCTCACTAATCAACATAAATAATTATTGACTAATTTTTATAAGTAGCGATGATTGTCGTAGTGGGATCGCCACGAACTAATTTCTGGGAGGGAATTTTCAATGAATATCACCCGTCGGACCGTGCTGTTTACTTCAGCCATTGGGCTGGTCTCCATGGTCGCTGGCATCGCATTGGCTGATGCACCGCCGCTCAAGAAAAAAGACACCTACAAGGTCGGCTTTGCCCAGACTGAAAGCAACAATCCGTGGCGCCTGGCCCAGACTGCCAGCATGCAGGAAGAGGCCAAAAAGCGCGGATGGCAACTGGTCTATACGGATGCTGCGAGCTCCGCCGCCAAGCAGGTCGCCGACGTCAATTCGATGATCGCCCAGGGCGTTGACCTGATTTTCCTCGCACCACGTGAGGAAAAGCCGCTGATTCCTGCAATCAAGGCAGCCAAGAATGCCGGCATCCCGGTTATCCTGCTTGATCGCAACGTCGACGCTTCGCTGGCCAAGGCCGGCGAGGATTATGTAACGTTTATCGGCTCCAATTTCATCGAGGAAGGCCAGCGTGTTGCCGATTGGCTTGTCAAGAACGCCAATGGCAAGACCACGATCATCGAGCTTGAGGGCACGACCGGTTCTTCTCCGGCCAATGATCGCAAGAAGGGCTTCGACGACGTGATCGCCAAGAACTCGGACTTCAAGATTGTCGCCTCGCAGACCGGCGATTTCGCCCGCGACAAGGGACGCCAGGTTGCCGAAACGCTGCTGCAGGCGCATCCCGACGCCAACGTTGTCTATGCCCATAATGACGAAATGGCGATGGGCGCAATTTCCGCAATCGAGGCAGCCGGCAAGGTTCCAGGCAAGGACATTCTCGTCCTGTCGATCGACGGTGGCAAGGAAGCCGTTCAGGCGGTTGTCGATGGCAAGATTGCAGCCGTTGTCGAATGCAATCCGCGCTTTGGACCGAAGGCGTTCGACACGGCCGTCGCCTACGCCAACGGCGACAAAATTCCAGCCAAACTCATCAACCCCGATCAGTTCTACGATGCCAGCAATGCCAAGGACCTGCTGAGCACCGCCTATTGATTTTGCGGCTTGCCAGCGCTCTTATAGGGCGCTGGCTTTTTTTCGGCATTTCTATTGCTATGCCGGAGCCTTCCGATGCGTTCAGAATTGGCTTTGCAATGAACACCGATAACCTTTTATCGATGACGGCAATCGACAAGCGCTTTGCCGGGATCCCTGCCCTGTCCGGCGCCTCTTTTGCTGTTGGACGCGGCGAAGTTCATGCGCTGATCGGCCAGAACGGTGCCGGCAAATCGACGCTGATCAAGGTGCTGACCGGCTATTATAAGCGCGACGCTGGTGAAGTCGTGTTCGATGGCAAGCCATTCGAGGTCTCCTCGCCGCAACAGGCGCAGGCAAGCGGCATCAGCACCATCTACCAGGAAATCAACCTCGTCCCCTATCGCTCCATCACCGAGAATATATGCCTTGGCCGCGAGGCTCGCCGCTGCGGCCTGCTTGATTGGAAGCGCATGCACCAGGAGGCTGAAGCGCTGCTGCAGCGATTCAATGTGCGCGCCGATGTGCGCCGCCCATTAATGGAATTCAACACCGCCACGCAGCAGATGGTGGCGATTGCGCGTGCCATCGGTTTTTCGGCAAAGCTCGTTATCATGGATGAGCCGACCTCCTCGCTCGACGAGCGTGAAGTCGCTGTGCTGTTCAATGTTATCCGGCAGTTGAAGCAGGAGGGCGTTTCAGTTGTTTTCGTCAGCCACAAGCTGGATGAGCTTTATGAGGTTTGCGACCGCGTCACCATCATGCGTGATGGCCGGACCGTAAAGACTGCGGCCATGAACGAGATCGACAAGATCGGCCTTGTTTCCGCAATGCTTGGGCGTGCCATCGAACGCGCCGAGGGCCACGCCACGGCGTTCAGCGATCGCGACGAAAAGAAAATCGGCAAGGTGCTTTTGTCAGCCGAAAATCTTGCCATCAACCAGATCGTGCAGGACGTCTCGTTCAATGTGCGCAGCGGCGAGATCGCCGGGTTTGCCGGACTTCTTGGCGCGGGGCGGACGGAAACGGCCCGGCTGGTCTTCGGCATCGATCGCCCGCGCGCGGGCACAATGATATTCAACGGGCAGACGTTCGATCCGAATAAGCCTTCCGACGCCATTGCTGCCGGCATGGGCTTCTGTACCGAAGATCGCAAGAGCGAGGGCATCGTCCCCGACATGAGTGTTGCAGAAAACATGATGCTGGCACTGATGCCGAAGCTCAGCAAATCCGGTGTCATCGATGAGAAGGCGCAGCGCGATATCGTCGAGCGTTTCATCAGGCAACTCGGTATCAAATGCTCGGGGCCGGACCAGAAGGTGCGCGAACTTTCCGGTGGCAATCAGCAGAAGGTCCTCCTCGGCCGCTGGCTGGCCATGAACCCGCGTCTGCTCATTCTCGACGAGCCGACGCGCGGCATCGATGTCGGAGCCAAGGCCGAGATCCAGGCCCTCATCAAGACGCTGGCCGACCAAGGGCTTGCGGTTCTGATGATCTCCTCGGAACTCGAAGAGGTGATTGAGGGCGCCGATCGTGTGTTCGTCCTGCGCGAAGGCATCAGCGTTGCTGAATTCGATCGCGATGAGGCAACCGAAGACGCCGTCATGTCGGCGATGGCTCACGGCAGCGCGCCGACTGTCGCGGGGGCCGCGCCATGACCGACACGGCGCGGCAACAACTTATATCGCGGCCGTTCGACCCATTCGATTTCATGGCGCGCTACGGCACCTTGATCGCTTTGGCTCTGCTCATCCTGTTCAACTTTGCTTTCACCCGCAACTTCGCCACGATGCAGACGCTTAACGTCAATCTCACGCAGGTTTGCACGATTGTCATCGTTGCCGTCGGCATGACGCTGGTCATCGCGACCGGCGGCATCGATCTTTCCGTCGGATCACTCATGGCCATTTCCGGCGCGCTTGCGCCGATGATCTTCCTCGGCAAGATTGTTCCCATCGGCAATGTTGCGCTCGCCGTCGCGGCCGCGATGATCATCGCGGTTGGTGTTGCGGGCTTGTTTGGCCTGTTCAATGGCTGGCTCATCGCCAGGTTTCGCATCCAGCCGATCGTGGCGACGCTGATTCTGTTCATTGCCGGCCGCGGCATTGCCCAGGTACTGACCAACGGCAATCTCCAGACATTCCGCGTTCCGCAATTCCAGTGGATCGGTCTCGGCCGCCTCTTCGGCATTCCCGTGCAGGTTGTGCTTATGGTGCTCCTGGTGATCGCTGCCGCATGGATGCTGAAGCGTACGGTTTTCGGCCGTCAGATCATCGCCGTTGGCGGCAACGAGCGTGCGGCAGAGCTTTCCGGTATCGCGGTCTCCCGGGTGAAGCTCGTCGTTTATACGATCAGTGGTCTTTGTGCCGGGATAGCCGGTCTCGTGGTGATCGCGATCAACTCCTCCAGCGACGCCAATCTGGTCGGTATGGGCATGGAACTCGATGCCATCGCGGCGGTTGCTGTTGGCGGCACGCTATTGAGCGGCGGCAAGGCGACCATTATCGGCACGCTGCTCGGTGCCATGACGATCCAGCTCGTGCGCTACACGCTCCTTGCCAATGGTGTGCCTGATGCTGCCGCCCTTGTGGTCAAGGCGGGCATCATCGTGCTCGCCGTCTGGATACAGCAACAGGGCAGGCGCACATGACGAGACCTCGTTTGATCTCTTTGCTTGGCAGCTACGGTGTCGTTCTGGCACTGCTTCTGCTCATCCTCTTCGGATGGGCGCGCTATGATTATTTCGTTGGCCTCTTCAACATCACCAGCGTCCTGCGTTACAATTCGATGTTCGCGCTTGTGGCTCTCGGCATGTGCTTCGTCATCATGACCGGCGGTATTGATCTGTCTGTCGGTTCGACCGCCGCGCTCGGCAGCGTCGTCGCGGCGCTTGCCAGTCCGCAAGGCGCCTGGATCGGCCTTGGAGCCGGGGTCGGCGCCGGGCTTTGCGTCGGCCTGATCAATGCAATTCTCGTCACGCGGCTGAAGATCATGCCGTTCGTCGCGACCCTTGCCATGATGCTGGCGGCAAGCGGTACCGCGCTTCTCCTCGCCGATAACCAGTCCGTGTCGGTATCCTACGAAAGTGGATTCACGTCGATCGGCCAGGACAATTTCATCGGCTTTCCAATTCCCGCCTGGATTGCGATCATGACCTATGTGGTCGGCTGGGTTGTTCTGAATTTCACCAGCACCGGCCGTGGTGTGCTTGCCGTCGGTGGCAACGAAGATGCCACGCGGCTGATGGGCCTCCCCGCTGACCGCATCAAGTTTCTGGTCTATCTAGCGAGTGGCGGCCTTGCCGGGCTCGCAGGCGTCATCCTCGCGTCGCAGTTCGGCGCGGGGCAGCCGATCGAGGGTGTCGGCTGGGAACTCTTTGCGATCGCCGCGGTGGTCGTCGGCGGAACCCTTTTGACCGGCGGTGTCGGTTCTGTCGGGGCCACGCTTGCGGGCGTGCTGCTGCTTGGCATCCTCTTCAATGTACTGAACTTCGAAAACGGCAAGGGCTGGATCTCGCTCTCCGCCTACTGGCAATCGGTCATACGCGGCCTGTTCCTGCTGGTCGTCGTGATCTTGCAGGCGAAACTTTCCTCGCGCGGCAGCGTCGCTGTCAGGGATTATTGATGCGTGACAATGCGCAACCAGAGCTATTCGGCACGTTTCAAGGTGAACCGGTATTCCAGGTAACGCTTCGCTCGCCTGCCGGGGCTGTCGCCAGAATTTTGAACTGGGGCGCGGTCATCAGGGATCTGCAAATTCCCTTGAGCGATGGGATCTTCCAGCGCGTCGTTTTGGGTTTCGATGGCTTTGACGACTACCCGGCCCTTTCACCCTATTTCGGCGCACTTGTCGGCCGCTACGCCAACCGTATAGCCCACGGGCGTTTCCTGCTCGATGGAAAGACTGTTCAGCTCGACCTTAATGAACATGGTATCCAGACCCTGCATGGAGGCAGCGGCGGGGTTTCGCAGCGCCTGTGGACCATTGCCGGCTGGAGCCAGTCTTCCGTCACCCTTTCAATCAATCTGCCCGATGGCGATCAGGGTTTCCCCGGCAACATGGATGTGCACTGCACCTACAGCCTCGATGACCTCACGCTTTGCGTTGAAGTCGAGGCGGTCACTGACGCGCCAACCGTCGCCAATTTTGCCCAGCATTCCTATTTCAATCTCGATGGGTCCGGCGATATTCGCGATCATCGCTTGCGGATCCTTGCCGATGCCTACACGCCCGTTGACGGGAGCCTTATTCCCACTGGCGAAATCACAGGAATTGATGAGACGGCCTATGATTTTCGCCTGCCGCGCCGGATCGGCACGAGTGGCTCAACACTCTACGATCATAACTTCGTCCTGAGCGAGCCAATGAGCGATGGCATGCGTTTTGCAGCCTCGCTCGTGGCGGGTAATGGCCTTGCCATGCAGGTGCACACGAGCGAGCCTGGCCTGCAATTCTATGACGGAGCAAAAATACCTGCCGTTACCGGGATCGGGGGCATGCATTATGGTCCACATACCGGCCTCTGCCTGGAAGCGCAGCATTTTCCCGACAGTCCGAACCAGCCTCAGTTTCCGGGCACGATCCTTCGCCCCGGCGAGATCTATCACCAGCGCACCGAATTCCGCTTCCATAACGTCTAACTTGCCAATCGCAAATTCCCGTCCTATGCCGGTCAGCAGCAAGTGGAGGCATTGATGGCTACGAATGTTGCATTGACGGGATTGGCGCGGGATATGCAGGCGCGGGCGGAGACCGGCCGTCCGATCCGCATCGGCCTGATCGGTTCGGGCGAGATGGGCACCGATATCGTCACGCGTGTGGCGCATATGCCCGGCATCGAGATCGGGGCGATTTCCGAACTCAATTTGCCCAACGCGGTCAAGGCCGTCGACATCGCCTACCAGGAAGCGGGTCATTCGCGCGAAGTCTCGAATGCTGCGGCGCTCACGGAAGCGATGGAAGCCGGCAAGATCGCCGTGACCAATGATGCCGATCTCATCCTTGCGAACGAGCTGATCGATGTGGTCATCGATGCGACCGGGGTGCCGGCGGTCGGGGCCGAGATCGGCTTGAAGGCAATGGAGCACGGCAAGCATCTGGTCATGATGAATGTCGAGGCGGACGTGACCATCGGCGCCTATTTGAAGAGCGAGGCCGACCGGCTCGGCGTCACCTATTCGCTCGGAGCCGGCGATGAGCCGTCCTCGTGCATGGAGCTGATCGAGTTCGTTTCGGCCATGGGCCATCCGATCGTTGCCGCCGGCAAGGGCAAGAACAACCCGCTCAACATCGATGCGATACCCGACGATTACGAGGAAGAAGCCAGGCGCCGCCACATGAATGTGCGCATGCTGGTCGAGTTCGTCGATGGCTCGAAGACCATGGTGGAGATGGCGGCGATCGCCAATGCCACCGGGCTCGTCCCCGACAAGCCCGGCATGCATGGCCCGGCGGCAACGCTCGACCAGTTGTCGAAGGTGCTCGTGCCGGAAAAGGATGGCGGCGTCCTGTCGCGCGTGGGTGTCGTCGACTATTCGATCGGCAAGGGCGTGGCGCCGGGCGTGTTCGTCGTTGCCGACATGTCGCATCCGCGCATCTCGGAGCGCATGGAAGACCTGAAGATGGGCAAGGGTCCCTACTTCACCTTCCACCGCCCCTATCACCTGACTTCGCTCGAGGTGCCGCTGACCTGCGCCCGCGTCGTCCTCTACGGCAAGGCCGACATGGTGCCGCTGGCCAAGCCGGTGGCCGAGGTCTGCGCCGTGGCCAAGAAGGATCTGAAGCCCGGCGACAGGCTCGATGCCATTGGCGAATACTGCTACCGCGCCTGGATCATGACGGCGGACGAAGCGCGCGTCGCCGGTGCCATCCCTTGCGGCCTTTTGCAGGGCGGCAGCGTCACGAAAGCCATCAGGAAGGGTGAACTCATCACCAGCGCCAACGCCGCCCCCGCGCCAGGCTCGAAGATCGTCGAACTCCGCGCTCGCCAGGATAAACTGGTTTACGGGTGAGAATTAGAATTTATGATTTACTCAGCCGTCCGGATCTGATCTCGGACGAATTTTATTTCGCTATCGTAATGAGTTGTATATTCTGTTGTAGAAACAAGCCTTTATCCAAATCTCACTTTTTTGTAAAACAGCAAATTTATCTGTGCAAAACTTCCCTCTCCTTGAAAAAGACCGGTTAGCCGACAATATTAATAAATGGTTAACGCTTTTGAGTCTTTGCTAGGAGCATATAGTGCCGGCATATCAGGTCAAATTCGCTTATCTGACAAAGTATAAACAGACACGTCATCTGTTTCACCAACTCGTCATTGCCGATGATGAGGCAAGTGCACTGGCGCGCGGTCGCCAGATGATGAACAAGCGCTCTCCCAATGCGCGTATCGTGCACGAATCATGCGTGCTGCGCCCGGACAGTTCCGAGGTGGAAAGCGCCACGGCACAAGGCTGGACGCTCAACGACAATTGGTGGTCTCGTCCCATCAAACCCGATGATGATCTTGCCGCAATCGCCAGGCATGGTTTTGCGCACAGCAACCATATCCACGCCAAATCTGCGGTGGATTGCGTCGCTATCGACAAACGGGCGGCCTAAAGGTTCGTTCTCACGCTCCACAATTCCGGGAACAGCACCACTTCCAGCATCTTGCGCAAGTAGTTGACGCCGGATGTTCCGCCGGTGCCGGTCTTGAAGCCGATGATACGCTCGACGGTCGTCACGTGGTTGAAGCGCCAGCGGCGGAAATAATCTTCGAAGTCCACCAGCTTTTCCGCCAGTTCATAGAGCGGCCAGTGGCCTTCCGGGTCGCGGTAGATCACCAGCCACGCGTCGCGCACGCTGTTGTTCGGCTGGTAGGGCAGTGAACTGTCGCGCTCCAGCACCGGCTGGTCGATGACGAAGCCCTTGCGCGCCAAAAGCCGGATAGACTGGTCGTAGATGCTCGGCGCATGCAGGAATTGCTCGAGCCAGGCATGAATATCCGGCTTGTGCTCGTGTGGGCGCATCATCGCGGCATTCTTGTTGCCGGCGAGGAACTCGATCGCCCGGTACTGGAATGACTGGAACCCGGAAGACATGCCGAGCGCTTCGCGAAAGCTCGTATATTCGCTGGGCGTCATCGTCCTCAAGACGTCCCATGCCGAGTTCAACTGGTCGAGAATGCGCGAGACCCGCGCCAGCATCTTGAAGGAGGGCGCGAGATCATCCCTTGCGATGTGCTCGCAAACCGAAGTCAGTTCGTGGATAACAAGCCGCATCCAGATTTCGGACGCCTGATGCTGTACGATGAACAACATCTCGTCATGGGCAGCAGAAAGTGGCGTCTGCGCCGTCAGTATCTTGTCGAGCCGCAGATAATCGCCATAGGACATGTGTCCTTCGAAGCCCATCTGCGCGCCTTCTTTTTCCGGATCGTAGGGGGTGCGTATCACGTTACGGCTCCCCTCACCTGATATTCAGGTTGGTCCCAGGCGCGCGTCGCAAGGATTTCCTTCAGAATCGCCGCGGCCTGCGCCACCTCCGCGAAGCTCAGGTAGAGCGGCGTCATGCCGAAGCGAATGATATCCGGCGCACGGAAATCGCCGATCACGCCGCGCGCAATCAACGCCTGCATGATGGCATAGCCATTGTCGCAGGCGTAGGACACCTGACTGCCGCGCTGGTCAGAGTCTTGCGGCGTTACCAGTGTCAGCCCAAATTCCTCGGCAAATTCGCCTACTTCCTGAATGAAGAAATCGCAGAGCCCGATGGATTTCGTTCGCACGGCCTCCAGGTCGACGTCGTCCCACAGCGACATGGCCTCGTCCATGGCGACCATCGCCAGCACCGGCGGTGTCCCGCACAGATATTGTTCGATGTTGCTCGACGGCGCATAGACGGAATCAAAATCAAATGGCGCGCGATGCCCGAACCAGCCGGAAAGCGGCTGGCGGAACCCGCCGTGATGGCGTGGATTGACATAAAGAAATGCCGGAGCGCCGGGCCCCCCATTGAGATATTTGTAGCCGCAACCGATGGCGAAATCGGCCTGCGCTCCAGTCAGGTCAACCGGCATTGCGCCTGCCGTGTGGGCGAGGTCCCAGATGACGAGGATACCCTTGTCATGCGCCGCTTTGGTCAGCGCCGCCATGTCGTGACGATAGCCGTTGCGGTAATTGACATGGGTCAGCATAAGCACAGCCACATCTTCATTCAGCAGGTCCGGGATATCTTTGGGGGTATCGGCAAGAACCAGCCGGTGACCCTTGCCAATCTGCTTGGCCACGCCTTCTGCGATATAAAGATCAGTCGGAAAATTGTCGCGCTCCGAAACGATCTTGCGGCGCTCCGGATTGAGGTCGAGGGCCGCCGACAATACCTTGAACAGGTTGATAGAGGTGCTGTCGGCCGCGACGACCGTTCGCTTTTCGGCGCCGATCAGCCGGGCGATCTTCTCGCCGACGCGCTGCGGCAGATGCACCCAGTCAGCGGTATTCCAGCTGCGGATCAGCTGCTCGCCCCACTCCTCGGCGATTGTCTTCGCCACTCGTTGCCCGACTGACTTCGGCAAGGCGCCAAGCGAATTGCCATCGAGATAGATCACGCCCTCCGGCAGTTCGAATCTGTCGCGGTATGCGCGCAGCGGATCGGAAAGGTCAGCTTGCGTGGCATCGATCTTGATAGTGGTACTGTCCATTTCTTCTTTCTGGATAATGAATGTGGTGGCGTCAGTTCACGGCTTTGCACAAGTCGCTTAACGGCTACAATTTACTTTGGTATGAACTTGTCAATATAACCAGACCCTGCTCGATAGTGGGGCATAAAAGGGAGAATAACAAAATGATCGGCGCAAAATATGCAGTGCGGACAGCGCTGGCTGCAGCACTTGGTCTGGGGCTTGGGCTCGGCGCCGCCTCGGCCGAAACCAAAATCGGCATCGCACAATTCGGCAAGCACCCGCAGCTCGATGAAACGGTCACCGCATTCAAGGCAGAACTGACCAAGCTTGGTGTCACAGATGCCGTCTATGACGAATTGCAGGTGAATTTCGATGCGACGCTGATCCCGCAAATGGTCACCAAACTCGTTTCCAGCAATCCGAAGCTTATCCTCGCCATCACGACGCCGGTTGCGCAGGGCGCACGGCAGATCGTCGGTAATTCCGGCACGCCGGTGGTCTTCGCCGCTGTCACCGATCCGGTTGCGGCCAAGCTCACACCCTCGTGGGATGCAGGCGATACCGGCATGACCGGCGCTTCCGACCTGCAGGACGTCAGCTCGGTGGTCAAGTTCATCAAGAAGCTGCTGCCGGACGCCAAGCGCCTCGCCTATCTCTACAATCCCGGCGAAGACAATGACGTTGCGGTGCTGAAGCTGATCACGGAAGCCGCCAAATCCGAAGGCTTGGAACTCGTGGAGGTCGGTCTCGACAACACCAACGACATTCCGATCCGGGTCAGTTCGCTCGCCGGCAAGGCCGATGTGATCTACGTTCCGGGCTCCAATCTGGTCCAGCCTGCGGTTCCGGCCGTGGCTGCAGCCGCGCTCAACATCAATATCCCTATCGTCAATGCCTCGGCACAGGCGGTACGCGATGGCCTCGTTGCAGCGGCTTTCGAAGTCTCCTACACGAAGGTCGGCCAGAATGCGGCCAAGCTCGCATCGGAGATTATCGCGGGCAAGTCACCGGCAAGCCTTGCCCCGATCAAACCGACCTATGAGGACCACACGGCGCTGATCAACGAGGCTGTTCTGGCAAAAACAGGCCAAAAGGTACCCGATAGCCTCAAAGATTGTGAATGCTTCGTGAAATAAGCCTTCTCCTTTTGCCTGCAAACATATAGTTCCTGCGCAGCCAAGCGCGGGAATTATTAAACGCAAGCTGTGCTCAGGTTTGAGGGCTTACACATGACAACCGACATGCTGTCCGTGAAGGGCGGCACCAAGATTTTCTATCGCGGCACCCTTGACGAGCGCCGGGCGCTCGATGGCCTTGATGTCGCGCTGAAGCCCGGAGATTTTTGCATCGTCATCGGCAGCAATGGCGCCGGAAAGTCGAGCTTTCTCAATGCCGTCTCCGGCAAGCTGCCGCTGGACTCGGGCCGCATTTCCATTGACGGACAGGATGTCACCCGGCTGAACGCCCACCGCCGTGCCCAGTTCATTGCCCGCGTGTTCCAGGATCCGATGATCGGTACCGCGCCGACCATGACCATCGGCGAAAACATGCTGCTGGCCGAATTGCGCGGCAAGCCTCGCAGCTTTTCCTATGGGCTTACCGCCGCCCGCCGGGCCAGATACAGCGAGCAACTGGCGGAACTCAATCTCGGGCTGGAAAAGCGTCTCGACATGCAGGTCGGCCTTCTCTCGGGTGGCCAGCGCCAATCGCTGTCTCTGGTCATGGCGGTGTCGACACGGCCGAAACTCCTGCTTCTGGACGAGCACACGGCCGCGCTCGATCCGCGCACGGCAAAGCTGGTGATGGATACGACTGTGCGGGCGGTGGAAGCGTTGCAACTGACGACACTGATGGTCACGCACAACATGGAGCATGCGATCAAGTACGGTAACAGGATCATCATGATGGACGCGGGCAAGGTTCTCGTGGAGATCGGTCAGGAAGAGAAAAACGGTATTACCGTTGCGGATCTTGTCGAGCGGTTTCACACCAAATCCGACGCTATCGCGTTGCAGGGGGCTTGAGACCATGGACGTATTCAACAGTTTCTATGGCCTCATCCCGGTCACCATCGCCCAGAGCCTGATCGTTTCCTTCGTGGTGCTTGGCGTCATGCTGCCTTTCCGCATCCTGAACTTTCCCGATCTGACCTCGGAAGGCGCCTTTCCACTTGGCGGGTGTGTCTGCGGCACGCTGATCACCGCCGGCGTCAATCCATTTCTCGCCTGCTTCGTTGCGCTGCTTTGCGGTTTTGCCGCCGGCTGCACCACCGCGTTCATCCACCTGCGTTTCAGGATCAACACGCTGCTCGCCGGTATCCTGGTCATGACGATGCTCTACAGCATCAATTTGCGCATCATGGGCCGCACCAATATTCCGCTCTTCACCTATGATACCGTCTTCACCATCCTTGCCGGCCCCTCCGCCAATTTCCCCTGGACCAAGATCCTGATTGTCGGTTTGCTGGTTGCGCTGGTTCTCGGCGCCATGCTGTATTTCTTCATGTCCGAAAAAGGTACGGCGATGCGTGCAGTCGGGGCCAGCCCCGATATGGCCGAGGCACAGGGCATCGACGTCGGCACGGCAACAATTATCGGCGTCGGTGTTGCGAGTGCACTTTCCGCGACGGGTGGCAGTATCATGGTGCAGACGCAAGGTTTTGCCGATGTCAACATGGGATTCGGCATACTTATCAACGGTCTTGCCGCGCTGATCATCGGCGAGGCCATTACAGGCCGGCAGACGATACTTCGGCAGGTTCTGGCTCCGGTTATCGGCTCGCTGGTGTACTACCAGCTGATATCGTTCTGCCTGACGCTTGGTCTTGCGCCGGCGGATCTAAAATTTGCCACCGGCGCGTTCGTGCTCTTGATGTTGGCTCTGCCGAACCTGCGCAGGTCCGGCGGTGGCGTGCAGATAAGGGAAAAGATCAGGGAATAGGAAGACATGGGTACGACTGCAGCTATCGACTGGGACGACGCCTATTCGAACTTCGCGTATATTCCCGGCGGCTTCGAATATCCGGCCAGATGGCTGGCGGAGGCTGCACACTTTCGCGAGGAAATGCAGGAAAAAGGCCTGTTCAAAGCCGACCTCGGCTACGGCCCGCATTCGCGTAACCGGCTCGATCTGTTCATGCCCTGGGGCGACCTGAAGGGCCTCGCCGTCTTCGTGCACGGCGGGTACTGGATGGAAGATTTCGACAAGTCCGCATGGTCGCATCTGGCAAAAGGCCCTATCACCCACGGTTTCGCCGTCGCCGTGCCGTCCTATGCTCTGTGTCCGGAGGTTCGCGTCAGCGATATCACCGTACAGGTCGGGCTCGCTATCACCCGCGCCGCCAATGAGGTTTCAGGCCCGATCCACCTGACAGGACATTCGGCAGGCGGACACCTCGTTGCCCGCATGGTGACGGTGACGTCACCGCTGAACCAGGCGATCCGCCATCGCATCCGCAAGACGGTGCCCATTTCGGCGATAGCCGATATGCGTCCGCTGATGAAGACCGAGATGAACGATACGCTGCACCTCGATGCTGTGGAAGCACGGCTGGAGAGCCCGGCCCTGCTCGAGCCGCAGGAAGGCATCGACGTAACCGCATGGGTTGGCGCAGCGGAGCGGCCCGAATTTCTGCGGCAGAATGCCTTGCTCGCCAATGTCTGGTCGGGGTTTGACTGCCGGGCCGATGCTGTCGAAGAACCTGGCAAGCACCACGCCAATGTCATCGAAGGATTGACCGAGCCGGATCACCCGCTAACACGCACATTACTGGGTCTGTAACGCCAGACCTCAATTATACGTGGCAAGAATCAAAAAGCTGTCAGAGTTGGGATATCACTCTGACAGCTTTTTGGGTGCCGATTTATTAGTGGGTGGTAGAGTTTCAGGCGCTGAGGCGCTTGGGATCTTCAAGAATCATTGCGTTGCTCGGGAGACCAAGCGCATGCGCAATGCGTTCCAGCTTGTGCGGATCCGTATTCTGGCCGCTTTCGATCGTTTCGATTTCGAGGGATGTCAGACCGCACGCAACGGCTAAATCCTCGATGGAATATCCGAATTGTTCGCGAAATGCTCTGACAATATTTGTACCATTGGCAAGCGCCGTGGAAATCGTTTCTGGCAATGAATAGTCGCCGGCGGGTTTGTTCATCGCTTTGCTCCTAACGTGAAAGGTTTAGTTAACAAATCGGAAGGCAGAACTTATACGTCCATCGTCGCGGATCAACCCCTTTATGTCACTTCACATAAAACGTGATCAGGAAACGGAGCAGGAGCCTGCCTTATTGTGGCACCAGATTTCCGTAAGATGTCAAAGATGCCGACCGTAAACTCGACCAATTACTGAAGAATATCAGTGGATTGTTACGCTACTGTGTCACTCGTAACTGGCTATATATAGGAGCGACGCGAGGAAAAATGAACCCTCTTTATCGAAAATATTCCACAGCCCTGTTTCTGCTGCTTGTAACATTCGCTCCCGTACTCTCCGGCTGCGCCCGCGTCTATTATGGCAGCTTCCGCTATGACGCTACGTGTGTCGATCATGATCCCCGCTATCCGGGCGAGGGCCCAGTTTGCGTGGTCAAGAAGACGCGGTAGACGCTGGCGGATATTATGTCCGCCAGCTCTGAATGCGTCAATCAAACCGCGACGTCGAACACCGCCTGGGTCTTCGCCTTGATTTCCTCGACCGTTACTCCGGGCGCAACCTCGACGAGTGTCATCTTGGGCTCGCCGCGTCGCTCCACGGTGAAAACGCCGAGCTCAGTGATCACCAGATCGGTGACGCGCTGTCCGGTCAATGGCAATGTGCATTGCTCCAGGAGCTTTGCTTCGCCCTTGGCCTCGTGTTCCATGACGACGACGACCTTCTTGACGCCGGCGACAAGATCCATCGCGCCGCCCATTCCCTTCACCATTTTGCCGGGGACCATCCAGTTTGCAAGATCGCCATTACGCGCGACTTGCATTGCGCCGAGGATTGAAAGGTCGATATGACCGCCGCGGATCATGCCGAAACTGTCGGCACCGTTGAAATAGCTGGTCGTCGGCAGCTGGGTGATGGTCTGCTTGCCGGCATTGATCAAGTCGGCGTCTTCCTCGCCCTCATAGGGGAAAGGCCCCATGCCGAGCATGCCGTTCTCGCTCTGCAGCTGCACGCTCATTCCCGTCGGGATATAATTGGCAACCAGCGTCGGTATACCGATGCCGAGATTGACGTAAAAGCCGTCTTCAAGTTCCTGTGCGGCCCGTTCGGCCATCTGATCGCGTGTCCAGGCCATCTCAGTTTACCTCACTTTTAGCGACAAGGCGCGGACGGGTCGTCCGTTGTTCGATATGTTTGACGGGGTTGGGCACATGCACGATCCGCTTGACGAAAATACCGGGCGTATGCACCTGGTCGCCATCGATCTTGCCCGCGTCGACCAGATGTTCGACTTCGGCGACGGTGAACTTCGATGCTGTCGCCATGATCGGGTTGAAGTTCCGCGCGGTCTTGCGGTAGACGAGGTTGCCTTCCGTATCGCCCTTGAAGGCATGGACGATGGAAAGGTCAGCGAATAGTCCACGCTCCATCACGTAGGATTCACCGTCGAATTCGCGCACGTCCTTGCCCTCGGCGATGATGGTGCCGACGCCTGTCTTGGTGAAGAAGGCCGGAATACCTGCCCCCCCGGCGCGAATACGTTCGGCGAGCGTTCCTTGCGGGTTGAATTCCAGTTCGAGTTCGCCCGACAGGTACTGCTGGGCAAACAGTTTGTTTTCGCCGACATAGGACGAGATCATCTTGCGGATCTGCTTGGTCTCGAGCAGCACGCCAAGTCCGATGCCATCGACGCCGGCATTGTTGGAGATGACGGTCAAATCCTTGACGCCGGAATCGCGGATCGCGTAGATCAGCGCCTCGGGTATGCCGCACAGGCCGAACCCGCCGGCCATGATGGTCATGCCGTCGAACAGCACGCCGTCCAGCGCATCGCTGACGTTTGATTGAACTTTTTTCAAGAAAAAACTCCCATTTCTCTATCCTCTGCGTGAACCGTATGGCTTGTACCGGCACTGCAGATAGTCGTATTAATACTGCATGGCAGCATCAGAGTTACCCAGTTCCGACATCCTGAATCCTGGAAGCGCAAAACACTTCCGGCTGACTGACCTGCCGGTGCCGATGGTCTATGCCACGCACCGTATCATACGTGATTGCAATTTCGAATTCGCCGCGACTTTCGGCTATGAGCGTCACGAACTGATCGACCAGAGCTTTTCAAGACTATATCCGAAAATAAGGGATTTCGTCCGCACCGGCGAAATGTGGCGGACGAACTTTGCCGGCGGCAAAGTATATCACGACGAGCGCATCATGCGGCGGCGTGACGGTTCGAGCTTCTGGTGCCAGGTGCGCGGGCGTAGCCGTAATCTGGCGGATCCCTTTGCCGAAGCGCTCTATTGCTTCGAGCCAATGCATCGAGCGGTCGCCGGCAACGCCAGCCTCATTTCCGACCGGCAGAAACAGGTGCTGACACTGGTATCGCAAGGCAAGACCAATGCGCAGATTGCGCAGGAGATCGGCCTGTCGAAGCGGACCATTGAGGCACACCGCGCCCGCATCATGCGCGCCTATGGCCTGCGCAACAGTGCCGAGCTGATCGCCTGGTTTTCGTCGCTGCGTTAGTCAGATACCATCGAGATCAAGACGGTAGCGTGTGTGTCTTCGCTCTCCGGTCCGGGTCAACGTTCCTTTGACAACCAGATCGGCCAAATCTCTCGTTGCTGTTGCGCGGGAGGTTCCGGTGATGCTGATGTAGTTTTCGGCGCTGAGACCGCCCTTCAACCCGTCCAGCCCCGCGCGAAACATACGGGCGATGACTTTCTCCTGACGCGGGTTGAGTTGCCCGCGCACCCGGTCGTAAAACTTGGCCTTGACGATGTAGAATTCCACCCGCTCCAGTGTCGTACGCTGCGCTTCCAGCACAGTCTCGGCAAAATAGACGAGCCACGCGGTAATCTCGTTGGTTTTGTTGCTGCGTTCGAGCATGTCGTAATAGGCTTTGCGTGCACGCTGAATGGTATAGGCCAAAGCGATGAGGCTAGGCTGACCGAGGTTCTGGGCAAGAGATTTTTCAGAGATTGCCCGACCAATACGGCCGTTGCCGTCTTCAAAAGGATGAATGCTGACGAAGTAGAGATGCGCCAGCCCGGCTCGGGTCAGCGCAGGCAGAGCCGTCTTCCCCTCGGGCGCCGTCGCGTTGAACCAGCTTGCAAACGCATTCATCTCTTGCGGAATGCGTTTGGATGGCGGTGCCTCGAAATGGATTGTCGGCCTGTCGGCGCGGCCCGACACAACCCGCATCGGCTCCTCGTGCGTGCGGTAACCTCCAATCTGGATGGCATCGCTTTCGCCAGCCATCAACATCTTGTGCCAGTTGAACAATGTATCGTGTTGGAGCGGATCGGCGAACGTCCGATACAAGTCAACCATCATCTCCGAGATGCCTCGCTCTGCAGCTGGAACACGTTGATTGCCGGTCGCCAAACCGAATTGTTGCCGAAGTGACGTTTGCAAGCTGTCGCGGTTGAGAAATTCTCCCTCGATCTCCGAGGTCTTCAACGCTTCGTCGCTGATCAGCTCGATCCGCAACGTGTCCCGGTCATCGGTATTCACATGGCGAAAAGCACCGAAAAACTCGCCGGAATGCAGCAGGAACTGGCGCTCCAGTGGTTCAAGCGCAGTTGCGTCAAAGGTGAAATTGGGCCAATCGGCTTGCTGCCAGTTCCAGATCATGAGGGATAGGTCGCCTTTCTATAACTCACTCTGACGTACATTATGAGCTATAGCAAGCCTTCTATGCCTCATACCGTTTTGAGTATTGCCGAAAACCTTGGATCGAAAGTCCGGGCGATGGGCTCGGCGGCGGCGCCGAGTGCGGCGGACCAAGGATCGGCCAGCCCTGCCTGCAATCGTGCTTCCGGATAGCGGCGGGAGCGCTCGGCGATCGAGGGCAGCAACGGCTCGATCTTCTCGACAAGGCGATCGATCAGCACTCTTGGCGCGCCACCACAGAGAATGATCGTCTGCGGATCGAAGACCGATTCGAGAATTTGCACGGTCCGGCGCAAACGTTCGGCGACGCTGTCCATCCACCGTTCCAGCTCTGGTCCGCCGCGAAGGATGGCATCGGTGATCATGGCGAAAAGCTCCGGTTCGGAGGGATCGAAATCGAGCAATTTACAAAGTGCCGCCATGGAGGCGTAATGCTCCAGGGGCTCGACGTCGGGGCCGTCACCGGGCACCAGCGCAAGAATCATACCGATCTCGCCGGCATTGGCGTGCGCGCCGCCATAAAGTTCCCCATTGAGGATCAAGCCCGCCCCGAGACCGTAGCCGAAGTAGATGCAGATTGCGTGGTCGAGCCCATGTGCTGCGCCAAGCAAGCGTTCGGCAGTTGCTGCAGCTGCCGCGTCGTTCTGCAACGCAACTTCGAGCCCCGTTCCTTCGGCAATCCTGTCCATGAGCGGGAAGTTCTGCCACGCCGTCATCATCCAGGGGTCGTCGTAAAGCGTGTTGATGCCAAATGGCCCCGGCATGGCAACGCCGAGACCAACGAGCCGTTTTTCGGCCTCTGGCGCCTGTGCCGCCAGCGCGTTGCGCGCCTTCCTGATAAGGTCGAGAATAACCACAACACCCTGCGCCGGCCCGCCGGGAGGCAGCTTGGCTTCCATCTGAACCAGAACATCGCCGACGAGGTTGACGATGACGGTGCGCGTCACGTGGCGGTCGATCTGCAGGCCGATGGCAAAGGCGCCTTCCGGCACAAGCTGATAGGGCGTCGCAGGCTGGCCCCTGCCCTTGCGCACGCTTGCCTGTGAGCGCACCAGACCGTCGCGGGCAAGCTCCTCGATGATATTGGAAACCGCCTGCGGGGTCAGTCCGGTGGCCCGTGCAAGGTCGGCCCGCGACAGCGCACCATTGACGCGCAATGCATCGATCATGATGCGGCGGTTATGCGCACTCGCACCGCCGAGATTGGTTCCGCTCTTTGCTCGTATCGATCGTATGCCGTCCATCCGTCATCCCTCTTGACACCAGAAGAATATTCATCAACTAATAAGTCAAGAGAATTGATTTAATAAAAATCGATCAGGGGAATGTGAGCACTGGTTTGGCGAAAACGCGTCACGAAAGGCTCTCGATTGCAACGACCAGGCGTCTGTCCATGAGGCCAGCGCTGTCAAACAGGAGGTAATGATGTTGAAATCCGTGACGAGTGCGCTTCTGGGCGCCACACTTCTGGGAGCGGCGTTGTCTTCGCCTGCCCATGCAGAGACCAAGATCAACGCGCTGTTCATGGCGCAGGCGGCCTATAGCGAGGCCGATGTCCGTGCCATGACGGAAGCCTTCACCAAGGCAAATCCAGACGTGACGGTCAATCTCGAATTCGTTCCCTATGAAGGCTTGCACGACAAGACCGTCCTCGCCCAAGGATCGGGCGGCGGCTATGATGTCGTGCTCTTCGATGTGATCTGGCCGGCCGAATATGCAACCAACAAGGTGCTTGTGGATGTAACCGACAAGATCACGCCGGAAATGAAAGCGGGCGTGCTTCCGGGTGCCTGGACCACGGTTGAGTATGACGGCAAGCGCTATGGCATGCCCTGGATTCTCGACACGAAATATCTGTTCTACAACAAGGAAATCCTGGAAAAGGCCGGCATCAAAACCCCGCCAAAGACCTGGGCCGAACTTGCCGAACAGGCCAAGATCATCAAGGACAAGGGCTTGCTTGCAACGCCCATCGCCTGGAGCTGGTCACAGGCTGAAGCGGCGATCTGCGATTACACCACGCTGGTCAGTGCCTATGGCGGCAGTTTCCTCAAGGACGGCAAGCCGGTATTCGCGACGGGCGGCGGTCTCGACGCACTCAACTACATGGTGGACAGCTACAAATCCGGTCTCACCAATCCAAACTCCAAGGAGTTCCTTGAAGAGGACGTGCGCCGTGTGTTCCAGAATGGCGAAGCTGCCTTCGCCCTTAACTGGACCTACATGTACAACATGGCCAATGACCCGAAGGACAGCAAGGTTGCCGGCAAGGTCGGTGTCGTCCCTGCCCCCGGTGTCGAAGGCAAAAGCACCGTCTCTGCAGTCAACGGTTCCATGGGCCTCGGCATCACCACGACCAGCAAGCATCCGGACGAGGCGTGGAAATACATTACGTTCATGACGTCTCAGGCAACGCAGAACCAGTACGCCAAGCTGAGCCTGCCGATCTGGTCCTCCTCCTATGATGATCCTGCCGTTTCCAAGAACCAGGAAGAATTGATTGCGGCGGCCAAAGTCAGCCTTGCTGCGATGTATCCGCGGCCGACGACACCGAAATATCAGGAACTTTCGACAGGACTGCAGCAGGCAATTCAGGAAGCTCTTCTCGGGCAGGCCGCCCCTGAGGATGCATTGAAAACTGCCGTCGAGAACAGCGGTCTCTGATAGCACGATGAAGGCGGCAGGCAGTCCTGCCGCCTTCATTTTTCCCAATGATTGATTTCGTGGCAGGCTTTATTTCATGACGAGCACCTGGATCACCACCCGCGCATGGCTCCTGATGCTGCCGCTCCTGATCGTCATGGTTGCGATTATCGGTTGGCCTCTCATTGATACGGTGCGGCTCTCCTTCACCGATGCCAAGCTCGTCGGTACCGAAGGCAGTTTCGTTGGCCTCGATAATTACGTGAAGATACTGTCCGGTTCGAATTTTCAACGCACGCTGATCACTACATTCTGGTTTGCCGTCCTGTCCGTATCCGCGGAGATGGTTATCGGCGTTCTTGCCGCCCTGCTGCTCAACCAGCAGTTTTACGGCCGCTCCGTCCTGCGCGCGCTGATGATTCTGCCCTGGGCGCTGCCGACCGTGGTCAATGCCACACTGTGGCGGCTGATCTATAATCCCGAATATGGCGCACTGAACGCGATGCTGATGCAGTTCGGCCTTATCAATGCCTATCGTTCCTGGCTGGGCGAGCCTGGCACTGCCCTCGCCTCGCTTATTGTGGCCGATTGCTGGAAGAATTTTCCCCTGGTGGCGCTGATTGCGCTCGCCGCCCTGCAGGCCGTGCCGCGCGATATCACCGCTGCATCCATGGTCGACGGAGCCGGCGCCTGGTCGCGCTTCCGCTTCGTCATCATGCCCTACCTCGCCGGGCCCTTGATGGTGGCGCTTGTCTTGCGCACCATCGAGGCGTTCAAGGTCTTCGACATTATCTGGGTCATGACGCGCGGCGGTCCGGCCAACAGCACACGCACATTGTCGATCCTCGTCTACCAGGAGGCGTTTTCCTTCCAGCGAGCGGGATCCGGGGCGTCCCTTGCTTTGATCGTGACACTCCTCGTGACAGTGCTTGCCGTCGCTTATGCCGCCCTGATCCGCAAAAGCGCAGGAGTGTCATAATGGAACGTCGCAGCCTCACCGCAACAATACTCGTCCACCTCGCCGCTTTATTGCTTCTGGTTGTGATCCTCGCCCCCGTGGTCTGGCTCTTCGTCATGAGCATTTCCTCGACGCCGGATCTTATCGCCAAGCCTTTGCACTGGTGGCCCGATACGGTCGATCTGTCCCGCTACGGTGTCCTGCTTTCTTCCGTCGCGAACAGTGCCGGGGAAGCTTTCGTTGCCTCGCTGTTCAACAGCATCAAGGTTGCCGGCATGGCGACTGTAGCGGCGCTCATGGTAGCCGTCCCCTCCGCCTGGGCCGTATCGCGCACACCTTCCGTTGGCTGGTCACTTTATGCAGTCATTGCCACCTACATGTTGCCTCCGGTCGCCTTGGCCGTACCGCTCTACATGACCCTTGCCTGGGCAGGCCTCCTCAACAATGTCTTTGGTCTGGCACTGGTTTACCTCACCATCCTAGCGCCATTCACCACATGGCTGATGAAATCGGGCTTCGATTCGATCCCGCGCGAGATTGAAAGCGCTGCGACCATGGATGGTGCCCGGCTCGATCAGATCCTGCGGCTGATCACCCTGCCGCTCGCAGCGCCCGTGATGGCGACCGCTGCACTCTTCGCGTTCCTGCTTGCCTGGGACGAATTCTTCTATGCCCTGTTGTTCACGTCGGACCAGCGGGCCAAAACCTTGACCGTGGCGATCGCCGATCTCGCCGGCGGACGCGTCTCGGATTACGGATTGATTGCCACAGCGGGTGTGCTTGCCGCCCTCCCCCCGCTCATCGTTGGTCTCTTCATGCAGCGCGCGCTGATCGCGGGCCTGACAAGCGGCGGCGTCAAAGGATGAGCATGTCTTCTTCGCAAAAGAACAAACCTATCGGTCTTATCGCCATCTTGAAAGAAATGGCGCGGCAGAATGCCGATGCGATTTCCTCGTTCGAGGCGGCAGCGCCACTTGCGGTGACCATCGCCCAATCCCTGCGTATGACCGGGCGTCTGCTGCTGCTCGGCATGGGTGGTTCGCATGCGGTTGGCCGTGCGGTGGAACCCCTTTATCGCGGCCTTGGTATCGATGCCGTGGCACTGCCGCTATCCGAACAACTTGGCCAGCCGCTACCATTAGTCGGCAAAACAATTCTCGTGACCTCGCAGTCGGGTGAAAGCGCCGAAATCCTGCGCTGGTTTGCCGAGGCGGGCGTTCGGGCCGATACTTTCGGCTTGACGCTCGAAGGCGGTTCCACCCTTGCCCGCACCGTTCCGTCAATGGTCGGTTCCGGCGGTACGGAAAATGCCTTTGCGGCAACGCGCAGTCTGACTGTCAGTTTTGCCCTGCATCTGGCGGTGCTCGGTGCGCTAGGCGAGGATCCGGCCGAAGCGCTCGCCATCTTGAATGGCGAGAGTAAGCCCAATGTCGATGCTGCGGTCGCCGCATTATCGGGCGTATCGGCCGTCGTAACCTCCGGTCGCCGCATGCAGGGTGTCGCGGAGGCGATTGCGCTTGGCCTCACCGAACTTTCACGCATCCCGTGCTTTTCGCTCGAAGGCGGGCAATTGCGCCACGGTCCGATGGAAATGCTCGGACCGAAGGTCGGTGTCGTCCTCTTCCGTGCCAAGGATGCAACGTCGGAATTGGTCGCGCGCTTGGCAATCTCGGCACGGGAGGCCGGATCGCCTGTTGTGGTGTTCGATGCATCGGGGGAAGCGCCGCTCAAAGGCACCACGACGATTGATTTGGGGGTAGCCAGCGGCATAGCGGCCGTTTTTGCGCTCCTGCCCGCCGCCCAGCACTTCATGCTCGGTTTTGCCGGCGCGCGCGTTGCCGATCTCGGCACGCCCGTTCGCTCGACCAAGATCACGCGGGACGAGTGAGAGCGATGCAGCCACTCGCCGTCATCGGAAACGTCAATGTCGATTTGATCCTCGGCCCGGCCGATCCATGGCCTACGCCCGGAACCGAGATCATGGTGGATTACGACGAATTGCGCGTCGGCGGTTCCGCCGGCAATGCCGCGCTGACCTGGGATGGGCTCGGTTTTGATTTCCAGATCGCCGCCAATGTCGGCAATGACCAGTTCGGCGAATGGCTGCGCCAGGGTTTCGGCAAGCATTCAGCGCGCTGGCCGGTTGCGCCCATGGGCACGACACTTTCCGTCGGCATTACCCACCCGAATGGCGAGCGTACTTTCTTTACGACGCGCGGTCACATCGCGGCATTGTCCTGGCTCGACGTCATTACGACGCTCGACACCGAGCGGCTGAAGGGCGGCACCGCCATCCTTTGCGGCTCCTTCCTGACCGACGCCCTCGTTGCACAATATGACGAATTGTTCGATTGGGCCGATGCCAATGATATCCGCATTGCGCTCGATACCGGCTGGCCGATCGATGGCTGGACCGAGACCAACCGCATCAAGGCGTGCGGGTGGCTGGCACGCTGCCACATCGCCCTGTTCAATGAGGTCGAAACGACGCGCCTCGCCAACAGCGTCGAGCCTGCCGAGGCCGCGCACAGGCTCAAGGCGTTGATGCCGAGGGATGCCATCGTTGTCGTCAAGCGAGGACCCGATGGGGCACTGGCCGTCGGCTCCGATGACAAGCTTGTCTCGGTAACGGCGCCCCTTGTTCAGGTTGCCGATACGATTGGTGCCGGTGACGTGTTCAATGCCGCCTTCCTCGCAGCGCTGGCAAGCGGCCAAACGCTCGGGGCAAGCCTTGCTGCTGGAGTTCGCGTTGCGTCCAAAGCCATCTCCACCATTCCGCGCCGCTATGATGGCGAAGATCCGCATACGCCACCGGAGGAAGCTCTATGAGTGCGCTCGAGCTCATTAATGTTCGCAAGCGCTATGGCGCCGTCGAAACGCTGAAGGGCATCGACCTGTCACTCGCCAGCGGCGAATTCCTCGTACTCCTCGGTCCCTCCGGCTGCGGCAAGTCCACGCTTCTCAACATCATCGCAGGGCTCGCCGAAGCGACAGACGGTGACGTGCGCATCGGTGATCGCTCGGTCACCGGCGTGCATCCCAAGGACCGCGACATCGCCATGGTGTTCCAGTCCTATGCGCTTTATCCGAACATGTCCGTGGCGCGAAACATCGGCTTTGGCCTTGAGATGCGCAATGTACCTGCGGCCGAACGCACCGAGGCCGTGCAAAAGGCGGCAAAAATCCTGCAGATCGAAAATCTGCTTGGCCGCAAGCCATCCGAGCTTTCCGGAGGTCAGCGACAGCGTGTTGCCATCGGCCGGGCACTGGTGCGCGATCCGCAAATATTTCTTTTCGACGAGCCCTTGTCCAATCTCGATGCGAAACTGCGCATGGAGATGCGAACTGAGCTCAAGCGCCTGCACCAGATGCTTGGCACCACGATTGTTTATGTGACGCATGACCAGATCGAGGCGATGACGCTCGCAACCCGCATCGCCGTCATGCGCGATGGTCAGATCGAGCAGCTTGCCACTCCGGATGAGATCTATAATCGCCCGGCCACGCGCTATGTTGCAGGCTTTGTTGGTTCGCCGCCGATGAACATGCTGGATGCTACGGTCGCCGACGGTATCGCGCACATTGATGGCTCGCTCAGTGGCATCCCCCTCCCCCAAGCATTACGGGAAAATGCCGCGAGCGCTCGCGATGTGATCATAGGCATTCGTCCGGAAAGTCTGACACTGGCGTCATCGGAAGACGCAGGCCTTGCCATCGAGGCAAAGGTCGAAGTGGTAGAACTGACCGGCCCGGAACTGGTCGTTACCTCGACAATCGGCAGCCAGCGCCTGACAGCAAGCTTGCCTCCACGGTCGCAAATCGCAGTGGGTGCGTCGCAGCGCTTCAATATCGATGCGAGTGCTTTGCACATCTTCGACAAGGCGACCGGCAAGCGCGTCTAGAGCGTTTCAGGTCGTGGTTGAATTGCGCTTCCCTTTCCGTCATCCTCGGGCTTGACCCGAGGACCCATTGGGATGCTCAATCCAGGCGTGGGGCTGTCATTCCTTCAAGAAAGTGTGGGTCCTCAGGTCAAGCCCGAGGATCACCGAGAGATTTCGAATTGGATGAAGTGAGTGGCAGATGGGGAATGGTCCAGTCAAAACCTGGAACCCTCTCGTTACGCCGCCAGACTCGGACGGGTCAAAACGTAAGCGGCGCAGGCAATGAAAAAGACCGCCACCACCCCTCCGAGCAGAGGTGACGGCCGGGCAAAATACATGAAAGTGGCGTAGCCCAATGCCATGCCACCGCAAGCAATCCATTTTACGCGTTTCGGCACTGCTCCGTGCTCGCGCCATTGCACGAGTGTCGGCCCGAACACCGGATGTTTAAGCAGCCACTTTTCAAATCGCGGCGACGAGCGGCTGAAACACCAGGCGGCGATGATGAGAAAGATCGTTGTCGGCATGACGGGCAGAAGCGCGCCAATGAAGCCGAGCGCCACCATCATCCATCCGAGCACGAAATAAAATGTCCGTTTGGTGCCGTTCATTCCGCTCGATTCCTGATAACCTTGGAACGGTTTACATGGCCGGATGCAGAATGTCAGCCCATTGCATTCAAAGGCCGAGATGACCTTTCAGGCCGGGCACCGAATCTAGAAGCTGATCGACAAGTTTTGGGTCGGCGTATTCCTTGGCATGGGCCAGCACCGCAGCTCCAGCTTCCTGGATCTGTTCGACGGTCAGCCCGCTCTCTTTCAGTGCGGCGACACCATTGACCAGCGCGCCAACCTTTTCACCCGCCACACCCCCAAGCATGCTGGTCACGCTTGACAGAAAGCCACCCGACTGAGCCCCGCTTGCCATGACATCGAAGTTTTGGGCAAGTTCGGTAGCACCCGGGATCTTTGCGAATATTGTTGCTGCTTGTTCGGGAGCCTCGTGCTGGAGCACGGATAGTACCGTTCCTGCGGCCTTCTCCGCCGCTTGTGGATCGAGATTGGCTTGCGTTGCAATTGAATCGACGAGATCCTGAATAGGCATGGCTTTCTCCTGATGTTGATTGATGATGCCGATGAACAGTGACGGTTCTAGTGAAAACGCCCGGACTGGGTGCCCGGGCGGTTTTCTTACATCCCCAATTTCAATCAGGATTATTCGGACTTGAGGCGCGTGTTGCAGGCACTCCAGTATTGCGGCCAGGTCAGGCCGCGGGTTTTGTTGCTTGCCTTGGCCTGCTGCCACTGATCGCCGCATTCGCTGATGCGTGCGCGGAATGCGACCTGAGCGGGAGACAGAGGCTTGCCATCGGCGGAGGTCTGTGCCTTGGCCACCTGTGTCTTCGTTGTTTTGGTAGTGGCAGCCTTGGTGGGTGCGGGTTCGTCAGGAACGGTCGCATCAGAATTGTCCGATTTCAGGCTGTCGCTGCAGGCAGAAAGGAACTGCGGCCATTTCTGGCCATTGAGCGTGCCCGCCGTTTTGGCAGCCTGATACTGTGTGCTGCATTCCTTGGTGACCGCTTTTGCCGACATCCCGCCGCTGGTGGTTGAAGTCGCCGTTTGCGTCGTCTTGGCCGGTTTTGTGGCCGTATCCTTTGCCGTCTTTTTGGCTGGGGTCTTTTCGGCGGGCGCGGCTGCCGCTGCGCCATCGTCGGTCTTCAGCTTCGCGCTGCAAGCTGACAGGAAGTCCGGCCATTTCTGGCCTTTGAGCGTACCAGCCTCCTTGGCAGCTTGATATTGTGTGCTGCACGTCTTGGTAACGGATTGTGCCGATGCCGGGAGCGTGAGAAATGCCAGGCCAGCGCCGGCAATCACCGTCGCGGCGAATATGTTGAAACGAAACTGGTTCATCGTGATCTTCCTTGCGATAGTGTAGGCGTTTCCCCCGGGGACGCACCATGCGTTCCGGTTGGCAATGCCGCGATGCGTCCGTCCCTTGGATAAAATGTCGAGTTGAGGCATTCCTCCGAAGCCATCGCTTCGAAAGTTGTACCCGTGTGAAAATGTCCTGGGTTTAGCAATTCTGCAGGTGAATGACGCATCAGGTTAACCCGTGTCAGCGATCGACGGCATTGCCAAGATTAGAATGCCGCGTTCATCTTTTGATTGCAAGCACGGATATAACGCTACCGTAAGTATCAGGCTGCGCGGGTTGGATGCCGGAATATCATAGTGGCAGAGTGTAGGTCTGCTTCACGATCTGGCTTGGCACGTCGGTTTTGACATTCTGAATTCCATTTTTCCGCGTCAGGTGCGCAGCCTGGAAGCGGCGGTAGTCATCCAGATCGGCTACGACCACGCGCAGCAGGGCGTCACTCTCTCCGAGCATGATGTAGCACTCCATCACTTGGGGAAGTTGCTTCATGGCATCCATGAAATGATCTATGGTTTCGGCATCCTGTGCCGTCAACCAGACCCGCGCGAACATCGACAGACCGAGGCCGATCTTCGCTGCATTGAGAACCGCCACGTAGCGATCGATAATCCCGGCCTCCTCCAGGAGCTTGACCCGGCGCAAGCAGGGAGAGGGTGACAAGCCCACTTCTTTGGCAAGCTCCACATTCTGCAGCCGCCCATCGCGTTGCAGGGCACGCAGGATACGCCGATCTATGTCATCCAGTTTTATTGGCATGTGATGCTAACTTTTTGTCCCATGGAGATTCCAATGCCAAATCTAGGCCGTAGAATGGCATCTTCGCAACCAAATTGCGAAACCACTGCCCTATGATTCCATCCATGGAAACAGGAACGATGCTCTTTTTCGCCGCAACCGTGCTGCCCTTGATCTGCACGCCCGGCCCCGACATGCTCTTTGTGGCATCGCAAGCTTTGTCCAGCGGAGCATCCGCTGGCTTGCGTTCGACCGCAGGCATTTGCCTTGGTTATATGGTTCATTCCGCCCTCGCCGCCCTCGGGGTCGCTGCGATCATCGCCGCATCCCCTATGCTGTTCGAAGCGTTGCGTTGGCTGGGTGTCATGTATCTGATCTGTCTGGCTTTCCAGCTTGTCCGATCTGCGATGAAGGCAGGGCAGATCACCCTTTCGGTCGTCCCGGCCAGTGGCCAGCTTCATCGCGGATTTCTGACTGCGCTCCTCAATCCCAAAGGCATGTTGATCTATTTTGCGATCCTACCGCAATTCATGCAGCATGGCAGCGGCATAGCTCTGCGGCCGCTGATCCTGTCTGCGATCTTCATCGGCCTTTGTGGGATCGTCTACACGAGCTTGAGTCTCGTGATCGCCGCAGTTGGAAGAAATGGCGGCTTCTGCGATTGTCGCCGCAGATGGATTGAAGGGACTGCAGGCGCGTTGTTACTCATTGCCGCTGGTCGATTTGCGGCAAACTAGAAGTGGGGCGGGAGTATGTTGCTGTGCCATCGTTGTCTCCAACACAGGAAAAAGCTTGGAACCTAATGCATTGATAATTCGTCAACTTTATTTCGCAACGGAAGCCAATGTCGGAATACCTTCCATCTGATGGACTGCAGGATACGGGACTATAGTGTGTGGGAGATTGAAAGCGGGACGAGCGCGCAAGCAGCTGACCTGCAAACGACGATGTCACGAAAGGGCCGCGTCTGTCAACGTTTTCGGAAGTGCGGAGCCCCTGCCCTTCACGTTTAGCCGGACGTCAGAGAAAACTTCAGTCAATTCTATTACAAGAATGATCAGAAAGGAATGTAAATTCCGATAAATGATATCGAGTTTTGCTTGGTATGGAACAAGATGAGGCCGGCGCAAAACCGGATTGAGAAACGCTTCGGCAGGTCCATGACTCCACGAAAGTTCTCACCTGAGAACTTTCGTCGTGGCGCTTTCGTTTACCGATTGAGAAGCCAGTCCCCTAAAAGTTCTCAGCTGAGAACTCCATTGTCTTGGCCGCGTTGACGGCCGCGATCTATATCACGAGGGTTGTGATCACAGTTCTCAAGCGGGAGGGATGCAATCCCTCTGGTGCCCGTCCGCGGGATCTAACGTCGAAGGCGGATCGCGGCGAATTTTCCCTTGGTGCCAATTTTATGGAGCTGCTCAGAATGCCCGGGCAGGGCGAGAGCGTTGCCTGATAGTCGACAAAGGTGTGTGCAAGATCCTGACAACTGTCAGGGTTTTTAAGGGCGGAAAGAAAAGAGATGTCATCTGGGCGGTCTTTGAGGACGCTTTTTCGAACAACCTGCAACTGGGTGGGATCTGATCACTACGCCGACCCGGGGAAGGGTCTATCCAGGATTTTCCCCTCGGTCTATGAGGACGCGCTCGATGTCTTCGGTATCCTGCAGCGAACTTTGGAATCAATTCGGCTAGCGGATGCCTGGAGAGCTTTGACGGAAAAGGCGAGGGCAGCGAAGTTTTTCCTCGGGCCAATGCTGATGGCGGCGTTGAAGCAAGCGGCGCCCGCATCCGCAGTAGGTGGCCGTGACGCGATTGTGGGTCCAGTGCACTGGTTATCCGCCGGTTCCTGGCGGTTACAGCGGAGTCATGTGACCGAGGTTGGGTGGCGCATCGTCGGTCGAACAAAAAGCGAGTGCAGCCAGCAGGGCAAATCCCATGACCGGCGCGAGGAAAAAGAGGTGCTGTTTCCTCATCTATCTCCACCACTTGGGCACAATCCGAAGTGCATGCTTGCCGCCCAGAACATAACCCGAATGGCGCAAAGAGCGCCTGTATCTCAAACTGCTGGGTCCAGATTTGATTGCTTTTCGAACGCTGTCCGGCTTTGACCCCGGCCAACGCAGCCCTGGGTTTCGAGACAGCGTTTTCTGCCAAGCGATGTTATCCATGGCTCTGAACTCTGTTCGGGACAAACTGTGATGGCGCACTTGTGGCACGGCTTTGGAAATCAAATCCGCTTCAAGTTTCGGCTCAGTGCCTAGATAGGGTAAGACATGTACCGCAGCGGATTGAATGCTCGGAGTGCGTCTCGGGTGAGGTAGACTGTCGCTCGCAACGTTGGGGTTGAAACGCTTCGACAGAGGTAATACCTTGTGGGCAGAAATCATTACCGAGGATGAGATGACTACAACCGTTACGACGAAAGGGCAAGTGACCATTCCCAAGCCGGTGCGCGATTTCCTGGGAATAGTACCGGGCAGCAAGGTCGATTTTCACCGAGCGACCGATGGCAGCGTGGTTATCACGCGCGTCGATAGAAAGCCGCCCACAAGCCGCTTTGATAAGCTGCGCGGCCATGCCGGCGACGGGCTTGATACTGACGCGACCATGGCACTGACGCGCGGTGGATAGTGATTCTAGTCGACACGAATGTTCTGCTCGATCTAGTCACCGACGATCCCAATTTGTCCGACTGGTCGATCGCGCAGCTTGAGGCGGCATCCTGGCGCGGTCCATTACTGATCAATGATATGGTCTATGCCGAGCTCGCGGTTCGTTACGGTCGCATTGAAGAGCTTGAGGCGTTTGTTGTTGAAGCTGGCCTTGAAATTGCTCCCATACCGCGCGCTGCGCTGTTCCTGGCGGGAAAAGTCTTCACGCAATACCGTAAATTGGGAGGGTCGCGCACCGGCGTTCTGCCTGACTTCTTCATTGGCGCCCAAGCAGCCGTTAGCCAACTGATCCTGCTGACCCGCGATGTCGGTCGATATCGAACTTATTTTCCATCGCTAACGCTGATCACACCTGGTACTTGACGCAGTCACCTAGGCGAGACACGAATTCACTTTTGGTCTGACGGATGCAGCGGCCCTCCAATTTGTCGGGTCGTGAGGGCTGCGACGGCTATTGTGATACCAATGCCAGTTTCTTGACTCAGTCGAGCAGGTGTTTACCGACGAAGCTGCCCATGTTGATGATCCGCGCGGTGTGCGCTCATGCATGGCCTCAAGTTGGCTGGCAATATCACGGAACGTTAGATCCGGATTGGCGTTGGCAATCCCGGCGATCAGCGACATCAATCGGTCTTGCGGCGGCGCCGAGGGGAGGGGACAATCAATCCTGGATCAGCCAGTCCCTCGCACACCAGCCGTTGACCGAATGGCGCAGACGATCAACCGACCATGTCTGTCCTGTCTCCCGTTGATGCTCCGGGTCACGTCTTCCCAGGATGATCCGGACGCATGCGTTGCACGATTGGCAACCAGGATGACATGTTTGTGGTCAAATCTGCGAGATGGCTGCGTCGTCGTGCCCGCGACGCCTTGGCGAGCGCATCTGGCCGCGGTTCACGGAAGCCGGGGTTGCCTGGCAGTTTACCCCGCGCTTTGGCCTTGATCCCGGCGTTCGTGCGTTTCGGAATCAACGAGCGCTCCAATTGGGCGACGGCGCCCAGAACCTGTAAAGAAAAACCTGCCTTGTGGCGTCGACGATCGAAAGCGAGCGCCACCTGCTCCAAGTGCTCGATCACCTGCAGCCGATGCCTGACAGACCGTGCCAGACGATCGAGCAGCACATCGTCGGCTTTAATCGCGCAACAGCTTCGCCAGCAAAGGTCGGGCCCGGGACGCGCCGGAGCCCTGCTTCTCGAAAATTGTGTGACAACCAGCGGCTTTCAACTCGATAAGCTGCGCTTCATTTGGCTGCTCCTCAGTTGAAACACGGGATATCCAACGAGACGTGGGTTTGAGTTCGTTTCATCTTCGAGCGGGCTTATGCCGTTTTGTACAATATCGGAGGTTATGGATAAAGGGTCGTTTGAAAATGCCGATAATGGGTGAAACGGCGGCTCTACAGTCGAAGGAATGCCCGAAATATAAGGAAAATGGGCTTTTGGATGACCAGCCATCTGCACTACTCATCCCGTACCACCCGGCCAGCTCCACAGTGCCCGACTTGGGCTATCTGCAGTCCGATAAGAGGAAGCTAAGCCGTAGTTAAGTGCGGTATCGTGGAAAATGTTAACGTAAACAGTATGTTAAGATCTAGGAAGCACTCGTCGGAGAAAATTTCAAACGGGGGTAAGTGGACCTGTCTGGCTTCTGACAAACCGTTGCAATTTGAAGCGGTAAGCCAGAAGTCGGGCGCAGGTTTCTAGCATGGGTGAGAAGAGCTTAGACGAGCAGGAAGTCGGGAAGCCGAGCTGGAACAGAAATTAGACAGTGCCGAATTGTCCTTGGAGCCGGCGCGCCGGGCACTCGAAGCGCCAACACTGCGGATATGAATAATCTCTCATTTCGCATATTCCCTGGGTGTCGAAAGCGCTTGCCCCTCATACAACCAGGTTGGCAGCGCCTTTAAGATTTCAAGGCCCATCGTCTTAGCGTCTGTTTTAGAAATCCCCCTGGGATAGTACCGGATCTTTCATAATCGATTCCAACCCCATAGAGGCTAATCTCTGGTAGCTGCGAGAGCCACTGTCTGGTCCAGCGTAGATGCCTCTCTAGGATATTCTGGGTTAACCCACATAGAGGAATCATCCACGGGTGCTCCGTCACTTATCATAATAATGATCGAACCGGTGGTCTCCCGGTTTGCCATTGTACTTCGCTATCAGCTGCTCGGCATCGTCCCGGCCTAGTTTTAATGACGTCATAAGATGATCGACGTCATACTTCTCACCAGCTGCTACTGTTGCACGGTCCCTAGCGCCACGTTTTGATTTATCGTCAGCCATGAGTTCCTCCAATAACCTCGTGAGAGAACCTTTGAGCTGAAGCGTTTGTTCCAAACCTCGGCAACGAAGTCACCAGGTGCAGTCTCTCCGCCGATGACGGTGCGTTCCATGCGATGTTCATGGGCATATTATATAAAGAGTGTACGGCGAAAATCGAGTTTCAACGTTTGCCGTACTGTGCGGACGGTAGAGTGGAGCCGCATGATGAGTAATGGTGCTTAAGGAGCCCGAGGCAGATCGATGTAAATCTGTTTTATAGCATCCACGATATGTTCGTCGGCGTGCCGGGCGCAGTAAGCGTATGTGTCTGCAGCGGCTGTATCCACCGTGACCGAACGAAGGGTTCGTGTTGGTAAATTGCCTTCCAGCATTCCGCTGTTTGCTCCGGACAAGAATCCGGCTGCCCAAATAAACAGCTGCGTTTTGAAAGCCGTTGTGTCGATCAGCTTTATGGCATCTTGGCACGACATGGCACCGATCCCTGCTATCTGTCCTTGAGGCTCCTGGGCTGCTCCTGGCGATGATATGAATGCAAGCAGCACGACGGTTGCTAGTTTAAGCATGATTCCCCTAACGCGCTTAATATGAGCTATTGGAAGCTAAGCGCTGTTAACTTCCAATAGAGGTACACAACCCCAGCAATTGCAAGGGTTTCACAGCTCCAGGATAGTGCCGTCATTTTACCGCCCGTTATTGCAATCGAAAATTTGAATCGTTTGTTGATCCAAAAGGGCAATCTATCGGCCTGTCACGCCGGACGTTTACGCTAAGTGCATTCCTTGCAGTTGACGCATCGCGATTCATAAGAACAGATGCCCTAAACGTTGGTTTGCGAGTTAGATCGAATGAAAATTCCGTTAGCGGCGATGACCGCAGCAATGATACTGGTGAGTGTCGCGGAGAGCTCGGCGTTTTCGGATAACGCCGAGAAATTCCGGCCCTATATGGTGGGTCTTTCACGAGTAAGAGGATGTGCAGAGGGTCAATTCATTAAGTTCACATTCCCCACTGATGCGATGATGGATAATCTGTGGAAACGGCTTGATATTTCTAAGACGGATGCCGGCGTGGCAACTATGATCAAAGAAGACATTGAGGCGATAAATAGAGAAGCAGCGATCCCAGTGATACAGATGTTTGCCGGGGTAGATTTGAAAGAAGGGCCGTCACCTGCTGTCCGAGACCAGAATAGATTAAAAGTCAAGAATTTCTGCGAAGCGGCTCTATTTGATCTGAGAAAGATGGCGCCTGAATGGTTTGGTCCCTCGTTAACCCTCGAATATTCCCTCGAATAAACAGAGGAAATGAGGTCCAGCAGTCGATCACTGGGCGCTATGGTTACTTCCTTAACGTCACCTCCTGATAAATTGTAACTTCAGTCGCATGAAAGCGGTCGGTACATTGGGCCACGTTTCGTTCCACATTCTGCGCCACAAACCATAGGAACTGGCGGGAAAAAGGCAGCAAAAACAATAACCATCCTTACCCTTGGAAGCCACCCGTCAGTACCACACTGCGTTGGCCGACGAGCATTTTTCGGCCCTACAGGAACCAACGGCATACTTCCGAGTTCGCTGCTTTTTCGGAAGCTAATTTATGAGTGACGAAGAACAGAAAAAGCGTAGCAATAAAGCGAAGCAGCCGGTTTACGACGGCGAGCTTCGTAAGGAGCTGGTAACGCGCTACAAGACGGTACCCACGGACGTTCGCTTCAAAGAGTTGTTAGACCGCCTTGATAACGCAGAGCGCAAAAAATAGCATTACCATCTTTTGATGATATGGCCATCATGGAGATCGAACACTCCGTTCCAACCGCCCCGATTGATGAAACTGGTTTCGATCTCATGCCACCTGCCGATATAGTTACCGCAGGTGGAACATAATATTGGGGTGTCCGAGTGAAGGGTATCCGCAGATCCCTCGTGCGGCATTCAGAGCACTCCAAACGGCCATTCAACTGCGTCGCCATGGCAGCCTCCATGCTTAAAAATTGGATATCGGTTGCGAAATTTTGCGCAATCCTATGTCTTCCAGATGACAATCTGTAGGGTCAAACCGAGTTTCAACTTTTGCCGCTTTTACCGCACGTTATTGCAAACTGAATTTGAAACGTTTGTTTAAAAGGGCAATCTATCGGCCTGTCACACCGAAAGTTTAACAGTGTTATCGGTGATGCGTGGGGAGGTTAGTCGATCAACCATATAGCAAGACCAAATCCGATTAAGATCCCCCAGAATAAGCTAGCCCCTGTCGACATCCGGCGCTCGTCGCGCTTTCTCAGTTCGGTGATTTCCTTCCTGAACCACCGATGACACGAATTCGTCCCTCTCCATTTTCTCCCCTCTCTTTTTATTACTATAGGACGGTCGGCGGCTGCCGCCAAGCGAGTCGATGCTATGGCGGGCCCTTAAGATGCGGCGCTAGTCACGCAATTCTTTGGATACAATCTGTCCAATCTGTCGCAATACCACGCATGAAAGCGGTCGGCACATTGAGCCACATTTCGTTCCACATTTCGCGCCACATAGACCCGAGAAACGGCGAAAAAACACGGTAAAAACAGTAACCACACTTACCCTCGGAAGCCACCCGTCAGTACCATAGCATTGGCTGCTACGCCAATTTTAACCAACTTTCCTGCAGCGACGCGAAACATAAGCTCCGTGCCCGAGGCGGCTGAACGGCTCGTCCTATACTGGCCATCTTTCTTGCCGTCCTATGCTGCAAGAGAGGCCCAACCGGGGGCAGGACGCCTCTGAGAGCGGCCGGGCCTCAAGGGGTAGGTATGGGCAGGATGTTCAAACTGGTGAACATCGTCAAATCACGTTTCCCTAAGATGGCGCCCGGCAGTTGCTGCATCGATCAACTGCGCGTTGATGCGCGTACATGGGGACGACAAGGTGCGCTTCATTCGCAGCTGATTTAGCCCTCCGAAGTAGGTCCGGGCGCATCGTTCACCTATCGTGTTGGGCCACGAACTGCGCGGCCGCAACACCGCGCCTGACGGCCGCCATGAGGGCACGAACCGGTCAATCGCGCCACAATCGCCAAACGCCAGCTTCTCATAGATCAAACCGACCTGGCGATGTCGAGTACGAGATGGACCGTGACTGCCGGATGCTTGTTCTGGAACTCTATTACCATGCCATGAAAATGCTGCGCGCCAATGCAGGACGGGGCATGGACACGAAGGGCACCTTCGATCTCGCACATGTCCTAGCGAACGCCCTCCATCGCGTTCCCGATCAAAGCAAGCGCGTACGGCTCACCTCATAGAGTCTCAATCCCTGCGCAGTTGGCCGGACCGCGCGCGTCGTACGCTCCAGCAATCGTGCGTTGACGTGGCGTTCGAGATTGCGGAGATGCTTGGTCACCGCAGGCTGCGACAGGGCTACGCATTACCACCCGGCGAATCCCAAAAGGCGGCCGACATCGCTTCGGAAAGTAAAAGACATTATGACCGACGGTGGAAAAATCAATCAACTCCGTCGGATGGCTTTAGGGGCGCCGGGACCTACCGGTCTATTGAGTGGCTTGGGTTGCGACTGCTTGTTTTCTGCCTCTTCCAACCGAATCCAAAAGGTCCTGAAATCGTTTGTCATTCTCGAGGAGCTTGTGGCCACGCTTCATATTATCGTGAAAATCAACGTGGCTGCCTCCACGCTTGAACACCTCGGCGGGCGTTGTGGTTTGTCCCTTTTTGGTCATCCCTTCACCTTACCGAAGCAATAATCTGAGCCTGAAACACGCCTACCCGGGAATAGTTCCTCTGTCTGCAACCGGACCGATTGACATACGCCGTCCGTCAGAAAATAGTTGAAAATTCGTAAGGAGCGAGCGCCGCGCGCTCCAACCACAAGCTTTCCTTTCGCCGAAAGATTGGAACACGGTGCAGATCGCATCGAACTGAATCGTGGTGAAGTTATTCGGCCAGGGCAAGCTCGACTCAGCGCAGATTGCTACGGAAGCGGTTCATCAAGGGCTAGAGGTGAGCAGCTTCGAATACTCTTCTTCGGCCACCCCGTAGAAACCATTGGCCACAGAGATCAGTCCAGCGCGATCCAATACAGTGACCACTTGCCGCCGCAAGGCGACGAGCCCTGAAGACTGCAAGCCATTAAGTGTTTCTGTAACCCATGGCCGCCGCAACCCGAGCATGACGGCCAACAACTCATGGGTGATACCCAATTCGTTGTCGCGGGTTCGGTCCTGGGTCATGAGTAACCATCGCGCCAGTCTTGTTTGGGCGTCACCTCTCACATTTGCAAGTGCTGTTGACGCCGTCTGAATATTGAGGCTTTGGGTGAAGAGGAGGAGTTTCTCGAATAATCCCGAGCTTTGACGCGTGCAACTCAAAAGGTCAGAAACGGCAATCTGATTGCCTGAACCGGCCACTTGAACATACGTTGCGTGTGGGGTTGATTTCGCACCCAGAAGACACGCAATCCCAGTAACGCCCTCATAACCTATAAGGGCAATTTCTGTGTCGTTGCCATCCGGACTCTTGGCGACGATTGAAACAACGCCGCTTTCCGGAAAAACCATATTGGCGATAGGGATGTTCGGAACCTCAAGCTGCTGGCGGTAGGTTAATTCCATCGATTTTAGATAGGGAGCTAGGAGTGCAAAATCTTCCTCACTCAGAGACCTGAGCAAGGCGTTCTCAAATTTTGCTTGGAACACGGATTTCGGCTTTCTACCAACTCAACGTTGGCTTTTAGCAAGGCAAAACAGCCTTGGATCGTTAGAATAACAGATCATTGTCCGGTCACCTAATTGTGCCCAGCTTCAACGAGAAATCGCTATGCCCAATAGATTTTGATATTCGCGCTCGGCGACGCCGTAAAACCCGTTTGCCTCGGCCATCAGACCCGCGCGGTTGATCATTGTGACCTTACCCCGCGTAGAATGGATATGGCCTTCGCCTTCGAGTGAATGCAGGGTCTCCGTTACCCATGGACGGCGCATGCCCAGCATGACCGCCATAAATTCATGAGTGAGATATAATTCATGACCCGAGGTGCGGTCATGCACCATCAACAGCCACCGAGCCAGCCTTGTTCGGGCGTTGGCCTGACCGTTAATCAGAGCGGTCGTCGCCGCTTGAATGATCAGTGTCTGGATATAAAGAAGGAACACCCCTCGCAGGGTTGAGCTTTGTGCGATCGCTGCCAGCAATTTGTCGCGGGCAATCCGGTGGCCGGAACCGGCAAGCTGGATATAGACGGAAAGCGGCGAGCTGGCGCCACCAAGGACGAGTGTGGTCGCTGTCATACCGTCGACCCCGACCAGACCAACTTCAATGTCGCCGCCGTCCGGGCTTTTTGCTACAATGGACGCAATACCGTCCTCGATAAACAGTGCACTATCGATGGGTTTGTCCGGAGCTTCAATCTGATCGCGCAGCGAAAAGGCAACGTATTCGAGATCAGGAGCAAGCAGGTCAAAATCTGCTGATGACAAAGATTTAAGAAGTTTGTTTTGAACAGTGGATTGAACCAACGCCATAATGCTCCTTCCCGCAAGGAACAAAGTGACGAACCAGCGCTTTCAAAACCATAAATATCAGACTAGAAATCAAGAACAATGGTATGTCCTCTAGAGGACAATTCGCGAATGTAGGCCATTCGGAAAATGTCGGGTAAGAACGAAGCTGCTACGCCTGAAAGGTCAGGATGGATCAAAATGCCAAATATCGCAGACTCCTCGCGTCTGACTTTACACCCGTTAACGCAGTTCGCCTAAGGATAATTGAACAAGAGGGGCGCGTGCTGGCTGAAGTCGAGTGGCCAGAGAACAGCCTTACAAACAAAGGCGATTATTTTTATGCGACGCCCGTTCCCTTGACGCTTGAGCGCGCCTTGGACGTTAAAAACAATTACGGGTTTGCCGAAGTTGTTGTCATCATTGATAACCTTGAACTTTGGAATGATGCCTGGGGTACGATTGCTTGATTCAATCGAATGGAACTGTCCGGTACCGGACGGAGCATAGCGGGAAAATATTATAGGGAGTATAGAATAGGTGGGAGGAAGTTAGATGGCACCGAATCTTTTTCAAAAACTCACTTATTCAAGCGAGGATTGGCATATCATGGAACTAGCGTTGTATCAGGCGTCGGCAATTTTGCGACGACCAGCCAAAACGCACCATCATTCTGAGCGGCTTGCTAGAACAATAATGTCGCTGTTCGATAGGGGACTGCGCGATCCTTCCTTCATAGCTGTGGGCGCAGCCGATCGAGAAAATTCCCTTGCGGATATGCAGAGATTACGCGTTCTCCCTGCATTGACTATACAAGAATCAACCATTGACGCGCGCGCGCGGGACACTCTCCTTGGGGTGCCTCTTAAGCAAGCTTTCCACACCCGGCATTAGTTCAAAACTTCGCCGTAACTTCGTTGACGGTGCGTATACCAGGGTATCGTTAACCATGATCTGCTTCAGCTCCATCATGTGAACAAGACCGTTCCGCGCCGACTTTGGATTTACTGAGATTTTGGATTCCTCATTTGGGGAGCGGCAATGCTTATGGCAGGATCGGCAATCCTGTTCTAAGCAACCGGTCGGGTGTCGAGGGTCGTGATACTAGCCTGCCCGGTCGCGTCTGACGCAGACGTCTTGCCCTTCTTGTTCTAGCCGCGCCGAGCTAGACCTACACTTTTAACCTTCGAACGAAACCTGCGCCTCGAACGGAGCCGGATATCCCGCACCAGCGAGGCCCCGGGCACGGGAACATTCAGGCCTTGACTGCGGCAATGCGCCGGCTGTTTCAAAGCCTTTGTTGATCGCCTATATAGGAAGGTCGCGTTGCGTCTGGCACCAGTAGCCGACAAACCATTCACATCGGGAACAGACGAAACAGCAGCTACCGTTGCTCTTGTTTATTTCGCTCCATAATCAATGCGCCGATAGCATGGCAGATTTCTTCATGCTCCCATCCTGCCGCCTTGGCCTCATCATACAGGACGATGAAATCTGCCGTACCGAGAAGCTCATCAAAACGATTTTTTATAGCTGCGGCACATGAAGCACCATCCAGGCGGAGGCGGTCCTGATCCAGTTTAGACAAGGATTGGGCGCACAAGACGTCAAGTATGGTAACACCGGCAACAGCTACAAGACCCAGTGAAACGTTCAAGCTCCTGGGGTGCCTCCTAGAATATGCTCCAAGCAAAGTGGCTATGTCGAGGACATCACCGACAACGCGGCTCCAAAGGCCTTGTTTTCGATAAGGGGAAAGCGACAAGACTCCCGCGGCGATTTCCCGAAGCCCATACATCCGGGTTAGCGCCGTTTTGTCTTCCATTCCGAGTGCGCGAGACATCTTCCGGCCCAGAAAAACCTCCGACAGCCCTAATGCAATACTGAACCAGCCCAGCCCCCTTATCGTTTGCTCCAAGCTACCCGATAGTTGGTTGGTAGTTCGTAATTTCGGTAACATGTGTTCCTCATTTGGTTGAACGATGTACACCCGACTTCGCGGCCGACGCGTCCTCCTAACCACGAACCGGAAACTTTTGTTCCAAAGCCTAAGATGAATGCCTAGTTTTTTGACGTTACCGATTGCAACCCGCCGGTATACCGCTCCCGTAAGAGGACGGATTGGGCCTCAGGATCCGTCGTCCCGGCAATCCAAAGTGACAGGCAGGCCAACGCTGCACCGGCGTAGATCAGCCCTGAAGGCACCCACATGAGGAGGCCTGCCAATTGTTGGTCTTCAATCGCGGTCATACCCCAGGCGCCCGCGGTTTGGGATGAATACCAAGTTTGCGGGGAGAGAAAAAGCAGAATGCCGAGAAGGCTGGTATGCCCCGCAGTTGCGAAGAAATCACCTGCGGCTTGACCATAATTCCGGCGGGCATTTGGTGCAGCCAAAAGCGCCCACCAGAATATCAATGCCGAAAAAAGGAAAGTCGCGTGCTGGAGCCAATGCAACATCTCATTGCTGAGCGCGGCTTCGAACAGGATGGGAACGTGCCAAAGCCATATCGCGAAAGCGTGCAGGATTGTTGCAACGAGCGGCATCGTGACAAATCGCCAAGCGCCGGACCACCATGAAACTTTCGTTCCCGCGCCAACATAGCGACGGATTTTTTTTGGGAATGCCCATAGGAAGGTGCCTAGAGGGCGTGACAAAACAAGAAACGGCGCCGCGATCACCATGACGGCCTCATGCTCGATCATATGCGCCGTGAATACATGGCGAGATGCTGCATGGAGCGGAGAAATGAGAGCGAAGACCAAGGTGAGCCAGCCAATAAGGAAGCAAACCGCGTGCGTAGCGCTAGCGCCATGAAACAGGCCGGCGCGGTGCCAAAGGCGGCCTGCTCCGACAGCATACAGACTGGCAACGATCAGCAAGGGGATGGTCACAGGTGCATCGAGCGTCCATCCATAAACCACGAACCCGCCATAGCACCGGCTGGCATCGATATAGGGGCCTGTGCTGTCGAAAGAAAAAACGTTCATACCTCACAACCCTTGAAGATGAATGCAGCGGCCATCTGCAACAAAATTGCGAGCGCGAAAAGCAGCGCCGCGCCAGCCGATAGCCCGGCAACAAAATGCCTTGTGCCAGCTGCCTTAAGGTGGCTACGTACAGTCCAGGAAATGGTGCCTCCCGTCAAAGCGATAGCCGCGCCAACGAGCGTCACCTGGACGACATGGATGGAGGCTGATGCACACTCCGCCGACACAAGCGAATAGGCTGTCTGCAAGGTCGCCGCCCAACCAATGGGACCGGTCAACAAGCCCGCAAAATATAGGCGGTCTATACTCCTCCTCATGCCGACCACCGCGGGAAGATATAAATCACTAGATAGAGGACTACCCACGAGGCTACCACGAAGTCCCAATAGAAAGCATTGTCGGATACGTCGCTGAAACGCCGGCCTGACCGACCATGACGGGTAAACATAAGTGCCGTCAGGACGAGCGTGTCGCCAAGATCGGTGAGAAGGTGGAACGTGTGAAGGCCGAGCAGCAGCCACAAGATTGAGCCATAGGCGTTTTGATCCCACGACACATGCAGCGCGCGAAATTCCCATATCCTGATTATTAGCGGCAAAAGTCCAAAAATCGACATGAGAAGCAAGCCCAAGCGAGTTTTTCTCAGTTCCTGATTTTTAGCCCAGCGATCCGTCAAATGGTTAGGTAAAACGCTGGCCACCAGTAGAATGAGCACGAGCGTGCCCGCGCCAAGGTCCGGCGCCGGTGCTGCTATGGGCCACCCGCTTGCTACAAACTCAAGATAGAAGTACGTGCCAACCGCCAGGGCAAAGCCCGTGGCCTCAAGCGATATAAACGCCAGTGTGCCCCACCACATCGGACTTTGTGCGCCGAAGCCGTAGGTAGGCAGGTTGCTCAGATCGGCGATGGTTCGCTGTTTCATTCCTTATCCTCCGGATCGCCCTTTGGCCAGAACCAACCGATCAAACCGATAGCGATCGGTACGCCGCCCCAAACCACCGCCCATGGCGTGAAGATTGATGCAAGAAACGCCGCACCGACCGCTAAGGCGCTCAAGAAGGGCCAGATCGAATTGCGTACGGACGGCTCGCGCAGTTCAGGTACAGCGTCGGCGACCGTGGAGGTCAGGAGCTCTCTCGTATCGACGCGCAGTCCGCAAACAACGTTCAACACACTCCCGTCGAACCACAGTGGCTCGCGGTGTGATACAGCTGGAATTCTCAGGAAATTGTAGGGCGGCGGCGGCGATTGCATCGCCCATTCCAAGGTCGGCGCGTTCCATGGATTTGAACCTGCCGATTCACCCCGGAACAGGCTGAGGACGATATTAAAGAAGAAAATTACCAGTCCTGCGATGATGAGCAGTGACGCAGCGCTCACCAAGAGATTGGTCGTCCCCCATTCACTCGCCGCAGGATAAGTATAGATACGCCGGGGCATGCCTCGCAAACCGAGCAAATGCATGGGGAAAAACGTGGCATTGAAACCAATAAACACCAGCCCGAAAGTCCACCGGCCCATGGTTTCACTCATCATGCGACCTGTGACCTTGGGGTACCAGTAGTGGACCGCGCCCAAAAGAGGAAAGACCGCACCACCCACCAGAACATAATGAAAATGTGCGACCACGAAATAGGTATCGTGGACCTGCAAATCGAGCGGAACGGACGCAACCATTACCCCTGTCAGTCCGCCAATCACAAACGTTACGATAAAGCCAAGAACGAAAAGAAATGGCGTCTTAAAGATGGGCCGGCCGGCCCAGATGGTTGCTATCCAGCAAAAAATTTGCAAACCGCTCGGAATGGCTATCATCATTGAGGAGGCGGTGAAAAAGCTTTCGCCCATCTGCGGCAGCCCCGTGGCGAACATGTGATGAACCCAAAGTCCAAACGAAAGGATTCCAATCGAGATCAATGACATGACAATGGCAAGGTGGCCAAACATCGGTCTGCGGACGAAGGTGGGTAGAATAGCGGAGACAAATCCCGTCGCGGGAATGAAGATTATATAGACCTCGGGGTGACCGAAGAACCAGAAGAGGTGTTGCCACAACAAGGCGTCTCCGCCCTCGGCGGGATTGAAAAACTGAGTACCGACAAGCCTGTCTAGAATCAGCATTGTGCTGGCCATCATGACTGCGGGCATCGCGAACAATACGACAAAGGCCATGATGAGCATCGACCACACAAATATCGGTATACGGTCGAGCGTCATGCCCGGAGCCCGCTGTTTGAAAACTGTCGCGATAATTTCAACAGCGACAGCAAGGCCGGCCACCTCCGTAAAGGTGATCATCTGTGCCCAGAAGTCGCTGCGTTTGCCGATACCATATTCAGGACCAGCCAGCGGGACATAAGAAAACCAGCCAGCGTCGGCCCCCGAATTCAAGGCAAATGCTATCCAGATCATAAGCCCACCCAGGAGGTAAACCCAGTAGCTGAAAGCATTGAGGCGCGGAAAAGCAATGTTCCTCGTGCCGATCATGAGAGGTACGAGATAAACGGCAAAAGCTTCCATTATCGGCACCGCGAAGAGAAACATCATCGTTGTGCCGTGCATAGTGAAAAGCTGGTTGTAAAGATCCGGACCTATCAGCTTATTGTCCGGTACCGCAAGCTGCAGACGCATGGCCGCCGCCGAAAGGCCAGCCAGAATGAAGAAAAAGAAAGCGGTGATGATGTATCGCCGGCCTATGATTTTATGATCGACCGTTGCGAGCCAACCATAAAGCCCGGAAGGCGTTTTCCACGTCTCCGTCAAAAACCGGTCAAGCGCAGAATCCGTGAGGCCCGTGTCGCGAAGATCGTAGATTGGGGATGATTTCAGGACGCTCATCTCAAGCTCCCGACATAGGATGTCACTGCACGCATCTCATCGGGATTGAGATCAATCCACGGCATTTTGGATCCTGGTTTGATTGCTTGAGGGTCGGATATCCAACGCGCAAGTTGATCCGGTTTCATATCCAAGGCCCCTGCCGCCAAGGTGTGGCGACTGGCGATATGGGTAAGGTCTGGTGCCACACGCCCACCGGCGCTCGTGCCGCGTATCGTATGACAAAGTGCACATCCCCGGGTGAGGAAAACGTTGAGACCGACCTGCAGGTCCTGTTTTGGGGCAGCGGCAGGCATTAGTTGGCTCAACCGCCATGCGTCGAAGGTGGCGCGGGGTTCGGCAACCACGGTCAGTCCCATATAGGCATGTTGCAAACCACAAAATTCTGCACATTGACCGCGATAGATGCCGGTCTTTTCAGCGATGAATGTGAGCTCGTTGTGCTGTCCGGGGATGAGATCGCGTTTCCCAAAGAGACTAGGAATCCACAGGCTATGAATAACATCCCCCGACTCGAGCTTGACTTTTACGGCTTCGCCGACCGGGACGTGGATTTCGTTGGCGGTATAAATTATGTGATCGGGCCGCGTGTCTTCATATTCCACATCCCACCACCATTGGTATCCGGTAATGCGGATAGTGAGTGTTCCGCGCTGCGCCATGTCAGCGACGGCCTTGCCCGCTATATAGCTCGAGAAGGTCAGGCCCGTCAGGACTAAGAAGGTGATGGCGACGCAAACGCTGACGATTGCCGTTAGCTGACGGTTTTGCTCAGCGGCTCCAAGCAAAAGGTCTGCTCCGCTGACAGCAGGTCGTTTGCGGAATATCGCGTAGGCAAGAGCCAGCATGACTATCAGCCATATGATGCTGCAGACCCAAAAAAAGAGCAGCAAAAGCTCGGAAATGGAGCCCGCGCTCTCTCCATGCGGGTCCAGCACGGCGTAGTTGCTGCACCCCGACAGGAGAAGGGCCACCAGGCCTGCTGTCAGCCTTTTCATGGGGCTTTTCCGTTATATGGTTTCGGAGAAGGAAGCCGGTTTTCTGCGGGACTGGCACTGAGATCATCATTACGCGAGGGCGCAACGTCCTTGGCAACAAATCCGCCCAACGCCCGTACATAGGCAGCAAGTTGCCAGGTTTCTTTTTCCGGAATTAACCCGCCAAAAGACGGCATGCCATTGGGTCTGCCTTCCTTTATGGTCTTCACAATATTTTCGATGGACGAACCATAGATCCATTTGTCATCCATCAACGCCGGGCCAATGCCGCCGCCGCCATTGAAGTGGCAGCCGGTGCAATTGAACCACTGATAGAGCCGTTTGCCCTCTGCCACGTCGTATGCGCTCTGCTCGTATTTACTTTCTTCCAGCGTTGTGATGGGTGGATTTCCCGGATGGAGCGGAGAAACGCTGACCGTATCCGGCGGCTCACTTTCCTTGCGCTTAGTAAAGTCACGCTCTTCGCGCTGGCAGGCGGCGAGGACAACTACAAGGCAAAGCAGAAAAACGCTTTTCATGGGGGGCCTCCGGCGGAGTCGGCACGCGGGACGCCATACGCGGTAAGGATTGCATCAATGGCCATGCGATGTTTAGACAGCGCATTGTTAACCTCATCGCGCAAGTTCACATCATCGCGCCGCACCCCCATGGTTATGTCAAACACCATAGGCAGCATGGGAAGATCGACGTTGGGGGTGACGGGCCGCAGATCGAGCCTTACATCATCATGGAGCGCAAAATAGCCCGCTGTCGGCCCCCACACGATGGCGACATCGATTGCTCCGGCGTCCAAGGCAGCGACAATGGTACGCCCTGGAGAGCTGCCTGCATAGTTACCATAAACGGGATACCCGCGCAGGTTTTGAGCAAGGCCACGCCGCGCAAGTGCATGTGCCGGCGGCGTATTGCTGCCGTCATCACCAACAAGCTGCACACCGATTGTTTTTGTACGAAGCAGCGGATCGTCGAGGGATGTGATTTGGATATCGTCACTGCGCCGCGTCAAAAAGACGTAACTTGAACGATAATATGGCCGCGTCGTCCTCAGCATGTCATTTCCGGCAACGGTTCCGGGCACGAGATCGCAGCGGCCGGAAAGCAATGCTTCACGAAGGAAACCACGTCTTTGTGCCCACCATGTGTAGACAATAGTCGCATGAAGTTCGCTGGCGACAATTGCGGCAATTTTGTTTTCGAAGCCTGTGCCATCCTTATTTGAAAATGGCAGGTTGTTAGGGTCTGCGCACACACGCAGTTCGCGTGCCCCGGCGTGGCTGGCGAAGCCAACGGCCATCCCGAGGATCAGGACGGTGGACCTAAGGCAGACGGAAAACATAAAGCATGCCTCCTGTGGTTGTGGCTGAAGGCAGATCCTGCATCGCGCCAACAAATCCAAGCCCGGCGGTACGGTCCCTTCCGTCAAGGCCGAGCACTGCAATTGCTCCCGACCAGCCGCCGACGCCGGAAAGAATGGCGACATATTGATGGCCATCCGGCCCTCGATAGGTCGTCGGCTGCCCGATGACGCCGGATCCCGTTTTAAACTGCCATAACAGCTTGCCGGTCCTGGCATCCAAAGCCTTGAACCAGCCTTCCATATTACCGTAAAAAACGAGGTTGCCTGCGGTCGCAACCGTGCCGCTCCATACCGGGAAGCGCTCATTGATGGTCCAAGTCGCCTTTCCTGAATCGATATCCCAGGCAGAATATTCGCCGCGGTGACCATCGCCTGGCCCGGCCTTCATCGCAACATTCGCACCCACAAAGGGCGTACCTGCGATGTAGTTGGCTTCAACCCCTTCCAAGTCCATGCAAACATTGTTGTGCGGGATATACAAATACCCGGTTTGCGGGGAATAGGCTGACGGGTTCCAGTCTTTGGCGCCTGGGGCAGCGGGACAGATGTCGCGAACAACCTTGCCCGTTTCAGGTTGCTTGTCCGGGTTCATCTGCAACCTGCCCGTCTTCAGGTCCACACCCGTCGAACTGTTCACCGGCGCAAAGGGAGTTGCCGACAAGACTTCGCCGGTCAGCCGGTCCATTACATACAGATAACCATTGCGTTCTGGCCGGATGAGGAGCTTTCGCGGCTTACCGTGCCAGTCCCGGTCAAGCAAAATCTGTTCGTTTATTCCGTCATGATCGTAAACGTCATGTGGGCTCCACTGGTAGAACCACCGAGCCTCTCCCGTATTAGCGTCACGGGCAAATATACCTGCGGTCCATTTATTGTCGCCCGGCCGTGCGTCGGCGTTCCAGGGACCGGGATTTCCCGTCCCATGAAAGATCAGGTTGAGCTCAGGATCATAGGAGATCCATCCCCATACATTCCCTCCACCCTGCTTCCAGGCATCCGGCGGCCAACTGGTAACGCCGAGATCCTTGCCTTTATCCATGTCGTAATAAGGGTGAAAATCAGGGCCGATTAAAACGTCCTTGTCGGGGCCGGTGCTCCAAGCTTTCCAAAGTACTTTGCCGCTTCCTGCTTCCAGCGCCTGTATCCATCCTCGCACGCCGAATTCACCCCCGGAGTTCCCGACGAGCACCCTGCCGTTGACGAAGAGCGGGGCCATTGTCATGGTCTCGCCGATATTGATGTCACCCAGCCGCACGTTCCACAGTTCGCGGCCCGTTTGCGCATCGACAGCGATAGTGTGGCCATCCAATGTATTGTAGTAGATGCGCCCGTCTCCATAGACAGGCCCCCGGTTTACTGTATCGCAGCACGCCACTCCCTGGGCCGCTGCTTCGGTCTTCGGCTCATACTTCCATTTGAGGGGCGCGCCCGGCTTTTTGAGATCGAGGGCATAGAGAATGTTCGGATAGGGCGTGACCACATATAGAGTGTCTTCTATTACGATGGGTGACGATTCCTGTCCGCGATTGACCCCAAGAGAGAAGGTGAACGCAACCTTCAATTTATCCACATTGTCGCTATTGATTTCGTTGAGCGGACTAAATCGCGTACTTGCGAAATCCCTCGCTGGCATCGGCCATTCTCCGCTCTCCCCGTGTACTGAAGCATTTTGTTGGGCAAAAGCCCCGAGAGAATTGAGAAAGAGGAACAACGCCGAAATGGGGACCAAGAGCCAAAACAATTTGTGGCGCATGAAACATTCCTCCTGCATAGTCCCCAAACTCCGGTCACCGGCACTCGTTCCATTCGTTATGCCGAGATTTGTTTATAACCTCCTGACGTTCGGTAGAATCATCACCGATCCACATCAGCAACGTCCAGTTTCGGACTTTACGCTGCTGGTGACGTCTGGCGGAAACCACCAAGCAGGGCGTAAAACAAGCGGCCTCAAGCAGGAGGTTGGGCATTCTTAATACTATTGGGAAATCGGGACCTCTCGATAAAGGCATCGATCGGGGTGAGGGACCCGCGAAACGCATACGCCAGCATTACTATTTATACGGCACTGGCGATGTTTCGGTCCTGTAAAATCGGGTTCGATAGAGCCAAGCAAGATGGTGGCCAAAAGGGCGTGTTCCGGGCATCCGGGGATTGTCATCAGCAATGGACGTTCGAAATTCTTTACTTATCCAGTTCCTCGGCCATGTGCAGGTGATGTTGCAGCGCTGGTCGTGTCTTGGCAGCCCAAGCCTTCAGAACAGCATTTTCGCCCTCGTCACCATACCGTTGGAACAGATCAACCGCATCCTTGTGCGCCGACACCTGGTCGGAATGATACTGGTCTGTGAATTCAGCCCCCTGTAGCCCATTCAACTTTTCGAGCATTTTTTGCTGCGCCTCTGCCATGGATGTAGGGGCGGTGGCATTCACCTCACCACTCTGCAACAGCTGCTTCAATTCTTCCGATGTTTTTTCATGATCAGTAACCATCTGCTGGGCGAAGGCCTTGGTTGGGGCATCGGCGCGCTCGGCCGCCAGTTTGCTGGACTCTATTTCAAACATGTCGCTTTGCGCGGCCTGCAAGACAAAATCTCCGGTTGTTGGCGCGACCCCCAACACCGAATTCACGCCGGTCTTTTCGGTTGCTGATTGCCCCCAAGCGGGCGCGGCAAAAATCAGAGCAGCAGCGGTCAGAGCAAATTTATTCATGACGTCGTCCTCACTATTGGCGAATGCTCGGCAGGATCAACCCTGTCGCCGCTCAACAAGTTCGACGAGAAATTGTTCCCGTCCCCGACCCGTACGCTTCGAAAGGTCCGCTGGAGAACAGTATTCAATCGGAATGGAACCTGACTTCAGCACCGGCATTTATGGCGCGAAAGGAAGGTATCATGCTAATTGATAGGGTACGGTCGGAGCTAAAAACAGAAATCGTGGAGTTGATCCCGATGATGCGAGCCTTCGCCCGAAGCTTTCATCGCCATCCTGACGATGCAGATGAGCTCGTTCAGGACACGCTCCTAAGGGCTTTGAGCAGCATCGGTACTTTTATACCAGGCACGAGTCTCAAGTCGTGGATGTTTACCATCATGCGCAATGCCTTCAATACTTCTTATGCGAGGAGAAAATGGGAACCAGTTGGCCTCGAGGAAGATGTCGTCATGCATCCTGCCGCCCAGGAATGGTGTGTGCGTGCAAAGGAATTGTAGAATGTCTTGCACCTGCTGCGGCCGGAGTTTCGCCAAGCGCTAATGCTCGTTTGTGTTTCCGGAGTTTCCAATGAGGAAGCGGCTGATATTTGCGAGTGCCGCGAAGGCACTATCAAGAGCAGGGTCAATAGAGGTAAGCAACAGCTTCTCTCTATTCTCGGCTACCCTGATCGTCACACCGCCTTCGACCCTAGAACTGGACCCGCTCCTAATGTTACCCCTCGCGCTCATAGCGCCCTACTGATGCCAGCAAGTGAGAGCCACGTCCTGTCGGTGCTCATCACCTAATAAGCCCTATGCACGCCTTGAAGGCATTATCGCGGAGGACAGGAACAGCACCTATCGCTCCGGCGGATCGGGCGATTGGATCAAGATCATATGCTGCAATAGCGAAAGTTTCGCAGTCATCGGCTATGAACCATATTGTCAGGAACATATCTCTGTGTCTGGCCTGACCAAACCGGAGCATACCCAATGGCAGATCAAGCTATAACTAATGCTATCCGTTTGTTTGAACTTAATTTTCGCATGAGGTACTTGCCGATTTGCGTAGACTGAGCTGGTCACCAGAAAGGCCAATGCAGAAACACGCAAGCTGGCTCTGTATGCTGGATGATATTATAGCGGGATCCCGATCTACGGCCACGAGTTTATCGCCGCAATGCTGACAATGCGGCGCGTGGATTACGGAGACACTAGACATTTGAAGGAAAACGGACGATCCGATTCACGCCTGCGACGTGACGCAATCACTGGCAAGCTGCTGGCGGAAATTGCGCAACGTCACTACCCTATCTATCCTCGCGGGTAGTGGGAGTACGGGGTTGTAGGCCCCAAACGAATTCATCACTTTAAAATTGCGACGTGATTCAGCCAAGAGACTGGAACAAAGGTATTCGACACTGGTTAGACAATCAATTGTTTCGAGGGGAGGAAAAACATGACTCGCAAAACATCGCAGGAAGCCTTGAATCAGCTTTCGCAGATATCGGCAAATCAGGTCGACGATTTCCTCAGGCGATCGTCTATCACCTTTTTGGAATGCGCAATCAATCTGATGGCAACACACATGTCGAAGGAAGAGATTGTGGCGACACTTGAGCAGGAAACCAAACTCGTAAAAGAAATGGGTTGATGCCGACAGATCCGTTCAGCGCGAATAAATGGCGTCGAGGACGGTGGCTACCGTGATAAGATTCGCGCAGGCCGGATCGAACCTTTCACCGCAGGAAAGTCGCTGCGCCCAGGATACCGCAGCTCTGCCCGGCCATGCGTCAGGGGGCGAGACAATCAATTCCCGTTTGGTTCCCCAATAGCGTTCTGCCCTAAAGTCAAAAAAAGACCCTTCGACGTTGCGAAACTCGGCGCCGCCGCCAGTTCCATAGAAACTCGCACCGATGATAGCATCGCAACCCGCACTCAACCTCCACGAGCACGTCAGGCGAAGGATCGTTCCACCGGCAAGTTCGATCGTCGCCACTGCAAAGTCTTCGACCTGAGCGGGATCCTGGATCGGTCGGCCTTGACTGAAGAGGGTGGATTCGACTCTGGTTACTGCCGGAAAATCCAGCGCCCAAAGCGCCAGATCAACGAGGTGAACCCCGAGATCCATGACACACCCGCCGCCGGACAAGGACTTGTCGTAGAACCAAGGTTTATCGGGTCCATACGCATTGTGGAATATGAGATCGGCGGCAAATACATGCTCCAGCTCGCCCGAACGAATAATATCCCTAATTTGCTGCATTGCCGCCGTGTAGCGATAGGAGAGATCGACGCCGAGCAAAATATTGCTTCGTTGCGCCGCCGCCACAACGTCGGCAACCTCACCCTGCGTACGCCCTAGCGGTTTCTGACAAAATACGGGGATACCGCGTTCGAGAGCCCTAGTTGACTGCTGGGCATGAAGCGCACTCGGTGTCGCTATGATTATTCCGTCAATTTCACGGTCCAGCAGGTCATCGAAGCTGGCCACGACCTGGGCTTGCGGAGCGATCTTGATCGCCGCGTTGATCATTTCTGGGGAGGGGTCTGAAATTGCCGTTGCATTCACAACTCCTGATTGGAGGATCCTGGCCATCCGATCGAGGCCGATCCGGCCAACGCCCAAAAAGCCGAGATAAAGGGCAGGCTTACCAGCGCCCATGGTCGGTCCCTTCATGGGTAGCGCACCAATGCTTTCAGGAAACCGTCAGGACGATCGCGCGTCATGTCGAGCGCTGTGTCCAATTCTTCGAGCGGGAACCAGTGGGTGTATAGCGGGGAAGGATTCATGCGCCCATCCAACACCGCCTGGACCGCGTCTCGCATTCCGCTTAGGTAAACCGCAGGCTCGCGCTCATGAGCGTTGACCACATCAAGGCCGCGCCAGTTCCAAAGCTGCATGTTGACTTGCCGCGGACTATCCTGGTGATAGCCGGCAATAATCAAACGACCACGCTCTTTTGTCAGTTCAGCGGCCAAGTCGAGCGGCCATTGCTTTCCGACTGCCTCAATGGCGCAATCACAAAATCGACCCTGCGTAAGTCCCTTCACCTCGTCGATGATTTGCCAATGATCCTGCATGGGGATCGCTGCGGAAGCTCCGGCCTTTAGCGCAACATCCAAAGAAAACCAACGCCGGGAAATGGCGATCACGTGGGCGCCAGCAGCAACGGCGAGTTGAGTGAGAAGCGCTCCGAGAAAGCCGATCCCGACTATGGCAACTGTCTGACCGGGCCCGATCTGGCTGCGCCGGAATATATTCATTGCACATCCAAGAGGCTCTCCGGGAAAGGGATGCCCGGCCAGTTCCGGCGGAAGCGGGACAACGGCTTGTTGGTCGGCGATATCATAGGTCGCATAGGCGTGATACGAGAGCGCCGCGATTCGATCGCCGATATCGAGATCATGTACCTCCTCGCCTATGGCGTCGATAAAGCCCCATCCCTCATGACCCAGGCTACCTGGCTCTGTCGGAAAACTCATCCATTCCGGCCCAGCCCAAGGGCCGAGATTGGAGGCACAAACACCGCAACCTTCCAGCTTGATTCTCACCTGGTTTTTCGTGGGGGTCGGGAGAGCCAATGTATCAGTTTGTATCCGTCCGGCGCCAGTCACGACGGCGGCTTTCATAGTTCGGACTCGCGAATGCCCATCAAAATTCATGGTTGATCCTCCAAGTCATGGTGAAGCTTGTTAGAGCATCTCTGACCGTCGGTTCATGGAACGTCATGCAGTTTGCTAACAACTTGCGATCGTTCGTTTTGTTCCGGAACGGCTCGTCGGAAGACCCGCACTGCGGATGATGTCAAAGAAGAAGTCATAGAAGACATAGATATCAAAGATGTCAATGATGAAGGAACTTTCCTTTTTCCTGATAGTTGGTGACAGCAAGATCCCGGTTTGAAATCAAGGTCAGGTGCAATATGCCAAGGATTCTCGTCACTGGAGGTTGCGGTTTCATCGGCCGGCATGTCACGGCCGAACTCCTTGAAAACAGATACAATATACGAATTTTGGACGGCTTCATCGACCAGGTCCACGGCGATGCGGAAGCTGCGATTTCAGAGGAAGTCGAAATCGTCCGGGCCGATATTCGCGACCGCACGGCAGTTCGAGAAGCGCTGCGAGACGTGGACGGCGTGATACATCTGGCGGCCGAGGTGGGCGTCGGACAGTCCATGTATGAAATAGAGCGCTACGTCGGAGCCAACGACCTGGGCACTGCTGTCTTGCTCGAGTCGATGATAGGTCTTCCGGTCAAGAGGATCGTGGTAGCGTCCTCGATGAGCGTCTATGGTGAGGGTCGCTACGTCACGGACGCTGGGGATCGAGTTGATTTCGTTCGACGCACAGCGGAGCAGGTCAGGGCAGGACTGTGGGACTTGACCGCGGCAGATGGGGGAAGGTTGATCCCGGCTGCTACAGATGAAGACAAGCCGGTGGACCTTGCCTCAATTTATGCCCTGACGAAATACGCCCAAGAGCGCCAGGTAATCATCTTCGGCGAGGCTTATGGAGTGGAGGCCGTCGCACTTCGCCTCTTCAACGTGTTCGGTGTCGGACAGGCGCTGTCGAATCCGTACACTGGTGTGCTAGCCAATTTTGCTTCACGACTGGCGAATTCACAGCCGCCATTAATTTTTGAGGATGGTCGGCAACGACGCGATTTCGTCCACGTATTCGATGTGGCGCGCGCCTTCCGCTTGGCGTTGGAGCAGCAGGCTGCTCCCTCACATGTCATCAATATCGGCAGCGGCAATTCGTACACGATAGCGGAGGTGGCCACGCTGCTCGCGAATGCAATGGGTATTCCCGAGATCGGAGCGGAGATACTGGGCAAAGCCCGTTCTGGCGATATCCGAAACTGCTTTGCCGACATCTCCCGTGCGCGGGAACTTCTCGGATTTGAGCCGCGACACAGGCTGGAAAGTTCGCTTGGACCATTCACCAAATGGGTTCGCAGTACAAGCGCAGTTGACCGGAGCGCAGAGATGAAGCGTCAGCTCGAAAAACGGGGGCTGGTATCATGAACATGCGTGATAGGCCACTCGACACGAAACAATATGGCTTTGTCGAATGGTTTCGGCGAGGCGAGTATGATCGCACAGAGGAAATCTTGCCGGACTTGATGGCGGCCGGAGCCAGTTACCTGCGAACGCATCTGTCGTGGGCGGAATATTTGGCGCCTGGCGGTCAGGCGTGGTTTGATTGGCTGCTCCCAAAACTAGGTCAGCAGTTCGATTTGCTTCCATGCATCCACTACACGCCCCCAAGCTTATCACGTAGCGGACGATCTTCCGGCGCGCCAAGAGTCCTGAAAAACTACGCGGATTTTGTCGATCACGTTCTTGACCGGTATGGACGACATTTCCGCCACGTCGAACTTTGGAACGAGCCTAACAATCTTCTCGACTGGGATTGGCGCGAAGACGGTGACTTCAACCTCTTTTGTGAGATGGTTGGCGGTGCAGCCTATTGGGCTAAACATCGCGGTTGGAAGCCCGTCCTTGGCGGACCATGCCCTTTCGATCCCTACTGGCTTAACCTTATGGGCGAGCGTGGCGTGCTCAGTGTGATTTCGGCGGTTGGATTCCATGGTTTTCCGGGAACATGGGACAGCGAAGCAAGCACATGGGGGGGCTGGGACCTGCATCTCGGCGAAATGCGGGCGATCACAGACCGCTACAACAAAGATGCGGAAATCTGGATCACCGAGACGGGCTACTCTACGTGGCGCAACGACCAAATGGAGCAGGCCCGGCGCTTCACGCGAGCGCTGTCCGTGCCTGCTGAACGCATGTACTGGTATAGCTGGCGAGACGTGCCGCCTGATGTGCCGGTTCAGGAAGGGCTCTGGTTCGATCCCCGCCACTACCATCTCGGTGCGGTCGACGCGCACAATGCACCGAAACTGCTTGCTCGCCTTCTGATGGAAGGCGGCGTGGAGCGACTGGAGGATGTTACCGCACTGGCAACGCCGTCACTGTCACATGAGGCTGCGCCTATCGTCGTGGTGGGTGGCAGCGGCTTCATCGGATGCAACGTGGCCGACGACCTTCTGAGCGAAGGTGAAGACGTCATCATTCTCGACAATCTCAGCAGGGCAGGCGTCGATCAGAATCTTCGCTGGCTCAAGGACCGCCACGGCGAGCGCGTGCATCCCATGCTCGCTGACGTCCGCGACCTTCGTAGCATTGAACCGGCATTTCAGGATGCCAAGGCAGTCTTCCATTTCGCTGCTCAAACGGCTGTCACGACGAGTCTTGACTACCCTCTAGACGATTTCGAAACCAATGCACGCGGCACGATCAATGTACTCGAGGCCGTGCGAAGCGCTGGACGCGACGCTGCGGTGATCTTCGCAAGTACCAACAAGGTATACGGGGATCTCGAAGACATGGAAATGATGGCTCTCGACGATCGCTATGTTCCGGTAGATGAGACGATACGCAAACACGGTGTGAACGAGGATCGCAAGCTGGATTTTTGCACGCCGTATGGATGCTCTAAAGGAGTCGCCGATCAGTACGTCCTCGACTACGGCAAATCGTATGGTCTGCGAACCGCAGTATTACGCATGAGCTGTATCTATGGACCGCGCCAGTTTGGAACGGAAGATCAGGGGTGGGTCGCGCACTTTATGATCCGTGCGCTGCAAGGCGAGCCGATTTCTGTTTACGGTGATGGTAAACAGGTACGCGATATTCTGCACATTGATGACGCGGTTGCCGCTTACAAATGCGTGTTGCAGGCAATCGATAAAGTTAAGGGCCGAGCGTTTAATCTTGGTGGTGGACCCCTCAACTCTGTCAGCGTCCAGATTGTATTACGAGAGATTGAGTGGCTGACCGGCCGGCGCCTCGACATCGCTTACGACGACTGGAGAGCAGGGGACCAGCTGTTCTTTGTGTCGGACACGCGCTCGCTTCACAAGGCCGTCGGATGGGATGTGCGGGTAAGATGGCGCAGTGGTCTACAGGACTTGCAGCATTGGCTGCTGCACCACCGGCACGACAACGGAAATTTCTCGCAGCCCAAAAGAGTGCGGGCATGACTTTTTCACTCGGCAATAGCGATCTCCAGCAGATCCGGGTCAGACAACAGTTTTCAAAGCCCAAGCGCAATCAATTGCGCGTCCTCATGAGTCTCGATGCAGTCGGCGGAATCTGGCGCTACGCGCTCGATCTGGCAACCGAACTTCGTCAATTGGGTATCGAGACAGTTTTTGCCGGTTTCGGCCCTCAGCCATCCGAACAACAGCTGCGGGAGGTATCCGCTCAGGGCATCGTCGTGTGGACACATGCCCCACTTGACTGGACGACCAGCCAGGAGGACAGGCTGGATGAAATTCCCGATCTGCTTGCGGATCTGGTCGCCAGCAACAGCATTGATCTGGTTCACCTGAACCTGCCATCTCAGGCGGCCGGCCTCCGTGTTGATATTCCGGTCGTTGTGATGGCTCATTCGTGTGTTGTAACATGGTTTAGGGCCGTGCGAGACGGCGAGCTTCCGGGCGACTGGGCCTGGCAGGAGAAACGCAATCGTCATGGCTTTGACCGCGCGGATATCGTCGTCTCACCAAGCCAAAGTCACGCCAAAGCGCTGCGCGTGAGCTATGGACATATTCCACATCTCCAGGTCGTTTATAATTCCAGCCAGGCTCCACTCTCGTCGACGCCGAAGGAAAATTTCGCATTCGCGGCCGCGCGCTGGTGGGATGAAGGTAAGAACGGCGCAGTTCTTGACCTCGCCGCCGCACGTGCATCCTTGCCGGTTGTGATGGCGGGCGCAGTGCACGGCCCCAATGGCCAATACTGCGCGATCAACAATGCCGAGCGTCGCGGACAGCTTACACATAGGGAGACGATGACGCTGATGTCGCGTGCGGCCATCGTGGTATCGCCCTCGGTGTACGAACCATTTGGCCTTGTGCCACTGGAAGCCGCCCGGGCAGGCGCGGCGCTTGTTCTGGCGGATATTCCTACCTACCGCGAGCTTTGGGATGGCGCGGCACTCTTTGCCGATCCTCACGATCCCCAGACTTTCGCCGATGCAATAAATCACCTGGCGTCCAACGCGAAGTCACGGATCGATCTTGCTCGTTTAGCCCAAGAACGTTCATCAGTGTTCTCTCCTATAGCGCAGGGCCGCGCCATGGCCGGGATCTATAACCGGCTGATGCCGAGGGTCGTGAGCCCACAACGGGAGAGCCAGATATGAAATTCCTTTTTTACACCCACTCGCTCGTCTCGGACTGGAACCACGGCAACGCGCATTTCTTGCGCGGCGTCATGCGTGATCTCGCCATCCGGGGGCATGACGCTTCGGCACTGGAGCCGGCTGACGGCTGGAGCCGGAATAACCTTGTAGCGGAGCACGGCGTTGAACCACTTGATGCCTTCGCACAAACTTTTCCGGAACTGATTACACGCTGCTACGACGGTGATTTCGATCACGAAGCAGCGGTTGATGCTGCCGATGTCGTCATTGTCCATGAATGGACCGATCCAGCCTTGGTGGCCCGGCTTGGACGTGCCCGCAGGCAGGGCGCCGGGTTTACCCTGATTTTCCATGATACCCATCATCGCGCAGTCTCTGCGGACAAAGACATGGCAGGGCTGGCACTAGCTGACTTCGACATCATTCTTGTTTTTGGCGAGGCATTGAAGGAACGCTATTTGAGCGCCGGCTGGGGCCGCAGCGTCTTTACTTGGCACGAAGCCGCAGATGACACGCTGTTTCACCCGATGCCCGAAATCAGCAAGTCCGGCGATCTTGTTTGGATCGGCAATTGGGGCGACGAAGAACGCAGCAGGGAGATCGACGGCTTGCTCGTGAAGCCTGCGCAGGACCTCGGCGTAAAGACGACGGTTCATGGGGTACGATACCCCCAAAACGCTCTCGAAGCCTTGCGCCGGGCAGGGATCGAGTACCGTGGCTGGATAGCCAATGCTCAGGTGCCGCGTGTGTTTGCCGAGAACCGTATGACAGTGCATGTACCCCGCCGGCCCTATGTCGAAGACCTGCCGGGCATACCGACGATTCGCGTGTTCGAAGCACTTGCCTGTGGAATCCCGCTTGTTTCGGCGCCATGGCAAGATGCGGAGGGACTTTTTCGTCCGGGGAAAGACTTTCTGTTCGCGCGCGATCGGCAGCAAATGACGCGCCACTTGAGCGACATTCTCAATGACGATGCGCTTGCTGCCGGGCTTGCCGCATCGGGTCTCGAAACCATCCGGTCGCGTCATACGTGCCGGCATCGTGTGGATGAACTTCTGTCTATTTTGGAGCTGAACGGAACGGCGCGGGCAAGGGAGGCAGCAGAATGAAGATCGCATTTTATGGGTCCAGCCTGATTTCTGCGTATTGGAACGGGGCCGCTACCTATTACCGCGGATTGCTAAAAGCACTAGCGGCCAAGGGCTACACGATTACGTTCTACGAGCCCGACATCTATGACCGGCGGAAGAACCGCGACATGGAGCCCCCGGAGTGGTGCAAGGTCGTGGTATACCAAGGGACGGTGGAGGCGCTGAAACGCGTAGCCGCAGAAGCGGCTGGCGCCGATATAGTCATCAAGGCAAGCGGCGTCGGCTTCGAGGACGATTTGCTGTTGAACCGGGTGATGACCGCGGCAAGTTCTTCCGCTCTCAAGGTTTTCTGGGACGTCGACGCACCTGCGACCTTGGCCGAATTGCGCGCAAATCCCGCACTTCCCTTGCGCCGGGCACTGAGCCGCATCGATGTTGTGTTGACCTATGGGGGTGGCAATCCGGTGGTCAAGGCGTACCGGGAACTCGGCGCTGCCGAATGCATCCCTGTCTATAACGGGCTGGATCCCGAAACGCACTACCCTGTTGGGCGGGACGGGCGTTTTGAAGCCGTCCTGGGATTTCTTGGTAACCGCCTGCCTGACCGGGAAACTCGCGTAGAACAATTCTTCCTGGAGCCTGCCGAGCGGCTCAAGGGACAGACCTTCCTGTTTGGCGGATCGGGCTGGCAAGACAAGCCAATGGCACCCAATATCAATTATATCGGCCATGTGCCGACCCGTGACCACAACGCGTTCAACGTCACGCCGACTGCGGTCCTGAATATTTCACGTGCCAGCATGGCTGAGAACGGTTTTTCACCGGCGACGAGGGTCTTCGAAGCGGCAGGCGCAGGGGCCTGTATAATCACTGACCATTGGGAAGGAATTGATCTATTTTTCGAGCCTGAAAAAGAAATATTGGTCGTGCGGGATGGAAAGGATGTTGTCGATGTTCTGGCAAGCCTCACACGTGAACGGGCGAAAGAGATTGGCAGAAGCGCTCTTGCACGCGTTCTGGATAAACACACTTACGAGCAACGGGCTGCAGAAGCTGATGCGATCTTTCGCTCGCGACTCCATCGTACGGAGGCTGCTGAATGACCCGGCCTCTCAAAATAGTCATACTCGGTTTGTCGCTCTCCTCGTCCTGGGGTAACGGCCATGCGACGACGTACCGGTCTCTTCTGCGCGGTCTGCATGCGGAAGGACACGAGGTTGTGTTCCTGGAGCGTGATGTGCCTTGGTATGCAAATCATCGCGATCTCGCCGAACCAGATTTCTGCAGGCTTCTTTATTATCAAGGTTTAGAAGAGCTTCTGGATCGCTTTGCGACGATCATCAAGGACGCAGACGCCGTAGTCGTAGGCTCCTTCGTTCCTGATGGGGTGAAGATCTTCGACGCCATCGCGGATTTGAACCTATGCGGTCTTTGCTTTTACGACATCGACACGCCTGTGACGCTCGCCAGGCTCGAGCAAGGGAACGAAGAGTATCTGGCACGGCGGCAAGTTCCGTTATTCGATGTCTATTTCTCCTTTTCCGGAGGAAGGGTTTTACAGCGCCTACAGGATGAATACGCTGCCCGGCGCGCCGTAGCGCTCTACTGCTCCGTGGATGTTGAGCGGTATTGCCCCACTGGAGAGGACACAGTGTGGGACCTCGGCTACCTCGGCACTTACAGCAGCGATCGGCAGCCAACGCTGCAACGCCTGCTGATCGAACCAGCGCGGCATCTGCCGAGGATGCGTTTCGTCGTTGCCGGTCCGCAATATCCCGATGACATCGATTGGCCGCCAAACGTCGAGCGAATAGAGCATCTTGCCCCTTCCGAGCATGCGTCGTTCTATAGCAGACAGCGCTTCACACTTAACATTACACGCTCGGACATGATTGCCGCGGGATGGTCTCCAAGCGTTAGATTGTTTGAGGCTGCTGCCTGCAAGACAGCGATCATCAGCGATTTTTGGGAAGGTCTGGCGGATTTTCTTCCTGCCGAAGCGGCTCTTGTTGCCTACAACGCTCACGATATCGTTCAAGCGCTGACAGAGCTTCCCGATTACCATCGCGGTGCGCTGGCGCAGAACGCTCATGCTCGGGTGCTTGCTCACCATACTGGCAGAGTGAGAGCAGCCGAATTTGCTCGCATTCTTATCGAAGTGCGCGAGATCGCCGCTCGCACTCCGCGTCGGCTTTACGAGGTGAATGTTTAGAAGGGAAGTTTAATGCTGGACAGCTCAAACGCCCGCAGGCAAAGAACCGCTCTGGTAGCCGGTGGAGCAGGATTTGTAGGATCGCACTTGTGTGACGAACTGCTGGCGGCCGGCAATCGTGTGATCTGCGTCGACAGCTATCTGACGGGTTCACCTGCCAACGTCGCGCCTTTGCAAAATCATCCGGATTTCAACATGATCGAGCATGACATCTGCAATCCGTTGGTGTTCGCTGAACATGTAGACCAGATATACAATCTTGCTTGCCCCGCCTCGCCGCCACTCTATCAGGCCGATCCCATCCACACGATGATGACAAATGTTATCGGAACCGCAAATCTGCTTCAGCTGGCAGCGCGGCACGGCGCTTCCTTTCTACAAGCCTCCACCAGCGAAGTCTATGGAGACCCGGAGGAACACCCGCAACACGAGGATTATTGGGGGCATGTGAACTGTACGGGGCCTCGCGCTTGCTACGATGAGGGAAAGCGAGCGGCAGAGGCGCTGTGCTTTGACAGTTTGCGTGCCGGCGACGTGGACGCACGCGTCGTGCGAATTTTCAACACCTACGGCCCCCGCATGCAGCCCAATGACGGGCGGATCGTTTCGAACCTCATCGTTCAGGCGCTACGCGATGAGCCGCTCACCATTTATGGCAACGGAGCGCAAACCCGTTCTTTCTGCTATGTCTCCGATTTGGTTGACGGTTTGACCCGTTTAATGAATGTTCAGCCCAACCCTGCCGTACCGGTAAACATCGGCAATCCGGGCGAATTTACCATTGCAGAACTGGCGGATATGGTGTGTGCGATGCTGCCGACACGCTCGAGGGTGCTGAACGGGCCTCTGCCCGCCGATGATCCCCAGCGTCGCCGTCCAGATATTGCGAGAGCGCGTGAACTTTTGGGTTGGGAACCGAAAATTTCTCTCGATGACGGTCTGTCCCGCACGATCGCGTGGTTTCAACATGCCCTTCTGGAACAGGCCCGGCACCAAAACCCCGGAACTAGCGCCAAAGTTGCCCGGGCGGCGGGCAGTTCACAGGGGATTTGATGATGGCAGATCGACGCGCAGATGAGATCAGCCTCAAGCGCCGTATCGCAGAATTGGGCCCTTGGTTTCACAACTTGCGGATTCGCGGTGTCGAGACTGCACCGGACCATTTTCTCGGCGACTATCCGTCGTTCAAGTGGGCGGCTTTCGAAGAGGCCATACCGAGCGATCTTGAAGGGCGAAGCGTCCTGGATATTGGCTGCAATGCGGGGTTCTATTCGCTGGAAATGAAGCGGCGGAATGCCGGCCGGATCGTCGCGATCGATTCTGATCCCCACTATCTGCGGCAGGCGCGCTTTGCGGCCGAGGAGACGGGCTGCGACATCGAGTTCAGGCAGATGTCGGTCTACGATGTCGCTAAGCTTGAGCAACGATTCGATCTCGTGATTTTCATGGGTGTGCTGTACCACCTGCGCCATCCGTTGCTTGCGCTCGACTTGCTTTACGAACATGTGGTCGGCGATCACATGCTGTTTCAATGCATGCAGCGCGGCAGCGCCCAAGAGCCGCAGTTGCAGAGCAACTATGATTTCTCGGAGTGGGACGTATTTGAAGCTCGCGGCTATCCGAAACTCTTCTTCATCGAAGATCGCTACGCCGACGATCCAACCAACTGGTTCATCCCGAACAAGGCGGCGGTGGAGGCAATGCTGAGGAGTGCAGGGTTTGTAATCAAGTCGAATCCTGAGCGAGAGGTCTATTTGCTGACCCGGGGCCAACGTCATTATGCGGTCGAGCGCCCCCCTTCGATCTGCCCAGTCAGCTAAGCCGCAATGGTGCGCGGTCGCACCTGTGCCTGCGAAATGTCGTCGGGTCAGGCGGGCGGCGCTGGTCAGGGAACCAATGCACTGGCTGCAGCATGCGAGCTTTCTCTTCTCTAACATTGTTATTCTGGTGGTCGCTGCTTGCGGCACCGGCCGCTAGGCGCGGTTATGGATGATCCATCGGCCATTTGTTCGCTACCGCAGGACATACGAGCCTCCGCGGGCTCATCCTCTTTCTTTCACCGCGAATCTTGTTTCCGCTACAAAGTATGGGAGAAGCCGCATGGGGGCTTCAACCGCTCGAAGATCAGCAACTGGCTGGCCTGGTGATGTGGATTCATCCGGCCTCGTCTATACCGGAGCCGCCGTCGCTTGTGCGGCGTTGTGGATATCGAGGCCCGCAGCCGCACATGGATAGGGCCCCTTAGACAGTTCGACGACGCTATGTCAGCCAGAGGACCTTTTCTGCTCTTTTTTGGAGCCGGTGTTCACGATGGGCGGCCATAGCCGCAATCCTTTTGAAATCCCGTTCGCCAGCGTCAAAGAGCTTCATGACAGTTTTGGCCATACGGTCGGCATTTGCGGAGGGCTGGCCGAGAAGCTCCCATGCCTTGTCGTGAGCTTTCTGCATAATACACCAATCTTCTTCACTATAGGTGAGCTTCTCATAAAGATGGTGGAACATGATGGCGCCGCCTCCATCCATGGCGGGAGCACGACTGTCTCTCGATCGCTGGTATGCCGTTATCAGGTCCAACGACCGCAATACTAAAGAACTGTCGTTACACAGCGTCAAGGCAATGTCCGCTGCTGGACGGTACTCCGTTGATGGACAGCCACTCGACTTCAGCGAGCGGCCGGCCATGCTTTTCGATGTATGCGACCGCATCAAGGGGTATGTCGTCCTCTAAGGAGCCCAATATGTCGCGTCTCGATCAATCCTGACTCAGGCGCAGCAGCTCTGAGTTAGCCGGCATTCTCCGAGGGGCCCATATAGCCGAATTGGTCTCGATTTCTATCGTGATATTTCCACTTTTTGAAAGCGACGGTTCGTCAGTTTGACCATGCGGGTTTGGTGAAGCCGAACGCGAATAACAAACTTGTTAAGCATCCATATCTCGCCGGCATCTGAAGCCATTTGTGTTCATTGGAAGTGCACCTCCAGCAATGTTTTATGGGGCAGCATGCGGTTCGAAGCGATGGGCACCTGCACTCAGTCCGAACTGCTACCCGCGAATACCATATCGCGAACCATCTCAGAAGCAGGCAATTATAAACCTCTCGGCTTTTCGGGCAGGAGCGATCCCCGTTGGCAATCGTGTGCGCCGTTAGGACCGCGCATTGTGGAGGTCGAATGGTCGCTGGGCCGGTGCAAAATAAATTTCTGGAACGAAATCACTTGATCCATGTTTTGTGCGTCATTGGAGGAATGTATGAGCAGCACGAGCGGCAATTCCGCCCATGAAGGTGGAGAAACGAATGTCATTGATCGAAATATTGATGAACTGCTGAAGCGTCGGGCGGAGGAGGATCGGGGCCTGACGCTGCAAGACCGTATCTCGGATACGATCACACGGTTTGCGGGTAGTATGGCCTTCGTGTACATCCATCTGGGCATTTTCGGCATGTGGGTGGTGATCAATGAAGGCTGGCTTGAATTGATGCCGCCGTGGGATCCTTCACTCGTTATTCTCGCGATGGTTGCGTCCGTTGAAGCTATTTTTATTTCCACATTTGTACTCATCAGTCAGAACAAAATGGCGGTCCGCGCAGAAAAAAGGGCAGAACTCAATCTCCACATTTCGCTTCTGGCAGAGCACGAAACTACGAAGCTGATAGCGCTGATAGCTGCTATCGCTGATCACCTTGGTATTTCAACCGAGCTTGCGGATGAAGAGATAAAGGAATTGAAAGAAAGTGTATCTCCGGAAACGGTGTTGAAAAAGATGGAGAGACGGCCGAGTTGGATTTAGTGAAGGACAATCGCTGAAGCATAACCTACCGGCCGGCCCAAAATCGCAAGTTCCGCGGTAGGAGGAAATGGCCGCGTCTGTTCGCACCAACGGACGAGATTGCAGGCGCGCCCGACCGGGGACCGTGGTGGCGCTGGTGCGCGGGTTTGGCCATCATCTCCAAATGGCGGAACAGTTGGACAAATAACCTGCCCAACAGTCTGTCAATCCATCAGCGTCTTATACTCGGCTTCGGCCACTCCATAGAAGCCGCTCGCCACAGAAACCAATCCGTTGCGGTCGATAACCGTCACGATCTGGTTTCGACACGATGTATCCTAGCGCCTGCAGTCCTTTCAGCGTTTCTGTTACCCACGGTCTTCGTAGTGCCAACATGACCGCCAACAGCTTGCGGGTAATGCGCAGATCCGCATCACGAGTGCGGTCGTGAATCATCAGCAGCGATCGTGCAGGTCGTGTTGGGGCGTCGGCCTGCGCGTTGGCAAGCGCCGTCGAAGCGGTCTGAACACTGAGACTTTGGGTAAAGAGCAGAAGTTTTTTATTCATCTCCGTGCTTTTTAAAGCGCAGCTCAAAGATCTGAGGCTGGGATGCGCGATCCTGAACCTGGTATTTGAACATAGGTAGAATACGGCGTTGTGGTCTCACCAAGGAGACACGGCGTGCCAGTTACGCCTTCATATCCGATCAAGGCAATTTCCATGTCTCTTGCGACGACGGAGATGACGCCGCTTTCTGGAAAGACCCAGCAATCGGCTCGTGCGGCAATTCAAGCTGTTGGCGATGTGTCAGTTCGACGCCATCCGCTGGCGCAGCCTGGTTCCGAATGCCGCTATAGCTCAACATGAGACACACTCGTTGGCGCTTGAGATGTCTAGGCGCGGCAACATTTCTCGATCGCGTTTAGGGCTTCGGCGTGTTTGCGCCGCCTCGGATCCTGAATGCTTGCTCCAGTTTTTTCGGAAGAGAACTTCCACCCCCATAGCGATAGCCCGTCCTTGGGGCCACCAGGTAGCAGCATCGTCGCAAACGGTCCCGTTCGAGTCAGTTGTGGCCGTGCCTGCTAGTCCACTCCGACCACTTCCCGAATGCGCCTACTTTGTGCTCGGCAACGCGACCTCGTTCAGATTCCTTGTCTATCAGCGGACGATACTTTCGGAGCTTGGAACAAAAACCGCCTGGCGCTGTTTGGCGTTTTATTTTGCAGCAGGAGACCGACAGATGGCCGACAACAAGCTCAAGCAGGATAACCGCGACCGCTCAAAAATTTCGTCCCGCGAGGACTATGAAATCGATTACTTGATGACCAAATTTGACATCAGCAAAAATCACGCTCTCGAACTGATTGTCAAACACGCTGGTAGTCGAAGGAAGATCGAGGAAGAGCTTTCAAAAACATAGTCAAAAAAATGCAATGATGAGGAGCAACAATGGTTAAGATTTATGAAGACCTGGCTTATCCTGACGGTTTGGCCGCGATGCAAACTGCGCACCATATGGCGTCGGCCATTCTGCAGCGTGATCCAACGACCCACGAGCATGCAGACCGTCTGGCTGGCATCGTGATGAAGCTGTTTAATGACGGCATGCTAGATGTGAAAGCAATTGCCAGGAAAGCCGCCGACCTAGAAGCGGCGATCTGTGGAGTTAAGCCGCCGCCCGATGATGAGAAGCTATCCCGCATCCGACAACGGCGGAGGCGACTTCCTTTTCATTAAACTATTAGCCTGCCGCCCCGAAAAACCGCACGTCGAATGAGCTATGACAATGACGAACTTGTTTTCCATTGGCCAGAGCTTCCACGAAGGATCGATCGATTTTATGCCATCGACCAGATAGCTTATCATACTTCGTCGCAGGCGCTTCTCTGTCAAAGACAGAGCGTCAGAAAATAGCTCGATTTCCATGATGCCGACACACCCGCGGTATGCCGGACGGCCTCCTTCCATTGCTCTCTTCGGTTTCTCTTCTTCAGCTCAATTGGCGGTATCGACGTCGCTACCGAAATCGGCCAGCGGGTATATGTGCACGGGCGTCAATGCGTGGTCGGCGTGATTGGCCGCACGGCAATTCAGACTTTCAAGGCTGCGGATACGACGTCAACCCCGTCGTTAAAAGATCTTTGGATCGATATAGGAGCCGGATCGCGGGAAGAGGCCGAAGCCCTAGTGTCGGTGGGTACTCCAGTGACCGTTCACGGAGACTTTGCTACTATGACGGGTAACCGCGCCGTTGGCCGGGCCTTCGACAACAAGACCGGCCTTTTCATCGCCGCGGAGACGCTTCGCTGTTTGTCGCAAGATGGTGGTTTGCATCCTGAAGTCGGCGTCTACATACTGGGCACGGTGCAAGAAGAAATCGGTTCGCGCGGGGCCAAGACCGCAGCATTCAATATAAGGCCTCAAACTGCCATAATTGTTGATATGGGGGTCGCCAACGATTACCCGTGGGCCAAGCCGGAGGAAGAAGGCCAACTGCATCTCGGCAAGGGTCCGGCGTTGTGTCAAGGGCCCAATATGAATCCAGTCATGTATGAAATGCTGATCGATGCCGCACAATCACACAATATCCCCTATCAAATACAGGCAGCGGGATCTTCCAGCCCCACCGATGGGCGCCTCGTACAAATAAGTCGGGGTGGAGTAGCGACCGCGGTTCTGTCTGTGCCCCTTCGTTATATGCACACCCCTTCCGAGGTTTTATGTCTTGATGACGTGCAAGCCCGCATCGATCTGGTTTGCGCATTCTGCCGCAAGGTCACGCCAGCGACGAACTTCACACCCGAAAGCTAAGAGACTGTCAGGCCACGGCCGGATCGCGAGCGAGTCTAGGCCGACGGCCCGGTCTTGCATTCAGAGCGAGCGGCGGCTTTCGCTGCCGAATTGAGCTTATTTTCAGCCAAGGCGGTCAAGGCTTCGTCAGTTTTTATCTCTTCCTGCAAGCTTGTCAGTAGAAGCTTCTGTGTGTCTTACATATCGAGTTCGCCGGCCCAGCGCGAACGTTCCATAGCGGCCGATCTCGTAATGTTCGAAGGCCTGTGCTGCGGATGCAAGCGTCAAGAGCAGGGTGACCTTTGAAGTCATCCATAATCTCTTCGCTTTCGGCGATGATGCCCTCAATAACCTCGCAGGTCTTGCTGGGTGCGCTTACCGAAGATCTCGACGGCTAAGAGCGGAATAACGATTGAGCCGAGCGCGTTCAGGCATATCGAAGTGTTCCTCATTGCATATCGTACAGGTTTGAGAACAGACGCTGCGGCCGCATGAGGTGGGTCGCTCTTGAGAAAGCAATTGACGTACGGAACAATTGCAGATTTCGCCGGGGCTTATTATTTTGACGATATGGGATTGTGCCGCCGCGAGTGCGGCCTGATGATTGTTCAGGAGTTTAGGGTCTCTAGATTTCTTCATTCCGATCAGGCGTGCCATCCGGGTGATTGGCATTCGGGGACCTCGGTGCAGCGCTTTCTTGGATATGCCTGGCCATGAGGCCCTGCTGAACTCGTCGACAAAGTGCCGTGATCGCCGGCGAAACAGGCAGCTCGGCAAGCTCGGAGGCATAGCGTCGTAGCGCCTCTTCCAGTTGCTTCTCGTCCATTTTTATAGCCTTCCGCTCCACACCACGGTATGCGGCGAACGTTCCCGGATATTCTACATGAATTGTCTCCTGCCGGACAGTCATTAAGAAAAAGGGAACACTCGCCTTGCGCGTTCATTGAAAGAAGGAAGGGAGAGATGTCCATGTTAAGTGAAAATATACGGTCGCATTTGCAGGAAGAGATGGTGGCTCTGATTCCAGCGATGCGCGCATTTTCACGGACATTTCACCGCAACGCGGAGGACGCTGACGATCTGGTTCAAGAAACGTTGCAAAAAGCATTAAATAGCCTCGAGACGTTTGTACCCGGCACAAGACTTCGGTCGTGGCTGTTCACGATAATGCGAAACAGTTTTAATACGTCGTTCAGAAGAAAAAAGCGCGAACCGACCGGTACGAAAGCCGATATTGCCGAAACCGCGATCCCGCATCCCGCCAGCCAGGAATGGTGCTTGCGGGGCAGGGAACTGGAGGAAGCGTTGTATCAGCTTCGACCAGAATTTCGCGAACCGATCATGCTGATATGCGTTGCTGGCGTCTCGTATGAAGAAGCGTCTGTAATTTGTGGATGCCCTGTGGGTACGGTCAAGAGCAGGCTTAACCGGGGCAAGCAACAGCTCCTGCATTCCCTTGGCCAAGTAAGCCGCAATTCGGTTCTGGAAGCTTAAGTCCAAACGACGTCGCAGGATTGACCCGGGAAAGAGTGTCGCATCCAAGCCGCTGTCGAACGGCTTTTTTAATTTTCAAGTTCGTTTGTCGTCGACCTCACCAAGGAAAGATCGTAGGGTGGCGAGAAAACATTTGAAACCCTTTTTCATGAAACGCTGAAAACATTTAGTTGCCGGGCGCAAAATTCTGAAGGCCCTAATGACTTACCGACAAAGTAGGCTAGCCGGCCGAATGAATAAAGAAATCTCAAAGAGCTGTCCTTCTTGCAGTATCGGCATCGCCGCCTTCCGTTGACAGCTCCAGCAAGAGATCGTCTGCCCCAGTTTTGTTGCAGAGCATTGAGAAAGTCCCAACACGCCGCGTTTCCGATAGAACCGAAAATAGGAATGTTGGGCCGGCTGAGCAATGCGTTGGAAGCGAGCATTGGATCTACCTGTTGTTCGAGCTATAGTCCCGGTTGGCTGCCCTAGCGGCCATCACTTCAAAGTCGCGGTATCTTTGCTGAAAAGGTGGCAATGGCTTGTTCAAGAATCGACGCCCGCGGGTGTCTCACAGGATCGTGGCCAAACCTGCGGCAGGCGCGGTTATAAGCCAGCTCTAAAAATGCGTCGTTCGGTTTCACTGTACTGCATTCTGGCAGTCCACATTTCCTGTGCTGGAGCCAACCAGCCGCGTGGAGTTTTGTTCTGCATCTTTTTGCCTGAGAAGAAGGAACGTTTGCGTGTTCGATTTGCGAAGGAGTTTCGATATGTTCAAAACCAATCAAAGTGCGGACGCTCTCCGCGGATGGTAAAAGAAGGATCACGTCCCTTGCTGCCGCTTGACGAAAACCTGTTGTTGGAAGACGCCCGCCAGGCGTGCCTCGACGCTGTATCGGCTAAGTCCCGGTAGAGTTCGCGCGCGCCGCCTTCGTTGCCGCTGCCAAAAAGAGCGGACTATATCTTGGCCGGTCGAAGCTCAAAAAGCTCAGCAACAACGTCACCGGAGCCCTTTCTCGTTTTTGGCCGGGAAGTGGAGATGCCCTTTTTTGCCTGCAGAATCTGTTTATCGCACACGTCTCTGGCTGGTCATGGGGACATGGTGGCTTCGGAGAGCACATTAAAAGCCGTCAATGCCTCAACTCTCAGATCACAATCGCTGATAGAAACGCATGAGGATGTATAACGGATGCAACAAGAATTTGTCTGGAGTTGTGTACATCGATCACTGGCTCAACAGTATGCCGTCGCATGTGGCTTCTCCAAATCCCCGTCACCCTATCGCAACCTCTTCTGGCACCCGCCGGTTAGATTGGAACCCACCTTTCGTAGCTCGGACCATCAGCGTCGCCTGCATCCGATCAGAACCGAATTGACATCGCTTAATTTGCTTCTCAGCACATACAACCAACTTCTCATTGCTCCATAATTTGAAGCAGTGGCTGAAAGCCAGTGTTCGGTCGGGATTGTCCGTTGTTCGGGTGTAGCGACCGCGGAGCGGATTTCTGCAGGCGTCCGCCACCCTTCGCTCCAGAAATTATTCAATGACGTTTGCTCACGGGGACACCAAACAGATGTTGATCGCCCAAATTTCGAACGGCTGAAATCGTTCACATAGGCGCGTCGCTCTGTGTGCTTGCGGAAGTTCCCGATCCGCTGTTGGTTCCTGCTCACTCAATTCGCGACCAATACGTGGATTTTGCCCCGGGGAAAAAGCGGGGAACATCTGGGCTGCATGGCGGTTAGTTGCTGACGTCACAAATTGACGCGAGGTTGAATTGACTCATAAATCGTTTGACAATCTTTTCATCAGGATCCTGAGACGCACACTTTTTTGCGAAAGACAATTGTGCGGCGGTTTACGAAAGCTAACAACCGAGGACGCTCTCTTCAGGGCGAGGATTTCCTATTGTCATGAACGATCGGAGCAGAGGTTGAAATTGCTGAATGCGGCTTTTCAGCGGGCAGGGAAAGAGAGGCGCGCCCGGAATTCTGTGGGTTTCCCACCGAACGCTCGACGAATGTTGCCAAGTGAACAGATTGGCCATCTGGAACTATCGTTGCATCACCTGCAAGCAAAATACCAATCGCTGGCGTTGTTGGATAGATCTGTCTCTCGAGATAACGACGTATCTGATTTTTGCCGCCAAAAATTAAGTACCATCGAAGACCGGCTTAAACTCAGTACGTACGCCGAACATACCATCAAGACGATCCTCCCCTGACTGCGCTTGCGGAAGTCTCATTGTGAGGCTTCATGCTTGATAGTTCTGAAATTTGATCTTTGTATTTTTGGCACTTATCACTCGATAGCGCAGGATATGCCACTCAAAAGCTCTGCGAGGGAACGAATCCCCTCTTCTCCGGTTAGGGTGTCGAAAAGGACGAGACGATGGCTGAACAACTTCCGCTACCCCAACGCACTGTGATCGACGGCATCCAGGATGATTCGGGTGCGATTGAGGTGAGGAACGACTTAGCCTATTTGAAGACCGGCATAGTGAATATCGCATTCATCGGCTTCCCGAAAAGCGACTGGGTCATGGTGGATGCTGGTATACCGGGCTATGATAGCGAGATTATCGACGCCGCGGAGGCTCGCTTCGGAAGCTTCGCCACACCCCGATGTATTGTCCTGACGCACGGCCACTTTGATCATATAGGATCGCTGGAGCCCCTGCTCGAACGCTGGGAGGGTGTTCCAGTCTATGCCCACCCGCTTGAGATTCCTTTTCTAAATGGTGGAAAATCCTATCCTCCGCCCGCTGCCCGCGCGGGTGGAGGCATCATGACGTTGTTGTCGCCTTTGTTTCCTCGAAAGCCAATCGACATTTCCGGTAATCTGTTAGAGTTGCCCGCCGACGGCCATGTGCCCGATCTAAAAGACTGGAAGTGGATCCACACCCCAGGTCACACGCCGGGCCACATTTCATTGTGGCGCGAGTGCGATAAAACTTTGTTGGCAGGCGACGCTTTTATAACAACGCGGCAGGAATCGGCATATCATGCTATTGTGCAGACGCCCGAGCTTCACGGGCCACCGCGTTATTTCACCCAAGACTGGAATGCCGCCCACGATTCAGTGCGTAAACTCGCTGGGCTTGAACCGGATTTGGCTTTGACCGGACACGGAAAAGTTGTCGGCGGTGCCGAATTGCAAATCGATCTGCATCTTTTGGCTGATAACTTCGTTTCAATTGCGGTTCCTGAATGAATCGGAGACGGCGGGGCCGGGCCAGATCAGGTGTCAGCTCACAGGGATGCTGTTGATCTGTTTAAAAAAATGACGATGGCAGAGATAATCCTGATTAAGAGGCTTGGGCACACGCCCACACCTTGAACATCATCTGATGATGGCACAGGAGCTAAATAAGTAGGCTGAGAAGGCAAACATTATAATGGCTAAGAGCGAAAAAAAGACCGGCCGAGCCGCGCCTCAAGTGGCAGCCCTTCCTTACCGGTTGGACAGTAGGGGGCGCGTTACCATACTTCTGATCACCAGCCGCCGGACAAAACGCTACATCATCCCCAAGGGATGGAAGATGAAGCACAAAAAAGATGCGAGCGCGGCGGCTCAAGAAGCAAAGGAAGAGGCCGGCGTCATTGGTGCTGTTTCCAAACAGCCGATCGGTTCGTATTCTTATCAGAAGGAATTTGCGACGGGAAAAACGAAAGTGAAGGTTGCCGTCTATGCGTTGCAGGTAACCGAGCAACTTTGGCAATGGCCCGAGCAGAAAGAAAGAACGCGAATCTGGGTGGAGCCAGAACGAGCGGTCAACATGATCAGCGATGTCTCGCTAATACCGCTTCTCAGGACGGCCAATAATTACGCACGTTTTGCTGCCGAGTGAAAGCCAATACTTCGCAATGGAAGGAGTAGTTCCATGAGTTCGATCAGCGTCCAGGTTCATCCGGAGCGTGGCGGAAAAGACGGTTACACCGTCGAATTCGTCTCGCAGGAGGGCGGCATCGCCGCAGTAACACTTCCACCGGCTACCGACAACCTCAATCGCCTGTCGGCGATAAAGTATGCAAAAGATCTCATGACCCGTCTCGCGGTAGCCGCGCCGGACGAAGAAAGTTTGGCAGAGGAAATTTCAAGCCGCAAAAGCGCCCGCACTGCCGGTGACACGGGCACGATGGAAGAGCAGTTGGAGAAGGGACTAGAAGATACCTTTCCGTGCAGTGATCCCGTTTCGATCGTCGCCTCGACCGTCTCAGGTTCCAAGGATTAAACGGATGACACGGGACTTGAACGCGCCGTCGTGGTGCCTATGGGCGCGTCGAGCGGCATCGGCCAAGCAACAGCCTATGCTTTCGCTCGCGAAAACAGCCGGAACGTCCTGCAGCCAGAAGCGAAATGCGCTGCAGAAGGTCGCAATGTCGTGCCTTTGGATCTGAGGCTTTGATGGTTCCAACGGATTTGGCGTCGAGCCAAATGGAGGAATAAATGATGTCGAAAATTGTCGAGGAAAAAACCGATAGATCAGGCCGTGCATCAAAGAGCGGAGATGAGAAGTCACGAAAAGGCAAAGGCTCCGAGCCTGACTTTGAAACAGCAGCCAAAAAAGAGGTCGCTGAAACCGTGAGGCTGACGGACCGCGGTTCGGAATAAAATGGTTGCTGTGGGCGCCGTCGGATATAGATTTTGGTGATGCGCGTGGCCGGCGCTCCCCTTTTGCGTCGCTGCTGCTACTTTGCTGAAGCCGAATTCCGTGATGGCACCTGCACCACGTGTGCTTTACACGGCATGGAAAGCAGGGTGCAAACCCACGCCGATTTGCGGAGGCTGTATGCCGTAATGCGAAGCAGGCATCTGCTTCGCATTACGGCAACTGGGCACTACAGTCTGCGCTCCTATGACCCCGGGGCGGCGGACGAAGTAATTGCAACCTAAGAGCGGGCACAGGCTACAAGCGTGCGGCGAGCGGGCCCCAGACGGCGGGGCCCGCCCATACACCTAAAACCAGCTCTATTAATTTACGAACGGAGTATAAAGGGAGGTGCCCGGAACAAAGTGCCCGTAACAAAACTACCTTCGGTAGCGGTAAGTCCCACCAAACATAACATTGACAAGCAGCATCGTATCAGGCCAGTCCTTTCGTTCGTATATTCAACTCCTTATGGCGCTCTAACCTATTAGGCTTCACCAAGCGTTCTGTCTTGCAGCATTTGCTCCACCTGTGCGCCACCTTCAGGACGAGGAGGGGCAAGGGTGGGCTCGACGCCAAGGGGTTGCGCGTCAACGGTGGCGAACTCTCCCTTCCCGTCGATTGACTTCCCTGTTGACCAGCGGCCCTCAGGGGGCTCAACGCCATCGATCAGGCAATTTACGAATGCGTAGCTGAAGTCTTCCTGCTCTTCCTTCTGCGGGAAAGAGTTCGGGATGGGCAGCGATGCTTGCAACCCGCCCATATCTTCAACCGCGGCCAGCCATTGTTGCTGATGCATGGTATCCCTTGCGATTAGAAATGAAAGCATTTCCTTCATACCAGGATCATCTGTCATATTGTAAAGGCGTACTGCGAGCACGCGACCGCTGCTTTCCGCGGTGACGTTTGCCATCATGTCTGCTGCGAGATTTCCACTGGCATACACGTGGGAAGCACAGAATGGGACGCCGTTGGCGTTTTCTGGCAACGCAGCAAGACCCGTCGAAAGGATGTGTCTGAAGTTCATGCCATTGAGAACACCGCCCCCTATAGGATCGGCAGACATCTCTTCCTGCATGGACAGCGGAGCATTTTCCAGGTTTAGCGCGACCGCCGTTGCCAGCATTTCAATGTGAGCTAGCTCTTCCGTGGCCGTATTAAGAAGCATGTCTCGATACTTAACCGGGCCGCGCGCGCCCCACGCCTGAAAAAAATACTGGAGGGCAACGCGAATTTCGCCCTCAACGCCACCGATCGCCTGCTGTAAGGCGCGGGCAAAAACGGCATTTGGCTTTTCTACTCGAACAGGGAACTGCAGTTTCTTGTCGGTATAATACATTGATCTTCCTCTCTGATTTCATTTTTTAAGAAACGAGCGCCTTAACCCTCGGGTGCACCCAACTGCTCAAACGCCTAAACGTTCCAGACAGTTGATGAGGGGCCCGCTGGGTGGGTGGCCAAAGATAGACCGGGCCCTAGCCGCGCTGAACGCAGCCGCCACCTAACCAGCGATATCAAAAACGTTCCACACGTAGGAGCTGCCGGTACGGCGTGCAGCTGATCGAAACGGAGTACGATTGCGCATTGCTAAAAGGTGGCCCGGACAAACCGCTCTTGACGAATCTCGCCGCCCGCGGCGAGAACTTCACGACCTGCGCACCTTGATTGGTGTGCGACCCATCACTGGGACGAACATCAAAAACTGATCCTGTCCCGTGGCTGGGCGAAGGAGACCGGCACAAAGCGCCGCTTCTGTTATTGCGCCCTCATGCCATCGTGCAATTAATTTACTCGCAATATATTCCCGCGTATCTGTGTCATTGTGAGCGATCTGTGCAAATGCTGGAAAATGCCCGCTTCAAGCATTCCGAACCAGACAGTGCGCTAAGGTCGACAAATGGTCGAGGCTCATGTCTTTTCTCCCAATAATATCGGTAGAACCTCGAGTTTCGCATTTCGTTCCCGACGATTGGTAAGATTGAAAACTGTCCTTGTGCTTCGAATCTGGCCCGGTGCCGTAATCGATTGGCAACAATCCGTGATTTTGCCATTTGGATACGGGTTCGACTGACCTAGATCAAGAATTTACGAATGATTGAGGCAAAGTCATCACAGATGCAAACGTCTGTTCTTCAGGAATTTACGCAGCCGGTGCTGTAACTGTCTGTGTTCAATTTCCGTTGCTGCCGGGTGCGACGGCGGCAAGCACATCCATTCTTTATCGAAGGTTCCGGTGGAGCATGAGTAATCTCGCAGTTGCTGCACGAATGTTCAGCTTGTCCGCTGGAGGACGAGAGGGGAACAACCTAGGGCGTTTGTTGTTGACTCGTACTGTTTGAAAAAGCCAGCAGGATTGGATGCAGAAAATCCGAATGAAATAGACTGAAACAACCCGGCGTGGAGATCAAATTGTTACGTCTGGATGGACAAAGCAAGCAGTGTGCATCGAAGGCAAGCGCACTGGGCGCCCAGCGGAATTTTTACAATGATGCCGAAAAAGAAGCTGGCATAAGCGCAGTCGGAATAAAGTTATAACAGCATGATCGATACCGAGCGCCCCTTCGAACAAGGCCGGAGTATCCAATTGAAGGAAAGATTGATGAGTACTCAAGCACGAATTTATGGGATTGCTTTCGCGGTTGTCGTCACGCTTATCGCTGGGGGCTTTTACCTATATGTAGACCGTCGCGGTCCGGCCGGTCCGGTCGAGACCGAGCGAACAAATATCCAAACGAACGCGCCTGAGAACGTTGAAAAAAAGCCGCCGAGCGCGGTGGATACGCCCTCACCTTCCGATGCAAAATAACATCGTCGGCAACGCTCGGGTCGGCCTGAGGGCGCCGCGGTCAGTTCATCAATCCAATGTCACGCCGCCGGGGCAGGAGATTTATAAAAGACGCAACGCAGAACACTGATCTGATCAAGTCAGCTGTCGGGAGAATCGGCGAAATCCCTTCCGGTAACGCATCCCCGCCGATAGAATCGTGATGCGCGCGATGGCGTCATTTATGCCTGTATCACTGGCATTGCGGGCGCTCTTGCGGCCTGAAAACTCTTCCGCTGAGCTTCCTCATCCGGCGCGGCGCCGCGAGGTGGTGCGAACCTGAACCCGAAAAAGATTGACGCTGAGAGACTCCAGAAGCCGATGCGAAGGGTCGATATGACCGCATGCGAACGGCTCCATCAATGACGCGACAGGCGCGCACCTCTGAAGTAACGCGATTGGAGCCTGAGAGACAGCTATCTTGGACCAAATTGTGAGGAAGCGGGCCCTATTGAGCTGGCTTTGTGGGATTGGGCTTATTCTCAGTGCCGCCGGTTTGTTGTTTTGACTGATCGCTGCAGGCTGCCGCCAGAAGCACCAGCGACATCGCGATAATCCGAAATGGTTTCATAATATTTTCCCTGAGTTTGAAAGACGCCGTCAACGAATTGGCGGGCATGAACCAGGCCCCTGTCGCGAGCCCTGGAGCCACCCGTTTGTTTCTGCTGGCCGGACGTGTCCTTCGAGCCTGCCGGGCGGATGCGGACCTGCGGTTGTCCGACCCGCCCCCGATTTGCCTTGGTTTGGCATAATTACCTCTCTAATGTTTCCTCCCCGCCCTGCCCAACCCTGATCCGCGCAGTTTGTTCCACTAACTGCAGCGACGGCTTGTACAACCACATGGCGGGGCCCCGCGCCGGAAATGGAAACGAGTTGGGCTTCAGAAATTCATGCCAGGTGAGGCGATGCTCACGTCCTTCTTCGTTTGACGCTCAGCAAATCATCGCCTCAGTTGTAACGAGAAGCTCGCCTACGGACGCTGCGTGCGTCCTGCGCGGCCGGTCGCACAACAAGCCGGGCCATTGAGGGAATTTGGCAGACGGGTTCGCGTACCTTTATTGCCGGTGGCAGCCCGATGCAGTCATCCTTAGGCGGCCTCTGTGCGTGCCACGGGGGCCGGATGCTGGAGGTTTCACGAAGGAGTAAGTTTAGCGACACATTACCTAGCCATCATAGCTATGAACAGGAACCAGCATGCCTCGTCCCAATGGGTGAGGGTACCGAGACGCGCCCGCTCTTTGCTGGCCATCGCAATTATGCAAGAAAGCATACCGCTGAGGAAAAGCATCGTCGCCCACGCGTTTGTGAATCCCCAGTCAGACCACATTTGGCCAGTTGCAAATCCCACAACAAAAAGGAGCTTCAATGAGAATCCAGACAGCAGTCGTCGTGAGGGAAGATTTGTTTGCCGCCAGACATCCAATAGCTTCTGCAAAAAAGTCACGGGCGACTCCTCTCGCTTCGTTACCACGCCGTTGCATGGAGCGCTTCCAATCTTTGGGCTGTCTAAAAGTTCCCGAAAGTAGTCCGTCCAGTAAAATATCGTGTGTGCCCTGTTATTGCGTTTGCTTCGAGGCATGAACTGTCGGCCTGACTGGCTGCTCTTGCGACAGGTAAAATCACAGGAACGTTTTCTCTTTGCGCGGTTACTCACCCATTGTCGGAGCGTTGACACTACCGGCAATAGGCTGTGCCGGCCCTTGCCACCTTTGTGAAAGCTGACCCTTGCTTTCGTCTTGAGGAGCCAGCCAAGAGCGCAAAGGGCGCGGCGGCGGGCAACCGAGAGACTATATAGCGACACTGAGGAGGAGAGTTAAACGGGCGCGCTTGTCGAAGCGACAGTTTTTACCGCGCGCGGCTGCTCCGCGTGAGCCATGAAGCCAGCTTGCCGAGCAGCTTTAAGGGTCGGCGGCGAAGAGGCAGGACCGCCTTTTCCCTCCTGCAAGCAATGCGGGGACCGTCGGCCATCCTGCAGCACGCCATTTACAGTCAATCCCTCAGCCTGCAGCTTCCACATTTCGTCAAACACCCCACCTTGTTGGCGCAACTGGCTGACACTGCCGTCCTCTACTACTGTGCGCAGCGAGTTCACGATAGTCTGCTTCGGCCCTGTGGTCATGTTGTGTTGCGGCGAGAACGTCCAACCGCCTGCCATCCCGGACGCCGGTGAGTCGAGCACTCAAAGCCACCCCTGAAAAAGCTCTTGAAGGGGCTCTTCTGCAAAATCAATCTTCCTTTCGTACTATGCATTCACTTAATGCGCAGTGGGATCGTGCATGCCTTCCAACTAACTACTCCGCCGCCGCCCGCAGTAAAGTCGTGTTCTGGTCAAAGTCGCGAATGAAGCGGGACAGAGCGTCAACCAATGTCGGCATGACTGTGGCGACTTCGTTGGGGTGGAGACCACCGGACGGTTCAGTGGAGACTTTTGTGATCAGCTTTGGGTCAAGGCCGGCGCTCCTCGCAATCAAGTGCCCAAAGTCGAACCAAGTCATTTCTCCGCGATTTATCAATCGCCATCGGCCTGATTCGCCATCAATAAGAAGATCAAGAGCATTATTGACGACGTCGGGAATATAAGATGCTTTGACTGGTGTGCGCGAGTCGAGACCAACGGTGGCACCTGCCCGGAGGGCTCTTATTAAATTAACGACTGGGCCATCAGTGTCCCACGGCCCAAATCCAGCACCAATCTCGATGCTTATGGAATACACCTTTTCGGAACAAGGCTTGTTTGCAAAACCGATGTAGGCCAGGCCTTCCCGCATAGAGATTTCGGCTATTTGATAAGTTCTATGTCGAGCCAAAGAATTCTCAGCTATATGTTCATCGATGTCCGGGCTCGCCACATCGACGATGGCCCAAATTCTCTTTCGCAACAGCGTTTGAACCAGTTGCGCCCCTGAAACCGCCGGTTCCAACGGGTGCATCACAATGCATTCCAGGCCGCGAAATTGGGCGATCCGAACAAAGGCGTTGGCCAGTGCTCCGGCGGCTCCCAGAATCAGGATCGTGCGCCGCAGTGCAGGAGCGGTGGCCGATCGGGTGATGTGCGCCCTGTAGTATCTGTGATCACTGTGCCACCAGCCCGGACTGTCCAAAACCGGATGGCTGATGACTCCGCTGGAAATAATATTCTTCGTGGCTCGTCCCAAGGCTGTCACGCGAAGAGAAGTGCCGCGCACATCGAATGCACCAGGCTCGTATAAACCGTCTCGCTTCATGAGAAGGCTATTCCAGTCTTCAACGCCAAAAAGCGCCCACACTGTAACAGCGCAGATGTCTTTGCCTTCGGTCCGAAGAGTTTTCGCCGCCTCCCAGACCTCCGCAAGCCACCTTACCTGCTCATCTCGGGTCGATCCATGGTGAACCTCTGTGATGGCTGTTCGCCGATGGTATCGATCCCACACCTCCCGCAGACGTGCTTCTGGGCCTGTCAACCCTTGAGGCAATTGAGTCCGTACCGCTTCAAGATCGCAGTATCTGTGACGACCGTTTCCGCTCATTTTTTGATGCTGCGGGCGGTGGGTGCGTCGGTGCTCCAAAAAACGATCGCTGGTTAGATAATGGTTTATTCCTACCGTGTCAGGCGGGCACGGCCCCTCCAAGAAGAATGACATTTCCTTTTCCGAAACCCCGTGGCTAAGAAATATCGCATGCCAAGGATGGGATCTGTCTACGCGCCCCAGCAAAAGATCGAAGGTGAGCCACCGCCGCTCGTTGTCGTAATCAGCTTGATACTGCAAAAGCGGCGTGCTGAAGGTTTTGCCAAGGTCTTCGGTTTGAACTAGTTTGGCGTCTGGCGTGATCGCCCGTATTGCCCGCATCGCGAGAACGATGCCCCGGCATTGATTTATCATAGCCCGGCAAAAATCTCTTTCCGACCGACGATGCGGATACCAATGTCCATAAAGGCAGCTGAATCGCGCGGTCGTCAAAGGCTCGTTAATCGGAGTAAACTGAGTGATCCACGGATAACGGCCAGCTACGTTTTTGGCGTGCTGAGCTAGCAATGCCGGAAATTGCGCATCGAGCAGATCGGTATAGTGAGGCCCACTGCCGTGATGCAGAAGTCCAGCAATCGGCTCCATGCCAAGCTCCTGCATTTTTAGGAGGCGTTCGTCGTGCCAACGGAAATCGACCTCATCCGGCGACTTTGGCGAAATGCTTTCCCAAAGCACAGGATAGCGCAATGTCCGGATCCCAAGCTCAGCGACCGCATCGATATCGCTCAATCGGGATGAGTGACCCGTGTCTATGCTTTGATTGCGCCAGCGATTGCGAACCCGGACAATGCTGCATTCCACGCCGCCCCAAAGCTCCGGCATGCCTTGGACCTCGCTGAGTTTATCAGCCGGCATGCGATATCAGGCCAGATTGCGTTTCACTCTGCCGAGATTCACGGGATCGGGGAATTTCTGCCTCGATGCGGCGAAATGTTGCCAGCGCCTGGCCGACAACCTGATCCATGTTGTAATATTTATAAGTCGCTAGACGTCCGACAAACAGAACATCCCGCGTGGCACGGGCCAAGCTATCGTACTTCTTGTAAAGCTCTGCGTTTTCGGGATTTGGCACAGGATAGTAGGGATCGCCGACGCCAGAAGGAAACTCATAAGTTAAACTTGTCCTCGAACTTTGTTGGCCGGTGAGATGCTTGTATTCCGTCACGCGTGTGTATTCGTGTTCCATGGGATAATTCACCACCGCCACGCTTTGGTGCCATTCCTTATCCAGCGTAACATGATGGAAGCGCAGCGATCTATATGGAAGCTTGCCGTAGCGGAAACCAAAATACTCATCGACTGGTCCGGTATATATCAAGCGTCGATACTCGATCTGGCTCTCAATCTCGTCAAAGTTGGTCTGCAACATAATCTTGATATTTGGATGATCGAGCATTCGCTCGAACATGCGAGTGTACCCTCCGGCAGGCATGCACTGGTGTTTGTCGGCGAAGTACCTGTCATCGCGGTCTGTCCTCGTGGGTACGCGCGCAGTCACGGACTTGTCCAGCTCGCTCGGATCAACGCCCCACTGTTTGCGCGTATATCCACGGAAGAACTTTTCGTACAACTCCCGGCCAACGCGGCTGACAACCACATCTTCGGAAGTGCGGATCTCGTCGACGTGTTCTGCACGATTTTGGAACCATTGTTCGAGTTCCTCCGACGAAAGACTTAGTCCGTAGAGCTTGTTGATAGTGTCAAGATTGATGGGGATCGGCAGAAGCATTTTATCCACCTCCGCCAGTACCCGGTGCTCATACGGCCGCCATTTGGTGAACGCGGAAAGATAGTTGAGGACTTGGTCCGAGTTGGTGTGAAAGATGTGTGGGCCGTACTTATGAATCAGCAGCCCAGCGGAATTGTAGACGTCATAGGCATTGCCGCCTATGTGCGGGCGTTTATCAATAAGAAGCACCTTGTCGCCACGCTGGCTTGCCAATCGCTCGGCCAGAACGCTACCGGCAAAGCCTGCTCCGGTTATCAGCCAGTCAAAGGCCCGCAGGTTTCTCGATAAAGAAAAGCGCATCTGTTTTGCTGCAGGCTTTGTTACCTGGTGCATCAAGGTGGTCATCGCCTCCCATGTCATGTCCCATGACATGGTGGCAAGAAAGTCATCCACCCTTGCCAGCCATTCTTTCCGCGGACGCGCCAGAAGATGTTCGGCCTTTGCAATGAACTCGCCAGCACTATCGGCGATCTCGACAAGTCCCATGTCCCCGTAGGGCCTGACGACGTCCTTGATTTCGGTCGAAATCACGGGCACGCCGGCTGCCAGGAATTCCGGTGTTTTTGTCGGACTTATGAATTCCGTCGAAGCGTTTATGGCAAACGGCATGATGCCTATATCCCAGTCGGCCAGACATTCCGGCAAATCGGCGTATTCCCTTGCACCGAGCCAGTGCAAGTTTTGTGCTTGTGGCAAAGTCGTGGGATCGATCTTCACGACAGGACCTATCATTATGAACTGCCAGCCAGGTCTGAGCTCCGATGCTTGCCGAATGAGATCGAGATCCAGGCGTTCGTCAATAACGCCGAAAAACCCGAGGCGTGGAGCAGCCGGCTCCCTGTCGGGTCGATTGCCAATCGCCGCTCTGGCCTTCGAGAAATGAGCCACGTCGATGCTGCTCGGAAAGCAATGGATATTGCTGTGACGATCACTTTTGGCCTCAAACAAAGCGCGGCCGCCCGTAAAGACAAGATCCGCACGGCTGAACAACTCTTGCTCCAGTTCCAGCATTTGCGTTGAAGCGCCGCGAAACGCCGAAAGTTCGTCCATGTTATCGTAAACACACATGTCAGGGACAATATGGCGGCTGAAGACAAGCGCCATTGGGGTGTAGTACCAGCATGTCAAACGGCTAATAGGCAGGGTGACATACAGATCGTCAAGAAGCTGTCGCTGCAATTGGACGATCTGTGCGTCATCGAGGCCAATGGGCAGGACCGGCACGGCCACGATCACTCCTTCGGCAGTAGGCTTGATTGCCAAGTGAGGAGTGACATTGGCCTGGAACGTTGGCTCTTCTATGAAGTAAACAGGGCCGCCCTTCGCAGCCCGGGTCATCAAATGCTGAGGTCTCTGATAAACGAAGTTCCAGCGAAGGTGGGAAAAACAAATCAAAACATCGAAGGGACCGGCATTCTCGAACCTGCTGCTGTCAAACGAAATGTGCATCTACCGGGGACTTTCCTGTTAAGCCAACATCAACGGGCGGCGGCTCGGCATCCAGTGGAACCTCGTCGGGGCCAGTGGCGCTTTCAGCAACCAAACTCACTAACCAGCGATATCTAGAAATGTTCCCGACACGACCGCCCCTCGGTTATTCGGCGTTTTGCAAACCTCAGACGAGCGCGCCGAAAGGTTGTAAGCCAAGGAGCTTGGTATTTTTCTGTAATTCAAAAGCATGCGGCGTCAGTCGACTGTTGAAGTCGTGGCCTACGCCGCCTTTAAGCTGGTCTAGCCGAGTTAGCCTCATTTGCTGCGTCAGCTGAACACAGTCCGGAACGCACGTGACAAGCCTTCCGCCGGACGAACAGATGTTTGGCGATCGCCGCATACCATGGTTTTGCAACTAGTTCCCGCACCATGATACAATCACCCCCGGCGGCACAAATTCGGGTCCCTACTTTGGAAGCGCGCGACTTATTTGGGGATGCACCTCAACGGGTTTATTCGGATCGATAACTGACCGCATTGTTATTTGCGGGATTCGGAACGGAGAACAGTCTCCCGGGACCGGCACAGCCTGTCGAACATACCCCAGCTTTCGCGCGAAATGGCAGGACGTTTTTTGTCGCATATGCGCGCTCCACATGGCCCGACATCGCGGCCCATGTCTGCGTCCACGACATGTCTGCTAGACGGGCGTCGATCTTTGCAAGTAGTGGGTTCTGCGGCTGGGCCAAAACCTGGCGCAACGTCGCGGTAATATCTTCGTCATCGACAATTTGCACAAGGCCTGCGGCACCGTAGCTACGCACAACGTCAACGATTGCTGTTGAAACGACCGGAAGTCCGGCTGCAAGAAACGCCGGTGTCTTGGTGGGGTTGATATAGCGGGTTGCTGCATTCAGCGCGAAAGGCATCCAACCGGCTTTCCAATGTCGAAGATAGTCCGGCAGATCGTCATAGCTCTTGGTCCCAAGCCAATGCAAGTTGTGGTTCTGAGGCAGGTTGGCCGGGTCTATTTTGACCACTGGGCCAATCATTACGAAATGCACATCCTGCATCGCTCGAGCGGTCTGGGCGACGAGATCGACATCGAGCCGCTCATCTATGGCCCCGAAATATCCTACTCTGGGATGCGGTATGCCCGCCTGATCGGCGGGATCGTCACCCGGTGATCTCGCCTGTTTAAAATGACCAACATCGACGCTGCTCGGAAAGGGAAAGACAGAGCGATGCAGACTTCGCTTGACGTCGAAGAGGCTCTGGCCCCCGGTAAACACTACATCCGCACGCTTTAGCAAACGCCTCTCCATTTCCACCAAGCGTGCCGGTGCATCCTCGAAGGCAGAGAATTCCTCCATACAATCATAAATACAGACATCCCAGGCAATATGGTCGCTGAAGCGCAGAGCCACCGGAGTGTAGTACCATCCTGTCAGCCTGCCCCGCGGGACCTGGGCAACAAGCCGGTCCAGAATATCCCGCTGGAGGACCTGGGCTTTTGCGGCAGAGACATCGAAAGGAAGCACGGGTGTCACGACTTCGATGCCTGAAGAAAGGGTCTTTACCTTCAGCGCCGGGCGTGCCCCGTGCTGAAAAATGGGCGACTCAAAATAGATTACGCTGTTTTGCTGAGACGCGAGCCGGGCAACGTGTTGCGGCCGCTGGCAGATGGAGTCCCACCTTAGATGAGAAAAACAGAAGAGTCTAAGATCGCCGGGAGAAGTTAATTTACCCAATCGGCTACCTGTCCTCGCCGCAACCATGCTTATGTTCCCTCGGTTCAAAGCCTTAGTTAAAACTACTGTTGGGACCAACTTGTTCCAACCTCCGTAAAACGATTCCTCAAGTCCTCAAGCTCCCCTCAACAAAAGCTACAAGGTGTCCATCCAGACGTTTGTTATGAGCAAAACGAACCACCGGCGGCGTCAATACAGTTTAGCGCCACACTTAGGGCGAATTGCTTTTTTATCAAATCGATGACTGATGCTAATTCATCTATAAATGCCCGGAGTCAGAGCGGTGCAAGATCAAGCCGATGCAATGAAGATTGTTTTTGAAACCAACGTCTTCCCATTGTTTCATCCCGAGTGTGTGGATGACATCAAGGACCCGTGTCCGGTTTTCGACGGTACGCTGTGGCACGTGTTCGGCTCAAGCGGCACTGTGACCAGCGAAACATGGCGGATACTTCACGCAACTGCACCAGATCTTTCCGGGCCATGGACCGAGCATGAGGTAGTCAATCTAGCCGTCAACGGTTCGGGTGTGGCCGCGCCTGGCGTCATTTTTGAGTGCGGCGTCTTCCACATGTTCATACAGACGGAATTCATGAAATCAGGGGGACGCTGCGAACACGCCGTGTCAAACGACGGCTTTCACTGGGTAGTATTGAGCCCGGCACTGATGTCGGTACCCGATAGCGATGAGGACGGTATCTACGATCCCCACCCGGCGATCGTGGGAGGTAAGCGATACATTGTTTATTCCGGTATGCCTAAGTTCACACGGGTGCCGCAGCCTGACATTTATCTGGCGCGAAGCATGTCCGATTCCTGGTTCGGGCCCTGGAAACGCGTCGGCAAGATCTTGGACCACGCCGAGCTTCTTCACCACAATTCCCGTGAAGACCCTGACTACGAGTGGGGTTTAGAAGGAGCGCAAATAGTTGAACTTCCAGGCGGGCAGATACTGCTCAACGCCACCTGCTTTCTTCCCCAGGGCTCACGCGGCAGTCGGCAACGGGTTTTTTTCGCTATCGCGGATGACATCAAAGGGCCATACGTCTCGGTTGGACCGGTGCTCGACCCGGGGGGATTGGGAGAAAACGGTCATTCCACAGTTATATTACAAGACCGGCGACTTGCGCTTTTCTACCAAGGTCGGGTCGAGGCGACGAATCATCGGTGGCGATACGGCCTTGCCAAGTGCAGCCTTGATCTCGTGGCAAAGCGTCTGAACAGACTGCGTTGAAGGCGCTGGGCATGATGGTATTGCTAAGGGCGGGTCCGCCCCGCCTCGACCATTATTTAATGCCATGAAACCCGTCCAATCTGCCCCTAACTGCTGTGGCAGCGCTTGGCTTCATCAATTTTCTGCTTGTACTTTGTTATCTTTGCCGGCGGCTTATCTATCCAGGTCCACAGTATTCTTCGGAACGTTCTGGCGGGCCAGGCGTTTCGGCGCAATATCCCTGAATCAACGAGTCGTTTTACCTGCTGTCGTTGTCTCACTGACTCCAATCAAGCAATGAGGGACATGACATGGTCGAGAAAACACTCGAAACGCTCCTTTCATGAAACACTGAAAGATATCTACTACACAGACCGGAAATCCTCAAAGCTTTGCCGAAGATGGAAGGGCTGGATCCCACCCCGACCTAAAAAGCGGCCTTTGAAAAGCATCGCATGGAAACCGAAGTGCATGTTGAACGCTTGCAGCACGTCTTCGAGATTTTCGGCAAGCGCGCACAAGGCAAGACCTGCGACGCAATCGAGGGAATAATCGCTCAAGGCGAAAAAATTATTGAGGATTTCAAGGGGCAACCCGCCATGGACGCTGGACTTGCATCGGCAGCGCAGGCGGTTGAACATTATGAAATAGCCCGCTATTGCACCTTGACCCGGTGGGCCGGTGACCTCGGACTCAAAGATGCGCAGAAGTTTCTCATCACCGCCTTGCAAGAAGAGACGAAAACGGACGAAGCTTTGACTGCTTTAGCCGAAGCTTCGTTGAATGCGGCAGCCAAAGTTGCGACGGCTCGTTGAGTTGTCGTATGAAAGAGTTGCGCCTAAAGAACGCGGCCTACAATTCCCAGCTCCAACGCCTCCGCGGCAGTGATATAGTAATTTTCCCGGGCGCGCTCGTATAAGGTCGGTAAATCCATTTTGCTTTCGGCGATGAGATCCCGAAAGCCTTGTGCCTCCAGTCTTTGGGCCGTCTCCAATATGGCAAGGTGCTCGCGTAAGATTTGAATGTTAGCTTGCATCGGGCCATCCAGCTGTATGGTTTCCTTGGTATGGCGCTCATGCACCAAGAGCGTGGTATCATACGTCAAGGCACGATTTGGGGTGGGGAAAGCCGACATGATGGTTATGCCGGCGGAATAGACAAACGACTTGCCCACAAAATAAGCCTGCCGACCGGTATCGCGGATGAACACAGAGATCTCGAGGGCTATCCTCCTTGCAGTATCGGCATCGCCCCCTTCTGTAGACAACTCGAGGACCAGATCATCCTGGCCAGCTCGCAATCGTTGGATCTGGTTGATGACATCCCAAAACGTGGCATTGCCGATAGAGCCGAAAATGCGGATATTGGGTTGATTGAGCAGAGCATTAGGAGCGAGCATCTGGGCCGTATCCCACTAGCGCTTTGCTGCGCTGGAAGCACGCGCCTCGCGCTGTAGAAACGTTCGCGTAACTTCCCCTGCTTGATCCGCGAGCCAAGCCGCCATCGCTTCTTCATCCCGCAAGATTGCCTCGCACACGGATTTTGTTTCACCGTCGCCGACGTAGTCAGCAGCCTCAATCAGCATTTTGTAGCTGGCGATCTCCATGTGCTCGAATGTGTAGCTTGCCAGCGAGCCCTTCATGACTTCATCGCTTACAAAGATGCCGCTCAGGGATTGGCCGAGCGCAGTCAGCTTTGCACCAGCGTCTTTCAGGCTAGAGGTGTCTGTGTTTCGACGCTCTAGGCATTTCCGCACCATGTCCGCATGGCGCTCGGTTTCACCGATATGTTGCGAAATACGTCCACGCAGGTCCGGATAGCTCTCAAGCCGGCTCTCTTGTCCTTTGAGCATGGTGAGAGCTTGTTGTTCCATGGCGTGGGCGTCCCGCAGCCAGTCGTTCAATGTGTCATCAGCAGTAGCCATTATATTTCTCCTCGTGAAAAGCGTTGAACCATGAGGATCGCGATTTGTTCCTTTGAATCGGTATTAGTTCGCGCCCTGCTGCATTTCCTCGACACGGGACTGCTTGCTGCCGGTCGGGGCAACATCTGACCGGATTGCCGGAGACCGCTCGCTCTTCGGCTCCTTGCTTGAGGCTTTGTCGTCTGAGAAATTCTCAAGCTGGCGACATGGAGCGATACGGTCTCAACATTGCATCACTATCGCGACCAAGATCAGCTCGAGGTCGACATCTTCTTGAGGATGATGCGGGCGCCATTGTTGCGATCGAGGTGAGGCCGCCGCAACGGTGTCCGCGGCAGACTTTAAAGGATAGCGAAAGCTTGCCGAGATTGCGGGAGATAGCTTTCAGGTCGGCATGGTTCTCTATGATGGTGACAAGGTGCTGCCGTTTGGAGATCGTCTGTTCGCCGCTCCTCTGTCTTGCCTGTGGAACTAATCGCGTCGGTCGAACGAACGCTATGGCCTCGTTCCGCCCGACTTGTTCCGACCCAGTCGGAAGCAAGTCCCGAGATGGACGTACTCAAATTCCGAAATAGCCGACGATTTCAATTATTCGCCGGCCGTAACGACCTTCAAGCGCGCACGAACTTGGCGGGCTGGGCGGTGTTGTGCCGTAGCGCTGGCGATCGTATCTTCGGAGAGAATGGGTCTAACATGGGCGTGGGATAACGCCCATCTATTCCTTGATCGCCGCCCTTCCACAGCAATGCTGGTCTTTCTGTCCATTTTATCGCGGATCGCCGGGGTCGCGAAAGTGACGGCCGCCTACGATTAAACCGGTCACTGAAGGGACCCCCTGCCGCGCGGCTGCCCCCAATCGCCCCAGCGTTCGTACGGCGAATATACATCGTCAATGCCGGATCAAGGCGACACGATATCTATACTGATCGCGGATGTGCTGATTGAAATACCGGCCTTTAGAAAACGCCCGTCGAAAACCGGCGTATATGTCCGGTGGAACGTCTAGATAATCGTAGCGTCGCCCGTTTGTGACAAACCAGATCGACAAAGTTCGGGATATCTCATCATAACTGCTCTCGCGGATCAACGAGGATGGCATCGTGGACACTCAAACCAATACTGACAGTAAGTCATCATTATTCCTTCGCCGATCCTGGTGCTGCTGTTTTGGCATGCTGCCCGGCAAGCATTCCCGACGGTGTGATGTTCGCAATTGCCGACTGGAGCTTGTTCTTCCAGCCACTGACGACGTCGCCCTCGTTGCCCATCATGGCGTCGAATCCGGCCCGCGCGACATCAGCAGGGTCATCCTTTTTGGACTGGCCGATTGCTGTGTCAAGCATATGCGCGCGCTCGAAGAAGCGGGTGTCCGTGGCACCCGGCATAGGGCAGCTGACCGTCACGCCGGTGTCCTCAAGCTCTTCACGCAGGGCGAAGGAAAAACTGTTCAGGAAGGCCTTGGTACCGTTATAAACTGCCTGATAGGTGCCTGGTATGAAGCCCGCTATCGACCCGGTGATGAGAATGCGTCCTTCGCCCCGTAGGCGCATCGCGTTGCCGATCTTATGGATCAAAGCGATTGTGCCAGTGATGTTGGTGTCAACAACGTGCAGCGCTTCGGTGAGATCCTGATCGAGAAAGCCCTTGCCGAGTCCACGGCCTGCATTGGCGAGGAGAATGTCAACGGGCTTGCCCTTGTCGGCTATGAACGTGCAGAACTTTTCGACCCCCGCAAAGTCCGAAAGGTCGATCGTCATGGCATCGACCGTCGCGCCCTCTAGCCGCAGTTTTTCCGCAGCCCTTTCGATGTCCGGTTCGTCGGCGGCAATAATAAGATCATAGCCTTCGCCGACGGCGATCCTGGCCAGTTCAAGTCCGATGCCGGACGAAGCGCCGGTAACGACGGCGAGGGGACGGGCTGTGTTTGCCATATCATTGTCTCCGATCAGGGTTTGAGGACGACTTTGATGCAGCCGTCCTTTTTGTCTCGAAATGTCTTGTAAAGCTCGGGACCTTCTTCGAGGCTTGCCCGGTGGGTGATAACGAAAGACGGGTCGATCTCACCCTTTTGGATACGCTCCATCAGCATCGGCAGGTAATGCTGAACCGGGGTCTGCGCCATGCGAAAGGTCAGTCCGCGATTGATTGCCGAACCCATGGGGATTTTATCAACGAAGCCGCCATAGACGCCAACAATGGACACCGTGCCGAAGTTGCGGCAGCAGTGGATCGCCTGACGCAGCACGTGCGGCCGGTCGGTGCCCATGAAG
>NZ_JAQMHX010000012.1 GCF_028331445.1 Candidatus Phyllobacterium onerii | reverse complement strand
AATGGTCATGCCCGGCGACAACATCGCAGTCGATGTGACGCTGATCGTGCCGATCGCCATGGAAGAGAAGCTGCGCTTCGCTATCCGTGAAGGTGGCCGCACCGTCGGTGCTGGCATCGTCTCGTCGATCATTGAGTAATTTAAGGTTTTATGCGGACGGCGCCTGTTACAAGGCGTCGCCGCTAAACAAGGAAAAGATGAAATGAACGGTCAAAACATCCGCATTCGCCTCAAGGCGTTTGATCATCGGATCCTTGACGATTCGACGCGGGAGATCGTGTCGACTGCCAAGCGTACCGGTGCCAATGTGCGCGGACCGATCCCGCTTCCTACGCGGATCGAGAAGTTCACGGTTAACCGCTCGCCGCATATCGACAAGAAAAGCCGCGAACAGTTCGAGATGCGCACTCATAAGCGTCTTCTCGATATCGTAGACCCAACCCCGCAGACAGTTGACGCGCTGATGAAGCTCGATCTTTCCGCTGGTGTTGATGTCGAGATCAAGCTGTAAGGCTTGAGGACGGAAGGACGAACCGATGCGTTCAGGTGTAATTGCACAGAAGCTGGGCATGACTCGCGTCTACAACGACGCAGGTGAGCATGTGCCGGTGACAGTACTCCGGATGGAGAATTGTCAGGTTGTGGCTCAGCGTACAGTCGAGAAGAATGGCTACACTGCCGTTCAGCTCGGTGTAGGTCTGGCCAAGGTAAAGAATACGACGAAGAGCTTGCGCGGCCATTTCGCGACGGCTTCAGTCGAGCCAAAGGCTAAAGTCGCGGAATTCCGCGTCTCTGTCGACAATCTTCTCGATGTCGGCGTTGAGATCACAGCCGAACATTACGTTGCCGGCCAGAAGGTCGATGTGACTGGTACTTCTATCGGTAAGGGTTTTGCCGGTTCCATGAAGCGCCACAACTTCGGCGGTCACCGCGCAACGCACGGTAACTCGGTCACCCACCGCGCTCACGGTTCTACCGGTCAGCGTCAGGATCCGGGCAAGGTGTTCAAGGGCAAGAAGATGGCCGGTCATATGGGTTCGACCCGTATCACCACACAGAACATCGAAGTCGTTTCGACGGACCTCGATCGTGGCCTTATTCTGGTTCGCGGTGCTGTTCCTGGTTCGAAGGGTGCATGGATACTGGTACGCGATGCCGTCAAGGAAGCGCTGCCGGACAATGCTCCCAAGCCAGCTGGTCTCCGGGCGCTTGCAGTCGACGAGGCCGCAAACATTGATGCAGCCGTGTCTGATGCAGAAGTCGCACAGGCAACCGAGGGAGCCGAATAATGGACCTTTCGATCACAACACTTGAAGGCAAAGAAGCCGGCAAGGTGAAACTCTCCGAGGAGATTTTCGGTCTTGAGCCGCGCGACGATATCCTTCAGCGCATGGTCCGTTACCAGCTTGCTCGCAAGCAGCAGGGCACGCACAAGGCAAAGGGCCGTTCGGAAATCGCACGGACCGGCGCCAAGATGTACAAGCAGAAGGGTACGGGCCGCGCCCGTCACCATTCGGCACGTGCTCCGCAGTTCCGCGGCGGTGGTAAGGCTCACGGTCCGGTTGTTCACAGCCACGATCATGACCTGCCGAAGAAGGTGCGTGCACTTGCACTTCGTCATGCCCTTTCCGCCAAGGTAAAGGCTTCCGATCTGATCATCATCGATGATCTGCTGTCGGCTGAAGCCAAGACCAAGGTACTTGTTTCGCAGTTCGCCAAGCTTGGCCTCGAAAATGCGCTTCTCATCGGCGGTGCCGAGATCGATGCGAATTTCCGCCGTGCCGCTTCGAACATCCCGAACATCGATGTTCTGCCAATTCAGGGCATCAATGTTTACGACATCCTGCGTCGTGGCAAGCTCGTGCTTTCCAAGGCAGCAGTTGAAGCTCTCGAGGAGCGTTTCAAATGACTGATCTTCGCCACTACGACGTGATCGTCAGCCCGGTCATTACCGAGAAGTCGACCCTGGTTTCCGAACATAACCAGGTTGTCTTCAACGTAGCCAAGAAGGCAACGAAGCCGGAAATCAAGGCCGCAGTCGAAGCGCTGTTTCGCGTGAAGGTTACTGCAGTCAATACAGCTGTGCGCAAAGGCAAGGTGAAGCGGTTCCGCGGCATCGTCGGGCGCCAGAGTGATGTCAAGAAAGCAGTCGTGACGCTTGCCGAAGGGCAGTCGATCGATGTTTCGACTGGTCTCTGAGGGGCCGTGGAGTAAAGACAATGGCACTCAAACATTATAATCCAACCACACCAAGCCAGCGTCAGCTGGTCATCGTGGACCGTTCGGAGCTTTACAAGGGCAAGCCTGTCAAGGCCTTGACCGAAGGTCTGTCGTCGAAGGGTGGTCGTAACAACACCGGTCGCATTACCGTGCGTTTCCAGGGTGGCGGGCACAAGCGCACATACCGCTTCGTTGACTTCAAGCGTCGCAAGCATGACGTGGCTGCCAAGGTCGAGCGGCTTGAATACGATCCGAACCGGACCGCATTCATCGCGCTCATCCGCTACGAAGACGGTGAGCTGAGCTACATTCTGGCGCCGCAGCGTCTGGCCGTTGGCGACAGCGTTATTGCTGGCGCGCAGACGGACGTGAAGCCGGGCAATGCGATGCCTCTACAGGCCATGCCGGTCGGCACCATCATCCACAATGTGGAGATGAAGCCGGGCAAGGGCGGTCAGATCGCTCGCTCCGCCGGTACCTATGCACAGCTCGTCGGCCGCGACCAGGGCATGGCAATCCTTCGCCTGAACTCAGGTGAACAGCGCCTCGTCCACGGTTCGTGCTTCGCCACGGTCGGTGCGGTATCAAACCCTGACCATGGCAACATCAACCTTGGTAAGGCAGGTCGCAGCCGTTGGCTCGGTCAGCGCCCGCACAATCGTGGTGTTACCATGAACCCGGTCGATCACCCCCACGGTGGTGGTGAAGGCCGTACGTCAGGCGGACGTCATCCGGTTACTCCGTGGGGCAAACCCACGAAGGGCAAGAAGACGCGCTCCAATAAGTCGACGGACAAGTTCATCGCTCGTTCGCGTCATCAGCGCAAGAAGTAAGAGAGGTAGTCTGAAATGGCTCGTTCAGTTTGGAAAGGCCCGTTCATCGATGGCTATCTTCTCAAGAAGGCTGAGAAGGTACGTGAGGGCGGTCGCAGTGAAGTTATCAAGATCTGGAGCCGTCGCTCCACGATCCTGCCGCAGTTCGTCGGTCTGACCTTCGGCGTGTACAACGGTAACAAGCATGTTCCGGTTTCGGTCAACGAAGAGATGATCGGACACAAGTTTGGTGAATTCGCTCCGACGCGTACCTATTACGGGCACGGCGCGGACAAGAAGGCGAAGAGGAAATAACGATGGGCAAGGCTAAGGCTCCGCGCCAGCTTAAGGACAACGAGGCGAAAGCCGTTGCCCGCACGCTCCGCATCAGCCCTCAGAAGCTTAATCTGGTGGCTGCTCTTATCCGTGGCAAGAAGGTCAACGCCGCTCTTGCCGACCTGGAATTTTCGCGCAAGCGCATTGCAGGCACGGTGAAAAAGACTCTCGAATCGGCTATCGCCAACGCAGAAAACAACCACGACCTGGATGTTGATACGCTGGTTGTTGCTGAAGCCTATGTAGGCAAGTCAGTCGTGATGAAGCGCTTCCATGTTCGTGGTCGCGGTCGTGCAAGCCGGATCGAGAAGCCATTCTCGCATCTGACGATCGTCGTTCGCGAAGCTGAGGAAAAAGGGGAGGCCGCATAATGGGCCAGAAGATTAATCCGATTGGCTTCCGCCTCGGCATCAACCGCACCTGGGACTCGCGTTGGTACGCGAACACCGGTGAATACGGCAAGCTGCTGCATGAGGACCTGAAGATCCGCAAGTATCTGATGGACGAACTGAAGCAGGCAGCCATCTCCAAGGTGGTGATCGAACGTCCGCACAAGAAGTGCCGCGTCACGATCCATGCTGCACGTCCGGGTCTGATCATCGGCAAGAAGGGCGCCGATATCGAGAAGTTGCGCCGCAAGCTGTCAGAAATGACAAATGGCGACACAACGCTCAATATCGTTGAAGTCCGCAAGCCGGAAACAGACGCAGTTCTCGTTGCGCAGTCGATCGCTCAGCAGCTGGAACGCCGTGTTGCTTTCCGCCGTGCCATGAAGCGTGCCGTTCAGTCGGCAATGCGTCTTGGTGCAGAAGGCATTCGTATCAATTGCTCGGGTCGTCTCGGCGGCGCGGAAATTGCACGTATGGAATGGTACCGTGAAGGCCGCGTGCCTTTGCATACCCTTCGTGCCGATATCGATTACGGAACTGCTGAAGCACACACTGCCTACGGCATTTGCGGCGTCAAGGTCTGGGTCTTCAAGGGCGAAATCCTTGAGCATGATCCAATGGCTTCCGAACGCCGCGCTGTCGAAGGTGATGCCAGCCATCAGGGTTCGGGCCGTCGCCGCGAAAACGCTTAAATAGCGTCTTTCGGAAACGAGAATTTTGGAGTAGAGAACAATGCTGCAGCCTAAGCGCACAAAGTTCCGCAAGCAGTTCAAGGGCCGTATCCACGGCGCATCGAAAGGCGGCACGGACCTTAATTTTGGTGCTTTCGGCCTGAAGGCCCTCGAGCCGAACCGCGTTACCGCGCGTGAGATCGAAGCCGCTCGCCGTGCAATTACCCGTCACATGAAACGTGCCGGTCGTGTGTGGATCCGGATTTTCCCGGATGTGCCGGTCACATCGAAGCCTACTGAAGTCCGCATGGGTAAAGGTAAGGGTTCGGTTGACTATTGGGCATCCCGTGTCGCACCAGGCCGTGTCATGTTCGAGCTCGACGGCGTTTCGGAAGAAACTGCTCGTGAAGCCCTCCGTCTCGGAGCGGCCAAGCTTTCGGTCAAGACGCGCTTTATTCAGCGCATCGCAGAATAAGGGGTGGATGTCATGAAATCCGCAGAAGTTCGGGCCTTGAGCCTCGATCAGTTGAATGAAGAGTTGGGTTCCCTGAAGAAAGAGCAGTTCAACCTGCGCTTCCAGAAGGCAACCGGCCAGTTGGAAAAAACCGCTCGCGTCCGGCAGATCCGCCGTGATATTGCGCGCATCAAGACTGTCGCCCGCCAAAAAGCGGTCGAGAGCAAGGCTTAAGGAAGAAAACCATGCCTAAACGCATTCTGCAGGGCGTTGTCGTGAGCGACAAAAACGACAAGACCGTTGTGGTCAAGGTCGAGCGGCGCTATTCGCACCCGCTCCTCCAGAAGACTGTGCGCCAGTCCAAGAAGTACAAGGCGCACGATGAGAGCAACCAGTTCAAGGTTGGCGACTCGGTTTCCATCGAGGAATCCAAGCCAATTTCGAAGGACAAGCGTTGGGTTGTCGTAACAGACGCCCCGGCGAGTTAAATAACTATCTGTATGTAAGACGCAGCAATCGCGAGGGGCAAGGAAAGCCCAGTCCGGTTGAACAAGAAGAAGGCGGCTAGTCATGATTCAGATGCAAACAAACCTCGACGTCGCGGATAATTCCGGCGCACGTCGTGTCATGTGCATCAAGGTGCTGGGCGGCTCGAAGCGGAAATATGCTTCGGTCGGCGACATTATTGTCGTTTCGATCAAGGAAGCAATTCCGCGCGGCCGCGTAAAAAAGGGTGACGTGATGAAGGCGGTGGTTGTTCGTACCGCCAAGGACATCCGTCGCGCAGATGGTAGCGTTATTCGTTTCGACAAGAACGCTGCTGTCCTGATCGACAACAAGAAAGAGCCTATTGGCACCCGTATCTTCGGACCGGTTCCGCGCGAACTTCGCGCAAAGAGCCACATGAAGATCATCTCGCTGGCTCCAGAAGTATTGTAAGGAGCAGACGATGCAGAAGATCCGTAAAGGCGACCGCGTTGTCGTTCTAGCTGGTAAGGACAAGGGCCGTACCGGCGAAGTAATCAAAGTTTTGCCGAAGGACGAGCAGGCGCTCGTTCGCGGCGTTAATCTTGTAAAGCGTCACCAGAAGCAGACACAGACCCAGGAAGCCGGCATCATTTCGAAAGAAGCGCCGCTCCATCTGTCGAACATTGCTATCGCCGACAAGGATGGAAAGCCGACCCGCGTTGGCTTCAAGATCCTCGAGGACGGCAAGAAGGTACGTGTAGCAAAGCGTTCAGGAGATCTGATCGATGGCTGATGCAAAGATCGAACCCCGTCTGAAGAAGCAGTACCTGGAAGTGGTACGTAAGTCGCTTCTCGAGGAGTTCAAATACGACAACGAGATGCAGATCCCGCGCATCACCAAAGTTGTTCTCAACATGGGTGTGGGCGAGGCAACTGCCGACTCCAAGAAGCCAACTGTCGCAGCTGAAGATCTGGCATTGATTGCCGGCCAGAAGGCGGTTATTACCCGTGCGCGCAATTCGATCGCAACCTTCAAGGTTCGTGAGAATATGCCGATCGGAACGAAGGTCACCCTTCGCAAAGAGCGCATGTATGAATTCATCGATCGCCTGATCAACATCGCGCTTCCGCGCGTTCGAGATTTCCGCGGTCTGAACCCGAAGAGCTTTGACGGTCGTGGCAACTTTGCCATGGGCATCAAGGAGCACATTGTGTTCCCGGAAATCAACTACGACAAGGTTGATCAGATCTGGGGCATGGACATCATCGTTTGTACGACTGCAAAAACGGATGATGAAGCACGCGCTCTCCTGCGCGCCTTCAACTTCCCTTTCCGCCAGTAACGGCAAGCGTAGCGAGGTATTTGAAATGGCAAAGACGAGCGCAGTCGAAAAGAACAAGCGCCGCGGTCTTCTGGTAAAGCGTTTCGCTGCAAAGCGTTCGCGCCTGAAGGCTGTCGTGATGAATCAGTCGCTTCCTCTGGATGAGCGCTTCCGCGCCACCATCCAGCTGGCAGAGCTGCCACGCAATTCCGCCAAGGTTCGTATTCGCAACCGTTGCGAAGTTTCGGGCCGTCCGCGCGGTTATTACCGCAAGATCAAAATGTCGCGTATCGCATTGCGCCAGCTGGGTTCGCTCGGCCAGGTGCCTGGCATCGTGAAGTCGAGCTGGTAAGGGAGAAGACAGATGTCTATGACAGATCCTCTCGGCGATATGCTGACCCGTATCCGTAACGCAACCATGCGCAAGAAGGGCAAGGTTTCGACCCCGGCCTCCAAGCTGCGTGCCCGCGTTCTGGATGTTCTTCAGGCTGAAGGCTATATCCGCGGATACAGCCAGGTTGATTTCGACAACGGCAAGTCCGAGATCGAAATCGAACTGAAGTATTTTGAGAACGTGCCGGTGATCCGCGAGATCACCCGTATTTCGAAGCCTGGCCGTCGCGTTTACGTTTCGGTCAAGTCGATCCCGCAGGTTGCGAACGGACTTGGTATTTCGATCCTGTCGACGCCAAAGGGCGTCATGGCAGACCACGAGGCACGTGAACAGAATGTCGGCGGCGAACTGCTCTGCCGTATATTCTAAGCACCGGCTTGAAAAGGTTTGAAAAATGTCTCGTATCGGTAAAAAACCAGTGGCAGTCCCGCAAGGCGTAACAGCCAGCGTAGACGGCCAGACCATCAAGGCCAAAGGCCCGAAGGGTGAACTCAGCTTCGTCGCCAACGACGATGTTGTAGTCAAGTTCGAAGACGGTGCTGTCAGCGTTAATCCGCGTGACAACACCAAGGTTGCTCGTTCGAAGTGGGGCATGAGCCGCACCATGGTCGTCAACATCTTCACAGGTGTTAAGGACGGCTTCGAAAAGCGTCTTGAAATCAGCGGCGTCGGCTATCGTGCAGCAATGCAGGGCAAGAACCTGCAGCTGTCGCTCGGCTTCAGCCATGAAGTTGTCTACAAGGTGCCGGAAGGCATCACTGTTGCCGTGCCGAAGCCGACGGAAATCGTCGTGACCGGTATCGACAAGCAGCAGGTTGGCCAGGTGGCAGCCGAGATTCGCGAATATCGGAGCCCGGAGCCTTACAAGGGCAAGGGCGTGAAATATGCGGGCGAGAAGATCGTTCGTAAAGAAGGTAAGAAGAAGTAAGGAATTCGTGTCATGGCATCGCCGAAAGAAATCATTCAGCGTCGCGCTTCGCGTGTTCGCCGCCAGCTCAAGGCGGTTGCCGGTGACCGTCCGCGGCTCAGCGTCCACCGTTCTTCGAAGAATATCTATGCGCAGGTCATCGACGATGCGCGTGGTCATACAATTGCATCCGCATCCACTCTCGAAGCTGACCTCAAGGGCCAGCTGAAGACCGGTGCAGATTCGGACGCAGCGGCATTAATCGGCAAGCTCGTTGCAGAGCGTGCTGTTAAAGCCGGCATCAAGGAAGTTGTCTTCGATCGTGGCGCCTACATTTACCACGGCCGTGTCAAGGCACTTGCTGAAGCTGCCCGTGAAGCAGGTCTTAGCTTCTAAGACCTACTGTTCACGCCATGGCGGCCTGCAAATGGCGTTTTTCTGCGATCCGGTGCTCACGTACCAAATGTACGCTGCGCTCCGGTTCTCGAAAACCACCATTTTCGGCTCGCCCTGAGCTGAACAGACACACAAGCCTTATGACCTGGTCGTAGGGTAAAGAATATCGAAGTCCGGAACTGCAGGGGCTCGCCTCTTGCAAGCCGGACTTCGATAGCGCATAAGCCCCCTGAACCGGACGGTTTGCGGGAATTCTGCGCAACAAGGACCGTTACTGCGGCCTATGTGGATCCAAGTGGATGCACGGCACGGTAAAATCATTCGTGCTACCGGAAAAGAAAAAGGAATTAGGAGCATGGCACAGGAAAAGAGAAGCCGCGAAGATCGCGGCCGCAACGAAGAGCGCGATAGCGAATTCGTTGACAAGCTCGTACACATCAACCGCGTCGCCAAGGTCGTCAAGGGCGGCCGGCGTTTCGGCTTTGCTGCTCTCGTCGTTGTCGGCGATCAGAAGGGCCGCGTTGGTTTCGGACATGGCAAGGCACGCGAAGTGCCGGAAGCTATCCGCAAGGCAACTGAATCCGCCAAGCGCGAAATGATTTTCGTGCCGCTGCGTTCGGGCCGTACCCTTCATCACGATGTTGAAGGCCGTCATGGCGCCGGCAAGGTTCTGCTTCGTGCAGCCACAGCTGGTACAGGTATCATCGCCGGTGGTCCTATGCGCGCCGTCTTCGAGACGCTTGGCGTACAGGACGTTGTTGCCAAGTCGCTCGGTTCGTCGAACCCATACAACATGGTTCGCGCGACGTTCGATGCCTTGAAGCATCAGATGCACCCGAAGGACATCGCTGCCCAGCGCGGTATCAAGTATTCGACACTGCAGGCTCGCCGCCGCGATGTGGTCGGTTCGGAAGAATAGGCCATAATTGGCGCAGCAGGGCAGGGCCACTGGCTCCTGCTCACTGTAGAGACTAAAGGACAAAGTCATGGTTGAGAAGAAGAAGGGTAAGACGGTTACGGTCGAACAGATCGGTAGCCCTATCCGCCGTCCGGCAGAGCAGCGCGCAACGCTGATCGGCCTGGGCCTCAATAAGATGCATCGCCGTCGTACGCTTGAAGATACGCCTTCAATTCGCGGCATGATTGCAAAGGTTCAACATCTCGTCCGCGTTGTGGACGAGGCTTGATACCGGAGATTAGACAAATGAAACTCAATGATCTGAGTGAAAATGCAGGCGCCACCAAGGCACGCAAGCGTGTTGGCCGTGGTATCGGTTCCGGTTCCGGCAAGACTGCTGGCCGCGGTGTCAAGGGACAGAAGTCGCGTTCGGGCGTTGCCATCAACGGTTTCGAAGGCGGACAGATGCCACTCTACCGCCGCTTGCCGAAGCGCGGCTTCACTAACATCTTCTCGAAGAACTTCAATACCGTTTCGGTTGGCCGTATCCAGGCTGCTATCGATGCCAAGAAGCTCGATGCGAAGGCAACGGTTACGCTCGATACGCTGAAGGCTGCCGGCATCATCCGCCGCGCCAAGGATGGCGTGCGTCTCTTGTCCGACGGCGAGATCAAGACTGCTGTGACCTTCGAGGTTGCCGGTGCATCCAAGGCTGCGATCGAAAAGATCGAAAAGGCCGGCGGTACCGTCAAGCTTCCAGCTGCTCCTGCAGCTGCCGAGTAAAATGACTATACAAGCGGCGATCTTCGTGATCGCCGCTTGTACCTTTTCTTCCCGCATCATATGTAACAAAAAAACTAATCGGATTTTTTGTCAGATATGATGCGTAGTTTTGACTGCTACTGCGTCCTTTAAGCGTCCAAATGGACGCATGGCGCAGTAGTGCACATATCTGGGTAGGACCGTTGATTCCCGATATCGGGGCCAGGACGGCGCCCTAACGGGCACAGACCGGAGACTATAATGGCTTCAGCCGCTGAACAGCTCGCGTCAAATCTCAATTTCTCTGCTTTCTCGAAGGCCGATGAGCTCAAAAAGCGCATCTGGTTTACGCTTGGCGCATTGCTGGTCTACCGGCTCGGAACCTATATCCCGCTACCGGGTATCAACCTTGCCGCCTACGCCCAGGCCTTCAACCATCAGTCGCAGGGCATTCTCGGCATGTTCAACATGTTCGCCGGTGGTGCCGTTGCGCGCATGGCGATATTTGCACTCGGCATCATGCCCTATATCTCGGCTTCGATCATTGTCCAGCTGATGACGTCGGTCGTTCCGGCGCTTGAACAGCTGAAGAAGGATGGCGAGCAAGGCCGCAAGGTCATCAATCAATATACGCGCTATGGCACCGTGCTCCTGGCAACGGTGCAGGCCTACGCGATTGCCGCGGGCCTGCAGGGCAGCCAGGGCATCGTTACCAATCCGGGCCCATTCTTCCTGTTCTCGACGGTTATCACACTTGTCGGCGGTACGATGTTCCTGATGTGGCTGGGCGAGCAGATTACCGCACGCGGTATCGGCAACGGTATCTCGCTGATCATCTTCTCCGGTATCGTCGCCAACCTGCCGCAGGCCATTTCCGGTACTTTGGAACTAGGCCGTACCGGTGCGCTGTCGACCGGTGTCATCCTGGCGATCATCGTTCTGACCATCGCCGTCATCGGCATCATCGTCTTTGTCGAGCGTGCACAGCGCCGCCTTCTGATCCAGTATCCGAAGCGCCAGGTCGGCAATCGCATGTTCCAGGGCGATACTTCGCATCTGCCGCTGAAGCTGAACACCGCCGGCGTTATTCCGCCGATCTTCGCCTCGTCGCTGCTGTTGTTGCCAGCAACGATCGCCGGTTTCGCGCAAAGCCATCAGATGCCAGCCTGGGCAACGACCATCCTGTCGTCGCTGGGTCACGGCCAGCCTGCCTATATGGCGCTTTATGCAGCGATGATCGTTTTCTTTGCCTTCTTCTATACGGCGCTTGTCTTCAATCCGAAGGACACGGCCGACCAGTTGAAGAAGCATTCGGGTTTCATCCCCGGTATTCGCCCCGGCGAACGTACAGCAGAGTATATCGATTACGTTCTAACGCGTGTCACAGTTCTCGGTGCAATCTACCTCGTCGTTATCTGCATGCTGCCTGAGTTCCTGATTTCATGGGCTGGTGTTCCTTTCTATCTCGGCGGTACATCGCTGTTGATTGTCGTGAGCGTTACGCTCGATACGGTTGCACAGATCCAGGGACATCTGATTGCGCACCAGTATGAAGGGCTGATCAAGAAGTCGAAGCTCCGGGGAGGGAAACGCAACAGATGAGATTAATACTTCTCGGACCACCGGGGGCAGGTAAGGGAACTCAGTCTCAGCGCTTGGTAGAAAAATTTGGTGTACCGCAGCTCTCCACGGGGGACATGCTGCGTGACGCAGTGAAGGCCGGAACCGATGTCGGTTTGCGTGCCAAGGCTGTCATGGATGCCGGCAAGCTGGTGTCCGACGAGATCGTCAATGCAATCGTTTCAGAACGCATCGACCAGCCGGATGCGGTCAACGGGTTCATCCTCGACGGTTATCCGAGAACGTTGATCCAGGCAGATGCGGTCGAGCAAATGCTGGCTGACAAGGGTCTCGAACTCGATTGCGTGATCGAGCTCGAAGTCGATGACAACGTCCTCGTCGAGCGTATATCCGGCCGCTATTCCTGCGCGAAGTGCGGCACCGGATATCATGACACCAACAAGAAGCCGCACGTGGCAGGTGTCTGCGACAAATGCGGTTCGACGGAATTCAAGCGCCGTCCGGACGACAACGCCGAAACGGTGCGCACGCGCCTCGAGGCATACTACAAGCAGACCTCACCGCTGATTGGCTACTACTATGCCAAGGGCAAGCTGAGGAAGGTCGATGGCATGGCTGACATGGACGACGTCACCGCATCGATCGAAAAAATTCTGTCGGATTTATAAGTCTGACATAATTTCATCGAAGGAGTTGACTTTTCACAGCGATTCCTTCAAGTACGGCGCAAATTCGCTTGGGAATATAAAGCGGTCGGCGCCGATCCGGTAAAAGAGGTTCGGGGCTGATCGTTTGTGTTTGTCCTCGAATATAATTTTCATCCCGTCATCTGGCTGCCGCATTGGCCATCCAGCTCTGCCGGTTAACAAGGAGAACAGGCGTGGCTCGTATTGCTGGCGTCAACATCCCGACGAACAAGCGCGTTGTTATCGCGCTTCAGTACATTCACGGGATTGGTCAAAAGTTTGCACAGGAAATCGTCGAGAAAGTCGGTATTCCTGCAGAGCGTCGCGTCAATCAGTTGACCGATGCGGAAGTCTTGCAGATTCGTGAAACAATCGATCGCGATTACCATGTTGAAGGTGATCTGCGTCGTGAAGTTTCCATGAACATCAAGCGTTTGATGGATCTGGGCTGCTACCGCGGTCTGCGTCATCGTCGCTCGCTGCCGGTTCGCGGTCAGCGTACGCATACCAATGCGCGTACCCGCAAGGGTCCTGCCAAGGCAATTGCCGGCAAGAAGAAGTAAGATTTTCCGGCGCGGTTCGCTGCGCCGGTTTCGCCTTTTCGGGCGAACAAGTGCTGGTTTCGCACTTTAACTGAAACCGCGGTGTAGCCTCTGGAAATACGGAGGCGTCGAGATCAACTGAAAGGACTACCATGGCCAAAGAAGCCACGCGCGTTCGCCGTCGCGAGCGCAAGAATATTTCGTCGGGCGTTGCCCACGTTAATTCGACATTCAACAATACGATGATCACCATCACGGATGCACAGGGCAATGCGATTGCCTGGTCTTCCGCCGGTGCGCAGGGCTTCAAGGGCTCACGCAAGTCCACGCCTTTCGCTGCCCAGATGGCTGCTGAAGATTGCGCCAAGAAGGCGCAGGAACATGGCATGCGCTCGCTCGAAGTCGAGGTTTGCGGACCGGGCTCCGGCCGTGAATCGGCTCTGCGCGCACTGCAGGCTGCCGGTTTCACGATTACATCCATCCGCGATGTGACGCCGATCCCGCACAATGGCTGCCGCCCGCGCAAGCGTCGCCGCGTTTAATTTTATTGCGACAAGCATAGGCCGCAAGAGCTGGCTTTCAGCTCCTCTGCGGTTTCCACGCCTCAATGCCACGATTGGATGGTGGTAAAGGCAAGGATGAAGGAAAAATAGATGATCCAGAAGAACTGGCAAGAATTGATCAAGCCGAACAAGGTCGAGTTCCAGACCTCCGGCTCGAAGACCAAGGCAACGGTCGTCGCTGAGCCGCTGGAACGCGGCTATGGCTTGACGCTCGGCAACGCCTTGCGCCGTGTGCTCCTGTCCTCGCTGCGCGGCGCTGCCGTGACTGCGGTACAGATCGACGGCGTTCTGCATGAATTCTCGTCGATCCCCGGCGTGCGTGAAGATGTGACGGACATCGTCCTCAACATCAAGGAAATCGCTATCCACATGGAAAGCGATGGGCCCAAGCGCATGGTCGTCCGCAAGGAAGGCCCGGGCGTCGTTACGGCTGGCGACATCCAGACTGTTGGCGATATCGAGATCCTCAATCCGGAACACGTTATCTGCACGCTCGATGAAGGCGCTGAAATCCGCATGGAATTCACCGTCAACACCGGCAAGGGTTACGTCCCGGCTGACCGCAACCGCGCAGAAGACGCTCCGATCGGCTTGATCCCGGTCGATAGCCTTTATTCGCCGGTCCGCAAGGTATCCTACAAGATCGAGAACACCCGCGAGGGCCAGGTTCTCGATTATGACAAGCTGATCCTCTCGATCGAGACCGATGGTTCGATCTCCGGTGAAGATGCCGTTGCCTATGCAGCGCGTATTCTCCAGGACCAGCTGGCGATCTTCGTCAACTTCGACGAGCCGCAGAAGGAAGTTCAGCAGGAACAGGTTACCGAACTCGCGTTCAATCCTGCACTGCTCAAGAAGGTCGATGAACTCGAGCTTTCGGTTCGCTCGGCAAACTGCCTGAAGAATGATAACATCGTCTACATTGGCGATCTTATCCAGAAGACAGAAGCAGAAATGCTGCGCACACCGAACTTCGGCCGCAAGTCGCTGAACGAAATCAAGGAAGTTCTCGCTTCAATGGGTCTCCATCTCGGTATGGAAGTTCCTTCATGGCCGCCAGAGAACATCGAAGATCTCGCGAAGCGTTACGAAGACCAGTACTAGAACCCGGGCTCAGCCCGAATTTAAAGCCCGGGCCATGAGCCCGAAAAAGAGAAACTAAGGAGAAGGCTCATGCGCCACGGTAATTCAGGCCGCAAGCTTAACCGGACTGCCAGCCATCGCAAGGCGATGTTTGCCAATATGGCTGCATCACTGATCGAGCATGAGCAGATCGTGACAACGCTGCCCAAGGCCAAGGAAATTCGTCCCATCGTTGAAAAGCTTGTCACACTCGGCAAGCGCGGTGATCTGCACGCTCGTCGCCAGGCCATTTCGGCCATCCGCGATGCCAAGCTCGTAGCCAAGCTGTTCGATACGCTTGCTCCGCGCTATGGCCAGCGCAATGGCGGCTACATCCGCATCATGAAGGCAGGCTTCCGCACCGGTGACAATGCACCGCTCGCAGTTGTCGAATTCGTCGATCGCGATGTCAACGCCAAGGGTTCCAAGGATTTGGCCCGCGTTGAAGCCGAACGCGAAAGCGAAGCCGAAGCAGCGTAAGCAACGCTTCGACCTGGAATTGAGAATTGAGAAGGGGGCTCACGCTCCCTTTTTCTGTTTGCTACCGATCGGCAAGCGCAAGTTTTACGCCGAGGGCAACAAACGCTCCGGCGAAGCTTCGGCGCATCCAGGTCAAGATGCGCGGACGCGAGATGACCTGATCGCGGACCGAGGCGGCGAAAAGGCCGTATCCGACGAACACTATGAATGTCATCAGCATGAAAGCGGCGCTTAAGGTTAGCATGCGCCAGAGCGGATGCGGCTCCGTGGCGCTGACGAATTGCGGCAGGAATGCCAGGAAGAAAATCGATAGTTTCGGGTTGAGGATATTGATCAGGATCGCGGTGATCGTCACCTGCATCAGCGACTTTTCTCCAGCTTCGCTTTCTACATTCAGCGAGCCTTTCTCGCGCAATGCGTTCCAGGCCATATAGAGCAGATAGACAACCCCGGCATATTTGAACGTGTGGAAGGCGAGGGCACTGGTGTGGAGAATTGCCGCCAGCCCTCCGATAGCTGCCGCCATGTGCGGAATGATGCCGATGGTGCAGCCGAAAGCCGCCGCGACACTGGCTCGGGCGCCGCGCGCGAGACCTGTCGCCAGGGTGTAGACGACACCCGTACCGGGCGAGATGACGATGATCAACGAAGTGATGAGGAATTCGAGGCCCACAACTATTCTCCTTCTGTATGCTCAGAGAATGAACTGAAGCCGATCAGGAGATGCTCGTCTTGAACAGGATTGCAGCTGGAGCGGAGAATCAGGCAAAAGCGGCGGCGTAGGCGCCGGGTGAGAGCCCATATTTGCGCACGAACAGGCGGGTCAAATGGCTCTGATCAGCGAAACCGCTCGTGGCAGCTGCATCGGCCAAAGGCGATCCGCTCGCGATCAGACGGCGGGCAAAGTCGATCCGGCGTTGCATGAGATAGGCATGCGGCGTGAACCCCGTTGCTTTGACAAAACCGCGTAGAACTTGAAACCGGCTCAATCCGCTTATCCGTGCAAGCTCGGCAAGCGTTACCGGAAGAGTCGGCTCGTCATCGATCAAATTCCTCGCGCGGTCGATGACTGCGGAGGCCCGACTTGAGCCGTCTTGTTCATTGCGTTCGCGGGTAATCGTGGGGAGCAATTGCAACAACAGTTCTTCGCGCTGGAGTTCAAGCGAATTGGCGGTTGTCATGATTGAGAAGAGGCGCTGGAAAACAGTCGCGACATTTGCGTCGCTCATTACGGGCCGGATGAACTCGCGGGTCTTGACGGCGCCTTCATTCATGTCGTCAATGGCTTCGCTGATGATCACCGGATCGAAATAGAGCATGCGCCATGAACGTCCGGCATTGCCGATCGGCATGCCATCGTGAACCTCGCCCGGGTTGACGGTGATGACATCGCCGGGACCTGCCTCCACCTGGCCGCGGCCGCTCAGCGATTTCTGCGCGCCCTGATGGAGAACGCCGATGCCATATTGCTCATGCGAATGACGCGGAAAGGCATGGTTCGTGGCAGCTTCAACCACCTCGATACCGGCAACTTCGCATGGAAATATCCTGAACTGGCCTTTTGGCATGTCCTCGTTTCTTATGACATCTCTTCCCATCGATGATACCCCAAACGCAGCGATCGATGAAGATCGCGCGTCATAGGTTCCTGATGGTACCTTATGTCTCAAATTTGCTTTGTTTCTTCGCTGGTATCTCGGTTCAAAATCACCACATTGGTCGAGACAGTTTTGATTGATTCATCATGTACCGGGAGATTGATATGAGTTCCAAAGCCGCTGCATCAGCGCGGGCCCTTTTCCTTTGTACCGCTGTGTTTTCCGGAATGGTGCTGCCGCTCCATGCGCAAACAGCGACGGATGCGACCAAGCAGTTGCCCACGACACGCAGTGAGTTGCAGCTTTCCTTTGCGCCGCTGGTGAAGCAGACGGCGGGTGCGGTGGTGAACGTCTATGCCGCACATGAGGTGCAGACGCGCTCGCCCTTTGCCGGTGATCCCTTCTTCGAGCAATTCTTCGGTAGCGGACAATTTAACGCACCGCCGCGCGTGCAATCGTCGCTTGGTTCAGGCGTGATAACCGATCCTTCAGGGATTATCGTCACCAACAACCACGTGATCCGCGATGCCGACACGGTGAAAGTGGCGCTATCCGATGGGCGCGAGTTCGACTCGAAGGTTCTGCTCAAGGATGAATCGACCGATCTTGCAATTTTGAAGATCGACGCGGGCGAGCCATTGCCGTCTTTGGGATTGGGAGATTCTGACAAGGTCGAAGTTGGTGATCTGGTGCTCGCCATCGGCAATCCCTTCGGCGTCGGCCAGACCGTGACAAGCGGCATCGTTTCGGCGCAGGCGCGCACGCGGGTTGGCATTTCAGATTTCGACTTCTTTATCCAGACCGATGCGGCGATCAATCCCGGCAATTCGGGTGGCGCGCTGATCGGCATGGATGGCAAGCTCATCGGTATCAACACGGCGATATTCTCGCGCTCCGGCGGATCGGTGGGTATCGGTTTTGCTATTCCGGCCAATATGGTACGCGCCGTTGTTGAGACTGCGAAGGGCGGAGCGGACAGGTTCGAGCGGCCTTATATTGGCGCCACTTTCCAAAATGTGACACCCGATGTGGCTGAAGGTCTGGGAATGAAGCAACCCTATGGCGCATTGGTGACCAATATCACGAAGGGCAGCCCCGCGGAGAAGGGCGGGCTTCTCGTCGGCGACGTGGTTCTGACTGTCGATGATGTACGCATCGAGAACCCGGATGGGCTTGGTTACCGCCTGACGACGGCCGGAATTGGCAAGGCCGTGAAACTCGGTGTGCTCAGCCGGGCAACGGAAAAGACCGTGACGGTTTCGCTCGAAAAGCCCCGCGCCGACTCCCCGGACAATCAGTTGATGATCGGGGGCAAGAACCCGCTGTCGGGCGCGCTCGTCCTCAAGCTGACGCCAAGCAGTGCCACTCGCCTGCAGTTGCCAGCTGACACTGACGGTGTGGCGGTGGACAAGGTGACCCGCAATTCGCCGGCCGCGCGCATAGGTTTGCGTCCTGGAGACATCATTCGAGGTGTGAATGGGGTTGAAATCCAGACAATCGCCGAATTGAGCAAGGCGATGTCCAGTGATCCTTCGCTTTGGCGCTTCGAATTCGAGCGGGGCGGTGCCATAATCCGGCAAATCATTCGCTGAGCGAGGCAAATAGAGAATATGGCTGACCTGTTTTCGGTCAATGATGATCCGGCATTGGACAGAAGCCGGCCGCTTGCGGACCGATTGCGGCCAAAAACGCTGGGTGAGGTCACCGGGCAGGAACAACTGACCGGTCCTGAAGGTGCGTTGACCCGCATGATCGCGTCCGGATCGCTTGGCTCGATGATCTTCTGGGGGCCGCCAGGAACAGGCAAGACGACCGTGGCGCGCCTTCTCGCGAACGAGACCAACCTCGCATTCGAACAGATCTCTGCGATCTTCTCCGGTGTGGCGGACCTGAAGAAGGTCTTCGACATGGCGCGTTCGCGAAAGATGTCAGGCCGCCAGACATTGCTCTTCGTCGACGAAATACATCGCTTCAACCGGGCTCAGCAGGATTCGTTTTTGCCGGTGATGGAGGACGGTACGATCGTCCTCGTCGGCGCGACAACGGAGAACCCATCCTTTGAGTTGAATGCGGCCTTGTTGTCGCGGGCACGGGTGCTGGTCTTTCATCCGCATGACGAGGCGAGCCTGACCGCTCTGCTTGAGCGCGCGGAAAGCCATGAAGGCAAAGCCCTACCGCTGAATGACGAGGCGCGGGCAAGCCTTGTGCGCATGGCCGATGGCGACGGGCGCGCAATCCTGACGCTGGCCGAAGAAGTCTGGCGCGCGGCGCGGGATGGCGAGGTTTTCGACGCGGAACGGGTACAGCAGATCGTGCAGCGGCGTGCGCCGGTCTACGACAAGGGCCAGGACGGTCATTACAATCTGATCTCGGCGCTGCATAAATCCGTGCGTGGCTCGGACCCTGATGCAGCGCTCTATTATCTTTGCCGGATGTTCGATGCGGGTGAAGACCCGCTCTATCTCGGGCGGCGGCTCGTCCGCATGGCAAGCGAGGACATCGGCATGGCCGATCCGCAGGCGCTTGTGATCTGCAATGCCGCCAAGGACGCCTATGACTATCTGGGGTCGCCGGAGGGCGAACTGGCGCTGGCGCAGGCTTGCGTCTATCTCGCCACCGCGCCGAAATCCAATGCAGTCTATCTGGCCTACAAGGCGGCAACACGCGCGGCCAAGGAAAACGGTTCGCTTGTGCCGCCGAAACACATCCTCAATGCGCCGACGAAGCTGATGAAGGGCGAGGGTTACGGCAAGGGCTACGCCTATGACCACGACGAGCCCGAGGCCTTTTCAGGCCAGAATTATTTTCCGGAAGCGCTTGGCCGGCAGACGTTTTACGACCCGCCGGAACGCGGCTTTGAGCGAGAGATCCGCAAGCGCATCGACTATTGGAACAAGTTGCGGCGGGAACGCGGGGAGGAATAAGCGGCTGTCTAAAGCTGTGTTCGTCGTAGTCTAGACCATCGTCTAATTGACGGATCTACGCAGGTTGTCGGAATATGATCCCTTAACAAGGAGTATATTCATGCCTGGCCATCCTAAAGATCTTGACGAGATTATCGATGCAGCGGAGTGGCTCCCGTTTGACGAGACCATCAAGAAATATAATGAACTCGCGGACAAAAACGATCCTGACGCCGTACCGGTCCTTGTGATGCGGATGGAAGATTTCCTCGACGATGAGCCCGATGAAGAACCGTCCGACGGGGACCTTTCCGACGACGAACTGTAGACAGCGTGCGTGAGGTAGTTCCCGCTGAGGTTTAATCTGTCAACGCCGCCCCGATCGTTGGATGGGGTGGCGCCGAATGGTTGCCAGATATCCTGCTGGATCAGGCGGCTTCCGGCTTGCGCGGGAAGGGCGTTACATTTGCTGTATCGTCGTCGAGCTTCAGGCCACCTGCCTTGAGCAGCGAACTGAAGCGGCCGTTCTGGCGCGCCAGTGCATCGAAGCTGCCGGACTCGATGATTTCGCCCTGGTCCATGAAGAGCACGATATCGGCATCGCGCACAGTCGAGAGACGGTGAGCGATGATGAAAGTCGTGCGGTTCTGGCACAGCTTGTCCACCGCGACCTTGACGCGTGCTTCGGTTTCAACGTCCAGCGCACTGGTCGCCTCGTCAAGTACGAGGATCGGCGCATCCTTGAGGATGGCGCGGGCGATAGCGACGCGCTGACGTTCACCACCGGAGAGCTGCGACCCGCGCTCGCCGACAACGGTGCCATAGCCGGCAGACTTGGCGAGAATGAAGTCGCTGGCATCGGCGGCTTCGGCCGCGGCAAGCACATCCTCGTCGCTAGCCTTCGGACGACCAACGCGGATATTGTCTTCGATCGAACGGTTGAACATGCCCGCATCCTGGAACACGGTCGCGATGGCGTTGCGCAGTGAGCGACGGCTGACCGTACGCGTATCAATACCATCGACCAGAATACGGCCATCTTTCGGATCGTACACGCGCTGCAAGAGATTGATCAGGGTCGTCTTGCCAGCACCAGTCGGGCCGACGATAGCGACGGTTTGTCCAGCCTTGGCCTTGAACGAAACGTTCTTGAGGCCCTGCGTAGAATTGGCAAACTCGAAGGAAACGTTCTCGAACTCGACGTCGCCGCTGACATTGTCGATGTCGTGCGCCGTCTTCGGCTCGACCGCATAGGCAGCCGATGCTTCCATTTCATAGAAATCTTCAAGCTTGGCGCGGGCCGCGAAAATCTGGTTCACAAACGCGCTGAGCTGGTCGAGACGACCGATCAGCAGGGTGGCGAAGCCCGTGAATGCCACAACCTGGCCGACACCCATCTCACCGTGCATGACGAAGTACGAACCGAGAAGCAGAACGACGATCATCGAGATGGTTGATGCCATGCGGTTGATGCCGCTGGCCAAAGCCCACCAGTTCAAAACGGGATACTGCGAATCCAAGAGCTGCTTCGCGTAAGATTGCAACGCGCGCGTTTCTTCTTCGATGCGATTGTAGCTCTGCAGTACGGAAATGTTGCTCATCGAGTCACTGACGTGACCAAATGCAGTGATGTGATGGCGTTCTACCTGAGCCTGGCCATCCTTGGTCTTGGCGGTAACCACGCGGCTGACGATGACGTACAGCGCGCCGAGAACGACCAGCACGGAGGTGAGGCGCCAATCCTGGCTCAACGCGAGCGGGAACAGGAACAGGATACCGACAGCGGTTGCAAGATGCGTGCGCATGAACTCGAGCCACAGACCGAACAAGGTCTCGACGGCGCGCAAAAGCGTATGCAAGGCATTGGATGTTCCGCGTTGATGATGCCAGGCAAGCGGCATGCTGATGACGCGGTTATAGGACTCCGTGAGCACCGCAAGTTTGCGGCGATGCGCAAGCCGGTCAGCCTCGCGGGAAACGAGTACGTTTGCACCGATGTGAAACAATCCGACGCTCGCCAAAAGGCTCAGCGCAGGCAAAATGGCCGCTTTTGTTGCGATGGCCTCGATCACGCGTCCCAAGAGCCAGGGCTCGGCGACCATGGTGAGAGCAAGAGCTACGTTGGCGACGCAGATAAACACTGTCGCGCGCTTCTCAGCGCCGAGATATTGGAGCGATTTCCAATAGATGTTTAACAATGACACTTTGCCACTCCGCTACTGGGGCCGCTACTCACGCTGTAGAAATGACACTGTATCAGACTCTTGTGCACCGCAATATTCAATGCTCTAAAGTTATGCCAGTTCCTCGTTCCTGTGTGGAACATTTTTCTACGTCGCGTAACGTCCCGTGATGATTCAACCAATTGAGTTGGCAACATAAACTGCGCAGGCTGAATGTAAAATGAACGCAATATTACTTGTGGCTTCAGGTGGCGCCATCGGATCTGTCGCGCGATATCTTGTCGGGGTCGGGATGGCGCGGGCCTTCGGCGTGGCTTTCCCATACGGGACACTGGCGGTGAATGTCATTGGCGGTTTTCTCATGGGGCTTTTCATCGAGCTTCTCGCCCGCCGCTTCGAAGGGTCGCCTGAACTACGGCTCTTTGTAGCCATCGGGATTCTAGGCGGCTTCACGACGTTTTCGTCATTTTCGCTGGATGTCGCGGTGCTTTGGGAACGCGGTGAACTCGCAATCGCTCTTTTTTATATGCTCGCGAGTGTGATCTTAAGCATTGGCGCGCTGTTTTTAGGATTATGGCTCGCAAGAATGACTACTTAGTGCTATTCGCACCTCTGAGAGCCCGTTTTGAAACTCTACTGCGGCGGCCATCTGACGCGATTTTCTGCGCTTTCGGTGCTCACGTACTAAAAGTACGCTGCGCTCCGGTTCTCGAAAACCACGTCATATGCCTCACCGCAGCGACTTTCGAAATGGGCTCTGATCTAAGAAGGCAGAGTTGATGGCAGCGGTAGAACAGAAGACAGTCGATACGGGTGAGGCGGAAATGCGCCTCGACCGTTGGTTCAAGGTACATTTTCCTGGTTTGGGATTCGGGCATCTGCAGAAATTGCTGCGGTCCGGCCAGATAAGGATCGATGGATCGCGCGCCAAATCCGACACAAGGCTGCAGGCCGGGCAGACCGTCCGCATTCCTCCGCTGCCGGTTGATTCCAAAGCCGAGGGCCATCTGACAGGTAAGAGCATTCGCGGCCGTGACGACGGCGACGTGCTGAAGCAGATGCTGCTCTACGAGGATCCGAAGGTTTTCGTCTTCAACAAGCCGGCGGGTCTGGCGGTGCAGGGCGGTTCCGGCGTCAATCGCCATGTCGATGACATGCTGGAAGCCTGGCGCAACAAGAAGGGCGAAAAGCCCCGGCTTGTCCACCGGCTCGACCGCGATACATCCGGCGTTCTCGTCGTTGCCCGCACACGCGGCGCAGCGCAGGCGCTGACTGCGGCTTTTCGCGAGCGTGAGACGAAGAAAACCTATTGGGCCCTGGTGAAAGGCATACCGCGCAAACGCGAGGACAAGATCACCACCTGGCTAGTCAAGGAAACGACGCCAGATGGCGATCGAATGCGCGTTGCCCAGCACGGCGAACCGGATTCGGATCACGCCGTCTCCTATTATCGTGTGATCGAATCCGCCGGACAGGTTCTGACATGGCTGGAGATGGAACCCTATACGGGCCGTACACACCAGTTACGCGTGCACGCTGCCCACATCGGCTGCCCGATCATCGGCGATCCGAAATATTTCGAGGCGGATACGAACTGGTCTTTTCCGGGTGGTATCCAGAACCGCCTGCATTTGCATGCGCGCCGGATCCGTGTTCCCAACCCGTCGGGCGGCATCATCGATGTAACCGCGCCATTGCCGCCCCATATGGTACAGACCTGGAACCTGCTGGGACTCGATGAGACCGACGGGGACGAAGATAATTAATCAGCGGGCTGTCACGATGCGTAACGACCTTTTCAATATGGATAAGAAACAGGACCTTTCCGATCCGGACCCGGTTCGCCGCGCGCAGATCCAGTCGAAAATGCCTTTGCCAAAGCGCTTTTACAAAGAAGCCGCAGTTGCCGAGCATGAGGGCATGTTTGCTGTCGAGCTGGATGGCCGCGCAGTCAAGACACCGGCCCGGCAGACCCTTGCACTGCCGACGCGAGCAGCGGCGCAGTTGATTGCCGACGAATTTTCCGCGCAGGAAAAGGAAATCGACCCGGCACAGATGCCAGCGACCCGGCTTGCCAATACAGCGATCGACGGGATCGTAGATGATCCGCAGGCGGTGCTGGAAGATGTGTTGCGCTTCGCGTCATCGGACATGTTGTGCTATCGCGCCGGATCGCCCGAACGGCTGGTCAAGCGCCAGACCGAACTTTGGGATCCGCTCATCGATTGGGCGGCATCGGACCTCGGTGCGCGCTTCGCATTGGCGGAAGGTGTTATGCATGTGGAGCAGCCGCGCGAGGCGCTCGGCGCTTTCAGTGTTCACCTCGGCCAGTTCAATGACCCGTTCGCCATTGCCGCGCTGCATACGATCACGACATTGACCGGCTCGGCAATCATGGCGCTCGCCGTCGCCAAAGGCGAGATTTCCGGCGATGAAGCGTGGAGGCTCGCGCACGTTGATGAGGACTGGACGATCGAGCATTGGGGGGAAGACGCCGAAGCTGCTGCCCGCCGCGCTTTGCGTGAACGTGAGATGACCGCAGCGGTGAAGATGCTGGAAGCTGTTTCCGCTTCGTAATCTGCTCTTGTTTTTTCGAGCAGCGCTTGGATAAAAAGAACCCCGGCTCGCACCGGGGTTCTTTTTGAAATCTCGGCTAGATCAGACCGAATAGTACATGTCGTATTCGACCGGATGCGGCGTCATTTCGAAACGCATCACTTCGGCCATCTTCAGTTCGATGAACGAGTCGATCTGATCGTCATCGAATACCCCACCGGCCTTCAGGAAGCCACGGTCCTTGTCGAGGCTCTGGAGTGCTTCACGCAGCGAGCCGCAGACGGTCGGGATCTTCTTGAGTTCCTTCGCAGGAAGATCATAAAGGTCCTTGTCCATCGGCTGACCGGGATGGATCTTGTTCTTGATGCCATCGAGACCGGCCATCAGCATCGCGGCAAAGCCGAGATAAGGATTGGCAGTCGGATCCGGGAACCGGATTTCAACACGCTTGGACTTCGGCGAAGAGCCGAAAGGAATACGGCAAGAGGCCGAGCGGTTGCGTGCGGAATAGGCCAGCAGAACCGGAGCTTCATAGCCTGGAACCAGGCGCTTGTAGGAGTTGGTCGAGGGGTTGGTGAAGGCGTTGATAGCCTTGGCATGCTTGATGATACCGCCTATGAAGAACAGGCAGCTTTCAGACAGACCGGCATACTCATTGCCGGCGAAAGTCGGCTTGCCTTCCTTCCAGATCGACATGTGCACGTGCATGCCCGAACCATTGTCGCCAAAGATCGGCTTTGGCATGAAAGTCGCTGTCTTGCCATAGGCATTGGCGACCTGATGCACGACGTACTTATAAATCAGCATCTTGTCGGCGTTGCGGGTGAGGGCGTCGAACTTGATGCCAAGCTCGTGCTGGGCGGCAGCCACTTCGTGGTGGTGCTTTTCAACGCGCACGCCCATTTCCGTGAGAACGGTGAGCATTTCCGAACGCATATCCTGCGCACTATCTACTGGGGGGACTGGAAAGTAACCGCCCTTGACGCGCGGACGATGGCCAAGGTTGCCGGTTTCGTAGTCGGTATCGTCGTTCGACGGCAGTTCGGTAGAGTCGACCTTGAAGCCGGTGTTGTAGGGATCTGCCTTGTACTTGACGTCGTCGAAGACGAAAAACTCAGCTTCCGGGCCAACGAAGATGGTGTCGCCGATACCTTCTGCCTTCATGTAGGCTTCGGCTTTCTTGGCCGTGCCGCGCGGATCGCGATTATAGGATTCGCCGGAGATCGGATCGAGAATATCGCAAAGGATAACCATGGTCGACTGCGCGAAAAACGGATCCATGTGAACCGTATCGGTGTCTGGCATGAGAACCATGTCGGACTCATTGATGGCCTTCCAGCCGGCAATGGAAGAGCCGTCGAACATAACGCCATCGGCGAACATGTCTTCGTCAACTTCAGCAATATCCATCGTCACGTGCTGCAGCTTCCCCTTTGGATCAGTGAAGCGGAGATCAAGGAATTTTACGTCGTTGTCTTTGATCTGTTTCAGAATATCTTTAGCGGTCGTCATATCAATTTTCCTTGTTAAGCGACGATGATACTGGTTGCCGGCGCGAACGTGCCAGCGGGAGGGTATTGGGATCAGATGGCGTCGATGCCGGACTCTCCGGTCCGGATGCGCACAACTTCTTCAATGTTGGATACAAAGATTTTTCCGTCGCCGATACGGCCGGTCTGTGCAGCTTTGCGGATCGCCTCGATGGCGGCCTCGACGGATTCGTCGCCCAGAACGATCTCGACTTTCACCTTCGGCAGGAAGTCGACGACATATTCAGCGCCCCGATACAATTCGGTATGACCCTTTTGGCGGCCAAAGCCCTTTGCTTCGGTCACTGTGATGCCCTGAAGCCCCACTTCCTGCAGCGCCTCTTTCACCTCATCCAGTTTGAATGGTTTGATGATGGCTTCGATTTTCTTCATCAGAGAACAATCTCCCTATGCATAGAAACGGACCTCTTGCCCGCTTTCACTTCAAAAAGCAGGAAGCATGCCAACTCGGTTGAATAGTTTAAATATTTCCACGAACCTGAGTTTATCGAGTGAAGGCGGCGAAAGTTCTGCCCCTCTGCCTAACCCGTCACCGTAAAGCACAACCAGAGATGCAGCAAGTTGCTGAAAAAATGTACAGATTGCCTATATTATAGACAGATACTGCGCGTCAGCGACTTGAGTTATGCGTTCAAACGCTGGGTTAGCGCCTGTGCTGCCTGCGGGGCGTGCACTTTGCCTTCGTGGATGAAATAGACAAAAACATCGCGAGGCTGCTTTTCCGGGTGCTGCTTGGGAGAGGCCAGTGGCAGGTCATCCGGTACATCGCCCTTTGCCCAATGTTTGACGCGATCTGCCCATTTGTCGAGCGCCTTGGCAGGGTAGGCGGTTTCGATGGCATCATCACCCTTCTGCAGACGGGCATAAACGAAATCAGCGGTCACGTCGGCAATTTCCGGATATTCGAAATGTTCCGCATAAACCACTGCCACACCCTTCTGGCGAGCAAGGGCAATGAAGTCGGGATCGATGAAGGAAGGATTGCGGACCTCAACCGCGTGGCGCAGGGGGAGGCCGGATGCGTTTTTTGGCAAGAGATCGAGAAAGGCGCCAAAATCATCCGAATCGAATTTCTTTGTTGGCGCAAATTGCCAGATCAGTGGTCCGAGCCGGTCGCCAAGCTCGGCTATACCGGATCTGATGAAGCGCTGCATCGACTCGCCGGCTTCGGCGAGGACACGGCGGTTGGTGACAAAGCGATTGCCCTTCACCGAGAAAACGAAGCCATTCGGCACCTGGCTCGCCCATTTGGCGAAAGTCTCGGGCTTCTGCGTACCATAATAGGTGCTGTTGATCTCGATCGTCTGCAGATGCTGGCCTGCATATTCGAGTTCCTTGGTCTTGGAGAGACCCTTCGGATAAAACGTGCCGCGCCAAGGCTCGAAAATCCAGCCACCAATGCCCGCCCTTATGGTTCCACTGGTCATCTCCGTCTCCTCCCTTGAAGATAGATTATTCTGCCGCGGCTTGTGCCTTGTGCCCCGGGCGTCGTCGCAAGAGCTCCCTGAGGAACTGGCCGGTATAGGAGCGTTCGGCCTCGACAATATCCTCGGGCCGGCCGACAGCCACGATCTCACCGCCGCCGTCGCCGCCGTGTGGTCCTAGGTCGATGACCCAGTCGGCTGTCTTGATGACTTCAAGATTGTGCTCGATCACGACGACTGTGTTGCCCTGGTCGACAAGTTCGTGCAGCACTTCGAGCAGCTTCGCCACGTCGTGGAAATGCAGGCCAGTGGTGGGTTCATCGAGAATATAGAGCGTGCGGCCGGTCGCCTTGCGCGACAATTCCTTGGCAAGCTTGATGCGCTGGGCCTCGCCGCCGGACAAGGTATTGGCTTGCTGGCCGACGTGAATATAGCCGAGGCCGACCTTGGCCAGCGTCTGCAGCTTGTCGCGCACTGCAGGGACGGCAGCGAAGAACTCCGCACCTTCCTCGACGGTCATGTCGAGGACGTCGGCAATCGACTTGCCTTTGAACAGGACCTCCAGCGTCTCGCGATTGTAGCGCTTGCCGTGACATACATCGCAGGTGACATAGACATCCGGCAGGAAGTGCATCTCGATCTTGATCACGCCATCGCCCTGGCACGCTTCGCAGCGCCCGCCTTTGACGTTGAACGAGAAGCGGCCGGGCTGGTAGCCACGCGCTTTTGATTCCGGAAGACCGGCAAACCAGTCGCGGATCGGCGTAAACGCTCCCGTATAGGTGGCAGGATTGGAGCGCGGCGTGCGACCGATCGGCGACTGGTCGATATCGATGACCTTGTCGAGGAATTCCAGCCCGTCGATGCGGTCATGATCGGCCGGATGTTCGCGCGAACCCATGATGCGGCGCGAGGCGGCCTTGAACAGCGTCTCGATCAGGAATGTCGATTTGCCGCCGCCGGAAACGCCGGTAACGGCAGTGAACGTGCCGAGCGGAATTTCAGCCGAGACGTTCTTCAGATTGTTGCCGCGCGCGCCGACGATCTTGATGCGCTTCTTGTTGATCTTGCGCCGCTCGGAAGGCACCGCAACTTCGATCTCACCGGACAAATACTTGCCCGTCAGGGATTTGGGGCTGGCCATGATATCGGCAGGCGTGCCTTGCGCAATGATCTCACCGCCATGGATGCCCGCAGCCGGGCCGATATCGACGACATAATCGGCAGTGAGGATCGCATCTTCGTCATGCTCGACGACGATGACGGTGTTACCGAGATCGCGCAGGTGGCGGAGCGTTTTGAGCAACTGTTCGTTGTCGCGTTGATGCAGGCCGATGGAGGGCTCGTCGAGCACATAGAGCACGCCAGTCAGGCCCGACCCGATCTGCGAGGCGAGGCGGATACGCTGGCTTTCACCACCGGACAGCGTGCCAGAATTGCGCGACAATGCCAGATAGTCGAGCCCGACATCGTTGAGAAAGCGCAGGCGCTCGCGGATCTCCTTAAGGATACGCGCGGCGATCTCCGTCTGCTTTTCATTGAATGTCTTGTCGATGTCACTGAACCACGCATCCGCATGGCGAATGGATTTCTCGGTGACCTGACCGATGTGCAAGCCGCCGATCTTGACCGCAAGAGCCTCGGGCTTGAGGCGATAGCCATTGCAAGCAGGGCAGGGTGTGCCCGACATGAAACGCTCTATCTCCTCGCGTGACCAGGCGGAGTCCGTCTCCTTCCAGCGGCGCTCCAGATTGGGAATGACGCCTTCGAATGGTTTGGTGGTGCGATAAGAACGCAGGCCGTCATCATAGGCGAACTGAACCTCGCGGCTGCCGGTACCGTAAAGAATGGCTTTCTGGGCTTCCTCGCTCAGATCGCGCCAACGATCAGCCAGTTTGAAACCGTAGGCTGCACCAAGGGCATCCAGCGTCTGGTTATAGTAAGGCGAACTTGACTTCGACCATGGCGCTATGGCGCCGTTCTTCAATGTCAGGCTTTCGTCCGGTACGATCATCGTCGGATCGATGGCCTTTTGTGTGCCCAGACCATCGCAGGTCGGGCAGGCGCCGAAGGGATTGTTGAACGAAAACAGCCGCGGCTCGATCTCGGAAATGGTGAAACCCGAAACCGGACAGGCAAACTTTTCCGAGAACATCACGCGCTCATGCGTATCGTTCTTGGATTTGTTGGCGGATTCGCTGGCCGTTTCGTCGGCCGGAAGCGGTTTGTCAGCAAACTCCGCAACGGCGATGCCGTCGGCAAGTTTTAGACTCGTCTCAAGACTGTCGGCAAGACGAGCGGACATATCGGGGCGCACGACGATACGATCCACCACGACATCGATGTCGTGCTTGTATTTTTTGTCCAGCGCCGGAACATCGGCGATCTCGTAGAAAATGCCGTCAACCTTGACGCGCTGGAAGCCGCGCTTCTGCAGGTCGGCGAGTTCCTTGCGGTATTCGCCCTTCCGGCCGCGGACAATCGGCGCGAGAATGAAAAGACGCGTGCCTTCTTCGATTGCCAGCACACGATCGACCATCTGGCTGACCGTCTGGCTTTCGATCGGCAGACCGGTGGCGGGAGAATAAGGAATGCCAACACGCGCATAGAGCAGGCGCAGATAATCATAAATCTCGGTGACAGTGCCTACCGTTGATCGTGGGTTGCGGCTGGTTGTCTTCTGCTCGATGGAAATCGCCGGCGACAGGCCGTCGATCTGGTCAACGTCAGGCTTCTGCATCATCTCGAGAAACTGCCGCGCATAGGCGGACAGGCTTTCGACATAACGCCGCTGCCCTTCGGCATAGATCGTATCGAACGCGAGCGACGACTTGCCCGAACCTGAAAGGCCGGTCATGACAATCAGCTTGTCGCGCGGCAGATCAAGATCGATGTTCTTCAAATTATGTTCGCGGGCACCGCGAATGGAAATGTACTTCTGATCGCTCATATGTGTTTGCCTTTGAGAGGGCGCGCTATTTGGAAGGAGTTATGGCCCTCAGCGAGCGGCTTTCCTATATTTAGAAAGTCTTCTCCGCTTTACGAGGTCAAACCCTATTGGAATCACCATAGTCATGTTGACATTGTTAGGGCAAGTGATAGAACAAAAAAAGAACAAACTGTGGATGCTCTACTGACACAGTGCTGACAGGGTGTGAAAGCAGTCTTGTTCAAGCGTTGGCTGTAAAAAACCAGGTGCGTTGCGGTCCGTGGCTGCGTTGGAAGCGCGGCAAGTCTCCTGACAAATCTGGCAGGAGGGTTTTGGTGGCGGTCGATGCGAGCGCGACCCGGGACTGTATATTGTGGATAGCGGTAATCAGTTGCCCCGTCTTGAATGCGGCTTCTGTATGATGGCGAAAATTTTAAAAGCGGAATTTACGGAGTTCAGATCATGGCAGGCAGTGTCAACAAGGTCATTTTGGTAGGAAATCTTGGCGCTGATCCGGAAATCCGGCGGCTCGGTTCTGGCGATCCGGTCGTCAACCTTCGCATCGCCACGTCGGAAAGCTGGCGCGACAAGAACAGCGGCGAGCGCAAGGAAAAGACCGAATGGCACAGTGTCGTTATCTTCAATGACAATCTTGCCAAGGTTGCCGAGCAATACCTGAAAAAGGGCATGAAGGTCTATCTCGAAGGTGCTCTGCAGACTCGCAAATGGCAGGATCAGACTGGTAACGACCGCTATTCGACAGAAGTCGTTCTGCAGAAGTTCCGTGGTGAATTGCAAATGCTCGATTCACGCGGTGAAAATGCTGGCGGTGGACGTTCGTTCGATAACAATTCGGGTCGCGGGCAAGTATCGGACAATGAGGGTTCGGATTTCGGCCGTTCCAGTGCATCGTCGAGCAGTTCGTCGAGTGCAGGCGGCAATTTCTCGCGCGATCTCGACGACGAAATCCCGTTCTGAGATCCAGATCCAATAAGACCCAAATGAACGATACAGCGCCCAGTCATGATCAGTGATCTGGGCGTTTATGCTGGGCTATTCGCAATAGCCTTCGCTGCGGCGACTGTCCTTCCGATGCAGTCGGAGGCGGCACTTGCCGGACTTCTCCTCAGCAATTCATATTCGCCGGCTGCGCTGATAGCTGTGGCCAGTATCGGTAACGTGCTTGGCTCGGTGGTCAACTGGCTGCTTGGCCGCGGCATAGACAGGTTTCGCGACCGCAAATGGTTTCCCGCCAGCCACGCGCAACTCGACCGCGCCGCCTCCTGGTATCATCGCTATGGCAGGTGGACACTTTTGCTGAGCTGGGCCCCGATCATTGGCGATCCGCTGACAGTGGTTGCCGGTGTCCTGCGGGAACCCTTGCCAAGCTTCCTGGTCCTCGTAACCATCGCAAAGACCATGCGTTATATGGTCGTTTTCATGCTGGCAGAGGGGTGGCAGCTCACATGAGTGGCGAGTGTGGCGTCAAGATTTCGCCATGTCCTGTGTGACAATGACCGCCTCAAATCCTCCACACCGATTGCGGAGTTCCCATGAACGGACCGAGCCCAGAAAACAAGCATCCAATGCAGGGGTTTCCTCAGGTGTGCTTTATCAAGAACACGATCACTAGTCCCAACATTATCGTTGGCGATTATACGTACTACGATGATCCGGAAGATTCTGAGGGTTTTGAAAGAAACGTGCTTTATCGCTTTCCGTTCATCGGAGACAAACTGATCATTGGAAAGTTCTGCGCTTTGGCCAAGGGTGCGCGCTTCATCATGAATGGTGCCAACCACAAGCTTTCAGGCATATCCACCTATCCCTTTCAGATATTCGGCAATGGCTGGGAAAAGGTCATGCCGCAACCCGGCGACCTGCCATTCAAGGGCGACACCATCATCGGTAGTGACGTCTGGATTGGCTATGAAGCCTTGATCATGCCGGGCGTCAGCATCGGCAACGGCGCTATTATTTCATCGCGTTCCGTCGTGACTGCCGACGTCCCACCCTATACGATCGTCGGCGGCAATCCGGCCAAGACCATCAAGAGTCGTTTTGAGCCGGATGTCGTCAATAAGCTTGAGGCGTTGGCCTGGTGGGATTGGCCCATCGAAAAGATCAGCCGTAACCTGCAGCATATCGTCTCTGCCGACGTCGACGCACTGAGTGTCTGTACGTGATGACAACCCTCAAGGATGCATTCTGGCGCCCTTGGTAATCTTGTCGACCAGTTTCTTGTCGGCTCGCATGGCGATGCCGACGACTTTCGCATCTTCCGGCGCGAATTGTGCAAAGACAGCGCGGTTGGCCGCGTCGTGGCCAGTCGAGAACATCTCCTCGATATAGAGACAGGTTTTGATGTCGCGTTCGAGCGAACGGCGGTGAATATTTGAAATCGTTGCCTGATCGGCAGCCAGCACAATCACAGGCTGGATGGAAAGCGGGTTGTAAGTGTTCCCGGCCTTGTCACGATAGGGCTCGCCGATCACGTCGGGCGATTGCGCAACAATGCCGCTTGTCAGAAACGCCGTCACGTTCAATGCCTGCCATGGGGCCATGTCGTTTCGCAACACGATTGCAATTTTGGTATCGAACATCGATATAATTCTCCGTCAGTCATGGAAGAGTTGAACTTATGCAAAACGTTTTAGGCGAAGAGGCCGCGCGAGGTCTTGGACGTTTGTGCAAACTTCCCGTGCAGGATGCAATTACATCTGCGCCGTCCAATCCGGGCCTTGAGCGCATCGAAGCGCGGTTTGCCGGGGATGCCTATGATTTGCACCGGCACGACACCTATGCGATCGGTGTGACGCTGCACGGCGTGCAGACGTTCTCGTATCGCGGAGAACGGCGCCACAGCATGCCTGGCAATATCATCGTGATCCATCCCGACGAGATGCATGATGGCGCCGCTGGCACCGATGATGGCCTGCGCTATCGCATGCTCTATCTGGAACCGGCGCTGGCGTTGCAATCGCTTGGCGACCGCCAAGGCGCGCTGCCATTCGTCAACGATCCTGTCATCGCTGATCCGGCGCTACAGGGTGCCCTGGCAGCAGCTCTCGGCAATCTCGATGAGGAACTGGATGAACTACTGGTCGACGATGTCGTTTCACAGCTGACCCTCGGCTTGGCGCGGCATGCAAGACAGCATGTCAGACCGCTGAGTGCGCCGGCGATCCGGCAAACAGAATTGGCACGCGATTATCTCGAAGAGTACGCCCTGCGTCTTGTACGATCGGACGAGCTTGAAGCGGTAAGCGGCCTTGATCGCTACGCTTTATCCCGGCACTTCCGTACGCTCTACGCAACGAGCCCCCATCGCTTCTTGTTGATGCGGCGCCTGCAACGGGCCCGAGAGATGATCAAGACCGGCGAACCGCTTGCCGGGATTGCGGTGGAAACAGGATTCAACGACCAAAGCCATCTCAACCGGCAGTTCAAGAAAGCGTTCGGCATGACACCCGGCCGTTGGGCCGCACTGATCGGCGTCGAACCTCTCAGAGACCTCTCGATAACTCATCCCTGATCGGTATTTCGTGCAATTGTCGCATGGCAATTGGTCTGTTAGACAGGCTTAGGGCCAAGACCTCTGTGCATCGGAGCCTCATCATGACTGAAATCCAGACGCGATCCCACAGCAAACACCGCCTTGTCGTCGTCGGCGGAGGTTTCGGTGGCCTGGAGGCTGTCTATAATCTCCGTAATGTCGATATCGACATTACAATTATCGACCAGCGTAACCACCATCTGTTCCAGCCGCTCCTGTATCAGGTCGCAACATCGACATTGGCCACTTCGGAAATTGCCTGGCCGATCAGGCACCTCGTGCGGAAGTACAAGAACGTCAAGACCTTGCTCGGCACTGTTGAAAGTGTCGATACGGCTGCCCGGACTGTTTCAACCGCGGACGGTGAGACAATTCCCTACGATACACTGGTGCTGGCGACCGGCGCTCGCCACGCCTATTTCGGTCACGATGATTGGGAGCCTTATGCGCCTGGTCTGAAGACGCTCGAAGACGCCACGATGATCCGCCGACGCATTCTTACAGCGTTTGAAAAGGCCGAGCGCGAACCGGATCCTGCCAAGCGCATGGAATATCTGACCCTGGTGATCATTGGCGGTGGGCCCACAGGTGTCGAGATCGCCGGAACAATAGCCGATCTCGCGCGTGATACGTTGAAGGGCGATTTCAGAGTGATAGACCCCGCAGAGGCACAAGTGGTGCTGATCGAGGGTGGCCCCCGCGTGCTGCCTGCGTTTAGCGAAGATATGTCGGCTTATGCGAAGCGAGCACTGGAAAAGCTGGGCGTGACGGTTCATCTCGGCCATCCGGTTACAGCATGTCATGCTGACGGCGTTGAATTCGGCGGCCAGTCGCTGCGTGCCAGGACTATCATCTGGGCAGCCGGCGTGCAGGCGTCTCCAGCTGCCAAATGGCTGAACGCGCCATCCGACCGAGCCGGACGTGTTGTCGTCAATCCCGATTTGACCGCGCCGGACCATCCCGAAATATTCGTGATCGGCGATACGGCGACCGTTCCGAATGGCGGCAAGGGGACTGTGCCGGGGATCGCGCCCGCAGCGAAACAGCAAGGTAAGCACATTGCTGAAACCATCAAGGCAAGGCTCGGCGGTGATCAGACGCCGCGGCCGTTTGTTTATCGCCATGCGGGCGATCTTGCGACGATCGGCAAGCGTGCGGCGGTTACCGATTTCGGCTGGATCAAACTGAAGGGCTATCTCGCCTGGTGGCTCTGGGGCTTGGCACATATCTATTTTCTCATCGGCGTACGCAACCGGTTGGCCGTGGCATTGAGCTGGCTGTGGATTTCCGTCAGCGGGGTTCGCAGCGCACGATTGATCACGCAAAGGGATGCCACGGATGGAACCGAAGCAGAGACGCGCTGAATTGTTTGTCATGCGTTCGATCTGGGGGGGCTTCATAGCAGCCATGGCTCTCACATTTCCCGGTCTGGTGCCTGTTTTGGCATCCGAGCAGACTTGCGGCAAAAGCGAGCCCATATATTCCACGAGAGAAATCGGCTCGGCGCTTCTTGCCTGCTGGGACCGGCCAAGCGGCGCCGAAGATATGGGCGTAACATTGCGCTTTGCATTGCGGCGGGATGGTTCGGTCATCGCACAGCCGCGCGTCACTTTCAGAACACCGGGCGGCGACCGGGTCGTCAAGGAAGCGTTTGTGTCTTCGGCCCTTGAAACCGTCAACAAGGCAATCCCACTGGCGATTGCGCCCGAACTTGGTGAGATCATCGCAGGCAAGCCCCTGACGGTCGTTTTTAGCGATGGCGTCGATGTCCGCATAAGCCCGGGTTACTGACTGTCAGCTGTTGACGAGGGTCCGGATACCGTCCGCTACGAACTGGACGGCGAGGGCGGCGAGAATTACGCCGAGCAGTCTGGTTAATATCGAACGGCCTGTTTCGCCAAGAAAGCCGTCGATACGTTCGGCAAGGAAAAACACAGCATAGCAAGAGGCTATGCAGATGAGGATTATGCCGATCAACGCCAGTCGCGATGTGGCGCTCGAAAGGGTTCCAGCCAGAAGAATGGTTGCAGAAATCGCGCCTGGACCGGCAATCAACGGTATCGCCAAAGGAAAGGCGGCAATGTTACGGATGTGATCCTTTGTAATCGCAACCTCCGCACTTCTCTCCTTGCGCTCGTTACGCCGCTCAAAGATCATCTCGAAGGCTATCCAGAAGAGAAGCAGACCACCCGCAATGCGGAAAGCGCCGAGCGTAATGCCGAAGAGGGCAAGTATCTGTGCACCGGCAATTGCAAAAACGGTGAGAACGATAAATGCCGTCAGGCTGGACCGGAGGGCAACCTGACTGCGTTCCGCCCGGTTCATGCCCGTCGTCAGGGCCAGAAACAGTGGTGCGAGACCGGGCGGATCGATCGTTACCATGAGCGTCACAAAGGCATTGAGGATGGTGTCTGAGTACGCCACGATTTTGCTTTTCTTTTCTGTTTAAAGCTGCACCAACCCAGCTGTTATAGCTGATTCAACCTACCGGATTCGCTGTCCAACGTCGAGAAACATGCAATTCAGCCCAGAAGTTTTTCACCGCATGAGAAATGCCATTTTATCCCATTGATTTCAAAGGGTTTTCAGCTGTGTATTAACGCGCCGTTTATTAGCTTTTGGCTTGAAAAGCCTCTATAAGATCAAAGATTGATTCTATCCGAAAGATGAGTGCCTCGTGTCTGATTTAACTCCACCTCCTGGCTCCGAAGACGATAAATCCGGACCGTCCTTCGGGATAGAGCCGATTTCCATCATCGAGGAAATGCAGCGCTCCTATCTCGACTACGCGATGAGCGTGATCGTTAGCCGTGCGCTGCCCGACGTGCGCGACGGCCTGAAGCCCGTGCATCGACGCATATTGCATGCGATGAACGAAATGGGTCTGTCGTGGAACCGGTCCTATCGCAAGTCGGCAGGTGTCGTCGGTGAAGTGATGGGTAAATACCATCCGCATGGCGACGCCTCGATCTATGATGCACTCGTCCGCATGGCGCAGGACTGGTCGCTGCGTGATCCTTTGGTCGACGGCCAGGGCAATTTCGGGTCGATCGATGGCGATTCCCCCGCAGCGATGCGGTACACGGAGTGCCGGCTGGAGAAGGTCACGGAGTCGCTGCTCTCCGATATCGACAAGGAAACTGTCGATTTCCAGGACAATTACGATGGCCGCGAGCAGGAACCGACCGTTCTGCCGGCGCGTTTCCCCAATCTTCTCGTCAATGGTTCGGGCGGCATTGCCGTCGGCATGGCGACGAACGTGCCTCCGCACAATCTAGCCGAGGTCATCAACGGCTGTATTGCGCTGATCGACAATCCGGCGATCGAACTGCCGGAAATGATGGAACACATTCCAGGTCCGGATTTTCCGACCGGCGGCCTGATCCTCGGCCGTTCCGGTATTTACTCGGCTTACAGCACGGGCCGCGGCTCGATCCTGATGCGCGGCAAGGTCGCCGTCGAGAGCATGCGCGGTGATCGCGAGGCCATTATCATCACCGAGGTGCCTTATCAGGTCAACAAGGCGACGATGATCGAGAAGATGGCCGATCTGGTGCGTGAAAAGCGCATTGAAGGCATTTCCGACATTCGCGATGAATCCGATCGTGACGGCTATCGTGTTGTGGTCGAACTGAAGCGCGATGCGGTTACCGATGTCATCATCAACCAGCTTTACCGCTTCACGCCACTGCAGTCGTCTTTTGGCGCCAACATGGTTGCGCTCAATGGTGGCAAGCCAGGGCTTCTCAACCTTCTCGACATTCTGCGGGCTTTCGTCAGCTTCCGCGAGGAAGTCGTCAGCCGCCGGACCAAGTTCCTGCTGCGCAAGGCACGTGACCGCGCCCATGTATTGGTTGGTCTTGCGATTGCCGTCGCTAACATCGACGAGATCATTGCACTGATCCGCCGGGCACCGGATCCGCAGACAGCGCGTGACCAGTTGATGGAACGCCGGTGGCCTGCGAGTGATGTTGCGCCGTTGATCCAGTTGATTGCGGATCCGCGTCATAAGCTCAACGACGACAACACCTATAATTTGTCGGAAGAGCAGGCGCGGGCCATTCTCGATCTGCGCCTGCAGCGCCTGACAGCACTCGGACGCGATGAAATCGCCGATGAGCTCAATAAGATCGGTGTTGAAATTGCCGACTACCTTGAGATCCTGGCATCGCGTCTGCGGATCATGGGCATCGTCAAGGACGAACTCATTGCCATTCGCGATGAATTCGGCACACCGCGCCGCTCGGTATTGACCGATGGCGGCGCCGACATGGACGATGAAGACCTCATCGCCCGTGAAGACATGGTCGTGACGGTCAGCCATGCCGGCTATATCAAGCGTGTTCCGCTGGCGACCTATCGCGCACAGCGCCGCGGCGGCAAGGGCCGTTCGGGCGTTTCGATGAAGGACGAGGATTTCGTCACACGGCTCTTCGTCGCCAACACGCATACGCCGATGCTGTTCTTCTCTTCGCGCGGTATCGTCTACAAGGAAAAGGTCTGGCGCCTGCCGATCGGCACGCCGCAATCGCGCGGCAAGGCCTTGATCAACATGCTGCCGCTCGAACAGGGCGAACGCATTACCACGATCATGCCGCTGCCGGAGGACGAGGTAAGCTGGGCCAATCTCGACGTGATGTTTGCGACGACACGCGGAACGGTACGCCGCAACAAACTGTCGGACTTCGTTCAGGTCAATCGCAATGGCAAGATTGCGATGAAACTGGAGGACGAGGGCGACGAAATCCTCAGCGTCGATACGTGTGACGAATTCGATGATGTGTTGCTGACTGCCGCCGGTGGTCAGTGCATCCGCTTCCCGGTAACCGATGTGCGTGTCTTCGTCGGTCGCAACTCAATCGGCGTTCGCGGTATTTCGCTGGCTCCAGGCGATAAAATCATTTCAATGGCTATCCTTGGACACGTCGAGGCAAGTCCTGCCGAACGCTCGGCCTATCTGAAGCAGGCTGCTGCTGATCGACGCGCGCAGGGTGCGGACGACACGGAAGAGGTGGCACTCGTTGGCGAGGAAGCGACGGATGTGGCGGACCTGTCGCCAGAACGTTATTCCGAACTGCGTGATCGCGAGCAGACTGTTCTTACCGTCAGCGAATACGGATATGGCAAACGCTCGTCGTCCTATGAATTCCGCGTCTCTGGACGGGGTGGCAAGGGTATTCGCGCGACTGATACATCGAAGACCGATGAGATTGGCAAGCTCGTGTCCTTGTTCCCGGTAGAGGCTTCGGATCAGATCCTGCTTGTCTCCGATGGCGGACAGCTGATCCGCGTACCGGTCAACGGCATCCGTATTGCCGGGCGCTCAACGAAGGGCGTCACGATCTTCAATACAGCCGATGGCGAGAAGGTCGTTTCGGTAGAGCGGATTTCGGAAACCGAAACCGATGAAATCGAGGCTGAAACCGTACTTGAAGGTGAAGTCGTAGCACCGGACACAACAGACGGCTCTGAAGAAATCTAGAGCTGTTTGTTTGCGATCAGTGATCGCGACGGGGATGATAGACACCAAAACGGGAAGTCTTAACCGGGGCTTCCCGTTTTTTGTTCTCTTCGATAATCATGATCAATGCTGAAACCATCATGGAAATCATCATAGCAATGCTTAGAAGAATAAACATGCAGTTGTCCCTTCGATCTTGCTGTCTTCCATGGTTAGCAACGTGCTAACTTCGAAATGGTTTCATCTGATTATTTCACACATAGTTGAGGCTGTCTGAATGCTTGCTGATGAGTCCGTTCATCTGCCGTTCATGTAGCCGATTTCTGGCCATTGAAAGCGCCAGACAAAAAGGCTAGGAAGCGGCATGACAATCGCGATCTATGCGGGATCATTCGATCCTATTACCAACGGCCATATGGATGTCCTGCAGGGCTCGCTCCGGCTTGCGGACAAGGTTTTCGTGGCGATCGGTGTTCACCCGGGCAAAGCCCCGCTGTTTTCGTTCGAAGAACGCGTCGATCTGATCAAGCGTGTTGCGACTGATGTTTTCGGCAAGGATGGCGAGCGGATCGACGTTATCGCATTCGATGGTTTGCTGATCGACGCTGCGCGCAAATATGGTGCGTCCTTGATGGTTCGCGGTTTGCGTGATGGTACCGATCTCGACTATGAGATGCAGATGGCCGGCATGAACGGCAAGATGGCGCCCGAGCTGCAAACGGTATTCCTGCCCGCCGATCCGGCGGTTCGCACCATTACTGCCACATTGGTTCGCCAGATTGCAGCCATGGGCGGCGACGTCCGGCATTTTGTTCCCGCTCTTGTTGCCGACGCGCTCAAGACAAAATTCAAATCCTGACCCCGGAGTTTTCCATGTCCGTATTTCGCACAGCATTGCTCGTTGCTGCCGTCTCGTCCCTGTCGTTTGCAACGCTGAACCCGGCTCTTGCCGATGATGCGAACACGATGACGATCAAGCTCAAGGATGGCGACGTCAAGATCGAGCTGCTTCCCGATCTCGCGCCGAAACATGTCGAGCAGATCAAGGCGCTCGCCAAGGAAGGCGCCTATAATAATGTCGTGTTCCACCGGGTCATTCCAGGCTTCATGGCACAGACAGGCGACGTCCAGTACGGCAATACGGAAAAAGGCTTCAACCCACAGGCTGCAGGCACTGGCGGTTCGACACGGCCCGATCTGCCTGCTGAGTTCTCGAAGGAACCTTTCGTGCGCGGAACAGTTGGCATGGCACGTGCCCAAAGTCCAAATTCTGCAAATTCGCAATTTTTCATCATGTTCAAAGAGTACCCGTCGCTGGATGGCCAATATACAGTCGTTGGCAAGGTCACGAGCGGCATGGATATCGTAGACAAGATCAAGAAGGGCTCTGAGGCAGACAATGGCGCTGTCGACAACCCGGACAAGATGCTCAAGGTCACCGTTGGTGCGGGCAAATAATCACGCAATTCAATAAAATCAGGAGATTGCCGGATATGGCTTACAAAGATCCAGAAAACACGATCCTTCTCAAAACCACGAAGGGCGATGTCATTATCGAACTTTATCCGGACCTCGCGCCCGGACATGTCGAGCGTATCAAGGAACTCGCACGGGAAGGCGCCTATGATGGCGTCGTCTTTCATCGCGTAATCGATGGCTTTATGGCCCAAACTGGCGATGTCAAATTCGGCAAGCAGGGCGGAAGTTCCTTCAACCCGGGCCGTGCCGGCATGGGTGGCTCGGACAAGCCCGACCTCAAAGCTGAATTCTCCAATGCCAACCATGGCCGCGGCGCTTGCTCGATGGCTCGTTCGCAAAGCCCGAATTCTGCCAATTCGCAGTTCTTCATCTGCTTTGATGATGCAGCGTTCCTCAACCGTCAGTACACGGTGTGGGGCCAGGTCATCGAAGGCATGGACAATGTCGACAAGATCAAGCGCGGCGAGCCGGTGCAGGATCCGGATTCTATCGTTTCCATGCGCGTTGCCGCAGACGCCGAATAAGACAATATGATGCATTATGCGTGTTGATCTTTTCGATTTCGATCTGCCCGAGGAGAGCATCGCATTGAGACCAGCAGAGCCGCGCGATTCAGCGCGGCTTTTGCTTGTGCGGGCGGACGGTTCTGAGTTTCAGGACAGTAATGTCCACAAGCTCGGTGATTTTCTGAAGGCGGGTGACGCGCTGGTATTCAACGATACCAAAGTGATCCCGGCACAACTTGAAGGCTTTCGCGAGCGCGACGGTGCGAAAGCGCAAATCGGTGCGACGTTGCACATGCGGACCGGACCTGACCGCTGGAAGGCCTTCCTGCGCCCGGCAAAACGCATCAAGGAGGGTGAGCGGATCGACTTTGGCCATGGCAACAATGCCTGCCTGCTTGGGTCTTTGCAGGCGACTGTCGCCGAAAAGGGCGAAGCTGGTGAGGCACTGCTGGTTTTTGATTTCAGCGGTGCCGATCTCGATCAGGCCATTGCCGCGGTTGGGCATATTCCGCTGCCACCCTATATTGCTTCAAAACGTGCCGATGATCTTCGTGACGTCGAGGACTATCAGACCGTTTATGCCCGGGAAGAAGGTGCCGTTGCTGCGCCGACTGCGGGGCTGCATTTCACACCTGAACTGCTGGATGATCTGAAGAAGCGCGGGATCGAAGAGCATTTCGTTACGCTGCACGTTGGCGCGGGCACATTTCTCCCCGTCAAGGCCGACGATACCGCCGATCACAAGATGCACGCGGAGATCGGGACGGTCGATCAACGCACGGCAGACGCGCTTAACGCCGTCAAGGCACGAGGCGGGAGGATCGTTTCCGTCGGAACGACATCGCTGCGTTTGCTTGAAAGTGCAACGGGCGAAGACGGCACTATCAAGCCATGGTCGGGCCCGACGGATATTTTCATTACCCCAGGTTACAAGTTTCGTGCAGTCGACATGTTGATGACGAATTTTCATCTGCCGCGCTCGACACTGTTCATGCTGGTGTCGGCCTTCAGCGGTTTCGAGCGGATGCATTCAGCCTATGAATATGCCATCAAGAATAACTACCGCTTCTATTCCTATGGCGATGCAAGCCTGTTATGGCGATCCGCATCATGAGTGAAAATTTCGAATTCAAACTGATTGCCACCGATGGCAAGGCGCGCCGCGGCGAAATTACAATGCCGCGCGGGACTGTGCGTACACCGGCCTTCATGCCGGTTGGCACCGGCGGAACAGTCAAGGCCATGTATATGGACCAGGTGCGTGACCTTGGTGCCGATATCATCCTCGGTAATACCTATCATCTGATGCTGAGGCCGGGCGCCGAGCGCGTTGCAAAACTTGGTGGATTGCACGAGTTTGCGCGCTGGCGGCCGCCAATCCTGACGGATTCTGGCGGATTTCAGGTCATGTCGCTGGCACAATTGCGCAAGCTGACTGAAAGCGGCGTGACGTTTCGCTCGCATATCGACGGCCGCGCGTATGAGATGACGCCGGAACGCTCGATCGAGATCCAGGGGTTGCTGGATTCGGATATCCAGATGCAGCTCGACGAATGCGTGGCTTTGCCATCGACGCCGAAAGACATCCAGCGGGCTATGGAACTGTCGCTGCGCTGGGCGGAACGCTGCAAGATCGCCTTCGGCAACCAGCCCGGCAAAGCCATGTTCGGCATCGTTCAGGGCGGTGATGTCGCCGATCTGCGTATTCGCTCTGCGCAGGCGCTGAAGGGTATGGATCTGAAAGGCTATGCCGTGGGCGGACTGGCGGTTGGCGAGCCGCAAGACGTCATGCTGGAAATGCTCGACATTACCTGTCCGGAACTTCCGGATGACAAGCCGCGGTATCTCATGGGCGTTGGCACGCCCGACGATATCCTGAAATCGGTGGCGCGCGGCATCGATATGTTCGATTGTGTGATGCCGACGCGGGCAGGGCGACACGGCCTCGCCTTTACCAGGCGCGGCAAGGTCAATCTTCGCAATGCGCGACATGCAGATGACCCGCGTCCCCTAGACGAGGAATCGCCCTGTCCGGCGGCGCGCGACTACAGCCGCGCCTATTTGCATCACCTGGTCAAATCAGGGGAAGCGCTTGGCGCCATGCTGCTGACGTGGAACAATCTTTCCTACTACCAGCAATTGATGCAGGGTATTCGTGATGCTATAGAATCAAGCAATTTCAATCATTTCACAGAAGAAACTCAAGTCGCGTGGGCGCGGGGCGATATACCCCTATTTGCGTGATCAGGCGGTAACGGGCACGTCTGCCGTTTGAGCATCGGCCGGTTCGAAGAGGTTCCTCAATCGGTCGATTGCGGCGATCTGTTCGTCCTTGCTGAGCAGACCCATCTCGAACAGTTTGAGACTGCGTAGCCCCTCGATCGTCAAAAAGACCATCATTGCAAGCGTGGGATCTTCTGCGTTCTCGCGCATACGCTGCAGAAGCTGCTTGTTGTATCGCCGGATTGGCTCAAGGAATCCCGGATCGTTGGCGATGGCGGCAAGAATCCCGGAAGGCTCTGGTTCGTTGCAAAGAAACTCTGCCCGATAGACGGCGATACATGCTAGAACGACGCTGTTAGGGCCATGATTTCGGGCAGCCTCTTCCTTGCGCAGTGATTCGTCAAATTCCGAAACGTGCTGTTCAACGAGTGCCTCGAGCAATTTGGCCTTGGTCGGAAACGTATAAAGCAATCCCCCTTTTGAAAGACCCGCTCGTCGCGCCACGGCATCAAGTGAGAGATGCACAGGCCCGACTTCCTTGGCGATTTCGGCTGCCGCTTGCAGGATCTTGTCTTTTGTAGAGAGGGTATCACTCGTCATTCCAACGCTTTCGATGTAGGGCATTCAGCGCCCGTATTGACATTACCGTCCAGACGGTACAGTACATTGCGCGTGGTCATCAAGTCCACACGATTCACATTCATATGACAGGCTGGCAGACTTTTTGCTGGCCATTGTTTTGTTGGAGCCGCCTTTCCATGATTAAGCGCTACATTGCACCCCTAATCGTTCTAATCCTGGTCGCGGTGATCAGTGGATTGGTGTGGACAAAGGCTCCGGAGTTCAAGGGCTATATACTGCCCACGGCAATCGGAATTCTGGTCTTCGTTGGATTGATCTGGGCGTTATTCCCCAAGATCAAGCGCTACATGATGCCTGCGATCATTCTAATTCTTGTCGTAGCAGTCGCTGGTGGCCTGGTCTGGTTCAATTTCTTCAGGGACTCGATGATCAAGCAGTTCTTTGCGACCATGCAGCAGCCAGCTGCACCGGTCTCGACCTATACGGTCAAGCCGGGTGAATGGATGCCTGAGATCGAAGCGATCGGTACGGTAAGCGCCATCCAGGGTGTTGAGCTCTCGGTCGAGGTTGCCGGTATCGTCAAGGATATCCCATTCAAAGCTAACCAGACGGTCGAGAAGGACGCGCCGCTCCTGCAACTCGACGACGCGATCGAGAAAGCCGACATTGTTGCCGCTCGGGCGCAGGATGTCCTGATGGATCAGACTTTGGCACGTGCGCGCACGCTCAACACCCGAGGCGTTGGTGCCGTGTCTGCTGTCGACGAGGCGCAATCTGCATCGTTGGCCAAGAAGGCTGAGATCGCCAAATTGCAGGCCGTTATGGATCAGAAGTTGTTGAAGGCGCCTTTCAAGGGCACGGTCGGCATCCCGCGCATTGAACTCGGGCAATATCTGCCAATCGGCACCGTCGTCGTTTCCCTACAGGATCTCACGACGATGCGTGTGGACTTTACGGTCAATGAGCAGGTCTTGAACCAGATCAAGATCGGCCAACCGATCAAACTTGGCCTGACGGACAATGACATCAACTATGACGGCAAGATCACGGCCATCGAACCCAGAATAGATCCGGCAACGCGACTAGTTTCGGTTCGCGCGCAGGTCGACAATTCCGAAGGAGAACTGCGCCCGGGTCAGTTTTCCCAGGTCCGGGTGACGCTGCCGAAGGAAGAAAACGTCTTCACGCTGCCGCAGACGGCGCTCGTTTCGAGCCTCTATGGCGATTATGTCTTCGTCGTTCGTCCCGCTCCGGATGAAAACAAACCGGCAGACCCAGCAAAGCCTGCGGATGCGGCAAAGCCTGCTGACGTGACCTCGTCAACACAGCCAGCTGCGACTGACAAGAAAGAAGAGAAGCTCATCGTCACGCAGGTTTTCGTCAGACCGGGGCGCCGGTCCGGTCTTGTGGTCGAAATAACCAAAGGTCTCAAAGAGGGCGACGTTATCGTAACGGCGGGCCAAAATCGCTTGAGCCCCGGTGCAGTGGTCAAGATCGCCAATGATGTGAACCCCGCCAGCAAGACAGAGTCAGGACTGCCAACAAAATGAATTTCTCAGAAATATTCATTCGCCGTCCGGTTCTGTCGACGGTTGTCGCTCTGATGATCATTTTGCTCGGCGCGCAGGGACTGGTGAACCTTTCGGTCCGCCAGTACCCGAAGGTCGAGGAGACGGTTATCACCATCAAAACCGCCTATGCCGGCGCCAGTGCCGACCTGATGCAGGGATTCATTTCTGCTCCGATCGCAAAGGCTGTGACCACCACGGAAAACATCGACTACGTGACGTCGTCTTCCGCTCCGTCATCGAGCACGGTGACGGTCCAGATGAAGCTTGGCGCAAATCCTGACGCGGCGTTGACCGAGGTAATCTCCAAGGTCAACCAGGTGCGCGGGGATCTGCCGGAAGAAGCCGATGATCCTGTCATCACCAAGGGTACCGGTCAGGACTTCGCAACGATGTATCTGGCCGTGCAAAACCCGAATATGACGAGTGAGCAGATCACCGAATATCTGGAACGCGTTATCCAGCCACGCATGTCGACCATTCAGGGTGTCGCCGACGCTCAGATTTTGGGTGGTCAGGTATTCTCGATGCGCGTGTGGATCGATCCGATCAAGCTGGCTGCCCGCAAGACGACAGCATCGGAAGTATTGACGGCGATCAATCAGTCGAACTTCCTGTCCGCGCCGGGCAAGATTGAAAATCTTTACACGGCTTCTCCGATCACGTTGAAGACGACGTTGCAGACGCCTGAGGCGTTTGGCGCGATGCCGATCAAATCCGACGGCGACAATATCATCCGTCTGCGCGATGTGGCGCGGGTTGAGCTCGGCGCCGTCAACAAGGACACCATCGTCAGCTTCAATGGAGCCAGTGGTACGTTCCTCGGGATATTTCCGACGCCTGCCGCCAACCCCATCGATATGACAGCTGCTGTTCGTAAGGAATTGCCCTCGATTCAGGCGACTCTGCCCGAAGGCATGCAGCTTTACATGGTTTATGACTCGACGGAGCAGATCAGCTCATCGATTGAGGAAGTGTTCAAGACCATCGGCGAGGCGGTGTTGATCGTTGTTGCCGTGATTCTGCTCTTCCTTGGATCGTTCCGTTCGGTCATCATTCCGGTCGTAACCATCCCGATATCGCTGATCGGCGTGTGCTTCTTCCTGTTTATGCTCGGTTATTCGATCAACCTGCTCTCGCTTCTGGCGATGGTTCTGGCCATCGGTCTCGTCGTCGACGACGCGATTGTGGTCCTGGAGAATATCCATCGTCATATCGAGGAGGGGCTGAGACCGCTTGATGCCGCATTGAAAGGCATGAAGGAAATCACCGGACCCATCGTGGCGATGACCATCACGCTTGCGGCTGTGTTCGCGCCGCTCGGATTTACCGGCGGGCTCACCGGCTCGTTGTTTCGTGAATTCGCGTTCACGCTTGCCGGCGCCGTTATCATCTCCGGTGTGGCCGCATTGACCGTATCACCGATGATGTGCGCACTCTTGCTGCGGGCAGGCGGTCACAGCCGCTTCCAGCGGATTGTTGACCGGAGTTTTGGCTGGCTTGAAGGCGCTTATGAACGGCGCGTTGCAGGCTCGCTCAACTTCCGGTTCGTCACCTTGTTCATTGTTGTCGCGCTTGTCGCGTTGACCGGCTTCCTTCTTACCAAGACCAATTCCGAACTGGCTCCTGAAGAAGATTCCGGTGCGCTGTTTGCCATCGTCAATGGTCCGCAATATGCGACATCGCAATATACCAAGCTCTACGCGGATCAGATCGATGCCTTGACCAAGGATTTGCCGGAGTTGAAAACGCGCTTCAACATCCTGGGCTTCGGCACGACCAACTCCGCCTTTGCCATCTGGGTGTTCAAGGATTGGTCCGAGCGCACCAAGTCGCAAGCACAGCTCAAGGCAGAATTGCAAGGCATGATCAGTCCGCTTGCCGGCGTCGAAGCCTTTATCTTTGCGCCGCCTGACTTGCCGGGTACCGGTGGTGGGCTGCCGATTTCAATCATTATTCAGTCGACCGGCCCGGCGGACAAGGTGTTCGAAGTTGCCGAAGAGATCAAGAACAAGGCGCAAGCCTCGGGACAGTTCATCATCGTGCAAAACTCGCTCTCGTTCAACGCGCCGCAAGTCACGGTCACGATCGATCGCGATCGGGCCTCGGCGTTGGGCGTGCCCGTCAGCGATATCGGCCAGACACTTGGGTTGTTGGTCGGTGGCGGCAAGATCTCGAAATTCGATCGGGATTCCAACAGCTACGACATCATTCCTCAGGTGCCGCAGGACTACAGGTCCAATCTAGAAAATCTGGGCCAGTACTTCGTCAAGAGTGCATCTGGCGAGATGGTGCCGTTGTCGGCGGTCATCAAGGTCACCGAGAACGCTTCGCCAGCCGCCATCGAGCAGTTCAACCAGCTGAACTCGGCGACGATTTCAGCTCTGCCGCTGCCGGGTGTTACGACGGGTCAAGGCCTGCAGACCGTTATCAATACGGCCAAGCCTTTGATGCCGGATGGGTTCTTCATGGATTATTCCGGCCAATCGCGCCTGGAAATCGAGCAGGGAAGCACGATCCTTATTGCCTTCCTGCTGGCCGTGGTGGTGATCTATCTGGTGCTGGCGGCGCAGTTCGAAAGCTTCCGCGATCCGTTTATCATCATGATGTCGGTCCCGCTGTCGATCTTCGGTGCGATCGTTCCGCTCAACCTGGGGCTCGGCACACTCAATATCTATACGCAGGTAGGTCTGATCACACTCGTGGGGCTGATTACCAAGCATGGTATTCTGATGGTGGAATTTGCCAATCAGCAGCGTGAACTGCACGGTATATCGCGGCATGATGCAATCATCCTTGCGGCAAAGACCCGGCTTCGTCCGATTTTGATGACGACTGCGGCCATGGCCCTCGGTGTTATACCGCTCATCACGGCCACTGGTGCTGGTGCCGCAGCGCGCTATTCGATTGGTCTGGTGATTTTCTCCGGCATTCTTGTCGGGACAGTCTTCACACTCTTCGTGGTGCCGATGTTCTACACCTTCATTTCCAAGAAGGATGTAAAAGCTGAAGCAACTGCTATTCCCGTTGGGAGAGGCGCTGCTCCGCAGGCTAGCCATACCTAGCAAAGTGCATTGCAGCCAAACAAAAAGCCTCCGAACTGTCAGTTCGGAGGCTTTTTTTATCGACTGAAATCAGGCCCGTTTAACGGCCCGAAGGATAAAGAGCAGAATGACCGCTCCGATCGTTGCGGCGATGATTGCGCCTATGAGGCCGCTGCCTAGCGAGATGCCGAGCCTCGGAAAAAGATATCCTGCAATAAAGGCTCCGATAACGCCTACCACCAGGTCACCCACGAGGCCAAAGCCGCCTCCGCGAACGAGCTGGCTGGCCAGCCATCCCGCTATCAATCCCACCAAAAGAAAAATAAGAAGACTTTCTCCGCCCATAGCCAATTCTCCATAAAACCGGTTTGCCGAAACACAAGTCCCGAGAGGACTGTGTTCCAATCAATGTTTGTGCGTTCGATTTGAACGCACGGCGCAGTAAGATGCTCCACCGGCCCCGGATTCTTGATCCATGCATTGGCCAAGAGAATCACCAAGTTGATTTTACGATGGGATGCGGGATTTGAATAACGAAAGTTTGCGAATGAAATTTGGAGGCAGGGCCCTTTAACGCGGTCAAAAAAACTATACCGGCTGTGGTTTACCATGGCCGGCATAGTTTCTACTTCGACAAGAATGTCGTACTGCCCGAGGTTATTGTGCAGGAGCAGGCTGAACGGGCTTCTTTACAGCCTGCTTCTTGGCGGATGTCTTGTGCACCTTCTTCATGTGCTTAGGCGCCTTTTTCATCGTCGTTGTTGCATCAGGAGCGGTTGCTGTCGTTGCAGCCGGAGCTGCACTGGCGCTCGAAGCGATAACCGGAGCCGAAACAGCGAGAGCAACGGCGAGACCGAGAGCTGTATAGAGGGACTTTTTCATTGGTCAGTTTCCTTTCGATGCGGGCCTATGGGACACAGTCGGTTAGTCATCAACCGGCTGCACACCAAGCAGCTTCAAAGCCTGGGCATACGATCTGATCCCCTGCGCCTGCTTGTTGCTTGCGCAGAACCTCGTTCCCGTTTTTTGAAGTGCTTTCGCCTTGGCTGCCCGTTTTGCCTCGGCGTGTTCCGTCATTGCGTGTTGAACTTGTTGCTGGAGTTTGCCGCACAACTCTGTGCGGGTGAGTGTCTCTGCTGCCATTGACTGCTCGATTGGTGCGATGGATACGATCGCACCGGTCAGGACGATTGTCGAAATGGTCAATATGTTCCGCATAAGAGCCATTTGAGTTACGAAGAAATCCTGTTTCGACCAGTCAACCACGAGTTGACGGGCTTTTATCGGACTTGAGTGTTGCCTCAGTTTTTCTGTTTTGTGGTGTTTTGTTTCTGGATTGTAACAAGACACGAAACGACAGAATTTCGCCCGCTTCGCCAGTCATTGGAGGTTGCAGGTTTGCTCTCCAGTCCAAAGAATTACGTGGCTTCCACAGTGGATCGTGCGTAAAAACAACGGGTTGAACCGCGCCTTATGGCTGGGCGCAAAATGATCGCCATCAGGAATTGAGTATGAAATCTGAAGCGCATATTCTGATTGTCGACGACGATGAAGCCATTCGCGATCTCCTGCATGAATTTTTGAAGAAGCGGGGAATGCATGTCTCGGTTGCACGAGACAGCGAGGAAATGCAGGACGTCCTTTCCCGCACGCCTATAGATCTTCTCATTCTGGATGTGATGCTTCCTGGCAAAAGCGGTATGGAAATTTGCAGGGATATCCGGATGCACTCCCGTATCCCGATCATCATGCTGACTGCCGTCACGGAAACCACTGACCGGGTGGTCGGGCTTGAAATGGGCGCGGACGACTACGTCTCCAAGCCGTTCGATCCGAGGGAGCTACTGGCGCGGGTCAGGGCAGTGCTGCGCCGTCTCGATACGTCCGGCCCGGACCGACGCCTCGAACCCACGATCTACAAATTCGCCGGCTGGACTATGGACTGCTCGCGGCGGCGGCTTGTATCTCCGGATGCAGTGCGCGTGGAACTAACGACTGCCGAGTTCAATCTTCTGGAAACATTGGTCAAAAGCGCTCAGCGCATGTTGAGCCGCGACCAGCTGCTGGAATTGGTGGGCAACAATGCCGCCTATGGTTACGACCGCAGCATCGATATTTTGATCAGCCGCCTTCGCCGCAAGATGGAAGATGATTCCCGTTCGCCAAAACTGATCCTGACGATCCGCGGCGGCGGCTATCAATTCGTTCCCGAAGTCAGCCCGGAATGAAACGGTTTCTGCCCCAGTCGCTGCCAAGCTGGATCCTGCTCATCCTGATTGCCAGCCTGCTTACAACGCAGGTTGCAACATTATCGATCGTCTCTCGTGATCGTGCGGAAAACAACAATGTGCTCGAACTGTTTCGCTTGAGCGAACGCGCTTATACGCTCGTCAAGGTGCTCTACGCCGCACCGCCATCCGAGCGATCAATTCTCGCGAGCGCTTTGTCGAACACTGCCAATCCTCTCTCCATGTCCGACGAGCCGGCCGTGACATCGGCCATTGCTTCGGACGATAGTCTTGCTGAGCTTGAAGATGTGCTGGTTGCACGATTGTCCGCATTCGGAGTAACCGACGCGCGGATTCGCCGCGTATCGAACCGGCCACCCAGCAGTCCTGCAACTAGCCCCAGTGCACCTGATCCCGATGTCGGTATTGTGGAGCGCCAGCTTTCTGACATAGCGGAGGATTTCAGCCAGAGTGACGGGCTCGCGGCCTCGATCAAGTTCAAGGATGGCCAATGGCTGAACTTCGTCACGCCGATCGCGCCGGAGCCCCCGATCTTTACCGCGCAGACGCTGCCTCTGTTTGGTTCTGTTGCCGCGGTGGTCATTGCAATGTCGATCTGGGCGATGCGCCGGTTGACGGCGCCATATCGAGCACTGGAGAGAGCGGTCAAGCGTATCGGTGACGATGTAAAGTCGCCGCCATTGCCCGAGTTTGGCAGCAGCGAGTATAAATCGGCAGCGCGAGCGGTAAACACCATGCAGGCGCAATTGAGGGAATATGTGGCCGACCGTGAGCAGCTTGCTGCCGCGCTGGCGCATGATCTGCGCACGCCATTGACGCGTATTCGCCTGCGCCTCGAACTGTTGCGGAAATCGCCATTGCGCCAATCGCTCACACACGATCTGAACGATATCGAAGCCATATCCCGATCGGTTATCGATTTTGCTACCTATGAAATCGTCGATGAAGAACAGGAGAAGATCGACTTCTGGTCGTTGGTTGACTCGGTTGCCGATGGTTTTCCGCAGGCCTCATTCGACAAAACCAGCCTTGCGTCGCGCGGGCTGATTTGCATGGGCCGTCCGATCGCGCTGCGGCGCTGCGTAACGAACCTCGTGAACAACGCCGTGACCTATGGCGAAAAAGCCCATATCAGCCTCGCGCAAAGTGGCGCCGACATTTTGCTGACGATCCGCGACGAAGGGCCGGGCATTCCTCAGGCCAAGCTCGACGAGGTGTTCCAGCCTTTCCGGCGGGTCGAAGGATCCCGTAACCGGGGGACTGGTGGATTTGGTCTGGGCCTGACCATCGCGCGCAATATCGCGCGACGCAGTGGCGGTGATATCACGCTGGCGAATGACACCGACGGCGGCCTAAGAGCGGAATTGCGGATTCCCCGCGCTGTCTGATGCGGTGCGCCGAGAGGCGGCCAGAAATTCAGTCGACAGTGCCTACGACTGCCACACAGTCACCCGGTTTAACCAAACCCGGAAAATGCCGTGCAGCGAGAAGCCCTGTGAGCTTCGTTCGGATTTCGGTTGGAGCCGCGCCAGTGCGGCCAATTGGATGGATGCGAGCGATCACTTGCCCTTCTTTAACAAAGTCGCCGAGATCGATCATCGTTTCGATCAGCCCTTGATCCTCCGCAAAGGAGAAGCAGTCGCCTGATGGCATGTCGAGCCAGCGCGTGTCGCGGTGGTCGATATTACCGCTGACGATGCCCGCATGACGCAAGACATTCATCGCGCCCCGTTTTGCGATGGCGACTGTTTCGGCGCGAGCCGTACCGCCGCCGCCAAGTTCAGTGGTGACGAAAACCTTGCCCATTTCCTCCACCGTCGTGTCATACATGCCGACCGCGTCGATTTCGAGCATGCGCATCGACCATGGTGCCGAGAATGCCTTGACGGCATCGAAGCCTTTGGCCTCCTGCACTTTGTCAGGCAGGATATGGGCGGCCGCGAAGGCTACGAAATCGAGTGTCCTGCCACCGGAATGGAAATCGAGCACTACATCGGCGCGCGGCAACAATTCGCGGGTGAAATAGTCGGCGATCTTCTGGGTTACCGTGCCATCCGGTTTTCCCGGATAGCTGCGATTCATATTGCCCTTGTCGATCGGCGACGTACGCGTGCCGGCGCGAAACGCCGGATAATTCATCGCCGGAACGATGATGACCGTACCGCTGACCTTGCCGACGTCCAGCGTGCGGGCAAGGTCAAAGAGAGCAATCGGCCCTTCATATTCATCGCCGTGATTGCCGCCAGTCAGCAGCGCCGTTGGCCCGTTGCCATTGCGGATGACTGCGATGGGTATCATGACAGACCCCCAGGCGGAATCATCGCGGCTATAGGGCAGCCGCAAAAAGCCGTGCTGCACGCCTTGCTTGTCCAGATCGACGGTAGGTGTGATGGGCGATGGCCGCAGGGTTTTTGACTGCATGATGGATCTCAGTTCTTGACGAAGAGCTTGCGCGGCACATTGGCGAGGCATTCAACGCCAGTGTCGGTGATCAGGATGCTTTCGGTGATTTCAAGGCCCATGGTTTCGAGCCACAAACCGGTCATGAAATGGAACGTCATGCCTGGCTTGAGTTCGGTCCTGTCGCCCGGCCGCAAGCTCATGGTGCGCTCGCCCCAATCCGGCGGATAGGAAATGCCGATCGGATAGCCGGTGCGGTTATCCTTGACGATCCCATATTTCTTCAAGACGCCAAAGAACGCGTTGGCGATATCCTCGCAGGCATTGCCGGGCTTCGCCGCAGCGAGACCGGCTTCCATGCCTTCGAGCGTGGCTTTCTCAGCGTCCAGAAATTCCTGGGTGGGTTTGCCGAGAAACACCGTGCGCGACAGGGGAACGTGGTAGCGGTTGTAGCAACCGGCAATCTCGAAAAAGGTGCCTTCGCCGACCTTCATCGGCTTGTCGTCCCAGGTAAGGTGCGGCGCCGAGGCGTCTGCCCCCGAAGGAAGCAGTGGCACGATAGCGGGATAGTCACCGCCAAAATCATCGGTTCCACGAATTCCAGCATCATAAATCTCGGCGACCAGGTCGCATTTGCGCATGCCCGGCTCGATCTTGTCGACGATGCGCTGATGCATGAGCTCAACGATGCGCGCTGCCTTGCGCATGTATTCAATCTCAGTCGGGCTTTTCACCGCGCGCTGCCAGTTGACGAGCGCAGTGCCATCAACGAAGCGGGCATTCGGCAAATGTTTCTGCAAGGATGCGAATGCAGCGGCGGAAAACCAGTAATTGTCCATCTCGACCGCGATGGTAAGCTTGTCCAAAGCACGCTCGGCAATGATTTTTGACAGATAGTCCATTGGATGGCGTTCGGTGGACTGGACATAGTTATCCGGATAACCAACGATGTTGTCGTTGGAGAGATAAGCCGTGCGCTTCGCGCCGTTGGCATCCTGGCCGCGGCCATACCAGATGGGTTCACCTTCCGGCGGCACCAACACGGCCTGGTGCACATAGAAAGACCAGCCATCATATCCCGTCAGCCACGCCATATTGGACGGATCGCTGCAGATCAGAAGATCAATGCCGCGCTTTTGCATTGCCGCGCGGGTCTTCTGCAATCTTTCGGCGAATTCCTGCCGCGTGAATTTGAGATTTGGCTCTGTCATATCAGTTTCCTCATGCTTGGGCCGAAGCCCATATCAACTTTCGAAATTGGTTCCCGCACTCGACTGTCTGGCGCGATCACGGGCAAGTGTTGCGATGGCGGTATCCTGCACGCCGGTGCCGGTCAGATCGACGATAGTGATTGCCTCTTGTGACGGCCTGCCTTTTGCCGAACCGGCGATGATGGAACCGAGCTCGGCGAAGATCGCGTCGGCCTTTACCAGTCCGGATTTGATGGCGTGATGAAGTTCACCGAGGCGGCGTGTCTGTTTGAGGCTATCTGCGACGTAAAGATCGGCTTTGGCGATGATGGCGGGGTCGAGCTCATTCTTGTGCTCGGCATCGGAACCCATGGCGGTGATGTGCTGGCCTGGCTGCAGCCAGGTTGATTGCAGGATCGGCGCGGAGGAGGGCGTTGTCGTCACGACGATATCCGCATCGCGAACGGCCTTTTCCGGATCATGTACAGCGGTGACGGGAATACCAAGCTTTTCAGTGAGTTCGTTTGCCACCAGTTGGGCTTTATCGATGTCGCGGGCCCATATCCGCGCTTGCTTGATTGGACGAACCAAGGTCAATGCCTCGAGTTGCAAGCGCGCCTGAACACCGGCCCCGAATATGGCGGCGACACTGGATTCGGGCCGCGACAGATGCTTTGCCGCAACTGCGCCCGCAGCTGCCGTGCGTATATCGGTGAGATAGCCATTGTCGAGCAACAGGGCTTCGACCAGACCGGTGAGGCTGCTGAGCAGAACCATCATGCCGTTAACGCTGGGCAGGCCAAGTTTGGGATTATCAAAGAAACCGGGGCTGATCTTGATGGCAAAACCATCGATACCCGGAACATACGCCGTCTTCACATCGACTTCACCGCGATGTTCGGGAATATCGAGCCGCAAGATAGGCGGCATGGCGACAGCCTTGGTCGCCAAGGCTTCGAACGCAGATTCCACGCAAGCAATAGCGTCAAGATCGAGTGACACGATCTTGCGTAAATCCGCTTCGGTAAGAATCGTCATGCGGGGCATGGTTCAACCCTTTCGTTGAAATCCGCACAGACGATGCGCCGATGCTGTTCCATGTCGACATTGCGGCCGGAAAGAATGGCGACGATAGGCCCCTTTGCCCTGATTTTTCCCGCGAGCAGCGCACCGATGCCGACGGCCGCCGCACCTTCGATGATTTCGCGCTCCTGCATATAGGCGTGAGCCATGCCGGCCGCGATTTCATCCTCGGAGAGCAGGATCAAATCATCAAGCAGGTCACGGACCATCGCGAAAGTGAACTGGTTATCGATACCGATCCCACCGCCAAGCGAATCCGCAAGACTTTCACGTTCTTCGCCAAGAACAGGCTTGCCAGCATCAAGGCTGGCACGCATGGCGGCGCCGCGATCCATCGAAATACCGATGATCTTCGTGGCGGAGCGTTTGGCCTTGACCGCCGCCGCAACACCTGAGGCCAGACCACCGCCCGACACCGGGACGAGGACGGTGTCGACATCCGGAACGGCGTCAATGATCTCAAGACCGAGTGTGCCTTGACCGGCAATGATCGAGGCATTGTCAAAGGGCGGCACCATGGTGAGGCCGCTTTCCTGCACGAGCCGGTCTACTTCTTCCTGTGCATCATCCTGTGATTTGCCGATGATGCGAATCTCGGCACCAAGACGACGGATCTCATCAACCTTGTTCTGCGGGACCAGCCGCGACATGCAAATGATGGCGGGTATACCTTCCAGATGTGCGGCATAGGCGAGGGCGCGGCCATGGTTTCCCGTGGATGCTGCCACCACGCCGCGTTGCTTTTCGGCTGTTGAAAGCTGGCTCAAGGCATTGGTAGCACCGCGCAGCTTGAAACTGCCGGTAGTTTGGCGGTGTTCGAGCTTGAGAAAAACCGGCAGGCCTGTCATTTCCGATAAGGATACCGAGCTGACCGTAGGGGTGTGCACCACCTTGCTCGCAAGCGCGTCGCGCGCCTTTTCAATCTCAGCGATGGTCACCAGCTTGTTGGTCATGGCTCACCAACCAGCCATGGATTGAGTCATAAGGCTGCCCCATTCCGGACGAGGCGTAAGATCGTCACATATGCGTAGCGTTGCCCAGGCAGTTGCAAGATTGCTGCTGACAACGGGCTTTCCGATTGCCTGTTCGATGGCGAGCGCAATGCCCGCCGCCCGCACTGCTGTACAGGAAATGAACAGCGCGTCAGCATCGCTCGCCATCGCTTCCTGAGCGGCAGAAATTAGCGATTGCGGGCTGATCCGCGCCATCTCGCGATCATCGTCGAGACCAAAACACGTGAAACTCGCAATGTCGAAACCTTTGGCCGCGAAGTAACCCGCCATGGGCGTGCTGGTTTCGATTGTATAGGGCGTGAGAATGCTGATGCGTTTTGCACCGAGCGCCTGCAATCCGCGCACGGCTGCAAGCGGCGGCGTCACAACCGGCACGGCGGGCTTGGCAAGGTTGATTGCAGCTTCGATCTCGTCGTCGCCGATCACCACGGAAGCCGCGGTACAGGAATAGCAAATCACATCGAGATCTTCATCCGGCAGGATGAGGCTTGTGCCTTCGGTAAGCGAAGGCTGCATGCGCCGCAGATTGTCGGGCGTGGTCGGGTTCGCATAGGGAATGCGCGCTGTGTAAAGACCGATGCGATCACTCGCCACCATGCGCTGAAAATCCGGTTCGGTGGTGTGATCGGTGGCGAGGATGACAAGCCCGACGCGTTTCACGAGCGGGCGATCGTCAAAATCCAGTGCCATGGCGGTTTGGCGGATCGTAGGGAAGGCGTCCATGGTCATACTCCTCAGTCGATCCTGCCATAGCGGCGTTCCAGCCAACGCAGCCCGACGACGGAAATCAGGCTGATGACGAGGAAGAACGCTCCGACCAGCGTGATCGGCTCAATATAGCGGTAGTTGTAGTTGGCGATGCTGCGCGCCTGGTTCATCAGTTCAAGCACCGTAATTGCAGATAGAAGCGGCGTTTCCTTGAACATGGCAATGAAGTAATTCGCGAGAGCGGGGATCATGGGCGGCAGCGCTTGGGGCAGGATGACCTGCGTCCAGGTCTGCCAGGCGTTGAGATTACATGCCTTGGCCGCTTCCCACTGTCCGCGTGCAACATTATCGATGCCTGCGCGATAGACTTCCGCGGTATAGGTTCCATAGTGCAGACCAAGACCGATTACGCCGGCGACGAGCGGCGAAAGTGTCAGGCCAAGATCCGGCAGCACGTAGAAGATGAAATAAAGCTGCACCAGCAGAGGTGTTCCGCGAATGAACTCCGCAACGAAGCCCATTGGCCTCGAAATCAGTTTGTTCTTTGATCGGCGAACGATAGCGATGGCAAGACCAACAATTGCGGCCAATATGTATCCAAGCACTGTCGCGAGGATTGTGATCTTCGCGCCCTCGATCAGAGTCGGAAGAATTTGAATGACGAAAGCCCAATCCCATTCCATCGCTGCCTCCTACGACCTGATGCCGTCAAGGCCGCGCGTCAGGTGACGCTCAAGGCCGCGAATGGCGAAGGAGATGACGCAAGCGATGGCAAAATAGAGAATGAGAATTGTCAGGAACGGAAACAGCGTGCTGCCAGTCTGTGCCCGTACCACTTGTGCCTGAAATGTCATGTCTGACAGGGAGATGAGGGAGACCACGGCGGATGCTTTCAGGAGTTCGATGGCATTGTTGCCGAACGTTGGCAGCATCAGCACGAAAGCCTGCGGCAAGATTACGTGGCGAAGGCCTTGCCAACGATTGAAATTGAGCGCGGTGCAAGCCTCGTATTGTTCTTTGCCAATGGATTTGATAGCGCCGCGCACCACTTCGGCGGCATATGCTCCCACGTTGAGGCCAAGTGCGAGGACGCCGGCTTGCAAGGGCGTCAGCGTGAAGCCGAAGAGCGGGAGTACGAAATAGGCCCAGAACAGCTGAACGAAGATCGACGTGCCACGAAAAAATTCGATATAGGCGGTCGCGAGCCAGCGCACCGGCGCAAAGCGCGATAAACGCCCGAGACCAGCCAGGAATGCCATCACGAGCGCCAGCGCCGAGCCCATCAGCGTCAGCTTGATGGTCACGACAGCACCGTCGAGAATGAGTTGCAGATAGCCGGCCCATTGGCCCATCGCTACGCCACCTTTGCTGGAATTGCAGAACATGGGACCGCTTCGCTGTTAAACGAAGCGGTCGAAGACTAGCGCGGAACTACTTGGCTGCGCAGAGCTTTTCGCGGGTGGTGGACATTGCCGCCTTTGCCGAGAAACCATAAGGCTCGATGATCTTGGCGAACTCGCCTGACGTCTTCATCTCAGCGAGAACCTTGTCGAATTCATCGCGAAGAGCCGTGTCGCCCTTGCGGAATGCCGCGCCATCGCAATAGACCGGGGCGCCCTGTACAGGAGCGATGACTTCGATATTCGGATCATTGGCTTTTTTGACCAGATCATTGATCGACAGGACCGGCAGCGAATAGGTGTCGATACGGCCGTCCTGCAGCATTTTCAGGCCGCTCTGGCCATCCGGAACGACAATCACGCGGTCACGCGGAACGCCGGCCTCGAGTGCAAGACGTTCTTCGGTGCCGCCGCCCGGCGCGCCGATGGTTGCCTTTTCATCCTTGGCGATATCGGCATAGCTCTTGAAGCCTTTTGGATTGCCCTTCTTCACCAGGAATGCTTCCGCATCGCAAAGGATCGGCTCGGAATAGGCCACGGCATTGCAGCGCTCCGGCTTCATGAAAAGACCGGCAGTAACGACATCATGACGTCCAGCCTGAAGGCCGGGGATCATTGCGCCATATTCAGAGATAGACGCCACGACGTCGTTGACGCCGAGCTTCTTGAACACTGCCCGCGCAACGTCCGGGGCAGCGCCAGATACGGTGCCGTCGGCCTTGACGGCCGTGAATGGTGGTTCATTGGCAATGGCGATGCGGGCAAAGCCCTGCGCTTTCAGCTTGTCGAGTGCTTCGTCCGCCTTGGCAGGCAAGGACGACACAAGGGTCGAAAGTACCACCGCTCCAAGCAATGCGTTGATGGTTAGTAGTTTGGTCATGTTCCCAGCTCCTTTGGTTTTTCTTGTGTTGCTAATCGTCGGGGGTTCCCGTCTTCAGACGCGGTGACCGGCGGCGATGATCTTCTTCAGGAAGGCCTGCGTCCTTTCCTGTTTGGGATGGCGGAAGATTTCGTCGGGTTTGCCGTCCTCGACTATGCGTCCACGATCGAAGAACAGAACGCGATCGGCGAAGTCGTGGGCAAAGCCCATTTCATGAGTCACGAGAAGCATCGTCATGTCGGTTTCCCGGCAAAGCTTCCAGAGAACATTGAGCACTTCCTCGACCAATTCAGGGTCGAGCGCGGACGTGACCTCGTCGAAGAGCATGATTTTCGGCTTGAGTGCGAGTGCGCGGGCAATGGCGACGCGCTGCTTCTGGCCACCGGACAATTGCGAGGGCATGGACTTAGCCTTGTCGGCAAGACCGACCATATCGAGCAATTCCATGGCGTGATGGTCTGCATCCTTGCGCGACACACCTTTTGTCAACATCGGAGCGAGCGTGACGTTGTCGAGAACGCATTTGTGCGGGAAGAGATTGAATAGCTGAAAGACCATGCCAATCTTTTCGCGCATTTTGTGCAGATGAGCATCGTCGGCTGGTTGCAACTTGCCGTTGCGCTTCATCTGATAGAGACTGTCTCCATCGACAAGGATCTCACCGCTGTCGATGCCTTCCAGCGTCATCAGAATGCGCAGGATCGTCGTCTTGCCAGACCCGGATGGACCGATCAAAGCAAGCTTTTCGCGCGGCGCAACGCTAAACGACAGGTCGTTCAGGACTTTGAACGCGCCGAAGCTCTTGTTGATGCCGTTGATCTCGATGATCGGCGCGGTATTCGTTGGGGGCATGCATGTCTCCTTCTGGTTGAGACAGCCTCATGCCCTTAACGATGGGAGACTTATGAAATCATGTCAATTATAAAAATTAAATCATGACAATATAGATGATCGTGCTGAATTTTGAGGCGAGGCGATTAAATCGCGAGCAACAGATGTTCGAGATCTCCACGCAGCAAATTGGCAACGACTCCGAGGCCGGAACGCAGTTCCGCTTCTGTTGTCGATCCGAGCGAAATACGCACGGCCGGATGCCAGGGATGGTTTGATATGCGAAACGAGGCGCCCGTGGCGATAGCCACACCTTGCAGTCTAGCATGGGCGACAAAGGCCTCCTCGGTTCGTTCCCCCGTCAGCGGCAACCAGATGTGAAGGCTTTGCGGATGCGACAGAAACGGAATGCCGGACAGGACTTCTGTTGCTGTGGCGTGCCTCGTACGGAGCGCTTCGCGTTGCCAATTCACCAATTCGAGCGCGGTACCGTCCGAAACCCAGCGTGTTGCGATCTCGGCGACGATCGGCGTTGCCATCCAGTTCGATACAAGATGACGATTGGCGACGGCAGCCACGTAACGATCCGGCGCGACCAGATAGCCGATGCGTAATCCCGGCACGACGATCTTTGTGAAGCTGGTGAAATAGAGCGTCCGCTCCGGCGCCAGCGCCGCGATCGGCGGAGGGCGGTTCTCGATAAGTGGACCCAGCATGTCGCTTTCGATGATCGCAATGTCATGTCGGCGTGCTACCTCGACAATGGCGGCGCGCCGCTCGATGCCCATCAGCGTGGCGGTTGGATTGATCACCGATGGTTGCACGAAAACCGCCCGAATACCGCTCTCACGGCAGCAAGCGTCCAGTGCCTCCGGAACAATCCCTTGATCGTCTATCGCCAGACCCTCGAGGGTTAGACCAAGATAGGAAGCGAGTGGTGTCAGCGTGTGATGGCCAATGCCTTCGGTCGCGACCTTCGAACCGGGGGGGGCGGCACTCATCAGCGCCACGCTCATGGCGGCAGTCGCGCCGTTGGTCAGGCTGATATTCGAAGCGGGCACATCAAGTCCGCAGGTGCGCAGCCATTCCACCGCAACAGCACGATGGCGTGGAAACACCACATTGGGGCGGAAGGAGAGTGCCGAGCTCGCTGGCAGGTTCTCGGCGAGCCAGCCCAGCGCCTTTTTCATGCGATCCAGGTGCATGGGCTCGCAGATCGGTTTCAGAATCGAGAGATCAATGACCTCGCCGAGCCGTTCCGGCAGATAGGGCGGATCCGGCTCGCGGCGCAGCGAGCGGACGAACGTACCGCGTCCGGTTTCACCGGAAATAAGATTGCGCCGGATCAATTCTTCATAGGCGCGGCTCACGGTTTGCACTGAGAGGTGCAAGTCGTCAGCCATTTGCCGGTGGGTTTGCAGGCGCGCCCCGCTCTCGAGTTTGCCATCGGCGATGGCACGTGCAATCTGTTCGGCCAGCGAGAGGTAGGCCGGGCGGCGGAGGGTTGTCGGATCGGGGCGCCAAAATGTCATGATTTATAAGTGATCCAAGTCAGTGCAATTGACAATCGAAAAATCACAACGTCATGGTTATTGGATTAATTTTAAACAGGCGGGACATGACACCACTCAAGCTTGATCCGATCGATATTCGCATCCTTGACGAGATTCAGCGCGAGGGCCGAATTACCAAACTTGCGTTGGCCGAACGCGTCGGCATCTCGCCAACGCCGTGCTGGACGCGTCTGCGCCGGTTGGAGAAAGCCGGAGTTATCACCGGTTATCATGCTCGTATTGCTCTGCGGCTGGTGACGCCGGTAACAACTGTACTGATGGAAGTGACCCTTGGAGCGCATCGTCAGGCGGATTTCGACCGGTTCGAACGGGCTATCAAGACCATACCGGAGGTTGTAGCGTGCTGGTCAGTCGGCGGCGGCGTGGATTATGTGTTGAAGGTCATGGCGCGGGACATCGATGCCTATCAGCGTTTGGTGGATGGGCTCTTGCAGCGCGAAATCGGGATAGACCGCTATTTCACCTATATCGTTACCAAGACGGTCAAGGATGACGTTATTCTGCCTGTCGCAGACCTCGTGACGGCATCCGAACCGAACTAGTCAATCTCTCTTCATTCCTGGCCCGATGCAGACAATCTCTCTTGGATAGCAACGGGAAACAGCCTCTCTCTCTTCATCTTCATGCGAGTCTCGTACCGAACATTTTCGGGAGAACTGCATGTCTGCCCATTTCGCACGACCAGACCGCCATCCGGCCCTCGATGGCCTGCGCGACCGCCGCATGCTGCGCGAATTGGCTTATGTCGACGGCCATTGGACGGCCGGCGATGCAGGTCAGACGTTCGAGGTCACCGACCCGGCGTCCGGCGCCAAAATCGGTTGGGTTTCGAAACTCAATGCCGATCAAACGACAATTGCAATCGATGCCGCGGCGAAGGCATTCCCAGCGTGGCGAGATCTGTTGCCGCAAGAGCGTACAGCCAAGCTGCGTCGCTGGTATGAACTCATTCTCGAAGCCAAGGATGATCTCGCTTTGATCATGACGCTGGAGCAGGGCAAGCCGCTGGCCGAATCCCGCGGCGAAATCGACTATGCTGCATCCTTCACCGAATGGTATGCGGAAGAAGCCAAACGGCTCAACGCCGAGAGCATTACCAGTCATCTGCCGCATGCCGAAATGATTGTCCGGCGCGAGGCTTTGGGCGTTGTCGGCGTCGTCACACCGTGGAACTTTCCGTCGGCGATGCTGACGAGAAAAGCTGCGGCGGCGTTGGCGGCCGGGTGCACGATCGTTGCGCATCCATCGTCTGAAACGCCACTATCGGCGCTGGCATTGGCCGAACTTGCCGACCGTGCAGGTATTCCGGGCGGTGTTTTCAACATCGTTACAGGCGACGCAGCCACCATTGTCGGTCGTCTTTGCGAAGATTCGCGCGTTCGCGCTTTGAGTTTCACTGGCTCGACGGAAGTCGGTCGTTTAATCGCCGCCCAATGCGCTCCGACGATGAAAAACCTTATCATGGAGCTTGGCGGCCATGCGCCGTTGATCATTTTCGCGGACGCCGATATCGATCGGGCGGTTGATATCGCCGTCGATGCAAAATTTGCAACGTCTGGTCAGGATTGCCTTGCGGCCAACCGCATATATGTCGAGCGCTCCATTCATGATGCTTTTGCCAATGCGCTTGCCAAGCGAATCGGAGAGCTCAAAGTCGCGTCTGGGTTGACCGAAGGCAGTGATATCGGGCCGTTGATGCACGAGCGAGCGGTGCAGAAGGTGGAAGAACAAGTCGCTGATGCCCTGGCACGCGGGGCGAATTGCCTCGTTGGTGGTAAACGCCATCAGGCCGGTTCATTCTTTTACGAGCCGACGCTTCTGACCAACGTCTCCGACAATGCGCTGATCATGCAAGAGGAAACGTTTGGCCCTGTCGCGGCGATCACCTCGTTCGATACCGAAGACGAGGTCATCGCGCGGGCCAATGCCACGGAATACGGCCTTGTCGCCTATGCCGTCACGAAGGATGGAGCGCGAATGCTGCGTCTTGGACGCAAACTCGAATACGGCATGGTCGCGATCAATCGCGTGAAAATCACCGGCGCGCCGATTCCATTCGGCGGCATCAAACAGTCAGGTCTTGGCCGCGAGGGCTCGCGGCATGGGATCGAGGCTTTCACCGAACTCAAATATCTCTGCATTGATACGCACTGAATTTTAAAGGAAATCATCATGCTTGACCGCTCTAACGAACTGAACGCCTGGGACAGAGACCATTTTTTCCACCCCTCGACGCATATGGGCACACATGCGCGTGGCGAAACGCCGACTCGGGTTATCAGGGGCGGTGAGGGCGTTCACATCACTGACAGCACAGGACGGACCAGCATCGATGCGTTTGCCGGGCTTTATTGCGTCAATGTGGGCTATGGGCGGACGGAGATCGCCGACGCGATTGCCAAGCAGGCCAAGGAGCTCGCTTATTATCACGCCTATGTCGGGCATGGCACGGATGCGTCGATCACATTGGCCAAGATGATCATTGACCGCGCGCCGGAAGGCATGAGCCGCGTCTATTTCGGTCTGTCAGGCTCGGACGCGAACGAGACCAACATCAAGCTCGTCTGGTACTACAACAATGTGCTTGGACGTCCGGAGAAGAAGAAGATCATCTCGCGCTGGCGCGGCTATCATGGCTCTGGCGTCATGACTGGAAGTTTGACAGGCCTCGAACTCTTCCACAACGCCTTCGATTTGCCGCGCGCGCCAATCTTGCACACCGAAGCGCCTTATTATTTCCGCCGCGAAGACCGTTCGATGACCGAGGAGCAATTCTCCCAGCATTGCGCCGACAAGCTTGAGGAGATGATCCTCGCCGAAGGTCCAGAAACCGTGGCCGCATTCATTGGCGAACCGATCCTCGGCACGGGCGGTATTGTCCCGCCGCCGGCGCAGTATTGGCAAAAAATCCAGGCCGTCCTTAATAAATACGACATCCTGTTGATCGCCGATGAGGTCGTGACGGGCTTTGGCCGTCTGGGCACCATGTTCGGTTCCGATCACTACGGTATCAAACCAGACCTGATCACCATCGCCAAGGGTTTAACCTCCGCCTATGCGCCGCTGTCTGGCGTCATCGTTTCCGACAAGGTCTGGCAGGTGCTGGTGCAAGGCTCGGATATGCTGGGTGCGCTTGGACATGGCTGGACCTATTCGGCACACCCGATCTGCACGGCTGCCGGGGTTGCCAACCTCGAATTGATCGACAAGCTCGATCTCGTGACCAATGCAGGTGAGACAGGGGCTTATTTCCGGAGCCAGTTGACGCAAGCGCTGGCTGATCACCCTATCGTCGGCGAGGTTCGTGGTGACGGCATGCTGGCAGCTGTGGAGTTTGTTGCGGACAAGGACGACCGCAAGTTCTTCGATCCGGCATTGAAAGTTGGACCACGCATCGCAACGGCACTGGCTGAACGTGGCGTCATCGGCCGCGCCATGCCGCAGGGCGATATTCTTGGCTTCGCGCCGCCGCTTTGCCTGACACGGGACGAAGCGGATATCGTCGTCAAAGCCGCGGCCGACGCTGTCGAGTCAGTAGCCAAGACACTCTGAGGTAGCAACGATGAAGCATGAGAAGTTTCCAAAAACCATGGCCGCGGTTCAACTCATCGGTCATGGTGGTCTCGACAAGCTGGTCTACAACACGCAGGCACCAGTTCCAACGCCGGCCGCGGGCGAAGTGCTGATTTCGGTCACGGCATGTGGCATGAACAATACGGATGTATGGGTGCGCGAAGGTGCTTACGGCACCGAGGAGGATGCCGGCGCCGTTTCCACCTGGCGCAGACAAGAGCCGACGCTGACCTTTCCGCGTGTTCAGGGAACCGACATTGTCGGAAATGTAGCGGCTGTCGGCGAGGGCGTCCCGCGGGACCGCGTTGGCCAGCGCGTCATGGTGGACTTCTCCATCTATAATCGTGAAGACGATAGCCTTGCGGATATCGATTATATTGGCCACGGCCGCGATGGCGGCTACGCGGAATACGTCGCGGTGCCTGCCGAGAACGCTCATGTCGTGAATACGGATATGAGCGATATCGAGCTGGCGACGTTTTGCTGTGCTTATCTGACCGGCGAACAGATGCTGGAGCGGGCAGGGCTCAAACGTGGCGAACGCATACTTGTCACCGGCGCGTCCGGCGGTGTCGGTTCCGGCATTGTCCAGCTCGCGCGGGCACGTGGCGCAATTCCCTATGCACTCGTCGGACCTGGAAAAGAACAGGCACTACTCGATCTCGGCGCCGAGGCCGTCATCACGCGAGGCACGCAAGATCTCGTTGCGGCCGTCAATGATGCAACGGGCGGAAAGCCCATCGATGTCGTTGCCGATCTCGTCGGCGGTGCGATGTTCAATGATCTTCTGCGCATCCTGCGCGCTGAGGGCCGCTATACCACAGCGGGAGCGATCGGTGGACCGGTCGTGCAGCTGGACCTGCGTACCATGTACCTCAAGCAGCTCGCTCTGCATGGATCATCGCAGGGCACCCGCGGTGATTTTCGCCGTATCGTGCGCTACATAGAGGAAGGCAAGATCAAGCCGCTCGTTGGCGGCGTCTATCGCTTGTCCGAGTTTCACAAAGCGCAGACCGATTTCATGGCAAAGGGATTTGTCGGGAAACTGGTTGTGGTGCCGGATTCGAAATTCCCGCAAGTGTAGGAGTGGACCGACTTTACCGCCTGCTTTGGTTCGATTCGACCACAGCTCCATAATTCTCGCGGGCGGCGTTCCATCGCTCCGCTGCAAGCTCGATGAATGCCTTTACCAGGGGCGATAGGTGTCGGCTGCTCGGGTACACAACATAGAGGCCTCCGATCGGAGTCGTGTAATCGTCGAGAACACGGCGCAACCGCCCATCCTTGATAAACACTTCGGCCACCTGGTAGGGCAATTGCGCGATGCCGTAGTCGGCGATCGCAGCAGCAGTTACGGCCTGCATTTCGTTGGCGGCAAAGCGCCCAGAAACAGTGACCGTTTCCTGCCCATGCAAGCCTTCCAATACCCAGTGCAGATTCGCTATCGAAGGGCCGGCGATGACGCAGTGGTGGCGCGCGAGGTCCGCCGGCACTAATGGCACGCCATGACGGGCGAGGTAGTTTCGGCTGGCGCACAGAATTCTGTGCGTGGAGCCGAGTTTACGGGCGATCAGTGTGGAGTCTGGAAGGATCCCGGTGCGGAATGCGAGGTCTATACCGTTCCCGACCAGATTGAGCGTGTCGTCGGTCAGGCACAACTCGACTTTGGTTTTCGGATATGTCGCCAGAAAATCGAAAATCGCGCTGGATAGAAAGTGACCACCAAAGCCGACCGGAGCTGATATCCGGATTATGCCCGAAGGCTCTGCCCTCGCCTCGGCGAGCTGTAGATTCGCATCTTCAATTGTCCGCAGCGCCTGGCTACTCTGTTCATAGTAGAGACGTCCGGCATCCGTCACGTTGAGGCTGCGTGTCGTGCGCTGAAGCAGGCGAACGCCGACCTCGCGCTCAAGCGCGGCAATGCGGCGGCTGACCGTCGTCTTGGGCATTCCCAGCAGCCGTGCGGCGGCGGTGAAGCTGCCAGCTTCGATGACACGAGCGAACACCACAATATCGTTGAGATCCAGCATTGTATCCAAATTTGGGACGATGTTTTCCAATTATAGACCATTATGGTTTAATGCGACAGGTCCTAACTTAGCTCCATTGGAAACAAAAGGAGCAGAGATATGACTACCAAACGAAATGTACTGGTCACCGGCGCAACGGGTCAGCAAGGCGGCGCGGTTGCGCACGCATTGCTATCGAGAGGACATCACGTCAAAGCACTTACGCGCAAGCCGGACAGCGATACCGCAAGGCGACTGGCGTCGGCAGGTGCTGAGGTCGTGGCCGGCGATCTCGGTGACGCGACATCCGTTTTGAAGGCTGCAAATGACGTCGATACGATGTTCTTGATGGGCAACAGCTACGAGGCCGGGGTGGAGGCGGAAACCCGCCAGGGGATCCTTGCCGCCGACGCCGCGAAGGTTGCCGGCGTCGGGCATTTGATCTATTCGTCCGTCGCCGATGCCGACAAGAAGACCGGTATCCCGCATTTCGAAAGCAAATACCTTGTCGAAAAACATGTCGCCGGCCTTGGCATCTCCTACACAATCAGCGCGCCGGTCGCCTTCATGGAGAATATCGTCGCGCCGTGGTCGATTGCCGCGCTGCGCCAAGGCACGCATGCTTTCGCGATGCCCCCCAAACGCGTCCTTCAACTGGTAGCCGCGGCGGACATCGGGGCCTTCGTCGCCGCGCTGGTTGAGAGACGCGAGCAAGTGTTCGGCAGGCGTTTCGATTTCGCCGGGGATGAGTTGTCCGGCGAAGAGCAGGTGAAAATCCTGTCGCAAGCCATCGGCCGCCCGATCAACTATCAGGAAATCCCGCTCGCCGCGGCTCGCCAGCAAAGTGAGGATGTGGCACTCATGTTCGAATGGTTCGACCGCGTCGGCTATGATGTCGATATCACCGCCTTGCAGCGGGATTTCCCGGAAGTCAGCTGGCACAGTTTCGCCGACTGGGCGCGCAAGTTTGACTGGAGTATTCTTGAACAGACGGCTTCTACCTGAGCTGTTGCAGACATCCCCGAGCGATGAAACCCGGGCGGAAGCGGATCAGCAATCGCAAAATTGGTGGTCCGCTTCCGACCCATTCCCACAGTGGATCCATTTCGACATCTAGAATTTTCGCGAAAGGACCGGGTCAAAATGCAGTATGAGAAACAGAAAGATCATGAAAGCAGCGATCAAGATAAGCTTGCCAACAAGATGATCTCCCAAATGTGACGTGACACGCGCGTCTTTGGATTTGTCCGCCCAACTAGCTTCTATTTCCGGTTTCTCAGGAGTTTCAGGCATCATTTCACTTGTTTGCTGGTGGAAGGAGAGCGTCTGCTCCGTGTCGTCTGTGGTGTATCCTTGTCAGATATTTCATTTTCCACCGACGCACTCAATCTTTGATAAATGCCCAATCCAACGACCAACAAAACGCCTGTGAGCAGCAGGAGGGTAGGGTAAATCATCATGGGGACGTCTTTTTTCCCAGCCTCGAATACCGCGACCAACCCTTCGAGAAACACTGCGATGGCAATCGTCGAGATGAATTTTGTCAAACTCCTGCGTGCCTCGTCGGCTCTACGCATCTCACGGGCGCGAATTGCCTCTTCTTCCAACAGGTATTTGCCGACATCGAACACCGCGATGGCAATGACGGTATAGCCCACTGCTTCAAGCAGGGTCGTGCCGATGTCGGCACTGTATGTCAGCAAATCGCTCACAACTTCATAGGCTGCGTAAGCGATCAAACCGAAAGCCAGCAACATGAGAAACGTGCTGGCGACTGCGAATGCAATTCGGGTAACTCTGTCGAAGATCATTCCTTCAGTTCCCCTGAAATTTCCTTCTAGATATCTCGTTCTTTTGGGATCGCTGTAACGCGGCAGGTCATTTTGATGCATTGCCAAGTTTGTGTCCTCGGCAAACCTCGATCATTGCACCATATAAGTTGCAGATCAGCTAGTCTTTCTGCTTGTTACCGGCCAGCTTGCGCAGGAATCGGGTGGCACAACGATTCGGTGAGTGAAACAGTGGGGCATATGCTCGCTGGAATTGAACCCAGGGAACATCTGTTAACTGCTATGCACATGATTGCTGCGCTGCGCGGCGATGGACTTCGCCCCGAACTGGCAGGAGCCATGAATAAACGCGGCACCTGTAGAGACGGAAACACGTGCTCGCCGTCCTATGACGCGGCAATCACCAGCCGCCTTGGCATAGTGCAGCTGGACCGCGAGTCCCAGCATAGCCAGTCCGGCAATGAAATCCAAAAGCCGTTGTGCTATTAACTCTCATTAGCAAAATGCCCGAAACCGGTGTAAATTGCCGCGCCGGTTGTGATGACATGTCAAATTTTTCAACCGTCCTATCTCGGGGGAAGAACGGGGGCTCAAAACGCCTTCTCTTCTCCCTTTTTGTGTCAGACGCAGGAAAAGCGTGATTGGACCTTAGCACTCGACCGGGTAACACTGCTGTGCTGCCTTGAACTTAATGCCCCCAATGCCCTTTAAGGCGGCACCCCAAGGTCGGAGCTGACTACGCACCCCCAACGGTGTTTGTGTCGCCCGGCCTCTTTTTTTGCCCGCTATGGGTAGAAAAATTCGAAAATTGAGGGTTTTCCATTAAGTAAAATGGCCGACTGGGTTTTTCAGGCTTAGTTTGTAAGGTCTATCCTGCTTTACAGGGAAAACGTCAAACCTTCCCCGGCAAGCAGGGCTGGAGCCGCCCCACCATGCCACCCTTGCGATAGGCGCTCCAGCCTTTTCCACTAGCCCCCCCTGTCGGCCAATTGCACCGGCATGCAAACCCTAGGACGCCGTCAGCAAAACTGAACCGCTTCTGCATTGATTGTTCGAACGTAAATGGCTGATTTCTTTGAAACCTTGGTGAGCGCGCGGGGGTTCGAACCCCGGACCTACTGATTAAAAGTCAGTTGCTCTACCGGCTGAGCTACGCGCTCCCAAACGAAGCCAGCTCGGTGGCCTCGGGAAGTGCGGCGGAACATAGGTGCGACTTGCCAATCGGTCAACAACTAATGTGCAAGGTTTTCGCAACAAAAAGCCTTGTTTTCAGCTGTTCTTGTAATTTTTGGCCGAAAGCACCCCCAGCTGGACAGAAAAGAATATAAACGGGATAGGCTTTGCTGCCAAACTGGCGAAAAGGTGATTGGAATTTCAAGGAGATTCGGCTTAATCCACCGCGACAAGTAAAATGCCAGTGAAGGAGCGCGGATGGCGCTTGATGTTTCATACCTGACTGCTGCCGGCGCCGGCGCTCTGTCTTTCCTTTCTCCTTGCGTCCTGCCACTCGTCCCGCCCTATCTCTGTTATATGGCCGGTGTGACGGTTGAGGATTTCCGCTCTGATAAAGCAGCGGCGCGAATCTCGCCGGTCCGGCAGGCGCTACTTCTGTCATCCTTCTGTTTTGTTCTCGGCTTTTCGACCGTTTTTGTACTGCTCGGTGCTGGCGCATCGACCATCGGCGGCTTCCTGCGCATGTGGCAACAGGAAATCGCCATCGCCGCAGGCATCGTCATCATTCTCATGGGGTTGAATTTTCTCGGCGTATTCCGCCTTGCATTTCTCTCGCGGGAGGCAAGGTTCCAGACCCAGGGAGCGCCCGCCAACCCGTTCGCTGCCTATGTCATGGGGCTGGCCTTTGCATTCGGATGGACGCCATGCATCGGGCCGGTACTCGGCCCCATACTGGCGCTGGCCGGAGCCCGTGACACCGTTGCCGACGGTGCGCTGCTCCTCGCAGTCTATTCGCTCGGCCTCGGCATTCCCTTCATCGTCGCCGCGTTGTTTTCCGGGATGTTCATGCGCTTTCTAGCGCGATTCCGCATGCATCTTGGCAAGGTGGAAAAGCTGATGGGCGGCCTGCTGGTACTGACCGGTATCCTGTTTCTGACAGGCGGCTTGCAGACATTCTCGTTCTGGCTTCTCGAAACATTTCCCATCCTCGGTCAACTCGGCTAAACAGACGGAAGTTTCCATGTTGGAAACCAATAGCGTGTCATGATTAGCCACGATATTGCCTTTAGCCAAATTGATCTGGAAGTCCGACATGACATCACGTTCCTGCCTCACGGTTATTCTCGCTGCCGGTGAGGGCACGCGCATGAAATCCTCCCTGCCGAAAGTACTCCACAACATTGCGGGTCTCCCCATCGTCGCCCACGTCGCCAAGGCCGTGCATGGCGCGGGTGTCCGCGACATCGCGCTGGTTGTGGGCAAGGGCGGCGATCAGGTCGAGGCAGCAGTCCGTTCGATCGTTTCCAACGTGACAGTGCATGGACAGACAGAACGGCTTGGAACTGCCCACGCCGTGCTGGCAGCTCGCGAAAGCATTGCACGCGGGTATGACGATATCCTCGTTGTGTTTGGCGATACGCCGCTGATCGAAACCGCCGCTCTCGATCAGGCGCGCGCCAAGCTCGCAGACGGTGCGGATGTCGTGGTCATGGGGTTTAGGCCGGCAGTGCCGAATGGTTATGGCCGCCTGATCGAGCAAGACGGCCGTTTGATCGCGATCCGCGAAGAGAAGGACGCCAGTGAGGCCGAGAAGAAAATCGGCTTCTGCAATGGCGGGCTGATGGCGCTGCGCGGACAAAGCGCGCTTGCGTTACTGGACAAGATCACCAACGACAATGCCAACAGTGAATTCTATCTCACCGATGTCGTGGAGATCGCCAACGCGGAAGGAAAATCCGTCGTTGCCATCGAGATTTCCCCCGACAATGTGATCGGCATCAATACGCGCGTTGAACTCGCGGAGGCTGAGGCAGTCTGGCAGACGCGCAAGCGCCGCGACATGATGCTGGCGGGTGTCACCATGCAGGCGCCGGAAACTGTTTTCTTCGCGCATGATACATTGGTGGAAGCAGATGCGATCCTCGAACCGAATATCATTTTTGGCCCCGGCGTTTCGATCGCGAGCGGAGCCGTGATCCATGCCTTCTCCTATTTTGAAGGCGCGAAGATTGGCGCAAACGCCAATGTAGGACCTTTTGCCCGGCTTCGTCCCGGTGCGGATCTGGCAGCAAAATCCAAGGTCGGGAACTTCGTTGAGGTCAAGAACGCGAAGGTCGGGGTCGGCGCGAAGGTGAACCACCTGACCTATATCGGTGACGCGATCGTGGGTCCGGCGGCGAATATCGGTGCCGGTGCCATTACCTGCAACTATGACGGCTATAACAAGCATTTGACCGAGATCGGCGCCAACGTATTCATCGGCTCGAATAGTTCGCTGGTGGCACCGGTTTCCATTGGTGACAATGCTTATGTCGCCTCCGGTAGTGTGATCACAGCCAATGTACCGGCGGACGCGCTTGCATTCGGCAGGGCGCGGCAGGAGGTAAAAGAGGGGCGAGCGGTGCAATTGCGGGCACGCTATGCGGCGCAGAAATTAGCCAAGAAGGCTGACTAGGCACGCCTTTTGTTCGTGTGGGATTCTGACACAGAAAGTGTTTTTCTGTAGCGATGAATCTGAGTTGGCCAGAGCTGGAAACTATTCGGGGTATTGGAGTCGTTTATGTGCGGGATCGTTGGAATTATCGGGCGTGAGCAGGTCGCGCCGCTGCTTGTGGATGCACTGAAGCGGCTGGAATACCGCGGTTATGACTCAGCGGGCGTCGCGACGCTCGATTTTGGTGTGCTCGATCGCCGACGGGCCGAGGGCAAGCTTGGCAATCTCGACAAACTGCTGAAGGAAAATCCACTCGGCGGCACTATAGGTCTCGGTCACACACGTTGGGCGACGCACGGGGCGCCGACGGTCCGCAATGCACACCCGCATACGACGCCTCGGCTTGCGGTGATCCACAATGGCATCATCGAGAATTTTGCCGAACTGCGCGCAATGCTCGAAAAAGATGGATACGTCTTCGAGACGGAAACCGATACGGAGACGGTCGCGCATCTGGTAACGCGCGCTCTCGATCGCGGCTTTGCACCGGTCGAGGCAGTTCGCCAGACGTTGCCGCAATTGCGTGGCGCTTTTGCCATCGCGATCATGTTCAAGGGCGAAGACAATCTGCTGATCGCCGCCCGCAATGGTCCGCCTCTCGCAGTCGGCTATGGCGAAGGCGAGATGTATCTGGGCTCCGATGCGATCGCTCTCGCTCCGTTCACGGATAATCTGTCGTATCTCGAAGATGGGGATTGGGCGGTGCTGACCCGCGACGGCGTCATCATCTATGACGAAAGCGGCGACGTTGTAGACCGCCCCGTGCAGAAATCGGCGGGCACCGCGTTTCTGGTGAGCAAGGGCAACCACCGGCATTTCATGGAGAAGGAAATCCATGAACAGCCGGAAGTCATCTCGCACACGCTGGCAAATTATCTCGATTTCTCGAAGGGCACGATACGGCCTGGTGCGGCGCCGGTCGATTTCGCCAAGGTAGACCGCATCGCCGCTTCCGCCTGCGGTACGGCCTATTATGCCGGGCTGGTCGGAAAGTACTGGTTCGAGCACATTGCCCGGCTTCCGGTCGATATCGATGTGGCATCCGAATTTCGCTATCGCGAAATGCCGCTTTCCAAAAATAGCCTTGCGCTCTTTGTCTCGCAATCTGGTGAAACCGCGGATACGCTGGCTTCCTTGCGCTATTGCAAGCAGCAGGGTCTCACGATCGGAACCATCGTCAACGTCAAGGAATCGACGATGGCGCGCGAGTCCAATACTGTATTTCCAACGCTCGCAGGTCCGGAAGTCGGTGTTGCCTCGACCAAGGCTTTCACCTGCCAACTATCCGTTCTGGCATCGCTGGCTGTGGCTGCCGGCAAGATGCGCGGTACCATCAGCGACGAAGAAGAGCGCCAGCTTGTGCGCGAACTATCCGAAATTCCGCGCTATGCAACGCAAGCGCTGAAACTCGAAGCTCAGATCGAGGCTATCAGCCGCGAACTCAGCCAGGTCAAGCATGCACTTTATCTGGGACGGGGCACGAGTTATCCGCTCGCGCTTGAGGGCGCACTGAAACTCAAGGAAATTTCCTATATTCACGCCGAGGGTTATGCGGCCGGCGAGTTGAAGCATGGGCCAATCGCATTGATTGACGAATCCATGCCGGTCATCGTCATTGCTCCGCATGACCGCTGGTTCGAAAAAACCATATCGAATATGCAGGAAGCGGCGGCGCGTGGCGGCAAGATTATACTCATCACCGATGAGAAAGGCGCAGCGGCCAGCACGTTGAAGACGTGGCATACGATCCTCCTGCCGGAGATGCCGGAAGTCATTACACCAATCGTTTACACGCTGCCGATCCAGATGCTGGCCTATCACACAGCAGTTTTCATGGGCACGGACGTCGATCAGCCCCGCAATCTGGCAAAGTCCGTGACTGTGGAATAACTGGCCCCATCGGGTTATAAGGGCAGCGACAACAGTCACCTCGAGAATTGCCATGCCCAAGATTGACACTGCCGCTGTCCCGAAACACAGAGGTTCGGGCTATCCGACACCATTTGATGTACCCTGCGCCGATCGCATCCGGCAGCGCCTTGGTAATTTCGGTAGACTCACTGATTTCGGTGTCAATCTCATGCACTTGCCGCCGGACAATTGGTCGAGCCAGCGCCACTGGCATTCGGCCGAAGACGAATTCGTCTATGTGCTCGAAGGCGAGTTGGTGCTGATCGAGGATGACGGCGAGACGCTGCTTCGAGCCGGCGATTGTGCGGCCTTTCCAATAGACTCCGGCAATGGTCATCACATGATCAACAAGTCGGGTGCGATGGCTGTTTATCTCGAGGTAGGGACGCGCTCGCCCTCTGACATTACCACCTGCTCCGACATCGACATGATGAGTTCCAATGCCGACGGCAGGTTCGTGCACAAGGATGGCAGGCCCTATCCCGGTACCTAGAGCAAGTTTTGCCTATTCAGAGCCGTTCTGCCGGAGGGAATTTGATTCAAGGTCGAGGGATTTGGCGAGGCCGATGTGGTTCTATCGGACGAAGCAAAAACCCGAAGGATTTGAAGCAAATTCACCCGGCCCTTCGGGTTTCCGGCTGGCGGACATCCACTTTGTCAGGCGGCGTCGGACGATGGAAACACATCGACCTCGCCACCTTCCGCGCGGATTCCTCGCCATCCGTGAAACAGAACTGGCTCTAAATAGACAAAATTTGCTCTAACCGGCACGAAGCAGCCGCACAGCTTCGTCACGTTCGAACAGATAAAGCAGGATGCGCAACGCTTCGCCACGCGTGCTCTGCAATTCAGGATCTCGCGTCAAAATATACCGGGCGTCCTTGCGGGCGATTTCCAGAAACTCTTGATGTGCTTCGATGCTCGCGAGCCGGAAACCAGGCGTTCCGGATTGTCGGGTGCCAAGCAACTCGCCTTCACCCCGCAACTTCAGATCCTCTTCGGCGATCCTGAAACCATCCTCAGTTTCTCGCATGATCTTGAGCCGCGCCTGCGCGACTTCGCCAAGTGGCCCCTTGTAGATCAGGAGACAGGTTGAGGGTTTGTCCCCACGCCCGACACGCCCGCGCAACTGGTGCAACTGTGCGAGACCGAAGCGTTCAGCATGTTCGATAACGATGATTGTCGCGTCCGGAACGTCGACGCCAACTTCAATCACTGTGGTTGCCACCAGCAAGCGTGTCTCGCCGCTCTTGAATGCCAGCATGGCGGCATCTTTCTCTGGTCCACTCATGCGGCCATGGACGAGCCCGATCCTGTCACCGAGCAGAGGTTTCAGCGATTCGAAACGTTCTTCGGCCGAAACGAGATCGACCAGTTCGGATTCCTCGACCAGCGGGCAGATCCAATAGATTTTTTGCCCATCGGAGATTGCAGTACGCATGCGATCAACGAGCTCGCTCAACCGTTCCATCGGCAGGATCGCGGTGGTGATCGGGCGGCGGCCAGCAGGTTTTTCCGTCAGTTTCGAAACATCCATATCACCAAACGCAGTCAATACCAGCGTGCGCGGAATGGGTGTTGCGGTCATGACCAGCATGTCGGGCGCGGCACCTTTGGAGGTCAGGAGCAGGCGTTGATGTACACCGAAACGATGCTGCTCATCGACAATAACCAGCACGAGGTCGCGATAACTGACCTTCTCTTGAAAGAGCGCGTGCGTTCCGACAATGATGTGGATGGCGCCAGTCCGCAGGCCCTCTAGGATATCCTCACGCTCGCGGCCTTTCTCGCGTCCGGTGAGAAGCGCGGTATGCAACCCTGCCTTTTCGGCGAGAGGGGCGATTGTGGCGAAATGCTGGCGCGCGAGTACTTCTGTCGGCACCATCAGGGCCGATTGACCGCCAGCCTCGGCGGCATGCGCCATGGCAAGGAGCCCGACGACGGTCTTGCCGGAGCCGACATCGCCTTGCAGCAGGCGCAACATCCGGTCGGGTTCTCGCAAATCGGCGATAATTTCCTTGATCGCCTGGCTCTGACTATTCGTTAGAGAATAGGGCAGGGCTGCGATGATTTTCGCCATGAGATGGCCGTCGCCTTCGAGCTTGCGGCCGGAAAGGCGACGTGTTTTCAAGCGCACCAGTGCCAGCGCCAGCTGACCGGCGAGAAATTCGTCATAGGCAAGCCGCTGCCTGGCGGGATGATCAAGAGCAATGTCGCTCGGATCTAGTGGATTGTGCAGGACCTGCAGTGCGTGGCGATGCGATGGCAGGCCATATTGTTCGAGGACTGGCGGATCGATCCATTCCGGCATATCCGGTGCCTTGGCCAGCGCTTCCTGAATACCGCGTGCCAGCACTTTTGGAGACAGTCCTGCTGTCAGCGGATAAACAGGCTCAACCAGTGGCAGCGATGAAGCATCTTCGATACTGGCAATATGATCTGGATGAACCATCGTCGGACGCCCATTGAACCACTCCATGGTGCCGGACACGATAACCGTTTCGCCAACCGGCATGACTTTTTCGAGCCAGGCCTGTTTTGCATGAAAGAAAGTGAGCCCGATTTCCCCCGTATCGTCATGAGCGAAGACACGATATGGGACATTGCTACGTCCACTGGGCGATGGCTGATGGCGGTCGATGCGCACTTCCAGCGTGACGATTGCGCCTTCCGGGGCGTAGGCAATCCCTGGCCGGTTGCGCCGGTCGATCACGCTGTTCGGCGGGAGGTAGACCAGATTGCCGACGCGTGGCTCGGCGCCCGGCTGCGTGCCCAGTAATGTACCCAGCAGGCCCGACACTTTCGGGCCTATACCGGAAAGCGAACGAACGGAGGCAAAAAGGGGATCAAGCAATGACGGACGCATGCATAACGTTTAGCGCGTTCGATGTGCGTTGCAAGGCTGACAGACGCAACAAGGCAGGCTATACCCAGCCGCATCAATCACGTCAGAACCATTTCATCAATACATAAACGGAGCTAGTTCATGACTGGAAGCAGTCGCACCACTGCCGATCTGCAGCCGAGACAGCGAAAAATCCTGTTTCGCTCCTGGCATCGCGGTATGCGTGAAATGGATTTGATCCTCGGACAGTTTGCCGACGCCCATATCGACACCTTGTCCAATGATGAACTTGACCAATATGAAGCACTGATGGAAGCGCTCGATCGGGACCTGTTGAAGTGGGTCACGGGAGAGGCTGCCGTTCCCGCAGAATTCGATACGCCGATCTTCCAGAAGGTCGTTACATCCCGCCAGAGAATGAAATTCTGAAATCGAAATGACTGCTTTTACCAAACTCGGACTGAAATCTGACGTCAATGGACATGTGGTCATCGACGGTGTCGTCGACGGCTATGAAGCTTTTGCATTGGCGAAAGTGGTGGCTGAAGCCGGGGCAGGTGGTCCTGTGCTATTCATCGCACGTGATGGTAATCGCGTTGCCGATATCGAACAGGTGCTGAATTTCGTCCAGCCGGATTTGCGCGTGCTGCAATTGCCGGCGTGGGACTGCCTCCCTTATGATCGCGTCTCGCCCGGAGCCGATACCTCTGCACGCCGCCTGGCGGCGCTCGCCGGTCTTGCAGTCTTACGCCAGCATAAGCACCCCGGCGTTATTCTGGCTACAGCCAATGCCGTTCTGCAAAAATTGCCGCCGCGCAAAGTTCTCGCAGAGCAGCTTTTCATGGCGAAGCCCGGCAATCGAATCGACATGAATGCGCTGGTACAACGCCTTGAAAGCAATGGATTTGAGCGCGTTCCAACAGTGCGTGATGTTGGCGAATATGCCGTGCGTGGCGGTATTCTCGATCTCTTTGCTCCGGGTGCCGAGGAGCCGCTGCGCCTGGATTTCTTTGGCGACACCTTAGAGACTATCCGTACTTTTGATCCGGCATCGCAGCGAACGTCGAGCCAAAAGAAAGAATTCTCGATGCAGCCGATGAGCGAAATTACGCTCTCGCCTGAGCTCATCAGCCATTTCCGCTCGCAGTATGTGTTGAAATTCGGGGCACCGTCGCGCGATGACGCGCTTTATCAGTCCATCTCGGAGGGGCGGCGCTTTGCCGGCATGGAACATTGGTTGCCACTGTTCTACGACAAACTCGAGACCGTTTTCGACCATGCGGGGCAAATGCCGGTGGTCTTCGATCATCTCGCGCACGAATCCATGGCTGAACGCCACAAGATGGTGCTAGACCACTACGAGGCGCGCAGGAGGCAATCCGATGGCAAAGAGCCGGGCGATACAATCCCTTACAAGCCGGTCGAGCCGGGTTCGCTGTATCTGACACCTGAACAGGTCGAGGCGGCGGCAATGGGCTCAGGGATGCGCATCGATTTCACGCCGTTCGACGCACCATTCGTCACGGGGCGAGCGGTTATCCATGCCGGTGCCCATCGCGGCCGTACATTCGTTGAAGAGAGGACCGCCAAGGACACCAATGTCTTCGATAGCGTTGTAAAGCACATTGCCGATGAGCGTGCGGCAGGCAAGAAGGTGCTGCTTGCTGCATGGAGCGAAGGCACACGCGACCGGCTTGTGCAGGTTCTGAATGAACATGGTCTCGAAAAGATCGAGTTTGTCGATGACCTAAGAACGGTCAAAGCGCTGGCTCGCGACAAAATCACTGCGGGCATCCTGTCGCTTGAAACCGGCTTCGATGCTGGCGAACTCGTCGTCGTTGCGGAGCAGGACATCCTTGGCGACCGGCTGATCCGCCATTCCAAGCGCCGCAAGCGCGACCGGGATTTCATCAGCGAGGTTGCTGCGCTTAATGCCGGCGATATCGTCGTACATGTGGATCACGGCATTGGCCGATTCATTGGCCTGAGGACAATTACGGCAGCCGGCGCACCACATGATTGTCTTGAACTGCACTATGCCGGCGATGACCGGCTGTTCCTCCCAGTAGAAAATATCGAGCTTTTGTCACGGTTTGGCTCGGAAACTTCGACTGCCGTGTTGGACAAGCTCGGTGGCGGGGCCTGGCAAGCCCGCAAGGCAAAGCTGAAGAAACGCCTGCTCGACATTGCTGGTCATCTCATTCGCATTGCCGCCGAACGGCAGATGCGCGGCGCGCCGATCCTGCTGCCACCAGACGGCCTTTATGGCGAGTTCGCAGCGCGATTCCCCTATGATGAGACGGAAGATCAAGACCGCGCCATCGACGCAGTCATCGATGACCTTTCGCTCGGCAAGCCGATGGACCGCCTGATTTGCGGCGATGTTGGCTTCGGCAAGACCGAAGTAGCGCTGCGCGCTGCATTCGTTGCGGCGCTGAATGGCGTCCAGGTCGCCGTTGTGGTGCCAACGACGCTGTTGTCGCGCCAGCACTTCAAGACGTTCACCCAACGTTTTCAGGGTCTGCCTGTCAATGTGGTGCAAGCATCGCGTCTCGTGGGTTCGAAGGAATTGGCTGAAAACAAGAAGGGCATCGCAGAGGGGCAGGTGGATATTGCCGTCGGCACGCATGCGCTGCTCGGAAACGGCATCAAGTTCAAGAATCTCGGCCTGTTGATCATCGACGAAGAGCAGCATTTCGGCGTCAAGCACAAGGAACGGCTGAAAGAACTGAAATCGGATGTGCATGTGCTCACGCTGTCCGCAACGCCGATACCGCGCACGCTGCAACTTGCGTTGACGGGTGTCCGCGAGCTTTCCTTGATTACCACGCCGCCTGTGGATCGCATGGCTGTGCGAACCTTCGTCTCACCGTTTGATGCACTTGTCATCCGCGAAACGCTGCTGCGCGAGCGTTATCGCGGCGGGCAGAGTTTCTATGTCTGCCCGCGCATTTCGGATTTGAGCGACATCAAGGAGTTCCTTGATGCTCAGGTGCCGGAACTGAAAGTTGCGACTGCCCATGGCCAGATGGCGCCTGGTGAGCTCGACGACATCATGAATGCTTTCTATGACGGGCAGTACGACGTGCTGCTGTCGACGACGATCGTTGAATCGGGACTTGATATCCCAACCGCAAATACGCTGATCATCCATCGTGCCGACATGTTTGGCCTGTCGCAATTGTATCAGTTGCGCGGACGCGTCGGGCGATCGAAGCAGCGTGCCTATGCGCTGTTCACGCTGCCAGCCAACAAGCTGCTGACGCAGACGGCAGAACGCCGGCTCAAGGTCTTGCAATCGCTCGATACGCTCGGTGCCGGTTTCCAGCTGGCAAGCCATGACATGGATATCCGCGGTGCAGGCAATCTGCTCGGGGAGGAACAGTCAGGGCATATTCGCGAGGTCGGCTTCGAACTTTATCAACAGATGCTGGAAGAAGCGGTTGCGGAGATCAAGGGTACCGGCGAAGTCGAGGACGGCCATTGGTCGCCGCAGATTGCGATCGGCACCGCCGTCATGATCCCCGAAACCTATGTTCCGGATCTGCAATTGCGTCTCGGCCTCTATCGCCGTCTGGCCGATCTGGAGGAGCTGCAGGACATCGACGGCTTTGGCGCCGAAATGATCGATCGCTTTGGCCCGCTGCCGGAAGAAGTTCAGCACCTGTTGAAGATCGTCTACATCAAGGCGTTGTGCCGCCGTGCCAATGTGGACAAGCTAGATGCGGGTCCCAAGGGCGTTGTGATCCAGTTCCGCAACAAGACGTTCAACAATCCCGCTGCGCTGGTCCAGATGATCGGCGAGCAGGGTTCGATGGCGAAGATTAGGCCGGATCAGAGTATCGTCTTTGTGCGCGACTGGCCTACAGCGGAAAAGCGGCTCAACGGTGCAGCGGTCGTCATGACGCAGCTGGCGAAACTCGCTGAGGCCGCATAGTCAGACAGGACGTGGCTCAAAGCCATCGGCGGCCTGGCGGATGGCATCTGCCAGAGCCTCTGCAGATTGCGCACCCATGACGGCGTATTTCTGGTCGAGGATGAAGCAGGGAACGCCGCGCACGCCGATCTGGTTGGCGGTGTCGATTTCCTGCCTCACACCGAGAGTATCGGCGTCGGTTGGCAACAGGCTTGCAACGATGGCGACATCCATGCCGGCCTCTTGCGCGGCCTCCAGCAATATCTGGTGATCGCCGATGTTTTTTCCCTGTTCGAAATAGTAGGAGAAAAGGATACCAACCATCTCATCCTGAACGTTGGGCGTAGCCTGAGATGCCCAACGAATTAGGCGGTGCGCGTCCAGCGTATTAGGGCTTACTTCGATGGCTTCGAAGTCGAACTCAATGCCGGCTTCCTTGCCGAGCTCGGTCAATTGCTGATGAATCTCGAATATCTTGTCAGAACTGCCGAACTTTTCCTGCATGTAGCGATTGCGATCTTTTCCCTGCGGTGGAATCGTCGGATCGAGTTGAAATGGTCGCCAATTCACAATGACGTCCAGGTCTGGATTGAGCGCGAGCGCGCTTTCCAAACGCTTGCGTCCGAGAAAACACCAGGGGCAAACGACATCCGACACCACGTCGATCGTGAACTTTTTATCGGTCATGGCTATTCCTATCGTTTATCGGACCACCACGTGGACAGCTGGTTACCGACCATGGACGTTTTGTCCGGATGTTGCAGATGCGCCCAGCGGGCAACCCATTGTTCGGGCTGGTAGTAGATCGGGACCATATAATGGCCGGAGATCAGGACTCTGTCGAGGGCACGCACAATGCTGGTAAATTCCTCGTCGCCGCGTGCGGCCAGCATCTTGTCCAATAGCGCGTCGATGACGGGATCGGCTACCCCTGCATAATTGAAGCTGCCTTCAACTTCTTTCGACTGGGCGCCCCAGCGGCTGAATTGCTCATATCCCGGCGAGAGCGAGTTTGAATAAGCACCTAGGACAACGTCGTAATCGAACGTCTGCAGCCGCTTTTGATACTGTGCGTCGTCGACTGTGCGGATGGTGGCCCCGATGCCAAGGCGCTCAAGCGTGCGTTTATAGGCGAGGCCAAGACGCTCTTCGCCAACGGAGCGCGTCAGAATTTCGAATGTGAGCGGCGTTCCATGCGGGTCGAGCATCTGCTCGTTCTCGATCCTGTAGCCCCGGCTGACCAAAATGTCATAAGCGCGCTTCATTTCCTTGCGATCGCGCCCTGTTCCATCCGTTTTCGCAGGCTCATAGGTGCCGTCCATCACTTCCGGCAACACCGCATCCGGATATGGCGCCAGCAGCGTGCGTTCCGTCGCGTCTGCAGGTTTGCCGAGTGCAGACAACTCCGAGCCTTGCCAGTAGCTGCCCAGTCTCTGATAGCGGCCGGCATAGAGGTTGCGGTTCGTCCACTCGAAATCGAACATCAGTGCCAGCGCTTCCCGCACGGCCTTGTCCTGAAAGAAGGGGCGCCGCGTATTGAAGACAAAGCCGAACATGTTGGCAGGCGATCTTGACCGGAACGTCTCCCTGATGACCCGGCCATCCTTGACCGCAGGGAAATCATAGGACGTCGCCCATTTGTTCGGATCGCCTTCCATGAAGACGTCGAACACGCCTTTCTTGAATGCTTCGAACTGCGCCTGATCGTTACGGAAATACTCGACCGTTACCGTATCGAAATTGTTGAACCCGACCCTGCTCGGCAGGTCAGCGCCCCAGTAGTCGGGGTTTCGCTTGAAAACGATACGTTGGCCCGGCTGGACCTTCGAAACGATGTAGGGGCCGCTGCCGACCGGAATGGCCAGGGGCGAAGCGTCGAATTTGTCGATGTCGATCGCATGTTTCGGTAGGACCGGCATGAGCGCCAAGACAAGCGGAAACTCTCTGTTCGCCTGCTCGTTGAACGTGAACCTTACGCCGTGTTCGCCAATTTTTTCGATTTTTGAGATCAGTTTCATGCGGCTGCTAAAGGGCGGTCGCCCCTTTTTGGTCAGAACATCGAACGTGAAAATCACATCATCGGGCGTTACCGGCTGCCCGTCGGACCACTTCGCCTTTGGATTGAGCGTGAATTCGACCCAGGTTCGCTCGTCATTGGTTTCAACCTTTTCAGCGAGCAAACCATACATGGTGAATGGCTCGTCCGCGCTTCGCTGCATCAGCGATTCGTAGACCAGATTGCCAAACTCGGAATCGCCGAACATGCCGCGCGCGGTCGTCCGCATGCTCTTGATCAGGAACGGATTGAGGCTGTCGAATGTGCCGACCACACCATAGGTAATGGAGCCTTCTTTTGGTGCGGCCGGATTGACATAGGGGAAATTCTTGTAGTCCGCGGGCAGGGCGGGTTCGCCGTGCATGGCGATTCCATAGGTTGGTTCTGCAAAAGAAGCGTCCGTTGCTGAACATGCGGCGATCATGAGCGCCAGAATCTGCAAACTTCTCTTCAACATCGTCTCAACCTTGCGCATTTAAAGGCGCGATTTACCCTGATTCGTGTCAAAGACTATCATTTGAAGACGATTCTGCGGCGGAAGACGTGTTATGTGCCATCTGAATTCATAGACCAGCCAAAAGTAGTCTGGATTTGCATCGGCATGCAGTGTAACACGGCGTTCGATAATTGCATCTCGCTCTAGGGTCACTCTGTTGCCGCATTTAGTGACCAAAGCCAGACAAGCAAATACAAGTGATCAAGCCACACTTCGGATAAGTGCGCTGAAAGGAACCAGTTGACCATGTCCACCCGAAAGACTTTCGCTGCAACCGCATCCTTCGCCGGTGCCGTTGCATTACTTGCCGCCGCGGCAGTACCAGCCTCAGCCCAGCAGCAGCAAAGAGCGCCTCAGGGTTGGTTCAAGGTTTGCTCGAAACAGGAAGACAATGATATCTGCAATACGCAGAATATCGTGACGGCCGATAGCGGCCAGCTCCTGACTGCCGTCAATCTCATCGAGATCAAGGGTAAGATCAATCGCAAGATCTTCCAGGTTTCCGTCCCGACCGGCCGTCTGATCGCCCCGGGTGTTGGCCTCCAGATCAACGGCGGCAAGACGCAGAAGGTTGATTACGCCATCTGCTTCCCGGATCGTTGCATCTCCGAAGTTGCCTTGTCCGATGATCTGCTTGCTGCCTTCAAGAAAGGCAATCAGCTGACCATGACTTCGGTCAACTTCCAGAACAAGCCCAATCCGATCAACGTTGCGCTCACAGGTTTCACCCAGGCTTATGAGGGTCCCGGCCTGCAGCAGAACGAGCTTGAACAGCGCCAGAAGACGCTTCAGGACGAAGTCCAGAAGCGTCAGAAGGAGTTCGAGGAGAAGATGAAGGCCGAGCAGGAAAAAGCCAAAACCGGCAATTAATCAATTGGCACTGAGAGCTAAAAAAGGACGCTTCGAGCGTCCTTTTTTATTGAGCCTAAGTCGATGCGCTAGTTCATATGTGGCTTTTTCACGCGATAGACGCCGTTTTCCGGGGTTTCAAACATGTTCCTGATTTGCGGATGCCTCAAGGGCACACCGGTCGTATCGGCAACAAGGTTCTGTTCCGATACATAAGCGACATATTCGCTCTCGGAGTTTTCTGCAAAAAGGTGATAGAAGGGCTGGTCGCGCCGTGGCCTAATATCCTCGGGAATGGATCTATACCATTCTTCCGTGTTGTTGAATTCCGGATCCACGTCGAAGATCACGCCCCGGAACGAGAAGATCCTGTGGCTGACCACCTGGCCGATCTGGAATTTTGCATGGCGTATCTGTGTCATTATCGTCATTCGTAGTAGGTATCTGTTTCTATCAAAGCTCGCGAGCCTAAATGGTTCCTGCGAACACTCTATCCCGCCATAAATTCAAAAAGTCCGTCATGCTCAGTGTCTTCAATCTGGTACTTCCATTCTTTGGACTGATTTTCCTTGGCTTTTTCGTGGCGAAAATCAACCACCAGCCTTTGGAAGCGCTGGGATGGATGAATACGTTCATCGTTTATGTGGCGTTGCCGGCTCTATTTTTCCAGATACTTTCGAAAACGCCCGTGGCGGAACTGACCCAGTGGAACTTTATCGTCGGATGCACTTTGTCAACATTTGCCATTTTCCTGACGATGTTTCTGATCGCCTTCGCGCGGACGCGGAAGATTGATGAAAGCACAATTCAAGGGCTTGCTGCAGCCTATGGCAATATAGGTTACATGGGCCCGGCCTTGGCGATTCTCGCCTTCGGTGCGTCGGCGGCCGTGCCCGTAGCGCTGATATTCTGCTTTGACAACACGCTGCATTTCGTCATGGCGCCGCTGTTGATGGCGCTTTCAGGCAAGGACAAGCGTTCTTCGCGCAACGTCGCTATCGGTATCCTTCGCAAGATATTCGGCCATCCCTTCATTATCGCTACGATCATGGGTGTTGGTGCGGCCATACTCGGTATCGAGCCGCCTGTCGCAATCGATCGCATGATCGATCTCCTTGCCAAGGCGGCAGCGCCTTGCGCGCTCTTCGCCATGGGCGCAACGCTTGCATTACGTCCACTGAGGCGTGTCCCGAAGGAGCTTTATCTCATCGTTCCGATCAAGCTGCTGGTTCAGCCGTTACTGATTTATGGGGTGCTGAACCTTGTCGGGAATTTTCCGCCAGTGTGGATTTACACGGCCATGCTCATGGCGGCATTGCCCACCGCAACCAATGTCTTTGTTATAGCCCAACAATATGGCGTGTGGGTTGAGCGGGCCTCCAGCAGCATTCTGGCGACCACCTTGTTTTCAATCGCGACCCTGACCTTGTGGCTCTATTTCATGGCGCATGGTCTCATTCCCTGACATCAAAAGACGCCGTCAACGTCTTTGTCATCAAGATAATCGCTCACTTGGCGTCTTTCGACGCAGCCGAGCCCTTGCGGCTGTCGATTTTGTGTATATATAGTTGCGAATGATTTGCAATTGCGATTAGGGGTATTCCATGGATCAACTAGGGCAGGCGGTCGACACGCCTAAGGGCTGGCGACACGCAAGGGGCGAGGCGTCACTGTCGGATGTTCATCGTTCGATTGCCGTACGGACGAGCGGGCCGGGTTGGCGCCGTGCAGCGGCTTTCGTCGGTCCGGGCTATCTGGTCGCCGTGGGCTACATGGACCCTGGAAACTGGGCGACATCGCTCGCCGGGGGATCGAAATTCGGTTACACGCTTCTCGTCGTTGCCCTCGTTTCCAATATCATGGCGATTGTCCTGCAGGCTCTTTGCGCGCGACTCGCCATAGGCTCGGGCAGGGATCTGGCGCAGGCATGCCGCGATGCCTTTCCAAAGCCAGTTGCTTATACGCTGTGGTTTCTGGCGGAAATTGCCATCATCGCTACCGATATCGCCGAAGTTATCGGCACGGCCATCGGTCTCAATCTGATTTTCGGTATTCCGCTTGAAATTGGCGTACTCATCACAGCGCTCGATGTATTCCTCATTCTTTATCTTCAGAAGCTTGGCTTCCGCTGGGTCGAGGCGCTCATTATCACACTACTCGGTGTCATAGCTGTTTGTTTCGCGATCCAGATTTTCATGGCGGATCCGGAATGGGGCGCCGTCATCAAGGGTTTCGCACCAACCACAGAAATCGTGACCAATCCGGAGATGCTGTATCTTGCGCTGGGTATTCTCGGGGCGACCGTGATGCCGCATAATCTGTATCTGCATTCCGGTATTGTGCAGACCCGCGATTACGGAAGTACGCTGCCGGAAAAACGTTCTGCACTGAAATACGCAACGATCGATTCCACTTTGGCTCTGATGTTCGCGCTCCTGATCAACGCGTCCATCCTCATTCTTGCTGCGGCAACATTCCACAAGACGGGTCAGACAAACGTCGCGGAGCTCGGCGAGGCGCATTCGCTGCTCGCGCCACTCCTGGGTCTGGCGATTGCACCGACGCTGTTCGGCATTGCTTTGCTCTGCTGCGGGATAAATTCGACCGTAACGGCAACGTTGGCCGGGCAGATCGTCATGGAGGGGTTCCTCCATATCAAGCTCGCGCCGTGGCTGCGGCGGCTGATCACACGCGGCATCGCCATCATTCCGGCGTCGATCGTCACGGTCTGGTATGGCGAAAGCGGCACGGCGAAGCTGCTGGTCCTGACGCAGGTTGTCTTGAGCCTTCAGCTATCGTTCGCCGTATTCCCGCTGGTCATGTTCACGGCAAGCAAGGCAAAGATGGGCGCACTCGTTTCACCGCGCTGGCTCTCGGCATTCGCGATGTTTATAGCCGTTGTCATTGCCCTGCTGAACGTCAAATTGCTGAGCGACTTCGTGCTGGCGTGATTTAACGTCTGCCGGCCTCCTTGTGCGAAAACCGCCAGCCGCTGCCTGGGCGCAGGCCTTCGCGCATGACAAAGCCACGCAGCGGCGAAAAGGCCCGCAAGAGCTCAAGGCCGCCGCTGCGGACCATCTGAACCGGCAGGAAATCCGAGAGAAGCGAACGGTTCAGCGCGTCCACAGCACCCGTTCGGGCAAGAATGTCCGGGCTTCGCTTGCGATTATAGGTTGTCATAACGCTGGCTGTGCCGAGGTTCACACCATCGACCGGCAGAGTTTCCAGCAAGGTCTCGACATCACGAACACCGAGATTGAGGCCCTGTGCGCCAATCGGCGGGAAAACATGAGCTGACTCGCCGGCCAGGAACACGCGGTTGCGGGCGAACAAATTGGGTACCAGCCCGGACAGCGGCCAGCTCTGAGGATCGACATCGATGGTTACGGCGCCGAGCATGGATTGCATGCGCTCTTCAACCCGCGCTGCCAGTTGGTCACGCGAAAGTTCGAGCAGTTCAGCTGCATGGGCCGGGGTCGTCACCCAGACAAGGCTTGAACGATTACCCGGTAAGGGCACCTGGGTGAATGGACCATGTTCTGTATGAAATTCCGTTGAAATATCATGGTGATCGCGCGTATGGCTAAAGCTCAGGACGATGGCGGTCTGATTGTAGCTCCAGGTTCGCGCGGATATGCCGGAGGCTTCGCGCGCCAGCGAGGAACGGCCATCGGCAGCGACGACGATATTGGCGGCGTACGCGGAACCGTCGCTGCCTTCGACAGCAATCGCATTTTCAGTCGGGTGATAGTGAGTGGCCGAGGCTGCAACGTGTTTCACTTTCGAATTCTTCAGCGCATCGCTGAGGACTGACGTCAAAGTGATATTGGGAATATTGTAGCCGAATGCTGGCTCGTCGATTTCGCTCGCCTCGAAGGTTACGGCCGGGCTTCTGATGAGCCGGTTGGTGCCATCGAGGATGCGCATTGTGGCAATGGGCGCGGCATGTGGCTCGATGTTCGCCCAGAGACCAATCCTCTCCAGAAACTTTATTGCAGGCACCATCAGAGCAGTCGTGCGCTTGTCGGATCCTTCCGGCAGAACGCCAAGACTGACGACATTGTCGAAACTTTGCGCAAGCGCAATAGCCGCGATCAGCCCCACATGACCTGCGCCCGCAACAATAATCAGATCGGTTTTGGTAGAGGTCATTGTTTGTCTCCGCTTCACGCTTTCAACAGTTTATATTAGCCTAATTGCTTGCACTTTGGGCATTTTTCAAGAAAAGCTGCTCACAAATCGTTCGCTATCGATAAGATACAACAGCGAGCGCACTATTATCATGCAGCAGATTGGCACGGACCGTGAAAAAACCGATATTGCCCAAGGCCATAACGCCCAAAAAGGTAACGGCACCGCAAGCGAAGGCATTTTCCGTCCATCTTCTCACTGCGTCGGGCTCCTTTCTGGCGTTTCTTTCTGTGGTTGCGGCCAGCGAAGAAAGCTGGACAGCGATGTTCTGGTGGCTTGGACTGGCGCTTTTCGTCGACGGTATCGACGGGCCGATTGCTCGCAAGCTGGACGTCAAATATGTCCTGCCGAACTGGTCCGGCGAACTTCTAGACAACATCATCGACTATATGACCTACGTGCTCATTCCGGCCTTTGCGCTTTACCAGCGCGGCTTCATGGGCGAGGGGTTGTCCTTCCTGGCAGCGGCGATCATCGTGGTTTCCAGTGCCATCTACTATGCGGATACTGGCATGAAGACCAAGGAGAACTTCTTCAAGGGTTTCCCGGTCGTCTGGAACATGATCGTCTTCACGTTGTTCATCGTGCGCCCCGGAGAATGGGTGGCCTTCGCCATCGTTCTCGTTGCCGCGATCGTCTCCTTCCTGCCGATCTATTTCCTCCATCCTGTGAGGGTACAGCGCTTGCGGCCGCTCAATCTTGCGATATTCTTCCTGTGGTGCGCCTTTGGTGCATATTCACTGTTTCAGGAACTGGATTCGCCGCTCTGGGTGCGGATTGGCATTTCGGTGACGGGCATCTATCTTTTCTTCATTGGCGCCGTGATGCAGGCGTTCCCTAATCTTGGTCGTACGGAGAAAGTTTGATGGTCAAAGCTGTTCGCATTCATCAGGTTGGCGGGCCTGAAGTGTTGACCTATGAAGACATCTCCGTCGGCGCCCCGGGACCCGGGGAAGTGCGCATCCGCAATGAAGCCATCGGGCTTAATTTCCTCGACGTCTATTACCGGACTGGCCTCTATCCATCGCCAAGCGGACTGCCGCTGATCCCGGGCCATGAAGGAGCTGGCGTCGTGCTCGACGTCGGGCCCGACGTCAAGGATTTCAAGGCTGGCGACCGCGTCGCCTATACCACTTCCATAGGCGCCTATGCCGAAGAGCGGCTGATCGCGACCAAATTCCTGGTCAAGGTGCCGGAGGCGATATCGCTGGAACAGGCCGCTTCAATGATGCTGAAGGGGCTCACAGCACAATATCTGCTGCGCCAGACGTTTCCAGTCAAACAGGGTGATAAGATCCTCTTCCATGCTGCAGCCGGCGGCGTTGGCCTGATCGCCGGGCAGTGGGCAAAGCATCTTGGTGCGACGGTCATCGGCACGGCCGGGTCGGACGAAAAGGCCAAGCTGGCGCTGGACAATGGCTACGATCACGTCATCAACTACAAGACCGAGAATTTTGTCGAACGGATAAAAGAACTTACCGGCGGCAAAGGCGTCGACGTCGTCTACGATTCGGTCGGCAAGGATACGTTTGACGGCTCGCTGGATTGTCTGCGCCCTCGCGGGATGCTGGTATGTTTCGGTCAGTCTTCCGGACCGGTTCCGCCTTTCGATCTCGGCATCCTGTCACGGAAGGGATCGCTTTATTTGACGCGTGCAACGTTATTCGTATATGCGGCAACGCGCGACGCGCTTGTTGCTGGCGCCGAAGAGCTCTTCGACCTCGTGGCGAAGGGCATTATCCGCATCGAAATCGGCCAGACCTACGCGCTGAAGGACGTTGCGTCGGCTCATCGCGACCTGGAAGGACGGAGAACTACCGGCACGACAGTGCTTATTCCTTAAGCCACCGTTACTGATGCCCGAATATTGTGCGCAAATGGCCGCAACCATACGTTTTGTACTTTCCAAATTTGGTGGGCCTGACATAGGATCGAAAAACGGTCTTGGCCGCGGGGAATTATGACAGGCACAATAACAAAAGACGGCTCTGAAATACCGTTACTGGAAGCCGAAAAACTCACCAAAATTTTCGGGACACTCAAGGCTTGTGACGGGATCGATCTGAAGATCGGTGCCGGCGAGATTCACGCGCTCCTCGGTGAGAATGGCGCGGGCAAATCCACCCTCGTCAAGATGTTGTTCGGTGCATTGCAGCCAACTTCCGGAGACATTGCATGGAAGGGTGAACGTTTTACAGTTACCAGTCCTGCCATGGGAAGATCGCTGGGTATCGGTATGGTTTTCCAGCATTTTTCTTTGTTCGATGCGCTGACCGCCGCCGAGAATATTGCCCTGTCGCTGGACGAGAAGTCGCCACTCGACACGATCGCCGCACGTGCCCGCGAGATCGGCCAGACCTATGGCTTGCCGGTCGATCCTGACGCGCTTGTCGGTGATCTTTCGGTTGGCGAGCGGCAACGCATCGAGATCATTCGCTGCCTGTTGCAAAATCCTGATCTGATCATCCTGGACGAGCCGACATCAGTGCTCACTCCGCAGGAAGCCGATCTTCTGTTTGTGACACTTGAGCGTTTGCGCTCGGAAGGAAAATCCATCCTTTACATCAGTCACCGTCTCGAGGAAGTGCGCAGGCTTTGCGACCGCGCAACGGTACTCAGGCACGGTAAGGTTGTCGGCCAATGTGATCCACGCACGCAGACTGCAGCTTCATTAGCGCGGATGATGGTCGGCAATGACATCCATGTCATTGAAAGGCTTCCGGCAGAATGGACGGACCGGATACCGCTTATTGAAGTGAACGGCCTGTCGCAGAGGCCGCGCGGGCCGTTTTCAGTCGCGCTCCATGATATCTCTCTGTCGATCACTGGTGGAGAAATTCTCGGTATTGCGGGGGTTGCCGGCAATGGCCAAGGCGAACTCTTTGAGGCGATTTCCGGCGAAGTACTGCAGGAACGTCCTCAAGTCGTGCGCATCCGCGGCACAGATGCCGGCAGAATCGGCATATCGGCCCGGCGCACGCTTGGTGCAGCTTTTGTGCCCGAGGAGCGGCTTGGGCACGGTGCAGTGCCCGATATGTCTTTAACCAACAATTTGCTCCTGTCGCGCCATTCAACGGATCGAAAAATGTTCCTGACTGGCGGTGTGCTGAAACTTGTATCGGAATCCAGCCTCGCATCTGCGGCAAAGCGCATCGTCGTGCAAATGGATGTGCGCAAAAGCGCAGAAAACCCCGATGCGTCAGCGCTTTCCGGTGGGAACCTGCAAAAGTTTCTCATCGGGCGGGAGCTCGATCGTAACCCGTCGGTGATAGTCGTCAACCAGCCGACATGGGGTGTCGACGCCGGCGCGGCTGCGCTTATCCGTCAGGCATTGGTCGACCTTGCTCGCAGCGGCTCGGCCGTGATCGTGATCAGCCAGGACCTCGATGAACTGTTCGAAATCTCCGACCGCATCGCGGCGATGGTGCATGGCCGTCTTTCCGAATCTGTGCCAATCGAGGCAATGACAATGGAACGCGTCGGTTTGATGATGGGTGGCGCCGACGCTACCGCGGGGGCCGCATGATGCGGATCGAGATCGTCAAACGTCCGCAGCACTCAGTTTTGTTTAGCGCCTTGTCGCCATTCATCGCGCTGTTCCTGACTTTGATTGCAGGCGCGATCCTGTTTTCCGTACTCGGCAAGAACCCGATTTCAGCGCTCTATTCTTACTTCATCGAGCCTTTGACCGAGGTCTGGTCGATCCACGAATTGCTGGTGAAAGCGGCACCGCTGATCCTCATTGCGGTAGGGCTTTCCGTTTGTTTTCTTTCGAATAACTGGAATATCGGGGCTGAAGGACAGTTCATCGCAGGCGGTATTGCCGGTTCAATCCTGCCGGTCGTGTTCCCGGATTTTCAGGGCTGGTATGTGTTGCCAATTATGCTCCTGCTAGGAATGGCGGGAGGCATGGCCTACGCGACGATCCCGGCATTTCTGAAAGTCCGCTTCAATACGAACGAGATTCTCACCAGCCTGATGCTGGTTTACGTTGCGCAGCTTTTTCTCGACTGGTTGGTGCGGGGCCCGTGGCGCAATCCTCAGGGGTATAATTTCCCCGAGACGGTACAGTTCAGCGATAGCGCCATCCTGCCCGCGATATGGCCAGATTCGGGCCGCGCGCACTGGGGTTTTGCCCTCGCCATAATCGCTGCGGTGGTTGTGTGGTTTATGCTGTCACGCACGTTGAATGGCTTCGAGATCAAGGTGCTTGGCCGTAGTTCCAGGGCAGGGCGGTTCGCCGGTTTCAGCGCGGGTCGTCTGACGTTTTTTGCTTTTCTGGTATCGGGCGCGTTAGCCGGACTCGCGGGTATCGCCGAGGTCTCGGGCGCCGTGGGTCAGCTTCGAACGAGCATTTCACCGGGCTATGGATTCACTGCAATTATCGTTGCATTCCTCGGACGGCTCAATCCGTTGGGGATAATTGCCGCGGGATTGGTGCTGGCTTTGTCTTATTTGGGAGGCGAGGCAGCACAGATTTCATTGGGAATTTCGGAAAAATCGGCGCGTATCTTCCAAGGCATCATCCTGTTTTTTGTCCTCGCCAGTGACAGTCTGATTTATTATCGCATTCGGATTGTGTCGCGCTTGAGCGAGACAGCGTTGAAGGGTGCGTAATGACAATGTTCGAGGCCATACTTCTGACAGTGGCGACAGCGGCGACGCCTCTGCTCATTGCCGCGTTGGGTGAACTCGTCGTCGAGCGGTCCGGTGTTCTCAATCTGGGTGTTGAAGGCATGATGGTCATGGGTGCCGTGACCGGGTTTGCGGTTGCGCAATACACCGGTTCGGCCTGGCTGGGCATGTTCGCGGCGATCCTCGCCGGGGCTGCGTTTTCATTGCTGTTTGGTTTCCTGACCCTGACGCTGATCACCAACCAGGTGGCGACCGGCCTCGCACTCACGCTGCTCGGGCTCGGCGCTTCGGCGATGATTGGTGAAAGCTTTGTCGGCCTTCCGGGTGTGAGGATGGATTCGCTGTATATACAAGGGCTTACGGATATCCCTTATGTCGGCAAGGTCCTGTTTGGACAGGACCCCATTTTTTACATTTCCATCCTGCTGACGATTGGCGTGGCATGGTTTTTGTTCAGGACGCGTGCAGGTTTGACGTTGCGTGCTGTGGGCGACAATCACACATCGGCGCACGCTCTGGGTGTACCTGTCGTTCGCATTCGCTACCTTGCCGTGATTTTCGGCGGTGCCTGTGCTGGCCTGGCTGGCGCGCAACTCTCGCTTGTCTACGTGCCGCAATGGGTGGAAAATATGACTTCGGGCAGGGGCTGGATTGCGCTGGCATTGGTGGTTTTCGCGTCTTGGCGGCCGTGGCGGATCCTTGCCGGGGCCTATCTTTTTGGTGCTGTAACCATTGGCCAGCTGCACGCGCAGGCGCTCGGCATCGGCGTTCCTTCGCAATTCATGTCGTCGCTGCCCTATCTTGCAACGATCATCGTGCTCGTGCTGATTTCGCGCAACAAGCGCCTGACATTGATGAACACGCCGACATCGCTCGGCAAACCCTTCGTGCCTGATCGCTAGGACACGGACGCAAAGAACAGTTTGAACGATTTAACAGAAGAGGTGAACCTGATGAAAAAACTGATGATGGCGCTAACGATAGCCGCCAGCTTTGCCGTGGCGGGGCCCGCCTTGGCCGCCGACAAATTGAAGATCGGCTTTATCTATATCGGGCCGCCTGGTGATTTCGGCTGGACGTACCAGCATGATCAGGGCCGCAAGCAGCTCGAGAAAGAGCTGGGCGACAAGGTCGAGACAACCTTCCTCGAAAACGTACCTGAAGGCGCCGATGCGGAGCGCTCCATCGAGCGGCTTGCTCGCGCTGGCAACAAGCTGATCTTCACCACGTCATTTGGTTATATGGATGCGACGGTCAAGGTTGCGCAGAAGTTTCCGGACGTCAAATTCGAACATGCGACGGGCTACAAGACCGCTGAAAACGTCTCGGTCTATAATTCGCGCTTCTACGAAGGCCGCTATGTGCAGGGCGTGATTGCAGCAAAAATGTCGAAGGCTGGTGTTGCCGGTTATATCGGTTCTTTCCCTATTCCTGAAGTGGTCGAAGGTATCAACTCGTTCATGCTCGGCGCGCAGTCAGTCAATCCGAACTTCAAGGTCAAGGTTATTTGGGCGAATGCCTGGTTCGATCCCGCCAAGGAGGCCGATGCTGCCAAGGCGTTGATCGATCAGGGCGTGGATATCATCACCCAGCACACGGATTCGACCGCTGCTATGCAGGTTGCGGCAGAACGCAAAATCAAGGCTTTCGGCCAGGCTTCGGACATGATCAAGTTTGGCCCCGAAACACAGCTGACATCGATCGTCGACAACTGGGGTCCATACTATATCGAACGGGCCAAGGCGGTGCTGGATGGAACCTGGAAATCGCACAATGTGTTCGAAGGCATGAAGGAAGGGCTCGTCGTGATGGCGCCCTATATGAACATGCCGGATGACGTGAAGAAGCTTGCCGAAGAAACGCAGGCCAAGATCACCTCAGGCGAACTCAAGCCTTTCACCGGCCCGATCAAGAAGCAGGATGGTTCTGAATGGTTGAAAGCTGGCGAGACAGCTGACGACAAGACCATTCTGAGCATGAACTTCTACGTCGCCGGTGTGGACGACAAGCTGCCGAAATGACAACAAGCGACCTGTGTTGAAAAGGAAAGGGCGCCATGGGCGCCCTTTTTTGTAGTCAAAATCGAATGGATCACTCTGCTTCGTCGGCAGACCCTGCATTCAACAAGCCATAACGCTCTGCACCGATGGAATTGAGCAGATCGATCTGCGTCTCGAGGAAGTCGACATGACCTTCTTCGTCCTTGAGCAGTTCGTCGAACAATTCCTTGGAGACATAATCGCCAAGCTGATCGCAAATCTCGCGGGAAAGCTTGTAGGATTTCACCGCGTCATATTCACCGGCAAGATCCGCCTCGAGCACTTCCTTGACGTTCTGGCCAATGCGCAGCGCGCCGACGGACTGCAAATTTGGATGACCTTCGAGGAAGATGATGCGCTGGATGATCTTGTCGGCGTGGTGCATCTCTTCGATGGATTCCGCGCGTTCCTTCTTGGCCAGCTTCGTGAAGCCCCAATCGTCCAGAAGGCGATAATGCAGCCAATATTGATTGACGGCGCCTAATTCGAGAAACAATGCCTCGTTAAGCCGCTCGATGACCTTTGGTTCGCCCTTCATGTCGTGAACTCCCGTATTCGTGACGCAGTGACCGGACACGGTCGATGAACGAAACTGCATCAGAATCGTCTGAACCATGCCGGAGATGATATTCTTCCGTCACCTTTATGATGGTTTCAACGACATTTGGGAAGCAACCGCAGCAGCGGCCGCGTTTCTTCATGGCATGGTAAACTTTGGCGGGAACAACGAGCTGCCACGGATCAGCATCGAGAAGTTCAACAATGGAATTCTCGATCTCTTTTTGAGTAATTATGTTGCAATGGCAAACTAGCATTTTGTATAGGCGCCATACTCACAAGAACACATATCCACGACATCTAATGCCGCAGAGGCGCTTAAGCTTGTATCAATTGCTGATCCGAATGCGTTGCTTACGCTAGACCCACAAAATACTATCCCGAAACCGGGTGATACTTTCGAACCAGACAATGGTTCCTCCAATCGCAAGGGTTCAAGGCCCAAACATTAAAGGTCATGCGTTCATTCAACGCTCCGGCTATAAAGCCGGTTTGTTGAGAACCTGTCAAATGCATATGGTGATATTATGTCATGATTTCAACTAGTTAGAATAATTCTAAACTAGGCAAATAACATAACCATTTCAATCATGTTTGCCTTTCCAGGCGCCTTGAAAGCACAAAAATATTGCCGGCTCAACATGTGTCAAAACGTCTCACAACCTCGTGATGGACATGGTGAGGTCGCGGGTTCTCCGTTTCTCGCAACTCAGAACAACCAATTTGCAACGCAGGGTGCAGAAAAGCGTTCCGGAATCGACACTTCTTGCATGAGATTCGATGCTTCTTGAATCATATTTGCGTTTTTTCGTTGAGAACGTCACCCTAAAAGGCCGCTCGGTTCAAAGAGCCGTTCCGTTTTGCATCGGCCAAAAGCCACGGCAGTTTACCGTACTGTGCAGTACGGCAAACTCGCTTCAGCTGGCGGTCGCGAGGCGAGGGGTGAGTATGTCGATCCCGAGCAGAGCACGCACATCGCGCTTGTCGACAATATCCTCGATCGTAAACTGGGCGAGCACCTCGAAGAATGCATTGAGCGCCTTGCGCAACGCCGCATTCAATCCGCAGCTGTCGATCAGCGGGCAATCGGCGGCATCGTTTTCGAAGCACTCCGCCATAGCGAAGTTTTCCTCGGTCACGCGCACAACGTCGAAGAGGGTAATGTCCTTGGCCGGTTTGCCGAGCTTCACGCCACCATTGCGGCCACGCACGGTTTCGATGAAACCATTCTCGACCAACGGTTGAAGGATCTTGAACAGGAAAAGTTCGGAAACCGTATAGGCTTGGGCGATTTCACCGATTCTGCTGAGATTGCCTTCATTGGCGGCACAGTACATAAGAATTCGGATAGCGTAGTTCGTCTGTCTGGTCAGTCGCATGGGAATATCTCTTTCAACCTGAAATCCAGGCCTGCACATTCAATCTGGCCGCAGTTTAGAATTATTCTTGATAAAGTAAACGATAATATGAAAGCCAGTTTCATATTATCCCAGACATAGCGCCTAAACGTGGATCCAATTTTTATCGAACGATAACAACGATAGAGGCCGTAATAAGAGCGATCGCGCACAGCAACAGGAGACCGTAGACCCGGGGCTTGTCAAAAAGAACCGCGAAACCGGCGGACCAAACCACCACTGCGGCACCGAGAGCGTAGAGAAAGCCTGCCTTGTGGGCCCATGCAATATTGACGGCCATGAGACCGCCGATGATAAGGGCGCCGAATACGACCATTAGAGCCAGGGCGTATTTCTCAAAATTGTCCATTCGGGGCAGCTCACTCTCAGAACGCATAACGGAATGTCCTTAACCTGACGAATGATCAGGCAGATAGTGAGCCCTACATAGACTGTTCGCGCCCCGGAAAGCAACCTGAGACACTGCCGCACCGCACTCAGACAGGGTCATGTGTGCTATAGGCAACAAAAAAGGCCGGGAACTCCCGACCTTCCAAATTCGCCTCAACGCCAGTGCCAGTACATCCGTGGTCAAAAGCGGAGACGAATTCTAAACATCATATATGAAGCGTGCCCCTGAATTTCAAGGCTTGGTCTTTAACGCCGATAAGCGCTTAATCCTGCCAGGAGACCTATGCCGGCGACGGCAGAAACAATGGCGACCGCGGTCATCGGGTTCTCCCTGGCTTTTTCACTGACCATGTGCGCTTCCTCACCAACGAAGCGTGCTGCTTTTCGGCTGTTCTTCTTTACCGCCTCGTAGGCAGAGCTGCCGCCATTTTCGTAAAGTTCATAGCCGTGCTCGGAAAGCGATTTGCTGATTGTTGCCAGCTGCTTGCGCAACGCCGCGACCTGATTTTGCAGATCCTTTTCAGCCATAGCCTGAACTTTGGTTGTATTCGTTGCCATTTCAGTAATCCTTTCCATAAGTAGAGAAAGGGGAACGTGATTTATGGGTTTTGGTTCCGACTACGGCATTCAGCGGACTATTTCCAGCAGCCGTTTCGCTGACCGTTGAGATTGTGCGAATCGATATCTATGCTGGCGGAAAAATCGTTCTTCACAAGATAGACTGCCGTTTCCGGCTTGATCCTGATCTTGTTCCAGCCGGCACAGCTGGACGCGTTTTGCGGCGCTTCGCTCATCCAGCGCATTGCGCCACAACCAGACATCGCAAGGGTGCAAGGCAGCAGGAAAGCCAGAGCCAATCTCTTCATCGTTCTATTCTTCCGGTCCGGCTTGATCAGGTTGCTGTTGAATGGCGCTGAACAAGTCATCGCACATTTTTCATGATCATGTCATTGAACTTTCGTTCAAGCCTAGTCGTCATTGCTGGCGTTCAGCTGTTGCGGCGTCAAGCCTTCGTCGGTTGCCTTGCCGGTCAATGATTGTGCCAGGATCAACCTGCTGGACTTGAGCAAGGGCGCATTAGCCGCCCGCACTCTGACGAGGCGCGGATTGTTCTCGTGAGCCGTCACCGCCGCTTCATTTGCGTAGAGTTCGTTGACCATGACCTTGTTGGCAATGGGTGTTCCATTGCGCTCGATGGGTTTGATGACCTCGAAACGCAGACAACCGGGTTCTTCTTCCAGCGTCTTGCGGGCATGCTCGCGGATGAGCGCAGTGAATTCCTCTTCGCGGCCTTCGTGCGTTTCGAATTCAACGATAATCGTCAATGCAGTCATAAAATTTCAGCCTCCTGCTTTGCAACGAGGTCTATCAGCCGCCAATCTACAAATCCAGCGCCTGTTTCATAAGTGTTTTCATCCTGCCTTGATGGTGCGAGAATGAAAACGCAACCTGAAAAGAGGCGGACCAAATGAGAACCATCCTGTCGATCGTTGCCGTGCTTCTTATCATCATGGGCGCAATCTGGGCGCTTCAGGGCCTCAGTGTTCTCGGCGGTAGCTTCATGGTGGGTCAAACGCGATGGATCACCATAGGGTTGCTGACGATCGCGATTGGTGCGGGACTTCTTTATTACGTCAGGAGGCAACGATCCCTATGAAATCGGAACCTCTCTTACCCGCCAGCGTTGTTTTTTTATCGTGGCCACAGCAATTGCGGTCTCATTGTCGCTGAACGACAAACTGAAAGTGAAAGGAAGATAGCCTTTGATAAATATATGGCGAAGGGAGCTTGAGATGGCCAACATCGTTTTGAACAAAAAGACCTGGATCGTCGTTGCCGATGGGGAAAAGGCACTGTTTCTCCGTAATGAAAACGATATGAAGCATGTCCAACTCAGCACCATCCATGAAATGCATCACTCGAATCCGGCGACACGAGAACAGGGAAGCGACAGGCCAGGGCGTTTCAATGACGGACCAAGCCCGCACCGCAGTGCTGTGGAGGACACGGACTGGCATGAGATTTCGAAGAAACGATTTGCCAAGGAAGTAGCCGACGCACTCTATAGCTACGCCCATAAGGGACGTTTCGAACGACTGGTTGTGATTGCTCCACCGCTGGTGCTCGGCGAAATGCGCCAGGAGTTTCACAAGGAAGTCTCTGACAGGATAGTCAGCGAAATCCCGAAAACCCTGACCAATCACCCAATCACCGATATCCAGTCCATCCTGACAGAGAGTTAGAGCCTCGGGCGCTAGCAAAGTGAAACGTGGCTGATTAGTCGGCTAAGCTGGTGTTATGGCACTTCACAGTACACAAGCAAAACCCCTGCCGTGACCGGTAGGGGTTTCGCAAGTTGAGGCTTGATTTGGCTCTAACAAACTGGACTCTGGATAAGAATATCGCGCATCGTTTCAGTGCGGCGCAGGCTCAAGGTACCGCTACACTCAACCTACAAAAATGCTAGCACATATCGCGAAAATTTCAAGGTTCAGATGGCAAAAGTCTATCTTAAATTTGCCCTGCTACGTTCGCTTTCTTCTTCAAGCCGTTTGATTCTTTGCTCCAAGGCATTGATTGCCTTGAAGACAGCCACGCCCATACTTTTGAAATCACCGCTATGAATGGCCGCTTCGATCGCATGTTTGGCATCTTCAATCGACATTGTTTTCTCCACTCACGATTGCTGTTCAGCTCATGCAGAAAACCCAATCCTCAAGGGGCGTGAGGATTGGGTCATGTTGGCTTTGTGGGGTTAAGCCAAGACTGGTTTGGGACCAGTCTTATAGAAATGTTTCAAGTGTACGTTGGTTCCGGCTGCCAGCAAAATTATTCGGACAAAATCATCGGAAGTCCAAGGCCTGGAACTATGACGGCAGCAGGTTGAAAAGGACCGCCACATGAAACGCAAAGGCAGTCACAAACAGGACCACACCAAGGGCGCGACCCCCCACGGAACGGCGAACACCCTGGGGCGAATTGCGCGTGCTGGTGTAATCTGTTGAAGCCATCAGGATTATCCTCGTTGCCGAGGGGCCATCTTATTACGAAACGGGATGGCTCTGTGATAGTTGCGGATGAAATCCGGCACTCGCATCCGATGAAATCGATTTCTGGAAATCTGCGAAAATCGCAAAACAAAATCGCCAAATGCGGCCAAGCGGAGCAAAGAGCGGTCTGGTTCGAGGCACACCTGATGTGTTGCAATGCAGGATGAGAGTCTTCGTCGCGTCCCGGCGGTTCGCGACAATCCAATGAACGAGGAAATGAATGTCCATTTTTCCAAGCGTGGCGCGTTTGGCCCACCACGAGCTGACCGTAGACGCCGACCTGTTCAAGGAGTCGATGCGGCACCTGGCGGCGGCTGTGAGCGTCATTACGGTTGGACGTGGCGTCGACCGCACGGGGTTCACTGCGACGTCGGTCTCGTCATTGACTATAGATCCGCCCTCGGTGATCGTCAGCATCAATCGCGCGTCTTCATCCTGGCCGGTCCTGCAGCGGCATGGCAGCTTCTGCATCAATATACTGGCACATGATCAGCGTCATGTGGCCGACAGTTTTTCTGGAAGAGATGGTCGAAAGGGCGCGGAACGCTATCAAGGTGCAGATTGGCAGGAGCTCAGCACAGGGACGATGGCGCTGGTCAATGCGCTGGCGGTGCTCGATTGCGAACTCGACGATGCCATCGAGCGGCATTCGCATGGCATCCTGATCGGCAGGGTCAGGGCAGTGACGTTGCGCCACAATGCCGAACCGTTGATCTATTGGCATGGCGCCTATCGCCAGATCAGGTCGTAGACTCAGAAGTCTGGTAGAAATGGAGAGGCGGGGTCGTCCGGGGCGAGCCACGCCTCTCCCCCGGACGAACGGTTCGACACTGCAGCCTGGCAAGCCGGATCAGTGTAGTTCGAGGTCCGTTCTAGCTTGCCGTATGATTTCGCACAGTTCTTGTCGCCACCTCAAGATGCGCGTTCACGATGCGCTGTACCATCGGGGCGAAATGCGAGAAGGCGGGCGTGGTCATGTTGGCAATCTTGCCGGCATCATCAAGATGGCGCACCCGCACGATTTCACTGATATTCGGGTTCTTTTCGAACTCAGCGATTTCGGCGTCATTCATCGGCCCACCCTGCAGCTTCAGCGAGTAGATGGACGCTGCCGAAAGCTGCCCGAAGTAGCCCGGATCCGTCGCGCAAATGTAGCGCTTGGCCGCCACGTGGTAACGCACGCAGTCGATCACAAGGCTTGGAAAGAAGCGCTCAAGGACCTGAGCACCCGCCTCTTCATGATGCTTGTCGTGCACATCGTCCATGGAGAACGTGCCGAACTCGCTGGTGAAATGGCCGATATCATGCAGCAGAGCCGCAACGATGATGATATCCGGTTCACCCTGCTGTTCGGCAATATAGGCCCCTTGCAGCATGTGTTCCGCCATGGTGACGGGTTCGCCGAGATATTCCTCGCCGCCGCGGCGCTCGAAGATATCGCCGAGGAAATCGACGATTGTCTCTGGCGACAGTTTTTCAGGATCAGGTTTCGTCATTACGCCGCCTTTCGGTCTTGTAGTTCGATAGCGCTCAGGGTCGAAAGCAGGCCGTCCTTGTCGGCGTAACAGCCCTGAAGCCAGCGGGAGCCCGCACCGGAATATCCTTTGCGGGCATGGAGAACGCGGGTGTTGTCGACAATGAAAGATTCGCCCGGAGCCAGCTTGAACGTCACTTCCATGGAACTATCGTCTATGATCTCGCCAAGCCTGCGGTAAGCGGCGTAGTAGTCAGCCATATCCTCATAGGGAACGTCGGTGATGGCTGCTGTCGAACGGTTGTTGAAGCGGATGCCAACCAGTTCTCCATCCGGTGCGAGCTCGATCATCGGTCGGCGGGAACGCAGGCAGACGCCGGCACTGCCGGAATATTCGAAGTTTGCGCAATGGCGTGTCAGCAGGTCAAAACCACGCGGGAATTCCTCACGCAGCCGTTCTGCCGCGCGGAAGCCGTCAACGACCATGTTTTCGCCGCCTTCAGCAGAATTTTCCAGACAATACAGAATTTGCAGCGTCGGAACCGGATCGCGATACGGGTTGTCCGTATGCGCCTGCAGGCCAAGCCCGGTATAGGCAAGGTTCGACGGGTTTACTTCTGTGCGAACCTCAAAATGTCTGCCGTAGTTGGTTTCACGAATATAGCCAAAAAGATTGGCAACCTTAAACAAGGCACCGCTTTCAACCGGCCCGCCCACAAGCTTGCCAAACTCGGCAGCAATATCAGAGCGCTGGAGTAGAAGTAGCAACTTCCACTGCGTCAGGTCACGATCGCAGTGATTGAGGCCGCGATCAGCGCTACCGACACAAACAAGATCAATCCGTAAAGCCGGGGCTGATCGAAAATCACGGCGAAGCCAAGAAAAAATGCGGCGCATGCGGAAGCCAGCGCGAAAAGAAAAGCAGGTTTGTCCGTGGTAGTAATCGCGAAGGCCATCAGCCCGGCAATGATGAGTGCACCGAAGACGATGAAGATCCAGGTCGCGAAGGTTTCGTAGCGGTCCATCGTGTGCTCTCCGGTCAGTCCATGCGCTTCTATTTCGATTACAACGGAATATCAACAGGCAGTCAAATCCGGAAATAGGAGCGCCGACCTTGAACTCGAGCTGATCTGATCGGAGCCAAAATTTGTAATACAAAAGAATATTTTGTTAACGAACGCCAAGTTTAAAGTCTTCCGGCGTACAAAAGTGAGACCAATTTACCACACCGGTAAAGTTCAGTGTGCTCACATTAAACCATGGGTTGCACACCCTTCGATGTGAAACTAGCTTGCACTTGCCGATATCGTTGTTTGGTCGCGGGGACTGCTTTGAGTAGTTGGCAATCCCTTATCATATGATCGCTATAGGGGGAATTACATGAAGTCGTCTAAGCTTTTGACACGAATCTTCTGGCTTTCTTCTGTTTCCCTCATAACACTCTCCATATCCAATCAAACCGCATCTGCCGCCTGTACATTTGTCCCCACCGCCGGGAACGATTCTTATATTTGCGACAGCGGCACAGCCGCATCGTTGACAGATACAGGCGGAAACAATTCCCTCACTCTTCCGACGGGAGGAACCGGCCAGATCACGGGTAATGTGACATTCGGTGCTGGGACGGACAGCATTATCGTCGATTCGGGAACGATCGGAGGCACGGTTCAGCAGGGCAGCGGCATCGACGACTACAGGATGAGCGGCGGGACGATCGGCTCACTGGCCCAGGGCGACGGTCTCGATACTTTCACCATGTCGGGCGGGCACATCATCGACTTCTTCGAGGATGGTGACAACGCTGTTATGACAGGCGGCCGCATCGGCCGTGTCAACATGAAGCTCGACGACAATTTTTACAACATGTCCGGAGGAACCGTCGACCGGAACGTCGTCACAGGACTTGGCCGCGACACGATCATAATTTCCGGCGGCGTTATCGGCGGCAATATCAGCACCAGCAGCGGCATCGACAGTGTTACCGTGAGTGGCGGCAGCATCGGCAACGGCATCAAGACTGGCAATGACGCCGACACCTTCGCGTGGAGTGGCGGTATCATTTATAACGGGATCGAGCTGGAAGCCGGCAACGACACCGCAACGCTCACAAATCTGACGAATGGCAATATGGGCGGCATGACCCTGCTATCCGGCGGGACGGGGACTGATAATCTGACATTCAGCAACGTAACGATCGATGCTGTGACGCGGTTCCAGGGCTGGGAAAATGTTTCACTAACCAATGACACTGAACTGAGGTTCGAAAGCAACTTTGTGCTTGGCGATGCCGGTACGGGGACTGGTACATTCAACATCGATTCTTCAAGCACGGTCTTTGCCGGTCATACAGATACGGGTATCCAGGCGTTTTCGGCGGGCCAATTGGTCAATGTCATCAACTCCGGACGTATCGACCTGTCGAACGGCAACGACAGTGAAGCCGACAGCTTCACCATCGCCGGCAACTATACCGGCAATAATGGTCTCCTGTTCCTTGATACGGTCCTCGGCGATGATGCTTCGAGGTCCGATAAGCTGGTTATTTCCGGTGGCACGGCGAGCGGCACTACAGGCATGAGCATCATCAATCAGGGCGGCGTCGGCGGCCTTACAACGCAGAACGGCATTCTGGTTGTCGAAGGGATCAATGGCGCAAATACTGGATCCGGCACGTTTGCACTCAACGATCCTGTCGCAGCTGGCGCCTACGAATATTTCCTGTTTAAAGGCGGTGTAACAGCCGGAACTGCTGAAAACTGGTACCTGCGTTCAACCATCAACAATGGTGCAACAGCTGCACCAGAGCAGGTCGACAACAATCCGCCCGTTGAACCGGTTGCGCCGGAGGCGGAGCCGCCGGCACCGCCCCCAGCGCCTCCACCCCCGCCCGAAACGCCACCGGACGGTTCAGGTATTATCGAGCCGCCAGTATTGGCAACCGATCCTGCGCCAGTAGCGCCGCCTCCGCCGCCACAGGCCGCGGCGGCCGACGCCCCGGTTAATCCGCCAGTTGAGGGTTTTGTTGCACCGCCTTTGCCAGGCTACTCTCCACCTCCAAATCGCGGCGCGACGCCGGTTGAAGGTGACAATGTACCGCTCTATCGCATTGAGGTTCCAACTTATTCGGTTATCGGACCGGCCGCGCGCCAAACCGCATTGGCAACGCTCGGCACGTTCCACGAAAGACGGGGCGAACAGGGCGTAGTCAACTCCCGCGAGAACTTCTCCGCCGCCTGGGGCCGTGCCTTCGGGCAATCGACCGAGCAGAGTTGGGATGGAACCGTTGATCCGTCCATTGATGGAAACCTCTATGGCATACAGGCCGGTCTCGATATTCTCGGCTGGGAGCACGAAAACGGACATCGCGATATAGCCGGTCTGTTCTTTGGCTATTCGAATCTCGACGCGGATGTCAACGGTCAGGCGCTCGGGTGGAATGGTGTGAACACCGGCAGCCTCAATCTCGATACGACGAGCTTTGGCGGTTACTGGACGCATATGGGCCCGGGCGGATGGTATCTGGACGGCGTTTTGATGGGATCGTGGTTCGGCGGTGACGCGACCTCCAATCGCGGTGTCGGCATCGATATCGACGGCACGGGTTTTACCGCATCGCTGGAAGGCGGCTACCCGATCCCGCTATCGGAAAGCTGGACCATCGAGCCGCAGGCACAGATCATATGGCAGACCATCTCGCTTGACGATCAATCGGACAGATTCTCCGATGTCGGATTCGACAATGATGATGGTTTCACGGGCCGGCTCGGGTTCCGGGTGCAGGGGAAATACCAAACCTCGGCCGGTCTGTTCCAGCCCTACGTCAAGGCCAATCTGTGGCACGGCTTCAGCACCACCGACTCTGTGCTTTTCGGTCCGGATGCAATCACCACCGAAGGCGAGTCGACTTCGCTGGAACTCGGCGCGGGTATCGTGCACGACTTTACCGAAAAGGTCAGCGCATTTGCCGTGGCAGATTACACGTTCGACGTCGAGGGCGCCGAACAGAAGATATTCGAGGGCAATATCGGCCTGACCGTCAAGTGGTGATCAGGATCTAGTCCGCGCGGACAAATCGCAAAAAGCCAACAGGACCGGTCTTGTTGGCTTTTTTGCTGTCCGATGGATGGTGAATGCCATCGCTCACTGGCACTTCGTCAAAGTCGAAAGGGCTGATCCCTTCGAGACAGGCAACATTCACGCCGTACTCATTCGGATTGGACCGGCGCCGATGATGCGTATAGATACCGCATCCGGAACAGAAATAGTGTTTGGCCGTCATCGTGTTGAATTGATAGACGCTGAGCTTGTCTTCACCCGCCACTATATCGAGATCACCGACTTTCGCTGACACGGCGACAGCGCCCCGCATCCGGCAAATGCTGCAGGTGCAACGGCGTGCCGTGTGGAGACCATTTGATAGTCTGACATGGAAGCGCACTGATCCACAGTGGCAGGCGCCATTAATTTCGCTGATATCGAGATCCATTGTCCACTCCTGAATGTCGGTCATCGAATTCCTAGCAATCAAGACCAAATGTATCAAATCAAAGCGCAAAATGCGCCTGCAGTGCCTCAATTCGGAACGAAATGTGGTAGAGTATTCTTCGATGCGAACGGCTTGGTTCGCTTAAGAACGGGCACTGTCAGCGCCCCGCTGGCAATCCCAAAGAGGGAGTGAAAACAATGAAGACAATTTTGATCGCAATGGGATTTCTCGCCGCCACCAGCCTTTCTGCCTTCGCGGCAGAACCTGCGAAAAAGATGGGCGACATGTGGACCGACGCGAAGGGCATGACGCTTTATACGTTCGACAAGGACAAGGACGGCAAATCGAACTGCGATGAGAAATGCTTGAAAAACTGGCCGGCATTCCATGCCGCCAAAGGGGCGAAGGCTGAAGGCGAATGGACGCTGGTCAAGGACACGGCGGGCAAGGAAATGTGGGCCTATGAAGGCAAACCACTTTATACGTTCGCCAAGGACAAGAAAGCCGGCGATATGACTGGCGATGGCGTCGGCGGTGTCTGGCACGTTGCCAAGTAGGACACCTCCTGCATATTTCGAAGGCGGCTCGCGGGCCGCCTTTTTTGTTACGTCTGCCTTCACTTCCAAATCAGCGCAACAGTCGCCAAACACAATGATCTTGGTTAGGATGCATGCACCACATCTCGTGCTCCTTGAAGGGAAAGATGATGTTTCTTAGATCCTTAGCTCCCGCATTTATCCTATTGCTCACGCTGGCTGGTTCAGGCGCTCAAGCCGCCGAGCGCTGGGAAAAGCTTCCCCCGCCAGCACCAATGCCCGCGGCTGAGAAAAGCGGCACGGCTCCAGTCAACGGCATCGAAATGTACTATGCCGTCTATGGTAAGGGGCCACCCGTTCTCCTCATACATGGCGGCCTCGGCTATGCCGATATCTGGGGTGCACAGGTGGCCGACCTTGCGAAAGACCATATGGTTATTGTCGCCGACAGCCGTGGCCATGGACGTTCGACCCGCAACGCCGATCCTTACAGCTATGATTTGATGTCATCGGATTACCTCGCGCTTCTCGATTTCCTGAAGGTCGACAAGACTGCGCTGGTTGGATGGAGTGACGGCGGGATAATTGGTCTCGACATCGCCATGAATCACCCCGAGAGGCTGACGAAACTCTTCGCGCAGGCAGCCAACTCCAAGGTCGACGGCGTGAATCCAGATGTCATGAAAAACAAGACCTTCGCGGCCTATATTGATAAGTCAGGCGAAATCTACAAGAAGATTTCGCCTACGCCGGACCAGTATGATGCCTTTGTCGAACAGATCAGTGGTATGTGGGCAAGCCAGCCCAACTGGAGTGACGACGATCTGAAGAAAATCAAGACGCCAGTGGCAATCGTTCTTGGCGATCATGACGAGGCGATTACGCGTGAGCATACGGAATACATGGCCAAGACGATTCCGGGGGCCAAACTGGTCATCCTCGATAACGCCAGTCATTTCGCCATGCTGCAGGACCCGGAGGGTTACAACAAGGCCGTGCGCGACTTCATCGACAACTGATCCCGCAGGTCGCGACTGTTATGGCGAGGTGAAGTAGTAGGGGTTTGCAATCCGAAGAGCGCGACAGCTATGAGTGTGACGAAAATGGCCGTTCGACCGGCGGAAATGACGCCCTCAGTTAAATGGAAACAGCAGACCGCGTCTTCTCGGCGTTATTTCAACTGAAACGAGTCGGTACTGCATAAGCCGGTGGTGTTCTCGGTATATTTGTGCCAGTCCTGAATGTTGAACATCGCGACAAGAATTGTTCCTTCAAGGAGTTGTTTGCTTTTATCAACTACTGTTAGCCACCGGACAGGTTCATCACAGAAGCCATTTTTACCTTTGTTCTTTGCAAAGAAGTCGTCGGCATTGAGTACCTGATAAACCTCCCCGCCATATTGCGCATTTTCTCCGGCATTCCACACTCCGGAATATCGCAATTTCATTTCGCCTTTGAGTTTGGAGAAGCGGGCAGTTGTCCGACTGAGGTTCATTGTTTCGCCCAAGGTCGCCGGCGTGCTGTTCGACACCGCAAGATACGCACGAGGTGTGTCGGTTGGCATCGGTGTGCCTTTCGATTTGGCATCGGCACCGAACGCCAATAAAACGCTTATTGGAATTGCAAGGAATAAGCCAGACAAGTTGCCGCGTTTGGATTTGATCATAGCGTGCTCCATTCTTGAGTCGCGAAGGAGCACAGTTTCGCGCCCTCCCGCAATAACCCCGTATAGCCGTCTTGAAATTTTGAGCCAAGCAGTACCACCCGGATTAGGTTAACCGGGTTCACAGTGTCAATTAGCCATTAGCAGAATGCAGCGGACTGGTTTTCAGGCCGTTTTCTGTTCCTGTATTCCAAGCTCCTCCGCCATCTGTTTGCGGATAAGATATTTCTGGATCTTGCCTGTTACCGTCAGAGGAAATGCTTCGACGAAACGGACGTATCTCGGCACCTTGTAATGGGCGATTTGTCCATGGCAAAACGCCTTGATCTCTTCTTCGTCGGCGTCTTCACCGGTCTTCAAAATGATCCAGGCACAGAGTTCTTCGCCGAACTTCGGATCAGGAACGCCGACGATGGCAACGTCCTTGATCTTGGAGTGGCGAAACAGATACTCCTCCACTTCGCGCGGATAGATGTTTTCGCCGCCGCGAACCACCATGTCCTTTTGGCGTCCGACAATATTGCCATAGCCCTCATCATCTATGGTCGCGAGGTCACCGGTATGCATCCAGCCATCTTCGTCGATCGCTTCTGCTGTCTTTTCCGGATCGTCCCAGTAGCCGATCATGACGGAATAACCCCTGGTGCAGAGCTCGCCAGGCGTGCCGCGAGGAACGGTACTACCATTGACATCGATGACCTTGCATTCGAGATGCGGTTGAACCCGCCCGATCGTCGAGACCCGCCGGGAAACCGGGTCTTCGCCTGAACTTTGGAAACTGACGGGACTGGTCTCGGTCATCCCGTAAGCGATGGTGACATCCCGCATGTGCATGCGTTCGATGACCTGCTTCATGATCTCGACGGGGCAGGGCGATCCCGCCATGCAGCCGGTTCGCAAGGATGACAGGTCGAAGCGTTCGAACTCGGGATGTCCGAGCTCGGCAATGAACATAGTCGGCACACCATAAAGAGCCGTGCACCGCTCGGCTTCAACGGCACTCAAGACCGCCAACGGGTCGAAGGCTTCGGACGGATAGACCATAGTTGCGCCATGCACGACGCAGCCAAGATTTGCCATGACCATGCCGAAGCAATGATAAAGCGGGACGGGGATGCAGAGCCGGTCTCCGGGATTCAGGCCAACGCTACGGCCTACGAAAAAACCGTTATTGAGTATGTTGCGATGGGAAAGTGTAGCGCCCTTGGGCAAACCAGTCGTTCCACTGGTGAATTGGATGTTGACCGGATCCGCGCAACCCGTTGTTGCGTCACGATCTGACAGTTGAGCGCGGTGAATTTCTGTTGCGAGCTTGGGTACATCTTCGAACGCGATCCATCCGGGGCGAACGTGTGTTCCAATCAAGATGGCATGCTTCAGACAGGGTAGTCTTGAAGAATTGATCTCCCCTTCACCCGAGGAAAGTTCCGGGGCGAGGGCTTCGATCATTTCGGCATATTCGCTCGTCTTGAACCGCTCGAGCGCAACCAACGCTTTTACACCTACCTTGTTCAGCGTGTATTCGACCTCGGAGAGGCGATAGGCGGGATTGATGTTGACGAGAATGAGACCGGCTTTTGCCGCAGCGAATTGGGTCAATGCCCATTGCGCATTGTTGGGCGACCATATGCCAATGCGGTCGCCGCGCTGCAGCCCCAACGCGATCAGGCCAGCGGCGAAAGCATCGGTTCTTGCTTTCAGCTCGCCATAAGTCCACCGAACATCTTGATGGACCGAGACAACGGCTTCGCTATCGGGCCATCGCAAGGCCGCCCTATCGAGCGTTTGTGAGATGGTGGTCTCCAGCAATGGCGGCTCAGTGGCGCCGTGCACGTGACTTAGTCTAGCCACATCGCTTTCTAACAGTTCGGTGACTGGGCGCATGACATTCCTCCGAGGTCAAATGCACAGAATGCCTACCGTAGTCCAATCAGCATGGAATACCCACCGGCTTTCGTAGAAGCTTATGCGGCGAGCGCTGTTCGCACCCCTTCCGCCAAATCGTTCAATTCATCCGCTGTGTTACGACCGATCAGCATGTAACCATGGGTCTGATCCGACCAATAGACGACGTTCATGCCGTGTCGTCGCTCGGTTTGCGGCGAACGCGGTCCACTCGACGATTGAACAATGCACAGAGCCATTGGTCCGTGTTCGGGATCGAGATAGGCGATCTGCCCAAGCGGCTTGCCATCATACTGGAGAACCTGCGCGCGTTTGAGCGGGATCCCCGGCAACGACACTGCCTGCAGAGGAAGCGAGAGGCCGAGCGCGTCTCCTACGTTCTGTAGCTGCGCGCTCTGCGATTGCTCGTCGCTATCGAGATTGGCAAGTGTGTCGGGCGTGTAAAGCGACAGGTATTCGGCAACGACTGCCCGCCAGTCGTCATCATGATCGCTGGAAGCTTGCTTGAACGCCATGAAACCTCGATCGGCAGCGACGCCGACAAAGACCAGCCCGATGGCTGCGGCCATGAAACCGCGGCGGCTCAACCCCCTTGAAGCGGGCTCGCCGGTGATCGAAGCAGGGAGCCCGCCCAGGATAGCTTCCAGCTTTGCTGTGGGGGCGTTTTCGAGCAGCGGCTGGAACGCATCGTAAAAGGCCATTTCACTGCGCGAGAGGAATTCATATCGCGCGGCGACCGCCTCATCGATCTTGATCAGCCTATCGATCCGCGCGCGCTCCTCGCCATCAAGTTCGCCGTCGAGAAACGCGACCAACATTTCGTCGGAGGGCATTTCGGCGTGTTTCAGATCAACCATCATTTCCCTCCTTTCATCTGTTTGGCCTTCACATCGGGATCGGCGTGTTCGGCGAGTTTGGCACGGGCCGTTGCCAGGCGGCTCATAACCGTGCCGATTGGTACATCAAGGACCTCCGCGACCTCGCGATAGGACAGACCCTCCACATAGGCAAGAAACACGGCGGTCCTCTGCGCCTCCGGCAATTCATTTACCTGGCGCAAGACCTGGTTGGCCGTGACGTGCGTTTCGGTTTCATGTTCGCCGTCGAAGGAAAGGGTTACGTCGGCGTCGACGAAACCATTACCCATGCGAATGCGGCGCGAGCGGACCTCATTAAGCCAGATCGAATGCATGATCGAGAACAGCCACCGATCAAGCCTTGTCCCACTCGTGAATTGGCTGGCGCGCTCCAGCGCGCGAACACAGGTCGCCTGTACGAGATCATCGGCAACGTCGCGCTGGCGGGACAGTACAATACCGTACCGCCAGAGCCGGCCGAGATACTGGGCAAGGCTCGCCCGGATTTCGTGTTCGCTCGCGATGATTGCCTCCGTCCAGACAGGTCCACTGCGGACATCCGCCGCTGACGACGCGTCTGGTGTCGCCCGACTATAAGCAGAAAGTTGGCGATGAGCGATGGTCACCTTGATCCCTTCTTTGTGAACAAATCACAACCGCTTTCAGCCGGGCGATAGCCAGGTCAGATCTTCGAGGGCTTTTCGATCGCCTCATGGAGATCGCGATATTCCTCGCAGGTGGTCCCGCAGATCGACTTGATCGTCATCAACTGGTCCTTGGCGAGATCGAGCTGACCCTTGATGACATAGGCTTCGCCAAGATACTCGCGAACCTTTGCGTATTTCGGATCGAGCGCTACGGACTTCTTGTACCAGGAGATGCCTTCATCGGTGCGGCCGAGCTTGCGTGTGGCATAGCCGCGATAGTTGAGTGCTTCCTTGGTGTTTGGATCTTTCAGCGTATCGAGCATTTCCAGTGCTTCCTGATAGCGCCCGGCCTTGGCCAACGTGTACGCGTACTCGGTGCGGTCCTTGTCGGGAACGGCGCTGCTGGTCTTCTTGACGCATTTCTTGGCCTTGGAACTCCAGACCTGGCCCTTGGGGCAGGTGGGCGTCGTGGCGGAATCGTCGGTACCGCCGCCGCCGGCAGCAAAGGCCGGCATGGAAAAAGCAGCGAGGGCGAGGCTGGCACCGAGCAAGGTGGATGTGATCGAGTGTTTCATGAGTTCTGTCTCCGAATGACAATCTGACATGTGGAGAACACGCCGCGTCCTGATTTATTCGAAGATCTGGCCAAATATTTCGAGGCGGACAATAGCTAAACGAATCGGGCTGCGGCAGGCGGTAAACAATATTGCCGCAATTGATTTTCCAGAAGCTGCCAGAAACTGGAATTGTTTACTCATATTCGGAAGGATTCTGACTCCCGGTGCGTTCTGTCCGGAGGAACAAGGATTTATACTGCAACAAAGTGAATTTGTGAATGAAAAGCGTATGGCATGAACGGTAGACCAGTCGAGCGTGTGGATGAGGCCAGCGGACAGTTTTTGCAATCCTTGATTGCAGGAACCGAAGCGGGATCAACCGTGTCGACAGGTGGCAAGCGCCAGGCTCTCTCTGTAATCGACGCAGCAAAGCAGCGCGTCGACGCCGCGAGGCGCGCTGCAGACAACAGTCTTGATCGCGCCAAGGCTGCGCCGAAACCCCACGAGATCAGCAACCCTGCCTTCGTCGCGCTGTTTGAGGCGCATCAACGGGACAGGGAAATGCTTTTCGAAGCGATGAGAGCGCTCGAGAGGGTACAAAGCGGTAGCGTTTCGTACGCGCGCTGAGTAGAGTCTGGGCATATATTGTCGGGAAATCATCCAATGTCTGAACTCAAGATCAGGACCCGCTCCGTAGGCGCAACGTCCGTACTCCAGCCCAAGGAACTGCCGCTCGTCACGTCGGAGACGGGAGGCAAGATGGGCGTTGTTACCTCGGTTTCCGAACCAGGCTTCAGCCCGATCGATTTGCTCTACAGTTCATTGTCGGCGTGTATTGCATTGAGCGCGCGTATTGCCGCCAGCCGCCTTGGCGTTACCGATAGGCTCGGCGAAGTCCGCGTGCACGTGACTGGCGAAAAGGCGCATGACGGGCCGTCGCGCATCGCCCGCTTCGATATTGCCATCGAGATCGACGGCGATCTCGACAACGCCACGAAGCATCAGATCGTCGAGGCTGCCGAAGAGATATGTACCGTCAGCAATACGTTGCGCGGCAATGCCGATTTCGTCACCAAGCTAGCGGACTGAAGCGGCGTCAGGTCTTTCTTGTGTGCCCGGAGACTTCGGCTCCGGCATTCCACGGCAATTCCAGAAAACGAAGTGCAGACACAACGCCGATAAGACCGACGACGAAGAATGCCGTGCGAAAATCCGTCAGCGATGTGGTGGCATTGCCGTGAGCCATTTGCGACAGGTTGAGAACCATGGCGGCGATGGCAACACCGAGCAGCATCGACATCTGCTGAAGCATGCTGGAAAGTGTCGACGCAGAACTGCGCTGTGAAGCGTTGATATCGGCAAAGGTCAGTGTGTTGAGCGCCGTGAACTGCATCGAACGCGAGAGGCCCGCGACGAGCAGGAGCGCAAAAGAGATGATCTCGGGCGTTTCGGCGGATAGAAGCGAACAGGCCGCGAGGGACAGCGCTGCGATCAGACCGTTGAAGCAAAGAATCGAGCGAAAGCCGAAACGCCTGAGTAGCGGCGTGGTGACGACCTTCATGCCAAGATTCCCAACGAAATATACCAGGATGAAAGTGCCCGTCCTGATGGCGCTGAAGCCGAAGCCGACCTGAAATAGCAGCGGCAACAGGAATGGGGCCGAGTTTATCGAGACGCGTCCTGCCGTTCCGGATGCGGCCGTGGCGATGGCAAAGGTGTGGATCCTGAAAACTGACAGATCCAGCAGCGGGTTTTTGATGACCAGAAAATGTCTCGCCGCGATGACCGACAACAGCGAACCGCCCACAAGCATGCCGACGGCGATGTAGAACTCGTGGATGCCGTGCGTGAAGGATTCGAGGCTGGAGAGGACAAGCGCCAAACCGGCTGCGGAGAGGACGAAACCTTTCATGTCAAACTTCGGAACTGACGTTTCGCGCTGGTCCGGAACGAATTTGAGGACCAATAGAATACCAAGGGCGCCGAGCGGTATATTTATGAGAAAGTTCCAATGCCAACTCAGATAGGTGGTGATGAAGCTGCCAAGGACAGGGCCGATGACCGGCGCGAACAGCGCAGGCCATGTGATGAGGGCGATAGCTGATACAAGCTCGGACTTCTCCGCATTGCGTAGCACGATCATGCGCCCGACCGGGGTCATCAGGGCACTGCCCACGCCCTGAACGGCACGCGCGCCGACGAACTGCCAAAGCGTTTCCGACAGACCGCAGACAAGTGAGGCGATCGTGAAAATGGCGATAGCGGCAATGAAGACATTGCGCGCACCGAAGCGATCACCCATCCAGCCCGAAATCGGGATGAAAACGGCCATGGACAGCATGTAGACGGTGATGCCGATGCTCATCGCCACGGGCTCGATGCCGAATGAATGTGCCATCTGGGGCAGAGAGGTTGTGATGATTGTCCCGTCAAGCATCTGCATGAAGAAGGCGACTGCGACAACGAGAGCAACAAGGCGCGGTTGCCGCGCTGTGACGGCTGTTTCCTCGCCGTCCGATAGTGCAGTCGTCATTTCAAAACCTCAGTGCATTTCATGCGGGATGGCCACGACGCTGCGCAGCCAAAAATCAAAGTGCCGGGCCCGCAATTCAGGCCCGGCAACCGGATTTGTCAACGTGGCTCGCGGATTATTGATTGGCGTCGAGTTCCTTGTAGGCAGCATCGAGATAGCTGGTATCGACCCATTTGCTGTAATCGATCGTTCCTTTCAGAAGCTTTGCCTCTGCCATGAACTTCTCTTCTTCCTTGAGCGAATTGAGCGCTTCGTCGGTGATCTTCGGGTCCTGATAGAACACACCATCCTTATAGGTCTTGCGAACCGATTTTTCCGAGGACTTGGTCTCGTCGACAAATATCTTGATCGTGTCTTCCGGGTGTGCGTCAGCCCAGCGCGAAATCTGGATATCGACCTTCAGCAGGCGTTTGACCAGATCGGGATATTTCTCCGCAAAGGCGCCATTGACTGAAATGACGTTCGGCACGGCCCATTCGGGGTGCTCCGATCCATCGAGAAGAATACGTGCCTGGCCGGTATCGACGAGTTTTGCCGCCGTGCTGTCTGTCTCCACGATCGCGTCGATATCACCACGCAGCAGTGCAGGGCCTGACGCCTCGAATGGCAGATTGAGCGATTCCACGTCGTCGGTTTTCAAGCCGGCAGCTTTCAGCGCCTTGCTGAAATTCGAGTGACGCACTGTGCCGGCGAGATATGCAACCTTCTTGCCCTTCAAGTCGGCGACGGTTTTCAACGGCGAGTTCGTCGGAACGATGATGGCCGAGCCGCCTGTTTTCACGAAACTGGAAATACCGATCAGTTTGACATCCGCACCCGATGCGGCGACGCGCAGGGCAGGGTTGTTGCCGGTATAGGTGACCTCGATAGCGCCAGTGGCGAGGGCCGTGGTCGCCTCGGAACCACCCCCGGTGAAGGTCACAAGTTCGACCTTGATACCATCCTTGGCAAATTCCTTTTCCAGCCAGCCATCATGCTGGGCCAGAATGAATTTCAGATGGCCAGGTGCGGTACTGCCGATGCGAATCACATCCGGCTTTTCCTGTGCGACGGCGGGCAGGGCGAGGCTCGTCAAACCGAGTAGTGAGGCGGCGACAGCCTTTATCAGGGTCCGGCGCAAAACGCCGTTGTTTGAAATCGTCATAATATGGTTCCTTCGTTGGCGTTTTGCAGAAAGTGAAAATTCTTAGTGAGGTGAGGTGTCGGATTGACCCTTCCACGAGGTCGCCCAACGCTCAAACCAGACCAGCAGATAATTCACGATCAACCCGATGAGTGTCATCGTCAGAATGCCGGCATACATATCGCCGGTTTCCATCATCAGCTGCGACTGCTGGATGAGGTAACCGAGGCCAGATTTGGCAGCGAGCATTTCGGCGCCGATAACCGCGAAGATGGATGATTTCACCGCGAGACGCGCTCCCGCAACGATGGAGGGAATGCTCGCGGGGAGGATGACTTTGCGGAACAGGTCGACATCCGATGTTCCCATCGAGCGCGCCGCTTTCAACAGAAGGGGATCGACTGCCTTGACGCCGCTGATCGTGTTCACCAGCAGGAAGAACACTGACGAATAGAAGGTGATCGCAATCTTGGACGCTTCGCCTATGCCGAGGAGCAGAATGAAGACCGGCAGCAAGGCAAACTGCGATGTGTTGCGGAGAGTTTGAACCAGCAGATCGGAGATCTTTTCGAAAAGCGAGTAACGCCCCATCAGGAACCCGAGCGGAACGGCAACGATCGTCGCCAATCCAAAGCCGATCGCTGCCCGCTGCAGGCTGATGCCGATATGCTTGGCGAGGACGCCGCTTTCTGCCAAGCCGATCCATGAGCGGCAGACATCGCTGAGCGGCGGGAAGAAGATCGGATTGAGCCAGCCGAGACGCGGTGCGATTTCCCACAGCAGGAAAAACAGGATGAGCAGGGGCAGACCATAGCTGAAGGTGCCGTCCCCGCGCGCCGTCTTGTGCTTTCGCGTAGGCCGGGCAGCACCGCGCGCTGCTATTGATGGCAACCTGATGCCGATGCCTGGTTTTTCGCTGATATAGGCCATGTTCCGTTCCCTGGATCTTTAGTTGGCGTAGGCAGGCGACAACGCCCAATCCTTTTGCGCCTTGTTGACTTCATCACGCAGTGCTTCCCAAACGCGGGCGCGATGTGCGTTGAATTCAGTGCTGGACCGAATGTCGCCATCGCGCGGGCGCGGCAGATCGATATCGATGATCTCCTTCACCGTGCCGGGACGAGCGGTCATCACAACGATGCGGTCGGCGAGATAAATCGCCTCGTCGATGGAGTGCGTGACGAAGATCACAGTCGTGTTGATCTTCTCCCAGATCTTCAGGAGTTCGCTCTGCAGGATTTCACGCGTCTGCGCATCGAGCGCCGCGAATGGTTCATCCATCAATAGCACTTCGGGATTGCTCGCCAAGGCGCGGGCGATAGCCACACGCTGCTGCATTCCACCGGAAAGCTGATTGGGATAGCGATCCTCGAAACCGGACAGTCCGAACAGAGCAAGGAAATATCGCGCGCGGTCGCCGCGTTCGCGCTTTGGCACCCCGCGGACTTCCAGTGCATATTCGATGTTCGACAGGGCGGTGCGCCAAGGGAAGAGCGCATATTGCTGGAACACATAACCGGTCTTGGGATCCGGCCTGGTGATGGTGGTACCGTCCAGTTGCACGATGCCCTTGCTCGCCTGCGTCAATCCGCCGATGATATCGAGCAGCACGGATTTGCCGCTGCCGCTTGGACCAACCAGCGTGATGAACTCGCCCTTGCGGATGTTCAGATCGACGCCATCGAGGACGGTGACGCGATCGGTCTCTTCACCGTCGACTGTCACATATTGACCCGGCTTGAGCTGGAAGGTTTTTCTGATACCCGAGACGACAATTCTGTCCATCTGCATTCTCCTTCAAACTGCCGCGACGCGAATGCGATGGGTCGGGTCATGTTCGGTTCCGCCCGCCTTGCCGCGTTTCCAGCCGAGCGCGCGCGCATAACTGCCAAACAGATTGCGTTCCTCGACCTCGGCTTCTGTGATTGGAAAGTGGCCTTCCGCACGATGCGCGACGTAGAGCGCATCGACGGGACAATAGATTTCGCAGAGGTAGCAGGTCTGGCAATCATCTTGGCGCGCTATGATGGGCGCCGAATCCGGCACCGCATCGAATACATTCGCGGGGCAAACCTTGACGCAGATATCGCATTCAATACAACGGCTTGCGGAGACAATCTCAATCATGACGCGATGCCCTCGCGACTGATTTGCGCTTCGCCAATGCTGATCGCATCAACCCCGCTGACGAGGATGCGCCGGGCAAATGCCGGATCATTACCGGGACGGTCTGCCCGCCGGTGCATGCCGCGGCTTTCATTGCGGGCAAGTGCGGACGCCAGCGACCAGCGCGCCGAAGCGGTGATCGATGCGGTTTCGCGACTGCGCACGCGTTCCACACCTTCTGCGTGAAGGTGCTGACGGACATCATTCCACAGGCTCTCCAGCCGCTCGCTGCTGGTGTGCAAGGTTGTACCGTCGCGAAAATAATTCTTTTCGAGCGGAATGACTTCGGCGCGAACAGCTTCCATGATTTCGGCGGGGTGCAGGTCCGCTCGAGCGTTTCCAGCCGGTCGCAGTCCCGCTTCGCCAAGGGGTTTCGACATGGAACGGAAAGCTTTCCGTGCTGATTTACGCGCGTGGGTCGAAGCGCCTTTGCCTGACCACCAGCCGCTGGCGATAGCCCAGGACGAATTGACCGCGCCGCCGCCCGACACCGCACCTGTCATGTTCTCGCGGCTGGCGGCGTCGCCGGCGACGTAGAGCCCGGGAACGCCCGTGCCGCAATCGGCGGTCGCGAGCATGATGCCGCCGGTGCCTCGTACCGTGCCTTCGGCGCGCAGTGTGATGCGGAACAAGTCTTTGAACGGATCGATGCCCGCACGGTCATGTGGCACGAAGCAATTGGGCTGGCCGCGACGCAGCCAATCCTGCAAGGCGGGCTCGGCATGGTCGAGACGGGCAAAAACCGGGCCCGCTATCAGCGCCTTCGCAATATCCTTTTCGCGCTCGCCAATGCCGTTGGAAACCTGTTCACCGTTGGCGTCGAGGAGGGGTGATCCATCCTCGCGGTAGAACGTGGCCCACCTGTAGGGCAGGCCTTTGTTGAGCGACGTTTCATAGGGGGCAAGCGTGTACTTCCCGGTGAACTCCATGCCGGAAAGATGCGCCCCGGCTTCCGCAGCCATCAGATAACCATCACCTGTGAGGCCGGTTGCACCGAGGATACGCTCGTGAAAGGCACATCCGCCGGTTGCGAGCACAACGGCTTTCGCCTCGACACTCCAGTCGCGGTTGCGCTGCCGGTCAACGCCGGAAGCGCCTGTGATTGCATCGCCATTCGACAAAAGTTCAAGGGCAGGGTGGTGGTCAAGCACGGTGATACCGGCCTTCAGTACCCGCCGTCGCATGAAACGCATGTAGTCGGGACCGCGAAGGTTAGCGATGTAAAGCTGGCCGTCATCTTCGTGCGGAAACAGGTAGCCCCACTCGGAAAGCTTCACCAGATTTTCGTAAGCCTGATCGACGCAGCGCAGCATCCAGCGCTGATCGGCAAGCCCGCCGGTGCGCTGCCAGCGCCGCTCGACAGCCTGGCCACGATTTTCGCCCGGCGGTACGCACCAGGTTCCGGTGTTGGACGGAGCTGTGGCGCCGCTCGTGCCAAGGTACCCCTTGTCAGCGAGGACTACACGAGCTCCATCTTCTGCAGCGGCCAGCGCTGCCCATGCGCCGGAAGGACCACCGCCAAGCACCAGCACATCCGCTTGCAAATGCAGCGGATCGTTGATGGTGGATTTTACCTGATAAGATGATGACATGCGTTCTCCGGTAGTCGACCGAACGTCAAACCCTTGCCGGGCCTGACGCTTGTTTCGGAAATTCTCAGGCAGCGTGGGAAAGGGAGGACGGCTCACTGCCTTCCAGCCATTTGATGTTGCAACCAATGGATGCGACCTGCTTGTCAGATGGCTTCTGGCCAAGAAGGACAGCATCGACCGCAGCTCTGATGTCCGCGCCCGTTACTGGCTTGCCATTGCCGGGACGCGCATCGTCGAACTGGCCGTGATAGGCGAGGCGGCGCTCAGCATCGAAGAGAAACAGATCGGGCGTGCATGCGGCTCTATAGGCCCTGGCGACGGTCTGTGACTCGTCCTTCAGATATGGAAATGAATAGCCGAAGTTGGTGACTTCCTCGCCGATACGTGCAAGCGTTTCTTCCGGATGTGCCTTCGCGTCATTGCTGTTGATGGCAACGATCTGCAATCCCTTCGGCGCATATTCGAGCGCAAACTGTGCCAGCGCTTCGCGCAGCAACACAACGAACGGACAACGGTTGGAGATGAACGCGACGAGCAGAGCGGGCTTTTCGGAGAAGCTCGAAAGCTCGTAGAGCCTGCCGGCCGCATCCGGCAAAATGAAGTCAGCGGCTTTTGTGCCGAGCGTAATGGCGTTTGATTCTGTCTTAGGCATTGTGCGCTCCCATTGATCAAAAAGTGTCGGCAGAGCTCAGATGTCCGCCTGACACCAATACTCTACTGAATCGGTAGTGTATGGAGAGGCATATTATTTTGGAGATGGTAGTTTTTTGAAAATTATCGTCCTGCCGGCACCGGGACCGATTAAAATGAGAGACCAGAAAAGATCCGTACGCGAAATTTCCCGTGAATTGGAGGACTCCGGGGTTGTGGCGACGAGCTTGGTTCAACCTGAGGCTTTTTTGTCGCGCCGCGCAGAAAAGCGAAAAGACATATGGCCATAGCCAGCGTCGAGGATTATATCCCGCTCATCCAAGCCACTAGTGCTTACTATCCACGGTTGCCTCCATCTCGATCCAACCGTGCCATCGAGAGCTATTTCAGCGATGTCAGACCAGACTCGTCAGGTCGCTACCGGCCAGCCGAGCGCTCCCATTGGGGCGACTCTAAAACCCGCTCCAAATTTTCGCCTAATCGCACTGATTATCGCCAGCGCCATGTTCATGGAGCAACTCGACGCAACAGTCCTTGCGACCGCGCTGCCGACAATGGCGCGCGATTTCGGCGTCAGCCCGCCATCGATGAGTATCGCGCTGACATCGTATCTCCTGAGCCTGGCGATCTTTATTCCTGCTAGCGGCCGGGTAGCAGACCGGTTTGGATCCCGCACGGTTTTTCGAACCGCGATCGCAGTATTCACGCTCGGGTCGATACTCTGTGCCCAAGCGCCGAACCTGACTTTTCTGGTATTTGCCCGGCTCATCCAGGGGCTTGGCGGCGCCATGATGATGCCGGTCGGGCGTCTCGTCCTCATGCGCAGCGTCCAGCGCAAGGACTTTGTTGCGGCCATGTCATGGCTGCTTGTGCCCGCGCTTATAGGCCCGATACTCGGACCGCCGGTTGGCGGCTTGATCGTCACCTATCTCGATTGGCGCTGGATATTCTATATCAACGTTCCGATCGGCGTTCTCGGCTTCATCCTGGTTTCGATATACATTGAGGAATTCAAGGGTGAATCGAAGGGCAAGTTCGATAGCTTCGGACTGTTTCTTTCCGGCGTGTCGCTCGGTTCGCTGCTGTTCGGATTTGAAATGTCCAGTCGAAGCGGCGAGGCGGGGACGTCCATTCTTCTCATTGCCATCGGACTTGTGTTCGGTGCCGCTTACCTGCGCCATGCGCGCAATCACCCGTCGCCGATCCTCGATTTTTCCCTAATGCGGGTTCCGAGTTTCAAGGAGTCGGTCATGGCTGGTTCGCTGACCCGCATTACCCAAGGTGCACAACCATTTCTGTTGCCCCTGATGTTGCAACTGCAGTTCGGCCTCTCAGCAGCTTCAGCCGGCGGCATCGTGATTGCAACGGCGCTTGGATCGATGCTGATGAAGGCGACGGCCGGCAAAATACTCAAACGATACGGCTTTCGCAACAGCCTGACAGTCATTGGCTGGATTTCAACGCTTGGCTACGCGCTCTGTGCGTTCTTCCGTCCGGATTGGCCAATCTGGCTTATCTTCGCGATCCTGTTCTTTTGCGGGTTCTTCATGTCGTTCCAGTTCACAGCCTACAACATCGTCGCTTACGACCAGATCGATCGGGAGCGGATGAGTTCGGCAACAAGTTTCTATACGACCTTCCAGCAGTTGATGCTTTCGCTCGGCATCTGTGTCGGCGCACTGGCTCTGAGCACCTCGATGCTTGTGCAAGATCACACGGACCCCAAGCTTGGCGACTTTTCCGCGGCGTTTCTCGTCGTCACGGCAATCTCGCTCACCGCGACGATCTGGAACAGGCGCTTCTCGCCCACCGCTGGCTCTGACATCAGCGGGCATCAGGCGTAGAGCTGTCCAATTCAGAGTACCTTGCCCGGATTCATGATTCCGTTCGGATCGAGCATGGCCTTGATCGAGCGCATGAGAGCGAGCTTCACCGGATCGACAAATACCTGCAACTCCTGCTGTTTATCCAAGCCGATACCATGCTCTGCAGAGAACGATCCGCCTAATTCGCGTAGATTGGCGTAGACGATTGCCTTGGCGGCGTCCTTATCTGGCGCACCCGCAACGCCGACATGCAAATTGCCATCGCCGAGATGCCCGAACGCAAAGCCCTGGACGTCGGGTCCGAGCGTGGCGATGCCTTCGTTGAAGTGCGTCAGCCACGGTTCAAGTTCCTGCAATGGCACCGAGATATCGAACCAGTAGCCGTTCGGATGAACGCGATCGACCACGCTGCTGTCCTCACGAATGTTCCAGATTTCGGTGCGCTCCTTCTCGCTTTGAGCGAGGATTGCATCGACGACAAGCCCTTCTTCGATCGCCTCGGCGAGTGCTTCTTCAAGGTCTGATTGCGCCGTCTGCTGATCCGCTGCGTCAATTTCCAGGATGAGATATGCTGGCGCTTCGGTAAAGGCAGCGAGGGAAGCGGGGCCCAGATTTGCTGACGCCAACGCAAAATAGTCCCGTGCCATGAACTCCCCACGAAGGAGATCAAGACTCCGTTGGAGCTTGCGGAACAGAGTAATCGCATCGGTTGCAGAGGGGCAGGCGACGAGTGCCGTCGCTGTGAATTCGTCCGCCGGCGCCAGCTTGATGACCGCCCGCGTTATGATGCCGAGTGTGCCCTCGGCTCCGATGAACAATTGCTTCAGGTCGTAACCCTCGTTGGATTTCGTCACCTGCACCATATCGCTCATGATCCTGCCATCAGGCAGCACCACCTCGAGGCCAAGAACACGATGACGCATGACACCGTGGCGAAAGGCCTCCATGCCACCGGCATTGGTCGAGATCATGCCGCCGATGGTGGCACTGCCGCGTGCAGCAATATCAATGCCGGTGGTGAGCTCCAGCTTTGCCGCCGCTTCCTGGAGCGATTGCAATGTGAGGCCGCTCCCCACAGTGGCAGTTCCGCCGTCTGCTGAAAGAGATTCGATCCTGTTCATGGCAGCAAGGGAGAGGATGATTTCTCCGATGACCGATACGCCGCCACCCACCAGCCCGGTGCGCCCGCCATGTGGCACGACGGCAATCCGGTGCTCGTTGCAAAGTCGCAGTACCGCCGCGACTTCTCCGGTATCCCTCGGGACGACCATCACGCCGGCATCGAGATTGCGTTCATCGGAACCGGGGTGAATGAGGCTCAATGTTTCACTGGTCTTCACGCCGCTGGCGCCGACGATCAAGCGCAGTTCGTTGAGGGTCTTGTCTGCAATCATTGCGGATCTGTCGTCCTGCGCCGGTCAATGAATATCCTGAAAGCCAGAATGACCGCCGTGATTACGATCAGCAAGACCGAGATCGCGGCGATAGCAGGATCGATGTTGTCGCGCAGTCCCATCCACATCAGACGCGGCAGGGTAATGGCGTTGACACTGGTGATGAAGAGCGTGACGCCGATTTCCTCCCACGACAGCACAAATGACAACAGTGCTGCGGTTGCAATGCCGAACTTGATGTTGGGGATGATGATCCTGAAGGCGCGTGTTGCCAGATTGGCGCCGAGGCCGCGCGCGGCAAGGTCAATGCGACGATCGACCTGATACAGCGCGACGAGAATGAGCACCACCGCAAAAGGCGTGATCATCACGGCATGGGCGAGCGCCACGCCCAGCCACGTGTCGTAGCCGATCCAGCTGTTGAAACTCGATAGCGTCGTCATCAGGAAATACAGCGTCATCGCGGAAACCACAGGCGGTACCACGAGGGGGAGTAGAACGAAGCCGATCAGCAGCGCCGAAAAGCGCGGCTGGAACATCCAGATGCCGAGTCCGAACATGGTTGCCAACGCCGTGGCTATCGCGCTCGACAGGATGCCGATGCGCAGGCTGAGCAGGATGCTTTGACCCCAGGCGGGATTATCCATCAACGCCTGGTAGTGGCGCAGGGAAAGATTGCCGGAGGGCATGGAGAGGAAGCGCGCCGGCGTGAAAGACACCGGAATAACGGCAATCAATGGCATCAGCAGGAAGAGGGCGACCGCTGTTGCAACGATCAATATGACAGGGCCTGGGCGGGAGGAGTTCATATTATCCAATCATATGCGCAGGTTTGATGAAGCGTCGCATCAATGCAAGGAGAATACCGATGAACACTACGAGGACAACGCTGATCGCTGCACCGAGCCCCCAATCCGGACTCTGGAATATCCGAAGGTAAACCAGTTCGGCCACCATGACGCTGCGGCCGCCGCCGAGGATTGCCGGGGTGACGAAGAAGCCGAGCGCAAACACGAAGACGATGAGCGCCGCACCGATCAACCCGCCATAGGTCAACGGCACGAAGACAGTCCAGAAAATACGCGTTCGCGATGCACCCATGCCGCGTGCCGCAAGCAAAACACGTTCGTCGATACTGCGCATGGCTGAAGCGATCGGAAACACCGCAAAGGGAATGAGGAAATGCGTCATGCCGATGATGACCCCAAGCTCATTGCGTGCGAGTGCAAGCGGTTCGCTGATGATGCCGGCCGATTGCAGCCACGTATTGATCAGTCCGCGGTTTGACAGCATCGCCAGCCAACCGAAGGCTCGCGTCAGCACCGATATCCAGAAGGGAACGAGAATGCAGAATTCCGCCAGCATGCGCTGAACCGAACTGCCCCGAACCCACACATAGGCGATTGCATAGGCCGTGACGAGCACCGCGGCGGTGACGATAAGGCAAATCCGCAAGGTACGAATGAAGACGGATTGGACGAGAGGATCCGTCATCAGCGCCCGGTATTGGCCGAGCCCGACTTCGGGCATGGTGAAACTCCAGCGGACGACACCCAGAAATGGAACGACATAGGCAAGGCCGAGGAACAGCAACAGCGGCGCCAGCAACAGAATCTTTCTGGAGGTGACCGATTTTCCGATCATTGGCGCTCCTGGCGTTATGAATCAAAGGCTTGGCGCGAAAACTTGATTTTCGCGCCAAGAGCGATCAAGCCGAGATGACTTTCGTGTATTCGTCGAACGCCTTGCCGTAATTTTCGGCATACCATTCCATGTCTAGCGGGACCTGCTTGGACATATTGGCAGGATCCACAGGATTGATGCGTTTCTTGTCCGCTGGGATCAGCGCGTCCGTCGCCGGATTTGCCGGGCCCTGGCCGAGCATGTTGAACATCTCGAGTTGTCGTTCCGGCGTCTGGGCGCTGGCGATGAATTTCATCGCATTGTCCTTGCCGCCAGGATTACCCTTCATCACGCCGAGGGCGCCGGGTGAAATCAGGCCCTGGTCCCAGATGAACTTGATATTGCCGCCGGAATCTTGCTCCAGCAACGACGCGCGCGTCGACCAGATGAGTGCCATGGAGGCTTCGCCATCCATCAGAACGGACTGGCTTTCTGCGCCACCGCCCCAATAGGCCACGACGTTTTCCTTGAATGCGGCAATCTTGTCATGCGCACGCTTGAGGTCCAGCGGATAGAGCTTTTCCGGTGCAACACCATCGGCGAGGAGAGCTGCTTCCCACATTGCCGAACCCCACTTGTAGAGCGATCGTTTGCCGGGAAACTTCTTCACGTCGAAGAAGTCGGCCATGCCGGTTGGGGCCTGGTCGCCGAATTTCGAAGAGTCGTACGCGATGATATAGGAGAAGAAATAGGTCGAGGCCGCATGATCCCAGCCAAAGCCGGGCCGCATCTTGTTCTTGTCGACGATCTTGTAATCGATCTCTTCCAGCATGCCCTGCTTGCCAAGGGAAATACCGGAGAAGGGATCAATATCCATCAAATCCCAGCTTGGCTTGCCGCTCTTGAACTGGGCAGTGATGGCACCCTCCGTGGGACCAGAACCATCCATCTTGACCGTGACACCGCTTTCCTTGGTGAACGGCTGGCCGTAAGCCTTGTCATAGGCCGTCATGGCGTCGCCGCCCCAGTTCACCAGAACGAGTTCCTTCGCTTGTGCGTATGAACCGGTTGAACGCAGCAGAGCCGGCGCACCAGCGAGCAGCAATGCTGCCATCTGTGTAAAGCGGCGGCGACTGATTTCCCCTTTCTCGACCTTGCTGGCGAGTATTTCGAGGCAGTCCTTTTGAAATGCATTATCCATTTTGTTTCCCTCTGGATGTTATTTGGTACATTCCGAATGCTGCCTAACCTCCGTCAGGCAACAAAAAGCCTTGGTGCACCGGCCATGAAACCCACACATCGGATTGTGGTGCTATCGGCGACGTCGAGGCCGTAGGCATTGAAACCGCAAGACTGGTTCCGCTGCGTGTTCGCAAATGGTACTTGGTCGACGCGCCGAAATAGGTGGCGCCTTCGACCCGGCAGGTGATGGCATTGCAGTCCGAAGTTTGCGGAGATGCCGAGATGAACATATGTTCGGGCCGGACAGCAGCAACGGCTTTCTTACCTGCCAGGGTGATGGATTTGTTGAGGATGATGGTCCGGTCCTCGAATTTGCCTGCGGCGGTTTCGCCATTCAATTCCACGGTGTCGAGTGGCAGAAGATTGATCTCCCCGAGGAATTCGGCGACGAAGCGGTTCGACGGCCGCTCATAGACGTCCTGCGGCTTGCCAACCTGCAAAAGCTCGCCGTGATTGAAAATGGCGACCCGCGACGATAGCGCGAGCGCTTCGGACTGGTCGTGCGTGACGAAAACGAAGGTCGTGCCTGTCTCCTGGTGCAGGCGTTTGACTTCTTGCTGCATCATTTCGCGCAAGTTCTTGTCGAGAGCCGAAAAAGGCTCGTCCAGCAGGAGAACGGAGGGTTCGAACACCAGAGCGCGGGCGAGGGCCACGCGCTGTTGCTGACCGCCGGAAAGCTTGGCCGGAAGTTTCTTTTCGTGGCCAACAAGACCGACACGGGCCACCATCTCGCCGACCTTTTGCTTAACGTCTGCGGATGAACGACCCCGCACCTTTAACGGAAAGGCGATGTTCTGCTCGACGGTCAGATGTGGGAACAGCGCATAACCCTGAAACACCATGCCATAGGAGCGGTCTTCAGCTGGCACATCGGTGATATCCTTGCCGTCCATCATCAAACGGCCGGTGGTTGGAGCCGTGAACCCGGCAAGAATCATGAGAAAAGTCGTTTTGCCTGAACCGGAAGGGCCGAGAAGGGTAAGGAACTCGCCCCGACCTATGTCGAGCGATAGATTTTTCAGCGCATGGAACGCGCCGAACGTCTTGCCAATCGATACAGCCTTGATCTCGGCGGCTTTCGCATCGCCCGGTTGCATGCTTTGAGGCATTGAGACCTCTTTCCCCTGCTTTTGTGAGAAGCCTAGGCACAATCCGCGATCTCGACAATTGAATTATATTGCCGCGATACGTGAATGAAATTCACGCCACTGCGCCAGAGCGCTCATGACTGGGTTTCACGCACTGCGGGTTTGCGACAAGCGCGATTTCAACCATTGCGTGAATGCAAGCTGAGCAGCATGATCGATTTTCGCATAATCCGTGACAAGAAAATAGGACTTCGGTGATTTGATGCTGAGATCGAACGGCCGGATGAGTTGACCAGCTCTCATGGCTTTGCGGCAGGTGAGTTCATCCCCCATGGCGATGCCCTGCGCGGTGATGGCGGCCGAATAGACGAGGTTCATGTCGGAAAACACAATACCTCGTTCCGAATCCGGATTGTCGACATTGGCGAGTGCCAGCCAACGGGTCCAGTCCTCGAAGTCGCCGAGGTGCAACAACGGCGCGCGCAAGATGTCCTTCGGTTCGGCGATACCGCCGAGATTGTTGAGGAGAACCGGGCTGCATAGCGGTGTGAACTCCACCTCGCATAGGAGTTCGACCGATCTACTTGGCCAATTGCCATCGCCAAACGCAATAAAGAGATCGACGCTGGCATCGCTGACATCATCGAGCTTGCGCGGCGTTATGATGCGCAGCGCCACATCAGGATATTTCTCCTGAAACTCGGCAATATGGGTGCATAGCCACAGCGAAGCGAAGCCCGCCGTGCAGCTAATGCACAGGGAACCGCCAGTACCAGCCGGGCTTTGCCGTTCGCCTGCATCGTCGATGACGATGAGCGCCTTGCGGACATCATTGGCATATTTGCGCCCGCGGGGCGTCAACGTGACGCCCTTTCCATCCCGTTGCAGCAGCTCGAACCCGAGATCGCGTTCGAGCAACCGTAACTGATGACTGACCGCGCTGCGGGTCAGATGCAATTCTTCCGCCGCTCGCCAGACGCTGCCATGCCTGGCGAAGCTTTCCAGCGCGCGAAGTGCCTGGGTGGATGGTATCCGCATCAAACGGTCCTTGGAGGAGGGGTGAATAGAATTTGCACGTTTTGAAAAAACATATCACTTTTTGTCCCGCCTTCCAGATGATTATCTCCTGACAGCGGGAGACGGAATTTGACTACGGCAGCAGCGGCATCGGCATTGAATTTCGTTGACGATCACAAGGCTGATCTGTCGTCCTGGACCCGTACAATCTTTGATTTTGGCGAGACTGCGTGGCGCGAATATCAATCGGCGGATTGGTATGTGATGCGGCTGCGTGAAGAAGGTTTTGATGTCGAGGCCGGCTCTGGCGGCATGCCAACGGCGTTCTGTGCCCATTGGACGAACAAGGCCGGAACAAATGGCAAGTCGCCGACGATCGGCATGTATGCCGAGTACGATGCGGTACCGGGCAACTGCCAGGACGCGTCGACGGCGAAGCGGCCACGTTCTGGATTAAGCGAGCACGCGGGCGGACATACGGATCCGCATTCGGGGCTTGGCATATCTGGTCTGGGTGGTCTGCTGGCGACCAAGGCGGCGATGCAGAAACATGGAATCGCAGGCACCCTGAGGTTTACCGGGGAGCCCGCGGAAAAAGTGCGCGGTTCCAAGCCGATCCACGCCGCCAAGGGCTATTATGACGGGCTGGACGGCATGATCTCGTTTCATCCGTTCTATATGCTGCCACTGTGCAATACCGTGCGCTGGGACACGCATTGCGGCGCCGCCTATTCGATGATCTATCGTTTCGTCTGCGATCAGCCTGAGCGATGGGGTTTGAGCGACGGCGCGCCCATCCCGCAATCCCATTCCGCGGTTCGTGCGCCCGGTGCCAATGACGCGCTGATGATGATGTACATGGCGTCGAAGGCGCTGCGCGATTCCATGCTGCCGCACCAAGGTGGCTGGTCTATCAGCGAAGCAATCCTGACAGCGGGGCAGGCGACGGCCGACAATCTTCCGGCAGGTCTTGCCGAAATCCAGTATATGATGCGTGTACCGACGATTGCCATGGCGGAGCAGGTGACTGCAGCGCTCGACCGCAACGCCGATCACGCTGCGGCGATGACCGGCTGCAGGGTGGAGCGGCACTGGGTTTGCAAGTCACGCCCAGGCCTTGCCAATCACGCGATGGCTGAAATCACCTGGGAGGCACTCAACATTGTCGGCGCGCCACGTTGGGATGAGACGGCGAAGGCCATTGCGCGGGAAATCCAGATTAATGCCGGTGTCGAGGCAATGGACGAGCCATTCATCGACGAATGCGAGAAGCTGATTTCACCGCAGGAGGCCGAAGCAATCCTGCGCCGGGACCTGCCGCCGTCACAGGTCAACTCCACGTCAGACGACTATACGGACATGACCTGGTACGCGCCGACAGTGCGTTTCTATGTGGCACGACCGGCTTTGAAAGCGCCCAAGGGCTACGCTTATCCGAGCTGGGTGATGAACGCGCTTGGCGGCATTCCGGCGACAATTGATCCAATGGTGGTCTGCGCTGCGAAGACTGTTGCGTTGACAGCCTTGCGCCTGCTTGAGGACGAAGGCGCGCGAAAACTGGCAAGGGATGAATTCATCGAACGGACAGGTGGCGGCGTTGGCGGCTCGAAATGGATCTCGCCGCTATGTGATTATGAACCGCCAATCCATTTCCGCTGGCCGGAATATGTAACAACTGCACGCGGGCGCGAATGGTGGATACCCACCGGCGCACAATAGGAGACAGTCCAATGACACGTCACGAACAGAACTTTGCGGCCGATGCTTTCACACTGAAGCGTCGTAATGCCAATGGCGGCACCAAACCACTCAAAAGCTGGGGGTTTCGCAATGAAACGGATCCGCTAACTGACGTGCTGCTTGGTTCGCCGGCTTTCCTTCGGCATATGGCGACGAGTTCGCTGTCGCGCAAACATTTGCGCGAAGCGCCTTGCAATATCCAGACCGCGCAGGCCCAGCACAAGGAGCTGGTTGCAGCCTACGAACATTTTGGCGTGAAGATCCATTGGCACGAACCGGAGCCTGAGCTGCCGATGCAGGTCTATTCGCGCGATTCGAGTGTGATGACGCCGTATGGCGCGATCATCACCGCCATGGCCAACTGGTGGCGTCGCGGCGAGAACTACGCGGCCATCCGCACCTATGAGCGGTTGGGCATTCCGATCTACGACATGGTCACTGCAGGCACATTCGAGGGCGGTGATTTCAACGTCATCGAGGAAGGCTGTGTCCTGATCGGCTGCGGCGGTGCACGCACGCAGGAGGAGGGCGCCCGGCAGGTCGAAGACTGGTTCCGCAAGGAGGGTTGGGAGACGCGCCTAGCGTTCATCGACGAATATTACGTCCACATCGACCTGATGGTTGTACCGATCGCACCGAAATTAACAGCCGTCTGTCTTGCCTGTACGGAGCCGGCTATCGTCGATTGGCTGAAATCCAAGGGGCACGAGATCATCGATGTGCCATTCCAGGATACGATGAATCTTGGCTGCAACTTCATGTCACTCGGCAAGGACCGCGTTATCGCGCCAACGTCGAGCAAGACCCTGATCGAAAAGCTCAAGGCCACTGGATTTGAAGTCGCTGCGGTGGATATGAGTGAAATCTCCAAAACCGGTGGTGGTATTCACTGCATGGCACAGGCGCTTTTGCGGTCACCGGAATAGGAATCGCGGACCGTTCAGATCGCGGGGCCGGGGGCGGATTGAACGATCTGGACGCCATTGATCTTGTAGGTGCCGCCGGGTTGCTTCACGAGTTGGTAGATGGCAGTCCAATCCTTGCCATCTGGTCCGGTGATCAGGACCTCCTGGATCACCTGATCGCCGGCGACCTTGTTCCGTCCGAAGGCGAAATTGCCGGGCCGATAGACAGGTTGGTAGGCCCGTTTGACCATCTCAAAAAAGAGAGACTCATTGAGGAATTTTCCCTGTATCTCTGGCGAAGCAAAGGAAAAAGCTGTACTCGCATCGTTTTTGAGAAAGGCTTCTATTTGCTGTTTTATGATTGATTGAGCCGTTTCGACGGCCTCCTCGGCAAACGCAATCGCAGGCACAGCAAACAATAGCAATGCACTGACAGCCAATCTCAAGCGAAACGCTCTAACCATATCCGTCCTTGGCGATAGGTCCTCTTTCACCGGACCTCGACAACCAGTATACGCTTTTCAGATCACCCGGAATTGAATTTCCACCAGCAAGGCGTCATTCTGCCAACTATGAGGAGAGTCGCAGCAATGCAAACGATAAGGTTCCTGGCTTTCGCGATGGTGTTTTCCGCGTCTGTATCTGCATTTGGATACGATGTAGCTGTAGCGGCAGATTGTGGCAGTACGGCTTCGCCAGGCCTAGACTGGAGTGAGTGTAGCAAGAAAAGCATTATAATACCGGGTAGCAACCTGGAGGGTGCCAATCTGACTGGAACCGATTTCAATGCAACGGATCTAGCCAATTCCAACCTGACGTCTGCTAACTTCGAAAAAGCCAGCTTGATGCGGGCGTCCTTGGCGGGTGCCAAAGCCGAGAATGCCAACTTCTCAAGGGTTGAAGCCTATCGATCAAGTTTCACAGGCATTTCTGCCGATGGTGCATCTTTTGCCAGCGCCGAATTTCAGCGCGCGGATTTCAGCGGAGCAAGCCTCAAGAAAGCAAATTTTGAGAAAGCGGAACTGGGGCGGGCGAATTTCCAGAAGGCAGCGCTGGCGGACGCACGGTTTTTCCTTGCAAACCTCTCGCGCGCCGATCTGACAGGGGCTGCCATCGGAGGCAAACCAGTGTTCGAAGGCGCATTCATGTTCCGGACCAGAATAGAAGGGTTGGACTTGTCCGCAGCGCAAGGGCTGCAGCAGTCACAAATCGATCTTGCGTGTGGAGACACGTCAACAAAGCTGCCGGCTGGACTGTCTACTCCCGGCAGTTGGCCCTGCACGGCTGATTAAGAAACAGCCTAGAGCTGATCATTATAAGGTTCTTTGGTTTCCCCAACGAGTTTGGCTAATTCAGAGAAGGACCAAGGTTTTTCCGCTCCGGTATCGTTGGCCACCTGGAGGACCCTGATAGGAAAGCAGACAGCGTTCCGATTTGACGGCAACAAGTCTTCGGCAAAACGATTATCCCCGTGAGCGGTCGCCTCGGCTTTTTGAAACGCGACGTCCAACTCGTCTTGCGAAACGAGCCCCTTGGCCACGAGTAATCGGTTTATCGATGCAATGGCGAGACACAGACCTTCAATTTGCAGATTGGCTGCGTTCATGGCTGGCATCCTCCTGGTTGAATTCGCTCAACGTTTGGAAGCGCAATTCGATCCAATTCAAAGGAGCTAATCTTGGCGACATGGTCCGTGAGGAACAAGTGAGGCCCAGATAGCCCATTTTTGGTTGGACTATACTGAGCCTCGTGTCAGGATACTTTTTGGAACTTGTCCAATGCCACCCTGGCAAAGGTGAAACGCGCAATGAGCGCGATGGTTCCAAATTTTTGAGTATGAACGAGCGGCGGAATCCCCGTCTGTGTTGCGCGAACCGGCTGTATTATGCCTCTATCTAGATAAAATATTGGCTGGAGAGGCTCGGTTCCTGCTTAAGGGCGACGTTGCGACGGAAATCTTCTTTTCGGTCTCACGTAATCAGAACGTTTCCAAAGCGAGAGGCCGTAAGCATTCTCCATGCAATCGAGAGGCTATTTGGGACTTCCGGAACTCACGTTGCCATGTTAAGGCCACTAAAGTTTTGTCGAGATGCCGCCTAATGACGAGGACAAGTAGCGAATGAAGGGAATAATCCTCGCAGGTGGAAGCGGTACACGTCTCTATCCATTGACCATTGCCGTCTCGAAGCAAATGCTTCCCATCTACGACAAGCCGATGATCTATTATCCGCTGAGCGTTCTGATGCTGGCGGGAATACGCGACATTCTGGTGATTTCGACACCGCAC
>NZ_JAQMHX010000011.1 GCF_028331445.1 Candidatus Phyllobacterium onerii | reverse complement strand
ACAAAAGGCTGAAGCAATTCCAGGAAAAGTGGGAACCGGTTTTCCGTCCGGAATTGCGTCAAAACAAAAGGCTGAAGCAAATTCCAGGAAAAGTGGGAACCGGTTTTCCGTCCGGAATTGCGTCAAAACAAAAGGCTGAAGCAAATTCCAGGAAAAGTGGGAACCGGTTTTCCGTAGAGACGAAGAACCAGAAAAACGAGGGCCGATATGAGTATTCATGCGAAAGCCGAGGGCAAGACACCGCTGCTTGAATCGATGCCAGCCATGCAATCGGATGGTGCAGGCGGATGCCCGATGCGCGAGGTGCTGGATATTGTCGGCGACTCCTGGAGCCTCTTGACGCTGATCAACCTGCAGTCCGGACCGCGCAGGTTCAACGTGCTCCGCCGCATGATAGAAGGCATTTCGCAGCGTATGCTTACCGTGACGTTGCGCTCGCTCGAGCGCGATGGTCTTGTCAGCCGTACTGTCAAGCCGACGTCGCCGCCGGAAGTGACCTACGCCTTGACCTATATCGGCCATTCGATTGCCGTGCCGGTGGGCGCACTCGGCGAATGGGCTGCTGCCAACCGCGATCACTTGCGCGCGGCGCGCAAGGCGTTCGATGAAGCACGCGCGGATTAGTTGGCAACGTCGATGCCGATTATCTCCCCCCTTGTGAGGGAGAAAGGATTTTCTTGAGTTTAGCCCTTGCTAAACTCCTAGAAAATCCAAGAGAGGGGATTTGAGATCAAACTACCCTATCCCCTCTCTGGCGATTTCTAGCACTTAGCAAGTGCTAAGATGTTGAAATCGCTTTCTCTCCCACAAAGGGGAGAGATAATCTGCATGAACGTTTGAGCTTTGCTGGAACCCCCATCCGCCGGTTGCGTTTCTTCACCTGTGCAACATTTCTCAGGGAGAATGACAATGCCTGCAAAATCCCAGGCCCAGCAAAAGGCGGCTGGTGCGGCGCTTTCTGCAAAGCGCGGCCAGACCAAGAAGAGCGAGCTCAAAGGCGCGTCCAAGGGGATGTATGAATCGATGAGCGAAAAGCAACTGGAGGAATTCGCAGAAACCGATCGCAAGAACCTTCCAAAGAAGAAGTCAACCAAACACTGATCGGAATTCAAATTCGAGGCGCCGCTGCTACTGGCAGATGCGCGCCTCACATCTTCTTCCATGACAGCCGAGATCGAGATGCAGGTTGCCCTGATGGGCAGCATCGCCGTCCGGACCAATCACCGTCATGAAGCGGTCGCAACTTGCCTTGTGCAGAGCGCGCCAGAATGTCTGTTCCTCCGGCTTGCCCCTCCAGCCTGAACCAAGTTCCGTCGTTTTGCCGTTCTTGAACTTGAAAGAGACGATATCGACAGCGTTGGCGAAGGCGTGTTCTGAAACGCGGCCTTTGTGGCCATTATTGACCTTGCGGCACTGATAGTCGGAGCCGGTGGTGATGCTTTCGATCTCTGCACCAAAATTTGCCTGTGCATCTTTTTGCACCTCGACTACCCACGTCGCCAGTGATCCTGCCATCGCGCAATTCGTGGTGATCGGCGCCGCCAGTTTCACCGGATTGTCCTTGCCAATGGCCGTGATCTTCAATGGCGAACGCTCGCCGCACATACCCTCGGACAAGGGCGGAACGAGTTGGCCTACAACCTCGCCGTTCAGAAGGGCGGGGCAGGCATTCTGATAGACCCGATCGGGCGAGACCGAAGGATCTGCCTTTTCGACACTTTCCTCATGATCGGGCTTGTCGTCGGCATCCTGCGTGGGCAGCGGGTTCGGGCCAAGCTGCTCAGCCGGTTTCGGTGGCTCCTTGGGTTTCTCCGTCGATTTTACTTCGGGCGCGGGCTTCTGCTCGGGAACGGGCGTCGTTTGGGGATCCGCTTTCTGTATTTCGTCGGCAGGCTTTTCCTCCGGTTTCGGCGTTTCCGGCGCGGCTGCGCGAGGATTGTCCTGCGGCAATGGCGGGACGACCGGCAAGGGAACCGCTGGCGCGGCCGGCGGACGAACAACCTTTGCCCGGTGTCCGCGTCTGTGCCGCGCATCCGCATTGTCGCTGGAACTGATAAGGACGGTGCTTGCTATAATGGCTGTGAGGGATAGAAGGACGAATGTCGAGCAACGCGATTGCCGCGAGAATAGGGTCATTACCGGCTCTACTCCTGTTGAGCGTCCACCCTAACGTTTGAAATGTGGCATCGGTTTCAAATTATATGATCCGCTGAAACATGCGGGTCTAGGGGCGCAACGCCATTTGCAGACCGTCAGAGTGTGAATACCAACTTGACATCATGAAACCTTCACACTAGAAGCCACCCCAGCGCAGGGCTTGAAAGAGCTCTGCGTTTCATTTGACGTGTCCCGTGAGTGATCTCGCAAAGCGTGCGTGGGTCATTCTGTCAGTCTTCGAAAACGGAAGGCAGAGGAGGGCGCGTTTCCTTGAACCCGGGTTCTAAACCCAGGTTCGGTTTGTTTGAAAGGAAATGCGATGAGCAAGCGCGAATCGTCCAAGTATAAAATCGACCGCCGTCTTGGCGAAAACATCTGGGGCCGTCCGAAGTCCCCGGTCAACCGTCGTGAATATGGCCCCGGCCAGCACGGCCAGCGCCGCAAGAGCAAGCTCTCCGATTTCGGTGTGCAGCTGCGCGCAAAGCAGAAGCTCAAGGGCTTCTACGGCGATATTTCGGAAAAGCAGTTCCGCAAGACCTATGAAGAAGCCGCTCGCCGCAAGGGCGATACCGGTGAACAGCTCATCGGTCTGCTCGAGTCACGTCTGGATGCGATCGTGTACCGCGCCAAGTTCGTTCCGACGATCTTCGCAGCGCGTCAGTTCGTCAACCACGGCCATGTCAACGTCAATGGCCGTCGCACAAACATCCAGTCCTACATCTGCAAGGCTGGCGATGTGATCGAAGTGCGCGAAAAGTCGAAGCAGCTCGTGATCGTTCTGGAAGCCGTTCAGCTGGCTGAACGCGATGTTCCTGAATATCTCGAAGTTGATCACAACAAGATGGTTGCCAAGTACAACCGCGTTCCGGCCTTCTCCGATGTGCCTTACGCTGTACAGATGGAACCGAACCTGGTTGTCGAATTCTATTCGCGTTAATCAGATCGAAGTTTTAGAAAGAGCCGCCGGAGAAATCCTGGCGGCTTTTTTGTTGTCCCAATCGGAGCCCAGAAATGGCTGATCTTCAGGATGTCGTCGACAGCGTCTATCACGATCTTTCCAGCCGCATCGGCGAGGGCAAGCTTGCCGACTATATTCCGGAACTCGCAACAGTCGATCCGAAGCAGTTCGGTATTGCGCTGGTCACTGTCGACGGGCAGATCCATACGGCAGGAGACGCCGAGACGGCATTCTCGATTCAGAGCATCTCGAAAGTATTTACGCTGACCCTCGCGCTCGGCAAGATCGGCGACGGGTTGTGGAAGCGCGTCGGACGCGAACCCTCCGGCAATGCCTTCAACTCCATCGTCCAGCTCGAGCAGGAAAAGGGCAAGCCGCGCAATCCCTTCATCAACGCCGGAGCGATTGCGGTCGCCGATGTGGTTCTGGCCGGGCATTTGCCCAAGGAGGCGATTGGCGAGATCGTGCAGTTCATCCGGCATCTCGCCGATGATGAAACCATCGCCATCGATCAAAACGTCGCCCGCTCGGAGACGCAGACCGGCTACCGCAATGTGGCGCTCGCCAATTTCATGAAAGCCTTCCGCAATCTCGATCATCCGGTAGAACACGTGCTCGGCGTCTATTTCCATCACTGCGCCATCGCCATGTCGTGCCACCAACTTGCGCACGCCGGGCTTTATCTCGCTTCGGCCGGGCGCAATCCGCTCAATGGCGGCAGCGTGGTTTCGGCAAGCCGTGCGCGCCGTATCAACGCGCTCATGCTGATGTGCGGACACTATGACGGCTCGGGCGATTTTGCCTATCGTGTCGGACTGCCGGGCAAGAGTGGTGTTGGCGGTGGCATTCTTGCCATCGCCCCCGGCAAAGCCTCGATCGCGGTCTGGTCACCGGGTCTGAACGAAGTCGGCAATTCGCAGCTCGGCTCGGCGGCACTGGAGTTACTGGCGCAGCGCACTGGCTGGTCGGTATTTGGACATTAGAGTGTCCACCTTTCCGTCATCCTCGGGCTTGACCCGAGGACCCACATTGTCCTGGATATACGGTAAGCCCTGCAGCGATGCGAATGTCGCCATGGGTCCTCGGGTCAAGCCCGAGGATGACGGAGAGAGGCGCGGCGATTAAAGCAAAAACTGAAAAGGTCTAGAACCTCTTGCGTTCCAGCCACTACCTTGTCAATGAAAGCGCCATGAGGTGTTCACATGACCATTCATGACCAGGAATTGACCGACGTTGCCGGCTGCCACCCGATGTTTCTCGGCGTGCCATCCAGTGTGGAGTTCAACAAGCTGCGCAAGCGGCTGCTGCGCAACACGCGGCAGGCGCTTGAAGATTTCGCCATGGTCAAGCCGGGTGAGCGCTGGCTCGTCGGGCTTTCCGGCGGCAAGGATTCCTATGGGCTGCTGGCGTTGCTGCTCGATCTGAAATGGCGCGGTATGCTGCCGGTGGAACTCCTCGCCTGCAATCTCGATCAGGGCCAGCCGAATTTCCCCAAGCACATCCTTCCGGATTTTCTCAAAGCAAACGGCATCGAGCATCGCATCGAATACAAGGACACCTATTCGATCGTCACGGAGAAGGTGCCGGAAAACCAGACCTATTGTTCGCTCTGCTCGCGGCTCAGGCGCGGTCATCTCTATCGCGTGGCGCGGGAGGAGGGCTGCTCGGCGCTGGTGCTCGGACATCACCGCGAGGATATCCTCGAAACCTTCCTGATGAACCTTTTCCACGGCGGGCGCCTTGCTGCCATGCCGCCGAAGCTGCTCAATGACGAGGGCGATCTCATGCTGCTGCGCCCGCTGAGCTACTGTGCCGAGGATGATCTGGAGAAATTTGCCGCGGCCATGCAGTTCCCGATCATTCCGTGCGACCTGTGCGGTAGTCAGGATGGGCTGCAGCGCAACATGATGAAGGCGATGTTGGCCGATATCGAAAAACGCATGCCCGGCCGCAAGGAGATCATGATACGCGCGCTGGCAAACACGCGCCCCAGCCACCTTTTGGATCGCAAGATTTTTGATTTCGCCGGGCTGATGGCGGGTTAAAATCAGCGCTTTTTCGAAATCAGGGGAATAGTTTTACGATGGCCGCGATGGCGGCAATCGTCGCCACGGATGTTCCGAAGAAAAGTGCACCCATCCGCACCGTAAGACGAAGCGTCAGCAGCTCCAGCGCGATGTTCAGATCAGATTTGGTTACCAGTTCGGGCATGATGAAATCCCTTGCGGCTTCTGCTTGCGCCTTGGCGTGGGCGGGACTGATTCCGCCCTGTTCCAAGCGTATCGCATAACCCAGAGTATCAAATGAAATTGCCATAGTCAGCCCTTCAAGATACCCGAATGTTAGGCGACAGGTTGGATGCCAGCAATTCAACCAAAGTGCTACATGGCCAGCTGCGGAATACTAAATCGGCTTGTTGTGCGGCTGGAACAGCTTGCCTCTTTCAGCGATCAGCACAAACACCAGCCCGATCAGCGACAGCACGAAGAACCCGGTGACCAAGGGCAGGGTTGTGCCGTTATAAGCTTGGCCGATCACCGCGCCGATGATGCCACCGCCGGCCGTACCCATGAAGCCGAGCACTGACGATGCCGTGCCGGCCACGTGCCCAAGCGGTTCCATCGCCAGCGAATTGAAGTTGGAGCCGATCCAGCCGAACTGGAACATCGCCAGCGAAAACAGCAGAAGATAAAGCACGAATGGTGTCGGCTGCGGCCCGAAAAGCGTCAGCAGCAGCCACACGCCATTAATCGTCATGAAGGCAAGCAGCGCCCCATGCGACAGACGCCGCATGCCAAAACGGCCGACGAAGCGCGAGTTCATGAACGAAGAAAACGACATGGTGATCGCAACGACGGAGAAGGCCAGCGGGAACCATACGCCGAGATGATAGATCTCGACATAGATCTGCTGCGCCGAATTGATGAAGCCGAACATCGCGCCGAAGATGAACGCACTCGCCAGCGCATAGCAAAAGGCGACCCGGTTGGTCAGCACGATCTTGAATGCGCGGGCAACCGACACGATGGTGAATGGACGCCGATCGGTCGGGTCCATCGTCTCTGGTAGGCGCAAATACATCCAGATCGCGACAGACGTTGCCATCAGCGCCATGAAGATGAAGATCAGCCGCCAGTCACCGAACAGCATGACGACCTGACCCGTCCCGGGCGCAATAACCGGCACGATCATGAATACCATCATGATCAGCGACATGGCCTCGGCCATCTGCCGGCCGCCATAAACGTCACGCACGATCGAAATGGCGATGACGCGGGTAGCAGCGGAGCCGATGCCCTGCAGTGCCCGGAAGAACAGCAATGCGCCGAAGCTCGGGACAAAGACACACGCCAGCGCCGAAGCGATATAAATGATCAGGCCGCAGAAAATCGGCACCTTGCGGCCAAAGCGATCCGATAGCGGGCCGAAGAACAGCTGTGCCACCGAGAAGCCGAGGAGATAAGCCGAAATTACATATTGCCGATGATTTTCACTGCTGATGCCAAGCGCTGCGCCGATCTGCTGTAAAGCCGGCAGCATGACATCGATAGCCATGGAATTGACCGCCATCAGCATCGCCATCAGGCTGATGAATTCGACTTTACCCATTCCCTGGAGGCGTGAGGGAGCGGTATTGGCGGAGGCATCCATTTCAGAGTGCTTTCTGGATTTGAAAAACAAACAAAGACAAAGGCGTCGGAACGGCCGACGCCTTTAACATGGAGATTCCGGATGCAACCGGAACCAATTGGAATTAAAGCGTAATCAGGCGGCCTTGGTGGCAACGCCCTTTTCGCTGAGGAGAGCCTGCAGTTCACCCGCCTGGAACATTTCGCGGATGATATCGCAGCCGCCGACAAATTCACCCTTCACATAAAGCTGCGGGATAGTCGGCCAGTTGGAATAGTCCTTGATACCCTGGCGCAGTTCATTGGAAGAAAGAATGTTCACGCCTTTATAGTCGACACCGACATAATCAAGGATCTGAACGACCTGACCTGAGAATCCGCATTGCGGAAAGCCGGGGGTGCCCTTCATGAAAAGCACGACGTCGTTGCTCTTGACTTCATTGTCGATGAATTCGTTGATACCGCTCATTTAAGGTTCCTTTCGCGGCCGCGAGGGAGGAATCACGGCCAGAAAAACGCTTTGAGGCCAATCTACCTCAATTCTTTGCCCAGAAAAAGCACGATGGGCGCGTGAACGCAAGTAACTTGTCTATTAGTTGGGAGTGCGGGGCTCGACAATCAATGCCGATTATCTCCCCCTTTGTGGAGGAGAAAGGATTTTCCTGGGTTTAGCCTCTTTGCTAAATCCTTGGAAAATCCAAGAGAGGGGGTATCAAGATGATTGCACATCCCCTCTCAGGCGATTTCTAGCACTTAGCAAGGGCTAAGATGCTGAAATCGCTTTCTCTCCCACAAGGGGAGAGATCATCGGCATCGACGCTTACGTAAATTACTCCGGCGCGCTGGTCTGCAGGGCGAGGGCGTGAAGTACCCCGCCCATGTTACCCTTCAGCGCATCATAGACCATCTGGTGCTGCTGAACGCGCGACTTGCCGCGAAAGCTTTCCGCGACGACTTCGGCGGCATAATGGTCGCCATCGCCCGCCAGATCGCGAATGGTAACTTTCGCATCCGGGATGGCGTCTCGAATCATTTTTTCGATGTCGCGCGCGTCCATTGCCATGTCGTTCTCTCCTCAGGCGGCCTGTGTTTTTTCGTCCGCCTGACCACTCATATAGTCAGGGAACCACGATTCGTGGGCTTTTGTCAGGTCCTCAACAGATATGGAGAGCAGGCGTCCAATCGTCAATGTGTTGCCGCCGACTGTACCGACGTTGCGGAATGGAACGCCGGAACCTTCCGCGTTGAGCATAACGAGTTTTGCCATGTCAGGGGCAACCGCCACGACGTAGCGGCCCTGGTCCTCACCGAACAGCAGCGCATGCGGCGCGGTTTCGCCGATTTCCACATTCGCACCTTTGCCGGAGGCCATGCACATCTCGCTCAAGGCTATCGCAAGGCCGCCATCGGAAAGGTCATGGCAGGCGGTCACCTGACCGTTGCGGATGGCGGAGCGGATGAAGTCGCCATTGCGCTTCTCGACCGCGAGATCGACGCTAGGAGCAGGGCCGTCTGCCCGCCCATGCAGATCGCGAAGATAGATCGACTGGCCGAGATGCGTCCCGTCGCCGCCGACAAGGATCAGCACATCGCCGTCGCGCATGCCGCCGATCTTGGCGGTCTTCGTCCAGTCCGGGATGAGCCCAACACCGGCGATGGTCGGGGTTGGCAGGATCGCCTGGCCATTGGTCTCGTTATAAAGCGAGACATTGCCGGAAACGATAGGGAAGGCCAGCGCGCGGCAGGCATCGCCGATGCCGCCGATGGCCTTTACCAACTGGCCCATGATCTCGGGTCGTTCCGGATTACCGAAATTGAGGTTGTCCGTTGCGGCCAGCGGTTCTGCACCCACGGCGGTCAGGTTGCGCCAGCATTCCGCCACCGCCTGCTTGCCGCCTTCATAGGGGTCCGCCTCGCAATAACGCGGCGTCACATCCGACGAAAAGGCGAGCGCCTTGCTGTGATGGCCTTCGACACGCACCACACCGGCGTCTCCGCCCGGTACCTGCAGGGAGTTGCCCTGGATCAGCGTGTCATATTGCTCGTAGACCCAGCGGCGCGATGAAAGGTCGGGCGAATTGAGCATTTGCAGCAGCGCCGCGCCATAATCCTCGACCTCGGGCACATTAGCGGCAGGCAGCGGGGCGTGCTTGCCCGGCTCCATCCAGGGCCGGTCATACTCCGGAGCCTGATCGCCGAGATCCTTGATCGGCAGATTGGCGACTTCATCGCCGTCATGCAGCACGCGAAAGCGCATATCGTCGGTCGTATAGCCGACAATGGCGAAATCCAGCCCCCATTTCTTGAAGATACCCTCGGCCTCTTCCTCTTTTTCCGGGCGCAGCACCATGAGCATACGCTCCTGGCTTTCGGACAGCATCATTTCGTAAGCCGTCATGCGCTCTTCGCGGACCGGCACGGAGTTGAGATCGAGTTCGATCCCGAGATTGCCCTTGGCGCCCATTTCCACCGCCGAGCAGGTGAGGCCGGCGGCACCCATGTCCTGAATGGCGATGACGGCGCCCGAAGCCATCAGTTCCAGAGAAGCCTCGAGCAGGCATTTTTCGGTAAAGGGATCGCCCACCTGTACGGTCGGGCGCTTCTCCTCGATGGATTCGTCAAATTCGGCCGAAGCCATGGTTGCACCGCCAACGCCGTCGCGTCCGGTCTTGGCTCCGAGATAGACCACCGGCAGGCCGACGCCCTTGGCCTCGGACAGAAAGATCGCATCGGTCTTGGCAAGGCCCGCGGCAAACGCGTTGACCAGGATATTGCCGTTGTAGCGCGCGTCGAAATTGACCTCGCCGCCGACCGTCGGCACGCCGAACGAATTGCCATAGCCGCCGACGCCTTCGACCACGCCGGAAACGAGATGCCGTGTCTTCGGGTGCGACGGTTCGCCGAAGCGCAACGCGTTCATCGCCGCAATCGGCCGCGCGCCCATGGTGAACACATCACGCAGGATACCGCCGACGCCGGTCGCGGCACCCTGGTACGGCTCGATATAGGAAGGGTGGTTGTGGCTCTCCATCTTGAAGACCACGCAATCGCCATCGCCGATATCGACGACACCGGCATTTTCACCCGGACCCTGGATGACCTGCGGTCCCGTGGTCGGCAGCGTCCGCAGCCACTTTTTCGAAGATTTGTAGGAACAATGCTCGTTCCACATGGCGGAAAAGATGCCAAGTTCGGTGAAGCTCGGCTCGCGCCCGATCAGATCGAGGATGCGCTGATATTCGTCCGGCTTCAGCCCGTGTGAAGCCACGAGTTCCGACGTGATCTTGACAGTATTGGAAATGGTCATGGGTCCTGGAATATCCATACATGGGAGAGCTTTTGGCCTTCTTTAGCTTATGTAGTGCTGCGGCGCGATAGGAAAAAGGACTGAATCAACAGAGAGGGTCGCGGCTCGAAGGTTGGGGCGCTTGTCGGGGCCGGCCGCCCGGCGTAACGTCACCCTCACAAGCAATAAAATGGGTTCAAGGGGATTCAAATGACGGGCAGGCTGGCAGGCAAGGTGGCAATCGTTTCCGGTGGAGCGACAGGCATGGGCGGTGCGGCATCGAAACTTTTCGCTGCCGAGGGCGCGAAAGTGGCGATCGTCGACCGCAACGAGCAGGCGGCTGCTAGTACCGTGGCGGAAATCACGGCGGCTGGCGGTGTCGCGAGCTATTTCGTCGCCGACGTTTCTGATGAGGCACAGGTGCAAAAGGCCGTTGCCGGTGTTGCGGAAAAATATGGCAATGTCACCGTTCTCTTCAACCATGCGGGTACCATCGTCATCAAGCCGTTCCTCGAGACGACGGTGGAAGAATGGGATTGGCTGCACGCGGTCAATGTGCGCTCCATGTATCTGATGACGCGCGCAGTCATCCCGCACATGCTCGACGCTGGCGGCGGTTCGATCGTCTGCACCTCGTCCATTTCAGCTGTGGCGGCAACGCCGATGGAAGTTCTCTACGATACGACCAAGGGCGCCTGTCACATGTTCGCGCGGGCCATCGCCGTCGAGTTTCGCGACCGCAATATTCGCTGCAACGCCGTCTGCCCGGGGTTTATCCGTACACCGCACGGTTTGCGCGAGGTGGATGAATTGCAAAAGCAAGGCGTGGATGTCTCGGACGAGGCCATGATGGCAGCGCAGGGGCGCATTGGTGAGCCGGAAGAAGTAGCGCGCGCCGCACTTTTCCTTGCCAGCGACGAGGCGAGCTTCATCACCGGCACGCACCTGTTTGTCGATAATGGATTTACAGCAATCTGAACAAAGCGTTTCTGCAACTGGAAGTTGGCGCTTCCCCGTGCAACACTGCATTTGGGTCACCGGACTTTACGGGCTTCGACAGCCCGGCATAGGAGGAATGCAATGACGGTTTTCCTGATCGCCGACGTTAAAATCACTGATGACAAATGGGTGCCGGAATATGCAGCTGTCGTGCATGACATAGCAGCGAAACATGGCGGCAAATATCTTTCACGCAGCGGTAATATCAAAGTGCTTGAAGGTAAGCCGCTGGAGACGACGCTCATCGCACTTATCCAGTTTCCGGATGCGGATGCCGCGATGGCCTTTGCAAATGATCCGGAATACGCTCCTCACGGCAAGGCGCGCCAGGAAGGCAGCGAAAGCCGCTTCCAGCTCATCGACGATACCGATATCGCCGGGACGATCCCGTATTTGGGCAAGGGGTGAGGAGGCAATTCTCAAGGGCAGATGCCGTTTAGCGCCTCCTTCTCCGTCATCCTCGGGCTTGACCCGAGGACCCACGGCAAAGGAGGGCAAGTGTTTCCGCTAACTCGACTTTGTCCAGCAGGATATCGCAGGGAAGCTGCTCTTCATTGACTGACTTCTTATCTGGAAACCGTCACGCCCGCTCAATTCACAGCGCTGCTTTGCCGTGGGTCCTCAGGTCAAGCCCGAGGATGACGGAGAGAGAGTCGCTTCACCTTAACGGAGGGCGGGGTACCTGAAGTTGACGAAGAAGCTAGCGTCTGATCACGTGCTTCGGTCTTGCGAAAAGCAATTTCGATCTCTGGACCAATTTCTTCGTACGCATGTCGAAATGCGGGATCGGCATTCCAGCGTTCTTTCAATGTTTAAAAGGAATGGTCATTGCATGAACTCAAAAAAGTAAAATGAATTTGCTGCGGAATCAGGAAGATTATAATTGATACTAATTCCATGTGCGTGGTTCGACAAGCTCACCATGAGGAGGTGGGAGATTGCAGGGAGTTAATTTCTGCAACGTTGGCGTTTATCTTTACAGCCACCAATCTCCCTCATGGTGAGCTTGTCGAACCACGCACATGGCATTGACCTCAAGTGCGGGTTCAACCTCGCTTGCCAATTAACCTATCTCAAGAATAACTGTCATAACTCGCGTTATCCGTTTCCATTAGCCGGCGTAGAATGCTGAAGCCTTGAACCACCTCATCGCGCGTTTCCGGCACCGTCAGTCCGAGGCGCACGCGGTGGAACACTTTCTCTGTGCGGCCCGGTTTGAATTCATCCTCGTCGTCGACCAGCACGCCTTCATTCAGTGCGGCGCTTTTAAACGTGCCTGAAAGCCATGGGTCAGGCAATTTCATCCACAAAAACGGCGAAAGCGGCTGCGAGGTGAACTCCATGCCCGCGAAGACCGAGCGTGCAATCGCTTCCCGCGCAGCGATCTCGGTTTGGACCTTGCCGCGGATCGTGTCGGCTTCGCCTGAATTGACCAGTTGGGCGCCGAGTTCAGCCATGATGAATGGCATGCCGCCGGTGACCATCTTGTGCGCCGTGTGGACACGCGCCGCGAGGTGCGGAGGGCAGGCGACCCAGCCGCCGCGCACACCTGCAGCCACGGATTTCGACAGGCCGCCGATATGAAATGTCCGCTCCGGCGCGAGATCTGCGATCTTGATATGCTCGTGCCCCATCACCGACCCGTAAATCTCATCCTCGATGATCCAGACATTGTGCCGCCGCGCGATCTCGACAATCGCCCGGCGATGATCCTCCGGCATAGTCGTTGCGGTCGGGTTGTGTAGCGACGGCATGAGAAAAACCAGCTTGGGATGCTGCTGCGCGCAGAGCCGCTCGAAATCGTCCGGCGTCGCGCTGCCATTGTCCGTGTGCAGGATGATGCTGCGCCGCCCCATGAGATTGACGCTGCGCGCTGCCGAGCAATAGGTCAAATCCTCGAAAGCGACCCTGTCGCCAGGAACTGTTATCGCCGCTATCACCGCGAGAATTGCCGAATGCGCGCCGAGTGTCGGCACGATGGACGCCGGTTCCGGCACCCAGCCTGCGCCGGACAGCCATTTGCTTCCCGCCTCCTGCCACGATGCGGGAAGGGTGCGGGAATAGCTCGACATCTCGCGCGGGAATTGTCGGGTGATCTGCGCCAGCAGCTGTTCCATTGCGGCGGACTGGCCGACCTCGATTGCAGCCGTCGAGTCCATGCGAATCTTGCCGGGCGTCGCCACCGGACCGCGCGTGCCGCCAAATGGCTCCGTGTGCGGCGCCGCCTGAACCAGCGCGGCCTCCTTGTGATCCGTCACATAGGTGCCGCGCCCGACTTCGCCGCTGACCAAACCACGCTCGCGAATGAGATTATAGGCGCGGCCGACCGTTCCTATCGTCACCCCGATATCGAAGGCGAGATTACGCTGCGGCGGCAGTTTGGTGCCGGGCGCGAGAATGCCCCCGGCAATGTCGGTTTCGATGCGGTCGGCCAGCTGCAGATAAAGCGGGCCTTTTCCGGGTTCAAGTTCAGGGAGCCAATTTGTCATGGTAACAATTATTATATTGCGCTTCCAATTGAGTCAATTCATATAACAATCGCACGAAAAAGAGTCAATTTGACCTCCCAAGGACAATGACAATGAGTACAATAGATACAATTAGAAGGTCTGGTGGCGCCGAAAGCCACGCGGCACGTTCTCAGAACAGCGGATTGTTGCACACGGCATCCGCACTGATCGGCTGGTTTGGCAACGCCATGACGAAGCGCCGGACGCGCATGCATCTCAGCGAGCTCAGCAATGATCTGTTGAACGATGTCGGTATTGAACCCGCGGAAGCGCGTCGCGAGATCAAGCGATTCTTCTGGGATTGAGGCGCTCTTGCGATGGGGGGTGCCAATACCGATATGAAAGGCGATCGCTCGTCACATGGAGGCGAATATGGGTCCTATCTACATAGATCCTGGCAGTTCGGCCTGGTACCACCATTCCAATACGACTTGCTTACCCGCGTCATGCGTTGGCTGGAAAATGCAGCCGTGAAGCGGCGAACGAGACTGGAGCTTGGATCGCTCGGTGATGACGGGTTGAAAGACCTCGGCTTGACGCGCGATCACGTGGAAGCGGATCTCGAAAGGTATTATTCCTGAGGTTATGAGGCCGGCGCACTGCGCACGGCCTCAGCCATTTTTCATCCGCTGGCCGAGCAGGATGTCTGCCCGCCCGCCCACCGCCGCACATCTCCGGCGATACGATTTCCGGCGGAATTGCTCATGAGCGGACCGAAGGCTTCGACCTTCGCCGGGTTGCCTTCCGCATGCACGACGAGAAGCGGGCGTCCGCCCGGATTACTCGCGGGGACGACGAGGATGCGCGGGCGGCCCGAATAGGAATTCAGTTCCGGCGCCAGACGATACGGCTTGAAACTTGAATCGCCCGATTTGAACCAGCAATTGTTGGCAGCGATCGCCACGCGCTCCATCGTTGGCAACGCGGCTTTTTCCGATGAGAAGGCCAGAGAGCCCGGCCCGGGTTTGCCTTTCGATTGACAACCGGCAAGGACGCCGAGCGAAATTATTACGGCGATTGCGATCGTCGGCGTCTTCATGCGTATTTTCTCCGGTCTGGAATTTAAGCGGACTCGAGCTCACCCTGGAACACTTTGAGCCCGTCGGTCATTTCGTACCAGACCAGCGATAGCACCGGATCCTGAATAATCAGTTGCTGAAGCGCATCGAATTTCGGGTAGGGATCGAGCAGATCCTCGCGGCCGGAGATGACACGGAAATTGTTGAAGACGAAACGTGTCGGCGTTAGCCAGGCATCGGCCAGCGTCATCTGATCGCCCAGCGCGTAGGGGCCATTGCCAATGCGCTTTTCAATCTCGGTCAGGCCAATTTCCATCTGCTTGAACAGCTTGCTGATACGCGCATCATCCTTCGACTTCCTGAAGAACAGTTCGAAAAGCTCCATCACTGGCGCCAGCACCTCGAGTTCGGCTGTGCGAGCAGTCATTCGTACAATGGCCCTGTCGCGGGAATCTGCCGGGAGCAGCGCTGGTTCGGGGAAATGTTCTTCCAGATATTCGGCGATCACCGAGGCTTCGACGATGGTGAGGCCTGAGCCGGTGATCAGCACCGGTATGCGGTTGAACGGCGAAATGGCGCGGAATTCTTCCGGGATCGGAAATCCCGAGGGCGGCGCGACGATCTTGATGGGAGCTTGTTTGTAGTAGGCGATGCAGCGGATGATGGAGGAATAGGGGGATAGCGGCCGCGAGTAGAGTTTCATTGGTGGTTCCTCCATTAAGCGCAGTTTTTGCTGTCCGCAGACACTGCTTCGGTCGAGCCTATAGCAATGCCCGCAGAGATCAAGGAAGACATCGTTTTTCGGGTCCGTCAGCTAAGCCAACGTATCAAAGTTGCGAGAGAAACTTTGCAAAAACCATCGAACCCTCCGGCCAGGGGCCATGCCCGGATTCCGAATTGAGATGGCCGCTGTCACCGGCATCGATGATCATCGAACCCCATGATGCGGCGAGTTCGTCGGCGACCTCGTAGGAGCAATAGTGATCGTTGCGGCTGGCGACGACGATGGATGGAAATGTAAACGGCTCCAGCGGGTAGGGGCCGAAGGTCATCAGATGTTTCGGCCGGATCTTCGGGTTGGAAACATCCGGCGGCGTTACCAGAAACGCGCCTTTGACCTTGTCGCCGATCTCGGGGATAGCATGGATGAAGGTCGGCACGCCAAGCGAATGCGCCACCACGACCACCGGGCGCGTCGCGGCATCGATCGCCTTGACCACCTCGGCCACCCAATCCTCGCGCACAGGTTTCGTCCACTCCGCCTGCTCGACGCGGCGCGCGGTGGAAAGCTTTGTCTCCCAGCGCGTCTGCCAGTGATCGGGGCCGGAATTGGTATAGCCGGGAACGATGATAATATCGGTATCTTTGACTTTCATGCGCCGTATTTAGGAAAAATGGCGGTGGTGCGCAATATGGGGCGTGTGATCGGCTTTAATTGAAGCAACCTGCTTAAACTTTAGGCGAATTGTGGTTCCGTTTTAAAAGTCATACTTTTGAAAGTCATACTTTTAAACGGGAGGATTTTCATGAAGTATTTGAGAATGTTTTTTACCACCGCATTGGTTTGTCTCGCGGCCTGCAATGGCTCTGACCATTCGCCGAAACAGACATCGGAGGCAACGTTTCCCGACCCGGCAATGATCTGGGCGGATGCCGAAGCCGCCAAGGCCAAAGCCGTTTTGACGGACGAACTGAACAAGCTCAAAGGCGAGATATCTTCCGCGCAGGCCAATCTTGACCGTCTCAAGGGTGAGGGCCGTGTCTCATCAGCAGCTATCGTGGAAGCAGAACGCAAATTGGAAGTAACCAAATCCAGCTTCGCACAGCTTGCCCGCAACACCGCCGCCGCACTCGAAAAGCAGGGGCGGCTGGCCGATGCCGCGACACTGCTTGAGGTCGCCGGGTTGAGCGAGGAGGGTGCCACCATGCGCGCGAAGATTGCCCCTGTCGTGGCCGCGCCTTACGAACCATTTCCGACCCTTTACAAGGTTCGATTTCCGGACGGCACGAAAGCCCTGCCGGCACCGAAGATCCCGCCGATGGGTTGGAACGCCTGGAACACGTTTCAATGCAACGTCAGCGAAACGATGATCCTCGAAATTGCCGATACCATCGTCAAGAACGGCATGGCAAATGCGGGTTACAACTACATCAATCTGGACGATTGCTGGGAAGGGAAATCGCGTGACAAGAACGGCAAGCCGACGACAAACGACAAGTTCCCAAGCGGGATCAAGAGCCTGGCGGAAAAGATTCACGCAAAGGGCTTGAAAATCGGCATCTATACTTCGTTCGGCGCCGTGACATGTCAAAACTATTTTGGCAGTGCAGGCTATGAAGAGATCGATGCAAAGACCTATGCCGAATGGGGTATTGATTATGTCAAATATGATGACTGTTCGGGACCAAAGGACCACGCACGAGCCGCGATAATGCGCGACGCCTTGGCCAGAACGGGCCGGAATATGTCCTATAGCATCCATATCTTCGATACTGAATCGAATTACGATGAGAAGGGTGATCGTCCGCAACTCGATATACCCGGACTTGCGCACATGTCGCGCGTCGCTGACGATGTGACCGATGTCTTTGATAACCGCCGGTCAGACCACCAGAGCCCAGAGCTGAAATCGGTCATGAGAGTACTCGAACTCGGCGCGGCCGTGGCTGGCTATGCAACGCCGGGCTTCTGGAATGATTTCGACATGCTCGAGGTTGGCAAGCTGCCGCAACCGGAGGAGAACAAGACACACTTTGCCATGTGGGCAATGATGGCGAGCCCGTTGCTTGCAGGCAACGATATTCGCACCCAAACGCCGGAAACGTTGAAAACCCTTACCAACAAGGACATCATTGCGGTCAATCAGGATCCGCTGAACATTCAGGCAGTCCAGGTTCGTGAGGACACAGCCGGATTGCAGGTCTGGAACAAGCCGCTCGTTGCCATGGGTGAACGCGCAGTGGCACTGCTCAACCGCAGTGCCCAGCCGGCGAAGATCACCGTCGCATGGACCGACCTTGGACTTGAGGCAGGTCCTGCGAAACTGCGCGATCTTTCCAGCCAGAAGGACCTCGGCACTTTCGACAAGGAATACAGCGCAACAATACCTTCCCATGGCGTATTGGTGCTGAAAGTGCAGGGCAAGGAGTTTGCCTTTCCAAAGGGCGAAAGCGCTCTCAGCGATCGGCCCTGGGTCTATCATATCAATGGTTGGGGTCCCGCCGAAAGGAACATGTCCAATGGCGAGGACAAGGCGGGTGACGGAAGCAGACTCAATGTTGGCGGAACCGAATTTGCGAAAGGGTTTGGTGTGGCCTCTCGATCCCATCTCTATTTCCGTCCTGGTGGAAAGTGCACGCAGCTCTCGGTCAGTGTCGGCGTCGACAAGCAGTATTTCTCCAAACCTCCCAGTGACCGGAAGGGATATGGTAATGTTGCGTTCGAAATTTGGGGCGACGGGAATCTCCTGGCCAATAGCGGTGTAATGACGCCCAACGATCAGTCCAAATTGTTGAAAGTGGACCTGCGTGAGGTCCAGACGTTACGGCTCTTCGTAAAACCCGGGGACGACTACAAATCCTTTGACTATGCCGATTGGGTCAATCCAGTGATTGAATGCCAGTAGGAACGTACAATCAGCCGGTGCCTGTTTCCCTTGTGATGGGAGGCAGGCACAAGCAGCTCTACCCTGCAGACCTGCGCAGAACCCGGATTGCGGTGTATGAACGCACAATTTTTCTCGGCGCTGTCGGCAAATGCCACTGGCGAACGTCTTTAACGCATAACGGCAGCGTTGAAGGAGACTAAACATGAGAAAGATCATTACTGGTGCTTTTGTAAGCCTCGACGGTATCATGCAGGCACCAGGTGGCCCGGACGAAGACCCAACAGGCGACTTCAAATATGGCGGCTGGGTTGCCCCCTATTTTGACCAGGCAGGAGAAGAGGCCGTGGGGGAGATGTTTGCCAAGCCTTTTGATCTTCTGCTCGGCCGGAAAACCTACGACATTTTTGCCGCCTATTGGCCCTATGTCGACGCCGGCCATCCGATCGGCCCCTTGTTCGACCGCGTCCACAAATATGTTGCGACCCGCAATCCAGACCTGAAACTTGACTGGCAGAACAGCCAAACTCTGGGCCCGGATGTGGTCGCGGCAGTCACGAAGCTGAAAAGCGAGCAGGGGCCGGATCTGTTGACCCAGGGCTCCACCGATTTCCTGCAAACCCTGTTCAAAAATGGCCTGGTCGACGAGATGAACATTTTCATGTTTCCACTCATATTGGGGAAGGGCAAGAGGCTGTTCAGCGGCCATGCCTCTCCCGGCGCTCTGAAACTCGTTTCGTCAAAGGTCTCGGGCACCGGCGTCACAATCAACAAATACGTGCGCGCGGGCGACATTGTCACTGGCTCGTTCGGAGCGGAACAGCCGAGCGAGGCAGAGTTGGCGCGGCGTAAAAACCTGGCGTGAACCGTCCAGTCGTGCCGTCATCGCCGAACGGCAACGCTTGAGCTGTTAAACGCTGGGTCTATCGCACCTTGATGGCTGTATTTCCTGGAGTGGCTGTTGCCTGGCTTGCTGAATGCGTGTCCAGGCGGCTCGCCGATTTATAGGACCGTAGTGAGGGCCAAGTTGTAGCCCTCATGTTGCAAGTCCGCAGGTTCGAGCTCAATACAGAGCGAATATTTCGCTGGTCGTGAATGTAAGGGCGACGATACTCACCGAGCCCATCAGAAAAAGCATTAACCAAAGCGTATCCATCTTATCCACGGCTTCAATCCTTCGTCAGATGTAAGCTCACAAGGAGCGGTCGTGAGTACGGCAATAGCAATGTCGACCCACGATCACAGTAGCGAGACAGAGATGGATGCTCCATCATGCGCTGGTTTGCCTGAGTTATACTTTGGTCTGATATCCACGGGCCAACCGGGCAGGAATAGCGAATAAATGCGAAACGTTCATAAGGACGCCGACGGCAATTCTTGACGCGTTGGCTGCCCCAGAATTCAGACCTTCTCCTTCTTTTTCACCGGGGTTTTCTTTGTTGGTTCATCCGGTTCGTCCGATTTGGGGGTCAACAGCTTTCGCAGTTGGCCAATCTTGTCTTTCACCAATGGACGAAAACGGGACGCACGGTAAGGCATGTCGGCGGCACCATAACCCTCGGGGCCGTCATCATTGCCGCGGTGGATTTCCTCGACTTTGATGCCGAGGAATTCGCCATCGACGTAGTGCTGGTACATGCCAATCCAGCGGATGGTGTAGATTTGGCCTTTTCGGATGATTTGGTCGATGCTGACATTCTTGAATTTGTCGTCGATACAAACGACTTTCTGTCCGACATAAAAGTCGTTCATAATATTACCCTCGCCGCGTGAGACTGGCACTCATTTTAGGCCGTAAACTCAAAGATGCCATGATGCAATACCCGCTGTCTGGCGATAGTAAGGCCGCTCCGCTGCGAAGTCTGGGCGGCCTCGCACTGGCAGGTCGGTGACAGATGACGACAGTCGATGCCGGTTATCTCTCCCCTTGCGGGAGAGAAAGGGTTTTCTTGGATTTAGCACTTGCTAAATCCTTTGAAAATCCAAGTGAGGGGATTTGCAGCGAATGATTTGAAATCCCCTCTCTGGCGATTTCTAGCACTTAGCAAGGGCTAAGATGCTGAAATCGCTTTCTCTCCCGCAAGGGGAGAGATAATCGGCATCAGCCTTTGCAGAGACTCTTCACTCGCAAACAACGCCAATGCTAACCTTCATCCGATTCCAGTTCTGGGAGGAATGACGCAACCATGACGATATTGGTGACAGGCAGCTCCGGCCATCTGGGCGAGGCGCTGGTGCGCACATTGCAGGGCAGAGGTCGCGAGGTCGCCGGGCTTGATATCGCGGCGGGCCCGTTCACCACCCATGTCGGTTCGATAGCCGACCGGCCTTTCGTCGAACGCTGCATGGCGGGTATCGAGACCGTCTTCCATGCGGCCACGCTGCACAAGCCGCATGTCGGCACGCATGCGCGGCAGGATTTCGTCGATACCAATATCACCGGTTCCTTGAACCTTCTGGAAGAAGCGGTGGCGGCCGGCGTCAAATCCTTCATCTATACCAGCACGACGAGTGTCTTTGGCGATGCGTTGGTCCCGCCGCAAGGTGTGCCTGCCGCCTGGATCACCGAGGATGTGCGGCCTGTCCCGAAGAACATCTATGGGGTGACCAAAGCGGCAGCCGAAGACCTTTGCCAGCTGTTTCATCGCAACCAGCGCTTGGCGACGATGGTGTTGCGCACCTCGCGGTTTTTTCCGGAAGAGGACGACGATAAGGGCGTGCGAAGCGGCTTTGCCGATGAAAACACCAAGCTGAACGAGTTTCTCTATCGCCGGGTGGATATCGAGGACATCGTCAGTGCGCATCTTCTGGCGGCCGAAAAGGCGCCGGCACTCGGCTTTCGCCGCTATATCATCAGCGCGACGACACCGTTTACAGCAGACGATCTGGCTGATTTACGCACCGATGCCCCGCGTGCCGTGCAGCGCCGTGTGCCCGAATACGCGGCCGAGTTTGCGCGGCGCGATTGGAGAATGCTTCCAAGCATCGACCGCGTCTACGTCAATGAGCGGGCGCGAACCGAACTCGGCTGGCAGCCGAAATATGATTTCCGGTATTTGATCGGGCGGCTGGCTCGCGGCGAGGACACACGCAGTCCCTTGGCGCGCTTGATCGGCACAAAAGGCTATCATGCGCGGAGCTTTACCGAGGGGCCATATCCGGTCGAATGAGCCAAGGGCGAGCGGCCCTGCCTCCCTCATGGGGCGTTTCTGCATTGCTTAACATATTGATATTACAGCGAAGTTAAATATTTATTTTTAGTGCCGCTGCTTGTCCCAATGGATATTCTTGTATTTGGCCGCCAGCGGCTCGTTCAGATACCACCGGATATGAATTGCCGCCGCGCTACATCAAGCTTGTTCACATCGAATCTCCAATCATTGGAGTTGAAGCGCTGGCGCTGGCGCGGATCGAAGTGGATGAAAACCATCATCGGCTTATGCGGTTGGTTGAGACGGTCGCTCAAAGATGGCTTTGATCGCCATCATCGATCCGTCCTTCTTTCGAACGAGCATCTTCATAAACAAGCGTGAATCCACGATCTCGAAGAATGCCCTGAACGGTGAACCCGCCAGATAGCCAGCGTCCCTGCTCCAATGGCCGTTCGCAGATGCCGACCTGGATGAGTCCGAGACATTTTGGGCAGTGGCGTTCCATCCATTATTCGCATTAACACTGAGCAATGCGCCCGCGAATTTGAATTCAACTGCGCAGGTTCGGCATTCGCCAGCGGTAGAAGCAATCTGCTGCCACTTACCTTCGAATGATGTGCCGCCGGCATGGGCGGCGCTTATTTGCAATGCGATGTATGTGAAGGATATCAATAGACAGCGAACCATTCTTCAAACTCCGTTGGGCGTAGCCAGCTTAAAGCGGTCTGTTTCCAAAAGGCGTTGCGAAAATGCCAAGCATTTTACCGATATGTAAGATTGTAGCAGGCGGCGACGCGGTTAGACGGCATTTTACGAGCGCCCTCATGGTGAGCTTGTCGAACCACGTAAAACAGTGGTGCGTGGTTCGACAAGCTCACCATGAGGGGCCTTGTGCTGTAAACAATCTCCCTCGGTGGGTTCAGTATTTGTGAACAAGCTGTTCGCTCGTGCCGGGCTTGTTTCGAGCCTCGATAAATCCGACGTTAGCAACAACGAAACTGATATGTTGCGAGGGGATGGGTATGAAGCTCACGCGCCGGAATGTGGTTGTTGGCGCTGCCGCCCTTGCTGTATCGACGGGAAGTTCCCGCGCGGAGACAAAAATGGACAAGATTTCCTTTGCAGCAACGGCGCCGACGCACGTGTCGAAGGTTGGCATCAAGGCCAGGGATGCCGATGCGCTGGCGAAATATTATGAGGACGTTGTTGGCCTGCGCGAGATTTCACGCAAGGGCCAGTCGGTCATTCTAGGTGCGGGCGAAACGCCGCTGCTCGAGATCGAGCAGGCCTCGGCCATCCGTGCCGATGATCCGCACAGCGCCGGCCTCTACCACACGGCTTTTCTCTTGCCGGCCCGCGCCGATCTCGCCCGCTGGGCCCGGCGGGCAATTGACAAGCGCACGCCGATCGTCGGCGCTTCCGACCATCTGGTCAGCGAGGCCATCTATCTGACCGATCCGGAAGGCAACGGCGTTGAAATTTATGCCGACCGTCCGCATGAGAGCTGGAAGTGGAACGGCTCATCCGTGCAGATGGGCACCGAGGCGCTCGACGTTGGCAATCTGCTCGGCGAACCCGGCAACGAGGTGCCTTTCGACATGGCTCCTGACGGGACGATGGTTGGCCATCTGCACCTGCGTGTCGGCAACGCCAAGGAGGCCGAAAGCTGGTGGCAGGATGAGCTCGGGTTGCAGACGGTTGCCGGGTTTGGCGGCAGTGCGGTGTTTATGTCAACCGGCGGTTACCATCACCACGTCGCCGCCAACTCCTGGCAAAGCCGCGGCGCCGGGCGCCGCGACAATGATCGCTCCGGATTGGCCTGGGCCGAGTTCAGCTCCGCCGATGCCAAGGACGAACGCGAGATCGTTGACCCCTGGGGCAATGTCATCAGGATCGTTCCGGCAAAGGGTTAGTTGGCGCTTACGCGACGTCCTTCGTCCTGGATCCATCTCTCCGTCATCCTCGGGCTTGATCCGAGGACCCACGGCTGAGCAGCGCTATCGTGTCGTGCTCCCACGGAATCCAGCCGGACGATTTCTCGGTGATAAGCTGCCTCACCATTTTTCAATAACTGGACGCCGCCACAATGGTGGATATCGCCTCGCTCCTTTGCCATGGGTCCTCGGGTCAAGCCCGAGGATGACGGACAGGCAGGTATTTGATGATAAAGCGAGAGCTCCGTACCCGCCGTCACGGCGTTTCAACCAATCAAACGTCAGCGCGCGCAAAATCCCGGTAAAATTAATCGAACGCTCGTTCAATTAATTTCGTGAACCATCCCGTTCTTACTGGCGGTTTTTCGCTGTTGCACCTGATGTAACCGCTATTTGGGCGGGTGAATTACGCAACTTCGTCCGATTCACATTCAGGAATGTTCAATTCCTATGCAAGAATCCTCGAATCCGGAATGCTTTTATCAATCTGGGGCTTTAATCTAGTTGCTGCCGGTTGAGCCAAACACGCGTCTGAAGATCGTATCGACGTGTTTGGTATGATAGCCGAGGTCGAACTTCTCGCGGATCGTCGCTTCGGGCAGGGCAGCCCGAACATCGGCGTCGGCGAGCAGTTCTTCGAGGAAATCGGCCCCGTGCTCCCAGACCTTCATGGCGTTACGCTGCACCAGACGGTAGGAGTCCTCGCGGGAAACCCCGGCCTGCGTCAGCGCCAGAAGCACTCGCTGCGAGTGGATCAATCCGCGGAACTTGTTCATGTTTTTCAACATGTTATCCGGATAGACCAACAGCTTTTCGATGACGCCGACCATACGCGCCAAGGCAAAATCGAGGGTGATTGTCGCGTCGGGGCCGATCATGCGCTCGACCGACGAGTGCGAAATATCGCGTTCGTGCCACAGGGCTACATTTTCCATCGCCGGCAGCGCAAAAGCGCGAACCATGCGGGCGAGCCCGGTCATGTTCTCGGTCAACACCGGATTGCGCTTGTGCGGCATGGCCGATGAGCCCTTCTGGCCTGGCGAAAAATACTCTTCCGCCTCCAGAACCTCGGTGCGCTGCAGATGGCGGATCTCGACGGAGAGGCGCTCGACCGACGATGCGATGACACCAAGGGTTGCAAAGTACATGGCATGGCGATCACGCGGGATCACTTGTGTCGAAACCGGTTCTGCCTGCATTCCCAATGCCTTGGCGACATGTTCTTCCACGCGCGGGTCGATATTGGCGAAGGTACCGACAGCGCCGGAGATAGCACAGGTTGCAATCTCCGCGCGTGCGGCGACGAGACGACTACGGCAGCGTTCGAACTCGGCATAGGCCTGCGCCAGCTTGACGCCGAAGGTCGTCGGTTCGGCGTGGATGCCATGGCTGCGCCCGATGGTGACCGTGTCCTTGTGCTCGAAAGCGCGCTTTTTCAGCGCTGCCAAAAGGTTGTCCAGATCGCTCAGAAGGATATCGCTGGCACGCATCAACTGCACATTGAAACAGGTGTCGAGCACGTCCGACGAGGTCATGCCCTGGTGAACGAAACGCGCGTCCGGGCCAACGATTTCGGCTAAATGTGTAAGGAAAGCAATGACATCGTGCTTGGTCTCGCGCTCGATCTCATCGATACGATCAATGTCGAAAGTGGCTGCGCCGCCCTTTTCCCAGATGGTTTTGGCCGCTTCCTTCGGGATGACGCCAAGGTCCGCCAGCGCGTCGCAGGCATGCGCCTCGATTTCGAACCAGATGCGGAATTTCGTTTCCGGGGACCAGATGGCGACCATTTCGGGACGCGAATAGCGCGGGATCATATGTTTTCCTGTCGTTTTAGGCTTTAAACGCGGTCTATCAGAGGTGGGGCGATCACTCAACGCGCCATTTGGCGACTTTTCACACTATCGTTGCTGGGTGACTGCCAGCCAGCGATAGTCGGGGCCTTCGAATCCTGTGCCGCGCACCGCAATCATCACCGCAATTACCGGTTTCCCGCCGTCCGGATATAGGGTCTGGACCGCGCCGATACTATAGCCGAGCGGACAGCCGCGACTGGCCGGAACGGAGGCGTCTTCGTGGAGCATTTCGGGCTTGGCGTCAGTCTTGTCTTCAAGCAGCGTCAGGCGGAAGCCCTTGATTTCACCCAGATTTTGACAGGTTTCACTCGGCGGGACGGCGATCTCTTCAAGCTGTATCGTCAGCGCTGCGTCAATCGCGGGAAACACGAATCGCGGGTTGATTTTGACCTTGAACGGATCAGCCGAAAGCTCCGTGACAGGGTTCGAAGCTACCGCATTGCCGGCATTGGCGCGCAATTCTTCATCGCTGAGCGATGTCACGCCTTGTGCATCGCGGCCGACCTTGTCGCGAGCGTTTTCAAGTGACGAATTTTCGTCGTCGAGCCTGACCCGAACCGGCGTTTTGGCCAGAAACTTGTCGGTTGCCGTGTCGATATAGAACCGGTTGGCGTAGGGGAAACCAGAGCCATCCTGGACGCCATATTCCTCGAAGGCGAATGTGCCGCCATCCTTGGAAAAGCCAATGATATCAAGCTTTGCAGCGTCTCCGGCCCATGCCGCGACTGGCGAAGACGCAACGACAAGGCTAAGAAAAACGCGGCGTAATATCATTGTCATCCTTTGTGGACCGAACTTCGGATGAGGTCAATGTTGGATCTATAGGCCGCTTCGCTTCCGCCTTTGTAAACAGCGGACCCGGCGACAAGTGCGTTGGCGCCAGCCCTTACTGCCAGCGCAGCCGTTTCAGGGGTAATGCCGCCGTCGACCTCGAGATCTATAGGTCGGTCGCCGATCATAGCCTTGATTTTCTTGATCTTTTCCAGCGTTTCCGCAATGAATTTCTGCCCGCCAAAACCGGGGTTGACAGTCATGACGAGGATGAGGTCGACGTCGTTCAGTACATATTCGATGGCGGATTCTGGCGTCGCGGGATTGATGGCAACGCCAGCCTTCTTGCCAAGCGCCCGAACAGCCTGAAGCGAGCGGTGCAGGTGTGGTCCGGCTTCTGCGTGGACCGTGATGATGTCCGAACCGGCCTTGGCGAAGGCTTCGAGATAGGGGTCACAGGGCGAAATCATCAGGTGCGTATCGAAAACTGCGTCCGTCAGCGGACGGATCGCCTTTACCACTTCCGGACCAAAGGTGATGTTCGGGACGAAATGCCCGTCCATCACATCGATATGGATCCAGTCGGCGCCTGCCCGCAAAACCGAGTTTACTTCCGCGCCAAGTTTTGAAAAATCCGAGGCCAAAATGGAAGGTGATATGACGAGCGGACGGCTCATGATCTGTCTCCGGTAGAAATTCTGTGGGCGCCGGTTATCACGCGCGGCTGTATCGCACAATCGAAACTGTTCAGCGAAGTGATCGCCAGACCGGAAAGGGATCGTTATCCGCAGGCGTAGCGGAATAAACGCCTCGTGCTATGGCGCGGGCCATTGTTGAGGCCGCCGCGGCACAAAGGTCAATGAATTCAGCAATTTCCGGCGTTCTGCCGCTGGTTCCGGTGGCGAGGGCGAACACCAGATCACCGTCAAAAGGCGTATGTGCCGGCCAGACTGCGCGGGAGTAACCATCATGGGCGGCAATGGCCAAGCGCTTGGCCTGAGCGCTCGTAAGGATCAGATCGGTAGCGATGACCCCTATTGTCGTATTGGCATCCCGCGCCGCGTCGCTGAACTTGGTCCCGATTTCGGCGGCGTCGGCAGGAAAGGGATGCGGCAGGCCAAGTCCGCCGAACTCGTTACCGATTTCGAAAGGTGCAGCCCAGAAATGCCTGCTTTTTCCGATGGTTACCATACCAAGCGCATTCACCGCGACGAGGGCGCCGATGGTCACGCCACTTTCGAGGATCGACGAGGCTGAGCCCAGCCCGCCCTTCAGCCCTTTGACAGTTGCTCCTGTCCCGGCGCCCACGGTCCCAAGCGTGAAATCACTCGATGCCGACTGCGTTGCTTCATAGCCAAGCTCACGATAGGGCGGGTAATGACCCCACTCCTTGTCGCCGCCATTCAGCAAATCGAAGAGAACGGCGCCCGGGACGATTGGAACACGCTGCGCGCCGACTTCAAAACCAATGCCCTCTTCTCGAAGGGCGGCCTGAACGCCCGACCCGGCATCCAAACCGAATGCCGATCCGCCCGACAAAACCAACGCATTGACCTGCTCAACCGTGTTGTGCGGCTCGAGTAGGTCGGTCTCGCGCGTGCCCGGTGCGCCGCCGAGCACCTTGACTGCCGCGGTTGCCGGGTTCTCGCATAACACGACTGTACAGCCGGATTTGAGTTTGCTGTCGGAAGCGTTCCCGACTTTTAACCCAGCGACGTCAGTGATGAGGTTGCGTGGACCGGCCTTCAACATCAATTAGTCTCCAGCACGAACTGGTTTCCATCGAATTTCTGCAGGCGGTAAGTATCGGCGATGCGCTCGCCTTTGGCATCGAATTGCATCGTGCCAAGCGCAGTTTCAAAGACATTCGTGTGCAGAATCTCCTGCAGGGATCCTGCCTGTGATTGCGCGGTAGTGAGAGCTTGCATTGCCACTTCGGTCGCAGCGTAAGCCGGTATCGTATAGCCTTCCGGCACTTTTCCGGCCAACTCGATGGTATTCTTGGCGTTTCGAGCACTTTCCAGAGTTTGTGGCTCGCGTGGTGCGATCATCAACGTGCCGATGGCGAGCGCGCTGCCATCGCCTGCCGCCTCAAGAGCCTCGCCACTGGCGATGACAAGCGAATAGTTTAGCGCCGCCGCGCTTCGCCCTATGGCTGCAACATCATCGCGTTCACCGCCAACGAAAACTTGTGTGGCGCCTGCGCGTTTCAGCCGGCTGACCAGTGCATTTTGATTGTCGAGGCCGGGGCGATATGTATCGGCAAAGACCGGTTTCAGGCCTTTTTCCTCCAGACGGGCCCGCGCCCCTGCTGCAAGTTCCCGCCCGAAGATCGTGCCGTCATCGATGATGGCAAACGGTTCCGAATGCCACAGACCGGCCAGGATATCACCGGTTTCGTTGGCCTCATTGCGACCGGATGGCGCGGTTCTGAAGACGGGATAAGGCTGATCGGCGCGCAGCTCGGTCAGTGTTTGGGCCCGTATTGCCGGAGTGACGATTGGAATGCCCTTCTGGCTAAGGATAGGCAGAGCGGCCTCGAGCGATTCAGTGCAAAGAAAGCCAATGACTATCGCAACATCCGCCTGAACCAGCTGTTTTGCTGCCGCGTCGCCGCCTGCCGCACTGCATTGGTCATCGGCCGTTGTAATTGATATCGCCTGGCCGCCTTTGTTCGCAGCCACCGCAATCGTCGCACCATCGACAACTTGCGTTCCAAGGCGCGCAAAGGGACCGGAAAGCGGCGCGATAACACCAATCTTGTCTTCCGCATGTGCGACACTTGCGGCAGCTATGCAAAGGCCAAAGGTTGCGGCGCGTATTGTGGGGTTCATTGCGAAAATGTCGTTTCCTCTTTGATGGGTATTAGTTGCACGTTTTCGGTAGCTGTTTCCTTCATTCTTAGCAATCTCGCGCTATATAAAAGGAAGTTATCGTAAAATATGACCTGCCCCTATGGTTGGGACACATGTTGCGATAGTGATGGTTCGGACAACGGAAATAGAATTGTGCTAATTGCCAAAGATCAGAAAATAGAGCCGCTCGCATTTCGCAATGCCATGAGCCATTTTGCCGAGGCGGTTCATATCCTTACCACCGATGGTCCGGCAGGCCGCCGCGGCCTTACAATTTCGGCAGTATGCTCGGTTTCGGACAATCCGGCGACGATGCTCGTGTGTCTCAATCGCAATCATGATTTCAATCATCTGTTCATCGAAAATCAGGTTTTCGCACTGAATACGCTCTCGTTCCAACAGCAGGCGCTTTCCGAAGCCTTTTCAGGCAAGGGCGATCTGTCCCAGCCGGACAGGTTTGCGCTCGGGCATTGGCAGACACTGCAAACCGGTGCTCCAGTGCTCACCAACGCCTTGGCGAGCTTCGATTGCCGCATCATAGCTACACACGAAGTCGCAACGCATTATGTGATCTATGGTAAAGTCACCGCCCTCAATATGGGCGACCCTGGCCGTTCATTGATCTATCTCAATCGCTCCTATCACAGTTCGGGAGACTAGCACCGGAGACGCCATGGCTGAACTGCCGCAATCGATCGAAGAGACGCTGGCGCTGCTCGAGGCTGGCGGATATGTCGCGGACCGTGCGTTGGCGACGGTGCTGTTCCTCAGCTTGCGAATGAAGAGGCCGTTGTTCCTGGAAGGCGAGGCGGGCGTCGGAAAGACCGAGATCGCCAAAGTACTCGCGGCAACGCTGGACCGACCGCTGATCCGCCTGCAATGCTATGAAGGGCTCGACGTTTCTTCTGCTGTTTATGAATGGAATTATGCAGCGCAGATGATCGAGATTCGCCTCGATGAAGCAAGTGGCAAGGTTGATAAGAAAGCCATAGAGCGCAATGTTTTTTCAGAGAAATTCCTGATAAGGCGGCCCGTTCTGCAGGCGCTGTCGGGCAACCCGGGTAAGGCCCCGGTTTTTCTTATCGACGAACTTGATCGAACCGATGAAGCCTTTGAAGCCTTCCTACTCGAAGTGCTGTCGGACTATCAGGTCACGATTCCGGAACTTGGAACGATCCGTGCTGCCGAACCACCAATCGTCATCATAACGACCAACCGGACTCGTGAGATCCACGACGCACTGAAACGCAGATGTCTCTATCATTGGGTAGACTATCCCTCCGCTGCACGGGAACTTGAGATCGTCCGCCGCAAAGTCCCTGCTGCGAATGAACGCCTGTCGGATGAGATCGTCCGGTACGTGCAGAAATTGCGTGATATGGACCTATTCAAGCTGCCGGGTGTGGCCGAAACCATCGACTGGGCGGGGGCCTTGACCGAAATGGACAAGTTGGCGCTCGATCCGGAGACGGTATCCGATACGATCGGTGTTTTGCTCAAATATCAGGATGACATAGCCAGGATTTCCGGCGGCGAGGGGCGGCGAATACTCGATGAGGTCAAGGCGGAACTGAACGCGGCGTGACATGGAAACATTCGCCTCATCACCCGAGATAGCAAGGACGGAAAGCCGCCTTGCGGACAATATCGTCTATTTTGCCCGCACCTTGCGAAAGGCCGGGTTGCGGGTTGGCCCGGCTTCCGTCAGGGACGCGATAGAGGCGGTTTTGGCCGGTGGTATCGGCTCTCGGGATGATTTTTATTGGACATTACACAGTGTGCTCGTCAACCGCCGCGAGGATCATGCGACATTCGATGAGGCGTTCCGGCTTTACTGGCGCTCCCGCGAGTTGATCGAGAAAATGCTGGCCATGTTCTCGCCCGTTGCCTTGGCGCGCGAACGATCGAAGCCAAGGGCTGCCGAAGCTCGCGTGGCCGAAGCGCTGTTCAAGGAAAGCTCGCGCAACCAGTCTGGAGAACTCCCGCCCGAGATCGATGTGGACGCACGTTTGACATTTTCCGGCAAGGAGGTGCTGCGGACCAAGGACTTTGCCCAGATGTCGGCCGATGAGCTCAGCCAGGCGCGCCGGGCGATGGATGACCTGACGCTGCCCGTCGATGAAGTCGAGACGAGGCGTTTCCGAAGTGACCCGAAGGGCGCGCGTATCGATCCGAGAGCGATGATGCGTGCGAGCCTGCGGACCGGTGGTGATCTCATTTTACCAAAATTCCGCTCGCGTCGCGAAGTGCATCCGCCATTGGTCGTGCTTGCCGATATTTCGGGTTCAATGAGCCAATACACCCGCGTTTTCCTGCATTTCATGCATGCGATGATGGCCAAGCGTCGCCGGGTCCACTGCTTCGTCTTTGGCACACGGCTGAGCAACATCACGCGGTCCCTGCGCTATCGTGACCCGGACGATGCGATTGCCCATTGCACGGGTGCTGTACAGGACTGGTCGGGCGGTACGCGCATTGGCGAAACCATGCGGGAATTCAATCGTTGTTGGTCGAGACGCGTTCTCAGCCAAGGTGCGGTGGTGCTGCTCATCACCGACGGACTGGAGCGCGAGAATACGAGCGGCCTGGAAGCGGAGATGGAGCGCCTATCGAAATCTTGCCGTCGGCTGATCTGGCTCAATCCCTTGCTCCGATTTGAAGGTTTTGAGCCACGCGCCCGTGGTGTAAAAGCTATGTTACCCTATGTTGACGACTTCCGTGCTGTGCACAATATGGAGGCTTTGGAGGATCTGTGCCGGGCACTCAGCCGACCGCGCGGTAACGATGACGATCCGAAGCGCTGGTTGCACCAATCTTGAAGTTTGTGGTACTGTCATACAATGCAAAATCCGACTGAACAAATACGCGATCCGTTGCTGATCGCCGAAAGCTGGATGGCCGAAGGCCGCGACGTGGCGATTGCTACTGTCGTTGAAACCTGGGGATCGGCACCACGCCCCGTCGGCAGCCATCTTGTGATCGACGAGGCGGGCCATTTCGAGGGCTCGGTTTCTGGCGGCTGCGTTGAAGGTTCGGTCATTGCCGAAGCCATGGATGTGATCAGCCAGGGCACACCGCGCATGCTTGAATTTGGTGTCGCCGACGAAACCGCCTGGCAGGTCGGTCTGTCCTGCGGCGGACGTATCAAAGTCTATGTCGAACGGCTGGGCTGAGCATGGATCCCTATTGTCTGAAGAAACTCAATGCAGAACGGCAAGCCCGCCGTGCGGCATTATTGCTGACCGATCTCGGCGACGGGCGTGACCGCGTGATCAGGGAGGGCGATCCGGTTGCCGGTCTGCTCGGCGATGCGGTCAAGCAGGCGTTCCTGTCAGGAAAATCGGGCCTCGCCGAGATTGAGGGCCGCTCGTTCTTTCTGAACGTCCATGTGCCGCCGCCGCGTCTGGTGGTGATTGGCGCTGTGCACATCAGCCAGGCCCTGGCGCCGATGGCAAAGATTGCTGGATACGATATGGAAATCGTCGATCCACGTACAGCGTTTGCCACGCCCGAGCGCTTTCCGGATATCAAACTCTTTGCAGAATGGCCGCAGGATATACTGGAGCAGCGACCGCTTGATCCCTATACGGCGGTTGCTGTCGTCACGCATGACCCGAAAATCGATGATCAGGCGCTGGAGCGGGCTCTAAAAGCGGGATGCTTTTACGTCGGCGCGCTGGGTAGCCGCAAGACCCATGCAAAGCGTGTTGAGCGGCTCAAGGCGCTGGGGTTCAGCGAGGATGAGATCGCTTTGATTCATTCGCCTATCGGCCTTGATATCGGTGCCGCCAGCCCCGCCGAGATCGCCGTTGCAGTTATGGCCGAGGTGATCAAGGCATTTCGTGCGAGAGGACTCCAAACCGCGCGGCATCTGGAAAAGACAGCATGATCTTTGGTGAAATTCCTCTCAAGGACGCTCTTGGCGCTATCCTTGCACACTCAACCCATACCGGGAATCTGAAGCTGAAAAAAGGACATGTCCTCAACGAACATGACCTTGGGCAATTGCGCGAAGCGGGCGTGACTCATGTCATTGCCGCGCGCTTGCAAGACGTTGATCTCGAAGAAAACGAAGCGGCCAGACGAATAACTGCAGCATTGCAATGGTCGGGCGTGCAGGCGGGGCCAGCATCGACCGGCAGGGTCAATTGCTATGCCGAAACGGCCGGGCTTTTCACAGTGGATGCTGACTTGATCAATGCCATCAATGCTGTCGATCCTTCCGTGACGATCGCCACGTTGAAAGCGTTCGACAGGGTTGAGCAGCAGCAGATGGTTGCCACTATCAAAATCATCCCTTTTGCCGTTCCTGTGTCTGTAATTGATAGGATCGCGGAGCTGGCGCGTGGTCGCACGGCCTTTGGCGTGCGCGGTTTTGCAGGCTCACGCATCGGCTTGATCCAGACGACGCTGCCGTCAATCAAGCCGACGGTACTCGAAAAGACGCGCCGCGTCATCGAAGCACGGATTGCAGCCAATCATGGAGTTGTGACATCCGAACTGCGCCCGCCCCATGCGAGCAAACCGCTTGCGGAAGCCATACGCAAATTGCAGGAAGCAAATGACTTCGTCGTCGTCTTTGGCGCCTCCGCGGTGGTCGATCAGGACGATATCGTTCCCGCGGCAATCAGGGAGGCAGGCGGCGTCGTTAGTCATATCGGCATGCCGGTCGATCCGGGAAACCTGCTGATCCTTGGCGAACTTGATGAAAAGCCTTTGATTGGCGCTCCCGGTTGCGCAAGGAGCCCCAAGGAAAACGGCTTTGATTGGGTGCTCGACCGGTTGATGGCGCATGTGCCTGTGACCAAGGCAGACATCGTTGGAATGGGTGTCGGGGGTTTGTTGATGGAAATTCCAACGCGTCCGCAGCCACGCGATCCACGCCCGTCGGTGGCGCGGCCCCATGTTGCGATCGCGCTCCTCGCTGCCGGCCAGTCGACCCGCATGATGGGTCCAAACAAATTGCTGGCCACTTTCGATGATGTGCCGCTGATACGCCGCTCGGCTCAGACTGCGATCGAGGCGGGTGGGCGTCCTGTCGTCGCCGTGCTCGGGCATATGGCAGAGCAATGCAGCGCTGCGCTGGATGGGCTCAATGTGATGATTGCCCTTAACAAGGACTATGCCAGCGGGCTAGCCTCATCGCTGCAAACCGCGATCAGGAACGTACCATCGTCGTCCGATGGCGTGATGATGCTTCTGGCCGACATGCCTGCTTTGTCCGTGACCGATCTGCAGGCCATGATCAGGCGTTTTCAAAGCGCCGGCGGTCAATCAGTCGTGAGGGCGACTTTCGAGGGTAAGCGCGGCAATCCGGTGATCCTGCCGCGTATCTTGTTCAATGAAGTATTCAGTCTGGCCGGTGATGTTGGTGCACGTCATTTGATCGAGCGTGGTGATATTCCTGTCATCGATGTGGAGCTTGGCGAGGCGGCTGCCCTTGACGTCGATACGCCGGATATGCTGCATCGCGCGGGTGGTACTATTACCGAGCCCATCCGATAGGAAATTCGCTTGATCAGGTCCTTTATTCTCGGCGCATTGGCGTTCGTTTGCCTTTCGAGCCCCGCGGCGGCATTGCAGCTCGAACCCTACAAAGATGATCTCTTTGCCTATCCGGGTATTTTGAAGACCGGCGACGGTGGTGACTATGTCGTGGTCGATTATAACGAAATGCGGGATATCAACGGTCGCGATCAGGTGCCGGAACGACGCGTCAAACAGAATTACATCTCACTTCAGCCGAAACGTTCGCAAAAGGACCTTGTCGTTACGACAGACAAGGGACCGCTAAAGGTCATGACGGTGGGGAAACTTTCAGGCGCGTCTATCATTACCATTTATCTGCACGGCCAGGGCGGCAATCGCCAGCAAGGCATGAACGACTTCACGTTCGGTGGTAACTTCAATCGTCTGAAGAACCTGATGGATCGCAATGGAGGACTCTATATCACACCAGAATTCAGTGACTTCGGCGACAGGGGCGAAAGCGAAGTTGCGGGTGTGATAGATTATTTCAAGGCGCAATCGCCACAAGCAAAGCTCTTCGTCGCCTGTGGATCGATGGGGGGCTCATTGTGCTGGAAGCTGGCGCAGGATGCCGAAACATCCAAAAACATCTCAGGCCTGATCCTTCTCGGATCGCTATGGGATGAGCACTTCATTGGATCTGCTCCGTTCAAACGCCGTGTGCCGGTCTTCTTCGCCCATGGCAGTCGTGATCCGGTTTTTGCTGTCGAAAAGCAGCAGGCGTTCTACCAGAAGATACGGACATCGGCACCGGGCTATCCCGCGCGGTTGCATCGATTTGAGAGCGGCAATCACGGTACGCCAATTCGCATGACAGACTGGCGCGCGGTACTCAACTGGATGCTGTCGGCCTCCCGCTGACGGACTGGGATGGACTTGTGGCAATAAAGTCCCATTGTGGCAGTTGTGCCACTAGACAAATGATAAAAACCGAATAGTTTCCGGCCTATATCCAGTCCTGCGATAAGACTTTGCGGAGAGAACCATGCGCCTGCCTACCGATATTTTAAGCCGGATTGCCCCCTTGGTAATCCTCATTCCAATGGCCGCATGTTCTACCACCGGCGCACCCAGCATGATGCCGACCATGCCGACTTTTGCGCCCGTACGTCCGCCTGTGAACGCCGCTCTAGCTCAACCGTGCATTGCTGCAGCGTCTTCCAAATATTTCATGGGCGAAAGCAACATCAAGGCCGTCGATGCCGAACCAATGGGTGGCGGCCTAAATCAGGTGCGCTTGAAGGTCGATATCCGCGACGCAATGTGCACCGTTACCGACAAGGGTAAGGTGCGCTCTGTCGTCGACACGATGCCGAAGAGCGCCGATCAGCTCGCTGCCGAAGAGGCCGCCGCAAGGAAGGCGGCCGGAGAGCCGGCGCCAGTCAAGAAATCAAAGAAAAGTAGCTGACATCGTATCCAGCTAGACTTGAACGGCGCGGTCAAAACCGCGTCGTTTTCATATGGAAAGTGTGTCTTGAGGGACAAGAACCTTAAGTTCTCCCGCATGAATGGCAATTTTGACGTCTCGTGGGAGCGGGATCAACTCTCCGTCGATGGTCGCTTTCGCGCTGCGCCGCAGGTGCGGAAAGTGCAACTCAACTTCCTTGGCAAGGGTTTCGTCGACGTCGGGGTTGCGGCGCCATGACCCGGTCAGAACGCTAAACGCCAACTTTATTATTGTGCCAGGGGTCAGGCCTCCGGCAACGTAAACGCCCAATTCGCCGTGGTCGACTTTGTCAGGTACCGGCAAAACGCCGCTACCATAAGGATTATTCGAAATCGAGATAGCGGAAACGGTTCGCTCTGTCGGGGTGCCGTCGATGACCATGCGCACGGCGAAGCGCGGCGGATTGCCCATGGCTTTTGCAAATGCGCGGATGCTTGCAAGACGCTTACCCCAGCGGGAGCGATACTCCAAGGTGTTGCGAAGCTTGATCATCTGCGGCTGGAAACCAATCGAAAACTGATGAACAAAGCTTTCCTCATTGGCGGTGGAAATGTCGACCGCCTGAATGGTGCCGCTGGCGAGGCTCTCCAAGGCTACGTTTAGGTCCAGCGGAATTTTCAAGGCGCGCGCAAAGAGGTTCATAGTTCCGGCGGGTAGTACCGCGAGCGGCACCTTGGCCTTCCAGGCAACATCAGCGGCGGCCGAAATCGTGCCGTCGCCGCCGCCTGCCATCAGAACGTGCTCGCCCGCCTCGGCAGCAACTTTTTGCAATGTCTTCACAATGCTTTTGCCAGCTACAATCTCGCTCTCGAACGTATGGCCATGCTTTTCAAAAATTTCCTTGGCTGTTTCAGTGAACAACTTGATATCCATGGTGCGAAACGTACCGCCATCGCGGTTGAAAACAGCATGGATTTTCATGTTTGATCCTTGATTGGGAGGATGCGGAGTTCGATCAGAAGATGATCAATTGCCCCGACAGAAGCAATGCCTCAACCCTTGTTTGGTTCCCGTGGTCCGACCAGATGAGGGCTTGCAAAGCCAAGGTTTTGGAGAGAATTCTGGATTTCCGGCGCGCTCATGAAGAGCTTCCACAGTAGGCCGCTTCTGTGATTTTCGATCATGGCAATAGTCGGGCCCTGATCTATGGCGAGGTAGGTTCTGGCGAACCATTTTCTGGAAGGCGAAAACGCATCGACGAAACCAAACCTGCCATTCACCTTGCCAAGGGGAAGTGTCAGGAAATGACGCAAGGCGCGCATCGAGAATTCTGGTACGTAGGGCAGGCTGCTGAGAGCCGCAGTGGGCGCAATCAAACCGAAATCTGAACCGGGCGAACTTACCCGGTAGCCTCTCGGACCGTGACTGGAAGATAGGCCCCAGCAATCTTGACCATAGCCGATATAACCATTTGGATTGTGAACGCTGTGCAGGTAGTTGATTTCCGCGTGGCTGCAATTTTGCAACCAGTAGTCGGCGTATTGGTCTATAAGGCCCCGCGGATCCAGACCGCAGAAAGAATAGTGCGCAAAGAACATGGGGCCGCCAAAGTCCGGGCCCAGTGGTAACCTGACGCCGTAGTAGTCTCGCCCATTGATGAAGGCGCCATTTGACGCAAAACCTTCGTGATAGATCTCTGGATCGATACCATGGTCAGGGGAGGCGGCAGCCAGGACGTAAGTGATCAACGCTTCGTTCCAGCCCCGGATCGGCACATTGCGCGCCCAGCCAAATTTTGGACTGTGGTGCCAGTAGAGAACCTTTTCCCCCGGTTTGATGTGGGAATCCCACTGGACCGATCGCCACAGCCGATTGATCCTGTCACGGATGGCGGTGTCTTTGGCGCCGTTGGAGGCAAAATATTGCCGGACACAAATCATTCCTTGAACGAGAAGCGACGTTTCAACCAGGTCACTACCATCATCTAGGCGGGTGAAGGGTACGGTCGTGCCATCCACTCCGTTGATGAAGTGCGGAAAGACGCCTTGATAGCGTTTCGTGCGTTCGAGCGCCGACAACATCTTTTCAATGCGGATCTGTGCCTCATCGCGTGTAATCCAGCCGCGCTCAATGGCAACGAGGATAGCCATGAAACCGAAGCCCGATCCGCCAATAGCGACGAGGTCATTATTTGGATCAGAAGTCCGGCCGGAGCGGTCGCGCGCGAGACCGCTCCGCGGATGAGCGCCTTCCCAGAAATAGCGGAAACTCGCCCGCTGGACTTGTTCCAGCAGGAAATCGTCGCTGTCGTCCGCATGCAACGGATCTTGCAGATCAAGTCTCTGATGCATGGGAAAGGTCGAAATCCTTGTTGAGGGCGTTATGCCGCTGCATATGACAGGTTGCATTGGCGATTTGTCTGATCTCTATAACACCTAGTATGTGTCATGCTGTCTGAGAAGACTGAGATCGAGGTCAGCCAATTAATTTGAGGTGAGGCGTAAGAATGCATCAGAATGAATTTGTTTTCGAGCCGCTTCCGCAACCGACTTTGCGGGTGATCGGCTCTGACAAGCTGTTTCCGGTTCATCGGATTTATTGTGTCGGGCGGAATTATGCTGATCACGCCATCGAGATGGGACATGACCCTGACCGCGAGCCGCCGTTCTTCTTCCAAAAAAATCCGGATTGCCTGCTTACCGATGGCCGCGATTTCCCCTATCCGTCTGCGACGAAAGATGTCCATTTCGAAATGGAAATGGTTGTTGCTCTTGGAAAGGGTGGCTCCGACATTGCCACTGAAAATGCGCTCGATCATGTATTTGGCTATGCGGTTGGTCTCGATATGACCCGCCGCGATCTGCAAGGGGAAGCCAAGAAGCTTGGCCGTCCTTGGGAAGTTGGAAAGGCATTCGAAGCTTCTGCGCCCTGTTCGGCTGTCGTGCCTGCCACACACATCGGTCATCCGGCCAAGGGGGCAGTCTGGTTGAAAGTCAACGGAGCTGAACGACAGCGCGGCGACCTGGACCAAATGATTTGGAAAGTGCCGGAGACGATCGGTTACCTCTCGACACTGTTCACGCTGCAAGCTGGTGATCTCATCTATACGGGCACTCCAGCTGGTGTGGGCGCTATCTTACCTGGCGACGAGATGATCGGAGGTGTGGACGGAATTGGTGAAATACGCGTGCGTGTTGTCTGACGCCGATGTTTTGTCAACGAAATGAAACAGTTGCCTCTGCCAATCTGCAAAAAGCGCAAAATAAATTTCATCGCATTGTTTTCGAAAAGGCCGCAAATATTCCGACGAATAATTCGGTTTTGGCTCAGAAATGGATGTTTCCGCGGGGATTCCCCGTTGTTGATTTTAACTGCACTGGTAGTGTGTCGGCTAAGTTAAAAAAGCTCAAAATTCCGTGAAAGACCTGAGTATTGTCTTTGCTGAAAAATGCTCTATTGAGGAACTCCCTTAGTCATAATTCTGTCACTTAAAGTCACGCTACATGAACCACCGCATTCTTTTTGGCTCCTATCCAATCCCGCGTTTCGCGGGGATTGTCAGCCATAATTTTGTTGTCTGGACCGATGACACCGGCAGGCCACTCTACGAAATCAATGGTGGTGCCGCCCATGCGGATGGCAGTTTCAACTATTGCGCGATTCGCGGGCCCCTGACTGCCGTTGTCACTGATTATACTAAACGCGACCTTGTATATTGTCCTGAATTCTATGTGCGGCCTACGTCGCGCACGACGCTGCTTCTGGAAGGTAGTGTTTCGTCCATTGCGGCGCGTTGGCGTACAGCGGTGGATGTTGCCGAGCGGATTCGGCTGTCCAAGCTGCGTTATTCTTTTCTCGTTCAAAACAGCAATTCTGTTGCGACAGCCATTACTGAAGGCATGGGACTAAAACCGCCATCGGCCGCCGTCGGTCGTGTCAAAGCACCGGGAAGCCATCGCCACCTGGTACTGGATGCGACTTAAGTCGAATTGACCATAGAACCAGTATTCAAATAACAGGTCCAACGTGCTTAATCGACGTTGATGCAGGCGTTGTTTAATTTGCCTTTGTTCTCGGCTCAATCCCGCCATTATTGCAGGGCTAATGACGCCGTCCCAATTTCATGGTGAAATCGAAATTACTTTAATCCGTTTATAGCTTCGGAACCCCTTATGACGTCCATTCCTGACAACGAAAAGCAAACACGCAGGATTGAAGCCCGCGCGCAGTCAAGACTGCCGTGGGGCAAGAAGACAAAATCCGCGTTGTTCGCGTTTTTCGGAATTGCCGTTGCCGTGATCGGTTTGCTGGTTCTGGATCATCTTTCCAGCGGCATTTCGATCCGCGATGTCAAGCAGTCGCTCCATGCCATACCAGGCAGTGTCCTGTTGACTGCGCTATTCTTTACATTTGTGAGTTTCGCAGCCGTTGCGCTCTATGATGTGGTTGCTGTCGAAACGATCGCACCGGGGCGGGTGCCTTATCACATATCAGCCATGGCAGGTGGTGCGGGATATGCAATCTCGAACGCTCTCGGGTTTTCCCTGCTTACCGGCGGTGCACTTCGCTATCGGGTCTATGCTGCAGAAGGCATCGATATTGCGGATATTGGCCGGATTATCGGTACCTCCTGGATGGCGATCTGGTTTGCTTTCACCATCCTGATTGCTGTCGCCCTCGTCATTGATCCCTCACGGATACCCTGGATATTATCGTTCGGACCGGTTCTCGATCAACTGATCGGTATATTGGTTCTCCTTGCTGTGGCGGTCCTGTTGTACTGGCTTTCTCGCCGCGAGCGCACGCTTAACATCGGCCGGCTATCTGTTCGCTTGCCCTCGTCGCAGGGCGCCCTGCTGCAGATCTTGGCCGGTCTGGTCGATGTGGCTGCGGCGGCTGCGACGCTCTATGTCCTGCTTCCGGCAGGCTCTGTGAACAGTGTTCCTGCGTTTGCTCTTGTCTATGTGGTCGCTGTTGCTCTTGGTATCATCAGCCATGCACCCGGTGGCATCGGTGCATTTGAAGCAACTATTGTTGCGGGCCTTGGGCTGGGGCAAAACCCCGACGCCATAGCGGCGCTTGTCGCATACCGCGTCATCTATACCCTCATTCCGTTTCTGGTAGCGATAGCGGGTTTCGTCGTTTCTGAAGTCTTGCGCCGCCGCCATCTCATCGCCGGTCCAACCATTTCCGCTGTGCGAATGTTTGAGCCGCTGATCCCGCCACTCTCGGCTGGTATCGCCTTTCTTGGCGGTATCGTTCTGCTGATTTCCGCAGTCATTCCCGATCTTCACCACCGGCTAGAAATGCTTGCTGACATATTGCCGATGCCGTTTCTGGAAATGTCTCATCTTGGCGCGAGTTTCGTCGGGTTGGCCTTGTTGATCGTCGCGCGGGGCCTCGCACGCCGTCTCTGGCGCGCCTGGTTCCTTGCGCTGATCCTCTTCAGCTTTGGGGCGATCTTCGCACTGACCAAGGCCCTTGCCTGGGAAGAAGCGCTCATGCTTGCCTTGATGGCAGGCACGCTTCTTCTGTTTCGCGATTCATTCTATCGCAAACCGCTGGGGGAACATTTCAGCTTGTCCTGGGGCTGGCTGGCCAGCGTCGGCACAACGGCGTTTGCCATTCTCTGGCTCGGTCTTTTCGCCTATCGGCATGTCGAATATGCGAATGAACTGTGGTGGGAGTTTGCATGGGATGCGCAGGCATCGCGTTTCCTGCGCGTCTCCGTACTCATCCTGACCGTTCTCGCGGCGATAACGATCAATACGATCATCAATGGCGTCGGCCGGAGCAAACTGCGCGCTCAGCCCATTCCCGAACAAGTGCCCGATCTCGTTGCTATGTCCCCGAGCGCTTCAGATGCGCTTGCCTTGCTTGGTGATAAGCGCTTCCTGATGGATCCCCAAGGCAAAGGCTTTGTCATGTATGCCCGTTCGGGCGGGAGCCTGGTTTCAATGGGTGAGCCAGTGGGCAGCGATGATGTGATCGCCGATCTGGCCTGGGCTTTTCGAGGACTGGCAGATCGCACCGGCACTAGAACGGTATTCTATGGCGTGGGTCCGGAAAGACTGCCTCTGTTCCTGGACATGGGCTTGACCGCCCTGAAGCTTGGCGAAGTCGCACGCGTTGATCTCAGCGATTTCTCGCTTGAGGGCTCCAAGCGCCAGCCCTTGCGGTATGCCGCCCGGCGCCTGGAAAAGGAGGGGATCAGCTTCGAAATCCTTCCAAAGGGCCAAACCGCGGATATCATGGATGAGCTTCGCGCCGTGTCCGATGCCTGGCTCGAAATGAAATCTGGTTCCGAGAAGCGTTTCTCGCTTGGTTCGTTCGAAAATGCCTACCTTTCACACTTTGACATTGCAGTCCTGCGCAAAGAAGGCGCGATCGTGGCCTTTGCCAATGTGTGGCGCGGTGCAGGTAATCAAGAAATTGCCGTCGATCTGATGCGGCATGTGCCTGATGCATCCAGCGTCATCATGGATGGGTTGTTCGCCAATCTCCTGATGGCTGCGAAGGACGAAGGCTACCGCTGGTTCAATCTTGGCGCTGCGCCCCTGTCAGGCCTTTCCGATAGCCATCTGGCCTCCCGGTGGAACCGTATCGGTTCATTTATCTACCGCCGCGGCGCTGAATTTTACCGGTTTGACGGACTGCGCGCTTTCAAGGATAAGTTCGGCCCGAAATGGACTCCCTATTATCTGATTTGCCCCCCGGGCCTCGCGACACCTCGTTCGCTGATCGATGCGACAAATCTGGTGAGCGGCAGCCCCTTCGAGGTCTTTAAACGATGAAATTCATTCGCAGGCCCTACCTCTTCGCCATACTTGCACTTGTTCTCGTTAGCGTGGGTCTCTCCGCAACGCTCCATTTTTTCCCTCGACTTGGTTTCGGGTCTTCGGGCGGCCGAATCCTCATTTCGTCCGAGCGCCTTAACGACGTCCCGCTGTTGAAACCGTCTGGCAAGCCGACGGGTATTGCCATCTTGGTGTCGCAGAAAGGTGGACTTGGCACTGATGACGAAACCTTGACGAACCTGCTGCTGGATCGCGATTTTCTCGTACTGACGGTTGATCTGGAGAAATGGCGCAAGGAACTCGATCAGGACACGGGTGATTGCACCTATTTTGTTTCCGATCTTGAAGGCATAGCAAAGGAAGCTCAGCGCCAGATTGCCATCGATACCTATATGCATCCGGTGGTTATCGGTATCGGCGAGGGTGGTGTCATGGCTTACGCGTCGATGTCCGATGCACCGGCCGCAACGCTTGCCGGTGCGGTTTCAATCGATCCATCAGTAGCGCTCAAAACGAAGCTCCCCTCGTGCGAAGGTGCGGACTACGAAGCCGTTCCGGGCGAGGGGTTCAGCTACTCCTATGACGCCGATCTACCCAATCCGGCGACGATTGTGCGGGAGAAGCCTGACACTGATCCCAAGGGTCCTCCGAGTGCCGGATTTTTTCTAGCGCAGGAAAAAATTGGTGCCACCAAAGCTGAGCGGTTTGTAATAGCGGCTGATGCAGCAGTCGATATTGCCAAGGAAGATGCTTCAGCGGAGGCCTTACCCACCATCGACGTTCCTGCCGCTGATGGCCAGGCTAAGTACCTCGCGGTATTCTTCTCGGGCGATGGCGGCTGGCGTGATATCGACAAGTCCGTTGGCGATATTATTGCGAAAAGGAGTGTGCACGTCGTCGGCGTAGATTCGCTCCGCTATTTCTGGTCGCTGCGCAAACCGGAAGACATTGCCAAGGACATTACGAGGATTGTCGCCAAGGCTGACCCCTCCGGCAAATTGCCCGTGGTTTTGCTCGGCTATTCCTTCGGCGCCAATACGATCCCGTTTTCTTGGCCCTTTCTACCGAAACAGTTGCAAGATCGCATCAGTCTTGTCGGCTTGATCGGCACGGAAGAGACCACGCCGTTCCAGGTTTCTGTTGGTGCGTGGCTTGGCTTGGGCGGCGATAATGAGGTAGCGCCGGCGGTTGCGAAGCTGCCGTTGGACAAGGTCCTATGCGTTTATGGTTCGGAAGAGGATGACACGGCGTGCACGGCTCCATCGCTTTCTGCAGTTCAGAAGATCGAGCTTGCCGGCGACCATCACTATGATGAGAAATATGAGATGCTTGCTGGCAAGCTGATGGAGGCTGTTGCATCGCGGCAGCCAAAGTAACGACCATGTCGTGGCCTCGGCTTCTGTCCGTGGGCCGCGACGCTACATTTCGCTCAATCCGCTAAAAACCAGGCCTGTCACGCTTTCCTTTGCCGAAGCCTTGATGGTGGCGATTGATGCGCTAACGCGATTTACGTCGACCTGCATATGGCCTTGCGCGATTTCCAGTACGGCGACGCTGCACCGCATCAGTGGGAATAGACGTTCGCCGCCCGTCCTGTCATGGGCGAGGATAACACCAGCTGCGCGGTCTTCCGGGCTGTAAAGTTCGCGGACTTTGACGCTGAAATCCAGCAACAGTTGTGTCAATACTGGTTCCAGCTCGCCGCGTGTTCCCCCTGTAATGCCGACGAAAAAGTCATCGCCACCGACATGGCCCAGGAATTTATCTTCTCCGACGAAATGGTGTCTGAGCAAAGAGGCGAAAAGAGCAATGGCGAGATCGCCCTTCTGAAAGCCATAGTGATCATTGAAGGGCTTGAAATTGTCGAAGTCGAAATAGCAGAAATAGCGCGCGTCGGAGCCGTCGCGCATGACATCCTGGACATAGTCGCGAATGGATCTGTTACCCGGAAGGCTGGTTAGCGGATTCTGGTCCTGGGCCGTCTTGAGTAGCTTTTCATTGATGATTTTCAAAAGCGACGAAGCTGAGAGCACGCCCGCATAACGCAGATTTTCTGTCAGGATCACGCAATCGCTGCCATTCATGCCAGCGAAGATTTTAAGCATTTGCTCCGCAGGCGTATTGATATCCGCGATGGGTGCCCCGGTGACGAAGTGCGCTATCCCGCGCTGATAAATGCGGTTCTTCAATAGGTCACGACCGAATGGGTGATAGATTTTGCCCTTGACATGATGCTCATGCAATACGCCGCGTGGCTCGTCATTAGCACCGAGGATGGGAAAGAAGCTTTGTTGCGGGTTATTGCGGAAAAGCTCGAAAACCTTGTCGAGATCATCATTTTCTCGCACGGCCGGCAGGCGCTGTACCTGCGCTCTGATCAGGATGCTGTCCAGCGTTGTCGTCTGCCTGCGCAAGGATCCCGCCTGTTCGAGATGAGGATACGAATCCTGCAGTTCGCCAAAATGCGTGGTAGGGCGTGCGATGAAATATCCTTGCACCAGATCACAGCCAAGTTCCCGGCAGATTACGAATTCTGCTTCGGTTTCAACCCCTTCAGCGATGATCCTGGCGCCAAGCATATGCGCGGTCTGAACGATCTGTTTGACGATGTGCCGTTTGCGCGGTGTAGAATCCAGCTTTGACACGAAATGGCGATCGATTTTGACATAGTCCGTTGCGTAGTCGCAGAGCAGCTTAAGGCCATTGAAGCCGACACCAAAATCATCGATGGCCAGCTTGAAGCCGGAATGACGCAGCTTTTTGATGAGTTCAGAAAATGCCGGATCCTGCGCGTTGTCGAAGCGTTCGGACAGTTCGAAGCAGATTGAGGAGGGGCGTATACCCGCTTTGGTTAAATGATTGGTGAGTCGTTCCACGATACCGGTACCGAGGCCAATGAGCCTTGCATCCATGTTGATAAAGAGCATTCGCTGGTTATAGCCGGGCAGTCCGCCGAACTCGGCAAAGGCGCGACTGTTGACCATTTGCTCAAGCTCCAGCAATTGATCGACGTCGTGAGCTTTGTCCAGGAGCTCCAAGGGTGATTGGAAGCCCAGTCGGTCATAGCCACGCATCAACGATTCATAGCCAAATGTCGCGCCGCTTGCAGCTTCAACGACGGGCTGAAAGGCGGTTTCAATAGCTAGTTTTGCGAGTGTAACGAGCTGATCATCGCCAAAACGACGCAAAACCAACATTTCCGCTGGACGAAAACTCATGGGAAAACTCCGGGGAGGGGATAATCATTTAGATGTATATTTTTCCCTGACCCTTCAATTTTTCGTTTCCCAAGTATGACAGTTTTATGAAGTTATGGGCTGCGGCGCCCGGCAGTCGACGCAACCGGAACGGCGATGCAGGCCTATTTCGCCATGCTCGACGCAGATGCTAGATGATGCTTGTTGCCCAGAACCAGCAACTCTTCAAAATGATTCATGTCCGTGAAGCTGCAAAAGGCGGGTGGGTGAATTTCGATAATGGGCGTTGTCCTCACAAGATAGAGGAGGCACTCGTCCAGTAGCTTTTGCCAGGCGGGAAGGCGGTCATCAGTCAGCCATTCAACGGGATAAGCGAAGGTGATATGAAAGACATAGGCATCGTGATCCGGATGGCGGTAGCCGAACGGAACGGCGAGTGCGTCGCGCCATTTCTTTATGACAGCTTCGTCTTCCGAAGTAGCCCCGCTGACGGTCAGACCCACAGGAGTAACGTCGATCACCTTGATTCGGAACGACCCGAGGCTTTCGAATTGTCTGAGCCGATCCAGGTACAGCCGTGTCATCTCGTGAATGCCGGTATTGAGAGGAATATCCAGCGGCCAATATGGCAGCGCGCGACGATATTCGATGATCCCCTGAAACAACGTCATGTGCAGGCTGGACACAGGCGTGAATGTCAGTTTGCCAGAATCGGGCATCGATAGCATTCGGTCTCGCACCTCAATCACAGCGCGCTCTGAGGCTGAGCCGTCCACCAGATGACAGACAACGGTATTACCCGGTTCCGGCAGGAAGGTTCCAATCACATCATAGCGTGTTCCCAAATGTCGAGGAATGTCGAAATTGGTGCTTGCGGCGTATCGGGCGAGGGACGGTTTGATGGATTGAGACATACAAATTCCATAGCATGCAGTTCGCATTGAGCGCCTGCGGTTCGGTAATTAGCAGCCCGTGCGAATCGCACAGTGAACCCCAATTTGCCCGGTGTATTTGTCAGCGAGATGAACGCAATCGGGTGCAGCAAAAATCGCTGGTGCATGCCACTCGGCAAGCCTTCCGGATGCGATATAAGTTGACAATTTTCATCATAAATGATTATCGGAAAGCAAGGTGTAGCTGTCCAAGCCGCATGCTCATAAAACGGAGGTCGCCATGAAATTCTCTTTATCATCCTTGGCCGGAGTTGTGGCATTTGCCGCAGGTCTTGCCGGCTCAACAATGCTGGCAACGGCACAGAGTGAGTCGGAAGGCATTGTTGTCTACAACGCACAACACGAAAGCCTGACCGAAGCCTGGGCGGCTGGCTTCACCAAGGAAACGGGAATCAAGGTAACTTTGCGCAACGGTAGCGATATGGAATTCGCCAACCAGCTTGTCCAGGAAGGAGCAGCTTCACCTGCGGACGTATATCTGACGGAAAATTCACCAGGTATGGCGCTCGTCGACAGCGCTAACCTCTTCGAGCCTCTAAATGCGGATATTCTCGCACAGGTGCCCGAAAATTATCGCCCGACCAATGGTCATTGGGTCGGTGTTGCAGCCCGCTCCACCGTTTTCGTCTATGACAAGAACAAGCTGACCGAGGACAAGCTGCCGAAATCGTTACTGGATCTCGCAGAGTCCAGCTGGAAAGGCCGTTGGGCTGCATCACCATCCGGCGCTGACTTCCAGGCAATTGTTGGTGCACTTCTCCAGCTCAAGGGCGAAGAAGCGACTGCTGCATGGCTGAAGGCGATGAAGGAAAATTTCACGCCCTACAAGGGCAACAGCACGGCCATGAAGGCCGTCAATGCCGGCGAAGTCGAGGGTGCAGTTATCTACCACTATTATTACTTCGGGGATCAGGCCAAGACCGGAGAGAACAGCAAAAACATCGCCTCACACTACTTCAAGAATGAAGATCCGGGCGCATTCGTAAGCGTCTCGGGTGGCGGCGTTTTGGCCTCCAGCAAGCAGAAGGAGCAGGCACAGGCATTCGTAAAGTGGGTTACCGGCAAAGGCGGCCAGGAGATCCTGCGAGACGGCACATCCTTCGAATATGCCGTAGGTGAGGGAGCCACATCCAACCCCAAACTGGTTCCGCTTGCTGACCTGCAAGCCCCTAAAGTCGAGCCGTCGAAGCTCGATAGCAAAAAGGTCACCGATCTGATGACCGCTGCTGGTTTGCTCTAGCCGTAATACACTGGTCGAGCTAACAGTTCGCCAGCGACATCCCCGGCGCTTCTTTCGGGGATGTCGTTCAATTCCAAGCAGCTACAGTCAGTTGTTGACTGAACTATAGCTGCAACAATGAAAGCAATTTACTTTGCCGCCAAGCCAGTCACTTTACCAGCCAGGCGACCTTCTCCAAGCTTCCCACCCGCTCAACCGGCGCCGTTGGATGTCGAATGCGCCTGTGGTTCTGGCAGCAGCGATCGTTTCGCTTGTCTCACTGCTGCCCGTCGGGTTTGTCATCTGGATCGGCATACAGACTGGCTGGGAAACCGCCTCGGCCCTGATTTTCCGCCCACGGGTGGGTGAGCTTCTGATCAATACCGCAATGCTGGTGGCGGTCACGATACCGATATCCATCATCCTTGCAGTTACGCTTGCATGGCTCACGGAGCGCACCGACTTGCGCGGAGCGCGCATCTGGTCCTGGTTCGCAGTAGCACCACTTGCGGTCCCAGCTTTTGTGCAAAGCTATGCTTGGGTTAGCCTGATACCCGGCCTGCACGGGCTTTTCGGCGGTGTTCTGGTGTCGGTTTTGGCATACTTTCCATTCTTGTATCTACCGGTTTCCGCCCAGCTCCGCCGGCTGGATCCGGCAATCGAAGACGCCGCCGCTTCGCTGGGCAACGATCCATGGCGTGTCTTCTTTTTCGCAGTATTACCCCAATTGCGTCTCGCTATTTGCGGGGGCTCGTTGCTCATCGGGCTTCATCTCCTTGCCGAATATGGTCTCTACGTCATGATACGTTTCGATACGTTCACGACGGCCATTGTCGATCAGTTTCAGTCGGCCTTTAATGGTCCCGCAGCCAATATGCTCGGTGGCGTGTTGGTCGTTTGCTGCTTCGGCCTTTTGGGCCTTGAAGCACTTTTGCGAGGCAATGAACGCTATGCCCGGGTCGGCTCGGGCGCTGCACGCGATCCGATTAAACAAAGATTGGGCTTGCTAGCGATACCCGCCTTTCTGATTTGCCTGATCACAGCCGGGCTGTCTCTCGGCGTTCCATTCGTTACTCTCACCCGTTGGCTGTCTCTCGGCGGCATAGGCAGCTGGCGCTTGGACCTGATTGGCACGGCTCTTGGCCAAACTATTATATTTGCGGTTGCAGGTGCTCTCCTGACCACGACCATCACCGTGCCAATGGCTTGGCTTTCAGTTCGCGCGCCGGGCCGTTTTCAACGGATTATGGAGGCGTGCCACTACTATGTCGGATCTCTGCCGGGAGTGGTGGTGGCATTGGCACTGGTGACCGTAACCGTACGCGTCGCGCTTCCTCTGTATCAGACAGTGTTCACGCTGCTGCTCGCCTACGCCTTGCTGTTTCTTCCCAGGTCGCTCGTTGGCTTGCGCACCAATATTGCGCAGGTGCCGGTCGAGCTTGAGCAGGCAGCCATGGCGCTTGGACGGTCACCCGCGCAGGCAGTCAGGCAGATTACCATGCGCCTTGCTGCTCCCGGCGTTGCGGTCAGCATGGCGCTGGTCGGCCTGGGAATAACCAACGAATTGACGGCGACGCTGATGCTGGCACCAAACGGCACCCGGACGCTTGCGATGCAGTTCTGGTCGCTCACCAGCGAGATTGACTATGTGGGTGCGGCACCCTACGCGCTTATGATGGTGCTCTTGTCCCTGCCCATGACGCTTCTGCTTTATGCACAATCGAAGAGAATGGGCGGACGATGACATTTTTAACGGTCACCGGCATTAGCAAGCGCTACGGCAAAGTTGCCGCTCTCGACGATGTCACCATCGATGTGCCGGCGGGCAGTCGCACTGCTGTCGTGGGCTCCTCCGGGTCTGGAAAAACTACGCTGCTACGTTTGATCGCTGGGTTCGAAGTACCTGATACCGGTCGGGTCGTGTTGGACGGAAGTGTTCTGGCGAACGGACCGGCCGTGGTGCCTGCACATCGTCGCAGTATAGGCATCGTCGCACAACATGGTGCCTTATTTCCGCATTTGACTGTCAGCGACAACATCGGGTTTGGGCTCGAACGAAATACTCCGCAACGCGACAAACGCATTCTGGCCCTGATGGATCTGGTTGAACTCACACCGGCGATGCGGGATAGACGTCCGCATCAATTGTCGGGAGGTCAGCAGCAGCGTGTTGCACTCGCTCGCGCACTGGCCAGACAGCCGAAACTAATGCTTTTCGATGAGCCGTTTTCCGCTCTGGATGCGGGTCTCCGCGAAGGTATCAGGACATCGGTGGCCGAGGTGCTGCGTACTCAGAAGATCACCGCCATATTGGTTACCCACGATCAGGCCGAAGCTCTCTCGTTTGCTGATCAGGTTGCCATTTTGCGGGAGGGCAAGCTTCTGCAAGTAGGTTCACCCGAAGATCTCTATATGAATCCCCGCGATCCATACACTGCCGCCTTTCTGGGTGACGTCATCATCCTGGATGCCCAGCTCAACGATGGCTGGGCCGTTTGCCGACTCGGCCGTATAGAAACCAGTTCACTTCACTCAGGTCCTGCGAAGATCATGCTCCGGCCGGAGCAGGTGGTTCTTTCTCCGGTCTCTGCTGACACCAACGATGATACGGGTTTTTACGGGAATATCACCCGGACTGAATTCGGCGGTGCTTCTTGTTCTATCGCCATTTCACTGACTGATCCTAGTCATGGCAAGCCGGATAAGCCTTCGCTGGTGATCAAGACGACAAGTATCAATTTGCCCGCGGTTGGGAGTCGTGTTCAGATAGTCGTGCTTGGTAAGGCACATGTCTTCGAATAAACACAAGTGCGAGATCTGGATCCATGGGCAATTTATTCAGCTGGTTGAATGAACCGGCGGCCTTCAGCGGCGATGCCAACGAACTCCACCTTGCGACCAAGGAAAAGACCGACTTCTGGCAGCAGACGTTTTACGGTTTCAAGCGTGACAATGGCCATGCCTATTTGACGCCGGTTAGTGGTGATTTTACAGCCAGCGTTACGGTTTGCGGTGATTATCAACAGCTCTACGATCAAGCGGGATTGATGCTGCGCATCGACCCGCACCATTGGATCAAGACCGGTATCGAATACACGGATGGACTGATGCATTTCAGCGTTGTCGTCACTAACGGCACGTCAGATTGGTCTGTCATCCCCCTTCATGGTTCGAGTACTAAAGATGAGATAAACGTGCGATTGACGCGTCACGGGGACGCAGTGCGCGTGCAGTTCTCGCTCAACGGTGGAGCATGGCAACTAGCCCGTCTGGCCCCATTTTCATCGGGTGACGGTTCAGTAGGTATCATGGCGTGCTCACCCGAGAGAGGCGGTTTCGAGGCGACGTTTCGCGATTTGACTGTCGGTTCTGCGATTTCGCGCAATCTTCACGACTAGCTTCCAAACAGTTCCGGGCGTTTGTTTCTGAGATGCAAGAGCATTTTGCCCATCTGGGCTATATGTGCTTCCATCGTCTTGGCGGCCTTGTCGGGATCCTTGTCGGCGATGGCAGAGATGATCGCCTCATGCTCCGCCAAAGTCTCGATCATCCGGGTTTCGTAGTGAAGCAAAAGTCTTCTGACGCGATCGATCTGACTGCGTTCCTTTGAAGCGATCTCACGCAACCCCACTAGTCCTGCGGCATCGCAAATAAGATCATGCAGCGCCTCATCGAGTTCGTAGAACTGTTCGAAATCCTGTTTGTCGGCGGCCTTGCGCTGACGTTCCAGATTTTGCCGAAACCCAGCGATGGTTTCAGGTGTTGCACGCTCTGCAGTGCGGCGAATGGCGGCTGTCTCGAGCGCGACGCGGACGAACTGCGCCGTTTCGATCTTGTCGAGCCATAGTCGTGCGACGAAGGTTCCTGTCTGCGGATAGATCTCAACAAGGCCCTCATCCGCGAGCCGGTTTATTGCATCGCTGACCGGGGTGCGGGAAACACCTAATTGCACCGCAACAAGCTCCTTGCGAATGGTTTCGCCCGGTGACAATTGCGACGAAATGATCGCCTGTCTCAATATTGTATAAACTTGGTCCTTGCGCGTGACCGAGACAACTTTTTGCTCTTTGAAGTTTCTGCTCGGAGAACGAAGCTGCAAGTTCAGACCCCCATTGTTTCTCTGCGAAAATCCTGTGAACGCTCAAAACTAAAATATTTGACTCTGATCCAATAACATCTAACATGTTACACACCAACTTGAAAGAATGTTTTGGGAGGAGCATTTTGGAGAGCCAGTCCCCAATCGTCTCGTTACGCGGGATCAGCAAATCCTTTGCTCACGTCGAGGCCCTGCGAAGCATAGATCTTGATGTTTATGCTGGCGAAATCCACGCTGTGATGGGTGAAAACGGTGCGGGCAAGTCAACACTCGTCAAGGTTTTGAGCGGTGTTCACCGTCGAAGTAGCGGACAAATGACGGTTCGTGGACGCGAGGTCGATTTTGCGACCCCCAAGGAAGCGGAGCGCAACGGCATCGCGATCATCCACCAAGAACTCAATCTCATTCCAAGTCTCAGTGTTTCAGAGAATATTTTTCTGGGACGGGAACCGCTCAAAGCCGGTTTGTTTATCGACTACAGCGAAATAGAAACCCGAAGTGCAGAAATTCTCGCAAGGTTCGGCATTGATATCGACCCACGTGCGGACGTCGAGAATTTGCGTGTTGGAGAGCAGCAACTTGTGGAGATTGCACGCGCGCTTTCCCTGGACGCGGATGTGCTTGTGCTCGACGAGCCAACATCAGCCTTGTCGGAGGCAGAGGCACAGCGCCTCGCCAGCTTCGTTCGCGGACTGGCACGCCAAGGGGTGGCGATCGTCTATATCTCACATCGTATGAGTGAAGTTTTCGCGCTGGCTGACAAGATCACTGTTCTGCGTGACGGCAATTTTATTGCTACGCGGCGATCGGGCGAAATCAGTGAGCGCGATGTGATCCGGATGATGGTTGGACGCGAGCTGAAAAAGCAGGAAAAGAAAGCATCAGTGACCAGCAATCCGGTCGTCTTGTCCGTCAGAAATCTCGGCCTTCAGAGACCGAACTCGCGCGGCCGGATTCATGGTGTGGTCGATGACGTGAGTTTCGACCTTCATGCCGGTGAAATACTGGGCATTGGCGGTCTCCTTGGCTCGGGCCGGACCGAAGTGCTGGAACTCATATTCGGTTCGGCAATTGGCAAGCGCTCAGGTTCGATTCAACGTGCAGGAGCAAGCTCTGACGCTCAGTCCCTCACACCCCGAGGTTCGGTGGCCAGGGGTGTCGCGTTTCTCACAGAAGACCGCAAAGGTACGGGTCTTTTGATGCAGGCGGATATTCGGTCGAACGCGGTTCTTCCTTCACTGCCATGGATCGCGCCGCTCGGTTGGGTGACGCGATTTCAGGAGAATGCCGTTGCCAATCGAATGATCAAGGCTATGCGCGTTCGCTGCCAAAGTCCGGATCAACAAATCGATGAACTGAGTGGCGGAAATCAGCAAAAGATCGTTCTTGGCAAATGGCTCGAAACGAATCCAACGGTTGTCTTGCTTGATGAGCCGACGCGCGGGATCGATGTTGGGGCAAAGGACGAGATCTATGATCTTTTGAGAAAGCTTGCCCAATCGGGGGTGGCAATTGTGATGGTCAGTTCGGAACTGCCGGAACTGTTGGCGCTTTCAAACCGGATTCTTGTTATGTGCGAAGGCAGAGCAGTGGGGACCATCGAGAGCCATGAGTTCTCAGAAGAACGGGTAATGGAGCTTGCTACACCCCTGGGGAATGCGCTCACGGGAGAGGCTGCATGACGAATACAAGCGAGCAGATCATGCAATCATCAAACAGCACTGAACGATTGAAGAGCGTTCTTAAGTCCACAAAGCTCTATTGGGGACTAGCATTGCTTTTTCTGGTGGGTGTTATTTCCTCGCCCGTCTCATCAAAAGGTCATAACATCTTCTTGTCGTTCGGAAATCTTTCCGACGTATTCAGACAAATCTCCGTTACCGGCATCACCGCGGTAGGAATGACGCTGGTTATTCTCATCGCTGGAATCGATCTTTCTGTCGGTTCGGTATTGGCATTGGGATCGGTCGTTTGCGCAATGCTTTTGACCAATGAGGGATGGTCCTCCGCTTATCTACTAGGCGTCCCGGCGATATTTCTGTTGGCGTTTTTAGTAGTATTTGGCGCTCTCACTTTCGGCATAAAATTGCAGCGAAGGGCTATACTCGACGCGGGCGCGAACCAGCCGGCCATCTCAAAATTGCTGCTGGCCGTTGCAGCAGCAGCAGCTCTTGTCCTGGCATTTGGAGTAGCGTTGACCTCAGAAGGAAAGGCAGGAGTTATCCTCGTCCTCCTGGTCGTGCCGGCAGTCGGTTTCATGCTTGGTACCATCAACGGATTGATCATCGTCGGCGGCCGGTTGCAACCCTTCATAGTCACCTTGGCCATGATGGTCGCCGGCCTCGGAATCGCGCGATTGACTGCCGGCCAGAACACTGCCGTCTGGCCTGTTTATACGGGAAGCAATGCCACGGAAGATTTCGAGGCGCTGCGCTCGTTGATATTCGGGATCATCCCGGTCCCCGGTGTCATCTTTGCCGGCATAATCGTCCTTTTTTGGGTAATCCTGAAATTTACGAAATTTGGGCGCTATGTGTACGCAATCGGGGGAAATGAAGAAGCTGCCCGCTTGGCCGGTGTGCCTGTTTGGCGTGTAAAGATCACCGTCTATGCCATATCGGGCTATCTGGCCGCTCTAGCCGGGATTCTTTATGTTGCGCAGTATCGGCAGGGAAAGCCGGATGCCGGGACGGGACTTGAGCTCGACGCCATCGCGGCCGTTGTCATTGGCGGTACGAGCCTAATGGGCGGGCGAGGGTCGATGATCGGCACACTCGTTGGTGTCCTGATATTCGGGTTTCTCAGCAATATCCTCCAACTCAACAACATCGACAGCAACACCCAGCTTGTTCTGAAGGGCGCGATCATCATCATCGCTGTTCTGCTGCAGGAGCGGCGTTCCAGCGGATGGTTGTTCTTTCTGTCGCAACTCCGGGCACGCGATGTGATCGACAAATCCGAACCCCATCAAATCAAGAATCCGCAAGGATCGGACGACTAACTCACGGCAGTTAAACCCAAAGGGAGAGAGAGAAAATGAGTATTAACCGCAGACAATTTGCAAAATGGGCCATGGCGACAGCCTTGATCGCGCCGCTCGCATTCAACGCGTCCGTCGCAGGTGCGAAGGATAAGTATGTGATCGGCTTCAGCCAGACGACGACCGTTGAGCCTTGGCGCGTCCAGTTCAACAAAGACCTTGAGACTGAGGCCAAGAAACACGCCAATGTCGAGCTCCTCGTTGCGGACGGGCAGGATAAGACGGAAAAACAGGTCGCCGACGTTGAAAACTTCATTCGTCAGGAAGTCGATGCGATTTTGATTTCTCCGAAAGAGTCTGCAGGCCTCACAGGTGTTGTCGAGAAAGCCATGGATGCAGGGATTCCAGTCATAGTGCTGGACCGTAACGTTGACACAGAAAAGTACACGCAGTGGATCGGCGGCGACAATGTCGTCATCGGGGAAGCGGCGGGTAAGTATGCGGTCGAACTCCTTGGTGGCAAAGGTAAAGCCAAGGGTACTGTCGTCGAAATTTGGGGCGGGCTCGGCACGCAGGCCAGCCACGATCGCAGTAATGGCTTTCACAAGAACACCGACGCTGAGCCAGGGATCAAGTACCTTCTCGACAAGCAGTCAGGCGACTGGAAGCAGGATCAGGCCTATAACATCATGGCGACTGCGCTGCGCAATCATGAAGACATAACGCTCGTCTATGGTCACAATGATCCCATGGCTTATGGCGCCTACCTGGCCGCAAAGGACGCCGGCCGCGAGAAGAACATTCTCTTTATCGGCGTGGATGGCCTACCGAACGAAGGCGTTCAATGGGTTAACAAGGGAGAGTTGGCCGCGACGTTCCTTTACCCAACCCCCGGTGCCGAGGGCTTGCGTCAGGCTTTAAAAGTGCTTGCAGGCGAGAAGGTGGAAAAGAAGATCGTCCTGGATACGCAAGCCATTACCAAGGAAAATGCTCCGGAGATACTGAAAGCCAACGGGCTACAATAATCAAAAGAAAACGGCGGGCCGCGCTCAGTGTGCGGCCTGTCAATATTTACCCTACCCTTCGTTTTTACGTCGAATTCTATTTTATCACGGAAATATAGTGGTAAAATGTATGGGTTGATCACGATCACGTTTCGTACTGCAACTGATTCTGATCTTGTGGCATTGAAGGGCAGGAGTAACGAAATGAACGTTGTCAAATCTCTCGCAGTCACAAGCGCACTTCTGATCTGTCTTTCTACTCAATCCAAAGCAGAGCCGCTGAAGACGATGGACGATGTAGGGCGCGCTATCGACACGTGCTGGCAAGCACCGTCCGACGCCAAAGGTTCCGTAACCTTGAGCTTCAGTTTCAAACGAGATGGAACGCTGATAGGCAAGCCGCGGCCAACGAGCATCGCTATCGACGGGGACGACAAGGTCCGTCAGCAATTCATTGCATCGGCAATCGATGCGCTTAGCAGTTGTACGCCGCTGACTTTTTCGTCGGGACTCGCCGCAGGAATCGCAGGGCAAGTATTCACCATGCCGTTCGCCGCGCCAAAAGATTCGTCTAGCCCGATGGTCACCACGCAGTAGTGTTCATCTGCCGAATTGCCAGCGTTGTCTGGTAACGCAGATCAGGGGGCTTCGCTTACCAAGCCGGCATTTGGAGTATGGCCGGCCTTAGCCGTATCCATGAAGCTTGTACCCACAAGCCAGCATGCCCCCAGAACCAAGACAAATAGAATCGCAAGGATCAGAAAGTCCCGAGGTTCAAGCTGTCTGTGGTGAGTTCCACGCATTTGATTGCCATCGTGTTGACTGTGCTCGCTAAATCCTAAGTAGATTGACTTAAATTCGTGTTAAAATTGCACGAAGTATATGTGTCGCTATAAGGGTTGTAGAAACGACTTCTGGCATCGGCCCAGTTCGACTAACTGGTCAAGCCAATCAGCGATCGGACACGAACATCGCGCAGATACAAGCCGCCCCAGACCATCAGACCGAGATAGACGCCAAACAACAGATGACTGAAGATGGGACTGCCGACACGTAGTTGTGTGGCGATCGCTCCGCCAAGGTAACCGGTCAAAAGGATTGCGCCGAGCACCGAAGTTCGCGGAAATGCGTAAAGCGCAGTGCAAGCGAGACCGAGCACTCCGAGGCCCCGGGCGAGATTGACGCTGTCCGGATACCCCAGTTGAGCATTGGTTTGCATGACGATGTCCAGTGGCACCAATTTGATAATGCCGTCGAATAGCATGAACAAGATGACGAGGCCGCTGAGAATGCGACCAGCCCAAACTGCTTTGTTCGAGACAGTTGTTGTCTGTGAAGTGAATTCCATAATGTCGTCCTCCAATGGTTGAAATGGTTCAAGATTTCACCAAGGACGGGCCGGGTATGATTGTCCCGACAGCTAGGCACGAATATTTTTTCCGGCTGCTCGGTTGTATCAATTTTGAAGTTTCAGTTTAACAGATTGACAAGCGGCGTACGCTATAATGCACATATGGAAAAAGCACCGAACTACTATCTCATCGGCCTAGCCAGCATGTTGGTGCTGTGGACATCGATATTGTTGATGATGCGGACTGCCGGCATCTAATCAAACTCGATCAAGCCCCGGTTCACTACCGGCTTGCTTGTGGATTGTTTCGGGAACACTTTCGCCCGAGCTATTATCTCCATTTTCCCTGCATCTTAGCGACTGAGTCTCCGGTGGATCGAATTTGCCGACGAACTTCCGCGCATCGATGAACACTCTGGGCTGCGGCGGGATAGGCGAATCCGCTTAACTCTTTGCCGGTAGGTTTCAAACACCGGTGTTGGAACTCAAATTGAACCATCGCGTTCAATCGATATGACAAGAATGGCTTTTGAACATGTCACCATTACAGATCGCATGCGTCTTATAAGACGTGTGTCATGCGTTGAATCGGCTGCCGAAGTTCTAGCAAAATACTGGCCAAAAAACTGTGGCGAAAAATATGTGACAGCACAGCAAGCATGCCTCGAAGCCGGGGCGGGACGGTTGGATCCTGACGAAGTCAGGCGCGCCTTCATTGATGCAGCCAAGGAGGCGTCAATCTACGTCAATGAGCGGTCACGCTAATGATCCGTTCTCCATTCAATATATTCCTGAAAATATAACACTAGCTATCCGCGAGGCACCGATATATTTAGGAAAATATTTCGGAGTCTATCGGAGGTTGGATATGGGAATTCATCGTCGTCAATGGATTAAAATGACTGTCGCCGCACTTGCGGTCGCATGGCTTGGTATAATTCCGCTGGCAGGCTCTGCACAAGCTGCAGAAAAGGTAACCGTTTTCGCAGCGGCTAGTCTCAAGAACGCACTTGATGACATAACAGCCGCATGGCAGAAAGAATCTGGCAAGGAAGCTGCAATCTCCTACGCAGCGAGTTCGGCTCTGGCAAAGCAGATCGAGTCTGGCGCGCCTGCCGATATCTTCATCTCAGCTGATCTCGACTGGATGGATTATGTTGCAAAGAAAAATCTGATCAAGGCCGACACGCGCAAGAATCTTTTAGGCAATCGGATCGTTCTGGTGGCATCGAAAGACAAGGCAGAGCCCGTCGAAATCAAGAAGGGTTTCGATCTCGCGACACTTTTGGGCGAGGGACGTCTCGCTATGGGTGCTGTGGATTCGGTTCCGGCAGGCAAGTATGGCAAGGCCGCTCTTGAATCTCTTGGTGTGTGGTCGTCAGTGGAAGGCAAAGTTGCCGGCGCGGAAAGCGTGCGCGCGGCGCTATTGCTGGTGTCGCGTGGCGAAGCGCCCTATGGCATCGTCTATCAAACGGACGCGGCGGCAGACAAAGAAGTCAAGATCGTAGGTACGTTTCCCGAAGACAGCCACCCCGCAATCATTTATCCCATCGCAATTCTGAGCGACAGCAAGAATGCTGATGCGGTGTCGCTGTTTGATTACATCAAATCAGAAAAAGCTATGCCATTCTTTGAGAAGCAGGGATTCACCGTACTCAAGTAAAATGCCGCTGGCTCCGCTTCTAGCACTGCGGGAGCCTCGCAAGAGCACACGACCGGACAGGGGGCTGACATTTTTGGACTGGTTCTCACTGAGCAATGAAGAGTGGACAGCAGTTCACCTTACTCTTCGAATTGCGTTCGTCGCGATGCTCGCCAGCCTCCCTCTCGGCATTCTTGTCGGTCTGTTGCTCGCGCGAGGAAAATTCTGGGGCAAATCCATCCTCAATGGCCTCGTCCACCTTCCTTTGATTCTTCCTCCCGTCGTCACCGGCTTTATTCTTCTCATACTCTTTGGTCGGCGTGGCCCGGTCGGAGCGTTTCTGGCCGAACATTTCGGCATCGTACTGTCGTTCCGCTGGACGGGCGCAGCATTGGCCTGCGGGGTGATGGGTTTCCCTTTGATGGTTCGCAGCATCCGGCTGTCCATAGAAGCAGTGGACCGCAAGCTCGAAGATGCCGCCGGTACGCTTGGTGCAAGTCCGCTATGGGTATTCGCGACGGTCACCTTGCCGCTCATCCTGCCAGGCATCATCGCCGGCATGATTCTTTCGTTTGCCAAGGCAATGGGCGAATTTGGTGCGACGATAACGTTCGTTTCCAATATCCCGGGAGAAACACAGACACTGTCAGCTGCAATTTACACCTTCACACAGGTGCCGGGTGGCGATGCGGGTGCTTTTCGCCTGACCATCATATCAGTCATCATCTCCATGGCCGCGTTGATGGCTTCCGAATTCATGGGCTACCTTGTCGGACGCAGGGTAGACATCGAATGATCCTGACTTTTGAAGCAAAACATATGCTTGGAAAATTCGTACTTGACGCCGCCTTCACGTCCGACCGCGGCGTTACGGCGTTGTTTGGACGTTCAGGTTCAGGAAAAACATCGATCATCCGCATCATTGCTGGCCTTTCACGGCCGGACCAGGGCAGGGTCGTTTTTGACGGCGACGTACTGGTTGATACGAAGAAGGGTATATTCGTTCCCAAATACAAGCGCCGTTTCGGGTACGTATTTCAGGAAGGCCGGCTTTTTCCCCACCTGACGGTTCAGCAAAATCTCAATTACGGCCGCTGGTTTACTCCCAAATCGCGACGCTCGGAAGATTTGTCGAAGATTGTCGAACTCCTTGGTATTGGCGATATTTTGGACAGACGTCCTGGCAAACTGTCAGGCGGAGAAAAGCAGCGCGTCGCGATCGGCCGTGCCTTATTGTCGTCGCCACGTATGCTCCTTATGGACGAACCGCTAGCGGCGCTCGATGATACAAGGAAGATCGAAATCCTTCCCTATCTTGAAGCTCTGCGCGATGAAATGAATATCCCGATCATTTATGTGAGCCACTCGGTGTCAGAAGTGGCGCGTCTTGCCGATCGCGTCATTGTTATGAGCGAAGGCAAGGTGGCAATGGCTGGCACCGCAGCCGATGTCTTGAGCCAAACCTCAATTTCAATCGTAACCGATCGCCGCGAAGCAGGTTCATTGGTGGAGGGGAAGGTCGTAAATTACGATCCAAAGCACAAGCTGACGACCATCGGGTTCCAAACATCCAAAATTTATATTTCAGGAACGGAGGTTGCTGTGGGAAAGGGCGTTCGCGTCCACATCCTTGCCAAGGATGTGATGCTTTCGACGATTCGACCTGAACAGCTAAGTGCGCTCAATATTCTCGAAGGGACCGTAAGCGCGATTACCTTCGAGTCGGGCATAGCCGATGTTCAAGTCGATTGCCAGGGAACGATAATCTTGGCACGCATTACTGAGTTATCCTGCGGAAGGCTTGATCTGCGGCCGGGCATGCTGGTCTTTGCGATTATCAAGACCGTCGCGTTGGAGCCTCACTGATATCGGCCTCGGATGCCGAGGATGTGCTTTTGCTGCGATTGGCATCAAGCCAGGCGATATCTGACGCAACTGCAGTCTCGATTTTCTCTTCCATTGTACGAAAGCGGCTGAGCAATTTCTCGCCGAATTCTGTGACCACCGCGCCGCCGCCTTGTTTGCCGCCGCGCTGAGAATCCACCACGGGGTGGGAGAACATGGCGTTCATCGCGCTGACCAGAAGCCAGGCGCGACGGTACGACATATCCATGGCGCGGCCAGCGGCTGAAATAGAGCCGGTTTCGCGAATGTGCTCGAGCAACTGCATCTTTCCACGACCGATTTTCTCATTATGAGGAAAATCGATCCGCAAAACTGTTCTCAAATTTTTACTTGAAGATGGACCCATAGTCGTGACCGCACCGTTGGACTGTCGCATTTATCTATAGCAATGCGCACAGTGATGTACACGGCCATCTCGACTTTGTGCCTTCTCTTGGTGGCCGGTTGTAATTTCTGAACGCGATGGTGATAACGTAGATTCTTGATTTGGCGAAAAACAAGTTGCCCAAGGTCAGCCAAGGAGAAGACTCGATGCAGAATTTTCTCGGCCTTATCGTTCCCGAAAACCTCGCTGAAGCCGCATCACCCGAGACGACAGCTCTTATTGTCTACGACATGCAGATTGGCATACTGCGCCAATTGAAGGATGGCCCAAAGATCTTGGAACGCGTGCTGCAGGTTCTGAAAGTTGCCCGTTCGGAAGGGATACGCATATTTTTCATGCGCCATATGTCCATGCCGAAACGGATGGCTGGCGTTTTCCAGGTTCGGCAAATGATGGCTTGGCAACGTAAAACATCGGCGGACGACGTGGAACCATGGTTTCTGCGCGATAGCCCAGGCTTTGCACTTGCCCCGGAACTCGAAGTTGGTGATGACGAAGTGATTTTTGACAAAATCACATTCTCGGCCTTTGAGGGCACGCCTCTGGCAATTGCCATGCGCGACTCTGGTTTGAAGAGTTTTGTTATCTGTGGCGTTGCAACTGAAATTGGAATTGAACCCACCATAGGTCATGGTGCAGATCTTGGACTTATTCCGATCATGGTGACCGATGCTTGTGGCGGTGGTGACGTGGAAGCGGCCAGCCGGGCTATGGAAGGCATGAAGTACAAGGGCGATGCAATGTTTTGCACGATTGAGGAATTGTCGACAGTCTGGGCCAGTAGATAAGCTGCGGAAAAGGTGGTGGGGGTGTTTCCCGTCTGCAAAAACCACAGCGGTTTTGATAAACGAGACTGGGCGATATCGAGCTCTCGATATCGCCCAGTGATTTGTCGTGCCCCTATTGTGTGGGAGGAGACTACCTCCTCCTCCTATCCTATTGGACGGAGACCCAATGTTCCGTATTTGCCTATCTGCAAGGTATTGAAATTGTTGACGAATAAAATTGGCTATTTTCTGCGGACCCAAAGTTCTGTTCCAAACGGACCCAAAGTTCCGTTCAGGGTCGCCAAGAACTCATTCATTTGCTTCTGGTGCGTTCACGGCGAAGGCTTCAGGGGAAGGATGGAGTCTGCCCGCTGGTGCAATCGAGCCTGGCGAGACGCCGCAGGCCGCTGTCAGGGCTGCTTGAATAGAGAGTAGTATGGCAAGGACGAAAGTATTCTTGCGTCAACCAATATGGACCGGATTACAGTCGACTCGTTTTGCCAAATTCTGCGCTTGAGCCTTATCATATTGCCAGAAATTTGGATCAATGTTCTGGGCTTTGTCCACCTGCTCGCGCTGGTAAAAAAATGATTGGTACTCGTCCGGATCAAAAGACGCCTCAATTCCTACCGCCCTTAACAACAATCGCACCTGCTTGTGGTGCAAGCCGCTGCGCTGAGTAAGCTCACCCAGCGAGACGTAGGTATCGAGAAACTTCTGCGCGCTGGACCTCGAAACGACAGTCGAAATTCTCCTGGCTTCCGGATTGAATTCTTCCACGGTTTCAAGCTGACCATCGCGAATGAATTTTGCGACGGAGTCGCGGCCCATGCCCGGAATGAAGTTTTTTAACTCGACCTTGGTCAGCCCGATCTTTTGGACGTCGGAACGAACAATCCGAGTAATCTCATCGGCATCAACCAGCAGGCCAGTGTAGTCAGACGTGCCTGCAAGCCGTCCCTTCCACTTTAATTCTCCGACCATGATCAGCGACAAAATCTGGGAATTCGAAGCGCAGGCAGCATGCCTGGCATATTGTACCGGCAGTTGCCTTTCTCCCGGATCTGTTACTAAAACCGCTCCCTCAAAAAGCCTATCCATGAGGCAATCGATTTCGCTCTTTGAAAAACGGTGTTTGGCGTATGCCTTGCCTGTAGACCCTGTAATCGTTGACAGATAACCGTCAGCGATGAGCACTTTTAGCGGAATTCGTGGGATACCCGTCATTTTCTCGACTTGAGGGGTGCTGAGTGCATTCCTTAAAGATACGACAACGCTATGAATCTCAGAGGCATCGACAGTTACCCGGTGATCGACAAGTCCTGACGCGTATCTGCCGTCGGTGATACCGCGCCCCTCAAAGAGTTTACGGATCGTAAGCGCATGCGCTCCGGAGTCACGAGATGCAGTTCGAATTGTATGAACGACCCGTTTATGGACGACTACACCGAGCACATCTGTCCCGGGCTCGATGGGCATAGTTTTGATGGCAAATTCTCGGACCAACCGCCGGAATTTATCGTAAGCAGGATCGCTCACTGTTTTTTGTAGAAGACCGTAGACCAGGCCATAAGTGTCTCGCGGCCCCCAAACTCCTCGGGTTTTGGATTGCAGTTGATTGAGTTTTTCAAGCAGTGCGCAAATGGCGTCAGGCCCCGCGCGCGCGATCGCATAGCCTCTGTCGGCGGCTTCAGCCCATTGAGGTTCGGTTAACAAGCTCGTTTTTACTTTTGGCGGATGCAGAGCTGACACGCCCAGCGCTTCGCAAAAGCTGACTGCCGCATACAGCGGCACATCGTCCAGCCAATTCTCTTCATTTTTTCCACCGTCAATCCTGTGAAGTAGCCAGTCCTGAAAAGGAGATGGGAGAGCGTTCACAGAAGCGACAAGGATTTCCCCAAGGTTCGGGATAAGCCCCGCGACTGCCCGAGAGAAATCGAAAGGCTCGAATCTTCTGCGGTCCGGATGATAACTGTCGAGAAAAACTTGATGACGTACGCAAGAACGAAAGTGAGTGAGAGTCCATTCCAAGCGTAACCAAGGACGCGCGGTTGGCGGGCCTTCGTAAGATCGGAGATCTTCTTGGATACAGTGAGCGCAGTAGCGAAAATACGTACGGCTGATTGACAAGCGTCCAAACTGCTGGCCGTTCACAAGATAGAATTTATCGCCCAGCGGTTCGGGAGTATATCGAGATAGCATTTCGCAATTCGCGTTGCCGAGTATGGCGACTGCTTTGAGGGCTGCCGTGTCAGATTTGTCGACAGTTCTGGGGTGGATCATCATGTCGCGAAGAAAACGCGGCATGCTTCTTCCGTTCAATGCCGCCAGCCGCGAAGCAAATCCTGCAACGGTTTCGCGCCGCTCCAGACCATGGTGCCAATCGAGTGGCTTATGTACCCGTCCACGCATCAGTCATCGCGCCACTTTTTTAAGAATGAACCCGGAGGCAACCGTTCCCAGTCGTCAACGAGAAACGGGTTCATCTCATCATGACCTCTAGCGTGCGATAGTCCAAGGTACGCGTAGGCGAAGTGTTCCCGGCTTAGATGTGGATCCCCTCGTTTCAACGCAACCTGAATTGCTTCCAACATGACTTGGGTAATGCGACCAAATCTATATCGTGCCGCATGGGTGATACGTTCCGGAAGATCGCTGTTGACGACCTTGTCTGCTTGTAAGCCCGCCGCTTCAGCAGATTTGTTGATGATCTTTAGAACTAGGGCGCGGCTCTCCGGTAGTTCAATATCCGGTAGATCGATGTAGTACCCGCGTCGCTCAATTTGTTCATCGAGTCTCGCAAGCTCCGTTGTTTCCGGCATTCCCGACATGATGAAGCTTACCGGCCATGGTTTATAATTCATCACGCCTTTGAAGGCTTTTGCGAGGTTCTCTCGCTCCGTGTCGGTCTTTGTCTGCTTCAACATGTGTTGAGTTTCGTCAACATGGATAATGAGAACTTTTCGGTGGTGAAGCTGGGCTGGCAACATGTCCCAGATCTCGCCCTGTTCCATGTTCTGGACCAGTTCGTATCCTGCTTGCCGCAAGATACTCCGACCGAGAATTTTGAGTGTGGAGGGCCCTAGCAGCGCAACCGAGATCACGGGTTTGATAGTTCCAAACGACTTCACCTGGGGTTGCATCGTCTCGTTCTCGGCTAGCAGATGTTCGATCGAATAAGTTTTTCCGGCACCACTAGCGCCGGTGACGAAGAAAGCACGCCCGTCGTCCCGGAGCCCGTTGCGTCGTGCAAACATTTTCTCTAGAAAATCGTCAAACGAGTTCTTCAAAACAGCGTCTCTACCGCTGGTGATATATGTGCTCTTGACCTTACTGATGATTTCGATCGTTTCCCGACTTTTGGCCGGTAGTTTGGTAATAATTGAATCGAAGAAGTCGTCATCAGAAAAATCATCAAGTGGTGTAGCCGACGCTTCGCTTGGCATAGATGAAGAGGATTTGACTGGCCTTCCAAGAGCTTTCACGCGGGTCATTCGTCTTCTCCTGGCACGTTCATTGAATCAGAGAATTTGAGCGGCCGAGGCAAGGAGGCGCTGTCCTCAACTAATTGTTTTACGATGACATCGGTTGGACCAGAGGACTCTAACTCTGACGGTGTCTTGCCCGGAGCACGTGGTTTAGTTCGAGCGGATTCGGCGACGACTTTGCCAGGTCGACCGCTCTCGGTGATCACGGGCGCTTCGGCATAGTTTACGCCGGTCAGCGCAGCTTTACCCTTACGCTCCAGTCGACGTTTAATGGAGTCATAGTCTTTTTGCGTAATTTCGGCCGCCGGCACCCCGGCAATACGTTGGCCATCCTCTGCAATATCGAGCAATTTGCCATGGGCCGCCAAGCGGATTGGCCGGCCTGCCTCTTGCTGCTTTCGGACTTCTTCCATAACGTCTTTGTTGGCTTCCAGCACATCAACCAACGTCACGCCTTCTCGAAACGCCGTCTGACATTTAGCCTCGATATAATCCTTGTTTTCAAACGCTTTGCGGTCCTTCACATATTTTGGAACACGGACGAGGATCATGCTGAGGTCATCAGGATCGATAATAATATCGAGCAACATATCTCCAACTAAAGGATACAATGCTCCCAAGTCTTCAGAATGGTACTGTTGGTTGACATAGGTAATGCCTTCTTTGTCAACTTTTCTGGTGTCGCGCAGGCCAAATGCCACAATAATCTGCTGTCTGGAACGGGTAGGGGGAAGACCTCGAGAGGCCTCCGAATGCCATTTGCCATACGGAGTTCCGCCGTTTAGACCGCGATGAGCTCGATGGTGATAATAGTCCACGATAAAAATGATGAGCGACTTATAGAATTCCTGATAAGTTAACGATGCCATTTTTTCGGCGGGGTAGTCTCCCTTTTCGACAACGTTGGCAAACGACCTTCCAGCAAAATAGCGACAAAGCCGTTTGAGCGTCCGAAAGAACGATTCTACCGTCCCACGCATCCTCGGATCCTTTTCGGGCAGACTCCGCGAAACCGCCGACATGCGAAGAGCTTCTTCATACTCTCCGAGAAAAACTGCCCCACCGTCGGTCGACAGATATTCTGGTGTACCGTGCATGTTCCAGTCGCTCTTTGCTCCCGCGAACTTGGCTTGCGGCGACTTGTCGATCATGATGGAGCGAAGCGCCGATTTCGCTGTGGCAGCTGAAGGAGGGTGGGGACTCAGATGCATCCCGACGACACATCTACTCAACTTTTCGATGCCGATAGTGAGGGTGCAACGGGTACGTGGGACCTTTGCTTTAGCCTCTTTAGAAAGTTTATTCCAGACGCTGGACTTCACAATGAGCGTGTGTAGGTCGGCTTCCCAGTCATCCATCTCAGTGTGCTCGAGCAAGCGCGTCACAACCATTCCCCTGCCTACGGGGGTATACTTACGCAAAGCATAATCTTCACCATATCGAGCAGCGTCTAAAAGAAAGGGGTCCATCATGTGGATTCTTCTGCGGACTGCTTTGTCGCTTACCTTGATATGATGTTTCCCGTCTAAGTTCTTGTTAAATTCATAAAACTTTGCTTCAATATTCTCATAAATATCGCCCATAAGCGGTCGGAGAACGCTGCCAAACTTTTTGACCTCTTCCTCAATGAGTGCCAGAGCGCGCGTGTCGAGCTGATTGCGATTTCCACACTCCGCGTAGTTCGGACGGAAGGCGTCCATGCGATATTTGAATTTAGCGAAAAGCTTCAACCAGTCGCGAAGTGTGCTTGCGCTGGGATAATCGAATGCCTTTCGGAGTTCTCCTTTTCGACGGCGGCCTGGCGGACGACGTGTGCCGAATTGATCCAAGTACCATTGATCCATGTTGTCCATCTCATTTGAAATGAACTGCTTCATATCCGCCGGATTGCGACTAGGCCTCCAAGCCGCGGCTCGATCTCCGGAGTTCGTAAGAAACCTGACGCACCATTCTTTTTTCCAGGCCACGGTGCGCAGCTCATCTTCCGATAGATCACCGAGGTCGGAGCTGTCGTATTTCATACGCAACAGCGACAAGGTCTTCGAAAAGTATCCCTCATCGATCCGAAGCCGATTTTTTGAAATCAGATCATTGATTTCTCGGTCAGTTTTAGTGACGAAGAAATCTTCGATCAGATTGTCGTTGATTAGTTGCAGGTAGTGGACACCTTTTACTTTGTCGTCGACCCTGTAGCACTGGCCGTCGATGACCAAACGGTCATGGCGTCCGAATAGATGCGCGCGCTCCCTTCGATCTGTCATGTTATCCCCGCCTAAGCTCGTTGATTTCGACGTGCCGGTTGGAATCTGTTAAATAAAATCGGTGACCAATGTTTAACGCGCTTCACATCCGTGAAGTGCGTTAAAGACCAATGCGCTAGGTTCAAGCGGTTTGTTCGCGGCGCAAACAAGATCGCCACTCTGGACCAAACTCAGAGCTGCGCGGTACCCGCGTTCGCCAAGGCCAGTTGCACTAGCGATTTCGCCTAGCCGTACTTCGCGGCCAACTGAGTGCAACAGCATCCTCACGGCGCGTTGTCCCTCGAAGTCGAAATCCCGTGCACTGGCAATGATCAGTTTCGAATTTTCAATCGTGATCTGGTCGAAGTCAGTTTCGCTTAGGGTGGAATATTCGTCGGCGACAACGTCGCCAAGCGAGTCCCTGATCGCACATAAGTCAAGCAAGAGCTCGCGGTCGATATCCTGACTGTACTTAGCAGCAAATGCTGTCACCGAGCCGTCGGTCCAGCGGACAATAAAATCAAAGAAATGCTTACGATCACGCCCCTGTCTGACGAACCTGACTAATTGTTGTTCTCGGACTTCCGCCACAGTCGGCATTGCCACGAGTACACTAAGCAAATTTTCCTCCAGACCACTCTCGTACCAGATCTTCCGTCGCCGGAAGGGATCGATAATAAAGCCAATCTTCGACCCACGTTTCCTTTTCTTAGGCTCGCGCATCGCTACGGATTCATCAATATGGATGGCGGGCCTGTCACACGACCAGCTGTCGTCATTGGCAGCTACGCTATATGATAGCCTCCTACCAAGGTTTTGCCGCGCCACCCTGCAAAATCGTCATTTGCAACGGATGGACCATCTGAAATGCCAAACGCGCGGGACTGAAGTTTGGCGTCCAGGAGAGAGCGTGGCTTAAACATAGGATATTCCTTTCATACAAAAGCCAGAGGTAAACAACCTGCTGCACGAGCACCTCAACGACGTTTCTACGGGCTACGAGCAGTCGTAATTTTTTGCATAATTGCTTGTTTCGGTAGCCATGGTAGCTTCCTTTCCATGGGGTAGTAGCCCGCCCATTTTTCGATTTGCCGCAACATGACAGTGCGATAACTGTTTCGTCGATACGCTACCGTCCTGAGCGATTTGGATTACCGTTAGGGATGGGATGACTTCTCGAAACAGGCCGAAAGCTTTCTTCGCGGTTAGCAAAGTTGCTTGGTGCTGTATGGCCAAAGCACACAACAAGATGTCACCTTCGCTCAGCCCCAGTCGCTGGCTCGTGGCCGCGATTACCCAGTTTTGAATACATGCGGGCCATTTTCGATACTCGGCAATCTTTTTTGGTATGCATCGTTCGGCGATTTTTGCCTTGACCTCACCCCCGATCACCGCTGTCTCCTCGGTAATTTCAAAAACTTTGTTTGAAGAAGCGGTACTGATAAGGCGGTCCAGGTCATCGATCCACGGAACCCCGTTGCTCATTGCAAGCATTCTTCCAAAGTTCAGATCTTGAAGAGCGGTAGGTGAAACGCAAAATTCATAGTCGCGCCGCAAAGCAGACAACAACTTTTGAACGGCCATTCCATGAGGAGTAGTCGTATCGGAACCGATTGAGAGCACGGATGTGCAGAGCATAAGGTAATTCATAGTGACCTCGATCAATGGTGTTGTAAGTTGCCAGGCCGGTCTCCCCGGCGATGCTGGCGCGACTTCACAATCGTTTCGTGGCACGTCACCGCGGCGAGAGTTTTGCTCGCCGACTATTCGAGTGTTACTTTCAGAAAAATGTAAGATATAGTATTTTTTGCCATTTGTAAAGGAGAAAAATAACAAATTTTCATCTATACGCCGATAGACGATGGTGTATCAAGAGTAAGAGTTTCTCTTGCCCCGAACCATGGCGATGCTAATCGCTCGCCTAACCCGACTATACCTATTTATAACATTGAAAGACAAGAGTAAACGGTATTAATTTATAATTTCTGCTTTCATTACGCATAATTATACTATTTCGATGCGAATTTTTCTCCATGGTTAGGGGATGGTGAATACCTCTAATTCGCTTGGCGGATTTGAAAAGGACTCCGTGAGAATGCAAAGAAGCAAAGTATTGTTGACATTTTTGATCGAGGCGTAAGTGATTGCGAGTTCGCGGATTCCACTCCGCAATCAAGCGACTTAAAATAAGTACTATTGAGTGCTGCAGCTAAGGGTCTTGCAAAGACCGATGCGATCAGGTAGCCGGCATCACTCTCGTTAAAGTATGCTCGGGTCAACTCGGAATCCTGGCCAATATGCCGGGTCGTCTTCGCTTAGCAGAAACTTGATGCCCTCACTCTCCAAGGTTTTTCGAATACGGTGGATAGTGTCGAGAGTTCCTTGTCCCTGTTCAACGTTATAGACAGTACGTTTGCTCAAACCGCATCGGTTAGCCAGTTCGCTTTGGCTTATGTCCAAGGCAACGCGTGCGGCACGTAAGAGGGCTGAAGGTGGCTCCATAGGTGCCAAAGTTCCCCCTTTCGAAAAAATGTCAACAATTAGCTCGGCTTGAAAGAGGCCGTGCGAAATTGGGGAATGTATTTGCGAAAAAAAGGAATAAATTTGCGAAAAAAGGGAAGCAAGTGTATATAAGTTCTCAACGATCACGAATCGGTCGCCAGACAGAGACACGAACCGAATCCTTGCGCGTTGCGCAACGGAGTGAGCTTAAAGGATTGGTCCCTCTGGGCTGCAGCCAATCCATTTGCAAAGCGTTTCTTAGCGACAAAGGGGTTTGAGCCAGCATGGTCTCCAAAATTATACCATATTTCCTTCAACGCCTTGTCCGCCGCGAAAAACGGAGATTGGCTGGTCGAGCGCTTGCAAAAGGGATCCTTCAACAGCGAACTACTACGGTGGATGGACATGCCATTTCGGCGTTTGATTTGTCACCTGGGGTTAATCCGGAAACCGTAGGCCACCTTATGAAGGTGTTCAAAGGACCGCTTTCCGCCTCACGAGATGTAGGACCGCCGACGCTCGAAACCATGTGCGCCCAATTGAACGACGAATGGGATGAGGTCGATGAGGTTGCCAGTATAAGTGCTGAGCGTGATCCTGGGTACCGCCGCTCGAATCCTTTGTCGGGTCAGGAATCGTTGCGGGCCGGCGCTCAGCCCCACGGTGAGGATCGTTTCGAGTCGACGTGTACTGCTGCAGGATTCATCCGCGGCTTGGCGCAGCGACCAGATACGGCAGAGGTCTGCACCTGCCTGCTTCTGGCGGCTGCATTGGAGAAAGTGCAAGGCGGACTTGCGGGGATTCGTCGAATTCTGCGGGAGCCGCAGCCGTTCATCAATTTCTATGCACCCGTTGAGGGAGTGGAGGATGTCCTCATCGATTTGCTGGAGTTCGGAATTGTTATTCCCGGCAGCACCTATGCGATGATCGATGGTTTCAAGATCACGCGACGTGGCACTTGGCCGGAACCGGTCAATGAGATTGCCACCCGGGAGATGATCGTTTTCCAGGGCTCGAAGTGGGGCTCGCAAAAGGCCGAGCACTTGCAGTGGAAACTTGCAAACGCGGTAAAGTCCCGGTTGCCGATTCTTGGGGTGGCAAGCAAACCGGATCCATTGCCGGAATGGATGGAGATTTCGGCAAAGGTCAATCTGGTAACGCCAACGATATCAATGGAAATCATCAGAATGACGATGCGCGTTGTGCTCGACGAAGAGCCGGACGGGAAAATTCCTGAGGACCTGTGCGAATTGTTGACACTGTTCGACATGTCGACGGCGATCAGAACCGGGAACACCGCAGACGAGGCCCTCGAGAAACTGCACCGCTTCGCGATCGCAAGGACAGAATTCATTGCCGAGGACGATGAAACCGATCCACACCCGGTCTTTGGACGCAGAGCATCCAAATCCCTGGGCAAGCGGCGCTCCCACAAAGTCATTGAACCGCAGGCTGTCGGCGATCCGCAAGGACTCGTTCCTGTCCCGACTGTGGAAACCTTGCCAGGATTCGATGAGGCGCGAGCGTGGACGGAAAATCTTCTGTTTGGTCTCGGGGAGTGGAAAAACGGATCGATGCAGTGGAATGAACTTGCAAGCAAAGCCTTGCTCTTCGGTCCCCCGGGCACCGGCAAGACGACATTTGCCGAAGCTCTTTGCAATTCGGCGCGAATTCCCTTGGTTGCCACGTCTGTCGCAGCATGGGCCGGGGCCGGAAGTCTCGATGACCTGATCAGGGATATGGAAGCGGCATTTGAAGAAGCACGCCAGCTTCGACCCGCAATCCTTTTCATTGACGAGATTGATGGGCTCGGCACACGCCAGGAGTCGGGTCATTCCTCCGGTTTCTGGAATTCCGCTGTCAATCGCATGCTTGAGCTTTTGCAAGGCATTTCCGATTTGCCGGGGGTCGTTGTTCTCGCTGCCACCAACCGCGTCGACAGCGTCGACAGAGCTATCATCCGTTCAGGCAGGCTGGAGAAGCATCTCGCGGTCAAACTTCCCGATATCAGGACGCTGTCAGATATTCTGCGCTTTCACCTCGCTTCTGATCTCGATCATGTCGTCGCTACCCGCCCGGTACCGCCACCAGAGACTTCCCCTCGAACCGGTCAACACGGAAGGAGCCAGTGATGGAAAGAGAAACCGCCGCTGGCGATGCCTCAAGCGTGCTGCGCCGTCTGGCAGCGCAGGCAGCGGGCATGAGCGGGGCTGACGTTGAAAGGCTTGTGCGGATTGCCCGACTTGAGGCCCGCCGGGACGGCAGAACCATAACATATGAGGATCTTGAGCGTTTGCTCCTCGCCGACAAATCAAACGGGAGTCCGGAGACGCTAAAGAGGATCGCGATCCACGAAGCGGGTCACGCGGTGGCGCGGCTGGTGCTGCAGCAAGGGACGATTGATGTCATCAGCATCAATACCCACGATGGCAGAGCCTTCAATACGGGGAGGAGTAAACCGCTCGCAGATACGATGGAAACCGATCTTGAAGCGGAGTTGGCCTGCATCCTGGCGGGACGTGCGGCCGAGGAGGTGATAATCGGTTCTATCTCGGCTGGCTCCGGAGGAACGGCCGACAGCGACCTCGCCAAGGCGACGACACTAGCATTCACGCTCGAATGCTCCTTCGGTTTCGGCGAACACCAGCCGTTGCTCTTTTTCGACAAAGACGTGGAAGCAAGCATCCTTGGCTTGCGGCCGATGCTGGCGTCAGCCGTCCATGAGCGGCTCGTGGATGCTTATGCCCGCGCCAGGGCGATCATCACCACAGCAAAAGCTAATGTAGAACACCTAGCCACAATCCTGATCGAGGAAACCACATTGGAGGGGAGTTCGCTGCAGCAGGCCATTGATCATCTGGATTTGTCAAAGGCAGGACGGCGCTGCCCCAGTCCCGCCAGCTCCGCTTGAACAGTGGCGGGTTTCATCCAAATCCAGCCTCCGTTCAGCATCGTAGAGAACTTGAAGCATGCCCTGAATATTTTCTGACGAGAAGAGGAGAGAAGCTCATGATCGAGATCAAGGATTGGGTCGTATTTGAAGGAACCGGTGCGGCGGCCGGGCAATTTTTCGTCAAGCCATACACGATCCAAAACTACACAAATGCCATCGTTACTTTTGATAGCGATACCAAAATCGGCGTTGATGTCGATGGTCTCGTGTTCAAGCTTGTCGGTGACACGGATCCTCAACGGACCGGTAAAGGGGTGTCATGGCACTGGTTCGGGGAGGGGGACAACAAACGCCAAGTAGACATGGTTGAATCCAGTCTCGAAGAGATGATCTCACATCTCCACAATACCGCATGAGTGCTGCTCCTGTTGTCGAGGAACCCGAGGTGGCCCTGACCAAATGGGCCATCATCCGGGCGGCTGACAGCGGCCACTACCATTTCATCGGTATGAAAAGCAGCGGGATTGGGAGGTTCTCCACCCGGATCATCGCCTTCAGTCTGTCGACAATGACGGGCAGGACGCAAAGCGGACGGATCTACCGTCTTCAAGGTGACCCTGACTACGAGAACACACGGCTTCGGGACTGTGTTGCAAGAAGGTGGGACTTGAACCGGGAAGATGTTCAGGTCGTCTCGCCGACGGAAGCGGCTTTGGCCATGTCGGTTTTTGGCCATGCTTGAGTGAAGAAGTCAGTCCTCACACCACTTGTACGGACTTGTCCGATGTCCTGAGCACGATCGAGCGGTGTCACATATCCTGTTGGCGGTTTGCGTCAATGATTACGAACCCGCGATCTCTGGCGCGTGACCCTCATGATTACCCGTTTTGCCGCGGAGTCATCTCTCGAACCCATCGGACGTTCTCGATATCCTCCTCGACATCCCAAAAACGGATTGCTTGAGAAAGTTCTTCGAAGGAGATGGTGCCTTCAATCACCATATCCATCATCACCTCCGCTTGGACCTCCCGAAAAAATGCGCGGACATGTGGACGCCACTGCCTTTGGGTGTTGCGGAGCAGCAGACAAGCAAGAAGGGTGTCGGCGTCGATGTGGATGGGCAATGGCGAATTGACAGTGGTCAGCGCTCGCCAGATCGCCCTGCTGTTGACTGTCGTTTTCATTGCAAAGCCGTATCACATAATCCTGTTAACAGGCTGTCGAGATCGGACAGGAGGGTCGGGCGGTTTACCAGGGCAGTACTGAGAGAAAAAACCTCAAAATGCTTTAACGAATTTCTGGGCCATCAATCTCGGTCCTTCCTAACGATGTTTTCGCCGCCTGCACCATGGCTGCCTGGGACATTTTCTGGGCGATCACCGATAAGGACGACTGCATCCACTATTGTGGTCGTCCACCAAGGGTCGGAATCTGCGGCGAGGCGAACTACATCCTCTAGGTCGAGCCCGACAACATTCGGAACGAAGCTGAGTCTTTGGGACTGCTCCCGAAGGTTTTCCCGGACTGCCTCCACGATCTCCGAGAGATGGTCTCTGTCAACGATGAGGCCAACATCAAGGTCGCTCTCCGAACCGTCCTCCTTCCTGGCAACGCTTCCATATATCCAAAGACTTCTGACCATCGAGCGTCGATCTCCGGCGCTGTTTCGAACTGCGTCGACGATCGCGGAAAATCTGTTTGCCTCGACATCGAACAGAGCGGCTATCTGTGGAGCGAGAAAATGTCCCGGATTGAAGCGATGGAGCTTCGTGAATCGAGTCCCCTCAGTGATGACAATGCCTGATTGTTCCAGTGAGATCAGTCCGAGCCGGACGCTGCTTTTGGACAGCCCGGATCGGCTCTGGACGGTGGAACTCGACAAATACCCACCATGCCTGACGAGTTCCCGCAGGACAGCGACATTGGAATCCACACCAAAAATGCGTGTCAGCGGATTGCGGATCGCACTCTGAGGTCTTGACCTTGCCATGGTTCCCCGTCACAAAAATGCAATTGCCTTAAAATCAAATCATTTGATCTGATATTAAACCATTTCTCACGTGAGTCACAGGGGTCTCGGGGCCGGAGGCAAATCAGGTGCGATTGAGAAGAATGGATTTCCGGTTCATCTTTGCTCGATAAGGGAAGCGAAGATGAGACAGAAAGCTGGGCAGCCCCCCGGCCGGGCAAACACCATTCCGCGGATTGCGAGGCGGAGCGGGCCAACGAAAGTGCTGATATATGCGTGCAGGAAAACAGCACCCTGACGTCGGCCGACCTAGATGCGGCTAAGACCTTCCGGTAGATAGGGCAGGGACCGGTCCGCTTCGCGTACGAGTTCGTAACGTTGCCCCGTTTGTCGGTAGAACTCCCGGTACAATTCCAGCGCTCGAACATAGCGCTTGTATTCGGCAGCGCGGGCTTTGGCGTCGGCGGTTGCATCGTCGGGTACACAGAAATGCCGCTTTCTCAGCTTCAGCGTGACGTGGTTCAGGTGAGTGTAGTGTATTTTGCCGCTCCCTTCCTCAAACAAGACCGTCCCAGAATGGTAGCGGGGAGTCGGCATCCAATCTGAATTGAGGCTATATGCTTCCCTTACGTAGATGACGTAGTCGCCTTTGGGTTTGCGGGTTTGTCGCGAGGTGGTGTTTGCCATTGCGGTCTCTGTGTTCTCTGGTGGTAGCGGGTACCATTCAAGGATTGCTCCACAACACCGCCGGCGCAACCACATATATCTCTGACTCTGAGACCGGCAGGAAAAGCGGACATGCTTAACGCGTCTCGACCTATCACGTGCGGTTCGAATCTGGTCCGGTGCGCCAATCTCCAACAGTCCAGAACAAGACTGGGATCCGGGGCCCTGCGATGGACATCTCCGGATGGTCCCAATAACATATGTGCGAGTGAATTTTCTGAGGCACCTACCTCAATGGTCGAAGAACGCATCCAGCGCCGTCTTGCCGCCATCCTGGCCGCTGACGTGGTCGGCTACAGCCGTCTCATGGAAGCGGACGAGCAAGGAACCCTGAAGGTCCTGAAGGCCCGACGGCGCGATATTCTGGCTCCACTGATCACGCGATATAGAGGTCGCTTGGTCAAGGTCATGGGTGACGGCGTTTTAGTCGAGTTCGCCAGTGCGGTCGATGCCGTCCAGTGCGCAGTCGATCTCCAGTATGGCACGGCCGAGGCCAACCATAGCTTGCCGGACTCGCGGCGGGTAATCCTGCGCATCGGCATCAATCTCGGTGATATCATCGTAGATGGTAGCGATCTCTATGGCGACGGCGTCAACGTTGCCGCTCGGCTGGAGGCATTGGGCGAACCTGGAGACATCTGCATATCGGGCAGCGTTTACGATCAGGTCAAGCGGAAGGTGGAGACCGATTTTGACGATCTAGGCCAGAAGTCGTTGAAGAACATAGCTGAGCCAGTGCGCGTCTACCGGGTGCGGCATTCGGCAATTGCAGACCGGAAAGGCGAACCTGAGCCGCTGCCTCTGCCGTCTGAACCATCGATCGCCGTACTGCCTTTCACCAACATGAGCGGCGACGCCGAACAGGATGTGTTCACAGACGGGTTGACTGAAGATCTCATCACCGATCTGTCGCGGAACGCCAGCCTGTTCGTGATCGCCCGCCATTCGACCTTTGCCTACAAGGGAAAGTCGATCGATATCCGGCTGATTGCCCGTGATCTTGGCGTCCGCTATTTGCTGGAAGGCAGCGCCCGCCGCGCTGCCGGTCGTGTGCGCATCAACGTTCAGTTGATCGATGCCACCAGCGGAAATCATCTTTGGGCGGACCGCTTTGACCGCGATCTTGAAGATATTTTCGCTGTGCAGGACAAGGTGACGGCCAGGATCGTCGAGGCTCTGATCGGCCGCCTGGTGACACAGCCGCCCCGTAGCCGGCCAAACAGCATGGAGGCCTATGATCTTTGCGTGCGCGGGCGTGGGCTGATCGGGATTTCGCCGGCGGCGGCGCGCGAATCGCGCGTTCTGTTGCAGCGGGCGATCACTCTCGACCCGGATTATGCGGAGGCGCATCGGCTCCTGGCATTTCATCTCTGGCAGGCTTGGGCGCAGTGGGGCGAGCCAGAAGTACCCACCCGGCTTGTGGCCGTTGCCATGGCTGAAAAAGCGGTGAAGCTCGACCCGAACGATGCCGGCTGCCGCTTCGTCCTTGGTCACTTGCTGGCGTATGAACGGCGCTGGCCCGAGTCGGATGCCGAGTTCGCGACCGCGCTCGAGATTGACCCGAATTACGCCGACGCCTGGGCGGACATGTCGGACTTTTCGGTGTTGAGCGGTAAGCCGGCCACCGCGGTTGAACAGGTCCAAAAGGCGCTCCGCCTGAACCCACATCCCCCCAAATGGTACTATTGGGATCTGGGGTTCGCGCAGTACGCCGCTTGCCAGTATAAGGCGGCAGTCGTCACGCTACGCAATGAGGCTACCTACCAAACAATTTCGCGGCGCGTGCTTGCAGCGAGCCTTGCACAACTGGGACGAACGGACGAGGCCCATCAGGAAGGCGAGCTGTTCATGGCGAGCAATCCACATTTCACAATCAGCCATTGGGTCGCTTCACAGCCCTTTCGAGATCAGGCCACATGTGACCATTTCATCGACGGATATCGCAAAGCAGGCCTGCCAGATTGAACGAGAGGTGAGCTCACTGCTTCGCCCCCCAAAACGGCCACTTCTCCAGGCAAAGTCCTTTGTTCCGCTTTTGGGCGCAGTGGTGCCGCGTGGCCCAGTTGTAGGGTGTCCGTTTTCGAGCGGCCGCCATGATTAGTTCAACGGCTGAAATGCGGGCGCGAAGCGGTCAGTCGCGTCACAATCGCCAAACGCTAGATTCGGGGCCGGAAGCGGCACGACGGCTTTCAGGTTAGCTAACGGAGAAGCGGACGATCCGCATGTCGGCCTCTCCATCGACCGAAATCGGCCAGAGCCTGCGACATGTGCAGGGTGGGCGCGTACTCCCATTCGCCGTTGTTCGCAAAGATGTGCCTTCGCAAAAGCAATTGCTACTCGCGATCCCATTTATTCGGAGGATCATTTGGAAAGAGCAAGAGGGACAACGCGAGGTCGTGATACTCATCGAACAAAACCGATTCCTGTACCGCTTCGACCTTGTTCCAGACGCCAGGCGGATGATCGACTTCAGTCAACCCCCACGCGGGGCCAAGGGCGGCCAGTGACAACGCCGGCAACGGGATCGTCTCCTGTTTCGCGCGGAAAAACACGCCCGACTTAAACAGCGGATCGCTGCCACGCGCCCAGTCAATGAATCCATTGTTGCTGACGACGAGCATCGCCCGTCTCGGCGTCGTTCCGAGCCATTTGAGGACGGCAGCGGTCATCGAGACCTCGTAGCGATCACGCAACGGTTCGAAATCGACGAGCTTCGGCTTGCGAAATTCTGCGGTCTGAATTCGGAAGTCGTCTGGCGGCATCAACACGAGCGAAGCGAAACGGTTCGCCTCAGCTTCCATCTTTGCGTAGTCGGAATCTCAGCCCCACATGTCGCGGCGCGAGCAGTAGATCGGATCCCCGCTCAAATGGCGGTGGAGCAGGTAGTGTCCGAATTCGTGTGCCAGCGAAAAGTTGATACGCCCCTTCGAGGTGATGGCCGCATTGTAGAAGATGCCCCACTCGCCGTTCCCCTTCGGAACAAGCGCGCCCTCGAATCTGGTATCGAAGCGCCCACCTTCGACGGCGGTGATTGGTTCTTTCGGGAAAAGGTTACGGGCGTATTCAATGGCCACGGGAGCGATTTTGATCGGGAACCCGGCATCACCAGCATCGACGTCGACGGCAGGAAAATGCTGCTGTCGCCGGGCATGTCTGTAACCGTCGAGGTTAAAACCGGGAAACGGCGGATCCTGGAATATCTGTTTTCGCCGCTTGCGGAGATTTCATCGCAAGCCATGCAGGAGCGGTAAACAAAACATTTAGCGGCACTAACCGTGATGATGAGAGCCGACACGTCGATTGCTGACGCACTGCCAAACGACGCTTTGCAAATCGAAGTCGTTGTCACACGCTGACTACTTGCTTTCAATACGCCAATCCCTCGCGCCGAAACTCACATCAAAACGGGATAAAAAGGAACGGCCCAAAAGCCCGTCGATACCATCGCCGAGTGGCTTGTCACTGTCGGCAAGCACAATTGCCGCAACGTCCTTCGCCTCGACGCGTCCGATTCGTATTTGTTTTGCAGAACTGCGTTGGGCGAGGGAAATGCCGTTTGCGGACTGCATGCGTACCGAAAGGTCGCCGGATAGCGGCACCTTTGCCCGCTCTGCAAAGCGTCGTGTCAGCGAGACAAAGCTCGCGCCCGTATCGACGACGAATATGCCGGACACACCGTTGATGCTCACTTTGGCTGTAATAACGTCCTTGCCTTGCGTGGGAAAACGATCCTTGCCCGTCGCATAGGATCCTTCGCATTTTCCTCTGGTGCTATAATCCTTAATCATCGCCTGCGCGGCCGGCGTGTCGTTCTTCGATGGGTCGATGGAGACCCATGTCTGGATGGGGGTCATTGCTTCGCAATAATCAGCCAGTGCAACATAGGTTAACGACATTCGCCGAAAGACTTCATTGTTGAGTAAAGCTAGATCCTCGGTCAAACCTAGGACTGAATCGTAGGCATTGATCGCTTCCTTGTAGCGTTTCGCGTCGTGCAGTATCCGACCTCGCAAGTAGTAGGATTGAGGCAGATCAGGCGACATGGCTAAAAGATCCTCCGACACCGCTAGTGCGGCAGGAAGATCGCTCAACCCATAGAGAATATCGGCGGCCGAATAGAGAGCTACATCCGATGCCCTGCATTTGGCCGAAAATGCCAGAAATACCTTTGCCGCTTCGCGCGGATAGCCAGCTTGCTGCAGGTCGCCGGCAAAGGCATAGGATGAATTCCAATCGCACGGCTCACGCAGCAAAGCAGCGATGTGACCCGCCATTGGATTGCGATTCACCACCGCCCCCGGCAATGGCTCGAACTCAAGACGGGAATAAAAATCTTTGGGCACCGCGGCCGGATTGATGCCCATGATTTGCCTGAACTTATCGGAGACCATGTCTAACCCGACATATGCCGAGACACCACCTCCCAGCACAATGCATAGAATTAAGCCGATAATGATATACTCCTTCCACACGCTAGGAGGAACCATGCCACCGTTTCTGTCTTCCCAATCAGCCTTGAGCATGTATCGATCTCCCATAAATCACGCAGTAGTGTCGGTCGGCCTGCAAATCAAAGCTACTGGTGCAGCAGTCCCTTTCTAAAAATTTCGTCGGGCGATCGACGTCCGTTGCTTCACGCTCGGGGAACCAGGCGGGCGACCATGATCATCGGATTCAGCGGATCATAGGCGTCCCGTGGCTCTCCCTTTCCGGGCTCGCCGATATCTTGAGCTAATTTTCCCTTTGCCCCGAGCATGTATTCTGCGCCGGCGCATAAATGGGCGAGGGCCCGATAGTCAAAATGGGTGAAGGTCATGCGGGCAGCATCATATGCGTCCCGCTGTGCGGACAAAGCCGCATTGCCCATACCCGTGCTGGCAAGATAGGCCAGTAGCTTGGACCTATTGATCTTGGCGCCCTGACAGTAAGAACCGACAAGTCGGGCCACGATGAAATTCCTCGCGCCCGTCTGCAGCGGATTTTGCAGATCAAGAGAATATTCGGTGAGATAGGGATTTGTCGCTGGATCGTTTGTCATCGTCTTTCGCCATGATGCGGGGAACTTTTCCGCAGCGGTGGCTCTATGGCTGAGCACCGTTAGCGCTGCGACGATGATGAGTAGATGCTTCTTCATGGATGAAACCTTTTGGCTCAAGTTGCTGAAAGCGGTGTGGCGCAACTTTTTTTCGACTGCTCCAGATCGATCATTGGTCGAACGGCGGTGGAGGCTCGATGGTACGGTCGTAAGTGAATATCTCAACGGCCGTTGCTCCAACCTGCGGACCGTATCCAAGTGCAACAGCGGTGAAAATCCGCTCTGTTCGGAGCAACTTGCCTGTGTCCGCCGATATCCAGACCTTGCCTTTGGCTCGATTGGCACCCCGGTGCCAATCGGCGGCAATCACGATCGCTTTCATCGTTCCAATGATCTCGTCCGCTAGCCTGGAACAGTTCTCGAAGATCGGCTCACCATTTTGCTGACTTTCAATCATCGGTCGGCGATATTTCTTCCAGCCCGCATTCCGCTGGTTTTCATAGACAAAAGACCCATCAAAGCGATTTTCGCTTAAGATGAGTTTCGCTGGGTATCTGTTCGAAGCAATGTCGTGGATGATGTCCTGATATCTGCCCGTATTGCGCGTCTTTTCGTTGGCAGCGTCAAGGTCGTCGCATGCAGTGTTGCTGATGGCCTCTGATGTGCTGATCTGGCTGATTTCCACTGATGGTTTTTGCTGCATTGGCGGTGCAGCAGCAACGACGGTAGGCTTGCTGTCCGCAAGAGCGATACAGTGTGGTGGCGCTGGCAGCGCCTCACAAACTCGAAAGGACACAAAATCGCGAACAGCGCTGTCGCCCGTGATGATTTTCATCGCCTTCATTTCGTCGCGGGAAAGCGTGTACATATCAGCAGCGGGTATCGAAAGCGCTTTTTGCAAAAGCGCCGGACCGATTCCCATTTCATTAAAATAGGCGGTCAGATTGCCACGATGCGACGCGGTCAGTTTTGTGGTCGTGCGCGTTGTCACCTGCTTGTGCCCCACGACCTTTCTATCAATCACACGCTTTTTGCCTCCGACGGATTTGTAGTCGTTGCGGTAAATAGGCTCGCGACGAAAATAGGTCGTCGTGATTTGGTGCACGCCAACCTGGGCCCACCCTCCAGCAAACCGCCGCACGCCGCCTGCCATCATGTATCCGCAAGATGAGTTGCATTGTGCCTGGTAGTCATAAGCAAATCCGGGATAGGTCCCATCTGCGTTTTTGGGCGGCAGGCAGTTCTCCTTGGCGGTCGGGCAACCTGACAGACGTGTTGTCGCCACGACGACGTCAAGTCCATTCTTCCGGATCATGCGGCCCAATTTGATCGCGCCTTCGACGCTGCCGCCAAACGAATTGACGACGATCGGAAGACGGCGCGCGCCGAGGTGCTTCAACACCGCCGAAAACAACGCTGGTGTCGTTTCGGTGATCTGCCCTTCCATCGAGATCCATTCCGGACAAAGGGGCTCGCAAGCCGGAAGGTCGCCCCGCACGAGCTTGATCCGCATTGGCTGCCAGTCCGGACCGGTTCGGTCCTCCTGTGCTGCAAGGCTTGGGCTGGTAAACGCCAGGCAACAGATTACGACGAGAACCGATCGAGCCAATGCAGTCCATACCGCATCCCAAATACGAGACATGTCCCCTCGCTCTTCAAAAGCAAAATTGTAATGTGTTGAGATACCGGAAGCGGACGCTTCAGTACGGTCGTTGCTAGCGCGCGACAATCTTGAGCGCATCCAGCGTTTGCGGTGTGATTGTCCCTGTTACTTTTAGCCCATAGTCTTCCTGCATTTTTCGCAGGCTTGCGCGCAATTCATTGCCGAAAACGCCATCTATCGGACCTTGGTAGTAGCCGAACGCCATCATGGCGAACTGGACTTCCTCAACGATTTCTTTGAATTTTTCTGTGTTGCCGCGCAGCGTCCGCGGCACAACGGGCTGTGTTAGTGCCGGATATTGCGGTTGAGCCGGCGCCGTGTAGTCGGGCGCTGGCGGAACACTTCGTGGCGCGGGCGCACTATAAAGAGGATCGAGATAGGTCGGCGACGGCGCCGCATATCGTGGTGCGGCATAGCCGCCGGTTGAGGAACGATGAGAGACATGGCTGCTGTGCGAGCTGTGCGAACTATGGCTTCGATGCCCGGCAAGAATGAAATGGTGTGTTAGCCGAAAAACATCGAAAATTGACTTCGAATCCGCGCGCGGACCGTCTGGAATTTTTAAGAGCGGCAGCGCCTGCGATTGAAAGGGGAGAAATCCCGCGGCGAGCAAAGAGGGGATTGCGAACAGCTTTCGTTTCATATCGGCCTAACTCCCTCATAGCTTTTATTGTGCGGATGCCATTCGAAGAAGCCGCTGCACTCCGTTTTCATGCTACAGGGTTCGCATATGTCGGGATATGCGCGTTTCCAATCGGAAATTGTCTGTGGTGCCAGTTCCCTGTATTCGAAAGGCACCGTGCAAAGTGGAAAATTATAAAGCCGTGCCTCGATGCCGCGAGCGCGCACGAGATTCATCGCTGATGCGATCGGCGCAAAATCAACAGAGTTGTCGAAGAACAATTGGTCCCAGTTTTGTCGCCCGTAACCGATGTTTTCGAGCTGCATGATGGCCCAGACGGAAATAAATGGCACGTGACTGGAAATGAACCGCGCCAGCGACGGAAGCTGTGCTGCGTTAGGTTGCATGACAACCGTTCGCAGTTCAATGGCAGAGCCGGTTCGGGCAAGGATGGCGAGGGATTGCATTAGGCGACCGTGGGCGCCTTGCTTGCCAACGATCTCATCATGCGTCGCGGATTTGTGAGAATAAAGTGGTATGCCCCAAAGGATGCTGTCCCTCGGCAAAGCCGAGAGGGCTCCGGCATCTTCTTCGCAAAAGTGCTGGCCATTGGTCAGGATGTGGAATCTCAGATCCGGCCTTGCCGTTAGGACGCGCTCCAGCAGGCCGAACAACTCATCTTTATAAAGCAGGGGCTCACCGCCGGAGATACCAATTGTCTTGCCCGTTTCGGTCAACAGTGCGGCCGCCTCGAAATGCGGAAACATATCGGTGTGATTTTCTTTTGGCGGCTGCGAACACATGACACAAAGCTGATCGCACCGCTCCGTTACAAGAAACGTATTGTGCCGTGAATTGGCTCTGATAAATCGGTGCGCAATCTTCCGGTCGGGAACGACAAACAAAACATCGCCGTGGGTTTCCGTCGGGTCAGTATCATAAATATGCAGAGGTCCGTGGTTAGTCGCGTATAGCGCTGCGTTCGCCGTCACGTCCTCGAGCTGAGCGTCAAAGGCTGTCATCCTGCCATAGGTCGCGTCGAGAAAATGCCGGTCATCATTGAGGCGGACGATGAAAGGCTCGCCGCGTTGGGTAGCAATCTTCAGTCTGAGCGGAATCATCGGTGCACCATCGCCAGCTCTTGCGGCCACGCTGGAAGCCCGATCCAATGCACCAATGATTTTTGCGTGGCTGGGTCGTCGCGATAGATAAGTTCAAACACCTTGTCGAAGATCGATGTCTGCCGTCGGCAGAACCAGGTCTCGTGTCGTGGGATATCAACTCGTCCATAACGCGATATGTCGTCGACGACGTCAGAACCACAGAAAGGTTGATAGGCGCAATGGATGCAGTCTGGATCGAAATTGTTGAGGGATGAACCGTTCAACATTGCGACCTTTTCCTGATCAATCCCAGTTGCAACCCTACCGACCGATAAATCAACGCGGCCGATCCGCGACAGCATCCTTGCTTCATCCGTCGGATAGAAGACGCCATCATGGTCGACCACGATATAGTCCGAAGCAAAGAAATTGGGATTTCGAAGGTCAACATGATTGTCGGCGCCGGACCGCAGCACCCGCTTCAGGCACTGGCTGAAATAGTACTCCTCCATGAAATTGCCAGTGCGTGCGTTTCTCTTGATCAGGGTCTCGATGAACTGTGCGTGAAAACTGTTCCAACGCGCCGCAACGTCGCCTTGCGGTTTCAGCTTGCGGGCAAAGCCGTGATGATTGATAGGGCGAAGGTAGATCGAGCGAAGGCCGAAGTGTTCAAAATTGTCCAGCAGCATTTCGACGTCAGGTGGGTCGTCGACATCAATGGTGGGGAGAGCCGACACTTTGTTGCTTCCGAGGCGACGAACTGCTTCTTCCAGATTGGCAAAAAAGGTCTTGGTCTTGTCGGCATCACTGGTTCGTTGGCGCTGATGCGTCGCGAAATCACCGTCGAGTGAGGTGCTGACGAATGTGTCGTCAGCGTCCAGAAAATTCCACTCGTTGGGCCCGAGGCGTTGCAGGTTGGTGCAGACGACGAATTGGGATTGTTTGAAGCGAGAGCGACAGAAGGCTCTTATCTTATCGAGCAAGTCGAGCCGAAGCAGGGGTTCACCTCCCTGAAACTCGATTTTGATGTCGGCAGTCTCGAGTGCGTCCAGGAAAGAGATCGTGCCGGCAAGTGTTTCATCGCTCCAATCAAAGCCCTTGGCTGCCTCCGGGGCGCGAGAAACCTGACAATAGGTGCAGGTCAAATTGCAACGGAGGGTTGGGACAAGAATGATGTAGGAGAGCTTCTTTTGTACCGATTGTCTTCTTGTCCATCGGAACGCAAATGACGTGAAAGCAAGATCATCTTCTGTCGAATAACTGTGCCCATTGTCGGAAAGGAAGACATGATCACTCTGGAAGAGAACATCGCTGGCATAGCGGTCCAGGAATTCATTGTCCGATCTGAAGTAGCCGCCGGCATCGTCGGCAAACAGCAGCGACGAAGCGTCAAGTGAGCGAAATTTCAGGGGCCAGATCTGGTTCATCGCATAACGGCCGTCAGCAGGCTTTGACGCATGGTAAGCGTCTCCGCATAGATTTTTTCGCGATAGACGATGTGAAGGACAGCCGAGCGCAATATCTCGGGATCGATGTCGGTGTCACCAGTAACGATAATACCGCGGTCATTCCCAGAAAAAACCAAAGCTGGATAGTGCATCCGAAGGCGCACAATTGCAGCATCGAGATATTTTATAAACAGCGGCGGTAAGTCGATTGTCAGGCCTTGTGGGCCCAAAGTTTGCTTGTTCACGCTTTATAGTCCCCCGATACATTTTGTTATACGAAAGTATAGTTTTCGCAAGAACAAACAGACGTGCCTTGGTAAATTTCCATGCATCGTCTCGTAACGGACAATAAAGTTGCGAGTTCAGACGTTTCCGGCCACCTGAGGGAGTTTACAATGTCGATGATCCGAAATCTCGTATTCGCGGGCATGTTTGCGGCGGCATCATTTGCCGTTGCACCAGCCTATGCGCTCACAGCGAAGGAATGCAGCGTCAAATATCAGGCGGCAAAGGAGGCAGGAACGCTTGGTGGTTTGAAATGGAATGATTTCCGCAAAGCTGAATGCGCTTCTGATGCCGCGCCGGCAACGGAGACGAAAAAGCCGGCGAGCAAGACAAAATCCGATACCGCAACAACACCCACAGCCGCCGGCGGCACCGATGGAGCTGATGGTTTGACGATGAAGGAATGCAGTGCCAAATATCAGGCTGCCAAGAGTGCCGGGACATTGGGTGGTCTGAAGTGGAATGATTTCCGTAAAGCCCAATGCAGCGCGGATTCTGCTGCTGCAGCTCCGGCAAGCCCTACCGATGCCCGCGAGATCCGAACCGAGCGTCAGTGGTAAAGGTTGCGGCAGGGCACTCTTGCCGGAACGAATCCAGCCATCCCAAGGTCCGACACCCGCGGCCTTAACCTTGATCAAGACCTCCCCTTCGCCAGGCACCGGTCGAACTATCTGTTCGGTCCGGATTATTTCCGGTGGACCAAATTCATGCACACGGCAGGCGGTCATTTTGAGTTTATCTGACATTGCTTCATTCATTCCTTATCATTTGATGGGGGTAACGAGTTCCTTGTCGTCGGCGTCAACCACGAATACCGCGAGCAGCTTGGCTGGCTTGGTCTTGCTCGCGTTCCGGCTGATGGAGTGGATTGCGCCCGGTGCCTCCGACCAACTCTCGCCTGCGCGGTAGACCTTGGTCGGTTCGTCATTCACCTTCGACTCGATTTCTCCGGAGACGACGTAAGCGAAAATGAATGCCGACTTCGGATGGGTGTGTGCAGGCGATGATCCGCCCGGCGCATAATCGACGACCGCCGTCACAAGCGATTTGCCCGGGATGTTGGGGATCGCCTGCCGGAAGTTTGGAGTGACGGTTTCTCCCTTGCCATGCGCAGCCGCCGCCATTGCCGGGGCGATCGCAAGGGAGGCAAAAGCGGCAGCTATCTCTCCGGTCTGCGGCTCGAAGCTCAGGCCATTCGGATTGCGCAGCCCGCTGGCAAATATCCGCCAGCGACCGGTCGCCCTGTCGACTTCACAGATGGCGGCCCGGTTCTTCTCGGCCTCCATGCCGTTCTCGGTGATATTGCTATTGGAGCCAACCCCGACATAGAGCAGCGAACCGTCGGCGCTCGCGAGCAGGCTCTTTGTCCAATGGTGGTCAATGGGTCCTCCCGGCAAGGGCGTGAGCTCGGTGCCGGATGCGGTGATCTGCGTGCCGCCATCATACGGGTAGCGCATGATCGCATCAGTATTGGCGACGTAAAGATCGCTGCCGACCAATGCCACTCCAAAGGGAGAAAACAGGTTGTCAAGGAAAACGGAACGCGTCTCGGGTTTCCCGTCGGAATTGGTATCGCGCAGCAAGGTGATGCGGTTGCTCTTTACTGCTTTGCCATCTGACGTCACATACGATTCTACCCAGCTCCTGACTATATCCTTTGGACGCTTTGCGCTGTCTATTTTCGGGTCGCGGGATTCGACAACGAAGATGTCGCCGTTCGGAAGCGCATAGACCGACCTTGGGTGCTCTAGCTCGGTGGCGAGCGCCTCGATCTTGAGTCCTGCGGCGACAGTCGGCTTTTCACCGTCCTTCCATCCGACGACGGGTGCAAGATGTATGGGCGGGTACAGATATTGCTGCGGTTCGGGCAGCACCGGATTGGGGCCGATCTGGCTCTGGACGTCAAAGGTGTCCGCAGCGAAACCGGATGCCGAAGCCAAGGTGAAAACAAGCGTCAGTGCCGTAGCGCGGCCAGCGCTGATCAATGAAAAATGGTAAGACATTATTCTGATACTCCTACACCAAGACGGAAGACCAACGAGAAGCCCATCCACTCGGTGACCAAGGCGACGACCACGATGCCCGCCGACAAGGTCAGGCCCAAGGGAATCATCGAGGTCCACGCATGATGGGTGTGAATAAACATGTTGAACGCTGCCATGACCAGCAGGATCACGCTGCCGATGAGATGAATCCGGGCGATCAGCTCACTGCCGAGGCCGGGGTCGCCGAGAAAATCGATCAGTCCTGCTATGAAGCCGAGACCACCCATGATCAGGCCGACGGTGACGAGCCAGGCGGAAAAGTCCGCCCACATCATGTCGGCGGTTCGCGAGTAGGTAATGTCGGACAAAAATGCGCCGATGAAGCAGACAAGAGGGAATTGCGCAAACACGGCGCGGAGCGGAATTCCGGCAATTCTGGCCGTTGCGCGGGGACGCGAATGGGGCATAGGGATATCCTTTCGGCCTGCGCATGAACTGGAAAAGGGGCACGTCGCAGTGCATCCCAATCCCTTCGGGCGGCAGCTTTCTCTAACAGGCAAGGATTTGCCGGCGACACATACGAATTCGGCTTTCTCTTGCAGAACTTGACACTTCCTTGAGGCCGCGACCGCATCAGATTTGTTGCAGACACTGCAGGATAAACGCTGTTGGAATTATGTGACGTACGGCTGCATTTTGGATTGCAGCAAAAGGGCGTTCGTTGAACGAAGATATTATAATTGCCTTCTCAGGGATTTTATCGCCCGGCGATCCGCCACGCCGCGCCTCCGGACACGGGCAGCACGTATCTTCCAAATCCACGATTGCTGTTGAAGATTTCAGGTCGAGTGTGGCCCACCACTGCGCGCGATCCGGAAGGCGATCGGCGGCTAACCGGATTTGGCGGAGCTGCGTTTGTTGGAGTTCTGCCGATCCCTCAGGTAAGCCAGGATGCATCCATTGCTATCGCCGTGTCAGTCTTGGTTGGATTGCGGAAAATCGGCACGTGCCGGGCCCGTCCCATCAACACAATGTCGAGGACGGAATAGGGAAAAGAACCTGCAAAATCCTGGGGTACGAAGCCGACCGTGTGCAGGACCTCGATCATGCCCCTGTTCAGCTTGAGCAGGTGTGCCATGGCGCGCAGCAGCGTTGATTTCCCACGGCCGTTGGGGCCGAGGATAGCGAGTATGTCACCACGTTTCATGTCGAGATCGAGATCGCGAAACTGCCAGTGCCGACCGTCATAGCTATGCCCGGCATTGCGAATGGTCACGACGGATTCAACCACGACTCCCGCCTCCTGCCTGACTATGGCGCAACAGGATCGCAAAGACCGGCGTGCCGATCAATGCGGTAAGATGCCAAGCGGGATTTCAGTGCCGGTGAGTGTTCGCGCAACGTCGTCGATGATGATGAGGTACAGTCCACCGAGCAAAACCGAGGCGGGCATCATGACGCGATGATCCGGACCAATGAGCATACGGGCGATGTGCGGTACGACCAATCCGACCCAGCCGATAATACCGCTGACCGCAACCTGAGCGGCAACGATGCACGCAACCAGCGTCAGGATGAGCCAGCGCAGCCGCTCCACTTTCACGCCGAGCGCCCTCGCATCCTCGTCACCGACGGACAACAGATTGATCCGCCAGCGCAATGCCAATAGCAAGCCGCCTGCGATCAGCACCGGCGGCGCGATGAGGGTGATTTTTTCATGATTTGCGGTGGCAAAGCTACCAAGCAGCCAGAACACTATGGTTGGAGCTTGTCTTCGGTGTCGGCAAGATACTGGACCAGACTAACCAGCGCGCCGAAAAAACCGCTAATCATGACGCCGGCGAGAACAAGCGCAAGGATGTTGCGGCGCGCCACCAGGGAATTCAGGCCATAAACCAGGATAAGGGCAAAAAGGCCGAAGACGAAGGATGTACCAAGCAGGCCTGTTCGCGGCAGGCTCAAGAGGATGGCGAGCGTGCCACCGAACGCTGCACCCGACGAGACTCCCATGATTTGCGGGCCGACGAGCGGATTGCGGAAGACACCTTGCAGGGCTGCACCTGCAAGGGCGAGACCGGACCCGGCAAACATCGCAAGCAGAATGCGAAGATCACATTCTGTTCGACGGCCGAAACCAGAACCGTTGCCGGCAGCAGCGGATCGAGCAGAACTTCAATGACGCGCCTTACTGGAATATCGAAGCGGGCGATGCCGAGCGAGGTGATCGCCACAAGCAACAGTAAACAGGCCAGGACAAAAAGGGTCGTCCTCGGAGAGCGTGTTGACAGGATGGCCTTACCCGTCACTGGGCAGGGTGATAGTCGGTGCGGTAGAACTTGCGATAATAGGCGTCGGCCTCTGCTTGCATGTCGATATCCTTGAAGCGCTCGGGATAAAGCTGCTTCGCCAGCCATAATTCGCCAAGCGCCAGCGCCTCGGGCATGGGATGTCCCCATGCCTTGGCATATTCGGGCATCAGATAGATGCGGTTGTTCTTTACCGCGTCGATTGTCTGCCAGGCATCGGATTTCCTGATCTCATCGACAACGGCGGGATAGCGCTCCTGCACGAAGATCACGGAGGGATTCCACGCAAGTACGTCCTCCATCGTCACCTGCTTGAAACCCGCGACGCTATCGGCAACATTGCGTCCGCCAGCTTTCGCCATCATCAGGCCGGTATATTTGCCATGGCCATATGTCGTCAGGTCGGGATTGGCCATGTAAAGCGACACGCGCTCGGCGCCAGTAAGACCGGTCAGCCGGTCGGCGACCAGCTTGCAGTTCTTCATGGCGTAGGCGATCAATTCGTCACCCTGTGGCTTTTTCTCGAAAACGTCGGCAATGATGCGGATCGCTTGAGCAAAACCTTCGTCGTAGGCGGCGGGTTCGTCCTTGACGGAAGGGTTAAGCTTGGAGGCTTCCTGCGGCGGGACGGCGAGGAAGGATATCGCGATAACGGGAACGCCGACACCTTCGATCTGACTGATCATATCTGCAGGCGCATAGCTGGTGACAAACACGACGTCGGGCTTCAGTTTAAGCAACTCCTCGATGTTCACCTTGGTAAGGCCGCCTGGCATCGGCATATTGGCAAGCTGCGGCGCTAGCCTAAGATAGTTTGCGCCGAGTTGCTTCTTCCATTCGTCGAGTACACCGACGACCTTGTCCATCGCGTCGAGCTGTACTGCTATATTCAGTGTCTGATGCTGCAGGATCACTGCCCGATTGACCACGTCCGGTACGCTTACCTGCTTCCCCACTTGGTCGGTTATAATTCTGTTGGCCCAGGTAGGCGTCGCGATGATCAGGCAGGCGAGAAGAACGGCGATACGGGACATGGAATATTGGCGCGCAATATTGAACATAATAATTGAGAGTATCATTATAGTTTTGGGGATACAACGCAGATGGATTCCACTGCGCCAATCTGCACTTTACCCGCGCCTTCAGGACTGATTTTATGCGGTCCAGCTAACCAAGGGAGGACCAACATGAAAATCAGTGCACGCAATCGCCTCAAGGGCAAGATTGTCGAAGTCGTCAAGGGCACAACAACTGCGCACGTTCGCATCGATATCGGCGGATCCATCGTCACGTCTTCAATCACCAATGAAGCGGTGGACGAACTCGGCCTGAAGGTTGGAAATACGGCCTATGCCGTGGTGAAGGCTTCAGACGTGATGGTCGCCATCGACTGACGGCAGCTCGATCAAGCCGTGGCAGTAGCCCTCAGTCGGGCCATCACCTATGTCGAAATCGCCAGCTTGCGGTGGCGCGATCGGCTTGAACAAAGTCCTGTCGGGTTTGATGTCGAGCAGCGGCGTGCCATCGAGGCAGTCGAGACCGCGGACCGACAGGAACGCACCCTCTATGCTCCCAAAAGCTCCCTCAGTCTGGTCAACCTAACTGCAGAATCTCAACCCTACTGTTGACGTTCGTCCCCTTACACCATCTGCAAAAAGGGACATGCCGAACCCGAATCCAGGCAGTTGCCTAACCCGAAAATCTGCCAGTAAAACTTGTTTGAGAATGCCAAAATAACAAACTCGTAATCGAGATCATCCGGCGCGACTGCACCACCAAAATGCTCGCAAAGAAAACGCAACGGAGGCTCGTTGGAGGCTTGGGTGTTATGCGGTCGACATCAGCATTGCCCAGCAAGTGGGGCCGCATGTTCGCTGCTACGTTGATCAGCACCTTCCGGATGTCTGCGAGCTCACTACGCCGCTTTGTTAAGTTCCTCGTAATACCGTTTCAGTGCAAACGTGGCTGGGCTTAAACGAGCGGTGTAGTGTAAGTCTTAAGGTAATTGCTCATCACGTCACGCAACTCCACATTACTGAGTTTCAGTATTGCTGTGGATATGCGCAATCTTTTATTCAATCCGGTCAGTGTGCCCTTCAGCCGTCTGCCTTCGCCTTCGAAATACTCGGGGCGAACGTTAACCATCAGAGTTCCGATACGGTCCTGAAAGCGGTCCGCGATGTATACAGACTGAATATACTACCAGGGAATGAAAACCTTGCTGAGTGGAGATTTGCACACTAAGCCCTCTGAAGTCAGCGTGTAGAGTGACCGCCGGTTCAGCATCCCCCATAAAGATCCGAAAACGCATAGCGGTGAGAGGACAAGGATAGCGCACCAGGCGGAGATGCGTGTTCTCATTCGCGGATCGTCGAGAAGAAACCAAAAATGGTAGGCAAACAACAGGCTGAAGACGAGTAATACGAAAAGAGCCAAAACGGATACCTCTACGTTGAAATCAGTTTGTAAAGGCTTTTTCGGATCATGTTTTCTGTTCATTAAACGCACCCAACAGACATTGGCCTGCGCTAAACTACGGCCGCGCACTTGCATTTATTGAGGAACCGTTGCAAGTCTCCCTAAAATCTTAAGATCATCGAATATCCACGCCGTTTTCGACCCGATGCGCCCTAAAAGACTTTACCGACATTTGTTAGAATGCGGGCTCGGACAATAAGCTGCTCCAGCATCTCTACCTTGGCCGCCTGTTCCGGCGAGATTGGTGGGGCAGGCGACACGCTCTTGCGTTGTATGCGGGTATCTAAATCCTTGGCCCAGTACCCATCTGGAAAGGATTGCCGCAAACCCCAAGAACGGGGACGCGACCCTCAAAATTCCTTGACTTGCTTTTGCATTCTGGATGCCGAATCTGCGCTATTCGCAACTTGATAGATTCAACACGCCTTGGTATCGGCCTTGCGAAAAGGGGCGAACAGTACCGCAAGATGGAAAGTATATCGTCGAAGCTTCGCTCAGTTTTCCATGCCTGCCCCTCGATACAACTGGCTTGCAGTTCCCCGCGCAAAGTTTCAACAAGCGGATTGCTTGGCAGAACGGTGATATGAAGTTGACTGCCGAATTTGGATTAAGAAGACCAACCGGTGGTCCGTTCATTCTTTATGGAGCCAAAGCAGGCGGGGATCCTGAGGTCTCTATTCGTTGCTGGCGCGAACCTCAAGAATTTCTAAATCCACCGTGTCTTGGTGAGTTCTTGTGGCGCAACGATAGGCTAGGTTTGTCGATCCGTTTTCCGCAATCGGAAATTTCCAATTGGTCCCATATCGCCGATGGTGCGCGGACACTTTTGTACCGCTGGAGCGAAAATGCTCATCTGCACCAATAGGCTAAATCTGTTAGGCAATCGCCAATCTGGAATGTGCGTAACCTCCAGTGCGTCTGAAAAGATTGTCGCGACACTAACAAGCAGCAGCAAGAGCAAGCTACGCTGGGCCCGCGCGGCGATTGGGATTGATCCTCAGGTTTTATGTCTGTTAGCCCGCTCGAAGCCTTCGTTCCATTGCTTCCAGTGACGTGAGTTTTCTCGGTAGGGATTGTCCAGCTTGACGCCAGTTTCTCTGGAGCAGCGAGCGTCTCTCAGCCCATTGTTATAAGGGACACCCTGCCTCCGGTCGACTTCGTTTGGTTCCATCGATCCGAGTTTGATCGAAGCTTTGACTACGGCCATGAGTGCGTGGAAGTGCTGTTTGAGATTCATCTTTTCAGAATACTTGTCTTTAACGATTGAACATAGTGTCCAATGCGTTGGACACGCATCGCGATGAATGGTCCTTCGTTAAGGTCAGCAATGCCCGTAACGGGGATTGGACGAGCGTCCGCTTTGTAGGCCAGAAGCAGCCACTGTCTCGTCGGGGTCTTACCCCGAAGCGCATGGGAAAGCCCGCTTTCGGCACCATCTCGGTCTTTGATGGCGATTGGACGATGGCTACTTTTTGGCGCGATCAGGGCTCTGTCATGTCACTGGCGATGTCTGCTTCAGGGCACAGCGAAATTGCCTGTATGTCCGGTACGCGGGCGCACAGCGGACATAGACGTCTGCCGAACCCCAAAGCCTGCCTTGTCTTGACGTTAGGGCGTTACATCATAGCGAACGACGATTCGCCCCTCGACTTGTCCGGCAGCAAGTTCTTCGAGTGCGCTTTCAACGCCTGCAAGCGATATTTCCCGCATCTCCATTGCGAAAGGTTTGTCCGTGTGCATGCGCAGCAGCTCGCGCATTTCAAGGCGTGTGCCGACACTTGTCCCGGTGATCACGACGCCTGTGCCAGTCAGCCATTCCTGATTAACTGGAACGGGCGTTGATACCATCGCTGTGGCGACAATTCTCCCGCGTGGGCGAATGCTTCCAATCATCATGGGCCAGGTTGCTGCAGTCGGGGCAAAGTTGATGCATGCATGCATCCCTCCAAGGCTTCCCAACTTCTCGATCGCTGTATCGTCCGCGATCAATGTCGCCTGGGCACCCACAGCTCTTGCAAGCTCGAGTTTATCTTCGGAGATGTCGAGGGCAACGACGAAAGCTCCTGACCGCACTGCGATCTGGATAGCGTAGAGACCGAGGCCCCCGCAACCGAATATAGCGCAGCGCATGCCAGGTCTCAGTTCAGCCCGCCGAATGGCGGAATAGGCGGTGACGCCTGCACACATCAACGGGGCAAGCGAAACAGCATCGGATCCATCAGGGAGGGGAATTGCGAAATTCGCGTCAACGATAACATATTCCGCAAATCCGCCATCTACATCAAAACCATGGGCGCGCTGGCGTTGACAAAAGGACTCCTGACCTGCCAGGCATTCATCGCAGGTGCCACAGGTGTCGTGCAGCCAAGGCACCCCCACACGGTCGCCAGTTACGAAACGATCAACGCCTGGTCCCGTCGCTACGACGCGACCTATGCCTTCATGTCCGAGGATCTGCGCCGGAGGCTTGCCGCTGCCTGGCCGCACTGTGCCTTTCCATACATGCAGATCCGTGTGACATACGCCGCAAGCTTCCAGCTTCACCAGCATCTCGCCATGCGCGGATTGCGGAACTGGCAAACAGCGGATTGTGAATGATCCACCCGCGTTTCCCTCGAGAACAGCTGCACGCATGTCGAGGCCATCGACCAGGCTCATTTTAGAAGCTCTTCCTTGACCTTTGCCAGAGCAGGAGATCCGTCGAGCATGGTCACGCCGTCCAGCCATTTGTCCAGGTTTTGCGGATTCTTGCGGATCATGGCCATTGCCGCCTCTTCGCCTGTCGCGCCGTCGTCGAGCATCGATTTCATTCCTTCGTTTTCCTGATCGACGGAAAACACAAGATTCTTGAAGAACTTCGCGACATTCGGGCAGGTGGAGGCATAGCCCGGCCGTGTGAGTGTCCAAACGGTCGAGCCGCCAAATTCAGGGCCGAATTCTTCGTCGCCACCCGACAGATAGTCCATTTTCAGATTGAGGTTCATCGGGTGTGGTTGCCAGCCAAGAAAGACGATCCAGTCCTTACGATCCACGGCTCGTTTGACCTGTGCAAGCATTGCTTGCTCGCTGGATTCAACGATTGTCCACCCGCTGAGCCCATGGGCACCCTTGGCAACCATGTCGATTAAGGGCTGGTTGGTGCCCGGCTCGATACCATAGATCTTCTTGCTGAATTCATCCGGAAACCTGGCCAGATCGTCGAATGATTTGACGCCCGCCGCGGCCACATAGTCAGGAACCGCCAGGGTATATTTTGCTCCGGAAAGATTGGTGGTGAGTACGTCCACCCACTTTTTGTCGAAGAATTCCTTGAACTCGATATTCTGCGCGGGACGCCAGTTGCCGAGAAAAACGTCGGTCTGTCCGTCTTTCAGACTTGCATATGTGACGCTGAGACCGAGGAGATTGCTCTTCATCTCGTATTTCATGGCATTGAGAACGATGGTTGCCGTCGCCGTCGTCAGCGCGATATCCGTCCATCCAAGATCCGCGGCTTTGATCGTTTCGCAAGAAGCATCATCCGCCAACGCCGTTTTCATATTTGCAAGTAACAGACCTGCGACAAGCATAGCTGACAGACGCTTTCTCATGCCGTTTCCCCTTTGGTTTTCTAACGTGAGACAATGGCGGGAGCTTCGCACCGTTTATTTTTTTGTCAATTCAAAAAATTGTATGAGCGTACAAAATTTTGAACGCTATAGTTACAAGGATAGCTGGTAGTTGATTTGGGGCACATGAAACGTTCAATCGAAGACATAAGACGGCAGGAGCTGATCGAGGGCGCTTACAGGGCGTTTTTGCAGTTTGGAATGGACGGGTTGACCACCGCACGGATCTGCAAGGAGGCCGGCATGTCACCTGGTATCCTGTCCTACTATTTCAAAAACAAGGACGAAGTTTTGTTCTGGATGGTACGGCATGCCAACCGCGTTATCATGGATGAGGTGGTGGAGCGCATGAAACGCGCCTCCAATCGCTGGGATCGCCTCCTGGCCATCATTGAAGGCAACTTCCCTGAGACTCTGTTTGAACAGAATATCGCCAACGCCTGGCTGTCGTTCTATGTCGCGAGCGCACGAGACCCGCAACTTCAACGGTTGCAACGGCTTTTTCATCGACGCCTGGCTTCTAACATCACCAGCTGCGTCGACCAGATCATGGATGATGAAAGCGTGCCGCGCTTCGTTGCGACGGTGGCAATCCTCATCGACGGCAGCTGGCTGCATCGCGCCGCAGCACACACCAAAACATCCAGTGTCGAGGCGATCGACCTGATCAAAACTCAAATCGAACATGCGCTGGGAACCGCTAAAATGGTTGAGATGAAGAGGATAAAATAAGCAAAATTTGTTCTGCAACGAGAGTCGTGAATACTTCGCAATAAATTCCCTTGAACCAAGCGAAGCGCAGCTTCAGGCGCGAAGCGGACATTATGGAATGGCCGCTCGTGGCGCGATCACGACTCTGTCATGTCTGTGGCGATGTCTGCTTCCGGGCACAGCAAAATTTGCCTGTATGTCCGGTACGGGGGCGCGAATCGGACATTCGCACCGACACTACACGTCCTACTGACCGGGTCGGACATGAGCCGTATCAGCGCCCAGACCGACCGGCAGGTACGGCAAGGACCGGTCCGCTTCGCGCAGGCCTCGTAACGCTCTCCGGTCCGCTGATAGAACTCCCGGTGCAATTCCAACGCCCGGACATACCGCTTGTACTCGGAAGCCTTGGCCTGGGCGTCGGCAGTTGCATCATCTGGTACGCAGTAATGCAGCTTTCTTAACTTCAAGGGACGGCGTTGACCTCAGTCATGTGCGTCTTGCCTCCCGGCTCCTTGAACAGGACTCTTCCAGAATAAAAGCGGCGCGACGGCGTCCAATCTGCTTTGAGGTAATAAGCCTCCGCTACGTGGATGATATAGTCGCCTTCGGGCTTGCGGGTTTTTCATTGCGGTCTAATTCCTCTTGGTGGCGGGATGCCATTCAAGGATTGTCGGGCATTGCTGCCGGGGCAACGATGTTGCTCTGTGTTGTCGGAGATTCAACCCAAGGAATTTGGAAATTAGTTCCAGATCACGAAGCAATGCGGACGAACCAGATGCTGGCACTGAATCTCATTTGCTTCCACCGGAGAAACCGCTTTTAATTTTGTCTGAGTTCAACTCATGCAATTCGAGTGCGGTCCTGTTAACGATGAGACCGACCTGGACGGTGAGATGGGATCCCGATGCCATCCTTCGGCAATTGGCTCTTCGAGCAGGCCGAGTTCGGTAAAACTACCGCCGACCACGTTCTCGAGCATGTAGCTATTTTGGACTCCACATAAGAGCTGAAGAGAGAGTCATATAGCGGGGCAACCTTTCTGCCGAAAGCAGCGGCCAAGTGCGCAATCTTGTGCCATTCGATTATGCCGCCGACAAAGGCGACATCGGCCTGAACGCCATCGACGCGTCGGCTCGAAGGTACTCCAGAAATCGCTGCCGACTATAAATGCTTTCGCCAAGCGTTGTGGATGGCGGAAGCGCGTTCGGAACTCAATGCGCTGCAAAAAGGCGATAGCGGCACAGTGACTATTGGGGCTGGACCAGCTTGGTTGCGCAGCCATTTGCCGGAGGCCATCGCTCGGGCGATCTCAACGCGGCCGGAGTTGAAGATCTTCATCTCCGAAGGTTTCGATGAAGCCCTTTTTCGAAAGTTGCGCCGGGTGGAAGTTGACTTCGTGGTGTCGGAAACACCATGGTCGCAGAATGCCAGTGACCTCGATGTAGAGGTCCTGACATCTATCGACCTTTGTGTCGTCGCACGAAAGGGACATCCCCTGTCATTCAAGGATTCCATCAGTTTGAATAAACTGCTGGCTTAGCCAAGCGAGTTATAGCGCAAGCAGGTTTCGTAGCCAGCCAAACCTTGCCGCCTGTTTCGGGGCGAGCAATTTTCTGACAAAACGTGCTGTTCTACCGGAGCTCACGTCGGCCCCGAGATGACAGTAGCAGACCATCCGGTGCAGCTGAAGGTCTGTGATTTCGAAGTAGCGTTTGGCTTCGCCATAGGAGTCATTCGCCAAACCTGATGCGCGCAGATACGGGTCTTCAAAGGCGACTGCCAGCGCAGAACCTTCGGCACGCATAACATCGCGTACCGCGGGGGCCTGGAACTCCGTCTGATGGAAGGTCGAAAGCCGCCGCTTGGGATCACGTTCTAGAAGTTGTATCCAGCGTTCCAGGCGCTCAATGCGCGACAAAGTGCGGCGTGGATAATCGGGATCGGTTCTGTCAAGGACGTTCAGTTCTTCGGGTAGTGCATGTTTCACAGTGGCCTCCTATGTCAATGTTAGTTGGTCCGCCCATGCTCGCAATTCAGCCCACCAATGATCGTGGGTAGGTCATGATTTGATGTCCAATCACGATCATGCCGCACTTCAATTTCACGAGATGCGCAGATACTCAGTTTCAATTCATATGCCTCTCGCAGCTTTTGCCGTTTTCCTCAGAAGGTACTTCAATCCGGGTTCAACCACCCATTCGCCGAAATGCAGTGTCTGGACGTCGAGGCTGCCGTCGCTGCTGCGTGGAACCACAGCCGCGTACTCATAGCGCTTTCCAGTACGGTCGGTCACGGCGCCCGATATCGGCATTCCGTCGAAGTAGCCAATGATGTCGCCCTCGGGTTGAGGAGCGTCCAGCATGAAGTATTCGACTGGATGCCGTCGACTGACCTTCGGGGTAAATTAAAGTCCAAGCTCGTTCTTACCCATCTGACCACCGGTCAGATTTATGGAAAACCGTCGGAGACTGTAAGCCGAGGCACCGCGCTCCTACCTTTAGTCGCTCCAATGCATTGCGGCAGGTTGCGTCAGTTTTGCTCCTAAATCTTGAACGCTGGCCTCGGATTTAGAAGAGAAGCGCTGCCTTAAGCGTTTAATGGCTTACCAAGACGATCTTTAACACTTGTGTACAAGCACAGCGACACCCGCGGGAATTGCGCCCGCACAAAAGTGAGCACCACGTTCCGCTGCCGCTCATAGCACTGCGCTCTCTACGCCCTTGTGACGCAGGCAACTGAGATATCTCACCGACTGGAATGACGGCCGGCTCAGAACCGAGCTCAATTTCAAATCCTGTCGTAGAGCGACCAATAGGATTTTGCCATTCGGACGAAGCGGCGGCGGTCCTCGGCGAATTCTTGTAGAAGACAATAGCTGGAGTCTTGTCGGTTAGATCAGGGAATCACGCGATCGGCTCGCAATCGATCGAAGGCGTCGGTGAACGACGCAACCGTATCCTGATAGTCGAGGAAACCGAGCTTTCGACTGAGGGTCATGTCATTGAAAGTTTCGACTTCGCGACCAAGGTCGGCGTCCGTATGCCAGAAGGATGCAACCTTGGAAAGATGATTTGGCTCAAGTCCGTACTTGGCAACAATGCCATCCCAGATCGGTGCCGCATCGGCCATGCTTGTCTCCAATGGCCCCGCCTTGCCGGGATAGGGCGCTGCCTCGATTCCGAAGTAAGCGGCCAATCGCGGCCACAGCCAATTCCACCGGAAAATCTCGCCGTTGACCACATTAAACGCCAAGTCCTTGGCCTGGGGAGTCGTGCTCGCCCACAGCAGATGCTTGGCAAGAATTCGGCCGTCTGTCACGTCGATGGCCGCTTCCCATTGTTGTGGTGAACCTGGAAATACAAATGGACGACCTGTTTCCCGGCAGATCGAAGCGTAAACGCCGAGTGTGGCCGCCATGTTCATGACATTGCCTACTGCATATCCAATCAGGGTATGAGGCCGGTGCACGGACCAACTGAATCCATCCCGCTTGGCCGCAGCGAAAACCTCGTCCTCCTGAACATAGTAGAAATTGTCGAAAGGAAGCCGCGGCTGATCCTCGCGGAAGGGCGTTTCAGGCTTGAACTTGGCGTAGGCATCGAAGGGTCCAAGATAGTGCTTGGTTCCCGTGACCAAAGCGGTGTGCTCAACGCCTTGGCCTTCCACCGCTTTCAGAAGGTTGCGCACCATGCCGCCGTTAACACGGATATTCTCGACTTCCGTTGCCTGCCGCGACCAAGTGGTGATGAAGACATGGCTTGGCTGCAGGTCGGTCAAAACGGACTTCAGGCTGACAGGATCGTTCAGATCCGCACTCAGCGAATTGACGCCGTTCAGTCGGGATGGGGATCGAGACAGACCGGAGACCGTCCAACCTCCCACGTCGAGAAGATGTTCGGCAAGATGGCCGCCGACGATGCCGGTAACGCCTGCTATGAGTGCATGTTTCATGAAAGTCGTCTCAACTGTCGAGGAAAGCCATTTTGAAGCTATGCGGAGCATTCCGACCGAATGCAGATCTAAGGCCGGTCTAATTGGAGATCGTGAGGCCGGATCGAAAGGTCAAGGGCAGCCTCGCGAATTGCCGCAGCACCGCCAAATGCGCCACGTGCCGCAAATTCGCGACTAGCGTTCAGCTCAAGGTTGCTTCACAAAAAAGCGTGTTTCGTTAGATCTCTTTTTAGAGCCTCTGAACGGTACCGTCACTATATGACATTTCCCTTCAAAACAACGTCCAACCATCCAATTCACCTCGTTAGATATCGTTCATGGTCGGGCGAGATGTGCAAATTTGCCCTCTCGATTACCATTACAGGAGATACCATGAAAAACTTCTTTTGGATTGTCATTGCTGGACTTATGGCCGTCTTCATGACTCTGACGTCACTCAGTGCAACAGCTGCGAGTATACGCGCCCAGGCAGCTGCAACAGATGTAAATATGGTTCAGATAAAGAAGAACAATCAAAGGCAGTATGAACATAAGCATTATCACAAGAAACACTGGCATCGTCATGATCGACGTCATCACCGCTTCGACCAACGCCATGATCGTCGCGGCCATTGGCACGGTCACCACCGCTATCATGAACATCGGCGGGGCTAGTGTCTTCAGCGTTTGTCCCCAGTTGACAATTGCAGGGCATTGATGCCGCTGATGAGTTCGAAGAAGCGCGGATTAAGGAGTTAATTCGTGACGGATGACGATGCGCCCATCGACCTGTCCCGCTGCAAGGTCTTCAAGTGCGGTTTCAATGCCTGCAAGCGATATTTCCCGCATTTCCATTGCGAAAGGTTTGTCGCTGTGCATATGCAGCAGCTCGCGCATTTCGAGCCGTGTGCCCACACTCGTTCCGGTGATCACACCCCTGTGCCTGTAAGCCATTCTTGGCTCACTGGCACCAGTGCTGATACCATCGCCGTGGCGACAATTCTCCCACGGGGACGAATGCCTCCAATCCTCATAGGCCAGGTTGCTGCTGTTGGGGCAAAGTTGATGCATGCGTGCATCCCTCCAAGGCTTCCCAACTTCTCGATCGCCGTATCGTTCGCGATCAATGTCGCTTGTGCACCCGCAGCTCTTGCAAGCTTGAGTTTATTTTCGGAGACGTCGAGCGCAACGACGAAAGCTCCGGACCGCACTGCGATCTGAATAGCGTAGGGACCGAGGCCGCCGCAACCGAATATAGCGCAGCGCATGCCAGCTTTCAGTTCAGCCCGGCGAATGGCGGAATAGGCAGTGACGCCTGCACACATTAACGGGTGTCAGGAACTCGATAAGTTGCCTCAACGATCTGCGACTTATTGTTATTGTTCGGTAATTTTTCATAGGTTGGCTCAAAAAAATGGGTACATACCTCATTAGGTGCCTCATCGCAGACTCATTAACCCGCCTCAAATGCTACTCAAACATAAACAAGCCTGGAATGACCCGGGCTAAACCTCTGGAAAATATATCCTTATTGAAGTTCGGGAATTTTATCTCGGCAGTAGCCATGGCTCACCCCACCATGGAATCGACCGTGCCGCTTCACTTTGTAACTGTTACGTACTTAGAAATGCACCCCTCCAGTATTAGTCTCCAGTGTGTCGTCCGTGCGCATCACTTGATGGACGTTTCAGCAGTTATCAAGCAACGCGGATTTTCCGATTGCTTCGCATCCGACTTCGCGGCTTTGGTCTCAATGGTCGATCGATCAGAAATAAACTAAAGCCACCCAAGAGTGGCGTGCGTGTAGGCCGCAAATTGCGGTTCCTCGAAATCCAGAACGGTCAGGGGTCTCGCCCTGATCTGGAAATCACCGCCAGTTCCGGTTGTCGGTATCAACGACGAAATATCGTCAATGGCAGAACGTGTAGAACGCGTGAAGGGAGGGGACCACCATGAGTAACTCCGACGTCAAATCAAACGGATCGAAGAAAGCCGTGGAGGAACCTCGATCACCAGGTGGGACCAGCAACGAACCAGATAAGAAACCGGACAAGGAACCTTGCTCATCGAATGCTGCCGCCAGCTGCAACATTAACATCCATATCAAAAGCACCGGAACCATCAATATCTATAACTGCTCCAGCCCTTGCGAACCCAAGGACAGGACACCGAAAGACCGCGGACCTGCCAAACCTGCCGGTTCTTGCCTTGCCGTACCACCCGGACGAAAACACAAGCTCAGCCGGGAGCAACGGCTTAACAAATGGAGCCAGGGCACGCCCGTGCCAAGCGCGTTGGCGGCAAGCACGCTTCACACAATTCGGCGGTACCTTCTCAACAAAACTCCAGCAAATGCCCTGGAAACCTCGTCTTTTGCCATTTTATCCAGAATGACGCCTGAGATGCGCGAGGTGATGTCCTGTGCCGTTTCGTCCTACGACGGACTGCCGAAAGAACAACGGAAGCAACTGTTCGACACGTCGCTAGCTTTGGGAGACGATCAGCCGGTCGACCCAGACTTGTTGGCGACGGCTGTGCTGCAGGAGCTGACCCGTCGCACCGGACTCGTGATATTCAATGATCCGGACGGGCTCGAACAGGAACGCCCGGGACAAATCCGCGTCTACGAACCTGTGGGGGAAGATTTCTTCACCCAAGTACGAATCTGCCGGATCAATGACCTGAGAACCGCAAATTACATTCCATCCCTTACTCCGGGAGACCTTCTTCCCGATGAAGTGCAGCACGACTGCTCGTCTCAAATCGTCGACGGCACGGTTCAGGTCGTTTGCCAGGTTCGAACCGACGATTGTCCCGGTCACCGTTTCAACGAGGAAGTCTGTTTGCGCGTTCTCGATATCGAGGCGGGCAACTCGGTAGTCCTGCGGGGCGTGAACTACTTCAGCACCGACGCAAAGGTAAGATTGACATCGCGGCCCCCTGCCACAGTCGTCCGCGAAGTGGACGCCCATGTTTTCGGCGACGTCACAACGCCTGTCAGAGAAACTGTAAACGGCGAGTCAGTGCTGATCAATGATTGCCGCGTTGACGACAGGATTACATTCCGGCTCCCTGATGACCTGCCGCCCGCGATTTACGAGATACAGGTCGTTGTCCCCAATGTCACCGGCATCGCGTCGTTGGGACCGTTCATGATCTCCAATACCGAGTTCATCAACGTATTGCCGGCATCGACGGCAAGGTTCCAGATAACTGCGGAACGTCTTGGGTGCCGAAAGGAATCGTCGCCCACTTGGGCCGGCTCCGACGAGGTCGGACTGACGTTCCTGACGATCGCGCTTTTCCCCGACCTTACCATGAGCGAAGCCGTCTCCAACAAGTTCCCGATATTCGGAGACGTCGATTCCGCGGAAAACCGCACCTTGAACCGGGTGCTCTTTGACCAGCAGCAACCGATCGCCGCAGTCGTCGTCACGGCCCTCGGGCACGAGGTGGACGGCCAAGATGCCTATGACAACATGATCACCGACTGGAAGGACATCTTCGTCGATCTTGTCAAGGATCAATGGAAGTACATCACCGCCGGCCTATCGGCGGCGGGTGGGATTGCTGCTATCGCCAAGCTCGGACCCTACGCTTGGATCGCCATCGGAATAGGTGCACTGGTCACAGCGGGCATCGATCTGATCATCGCGCTATGGGCTCCCGCCGATCTGATCATCGAGGACAGCTTGGGGTATTCGACGGCTGACCTTACCGCGCTGACGAGCGAGAACTATCCCGCGCCGTCGACTGCAAGCTATGTCACTGCGGGAAAAATCACGGTCAATCCGCAATTCGTCGACAAGATACCCCTGCAATATCGAGTGCGGCACGACTACGTGGATCAGGATGAGGACACGCGCTATGACATCACGTACCGGATCAATCGTGTAGCGTAGACCCACTGTGATCGCGACGAATGCGGGTGGGGTTGGAACTAAACATCGGCGCGGGAGCGGACGATCCGGCGGCCCCCCAGGCACACTCAGTGCGCCGAGCGTCACATGTTGACGCTGGCGGCGGAACACTCAACTTCAATCAGATGTCCGCCAGCGATGGCAGCGGTACGGCTGCTGGCGGTCTTGATCCAATCACTGGTTGCGTATGCTGCAGGGCCCGGCGCGACCCGTGGCGTAGACGGATATGGCCTGCCACGGGGTCTTGATTATTATGGAACTGCGCAAAGTGTGCCGCCAGCACGGGCCGGGGAGGCGAGCGCGGTCAAGTCGGATTGGCCGACGTTACTTCCTCGGTAATTACCTCGAAGCGAGTTAATAACGAGGCACCAAAACTGGTCGATATGGCCACGTCGGTTGCCTCACGCCCGGTGGCCATGAGTATGCGCCCTATGCGCGCCGTGTTGTGGCTGGCGTCGACGGTGTGCCAGTGACCGCCAAGATATACTTCGAACCATGCGCTGAGGTCCATGGGATCCGGATTGAATAGGACGCCGATGTCGCCAAGATACCCCGTGCAATATCCTGAAAGCAGCGTGTTCATACAAACGGAAACGCCAGCACAGAACCAGACACCTGCGCCCGCCGACGCGCAAACTAGACCCGCTTCCGACAGCAATGCTGCGAAGCCGATGCAACGGAAAATGGACAAGAACGATGAGGGCACTGTGGACCTATCTGAGTTCACCAACATGGCGTTTGAAGCAAGCCGACACCAACGGCGACGGGGCGCTGTCGCAGGATGAAATTAAGGCGATGGTGATGAAACGCATGGTCCGGCGCGGCGAATGACCAATCGCCTCGATATTAACAGCGACGGTGTGGTGACGATCGCAGAAGTCGAAAAGCAGAAAGAAAAGCGGTTTGCATTGATGGATCGCAATGACGATGGGAAGTTGGAACAAAGCAAACTCCGCCACGGCAAGAACACCCACAAGGGACGTGAACGCCGCGGCCATCAGCAACATCGCGAAAACGGCAATGGCGAGAACTAAAAGATTGCATGGCACAACTTGGCGGCCGCGATTGCAACGAACGGCCGCCTGAGGCCTCTAGTGGGCAACGACATGACTTAGCGCGCGACGAGGACTTTCATGGGATTTTCCTGGAGCTGTCGCATCATCTGTTCTTCGAGCAAAGATGGCATTTTACCAACCATGGAAATCGCACCGTTGGCGGGGAGTGCATGCAAATGCTGGCAACCCTTGGCCTTATGCCATCATTTCAGTCGTCAGCGTCGGCGGATCGTTCGCGATCAGCATCGCGCCAAGCTTTAGTATATGCATAGCACCGCTATTTATTCTCCCGCCGCCACTTCCGAGATTTCTCTGCTGCCTTTGCCTTTTGCTCGGCCGCGCGGTCATACTCAATGCAACACAAAAACCTATAACAGATGGATGCGCTTCCCCGTGTTTTTCTCAAAAAGGAATACGTCCTCGGTCCTGTAACCGATAGAAACGTTATCTCCCAATCCGATGGCTGCTGACCGAGGTGCCACGACGATAAGTGGACCAGTCGCCGTCTTGGCGTGAATGTTGCGATTGCTGCCCGTAGTCTCGATAAGCATCACTTCGCCCGGGAATTCGATCGCCATCCTTTTGTCGCCCGTTGACAGAACGCCGTTTTCGGGCCGCAAACCAATTACAACTTGTGATCCTTCAAGCTCTGGAGGGCAAGTTATCGGAATGCGGATTCCCTCAATGGTCTTGACTAAACCTTCCTTACAGACGGCATCGATAAAATTCATCGGGGGCGATCCGATGAACCCAGCCACGAACAGACTTGCCGGATCGTCGTAAATTTTTTCTGGGGTGTCGAATTGCTGAAGCACACCCTTGTTCATGACGGCGATCCGGTCAGCCAATGTCAACGCCTCCACCTGATCGTGTGTGACGTAGATCATCGTTGCCTTCAATTGCCTGTGCAGATGCTTTATCTCTGCCCGCATACTGCTCCTCAACTCAGCGTCGAGATTGGATAAAGGCTCATCCATCAAATACGTCTTGGCGTCACGGGCGATCGCCCGTCCCATGGCGACGCGCTGGCGTTGGCCGCCGGACAGGTCCTTGGGCTTTTTGTGGAGATAGTCCGAAAGCTGCAAGAGATGCGCGACCACTTCGACGCGCCTTAGCCTTTCGGTTTTGGAGACGCCGCGCATTTCCAAACTGAAGCCGATGTTCTCTGCGACTGTGAGGTGGGGGTAGAGCGCATAATTCTGAAAGACCATCGCGATGTCGCGGTGCTGCGGCGGGATATCGTTGGCTACCCTGCCGCCTATTCTGAGAGTTCCCGATGAGATCCGCTCCAAACCAGCAATCATGCGCATCATCGTTGATTTGCCGCAACCTGAGGGACCTACAATTACGACAAACTCGCCCGGCTCGATATCGAGATCCACGTTCTTAACAACGGGAGTATCGGCTTGGTACGACTTGCTGACATTTTCGAGCGCAATCGAAATCATGACGCTCGTGTATCCCGATAGAATTCATCACGAACGCGTAGAGCAACTGACGGCCGGTCGGTGGTCATGACTTTGGCACCCAACGCAAAAGCTTTTGTCATCTGGGGCACGCTATGGGCGGCCCAGCAACCAATCTCAATCGCTGATTGACCGCACATTTCCGCGACCCGTTCATCGAGCAGTTCGATATTGACGCCGATCTCGGGAATGGCGTTCGTTCGGGCAATGGAAATTATCTCCGGAATGCCAAGCTGCCTAAGGAGCTGCGGGCTGATCAACCAAAGAACAGGGCGTTCCTGCGTCCGCTTAAGCTCCTGCAGGATTTCCAAATAAAAGGCAGAGAACACTGTCTTCTCCAGCATCCCCTCTCGCGCCAATGTTTCGGCCACTTGTGGAATGAATGACTTGTAGGGAATGCCATTCTTGTCGGCTTTGATCTCACAGCGAAAGCCAACTGACCCGTCGCGATAGATGTTGCAAAGCTCTTCGAGGGTGAGGGGGCTTTCGCCCTTCGAATAGTTGATGCGCGCGGCTTTGATCTCATGCAATGTCAAATCAGCGAGCGCTCCGACACTGTCCGTGGTGCGATCCATGTTGGCATCATGATGCACCACGATGTGCCCGTCCGCCGTCGGATGCACATCGAACTCCACTTGCTCCAGTGGCATGCCGGACGTCGCGCGAAAGCCAGAGGGTGTGGAGTCGCCATACTCGAGGGTGCCGCCCCGATGGGACGCTATCATCGTTTTCATTATATTTCCTTCAGTGGTCATTTGATTGCGCCCATGGAGATGCCGCGGACGAGGTGGCGCTCAACGAGGGCAAATCCGAGTAACACAGGAAGCATCGTCAGTGTGGCGGCCGCCATGACCAGTGGCCAGTTCACCAGGCCTTCCTGCGCATCCATCTTGTAAAGCCGGGCGAGGCCAATCTGCAGTGTCAGCATGTCCGGACTGTCGGTAGCAATCAGCGGCCAGACGTAACTGTTCCACTCTCCCAAGAAGATGAACAGCCCCATCGCGTAAATGGCAGGTTTCGACATGGGGATGATGACGCGGTAGAGCACTTTCCAGGCGTTCGCGCCATCCATCCAGGCCGCCTCGTCGAGGGAGCGGGGTATGCCGCGGAAATACTGGCGCAGGAAGAATGTCGCAAAACCGTTGGCCACAGCGGGCAAAATCAATCCTGCATAGGTGTCGAGCAGGCCCACTCTGGCAAAATTCAGGTAGTTGGGTATCAGCGTGATATGACCGGGGATCATCAGGGTTGCAACTACAAGCCCGAAGATCAAATCCCTGCCGCGGAACTCGAAACGCGAAAATGCGTATGCAGCCATGATCGACGTGGCCAGGCTGAGGATGGTTACCCCGCCCGACACAATCAGGCTGTTGAAGAGGTAGCGGAGAAAATTCATCTTCTCCACCGCATCGACATAGTTCTGAAGTGTCATTTCGCCGTTGCCGGAAAAAAAGCGATTGGCCGTCTGAAACGAGATCCAGATGCCGTAGAGGAGGGGGGAGAGGAACAACAGACCGACCGCGACAGCAGTGCTCCTCAGGACAACGCCGCCGCTAGTGTTCATAATGCACCCGCTTGCCCAATATCCGGGACTTCAAGACCGTCAAAACAACCAGGAATACGAACAGCAACACTGCAAGCGCCGAGCCCTTACCGACATCGAACAGCGTGAATCCGGTCCGGTAGAGCATGTTCACCATCATATCGGTGGACATCGCGGGCCCGCCCTGCGTCATCACGTCGACAATGGTGAAAATCTGGAAGGACTCGATAACGGAGACGATGAGCAAAAAATATGTGGTCGGCATGACGAGCGGAAACGTCACCCTCCGGAACGTATGCCACCTCTTGCCGCCATCCATCTTTGCGGCTTCATACAGGTCTTCTGGAATTGCCTGCAGGCCTGCGACGTAGATGACGATATCGTAACCCAATTGCTTCCAGGTGTTGACGATGATGATCACCCAAAGGGCAAGCGAAGGCGTCTGCAACCACGGCACTTTGGCGATGCCGAGATTGTTAAGCAGCGCATTCGCGACGCCCGCGTCGGTGGAAAATATCCATGACCATATGACGGCAATGGCGACGCTGGACGTGACGGCGGGCAGGAAGAATGCCCCTCGCAGCGCACGCACGGTCTTGCTCTCGGTGGTCAGGTAGCGCGCGATGGCTATGGCAAGGGCCAGCCGCAAGGGTACTGAAATGGCGGTGAATATCAGCGTGATGGTGACTGAATTCCAAAACTCATCCGAGCGCACCAGTTCGCTGTAGTTCGACAAGCCAACGAACGGCTTGTCGGACGACATGAAATCCCAATGACGGAAACTCAGATCGAAACTGACGAGTATGGGCCAATAGGTGAATGCCAAAATGCACAGGACGATGGGTAAAACCATCGCATAAGGCGTGAAGCGAACAAGCATCTAATATCCGAAGGACGGCCTGGAGCCGTCCCTTTCTCTTTGCGGCAATGTCAGTTGGTGGTCTGGGCTCTGGTCTGGGCAGCAAGTTCCTTGAGGGCATCCGGGACCTGTTTTTGCCCAAGTGCGACGCTTTCCCATACGCCGTATTCCATCTTGCGCATCCAGGTGACGACAGGCGGGCGCGGCCGGCCACGGGCGTAGTCAATCTGCTTGATCGACACGGTGATGCCCTCGTCCTTGTTCGCGGCGTCGGCAGCGACCTTGACGTCAAGCGTCTTCTTGTTGATCGGCAGGTAGCCTGTGGCCGCAAACCAGATCGCATTGGCTTCGGGGCTCGCCATGTAACTGATGAAGTCGTAGGCGGCCTTCTTCTTCTCGGCGTCGATCATGCTGACGATACCGATGCCCGCGCCTCCGATCGGCACCCGGCAGACCGCCTCACAGGGGAACGGCGCTACGCCGAGATCGTCTCCGAGGGCTTTTTTGAAACCGCCGAAAACCCCAGTAGAGTCCAGGTTGATAGCGACGTTTCCGGCGGTGAATTGCGCTTTTGCAGCATCCTCGTCTGTGATGCCGTCCACCGATGCGACTTTGTACTTACGCACGAGGTCGGCCATCCACTCATAGGCGGCAACTGTTTTTGGCGAGTCGACAATCACGTCGTTCGACACAGGATCGATCAGATCGGAATCGTTGCTCATGACGATGCCCCAGCGAGCGAACTGACCCATAGGAGTGATGCCGAACTTGCCTTGGGCCCCGAGTTTCTCCTGCACGGTTTTTGCGGCACCCAACAGATCATTGAAGTTCTTGAGGGGCACCGTATCAGGCAGCCCAGCCGCTCTGAGAAGGGCTTTGTTGTAGTATGTGACGGGCGTCGAGGAATTAAACGGAATAACGTAGTTGGAGCCTTTGTACTTCCCGACATCGAGGGCAAAATTGTAGAGCTGTTCCTTCAGCGGATCCTTGTCGAGGTATGGCGTAAGGTTCTCAAGGATCCCCTTTTCGGCAAACAGGCCGTAGCGCGTGATTTCCAGCAAGACCACGTCCGGATATCGTTTGGCTGGTATTGCAGCTTGCAGCTTGGTGACGATGTCATTGTAGTCGCCGATTTCCTGTGCGGTCACCTTGATATCCGGGCGCTTCTTTTCGAAGTCGCTGATAATCTGTTCGAGCGCCTTGCCGTTTCCGCCGCCGAACGAATGCCAGAAGGTGATGTCGGTCTCGGCCCATGCGGGTAGCGAGAAAACGGTAAGAGCCGCACCGATAGCCAGGGTTTTGAGGGATGTCACTTGATATCTCCGGTTCTAATCACTTCCGGATTCAACGAATCCGACTTGCGCGGATTCTGGTGATCTCCCGTGACAACGGCTTGTCAGTTCCATGACAGTTCGATGACTGTGAATAAATGGGCCTGACCCAACAAATGATGCCGTTTTTTCGCAATTAAAACTTTGACTATCGCGCCGGGGGGGCGACGAATGCTTAGTCCCCGCCAATGTCGGTTCAGTGACATCCGGGACATGAAACTGCTGAGACAGAGCCTGATGATAGACTCGAGCAGTACCTCCGCGGCTGTTGCGCCCCTTACTTAGTCTTGTCGGGCCTGACAAAAATGATCATCGTCAGGAACAACAAAAACAGTTCGACCGCTCAATGGCTCAGTAGCTGGATGGCCAGACACTCCACTCGGAAGCTGCGGACGATCCTGATGCGGCAGAACCCAAGCCCTTCGTCGTCCACTGGTTCGCCCATGACGTGCCTGGGGAATTTTCGCCTTCAGCCATTTGCCATCCGTGCAAGATTGAACCTCGAACATGCTAGGCATAGACCCTGTTGCGCCGCCAACTGTTGGGCGGCTCGCCAACTAGCCGGGTGAACAGACGCGTCATGTGCGACTGGTCGGAGAAACCGCACGCGAGGGCGATATCCGCAAAATTCTCGTTACGAGACAGCATCATTGTTTTCGCGCGCTCGATCCGACGTTTGATGAGATACATGTGCGTTGCCTCGCCAAAACTTTGCTTGAAAGCCCGCTGGAACTGGCTTGAGCTCAGGCCCACCAAGGAAGCGAGTTCGGAAATCGTGATGCGTTGATCTAGATGGGCATCGATGAATTTCTCAACCTTCTGCTTTCGGCACATTCCCAAGCCGCCCTGACATTTTCGATGACAGATGACCGAAGTTCGCCGTTGTAACTGTGCTTCGATTGAAAGCACTGCTTCATTCGCGCATAACATCGACGTCCTGGTGTCGATACCCCAAGTCGTCGAGATGAATTCGCGCAACCTCGTAAAAAGCTCAAGCCCTGTAGAATGTCTCAGAAACTCGGAATGGGGGGGCAAGCTGGGCATGACGGCTAGATCGGTAGTGCCATTTGCACCAGTCGCTTGTATCTCTGACCGCACTGAACCATCCTCCGCGTTGTGGAAGTGAGTTGAAGGACACCGTCGCGCAAAAGTTCATCATGCGAAGGACGCCGTTTCGCGCCCGCCGTGCACCGTATCCTTAAGGACCGCAATCCAACCTGCGTTGCAGGAGTGTCATGCCGGTCAATCTGCCTTGATCACCATCTCAGTATCCCGATGGTTGGCGAAGACTGGCCCCAGAACGAACTTGACGCAATTGTACATAGGTATCGATCCCGGACGCGCTATTCAAGCGGATGACGGGCAAAAGAAAGGGATGGACAGTGGCCTTCCCGTTTCTCAGTACCGGAGCGTTCGTGTTGCAAACGTGGATTGCTAGCTTGAAGTAAACCCATTGATACGGCGATCTACGAGCCAACAGAATGGGGCCAAAGATGCCTTCGCTTTTGCGCCGATGCTCCCAATGATGCGGCATCCGTTCAAGCCGCACAGAATTCCATGTGAGACGCTGCGACGAAACGAAAGGGAGGAAATTTGACAAGAATTGACGATGCCACGGGTCCCCCTCCCTGGTGAACAGCATCGTTGATCCGTGCGTTCGTCACGGCAAGCGGCTCCCGTTCGACCCGTTCCCCCCCACGGGCGGGGGCCGCTACTTTCCCACGGCGCTTCAACTACCCCTTTTCCGGAGGTCACAATGGCTAGAATTCTAACGTCGAATACGATTGATCTGCCGCTTGCATCCCGCCTGACCACAGCCGTGTTCTCGCTGTTATTGGGCGCGTTTATAATATTCGGCGTGGGGTTGTCGCATTCAGTAACGTTGCACGACACGGCACATGACACGCGCCATTCGTATGGCTTCCCTTGTCATTAAAACCACAGTAGCAGCGGAGCAGCGACTATGTTGATGAAATATCTTCTCGCGACAATTGCAGCTGGATTGTTCGCTGGCATGCTTTTGACACCGGCGATGTACGTGCGAACTGTGCCCCTCATTCTTGAAGCCGAGCGATATGAAAACGCTGCATATGGCCACGATCACTTGAACGCAATCACCGCTGTCGATGCAGGAGCGGGCAACACTTTTCCTGCAAAATTGCCGCACAACGCTATTGAAGAAGACGACCAAGCCTTGCCGTTTGGTCGCCTCACCAACACGCTGCTCGTCAATCTTGTTGCTGGTGCAGGTTTCGCCTTGGTCACGGGGGCCGCCGCTTTATTCCTTGGACTCAAAATCAAGTTTGCGAACGGAATCTACTGGGGTCTTGCGGGTTTTTTCATCTTCAACCTCTCGCCTTCGATCAGTTTGGCGCCGGAGCTGCCTGCCATGCCCGCCGCCGACTTGGCATCCAGGCAGGCATGGTGGTTGGTGACCGTGATGCTGGCAGCGGGAGGCCTCTATCTTAGCGTTCTTCGCCGGGAATTTGTCGCGAAGGTTTGGGGGGTAGTTTTGATTTTTGCCCCCCACCTCTACGGCGCACCCCGAATAGCTGATCTTAAATCGGGCGTCCCGCCGACGCTCGCCTCGGAATTTGCCGTGTCGACGCTAGTGACAAATATGTTTTTCTGGATGATTCTCGGCCCCACCCTTGGATTTTTCCTTCAAACATACGCCGAAGTCGAACATCGCGATCGACAGGATAGCCTGCCTCGGGCGTTGAATACGAACAGCAAGCCAAGATAATCTCGCAGTAGTCCTAGATAGCCGGCTGGCACGTTTGTCTGAAGCTACACGGCGAACAGGATGCTCGGCAGGCAGCCGAACATCCTGATGAATGACTCCGGACCATTGGACGAATCGCAAAGAGTAATATGGTTCACAAAACTTGCATTGCGGCGTTATCGGAAATCCCCCGAAAGTGGTGTCCATCCCGCAGCGCGGGTAACGCCGAGGCAAATCAGTCTGGTTCAGCGAAGGAAGTTATTGGGAGTATGAGAGACCTGGGGCCGATGGGAAGACGCCCACTTCGCATTGTCAGTACAAAGACACTGTCTTGGGCTTCAGCATTAAAATTTTTTCGCGTCACAAGGTTCAAGCCGCGGCCTGTTGGTCGCGCTCGATTGGCCAATGCCGATATCCCTATCAAAACGGAGACGGCTTTGCCTTTCGCATCATTGCCACAAGGAAAACGCAGGCAAGGGCGCCTAACGCCGCAACTGAAAAACCGTCAATAAATGACAGTACCGCTGCTTGACGCGCGACAGCGGCGGCCAGCAAGGCAGTCGCCTGTGCGGTCGCAGCTGCTGGATCGCTTGTGTGCACTCCCAATGCACTCCGGAAAGCCGCTATCCTGTCGAGTGTCAATCCGGCGATCCCGTCGATGTGAAGGCCAATGAGGTTCGAATGAAGTTGTTCGCGTATGCGTACATAGGTCTGCATGAACGCAGTGCCGATTTCCCCCCCGAACAGGCGGCTGACCTGAATGAGGGCGCCGATCGTGAGCGCCTCGGCAGGGTTGATCGATCTCACGATCAACACCACCAAAGCGGTCAGTGCAAAGGATTGACCTAAAGCCTGCAAAATCTGCGAGGGAAGGAAATCGCTTGTTGCCCATTGGCTTGTCAGGTTGGTAGCCATCAGACAGGCTGTGCCAACCAGCGCGGCACCAATGGCAAGAACCCATCTCCCATCGACACGTTTGAGCAGCGCTCCAAGGGGAATCACGATGAGAAGTTGTGGAAGCGCAATCCAGAGCAGGACCGAGCCCACCTGAAGCTCGCGAAAATTCTGGACTGTCTGAAGGTAAGTGGGAATGATGTACGCCGTTGATAGAATTATGAACCGAAAGCCCGCGAGCAGGAGCAGCAGCAAGACCAGATTCTCGCGGAAAATCAGACGGATGTTTATGAAAGGGTGGTCCGTAACAAGTTCGCGGACAATGAACGCAATGGTCAGCAAAAAACCGGATGCCAGCAACGCGTTGATCATGCCATTATTGATCCAATCCAGTCGATTGCCCTGATCCAGACCCGCATACAACAAACTGAACCCGATGGCGGCATAGGCCACACCTGGCCAGTCGAACCGGCGCAGAAGATCAATTTTGATTTCCTCCCGGGGGACGCCATGCCAAACACACACCGCCATGACCGGCAGCATCACGCAGTACTGCCAGGATATCCATGCCCACGACCAATTGTCGGAATACCAGCCCTCCAGAGATGCTGCTACATTAAGGGATAACTCGATATTCATCGCATAGATGGCGATCCCGTAGATGACCATGGTTGCGGGGAGGCTCCGCACTATGAAACTGATCGTGAGTGGAATGAACGTTCCAGATCCTACGCCTGCCAGAAACTGCATGGTCAGGAATGCGGCTAGGTTGGGAGAGAATGGACCCAGAAGGCTCGCGACGAAAAACAGGATGATCCCGAGAAGCAGAATTCGGCGAACACCGAGTACCGCGCCGAGATATGGCGATGTGACACCGATCAGCATCTGGCCGACTGCGAAACTGGTGGTGATCCAAGCCCCTTCGTCATAGCCTGCGCCAAGCGCCCCGCGCAGATCCGCAAGGCCAAAACTTGTCACACGGCTGCCCAACGTGGCCATGACCGCACCCAACATTACGCCGACAAGACCGATATACGGGCGGTACGAATCGATCGAAAGTCGGGGATGCTGTTCCGAAACCGGATGGAGGGCAATTCCCGCCGAGCTGAAGGGCCCTGCTTGGAGACTCATGGCTGTGGCGAGGCTTTGGCTAAACTGGGGTGTGGCTCTGTAGCGGACCTCGTGTCGACTGTCGCTTGTACCGACATTCCCGGCCGTACAAGCTCGCCAAGGGCCGGGTTGGCATCGAGCACAATCTTTACCGGCACCCGCTGCACGACTTTCGTAAAGTTGCCCGTTGCGTTGTCAGGCGGCAGTAGTGCGAAGGTCGAACCCGTACCTGGTGACCAGCTGTCCACATGGCCGGTCAGCACGACGCCGGGAAAGGCATCGACCGTTACTTTGGCGAGTTGACCCATCCTGATATTCGTCAGTTGGGTCTCTTTGTAGTTCGCCGTTACCCATAAATTCGGCATGGGAACAACGGCGATGACCTGTGTCCCGACATTGACGAATTGACCGGGCCGAACCTGACGTTGACCGACAAGGCCGTCGGCCGGTGCCAGAATGCGTGTGTAACGAAGATTGTTCTCGGCGAGACCGACCTGCGCCTCCGAAGCTTTCACCTGCGCGGCAAGCAATTGCTCCTGCACGTCGAGCCCGGCGAGCAGTGCGTTCTGCTGATCGAGCTGCGCCTTGCTCAATTCGAGCTGGGCATTGGCGCGCTTTTCGGTTGCGTCCGCTTGCTCAACCAATTGTTCGGTGCTCGCAATCCGCGTATCGAGAAGCCTGTGCTGGCGGGTCAGCTCGAGGGACGACCGTACAAGGTCTGCATTCGCAGCCACGATCGTCGCCTCGGCCTGTCTCACGAGAGCGCGTTGTTCATCGCGCTGATGCGCCAGATTGGCAAGTGAAGCGCGCGCCGAAGCGAGGTTCGCTTCAGCAAAGGCAAGCTGTGCGCGGTAATCGGAAGGTTCAATTTCGACGATGAGGTCGCCCTTGCGAACGGCTTGATAATCTCCCACCGCGACAGTAGCCACATAGCCGGAGACCTTTGCAGAAAGCGGAGTAACGTCTCCTGCAACGAAGGCGTCCTGTGTTGCCTGGAAACGGGCGTTGCCAATCCATTTATTCCAGTTGGCTGCAACGAGCCATGCCAGCAAGGCGACCACGAATACGAAAAGAACACGTAGCAAGGGAAAAAGCCATCGTCGGCGCTTCTCATTCGCAGTCATTTCCGGAGCTGCTGGCTGTCCACTTTCCAACTTTGTCCCCTCGATAAGTTCGTTTAGTCGCTGCGATAGGTTGGCAACGAGCGCAGGCAGGACGTTTATATCGTGGCTTTAATCTCCTTGCCAACTAACCTGCTCCTGCCATTCCAAAGTAAGCCTTTACAAGATGGATGACCACCGTGACACGGCGTGCCCTTGCCAGTAGTATCGGCCGGGGCAGACAGGTGAAAAGCAAAACGATGCTTTGACGAAGCAAAGCATCCCATCAATCTGCCAGCCATTAGGGAATCTCTTCATACCAACCAGTCGGAAGTACCTTCCGTGCCTTGGAAGTGTTGATTGGCAGCCAGCCATCCCTCAACAGCCCGCGGTTGAGAGGTAGGTCCAAACTGTTCTCCTACGCAAGTCGTTTCTGAACAATACGTCATTCGGCAGCTCTTTGATTGGACGAAAAGCGCATGGTCAGAACAAAGACACTGTCTTGATGCATGGCCGCTTCGCGGTCGCCAGCGAGGTCGTTACCTGTGGTGCTCATCGGCTTGATAGCTCTTGGGCACGCTTCAAGCGTCCGAAAGCCGCGCTTCTGAAGAAGTGATAGAACTAAAGCTGTTCGCGTATGCGTATGGGATCCCTGAATTTCTTCAGCCCCCTTCATAGGCTTCGCCGTTTTAACTGATGAACGCCGCGACGTGGCTGGGATAAGCGAGTCGACGGAGCGCCGGGTCCATAAGATACGTCGCAAAGCTTGTACCGCCCAGTTTCCTTGGAAGGTTCCAGTCGAATGGCGCTCCTCGGGCTAGCCACGCGACTTAGGGTCAAGTTTGGCGTTCATGTTTACAAGGTCTGCGACTGAGCTCGCTTTCATCTTCCGCATCATCTTACCACGGTGCGCTTTCACGGTGATCTCGCTGATGCCAAGTTCCCCGCCTATCTGCTTGTTCATCAGTCCGCGAACGACGAGCGCCATGACCTCCTGCTCGCGGGGGCTGAGCGATGCATAACAGCCGCGCAGCGTGCGCGTCTCCGATTCGTCATGCAGGACGGAGCGGCTGCGCTCGATAGCCTGACTGATGGCAGTCAACAACACCTCGTCATGAAATGGTTTCGTCAAGAACTCGACAGCACCTGCTTTCATGGCCTGAACGCTCATCGGAATGTCGCCGTAGCCGGTAATGAATATGATGGGAATATCGATCTGATCAAAGGCAAAACGCCTTTGCAAATCCAGTCCGCTAAGGTCCGGAAGATTGACATCCAGGATGAGACAACTTGGGACAGGTGTTCTGGGATGCGAGAGAAACGCTTCCGCCGAGCCAAATATTTCAGGATGCCACCCTTCGTGGCTGACCAATTCCTCCAGTGATTCCCGCACCGAAATGTCGTCATCGACAATGTATACCGTTGGTACGATATTGGACATTGACAGTGCCCCCAGCCCGTCATTTTGGCCGATATGAACATGCAAATACATTTGGCGCAACATGTTCATTACCCCGACGGTAAAGCGGCGTTGATAGCACTGAGCAGTGCCGTGTCGCTGAATGGTTTGAAAAGACATTCGACCGCACCGAGTTTCAACATTTGCGGACGAACGGCGTCATCGCCATGCGCCGTGACGAATATGACGGGAATATTCGAGCCGCGACGCTTCAGTATCTGCTGGAGATCAGGACCAGACATGCCCGGCATGGCGATATCGAGAATGAGGCACTTGGTCTTGTCGACCCAGGAGGACGCCAGGAACTCTTCGCCCGAAGAAAATACCTGGACCGCAAAGCCCAGCTCATCAAGTAAGTCGGGCAACGATTCACGTACGGATTGATCGTCGTCGACGATCGAGACAAGGGAACGTTCAGTCATCATCGACGCCTTATGGCTGCTGCTCTGCATGCGTTAAAGAAGAGAGTTGGGCGGAATGGCCGGGATCAGGAGCCGGAGTGCCGGCTGTTTGGGGAATACTAAATACGAAAATAGCTCCTTGCCCGTCGTTGGAGTTGGCCCAGAGGCGGCCACGATGGCTTTCAATGATGTAGCGGCTGACGGATAGTCCCATTCCCATCCCACCATCCTTGGTTGTGTAGAAAGCTTCGAAAAGTCGTTCAACACTTTGGGGACCAAGACCGGGTCCTGTATCCTGAACCGAGAGGCACACGCCGACGCTTTCATCCAATTTGGTTCGAATCACCAATTTCCTCGGACGATCGTGAACGTCTCTCATCGCGTCGGACGCGTTGAGGAGGAGGTTCAGTATAACCTGCTGAAGCTGAACGCGATCACCCCTGACAAGAGGAAGAGTGTTGTCCAAATCGGTCTGGACATTCACCCTGTTTCTCTGAAGCTCACTGGATGAGAGCGCAATTACTTCTCGTGCCGCTTCATTCAAATCGACGGTTTCGGTCGTTGTATCTTTCTTTCCAAAGAGTGAGCGCAATCGCTTGATGACGTCGGCCGCACGGTGCCCGTCCCGGATCGATCGTTCAGCTGTTCTACGCGCGCCTTCGAGGTTTGGAGGGTCTGCCGCCAGCATCCGCAGGCACGTACTGGCATTGGTCACGATGCCCATAAGTGGTTGATTGACTTCGTGCGCAATAGACGCGGTCAGAACGCCAAGGGTGGTTATGCGTGCGACGTGGGCGAGCTCCGATCGGGCTTTGCTGAGAGCCTCTTCCGTCTGATATCCTCGGGTGACGTCCTGGATCGAACCGATATAAGCCAACTGACCATCTCTGTCGCGCGTACCGTGAGCCACCAGATGAAGGTGCTTGACGGATTTGTCGGGCATACGCGCCCTGTATACGTAGTCAAGGTCGGTTCCGGGCCCGCGCGCAATGTCGACCATTTCTTGCACGAGCGGAAGGTCTTCAGGGTGAATACGAGAGGCGATCAGGGCGCTCGTAACTGTAACGCTCGGATCAAGTTCGTAAATGCGAAATGTTTGCTCTGAAAACTCAACGGTGTCTAAATCAACGCGCCAGTAGAAACTCCCGGTCAGACTGAGATGTTGTGCCTCGCGCAGCCAAGCCTCACTCCGTCTGAGGTCGGAATAGAGCCGGGCATTTTCGAGCCAGATTGCTGCCTGGGATGCGAGAAAATCGAGTACTGCGACGCGGTCCGGGGTGAATACAAAGGTGGTTAAGTTGTTTTCGAGATAGAGTGCCCCGATCACCTTCGTCTGCTTGAAAATAGGAAGACAGAGAACCGATCTGGTCCGGTTTTGGCGAACATACTCGTCTTCGAAATCGAGAGACTCGGCCGAAGCGTCATTCAGCACCAGACGCTCCCGTGTTCTCAGCACATATTGCAGCGCCGATTGGGAAAGGTCCGAAGGGGTTACAGGAAACCTTCGCACGGTTACTTCAACCCGGCCGCGTCCTGTCGTCGCTTTGGCTTCGATATGCGGCTCGTCTCCATCCAATAGAATGAGAAGCCCACGTTCCGCTCCGGCGTGCTCCACAGCAAGGCGCATCAGCTTTTCTAGCAAACTCGGCAAAATCATTTCGCTCGAAAGCGTCTGCGACGCCTTGTCTACAGTCGCGACATCGAGTTGTGTGACAGGTGTGTCGATCGTTGCGGTCGAAGACACTCGCAAGGCACGTGCTCGCAGATCTGGATAACGCTGGTCCAGTTGCTTTACTTTGGCCAAACCGCCCCACCGCTCAAAGCAGTCGCGAGCATTGGAAAGGTAGGCATAGCCCACGGTCTCAAGACCAAGCTCCTGGTAAAATCGGCCCGCCAGCTCGTTTGCGAGCCCCTCGTTCTGGACGAACCCGTGTAATCGTGCGAGACGAACCGCTTCTTCAAAAAGTTTCTGGGCTTCAAGCTCCCTCCCTTCAATTCGCGCCATTTCCGCAGCAATCAATGCTCTGCGGTTGGCGAAATTTTCTGGACAATTCTGGGACCAGATATCGATCCGATCAAAATGTTCGGAGAGGGCGAGCAAATGGCGGTCTCGATCTTCTCCAAATGTGGTATCCACAGCAGCTGCGCATGTCAGGGCAGCATAGAAGTTGAATTCCGCCTCCTCAATTGAAGAGCGCATTGACCACTCGATCCCGCGTACATGGGCAGCCGCCTCCGATGCCGCCGGAATATCAGCCGCAAAATACCGTTCCTGCAACCTAAATACCCAATGGTAGCAGACCATCATGGCCAAGCCGGGCGCTCCTTCGACATTCTGAGTGCCCCATTCTTCATCGGCGAGCGTATATTCGGCGGGTATGCCGCGCAGCATTTTGACCAAACCAAGTTGACCTATGAACCGTTCGGACGGAAGGCCGAGCTGCAGCCCCTTAGCGAAGGCAAAAAAATACTCGGCCTCGCGTTGGACCTGGGTCAGTGGAGCCCCTGAAGCCAGAAGATGCGTAATTAAATTTCTGGCGTTGTAGGCGGCGAAGGCCATGTCACCCATGGACTTGCCGATCTGGAAGGCTTGCGTCATCATAGGCTGACACAATGGCAGATGCTCGATCCAAGGCATCGTGAACGCGGCAAAGCAAGAATAGACGCGTGCCTTGTAACGGTCCGCCCCACGGCGCTCCACCAATTGACAAGCAAGTTTTCCAAGGCCGTATGCGGTGGTGTAGTCGGTGAAATGCGAACCCAGTGCCATGTTCAACGCAGAATAGGCGACACTCGAGCTGTCACAATTACCGTATTCGAGGCTGAGATTGGTCATACGCAGAAGCACGAGTTCCAAGAGGTACCTGTCCACCGCATAGGCTGCGGGGAAAAGCTCCGTCAGCACGGACATGGTGGCGATACAATTAGGATCGCTCATAGCAGGCAGGTCAATGAGGTCCCCGATGGGCCGGAGTGCCAGCTTGCGGCGCATTTCGATATATTCTTGACGAACTTCATCCTCAGTCGGTCGCGAGGACCACATGATGCCAACCCTTGATAAAAACCCGAGTGCAACCTCGACAGCTCGCTCATTCCTTCCGGTGGTGAAATACAGCAGAAGGCACAGGCAAACACCGTTGGCTTGGTCGGTGAGGCTGCGTGTGTGGTGGGAGAGAGCGTTCAGCCGTTGCTCCGCCGTAACGAGTTCTCCTCCTACAATCTCGCATTCTGCCTGCTGTAGTTCGAGGTCTAGCGTCAGGTCGTACTGCTGCTCCCAGCTATCTTCCCCCTGTAAGACACGCCCAACGGCAAAATAGCTTTGCGCAGCAGCATAAGCGCCCGAGGATTTGGCGCGCTTTCCAGCGATCAAATTTAATTCCGCCACTCGCTCCCGTTCGGATAGCTCATCGATGGCTTCACCCGATCTGTTGAACTGGTTGACGATCTCGAAAATATTGTCTTCAAGTTCGGCGGATGGTGTCTGCGCCAGGAGTATTCTGCCGATCTGAAGGTGCGTGGCATCTCGCTCGGCGTGCGGGATCAATGCATAGCTGGCTTCCTGAACGCGGTCATGAGTGAATGCAAACGTAGACCCTCCGTGGAAGAGCAGCCCGGCCTCTACGGCATCCTGGAATGTTGCATAAAGCAGGTCCTTCGAATATACCAGCACGAGCGCAACCGTACCTTCCTTTGCAGCACTCCCAAGACACGCCAGCACTCCCAATGCCTTCTGTGTAGCGAGGGGAAGACGATTGAGCTTCGCCAACATCAGCTGCGCCACATTGTCGGTGATGCCCTTGGCTCGAACCATGCGGATGTCCCAATGCCAGCTCGAGCTTTCGGGATCGAATGTAATCAGCCGCTCGTCGGCCAGAGCCGTGATGAATTGAATGGCGAAGAACGGATTGCCGCCCGTCTTGTCGAGCAACAGCTTGGCAAGTGGTCGCGTTTTTTGAGTGTCAGCAACAAGGGCATCGGCACAGAGTTGCGCCAAATGGACCGCCTTCAGCGGACCCAGCGTGATCTCGGAAATTACCCCTCGCGATCGTCGTATCGATGCCAGCGTACTATAGAGCGGATGCTTCTCGCCAACTTCATTGTCCCGATAGGCTCCTATGATCATCAGGTGACGTACTTCCGGATCTGTGATGAGGCGCTCCAGAAGCTCCAGCGTTGCCGTATCCAACCATTGAAGATCGTCGATAAAAATAACGAGCGGATGTTCGGGCTTGGCAAAAACTTCAAGCAAGTTGCGGAACACCAAATGGAAGCGAGCCTGTGCGGTTTGAGGATCAACCGGCGGTATGGGAGGCTGTTCGCCTATGATGAGGGCAAGCTCAGGTATCAGATAGATCATGAGTTGCCCATTCGCACCCAACGCAGCCAACAGCTCTTTGCGCCACCCGGCAAGTTCCGCATCACTTTTGCTGAGCAGTTGGCGCACAAGTCCTTGAAACGCCTGGGCCAATGTTGCGTAAGGAATATCGCGCTTATACTGGTCGAACTTGCCTACGGCAAAGAGACCCCGTTGCGGGACAAGGACCTTATGCAATTCATTGACGATGGACGACTTTCCAATGCCCGCATAGCCCGACACCAGAACCAGCTCACACGTGCCCTCTATCATGGATCGGCGGGCAGCCGCGAGCAAAGCCGCGATCTCGGAGTCGCGGCCGTATAGCTTTTCCGGTATTAGCAGCCGATCGGAGACGTCGTGTTGGCCGACTGGAAAATCCGCGATGGAACCTTTGGCTGTCCAGCTTGTCAGACACTTGCGAAGGTCATATTCGAGGCCGGATGCTGTTTGATATCTGTCTTCGGGGTTTTTGGAGAGCAGCTTCAGGATGATGCTATCCAACACATTGGGCAGGCCATCGACGTGTTCGCTCGGCGGCAATGGCTTCATCGCTATATGACAGTGAATCCATTCCATCGGGTCCGAAGCAGTGAATGGCAAATTTCCGGTAAACAGTTCGTAAAATGTAACTCCCAATGAGTAGAGGTCGCTGCGAGTGTCTACTGAACGGTTCATTCGTCCGGTCTGCTCTGGAGCCATGTACGCAAACGTCCCGGCGATGACTTCAGGCGGAGCCGGGGCCCGCCGTTCGCTTCTGAGACGCGAAGCCAGACCAAATCCCATAAGCCGTGTCCGTTCTTCGTCATCCAGAAGCACGTTCGCAGGCTTGATATCTTTGTGGATGAGCCCTTGCCGATGCATTTGACCCACGGCACTGGTCAAATCGATTGCTATGGCCAGCGCACGTCCAAGTTCCCACCGCTGATCCAACCGGCCGAGAACCAAATCCAGCGGCTCGCCGCCACTGTCCTCGAGCACAAGGACATCCTGGCCTTTGTGCCTCATAAGGCCCAACGGCCGTGTCGCCCACGCTGGATCGAGTTCCGGCGCGAGACCATGCTCGTGCACCAGTCGCTCTATATGCCGATCAGAGGGCCGATGTCCGTTAGCAGCTAGGCCGAGGATCGGGCGGCGGCCTGATGCGCGCCCTCGGTACAGAGTGAACTCTCCTCCTGACCGCAGAACATCGAACGAATACTCGGAAAACTGTGCCATTCGTGGATTCCCTCGTCGAAGTTCCGCTCTGACCGGCATCGGCGCAGAACCGTTTTTCGATCCGCAGGACAAGCAGCGCCTTATGACAGCATTCCCCCTGATGAAATGTGCCAGAACCTACGTTATCTTGTTCCACTTTTATGTGAACGTCGATGATACTTAGGTATCGGTTTTGTCTTAGGTTTTGTAGCAGACGGTGGTTCAATGCAGGGAGAAAGTGTGCAGCTTTTACTGCACGTTCCAGCTCCAAGATAAAGGATTGTTCCGAAAAAAGCGGGTGAGGGCGATCTCCGGAAATTTCACTTGAGGCGACAGCATCATGATTTTTGCACGCTCGATGTCCCCCTTTGATCGGACGAAGGCACGGTCCTGCAAGCCAGGGCTGGATTTATCGTTGTGAGTCGATGTGGATGCGAACGAGACTGAACCAGCTGAAACTCAAGCTCGCAAGCTACCAATCGCTTTCAATGGAGGTCTGGTGGCGATGTACGTTGCTTAGAGGGTTTACAAGAAGGGATCGATGGATGCGACCAGAGGTTCAAGCAATAACAGAGACAAGCGGTGAGTTGTCAGTTTTGCCCGACATGGCATATGCCGCAAGCAGAAGGTCGTCACTTTCGCTGACTCAGATCTAGACAAGAGGATCTCAGTCTGTGAGCTTGCATCCCTAGTCGAACTGAGCTCCAGTCAGTTTCAAGGAGCGTTCAAGCAGAGTTTCGGACAGGCCACGCACATGTATCTCATCAAACAGCGTGTCGAGCCCCCGAAATCATAGCTAGCATCTCAAATGAGTTTCGCAGAGATCGCTTTAGCATGGGGTTTTGCCGATCAATCGCATATGACGCGGGAATTCTGACGATTTATAAATAAATCTCCAAGGAAGTGGGTAGCAAGATTCTTGCGGAAGCAGTGCGCTGCATCTGCAAGCCGTTCTGCCAAGGCCACGTTTAAGAGTCTTTCAAACGGGATGAGGGTGCACGTTCTGCGTAGCTCAGCCTTCAATATGCCATTAATTCTCGGAATTCGATCGACTGTCAGAACGGGCGGGGTAAGGCTCAGGATCCGACGCAGCACGCGTTCAAATTGCGCAACGATTATTCAATCTTCGCAGGCATTGCTGGGGCAACTTGTTGATGACCGTTCCCGTGAGCGCACCGCTCTTCAAATCAAAAGTGAGATTAGGCGTATGAGCAATCTGTTGGACGAGGTCCTGGCCGCCCACGGGGGGCTGAATCGTTGGGAAGAGTTTTCATCGGTCGGGGCGACGATAGTGACCGGTGGAACCCTATGGGGCATGAAGGGACTTATACAAGATTCGACTCCCCGGCGGATGACCGTTTCCCTGCATGAAGTCCATGCTTCGGTCAAACCGTTCGGTGCTCCCAATCAAAGAACGGACTTCACACCGGACCGGATCGCGATCGAGACGGACGATTGCAATGTGGTGGCGGAGCGGCGAAACCCGCGCGCATCGTTCGAGTGCCACGGGAGGCTGACCCCGTGGGACCCTCTGCAGAGGGCGTATTTTAACGGTTATGCCCTATGGACCTATCTGACAACGCCCTTCGTTCTTAGTCTGCCCGCCGTAGTGCTAGAGGAGATAAAACCATGGATCGAAGCCGACCAGGTTTGGCGCGTCCTACGAGCAACCTTTCCGTCCAATCTCCCAACCCACTCCGAGGTCCAGGACTTTTACTTCGGCGGTGATTACCTGCTGAAAAGACATGATTACACCGTCGAAATAGCGGATGGTCTGACGGCCGCGCAATTGGTTTACGACTACATTGACGTCCAGGGACTCCGTCTGCCAACCAAGCGGCGCGCCTACTATCGGGGAATGGACGGTCGGACCACAGATACGCTTCTGGTTTCCATCGACCTCAGCGATCTTCGCTTCAGCGCGGCAGAAGATCGCTCATCTCTGTGCGACGATGCTTCCAATTCTGCGACATGCGTTCAAGCACACGCAGACGTCGTGTGAGATGATGGATTTAAGAAATGCCTATCAGAATTGGCGATGCCTCAGGTTACCCCCTCCCTGCCAAACGCATCGCCGATCCGTGCGAATGTCACGGTATAGCGGCTCCCGTTCGACCGCCCCTCCCACGGGCGGGGGCCGCTACTTCCACCCCAGGATAGGACCATTAACGTGTCCAGCAAACAGGTTTCGGTCGGCTCCGGCTTCGGGCCGGAAACAACGGCAACCCAGGCGATCGGCGACACGGACCTTCGCGGCAAGATCGCCGTGGTGACCGGCGGTTATAGCGGTCTCGGGCTTGAGACGACCCGGGTTCTGGCAAACGCCGGGGCCACCGTCCTCGTGCCGGCGCGGCGGGTTGGGCAGGCGCGGGAAGCACTGCAGGGCATTGCAAATGTCGAAATCGAACCGCTCGATCTAATGGACCCCGCCTCGATCGACATCTTTGCCTTCCGATTCAATAGGACGGAACGGCCCCTGCACATTCTCATCAACAATGCCGGCATCATGGCAAGTCCGTTGTTGAGGGACGGGCGAGGATATGAAGCGCAGTTTTCGACGAACCATCTCGGTCATTTCCAGCTGGTCAACCGGCTGTGGCCGGGGCTAACGCGTGCAAAGACTGCAAGGGTGGTATCGCTGTCATCCCGCGGCTACCAACTTTCCGGAGTCGATTTTGAAGATCCGAATTTTGAGCGCCGGGAGTACAATAAATGGACCGCCTATGGGCAGTCGAAGACAGCAAACATCCTTTTTGCCGTGGCGTTGAATGCCAAAGCGGAGAGCCACGGCATCACAGCGTTCGCGGTACATCCTGGCGGAATTCTTACTGAACTCGCCCGCCATCTCTCTCACGATGAGATCGCCGCTTTCGGAATCTTCGATGAAATCGGCAAGGTTCGTATCGATCCTGCTAACGACATAAAGACTGTCGAACAGGGTACCGCGACCACTATCTGGTGCGCGACCAGTCCCCAGCTTGACGGTATTGGCGGCGTTTACTGCGAAAACTGTGATGTCGCCAACCTTGCGGACCCTTCAAAGCCGTCAACGAACGGCGGTCTCGACCGCGGCGGCGTACTGCCGTGGGCGGTCAGCCCCCAAGACGCCGAAAAGCTCTGGGATCTCAGTGAACGCCTGTCCGGAACGACGTTGGAGTTGTAGTTTGGATCTGATCGACAATCACAGTCGAGAGCGGTTGCTTCGTGTGCTTGCAGCGGCAACGTTTATCATATTTTTCCAAGGGTATATGGTTGCACCGATCATCCCGGCGCTTTCCGCTGTGTTCGGCACATCTGTCCAAACCGTCGGTTTGATTGTTCCTGCCTATTTGGTTCCCTATGGGATCGCCACTCTCGTCTACGGAGTTCTCGCAGACAGATTTGGCATCCAGCGCATTGTATTTATGTCCTTGAGCGCATTCGTGGTTCTTACGATGCTGACGGCAACGTCGCGATCGATCGAACAGCTCACGGCATGGCGGATCGTGACGGGGCTTTGCGCTAGCGGCGTCGTTCCCATGGCGCTCGCACTGGTCGGCAGGCTTTACCCGTATGAAGAGCGGGGTAGGGCGCTCGGTTGGCTGTTCGGTGCAATGGCCGGCGGTATGGCGTTCGGATCGCCGCTAGGCGCGGTGGTCGTCCAGTATGCAGGATGGCAACTATTGTTCGTCCTTGTGGGCGGGGCCGGTGCTGTCGTTCACCTGTGTCTGTTGCCTTACAGAGCGATCCTGAAGTCCACGGAGCTTCGGGTCTCCGGAACGTTGCGAGACGTCATCCAAGGTTACGCTCAACTTCTGGCTTCGGCGCGCGGAAAGCGGACTTACGGCTATGTTTTGGTCAACTCCATGTTTCATTCCGGCGTTTTCACATGGCTCGGCGTGTATCTGGAAAGGCGCTACGGACTGGGGCCAGTCGGAATCGGCTTGGCGCTACTCGGCTATGGTGTGCCGGGATTCCTGTTTGGCCCACTGATCGGGCGATTAGCTGACCGCTGGGGCAGGGCCAAACTGATTCCCGTGGGGCTGAGTATTAGCGCCGGGGCTGGGCTCATTCTGATTTTTGAGTTTCCCCTCGCGCTCGCTCCCGCCGTCGCGATGACACTGTCGCTCGGGTATGACATGACACAGCCACTGTTCGGGGGGATCGTCACTTCGCTTGCAGGAAAACGGGCAGGGCAGGCCATGGGCCTGAACGTCTTCACGCTCTTCGTCGGCTTTGGCCTCGGCAGCCTGATTTTCGGTCTGCTGATCAATTGCGGATTTGCAGCGGCGTTCGCAGTCTTCACGTTCGTGGAGCTGGTCGCAGCAATGACGGCGTTTGCCCTCTTCAAGTCCGAAATGCCGCTTGTCCCGGATGGGTCGAAGGTTGAAATACCTGAACATTTGCACATGGATCCGACCCGCTACCGCTGAAGGGAAAAAGTTCGCTATGGATAGTGGAAGCAGATTTATCTCCGCGATCGACATTGTATCGATTGAGACAGTCGAACGCGAGGCCTGGCTCGATTTGTTCGCCGCTGCACCACGGAAATATGCCGACGCAGCTGATTTGCGGTACCAGCGATCGGGAGCCAGTGTTGTCCTTGCCGACCGAAGCGTGCCGATCGTCGAATTCAATCGAGGCATGTGCATAGGAGTGGAAAGACCGGAGAGCGAAAAAAGCGTCGACGCGATGCTGGAGTGGCTGCGTAACCATGCCGATCCTCAATGGGCCCTGCAAATCTCTCCTGCCTCCCAACCGGCAGAGATACACGCCTGGACTGCCGACAGGGGGCTGGCCAAAAAGGGCAATGGCTGGGCAAAATTTTACCGCGACTCGACAACGCCGATATCCCCGCGAAACAGTGATTTGTCCGTACGGTCCGTTAAACCGCACGATGCCATGAGCTTTGGCGATGTTGTGCAAAAAGGGTTCGGCCTGCCATCGGCGTCTTCCGCGTGGTTTGCCCGGTTGGTCGCTAGGCCAAAGTGGTCCACATATCTCGCCTATGAGGGAACTCTTCCCGTGGCCGCCGGCGCACTCTTTGTCGACGGCAACTGGGCCTGGCTCGGGATAGACGCGACCCTGCCTGACTATCGGGGCCGCGGGGCGCAGACATCGTTGATAGCGCGGCGCATCCAGGACGGTCTCGCAAACGGCGTCGGTGGATTCACCGCGGAGACCGGGCAACCCGAGGCGACCAAGGAAAATATGCACATCTCGTTCCGCAATTATCTCAAAGCGGGTTTCGTACGGGCATATGTCCGCTGGAATTACAGATAGGGTTCAAGAAGGGCACCGGATGAACAGCAGAACGATATTGCGAACGACACAAACCATCTCGGGCCAGCCGATCGCTCTTCCGCAGAAAAGTCCTGAGGTGGTTGTCTCAATCCTCGAAATTGAACCGGGTGCTAAACTTCCTCCTCACCAGCATCCGTTTGCGCGCTACGGATACATCCTGTCGGGAACGCTGAGCGTCACAAACCTCGAGACACGGAAAGTGATGACGTTTCAGTCCGGGGCATTCATCATCGAATCTATGGCGCAATGGCACTCTGGAACGAACCCGGGAATGGAGCCGTTGCAAATCCTCATCCTGGACCAAGTGGAAGAGGGGATGGAAAACATCATTCTGGGTGGATGAAAGATCCTGTTCAAACAGAAGAAGTCGCCCGCGCAACTGATCACTCAGGCGACGGTACCAATTACTTTTTGGCCTTAAGTTCTGCTGGAAGGTAACGTGAAAGTTCCATACCGGCTGCTACCTGACCCATTGTCGGTTTGGTCCATGTCTTCTTCATGATCTGCTCCTTCTATACGGTGGTATCACTATCGTATGGTGGGACACGCGCTTTTCTATCATTTTGGGAACATTTTTGGGACTAGACACGCTTCTTCGAACACGATCACTCGCCCAAAAGATGATTGTTCGGCGCGTGACCCGTTGCAACCCGGCCGAACAATTCGTCGGTCGTATCGGTGTTGAGTGCGCCGTGGAGAGTGGCGACGCGCGCATCGCGCCAAATTCGGTTCATGGGATCTGACGTCCGAGCGAACGAACCTCCGGATGCGCTCGCCAGGAGATCGACTGCTTGCCAAACAAGCTGGCTGGCAAAGCCGGCATCCCGCCATATGCGCGTTCGGCGCTCCATCGTCATCTTGCCCAAAAGCGCCGTGGTCTCCAGCTCTTCCAGTGAACGCTTCAAGATCAGTTCCGCAGCATCGATCTTGGAGCTGACTTCGCCTATCAGCAGGTGGGTGACCGCCGCCTGGTCCTGCTTAGGGTACTTCGTGAACGCGATCCCGCGTCCGCGCGATTTTTCGAGAAAGAGGTCAAGCGCCGCCTTCGCCATTCCCAAACCCGGTAGGCCCAGATTGATTGCAAAAAACGGGACGAACGGAAAACGATAGAGGGGTTCACCCGTCAGATACGCCGATGCGTAGTTCTCGCGGCGGGCCTTGCTGAGGAGTGCAATCCGCTCCGTAGGAACGAAGACATCCGCCACCCTGACGGTTGTGCTGCCACTGCCGCGCAGGCCGATAGTATCCCAATCATCGACCAATTTAACTTGCGATGCCGGAATCAGGGCCGCTCCGCGGTCGACAACATTACCTGCATCGTCATGGAACGGGATGCCGAGCACGTCCCATCCTGCGTGCTCGACGCCGCTGTTGAAAGCCCACAGTCCTTCCTCGATGACGACGCCGCCGTCCGCGCTGCGCACCTTTGCCGATCGGGGATTGAGAACCGCCGCGGTTCGAAAGTTGCCGCCTGCGGCAAATACTTCGTCGACGACTTCCTTCGGGTAGAATGTGGTTGCCATCCATGTGCCGATGGCGAGCAGGGCGACGTTCCAGGCGACCGAACCGTCCCCTTTTCCCAATTCGACGATAACATCCATATAGGTCGTCAGCGGAATTTGCCTGCCGCAGTAAATCCTGGGAACGAGCATGTCGAAGAGATGGCGTTCTTCAAGTGTTGCAACCGTCGCATCAGGAAGCCGCGCAAGGGTGTCCGTCTCGGCAATCTGCGAGCGGAGGAACGGCATGAGCGACGCAGCGACGGCGACAGGATCGGAGGCTGGTTCGGCGATCACGGGGGGCCTCTCATTGGGATCAAAGATCGAGCGCCGACAATCCCGGATGATCGTCCGGGCGACGGCCGAGAGGCCAACGAAACTTGCGGTCGGTTTCGGTTATGGGCAGATCATTGATGCAGGCAAAACGCCGTTGCATAAGGCCCGCTGCATCGTATTCCCAGTTCTCGTTGCCGTAGGAACGCAGCCAGTTGCCGCTGTCGTCATGCCATTCATAGGCATAGCGGACGGCAATCCGGTTCTCGTTGAATGCCCACAGTTCCTTGATCAGCCGGTAGTCGAGTTCCATAGCCCATTTTCGGGCAAGGAACGCGACGATTTCGCCCCTGCCGGTGGCGAATTCTGAGCGGTTTCGCCATCTGCTGTCTTCCGTATAGGCGAGGGACACGCGCTGCGGGTCGCGTGAATTCCATCCGTCTTCGGCAAGGCGAACCTTTCGGATCGCGCTGTCGAGCGTGAAGGGAGGGGCTATGATGGCGGTCATCTCAGTTTTCCTATCCGTGTAATTGGTTCGTCAACGCTCTTCGCCCGGCATCTCCGGCGCATCAGTCCGCAAAACGTGCGGATGTTTTGTCGCTTTCTTTCCTTGCCAGTCCCTGTCGATCGAACCCTCCTGTGCCTTGTGGAAGTATTGGCTGTTCACCAACCATCCCTTCACCGGCCGCAACGGCAAAAGGCACGTCACGAGCAGCAGCGGCAGGCTTGTGAACAGATGAATCCAGAGCGCCGGCTGGTAGGCTGTCTGCAGCCAGACGGCGAACAGCATGCTCGGAAGGCAACCGAACATCATGATGAAAAACGCCGGACCGTCTGCCGGATCGGCGAACGAGTAGTCGAGTTCACATACCTCGCATTGGGGTCTGAGGGTCAGAAATCCCTGAAAAAGGTGACCCATTCCGCAGCGCGGGCATCGCCCCCGCCAGCCGGTTCGGATCGGCGAGAGAGGAGGCCATTGCAGTTCGAGCGGCATGAGAGTTTTCTTCCGGGACAACGAGACACTCACTTCGAGTTCGGGCAATATGGATCATACACTCCAGCGCTTATTGGACGCAAAGCGCATCGCCGGAACATACATCGCGAATTCCTAAATCGGCTCCGGTCCAGGTTTCGACTTTCGGCAACCGCCCCTGGCGAGACCGGGACACATAGACCGTTTGCCGAATACACAAACATGCGAATTATAACCACCGGGGGCGGGCAGGACAGGGCTGTTTAAGATGGATGGGGACATACTTTAATCCTCCAATTCCAGGCCTGTGCAATACCGCTTCGTTTCGCCATATAGTCTGCAATCGTATTTGCGCAGTTGATACCCGTTCCAGTCACGACGACAACAGGTTTATCGCCGACCTTTATCAGCCGTCTATCCAAAAGGTCGTCCGAGCCCGCCACCGCGGTCGCACCTTGCGTCCGAAGTTACGATATCAGAACGGGAGATGCCAGCCAGTGACGAATAAGAGGAGCTTGCCGTTGTCAGAACACCACCGGGGCCCTGTCGGGCGGATAAGTCCGACCGCACGACGTTCTATGTAGAAAAGGTGCCATTTTTCTATTCCGCGTCGGAAGTTGGCCGTAAACGGCCGACGCTCATTTTCCCAAACGTCGTGCGGCATCAGATAGTTCAGTGCCGAGGACGCGTTTTGCGACCGCGGCAACTCACTGCGCAGCTGAGCGGTGTTCCAATCACGGCACCAAGGACTCGTCGTAGCTGCATTGCTCGAGACATGCCCCGTTGGAACGGAACTCCATCGAGAAAACCCGGCCGGGAACGCCGTCGACAATCTTGGGCGAAAAATCCAGAGGCAAACATTGGTTGACTGCCCTGATCGCTGCGTCGACGAACGCGCGTCTTTGGTCTGGACTACCGCTAAATACGATAGCGGAAGGCTGCGGCCGACCGATCAATGTGCCATCTCTCTTGAAGCTGAAGCGTAATGTAACCGACGCGTCATGCTGGGCGAACGCCGTTTTGCTCCAGCATCTTTGCAACGCGACGGAAACCTGGTTCATCGAGGTAAGTGTCTCTTGGGAAGACGAAGGAGAAAGTTGCAACATAAACAATGTGATGCTGAGAAACGTGAAAGTGTATTTCGACATATGGACCCCGCATATCGGTTGCTTGAAGTCACTTAGTTGCTTTCGTTGAGATAGTTGAAAATCGCTTCGACGTCGGTTTTGTTGAATGGGCGTGGTAGGCCTTTATCATTTTGGTGACCTCCGCACGCCAGAAGGTCTCTTCCATCTTTGGCGGCTGTGTGGTGATGTAGTCTGCCGAGTGACATCCCGTGCAATTATCCTGCGCGGCTTGATACCCGGACCGGGGCGGAACTCTGCGGTGTCGTCCGGATATTCCGACCGCTCGCATCTCCGGACACCGGCCCGACCGCCCTCGCAGGAACATCGGCAAGACTGTCGGCGGCGGCATTGGCTGAAATGACTGCACCGGCCGCGCCTGCCGAGGCGATGAGGAAGTTCCTGCGAGAGATCTTGCCTTCTCGGCTGGAGTCACTGATTTAATCCTCTCGGCGTTGAAGATCGGCTCGCGCCTATTCGCCTCGGATCGCGCTGGCGATGAGTTTTTCGGCCGGAGCAAAGCGCTCCGCCATACCCGAAGGCAGGCCGTGTCGCCCATCGAGCGTCGTGGAGGGATTGAACGTCACGTATGTCTTGCCATCGTCGCCTTCGCGGACCAAAACCCTGAGGGGAAGCTCCAGTGCAAAGTCCGGGGCGGCAAGCATCATCGGAGTGCCACCCAGAGGATTACCGTAGATGATGACCGTTGTCGGCGGCATCTCGAGCGCTACGGATCGGGCGGCGGCGCGGTGGTCGATTGTCGCAAAAATCGTGAAGCCCTTGCCTTTGAGGGCGGACTCCAACCTGCTGACCGTGTCGGAATAGCTGAAGGAACTTGTCAATCTCACAGCATTCTCCATTGCATCATTTCCATTGGCCGGACTGATGTTGCAGGTGGCGACCGCCAACAATCCGAAAGAGACGGTGACTGCATATTTCACCAAGTGCGCTGGTATCGGATCCGGCATGACATCTGTTCCGAATTTGATTCGTCTGGTCAACGTTAACGCTTGGCGTCATTTGCCGGATTGAAGCGAAGCAGCGGGGTTTGGACGATCTGACCAAAATCCCAAACCTCTGATCGTTCAAAATCAATGGCAAAGGTCCGACGACATCTGAAAAACGTTGCGCTTCCTCCAAATGGGCGCAGTTGCCACACTGCTTTGTCGGTGGTCTCTATGTCATGCATGCCTTTGCTCCTTTCGTTGCGACGCGTTACCGGTCTCGGGCGCTGTTCAGCTTTTCCACCGTGGTTGCCGTCGTCCAGACTGCGTTGGCAAACCAGCGGAAGTTAACCAGGGCAGCCCGGTAGGCATCGCCCTCCGGCAGTTTGCTACCCGCGGTGGCGTCGCGAACGACGGCAACTTCGAAACCGTGCTCAACGAAATCGCGCAAGTGCGATTCGACACAAAAATTGGCCGCCATCCCGGCAAGAATGACCTTGTCGATCTTCTTCTTCCGCAACTGGAAGATGACGTCGTTGGTCTGGGGACCCGCTATCTTGTGTGATGAGCAGACGATCGTTTCGCCGTCGTCGTGTCCCGGTATTCCGGCAGCCAGTCGGCACCCGAGCCTGCAAATCCGTGCAATGAAAGCGGACCTTCCCTGTCGAACATGCGCAGCTTGTGCATCAATGCTTCGCCCGGAG
>NZ_JAQMHX010000010.1 GCF_028331445.1 Candidatus Phyllobacterium onerii | reverse complement strand
ATCGCCGCCTTCCGCACTGATGAAATCATCGCCTTCATCGCCGCGGATGACATCGGCACCGCCGCCGCCCACCACCGTGTCATTGCCGCCCAATGCTATGATGTTCTCGCCATTGACAGTTCCAAGCAGGACATCGGCATTGGCCGTACCGATAACCGGTGCGCCAGTTGCGCCAGAGTCTGCTCCCGGTGCCGGAGCATCGTCATCATCATCGTCGCAACCACCGCCGCCCGTGTGATGATCGTCGTTATCGTCGTCGTCTTCCTCATCATCCTCGTCGTCATTGCCGCCGGGAAGTTCGGTTTCTTCTTCGTCGTCCTCATCTTCATCGTCGATGGGGTCGTCGCCAATTTGCGGCATCCCGTCGGGGGCGGTGAATTTGATGGTATGTTCACCGCTGGTCATGGTCGTGACACCGTCTTCGATTGTCACTTCGTAGTCAGCAATGGTGGCCCCATTTGGCAGCTCGACCACATCCTGCGGACGCAGGGTTCCAATGATGGTGTCATTGCCGCCATTGGACTTGAACACGATGCGGTGAGCCGAGCTGAGTGACGTGATATCGATGTTGTCGTCTCCTGCATCACCATCGATGGTGATGGTGTTGAGCCGCAGGCTGGTCGCCGAGAAATCACCGATGATCTCGAAGTTGTCCCCGCCGGCCGCTCCGTTACCGGAAGGATCAGCGCCGTTGACGCGGATTTCCTCGATCTCCGCCAATTCAGCGATGATGGCCGCCGCATTGGTACCGTTGCGGGTAACGACGATCTCTGTCGCCGCAGCCAGCGGAACAGCTGCGTTTCCAACCACGGCGAGGAAAGCTGCCCGGGTATAGATCCGGAACGTCTCGGCCGAACCATTGCCGGTCATGACGAACGTATCGCCAAGTGCCCCTTCGGTACCACCGTTGACGATGTCACGGCCGTCGGTCGGAGCCGCCGCATTGGCGTTCCAGATGATTGTATCGTCGCCGGCATCGCCGTTGATGGTGTCGACACCGCTGTTGGCACCCAAAGTTACGGTTACATTGTCGATATTGAACGTCTCGGCGGCATCAAAACCGCTTGTGGTACGGAATCTGATAGCCGAGTGGGCCGGATCAAGTGCGGCGACGAATGCGCCGCTGGTTGCTCCTCCCAGCGTCCCGAGAGACTGCCAAGTACCGCCATTCAATGCTTCAACAGCGATGGTCTCGCCAGCAGCGGTACCCTGATAGTTGAAGGAAAGGGTCGGTGCCGTGGCTCCGGTCAGATTGATCGAGCGCTGGATGAAATCATTGGTGTCGATCGTTCCAGCAAACCTCAGTTGGTTGTTGGTGATAAGGATATCGCCAGTAGTCGCCGAGTTGTTGTCGCCAGTCTCTGTCCAGTTACCAGCGAAGTTGAGCGTCCCGTTGTTGTTGTTATAAGCCACGGCACCGAAAGTATCTGCATAGGTGCCGTTGGCAATATTTGTTCCTCCACTGAGCGTGTCGTTGCCATCGCCGCCGTTGAGGACGTCTGCACCTTCGCCGCCGTTGATGACATCGTCGCCGCCGGCACCACTCAGAGTGTCGTTGCCCCCGAGGCCATTAATGGTATTGGCAGCAGCGTTGCCGGTAATCGTGTTCGCAGCAGCGGTGCCGACGCCGAACACGGGTGGTGCAGCTGCCGCCAGGGTGAAGTCCGTGACATCGATATTGGCATTGGTGACGCCGTTGATTTGGATCGTGCCCTGGATCGCCGAGGCCGCTCCATTCTCACGCACTGTAATGATCGTGTTACCGCCAGAAGTGGATTCGAACACACGTTGGGCAAAATTCGCCGCCGTGACCCCGAGCCCGCTAAGATCGATGCGGTCCTGACTTGCGGGCGTTCCGCCAGCTGCATCGAAGCTTGCAATCGTATCCGCACCGAAACCGGCAGCGTTATAGACGATGGTGTTGAAACCGTTGCCCACGTCAATGGTGTCGTTGCCGGCACCACCGATAATGGTGTCGTTGTCGTCGCCGCCATTGAGGATGTCATTACCCTCGCCGCCGTCGAGCAGGTCATTGCCGTCATTGCCGGCAAGCGTATCGTTACCGCCACCGCCGAACAACTGGTTGATGCCGTCATTGCCGTTGATGATGTTGTTGAGAGCGTTACCCGTGCCGTTGATGTCGGCATTGGCGCCGTTGAGGTCGAGGTTTTCGACATTAGCGCCGAGAATATAGGAGATGTCGGATTCAACCCTGTCGATGTCTGTAACAAGGGCGGAAGTCTCGGTTACCACATCGCCTGCTTCGTCCACGAAGTAGACGTCGCTGCCGTCACCGCCGGTCATCGCGTCGGCCCCGAGCCCGCCTTGCAACGTGTCGTTGCCGGCCAGACCGCTCAGCGTATCGGCAAGATCGCCGCCGCTGATCACGTTATTGCCCGCATTGCCGGTACCGACGAACTGGTCGGCATCGACGCCGGTATAGGTCAGGTTTTCGACATTGGCCATCAGCTCGATAGAGAGCGCAGCCAGCAGGGTTTCCACCGTGTCCGTGCCCGCATTGAGGGCTTCGACAACCACGTCGCCGACATCATCAACGATATAGGTGTCGTTGCCGCCGAGGCCGACCATAGTGTCGAGGTCAGCGCCGCCATCCAGCGTATCGGTGCCAGTGCCGCCAACCAGAAGGTCGTCGCCAAGGCCGCCGTTGAGCGTATTGTTGCCGGTGCCGCCGAAGATCAGGTCATTGCCACTGCCGCCGGTGATGGTGTCATTGGTGCCATTCTCGCCAGCCACGAAATTGTTGACCAGCGAGCCCGTCAGGTCAACGCGTGTATTGTTGTTCGGGTCGGCGCGGTTAATCAGATAGTCCTCGGCGCCGAGCTGGTAGCCCTCGTATTGCGCACCATTGAAGTTTATGCGTTCGACACCCGTCTCGGCATTGCCGCCGGTGAAATGGCCGGCCACCGTGACCGTTTGCGAATTGCCCGCAGCCAGGCCGTAATTGATGACCAGGTCGCCCGTGTTAGTCCCGGTGTTGCTGTCACTGGCGTTGAGGGCCGTCATCGTCATGATCGGCAGCAGTGTGACCGGATCAATACCGGTGGTCGGCGCCAGGATCGAGATTCGATCCGCCGTCCCACCACTGGTCGCATTCACCGCTTCGTTGATCGTGTCGTTGCCGTCGCCCAGGCTGAACGAATAGGTGTCGTTGCCCAGCCCGCCGTTGAGGGTGTCCCCGGCAGTGCTGACGGTGACAGTAGCGCGAGTAATGACCAGGTTGTCGATACTGACACCCTCATTGGTGGCGTTCATCGCCGTCGTCACGAAGCGGATCGCTGCGTTCGCCGCGAACGGCCCTGTGAGGTTGTGGGTATAGTTCGTTGTTCCACCGTCGCCGGTGATGGTCTGCAACGTCACGAAGGTCGTGCCGTCCGCCGCGAACTGGACCGTAACGGATTCACCGGCATCAAGATTGTCCGGGTTGGCCGAGTAGGTGATGGTCGCAGTCGTCGCGGTTGAGAGATTCATCGTCCGCGTAATCTGCGCGCCATTGTAGTCTGCCGCGTTCGTGCCGCCATAGAACCTTAGAGCGTCGGTGCCGTCATCGATTCGGATCTGGCCCGTAGTCGTGCCACCGAAGTCACCAGACTCAGCCCAGTTCGTTGCGAAGTTTGCGGTGCCATCCTGGCGGCTGTTGCTTCCGGAGTTGAAGGTGTCCGCATAGGTTGCCGTCGCCGTTGTCGAGTTCGTGCCATCGGCACCGCCGACGAGGATGTCGTTGCCGGCATTGCCGTTGAGGATGTCGGCACCGGCGAGGCCCACGATGAGGTCGTCTCCGGCCGTGCCATTGAGCGCCGGCTGGTTGAGCGGGGGTGCGCCCTGTGGCGCCACCCCATTGTCGTTATAGGGCGTACCCACGATGACGTTGATTGCGCTGCCATCGCTGAACTGCAACCGTTCGATGTTCCGCAGCATGTCGGTGCCGTCAAGCGCGGTGCCACCGGTATGGGAAACCACCAGCGTGCCGTCGGCATTGGCCGAGAACGAATAACTGGCACGCAGGTCCGAATAGACGGCAGTGTCGACGTCAGGCGTGGCATCTCCGGTCGAGACAATATCGCGGACGATCTTGAGCTGGCCGGGATTGATAGTTCCGGCCATAACCTGCGAAACCAGCGTCTTCATTGAGTCATGGTAACTAAGCACCGTGTCGCCGGTCGGACCATTGGCGTCGAAGGTGGACATCACAGCGATGCGCACCCGCAGCCATTTGTCGCCGTCGATGATGTCGTCGCCGCCGCGGCCTTCGATGAGGTCGCTGCCGTCGCCGCCGAGCAAGATATTACCGCCGACGAAGCTACCCTGGGCATCGAACGAGGTCGCGCCCGCACCCACCAGCAGTTGCTGTAGCCCGCCGATCAGGGCGAGGCCCTCGGCGTCGAGTGCACTGCCACGGAAGCCTTCGGTCGGCACATCTGCAGCGGTGACGTCGGTGCCGCGGATCACGTCGGCGAATTTGGAGCCCGAGGCACCTTCCACCTGGGTAAAGGTATCCAGCGCCACGTTGGCTGGAAGCACCGGTACGCCGGGCAGGATCTGCCGGGCGAGATCGACGTCCACAGGGAAGTTCATGTCGGCATAAGTGGTCCAGTCATAGCCGGACATGCCGTCGAACTTGCCACGGCCGAGACTGCCGAACCAGATATCGTCGCCCCCTTCGCCAATGAACTCGTCAAAGCCGCCGTCGCCATGGAACACGTCATGCCCCTTGACCGCGTCGGCCTGGAACTGGTCGTCGAAATCGTCGCCGACCGCGCCGGTCCACGCTCCCACCTCGATCCAGTCATCGCCTTCGCCGCCCAACGTCTGCTCGGTGGTCTTGCTGCCGAGCACGAAGTCATTGCCGACGCCGCCGAAGGCTTCGTCGAGCAAGTCGGCGCCCAGGATGATGAAGTCCTGGCCCGCGTCACCGACGATCAGATCGACGCCAGCGCCGGCATTGATCGCATCGTGACCCGCGCCAGAGCGGATGATGTCGTCACCGAACAAATCGGTGATAATGTCGTCGCCGTCGCCGCCGAAGTAGGAGTCGTTACCGGAGCCCCCTTCGAGCCGGTCATTGCCACCGTCGGCATAAAGCGTGTCGTCCCCCTCGCTGCCGATCAGGATATCATCCCCATCGGTGCCGCCCAGCAGGACGTGTTCAGTGCCGGTATATTTCAGGTAATTGGTGTCAGCGCCCGGGGTGGCGGGATTGTTGCGGATCACCAGCGGGGTCAGAATGCTGCCCCCAGTCGGGTCGTTGCCGAGATTGTCGGCAGATTCATCGACATTGGTCGTGGCCGGGTCATCGAGCAGGATGCCGTCCGCGCCGGCGGTTTCGCCGAGGCCGGGGTTCCATTGCTTGGTCCGGTCCACTTCCAGGATCAGGCCGGGGGTCGAGAACACGTCCGAAGGAAGGTGGCCCGCGTCGGCATTGAGGCTGATGATCTTGGCGAAAGTGTTGTTTTCCATTTCAGACAACAGATGCAGGCCGTCAAGTCGCTGTAGGTAGTAGAACCGGTCGCCGTCCTGAAGTTGTTCGAGCTGAACTTCGAACACGAAGTTGAAGGTCGAACCGAGCATGCCGCCAAACGGCAGGATCTTTTCCGCGAGACCGCCGATCCACAGGTCGATATTGTCCAAACCGGTTGTGGTGATGCCGTTGACATTGGCCCAGGCGCCGGTACCGTTGAGGAAATCCAGGCGGTCAGCGGGCGCAAGGTCGACAATGCCATCGCCATCGATATCCATGTCGCCAAAGATCAGCAGCATGGCGGCATCGCGCTTGCCTTCGATCGTCGTTTCGGCGGTGATGGAAGAATGGAGGCCATAAGCCGCCATGAAGTTGATGACGGAAGCTTCATTCTTGAGGTTACCAGCGAACTCCACCCAACTATCATAGGGTTTGAGTTCAGGCGCATGCGAACTTGCCTCGTAGAAATCGCGGCGAGCGGCGTTCAACGAAGGCACGCCGGTATCCCGGCCACGCGCCAGATTGATGGTTGCCAGGTCGAGAGGCAGGCCGAGCAGGTTGTTGCGCAGCGCACTGGTGACGAACTCGTCGATCTCATTGCCGACCTGGCGCGTCATGCCGCGGATGATGTCGCCCGCAGCAATGCCGTCGGCGATGGTGTGGCCTGAGTCGAACTCGATCGGATTGAGGAAGCCCTGAATAAGGCTGATCTGATCATTGGTGAACGAGGCATCGAGCCTATCGATCTGCTCGGTCAGCATGGAATGGCCGAAGCGGTAAACCACGTGAGCGAACTCGGCGACGATGGCCGGGTTGATGTCGGCGTGATAGCCGTCAGGCACTACGAAGAAATCAATATTGGGTTGAATTTTGCGAGCAAAATCCTCGAACACGGTATGCTGGTACTGCATTTCCGTGCCGAACTTGGCGGCCTGAAACAAGCGTTCGCCATCCCAGGTCAGGGTGTCGGCATAAGCTGCAAGAGCAATCGGGTCCGTCGGGATGGCATCGACCTGCGTCTGCGTCAGGTCGACGTCGAGCCACTCATTGATGAAGGCCATATCCTTGCTGGCGAGCACCACTTCCTTGGTATGCTGGGCAAGCCGGTTATGTTCAGAATGGAAAATGTGATGCACGGCGGTCAGGCCGATGTTTTCGTTAACGCGGCCGTCGCCGGCAATGAAGTGCGCATCGAGCAATTCGTTATCATAGACGGCCGGGTTGTTGCCGGGGTTCTGAAGGCCGATTTCGATGTCGCCGTCCGCAATGCCGTTCGGAACCGCGTCATGGGCGATATCGGCCAGGAATGCCGCATTGATGCGAATTGCACTTGTCAGCGGCACCGGCGCGGCGGGCGTACCTGAAATAACGATGTCGTCTGCAGTATTGGGAATGCCATCGGCCCCGACGCCTGTAATGACTTGGGCAAAGCCCGCGGCATTCGGGATGAAGTTGCCATAAGCGTCGGTGCGCAGCAGAGGCACGGCGCCAACATCCTGGTCGGTCAGGAGAATGCCAAGCATCTTGGCTTGTTCCTTGACATCAGCCCAGGTCGCCATACCACCCGGCTGCGCGCCACCACCTTCAATGAGGTTGCCGGTAGCGTGCGGCTTGCCATCCGCACCCATCGCGTATTGACGCAAGAAAACCTGATGGGAGGCGTGCGAAGTATAGGTCTGGTTTTGATCGACGAAAGGCGTCGTGGTGTTGACTGGACGCGTGTCGTCGGCCGTTCCCAAAACGCCATCGGCACCAGGGCCCACCGTCGCGCGCGTCAGCACCATGAAGTTGGTGTGACTGCCCTCAACATATAGTGGGTCATCGGGCTGTAGCGGAATGAATACGGTGCCGCTGCCGCCTTTGTTTACAAGATCAAGGCCGTGATCGAAGAACTGGCCGAATAGGGTGAACCAGGAATTGAACGGTGCCGACAGGCCGACGTCGGGCGAGACGTTGGTGATCTGGACGTTGTCGCCATCCATGGCGATGCCGAACGGCTCAAGTGCGGTATCGCGAACGACGCTCGCCGCTTCAAGATTGGTTACGGTGACATCGTGCGCGGCCGTCGCCGTTGCCAGCGCATCGAGAGCCGCCTGTTCGGCGGCACCCGGCGGCGTGAGCGGGTCGCCGTCGCTGAGGGCGTTGGCAGCTGATTTTGCGTTCTCCATGACAACGCGCGCTTGGTATTCCGCATCAGCAAAAGGCTTGTAGGCGGCATAAATGTTCTGCACGAGAGCCACATTGGCAAGGTCCGCGGCGACGAGGCCGCCCACCTGCAACCCCTTGATGATAGCCGCGGGGTTGCCGAGCGTCTGATCAACGATCAGGTTCGAGATCGTGCGCAGACTGGAGTCGAATACCAGCGAATTGGGGTCGTTCGACGGATTATAGTTGGGGGACGTCGGCATCCCTGGAGCCGGCCCCGGACCATCGGGATCGAACAGGGTACCATCGGCATTGCGATATGCAGGATCAAGCAATTCGGGGAACGGCAGGTCTGCAGAGCCCCACATTTCTTGTCCAGGCAACAGGTTGTTGTATGAACCGTCGACGGTCCGCAGCCCCAGGCTAAGTGTATAGGCTGGAACGGACCCGACCTGGCCGGCAGCGCCCACACCGAAAAGCGGCGCAGCGTTCGGATCATTGGGATTGGCAACATATGCGGCGTGCTTTTCGGCGATCTTGATCTGCTCGAGAATGAAGTCCAGATCGGAACGGATATAGTTTACCATTTTGTTATTCTCCCCAATAGAATCGCCGGCATGGCGTATTCCGACCGCGCCGCTTATGCGGACGCTTGTTGCATTGTCCCGTGATCTTGGATCGTATTGACCGCACCCGCTGGTATCGCGGGATTGTCAACATGATTGGCACGAGTTTCGATGGTCGGATGATGGCGACGCGCAGGCCAGCTTGATAGTTCTGAAGGTCCTGCGACTTTGACAACACTTAGGTCCCAAGAGGATTAGGACTAAAGGCACGAGCTAGTGAGTCAATGCGGCGCTCTGAGCGGCGGAAACACTTAGCAGCAACCCTGTGGCGATGATTGCCTTGGGCGCGCAATTGTTGGCGAGTTACGGTTTATTGGATGACCGCTTCCACGAGACTTGCGTCTTGAGGTTGGACCGCGGGTCGGGACATTAAGCTTATTCACACCCCTGCCTATTGATGCGGAATTCATGGAGCCAAGCCATACCGAGATTGCAAAGATTGCCGGAACCAAATTGCGCTATAGTAGATCGACTTCTGCGATCCGGCGGACTCTATCTGCACCACGCTATCACGCGGCGGATGAAGCGCGACAGGAAAACCTTCGGCCGCAAGAGTCCCGAACATTGCCACTGGTCAAGTACATTTCCCCGGCGGCGAGCTGGACCATCTCGGCATGACGTGGGAAACCTGCGCGAACATTATGGCAAGACGTGCCGGATGTGGGCTGATCGCCTGCGCGCACGGTTCGACGAGGCGATTGCGGAAGTGGGCTCGCCGAGGGCCCGGCTCCGGCTTTTGTATCTGACAGGCGGCGCCCTCGCCTTCAAACGCGGACCGTGCAGATCAACCAGACATTGGCATCCAAGCGCAAGCGGGGCATATCCGCCGTGCCGCAGACGGTCGGATCTGTATCGCTAAAACCTCCAAGCAAGCGCCCGCATCATTGGGCCAGACTTTGCAGTGGTGATCAATGCATTGGTCTCGTTTCGATTGTCATCGGCTTTGAAAACCCAGGTAGGGCGCCACCTGTTGCGCCTTCTCGCTGCACGCGGAAGCGGGTCGTACCGTATGGGTCGTCTCGGCCTATCACCTGGCCGTACTCGTCACCATTCTTCCCTGTGGCGCGGGGGAAATTTATGGCGCGGGACGTGTCTTCTTGGGCGGCTTTGCTCTGTTCACCGTAGCCCCCGCAGTGTGCGCCTTCGCGGGCAACCTTCCACTGCTGATCCTCGCCGGTTTCGCGCAGGGTCTGGGAGGCGACGCATTCATGGCGCTTGGCATGATGAATCTGCGCGCAGCCCGTGAACCGCGATGCTCTTGCCACGTAGCAAGCATCAGTCCATGTTCCTTGTGCGAGACAAGGATTGGATCAGCCATCGCCTGCTCGGATTCACGCTTGGTCCAACGCATTGGGCATGTATTGTTCAATCGTTACAGATGATAAGTATTCTGAAAAGATGAACCTCAAACAGCACTTCGACGCACTGATGGCCGTAGTCAAAGCTTCGATCAAACCCGGAGCGGCCAAACCAAAACCCGAAATCGACCGGAGGCAGGGTGTCCCTTACAACAATGGGCTGAGAGACGCTCGCCGCTCAAGAGAAACCGGCGTCAAGTTGGTCAATCCCTACCGCGAAAACTCGCGTCACTGGAAGCAATGGAACGAAGGCTTCGAGCGGGCTAACAGGGATAAAACCTGAGGATCAATCCCAATCACCAACGCAGGCGCAGCGTAGCTTGCTCTTCCTGCTGCTTGATGGTGTTGTGGCAATCCTTACAGATGCACTGGAGATAGCGTTCATCGCAGAGCACCGTCCCCTGCCACGGTGAGCGGTGACGTGATCGCAAGGCCTTTGCTTTATCGAACATGTGAATCAGCATCGAATGCCGAGCTTCGAGCGGATCACCATTAAGTGCATGACTTTACCGGCAAATTCAGAGCGTCGGCGGGGTCATCATCGGCGCCGGTCGTGACCCCACCCAATTTCCATTTTGTGTCCGCAAACCAACGCGTTACGCTTCCTCTCGTGAAGTGGCAACTTCGGTGCCGGTTCACAGACAACGATGGTGCATGGATCTGCAGTGCCATTCATCAATGTGAACCAACGGTCCTCCCAGACTGAATAGAAGGACGTGCCTGGCGGCGCGTCTTTTGATTATTCATCAGAATCTCGGGCGTCTTTGTTAAGCCGGGCTCTGTTTCGTTGATAATCCGCTTCTTTTTGGACGACGGCCTTTGGCTTATCGACGGCCCAGCGGATAAACTGACCTTTTAGCGTGTCGGCCGGATACATTTCCCTGATCGATTGGCTCGAAAATATTAAACGTTTTTTGGTTTCTTAGCCATCGTACGCCCCGTTAGTTCGCTGGAGATTGCGCCGGCGTCGCTCGTTCAGGATGGAGCTCGCAAGCTGATCGGACTGCGATTTAGCGTAGCTGGCAAAAATGGCGACTTGGGTCCGGCAGCGTCTGAAGCAGATCGACGCGCTGATTAGTCCCCATTTCCTCGACATTTCGGCGAGATGGTCGAAAGTCGATTTCGTTGAGCCCGATCCTGAAAAAGAGGCCGAGAGCAGTGGCTACTTTGGTTATTCGCCTCCCATAAACCCTTCAACTCTGGTCCATCGACAACGAAAAGGAGTTGGCCACAGCGTGCTCGCCATTGGAATGGGCAACCGCCGTAGGGTTGCTGGTTGAAAAGATCAGGCGGATTAGGAGAATTGTTGCGCATGTGAGATGCGTGATAATCAGAGCTAGCACAGGTTATGTGCAAACTAGTGTGTTATATATGACGAGTTACAGAATGATATTGCGCATATATGACGTCTAAATAGCCAGCGCTATCTCAGTCTGATTGTTCATGAAGGCCGATTCATATTGGCGGGCCAACGTCCCGGAGACGCCCACCTGTCGAAGCGCCTCACGCCATCCGTCAGAAATACACCGCACCGCATCGCGGATCATCCTACGAGCGTCTTCTTCGGCGATCTCGAAAAACTCGCAGGCTTCCAGTGCCATACGGATCGACCGGTGGTGCTCGCCACCTTCCAGTATCGCCGTTTCAAGATGCGGATTGCGGTCAGGCGCGGGGTTCACATCGAAAACCGGAGACAATCGCCAGCGACCGGCTCCCACATAGAGGAAGCCGTGGTTCTTCAGGTGGTCGTCCTTGTTCGACACGAGGATCGTGAAGATCAGACGCAGGAAGAGTTCGCGGAAATCGGCCTGCGGATCAGCGGCATTTGCCCGCATGAAGTCGATGATCTCCGTATAGGAACCGAGCTCTGTCCCGGTCTTGCCGAGGGCAGTGCGGGCCGAGATGTAAGGAATACGTGCGGTCCCGCGCCGGTCGAACCGCTGGATCAGAGCGACCGGGAATGGCGTGTCTGCGAGTTCCAGCCTGACTTCCGGCGTGCGGATGCCACAGGCCCGGGCGAGGCGGAGCGTAGCAACCTCGACGCATTCGATCGGCTGCTGATCGTGGACCGACGTGAACTTGGCAAGCCAGAGCGTCTCGCCGTCCCGGACATTGGCCTTGGGACGTGCGCCGCCGGAACCGCCCGCGCCGGCGAGCGCCTGCATATCTTCGGCGGAAATCTCCCTGCCTTGTTCATAGGCCCGTGCGATGGCGGTGATCGCCTGCAGATCGACCAGGCGTGGCACGGCATCGGCCCCCTCACCCCGGATGATTTGCCCTGTATCGTCGAGAAACCGCAGAGCCCCCTGCCGGCACGTATCATCGGACAGGGTCAGATACTCGAATTCGGAAAGGCCGTTGCCATAGGCGCGCTCGAGAAGCCTGCGGCCCCAACTATCCGGCGCTGCGTCGGCGAAGACACCCGCCAGTGCGTCGCGCACGTTCCCGGCCTGGCCGGATGTGTGAAATGGCCCAGCTTCAAGGGGAAAGGTGGGCTGCACGGCAAAGGCGCGGGGATTCTCGATCCAAGCGAGGTCATAGGCGAAGGTCGAGAACTGGCGCGGCCCGGCTTGCGTGAAACGCAGTTGACCAACAGGTGTCAGGCTCTCGCCCAGAACGACATGGGCGTTGAAGTCGGACATCAGAATGACGCACCGTCCGGATCGACGATATCCGGGTCATCCAGTGCCGTTTTGCCCTTCGCCTTCTGCCTGCGCAGTGTGGTCGCAAGAGACCGTCCGCGCCGCCGCTGGCGTTCGGCGGTCAACGCTAAGCCCAGATCGTCCTTGCGGATGTCGATCAAGTCGGCCAGTCGGTCGACAAGACCAAGCACGACCAGGATATCGGCGAGCGTGCCGATTCCGACACCGGGGTCCCCCTTCTCTAGACGCGCGACGGTGCTCGGCGACGTGCCCGCGCGCACTGCCAGATCGGCCACGGCGATGCCGCGCCGCAAACGAGCACTGCGGACGTCGTGTCCAAGCCGTTCAAGGGCAGATTTTGATTTCGGCGATCCCATATCAATTATCCATATACGCTTTCTAATATGCCATTTCATGTCATATATGACTATTACATCTATTTAACAAGTCTGCCGTTGCACTTCCCGCGGCATTTTATTTACCCGACTCGTTTGCCCCGGTAGCTTCCTCGCGGAAGCGGCGGAGGAACCTAGCTCCATAATTATACGAATATGTCCGTGGCATTTCAGCAATCGAGAAACATTCGAGAGGCGGTTTTTTGTGTGGGGGTGCAAAATTGACCCCATTCGATGGATAACGTCTGCAAATTCTCTTGAGGGCGAACCTCAGCCGCTCTCCTTGGTCGTGTCACAATCCCATGCCTGTTTCGGCCTGTGGTCTGCCGTTGCAGCAGGTCTCGGAGTGACGCCGAGAATCGCGCTCGGCTTGCCCGACACCTTACGTGTTGATGGGTATAGAAAAAATTGGCGCCACTTGGCTGCGTCAATCTCCAAATAAAACCGGTGACACCTGCGGCGTTTGGGTGTCAGTTGGCGATAAATTACAAGACGCCATCCAGAAAACGTTCCCTGCCATTTAGACCGCCGACCGTTCTGTTTCAGTCAGGCGAAATGCCACTAGGCAAAGTGAAAATAGCGCTGGCTGAACGCTTTTATTGCGGCAAGGGCACACCTTGAAAAGCGGCCATGAATCGGCGCCTATCCTCATTGCCTGAATGGCCCGACCGGCGCCGTACTTGCTAACGTCGCATATTCAATTTAAGATATTCGCATATTCGAGGTACACCCACGGAGAACAAAAAATGTCTCTCTACATTCGCGATAATGACGTGGATGCTCTGGCCGTAAAGGTTCAGCAGTTAACAAAGGCCCCAAACAAAACCGAGGCCGTCAGACGCGCCTTGCAGAACGAACTGGCTCGCGCCCAAGAGGCTATACCACTAAAAGACCGAATTAAAATCATCCAGGACGATGTTAAGGCGAGGATGGGACCGAACAAGCCCGACTTCGACATGAAAAAATACACCGATGAAATGTGGGGCGTTTAATGTTCTTAGACGCCTCCGCAATTGTAGCGATTTGCGCAGATGAGGAAGATGCAGGTTATCTCATTGCAAAAATCGAGATGGCAAAAAAGCCTATCTACTTTTCCTCCCTTTCCATATTTGAAGCGGTCGTGAGCCTCGCTCGAATTGTTTCAATCTCAATCCATGGCGACCAAGAGCCAACGCCGCCGTCCTTGATTGATCAGGCGCAGCAGGATGTTGAACGATTTCTGGAAACGATCGGTGCCAAGGAAATGTCAGTAAACGGAACCATGCATCGCAGCGCAATTCTGGCCGCACGGACATTTGGCCGCTTCGTCGCCCATCCAGCACGGCTGAATTTCGGCGATTGCTTTTCCTATGCCTGTGCGAAGGACTATGGGCTACCAATGCTCTTCAAGGGCAGCGACTTTTCACATACTGATATCGAGGCGGCGTAACGCTTTTGGGACAGGGCGATGGTTCCCTCGTCCCCATTCCCAAGCCCTTCCCCCTCTTCCCATCTTGGCAACAGTACGCGCGAAATCGCTGCTTGCCCTGACGCCGTGCTGTTCTTTTGAGCTATTCGCTTTTGCGTTGCTTATGTCTTACGCAAGAAATTGGCGAATGGCCTGATGCGGGCGGGTATGGCGAGGGAAAGGATGGCGGGGCTTCCTTGTGGTTCCTGCCCTCCCCGGCTCCCCGTCAAACGACGCGTCAGATACTGGCCGAACCGACTACGACGCTGATCTATTCGGCAGGAGCGGAGAAAGAAACAGCACCGCGCAAGGTCATGCCGGTTTGGCGCTCGACCGGAGAGCTGAATGATGGACAGCATGCGCGACGCTGAGTATCTCCCTGGCAAATCCGCGAAGCTGTCGAGCGTAACGGTGACCGCAGCACCGATCTGCTATCAGGCAGTTCGGGCCTGGCCATAACGCGGCGATCATTGCGCCGGCATCCGTGGACCGCGACGACGAGGTAAACGATGCATCTGCATGCTCATTGGAAATCTCACTTCAAATGCCCGCCTTCAGCGGAATCGAACCGCAGAGCCACTCTATGCGGTTTCCTTTAATGCGGTTCCGGATGAGACGTTATGCGATTTTCTGTGCATATTCCGAGAACATCATGGCGGTTCAAGTCAACTACCTATGGAGACAACCTTTCTTTTGAGAGCTCAATACTGTTCACCTCCAAAGTAATTCCCGGACGGGATGACCGTGTTTCAGACATAGCTGAAACGTCGGCACATTCCTTCTGGCTGCTTTATCGGAAATACAGCGCGTACCAATCCAACGCGATTGATGAGACATCAACTCTCGGTAATCCGCCGATCTTCGTCTGAACCCGCCGCAAGTTGCTTCCAGTCCAGATCTTCCTGCAATTCCAGATATTGATTGGGGCCGACTTTGTCGGAATCACGCAGCTCTTCAAGGCGTTGGCGTTGCGCCAGCACGGCTGCAATCGATAGGCCGCGGCGACGGTCCAGCGGCGGGCGCCCGGTCTCTTCACCCCTTTTGCCAACCTCCTGATAGGCCAGCCGTAGAGCTTGGGCCTCTGCGCCCTCCTCTTTTTCAAGTCGGCTCAGCGCCGCCTCGGCAAGAGAACATCGCGCCGCTGCCATCTCCTTGCGTACCTCGGCCTGTCGCCCGAGCTTCAACAGCCTAATCATCGGCGCCAGCGTGGCGCCTTGTATCACCAATGTCGCGAGCACGACGCAGAACGCCGTCAGCACGATCAGGTCTCGCTCGGGGAAATCTGGAGGCAAAGCGAACGACGTGGCGAGCGTGACCAGTCCTCGCATTCCAGCCCAGCCGACGAGCAATGTCTCCCCTGGTGCGAACGCTGCCAGATCGTGCCCGTGCCGATGGCGATATCCCACTATTTTATGAAACAGGTACGCGATTATGAGGCGCGTCGTGATAACGCCGACAACGACCATTGCAGCGAAACCAAGCGCTCGCTCGAGATCGACACCTGACATCGCCTCAATGATGCGGCGGGCCTGCAAGCCCATCAGCAGGAACGCCACCACATTCAACAAGAACACAACTGTGGTCCACACTGCAAACGAATGTACCCGCATACGCGGGGAATCCTCGACTGAAGCAAGTGTGGCGATCGTCATCGCGCTCGCTACCGTAGCCAGGACCGCCGACAGATGCAGTCGTTCAGCGATTAGCCAAGTCGCAAATGCATACACGAACTGGAGCAAAGTGCCGCCAACGGTGTTTTCTGTCACCGGCCGTAATCGCGAGAGCAGAAACCCGAAGGCGATGCCAAACAGTATCCCACCAGGCGCCGCAGATATCAGTTGCAGCACCGTGACGGCATCCAGTCCACCGCGAGCATGAACAGTCAGCGCGGCACTGAACAGCAGCAGTGCGGTAGCATCGTTAAACAGGCTTTCACCTTTCAGCAGCGCATCCACACGACGGTCGATCGGTAAATTAGACAGGACCGCTGTGGCTGCAGCCGCATCGGGCGGCGCGACAATAGCGCCCAGCGTGATTGCCGCCGCGATCGGTAGACCGACCGTGAGTGCGCTGATCGAGACGACAACGCCCGTCGTAACAAGTACCGCTACGACGGCATAGACGAACAAAGGCAGCAGCATGCGTCGGGCCGCAGTCAACGGGAAATCATAGGCCGAGTCGATCAGTACGGGAGCAATGAACAATGCAAGCGCCGTGGGCGGGTCAATCGGGATGCTTGGCGCCCCCGGCAACATCGCCACGGCCACGCCCGCGGCGGCAAGGATACCCGGATAAGGCAGGTGCAAACGTCGTGTCACCTGCAACAGCAAGATGGCGACGGCCATGAGGGCAACGAGGGTCTCGAAGAATGTCATAATCGTATAGTAGCAACATTCTGCGCGCGTTGAAGCCGTAACAATTCCCCTGTAAAACTCATGCCGGCAAGTGTTGGAAATGCCGACGCGGAGGCAGCTATGGATTACGATGTTGCGATTGTCGGCGCCGGCGCTGCGGGTATTGCGACAGCACGCCGGCTAAAGGCAGCTCGCCGTTCAGCGATTTTGATCGAGGCCAGTGACCGTCCGGGCGGCCGTGCCTGGACACTCGAACTGGCAGGAATGCCACTGGATATGGGTTGCGGCTGGCTGCATTCAGCCCAGCGCAACCCGCTCGTGGCCGTCGGGCGAGCAACCGGATTCACGATCGCACAGGGACGGACGGCGTGGCAAAGGCAGTGGCGCAATCTTGGCTTCACGCCAGAAGATCAGGTTGCAGCATCGGCGGCGTGGAATGTGTTGGAAAAGCGGATGCGAGACAATCCGGCTGTAAGTGATCGCGCGTCGGATTCATTGCCGTTGAACGGCGAATGGAACGCTTATTGCCAGTCAGTTAGCGGCTACATGAACGGCGCTCCGTTGGACCGCTTGTCGATCGCTGACTTCCTAGCTTATGACGATGTATCGACCGACAGTAATTGGCGAGTGCGCGAAGGCTACGGCAATCTTATCGCGGCGAACCTTCCGGACGTGCCGCTGAGGTTGTCGTGTCCTGTGCGCCGCGTTGCATTAAACGATCACGGCGTGCGGTTGGAGACAGATCGCGGTACCATAGACGCCCTCACAGCAGTGATCACTGTGTCAACGAACGTACTTGCCAGCGGTGCGATCGCATTTGATGCAGACGCCGATGAACATCTCCACGCCGCTAGCAATCTGCCGCTTGGCCTTGCCGACAAGCTTTTCTTCGAACTGCACGGCAACCACGGACTTGAGTCCGAAACGCACCTGCTGGGGAATCCTCGCAGCAGCGATACCGGCAGCTATTACATTCGGCCCTTTGGCCGATCGTTGATCGAGGGGTTCTTCGGCGGGACGGGTGCTGTCACAATCGAGCGAGCAGGATTGCTGGATGCGTTCGCCTTTGCGAGGGATGAGTTATCATCCCTCCTCGGTAACAACGTTCACAGCCATCTTCGCCCCATCGCCGCCTCTTCCTGGTGTCGTACCGACTGGATACGCGGCTCGTACAGTCACGCATTGCCAGGATACGCCAGCGCCCGCAAAACCTTGGCCCGGCCCATTGGCGACCGGCTGTTCTTCGCCGGAGAAGCAACACACGCTTTCAACTTCTCAACTGCCCATGGCGCATGGGAAAGTGGAATACGTGCCGCCGAGGAGCTACTGCCCCTGCTAGCTTCAAGTGGAAGCGGGCAATGAGCACTGTCATGGCCATTGGCGGCCCTCGGAACCAAGTGCACTGCCGGCAGTACCGGGCGCCGCGTCGATGGCTTGAGGTCGGCTTCGGCTCGATTAGAATAAAGATCAACGAGAGGATATGCCGCAACGTCATCCCTATCGAGCAACGCCCCCAGAATAACGATCGGCGGCTTGCTCCAGCAGGCGATCTCATTGCAAACAGCGAATACAGCGATGCGGTGGATAGCTTCAACAGTGGGTCCAAAATTGAACTTATAGTTGTGGCCCTTTTTAGCAGCCCTGCGTCAATGAGTGCATTGTAATGCACTCAGGCTGCTCCTACATCGGGTGTGGTTGACGCGGTTCTCCTCCCATTTATCCGCGTCGGCTGTTCCCCTCTGGAGGTTTTTAACCTTCACAATTAGGCCGGGCTTTTTTAGTCCGGCTCTTTTTTGCCTGGATCGAAAACCGTCGCGCATCACCGACATGACCGATCGCATGGGTCTTCCGCGCATCCTGTTGTCCCGTTATCCGCATCAGCTTTCGGGAGGACAGAAGCAGCGTGTCTGCATCGCCCGCGCCCTTCTTGCTAGGCCCGCGCTGATCATCGCCGACGAACCGACGTCCGCTCTTGATGTCTCCGTGCAAGCGGAGATCGTTTCCCTTCTCAAACAGACGGTCACCGACAGCAACCTCTCAATGATCTTCATCTCGCACGACCTCGCGGTTGTTCAGGACATTTGCGATGCCGTCTGCATCGTGAAGGATGGGCGCATGGAGGATTTCGGACCATCGGATTTCATCTTCGGCAAATCGGAGAATGCTTATACGCGACGCGGACGGCGGCAAGGATCGCCCCGAACGTCCGGGCGTCAACCGGCTTCACCTGTCGCAGATCCTCGAGGTCCAAAGCGAAGCCTTCGAACAGCTACAGGCCATACGCGACAGGATCGGCTACACCACCATCGATCTCATCAACGATAGCCAGCCTGACGATGGGCCGGTCGTCGATGCGGAAAGCGAAGTCGGGATCGGACGTACCATTTTCTGCCGGTCGGGCCGATTTGGGCGGACCGTCAGGATCGACGATGGAGATCCTGCCAGAAACCTCGACGTGATTTCCGCTGCCGCGAATTCAGGCAGCCTCGTTATCGCCTATCTTCACCACCACCACTGGGCTTCGGATTGGCTGAAGGTTCCTGATTGGGTGGGGGCGTTCGCTCGGCAATGCATCGATGCTGGCGCGTCGATTTTCGTCAGCCACGGCGCGCCGGTATTGCAGCCTATCGAAATCTATCGCGGGAAACCCATCTTCTACAGCCTCGGAAATTTCATCTACCATACCCGGTCGAACTTATCGGCCTGGCGGCGGACGGAGGTCTGGGAAAGCGTCGGCAGCCTCTGCTCGTTCGGCTCCGACAATCGTCTGACGGGCTTGACGCTCTATCCCGTGCTTGTCGGTGGAGAGGATGGCCTGCAAGATCCTGCGATCGAGAAGCGTCTCGTTCCGCATCTTGCCACCGGGTCCAGTGCGGAGAGGATATTGCGCAGGCTCGCGATCCAATCGGAAAAGCTCGGCTCGCAAATAGCTATCGTCGATGGCGTTGGCATACTCCGAGTGAGTTAGTCTCCGTCCCGGCACCGCATCCCATTTAACTGATAGCACGGAGGGTCGCCATGGATCTTCGCGACGAACTGATCGAGAGGTTTTTCCGCTACCTTTCAATCGAAAGCCAGAGCGACGCCAAATCCCCCACCCTGCCCTCGACGCCAGGGCAGGCGAGGCTGGCGGCGCTGCTGCATGACGAGTTGCAGGCACTTGGTCTGTCAGATATGACCATCGACGAGAATGCCGTCGTCACGGCTACAAAGCGTGGTTCGCTGCCGGCCGCGCCGCGCATAGGCTTCATCGCGCATCTCGACACGGTCGATGTCGGACTGTCTCCAGTGATCCAGCCGCAAATCCTGCGCTTTGAGGGAACGGATCTCTGCCTCAACCGGGCGAAAGACGTCTGGCTGCGGATCGAGGAGAACCCAGAGATCTACGGCTGGGAAGAGCAGGATATCATCGTCAGTGATGGTACAAGCGTACTCGGCGCCGACCACAAGGCCGCGATCACCGTTATCATGACCCTGCTCAACGGGCTTGAGACCATAGGCCCGCATGGTGACGTCTGTGTCGCCTTCGTACCCGACGAGGAAATCGGGTTGCGAGGCGCTAAGGCGCTCGATCTTACCCGTTTTCCCTGTGATTTCGCTTATAGGATCGACTGCTGCGAACTGGGCGAGGTGGTCTTCGAAAACTTCAACGCGGCGATGGGAGAGATCGCATTCACTGGCGTGAGCGCCCATCCGATGTCCGCAAAAGGCGTAATGGTAAACCCACTTTTGATGGCGATGGATAGACCGCGGGACGCGAAGGATATTTCTGGTTCAAAAATCTCGTAGCGAGCGATACCGACGCCCATCTAACGGTAATGATCCGGGATTTCGACAAGGTGGATTTCGAAAGCCGCAAGCGGGTGGTCGAAGAAGCCGTGGCAGCCATCAGCGCCCTTTATCCGACAGGAAGAGCCACCTGTACGATTAGCGACCAGTATCACAACATCAACGATCACCTAGGAGGCGACAATCGCCCAATGAATCTGCTTCTTTCGGCGTTGGAGACCTTAGGCATTCAACTAAAACCCGTTCCCATGCGCGGCGGAACCGATGGAGCTGCGCTTTCGTTGCGCGGGCTGCCCACCCCGAACTTCTTTACGGGAGCGTACAACTTCCATTCCCGCTTCGAATTTCTTCCGCTTCCAGCCTTCGAAAAGTCATTTGAAGTGGCCTTGACGATCTGCAAGTTGGCGGCCAGAAAATCGGAGGGCTAAATCCGCGATACCGGATATGAACAGCTTTCGCCGCGGGCGTGATTTTGCAGCCTGGCTGGGACTTGTGCCGCTCCAGAAATCGACAGGCGGACGCCAGAAACTGGGTCGAACATCGAAAATGGGACAGCGGGATATCAGGCGGCTGTTGATCATTGGTGCGATGACCCGCATCCGATGGGCGATCAAAAATGGAGCGCCCAACGGATCGTGGCTTCAGCACATGCTGGAGCGCAAGCCACGATTGCTCGTTGCCATTGCACTTGCGAATAAGACAGCGCGGGCGATCTGAGCAATGATGACAAGAGGTGAAGAATATCGGGGTGTGCCTATCTCGGCCTAGTGCCGAAACAGGCACCCTCGATGGTGTGAGGAGGACGTTGGAAAGTAAGGACAAACAGATCGGCAAGATCGAGGTCAGGAAAACCAGGCATTCCCAGAGGGCTTCGCGCCCGCGCCATTGATTTGGACCTGACCTTCGCATCGCCATACCGGCCCGCGGCATGAGATGGTCGCTTGAACAGAGGCCTGACACATGACCGCACCCGATCTCACGTTCGAACGATCCAAAAAAGTCCTTGCATCGCCCGGGGTATCCACACATGGGAGGGTGATTTGATGATCTTTCGCAAGGAATACGGCCATGCAAACATTGCCACACTGGTGGAGCGCAAGAGCCGCTACACCGTCCTGTTTCGCAACAATGACCGGCAATCGAAACCGATCATGGGGCGTCTAATCAATGAACTTTCAACGCTTCCGCATTCGGCAAGACAAAGCATCACGTTCGACCGGGGCTTCGAGTTCGTGTCCTGGCGCGATCTGGAGCCGGGATGGGAACGAAAGCATGGTTCTGCGATCCGCAAGCGCCCTGGCAAAAAGGCTCCGTTGAGAACATGAACAAAAGGGTGCGACGTTACCTGCCGCGCGACACCGATCTCTTGTCCCTTTCCCATCAAATCAGTGCGATCAATCTGCGAGCGCCTGAACACGACCCCGCGAAAATGTCTCGACTACCGAACCCCGACCGAAGTGTTCAGAGAGCAGCTTGTTGAAATTATATCGCTGCCCGAATAGCCTGCCCCACCCCGCCGTTGCATTTGAATTAGAACCCACAACCCAGAACATCGCCTGTGCTGCCGCAGCTTCAAGATTGTGAGGTCAATAATATCCTCGACTAAATGAACTGATCAAATGCTTGGATCTCGTTGACTGTAGCCAAGAGGCCCTGTGCGCGAAGTGTATCAAGGTAGTCTTCGACCGTCTTCGGCGGGTTCTTTAGGCGTAAGCGAACCGCTTTTACGGCGGCCAGAAACTGCGGCTGCGAAAGGTGGAACTGGTGCGTTAGGAACTCATCGGGATGTTGAGCTTCAATGCCCCACGGTGCGAGCTCGCTGCGGGGAAAGTCCTTGAGATTTGCTGTGACGATCAAATCAGCCCGCCCCTTAATAGCCGCCGCCAGAACGTGGCGATCATCAGGATCCGGCAACTGGAGAATGCCAGTGAGTTGATCAAAATCTGTAACAAGCGCGTCGCGCACATGGGCGTTCATCAGGTAGCGGGTCCGCTCAAGCCGTTCTCTGGTAAGATCATCTCTGCTTCTGAGCAAAGCGTTGATCCATTCATCATGCACAGTGTTCGACCATTTGGCGCGATACAGGTCAGAAACAGCAAGCTCCAAAAGCAGGTCGCGCAAGGGAGCCGGATAGACAACCGATGCGTCCAAGAAGGCAGTGAAAGTCCCCAAAGCTTAGTATCCCATCCCAAGCTCTTGAGCCTCCACCGCAAGCTCGCCCAATACCTTCCGCCGTTCCGTGTCGATCGCCTCTTTGAAGTTCAGCACATCTTCGAAACGAACACGGCGATGGGTCCCCACCATGCGGAATGGTAGCTTCCTCTCGTCCAACAGGCCAATTAGAAATGGACGCGATACGTTCAGGACGTCAGCGGCCTGTTGCGTTGTCAGTTCAGCGTTCTGCGGGACGATTGTAACAGCTCTTCCCGATGCCATGTCCTCAAGCACGGCCATAAGCAGCTTCACAGCCCCCGCCGGCAGTTCAATAGCTTCTTCGTTCTCTGCATCACGAACGCGAAATGTCAAAGCAAGTCCTTTGCGCGCATAAGGAGCCAATCGCTGGCCTGATGCGCGTGCAAGCTCCACGTCATCTTTGGATGGTGGATTTGTGGTGAGTGCGACCGTCATGGCTATTTTTCCTTATCTGTTTCCTTTGAATATAATCCATAATTAACTAAACGCAATAATCGCAGCAAACGAATTCTTCGAAACGCCGCGTGCCTTTGGCCCTACAGTCATGACTTGAAGTCTAAGGGACGACGTCCTTCCAACTCCCTCGGTCTGTTCAATCCCAAGCGGATTTTTGCCGATTTGGATTGGTGCCTGAAGTTCTACAATCCACAAAATTGCATCAGAGCCCGTTTGATCCTGGAAAGTTCAAGCCACCGGGATCGCTCGTAGGCAAATCAGTGTGATCCGAGCCAACGACCTCTTGTTTGACGCTGTCGAATGGAACGAAATGCCCGCATTCAAATCGTCCTGTCGAGCATCGGCAGCGCTATGATTTCGCAACATCAGGAGTATGCAGGCATCTCCAATGCAATACGGTCATAAGTGACGTGGGGGATAAGCTTGCCGCCCTTTCCCTTTTCCAACTCAACCAAACCGTATCGCTGCATCGTTCGTAATGTTCGGCTTAGATTTGATTTTGCTCGTCCCGACATCGTTTCCAACTCCGCAAGCGATGCTGGCTTTTCTTTAACGATCATCTCAAGGAGAGCCCGATTTCGATCGGATAAAACCTTTGCGAAGCTTTCGATGGACGTGAACCAGACTTTGGGATCGTCTTTTTTCGGCTTAAGTTGCCCTCGAGCAATCGCCATGGTCCGGCTCTTCATCGTCTCATAGCTTGCGATACCAACATGAAGCGTCTTCGTCATTTGATCACTCCTACCTCTTTCAAAACGCCATCGACTTCGCTCCAGAAGTCTTCCAGCAATGTGGCAGCGTCACTGTACTCATACGGCCTCAATGTCCGGAAACGGTGCTTGTGGTCGTACTTTTGCGTCGACTTGCGGCTTGGCCCTTACCGCTGAGATCGCGTGAGCATTGTCAAAGCCTACCAGCCGCTCCCCACCTGGTCCGTGTAACGTCAATGAATAGCGCAACCCGTGCGGCCGTAGCGGCGTGACCGTGACTGCTTTGACGGCGAACTTGACCCAATACGTCTGGCCGACAAACATTGTTTGGCCGTCCAGATCGAGCAGGGTATCAAGACTCGTGTCACGCGCACTCATGCCATCCTGTTATCATTCAGTGATAACTGCCGCAAGTTCAATATCCAATGGCATTCCATAGGAGACGTTATGCAACTTTAAAAGTACAGAACGCGAACATCCATTTTGAGCATAGTCCACTTTGCGCCTAAGCAGAAATCAAAGCGCTAGCCCAAAGTCGCGTCACTTTTCGCGGCTTCTGGTTTGGTTGGCGAGACGGGTCTTGTGATGGTAGAGCCGTTGGCGTCGAAGACATGGATGTCTTGCGCGCGGGCGGTAAAGCGGATCGTGTTCATCCTGGCGTAGGAGCCCGTACCATCAACCTTGATCAAATACTTTCGGTCGGAGCCCTGCACATCGACATAGAGAATTTGTACTTCGCCGAGGTGTTCCACAAAATCGATGATGCCTGTAAGCACTCCGCCATTCGCCTTTGCTTCTGCGATCTGCGTGTTCTCAGGGCGAATGCCAATGCTGATTCTATCCCCAGTTGAAATGCCATCGGGCAGCAAGCCAAGGTCGAGAGCGACGCCGCAGTCCAGTGAGCAATTTGCTCTGCCAGTTGAATCCCTTTCCACCTTTCCGTCCAATATATTCATTGCGGGGGAGCCTATGAATTGGGCGACAAACAGGTTGGCTGGATTCTTGTATAGGTCGAGAGGCGTTCCGACCTGCTCGATATAGCCGTCTTTGAACACAACGATACGATCCGCCAATGTCATGGCTTCGACCTGATCATGGGTTACATAGATCATGGTCACTTTCGGCATGCTTTGCTTCAGCTTCGCGATCTCGATCCGCGTGGCTACGCGTAACGCAGCATCAAGGTTGGACAATGGTTCATCGAACAGAAAGACCCGAGGGTCACGCACTATCGCGCGGCCGATGGCAACCCGCTGCCTCTGCCCACCGGAGAGCGCCTTTGGCAGCCTCTGCAAATAGCTATCCAATTGTAGAATTGCCGCCGCATTGCGCACCCGCTTGTCGATTTCAGCTTTTGACAGGCCGGCTATGCGCAATCCAAAAGCCATATTTTCAAATACCGTCATATGTGGATAAAGCGCATAGGACTGGAACACCATCGAGATGCCGCGTTTGGAAGGCGCCACGTTATTGATACGCTCACCGTCGATGATCAGATCGCCGGATGTGATGGTTTCCAGGCCTGCAATGGAGCGGAGCAATGTGGATTTCCCGCAACCCGAAGGGCCGACAAAGACGACGAACTCACCAGATCTTATGTCAAGGTCAATCCCGTGAAGAACCTCTAGATTGGCGTAGGATTTGCGTATATTTCTCAGCGACAAGTCGGCCATTTTTTCATTCCTTTTTGCTTCGCACTTTCGCGTAATCAAGGAGCCAGGCTAGCGAGAAATCGCGTAATACGATCCGGCTTTTGGTTGACAATCTCCGCATCGTTCTTGCGTCGAATAGCGCGGCGGACGATTTTTGCGCCAACGTAGCGTATGGGCTCAGGCGGCAGCTTTGTGCGGCGATCAATCCCGACCAATCCGCATTTGCTCCAGTTATTATCTTGGCCCAGCACAAGACTTGCCATGATGCGGCCTGCGACAGGCGTCTGTGCGATGCCTGTGCCGTTGAATCCCATGGCGTAAAAGATATTCGGATGGTCTCTCAAATGGTCAAAAACGGGGAGATGCTGGACTGTGCAGTCAATGGGGCCGGTCCAGTCCTGCTGGATGGCGACGTTTTTAAGCTGAGGGTAAACCCGATGCAGCTCGCGCACATTGTCGTGTCCCTTATCTCTGCCGCGGTTGAAGCTGGCGCCGATTCGGTCTTCATAGGTGATGCCGCCGGTTCCTCGACCGAAGATGACCTGACCCGTGGGCGTACGCTGATAGTACAGCACGTGGTGCTGTGCATCGCAGATTGATGCACCGTCGACCCAACTAATCTCATCCAGAACGTCGGCAGCCGGCACGGTCGCGATGACCTGACTGCTGACCACGTAAAGATACGGATGTAATTCCGGTATTGCAGAAAGCCAGGCATTGGCGGCGAGAACGATATTATTGGCGGACAATTTGCCCTGTGCAGTTTGCAACTGTGCTGGACGCCCCGGAACTATTTCAACGACTGGGCTCTGTTCATGGACGATGACGCCTTTCGACATCGCAAGCTGGCGCAGACCCACCGCCAGCTTGGCGGGCTGAACGGTCCCCGCCCTGTCCTCCACGATGCCAAGGTACGATGCAGCCGAGCCGGTACGTTGCAGGATTTCGGCGCGCTCAAGGGGCCTGAATCGCTTCTCGCCGAGGGTGCGGCAAATATCGTATGCCTTCGACCAGGCGCCCTCCTGGGCGATTGAGCTTGCCGTCCATAGCCAGCCATCGAGCCGCAAGTCCATGTCGATGGTGCCGGCATCTTGGAGAGACTTGAGTTCCTCGATGGCATCGGCAGTGGCCCGACAAAGCATGAGCGCGTCGTCATCGCCCACAAGGTCACGCAGCATGTCAATCTCCGCGAACCAGCTATGGACCTGACCTCCATTCCGGCCCGAAGCGCCCGAACCGCAAAAATCAGCTTCAAGGATCGTCACGCGCTTGTCAGGTGCCTGCTCCTTTATTCGCAACGCCGTCCAAAGGCCGGCGTAGCCTCCACCGACGATCGCCACGTCGCATTCCTCGAGGCCCTGAAGAGGAAGAGTGATGGCATCCGCACCGATACTCTGCAGCCAAAAGGAACGATCTTCTTTCGCCGCCACAACGGGTGGTCTCATTTTGATGCTACTCATGCTCAATCCCTTTGCGCCGTGCGGACTACGCCGTCGTATTTCTCGAGAAGCCATGGCGGAATCGGCATGATTTCTTGCGGGAACCCGCCAAGATGCGTGCAGGTCTCCGAGGCGCGGATGGCGGAAAGATGCAGCGAGGCAGCCTCGGACTGTCGTTCAAAGAAACGCGATATGAGAAATGTCGCGATGAAGCTGTCACCGGCCCCGCAGGTGTCAACAACGGATACCGGCACTGAATCGGCGAAGAACAGAGCGCTGCCATTATCGTAGAACGAGCCGCGCTTGCCGCATGTAACAACCACCTGCTGAGCACCTGCTTGCTTGAACCTTTCGATCAGCGGTTTGACCGGTTCGACAGGATCGTCAGGACCCGACGCAAAAACGAGTGGGACGTTGTCCAGTGGCAAGTCCAGGTGGCGTGTCGAGAGGTCGACGCTGAATTTAACGCCGTCCGTCACGAGCTTGCGCACCAGACTTTCGTTCGCATTCGTGCCGAGATGAACCCAATCGGCTTTGAGCAGTTCATCGTAATATTCGCACTTTGGAAAGAAATTGGCGCCGACACCGAGCGACTCGAGCAGGAAACGCCGCTCGCCCGCGTCATCCCCCAGCAATGTCACCGCTGAACTGCCGGCAGCTATCTCCACGTCGGTTCGCTCGAGGCCTGCCTGCTCGATTGCCGCAAGCATGATCTCCGCTTCCTCATCACTCCCCAAGGCACCAAAATAGCGGGCATTGTACCCTCGCCGCTTCCACTGCACCGCAACATTGAGGGCATTTCCTCCAACCGTGACAAAACGTTTGGTCAGATAAGCATCAAGACAATTGTCGCCGACGGCGATCAGAGTGGGATGGGCGTTCATTATTGGTCCGCATGATCGAGAAGAGGGGCAATTGCTTTCAATGAGCGTTGCCAAGCCGAAACGGGATCAAGCGCATATGAGCCACTACCGAAGGGCTCGAATGTCAGTGTCCCCGCAAAGGAACTCGCATCAAGTTCGGCCAGATAGTCGTGCAGAGGCAGGTTGCCGTCACCCCAGACAAGGTGACCTGCCGGCGTTCCGTCGACAATGTGCACATGAGAAAGGCGCTTGCCAAACCTGTCGACATAACCAGCGACATCATCCTTCGCCGTTGCCATTGCAACGAAATCAAGGACCACGTCGACATTGTCGGCGTCGATCTCACGCCAGAAGGCTGACAGCTCATCGGCGTTGTTGACGATATTGCTTTCGGTGCGCTGCAAAGGCTCGAGAAGACAAGCTATTCCAAGGCGCTTGGCGTGAGATGCGATCTTCCTGACGGACTCGATCGAATTGGCCCATGCATGCTCATGGCTCTCGCATTCAAAGCCCCGACCAGGCGTGAGAAACAGATATCTCCCCTGCAGTTCCGCACAGATGTCGGCCGCGAGGAGGAAGCGCTCCACACTTTTCTCGCGATAGGCCTTGTCGCCCGAGGCGATATTGATGGGATAGAGCACCTGCTCCGGTGTGAAGCAATGAACCGTCAACTGATTGTCTTCAAGGATGGACCTTACCTCTGCCAGGCGCGACCGGCTGTCGTGGAAGAGATCGAGATGAGGCGCAATTCCCCAAAGTTCCATTCGCTTGAAGCCCATCTGGTGAAGCTGCTCGACGACCCATCGAAACGGATGGTGCTGAAAAGAGAAATTTGCTCCGATAAGCTGTTCATGTCTTAACATTCCGGCTGCTCCATTATTTCCCGATGCCTTCGGCGAGGCCTCGAATGAAGAAGCGTTGCGCGGCAAAAAATACGATGACGATGGGAAGTGCTGACAATGTCATGGCCGCAAAAACCACGGCGTAATTGGTTCCGTGTTTCGACATGATCGATGTCAGGCCGACCGGAAGTGTCTGAAGGTCCGCACCGCTCGTAAATATCATCGCGAAAAGATATTCGTTCCATGCAAACAGAACGTGCAGGATGACACAGGACACCAGTATCGGCTTGCACAGCGGCAAGATCACTCGCCAGAAGATCTGGCCTTCGCTCGCGCCATCCATGACGGCAGCCTCGTCGAGGTCACGCGGGAGTCCAAGCATATAGGCGCGGATGAGGAAGGTTGTGAACGGTATGCGGAAGGCTGTATAAAGGATGATCAGTGCCCAATAGGTATTATAGAGGCCCAATTCCTGCATCATGCGCACAAGCGGAATGACAGCGACCGTCGGGCTGAGCATGAGACCACCAAGCACGATGCCGACGAAATAAGGCTTTCCAGGAAGCTTCGATCGGGTGAGGCCATACGCGGTCCAGGCGCTGACTATTACCGTGCAGACTGCCGATCCAAGCGTGACGATTATGCTTGTCGCGATATAGTTGCGTATGCCCTGGTTCCACGCGGATATGTAGTTGCCAAGCGTGAAGTTCGTCGGAAGCGCAAACGGATTTCCGAAGATCTCCGCATTGCTCTTGAAGCCATTCAGCGCCATCCAGATAAGTGGATAGATGACCAAGATGCCAAGACTGACAAGAAAAGTAACGAGGCAAACTTTCGCCAGCACCTGAACGAAATCAAGGCGTTCCGTCTCGGGGGGCCGATTGACGCTCATAGATGAACCCTCCGCCTCTTCGTGTACCAAAGCTGTCCGAAGCCGGTCAGCAGGGTTATGACAAAGATGACGGATGCAACTGCCGCGCCATAACCGAAATCATTTTCGATGAAACCTTGTTGATACAGCCAGGTTCCCAGTACCTGGCTGCTATTGTTTGGGCCGCCAGCCGTCATGACCATGACTTCGTTGAAGACCTGGAATGCGCCGGTAATCGTGACGATCACCATCAGTGCCGTCATCTCTCGGGTGAGCGGCATCGTGATGCTCCACAGCCGGCGCCAGGTGCCCGCCCCGTCCATGGTCGCTGCATCGTATAGCTCGCGCGGTATCTTCTGTATTGCAATGCCGAACAGCAGCGTCGAATAGCCGAAACCCTGCCATTGGCTCATGGCGATGATGGCATAGATTGCCGTTTGCTCTTCACCCAGCCACGCACGTGACCAGTTCCCCAATCCGATTTGCGTAAGAGCCGAGTCGAGCAGACCGATGTCCGGCTGATAGATGAAATAGAACAACAGACCAGTGACGGTGATCGAAATGGCGGAGGGTATGAAGTAGACGGCGCGCCAGAACCTGCGCCATTTTTCGTTGCCGAGGCCCTCGATTATTGCGGCCAGTACGAATGCGCCGAACACCTGAAAGATAATGGAGATGACGGCATAAAGCGTGTTGTTGAGGATTGCCGTCCAGACGATTGGGTCACCTTGCAGGCGCCGGTAGTTGTCCAGACCGATGAATGCCGTCTCGCCGGTGAAAATATCCTGGTTTTTGCTGCTTACGACGAAATTGTCGATGATCGGATAGTAGACGAACCACAGGATGAGAACGAAAGCTATGAGGACCCAGCGCAACGACAGCAACGTCGCCAGCATGCCGGCGTGATCCGCATCAGCTTTTCTTCGCAGGGTGAAGCCTGCCTTGGCGGCTTCACCCTTATAGTCATGCTTCATGACAGTCATCGTCTGACAGCTTTCTTACTTCGAAGAGGCCGCAGCTTTCTTCACTTGTTCCAAGACCTGCTCAGGGGTCTGCGAGCCGCCAATGAGTGCCTGCAGACCTGACAGCCATGCAGCTGCCACGCGCGGTGGATTGGCTGTATCCACCCATGGCATCAGGTACGAAGACTCTGCAATGATCTTCAGGCCGCCGACGACCGCCGGGTTCATCGTGTCCGCAGAATAGCCACCGACCGTCGCACTTGGCTGACCATAGGGCGGAGCCGACAGGATTTTGCCGTTTTCGGCCGATGTGACGAATTTCATGAAATCGACGGCGAGCGGAATGTTCTTCGAGGCAGCATTGATCATGTAGCCTTCCGGTGCGCCTTCGATCGACTTCACATCGCCCTTGGCATCCTTCGGAGCAGGCAATTTGAAGTAGCCGAAATCGTCCTTCTTCAATGCGCCATCAGCAGTGCTTTGATCGAATTCGATGATTTCCTGATAGTACATTGCAGACTTGGCATTGCTGAATTGCTGTAGTGCCGATGCATATGACGAGCCGTTTGTCCCCGCTCCATCCGAGCACTCATCGATCAACTGCTTGAACTGCGTCAGACTGACAACATAGCCCGGGTCCGAATAGTCGGCCGTGGCTGGCTTGAAATCCTTCTCGAGAGTCGCCTGCGGCACGTTATAGGCGAGAAGCTGTCCCGCATAATGGACGGCTGGCCAGCCCTCTTTGTTGCCGAACGAGATCGGCGTTACCCCAGACTTGCGCAGGGCGGCGCAGGCAGCAAGCAATTCCTCGAAACTCTTTGGCTCCGCAACGCCTGCCTTTTCGAACAGCGGCCTGCTGTAGCCCATGAACTTGGCATCGAGGTAAAGGGGGATACCATAGAGCTTACCGTTATACTGGAAGGCGCTCACTGCGGCATTTGCGAGTTCCTTGCCCCATACGGTGTCCGGGCCGATCACCTTGGTCAGATCGACGGCGCGATTGCCACGGACGAAGTTTTCGCCCCAGCTGCCCGTCCAGGTAAAATAGATATCAGGCAATGAGTTTGAGGCAACGAGCGCCTTCGTCTTGCCCTTCACGCTGTCGTCGCTTTCCTGAATGAGCTCGACTTTCACGCCCGGATGAAGCTTCTCGTATGCTTTTGCCGCATCGACAAAAAACGGAGAGAGCTGCTGCAGGCCGAATTTGGTCAGAATGCTTACGGTGCCGGAATATTCAACTTTCGCATCGGGATCCGCAACGACCGGATCCTTTGCCCATGCAGCGTTAGCGCCACCGACAATCAATCCGACTGCTACGTACGACGCGAGACTTGTGGTCCTCAAAAACGTGTTGCTCTTCATTTCGCAGTTCCTCTCTTTTTTGATCTTTCGTTTCTGTGAATGAATTTCATCCCGATCCAATATGATCGGATCGGGACAAGCTCAGTATTCGACGCGCTTGTAGTAGCGGCGCGTAGTGAGTGGATGGTCACGCAAGACCTCCAGATGCGCGCTCAGGCGCTCCAGCATGGTTGCGAGGATAAGGGGAGATATCAGCTTACGCGTTTTGTCGGAAACGCCTGGAAGTTGCGCAGAGGCAGCATCCAGAACGCGTACCTTGTCCGTGTAGCGTTTCGCAAAATTTTCAACGCGGTCGGCCAACGGACGGCAGGCGTCTTCGCCTTTGAAGATGAACAGGCTGACGCCGGGCTCAACCAGTTCGAGTGTACCGTGGAAGAAATCGGACGCATGTACGGGACGCGTACGAATCCACTGCATCTCCTCAAGGATGCACATTCCATAATAGTGCGCTTGCGGCCAGACTGAACCTGCACCCGTGAAGATGTGGTAATTCTCGTCCTTGATTTCCTGGGCCAGCGTTGCAGCGCGCGCCTCGTAATTCTCTTTGACGGAGACCAGCAATTCCGGAAGCTGCTTCAGTTCCGCTATGGTCTTGTCAAAGTCGGTGTACTCGCCGCGTTCCGCCAGCAGCGAAAGAACGATTAGCAGCGTTTGCAGGTAAAATGACTCCGATGAGGTGTCGTCTTCCGCAAAGTTGGTGAAGTTATAATCAGCGTCGCTACCCAACGGGGTGTTCTTGTGCCCGGTAAGCGATAGTGTCTTGACGCCTCTTTCCTTCAAGAAGGACAAGAGCTGCACACTTTCCTTGGTGGTTCCGGATAAAGACGGGAGAATGACCAGCGCCCGTTCGTCCAGACCGGCCGGGGCTTCCAGAATAACCTGCGCAGGAAACGCTGCAGATACCGGGAAAACCGTCGAAGCGCGTGCAAGCGCAATAGCAGGCTGGGTCAGAAATTGTACACCGCCCGTGCCCATGAAGAAAACGCGTTCCAGGCCATCATCAAGCAACTTGCGCATCAAAACGCGCACGTCTTCCGCAATGGCAACCGCGCCACGTTGTATGTTCACAAAGCGATCTTTATCGAAGTTGAGCATTAAAACCTTCCCGTTTGCGCATTTCAAGATCGGCCCTACAGCGCGCGATCCTGTCTTGTGCGAATGTTCGTTAAGACAATGTGAGATCGATCTCACATACATTAAACGCATAAGATTTCGCTGCTGACAAGTAGGTTTTTTGATTTCGTGTGGGGTCGGTCCGACTTAACCTTCGGGTCTGCGGCTCACTGAGCCTCGGATCAAGAGCTTGGTTTCAAAGCGAATTTGTTGAGGTGGGCTGCTTTGTCCCGTAAGTTTTTCGAACAGGAGCCGGGCTGCCGCAAGCCCGATTTCCGATACAGGCTGCGCTACAACTGTAATTTGAGGATCGGTGAACGTCGCTAGATTGAAGTCATCGAAGCCGACGAGCGATACGTCGTGCGGGATTGAAATGCCCATCGCGCGAAATGCCAACAGAGCTCCTTGCGTCATCAGGCTGTCGACGGTGAACAGAGCCGTGGGTGGAGTTTTCTGACTGAACAAACGAATTGTTGCATCGATCGCGTGTTCCACGGTTGATTGAGCCACGGAAATCATCCGGTCATCGGGAGTAATGCCACCAGCCGTGAGCGCACTTTGATAACCGCTCAAGCGCTCGCGTGACGTGAAGATGCGCGTGTCATCCTGCAAAAGGCCGATGCGGCGATGGCCCATTGCGATCAGATATTCTATGGCCTTGCGTGCACCGCCCTCGTTGTCGACCACAACACTGTCGCATTCGATACCCTTCACGACACGGTCGATCAGGACCAACGGCACGTTTTCCTCTATCAGGCGCTCTAGATGGAAGTTATTCTCGTCAGACGTCGGCGCCACGATGAACCCTCGAATACTGAGAGATTGGAGGCTTGCCAGCAACGAGACCTCTTGTTCCAGTTCTTCTTCACTGCTGCCGATGATGAGATTGTACCGGTACTTCCGCGCCAGCACCTCGATATCATGCGCGATCCGGGCGAAGAACGGATTCTGTATGTCACCGAGAATGCAGCCAATAATCGGCAACTGACCATTGCGCAGGGCTTGTGCCAGGCGGTTGCCCCTGTAGCCGAGCTTTTCCGCAGCTTCATGAACTTTTCGAGCTGTTTCATCGCCAACGTAACCATAGCTGTTGAGAGCGCGAGCAGCCGTTGCACGCGAGACGTTTGCGTAAGCCGCCACATCCTTCAATGTCGCCGGTTTCTGAGCCATTTCACCCTTCTCGAAAGCAAGTACATTCCACCACTCTCGCTCCTTGTATCCCTGGCTTGCCGGTTAGCATAGGCCGGGCGCCATGGGAATTCGGCTTCGAAGGTGAAACGATGTTCCCGCTTACAAGAACGTCGGAAATCTCACTTTTTGAAATGTCTCCTTACCCGCAATGGCGTATAACGCCATCGCTTCTTTGCATTACTCTGCGTTGCGGCTGGACGTACGTTCAGAACCGCGTTGGTCTGAAAGGCTCCAGAAGGGGGTTGGCTTGCCCCGTCGCAATTTCACCCGCCATAAGTTCTCCGGCAATTAGCCCGAGGGTTGCACCACTATGGCTGAAGGCGAGGTAACAGCCCTCCACATCCCTCACAGGACCGAATACGGGCTCGCCGTCTCCTGGAATAGGCTTGGGGCCAATACCGTAGCTCGCAACAGCAAGTTTTGGATTGCCCGCCAGAACGTTCGAAGCCTCATCGAGAAGTCCCAGCATCGTTGATTGGTCCACGTGATAGGTGCCATCCGGGCGCGTCACGACCTCTTCCTCGGACCAGGCGGAATCAAGGGCGAAGCCGCCCGACGGCATCGGCCGGATGGCGACGCGCGGCGTGTTCAAAACTGCGCGTAGAGGATGAACAATCGGCTCTGTACGCACGAGAAGCGCAATCGGCGTCGCATCGGGAATTGTCCTGCCGATCTCCATGGCCATGGAAGGAACTGCCGGCCCGGTTGCAAGCAACATTGCGTCCGCGCCAATCTCTCTGCCATCTTCCAGCATAACCACGCCGGCCCGCCCGCCGAGGGTCAGCAGCTTGGCGCGGCCTCCATCTGTTATCACCTCGCCGCCAAGTGTCTGAAATTCGCTCATCAGAAAGGCAATCAGCGAGGGAAGATCTACCCATCCTTCACCGGGATTGAAGATAGCCCCTTGGGCAGGGACAGACCGCGCATCTACGCCGGGCGTTACCGACGCTATCTCATCGGCAGACAGCAAGCGGGCGTCGTAGCCTATCGATCGCTCATAGACTAAAACGTCGGCAATTTCGTTCTTGGCGTCATCGGCATCCCACGTCAATCCACCATCGAAACGCAGCCAGCCGGCGCCCGGATGCGTCGCTGCCAGGGTGCGATAGCGATCGATCCCGGCGAGGCGCAGGTAGTGGTAAGCGGCAGAACGCTGACGCGCGGAGTTGAGCCAGGCGAGCGAGCGTCCCGATGCGCCCCGCGCAAGCGGCCCATCATTGACGAGAATGGTCCGAACACCATGCCGTGCCAGATGCAAAGCAGCAGATGCACCGAAGATACCGCCGCCGACCACGACGACTTTCGAGACTACGGGAGCGGATAAATTCATGACGTTACTTTCATATTGATGAGCCGGTTGCTGGTTGTTACAGCACTTCAGCCAGGAACCGCTTCAGGCGGGGACTTTTTGGATTGTCGAAGATTTCAGATGGTGGGCCTGTTTCGATCACGCGGCCTTCATCCATGAAGATGACCTGGTCGGCGACCTTCCGGGCAAAACCCATCTCGTGGGTGACGACGACCATCGTCATGCCACGCCGACCAAGATCTGCCATAAGGTCGAGCACGCCTTTCACCAATTCCGGATCGAGCGCGCTCGTCACCTCATCAAACAGGATGATCTCCGGCTCCATGGCCAGGGCACGCGCAATAGCCACGCGTTGTTGCTGGCCACCGGAGAGCCGTCCTGGCCGGTGATCCTTGCGTGAGGCCAGACCGACATCTGAGAGGCTGGCTTCAGCGATCCGTTTTGCCTGACGCTTGGGCAGGCGCTTGATCTTGACGAGTGCGAGCATGACGTTTTCCAACGCCGTATGGTCCGGAAAAAGGTTGAAATGCTGGAATACCATGCCAACCCGCCGGCGGAGCGTTTCAGGTTTCATCGTCAGGATTGTCGTTCCGTCGAGGAGAATATTTCCGGCCTTCGGTTCGACGAGCCGGTTCAGGCAGCGCAGCAGCGTCGACTTGCCAGAGCCCGAGGGACCGATAACGCAGGTTACCGAACCGGCTTTCACCGCAAGGCTCACCTGGTTGAGAACGTTAAGGTCGCCATATGCCATGTCGAGTTCGCTGACAGCGAGGCTGCCGCCTGTGAACCGCGGTTTTGCCGGGTCGATCCTTGCCCTGTCAGGCTCGGCGCCGACGGGTGCCTGGTGGTTGACGGGGTCGTCCAGTTCATCGACTTCGACAAGTCCGCTGGTGAGCGCACCGGACGTGTGTTTCCCTGTCCTTAGACTGTTGTCGATAAAGTTGACGAGGTGGGTGAGCGGAACAGTGATGATCAGATAGAATACCCCGGCAAGCAACAGCGGCGACAAATTGCCCGTGACAACCGCTTGATCCTGGCCGACGCGGAAAATCTCACGCTCCGCCGCCAGCAGTCCAAGGAAGTAGACTAGGCTGGAGTCTTTCACATTACCGATGAACTGATTGACAAGTGCCGGCAATACGCGCCGGATCCCTTGCGGGACGACGATGAGGCGCATGCCTTGCCCATAGCTCATGCTCAAGGCGCGGCATGCTTCCATCTGGCCGCGCTCGACGCTTTGAATTCCCGCGCGGAATATCTCGCCGATATAGGCACCGGCGATCAGGCTCAGCGCCAGAATGCCGAGCGGATAGGGAGATGGGCCGAAGAACTCTCTTCCAATGCGAGCAAAACCTTGGCCAATGAGCAGGATTGTTACAATGGCCGGCAGGCCGCGGAAGATATCCGTGTAGATACGGGCCGGCATTCTCAGCCAGAGCGATTGCGAGATACCCATGACCGCAAGAACCATCCCGATGATTACGCCGAGTACCGTCGATGCTGCGGCGAGGATCAACGTGTTCTTTAACCCGACGGTAATCATTGTCGGCAGGACCGCTGCCATAGCCTCCCAATCGAGGAAACTGCGACGCAGGTTTTCCATCCAGTCCATACTGTTCCCCTTATCGTTAGGTCAGCCCGTAAGCGGGGCTGCAGCCGGCGTCAGGTATTATTGCTTTTTGGGAAGGTACTGATCCGGCATGGGCGAACCCGGAAACCATTTCTCATAGAGCGTCTTCCAGGTGCCGTCCTCCATGGCAGCATGCAGTGCCGTGTTGAGCGCCTCGCGTAAGCCATCATTGCCTTTGCGCACGACGAATCCTGCCGGTGCATCAAATGAGGGAATATTCGCGGCGATCTTCAGCTCGGGATAACGTTCACTGTATTGCTTGGCGGCCTCGTAATCGAGGAAGTGGGCATCAACCGTTCCGTTGTTCAGGGCTGAGATGGCAGAATTATTATCCGGGAATTTGACCAGATCGGTGCCCGCGAAGTTTTTTCCGGCATAGATTTCCTGGAGTGTCCCCTGCACGACGCCAAGGCGCTTGCCTTTCAAGCCTTCGGCGGACGTGATCGCCTTATCCGAGGTCAGGACAGAAAGGTAGCCGGCAAGATAGCCGTCGGAAAAATCTACTGTCTTCTTACGTGCTTCCGTGGTTCCAATTGCCGCCACAGCGACGTCAAATCGCTGGTTGGCGACCGATGGCATCAGGGCTGAAAATTCCTGGCCGGTGAAGATGACCTGGCCCTTCTGAAAACCAAGACGGCTCGCGACGTTAAGAAAGAGCTCGATATCGAAACCGGTAAACTCGCCCTCCGCGGTGGTGAATGTATAAGGTTTGGCATCGCCCATTGTGCCGACGCTGATCACCTTCGGATCGATGAGACCATAGGGATTGTCACCGGCGGCCTGGGTCTGCGCGACGGAGAAAAAGCCGGCCAGTATCAAACTCAATGCAACTGCGGCCCGTCTGGCCGCAGGTGCGAACATTTTGGTTCCGTGAATGCGTATCATCTGTTGTTCTCCTCTGACGTTGTATTTCTTGTCTGAGCCTGCCGAGATCCGCAGCTGTAAAGGTCAGGAAACTCGGAATTTCGACATCATCAAACAGGTTTTTCTTCGTAGAGACCGGTCTCTTATTGCTTGAGACCGGTCTCAATGATAATTGATATATTCACATTGACCTCCCGTCAACAACTCTAGTAGTCGTTCAGCACATGAATAGTTCGAACCCCAGGATCCACTCGGTCACAGTCGCCGATGTCGCGCGAGAGGCAGGTGTCTCGAAGGCTACGGCGGCGCGCGTATTGGGAAATTATGGGGTCGTCAGCGCGAAGATAAGAGGCGATGTATTGGCGGCTGCCAAACAGCTCGATTATCGCCCCAATGAACTCGCCCGGAGCATGACGACAGGAAGATCCGGTATCATTGGCGTCGTGGTCGGTGACATCGAGAATTCCTTCTTCGGCTATGCTGTGCGTGGGATCAGCGACACGGCCCGTTCTGCCGGCTTCAATGTAATCCTGGCAAATTCCAGCGAGCAGATCGAGATGGAGAAGGCGGCGGTCCGGGTGTTGATCGGCAAGCGTGTCGACGGCCTGATCGTTACCCCGTCGGAATCGCGCGACATTTCACACCTGCGCGAAATACATCGTTCCGGCCGACCCCTGGTGCTCCTTGACCGGGCGCTTCCTGATTTCGACGTCGATACTGTAACCGTGGACGATAGCAAGGCAGCTCAACGTGCGACCGAAATCTTGACTGCCTGCGGCCATCGAAGGATCGCCTATATCACCGCTGTCGATTTCGCAGGGCATGAATATAAGGATTTGGGGCAGATCTATACCTCTTCCGTGCGCGAACGCATCGAGGGCTTCATGACGGCATGCGACATCGCCGGCCTGCTGCCATCGGACCGGCTGATTATGCTGGGGGCGACCACTCCGCAGGCGACGGCCGACATCACCGACAAGCTGTTGTCGCGCTCAAACCCGCCGACGGCGATCATCGCGTCGGACAGCGTGATCGCTCTTGAGATTTTCAAGGTCGTGCGGCAGCGAGGCGTGCGCATTCCTGAAGACCTGTCGCTCATAACATTTCATGATGCCGACTGGACAACCGTTACCAGCCCCCCCATTACTGTCGTCGACCAGCCGGCCTATATTCTTGGCCAGACAGTGGCCGAGCTCCTCATACGGAGGCTCAAGGGTGAAGCCAGACCGCCTGAGCGTATCATCGTTCCCACTTCGATCATCGAGCGGGGTTCCGTTGCGCCGCCGTTGGACCAGGACAAACCTCGTACTCGGTCATGAGAACCCGTCAGCGGCGAGGTGACAGCGGCCATGCGCGCCGATGCCGGCGATTCGGCACTATCTCGGAAGAAACCTTTTGCTATTGATCGCCAGCACCCGACCGGGTCCATGTACTGCTGCAAAGAGAAGGCCAGCGGTGAACGTAAAATGGTTGACGAAGAAACCGAATTCAGACTGGTTCCCTTCCCAATGCGAAGGACCGTGGAACGCAAATGCAAGGAACACGACATAAGCAGCAGCCACGAGGGCAGCTTCAGAAAAGTAGGCGCCGGTCAAAAAACATGCAACAAGCCCTAGCTCAAGCAATGCGGCAAGCCATGCCAGAAGCTTGGGCAAAGGGAAACCCGCGGCAGCGATATAATCGCCCGTTGCCGCAATATCTATGAACTTGAAACTTGCAGCCATTATGAAAACGAGCGCGAAAATTAGTCGCGCTGTCAGAACCGCCGCCGTTGTCCATCCCGCCTTGTTTGATGTTTTCACCATCGCCATAACGTCCATCCCTGTCACCTGATCTAACTAGCCGAAAGTAGTTGGCTCGCTGCAAGGACGAACAATGGGGACCTTTCCCGACACGACCACTTACAATGGTGCCTATAAAGCTCGAACTCCGCGGGATCCAACCGCAATTCTTCGCTGCGCGGCAGCAATGCGCGATTCATCTGCGTTTCGCGCAAGATATCGTGCGATTTATAGGTGTAGCTGGAGTGGGTGCGAGGATGAAGCGCGATTTGCACCAGATAACGTGGCTTGTCAGATCCATCTGTCCGGAGTTCGACGCGTGGTTGCGAATGGGTCGGATAGCCGTGCCCTTAGAAAATTTTTGTGACAGACCCCGCCAAACTTGGGTACCCTCGTCTCTTTCAGACTTTATTTTTTATCGTGTATGTGCCCGAAGAAGCGCGCATCCTGTTGCTGACGCAAACTAAGAAGGAGTGAGGCGTCTAGTTCCACATCTGCGAGCCGGATCGGGTCGCCCGCCTTCACCGGGCGGATCAATCTTCGGTTCGCCACCAGGTAGAAAGGAGCTGGTTGTTCCGCCGCGAGCGGTCCTGCAGGAAGGAGGACCGCCGAAACCTGTTCGATAGCGTGGTGGTGGCCCGTCGCAGCCAAAATCTTGCCGGTGCCAAGGTCGACTTCCGCGATCGCGGCAATATCGAAACGCGGTTGCGGATGCCGTGATCCGCTGGAACGAAGCCGCAGTCCTGCGTCGAGGACGCTGGTGGCCGCCTCAAGCCCGAGAAGGTGGCGCGGGAGATAGACCATCGCTGTCGCTCCGCTGCGGCTTAGAACATGGCCTTTTTCCGCAAGAAGGCTCCAACTCGCTGCATCTCGGCACCGAACCACGACGAAGACGCCGCCGGCAAAGCTGACTTCGCCAGGAAGGCGCAGGCAATGGAAGACATCCATTCGGCGTTCGCCCTCCAAGAGCCCGCCATCTGTCCGTGTGGAGAAGAACGTTGGCACCTCCGAAATCCGGGCTATAGGACAGTGAAGGCCTGGACAGTCAGGGGCAAGATCGATCGAATGGGAGACAACGGCGAGTTCGCACAGATCTGGAACCGCGCGTTGGGGCAATGCAGCAGCCGATCGTGACCGTGCGGCGACAATTTCGTTGACGTCACGTTGGCCAAGTTCAAGGTGGTCGGCAAAGCCGGGAGCATCGACAACAACGCCATTGCTCGTGAGCGTTCCCGTCAGGGGGTCGAAGACGAAATCATACTCGCTGGACTTTCCGGCACAGACGATTTCGAAACCAAGAACCTCTGCCCATGTGACAAGGCCGATCAAGAGGCTGGGCTGATCGCCATCGACCGGAGTGACCACTGTCCCCCTTTGCGATGCCATTTTAGCCAGGACGGGCCCGATGACGCTGTCAACCTCTTTGGATACAAGCGCGACATGTTTGCCTGCACTGATCGCAAGCTCGGCGTGACGTGCACCGGCCTCCGCGTGCCCAGTCGCTTCTACCAACACATCAAATGGCAAATCGACGACATGTGCGACGTCCCCGGCAGCAATGTACTGGCCATTCTCCCATGCCAGCTGGGCCTCCTCCTTGCTGCGGCACTCAGCGACCGCCTCGAAGCCGGCGGACTTCATGGCCGCGGCGGCCGTAGCGCTATCGACATCGACGGCGATGCGCAAATCGAGGAGAGCAATGTGTCTGGATTGGGCCATGAAGCTCCGGCCAAACCCGCCGGTGCCCACAATGCACATGCCGATTGGCCGCGGCGCATGGCCGAAATAATCATGATAATTCACGTTGTTGATCCTTTCGGTACGGGGCTTAAACCTTCGCCGAATGTCTTGCGGCACGGCGCCGGAGATTGTGGACGCCAACTGCGTTTGCAAATACCGGCCAGAGAAGCATCAGTAGTCCCAGCACCATGATTCCAGTGACCAGCGGGTTCGACCAGAAGATCGACAGCGAGCCATTGGACATCAGCATGGATTGACGGAAAGCATCTTCAGCCTTGTCGCCAAGGACCATGGCGAGAACGAGTGGAGCGATCGGGTAGTCCAGTTTCTTGAACAGATAGCCGAGTATGCCGAAGCCGAGGACCAGCCACATATCGAAAGTCGAATTAGCTATCTGATAAGCACCTGAAAAGATAATGGCCACGATCACCGGTCCGACGATCGAGAAGGGGACCCGCAGAATGGACGCATAGATAGGAACCGTGGCAAGTACCAGCACAACGGCGACGACGTTGCCAAGATACATTGAAGCGATGAGCCCCCACACGAAATCCGGTCGGTCGATAAAGAGCATAGGGCCGGGTGTCAGCCCCCATATCATCAGCCCACCCATCATCACCGCTGCCGTTGCCGAGCCAGGCACCCCAAGCGCAAGCATGGGCAGCAGCGCCGCTGTACCTGCCGAGTGGTCTGCGGTCTCCGGAGAGACGATGCCGCGAGGGTCGCCCTTGCCGAATCCGGACTTGTCCTTGGCAAACCGTCTTGCCAGGCCATAACTCATGAACGAGGCCGCCGTCGGGCCGGCCGGCGTGATCCCCATCCAGATGCCGATTACCGTTGAGCGCAGGATCGACCAGCTGTAACGGGGCATCTCCTTTAGCGCATTCAGGACATCGACGATCCTGACCCGCGCCTTGATGCCGTCGAACCGCAAGCCCTCTTCTGTGGTGAGCAGCAACTCGCCAATACCGAAAAGTCCCATGACTGCCACGAGGAACGAGACCCCCTTGATCAGATCCGGAATACCGAATGTCAGTCGCAATCCGCCCGAAATCGTATCCATGCCGACGGTGGCAAAGGCGAAGCCCAGCATCATCGTGACAAGGGTCTTGGCCGGTGCATTTCCGCTCATTCCTATAAAGCTGGCGAATGCCAGAAAATAAACGGCGAAAAATTCGGGCGAGGAGAACTGCAACGCAAAACCGGCAACCCAGGTGGAAAGCAGGGTGATCATGATCACACCGGCCAATGCCCCGATACCGGCTGACATGAACGCAAGCGTAAGCGCGCGTGTTGCCTGGCCGTTCTTCGCCATAGGATAGCCGTCAAAGGTCGTCGCCACAGATGAAGGTTCACCAGGGATATTGAAGAGGATCGAGGTCGTCGAGCCACCAAACAGGGCGCCCCAATACATGCAGGAAAGGAGGATTATGGCCGAGATCGGATCCATCGTGAACGTCAGCGGCAGGAGCAGCGAGACGCCGTTCGGCGCACCGAGACCTGGCAGCACACCGACGAGGATCCCGAGCATGACGCCGATTATCATGATAAGAATGTGGTGACCCGTGATGATGGTCGAAAACCCATCCATCAGATAGCTGAAATTTCCCATCGGCATCTCCCAAGTGTCCCGGCAATCGCAGGATCAGTAAATTCCGAGCCAACCTTCGATTGGCCCCTTGAGCAGCGGCACCTGAAAGCCGACCTCAAAAACGAGATAGAAAAGTGCGGAGACGGCGAGCGCGGCGCAGGCTGACACCCACCACCGGTAACCTCCCTGCCATTTCATGGAGCCGAGGATATAGAGCGCCGTGCCTACATAGAGACCAAGGAGAAGCGATATGACGATGAAGGCAACGATGGGCAGAAAAAAACCAAGGACGGGTTTGGCCCGTTCGATATCAAGGAAAATCTCGCCTTCGTGGTTGTAGAAGAAGAGGGTGCGCAAGAGCGTAACGGCACTTCCCAGGATTACCAGGCTACCGACAATGAAGGGGAAATAACCCGGCTCGGGCCCGGTCTCATTCCAACCGACTCCACTTCGCCACGACTCAATGCAGATGGCGATGCCGACCCCTCCGGTCAGGAGCGTTGTTACGATTTCCATCGTCTTGCGGGATACATATCCTTTTTGCAACTCGGCCATGCTCTCCTCCATCCGCAGTCAAACGCGAGGCGCCCACCGCGAGCGCCTCGCGATCAGATCACTCGACCAGCCAGCCTTCGCGCTTGAGAACCTTGACCACATTTTCGCGATCACTGGTTTGATAGGTGGTAAAGTCGCCACCAGCGAGGAACTGCGACGTTTGCGAAGTCTTGGCCACATAGTCGGCCCATTCCGATGTCTCGGAGACCTTCTTCAAAACGTCGCGATAGAATTTCACGGCATCCTCATCGACCCCGGCGGGCAACCAGACCGTGCGTGGCATGCGATAGCTGTCAATCGCCAAACCGGCCTCGGCGCATGTCGGTATGTCGCTCCAGCCCTTGCCGTCATGCACAGGCTCGCTTTTGGGAAAACGGTCGGGCCGGAAGACACATAGTGGCTTCACCATTCCCGCCTGCCATTGGCCGCGGTTCTCATTGGGATTGTTTACATTTGCATCGATGTGGCCGCCAGCCAGCTGCACCGCGGCCTCGCCGCCGCTCTTGAACGGAATGTACCGGAACTCGGCCCCTGTCGTCTCGGCTATTGTCGAGACGAGAATCTGGTCCGTGTCCTTGGACTGGCTACCGCCGAACTGGATCGCTTTCGGCTCGGCCTTTGCTGCGGTTACAAAGGTCTTGATGTCATTGACTTCGGATTTGCCATTCACCCAGACCAGGAATTCATCGAGCGCGAGTGCAGCGACCGGCGTCAGGTCTTCAGGCTTGTAGGGAACAGCCGCAACACTTGGCAGCAGATATTCGTTGTTCGTACCGAATGTCAGTTTGTAAGGATCGCCCTTGTAACCGGCGGCGTAGACGAAACCCTCGGCGCCACTACCGCCGCCCTTGTTGGTCACAACGATTGGCGCATCCATCAACTTATGCTTGGCGATGATAGATTGTACCGTTCGCGCGAAGTTATCCGTGCCGCCACCTGGACCAGAGGTGACAACGAACTCGACTGGTTTTGTCGGTTCGAAGGCCACTGCCGGGGTGATGGCCGTCATTGCGAGCAGCATCCCTGCGATTTGTTTCAGCATATTGAATCCTCCCTGTTGCTATACCGCCCGCCGCATGCTCCAACCCCGACGGCACGGTCCTGTCCTCGTTAACTCCTGTTGCGCGCCGCTTCTCTCGAGACGATTTGCTGCCTGGCCATTTTCGCCGCCAACAGCCCAGCCTCGCGCGACGCGCCGACGTCCGCGATGCCGCGCCCGGCAATGTCGTAGGCTGTGCCGTGTGCCGGCGTACAGAGCGGGAATGGCAACCCACCCATCATCGTGACTCCCTTGTCAAAGCCCATCATCTTCATCGCGATCTGGCCCTGGTCGTGGTACATGGTTAAAACTGCGTGGAAGCCTTCCTTCAATGCCCGCAGGAACACCGTGTCTGCGGGAAATGGCCCATCCACGGCATAGCCCGCAGCCTTCGCACGGGCGACGGCAGGCTCGATGACTTCGATTTCCTCCATCCCGAAACTGCCGCCATCGCCAGCATGCGGATTGAGCCCTGCGACTGCGATTTTGGGATTGTCGATGCCAGCGAGGCGCAGACAGGCAGCGGTCAGCTCGACCTCCGCCAGGATGGCGTCGATGCTGATGTGGGCGGAAACGGCAGAAAGCGGGATATGCGAGGTTACACGCGCATTCCAGACGCGTTCGAGAACGTTGAACTCGCGCATCTTGCCGTTGAAGGACAGAACATCGGAAACAAATCGAATCTCGTCATCGTAGCCGGGATAGGCGTAACGCATCGCTTTCTTGTTGAAAGGTGTGAAGCAGATTCCATCAACGCTCCCCTTGTCGGCCAGATGGAGAGCGAAGCGAAAATTTTCGGTCGCAAACGTACCACCTGCAAGCGTTGCCTCGCCTCGCACCACATCCTTGGAATCGAGGTTGCAAAGATCCACAAAGACTGGCCGCTCCGAAAGTTCCGTCGAGAAGTCGCTCGCAGACCGATAGTCGAGATCGAGTTCGATGTTTGCGGTTCCTGCACCCTCCTCCAGGATGCGGCGATCGCCGATGACGATGAAATGAGCAGCATTTTGGAGTTCAGGCAGGGCAAGCATTCGTGCGGTGAGTTCCGGACTAATTCCGGCCGGATCGCCCATGGCAAGCGCCAGAACGGGCCGCACCACTTCCGCGGTGGCTGCTGGTTTGGCATTCGCCATAAAAAACTCCTCCTCTCCGATGAGGCTTAAAGGACTACAAACAAATTTTCCTGTATGCAAGCATTTTGTATACAGTATAAAAAATAACGTATGAAGTCGGTATCATTTTTGTTCTACCAATGCGAAAATGACCGGAGGGACCGACTCGCCAGTTGGGCGGCGGAACGAGGAGAGAAACACCATGGCATCTGAAATGGTCGAGGCTAACGGACGACGGACAGTTGCCACTATCTCGCGTCAGTCGCTCCATGGAGAAATCGTCACGCGTTTGCGGGACATGATCATCGAAGGAGATCTGCAGCCGGGCGAGCGCATTTACGAAACCCAGCTCGGAGAGGAACTGGGCGTATCGCGCACGCCGCTGCGCGAAGCCTTGAAATTCCTGGCCAGCGAAGGGTTGGTTGAGCTCGTGCCAAGCCGGGGGGCCGTGGTCAAGCGTTTCTCCGCCAAGGATGTGGAGGATATGCTCATTGTCCTGCGGTCATTGGAAATGCTCGCCGGACGTATCGCATGCGCGGTGGCGAGCGACGAAGGCATCGCGCGGTTGCGTTCACTTCATGATGCAATGGTAAAACACTATAAGGCTGCTGAACGGCTCGAATATTACAAGGTGAATCAACAGATCCATACGGGGATTGTAGCCCTGGCAAACAATGCCCCCCTGGCCGAAGTGCACGGATTGCTACAATCGCGTGTGAAGCGCATCCGTTTCATCGGACACGAGGGAGCTGAACGATGGGCAGGAGCAGTGGCCGAGCATGAGAGGATCATTGCAGCGCTCGAAGCACGCGACGCCGAGACTTTAGCTCGCGAGCTAGACACTCACCTCGCCAATGGCTGGGAGCGGGTGAAGTCCGTCGTGTGATTTACGAGATTTTCTTTCTGGCTGTCATACGCATCTGCCGCCACGAAGTATGAATTTGCATAGTTCGGAACCCCGGTGTTTGCCGGAATAAGCGTTACGATCTCGGGACCAAGCACGGACACCGCCTTGGTGTTCGTGAGAAATCCGGTCACCGCGTCGACTTGGCCGGAAATAGCGGTGTCATGTCCGCGCCCATCGTGACGACTTTTCCGTTGTCTCGGTCGAGGTCGGCGCGGACGTCGTCATCGACTACAAGAAGGAAGACTACATCAGCGCTATCATGCGGGAAACGGAAGGCCGCGGAGTCGACGTCGTGTTTGACACCATTGGTGGCGACATTGGCCCGTAGCCCGGACGTGCTCGCGCAACTTGGCCGCGTGGTCTCGATCGTGGACATCGCACAGCCACAGAACCTCATTGAAGCATGGGGCAAGAACGCAAGTTATCACTTCGTTTTCACAAGGCAAAACCGCGGAAAGCTTGATGAACTGAGCACATTAATAGAGCGTGGTCAGCTGCGGCCGCACGTTGGGGCTGTCTATGCGCTCGCTGACATCCCCCTCGCTCATACCCGGCTTGAGAGCCCGAACAACAGTATCCAGGGAAAAATCGCGATGGCAGTTGACCCGTCGGCTGACACTGCGCGTGCACGCTCATAAACGCTCCAACTCACTTTAAAGGTTCAACCATGATTTATGAGATCGCTGTGCTGCCCATTTACAAGGAGCATCTGAAACGTTCAGACAAGCATTCGCCGAAGTCGTTCCGCTACCTACCCGCGCAGAAGGTTACCCCGGTCACTGGCGCAAGAGATCGAAATGCCCGAACTATTCCACCTGATTGCTCGAGGGCGCTCAATCGAGGATCACACGTTGGGCTTCGAAGCGAGTGAAGACCATCGGATGTTCATGATGGGCTTACAGGAATATTTTTCGGAAGAACCGCATGTCTATCATCTCGAAGGCGGAGCTTTTGCCGCAAGCGAACATGATGATCTGAATAGTGCCGTTAGTATGGACAACGCCGGTACGCCTAGGAATTTGCGGCTTTAAAAGTATTGGGTGGTTGTTAGCTCGTTTTGACTGCCACTCATTTCCGGCACGCAAATCCCGCTGTCAGTCGGTGAAGGAAAGACTTATGCAGATTGGGACTTCAAAGAGATTTACCCGGGTGACTCGCGTGTCGCAATGAACTCACAACAGCGATATTTAGTACTCACTGACGCAGCTGCTGAACAAACAAAACATACCCTTAACCGCCAGGAAATTTGGCGGAGGCCGCGCTAACCGCTTAAATCACATAGTTACCCCATTATCCCATTGAGATATTTCATATTTCTGCCGCAACATTAAGAACTTGCAATTGCTCACCGCTAAAAACTTGTGATTTCACGGCATGATTGACTTGTGATAGATCATCATTATATACTTGTAATTGCACAACACCAAAAACTTGCAAGGGCAGGTAATGGCCAAGCCCCATGAAAAACTCTCTGAATCCCTAGCCATCCTCAAAAAGCTGCAGGAAGGCGGGCGGCGCATATTCAAGTCGGACGAACTATCCCGCGTTCACCGAGAGCGACTGCTGCAGAATGGCTTTCTGCGCAATGTGATTAGAGGCTGGGTCATGTCGACCGGCCCGCAGGCGCAGCAACAGGACACCACCCCCTGGTACGCAAGCTTCTGGGAATTCTGTTCTCTGTACTGCAATGAGCGGTTCGGCAAGGACTGGTTCTTGTCACCAGAGCAGTCGCTTTTGCTGCATGCGGAAGCGCCCACCATTCCGCCGCAGGTGGTGGTTAACACACCCAAGGGCAAGAACAACAAAATCGACCTGTTGTTTGGCACTTCCATCTATGACCTCCAAGTCAAGGAAATGCCAGAACAGCTGACGGAAAAGAACCGTCAGCGCATATTCACGGTTGAGGCCGCGCTTATTCGTGTACCGGAAGCATTTTTCCAGCGCGCGCCGATCGAGATACAGATCGCAATGGCGTCCGTGCGCGACGTCTCAACTGTTCTGGCCTTATTGCTTGATGGCGGCCATTCCTCCGTGGCGGGACGACTTGCCGGCGCTTTCCGCCGCGTAGGGCGCGACGCCTTCGCGGATGAAATCGTGGCGGCCTTTAAAGCGGCCGGGTATGACGTGCGCGAGTCCGATCCGTTCGCGGGTCAAGCTGGTGTGACCGTTATCCCGGCGGGGGTACCGCCGCTTGTCGCCCGCCTGCGCGCGATCTGGGAATCACAGCGCGAAGCCGTCATTGAAATATTCCCAAAGGCAACTGGCCTGCCGGTCGACAAGGACGCCTATATGAAGTTCCTCGAGGATATCTACGAGAGCGACGCCTATCATTCGCTGTCGATCGAAGGGTACAGCGTCACACCCGAGCTCATCGACCGTGTGAGAGAGGGAAGCTGGAACCCGGAGATCGATGAAGACGACCGCAAGAACCGGGATGCGCTTGCCGCGCGCGGTTACTACCTCGCCTTTCAGAAGGTCAAAGAGTCGGTCGCCGCTATCATAAACGGCAAGCCGGCAGGAGCGTTGACGCGGGAAACACATCGAGAATGGTACCGGGAACTGTTCGCGCCCTCCGTGACCGCTGGTATACTCAGGGCGAGTGCGCTTGCCGGATATCGCAATCAATCTGTGTACCTGCGGGGCTCACAACATGTACCGCCGCGAGCAGAGGCGGTGGCCGATGGGATGATCGCGCTATTCGATTTACTGGAGGCGGAGAAAGAAGCATCCGTGCGCGCCGTGCTCGGACACTGGCTCTTGGGCTATGTGCATCCCTATCCGGACGGCAATGGCCGGATAGCGCGGTTTCTCATGAATGCCATGCTGGCCTCCGGCGGTTATCCCTGGACAGTCGTCAGGGTGGAAGACCGCAGGGCCTATCTGGCAGGGCTGGAGGAAGCGAGCGGCAATATGAATGTGAAGCCGTTTGCCGCGTTCCTGGCAGAGCAGGTGAAGTGGTCGTTTGAACAAACAAGTAGCGGCGTACGGTAACGGTGTTGCGTAGGGCTAGGCATGTGCCCATCCAACCCGGCCATGCCTGAACCAGAAATGCGAAGCGCAAATCCTCGTTCCGCTAACGCTTTGACCGTGGTGCTGACGTCGATCGCGTCGACAGCTCGGCCTGAGCGCTTCCGACACTTGGAAATGTATCGCACTGCAACTGCGAGTTCCTCAACTATATAAACGATTGATCCGTCTCGGATCCAAGTTTTGTTCAATCAGGAACTGGGCGAGAAACCGTTCGTTTGTAAATGCCGATAATAGGCGAATATCGAGCATTTTGGATTGTAGCTTGAATGTCTACAAGCCTGTTGTGTAGTGCCCTATTCAATGGTCACCTTGAAAAAGATCGGGACTGCAAACCCGCGCTAGTCGTCCCCTCTCGTTCCGAATAACTATATGATTTGGCAAACCCACCAGAGAACGCCGACGGCTTCGCGCCTTATCCGATCGTCCTTCCTCAGAAAACGCAGAAGTGGTGGTCTCCACTCTCGAGATCGAACCGGGCGTTGAACTCGCGCAACCCATTCGCGCCTATGGAGTTTCCAATCGTACGGAGTGTTCTTACCTACGTTCGCCAAGGGTGCTCTGGCAATTCAATCTGGCCGACAGCGCGTACGCCGGCCTCAGCAACGGCGTGATCATTCTCGACCGTCGACCCGCTTACTCCAACAGCACCGCTCATCACACCGTCGTCATCGACGATTGGAATTCCACCTGGGAAGGTGATGAGACCGTCATTGGAGTGCTCGATACCATACAGGGGGCCGTTCGGCTGAGATAATTGGCCGATTTGCCCGGTCATCATACCAAAAAAAAGCGCCGTCTTAGCCTTCTTATGGGAGATGTCGATAGACCCGACCCACGCATCGTCCATTCGATAAAAGGCCTTCAGGTTTCCCCCGGAGTCGACCACGGCTATACACATTTGCGTATTCAAGGCCTCGGCCTTTGCACGAGAGGCTTCGACGATTTTCTGTGCTTGTGCTATCGTTACATGCATCGGAGTATCTCCTCGACTTCAACGTGCCCGACGCCAGCGTGCCGCGATTAGCCGTCGGCGTCAACGGGCGGGACTGCTTGCGGGTGGCCGTGAAGGCCGTCGAAGTGATGACCGCCGTGGAAGCCGTGGTTCCTGAAGATCAGCTTCCATCAAGGGTTCAAGCGATCGAATTTGCGCCTCCAACTGTCCGCGACGGTCTGCAACGCGTCTCTGGCTGTCGTTTGACCCTGGAGCGTGCTTGATGCCCGCGCGGAGATCAAGCTCGAGCGAGCCCCAATTGGCGTCATTCGGGTTGGGTTGGGCCAAAAGCAGGCATCTGGCCGGCTCACCCAAGGGGTTTTAACGTCTAGTTTTAGGGCCAAGGACGGAACGGGTGCCACGCGATCTGACTCCTTCAACGGTATTACCCCGGTTTTCGTCCTGCAGCTTTTGCCAGCGGGCCAATCGCTGAGGGTCTATCTTGCCTAATGCCATTGCTATTTGCACAGCGCAGCCCGTTCATGAGCGTGGGTACAATCGCGAAACCTGCAATGCGAGGCAAGTTCTGTAATTTCGGCGGTCGCCTAGCCGCTGGGTTCTATTTTCAAGTGGTTCAAGGGGGAGCTATTGACCTGCAAATTGCGCGAGTGATGCACAGATTTCATAGCGTCCGGAGGTATCGGTTTGCGCGCAGCGCTGCAGCGTCTTGATGATCTTTGGAACGCCTATGATCTGCGCAAGGTCGCGCGGCCCATACTTGAAATTGAGGCCAAGCCTGACAGCCGTGTTGATAGCTTCCGCCGAGGCGAGTTCTTCCTGAAAGGCGAAGGCTGCCTCATTGGCGAGCATTGAAGCAACGCGCAGGAAAATATCCGGATCACAGTGGATTTCCGCTAATGCGCTGGTTTTCTCACGTGGATAGGTGAAAAAGCCCGAGCCGGTTTTCCGGCCCAATTTCCCCTTACGCACCATATTTTCAAGGATCGACGAAGGCGTGAAGCGCGGCGCTTGTCCAAAAGCGTTCCAGACCGCCCGTGTCGCATGAAGGTTTATATCGACGCCAACGAGATCGATGAGTTCGAACGGTCCAAGCGGAAAGCCTCCCGACGATTTTAGACAGGCATCAATGGTAGCCGCATCGGCAGCGCCCTGCTCCAGCAGTTTCAATGCTTCACCATAGAATGGCCGGGCACAACGATTGACCAGAAAGCCCGGACTGTCTCGCACCTCGACAGCTATCTTGCCAAGCCCTTCAACGACCGCTGCAAGCTGCTTCATGATGGCCGGATCTGTCGCGGGCGCTGCAACCACTTCGACCAATTTCATCACGGTTGCAGGGTTGAAGAAATGCAACCCCGCGCATCGACGGGGGTTCTGCAAGCCTTCCGCTATCGCGGTGACTGACAGCGATGACGTGTTGGTTGCAAGGATGCAGCTATCATCGCACACGGTTTCCAGCGCGCGAAACAATCCAACCTTGGCGTCAATGGTTTCAATGATGGCTTCGATAATAAGCTCGCAAGGCGCGAGACCAGCCAGATCATCTGCGATCACGATGTTCCTGGCCGCTACAGCCAATTCATCCTCACCGGCCTTGCCACGAGCGATGCGCTCCTCGATGCCGATAAGAATGGTCGCCTTGGCTGTCGCCGCCATGCCCGGAACGGCATCATACAAGATCGTCCGTTTGCTGCCACGCGCCATGAGTTGGGCAATGCCGCGACCCATCACGCCCGCGCCAACGACGCCGATTACATCGATTGTTTCACTCATGTCAGCGCCCCTTGAAGTCCGGCTTGCGCTTGGCACGAAAGGCGGCGATGCCTTCAGCCTTGTCCTCGGTGGAGAGCAGCAGTTCGAACGAGCGGCGCTCCAGATCGAGGCCCTCCGGTTTGTCCAATGCTGTCAGCACCGCCTGCTTGGCGAACTGCTGCGCCAAAGGAGCGCCCTGGGCCAGCTTGGCAGCGATTTCTTTGGCCGTTGGCAGTGCTTCGCCAGCAGCGCTTGTATGGGAAGCAAGGCCCCATTCGAACGCTTCCCGTCCAGTGATGGTTTCGCCGCTCAGGACCATCCGCATCGCTCGCCATTTGCCGATGCTGGTTGCAAGGCGCTGGACACCACCTGCGCCGGGTATGAGACCAAGCCGTACCTCCGGCTGGCTGAACGTGGCATTTTCGGCAGCCACGATGAGATCGCAGCGCTGCGCAAGTTCGAAACCGCCGCCGAGGCAGTAACCTTCCACCGCGGCGATGAGCGGCTTGCGCACCTTGGCAATCGTCTCCCAGGAATGCAGCCGCAGATCATGCACGCCGTCCAGGGCAGTCCTGTCGGCAATCTCGCCGATATCCGCGCCAGAGGCGAAATTGCCATCCGCGCCCGTCAGGATGACGAGGCGTATTTCGGGATCGCGGTCGAAATGAGCCAACGCTTCCGCCAGTTGCTTCAGCATACCGGTGTTGAGCGCATTGCATGCATTTGGGCGGTCAAGGGTCAGGATCGCATAGCCATCCTGTATTTCGGTTCGGATAGTGTTTTCCAACGCGAGCCTCCCATTTTCCATGCTCAATATCCGCACAATCAAATAAATAATTCAAGCTTGAAATTTCATACTTGAAATTATTTTCAGGCAGTGACACGATGATGGCACGACGAGGTTCAAACCGGAGTGCATGTCTGATGAAGATCGCCTGTCTCGGAGGAGGACCTGCCGGTCTCTATTTCGCGATCAGCATGAAGCTGCGCGATCCTGCTCACGACATCACCATCATCGAGCGTAACAAAGCCGATGATACATTCGGCTGGGGCGTGGTGCTTTCCAACGAAACGCTCGGCAATCTCGCTGCCAATGATGCGATCAGCGCCGAGGCCATCCGCACGCAATTCGCCTATTGGGACGATATAGCCGTTCACTTCAAAAACACCGAAACTGTATCGACCGGACACGGCTTTTGCGGCATTGGCCGCAAAAAGCTGCTGCTTGTGTTGCAAAACCGCGCGAGAGAACTCGGCGTTCACCTGCGCTTCGAAACGCCGATCGACGACGTGGTGGCCTTGGGCAAGACTTATGATCTGGTCATCGGAGCCGATGGGTTGAACTCGCGCACCCGCGCCGCATTCGCCGAGCATTTCAAGCCTGAGATCGACGTACGCAAATGCAAGTTCGTTTGGCTCGGCACACACCAGAAGTTCGACAATGCCTTCACCTTCATCTTCGAAGAGACCGAGCATGGCTGGATCTGGGCGCACGCCTACCAGTTCGATGACGACACGGCGACGTTCATCGTCGAATGCACGCAGGCGACCTGGGACAAGTTCGGCTTCGGCGCAATGAGCCAGCAGGAGTCCATCGCTGTGTGCGAACGGATTTTCGCGAGATATCTCGGCGGTCATGCGCTGATGACCAATGCCAATCATATTCGCGGCTCGGCATGGATCAGCTTTCCCCGCGTGCTGTGCGAGAAATGGTCGTATCAAAACGTCGTGCTCCTCGGCGATGCCGCGGCAACGGCGCATTTCTCCATCGGCTCCGGCACCAAGCTGGCGCTCGAAAGTGCTATCGCGCTGGCAGAGTACCTGCATACGGAAAAGTCGATTGGTGCAGCCTTCGATAAATATGAGGACGAGCGCCGTTTGCAGGTGCTGCGGCTGCAATCTGCCGCGCGCAATTCGCTCGAATGGTTCGAGGATGTGGAGCGCTATTTCGATCTTGATCCCGTCCAATTCAATTATTCACTGCTGACCCGCTCGCAGCGTATCAGCCATGAAAATTTGCGCCTGCGCGACCGCAACTGGCTGGCCAATGCGGAAGCGTGGTTTCAGGAAAAAGCTGGCGCCGGGCAAGGCACGCACCGCGCTCCGATGTTCGCGCCGTTCCAACTACGCGGTATGGCGCTGAAGAACCGAATCGTCGTTTCGCCCATGGCGCAATACAAAGCCATCGATGGGACACCGAACGACTGGCATCTGGTGCATTATGGCGAGCGTGCCAAGGGCGGTGCGGGCATGGTAACCATCGAGATGACCTGCGTCAGTGACGAAGGGAGGATCACACCCGGATGCACCGGCATGTATGCGCCCGAGCATGAAGACGGATGGAAGCGGATCGTCGATTTTGTCCATGCAGAGACTGACGCCAAGATCTGCTGCCAACTCGGCCATTCCGGCGCCAAGGGCTCGACGCGGGTCGGCTGGGAAGGCATGGACGAGCCGCTCACCGACGGCAATTGGCCAGTGCTTTCCGCATCCGAGCTCGCATGGTCGAAACAGAACCAGACCCCGCACGCCATGACGCGCACTGACATGGACCGCATACGCGATCAATTCGTCACGGCGGCGCTGATGGCAAATCGCGCCGGATTCGACATGCTGGAACTGCACGCGGCGCATGGCTATCTGCTGTCCTCATTCATCACGCCGATGATGAACAACCGTACCGACGAATATGGCGGTTCACTGGAGAACCGCGTGCGCTATCCGCTGGAGATTTTCCGCACCGTGCGGCTAGCCTGGCCCGATGAAAAGCCGATCTCCATGCGAATCTCGGCCAATGACTGGGTCGGCAAGCAAGGCGTTACGCCACAGGACGCGGTGGAGATTGCGCGGATGCTGCAAACAGCGGGCGTTGATATCTGCGATGTTTCTGCCGGACAGACCTCGGTCGATGCGCGTCCGGTCTATGGCCGCATGTTCCAGACGCCATTTTCGGACCGCATCCGCAACGAGACAGGCATGGCGACGATGGCTGTCGGCAATATCTACGAGCCGGACCATGTGAACTCGATCCTGCTTGCCGGGCGTGCCGATCTCGTCTGCCTTGCGCGTCCGCATCTCAGCGATCCGTACTGGACATTGCACGCGGCCGTCGCCTTGGGCGACAAGACCGAATCTTGGCCAAAGCCCTATTATCCCGGCCGCGACCAGATGGTTCGACTGGCAGAGCGGGCCGAGACCATCACTCCGGTCGAGGGCGCATAGGTGGCGGGCTCGCTCGAAGGTAAGGTCGCGCTGGTCACCGGCGGCGGCACCGGGGTTGGCGCTGCGATCGCGCTGCAACTCGCAGGACAGGGGGCCCGGGTGATTATCTCCGGGCGACGGGCCGATGTGTTGGCGAAGACAGCGGCAAAATCGGTATTGATTGTTCCGATTGCCGCCGATGTAACTGACGAGGCTTCCTCTAAGCACCTGTTCGAACAGATCGGCAGCCAGCTCGATATCGTCATCGCCAATGCGGGTGCCGCCGAAAGCGCGCCATTCCACCGCCTCGATCTCAAGACGTGGAAGAACCAGATCGATCTTAATCTTACTGGCGTGTTCACCACATTTCACCACGCGCTTCCGGCCATGATGCAAGTCAACAGCGGCAGGCTCATCGCCATTGCCTCGACTGCGGGGTTGAAGGGCTATGCCTATGTTTCGGCTTATACCGCGGCCAAGCATGGGGTTGTCGGTCTGACGCGGGCGCTGGCACTGGAGCTCGCCAAGACGGGTATTACCGTCAATGCGATCTGTCCCGGCTTTGTCGATACACCCATGCTGGACCATTCCATAGAGACTATCATGCAGAAGACCGGCAAGAGCCACGCCGAAGCAGTCACCGCGCTCGCTGCATCCAATCCGCAAAAACGGCTGATCCAGCCAAACGAAGTTGCACAGACCGTTTTGTGGTTGTGTGGCCCGAATTCTCATTCCATCACCGGCCAGGCGATTGCCATTTCAGGAGGGGAAATATGAGCAACCCGACACAGCAACCGTCCCTCGATGAGGGCGCATCCCCTGCTTTCGTCAAGCAGAACCTGCGGGTCTGGCTGAAGATGCTGAAGGCGACCAAGCATATCGAAGCGACAATACGCGAAAAGCTGCGGATGGAGTTCGATACCACGCTACCGCGTTTCGACGTGATGGCGGCGCTCTACCGCTTCGAAGAAGGGCTCAAGATGAGCGAACTGTCCTCGGCGCTGCGCGTTTCCAATGGCAACGTCACCGGGATCATCGAGCGGCTGGTTTCGGACGGTGCCGTGCTGCGTGTGCCTGTCGTGGGTGACAAGCGCGCCATGCTGGTACGCCTGACACACAAGGGTCGGGACGAGTTCTCGCGCATGGCCGCTGCGCACGAATTGTGGATCAATGACATCTTCAGCACCCTTCCGCCGGATACGACGGCACGGCTGAGTTCCATCTTGGACACAATCGAGCATTCGCGGGGACTGATTACGGGAGGTGATCATGCGTGAGATGGCAAACTACAAGGCCACCTTTTTCAAATGGCACGTCGAGGGCGGTATAGCCATCATCTCGCTCGACCGGCCGGAGCGCAAGAATCCGCTGACCTTCGAGAGCTACGCGGAGCTGCGGGACTGCTTTCGCGACCTCACCTACGCCGAGGACATCAAAGCCGTGGTCTTTGGCTCCAATGGGGGCAATTTCTGCTCAGGCGGCGATGTGCACGACATTATCGGTCCACTGTTGAAGATGGACATGAAGCGTCTGCTCGACTTCACCCGCATGACCGGCGATCTGGTTAAGGCGATCATGCACTGTGGCAAGCCCGTCATCGCCGCCGTCGATGGCGTCTGTGTCGGCGCGGGCGCGATCATCGCCATGGCGTCGGACCTGCGGCTTGCCGCTCCGGAAGCCAGGACGGCGTTCCTGTTTACGCGCGTCGGCCTTGCTGGCTGCGACATGGGCGCCTGTGCCATACTGCCGAGAATCATCGGCCAGGGCCGCGCCGCCGAACTGCTCTACACCGGCCGGTCCATGGCGGCTGAGGAAGGCGAACGTTGGGGTTTCTATAACCGCATTGTCCCGGCCGCAGAGCTCGACGCGGAAGCGATCAAACTGGCAAAGCGGCTGGCCGACGGGCCCACCTTCGGTCACATGATGACCAAGACGATGCTTAATCAGGAATGGTCAATGTCCATCGATCAGGCTATCGAGGCGGAAGCGCAGGCGCAGGCGATCTGCATGCAAACGAAGGATTTCCAGCGCGCCTTCGATGCTTTCGTTGCGCATGAAAAGCCCGTCTTCGGGGGCAACTAATATGGCCGACCGATCGTTTCTCGCCTGGCCATTTTTCGAAGACCGGCACCGGCAACTGGCTGATGACGTCGAAACATGGGCGGGCACCAGTCTCGGCCATATCGATCATGACGACACCGATGCAGCCTGCCGCGATCTCGTGCGCAAACTCGGTGAAGCGGGTCACCTGCTGCACACGGCCATCGATCCCGCCGATGCCTCCAGCAAGCTTGAAGTGCGCAGCCTCTGCCTGATCCGCGAGACATTGGCGCGGCATGATGGCCTTGCCGATTTCGCCTTTGCTATGCAGGGCCTCGGCACCGGTGCTTTGTCGCTGTTCGGAACAGATGCGCAAAAGCAGGCATGGCTGAACAGGACGCGCACCGGCAATGCGATATCCGCCTTTGCCCTCAGCGAACCGCAATCAGGTTCCGACGTCGCCCATATGGAACTATCGGCGACGCGTGACGGAGATGATTACATATTGAGCGGCGAGAAGACCTGGATATCCAATGGTGGCATTGCCGATGTCTATACACTGTTCGCCCGCACCGGCGAAGCGGCCGGAGCCAAGGGCATTTCGGCTTTCATCGTACCCGCCGACACTCCGGGGCTGGTGATCGCCGAGCGGCTTGAAGTCATCGCCCCGCATCCGCTGGCGCGGTTGGTTTTCGACAATTGCCGCGTTGCAGCGTCGACGCTTGTCGGCGCACCGGGCCAAGGTTTCCGCATCGCCATGTCGGTGCTGGATGTATTTCGTTCCACGGTTGCAGCAGCTGCGCTCGGCTTTGCCCGGCGGGCGCTGGACGAGACCGTATCCCGCGCCAATGGACGCCATCTCTTTGGCGCGCCCATGTCCGACCTGCAGATGGTACAGGGGCACATCGCCGACATGGCGCTCGATATCGACGCCGCCGCCCTTCTTGTCTACCGCGCGGCATGGCTGAAGGACAACGGCGCCGAACGCGTCAGCCGCGAGGCGGCCATGGCCAAGCTCTATGCAACCGATCATGCCCAGAGCGTCATCGACAAGGCGGTGCAGATCCACGGCGGTGACGGCGTGCGCAAGGGAAGCGTGGTCGAGCGGCTCTACCGGGAAATCCGGGCATTACGCATCTATGAGGGCGCATCGGACGTGCAGAAAATAATCATCGCAAGGCACGAGCTTGCCCGGAATTAATTGCGAGGGGATAAACCATGCTGGGACCGACTTCACATACGGATCACTTCACCCGGAATAATCTGCCCCGAGCCGAAGACTGGCCGGAAATGCCGATGCAAAAGTTCCAGTATCCCGAATGGCTCAACGCGGCGGTCGAACTGACCGATGTCATGGTCAATCGCGGGTTTGGCGACAATACCGCGTTAATCGGCAATGGCCGCCGCCGCACCTACAAGGAGCTGACGGATTGGACCAATCGCATCGCCCATGCGCTGATCGAAAATTACGGCGTTGAGCCCGGCAACCGCATTCTCATCCGCTCGGCGAATAATCCGGCCATGGTCGCGTGCTGGTTGGCGGCAACCAAGGTCGGGGCCGTGGTGGTCAACACCATGCCCATGCTGCGCGCCGGGGAACTCGCGCAGATCATCGACAAGGCGGAAATCAGTTTCGCCCTTTGCGATACGCGGCTGATGGAAGACATGGTGGCCTGCGCCAAAGAGAGCCTTTTCCTAAAGCACGTCGTTGGCTTTGACGGCACTGCCAACCACGATGCTGAACTCGACCGTATTGCGCTCAACAAATCCGTGCGCTTCGAGCCGGTGAAGACCGGCCGCGATGATGTTGCCCTCCTCGGCTTCACCTCTGGCACGACGGGCGAGCCCAAGGCGACCATGCATTTTCACCGCGATCTGCTGATGATCGCGGATGCCTATGCCAAGGAAGTGCTGGACGTGCAGCCCGACGATATTTTCGTGGGGTCGCCGCCGCTCGCCTTCACCTTCGGGCTGGGCGGTCTAGCGATCTTCCCCTTGCGCTTCGGGGCGGCAGCGGCCCTACTGGAGCAGGCAACGCCGACAAAGATGGTCGAAATCATCGAGACCTATAAGGCGACAATCAGCTTTACCGCGCCCACCGCCTACCGCACCATGCTGCAGGCTATGAACGAAGGCGCCGACCTTTCTTCACTGCGCGTTGCCGTTTCCGCTGGCGAGACGCTTCCCGCCCCCATATACGAGGCCTGGATGGCCAAGACTGGCAAGCCGCTACTCGATGGTATCGGCTCGACCGAAATGCTGCATATCTTCATCAGCAACCGGCTGGACGATTCAGGTCCGGGCCGCACCGGTAAGCCGGTTAGCGGCTATGAAGCCATCATTGTCGATGACGACATGCGCGAACTGCCGCGCGGCGAAACCGGCAAGCTTGCCGTGCGTGGGCCGACGGGCTGCCGCTATATGGCGGATGAGCGCCAGAAAACATATGTGCGTGACGCCTGGAACCTCACCGGCGATACCTTTTTCCAGGACGAGCACGGCTATTTTCATTTCGCAGCGCGTTCCGACGACATGATTATCTCTGCCGGATACAATATTGCCGGTCCCGAAGTCGAAGCGGCGCTGCTGTTGCATCCGGACGTCAGCGAATGTGCGGTCATCGGCGCGCCCGATGAAGCTCGCGGTCAGATCGTGCAGGCACACATCATGTTGTGCGCGGGCGTTGCCGCCGACGAGCTGACGGTCAAGCGGCTGCAGGATCATGTCAAGCAGGTGATCGCAGCGTACAAATATCCGCGTTCCATCAAATTCGTCGAGGCCCTACCGAAGACGGCGACGGGCAAGATCCAACGTTTCCAGTTGCGCAAGGCCAACCAGCATTAGAAACACGAAGGCAGGAAATCAGTATGGTAGAGATTGTTCATCCGCAGGGATGGCCGCCGGCAAAAGGTTATTCGAACGGCGTCATCGGCGAAGGCAAAACGCTGTTTGTCGGCGGGCAGATCGGCTGGACCAAGGATCAGCAGTTCGAAACGGATGACTTCGTCGAACAGGCGGAACAGACCATGCGCAATATCGCCGATGTGCTGGCAAGCGCGGGCGCCTCGCCCGCCAATATCGTGCGGCTGACCTGGTACATTACCGACAAGAAGGCCTATGTCACCCAACAGCGAAGGTTGGGCGAAGCCTATCGCCGGGTGTTCGGCCGCCACTATCCGGCAATGACGCTAGTGCAGGTTGTGGCGTTGCTGGAAGATCGCGCTCTGGTGGAGATCGAAGCCACGGCAGTGATCCCAGGTTAGTTCAGTGAGGCGATGGTCTTCAGGGCACCATCGAGCATGGTGCCTTCTTCATCTTTCAGGGCAGCTTCGCGCAGGCGGCGAATCCAATCGGCGGCATCGGGTCGGCCTTTGACCAGATCGAGGCCCGAGAGCACACGGTCAAACTTGGAGAAGGCGCGGACATGCGTATCGCTGTAGCCCTTGATCAGGCGGCGGCAGTTGAGGATTTCAACTGCAAGCGCATAATCCTGCGAAACGTGATCGAGCGCCAGTTTGTACCAGTGCTGCAGATGCGCGGTTTCCACCTGATGCCGCAGCAGCGAGCGGCGCCAGCGGCGCAGACCGCCGATGAACCACAGCATGGCAAAACCCGACATGCTGTCGGTGCGGATGCGGCGTCCACGATTGATGCGCCTGTCAAGCCAAGCCGAAACTTTCGGGCGGCTTTCGATGTAGCGGCCAAGTCCAGTCGGGAGCGTGCCGCAGAATTCCTCGATGCGGGGATGAAAATACTCGGTCAGTCGCAGGACGGTTCCATCCTTGACGCCAACTTCGGACCGTACGCGCGTGTCGCGCTTCGAACGGGTCTTGAGATCGGAAACCCGGATCATGTCGTCATAACACATGGCATTGGCGAGATGTTTCGCCGCGCTCAGCGACAGCGCGTAGCCGGGGCTGTCCAGCTTCACCGCCTGATCGAGTCGGTCGAGATATTCGGTGCCGTAGGCGACGTCCTGGTAATCGGTGACCTTGCACAGACCGCGCAGGGCCATATCGCGCACGAGCTCGGGATAGGCATTGACGCGGGCGTTGAGCGACTGCCACTGCGACAGGAGCTGCTGCGGGCCCTTTACGTTCGGCGTTGAAGGGATGGGTTGAGGTGGGAATGCATCGGGGGCTGCCTCCACATCTTTGGCGCGATCATGAGCCGCCGCGAAGGCCTTCAGACTGGCAGTCGCGCCCCGACCTGAGCCCCTGATGATTTCTTCATAGGTCTCGCGGGGAAAAGGCAGCGCGCCGGAACCCGCCAGCGCGCCGAGCAGGCTGGCTGAAATCATCGACCCGGCATCGAGCGCCATCTGCTCCATGTCGAAACTTATGAAGCGCTTCGCCGAACCCTTGGCCGCGGCCATAACCTGATCGGAAGGGGCACGCCCATCGCCGGGCTCGATCTTCTCCGAGATGGCGGCGATACGGTGCGAGGACGCGATCAGTGTCGTGCGGTTGGGCGTGACGAAGCCACGAATGATGGCGCGTCCGGCTTCCATGAGTTCGGATGCGATCAGGATATCGACATCACCCTGCGCCGGGGACAAGGCGAACACCGGCTGGCGGCCATTATCGCGGCATAGCTCGACGTAATAGATCGTCGCGCCGGTGCGCTGTGCCACGCCTGCAACCGATGTCGATTGCGCGCGGTAACCATTGACCTCGGCAACGGCAGTGATCCAGTCGGTGAGAACACCGCCGCCCTGCCCGCCAACGGCCAGTACCGCAAGCTTGATGATCCTGTCCGCTTCGGGAACTGTGGAAGGCGCCTGATCTGCCATGTTATGCGTCCACGAATTCCAGGCGGCGGCGCTCGCGCCAGTTCTGCATCATGCCGATGAGCTTGCGCCGTATGTTGTCGGCAAAACGGTCCCATGTCCCAGGATTGTGCACGACATCGGCACGGTAGAAGGACGGGCAAAGCACGGCAGCATCGGCAACTTCGCCACAATTGCCGCAGCCGACGCAGCTCTGGTCGATATGGGCAACGGGATCGTCACGCAGCGGATCGTCGAGCGTCTTGACCGAAAGTGACGGACAGCCCGACAAGCGCATACAGGCATGATCGCCAGTGCAAATATCCTCATCGACGCCGAACTTCGGCTTGACCATGCGTTCACCGCCCTTGATCGCCTTGTCGATCAGCGGCTTCTCGCGGCGCTGCCGGTTCAGCATGCATTCCGACGAAGCGACAATGACCTTCGGGCCTGTCTCCGGCGTGGTCAGCGCCTCGCGCAGCGTGTCGCGCATTTTATTGACGTCATAGGTTCGCTCGATATGGCGAACCCATTTGACTCCCATGCCTTTGACCGCTTCAGTGATAGGATGCTTGGTCGATTTCGAGCGATTGGTGGCGCGTGACGACAGAATGTCCTGCCCGCCGGTGGCGGCCGAATAGAAATTGTCGACGATGACGATCACGCCGTCATTGCGGTTGAATACCGCGTTGCCGATGGAAGAGGTCAGGCCATTGTGCCAGAAGCCGCCATCGCCGACGAAGGAGATCGACCGGCGCTTGGCGTCAGGAGAATTGAACGCGGAAGCCGATGCCGGACCGAGGCCGTAACCCATGGTCGTTGCGCCGAGCTCAAAGGGCGGCATGATCGAAAACAGATGGCAGCCGATGTCGGACGCAATGTGGTGGTGCCCCAGTTCCTGCTCGATCAGTTTGGTGGCGGCGAAGATCGGCCGCTCCGGGCAGCCGGTGCAGAACCCGGGCGGTCGCCCGGGAACGAGTGCCGTAAGATCGGAAACATCTTGGCTCATATCGGTGGTGTTGGGCGCACGTATCTGAGCTGGAAGCAGGCGCGGTGCGCGCTCACGCAGGAAGGTGCTGACCCCGTCGAACATGACCTGGCCAGTGTATTCACCAGCCATCGGCATGACTTCCTTGCCGATGATACGCGTTGTGTAATCCGCCTTATGCAGCATCGACGCCATCGCCTGCTCGATATAGTTCGGCTGGCCTTCCTCAACGACGAGCACCGCGTCTTTGCCTTGGCAAAAGCCAAGAAATTCGTCTTCCACCAACGGATAAACCGCATTGAGCACATAGAGTGGCACCTGGGTCTCGCCGTAAAGATCGGCAAGGCCTATGCGCTGCAACGCGCGGATGACGCCATTGTACATCCCGCCCTGCAGGACAATACCAACCTCAGCGATCTCAGGGCCGAAGAACTCGTTGATTTTGCGCGAGCGGATGAAATCGACCGCGGCGGGCCAGCGCTTTTCGATCTTTTCCTTCTCGTGCAGAAAAGAGGCCGGCGGCAGGACGATGCGTTTCGTATCGCGCCGGGGCGAATCCAGTGCCTCGGCGACGGTCATTGCCGGGCGCTTGTTGTCCTTGGCGATAAACTGGCCATGGACATGGCAGCAGCGGATACGCACGAGCAGCATGACCGGCGTGTTCGAAGCTTCCGAAAGCTCGAAGCTGTCTTCGACCGATTTGACAATGGAGGGCAGGTTCGGACGCGGATCGAGCAGCCAGACCTGACTCTTCATCGCAAAGGCATGGCTGCGCTCCTGCATAATGGATGAGCCTTCACCGTAATCCTCACCGACGATGATCAGCGCGCCGCCGGTAACGCCGCCCGATGCCAGGTTGGCAAGCGCATCGGAGGCGACGTTGGTGCCAACCGTGGATTTGAATGTCGCCGCGCCGCGAATGGGATAATGCACTGAGGCGGCGAGCATTGCCGTCGCCGTCGCTTCGGAGGCGCTTGCCTCGTAATGCACGCCGAGTTCGCCGAGAATATCCTGAGCATCGGCAAGCACATCCATGAGGTGGCTGATGGGAGCACCCTGATAACCACCAACATAACCGACGCCGCATTGCAGCAGCGCCTTGGTGATGGCCAAGATACCTTCGCCGGAGAATTCTTCCCCGGCACCCAGTCTCAGCTTTTCGACTTCCTTTGCGAATGACCGTTCAGCCATGTGAAAGTCTCCTCATTTCTGTATCGCATAGGCACTGGGCCGCGCTCAGGCTTTTGGAATAAGCGCCAGAACCCGCGTCGGGCTGCCCGTACCGTTCTGGATCTTCAACGGAGCGGCGATCAGGATTGCCCCCTTGGGCGGTAGCCGGTCCAGATTGCACAGGCTGGCAAGACCATAACGATTGGACTTATGCATCAGGCTGTGCGCCGGGAATGGCGGTGTCATGCCACCAGCCTGACCGGCATCGGTGCCAATGGTCTCGCTGCCCCAGCCGATAGCGCCGGTGGAAATGATGTATTCAATCGCCTCGGCTGTGGGCCCGGGGGTGTGTGGTCCGGTATTATCGGCATTGAGAAATTCCGCCTCGGAGCCGTTGCGCCTGTACCAATCGGTGCGCATCACGACCCATTCGCCGGGGTGAATAGCGCCATGCTCAGCTTCCCATGCCTTGATGTGTTCGACGGTCAGGAGGAAGTCATGATCCTTGGCTGCCTCCTTCGAGCAATCGATGACATTGACCGGCGCAACGAAATTCTTCGCGGGGATGGTATCGGTCGCGCCATCCGGATAGTCCTTGCCGGTGATCCAATGTTTAGGCGCATCGAAATGTGTCCCGGAATGCTCGCCGACCTTCAGCCAGTTCCATGCCCACCACGGACCGTTCTTGTCATAAGCGGAAATCTCATGGATTTCGATTTTCGGCGTGTCGACGGCAAGTTCCGGCGGCAACTTCAGCAAGGGGGTATCGGGACCGAGCACGGCGGCAAGATCCACCACCTCGACACCACCGGACAGGAGCAATTCAGCCAACTGGCCAAGAACTTCATTGGTTTGCATCGGTAACCTTCTCTTCCTTTTCGCGCCCTTGAGAGCGGCGTTCCCTTGATTCCAATCTACTGCACAATGCAGGCATTTGCATGCAATCCGCACATTCGAAACAGCGCGGATTGCATTTGGCTGTCGTTACGCGTGTCGCGCGATGATCGTCTTCAGCGCCTCTTCGAAGCGGTGAATTTCCGCAATCGTGTTATAATGCACCAGCGAAAGGCGAACCGCGCCGCTATCCATGCTGAGGTTGAGCCGTTTCATCAGGCGCGGCGCATACATGTGGCCGTCGCGGATACCGATCTGCATCTCAGCCATCTCTTCCGTGACAAGCTGCGGCGACAATTTGCCGACATTGAAGCAGAAGGTCGGAACGCGCTGATTGATCCGCTCGACATCGTCGATACCATAGACCGTCGCGCCACAATCCTTGAGAACACGCAGCATTTCGGTGGCGAGCTGCAGCTCATAGGCGCGGATCTTGCCCATGCCCGCAACGATATTCTCGCGGCGGGGCCGGTTGTTGGCCGCAGCGAAATTGCGGCCGATCGATTCCAGATACTTGACCGCAGCGTCCATGCCCGAGACGTTTTCGTAGATGAACGTGCCAGCCTCGACCTTGTGTGGCGGTATGTTGGGAATGAAGTCTTCGCGGAAGGTCGGCAGGCGTTCCAATGTCTCGAAGCGGCCCCACAGGAAGCCCATATGCGGCGAGAAGTTCTTGTAGCCGGAGCAGACAAGATAATCGCAATCCCAGGCCTGAACGTCGATCAGACCGTGCGGACCGTAATGCACGCAGTCGAGGAACACCTCGGCACCGGCATCATGGGCGATTTTGGCGACGGAGGTGACATCCACAATCGAGCCGATGGAATGTGCAGTGACCGTGCAGGCAACAAGACGTGTCTTGTCGTTTACCAGCGGCCGCAGATCGTCGACATGCAGATTGCCGTCGTCGCGCATGCGCCACCAGACGAATTTTGCACCGGCCGATTCGAGCGCCAGCCATGTCGCGATATTGGCGTCGTGATCCATGTCGGTGATGATGATCTCGTCGCGCTCCTGCAGCATCTGGCCGATGCCGAGGCTGACGAGACGGATGAACGAGGTCGCATTCATGCCGAAGCAGATTTCCTGCGGATCGCGGGCGTTGATGAGCAATGCCACGCTGTCGCGGGCATCGGCAATGACCTTGTCCATCTGGACGCCGCGACCGTAGCGCGCGCCGCGCTGAACGTTGAAATTGACCAAATGGTTCGTCACCGCGTCGAGCACGCTCTGCGGAATCTGCGCACCGGCGGCATTGTCGAAAAAGACGAAATCGCCAGCCTTCTGCAACGCCGGAAACATCGGGCGAATGGTCTCGACCGGAAACGCGGCTTCGTTCGAATTGGCTTGGGTCGTGTGGTGCTGGTTCATGACTGCTCCCTGGAATGAATGGCGCGCTGGGCGCCTATGCTTGTATGGACCGTGGAAATTTGTTCATCTCGAATGCTGCTGCTTGCCACGCTCCTCGAGATAACTGACAAGTCGAACGAGCGGCCAGAGGAACGCCAGATAAATGATGGCTGCACCGATCAACGGCGTCGGGTTGGCCATCAATGCCTGCGCGTCGGTTGCCTGTTTCAGCAGGTCCGGCATTGCAACAACCGAGGCGAGCGACGTGTCCTTGTAGATTGACACGCAATTGCTGGTGAGCGGCGGAATGACCACCTTCAAGGCCTGCGGAAGAATGACCTTGCGCATGGTGATCCAAAAGGAAAGGCCAAGAGCCGATGCCGCTTCGAACTGGCCCTTGGAAATATTTTCGATACCGGCGCGGCACACTTCGGCAGTGAATGCCGCAAGCACCATCGACAGCGCGATCGTGGCGGAGGTAAACGAGGTAAAGCGAATGCCTGCCAGGGGCAGCGCGTAATAGATCAGGATCAAAACGACAAGAATCGGTAAGGCGCGAAAAATGTCAATGTAGAAGATCGCCAGGTATCTCAGCCAGCTTGGCGCATAAAGCCTCATCAAGCACAGGGTCAACCCGCCAATGCAGCCGAAGAATATGGCTGCGCAGCCGAGCATGATCGTGTTGCCAAGCCCGCGTAGCAGGATCGGAAAGGATTCGACCAGAATTTCCCAGTTGAAGAAAGTGTGGATCAATTCCATAAACTTACCTGCGGGTAAACTGCTCAACAGCCCTCAGACGGGCCGGGTTGGCCGGTGCGAAACACCGGCCCCGATGTTCGAGTTTATTCGGCCTTCGGCAGCGGCAGAACCTTGACCGTGCTGGTGCCCGGCTCCGGATCGACATTGAACCACTTCTTGTGGATCGCCGCCATCGTGCCATCGGTCTTCATTGCAGCAATGGTTTCGCTGACTTTTTCAACCAGCGGACTGTCCTTCTTGGCCATCAGAGCGAAGCGCTCGCCGGTCGGGATGCGAACCAGAAGCTTGAGACCAGGCATCTTGGTCATGGCATATTGGAAGCCCGCCAACTCGCCCGCACCGCCATCGATACGGCCGTTCTGCACTTCCATCAGCAGATCTTGCTGGGCGGCATAGCTCTTCACTTCGGCAACACCGAGCTTTTCAGAATTTGCCTTGGCCCATGCATCGCCTGTCGAACCGGCGATCACGCCGATGGTCTTGCCCTTGAGCTCTTCCAGCGATTTGATGGACGAGTCAGTCTTGCCGACAACCGTGCCATCGCTGTCATAATAGGGCTGGGTGAAGGACTGGTTCTTCAGGCGGTCATTGGTGATCGAGATCGACGAAATGGCGAAGTCGATACGCCCGGAACTTGTTGCCGCAAACAAGGCCTGAAAGCCCATGTCCTGGAAATCCGGGGTCAGTTTGAGGCGCTTGGCGACTTCGCGCACGACATCGACTTCGAAGCCTTCGAAATCGCCCGAGGCAGTCTTATATTCCCAAGGGGGATTGGCCGGATACGTCCCGATGACGAGGGTATCGGCGCCAAAGACCGGTGCGGCGAAAAGTAGGCCCGACGTGACCAGAATTCCCATTAAACTCAAACGTTTCAGCATTCTGTTTCCCTCTGTTTTAGCCACTCACGGTGGCATTTTTGATATTCGCATCTCATGCTTCCTCTCAGGAGATGCACCTGCCAGTTACTCCATCATTTGCTTGAGCGCGTCGCAAAGTGCATCGACGTCGTCAAGGCTCGTCACGCTGCCCGGCGAAAGACGCAATGTCGATCCGCGCGCGTCGCAGTAGAGTTTCTGCTCGCGCAGTGCCGAAACGACGGTCGCGGCATCGAGATTTTCGGGTAGCGAAAGCATGACGCTGCCGCCGCGTTCGTGTTCATCCAAGGGGGAACCGAGCACCCAGCCATTTTCCAGCGATCGTTCAATGATACGGCTGGTCAAGGCAAAATTTTGTGCACGAATGGCATCTACGCCGGTGCTGATCACCCATTCGAGGCCTGGCAAGGAGGCGACGGAAGCAAGAATAGCGGGCGTTCCGTGATCGAAACGACGTGCGTCGGGTGCGTAGGCAAAGCGATCGAGATCCCACGAGAAAGGGTTCTCCTGGCTGAACCAGCCGCGCAGTTCCGGTTCACATCTGGAAAGAAGATCCGGCCTCAGCTGAAGAATGCCGGCGCCGGACGTGCCGCAAAGCCATTTCAGCGATGTCGAAACAACGAAATCCACGTTGGAGTGTTCAACCGAGAACGGCGCGACGCCTACGCCCTGAGTAATGTCGGCACCAACGATGGTTCCCATACGATGGCCATGCTCGACAAGCCTGGCCATATCGGAACGATGTGAGGCAGTCGAGGTGACAAACGTCAGCAGCGCGACGCCGACATCGTCCTGCCAGCGCGCGATCATGTCTTCCTCGCGCACCCATCTCTCACCGGGCCTCATGGGGACTGTGTCAAGCACGAAGCTGAAGCGGGGCGCGATCTTGGCGAGCATGAAATGCAGACTTGGAAAGCAGTCCGCCGCGACGAGAACGCGGCGTCCGGCAAGGCTCGCTTCTGGCAGGCTGCCGACCAGACTGTAAAGCGCGGTGGTGACATTTTGGGCTGTCGTCAATGATCCCGCAGGCGCATCGATCAACGTGCTCCAGAGATCAATGAAGCGTTTTCGCGCCGCCATCGCGGCAGGCCACTGACCATCATCCTCTGCAGACCATATTTCAGAAAAACCAGTCAATGCCGCGCTCATAGCCACGGCCTTTCCGGGAAAAGTGCCTATGGAATGGTAGAGGTAATAGCCCGACATACGATGCCTCAGAATATATTTGTGATCATTTGATCACAAATGCTATAATGCGTCAATTGAGCAAAGTGCGGATATTTGTCTAGCTGCAGCTATGCGTCAGGTGAGATTGTAATCTCGAGGAATTTCGGGCTATTTGGACTTAACATCGAAAGTCGAATTCCGCTTTTCTCAGGGCCGGCAGATGATCGCAAGCGATACAAAAAAGGAAAATGCCTCGGTGGATATGAGTTTTGGACCCGTCTCTTCGCGCACGACGATTCAGGATGGCGTTTATCAACAGCTGCGCCAGGCCTTGATGAACGGTCAGTTCAATCCGGCCCAAAGCTTGACGATCGCAGGTCTCGCCGAAACATTCGGGACCAGCAATATGCCCGTGCGCGAAGCATTACGCCGGCTTGCAGCGGAAAATGCGCTTGAGATCGCCTCAAACGGTTCAGCGCGCGTGCCCGTGGTCACGGCAGCGAGGCTGGACGATCTTTGCCGAGCCCGGATTGTGGTCGAAGCGCTGGCGACAGAGCTGGGAGCGCCGCGACTGACGCCGAAGGACCTCGAAATCCTCAAGGGGATAGTCTCGGAACAGAAGGAAATTGGGCGTGACAAGAATATCTACACGCTGATTACCAAGAACCAGCAGTTCCACTTCACCATTTATCGCGCGTCGGGATCGGATGTTCTGATCCAGCTCATCGAAACATTATGGCTGCGGTTTGGACCCTATATGCGGATGCTGTCCACGCATGTTGCTCCGTTGATCCGCGCTGGCGAATCCGAGCCCTCCGGGAGACATATCGCTATTGTCGAAGCGCTTGAAAGCAAGGATTTTGCCCGGGTGCGTGAAGAAATAATCGCTGATATCAGCGCCACGCAGGAAGTGTTGCGGCCACTTTGTCCTGAATGACGTAAACTGAAAGCACAGCTAGCGCGAACTGTTGATTTCCACTGGGAACTGACCCGGCATGCACCATTTTACGGTTCTTTCGGATTGATGCGGTGGCCCGTAGCAACCGTTTCGAGGAGCACAAGTGGTCGTCAATCCCATTCAAGCAGGTCGAGTCGCCGGAGGCAGGGCACGACGGCCCGCGAGTGCTAAAGTTGACTTATTTCCAATCATGGATAATAAATATCTACGACTAAGGAGCGATGTCGATGAAACTCAGTGACGGAGTGGAACAGGCAATCCACAGCGTGACGATGTTGGCGCATTTGACGCCAAGGGGCATGCTTTCGGCCGCAGCTCTCGCTCAATTCCACGGTGTGTCGCCCAGCTATTTGCTTAAGCATCTCCAGGCTCTCTCGAGTGCCGGCATCGTCGAAACCATGCCTGGTCCGAAGGGCGGGTATCGCCTTGGAAAGTCAACAGCAGATATTTCGCTTCTGGACATCGTGCTTGCCGTCGAGGGCCGCGAAACTGCCTTTCGCTGCAATGAAATTCGCCAACGCGGCCCCAACCCGTTACCGGGAAATCCCACGAAACCCTGCGGCATCGCGGTAGCGATGCTGAAGGCTGAGCGCGCCTACCGCGCCGAACTCGCGCGCGTTTCGATCGCCGCGATTATTAATGGCCTCCAGGAGGCCGACACGAGCGGCGCAATCGCCGCCCGCAGTTGCGCCTTCCTCGAGATCAACGAACGTAAACCCACCTGACCCTCCATGGAAATAGAAAGGGCTGAACATGCGACAGAGATTAAATTTCTATACAGCCGCTCCCGACGCCTACCAGGCTGTGGCCGCACTTGAGAACTATGTCCGGAATTCGGGTATTGAAAAGCGCCATATCCATCTCATCAAGCTTCGCGCGTCCATTATCAACGGCTGCTCCTATTGCGTCGATATGCACAGTAAGGAAGCTCTCAGCGGCGGGCTGCCGCAACAGTGGATCAACCTGATATCCGCATGGCAGGAATCGCCGATTTATGACGATAAGGAACGCGCTCTGCTTGCCTGGGTCGACGCGGTGACCAACCTCGCCCAAACCGGCGCGCCCGACGATGCATTTCAAGCTCTAAAGGCGCACTTCAGCGAAGAAGAGATGACCAAGCTCACCGTCGCAATTGGAGTCATCAATATCTGGAACCGCCTCTGTGTGGGTTTCCGATCCCAGCATCCGATCGATGAGCCAGCTCAGGCAGCATGAGGGTATTGATCAGTTCATGTCATCCGCCGGCTTAAGACGGCGGATGAAACAGCCTATTACCTGCGTGGTGCGGAATCAAACCAACTCACCCGTTCACACGATCGGCTGCTCTCACCCGGAGCGCCTCTGGAACGACCTGGCGGCTTCGGCCAGCTTTCTGGCAAGGAGTGTTGCTGCCTTGTGGGCTGTTTTAATCGAGTCGGTATGGAGTTCGCCGCCAAACTCTTGATATTCAATAGCAACATGGTGCAGTTCGACTGCTCCGAGATAATGCTTAATTGCCCGGATATGGGAGTCGAGATGGTTCATGTGCTCCCGAATGCCGCCTGGCTCGAAACCGAATTCGCCACTCGCCGAGAGCAGCACCAGCGTCTTTCCAGTGAGGATCGGTTCTAGCGGAAAATCACCACGCGCGAGATCAAAGGTGAAAGTCTTATCGATACGAATTACCTGATCGACCCAAGCTTTCAAGGCCGATGGCATCCCGTAGTTGTACATCGGCGTTGCAAAGACGATTATGTCCGCCCTTGTCAGTTCACTCACAAGGGCATCTGATAGCGCAAGAATCTGATTTTGTTCTGGCGTGCGCATTTCTGGCTTGGTGAATGCTGCGCTAATCCAATTTTCCGAAATGGGAGGGGGTGGAAAGCGTCCAACGTCACGATCGATGACTTCGTCGCTTGGCCGAAACAAGAGCCAAGTGTCAACGAAGGCCTGCGACAAGTGCCGGGTTAGCGATCGGCTGGTGCGGGCGCTCGCGTTGATGTGGAGTAAAGTCGTCATTTGGCTTCTCCAGTGATGTCAGCGCGTCCTGTGTCGCGCAAGGGTTTTTGCGGATTCGGCTTGGCCAGATGTCGGAGGTCTCTTCTCGAAATGCTCGTGGGGCCCGAGATCTTACGCAGCCCTTTGTTTGGCTACGCCGCCAAGAGAAGTGCTCACGGTTTCCGGTGGCTCGGGTCAAGTTTTCAAAAGAAAGTCGAGCACTTCCCTGAGGAACTCTGCCGGAAGCTCGATATTGGGCTGATGTACTGCAGGCAGGATCTTCAACCGCGCCCCAGGGATCGACCGAGCGATATCTTCGCCCATCTTTCTCGTGGTTATGGTGTCGAATTCCCCGGCGATTGCCAAAGTAGGGGCATTGATCAGCGCGATGGTTCGTCGCATATCGCTATCTCTGACAGCTGCCCAATTGCCGGCGATGCCTTGCCGGGAAGTCTTCAAGAGCATCTCCCGGAACGTCCGAATTGTAGGAAGATCGGTCTTAAACATGCCATCAGGAAACCAATTGCGGAGAAAATTCTCAGCAGTTTGCTTCATGTCTTCTGCTGTGAGAATCGCTCGGATTGCGTCATCCCAATATTCGGCTGGTCCAAGATGAGCAGACGTGTTGGAAAGTATGAGCCGATCAATGCGGTCCGGCGCATGAATGGCGAGCCACTGGCCAACATAACCACCAAGCGATAAGCCAAGGAAATGCGTCCGCTCGATACCGAGGTGGTCCATTAACTCAATGACGTCGCGGCCTAGACGGGCATCTGAGTAGGCGCCAGCGGGGACGTCAGAGCTACCGTGGCCACGAAAATCGTATCGAACGACACGAAAGTGCCTCTCGAGTTTTTCGATCTGGCCGTCCCACATATGGAGTGTGGTTCCGATAGAATTCGCCAGAACGAGTGATGGTAGGGTGGGCTCGCCGTCAACCCTATAGGATGTGCGGACCCCGTCGCCTGTGGCAAAAAACGAGGCGGTCTGCTGTTTGTGTGCGGCCAACTGACCGGCAGCATTGTTCATAATGCTCTCCACCTTTAACTTCCGCCGCGTTGCTTGGCGAACTGCTTTGAACATACGGTATGCTATGTTCAATAAAAATTGCAAAGATCTGCAAAACTTTGTAATGACAATCAACAATGAACATGTTCACGCTACAAGAGGTTCAGTGTTTCGCCGCCGTCGTGCGTCAGGGTGGCTTTCAGGCCGGCGCGGCACTTTTAAACAAGTCACACGCGGCGGTTTTCGCGGCAATATCCAAGCTTGAGGACAACATCGGCGTGGCGCTGCTTGATCGGAGCGGCTATCGCGTGACACTGACGGAGGCCGGGCGTTCATTTTATCAAAAGGCCGAGTCACTTCTATCGGAGACTGAAGCGCTGAGGCTTCATGCGCTCCAGCTTGCGACTGGCGAGGAAACACACCTCAGTGTCGTGCTGGGAGACGCTTTTCCGCTGCATCAAGGCCTTGCTTTGCTGAGCGGTTTTTTTGCGCAACATCCAAAGACGCGGTTGGATCTCCATTTTGAAACAATCGGAGGACCGCAGGAAAGACTTCTGAACGAGGAGGCTGATCTCATCCTAAACTGGGTTGACAAAACTGACACCAGGATCGAGTGGGTCGACCTTGGCACGGTGAACTTCCTGCCTGTGGTCGCCGCCGGATTTCTTCCCTTCGCTGTGACAAATTCCCTATCTTCGGAGCAGATGCGTGGACTTACCCAATGCATCATTCGCGACACCGCCCGGGCAATACCGAAAACGAGCTATTATCTTGTAGAAGGCGCACCAAGTTGCACAGTTGCTGATCACGTCATGAAGCGGGAAGTGATCTTGCGCGGAATGGCATGGGGTCATCTGCCCGCCTTTATGATCCAAGAGGACCTTCGCGAAGGAAGACTGATATCGATCAAAGGCAACCACTTTCCTGGAATAACAAATGAGATCGTCGTTGCCAGAAGGTGTGATCGCCCGCACGGGCCGGTGGCTAGCCGGCTTTGGCAGTACATTGCAGCGCATGCCTCAAATTCGACCTAGGTTGAGATGCAATTTGAGGACAACTGCAGGCACGCGTGCGATCCAAGCGTTTTCCAGCTTGGATCTTGCTGGGCTGCGACGCTTGGGAGTTGGAAGATTAGCATTATCCGTCAGGGAGAGGGCCATAAGGGTTCTGCAGACCTTCGCAGTGAAGCACACCGATGTACACTTTCTTCTGTGGTAATTTAGCGGCGCACAGTCAGCATTCGACACATCTCAATCGTTGAGAACGCGCGACCCACTGATATCGGCAGCTCACAATTAACCTAAAAGAAAACCGGGTTGTTTGGGAGCAATTCGCGAACCTTCGCTAGCTTTTGATGGCCCTCAAATATCTTTCGACTGATCTGGCAACGACGCGTGAGCCGTTCGTTTTGATCGTTCTGCCGGTAAACCCGCCATAGATAGCTTCGAATTCAAAGGGCCGCACGGCATTGGAAATCCGCTTCACGGCTCTGGCATTGAGTGGGATCAGGTTTGGATAGCTTCGCATGAAACTTACATACCGACGGTCGAGAGTAACTTGCATCGTGTCGCCCACGAAAAGAGCGCCTCGGCCACCTTCCAGCCAGGGACAGTAAAGCACAGAGCTGCCGGCGAAATGGCCACCGCACCGGATTACGGTTGCCCGACCTAGTTGCAGGCTTTCACCCGACCATAGGCGCAACGAAGAACTGGATCTCTGCACCCATTCGCCGTCATCGGCGTGCACATAGATCGGCACATTGCCACAGGCGCTGCTCCACTCATTCATTGAGGAATAAAAGTGCGGGTGTGAAATGACAATCGCCATAAGACCGCCTAAAGCGGCAATGCGGGCTGTGCTGGCCTCATCAACGAGGCTGAGGCAATCCCAAAGAATGTTGCCATCCGGGCCTTCGATCAGCAAGGCCCGCTGGCCAATCGCGAAGTCTGGCGAGATGCGCAGGCTGTGTATCTCTTCAGCCTCTTCATTCCAAGCGATGCTGTGCGACCGGCTGATTGCCGCCATGTCTGTCCACGCTTGCCCAGATTGTGGAACGAACTGCCGCTCGTCCTCGCAGACAGGGCATATTTGTGGCGGTGTTGAAGTCTTGCCGAACTGCAGGCCGCAGGCGGTGCAAATAAAAAAAGGCATTTTCTAAGTCCTCGACTTCTCACAAGAATACCTGTCCTCAGCTTAAAGTCGAGATCGCACTGGTGCGCCGGCGGTTGTCACAGTCGTGACGTAAAGAGCGATGGTGGAGCTGACGCCGAAGTGGGTAACACCTCCCGGCGCGATGTCCCGACCCTATCTGCTGTTGAGTCCGAGGTGATGGCTCGTTATTAAAAGCATCAAAGATGCTGACCACCGGAGCGCGCAGACTGAGGCCCATACCTTTTAAGAGAGCTAATCATCAGATCGGCCTTGGATCAATTTCCCTGGAGCGCGCGACGGATGAGCTGGTACAGGCTTTTGGAGAGGACGAGGAACGAGATTCTGGCTCAGGGGACAAAACCGTCGACAAAGATGGAATCGTCGTCGAAGAGAATGGTATCGCGGTATCCAGTTTTGCTTGGCATTGTCGCTGGCATTAAAGCTTACTCTCGGTGCCCTCGGCGCATGGCCAAAGGTCGAACAGCACATTATTGACCGGTTGCAGGATATTCTCTGCCGTACCGATAGCACAGGAACGCGACTCGATTGATCTCGCAACGATCAACAAAGCCTATGCCTGGATCATCGCCGGTTTGCCTTGCCAGATCATCTTGTGGAGCCTCCGGCGTTCGCGCTGCGCATTTTCCACTACTACAAGGCCAAAAATCCCTCCGAGGCCTCCCTTCTCCGATCTCAGTTGGTGTTGCGGTTCTTATCGCACAGGACAAGGATCTCGCGAGCATCCGAGCGAACATAGAAGGCGGAACGCGCCCGCCTTCTAAAGTCTGATTATTACTTTGGGCAGTCTTTGGGCTGCGTGCCCGAAGTTGACGTGGTATTGCCACTCGTCGAGCCGGACGAGTCAGGGCAATCCGTTGATCCGCCGGTGGTTGTCTTGCCCTGTGCGTTGGTTCCGGTGTTATTGCTGCTTGAGTTATTAGTACCCGATTTGGCAGTTCCATCGTTTGAGATCGATCCAGTACCATTACTGGTATTGGTGCCGCCATTATTGTTGTTGTTTCCGGTGCCGTTGCTCGCACCAGAGCTGTTTGAACCGTCGCCTGATGTTTGTGCGACCGCCCCGCCAACCAGCGCCAACGAGATAAATGCAACTGCGAGAGACTTCACTAACATTGTTTCCTCCAAGGATTGTGTTTTTCCCCGTGGACTTGCGAACTGCTGCGATCTTTGAAAGTTCCCGGCACATTGCAAAATGCCTGCCGCCGCGCGGGTAATGGCCATTTTTCCAGGAACAATTTTAAGCAAATAGGGTTGCTCCGAAAACGGGGCGGTGACCGGATCCTCAGGCACCGCCCTGATGTAAAGTCGGCAAATGGAAGGCGCTGCCATGAATAGCGAATTAGAACGGCTTAAGTACAAAACGCCAGCCTGGATGAAAGTTTGTATTTTCATTGGCGGCGTGGCGATAGCGGTGCTTATCGCAAAAGTCCTAGCGAGCATTTGACGGACTGGAACTCGAAGGACTATGGAATGAACTGATCAATCCGCAGCAGGAGCCTCTTTGCATTTTGATGGTACCGCTAGGACTACCGGTGTGACAGGCCAGCAGATTTCTCTTTAATCAGCAACGCCTCAGCAACTCATTGAGCGGGCAAGTCAAGGTGATGCCGCCGACGTCGATGTCGGACGCGCAAAAGGAAATGCTTAACAAGCTGAACGGCCTGCAAGGCACCGATTTCACCGAACAGTATCATTCGGACCAAGTCTCAGCTCACAAGGACGCTGTCGATCTGTTCAAACGCTATGGCGACAAAGGCGAAAACGCTGAGTTAAAGGCTTGGGCGGCGAAAACGCGGCCAGCCCTGGAGCATCATCTGCAAATGGCGGAAGGGTTCGACATATAACTTGCCGAACGTCCTTCAATCCATTCGGCCAATCCATACCGTTGGCAACGGATAACCAATTCTTTGCGGTCGATGACGGTTAGGATCTGGCGCTTTAACATGGTCTTCTAGTGCCAGCATAACTGCCGCCCAAGGGCATTACTCATTGTCACCTAGGCCTCACAAGGTGCCTACAGATAACATCTTCGATACAGCGGGCAGTGCAAGTGATTTCTCGGTAGTCGCAAAGGATTTTTCGCGTTCGGCTGCACCGCCTCAAGAAAGCTGCGCTCTTCGTCACTTAAACAGCGGCGTTTGAAAAACTCGCCAATATAGGCGAACAACCGGCTACTAGCCGCCATTGTACATGCCTTTAACAGGTTTTCGTGAGATATTTCTTCTGATGCACTCGGCTCCGGGCGTGTCAGCAAGCGCCTTTTCAAAGTTTCTGCGATAATCCTTCGGCATCTTCGGGGGCATCAAGGGTTCATATTTGTCGACGACCGCCTCTATTATGGTTGGCTGCGAATGAGACATCGCGTCTGATAAGATATCCTGAATCCTCGCCGGGTCTTTGATCGTATAGCCTTTGCCCCCCATTGCTTCGGCAGCCTTGGCGAAGTCGATTTCGGCCAGTTCACAGGCAAACTGGGGATTTCCGAGGAACATCATCTGTTCCCACGCGATTTGATTCAGCATACCATTTTTGATGACGAGAACCTTCAATGGGATATCGAAACTTACGGCAGTAGAAAATTCGCCTAATTGCATTGCCAGGCCGCCATCTCCCACAATGGCGAAAACCGGACGACCGGGAAATGCAATGCCTGCCGCCAGTGCATAGGGCAAACCGCAAGCCATTGAAGCGAGGGAACCCGACACCGAAAAGCGTTGGCCGCCCCTTATCGTCACGTGGCGAGCTGCCAACTCCGTGTTTTGTCCCGAATCGGCAACCACAACGGCATCCTCAGGGAGCATTTTTCCCAGAGCCCCAACGACGGTTTGAGGTTTCATGGGCAGCGACGTATCAGCCTCGAGTTCGGCTATCATTTGCCGCCAACGGTGCATTTTACGCTTGGACTCATCAAGAAACCTCATATCAATTCTGTCTTTCAGATGTTCCAACAATAACCGGATGGTCGAAGCGGCATCACCCACCAAGCCCACCTCGACAGGACAGCGAAGACCAATCCGTTGCCCATCAACATCGATTTGAAGACAGCGCGCTTGTCCGGGCCTGGGGTAGTACTCGACATAAGGAAAGCTCGACCCCACTATCAAAAGGGCATCGCAGGATTCCATAACCTCTTGTGATGCCGCAGTCCCCAGTATCCCAATACCTCCGGTGGTGTAGGGATGATCGTCAGGCAAGACATCCTTCCCCAGCAATGCCTTGATGATTGGAGCACCAAGCTTTTCCGCAATCTTCGTTACCTCTGTGGCGGCGCCGCGTGCACCATTGCCGATGAGGATGGCAATCTTCGAACTAGAATTCAAAATCGCGCTGGCACTTGCAATTTCATCATCCGTTGGCACAGGATTGGACCTGAACCAGTCATTCGAGACATGGCCTGGCTTGTTACGTTTCGAGCGTGCCGATTCCTCTGCGCTCTGCTCCTGCACGTCGTTCGCGATGGAAATATGGGATACACCTCTTTTGGAGTACGCGGATCGGCAGGCAAGACTCGTTACATTTTCAACATGGGCCGCGTCGGAAACCTGCGCATTATAGACCGATACGTCATCAAATACCCTGATCAAATTGACGTCTTGCTGGGTGAATGTCTCGTTCAGGTCATGAAACTGCATTCCCGTGATCGCCAGAACCGCAACCTGGTCGAGTTTTGCGTCGTAGAGCCCGGTCAGTAGATTTGTTCCGCCAGGGCCGGAGGTAGCAAGGCATACACCGAGCTTCCCCGTCCACTTTCCGTATGCTGTAGCCATGAATGCGGCAGTTGCCTCATGCCTGACCTGTACGAAACGAATCTCCTTCTGACGTTTTCGCAGCGACTCCATTATTCCGTTGATACCGTCACCGGGCAATCCGAACATGACCTCGACATCCCATTTCAGGAGCGTTTCGATCAGGATATCTGCTGTATTGGCCATGAGCTGTTCCTTTGGTGAGCCTCCTCATGGCGCAAACCGTTGCGCGGCCAATTGGTTCCCTATCGAATTGTCCGCGGATTCCTGGATGAGGTGAGTTCGCTTTGGGGTCTTGTGCCGATCGCGCATTGCGACCAGGACGCGAAGAAGATTGAGCCCCTTCCTTCTTATGATCCATGCTGGGACGGCCAAGAGCCGATCCCGAAGAGAAGCGACGCCCCGTGAACGACGTCAGCCGCCAAAGAAGAAGCCGGAAGCGTGACAACGCTTGACTTCAACACGCCGAATAGAGAAGACCCTATTTAAGAGCAAAGCAACAAAGAGGGCACCCGCGGTTCGTCTGCCATCGCCTGGTCGCCACAACTTCAGCATGTCGAGGAAGGCCTCTGGCGCCTCGTCGTGCGCTGTACGGCCGCGCCGACAGTATATGCTACCGCGTTCACCGGCGATATAACGAGTCGATGACCCATATGATCACATCCGGAACTCGGCTTTTGCGCGCGATATCCTGAGAATCTACGAACCGTTCGGCCGCCATGAGAGCGCAGACATCGTCGCAAGACAAAGCGCTGCAAATGCAATCGCCGTATTGGCTGCGCGGGAGCATTCCCATTGCTGCCTGAGCGCCTCCCTATTCGCGGGAACCGTCGTCCAGTTCTGCGTGACCCGGTTGGCGGGTTGCGTCCAAAGATAGAAGATCGCGAGCATGAGCGCGAAACAGAGTGCGGCGAGAAATACGAACCAGAATGGCGCACTTTGCGAGCGTGCCAGGATCGCCAGCAAACCGTTTAAGATAAGCCCGGCAGGCCACAGCAGTCTAAGAATGGCCATCCATAATAGATGCCTTGGACGGTGAAGTAATCGGCCTGTGGCAACGCGATCTTGTTGGGCAAGGCGGCGAGATGTGCCCCCGCCGGTATGAGCGCAAGCGCCGAGATGACGATGGCGAGGAATTGAATGATCTTGACAGCCACGGTCTCTCCTTTCATCACTGCTGCCGCGTCAGTTCCGTGAAGCGAAGTGCTGCAGGAACCATCGGATCGCGAGGTCGGCGAACTTGTCGAGCGCGCCGTGTTCCTGGAAGAGATGTGCCGCGCCGATCGCCCGAGCCCGATCACCTGCGTGTCCGCGCCGCCGACGATGGGCAGTGTCGATCGCTGATCTGAGAAGCAATATCTGACGTCATAGGACATGCTATCGCTCACCTTCCGGGCCCTTTGCCCTCGGCCAGGGCGCGTACCGCGATATACTGGTCGGTAATCATTCCGATGAAGTCTTGCCCCACCGGCGAATACACCGGTGTCGAGCCCGCCATCAGCTGGGCTGCCTGCTCAAGCGTTTCTTCGGAACTGGGCGCTCGTCATTCGGTCACCTGGATCGCGGCCTCCCTTTGGAAGATATGCGGGCCGCGAGCTACTGTCCACTGCGGCGCCAATGAGAAACGGACCTATGCTCCAAGAGTTCCCCCCTTCAGGCGATTGGTTTCGCAACGATATGGAAGCAGACCATCAATAGCGTTTGACAAGCGTTGGCGCGATCCATACGCCACAACATCGGAGGTTATCAGTAACAGTTCCTTTGAAAATGCCGATAATAGGCGAATTTCAGGCGTTTTCGGTTGTAGCGTAAAGGTCTACATCCCGATTAAAAGCCTGTTTTGTCTCGTCTATTCTAAAGTACTTCTCGAACAGAGTGTGGACTGCAGACCCGTTAGCTATCCCTCTCTCGTTGAATGAATACTTGATTTGGCAAAAAAGGAATGAAAAAGGCCGAAGGTCCGACAGCTGCTTTGCGCCTTCATTACTGCCGCTCGGGCCGCCCTGGCGATATCCTAAAAAGCGGTCGGTCGCCTTAGCTGAAGGTGTAGGCGGCTAATGCGTCGGGATCTGACAGAGCTTTTGGTGGTTACTCGTCGTCATCGATATCCGTAAAGGCCTGCGTCATGAGCGCGAATCGATCTCTTCTCGACATTTCCGTCTCCGCATCCGTATGTAGCGAAACTTAGGTCTCAGTCGGATCATCAGCCGAACGCAAGTTCCGGCACTGGTCCTCCACCATCTATTGGCTCCGCAATCCCATATTTCTATCGACCCCGGAATTGAAAGAATTTCAATACTCCAAGTTTGAGGAGCCGTTTTGCGTAAACCCGGATCAACATTTCCTAGAAAATCTTACAAAAAGATTGACATTCGTGCGGTTTCGTCTCAAGTTTTTGAAGCGCTTCAATCGAGTAGGGAATGATGGCCCCCCGCAGACGCCCAACAATTGCTGATGTTGCCAAGTGTGCCGGGGTTTCGATCGGCACAGTATCAAATTATATCAATCGAACAGCCGTTGTCCGTAGCGATACTGAAGCGCGCATAGCCAAAGCAATTGCGGAACTGACTTATCGCCCCAGCGCAATCGCCAGATCACTGCCCGGATTGGCGTCCGACCCAAATTTGGAAAATGTCTCGTCTTTGCCCCGTCTTCTGGTAACGGGTTACATCAGTGTGGACTATCTCTGCCGCGTCGATGTGCTGCCGCATCGCGACGATCGTATTACCGCGCAACATATAGAGAAGGCCTTGGGCGGTCCTGCTGCAAATGTTGCCGTAGCGGCCGCTGGAGTGGGCAACCCATATGGTCTCGATGTCCAATTAGCGACTGCGGTTGGAGATGACCCGGACAGTGACTGGGCATTGGCCGAGCTTTCGCGTCGCGGAGTACATGCCTTGCCAATTCGCCGACCGTTTAACAATCGGCTTTCACGCGCGATTGTCATTATCGAGGCGAATGGCAGCCGCACAATCATTAATGAACCGTTTGAACTCAGCGAAATCGATCTCACGGCCAATCTGCCTGTGAAGCCAGAACCGCGCACCGCTTGCCTCCACGTCGAGGGTTATCATTACGAGCGGATGATCGGTTCCATTGATCGTTTTCACGAAGCTGGATGGTATGTCAGTCTCCATTCGACCGGCCTTCCGCAAAACGTTCGCACGCCTGCATCCTTCAAAGAGCTTGTATCCCGCATCGATCTGACCTTCATCAATGATGTGATGTTGCGTGAAATCTTCGAGATCAGAACGCCGCTTGCATCCATGCTGCAACAAACGAGGGAAATACTGGCGAATTTAGATAAGCGGGGCACGGTCGTGCTGACGCTCGGTGAGCTTGGCGCGGCCGTATTCGCAAAGGGCTCGTCCCAAGTGATTGAAGTCCCCGCGCTTTCGGTCAACATGGTGGATGCGACTGGCGCTGGAGACAGCTTCGCCGGGGTGTTCCTCAGTCAATGGCTACACGGCGCTTCACTTGTAAGGTCGGCCCAATACGCTGCGATTGCGGCAAGTTTGACAACGACCGCGGAAGGAGCTCAGGGGCTCGTTTCAACGTACGGGGAGCTTCAGTCTGCATTGTCGGAGTCAAATCTCAAGGTCTCTGCATGATTTACAGTCCAAGCGATTTCCTAAAGGCGCAAAAGGAAAGTTGATATGGTTTTCAAGCTGTCCGGCATCGTCAAACGATTTGGAGGGCTCGTCGCTCTCGACCATGTTGATTTCCATGTCGCCGATTCGGAAGTCATGGCCCTAGTTGGAGACAATGGCGCCGGCAAGTCGACATTGATCAAAACCATGTCGGGAGCGCATTTCCCCGACGAGGGTGAGATCACCATGCTCGGCAAAGTAATGCATTTCCGCTCGCCGCAAGATGCCTGGCAAAACGGAATTGCCACCATCTACCAAGAATTGGCCCTCGCCGGGAAAATGACCGTCGTCGACAATATTTTCCTTGGACGCGAGATAAAGCGCCCGCGCTTAGGCATACCCTTTCTTGATTTGCCTGCGATGCGCAAGCGTACTGAGGAATTGCTCAAGCAGCTGGACGTGCATGTTCCGAGTATCGACAGTTGGGTGGAATCTATGTCGGGTGGCCAGCGTCAGGGTGTGGCCATTGCCAGGGCCCTCAATATGGACGCACGCATGATAATCATGGATGAGCCAACGGCCGCGCTGGCAGTTGCCGAGGTGCGCAAGGTGCTGGATTTCGTTATCCGTCTGCGCGAACAGGGCAAATCTGTGGTGCTCATCTCCCACAATATCCAAGATGTTTTTGAAGTGTCCGACAGAATTTCCGTCATGCGGCATGGCCGCTGCATCGCGGTACGCGAGACACGCAGGACCACACCCCAAGAAATCATCGGCCTTATAACTGGGGCTCATGAGGTTCGCGCTGCCTCCTAGTGCGCAGTTCAAACACCAGTCTGTTTAAAACCAAAAGCAAAAGGGAACAACTTCAATGAGAACTCTTCTGAAATTCGCAGCAATCGGCTTGTTGGCTACAACTGCACTTAATGGCGCGGCGTACGCCAAGGATGTCCGGGTTGCCTTCGTTCCACAAATCCAGGGCATCCCCTATTATGTTGCTATGGAGACCGGAGCCAAGGCTGCAGCCGACAAGTTCGGCGTCACCTATGTGCAGCAGGGACCGACGGCGACCAACGCCGCCGATCAACTGCGCATCTTCGAAAGCTTCGTCAATCAGGGTTTTGACGTCGTCGCGGTCTCGCCGGTCGATGTTGAAACTTTGAAGCCGGCAATTGCACGCGCCACCGAAAAGGGTGTGCATGTGATCACGTCCGACGCCGATGCGGCTGGCAGCAAGCGGGCTTTCTATGTGGCGCAGGCCATGGACAAGGATCTGGGCTATAAGATCCTTGATGAAATGGTGGCGCGCGTTGGCAAGGAGGGTAAGATTGCTGTTATCTCCGACGCTCCGACAATTGCCAGCCTCAACAACTGGATTGCTGCCATTCAAGAGCGGGCCAAGTCGACCTATCCAGACCTGAAAATCGTCTCCGTCGACCATACCGACGGGACGGCTGCCCGTGCGTTCCAATTCGCAACTGACGCAATGACACGCAATCCCGATCTGAAGGGGATTATCGGCATCGCGTCGACGACCTGTCCAGGCATCGGTCAGGCCGTCGAAGCTGCAGGTCGGATCGGATCGATCGTCACGACAGGCTTCTGCTCGCCGAATACCGTCAAGGATTATGTCATGAGCGGTGCGATGACGTATTCGGTCCTTTGGAACCCGTCAGACCTTGGTTACCTCACGGTCTGGGCTGGTAAGGAAGTTGCGGAAGGCAAGAAATTCGAGGCGGCACCGAAAGTTGACGGGCTTGATGCCAAAATTCAATGGCTGCCGGACCAGAGCATCCTCCTATTGGGCGCTCCAATGGTCTTCACCAAGGACAATATTGGCCAGTTCAATTTCTGACCAGTATTCTCGTTAACGAGGGAAGCCGCGATCGGCGGCTTCCCTCGCATTGAAAGTGTAACTGATGTCCATCGCCGCCGACACACGTCCAACTTTACGCCTGAGTTCGCCTACGGCCACGCGAGAGCTATATCTTTTCATTGCCATTTTGATTGTCGGCGCAGGCTTTAGCTTCGCGTCGCCGTATTTTCTTACCCCGATCAATCTGATCCAGACTCTGCGCGCAGCCTTGGAACTTGCCATTGTAAGCGCTGGCATGACGTTAGTGATCATCATGGGCGGCATCGATGTCAGTGTCGGCGGAATTCTTGCCGTTACCGCCATCGTCATCGGTAAATCATATCAGGCCGGTCTCTCCTCTTTCATCGTTGCACCGATCGGACTTACGACCGGTACGCTGCTTGGAATGTGGAACGGTTTCCTGACAACGAAGCTCAAAGTGCCGCCAATCATCGCCACGCTTGGTTCGATGTACATTTTTTCGGCGATCATGTTCATCGTTATCGGCGGCGCCTGGATTTCAGGCCTGCCTGGCACGTTGTCACCGCTCGTCAATGGAACTGTCCTGATCATTCCGGCTTCGGCTCTGGTCATCCTGGTTGTCTATACCGCATGCTGGGTTCTGCTGCGCAAAGTGCCCTATGGGCGTCACGTCTACGCGATAGGCTGCAATGAAACGTCCGCCAAGCTTGTCGGCATCAATGTCGGTCGCACGAAAATTGCAACCTATGCTCTGCTGGGTTTTCTTGCCGGATTTGCAGCGCTGCTTTACGTGGCGCGGCTGCGCAACGTCGAAATCAATATCGGAACCACGGTAGCACTAGAAGCCATCGCCGCGACCATACTGGGCGGTACCAGCATCCGTGGCGGTGTAGGCAGCCTGCTCGGCACACTCCTCGGCGTCATCTTCATTCGCATCATCCAGAACGGCCTCGTGCTTATCGGCGTTTCTTCCCTGTGGGAGACGGTGATTATTGGCAGTCTTCTGATCGTCGTATTGACAGCCGACGCCCTCCGCAATCGTAATAGTCCAAGAGTCTGACATGTCCGTACTGTTGATGCGCCTGCAAAGCGACCCACTCAGAGCTCGGCTTCTCCTGCTGATTGGCTTATGGATTATTGCCATTCTTGCTGTGAGCCTGCTTTCACCTTATTTTCTGCAAGCGAGTACCATTCCCTATCTTTTGCAATACGTGCCGATCCTCGGCCTGCTCGGTCTTGGTCAAACGCTGGTGATTCTTGCCGGTGGTCCTGGTATTGATCTTTCCGTCGGTTCGATCGTCTCGCTGGTTGGGGTCAGTATTGGGGCGATTATGACGACTGGTCTTGGCGTATGGCCAGCTTGCGCTATCGGCATCCTTCTAGGCGGCGTGCTCGGCCTGATCAATGGCGTGCTTATCAACGTCCTGCGCATTCCCTCGCTAATGGCGACGCTCGCAACGATGTTCGCCTATGGCGGACTTGCGCTCGCAACCACCGAGGGACGTCCCATCGGTAATTTTCCGGAAACGTTTGGCTGGCTCGGACAGGGCGACACGCTGTCCATACCTAATTCATTTCTGTTCGTTCTGATACCGGTTGCGTTAGTCTTGCATATCATGCTGACGCGGACCACGATAGGCCGGCATATCGTTGCCTGCGGCAATGATGACCGCGCCGCCCACCTCTCAGGTTTGAATGTCGTTCGCCTCCGCATCGGACTTTACGTCCTTTCCGGCGTTTTGGCGGCGATCGGCAGCGTTATTTCACTTTCTTGGTTTCTTGCCGCAAGGCCCGATGCCGGAAAGGGCATGGAGCTGGCCGCGGTGACGATCGCAGTCCTCGGCGGAACCCATATCTTCGGCGGAACCGGCGGCATACCCGGTACGCTGGTGGCGATCCTCATCATCACCACGCTGCAGATCGGGCTGCAACTCGCCAATATTTCTGCGGCATGGCAGCTCGGTATAATCGGTGTACTCCTGATCGCGTCTGTCGCATCATTCGGTGGATGGCGCCAAATCTGGAGCGCTAAGCGTTGACAAATACCCCGGATATATTGTGCATCGGCGATCTCGACGTCGATTTATTCATCGCGCTTCCTGTCATTCCGGGCTTCGACCAGAAAGTAGCAGGCAAGCATCTTGGCCAGAAGCCGGGAGGCATGGCCGCAAATGCTGCCGTCGCAATGACCAGACTTGGGCGGCCGGTTCGCCTGCTTGCCGCAGTTGGCGACGATCACCCCGGCGAAGATGCTTTGAAGCAGCTTGCGGCTGAAGGCGTCGACACAGGTTTTATCGCTATAAGGCCCGGTAGCAAGACATTCATGTGTGTAATCCTGCTGTCTCCATCAGGAGAGAAGTCTCTGATCCGACTTGAAACCGATGCCTATCTGCCGCGGGCGAGCGATATTGTGCCTGCCGCACTCAGGGGCATCCGGCACGTGCACATGACCTATGGCAATGCGAACCTGACCCTTCATGCGCTGGAAATGGCAAATCAGCATAAACTCCGGACCTCACTCGATCTGGAGCCGCCGGACATTCGTCGTGCACCCGAACATCTCGCCGGGATGCTTGGCCTCGTCGATACCCTATTCCTGAACAGCGAGGCTTTTGATGTGGCGTCCGAAGTCCTGGGCAGCACGCTCAATACCGATTTGCTACGACCAAACGGAGAGATTATCGTAACCATGGGGGCTGCAGGATGTCGCAGAGTTTCGGGCAAAGACCTGATTGAGGTCTCGGGCTTCAAGGTCGATCCCGTTGATACAACAGGCGCGGGCGACTGCTTTGCCGGAGCCTACCTTGCAAGCCGTTGGGCCAATGACAACCCACGGGACGCTCTCACGTTTGCCAATGCAGCCGCCGCGCTTGCTACGCTGGATTTCGGTGCGCAGGCGGCGCTGCCTCATCGGCAAGCGGTTGAGACTTTCTTGCGCAACAACCTTCAATCCCTCTCCGACAGCAGAACGGAAACCATCAATGCCTGATCGACGTTTTGACCATGTAGAAGAGCTTGCCAAGGCCGGTTTTTCGGTGCCGGATGACACAACTTTGCACTATCTTTGGCAGATTGTCGACGAAGGCGTGCTTGGCGCCAGCAAACATGTGGGCTTGGGCAACGAACTACTGCTGCACATACTCGGTGCCTATTCCGATAAGCGCGAAGCACTCGAGCGGGCGCGGCGCGTGGCTAATTTCATAGCTCGCACGCGCGGTCTGGATACACCCGTCATCGGCAATAGTCTTGCGCTGCTGCTTGCCGGCCTGGATGACGAACCTGAACAGGCCTCTGCCTTGAGCCAAAGGATCGAAAACTGGAGTAAGGCTGCTACGGATAGAAAGAGCAAGCTAGTGACGATTGCGGCCAAACATCTTTCATCGCGGCGCGGCGTTATCGCGTTCGACTATTCGAGTACCGTTGCTGCAATCGTGGTTGCGCTTGCTCGGGCCAACTCCGAGTTAATCATCGTGGTGCCGGAGAGCCGCAGCATCTCGGGCGGCGCGCGATACCTTGAAGAGTTTTTGCCAGCTGGTCTTTCTGTGCGGTACATCCCCGACGCTGCGATCGAATATGGACTCTCACTGTGTGATGTTGCCCTTTTCGGCGTGGAGACCCTGCGTGCCGATGGCAGCTTCCTCAATACCATCGGCAGCCGTATGATCGCCCGGCTTGCCAAGGAGCAGGGCAAAGAGGTGTTTGGCTGCACCGACCTACTGAAGCTCGACATGCGCAGTTATGAGGGTCACCGTCCCGATCCGGCTCTGCGAAATTATGACAGTCCCCTGCATGAAGGGCTATCGATCAAGGGACTCGAACGGGCCCATACACAGGCCCCCGAGCTTGAAGTCATACCGGCAGAACTCACGACGGCGTTACTGACCGAGTATGGGCCAGTGCCCCCGCAGGCGATCTGGGCGCTGGGACAGACTTTATTCAACGCGTGATGACGGAGTCTATAAGCATGAACGAGATGATGGCACGCGAGATCGCTGCTCAGAGCGAAATCCTTTTGGCCTGCGTTGCTCCCCTGACCGAGCGCGCCGCCCGGATTGCTGCACCCATTGGCAGGGTTTTTGCCGGCGGCTGCGGCGATTCCGCTTTTGCCCCCGCAGCGCTCGGCACGGTTTTCTGCGAGCTTGGAATTAACGTCCAGCCACGGACCTCAATGGAATTGTCGGTCTTCACGAAATTTGTTTCAACGGACACCGTCATTTTGAGCTCCATTTCCGGTGGCACCAAAAGAACAGTCGAGGCCGCAAATGTTACGCGCAAGGCCGGTGCACGGGTCATTGCGCTGACTTGCAACGGGCAAAGCAACCTCGCCAATGCCGCGGATGAAACGATTGTGCTGCCCTTTTCTCCGCTGTCCCGAAAGACACCCCACACGCTCGATTATACAGTCACGCTGCTGGCACTCGTCCAGCTTGTATCCGCATGGGCGGGCCGTCCCGCCAACAACATGCTGACACTGATTGAGACTGTTCCAGCCTTGTTAAGAAACGCGTCCGAAACCGCGATGGCAGTGGGCGGAAAGATTGATCCCGATGGAAAACTTTTCTTTCTCGGCGCAGGTCCCGGCCTGGCCAACGCAAATTATGCAGCGGCGAAATTCCACGAAGCTGGTGGTATCCTCGCGATTGCCGCCGAAACAGAGAATTTTATTCACGGAATGAATTTTATGGTTGAGCCCGAAGATTCTATTTTACTGCTTGCGGGCGCGGAACCTGTTTTTCGCCGTAGTGAACAAATTGCTGCGGCTTTCGCTGGATTCGCAAATTGTCAGATAATCCCGACAAGAAATTCAGACATAACGCCGAGCGCGTTCGCGAATACACTTCTTGTGACTTTCGTTCTTCAGTATTTATGTTTGAATTTTGCAAATGGTTCGGGTCTTGACCTCGATCGTCCGCGGTCTGGGAGGGCAAACGGCGAGAGACACATCGCTATCCAATCGAAAATCATGGCAGAACTTTGCTAGTTTTTAAACAGAAACTCGCCTCAGTTGGCGACGATCGTGCGGCGCTCCGCGAAGAGTGGCCGGGTAAGCGGGTAATGAATTAAGTAGGCCATTGCAGAGAGTGATCTAGTCGTTTTGCATTGTTTCCAGCAATGGCCCAACAACCACGCCTTTGCTGGAATCGACATTTTCCGGCTCGATGACAACGGTAAGCTTATTGAGGACTGGGACGTCCTCCAGTTCATGCCGGAGAATTCAGCCATCTCGAACGGATGTTGTAAGCAGCTCCTCTGGATACTGCTTGGGCGAGCACTGAGCTACTTGGTCTATGTCCTCGATCTCGATCGCCCACCGTGCTCGCTGGCGGAGCGCTGCTTTCGATCAACGGCTGTTCTGGCTCCGGACCGACGGCTTACTTAGTCTCTCGCCGGACAACCGGACAGTCCGCTTCCGGCCCCATCAGTTTAGTTGCCGCAATGACGGTTAGATGTGCTATCCATGGCTCATGGAAAGCTCAGTTCAAAATGCCGCCTTTAGCAGAATCGAACCGTAGAGCCACTCATGCGGCATTCTGAAGGTGCAGTTCCCGTTGAGACGTTATACGACTTTCGAAGCACAAATTGAGAGCATCAGGGACCGTTTGGTTTTCCGCTCGGTCGAGGTACCGAGGCAACGCAAGCTACTCAGCGGAAGGAAGCCCTGCATCACCCTCGCCGATTCGGAGCAGTATGGAGGAGCAACAAAGAGACGGCACCACTTCTGGGTGACGTGACCGAGGAGGCACTCGGCGAACACCAGACGCTGCCCGATGCCTTCGCGACCCGCGACCCCGACGCCGCGGCGAACGCAATGCGCATCCATATCGAACTTTCGCGCGACCGGCTGCTGTCAGCATTCGACGAAATCTGAGAACCCGGCAGGCAAGGGAGTGCCTGTCCAACCTGCCAACGAGGAGGAGAACCCATGCCAGGCAAGAACATCCTTATGCTCACCGGCGATTTCACCGAGGAGTACGAAATCTTCGTCTACCAGCAGGCCATGGAGGCCGTCGGCCATACGGTGCACGTCGTCTGCCCCGACAAAAAGGCCGGCGACATCCTCAGGACGTCGCTGCACGATTTCGAGGGTGACCAGACTTACAGCGAAAAACTGGGGCACAACGTCACCATCAACAAGACATTTTCCGAAGCCGAGATACAGCTCGATCAATATCATGCCGTCTACTGCGCCGGCGGGCGCGGGCCGGAATATATCCGCACCGACAAGCGGGTGTAGGCGATGGTGCGCCATTTCCACGACGAGAAGAAGCCGATCTTTACCATCTGTCACGGGGTCCAGATCCTGATCGCGGTCGATGGCGTCGTTCGCGGCAAGAAGGTGGGTGCACTTGGGGCCTGCGAACCCGAAGTCACATTGGCGGGCGGCACTTACATCGACCTCACTCCGACCGAGGCCTATGTCGATGGCAGGATGGTTTCCGCAAAGGGCTGGACGGCGCTCGCCGCCTTCATCCGCGAATGCTTGAAGGTGCTGGGAACGGAAATCCGCCACACCTGAGCCGAGCCATGAGCGCAAGCGACCCGATCCCCGAAGGTCGCCGAGTCCTCGATATGCCGAAAGTCGATCGACTAAAGGCCGCCGCGATTCCAGCCGCGGCCGCGGTCGCCGAACATCTCATAGCCGGTATCGGTGATGGCGAGCGTATCCTCCAGCTTGATGAAGCCGCGCTTGGGGTGAAGCATCGTCGTCTCGACCGAGATCACCATGCCGGCTTCCAGCGGCCGGTGGGCATCGATGCCCTCATAGGCGACGGGGTGGTTCGTCATTAGAAACGGCGCTTCGTGGCTGATGAGGCCCATGCCGTGGCAGAAGAAGTCGGTGAAAGCCGCCGACGGCGAGGCCTTGAGCATGGCTTCCGCTGCCTCGATCATTTCACCGCCCGCAGGCCCTGCCCCCACCTTGGCGAAAGCCGCCTGCTGGATGGACGCAACCTCGGCCAGAAGGTCCTCAAGCTCCGCATCCGGCTCACCGAGCACAGCCATGCGGCAGAGGTCACCGATATAGCCGTGATAGTTACCGCCGGAATCGATCGAAAGCACCTCGCCCTCGGCCCAGGCCTGAGGCGAGGCTGCGCGGTTGTGGCTGGATCCCAGCGTAAGCAGGCAGTACTCGAAATGCAAGCCGCGGTTCGTTTCCTCGCGCCGCAGTTGCTCGATGATCTGCTTCTTCGTCGAGCCCGCGCGGACCGCCGAGATCGTAGCCAGCATCGCGCCGGTGATCAGTTCGGAGGCGCTCCTCAGCTTTGCCAGTTCATCCGGCGTCTTGACGGCCCTCAGCCGCTCCAAAGCATGCGTGGCATCGGCGAACCGCGCGCCCTCCAGCCGCGAGGCAAGAAGATCGCGGGCGTCGGAAGGCAGGAAGGCCGGCTCGATGCCGATGCACCCGCCGGCCTTGCCGATCCTCTTCAGGTGCTCGACGGCGAGCCCGGCGGCATCCAGTGTGCCCCAGGTTGCCGTATGCACGGCGGGCGTCCAGAACGGATTGTTCTGGTGCTCTGCGCCCTCCATGCGGTTGCCCACATAGGCCGAGTGGTCCGGCGCGCCCTTCTGGTAGATCACCATTGGCAGGTATCGGCTATGGCTGATCGCATCCATGACGGTGAAGAAGATGAACTTGTAGCCGCCCATCAGATATTGCGTGTTGTGCTTGGAGGTGGCGACGATGACATCAATGCCTGCCCCCTCCATGAGCCCGTCGAGCTTGGCCGTATCGAACGGCGGCACGGTGGACCTTGTTTCCCCTGGATTGATGTTCAACGGTTTTCCTCCCAGAAAATGTGTGGCCCCGGCTTCAGGAGCCCGGCGGCAGCAGGCGGAAGTCCGGCAACTCGCGAAGCGCAAGCTCCGGCCCCGCCGGCGAATAGACGACGAAGAGCTGCATCGGATCATGGCCAGTATTCTTCGTCGAATGAAAGCGGCTTTCCGGAACATAAATGGTGCAGCCGGGGCCCACTTTCGTGGTGATCGGGTTGCCGTTCTCGTCCTCAACCATCTGTTCGCCCTCGCCGGAGATGACGAAGATGATTTCCTCCGCACCCGGGTGATTGTGGCGGGCATGGCCCTCGCCACTCGGCAGGTCGACGACACCACCAGAAAAACGCCCGGCGCCGTTGACCTCCGGCGCCACCGTCAGCGATAGTTTGCCCCAGTCGAAACCGAAGGCGCTCACATCCTGCGGATAGTTGAAGTAGTTGGTCTTTGCCATGAGATGGTCTCCTCCCGTGCCTCTCGTCAGCCGGCCGGGCCGATGGCGAGCGCCTTGAAATCTTCCGTCTGCTTGCGGATCGCCGCCTCGGCCGGCAGGCGCTCCATCGAGCTTGCGCCGTAAAAGCCGTGACAGCCAGGGCAACGCTCCAGGATGTAGCGCGCGTCCTCCGGCATGGATATCGGGCCGCCGTGGCAAAGGACGATGACGTCGTCGCGCAAAGAGCGCGCCGCCTTGGCGATTGCCGTGATCTCATCGACGCAGTCATCAAGCGATTTGCCGGAGGTTGCGCCTATCGTGCCGCCGGTCGTCACCCCCATATGCGCCACGACGATGTCGGCGCCGGCACCCGTCATGGCGGCCGCCTCGCTGTCATTGAAGACATAGGGCGTCGTCAGCAGATCCAGCCCGTGGGCCATGGCGATCATCTCGACCTCCAGAGCGTAGCCCATGCCGGTCTCCTCGAAACTCTGCCGTATCCGGCCGTCGAACAGGCCGATTGTGGGAAAGTTCTGGACGCCGGAAAAGCCCATTGCCTTCAGTTCTGCGAGGAAATGCGGCATCAGCACGAAGGGATCCGTGCCGTTGACGCCGGCAAGCACCGGCGTCTTTTTCACAACGGGCAGTACTTCGAGCGCCATATCCTTGACGATCTCGTTGGCATTGCCATAGGCAAGCAGGCCGGCCGCCGAACCGCGCCCCGCCATGCGGTAGCGCCCCGAATTGTAGATAATGATGAGGTCGATGCCGCCAGCCTCCTCCGCCTTGGCGGAGATGCCCGTGCCGGCGCCGCCGCCGACAATTGGCACGCCGGCTGCGATCATGCCGTGGAATTTTTCGAGAATGGCTTTGCGAGGTATGGCTGGCATCGATTCTGTCTTTCAGGGCTTGGCGATGTCGCGGTAGGCTGCAACGGCGGCCTCTGCGAATTGCGGCTCGTTGATATGGAGCGGCAGGCGGACGATACGTCGAGCCGCCGTCGGCTTCACCGTCGCCTCGAGCGCGGCAAAGAGCGCGACATCGGCTTGCGGATCGAAGAATGCACCGCCTTCGACGTCGAGGGCCGAGACACCTTTCTCGGGAATGAGGAAGCGTACAGGGCCGTGGCAAAGATTGAGCTTCTCGCCAAGCCAGCGCCCAATCTGCGCACATTCGGCCGACGTCGTGCGCATCAGCGTGATGTTCGGGTTGTGGCGGTAGAATAGCCGGCCAGCATAGCGCTCCGGGATCGTCTCCGGCGCCCAGAAGTTCACCATGTCGAGCGCGCCGACGGAGCCGACATAGGGCAAGCCCGAGCGGGCAATCGCGCCGAGACGGTCCGGGGTGGCAGGCAGGACGCCGCCGAAAAGCAGGTCGCAGACCTCGGTCGTCGTGATGTCGAGCACGCCCGAGACAAGCCCGCTGTCGGCAAGCTTCTCCATTGTACGCCCGCCCGTGCCGGTGGCGTGGAAAACCAGGCAGTCGTAGTCCGCCCTGAGGCGCTCGACCATGGCGGTTACGGCAGGCGTCGTTACCCCGAACATGGTAAGCCCGAGGGCCGGTTTTGATGCCGTCAGCTCAGCAGGCCGGCTGGTCATGGCCGTGATCGCCTGGGCCGCGTTGTGCAGGATGACCCGGCTGAGCCGGTTCAGACCCGCCATGTCAGTCACGGACGGCATCATCACGATGTCGGAAACGTCCACATAGGGAGCGACGTCGCCGGACGCGAGCGTCGAGACCATGATCTTTGGCAGGCCGAGCCGCAATTGCCGCATGCCCGCGGTGATGATCGAAGTGCCCCCGCCGCCACCGATCCCGATGATGCCGGCAATATCCTCGCGCTCAACGAGGAAGCTAGAGAACGCAATGCCCATCGCCTCGACCGCTTCGCCGCGGTCGTCGCAGGCAAGTACCGCTCCGACGCCCTCCGGATGGCAGGCCGCAACCGTCTCGGCATTTATATCGACCTCGGTCGCAGGCTCGCGTGTGCCGACATCGACGCGCGCAACGCTCCCGCCCGCCGTCTCGATGCAAGCGGCCAGATAGGCAAGCTCCTCGCCCTTTGTATCGGCCGTGCCGACGACGTAAATCCGCTTCATTTCTCCTCCGCGACCGGGTGAATTCCCTCGCAGCGATATCTCAAGGTTTGGGCCAGGCCATCGACCCTTGCAAATTAATGAGACGAGCGTATCATAAAGATATGTCTGTCTCACGTCAACAGAACGAAACCGCCAGTCGCGCCGAGCGGGGCCCGCGTGCCCGCACGCGCAAACTGATGCTCGATACCGCAACACGGCTCATGCAATCCGGCATTACTCCCTCGGTAAGTGAAGTTGCCGAGGCTGCCGAAGTTTCGCGCGCAACGGCCTACCGTTACTTTCCAAGCCAGGCCGCGCTCGTGCATGCCGTGGTGGGAGAGGCCCTGGGGCCTATACTCGACTGGTCGTCCGACAGCCCCGATGCACGCACCCGTGTTGCCGATCTGCTGGCGACCGCGATGCCGCGCATCGACGAGTTCGAGGCGACCTTCAAGGCGGCGCTGAAGCTTTCGCTGGACCAGTGGGTGCTGCGCCAGGCCGGCACGCTCGGCAATGAGCCGCTGTTCACACGCGGCCACCGCGTCGATCTGCTGAAGTGCGCGACTGCGCCTCTGCAGGGGACGGTGACGCCCGAATCCCGCGAACGCCTCGCACAGGCGCTCTCGCTTGTCTTCGGCGTCGAGGTGCTGATCGTGTTGAAAGATATCTGGGGACTGACCTCAGCCCGCGCGCAGTCTGTTGCTGAATGGGCGGCGACGGCGCTCGTTGACGCCGCGATACGGCAGGCGGAGAGCGAGGCATGAGATCGGCGACCGCTCATGTTGAAGCGATATCTGGTTTTACCAGTTTAACCGATATCCTTTTTGCCTCATCGACCGGACCGGGGATGGTGGATCAGACTTATCCGGCAAGAACGCGTCGAGGAACGCTCTATATTGGGCGATATAGAAAAGATTGAGCCGGGTTTTGGCGCAAGTCCGGCCGAAGTTACTCTTGACGATGGGGAAATTTGGTACTACCAGATCAGGGAAAATAATTCAGGCTTGAGATCTGAAACGGAGCTAACGGTCGGGGCGAACCCCCACACGAACACCACCCAGGAGGATCGGAAAGCCGGATCGGAAGGCCCGCGATGCAGCGGGAAACGTGCATAAATGGGAGGAAACGTTATGCGCAAAACTATGACCGGTCTCTTGGCCGGGATCGGCTTGATGTGGGCCTGCGGAACGTCCGCACAGGCCCAGGAACTGACGATCTTCTGGGCCGAGTGGGACCCGGCAAATTACCTTCAGGAGCTCGCGAATGAATATGAGGCTCAAACCGGCGTGAAGGTCACTGTCGAGACCACGCCGTGGGCCGACTTCCAGACCAAGGCTTTCACTGAGTTCAATGCCAAAGGTTCGGCCTATGACATGGTCGTGGGCGACAGCCAGTGGATCGGTGCAGCCTCGGAAGCCGGACATTACGTCGATCTCACCGACTTCTTCAACAAGCACAAACTGAACGAGGTCATGGCGCCGGCAACGGTGAAATACTACTCGGAGTATCCGTCGAACTCGAAAAAGTACTGGTCGATCCCGGCCGAAGGTGACGCCGTCGGCTGGTCCTACCGCAAGGACTGGTTCGAAGACCCCAAGGAGATGGCAGCGTTCAAGGCCAAATACGGTTACGACCTCGCCCCGCCGAAGACATGGGCCGAGATGCGTGACATCGCCGAGTTTTTCCACCGCCCGGGCGAGAAGCGCTACGGCATAGCGATATACACCGACAACTCTTATGACGGCCTCGTCATGGGCGTTGAGAACGCGATGTTCTCCTATGGCGGCGAACTCGGCGACTATCAGAGTTACAAGGTCGACGGCATCATCAATTCCGAGAAGAACGTCAAGGCGCTCGAGATGTATCGCGAGCTTTATGGCTTCACGCCTCCGGGTTGGGCCAAGACTTTTTTCGTCGAGAACAACCAGGCCATCACCGAGAACCTGGCAGCGATGAGCATGAACTACTTCGCCTTCTTCCCGGCACTGGTAAACGAGGCGTCTAACCCAAACGCCAAGGTTACCGGCTTCTTTGCCAATCCGGCAGGTCCCGGCGGCGAGCAGTTCGCAGCGCTTGGCGGCCAGGGCATATCGGTCATCTCCTACTCGGACAACCAGGAAGAGGCGATGAAATTCCTCGAATGGTTTATCAAGGACGAGACCCAGAAGCGCTGGGCCGAACTCGGGGGCTACACGGCAAGCGCCAAGGTGCTTGAATCGCCGGAATTCCAGAATGCGACGCCCTATAACAAGGCCTTCTACGAAACCATGTTTAAGGTGAAGGACTTCTGGGCGACCCCGGAATATGCCGAACTGCTGATCCAAATGAATCAGCGCATCTATCCCTTCGTCACTGCCGGCCAAGGCACGGCGAAGGAAGCGCTCGACTCGCTGGCCGCGGACTGGAAAGCCACCTTCGATAAATACGGACGCAACAAGTAGCGCCCCGCGGAGGGGGCCCCTGCCCCCTTCCTTTTCATCCTGCACCTCTGCGCCGAAGTGCGCGGTTCGAGCGGGCGTGGCGCGCCGACATTAACTTCGCGCATGGTGATGCTCTTGCGGCATCCGGCGCCGAACTTTCGGAGGAGGAGAAGTATTGGCCACCGCAGTCATGACATCGCTGGATACGAAATCGCGGTCCGCACCCCGCGGCATGAGCGACATCCGGATCCGCAATCTGTTCATCATTCCGACGATCCTGTTCCTGATCGTCTTCAACATCTTTCCGCTGATCTATTCGCTCGGCTATTCCTTTACCGACTTCCGTGCCTCGTCGAACGCGCCGGCCAGTTTCGTCGGCCTGCAGAACTATCGCGCGCTGCTGAACGACCCCTTCATCTGGTTGAACTTCGCCATAACCGCGAAATATGTGATCATCTCTGTGACGGGGCAGGTGATCGTTGGCTTCGGCACCGCGATGCTGCTCAACCGCGACATTCCGCTGAAGGGTCTGCTTACGACCCTGCTGCTGCTGCCGATGATGCTCTCGATGGCCGTGGTCGGCCTCTTCTGGAAGCTGCTCTACGATCCGTCCTTCGGCATCATCAACTACACATTCGGTCTCGGCTCCTTCGAGTGGCTGTCGAATCCGGACATGGCGCTCTATGCGGTCGCAATCACTGACATCTGGATGTGGTCGCCCTTCGTGATGCTGCTATCGCTTGCCGGCCTCTCGGCCGTGCCAAAGCATCTCTACGAGGCAGCGGCGATCGACCGGGCGGGGCCGTTCTACACCTTCTTCCGCATTACGCTGCCGCTGGTGGCGCCGATCCTGATGATCGCGGTCATCTTCCGTACCATGGAAGCCTTCAAGACCTTCGACCTCGCCTACATCCTGACCAGCCAACCGACGACCGAGGTGATCTCGATCCGGCTCTACAAGATGGCCTTCCAGGAATGGCAGACGGGTCGCTCCTGCGCACTCGCCTACATCGTGCTCATCATGGTGCTCGCCATCACCAACATCTACGTCAAATACCTCAACAAGGTGAAGGAGCGCTGAGATGGCTGCCGTCCAAACCCGCTCTGAACGCGCGCTAAACCGGATAGCGATCGCCGCCGTGCTGGTCATCACGCTGATCTTCTTGGCGCCAGTCTACTGGATCACCGCGACAGCTTTCAAGCCGCGCAACCTCGCCACCACCATTCCGCCGACCGTGCTCTTCGAACCGGAAATTTCGCCCTTCGTGAAGCTCTTCACCAAGCGCTCGCAACTGCGCGAAGCGCCGACCCCGGAAGAATATGCCGCCGCCCCCTGGTGGGAGCGCATGGTTTTCGACGGCGGCGAGAAGATCGTCCGCTCCGGCCGGGGCGAGGTGCAGCCGTCCGGCTATCCAAATCGCTTCATGAACTCGCTGATCGTCGCCATCACGTCGACGGTGCTGGCCGTTGGCATGGGAACCTTCACGGCTTACGGCTTCTCGCGTTTCAGGGTGAAGGGAGAGGCGGACCTTCTCTTCTTCATCCTGTCGACACGCATGCTGCCGCCCGTCGTCGTGGCGATCCCGATGTTCCTCATGTATCGCGTCGTCGGCCTCAACGACACACATTGGGGTCTCATCATCCTCTATACCGCCTTCAATCTGTCCTTTTCAGTTTGGCTGATGAAGGGCTTCATCGACGAAATCCCCAAGGAATATGAAGAGGCGGCACTCGTCGATGGCTACACTCGCATGCAGGCCTTCTTCAAGATCGTCATCCCGGAAGCCGCCACCGGCATCGCCGCCACCGCCGTCTTCTGCTTCATCACGGCCTGGAACGAATTTGCATTTGCGCTGATCATGACCAACCGGCGCGCGCAGACCGCGCCGCCCTTCATCCCGAGCCAGGTCGGCTCCGGCCTGCCGGACTGGACGGTGATAGCCGCCGGCACGTTCCTGTTCCTTTTGCCGGTCGCCATCTTCACCTTCCTGCTCAGGAACCACCTCCTGCGTGGCATGAGCTTCGGAGCGATCCGCAAATGAGCTTCCGCGCCCTCAATCAGAAATATCTCGAACCCGGTTCGCAGTACCTGATGATCTTCGGCATCATCGCGCTCTGCCAACCCTGGAACCTGTTTCTCCACCGCTACGGCATGACGATGACGCTCGTCGGACTGATCGCCTTCATGGTGACGACCAAGATCCCGCGGGACGATCAACCAGACGAAGGCAGCCATTCATGACGCAGATCGAACTTCGCGGCATCCAGAAATATTTCGGTGCCGTCCAGGTCATCAAGGACCTTAATCTCGCCATCGCCGACAACGAATTCATCGTGCTGCTTGGTCAATCCGGCTGCGGCAAGACGACGACATTGCGTGCCGTCGCAGGCCTCGAGACCATCGATGAAGGCGACATCCTGATCGACGGTCAGCCGGTGCAGCATATCAAGGCATCCGACCGGGACATAGCCATGGTGTTCCAATCTTTCTCGCTCTATCCGCATATGACAGTCTACGAGAATATCGCCTTTCCGCTCCGCGCCACCCGGATGGGCCGGAACGATGTCGATACGTCGGTGCGCGAGATCGCCGGCGTGCTGCGCATCACCGGTCTGCTGGCACGCAAGCCTTCGGCTCTATCGGGCGGCGATATGCAGCGTGTTGCGATCGGCCGTGCGCTCGTGCGACGGCCAAAGGCCATGCTGATGGACGAGCCAATAGGTGCGCTGGACGCGAAGTTACGCGAAGAGATGCGGGCGGAAATCAAGCGTTTGCATATCAAGCAGGGCTCGACCACCATCTACGTGACCCACGACCAGGTGGAGGCCATGTCGCTCGCAGACCGCATCGTCATCATGCATGAGGGCATTCTCCAGCAGGTCGGCTCGCCGGACGAGGTCTACTCGCACCCCGCCAACATGTTCGTCGCCCAGTTCGTCGGAAGCCCGGTGATGAACATGGCCCCGGCGATCGTCAGCGAAACGGGCGGCCATGCCAGCGTGCAGGTCGGCGGTCAGCCAAAGGGCTTCGAGTTTCCGGCCGCCCTTGCCAATCGCCTTGCGGACGCGAGGGCCGAGAACGGCAAGCTGACGCTCGGCGTCCGGCCCGAGGGCGTTTTGATCTCGCGCGCGGCCCGCGAAGGTTTCATGCCGGTCAAGGCGCACATCATCGAGCCGCTCGGCTCGCACGACATTGTCGACCTGAAGGTCGGCGACCACATGATCAGGGCACGCACCAAGAGCGGTTTCGTGCCCGGTGCGGGGGAAGCTGTATGGGCGCGCATCGACCCCGCCCAGGCGCATTTTTTTAACTCGGCTACCGGCTCGTCGCTCGGGATCAGACTCTGATGGCACACATCGAACTCAAGGGTATCACCAAGACCTTCGGCAACCACACGGCGCTGAAAAACCTGAACATCGACATCGCCGACGGCGAGTTCTTCGTGCTGCTCGGCCAGACCGGCGCCGGCAAGACGACGACGCTGCGCCTGATAGCCGGTCTCGAAAAGCCGACGGCAGGGCAGATATTCATCGACGGGCAGGACGTTGCGGACTGGGGTGCCGCCGAGCGCGATGTAGCCCTGGTGCTCCAGCAATATTCGCTCTATCCGCGCTATACGGTGCGGGAGAACCTGGAATTTCCATTGAAATCCCGCATCCGCCGCGTCGAACAAGCGGAGATCAAGGAACGCGTCGACCGGGTTGCGAAAACCCTGCGCATCGAGCACCTGCTCGAGCGCAAGACTGACCGGCTGTCGGGCGGCGAGATGCAGCGCGTTTCGATCGGCCGGGCCATCGTGCGCAAGCCGCGCGTCTTTCTGATGGACGAACCGCTTTCGGCGCTCGACGCCAAGCTGCGCGAGGCGCTGCGGACCGAGCTGAAAAACCTGCAGATGAACCTCGGCGCGACTTTCCTGTTTGTCACACACGACCAGATCGAGGCCATGTCGATGGGCGACAAGATCGGCGTGCTTAACAACGGCCAACTCGTGCAGATGGGTACGCCGCAGGAAATCTATAGAAACCCGGTCAACACCTTCGTCGCGCGCGCGGTCGGGTCACCGCCGATGAACCTGATCGCCGGCACGCTTGCCGGCGGCGAGGCAGTGGCCAGCGAGGGCTACCGGCTGCCGTTCGGCGACGGTCACGGCATCGCCATGGACGGTCGCCCACTCACCTTCGGCATCCGCCCCGAGGACCTCTTCCTCGACAGCGGCGCGCCGGGGGAAGCACGGGTGCACGACGTTGAGAACCATGGCGTCGAAAAGATCGTGACGCTGCTCACCGGTGAGAAGTTCATCCACGCGACCGTGCCGGCGCAGACGGTGCTGCAGATCGAGGATACGGTTCGTTTTTCGTGGAATCCGGAGAAGGTCGTGCTGTTCGACAGCGGAAGCGGCGTCAGCCTGCGGCACGCGGGCTGAGCTCATAGTCCAAGATGTCGCGAAGGGCCCGCAGCTATGCCGGAAAGCGCCGGCGGTAGTGCACGACCACTTCGGGATTGCGCAGATTGACGGGCAGTTCGCCCCTCATGACGCGCAGGACTTCGCTTGCCGCGCCCGTTCCCATGCGCATCATGCTCTCGTCCGTAAGACCGGCGAGATGCGGAGTGACGATGACATTGTCGAAGCCGAAATATGGATGGTCGAGCGGAAGGGGCTGAGTTGCGAAGACGTCGAGCGCGGCTCCGCCGATGCGGCCCTCGCCCAGCGCCTCGATCAGCGCCGCGTCATCGATCACCGGGCCGCGCGCGACGTTGACCAGAATGGCATCGGGCTTCATGCGGCTGATGCGCCCGGCATTGAGCAGGCCCGTCGTCTCCGACGTCAGCGGGCAGCAGAGCACGACGATGTCGGCTATCGCGACGAGGTCGTCGACCGGCAGGAAGCGCGCACCGTCCGGCACGCTTTCCGGCGACCGGCTCGTGGCGACCACCTCCAGGCCGAAACCGAACTTCGCGATCCGGAAAATCGCCTTGCCGACATTGCCCATGCCGACAATTCCCATGGCGCGGCCGCAAAGGTCCGTCGCCCCGTCCGACTGGCCACGCCCGGCAGCCCAGCCCTTCTGTCGCAGTTCCCGGTCCATCAGGCGGAAGCGCCGAAGCAGGGCCAGCGTCACGAGGAAGACGTGCTCGGCGACCGTCGACGCATTGACGGCCGGCACGTTGGCGACAAGCACGCCGGCACGGTTCGCCGCATCCATCGGCACCATGTCGAGCCCGGCGCCATGGCGGATCGCAGCACGAAGCGCCGGCGCGTCCTCGAAGAAGGCCGGCGGGATCGGAGCGCGCACGACGACGATGCCTGCACCCCGCCCTTCTCGCAGCAACGTTTCGGGATCGGGCGCTGAGGCGACGCGCAGATCACCCGCAGCCTTAAGCATGGCCTCGGCCGCAGGATGCAGGGGATGTGTGGAAAAGATAAAGCTCATCGGCCCTCCCCGCCGGTTGCGCCTATCCGGCGGCAGCCGCGGGCCCGCCGATGAGACCCTTCCAATAGCTTTCAGCACCCTGGAGATGCGCGTTCATCAACGCCTGGGCGAGATTGCCGTCGCGGGCACGCAACGCCTCGTAGATACGGATATGTTCGTCATGCGAGAGCCGGCTGCGTGCGGCGTCGCCAAAATAGATCGGCAGCCGCTGCTCGCCCATCATGTAGTAGACGCTGCACACGCGATAGAAGACGCTATTCTTGGTGGCTCGGACGATCTCCAAATGGAAATCCCGGTCCTCGCGCGCCAGCCCCTCGCCTGCCGCAAGCTTCGCCTCGGACGCGGCGAGTATGACGCTCAGGCGCTGGTAATTCTCTTCTGTCGCCCGCAGGCAGGCGAGTTCCGCGGCCTTTATCTCATGTATCTTGCGCAGTTCCACGGTCTCATAGATCAGGATCGGATCAAGGGGCACGCCGGCGCGGGCAAAAAGTGCCATGGCCTCTACGCTCGCCTCCGTGGTCGTCAGGTAGATTCCCGACTTGGCGCGGCGCTCGACGATGCGCATCGCCTCCAGGATCGCCAGCGCCTCGCGGATCTGGCCGCGGCTGACGCCGAAATGCTCCGCAAGCTCCCGCTCCGACGGCGTGCGGCCGTTGCCGCTCGAAGTCGAGAAAAGATATGCCGCGAGATCGGAGAGGAGGGAATTTTTTTGCATCGTCACGGTCTTTGTGCGTGGGCCTCCAGGACCCTCTGATTGATGGTGAATCCCAAGCCGGGTCTATCAGGAATCTCTATCATACCATCCTTTACCGACACAGTGTCCTCGACAAGATCATGGATCATCGGATTGGTGCCGAGCGAATATTCGATGACGAAGCTTGCCGGGGAAGCCGCGCATAAGTGTAGGCCGGAGAAGAAACAGGGCGCACCGGCCCAAAGATGCGGTGCGAAACGGAGGTTGAAGGCGCTGGCGAGCGAACTGATGCGCATTGCCTCCGTAATGCCACCGCAGAAGGCCGGATCGGGCTGAAATATATCGGCCGCCCGCAGGATGGCAAGATCGCGAAAGGCAAACCGTGTCGCCTCGCTCTCCCCCGCAGCGATCGGCACGTTCCCCGCCGCGCGCACCTCCGCCATGCCCGGCTTGTCGTCGGCGATCACCGGTTCCTCGAACCAGGCGAGGTCGCAATCGGCCACCATCTGGATAAAGCGCTTCGCTTCGGCAACCGTATAGGTGCCGTGCGCGTCGACCATAAGGTCGACGTCGGGGCCAATCGCCTCGCGGGCCGCCCGCACCCGCGACGCCGAGACATGCGGCGCACGGTCCATCGCGCCAACGCGCATCTTGACCGATTTGAAACCGCCGGCGGCGATATAGGACTGAAGCTGTCCGCCGATCCGGTCCGCGCTCTCCCAGCCACCCGAGGCATAGGTGGGCAACCTGTCCGCCTTGCGACCACCCAACAGTTTCCAGACAGGGACGCCGAGCGACTTGCCGAGAATGTCCCACAGCGCTATGTCGACCGCGCTGATAGCCGCGACGGACAGGCCGCGCCGCGCTATCTCGGGCATGGCGTGACCCGCAATCGCCGCCGTCTCGTGGCGCACGCCATTGTAGAGCATCTCCCATATGCTGGAGATGTCGGCAGGGTCACGGCCGACGAGCTTCGGCGCGACCTCGTGGTTCAGCATGTGGACCAGCGTGCCATAGGTGCCTGCACTGCCGGCGGCATTCTTCCCCTCTCCCCAGCCGACGATACCGTCAGTCGTTTCGATACGCAGGATCGCAGCATCGAAGGTCGTCAGCCTGCCAAAATCGCTGCGATGTTGGCGGCTCGCCGCTATGGGGATATTCACCCACCAGGCCTCTACGGTCTTGATACGCATGTGTCGGATCCCTCGCTCTCACGACCCGCGGGCCGCAGGGCATATGCCTTTCCGTTCGTTACTTGATCAGCGGCAGGATCGTCTCGGCGGTGATCCGCATCTGATCATCGTAGAACTTCTCGGTGAGCAGGCTTGAGCCGTGGTCCTGGATGAACTTCAGTTGCTCCGGCGGGATATCGACGGGGTTGCGCTCCACCATATCCGGGTACTTGGCCGCTGGCGTGCGATCGACCGGAGCGACGAACTCGTTCGTTACCGCTCCGTCATATCCGATCTCTTTCAGCGTGCCGATGATCTTTGGCCAGTCGAGCTGGCCAAGGCCGGCGGCGAAACGGTTGTTGTCGGCGACGTGGAAATCGAACAGGCGCTTTCCGGCGAGCCGGATCGCCTCATACATGTCTTCCTCCTCGATGTTCAGGTGAAAAGCATCGAGACAGACCCCGCATTCGGGGCTGACGGCATCGGCGAGCGCCAACGCCTGGGCGGCACGGTTAAAGAAATAGGTCTCGAAACGGTTGAGCGGCTCGACGGCAATGCGTACGCCCTTCTTCCGGGCATGGGCAAAACATTCCTTGGTGGCCTCCACGACCCAGGTCCACTCTTCCTCCTCGGTCCCGTCCGGCACCACCTTGCCCACGGTCGCCGGTACGAGGGTGACGATCTGGCCCTCGAGTTCACCGACCATCGTGATGACGCTCTTGACATAATCCACCGACCTGGCGCGTTGGCCTTCGTCCCGGGCGGCAAGGTTGCGTTCACCGAGTGTCAGCGTGACGGCACCCCAGCAGCGGATGCCGTATTCTTTCAGCAGTGCGCGCGTCTCCTTGACGTCGTACTGTGCCGGCTCCCCGGATATCTCGATGCTTTCGTAACCATATTTCTTGATCCGCGCCAGCGTGAGTGCGAGCGGTTCCGCCCGCATCCAGTTGTGTGTCGAAAGATGCATGAAGTCCTCCCAGACTGTTTACAGCTTGCTCGAGCACCGTCGGCGGCAGTGACGGCCACCCTCTCGTCAGCCAACCCGCTGAGCAACTGGTTTGGCCAATTTTTGTTGTTTCAAAGCTCTAGCGTAATTTTTCATCCTATGCAAGATGGGTCGAAAACGGAATATTTCTCTTATTATGCCGTCGTTTAACGGCAATCTCTTGCACTTGCGCGCATTTGCGAGCGATCGGAACCAAGGAATTGGCTTGACCAGATCTCTAAATTTGGTATTACCAGATAAAGCAAAAACTACTCGTCGCTAGAAGCGGCGCGCAGGGCCCATAGCGGCAAAAAGGAGGACACGTGAAGATCGGCATGTGCATGTTCCTCTGGACGACCAGCGTCGGCCGGAAGCATGAAGGACTGTTGCGGGACATCAAGGACACGGGGTTTGACGGCGTCGAAATCCCGGTCTTTTCGGGCGCGCCAGACGACTACCGGCGGCTGGGGGATCTGCTGGAGCGGATCGGCTTGGAACGGACTGCCGTTTCCGCCATGGGCGACCCCTCGATGAACCTGATTGCCCCCGACTCCGCCACCCGTAGACGCGGCATCGACTACATGAAATGGGCAATCGACTGCAGCGATGCACTCGGCGCCAGTCTGCTGAGCGGGCCGCTGCATTCGACGCTGGGGAAATTTTCCGGACGTGGTCCGAGCGCGGCGGAACTCACGCGCTCGGTCTCCTCGCAACGCGCGATTGGCGATCATGCTGCAAAGCGCGGCGTCACGATCGGGCTTGAGGCACTGAACCGCTTCGAATGCTACCTGTTCAACACGATGGATGCACTTGCGGCCCACGTCGATGCGGTCGAGCATACGAATATCCGCGCTATATACGACACCTTCCACAGCAATATCGAGGAGCCCGACCCCATCGGCGCCTTCACGCGAAATCGTGACCGCATCGTCCATGTACACATTTCGGAGAACGACCGCGGCGTACCGGGACGTGGCAACATTCCCTGGGCGGAGACGTTCAAGGCGCTGCGCGCGAGCGGCTACGACGACTGGCTGACGATCGAGGCGTTCGGCCGAGCGCTCAAGGACCTTGCCGCCGCGACAAAGGTCTGGCGCGACTTTTCCGAGACGCCGGAAGTGGTCTATCGCGAAGGATACCGCCATATCCACAATGGATGGCACGCCGCGGCATGAACGCCGAGCCATCCTTCGCATCCGTCAGAATTTTGCCTTCGACGGCATGAAGGACTCGGGCTATGGGCCGAAGGTAGGACTGAGGCGAAGGATAACTTTTTCAACATCAATCTGGTTACCGAATCAGCCTGACCCAATCTAGCATCGTGCGCCGCTTTTTTACCCGATATCTTCAAGGTACTGCCGATTTGACCGCCAGCCATTATTCTGGAAACGCAATCTTGTGGCCGTCGGGCACGGCGTAGGGCATCGTGGGAGGCACACCCACAATTTTAAGCCACATTATTCTCTGGATGCAACCGTAAGCGCTGGATCAGAGTCTCACCACCGCCTTGATCAGTCCGGTCCTGTCCTGGGCGAGTTCGGGCAGGCGCTGCGGCAGGTCGGCCAGCGGCAGGATCACCGAGCAGAGGGCATCCGTGGAAATCTTGCCCTCACGGATGGCCGCCATGACGGTTTCGAAATCTGACTGGACGGCATTGCGGCTGCCGATGATGCGCGTTTCCCGCTTGTGGAATTCCGCGTCGTCAAAACGAATATGATCCTTCACGACGCTGACGAGCACATAGCTGCTTCCATGCGCGAGTAATGGAAAGCCCGCTTCTATCGCTACCGCAGTCCCCGTTGCATCGAAGACAGTGTCGAAGCCATCGGCGCGGTCGCCTTCAAGGATCCGCGACGTATCTTCATACGTATTCTGAAAATCGAAACTCTCGCGCGCCAAAGCCAGCCGCTGCGAGCTCAAATCCAAAAGATGAACATCGGCGCCTGCGAGCCGCGCGAAAAGCGCGGTCCCGATGCCGATCGGGCCGGCGCCCGTGACCAGCACCCGGTCACCGGCGGCCAGTCCCGAACGGGCCACCGCATGGGCCCCGATCGCCAGGAATTCGACCATGGCCGCCTGGATTTCGTCGAGTCCTTCGGCGGCCATAAGATTGCCTGCCGGAACTGCGACACGCTGGCAGAGGCCGCCGTCGCAGTGAACGCCCCGCACCGCGATGTTCGAGCAGCAGTTCGGTTTGCCGCGCAGGCAGGCCCGGCATTTGTTACAGGCGATGTAGGGATTGATCACGACAAGGGTGCCCGCCTCGATGCCGTCTACAGGCGTGACCAGCCGGCCACTGAGTTCATGGCCAATCACGCGCGGATAGCTGAGATAGGGATGTTTGCCGGCATAGATGTGATAATCCGTTCCGCAAATGCCGATTGCCGTGATGTCGACAAAGACCGAGCCCTCCGGCAAGTCTACGGGAAGAGGCCGTTCGATGAGTTCGAACCGTCCGGGTTCGACGCAGGTGCCGCATAACATTCGTCTTCCTTCTTCAATTCGAACTCAGGCCGGGTTGTGGTGTCTTGGCGGCATTGCGCGGCCACCAGCCGTCGGGCATCTCGCCCTTGATGATCAGGCTCAGCACATCATCCTTGGTTACTTCCTCGATGCAGTAGCCGCCGACATTGCGTCCCCGGTTCATCACAACAATACGGTCGCAGAGATCGAAAACGTCGTGCATGTCGTGGCTGATGAGAAAGATGCCGATACCTTCGCTCCGCAACTGCCTGATGAGATCGGCGACCATTGCTGTCTCGGCTGGTCCGAGCGCGGCCGTCGGCTCGTCCATGATGAGGATCTTCACCTTGAAATAAATGGCGCGGGCAATGGCAATGACCTGCCGCTGACCGCCGGACAATCGCGAAATCGGATCGCTCAGATTCTTGAAGTTGGGGTTGAGCCGATGCAGCACCCGGCGCGCTTCCTCCATCATGTTCTTGTCGTCAAGATTGCCCCATCGCGTCTTCAGCTCGCGGCCGAGAAACAGATTGGACGGAGCATCGAGATGGTCGGCAAGGGCAAGCGTCTGGTAGATGGTCTCGACCCCCTGACGTCGGGCGTCCTGAGGTGATAGGAACCGGACATCCTCGTCCCCCATCCTGATCGTGCCGGCGTTCGGCGCCATGGCGCCGGAGAGAATCCGCATCAGACAGGATTTTCCCGCGCCATTATGGCCCAGGACTCCAACGACCTCTCCAGGAAAGAGGTCAATCGACACGTCTTCGACTGCGTGGACGCCGCCAAAGCTCTTCTGGATATTGATCATCTCGACCAGCGGCCGCGATCGTGTGACATGAGCATTCATGAGGTCTTCCTGAGGAAAGAGAAGGCAGGGGCCTGAAGCCCCTACCTTCTGGCGGCCGCCGGTTCAGTACAGAACGTTCTTGGCCTCGGGAGCGGCGATATTGTCCTTGGTGACAGCGACAACGCCCGTATCGATCTCCGGCTCAGCCTTTTTGCCGCCGACCATGTCAAGAATGGCCTTCACGCCGAGTTCGCCCATCTGATACGAACCCTGGACCATGGTCGCGACGAGCGTACCATCCTTGACGAAGGCCTGCAGGTCTTCATTGCCATCAAAGCCGATGGCGACGACATCGCCCACCTTGCCGGCCTGGACGATCGCACGGCCCATGCCGACCGCTGTCGGCTCGTTGGCGCCGAAGATGCCTTTGAGATCCGGATTAGCGGCGAGCACGTCGGTCGTCTGGTTGAGCGCAGTCGCCATCTGGGACTGCGAATAGTATGGCCCGACGACTTCCAGCTTGGAATTCGCCTTTAGATAATCGACGAAGCAGCCGACACGACCGACTTCCGAACCGACACCCGCCACATAGGACATTACGGCCACCTTGCCTTCTTTCCCGACCTTGTCGATCATCATCGTCGCGGCAAGCTTGCCGGCCGCGCAGTTATCTGTCGAAAGGAAGGTCTGGAAGGTGCCCTTGCTGGCATCCGAGAGCGCGGAGTCGATGATTGCGACTGGAATACCGGCTTCGTTGGCCTTTTTGACAGCCGGAGCAAGCGCATCCGGATCCGACGGTGCGAGCACGATGCCAATCACGCCGCGGTTGATGGCGTTTTCGACCATGCTGAGTTCGTCGGCAATCGCGGACTCCGCTGCCGGGCCGTTGAAGGTCATCGTGTGTTCACCCTGACCGGCGATAGCGGCAGAAGCGCCCTTGTTGACATTCTGCCAGAAGTTCGAGTTCGTCGTCTTGACGATCACCGCGATTTCTCCCGCCATGACGGTGGCGGGCGCGGCGATCATTGTGCTTGCCAGAAGCAGTGCTTTCAAGGTCTTCTTCATAGTCTCCTCCTCTGATGAAAACAGTTTTGCCGGTTAACGGCGGCTTCTCAGCTGATCGACATAGACCGCCATGATGACGACGAAGCCGATGATGATCTGCTGGATGAAGGCTGAGACGCCGGCCATGTTCAGGCCGTTGCGCAAGACGCCGATGATGAAGGCGCCAATCATGGTTCCTGACACGGTGCCAACCCCGCCCATCAGCGACGCCCCGCCAATGACGGCCGCAGCGATCGCGTCGAGCTCGTACATGACGCCCTCATTGGGCTGGGCGGTAACCAGTCGGGACATCAAAACGATCCCGGCCAATCCGGCGAGCGCGCCGGACATGACATAGGCGGCAAGTTTGGTTCGATCGACCTCGACACCGGAAAGCCGCGCGGCTTCCTCATTCGAACCAGTGGCATAGATGTGGCGGCCGATGGAGCGCCGGCGCAGCATGAAGCCGACGGCAACGGCAACGACGACAAGCAGGATCGCCGGATAGGGAATTCCCGGAAAAATGACCTTGGGCAGCCCATTCGAACCCATGCCGATCATTCGGAAAAGCGAACCGTTGCCCAGCTTGCCGAACGCCTCGCCTAGCTGCGAAATCGGAGCGGCGCCGGTGATCTGCAAGGCAGTGCCTCGCGCGATCAGCATCATGCCCAGCGTGGCGACAAATGGCGTGATGCGCATCTTCGTGACCACGATCCCATTGACGGCCCCACACAGAGCCCCGACCGCGATTCCCATAGCCATGCCGAGCGGTACAGGAATTCCGGCCTTGACCGCGAGCCCGGCCACGGTTCCGGAAAGCGCCAGTACCGAACCCACGCTGAGATCGATACCTCCGGTCACGATCACCAGCGTCATTCCGATCCCGAGCAGGCCGATTACCGACGTCTGCAAGAGCACCGTCAGCCCGTTACCGACGCTCAGGAAGGCTGCATTGCCGAAGGAAAAAAATCCGACCAGCATGAAAAGCGTGAATAGCGCTGAAAGCTTATGCAGGGCGTCGGATGAAATTTTGACGCCGGCAAAAGGCACAGCAAGCCGATCCACTTCAACTGACATGACGCCCCTCCCTGAGCGGTATAAAATAATTAAATGCAGAATGCAGAGCAAAATATCCACTGTCAATTGTTTTTAATTATTGTCGACACTTGTCCTTTGGTATATTGGGAAGCCGAGACAGGAGGCACTCGCGATGGCGCGGACGGACGAACGCTTCAGGGCAACTTTCAATGCGGTTCTCGAGGAGTGTTCCGCGTTGAAACCGGGTGATTTGCTGGCTTCGGAACTGGCGCTTGCCGCGCAATTCGACGTGAGCCGTACTGTGATCCGTTCAATCCTCGAGCGTTTGGATATGATCGGGGTAGTGCAATGGAGGGGACGCCAGAAAGCGCTTATGCGGACGCCCCGCCCAGACGAATGGCTGACGGTAAGTGCGAGCCAGGTTTCCCCCGAGGAGCTCGAACGTCAGTTTCTCTACTGGATCCTACGCTTCGACGTGCCGCCGGGCACACCGCTCAATGTCGCCGAACTTGCCCGACAGTTTCGGGTCAGCGTCCACGGCCTGCAGGAGTTTCTAGCGTCGCTCAGCCGGTTCGGCCTTGTCAAACGTCGGCCCAAAAACGGTTGGGAGCTGGTTGGATTCACTTCTGATTTCGCGATCGAGCTTTCCGATTTCCGGATGATGATTGAGCTCAACGCGATTTCGCAGCTCATCGCGCTACCCGACAACCACCAGATTTGGGACAGGATAGAGGAGCTCGACGAGGCCCATCGCGCACTGGCGGCGGCAATAGATGAGCGCTTTCACGATTTTTCCCTGCTGGACGAGCGCTTTCATCTAACGATAGGCAGCATCACGCGCAATCGCTTCGTTGCCGAGTTCCAGAAGGTAATCTCATTGATTTTCCACTACCATTATCAGTGGGATAAGAAGGACGAACGCGAGCGTAATGCAGCCGCAATCGACGAACATCTGAGACTGATCGCGGCCCTGAAATCGCGCGATGAAGCCTCGGCACTCGCGGCCGCGCGCGATCACCTTCGCACATCGAAGCAGACCCTACTCTCCTCGCTGCGCATTCACGCCCTATCCTAGCGGGTCGAAGATGGCATCACCGCCCCCGGGCCACGGCGCATAGATTGCATCGAGATTGCGGATCAGGGAACGCGTTTGCGCGGTCCCCAGGAGCAACGATGTGACCGCCGGGTGGGTCATCGCGTAGTGAAGTGCCGCGGTGGCGAGGGGTACCTCAAAAGACTCGGCGCGGCTTTGGAGTAATCGCCGAGCATGTGCGGCGTCGCAGGTTTATAGTCGAACACGGCGTCCGGAACCGGCCCCGTCGCCAGGATGCCGGAATTGAATATTCCGCCGAGCACAAGGCTCGTATTCGATTTCCGGCATCGTGCGACAAGCGCCTCTTCCGCCGAGCGGTCAATTAGCGTGAGATGTCCCGCCAAAAGGATCACATCGAGTTCCGCCGCCGCCATCACTTCCAGGCTAGCCTCGTTCTCATTCACACCAAGGCCGAACGCGCCGATGCCGCCGGCTTGCTTCAGCCGTTGGAGCCGATCGATGCCGGTGCCCAACAAGTCGGCCATATGCACCTCTTGGCAGGCCCCATGGGTCAGGCGGCCGATGTCGTGCACATAGAGGACATCGATATAGGACGTCCCAAGCCGCGCGCAGCTCTGCTCGAAGGCAGCCTCAATACCGTCTCCAGAATAGTCGTAGCGAACGGTCATTGGTAGTGGCGCGATGAACCCATCAGCCTGCTCCAGGGTTTCGCCGGGCGACAGGAGGCGACCGACCTTGGTGGAGACGACATAACTTTGCCGATCGCGACCCTTGAGGAACAGGCCAAGGCGTATTCCGAACGACCGCGCCGTAGTGAGGCGCGGTGTCAAAATAACGGATACCCCTATCCCAAGCGAGCTGCAGCACTTGCGAGACGTCCTGCTCGCTGACGAGCCTATAGAAATTACCGATTGCCGAGCAACCGAATGCGACATCCGTAACGTGAACGCCCGTATTTCCAATTCTCCGGCGATTCATGCGACTTTATCTCCCTGCCCTTCATTCATTGATCCGACGAACTTCGTCATCGTTCGTCTCGAGCGGCAGAGCACCCATTCGTTATTGTTTATCATTTAAAACATGAGTCAATGTGCATCCAGCGTGATGGAGAAACCGACCAATGGTCGCCGACTACGGTGCGCAGATCGCGGCGGATCAAGTCTATATTGCGGTAGACTGTGGTGTCGGGCCGAGGGACTAGAAAATCCCCCCTCCTACCAACCGCTACCAGCAAGTGAATCCACCATCGACGACAAGGTCGATGCCCGTGACAAACGCCGAAGCGCGGCTCGAAAGGAATACGGCGGGACCGATCATTTCCTCAGGCGTCGCCAAGCGACCCATCGGCGTATCCCGCGCAAATATCTCCACTTGGTCGGCAACTTCTGGCCGACGATTCATCGGTGTCAGTGTGTATCCAGGACTAATCGAGTTAACCCGAACACCACGGCCAATCCACTCCATCGCCAGACTCTTGGAGAGATGAATGACAGCGGCCTTGGACGAATTATAATCTGCCTGCTTCAGGTCGCGGTTGACGATCGAGCCGGATATGGAAGCGACGTTGATAATTGACCCCTTCCTACGGGGCAGCATTACGCGTGCTTGAGCCTGGCAAGACAGGAACACGCCCGTAACGTTAACGTCATAGACCCGCTGCCAGTCCTTCAGCTCCAGTGTCTCGGCTTCGCCGCCAGCGCCAATGCCTGCGTTGTTAACAGCGAGGGTCAACGGGCCGAGCTCTTTCTCAATTCGTTCGATCGCCCCAGAAAGGTCCTTCGCTGAGACTACAGTACCTTCGAACGTCAAGGTCTTGCGGCCCAGAGCACGAATCTTTTCTGCCGTCTGATCCAAACCACCGTTTGAGCGATGGCCAAAACAGGCGACATCAGCTCCAGCCTCAGCTATCCCAATTGCTATGGCCTGCCCAATGCCACTGCCCGCGCCTGTGACGATGGCCACTTCACCATGCAGATCGAATAGTTTCATTTTTCGCTCCTCCGATAGTTGCGGGCCGTTCCGGACGATCTTCGAGTACCCGATTGCCCGGGGCAACAGACAGCGGCGTTCATCGTGGCGATCCTTGAGTGGAAATAGATTTGGAAGAGCCCGCCGGAAATCCGGCGGGCTCTTCGGGCTGATTCAAAACCCTTGATGTTTTCCCGCGTGACGGGCTCCGCCCCGGAAAGCAGATCAAGTGCGACCCAGAGGCCGCCACCTATGTCGGTATTTCCCCAAGCCGTTCGCTCATTGCGTTTCATTTCAAGCGCGAACTGCTCCGATGGCTTGATTCCGTCCATGATAATCCAGCTGATTCTTTGTGAGGATAATTCGCCGTCTCCCCAGAATACAGCGGCTACTGCCACACTCCCGGAGGTTCGTATGGCTGACAGCACCGATGCGTCGCGAAAGGCAGAGACGATCGCCGACTTCTGAAATCCATATTCGTCGTCGGTTATGCTGCCAGAACCATCCACCGCTAATACCAGCGCCGTGTCGACGCATGCTTCCGAGCGCGTGGCGACAGTCATAAGAGCCAACGCCCCAGCCGCCACGAGCCATGCCTTGCGCATCATTCCACCCCCTGTGCACTCGCCAGCAACAAACACGACCCTGGCCCACCAATCCGGATCACACCTCGGCACTCGTGACTCTTGACATCCCTCAGCGTCAACCCGTTACGTTCTGGGCCTAACATTCTGATTCAGCCGAAAGAGGTTGTCCAGGTCGTATTTGGCCTTGAGCGTCGCCAGCCGTGCAAGGTTGCCACCGTAGGCTTGCGCCACTCTGTCAGTCTCATCTTCGGGCATAAAATTGACGTAGACGCCGCCCGTCGCGTACGGCGCTGTAGCCGCAAAAAGCCCTTTAGCCCAGTCGATGGATACCTGCTCTTCGGCTCGCTCCAGCCACCTCGTATGAACGTTCATCACGAATTGTGCCTCGCGATGCGGATACGCGGTTGCATTGGAGGCGACGCGGCTACTGGCACCGCCGAGCTGGCCAATGAAGATCTCGCATTCCGCGGTTGGCAGTGTGCCAACATAGTCGATCAGCGTGTCGAACAGGTCGTCGCCGAGAGTTATAAAATTGTGGGACTTCCAATAGTTGAATGCACCCGGCGTCAGCAGTGGGTCGAACGCTGTCTGCCAGGCAGTATAGGGTTGCAGGCCGATGACCTCGGCGATGGGCTCTCCAAGTGCGCGAAGCGGGCGAAGTGCCTCTTCCGCTTTACTTGGCTCCCCTGCATAACAGACGGCAAACACCAGGATTTCCTTGCCGTGCACATCCTCAGGAAGGAACGGCAGAGGCGGTGCCTTCCGCAATACCACCCATATGGTGAGGTCGTCGGGCGTTGAGGCCGCCACCTCGCGATACCCGGCAAGAAGTTCACGGGCATTGGCAAACGGATGAACGATCAGTCCGGATACCAGATCGGGACCAACCGGATGCAATTGGAACTCGAAGGACGTGATCACGCCGAAGTTTCCGCCGCCGCCACGAATGGCCCAAAACAGGTCCGGGTTCTCCGATGCACTGGCTTGAACAAGCTCTCCCGCCGCGGTAACCACATCGGCCGAGATCAAGTTGTCCACGGTGAAACCGAATTTTCGGCTGAGCCATCCGAAACCGCCGCCGAGTGTAAGTCCGGCCACGCCCGTGGTCGAGTTGATGCCGAGCGGCGTGGCAAGGCCAAATGTTTGCGCTTCTTTGTCGAACTCTCCGAGCGTCACGCCCGGCTCCACCCGTGCCGTGCGCGTCCTTGGATCGACCCGCACCGACCTCATCGGTGAAAGGTCGATCAGCAAGCCGCCCTCACAGACGGCGTTGCCGGAAATGTTGTGACCGCCACCGCGTACTGACACGAGCAGCCCGTTGTCGCGAGCAAGGTTAACAGCCCGCATTACGTCGCTTGCGCCATGGCAGCGTATGACAGCAGCAGGTCGTCTATCGATCATGGCGTTCCAGATCGTCCGTGCATCGTCGTAGCCGACTTCGCCCGGCAAACACAAGCCTCCTCGAAGTTCGGTCCGCAGTACGGTCAAAAAGTCACTGGAGATGGAAATTGACCCGCCTTCTCGTTGCGTGAACTGAATGTCACTCATGAAACCTCCTCCTTTATAGACGGATGGTGCGCGGAACCTTACGGGCGTTTCCTGCATCATTTCTCTTTGTTGATACTGTGCCGAAGCCAGACCGGAAGCGGTCCAAAGACAGATGCTGCGTTGTTCGGCATGGAAGAGTCTTCGCCAAAACGAGCGATAAGGCCAGTGCAGAAACTGTAGCGACGCAGGTACAGATTATGGAGCGGTCAAACTGGAAGGCCCTTTGTCAACCATCGGCAAACGTGCTGCGCCCCAACCAACTGTCGATGGACGCTGCGATAGAAATGTCGCCGATCAAGGAAATCTTGCCCCGACATATCTCCGCTCTTAAAGTGGAATGGCCGATCCAGGCCGACGTCATGGCTTTCAGATCGGCGGAGACAAACAGATCGACATCGTGACCAGGATCGAGCGAGCACAGGTCAACGGGCGTTCCGGGTTTCGCTATCAACCAGAAATTTTGCTCGTCTTTTGGCAGTTCCGGATATGTGAACTCGATGACGCTGCGTCTGGCCGGCAAAGCGTTGATGTTGATCTTGCGACGCATGTTCCACATCAATAGTTTCGCATCGAGGTTTTCCAGCGTCACCTCCGCATCGACATTGCGGTGCGCCCATTTGCCGAGTTCCAGAACAATCGGTTCAAGCTCATCAGCAATTGGCGTTGTGGTGTAGTTGATGTCACCCGTCGACGGATTTTCCGTGCGGGCAACGAGACCCTTGGCCTCCATCTCCCTGAGCCGCTTTGACATGAGAGACGGTGACATGCCGGGAACGCCTCGGCGAATTTCGTTGAAGCGGGTCGACCCGGACCACATTTCGCAAAGGAGCAGAAGAGTCCAACGCGGTTCCAGCACCTCGGACGCTTTAGCCACCGGGCAATATTGGTTGTAGCCGTCGCTCGACATCGGACTATCTCCCAAGTCGAAACTATGCGATCAAAGTCTCCGCTCGTCCAGTCCAGAAAGTGTAGCTGCTGAGATGCGCCGTTGGCCATTGTTAAGCTACTTGGCTCTCGGGATGAATGCTGAATGTCTGCTTCGCGCCAATACTGTTGAAAAACTCATCGTTGCAGGCGCTTGGGTTGCATGATTCAATCCTCTGAGTGATTTGGCAGGGGATCAGGCGATGATGGGATTTCAGGCGGACCGGCGCAGCTCTTCTATGATTTCAGCCTCGATGAGCACGTGCCGGCCGATCATCTTCTGCGCCGGATCGACAACCACCTGGACCTCGATAGCGTCCGCACGCAGTTGAATCCCTAGTACAGCAGCACGGGTCGGCCCTCAATCGATCCAGAACTGATGATGCGAATGCTGATCATCGGCTACAGCATGGGCATCCGGTCGGAGCGCCGGCTGTGCGAGGAGGTTCATCTCAATCTCGCCTACCGCTTGTTCTGCCGGCTGGGACTGGACGGCAAGGTACCGGACCATTCCAGCTTCTCAAAGAACCGTAAACCAACGCGTGTTCAGGCGAAAAAGTCCCCGCTAAACCGACAGGCAGGGGAAGGCTCATCGCTAGAGATGAGCCTGTTATCTCGCTAGCTCCCGGCCGTTAGTTCGCGGGAGCCGGAGTGGCCGGTGCCATTTTGTTGTCCTGAACTGCAGGTATCGTCTCGGCCGGCGCGGCATCCGTCTTGGCTTCGTTCGCCTTGTTCGGATCAGCGACCCCTTCCGTAAACTTCTCGGAAACCTCAAAAGCCGGAGCGCTTTGGAGGTCTTCCTTGGCCGTGTTCACCACTATCCAATTCGACTTGTCGCTGCGAACGGAGAGTTTGAGGTGACTTGCCGGAATGGCGACGTCCTTCTCGCCAACCCCCAGAAAGCCCCCGACGCCAATCACAGCGGCATGAACCATTCCCTCCGGCGTGATGATCAGGTCATTGAGCTCCCCTATAGACTGCGCGTCGTCCCCGTCGCCGCTATATACGGATTTGCCGATAAATTCCGAGGCGAGCACTTGGCCTTCCGTAACGCTGCTGATAGGCTGCACTTCGGTCAGCGCCTGGGTACCAGCAGGTGCCTTGAACAGTTCCTTGGTGACGGCAGGAGCAGAGTTGTCTGCAGGCGATGCCGTGGTATCTGCAGGTGCAGCCGGGGTCGTGGTCGTCTGTGCAGGTGCGCTGCCTGACATAAGCGCCAGGCAAGCGGTCGTGATCAAGATTGTCGTACGCATTTCAGATCCTCCTTTTGATTGAGCGCTTATGCGCGCTCCCACTGGAGAAATAACAAGCAGTCTATCCAGTTGTTCCGCAGCAAAACAAATCGTTCCAAGCGGACATCCGCTCAAATTTTAGCCTTGGATACGCGATGGCAAACCGCGACGTACCGCTATTTTGCCGTGACGGCGAAAGATAGAAGTTGAGACAGGCCCGCCTTCCAAACGTCGGTCCGCCCATTGGATCACACTCGATTACAAGTAGTCCAATGTGACCCGGGCAATATGATAGAACTATCCAAGCTTCAGAGCGGCATTGTGCATTGGAAGGGTCATTCCTCGCGATTCAAACGCTACCCCGGATAAGCTGTTCGTATGCATTGTGCGAACCATTGCAGCACATCAACCCCTGCAAATCCTCGGAACTGTAAGAGCCGAGCCGCGTTCTCCACTTGTTACCTTTGCAACTGGGAGACTTTGCTGATGAGACGCCTGACTCTTGTTTCGATCGCCGCCGTGTTCGCCGTCATAACGCTGTCGGCTTGTGCAAACACCATCAGAGGTATGGGCGCGGATACGGCCAATACCGTCAACGCGACGCAATCCGCCGGAAACCGTGTGGCTAAATCGACTTATTGATGTGAACACGCACACAACAACCGCCTAAAATCTGGCTGAGCAAGTACCGCGAAGGTCATGTTCGGCTCACTCGGGCATGAAGGTTCAACTTGAACACCATGGGTGTTGCGAAACCCGCCGCAGATGGCCGTGCCTGGCCGTATGACGGAAGAAGTAGCAACGACGGGGACGAGATAGTTTGAACACTGGTACAGGCCCGCTCGCTCACCTCGATCGCCTTAAGTCGCGGCATAGACACCTCCTACAGAGGTCCGTCGTCCCATCATCCTGATACGTCCGCCCTCCCCTCTTTTTCGAACGTGACGACGGATAATCTTGATGCTTCTAAGTCGAGTGATTGCCCGACGATACCAGATGCTCACCAAACCGTTGGGTTTGAGCACATCCGAGACTGAGCAATTCGTTCAACGGGAACGGGAGCAAAAAACGAAGCCGCGTCGTCGGGGTAAGGAACTTAATCCTCAGTACTATGTTCGGCTCAAGTTGCTCGAAGGGTAGCAGCGGGTTTGATCTCGCAGTGCTGAAGATTAAGCCCGCCCGAACCTCACTACGGAGATCAGATTATGCCTGAAGTAAACACTGCTAAAAGACCTCTCCCAGTGGGAGAAACCTCCAGATATCAAGCTGTCATCGTCTGAAGTTAAGCTCGATACCGCCAGCGACATTGCCAAGAGAAGCTTCGGAAGAAGAGCGGGAGCGTGTAAAAGAGAAGACAGAGCAAAGCTCGCCTTGAGGTGGAATTGCGTCCGCCCAGTCAAGTGACCTTTCCAAGAATATTGACTGCTCACGGGCTTCGACGCGCGCGGACTTATTCCGGATCCTAGAGTGCCACCTTCATTTTTTGAACCTCAGCCAGATGTTCCTCCAGCGTCGGAAGCGTTTTGGCCGCGAAGCTCTTCAATTCTCCTTTTTCGCCGTTTTTCGCATATTCGGAAAATAATGCCACGGCCGATTCATGCACCTTTAATTGTTCGGCCCGGTACATTTTGTCAAAACTCGATTTGTCGGCGGCCTTTAGTTGATGTTTTTTGTCGAGTTTTTCAGGAACACTGACCTTGTCCGCCTTGGCTGCGGCATCATCTCCTGGCCCGCCTTGGTATGGTCAGCGATCATATGCTCGGCGAATTTTTTCGTGGCTTCGTCGCTGGATTGTTTCAAGGCGAGTTCGCTGGACTTGATCTCCAAGATATTCGAGATCGCTGCCATCTTGGCAAATTCTGCGGGCTTGGTGATCTCTTGAGCTCCTGCGGTGCCACACGCAATTACCGTGGCTGCAATTATAGTCAGTGCGTATCTCATGGCTTTCTCCTAAGGCCTAAGATCCTTGTGGACACCAAATTCTCGAGTTATCGTTGTTGGCGTAAAAGTGCCAGTCCTGTCAGCAGCATTGCGGCTCCCCAAACAAGGAAGCCCATGTCCCAAAAGATCCAAAGCTCATGCCGAACAGTCTCGTTGACATGGTGAAGTCCGAGCAGTTGATGGTCAACGACGCCCTCTATCAAATTGAACAACCCGAAGCCAATCAGCATAGTTGCGAAGAGTGTCGCTGCCGACCACTGAAAATGGGGCTTGCGTGCAGTATTCCACAAGATGATGAGTCCCGAGACCGTGAACACATACGTTCCGGCGTGGAAAACGCCGTCGAGCATCGTATTGAATTCCAGATTTTCAACGCTGTCGGCGGGATATCCCGCACTCGTTGCCATGTGGTGCCATTGCAGTATCTGGTGGAGAACAATTCCGTCAAAGAATCCTCCAAGGCCGAGACCGAGCAGAATGCCTCCCAACACGGGAAACTCGTTGAGCTGTTTTCGCAACGCTTCACCCTTTCTGGTGATCCTGGGCAATGTTTGTATTCGTCGACCCCACCGCCCTTTGTCGGTGAATAACTATTCCAAGGCTCGGACGTTCCCCACCTTTCCCGTGAGCGCGTGCTGCGAGGTTCAGAATGTAGGCGGCACATTGTGTCGGGAGAAAAATTTGTATCCGGGCGCATGGCTACCGCCTCGTTGAAGGGCCCGGCCCCGCTCGCTTATCACCGCCGACGAGACCTGGCCACCGATCATACTGCGGGGTTGGTTTCAAGAAAAAGTGTCCTCTCGGTGCGCAAAGGTTCTAATCAACACTAGGTCTTCCTGTGGAGGGTGTTGGTCGCTCTTAACGGTTCTGCTGTGGCGCGGAAATCTTCCCAGGGATCGACCCTTAATGCAGCTATGCGAGTTGGCGCGTTGTCCACAGTGAAGTAGTCAGGGCCAATTGATGGACCGAGCTCGTCCCACGCCAAGGGCATGGAGACGGCCGCGCCAGGACGAGCGCGGGTGGAATATGGCGCAACGGCAGTCGCCCCTCTCTGGTTGCGCAAGTAGTCCATGAGAATTTTGCCGTGACGTTTTGCTTTTGCTACCGTCGCAACATATCTGTCTGGACTATCCGAAGTCATTGCATCGGCCAAGGCTTTGGTAAACGCCTTTACCTCGGGCCATTCCGCCTTCGGGACCAAAGGCGCGACGACATGCAACCCCTTGCCGCCCGAGGTTTTGACATAGGAGTTCAGTCCCGCATCTTTCAGTCTGTCTCGCGTCTCGATGGCTGCGTCGATGACATCCTGCCATCCGACGCCCGGGCCCGGGTCAAGATCCATGATGATCATATCGGGCTGCTCCCAATTTGGGAGCGCCGATCCCCATGGATGAATTTCGAGAACAGCCGATTGAACGAGAGCAATGAGCCCATCCAGATCGTTGATACTGATCAGCGGCTCGCCATTCTTATCCTTCGGATCATTCACCAGAACAATATTGGAGTTCAGGCCTTTCCATGCATGCTTTTGAAAAAAAAGTTGCGAACCCTTGATACCGCCAGGGCCACGCAGCAGTGAAAGGGGCCGTCCGGCAATGAAAGGTGCTATATAGCGCCAAACATCGGTGTAGTAGTCAGCCAAACCTTCCTTAGTGACTCCGTCATCAGGCCAATAGACACGGTCAGGATGTGTCAGTTTGACGGTCCGAGCCTGAGGCCGGGCAGTAATCGTCGTTTTTGGCGTTTCACGGATCACATCTTTTGCAGCCTTGTCCTCTCGCAACCCGCGAAACGCGGCATGGCGAAGGCTGCCATCGGCGGTCCACCCCCGAAACTCGACTTCGGCCACCAGTTGCGGTTTAACAAATCGAATTGTGCGCGCTTCCTCCGAGGCGAGGCGCTCCGCGAAAGGGCTTTCCGTAATTCGTAAACGATCTACCTTTTTAAACAGCTCCTCGGCCAGGGATACAGTAAAGCCCGTTCCCACCCGGCCAACATGAACCAGAGAACCTTTGTCGTATACCCCGAGAACGAGCGAGCCGATAGCCCGGCGCGAGGTGGACGACGGTGTGTATCCGGCGAGGACAAATTCCTGACGCGAAGAACATTTCGATTTAATCCAGCTTTTGCCTCGGCCGGATTTGTACGGGGCATCGCGGAGTTTGGAAACAACCCCTTCGAGGCTGAGGCGGCAAGCGTGCGTCAAAACCAGTCCGCCGTTTTCGTCAAAGTGGACGCTGTATTTCAAAAGTCCCTCTTCAGTACCCACTATTTTCTGAAGCAGTGACTTTCGCTCCGCGAGGGGCGATGGTCGAAGATCATAGCCGTCGAGATAGAGCAGATCGAACGCATAAAAGACGAAGCGTTCGGTGCGCCCTTCGCTGAGTGCTGCCTGCAATGCCGAGAAATCCGAAGCGCCCGAGCCGGCCTCCACGACAAGCTCGCCGTCGATGATCGCCGTGCCGACAGGCAAATCCTGAAATGCCGAAACAACCTCCTTGCCGAATTTTTTGGTCCAGTCGAGACCGCTGCGGGTGAAGAGCTTGACGCGGCCGGCTTCGATGCTTGCCTGCAACCTGTAACCATCGAACTTTATCTCGTGAATCCAGCGATCACCTGCGGGCGGCTTTGAAGATAATGTCGCGAGGGTCGGCTCCATAAAATGCGGTTGCGACGCCCTCTTTGCACCTTTGACGTTCGCTGGCACAAGCTCAACCGTTTCCTCCACTACAACTGTCGGCTTTCTAGCGCGTAAGGTCGGTTTCTTTTTGTAGATTTTGCCCGTCTTGGATGACCATCCGGGCGCTTCCCCAGCAACCTCCTCAATCACCCGGCCGGTAACCACAGATTGGGGTTGTTCCTCAAGAATATCAGGCGCTCCTGACGGCCGTGCCATTTCGTCTTCGCCTTTTATGAGCAGCCAGTTTTCGTGCTTTTCCCGGGGTTTGCCGTGCATACGTACAAGATGCCATCGACCACCAAGCTTCTGACCGTGGAGCTCAAATTCGAGATGTCCCTTGGCGTATCCTTTGTGGGCGTCATAAACAGGGGTCCAACTGCCGCGGTCCCAGATAATGACCGTTCCACCGCCGTATTCGCCCTTGGGAATCGTCCCTTCGAATTCGTTATATTCGAGGGGATGGTCTTCGGTATGAACCGACAGTCGCTTTTCGCCCGGTATCAGGCTGGGACCTCGCGTGACCGCCCAGCTCTTCATAACTCCGTCCATTTCTAGCCGTAGGTCGTAGTGAAGACGTGTCGCAGCATGCTTCTGAATGACAAACGCATTACCTGCCTCCCTTGGCTCGCCACCTTTCGGCTCGTTTGTTTTGGCGAAGTTCCGTTTATTCCGGTAGGTCTCAAGCACCGCCATCTTCGGCCTGCCCTTTCGAGTGTGATATTGGGATGTTCCAACTAGGAGAGGGTCCTCAGAAATGCCGGGGGGAGATGTTGGTTCCCGTCGCCGAGCGTTGGCCTTGTGACAAGCGTGAAGGCGCTCCCCTACGCTTCGACGGGATTAGGGACCTCGAAGCGCCGCCCGACGAGCAATCGGAGCCAAGTACGTCGAGTTGGCGCGGTGACCGGGCCGGGTACGCATAGCAGCGAGTCGCGACTCGTGTTGGTAGTTCAACGCCGAGCCTATTTTCAATCGACAACCAACACCGCGGTTGGAAGTCGTCCAAAGTCGGTGCCGATACAGTCCTTCGTCCACTCTGTCACGAGGCTGTGCCGCACGATCGCAAATGGCTCGATCGCCCAAGTAGGCCATGGCAGACAAGCACTCCTAGCGTACCTTTCGACAAGGCGGTCAAAGCCTCGTCGGTTTTTGTCTCTTCCCTGCAAGGTCGTCATTAGAAGCTATTGGGCATCTTTCAAACCAAGTTCAGCATGGCGAATTGAAGCGACGACAACCGACTTGTGGAACGAAAATAGCCCGGTATTGTTCGTGTGTTTGGCAACAGGATGCAGGCAGATGACCACAACAAACTCAAGCATGACAATCGCGACCGCTCGCAAATCTCCTCAAGCGAGGACCATGAAGTAGAGTATTCCTTGTTCCTGCGTACGTATACCGCCCGTCTGACCGCCATGGTCTCCACAAATAACGGGCAGCGGCCTAACGGATTGCCAAATGCGCGTCCTTTAGGAGGCTTCGATAGAGCTGGTAGACGTGGATTTTAAAATTCGCATCCACGCTGATCATGCAATCATCCAGTTGGAAAACGGTCAAACTCGCATTTTTGACGCGCCGTACTGCTTGATTGGCTCGGTGCCGGGGAATGAATTTCTCCGGCAGGTTAGTCCGGAGATGGATGGATCGGGCAAAATCATCACCGATGCTCACCAACAAACTTCCGTTTCGGGATTATATGCTGCGGGCGACGTTACTGCGGGCTTGTGTCAAATCGCCAACGGGAGCGCGACTGCCGCCAGCCATATTCACGCCCAGCTGCCCAGCATTCCAGCAGAAGCCGAGCCAATCAGCGGACTATAAATGACGTGTGAAAGCCAGTTCACCTTCACACACGCCTAAAAAGACGTCAGGCCACCGTTAGCGATACCAACGGCCCAGTGCCTTCACCTCAGCCTTTCAGATGCCTTAAAACGAGATAAAATGCTGTACTTGGCCAAGCCATAACGCCATCGATGATTCGTCGCCTCGACCCGACCCTGGTAGAAAAGCGTAAGTCGGCGGTCATGAATTATAACTGTGGAATGACCGTTTTCTCCTAATCCCCCCGGATCGAGCACTGGTCCAACCGAGACGTACGGCCCTTTGATGTTGTCAGCAATAGCGAAAAAGACCCGCTGACGGCTGCCGCGTGGACCTTGGGGAAGAAAGCAAGTGGCATTGAGAAGGACGCGCCCGCCCGGTAGTTCTACCAATTGTGCTCCTTCTAAACCCCACTCGTAGTCTGGGTCCTCACGTGAATTGTGGTGAAGAAGTTCGGGATGGTCTAAAATCTTGCCGACCCGTTTCCATGGGCCGAACCAGGAATCGGACATGCTTCGTGCAAGATAAATGTCAGGCTGCGGGACCCGTGTGAACTTCGGCATGCCGGAATAAACAATGTATCGCTTACCACTCACGATCGCTGGGTGTGGATGTAGATACCGTCCTCATCGCTATCAGGTACTGACAATAGGGCCGGACTAAGCGTGCTCGCAACGCCCCCGTATTTCATGAATTCCGTTTGTATGAACATGTGAAAGACGCCGCACTCATAAATCACACCGGGCGCGGCTACACCCGAACCTTTGACGGGAAGGTCGATCACCACCGCGTGGGTGCACGGCTGGTTAAGCCGCATCATGCTATCTACGATCGGGCAAGATCTTGCAGAATCATCCTGGCATGCTGAACATCGGGTGTAGAAAAACCCTCGGTCAACTCATCATACACCGACGCTAGCACGTTGATCGCTTCACGTTTGCGACCTTCCCGAAGGCGTAGCCGAGGTAGGGTCGTAGCTATTGCCGTTGGTTATATCGAGAAGCAAAACGGCCTCAGCCCGATCTGTCGCTCCCAGCCAGAAACCCATAGCCATCGCTCCCATCAGCCATAACGAATCGGAGATATCATGACCTCGCTACAACGAGAGCCGATAGACGCTGTGAGTCCAACCCCCGCATCGAGAAACCACTCCCCTGGCCCTGCGATCAATGTTAGCGGCAGGGAGAGCACGAAGGCTGGTTATATTGTCGTTGTCGATGATGATCCGGCGATACGCCAGATGGTGACCGATTACTTTGGGGAACATAATATCCCGGTCAATGCCGCGTCCGGCCGTTACGAGATGGCGCGTTATTTCACCGGAACGCACCCAAGTCTGATCATTCTGGACTTGAAACTTGGTCAGGAGGACGGCCTCGATATCTTGCGGGAAATCCGCACCCATTCCGATGTCCCGGTCATCATCACAACAGGACACAGGCGCGACGATATTGACCGCGTCGTTGGCCTCGAACTTGGTGCGGACGACTATATTACCAAACCGTTCAATCTGCGCGAGCTGTTGGCGCGTGTGCGCGCCGTCCTGCGCCGTCAGGAGATCGGACGTCTGGCACGTTCGCAGAATTCGGAAAGTGGCGGCTATCGCTTCAACGGATGGCAACTCGAGCGCCAAGGCAGGCGGCTCACCGATCCGGCAGGCAACATCGTCTCCTTGACCAAGGGGGAGTATGGTCTGCTGATCGCCTTCCTCGAAGCGCCGCGCCGCTCGCTTTCGCGTGAACAACTGTTGCAGGCGACCCGGATCCACGAGGACATTTTCGACCGCAGCATCGACGTGCAAGTGCTGCGCCTGCGCCGCAAACTGGAGATCGACGAAAGCGCACCCCAAGTCATCCAGACCGAGCGGGGGATCGGCTATATGTTTACCCTGTCAGTCGAACCGTTTTGAAGTCTCGTACATTCCTGCCAATGCCTGCTGCCGAGCTTGAGGCACTGGTCTGGATGGAATTCGATTTTTAAGTCGATCACCAGGAAAGCGTTGGTGTCGGCACCCCTTATTGATCAATGGACCGTCGGAACAAGACCCCTGCCCTGTCTTTACGGCGTGATCTCAGGCCACCCTCGTTTCCGGACGTCGGAGGAGTCACCAGCGACGTTTGGGTGATGTCGCCCAATCTTAAGTTCGTCCGAACATTGTCTCGGTACTACAGGCTCGGAGTTCGCGCGACGCCGAAACCCTAATGGTCAGGCAGCGGCGGGAAATGCGCGTGAATCTGTTGGCATGCGGTAGCGGATGCCAACAGATTCACGATTCCGTCTTCGAGAAAATTGCCCTGGGCGTTCGATTACTCCGTGCCGTAGATCCTCGACAGGCCTTTGGCGCGCCCCGCAATCGTATCGACGAGCCGATCGACAATTTCATGAGTTAAGCCCTCAGCACGTACGCTCGCCGCACAATCAGATACCATATCTGGCATCACAGTGACCTGACGGCGAACAGCCTCCATCGTGTACTCGGTACTCACTTTGGCGGCAGACGCACAGCGCTCCCAGTACCGGGGCATTACCTCATCGAGTTGATATGTTTTGTCGATCTTCATTGCGAGCTTCAGGTCACGCATCTCCGCTTGCACCTCCCCTTCACCAAGGTGTGGCAAGATGCTTGAGATGTCGTAGAGTGGAGCGAGACGTGCTTCGGCCAAGACGCCAATCAGCATGGAGTAATTCTTTGCGTGCGCGTCAGTGCCACCAATAACCCAGTTGAAAATGTTCGCTTCCATGAACGTCTGCCTGTCGCGGACGGGATCTCTAGACGCTGCAAGCACCCTGTTCGAGATCGTTGTAATGCCGGGGCCACCCTGGTTCTCGTATTTAAGCGTCGGCATGACCGACAGTGCCTGGCACATATCTTCCTGATGGATGCGGACGGTTTTCCCGGCAAGATTCCTACGGTCGTAGCGTTCGATGACAATCGCTTTCTCCCCGGAAAATTCAAGAACTTGACTGTTCGCTGCATCCATACCCAGCATGTTTGCGAGTTGCAGGCAGAAGTGTTCGTTCTCTGTATGCCCGTGCAGGTGCAGCATTGGTGGCTTGAAGATGTGCGTTGTGGGCGTATCGCCCAGTGGGATACCCCACCGGCCAGTGGCCTTGTTGAAGTGAAAGGCAGTCTTTGCTTGCGCGCCGGCAAGGCTAAACTGACCAGGGTCGCCTATCCGCCGTGTTGCAGCACCGTCTCGGCGCAGGTCGCGAAGGCGGTCGCCAATCTGCTCATCTGTTAGTAATTCGACGTCCTCGTCACGGAAGGTTTCCTCACCGTGTGGCAAGAATTGGACGGCACCGGCGCAGTCACGACCGACGTTCTTCAGCAGGGCAAACGGATTGCGAGCAGAAACCTGGAATCTTTGCGCCCATCTGGTGAGGGTCTGCTCGTTGTCTGGCAGAAGTCCCCATAAGAAGGCTTCAACTGCTTTGCCCTCGTAGGTCTTGGTGATGGTTGGCATTGACAGCGACAGCGGAATGGCAATTTTGCCGTTCATCCACGACTCATTATAAGAGAACGAGAGCTTGCCGCCCTGCAGGTGGTACAGTTCTCCCACCACCCGACCGGAAATGTAGACATCGAGGATATCGACCATTGATCATCATCTTTCAAAGTGTGTAGGGCGGGGTGTCGTCGTCCTGATCATCCCCCGACGGCGTCGGCGACGATATCGTCGGAAGTTTGAAGTCCATCTCGACACCAAGTGTTGTGAGGGCGAGCAGCACGCTGCCGATCTCCGCGGTGGACTTGCCATGTTCGACCCACGATACCCAAGTTTGGGTCGTGTTGATCATCTTGGCTAAGGTAGCCTGAGACAGGTTTTGCCGTTTACGGGCCTCTTTCATCAGAATGCCAATGTCCCGAGTAGTTCGGATTCGCATGATATACGCTCCTATATGAATGGTCATGATATACGCTCGTATATCACGCAGGTCAATATAGGCACGTATATAGTTTATTTTTATATATGGACCTATATCACTACCATTCATATGGGATCGTATATATCGCTAACAATAATCTTGAGCGTGCTCTTCACAATGAGCTCGGACGCGTTCAATCCATGAATCGTGCCAAACCCACGTGTTCTTGTAGTCGCCCGCCCGTCCGAAGCTTTTGTCAGGATTTTTTGCTTCAAGACTCTTCCAAAGTTTCATATGGCTGTTGTTGTTGAATTTCGGGTAGCCGTTGGCTTGCATCAGTTCCCACACTTGCCTTGATGTGAAGCGCCGTTTGTCGACATCCCTGATTAGGACGCGGTTGATTTCTGCAGCTTCGTCCGTGTCGTTCTTCACGAATTCGACTGCCAAATCAGATGTCGAAGGATTGTTGGCTTTTTTCTGAACCATCGCCACGCGATATGCGAATTTTGGATCGTGGTATTCCTCGTTAGACAAGTTGCTGTCGAATTCGGTCATCATCGATGCGAGGTTCGCCCCCATGCAAGTGGCGGCGGGAGTAGCGGTGCTATGCATATACTAAAGCTTGGCCGCGATGCCGATCGCGAACGATCCGCCGACGCTGACGACTGAAATGATGGCATAGGGCCAAGGGTTGCCAGCATTTGCATGCACTCCCCGCCAACGGTACGATTTCCGTGGTTGGTAAAATGCCATCTCTGCTCGAATAACAGATGATGCGACAGCTCCAGGAAAATCCCATGAAAGTCCTCGTCGCGCGCTAAGTCATGTCGTTGCTCACTAGAGGCATCTCAGGCGGCCATGTTGCAATTGCGGCCGCCAAAGTTTTCGCCATCCTATCTTTTAAGATTTGCAGATTGATGAAAAGGCCCTCAGCTATCCCTTCGCTTATGCGAACGATGAGATTGCTGATCTGGAGCACACAATTGAGCGTCACTATCCGGATCGTGACGATGAAGTCGGCCGCTGGGGCAGACAGTTCGTTCGGGTCGGCCATCCGACGGAAACGGGCCATCTGCTCATGACGCTCTGCTTCGCAATTCATGAGAGCTTCGTGTATGAGCGTCGCGCAGCGCGGGGAACGCAGTCCCCTGTTCAGACTTTGCGTTACGGCGGGGCACCTGCCGGGACTTTGCCGTGCTGATGATGGAGGCAGCCCGTTCACTGGGATTAGCGGCGCGCTTTGTCACTGGTTACATTTATGTGCCTAGTCGCGATGGCTCGATAACCCGCGGCGGCGGATCGACTCATGCATGGTGCCAGATCTATCTTCCGGGGCCGGGTGGGTGGAGTTCGATCCGACGAACGGGATCGTGGGAAACAGGGATCTGATCCGGGTGGCTGTTGCCCGTGACCCGCGGCAAGCCATTCCATTGACCGGAAGCTACGACGGTGACGCCTCCGACTATGATGGAATGTCGGTGCAGGTGAATGTCACTACGGAGAACACGATGCCATGATTGAAGGTTTGTAGGGAACCCATAGTGGCTCCTTGGCGTTGCCGCATGATTGTCAACAAGGCAGTCGGCTATCAATCAAGGAGAGACGATGAAGATACGCGCCGGGTTCACTTTGGGATACGAGTGCCCGCAGCCGACAGCGATGTTGCTCGTGCTGAATATTCATCCCTCGCGGCATGTCGATCTTCTGACGGAGCAGAAACTGACTTTCAACCAGCCAATCGATGCGTGGGGTTATACGGATGGATTTGGAAATGCCTGCACCCGTATTGTCGCCCCGCCCGGACTTACGACAATCTCCTCAGAATTCGTAATCTATGACGGCGGCGAGCCAGACGTCATTCCCCGGAATGCCATCCAGCACGACATCAAGGATTTGCCCGACGATGTTCTCGTCTTCCTCCTCGGTAGCCGCTATTGCGACACGGACAGGCTTGGCGACTTTGCCTGGTCGCAGTTCTCATCGACACCCTTGGGCTGGCCTCGGGTTGAGGCGATCCGGGACTACGTCCATGACCACATAGCCTTCGACTATCAGAAAGCCGATCCGCTAAGAACAGCCTTTGGCGGATATACCGACAGGACAGGCGTGTGCAGAGATTTTTCCCATCTCGCCATCACCCTTTGCCGCTGCATGAACATTCCCGCGCGTTATTGCACGGGCTATCTTGGCGACATCGGCGTCCCATTCAATCCGGATCCCATGGACTTCAGCGCATGGTTCGAAGTATATCTTGGCGGCCACTGGCACACCGTCGATGCCCGCCACAACACGCCGCGCATAGGGCGCATACTCATGGCCACCGGGCGTGACGCAACCGACGTGGCTATATCCACCAGTTTTGGTGCCTCATTACTAACTCGCTTCGAGGTAATTACAGAGGAAGTGACGACGGCCAATCCGACCTGACCAGGGTCGCCCCCAACGGCCCGTGCTGGCCATACACTTTGCGCAGTTCGATAATAATCAAGATGGCAGGCCATATCCGTCTACGCTACGGGTCGTGCCGGGCTTGCAGCATACACGACCAGTGATTGGGCAAGATCGCCAGCACCGCTGCCATCGCTGGCGGACGTCGGACTGAAGTTGAGCGTTCCGCCGCCAGCGTCAAATGTGACGCTCGGCGCACTGAGTGTGCCTGGGGGGCCGCCGGATCGTCCGCTCCCGCGCCGATGTTGAGTTCCAACCGCACCCGCATTCGTCGCGATCACAGTGGGCCTACGCTACACGATTGATCCGGTACGTGACGTCGTATCGTGTGTCCTCATCCTGATCGACGTAGTCATGCCGCACCCGATATTGGAGCGGTATCTTGTCGACGAATTGGGGATTCACCGTGATCTTTCCCGCAGTGACATAGCTTGCAGTCGACGGCGCGGGATAGTTCTCGCTCGTGAGCGCCGTAAGATCGGCCGTCGAATATCCGAGGCTGTCCTCGATGATCAGATCGGCGGGAGCCCACAGCGCGATGATCAGATCGATGCCCGCTGTGACCAATGCACCTATTCCGATGGCGATCCAAGCGTAGGGTCCGAGCTTGGCGATAGCAGCAATCCCACCCGCTGCCGATAGACCGGCGGTAATGTACTTCCATTGATCCTTGACGAGATCGACAAAGATGTCCTTCCAGTCGGTGATCATGTTGTCATAGGCATCCTGGCCGTCTACCTCGTGCCCGAGCGCGGTAACGACAACTGCGGCGATCGGTTGCTGCTGGTCGAAGAGCACGCGGTTCAAGGAGCGGTTTTCCGCGGAATCGACGTCTCCGAATATCGGGAACTTGTTGGAGACGGCTTCGCTCATGGTAAGGTCGGGGAAAAGCGCGATCGTCAGGAACGTCAGTCCGACCTCGTCGGAACCGGCCCACGTGGGCGACGATTCCTTTCGGCACCCAAGACGTTCCGCAGTTATCTGGAACCTTGCCGTCGATGCAGGCAATACGTTGATGAACTCGGTATTGGAGATCATGAACGGTCCCAACGACGCGATGCCGGTGACATTGGGGACAACGACCTGTATCTCGTAAATCGCGGGCGGCAGGTCATCAGGGAGCCGGAATGTAATCCTGTCGTCAACGCGGCAATCATTGATCAGCACTGACTCGCCGTTTACAGTTTCTCTGACAGGCGTTGTGACGTCGCCGAAAACATGGGCGTCCACTTCGCGGACGACTGTGGCAGGGGGCCGCGATGTCAATCTTACCTTTGCGTCGGTGCTGAAGTAGTTCACGCCCCGCAGGACTACCGAATTGCCCGCCTCGATATCGAGAACGCGCAAACATACTTCCTCGTTGAAACGGTAGCCGGGACAATCGTCAGTTCGAACCTGGCAAACGACCTGAACCGCGCCGTCGACGATCTGAGATGTGCAATCATGTTGGACCTCATCAGGAAGAAGGTCTCCCGGAGTAAGGGTTGGAATGTAATTTGCGGTTCTCAGGTCATTGACCCGGCAGATTCGTACTTGGGTGAAGAAATCTTCTCCCACTGGTTCGTAGACGCGGATTTGTCCCGGGCGTTCCTGTTCGAGCCCGTCCGGATCATTGAATATCACGAGACCGATGCGACGGGTAAGCTCCTGCAGCACTGCCGTCGCCAACAAGTCTGGGTCGACCGGCTGATCGTCTCCCAAAGCCAGTGACGTGTCGAACAGTTGCTTCCGTTGTTCTTTCGGCAGTCCATCGTAGGACGATACGGCACAGGACATCACCTCGCGCATCTCAGGCGTCATTCTGGACAAAATGGAAAAAGACGAGGTTTCCAGGGCATTTGCTGGCGGGTTGTTGAGAAGGTATCGCCGAATTGTGTGAAGCGTGCTTGCCGCCAACGCACTTGGCACAGGCGTCCCATGGCTCCACTTGCTCAGCCTTTGCTCCCGGCTGAGCTTGTGTTTTCGTCCGGCGGGTACGGCAAGACAAGAACCGGCAGGTTTACTGGGTCTGCAGTCTTTTGGACCGCCATGTTCAGGCTCGCAAGGCGTGGAACAATTGTAGATGTTGATGGTGCCAGTGCTTTTGATGTGGATGTTTATGTTGCAGCTGGCGGCAGCATTCTGCGAGCAAGGCTCGTCGTCCGGTTTTTTGTTGGGTTTGTTGATGGACCTACATGGTGACCGAGGTTCCTCCACTTCTTTCTGCGATCCGTTTGATCTTACGTCAGATTTACTCATGGTGGTCCCCTTCCCTTCACGAGTTCAATGCTTCAGCCATTTCGTCGTTAGTGCCGCCGGCCAGAATTCAAAGTGATTTCCATCGCCCGCGAAAGTCGACAACCTGACCATTCTGGATTTTGAGGAACCGCAAATGTTGCAGCCTATGCGCATGCCACTCGTCTGCTGGTGTGGCCCAATTCATTTCTGATTAATCGACCATTGCGACCGAAGCCGCGAAGTCGGATGCAAGGCAATCCGGAAAATCTGTACTGCTTGATCCTGATGACACTGTTCATCAGGTGATGTGCACGATCGACACTGAAGGTTGATGCGATGATATTACTGGAGCCGGATAAATCTAAGTACGTAACAGTTACATCGATCGGCATGGCCGGTTCTATGCCGGGATCCGCACGAGAATCCACTTGTCTTCGCCGTCGACTTAGCCGACACGTCGAATGGTCTGCAACCTTGCCATCTATTTCTTTGGAAGTGACTTCTCTGTCCGCAATGCCTCTGCGTGGTACCACGCGCCATCTGCGGCTTCGCACACAACCTCATGTTCAGTGCGTGTGAGGCTGTTCGCGGCTGAGTTCGGGATGAATGGGCGCTTGGCCGTAAACGACAAGATTGTTGCGGATGTGGGTTCTGTGGCGTTGACCATTAATTTCGCTTCCCAAAATTTAACTGGTCCTTGATGGACCTTTCGGCTGTAATCTTGTGGTGTTGCATGCGACTTGAATGAGCAACGATTTCGAGATGACCGATATCTTCCTTGCTGAACCCCTGTTGAACGAGGACGCCGAAAGCTTCCTCCAGGAATGAAGAAGGGTAGCTAAAAGTTCCGTCCAGGATGACCGTGACCTTCGTGTCGTTTTGGACGGCTGACTTAAGTGCCGGCCCAATCAGCCCGCTCTCTAAGCTCTTGTCCGCTGAAGGGACCATGCCTTCTGAATCTTGGACCGGGACATCGGGTGAAGTCAGTCAGCTGCCGAAAATCTGGAACGCCGATGTCTTAAACAAAAGAGGAGCCCGCCTTCGAGTGGGTGGCAATACAGGATAAGCTCCCGGAAACAAAGTCCTGATCGGCAACCGCCCACGTGCATCACGAGGGCGTCATTTTCCCCCACTACGCAATTCGAACAAAGCAACCGCTGCATGGGCAAGCATGTGTGGACTCGCAGAAAGCAACAAAAGAGGCACATTTAGACAATCATCCCTGCATCGCTACGAAAAACCCACTGTCCCGGGTCGGAAGGGATTATGGCGAGCATGAACGGCTTGGCGCAATTGCATTTCGATGCGGACTACGCCTGTTGTTGTGTATTTGCTCTGATATTTGATGCGCTGGCCTGAAACCCACGAGATCCCTATTGCCCTAGCTGCGGCACGCTGCGTTGCTATTCCATGAGCCGCGGCCGCTACAAGTGCTCGGTAAAGGGACTTCCAAACTCGCTTGCGTCTCGCGGACTTCGACCAGCCCGTCGAAAATCTCCTCGCCCCTTTTCCGTTTCAACTCGACCGCAACATCCATTCGGCACTGCTCCCAATCTGCGCGATCGAGGCGATGTCATGCTGGATTCTAAGTCTGGTGGTTTTTGCTACATAATTGCGTGGTTTTAAAGGCCTTCGATAAGCCCGGCCGCGTCCCGTTCCTCCAAGGAACGTGAGATTGCTTGGCCGTAGCTCTTATCCGTGCCCTGCCCCCGTAATGATCTCCACTATGGTGCCGAACCGCCACCCGCCTCCTTATCAATCGTTTCTTCATACCATTCGGAAAGCTGAAGCTTTTCATCCGACAGCAGAAGTGGAATCGTGGACGCATCAATTGCGCGACTGAACAGATATCCTTGCCCCACGTCGCAACCTCTCTTGCACAAGTACTCGGCTTGCTCTGGCGTTTCGACACCTTCTGCGACGGTCTTGATCCTCATGCTCTGGGCCATCTGCAGGACCCCATTCACGATCGCCGTTCCCGCCGTGTCTTCTGATAGGCGCATTATGAAAGATCGGTCGATCTTGATTACGTCGATGGCGAACCGCTGAAGGTGCGTAAGAGAAGCGTATCCAGTGCCAAAATCGTCCAAAGCGACTGTTAGTCCTTCGTCTCTCAGTCGGCGCAAAGCTCGTTCGACGCGAGACGAAAAATGGCCTATGAAGACTGATTCCGTTACTTCAATCTCAAAACAGGAAGGGTCCAGTTGTGCGGCCGCAATTTTGTTCAGTATCCGATCGGCTAAATCACCACGCCCAAAATCAGCTCCAGTGACATTAAATGCAATTCGCAGAATCGGTATTCCGGCCTGTTTCCACTTCGTACAATCCGCGATAATGCGATCCAGCATCCGTTCTGTAAGTTGGACGGCAAGAATGGAATCAGAGAAAGCTGCGGCAATGTCACTTGGCGGCTTTATGTTAGCATGCTTGTCGTACCAACGGAGAAGAGCTTCAAATCCCAATATTCTTCCGGTCCTGAGGCAAATCTTTGGCTGATAGAAGGGTACGATCCGGTTGCGACTGAGGGCAGTCCTCGCATCGGCGAGCATCCGTCTCGTTGTTTCAGATGCCTGCCTCATCTCGGGTCGAAAGCCTCGGATTGTCCCGGGTGTATCGGCCTTTGCAACGTAAAGGGCCAGATCGGCGCATTTCAACAGATCGTCTGCGGTTTCCGCATCCCTTGGCCAAATCGCAAACCCGGCGCTCAGCATGACATTAATTCTGATGTCGTCGACCAAGAACGGCGCGTCTATGGGAGAAAGGATCGCCTGGACCATCTCTGCTTTCGCGTCCGTCAAAGGTACGTTGGGAAGGATAATGGCAAACTCATCGCCTCCAAGACGTGCTGCCATCGCGCCTTGGGGAATAGTCCTTGAAAGCCTTGCGGCAACCTCGACCAGCACGGCATCTCCGACGGCGTGGCCCATGCTATCGTTGAGGACCTTGAATTTGTTGAGGTCAACCACGATAAGACCAACGCATCCACCGTACTTGCGGGCACGTTCTATGGCAGTGTCCAGTCCATCTGAGTACAAGGATCGGTTAGGCAACTTCGTGAGCGGATCATGGTTGGCAGTCCACCGGAGATCTCGCTCGATTCTTTTACGGGCTGTTATGTCTTTGATTGACCCTACAGCTCTTATGGCCCGCCCTTGAATGTTCCGAACGATCTGGCCGCGGGAATATACGTGGATGTAGTCGCCACCAGCCACTCGCATTCGATATTCGTGATCCCATTGACTATTATCTCCAAATTCCAACGACAACTGGGAACTCACAATACGCTCTCTGTCTTCGGGATGAATTCTCTGTTCCCACCAGTCGAGCGTAGTTCGCTCGCTCAGCTCTGGGAAACCCAAGACTTCGAGGTAAGCGCCCGCCCAAGTTATCAAGTTGGTTTCCGCAGACCAGTCCCAGATCACGTCGTTGGTGGCGCGCGAAGCCAGCCTGTACCGTTCTTCGCTTTCCCTGAGGGCAAGTTCCGATTTAACTTGGTCGTGGATGTCTTCGAGATTCCCATACCACGCGATGACTTCACCCTTGTCGTTGTGCCGAGGGCGTGCGACGGCGCGGAACCAACGATAGCTGTCATCATGCAGCCTGATGCGGTATCGCGTATCGGCGGCATCCCTCTGCCCCGTCTCGATCGCCCGCTTCCATACTGCCATCACACCTGGCAAGTCGGCAGTATGGACAACTCGGGACCAGCCAGTACCCAGTGCCTGTTCACTCGGCAATCCCACCAGTTCTCCCCACCGCGGCGCGATTTCGGTGATCAATCCCGATGGGTCGGCAACCCAGGGTATTTGTGGGTTGAGTTCCACTGATGCACGATGGTGGTCTTCGCTCTTACGCAATGCACTCAGAGCGCCAAGCATGGCCTCATGTTCTCTTTCGGTTGCCCGTGCAAGTCGCTGACTATGGAAGGTCAGACCTAGCGCGATCGACACAATGGCCACTGAAGTAGCCATCACGGCCACGGCGATTGCGTGAACGTCGAGCTCGCCATTGTTTGTCGCCGGACCTACCGATGGCAAAATTGTCAGGCCGGCCATAGCGATGAAATGAAGGCTTAGGATTCCGCCTGCTAGAGCCAGCGCCGTCGGAAGCGCCATCACGGAAGCATGGCTTCGCTGCATCAGCCAACCAGACAGGGCACTCAACGACAGTCCCGCAACAACAGAAGCGAGTATTAAATCGCTATCATACGACATGGTGCCATTGAACCGTAGCGCGGCCATATCCAGAAAATGCCCGGTTGCCAACCCGAACCCTACGAGTGTCCCTCCAATAACGCCCCGTTGATGTGTTCCGCCAAACCCTACAATCCAGCCCACAACCCCAAATAGTATGCACACGAACCCCGACATAATGGCGGTAGCTGCGTCAAATTTAAAATTTAGGCCTGGAGCAAACCCAAGCATGGCTGCAAAATGGGTAGTCCAGATGACGATCCCCGTCACGATTCCGGACAATACGATCCAGTAGAAACGTTTTTCCCTCGTTGAGATCACCCCGCGTTGGAGGAACATCGCGCTGATCAGGCTTCCAAGTACACATATTCCCACGGCGATCGCTACAAGACGATTGTCGTGTTCATACCTGAGACAGGTATAAATGCGCCACATAGCTCCTCCTGGAAGGAAACTCCCGACGCGGAGGGTAGGGTGCTGTCTTGGAAACCGCAAGGCAACCAAACTTACCCCATCGGTCTAAGTAGCGTTCATTCCAAATAGTTAGTGACCGGGTTTTCGATTAGCGGTGGAGCAGCCGGAATCCGCGCTCAACTGGGATCTGGTCCGCCGGGAACCCGGTCGGTTCGTTGCGCAGAACCGCCGGAAGAACGCTTACCGACGTTTCGAGCCCGATTATGTGGAATGGCCGAAACGTGTGGCACCACAAATATGCGGGTGCCTGATACTGTCTCGGCAAAGACCAAATCTTCTGTAAATTTGTGTAGCAGCTACATCGGTCGCTGGTACGAGGTGGAACGGCGGCTGAGCGGTCAAGCTATGACGCGGTATACTATATCGCAGATGGAAGAATCATCCGGCTTGAGATTGAGCTCATTCATGGGATTCTGAGAACTTGCTGATAGCTGACTCAAAGGTACTTGGCGAGCTTTCCTTCGTGCGCGGACAACATTGGTCCAGCGGCGGACTATAGAGGAACAATCATATATCCTCGTAGTTGCTTATTTGCCGAGACAGTCCGGCTGGGTACCTGACCACCCCCGTTTAATCAGGACTCATGAATTAGACGGCGAGATCAAACTTGCCGTCTTTTTTTGAGCCATAGACCGCTTGGAAATTAACTAGCGCGGATCGCGGACTGAGTCCGACCGTTTCACGATCGAATTGTTGAAAGTGCTTATTGCGACGCAAATATCCAGCATAGCATCGACGACGATGAAGATAAGCGCCTGAAATCGCTCGTACGCACTACCGCTCCTTTGCTGGCTTCAAACCGTGTGGCTCGACACAGTTCTCGCCCTAACGAGGAACCCCGGCCTGAAAGTTAGATCGCCTGGATGACACAGAGAGCAAGGATAGCGTTGTCATCTCTTAATGATGTGGCCATCATGTAGATCGAATACTCCATTCAAACCGCCCTGCTTCATAAAACTACTCTCGGCTTCATGCCAACTGCCGACATAGTTACCGCAGGTGGTACATAATATTGGACTCTCAGATCGTACTTGCGCGGCTATCCGCAGATACGTGGTGGTGGCATTCGGAGCATTCCAAACGTCCATTTAACTGCGTCGCCATGGCAGCCTCCATGTTAAAAATGGAGGATACCGGCTGTGCAATTTTACGCAATGCTATGTCCACCAGTTGACCATGCGGAGGGCAAAACGAGTTTTTTCTCGGACAGCGGTCCTTCATTGCTGCCGGTCGAAAATGGGCGTTTCAAAGCTAGACATCCCGAGATAGAAATCGGTAACAAATTCCAGAGATTTTTAAACGCCCGTTCTGCAGCGCAACTACGTCAATCTATCCAGCGGCGAGAAACGCTCCATGGATTTTGCTCATCGGCATTGGCCGAACGGGAGCGAATTAGGCTTAGCCGCCTGAGGATGTTAAAGCGCATGCCTGCTGCTTTTTAAAAAACTTGGGCTACGATGCAAATAGCAGCATAAAGCCGACACCGACGCTACGGCTGCTATCATAAAGATTATACGGTGTAGAGATAAGCGCCGTAAAATGTCGATATGCATTACCGCTCCTCTAGCACCGCCCAAGTGCTTTTAACGGTGAGGCTCGACGCCGGTGTAACCTTGACGACCTCGAGCCTCGGGTCAGAGGACTCGCAACTCCGACCCCAAAAGAACCGCCAGAATGAAATTGTTCCTCGGAAAAGTGAGGCCCGCCACAGGGGTTTAACCGATGGGCGGTTTGCAGCGGTCCACTGTCGAAGGGCCAGATCATTCCTTCGGACTGTGATCTAACTTGGGTGCACCGTTTTTGTTCCGGCGTAGTGACGGCCCCGCCGCAACTTCGTACCGTGGTGTTGCGAGACTCGAGATGTGCGCCAAAAAACATTCGAATGCTCTTTGCTCCCTGCATCACGGCAAGCAGTTCCACCGTGAGCCGAAAAGTAGTGGAACAAATCTGCTCTGGCTGAAGTTGAATACCAGTCGCAGCGCATTTGGTGTTTTTGCTATGTGAACCGCGGTTGCTGAAAATTTTTTCTCGTGATTGCCGCGCTATGGGCTATCGGTGTTACGCTTTTAGCAGATACTCCATAGAGCAGCTGCCTGAGTAGGGAGGATGAAACGGCATGAGGTCACTGAAGCCGTGCGCAAATCCAAGCGTGCCGAGGAAATGCGGAAATGCGTGCCGCTCACCGCTCATCAATTGAGGCAAAAGCAGACGGGCTGAGCCTAGTGCCAAGTTGGCTGCAAGGATGCGTGAGTGGCGACAGCAAAATAAGCAGCGATCCGCGGCATATCTAAATAAACGAATGGTTTCCCGAACTGTGACAAGGCAAGGTGCGATGATGCGCGATCCGGGTATGAGTGAGAGTATCGTAGCCGCTACGGATTTGTTCGCACTTCAATCGACGGATCTCCATTGTTCAATGTGAGCACCCCGTGAATGACCTTTCGCACGAACCAGGAATTGTGCATCGGTTAACGACCAGTGCGCGGACGCTAGGAGCAACCTCACGGCAAGAGCAACAGTCGCTGCTTCGTGAAGCAGCAAAACAAATCGAGGCCTATCAGAGCCTTCTAGCTCTTTATGGATCCGCTGCCTACGAAATCGATAAGGACATTTTTGGCAGGCTAACGAACTATGCAGACCGGATCGATTTCATCTATCTCGATGAAACGAGATCAGTCATGCTGGAGGCCGCTGCAGTGATCAGACATCTGCGTTTGATACTCGGCATCAACCCCGAAGCTTCATCGCGTTGAATTACAGCAATCTCCGAGGGTTTGACTACAGGGCGTGAAACCTGGATCGAGCGGTTGGACCGCCAAGCCCAAGGCAGGTCGATGACTGCAACAAGTTCTACTCGGATCCGCAACGGGGCTTTTTGGAAAAAAACCGTGAGGTTCGGACTAGATGTGAAGCAAAGTTGGCGGGCCTCTCATGACCGTTGGCTGATTCAGTCGTTCTGTCCTTTATGAAAACTTCAACCTTGCTTTTGGCTTTCAGCCGATTCGGCTCGCAAATTTCCGACCGCGCCTAGCCCGCAATTTCTTGAATAAATACGACCTCACGTGCCACATCGTCATGCTTCCCTCACTGCTCGCCTTCACTTACAATGCTCTCGCGACACAGAGAAGTTCCGCGATGAGCGAAGATGCCTTCAACATTTCGATCCGCAAGTTCCTGAAGGAAGTCGGCGTCACCTCACAGCGCAAGATCGAGGAGACGGTGCGCGAAAGGCAGATCAGCGGCAAGAAGCTGAAGGTCCGCATGACGCTGGCGGCGGAAGGCACGGGCCTGACCCACGTGGTGGACGGCGAGATCGAACTTCCGTAAGCTTGGCGAAGCGATCAAGCGCGTCGACGCGGAGAGCTGAAGGGCAAGCCGCTCCACGTCGCGGGTAACCAGAACGTTGCAACAGATCCATCAGACCAGTTGTGGATGGAGTTTTCATGAAGACGGCTGTGGTTAGGGTTGTCTGTGCCATCGGCCAAGCGGAACAGCTCGGCCTCAGAGCCGTCGTTCCATGGGAAGGCGACCGGTCGCCGGAGTTCGTCGCTGACGTTGCACGGTTTTTCGACATCACGAGAGGACACGTCCTGCTCGCCGGCCCCAAGACGATCGCGAGCGTTCCGGATTTTGCCCGGGCGGATCGGGAACTTGTCGTCGTTCGCTCCAGCATGGATCCCGAGGACACGCTCCGGCGCTTTGCTGGCCGTGTCGTCTTCATCGGCGGCGGCCCACCGGTCTGGGACGCCTACGCACGCTTCGTCAGCCACTGGGATGTCACGCGGCTGCCCTATGACGGGCCGGCGGGCCGCCCCGATTACAGGGTAAGTGCCTCTTTGACCGGTTCGATATAAAAAGGCCTTCTCCATCGTGATCGATAGCCACCATAGCAGAACCCGGCATCTTCAGTTCACCACCATCGACTTCACCGTGGTGCTGTATGCGTGCTAGCTAGGCCCTCACATAAACGAACGGAACGTCGTTCTGTTCGGCCCAAAGCAGCGATGCCGTAACCGCCTCGTCGAGGGTCTCGAACGGGGCCGGCTTGAAGAACGCCGGACCATCGATAGCAGTCAAAGAACCGGACGCGACAAACTTTCCATCGGTCACCTCAATTAGCACCCAATCTTCGTTTTCCGGTGGGATATCCGATTTTTCAATGTCCTGAACCTGAGTCATAGTTCCTCCTCTCGCTCAAACCATTTACCAGCATCTCCGGACTGCCAGCACGCAGTTGGTAACAGGCACGGTCACTACAGAAACCATCTGACGTTACCGGGATTTGCCACAATAGTTTTGCCGCTTTATCGGCCAATGTCGTTCCACTATATGACCAAGCAGAGGCGCGCAAAGTCGGTATGCGACTGCCCCTTATGGGCTCGACGACCAAGGCGGGGCACACGTCACGCCGTTGTTCCAAAAATCTACTTCTCAATAAGTCACGGCTCGATGTCCTCCTACAGCGCGACCTTCATTTTCTGTACCTCGGCCAGATGTTGCTCCAGCGTCGGAAGCGTTTTGGCAGCAAAGGTCTTTAGCTCGCCTTTTTCGCCGTTTTTCGCGTAATCGGAGAACAAGGCAACAGCCGTTTCATGCGCCTTCAGCTGTTCTGCCCTGTACATTGCGTCAAAAGCTGATTTGTCCGCGGCCTTCAGCGCATCCAATCTGGCTTGATGTTTTGATCGAGTTTCTCCGGGACCTTGACTTTGTCCGCTTTGGCAGCCGGCATCATTTCCTGGCCGGTCTTGGTATGGTCAGCGATCATATGTTCTGCGAACTTTTTCGTGGCCTCATCGCTGGATCGTGTCAAGGCGAGTTCGCTGGATTTGATTTCGAACATATTCGAGACCGCCGCCATCTTGGCAAATTCCGCGGGCTTCGTGACCTCTTGCGCTCCTGCGACACCACATGCAATTAACGTGGTTGCAATGACAGTCAGTCCGTGTTTCATGGCTTCCTCCTGTGGTTGTGGTTGCACAACATTTGATTTACCCAAACGTTCCTTCTCCCAAGCAGGGCGCATCCGGATCAAGGTCCCTGCCGCCAATCGCACACCCTGAGATGCGGAGGGTAGTTCCGCAAACGCCCCCGGCAAAGGCCTGTGCCGGCACAGCGCTCGGCGGCGTCAATGCGAACCTGAGCAGACTGGCTCGACAGGGCCGCGGCATCCGCAAAAAGGAATGGCACCGGAAACGAATTGCGAAGCTGGCCAGGCAAGATCGACAATGGCTGCATACCGCGTGAAATCGTCCAGCACCACGGCTGGCTTCCGATCTTCTTTGCCATGGCGGGCGAACCGGATGTTATCGAGAAGACCAAGAAAGGTTACTGCGGAACGGGGGGATGCGACTTACAGCTATCACGAAGAAAGCAGGCTGCCGTAGGTGCGGTGCGGTGAAGGACTCCCGCGCACATTCCCGACGAATCTTGGTAGTGTCTCCCCTCCCTGCCCGCTTATTTGCTTGCGGTCTTCCTTTCATAGGTTCCCACAATCTTGCCTTCCGCCAAAACGTGGCCGTTCATCGCCTGCAAAACGGCGTCCCGTTTGGCACCGGGTTCAAGACCAAGGGTGGGAACGTCGAGAGCGAATATCTGGAAATGGTAATGGTGGGCCGGATCGCCCAAAGGTGGCTTGGGTCCGGTATATCCATGCGAACCGGACGAGTTCGCGCCCTGCTTCATGCCCTTCGGATCCGAGAGCACGGGCTCGGTCGGTAGGCCTTCGCGCAGCTCGGTGGTGGTGCCCGGCACGTCATATGCGAGCCAATGGACGAAGGGCTTTGGTTCTGCCGCATCAGGATCGTCCGCAATGATAACGAATGACTGTGTCCCCTGCGGTGCACCGCTCCAGCTGAGCCTCGGCGAGGCATTGTCGCCGTCCGCCGCATGTGGAAGTGGCACGGCCTGATCGCTTTCGAAACTCGACATGACCTTCATCGGCTCCGTCATTTTTGCATCGACCAGATCGACGGCAAGTTTTGACACCGGCATATCGGCGATCACGTTTGGAACGGCCCCCGGCCCGGCTGGGGCAGAAGCCGTGCCGTCGTACGAAACCCTGTAGACGACGCCGTTGGAATCGTCCGCGACGTAAATCGATCCATCCTTGCCGACAGCAACACCTGTCAAGCGGCCGAGGAAGCCGTATTTGCCGTTTTCCTGCTTGAGAAGAAATCCTTCCAGAAACTTCTCGAAGCCGACGGGTTTGCCGTTTTCAAAATTGATCCGCACCACTTCATACCCGCTCGGCGGACGGCGATTCCATGAACCCCGCATAGCGACGAACGCGTCGCCCCTGTAGTCGGCCGGAAAGGCGTTGCCGTCGTAGAACGCCATCTGCATGGGCGCGCTGTGAGCGGTGTAGCCAAGCACGGGTTCCGTCGACAGCTTTGCCCACTGGTGGAGCGACATCCCTTCCGGCGTGTTGATATGGGGATTGATATCACTCATGCCGAAGACGTACGGCCAGCCATACCGCTTTCCTTGCTCGATGCGGTTGACCTCTTCGACCTGAACCTCGTCGCCGAGCCAATCGATCCCGTGATCGAGGCCGTAGAGGGCGCCGGTCGTCGGCTCCCAATCGAAGCCGATGGTGTTGCGCAGGCCGCTGGCAAAAATCGTCCGGCTGCTGCCGTCCTTCTTGGCGCGGAGGATCGTTGCGTTTTCCGGATTGCTCTCCTGGCATTCGTTGCAGGTGCTGCCGACGGTGATATAGAGCATTCCGTCAGGTCCGATGGCGATGGTTCGGTTGGCGTGCTGCCCCGCGTCGGGCAGGTCGTTGATAATGCGCTTGAGAGGACCAAATGTCCCGTCGTCGTTCACCTCAGCCGTGAAGACATCGTTCACCGCGACGAGGAAAACCGTCTTGCCGTCAAAAGCAATGCCGTGCATGCCGGGGCGGCTGGCCACCATCTGGACGTCATCAGCCTTGCCATCGCCATTGTCATCCTTGAGCATAATCACATCGCCGACGCTACGCCTGGTGGCATAAACAACACCCTTGTCCGAAACGGCAAGCATCCGGGGGTTGATCAGGTCGCGGGCGAAAACGTCGACCTTGAATCCTTCGGTCCGCTTGATTAGGGCAGTCAGCTTGGCGTCGTCATTGATTTGAAGCTTTTCCGGTTCAAGGATCGAGCCTTGGACAACGACATCGGAAAATTCTCCGACTGTCCCCTTGGTTTGCGCCCCTCCAGAGGAAGGCAGCGCGAGGCACAAAACGGAAACGGACCAAAGAAGGGTGAGACTGGAATACATCGGACCTCCCAAGCGGACTTGAACTTGAATTAATGGTCCGCAACGTCGACAGAAGCTTTTTGATCCGCACCGGGCAAATAAAACATACTGCGGCGAAGCATGGCTGCGCTTGCGCCCGTAGAACGGAAAACGCAGCAGGATGCCCAAACCAATGAGAATACCGGGATGTTTCTTGTCAATCTGAGGAACTCAGCCCCTGCCCGAGTCTCGATGGAAGGACCGGAGATTCTCGTTCCGGCATGATCGTCCAACCTTTGGCACTTGTCGTGCATGAATTGCTCATCAACGCGGCCGTACACCGGTCACTGAGTGCCCCGTCGGGCCGGTTGCACATCCATTGGCAGGAAGTACCGGGACAAGGCGGCTTCAAACTTCGTTGGGAAGAAACCGGGGGCCGTACCCCCGCGTCCGATCGTCAGCCCGGTTTTGGTACGGCCATGGTCGGTGCGATGATAGAAAAGCAGCTTCTTGGCAAGGTGGAGCGAGAATGGTCCGATGATGGGCTTGTCGTTGACATCCTCGTACCCATTGAGAGCTGATTGTTGGCAGCTCCAACGGTATTACCAAAGTTTTCAATACGCGGCCCGGAGGAGCCAAGAACATTCGTTAGACGAGGGTGTGCGACGCGTCGTTGCGGGCAGTTGCGATAATCGAAGACGGTGTTCTAGGATGCTTGCCAGGGAACGGATATGGAACCTTTGCAATGCATGCGCATTTTGTGCAGCAAATACGGGTACTCTCTTGGAAAGCCTATGACCGAGGTTTTGTGGCTCCTGTTACTTCCTCTTGCGCATCCAGCGATATGCGCAATTATCGGCATGATCGTAATTGTTTGGGAGCGGAAGAGCTCGGCGCTCACAACGATAACGCGGTCGGCCCATGTTTGGCGAAGCAAGGCTATGTCAGCCGAACATTCGCCCCCGCAGGGATCTGCGACCTCCTACCGTAGGCTAGTGCAACTAAGTTGCATCAAGGCTTGAATGAAAAACGCCGTGCCCATCCCGCTAGGCTTCAGGGGGCTGCTGTAATTGAGGAGATCGGCCTCTTCGTAAAAGTGCCAATCCCGTAAGCAGCATGAACTGCTCCCCAAACAAGGAAGCCAAAATCCCAATAAACCCAAAACTCATGCCGTACGGTTTCGTTGACATGGTGAAGGCCGAGCAGATGATGGTCAACGAAACCCTCAATCAAATTGAACAAACCAAAGCCAATCAGCATGGTTGCCAAAAGTTCAGCTGCCGACCACTGAAAATGCCGTTTGCGAGCAGTATTCCACAAAACGATCAATCCTGAGACCGTGAACACATACGTTCCGGCGTGGAAAACGCCGTCGAGCATCGTATTGAATTCCAGATTTTCAACGCTGTTGGCGGGATATCCCGCACTCGTTGCTATGTGGTGCCACTGCAATATCTGGTGCAAAACAATCCCGTCGAAAAAACCTCCAAGCCCGAGGCCGAGGAGTATCCCCCCCAACACTGGAAACGCTTTGGGCTCTTGTTCAGAGGCTTGGTTCTTGTCTTTAGCTTGGCGCATGCTTGTGTTCATTTAATCCAACCGCCCTGTTGTCGTCAGTAACTATTCTGCAGCACAGTCGTTCCCTAGAGGCGACAACGGTGCTAAGCACCATGGAGGAAACGCCAGCAACGTAAAGTGCGGCTGCATTTGTGCATAGGATGTCGCATCCTGTTGCGCCAGGAGTTGAGTTTCAGTGCGATTTCGACACGCTGTCGGGGCCGATCAAGGGCTGAGTTCGTTCCATGAAAGCGGCATGGAGAGGGCAGTGCTCGCGCGGCTGGAATATGTTGCGCAGGTAGTCCATGAGGATTTTCCCATTATAATTTTATTTGGCAACGGTTGCGACATTCTTGTCTGGGCTGTCGGAAGTCATCGCATCTGCCACAGCCTTGGTGAACTCCTTTACCTAGAGCCGTCCCTCTGCGAGCAAGGCCTTTTGAAGTGTTGTTACCAGCTTGGTCCTGCCTTGATGGGGATATGGGTGAAATTGGGTCCTCCGAGGCGTTTCAGCTGCGTGTCGAGATATGAGAAGTTACGCCCCTGAAGCAGTGGATCGTTTGAAAGTACCCGGTGGCACGTTTTGGGTCATGAACGCGACCTGTTCCGTCTCGGCGAAGAAGTTGTCGGGCATGCGGTCAGGAACAAGCCGACCAACAGGGATCGGCGGCAGGACTTCTTCGGGGATGATCTTGTTTGCGTCCAGAATGTCGAAGTCGAAACTGTCGGCGAATTCTTGGTCGAACAATTGCACTTGCAACTCCCATTCGGGAAATGCGCCTGATTTGATAGATTCCCAAAGGTCGCGGCGATGGAAATCCGGGTCAGCGCATTGATCTTGACCACTTCATCCCACGCGACTGACTGGAGGCCGAGTTTCGGCTTCCAGTGGAATTTCACGAAGGTGGATTCATCCTGAGCGTTGACGAAACGAAATTTGTGAACACCGAAACCTTCCATGAAACGGCAATCCTAACTTGCCGCCGCGGAGGATATTCCCCTGTCGTCTTGATTTAGCGTGAGTTTCGGGTGCTGAGACGGGGCTTGTCAAAATCCAGTTAAAATGAACTTGGCCGGACCGCCACTCGGCTCGCGGTAAGACGACACCTGGTTTAGCAGTATCATTGCCTCCTGAGCAGCGGCACGTAATGCGACGCGCGAATGTTCGAGCATTGGAGGCAGCTCGAGTGACGAATAACAAATTGCCATGGCATCTTCGTACTCCCGCGCACCGTTGACGGGCCAATGGTTGAGCATCAAGAACAAGGCTTCTAGAGGGCCCGCAATGTTGCATTCAACGCCGTCCGATGTGAGGACAGTGGCTGGGATTGCCACATCAATTTATCCGCATCCTCGACCAACGTCGTCCCCGCAGTATGGCGAAACGCCATCTAGATGGGCAAGTTTTTAGGACGAGGTTTACGCTTCTTTACTTCTGCCTCGATTTTTTCCCGGTCGCCATTATACTTCTCTATCAACTGCTCGGCATCGTCGCGTTCGAGCATGAGGGACTTTATCAGATAATCGACTTCGTATTTCTCATCTGCGGTGACTCTGGCGCGGTCTGTCGATCCTATCTTGGGTCGCTCGGCAACCGCGAATGAATATGAGCGGCGGCAGTAGCGCCTTCTCCCGTAGCCACGGCAATCTGGCACAAGCCCGCGGTGACGTCGCCCGCAGCATACAATCCTGCGACGGACGTCTGCTGGTGGAGATCAGTGATGATTTTGCCTGAACGATCCATCTCGGGACCAACCTGCCGGAGAAACCCATTTCCAGGTAACGACCCCATCAAACAATAGAGACGGTCAAAGCTAAGGGATTTTCCGCTTCCCGTCTTAATGTCTGCATGGTCGGCATCGACGCAAATGGCAAAATCACCTGCTATCACCTCTATCGAAGCATCCTCCAAAACGCGCTTTTGTCGCCCCGTCAGATTTTTGTCGGCTCTTCGGGCGATCACGGCGGTCAAACGGGAGGTGTATGTACGCAGGAAAAGGGCGTGGTCGATATTGTCGGGACTAATGAGGCAGGCAATCTCCCTGTCGATAGCCTCATAGCCGTCACACACAGGACAGAGGCAGAGCCGTGCCGCCTTCACCGCATCTTCCGCATTGGCGATGTCGGCAAGGTCGTCCTCAATGCCGGTCGCTACTATGACGTTGAAGGCACAAATCGAATTCTCCTTTGTTTCCACAACGAAGACGCCATTGGCGGTTCGATCAATCTTCGTCACCCAGCCCGGCTGTATATTGGCACCATAGCGAAGCGCTTGCTGCCTTAACTGACTGAGAAAATGTTGCCCGGACGAACCCATTATCCCGGGGTAATTGTGTATTTCCGGTATCCAGGAGGCTCGGCTGGGACCACCATCAATCACCGTTACGTTGCGGCGAAAGCGACCAAGATAAAGGGCGGCGGTGAGCCCCGCCACACCGGCTCCGACGATAGCACAGTCCAAGACATTGGTTGCGGTATTCATTCTTGACCTGCTCTAGCTCTTGGGCACCGACACAAAAGTGCAAGTGTCACCCTACGATTGACCGCCGAAACTTGCTTCATCCCCATTTTCATCAGCCCAGCCTCGACATTAGACTTCCTTGCGAGGGATTGCGTTTGAGACGAAGTTGTCAGCCAGTTGATGTAGATCAACTCGAAACTCCGTACCGCCCACGGTCGATGACGACATCGTCCGTCAAAAGAATTTGTGGTGCCATCCTTTCCTCCCTTCTGGGTTGCAACGCCAACCAGCCACGCCTCACTTTGTTCCGTGGAACATACAGCGGCGCACGAAGCAATCTCAGCTACAGAAGACGATCCCGTCTCCAGCGGCAAATGCCGCAACAGGGGAACCAATTCTGTCCTTGCAAGTTCGTGCGTTATTCATGAGCGTTCTGGAGATTGGCCATGTCACCCTTAAAACTGATGGCTCTTGCCTGTATTATGAGTGCGAGCGCGGCAAGCCTTGCTGCATATTCGGATCCCCTGCCCCCGGATCTGACCTACCGTCCGCTACCGACGCAGCCCCTTTCGAGCGTCAGGGCCAATGACGAGGCGCAGAAACCCAAAGTCATGAAACGCCAGCAAGACCTTCTCAACAAACGATACGACCTCGCGGATAAACCTATTCCCGACGCCAGCATGTCCGGGGGCCAGAAAAAAGTGCAGGACGGTGTAAGGGTCAGGCTGCCTGACGGGGTCACCTGGGATACCCTGGCAAGTATGAGCCCAACCGAGATCCGCGACAAAAACCTTCTTCCCGAGGGCTTCAGGCCCCTTCCGCACGTGAAGCAAGCCACGGGGGGACAGGTTTTCCCGCAAAAGGCAATAGACGAGATCGGCAAACAGGAGAACCGCGACCTCAAACGCTTTGACGTCGATTTTGATCTTCCCGATCATTTGACGCCGGAATTTCCCCCTCCGATTTTCTTGACGACGCATCCCGAACTGGGTGACGTGTCGCGCGGAGAACTTCTGACGATCAAAAATTTCTACGAATATATGAACGGCATCATTACGCCGGTCCAGATGGAGGGGCTCAGGCTTCTCCTGACGCCATTTCCCCAAGAGGAATTCAACCAGACAGAAGATCGCAAGGTCGCGCAGCAGAGCATGGGGGTTGCCTGCCTCGACTGTCACGCCAATTTTCACACGAACGGAGCCTTTCACCTCACACCCGATGTCCGGCCGCAAGCCGCACGTTTTCGCCTCGACAGCACCAGTCTGCGCGGCATGTTCAACCAACAAATCCATGGATCAAAACGCTCGCTGCGTTCAATCGAGGATTTCACCGAATTCGAACAGCGCACGGCTTATTTTAATGGCGACCATGTCAGCGCCACCCGCAAAGGTGTGAACTTGCCCGACAGACCCAACCAAGTTGCCATGATGGCGCAAATGCAGAACATCATCGATTTTTCGCCGGCACCGAAGCTCGACCTGATGGGCAAACTCGACCCGGCGAAAGCGAGCGAGCAGGAATTGGCGGGCGAGCGTGTCTTCATGGGCAAAGGCCGCTGCGGCGAATGCCACCTGCCGCAAACCTCATTCCTTGACAACAACATGCATGATCTCAAGCTCGAACGTTTTTACAATATCGGTTACACCGCCAATGATCAGGTCGCCATTGCGGACGGTCCGATCAAGACGTTTACCCTGCGTGGTATCAAGGATTCGCCGCCCTATCTGCACGACGGGCGCCTGCTCACCTTGGCCGACACAGTGGAGTTCTTCAATCTGGTGCTCGGTGTGAAGCTCAGCCAGGACGAGAGGGATTCGCTCGTGGCCTACATGCTGACACTCTGATTTGATATGAGGAGACACAACATGCGTGATTTTCTGACCACAGTTTTAGTGACGCTCGTCAGCACACCGGCACTTGCCCAGATGGGCAATCCCGCGGGGTTTGCACCGGACACACGGATGGAGGAACCGGGCGTACCCGCCGCACATCAAACCAACAATCAGGATCGGCTTTTTGCACAGCTCGCAGCGGTGGGTGGACTGGCCGAAGTCGATCTTGCAAAGCTTGCCGCAACCAAGGCAACCGATTCCAGGGTCAAGGAATTTGCACAGGCTATGGTTGATGATCATTCCGATGCCAACAGCAGACTGAAGGCGTTGGCGGATGCGGCCAAGATACCATTGCCGGACAAGTTGGACGCTGACCACAAGGCAATGCGACAGAAGCTGGACGCGGCCGAGGGACAAGCATTTGACGTTGCATACATCCGTTCGCAGATCATCGCTCATCAAAAAACCGCGCAATTGCTGGCATGGGAGATCGGGTCCGGCGAGGATGCGCAACTGCAACAATATTCGGCGGCAACCTTGCCCGCAGTGATGAAACATCTGCGGATGGCACAGGACATCGCCTCCGCGCTTACAGGGCAAGCGTCCCGCGAAATCGTTGCTGCAAAACACAATTGACGACGTGAAGTCTTCAGCGATCCCTCGCCAAGCGCGCTAGACCTCGTGTGCCCTTGCTATTCGGTACTTCGCGGCCTGCCGTCATGGGAAATGCTGCTTGCCTATCGCCTTACCACCCAGCTATCCAACACTTCTTCCGTCGAAGCAGTCTCGACTTGCTGGGATAACCGTTGACCGTAGAAGAGCTGCATCGCATCATGAGCCGCATCGGACGAACTGCACACTGCGTCATGAACGACAATCACCCTGAAGCCAAAGTCAACTGCCCCGAGGACGGTCGACAGCACGCACACGTCAGTTTCGCCACCTGATACGAGAACCGTGTCAATGCCGCGAGTTTTAAGAAGCGTCGAAAGCGTGCTGGCAAACCAGGGAGAGTAGACGGACTTATCCACGATCGCGGCCGGTGGTGCATAGCGCTTGAGCTCTGGCACGATGTCGACCTTGGACGGGTCGACGTGCTCGAGCGTAAGCCCTTCCCATCTGTGATAATACCGAAGCCACGTTCCGCCAACTTCGTCGAGGTTTCTGGCCGGGACGAAACGCGTGAAGATCGTTGCATGGGGGTCGCGCTCGACCAGCAAGTGAATATTAGGCAGAACCCTTTCGAACCACGGCATCGCCCACGGGCTGTCTCCCCGGAACAATCCCTGCATGTCGACACAGGTGTGAACCGCACCTTTTCCAATCGATCCAAATCTCAATCCCTCGGCCATGATGCTTTTCGCGCGTTGTTTTCCGAAAACAAAGAGAGCGCCATTTGCGGCGCTCTCTTTCAATCACGCCGCCATTGCGGCTGGGTTGAGGGAGCCTTCAGCCAAAGCAGTCAAGGCCTCGTCGGTCTTCGTCTCTTCCTGCAAGGTGGTAACAAGAAGCTTTTGCGCGTCCTTCAAGCCTAGTTCGCCGGCCCAACGCGCCAAGGTGCCGTAGCGGGCTATCTCGTAATGTTCGACCGCTTGGGCCGCGGATGCCAGGCCAGCGTCGAGCGCTGCCTGACCCTTAAAGTCCTCCATTATTTCTTCGCCTTCAGCGATGATTCCCTCGATGGCATCGCAGGTTTTGCCCTGTGCTCGTTTCCCGAAAATCTCGAAGACCTGTTGCAGGCGTTCAACATGTACTTCGCTTTCCATGCGATGCTTTTCAAAGGCCGCTTTAAGGTCTGGATGGGACGCGGCCCTTTCCATCTTCGGCAGTGCCTTCAAAATTTTTCGCTCCGCATAATAAACGTCTTTGAGCGTTTCGTGAAACAATGTCGCCAGTGTTTTCTCGGCCATAATCATGCTCCTCTCGGTGATACAGGCTCCCAACGCAAGAGAGGCGGGAACGTTCCTTACAATTCTTTTGTGTCCGCCATCGATTCGACTTCGCCGCGCGGTGACATATCCAGTGAGAGGCTATCGCCGAACGCTGTCAGAGCCGTGATCCCATACCCATCCGCGCCGATGTCATGTCCATCGCGACTAGTCGCTTATCCGTTCACATGCTGGAGTTTAGTGTTTCGTTCGTCTTGGCTGCATGCCTGCGGTGTGCACCCAAGGGATGCACCCCTCTGATCAAACTGAGCTGACTTATCGCTGCGCTTGGTGGTCGAGCGCGAATCTGATGGCGGCGGCTTCCTAAACGATTGTCAAGTAGAAAGCTTCGAGCAACCAGTCCAGCTCGAAAGAGCCTCTGAAGCGGATATAGATGCCCATGGTTCGCATACTTTTCAGGTTGCGCTTTTAGTATCATCGGTCGGATCACGGTCAGCAGCTGCGTCGCACCCAGACAAAGATAGGATCGCCGGTCCGTTGAGCACAGTTCCATCGGGAGCGAACTGCGAACCATGGCAGGGACAATCCCAGCATTGCTCGGTCGAATTCCAGTGAACAAGACAGCCGAGATGCGTGCAAGAGGCGGAATGCGTATGGACTTGGCCGCTTTGATCACGGCAAACCGCGAGCTTGCTCAGAAGATGCCGCAGGATACCCCCTTCGCCGGGATTGAGATCGTCGGCCGACCCGATTTCGCCGGGTAACAGACGCTCGGCGAAATTCCTTACCGCTGTAAGGTTTTCATTGATATAGTTAGCCAAAGCCGACGGTGGCGTCCGATCGGGAGCATAAACATCTTCCCACGGGCTCGAACCGTCAACGATCAAGTCGCGGATCAACAAGCCCGCCAAAGCCCCGTGCGTCATGCCTTGACCGGAATCGCCGGTGGAAATGAAAACGTTGTTGCTGCCCGGACTGCGGCCGATGAATCCGCAATAGTCGATCGTATCGAGAACTTGGCCCGACCATCGGGTCGTTTCAGCGCCCAAGTCCGGAACCAGCGCTCTGATCCACGCCTCGAGCGCATCGAAACGCGCTTCGCCGTCGTCGGCTTCTCCTGATTTGTGATCGCATCCACCCGCTATAAGGTAGTCGAGGTTGCCTGTTCCGGGATGGAGGCGGACATAGTGATAAGGATCGTCCATGTCCCAATAGAGCGCATCGGGAAGTGAGCCCTTGGGCAGTTCCATAGCCATCGCGTAGGTACGATAGGGCGCCATCTTGCTGTGAATCGCCGCGACAGTATTGATGGGGGAGTTGGTGGCGAAGATCACATTGTCAGCGATGATGGTCGCCCCGCCCTCGACGTGGAGACGGACCTCTTGGCCCTCCTCAATCTCGGTGACGGCGCTGTCAGCAAACATCTTGCCGCCGCGTTTTTCGAAATCGGCCAAGAGGGTACGCAGATATTTGAGCGGGTGAAACGTGGCTTGGTTGGGATAGCGCAAAACCTGTGCGGACTCATGCCCTTTCAACGGGACGCCCTTGCCGTGCTCCACGGTGGCGCCGACTTTCCCGGCAGCCTTATATTCTTCCTCGCAAACCTTTCCAGCTTCGTCCGCGTCCATCCACGCCGCCGGAAACAGAAAGCCATCTAATCTTCTGAAATCGCAGTCGATACCAAGCTCCTTGACATGCCGCTCGATACGGTCGACGGCAGCTTGCTGGCTCTCCTGAAAACCTCGCGCCAACTCCTCGCCGCGTATCTTGACGAGTTCGCTCAGCCCGTCGTCGCAGATCGGTGCGAGATGGGCAGTGGTGCGGGACGTCATGCCGCCCAGCAATGGTCCGCGATCGATGAGAACAACGCTTCTGCCGGCCAGCGCAAGCTCATAGGCTATTGATACACCGGCAATCCCTGCCCCCACCACAGCAACTTCACATCGCTCGTCCCGATCGAGCTTCCGCGCCGAGGGAAATTCCGTATCCTTCATCCAAAGGGATGTCGTGGCTTCGCCGCTGACGTTCATCGCTGCCTCCTGTTTGGCTATAACGACCGGCAAAGCCATTTCGATCCGTGTCGAAAAATGAAATCGCCCGCCGCGCTTAAACTTGAAGGATCGAGGAGTCCTGTGCTCGCTCGCCAAAAACAGCGATGCAAGTCCAAGATGTTGAAATCAATCCCAGCAAAGACGACCGGGAAGAGCCCTAGAGTCGGTCCCTACCATTCGATGACTGGTCGGGTGATCATCAGCCAGAAAATCGCTGCAACCGCGACAAAGGCAGGGAAGCCAAAAAAGAACCAAAGCCGGAAAAGCCGGTGATAGCGCAGCGGAAGGGGCTGGCCAGCCTTAGCCGCAGCCGCTGCTAGATCGCGCATCTCCATTTGCATCCAGACGACTGGAAGCCAAAAGAGCCCGGTTACGATGTAAAGGAGGATTGAGACCACGATCCAACCTTCCCAAAGCGTATAGCCGACCTGCCAGGCGAGCGCGACGCCGGTGATTGGCTGAGCCACAACGGCAGTGGCAGTGAACAGGAAATCGGCGATGACGACAATGCGTGCTACTGCCGCCACAGTAGCGGCAGTTCCGGTCCAATGCGCAAGCAGCATGAAGAAAGCGATGCCAGCGCCTGTTCCCAGCAGAACCGATGCACCGACGATATGCAAATATTTGAGAGCGAAGTAGAGCATTAGCGCTCCTCCAGGATAGCCAATGCTGCGAGGTGCAGAAGCAAGATCGGCAGGATTTTCATTAGTGGACCGAGCGGTTCGTTCCACAGATCGGGGCGCAGGACCGTACCGGTCAATATATAAAAAACGCATATGCAAATCGCTCCCCACAGGCCCAGCCGCGCAGTTTTGCGAATCGCGATGAGAATGCCAATGATCGCATCGGCCAACGCCCCGGCGATGACCAACGGCGCCGCTAGCGCGCTCACGGCCGTACCAACCAAGAGTTGTAGGCCGCTTTGCCAACCGGTTGTTAATGATATAATTCCCGTCATGATCCAGAAGAACGGCAGCACGATGAAGATCGCGGGCTTGATGAAATAGAGATTCGCAAACCATTTGTCCTGCACTGTGGCGGGGTTGACGGCTAGCGCGACTGAAAGACCTTGTGCCTCGATTCCAGTTGCTGCCTTCCAAGGTCCCGCGTCTCCTGTCGCGCCACGACTTATCTCCAGGGAGGCGTTCGTGCGCATGGGCGGACGCCATCCTAGCGCGCTCGCTGCGTCACCAAGGCGATAGAGCAGACGCGCCGCCCAGCTTGGGATGGCCAATACCACCGTGTCCTTCCATCCAAGCCATCTTCGGTATTGCGCGATCACCTCCTCCATGGAGAAGGCGTCCGGGCCGGCAAGGTCGAGAGCGATCCTTGATGGGCTGTCGGCTTCAATGAAAAAGATCACTGTTTCCACCACGTCATCAAGTTGGACGACTTGAAGCCGCCCCGTATTCGGCATGGATGGCAGGACAGGCAGCGCTGCCAGCCCGCGAAACAGTGCACTCGCTCCGAAAACTGACCGGCCCAGAACGACGGAGGGTCTCAGTACGATCCAATCCAGGTCCAGCTTCATCAGGGATTCTTCGCCAGCCCGTTTGCTGGCGGAAAAGGCGGAGGGTAGCTCTCGATCGACCCCGATGGCAGAAAACTGGATGACGCGGCGCACACCGGCCAGCTCGCAGGCCCGAAATAACGCTGCTGCGCCCGTAGCATGAACCTCTGTCATGTGTTCGCGGGCGCTGTCCTGCAGAGCACCTGCGCAATTCACAACGGCGTCGACATCTGAAAGAGCAAGCCTCCAATCTTCAGGCGATAGCGCCTTCGCCATATCAATGACGATCGTCTCGTTCTCACCTACCCGATCTGACTTGCTTCTTGATGTCCGCACGACAACATAGCCTCTGGCGACCAAGCACGCGCAAACGGCTGTGCCGATCAGGCCGTTCGATCCCGTCACGAGAATCTTCTTTCCTGATGTGCGGTCAGATATCATAATATGCCGAGCCCCGGCTGATCGCTTCGAAATAGTGAAAGCTGAACGATCACAGACCGCTCCTCTCTGTTTGCTCCTTCTGCCGAATGAGCCGACCGATAGGTGACGCGAACGCCTCGTCCGCCGTGTCTTCCATTTCCTTCAGTGATTTTGCAAGCGTCAGGCCCCAGATGACGTGAGCTGCCATCATCAGCAGGTTCCTTCTGAGCGGATGACGGTGCGAGGGGGTCAAAATGCGGGCTGCGGGGATCCAGCCAAGGTAGCTCAGTGTCCAGACACCGATACCATAGGATACGCCACCCCCTCGGAAGGGCATTATGGCAAACAGGGCACCGGCGAGACCACCGAAACCGAAATGCGCCAGTAGTGTTCTTGACCGAGCGCTTTTCTCATCAACCGCTGGAACAGAATGATCGACGATTTCGCGAGGTGGAAGCGGGTAGCGCTCGTCATCAGGCAGCGCTGTATGTAAGCGTCTCATCGTAGCCGTCATTGCCATGGTCGCAGCGACACCTGCCAAGACGCCAAACAATAGCTTGTCGAATAATCGTGCGCTCATCATTTTTCCCCCGTTTGTCGATCAGGCGAGTCGAGGCGGCAGCAGACCGAACCGACCCTTGACCGACATCATAGTTATAACGCGGCTCAAATCGATCTGGGTTGTTCACGGCTCTGGGTACGGTCGTGTTGTGCGTATCATCCAGACTCAACAGCGACATGCTTCATTTTGTTCCACCGGCGAATATGGTCCACACCCTGGCATAGTCAAACTGAGACCCCGTTTGCGAAGAAGTGGCAATCCCGCTCGGATCGTCGTCGGCAGCACCTGTTGTCAGGCCAAGGCCAAGGACACTCAGCAGTCTTGGTTTGCTCGGCTCGACGACGGGGTCGCGCTTGGCATTTCCACCCCCGACCGAGGCTTGCGACATAAACATCAACTCCCGAATTTGTTTAGCTGAAAACTCTAGCGAAGCCGCAATGTTCCCGAGCGACACGCACTCAGCGTCATTTGTCATGCACCGGACGGTTGGACGTCGGTGCCAATTTTCTTGGGAACAATCACTCTTCGTCGGGCTTTGAGCACGCGTGACAAGTTCATCTTTGGAGAAGTC
>NZ_JAQMHX010000009.1 GCF_028331445.1 Candidatus Phyllobacterium onerii | reverse complement strand
GGGCTACGGCATGGCGGTGGCGCAGGCCCAGCATGCCTTGCGCGAGATGGCCGACAAACTCAAAGCCGAGGGCGTCGAGATCAAATACGCCATTCACCCGGTCGCCGGCCGTATGCCCGGGCACATGAACGTGCTTCTGGCCGAAGCCAATGTGCCCTACGATGAAGTGTTCGAGCTCGAGGACATCAACTCGGAATTCGCCCAGGCCGACGTCGCCTTCGTCATCGGCGCCAATGATGTGACCAACCCGGCCGCCAAGACCGACCCGAAATCGCCGATCTTCGGCATGCCGATCCTCGATGTCGACAAGGCGGGCACCGTGCTCTTCATCAAGCGCGGCATGGGGTCGGGTTATGCCGGCGTCGAGAACGAACTGTTCTTCCGCGACAACACCATGATGCTCTTCGCCGACGCCAAGAAAATGGTCGAAAATATCGTCAAGGCACTCGACCACTGACAGCGGATCATTCGAATTAACAAAAGCCCGCCAGACTTGGCGGGCCTTTTGTTTTGATCAGATCAGTATCTGCAGTTTCCGTTTAAGCTGTCTCTCGAAGGTGGCCAGTCTACCGGCGGCAATCTTCTCTGCATTATAAAGTGACACCATCGAAAAACGGGCCTTCGGTGCACATGTACCAATGATGGCGCGGGACAGGATTCTCCGAACGGGGCGGAACATGATGAACCAGTCGATCCACCAGGGCGAGCCAAGAGTTGTGATTGCAAAGCAGGAACGCAGCTGTGTAAGCTTTGGGATCATGCGGCCAAAATCAGGCGTGTGATCATAGGCCACGCCGGGCACGAATACCCGATCGATCCAGCCCTTTAAAATAGCGGGAAGCCCGAACCACCATGTGGGGAAGATGAGGACAAGCACATCGGCGGTACGAAGCACCTCCGCGTCCTCGGCAACGGCACTTGCATCATGCTCGGCATAATAACTCTGCCGTTCGCTTGACGTGAGGCGAGGATCGAAATCACGCTCATACAAATCGACGACCCGCAGATCGTGTCCTGCGTCAGTAATCAACGAAGCGGCGAGAGATGCAAGATGCGCACAAAGACTATTCTTAAGCGGATGAGCCAGGACAACGACAAAGCGTTTGCCCTTGGCGTGCATCAAGAAGTCTTGCGCGTGCGAGCCAGACCGTCGCGTGCGGGCTTGTAATTGGGATCCAATTGCACGGCCCTAGCATAGGATTTCGCAGCGCGGGCTTTGTCGCCGCGATGTTCATAGATCAGCGCCTGATTGGCCCAACCCTCTGCGATGTCACCATCAAGTTTGATTGCGGTATTGAAATCATCGAAGGCGTTGTCATCGTCGCCAAGCGCGACGTAGGAAATGCCGCGACCGTTATACGGCTCCGCTGCATCCGGCTGCAGTGAGATTGCCGTCGAGAAATCCTCGATCGCCTGCTTGTGCTGGTTGCGCGCCTGATAGATCAGGCCGCGGTTGTGATAGGCGCGTGCGTCTGTCGTGCTCAACTGGATGGCTTGGTTGAAATCATTCAGAGCTTGATCCAGTTGCCCTTGCTGGCGATAAAGGTTGCCCCGGCCAATATAGGCGGCATCGTATTGCGGATTGATCTGGATTGCCTTGCTGTAGTCCGCCGCTGCCTGTGCCGTGTTGCCCATGTTGCGATAGACGAGCGCGCGATTGGCGTAAGCTTGGTAGAAATTGGGGTTGAGCTGCAGCGCCGTATTGAAATCCTTGATTGCGTCACTGTTCTTGCCGGCACGACCATAGGCCGATCCGCGGACATTATAGGCTTCCGGATCTTTTGGATTGTTGCGGATAACGTCGTTGAGCGAGCTGATATTCTCGGTGGACCCCTGCGCCTTGTCGATACCGGTCATGTCGGTGGTCGAGGTGCTCTGGCATCCGGCGATCGCAAACGTGAGAACAGAGGCAATGACGAGTCCCGTGACACGTACTGCCTTAGGGGCCGCCCAGATTGCGCGATGTGAGGCCAGTTCAACCGGATGTGTCATGTCTTATGTGTCCCGTTCAATGAAAAGCCGTGGAGGCTTTATTGTTCCGATGGCACCAAACGAAAAAGGGCGGTGTGACGCTAGCCACTCCACCCCGTAATCGGGTCAAGGCGTCGATGAATCGAAGATCAACGAGCCGCTGAAGCGCGAACCGGCGTCTTTTTCACAGGCATTGGAAGAAGGCCTTCGCGCTGGGCCTGCTTGCGAGCAAGCTTGCGGGCACGGCTGATTGCCTCTGCCTTCTGGCGAGCGCGCTTGATAGAAGGCTTTTCGTAATGATCATGCATCTTCATTTCGCGGAACATGCCTTCGCGCTGCATCTTCTTCTTGAGAACGCGGAGAGCCTGATCAACATTATTTTCGCGTACGAGTACCTGCACGTTTTATCCTGTATCTCTTAGAATTTCGTTGAGCCTGACCTCAATCCCCAATCCTTGATTATGGGACAACAAACCAGACTTCGCGACGGTCATCCATCGCAAACTAAGGTGGCCATTATCAGAAAGTTCGGGGTATGTCCATGGTCCTGTTGCGGGCAATGGCGGATATTCGGACAGAAATGTCCTTGTCTCTCGTAATTTTAGATTAACCGGCATGCAGCGCCAATCTCCGTCGCAAAATGGCAAAAGAGCTTTAAGCGGATACGATACTGATGCATAAAAGCATGGGCCTCGCTCTCAAAATCGATGTCGATTTCTGAACAGGCCATGCAAGTAAACTCGTTCGAACAATCGCTTTGCGATGGCTCAATTGCTGGGCCAAGTTGCTGGGAATGAATGATGCGGAAATATTCGGTGTTTGCCTTGGCCCGCGAGGCTATGCGTGCCCATAAAGGCTGGGATCAGCAATGGAGTTCGCCCGAACCCAAGCCGGAATATGACGTCATCATTGTTGGCGCGGGCGGGCACGGGCTTGCCACTGCGTACTATCTTGCCAAGGAGCACGGCATCACCAATGTCGCTGTCCTCGAAAAAGGCTGGCTCGGCGGTGGTAACACAGGTCGCAATACGACAATTATCCGGTCCAACTATCTCTATGACGAATCCGCTGGCATCTACGAGCACGCTGTGAAGCTTTGGGAAGGTCTCAGTCAGGACCTCAACTACAATGTGATGTATTCGGCGCGCGGCGTGATGATGCTGGCGCACAACATCCATGACGTGCAGGTGTTCAAACGCCATATCCATGCCAACCGGCTCAACGGCATCGACAATGAATGGCTGACGCCGGAACAGGTCAAGGAGTTCTGCCCGCCCATCAATCTTTCAGCGGATGCCCGATATCCGATAATCGGTGCAGCGCTGCAACGGCGTGGTGGCACTGCCCGGCATGATGCTGTTGCCTGGGGTTACGCCCGTGCAGCAGCGGATCGCGGCGTTCACATTATCCAGAATTGCGAAGTCACCGGGATTCGCCGTGCACCCAACGGAGCAGTTGTGGGGGTCGATACCAATCGCGGCCCGATCAATGCCAAGAAAGTCGGCGTTGTGGCAGCTGGTCATACCTCCGTCATTATGAACATGGCCGGCGTGCGCATGCCGCTTGAAAGCTATCCGTTGCAAGCGCTGGTATCCGAGCCAGTCAAGCCGCTTATCCCCTGCGTAATCATGTCCAACACGGTTCACGCGTATATTTCGCAGTCAGACAAGGGTGAGATGGTCATCGGCGCGGGAACCGACCAATACACGTCCTATTCGCAGACAGGCGGTCTCCACATCATCAACCACACGCTCGACGCGATCTGCGAAATGTTCCCGGTTCTGACACGATTGAAGATGCTGCGCTCCTGGGGCGGCATTGTCGATGTGACGCCGGATCGCTCGCCGATCCTGGCCAAGACCCCCGTGTCCGGGCTCTATGTGAATTGCGGCTGGGGCACCGGAGGTTTCAAGGCGACGCCGGGCTCGGGCAACGTGTTTGCTCACACGATCGCTCGCGATGAGCCGCACCGGATCAATGCGCCGTTCACGATTGAGCGGTTTACCACCGGCCGCCTCATCGACGAGGCCGCCGCCGCTGCCGTTGCGCACTGATTTTCAAGAAACGAGATAGAAACGATGCTTCTCATCAAATGCCCTTATTGCGAAGAAGAGCGCCCGGAACTCGAATTCCGCAATGCCGGGGAAGCGCATCTCGTGCGCGCCAATCCGATCATCGAGCAGTCTGACGACGATTTTGCCGGGTTCCTCTATTTTCGCCAGAATCCGAAGGGGCTGCAATTCGAACGTTGGCGGCATATTCATGGGTGCGGCCGGTTCTTCAATGCGGTGCGCGATTCCGTCTCGGACAAATTCCTGACGGTCTACAAGGCCGGCGACCCGCGTCCTGATATAGACACGTTGCTGTCACCGGCTGCTGCGGAGCCCGAACCACCCGCAACGAAGCGCCCCCGTGCCAAGAAAGTGGAGGTATAAGCCAATGAGCACCTCTACCCACTCCGGCAGCAACCGTATCCCCGGCGCAGGGCGTTTGACCCCGGCGAAGACAGTTCGCTTTACATTCGACGGGCAGAGCCTGACCGGCCTCGAAGGCGACACGCTGGCTTCAGCTCTGCTCGCCAATGGTATTCATCTCGTCGGCCGCTCATTCAAATATCACCGGCCCCGTGGCATTCTTTCTGCCGGCAGCGAAGAGCCAAACGCGCTGGTCGATATCGAACGCGACAAGTCGCGTAAGCAGCCGAACGTGCGAGCGACGGTGCAGGAGATCTACGACGGTCTCAAGGTCAAATCACAGAACCGCTGGCCATCGCTGACCTTCGATGTCGGCGCGATCAACGATGTGTTCTCGCCGATGTTGCCTGCAGGCTTCTACTACAAGACTTTCATGTGGCCGAAGTTTGCCTGGAAGACGATTTACGAGCCGAAGATTCGCGCCGCTGCGGGGCTCGGCGTGGTTCCGGGCGAGTCAGACACAGACCGCTATTCCAACCGGTTTGCTCATTGCGACTTGCTGGTTGTCGGCGCGGGTGCCGCTGGCCTGACTGCCGCTCTCAGCGCAGCGTCGACCGGAGCGAGCGTGATAATCTGCGACGAGCAAGCCGAGCCAGGCGGTGCACTGCGTTATGAAAGCGATGTCATCATTGACGGTCTGCCGGGTTTTGAATGGGCCGTTACAGCGATCGCGAAATTGCGCGCGATGGACAATGTCAACGTCCTGACTCGTACCACGGCGTTTGGCTACTACGCTCAGAATTTCGTCGGTCTGGTAGAGCGCATCAGTGACCATCTGAGCAATCCGGCGTCCGATATGCCGCGTGAGCGGCTCTGGCAGGTTCGGGCGAAGAAGGTCGTGCTGGCCACGGGCGCCATCGAGCGTCAAATGGTCTTTGCCAACAATGATCGCCCGGGTGTCATGCTCGCTTCGGCATCACGAATATTCCTCAATCAATATGGCGTCGCCATCGGTCGGAAGGTCGGTGTCTACACCTCAAACGATTCAGCCTATGCGGCGGCGATCGATCTCAAGCGCGCCGGTATCGACGTGCCAGTAATCGTCGATACGCGCGACAATCCAACACCGGCCGTCGTGGATGCTGCCCGCTCGCTCGATATCGAAGTTCTGACCGGTCATGCCGTTTTCAGTGCCGGTGGCAAGCGGCGTGTGTCGTCGATTTCGATCCAGCCGACGAGGGGCGGTAGCGAACGCAAGGTCGCCGTCGATGCGTTGATCATGTCCGGCGGCTGGACGCCATCGGTTCATCTGTTTTCGCAGTCCCGTGGCAAGGTCGCGTGGGATGCCGCAAACGAGCGCTTCCTGCCCGGCACCTACGCGCAGGATTGCGTTTCGATAGGAGCCTGCAATGGCACCGACGGTTTACAGGCAACACTGGACGAGGCCTTTGCGGCGGGCGGAGGCAAGGGCAAGCCTATCGTCGCGACCGGCGGCCCCAATTGGATCGGCGGCATGATCGGCTCGGCGCCCGGCGCCGGCGCCGACACAACTGTCAAGGCTTTTGTCGACTTTCAGAACGACGTTACGGCCAAGGATGTACGGCTTGCAGTACGTGAGGGCATGCACTCGATCGAGCATGTCAAGCGCTTCACCACCAATGGCATGGCGACCGATCAGGGCAAAACTTCGAACCTGCATGGCCTCGCCATCGCTGCCGAGGCCCTGAACCGGCCGATCCCCGCAGTGGGTCTGACGACATTCCGCGCTCCGTTTACGCCGGTTACCTTTGGCGCGATTGTCAATCACGCCCGTCATGATTTGTTCGATCCGACACGCCGCACGCCCATGCACGGGTGGCACCAGACGCAGGGCGCTGCCTTTGAGGACGTCGGCCAATGGAAACGTGCCTGGTACTACCCGCAGGCGGGCGAAGACATGCACACTGCGGTCAATCGCGAATGTGTCGCCGTGCGTAATCAGGCTGGCATCTTCGATGCATCAACGCTCGGCAAGATCGAAGTGGTTGGCCCCGATTCCGCGAAATTCCTTGAGCTGCTCTATACCAATCCTTGGGAAAAGCTTGGCGTCGGACGCCTGCGCTACGGCATCATGCTGCGCGAAGACGGCTTCATCTACGATGACGGCGTTGTCGGCCGACTGGCGGAAGACCGTTTCCATGTGACGACGACGACGGGCGGTGCACCGCGCGTCATGCATCATATGGAAGACTATCTCCAGACGGAATTCCCGCATCTCGATGTTTGGCTGACTTCGACGACCGAACAATGGGCGGTGATTGCCGTGCAAGGCCCGAAGGCCCGCGAGATCATTGCGCCGCTGGTCGAAGGCATTGATATGTCCAACGAGGCCATGCCGCATATGAGCGTGCGCGAGGGGACAATCTGCGGTGTGCCGACACGGCTGTTCCGCATGTCGTTTACCGGCGAAACGGGTTATGAAATCAACGTGCCGTCCGACTATGGCCGGGCCGTCTGGGAAGCCGTCTACGAACGGGGCAAGCCTTTGGGCCTGACACCCTATGGCACCGAAGCGATGCATATCCTGCGCGCCGAGAAGGGGTATATCATCGTTGGACAGGATACGGACGGTACTGTCACACCGCAGGATGCTGGGCTGACCTGGGCCATCGGCAAGAACAAGACGGACTATGTTGGCATTCGCGGCCTTTTGCGCCGGGACCTGGTGGCCAATGGCCGTAAACAGCTTGTCGGTCTGAAGACGGTTGATCCGACGACAGTTCTGGAAGAGGGGGCGCAAATTGTCGCTAACCCGAACCAGCCGGTGCCAATGACCATGATCGGTCACGTGACATCGTCCTATTGGTCGGAAAATTGCGGGCGCTCCATTGCTTTGGCGCTGGTGATCGACGGATCGAAGCGGCTTGGCGAGACGCTGTATGTACCGATGCCGAATGGCGTGATCGAAGTGGAAGTCACCGGCACGGTATTTTTCGATGAGAAGGGGGAGCGCTTGAATGGTTGAGATCGTCCAGGCAACACGACGTCATCCGCTGCAAGCGGGCCAGCTTGATGTCGCTTCCGTCTCGGTCACCTTGGCGGACAACGCGACCCGTATTTCGCTTCGCGCCAGGGATAATGCCGTTAGCGCGCTGTCCAAGGCGCTGGGTATAACATTGCCCATGAAGCCGAAGACTTCCGCGTCCAACGGCGGCCGTGCCGTACTTTGGCTTGGCCCGGACGAATGGCTGATCATCGACAATGCCGATAGTGCTGTTGTTGCCGATCTTGCCAAGGCGAAAGTCCTGAATTCGGCGGTCGACATTTCACATCGCAATGTCGGGATCATCGTGGCTGGCAAGGGCGCAGATGCTGTGGTCAATGGAGGTTGCCCGCAGGACTTGTCGCTGAAGGCTTTCCCCGTGGGGGCTGCGTCGCGGACAGTCCTCGGCAAGATCGAGATCGTCCTGTGGCGGACCGGTGAAGACGTTTTCCGTGTCGAATGCTGGCGGTCATTCTCGAATTACGCCTATGCGTTCTTGCAGGAATCCGCACGAGACGTTGCGATCTAGCGCACTTCTGATTTTTCGTATGTCAAAGAACCGGGTGTGCTCTCCCCTTGCCACGCCCTCATCCCGAGTCTGGCCGTTGAATGGTTGGGAAGACGGGCGGTCGTCGAAGCGCGTCTTTGTAGAATAATAATGCGATCCGAAGACCGCCCGTCCGGCGTTTTTTGATCCCGTCCGTTCCGCTTGGGAGGCCTCGGCTTTGGGTGAATTGCTTCGCCCACTGCCGAAAGCCCCTTTCGAAGTGCTCGTCCAGCACACGCCAGTCGTAGTACCGGCAGGGGAACCCTTGGACAGAACTTCCCCGGACAGCGGGTCCGTTACCCGCCATCGGAGGCGCCGATCCTCTCCCCACTTCGAACGGCTCCGGAAGCAGTTCCCCGTGGAAAGGACGGGGAGAAGAATAAGTCAGGTTTGGAGGGCGTGGATAAGTAGCCACGATTATTTTTTGAAGTAACTGAAATTACGAGAAGAACCCCTCCCCGTCGCTTCGCTCCGTCCCTCCCCACAAGGGGGAGGGTAACAGCGCTTATCCTGCAGCGTCACCTGTTTCGCGTGTGCAGCGATGACAGTTGCGACGGTCTTACCCTCTCCCTTGTGGGGAGGGACGGAGCGAAGCGACGGGGAGGGGCCATTTGGATTTGCACCCAAACTTATCCACTCAATTGGCCATTGCTCACACTCGGCTACACTGGAGAACTATGCAGCCTCGGCAAATTTATGCTAGTGGCGCTCAACTTTGGACGGTCCACCACAATTGCGCCGCCGTTCGCCCCAATGAGATGCCCGGTGGCTGCAGTCTTACGCGGTCTCTTCGCATAGAGAATCGGTATGGCTGTTAGAAAGCGTCTGGTTATCAATTTTACCGGCTATGAAGGGTTGCATCCTGACAAGGTGCGCGGCCGATATTTGAACAGCTCTGCTGACTTCAGCCGGCTCTGGCACGCGGAGACGAAGACCGGACCGATGCTGGCCGAGGGGCAGAACATCGCTTCGATGCATATCGAAACCACCGGCGCAAACTGGCAGACCGAGACGGAATTCTGGCAATATGGCAGCGCCGATATTTTCGACGCCTATGCTGCGAGAAACGTGGCGACGCGTTTTGCCACGGGGCTCATGGCATTCCTCGATATTATCTTGAGTGGTACGTTCTTTCGCTATCTTTGGACGAGTTGGCGGTTCTGCATCTTCTTCCTATGGCCGTTTGCCTTCGCCTGTTTCACTACGTTGGTGACAATCTGCTTTGGCCTGTTGCCACTGTTGGTCGGGTTCAACGCACTACATCTGATCTGGACCATACCGCTGGCATTGCTGTTCGGCCGGCTGCTGGTCCGTTGGCCAGGCGACAAGGTGTTCTTCTCCTATTTGCTAGATGATTGGACCGCCGCCTCCGATCGTATTCACCACCGCAACCCGGGACTGTTGCAACGCAGACGCGAGTTTGCGGAGCATCTCGTGCATAAATTGCAAACGACTGATGCAGATGAGGTTGTGATCGTCGCGCATAGCCTTGGGACGGTTCCTGCCGTGGAGGCCATAGCCGACGTCTGGCGCAGCAACCCGCAACTTCTAAAACAAAAGCCCGTGTCGCTGCTGGCCGCGGGCTCATGCCTGCTGATGATCGCCTTTCACCCGCGGGCGACGAGCTTGCGCGAAGACACAAGGGTCGTCTTCCAGGAAACACCGGTGCTTTGGGCCGAATTTCAGTCTGTCACCGATATCATTCATTTCTATAAGTCAAATCCCGCAACTGCTCTTGGAATAACCCCGCTCGACCAGCCGATTATCCGGCAAGTCCGTTTCAAGAATATTCACAGTGCTACACGCTATGCGCGTGCGAAGGCCAATTTCTTCAAGATGCATTTGTTGTTTCTGAAGGGCGCACAAATCCGCAACCCTTACGATATGGGGATGTTCGTGCAGGGCCCGTTCGAATTCAGGGATCTTGTGACGACCTATCGGGAAAGTGGTGCGCCGCTTGATGCAGCCGGTGGCCTTACCTGAACCTGTTCAGTCCATTTCCGGCGGGTGTTCCAGAACCGCGATAGTCAGCCAGTTGGCAACCAGCGCGGGCTTGAGGGAGTTTTCGATCTCAAGCGTTACTTCATAATTGTTGAGAACACGGCCCGAAGGGCGGATATCGGCATCCACGAGCTTGAAGCGGGCTCGTACGCGCTTGCTGGATTTAACCGGCGCCATGAAGCGCACTTTGTCGAAACCGTAGTTGATACCCATGGTCGCGCCTTCGATCATCGGGAGCGCCTCATAGGCCAATGTCGACAGCAGCGAGATCGTCAGAAAACCATGGGCGATGGTGCCGCCAAAGGGCGTTTCCGCGGCGCGTTCCGGATCGGTATGAATGAACTGATGATCATCGGTTGCGTCAGCAAACAGGTTGATCATGTCCTGGCTGACGACGCGCCATTCCGAACAGCCGATTTCAGTTCCGATGGCTGCCGTCAGTTGCTTGAGCGTAACCGCTTCTTTCATAATCTCGTTTCCAAACGTATTCTCGAAACTGTTCGATAGACCGTTGCGGCCAGATTGTCATCCCTCAAGAATTTGAGGCCAGAGCATTTCCATTTTCTTGGGCTCTTTGTCTTTACGCAATTCCGGACGGAAAATCGCTCCCCACTTTTCCTGGAATTGCTCTATGCGGTCCACTGCTTGATGTCGTCGCGCTCACCGATCAGCGCGAGGCCGTGAGCGATCGAGAGGAGTTCGCCGCCGCTCTCGATTCGATCACGGTCGAACCGCTCGGTAAAAATACGGCGGACTGCCGGAACGAAGGATGTACCTCCGGTCAGGAATATCTTGTCGATGTGGGCAGGCGAGGTCTTGGTCTTTTCGAGCACATCGTCAAGTGCGCCTTCTATACGTGCCAGATCGCTGGCGATCCAGCCTTCGAAGTCGGATCGTCGGATAGTCTTGTGGCCGCCGCGTCCAAGCGGTGCAAAGTCGAACGCCGCTTCGTCTGCCGATGAAAGCGCTATCTTGGTGGCAGACACGGCCTGATAGAGCGGATAGCCCTCGTCGTGGTCCACCAGATCGACGAAAATCTCCAGCTTGTCCGGCTCAAGGCTGTCACGGACAAGCTTCTTCAAGGCGGCAAATTCGCGCGAGGTCTTGAAGATTGAAAGCTGGTTCCAGCGCCCGAAATTGGCATACCACGAGGCGGGGACTTCGAGGGTCTTGTCGAAGCTTCGAAACAAGCTGCCTTTACCGATCTGCGGCGCGACGATCTGGTCGATCATGCGATAGTCGAAATGATCTCCGGCAACGCCTACGCCGGAATGGCCGATCGGCGTCGCGCTGAGTTTGCCAGCCGATGTTTCGAAGCGAATGATCGAATAGTCGGTCGTGCCGCCGCCAAAATCCGCAACCAATACCGTCGCGTCGGCTTTGAGATTTTGCGCGAAGTAGAATGCTGCCGCGACCGGTTCGTAGACGAAATGGATTTCCGGAAATCCAAAGCGCGTCAATGCTTCGTTGTAGCGCTCGGTCGCCAGCGCCGGGTCTGGATTTGCACCGGCAAAATGCACCGGGCGTCCGGTGACCACTCGCGTGATGTCCGAAGGCCAGTTGCCGTCCGCATAGACTTTGAGGCGCCGCAGGAATATCTCCATCAGGTCTTCGAAAGTCTGGCGCTTGGCAAAGATCAAAGTGCCTTGGAACAGCGCACTTGCGGCAAAAGTCTTGATGGATTGCAGGAAACGGCATTCGCCGGGATGATCGATGAACTGCCGGATGGCTGCATGTCCCGCCTCGACCTTCAAAGCGGATGCGCCTGCGAGGGGATCCTTCATAAAGGACAAGGCGGTTCGCATGCTGTCGGCGGTGCCGGCCGCACTGGTGAATACCAGCGAGCGGGTCGACGATCCATCGGCCAAGGCCATAACCGTATTTGTCGTGCCAAAGTCGAAACCCAGCGCCTGAGCCATGGCAGCGCTCCTTTTATACCGGAAATTGCGTGGTCGAGAATCTATGAAGGGCCGCGCAAAGCACCGCCTCGAATGGGAGCGCGCGTCATGGCATAGCGGGGCGGTGGATGCAAGAGACCTAGGCTTGAACTTGCGAATGTTCGGTATTTTTGATGAAATCCACAAAGGCCCGAAGCGGTGCAGGCATATGCCTGCGGCTCGGATAGTAGAGACGGGGGCCCGTAAAACTCTGCCACCAGGGGTCAAGGACAGGGACAAGCTCGCCGCTGGCGATGGCCGGGCTCAAGTATTCCTCAAACGTATAGATCAGCCCGATACCGGCAATGGCAGCGCCAATCCCGATGTCCGCAGTCGAGGCAATAAGCGGGCCTTTCGGCGTGATTTTTATCAGCTTGCCGTTTCGCTCGAATTCCCAGTTTAGAACCACGCCACTGGCAAAGCGGTGACGTATGCAAGCGTGATGGATGAGATCGCGTGGATGCTCGAGCTTGCCGTTGTTTGCGAGGTACGATGGTGCTGCCGCAACCATGAAGCGCTGGGTGCGGGGGCCTATTGGGATTGCGATCATATCGCGCTCGATGCTTTCGTCGTAGCGTATCCCCGCATCAAAGCCTGCCGCCAGCACATCGATGAAAGTGTCGATGGCTGAAATCTCCAGCGTGATTCCGGTATATGCTGCAAGGAACCGGTTGACGATAGTCGGCAGGATCTTTTGCGCCACGATGACCGGTACATTGAGCTTGAGCGTGCCGGTGGGGCTGTCGCGAAAATTGTTGAGAGCATCGAGCGCTCCGGCAATCTCTCCGAGCGCCGGGTCAAGACGTTCGAGCAGCTGCGTTCCGGCTTCGGTTGGTGTGACGCTGCGTGTTGTGCGGTTGAGCAATCGCACGCCAACACGCGCTTCCAGCCGGCGAATGGCTTCGCTCAAGGACGACGCCGACACGCCGCGAATCGCGGCCGCCGCGCGGAAACTGCGCGTATGCGCGACAGCTACCAAAGCACCAAGGTCGGACAGGTCGGGCTCATTCATTGTGCATTTTTCCAAACGACCCGTACAGAATAGACGGGATTATCGCACAAACATAGTTGTTTTATACTGCTCTGGAATATTGAAGAACCGGAGTTAGAATATGCAATATCGTCAACTTGGAAAAACGGGACCGCGCGTTTCCGAAATCGGTCTCGGCTGCATGGGCATGTCGGGTATTTATGGACCCTCCGATCGCGCTGAAAGCATCGCGACCATTCATGCTTCGCTTGATGCAGGGATCAATCTTCTCGATACCGGAGATTTCTACGGCCAAGGCCACAATGAAATGTTGATTGCAGAAGCGCTGAAGGGCACGAAGCGCGAAGACGTGGTCATCAGCGTCAAATATGGCGGGCTTCGCGATCCCGCGGGCGGCTGGTCCGGCTTTGATGCGAGGCCACAAGCGACCAAGAACTTCCTCGCCTATTCACTGCAACGCCTGGGTGTCGACTATATCGACATATATCGGCCGGCGAGGCTCGATCCCAATGTACCGATCGAAGATACGGTTGGTGCCATCGCCGACATGGTCAAGGCGGGTTACGTCAAGCACATTGGCCTGTCCGAGGTCGGTTCGGCCACCATCCGGAAGGCCGCAGCCGTCCACCCGATCGTCGACCTGCAGATCGAGTATTCGCTGATTTCGCGCGGCATCGAAGATGGTATTCTTGAGACCTGCCGCGAGCTCGGGATCGGGATCACCGCCTACGGCGTGCTTTCACGTGGTCTCATCAGCGGGCGTTGGAAAAAGGGTAACACGGATCCGGGCGATTTTCGTACGCACAGTCCAAGGTTCCAGGGCGACAATGTCGAGAAGAACCTGGCGTTGGTCGGGGCGCTGCAGAAGATTGCGGCTAGCAAGGGCGTGACGGTGGCGCAGATCGCCATTGCCTGGGTCGCGGCGAAGGGCGAGGACATCATACCGGTGATCGGTGCGCGACGGCGCGACCGCCTGAGTGAGGCGCTGGGTGCTCTCGACATCAAGCTTACGAGCGAAGACCTGGGTGCTATCGAAAATGCCGTGCCCAAAGGTGCCGCCGCCGGGACGCGCTATGCCGAAGTGCAGATGGCGCATCTCGATAGCGAAGTTGGCGCTCACCATTGAGTGCATATCCCGGAAGCAGTACTGTTTCCGGGATATTTTCTTCTGATTACATGGGCGGAACGACGCCGTTCGTACCGACGACGACTCGCTTCGAGGTGAGGGTGCCGTCGCTGCCCTTCTCGGCGGCGACGAAGACCGTAGCGCCGGGCTTCAGATCGTCCTTTGTGGCCTGTGCAAGGGTGACGATCGGCGTGCCGTCCGGAACTGCAATCTTCTTTTCGCCGCCACGATAGGTGACTGTCAGGGTGCGTCCATCGACATCCTTGACTGCATCGGCAACTGTGGCGTTTGTCATGCTGCTATTCGGCTTCAGATCCCATGGACGGTCGCCTTCACCTGTGCCCTTGAGTGCAGCCGGAAAGATCACCACCTCAAGCGCGCTGTTGCCCCCTTCGCTTTTCGGCACGTTGGTTATCCCGACAAAGTCGCCCTTCTTGATGTCGTCAAGCGACGCCTTGGCGACGCCGCCGACGACCCAGCCATCGCTCAACGTGACGGTTGCATCAGGTCCTTCGCGCGTTTTCACGACGATGGATGTGTCGTTAAAGCTCTCGATTGTTCCGCGGACATTGGCCCTGTTGGACGCCTTCGTCGTCATGGTTGACTGACCCTTCTTCATCATGCTTTGAGCGCTGGCCTCCAGCGGCAGCGCCATCGCCACACCAGCCGCCAGAGCCAGTATCGGAAGGGTCGATCTCAACATTTTCATATCCATGACTTTGTACTCCTGTATGCACAGGCGTCCGGCGGGCGGGATTACCCAGCCGGTTTCGGCGCCTGTTTTTCCACGTGCCCGCCAAATTCACGTCGCATGGCGGACAGGATCTTGTTGGCGAAGTCGGCATTGCCGCGCGACGAGAAGCGTTCCTGCAATGCGGCGCTGAGAACGGGTGTCGGTACGGCCTCGTCGATCGCGGCCATGACAGTCCAGCGGCCTTCGCCCGAATCCGAGACGCGCCCCTCATAGCTCGCGAGCGCGGGATCGCCATGCAAAGCATCGGCTGTGAGGTCGAGAAGCCACGAACTGACGACGCTGCCGCGACGCCATACTTCGGCAATGTCGGGCAGGTTGAACTCGTATTGATAATGCTCGGGATTCTGTAGCGGCGTCGTTTCGGCATCGACCTCATGCGAGCGTAGGCCGATATCCGCATTGCGCAGAATGTTGAGCCCTTCCGCATAAGCAGCCATCAATCCGTATTCGATGCCGTTGTGGACCATCTTGACAAAATGCCCAGCGCCATGCGGGCCGCAATGCAAGTAACCCTGATCGGCCGTGCTGCCGGCGACCGGTTTCTCCAGACGGCTGGGGGTTTCGGGTCCATTGCCTTTGCCAGGAGCAAGAGCGGCAAAGATCGGGGAGAGGTGTTGAACGATATCCTTTTCGCCGCCGATCATCAGGCAGTAACCGCGTTCGAAGCCAAATATGCCGCCGCTCGTGCCAACATCGACATAGTGGATGCCGCTCGCTTTTAATTCGCCGCTGCGGCGGATGTCATCGTGATAATATGAATTGCCGCCATCGATGACGATATCGTCCTTGTCGAGCAGCGGCACCAATTGTGCCAGCACCTTGTCAACGACTGCAGCCGGCAACATCAGCCAGACAGCGCGGGGCTTTGTCAGCGTAGAGACAAACTCCGGCAGCGACGTGCTACCCTTGGCGCCGAGGCTCTGCAACTCCACCATGCTCTCGGCGCGCGTGTCGTAAACGACACAGTTGTGACCATGCTTCATCAGGCGCTGCGCCATGTTGCTGCCCATACGCCCCAGTCCAATCATACCAAGCTGCATCTCGAATCTCCGCCGAAGGGTTGGAATTGTCAGAAGGCTACACCTAAACGGCGACAGGGCAATGCCACTGACAAAGTAGGTCCGCGCATCTGGCGGCACAAGCGATGCAGGTGGTCATAAGATCGTGATGGAAAACAAAGCCAAGGGAAACGAACCGGAGACCAGTGCAGTCGCTACTCGGTCTCCGGCGGTGCTGCGACCGCCCAGTCCAGATCGGCGCCGAAGGGATGATCAATGAAAAAGGCGCAGGTGCCGTCAGCCAGCTTTCGATGCACCTCCAGCGGATTACCGTCCTTGTCCTCTACGCGGCGCCGGCCTACCTGGACAGGCAGCCTTCTCAGCTGCCACTTCCGGCGCATAAGTGGCTTGGCTTTGAGCAAAGACTGAGCCAGGTATGACCACGAAACTGTGCTGTCACCATGACCCCTTGGCGTCGCCAAGGACTTAATGTCTCGACATCGTTCTGGCAAATCTGTGATGGGGAGCTAAAATCCAAAGATCGCTGGGATTATTTCTTCCAACGGCGGGTTCAGCCTCGGACGTCTAAAACGTTCGCCCCAATTTTAGTATCGAGCTTACGCTCAAGTTTTTGTGCGCGCGCTGTAATGGTGATCTCAAGTGATCCGGTTCCAACCTCCAGTGCCAGAAAATGCCCGCCAACGGCCGCGAAGGTGTGATCGCAGCCGACCCCGTGAGCATGAATCGACGGCTTGCCGTCTTGCCAAGCCAGCGATCCTGTAATGCTTGCCATCTCGACGTTCTCGAACGATCTTGGAACGTATTGTTTCTTGGCGAAATCGAAGAAGCCGAAAGTGGCAAGCCTTGCGAATCCGAAGGCCGAGAAGCTCGCCGAGGGAATCTGTTCGCTCTCCATCAACGCCTCAAGTTGGACGAACAAATTATCCCCTTGAAGCAATACCATTAGATAACCCGTCGGCGTCTTGGTGAACCTGGCCGTCCCGATGTCGCTGGATGAGTTGGGCATCATGACCTCCTATGCGATTGTCGGCGTAATGCCGCCCTCGACACGAAGCGCTGCTCCATTCGTTGCCGCTGACAGTGGGCTCGCCACATATGCCACCAGGTCGGCGATTTCTTCCGGTTCGATCATGCGTTGCAGCAACGAGGTGGAACGTTCGTTGCGAAAGAATTCGGCTTCCATCTCCTCGGGCGGCAAAGACGGGTCGCGGGCGACACTCTTCAAGAAGTCGACGATGCCTTCTGATCGGGTAGGGCCGGGCAGGACCGAGTTTACCGTTACACCTGTGCCCTTCGTCAACACGGCCAAGCCGCGCGATATGGCAAGCTGCGCCGTTTTCGTCATGCCGTAATGGATCATGTCTGGGGGAACAACGAGACCGGATTCGCTGGCGATGAAGATGATCCGCCCCCAATTTCGTTCCAGCATATCCGGAAAATATTGACGAGCGAGACGTGCGCCGCTGAGCACGTTTACCTCGAAGAATTTTAGCCAATCAGCGTCAGTGATGTCAGTGAAAGGCTTGGATTCATAGATGCCGAGATTATTGACGAGGATATCAACGGTCGGGACTTCACGATGCAAAACGGCAGCCCCTTCGGCAGTCGCAGCATCTGCGAGCACGGCGCGGATGCCTGACGCGATTTTGGAAGACTTGGAGGTGGTAATGATCTTTGCTGCTTCGTCCAGCTTGGCCTGCGATCGGCCGACGATGACGACATTTGCTCCTTCCGCAGCTAGCCGCTTGGCGATTGCCAGCCCGATCCCTGCAGTGGATCCGGTTACAAGGGCCGTCTTGCCTGTCAATTTCAGGTCCATGGGAGCTTCTCCTAGATTGGGTATTTTCGCATAGTTTATCATCATCGACGGAGGTTTGAGTAAACGTGCCTTAGAGCGTGATGCTTCGCAATCATTAGCTGCAAGAAACACTGACAACGAACTCGTGGGAAAACTGAAATCAGAGGCTAACTATCGCCAGCGTCACTTTTATGTTCGCCGCAATACCATTCAAGCCCGTAGCGCTTCTCATCCGAACGATCCCTCGCTCACTGATAATCTGCACCACTGGCTAGATGAGTGTAGCCGTAAAATGGGACAAGGTGCCCGTCCTGATGATGAAGCAGACGTTCAAGCGTCAGTCGAAATCCATCGATGAGTTCACCCAAGGCACGATTTGGCATTTAATGGCGACATATGCGGGTCGACCAAGAACAGTGCGACGTGTGGCTAGGCCACAATAAAAAACGTGCTGCGAAATCCTATGAGAGTTTTGATCCGGAGTACCTGCTAGAGGCAAAACTTGCGACGGAAAGCATCATTGCCGAACTGCAAAGGGCGCACGAAACGCCCACTGTCTGCGCGCAAGTGCACATCTAACAATTGTTGTTAGTCAAATGGACGTTGCTTAAGTGCCTGAATTTAAGGGTCAGATGGTGGGCGTGACAGGGATTGAACCTGTGACCCCTACGATGTCAAGGAAGGGCCAGCCACGGAAACGTAGGAAATACGTGGAAGTGGGCGCTTCGTAATTGGCGTTTTCGGCACCATGTTCAATTTATGTTCTTCTCCGCAGGTTCACTTGTGCCAGCGGGCACTATGTATAAGCCCATTTCAAGAGCCGACGCTGCATTGCGCAGATAGTCCGGCGAGTAGCGCGCATAGACGCGCCGCGTGATCTCCACATTACTGTGTCCGAGATATTGACTGATCTCCTCCATATCGATCCCCGCCTCTGCCATCCATACCGCTGCCGTGTGCCTGAACACATGCGCCGACACGTCTTCAAGCCCTGCTGCCTTTGCAGCGCTCGCTATGGAGCGCTTCAGGCTCTTCACCGGCTGTCCAGCCCATTCCACGACATACTCTGTCAGCGCCCCTTTGCGGGCTTCCTTGAGCGCGGCCATCAACGACGAGTTGATCGGCACGATAGCGCGTCCCTTGCGCTTTACCGTGTCATCCGGGTTGCGCAGATGGATCAGTTTCTTTTCGAAGTTTACCCTGTCCCATTTCAATTCCAGCAATGCTGTAATGCGCGCTGCCGTACCAAGCATGAGGTGAATTGCTGTTTGCAGATGAGGGGCTTTCGCCGCTGCGAGAATGCGGTGTGCTTCGTCGCGGGTGAGATGGCGCTCCATTGGTTCAGGCTTGGAGGGGCGCTCAATCTTCGGTGCCTTGAAAATGATGCCGTGTTCTTCAGCCCAGACTAGGACGGTGCGCAGATGGCCTAGCTCGGTATGGATGGTTCCGTCTTGAATTCCGTCTGGACACTGCTTGGTGCGCTGCGCCCTGCGTTCAGCAATGTGAGCCCGACAATCCTCTATGGTGATCCTGTCGCCGTCGCGATCACCAAACCGCTTCTCAAGCGCCTTCCAGGTATGCTCCATCGTGGAGAGGACGGCCTTGCCGTGCTTGTCCAGACAATAAGCCGTCCAGAGGTCACGGACTCTAGTGCCTGTGGGGCGTGTTAACTCCGCATAGAGGGCTGGCGCAATGTTAAGAGCCTCGCGCGCGTTGTCGGTCCCAAGGGAGTATCGATGACGCTTGCCGTCGCGTTCGAACGTGAGAGCGAGCTTTCCTCTGAGTCTGGTGATGCGCCACTCTGACATTCGTAGTTCTCCACGTCTTCGCCCCTAATGCGGAGCAACTTGCCTCCTAATCGAAATGAACGCAACTGACCGGCTGCGATCAGGTTGCGGATATGGCGTTCGGAGCATTCCCAACGCTCGGCTAGCTTGGCGGGGGTGAAGACGCTCATGCTCTGGTCCTCTTAACTGGTTCGAATACGCGTACACCGGCCTTCACAGCCCGGCGCATCATATCAGCCGTGCCAGTGCCGCCGGGGAAGGCCACAACAACGTCAGGCCGTCCTTCGTCAAGCATACGTTGGTTGCGCCTGCTACCGGCCTTGGCATCGTATTTAGTGCCATCGCGGCGCGCCTTGATAACGGCGTCGGGCTGGCTTAGATCTGTCCAATCGGCTGGCACGTTCCAGCATTCTATGCTCTGGTCCAAGCACCATTTTAGCGCCAACTTGTCGGCACCATCGGCACCTCCTTGGATGACCCTATCGATGCCGTGCTTTAAGTGGATAGCCTGAAGCCATCCCCATACCGTGACTTTATCGCTGTATTTTCTTCCACCGCAGACGAGGACTTTCATTTTGTCGGCTCTCCCATTGCATTACGCGCAGCGCGGAACGCATCGGATGATATGTGTTCTCCGCCGAGTAATGAGATGCTGACCGGCTCTATCCTGGCAAACGGCTCCAGCGCTTTCCGTGCCTCGTCTCGCTGGCGTTCTGCGGCTTCCCTCGCTTTTATGCCCGCTACAACCATGGAACAAGACGCGGCGCTCTCCGCCTCTGCCTTCTCACAGCGCTGTAGAAGGGTGCAATATGGCGAGCCACCTTCTCCGCTAAGTAGGCCGTTCTTGACAATGCAAGCACCGGCTGACAGCGCAAAATTGGCTTCATCCAATTCCTTGTTGCGCTGTAGAAGGTCCGTGATGATCGCAATAGCTGCGTCTTCACGGAAGGTGTAAGCGATGCGTCGGTTATGACCCTTCTCGAGGCAAAGCTCTTCCGCCTTGGCCTCGATCAACGCAATGGTGCTAGTCATGGCGGGACCTCACGAAGGCAATGACGCAACCCAAGCCAATCACCAACAGATGAAAAGAGCAAAACCAGAGATATACTTGCGTTGAATACCCAAGAATTGTTGCAGGGAAATCACTCACGGCATGGTCTCCAGCGCTGCTTCAGGTCGTTCAGGAGGTGCTTGGCGTTCGCGTCGAATGCTTCAGAACGATTGCAGAAGTCGATGCACACCACGCTGGGAAATACGGTTCCGGCAAATCCCTCATCTCGATCACCATCCACAAAGAACATGGCGAGGACGGGAGGGCGCAAATCAACCTCCCTCCGGTCATCAAACGTGCCGCACAGGTAGCCTCATGACAGACATCACACCAGACGACCAAGTCAAACTATGGCTCCAGAGGGCCAAGGGAGACCCGTACAGCGCCTTACACCTCGCAGCCGTAGAGCATGGCATTTCAGGCTATCACCTCTCAGCAGGCCTTATACGAGCAAAGCCACCGCATAAGACAATGCCAGCACGGGGCGCTCCTCCTTCGATAGATATTCCAGCGCCTGAGCCGAGCGATGAATGACATTTCCAGGATCGAAGCCCTTGAGCGCAACCTCATGTCTCTGGAGCGGTTTTGCCATGACCTGCAAGCCGACATTCGTGATTTGAAGAAACGTGTCGAAGAACAGAGCAAACCCGTACACGACACGGAAACATGTCGATGAAAATCACCCCAAGCGAGGTGACAAACCTCATAGCCGAGCTTCGTCACAAATCCCCGCGCGAAGAACGTGCTGCTCTCATGCTGTCATATCTGCTGTCTTACATGCCACAAGGCAGCGAATATGATTGGCGAGATAACCCGCCCGAGCTGAGCGATGGCAATCGCGGCTATCAATCAGAGTTCGACCGTTTGATGAAGTGATTATCCCTGTCTCGGCAAATATGATGCTGAAAAGGGATAAGGTTCACTGAACCTTTAGAGCACTATGTGTGCGCCATGAAATTTAATGCTAACGTATTGATATTATTGAGGGTCAGATGGTGGGCGTGACAGGGATTGAACCTGTGACCCCTACGATGTCAACGTAGTGCTCTCCCGCTGAGCTACACGCCCATCTGACGGGCGCATACACCATATTGAATTGGCTCCGTCAATAGCTGTGGGGAGAACTTATCAGGCTTTCTTCACAACAAGGAATGAATGTCGCCGCCTATCAGGCTGCGACGAGCATTTTCTCGATTTCATTGACAAGATCGCGCAGGTGGAACGGCTTGGAAAGCACCTTGGCATCTTTCGGAGCCTTCGAATCGGCATTGAGCGCCACGGCAGCAAAGCCGGTAATGAACATGATCTTCAGGTCGGGATCGATTTCCGAAGCGCGGCGCGCCAACTCGATACCATCCATTTCCGGCATGACGATATCGGTTAAAAGCAGTGAAAACGGCTCTTCACGCAATCGATCATATGCGCTGGCACCATTGTCGAAATGCGTGACGTGATATCCAGCCTTCTCCAGCGCCTTGACCAGAAAGCGCCGCATATCATTGTCATCTTCCGCAAGAAGGATTCTCTTCATCAGTCCGTCCGAATTGGTTAGCACCCGATCATCCCCAGATCAGCGTCCATCACGATTCAAGAAACGCTTTTTTGGTAAAGATCGCGTGAATGATTTGCTAGAAATAAGCGTGAACGCTGCAAAAGTCGAGGTGCCGTTTCGCGGGAAAAGCACCCCAACAGGTGTAACTTGCATACGCCAGAAAGTTGGTCATGGTGGACCGTTGGTCAATTCCATCTGAAGGAAACTTGATCTAGAGTGGTACCATGAACAGTAATGAACCTTCGAAGTGAGCGATGACCGCCGAGCGTGATTTTCCTGACAGCCTGCCTTACGAATTGCGGCAACCGTCCGATCAACGCATTCCGTTCGTTTTCAACTCACCTCATAGCGGACGATATTATCCGGCCGCCTTCCTGCAGCAATCGCAACTCGATCCGCACACGATCCGGCGTTCGGAAGATTGCTTTGTCGATCAGCTGTTTGCTTCGACAGTCATGATCGGCGCACCCTTGATGGTGGCGCATTTCCCGCGGGCCTATCTCGATGTGAATCGCGAGCCTTACGAGCTCGATGCTAAAATGTTTTTTGAACCGCTGCCCTCATACGCCAACGGGCATTCCGCCCGGGTTGCGGGTGGTCTGGGCACAATTCCTCGCCTTGTCGGCGAGGGGCAGGAAATCTATGCGCATAAGCTCCACCTCGAAGAGGCGCTGGGCCGCATCGAAACGATCTACAGGCCATATCACGCACTCCTCGGAGATATTCTCGTCAAAACGCGCGAACGTTTTGGCTATGGCGTTCTTGTCGATTGCCATTCAATGCCGACAGGCATTCGTTTTCCTGAAAGCGGCATACGCCCGGATTTCATTATAGGCGACCGGTTTGGCACGAGTTGTGCGCCAGAGCTTGCCAATGCAGCGACCCAGCTACTCCGGGATATGGGCTATGTGGTCGCCCACAACAAACCCTACGCGGGCGGCTATATCACCGAGCACTACGGGCGGCCACTCAAGCAGTTTCATGCCCTGCAGATCGAGGTCAATCGTGGTCTTTACCTCAACGAACACAGTTACGAAAAAAAGGCAGGCTTCGATCAGCTGCAGCGGGATATTGCACTTTTTCTACGAGATCTCGTATCGCTGCCGGATTTCTACTTCCTGGATACGCCGCTTGCTGCCGAATAGCCCTCCACCAGCAACAGATTCTTAAACAAAAAAAGACCGCGCATAAGCGCGGCCCAAGTCTAGGGAGGAAACGCCCAAGGAGGGCATAGACAGGTCGCCCTGTCCATGTACCAATCTATGCTGCGCCGCACAAATGTCAAGTGTTTTGTATGTTTTTTTGGGCACCATTATTAGTTGCCTAAAAAAAATGCAATAAATTCGCCGGCGCTGCAGGAAAATGAGGATATTTTAATCGTGAGGAGCTATTTTGGCCATTGAACTTTCCTTTTTGAAGCAAATCGCCGGTGTCGCGGCGGAGCAGACGTTGCCGCGATTCCGTACGATTTCGCTTATCGACAATAAATATCAGGCAGGTTTTGACCCCGTTACAGAGGCGGACCGAGAGGCTGAAAAGGCGATTCGCAAACTGATCAACGCCAGTTTCCCGGATCACGGCATTCTTGGCGAAGAGTTCGGCGGCGAGAACCTCGATCATTCGCATGTCTGGGTGATCGACCCGATCGATGGTACCCGCGCGTTCATTTCCGGTATTCCTGTATGGGGAACATTGGCCGGTCTTACCATCGACGGGGATGCAGTGGCGGGGCTCATGGCTCAACCGTTTACCAATGAGCTGTTCATGTGTGACGGTGACGCTTCATGGTACGAGGGTCCGGGTGGTATTCGCCGCCTCGAAACGCGGAAAACCACCGAACTTTCCGAGGCCACACTGTTTACGACCACGCCGGCAATGTTCAAGGATGAGAAGCGCGCCGCCTATGATCGGGTCGAACAAAGCGTGCGGCTCGCACGCTACGGCACGGATTGTTATGCCTATGCGATGCTGGCGGCGGGGTTCGTCGATCTCGTTGTCGAAACCGGCCTGCATCCATATGACATTGTGGCGCTTGTTCCGATTATCGAAAAGGCCGGTGGTGTGATCAGCACGTGGGATGGAGGTCCGGCGGAGAAGGCCGGCAATATCGTTGCTGCTGCGACGCCCGAACTTCACGCCAGGACTCTGGAATTGCTCAACCGTTGATGGTCTATTCCGTCTCGCCGCCAGTGCCTGGAATGAAGGCGTCGAATGCGGCAAAAAACTGCTCGCGATAGAAATCCTTCTCCTGGAGGATTTCATGCCTGGCGCCATCTATTGTCAGCAATGTGGAATTGCGCAGTTGCAAGGCATAACGCTCGATCGCCGGAGTGGAGACGACGCTGTCGGCTCCCGCTGCAACCATCAGCATGGGAATCCGGATCGTTTCGATGAATTCCGGCCGACTGATCTTTTTGATCGCTTTGGCCGCTGCGACGATCCAGCTTGCCGTGGGCCCGCCGATGGCCAGTTCAGGCGCGTTCTCGAGAATCTCGCAATTTCGCAGATAACGCGCCGGATCGGACGTTACTTCATTGAAATCAAATGGCCTTATCTTGTGCGGGCCACCTAGCATGTAAGCCCGGCCAAGTCCCGCATAGCGAAGTGTGCTCGCGCCAACCCGCGCAATCGTCTTTCTGGCGCGGCTGCCATTGATATCCAATAGCGGCGCGATCAGGACCATCCGGCGGATGCGATTCGAAAGGGCTGGGGCGGCCAAGAGGGCCGCAAGCGCTCCGGTGGAATGAGCCAAGATGTAGAATGGCCCGCGGCAATCGGGCAGGAGGACATGTTCGAACAGTCGCTCGAAATCAGCTGCATAATCGTCAAAGCTTTTTACATAGCCTTTTGCGGCATTTCGCAGGAGCCGGCTGGATGCTCCCTGGCCGCGCCAGTCGAATGTCGCAACTGTAAAGCCACGGCTAGCGACGTCGCGGACGGTCTCGAAATACTTCTCGATGCACTCATTACGCCCGTGCAGGATGATGACTGTGCCCTGCGCAGGCTGAGCACTAGCCGGGGTGATGGTATAGCGGAGTTCCTTGCCGTCGCGAAGATTGAGCGAATCAACACGTGTACCGGACGGGATAGGATTGGATGAAGTTTCGACAAGCGGTCTGATCATTTGGTCTGGTCAATTCCTCGCCGCCAATAGCTTCTGCCTGTGATAAAATGTGGCGCTGCAAAGGTCAAACCGCAGTTAGAGCATTTACGTTTTTCTTCGAATCGCGGAATTGCCCTAGCTCTTTGTTTTATGCAATCCCGGAGGGAAAACCGGTTCCCACTTTTCCTGGGATTGCTCTAGAAAAAAGAATGACCGGAAACTCGCCTGAGAGCTTCCGGTCAGTTCATTCCGGATGGAAGGGACGTTACACCCGGAACGAATTCGGCTTTTGTACTCAGTAAGCCGGGTTTATCTCGATGCTGAAACCGCTTTCGCGACGATCGCGATAACGATCACCGCCCATCCGGCGAGTTTCCAGAATATCTCCATCGCGCGAAACGACGACAAGGACCGGATCGCCACGACGTGCAGCGCGTACGAAATAGCGCCCACGCTCGAAGTTCACGTCACGGACCCGAAAACCACGGCGTTCAAGCATGCGCGCGACGTCGCGGGGACCAAACCGTTCGCGACGATCATCGCGATAATAGCGGCGGCTCTCGCCATCATAGTAGCGGCGTTCCTGAACGAAATAGCCATCGGCGCCACCGCTGTCGTCAAGATATTCGGCAGCCGCGTCAGCGCGGTAATAGCGGCTGTCGGCCATTGCCGAAGCAGCAAACCCGGTAACGAGAAGTGCTGCAGCGGTAAGTGCGAGGACGGTTTTCTTCATTATCGTATCCTTTGTAGTATCGGTTCGTTTCCAACCTTGGTGCATTTATAGTCACATCCACGTGAACGTATTCCGAAGATGATGTTCATTTTGCGTTCATCCACAGCCACACTTTGTAACCTCTTGAAATCCGCCGCCGGGCTAACCAGATAATTTCTGTGACCGCCATATCGGGGTCGCTGGTTCGACGGAACTTGCCACAAAGGGAGTTCTACCGAGAGCCAAAACACGCAAACATTGTCGCTCTAAAGGAGGGCTTAAACATGCGTCACGTTGATTTTTCCCCGCTCTATCGTTCAACCGTCGGTTTTGACCGGCTTTTTACCATTCTCGACAGTCTGGCCCAGCCAGAAGGTGCCCAGACCTATCCGCCCTATAATATTGAGCGGACTGGCGATAACACCTATCTCATCACCATCGCTGTTGCCGGATTCTCGGAGGACGAGATCCAGATCGAGGCACATCGCAACCAGCTCAAGGTGACCGGCGAGAAGGCTGTAGAGAAGTCTGATGAAAAGGCCGAAACGCTTTACCGCGGTATCGCCTCGCGCGCTTTCGAGCGCCGCTTCCATCTTGCCGATTTCGTCGAAGTCAGTGGTGCGAGCCTGAAAAATGGCCTTCTGCACATTGAACTCAAACGCGAAATTCCGGAAGAAATGAAGCCGCGCAAGATTGCTGTCACTCCCTTGTCCGACAAGGAAGCCAAGCAGATCGAGGCGAAAGCCACGAACTAAGCGGTTGGTGTATACAAATGAGAAAGGCGGCGCAGCAATGCGCCGCTTTTTTTATGCGATCAGTTCACCAAAGCGATCGATTTCTTCTGTTGAAGTGGCGAAACTGGTCACCAATCGAACAAGGGTTTCATTTTCCCCGACCAGATGTTTCTCGGAGTGCGGCGGGTTTTGGTCGTAGAAGAGTGCGCCGTTCTCGCGCAACTTCGCTGCAGTCGTCTTTTCCAGGATCGCGAAAATCTCGTTGCCGCGTGGCTCCCAGGCTAGTCGAACATTGCCTGATGCAGCAATGCGGTCAGCCATGCGCCGGGCCATACTGTTGGAATGGCTTGCCAGATCCAGCCAGAGGTTGTCTTCGAAATAGGCTTCGAACTGGGCGGCGATGAAGCGCGACTTTGAAAAGAGTTGCGCAGCCCGCTGACGGATATAGGGGAAAGCCTCAGCGCGTGCCGGATCCATGAAGACCAGTGCTTCGGCGCACCAGCAGCCATTCTTCGTGCCGCCAAACGACAGCATGTCGACGCCCTGCCGCCACGTCATGTCCGCAGGGGAGCAGCCCAGCGAAACCAGCGCGTTGGCAAAGCGGGCGCCATCCATATGCATTGGCAGACCGCTTTCACGGCAAACTGCGGAGATCGCGGCGATTTCGCCGGGTTCGTAAAGCGTGCCGCTCTCGGTCAGTTGTGTTATGGAAACTGCCATCGGCTGACCGGTGCGGACATTGTTATACCCGGCCATCGCCTTTTTGAGATTGTCAACATCGATGCGTCCGAGCGGCCCGTCGACCGGGTGCAGCCGGGCACCGCCAGTCAGATATTCAGGCGCTCCGCCTTCGTCCGCGATCGTGTGTGCATCGCGATGAGCGAACGTCACACCACCCGGCTTTGCGATAGCTGCCTGTGCCAGTGAATTTGCCGCTGTGCCGGTGGCGACGAAGAAAACCGCAACCTCTCGCTCGAATAGCTCGTTGAACTTCTGTGCGACCGCTTTGTCGAGAGCACTTGTGCCATAGGCGGCGGCAAAACCATCCGCATGTTTGCTCAAACTCTCGGCAATCTTCGGGTGGGCTCCGGCCCAATTATCGGAAGCAAAATGCATAGTCGACCTTACGATTTTCCACTGACGCGCAAACGCATACGCCTTTCATCTGCTGGTGAAAAGGGAGCGGTAGAGGCTATCCATTTGGAAGTGGCTATTTGTCCTTTCACTTTTAGGGGAAACCGCATGTTTTGAAACTAATGGCATACTTTTGAAACGTTATGCGCAATGATATTTCGTGGGATGCAGATTTTTTTTGCTTTTCCATCTTGTTTGTTTGGAATAATTCTGGCATACCATAATAAGACAGCATTGCTGTCCTATTTGTGCGAACTGAGAACGAGGATGGTGAGCAGGTGCTTCCGTCCTTATAATGGTGACCGCAATCCGCACCGGAAGATATGCCGCATGAAGCGGGACTGGAATTATGGTATTCCGTCTCCTGCGGATAATCCCAAAAACCGAAACGGTTTTTGAAAAGGATTATCCGCAAAATTAAAATGCTGCTACGTCCTATACGCGTCTAAGAGACGTGTAGCGCAGCAGGAGATATTACCGCCCGCCGAGGGCGCCAATTGGAGGAATTGACGATGTCGGATTTGACGCCATCTGTAACGACTGAACTCGCTCAGGCCGTACAGAATCGTGCGGTCAAAACCAATAAATCGTCAGGTTTTCCAGCCCGACAAGGCCTTTACGACCCGCGCAACGAACATGACGCCTGTGGCGTCGGCTTTATCGCGCATATGAAGGGCGTGAAGTCGCACAAGGTCATCGAGGATGGGCTGTTCATGCTCGAAAACCTCACTCATCGTGGGGCTGTGGGCGCGGATCCTTTGATGGGCGATGGTGCCGGGCTGCTCGTACAGATCCCTGATGCGTTCTTCCGTGCCGACTGGGCCGAAAAAGGCGTCGAGCTTCCTCCTGTCAACCACTATGCCGTCGGCTATCTGTTCATGCCGCAGGATCCTGAAGAGCGCGCGCACATCGAGGCGGTGATCACCGAAGTTATCGCTTCCGAAGGACAATCGCTTATCGGCTTCCGCGATGTTCCTGTCGACAACTCATCCTTGTCCAAAGCACCCCACATTGCTGCGACAGAGCCATTCCACCGGCAGGTCTTCATCGGTCGTAACGCCAACATCGAAACCAACGAGGATTTCGAAGGCCGGCTCTATGTTCTGCGCAAGGTGATTTCGAATCGCATCTATCAGGAGAACGGCGGCAGGGAGAGCGACTTCTATGTCGTTTCCATGTCAGCGCGCACGATCGTCTACAAGGGCATGTTCCTCGCTTATCAAGTCGGTGCCTATTACCAGGACCTGAAGGATCCGCGTTTCGAAAGCGCGGTGGCGCTGGTGCACCAGCGGTTTTCCACGAACACGTTCCCGTCATGGAAGCTCGCGCACCCTTATCGCATGGTGGCGCATAACGGCGAAATCAACACGCTGCGCGGCAACGTCAACTGGATGGCGGCGCGGCAGGCTTCGGTCGACAGCGAGTACTTTGGCAACGATATTTCCAAGCTCTGGCCCATATCCTATGAAGGCCAGTCGGATACGGCATGTTTCGATAACGCATTGGAGTTTCTGTTCCAGGGCGGGTACTCGCTTGCCCATTCGATGATGATGCTGATCCCGGAAGCATGGTCCGGCAACAAGCTTATGGCCGATGACCGCAAGGCGTTTTACGAGTATCATGCGGCACTCATGGAACCATGGGATGGTCCGGCAGCGGTTGCCTTCACTGACGGCCGCCAGATTGGCGCAACTCTCGACCGCAACGGACTGCGCCCGGCGCGCTATCTCGTCACCGATGATGATTTTGTGATCATGGCATCGGAAGCCGGGGTTCTGCCCGTACCGGAAGAGAAGATCGTCAAGAAGTGGCGGCTGCAGCCAGGCCGTATGCTGCTGATCGACATGGAAAAGGGCGAGATCGTTTCAGATGACACGATCAAGTCGGAGATCGCCAACCGCCATCCTTACAAGCAGTGGCTGAAGAACACGCAGCTGATTCTGGAAGAACTGAGCCCGGTGGAACCACGCGCGCTGCGCAAGGATGTCAGTCTTCTCGATCGTCAGCAGGCTTTCGGCTACACGCAGGAGGACACGCGCATCCTGATGGCGCCCATGGCGACTACGGGCCAGGAAGCCATTGGTTCGATGGGTACGGACACACCGATCTCGGCGATGTCTGACAAGTCGAAGATGCTTTACACCTATTTCAAGCAGAACTTTGCGCAGGTCACCAACCCGCCGATCGATCCGATCCGCGAAGAGCTGGTGATGAGCCTCGTGTCCTTCATCGGGCCACGTCCGAACATCTTCGATCTGGTGGGCACATCGCGCCGCAAGCGGCTTGAGGTGCGCCAGCCGATCCTGACCAATGGCGATCTGGAAAAGATACGTTCGATTGGACATACGGAAGATCGCTTCGACACCAAGACACTGGATACCGCCTATAACGTCGAAGAAGGCGCGGCAGGCATGGCCGGTGCAGTCGAGCGGCTTTGCGATCGTGCCGAAGCAGCGGTGCATGGCGGTTATAACATCATTATCCTGTCGGATCGTCAGGTGGGACCGGATCGCATCCCGATCCCCGCGTTGCTGGCTGTCGCCGCAGTCCATCACCATTTGATCCGCAAAGGCTTGCGCACATCGGTAGGCCTTGTGGTCGAATCCGGTGAGCCGCGTGAAGTGCATCATTTCTGCTGCCTTGCCGGCTATGGGGCGGAAGCGATCAATCCTTATCTGGCGTTCGACACCCTGCTCGACATGCACAAGCGCGGTGAGTTCCCGCCGGAAGTCGACTCGCGCGAAATCGTCTCGCGTTACATCAAGTCGATTGGCAAAGGCATTTTGAAGGTTATGTCCAAGATGGGCATTTCCACATACCAGTCCTATTGCGGTGCGCAGATCTTCGATGCGGTAGGCCTCAAATCGGAATTTGTTGACCGGTACTTCTTCGGGACTGCAACCATGATCGAAGGTGTGGGTCTTGAAGAGGTTGCAGAGGAAACTGTTCGCCGGCACCGCGACGCGTTCGGCAATGATCCTGTGCTGATGAGCACGCTGGAAGTGGGCGGCGAATATGCCTACCGCATCCGCGGCGAGGCGCATCTGTGGTCGCCCGACGCAGTTGCAAAGCTGCAGCACGCCGTGCGGACTGAATCGCCGGCGACGTTTAAGGAATATTCCGACATGGTGAATAGCCAGTCGGCACAAGCGCAGACGATCCGGGGCCTGTTCAAGATCAAAATGGCATCGGATAGCGGCCGCAAGCCCATTCCGATCGATCAGGTCGAGCCTGCCCAAGACATCGTCAAGCGGTTCTCGACCGGGGCCATGTCCTTCGGTTCAATCAGCCGCGAGGCCCATACCACGCTCGCCATTGCCATGAACCGTATCGGCGGCAAGTCGAACACCGGCGAGGGCGGCGAGGAGCCGGATCGCTTCTATCCGCTCCCCGACGGCAAGCCAAATCCCGAGCGCTCGGCGATCAAGCAGGTAGCGTCCGGCCGTTTCGGTGTGACGACGGAATATCTCGTCAATTCCGACATGATGCAGATCAAGGTCGCGCAGGGTGCCAAGCCCGGCGAAGGCGGTCAGCTGCCGGGCCACAAGGTCGATGCGACTGTCGCCAAGACCCGTCATTCCACCCCCGGTGTCGGTCTGATTTCGCCGCCGCCACATCATGACATCTATTCCATCGAGGATCTGGCGCAGCTCATCTACGATCTGAAAAACGTCAATCCGGAAGCGGATGTCTCGGTCAAGCTCGTTTCGGAAGTCGGCGTCGGAACTGTCGCGGCCGGTGTTGCCAAGGCGCGCGCCGATCACATCACGATTTCCGGTTACGACGGCGGAACGGGCGCTTCGCCGCTCACTTCGCTCAAGCATGCGGGCAGTCCATGGGAAATGGGGCTGGCTGAAACACAGCAAACGCTGGTGCTCAATGGTCTTCGCTCGCGCATCGCCCTTCAGGTGGACGGTGGTTTGCGGACTGGCCGTGACGTCATCATCGGTGCGTTGCTTGGCGCCGACGAGTTCGGCTTCTCTACGGCTCCTTTGATTGCGACGGGCTGCATCCTGATGCGCAAGTGCCACCTCAACACCTGTCCGGTCGGCGTGGCGACGCAGGATCCGGTCCTGCGCAAGCGCTTCAAGGGTACACCGGAACATGTCATCAACTTCTTCTTCTATATGGCAGAAGAAGTGCGGCAGTTCCTTGCAGAGATGGGCTACACCAAGCTTGAAGAAATCGTCGGCAAGGCCGAGCTTCTCGAAAAGCGCGAGATGATCGATCACTGGAAAGCCAAGGGACTTGATTTCACACGCATTTTCCATAAGCCGGAGGCGCCCGAGGAGAAGACACGCTGGACCGAACGGCAGAACCACCCGATCGTCGATATTCTCGACCGCAAGCTGATCGAACAGGCGAGGACTGCGCTCGAAACCAAGATTCCGGTCAAGATCGAGATGGGTATCAAGAACGTCGATCGTTCCGCCGGCGCGATGCTGTCGGGTGAAGTCGCCAAGCGTTACCGCCATAAAGGCCTGAAAGAAGATACGATCTCCGTCAAGTTCACCGGCACTGCGGGGCAATCCTTCGGGGCATTCCTTGCGCGCGGCATTTCGTTTGAACTGATCGGCGACGGCAACGATTATGTCGGCAAGGGCCTTTGCGGCGGCCGCATCGTCATTCGTCCGCCGGAGAACACGAAAATCGTGCCGGAAGACTCGATCATTGTCGGCAATACAGTGCTTTATGGTGCTATCGAGGGAGAGGCCTATTTCCGCGGCGTGGCCGGCGAACGTTTCGCCGTGCGTAACTCGGGCGCCATCGCAGTCGTCGAAGGCACAGGCGATCACGGCTGCGAGTACATGACCGGCGGCGTTGTCGTCGTTATCGGCCAGACCGGGCGCAACTTTGCAGCCGGCATGTCGGGCGGTGTTGCCTATGTGCTTGATGAAGCAGGCGATTTCGCCCAGCGCTGCAACATGGCGATGGTCGAGCTCGAACCGGTTCCAGAGGAGGACGACATCCTCGAGAAGCTGCATCATCACGGCGGCGATCTTATGCACAAGGGACGCGTCGACGTGTCGGGCAATATGACCCGTCACGATGAAGAGCGTCTGGTGCAGCTGATCTCGAACCACATGCATTATACGGGTTCGGGCCGCGCCAAGGAAATTCTCGACAACTGGGAAACCTTCCGGCCGAAATTCGTGAAAGTCATGCCGGTCGAATATCGCCGCGCGCTCGAAGACATGGAGCGCATGCGGATGGGTGTCGCAGCCGAATAATATCAATGCTTTACGCTTGGAGCGTCGCCGCGGCGACGCTCAGCATGGGAACAGTTTTATGGGTAAGGTTACAGGTTTTCTCGAGATCGACCGGCAGGTCGGCAAGTATCAGCCCGCGTCGGATCGCATACGGCACTTCAGGGAATTCACCATTCCCATGTCGGATGGCGAGGTCAAAAAGCAGGCTGCACGCTGCATGGATTGCGGAATTCCGTTTTGCCATGGGCCTACGGGCTGCCCGATCCACAACCAGATTCCTGACTGGAATGATCTCGTCTACAACGACAATTGGGATGAGGCGATCAGAAACCTGCATTCCACCAATAATTTCCCGGAATTTACCGGCAGAATCTGTCCGGCGCCGTGTGAAGAGGCCTGCACGCTCAACCTCGAAGATGTGCCGGTCTCAATCAAAACGGTAGAGCAGGCGATTGCCGACAAGGCCTATGAGAAGGGCTTTATCATTCCGCAGCCGGCTGTTTCGAAGACCGGGAGGACCGTCGCGGTCATTGGTTCGGGGCCGGCAGGGATGGCCGCCGCGCAGCAGCTTGGGCGGGCCGGACATGAGGTTCATGTCTATGAACGCGAGAGCAGGCCGGGCGGTTTGCTTCGCTATGGGATCCCGGATTTCAAGATGGAGAAGCACTTCATCGATCGCCGCGTCACCCAAATGGAGGGCGAAGGCGTTACGTTCTTCTGCGGGGTCAATGTCGGAATAGACAAGCCAATTCAAGAGCTTATCGATACCTATGATGCGGTTCTCTACTGCGGCGGAGCGGAAACACCGCGTCCTGCGGGTATTCCTGGCGGCGAGTTCGAAGGCGTTCATGACGCCATGCACTATCTCGTCCAGCAGAACCGCCGCATTGGCCGCGAGAACATTGAATCCGTGGCATGGCCGAGCGACTCGATCGTTGCCTCGGGAAAGCACGTGGTGGTTGTCGGCGGTGGCGATACGGCATCCGACTGCGTCGGCACTGCGTTCCGTCAGGGTGCGGTGAAGGTCACGCAGCTCGACATTCGTCCCCAGCCTCCGGAGAAGGAAGACAAGCTCAGCGTCTGGCCATATTGGGCGACAAAGATGCGCACATCTTCCTCCCAGGCCGAAGGCGCCGACCGCGAATTCCAGGTGGCAACGCTTGAATTCATAGGTGAAAATGGCACGTTGACCCACGTCAAGTGCTGCGAAGTCGACGAAGCGCGCAAGCCGATCGCCGGCACAGACTTTTTCATCAAGGCCGACCTGGCATTCATCGCCATCGGTTTTTCCGGTCCGTTCGAGGATGGAATCGTCAAGGAACTGGCGGGTTCGCTCGAGATGCGGGCCGATCGCCGTGGTAACCGTTCGGTTGCAGCGGATGACACGAATTATCGCACCAGCGTCGACAAGCTTTACACGGCTGGCGATGTGCGTCGCGGGCAATCACTGGTGGTCTGGGCGATCCGCGAGGGCCGTCAGGCGGCGCAATCCATCGATGCGGCGCTGATGGGCGCTTCGGTGCTGCCGCGATAAGAGTTTTCAACCCGGAACAACTAGAATTCTCGTTCCGGTTGAAATTCTTACGCCAGATTCGATGATTCTTGCATCGGTTTCGGCGATTCATGCGCAGGAATCGCAACATTCCACGCAAGAACCTAGCTGGAAACGACGGGCACCGTCGAACTCCTCGCACGAGGCTCTAATCAACGCACGGCGCCGGTGGTCGGAGTTGCATCCGGTTGCTTCGGCCAGGCAAAATCATTGACCCGACCCGGCTGACTTTCCGGTGCTACCCCATCGATGACCAGCCGGTCGCGCGCGGATTTTTCCGGCACTGGCGCACCGCGCGGCGACGCGCCGAGAAGTTCGGTGCCGCCATCGAGTTCGGGATCGTTGAGGCTGATCGGGGCAAGTCTGTCTACCTTGACAGGGGCTTGCGGCGTCCCTGGAAGCGCCTGCACCGGTGCACCCGGTTTGATTGCAGCAATGTTGGGGGAGGTTGCATTGCCCAGCATCTGCCGCAACGGCTTCTCCACATAGAATGCGAGCTTGCGTTTACCGGCGGGGGTCAGGCCGATACCGTCATTGTTACGCAGCCGCGCCGTCTGGCCGGACATGTCAAAACCAGACAGAGTGAAATTGCCGCTCTGATCAACGAACCCGTCCCAGACGTCGACAAATGTGCCACCGGCTTTCTCGGCCGCATTACGATAGATTTCGTTGAAGGCCAGCACATCATTGGTCATGCTCTTGGTCTTGTAGGAGAGCTGGCCGACCCACACGACCGGACGACCGGTTTTCTTGACGGCTTCGAGGAAGGCGTTGATCCTCGCCTGATATTCCTTGTCCCACTCGTCGCTCAACAGCGTCTGGCCGTCGGCAAATTGCTGGCGATCATTTGCACCCGCCATCATGACGACGACCGCAGGCTTTTCGGCTTCGATAACAGCGCCGATCGTTGCCGGCCAATCGCGATGATCATCGCGGACAAAGCCAGAGGAACCATCGCTTTTATCAACGACGCGAACGCCGGGTGAATCGATGAATGCTTCATCGAGACCCTCCGCAAGGCCCTTTGCCATGAAGTCGCCGACAATGAGGACTGTCTTGGCGTCCGGCAATTTCTCCGGGATACCGGCTTCTTTCACTGTGGTGCTCGGCCGGGCAGAGGCTTGCGGGGCCGCGGAACGCGGGCGTGCGCGCTTGATCGGGCGGTTCCGGGCGGGCGGGCGAACCCTCCTGCCGTTCCCATCTTCAATGAGCCGGTCCGTATCTTCGCGATAGATCTGGCGCGGTCCGAACAGCATGTCGAGGATTGTGCGGGCAGAGGCGGTTTCGGTGAAGATGAGGGTGGCAGCAAGGGCGAGAACCAATGAAAGCAACGGGGGTGCGCGGCGGATCGGCCTAAAACGCTCCCCTCTGTCCTGCCGGACACCGAATTGATTGCAATCCATAAGTCTATCCTGCGACCTTCGAGATTTGCACCGACGACGCCGGAGCTTCTCTCCCACAAGGGAGAGATAATCGGCATCGACTGCTCCTACTTCTTCCTTATCACCGTCAGCACTTCCATGCTCGGGTGGCCGTCGGGATCCAGGCCCATCTGCTTCTGAAACGCCTGGATCGCATTGCGCGAACCATCACCGATCTTGCCGTCGACCTTTCCGTCATAATAGCCGAGTTCGCGAAGGTGATTTTGCAATTCTTCGCGCTCTTTCATCGTAATGGGCGTGAAAGGACGATTCCAGTCTTTGCGCAACCCGGAAGAGCCACCGATCTGGTCGGCCAGAAGGCCGACGCCAAGCGCATATTTATCCGCGTTGTTGTAGTTCTTCAGGACGTAGAAATTGCGCGTCATCAGGAACGCGGGGCCTCCGCGACCATCCGGGACCTTCAACGTTGCCTTTTCGCCACCACGTGGAAAGGCTTTGCCGTTGGCGCGAACAACGCCAATGCTTTGCCATTCCGCAATTGTGCGTGAACCGGCCGGGAATTTGCGGCCAGCCGGCAGAACAACTTCATAACCCCATGTCTGACCGGGCTGCCAGCCATTCTTGTGCAAGAGATTGGCGGCGGTGGCCAATGCGTCAGGCACAGAATTCCAGATGTCGCGCTTGCCATTGCCGTCCATATCGACCGCGTAGGCGAGGTAGCTTGTCGGGATGAACTGGGTGTGTCCGAGGGCGCCCGCCCAGGAGCCGGTCAAATGGCTGCGATCGATATCGCCTTTCTGCAGGATCTTCATCGCGGCGATCAACTGCGTGCGAGCATATTTGGCCCGGCGCGGATCGGCATAGGCGAGGGTGGCGAGCGAGCGGACGGCGTCACGCATCACATCGTCGCGTTTCATGATCTCGCCGAAATTGGTTTCCATCGACCAGATGGCGAGAAGGATATTGCGATCGACGCCAAACGACTTTTCGATAGCGCCAAGCCAGCGGCTATACTTGCGTGACATCTCGCGGCCGGTGGTGATGGATTGTTCGTTGACGCGATTGTCGAGATAGCCCCAGACAGGCTCGGTGAATTCCGGTTGGGACTGGGCCTTCTGCAGGACTTCCGGATCGATTTCGGTGACGCCGGCAAAGGCACGGTTAAACGTGGACGCCGAAACGCCGCTGTTCAGTGCAGTGCCACGGAAATCCGCGATCCAGTTCTGGAACTTTGCATCGGCAGCCGCATTATTGATCGCACCTGCAAAAGCGATGCCAGCTGCCGCGGCAACGATCAGCGCGTGTTTCGAAAACGTTGCTAAACCTCCGATCATGTCTTTCCTCATTTCCGTCATTTGGGTCAAAGGATAAATTACGCACGTCAAAGTTAGGAATTGGTTTACCATGCATGGGCAAACGCACCGCCATTGCCTACATTAACACCGGCAACGATTATTTATTTTACAGACCTGTGCATTTTGGGTCTTTGGGACGAAAAAGTCTATCGAGGAAATTCCCGCAATATCAATCGTAATCAGTAACGAGGTAATGATGTCCGAAGCCAAGAAGATACGTAAGGCCGTCTTTCCAGTTGCGGGCTTTGGCACCCGTGTTCTTCCAGCTACAAAATCCATTCCGAAAGAAATGCTGACGGTCGTCGACAAGCCGGTCATTCAGTATGTGGTGGACGAGGCACGCGAGGCCGGTATCGAGCATTTCATTTTCGTAACCGGCCGCAACAAGGCGGTCATCGAAGATTATTTCGATGTTCAGTACGAGCTCTATCAAACCCTGTCGGAACGCGGCAAGACCGCTCTGCTGGATGAGTTGCAGGGAATCCAGCCTGGTCCCGGAACGACGAGTTTTACCCGCCAGCAGGTGCCGATGGGTCTCGGCCATGCGGTCTGGTGCGCACGCGACATTGTCGGTGACGAACCTTTCGCGCTGCTTTTGCCGGACATGATCATGCAGCCGGAAAAGAATGGCTGTCTCGCGGACATGGTGGAGCTCTATAATCAATCGGGCGGCAATATCGTCGCTGTGCAGGAATGCGATCCGGCAGAGACGCACAAATACGGCATCGTCGGGCAGGGCAAACCTGTCGGCAACGGTTTCGAACTGACGCAGATGGTTGAGAAACCGGCCAAAGGCACGGCGCCCTCAAATCTCTATATCAATGGCCGCTATATCTTGCAGCCGGAGATTTTCAGCATCCTCGAAAACCAGGAACGCGGCGCCGGCAATGAAATCCAGCTGACCGACGCGATGCTGAAGCTGACCAAAGAGCAGGATTTCTTCGGCTATCATTTCAAGGGCCGTACTTATGACACCGGCTCCAAGGAAGGCTTTGTCGAGGCGAACGTTGCATTTGCACTGTGGCGGGAGGATATCCGCAATGGTGTCATCGACAATATCGGCAATATGCTGAAGACGATCCAGCCAAAGAAGGGCTGAGGATTGACGGAAACACTATCTCCCCGTCACAGGGGAGATAGTGGAAGAGCGGAGCTGGTAAGTCAGTTCTTGGCTAGTCCCCCTGTGCGTGGTTCGACAAGCTCACCATGAGGGAGGCGGGTGGGTTGCAAGAAGTCAAGATTTGCAAGGTTGGCGACTATCGTTGCAATCCTCAACCTCCCTCATGGTGAGCTTGTCGAACCACGCACAGCTCGTTCCTTTAAGAGCGGATCGATCCTACCGCTGCAGCGTCACGCCCATAAAAATGCTGGTTTTATTGGTCTGGCGCAATTCAACTTCGCTGCGGGTGAATTCACGCCGCGCCGACGCTCAAGGCACCGGTTTACCGTAACGTACTTTCGTAGCATCGATCCTTATGAGCAGTTGAGCGAACAATTGCGGGATCAAGCGGGAGTCCATCAGTCATGAAGCAACTTTACACCCTCTTGTTGCATGTGATCATGTTTTTGGCGCTTACGACCTTGGCAATGGGCCAATCGGTCCTGTCCAAGGCCGAACGTACGAGTGAGAGCATGGAACCTGCGCTGGTTCACCCCATGCAAAGAGATGCAGCCCAGCAGAAACTTGACGATCTCCTCGCAAGGATCGGAAGACGTCCAAACATCGTCTGGCTCGTTGTTGACGATATGGGCTACGGCGACCCCGGTGCCTTTGGTGGTGGCGCAGCAGTGGGTGCCGCCACGCCCAATATCGATCGGTTGGCGGCTGAGGGTTTGAAGCTGACTTCAACTTATTCACAAGCAACCTGCACGCCCACGCGTTCAGCCATCCTGACTGGACGTCTGCCGGTGCGCACGGGCCTGACACGGCCCATTCTGGCCGGGGACAAGATCACCAAGAATCCCTGGGCGGATGAAATTTCCCTACCAAAACTTCTCGGTAATGCTGGCTATAAATCTGTCCTGTCCGGCAAGTGGCACGTCGGAGAGAGCGAGGGTATGCGTCCCCATGATGTCGGCTTCGACGAGTTTTACGGCTTCTACGAGGCGGAGAAGGAAATCACTCAGGGTGTCGACAAGCGCCGATATCCCGACCTGGTGCTTAACCCCGAGCGTCTCGAGATGCTGCGTCGGACAGGATCGAGCAACGCACTTGTGCATGGTTTCAAAAACGGCGACACGAAAGACGTCGAGGTTATCGACAGCATCGACAAGATGGCCGAGGGCGACAAACTTCTCAAGGAGTTCAGTGTCAGCAAGATCAAGGAGCTCGCGCAAGGCTCGCAGCCTTTCTTCCTTGAACATGCTTTCATGAAGGTTCATGCGGACAATTTCGCCAGCAAGGAATTCGAGGGCAAGAGCGCCAGCAAATATCCCTACAAGGATGACGTAGTCGAGGTCGATGCCTATATCGGCGAGATCGTAAAGGCGCTTGACGATGCAGGCGTCCTCGACAACACGTTTGTCTTTGTGACGTCCGACAACGGTCCGCAGCTCGATAGCTGGCCCGACGCCGGCTATACTCCCTTTCGCGGAGCGAAAGGCTCGGCTTGGGAAGGCGGAGTTCGTGTTCCCGGCATCGCCTATTGGCGTGGCGTAATAAAGCCTGGGCGCCAAAGCGATGACCTCTTTGACCTGATGGATATTTTCAACACATCACTGCATCTTGCCGGCGCAACGAGCATGATACCCACGGACCGTTATATCGACGGCATCGACCAAACGTCGTTTCTCCTCGCCGACGATGGCCAATCCAATCGTGAAAAGGTCTACATCTGGAACGAACATGATTTCATGGCGATGCGCATGTACGAATACAAAATTCATGTCAAAGTCGTGCAAGAGCAGGCCCAGTGGTTGAACATCGACATGACCACCGTCAGCGATGTCGGTCTCGCCCCGTGGCTTTTCAATCTTTATATAGATCCGAAGGAACAGTATCCGGTAGGCCATCGCATGAATGCCTTTCTCGCCTCGATGGCCGCCGAAATGAAAGCGCATGCAGCGACGTTCAAGAAATATCCGCCCAAGAATATTGGCCTGGGGCAGTGATGCGCTACCGCTGCAGCGTCACGCCCATGAAAATGCTGGTTTCATTGGTCTGGCGCGATTCAACCTCGCTGCGGGTGAATTCATGCCGGGCGCTGACATCAAAGCCGAAGAAACGATTGAACCAGTAAGTCGCGCCGATTTCAGCGCCAAAGCCCTTGTCCCAGCCCGATCCGTCCTTGTTGTCACGCAGTGAAGCAATCAGCGTTGCCTTGAGATCGAGATTGGCGCGCGCCTGCCGCTTGATGCCGACCGTGCCTTCGTAGAAAATCGAGCCGCTGTCGCCGGGTGCCGTGGCGCCTTCGACGCGGGTAAGGAGGCCGATATCCACATCGGTTCCGCGCTGCGGTGACCATTTGAGGGCGCCGTCGATGCTAAGCCCATCCACCGGCGAAAGCCGGTCGTCGTCTATGCCCTGGCGCAGATAACCAAGCGCGAATTCTCCCGCCAGCTTCTCGGCAAAGTCGACCTCGACGCCGCCGCGCAGGCCCGTGCGAACGCCGGAGCGCTGGAAGCCGTTCGAATCCTCCTTCTCGTCATACATCAACTTGCCGATTTCAACCTCGGCGAAAGGCTTGATGGCTGGGGACATTTCGAAGCCACCCCGCAATGCAATGCTGGCAAAAGTGTTGTTGCGGTCTTTCTGGCTGACGACGGAGCCATCGGAGAATTCCGCATTGCCATAGACGGTGCGATCGACATTGCCTTTCACATCCGCGAAGAACTTGCCGAATTCCTTGCGGACACCCAGACTCCCATCGAGCTCCTGCACCGCAGGCCGGTTCGAGGTTCCGATAATGGTTGTCGGTGCGCTTGGATCTTCCTGCCGGTAGCGATAACCTGCCTCGCCCTTTACGGTGGTGCGTTCGCCAAGGTCGAGCTGCATTCCGCCGCGCAGGCCGACATTCGGGGCGGAATATTCCTCGCCTGAAATTGTCTTGTCATAGGTGCCATCGAAATCGAGCCAGGCGGAGTGGCGCGCCCAATCCGTGGTGGCGCGGGCGCGAAGGCGGGTTTCCGACAAGAGCGCGGCGCTGCCGTCCGAGCTGCCATCGGCATTGGTGGTGGCGCGCAATCCGGTGCTGATCGAGGGGCGGAGTGTCACGATACCTGCCCTGATACCGAGCGGCGCGAAGGGCTCCGGATCTGGCCGGATGATGCGGCGTTCAAGCGCCGGTTCCGGAAGATTGTCGCGATCGGTGCGCCCTGCCGGCGGGTTGGCTTCCCTGTTTTGCTCGATCGGGCCGTTGTCGAACGTGTCTGCGCGTTCTTCGTCCAGCAGCGATCGCTCGCCGGGACGAAGACGCAGCGGGCGCGCAGCGGGTACAGGCGCGGTCTCGGCGGCGGGCAGGGCGGCAGAATCCGGGTTCAGGCCGCCGCTGTTGTCGGCAGGACCGGCGGGCGGCGAACCATCGTCCAGCGGAACGCCGAGCAGGCCGAGATTGCCGTTGTCATCATCAGGCGGCAGAGCACCTGGACTGATTGGCTCGTAGCGTCGTGACGGTATGCCGCTATCCGTTGGCGAAGGGGTGGCATTTGGTGGATTGGCTGTTGGCGAGCCATTGGAATCATTGTTATTTTGCGCCTGAACCTGCACAGAATTGTCCTGCAGGGTGCCGCGTAGCGGTGTTGTTTGCTGGGCATGGGCCAAGGGCGGGAAAGCAAACACGGTGCTGCTGAGCAATGCTGCCATCAGACAGACATTGACTGCAGTCCTGAAGCTGCCGCCGCCTGATGGCGGTGCTTCCAAGCGTGGTTGAGAAATGTGCGTCAATAGGTTTGCCAGTGTTCGAACGTTAAGGATGGTAAAGAGCCATGGTTAACGACTGGCTAAGAGGTGCGGCTGTATGGTGCTGCGACGAACAAATATTGGACAGCGGCGAGCGGAGGCGTTAACGGTTGCGGCCATGCAGGCAATAAACGATACCGAACTGGATAAAACCGCAGCCGTCGATTCGGCAAAGCGGACAATTTCAACCGAGAAAGACGGACTGGCCGCGCTGAGCAGTGCGCTGGAAGGTCCCTTGGCCGAGGCTTTTTGCAAGGCGATCGAAATGATTGCCGGAGTGCGCGGACGCATCATCGTCACCGGCGTCGGCAAGAGCGGCCATATCGGCTCGAAAATCGCCGCGACCTTCGCCTCGACGGGTACGCCGGCTTTCTTCGTGCATCCCTCCGAGGCCAATCACGGCGATCTCGGCATGATTGCCGTCGACGATGCCATTCTCGCCATTTCCTGGTCTGGAGACACGGCGGAGCTCAAAGGTATCGTCAGCTATTCACGGCGTTTCCGTATTCCCTTGATCGCGGTCACCGCCGGCGAGAATTCGGCGCTCGCGACCGCGGCAGACGTGGTGCTTTTGATGCCTCGGGTGACTGAAGCCTGTCCGCACGGGCTGGCGCCGACGACGTCGACGCTGATGCAGCTCGCCATGGGTGATGCGGTTGCCGTGGCGCTCCTCGAGGCGCGGGGCTTCACGGCGGGCGATTTCAAGACATTCCACCCGGGCGGATCGCTCGGCGCAAGTCTCACCCATGTGCGCGAGATCATGCATCGTGGAGACCAGCTTCCGCTGGTGCCGCTCGGCATGCCGATGCCCGAGGCGATGAAGGTGCTGGCAGACAAGCGCTTTGGCTGCGTGGCCGTGCTCAATGACGAGGGTACGCTCGCCGGGATCATCACCGACGGCGACCTTTCACGCAATCTGCACCGCAATCTGGCGACGATGACCGTCGACGAGATCATGACCCGACAACCCAAGACGGTGCCGCCGACGATGCTGGCAAGCGCGGCGCTGGCGCTGCTCAACGATCACAATATCGGCGCGCTGATCGTGACCGAAAAGAACGTTCCGGTCGGGATCGTGCACTTCCATGATCTGTTGCGGATAGGGGCTGCTTGACTTTGTTAGTGCTCAGAATGCTTTAGGCAGGCCAGCTTGTTTTAAAACGGCGTTGGCTGTGTGGCGTTTTTCGATGTTTGAGGGAACGACAAAGAACCGGTTTGTAATCGGACTGCTCCAGTATTCGTGGCTACCCTTAGCCTGGCGCACGAATTTGCATCCGGCTTTACTCGGTAGATCGGTGAGTTCCCGATAAAGACTTGCACCCACGTATTAGAGTGCTTTTGCGAAGCTTCTTTGGATCGCTTACCCAGCCGTTCAGAACGGCAATCTCCGGTGCAATCTTCCAGACCCTTTCGAGTAGCTCACCATAGCTTGGTGCTTCCGTGGCAATCGGCAAGTCGTCGTTGACGCCGATCCAGACGCTATCGTCCTCGAAAACAGAGATAACAAAGCTTGGTGTTTTGTTCTTCATTGCCAATCATATCACAGGCGTGAAGGGTACAGCAAACAAGACAATAGTCTTATAGCCAGCCTAAGCCGCCTCCACCACGAGCGTTCCACGATCAATACCGGTGATGCGTACGCGCGTTCCCGCTGCCAGATCGGGTCCTGTCACGCGCCACAGGCTGTCGCCAACGCGGGCCCGGCCACGGCCATTGATCGTTGCCTCTTCGAGCGTCACCACTTGTCCGATCAGCTGTTCGCCGCGCCGGTTGAGCAGCGGTTCGTCCGATTCCACGTCCGTTGCGCCGATCAGCCTGCGACCGATGAAGACGGCGATGACGGAGAGGATCAGGAACAGGATGACCTGAATTTGCCAGTGCATCCATGCGGTCTCGCCAAACAGGATGGCGATTCCGCCAACGATGAGCGCGGCGATACCGAACCACAGGAAGAATATCCCCGGCGCTGCTACTTCAAGGATCATCAGGACCAGCCCGAGGACCACCCAGCTCCAGGGTCCAAGCTCGGAAAACAGGCGTTCCAGCATCTAAGCGCCTCCTCTCGCCAGGATCATGAATTTGACCCGGTGCCCGGAACGCTGCGGCCGCGCGCCGGCGGCGTTGATGGGTTTGTCGGGGTTGTCGCAACGTTGTCGCCAAACACCTCACGGGCAATCGCGCCGATACCGCCGAGCGAGCCGATGAGAGCGGACGCCTCCATCGGCATCAGGATGACCTTCTGGTTGGGACTGTTGGCGAACTTGCCAAAGGCCTCGGTATATTTCTGTGCCACGAAATAGTTGAGCGCCTGGACGTTGCCGCCGCTGATGGCTGCAGAAACGAATTCCGTCGCCTTGGCTTCGGCCTCCGCAAGGCGCTCGCGGCCTTCGGCTTCGCGATAGGCGGCTTCGCGCTTGCCCTCGGCCTCGAGGATCTGCGCCTGTTTCAGGCCTTCGGCGCGCAGGATCTGCGCCGCCCTTGTGCCTTCCGCTTCAAGAACGACGGCGCGTTTGTCGCGCTCCGCCTTCATCTGGCGTCCCATCGAGTCGAGGAGGTCCTGCGGCGGATTGATATCCTTGATCTCGACGCGCGTCATCTTGATGCCCCAGGAATGCGCCGCTTCGTCGACGACGCGCAACAGGCGGTCATTGATCGTATCGCGGTTCGACAGAAGTTCGTCGAGAACCATGGAGCCCATGACGGTACGGATATTGGTCATGGTCAGGTTCAGAATGGCATTCTGCAGTCCGCTGACCTGATAGGCCGCCTGCGGCGCATTGAGGATCTGATAGAAGGCGATACCATCGACGGCGATGTTGGCGTTGTCCTTGGTGATGACTTCCTGGGTCGGAACGTTCAGCACCTGCTCCATCATGTTCAGCTTGGCGCCGATGCGGTCGAAGAACGGCACGATGAGATTGAGGCCGGGCGCAAGGGTGCGCGTGTATTTGCCGAAGCGTTCGATCGTATAGTTGTAGCCTTGCGGCACAGTCTTGACGCCCGCAAAAAGAACCACAAGCACAAGAACGACAAGTACTGGTATCGTGAAGTCAAAACCGCTCATCTATGGCCTCCCCTGGCTGACCTTATGGGCAGCGTCAATAATCACAACTCGCCGGCGCGTGCACGATAGACGATAGTTCTGATTCTCGCGAGGGTTTGCGGAACCAATGTTTTGGAGGTTATACCCAGCCCTGCAGTTCGCGGCGCACAAGCGTCTCGATGACCTTCATGCCTTCGTCGCTGTCGTTGAGGCAGGGAATATGGGTGAAGTTGACGCCGCCATTGTGATGGAAGATTTCGGCACCTGCGACCGCGATTTCCTCGAGCGTTTCCAGACAATCCGAAACGAAACCCGGGTTGAAGACAGCAACGGATTTGACGCCTTCTTTTGCGAGTTTTTCCAATGTCTTGTCCGCATAGGGCTGCATCCATTCTTCCGGGCCGAAACGCGACTGGAAACAGGTGATCAGCTTGTCCTCGCTCCAGCCGAGCCGTTCGCGCAATAGCCGCGTCGTCTTCCAGCAATGGCAGGGGTAGGGATCGCCGCGCTTGAAATAGCTTTGCGGAATGCCGTGATAGGAGGCGATCAACAACTCCGGTTCGAAATCGAGGGTCGCGTAGTGCTTTTCGATGGAGGTCGCGAGGGCATCGATATAGACGGCTTCGTCCTGATAGGAGGGAACCGTGCGCGTCGCCGGCATGAAGCGCATCTTGATCAGTGCTTCGAAAAACTTGTCGTTGACCGTTGCGGTCGTCGTCGCCGAATACTGCGGATAGAGCGGAAACATCAGGATGCGCTTGCAGCCCTCCTTGTCCAGCCGCTCCAGCACCTGCTCGATCGAAGGCTGGCCGTAGCGCATACCCCAATCGACGATAATCTCAGAATGAGAGGCAAGCGCCGCGCCGAGCTTTTCACCCTGCGAGCGGGTGTAGGTGCGCAAGGGGGATTCGTTACGCTCCCGATTCCAGATCTTGTCGTAAAGTGCGCCGGATTTTTTCGGGCGGGTGTTGAGCACGATGCCGTAGAGCACCGGCAGCCAGATGGAACGAGGCCACTCGATGACGCGTTTGTCCGACAAAAATTCCTTCAGATAGCGCCGCATCGAGGTCTTGTCGGTGCCGTCCGGCGTGCCGAGATTGACGAGGAGGACGCCGATCTTCGATGTTTCGATGCGTGGGTGATCTTCCGGCTTTGTGACCGCTTTCAACGTCTCGCCAGAAATTGCCATATCTACCAACTCCACTTCCTGGCGTGGAACCTAGTCAGCACGGGGCCGATTGCAAGAGTGCGAAAGGCCGCATGTTGAGTGGGTGGGTCAAGATTAGAGCTCGCTCTAAGTCGTCAAAACAGCAACATGCTGAATTCGCAGGCACAGACACAGCACTTTTGCCGTCTTTGCCGGCTCACAGACAGCTTTCAACTGGCACAGAACTTGCGTTGAATTATTCGTTCATGTTCATCAGACGAAGGAAGCGATTTCCATGGCCAGCAATTCGCACGCGACACCCCCCACCCTCGTCATCACCGGCGCTCACCCGCAACTTTACAGCCAGGATCTGGCACCCACCGCACCGGAAGGGCGCACCTGGGGCGCCTTCAGCCTGTTCGCGATGTGGATGTCGGACGTCCACTCGGTCGGCGGCTATACGTTTGCCGCAAGCCTGTTCTTTCTTGGATTAACTGGCTGGGAAGTGCTGATTTCGATGATCATCGGTATTACAGCGGTCTACTTTCTGATGAATCTCATAGGCCGGCCATCGCTGAAATACGGAATCCCGTTCCCGGTCGCCGCGCGTATGTCCTTTGGCGTCATGGGTGCAAATCTTGCTGCCGTTTTGCGCGGCATTGTCGGGATCGTCTGGTATGGCGTGCAAACATATTTTGCCTCCAAGGCGGTCCAGGCTCTGGCAATAACGCTTTACCCCGCGGCGGCGGATTATACGCACAACGACATATTTGGCCTATCGACGCTCGGTTGGCTCAGTTTCCTGTTTATGTGGATATTCCAGCTTCTGATCTTTCTAAGGGGCATGGAATCGATCCGCAAATTCATCGATTTCTGCGGGCCCGTCGTCTATGTCGTGATGTTCGCGCTCGCACTCTGGATCCTCTCGCAAACCGGTTTTTCCAGTCTTTCGCTGCAGCTTGCACCACCGGCAGAAGGCTCATCGCTGACCCACATGGCGAATGCGTCGATGCTGATCGTGGCATATTTCGCGGCTCTGCTGCTTAACTTCGGCGACTTCTCCCGGTTCTCGCGCGACGAAAAGGCCATGAAGGTCGGCAATTTCCTTGGGCTTCCGGTAAACTTCATCGTGTTCGCCGTCATCGTCGTGATCGTCACTGCAGGAACGGTGCAGGTTTTCGGCGAAGCGATCCTCGATCCGGTGGCGATTGTCGAGCGCATCAACAATCCGTGGGTTGTCATTCTTGGCTCGATTACCTTCATCGTGGCAACGATGGGCATCAATATCGTCGCCAATTTTGTCTCGCCGGCCTATGATATCGCCAATCTCTTTCCCGAGAAGATCAATTTCCGTCTCGGAGGACTGATTACATCGATCCTTTCGGTGCTGGTCTGCCCTTGGCTGTTCGTATCCAGCCCACACGCGATCACCATCTTCGTCAGCATTTTCGGCGCGGTGCTCGGTCCGATCTTCGGCATCATGATTGCCGATTATTACCTGGTGAAGCGGCAGCAGGTCGTGCTCGAGGACCTCTATACCATGTCGCCGGAAGGCTCGCTCTATTTCGACGGCGGCTGGAACAGCAGGGCGCTGATTGCGCTGGCGATCTCCAGCCTATTCTCGATCGGACTTTCGGTGTTTGGTGCGACCGGTGTCATTCCCAACGGGGGCGACTGGGGCTGGCTACTCGGTGCCTTGGCAGGAGGAGCCGTGCATTACGCGTTGATGCGCAAGGTGCCTGGAACTGTTGCGGTCGCGGCCAACGCCTGAGCGGAGCGTGCGAGGGGGCGAGCCACTGGTCTCGCCCCCTTGGCGCGAACTATTGGCTCTAGATCGCCGGTACTTTCATCTGGGCGCCGATCGGCAGTTTCATCACTTTCATGTCCGGATTGGCTCCGGCCAGCTTCTTCCATTCGCTACCCTTGCCGTAGACCTCTTCCGCAATGTCCCAGAAATTGTCACCGCGCTTGATCGTATAAGAATCAGGATGGTGGTTCGCTGCTGAAGCGGCAGCCGCTGTTTCAGCAGGCTTGGCGGCCTCCGGAGGCTTCGGAGTTGTTGCGGGTTCCGAAGATTTGGCTTCAGCCGAAGCGCCGGGTGCCAGAACGGTAATGCGCCCGTCCGTGTATGGCTTGTATGGCGTGTTCTTCCCCAAATAATCGGCAAGGACGAGTTCGAGACCCGGACCGTAGTCATAGGCGTTGACGGCGTTTGTCGAGAAGATCTTATAGCCGTCGCCGCCAGCACGCATGTAATTGTTGGAGACCACGCCATAGGTGGCCTCGACGTCGATCGGCCGCCAGATTTCACCCTGCTTCACCTGAACGTCCGATATGCGGCTGCCCACCGGTTTCGATACGTCGAAGGCATATTTCAACCCTGCGACCTGCGGGAAGCGCCCGGCGCCCTGATCGATCTGGCTCACGCCGTTTTCCAGCGCTGCGACGACATCGGAGCCGCGCAGCTGAAACGTCGCAAGTGTGTTCTGGAACGGCAGTACCGTCAGGACTTCGCCCATGGTGACGTCGCCCGCATCGATGGAAGCGCGCAAGCCGCCGCCATTGATGATGGCAATGGTGACGCCTTGTCCCTTTACACGGTCGAGCATGGCATCGGCGACAGCGTCTCCCATGCTGCATTCCTTGAAGCGGCAAACTTCACGCGCCGCTTCGAGGACGCCGGTGGATTCGCCCACTTTGCGCGATTTCAGTTCTTCGAGCGGCTTGGCAAGTTCCTTGACGCGGGCGACGAAGGCCGGGTCCGGTGTGACGGAGGAATCGAGAAGGATCGGCGCGCCTTCGCTCTTCGTCACATTGCCATCATCGTCGAAGGTCACTTTGAGTTCGCCGAGGTATTTCGAATAGGATTTCGCCTGGACGATAGGTACATCGCGGCCGGAGGGATTCTTGACCAGTGTCGGGTAGGGGCCAAGCGCTTCTGGATCGGTGTTGGACAGAAGCGTATGGCTGTGGCCGCCGACGATCACGTCGATGCCATCGACTTTGGCGGCGAGTTCCTTGTCCCTGAGATAGCCGTAATGGTTGACTGCGATGATCTTGTTGACGCCTTCGGCCTTCAGTGTCTCAACGAGCTTTTTCAACGCCTCGACTTCGTCGGCAAATTTGACATCGGGGCCAGGGCTGGAGATTTCAGCCGTGTCGGTGGTGAGGGCGGAGATGATACCGATTTTCTGGCCGCCGATTTCCTTGATGAGATAGGGCTTGTACTTGCCGGCGATAGGTGAATTCGGCGCGGCTTCCGTGTTGCTGGAAATGACCGGGAATTGCACTTTGTCGAGGAATTTGGCCAGCGTGACCGGCGTATCGTCGAACTCATGATTGCCGAGCGCCATGGCATCGAAACCCATCTGATTCATGAACTCAGCGGTGTCGTCGCCCTTGTAGGTTGTATAGAACAGCGAACCCTGGAACTCGTCGCCTGCGTCAAGCACTATGACGTTGCCGCCATCCTTGGACAGAGCCGCGCGACGTTCATCGATCTTGGCCTTGACGCGGGCAATGCCGCCGAAACACTCGTTCTTGCTCTCTTCTTCGGCCGAACAGGTGGAATCATATTTGTTGATCGGCTCGATGCGCGAATGCTGATCGTTGATGTGCAGGATATTCAGCGTGTAATCCGCCATCGCCGCGCCCGCTGTCATGCCAATGGCTGAGGTCGCTAGCAGAATTGTGGCTATTATTCTTGGCATGGATAGCTCCGTCGTTTTGAGCGTGATGCTGTCATGGCTACTTGGCGCCATTGTGACAAGGCAATGGTTTCATCACTTCACGGGAATGCCGCCGTCCGAGTCAAGCCCGGGTGGAGAAGAAGGAGGCACTCGACATGTGGAGACTGCGACTACCTGGATTTAACCCACTTGCGGGGAGCGGCGCGTCAGCGAGAATTGCTGACCCGATGACGACGTGCAATTGAGCTGAGCAGCGTTAACGAGAGCGCAATTGACCTTGGACTGAGTGCCACGGGCGAGCGAACGCAGGTTGATCTCGATCAGATTGGCAGAGGCGAAACGATAATTGCCCTCGGCCAACTTTTCCTTGGTATCGTTGGCGCGCGTTTCGAACGCCCCGTTGTTGAAATTGGAGAAAGCAACTCCCGACGTGTCGAACCATTGACCCTGCACGGCGTCGGTCGGACGCGTCGTCTGCGCAGGACCACCCTCCTGAACACCGCCGCTCATGCAGCCGGAAAGGATCAGGGCCAGTGTTGCTGTGCCGGTGGCAACCGAAAAGCGTTTCATCCAGACAATCTCCCAATGGATCTCGCTCTTTAAATGCCGTGAAAATCAAGCAAAAACAAGACCTAAGTTTAATTGTAAATTCGAAGGATCAATGTTCCATTGGAACATTGGCATAAGTCGCGGGGAACCATCTTGACCGAGGAAACCGATGGTCTCGAACCAGACAGCGATATTTCGAAAAAGATAAGGGAGCTCAGCGCGACAGACAATACTGACCAACGAACTCGCGAAATATAAAGCCGCTGCATCCGACCGAATGTCCACGGCGGCTATATCAATCGGATTTTTCAGCCCAGCAGCAGCGATCATCATAAATCCCAGCTCAATGACTGGCCTAGATTACGATCGAGGGTTATCGCCCGGAACCGTTTCCGAAAGGTTTCAGGCGGGCGATGTAACCTTCACGTCAGCCACAGTCGCTTCAATATGATCGATGAGATTGTCCGGCAGTTTCAGGCGCCCTGCAAGCAGGTCGAGATAGCCGCGCTCGGCCCGCGTTTGCGGATCGATAGCCAGACGCGAAGCGGTATAGAGCTCGACCTTCTGCGCATCGGTAACCGCAGCCGCGACCAGTCCGTCCACATCGACAGGCGAATTCAGCTCATTCGCCAGGAATGCCTGGGTATCGCTGTTGATGCCGGAGAGTGACAGTTTCTCGATGATGCGCGCCTTTTCGGTCTCGTCCACCATGCCATCGGCACGGGCAGCTGCGATCATCGCGCGTACCAGCACCAGTGCAAACTCATGCTCACCCTGTGGCGCGGTTTCGGGACGGAAGCTTGAATCGTCCGGCGGCGGCGCAAGCTCGCCAGTCGAAGCTTCCGTTGCTTCTGCGGGAGCCTTGCCCGACTGGTAGTTCTGATAGGCCTTGTAGGCGAGCCCGGCGACGGCGGCGAGACCGCCAAGTTTCAGGGCACTGCCAGCCACCTCGCGGCCAGTGCCGGTACCGAGAAGAATCGCAGCGAGCGCGCCAGTGGCGAGCGGATTGTCCTTGGCAAGTTGCGTCGCCTTGCCGGCCGTGTCGCGAACCGATGTTCCAACTCCGGGAATATTGCTTCCCAGGAAATCATCGAGAATCTTCTTCGGATCAAGCATGCGTCTCTCCTCATGGCTGCATGAATTGGCTCCGCTTAGTTAGGACCGGGTTCATGGCATTGCAATGACAGCAGAGGAATTTGTCAGACGCTCAGGAACCTATGTGAGCCTTCTCGCCACGCTCTTTGGCCAAGCGCACCTGCTTCTGCCGCTCGGCAAAACGGGCACGATCTTCGTCCGTACGCTCGTGGTAGCAATTGGGACAGGAGACGCCCTCTTCGAACAACGGCGAGAGTTTGTCCTCCGGCGCAATCGGGTTGCGGCAGGCGTGGCAAAGTTCCGCCTCACCCTCGACAAGGCCGTGGCCCACGGATACCCGCTCGTCGAAGACGAAGCATTCGCCCTCCCAGCGGCTTTCCTCCGCTGGTACGTCCTCGAGATATCTGAGAATCCCGCCCTTCAGATGAAACACGTCATCGAAGCCGAGGCCTTTGACATAGGCCGTCGCCTTCTCGCAGCGGATACCGCCAGTGCAGAACATGGCGATCTTCTTGCCTTCCAGTTCCTCGCGGTGGGTCTCCACCCACTGCGGAAACTCGCGAAACGTCTTGGTCTGCGGATCGACGGCGCCTTGAAACGTCCCGATCGCCGTCTCGTAGTCGTTACGCGTGTCGATGACGATCGTATCCGGATCGGAGATCAGCGCATTCCAGTCTGTCGCGGGTACATAGGTGCCTACGCTTTGCAGCGGGTCGATGTCGTCGACACCCATAGTGACGATTTCCTTTTTCAGCCGCACCTTCATGCGTTTGAAAGGCATCTCGCTCGCGTAGGAATATTTCAGCTCCATCCCGGCAATGGCCGGCTCGAACTCAAGAAAATCAACGAGCATCTTGATCGCCGCAGATGTTCCGGCGACAGTGCCGTTGATACCCTCTGCGGCCAAAAGCAATGTACCCTTGATCCCCTGCCCGCAGCAAAGCTTCGCCAGCGGCTCCTGCAGCGACTGGTAGTGATCCAGCCGGGCAAAGCGATAGAGCGCTGCCACCGTAAAGGGCATATTTGAGGTATGGTCTGTCATGATCGCATCCAACTACTGCGCTAGAGCGTCAAATTCAAGGGTTTTGCGAGGAGACCGTAAGTGGCGCCTCCATTGTGCCCGATCCACGAAATCCAGGGTAGACAAACCGGATGCACACTACTAAATCGATTGAAGTTCCTGTCAGCGGAGAATTGAGATGACCCAGAAGACCGATCTGCTCTTACCCGTCCTCAAGGGCCAGCCGGTTATTCCGGTCATTCTCATCCAGAATCTCGCCGATGCCGTTCCGTTGGCGCGGGCGCTTGCCAAGGGCGGCTTGCCGGCAATCGAGATCACGCTGCGCACTGCTGCAGCTCTCGATGCCATCCGTGCCGTCGCCAATGAAGTGCCGGAGGCCATCGTCGGCGCCGGAACCATTCTCAATGCCCGTCAGTATGACGAGGCTGTCAACGCAGGCTCCCGTTTCATCGTCAGCCCCGGAGCGACACCGCAGCTCATCGAAGCCGCGCGCGACAGCAAGGTACCGCTGCTGCCAGGCGCCATCACGCCGGGCGAGATCATGTCCTTGCGCGAAGAAGGCTACACGATGCTGAAGTTTTTCCCCGCCGAACAGGCCGGCGGCGCAGCTTTCCTGAAATCCTTGTCGTCGCCGCTGGCCGGCACGCTGTTCTGCCCGACCGGAGGCGTCAGCATCGCCAACGCCAAAACCTATCTCAACCTGCCGAACGTCGTTTGCGTGGGCGGATCATGGGTTGCCCCGGAAGAGCTGGTAAAGGCCGGAAAGTGGGACGAGATCACGCAGCTCGCGGCTGAGGCAGTGAAGCTCGCGGGCTGACGCCGGTTATGAGAGTGCCGGGATGAGGCGTGTTTGCAGCGCTGCCCCAATTTCGAGGTAAACTGCCTCTTCAGAAAAAATGATATCGCTGTTATCGAAGCGAATTACGTGGAAGCCTGACCGCGCAAAAATGTATCACGGTCCTGATCGTGCCGGATACCACTGGCGGTTGCATGCGTATCGCCGTCCACCTCAATGATGATGCGTGCTGATAGTCAGGCAAAATCAGCGATATATGGCCCGATCGGTGTCTCGCGGCGAAATCGGGCCCCGCGACCACGGAAACACCGCAGTATGTCCCACATTCGCCGTTCCGCCTTGGTCAGCTCGCGGCGGAGCGTCTTGGCGCGAATTCTAGTTTTTGCCCGAATGTTGCTATGTGGCAGAAGGGCCCCTCCCTGTCGCTTCGCTCCGTCCCTCCCCACAAGGGGGAGGGTAAGGCGCTCAATTCTGCAGTATTTTCAAACGCCGGAATATAGGACTTTAGCGTAACGACAGGCGCGACGGTCTTACCCTCCCCCTTGTGGGGAGGGAGGCTGCGTAGCAGCAGGGAGGGGTTTTTCTTGCCGCCGTTACGATCCGTGCGTCGGATTGAACTTGGCGATCTGCAGGAATGTAACCGCCTTGCCGGTGAACTTGTTGGCGTTGGCGACCGGCAGGCTCTGCTGGAACCCGGCGGTATAGACCGTCGTCGGAGCCGTTCGCATTTCTGCATTGCGCAGGACTGCCGGTGTCACTGCAGGCGCTGTCTCCGCGACCTGCTCGGTCGAAAGAGCGCGGTCCGGAACCTCCGAGGAGACCTGGATCGCTTTCGGAGCCTGGCCCTGTGCGGCCTGCTTGCGCGGCTTGGCGCCCTTGGCCGTCGTGATGACGCCATTATTAAGCGCGGCAACCGGGTCGCCAGAGGCCTGAGCGTCGAGCATGGTCCGGCGTAGCGATGGCTGCGTTTCAATCGACGCCATCTGCGTATTCTGCTGTGCAGCCGGTTTCACACGCCCACCAGTTGTTCCCGGCAATGTCGGCATCTCTGGCGTCGGCTGCGAAGCGGAAATAACATTTCCATGTTCGCCGTCGGCCTGCTTGATAATCGCCTGCAGATCATCATCCGGCGCTGGAATAACCTCTTCGGCGGCCGCAGTTGCCTGAATTGCTTCGGTGGCGGGACGCTGGTCGGGCACGAGCGATGCAACCATCATGTCATTGCGCTTGGGCTTGTCGAAAGGTACCGGAACGAGCGCATTGGCCATTTCGGGCTGCGCCGTATCGGCGCTCGCATTGTTAGGATTGGCCGCGATCATCTCACGAATAGCACTGGCGCTATCCTGCGGCTCCGGCCGCGGCATCGGCAAGGCGGCGATCACAGTCGATTGATCTTCAGCGAGCGCATTGAGCGTTGAAGGTTCTTCTGGTGCCGGCGTCGGCGAATAGTCAGGACGACGCAGCGGTACGGGAACCGCAAAGGCCAAGGCCCGGTTGTCTTCCGGCGATGTCGCAAGCGGCGCGTCAGGTCGCGGCGCGGTCAAAGGCGCAGGTGCACCGCGCACTGGCAGGTCCGGAGCGATCTGCTGCTCTTCGGGTTGAGGCTGGGCACGTGTAGCGACAGCCGGCGCGGCCGGTGCAGCGGTCTCTCCTCCATCCGCGTCTTCGGCTATCGCGGCTGGCTTGGTCGAAAGCGTCTTCGAAGGCTTGGAAGCACTAGCGACAGCAGTTGTGCTCTCGCTGGAATCCTCTTCTTCATCAGCGCCGCCGCCAAAGATCATGCCAAACAGTGTCTTGCCACTGCGGCTCGAACCGGAAGCACTCGCGACCTGAATTGCGCTGCCACCACTGCGCTTGCGGGATTCGTAGGCAGCGACCGCCTGGTCATAGCCGGGTAATGGCTTGCCATCGGAAGGAATATGCATGGTCTTGCCGTCCGGGAATACGGCCAGCAGTTCCCTGCGGCTCATGCGTGGCCAGTGACGGACATTGCCGACGTCCGTATGGACGAAAGGAGAGCCGGAGGTCGGATAGTAGCCAACGCCGCCAGCCTGGAATTTCATCGCCGTGACGCGAAGTGTGGAAAGCTTCACACCCGGCAGATACCAATCCATGGCCTTGCCCAGCATGTGCTGGCTTGTTTTCGCCACACCGCGCGAACGGGAGCGCAGCATGGAATTCGTGGCGGGAGAGCGATAGGCAGATACCACATTGATGTAGTCCCTGCCGCCGACGTTCTGATAAATCTGCCAGACCAGATCGAAGAGGCGGGGGTCCATCTTCGTCGGCTCGTTGCGGCGCCAGTCACGCAGGAACTTGTTGAGTTTGTTCAGACCATCCTGCTGGTATCGGCCATTTCTCTTGAACGTGATCTCGGCACGCTCCTTGGTATGGATGAAATAAAGCCTGAGAGTCCTCGTCTCGGCGGAAGCCTGTGCGGATGCGAACAACATCGGCACAAAGACCATGAGGAACACAAACCAGCCGGCGCGCACAATAGAACTCGCCCACGATCTGTTGTTCTGTGCATGAATCATGTTTGACAATTTCGTCCCCAACCTTGACCGTCTTTTCCAACCCCCGAATAGCTGGATTGTCCGATTTAATGGTTAATGGTCGCTTTACTGAAGAACAAATACGTTGAGAGCATGGCGAAAACGCATATCGAATCCAGTGTTTTGTGACATGGTCAACGGGTTGTTAACAGCAGGATTAAGGCTTTTTTTCAAATGAATCCACCCCTCAAAAGTCTAAAAGTTACTACAAAGTGGGACAAGCAAGACGGAACTGGATCAATTGCCAACCGACTCTTAAGGTTTAGCTCCTTTATCGAGGGCCTCTGATTCGCCCTCCAAACTTCAATATTCTGGTGCCAAAATGCGTTCAAAAATCAATAAATACTCGCTTGATACCGTGGTCACGGCTCCCTCCAAATCGGGCAGCACTGCTGCCGTGAAAGCCGATCAGGCTGCGCTCGGCCTGCTGCCTGAATGGAACCTTGCCGATCTCTATCCATCCACGGAAAGCAGCGAGCTCAAGGCCGATCTCAAAAAGGCCGACGAACTCGCCGCCAAATTCGAGCTGCGCTGGAAGGGTAATCTCGCCTCCGAGGCGGCCAAACCGAAGGGCGGAGAGTTTGCTCAATCTATCCGGGAATTCGAAGCGCTCGAGGAACTGATCGGCAAGATCGTCTCCTTCGCCGGGCTGGTCTATGCCGGCGACACGTCCGATCCCAAGCGCGCCAAGCTTTACGGCGATATCCAGCAGAAGATGACCGATGCGAGCACGCATCTGATCTTCTACAGCCTCGAACTCAACCGCATCGATGATGCGATCATTGAAAAAGCCATGGCCGAAAACCCGACCATCGCCCACTATCGCCCATGGCTGGTGGACCTGCGCAAGGACAAGCCCTACCAGCTCGACGACAAGATCGAGCAGCTTTTCCACGAAAAGTCGATTACCGGACGTGGCGCCTGGAACCGTCTGTTTGACGAAACCATGACGGCGCTGCGCTTTGAAGTGAATGGCGAGGAACTGGCGCTCGAGCCGACTTTGAACCTCTTGCAGGATGCCGATGCATCCCAGCGTAAAGCCGGTTTTGAAGCACTGGCCAAGACCTTCAGGGAAAACCTGCGCGTTTTCACGCTCATCACCAATACGCTGGCCAAGGACAAGGAAATCTCCGATCGCTGGCGTGGCTTTGAGGACATCGCTGATAGCCGCCACTTGGCCAACCGCGTCGAGCGCGAGGTGGTCGACGCACTTTCCGAAGCCGTGCAGGCCGCCTATCCGCGCTTGTCGCATCGATATTATGCGCTCAAGGCCAAATGGCTTGGCCTTGAATACCTGAACAACTGGGACCGCAATGCTCCCCTGCCCGAAACGCCGCAGGCGATCATTTCATGGACGGACGCGCGCGAAACCGTGCTTTCCGCCTATAATGGCTTTGCGCCGGAAATGGCCGAAATCGCCAAGGCGTTCTTCGACAAAAACTGGATCGACGCGCCGACCCGCCCCGGCAAATCGCCCGGCGCCTTCGCCCATCCGACCGTTCCCTCGGTGCATCCCTATGTGCTTCTGAACTACATGGGCAAGCCGCGCGATGTGATGACCCTCGCGCACGAACTTGGCCACGGCGTGCATCAGGTGCTTGCCGGCGATCAGGGCGCGCTCATGGCCTCGACGCCATTGACCCTCGCTGAAACTGCTTCCGTCTTCGGCGAAATGCTCACCTTCCAATCTCTGCTCGAAAAGACCCGCGACAAGCGCGAGCGCAAGGCCATGCTGGCGCAAAAGGCCGAAGACATGATCAACACGGTCGTACGGCAGATCGCATTCTACCAGTTCGAGCGCCGGGTTCACGCCGAGCGCAACAACGGTGAACTCACCTCGGACCGTATCGGCGAGATCTGGCTGGATGTGCAGAAGGAAAGCCTCGGACCAGCGGTGCATTTCGGTCCAGGCTACGAAACCTTCTGGACCTATATCCCGCATTTCGTCCACTCGCCATTCTATGTCTACGCCTATGCCTTTGGCGATTGCCTGGTGAACTCGCTCTATGCGGTCTATCAGAATGCCGAAGCGGGATTCCAGGAGAAGTATTTCGACATGTTGAAGGCCGGCGGCACCAAGCATCATTCTGAATTGCTTGCGCCCTTCGGCCTCGATGCGACGGACCCCGCCTTCTGGCAAAAGGGCCTTTCCGTTATCGAGGGGATCATCGACGAGCTGGAGGCGATGGACGCCGCATAATGACGACTCCCGCCCCCGTGCACACGCCCTATGATGGCTCGGCGCAACCCTTCACCATAGGGTTGCAGCAGCTCGACCTGAAAGACTGGATCGAGATCGACAGCAATCTTCTCGCCTATCTCGCTGAGAAAGAACGGCTTTTTGCACTCTACGGCGACAGGATTTTTGTCGAGGAGCCCGGAACAGAAGCTGCCCAGAAGGAAGTGCTGGAACTTCTCAGCACCCATCTCGTCGAGCACTATCCTGATATCTATTCCAGCGACGGCGGGAACGTCAAAATTGCGGGATGGAACAAACCCATATCGCTCGGCGAAACCGGTATCCCCACCCTGCATCGCGCCGCCAGCCTGGTTCAGGAAGACCTTGTGTTGATGCGCAAAGACGAGACCCGGGGCTGGCATCTCGCCGCCGCGTCGTTATCGTTTCCGTCCTCCTGGACGCTTCTGGAAAAGTTCGGCCGCTCGATGGATGATATCCACGCCCCCGTGCCCGATTTTGGCGCAGGCACCCGCAATGCCGGGCTGATCACCCGCATGTTCGACAATCTGCGCCCGGATCGCTCGGTTCAGCGGATGAATTGGTCGCTGCAGCCCGACGGCAATCTCTATCATCCGCTCGCCAGTCACCAGAAGGGCGCGCGCTACACCGACGAGGATATTGCAGCCCAAAGCTATGTTCGCGTCGAGCGGCAGACGCTGCGCAAATTACCTCTCTCCGGCGATATTCTTTTCACCATCCGCATTTATCTCGATCCTATAAGTGCCCTCAAGAAACACCCCGAATGCCGTAATTTAGCGGAAGCTTTTGCGCGCCAGCTCGAAGCGCTAAATCCTGCGCAACTGCACTACAAAGGTATTATGACAATCCGCGACCGGCTTATCGACGCACTGAAACGGCTATAGCCGCGTTTTAATTAACAGTAGTTCGGAATTTCACCATAAAAGAGCAACTGGTTGTTTGCTCTTTGTCATGTCTATGCTCTATGGTTTCTTTGAAGCGGATTTTAGTCCGCCGCCCTCATTGATGGAGATCAAAATTAGGAGCAACAAACAAATGGCGAAGGCTCAATGGCCTGTACATGGAGAAATTACCGGTCCGATCGTGATGATTGGTTTCGGGTCCATCGGACGGGGTACCCTGCCCCTCATCGAACGCCACTTCAAATACGATAAATCCCGCCTGATCGTTATCGATCCCAGCGATGCCAACAAGAAACTGCTCGACGAGCGCGGCATCCGCTTCATTCAGGAAGCCGTCACAAAAGAAAATTACAAGACGCTGCTCAAGCCGCTTCTCACCGAAGGCGGCGGACAAGGCTTCTGCGTCAATCTTTCCGTCGATACCTCCTCGGTCGATATTCTACGCCTGTGCCGCAAAGTCGGCGCGCTCTATATCGATACGGTCATTGAACCTTGGCCGGGCTTCTATTATGCCAACGACCTCGATAATGCCGACCGCACCAATTACGCCCTGCGCCAGACTCTGCTCGCCGAGAAGAAGAAGCATCCAGGCGGTCCGACTGCGGTTTCGTGCTGCGGCGCCAACCCCGGCATGGTCTCTTGGTTCGTCAAGCAGGCTGTACTTGACCTTGCCAGAGACCTGAACGTCGACCACAAAGAGCCCGCCCGCACGGATCGCGAGAGCTGGGCGCGCCTGATGGACAAGGTCGGCGTCAAGGGCATCCATATTGCCGAGCGCGATACGCAGCGCGCCGGCGAGCCGAAGCCTTTTGGCGCCTTCTGGAACACGTGGTCTGTCGAAGGTTTCATTTCAGAAGGCCTGCAGCCGGCCGAACTCGGCTGGGGCACCCACGAAAAGTGGATGCCGAAAAATGCCCGCAAGCAGAAGAGGGGCAACAAGGCCGCGATCTTTCTCGAGCAGCCCGGCGCCGATACCCGCATCCGCACATGGTGCCCGACCGAGGGTGCACAGTTCGGCCTGCTGGTCACGCACAATGAGGCAATCTCGATCGCGGATTTCTTCACGGTGTTCGACAAGAAGGGCAAGGCCGCCTACCGGCTCACATGCCACTACGCCTATCACCCCGCCAACGTAGCGACACTATCGCTCGATGAGATGTTCGGTGCAGCAGGCCAGCCTCAGGCGATCCAGCATGTGCTCGACGAATCCGAGATCGTCGACGGCGCGGATGAACTTGGCGTGCTGCTCTATGGCCACGACAAGAATGCCTACTGGTATGGTTCGCAGTTGACGATCGAGGAAGCACGCAAGCTTGCTCCCTATCAGAACGCGACAGGCCTGCAGGTCTCGTCGGCGGTCATGGCGGGCATGGTCTGGGCGCTGGAAAACCCGGATGCCGGTATCGTCGAAACCGACGAGATGGATTTCCGCCGCTGCCTTGAAGTCCAGACACCCTATCTCGGCCCGCTCAAAGGCCACTATACCGACTGGACTCCCCTGGAGAACCGGCCGGGCCTGTTCAAGGAAAACCTGGATCTTGAGGACCCCTGGCAGTTCCGCAACATCCTGGTGCGGTAATAGCAGCAGCGATGAGCTACACAAGGAAACGGCAGCCCCTTCGGCTGCCGTTTCATCTTAAGGGCCATCCCTCAATTTGCTCTAGTGGGCCGGAGTCCTGCCACCTTTTCGCATTTCATCGATTTTCTTCTGAAATTCCACGCGGCGTTGTTGAGACTTTTTAACGTCATATATGGCATATATCCAAGCGCCACCGCCGACGGCGAGACAGATGACGAAAGAGTAGATTGCATATTGAAGCATCAGATCAGCTCTTTCCTCAAAACATACCGACCCAGATTATGTAACGCCAAGGATAGCACGAACCAGTTGCACGTCGCAAACATCAGCAATATTGTGGAGGCAATTCCTGGCCAGACACACGTCCGGGTCGGTCCGCCCATACGGCTAAAGGATTGCCAGTGCACTAGCGTAATTCGGCTCCATCGCCTGGATATGCACCTGAAGCAGCTCGCGTAAAGTCGAGATATCTTGCCGTTTGACCGCCTCCGCCATCTGCTGATGTTCTTCGAAGGTTTTCTGCCGATGTAGTCCAAGCTGCTCGGAAAGATGGGCGCGAAGTGCCGCGATGCGACCAGCGGCGATTTCGAAGGCTTCGGTGAACAGGGGGTTGCCGCAGTGTTCGAATATGGCATCGTGGAAGCGGGTATCGGCCTCGGCATAGGCCAACGCATCGTCGGCAGCGCGGGCTTTCTCCATCGCGGCTATCGCATCCATCATCGCGCTGTGCAGCGCCTTGGGCGCCCGCTCAACGGCCAAGCCAGCCGCCAACATCTCGAGATGGAGGCGATATTCCACGAGTGAATGAAGCTCCTCGCGATTCGGCTTGAAGACGAAGCTGCCACGGCGGGCCAGGATGACAATCAGTCCTTGCAATTGCAGAATCGTCAACGCTTCGCGTACAGGCGTCCGGCTGACATCCATGGCGGCGGCGATCTTTTCCTCCGAAAGGGCCTCACCGAGAGACAGTTCACGATTGAGAATCGACGCCTTGAGTTTGTCGGCCACGATGGCAGCAAGCGACTGCTGCCGGCTGATCGGGCTCTTCTTCATCGGATTGATGTTCTTGTTGGCCTTGATGCCTGCGTGTTCCTGTTCGCTCATGGTTTTGTTGTACCCTAAATACCGCGGGCGTCCAGACCGTCAATTCGTCAGTCCTAGTTTAGCGGCATCGACCTCTCCACGATCGATGCCGGACGATAATCTGTGTTTCCCTTTTCCAGATACACCAGCGTTTTGATCGGATTTACCTCCAAACCTGTCCACGATGCTTGTCAAATGAGGTACTGTATGTCAACACTATCGCAGAAGGCGGTATGGAGTGCGGGCACGTATGCGACCGCTGGCAACGCCCCATAGACATCAATCAAAGGACTAAATGCATGAACAGGCTGTATTCGCTTTCGTACATGACGCTCGAGACCAGCCCGCCGAAGATGATCGAATTCGCTGCCGAGGCAGGATACGATCTGGCCGGCATCCGCATGATGCCTACTCTGCCGGGAGGCCAAGCCTTTCCGTTGATGAACGATCCAGCCATGCTTCGCGAAACGCTGATGCGCATCGACGATACAGGCGTCAAGGTGCTGGATGTCGAGATTGCCCGCATTGATGGAGTGTCGGAGGTCGAGCTTTGGCTTCCCATGCTGGAAGCGTCGGCAAAGGTCGGTGCCCGGACCATCGTTGTAGCTGGCGACGATCCGGATGAGGCGCGGATGACAGAAACCTACGGCTTGCTTTGTGATGCAGCAGCGCCATTCGGCCTGACCATCAATCTCGAATTCACACCATGGACGACGCTGAACAATGCGGCCACGACCAGCCGTATCGTCTCCGAGGCCGCGCGCCCGAACGGCGAGATGCTGATCGACATTATCCACGTGGCACGGTCGAAGACAACACTCGCCGACATCCGCGCGATCGATCCCGCCCGCATGAGCTATTTCCAGATTTGTGATGCGCCGCCCGGAATTCCCACGACCAAGGAGGAACTGCTGTTCACCGCAAGGCAGGAGCGGCTTTTACCGGGCGAGGGCGGCGTCGATGTCGCCGGCATCATAGGCGCGCTGCCCGACAACTTGATCGTCAGTGTCGAGGTGCCGAGTCATTCCAGGCTTGCGACCGTGGGGCCGGCGGAGTGGAGCAGGCAGACGCTGGAAACCTCCCGGGCATACATGGACGAATTTGACGCTGCACGAACGACCCGGTCCACACGCGCTGCAGGTTGAAGCCGCCATATTGCGGGTCGCCCAGGCGGAAAAGAATGGAGGGAATGATGACTGCTTCACGGGCGGCGGCGATGCCGCCTTTCGACACGGCGTTGCTTGATCTGTTGATGCAGGAGAAGGGTCTTGACGTGCTTCTCGTGTCGTCGAAACACAATGTCCAGTACATGCTCGGCGGCTATCGTTTTTTCATGTTCGACTACATGGACGCGACCGGCCTCAGTCGCTATCTGCCGATCCTGATCTATCCCAGAGGTCGTCCCGATCTTGCCGCCTATATCGGCAATCCCAACGAAGGTTACGAGCGTGATCTCGGTCGTTTCTGGCCGGGCACCCTCGACCTGAACGCACGGGGATCGGTCGATTCGATGCAATACTGCCTCGAACGGATAGCAGCGTCCGGAATTCCGGTATCCACAATCGGAGTGGAACTGGGTTTCCTGCCGGCTGACGCATTTCAGGTCCTTCGCGCGGGTTTGCCGCATGCTGCGATTTCGGATTGCGTCGAAACTCTGGAATCGCTGCGGGCGGTGAAGACCCCAGCAGAACTCGATGATCTCCGGCAGGCATCGGAGCGCGTGGTCGACGCCATTACGGCGACGTTTTCCCGGATAGAACCCGGCCAGACCAAGCACGATGTCGTCGAGATACTGCGCCGGGAGGAAGTGCAGCGCGATCTGGTGTTCGAATATTGCCTGATTACGGCGGGGACGAGCCTCAACCGTGCCCCCTCGAATCAACGTTTGCAGGAAGGCGATATCATATCGCTCGATTCGGGCGGAAACTATCGCGGCTACATTGGCGATCTTTGTCGCATGGGCATCCTCGGCCGGCCTTCGCCGGAGCTAGAGGATGCGCTGGCAGTCATCGAAGAGGTACAGCAAGCAGCCAGACGACCGATACGCAGTGGGGCCATCGGCCAGGACATCTTCGCGGCAACCGCGCCGCTCCTGTCAGCGAAACGGGACGGACGCATGAGTTTCGTTGCACATGGGATGGGGCTGGTTTCCCATGAGGCACCGCGGCTTCTCGATGACGGGCCGATCCCGTATCCAGCGACGCATCGTGGTCTGGCGCTTGAGACGGGAATGGTGTTGTCGATCGAAACGACCTGGCAGCATCCGCGGCTCGGCTTCATAAAGCTGGAGGATACGGTTGCGGTAACGGCAGACGGTTGCGAAGCCTTCGGCGACGCGGGCAGGGGCTGGAACCGCTGCGGCCGTCGATGAAACGTAGTGGCCGCTCAGTCGAGAAGCGGCCCGATATGGTCCAGTGTCGGGCTGCGGGCGGCCCGGCTTCCCGAGCTTCGCGCAGGCTCTGTCCCTATGCCGTATCGCTTCGACATCATCAGAATATGCGTGCTGAGCAATTCGAGTGCCTTTACCATATCTCCGGCCTCCAGCATTGCGACGATGGCAAGATGCTCGCCACTCGCCTGTTTGCGCGTTGGGAGCGTCGAGCGGTGTGAGCGTAGTGCGGCTACTTTGCTCGATACCAGCCGGTAGGCATTGATGAGGTAGGGATTTCCGCAATGCTCGAGCGAAGCGTCGTGGAAGCGGCCGTCGGCGCGCGCGCTGTTCAGGTTGTCGCCGGCTTCACAGGCGGCGTTCATGTCGTCCGCTGCGGTACGCATGGCCGCCAGGGTTTCGTCGCGCCGGCTCTGCATTGCAAGACGCAGCGCCTCGATTTCAATCATCTTGCGGAATTCGCAGAGGTTCACCGTGTCCTCATGTGTCGGCAGGAAGACGAAGCTGCCTCTTTGGGGACGAACGTCGAGCAATCCTTCCTGTTCGAGCGTCGCAAAGGCCTCCTTGACCGGGCTTCTGCTGACGCCGAGCGTGGTAGCCAGCTTGTCTTCCGACAAGGCGTCGCCCAGTTCGATTTCACCATCGAGGATAGCCCGCCGCAATCTCTCGGTCACCCGAACGCCCAGCGAGGATCGTGGCCTTTGATCCATTCCTACGGTCCTCCCAATGTTCGCCGGTACCCATCCATCGTGCAGAAGAATGCTAGTCCTCTATGACGCAGGCCGCGACGAAAGCAATAGTCTTCAATAACTCCGTTGCCATCAGCTATCGAGCGCGTCAAGAAAACGGCGTGTGGCCGCCATGCCCTTTTCGGCCCGCTCGGCGAAACCTAACGTCGAATCGCCCTTGTGGGGTGTCTCGATGCTGATGGTAATGTCGCGGGGCAGGACGGACATCAGCTCGTTCAGCCACAGTCCGCCATCGCCTGGAAACATTCGCCCAGTTCTTGCTTCCGCGATACAGGCGGCATTATCGGCTGGCTGCCTCGCTGGAGCATCGCAGAGCTGAAGGTAAAGAACCTGGCCCGCTGGCAAAGCAGCGACATCGGCAGGACTTCCACCGGACCGCGACAGATGCAGGGCGTCGAGGAGAATCCCCACATTGTCGCGTCCCGATGCAGCGGCAAGGCGGGCCGCATCCTGGATCGTTGCGGTGGAGCGCCAGCGCATGAATTCGATGGCCATTTTCATGCCGTGCTGTGCTGCAGCGTCTGCGATCCGGCCAAGGTTGTCGCTCGCCCGGGAAAGGTCAGGGTCTTCGCAGGTGATCTGCATCACAGGCATGCCGAATTCAGCTGCTACCTCGATCACAGGCAACCAGCTTTCGACATCGGTCTCCGGTAGCAGCGTGAACACTTCGCCGTCGTAGAAGGATATCCCGAGATCGGCGGCCGTTGTTTTGATTTCTCGGATCAGAGGCGTGTTTCCGACGATAGGATGGGCGAGTTCCAGGCCATGCGGAGCGATGAGCCGCAGCCCAGCCATATCGTAGCCGGACTGGGCGGCTGCCTTCACGTGCTCAAGTGGCGGGCAGCCCTGTACAGTGAGGAAGGCGAGTGAAAGTGGATATTGCTTGTACATGTCAGGCCTCAATACGTCGCACGGCCGCCGGAGACGTCAAAGACTGCCCCCGTCGAGAACGAACATTCCTCCGAAGCCAGCCACGAGACGAGCGCTGCGACCTCATCGGCCTGGCCCAGCCGGCCGACAGGAATTTTCGCGGTCACATAGGCCCGGAATTCCGGCGTCAGCTGGTTCATCATCTCGGTTTCGATTGCCGCAGGCGTGACGCAGTTCACCCGGATCTCGGTGGTCGCGAGCTCCTTGCCCACCGATTTGGTCAGGGCGATGACGCCTCCCTTGGATGCGGAATAGGCCACTGCATTGGGATTGCCCTCCTTGCCGGCGATCGAGGCGATGTTGACGATTCGGCCATAGCCGGTCTTCAGCATTTCGCGGACCGCTGCCTGGCAGCAGATAAAAACCGCGTCGAGGTTGAGCGACATGACAAACCGCCAGCCGTCCAACGGGTATTTCGCGAAGCTTTCGACTGGGCCGTTATGCCCTGCACCGGTGACGAGAATGCCAAGCGGCCCCATGTCGGCCACGACATCTTTCATTGCCGCATCGACGGCCGCTGCGTCCGTCACGTCGACGACATAACCTTTCGCGCCCGGCAGTTTCGCCGCCGCTTCCTCGACGCTCTCGCGATTGATATCCCAAAGGGCGACCTTGTGGCCCTTGGCTGCCAGACGTGCTGCGATCGGAAATCCGAGACCGCCTGCTCCTCCCGTTACGACTGCAACGCGTGGTGTTTCTTTTTCCGTCATTTGGTCTCCCAATCTTGTCCCTGCACGTCTGTTTGGCAAAAAGTGGCGCTTGACATTTGCAACATACTAACATTCTAGTAGCCTACATGGGTCGGAAACGACCTGCTTGTCAAGCGGGAGCAGCAACGGACAGGCGAATGGGAGGAGAAAAAGAATGGGACTGAAGGGCTCTGCCTTTCTCGTTATGTGGCATGACATCGCCGAGGGCGCTGTTGGCGACTACATTGAGTGGCATACGCGCGAACATATGCCGGAACGCTTGTCCATCCCTGGTTTTACCACGGGCAAGCGTTTGCACGCGCCCAATGCGTCCCGCTACGCCTTCGGTACGATCTATGCAGGCGAAAGCCTCGAAACCTTCCGATCGCCCGATTATCTCGAGCGCCTCAACAACCCGACGTCGTGGACGGCCACTATCGCGCCGAGCTTCCAGAATTTCCTGCGCGTTGCCTGCGAGACGATCGCGACAGCCGGCAATGGCGATGGCGGCAGCATGGCGACGATCCGCGTCGACCTCGCAGGCGACGATGGCGAAAAGCAGTTGAAGGAAAAGGCGCAGTTGCTTGCCGAAGCCATTCTGGCCGTGCGTGGCGTCTCCAGCGTTCACATCGGTGTTTCCCGCACCGAGGTTTCCAGCGTGCGCACACGCGAAACCGAGTTGCGCAAGGACATGCGCGAGACTGGATTTGATGTCGTGATCCTGATCGAGGGCTCGTCCAGCCCAGGTTTGCAATCCGCCTTGCCCGAGGTCGAGCGGCTGGCGCTTGCCGGCGGCGTTTTAGCCGGCCCTGTCAGCAATATCTATGAAACGGCATTTTCCCTCACGGCAGAAGACATGAGGGCTCGCTCATGACACGGATATTAGTCACCGGCGGTGCGGGTTTCCTGGGCGGCTGGATCCTCAAGGCGCTGACCGCGCAGGGCCATGCGGTCCGCATTTTCGACCGCGCGACCGATCGCCGTATCCTGCGGGAGATCGCCGGCGAACAGGCTGATCGCGTCGAGTGGTTCCAAGGCGACATCACCGATGGAGATGCTCTGAACGAGGCGGCGCGTGACTGTTCGTCTATCATTCACCTGGCGGCCTTGCTGACCCCGCCTTGCAAGAACGATCCCGTTCTTGGCGCCAAGGTCAATCTGATCGGGACGCTGAACGTCTTCGAAGCAGCTAAGACCAATGGAATCCGGCGTGTTGCGTATGCGAGCAGTGCGGCGGTGTTCGGTCCCGATGACGGCGCCACGCCCTATCCAGTTACGCAATATGGAGCTTTCAAGCTCGCCTGTGAAGGCAGCGCGCGCGCCTATTGGCATGATGCCGGCATTGCCAGCATCGGTCTGCGCCCGACAGTCGTTTATGGCCCCGGCCGCGAGGTCGGGCTTACGGCCGGCCCAACGATCGCCTGCCGCGAAGCAGTTGCGGGCAATGCCTATACGATCGGCTATTCCGGTCCGCAGGATCTGGTTTTTGTTGCAGACGTGGCGGCTGCCTTTGCCGCAGCGGCAACGCGGCCATTTGAAGGCGCCCACGCGGTTTCACTGGGCGGCGCTACAGAAGATGTGCCCGATGTGATCGCCGCGATCGTGGCGGAGGTTCCAGAAGCAAGGATCGATTTCGCCGGAGCGGCCGTTCCGATGGCGTCAAACATCGCTCCGACCGACAATCGCACGCTGCTTGGAGCAATGCCTTTTACGCCATTGCGCGAAGGCATTTCGCATACTGTTTCCCATTACCGGTCGATGGCAGCGAGGTCCTGATGTCCATGCGGAGCAAGATATCGCAGTATGATCCCGGTCGTCGTCTTGAGGCGGTGGGGCACGTAGGTGAACCCGAGGGCCGAAACAGAAATATCAAGATCGAGCGGGTCGACGCTCCGGAAAACGCCTTTGGCGACGCCAAATGGCTAAAGAGGAGTTTTGCCACTCCAAAAAATTTGACCAACGGCAACAAGAGGAGGACTTTTCATGTTGGGTAATTTTTCATTTCGGACCACTGCACTTGCGATGGTGGCGGGTGTCACCATGGCGCTCGCTGCGTCCAACGCCCATGCGCAGGCGCTGGAAAAGATCAAGGAAGCCGGCGTCATCCGCGTCGGCGTCATGGGTGAACAGGCGCCCTGGGGCTCCATCGATGCCGGCGGCCAAAACATCGGCTACGATGTAGACGTGGCGAAGCTCATCGGGGAAGAAATGGGCGTGAAGGTCGAATTCGTACCGAACGCCGTTGCTGCCCGTATTCCAAACCTTTTGACCGGCAAGGTCGACCTGCAGATGGCCGTCATGGGCATGTATCCCGATCGCGCCAAGGCAGTACAATTCACAAAGCCCTATGCCGGCTTGAAGATCATTCTTCTGTCCAGCGCAAAGAACAAGATCACGACCATTCAGGACGCCAAGGACCTTCGTATCGGCGTGCCACGTGGGGCGGCGCAGGACAAGGCGATTACGGCAGCGCTCGGTGACGTTCCGAACATCCGCCGCTTCGACGATGACAGCTCCAATATGCAGGCGCTTGTATCCGGCCAGGTCGATGCAATCGGCGGCAACACCACCTACAAGATCAACCTGGACAAAGCTGCTCCCGGAAACGATTTCGAGCAGAAGGTCGTTTTCAACGAGCAATGGATGGGCGTCACGACCAAGCTCGGCGACAAGGAAATCAATGACTGGCTCAACCAGTTCATCGACAAGATCCGCGCTGACGGCCGCCTGGCGGCCATCAATAAAAAGTGGCTCGGTGAGGACTTGCCGAACTTCCCTGAAAAGCTCGAGGGTGTTCCGTTCACCGTACAATAACGGCTGCAACGATCTTCATTGACGTGATGACGCAATGGGAGCGCGGCCGTTCTACGCAGCCGCGCTTCCGATCAGCCGCAGGGAACTTTGATATGCGTAATATTTTCATTCTGAATGGGCCGAATCTCAACCTTCTCGGTGAGCGCGAGCCCGATATATATGGCCATACCACACTGGACGATATCCGCAGCTGGTGCATGGCGGATGCGGCCGAGCTCGGACTGACCATCGACTTTCGGCAGTCGAACTTTGAAGGCGAAATCATCGAGTCGATCCATTCGGCCCGTCATGAGGCGGCCGGGATCATCATCAATCCGGCCGGTTTTAGCTTTTCGTCGATTGCCATCCTCGATGCATTGAAGACCTTCACCGGTCCAAAGATCGAGCTGCATATTTCCAACATACATCAGCGCGAAGCGATCTATCACAAGTCGCTCGTATCGACGACTGCGACGGCTGTGATGGCCGGCTTCGGTGCCTACGGTTACCGGCTCGCTTTGCGCGCCATAGCGGAGATGACAACATGACACGCATTGCCCTGATGGGTGCCGGCCTCATCGGCCGCGAGCATGCCGAACTGCTGGTATCGAATTCGACCGCGCAGATTGCAGCGATCTGTGATCCGTCGCCGGAAGCGGCGCAGCTGGCTGCTCGCCTGTCCGTTCCCCATTGGGTCGACTACAACACGATGCTGGACGAAGCCAAACCTGACGGCGCGATCATAGCGCTGCCGAACCGCCTCCATGCGCCGGCGGCACTGGCCTGCATCGAGCGTGGCGTGCCCAGCTTGATCGAGAAGCCGATTGCGGAAAGCCTTTCGGCTGCTGCCCGCATCGTCGAGGCTTCCGAACGGTCAGGCGTCCCGGTTCTGGTTGGCCATCAGCGTCGCCATAGTCCAGATATCCGCGCGGCGAAACGCGCGATCGACGCGGGTGAACTGGGACCGCTCGTTGCCGTCAACGGCATGACGCTGTTCGACAAGCCAGACGATTATTTCAATACGGAATGGCGAAAGAAGATCGGCGGCGGAGTGCTTCTCATCAACCTGATTCACGACATCGACGTCCTTCGGTATCTGGTTGGCGAGATCGAAAGCATCCGCGCTTTCACCTCGTCCGCGCGGCGCGGATTCGAGGTCGAGGATACGGCCAGTATCTCGATCCGCTTCGTCAACGGCGTCCTTGGCACATTCCTGATTTCGGACGGAGCGGTCAGCCCCTGGGCCTGGGAATATACATCCGGCCAAGCGCTCTATCATCCGACGCAGCCCGGACCGTGCCTGTTCCTGGCAGGACGCAAGGCGGCTCTTTCGGTCTCCGACATGTATCTCTGGCGTCATGCCAACGAGAACGATCACTGGCAGCATCCACTGGTTCGCGAACACCGCCCGGGCGATGGATCTCTGACCTATGTGAATCAGCTCGACCATTTCGTCGCTGTCATTCGCGGTGAGGCGAAACCGCTCATCACCGCCCGCGATGGCATGTCGACGCTTGCCGCGACCCTTGCGGTCGATGTTGCAGCTCGCGAGGACCGAACGGTGACGCTGTCAGAAATGCTGGCTGAGGGCAGGGCCGCGGCATGACGAGGAAGCTGTCACCAGCCGGCCGGATTGTCGCCGGCGTTTGGGCGGAACGGGCGAAGCAGGCCTCGTTGAATGTCTTGAAACCCGTATTTGCCGAGCGCGCCTGATGAGCGATCTGATGACCAAGACAATTCAAGGCGAAACGGTACCGGTGCTCGGCTTCGGCACATTCGAGCTGAAGGGCCCAGAAGGCGAGGCGGCGATCCGCACAGCGATCGAACTCGGCTATCGCCAGATCGATACGGCGATCCGCTACGGCAACGAGGTAGACGTCGGCCGCGCCGTCCGGACCAGCGGCGTGCCAAGAAATGAACTCTTTGTCACGACCAAGATCTGGTTCGACGACCTGGCGCCGGAAACCGTCGCACGCCGTGTCGATGAAAGCCTCGACAGGCTCGGCTTCGATCAGGTCGAGCTGCTTCTGGTTCACTGGCCCGCCAAGGACATTCCACTCGGCGAGACACTTGCCGCATTCGCCGACGCGAAGGCGCAAGGAAAAACCCGGCTGATCGGTGTCAGCAATTTTACCGTCGCTCTTTTGGACGAAGCACTCGACGTGCACAAGGCAGAGCTGTTCTGCAATCAGGTCGAGTATCATCCGTTTCTGTCGCAAGAGAAATTGCTCGCGCGGATGCGCCAGGCCGACATGCTGCTGAATGCCTATCAGCCGATAGCGCGCGGCAAGGTCTTTGCGTCGGATCTCCTCAATGATCTTGGCCGCAGATACGGCAAGTCGGCGAGCCAGATCACACTGCGATGGCATATCCAGCAGAAGAATGTCGGGGCGATTCCGCGCTCTTCCAAGCTTGAGAACATTATCGCCAATCGGGACCTTTTCGATTTCGAACTATCGCCCGAGGATATGGCCGCCATCCACGGCCTTGCTCGTGGCGAACGTTATACCCGCTTCGATTGGGAACCCGATTGGGACTGAGGCGCAACGCAGGGAGGTAGAGAATGACACTTGATTTCAGCGTGGTCACCGATGCGTGGCAAAGTTTGGCGTTCGGGGCGTTAGGAACCCTGTTCCTCGCCATCGCCGGCATGTCCATCGCCACAGTCATCGGTGTGCTGGGCGTTGCGATCCTCAGAGCCCAGATGCGCGTGCCGTCCTTTCTGGTCACGGCGTTTGTCGAGGTTATCCGCAATACCCCGTTCCTGGTCCAGATTTACTTCATTTTCTTCGCCCTGCCTCTGGCTGGCGTCAGGCTCAACCCTACCATCACCGCCATTCTCGCCCTCGGCTTGAACGGCGGCGCCTACGCCATAGAAATCATTCGTGGTGGCGTCGAAAGCATTCCCACGGGGCAAACGGAAGCTGGACTCGCACTCGGTCTGCACAAACATGAAGTCTTCCGCTTCATCGTTCTGAAGCCCGCAATTCGCGCGATCTATCCGTCGTTGTCCAGCCAGTTCATCCTTCTAACGTTGACAACCTCGATTTGCACTTCGATCTCCGCCTATGAGCTTACGTCCGTCGGACAGCGTATCGAGGCGGAGACCTTCCGCAGTTTTGAAACCTATTTCACGCTGACCGGAATCTATCTGGTGATCTCGCTGGCCACGATGTGGCTCCTGGCTGAAATAGGCCGCCGCGCCTTCAATTACCCGCAACGTTGAGGAGGACGAAATGGGACCGCAAGAGTTTGCCTACCTGTTACAAGGCCTCGCCTGGACGCTTGTTCTGACAGCTATGGGATTTGTTGGCGGAATCGCCTTCGGCATCATCGTGGCGCTTATGCGCGTATCGCAGGTGACGTGGATCCGCATGATCGCGATCGGCTGGATCGGACTTTTCCAGGGCACGCCGCTGCTGATGCAGCTGTTCGTCGCGTATTTCGGCCTGCCGTTGCTCGGCTTCAACCTACCGGCCTGGGCCGCCGTCGGCATCGCGCTTACCGCCCACGCCTCGGCTTTCCTCGGTGATATCTGGCGCGGCGCAATACAGGCAGTTCCGAGGGGGCAGACGGAGGCAGCCATGGCACTTGGCCTTCATACCCGCAGCCTCATGATCGACGTGATCATGCCGCAGGCATTCAAGCTCTCTCTTCCAGCGACGGTTGGCTTCCTGGTGCAACTCCTGAAGGGGACTTCGCTTGCGGCGATTGTCGGCTTCATCGAATTGACCCGGGCGGGATCGATCGTCTCCAATCAGATTTACAGGCCGCTTCTCGTCTTTGGAGTTGTGGGCGCGATGTATTTCGCCATGTGCTGGCCCCTCTCGCTCTGGGGTCGAAACATTGAGCGGCGCATGTCAGCCGGCGCCTCCAGGTAGAAAGGAACAGAACCGTGACACATCCGAACGAGACCATCACGTCCCGCCAACAGAACGACGCTCAGCCCATGGTAATGATGCGAGACGTGGAAAAATATTACGGCACTTTTCACGCGCTCAAGAACATCAATCTGACGGTTGCAAAAGGTGAGAAGATCGTGCTTTGCGGGCCATCCGGGTCAGGAAAGTCAACGTTGATCCGCTGCATCAATGCGCTGGAAGTCAGCCATGGCGGCGAGATCGTCGTGGCAGGACACAGCCTGCATAACGACCAAAAAGCCATTGATGCCGTGCGCCGCGTGGTCGGCATGGTGTTTCAGCAATTCAACCTGTTCCCGCACAAAACGGTTCTGGAAAACTGCATTCTCGCTCCGATGCGCGTGCGCAAACTGTCGCGCGCCGAAGCTGAAGCCACGGCCCGCAAATATCTTGAGCGGGTTCGCATCGGCGATCAGGCCGCCAAATACCCGGCGCAGCTTTCCGGCGGCCAGCAGCAGCGTGTGGCGATCGCCCGGGCGCTCTGCATGGAGCCAAAGGCCATGCTTTTCGATGAGCCGACCTCGGCACTTGATCCGGAAATGGTCAAGGAAGTTCTCGACACCATGGTGTCGCTCGCCCGCGACGGAATGACGATGATCTGTGTGACCCATGAAATGGGCTTTGCGCGACAGGTCGCCGATCGCGTGATCTTCATGGCCGACGGTGAGATTGTCGAAGAGAACGATCCCGAAAACTTCTTCCGTGCCCCCAAGCATCAACGCACACGGGCATTTTTGGGTGAAATTCTGGCTCATCACTGAGTATTCGCCGCCTGAAAACGCGGGAGGCAATGGCATGCACCGGACATTGAGCGAATCCAGTCAAACCTATGACGTGGCTGTCCTCGGGGCGGGCGCAGGAGGGCTGTCGGCGGCGATTTTCGCGGCGCTTGAAGGGGCACGAGTGCTTTTGGTCGAAAGATGCGCGCATCTTGGAGGCACGTCTGCCTTTTCCGCGGGAACGACATGGATTCCTCTGACACGCCATTCGACCGCGCTGGGGGCAGACGACAGCTATGAAAAAGCCTCGCGGTTTCTGGACCACGCCGTCGGAAATCAAAGTTCGGCCGCGCTTCGCGATACATTTCTTGCTGCCGGGCCGGGTGTTATCGATACTCTTGAAGACAAGACGGACGTAAAGTTTCGTGCTCGCCCCTTTCACCCGGATTACATGTACGAACTGGAGGGGGCTTCGAGTTTCGGACGGGCACTGGAGCCATTGCCGTTCGAGGCGGCGTCGCTTGGCGATGACCTGAAGCTGATCCGCCCGCCGATACCGGAATTCACTGTGCTCGGCGGCATGATGGTTGATCGCGATGACATCTCCCATCTGATGAAACTCGGGAAATCCCTGAGTTCGGCGAGCTATTCGGCGAAACTGATCGCCCGTTATTACCTCGGAAAGATGCGCCATGGTCGCGGCACCAGGCTCGTCATGGGCAATGCGTTGATCGGACGGATGCTGATGGCGGCCCTGAAACTCGACGTGACCATCCTGACGGAGACCGAAACGACCTCGCTTGTCATGAATGGGACGAGTGTGACCGGAGTGAGATTGCGGCAGAAGGGCATCGAGCGACAGATTGATGTTGCGGGCGGCGTCATCCTGGCATCCGGCGGCTTTGCCCAGCACAAGCGTCTGCGGCCGGAAAAGCTGCCGCATCCATTACCGGAATTCTCTCCGTCCGCTCCAGGCAGCACCGGCGCTTTGCATGACCTGGCCTTCGCTGTCGGAGCTTTCCATGGCGAGACTGCATCGCAGCCGTGCTTCTGGGCTCCGGTTTCCCGCCGCCGCCGCAAGGACGGATCCATGGCAGTCTTCCCGCATTTCGTCTTCGATCGCGCAAAGCCCGGTATCATTTCTGTCGGACGTGACGGTCGCCGGTTCGTCAATGAAAGCACGAGCTATCACCGTTTCGTCTCGGCCATGTACGCTGTCAACAACGGGGATAGCCACATGCCGGTCTACCTGGTTGCAGATGCGCGTGCGCTGAAGAGATATGGATTGGGCATGATCCGGCCGGGCGGTGCAGGTATCCGGCCTTTCCTGGCGGACGGTTATCTTAGCGAAGGAAAAACGCCGGAAGAGCTGGCCGCCAAGCTCGGCATCTATGCCGAAGGTCTCAAGGACAGCCTGGCGCGTATGAGTTCCTATGGGAAAACGGGTGTCGATGCCGATTTCGCGCGCGGCACGACGGTTTATGAAAGGGCTAATGGCGATCCGGCGCATGGCCCCAATCCCAGCCTTGGTGCGCTGGACACGCCTCCCTTTTACGCCATCCGGCTTTGGCCGGGTGACATCGGTTCGGCAACCGGTCTGGTGGGGGATGAGCATGGACGTCTTGTGCGCCGTGACGGGTCGGTAATCGAGGGCCTCTATGCCTGTGGCAACGACCTGCAGTCGATCATGGGTGGCGCGTATCCGGGGCCGGGAATCACCATCGGCCCGGCCATCGTGTTCGGCGCGTTGAGCGGGCGTCATTCGGCTCGGCGCAAGGTTGCATCAGGTTCCACCCGCCAAGGTTTTTCGCCCGAACGCACAATCGGGGTCCGGGCACACAGATAAGGAGGTTCGTGATGAAGACATCCATTGCAACAGTGTCACTCAGCGGAGATTTGAAACAAAAGCTTGAGGCGATCGCGACCGCCGGATTCGACGGGGTGGAAATCTTCGAAAACGATTTCCTGGCCTTCGATGAAAGTCCGGCCCAGGTTGGCCAGATGATCCGGGAACACGGGTTGGAAATCACTCTCTTTCAGCCATTTCGCGATTTCGAAGGCATGCCTGAACCTCTTCGCTCGCGCACATTCGATCGAGCCGAGCGCAAATTCGATATCATGCAGGAAATGGGCACCGATCTCGTGCTTGTTTGTTCGAATGTCTCATCGGTTGCAATTGGCGGACTGGATCGCGCTGCTGCCGATTTTCATGAGTTGGGCGAGAGGGCAGCAAAACGCGGTCTGCGCGTTGGTTATGAAGCGCTTGCCTGGGGTCGCCATATAAACGATCACCGTGACGCCTGGGAAATCGTGCGCCGGGCCGATCACCCGAACATCGGTCTTATCCTCGACAGCTTCCATACGCTTTCCCGCAAAATCGATGTCAATTCGATCCGCTCAATCCCCAAGGAGAAGATCTTCATCGTTCAGCTGGCCGATGCGCCGCTGATAGACATGGATTTGCTTTATTGGAGCCGACATTTCCGGAACATGCCAGGCGAGGGTGATCTACCCGTGCTCGAATTCATGAAGGCTGTCGCCGCCACTGGATATGACGGGTATTTGTCGCTCGAGATTTTCAACGATCAATTTCGCGGCGGTTCCCCAAGAGCAATTGCCGTCGATGGTCACCGGTCCCTTGTCTATCTGGAAGACCAGGTGAAACGTGCTGAACCAGAAAAGAGGTCAGCCGTCCCTATGATGCCACCACGCGGTGCAGTGGAACGCGTTGCATTTGTGGAATTTACGATCGACAGCGCAGAAGCACCACAGCTTCAGGCATTGATTGCATGTCTCGGCTTCAAGGAAGTTGCCAAACACAAGACCAAACAGGTATCGGTTTTTCGGCAAGGGGATATCAACCTTGTCATCAATACCGAGAAGAAAGGTTTTGCCAGCTCGTCCTATGCGGTCCACGGCACGTCGGCCTACGCCATGGGACTGATGGTCAACGACGCACATGCTGTTGTCGAGCGTGCCATAGCGCTGGGAGCCGAACGGTTCGAACAGCCGCTTGATACCGGCGAGATCGAGATGCCGGCCGTTCGCGGAGTCGGCGGTGGCATTGTCTATTTCCTTGATCACAAGTCACCGCTCGACCGTATCTGGGAAATCGAGTTCAACAAATTTGATGGTGATGTAACCCAGCCGGCAGGCCTTCGGGCTTTCGATCATATAGCGCAGACAATGCGGTATGAAGAACTGCCTACATGGCTCCTCTTCTATACGTCGATATTGCAGGCCCACAAGACGCCTATGGTCGACATCATCGATCCCGCCGGCATCGTGCGCAGCCAGGTCGTGGAAAACGATGCGGGCTCTCTTCGGATCACTCTCAACGGAGCAGAGAACAAAAATACGCTGGCCGGACATTTCATAACGGAGACGTTGGGCTCCGGCATTCAGCATCTGGCTTTTACCACCGACGATATTTTTGCTACCGCAGAAGCTCTCAAGGCGAATGGCTTCGTACCACTCAGTATCTCGCCCAATTATTACGACGATCTGGAGGCGCGTTTCGGTCTCGACCCGGACATGACGGACCGGCTTAAAGGTCATAATATTCTCTATGACCGCGACGAAAACGGCGAGTATTTCCAGCTCTACAGCCCGACCTATGGGGAAGGGTTTTTCTTTGAGATTGTGCAGCGAACGGGCTATCGAGGCTATGGAGCCGCAAATGCCATTTTCCGGATCGCAGCACTTCGAAAGTATTTGCGTCCGGCAGGAATGCCTCACGCATAGCCCCGATTTGTTGGCCCAAGGAGATCTCCGTGAAAACCATCTACATCATCAATGGACCTAATTTGAATTTGCTCGGAAAGCGTCAACCGGAGATTTATGGGTTCGAAACGCTTTCAGATGTTGAAACACAATGCGTGGAACTCGCTACCGAATTGGGTGGGTCAATCCGATTTCTCCAGAGCAACCGTGAATATGAAATCATTGACTGGATTCACCAAGCGCGTGGCACGGCTGCCGGCATTATAATCAATGCTGGAGCATTCACGCATACTTCGATCGCAATTCTGGACGCCTTGAACACCTTCGAGGGGACCGTCATGGAAGTTCACATTTCAAACATCCACAAGCGCGAAAGTTTCCGGCACCATTCTCATATTTCCACGCGTGCGGATGGAGTGATCGTGGGGTGCGGGACGGAAGGGTATCAGCTTGCCTTGCGCAGGTTGATGTCACTGGCGAAAACAGTCCCCCCGGCATAGCGTCGGGAACCGGAGCCCAAGCCGCGCCGGCGGCAGTTCACGCTTCCTGGGTCTCCCGATGCACTTGGGGGCGAGGCACAAGCAGGCAGGTTGGCACGATCAACAGGGCAATGAGAAGCATCGCAATGAAGGTCGCGTGTAGCGCGTGCTGGAGGGCAAGACGGATCTCTTCTGCGCCACTGACCACGGCACTGGTGCCATTCAAAAGGCCGCGTAGCTGCTCCGGCGTTATGGAATGGCCGCTGGCGGTATTGGCCAGCCCGTAAGACAGTACCGCACCAAGCAATGCTGCGCCGAGCGTGCTGCCCAAGTTGCGCGAAAATACATTCGAGGCGGTGGCACTGCCGCGCTCATGCGCGCTTACACTTTCCTGTGTCAGGATCAATGCGCCGATATTGAGCAGGCCCATGCCGAAACCCATGACAAGAGAACCGGCACCGGCCAATACGGCTGAACTTGAGGGGTTGAGCAGGACGAACAGACATGTCCCGGCCGGGATGCAGATACTGCCGGCGACCATGAGAGGTCGCAGACCGAGGCGTGCAAACTGCCGGGAGGCGATCGTCGCGCCCAGGGGCCAGCCCAACAACAGCATCGTCAAGGCGAATCCCGCAACGAGCGGCGAGCGGTTAAGCACCGTTTGTACGTACATTGGCAAGAAGGTCGTCAGGCCCATAATCGACATGCTGGCGAAAAAGACCGCCAGGTTTGCGAAGGCTATCGGCCGTTTCAGCCACAGGTCGGGGGCAACCATAGGCGCTTCGGCACGCCGCTCCTGCCAGATGAAGGCCACAAGCGTGACAATGAAGACCAACAGCGCGGCGATAGCCTCGCCGGATACTGCGCTTTCCATTTCGGTCAGGGCAATCATCAGCGAGGAAATAGAAATGGCAAAAAGTGCGGCGCCTAGTATATCGATGGAGACGACCCGGGCCCGTTTTTCCTCGTGGAGATAAAGCACAAACCCCAGTGCTGCGAAAAGCCCGACCGGAACATTGATCCAGAATATCCATGCCCAGGGAAGGTTGTGGATGATGATGCTGCCGAGCAGGGGTCCAACGACGGCCGACAAAGCCCATACGCTTGCCAAATAACCCTGCACCTTGCCACGCTGGTTTCCGGGAAAAAGATCGGCAACCACAGTCATGGCGACGGGTTGAATTGCCCCGGCACCGATACCCTGCAGTAGCCTGAAAGCGATCATCGACGGCATCGACCATGCGAAGCCGGCAAGCACCGAGGCGAACAAAAAGATGGCAATGCCGACAAGTATCATAGGCTTGCGACCATAAATATCCGCCAGCTTTCCAAACACCACGGTTGTCGCGGTCAGGGTCAGCAAAAACGAGGAAAAAACCCAGGAATAAAGATTGATTTGCCCCAGCTGGGCAGCGATTTGCGGCATCGCCGTTGAAACGATCGTCGCTTCGATGGCGATCATCGCCATGCTTGCCATGATCGCGACTACAACGGGCGCGCGACGGGTAGTTTGCTCTGTCATGGATGGCTTTCAGACCAAACGGCGCGACTCAAGGATCGGCGTTCGGCGCAGATGGGAATAACGATAAGGACCTATCTAATCCTCGACGCTCGCGCGTCAAGCAGCAATTTATCCCGCGGAAATCAAATCTTCGGCAGAATTCTATCCATGGCTTTTCCCCGGGCCACCTCGTCGATGAGCTTATCCAAGTAGCGGATTTCTCGCATAGTCGGCTCTTCGATATCCTCTACCCGAACGCCGCAAACCATGCCTTTGATCAGGATTCTCAAAGGGTTGAGTTTGGGAGCCTCGGCAAAAAACGTCTCAAAATCAGTTTTTTGTTCAAGCTGGGTTTGTAACCCTTTCTCATCGTAGCCTGTCAGCCAGCAAATAATCTGATCGACCTCTGTTTTTGTGCGCCCCTTTTTCTCTGCTTTCGCAACGGAATGTGGATAGACGCTTGCGAAGCTGGTCGTATAGATCCTGTGCTTTGCCATAGACTTCTGCTCCTCGGCTCGATCAGCCCGTCGCCTCGATGCCTTGCCTTCAGCCGCCACGTCCGGCCGACTACTTCGTCAGGAACTTATCCATACGTTCGATGGCGCGGAGGATGTTTTCCTCTGAATTCGCGTAGGACAACCGGATATAGCCTTCGCCAAGAATGCCGAAATCAGGTCCGCCGATCAGTGCAACACCCGCTTCGTCCAGTAACGCCGTAGCCAGTTGTTTTGCCGCCCAGCCAGTCTCCTTGACGTTGGGAAAGGCATAGAACGCGCCCTTTGGCGTGGCGCAGCGGATACCGGGCAGGCTGTTGAGGCCATCGACGACGACCTTGCGGCGGTTGTCGAAAGCCTTGCACATTTTGATCACATCATCCTGCGGCCCATCGATGGCGGCGATGCCGGCAAACTGGCTCGGCGCGTTGACGCAGGACCAGCAATTGACCGCGAGCTTGCGCACCTTGTCATAGAGCTGATTTGGCCAAATCGACCAGCCCATGCGCCAGCCGGTCATCGCCCAGGTCTTCGACCAACCGTTGAGGATGATCAACCGGTCGCGAATTTCCGGGAAGGTGAGCAGCGAGCAATGCTCTTCGCCATCATAGGTCATGACGTCGTATATCTCGTCGGACATGATCGCCACATGCGGATGGGCTTCGAGACCTTTCACCAGCTTCTCGACCTCGGATTTCGGCGTGACGCCGCCGGTCGGATTGGCAGGGGAATTCAGGATCAGGAGCCGTGTCTGGGGCCTGATCAACGCAAGGGTCTCTTCCGCTGAGAAGGCAAAGCCGTTTTCTTCCCGGATAGGTACAGGAATTGGCTTGGCGCCGGTAAATTCGATCATCGAGCGGTAGATCGGGAAGCCCGGGTCCGGATACAGGATTTCGGCACCCGGCTCTCCAAAGATCAGGATCGCGGCGAACATCGTGACCTTGCCGCCGGGAACGATCATGACGTTTTCCGGTGAGACCTCGACACCTGTCGTTGTGAGCGTGCGGCGCGCCACCGCCTCGCGGGCGGCGAGCAGGCCGTTTGCTGGCGTATAGCCATGATGGCCGTCCTTCAGCGCCTTGATCGCCGCCTCCACGATGTGGCCGGGTGTTTTGAAATCCGGCTGACCAATGCCGAGATTGATGATGTCCTTGCCCTCGGCGGCGAGAGCGGTAGCCCGGGCGAGGACGGCAAAGGCATTTTCTTCGCCGATACGGTCGAAACCAGCAATGGTACGCAGCATTTTCTTGTCTCACATACAATTTTCAACTTCTGCTTTGTGTGCGGAGTGGCATAACAAGTCAAATACTCTCAATTTCAGCGAGCAGATTTCACCATGACCGATCTGAAAGACTGGACGCCACGCCCACTCCCGGCCCGAGAACCGCTCGAGGGCCGCTACGTGCGGCTGGAGCCGCTCGACGCCGCCAAACATGGCGACGGGCTCTACAAGGCATCGTCGGTTGCAGACGCAGGCGAACGGTTCAAGTTCCTGTTTGAAAATCCGGCGGAGGATCGCGAAGCATTCGGGGCGTGGCTGGAAAAGGTCGAAGCGAGCAAGGACCCGCTGTTCTTCGCGGTGATCGACAAGGCGAGCGGCAAGGTCGCGGGGCGCCAGACGCTGATGCGTATCGACCCGGCATTCGGGGTTATCGAGATTGGCAATATCTATTGGGGACCGCTGATTTCGCGCAAACCTGCAGCAACGGAAGCACAGTTCCTGTTCATGAAATATGCCTTTGAGCTCGGATACCGGCGTTATGAGTGGAAATGCAACAATGCCAACGAGCCTTCGAAACGGGCGGCGGAGCGGTTCGGTTTCAAGTTCGAGGGCGTATTCCGCCAGCACATGGTGCAGAAGGGCAAGAACCGCGATACGGCGTGGTATTCTGTCATCGACGGCGAATGGCCCGCGCTGAAGGCCGCTTACGAAGCCTGGCTTTCGCCGGATAATTTCGATGCCGATGGCAAGCAGATCAAGCGGCTGGAAGAGTTTCGGGTCGTCAGCGCCTAATTGGCTGGCGCGACTGCTGTGCGTGGTTCGACAGGCTCACCATGAGGGAACTGGTGGGTTGCAGGGAGCCAGGCTCTACACCGTTAGCAATTAAGACGAAGCCCACTACCTCCCTCATGGTGAGCCTGTCGAACCACGCACAATGGTGTTGCATTCAAAAATACCCCTGCACTTGCATAAAACCGCCACGCGGTTACAAACGCGCTGAGATGCATTGAATGAAAGCAACAGCGTGACCGATCCGAAAACCCGAAATGCGGCCATTGCCGCCGCCTGTATCATGCTTGGCTTTGGCTTCGTCGCCTATTGGATGCCGACTCTGATGCTGGCGCTCGGCGAACGATCGACACTCGCGGCAGGCGTTTTTGCCGTGGTCTTTGTCGCGGGTTTCTTTTTCGTCTTCTGGCTGCGCGCCAGGAAACAGCATGAGAATGACCAGCCTTAATATTGCAGCGAGGCGGTCAGCAGCAGGACGCCAAAGAGCACGATGAACAGTGCGCCGCCGATCTCTATGATGTTTTGAACGCGGCCTGAAAGCGCGGAAGCGCCGGAAACGCGTAGCGCGACATTCTTTGCGGTCACAGCCAGCGTTGCCAATATGGCGACGGTAATGAACGTGCCGAGCGCCATGGCGAAGACCGAGAGAACGCCGCCGAGGACGAGGCCATTCAGCAGCGAGAAGGTCAGGACGATCAGTGCGCCGGAGCAGGGGCGAAGGCCAACCGCGATGATTGCCGACCATGCGGTTTTCCAGTTGAAATCACCGGCGATCATCGCAGGATCCGGCGCATGCGAATGGCCGCAAGTTTCGCAGACTTCACCCACCGCGTGATTGTGATGATGGCCGTGGTCATGGTGATCATGGCTGTGGGCGCCGTGCGAATGACCGTGATCGTGGTGGTGATGGTCGTGGTCATGATGGTGATCGTGACCCGCCACGATCTTTTCAGGCATCAGGTGCGCGACACGCGGGCTGAAAAGCACCGGCACCTTGCGCCATAGCAGCGACAGGCCAAAGGCGATGATCAGAATGAAGCTCGCCATCTCCATATAATGCGTGGCATCGTCCATCGAGACGGTAGTGCCGCGCAGCACGAGGAAGGTGAGGCCGATGATAAAGATCGCGGTGAAAGCCTGCAGCATGGACGACGCGAAAGAGAGGACGATACCGCGCTTCAGCGTCGTTTCATTGGCCAGCATATAGGACGAAATTACCGCCTTGCCGTGGCCAGGGCCGACAGCATGCAAAATACCATAAAGGAATGACAGGCCAACCAGGATAGACGCCTGCCATGGGTCTTCGCGCATGCCTTTGAGTGCATGCGTCATGGCAAGATAGAAACTGCGCTGCTGCATGTTGATCCAGAGGATGATTTCCGCGAACGGGCCCGTCGGTTGCATGGCAACCTCGTTCATGCCGATGCCAAGTGAAGTCTTCTGCGCCAGCGCATGGCCACCGCAAAACAATGCGAGGGCAAGTGCGCCGAACAGGGTTCTTTTCCGCATGTTATCGTCCTAACTCTTCGCCGGGCATTCGATTTCAAGCCGCGTCGCGAATATCTTCGACATGTTGGTGCCTGTGGGATCGTTGAAAAAACTATCGGTCAGCGTTGCCTGGTTTTGGGCGATCGCCTGATCTGGATCGGGGCGCACGACCTTCTGGGTGCAGCCTTCCGGGACGCCGGTGACGTGGATGTCGCTATCATTCACATAGTCGATGGCGGTGTAGAATGTAGGGTCATAGACGCCGAAACTTGTCTTCTTGCCGAGCTTCAGCGGCTGTTTCGGCTTGCTTTCGAAGATGATCAGCAACTGATTGTTCTGGAAATCGGCGATCAGACGTTCTGGCGCTGCCATGATGATGGTCTTGCCATTGAGTTGCACCGTCTGGAAATAATCAAACTCGGAAACGGATTCGTTGATGGTGCTGGCCAGATCGGCGAGTTCCTTGTCATCCAGTTTCAAATCGCCGTTCTTGTCGAATTCGACAAGGACAGTGCTGGAGAACAAATCGTCGAAGCGCCAGACATGACCCAGCTTCTCGACGGTGCCGTCCGGCTTGATTGTGATATCCAGCCGCGCTTCGGCAAAGACATGCGGGTGCACATACGCCGGCGTGGCGAAGGTCAATCCCGCCGCCAGTGCGCCGATGAAAACCCCGTATCGTTGGTGCATGGAGTTGCCCTTAATGGTTAGTGCAGAGGACTATGCGAAATTGGCGAAATTGGGACGATATATTATTACGGCATGATTGCTTAAGCGCGGCGATTGTCCTTGAACCACTTGGTCAGATAATCGACAAGAACCCGCACTTTCGCCGGCAGGTAACGACGATGCGGATAGACCGCATAAATTCCGGCGTCATGCATGACAAATTCTTCAAGAACCGCGACAAGTCTGCCGCTCTCGATATCTGGCTGAGCAATGAAATCAGGTAGCAGGGCAAAGCCCAACCCGGCGAGCGCCGCGCGGCGGGTTGCGAGCGGGCTGTTGATTTCCATTGGACCGGATAGCTGGACGGAAATCGACGGCCCATTCTCTTTCTGGAACTGCCAGGTATTGCGGGAGCGATTGTTGGTATCCACGATACATGGCAGGGAGGACAGCTGCTCCGGCCGTTCCGGTTTTCCAACACGCTCGATCAACTCACGTGCGCCGCAAGCGATGACCCGAAAGGGGGCGAGCCGCTTGGCAATGAGAGACGAGTCTTGCATGCGGGTGATGCGTATGGCGAGATCGAAACCTTCCTCGACAAGATCGACAAAGCGGTCGTCCAATCGCACATCGAGAATGATATCGGGCTGCTCGGCGCAGAAATCGATGAGGCATTGGCCGATGTCCGCATCAGCAAAGGATCGCGAGGCAGAGATCTTGATGCGGCCTCTGATATCGCTGCTCGATTCGCGCACCGTTTCCTGCAGGCTCTCGACCTCGCGCAGGATTTCACTGGCGCGCTGATAGTAAGTGTGGCCCGCCTCGGTCAGGGAAAACTGCCTCGTGGTGCGGTTGAGGAGCAACGCACCGAGTTCATCTTCCAGTTCGCGCACATATTTGGACAGGAGAGCCTTGGAGCGCCCGATCTTCCGCGCTGCCGCCGAGAAACCTTCCGCTTCCACTACGTCGATAAATGCGCGCATGCGGGTGAGCGTGTCCATCAGGTTCTTTCGATACCGCTGAGAATAGCGCGGCCAAGCTTGATCAGGGCACGGTCGCTGCCTCTCGGCCCAATCAGCGAAATGCCGAAGGGTGCGCCATGTACTTCGCCGAGCGGCAGGGTGATCTGAGGGAAACCGGAAAGGCAGGAAAGACAGAACAACCGGACGCAGCGCTCGCGATAGGCCTGGCTATCTTCGAACGACGTACTGACGAGCGGCGCTGCACCAGGGACTGTCGGCAGGACCATAATACCGTCGTCCTTCAACAGGCCGGCCAACTCACTGCGGAACAGATCGCGGCGCGTCATTTGCCGCTGGTAGGTTTCAAGATCGATGGTCGAGCCATAGTCGAAACGTTCCTTGACGGCAGGACCGAGATTGCGCTCTTTCGCCGAAATCCATGCGCCATGTTCGCTCCATGCTTCAAACGCCTGGACCTGGCGCAAACATAAATAGAGATCGTCCATGGATGCTGTCGGCTGACGCGCCGAGCGGGCATGGCCGAGATGGCCGCTGACGATCGCATACATGTTCCGGTAGGCCGTATCTTCCGCTTCGCCAAGCAGGAGGTGTTCTAGCAGGGGAAAGAAGATCGGACGGTTGAGTTTGAAATCAGAAGCGTCCGGGCCAAGCAAAACAGCGCCTACCTTTTCATAGAGCGCAATGTCCTTGGCGAACCAGCCGAACGTATCAAGCGAATGCGCGAGCGGCATGGCTCCTTCGAGGGAGATGCGTCCGTGGGTCGTGCGAAGCCCTACCAAGCCGCTGAAACTCGCCGGAGCACGGATCGATCCGCCCGTGTCGGAACCCACTGCAATGGTGGCCAGACCGCCCGCTACCGCCGAGACTGAGCCGGAAGACGAGCCGCCGGTCACGCGGTCAGGAGCCTTTGGGTTTACGGGATAGGGAAAATGCGTGTTCTGGCCCATCATCGAGAAGGCGAGTTCATCTGTTTGCGTCTTACCGATGAAGCGGGCACCAGCATCGAGAAGGTTTTGAACCGCAGGCGCCGTTCGGCTTGCAGGCGCTGATTCGTCATATTTCTGCAGATTTCCGCAACCGGTACGCATGCCGGCAACGTCAAATATGTCTTTGACGCCGAGTGTTTCGCCGTTCAGCGGGCCATCGCCCGATGAAAGGTTAACCAAGGGTAAATCAAGAAGGGCATTTAGCGGGGGAATTGTGCTCATCGTTCAATGATTCTAGGGCATTTATCCCCCGTTGTTCAATGAATAAAAAATTTTACGTTGCCCCATTATTTTCATTGATTGGACACAACTTTCCTCTTATATGCCCCTTGCCCAAAGTCGCACGTGCCCATGGGTGTCCGCCGATCTTCATTATGGTGAGGAAACGGTATGGTACCTGGAACTAACCCCTCCAGTCAGTTTGTCGGCCTACCGCCAAGCTGAGGACATCTGAAGCAACGACGGTGCGGGCCTTTCTGGTGTCTTTCGGCTGTCCATAAGCCGGAATTACTGAAGAGGCACACCTTCATTGCCGGTAGTGCGGATGGGTTCATCCAAGCCAAGGCAGACAAAGCGGACCGACGCTGACTTTAGCGTTGATCCATCGCCGCATGACCATTCGCGTGTTCCAGCATCTCCAAAGGCTGGCTTCACGAGGGACGGATTCATGCACTTTGTCCTTGCGATTTTTCAGGGCGCGTCCCGTGAAATCGCGATTGCTTGAGCGGCCATACCAGCCGCTATGGAATTGGAGCTTAACATGGCTACGCAGCGCATTATCGATTTCATCAACACCCGACGTCCGAACGGCCCTTGCATGGTGCTCGATCTGGAAGTGGTGCGCGAGAATTATCATAATTTCGAGATGGCTTTGCCGGAATCGAAGATATTCTACGCGGTGAAGGCCAATCCTGCGCCGGAAATCCTTCGCCTGCTCGCGTCGCTCGGCTCCAATTTCGACACGGCCTCCGTCGCCGAAGCCGAAATGGCGCTTGACGCCGGCGCGACGGCTGACCGTATCTCTTTCGGCAATACGATCAAGAAGGAGCGCGATATCGCGCGCGCTTTCGAGCTCGGCATCCGCCTGTTCGCCGTCGATTGCATCGAGGAAGTCGAGAAGGTAGCCCGCGCTGCTCCCGGTTCCCGTATATTCTGCCGCGTTTTGACTGATGGTGCCGGCGCCGAATGGCCGCTGTCGCGCAAGTTCGGCTGCGTGCCGGCAATGGCCGTCGATGTTCTCCTCGCTGCGCAGAAACTCGGCCTCGACAGCTATGGCGTTTCGTTCCATGTCGGTTCGCAGCAGACGGACCTTTCTGCCTGGGACCGCGCTCTCGGCGATGCGAAGTACGTCTTCGACAAGCTCGCAATGGAAGGCATCACGTTGAAGATGGTCAATATGGGCGGCGGTTTCCCGACCCGTTACCTCAAGGACGTGCCAACCGCCCAGGCCTATGGCCAGGCGATCTTCCAGGCATTGAGCAAGCATTTCGGCAATCGCCTACCGGAGACCATCATCGAGCCAGGCCGCGGCATGGTCGGCAATGCCGGTGTGATCAAGGCTGAAGTCGTGCTCGTCTCGAAGAAGGCTGCCAATGACAATGTTCGCTGGGTCTATCTCGACATCGGTAAGTTCGGTGGTCTTGCCGAGACGATGGACGAGGCGATCCGCTACCAGATCACCACGCCGCGCGATGGCGACCTCGCCGAGCCTTGCGTCCTTGCGGGCCCGACCTGCGACAGCGCCGACGTGATGTACGAAAAGAACCCCTATCCGCTGCCGATCTCGCTGACCATTGGCGACGAAGTGCTGATCGAGGGAACAGGTGCTTATACGACTACGTATTCTGCCGTCGCTTTCAACGGGTTTGAACCGCTCCGATCATACGTCATCTAACCGGGCTTTCCCGGTTGTGGACTGCTGTCCGGCTTGCCGGACAGCGATGACGCACCCTTATGATTGATTGGTCAAGACAATGAGCGCAGTAGAATTCATCGAACAAAATCTGCATCCGGACGGATCGCAGGCCTTTATCATACGCAATGAGACGGCGCTGGACGAACGTGCCCGCGAAGCTTTGCTCGACCGTGCCATGGGCGAGGGACGCCGCCGCAAGTCGTCGGAAAAGCTGCGCCGCGGCCGGCTGCCCTCCGAGGGACTGGCATTCGTCGCACGCGGGATCAATGGTGCGCTGCTCGGCACAGTGCGGCTGTGGGACATCCAGGCTGGACATGATGCGGCAGGCAAGCCGGTACGGGCATTGTTGCTTGGACCGCTTGCTGTGGAACCCTCACTGAAGGGCAAGGGCATCGGTGTGGCATTGATGCGGCACGCGACGGCGGAGGCTGCACGGCTCGGCCATGGTGCTGTCATTCTGGTGGGCGATCCGGAATATTACGAGCGCTTCGGCTTCAGTGGTACGAAGACGACAGACCTTGCCATGCCTGGTCCGGTGGAACGCCGGCGCTTTCTGGCGTTGGAACTGAAGCCGGGCCATCTTGAAGGGTGCCATGGGTTGCTGACGCCAAGGGGTCGCCGCTCATCGCATTCGATGAGGGTGTTGCCGGTTTCGCTGCGGTTCTCGCGATAGGACAAAAGCCGGCCCTTTCGGGCCGGTTTTTCATTTTAACACCGTAGCGCGAACGAAACGTTCTATGGCGGTGACTTCGCTTTGCTGGATTTCGTGACCGCCGGAATGCCAGACGAGATCAGTCTCGACCCCTTGCTCAATCAGATAGTCTGCTAAGGTCTGCGTCAGAACCGGCGGACAGATCGTATCCAATCTTCCTGCTGTGATCAGAGCGCGCTTGCCGGCAAGGCCGAGCTGCGGCTCAGGCGTCCATGGAACAAGCGGATGCATCAGAACGGTTTCATCGAAAAGCTCGGGATGGGAAAGCATGACGGAGGCGATCATGTTTGCTCCGTTGGAATAGCCAAGCGCCACCGTTTTCGATGGCTTCGCCTTGTCTTTGTGCGCGCGAACAAACTTCGCCATGGCGCTCGTACGCGCGGCAAGATCGTCCATATCATAGACGCCTTCGCGCGTTCGGCGGAAGAAGCGCGCGGCGCCATGCTCGGAGACATCGCCGCGGGGTGAGACAATTCCAGCTTCCGGCAGTAATTGTCTGCCAAAATCGAAGAACTGGTTTTCGTCACCGCCGGTGCCGTGGAACACGAAAAGCAACGGGCTTCCCGGCCGTTCAGCAGAATAAACACGATGTTGGTAAGTGTTGGTCGACATGTCTAACCTTTCAGTGCGGCGTCTTCGTCCGCTTGGCTATTTGGTTGGGTTTGCATGCCCCACAGATGTGGCGGGAGCCAGGGCGGTTAAACCCGGCTCCCGTTTGATGCACTGTCGCTGTCCCATAGACAATCCGATTGACGATTAATCTGCTTCCGCCCAGGGGCCATGAAAATCGCCTTCCTCACCAATCCTTTTAAAGCCGTGCGCGCCGAAGAAATCGCGCTGAGCCTGGATGAGGTTAGCTGTACCGCGCGCCTGCCGGAAGCTATCAAAATAGCTTAGCGCGGCCGCGAGCGCCGGGGTCGGCAGACCTGCGAGAGCGGCTTCAGCGACGATCTTGCGCAACGATTGCGATCCGGTTTTCATCCGTTCGACGAAAGCAGGCACGAGCAGCAGATTCTTACCTTCGCTGCCTTCAAAGGCAGCAGCGATCTGATCGAGGAACTGCGAGCGGATGATGCAGCCGGCGCGCCAGATGCGTGCCGTGGTGGCCAGCGGTACATTCCAGCCATGTTCTTTCGAGGCGCCCGCCATGACGTCGAAGCCTTGGGCATAGGCCGCGATCTTTCCAGCGAGCAAACCCTCTTCCAGTGCATCGATGAATGCCTGGCCGCCATCTAAAAGATTGGCGGTGCCGAGGTCGCCATAAGCTTTTGACGCTTCGCTCCGCTCCTTGACCAGCGACGAGATCGAGCGAGCGGCGACGGCTGCTTCGATAGCGGTTGCCGGAATGCCGAGCATCTGCGCTTCGATCGCGGCCCAGCGTCCGGTTCCCTTCTGGCCAGCGCTATCTAGAATGACGTCGACTGCGGGTTTTCCAGTCTTCTTGTCTGTCGCGAGCAGCACTTTTGCGGTGATCTCGATGAGATAGGAATTCAGCGGGCCGTTATTCCATTTTTCGAAAATCCTGCCGATTGCCTCAGGTGTCAGTCCGAGCCCGTCGCGCAGCACACCGTAGACTTCTGCAATCATCTGCATGTCGGCATATTCGATGCCGTTGTGGATGGTCTTGACGAAATGGCCGGCACCATCAGGACCGAGCAGGGCGGAGCAGGATTCGCCCTGGTACTTCGCGGAAATTGCCGTCAGCACCGGCTCGATGCGGGCATAGGATTCAGGTGAGCCGCCGACCATGATCGACGGGCCATGCCGCGCGCCTTCTTCACCGCCGGAAACGCCCATGCCGACAAAAGTCGGATCGTTGGGCCCGAGTTCGGCAAGACGCCGTACGGTGTCGTGGAAGTTGGCATTGCCGGCATCGATGATGATGTCTTCCTTGGCGAGAAATGGCTTCAGCGCAGCAATCTGCTCGTCGACGGCTTCTCCGGCCTTGACCATCAAGATGATCGGCCGCGGCGCGCGGATGTTCTTCGCCAAGTCTTCGAGGGTCTCACAAGGGATGATCTGGTCTTTCAGGCTACCAGCATCTTCGTAGAACTCGTGAGTCTTTGCCACTGTCCTGTTGAAAACCGCGACGCGATAGCCGTTTTCAGCGATATTGAGTGCCAGATTGGCGCCCATGACGCCAAGGCCGATCAACCCGATGTCAGCTTGCTGCATGATTTTTGTCCTTGCTTATTTCGATGCTTGGGCTCGAAGGGACGTCTTCGATCCGGAATGAGCATCTGTATATCAACGGCAGGGACTGGTTGCATTCACAATCTAATTATCACGCAGCTTTTCCATATCACGGATGCGATCGGCGCCGCTCTTTTCGAGCTTGCGGGTCACTTCCGCGATCAGGGTCTCGGCCACAAGGAAAAGCGTCGCAGACGAATCCCAGGGCGAGGGCACGGCCGTGCGGCCGGCGATGACATGACGGGCGAAGCGGGCGATGGGCGAGAGCCATTGGTCGGTTATCAGGACAATCTCCACTCCGCGTGCCTGTGCCTTTTCAGCGAAGTGGATCAGGCTCTGCTGGTAGCGGCGGATATCGAATATGACGAGGACATCCTTCTTTCCCATGTCGATCAGGTGGTCGCGCCAGTGGCTTTCCTGGCCAGTGAGGTGAGTCACGCCCGGTCGGGTGATCTTGAGATGCGCGGCCATGTATCTGGCAATCGGATCGGTGAAGCGGCCTCCCAGAAGATAGATACGCGCGCGGTTGCGGCTGATGGCATCGGTCACATCGTCCAATTGTTGGGCCGAAAGATGCTGGAAGGTCTCGCGAATATTCTCGATTGCGGCCTCCATGAGAGGGAATGTTGATTTGAGAGGAAGAATTGGGCCGCCCTTCGCGGTCTGGATCGTGCTCGCGCGGTTCCATGGCGATTGCACCTGGGCGGCCAGTTCCTCCTGCAACGCTCCCTGAAAATCCGGGTAGCTCTGGAAGCCAAGACGGGAAACAAAACGGAGAATCGTCGGCGAACTTACGCCGGCCTGAGTCGAAAACTCGGCCACAGTGCGCAAGCCGATCAGTGGATAATTGGCGATCAGCGTCTGCGCGGCCTTGCGTTCCGATGCGGGCATCGCGTCGATTTTCTCAGCTATCAGCTCGGAAATGCTGGTCGTCATCGATGTTTCCCCACGAAATCCGGTTTTCGGATTTGACAATCTTGCCTGTTATGTATCAAATCATACGAGAGTGGAAATAAAAACAGAAAATGTAACGTAAGATACAGTTGTCAAAGAGGGTAGATGGGCCAACGCCTTTCTCACAGGACGCCGCGGACAGTGGCGCATGACTGGAGTCCGGTCCGGGTATCGAACCCTGACGGGCACTCACAATTTGTCATCCTTTGCGACCATGCCTCCAACTATATCCCTGATGGCTTTGGCACGCTTGGCCTCGATCCGGATGACTTGCAGAAGCATATCGCGTGGGATCCCGGCGCACTGGGCGTTAGCCAGATATTGAGCCGGGAGCTCGACGCTCCACTGGTTGAATCCTGCTTGTCGCGTCTCATCATCGATTGCAACCGCCCGCTCGCTGCGCCGGACCTGGTGCCCTCGTTAAGTGAAGTGACGACGATTCCCGGCAATGTGGATCTGGATGAAGCAGCGAAATCGCAGCGTGCAGCACTTTCGCACAAGCCATATCATGCGGCCATCGAGATGCTGGCCCATGAGCGGGCAAGCAAAGGCTTGCCTGATCCGATCTACGTGGCGGTGCATTCCTATACGCCGGTCTATCGCGGAGTTGAGCGCCCCTGGCACGTCGGCATCATCCATGATGACGATGACCGGGTCGCCGCGCCATTGATTGCCGGGCTGCAGATATTGAAGCAGTTCAATGTCGGCATCAACCAACCTTATTCACCGGCAGACCGTGTCTATTACACACTGGAGCGACACGCTTCTGCCTTTGGATTGCCGGCTGTGATGATCGAGATTCGAAACGATCTGATTGCCACACCATCAGAAGAACGAGCGTGGGGCGTCATGCTTTCCAGGCTGCTGAGGGAGAACGTGGAACCCGTCGCGTTCGAAAGCAATGGGTTCGCCAAGAAGGGGACTGCATAAACAAAACTAGAACATTGTTACGCAATTCCGGACGGAAAACCGCTTCAGACTTTTCCTGGAATTGCTTCACGGAGTAACGCTCTCGCGAGTATCTGACGTTGCAACTTACCAGAATAATAGGGGAACGTGATGACACAGCAAGACTATACTGAGACAGATAAATCGGAGGACATAAAGGTCCTCCACAGCATGGGTTATGCCCAGGAACTGGAGCGGCGGCTGAGCCGCTTTTCGAACTTCGCCGTATCCTTCTCAATCATCTGCATCCTTTCCGGCGGCATCAACTCGCTGGCGCAGGCGACCTCCGGCGCCGGCGGCATCGGTATCGGCATCGGCTGGCTGGTCGGTTGTTTCGTTTCGCTGACCTTCGCCGTCGCCATGTCGCAGATCAGTTCGGCCTATCCAACTGCCGGCGGGCTCTATCACTGGGGTTCGATCCTCGGCAATCGGGGCACCGGCTGGGTTACGGCTTGGCTGAACCTACTCGGTCTCATCACCGTTCTCGGTGCCATCAATGTCGGCACCTGGACGTTCTTCGTAGGTGCTTTCGGTCCGACCCTTGGCATCGAGAACACACTGACGACGCAAACGATCTTCCTGATCATCATCACCGGTGCTCAGGCACTGATCAACCATCTCGGCATCAAGCTGACGGCCAAGCTCACGGATTTTTCCGGTTACCTGATCTTCTTTGGCTCGATTCTGATTGCGGTCGTCTGCCTGTTCGCAGCCGAAACGTGGGATTTCAGCCGCCTGTTCACCTTCCATAACTACTCCGGTGAGGCGGGCGGCAATGTATGGCCTGCCGTTTCGAACTGGTGGGTGGTTGCGCTTGGCCTCTTGCTGCCGATCTATACGATCACCGGCTATGACGCTTCGGCCCATACATCGGAGGAAACGATCAAGGCCGCACATTCAGTACCGCGCGCCATGGTCATGTCGGTCGTTTGGTCAGCGATTTTCGGCTACCTGTTCCTTGCCGCATTCATCCTGATGATCCCGAACATGGACGAAGCCGCCAAGCAGGGCTGGAACGTCTTCTTCTGGGCCTTCGACCAACGCGTTGGGACCGGTCTCAAGGAATTCGTCTACCTCGTCGTTTTCCTTGCGCAGCTGCTTTGCGGTCTCGCGACCGTGACATCGGCCTCGCGCATGATCTTCGCCTTCTCGCGTGATGGCGGCCTGCCAGGATCCGCTGCACTCGCCAAGGTGAGCCCGACGTATCGCACGCCGGTCGCGGCCATCTGGACGTCGGCGGTTCTCTCAGTGCTTTTCGTCTGGGGCTCGTCGGTCGTCTCTGTCGCCGGCACCTCGGCCTATACGATCGTCGTATCCTGCACGGTCATCTTCCTGTTCCTCTCGTTCACAGTGCCGATCGTGCTCGGCCTGCTTGCCTGGGGAACGCCGAAATGGGACAAGATGGGTCCATGGAACATGGGGCGCGGCGTCTTCACGCTGTTCGCGATCCTCTCCGTCCTTTCGATGATCCTGATCTTCATCATCGGTATCCAGCCACCCAACGACTGGGCGCTCTACATCACGGTCGGCTTCTTCATCCTGACTGCGATCATCTGGTTCGCATTCGAGAAACGCCGGTTCCAGGGACCGCCGCTCGGCGAAATCATTGCTGCGCGTCAGGCTGCGATTAAGGCAGCGGAGCAGGCCGTCGGCGAACGAACCTGATTTCAAGCAAAGGGGCGACCGGTTAGGCGCCGGTCGCCCCTTTTATTTTGACCCGCAGTGATATTTCAAAGGAAAGAATATGCCCGGACATTGGAGTTTCGACGACCTAAAGCGCCGTGTGAACAATGGCGAGATTGATACGGTTCTTGCCTGCTTCGTCGACATGCAGGGCCGGCTGATCGGCAAGCGGTTCCACGCTACGTATTTCGTCGAGTCCGCCCACGACGAAACTCATGGCTGCAATTACCTGCTCGCCAACGACATCGATATGGAGCCTGTCCCGGGCTACAAGGCTGCGAGCTGGAAACAGGGCTATGGCGATTTCGTCATCAAGCCGGACCTCTCGACGATCCGCCATATTCCATGGCTGGAAAAATGTGCATTGGTATTGTGCGATATTCTGGACCATCACCATCATGAGGATCTCGCGCATTCGCCGCGCAGTATCCTGAAGCGCCAGCTGGCCCGGCTGAAGGAGCGCGGTTACCTCGCTTATTTCGCATCGGAGCTCGAGTTCTACCTCTTCGACGAGACCTACGAGACCGCCCGTGGCAAGCACTGGAAGGGCATGAATACGGCTTCGCCCTATATCCAGGATTATGTGATCCAGATGACCACCAAGGAAGACGCAGTAATGCGGGCTATCCGCAACGGGCTGTTCGACGCCGGTATTTCCGTTGAGAATTCCAAGGGCGAATGGGGACCGGGTCAGGAAGAGATCAACGTCCGTTACGCCGAAGCGCTGGAAATGGCCGACCGTCACGTCGTCATGAAGAACGGCTGCAAGGAAATCGCCACCCAGATGGGCAAGGCGATCACCTTCATGGCAAAGTACGATTATTCACTGGCAGGAAGCTCCAGCCATGTCCACAACTCGCTGTGGAGCGCCGATGGCAAGACGCCGCTGTTTTATGACAAGAAGGCCGAACACACGATGTCGCCGCTGATGCGGCAGTGGGTGGCCGGGCAGCTGAAATATGCCGACGATTTCACCTATTTCCTCGCGCCCTACATCAACTCCTACAAGCGCTTCCAGGCGGGCACCTTCGCCCCGACCAAGAATGTGTGGAGTCTGGACAATCGCACTGCCGGTTTCCGTCTCTGCGGTGAAGGCACGAAAGGGATTCGTATCGAGTGCCGCATCGGCGGTGCCGATCTCAACCCCTATCTCGCGTTTGCCGGGCTAATCGCTTCAGGTCTTGCCGGTATCGACGAGAAGCTGGAACTTGGCAAGCCATTCCAGGGCGATGCCTATGGCGGGGCGCGCCTGAGGGAAATCCCGAAGACGCTGCGCGAGGCAACAGATACGCTCGGTCGCTCGAAAATGCTGAAAGAAGCGCTCGGTGAAGACGTGGTTGAGCACTATGTGCACACGGCCAAGTGGGAACAATTCGAATATGATCGCCGGGTGACCGACTGGGAGTTGCATCGCGGCTTCGAACGGTATTGAAACTATGGAACTATAAGAATACCCCTCCCTGCTGCTGCGCAGCCTCCCTCCCCGCAAGGGGGAGGGTAAATGGAGCCAAGCCTGAGATACTTTCAAGCTTGACGATTGCAGTTGTGACAGGTGCGCCGGTTCACCCTCCCCCTTGTGGGGAGGGGCGGAGCGAAGCGACGGGGAGGGGATCCTAAAACAAACAAGAGGTTTTGCCATGACCGAGACGGTCAAACTGATTACGCCTATCGACGGCTCCGTTTATGCGGAACGTCCTGTCGCTACCGATAAGGCTGTAGACGCGGCCGTAGAATCCACAAAACAGGCGCAGGCGGACTGGGCACAGACAAGCATTGCGGAACGGGGCCGTTTATGCTTGGCGGCGCTTGACGCATTGCTCGCCATGAATGACGAGATCGTGCCGGAGATCGCCTGGCAGATGGGCCGTCCGGTACGCTATGGCGGCGAAAAGGGCGGTGTGGAAGAACGCACGCGTTACATGGTCAAGATCGCCGAAACGGCTCTGGCTCCAGTCGTCGAAAACGACAGGCCGGGGTTCCGCCGCTACATCAAACACGTGCCGCTGGGTGTGGTGATGGTCATCGCGCCGTGGAACTACCCCTATCTCACTGCGGTCAATACGATCATTCCGGCACTGATGGCGGGCAACAGCGTGATCCTGAAGCATGCGGCGCAGACATTGCTTGTCGGCGAGCGCTTTGCCCAGGCTTTTGCCAAGGCGGGCCTCCCGAAGGGCGTCTTCCAGAACATCGTTCTCAGTCACGCACAAACGGAAAAGCTGCTCGGCTCCGGCCGTATCGACCATGTGAACTTCACGGGCTCCGTCGGTGGTGGTCGCGCCATCGAGAAAGCAGCGGCCGGTACATTCATGACACTCGGGCTCGAACTTGGTGGCAAGGACCCGGCCTATGTACTGCCAGACGTCAACCTCGACCATGCGGTTGCCAATCTCGTCGATGGCGCCTTCTTCAATTCCGGCCAGTGCTGCTGCGGCATCGAGCGCATCTATGTGCACGAGAACGTCTATGACCGGTTTGTTGATGGTTTCATCGATCTGACGAAGCAATATGCCGTCGGTAATCCGCTCGATGCTGCAACGACCATGGGGCCGATGGCACAGACGCGCTTTGCCGATCTCGTACGCGAGCAGAAGGCTGAGGCCCTGCGCAAGGGTGCAAAAGCGCATGTGAATATGACCGTCGCCAATGACAAGGCGGGTTCGCCTTACCTTGCGCCGGAAGTGCTGACCGGTGTCGACCATCAGATGAGTGTCATGCGCGAGGAAAGCTTTGGTCCGATCGTTGGCATCATGAAGGTGCGCAACGATGAGGAAGCCGTAGCGCTGATGAATGACAGCCAGTATGGACTGACGGCCTCGCTGTGGACGACCGACACGGATCACGCGGCGGATATCGGCGACCGGATCGAAACCGGCACGGTATTCATGAACCGCTGCGACTACATCGACCCGGCGCTGGTCTGGACCGGCGTCAAGGAGACGGGCAAGGGCGCGGCGATGTCGGCTATCGGCTATGGCAATTTGACTAGACCCAAATCCTATCACCTCCGCGAAGCAATTTGAGAGACATGACATGAGCCAGCTTTTTTCCAAATGGAACTATCCGACCACTGTGCGTTTTGGGGCGGGACGCATCAAGGAATTGCCGGAAGTTCTGGAAGCGACGGGGATCAAGAACCCGCTTTTCGTCACCGATCCCGGCCTCGCCAAGCTGCCGGTAGTGGCGAGTACGTTGAAAATCCTGGACGATGCCAAAGTGCCGTACGGCGTGTTCTCTGAGGTAAAACCCAATCCCATCGAGTCCAACCTGACGGCTGGTATTGCGGTCTTCAAGAAGGGCAAACATGACGGCGTCATTGCTTTCGGTGGTGGGTCGGCCCTCGATCTTGGCAAGCTGATCGCGTTTCAGGCGGGTCAAACGCGCCCGGTATGGGATTTCGAGGATGTCGATGATTGGTGGACTCGCGCCAACAGTGACGCGATCGCGCCGATCATCGCCGTGCCGACAACGGCCGGAACCGGCTCGGAAGTCGGCCGTGCGGGGGTCATCACCAATGAGGAAACCCATACGAAGAAGGTGATCTTCCATCCGAAGCTGCTGCCGGCGATTGTCATCGCTGACCCGGAGCTTTCAGTCGGCATGCCAGGTTTCATAACGGCGGGTACGGGAATGGATGCTCTCGCACATTGCCTGGAAGCCTACTGCGCTCCTGGCTACCACCCGATGGCGGATGGCATTGCTGTTGAAGGTATTCGGCTGGTGTTCGAGAACCTGCCTAAAGCCTATGCCAATGGCAAGGATCTGACGGCGCGAGCCCATATGATGAGCGCAGCTGCAATGGGAGCGACCGCGTTTCAGAAGGGTCTGGGCGCGATCCACTCCCTGTCGCATCCGATCGGCGCGATCTATGACACGCATCACGGCATGACTAATGCGGTGTTCATGCCCTATGTGCTGGCTTTCAACCGCGATGCGGTGGAGGAACGTATCGCGAGACTTGCCAGCTATGTCGGCATCAAGGGCGGTTTCGACGGTTTCGCCAAAGCTGTGCTCAAGCTGCGAAAGGAGCTGAAGGTGCCCCACACGCTGCCAGGGCTGATTACCGACCTCGACATGACCAAGAAGCAGAAAGAACTCATTGCCGACATGGCTATCGTTGACCCGACTGCGGGCGGCAATCCAGTGAAACTGACCAAGAAGGCCGCGCTGAAGCTACTGAACGAAGCGATCGAGGGGTAGTTCCTGTAACCCTGGCCGAACGAAAAGGGCGCTCCAATCGGCGCCCTTTTCTTTAGATGCATGATCGCAGCGGCTAATGCCCCAGAACCAGCAGGTCCTTGGCAGCCAGGCTAACCTTGACGTTCTCGCCTGGAGACGGTGGCGGGGCGCTCGGGTTGTTGAATGTGTCGAACGACACGGTGTTCTCGCCCAACGAGGCCCGGATGCGGATGACCGAGCCGAGAAAATGTACGCTGTTGATCTTGCCGTCGAGCGTCGTTTCGCGCTTGTCGGTGGCTTCGCCAAGGCTGACAGCCTCCGGGCGAACCGCGAGCGAAATCTTGTCGCCGGTCTTGTGGCCGTTAAGGCGTGTCCGGTCGATTGCAATATCCTTGCCATCAATCGTAATCGTGCCTGACCCTGCATCGCGAACAACGGCGTCGAGCGTATTGAGTGTTCCAACGAACGAGGCCACGAAACGCGAAGCTGGTTGATTGTAAATCTCGAAGGGGGCGCCAACCTGCTCGGCGTTGCCCTCATACATCACAACGATGCGGTCGGATATCGAGAGTGCTTCTTCCTGGTCATGGGTGACGAAAATCGTGGTGATGCCAAGTTTGCGCTGGATCGCCCGGATTTCTTCGCGCAACGATACGCGGATCTTCGCATCGAGCGCCGAGAGCGGCTCATCGAGCAGCAGCACTTGCGGCTTCGTGGCCAGGGCTCGTGCAAGCGCCACGCGCTGTTGCTGACCGCCCGAGAGCTGGTACGGATAGCGCTCGGCAAGGTGATCCAGTTTGATCAGCGAAAGCATTTCATGCACCGTCGCGTCGATTTCGGCTTGTGGCCGCTTGGCCACTTTGAGGCCAAAGGCAACATTCTGCGCGACGGTCATGTTGGGAAACAGTGCGTATGCCTGGAAAACCATGCCGATATTGCGCTGGTTCGGCTTCAGATTGACAACGTCCTTTCCGCCGATGCTGATCACGCCGGAAGTCGGCGTTTCAAAACCGGCTACCATACGCAGCACAGTCGTTTTCCCGCAGCCGCTGGGTCCGAGAAAGGAGATGAACTCGCCCTTCTCGATGTTCAGATTGAAATCATGAACAACGGTCGTGGCGCCGAAGCTCTTTTTCAAATGGCTGATGGTTAAGAATGACATTGTATGACTTCCGTTCAGCGCTTGGTCGCAGCGAGTGATTTGTTGAAGCGGGTAACGACCTGGATCAGGCCCATGCAGATCCAGGTAATGGCGAAGGCGATAACGGCAAGAGCCGCAGGCTCATAGGCGCGGTTGGCGCCGATAAGCTGCAGGAACGGACCGAACGCGGGCCTGTTGAGCAGAGCCGCCATGGTAAATTCGCCGATGACGATCGCGAATGTCAGGAATGCGCCGGAGAGCACTGCCACGAGGACATTGGGAAGGATGATGTTCGCCATGATGGTGATGCGGCTCGCACCAAGGCTCTCGGCGGCTTCCGTCAAGGTTCTGATGTCGATGGAGCCCAGGCCCGTGTCCACCGCCCGGTACATGTAAGGCAGTGCCAGCATCGTATAACCGAAGGCGAGCAGGATATTCGTTCCCATGGCCGAACCGGTCAATGGCAGGATCGAGGCGGTGTTGTAGAGGCGGATATAGCCAAACACGACAACGATGGCCGGAATGACCAGCGGAAGCAGGGTGATGAATTCAAGAACGGGACGCCATGCCGGCAAGCGCAGACGCACCCAATATGCTGTCGGTACGACAAGAACGATACCGATGATGATCGTCACGATCGCCATGACGATCGAATAGCCGAACGTCTGCTGGAAACGCGGATCACTGAGGATCACCCAATAGGCATCGAGCGAATAGGCGCCGCGCCGCATGCGCAAGGAGAACTCAAGCGTGCCGAGCAGCGGTACGACAAAATAGATGATGCCGAAAGCGAGCGCGAGCCAGGACCAGATGCGGTTCGTTTTCATTTTAGCCACTTCTCGCTGCGGGCGCGCATCCAGATGTAGATTGCGTTGGAAACGCCGGTAATGACGATCATGCCGAAGGCAAGTGCATAGCCGAGGTGTGGATCCTGCAGCACATCACCGCGGATTTGCGCGAAGAGTACGATGGGGACGATGCTGAGAGACGATCCTGTCAGCGCGTAGGCTGTCGCGATGGCACCGAAGGAATTTGCAAAAAGCAGAAGGATTGTTCCAAGCAATGCCGGCCACAGGATCGGGAATGCGACCATGCGCCAATATTGCGGGCCGGTTGCGCCAAGAATGAGTGCAGCCTCTTTCCATTCCCGCTTGAGCCCGTCGAGCGCTGGCGTGATGATCAGGATCATCAAGGGAATCTGGAAGTAGAGATATGTGATCGTCAGGCCCCAGAAGCTCAGAAGATTGAAGCCGTGGGCGTAAAGGTTGAAGCCGAACACGTTGAACAGCAACGAGGTGACAAGGCCGGTTCGTCCTAGGGTTGCAAGGAAGGCAAAAGCCAAAGGAACGCCGGCAAAGTTTGATGCCACACCGGAAAACGTCATCAACGGCGAACGGATCCAAGCGGGAAGTCCACCCAGCGTGATTGCGGCCGCGATGCAAAAGCCAATCAATGCACCGAGCAGTGCCGAGGCGAGCGAAATCTTGATCGATATCCAGTAGGCCGCCATGATCGACGGCTGGAAGAGATTGGCGATGTTGGCGAGGGTGAGGTTACCCTCATTGTCTTGAAACGCACCGGCGATGAGATAGATCGTCGGCCATATCAAAAACAACACGGCGAAGATAATGAACGGCATGACGCCAAGCCAGTCGAGCGACATGCGTCTGCGCTCGGTTGCCGGGACGGGGACCGGAGGCAATGCGCCGGGTTCTGAAATCGCACTCATCGTTTTCGCTACCGCATTCTTGCGTAAGATATAGCTGCCGCCGGCAAACTGCCAGGCAATCAATCCGGAAGCGGCTTGTCACGTCAGGTCGTCAATTTTGTTGCGCGCAATGCGCCTCTGACAGAACCAGATCCCCGCGGCGAGTGCCACGGGGATCCGATCGATCAGGATTTACTTGACGTTGGCGCCAACAACCTTGTCCCAATCCTTGGTGATGACTTCCTTGGCGGCAGCCTGTTCATCGAGGGTCGGGAAGATCGCCTTTTCATAGGCAGCTGCAGGAGGCAGCTTGTCGAGCAGTTCCTTCGGGATCTTGTTGTTCTTGGCAAGATCGTTGAAGCGGATCGGGTGGCAATAACCCTTGAGCCAGGTCAGCTGACCTTCATCCGAGTAGAGATATTCCATCCAGAGCTTTGCTGCATTTGGATGCGGCGCAAAAGCACTGATTGCCTGAACGTACACACCGGCCACAACGCCGGACGCCGGTACCACAACCTCAACCGGAGGATTACCCTTCAGCGTGTCGCGGCCCGAAAGTGCGTTGTAATCCCAATTGATTATGATCGGGGTTGCACCCTGGGCAAGCGTACCGGACTTGCCAATGACCGGAACGAAATTACCGGCCTTGTTCATGTCGGCGAAGTACTTCAAGCCGGCAGTCCCGGCATCGGCACCTGCCTTGGCACCAGTTGATGCACCGGCAGCTGCAACGGCAAGAATGGCTTGGTTCGAAGCGCGGGGATCACCTGCGAGAGCAACGGTGTTTGCATATTCCGGCTTGAGCAGATCAGCCCAATCCTTCGGTACGTTCTTGACGATATCGGTGTTTACCTGGAACGACAGAACACCATAATAGTCGCCATACCAATGGCCGTCGGCATCCTTGACGTTGTCCGGGATCGAGTCCCAGGTCGATACCTTGTAAGGCATCGTCAGGCCGTCTTTCTTGGCCGATGGACCGAAAGCAAAGCCAACATCGATAACGTCAGGCGCCTGTGGGCCCTTGTTATCCTTGTTTGCCTTGATTGCTTCGATCTCGTCGCCCGAACCGGCATCCGGATTGAGTTCGTTTACCTCAAGGCCATACTTGGCCTTGAAACCAGCTACGACATCGCCGTAAGCGCACCAGTCATGTGGCAGCGCGATCGTTGTCAGTGAGCCTTCTTTCTTTGCAGCAGCAACCAGCTCGGCCGGTGCGTCCGCGAATGAAATTGTCGTGCCCGCGAACAGCACAGCTGTCGACAGCGCAAGCAAGCGTTTTGAGTAACCAACCATTTTGAAAACCCCTATTGAGCGATACGTCATTGGCTCTGTTTCGACGTTCAGCAACCCCGATATAGGTGTCTCGTGTCAGTTGGATGACAGACCCGTGACGTGCTGATGAACAGACTTTTCCTGAGCAGTAAGGGGAAGTGAACCACTTTTTTGGCGGCTTAGCAATTCAACCAAATGGTAAATCTGCACCGAGTGCGACGGTTGCAGCCATTGGCCCAATAACGACAAAAATAGAGCTGGTCGCGGCAGTCCGGCGGATTGCATCTGTCGTATTTTGCTGGCTGCGACATTGGTGTCTGGAAGAACGAACGTAGATGACTACGATAGAGATTAGGGGGCTAAGCGTTTCGGGCAGAATCTTGCAAAATGACTACGGCGCGCGGCGTCACATCCTTAGTGGCCGCCACCACCGCCTCCAGCTGGAGCACCCGGCTTGCGCATCATCACAGCGAAGACCGCGAGCGAAGCAAACAATATGGTCAGGATGTAGAAAACATCCATGAACGAGAGCAGCGATGCCTGCAGGTGAACCATGCCGGAAATCTTGGCAAGGGCCGTCGCACTGCCATCAAGCCCATGCGACGCGAAATTCTTGCTCATCGACGCCATCATGTCTTCCGCTTCCGGATTGCCCCAATGAACGCTTTCAGAAAGACGGGCATAGTGCATGGCGCCGCGATCCGTGAGGATCTGGTTGATCACAGCCAAGCCGACTGCACCGCCGAGATTGCGCATCAGGTTGAACAGGCCGGAGGCATTCTTCAGCCGGGCAGGAGGAAGGGTGCCGAGCGCAAGGTTGTTGATGGGTACCATGCACAGCATCAATGACACGCCGCGCAAGATTTGCGGGATAAGCAGTTCGTTAAAATCCCAGTCCGCCGTCAGATGGGTCATGGTCCAGGTGCCGGCGCCAAAGCCAAGGAAGCCGATCATGATCATGATGCGCGGATCCATGCGGCCGGACAGGAAGCCGGCTACCGGTGCTGTCAGGAACATGCAGAGACCGCTGACGAAGAGCGCTTCGCCGATCATCAGGGCATCGTAACCCCTGACCTGGCCGAGATAGACCGGATAGACGTATGTCAGTCCGTAAAGGCCAATGCCGAGCACGAAAGAAAACGCCGAACCAAACGCAAAGTTTAGGTTCTTGAACGCAAAGAGATCAACGATCGGCTGTTCCGCGGTGAAGGCACGGTAGAAGAAAGTGATACCGCCGATGACCATGACGATGGCGCAATAGTAAACAGCGGTGTCCTGCAGCCAGTCATTGCGCGGTCCTTCTTCGAGAACGTATTCGAGCGAGCCTAGAAAGGCTGCCATGGCGGCGAGACCCCACCAGTCGAACTTGTTGAGAAGCGAGCGGTCGCCCTTGTCGAAATCGATCAACTTCCATGCGGCGATCGCCACAATGATGCCGGGGATGACATTGACGAGAAAGAGCCAGTGCCAGGAGAAGGCGTTGCTCAGATAGCCGCCGACAGTCGGTCCGATTGTCGGGGCGAGCGTTGCCACGAGGCCGATCATCGGCGAGACGATCGAGCGTTTCGATGGCGGGAAGATCGTGAATGCCGCGGCGAAAACGCTCGGGATCATGCCGCCGCCGATGAAGCCTTGAATGGCGCGGTAGACAATCATCTGATCGATGTTCGTTGCCGTGGCACAAAGTACGCTGGCGGCAGTGAAACCAGCCGCCGAAACGGAAAAGAGGATGCGTGTCGAAACCAGTCGGCCGAGGAAGCCAGACAGGGGGATCATGATGACTTCGGCGATCAGATAGGATGTCTGAACCCACGAGATCTCATCGGAACTTGCGCTCAACCCTGCCTGGATCTCGGCGAGCGACGCCGAGACGATCTGGATGTCGAGAATGGCCATGAACATGCCGAACACCATTGCCAGAAAGGCAAAGGCCTTCTTCGGATCGATATGTTCGTCCGGAACAGCGGGTGCCCCGGGACCTCCGATTGTGGTGGCTTTCGACATGACCTTCGACCCGTCAGGAGTTCGGACTACAGCTTGGGTGTCGTGCGGGTATCAACATCGACAACCACGCTCAGGCCCGCCTGAAGCTTGCCACTTGCCAGGGCGTCGGCGGGCAGGGCGATACGAACCGGCACACGTTGCACGACTTTGGTGAAGTTACCCGTAGCGTTTTCGGGCGGAAGCAACGAGAAGACAGCGCCTGAAGCCGGGGCAATGGACGCGACAGTGCCTTCGAACTTGTCGCCGGACAGGGCATCGACCGTTACCTGAACTTTCTGGCCAACAACGATGTCGCGCAGCTGCGTCTCCTTATAGTTCGCGTCGATATAGAGCGCGTTCACAGGAACAAGTGCGGCTAGACGTTGGCCGGGGCTGACGAGGTCGCCTGTCTTGGCTGCCAGATTGCCGATAACCCCATCGACAGGCGCGCGGATAACGGTGAACCCGAGATCGCGCGCTGCCTTGTCCTTGGCGAGTTCAAGCGACCGAATGGAACCTTCGGCTTCCTTGTACTGCGCCTCGAGCACGCCGACATTTGCATCAGCGGCAGCAATCTGTGCATCGGCGGAGGCTATATTGGCCTTCGCCTGATCGAGAGCCGCTGTTGCATCATCGAGTTGCGACTGCGAGGCGAAGCTTGTTGCGTGGAGTTGCTTGGCGCGGACAGACCCAGCCTGCGCATTGGTCAAGACGGCTTGCGCGTTGAGCTTGCCGGCTTGTGCCTGCTGCAGCGAAGCTTTGGCGGCAACGATCTGCGCATTGATCCGATCGAGTGAGAGCTTTTCCGTCGCGATTTGGGCCTCAGCCTGCTCTTCGGCGATCGTATAGTCGCCATTATCCAGCGCTACCAGCGGATCGCCAGCTTTAACGCGTTGATTGGCAACCACATCGATCCTGTCGATATAGCCGGTGACTTTCGGTGCGATCGCCGTGATGTCACCCTGGATATATGCATCATCGGTTGAAATCATGAAGCGGCCTGTGGTCCAGTATTCATAGCCATACCAGCCGCCGGCGCCTATCGCCGCGACAATCAATGTGGGCAATACAAAGCGCTTGGCCGAGCGCTTGGGTTTGGCAGGTGCTTGGGCGGCAACTTCAGGCTGCGGTGCTTCTGTTACAGGAGCATCGGGCTTTGCTGGTGCTTCCGCTTTTGAAGCAGGAGCCGGGGCTGGAAACTGACGGATTTCAGCTTCATTCTTGGCGTTCGACGCGGACATGTGAGGCTCTTTCTAAAGATGTTCACTCTGGAAAGTGATAGAACCAATCGGTTCGATGATTGACATAGCGCAAATGAGAGCGCATAGCAAGTGGATCGAACCGGTTGGTTCGAAAAAGAATCCAAAATGAGGAAACGAGATTAAAATGTCATCTACGAAGGCGTCCCATTTGTCATCGATGGAGGCAGCTGCCTTGGAAGCGGTGATACGTGTCGACGAGCGGCAGGGCAGATTGGCAGCAGGCCAAGATCCGGCCAAGCGCCAGCAAATCCTGGAAGGCGCCGACCGCGTTTTCTCGCAGATGGGCTTCGATGCCGCGAGCATGAACGACATAACGCGTGAAGCCGGCGTGTCGAAGGGGACGATTTATGTCTATTTCGATAGCAAGGAAGAACTGTTCATGGAGCTCTGCTTTGCCTATCGCGACAAGCTGTTCAGCGGCATTTATTCTGCGCTGGAAGGCGACCATAACTTGCGTGACGCGCTTATTGCTTTTGGTACGGCATTGTCAGTCAAGGTCACGTCCGATGTTGTCATTCGGGCGCAACGGGTGGTTATCAGCGTTGCCGAACGCATGCCTTCGATGAGCCAGAGCTTTTATGAGAATGGTCCAAAGCGCGGACAGGCTTTGTTGAGGGCGTTTCTAGACAAACATGTTGCTGCGGGCGATCTCGATATTGAAGACACCGAACTTGCTACCTACCAGCTATCCGACCTGATGGTGACGGGTATGCTGAGACGCAGGCTGTTTGGATGCATGGATAATCCGCCATCGGAAGAGCAGATACGCAAGACCGTAACGTCTGGCGTAGACATGTTCCTTAAGGCCTACAAGAAACAGTAAACTCGTCAGGCCGTGCCACAATTGGCACAGACACCGCGGATTTCAATCGTCGTCTTTGATTGCTTGAAACCATTGCTGTTGGTCCATTCACGGACGCGGCCGGTGATTATATCATCCGAGAATTCCGAGACCTGGCCGCATTTTTCGCAGATGGCAAAGGCGATCATCCCGTGGCCGTGGCTATGGCTGTGAGGATGCGCACAGGCGACAAAAGCGTTGATGCTTTCGAGCCGGTGAATCATGCCGTAGTCGAGCAACTTGTCGAGGGCGCGATAGACCTGCAGCGGGGCGCGGAAGCCATCATTTCGCAATTGGTCGAGGATCGTATAGGCGCTGAGCGGCCCATCGGCGCGAGCCAACGCATTGAAAACCAGCGATTGGTTTTTTGTCAGCTCTTGCGTAGCAGTCATTGCCCGATAGGCTCCTCGTTGATCCATAACACATAGGAAAGATTTGTCTTTTCCGCCAGTGGATACATTAATTTTCCCAGTTTCTCCATTTCGCCATTGTTGACAAATGTAATAACATCACATATCGAAATGCTCAACTCCAAGATGCGACTGTCCGATGACCGAACCCTGCCTGACCTTTCACGATCTGACGCTTGGCTATCACAGGCATCCGGCCGTTCATCACTTAAGCGGCGGAGTTCGCCGTGGCTCGCTGACGGCGGTCGTCGGCTCCAATGGATCGGGCAAGTCGACGCTGATGAAGGGGATTGTCGGCGTTCTCAAGCCGATGTCAGGCTCGTGCGTTTTCGAAAAAAATGTGCGGATCGCCTACCTGCCGCAACAATCCGAACTCGACCGGTCTTTCCCGGCGCGCGTGATCGACCTTGTATCGCTCGGGCTTTGGCCGAAGCGTGGCCTGCTTGGCAGATTCACAGCGGAAGATCGCGAGAATGTCTCGAAGGCACTGATGAGTGTTGGATTGGCAGGCTTTGAAAAGCGCCCGGTTGACACGTTGTCCGGCGGGCAATTGCAGCGCGCTTTGTTTGCGCGGGTGCTGGTGCAGGATGCGGATCTCATTCTGCTCGATGAGCCATTCAACGCGATCGATGCCAAGACCGTCAGCGACCTGATCGATCTGATCAAGCGCTGGCACGGCGAGAACCGTACGATCATGGTCGTCGTGCACGATCTTGATCTCGTTCGCGAGCATTTCCCGGAAACGCTGCTGCTGGCGCGCAAGCCGATTGCCTGGGGAGCGTCACGCGAGACGCTCCGCCCCGACAACCTGTTACAGGCCAGGCAATTTCACGAAGCTTGGGAAGAGGGCGCGCCCTGGTGCGAGGATGATGCCGCCCACGGCCATGCTCACGATCACGCTCATCCGCATGTCCATCATCATGACGCCGACGATCATCACAATGGGCCCCAAACTTCACTGAAGAGGGGGGCGGCTTGACCATGTACGAGTATCTCATCGCGCCCTTTGTCGACTACAGCTTTATGCAACGCGCGCTTGTTGGTTCGCTGGCGCTGTCGCTCGGTTCCTGCCCGGTTGGCGTTTTCCTGATGCTGCGGCGAATGAGTTTGACCGGGGACGCGATGGCGCATGCCATCCTGCCGGGCGCGGCGGTGGGTTTTTTGCTTTACGGGCTGCAGATCGTGCCGATGACCATTGGCGGACTGGTCGCCGGTGTCATCGTCGCGCTTGGCGCGGGTGCGGTATCGCGCTTCACGATCCAGAAGGAAGATGCCTCCATGGCGGCCTTCTACCTGATATCGCTGGCGCTCGGCGTTTTAATCGTGTCGTTGCGCGGATCGAATGTCGATCTGATGCATGTGCTGTTCGGGACAGTACTCGCGCTCAACAATGAAGCGCTGAGCCTGATCGGCATGATCTCGGCGATCAGTGTTGTTACCTTCGCGATTTTCTGGCGCGGCCTTGTCGCGGAATGTCTCGACCCGTTGTTCCTGCGCTCGGTGAGCCGCATTGGCACGCCTGTGCACTTCATCTTTCTGGCGCTGGTGGTGATCAACCTCGTTGGCGGGTTCCAGGCACTCGGCACTTTGCTTGCCGTCGGGCTAATGATGCTCCCCGCGGCGGCAGCGCGTTTCTGGACGTCGCGGGTCGGGCCGATGTGCGCGCTGGCCATCGTCATCGGCTGCGTATCCTGCGTGGGCGGGCTGCTGATCTCCTACCACTATTCAGTGCCTTCCGGACCGGCAATCATCCTGTCCGCCGGGGCCATCTATCTCGGATCGATCCTCGTCGGGACACGCGGCATCGTCAACAGCCGGCTGCGCCCCTATCGCCACAGAACAGCTTAGCACAGAAGGAAAACGCTATGATGAAGGCCCTTAAACTCGCCACGGGATTGAACGTTATACTATTACTCGCCGCCAGTTATTCCCCGGCTTCGGCTGAAGCCTTGAAGGTTGTCTCCAGTTTCACGGTCATATCCGACTTTGCCAAAAATGTTGGCGGCGACAAGATTTCACTGACGACGCTGGTTGGGCCGGACGGCGACGCTCACGTCTATGAACCGAAGCCGTCCGATGCGGCAGCGGTGGCCGGGGCAGATGTGGTGCTGGTCAATGGCCTGCACTTCGAAGGGTTCCTGCCGCGTCTCGTGGAAGCGAGCGCCACAAAGGCTCCTATCGTCGAGTTGACCAAGGGCGTCGAGCCGATCAAGAGCGCCGAGGAGGATCATAATCACGGAGCCGGTGAAGCTTCGGCAACCGAGGAGCACGGCGCATACGACCCGCACGCCTTCCAGTCGATCCGCAATGCCAAGATCTATGTCCAGAATATCGTTGACGCCTTCTGCACGGCGGACGCAACCAACTGCGACACCTACAAGGCCAATGCGGCGGCTTATACAAAGAAGCTCGACGCCACGGAGGCGGAAGTAAAGGCAGCCATCGCCTCGATCCCGGAGTCGAAACGCCTGATTATCACGTCGCATGACGCATTCGGCTATTTCCAGCATGAATATGGCCTGAAATTCTTGGCTCCCGAGGGAATCTCGACTGACTCGGAAGCATCCGCTGCCGACATCGTTGCACTGATCAAACAGGTGAAGGAAGACAAGGCATCGGCAATCTTTGTTGAGAACATCACCAATCCGCGCCTGATCGAGCAGATCGCCAGCGAAACCAAGCTAAACGTCGGTGGCACGCTGTTCTCGGATGCACTTTCCAAGCCCGACGAAGGTGCAGCAACCTATATCGAGATGATGCACCACAATATCGCGACGTTCAAAAAGGCCATTCTCGGCAGCTAACCAATGCCCGGTGGCGGCCGATACCAAACCATCGGCCTTCACTCAACCTGGTCACATGCTAATGCGTTTTGCGACAGATCCTTTCAAATGCTATCGAACCCAACACCAACCGAACACGCACCCTCTGATGACGACCTTCTGGGTTACGGCAAAGGGATGGTCTTCCGGCAGCGCAATTCGGATCAGCCGAGATCGATCGCGTGGCCGCAGCAAATTCTGAAACTCCGCTGGCAGAGCGTCGGCGATCGGCAACACTTTTTCAACTGTTCCCGTCGCGTGCTCGCTCCCGCCGCTCACCTGAACCTTCATGCCTTTGGTGACAGGAAAAAGATACCCATCCGGCAAGTAAGCGATAGGCCTTCCCCCCGTTTATTTGCAGCATTTCATCACCCAGACGTACAACTTGACCGGGAACAGGAATTTTTGAACCCACAATACCTGTGACCGCCGCAGTTACCTTACCCTCTCCATAAATTGCTTTCATTTTGTGAACCGCGTCAGCTGCAACCTGTCGCGACGCTTCTACAACTCGGAGTTCGTTTGCGGTGACTTGCGACTCGGCCCGCAATTGGGCATAGCGCTCCGCGGCCTGGTAGTTGGCCGTCAAGGCCTCGTCTCTTCGGTTTGCAAGAACAAGGCCTCGCGTCGAGACCCGGTCAAGACGCAAAATAGCACTGTTGCTTTCATTTGCTGAACGCTCTGCCAGAGGTAAGAGTGCCGTATTCGTCGCCACCTTTCCCTGCAGCTCTCCCTCTCGCACCGCAAGTTCACTTGTCCGTACCGAAAGTTCTGCGATCTCCTTCACCATATCGAACGATGTGAGCTGGAGGAGCGGTGTTCCTTGGGTGACGCTATCGCCCTCGCTGACCAGCACTTTGTCGACGGTCGCCGGATAGCCGGCAGATACGATGTACCGCTGCGCCAGTACAATGCCGTCGGCTGACAGGATGAACATTCCGCCGACAAGATAGTTCGCAAGCGAAACGATCAACGCTCCGAGTATCAGGAGATAGATCGATCTGCTCAGGCGGCCGGACCCCTTTCTCTGTTGCCGATCGAGATTATCTATGCGAGGGCGTTTACGGATATACTTCATTTACTTAACCTCACCACGCACGCTCATGACGCACTTTTTCCGGCGTATAGTTGTCGCGATGAGACCCGCGAAAAAACCACTCATCGATATAAGCCAGCAAGCGTACCAACCGCATCCCGTACGACATGAAGATGGAGTAGCCAGGAACGAACAACAAATTACGCCAGAAATTGGCGCGGCCTGTTGTCCAGCAAGCCAGGGCAAGCATAAGCACATCCAGAACCAGCAACGCGATCTGCATCGCTATCAGAACCGGGATGGCGAGCGCGCCGAAGTTGATTGCTAGCCACGATATGTAGATTGGGAAGATGACGGCACCGGCAACACTGAATGCCAGAAAATCCCACTGGTGAAAAGCTTCCGCAGGTCTGAAGTTGCGGTCAAACGGATTGAGAAGGCGCCGGTGTTTACGGAAGCGGATCCATACTGCATCACGCTCCCAACGCAGCCGCTGCCTGATGTAGGCGTAAAAGGTCGTTGGTACGTCCGTGTAGCACACGGCATTCGGAACATATCCGATGTGCCAGCCCGCCCGGCGCAGCCGCAGCGTCACATCGAGGTCTTCTCCACCGCCGACGTCAAGCCCACCCACCTCATCGAGCGCGGTCCGGCGAAAAGCGCTGAACGCACCGGATGCACATGTTATTTGGCCAATCGCTGCGCTGAACCGCTTACCGACGGAAATAGACTCCAGATATTCGATCTCCTGAAACTGTGAAACAAGGCTCACATCGGCGTTGCGTGGCGCGATATCCCCGCATGCTGCTCCGACGCGCTTATCGGCAAAGGGTGCCAGGAGACGTTCAATCGCAAATCGGTCAAACGAACAATCGCAGTCAATATTAATGATGATGTCACCGCGTGCGATTTCGCATGCCAGATTAGTCCCGCTCGCCTTGCCACCCCGAACCCCTGTAGAAAGGATACAGGATCCCAGCCCTTTTCGAACCATCTCTCTGGCAACTTTGTTCATTCCGTCCGTTGAGCCGTCGCTGACTATAACGATCTCGAAATCCAAAAATGACTGTTCCATCAGGGAATTAACGCATGCGCCAATTGAATCGGCCTCGTTATGGCCGATAAGAACGATGCTCACGCTTGGAGATTGGGAATTGCGACGAGTGCCGTTGTCCTTCTGCATGTGTCGCAAACTCATCGCGGCTATTACAAACGGCACGAGGTATCTTGGAACATCGAATATCAGCGTGTACCAAAAGACGGTGACTAAACTCGAGCCCGTTTGCGCCAGAAGAAATGACAGGCCGAAATCAAGGTCGTTCACGACAGCGCTTTTTCGCGTGTGCCCCACAAAACCAGCAAAGTGGGGTTCAGTTTGTCGGATAGAACAGATTCGGAATGATGAAGTGCCTCCTGCAAGTAGGCCGTGAAACCTGCTTCGTCGCGCCCAAGAAAGAGGACGTACTCCCGCTCAAGAGACGAATGTACTGATGCGACATCTCCAAGAATGCCCTGAAGATTGTCTGCAAGTAGTTTCCGCATTGAAATGAAGTTGGCTTCACCTCGAGTTTTAAGCACTTGTTCGCGGCCACCATATTGCAGCTCAACCAGGAGGAAATCGGATGCCGCCCCGGTAGAGGAAGAAAGCAGCGTAATCTTCCTTTGGAGTTCTTCCGGAAGATAACGAAGTTGAGCAAGCGGAAATCGCTCTACGCTCGCAACATCGTTGGCAAGCAGAGTATTGGCCTGATCGGACAGGGAATAGGAAAACACGTCCGATACGCTCGCTGCATCCCCGCCGACATGCATTCCACAGTCCTGGCATAGAAAACCAATGATGGGCTCGGACGTGGTATTTTTGCACTGGGCGCACACCTGAATGCGGCCCGGCTTGTCATAGTCCTTGCCGTAATGGCGCAGTTGCTTGCTGCACTTGGGGCAAATGAGTGCCGATCCGCGACGGAAGGTCGCCTCGGGACTCAATTGCGCGCAGCTGTAGTGGTGTATCAGGTCCACTTCTGACAGCTGCGGCGACTGGCATGCCGGACATTCTTCTCTGACCGTCAATCGATGAGATTGGCATCCGGCACATTTATGGTACCTGTCGAAAAAACTGCGTTCGAGCCAGCCCTTATTGGCAAGGGCTTCGGCAACCATTGTCGCGGATGCTGTATTCGGAAAACCTTTGTATCCGAAATAGTACGGGGAATTCGGCTGCCTGACAGGGGTGAGATCTTCCCCGGAAACGAACAAATAAGCCATCATTCGCACGGCTGGAGAAGTAGGAGATAGAAATCTGCTCGACAACCGGCCTCGGCGCTCGCGGAATTTTCTGATGCAACTCGCGGTCTCCACCCATGATTTGGGATTCTTCAGGCTAAAATCGACATCGGCGGCCACGCTCGGCTTCCCGGAAACGTTCACAACCGGCACGAGAAACAGATCTCTTGCGCTGCGGAACTTTTCCAACCCGAATGATTGCCTTTCGTTAGTCAGTAAAACCGCATCGATGTCATCATTGTCGACGACCGAGAACACTTCGCGAAGGTAACGGGAGTGAGGGATGATCGTATCGGGATAGAATGCTATCTGAGGGGTGCGCAAGTTAAACTGACGCCATACTGATTGACATTGCTCGACTACGGGATGGCGATCTGTAAATGTCCGGTTATCAATCGGAGCAGTATTTTCTAGCAGTGATACATTGCTGTTTGACACGATACACCTTTTCAGACTCTGGTGAGCCGGAGACAAGTACAAATCTAAGTTACGAAAAGCGTTTATTCTCTGTTTGTTTTGGAACAGGATAAACGCCGCGCAAAAAGCGGTGTCAAGCAACTTGTGGGTGGGTTAATATATTTGTGGATCGGTCGTAGTACTTAAGGCGTAGCCGATTATCTGACTAGATATCTGGTGCGTTTTCCAAAGTCGGGCAGCAGCGTTATTTCACATGGCACATGGCAGGGACAGTTGGAGCTATCCGGGTACGCCACCAATAATATGCATGCCAGTGAGCCTTAGACTTCGGCTATAAGATCGGACGTAATTTCCTCGATGGAATTAACACCCAACAACGCCATATTCCGGTGCAACTCGGTCTTGAGAATATCGGCGGCCATCAGGACACCCGGCTGGCCACCAACTGCAGCAGCATACAGAAACGGTCGGCCGACAAAAATAAACTTTGCCCCGAGCGCGAGCGCCTTGATAATGTCCGTACCGCGGCGAATGCCGCCATCCAACATAACCACCGTTTCTGTGCCCACGTGATCAGCGATCGAGGGCAGAACTTTGAGCGGTGACAATGTCCCATCAAGTTGCCGACCTCCGTGGTTGGAGACAACGATGCCGTCCGCGCCGTGCCCAACTGCAATTGCCGCATCTTCTTCATGCATGATCCCCTTGATTATCAGCCTTCCGTGCCAACGATCGCGTATTCGCTGAAAGTGGCTCCAATTGAGGTGGTCGCGTTTTCCGAAGTCGCGCATGACATTGGCTGAAACGACAGGTGCTCCGCGGGTCGCGTACGAGTTCTCAAAATGTGGTATGCCATGAAAAAGCAGCGTTCGGGCGAATGTGCCGATACTCCGTGCTGGGTGAGAAATTCCGTGCCAGGCTAAGCGGGCATTCGGGCGGAGCGGCGTCGAAAATCCGGCCCGAATGTTGTTTTCCCGGTTGGCGAGGGCAGCGGTATCAACAGTCAATAGCAGAGTTTGATAGCCTGCGGCAGCGACCCGATCGACCAACGCATCGATTCTGTTTGGTTCGCCGGGAAGGTATGCCTGAAACCAGGATTGGGGCGCAGCTTTGGCCACCTCCTCAAGCCGGATCAGGGATGATCCGCTCATCACCATAGGTATGCCGGTTTCCGCCGCCGCGGTCGCGAGCACGAGATCGCCGCATAAGCCATGAGAGCACTGATGCCCATCGGGGCGATGCCAAAAGGTGCTGCGTTCCAAACAAGTTTGTCGCGGTCGTTCGCGCCGAGACGTCAGTCAGCACGCGCGGCCGAAATCCATACTTCTGAAACTCCTCGGCATTGTGGCGGAGAGAGGCATTTGTTTCACTGGCTCCAGCGATATAACCAAAAAGGGGCTTCGGCAGGTGTCGTTTCGCGCGGATTTCGTAAGCGGCAGCGCAAGGTTGACAGCACCTGGGTTAACAAATTTTCTGATTTGCCAGTAGCAAACGTAAGCGACGTGATGTCCCGCATGGCTGCTGGAGGCGCATCGCTACGCCCCTATTAGCGGGGTGCGCGGATGGTGGGCCCAGCGATCACCGTTAAATCCCGCCCGGGGGACAATCTGATGGTTCATAAGGCGCTGGATATCGCTGAGCCTGGCGACATCGTTGTCGTGGACGCGAGTGGAGATCTTACTAATGCGATCATCGGCGAATTGATGGTCGCGCACGCAATTCAACGCCGCCTTGGCGGCATCGTCATATTTGGAGCCATTCGCGATAGTGAGGAATTAAGCGCGGGTTCGTTCCCTGTCTTTGCTGCGGGAGTCACTCATCGCGGACCATACAAGGACGGCCGGGCGAGGTAAACGTTCCCATCGCCATTGGTGGTATGGTGATCCAACCCGGTGACCTTGTCTGCGGCGATGCCGACGGAATGACATCGGTGCCACTCGAGTCGGTCGAAGAAGTGTTCGCTGCAGCGACCAAAAAACATGCGGCGGAGACGCGTCAGATGGAAGCGATCAAGACGGGCGACAATGATCGTGCCTGGGTCGACGCTGGAACGCTTGGGATGCTTTGTCGAATGATTTGAACACACCCAGAATGCGCTGCAGCGCCGGCGGACAATGTTCGGATTCAAATCGACTGCGACTGCCGGATCATTGCTAATCTTGACGCGTTCGCCCGTTGGTGACACTAAAGTCTCGTCTGATGCAAATTCGTGGGGCGGCAGCATGTCGGATGGGGAAGTATAATGACGCTACCTGTCGGTCGGGCGCGCGTCAGGCTGCCAAGCACGCTGGATCTTGCTCTGTTAGCAATATTCTCGTCAGCAACCGCCTCCGTAGCTGCGGATAAGCCGGAGGCCACAACCGTCGAGGAGAATCCGGGCTGGATTGTAACCTTGGGTGCCGGAACCGAATACGGGCCGACGTTTGAGGGGTCGGGAGACAATGACTTTAGCTTTGTGCCGAATTTCGATATCCGCCGTGCCAACGAACCTGCAGGTTTGAGCGCGCCCGACGACAACATAGATTTCTCCTTGATAGAGCTTGGCGGCGTCGAGCTCGGGCCTGTCGCCAGTATCAGAGGCAACCGTTCGAAGTCTGACGTACCTGGTGTGCACGAAATCGACTGGAGCGTCGACGTTGGTGCCTTTGGACAGTATTGGCTTATCGACAACCGGCTGCGCGTAAGAGCCGAAGCCCGGCAGGGCGTTCAGAGCGATGACGGCTTTGTCGCGGATTTTGCGGTCGATTGGTTCCAGCCGTTTGGCGACAAGTTTCTGCTATCGGCAGGTCCCCGGGCCTCGTTCGCCGATGCGACGTACATGGAAAACAGTTTCGGCGTAAGTAGTGCCGAAGCGTTGGACAACGGTAGCCTGAGCGCATTCTCGCCGGACGCAGGGTTCAAATCCGTTGGCTTTGTTGTTGGTGCGACCTATCAGATCAATCCCAAAACGAGTTTGCTGGTCTACGATAAATTCGACAGGCTGGTCGGTGATGCTGCCGACAGCCCGATTGTTACCGACATTGGATCGCCAAACCAGAATACGATCGGCATTGTTCTGAGCCGTTCCTTCCATATCGGATTTTGATTCCGTGTCACGGTGCCGGGAAAAGCGCTTGAAGATTCCTCGCTGCATTTAGCTCGTCGTCACGAATGTAGTTCCTCGTTATGGGAACAGCAGTATTGCGCTTGGCTATCTGAATCTGGAATACGACAAGATCCTCATATCGGAACGCTGCCTCGGCTGCAGCCAGATAAAACTCCCACATCCGGCAGAACCGTTCGTCATAAAGCGCTTTCGCCGCCTCGCGCCTCGCCATGAAACGCTCGCGCCAGATTTTGAGCGTGGAGGCATAGTGGAGCCTCAGTACCTCCACATCGGTGACGATCAATCCGGCTTTTTCGATGTGCGGAACAATTTCGGAGAGCGAGGGAACATACCCACCCGGGAAAATATACTTGTTTAGCCACGGTGTGGTGAAGCCAGGCGTGGAGGAACAGCCGATCGTGTGGAGAACCATGACCCCATCGTCATCAAGCAGTCTTGCGCATGTTTTGAAGAATGTCGCGTATGACGCGGCGCCGACATGTTCGAACATGCCTACCGAAACAATTCTGTCGAACCGGCCTTTCAGGTGGCGATAGTCCTGCAGCTCGAATGAAACACGACCGTCCATCTGGTCCAACGATGATTGCGCATATGCAAGCTGTTCTTCGGACAGGGTTATTCCCACTACTGCACCCTTCGTCACCCTTGCACCGATATGCTGCGCAAGACCGCCCCAACCGCAGCCGATATCCAGAACCCGCTGATGCGGTTCGAGCAGGAGTTTGGCTGCCAGATGCCGCTTCTTCGCCAATTGTGCTTCTTCAAGCGACTGATCGGGGTGTTCGAAATAAGCGCAGGAATATTGGCGGTCCACGTCAAGAAACAGCTCGTAAAGCCGCTCGTCGAGATCATAGTGATGTGCGACGTTCCGCTTCGATCGGCCGGGCAAGTTGGGCTGCTTCAGCTTGCGGAACCTGGCGCGCAGAGCGTCCATGAAACGCGCTGGCCAAGGATGAGTGGTGTTCTGGGCTTCCCGCAACAGCAATGCGATGAAGTCATAGATGGAGCCCTCATCGACGACAAGACGGCCATCCATGAAAAGCTCACCAAGCCTCATATCTGCGTCGGCCAAAAAGGCCCATTGCGCCCGGCTATCGGTAAACCTCACCGATACCGCGGGCCCGCTCCCATCTCCGAATGACAATCTTTTGTTCCTGGCAGTCGTGACATTCAGGCGACCCGTGCTGACGATGCGAAGCAGCGCGGCATGCAATGCACGATCGCCAAGCGCCGATGGCGTTGTGTGTCTGCGGGAAGTGGAGTTTTGGAACTGAACCTGGGTCATCGTCTGGCTCGCATTGTCGTAACTGGAGGGAACTTGATTTCATGCGTGTTTTGCCGGGGGCTGCTGCGTCCGGAGGCTGTCCCGATCAGCCACACTCCGCCAAGTATGAGCGCGCTTCCAATCAACTGAAGTGCGGTGATCTGTTCCCGGAAATAAAGCCAGCTCGACAGGAGGACCAGCACGTAACTTAAAGCAGAAAGCGGAAACGCCTTGCTCAGATCAAGCTCTGACAGCACCTGCATCCAGATTAGGAAACAGGCGATTTCAACTGCAATGGCCGCAAGGAACCAGGGCGATGCGAGCGATCCGGAAAACCATCCACTGGTATGACCAGTCACCGCATCGGCAGCAAGCTTGATGAAAATCTGAAACAACGTGTTCAGCACCGGAATGGCGAACCAGGAAAGGCGCTGGCCGTTCATGAAGCGGCTCCCGGAGGCTCGTCCACGCCAAACATCGGCGATACAAGCCTCAGCAACCATTGGACGGCCCTGTTCCGGTGCTTGAAGTACATTGTGTTTGCGGTGAGCTTGCTGCCGAGCCGCAGTTTGTTTTCGTAATAGGCCTGGCCGCTCTGATAGCGGGCAATGCGGTGGTCGATGCAATAACGCAGATTGGCGAACCAGCTTAGATAATAAAGGTCGTAGGCACGCCCTTCCTCTCCGTCCATGCAGAAGAACTTGTCGATCAGCGTGCTTTCGTTGTGAACGAGAATGTTAGCCGCCAGCAGCTTGTCTTCTGCAAAATACAAGGTGCAGAATGACTTCCCGGACATACGGTCGAGGATGCCGGCAAAATATCCGGCGGTCAGAGCTTCGAACTGCCATTCACTCCGGCTTCGTGTCGCATTATAAAGAGCCAAGACGCGCGGCATGACGTCTGCCAGTTCGGTTCGTGTCTCGATCCGGATGCGATCAAACGATTTCAGTTTCCGGCGCATGTCCTTGCGGGTTCCAGGGGACAAGCGGCTCAGATAGCTTTCGATGGAGTGAAAATCGATATCAAGACAAGCTGTCGGAAGCCCGGGAATGGAGGCGAAACCCGATTGCGCGAATACCGGTGCAAACGCCGACGCACAAGGTTCAGGAATATCCTTTACGCCCCGCAGGGAACAACCTTCATCGTCCGCGTGCTTCTCGAACCCGGCAATAAGTCGTGCCAGCAAATCAGGCTGGCGTTCCGGCGGAACGTTGGCACAAAAGCCTGGCTTGCCAGTTTCCGTACAGGGGGAGCCAAGACACGCGAGCTTCAACGTGAGGATACCGGGAAGGAAGCCGCGCATCCGACGAATGAAGCGGCGTAGAGGTCCTGCTTCCAACGTCGTCTCAAGCTGGTAACTGGTAATGAACGCCGGCATCGCGGCGACTACGGTCCCGTTTTCAATTACCGTTACATAGCGCCAGGCGAAACCTTCGATCCCGGCTTCTTCGATTGCTAGAATGCAATCGAAATCTTCGACCTCATCTTCGAAGCAGGCGTTCCACGCTTGCTTGCCGACTTCCCGGATGGAATTCACAACGCGCGTTTGTATGAGCGGGTTGTCTTTCGCCGGTAACCTTGTCCCGCGGAGCGTCGATTCAGAGACGGTCTGAAACATGGCTCACTCCAAAATAATCGGCAGTAAGATCCGCGACCTGCCTGTGCTGCCGATCGAGATGGATCATGTGATAGCTGTCATTGATCCAGCGGAGCTCGTTCGGGGCCCCGATATGGTCACTGATATAGCGGGCATGGGCAGGGCTGCTGAGATCATCCTCCCTTGAATGCAGAATGAGCGTTGGCGTCATCATATGCGGCAGCTCGTGCTTGAGCGCTCTTCCAAGGCGATACATCTCGACCAGGCCTTTGCCAGGGAATTTCTCGATTACGCCCTCTTTGGTCATGTTTTCCATCATCCGGCGCATACGCTGGTCTTTGACGCCGAGTGCCGAAGTCTCGTTGAAATTCAGGCGATCCAAGAATGGGACATGAGCCAACCAGGTGATGTTGCGCGACAGCAGCGGGTAATAGAACGGCACATTCCAGCCGTCATAGAGGAAGCATGGAGAGTAAATCGCCACGGCCTTGAGCATTCCGGGCTGCTCGTGGGCAGCCAGAAGCGCCAGCTTGCCACCGACGCAGATGCCGGCAGCAAATATCTCGTTCGTATAGGCGGTCAACTGCTCCACGGCCTGCTCGACGCTTCCCAGCCAATCCTGCCAACGCGTGCCGCGCAACCTGCGGACATCGCCACCATGACCGGCGAGAAGCGGTGCATAGACCGTATAGCCCCGACGATTCAGTTGTCGCGCCACAAGCCGCATTTCCGTGGGTGCACCAGTCAGACCATGCACAAGAAGGACACCCTTACCGTTGGTGCCCTCCATGAAATATCCAAAAGGGTCAGCGATCTGCATTCGATATTTCCAACGCGCGGTTTTCCTTGGCCATGAATCCCAGCGCGTGACACGTGCTGATGACGTGGACACCAGCGTCTTCTTGCTGGTCCGCGATCTGTTCGTGGAAGGAGCGGAGTTTTGTCCAATGTGTGCGCGGACGATAATGATGCTCTGCGTGGTAACCGTTGCCGAACCACAGCCAGTTGTAGAAACGATTGTGGCTGCTAACGCCCCAGGCTATCGGTTCTTCCGGATCACCGTGAAGATGCTCGTAATAGCCGTTGAGCGACGACAGGCAATTGCCAAAATAGTAGAATGGCACGAAGAACAGGACAGCCCGCCAGTCATAGATCAAAGCCAGACCGACCACACCAAAGAACGCGTAAAGCTCGAAGCGGCCCCATTTCGCGTCGAACGGCCGAGTGCGGGCAACACCTCTGGGAATGTCGCCGATATCATCGCGAAAAAAGCTGAGGAACGTGTAGCTCCAAACGTTCTCCGGTTCGCCGTTTTTGCCGTGTCTGTAAATCGACAACCAATCGATTGTCTCACCCTTTTCATTCGGCTTGTCGCTGTTACCGGAATGATGGCGCATATGAATCCAGTGATAGTAGGTCTGCGAAAAACCGATCGTGATAGATTCCAGCAGACTGAAGGCATAGTTCAGCGGGCGAGCGGCAAAATAGGGCGTGTGAATGAAATTGTGGGAGATGCTGTTGATATTCCACGAGATCGAGACAGCATAAACGCAGCCCAGAATAACGGACAACCACAACGGGCGACCGTGAAATCCGGCGATGAGGTAGACATTGAAGAGTAGGTGAGCGACTGCCGCGATAACGGGAGCGGCATCCCATTTGGTGTGTTTGAAGAGTTTCATAGTCCTGTTGCTCCAACACACGTCACGCCGGCCGTGATGAGAAGAACTCCGGCCGCGTGACGCAGATTGACGTGTTCCTTGAAAAAGCAGGCTCCGGCGACAACGATGACGACATAGCTCAGCGCCATCATTGGAAAGGCGATAGACAGCGGCACGTGTTCGAGCACCATCATCCATGCGAACAGTTCCACCGCCCAAAAGACAATTCCCACCCAGGTGGCGGGTTTCACCAATGCCTGGCGAAGCGTCGAAGCGTGCGCGGCCTGTTTGAAGCAGACCTCACGCGCCATTTCCGCAAGAATGCAAAAACTGATCAGCGCCAGCATTGGCAGGGTCAAAGTGCCGCTCATGACATGGCCTGCGCAAGAATTTCGAGAAGGGCGTGATTGCCTGCGGAGTTGATGTTGGTCGCAAGACGCGCATCCGAGGGCCGTCGGGGCTGATCCAGCAGGATCTCGCCGTGCTTCATCAGCATTGTCCATAACCCGCCGCCATAGGCGGGAAACGAGTAGTCGCCGGTGACATCTGCACCGACGATGCGGTGTCGGCAGCCTATCTCACTTATCAAAGTCAGAAGATATGGCAGCCTCATGCTGCCTTGATCCCAATTCGTGATCGCATCAGTGTGAGCCAGCACATCCTTGTCGATCGTCAGATAGACGGCTTCGGTCTCAATCCGTGACAAGAGGTGATCGACGAAATTTTGCTCACCAATAGCGGCAATGGTGTTCCAGCTGAGCGAGCCGGAATCTTGCTGGTAGCTCGACCCCGACCCATATTCCTTTTTGACCCTGCTCGGTGGATGATCGTAGGGATAGAGCTCAAGCTTGCCTTTTTTGAGCAGCGAAAGATTTGCTCCCTTCCGTTCAGGCTTCTTCAGGTCATCGCTGCATACGCCGACAGTGATGACCTTGCGAACGTGGGAATGTTCCAATGCCCTGTTGACCCATGAACCGCAATGGATGCCATCCTTGAAATGAACCCAATCGGGATGGTTGTCGAAATGGATTACCGTGGCCGGCTTTCCATCCTTTTCGAGGGCAACGTCGAGCAGCAGCGCCGTGACGTGATGAAAATCACCCGACCCCATGAAACACAGGTGCGCATCCTTTCTCCGCAGCATCCTGCGCGCGAGCTTGGTCCGAACGGCATGCAGATCAGGGTTTTTGCCCCAAAGCCTGATCGCCCGCCCTTCATTCTCAGCCTGTAACTCGTACGCGCCAGCGTTCAGGCAGGCGCGAATGAAGTCGGGCTGCAATTCAAGCGCATCATCGAGATGGAGGAGCAGGAGTTGCATCAGCCTATCGTTTCGAAACTCTGATAAAAAGCTGATCCAGCAGCGTCAGGGCAAGATCTATCTCTTCGCGGCTGATCAGGAGGTTGGGGGCAAGGGTGATGACATTCTTGTGGTAACCGCCAACATCCAGCACGAGACCGTACATGTTCGTGCCGACACTTAGATCACCCTTCATCCCCTCGTCGCAAAGCCAGTCCATCGTCGACTTGTCCGGGGTGAACCCATCCTCAGTGCATATTTCGACGCGCAAGGCCAGGCCCAGGCCATCCACATCGCCGATGATCCGGTGGCGTTTCTGCAGTTCCTTCAGTCCGTCGAGAAAGTAAGCGCCTTTCTCGATGATGACCGCACCGAAATCCTCTTCCTTGAGCATTTTCATGGTTTCCAGTGCTACGGCGGTTCCCATCGGGTTGCTGGCGAACGTAGAATGCGTTGAACCTGGAGGGAAAATACCTGGGTTGATTATTTCTTCCTTCGCCCAGACGCCCGAAAGCGGATTGAGACCATTGGTGATTGCCTTGCCGAAGACGAGGATGTCCGGGCTGACACCGAAATGTTCGATCGACCACATCTTGCCCGTCCGGTAGACGCCCATCTGGATTTCATCGACGACAAGCAGGATCCCATGCTGATCGAGCACCTGCTTCAGTTCCTTGAAGAAGTTCATGGGAGGAATGACATAGCCGCCAGTGCCCTGGATGGGTTCAACATAGAAGGCGGCAAACTCCGCCTTGCCCGCCTTGGGATCCCAGACGCCGTTATATTCGCTCTCGAACAGGCGGGCGAACTTCTGCACGCATTGGTGGCCGTATTCTTCTTTGCTCATGCCTTTCGGGCCACGGAAATGATAGGGAAATTCAATAAACTGCGCGCGCTCGCCGAAGTGCCCGTAACGACGACGGTAGCGATAGCTCGACGTGATCGCCGAGGCGCCAAGCGTGCGCCCATGATATCCACCCTCGAAGGCAAACATCAGGCTCTTTCCGCCTGAGTAGTTGCGCACGAGCTTCAGCGAATCCTCGATGGCCTGCGAGCCGCCGACATTGAAATGAACCCGTCCTTTCGTGCCGAATTTCCGCTCTGCGTCTTGAGCAATCATGGCCGCTAGTTCGACCTTTTCCCTGTGCAGATATTGCGATGCCACCTGGGGCAGGGTGTCCAGCTGCCGGTGTGCGGCGGCGTTCAGGCGCTCGTTGCGGTAGCCAAAATTAACCGCCGAATACCACATCTGCAGATCGAGGAACGGCGTACCCTTGCTGTCGTAAAGGTACGAGCCTTCGCACGATTCGAAAAAGCTCGGCTCCTGGGCGTAATGGACCGTATCGCCGTGAGAACAATAGGTTTCCTCAAGCAGACGCAATTCGAGTTCCGAGTTCGGCAGCGGAGATACGAGCTCGGGCTGCTTCAGGATAAAATTTGTGTTCATTCAGGTTCTCGCTTGTTGGTTATGCGGCGGCGTGGCGCGGAGTGCTGAGAGCATTGGTCGATAGGCCTGGAACAGCGCTCTTGAGGCTGTGGGTGAGATCGGCAAAGGTCTCGTACGCAATGAAGGGTATATCCTCGGCAAAACAGTAGTCAGCCAGTTCCCCCTTTGCGAAGACCAACTCCGGTTGATGTGAAACGCAGAAATCCGAGCGGCCGTCACCGACGTAGACCCGCAAGTCACGCGGTGTCAGCGATCTGCACTTGCAAACCCCTGCTGCTGACAAACAATCCGGATCGGAATGGGGAGAAGCCAGATGGTAGGATGGCTTTCCTTCCGGATTGACGATCGTCAGCTTGTTGGCGATTACCGGAATATGGCCGAGGTTGGAGCGCACCAGGATTTGTTTGATGAAATAATCGACGCCGTCACTCACGATCGTAAGCGGCATAGCGTGTCGACTGCAGAAATCTGCGAAGGCCGGAAACGTCGGGTCAATAACGACATCTTCAAGCACATCGTCGAGTTCATGTTGTTTGGCGCGAATCAGGGCGACCTGGCGGCGCATGCATTCGGCAGAACCGATCTCGCCGTCCAGCCATTCTTGTTCTATGGCTTCCCATGCGGGATCAGCCAAATTTGAGAGCACAAAATCGGTCGCATCCTCGACCGAAATCGTTCCATCGAAATCGCAATACACGTGCATTCAAAAAACTCCTTGCACAATCGTGCGGGGGTTCTATCAGCCGTGCCTGAGTGCAGAATTATGCCAAAATGAATTGAAACTGAAATCGCCTGAAGACGCGCGCTATGCTCTCGGCATCAGCACGTCTACGCTCAAACCTCGGCCCGATCGTGCAGCGTTCAATGCGATAGTGGCAGAGAAACGGTCAATTATGTCGGCGACGATCGCCAATCCCAATCCCGACCCCTCGGCATGTGGCGTATCGACCCGGTAGAAGCGCCGAAACACGGCTTCGCGATGTTGTGCCGCTATTCCTGGCCCGCTGTCGCTGATGGATAGCAGCCAAGACTCGTTGTTGGGTGTGATCGATGCTTCGATGGTTCCGCCGACGGGCGAGTATTTGATTGCATTGTCTACGAGGTTGGCAATCATCAGGCGAAGGAGAGGCTCGTCGGCATTGACCTGCGCATCTTCATCGCCGTGCAGCGACACCTCAAGTCTCTTGAGATGAATCATGTTGCCGAACTCGCCTATGACCGAAGCCACGGTGTTATATAACGAAACGCTTCTCAACAGCATCGGCTGATGGCTAACACGAGCGGCGCGAAGCAGTTGCTCGATCAGGTGCATCGCCTTTTCATTACTCGCCACGAGGTCGCCGATGATAGCCTTGCGCTCCTGCTCACTCTCGGCATTCGCCAGCATTTGGAGCAATAACTTGAGCGATGTCTGAGGAGTTCGCAGTTGATGGGCAGCGTGATCGGCGAAACGCCTCTCAGCCGTCAGTGAGCGGTCAAGCTTGTCGAGAAGCTGATTTATCGATCTGCCGAGGGGAGAAAGGTCCCTCGGCAACGTATCGACGGGAATGACAGACAGGTCATCCGGGGAACGACTGCGGATTTGGCGCACCAATCCATGCATCGCGCTGAGCCCGCTCCTGATCCCGAACCAGATCAAGACTGCGATGAGCGGGAAGAGGACCAGCAATGGAAAAGACAGGTTCAGGAGAATATTTGACACAAGCGATTTGCGAAGGGCAAGCTTTTCTCCAACTTCCACGGTAATCGTCGTTTGCGGAATGGGCAGCGCGTACACCCGCCAGTTTTCGCCGCCGTAATTCACGTCCGTAAAACCCGCTCGCTGCTCGGGAACCGCCTTCGGGAATGCTGTGCTCGAGAAAACCTCAATCTCCCCGTCCTTCCATGCACGGAACATATGGGCGTCGGCATAATCATCCGCATCCTCGTTTATTGCCAGCTGGTTGCCCATCGCCAGATCAATATCATTGACCTGCTTGGATTTATGAATGCCAGGCTTTTCAACTTGGCGTTCCAGCAGCGTCCAAAGAACATTCGCGTCGTTGATCAATTGTGCATCATAGATATTGTTGATTTCGCGCGTGGCGCTGCGGAAGGCGAACGCCCCGATCAGGGCGATGGTAATCAGAATTGTCGGCGCAATCCTGAAAAACAGTTTGCGTGTCAGCGTCGATCTGATCATTGCTCGACCATGTATCCCACGCCGCGGATCGACTTGATGAAGTCGCTGCCAAGTTTCTTCCGCAGATTGTAGATCACGACTTCCGTCGTATTGCTCTCTACAGCGCTGTCAGCACTGTAGAGAGCGTATTCTATATCGCTTTTTGTTACGTACTTGCCGGCGCGTTCCATGAGGAGTTTCAGCATCTGAAACTCTTTGGCCGTCATCGCTACTTGCCCCGATGTGCTGCGCACCACCATGGCGGCAGGATCGACTTCAATATCTCCGCACTTCAGGACCATATCCGAACGTCCGTCCCGCCTCCTAATCAGCGCTCTAAGTCGTGCTAGCAGCTCATCGAGATCAAAGGGCTTGACGAGATAATCGTCAGCGCCGCTATCAAGGCCTTCAACCTTCTGTAGCGGAGTGTCCCGCGCAGTAAGCAGCAAGATCGGAACCATGTTCTTTTTTTGCCGCGCCGCTCTCAGCACATTGATTCCGTCGAGCTTCGGCAAATTGACATCGAGTACGACGACGCTGAAGATCAGGTCTTCGAGCGCGGCAAGCCCGGATTCCCCATCCTGCATCCAATCCACGCCGTAGGCATGTTTCTCCAGCGCTTTCTTCAACGACGATCCAAGGATCACGTCATCTTCGATCAGTAACAGGCGCATTTGTATCGAACCTTCCGAGGATATCAGGTCGCGCTCAGCATCGCTTGCTGGCTCGAACCCCGAAAGATGCGAATTAGAGACAACATCCCGGCTTTTTGCGGGCGGCACATTGGTTCGCAACTTTTCAATGAAACTGATGCCTAAATGAACGCTGCCGTTTGCGTGGGCGAAATCCGTACCTTGCCGATATTGCGGCCATCCATCTCGACGATCTCATATTCGAGATCGTCGACGGTGAGCCTCTCGCCTTCGCCCGGGATGTGGCCGAGGTTCCATAAAATATAGCCGGCAAGTGTCGTATAGCGGTCACCCTCATCGACCAGATCGCGATCGATCAACCCACCAAGACGACGGATGTCGATATAGGCGTCAACCACCATGCTGCCGTCTTCCGAACGTTGAAGGATCGGGCTTTCCTCGCCTTCTTCAGGGAAGTCACCAGCGATGGCTTCGAGGATATCCGTTGGTGTGACCACCCCTTCGAACGAGCCATGCTCATCGAGGATCACGCCCATCTGCACCGATGAACCCCGCAACTGTTCCATGACGCGAAGCACATTGGCGTTTTCATGGAAGATAAGCGGCTGACGGGTGACCTTTTCCCAATCGATCTTGCCACCGTCGAGAATGGCGAAGAGCAGATCCTTGGTGAGCGCCACGCCGACGAATTCATCGACGCGGCCGCGGGCAAGCACAACACGGCTGTGGGCGAGGGTGCGGATTTCGGCGAGCAGCTCTTCGTTGGTTTCGTCGAGATCCAGCCATTCCACTTCATTGCGTGGCGACATGATCGAACGGACCGGGCGCTCAACGAGATCGAGCACGCCGCGGATCATTTCCTTTTCTTCGGGATGGAAGACATCACCTGCCGCACTTTGTTCGGCAATTACGTCGAGCGTATCGGAGTGCGGGGCATCGCTGCGGCCGCCGCCGAGCAGCCGCAGGACCGCACCCGCGGTGCGATCACGCAGATCCATGGTCGTGATGCGTTTTTCGCGATTGTGACGTCCAACCTGGTTGGCGGCTTCGACAAGGACCGAGAAGCCGATGGCGGCGTAGAGGTAGCCCTTCGGGATGTGGAAGCCGAAGCCTTCGACGATCAGGCTGAAACCGATCATCATCAGGAAGCCGAGGCAGAGAATGACGACAGTTGGATGCTTGTTGACGAAGGTCATGAGCGGCCTGGATGCCAGCATCATCACGCCAACGGCGATTACCACGGCGATCATCATGACCTCGAGGTATTTCACCATGCCGACGGCAGTGATGACGCTGTCGAGCGAGAAGACGGCATCGAGGACGACAATCTGGGCAATGACCTGCCAGAAAACCGCATGGGCTACATTGCTCTCCTTGGCGGACATATGGCCTTCCAGCCGCTCATGCAGTTCCATCGTGCCTTTGAAGAGGAGAAAAACGCCGCCGAAGATGAGAATGATGTCCCTTCCAGCAAAGTCGATATCACCGACGCTGAACAGCGGCGTGGTCAGCTGGATAACCCAAGAAATGGAGGCGAGCAACAGAAGCCGCATGACCAGGGCCAGCGAGAGGCCGACAAGCCGGGCACGATTGCGTTGATGCGGAGGCAGTTTGTCGGCAAGGATTGCTATGAAAACGAGATTGTCGATGCCGAGCACGATCTCCAGCACGATAAGCGTGGCAAGACCAATCCAGGCGTTGGGGTCGGCAATCCAGTCCAGTGTCCAGTCCATAGGGCTGTCGGGTCCTTAATAGATCTAGCGTGCAGCGCCGCAAGCGGATGACGCTGCGGCGCAGGTAAAATGAGGGGATGGGGAAATCACAGGAACTTTTTGCTGACGCCGCATATGCAGGGTCAGCATGCTTCGCAAGTCCGGACTTGGAGGCTCTTCAGATTGATCGTCCGGCATCGATGCGCGGTCAGTCCCTGTTTGACTGGCTGTCATTGTGAAAATTAAGGTGCCAGATGTTGACATAATGGCAGTCCGCAGGCTGCCATTCAAGGGGCGGATGAGAATTTGCCGTTGGCAATCATTCGGAGCCTTGCGTGTAATATTTCCAAAACGGCAACGTTTTCAATAGTTAACGTACAGTCTTTCTCTAAGAAATATAGTTCTTTTGTGTTACACATTTCGAGTAAAAGCAATTTCTATAAGTATCTTTATTTAATCCATAGTAAGGCGTATGATGTAGTCCGCAGTTGTGAGGGGGTGAGGGGCCCCGAAACGATGGTCTTCCCCGCACAGCGCGAACGGGAGGACTATCATGGCAATCAATCTACCAATCGGGCTGCTCAAGCTTTTGGATGTGGTCGACAGCCCACTGATCAATCTCAGCAATGGCAATGACGTTTTTACCAGCGTCGGTAACATAAACCAGCACATACTCGCCTTGGGCGGCAATGATGCGGTCAAGGCGGGCGGGGGATCGGATATCATCGAAGGAGGCGCAGGCAACGATGCCCTCAAGGGCGAGGAAGGCAATGACTATATCGAAGGTGGCGCTGGCAATGACGCGATGGATGGTGGTAACGAGCCACATGGCACTAAAGGCAGCGACACGCTGGGCTACTCGCAATCTACCGGGGGCGTGACGATCACGCTTAACAAAGACGGTGCAGGTACGGGCTCTGGTGGCGACGCGCAGGGCGATTCCTACACAGGTTTTGAGAATGTCGTCGGTTCGTTGTTTGCCGATACGATCAAGGGCAATAATTCGGTGAATGTGCTGGCGGGACTTGCCGGCAACGACAAGCTATATGGCATGGGCGGTAATGACATTCTCATTGGTGGTATTGGGGCCGATGTACTCGACGGCGGCACCGGAACGGATACGGCCGATTATTCCACCAGCGTAAATCCAGTGCATCTCCTGCTTGGCGGGGTCAGCAGCGGCGGCGATGCGCAGGGCGATACATTCATCTCCATCGAGAAATTCGTCGGCACGGCCGGCGCTGATGTCTTCGACGGCTCGGCCAGTCTTACCGGCTTTTCCGCCGATGGCGGCGGCGGCGGGGACACGATGATCGGCGGCCATGGCGATGATGTCTTGAGCCTTGGCGCAGCAGCTGCGGTTGCCAGTTTTGCCGCGCTTGCGGGGGAAGAGAGCGGTTCGGCCGATGGCGGCCCCGGAAATGATACCGTCAACGGCGACGACGGCAATAACGTCATTGTCGGTAGACCAAATGATGGAAATGATGTGGTTAACGCCGGCGCAGGCGATGACCTGATCGGTATGGGTGGAGGGGTCGATCAGTACAATGGCGGCCCTGGTAACGATGGCTTCAATGGCAACAACAATGTCGAAACTGGCAGTCTCGTCGAGAATGTAGATGCCGATACTATGCCCGATAACGGCACTCAATTTAACGGCGGTGAGGGCGTCGATAACTGGGACATTTCTAATCGCAATGACAGAGTGAACATTGCGCTTGGGCAGTCTTCGGCGTCGCTGGCAGCCATTGAAGGCAGTCCGTATCAAATGGACGTGACATTTGAAGATGGGACGACACTCAGTTACTTTCTCGACAGTATCGAGGATTTTACCTTGACGGAGGCCGACAACAGTTTCTTCGGCAATGAATACGATAACAGAGTATTTGGACTAGGCGGCAACGACTTCATTAACGGCGGCGGTGGCAACGACACTCTCGTGGGTGGCGACGGCAATGATTTCCTGTATGCCGGGTTTGGTGTGACCGGTGGGAACGAAACTCTCTATGGGGGATTAGGGGAGGATCAATTTGCGTTCGCTTCCGTTGAAGAGTTGTCGTCCGCGTCTACGTTCATACAAGACTTTGTCCGCGGCGATGGCGATATAATCGATCTCTCCCTGATTGACGCTAATACCACCAGAGAGGACAGCGACGCATTTGTTTGGGTTGGGTCCATAGAGAACCTCACCGGCGCACCCGGCGAGCTGGCTTTCCTCCCCGGAGGGGGAGATTTGGAGGGTTACAGTGTCATTTTTGGCGATGTGAACGGCGACGACCAAGAGGGAGGCAATTTTTCCTTCTATGTGAGCAATTTATTCGGAGACCCGACCGCCGAGTTCTTCGTCCTTTAAGCGGAAATGCAATAAGGGGGCGGTTCCCGCCCTCTATCCCGAAAATCCGCCGCCATCGAGAAAGCCCTGCTCTTCCTCGGTGGTGGTGCGGCCAAGAATGGCGTTGCGGTGAGGGAAGCGGCCGAAGCGCTGGATGATCTCATAGTGATCATGCGCGTATTCCACATTGGACGGAGAGCCCTCGGTGCAGAGGTCTACGCATCGGCGCTGATCGTCTAGATGCTCCGAGTGCATGTAGGGCAGATAGAAAAATACCCGCAAACCAGCTTCCGTTGAAATATCATGGGCTTGCTCCAGCGCTCGGCCGGCATACATGCGCGCAAGTTCGTCCGTGGCATACATATGTGCTGTGCCACGGAAGAAATTACGCGGAAACTGGTCGAGCAGGATCATCAGGGCCAGTGCACCTTCGGGCGTTTCGACCCAGCTTTCATATTCGCGGCGAGCTGCGGCGAAATGATCCTCGAGAAAGCGCTGGCGGCAAATCTCGTCGAATTCCTCGTCTTTGACGTACCATTTGTCTTCACCCGCCTCTCGCCAGAAATTGACGATGCCGGTGATGGTCGTTTGCTCGATCTCAGGCATGACTGTTTCCCCCGTCCTAATTGGCGTCGGCATTTTGTGCGGCGGGCAGCACGCTCGCAGTCTCTTCGTTGAGAGCCCGGCCCGTCTGCCGCGGCTTGATCAGCGGACCAGGAACCGGCGCGTTGCCCCTCATCAAATCGGCGCCGGCGCGAATGCCACCCGCAAGCTGCAGGTCAAGACGCTCGGCGTCGCGGCGGCGCACGTCTGCCGTAATATCTGCGGCCTCCTGCCGGTCCACACCCAGGCCGACCAGGGTATTTTCGCCGAAGATCAATGCGGATTCGAAAGTCTCGCGCATCTGGAAATCGACGCCGAGTTTGATGAGTTCGATGGTATTGCCGCGATCATAGGCCCGTGCATAGATCTGGACCATCGGGAACTCCGCCTTGATCAGGTTGGCGATTGTGAGGATTGTTTCAGCCTTGTCGACGCAGATGAGGACTGCCTGCGCCCGGCCGGCCCCGGCTGCGTGGAGGATATCGAGCCGCGTGCCGTCGCCATAATAGACCTTGAACCCGAACTGTGATGCAGCCTGGATCATCTCCACGTCGTTATCGATGATCGAGATATCGACGCCGCGTATCAGCAGAGGCTGGCAGGAAATCTGACCGAACCGGCCAAAGCCGATGATAAGGGCATTTCCGGTCAGGCCCTCCGCAATGTCGACCTCCTGGAGGTCCTGTTTTTCCTCGGGCATGAGATATCGCAAGGCGACCAGGAGAAGCGGTGTCAGCACCATCGAGAAGATGATGATCGCCGTCAAAATGGCATTGGCTTCGCCGTCGAGTATGCCGACCGCCGTGGCAGCGGCGTAGAGCACAAAGGCGAATTCGCCGCCTTGTGCCATGATGACTGCACGCTCCAGCGCTTCACGATTGGACGAGCGGAGCAGCCGGGCGACGATGTATATCCCGGCACCCTTAACCAGCTTGAACGCGACGACGTAAAACAGCACCATCTTCCAGTTGGCTGCGACGACGCTCAGATCAAGTGACATGCCGACGGCAAGAAAGAACAATCCAAGCAGAATGCCGCGGAAAGGTTCGATGTCGGCTTCGAGCTGGTGGCGGAAGGTCGATTCGGACAGAAGCACGCCAGCAAGAAATGCGCCCATGGCCATGGAGAGGCCGCTAAACTGCATGATCAGGGCAGCGCCGAGAACGACCAGCAGAGCAGCTGCAGTCATGACTTCACGGGCACGCGACTGCGCGAGGAACCTGAATAGCGGATTGAGCAGGTATTTACCGGCGAGAATGAGGCCAGCTATCGCGCCAATGCCTATGCCGATGTTGGTCCAGCGCAATCCTCCAGCCGTTTCGGCGCTCATTGGCGCAAGGAATGCTACCAATGCCAAAAGCGGAACGATGGTGAGGTCTTCAAACAACAAGATCGAAACCATGCGCTGGCCCTGCGGTGTGGCGATTTCGCCGCGCTCTTCCAGCAATTGCATGACGATTGCCGTTGAGGTCAGGACGAAACCAGCACCCGCGACGAATGACTGGGCAACCGGGAAACCCGTGGCAATGCCGAGGCCGGTTAGCAGCAGTGCGCAAACGCCGACCTGCAACGCGCCGAGGCCGAAAATGCTTTTGCGCAATCCCCATAATCTGGACGGCTGCATTTCGAGGCCGATGAGAAAGAGGAACATGACAACGCCGAGTTCCGCGACATGCAGGATCGTCTGCGGGTCAGAGAAGAACTTGAGGCCAAAGGGGCCTATGACCAGGCCGGCGGCGAGGTAGCCGAGAACAGAGCCGAGGCCGAGCCGCTTGAACAGCGGCACGGCCACGACGCCAGCCCCAAGCAGCACGACTACACTTAGAAGGTCAGGTCCGCTTATTTCCGCCGCCATTGTTTCTCCGCATCGTTGGTTTGAGCTTCAGAGGTAAAGCGGGAGATAGCAGCAGGCAAGCCCATTCAGACAGTCCGGCCATTTTCTGGGTTCTACTTCAAATTCCAGATCCGGCGGGCATTTCCCGAAAACAGCTTGGTCTTTTCCTCCTGGCTGCAGCCTGAAAGCAGAGCATGGGTTGCAGCAAGCCAGGTGGCGAGGCCCCCGCCAAGGGTACAGACGGGCCAGTCGCTGCCCCATACCAGTCTGTCCCAACCGAAATTTTCTATGACGTAATTGACGTAAGGTGCCAGCGTTTCAACGCGCCAGGTTTCTGTATCGGCATAGGCTACCACCCCGGAAATCTTGGCGGTAACATTCGGACGCTTCGCAATATCGCTGATCTTGCCGCGCCATTCGTCGAGGGCCCCGGCCTTGATGTCCGGAACGCCGCAATGGTCGAGGATGAATTGCACGTCTGGCGCGAGATCAACGAGGGCGATCGCCCTGTCGATTTGTCTCGGTAAGACACAAAGGTCGAAAGTAAGTCCCGTGCCGCCAAGCTTTTGGATATTTTCGCGGAAAAGTGGATCTTCCGAAAGGTTGTCGGGCATGACATGCAGCACGCGGCGGAAGCCCTTTACCAAGGGATTTATCTGTTGACGCTCCAGGAACACCCTAAAACCATGTTCCTCCGGGCGGCAGGAAGAGATTGCACCGGCAATGAGGTTGCCGCTACGCTTCGCGAGAGATGCAATGTAATCCGTCTCCGCCTGTATGTCCGTCGGAGCGACATCGACCTCCATGTGCAACGCATGGGTAATGCCGACGCGATGAGCCTGCAGCGCATATTTCTCATAGAGAAAGTTGCGGTTCAGTGCCTCGGTACCGGACAGCCAGGGATAGGACAGCACCGATTGGTCAATGAGATGCAGATGGGTGTCGATCAAAGGCATGGCTGTCATGGGTTCTCCTCCACTACGCCTGTCGCAATACGCTCGAATGGACGACATCCGCCCCGGCAAGCTCCGAGAGTTTCTGCGCCGTGGCTACCAGCATTTTGCGGGCATCTTCGACGCCCGGCGCATCCGGGATATTCAGCAACTGAATATAAGGACAGGTCAACGCGGCAATCGCCCTTCCATCAGGGCCGAGCACAGGCGCGGAAACGTTGAAGACCCCTGCCGTCTGCGCGCTCGGCATGATCTCGTAGCCGCGCTCGCGGATCTGGTTGAGCCGCTCGCGGAAATCAGGTGGTTGGGCGATATCGTCCGCATGCTGCTCGTACTCGGCGATCATCAAGGCGCGCTCCTCATTGGAGCGGAATGCCAGAAGCACATGACCGGAACCGGTGTTGAACAGGCTGATGTGGGAGCCAACCCGGATCGAAATGCCCCAATAGTCCGGCGCTTCCTGCTGGGCGACGACAACGGCTGCGCCGCGGTCGAAAACGCTGAGCTGATTGGCCTGTTTCGACATTACTGCGAGTTCGCGCATCAGGGGTGTCGCATAGGAAGCAAGGCGGCGGACAGGCGCGTGCAACTGGGCAAGCCCGAACAGTTTCAACGTCAACGAATAGCGATCACCCTCAAGCCGGGTCACATATCCGCGGCGTACGAGGCGATCGAGCATGCGGTAGAATTCATTGGGGCTTCTGCCCAGGAATTTCGCGATCTCTGCTTGCGTGAGGCCACCATCGATACCGGAAAGAAGCTCAAGAATGTCCAGACCCTTATCAAGCGCAGGCGCGCGATAACGATCGCTTTCGTCGTCCTCTATCATGACCAAGTCTCCCCTCGCTCCCTACTCATATACGAAGACGATATTCGTAGGAAAGCAGTTTCCATGCTTGACGGTCAAGCGCATAAATGTTTGTATATGAATGAAGCACTCATATGTGGGTGTTGCAAAATTGCGAGAGCCGGGGAGCGGCCGCTCGATTTACGGGAGGGAACCATGAAAAATCTGTTGGCCAGTGTTTCGGCTGGCGTCATCGCAATTTTCAGCGTGCAAGCTGCATTTGGTGCAGATCTGCCGGGAAAGTTCGACGGCGTAACGATCGATGCCAAGCTTATAGGCGGACAGCAATATGAGCCGCTTTACGAGCGTATCGGCGAATGGGAAAAGCTGACCGGCGCCAAGGTCAACATCCTGTCGAAGAAGAACCATTTCGAACTCGACAAGGAGATAAAGTCAGATATCGCTTCAGGCAGCCTCAATTGGTGTGTTGGCTCAAACCATTCATCATTCGCGCCGCAATATCCCGATATTTATACCGACCTGAACAAACTGCTTCCGGCGGAAGAAATTGCCGCTTTCGTCCCGACGAACATCAAGTCATCAACGCTGGACGGCAAACTGGTCATGCTGCCGCGCGCACAGTTCGACGTTTCCGCACTCTATTACCAGAAGAGCATTTATGCCGACGAGGCCAACAAGAAGGCTTTCAAGGAAAAGTACGGCTACGATCTGACGCCGCCCGATACATGGCAGCAGGTCAGCGATCAGGCCATCTTCTTCACCAAAGCACCGGATTTCTACGGCACGCAATTTGCCGGCAAGGAAGAGGCGATCAACGGCCGTTTCTACGAAATGCTGATCGCAGACGGCGGCGAGTATATCGACAAGGACGGCAAGCCGGCTTTCAACTCCGAAGCCGGCGTCAAGGCGCTCGACTGGTTCGTCAATCTTTACAAGGCCAAGGCTGTTCCGGCAGGTACCACCAACTATCTCTGGGATGATCTCGGCCAGGGTTTTGCGTCAGGGTCGATCGCCATCAATCTTGACTGGCCAGGCTGGGCGAGCTTCTTCAACGATCCCAAATCCTCGAAAGTTGCCGGTAATGTCGGCGTGAAGGTGGCGCCCGCCGGTTCTTCCGGCAAGCGTACTGGCTGGTCGGGTCATCATGGCTTCTCGGTGACAGAAGCCTGCGCCCACAAGGACGCTGCGGCCTCGCTCGTCTGGTGGCTTACCAACGAGGACAGCCAGAAGCTCGAGGCGAAAGCCGGCCCCTTGCCGACGCGCACGGCGGTATGGGAATGGGACATCGAGCAGGCCAAGGGCGATCCATACAAGACCGAAGTGCTGAACGCCTTCCAGGAAGAAGCAAAGAACGCATTCCCGGTTCCGCCATTGGCTGAATGGATCGAGATTTCCAACGCCGTCTATCCGGAACTGCAATCGGCCATCCTTGGCGACAAGACGTCCAAGGAAGCGCTCGACACTGCGGCGAAAAAGGCGACCGAAATCCTTCAGGATGCTGGCAAGCTTTAGTGGCAAGCGCTGTGGTCCCTCTCTCTTGTGGGGAGGGAGGGACCGCAGGTCCGGGAAGAGGCTTTTCGATCAACACAACATGAGAAACGGGTAGTGCCCCTCCCGGCTGCTTTGCAGCCACCCTCCTCACAAGGGGAGGCTGAAGTGGAAATGCAGAGTTCAGAAGGCCAATATTTCAAATGAAATTTCCCAAACTATCAGCGCCGACGCTTCTGCTGCTGCCTGCCATCATTGTTCTTGCCGCCGTTATCGTGCTGCCATTGCTGTTCTCGCTCTATTCGAGCTTCACGCCATTTCGGCTGACCAAGCCTGAATCGATCTGGGTATTCATCGGCGTCCGCAACTACGTGAGCGTTCTGACCAATTACGAGTTCTGGGCAGCATTTGGCCGTACGGTCTTGCTCCTGACCATCGCCCTAAATGCCGAGATGTTCCTTGGCCTTGGCCTTGCCATGCTGGTCAACAAGGCGACGCGCGGTCAACGCATCTTGCGGACATTGATGATGTTTCCGATGATGTTCTCGCCGGTACTGGTCGGCTTCCAGTTCAAGTTCCTGTTCAACGACAATATCGGTTTCGTCAACAATGCGCTGCAGTCGCTCGGGCTGACCACCAATGCGATACCTTGGTTGATCGATGGCAATCTGGCGCTGTTTTCAATCATCATTGCCGAGGTGTGGTCTTCAACGTCCGTCTTTGCCATCCTGATCCTGGCTGGACTGCTGGCGATGCCTCAGGAACCGGTAGAAGCGGCACGGGTCGATGGCTGCACGCCCTGGCAGACATTCCGCTACGTCACCTGGCCCTACCTAATGCCTTTTGCCTTTATCGCTATGACGATCCGATCGCTGGACGTGGCGCGCGCCTATGACATCGTGAAGATCATGACCGATGGCGGGCCGGCCAAACGCACCGAACTCCTGTGGACGCTGGTCGGACGCACGGCCTATAGCGACGCACGCATGGGTCTTGCCAATGCGATGGCATATATCTCCATCCTGCTCTCGATCCTGTTCACCGTATATTTCTTCAGAAAGCTCGCTGCCGCGCGCCATCAAATCGGAGCGGAGTGGTAAGATGGACAAGAACAGTTCGCATCGTCTGAAACGCCGCTGGCTCAAAGTCGCGCATTTTATCGGCCTGTTCCTGGCGATGCTCGTTATCTGCTTGCCGGGCCTCTGGATCGTCTTGAGTTCGCTGCGACCGACAGTCGAGATCATGGCGAAGCCACCGGTCTGGATACCGCGCGACATCTCGCTCGATGCCTATCGCGCCATGTTTGGCGGTGCGGGGCAGGGCGGCATTCCGGTGTGGGAATATTTCCGCAATTCCCTGATCATTTCGATCACCTCGACAATCATTGCGCTAATCATCGGCATGGCGGGCGGATATGCTTTTGCCCGTTACAAGTTCAAGGGAAAATCGGGTGTGTTCCTCGGCTTCATGCTGACGCGCGCTGTCCCAGGTATTGCACTGTCGCTACCGCTGTTCATGATCTTTGCCCGTGTCGGCATCATCGACACGCATTTCGCGATGATCCTCATCTACGTGGCGCTGAACGTGCCGTTCACGATCTGGCTCATCGACGGTTTCTTCCGGCAGGTGCCGAAGGATCTGGCGGAAGCCGCACAGATCGACGGCTGCACGCGCTGGCAGGCTTTCTGGCAGGTGGAATTTCCATTGGCGGGACCAGGTATCGCGTCGGCAGGCATCTTCGCCTTTCTCACCTCGTGGAATGAATATGCGCTGGCCTCGCAGATCACCCGTTCGGTCAACTCAAAGACACTGCCGGTCGGCCTTCTCGACTATACATCGGAGTTCACCATCGACTGGCGGGGCATGTGCGCGCTTGCGGTAGTGATGATCATCCCGGCGCTTACTTTAACGTTCATCATTCAGAAGCATCTCGTATCCGGACTGACATTCGGCGCGGTGAAAGGTTAACTTGTCATGGCTCCCGTAACACTCAAAAAGCTCGTCAAGAGTTATGGCAACGTCGATGTGGTCCATGGCATCGACCTTGAGGTCAATGACCGCGAATTCATCGCGCTGGTTGGCCCCTCCGGCTGTGGAAAATCCACGACATTGCGCATGATCGCCGGGCTCGAGGACATCAGTGGCGGCGTCGTTGAAATTGGCGGCAAGCCGGTGAACGACCTCCCGCCGCGTGCGCGCAACATCTCCATGGTCTTTCAGTCCTACGCGCTCTATCCGCATATGACGGTGCGCGAGAACATGGGCTTCTCGCTGAAGATCGGCAAAGTCGCGCAAGCCGAGATCGATACGCGGGTCAATGAGGCTGCGGCAATCCTCGATCTCGACAAGTATATGGACCGCCGCCCGTCGCAACTTTCCGGCGGTCAGCGCCAGCGCGTGGCCATGGGCCGGGCGATCGTGCGCAAGCCGGACGTATTCCTGTTCGACGAACCTCTCTCCAACCTCGATGCAAAATTGCGCACACAGGTGCGTACCGAGATCAAGCGTCTGCATGCGAGGGTGCAGGCGACCATGATCTATGTGACGCATGACCAGGTTGAAGCGATGACGCTATCCGACCGTATCGTCATCATGCGCGACGGCTATATCGAGCAGGTCGGCACTCCTGAGGAAGTGTTTAAACGGCCGGCGACGCGCTTCGTCGCAGGGTTTATCGGTTCTCCGCCCATGAACCTGAACGAAGCGACAATCGCCGATGGGAAGCTGGTATTTGCAGGCGGGCAGACCCTGCCGCTACCGGCCGAGTTCCGCAGCAAGGTTGCGGCCGGCGATAAGGTGATTTTTGGCCTGCGCCCCGATGACATTTACCCGACAGGGCATGGCATCAATTCCGGCGAAGCGACAGACGTGCACGAAATGGAACTGCCGGTATCGATCACGGAGCCGCTCGGCAACGAGACGCTGCTTTTCATCACCATGGCAGAGCGCGAATGGGTATCACGCATGCTCAATCCACGTCCCATGGGCGCCGGTGAAGTGGTAAAATTTAGTTTCGACCTGTCGCAGGCGCATCTGTTCTCGCCTGAAACCGGCAAAACGCTGCGGGGGTGATTCCAATGGCCAAGATCGAAAAAATTGAACTGCGTATGGTGGATCTGCCGCCGAAGGTGTTGCGCACCGACGCGATCCAGAGCTTTGTCAGCCAGGAAACACCGATCGTTACGATCACCGACAGCGATGGCGCGGTGGGGACAGGCTACAGCTATACGATTGGCACCGGCGGTTCATCCGTCATGCGGCTGCTGTCCGATCACCTGGCACCGCGTCTCCTCGGCAAGGATGCCGACCAGATCGAGGCAATCTGGCGCGATCTGGAATTCGCGACTCATGCGACGACTATCGGTGCGATCACCGCCATTGCTCTCGCGGCCGTCGATATCGCGCTCTGGGATTTGCGCGCGAAGAAGCAGGGCCTGCCGCTATGGAAACTGGCAGGTGGCGCGAAGGATCGCTGCCCGCTTTATACCACCGAGGGTGGCTGGCTGCATATCGAGAAGCAGGCGCTTGTCGACGACGCACTACAAGCGCAAGCCAAGGGCTTCAAGGGCGCCAAGGTCAAGATCGGCCGTCCGCATGGTTCCGAAGATCTGGACCGGCTATCGGCAGTTCGCGACGCGGTTGGTTCCGGTTTCGAGATCATGACCGACGCCAATCAGGGCTTTTCCCTCGATGAGGCCATTCGCCGTTCGCAGGTGCTGCGCGACATCGATCTTGCCTGGTTTGAAGAGCCGCTGCCGGCCGACGACATAGACGGTCACGTGCGGCTTTCGTCGTCAACACAAACGCCGATTGCCGTTGGCGAGTCGCTCTATTCGATCCGGCATTTCCGCGAATACATGCAGAAACGCGCCTGCTCCATCGTGCAGGTCGATGTTGGCCGCATTGGCGGCATCACGCCTTGGCTGAAAGTGGCACACACGGCAGAGGCGTTCGACATGCCGGTCTGCCCGCATTTCCTGATGGAGCTTCATGTAAGCCTGACCTGCGCTGTGCAGAACGGCAAATACGTCGAGTATATTCCGCAGCTGGATGACCTTACGCACACACAGATGCGTGTCGAGAATGGCTACGCGATCGCACCGTCAGAGCCGGGGATTGGCATCGACTGGGATTGGGATGCGATGAAAGGTCGAAGCGTCGACGAATTCACAACCGAGATACGGAGCTAGCACCATGCAACGTATGGGGATGATGATCGGGCTGAACGCCGACAAGATCGCTGAGTACAAGCGCCTACATGCCGCGGTGTGGCCGGAAATCCTCGAGTTGATCTCGAGCTGCAACATCCGCAACTATACGATTTTCCTGCGCGAACCGGAGAACATCCTGTTCGGCACATGGGAATATCATGGCACAGATTTCGCGGCAGATATGGAAAAAATGGCTGCCAATCCGAAGAACAAGGAATGGTGGGCTGTGTGCATGCCTTGCCAGGAGCCGCTTGATTCGCGGGCCGAAGGTGAATGGTGGGCGATGATGGAAGAAGTGTTCCATCTCGATTGAGGACCGCGTAATGAGTTTTGATCCCGTAACCTTGCAGCAGAGCTGGCCGCTTCCGGCGAAACCACGCCCGATCGTGACCTTCGGCGCGGGCAGCATCGTCGGCGATGCGCACTATCCAGCTTATAGAAAAGGCGGGTTTCCAATTGCCGGGCTGTTCGACCCGGATCAGGCGAAGGCAAGAAAGCTGGCCGACGAATGGGGCGTGACTGCCTATGCTTCGGTTGCCGAGGCGGCAGCCTTGGAAAATGCGATCTTCGATCTTGCTACGCCACCTTCACGTCATGCCGATATACTGAAGGCCCTGCCGGAGGGTTCCTTTGCGTTGATTCAGAAACCGATGGGCAGCGATCTTGCGGAAGCTTCCGAAATCCTTCGCATCTGCCGCGAGCGCAATATCACCGCAGCGGTCAATTTCCAGTTGCGTTTCGCTCCGATGATGCTCGCACTTAAGGACGCGATCCGGCAAGGCTGGCTGGGTGAAGTGATCGATTTCGATGCATGGCTCGCCTTGGACACGCCATGGTCTCTGTGGCCGTTCTTGAACGGCTTGCCGCGTGTCGAGATTGCCATGCACTCGATTCACTATATCGACCTGATCCGGCAGATCCTTGGTAACCCGCTTGGTGTCCACGCCAAGACACTGGGCCATCCCAACCACAAGGTAGCGCAGACGCGAACGAGTGCCATTCTCGACTACGGCAACAAGGTGCGTTGCTCGCTGTCGGTCAATCACGACCACAAATTCGGGCGCAAATTCCAGGCCTGCGAATTCCGCGTCAGTGGCACCGAAGGGGCAGCCTATGTGAAGCTCGGCGTTAATCTCGATTATCCGCGGGGTGAGCCGGACGAATTGATGATTTATCCGAAGGGCGGTTCCGATTGGATCAGCGTCCCCTTGCAGGGTGCTTGGTTTCCCGACGCTTTTGTTGGAAGGATGGCCAACCTGCAACGCTTCGCCAGCGGCGAGGACAAGGAACTCGTCAGTTCCGTCGAAGACGCATGGCACACCATGGCGCTGGTCGAAGCGGCCTATCAATCCAGTGCGACTCCGGCGACCCCGCTCGCACAGAAGCCGGAGCCCTGAATGTCCGAACAAGCCATCTATTTCGAGGACTATGAACTCGGGCATGTGCGTGTCACGACGGGACGCACCATTACCGAGACTGATTTCGTGGTCCACGCCGGCCATACGGGCGATTTCTTTCCGCATCACATGGATGCGGAATTTGCGAAGACCACCCCCTTCGGTCAGCGCGTTGCCCATGGCACGATGATCTTTTCAATCGGCGTCGGGCTGACCGCAAGCCTGATCAATCCGGTGGCGTTTTCCTATGGCTATGATCGCCTGCGCTTCGTCCGGCCGGTTTTCATTGGCGATACGATCCGCACACGCGTAACAATCAGCGCCAAGGATGATGATCCAAAGCGGCCCGGCAGTGGACGCGTTGTCGAACGCTGCGAGGTCATCAATCAACGCGACGAGGTCGTGCTTGCCGCCGACCATATTCTCATAGCCGAGCGCAAGGGCACGGCGACATAAAGCGATTGGAGATTTGCAATGACTGGTAAGCTTGAAGGCAAGCGGGTTTTGATCACAGCCGCGGGGCAGGGTATTGGCCGCGCCTCGGTGCTTGCGTTCGCCCGCGAAGGTGCAATCGTGCACGCGACGGATATCAACCAGCAACTGCTGGATGGGCTGCCGCAAGAGGCGGGGATCAAGCCGCGGAAGCTCGACGTGCTGAAGACGGACGAAGTCAATCAGGTGATCGGCGAACTCGGTGCAATCGATGTGCTGTTCAATTGCGCCGGGTTCGTCCACGGCGGTTCCATTCTCGAAATGCCGGATGCGGACCTGGACTTTGCGCTGGACCTCAATGTCCGCGCCATGATCCGGACGATCAGGGCTATTCTGCCGGGTATGATCGAGCGCAAGGATGGCGCGATCGTCAATATGTCGTCGGTCGCCAGCAGCGTTAAGGGCGTGCCGAACCGCTTTGCCTATGGTGTGACCAAAGCTGCCGTCTTGGGCCTGACCAAGGCTGTGGCTGCCGACTACATCACCCAGGGCATTCGCTGCAACGCCATCTGCCCGGGTACGGTCGAAAGCCCGTCGCTCGAACAGCGCATGCGTGCCGGTGGCGACTATGACGCGACGCGGGCATCTTTCATCGCGCGCCAGCCGATGGGGCGTCTCGGCTTGCCGGAAGAGATCGCTGACCTTGCCGTCTATCTCGCCGCCGCGACCTATACGACTGGCCAAGCATATAACATTGATGGCGGCTGGACCGTCTAGAGACCTTTGCCAATCCATCCTGATGGCCATCTGATGCGATTTTCTCCGCTTCCGGTGCTCATGGACCAAAATGTCCACTGCGCTCCGGTTCTCGAAAACCACACCAGCTGCCTCATCAAGCTGAATTCTCAAATGTCTCTATTGGAGTAACATTATGACCCGCATTACCGATCTTCGCGTTTTCGATATCCGGTTTCCCACGTCGCAAAGTCTCGATGGGTCGGATGCGATGAACCCGGATCCGGACTATTCGGCGGCCTATGTCGTGCTCGACACGGATGCGGATGGACTTGCCGGCCATGGCCTGACCTTCACCATAGGGCGCGGCAATGAAATCGTCTGTATGGCGATCGAGGCGCTGAAGCACCTCGTCATCGGGCTGGAACTGGATTGGGTGAAGGAAAATCCGGGTCGCTTCTGGCATTTCGTCACAGGCGACAGCCAGCTTCGCTGGATCGGACCGGACAAGGGCGCGATGCACCTCGCAACCGGTGCTGTCGTAAACGCCGTGTGGGACTTGCTGGCAAAGGAAGCCGGGAAACCGGTCTGGCAACTTGTCGGCGAAATGACTCCGGAAGAGATCGTCAGTATTGTCGATTTCCGCTATCTGACCGATGTACTGACACGGGATGAGGCGCTTGAAATTCTGCGCAAGGCGGAGAAGGGCAAGCAGGAGCGGATCGCTGATCTGAAAGCGACAGGTTATCCTTGCTATACAACCTCGGCGGGCTGGCTTGGCTATTCGGATGACAAGCTGCGTCGCCTTTGCCAGGAGGCTATCGACGCAGGTTTCAATCACATCAAGATGAAAGTCGGTCGCGATCTCGACGATGATATCCGCCGTCTGACTATTGCCCGCGAGGTGATCGGCGACGACCGCATCCTCATGATCGATGCCAATCAGGTGTGGGAGGTCAACGAGGCTATCGACTGGGTAAGCAAGCTCGCCTTCGTCAAACCGTTCTTCATCGAGGAGCCGACGAGTCCAGACGATGTTGCCGGGCATCGCAAGATTCGGCAGGCCATTCACCCGGTGAAGGTTGCGACAGGCGAGATGTGCCAGAACCGCATCATGTTCAAGCAGTTCATCGCCGAGGGCGCCATCGACGTGGTGCAGATCGATTCTTGCCGCATGGGTGGGCTCAACGAGGTGCTGGCTGTGCTGCTGATCGCGGCGAAGTATGATCTGCCGGTTTGGCCGCATGCAGGCGGTGTGGGCCTTTGCGAATATGTGCAGCATCTGTCGATGATCGACTATGTCGCGGTGTCGGGCACGAAAGAGGGCAGAGTCATCGAATATGTCGACCATCTGCATGAACATTTCGTCGATCCGTGCAACATCCAGAATGCCGCCTATATGCCGCCGTCATTGCCGGGTTTCTCGATCGAGATGAAGCCGGAGTCGATCAAACAGTATTTGTACAAAGCTTAAACTCGGGGGGTATTTCTTCCGTGTCGTCTTGCGTAAATGCGATGTCGTTTCCGCGCCTATTCTTTTGTTCTGCCGAGTGCTCTTATCGAGACACTTGAGGTGCCGCTTTCCAGGGAGAGAGCGGAGAATTGGGAAGCCGGTCAAAAAACCCGGCGCTGCCCCCGCAACGGTAGTGGAGTGGAAAACGCGGCAAAACAGCCACTGGGAGTGCACCCCGGGAAGGCGTCGCGAAGCCAGACAAGGCAACTCCAGAGCCCGGAAACCAGCCTCGAGTGACAAAACCGACTGATCGCGGTGGGCGATCAAGGAGCATGCTTTTGTGCGGTCGACATCCGTTGACTGTATGGACGTTCTTCTCCGTCACCACCAGTCAGTTCTTTGCAGCTTTTAGGGCGAGGACACGACATGGACATTCGTAACGAACTGCTCCGGAATCTCAGGAACCGGAAACCGGGCTACGGACTTGAACAGGCATTCTATTCCGATCCGGACTACTACCGCCTCGACATGGAGAATATTTTCTATCGCGATTGGCTGTTCATCGGCCATGATTGCGAGGTGGCCAAGCCGGGCAACTACTTCACGGTTCAGGTTGGCGACTATCCGGTCGTCATCGTACGCGACCGCCAAAAACAGATCCGCGCTTTCCACAATTCCTGCCGCCATCGCGGATCGCGTGTTTGTGCCGCTGAAAGGGGTACAGCGGCAAAGCTCGTCTGCCCCTACCATCAGTGGACCTATGAACTGGACGGCCGTTTGTTGTTCGCCCGCCAGATGGGCGACGATTTCGATGCTAGCCAGCACAGCCTGAAAACGGTGCATTGCGAAAGCGTGGGGGGCTACATCTTCATTTGCCTGGCGCCGGTCGCTCCGGATTTTGGCCCGACACGCGCACTGCTCGAACCCTATCTCGCGCCGCATCGCCTGACCGAGACCAAGGTGGCATTCCAGAGTTCGATTGTCGAAAAAGGCAACTGGAAGCTCGTCTGGGAAAACAATCGCGAATGCTACCACTGCGTCGCCAACCACCCGGAACTGTGCAAGACCTTCCCCGAAGCGCCAAGCGCTACCGGAATCCAGGGCTCCAAGGAGGATCCTGAAATGGTCGCGCATTGGGACAAGTGCGAGGCAGTTGGCCTCCCAAGTGTGTTCCGTATTGCAGAGGACGGGCAGTATCGCGCCACGCGCGTACCACTGCTCAGCGGTGCCGAGAGCTATACTATTAGTGGCAAGCGTGCGGTCGGCAGACAACTTAGTGATGACGTCAACGCGCAGCAGATCGGTTCGCTGCTGCTCTATCATTACCCGACCACGTGGAACCATGTTCTCGGCGACCAGGCGATTTCTTTCCGCGTGCTCCCGCTCGGACCGAACGAGACCGAGGTCACGACGAAGTGGCTCGTCCACAAGGATGCGGTTGAAGGTGTCGATTACAATCTCGAAGAACTGACGCATGTCTGGCTCGAAACCAACAATCAGGACCGCCGTATCGTGGAAGAAAATGCATTCGGTATCCGCTCGCCGGCCTATGAACCGGGGCCATATTCGGTCGAACACGAGGGCGGCGTGCTGCAATTCCTCGAATGGTACAGCAATTCCATGGAAACAAGGCTTTCCGGCAATAACAAGCTCAGCAAGGTAGCATGATGAATATGACGCTTCCTCAGACCTATCCACACCTCGATCAGATGCAGCCATGGAATGATCGGCTGCATCTGCTGGAGTGCCTGTCGGTCATCGAGGAAGCGCCCAATGTGAAAACTTTCACGTTCAAATCGGACAATCAGAACTGGTTTCGCTATGAGCCCGGCCAGTTCATGACGTTCGAATTGCCGGTGCAGCCGGAAGCCGCCTTGCGCACATTCACATTGTCCTCCAGTCCGTCCCGGCCATTCACCATTGCCGTGACAGTGAAAGCCCAGGACAGCAGTATAGGTGCACGGTGGATGCTCGACCATCTGACGCCGGGTGCGCGGTTGAAGGCATTCGGGCCGCTTGGCGATTTCTCCATGCGCAAGCATCCCGGCGAAAAGTACCTGTTCATCTCGGCGGGTTCTGGCATCACGCCGATGATGTCGATGACGCGCTGGATGCACGATTGCGCCCCGCAAAGCGACATCAATTTCGTGACCTGCGCACGCCGGCCGAGCGACATCATTTTTCGCAGGGAGCTTGAATATCTGACAAGCTGCATGCCGAACCTGAAGCTTGCCTTCCTTATAAAGGAACACGAGATGGGGCAGGTGTGGACCGGTATTCGCGGCCGTTTTGAAGAGGCGCGATTGCCGTTGCTTTCGCCGGACTTCAAATACAGAACAATTTTCTGTTGTGGGCCTGAAACCTTCATGCGCGATGTCCGCACCATGCTCGAAACATCCGGCTTCGACATGACGCATTACCACCAAGAGAGTTTCGGACCGGCCGCCGAACCGGTGTTGCCGATGATGGATGCGATATCAACAGAGGCCGTTGAGAGATCAGCGATGGTCAGTTTTTCCATGTCGGGCATGGAAGTGGCATGTGCCCCGGGCGAAACGATCCTGAAGGCCGCACGCGGCGCCGGTATTCGCATTGCGGCGGCTTGTGAATCGGGGCTCTGCGGCACCTGCAAGGTCATGAAAATTTCCGGCGAGGTCGAGATGGACCACAATGGCGGTATTCTCGACGATGAGATCGACGAGGGCTATGTGCTCGCGTGCTGTTCCAAGCCACTCGGCAATGTTGAAATTGAGGCTTGAAACGCCTTTAACTGCTTCAAAGTTCTTTTAGAAACCGATTCAACTCGTCTTGCCGGATTCCGACCGTATGTTCCGGGCCAGGATAGACTTGCGATTGAACATCGGCGACAAACTCCGCAAAGGCTGCGACCCTTTCCTGCTGCAGGCGGTCATATTCGGCGCTGAAGTTGCGATAGACCTTGGCGTGACGTGGATAATGGCCGCGATTCGAGCCAAGAACATCTTGCGCGAACAGGTACTGCGCATCACAGCCCGCGCCGGCGCCCATTGAAATCATAAACAGCGATGTGCGCTCGGAAATTGCTGTCGCAATCGGAACAGGGACGAGTTCTATTTCTGCTGCGAATGCGCCAGCATCTTCCAACGCTTTGGTCTGTCGCCATACCTCGAATGCGCTTTCGGCCGTTTTCCCTACAGCTTTGAAACCGCCGGTCCAAGTCGCCTGCGACGGGATTAGCCCTACGTGACCGCAAACAGGGATACCTTCGTTACGCATGCTCCGTACGGTGGCGAGGCTTGCGGCGCAATAAACCGCATCGCCGCCCGCCCTAAGCGCCTTCAACGCCGCGCGGATGTACTCTTCTGCGGTTACGAAATCACCATACTCCAACCCGGGCACCGCGAACACCGAGGGCGCAGCGTCGCGAAACTCGGGCGTAAGCAGTGATGGCGGGACAGATAGCATGTCTACGCCGGCGCGTTCGGCCGCCTGTGCTTCCTCCAACGTTTCCACGCGCAGCATCGTCAATTGACGCCGACCCTTCAGCGCGAGAATGTCGGCGACGGTGGGTCGTTGGCTTCTTGTGTTCATCCTAGGCTGCAAGCAGTGATTTGAGTTTCACGTCCGCTGTAGCGAGCTGGTGCGAATCCGGTCTCGCGCCACGGGCAATCAGCATCTCGGCAAGCCTTATGTCCTTCGCTACCGAATTGCCGGGGCCAATGCCGCTCGCGGCAATAAGACGGCCATCGGCAGCAAGGTGGAACAGAATGAAGGCGCCATCGCCGAGGTCGCGCCGGATCGTTTGCGTACCCTCGTCGGATAGGCCAGCGACCTGCAGTCCAAGCTCGTACTGATCCGACCAGAACCAGGGTACCGATTGATGCGGCTCCTGTGCACCGAGCATGTTGCGCGCAGCCAGTGTTCCTTGTTCCTGAGCATTGCGCCATGCTTCGAGCCGCACCCGGCGCCCGCCGTAAACAGCGAGCGGGAAGATACAGCAGTCGCCAGCCGCGTAAATATTCGGATCGCTGGTCTGCAACCAGTCATTGACCACAATACCGTTGCCGGTTTCGAGGCTGGACGCTTCGGCCAGCGCGGTGACCGGCGTCGCGCCTATGCCGATGATCGCGAGGTCCGCCACGATGACGTTTCCTGTCGAAAGCGTGATCGCAACGTTTTCTGCACTGTCAGCAAAGGAGACAATTCCGGTATCGCATAGGATGGTCACGCCTTCGTCGCGATGGCGCGTATCGATGACTTTGGCGATTTCCTCAGGGACGCCGCGCATCATGATGCGGCTTTGCGCCTCGATCACAGTGACCGACGCGCCGCGCTTGCGAGCACTAGCCGCAAGTTCAAGCCCGATGAATCCGCCGCCGACAATGACGATGCGTGCACCGGGCTGAAACCTTGCCCGGATGGCAAGCGCATCCTCAAAACTGCGCAGAGTGGTGCAATGCTTGCTGCCCGCCGCGAGGGGCAGAGGGCGCGGACTGGCACCTGTCGCAAACAGAAGACGCTCATAGGGAATTTTCCGGCCATCCTCGAGTGCCACGCTCTTCTCCCCTCGGTCGATTGACGTCGCCGTCGAGCTGCCGATGAAGTCGATGTTCGTTTCGTTAAACAGGGATAGGGCGGCTATGGTGCGAGGTGCCGGATGGTCCTCCGAAACAATTGCTGCCTTGGAAAGAGGCGGGCGCTCATAGGGGAGGTGCTTTTCACTGCCAATCAAGGTGACGGGCCCGTCATAGCCGTTTTCCCGCAAGGCAAACGCCGCGCGCACTCCACATTCGCCGGCGCCAATGATGACCATTCCTCGTTCCATCGCCATTATCCCAGCTGTATCAATATTTTACCGGCCTCGATCTTAACCGGGTAGGTTTTAAGGTTGATGCAGACCGGCGCTCCCTTGGCTTCTCCGGTTTTGTAATTGAAGCGGCCGTTATGCTTGGGGCACTCGATGATCTCGTCCATCACAAGACCATCGGCGAGATGGATGTGTTCATGAGTGCACAGCCCATCCGTAGCAAAGAACTCGTCGTCAGGACTGCGGTAGATCGCAAAGGTCTTTCCCGCATGGTCGAAACGCATGACGTCTTCTTCGTCTATGTCGTCTGAAGTGCAGGCTTCCACCCAGTTGCTCATCGTTCGATCTCCCGGTCGTTTATGGACTATTATTCCGCCGCCGCCGCGACAGGTTCGCTGTGGAATTCCTCGCGATAAGGCTTGGCGGTCGGCGGCAATTCCCGCTTGAGGAAATAGTCTTCGTTGCGTAGCTGGCGCAGGAATGCAGGCACCATCTCGCGGTACCCGTACAGGATCGACGCGTTGGCCACCGGCAGATCATGCTTGATCATCGCATGAAGCTGCGGCAGCGCGTGATACGGCACCATCGGGAACATATGGTGTTCGACGTGGTAGTTCATGTTCCAGTAGATGAACCGGCTCACCGGGTTCATCAGGACGGTACGGCTATTGAGCCGATGATCGGTGACATTGTCGGCGAGCCCGCCATGCTGCAACAGTCCAGTCAAGACATGATGCCAGGCACCATACAGTCGGGGCAGACCGATCAGCACCAGCGGCAGGATTGATCCGAGGTACAATGAAAACCCGATCGTGGCGACGTAGATCGCGGCCCAGATGCGGGCGATGCGTACGACCCTTGGCTGTTCTTGCTCGGGTATGAAGGTCTTTTCCTCGGCACTGACAATTCCCAAGGCGTTGTGGATGAGATCTCCCATGGCGTGCCAGACATCCAAAATACCGAAGAAATTCAATGCGACGCGCAACAGATCGGGCGGACGCATGACCGCGATTTCCGGATCGCGGCCGACGATAACCGTGTCCGTGTGGTGTCGCGTATGGCTCCAGCGCCAGGTGACGGGATTGCGCATGATCATGAAGCAGGCGATCTGATAGACGACATCATTCATCCAGCGTGTCTTGAACGCCGTACCGTGACCGCATTCATGCCAGCGGCTGTCCGAGGCGGAACCATAGAGGACGCCATAGGCAAGGAAAAACGGCACGCAAAGCCAGGTACCCCAGAAATAAACGCCAAGGCCGGCGAAAATCAACATGCTGCCGAGCCAGATCGCAGTGTCGCGGATTGCCGGGCCATCAGAGCGCTTCATCAGCTCTTTCATTTGCTTGCGGGGAATATCGGTGTGATACCATTCGGCCGCAGCAAGACCCGACTCCACAGCCAGTTGCGAGTCACGGCCGATAAGGCTGTAATCGCGCCTTGTCGGAACGGCTAGCGCTGCTGCTTGCATATGAGACCTCCCTCAATCGTCGGGAGAAGATACGCGTTGCTGCAACCTGCCTCAATCTGAAATGATGAAATTCTATCATTTTCAATCAGAGATTGGTATAAATGACTGATAGATTCTATCAGGGAGCGCATCAGGTGGCAAACAGGCCGACAATCTCCGATCTGGCGCGTGCGGCGGGGGTCGGCGTCGCGACAGTCGACAGGGTGCTGAACGGACGGTTGCCGGTGCGCGAGGAAACGGCGCGGCGGGTGTATGAGGCGGCCAACAGCATCGGATACCATGCGGCGGGATTGATCCGCCAGCGTATGCGGCAGGAACTGCCTGAATACCGCCTGGGTTTTCTGTTGCAGAAACCCGGACATTATTTCTATCAGGAGTTCGCGCGGGAGATCGAGAATGCTGTCGGTCAGGCATCGCATTTCCGAGGGGTTTCTGCGATAGAGTTTTGCGCATCACAGGCGCCGGACGAGATTGTCGCCAAACTGAAGTCGCTGGCGGGACGCTGCCATTCAATAGGTCTCGTCGCGCCGGATCATCCGTCCATCACGGCTGCTGTCGATGAATTGAAGGCAAAGAACATCCCGGTTTTTTCGCTGCTTTCAGACCATGCCGCCGGAATTCGCGAAGGCTACGTTGGCGTCAACAACCGCAAGGTAGGGCGCACGGCGGCCTGGATGATCACGAAAGCTGCCAAAATGCCCGGAAAAGTCGCGATTTTCGTCGGAAGTCATCGCTTCCACGGGCACGAACTGCGCGAAATCGGTTTTCGTGCCTTCTTCCGTGAGGAGGCGCCGGAGTTCACTGTGCTAGACACGATGGTCAATCTGGAGACGCGCCAGATCACCAATGAGGCGATGTCGGAGCTGCTGCGCCGCCATCCGGATCTTGCCGGCTGCTATGTGGCAGGCGGTGGAATGGAAGGCGCAATCACCGCTGTCCGCGGGGCGCAATTGGAACAGCCGCCGGTGATGATCGTCAATGAAATCACGCCGGAATCGCGGGCGGCACTGGCCGACAACATCGTCATCATGGTCATCGCGACGCCCTTGCCAAGGCTCTGTCGGGAGCTCACAGAGCTGATGGGTCACGCCATCGAAAGCGGTGCGGCTAACGCTCCGGGTCAGACCTTTTTGCCGTTCGATATCTACCTTCCAGAGAACATCTGAGCGGCATTTACACGCGGCCACAATCAAATTGCCCGTGCCGATTGAAATTCTTGCGCCGGAATCGAGGATCCCTGTTCCATTTTTGCATGTTCTTGCGCCAGATCCGGACATTCTTGCGCAAAAGCTCCGCCGGATCCCGCAAACCCCGTTCTTTTTTTCTCGCGCATCGGAATCTATCAGAAATGATAGTTTTTTAGGCAAGACGGAGATTGACGGAATAGCGGCTTCGACAGATGGTTGCGCCGGATTTGCGGGCTCTTGTCAACCCATGGATGCATTCAGTTTTAAGTACTACCTGGAGTATTATTCAGATGAGCGACACGATTTCTCACCCCGTCTTTGCGATCAATCATATCGCCGCACCGAACATGACACCGGCCGAATTTTTCCAGATGGCGAAGTCGCTCGGCCTCAGCGATGTCGAGATCCGCAACGACCTCGGCGGCAATGCTATTGTCGACGGAACGCCCGCGGCAGAGGTCCGGGCGATGGCTGAATCGGCAGGCGTTCGCATCGCTACGATCAATGCGCTGCAGCGCTTCAACGAGTGGACGCCGGAGCGCGAACGGGAGGCGATCGAGCTTGCCGACTATGCGCGCGATGTGGGTGCAAGCGCGCTGGTTCTTGTCCCGGTCAATGATGGTTCCGGCCAGACAGATGGCGAGCGTCAGGCGAACCTGCGCACCGCATTGACGGCACTGAAGCCTATCCTCGAAGAGCGCGGTCTCATGGGTTTCGTCGAACCGCTCGGCTTCGAGATCTGTTCGCTGCGTTCAAAGCGCGAAGCGGCGGAAGCGATCGAGGCTGTCGGCGGCCGGGACCGGTTCAAACTCGTGCATGACACTTTCCATCACCACCTTGCCGGCGAGCCCGAGTTGTTTCCGGCGATGACGGGCATGGTTCATATTTCAGGGGTTACCGACCCTGAACTTGTGGTTGGTGAAATGCGCGATCCGCACCGGGTGCTGGTCGATGCGGATGACCGGCTCGGCAATGTCCGCCAGATGCGCGAATTGATCGACCAGGGTTATACCGGCCTGTTTTCATTCGAACCGTTCGCGCGGGAAGTGCAGGAACTGGAAAACCCGTCCGAAGCGCTGGCCTCCAGCATGGATACGATCAAGGCCGGCTTGATTTGAACTAGGGTCAGGACCCGTTAGCTGGTCCTGCCCCTAGATTTCCCGGGATCAATTCTCCTGGATGGACACGCCGCCCTCTCCGATTTTCAGTTCGACGCCTGCGGGCTTTGTTTCCTCCCGGTAGGCGTAGACACCGAGACCGATAACAGCGACGAGAAGCGCTCCAATAATCAGATACAGGCCATTGCGATTCACTATTTGATCCTTTGTTTGTTAGGAACTAGAGCAATTCCGTTTCTCTTCGAATCACGGAATTGCTCTGGTTCTTTGTTTATACGCAATTCCGGGCGGAAAACCGCTTCACACTTTTCCTGGAATTGCTCTAATTGGACTGATCCAGCGCATGCGGAGCAGGTTGGCCGGGTGTTTGATCGCCGGCCGAGTAAAGCCAAACGAATGCCGCGACCGCCAGGGCGATAATAACAGCCGTCGATATCCATGTTTGAACGCGCATGTGATTGTCTCCGGTTACGGAGTTAAACCGCGTGCCGCCCAGAAAGTTCCGCAAGCAGGCTGCACAGCAGTGCAATCTGCGACCTCTCAATAATTGGTCTATAGTCCTCAAATCCCGCTTGACGCTCCTTGCATAAAATGGAATAAATATTTCAGAAGCTGGGCATAACGGTTCGTATATTCCGTAATGAGTGTTCAGATTAAGATTTGCGCGCAAACGCCGCGCACGCTTCATATCAAGATATTGCCAGCCAGGGACAAGGTGGGTTGGCAGGATCGGGGTATGAAGGGTTCCGGATTAAAACAGGTGCAGCCGGGGCACCATTTGTGGAGGAGAAGACATGAAAAAGTTTTTGCTTGGAGTGGCTGTTTCAGCATTGATGGCTGGTTCGGCTTCGGCCGCGAATATTGGCGTCTCGATGGCGAAGTTCGACGATAACTTCCTGACCGTCCTGCGCAATGGCATGCAGGACTATGCCAAGACGCTTGATGGCGTGAACCTGCAGGTCGAGGACGCGCAGAACGACGTTGCCAAACAGCAGAGCCAGATCCAGAATTTCATCGCTTCCAAGGTTGATGCGATCATCGTCAATCCGGTCGACACGGACGCTACCGGCGCCATGTCGAAGATTGCCGCCGATGCGGGCATCCCGTTGGTCTATGTCAACCGCGAGCCGGCAAATGTCGACAGCTTGCCGGAGAAGCAGGCTTTCGTTGCTTCCAACGAAGTTGAATCCGGCACGCTGGAAACCAAGGAAGTCTGCCGCCTGCTCAAGGGCAAGGGCAAGATCGTGGTGATGATGGGCGAACTCTCCAATCAGGCCGCCCGCCAGCGCACCAAGGACGTGCATGATGTGATTGCAACCGACGAGTGCAAGGGGCTTCAAATCGTCGAAGAGCAGACCGCCAACTGGTCGCGCACGGAAGGCTCCGACCTGATGACGAACTGGCTTTCGGCTGGTCTCGAATTCGATGCGGTCGTGTCCAACAATGACGAAATGGCCATCGGTGCGATCCAGGCCCTGAAGGCTGCGGGCCGCTCGATGGACAGCGTCGTTATCGGCGGCGTCGATGCCACACAGGACGCGCTTGCCGCCATGGCTGCCGGCGACCTCGATGTGACAGTTTTCCAGAACGCTGCCGGTCAGGGCAAGGGTTCGGTCGATGCGGCGCTGAAGCTCGCCAAGGGCGAAAAGGTCGAGACCAAGGTCTATGTGCCGTTTGAGCTGGTGACGCCTGAGAACCTGTCGAAGTATCAGAAGTCCAATTAAGACTTCTGTTTCAAACCACGCCGAGCTTCACCCTCCCCCTTGTGGGGAGGGACGGAGCGAAGCGACGGGGAGGGGCCTTTGAGCCTTCATTCTTGCGATGGCGCACTACGCCTTACTCGTTGCAAGAAAGACCCCGCCCCGGACCTGCGGTCCGACCCTCCCCACAAGGGGGAGGGAATGCGTCAACGTTTGGCGTATGATTGAAACGAGAGCCCCTCTGGGAGGAGATGATCATGGCAGTCAGTCCCTCGACCATGGCGGCGGTGCGCGCCAGTGGCGCTGTACCGCAATCGGAATATCTCTTGAACGTCGAAAACATCCGCAAGGAATTTCCCGGCGTTCTGGCACTGGACAATGTGCAGTTCCGGTTGAAGCGCGGCACGGTTCACGCGCTGATGGGCGAGAACGGCGCCGGTAAATCCACGTTGATGAAGATCCTTGCTGGAATATATATTCCAGATGAGGGCGAGGTTCATCTGAAAGGCCTGCCGATTCGCCTGAAATCGCCGCTCGACGCGCTGGAAAATGGTATCGCCATGATCCATCAGGAGCTCAATCTGATGCCATTCATGACGGTGGCAGAGAATATCTGGATCCGGCGCGAACCGAAGAACGGCTTCGGCTTCGTCGATCACGGCAAGATGTACGACATGACCGCAGACCTGTTCGAGCGGCTGAACATCAAACTCGATCCGGAAAGCCAGGTTCGGGATTTGAGTGTCGCCAACCGGCAGATGGTTGAAATCGCCAAGGCGGTTTCATACGAATCCGATGTCCTGATCATGGATGAGCCGACGTCGGCGCTGACCGAGCGCGAGGTGGCACATCTGTTCGAGATTATCCGTAGTCTGCGGGAACAGGGCATCGGCATCGTCTATATCACCCACAAGATGAACGAGCTCTTCGAGATCGCGGACGAGTTCTCGGTGTTCCGCGACGGCCGTTATATCGGCACGCATCTTTCCACCGATGTGACGCGCGACGATATCATCAAGATGATGGTCGGGCGCGAGATCACGCAGATGTTTCCGAAAGAGGAGGTGCCAATCGGCGATGTGGTGCTTTCGGTAAAAGACCTCTCGCTGAAAAACGTTTTCCACAATGTGTCATTCGACGTGCGTGCGGGCGAGATCCTCGGCGTTGCCGGACTGGTCGGTTCCGGGCGCTCGAACGTTGCCGAGACGATTTTCGGCGTGACACCCGCGACGAGCGGAACCATCGAGATCAAAGGCGAGGTGGTCAAGATGACTTCGCCGACGCAGGCCATCAGCCACGGCATGGCTTTTATCACCGAGGACCGCAAGGAAACGGGCTGCCTGCTTATCCTCGACGTTCTCGAAAACATGCAGATCGCCGTGCTGCAGGACCGTTTCGTCAAGTATGGGTTTGTCCAGGAGAAGGGCATTACCGCGGCATGCACCAAGATGAGCGATACGTTGCGGGTCAAGACTCCGAACATGGAGGAAAGGGTCGAGAACCTTTCCGGCGGTAATCAGCAGAAAGTATTGATCGGCCGGTGGCTTTTGACCAATCCCAAGATACTCATTCTCGACGAACCGACACGCGGCATCGATGTTGGCGCCAAGGCGGAGATTCACCGCCTCGTATCGCAGCTCGCCAAACAGGGCGTCGCGGTGATCATGATCTCGTCGGAAATGCCGGAAGTGCTCGGCATGAGCGATCGGGTCATGGTGATGCATGAGGGCCGGGTTACCGGTTTCCTCGATCGCGCCGAAGCCACGCAGGTGAAAGTGATGGAGCTGGCATCGAAATGAACAACCATTTGATAATTCACCCTGACGGTTCTCTGATGCGATTTTTTGCGCTTCCGGTGCTCACGGACTTTAACGTCCGCTGCGCTCCGGTCCTCAAAAATCGCACCAGCCAACTCGTCAGGCTGAATTCTTAAACGGTTGTTTGGCGCTGCCTGAAATATTGGGAGGAATTTACAATGACAAGCGAGCAGGTGACGGCCAAGGCAACAACACCCGCACTCGGGCGCAAGCACCGCCGGCGTATGCCGCCCGAGGTCAACATTCTTTTGGTGCTGATCGGTATTGCGCTGGTTTTCGAAATACTCGGCTGGATTTTTGCCGGACAGAGCTTCCTGATGAACGTACAGCGCCTGCGGATCATCATCCTGCAGGTCTCCGTCATCGGCATCATTGCGGTGGGCGTCACGCAGGTGATCATCACCGGCGGTATCGACCTTTCCTCTGGCTCCGTAGTGGGCATGACGGCAATGATTGCGGCCAGTTTCGCGCAGGCCTCCACCTGGGCGCGGCCGGTCTATCCCGCCTTGACGGACCTGCCGTTTTTCATCCCGATCGGTATCGGCCTTGGCATCGGCCTTTTCGCCGGCATCATCAATGGCTGGCTGATCGCCTATACAAAGATACCGCCATTCATCGCCACGCTCGGCATGATGGTGTCGGCCCGCGGCATAGCAAAATGGTACACCAAGGGCTCGCCGGTTTCGGGCCTGACTGACCAGTTCAACTTCATCGGCACGAGCATCTGGCCAGTGGTTGTGTTTCTCGTCGTGGCGCTCGTTTTCCACATCGCCTTGCGCTACACGCGCTATGGCAAGTTCACCTACGCCATCGGCGCAAATGTGCAGGCGGCGCGGGTTTCCGGCATCAATGTCGAGAAACATCTCATCAAGGTGTACGCCATTGCCGGATTGCTGGCTGGACTTGCAGGCATCGTTACCGCTGCCCGGGCACAGACTGCGCAGGCCGGCATGGGCGTCAATTATGAACTCGACGCAATCGCGGCGGCCGTCATCGGCGGCACCTCGCTTGCCGGCGGCGTCGGGCGTATTACCGGCACGGTGATCGGCGCGATCATCCTTGGCATCATGATCTCCGGCTTTACGTTCCTCCGGGTCGATGCCTACTACCAGGAAATCATCAAGGGCGTGATCATCGTTGCCGCGGTTATCGTGGATGTGTATCGCCAGAAGAAGAGAAAAGTCTGACAGTGCTCTCGAGACTAGCCAGGCGTGCATGACCATGTGCGTGGTTCGACGGGGCTCACCATGAGGGGACTTGAGTTTTGCAGGGGGCCAAGGCAGGAACGGTTGCGGCCGTAATGGCCAACATCAAAGTCTTGACTCCCTGCAATCAACTCACCTCCCTCATGGTGAGCCCCGTCGAACCACGCACAATGGATCTGCTGCCCAAATCAATCAATAACGCCTGGGACTCCCACCGGGCTTCTTTAATGAGGTAAGAAATGACTGTACGTTTTGGCCTGCTCGGTGCAGGCCGTATCGGCAAGGTTCACGCGAAAGCGGTGACGTCGAACCCAGAGGCGAAGCTCGTCGCCGTCGCCGATGCCTTTGAACAGGCGGCCAAGGATCTTTCCGCTGCGCATGGCTGTGAGATTCGCACCATCGACGAGATCGAGAAGGCATCCGATATCGATGCGGTTATCATCTGTACGCCGACCGATACGCATGCGGACCTGATCGAACGCTTTGCCCGCGCCGGTAAGGCGATCTTCTGTGAAAAGCCGATCGATCTTAACGTGAAGCGGGTTGAAGAATGCCTTGCGGTGGTGCGCGAAACAGGCGCTACGCTGATGGTCGGGTTCAACCGCCGTTTCGATCCGCATTTCGCTGCGGTACGCAAGGCGATCGACGATGGACAGATCGGTGATGTCGAAATGGTGACGATCACGTCGCGCGATCCGGGTGCACCGCCGGCCGAATATATCAGCCGCTCCGGCGGCATTTTCCGCGACATGACCATCCATGATTTCGACATGGCGCGGTTTCTTCTCGGCGAAGATCCGGTTGCCGTCACCGCGCATGCCTCGGTGCTGGTGGACAAGAAGATCGGCGAGCTTGGCGATTACGACAGCGTCAGCGTGATCCTGTCGACGGCGTCCGGCAAACAGTGCGTGATCTCCAATTCGCGTCGCGCGACCTATGGCTATGACCAGCGCATCGAAGTGCATGGATCAAAGGGCATGGTCGCGGCGGAAAACCAGCGGCCGGTGTCGATCGAGATCGCCAACGGCAGTGGCTATACGCGCCCGCCGCTGCACGATTTCTTCATGACGCGCTATACGGAGGCTTATGCCAACGAGATCGCCGCATTTATCAGCGCGATTGCGAAGGGCACGAAGGCGGCGCCGAGCGGCGAGGATGGGCTGATTGCACTGGCGCTCGCCGACGCAGCCGTGAGGTCGGTGAAGGAAGGCAGGACGATCAAGGTTTGAAGCCTCCGATATCTCTTCGCTGGCGGAGTTGTGTTTGGCCGCGAACCCAGAAGCGTGACTATAAAAGATAGGAGTTGGTTTAAAATGTCGGCAGAGAACAAGCTGAAGGGCCCTGCTTCGTACTTTCCTTCCATTGAGAAGACATATGGCAAGCCAATAAGTCACTGGCTAACGATGTTGGATGAAATGAAGGAAAAGAAGCACATGGAGATGGTGGCCACGCTGAAATCAGAGCACAAGATGGGTCATGGTCACGCCAATGCCCTCGTTGCGCATCATCGGGCCCTGAATGCAACCTAAACTATCTATGAGCCACTTCCGCGTCATATCCGCCACAAGGGAGAGATCATCGGCATCATATGCCGGTGCTACCTGGCATCCACCCAGCGCTGCTCCTGATAGGAACGCGCCATCGCATGCACGGTGCGTTCTATTTCGAGCCCGTTGGCGAATTCGATAAGGTGGGCGGGCTGGCCGTTGATGCGCTTGATCAACTCGCGGCACTCGATGATCTTGAGGTCGTTGAAGCCGAGGCCATGGCCCGGGGCCGGGATAAACTGGCCGTAGGGCTCATGGTGCGGCGCCGTAAGAATGGTGCGGTAGCCCTGCTCGGTGGGCCGATCTGCGGTGACGTAGAGCTGGAACTCGTTGGCGCGTTCCTGATCGAACAGGATCGAACCCTTGGAGCCGAAAATCTGCAGAGCGATGCGGCCCTTGCGGCCCCAGGCGGAGCGATTGGCCTGCAAGGTGCCGGCAACGCCGTTCTCCATGTGCATGAGGACGCTGGCGCTATCGTACGTTTCGACCGCGCGGTCCGTGCCATTGGCCGTCTTGCGGGTGGCGTAGGGCTTCGACATATCGCAGATGACGCGGGAAACCCGGCCAAACAATGTGAACAGCAGCGACAGGGGATGGACAGCAAAATCGTCCAGCGCACCATAGCCGGACGTGGCCTCGTGCTTCCAGTTGAAGAGGGCATCGGGATCGGCCATGAAGTCCTCATCCATCTCGATACGCAGATGGTTGACGTCGCCGATAATCTTTTCGGCTAGCAGCTTGCGAATGTGGCGAATGGCAGGCCCCTGGATATAGTTGTAGCCGAGGGCTGCAACCTTGCCCGACTGTTTCGCCGCGGCGAGCATGGCTTCCGCGTCGCTGAATGTTGGCGCCATGGGCTTCTCGCACCAGACATGCTTGCCGGCTTTCAGCGCCGCAATCGCCATTTCCGGGTGAAACTGGTTGGGGGTGGTGATGGAGACCACATCGACTTGCGGATCGTCGATGACGGCACGCCAATCGCCCGAGGCTTTCTGGAAACCGAACTCGTTGGCGCGGCGCACGGCCAACTCCGTGTTGGTTTCGCCGAGATGCACGAGCTGCACTGCCGGCACATCACCGAAGACGGCGCGAACCGAATTCCACGCCAATGCATGGCATTTTCCCATGAAGCCCGTTCCGATCAGTCCTACACCTAACATTGCTCTCTCTCCTGACGATTCAGCTTGGGCCATCGCTTGCAGTTCTCGATTGAAATAATCTATAACAAGAGAAAATGGAATAACTGATCCGTCTTGATATAAATATTTTGCTCGGACCAGGAGCAGCAACGAGGGAACTCTGCGGGTGGAAAGCATGGACAATGAAGTGTCGTTGCCACGGGATTTCGATGCGCTGCGCACGATGATCCTCGATCGTCGCGAGATGCTGCCGAAGCGTCTGGCGCAGATCGCGGCCTATGCGTTAAGCAATCCCGACGAGATCGCCTTCGGCACGGCGGCAAGCATTGCCCAGACAGCAGGCGTTCAACCTTCGACGTTGATCCGCTTTGCCCAGCATCTCGGTTTCGACGGTTTCACCAGCCTGCAATCGGTATTCCGGGAACGGCTGCGCGAGCGGCAGGTTTCCTATGAGGAGCGGCTGTCAGCGCTGCGCGGCGATACGCACGGCCTTTCCAAAAATCGCGTCATTCTCAACGGATTTTTGACTGCGGCCAGCCATTCAATCGAGACGATTTCGCATAATGTCGAAGAGGACGTGTTGGCTAGCGCGGTAGATATCCTGGCGGGAGCCGAGACGATCTATCTGCTGGCGCGGCGCCGTTCCTATCCGATCACCGCCTATATGGCCTACGCCTTCGGCAAGCTGAAAATCCGCAACCAGTTGATCGAATCGACAGCTGGTATCGATCCGGAAATCCTCTCCTTTGCCAAGCCGACCGACGCCGCCATCGCCATCAGCTTTTCGCCCTATGCCTCGGCGACAATCGAGCATGCGGCTGCACTGGCCGCACGTAATGTGCCCGTCGTCGCCATCACGGACAGTGCGTTTTCGCCGCTCGCCCAGTCTGCCAAGGTGTGGTTTGAAGCGGCGGAAGGGGATTTCTCCGGGTTCCGGTCGCTATCGGGAACAATGGCGCTCGCCATGGCGCTGACGGTCAGCGTGGCGGAGAAGCGGCGGAGTTTCTAGGCGCTTTCATCCAATCCCAGAAAGCGCGTCATCGCCTTGTTGATATTGGCTATCGTCTCGCTGTCCAAATGTCCGAACACCCGTCCAACCTTTGTTCGCGGCACTGTCATGCCGCGATCGATCATTACCTGTGAACGCTCACGTAGACCATTTTCAATCGTGGGGCTAACTGTGATGCGTGCCAGGTGTTCATCGTGGACGTCGCTCGTCAACTGGAGCACCGTTACTGACGGAAGCAGGTCAAATGCATCCGACTGCACAATGAGTGCCGGACGAGGTTTGCCATAATCACCATTGACAACGATCGTTACCAAATCGCCTCGCTTCATTTGGCGCTATCATCATCGATAGCGGTCTCGTCAAACAGAGCTTCCAGTTCCTGCAGTGACGCGTACTCATCCGTCGCTGGATTGCGAGATCTTCTTGCAATTGCAAGAGATTGCCGCCGCGCTTCAAGTTCAAATGCCTTGCGCTGTTGGCGGTCCACATAGCTGCGCATGAAGTCCCGCAGAACTTGAGCGGCAGGCTTGTCCTCAGCCTCGGTTGCATGGGTAAAAGCCGCCTTCAGGTCAGGGTCTATCCGGAAGTTGAATGTATCTGCCTTGGGATGCTGAGTGGTGCGTGGCATGGAATACTCCTGTATATACTTTATGTAATTATAATGCACGTACGTTTAACATTCAATGTGAAAGCGTGCTCCAAAAGATAAAAAGAACAGACATTCCATATTGACGATTCGATAGAATTATTATTTCATATAGGAAAATTCCTGGCCTTTGTGTGCCGGAGTTTATCAGTCTATCGGGAGGATATCATGGACAGAGCTGATACGGGCCACGCGCTCGATGTCATTACCATCGGCCGCTCGTCCGTCGATCTCTACGGCCAGCAAATCGGCTCCCGGCTCGAGGATATTACGTCCTTCGCCAAGTCGGTCGGCGGATGCCCTGCCAATATAGCGATCGGTACGGCGCGCCTCGGTCTGCGCTCAGCGCTGTTGTCCCGCGTGGGCGACGAGCAGATCGGCCGGTATATACGCGAGCAGATGGTACGCGAAGGCGTCGCGACGGACGGAATCATCACAGATGCGGAGCGGCTGTCGGCCCTTGTTATCCTCTCGGTCGAGAACGACAAGAGTTTTCCGCTGATATTCTACCGTGAGAACTGCGCCGATATGGCGCTTGACGAGGGAGATGTCGATCCTGAATTCATCCGTTCGGCCCGCGCCGTCGTAGTCACCGGCACGCATTTTTCCAAGCCAAAGCCCGACGCGGCGCAACGCAAGGCCATTCGTCTGATGAAAGAAGCGGGCGGGAAGGTCGTGTTCGATATCGACTATCGCCCCAATTTGTGGGGTCTCGCAGGGCACGGCGAGGGAGATAGCCGCTACATCGCCTCCGATGCGGTGTCGAGCCATCTGAAGACCGTCCTTGCCGATTGCGACCTGATCGTGGGCACCGAAGAGGAAGTACTGATTGCGTCGGGTGAAGAGGATCTTCTCAGCGCATTGAAAACCATTCGGGCCCTATCGAGTGGGACAATCGTATTGAAGCGCGGGCCGATGGGCTGCATCGTCTACGAAGGCGCGATTTCCGACGATCTCGAGGATGGCATTGTCGGCAAGGGCTTTCCAATCGAGGTGTTCAACGTCCTCGGCGCGGGAGATGCCTTCATGTCGGGCTTCCTACGCGGTTGGCTCGGCGGCGAATCGCTGGCGACCGCCGCGACATGGGCCAATGCGTGCGGTGCCTTTGCGGTGTCGCGCCTGCTGTGCGCACCCGAGATTCCGACCTTCGAGGAACTGCAATATTTCCTCAAGCATGGCAGCAAATTTCACGCCCTGCGCAAGGACGAGGCAATCAACCATGTGCATTGGGCAACGACGCGGAGGCGCGAGATACCCTCGATGATGACGTTCGCCATCGATCATCGTGTGCAGCTGGAGGACCTTGCGCAGAAGGTCGGTGCCGACGCCGCCAAAATCCGTGCATTCAAGGAGCTGGCGGTGAAGGCAGCGGCAAAGGTTGCGGATGGTCGTGGTGGTTACGGCATGCTGCTTGACGAGAAGTTTGGGCGTGAAGCCATGTTTGAGTTCGCTCGCCACAATTTCAATTGGCTTGGACGGCCGGTGGAACTGCCCGGGTCGCGTCCGCTGCGCTTCGAGTTTTCGCAGGATATCGGCTCGCAACTGGTGGAATGGCCGGTGGACCATTGCATAAAGTGCCTGTGCTTCTACCACCCGGATGATCCGGCCGATTTGAAGCTGGAACAGCAGCAGAAGTTACGCACGCTGTTCGAAGCCGCGCGCAAGGTCGGACGCGAACTGCTGATCGAAATCATCGCCGGCAAACACGGCAAACTCGACGACAACACCATTCCGCGAGCGCTGGAAGAACTTTATACGCTGGGTATCAAACCGGACTGGTGGAAGCTCGAGCCGCAAGCCTCGGCGACGGCCTGGAAGAACATCGAGGCAGTGATCGAAAAGCACGATCCCTGGTGCCGCGGCGTCGTGCTGCTCGGGCTGGAGGCGCCGCATGACGAGCTGGAGGCATCCTTTGTCGCAACCGCAGGGACTCCCATTGTCAAGGGCTTTGCCGTCGGCCGGACATTGTTCATGGGTGCGGCGGAAGGCTGGCTTTCGGGCAAACTTTCCGATGACGCCGCGATCGATGACATGGCCGATCGTTTCGAAAAATTGACCAAGGCCTGGCTTGCCAGCCGCAACAAACAAGCGGCATAGCATATAGCCCGGGAGGAGACTGACATGACGAAGACAATACGCCTGACCATGGCACAGGCCCTGACGCGGTTTCTGAGCCAGCAGATGACAGTGATCGACGGGAAGAAAGTTCCGGTCTTCGCAGGCGTCTGGGCCATCTTCGGTCATGGCAATGTCGCTGGTCTCGGCGAGGCGCTTTATCAGGTCCGCGAAGAACTGCCGACCTATCGCGCCCACAACGAACAGGCGATGGCCCATGCCGCCATCGCGTTTGCCAAGGCGACTTTCCGCCGCCGCATGATGGCGGTGACGAGTTCCGTCGGGCCCGGCGCAACGAACATGGTGACGGCTGCGGCGCTGGCACATGTCAACCGGCTGCCTCTGCTGCTCCTGCCCGGCGATGTCTTCGCCAACCGTGTTCCGGATCCTGTGCTGCAGCAGGTGGAATCCTTTGGCGACGGTACCGTCTCGGCCAACGACTGCTTCCGCCCGGTTTCGCGCTATTTCGACCGGATCACGCGGCCCGAACAGATCATTCCTGCGCTGCAACGAACGATGACCGTGCTCACCGACCCTGCCGAATGCGGGCCGGTCACGCTCGCCCTGTGCCAGGATGTGCAGGCCGAAGCCTATGACTATCCGGAAAGCTTCTTCGAGGAGCGGCTTTGGGCACCGAGACGTCCGCGGCCCGATGTCGGCGAGCTTGCCGCCGCAATCGGCGCGCTGCGTTCGGCCAAAAAGCCGCTGGTGATCGCCGGCGGCGGTGTCATCTATTCCGAAGCCTCCCGCGAACTCGCCGATTTCGTCGAGGCGGCCGGCATTCCGGTCTGCGAGACCCAGGGCGGCAAATCTTCGCTGCCCGACAGGCACCCGCTCAACATGGCGGCGATCGGCGTTACCGGTACGTCCGCTGCCAACCGGCTGGCGCAGGAGGCCGATGTCATCCTCGCGGTCGGAACGCGGCTCCAGGACTTCACCACCGGCTCCTGGGCATTGTTCCAGAATACCGAGAAGACCTTTATCGGGCTCAACATCCAGCCGTTCGATGCGGCCAAGCACCGGGCGTTGCCGCTGGTGGGTGACGCACGAGAGGGCCTGATCGAACTTACCGCCGGGCTCAAGAACTATCGCGCTCCGAAAGGCTGGACCGAGAAAGCCGAAAATGGCAAGGCGGAATGGCAGAGAGCTGCGGCAAAGGTCACAGGCCCGACAAATGCAGCGCTGCCTTCTGACGCGCAGGTCATCGGTGCCGTTCAACGAACCATGGGCAGCGAAGCAACGGTGTTGCACGCGGCTGGAGGCTTGCCGGGCGAGATGCACAAGCTCTGGCAGGCGGGCGCGCCGGGATCGTATCATGCCGAATATGGTTTCTCCTGCATGGGTTATGAGATCGCCGGAGGGCTCGGTGCCAAGATGGCCAAGCCTAACGATGAGGTCGTGGTCATGATTGGAGACGGCTCTTACCTGATGCTGAATTCGGAGATCGCCACATCGGTGATGCTCGGCCAGAAGATCAATATCGTACTGCTCGACAATCGCGGCTATGGCTGCATCAACCGGCTGCAGATGGGCACAGGCGGGGCGAACTTCAACAATCTCCTGAAGGACGCCAGGCACGAGGTCTTGCTGGAGATAGACTTCGCTGCACACGCTCGTAGTCTCGGTGCAATATCCGAGAAGGTCAGCTCCATTGCCGACATGGAGAGCGCTTTGGAGCGAGCCAAACGGAATGACCGAACGACGGTCATCGTCATCGATACCGACCCCCTGATATCCACCGAGGAGGGTGGATTCTGGTGGGATGTCGCTGTGCCTGAGGTCAGCCAGCGCAGCGAGGTCAATACCAAGCGCAAGGCCTATGAGGAAGCGATCAAGCTGAGGTCGGCCGGGAACTGAATGTCGTGACAAATTGATCCCTCTGGCCAGAGGGGGTGACAGGTTATAGAGCCGAGTGATGACTGCCTGGTTCTCGACTGGCAAAAACAAAACCTCAATTCGGAATGGAGAATGACGTGAAGGCAAAACTGGGCATGTCCCCGATCGCATGGTGGAACGATGATCTCGCGGAGCTCAGTGACGACGTCTCGCTGGAGGAGTGCCTTCGCCAATCGCGTTTTGCGGGCTTTACCGGCATGGAAATGGGTCGCCGATTTCCCAACGATCCGGATGTGATGCTGCCGATCCTGCGGGAGGCGGATGTTACGCTGTGCGGCGGCTGGTTCTCAGGCACGCTGGTTGACGAGGATCTGGCGAAGAACAAGGAACGCATCCAGCCGATGATCGACCTTTTCAAGGCCGTGAATGCGCCCTGCATCGTCTATGGCGAGGTCGGCCGCTCGATCCAGGGCGATCGGTCCAAGCCCCTGGCTACCAAACCGAAACTCGGCGACGAGGAGATGAAGGCCTATGCTCGCAAGGTCACCGAGTTCGGTGAATGGTGCGCACAGCAGGGCATGCCGCTCTCCTACCATCACCACATGGCGGCAGTCGTCGAAACCGAACCGGAGCTCGACGCCTTCATGAAACATTCCGGCGAGGGTATTCCGCTCCTGCTGGATGCCGGCCATCTGGCCTTCGCCGGCGGCGACGTACTGCGCGCAATCGACAATCATCACCGGCGGATCAACCACGTGCATGTCAAGGATGTTCGCATGACGGTGATCGACGGTCTGGACCGCTCGAGGCAGTCCTTCCTCGACGCGGTTGCCCTCGGCGCCTTCACCGTACCGGGTGACGGCTCGCTGGATTTCGGTGCAATCGTCCAAAAGTTTGCCGATTACGGCTATGAAGGCTGGTTCGTGGTCGAGGCCGAACAGGATCCGAAGAAAAATCCACCGCTCAAGATGGCGCAAGTCGGGTATAAGGAGCTGATGCGGGTCATGACTGCCGCCGGTTATACGGTCGAGACTCAGGGTTTCCCCAAGGGTTGAAAAGTGGGTTCAACATGAACAAAGACAGTAATCACCCCTGGTTTCGCCCGCTGTGGCGGCGCGTCGCCGTTGTAGCGTTCTGTATTGCGTGGTCGATCTTCGAGTTCGCAACCGGGACACCATTCTGGGGCATCATCGTTTTGGCTTTCGCCGCCTACGGGATCTGGCAATTCTTCATCATCTTCGATGCATCCGAACCCGTTCAGCCGGCGGAAACTGTCAAGTCGGAAGACGCTGGCACCGATAAGGAGTAAACCATGTCGAAACTGCTTTTGAAGGCCATGCAAGGCCCGGGCCATGTGGCTCATGTGACGCCTGAAACAGCGGGCTGGAGCTATGTCGGTTTCGATTTGCACAAGCTGGATGCCGGCCAGTCGGTTTGCGGAAAAACGGAAGACAAGGAAGTCTGCCTGGTCTTCGTGACGGGCAAAGGCAAAGTCACAGCCAATGGCGAGGACCTCGGGCTGCTCGGGACCCGCATGTCGCCCTTCGAAGGCAAGCCCTCGTCGGTGTATCTGCCGCAAGGGTCCGATTGGTGGGTATCTGCGGAGACCGACGTCGAGCTCGCCGTTTGTTCGGCGCCGGGTCTTGGCGGCGGCTTGCCGGTGCGGATAATTTCGCCGGAGGGTCTTTCCCAGGAAACGCGCGGCAAGGGGACCAATACCCGCTACGTCACCAATATTCTGCCGGAGAACGAGCCGGCGGATTCGCTCTTGGTCGTCGAGGTGATCACGCCGGGGGGACATACGTCGAGCTACCCGCCGCACAAGCACGACCAGGACAACCTTCCCGCAGAGTCCTACCTGGAAGAGACCTACTATCATCGCTTCAACCCCCGCCAGGGCTTTGGCTTTCAGCGGGTCTATACGGATGACCGCTCGCTGGACGAGGCCATGGCAATCGAGGACGGCGACGTGGTGATGGTGCCCAAGGGTTATCACCCCTGCGCCGCCTGCCACGGCTACGATCTCTACTATCTCAACGTCATGGCCGGGCCAAAGCGCACGTGGAAATTCCACAATGCTGTGGAGCACGAATGGCTCATGAAATGAGACCTTTGCCAATCCACCCTGATGGCCATCTGATGCGATTTTCTCCGCTTCCGGTGCTCATGGACCCAAATGTCCACTGCGCTTCGGTTCTCGAAAATCACTCCAGCTGACTCATCAGGCTGAATTCTCAAAAGGTCTCAATCCCCCTCCCGCAAGGGGAGGGCAAAGAGCTACCACCGCAGTACGAAACGCCCGGCAATGGCGCCGATCAGGCCGGGGATCAGAATGCCGAGCGTGTACCAGACCGCAATAAACGGCATGGCGCTTTCATCGCAGTGGAACGAATAAACCAGCGAAGCAATGGCGCCGGCGGCAAGACCTGCCGCAGCACCCGCCACCGTCAGACGCGTCGGCGCCAGACCGCGCAGCACCCAGAACGCACCGACCAGCAAGGGCAGCGACAGAAGGACGATGTTGCGGGTACAAACGGCAATCGTATGCCCCGTCATCATCGCCATATGTTGATCGGGCGGTGTCATCGCCAGTTTCGCCATGGCAAGAACGATCATCACCACAATCGTTGCGGCCATCACGGCGAGACTCACCCGGATGCTACCGAGCGGATAAGCGATGCGCTTGACCGCCCATGTACCAGCGACAGCGAGGATCAGCGTATAGGCGAACTTGGTCCAGAACATCATCGTTCCCGTGGCCGTCATCATGTCGGGCCGCATGCCGAGCCAGAAGTACATCATGGCGGACGAGACAACGAGGCTGATGCCGAGGCCGATCACGACCCGCCAAAAAACGGCCAGGCGCGATACCGGTTTCAACTCGCCGGTCAGGCGGGCGATCAGGTCATCGGTCGTCATCTGCCCGTCCTTTCAACTTCGCGGCAATCGCCTTGATTCCTCTGTGTATCCCTACCTTGACCGAAGCCTCCGACAAGCCTGTGCTCTGCGCCACTTCGGCGATAGACTGGCCTTCGATCTTCGTCCTGTAGATCAGGTCCCGCGATTTCTCAGGTACCGATTGCAACAGCCGCTCCACATCCATGCGATCCGCCGCTGCGTCGGACTGGTCAACAGCGAACAGATCCTCCGCATCGTCGAGCGGAACCGTTACGCGAATACGGTTTCGCCTGAAATGATCGATCAGCTTGTAGCGTGCGATCGCATGCAGCCACGCTGTAAAAGGCCGGTCGGTCTCGTATGTCGCGCGCCGTGTATGCAGCGACATCAGGGTTTCCTGCACCAGGTCGTCGGCATCGCCTTTGTGCGCATCCGACAACCGGCGCAGGAAATAAAAGCGCAGATGCCTGGCAAGGTCATTCAGGAGAATGCCATAGCTCCGCGCATCGCCATCGAGGCTCGCGAGCATCAGTTCTTTCAACCGCGTTTCGACCGGATTCACTCCGTTTCAATCCTTATTCGCGCGATGCGGGATAAAGGTTACAGATGAGATGGAACATGGCGGCACGTCAATGCTTGAAACTGGATTCCACCAAAGATTGATCACCAAACCGTGATCGCTGTAACCTATTTCTGGTTCCCTTCGTATTCCCTGATGTGACCGGCACATGACCGCTCATTTGCAGTTTTCAGGAGTTGAAGATGGGAATTCAGCCAAAGCGCTCTCACATGGTGTCCATCGCATTGACCGCCGCAACTGTCATGCTTGGCGCGGGCGGTGGAGCCTATGCCGACACCTCGCGGCCGCTCACCGTGGTTGAACTCTTCACCAGCCAAGGCTGTTCTTCCTGCCCGCCGGCAAACGCCAATCTGATCGAGCTCAGCAAGCGCCCGGGCATCCTTGCCCTGAGTTTTGGCGTGACCTATTGGGACCGACTCGGGTGGAAGGATATTTTTGCCAAGCCAGAATATACGGACCGCCAGGAGGTCTATGAGACGCCGCTTGGCCGCGATGGACCTTTCACGCCGCAAATGGTGGTTAACGGGCGCGCCGATGTTGTCGGCAACAGGATTTCCGAAGTGGACCAGCTTATCAAGGCGCAAGGAACACTCAGTGCGCCGCGGCTGGATTTGAAAGACCGTTCCCTGACGATCGGCGAGGGCAAAGCACCCGGCGGCAATGCCGACATCTGGCTCGTCACCTACAATGACCACACCGTAAACGTGCCGGTCAGAAGCGGCGAGAATAGCGGCCACACGCTCCCCCATAAAAACGTCGTTCACAGCTTGACCAAGGTTGGAAGCTGGAGCGGCAAGCCGCAGACGGTGACTTTCCCCGCTACCAAGCCGGGGCTGCGGACAGCCGTTCTCGTACAGACACCGAATGGCGGACCGATACTCGCCGCCGCCACCGAATAATTCAAAGAATTCCTGGTGTTCCCAGGATCACGCGGATGTCAAAGGGCATCTGAAACTCGAAGACACTTGCATTCGTGTCTCATTCAAACCAAGGGAGAACATCCATGAACATTCTCACACGCAGCCTCGCGCTTTCGGCTTTCGCTTTGACAACAGCATTTGCTGGAGCCAGCATTGCCCAGGCCGAAGACGCCATGAAGCCCATGAACAAGGCTGACTGTATGAAACATGCCGGCATGGAAAAAGACGCCATGAAGAAGGATTCCATGATGAAGGAATGCGACACAATGGCGATGAAAAAGGATACAATGAAGAAAAGCACCATGACGAAAAAGGATGCGATGAAGCCTGATGCCATGGGCACGATGGCTCCGAAGAAGAAGACGACAAACTAATATTTGATTGGGTTGTGCGTGGTTCGCCGTTTTACAAGCGGCAAGCTCGTCAAAGGGTAAACCACGTACAACCAATTTCCAGTACCATGGAGGCTCGAATGGCAAGCGTCACATCAGGTGTCACAGACACCGCCAAGCCGAAGAAGGTTTTGTTCTACCGTCATTCCGTGGCGGTGCGCATCACCCACTGGCTGAACGTCTTGTGCCTGAGCTTCCTTCTGATGAGCGGCCTGCAAATCTTCAACGCCCATCCAAATCTTTACTGGGGCCAATACGGCGCCGATGCGCTTCCCGACCCTTCGTTCATTTCCATCGGTGCTGTCGAGGATGGCAATACGATCAAGGGCGTGACACGCATCGGTTCGCTTTCGGTGAATACGACCGGTGTGCTCGGCGCCTCGACCGAGGACGGCGAGCTCAGCCCGCGTGCTTTCCCTGCCTGGATCACCATCCCGAGCTATCAGGATCTTGCGACGGGCCGTCGCTGGCACTTCTTCTTCGCCTGGTTCTTCGTCATCAATGGTCTGGTCTATCTGCTCTATGGCCTGATCGGCCGGCACTTCCGCCGCGATATCGTACCAACCAAGGATCAATTGACGCCGGGCCATCTGGCGCAGGAGATTGCGGATCATGCGCGGCTCAAGTTTCCCAAGGGCGAGAAAGCGCGTCATTACAATTCTCTACAGAAGCTGACCTATATGGCCGTTATCTTCATCATCCTGCCGTTGATGGTGCTGACCGGGCTAACCATGTCGCCGGGCTTCAATGCGATCTTCCCCTGGCTGCTCGATGTCTTCGGCGGCCGGCAGTCGGCACGTACCATTCATTTCATCACCGCGTCGCTGATCGTCATCTTCGTTATTGTCCACATCGTCATGGTGCTGGTTTCCGGCGTCTGGAACAATCTGCGATCGATGATCACCGGCTACTACGCGCTGAAATTCGAACCAAAGAACGAGGTGTCGAAATGAGCTTCGATCTTACCCGCCGCCGTTTCCTGATCGGCTCGAGTGTCGCGGCGACAGGACTGCTCACAGGCTGTGATGCAATGGTGCAGAGCACGACCGTCAACGACATCCTGCAAAAAGCCGAGTCCCTGTCGATGGGCGCACAACGGTTGCTGATGTCACAGCAGACGCTGGCACGCGAATTTTCCGAGGCTGACCTGTCCCCGGTCTTCAAGGCCAATGGCACCTCGCAGCCGGACAGCGAAGATTACGCGCGCATGACGGAAAACAATTTCGCCGACTGGAAACTCGTCGTGAACGGCATGGTAAAGACGCCGCTGAACCTGTCGCTGGCCGACCTCAAGGCGATGCCGTCGCGCACTCAGATCACCCGGCACGACTGCGTCGAAGGCTGGAGCGCCATTGGCAAGTGGACCGGCGTGCCGCTCGGCCTCGTGCTGGAAAAGGCCGGCCTTGCACCGGGCGCCCGCTATGCGGTGTTCCATTGCGCCGATGACCTCGAACCATCACTCGACGGCAGCGGCCGGTACTATGAAAGCATTGATCTCGTCGATGCCTGGCATCCGCAAACGATCCTTGCCTACAGCATGAATGGCAAGGACCTTGAAGTCGCCCACGGCGCGCCACTACGGCTGCGCGTTGAACGTCAGCTCGGCTACAAGCACGCCAAATACGTCATGGGTATTGAGCTCGTGGACAGTTTCAAGAACCTCGCAGGAGGCAAGGGCGGGTTCTGGGAGGATCGGGGTTACGAGTGGTACGCCGGAATCTGAGACCGTTCGATTTATTCATCCCGATGGCCATCTGATGCGGTTTTCTGCGCTTCCGATGCTCACGGACCAATAAGTCCGCTGCGCTTCGGTTCTCGACAACCACACCAGCTGACTCATCAGGCCGAATTCTCGAACGGTCTCGCGCCGCACCCGGTCATTCTCGTTCTTTCGATATTTTAGCGTCAATCCTTCAAATCCGCTGAAGCCCTCACCATATGCGTGGACGAAGTGTCACAGGACACGCATAGAGGAGATCATCTGCATGCCGCTTTACCTTTCTCGCCTTGGCAGGATAGCCGCGATACTCGTCATAGGATTGGCGGTATCGTTCAGCGCTGTTTATGAGGCCGATGCCCGGCGTGCCGGCGGTTTTGGTGGTGGTGGTTTCGGCAGCCGCGGCTCGCGTACCTTCCAGGCGCCTGCGCCGACGCGTACGGCGCCAGCACCTGCTGCGCCAATCGAGCGTTCGATGACGCCGAGGCCGCAAAATCAGCCGGGTGCCACGGCGCCGACGGCGGCGCAGCAACGTCCGGGACTGTTCGGCGGCATGGGCCGTTCGCTGCTGGGTGGCCTGCTTCTCGGCGGCCTGCTCGGCGCGTTCCTTGGATACGGTTTCGGTGGCGCTGCAGGCATGCTCGGCATGCTGTTGCAGATCGCATTGGTGATCGGAGCAGTCATGCTGGCCATGCGCTTCTTCCGTTCGCGCCAGTCTTCGCCGGCAGCTGCCGGTACGGCGCAGGGCTTTGGACGTAACGCCTATGATGAAGAACCATCGAACGTCTCGCCGATGCGCGTGCCGACGATCGGCTCTGCCTCGAACCAGAATACGGCCGGTCAGGCTCCTGCGGGTAACAACAACAAGGGTTACGCGACGGCCGGCCTTGCTGGGGCGTCGGATGAAATCGGCCTCAAGCAGGATGATCTCGAAACGTTCGAGAAGCTTCTGACCGAGGTGCAGACGGCCTATGGCAAGGAAGATTACGCGACGCTGCGCAATCTTACCACGCCGGAAGCCATGTCCTACCTCGCGGAGGAGCTCGGCCAGAATGCGACGGACGGGTTGCGCAACAGCGTCTCCGATGTGAAGCTCCTGCAGGCCGATATCGCCGAAGCCTGGGCCGAAGGCGACGCGCAATACGCGACTACGGCCATGCGGTATGAGAGCGTCGATTCCATGGTGGACAGGCAGACCGGACGCGTCGTCAAGGGCGACGAAGAGCAGCCCTCGCAGACGACCGAAGTCTGGACGTTCGTGCGCAAGCCCGATTCGGACTGGAAGCTGGCTGCCATTCAGGACGCGGCATAAATCTTTGTCTCCGCCCGGCAGCCGATGCCGATTATCTCTCCCCTTGTGGGAGAGAAAGGATTTTCTTGGGTTTAGCCCCTTCGCTAAACCCCTTAGAAAATCCCAGAGAGGGGATTTGGAATACACGGCAAACGATCCCCTCCCTTGTGATTTCTAGCACTTAGCAAGAGCTAAGATGCTGAAATCACTTTCTCCCCCACAAGGGGGGAGATAAGCGTTGCACCTTTATCTAGATCAGCTTTTCGAGCGTGATCGGTAGGTCGCGGACACGAATGCCGGTGGCATGGTAGACCGCGTTGGCGATGGCTGGCGCGACACCGACGATGGCGAGTTCGCCCACGGCCTTGCCGCCGAGGATCGAAGCATTCGTATCGGGAATGCCGACTGAAATCACCTTCAAATCAGGGATGTCCGCATTGGTCGGGACAAGGTAGTCGCCGAGGTTATTGTTCATCACGTGGCCGTTGCGCTGATCGACAAGGCCTTCCTCGAGGAGGGCCTGGCCGATGCCCATGATGATCCCGCCCTTCCACTGACTTTCGGCCAACTTGGGATTGTAGAGCCGGCCCGAATCCAGAGCCGACACCATGCGCGAAACGCGGACCGTGCCGAAATCGACATCGACCCGCACCTCGACGAAATGTACGCACCAGCTGTGCATCGAGTAGTCGCCCTCGGTCGGTGAAAGCATGGTCGAGATCGTCGTGAAGTTGCGGAAATGGTCATCCTTGTTGCGCAGGTTTTCCGGCAGCGTGTTGCGCAGCGCCTCGATACGATCTCGCCCTGTGCGTCGCATCACCTCGGCGATGGCAACGCTTGAACCCGCATCGCGTGGCGATGACATCTGCCCGCCCTCGATGGTCAGCGTATTGGCCTGCAGGTCGCGGAACGGCGAATTCTGATCGTTGATGGCAAGACCGATAAGTTCGTCGCGGGCGGCGAGAGCTGCTACGTGCACGGCGCCGGTCATCAGATTGGCAAGCTGCGAACCACCGGCAACCGGGGCGCGCGGCAGTGAAGAGTCGCCGAGCTTGACCACGACTGTCTCGACCGGCACGCCGATCGCCTCAGCCGCCGTTTGCGCGAGGATCGTATAGGTGCCCTGGCCCATATCGATGCCGCTGCTGGCGACCTCGATGGTGCCATTGCTCAAGATCCGGACCATTGCTTCACCCGGGGTGCGGCGAACCGGATATGTGCCCGCGGCAACGCCGTAGCCGATCAGCTGCTTGCCTTCGCGCATGGAGCGGACGCTTGGGCTGCGCTTCGCCCAGCCGAAAGCTTCAGCGCCCGCAGCATAGGCTTCGCGCAAGCGGCGCGTCGACCACGGCTTTTTGGCGTGCGGGTCTTCTTCGGCATAATTGAGCAGGCGGATATCGAGCGGATCGATACCGACCTCGTAGGCCAGTTCGTCAATGGCGCATTCGATGCCGAAGGCGCTGGGGTTTTCACCGGGAGCGCGCAGGGCGCCCGGCTTGACCGTGTTCACCGGCACGATGTTCTGGCGCGACGAAAAATTCGGAACCGCATACATGATCGAGGTGACCGAGCCCAAGGGTTCGATCGCGACGTCGTCCATCGACGTCTCATTGGCACTGCGATGCACGATCGACAGCAGTTTGCCTTCGCGGGTAGCACCGAGTGCGATGGTCTGTCGTGTCGCAGGACGGCCGCCGAAAGCGGTGAAGGTCTGCGGCCGGGTGATGGCAAGCTTGACGGGCCGGTCGAGCATTTTTGCAGCAATGGCCGCAACCGCGCCGTAGCGCGTTGGCAACGCCTTGGAACCGAAGCCGCCGCCGATATAGGGCGACAGCATGCGCACGTTCTCGAACGGAATGCTGAACCATTCCGCATAGGTGCGGGACATGCCGTCGATCCATTGGCTCGGCTCCCACAGGGTGAGCATATCGCCTTCCCAATGAGCAATCAGGCCGTGCGGCTCGATGGGCACGTTGTATTCGCGCGGTGTCTTGTACTCCTGCTCGATGCGGACTGGAGCAATAGCGAGCGCAGCATCAGCATCGCCCCATTCCTTGGTCATCATGTCGATCGGGAAGGCCTCGCCGGAGCGCGGATCATCGAAACTCGAAATCGGCGCGCTCTCTTCGTAGGTAACCTTGACGAGCGCTGCGGCAGCGGTCGCCTGCTCGAAGGTCTCGGCGATGACAGCAGCGATGTGCTGGCCGGCGAAAGTGATCTCGCGTGCCAGCGGCTCGTAGGGAACCTCTGGCGGCGGTGCGCCAGTCCAGTCGGTCGCGGTCTTGATCGGCAAGGCGTTGTCCGGTGTCAGGACGAGCAGAACGCCGGGATAGGCCTCGGCAGCGCTCGTATCGATAGCGACCACGCGGCCGGAAGCGATCGTGCTGTCGATGATGACAGCGTAGACCATGCCTTCCGGAGAGTGTTCCATAGCATAATCAGCGGCGCCGGTGATCTTCGCCGGGCCGTCGATGCGGGCAAGACGCCCGCCGAGCAAGCCGTCGGAGGCGTCGCCATGTTTTATTTTGGTGTCGACAATGGTCATGCCAAAGCTCCCGATTTCAGGATGGCGCGTTCAACGACGCGGGGGGCGAGCTCGATCTTGTAGTGATTGCCGCCATGGGCGATGGCGCCCTCGACGGCGAGACGGCTGGCGCTCTTGATGGTGTCCGGCTCCAGGACCTTGCCGCGAAGAGCATCTTCGACGGTGCGGGCGCGCCAGGGTTTCGTCGCAACACCGCCGAGACCGATGCGGATATCGCGGATGGTCTCGTGATCCGCCTCGAACTCGATGCCGACAGCAGCACTGGCGGCGGCGAACTCATAGGACTGGCGGTCGCGCACCTTCAGATAGGTAGAATGCCGCGCGGCAGCAGAGGCGGGGATGGTGATCGCAGTGATCATCTCGCCCGGGTGCATCGCGTGTTCCTTGTGCGGTGTGGTGCCAGGCAAGAGGAAGAAATCGTCGATGGGAACCTTGCGTTCGCCCAGATGCACGACAGCATCGAAGGCGACGAGGGCAGCGGCGAGATCACCCGGATAGGTTGCGATGCAGGCGTCGCTGGTGCCGAGAACCGCATGGCCGCGATTGACGCCTTCCATAGCGGAGCAGCCGCTACCCGGAACGCGTTTGTTGCAGGCGGGAAAGCTTGCCGGGTCACGGAAATAGGCGCAGCGCGTGCGCTGCAGAAGATTGCCGCCAATCGTTGCCATGTTGCGGATCTGCGCCGAAGCCGCCTGCCAAAGCGCTTCCGACACCGCGGGAAATTCGGCAAGGATCGCCGGATCGGCAGCGACGCGGCTCATTTTTGCGAGCGCGCCGATGAAAGCACCCTTGGCATCGACACGGATTGCATCGAGACCCTTGAGGTGGGTGATATCGACAACCCGTTCAGGTGCGTTGACACCGCATTTGGCCAGATCGAGCAAAGTGGTGCCGCCGGCGAGCAGCATGGTTGCGGGCATGGACGCAGCGCTGAGCGCTTCGTCGACCGAGCTGGCGCGCAGATAGGAGAAATCTCTCATGACATCACCTTAGCAGCTTCGCGGACGGCCTCGACGATGTGCGGATAGGCACCGCAACGGCAGAGATTGCCCGACATATATTCGCGGATTTCATCATCGGAGCCTGCATGGCCTTCGCGGATGCAGGAAACGGCGGACATGATCTGACCCGGCGTGCAGTAACCGCACTGGAAGGCATCGTGTTCGAGGAAGGCCGACTGGACGGGATGGAGTTCGGCTCCGGGATCGGAGAGGCCTTCGATGGTGGTGACCGCGCGGCCTTCGACCTGAACTGCCAGCGTCAGGCAGGAAAGCACGCGCTCACCGTCGACATGAACAGTGCAGGCACCGCATTGGCCCTGGTCGCAGCCTTTCTTGGTGCCGGTCAGTTCCAGGTGATCACGCAGTGCATCCAGAAGGGTCACGCGCGGTTCAACGACGAGGGTATGTGCCTGGCCATTGATTTCGAGATTGATGGTGGTTTGATTGGTCATGGGAGTCCTGCTCCAGTATGCTTGGGAAGAGTCCAACGGGGCCGCCAGCGTTCAGTTGCGTTCAAGGCGCAAAAAACATGACATGCAGGCCCCAAATAGGGTATTAGTCCGGAGGTGACAAGATAATCGGAGGTGCCTCCGTTTCTTGAACATAGCGGCTTGGCCAAGCGGGTTCAAGCCCCAATCGCCTCTGGAGCCGAAATATTGCATCATAAGGAGCTGCCCGAATTGAAGGAAGCAAAGCGACCGGCACCCGCGAAGCGGTTGCGGGCGGATGCCAGCCGGAATCGGGAAAAGCTCATTGGGATTGCTGCGATTGAATTTGCCGAACGCGGCGGCAGCGCCTCCCTTGAAGAGATAGCGCGCAAGGCTGGCGTTGGGATTGGCACGCTTTACCGGCATTTTCCAACGCGCGAACATCTGGTCGAAGTGGTGTACCGCCGGGAGGTCGAGGTGCTTTGCGCTGCCGCGGATGAACTCGCACAGCACAATGCTCCGGATGTGGCGCTTGCCGAATGGATGCAGCGCTTCGTCGACTACATCGCAGCAAAGCGCGGCATGGCCAACAGCCTGCGCATCCTTTTCGATGCGAATTCTGAGGTGTTTGCCAATACCGCCGGTATGATTGCATCGGCTTTGCAGCGCCTTGTCGATGCTGCCGTTGCAGACGGTTCCGTTCGCAGCGATATCGATATATCGGATATTTCTCAGGCATTGTCGGGGATTTATTCAGCGCCGGATACGCCCGATTGGCGCGATCGATCCCGCCGCCTTGTCGCGCTGCTGATGGATGGGCTTCGCTGGGGATCGGCAAGATCCCGACGATGAATTTGCGTGGTTTGCCGTTCGACAGGCTCAGGCGCTCACCATGAGGGTAGTAGCGCCTTCCATTTACAACAAAGAGAAGAGAGAACCATCGTGCCGACAACGCCATCCGCCTTCGACAAGAAATACGCCGCGTTCCTTTTTGATATGGATGGTACGCTGATTAATTCCACGGCCGCGGCAGAACGTGTCTGGGCAAGATGGGCGGAAGAACAGGGGCTCGACGTCAAGACATTCCTGCCGACGATGCATGGCGCCCGGGCTGTCGATACGGTGCGCCGGCTGGGTCTGCCCGGCGTCGATCCAGAGCAGGAAGCCAACAAGATCACCGATGCCGAAATCCAGGATGTGGAGGGCATCGTTCCGCTGCCGGGGGCTGCGGAATTCTTGAAAGCACTCCCGCGGGAAAAATGGACGATCGTCACCTCATCGCCGCTCGAACTGGCAAAACGCCGGCTGGCCGCAGCGGGGATTCCCGTGCCGGACAATCTCGTCACGGCCGAAGACGTCAAGGTTGGCAAGCCAAATCCGGACTGCTACCTGCTGGCGGCGCGCAAGCTTGGGGTTGACGCGAAAGATTGCCTCGTCTTTGAGGATGCCGTACCGGGCATTCTGGCAGGCGATGCCGCCGGAGCCGATGTGATGGTGATCACGGCTACGCATAAGCACCCTATCGAGACTGCGCATACGACCATTCACGACTACCAGGACCTGCGCACACAGGTCGACCCGGAGGGCCGACTGTTCTTGATGAGAACAGTCGACGCGTAAGCTCTAGCCCGATCAGTTGACCGTTCCCGAGCCCCCGTGGAATTCGGCATCGGGACCCTTATTTGCGGGGTTGACGAAAACAGCAGTTTTATAAAACTGCGAAAGGCCATGACCTGCCGCTCAATCCTTGAAGGGTCGTTCAGTGCCTTGGACATGATGATGCTGCCATCGACGACGCAGGAGAGCATGTCCGCTACATCGTCGAAATCAATCGGGTCGCGCGGAGGGTGCTCGAGTGCGATATTGTCGAGAATGGCGCGGAACCTGGCGTTCCATGCTTCAACCGATCGCGCCGTCAGGTTCAGGACTTCACGGTCGAACTGGCGCTCCTGATAGCAAATGCAAGCGATCAGACAGCCGGGGTGACCGTTCGGCAGATCGGACATGACCTCGGCGAGAAGCTTCAGGCTGATCAGGAATGCCTGGAGAGGATCATCTGACAGTTGATGCCCGCGCTCGATGACATCGTCGAACACCCGGTCATTGGCGCAGACGTAGCGCTTCAGCATAATGTGCGCGAGTTCGTTCTTGTCCTTGAAGTGATAGAAGAACCCGCTTTTCGTAATGCCCGCTTCAGCGATAATCTCCTCTATCCAGGTCGCCGCGAAGCCCTTGGCCAGCACCGACATCTCGGCGATTTCCAGAATACGTTCGCGGGTTTCGTCTCCCTTGCGCATGATGTTGTCCCCCCGGTATACTGTACCGCCGGTACGGTTTCGGCTGTTGGAGTGTAGCACGGGGGAGGGTTCTGTCGCCACGATATCGCCTATCCGACTGAATCTACTTGTGTTTTCTCATATGTGAGACAACCCGACCATGAGGTTTCTAGATTGCGTCAACTGAAAGGCGCAAAACAGAACATGCCGGGTGGAGAGGCAATCAGCCCATGCCGGTCACTCTTGGAAGGGACGATAATCATGGCCAAGTACCGCAAAAACCTGCCGCAACTCGCGGGGACCACTTTCCTCAGTGACGGTGGCATGGAGACGACATTCATCTTTCATGACGGGATCGACCTGCCCGAATTCGCATCTTTCGTTTTGATGGGGACGCCGGAAGGCCGACAGCGATTAAAAGACTACTATATCAGCTATCTCAAAATTGCCCGCGAGAACGGCACCGGCTTCATCCTCGATACGCCGACATGGCGGGCAAACCCCGATTGGGGCGCCAAGCTCGGCTATGACGCCGAGGGCCTGCGTGCAATCAACCGGGATTCGGTCGATCTGCTGCTTGAACTTCGCAAGGAGTTTGAAACGGCCGCGACGCCTTGTGTGATCGACGGGGTCATTGGACCGCGCGGCGATGGGTACAAGGCTGGCAACATGAATGCCAACGAGGCTGAAACATACCACGCGGCGCAGATCGAGAGTTTCGCACAAACCGAAGCGGACATGGTCGCCGCCTATACGTTGACCAATTACAATGAGGCCATAGGGATTGCAAAAGCTGCCAAGACCTATGCCATACCTAGCGTCATCTCGTTCACGGTCGAGACTGACGGAAAACTGGTGACCGGCTTGTCGCTCGGCGATGCGATCAACCGGGTGGACGATGCAACCGGAGGTTCACCAGCCTACTATATGATCAACTGTGCACATCCGAGCCATTTCGTCGATGCACTGGAGAAAGGCGAGGCGTGGCTCGACCGTGTGCGCGGGACCAAGGCGAATGCTTCGACCAAGAGCCATGCGGAACTCGATGATTCAGTTACGCTCGATGCCGGAGATCCTGCCGATCTCGGGCGGTGGTATAATGGTTTGACCCGATCATTTCCGCAGATGCGTATCCTCGGCGGCTGCTGCGGCACGGACCATCGCCACGTTGCGGCGATCTGCGAGGCCTGTTCAACGCAAACGGCCTAGTTTGCCTTCCTTCATGCTCGCGAAACTGGTAAAGCGGGGCCGGATCAAGTCATCCGGCCCCGCAATTGCGATGAGGGAAAGCATGCAGGACATGAATATCGGGCTATGGGATTTCGCGCTGCGCCTCTACAAAGCCCCTGACGTCGCCGATGCATGCCTGGCATTGCAGGAGCGCAATGGCGTCGACGTGACGGTGCTGTTGTTCGCCGCCTGGCTCAAACATGGTTCCATCGCACTTTCTCCGGCAAAGACAGTCCAGATCATCGGGCTGGTCGACGAATGGCGCGATGACGTCGTTGCCCCATTGCGCGCCATCCGCCAGCGCATGAAGACCGGACCAAAACCGGGACCTGACAAACACACTGAAACCCTGCGCGACGCCGTGAAAGCGGCCGAGCTTTCCGCGGAACGCATCGAGCTTATGGAACTTGAAACGGCGGGGCTGGCACTCGCCACGATTTCAGACGATAGCAACCGTTCGACCGATGAGAACCTGCCACTCGTCGTGCGTTATTATCATGGCTCGACCCTGGATTCCGAAGCTCGCAAGTCCATCGCAACAGTGGAACGGGCAATAGAGCAAATTTTGGCCAAGTAGGACTGTTCTGCCAGCGAACTCGGGCCAAATTCACAGTGCTTCGGCGTCGTTTGATGGAACTGGTCGGCCTATGATTGCTGCTGCCCGGTTTCGTCTTCTTTCCAGCGTTTGACGAGCGGCAGATTGATATCGAACAAGTCCAATGCGCGTCCGACTGTCTGGTTGACCATGTCGTCGATGGTCTTTGGCTTGCTGTAAAAGGCCGGAACGGGCGGCATGATGATGGCGCCATTGCGCGTGGCCTGATCCATCAGCGCAATGTGCCCGGCGTGCAGCGGCGTTTCGCGGAGCAGCAAAACGACCCGGCGACGCTCCTTGAGGCAGACATCGGCGGCGCGCACGATCAGTTCGTCATTGTAGCAATTGGCGATGCCGCTCAAGGTCTTCACCGAGCAGGGCGCAACCAGCATGCCGGCGGTGCGGAAGGACCCCGACGAGATGGCGGCGCCAATATCGCGATAGTTATAGAGTTTGTCGCCGAGGCCGCGGATTTCTTCGGCACTCATGTCGAGTTCGTCGGCCGCGGTGCGCAGTGCTGATGGCGAGACGATTGCATGCGTCTCGACGTCTTCGACGTCGCGCAAGAGCTGCAAGGCACGAACGCCATAGATGACCCCGGAGGCCCCGGTTATGGCGATGATGAGACGGCGCATGACTAGTTCGCCGACTCTGAAGCATGGAGCGCCGAGCGGGCGGAGTGGGCAACATGCTCCTCGGCAGCAGCTTTTGCAGCGGCCTTGTCGCGTTTGGCGATGGAAGTGACGATCTTCTCGATTTCGGCGATGCTCTGGACGCGCCGCTCGGGACGCACGACGGAACGCCGGCGCAGCGGGGACGTGAGAACGGTCAACTTGCTCAAGACACCGAATGCAATAGGATTGCGTGCTCCGGTGCAGATACGGTCATAGAAATCGCGTTTGCTGGCGACGATTTCCTCGGCATTGCCATGCAGATAAGCTTCCTTCAAACGCAGGAAGTGGGCTTTCAAGGCTTCGACCTCTGCATCCGGCGCATTCTCGATGAACTGTTCGACGATAAGGGGTTCGAGCACGCCGCGGATGCGATAAATATTCTCCGCGTCCTCCGATGTCACTGTGACCACGGCAAGGCCGCGATTGTTGAGGTCGGTAAGAATACCTTCGGACTGCAACTGGCGCAGCGCTTCACGCAGCGATGTGCGGCTGACGTTGAGCTGCTGGCACAGATCTTTCTCCACAAGACGCGTACCTGGCTCCAGCAATCCTGTCTCGATTGCACGCCGCAGCGACTTCATGATCTTGTTTCTCAGCGGCGCAGACTCATGTGTAAGCGGACCGAATGGTTCCATGACCGGATCGTTCATTTTATCCCTCGCAATGCTGCTGCCTGCGTTGTGTTGTCTGTCCCTCAGCGCCGACCCCCGCCGGCGCTGAAACTATATCAGAATCGGGCGATAGTCGCCTGATTATGCTTTCTTTTCAATATCACGCGCCGGTGTTTCGGGTTTCATACCACCTTTACGCCGGGAGAAAGTGTTTTCGCCATTGGCGCGCCAGTCGCCGCTGACAGCCTTGTCGGCAAAGTTACTCCAGACATCGCTCCAGTCGCCGAGCGAATAACCGTGCCATGGTGGCTGCGGCGAGAGCGGTGGCAATTGCAGGTTTTCCCATATCTCGCGGGCCCGCACCATATAGGGTTCGGCGGGCAGGGCGAGAGGCGGCATCGGTGCTTTCAACGTTGCATCGATGAGAAGGGTGCCTTCGGCATTCTTGTTTGCCGATTTCGGCCCATGCCCGCCCGAGCGGTAGGGCGTCACATGCACGTCATCGATCATATTGGCGCGGTAAGCGAGCGACCAGAACACGGCGTCGGCATTGCGGGCGTCGATATCGTCAGAAACGGCGATGACGATCTTGCCGCACTGCGCCTGAAGCATCGCCGCACCCTGCAGGCCGCGCCAGATCTCGGACTGCGGCGCGCTGCGGTCGAATTCCAGGAAGATCACCTTGCGGATGTTGGTCAAAGGCTCATGCATGACGACGCGCTTGATGCCCTTGATGTTGAGCACTTTCTTCAGGTGATTGAAGAATAGCGGCTCATAGGCAACGCGCTTGAGAACGCTCGATTCGCTGGGTGTAACCTGACTGACGATCGAGACAAGCACGGGTTTGCGCTTGCGGGTGATCGCCGTCACGCGCATCGACATGTTGAAATCTTCGAGCGCGACGTGGCCATGGCTTTCGCCAAACGGCCCTTCCGGCTCAAGCAGCTCAGTATCGATGAGGCCTTCAATGACGATTTCAGCGTCGGCCGGCACTTCAAGATCGATAGTCTTGCACTTGACGATACGAACGGCCTCGCCGATGAGACCGCCGGCAACGCCGAGTTCGTCCTGATCGATAGGCAGCTTCTGGGGCCCGGTGAAAAGTACGGCAGGAGCACAGCCGATAACAATGGCGCAGGGCATAGGTTCGCCGCGTTTCTGATACTTCAGCCAATGCTGATACCCGCCGGCACCGGACAGGCGGCTTGCCATGCGCACGCCAAGCCGGTCCTCGGCTTTCAGCGCGGCGCGATAGGTGCCCATGTTGCGGATGCCATTTTCCGGATCACGTGTGACGCAAAGCGTCGCGGTGAAATAGGGGGCACTGTCGAAGCCCGGTGTCGATACCGGAACCGGCAAGCTGCCGAGACCACGGCCTTCGAGCTTGAGATCGTCGCCCGTGATGACGACTTCCTGGCATGGCGCGTCCTCGACCATGACAGGGTCGATGGGGTTTTCCATGGCGTTGACCCAGACATCGCCGATCTCGCTCTCGGGAACGCCAAGACCGATGGCATAGATTTCCGGCGAAGCGGCGAGGACCCCGACGGCAACCGGGATATCGTATTTCTCGCCCTTCGCATCTTTCACGTCGGTGAAAAGAAAGCCGCGTCGTTGCGATTCGGGCAGACCGCCCTGGAACTGCCAGCGCGCCAGCGGATGCAGTTCGCTATCCTTGTCGATCGGCACCTGAATTCGCGTCAGCAGGCCTCGTTCTTCCAGCCGTTCCAGATGTTCTTGCAGGTCCAGTGGAGCCTTGCGCTTGTGCGTCGTCATGTAAGTCTCATTCTCCCGAAGATGCGCCTCTCCAGTGCCGTGCAGGCGAGATAAAAAGCGCAAAACCCACTCATAATCATAAGAGCGATCCGCCCAATCAGAAAGATATTGCATCTTTTCGATTGCATTACTCCGACATACTGTCATACATTAATACGAAGAGCAACAGAATGTCGTCGGCGTAATTTCAGCCGGTAAGGGTAGAGGATTTATGGGAAGCCCACTTCATAAAAGCACGAGCGGACCTGGGACAGCGGTATTGGAAAAGCCCGAGATGGCTGATCTGTCGCCGGAAATGAAGCTTGTACGCGATGCGTTGTTCCGCCATGTCGGAAAGCCGCTTCCGCGCAAGGAAGACGGGCGGCTCATTACCGGCAAGGGCCGGTTTTCCGACGATTTCAGCCTGCCCGGGCAGACGTTCGCTGCGATGGTTCGCTCGCCATATCCGCATGCGCGGATCCTCGGCATCGACACAGCGGAAGCGCTGGCCAGTCCCGGCGTTCTGGCCGTCCTGACTGGCGCCGATTTGTTGGCTGACGGACTTGAGCCAATCCCGCACAATCCCGTTCCTTCGACGAAATTCGATGTGAAGCTGACGGCTGCCGGCGGCGGCATACCATTCACAGGTCCACATTATCTGCTCCCGGCCGACAAGGCCCGCCATGTGGGCGAAGCCGTGGCTGTGGTGGTTGCCGAGACAGCGGCCCAGGCGGCGGATGCGGCCGAAAAAGTGTTTGTCGATTACGAGGAATTGCCGCACGTCACCGAAACCAAAAAGGCCGCGCAGCCCGGCGCACCCGCGGTGTGGGACGAAGTGCCGGACAATGTCTTCATTGACTCGAGCTTTGGCGACGAAGCGGGGACAGCAGCAGCCTTCGCGGCGGCCGATCACGTGGTCACGGCCGAATTCCATATCGGCCGCGTGACCGCCGTACCGATCGAGCCGCGCTCGTCGCTCGGTCATTTCGACGAGGAGACCGGGCGCTATACGCTTTATGCCGGCAGCGGCGGCGCTGTGCGCCAGAAGGGCGAGCTTTCCAAGGTTCTCGGTATAGAGCCGAAGAACCTGCGTGTGCTTTCATACGACGTCGGCGGAAATTTCGGCGCGCGCAATCGCGTCTATGTGGAGTTTGGTCTGGTGCTTTGGGCGTCGAAGAAGATCGGGCGGCCGGTGAAATATACGGCGACGCGCTCCGAGGCGTTTCTGACGGATTATCAGGGTCGCGATCTCATAACCAAGGTCGAACTGGCGCTTGATCGCGAGGGCAAGTTCCTGGCGATGCGGGCGGACAACCTCAGCAATGTCGGCGGTCGGTGCGTGTCGCTGTCGCCGCTCAGCAAGGGCTCCGGTCTCATTACCGGCTCCTATCACATTCCGGTGGCGACGCTGCGCGCCCGCGCCGTCTTCACCAATACGATGTGCACGCAGGCCTACCGTAGCTCCGGCCGGCCGGAAGTAACCTACGCGATCGAGCGTCTTGTCGAGAAGGCCGCGCGCGAACTCGGTTTCGACAAGCTCGAACTGCGCCGCAAGAACCTCGTTTCGCCGGATATGATGCCTTACACCAATGCCGTCGGTTCGATCTATGACAGCGGCGAATACGAAAAGAACATGGACCGCGCGCTTGAGCTTGCCAATTGGGACGGCTTCGAGGTGCGCCACGAGGAAGCGGCCAGCCGCGGCAAATTGCTGGGCCGGGGCTTTGCCAATTACGTCGAGTCGTCCATCGGTTCACCGAAGGAACGTGCCGAGATCGAAATCAAGCAAGATGGCACGGTCGAAGTTGTCATCGGTACCCAACCGAGCGGCCAGGGTCATGAGACGAGCTTTGCGCAAGTGGTCGCCGACATGATCCAGGTGCCTGTCGAAAAGGTATGGATTATCCTTGGCGATACCGACATCGTCAGCGTTGGCGGCGGGTCGCATTCGGGCCGTTCGATGCGCCACGCGGGAACCGTCATGGCCATGGCGTCTGCAGACCTCCTGAAGGAAGGTCGCCGGCGCGCAGCGGAACATTTCGGCGCAGACTTCGACGCTATCGATTTCGAAAGCGGTCATTTCAAGCTGCGCGGCACCAACCAGACGATCGATATCTTCACGCTCGGCGACCTGACGCGTGAGAAGGATGGGCCGTTGCGGGTGGCGCGTGACAATGAGATGCACACTCCGGTGTTTCCGAATGGCGCAGCGATCTGCGAAGTCGAGGTGGATCCGGAAACCGGACACGTTCTCATTACCAGCTACGCGACCGTGGACGATGTGGGCCGCTGCATCAATCCGCTGATCGTTCATGGCCAGACCCATGGCGGCATTGCGCAGGGCGTAGGGCAGGCGATGTGGGAGCTTTGCGCCGTCGATGCCTCGTCGGGCCAGCCGCTCGCCGGATCATTCATGGATTACGGCATGCCGCGCTCCGACAACATGCCTTCCTTCAAGTGCGAGATTGCCGAAGTGATTTCTCCGACCAATCCGCTTGGCATCAAGGCCGGCGGCGAAGGCGGAACAACGCCGGCGCTGGCTACGGTCGTCAACGCCGTGCTCGACGCGCTCAAGGACTACGGCGTCACCGATATCGATATGCCGGTCACCCCGCATGCGGTGTGGCGGGCCATTCATCAATCGAAAGGCGAGCGCGATGCTCGTGCGTCCTGAGGAGGATTTCTCGCAAATGACTGCCGAAACCAAGACCAATATCCGCATCATCGCCTTTCCGGGCGCTCCCAACCTGCCGACATTCGCAGCGGTGGAACAGGGGTTCTTCGCCGATGAAAACCTGTCGGTTGATCTGACGTTGACGGGGAGCTCGGTTGAGCAGGCGCAGCGGACTGCCGCGGGCGAATTCGACATCGTCTTTACCGCTTTTGATAATGTCGTGGCTTATGGCGAGGGGCAGGGAGCTGCTGGCGCCGGGGTTGATCCGGGCTATGTCGTGCTCATGGGCGGAACGCAGCTCGAGCTTGCCATCGTTACCGCGCCCGAGATCAAGGAATATTCGGATCTCAAAGGCAAATCCGTCGCGCTCGATGCACTTTCGACGGGGTTCGCGTTTGTGCTGTTCGATATGTTCGAAGATGGCGGATTGAAGCGGGACGACGCAACCTACGCACCCGTTGGAGCGACGCCGCAGCGTTGGCAATCGGTGAAGGGCGGAGAGCACGCTGCGACCTTGACGATCGAGCCATTCACCAGCATTGCCCGCCGTTCGGGCTTCAACGTGCTCGACGTGTCGACCCGGATCTACGACAGCTATCAAGGTGGCGTAGTCACGGCGAGGCGCGCATGGGCGGCGGAGAATCCGCAAGCTGTTCGCGCGTTCATCCGCGGTTACCTGAAGGGCCTTGCCTGGACGCTTGATCCGGCAAATCGCGAGGCGGCTGAACAGCTCTTGCAGGCGAAGATGCCGGAAATCCAGCCCGCTGCGCTGCAGTCTGTCATGAACAGCCTGCTGTCGGCGAAATCGGGCCTGACACCGGATGCGAAAATCATTCCGGAAGGCATGCAGCGCGTGCTCGAATTGCGCTCGCGCTACGGCATAGCCGGGGCACCACTGACCGATCCGGCGAGGTATCTGGACCTGTCGCACTACGAGGCCGTGACTGGCGCGAACTGAGAGGAGAGTTTGATGGATCTCAAAGGTGAATACCGCATCGCTGCGCCGCGCGAGCATGTCTGGGCGCTGATCAATGACCCGCAGGCGCTGCGCGAATGTATCCCCGGTTGCAATAGCCTTGAAGGCTCGCTGGAGGATGGGTTTACCGCCCGCGTGACCACCAAGATCGGCCCGGTCAAAGCGACATTTGAAGGTGAAGTCACCCTGAGCAACGTTGTAGCGCCCGAGAGCTATACCATCTCCGGTGCTGGCAAGGGTGGTATCGCCGGTTTCGCCAGGGGTGGCGCCGACGTCAACCTTGCCGATGTCGATGGCGAAACCGTCCTGACCTATGTCGCCAAGGCGCAGGTAGGCGGCAAGCTGGCACAGCTTGGTTCCCGGCTGATCGATTCAACGGCCAAGAAGCTTGCAGACGAGTTCTTCGCCAGCCTTGCGGCCCGCGCCGCCCCTGTTGACGCTGTGGCGATAGCGATTGAAACACCAGCGGAACGCCCCAAGGCCCGCTGGTTCTCCAGATAAAAGGGAAGGCACCCATGTCCAAAGTCGCCATCACCGTCAACGGCACGCTCCACACGAAGGAGGTCGAAGACCGTACGTTGCTCGTCCAGTTCCTGCGTGATCATCTTGGCCTGACCGGAACACATGTCGGCTGCGACACGACGCAGTGCGGCGCCTGCACGGTCATCGTCGACGGCAAGGCTGTCAAATCCTGCACGATACTTGCGGCCTCGATCGAAGGAGCATCGGTTTCCACGGTCGAAGGCTTGGCCGATGGCGAAAAGCTGCACGATGTGCAGGCGGCCTTTCATGAACACCACGGGTTGCAGTGCGGTTTTTGCACGCCCGGCATGATCATGGCATCGGTCAACATGATTGAGCGACACGACGGTGTTCTCGATGAGGCAACGGTTCGCCACGAGCTCGAGGGCAATCTTTGCCGTTGCACGGGATATCACAACATCATCAAGGCGGTACTCTCCGCCGCTGAAAAGCACCGCGCGGCGCACGCCGTCGCGGCGGAATGAAGAAGGCAGACGCCAATGTATGAAACAACCTATCATAGGCCGGGAACGCTGCAGGAAGCAGTCAGTCTTTTCTCCAAAGTCGAGGAAGCCGCTTACCTCTCCGGCGGGCATACGCTGATCCCCACGATGAAGGGAAGGCTGGCGGCGCCTGCCCATCTGATCGATGTTCGCCGCATTCCCGAGCTTTCGGGTATTACCGTTGGTCCCGATCGAATCATCGTCGGTGCGGCAACCACGCATGCCACCGTCGCTGCATCCGAAAAGATCAGGGCGCTCATTCCGTCGCTTTGTGGCCTTGCCGGTTCGATCGGTGACGTTCAGGTCAGGCATGTCGGCACGATCGGCGGCTCGGTTGCCAATAATGACCCGGCAGCCGACTACCCGTCGGCCGTGCTGGCGCTCGATGCGACATTGCATACGGATCGCCGCAGCATCCCGGCTTCCGAATATTTCGCCGGGCTCTACACCACGATGCTGGAGCCTGGTGAAATTCTCGTCCGTATCGAGTTCAAGATGCCGGAGATTGCCGGGTATGCCAAGTTTCGCAATCCGGCGTCACGGTATGCCTTGGCAGCTGCGTTCGTTGCCCGTCATCGCGACGGCAATATCCATGTGGCGATCACGGGGGCCGGAAACGCCGGCGTCTTTCGCTGGACGGAGGCCGAGGAAGCGCTGCAGGCGCGGTTCGAGCCCGATGCGGTGAAAGGGCTGCTGCCAGATGAGAACGACCTGATGGGCGACATGCACGCTCCTGCCGATTACCGCGCGCATCTTGTCGGGGTCGTGACCCGCCGTGCAGTGGAAAACCTCGGCGGCACATTGATCGAATGATGATAGATCATGCTGATGGAGTTATGCTCCGTTCAATCCGCCGCCTTCGGACAGGAGATCCAGCATTGCCGGATTGATGAAAAGGTTTTCGCGTCCTGATTTGATTTCCCGAAGCACGCCTATTTCTACGAGCGCTTTCAGATAGGTGGAGGCCGTTTGCCTCTTGGCAATTCCTGAGTCAACCAGATCGCCAATGCGGCAATAAGGATTAACGAAGATAATTTCTGCAAGCTCTCGAGAATAGATTTTTGGCAGTTCTTGACGAATTCTGGCGGTAGTTTCATTCAAAAGGTCGCGAATTGCGCGGATCTTCAATGTCGACCATTGTGCAGTCTCCTTCACTGCTTCAATCATGAAAAGAATCCAGTTCTCCCATTCGCTATTTGTAGTGACGGCCAGAAGCCGCTGATAGTAGAGCGATTTGTTCCGGATAATGTAGCGGCTAAGATAGAGGATCGGAATTTCCAACAATCCTTTGTCGACGAGAAACAAAAGATTCAAGACACGGCCTGTTCTGCCGTTCCCGTCAGTGAACGGGTGGATTGCCTCGAACTGATAATGCATTACCGCAAGGCGGATGATTGGATCGATGTCTTCCGCTTCATGGATATAACGCTCCCAGTTTGCGAGCTTATCGCGCAGCAAGTCCTGCCCATCAGGGGGCGTATAAATAACGGCGCCGGTTGCCTCGTTCACAAGTGCTGTCCCGGGTGTAGCACGAATATCCAGATCAAGACCTTTGATCGTACGGCAAACCTTAACTGCTATTGACGTGGAGAGTGGGCGTTGTTCGAGCAGTCGAAACCCTTCCCGAAGAGCGGTGCGGTATCGTAAAGCCTCCTTTGTTGCCGCATCCGCTTGATTGCTTTCTTCGTTGACAAAGCGAAACAGACGATCCGTTGTTGTGACAATATTTTCGATCTCGGAACTTGCCTGTGCTTCCAGGAGAGGGATGGAACTGATCAACACAGCTTGGTTGGGTATGAGTTGGCCCGATACCAGCAGTTCTGTCAAGGCTACGCGTGCCTCGGTGCAGGCCTTTAGTATAGACTTTGTCTCTATATCCCGCGATGGGGGCAAAAGAGGCAAATCATTGTAGGGACGTTCAGGCCGAAAGGTCATGTCGATGTTCTCGGTTTTCATCGACGTATCATTGTTACATGTCGATTGGGTCGACACGATGCCCTATTATGTCGACAAAATCAATTTATATCGACATATTATTAAATCGGTCAAAGCAAAAAGAACCGCCGCGGTTGCCCGCAGCGGATTCTTCAATAAGCGATGGACCTTGTCGTTTCAGACGCTGTCGTGGCCGGTGATTTCGCTCTGCCACGGGGCAACGTATTTTTCCAGCCATCCGACCAGCGCGGTCAAGGCCACGGCGAGCACCATGATCAGAATGACGGGCACGAACATCTCTGCGGTGCGGAAACTATTGGCCGAAGTGATGATGATGCCGCCGAGGCCGGAGATCGCGGTGAGGAACTCGGCGATGACGATACCGATGACCGCCTTGCCGATACCGAGACGCAGACCTGCCATGATGTAAGGGATTGTTGCCGGCAGAATGATGCCGCGCATGATGGCCGTCTGCGAGGCGCAGAAGGCGGTGCCGACCTCGATCATGGTTTTCGGCACGGCCTTCACACCGAACCACGTGTTGATGCAGATCGGGAAGAAGGAGAGGAGGAAAACCACAACGGCCTTGACCATGAAGCCAAGACCGAACCACAGGATCAGCAAGGGAACAAGGGCAATCAGCGGGGTGGCATAGCCAGCGGTGACATAGATGCCCAGGGCGGACTCGAGAATGCGGTATCGGCCGAGGAGAAGACCGACCGGGATACCGACGATCGCAGCGACGATATAACCAACGATGAATGGCTGGCTGCTTTGAATGAGCGCGTCCTGCAGGCGGCCGGTCTGCAGCATCGAGAAGAATGCCTTGATGATGGCGCTGGGGTAGGTGCCAAGCAACGGGTTGACGTCGCGGCCGAAGAACTCCCAGAGACCAGTCGCTACGGCGACCGATATGGTGGTGATCACCCACGCCGGTACAGTGGTTGTCCAGCTTGCCTGACCTGTGCGGCGCTCCACGCGGGCTGGCGCCTGTATTTCTGCGTCTGTCGTCATAGTCTTTCCTTAGGCTGCAGCCGAAACGCCCGCATCGTGCAGGGCTTCCCAGATCAGCGTGCGTTTCTTGGAATATTCCGCCGAAGTGCGGATGGCGCGCATATCGAGGCGCGGGCGCTCCAGTTCGATCGGAATGATCTGGCTTATCTTGCCGCCATGCATGACCGCAACGCGGTCTGCGAGCATCACCGCTTCGTCGAGATCATGGGTCACGAAAATGATCGTCTTCTGGGTCTTGGCATGGATGGAAAGCAGTTCGCCATGAAGCCCCTCACGCGTTTGTGAATCCAGCGCGCCGAAAGGCTCGTCCATCAGAAGGACTTCGGGATCGATCGCCAGCGCGCGAGCAATACCCACGCGCTGTTTCATGCCGCCGGAAAGCTGGTGAGGGCGTCTGTCCTTTGCCAGGGTCAGACCGACCAGTTCCAGATAATGCATGGCCGTCCGGGAAAGTTCAGGCTCCTTCATGCCCTTCATCTCCAGCCCATAGCCGATATTGCTGAGCGTATTGCGCCAAGGCAGCAATTCGGCATGCTGGAACACCATGCCGCGGTCGTGACCACAGCCGGAGACAGGACGCCCGGCGACTTTGACCTGCCCGGACGTGGCTGTCTCAAGGCCCATGATAATGCGCAGGGCGGTCGTCTTGCCGCATCCGCTTGGGCCGATCAGGGCAACGACGTCACCCTTTTCGACATTGAAGGAGACACCGTCCAGGGCATGATGCGTGCCAAAGGACTTGGTGATGTTCTGTACTTCCAGATGGGCCATATTCTTTTCCAGTTATTTCTTGACGCGTGCGAGAGCCTCGGTGCGCACGCTGTCATCGACGAACTTCTTGGTATCGGCGTTGCCGTCGAGGAACTTGAGCTTGACCATCTCATCGTCAACCCACTGCAGCTTGTCCAAGGGGATGGCCAGATCCGCATTGATCGCCTTGTATTCGATAGCTTCATTGTAAATGAACTCGGCGGTCTTGTCGTCCTCGGGCAGGTGACCGACCTTGCGTGCAACCTCGAGCATTGCGTCCTTGTTGGCAATCGCATGAGCGAGGCCTTCCATCTCGGCGGCGAGGAAATTGGTCATCGCTTCGCGGCGCTCGGCGATCTTCTTGCCGGTGGTCATGATGCACACCTTGAGGAACTGCGGTGTAACCTCGACACCCTTCAAAAGCGGCTTGACGTTCAAGGCGTCTGCATCGACGGCAAATTCGCTTGAGCTGGCAGCAGCAGCAACGACGCCGCCGCCAACTGCCTTGACGCGATCGGCGCTGCCGCCGGCATTGGCAAACGTTACGTCCGTATTGGCAAGGCCGGACGCTTCAAGCGCGAGGCGGGTGAAAATATCGGGAAGCGAGCCAGGCGCAGAAACGCCGACCGTCTTGCCTTTGAGATCAGCCGCACTCGCGATGTCTTTACCGGAAAAGACCGTATAGGTCATGCCGGGCCAGTCGCAGCCGATGATCTTGACGTCGGCGCCCTGATGCAATGCGGAGAGCGCGATAACGGGGCTCGCCTCGAAACTGTCGAGATCGCCGGCGATGAGCGCCTTCAACGCAGTTGGACCACCGGTGAATTGCACCATGTCGATGTTGATGCCGTGCTTGTCATCGAAGCCGCCTTCTGCAGCTTGAAAGAGGAAACCGGAATCGCCCTTGGCTTCAACGATGCCGTGGCGCCACGCCTCTTGAGCGCTGGCTATCGACGTCATTGCGGTTGACGCAAGGATCACACCGGCGAAAGCGCAGGCAAAACGGGTTTTAAGAGACTTGTGAATCATGAGTTCCTCCTCCAAGGGCGCCCGTGCCGGGCATTCACGCAAATGCAGTTGGCTTAATTTCTCTTGTCATTCTGTTATAATGTATGTTTGCCATACAAACAAATTTGTGGGAGAAGTCAAGTCGCCAAGGCATCTTTTTGTCGGAAGGAGGGTACACGGAAGCGTGTTTTCATCCGATCGGCGACGCCATGGCATGGTTTTCCGGTGATTTTCAGAGGATGGAGGATAGACACAATGGCAGAGCGAATTTGGGACAAATTCCTGACGGAGCGCGACAAGGAAGTGTTCAAGCTAGCCGGATATGGCGCGCGGGCAGGCTTTGGCAAGCGACCGGCGCTGCTGATCGTCGACGTCAACTACGCGTTCTGCGGCGACAAGCGGGAGCCGCTGCTTGAATCGGTCAAACGCTGGCGCCAGTCGGGTGGCGAAGCCGCCTGGGATGCCCTGCCTGTTCTGCAGAACCTGATTGGAACAGCCCGCGACCGCGAAGTCCCGGTGATCTATACGACCGGAGTGCGACGCTCCGACAATTGGGACGCGGGCAGCTGGGCCTGGAAGAATGAACGCAGCGGTGAAAAACCTGGCGGCAGCAATCGTGACGGCAACGAGATCATGCCGCAGATCGCGCCCGAACCGAGCGACGTTGTCATCTACAAGCAGAAGCCCAGCGCTTTCCACGGTACCAACCTCATCAGCTATTTGACGCTGCTCGGCTGTGACAGTGTCATCGTTGCTGGAACCGCAACCAGCGGCTGTGTGCGCGCGACGGTGGTCGATGCCTTCAGCTATAATCTACGGGTGACGATGGTCGAAGACGGGTGCTTTGAGCGTTCCGAGGCGAGCCACGCCATGACGCTGTGCGACATGAACGCCAAGTATGCAGATGTCATCGACAGCAGCGAAGTCATCGAATTTCTGTCACGACTGCCGCGCGGCATGTACAATCTGCCGCGTGGTGCCAGCCAAAAGGCGGCGGAATAAGTCAGACGGCGCGAGTGATCGCGCCGTCCTTTATATCCCCTCAGGCCTTGGCGGCCTCGATCAGCAGCTGCAGATTGCCGGCGATGATGGCCGGTACTTCCAGCGGGGTAAAATGGCGGGCGCCCTCGAGGATCGTCAGCGTAGCGCCGGGAATGTTATCTGCGAGCACACGCGCCATTTCCGGCGGCGTCGCATAATCCTCGGTTCCGACAAGAACGCGGCAAGGGAAGTCAAACTTCGGCAATGCTTCGCGCAGGTCGGCTGCACCGAGCATGTTGCAGGTCGCGACATAGGCGTCGATTTCATTGGCGAGGAAGGTCGAGACAGCGGCTTCCACCACGTCCGGATTTGCCTCGTGAAAGCCATCGCTGAACCAGCGCGTCTTCTGGAAACCGACAAGCGCCTTCAGGCCTTCGTTCCTGGCTTTTTCAGCGCGTTCAGCCCAGGCTGCGGGAGCATTTTCTCCGTACCAGGCCGTGGTGTCGAAGAGACCAAGAGCGTTGACACGCTCAGGATAGGCTGCGGCAAAGGCAAGGGCGATGCAGCCACCCATCGACGCACCGGCGACGACGGCCGATGACCAGCCGACATGGTTCATGAGATCGGCGAGATCATCGGCGAATTGCGCAGTGCTGTAGGGGCCTGCCGGTTTGCCGGAAACGCCGTGACCGCGGCAGTCATAAATGAGAACCTCGGATGCACCGGCGAGTGCCGCCGCGGTTGGCTCCCAGAAAAACTTGTCCATGGCCAGCGAATGAATGAGAACGCAGCGGCCTTCGCCGTTCCCCGGGACGATGCGATAGGAAAGCCTTATCCCGTCGCGGGTTTCCGCAAAGCCTATCGTTTGAGTGGGCATCAAATCGCTCATGGTAATTGTTCCGCTTCAGCATGGATGGAGATGTTTGTCGCGCATCGTAGTATTGTATGACGGTATTAATTGACGGGTCAAGAGGCGAAGCCGCGCAGTGCCAAATCGATCTTTAATCAAATTTTAAGGAGGAGATTACGAATCAATTAACCGGTAACCAGTCGTTAGGAATTGCGGAATAGGTGAAGGGATCTAGACCAAGGACTCGCCCATGCGCCGCATCATGTTCATCGCGTTGTTGTTGCTCACAGGCTGCGCCACAGCGCCAACCCAGACCAGCAATGTCTGTGCCGTGTTCGATCAGAGAGACGGCTTCTTCAACAATTGGTACAAGCAGGCCAAGAGCGTCGAGACGGAATATGGCGTGCCGGTTCCCATCCTCATGGCGACGATCTATACGGAATCCGGCTATCAGGCCCGGGTCAAGCCGCCGCGTACAAAATTGTTCGGCTTTATTCCATGGTCACGGCCATCCACCGCATATGGGTATTCGCAGGCTCTGGATGGGACCTGGGCAGACTATCAGAGGGAAACCGGACGCTGGACAGCCCGGCGAACGGATTTCAGCGACGCCGTGCGTTTCATTGGATGGTACCACGCAAGAAGCCATCTGCTGAACGGCATTCCGCTCAACGATGCCTATAATCTCTACGCCGCTTACTATGCAGGGCCGAATGACTATGCGCGTGGAACGTGGCGGAGCAAGCCGGGCATCGATCGAACCGCGCGGCGGACTGCCACTGTGGCTGGTACCTATGCCGCGCAGCTAGCGAGTTGCGGATTACAATAGGAACAACGTGATAGAAAAATGAAACCCGCCGGTCAGGGCGGGTTTCATGTCGTATCGTTCAGGCGCTTGGCTGCTTGGTCTTGCGCAAGTAGGGCAACACACGCTCGAAGCCGCCGAAACGCTGGTTCGCGTCCTCATCCGAAACCGCTGCGGTGATGATGACATCCTCACCCTGCTTCCACTGGGCCGGTGTCGCAACCTGGTGTTTCGCGGTGAGCTGGATGCTGTCGATTGCGCGCAGGATCTCGTCGAAGTTACGGCCCGTGGTCATCGGATAGGTGAGGGTCATCTTCACCTTCTTGTCCGGACCAATGACGAAGACGGAGCGTACGGTGGCGTTGTCGGCGGGTGTGCGGCCCTCGGACGTATCGCCGGCTTCCGCGGGCAGCATGTCATACAGTTTCGCGACCTTCAGATCCCTGTCGCCGATGAGGGGGTAGTCGACCTCATGCCCAGTTGCCGTCTTGATATCCGCCTTCCACTTGTCGTGGTTTTCGACAGGATCGACCGAAATGCCGATGATCTTGGCATTGCGTTTGGCGAACTCCGGAGCAAGTCCGGCCATGTAGCCAAGCTCGGTCGTGCAGACTGGCGTGAAATTCTTCGGATGACTGAACAACACGGCATAGCTACCGCCGATCCAGTCGTGGAAATGGATTTCGCCCTGCGTGGTTTCAGCAGTGAAATCCGGTGCAGTGTCATTAATGCGAAGGCCCATCGCGTTTCTCCCTTGGTCGTGATTTGAAGGTCTTCGCCTATTCGCCGCGCGAACCAGGCGAATGTATCCAATTTGATTTCAGCGAACGTAGCACATGGTCGCCGAAGTAAACAGGCAATGCACGGCGAAGTTCAACTAGCTACAAGGATGCAAGTTTTGAAACGGGAACCTAAATTTGAGCCCTTGCGTTCTAGCACCATGGAAAACGTTCACTTCAGATCTGTAACAGTAGAGTCGCTTTTTCCCGATAGGCTTCGCACGATAGCCTCCGTCGCGGAGGCTGCAGAATTTCTCTTGAACGAATGGCCCGGCAAACGCGGACGACTGCATGGTCTCGCACAACTGGCGTGTCTTGAAGCCATGGACGGAAGTGCGACCGGCGACATGGCGCGGTCCATGTTCATCGAGGCAGCCAAGGAAGCGGATATCTATGTCGAAGGAAGCATTGCCAGCACCATGATCCCGGGACTGTGAACAAAATGGCCCGTCGCCCGAGGCCCTAAATCACATTGGTTAGCAAACTGACGATAAAATAGCTCTTACGGTCTATTACGTTTCCGTCAAGAATCTTGGAATGATTCAGGCAGGGGTTACGTGGTGGGCACCGAATAATGAACGAAAAACTGGGGCAGCTTTTTAGCATTCTCAAAGAACAGTCAGACGAAATAGCACAACTCAATATGGACTATGCGGTAGAACGCACGCTCGTCACAGGCGTGATGTCCTTGCTGAGTGCACGCGGCTTGTTGCTCGACGTCGACTTCGACGAAATCGCCGAGATTGGTTCGAGGGTCGGGAATTCGCAATTCTCGTCACTCCTGGCAAGCCGGATCGAGTGCTTGAAGACGGGTAATCCGGCGTCTTACAACTAGGACCCAAACCTTAGAGCGCCGGGTTCCGCAAGCGGGCGAGTTCCGCTTCGAGCGCCTTGATACGCTCGTCGCGCTCGGCCAACAATGCGGCCACGTCGCTGGCCTCGAAACGCATGGGAATGTGCTGCGGGCAGTTCATGTCCCACGCAGTAACTGTGAACAAGATCGTTTGCTCAGGCCGTGCGCGATAGCCCTCCGGCATCAGTTTTTGCATGAGATCTGGGTCGTCTTCGACAGTTCGCGCTTCGCCCCATAGTTTCACCCGCTGGCGATTGCGGTAGTCGATGAGAAACAGGAACGCCTTGGAGTTATCCGCGAGATTACCGGAGGTTATGTACTGCCGATTGCCGGCAAAATCCGCGAACGCGATGGTCGTATCGTCGATGACGCGCAGAAAGCCGGGCGGGCCGCCGCGGTGCTGAATATAAGGCTGACCCTCGTCATTCGCGGTGCCGAAGAAAATACTGGTCTGGTTGCGGATGAAATCCGCCAGGTCTGGCGTAATACGCGTTTGCCACGAGCCACGCTGCTCCATGCTCTCATAGCCATGGCGAGACCCCTTGCGGGTCTGGATCGCTTTGACGGTCGGCGTGAAAGCGACGTCGCTGGAAAAGGCGTGTCCGGATGACATGACCAACTCCTCGGAGGGATTCAGATACGTGAACGCGTAACATAGTTTCTTCCATGAAATTGCTGTAGACATCGGTTATTGGAGTTTTCATTCCGAAAAGTGGAAGGTTTGAATGGATCGTCTGGATGCAATGGCCGTGCTTCTTGCTGTTATAGAGGCAGAAAGCCTATCCGCCGCTTCGCGCCGCCTTGGGATTCCGCTTGCCACGGTCAGTCGCAAAATCTCCGACCTTGAGGCGCATCTGAAGACGCGTTTGCTTATCCGTTCGAGCCGCCATGTCTCGCTGACCGATGCAGGCCGCGCCTATGTCGAGGCGAGCAAGGCCATTCTGGAGCAGGTCGATGAGGCGGAACGCACTGCAGCGGGCGAATACACAACGCCGAGGGGTGATCTGGCAATGAGCGCGCCGGTGGTATTTGGCCGGCTTCACGTGCTTCCCGTCGTGATCGAATTCCTCAAGATTTATCCGGAAATCAATTTGAGGCTCAGTCTCAGCGACCGTCAGGTCAATCTGGTGGAAGACCATATCGATCTCGCACTGCGCATTGGCAATCTGCCGGACAGCAATCTTGTCGCGACCAGGGTCGGCTGGATCCGCCGTGCGGCCTATGCGAGCCCGGCCTATCTTGCGCAACGTGGTGTGCCCGAGCGCCCCGAGGGTCTTGTTGGCCATGAGTGCATCACGTTCGAGGGACTGAATTCGCCACGAAGCTGGACTTTCATGGATGGTAGGAAGGAGGTCACCGTGCCGGTCCACTCCCGACTGAGCGTCAGCACAGCCGACGCGGCAATCGATGCGGCGGTTGCGGGTCTCGGCGTGACGCGACTTCTGTCCTACCAGGCCACCCGCGCTCTGGCGGCAGGCGAATTGCAGATCGTGCTCGAGACCTTCGAACCGGAGCCGTGGCCGGTGAGCCTGATCTACGTAGGACAGGGGTTGATGCCGCTGAAACTGCGGGCGTTTATGGATTTCGCCGTGCCTAGGCTGAGGGTGGCCTTGGCGGAGTAGATGTTGGGCAAGACGATGGCCAGATCATAAAAGCAGGTACGTCGGATACTTGCCAATCCCATGAATATCCCGGATCTCCCGATGGCACTCGCCGAAGTCCGGGCCGAGCGCGTCGAAAGTGCTTTGAGAGATCTGGATACGTCCCGGCGTCCCGCAGGATTCCATGCGGCTGGCAACGTTCACCGTGTGTCCCCAGACATCGTAGACAAAGCGTTTTCGACCAATCAGACCGGCGATTACAGGGCCGGAGTTTATTCCAATTCGCAGGCTGAGCCGACGCTCACCTGTCATCTGGTACGTCTCGGCCAGCATGGCCCTTGCAAACGCCACGGCTGCCTGGGCATGGTCCGGACGCGGGTCGGGCAACCCGGCCGCCGCCATATAGGCGTCACCGATGGTCTTGATCTTCTCGATACCGTGCTGATCCGCCAATTCGTCGAAGCGCGAAAACAGCTCTCCAAGTCTCTGAACCAGTGTGATAGGTGGGGTGCGCGCCGCGAATTCCGTGAAATTGACGATATCTGCGAAGACGATCGTCGCCATATCGATGCGATCGGCGATCACTTTTTCCCCGTCGGCGAGCCGCTTCACCACCTGTCTCGGCAAAATTGCGTCAAGGAGCGTATCGGCGCGCTCCTTCTCGAATTCGATCTGCGCCAGATAGCGCCTTTCGCGCTCGCGCCAACGGCTGCGTTCAAGACAGGCGGTTATGCGTGCGCGCAACAGCACCGGATCGATCGGCTTGTGCAGATAATCCTCGGCTCCTGCCTCTATGCAACGGATAATGGCGTCATCGTCTTTCAGGCCCGAAATCATGATGACGGGTATCTCGCGCAGGCGTTCGTGCGATTTGAGCCGGCTGAGGAGTTCAATGCCGTTCATGTCGGGCATCAGGATATCGGCCAGGGCCAAATCGAATTCCTGCGTCTCCAGGATGCGCAGCGCTTCTTCGCCGGAACTGGCGACAGTGACGAGATGGCCGTCGCGCGTGAGGCGCCGGTTCAGAAGATCGCGGTTAGAGGCGGTGTCGTCAACGACGAGGATACGGCCCGTTTCGTCCGACGAGGGAGCCACGCGGGCGGCAATGGTCCGCGCGAGATCGGCTGCTATGGTGACGTCAATATGGTCTGTCGGCTTTTCATCGGGATCATCGGAGAAAACATCGAGCCTTCCATCGATCTGCTCCAGCAAAAACCGGCTTTCCTCGATGATCTTCGCAATATCATCAACGATGCTTGCGGCGAGAACATCCGAGAAATCCTCCAGGACCATTTCCGAATAGCCGAGAATGGCGTTCATCGGCGTTCGCAAATCGTGCCGCAATTCACTATCGACGGTGAATATTCCGGCAGTTTGCGACGCTTCCATCTCCAAAAGCCGCTTGATAAGCAAGTTCAGGTCGCGAGCAGCGCCAAGCACCTTCTCGAGATCGGGCAGTGCTTCGGCGGGCCCGTTTTCCAATACCGCTTCGATCACCAGTTCCTGATAACCAAGGATAGCCTGTGCGGGATCGGCGATCTTCTGCACAAGGCGGGCAATATAGGCGCGGCGGCCGATGTCATTGGGAACGGACACCGGCGCTCAACCTCCGGTCAGACGGGCGATCTTGTCGAGGAGCGCCGGTAGTTCAATTGGTTTGGTATCGTAGTCATCGCATCCGGCTTCCATGGCCTTTTCCCGGTCCCCGGCCATGGCATGGGCGGTGAGGGCGATAACAGGAATGGCGGCCGTGACGGGATTTCCCTTGATCCGCCGCGTAGCTTCCCAGCCGTCGATGACCGGCAGGCTCATGTCCATAAGAACAAGATCAGGCTTGTTGCTCACCGCGGCTTCGACGCCGGCAAGGCCATCGGTTGCGATGATCACCTCATATCCCCGCCGCTCCAACCGGCGCGAAAGCATGTCGCGGTTCATCTCATTGTCTTCGACGAGAAGAATCTTGACCATATTCCAGCTCCTCAAGCATCTTCACTGAGCGGCACGTGCCGCTTCAAGGCTGCGATCAGGTCGGCGCGGCCTTTCGTTCCCTTTCTGACGACTTCACTCGCACGCGTATTGAGCCAATTCAGTTCATCGCGAGTAAGGTCCTTCGATGTGACGACGACGACGGGAATATCGACGAGGTCAGACCGGTCCTGAATAGCCCGAAGCAGCGCGAAACCGTCCATGTTGGGCATCATCAAATCGAGGACCATGACCGTGGGGCGTCCTGCCTCAAGCTCCGCAAGCCCACGCTGGCCATCGATGGCCTCGCGAACCCGCCAGCCTTCACGAACGAGGACCCGCCGAAAAAGTTCCCGCGTTGCCGGGTCATCGTCTACAATGAGCACGTCATGCTGCCCGGCGCCCGCGACAGCGTTCAACATTTCAACGAGTTGACGCGGATCGATGGGCTTGACCAGATGGCCCGCAGCACCGAAGGCCAACCCCATCTCCCGATCCGCGACGACGGTTGCAAGGATTACAGGGATATCGCGCAGCGCCTTGTCCGACTTGATCTCGCGCAGCACCGACCAGCCGTCCTGACCGGGCATGATAACATCCAGAATGATCGCGTCCGGGCGCGATTTGCGCATCTTGGCCATGCCCTCTTCGCCGCCGGCGGCTTCGATGACGTTGAAGCCCGCGCTGCGAACAGTGTCAGAAATGAACTTGCGCGCCCGCGCTTCGTCGTCGATGACGAGAACAGTTCCGCGCCGCGCGTTATCAGGCAGCTCCGCCTGCGGAGCGGTTTCCTCAGCGAGGGGCAGGGTGCCGTTTGCCGGTATTGTGAACCGGAAGGTCGAGCCCTCGCCGAATTTGCTTTCCACCTCGATCGCACCGCCCATCATCTTGATGAAGTGCTGGGTGATCGCCAGACCAAGGCCGGTTCCGCCATAATTGCGCGTGGTGGATGCGTCGACCTGTACGAACGCCTGGAAGAGCTTTGCCTGTTGCTCCTTTGTCATACCGATACCATTGTCGCTGACAGCGAATTCCACCAGATCGCCTCTGTCGTCGTCCTGATAGCGCCGGACCGACAGCCGGATCTCATCGTTCTCGGTAAATTTGGCGGCATTCGAGAGCAGATTGAAAAGGTTTTGACGCAGCTTGGTCTTGTCTGTTTCGATTTCGTCGGGCTCGACCGATACGGTTACCGTCAGGCGATTGCCTTTTTTGGCGATCAGCGGAGCAACGGTGCTTTCGACATCGACCAGGAGCTGTTTCAGGCTGACAGGCTCGATATAGAGCTCCATCTTGCCCGCCTCGATCTTCGAAAGATCGAGCACATCATTGATCAATGCGAGAAGGTGACGGCCCGATCCCATGATCTTGCCGAGATCGGCGACAAAGCCGGGCTTATCCCAATCGCTGGCATCCTCCATCAACATTTCGCTATAGCCAATGATCGCATTGAGCGGCGTGCGCAGTTCGTGGCTCATCGAGGCGAGGAAACGGCTCTTTTCCTGGCTGGCGACTTCCGCGCCGCGCCTTGCTTCCTCAAGCTCCGTCTGACGGTGCTTCAGATCAGTGATATCGGTATAGACCGCGACCGTACCGCCTTCCGGCGTCTTGCGCTTGGCAACGCGTATCCAGGTGCCGTTGGCAAACTGTCGTTCCATTGTACCCTGCGGGTCCCGCTGGCGGCGCATTGCCTCCTTGAGCCAAGCCTCCCGCTCGGCACGATCTATTTCGGTCCGGCCACGCTCCGCTTGCGCGCGCATGATTTCTTCGAAGCTGGTTCCGGGTGTCATAAGGTCCGCTGTCTCGGGGAAAATCTCCAGATAGCGCTGGTTCACGAGGACAAGCTTGTCATCGGCGTCGAACAAGGCAAAGCCATCGGGAATGGTTTCGATTGCGGTCCGGACAGTGTTGCGCTGGTGCTCTGCAGCGGCTTCAAGCACACGCCGCTCTGCCTGCCCGTCGCGCAACAGACGCAATGTCGTCGCGAGCCGGCCAAATTCGTCGCGACCCTCGGGAGGCAGCTCGACATCCTCGCGTCCCTCGGTGAGCTGCGCCATGGCTCTATCGACGCGCCCCAGTGGTACAAGGATGGACCGAAGCACCAGCCACGTCATGATCGCGCCAAGGATTGTGATCGCGCTGACTGCAATCATTGCGCGGTGAAATGTGTTGCGCATCGTTGTGACGGCCATATCGCGCGCACCATCGGCTTCAGTTTCGAGGCGTGTTTCAAGCGCCGTCAGGACGCCGTCTATTTCGTCACTATAATTTCTTGCTGCCGCCAGCCGGGTATTGCCGACGACGCGGTTGTCGTTGGTGTAGGCATCGACAGCTTCCATTGCCTGATCGTAATAGGACTTTGCCCCCTTCTGAATCATATCGGCGGCGTCGGGAGCAAACTCCCTGATACGTGCCAAATCCGCGTCGAGGGCAGTTCTTGCGGTTTCGGCGCGACGCTCCGACAGCGTCAGCAGGCTCACGGACAGATCGGTCAGCCAATAGCGCATCTCACCAAAATGCCTGTGTGCCTTGGCGGCCTCGCTGAACATGTGAAAACGCGCGTTTGCCACCTGCACACGCCGTTGATTGTCGAGAAGGTCATGGGCCATGAAGGCGACGCTGAGAAGAAGCGCGCCCAACAGGGCCGCCGAAAGGCAGGCGAGGCGCAGTGGTATCTTCCGTTCCAGGAGCCGGCCGATGCGGGACCGAATGGCATTGAAAGCGCTCATTTGAACAGTGTGATGCTCATTGCACCGCCCAGATCGCCCTCTGCGCCGCCTTCTTTCGGATAGCCGGAGATATCCATCTCCCCCTTGGGTGTTCCGTGGCAACTGAGGCACGAAGCGGAATAATATTCGGGAATGAGCATGCGAAACGCAGGACGGCCGTTCATGGGAACCTCTTCGACGAAGGGTTTGCCTTTTGGCCAATCGGCGGACATGAATTTCTGTTCGATGACCTGCTGCTCCCACTGGTCGGGCAGGGCCTTGCGATTGCGCACCAGTTCCTTTGGAGCCGTCACCTTCATCTTTGCCTGATCTCCGACTTTTTCCCCGAAGCGTTCATTGACGAGGCGGGCAAACGTGGCGGGGATAAAGCCTTTGAAACCCACGCCCTCTACATCGATCATCTTCTGATGCTCATCGACGACTTCGCGCAAGGCAGCGACCTGGGCATCAAAAAGCTTTTTGTCGTCCGCATCGAAACTGTCTTCTGGCGCAGGTTTTCCCTTGGCGAAGATTTCAAGCGTCTCGTCAGCAACACGTTGCCCCGTCAGATGCTTGTCGCCTATCGATGCGTCGTTGATCAGTTTTTGGTGGCCGGAAATCACTGTGCGACCAGCACGCAGGAACGCCGCGAGCCTCTCTCCCGTCGCGATGTCATTGCTGTCGTCCGCGGCGACCGCACCTGCAAAAGCGCAAAATACAACCCCTGCTAGAAAAACTCCGCACCTCAGACCGCGATGCATGGTGGTTCCCCATATTTTATTGATTATGGGAAGAGTGTAACAGACGCTGGAAAGATTCAAAAGCGCCCCATTGGGGTGTCCCTTGCAGCACTATTCGAACTGGCAAACGGTTCTCGATTCCGTGACGTGGTTCAGACGTGGCTGTGCGTGGTTGCGCCACCTTTGGAGCATAGAAAAGCAATCAAAGGACGGGGGTATCCACCAAAGAGACTACGGCTTTCACCCGCCGTGGTGCATTTTTCTCCGGCTAATTCTAACGGTATAATTACAGGAGTACTCCAGGAGTAACGGGGGCCTTGTAAGCGTATGTTTATCGATGCGAGAGAACTTCCATGCGGATCTGTACTCCATACGGAAATCTGCATTATCGGCGGCGGGGTGGCAGGTATAACGCTTGCTTTGGAATTTGCGCGGCGCGGCATAGAAACATGCGTCCTTGAAGGCGGCGGACTCAAGTTCAACGCTCAGTCGCAAGCGCTCTATCGCAGCGAAAATGTTGGTCTTGACTATGATCTTCACGCCACCAGGACGCGGCAACTGGGCGGCAGCTCCAATTGCTGGGGCGGATGGATACGGCCCTTCATAGACATCGATTTCGAGCGAAGGGATTGGGTTCCAAACAGCGGCTGGCCAATCGATCTCACCGAAGTGGAACGCTACTATCACCGTGCGAACGATCTCGTTAAGGTCAATGACCATAGTTTTGAACCGCAGTTCTGGCGCGAGCAGCTTTCTCCCAAACAGGTTCAGTTACTGGAGTTGAACGATGGATCGCTCGAGACGATCGTCAGCAAGTTCAGCCCTCCGACGCGGTTTGGACGCGACTACCGCGCTTCTTTGGCCGCTGCCAGGACGACCAAGGTGCTTCTCAACGCCAACGTAACCGAGATCGCCACCAATGATGATGCTTCCGTTGTGACGGGTGTCCACGTTGTGTCGTCAGCGCAGAAGCCGTTTTTCGTCCGGGCAAAGCGGACTATCCTGGCTGCAGGCGGTGTCGAGAACGCCCGGCTCATGCTTCTTTCGAACAAGGTGGCGCCGGCTGGGCTTGGCAACGAGCACGATGTGGTGGGCCGTTATTTCATGGAACACCCGCGCATCCGCCAAGGGCAGGTGATGCCGTCCAGCACCGCGGCGGCGTTCCGTTTTTACGATGCGCGTCACACGTATCACAATCCCGAGCTTGCCGTGGATGGCACCAGCGCCAGCGCCCATTTCGGTCTTGCCGAGCACGTGCAGCGGGAGGAAAAGCTGGTCCAGTGCCGAACTTATTTCCGCGCGTGCCGGGCAGGCGAAAACAGCGACGTGACCGAACGCTTTCATGAACTCTACAGTGCAATTCAACGGAGAAACTACCGGGACATCAAGCTGCGAACCTTCGCCACTGTAGCGCGTGGCAGTCCCAACCTGATGGCGTCCTTGATCTATCGCAGGCTGAAGCTTGCGGCGAAATCGGATCATTTCCAGATCGAGAGTGTTGTCGAACCGGTTCCGGACCGCGAGAGCCGTGTCACACTCTCCCGGCAACGCGACAGTCTCGGACTGAACCGGGCGGAACTGAACTGGCGGGTGGGCGATCTCGAGAAACGCACGCACCGGCGGATGCTGGGATTGATGAAGCAGCAGCTCGAAGGTTCAGGTATGGCGCGTGTCGATATGGAGCAGGAGGACGAAGGACAGCAGCATCCCATCATAGGTTGCAATCATCATATGGGCACGACGCGCATGCACGTGGACCCGCGTCTTGGCGTGGTGGATCAGAATTGCAAAGTCTATGGTATGCACAATTTGCACGTCGCCGGCAGTTCGGTCTTCCCGACATGCGGCAATGATATGCCGACGCTGACGATCGTCGCCCTGACCTTGCGCCTTGCCGATCACATTACGATGATGCTTGGAGTTTGAGGGTTACGCCGACTTTTGCCGTCAGTTGTTTCCGGCCCAGGACGGCCGCCGTGGTATACCATAATCATCGTCCGGCGGAGAGCCATTGGACACGCAGCCGCTCAAGGCCATTAGAACGAGCATCAAGAATAGTCGCATCTTTGCCTCCAAAAGCGCGGCCCTTTCAACAGACGTATAAGGGGGCCGGGAGCGTTGTTTTGGTTTCCCTAGTGGCGATGCCAAAAACTGCACGCTGCGGCGCGCACGGTCAATTCACAAAGGCGTTTGAGAGACGCGCATAGCACGACTAGCGGCTGAATTCCTCGAAGAGCTGATCTACCTTCGCCTGGGCCTCGGTGAGCAGCGTGATACAATCGCCCTTGTTGATGGGCTTGCTCAGCCGGGTCGTGCCATTTTTCAAGCCACTGTCCAGATTGGATACGTCCTCGTCCTTGAAAGTCGTGTCCGTGTCGAACTTCCTCACCCAGCGTCTGACGGAATCCCGCTTCGTCCTGTAGAGAGGGTCACTGCAGGCGTAGGATAATTTCATCAGATCGAATTGGGCCTGCATGACGGCATCACCCTGTTCAACCCTGGTTCCCGCCAGATATACGCCCAAGAACAACGAAACAGTCAGCATTCGTCCCCCTATGCTCTGCTCGAATCACCCCATGGACGAGCAGCACCCCGAAGATACTTGCTGCGCATGTGCCGGAAAGTAGCTCGTTCGATTGAGAGCCCATTTTGAAACTCTACTGCGGCGGTCATCTGACGCGGTTTTCTGCGCTTCCGGTGCTCAGGTCTGCGCTCGTCGCAAGGGCGACCCCAAAAACCACGCCATATGCCTTCGCCGCAGCGACTTTCCAAACGGGCTCTGAGAAAGGGGCGGTCACGTTCGTTCGTGGCAGCGAGGTAGACGTCAATCGCCCGCCCGACCCCATTCTAAAGCTAATGGCAGTCGCGCCCGCGATCCTAGTATCTTATGCCGCGCAAGATCGCTACCCTTGGCTAGCGCTGCATATTCATCAGTTCCGGCATCGACATCATGTTTGCATTGAGATTGGCCATGATGATCATCGAACCGAATACAACAAGGGCAACGACAAAGACGCCAAAGGCCAGCGCAAGGATGTTGTTGAGGCTGTCCGGTGCGCTGGATATGTGAAGAAAGAAGACGAGGTGAACGCCCATCTGGGCAATCGCCAATACGGCAAGCAGGATCGGCACGCCCGGTCCCCAGACTAGATCGGTTCCAGCAACCCAGAATGAAGCCAGCGTCAGTATGATCGCAAAGACCATTCCGGTGAGGTAGCCCTGCCAACTTCCCCCGGCCACGCGCGGTGCACCGGCCTCTTGATCCTCGGTCGTTTCAATGGGTTCGGCCATCAGTGGGCTCCAAGATAAACGATTGTGAAAACACCAATCCAGACGATATCGAGCGCGTGCCAGAACAGGCTGAAACAGCGCAGCCGCCGCAGGACCATCGGGCGGAAACCGAGGGTTGCGATCTGCGCGAACATCACAAGCAACCAGAACAATCCCGCCGACACGTGCAGGCCATGTGTGCCTACCAGCGTGAAGAAGGCGGAAAGGAAGGCGCTGCGATCGGGTCGGGCACCGCTCTCGATCATGCCGTGGAATTCAAACAGTTCCATGCCGACAAAGGTCGCGCCGAGCAAGAACGTGACCGCGCCCCAGGCGGCGGCGGGGATCAGTTTGCGTTGTTCGACGGCCAAGGACATCAGGCCACAGGTGAAGCTTGACGCGAGAAGAATAGCTGTCTCCAGAAGGACGCGGTTGCGATCAAACAGATCATTCCCCGACGGTCCGCCCGCCGTTTCGTGCGAGAGCACGGCAAATGCTGCAAACAATGCCGCAAATATGACGATGTCGCTCAGGAGAAACAGCCAGAAGCCGAAGCTAACCACCACATTTCTCGGCGCGGGGCCGCGTTCCGATACTGGAATCTCGCGAACCTCTGAGTGAGTCGATGAACTTGCACTCATATGGCGGCTCGCTGCCGTTGGCTCGCGACGACGTACTCGACCTCGTCCGAAACGCGCCAGGCGTGAGCAAGAATGGTCATGAGCGCGCCTATCAATCCGGCGATAGCCATCCACCAGATATGCCAGATCAACGCAAAGCCGGCCATGACGGCAAAAAATGCCAGCACGAACCCGATGGGGCTGTTGCGTGGAACTGCGATTGTTTCCAGATCGGGACCGTTTTGACGGTGAGATTTGGGACTTTTCTTTGCTTCCCAGTAAGGGTCGAGGCCGTTTACCGCCGGCAAAACCGCAAAGTTCCACGCCGGAGGTGGAGAAGGTGTGGACCATTCGAGTGTGCGCCCATTCCATGGATCGCCGGTATGATCGCGCCGCTGGTCGCGTGTGCGGATGCTGACGACGAGTTGAACGCCGGTGAGGACGATGCCAGCGAGGATGACGATTGCGCCAAGCAGCGCTACCAGCATCAGAGGCTGCCATCCGGCAACATCGTAGTGTTGCATCCGCCGTGTCGCGCCCATCAGGCCCAGTATGTAGAGCGGCATGAAGGCCAGATAAAAACCAATGAACCAGCACCAGAAAATTGCCTTGCCGATACGCTCGTCCAGCTTGAAGCCGAACGCTTTCGGGAACCAGAACGTATATCCTGCGAAAGCTCCAAAGAGCACGCCTCCGATGATCACGTTGTGAAAATGCGCAACGAGAAACAGACTGTTGTGCAGGACGAAATCCGCAGGCGGAATTGCAAGCAAAACGCCTGTCATGCCGCCAACGACAAAGGTCACCATGAAGCCCAGCGCCCAATAGACCGGCGCATCGAACCGCAGCCGCCCGCCATAAAGCGTGAACAACCAGTTGAAGACTTTCACGCCGGTCGGCACCGCTATGATCATCGTCATGATGCCGAAAAAGCCGTTGATGTCGGCTCCTGCGCCCATCGTGAAGAAGTGGTGCAACCACACCATGAAGGACAAAACACATATTGCCATGGTGGCGATGACCATGGAGCGATAACCGAATAGTGCTTTGCCGGAAAAGGTGGCGATGACCTCGGAGAAAACGCCGAATGCGGGCAGGATCAGTATGTACACTTCCGGATGACCCCAGGCCCAGATGAGGTTGATATACATCATGGCATTGCCGCCAGCCTCGTTGGTGAAGAAGTGGAATCCGAGATAGCGATCAAGAAGGAGCATCGCGAATGTCGCGGTCAGGATCGGAAAAGCTGCGACGATCAGAAGGTTGGAAGCCAGCGCCGTCCAGCAGAAGATCGGCATCCTCATATAGCCCATGCCGGGCGCTCGCAGCTTCAGGATGGTTGTTGTCAAGTTTATCCCCGACAAAAGCGTGCCCGCGCCGGATATCTGCAGCGCCCAGAGGTAATAATCGACGCCAACTCCGGGCGAATAGGCCAATTCCGATAGAGGCGGGTAGACCAGCCACCCTGTCCGTGCGAACTCGCCAATGACGAGTGACATGTTCACTAGCAGCACACCTGCCGCCGTCAACCAGAAGCTGACCGAGTTCAACACGGGAAACGCCACATCGCGGATACCGAGTTGGAGAGGCACGACGAAGTTCATCAGGCCGACCATGAAGGTCATCGCCACAAAAAAGATCATGATCGTGCCATGAGCCGAGAAGATCTGGTTGTAGTGTTCCGGCGGCAGGTAACCCTGCGCGCCGCCCGCGGCCAGTGCCAGTTGCGAGCGCATCATGATCGCATCGGTAAAGCCTCGGACGAGCATGACAAGGGCAAGCAGGATATACATGACGCCTATGCGCTTGTGATCGACGCTGGTGATCCATTCGGACCAGAGGTACGGCCACCAGCCTTTCCACGTGAAAAGCAGCAATATCGCGGAGATCGTGAGCATGACCAGCAGGGATGCGATCATGGGAATGGGCTGGTCGAAAGGTATGGCGGCCCAGCTGAGCTTTCCAAGCATGTCAGGTTCCGTCAGAAATTGAGGGTGTCGAATGGTGCCCGGTGGGGGAAGTGCCGGGTGCGGGGTTGTTAGAATTCACGATATCATTGAACAGGTTTTGCTCCACCTGACCAAAGGTGGACGACGCTACCGCGGAGCTCGGACGCGCCAGTTGCGCATAGCTCGCCTCGTCCAAATTCCCGCCAGCGGCCCGCGTGTTTGCGGCCCACTGGTCAAAGGCCTGCTGGGGCATTGCATCGACCACAAAGCGCATATCCGAAAAGCCTTCACCGCTGAATTGCGCCGAAAGTCCCGGGTACCTTCCCGGCTTGTCTGCGAGCAGATTGAGCCGCGTCGTCATGCCCTCCATCGTATAAATCTGGCTGCCGAGCTGGGGCACGAAAAAGCTGTTCATCACAGTTGCCGACGTAAGCTGAAAGCGTATCGGAACACCTGCCGGCACCACCAGGCTGTTTACGCTTGCGACGCCCAGATCGGGATAAATGAAGAGCCATTTCCAATCGAGGGAGACCACCTGCACATTGACCGGCGCGGCGCTGGAAGCGATCTGTTTGCCCGGATCGAGATCGTGGGAGCCGACCCAGGCGATTCCGCCGAGGAAAAGCACCACCATCGCGGGTATCGACCAGACGATCAATTCGATGCGGCCCGAATAGGACCAGTCAGGTATATAACGCGCCCGCGCATTGCTGTGCCGAAACCACCAGGCGAACCCGAGAGTGAGCACAATGACAGGAATGACCACTGCCAGCATGATCGTTGTCGCGTTCAGCAAAATCGTATTCTGTGCGGCGCCAACCGGTCCCTGCGGGTCAAGAACGCCGCTGCGCCAGTAAGAGCCCGCTACGTCAGACATGACGTAATGACCAGTAACCGGATTGTCTCATCAACGAAGCCCCTTTTGCCAACCCGGTTCCAAGCTGCAATGGCACGGCGTGTCAGTTCGGCAGGGCGAACGCGATAATTTCGTCGCTGACCTTTGGAGTGAGGATCGAATTACCCCCCGCTGCAAACACGACATATTGTTTGCCCTTATATTCATAAACCGCCGGAAGCGCGACGGCCGGAGCTGCCACAAGAGACTTCCACAACACCTTGCCGGTTGCAAGATCAAGTGCACGCACCATCGAGTCCATGGAAGCGCCGATGAAGATCAAGCCGCTCGCGGTAATGACAGGGCCTCCCAGGGTGATCGATCCCCACGACTCGGGCATATAGAAGCCGTATTGCTGAACCTGCCCGAACGGCACGTCCCAAAGCTGCTTGCCGGTTTTAAGATCATAGGCAGCAATTGAACCATAGGGAGGCTTCCAGCAGGGCATCCCCAAAGGATTGAGGAATGTCGTGAGCTGGACTCCGTAGGGTGCGCCGGTCATCGGAAAGAAACCGCCGGTTTCCAGGCCTCCGGCAGTTGCTGCCTTGTCATAATCAGCGCGCGGGATCAGCTTGTAAATCTGCACTGCACTCGAGTAATTGACAACGAAGGTGCCAGTCGACGGGTCGACCGCTCCGCCACCCCATTCGATGCCTCCAATCGTACCCGGATAAACAAGCGAGCCTTCAAGGCTGGGCGGTGTAAACCTGCCCTCGTCGCGCAACGTCGCGGCGGTGCGGCTGCAATAACCGAAGCTCACGATGTCCGCCAAGCCAAAGACGCCCGGCCACTTGTCTCCCACGACAGCTTTCGGCAGCGGCACGTAGGGCTGCGTCGGCGCGGCCTTCTCGCCGGGTACCGTTGAAGCCGGGAAGGGGCGTTCCTCGATCGGATAGACCGGCTCTCCGGTCTCGCGGTTGAGGACATAAAGGAAACCCTGCTTGGACGTCTGCACCAGCGCCGGAATTGTCGCTCCATCCTTCTGTATATCGATCAGTGTCGGCGCCGAATTGGTGTCGAGATCCCAGATATCGTGATGCACGAGTTGCCTGGACCAGACGACTTTGCCCGTGTCCACATCAAGCGCAGTGACAGACGTTCCGAGCGAGATCGCGTCCAGCCTGTTACCGCCGAAAAAGTTTGGACTGGGTGAACTGACCGGCAAAAACAAGAGGTTACGGTCACGATCGACAGCCATGCTTGCCCAGACGTTCGCCGTGCCGCTCTTCGCAGCGTCCGCTGGGTTCAAGGCATGGAACGTCCAGCGCAACGCGCCTGTGCGTGCATCTAAGGCGAAGACAGTGCCGGGTGGATCGACAGCGTCGGCCCAGTCCTTGCCGGCCCAGCCAACGAAGAGGAAATCCTTGTAGACGGTCGGAGGCTGGAGAATGGACAGCGGCCATTTGGCGTTTTCAACATTCCACTGGTTGATATCCACGACGCCGCCTTTGCCGAAATCGGCACAGGGCTTGCCCGTGTCTGCGTCAACGGAATGCAACTTCGCATCCATCGTACCAATATAGATGCGTTTCTGGCATGCCTGCGAAGTGTCAGGGGCATCTGCCTGCCAGTAAGCAACGCCGCGGTTCTTGAGGTCAGGCTGCGTCAGCGCTTCAAGAACAGCATTGGTGTCATAGCTCCACTTCACTTTTCCCGTATCGGGTTCAAGTGCGAAAATCCGGTAGAAGGGTGTGCCAAGATAGACTGTGTCATTAACGAAAAGCGGCGTCGCCGACCACACTGTTGGCGGAAGATCGGCCTGCGGACCAGAGGCTGGCGGGCGATTGTGCATTCCAGCTGGAGGCGGCCCACCGGATGAAACGTCGCCAGTATGTGTGCGCCATGCGACCGCGAGATTCCCCACATTCTGCGGGGTTATCTGCTTCAGGGGCGAGAATTTTTGTGCCGCCAGGTCACCGTTGTAGGTGCTCCATTCGACGCTTTGGGCCTGGAGTTCGCCGCAAGTTGCCGTCAACGCCACAACAGACAGCGCCGACAATAAATACTTTGTCCACATCACGTCGGTCACCATTGCAAAAGCTTGGTTCAGGCAAACGCGCGACGCCGTCTGAACACGTGAAGAATCCAGCCCAGAAGGCTGACGAGCATAAGGATCACAAGTGTTTGACTATGCAGGAGATACCCGGCGAAGGATGTGCCGGCGATATTGAGGATAGAAGAGACAATGAAGAACGACCGGAGGAAGCCAGGCTTCAATTTCCCAAGCGCCATACCGAATAGTGCCAGCAGAATGGTGGACGCAATCACCAGAAGCGTTCCTGGCTCACCGGCGATACCGCTATCGGGATTGAAGTAGTTGAATATCGAAACGACGAGGCCGCCAAGCGATGCCAGCACCATGAGTGCGGCTCCAGCATCATTAAGGATCCCAGAAGTTTTGGCCATCGTCCCTCGCTGCGATAGTATTGTAGCAAGCGAGTGGCAAAGTCTAGCTGGATTTTTACAGCCGTATAGCTCTTTTGATCAGTCTAATTCCAGTAATTGCCCAACATACCGAAACAATGTTGCATACGCCGCCCAAACATCTTCGCTTAAACAGAGATGCAATTCGCTGATGCGGTTGCGAGGCAACGAGGCGACCAATCCGTGTTTGCGTTTGCTCAGACGAGTTCGCTGCGCTAGATTGCCGCGACATTGGTGTTTGCGCGTACGAGACGGACAGACTAGATGCCTGCCCGAATTGGCCCAGCCGTTTTTTCTGACGACGGAGTATGAGTGTGAGTTCATGCAACCACAGCGGGCAAATTCGCAACGTCATTCCAGGATCGCTTGGATGCGCGGAATGCCTGGCGCTGGGAACACCTTGGGTGCATCTGAGGCTTTGCCGATCATGCGGTCACGTCGGGTGCTGCGACTCTTCGCAAGGAAGACATGCGACGGCGCATTTTCGAACGACCGGCCACCCCATCATTGAAGGTTACGATCCCCCAGAGGGCTGGGGCTGGTGCTACGTCGATGAGGTCATGGTGGAATTACCGGACCAAACCGAGCAGCTTGGCCCGATACCGAGGTTTATCTGATGGTCGAAAGCTCATATCTGCTGGCTCGCGGCTCACCGCGTGTGACATGCCGCCAAACGGCGCGTCTCGGCAACTTGTAATCTTGAAGAAAATGGTAGCGAAGGAGGGATTCGAACCCCCGACACAAGGATTATGATTCCTCTGCTCTAACCTACTGAGCTACTTCGCCCCATATGTCTCGCGACCCATAGATGGTTTGCCTGCAAAAGGAACCGGGAGGCCGCGCTGTCAAATCGACAGGGACGGGGCGGGATATATGGGGGTGGCAACAGCCTGTCAAGCAATGTTACGCCGCTTTTTTATCTCCCCCCTTGCGGGGGAGAAAGGATTTTCCTGAATTTAGCCCCTTCGCTAAACCCTCGGAAAATCCAAGAGAGGGAATTTTTCCGCGGAAGCACGCCAATTTATCCCCTCTCTTGTGATTTCTGGCACTTAGCTGACGCTAAGATGCTGAAATCACCGACCGGGGCGAGCCACGGGTCTCGCCCGCCTTCGGCCCCCCACAAGGGGGGAGATAACGGCCAACCTTTCCGCACAATTCAAGTGCAATGCCCGGAAGCGGGACTTGTCATAGTTTCGTCGTACGGATATTGGATGCCGACATGAACAAGGCTGAAAAGATGGCTCCACGGATTGCAGTGCTGGGTTGCGGTTACTGGGGGAGCAACCATATCCGTACATTGAAGAGCCTTGGCGCTCTTTATGCCGTCGCCGACCAGAACAGCGATCGTGCTGCCGGCTTTGCCGCCGAGCAGGACGTTTTGCATATAGAGGTCGAGGATCTTTTCACCCATCCCGATGTCGACGCCATCGTCATGGCCTTGCCGCCGCAGTTCCATGCGGAAGCGGCTATTCGCGCGGTCACCAATGGCAAGGATGTGCTGGTCGAGAAGCCGATCGCCTTGACGGTACCGGACGCGGAAGCCGCCGTGAAAGCGGCGCATGACAACGGCCGCATCTTCATGGTCGGCCACGTTTTGCGGTTTCATCCCGCGTTTGAAAAGCTGCTCGATCTTATCAAGGCCGGCGATCTCGGCAAGGTGCGCTATATCCACTCGCACCGGCTTGGTCTCGGGAAGTTCCATACCGAGAACGATGCGCTGTGGGATCTCGCGCCGCATGACCTGTCGATGATCCTGGCGATCACGGAAACCGAGCCGCTGGAGGTGCGCGGCGAGGGTGCCGCCGTGCTGGACCACTTGAGCGATTTCGCGCATCTGCATTTGCGTTTTCCGGATAATGTGCGCGGTCACCTGTTTGCCTCGCGGCTCAACCCTTATCGCGAACGCCGCCTGACCGTGGTCGGCACCAAAGCGATGGCGGTGTTCGACGACATGGAGCAATGGGACAAGAAGCTCGCCGTCTACAAGCATTCGATCTGGCAGGATGACGGCCAGTGGGCCTCGACGACGGAAGAGCCGACATATGTCAAGGTTGCACAGGGCATGCCGCTGACGCGCGAGTGCCAGAGTTTTATCGAGAGCATCCAGACGCGCAGGCAACCGAAAACGGATGGCGAGGAAGCCATCCGCGTCTTGCGTATTTTGACCGCGGGAACGGTTGCTCATAACAAGAGTGAGTGAGCTGCATATCGATAGTGCGTGGTTCGACAAGCTCACCATGAGGGAGATTGTTGAATTGCAAGCCAATCGCCGGCGTTGAAGAATTTGGCTCCCTGCAATCAACCCCATCCCCTCATGGTGAGCTTGTCGAACCACGCATTAACGATATGCAATCGCATTGCTCTCGACGTAAAGCGTTGTTACAAGGCCGCACAATCTTTGAAATGGCGCACTCTCGCGGACCTCCCTCCGCCCTTCTATAGAGTAGCCGAACAGTTTCCCCGGCGCAGATTCGCGGAGACATTGATATTGGAGCAATGATGCAGTTCATCGATCTCGGCGCACAGCGTGAACGGATTAGCGGCAAACTCGACGCGGCAATCGCCAAGGTCGTGCGTGAGGGTAAATACATCCTGGGGCCGGATGTTGCCGAGTTTGAAAAACGTCTGGCTGAATATATCGGTGTCGAGCACGTTGTCGCCTGCGCCAATGGCACCGACGCTCTGCAGATCCCGTTGATGGCCAAAGGCATAGGCCCTGGCGATGCGGTGTTTGTGCCAAGCTTCACATTTGCCGCGACTGCGGAAGTGGTTGCGCTGGTCGGTGCCGAACCGGTCTTTGTCGACGTCGATCCCGACACCTACAATATCGATGTGAAGCAACTCGAAGCCGCCATTGCCGCTGTACGCGCGGAAGGCAGGCTGAAGCCGAAAGCGATCATTCCCGTCGATCTGTTCGGGCTTGCCGCCGATTACACGTCGCTGTCTGCAGTCGCGGCCCGCGAGAACTTGTTCGTCATCGAAGACGCTGCGCAGTCAATCGGCGGCAAGCGCGACAATGCCATGTGTGGCGCGTTCGGCGATGTGGGAGCGACGAGTTTTTACCCTGCCAAGCCGCTCGGCTGTTACGGCGATGGCGGCGCCATGTTCACCAATGATGCCGCGTTTGCTGACTTGCTGCGTTCCGTGCTGTTTCACGGCAAGGGCGAGACGCAATATGACAATGTGCGCGTCGGCCTGAATTCCCGTCTCGATACGATCCAGGCAGCGATCCTTATTGAAAAGCTCACCATTCTCGAAGACGAGATGGAAGCGCGGCAGGTGATTGCCAGGCGCTATGCCAATGGCCTCAAGGATGTCGTCAAAGTGGCATTGATGCCGGAAGGATCACGCTCGGCCTGGGCACAATATGCGATCGAGACGAAGAATCGCGATGAATTGAAGGCGCACCTGCAGGCCAACGGTATCCCGTCGGTGATTTATTATGTAAAGCCGCTGCATCTGCAGGAGGCTTATGCTCATTACATGCGCGCGCCGGGCGGTTTGCCGGTTTCTGAAACCTTGCCGAAGAACATCTTGTGCCTCCCCATGCATCCATATCTGAGCAATGATGACCAGGACCGGATTATCGGCACGATCCGCGAGTTCCACGAAAAAGGGGCCTGACGGCCCCATTTCCTTTAACATCGAACTGATCTGATCAGGCGTGCTGGCCTTGCTGGGCGAGACGCTTCAACATGGCTTCCGCCTGCGGGGCACGTTCGGAGCGGCCAATGAAGCCGCCGCCGAAGACGCGGGCATTATTGCTGTCGTCTGAATAAAGCACGCAGGCCTGGCCGGGCGCGATCCCGCTTTCGCCGTCGACCAGCTCGACCCATGTCTCGCCTGCCTGATGGTGCAGGACGGCCGGGCGGGGCGGGCGGGTGGAGCGAACCTTGGCGTAGACCTCGACGCCGCCTGCCGGAATATCTTCCAATGCGTCGTCACCAAGCCAATTGACGTTGCGCAAGAAAACCTTGCGGGTTTCAAGCGCTTCGCGCGGGCCGACTATGACGCGGGCATTGGCCGCATCGAGATGAACGACATAGAGCGGATCGCCGGTAGCGACGCCAATGCCGCGACGCTGGCCGATGGTGTAATGCACAATGCCTTCGTGGCGGCCGAGCACGCGCCCGTCGATGTGGACGATATCGCCCGGATTGGCCGCTTCCGGCTTCAGTTTCGAAATAATGTCCGAATACTTACCCTGCGGTACGAAGCAGATGTCCTGGCTGTCCTGCTTGTTTGCGACAGTGAGACCAAGCTCCTCGGCGATTGCACGGGTTTCCGGCTTCGTCAGACCACCGAGCGGGAAGCGCAGATAATCGATCTGTTCCTGCGTGGTGGCAAAAAGGAAATAACTCTGGTCCTTGTCGGTATCGACAGGACGGAACAGGGCACGATGCGCACCATTGGCATGGCTGCGAATATAATGACCAGTCGCCAGTGCGTCCGCGCCAAGATCGCGGGCGGTCTGCAGTAGATCCGCGAATTTTACGGTCTGGTTGCAGGAAACGCAGGGGATTGGCGTCTCGCCGCTGACATAGCTCGCGGCAAAAGGATCGATCACGGCTTCGCGGAAACGGGCTTCGTAGTCGAGTACATAATGCGGAATGCCGAGACGTTCGGAGACGCGGCGCGCATCCTCGATATCCTGACCAGCGCAGCAGGAACCGGCACGATGGGTCGATGCACCATGGTCATAGAGCTGCAAGGTGACGCCGACGACATCATAGCCCTGGCGTTTGAGGATGCCGGCCACAACAGAAGAATCCACGCCGCCAGACATGGCAACGACGATACGAGTGTCTTCCGGTCTTCCCGGCAGATCGAGATTATTCAGTGTCATAAGCGGATCCGTTTTCGTCGCGGCATATAAGCGCAGCGCTTTGTCGGCTCTATATAGGGCATCGACCCGGACTTGCCAATAAGAGACCGTTTGAAACTCTACTGCGACGGCCATCTAACGCGATTTTCTGCGCTTCCGGTGCTCACGTACAATAGTACGCTGCGCTCCGGTTATCGAAAAACCGCATCATATGCCTCGCCGCAGCGACTTTCCGAACGTCTCTAAGAAGTGGTGTGGGAGAAATTTTTATCGAGACAAGATTTTTGCGCGACACCCGCTTCAAAACACGAAAATTCTGCGAGTTGGGCCAAAGTTTAACGAAAATATGGCCGATCCATTAACCGAAGTTACCAGAGAATGACTCGAGGTTTAGGCAATTATTAAAGCCCTGACTGTAATGTCAGGTGCGATAGGTCTTGAAGTTTAGTGTAGAGAGTACAATGACCGATCTTGTTCGACCGAGAGTAAAATACGTAATCGGCCCGGATGGCAGCCCGCTGACCATCGCCGATCTTCCACCCGCGAATACGCGGCGTTGGGTTATTCGCCGCAAGGCTGAGGTGGTTGCCGCTGTGCGCGGTGGTCTTCTTAGTCTTGAGGAGGCTTGCCATCGCTATACGTTGACGGTGGAAGAGTTCCTGTCCTGGCAGTCCTCGATCTCCGATCATGGGCTGGCTGGTCTCAGAACGACCCGGATACAGCAATATCGTCATTAGATGATGGTGCATGAATAGAAGGGGCTAGCCGCGAGGCCAGCCCCTTCGCTTATGCAATCGTTTCTTCACGCACGATCAAGTGCGTTGCCAGTGCCGACAGAATTGCCGATGCGGTGAAAAACCAGAGTCCTGGCTGGGCGATCGCTGTGGCAAGGCCGCTCGTCTTTGCGCCGAAAATCACCAGAGCGACCAGCAATACGTCCAGCATCGACCATTTCGACAGGAAGCCGATCCACCGGTGCAGAACATGGGCGGCAGCGGGTACTCGAGCTGCCGCCAATTGTGCGACGGCGAGCTTTGTGACTGGAAGAATGACCGAAAAGAGCCCGACGATGGACGCCAGCAACCAATCGCCGCCCGTCCAGAGCGATCGAATTATGCCCAGGAGCGAAGGGTTCTCGTCGAAAAAGTACAGCCTGCTGACATTCATCAGCGGCATGGTCATCCCCAGTGCCAGCGAAAACGTGGCGATGAAGAGAAAGATGGGAATGAACGATCTTGTCGACATGCTGGTCCCGAACCAAGGCTAACCCAGTTACGCATGAAGGAAATGCATGGCACCCGTCAAGCATAGGCGACGACAAGACACACCGGATCACATTCGCTTGTACCCGATTGACGCTTCCCATGGCTGGTCTCCATAGTTAGGGTACATAGCACCGACGACTGCCGGCGGTAACCAAGAGTATTTAATTCTTGATGATTTGGTCGAACATTGGATTGATGCACCTTATGCGTACAAAATTCGGACTGCTGTTTGTTTTCCTGGCCTTTGTTTCCTCGGCCCAGGCGCTGGAGGCCGGCTCCCCGCCACCGCTCGCTCCAGAGGAGGAGCAGGCCAAGGCTGCGCATTTGAGCGCGCAGGTGCTGACATACTACCACTACAAGAAGGTGCCGTTGGACGACGCCTTGTCTGAAAAAATAATTAACCGGTACATAGAATTACTCGACCCGGAGCGCTTCTTTTTCCTCCAGTCCGATATTGATCAATTCATGACCAATAAGGACAAAATCGACGATGCTATCTTCAGCGACGATCTGAGCATCCCGTTCGCTATTTTCAACGTGTTCGAGCAGCGTTACGTGGAGCGGCTTACATACGCGCGTGAATTGCTCAAGAATGGTTTCGATTTCAGCCAGAACGAAGAGTTCACGCTCATCCGCGACAAGGAGCCTTGGCCGAAAACGATGGCGGAGAGCCAAGACCTATGGCGCAAGCGCGTGAAAAACGATTGGCTGCGCCTGAAACTGGCGGGTACGCCTGAAGCGACGATACGCGAAACACTTGGCAAGCGGTATGGAAACTCACTGGCCCGGGCCTACAAGTACAAGAGTGACGATGTCTTTCAGACATTCATGACGGCTTACACGAACTCGATCGAACCCCATACCGACTATCTGGGTGTTGCTGCGGCATCGGATTTCGACATTTCGATGAAACTCTCGCTCGTCGGTATCGGCGCCGTACTGCAGGAGCGCGACGAATATACGACCATACGGGAGCTGGTACCGGGTGGACCGGCCCAGCTGTCTGGCCAGCTGGCGGTCGGCGACAGAATTGTCGGCGTCGCCCAGGGCAAGGACGGCACGCTGGTGGACGTTGTCGGCACCCGCGTTAATGACGTCGTGAAATTGATACGCGGAGAGAAGGATACCGTCGTACGGCTGGATATCTTGCCATCCGATGCGGGACTTGACGGCAAGCATCGCCTCGTCACCCTGGTGCGAGAAAACATCAGTCTGGATAAGCAGGCGGCCAAAAAAAGCGTTCAGATTGTCAAGGACGGCGATATCTCGCGGAAAATCGGCGTGATCTCGTTGCCCACGTTCTATGAAGATTTCGATGCGCGGCGGCGCGGTGACAAGGATTACCGGAGCGCAAGCCGCGATGTCGCCAAGCTGTTGGCAGAACTCGAAAAAGAAAAGGTAGATGGCGTCGTTATCGATCTGCGCAACAATGGCGGCGGTTCTTTGCCGCAAGCGATCGAACTGACCGGCTTTTTCGTGGGCAAGGGACCAGTTCTGCAGCAGCGCAACGGCGATGGTGAGATCAGGGTAAATGGCAACAAGCGCGCAACGGCCCTGTGGACGGGGCCGCTTGCTGTGCTCATCAATCGTGGTTCCGCCTCGGCCTCAGAGATTTTCGCCGCTGCAATACAAGACTATGGCCGCGGCGTCATTATTGGCGAACCGAGTTTCGGCAAGGGCACTGTGCAAACAGTGGTCGATCTGGACGAGGAAGCACGCAATCCAAAGCCGGAATTCGGCGAGCTGAAAATGACTGTCGCGCAGTTCTTCCGCATCAATGGCGGCACCACTCAGCTTCGTGGGGTGACGCCGGATATCGTCCTGCCAGGATTCTCGGACGAGGACAAACTGGGGGAGTCGAGCTATGACAATGCGCTGCCATGGCTGCAGATCAAACCTGCGAGCTACAAACCCCTTGGTGATATCAAAGCGGTTCTGCCGGAGCTACAGAGCCGCCACGACGCCCGCGCCAAAACGGACAAGGATTTCAAGGATCTCGTTGAAGACGTGAATGAGCTCGACGATTTGCGCAACAAGCGGGTTATCTCACTCAACGAAACCGAAAGGCGTGCCGAGAGGGAACGTCAGGTCAACCGCCTGAAGGCGCGCGAGGCAGCAGACGGCAAGGGTTCCGTGTCACAGGCAGATCTTGTGTTTCAGGAAGACGGACTGCAGGCCAACGAGCGCAGCTTGAGCGCAGATATAGCGAGCGAGAAGGCGCTGAAGGACGCAAAGGACGTTCTCCTGGATGAGACGGTGCATATTCTCAGCGATGCCGCAGACCTTACCAAATTGAAATCGGCAAAAAACAATTGATTATTGGCGCCAGCGCTGAGTGCTGGCACTCCACATGGCGAATGGTGCAGCGATGGCAGATCAGATCAGTATCGAAAAACAGGAAACGGGTAGCGGCGGACGCTACGTGGCCGTGGTATCAGGGCACGAGGCCGAGATGGCGTTTTCACGCGCCAGCCCGCATCTGATCATCATCGATCATACGGCGGTGCCGGATGCGTTACGTGGCCAGGGTGTGGGGCAGGCCCTGGCGTTGCATGCGGTAGAAGATGCACGGGCGGGCGGATGGAAGATCATTCCGCTTTGCCCATTCATGCGCGCTCAATCGCTGAGGCACGAGGAATGGGCGGACGTCGTTCAGCAGAGATAAGGCCTTTTGGGAACTCTATGCCCGCGGAAGCTGATTTCTCAAAAAGTCTACTGACTATCCGATCATCGCCCGCTTGGCGGTGACAGGAATTTCTTCGACATCCCGCGGCTTGCCATCGCGTTGCTCAAGTGCCTCGGCTTTGGCAAGTTCCGCTTCGGATTCGGTAAGTGCCGCTTCGGCATCGTCCTTCTGGGCCTTCAGGTCGCGAATTGAATCAAACAGGTTGTCGCGGCGCTGACGGGCGGCTTTGGCAAACGTCGGATAGGCGAAATGCGTGGTGTCGGTGATGCCGGCCTTTTTTTCCTCGGACAGTATCTGCGCGTCCAATTCGGCAGCCATGCGTTCGAACTCGCCCATCATCAAATCAAGCTGGCCGAGTTGACGGCGCTTTTCCTTGACCTGAAAGAGCTTCAGCCGAACCAAACCTTCATGCGACTTCATACTCACTACCCCCTCAACACCTGCCAAAAGCCGGTACTCTGATCCTGCCAAAACGCTGGCGATCGATCATCCGGCGCCGTTTCACCCCGAATCACTTCGGAAAAATGAAACAAAAACTTAAAGGTTGCCCTGTCTGGTAACCTTTCCTTTACGTTCAGCATTAATCATACGCCTTAAGACTTAAAGCTCTGTAAATCAGTGCGGCAAGTTTTTGGACGGCGATTTTATCGAGTCGAATGAATCGCTTAAGGCCAGAACCTGATGCTGCGCCTTATGATTTTTGACGGGTAAGTTGACCTTATGAATCAATGCGGTGCCAATGATTTTTAAATCAAGAGTCAAAGGCACTTGCAAAGCGGAATTAGATTTTGTTAACCATTCGGTGGCAATCTTAACGTTATGGAAACGGCTTGTTTCGCGACCTGACTTCGGGATTGCCCTGATCGAGGTTTCTTGGGCAACCCATTTCAGCGGCGGGAAAAGGGGAATGATATGCGGGTTCTTTTAATCGAAGACGATAGTGCAACGGCCCAGAGCATCGAACTGATGCTCAAGTCGGAAAGCTTCAATGTTTATACGACGGATCTGGGCGAGGAGGGTGTCGATCTCGGCAAGCTCTACGACTACGATATCATTCTTCTCGACCTCAACCTGCCGGATATGTCCGGTTATGAAGTCCTGAGGACCCTGCGTCTGTCGAAGGTGAAAACACCGATCCTGATCCTTTCCGGTATGGCCGGTATCGAGGACAAGGTTCGTGGCCTCGGCTTCGGCGCCGACGACTATATGACCAAGCCCTTCCATAAGGACGAACTTGTTGCCCGTATCCATGCGATCGTGCGCCGTTCCAAGGGGCATGCCCAGTCGGTCATCACCACCGGCGACCTCATCGTCAATCTGGATGCCAAGACGGTGGAAGTCACCGGCCAGCGGGTTCATTTGACGGGCAAGGAATATCAGATGCTGGAGCTGCTTTCGCTCCGCAAGGGCACGACACTTACCAAGGAAATGTTCCTCAACCACCTCTACGGCGGTATGGACGAGCCGGAACTCAAGATCATCGACGTTTTCATCTGCAAGCTGCGCAAGAAGCTCGACAATGCTTCCGGCGGTATCAACTATATCGAAACCGTCTGGGGCCGCGGCTATGTGCTGCGTGAGCCGGATGCATCGGATCTGCGCGAAATCGCCTGATCAAGATACTATCGAGAAACAAAAAAGCTCCGTGTGAACGGAGCTTTTTTGTTTGCTGTGACATTGAAGCCCCGGCTAAGCCGTCCCATACACAATGTTGCTCTCAGCCTTCAACCGGCATCGGCGGCAGGATTTCGGCGATGGAAGCACGATTGAACGGTTTCAGCAGATATCCGGCTGCACCAGCACGCTTGGCACGCATGATCCGGCTCAGGTCAACCTCGGGCAAGCAAAGATAGATCTTGCTGTGCTCACCGCCTGGCAAGGCACGCACCTGGCTGATGATCTCCGACGCTGGCATGTCGGATAGCGCATCGTCGAGAATAATGATGTCAGGCATTTCGACACTACAGGCGGCAATCGTCTGATAGCCGGTATCGGCGGTCGTCACGACGGTCGTTTCGTTGGCAATAAGCCTCCGGGCAACCTTCCTGACCACAGGAGATCCATCCACAATCATGCAGCGTAGCAATTGAAAAACTCCCCGCAAAAGCAAGTTGCGTCTGTCCCCATGACCAAGACTACCAGCCGTTGGGTGAATAAATACCCAAGGTTGATGGTAAATTTTTAGGACAACTTGCGCGATAGGCTACGCGGCGGTGAAGACGATCTCTTCAGGGCTGGCATGGATCGAGATGGTCATGCCGGCTTCCTGGGCCAGCAGCAACGTATAGTAGGGCTGAACGCCGTGGGCGTCGATCGGCTCGTCAGGAACCTTGCCGCTGTGCAGTTCCAGGAATTTCGGCGGGACACGCAGCATTGGACCACGTGATGTCAGGACAAAACGCGGCTGTGTTTCCGGGGTTTGCAGTGCGACGGACAATGTGCCACCGCGAGGCAGGGCCGCATTGGCGATCAGGACCAGATTGAGCAAGAGCTTCACCTTGTTCTTAGGCAGCAGAACCCGGGTGCCTTCCCAACTCAATTCGGCCTTTTCGCCCTTCATATATTCATTGGCGACATTCTGCGCGTCGCCAGTATCGATCTGAACCCCGGCGGAGCCGGCGGCGCCGAAAGCAATGCGCGCGAACTGCAGGCGAGCAGACGCGCTGCGTGCGCTGGATTTGATGAGGCTCATCGCGTCTTCATCGGAACCGCCTTCTTCGAGCAATTCCAATCCATTATTGATGGCGCCAACGGGTGAAATGATGTCGTGGCAGATGCGGCTGCTCAGGAGCGCTCCGAGGTCCGTTGCCGAGAGAATAACGGGCAATGTCATGGGGAAAATCTCCTGAAGATTGGCTGGTGGTTCAGAGGCAGCCGCGAATCAGTAACACGCGAATCACTCCGATTTCTGGCCTATTTGGATACATAGCTCGATCATGATCGGCAAGAACGTCGTGGCCGGAGCTTGTAAATGTTGAAATTTCAAGGTTTTTGTCACTCATTGCAAGTCATTGAAATGCCAAGATCGATTCATAAACTTTTATACAAGGTTTAGCGCCTTAAAATGAATTCGATTTTAAAAGCAGGCGCAAGATCTGCTCATCCTTGCATCAGGCGTCAGGCAAAGAAGCGAACAGCCAAAAGGAATTATGATGGCGTCTCTACTCTTGTCTTTGAACCGCGGCTTTCTCCTCATTTTGACACTTGTGTCGCTCGTTGTCGCCCAGGCGCAGACGGCGCGTGCTCAAGAAACCTATACGATGGAAGAAATCGTCAATTCCGGCCAGCGGTTCTTCGGATCGACTTCAGGTGGGCTCGCCACGGCTGTCGAAAAAGTCTTCCAGAGCTATGGCCTGCCCAACGGCTATGTTCTCGGGGAGGAAGGATCCGGCGCTCTCATCGGCGGCCTGACCTACGGTGAGGGTTCGCTCTACACCAAGAATGCCGGGGATCACAAAACGTTCTGGCAAGGACCATCGATCGGTTGGGATTTCGGCGGACAGGGTTCGCGCGTCATGATGCTCGTCTACAATCTCGATGATGTGCAGAACCTCTACGGCCGCTTCGTTGGTGTTGCCGGTTCCGCCTATCTTTTCGCCGGCGTCGGTTTCAATGTGCTCAAGCGGAATCAGGTCCTGCTCGTTCCGATCAGGACGGGCGTCGGTGCACGTCTGGGTGTCAATGTGGGTTACCTGAAGATTACCCAGACGGCGACGTGGAATCCTTTCTGACAAAATAAACCGTATTGCATTTGGGACGCGAACTCTTCAGTTCGCGTCTTTGCGTTTCAGAGCCTGACTGTTAGTACCTTATAAGATAGATATCCAACAGGACCCTGATCGTGATCCAGTCTGCGCTATATTTTGCTTTCGGATTCCTGAGCGCCGTGCTGGTGGCGCTTTTGGTTGCGCCGCCCATCTGGCGCCGGGCGACACTGCTCACGCGCAAGCGTGTCGAGGCGGAGACTCCGCTGACGCTCAACGAGATACAAGCCCAGCGGGATGGCCTGCGCGCTGAACATGCGATCGCCGAGCGCAAGCTTGAGTTGATGCTGGAGAGTTCCCGCGAAAAAGCTGCACTGCAGTTGGCCGAACTCGGCGAGAAAGAGCGTCTCATGCGCAATCTCACCTCTGAACTTGAGGCGCGCGATGCGGCGATAGCCGAGTCTCGATCGTCATTTGCCGATCGTGACAAGGAACTGGAGAAAGCCGCGGCCATGATCACAGGGCATGAACGATTGATCGAGCAAAAGTCAGCTGAACTCGAACTCGTGCATCGGCGGGTGTCCAGTGTCGCGATGAATGCAGACAGTTTTCAAATCGAAGTCGCCGCGCAATCGGCCAGGATCGACAATCTTTTGGATGATCTGAAAGAGGCACGGCAGGACAAGCGCGACAGCGACAACCTGAGACAACGGGCCGAAGCAGAGATCAAGGAAGTGCAACATTCGCTGGCCCAGGAAACCAAGCGAAGCAGTGAGCTTGAGAAACGTTCGAATGCCCTGCTCAGGCAAATTTCCGATAGCGAGGCCAAGCTTTCAAGGCGCGAGAAGGAAATCGAGCGGATCAACGAACGTTTGCGCAAGGTGCTCGCCGATGGGCGCAAGCAGGGATCTTCTGTTCTGGATACGCCGCGCGGCAAGCAGGTCCTGGTTCAGGCGCAGGAAACCGAGCGTTTGCGCGAAGAGATGAATAGACTTGCAGCGCAGGTCGTTGCCATGGTCGCGCGGCTAGAGGGGCCAAACTCGAAGGTCAACGAACTCCTGGCGCAAGCCGAGAGCGAAATGTCCCCGGTGCATGACGAAAACGGCGAAATCATCGTGAGTTTGGCCGATCGCATTCGGGCTTTGCAGACGGCGGCTTTAGAAACCCGAAAAACGGCTGAACCGCGATAGCGCGATGCCCGAAGCTGTCGCAACGTTCAGGCTGTCGAAACTCCCGGACATAGGGATTTTCACTGTTTTCAGTTTTTCCAAGAGTAGCTTTGGCAGGCCGTCGCCTTCAGTGCCCAGAAGCAGCGCAACGCGCCGCGAGGGCTTGGCATCGTAAATATCGGTTATGCCGGCGGGGCTGAGGGCAAAAATGTCGAATCCGGCAGTTTGCAGTTTGGCCACGATGGCTTCGATTGATCCTTCCCTGGCAAAGGGGACTTTCAATGCCGCGCCGACCGATACGCGGATGGCCTTGCGGTAAAGGGGATCGCAACTGGTTTCGTCCATCAAAATGCAATCCGCTTCGAAGGCGGCGGCGTTGCGAAAGATCGATCCCATGTTGTCGTGATTTGAAATGCCGCACAAAACGACCGCTAATGCCTCGTCCGGCATAATATCGATCAACGCATCGATGGATCGCAGCGTGTTGCGGCGGCCAACAGCGAGGATGCCGCGATGCATCGGAAAGCCGGCAATTGCATCCATGACCTCGCGGGACACGCAATAGATCGGTACATCAGGCGGGCAAAGCTCGAGCTGCTGACTCAGCCCCGCAAGCCGGTTTTCCAGTATGAGGAGTGATTCCACCGCGAACGCCGGGTTGGACAGCAGGACATTGAGGACAACCTTGCCCTCGGCGATGAATCGGCCCTCGCGCCCGACGAGATCCCGTTCACGCACATTCCGGTAAGGCGCAAGCCGATCATCCTCGGCATCGGCGACGCGGGTTACCCGATGTTGCAGCCAGTTGTGCTCTTCCGGGACCAGTGTTTTCACGACTGCGATGCGAGCCCGGCGCGAGCCTCGCCAGCCATCCGCACGAGTGTCATGTGCATGTCCTTGGCAGAGGTCAGGGGCTCCTGGAAAAAGACACGCAGGACGCCGTCACCCTCGGCCAGATCGAAGCCATCGGCGTCAATACCTGTCATGCGCCACTTGCCATTGGGTGCCCTGGCATAAAAGCGGGCATAAAGCGCGATCGCATCGGAATGGTCTTCGTTCATATGGTCGACGGCGCCTTGTTCCGCGGCGGCGAGTTCCTCGCCGACCGGACTAAGACTAAGCCAATCATTTGCTGACAATTGATAGGCCTGGCCAAAGCCGCCATTCAGCTTGGCGCTTTCAGGTTCCAGCCGGAAAAAGCGAAAATCACCAAGGCCAACATAGAGCTTGGCCTTGGGCAAGTGGGAAAGGTAGCGCCATGCAATGCGGGTGTGTTCCGGCGTATCGCGGGCAATCTCGCGTGCCTTGGCGGTTATCGTCATGCGCGGATGGGCGAGTGGGTCACCTTTGTCCGGTTCACCGACCAAAAGCGAGCACCGAGGATCGGCCAGCAGTGCCGGTGTGTGTGCGGCGAGGGCCGACACAAGGATGATTGGTGCGCCATCATGATCCGTCGAGACTCCGACGCGCGTGGCAATCGGAGCGCCGGACTGCGGATCGAGCGTCGCAATCACGGCATGGCGCGCGGTACGCATCAACGTGCGCGCAAGGCGTATTGCATTGTCGTCAATCTCGCGGAGGACGTCTTTCTTTTCGCTCACGTGTCATCTTTCAAACCGGTCATCGTGCCGATTGATAGTTTGTCACACGGATTGGAACAAGCCCTTTGCGGACAATAGCGAGGATGGGCCGGGAATGTCAGGCTGCGATAGCCCGATTGTCGTTAAGGCCGATATCGTTCATGCAATCGGCCAGCAGATCGAGATCGACCGGTCCGATCGTGCACAAAACCGGGGCAACATCTTCAAGCGGAATTTGCAACGCCATGAGTTCGACAAGCGCTGCCATAAGCGATTCGCGAGTATCGTAGCGGACTGAATGATTGCGCATAGCGTGCCTTACGAGCTTGGGCAGATGCACAAAGTTTAGGGCAAATGTGGTAAACAAGTTCTTAATTTTGCCATTATTGAAATTTTTTTGCTGTTGAAATGAATAAAATAACTGCATATTTTCAAATGGATGGTAATGTCGTATATCACAATAATCATCATTGCCATTGTTTGGCCCTAAATCGCATCAATCTGTCAGCAACTTCACCAGCAGGATTAACAGCGATGAGAAATGCTTCGTGAACGGCGTCGGTAGGGGAAAACTCCACTCTGTTATAGGCATTGTTGCGGCGGCCGGTCTCGTCACCGGTTGTACGACGAGCCAGAATTCGGGCAAATTATCCGCCGGTCTGACGACGCATTCGGGTACCAAAACTACTTCTTACGCCTATACGCCGAAGGACAAGGAATGCCTTGAACGGGCGATGTTCTTCGAGTCCAATCGCTCGAGCAAGGAAGGCTTGCTCGCGGTCGGCACCGTGGTGATGAACCGTCTCGATTCAGGCAAATGGGGAAATTCCATTTGCGGCGTGGTTGGTCAGAAAAACCAGTTCGCGCCGGGCGTGCTATCGCGGCCCATGCGTTCTGTGGCAATGCCCGACGTGCAAGCTGCAGCGGACGCCGTGCTCAAGGGTGAGCGCAACCCCAAAGTGAAGAACGCGATGTATTTCCATACGGCGGGTCTTCGGTTCCCTTACAAGAACATGCATTATACTGTCGTCGCGGGCGGCAACGCGTTCTACGAAAAGCGTGACCGTTATCATTCAGCAGATATAGCTTCGAATGATGCCAGCCGTGCAATTGCCAACGCCTATATTGCCAGCACCAGAATGGCGGGGGGCAATGTGCAGATGGCCAGCGCCGCGCCGGCTACTACGACGACGTCCACAGCGACTTCAGGTCGCGTTGTGAAGGATATCAGCCAACAGCCGATCGTTGTCGCTCAGGCTGACCTTCCCTTGCCGGCGCAAATGGCGTTTGCGAGCGACAAGGTAGCAGTGCCAGTCGATCCTCCGGCGCAGGCAATGGAGTACACAGCTCCGCAACCGGTAACGATGCCAGCCGCGACGGCAGAGGGAACTCTGCAGACAAGTGCACTAGCCTATGAAGCGCCGACCGCAAAGAAGGTAGACGCGATAGGTCAGATGCTCTTGGCGCAGGATCGTCCCAACACCCTTAACTGATTTCCACATCAACTATTCGGACACCAAATAGTGGTGAGCCCATTCGCTATGGGGAATAACTTGTCCTATGGCGTATTGGAAAGACAACACCGTCATGTGGTCCGGAGACGTGGCACAGGTGTAGGACAGATGGTACCATTCGCCCTTGCTGCGGAAAGCTGCGCCGCCTGAACGGATCTTGTCACCTTTGATCTTCGGCTCTTCAAAAGCATAGGCGACCAGTTCGTCGGCGACCAGTTTGGCGGGATCCTTGTGGATGCGCTCCATTGCCTCGAGATCACAGCGCTGTTCGAGCCGCGTCTGCGGGTCCAGCCGCTTTAGCTCTTCCGCAGCACCATTATCCATAGCGCGTGCCGGACTTGCCAAGGCGATCGACACCAAGAGCATGGCGCTTATTATTCTCATCGTAGGCGGCTTTCATCGTGTGAACGCGAAGGACGAGTCGTTGGTTCTGGTCCCGGCGCGGTATTGATACCAACCGGATTGGGACTAAATTATGAAAGCCCACTGACCTGAACAAAATGGCAGTGGTTCCCCGTCTACTGGCCGCTTTTTTTCTCCCATCGCCGTTCGCATCGATATAGGCATATATGTAGGAAAACGACGGCTGTGCGCGATTGGCGGGCTCGACCAGCCCTGCAACGCTGCCGAGCGACGCCGCGTAGTTGTTGCAGTTATAGCCAAACATGCGCCACGTGGGTGGTTTGGCAATATCTGCCCGCACTTTGCTGAGCAATTGCTGATACTGGCTTTCGGTCAGCGATACGCGATACGCCGCGTTTGGCGTGAGATGGCAGTCGGCATAGCTCGGCACCAGATCCGCGGGCATCGGGACAATCGCGCCGGCATACAGTCCCGCAAGACTGCCTTTGGGGAAGAGACCCGTATAGAGGCGGGTCACCGGATTGCCTTTGGCGTCCAGTCGCCCAAAAACCACGTAGAGATGGCCGCTCGGTATGCCGGGTGAGAAACGCTGGCGGAACTCGATATAGGCGGGATCACCAATTCTTGTGCGATTGGCCGTCAGTTTCGCCGGTGAGCCATTCGGATTGCCATGTACCGCGCAACTGAGTTGCGGCGTTTCAGGCGCGTAGGCCGATACTGTAATCGCGCTGGTGGATTGGGGGACTGACTGACAGGCTGTGAGGGTAATTGCGGCGATGCTGGCGATGATTGATTTCAGAGATGCTGGAGGCACGATTAACCTTCTCTCGATGTGTCAGTAAACATAGGGCAGGACACGCCACGTGCGCGCGCGGTATCGGCTATATTCCTCTCCAAATGCTTCCTGCAGCATCACTTCTTCAGGGCCTATCCGAGAGAAAAACAGATAGCCGAAGCCAACAATGCCAGCCAGACCGGCGACATAGTTCGGGAGGAGCAACGCCTGGGTCAATGCCATGAGCCAGAACGCCGTATACATCGGGTGACGGAGATATTTGTAGATGCCCGTGGTGATCAGCTTGTGGTCCTGCTTCAACTGCAGCGATACGGACCACATTTTTCCCAGCGCCTTGTGCGTGAGACGGAACATGATCAAGGAGAGAATTCCGGAGGCAATACCAAGCAGGAAAAGTATGGTGCTTGCCGGGTAGGACGCAAAATGTGGCTGACCGGTCGCGACGTAGATTGCTGGAATGATACCGAGGCCGGCGAGGGAAACCGCAAGTCTGGCCGTATCGGCGCCCTTCCGCCGATCGACAGTGAGATTCACCTTGCGCGCGCGTCGATCGAATGGCCGGCGCAGCACATACCAGGCAGCGACATGAAGGACCCACAGGACCTTGCCGGCAGAAACAAGAGAGATCATGTGGTGGCAGTTCCAGCAATATTGAGTTTTGCCGGCGACGGTGTGTTCTGATCACAGCGCAGGCCACCTAATGCGGCGACATCGGCGAATTGTTCCGGACCACACAAGATGGCATGCCATGAGTAATGGGTGCGTTTTTCGACACCGAAAACAAACTGGCGATGTACGCGAAAGAAATCCCGTCGAATAGATTTATATGCCTCATCGCAAAGTTGGTTGCGGAAACGCACTCTCACCAGGATCGGCGATTTTTCACCTTTTATTTTTAGGTCCCGCACGGGATCAGATTGGTAGAAATTCATGGGGTCTGTCAGCGATTGCACATCGATCCAGACCGTTTTGCTATTTGCAACGGTCTCGACACTTTTGCGCAACGTGTGAGCAGCAGGATGCAGTGCTACCTTCAACAGACTGGACCCGACAGTGAGCAGGCCATACCGGCGAGAACCCTCGCGGCGAAGGGCGGCATCGAGAATCGGAATTGCGCAAACCGCGCCAAGGCTGTGAGCTGCAACAACGATTTCTGTGCCGGGTGGAGCATTGCTTATACGGTTGGCTGCATCGGCAATGACGCGATCCAGTTTCTGCATCACATCCGGCCGTTTGCCCCGCGCCATATCACGGGCGAACGTCCAGTCATCCATGAGGAGCAGGAAATGGAGTTTTGAGGCAGCGAGCCAGAACAACAGGATGGCGGTAGTCAAAGCTATCGCCGGCGCGACCGGTACGCTGGTTTGGTTGTACAACGCGGCAAGACGCCCGGTGCCGTAGGATGCACCCAGTATGACAAAGCAGATCAACAACGGATAAACGAAAAACAGGGCATAGCGCCAACTCGTCACAACAAAGCGGAAGAATGTCCCGGTGAGGATAAAATCAAGCAGGGCGATAATTCCACTTAGCAACCGCCTTAGGGGATTTCTGGACGCGTAAAAAAGGGTGATGTCGCCTAGTCCGTAGAGGATGAAATCCGTATTGGCCGACCAGCCATCGCCGGAAGCATGGAGACTGAACTCGCCGGTTGCGATCCCGCCATCGGTCGAGGAAACGCGCAGCGGTTCAGACTGGGTCAAGGACATATCGTAAACGGGGGCTGTCTTGGCCGCTTCGCGCGTGAAGCGGCGATGATGGGCCTCTACGGGCATATGCTCAAAGCCTGGTAACAGTACAACCAGACGATTGATAACGGACATCTGTAACCTTTTCACGGTCGGGTTCAATCGGTGTCAGCGACCTATGACTCTTGCTAAGGATTCTAGATGACCGACCTTAACAGAACATCGCCGGCGCGTAAAAAGTTGCAACCCACAATTCGATTTATGCGTCAACTTGCCTCTTCATTTTGGTGCCATCCGGATTGCGCCATCAAGACGGATAGTTTCGCCGTTAAGCATCGGATTTTCAATGATATGCAAGGCCAGAGCCGCATATTCCTCCGGTTTGCCAAGTCTCGATGGAAATGGAATGGACGCAGCAAGGGAATCCTGAACCTCTTGCGGCATGGCGAGTAGCATAGGCGTTCCGAAAATGCCGGGCGCAATAGCCATGACGCGAATGCCGAAACGCGCGAGTTCGCGCGCTGCGGGTAGGGTCATGCCGGCTATACCGGCTTTGGAAGACGCATAGGCCGCCTGACCGATCTGGCCGTCAAAAGCGGCGACGGATGCGGTGGAGATGATAACACCGCGTTCGCCCGATTCGAGCGGATCAAGCTTTGACGCGGCATCGCTGACAAGCCGAAGCATATTAAACGAACCGATGAGATTGACCTCAATCACACGTCGATAAAGGTCGAGATCGTGTGGGCCATCACGACCGACGATGCGCCCCGCATTGGCTATACCGGCGCAGTTGACCAGAATGCGCGGCGTTCCGAGTGCGTCGATGACATGCGCAACGGCCTTCTCGGCGTCGCCTGCACTGGACACATTGCAACTGAGCGCCAATCCGCCGATCTCATTTGCGACGCTCTGCGCGGCGTCAAGATTGATGTCGAAAAGGGCAATTTTCGCACCTTTTGCCGCCAGCCTGCGGGCAGTCGCTGCTCCCAAACCCGAGCCACCACCTGTTACAATTGCCACATGTCCATTCGTATCCATGATCGTCTCCGATGCTCGTTCCTGCCTTCTCGCATGGGTGTGGTCGGTTATCCAGCCGTTTCGCTGTTTCCTGCCGTCAAAATCGTTCCCTGCCGCCCAAGTATGAGGCCCCCAGCGACGCGTCATAGTAAAAGCCAGTGGACGGATTTTTAGGGATTTTCACTTTTTTTTTGGCATGAAGGCAGAGATTCTCCAGAATCCAGTATTATCGGCGTTTCGGTGGGTTGACTGCGAATAAATCTGCTTGCATTGCGACATGGCAAAGGCTTCCATGCAACCTTCGTTGTAGGCATGGGGGCCTGCAACACAAAAAAACCTCTGAAGGTGGAAAAGATGAATACCTACAAGAAACTCCTTGCGGCGACCGCGCTCGCAATGCTGACAGGTGGGCTGATGGCAGGTGGAGCCGCAGCCAAGACGTTAGTCTTTTGCTCGGAAGCTGCCCCAGGCGGTTTTGATCCGGCGCTTTATACGGGTGGTGAGACACTCGATGCGACAGGACAAGCCGTCTTCAACAAACTGGTGGAATTCAAGCCAGGAACGTCGGAAGTTGAACCAGCTCTCGCTGATAGCTGGACGATCTCCGATGATGGTCTGGAATACACGTTCAAACTTCATCCAGGCGTCAAGTTTCAGACGACAAGCTATTTCACGCCATCGCGTGAGCTAAATGCTGACGACGTGGTGTTTTCCTTTGAACGCCAGAAGGAAGGCAGCCCTTGGGCCAAGTATGTAGACGGCGCTTCCTACGAATACTTTGAAGGCATGGACTTCCCGAAGCTGATCAAGTCAGTGGAAAAAGTCGACGACCTGACTGTAAAGGTCACGCTGACCAAGCCGAACGCGCCGATGCTTGCCAACCTTGCCATGGACTTCTCGTCCATCGTTTCCAAGGAATATGCCGACAAGCTGATGGCTGACGGAACTCCGGGCAAGCTCAACGAGCAGCCGGTTGGTACGGGCCCATTCCAGTTCGTGGACTATCAGCTCAACACTGCCATCCGCTACGAAGCCAATCCTGACTACTACAAAGGCAAGGTCAAGCTCGACAGCCTTATCTTCGCGGTTACGCCTGATGCGGCTGTTCGCGTGCAGAAGCTCAAGGCCGGTGAATGCCAGCTGACGATCTATCCGGATCCGGCAGATGTGGAAGGCCTGAAGGCTGATACAAACCTGAATGTCATTCAGGAAGAAGGCCTGAACGTTTCGACGCTTGCCTACAACACGACACAGGCACCGTTCGACAAGCCGGAAGTGCGCAAGGCACTCAACCAGGCAATCGACAAGAAGGCCATCGTTGACGCCGTTTATCTCGGTCAGGGTACACCGGCGATCAACCCGATCCCGCCAACGATGTGGTCCTACAACAAGTCGATCAAGGATGACGAATACAATCCTGAAGCGGCAAAGGCAGCACTCGAGAAGGCTGGCGTAAAAGATCTGTCGATGAAGATCTGGGCTATGCCGGTTGCACGTCCTTATATGCCGAATGGCCGCCGTACTGCCGAACTGATCCAGTCGGATTTTGCCAAGGTTGGTGTTAAGGCCGAGATCGTTACCTTCGATTGGCAGGAATACCTGAAGCAGGCTTCCGATCCAAAGCACGACGGTGCGGTCATCATTGGCTGGACCGGTGACAATGGCGATCCGGATAACTTCCTTGCAACCCTGTTGTCCTGCCAGGCTGTGGGTACATCCAACCGCGCTGCATGGTGCAACCAGGAATTCACGGATTTGATCAACAAGGCGGCTGTCGTCTCCGATCCTGCAGAGCGGACCAAGCTCTATGAAGAATCGCAGGTTGTATTCAAGCGTGAAGCACCATGGGCAACGCTTGCTCACTCGCTCGTTACGACAGCTATGACGAAGAACGTATCTGGCTATGTGCCGAGCCCGCTCGGTGTTCATAACTTCGCCAGCGTCGACGTCGCAGAGTAAATTTACTCCAGCGGTACCGGCTTCGGCCGGTACCGCGTTTTTTTCAGGTCACCATGTTTCGCTATATCGCGTCCAGAGTGCTGCTGCTGATTCCGACGTTTATCGGTATCAGTTTTGTGGCCTTCATTTTCATTCGTTTGTTGCCCGGCGACCCAGTCATCGCACTTGCGGGCGAACGTGGCATGACGCCGGAACGGCATCAATTGCTGATGGACCAGTTCGGTTTCAACAGGCCCATATGGGAACAGTACTTTTCGTTCCTATGGGGTATTTTCCATGGAGATTTCGGCACGTCGATCGCCAGCAAACGGCCGGTTCTAGCAGATTTCCGGGCGCTTTTCCCGGCGACACTGGAGCTTAGTATCTGCGCCATGCTCTTTGCCGTCATCATCGGCATCCCGGCGGGTATCTTCGCTGCAGTCAAGCGCGGTTCGATATTCGATCAGTTGAGCATGGGCATCGCACTCGTTGGCTATTCGATGCCGATCTTCTGGTGGGGTATTCTCCTGATCATCCTTTTCGCCGGTATATTGCATTGGACGCCGGTGTCAGGGCGCATGGACCTCATCTATTTCTTCAAGCCAACCACAGGCTTCATGCTGATAGATAGCCTGATTTCAGGTGGCAAAGGCGCATTCAAATCGGCTGTTTCGCATCTGATTCTGCCGACAATCGTGCTTGGAACGATCCCGCTCGCGGTTATCGCGCGTCAAACGAGATCCGCCATGCTGGAAGTTCTCGGTGAAGACTATGTGCGTACTGCCCGGGCAAAGGGCCTTGAACCGAAACGCGTCATCGGCGTGCATGCCCTGCGCAATGCGATGATCCCGGTCATTACGACGATTGGTTTGCAGATGGGCTTGCTCATGGCCGGCGCGATCCTGACCGAGACCATCTTTTCCTGGCCCGGCATCGGCAAGTGGATGATCGATGCCATCTCCCGCCGGGATTACGTCGTGGTGCAGGGAGGCCTCATGCTCGTGGCGCTGATCGTCATGGTCGTCAATCTGATTGTTGATCTGCTCTATGCGGTTATCAACCCGCGTATTCGCGTAAAGTGAGGAACCCGTGACCAACGAAGTTTCCCCGCCCGTACCGCTTGCCTCGTCCCAGACTTCGGGCCGTATGGCGCGGTTTTCGGAATTCTGGTTTTATTTCAGCGTCAACAAGGGCGCGGTGATAGGTTTTGCCGTCCTCGTCCTTCTGGTGCTGATCGCCATATTTGGTCCGCTCATAGCGCCGCACGCTCCCTACCAACAGTACCGCGATGCATTGCTGACGCCGCCCTCATGGCAGGTCGGCGGCAAGGAGCAGTTTTTGCTTGGCACCGATGCCGTGGGCCGGGACCTGCTTTCCCGCCTGATCTACGGCGCGCGCTATTCGTTGTTCATCGGCTTGATTGTCGTGACGTTCGCCATGATCACCGGCGTTATTCTCGGTGTGCTGGCTGGCTATTTCCGTGGTTGGGTCGATACGCTGATCATGCGCATCATGGACATCATCCTGGCGTTTCCGCCCCTGTTGCTCGCACTCGTGCTTGTGGCTATTCTGGGGCCTGGCCTATTCAATGCGATGATCGCAATTGCTCTCGTTCTGCAACCGCACTTCGCGCGCCTTACGCGTGCGGCGGTCATGAGCGAAAAGAACCGTGAATACGTCATCGCATCGAAGCTGGCAGGCGCTGGCCACCTTCGCTTGATGTTCAAGACGATCCTGCCGAATTGTCTCGCGCCGCTGATCGTGCAGGGAACACTGTCGTTTTCGAATGCAATTCTCGAGGCTGCAGCACTTGGGTTCCTCGGCATGGGTGCCCAACCGCCAACACCGGAATGGGGAACGATGCTGGCCGAAGCGCGCGAATTCATCCTGCGCGCCTGGTGGGTGGTGACTTTCCCTGGTCTGGCAATCTTGATCACCGTCCTCGCGATCAATCTCGTTGGAGATGGACTGCGCGATGCTCTCGATCCTAAGTTGAAAAGGAGCTGAGATATGGCGCTGCTTGAAATCAAGAACCTGTCTGTTGGCTTCGATACCAACGCCGGCTTGTTCATGGCCGTGCAGGGCATTGATCTTTCGGTCGACAATCGTGAAGTTCTGGCGATCGTCGGTGAATCCGGTTCGGGTAAGTCTGTTGCCATGCTGGCCGTGATGGGCCTTTTGCCGAAGACCGCAACCGTCACCGCCGACAGTATGACATTCGATGGCCACAACATGTTGACGATGACCGGCAAGCAGAGGCGAGAAATCGTCGGCCGCGACGTCGCCATGATCTTCCAGGAGCCGATGGCAAGCCTCAATCCCTGCTTTACAGTCGGTTTCCAGCTCGAAGAGGTGCTGCGCTTCCATATGAAGATGGATGGTCCGACACGTCGCAAGCGCGCGATCGAATTGTTCAAGCAAGTGGGCATCCCGTCGCCGGAAGAGCGATTGAACTCCTTCCCGCATCAGATGTCCGGCGGCCAATGTCAGCGCGTCATGATCGCCATTGCCATTGCCTGCAATCCGAAACTGCTGATCGCTGATGAGCCGACGACGGCGCTCGACGTGACGATCCAGAAGCAAATTCTCGACCTTCTCGTGAGCTTGCAGGTGAAGCACGGCATGGGTCTGATCATGATTACCCATGATATGGGTGTCGTTGCGGAAACGGCTGATCGCGTGATTGTTCAATACAAGGGCCGCAAGATGGAGGAGGCCGACGTGCTCTCGCTGTTCGAGTCGCCCAAAAGCCCCTACACCCGCGCGCTTCTGTCTGCCTTGCCGGAGAATGCGACTGGCGACCGTCTGTCAACGGTTGCAGATTTCATGAAGAATGAAGCCGCCAATGCAGGAGTGGCGCCATGAGCGAGGTCGTACTCGAGGGCCGCAATATCGTCCGTGACTATTATGTCGGCGGCGGCTTGTTTGGCAAGCAGAAGACCGTGCACGCGGTCAAGGGCGTCAGCTTTACTTTGGAAAAGGGCAAAACCCTTGCCATTGTGGGTGAGAGCGGTTGCGGAAAGTCAACGCTGGGTCGGATACTGACGCTGATCGATCCGCAAACTTCCGGCGAACTTTTGATCGACGGGAAGCCTATCAACATCGCCAAGGATCGCGTCACCGCGGAGATGCGCCGAAAGGTTCAGATCATTTTCCAGAATCCCTATGGTTCGCTCAATCCGCGCCAGAAGATCGGTGAAGTTCTCGGCGAACCCTTGTTGTTGAACACCAACAAGACGGCCGCCGAGCGGCGCGATCTGGCGATGCAAATGCTGGTGAAGGTCGGACTTGGACCTGAACACTACAATCGCTATCCGCACATGTTCTCCGGAGGTCAGCGCCAGCGTATCGCCATCGCCCGCGCGCTGATGCTTAGCCCCAGCCTGCTCGTGCTGGATGAGCCGGTCTCTGCGTTGGATCTCTCGGTACAAGCACAGGTTCTTAACCTGTTGGCCGATCTGCAGGACGAGTTCAACCTTACCTACGTCTTCATCAGCCACGATCTTTCTGTGGTGCGCTATATCGCCGACGAGGTGATGGTGATGTACTACGGCGAAGTTGTTGAATACGGTACGCGGGAGGAAGTGTTTGCCAACCCGCAGCACAGCTATACGAAGACGCTGTTTGCAGCGACGCCGAAGTCCGATGTGGAAAGCATCAGAGCACGCTTGGCCAAGAAGAAGGCTGCATGACATGACCAAAAAGCAGCCGATCTCCACAGCACCCAAGGATGGCAGCAAGGTTCAGGTGTTCTGGACTGACGAGGATGGACAGGAAAACGAGTCCATCGGGCAATATCGTTCACTGGATCGCCTGAAGGCCACGGGTGGTCAGTGGGACGAAACGGATGCCGGCTGGTGGATATTCACGGATTCAAATACGCAGAAAAAAGTCGTGCCACATTCATGGCAGCCAGCCGGGAAATCCGGCGACGAGGATACGGAAGAAGAATAGCTCAAGCTAATGCTTCTGGTGCTTTAACAAGCCACGCACGATGTCATCGGCAGAGATCATCCCGAGAAATGCGCCGTTTTCCAGGACGCCCACATCGCCACTGTTTTTCGCGATCGCTTGCATGATTTCACGCACTGGCGTTTCCGGACGGGCTGTAGCCGCAAATGGCCTGCTCGCAGGACGCGTCCGATCAAGCGGAACCATGATGTCCGCGGCAGTGAGGACACCAAGTGGATTCATGTTGGCGACAAAATCCGCAACATATTCATCCGCCGGGTTAAGCAGGATGTCTTGAGCCGTACCGCACTGGATGATCCGTCCGCCTTCCATAATGGCGATCCGATTGCCAATTTTCATGGCCTCGTCAAGATCGTGGCTGACGAAAACGATCGTCTTCTTCAGGCGCTCCTGTAGACTTAGAAGCTCATCTTGCAGGCGGGTTCGAATAAGCGGGTCAAGCGCTGAAAAGGGCTCATCCATCAGCAGGATCGGTGCACCTGTCGCGAAAGCACGTGCAAGGCCGACCCGCTGCTGCATGCCACCGGAAAGCTCACCGACCTTGCGCTTGGCCCAGTCCTTGAGGTTGACCAGTTCCAGCTGCTGCTGCACGGCTTTCGCGCGCTCTTCCTTCGGAACACCCGAGAGCTCAAGTCCGAACCCGACATTCTCTTCGACTGTGCGCCAGGGCAGGAGACCGAACTGCTGGAAAACCATCGAAACAAGATGCTTGCGCAAATCCCGCAAGGTTGTCTTGTCGGCCTTGCCGACATCGATGGCCCGCCCTTTGTTGTGAACGACGACGGAGCCGCGTGAGATGGGGTTAAGGCGATTGATGGCGCGCAGGAGTGTCGATTTTCCGGAGCCCGAGAGCCCCATCAACACGACTATTTCTCCTTCGGCGATGGTGAGAGTGCAATTGTGAACACCAAGCACATGGCCTGTTTCGGCCTGGATATCCGAGCGGCTTTTGCCTTGGTCGGCCAGAAACAGCGAACCGTCAGTCTTCTTGCCAAAAATAATACAGACATTATCCAGTGTGATCGCGGTCATTCACCTGGCTCCTTGCCGGGACGGAAGATACGGTCGAGTATGATTGCGACGACTACGATAACGAGCCCCGCTTCGAAGCCCAAGGCCGTGTTCACCGAATTCAGGGCACGAACGACTGGAACGCCAAGCCCATCAGCTCCGACCAGTGCTGCGATGACCACCATGGACAGCGACAGCATGATCGTCTGGGTAAGTCCAGCCAGTATTTGCGGCATGGCGTAGGGCAGTTCGATCTTCCATAGCAGTTGGCGGGAAGATGCACCGAATGCCTCGCCGGCTTCGATCAGGTGCCGGGGTGTCGAGGAAACGCCGAGATGGGTGAGGCGGATGGGTGCCGGCAGAACAAAGATTGCGGTTGCAATCAGGCCGGGCACCATACCTATGCCGAAAAAGACGATGGCGGGGATGAGATAGACGAAGGTGGGTAAGGTCTGCATGAGGTCGAGTACGGGACGTATCGCGGCATAGAACTTCGGCCGGTGCGCGGCGACAATGCCGATGGGCACGCCGATGCCCATGCACAGGATGCACGAGGAGAGCACCAGGGTCAGTGTCTCCATTGTTTCTTGCCAGTATCCCTGATTGAGGATGAACAGGAAGCCAAGAATGGTGAGAAGCGTGACCGCTATGGACCGGCGCAGGGCGTAAGCGATGGCGGCGAAAATCACGACCATGATCAGGGGATGTGGATATTTCAGCACAAACATCAGGCCGTCGATGAAGGCCTGCATGACTGCGGCAAGTCCATCGAAAAATCCGGCAAAATTGGTGGTGAGCCAATCGACGGCCGCTTTCGCCGTCCGGCCAACCGGAATCTTGTCTTGCGTTAACCAGTCCAAACCAAAACCATCCCCACAATGAGTAAGTGAAAGGAGCCGCCCGACCGGTGCACCGGACGGCTCATGTTTCTTTGGTCTCTTTATCCCGTCAGGGACAGCGATTGTTATAGGCCCAGCGATGCCTTGACCGCGGGGAGACCTTCCTTGCCATCGAAGGTTGTAACGCCTGCCAGCCATGTATCCAGAATTGCCGGGTTGGCCTTCAGCCATTCGGTAGCAGCCTTGGCACCGTCTTCACCATCATCAAGAATCTTGCCCATGATCTCATTTTCCATCTGCAGATTGAATTTGAGATTGGTCAGGAGCTTGCCGATGTTCGGGCATTCGGTGGTGTACCCAGCACGAACGTTGGTATGAATGATGGCGCCACCAAAGTCCGGTCCGAAGACATCATCGCCGCCAGAGAGATAGGCAAGCTTGAAATTCGAGTTCATCGGGTGCGGTTCCCAACCAAGGAAGACGATTGGTTTTTCGCTTTTTGTCTGCTTGGCGACCTGCGCGAGCATGCCCTGCTCGGACGATTCCGCAAGTTCAAAACCCTTCAAACCGAAAGTGTCCTTGGAAATCATGTCGAGAATCAAGCGGTTGCCATCATTGCCGGGCTCGATGCCGTAGATCTTACCGCCGAGATCATCCTTGAACTTGGCTATGTCCTTGAAGTCTTTCAGACCCTTATCATAGAGGTATTGCGGCACCGCGAGGGTGTATTTCGCACCTGTGAGATTAGGGCCGAGGTCTTCGACAGTCTTGTTCTCAAGATATGGCTTTACGTCGGCTGCCATAGTCGGCATCCAGTTGCCGAGAAACACGTCAATGTCCTTCTTGCCAAGCGAAGCATAAGTCACCGGCACAGAGAGAACCTTCGTGTCGGTCGAATAACCCAAGGCCTTCAGCACTTCACTCGTTGCGGCTGTGGTGGCTGTGATATCAGTCCAGCCCACATCGGCGAATCGGACTGTCTTGCAAGATTCGGGTTCCGCAGCGAATGCCGTACCTGCGGAAAGAACCAAAACCAAGGAAATGGTGAGTTTGGATAGTACTTTCATAGATAGTTCTCCCCTTCCGGTTTTTACCGGATTTTCAATGTCATGAACCAAGCACCAAACGGAAACGCATTCAAGCATAGGCGCGCATAAATCCGGTCAAATAGCGACAGTTGTTGATATTCCGACAAAAGTTGCGAAGGAGTGGATTGCAAGGGTTCATGCGGAGACCCAACTCTGATTAAAGCGGGAGATGGCAAAACTCTATTTCAGTTACTCGGCGATGAATGCCGGAAAATCGACGCTGCTTTTGCAGGCTTCCTACAACTATCAGGAACGCGGCATGCGGACGATGCTGTTCACGGCTGCGCACTATGCCGAAGACGGTGTCGGAAGGATTACCTCACGGCTGGGTGTCAGCGCCGAGGCACTGCTTTATCGCGATCAAGATGATCTTTTTGCGATTATCGCCAAGGCCCACGGTGAAAGCGCGCTGAGTTGCGTGTTTGTCGACGAAGCGCAGTTCCTGACCAAGGAGCAGGTCTGGCAGCTGGCGCGCGTGGTCGACCGCCTTAACCTGCCAGTTTTGTGTTTTGGTCTGCGCACCGATTTTCAGGGTAAACTCTTTCCCGGTTCTGCGGAATTGCTCGCCATTGCCGACACGCTTCGGGAAATCCGCACCATCTGTCACTGCGGCGCCAAGGCGACAATGGTTGTTCGTCACGGACCGAAAGGGGAGGCGCTGCTTGAGGGCGATCAGGTGGCGATCGAGAAATCCGTCTATGTCTCGCTCTGCCGCAAACACTGGGAAGAGGAAACCGGCCGGATTGCAAGCGGGGACGTCCATAAGCCTTAAATAGCGAATCTCTGCTTGCAAGTTTACCTTGAGACCTGTCATTTTCCCGTAGGCTTTTTTTCGCAATGTACCGTGTCTATATTCGATCGTCGCGAGAAGCGATTTTGGTAATCAGGGGAAGACTTAAATGGCGAGTTTGCAGAACTTCGATTCCGAGATCGAGAAGACCAGAACAATGGTCAATGATATGCGGGCCAAAATCGATCAGTCCACAATAGTCCTCGACAAATTCGCTAAAGCTGATGAGAAGATCGGCGCTTCCGATTTCGATATCGAAAATGCGCGCATTGATGATGTCTTGCGTCAACAGAAGGTGATGGAAGGCAATATTGCCGAGCTGATCATCGGGCTGGAGGATGCCACCAATGTTTTCGGTTCTGAATTCGAAAGCATGAAAGGCTATTCCGGCTGGGAAAAGTTTATCGGTGTCTTCTCCAAGCAGAAGATGCAGCGCCTGCGTTCAGACCGCGTCCGCAATATGTCACTTGCGGGAAATCTCCAGGAACTCCTTTCCAAGTCCGACCGGATTGTCGGTATTCTGAAAGAGCAGAAAGGCGTTCTGGACGAACGCTACAAGACCTCCGAAACGAGCCTTGCGACTGTCATAGAACGGCGCAAGTCCACCATCGCCAACCTTGAAGCGACGCAAAAGCGAATCGAAGAACTAAATCCGCTCTTGCTGGATATTGAAAACAGGATTGCCGCGTCGACAGATCAGGGCGCACGCACCGAGCTTGAAGGTCAGCGGTCGAAACTTGCAACAGAATATAATGAGCGCCAGGCCAAGGAGCAGGAGCTTCTTGCGGAAAGCCAGACGCTGGAACGTTACACGTCCATGTTCCAGACTTTTGTCGATTCGCTCAATAACCAGATCGCGGCGCAGAGCACGCTGATCAACAAACTGTCGATCGACACCGAGCAGCGCATCGTTCTTTACAAGGCGCTGGAAGATTCTTTGAAAACGGCCGCGCAACAGGACGTGGCGCACAAGATCAATACGCTCGGCAGCAAGGTGGATACGGCAGCAGAAGAGACCATGGCCGGTGTCGGTGCAGCGGCACAGAAGCACATCGGCGATCTTCTCGAAATGCACGAGAGGAACATGGTCAGTTCGCAGGATATCCAGCGTCGCAAGAAGCTGGCTGACGATGCTTTCTCGCGGCGGTTCTCAGAGGTCCTGAAGAAGCACAATTCCGCCGACTACGTGCAGAGCTAGTCAATGACCGACAATGCCAATGCGGATCTTGCGGCGGCTGAGCGCTATTTTGGCGCTATCCGTGCGGCGCTGGATGGGCTCGAAGTCTTTCTGAACAACCAGGACTCGCCACTCTACAAGCATGATCTGGTTGCACAGACTGTATCTGAATATCTGCAGCGCCTTGATTCTTCGTTCGAATGCTGGCGCAACAGGCTCGGTTTTGCCGAGCGCTTTCGCATATCCAAGGCCGAGAGCGGCTTTCCTGTCTTCCAGAATGTTCTGGAGCTTGAAAATGACAAGAAGGACGCATCGGTGCGGCTTGCTGCCATTCCGCCGGCGGATGCGCTTCGGGGCGAGATGGCGGATTTCATTCTGCGCAATCGCGAGTTTCCGCGCGACCTGCAAAGGTCCATGGCGGAACGGGTATATCTGGAAGTCGTGGACAAAGGCGAGATATTCTCCCCCTTCCTGCTCCCGACCACCATCCGGGTTTCTGTTAACCCGAAAACCATGCGCCCCTTCTACGTGGTGCATTGGGGCGCATTCGACGGAGCCTCGAACTTGCCATTGATCTACATGGCGATCATCGAGGACTCATCCGAAGATATGGTGGAGACGTTGGTGGCTGAGGGCAAGCTCAACAACAAGGTCAGGATTCCCCTGCCGGTCGGCGGTCTTCTCAATCCGGATATCGCACGCCGCTTTGACGATTTTGCCGCGAAGAACTCGGCCTATTCGCTGTCGCCAGTTACCATCGCTACAGCACTCGATCAGGATTTTCCGGAACTGCACCCCAAGCAGCTACGCCGGCTCGTTCTTGGGCCATTCTACACGGCCGGAATTACCGAGCATAATCAGAAGGTTGCCGACGTCCTTGAGCGCGTGCGCAAGCCGGAGGACGCCTGGCTCCTGACCTGGACCTTGCAGGAAGTTTTTTCCAAGGCGGAGAAACCCGGCAAACGTGGACTTTGGTCGTCGGAGCCGTCGCGTGAAGAGTTTCACATCAATACTGATGACCTTGAAGCGGCAAGGCAGGGCGTCAGTCACTATGAGCAGCACGCTCTGGTGCCGCATGAAGCCTATCAGGCGTTGTACGCATCAGGGGAAGCGGCAGGAATCTTCAAGGGGTTTCAGACGCATATCCTGTCCAATGGCCAAGTGATCAGCGGCATTTGAGGAGGAAACGATCATGGATGTCGGTCTGACCACGCTTGTTGAGAAGGACATCGCCAAGCATCTTGCCGTCGCACAGGCAATGGTGACGCGATTCGTATCGCTGGACAGCGGCGAGAAGTCAGGTACCGAAATTGCCGGCACTGGCAGACGTTTTGTTTCGACCGTTTCAACCGGCGGCTTGCGGAAGACGCGTGAGGTGGAGCTTGCAAAGACGATCCAGTCTGTGCGTGCCGACGATCAGATGCTTTCGATTGCCCAACACACGCTGCTGTTTCGGGCTCGTCGTGGTGTCGCGATTGCACTAGCCGTCGCCGATGTTTTCGGCCGGCAAAGTGATCTTGAAAGTTTGATGGCGCGCAATGCTTCCGCTCCGTTACAGGGTGAAGAGGCCAGTCATTTCAAACGGCTTCTGTCAGCTGCAGCTTACGTTGCCGCTTTCGCCTTTGCCGCCTATCTCGCGCAACTGATCGAGGCTGATTCAGAACCAGCCAACGATATGAGCGAGCCGGATTTCGTCTTCGATACGGCGCAAGACGCGTTGAAATCGGTGATTGCCGGACTCGATCGCGCAATTTCCGGCGCGAGCGATGAGCAGGTGATGCTTGCGCGCGCCAAAGCCTTTTCCGCGCTTGCCATCGAAGGGCTTTTGCAACGCAAGGGACGATTTGACGGTCTTGGCAATTTCGAGGATACGCACCTGCGGCTCGACAGCGATGACTTCACACTGGACGGGTTCGATGTTGCGCCATCGAAGAAACGCACGCCGCTGGTGATGACATTCAAGAAACCGAACGAAGTTGTCGGCAACCACATCGCCAAGTTTCAGGCTCTGAAGCTCTCCAAAATGCTGATGGCTTATGATTTCGACCGGCAGCTCAACCCGTTTGTCGAGTTGGGCGGGTTTCTGTTCACGTTCATTGGTGACGGCGCGCCGGGCACAGGCAAGACCACGCTGATCCAGATGATCGCCGGGATGCTCAATGATTATTGCCAGGTCGCCGGTTACGCATTTCACTATGAGAATTTCGGCGTGGATCAGATATCGTCCTATCAGGGCAAGTCCGGACAGAACTGCAAACAATTTGTGACGAATGTGCTCAATCCGCGCGTGATCGGCTTTGGTACGATCGACGACATCGATCAGGTCGCGGCAAAGCGTTCGGATGACCGCGCCTCCTCGGGCCAGCACGAGATCACCGGCGTGCTGATGGAAGCTTTTTCAGGCGCCTCCACCGTTGTGCGCGGTAATTGCTCATTCGGTATGTTCTCCAACTATCCGGAGAACGTCGACGACGCGTTGAGGCAGCGGGCAGGGGCGCGATGGCTGGTCGACGGACCACAGACACGCGACGACTACATCGATATCTTCGCGCTGCTGGCGGGCAAAAACCACAAGATACCGCTGGGCGATCACAAGCTCTACGAAGCGCAACAGATCGCACGGGCGGTGGAGACGGCCTATGACGAACTTTCGGAGCCGCGGGAGGAGGGGCTGAAAGTGGTCTTTGATCGCTTCATCAAGGACAATGGCGAGCCAAAAACCCTGTCCGACATCGGCACCTATCTACACATGATCAAGGAGCGCGAGCCACGCTTCACTGGCCGCGCCATCAAGAACGTCACCGACGCAATCAAGATGCGTGCGATGGATGTGGAACTTCCGGATGAATGGTTCGAAAAGCCCGAAACGTTCATGCACAAGGGCTATGATGAAAAGAAGGCGATGATCGAGACGTTGCGCAAACCCTTCACGATGGAGATGGTGCTGCAGGAAACCAACCGATACGCGGATTCGGAGTTCCGTTATTCCGACAAGTCCGACGATGCGGCAGTGGACAAGATGGTGCGAGACGCGAGATTGCGTGAGCGGGCAGTGCGGGAAGTTGAAGCGCTCAAGGCCAAAGGGCAATGGGACGTCTGATGGACCTTCTCTACGAAAACGAGCTGATCTATGGACGCTTGCTGACGATCGACCAGCCGCACCTGATAGAGCGTTATAATCGCGCGCTGAAATCCTTCGGTTTTTCTGCGACGAAACTCAAGAAATTCAACGTCGACAGGACCGGCTTTTCGCCGGAAGTCGCCAAGGAGCTGAAGGATCCGTCTTATCTCGATCCAAATGGCGTCAACCGCCGGTTCATCATTTTGACACCGGCGCAGGTGGATTTGCCGGTCGTGCACACGCAATTCTCCAATACATCGCAACTGATGTACGAGTTTTTCACCAGCAATTCCCGCGCCATCAATGCGCTGACGATCAAGGATGTACTCTACGGCGAGATCGAGGATAGCGTTTCGGTCGTCAATGACATCGAAGACCTTCTGTCGATCAACCAGGTGGAGTTCCGGGTTCTCTCCGCCGAGAATGTCATGGGGCAGGCGGCGGAATTGCGGCTTTTGGTCGACCGGCTGGAGGACGAACCGGACGCCTGGCGCAACAACGAGCTCATCAACCGCATGGTGGAACTCGCCAAGGTCACCGGCGATATCCGGGAGAATTCGCTGGTGCCGGACAAGGTGATATTCCGGCACCGCGCCTTCTGGACCAGCCATTTCGGTGGTGTTTTCATCTTTGTCGATGACAATACGACGACCGTCATTGGCGATCCGTCGGCACCGGGATTCCGACGTTCGCGACCGTGGCAGGTGAATTATATTTCCATCAAGGATGCCGAGCAGGTCTTTCAGTTTCTCGCTTCGACCGCTCGCATCGAACTGCCGCGCGCCTCATGGATCGAGCAATCGGGCTATCTCGAAAATCGCGGCGAGATGATTATCCGCCATCTGATCCAGTCACTGGAGCCGGAACGGGACCTGACCAATATCGACCGAATCTGGCTGCAGACCTGGATTCACGCCAATGCCAGCCTGATCAATCATGATGGTACGTGGCCATTCCTTAATGGGGTCAAGCGCGAGATCAGCCAGACTGGGCAGCTCAACATGGCGGAAATCGATCCGAAACGCCGGTTTCTTGTCATACGCGCCCTGCCGCGTCACCCGGACGCCTGGCTGGTCAACCATCTGATCAGCGATTTCGTGCCATGGGATTTCCTGTCACGTTATGTCTTCAACAAGCCGGGCTTTTATGCCGATTATCAGAGCTGGAGCCCGCCCTATCAGGCACACGTCGTTGATATTCTCAAAACGACCTATCTGAAAGACAAGGAAGGGCTGCGGAAACGGTTGTATGGGTTGGCGTAAAGTAGAGGGGGGCGAAAGTTGTCGCTACTCGTCAATCGCCCGGGCTCTTTGCAGGCTGCGAAGGCGGAATTTTTGCACCGATTCTACAGGTCGACTCTCTATCTCGCAGGAACACGTTGTCGATTTTCTCGAAACAACCTATGTGATTGACAGATAAGGGCTGCGGAGGCGGCTTAATGGACTTGAACAGTAACGAGGAACAGGATGCTCGAGCCCGTGATCAATTTTTTCAGCCGGATTTTCTACTATATTGGGCGCGGTATCGGCTTTGTCGTCGGTATCATCCTGTGGCCGTTCATGTGGCTCGGGAGCTGGTATGGTCAGCGCGGAATTATCCTCAAGGCGGTTCTGGGTCTCGCAGTGCTCGTATGGCTCGGGCTCTACGGATACTTCTTCTACAACACACAGGTCTGGACGAATTTCAACCCGGACTACATCAGCTCGTACAATTTCAAAAACCTCACCGTTCCTGTAGGCGAACCGGTTCCTTCGCCGACGCAAGCCGCCGATACAGGCGCAGCGAAGACCTGCGCGCGCTCGGCCATCGTGCAGGTGACCGCAGACCTTACGGATTTCAACGTCAACCAGAACGCGTGGATTTCCTCCATGCTGCTCTACAAGCTCGGGTTCTTCGGCGTCGATTGGGACAATACGCCTTTCCTCGATAACAAGGCATCCTTTCAGCGTGGCATCAATTCTGCTGTACGCCGCACGGCGGTTGAACTCGTCGATACACTTGGGCGTGTTCGCGGGACCTCGCAGATCGACGCCGACTTGCAGAAGGCGCGCGGAAACCTGCAATTTACCGAAGACGCCTGGTATTTTGGCCTCAATCCCTTTGGTCCGAAGACGCCGACGCCGAGTTATTATCGTTCGGCGGTCAAGGATCTGCGTACGTTCAATACGAAGCTGGAGTCCTGCAATGCCATTTTTGATGCGCGTGCGGATAATCTCATCCAGTTCATCGACCGTATCGCCAACGATATCGGCGCGACTTCGGCGATTTTGAAAGATCGTTCGGAAAACAACAATTATGGCTGGTTCGACACGCGTGCCGATGACCGTTTCTGGTTCGCCTACGGTCAGCTCTATGCCTATTACGGTCTGATGAATGCAGCTCAGCTGGATTTCAAGCAGGTGCTCGATGAAAAGCACCTGACGCCGCTTTGGGATGGTATGGACGGGCAACTTCGTTCGGCCTTGAACATCAAGCCCTGGATCATCGCCAATGGCAGCGAAGGCGGCTGGCTGTTGCCGAACCACCTGACGACGATGGGCTTTTATATCCTGCGCGTGCGCTCTAACCTGATCGACATCAAACAGGTGCTGCAGCAGTAGTGGACTTGGGTTTGTAAACTGCTATATTGGCGTTGGAGCAGGGACGAGCTTTCGCCCGCCCCCTTTCCTAGTTAATTGAATTGGATCCGGATGGTCACTTGCCAGCGAGTCCGGATCCTTTTCACAACTAGGGTGATGCTCAGCGGTTTAAACCACATCACTTCACCTCCAAATTCGAACGACAAGGCTGTTGCCGCAGTTGGAGGAGCCTATCGCCTCCAATGCACCGCTGGCCCGGTACTGCTGCTTTTGCCGTTGAACGTCATCTACATGCCGTTAATGGTTGCGCACTACAACGAATGTGCGGTTGCAAAATTTATGTGGTGAGTTGCGGGCTATCGACACTCATACCGGCAAGCTTGACGTTTCCTTGACTTCTTCCATCACGGCGTAGGTGTGGCTTTCACGGACACCTGGCAAAGAAAGCAGCATATCGGAGAGAAAGCGCCGGTAATGCTCCATATCGGCAACGCGGGCCTTGATCAGATAGTCGAAGCCGCCGGCTACCATATGGCATTCCATCACGTCCGGGTTACGGCGCGTGGCTGCGGCAAAGGTTGCGAAGACGTCCGGCGTGGTGCGATCAAGTTTGATCTCGACGAATACAAGCATTGCGCGATCGAGCTTTTTGGGCGACAATTTTGCCGTGTATCCAAGGATGTAGCCGTCGCGGGACAGGCGCTTTACCCGTTCGGTCGTAGCGGTTTGCGACAGGCTGATGCGCTCGGACAATTCTGTATTGGTCAGGCGTCCATCCTTTTGCAGCTCGCGCAATATTCTGCGATCGAGGCTGTCCAAATTTTTCATCGCTAAAATATTCCCCATTTGTAGTTTTTTACACGTAATCTCTCACATTCATTGGTGAGAATAACTGAGTAGATTTGGATTATATGGGAAAAATCAATAAGGGGAAGCCTGATGACCGCACCATTGCCATCTACCAATGATTTTTCTGCACCTTATGCCGTCGATGATCAGGCGTTGGTTGCCTCGTTGCTTAAGTCCATAACATTGCCGGAAGATGTCAGCCGTCGCATCGATGCCCGTGCCAGCAAATATATCACGACGATCCGCAAGGAAGCGAGCGGTATCGGTGGGGTCGAGGATTTCCTGCGGGAATATGGTTTGTCGACCCGCGAGGGTCTGGCGCTGATGGTGCTTGCGGAAGCCTTGCTGCGCGTGCCGGATGCGGCAACGCAGGACAAGCTGATCGAGGATAAACTGAAGCAAGGTCATTGGTCGGAGCATGAGCCAAGCGGCGATACGTGGTTTGTGTCCGCTTCCGCTTGGGCGCTGGGTCTCTCAGCGAAGGTCATCAAACCGGGTGAAACTCCGGAGGGCGTGCTTTCCTCGCTGGTCAAACGGATTGGCCTGCCGACTGTCCGTACTGCTACCAAGCAGGCCATGCGCTATCTCGGACACCACTTCGTCTTAGGTGAAACGATCAAGGATGCGCTGAAACGCGCTAGCACCAATGAGGCCAAGGGCTATCGCCATTCCTTCGATATGCTGGGGGAGGGAGCTCGTACACGGAAGGATGCGCAGGGCTATTTCAAATCCTATGCGGACGCCATCGATGCGATCGGCCGCGCCACCGGTAACAAGAAGCTACCGGATCGCATGGGGATTTCGGTCAAGCTCTCGGCGTTGCATCCGCGGTATCTGGCGACACATCATGATCAGGTCATGGCCGAACTGGTACCGGACCTTCTGGCACTTGCGCAAAAGGCGAAGTCTTACGATCTTAATTTCACTGTCGACGCGGAAGAGGCTGACAGACTTGAGCTATCCCTGGATGTGATCGATCGGGTGTTTGCCGATCCGTCACTGGATGGCTGGGACGGATTCGGCCTCGCCATTCAGGCCTACCAGAAGCGGGCGCTTGATGTAATCGATCACATCGACAAGCTCGCGGCGCGGCACAACCGTAAGATGATGGTGCGTCTGGTCAAGGGGGCTTATTGGGACACCGAAGTGAAGCGGGCGCAGGAACGCGGTCTTGCCGACTATCCAGTGTTTACCCGCAAACCAGCGACCGATGCGTCCTATCTCGCATGTGCCAAGCGCATGCTCGATGCACGACCGCGTATCTTCCCGCAATTTGCTACGCACAATGCGTTGACTGTGGCCATGATTCTGGAAATGGCTGGCGCCGACAAGACTGGCTTCGAATTCCAGCGCCTGCATGGTATGGGGGAGAGTCTTTACAAGCAGATCACGGAGAAGAACGACAAGATCGCCTGCCGGATTTATGCGCCGGTTGGCGGCTATCGTGATCTTCTCGCCTATCTTGTGCGCCGTCTTCTTGAAAACGGTGCAAACTCGTCGTTTGTCTCCGTGGTTGGCGACAACAATATACCGATTTCGGAGTTGTTGATAAGGCCGGCCGAGAAACTGAACGATGGCAAGGGCTATCGTCATCCGAACATCCCGTTACCGCTAAAGCTCTATGGCAAACGCACCAATTCGGCTGGTGTCGAGCTTGGCGATCGCAAGGAATTAGCAGCTCTGCTGTCTGGAATTGCCAAAGCATCGACGACTGTTAAAGCCGTCCCGTTGATCGAAGGCGTGAAGCCATCCGGCAAGACGCAGGATGTAGCCTCTCCAGTAAATGGCTCGACTGTTGGTACCGTGGTTTTTGCAACGGCTGAAGAGGCGGCTAAAGCCGTCAATGTAGCGCGCAAGGGTTTCTCATCCTGGTCGCGTGTCCCGGTGGAGACGCGGGCCAAGGCGCTGGAAAAGGCGGGAGACCTCCTGGAAGCCAATCGTGACAGCCTTCTCGATCTTCTTTCGCGTGAGGCAGGCAAGACCATCGATGACGGCATCGCCGAAATCCGCGAAGCAGTGGATTTCTGCCGCTACTACGCAGCCGAAGCTCGCAGACAGTTTGGCGTGGACAAAGTCATGCCGGGGCCGACCGGCGAGGACAACAAGTTGCGGCATCGCGGCCGTGGTGCTTTCGTCTGTATCAGCCCCTGGAATTTCCCTTTGGCGATTTTCCTGGGTCAGGTAACGGCAGCGCTCGCCGCCGGCAATACTGTCTTGGCCAAACCGGCAGAACAGACGCCACTTATTGCCTACGAGGCAATTGGCGTCCTGCACGAGGCAGGTGTTCCGAAAGATGCGGTGCTCTATGTGCCGGGTGATGGATCCGTTGGGGCAGCGTTGACCTCACATCCGGAAATCGCAGGCGTCGCCTTTACCGGCTCGACGGACACGGCCTGGGCGATCAACCGGACGTTGGCAGCGAAGAAGGGTCCGATTGTTCCGCTGATCGCCGAGACAGGAGGCCTCAACGCGATGATCGTCGATGCGACAGCCCTTTCCGAACAGGTCGCAGATGACGTTGTCATGTCGGCCTTCCGATCGGCCGGCCAGCGTTGCTCTGCTCTGCGCATTCTCTATCTGCAGGAAGATATCGCTGACAACATGCTTGAAATGATCGAGGGTGCAGCAAAGGAACTCACCTTGGGCGATCCTTCTTTGCCTTCGACGGACGTCGGCCCGATCATCGATCAGGCACAGCGCGATATGCTGACAGATCATATCGCGGCGATGCGGAAGTCACAAAAAGTGCGCTTTGCGGGCGAGGCACCGAAAGATGGCCTGTTTTTCGCGCCGCATATCGTGGAGCTCAACCGGCCGGAAGCGCTGGAGCGCGAGGTATTTGGCCCGGTCTTGCATGTTGTTCGCTGGAAAGCCAAGGACCTCGACAAGGTGCTCGACCAGATTGCGTCGACTGGCTACGGCCTGACGTTTGGTTTGCACACCCGCATCGAAGCGACAGTAACCAAGATCATCGACCGGCTCGATATTGGTAATATTTACGTCAACCGCAATACGATCGGCGCTGTTGTGGGTACGCAACCTTTCGGCGGCTCTGGTCTTTCCGGTACTGGACCAAAGGCGGGCGGGCCGGCCTACCTGGCACGATTTGCACTCGAGCAGGTTGTTTCCGTTAACACGGCGGCGGCAGGTGGCAATGCAAGTCTTATTGCCATGGGCGAATAGAGACTCTTATCCTCAGCAACTGGGGATAGTCCCTTCTGGCTATCCCCATTTCGCTTACACGATGCTATTTGACGTTCTTGAAGCATTGAGGAGACGTCGATGGCTATCGTCAAATCCGATATTGAGATTGCGCGCTCCGCGGTGAAAAAGCCGGTGCTGGAGATCGGCGCCAAGATCGGTATTCCGCCGGAGCATCTTGCTCCCTATGGCCATGACAAGGCCAAACTTTCGGCGCAGTTCATCCGGTCCAAACGTGGTGCCAAGGATGGCAAGCTCATTCTCGTAACTGCCGTCAGCCCGACGCCGGCGGGCGAGGGCAAGACGACGACGACAGTCGGTCTTGGCGACGGACTCAATCGGATCGGGAAAAAGGCTATCGTCTGCATTCGTGAAGCATCACTCGGTCCCTGTTTCGGCACCAAAGGTGGTGCTGCGGGTGGCGGCTATGCGCAGGTCATTCCTATGGAGGACATCAACCTGCACTTTACAGGCGATTTTCATGCCATCACCTCCGCTCACAATTTGCTGGCGGCGATGATCGACAATCATGTGTATTGGGGCAATGAGCTAAATCTCGATACGCGCCGTATCACCTGGCGGCGGGTTATGGACATGAACGACCGGGCCTTGCGCGATATCGCGTCATCACTTGGCGGCGTGGCGAACGGCTTTCCGCGGGAATCGGGCTTCGATATCACGGTTGCCTCGGAGGTGATGGCTATTCTTTGCCTTGCCAATGATCTGAAGGATCTGGAACAGCGGCTCGGCGAAATCATCATCGGCTACCGCTTCAATAAGACCCCTGTTTATGCCCGCGATCTGAAGGCCGACAAGGCGATGGCCGTGCTTCTCAAGGATGCGATGCAGCCCAATCTGGTGCAGACTCTCGAGAACAATCCAGCCTTCGTGCACGGCGGGCCGTTCGCAAATATTGCGCACGGCTGCAATTCAGTCGTTGCGACGACGACCGCGCTGAAACTTGCAGATTATGTGGTCACCGAAGCAGGTTTCGGTGCGGATCTTGGCGCAGAGAAATTCTTCGACATCAAATGCCGAAAGGCTGGTTTGAAACCGGCGGCGGCGGTGATTGTCGCGACAGTGCGCGCCATGAAGATGCATGGCGGTGTGGCAAAGGAAGATCTGGGTCAAGAGAACGTCGCTGCCGTCAAATCTGGTTGCGCGAATCTCGGACGTCATATGGAAAATGTCCGCCAGTTTGGTGTGCCGGTCGTGGTTGCGATCAATCATTTTACTGCCGACACGGATGCGGAGATTGCAGCCATGAAGGCTTTTGTCGCGGCGCATGGCGCAGAGGCGGTTCTATGCAGGCATTGGGCCCAAGGCTCTGCCGGGATCGAAGAACTTGCGCACAGGGTCGTTGCGTTGGCTGAAAGTGGCTCAGCGCAGTTTTCGCCGCTTTACGAGGATGAGCTTTCGCTGTTCGACAAGATCGAAACTATCGTCAAGCGCATCTATCGCGGTGCAGAAGCGGATGCGGATACGAGTGTGCGCGAACAATTGCGGCAGTGGGAAGAGGCTGGTTACGGCAATCTTCCGGTTTGCATGGCGAAGACCCAATATTCATTCTCGACGAATCCGCATCTGCGCGGGGCGCCGGTAAACCATGTCGTGCACGTACGGGAAGTTCGTCTTTCTGCCGGAGCCGGTTTCGTTGTGGCCATCTGCGGAGAAATCATGACCATGCCGGGCTTGCCGAAGTCTCCCTCGGCCGAGCGGATTCATCTGAATGGTGATGGTTTGATCGAGGGGCTTTTTTAGACGTTGGTGGAAGCTCATACTTTTGCTGTTGCAAGCGTTGCAATGTAACGCTAACAATCACCGCATGAACACGCGCATTCTTTCAAATGGCTGGTGGTGGGCTCGCTGATAGCGGCCACTAAAGCCTTTTGCATGTTTGTGAAAAGGGAACAGGGCCGCGACGGGTTTTCCGGGCGGCCTTTTTGTTTGACCGCGGAAGCCCGCAACGCCAGATGCAACAAGGGAATTCATGATGCACAGAATTGAAGGCGATGTGGAAATATTCGATACCAAAGGCGGTGTCACGATCACGCGGTCCCGCATAGCAACGGCCTATGCCAGCGCCATCGACAGCTATGTCGATGCTCTCGACGAGCGGCGCGGCGCCGTCTTCTCATCTAACTACGAATATCCTGGCCGCTATACGCGCTGGGATACGGCGATCGTCGATCCGCCCGTCGTGATAACTTCCAATGGCCGCCATATGACCGTTGAGGCGTTGAACAAGCGCGGCGAAGTTCTTTTGGCTCCAATCAAGCAAGCTATCGAGGCGCTTATGGAAGTGTCCGTTACAGGTACAAGTGCGACCAGGCTTGAACTCGAGATTGCGCTGCCCAGCCGCCAATTCACCGAAGAAGAGCGTTCACGCATACCTTCCGTGTTCACGGTCCTGCGCGGCATTGTTGGTCTGTTCTTTACCGAAGACGATGCCAATCTCGGTCTTTATGGCGCGTTCGGTTACGATCTGGCGTTCCAGTTCGATACAGTCCAGTACAAGTTGAAACGTCCGGATGACCAGCGTGATATCGTCCTGTATCTGCCGGATGAGATCCTAGTGGTCGACCATCATGCTGCCAAGGCTTGGCTCGACCGCTATGACTATGCGTTCGCTGGCGCTTCAACCGAGGGTCTTCCGCGGGATACGGCGGCAAAGCCATTCAAGCCGACAGACAAGATACCCGGACGCGGCGATTACAATCCTGGGGAATATGCTGAACTGGTCAAGAAGGCCAAGGAAAGCTTCATGCGTGGCGATCTCTTCGAAGTCGTACCGGGGCAGACATTCTATGAGCGCTGCGAAACCAGACCGTCGGTTATTTCGCGCCGGCTGAAAGCCATCAACCCATCGCCCTATTCGTTTTATATCAACCTGGGCGATAACGAATATCTGGTCGGTGCTTCGCCGGAAATGTTCGTGCGCGTGGTTGGTCGGCGCATCGAGACTTGCCCGATTTCAGGAACGATCAAGCGCGGCGAAGACGCAATCGCCGACAGTGAGCAGATCATCAAGCTACTGAACTCAAAAAAAGATGAGTCCGAGCTCACCATGTGCTCGGATGTCGATCGCAACGACAAAAGTCGCGTGTGTGAGCCGGGTTCGGTCCGTGTCATCGGGCGTCGCCAGATCGAAATGTATTCGCGGCTAATCCACACCGTCGATCACATCGAGGGCCGCTTGCGTGAAGACATGGACGCATTTGACGGATTCCTGTCGCACGCCTGGGCTGTGACGGTAACTGGAGCGCCGAAGCTCTGGGCTATGCGTTTCATCGAAGAAAATGAGCGCAGCCCGCGCGCTTGGTATGGTGGTGCCATCGGCATGGTCAATTTCAATGGCGATATGAACACGGGCCTGACTTTGCGCACGATCCGCATCAAGGATGGCATCGCGCAGGTTCGTGCAGGCGCAACCCTGCTCTATGATTCAGTTCCTGAGGAGGAGGAGGCGGAGACCGAACTCAAGGCTTCGGCGATGATTGCGGCGGTGCGGGACGCGCACAAGAGCAATGTCTTGCCTGAGGAACGCGCTGTCGCTCGCGTAGGAGAGGGGCTGTCGGTTCTTCTCGTGGATCATGAGGATTCTTTCGTCCACACCTTGGCAAATTATTTTCGACAGACCGGTGCAAGCGTGACAACCGTGCGCACGCCGGTTGCAGAGGAGATATTTGACAGGATCAAGCCGGATCTGGTGGTTCTGTCACCTGGACCCGGGACGCCGGAAGATTTTGATTGCAAGGCGACGATCAAGAAAGCCCGCAAGCGTGGACTTCCTATCTTCGGTGTTTGCCTCGGTTTGCAGGCGCTTGCCGAGGCCTATGGCGGATCGCTGCGACAGCTGCATGTTCCGATGCACGGCAAACCCTCGCGCATTCGTATTACCAAGCAAGGTAAGATTTTCTCGGGCTTGCCCAAGGAAGTCACTGTGGGTCGCTATCACTCGATCTTCGCCGACCCGGTTCGCCTGCCAGACGAGTTCATCGTTACTGCAGAAACGGAGGACGGTGTCATCATGGCGTTCGAGCATAAAAGCGAACCGATTGCGGCGGTGCAATTTCATCCGGAATCGATCATGACACTCGGTCACAACGCTGGTATGCGGATGATCGAGAATGTCGTGGCGCATCTGCCGCGCCGGGCAAAGATACGAGCAGCATGACAGAAGACACCACAGTTCAGCGCATCGCAGGCTGGTCGATTTTAATCGGTATTACGGTGCTTGCACTGAAATACGCTGCCTATTACGTGACCGGTTCTGTCGCACTTTATTCGGACGCGCTGGAATCGATCGTCAATGTAGTGGCAGCGATCGCCGCCTGGTGGGCAATCCGTGTCAGCTACAAGCCCGCCGACCAGAATCATCCCTTCGGGCACCATAAGGCCGAGTATTTCTCGGCGGTGCTTGAGGGGGTGCTGATTGTGGTCGCTGCCTTGCTGATCCTGCGCGAAGTTTGGGTGGCTTGGGCGACGCCCCGGACATTGGAGCAGCCATGGCTTGGCCTTGCGATCAACGGCGGTGCATCGATCATCAACGCGTTCTGGGCTTCTTTGCTTATCAACCGCGGGCGCAAACACAAATCCCCCGCATTGCAGGCGGACGGAAAGCACATCATGACCGATGTGGTGACCTCTGTTGGCGTATTTGCTGGTTTGGTCGGCGCCATCCTGACGGGTTGGACGATCCTTGACCCGATACTCGCGGTGATCGTTGCGCTCAATATCCTTTGGCAGGGATGGAGCGTGATCGGAAATTCCGTGCAAGGCCTGATGGATGTCGGCGTGGCGACGGAAGAGACGATGCGCATCCGCGATGTCATTTCTTCCAATGCCGGCGGCGCGCTAGAGGTTCATGATCTGAAGACACGCATCGCCGGGCGAGTAACCTTTATTGAATTTCATCTGGTGGTTGAGGCGAACATGAGCGTCGGCGATGCACACATCATTTGCGACCGTATCGAAAACGCATTGATGGCAGAGATTCCGGACGCCAGTGTGGTCATCCATGTCGAACCCGAAGACGAGGCAAAATTGCCTATCGGGACGGTGGCCGTTCCTTTCGCCTGAGAGACTGACCGTGAATTCGCCATGGCGGGCTGCAAATGGTGCTTTTCTGTGCTCCGATGCTCATGTACCCAAATGTACGCTGCGCTTCGGTGCTCGAAAATCACCATTTCGTCGCCCCATGACGAACTTTCGGCTCAGTCCCGGACGATGATTTGATGCAGTCATGCAACATTTTTGTAACGGATTGTTTCAGTCGGTCATGATTTCGTTACAATTATGTTGACATAGAAGCGCTGCCGGGTGACATGTCTCCCAGCAATGCAATTCTCCGTATTCGATGCGACGCCGGGGGCGTACGTCTGGGGACCGTAAATTTTGGCGATACGCATCAGTTCCCTTTGAGGATCGAGCGGCCAAAGCGCATGGCAGCGCCGAGCGGATGACCGCGGCTGTTTACAATCTTAGTTAACCTTAGAGCAAAGGATAACCAGATAGAATCGTTCTGCCGGAGAGAATTTGTTTCAAGGTCGAGGGGTTTGGCGGGGGCGCTGGGGTTAACAAAGGCCCGCCCCCCAGACCCGGGGGTTTGTGGGCCCACCCGAAAAAAAAAAAGGTGTGATGTGGGATAAATTTATTGAAAAAAAG
>NZ_JAQMHX010000008.1 GCF_028331445.1 Candidatus Phyllobacterium onerii | reverse complement strand
TATGCCGGCGTCGAGAACGAACTGTTCTTCCGCGACAACACCATGATGCTCTTCGCCGACGCCAAGAAAATGGTCGAAAATATCGTCAAGGCACTCGACCACTGACAGCGGCGGGCAGAAGAAAAGATCCGCACTTTACAAAAATGGAGGATACAAAATGGCTCAATGGGTACGATTTGACGATGAGGGCATGGAGGGCTTCGGCCTTCTGCAAGGTAAGGATATTGTCATTTATCAAGGCAGCATGTTCGAGCAACCGATCGCCACCGACATGCGGCTTCCACTTGCCTCGGTTCGCTTGCTGGCGCCTTGTGAGCCTTCCAAGATCATCGCACTGTGGAACAATTTCCATCAGCTCGCCGCCAAACTCGATGTCGCGAAACCCGATGAGCCGCTCTATCTGTTGAAGGCCCTGTCGAGTGTCGCATCTCCGGAGGCCGTGGTCCGCCGCCCGCCTTCCTACACTGAACGCGTCGGCTATGAAGGCGAACTTGGCATCGTGATCGGCAAGCGCTGCAGCAATGCCTCGGAAGAGGAAGCCGCGGCCGCTATTTTCGGTTACACCTGTGTCAACGACCTGACGGCGAGCGACATCATCGCCCGCGACAAGACCTTTGCACAATGGGCTCGCGCCAAGAGCTTCGACGGTTTCTGTCCATTCGGTCCAGTCATCGCGACCGATATCGATCCGACCGAATGCAATGTCAAAACCGAGCTCAACGGCGCCCTGCGCCAGGACTATCCCTTAAGTGATATGATCTTTCCGCCGGCAATTCTTGTCAGCGCGCTTTCGAAGGATATGACGCTCGAGCCTGGAGATCTGATCTGCTGCGGTACGTCGCTCGGCGTCGGCTCGATCAAGGATCCGACCAATACCGTCTCCGTCACCATCGAGGGAATCGGCACCTTGTCGACGACATTCGTTCAATAGGCTCCAAAATAAGAGAATACCCGGAAGCCAAGGTTCCGGGTATTCTTCTATCAAACCGGGATTGGATGTTTCAGCGCTCAATCCAACTCCGGCCAGACACGTCATATTCTTTCAGGCGGCCGCGGCCATCGCCTCGCGGATCGTCTCACCGACGAGATGCGGGCTCTTCGCGATGATCACGCCGGCATCCTTCAGCGCGCTGATCTTGTTCCCTGCATCACTGGCAGCGCTTTGCGCGAAAGCGCCGGCATGGCCCATGCGGCGTTCCGTCGGCGCATGACGGCCGACTACGAGCCCAACGACCGGAATGTCCGGTTTGATCGCTGCAAGAAACTCGGCCAGTTCCTGCTCTTCCGATCCGCCGATCTCGCCGATGGCGATCACACCGCGCGTATCTTGGTCAGCAAGGAACAGCTCCATGCAGTCGCGCATGCTGAGGCCGTGAATGGCGTCACCGCCAATGCCGACTGTCGTCGACTGGCCAAGTCCCGCCGCACTCACCTGAGCGATGACCTCGCTGGTCAGCGATGCCGAGCGCGACAGGATGCCGACGTGGCCCTTCCGCTCGCTGCCCGTCGCCATCACGCCGATCTTGCAGACGCCCGGCGAAAGAATGCCCTGCGAGTTCGGACCGACGAGAACCGTCGAACTCTGCTTCAGCGCGGCGCGCACGCGCAACATGTCCTGTACAGGCACCCGCTCCGTCAGAGCCACGACCAGCGGCATATCTGCCTCGATCGCCTCGATCATTGCTGCAGCAGCGTTTTCCGGCGGCACGAAAATCATGCTGGCATTGGCGCCAGTCTCTTTCATCGCTCCTGCAACCTCGTCAAAGACCGGGAGGTTCAAATGGTAGGTTCCGCCCTTGCCGGGGGTTACGCCGCCCACAATCCGGGTTCCATATTCCATCATGGCCGCCGAATAATGCGTTCCCGCCCAACCGGTCATGCCCTGGCAGATCACACGGGTGTTCTGATCAACGAGAATGGTCATGATCTTTCTCCATGCGCAGCGGAAACGGCGCGGCTCACCGCCGTCCACATGTCGGGACAGTCGATTACCTTGCAACCGAAGTTGGCGAAGCGGAACCGGGCGTATTCGGCATTGTTGCCCGTCAGACGAACGATGACCGGGCAGGTACGTCCCGTGCGCCGCATCGCGATGCCGAGACCGTCGGCAATGGTATCGCAGGGCTGCATTCCGCCGCCATGCACATTGACGAGAATCGAGCGCACGGCCGGATTGTTGAGAAGCAGCGTGAATCCATGCGCGACATCGAGGCTGGTGGCCGTCGTGCGGATATCCATGAAGTTCGCAGCGCTGCCATTTGCGGCACGCACCATGTCGAGCGTTGCGAGGCCAAGCCCGGCCCCATTGACAGCCAGACCGATATTGCCGTCCATCCGCAAATAGTTGAGCCGGCGATTTTGCGCGACGAGCTCGATTTCATCGCCGTCATGCTCCTCGCGCAGGGCCACCAGCTCGGGATGCCTGAACAGCGCGTTGTCGTCGATGATCATCTTGACATCGACCGCAACGAACTTGCCATCTTCTGTCACCACCAATGGGTTGAGCTCGATGAGCGTTGCATCGAGTTCGACGAAGGCCAGGCGCAACTGGTCGAGAAGCGAAGCAAAAGCAGAGTGAAGGCCGGAACCAAGGCCAAGACGCTCGGCCAAGCCAGTCAGGGCCGCTTTCTCCGGTGCATCTCCGGTACCGAGGGAAAGCCGTTCCAGACGGGTTTCGCCCGATTGAAGCCGCTGCTCGATATCCTCGCTCCCTTCAGCGCCGGCGAGGAGGGCAATTTCAGCCCTTGCCGCATCAACGAGCAACGACAAATAGAGACTGCGGACAGGACGAACGGCCGTTTCAATCAGCACCCTGTTGACGCGGCAACCGGCTGGTCCCGTCTGTTCGGTTATGAGAGTGCGCCCAAGCATCGCGGCGGCAGCGGCTTCGACCTCGCCTGCAGATGAGACCAGACGGACGCCGCCTGCCAGGCCGCGGCCTCCCGCCAGAACCTGTGATTTCACGGCAATCCTGTCCGCGCCCAAAGCCAACGCTGCTTCGCGGGCCTCGCCGGGGGTCAGCGCTACCCGGCCTTCCGGGACATTGACGCCTCTGGCGGATAAAAGTGCTTTCGACTGGAACTCATGAAGCTTCATAACCGCCTCCTCCCTGAAAGCGAATAGGCTTATGGTGTGGCGATGCTTGGTACCGCCTGCGAGTCAGTGGAATACATAATGCCAATGCTGATCAAATCTGTCAATCGGTAGTCGGGTTATAATTTTGCGCCAACGACACCCGCCGTGACAAAATTCGGAGGAAGAAAACGGCGACACCGGGGGGTTATGTCGCCGTTTTCTCGATGCGGACTACTCGGCAGCGATTTTCTGCGGGGTTCCGAGTGCACCGCTTTTCTGCAGTTCGTCGATCGTCCGCTCATCGAATCGCAAGACGTCGCGCAGAATTTCGTCCGTATGCTCTCCCAAAAGTGGGGAACGCGTAACGTCTGTCGGACTGTCGGAAAGCTTGATGGGATTACCGACAGAAAGATAGTTGCCGCGCTCCGGATGCTCCACTTCTACGATCGTGCCGGTAGCTCTCAGCGACTGGTCTTCGGCTATCTCTTTCATCGACAGGATAGGACCACACGGGATGTCCCTGTCGTTGAGGATCGCCATCGCCTCGAACTTGTCCTTGGTCATCGTCCATTCTTCGATGCGGGCAAAAATCGCGTTGAGGCGCGGCAGACGCGCTACAGGTCTTGCATAGTCGGGATGGGTCTTCCATTCCGGCTCGCCGATCACGTCGCAAATCGCCTCCCACACCGGCGCCTGGGTAATGAAGTAGATGTAGGCGTTGGGATCTGTCTCCCAGCCCTTGCACTTCAGGATGCGCCCGGGCTGGCCACCGCCTGAATCATTGCCGGCGCGGGGCACGCTTTCGCCGAACTCGATACCCTCGCCATATTGGCTGTATTCGTTCAAGGGACCGTGCGCCAGGCGTTGCTGGTCCCGCAGCTTCACGCGGCACAGATTGAGCACGCCATCCTGCATTGCTGCCGAGACTTTCTGGCCGCGTCCTGTTTTGGTGCGTTGGAAAAGCGCCGTGACGATGCCGAGGCATAGATGCAGACCTGTGCCGGAATCACCGATCTGCGCTCCGGTAACCAGCGGCAGACCATCGCGGAAGCCTGTCGTCGATGCCGCACCGCCAGTGCATTGCGCGACGTTTTCATAGACCTTGCAATCCTGATAGGGACCGGGGCCGAAACCTTTGATCGAGGCAACGATCATCGCCGGATTGAGTTCCTGGACGCGCTCCCATGTGAATCCCATGCGATCGAGCGCACCGGGAGCGAAATTCTCCACTAGCACATCGCAATTTTTGATCAGTTCTTCGAGAACCGCCTTCCCGCTCTGATTCTTGGTATCGAGCGTGATCGAACGTTTGTTGTGATTGAGCATAGTGAAATAGAGGCTATCCACCTCGGGGACGTCGCGCAGCTGGCCGCGCGTGATATCTCCAACACCGGGGCGCTCAACCTTGATGACATCGGCACCAAACCAGGCAAGGAGCTGTGTGCATGTTGGCCCAGACTGAACATGGGTGAAATCCAGGATGCGAACACCCTCCAAAGCTTTCGTCATTCTTTTCTTCCCTTTTTCTGGCGCGGAACTTGTTCCTTCGTTCTGCTTTCTGTCGATTTGAGCCGGCGGCCTTTATGACCGCCGGGCTTTTTCGTTATTTGTACATCGTCTGGTTCTTGGTACCGGGTGCATACTCGTTAGGATCGACCCAGATGTTGACGACGGCCGACCGGCCCGTCTTGGCTATGGCCTCGCGAGCGCGCAGAAGCGCCGGCTGAATTTCGGACGCTTCGCGAACCTCCTCGCCATGATTGCCGAGCATGTGCGCGAATTTGGAGAACTCGACGTCGCCAAGCTTGTTGCCGACATTGCCGCGTTCCTCGCCATATTTTGCAACCTGGCCATAACGGATCTGGTTCATCGAGGAGTTGTTGCCGATAACCGCAAGATAAGGCGCGTTGAACCGGTCACAGGTTTCCATGTCGAAGGCAGTCATCGAGAAGGCGCCGTCACCATAGTAGCAAAGCACTTCCTTTTGCGGATGAGCCAGTTTCGCTCCAAGCGCGAAGCCGGTTCCGACGCCCAGCGAACCAAGCGCACCGGGATCCATCCACTGGCCCGGATTGCGCGGGCGCACGGCCTGAGCCGAGATGGTCACCACGTCGCCGCCATCGCCGATGTAGATCGTATCCTCGCCGAGGAACTCGTTGAGCTCGTATGCAACACGGTAGGGATGGATCGGGCTCTGGTCCGACTTGAGAAGCGGCAGCACCTTGTCATAGGCGATAACTTCCTGCTGCTCGAGCGTCTTCATCCACTCGCGGCGCGCCTGGCGCTTGCCCTTGTCGATCCGGGCGGATGCAGCCTGCAGGACCGCCGAAAGTATGGCGCCCGGATGACCGACGAGACCCAGATCGATATCGCGGTTCTTGCCGACGGTGCGGTAATCCTGATCGATCTGTACCAGGGTAAGGTCCTTGGAAATCCTCTTGCCATAGCCCATGCGGAAATCGAACGGCGTGCCAATGACCACGATCACATCGGCATTGTTGAATGCAAAGCCGCGTGTGCGGTCGAAGTGATGAGGATCACCAATCGGCAGCGTGCCGCGGCTTGCGCCGTTGAAGTAGCCGGGGATATCCAATCCGCGCAGCAACTCGACTGCAGCCTGCGTGCTGCCGGACGTGAAGACCTGTTGTCCAAACAGAACGGCGGGGCGTTCGGCATTCACCAGAACATCAGCCAGCTTTTCGATATCCGCCGGATCGCCGATTGAATATGTCGAAGCCCTGTATTTGCCCGGCTGCGGTATGACGGCCTTTTCAAAAGGGATTTCGCGATCCAGAACATCCCGCGGAATTTCCAGATAGGAAGGGCCGGACGCACCGGAGAAACACTCGCGCGCCGCCATGGAGATCATATCGGCAATGCGTTCGGTGGAGGAAACGCAGGCTGCAAACTTGGTGATCGGGGTCATCATGTCGACATGCGGCAGATCTTGCAGCGAGCCCATTTTGTGCTGGGTCAAGGCGCCCTGCCCGCCAATATGAAGCACCGGGCTTTCCGAGCGAAATGCCGTGGCGATACCGGTTACCGCATTGGTGCAGCCTGGACCTGCCGTCGTGACAACACAGCCCATCTTGCCCGTCTGGCGGGCATAACCATCGGCCGCATGAGCAGCGACCTGCTCGTGGCGCACATCGATAATGCGGATGCCTTCGTCAATGCAGCCGTCATAGATATCGATGATGTGGCCGCCGCAAAGCGTGAAGATAGTATCGACACCTTCATTCTTCAGCGCCCGCGCCACCAGATGGCCACCGGACACCACGCTTCCGTCGCGTACCTTCCGCTTCAATGTATCTTCAGCCGTTGATGTGGCCTTCTCAACCTTTGTGACGATTGTCATGAACGTCTTTCCTCCTATTGAATTTTGTCGTCTCTTATCGTTGGCGCTTGGCCGTCCACCTGTTCCCGGCCTGCAGCTCTACATGCGGTTGCCGCACCAGCAGTGTCTTGTTCAGGGAGCCAAGTGGCTCAGCTCCATAGAGATTTTGCATGCGATAACGCTCGTTGAGATCGATGGGCCCTGCCTTCCCCCTGCCCCGGATTGCCGCATCAAAGACGCAACCAGCGGAGACAGTCGAAAGAGCCGAGCCGGATTTACAAAGTCCGCGGCGCTTCCTTACCCGCGTGTCGGGTCAGCTGAAGTGCTCTTGCAGAATTTCTGGCATAATAAATACCATAAGTCAAACACCCTTGATAAAGATAATCGCGGAGTGGGGAAAACCAGTTGAGAGGCGTAAAAACATCGAAACAAAAGGCCTGCCTGAAGCGTTGTATGAGTGTGCGGTGCAGAACCTATGCAAAAATGGGATGCTGATATGCGTCTGGCGCCGTTGTGAACTGGGATATGGTATGCCAGATAGAGGCCATCTTAAACGGTAAACAGGAGTGTCAAATCATGCCGGCACGTGCAGAAATAGCCAATACAACCGATCGTACCGCCCGTCGCGGTATTATCGAGACGATTCTTGCCTTCCTCGACAGCGTTGCACGCACAAATGCACGCAACAAAAATACCGAACCTTTCGGTCTTTAGTCGCTAAAAAATTACTTGTCCTCCCCTTAAACGGCTGCCGGATTGCCTCCAGCGGCCGCTTAACATTTTGAATACATTTAGTTTTTACAAAAGTTGTATAGCAATACCAGCTTGGCCCTTGTCTTTTGGTATAACAGATACCAGTATGTCCCCATCAGCGCATGGCATTATAGCTACATAAAAGGCGTAGAAAGGGATGAACATGACTCAAGCGGTAAAAGAGGAGTTCCGCTCGCAGCAGGTCAGCGACGGATTCAGATGGGGACAGTTGGCAATTGGCGTGATCTGTATGGTTACAATCGCCAATCTTCAATATGGCTGGACATTCTTTGTTCCCGAAATTACCAAACAATTCGGTTGGGGGCGTGCGGAAATTCAATGGGCATTCACGCTCTTCGTCCTGTTCGAAACATGGCTGGTTCCGATAGAGGGCTGGTTCGTCGACAAATACGGTCCGAAGATCGTCATTATGTTCGGCGGCGTGCTATGCGCTATTGGATGGGTCATTAATTCACAAGCCGACACGCTGTTCTTATTCTGCGTCGGCCAGGCTGTTGCCGGTATCGGTGCGGGTGCAGTCTATGGCACCTGTGTGGGCAACGCTTTGAAATGGTTCCCAGACCGGCGTGGACTTGCTGCGGGTATCACGGCAGCCGGTTTTGGCGCAGGTTCCGCCCTGACTGTCTGGCCTATCCAGGCAACGATCGCCCATTTCGGCTTCGCGCACACCTTCCTTACCTTCGGGCTGGGGCAAGGCATTATCATCGTGGTCCTTGCTTTCTTCCTCTTTGCCCCTAAGCCGGGTCAAACTCCTGAAGTCAGCAACAAAGGCCCGATCATCCAGAGCCGCAAGCAGTATCTGCCTTCCGAAGTGGTAAAGCACCCGATCTTCTGGCTCATGTATCTCATGTTCGTGGCAGTGGGTGCCGGTGGCCTCGTTGTTACGGCCAACCTTGCGCCGATGGCAAAGGACTACGGCGTCGCCGATATTCCAGTTTGGCTTGGCATACCAGCCCTCACCTTGGCTGCTACGCTCGACCGCCTGCTCAATGGCGTGACCCGACCGCTCTGCGGCTGGATTTCCGACAAAATCGGACGTGAAAACACTATGTTTTTCGCCTTCGGCATCGAGGCGATCGGCATATATCTGCTTTACCTCTTCGCACATGACCCGATGATGTTCGTGATCTTGAGCAGTCTGGTGTTTTTTGCCTGGGGCGAAATCTACTCACTCTTCCCTTCAACTTGCACAGATACATTCGGCTCCAAATTCGCTGCTACCAATGCCGGCCTGCTTTATACGGCCAAAGGTACCGCCGCGCTTCTGGTGCCATTTGGTACGGCGCTGGCGGCAGACGGAGATTGGGGCGCGGTATTTATCATCGGCGTCATCCTGAATGCGGGCGCCTCCCTCCTGGCTCTGTTGGTACTCAAACCATGGCGCGCAGGTATTATCCGCAGGACGGAAGAGAACGCCCTGCAGCCCGCCCAATAGCATCACGATAGAACTCGCCTGGGCTGGGTCGTGCCAGCCCGGGCATTGAAACATTCAGACACTCAATCAGCATTGAAACAAACCACTAGCGGCCAGAGATCAGGACTTGACAGTCATTTGTCTGGTATACAATATACCAAACGCGCCAAAGACAGTTTTACCAGTTCGCGCCGCTGGCAAACCAAGCCACATCAATGCCGCCGTCACCGGGAGTGCACGCGGCCATCACGGAGGAAATCATGCTCGACAAAACCGTTGTCCGTAACGTACTGGAAGCGGCGCGGGCCGAGGGCCGCCAGGCACTCACCGCACCCGAAGGCAAGCTTATCTGCGATGCCTATGGCATAGCAGTTCCGCAGGAAGGCGTTGCCGGCAGTGCCGAAGAAGCCGCCTCGCTTGCTTCGGCCATGGGCTTTCCGGTGGTCATGAAAATCGTCTCTCCGGATATCCTGCACAAGACGGAAGCAGGCGGCGTTATCGTCGGCGTCAAATCTGCCGAGGAAGCCAAGGCCAGTTTCGACAAGATCATCGCCAATGCGGAGGCCTATAAAGCCGATGCGGAAATCATCGGCGTGCAGGTCCAGCAAATGCTGACTGGCGGCCTCGAAGTCATCATCGGCGCGGTGACCGACGACAGCTTCGGCAAGCTCGTTGCCTTTGGCCTTGGCGGCGTTCTCGTCGAAGTCCTGAAGGATATTACTTTCCGTCTTGCACCGGTGACGCATGACGAAGCGCTGTCGATGCTGGACAGCATTCAGGCAGCGGAAATGCTGAAGGGCGTGCGCGGCGGTGAGCCGGTCAATCGTATTGCGCTTGCCGATATGATTGTGCAGGTCTCCAAACTTGTTGACGACTATCCGGAAATTTCCGAACTCGATCTCAACCCGGTTTTCGCCACCAGGGAAGGCGCGATTGCCGCCGACGTACGCATCGTCATCGACTACAACCAGGCCAAGCCACGTCACCGCCCGTCTCAGGAAGAAATCCTCAAATCCATGAACCGCATCATGCGCCCGAAGGCGGTAGCGGTGATCGGCGCTTCGGCAGAGGATGGCAAGATCGGCAATTCCGTGATGAAGAACCTCATCAACGGCGGCTACAAAGGGCAAATCTATCCGATTCATCCGAAAGCCGAAGAGATCCTCGGCTACAAGACCTACAAGAGCGTCAAGGATGTTCCGGGCGATATTGATACGGCGGTCTTTGCCATTCCCGCCAAACTGGTTGCCGGCGCTCTTGCCGAATGCGGCGAGAAGAAAATTCCCGGCGCTGTCCTCATTCCCTCGGGTTTTGCCGAAGCCGGAGAACCGGAACTGCAGGACGAAATCGTCAAGATCGGTCGCAAATACAATATCCGCCTGATGGGCCCGAACATTTACGGCTTCTACTACACGCCGGAAAATCTCTGCGCGACATTCTGCACGGCCTACGACGTCAAGGGCTCGGCGGCATTGTCGTCACAGTCCGGCGGCATCGGCATGGCTATCATCGGCTTCTCCCGTTCGGCCAAGATGGGCGTGTCGGCGATTGTCGGTCTCGGCAACAAGTCGGATATCGACGAGGACGATCTGCTCACCTTCTTCGAGCAGGATGACAATACGCGGATCATCGCCCAGCATCTCGAGGATCTGAAAGACGGCCGTGCCTTTGCCGAAGTGGCAAAACGTGTCTCCCAGAAGAAGCCTATCGTCGTGCTCAAAGCGGGACGTACCTCCGCCGGTGCCAAAGCGGCCTCCTCGCATACGGGCGCGCTTGCCGGTAACGACAAGATCTACGAGGACGTTTTCAAGCAGGTCGGCGTCATCCGGGCCCGCTCGCTGCGGCAGCTCCTCGAATTCGCCCGCGGCATTCCGGTCATGCCAACGCCGAAGGGCGAAAATGTCGTCATCATCACCGGCGCCGGTGGCTCGGGCGTGCTTCTCTCCGACGCCTGCGTCGATAACGGCCTCAATCTCATGGGAATGCCGGACGATCTGGATGCGGCCTTCCGCAAGTTCATTCCGCCCTTCGGTGCCGCGGGCAATCCCGTCGACATCACAGGCGGCGAACCGCCCCTCACCTACAAGAATACGGTCAAACTCGGCCTCGAGGACGATCGCATCCACGCACTGATCCTCGGTTACTGGCACACGATCGTGACCCCGCCGATGGTCTTTGCCAAGCTCATGGTGGAGGTGAAGGAAGAAATGGCAGCCAGGGGTATCGAGAAGCCGATGGTTGCGTCGCTTGCCGGCGATGTCGAGGTCGAAGCGGCCGCCGAATATCTCTACCAGCATGGCATCCCTGCCTATGCCTATTCGACCGAGCTTCCAGTCGAGGTACTGGGCGCGAAGTACAAATGGGCCAGAGGCGCAGGTTTGCTCTAGAGCAATTCCAGGAAAAGTGGGAACCGGTTTTCCGTCCGGAATTGCGTAAAAACAAATACCTCCCCGCTGGACCCTGGCGCAAGCCAGGGTCTGGTGCCCTCATAAATTTTATCACTCTCAAGGAGGACGTTTCCTCAATGCATATTCATGAGTATCAGGCCAAGGGTGTACTGAAGTCCTTTGGTGTGCCTGTACCGGAAGGTTATCTGGCCGTGGGCATCGAAGAGGCCGGTGAAATGGCTGCAAGGCTTCCTGGTCCGGTCTTTGTCGTCAAATCGCAAATTCATGCCGGCGGCCGCGGCAAAGGCTCGTTCAAGGAACTGGGCGAAGGTGCAAAGGGCGGCGTGCGTCTTGCTCGTTCGATTGCAGAAGTTCGCGAACACGCCGCTGAAATGCTCGGCAATACACTGGTGACGATCCAGACCGGCCCTTCAGGCAAGCAGGTCAACCGTCTCTATGTCGAGGATGGATCGCAGATCGAGAAGGAATTCTACCTCTCGCTTCTTGTCGACCGCGCAACCAGCCGGGTTTCGTTCGTTGTCTCCACCGAGGGCGGCATGGACATCGAAACCATCGCGCACGACACACCGGAAAAGATCCTGACGTTCTCGGTCGATCCGGCAACGGGCATTTTGCCCCATCATGGCCGCGCCGTTGCCAAGGCGCTTGAACTTGACGGCGATCTCGCCAAACAGGCGCATACACTCGTCGCAAAGCTCTATACCGCGTTCACTGCCAAAGACATGGAGATGCTCGAGATCAATCCGCTGATCGTTTCGAAGGACGGCCAGCTGAAATGCCTCGACGCCAAGGTCAGCTTCGATTCCAACGCGCTCGCCCGTCATCTCGACATTTTCGAAATGCGCGATGAGACCGAAGAGGACGCCAAGGAGATAGAAGCGTCGAAATATGACCTCTCCTATATCACGCTCGATGGCAGCATCGGCTGCATGGTCAACGGCGCCGGCCTTGCCATGGCGACCATGGACATCATCAAGTTCTACGGCGCAGAACCAGCCAACTTTCTCGATGTCGGCGGCGGCGCCACGGCCGAGAAAGTTGCTGCGGCATTCAAGATCATCACCGCGGATCCGAATGTAAAAGGCATCCTCATCAACATCTTCGGCGGCATCATGCGCTGCGATGTAATTGCGGAAGGCGTGATCGCTGCCGTCAAGGAAGTGGGGCTGACGGTACCGCTCGTTGTTCGCCTTGAAGGCACCAATGTGGACGAGGGCAAGAAGATCATCGCAGCATCGGGGTTGAACGTCATCCCCGCTGACGATCTCGACGATGCCGCCCAGAAAATCGTCAATGCAGTCGGAGGCTTGAACTGATGTCGATACTGATCAACAAGAACACCCGTCTCCTCTGTCAGGGCTTTACCGGCAAGACCGGCACCTTCCACAGCGAACAGGCGATCAAATATGGCACCCGCATGGTCGGCGGCACCTCCCCTGGCAAAGGCGGAACGTCACATCTCGGTCTGCCCGTCTTCGACACGGTAGCGGAAGCACGTGAAGCGACCGGAGCTGACGCCTCGGTTATTTACGTGCCGCCTTTCGGCGCGGCGGACGCTATCTGTGAGGCGATCCAGGCCGAAATTCCGCTGATCGTCTGCATCACCGAAGGTATTCCGGTTCTCGACATGCAGCGTGTCAAACGTGCGTTGAGCGGTTCGAAATCCCGACTGATCGGCCCCAACTGTCCGGGCATCATGACTGTCGATGAATGCAAGATCGGGATCATGCCCGGCTCCATCTTCCGCAAAGGATCCGTCGGCATCGTGTCGCGCTCGGGCACGCTGACATATGAGGCAGTATTCCAGACCTCGCAACAGGGTCTTGGCCAGACCACCGCAGTCGGCATCGGTGGCGATCCCATCAAAGGCACCGAGTTCATTGACGTGCTGGAGATGTTTCTCGCTGATCCGGCGACGGAATCAATCGTGATGATCGGCGAAATCGGCGGGTCGGCTGAAGAAGAAGCCGCGCAATTCCTCGCCGACGAGGCAAGACGCGGACGTTCAAAGCCAACGGTCGGGTTCATTGCGGGGCGGACAGCACCTCCGGGCCGGCGCATGGGCCATGCCGGGGCCATCATCTCCGGCGGCAAAGGTGGCGCAGAAGATAAAATCAGCGCCATGGAAGCGGCTGGCGTCCGGATCGCCTCCACACCGGCGCGTCTTGGCACAACGCTGGTCGAACTCCTGAATGAGCGTTCGATATCTCCACGCCTGTCGGCAACCGGTTGATGGATCGAGCACCGGATCAGACCGCCATGTCGCTTGAAAATCGCTGCCGCGAAAGGCTTGCCGCCTTTCGCGCGCGGCTGACCGACGAACCGCGCTACAATCCGGTGGCACAGCTCTCCTTCGAACTGTCGCGTGATCTCGAAGCGGGCACGCTCAGCAGACAGGAGTTGGCCGGCCTCATCCATACTCTCGGCAAGGCCAGCTTTCAGGCTCGCGCCCTCGCCCTCGCGGGTTATGTCGGCCCGCTCGATATGGTTGAGAATCGCAAGCGTCTGACGTTCGCCATCGAATCCCTGCTAGGCGATGAAGGCACGTTCGAGGAGGATCTTGCCGTCCTTCGTCGTTGCCAGCTTGGCTTGGTGTTCACAGCACATCCAACCTTTCTCCTGTCGCGCCGCCAGCGCAACATGCTCGCCCGCCTCGCCAATGGCGAAATCATTGCAGACGATGAAACAGGTTTGGGTCCTGATCGCCCGATTACGCTGGATGACGAGCATGAAGCGGTGCTTATGGCGGTTGATAGAGCCAGCGACGCGATCGCCGAATTTTCGAGAGTATCGATTGATATCCTACGCAAACGCCATGGAGACAGATGGCGGGAGGCGCAGATCGGTTTCGCCGGCGTCGGCACCTGGGTCGGTTACGATCTGGATGGACGCACGGACATAGCCTGGATCGACATGTTTCGCTTCAGGCTTGCTGAAAAATCGCGGCAGATCCGTCGCTATGAAGCTTCAATCGCCCGGATACGCGCAAAGCCCGGATGCGGATCGGCGACCGGAAACAAGCTCGGAGAGATGGCCCTCAAGCTCGAGCGGCTCCACGCATGGAGCGATCTTGTGCTTGAGGCCTTTTCGCAAATGCCGCTTGATCCGTCAGCCCTTGAGGCCGCTTCGGAGATGTTGACGACCGATCATCCTGACCGGATCGTCAGCATCGATCCCTTGCTCACCATGCTGGATGAAGTGGTCGCCGATGCCTCCGACGAGATCGCGCTGGACCTGCTCATTCTGCGCAGCGAGATGGCAGCGCTCAGCTTTGGCGTGGGTGAAGTTCACCTGCGTATCAATGCGACACAGCTTCATAACGCCATCATGCAGTATCTGGACCTTGATTCCGAAGAACAGATCGGCAGTCGATCCATTCTCGAAATGCTTGGCGAACTCATCCGCGATGCCGACAAGTACCAGGTCAACTTCGCCTCCCTCGATATCGAGCAAAAAACTGCACTACGTCAGTTCCTGCTTGCCGCCCAGATTCTCAAGCACGTCGATAGCGACTCCTCCATTCGTCTATTGATTGCCGAGTGCGAAAACCCGGCAACTGTTCTTGCCGCGATGTGCTTCGCCCGGCTGTTCGGCGTCGATCGCAAGCTCGATATATCGCCGCTGTTCGAGACGCCCACAGCGCTGGAGAACGCAGCCCGCTTCTTCGACGTGCTTTTCGCCATTCCTGAGTACCGGGACATCGTGCGTGCTCGCGGTCGCATAGCGATACAAACCGGCTTTTCCGACTCGGGTCGTTTCATGGGCCAGATTCCGGCGGCTCTCGCCATTGAACGCGTCCAGGGGCAACTGGCGCGTGCATGTATGCGTCACGAGCTCACTGATGTCGAAGTCCTCATTTTCAACACGCATGGCGAATCTGCCGGCCGCGGCGCCCACCAGCGCTCATTCATGGACCGGACCTTCTACGTGCTTAGCCCATGGATCCGCCACCAATACCGCGATGCCGGCATTGCTCTGAAACATGAGGTCAGTTTTCAAGGCGGCGACGGATATCTCTATTTCGAGACGCCGGAGCTGGCTCTTGCCACGTTGACGAGACTTATCGAATGCGAGGTGCCGGCACGCGGCGCGCCCGAAGATGACATGCTCTACGCCAGGACGAGCTTTTCCTTCGACTTTTACCGGCGTATTGCAAATTTTCATGATCATCTTCTGAATGACCGGGCCTATCACAGAACGCTAGGGTCGTTTCCGCAAGGGCTTCTCAACGAGACCGGTTCGCGCAAATCGCGCCGGCAGTTCGATGTCGCCGGCGCCGAAGTCCATCAGGTCAGGAAAATCCGTGCGATCCCCCATAATGCCATCCTGCAGCAACTCGGTTACCCGCTGACTGTGGTCTCCGGTTTCGGAAGTGCCGTGCGCGGTGATGAGGACCGCTTCGTGGAAGTCTATAAGGGGTCGGATCGCCTGCGCCGGCTTACGTCTCACGTTTTTGCCACGAAACAGAAGTCGAGTATCAAGGCGCTTGCCGCTTTCGCAACCATTTACGATCCCGCATTCTGGTCGTCGCGACCTTATGCCGGCGCCGAGCCGCATCTCGCCGCACCTTGTCTTTCGATAACACAGCTCCTTGAAGGTGATGAGAGGGCGACGGCCATAAGTGCGCTGGCGGTCAAGTTAAGGATCGATGCCATCTGGCTTCATCGCATCTTGGACGCGGTCGAACTACCTGCGGGCAAGCCGCGGGAGTCGGAACATGAGCGTAGCGATATGCTGCAGGCCATACGCCTGGCACTATTGCAGCACATCTTTCTGATGGCCGCGCGCGTTCCGCGATTTTCGACACGCAACGATATTTCCCGCGATGACATCATGGAGCTGATCTTCAGCCTGCGCATATCCGAAGCTGTAGAATTGCTTCGCGGTGCCTATCCCGGCGACCCCGTCGATATGAAGAACTATCGCCTGAGCGAGCCATTCACCTATCCAGGAGAACGCCCCTCGAACTATGCCGATCTCAGCGCACGGTTGATCGACCCGATTGCCGATACGTACACCGCCATTCTTGAAGCCGGCACAGCGCTGGCTCTTGATTTCGGCGCGCATGGGTAACGCAGATGGTTGCAAAAACTCGCAAAATGACTTCAATGACTTAAATATGGTATTATACATTCCAAATATAAATGGAGATGACCCGACGTGAGCCCGAGAACCCACATGCGTTGGCCGCTGGCCGATGACGTCACCCCGGACCTCGTCCTTGAGCCCTTTGCGGCCGAGCCGAACTTCAAAACGCGCATTTATGCGACATTGAAACAGGCCATCGCCAATATGGACATCTATGCCACGTCGGAAGATACCTGGCTCGACGAACGGCAATTGGCCGATCGGCTTGGTGTTAGCCGTACACCCATCCGCGAAGCGATCGCGATGTTGGAGCAACAGGGGTTTGTGAAATCCATCCCTCGCCGCGGCATCATGGTATTGCGCAAGACAAAGCGTGAAGTAATCGAAATGATCCAGGTCTGGGCTGCTTTGGAGGCTATGGCTGCCCGCCTCGTCTCGCTCAATGCCAGCGGCAAGGATATTGCACGCCTGAGGACGCTCTTCGAAAAGTTCCATGAGGGCCACAAGCCGGCCGATTATCTGGGCGAATATTCCGAAGCCAATTTGCAGTTTCACCAGACCCTGATCCAGATGACGGATTCGAAAATTCTCCGGGAAACGACCGAGAACATTCTCCTCCACGTTCGTGGCATCCGGAAGATCACCATCGGGCGCGACGACCGCGCATCCCAGTCGATCAAGGATCATCTGGCGATCATCGCGGCGTTGGAAAAGCGCGATACCGAGACGGCCGAAAAGCTTTGCCGCGATCATACGCTCGGCCTCGCGGCCTACGTGGAGAAGCACAGCGAAGGTATTTTCGATTGAGTGTCTGACCGCCCGCCGGGCCAGACTCCTTACTTCCATCCCACATCCGGAGATGCGGCAATGATCGGCCTTCCCGAAAGCATGACTGTGATTGCCATCAGCGAACCGGGCGGTCCTGATGTTCTCAAAGCGGAACAGCGCCCTATTCCTGCCGCTGCGGAAAACGAAATCCTCATTCGTGTTGCTGCCGCCGGTGTCAACCGCCCCGATGTGTTCCAGCGCGCGGGTAGCTACCCGCCGCCGAAAGGCTCCTCCGACCTGCCCGGTCTCGAAGTTGCGGGCGAGGTAGCGGCCGTGGGAACGGGTGTGTCGCGATGGAAGGCGGGAGACAAGGTCTGCGCCCTGACACCGGGTGGCGGTTACGCCGAATACGTAGCTGTCGACAGCTTGAGTGCGCTACCGATCCCCGACGGACTTTCATTTGTTGAAGCCGCAGCCATACCGGAAACCTTCTTTACCGTTTGGCACAACGTCTTCGAGCTTGGCGCCTTGAAGCAGGGTGAAACCCTGCTGATCCATGGTGGCGCATCGGGGATAGGAACGACCGCGATCATGCTTGCCAAGGCATTCGGTGCGACGGTGATCGTAACCGCCGGGACGGACGAAAAATGCGCCGCTTGCCGCGAACTCGGCGCGGATACGGCAATCAATTACCGCACGGCGGATTGGTTGGCAGAGGTCAGGGACGTGACCGGGCGGCAAGGCGCCAACGTCATCCTCGACATGGTCGGCGGCCCTTATATCGAGAAGAACTACCAGGCGGCCGCGATCGGCGGACGGATCGTCAATATCGCATTCCTGCAAGGCTCACGCGCCGATGTCGATTTCATGCGCCTGATGATGAAGCGCCTGACGCACACCGGCTCAACGCTACGCGCGCAGTCTCTCGAGGCAAAGGCGCGGATCGCCGCCGAGCTTGAAGCCAATGTCTGGCCGCTCCTTGCCGAGGGTAAATGCCAGCCGCTGATCCACGCGTGTTTTCCATTTACCGAGGCAAGCCAGGCTCACACATTGATGGAAGCCAATACCAATATCGGCAAGATTGTCCTGACAATTGAAGAGAACCGGTAATTTTTAGAAGCTGGTCAGCTTTTTGCGCAAGATGGCGTGATTCCTGCGCAAGACTTGCCAATTCCTATGCAAGAAATGCCGAAACTCATATGGTTTTTGCAATCGTAGGTTTAAATTTTGGTGTAGAGACGCGAAACCACGTCACTACACGTACCGATTAAGCCGGCTGCAATTCAGGCAAGGATCGAGCGCCATGAGAAGCAGCAGCTTTATCGAGCCCGCTCTTCATTGGCTTGCCGGCGACGTAAACCTCTGAAACAGAACGATCATCGCCCATGGTCTGGAGGATGAAAAGCTCCTCTGCCAAGGTCGTGGCCGTCCTCATGCGCAATTCCATTGCCGGTTTGGCACGGCTGTCGAGAATGGTGATATCGGCATCTGCCCCCGCCCGCAGCGAACCGATGCGATCCTCAAGACCTAGTGCACGGGCATTGCCGAGCGTCATCATGTAGTAGGAAGCGAATGGTGAGAGGCGCTGGCCCTGCACATGCAAGACCTTGTAGGCCTCGCTCATCGTCTCGAGCATGGAGAAGCTGGTTCCGCCACCGACATCGGTCGCGACCGAAGTACGCGCACCGAGTTCTTTGAACCGACCTTGGTCAAACAAGCCACTGCCGAGGAACAGATTGGAGGTCGGGCAGAAAACCGCAACCGACCGCGCCTCGGCCAGCGCCGAAATTTCCCGGTCCGAAAGGAAGATGCAGTGACCAAGCAGGGTTTTGGGCCCGAGCAGATCATAGTTCGCATAGATGTCGGTATAGTCCCTAGCCGAGGGATAGAGCGAAGTTGCATAGGCAATTTCGTCTTTATTTTCAGATAGATGCGTCTGAACGTAACATTCTGGATGTTCGCGCACCAAAGCACGGCTGATGTCCATCTGCTCCGGTGTCGAGGTGATGGCGAAGCGCGGACTGATTGCGTAATGCGCGCGTCCGCGGCCATGCCAGTTGGCGATAAGAGCCTTGGTGTCGTCATAGCCGGATTGCGGCGTATCGCGCAGCGCGTCGGGCGCGTTGCGATCCATCATGACCTTGCCGCCGATCATCAGCATGTTGCGCTTCTCAGCGGCAGCAAAGTAGGCATCGACGCTTGTCCGGTGAACCGAACAATAGGCAGCGGCTGTTGTCGTGCCGTTGCGCAGCAGTTCGTCCATGAAACGGCCGGCGATGAAATCAGCATGCGCAGTCGACGAAAATTTCTGCTCTTCGACGAATATATACGTATTCAACCACTCCATGAGCTGTGCGCCGTAGGAGGCGATCGCCTGCGTCTGCGGAAAGTGCAAATGAGTGTCGATGAAGCCAGGCAGGATCAAATGAGGACGGTGGTCGACGATCTGCACCTGCGGACCCGCAACCGACGCCAAAGCTGCGTATTCGCCAGCTTCGACAACCTTGCCGTTCTCGACCAGCACCGCGCCATCCTCGAAATAGCTATAGGCTGACTGATCGTCGATGCTTTTCGGCTCGTCGACGAAAGTCAGCACGCGGCCGCGCAAAAGCAATCTGCTCATTGAACTGTTCCTCCCTGAACTGTGGTCTCATACCAGCTGGCGAGCAGGCGGCGTTCTTCGTCGGTAATGCCGCTGACATTGGCCGGAGGCATTGCGTGCGAGCGTCCAGCCTGCAGATAAATCTCACGGGCATGCGCCGCGATCTCGCTGTCGGTTTCAAGCACGACACCCTTAGGCGGCACAATGATGCCCTCCCAGCCGGGTTCCTTGGCGTGGCACATCGAGCACCGTCCGAGAATGGTGTCCTTCACCTTGGGGAAGGCTTCCGCGGAGATAAATGGCTGCTGGACTGCCGATACTTTCTCTTCGGCGCCTTCGCCGGACAGGACCTTCGGCACGGTCGACAGCCACATGATGATGACGAAGAGGATCGCGGTAACCAGCCACGTCCACGTCGGTTCCCCCTTGCGCGCGTGCCGAGTGTTGAACCAATGGCGGATCGTGACGCCCATCAGGAACACCAGCGAGGCAATGATCCAGTTGTACTTCGTGCCGAATGCCAGTGGATAGTGATTCGACAACATCAGGAACAGCACTGGCAAGGTCAGGTAATTGTTATGGGTCGAGCGCTGCTTGGCCTGCTTGCCCAGCGCGGGATCCGGAACTTTTCCTGCGATGAGGTCTGCAACGACCTTCTTCTGGTTCGGGATGATGATCATGAACACGTTGGCGGACATGATCGTCGCCGTAAACGCGCCGAGATGAAGAAACGCCGCACGCCCGGTAAACAGCTGCGTATAGCCCCAGGCCATGCCGACCAGCACGAAATACAGTAGCAACATCAGCTGCGTATCGTTCCTGCCGAGCGGCGACTTGCAGATCGTGTCATAGACGATCCAGCCGCCGAAGATCGACGCGAGTGAGATCGCAATTGCGACTGGACGGGACACATCCAATACATGAGGATCGATCAGGTAGAGATCGGCGCCCGCATAATAGACGATGCAAAGCATGGCAAAGCCAGAAAGCCACGTCGCGTAGGATTCCCATTTGAACCATGTCAAATGTTCCGGCATCTGCTCGGGCGCCACCAAATATTTCTGGATGTGATAAAAACCACCGCCGTGGACTTGCCACTCCTCGCCATGGGCACCGGCCGGAAGGTCCGGACGCTGGCGCAAGCCAAGGTCGAGCGCCACGAAATAGAAGGACGAGCCGATCCAGGCAATGCCGGTGATCACATGCAACCAGCGAACGGCGAAGTTCATCCAGTCCCAGGCAATAGCGTATTCGTACATGCGGCTCTCCCATTTATTGTGCAGAGTATGTGCCAAAGCCTATGCTCATGTGAAACACAGTAATGGACCCATCTCTTTCAAAAAAATCTTTAAAATGCTAGATCATCAGACAGTGTAAGGCTTCGGGCGAAAATAATGTCGTACCTTGATAACCTTCGTGTTTTTGTTCGCGTCGTCGAACTTGGAAACCTTTCTGCCGCCGGACGCGACCAGCGCGCTTCTCCGGCTGTCGCCAGTAATAGGATCAAGGAACTCGAGCGTCATCTTGGTGTCCGTCTTTTCAATCGCACGACGCGCAAACTGACGCCGACCGAACACGGCCGCGTATTCTACGAGGGCGCGGTCAAGATCATCGAGGCAATCAATGAGGCCGAAGCGGCGATTGCCGATCTCTCGAAAAAGCCCAAAGGTGCAATTCGCATCACTGCACCGCTTGGCATTGGCCGGCGCCTGATCGCATCCGGCATTCCGGAGTTCCACGACAAGTACCCGGATATCGAGGTGCGGCTGCGATTGTCAGATCACAACGTCGATATCATGAGCGAGGGTGTCGATGTTGCCTTCAAGCTCGGCATCCTCGAAGACTCCAATTTGCGCATGCGCGGCATCATGAATTGCGAAAGGGTAATCTGCGCGTCGCCCGATTATCTGGAAAGGCGCGGTATACCCTTAACGCCTGATGATCTGATAGCCGAACATCATGATTGTCTGCTGCTACGCTATCCGGGCTCCAAAGAATATTTCTGGACGCTGCAGATGCCCGAAGGTACTCGCAAGCTGGAAGTCAGCGGTCCTTATGACTCCGATGATGGCGATGTACTGACACAATGGGCGCTTGAGGGTCGCGGCATCATCAACAAACCGTTGTTTGAAGTGAAAAGCCATTTGAATGACGGAACGCTGAAAGCGATCCTCGAAGACACGCCTCCGGCCAGTATTCAGCTCGCAGCAATCTACCCGCACAAGCGTTTCCAGGATCCGAAGGTCCGGCTGATGATCGACTTCATGACCGAGCGCTGTCAGCGCCTGGTCAATGCAATGTTGGAATAAGAGCTCACCTCAGGCTGGAACGCGCCTACGTTCTTTGGGTGCAACATTTGGCGTAAGGCGATAGTTCAACGCCGAAACCATGATTTCAGCCGCCGCTAGAGCGGCAATGACAGTAGGACGCTTGTCCTTCACGGCAGTCCCGCCGACCGGACAAACCAGCCTGTCGAAAAACTCCGGACGACCCACCTCACGTGTCAACCAGTTGCGAAATGTTGCGCGTTTCGTCCTCGACCCGATCATTCCGACGTAGGACGCATCGTTCCTGGCAAGTGCTTCGGCCGTAATCAAGAAATCCAGTGCATGGTCGTGGGTGAGGACCACGAATGCACTTCCCGCTGGCGCATCACGAACGACCGCTTCAGGCATAGCCGTCAGGCAGGTTTCGATGCCGGGGACCTGCGTGGCGGAAAGTTCCTCTTCGCGTGTGTCGACCAATATCGTTCGCAGCGGGACCAGTGAAAGCGCCATGGCCAGTGCATCACCGACATGACCGGCACCAAAAACATAAACATGCGGCCGCTGGGCGATCTCAAGGTCAACCTTCTCGGTCAATGTCATGGCCACAGCTCGATCAACCTGTTTGAAGCCCAGTGAGACACGGCCACCGCAGCATTGGCCAATCTCCGGTCCGAGTGGGATCGTCATTTCATCCATTTGGGCGCCGTTTTCGAGCGCCCTGCGCGCGTGATCAATTGCCATGAATTCGAGCTGCCCACCGCCTATGGTGCCAAAAATGCAATCCGCTGCCACCAGCATCCAGGCTCCGGCTTCGCGCGGAGTGGAGCCGTCTGCGGCTTCCACCTCAACGAGAACGGCTTGCTTGCGTCGATTCAGAAAGTCCCGGATATCGTCGCGGTTCGTCGGCATGGGATTTCACCGTTCCTTGCCCGCCGACCGCAAACGTTCTACCGCCAACAATACACGCTCTGGTGTGGCCGGGGCATCGAGGCGCGGTGAAATTCGATAGTCCGCTACACTGGCAACTGCCATTGAAATCGCCTCCAGCACGGAGATCGCCAGCATGAAGGGCGGTTCGCCCACTGCCTTGGAGCGGCGGATCGTTTCCTCGCGGTTGACCGACCAGCTCACGAGATTGACATTGAACGTGCGTGGGCGATCCGATGCCAGCGGTATCTTGTACGTGGACGGTGCGTGCGTACGCAGCCGCCCCTTGGCGTCCCACCACAACTCTTCCGTCGTCAGCCACCCCATGCCCTGCACGAAGGCACCTTCGACTTGGCCAACATCAAGTGCCGGGTTCAACGACTTACCGACATCGTGCAAGACATCGGTACGATCGACTTGATATTCGCCGGTCAGCGTGTCGATGCTCACCTCGGATACCGAAGCGCCATAGGCGAAGTAGTAGAACGGACGGCCCCTGCCCTCCGCCCGGCTCCAGTGGATTTTTGGCGTCTTGTAAAAGCCCGCTGCCGAAAGCTGTACGCGAGCGCCGTAGGCGGATTTGATGAATTCGGGAAATGGAATGAGCCTGTCAGCTACTCTGACCATATTTGGTTCGAAAAAGATCTGCTCCTTGGCAACACCATAATGCTCCACGGCAAACTGGACGAGGCGCGCCTTGATCTGCTGAGCCGCATTGGCTGCGGCCATGCCATTGAGATCCGAACCCGAAGAGGCAGCGGTCGCAGAGGTATTTGGAACCTTTGCGGTTGTTGTTGCTGTTATTCTGATGCGGTCGAGATCGACCTGGAATTCGTCGGCCACAACCTGCGCCACCTTGGTGTTCAGCCCCTGTCCCATCTCGGTACCACCATGATTGAGGTGGATCGAACCATCGGTGTAAACGTGAACCAGCGCGCCAGCCTGATTATATTCCGTTTTGGTGAAGGAGATGCCGAACTTCACCGGTGTCAGCGCTATACCCCGCTTGATGATCCGACTGTGGCGATTGAAGTTGATAATCGCCTCGCGCCGCGCCGCGTATTCAGACGAATCTTCAAGCTCCGCAATGATCTGCGGGATAATGTTATCTTCGACTGTCTGATGATACGGCGTAAGATTGCGACCCTCGCCGCCATAAAAATTGGCCTTGCGAATTTCCAGCGGATCCTTGCCAAGCGCATAGGCGATCTCTTCGATCATGCGCTCGCCGCCAACCATGCCCTGCGGACCGCCGAAACCGCGAAAGGCCGTGTTGGAAACGGTGTTGGTTTTTAGCGGCCGCGATCGTAGCCGGACATTGGGGTAGAAGTAGCAATTGTCGGCATGGAAGAGAGCACGGTCCGTGACAGGGCCGGATAAATCCGCCGAGAACCCGCAGCGCGCCGAAAACGTGGCATCTACCGCTGCAATGCGTCCCTCGTCATCGAAGCCCAGTTCATAGGCCACATGGAAATCGTGACGCTTGCCTGTCGCAACCATGTCGTCGTCGCGATCCGGCCGGATCTTTACCGCCCTCCGGTATTTCTTGGCTGCAATCGCCGCGACCGCCGCAAAGAGATTGGCCTGTGTTTCCTTGCCGCCGAAGCCGCCACCCATGCGTCTCACGTTCACTGTCACCGCATTTGAGGGAACTCCGAGAACATGGCCAACCATATGCTGCGTTTCGCTCGGGTGCTGCGTTGAGGAAAAAACCGTCACCTCGTCATCCTCGCCAGGAATGGCAAAGGCAATGTGACCCTCCAAATAGAAATGATCCTGTCCGCCAATGCGCATCTCGCCGCTCAAACGGTTCTTCGCGCCAGCAAGTCCAGCGGCTATATCGCCGCGTTCCAGCTTCAGAGGATCGATCACCAGCGGATAGTTGGCCTTTTCCGCTTCCAGTACATCGACGACGTGGTCAAGATCGCGATACTCGATTTTGACCTTCGATGCTGCCTGACGCGCAATTTGCCGCGTTTCTGCAATCACCGCGAATATGGGCTGGCCGTGGAATTCGACCTTGCCGATAGCGAAGACGGGATCGTCATGTTTGCCCGCCGGGCTAACGTCGTTGTGGCCCGGGATATCGTCAACCGTGAGCACGCCGATTACACCGGCGCACGACTTCACTGCCTCAAAATCAATGGACAGGATTTCCGCATGCGCACGCTGCGACAGACCGAGATATGCATACAGCGTATCGGACGGCTCTGGCATGTCATCGATGTACTCCGCCGTACCGGAGACATGCTTGTGGCCCGACTCGTGCGGTTGTTTTTCATGAACGCCGCCGCGGATACGGGTAATCGGCTGAATTGAATTCATCACACGCTCCTCACCCAAATGCCGCTTCGTAGCGGTTCAACCGGACATGCTCGCCGCCTGTCTCAAGGTAGAAACGCCGCAACAGGTTCTTTGCGACCAAGAGGCGATAGTCAGCAGAAGCGCGCCAATCGGTCAGCGGCGTGAAATCAGTGGCGAAAACTGCTGCTGCCTTTTCAATAGCGCCCTCATCCCAAACGGCGCCGGTCAACGATGCCTCGACCGCGCTTGCACGCTTGGGAGTTCCGGCCATTCCGCCAAATGCGATGATTGCGTTTTCCACCCGGCCCCGTTCATCGAGAGAAATCCGGAATGCGCCACAGACCGACGAAATGTCTTCGTCCAGCCGCTTCGAAATCTTGTAGACGCCGTAAAGATCGCGGGTGTCGAGATACGGGATATGGATCGCTTCCACGAACTCGCCGGGTGCACGATCCTGTTTCCCGTATTCGATGAAGTAATTCTCAATCCGCACGGATCGCCGGGTTTTGCCTTTGCGCAACAGAACGGTCGCACCAAGACCGATCAGAGCTGGGGGCGTGTCACCGATTGGCGAGCCGTTGGCGACGTTGCCACCGACGGTCCCCATGTTGCGAACCTGCTCACCGCCAATGCGATTCCAGAGCTCTGTCAACTGCGGGAAATGGCGGATGATGACCGGATAGGCCTCCGTATAGCTGACACCAGCGCCAAGCGTCAGACCGTCATCGCCCTCAGTTATCAGCCGCAACTCGTCGAGATGCGACAGGAAAACAACCGGTCCGATCTCGCGCATGAATTTCGTCACCCAGAGACCGACATCCGTCGAGCCCGCAACAATCGTAGCGCCAGGATTGCGCTCCAGCACGTCCGCGAAATCGTCGACATTGGCGGGAAGAACAAGCTGTTGCTTGCCCTCACCGAGGACGACACGCTTGCCATCTTTCAACGCAAGCAGTTGTTCGGTAACGCGTGCACGCTCAGTGACAAGTGGATCCCTGTTCAGATCGCCAATGTCGGTAACGCCTTCCGCGGCCCGGATGATTGCGGCATAGCCAGTGCAGCGGCAGAGATTACCCTGCAGAGCCTTTTCGATTTCCTGGATATTCGGCTTCGGATTTTGCATCCAAAGACCGTAGAGCGACATGACGAAGCCGGGTGTGCAGAAACCGCACTGCGAGGCATGAGTATCAACCATCGCCTGCTGCACCGGATGCAACGTTCCGTCCGATCCAGCGAGTGCCTCGACCGTCACGACATGGCAACCATCCAGCGAGCCAACGAAACGGATGCAGGCGTTGACCGATTCATATTTGAGCTGACCGTTGAACAGGCGTCCCACAAGGACTGTGCAAGCGCCGCAATCGCCCTCCGCACATCCCTCCTTGGTGCCACGCAGTTTGCGGTCAAGCCGGAGAAAATCGAGGAGAGTTTCGGTCGGAGAAACATCGGTGCGTTCGACAACCTTGTCGTTGAGCAGAAACCGGATGCTATTGCGGATTTGAAGTTCCATGTGGAATCAGCTCCCCCGATAGGTTGAATAGCCGAAAGGAGCGACAAGCAGTGGCACGTGATAATGAACATTCTCATCATCGACCCCAAAGCGGATCGGGACTACGTCGAGAAATGGCGTCTGGCCATTCGCAGGCTGGCCGCCGAAGTATTCGCCTACATGGAACCGAAGCTCATAAGCACCTGAGCGCATGTCAGCGCCAGTCAATAACGGTTTGTTGCAGCGTCCATCTTCATTGGTGCGTGTGCTGTGCAAAGGCTGAAGGCGGTCACCATCGACGCGAAAGAGATCGATCCGCAAGCTGGCGGCGGGCTTGCCGCTGGCTGTATCGAGCACATGGGTCGTCAGGCGACCGGCAACTTCATCGTGAAGGCTCATGTGTATTCCTCCCTCCCGCGGAGTACTTCAATTTCCATCACTCAATTTGCCCCTTGGCATCGGTTCCGGGTAGGCGGCGCCTGATTGCAGGACTTTCAAAATTTTCTGGGGGAATGCCTCGCGCATTAATTGAGTATTCAGAGTGGAATAGCGATTTGAGGAGGGACGACGTTGGCGAGATATCCCCGCGACATGCATGGCTACGGCGCAAATCCACCGCCGGCCAACTGGCCAGATAATGCGCGCATCGCCGTTCAATTCGTCGTCAACTACGAAGAAGGTGGCGAGAACTGCGTTTTGCATGGCGACGCCGCCTCTGAAGCTTTCCTGTCAGAGATTGTCGGGGCGCAAGCGTGGCCTGACCAGCGCCACTGGAACATGGAGTCGATCTACGAGTATGGAGCGCGCGCCGGGTTTTGGCGCCTGCATCGCTTGCTGACAACGAAGAACGTGCCCGTCACGGTCTACGGCGTGGCGACAGCCTTGCAGCGGTCGCCTTCGCAAGTTCAAGCCATGCTTGATGCAAACTGGGAGATTGCGTCGCACGGCCTGAAATGGATCGACTACAAGGATTACAGTCCTGACGCCGAACGTGAACACATGCTCGAGGCGATCCGCATCCACACTGCCGTTACCGGCCAACGTCCCCGCGGCTGGTACACGGGTCGATGCTCGGCGAACACAGTCGATCTGGTGACCGAAGAAGGTGGATTCGACTATGTTTCCGATTCCTATGCTGACGACCTGCCCTATTGGCACGAATTCGGCGGCAGACAGCAGCTCGTTGTTCCCTACACGCTGGACACCAACGACATGCGGTTTGCGACACCGCAAGGGTTCAATGCTGGTGATCAGTTCTTTTCCTATCTGAAGGACAGTTTCGATACGCTCTATACGGAAGGTGAAGCCGGTTCGCCAAAGATGATGAACATCGGTCTCCATTGTCGTCTCGTCGGCAGGCCGGGACGCATTGCAGCCCTTGCCCGTTTCATCGACTACGTTCAAAGCCACGAGAAGATCTGGCTCGCTCGTCGCATTGACATCGCGCAGCACTGGGCCACGAACCACCCCTATAAACCGCAGCGAGTGCAGCCATCGACAATGTCCGAGGACGCATTCGTCTATTGCTTTGGCGGGGTGTTCGAACACTCAGACTGGATTGCAAAACGGGCATACACGGCCGAGCTCGGACCATCCCACGACAACGTCACTGGCCTGCACGCAACGCTTTGCACGGCATTTCGCACCTCGTCGGACAACGAACGCCTCGGCGTCTTGAATGCCCACCCGGATCTCGCCGGAAAACTGGCGCAAGCCAAGCGCCTGACGGAAAGCTCAACCTTGGAACAGGCTTCGGCTGGCCTCGACGCGCTGACCGGCAACGAGCGGGAACAGTTCACCGCGCTCAACACGCGATATGTCGAAACCTTCGGATTCCCGTTCATCATCGCCGTGAAGGGCCGAAGCAAGGACGAAATCCTTTCCGCCTTTAAAACGCGGATCGCCAATGATCGCCAGACAGAATTCAACACAGCGTGCCGGGAGGTGGAGAAGATTGCCCTTCTGCGCCTTCAAGACATGTTGGCAAACTGAGGAATGAAAATGTCAAACACCAATGAAGATATCCCCGCATTCGCGCGCAACGCGATCAATCTTGCATCGGCTGGCCTCGGGGCAAAGCCGATCTTCGCCACAGACGAGTTTTTCGCACCGCTAGAACGCATGCTGAGCGATGAGCCTGCGATTTTCTATCCTGAAAAATTCGACGACAACGGCAAGTGGATGGACGGCTGGGAAACGCGCCGGCGCCGCAGCAGCGGACATGATTATGCGGTCGTCCAGCTTGCCGCGCCGGGCACCATCGTCGGTTTCGATGTCGACACAGCCCATTTCACAGGGAACTACCCTCCTGCCTGCCGTATCGAAGCTTGTAATACAACGGGCAAACCTGACGAAACCACCTTGTGGACGGAGGTGCTCGGATTGAGCCAACTCGGCGCTAGTTCGCACCACTACTTTACTTGCGGCTCGAAGCAAGTGTGGACTCATGTTCGCCTGCACATACACCCGGATGGCGGCGTTGCGCGCCTGCGTGTTTACGGTCAGCCGTCGCTGGATATTGATAGCGTCAATGGTGAGGCAGTCGATCTCGCTTCCTCGCTTCTTGGCGGCCGTGTCGTCGCCATGTCGAATGCGCATTATGGCTATCAGCGCCTGCTCGCACCAGGTCGCGGCATCAATATGGGCGACGGTTGGGAAACACGCCGCAGGCGCGAGCCAGGCAATGACTGGATCATCATCAAGCTTGCCGCGCGCGGAACCATTGAAAGCGCAATTGTGGATACTGCCCACTTCAAGGGGAACTATCCGGATGCCTGCTCGATTCAGGTCGCCGATCTTGGCAATGCCGGCGAGAGTCTCGACGAGTTGGTTGTCGCTTCATCCATGTTCTGGGAAGAGATTCTGCCTGTCCAGAAGTTGTCCGCGGACAACATCCATGAATATGGCGGCAACCAGATCAAGCAAAACGGCGCAGTGACGCACGCTCGCTTCAACATCTATCCGGATGGTGGTGTGAGCAGGTTGCGGCTGTTTGGTAAGATCGCGCGCGGATAATCAAATGCGCGAAATCGTCATTCAACACTTGACCCGGGAGGCGTTTGCGCCTTTCGGGGATGTCATTGAGGTAGAAGGTGCAAGCAGCTTGCCCATCAATCATGGCATGTGCGTGCGCTACCATGATCTGGCCAAGGTCGAGACGATGGGAGACAACGCACGTACTATGATCAGTTTGCTGCGCGGCAAACCTTATGAACTGCCCCTCAAGCTGGAAATGGTCGAACGGCATCCTTTGGGCAGCCAAGCCTTCGTGCCCTTGTCAAGCAATCCGTTTCTCGTCGTGGCAGCTCACGACCACCCCGATGGCCCAACCGATCCTGTCGCCTTTCTGACGCAACCGGGCCAAGGTGTGAACATTCATCGCAACGTGTGGCACGGCATTTTGACGCCGCTTCAGGGAGAGTCAGACTTTGTTGTCATCGACCGGGGCGGCGATGGCGTCAATCTGCAAGAGCATTTCTATCCCGAAGCGTTTCTTATTCGCTAACTCCGACACACGCGCCAAAAAGGCCGCTCTCCTCTGGAAGGGCGGCCTTTGTTTTGCGTTAAGACGCTCAGTTCAGGGGAATTGAGTTCTCGTCCTTGCTGGACTGATATTGCTCCGAGAGTACCGCATATTTTGCACCGATTGCCGCAGCACGGTTTTGCAGTCTTTCCCGATCCGGCTCCGGAAGCTCCGCAATCATCTTGTGGATGGAATAACTTTTCCAGAACGCGTTTTCCTTATTGTAGCCGCCCGGTTCCAACGTGAAAACTTCCTTCAAGATTTTGAGATCATGCGGGATTGCAAATGCATCGCGCGAATCTTCGTGGCTGAAGAAGTAGTAGAAATTGTCAAAACCTGCCCAGGTGATAGCCGAAAGGCACATGGAGCAAGGTTCGTGGGTCGACAAGAAAATCAGTTCGCGCGGATCTGGGCGGGTATCCTCCGCCATCTCGAAGAATCGCTTCAACGCATGAACCTCGCCATGCCATAGCGGGTTTTCCGTCTCGTTATTGGTCTCTGCCAAGACAAGCGACAGATCCGATTTGCACAGTAGCGCGGCACCGAAGATCTTGTTTCCTGCGGCTACGCCGCTCTCGGTCTTCGGGATAATCCGGTGCTCGATCGTATCAAGCAGTACCTCAACAAGGTTGTTCGTCGCGGTTTTCTGCTCCATCGGTGGCTTTCTGATCAAGGATTGTTTGATATTCAAAATAGCAATGGCGCGGATGCGACGCAATCGCCGCATCCGCGCCGGATCGTGAGGTCAGCCCGGAAACAGCGCGAACTTTATGACAAAGAGCGCAGCCACAAGCCATGTAGCGGGGTGCACAACACTTGCCTTGCCCGTGAATGTCTTCAGCACGACATAGCTGATGAACCCGAAGGCGAGACCGTTCGCTATCGAATATGTGAAGGGGATCATCAAAGCGGTTATCGCTGCCGGGGTCGACTCCGTGACATCGCCCCATTCGATATCGACGAGTTCATGCATCATGAGCCCCGCCACATAGAGCAACGCTGGAGCGGTTGCATAACCCGGCACGGAAGCCGCTAGCGGCGAGATGAATAGCGCCGCCAGGAACAGCAGAGCGATGGTCAACGCGGTCAAACCTGTACGCCCGCCAGCTTGAACGCCCGAGGCACTTTCGACATAGGCGGTCGTGCTGCTGGTCCCGAGCAACGAGCCGGCCACGATGGCCGTGCTGTCGGCAAACAATGCGCGGCCAAGATTATTCGGCTTCCCCTCTTCGATCAGCCCGGCGCGCTTGCTGACGCCGATCAAGGTTCCGGTCGCATCAAACACCTCGACAAGCACGAATACGAGGATGACCTGCAGAAGTCCGGTATGCAACGCACCCATGATATCAAGCTGGAGGAAGGTTGGTGCCAGACTTGGCGGCGCTGAAAACACGCCCTTGAACTCACTCACGCCAAGGATCATCGACAGGACCGTCACAACAAGAATGCCGATCAGAATTGCCCCGCGAACTTTGAGCGCATCGAGCGCTGCGATGACGAAGAAGCCCAGGATCGCGAGCAGGGCCCCAGTACTTCCAAGGTGACCCAACCCAACGAAGGTCGCGGGATTTGCCACGACAATGCCGGAATTTTTCAACGCTATGAATGCGAGGAAGAGGCCGATACCCGCCGCGATCGCGCTCCGCAATGATTTGGGAATGCCTGCGACAAGCCAGCGACGTATTCCGGTTACGGTAAGCAGCAGAAAGATGCAGCCCGAGATGAACACTGCTCCGAGCGCCTGCTGCCAGCTGAAACCCATCGCCGCTACGACCGTAAAGGCGAAGAAGGCGTTGAGGCCCATGCCGGGCGCCATGCCAATCGGCCAATTGGCGACCAGCGCCATCACGCCCGAACCAAGTGCAGCGGCGATACAGGTCGCGACAAACACAGCATTGCGATCCATCCCCGTCGAGGACAAGATCTCTGGATTGACGAAAATGATATACGACATTGTCAGGAACGTCGTCAGTCCTGCCAACACTTCCGTGCGTACCGATGTATTGTGGTCGTTAAGCTTGAAAAGCTTTTCGAGCATAGTTCCTCCCCTTGGCAAAAGCCTAAGTCTCCGGTTGCCTGGCAAGCGCGCTACGCGTCAGTGCAGGCTGCCTCTTTTGAGTTTTCGATAATTCTCCTATCAAGAGATGGCAGGCATACACTCCTCCGCATACCGCCGCTCCTCAGTGTCGCCACTGCAAATGGGATTGTGCGATTTTCGTCGCGGCGATGCTAGGCACCTATTCCGCATTCATTTGCGAAACACCTTCAATATTTTCTTGAGCTTTATGATGGATTTACCGCGTCGCAACGATGAATATACGAGGGAATGGCAACAGCACTATCCCGTCATCCATCGGCTTGTAGGATTGAGCCAAACGTTGCCTGTACTTGTCAAGAAAATCTGCGCGTTCATCGTCGTTGAGCAGAGAAAGATACGGGCGCAACCCTGAACCCTTAAACCATTCAATGATGCCTTCCAGCCCCTGCAACGGGTGATGATAGGTCGTGCGCCAAACGTCGACGTGTTGGCAATGGGGTCGTAGCAAATGATAATAGAATGATGCGGTGCCTATTTCGCTACGGGTGGCATCCGCCTGCGTTACCCTTGCCGCCCAGCGCTCGTCAGCCGCTACCTCCCGCATAGCGACATGTGTCGCCTCCTGCAGATTATCTGGCATCTGTATCGCCAGAGAACCTCCTGTATTGAGGAAACCCATCAGCCGCGGGAACAGCCGGTCGTGGTCAGGCAGCCACTGCATGACGGCATTGGCATAGAGAAGATCGAAATTCTTTTGCGGCTGCCACATATCAATGTCGGTGACCGCAAATTCGCAACCCGGCAGTCGCTCCTTTGCCTTAGCGGTCATATCCGCAGAAGAATCGATCCCAAGAACTTCAGCATGCGGATACCGCTCTACAAGCAGTTCGGTGGAATTGCCTGGGCCGCAGCCGAGATCCACCGCCAATTTCACATTCTGATTGGGAACGGCGGAAAGCAGGTCATTTGCCGGGCGGGTTCGTTCGTCCTCGAATTTGAGATACTGGTCAGGCGACCAATCGGCTTTTCTCATATGCGACTCATGCTCCCTCTCACTCACTAGACCAAGCCTAGCATGGCTATCACGCCAACAAACCTGATAGAATGCATCGCTTCGATTGAGGACAGATATTCTATTGGATTCGTCGCATAATGTCGGACGCTATCGTCTTGACGATATTCTCAGGCGTGAGGATGCTGGCCTTGCTTTCCTGGACCTCCTTTTCCGGAGGTGGAGCAGTAAAATCTGTAGGATTGGCTTCGTCGGGGAAAAACGCAGGACCAACAGTCCTTACACTTTTATGGGGCGTCTCAGCTTCATCAACGTCTCCCTGAGCAGGTTCCTCCGACAGCGTATCGACATCTGGCTCTCCGGTCTCTTTCACCACTGATGTAGTAGGTTTGGATTGGGGAACGATGAGCTTCGGTGCGGCAGCCATCATATCGGCTTGAGCATGGCACGTGCAACCCGGCACGGCTTTGACACCCGCCGTGCGGTAATTGAATGCGTTGGGAAGTTCACTATAGGGCTTCTTGTCGGCGATGGATATCATTGCATCCGACTCCTGTTCGGGCACCGCGTGATAGTATAATTTCGCGTTTCCGGCCGGACACATCGCACTGCAAGCATTTTGATCACGCGCAAAATATTTGGGCTTCGTCGAAAACGAGATCGGGAAATAGTATCCATCGCATGTACGCACGCAAATGGTTCGATAACCCTTTTTGACAACGCCGTTAACGCTCGGCTCTGTCCCTTCATACGTCGCTGCAAGCGTCTCCGGCGCCGCAGACACCTTGCGGTGTGCCTCGCGTTCATCCAATTGCCGTTTGACCATTATTCTGGAAGCAGGCTTCTGCTCCTCGTCAGCTCGCGCGCCAAACAAAACTTCTAATAGGGTCTTTCGACGGACATTGGTTGAATCATTGTTTCTACCAATCGAAGCCACCCTTTCATTACAGCCTCTGGCCTCCATTGAGGCCAGAATCTGCTGGCGCGAAGGTTGTGCCGAACCGGATCTTTCACCTGCATTTTGAAGTCTTGCGAGTTTGGCGGACATCGCGTCAATCGTTTGAACATAGCGCTTGCAGAGTGCAGGATTCCCGCGAGAAAATAGGAAGCCTCCACAGCCTGCGTTGCTTGCCTTCGCCCGCACCTGTTGAAGCTGCAGCGCTTGTCGCTGCACCAGAGGGCTGTTCTTCTGTGAAACACTTCTGCCGCTTGAGGCGGCCACCAATTGCCGCTGCAAGGTCGCGCATGCCGCAGGAGCGGCGTGGGCGGTTTTGAGGGATGTCGGAACAAGCGCCGATATCAACCCGGTCACAACTAAAAGTTGAAAGAAAGGAAACAGCCGCGTTGCCATCTGCAGCCTCCGAGATGCCGCCAACTTTGAAGAAAGCTTGATCGCGTTAAATGTCGGGAAAAACGAATGCTTGGCGGAGTTGCCAGATCGCAATACTCCCGAAATTTGGCGAAGCTTCCTATATGAGAATAACTCATTCTTACATTTAACGTAATCCCAATTATTTATTTGTCATATTAATATTAATGACGATTTCGTGAATTACTGGAATTCCTTTCGTCAGCAACTTGTCTAACCATTAGCCAGCTTTCCGACTTTACCGTCGAGTTATACTCCTGCCGGCACGCGAAATTGGAATCCATTACCTAATAGATAGCTGGCTATGATTCGCGCGCACCTATTACATTTAGAATGTACCAAGGAATTCTCGGATAATTCGTTTCTGATATACAGTAACCTTTACCATTATCTGCAAAGACTCTCGACAACACTTCAGGAATCGCATTTGTTGTCACTAATATTGATGGAGTGCAGAGCGGGAGGTGATCCAATGTCTAACAAGCTGTTATCAGCCATTTTGATTAGTATCGCGCTGGTTTCTTGGCCGGCATCGGCCTTGGCGGACGTCGGCTATACAACCGGAAATGTCAATCTCCGCGCAGGACCGGGAACCAGTTACGCTCGTGTCGGAACGTTGCCCGAAGGTACGCGCATCAACGTTCTTGGGTGTCAGCCGAGTTGGTGCCACGTGGCGAGTCAAGGTGTGCGTGGATGGCTTTCTGCCAATTATGTCCAGCGGACGAGGGTTGTCGTACAGCGCCCAGTGGTCATTCGACCTACTGTCGTTGTAAGACCGCCATATCATTATGGTCATGGTTATCGTCCCCGCCCCAAACCCAACCGTCCGCGACCCAACTGCAAAATAGCACCCGGATTCCCTTGCAGGTAACTATGTGACGAAGAGGCGGGATGGCCCTTGGTGCTTTTCCCGCCGTGGTACTGCAACCATTTCCGAGAATGCATAATTTTCTAGACCCGATGTCGGGATTGGCCATAGTGGATCGTCTTCACATCAGAAGGAACGATCCCATGCTTTACGCCATACTTTGCTATAACCCGGAAGACGTCGTCAGTTCCTGGACCAAGGAAGAAGATGACGCAGTGATGGCGCGCCTTGCTGTCGTCCAGGAAAAGCTTACCAAGCAGGGACGTCTTGGCCCTGTCGCAAGGCTTCTTCCGACTACTGCTGCGACCACCCTTCGCAAAGGTCGCGAGGACCCTATCGTCATAGACGGGCCCTTTGCCGAGACAAAAGAGCAACTTCTCGGGTTTTACATTGTCGATTGTCAGTCACTGGACGAGGCACTTGAAACGGCGCGAGACCTTGCACGCGCAAATCCGGGCACCGGCTCCTACGAGATAAGGCCGGTCGGCATCTTCAGGCAAGGATCGAGTTTTCCATGAACGACACGAACTGGATCGATGCAGCCCTCGTTGCGGCGCGCCCACAGGCAGTCGGTGCATTGCTCCGCTACTTCCGCAATCTCGATACGGCGGAAGAGGCATTTCAGGAGGCCTGCCTTCGTGCGCTGAAAAGCTGGGGAAAGAACGGTCCGCCGCGAGATCCCACCGCGTGGCTGATCTTTGTCGGGCGTAACAGTGCGATCGACGTCGTTCGGCGGCAGGTAAAGCAACAACCTCTACCGCCCGAGGAACTCCTATCTGACCTGGAAGATGCGGAAACCGCCATCGTCGACAAGATAGACGGTTCAGACTACCGTGACGATATTCTGCGCCTGCTGTTCATTTGCTGTCATCCAGATCTTCCCCCAACGCAGCAAATCCCCTTGGCGCTCCGGATCGTGTCAGGCCTGTCTGTCCGGCAGATCGCCCGCGCCTTTCTCGTCGGCGAGAGCGCAATGGAGCAGCGGATAACACGCGCAAAGAGTCGTATTGGAGCTGGCGAAATACCATTCGAAACGCCTGGGCCAATCGAACGGGCCGAGCGGCTCGCAGCAGTCGCAGCCATGGTCTACCTGATCTTCAACGAAGGTTACTCGACCGGTAGCACTGAAGCACAAGCACGATCACCACTATGCGACGAAGCCATCCGCCTTTCGCGATTGCTCCTGCGAATCTTCCCTACTGAGCCGGAGATTATGGGATTGACCGCACTCCTGCTGCTGCAAAGTGCCCGATCTGAGGCTCGTTTCGATGCGGATGGCTCGGTGATATTGCTGGAGAACCAGGATCGTGATCTCTGGAATCGCAGCATGATCAATGAAGGATTAGCGCTGATCGACAAGGCAATGCGCCACAGAGCACCCGGTCCCTATCAGATTCAGGCCGCAATCGCTGCGTTGCATGCACGGGCCAAGCGCGCAGAGGACACGGATTGGACCGAGATAGATCTGCTTTACGCAGCACTCGAAAGGCTGACCCCCTCGCCCGTCATCACGCTCAATCGGGCGGTCGCCGTTGCAAAGGTGCGAGGTCCCGCCGAAGCGCTGGCTCTGATCGAGCCCCTGGAGGACAGGCTCTCCGGTTATTTTCATTTCTTCGGTGTCAAAGGTGGCCTCCTGATGAAGATAGGCCGCACCAGCGAAGCTAGGGAGGCGTTCAATCGCGCAATCTCTCTCGCTAACACGGCTGCAGAAGCCGCCCACATCCGCATGCATCTTGATCGGCTTGCGCAAGACTGACTCCACCAACTGGACTGATTCTACCAATTGAATTGATTTTCGCAGCCGTGTCGGATCGGCGGTTGTTCATTCGTCCTTGGTTCAGAGGTAACGAAGGAGAACAAAATGACCACACACGACGAGAAAATCACAGTTGCAGCTGTAATAGAGGACTGGTCGAAAGCAATCAGCAACAAGAACGCCGCGCAAGTCTTGGCTCATCTTGCCGATGATGTTGTACAGTTCACGCTTGCTCCACCGCTGCGGCAAGGCGATGAGGACCTGCAAGGCTGGTTCGATACGTGGGAGGGATCAATCGGCATTGAAACACGCGACATGGCGATTACGGCCGGCGACGATGTAGCTTTCGCGACCAGTCTCGTCCGCATGACGGGACAGAAAACCGACGGCGAGAAGCCTGACGTCTGGTTTCGCCAGACGATTGGCTTGATCAAGCAGAATGGCACATGGAAAATCTCGCATGAACACGCCTCCGTGCCTTTCTATATGGATGGCAGCTTCAAGGCTGCCGTCGATCTGAAGCCCTAGTCCCACCCGCATACCGCCGAATTCGCGCGATACAGGAAGTCCATTCCTGCAATCGCGCGAACTCACCTGTGCTTAAGCAATACTTCGTCGCTAGTTTCGGTGACTTTGTCACGTCCCTGTCATGAAAAGCGGGATAAGAACCACTTCGGATTCCCCCAAAGACACATTGTCACAAGGACGCAATCTTTAGATCGCCAACTTGGATTGGCGCGCGCGGCGTCATTGCCGCTATTCCTGGCTACCGCATTTCGAAGGAAGCACACGATGAACGAATTGATTCTTACCGGCGCCCGCGTCGTTCTTGACGATGCAATCATCAATGGTTCGGTGCAAATCGTCGATGGCACGATAGCCAGTATAGACATGGGGCGTTCCGCGGTGCCGGGTTCGATTGACGTCGCCGGCGATTATATTCTGCCTGGTCTCGTCGATGCTCACACCGATCACCTTGAAAAACATGTGTTTCCGCGCGCTCACGTCAAATGGGATATGCTACGGGCGGTCATGGCACATGATGCTCAAATCATCGGCGGCGGTGTCACAACGGTTTTTGATTCGCTTTGTGTCGGCGCTACCATAAAAAATCCCGAACGCCGCGAGATACTCGGACCGATGATCGACGCGCTCGAATATGCCGGTGCGAAGGGCATGATGCGGGCCGAGCACCTCGTGCATCTGCGCTGCGAGATCACCGATAACATGACGCCGGCGCTGATTGCGGAAAACATCGACCGGGACATTGTGCGTGTGATCTCGATCATGGAGCACATTCCGGGTAAGCGCCAAAGTCATGATGTGTCGAACTATCTCGACCGGAGAATGAAGGAAACCGGCAAGGATCGAGCGGCCGTCGAAGAAGAAACACGGGAGTTGCTGGAAAGCCTCGAAGCAAGTTCAAGTGAAGTGCGGCACCTCGTCGTCGAATTTGCCAAGACGCGCGGCCTGCCCATGTTCAGTCACGACGATCTGACTGTCGAGCATATCCGCATGGCGCATGCCGAAGGGGTGCGTGTGGCAGAGTTCCCGGTCAGCATCGAGGCTGCGCGTGAGGCGCGGGCCCAATCGATGTTGATTGTGGCGGGTGCACCAAATGTGCTGCGTGGCGGGTCACAGTCGGGCAACGTGGCCGTGACTGAACTGCTTGCCGAGGGACTGGTAGACATCCTGACTTCAGATTATGTGCCGCGTTCCATGCTGGATTGCGCGTTTTTATTGGCAAACCGGCCGGAATTCGACACTGACCTGCCTTCGGCTGTCCGCATGATGACCAGCGTTCCCGCGCGGGTCTGCGGTCTTGACGACCGCGGCGAAGTCCTTCCGGGCTTGCGTGCAGACCTTATTCGGGTACATCTGGCGGACAACATCCCCGTCATCCGCTCCGTGTGGCGGCAAGGACGGCTCGTCAACTAAATGGAAAAATCATGACCGAAATGCTCGTCACCAATGCCCGGCTGGTCCTGGCGGATCGCACCCTCGATGGGTCCATGGGCGTTCGAGATGGCCTGATCCAGGACATCGGAGAAGGGCCAAGCTCCGTTACTAATGCAGTTGATTTTGAAGGCGATTTTCTTATTCCTGGCTTCGTCGAGCTTCACACGGACAACCTCGAAAAGCATCTGCAGCCGCGGCCCGGGGTCATGTGGCCCTCAAGTGCCGCATCGGTGGTTGCGCACGATGTGCAGATTGCCGGCGCTGGAATTACTACAGTATTCGATGCTGTCGCAGTCGGCGAATATTCTTCGGCAAGCGCCCGCCGCCAGATGATCACAACTACAGTGGAAACTGTTGCCAATCCGCGTGTTCGAGAAGTACTTCGCAGCGAGCATCTGTTGCATCTGCGCTGTGAGCTGGCAGATCCGGCTGTGCTCGATATCTACAAGCCGATTGCGGACAACCCTTACGTCAAGCTCGTCTCGTTGATGGATCATACACCCGGCCAGCGGCAATGGGCGGATCTCGCCAAATGGCGGCAATTCAATCGCGACAAAAAATGGACGGATCTTGAATTCGACCAGATGGTTGCAGATCGAATCGCGGCGCAATCTCAATATGTTAACCGCTATCGAACCGCCGTGATCGACCTTGCTCGCCAGCATGGCACTGTGTTGGCCAGCCACGATGACACAACGCCGGAGCACGTCGACGAAGCCATGAACGACGGCATCTCCATATCGGAGTTTCCGACAAGTATAGATGCTGCAGACCACGCCCACCGGCGCGGTATGAAAGTCGTCATGGGTGCACCGAATGTGGTTCGTGGCGGGTCGCATTCAGGCAACGTCTCGGCGATCGATCTGGTGCAGCAGGATCTTCTTGACGGACTTTCATCCGACTATGTGCCTTCCAGCCTGATGCAATCGGTGTTTTTGCTCAACCAAAGCGCAGGAATCGATCTTGCGAAGGCGGTATCGTTCGTATCAGCCAATCCGGCTCGCATGGTCGGCCTGAACGACCGTGGCGTTATTGAGATAGGCAAGCGGGCCGATTTCAGCAGAGTCCGTCTAATAGATGGCGTTCCGGTCATATTGAGCGTATGGCGGGAAGGAAGGCGCGTCTCCTGACGCGCCAGTATCGTTAAGTACTATACTTTTCGACAAAAGCCTCGGCGCTCAAGGCGCGCATATCCGAAAGCGTTTCTCCAAGCTTTTCGTGGCTCCAGTCCCACCAGGCGAGAGCAATCAACTTCTCCGCAAGTATTTCCGGATGGCGGCGCCTGATGATTTTTGCCGGCACGCCAGCAACAATGGTATATGGCTCGACATCCTTGGTCACTACGGCCGAAGAGCCGACGACGGCACCATCTCCGATAGTAATTCCCGGCATGATAACGGCTCCGTGACCAATCCACACATCATTGCCGATGTTCACCTTGTGATCGCGGCGCCATTGGAAGAATTCATCGTCATCGCCAAGATCAAAACCAAACTGTCGCGAGCGATAACTGTAATGATGCTGGCTGGCGCGCCACGTTGCATGATTTCCCGGATTGATCCGGGTAAAGGCGGCGATCGAACAGAACTTGCCGATCTTTGCGTAAATTATTGAGCCGTCATGCACGATATAGCTGTAGTCGCCGAACTCCGTTTCGGCGATGGCCGTGCGCGCGCCAACCTCGGTATATTGCCCCAGCGTACTATCCCGCACGGTTGCCGTCGGGTGAATTGTCGGGGCAATCCCCAGCATCTTTTCGCTCATTTTCAACGCCTCTTATGGTCATATCAATCGTTCGGCGGCTTTCTAAGCTCCGCATGCGACAACAATATGAATGTATTGGACAATTCTGCTTTATCAGGACAGATCAATCGGTGTTTTGTGCGCGGCGATATCGTGCGGCAGGATGGTCTGGCGCTCGATCATGCGATGCACGCGCGGTTCCGAAAGACCGCGGTGCAACGCGCGGATCCGATCCCCGATGGCGGCATCAGCCTGGGTGCGCCGCTGATTGTGACGCACATACTCGACCCAGGTCGGCGTGTGGTAACTTTCGGTCCATATTTCGGGGTTCTCCAGATCGCGCATCAGCGCCCAATGCCCTGCCCCATCGCGAATGCGGACGCGACGCCGGGCGGCCATAACCACAAGGAAATCAGGGACATCGTCCTCGGCAATCACATAATCGATCATGATGACGATAGGGCCGCTGCGCGGTTTCAGGTCGAGTTTCAGCAGCGGCTCGCTGAAGCGATTGAGTGGATCGAGATTGAGCGTTTTAAACTCTGGCAAAGCATAGCGCAGGCCAATCGCCGCGCCGAACAACATGACTATACTTGAAGCGAGCAATGCCCTGTCTGCGCCATACTCGCCCGCTGCAACGCCCCATAACCAGCTGCCGCCGGCGATGCCGCCAAAAGTCGTCGTCTGGTAAAGCGATAAGGCGCGGCCGACCACCCAGCGCGGCGTCGAGAGCTGCACCGTCACGTTGAACAGCGAAAGCGCAAGCACCCAGCATGCACCGGAAAGCAGCAATGCGACATTGGTCGGCCAGACATTGCTGCTCACTGCGGTGAGGCCAGCACTCACTGCGAAGCCAATAAAGGCAATGCGAACAATGGCTTCGCTCGACAGATATTCCCGCAGACGCGCGCTGATCAATGCACCGGCGATCGCCCCGATGCCGAAGGAGCCGAGCATGACACCGTAAACCAGCGGGCCGCCATGGACGAGATCACGCGCCACCAGTGGTAAAAGAGCGAGAACGGCGCTGGCGGAGAGGCCGAAAATGAAGCTGCGAAAAATGACTTTTCCGATGTTCGGAGACATCGCGACGTAGCGCAGACCAGCGGAAATCGCCCGCCCCAAAGTTTCGCGCGGCAAGGGATTGGCGTCGTATTTCGGCTGCCAGCGGAACAATGCATATATCAACGGCAAATAACTTACAGTATTGACTGCGAACGCAGCTGCGGCACCTGCTATAGCGACAATCACACCGCCGATGGCAGGGCCAACGCTGCGGGTAATATTGAAGCCCATGCTGTTCAATGCGACCGCATTCGGCAAATCATCGCGCGGTACCATATCCCCCACCGAAGCCTGCCATGAAGGGTTGTTCAGCGCCGTTCCGCACCCGATCAAGAAAGTGAAGCAGAGCAGCAGCCACGGCGTGATCAGGTTGAAGTGAGAGAACAAGGTTAGAAAAACCGATACGCCGAGCATGAAACACTGCGCGACAAGCATCACCCGGCGGCGGTTGAAATTGTCGGCAAGAGCGCCGGATACCAACGAAAACAGCATGATAGGCAGTGCCGTCGACGCCTGCACCAGCGCAACCATGTCCACGGAATCGGAGATGGTTGTCATCATCCAGGCCGCGCCGACTGACTGGATCAGGGAACCGAAATTGGAGGAAAGACTCGCGAGCCAGACAGTTCTGAAAATATCGTGTCTGAATGGCGCGAGTGGCGATGCCCGGTCTGTCACCTCGTCAACTTTCTTCTTTGGAAGACATTGGCGTTACTATCCCGTTATAAGCGAGACTCCACCGATTGCCAGTCGTCGAATTCCGCCCTCCCGCCAATTTGCGGGTTTCTCACAACTTCATACAATTAGATTAAACGCGCCGGTTGAAAATCTTGCGCCAGATTCGAGGTTCCTTATGTGAGATTCCGACATTCATATGTGAGAACCGCAAGAAGGCGCGCGATATCTGCGCCAAAAACAGCTTTCAAACCCTCGAGAATGGCAGTTTCCGGCAATTCGGCGGCAGATTAATTGAACGAGCGTTTCTTTAATTTTTTTGTCAGCTGCCCCCACTCTCTCCGTCATCCTCGGGCTTGACCCGAGGACCCACGGCCAAGTGGCGCTGCACACCAATTCTTCCGAAGCGTTTCAGTAGGATTTGGTTCTGTGTACCGTATCGCCGTCTTGCTGAAACGCGTCGAGTTGGTTGAAACGCTGATGGGTCCTCGGGTCAAGCCCGAGGATGACGGAAAGCAAGGCGCCCTTTTTCAAATACTGTTCATACCATCTCATCAAAATCAGCGGCAGGAATCAGTTACCTGCCTCGCCGGAACAGAATTTCGCCCTTGCCGGACACGGCAACGTCGCCGCCAAATTTACCCGGTCTTGCGCCGAGCAGCGGCTTGTCCATGATTTTCTCCTGGATAAGAAACCGGTCGAACACGCCCGAAAAAGCGATGTCGGTTTCACCGCAGTCAACAAAGGTCGGGGCAAGATTTTCCGGGCGGCGGTCGAGGAACAGGGACCCGCGCTTCATCAGGTAACCGGGCATCGCGCCAACGCGGCCGGCAACGACAATCGACCCGGCGATCATGCGGTAGCCGGCATAGTCACCGCAACCTTTGAGGATGGCAATGATGCCGCGGCGCAGTCTTTCGCCCGCATAATTTCCGGCCTTGCCGCGAACGATCAGCAAACCGCCTTCCATGCCGGTGATTTCACCGGCAAGCGGCCCGCCGAGATAGTCTCCGGCATTACCCTTGATCTCAAGCCTACCATCGACCATCCCCGAACCCGCATGGTCGCCGGCGCTGCCGTCAATGAGCAGAGAACCGCCGGACATTTTCCTGCCCGCCTCAAGACCGACATTGCCGGTGACGCGAATGGCACCGCCGCTCAGCCCGGTGCCGACCTTGTCGAAACGCGCACTGCCGCCCTCGAAAATAATGCTCTGAAAATCTTTGCCGGTGACCTTGAAGATATCGCCCACCAAGGCGGGATCGCGAGTAGTTCCGATACGCAGCTTGGCGATCTGCACATCCGTCAACCCGGCCAGCCCGGCAGGTGTCAGAGCCGACAGGTCGAGACGTTCTTCCGGTTCGGCAAGCAGCGAGAAGGTCAGCGCTTTCATGGCAGCAGATCCTTCAGGTGGTAGTGGAACTTGCCGAGCTTGCCGCCATAATTGCCGGCGCTGATCCGAACCGCACCTCGCTTGGGCCCAAGTTCGATGACCGCCTTCAGTCCTGCGCGCATGGCAGCCGTCACAGCGTCGTCGGTCTCGCCATCGATGACGATCTCCAGCACTGCATTAACCTCCGGCGTCAGCGCGGAGTTGACAACGCCGCGCAGGGTCGGTGCAAAAGCATCATTCGTCGAAGCCATCATGCCCTTGTACTTGCCGCCGACTTTCGAGCCCGACCGGACGACGCCACCCGGGAACGGCATGATCGCGCCGGGCACCTTTTCGATCGCGGCTACGGCCCGTTCCGCCGCGCGCAGGGCCTTGGCATTGTCGGCAGCAAGGAGCAGGAGATTGCCGCCGCCAACGGCAAGCTTGGTCAGCCCCGTCGTTGCCTCGCACAGGAACTCGCCATCCATCACCGGCACGCGCCAATAGTGCTTGCCACCAAACTTCTTCGATATCTGCCAGCCATCGCCGAAATAGCGCAGCGCATTGCCGAGATCGAGCGGCGCTGTTCCTTCAAGATCGGCAAAGCAGGCGCTGCCGGGCGATGTCAGCACACACTGACCGAGGCGGTTCTTCAACTGCTTCTGCAACTCGTCCGTGCCCATGGCAAAAATCATGACACGGCAACCCGGCCGGCCATCCGGGGTTTTCGACGCGGGCAAATCCCTGTCGATGGCCGCCTCGCAGCCGCAGCCGATAACCGAGGTCGCATAACCAGTCATGGTGATGGCGGCCTGCCGCGCCCACTTCAACGTCGGCGCCGTGATGATGATCGCAGTGGCGCGCATGCCGAAGGCTTCGGCGAACGTGTCGTCGATAACGACGCCATTGCGGTTCAACTGATGCATCCCGTTCATGAAATCACCTCCGCAAATGGGTCCGGACGCTGGATTGCGGAATCCGGGAAGGTGAACCAGTCGAGCGAAAGACCGTAGCGCTCTTCGTGGTAGGCTTGCATGCGCTTGACCATCGCCTTGTCCGGCGGCGGGTTGAGGCGCAGAGTCTTGCCCCAGCGATAATGGGTGACCTTGCCGTTCTTGACGACGAGATCGCCATTCTTGAAGACCAGCGCGGCTTCGCGGAACATTTTTGCGATGTCCCTGCCCTTGCGATAGACCGCGACATCGGCGATGGCGCCGGCCCCGAGATGGCCGCGATCCTTGAGGCCAAGGAGCTTGGCGGGAGCTGCACGGGTCATGATGGCGATCTCTTCCAGCGTGTATTCACGGCGAACCGAGGCAAGTGTCGTCAGACCGAGCGCCGTTGCATTGAGCTCGGTGGATTTCGCATCGCGGGCATTGCTGCTCATCAAGAGTTCGAAGAGTTCCGGATAGGCGGTGAAAGGCGCGCCGTTCGGATGATCGGTGGTGAAGTAGACGCGCCATGGGTCGGTGATGAGCAGGAAAAGCTCGAGGCCGACGGCCCATTGCAGCGAGCCGTAATAGTCCTGTTTATAGCGATAGGGCACGATGCCGCCGCCGCCATTGCCGTCGCCATCGAGAATCACGGTCTTTTTCGGGCTGGCATTGCCGATCGCGGAAAACTGCCGCATCACGTCCGACGAGATTGTCACCGTCTGGCCGAACATCACCTGGCCAATGTCGATTGTGACATCCGGATTAGCGTTGACGGCTTCCGCCAGCCGAGCCGCTTCCGACGAGAATTTACGCTTGCCCTCGGTGCCATAGCCATAGAACTGCAGATGGGCGAGATGCAGCGGCACCCCTTCTGTCGCGGCAATCGTCGCAGCAGCCGTGTCGGCACTGCCGGCAATGCCGAGATTGTTGGCGTGCACATGCAGGGGATGCGGAACGCCAAGCCGCGTCACAGATGCCTGCAGCGACTTGACGATCTTGCGCGAGCTGACGCCATATTCCGGCACGATATCATCGAGCGAGAACGAGCGGACATTCTCCTTGAAGGCCGCCGCCGCGCCGGCATTGATAACTTTAACACCCAAGGCGCGGCTTGAGCCGATGATCCAGGCGACATAATCGTCGAGCATCGCCTTGGATTTGCTATCGCGGAGGAGCGACAGGGTAAAATCATCATTGCCGAGGATCGCAAGCGTCGCCTTGTCGATGATCGGGATGTCGGCGAGTTCGAGATGCGTATGCAAAGCGGCATACGGCGCCATCGCTGGCTCGACAACGGTGGTAAAACCCATCTGCGCGTAGAGCGTGCCGGTCTGGAAGGTCGACCAGCCGGCGTTCGACAGTGGTGTATTGGCCGGGCGCGGCAGGTGCGCGCGGTGATGCTCGGGTAGAAGCAGGCGCGCGGTGTTCACATTGCCGCCGCCAATATGCGAATGGATATCGATGGCTCCGGCCATGACGATGCAGCCGGAGACGTCGTGCGTCTCGTCCGCCGTCGCGCCCTTCGGCGCATCGACAAGCAGGCCGTCCCTGATCCAGACGTCGCGCTTTGCGGTTGCGCCGTTGACGGGATCGACGACCTCTCCGCCGGTAAGACGAATCAGCATGGCAGAGCCTTCTTGCCTGGAAGAGCTTCCGCGAGTTGACCTATGATGCTCGAGACGCTCGGCAGTTGCGAAGGTTGGGCGGCCTGCACCGCCCTGAATGTGCCGGTCCGGCTCGAGTACGAAACGCCATCATGATCGATGCCGGCCTTGCCGACGGAAATCGTGACTTTGGCACCCGACGTTGGAGCATTGGTTTTGCTCAGCGATATCAGCGGTATCTTTCCCCCCAGAGGGGGAGTTTCACCACCCCTCGTCGACATCCAGACATGAAGGTCCGCTTCCTTGTCGCGGATCATGCGCTGGATGTCCCATCGCCCGGGGTCATAGCTTGGGAGGCTATTCGAAAAACCTGTTCGGGGCGGAAAGCCCGTCATCCATAGCGAGGTGAGCGCCGTGCCCCACGCGTCGTCATCGGCAGGGAGAAACACGCTGCTGGCGCGGCCGGTCTTGTTGAGATCAGCGATCAGGCCCTGCAGCATGACGAGGCCGGCCGTGTCGCCCGACGTGCCCGAGAAGACGAACACCGGGAATTGCGCGGTAGCCAGGGCCTTCTTGAAACGTTCGATATTGCTCAAGGAGGCAGCAATGCGCTGGCCCTGCAACGCGGCGCGAAGCACGCCAAGCGCGGCAGGAAGGGACAGTCCCTCTCCGCGCAGCGGTATCGCTTTCAACTTGCGGGCGAGCCTGCCAGCTTCGGTCGTTTCGATTCCACCGATATGGAACAAGCTGCGCTTGTGCCTGTCGCCAAGATCCGGCTGCGAATCTGCCCAGGCCTGCAGGAGTTCGTGATGGGCGGCGGGAATTTCGCCGACGATGACGATCAGGCTGGAACGGCGGCGCGCTTCTCCCGGAGTCGTGAACATGCCGCCGTGATCGGTGAACAGGGCGACCTCTTTGGCAAGCACATCACCCGCGGCATGATCGTAAGCACCGCCTAACCTTTCGGCGAGCGCTATGGCACTGCGCGTACCATGCACATCCGCATCGAGGGTGAAAACTGGACAGCGGCTGGATGCCAGAAGCTTTGCAGCATTCCGAACAGCATCCGTCAAAGGTACCGGCTGGCTGCCAATCCATGCAACCGACATATTCCGCAACTTTCTGGTGCCTGCCTAAACTTAGCTACCTTTTTTTCGAATGTGAACCCTGTCGGTATGCAAAAAATTTCAGATCAATCGTCGTACTTAACGTAGGCGAAGCGCTGGTCGGTTTGCGGCGTTCCTTCCAGCGATCCCGCCTCCTTGCCCGGTTGCCAGTGAACGACGCTCTCGATCTTTTTGGCGAGCTCGAAATCCTTGTCGGTGATGCCCTTGGCCGCATGGTTCTGCAGCAGGACCTCGACCCATGCATAGGAGGCCTTCAGATCCGGATGATGCCAGGCGGCTTCGGCGAGATGGCCAACGGTGTTGATCACCATCAGGGTCGACTTCCAGCCATGGGTCTTGTATTTGCGGCGAATCCAGCCGTTCTCATAGCGCCAGTGCGGCAAATCCGCCTTGAGCTTTTCGTTGATTTCGCTTTCGGAATATACCTTTTCCTTGGGCTTCTTCTCGTCGGTCATAGGCGATACTCCACTTCTTCGTTGATGATGCTTGCACCTCGGTCGAAAGACGATATCATAGTGCAGGGCCCGATTTTTGAGATTGTGTAAAGAATAGCAAATGTCGGAATCCGTCACCATTAAAGTCCCGGCGCGCCTTCATCTCGGCTTTCTCGATATACCGCGTTCTGGCACCGACCGCTTCGGCAGCGTCGGCTTGCCTGTGCAGGATATCGCGACAGTCCTGACGATTTCCCGTTCGGCCGAGACACAGGTTCATGGTGACGAACAGGCGCGCATCGAACAGCATGCCGTGACACTGTGCGATCATCTCGGCATCAAGGCGCAACACCGTATCCATGTGCAGCGAGCGATCCCGCGGCATATAGGCCTCGGTTCCGGCACGCAGATCGCCCTGGCTGTTGCTGCTGCTATCCGCACGCTGCATGGTCTGCCGCTCGACGCCGTCAACGACGCTGTCCTGCTCGGACGCGGCTCCCGCTCCGGCATCGGTATCGCTGCATTCGACGAGGGCGGCGTGATCGTCGATGCGGGAAAAGGCGCTGGCAGCGCGGCACCCACCGTTATTTCGCGCATACCGTTTCCTGAAGCCTGGCGCATCATCCTCGTCTTCGATGCCTCGACGCAAGGCATCCATGGCGAGGCCGAGATCGAAGCTTTCCGGACATTACCGCCGTTCCCGGTCGAAACCTCGGCTGCAATCTGCCGCCATGTGCTGATGGGTAGCATGCCGGCGCTGATCGAGCAGGATCTCCCATCATTCGGCCGCGCTGTGGAAGCGATACAGGCCGAGATCGGCAACTATTTCGCACCGGCGCAGGGCGGCGTCTTCACCAGCAAGCATGTCGAAGCCGCTATACGGCAGCTGGCACAGGCGGGTGCTGTGGGCATCGGCCAGAGCTCATGGGGACCGACGGGTTTCGCCTTTGCTGCCTCGCAGTCGGAGGCGACGCGCATTGTCGATGCGATCGGCGGGCGGTCGCCCGGCACCACCATCCAGATCGTTGGGGGCAGAAATGCAGGTGCGGATATCACGCACACCACGTTGAACTTCGCAACAGCTTAGGGCCCATTATCAAAGGAGCGGAAACAGTGAGCCGCAAAACCATCCTTCACATGCTGACACCACTTCGGCAAATGAGCCCGTTCGACGTCAATATGGCGCTCGATGCAGGCTACCACGCCGTGGTGCCCTACACGGACGTCACCCTTGCCGATGTCGGCAATCTCGTCCAGGACGCGATTTTTTCGCGCCCGCCGGATGCGGGGGTTGCGACAGGCATCTTCCTTGCGGGCAAGGATGCGCCGACGGCACTCGACATGCTCGATGCGGCGAAGAAAGCCATGGTGCCGCCATTCGAAATATCGGTTTTCGCCGATCCGGCAGGCTCGTTCACCACGGCGGCGGCGATGGTCGCCAAAGTCGAAAAGGCGCTGATCAAGCACCATGACCGCGAATTGAACGGAACCTCGGTGGCGGTCTTCGGTGCGACGGGTGTCGTGGGTTATTGCACAGCGGTCATCGCCGCCGAACAGGGCGCGCGGGTGACGATCGTGGGTCACGATGGCATTGAGCGCGTGCAGGAGATTGCAGCGTCGATCAAGCAGCGCTTCGGCGTAATCGTCGAGCCTGTCGACGGTTCGACGGAAGCCAAAAAGGCTGCAATCGTCGAAGGTACGGAAGTCGTGCTGGCGGCGGCAAAGGCTGGCATTCAGGTGATTTCGCGGGCGCAGCTCGGTTCTGCAGGCGGGCTTCTGGTCGCCGCCGATGTGAATGCTGTCCCGCCGGCAGGTATCGAGGGTTTGAAAGTCAATGCCAATGGCGAGCCACTCGATGCGACGCAGGCTGTCGGCATTGGTCCACTCTCCATCGGCAATGTCAAATACAAGACGCAAGCCGGTTTGTTTGAACAGATGATCAAGGCGAAAAAGCCGGTTATCTTTGATTTTCGGGATGCATTCACCCTTGCTCGCGACCTCGCCAAATAATCCCGCGATCCTGATCGCCGCGATTTCCGGACGCTCTCTCGCAGCGGCGGCGCGGCGTGCCGGTTTCCGGCCGCTGGTCGCCGACCTTTTCAACGATGCCGATACGCTGGCATTGGCGGACCGCGCATTGAAACTTTCCGGCAGCCTCCAATGCGGAATCGACCAGGAACGGATCACCCAGACGCTGATTGAACTTGCAGGCGATGACCAGCCGGTAGGCGTGATCTACGGTTCGGGTTTCGAGCGCAGGCCGGAGATGATCGAGGCGATTTCTCGCCAGTTCCAGATCGCCGGCAACACTGCGGAAACAGTCCGCGTGGTGAAGGACCCGGCCGGACTGGCGCGGCTATGTTCCGAGCTCTCGATACCGCATCCCGATATTCGATTCGATGCGCCGGAACATCCGCAAGAATGGCTGACCAAGCTCGCCGGCGGTGCCGGTGGTTCGCACGTGAAGCCAGCCAATGGCAATGCGTCCGGACACGAGCATTATTTCCAGCGCTTCATTCCGGGCAGGAACGTTTCCGCGCTCTTTCTCGCTGACAGGCGAGAGGCGCACATTGTGGGATTCAGCCGGCAATGGTCGTCGCCTTCGGAGCACACGCCATTTCGCTATGGCGGTGCGGTGCGACTGCGGCGCTACGACAAAAACAAGGCAGCACAGATCAAGGCTTGGCTGACGGCTTTAACGAAACGCACCGGCCTTGCCGGCCTCAACAGCGCCGATTTCATCGATGGCGATGCAGGCCTCAATCTGATCGAGATCAATCCGCGCCCCGGCGCGACACTCGACATTTTCGACTGCGACCAGACGCCGCTGCTGCGCGAACACTTACGCGCCGTCATGGGATCCAACATAACCTTGCCCGCCTATAAGGGCTCGACCGCTTCGGCGATCGCCTACACGGCGAAAGCAATCAGCGCCTTTCCGAAAATCGATTGGCCGGCGCTGACGGCGGATCATCAGATGTCAGGAACAACACTTAAAGCAGGCGACCCTGTCTGCACGGTTTTTGCCACGGCTCCTTCCGCTGCAGCAGCGATGCGCGCCGTGAAGAGCCGCGTAAAGGAGCTCGCGGTTAACTGGAGGGGGGATTTTCCATGAGGGACGGTCATGCCTATCTGAACAGAAACGCGCAACGCATAGCCGACAGCATGATCGAGGATGCGGACCGGCTCGGCGTCAGTCACAGTCGCGGAAGCCTTGGCGAGCATTTGATCGATGCGGGCGCAAACAGTCCAGGCGGTATCGAGGCTGCCCTGCGTATCGTCGAAATCTGTCTCGGCGGGCTTGGAACCGTGTCGGCAGGGCTGAGCTCGGGCAAGTGGCCCTATTCGGTCGATGTCCGCTCGTCGCAACCAGTCCTCGCCTGCCTCGCCAGCCAGTATGCCGGATGGAATCTCTCGCACGAAAAGTATTTCGCCATGGGTTCCGGTCCCGTGCGTGCGCTTGCACGGGTGGAGCCGCTGTTTGAGGAAATCGCCTATCGCGAACCCAAGGCTCAATCATCGGTGATCGTGCTCGAAACCTCGACGCCGCCGCCCGGTGCAATCATCGAGAAGGTGTCGAAGGCGACAGGGCTTGCGCCTGACAAGCTGACCTTCATCTATGCTCCGACCCAAAGCCTGACGGGCGCGGTGCAGATTGTCGGGCGCGTGCTCGAAGTCGCCCTACACAAGGCGCATGACCTCAAATTCCCGCTGGCTGATATCGTCGACGGTGCAGGCCGCGCGCCGATCCCGGCGCCGCATCCGGACTTCCTGCAAGCCATGGGCCGGACCAACGATGCCATCATCTACGGCGGAACCGTCCAGCTGTTCGTCAAGGGCAGCGCCGAAGCCGCGCGCAACCTGGCGGAGCAACTGCCGAGCCATACGTCTCGCGACCATGGCCAGCCATTTGCCGATATTTTCAAGAAGTTCAAAGGGGATTTCTATGCCATCGATCCGCGTCTGTTCAGCCCCGCCGAGGTGATCGTTACAGCGATTGAAACCGGTGATACGTTCCGCCACGGTGGAATTCACAGCGCGATGCTGGAACAGTCCCTGGGCTGAGAGCCCGCACCGAAATTCTACAGCAAAACGGGCTCTGAGACGCAGACATGACAGATACGATACTGATCCTTTCGGACCGGCCCGACCGCCAGGTGAAACAGCTACGCGCCTCGCTGCGAAAGCTCGGGTTCAACGTCCTGGCGCTGCCGCTGGTGGATATCGGCTTCGACAGCCGCTACCCCTCTGGCATTGCCATCCCGCGCATGAACGGCGCCCTGCCCGCAGCAGTGATCGTGCGGTCGATTTCGTCGGGCACATTCGAGGCGATCACCCGCCGTCTCGGCATCCTGCACGCTTTTGCGCATCTTGGCGTTCCGGTATGGAACTCGGCCAAGGCTATCGAGCGTTGCGTCGATAAATCCACCACCACATTCCTGCTGGCACAGGCAGGACTGCCGACGCCGGAAACCTTTGCGGTGGAAAGCATTGCCAATGCCCAGCTGGTTGCGACCCGCGAGCTCGTGCACGGTCCACTGGTGTTGAAGCCGCTGTTCGGCTCTCAAGGGAAAGGCATTCGCCTGATCCGCAGCATCGAGGACCTGCCGGAGCCGGAAGAGGTCGATGATGTCTATTATCTGCAGCGTTTCGTGGCACGCCCCGGGCCTCCTTACTGCGACTATCGCGTTTTCACCTGCGATGGCGAAGTGTTGGGCATGATGGCACGCCGCGCCGAAGGCTGGATCACCAATATTGCCAAAGGGGCGAAAGCGGAGGCTGTCAAAGGGCCATTGCGCGCCAAGCTGGAAAGCCTTGCGCTTGCGGCTTCCGCAGCCATCGGCACCGACTTCGCCGGCATCGACATCATTCCGGCAGCCGACGGCAAATTGCTTGTTCTCGAGGTCAACAGCATGCCCGCCTGGACCGGGCTGCAATCCGTCGTTCCCGTGCGCATCGCCGATTGCATCGCCAACGCCCTGGCGGCTTGGATCGAGGACGAACTCGACGAGAGACCGGCGGCGTGACCCCGACGCGCGAGCAGATAAGGCGCGCCTATATCGATGCCTGTTATCAGGAGATCGACGCACTGAAGCCCGGCAATGTGCATCGTTTTGCCGACGGTCATCGCATGAGCGCCGAGCAGTTTTTCGAAAGCGCGCAGGCTTCATCGCAGGCGGTGACAGACCCTGCCCTTTCCACCGGACAACGCATTCTCGCGGCGGTTCGGGAGACGCGTCGCAAGGTCGGAACCAATACCAATCTCGGTATCCTGCTTTTATGCGCTCCCTTGGCCAAAGCGGCGGCAAATGGTGGGCCAGACCTTGAACGCGACCTTGCCACGATCCTTGACAAACTGGACGTCGATGATGCGCGCGATGTCTTTTCGGCGATCATGCTGGCGCAGCCCGGTGGCCTCGGCTCCGCGCCCAAACATGATGTCTCGACTATCCCGCAAGTGTCACTGCTGGAAGCGATGGGCGAAGCCGCGGATCGCGACATGATTGCCCGGCAATATGTCACCGGATTTGCCGATATTTTTGGCGGAGGTCTCGAGGCTTACAATGCCGCTGCGAAACGCGGCGAGCGCGCGATGTGGCCGGTGGTTTTTACCTATCTGTTTTTCCTTTCGGCATTTCTCGACAGCCATATTGTCCGCAAGCACGGCAGTGCAATTGCCGGAAAAACACAAAAGCAAGCGCAACAAATTCTGACACGCGTCGAAGTCCTCGACGATGGGAAAGAGCGCGAAAAATTGCTGCTTGCTTTCGACGCCCAATTGAAAGCCGACAACATCAATCCCGGAACCTCCGCAGACCTGACAGTGGCGACGCTTTTTGCATTTGGACTCAACTTGGTCTTGCATAATGGCGAGGTAAATGCTTGAATTTCCCAAGCGGATTTCGTCCGCTGCTATCTGGCCAACCGACCCCGCTCGAAGGGTGCTGTGAACAAGGATAGCTGTCCATCGAGAGTCGTGTCTCGAGGTACGGCGTCTTTGGACAAACCATTGGGAAAACGGTTTAGGAGGAAATTGGCCGTGGCAAAAATCAATAAGGTTATGGTTGGCGAATCGCTGATTGGCGATGGAAATGAAGTTGCGCATATCGATCTTCTGATCGGACCGCGTGGCAGCGCTGTCGAGACGGCATTCTGCAATGCATTGACGAACAACAAGGACGGGTTCACCTCCCTTCTTGCGGTTATTGCGCCGAATATGGCGTGCAAGCCGAATACAATTTTGTTCAACAAGGTTACGATCAAGGGCGCCAAACAGGCGGTCCAGATGTTCGGACCTGCGCAGCATGCAGTGGCTAAAGCGGTTCAGGACAGTGTTGCCGATGGCACCATTCCAGCGGACGAAGCCGACGATCTGTTCATCTGCGTCGGCGTCTTCATCCATTGGGAAGCCGAAGACGATGCGAAGATCCAGGACTTTAACTATCGTGCAACCAAGGAAGCGCTGCAGCGCGCAGTGACGGGCAAGCCGACTGCCGCCGAAGCAACCGCGCAGCGCGATTCAGTCAAGCATCCATTCAGCGCTTAGACACGAGACAACCCCGCACAGAGCAAACCCTCTGTGGAACCGGAGGGTCTGTTGCGCCGGTTGGCAAAAAGTCTGGGCTTCTAGACATGAAGAAGGGGGACACCCCCTTCTTCCACTGCTTCATCCCCGATTTTCATGCCGCATCAGAGACGAGACCGTCTCGGGTGTCAGCGCACCGCTATGCAGCGCCGTTGCCACGAGTGCGGCCGAGATGCCGATAGCTTGCAATCGTTCAAGATCATGCACATTGCGCACCCCGCCGGCTGCGATCACCGCACGATGTCCGGCACGGCGCTTGATCTCTGTCAGGCGCTCGAAATCGGGACCAGAATTGGCCCCGATGCGGCCAAGCGTCATGACGATAATGCGCGATGGCCAGTTGTTTGCGTTTTCAAGAATTGATGGGGGACCAAGGAACGCGTCGGCCCGGAAATCCAGCGAGAGAACGAGACGCGGGTTCGTATGGAAAGCCTGCAGCAACGATGGATCAATTTGGGATTCGGAGCCAAGGACGGGCCAGATGCCATCTGTCGCGAGAGCGCCTTCCAGTTGCTCCCGATCGTTGAAACCGGCGTCTAGCCAGATATCGGAGTTCGACACCAATGGCTGCAATTGGTCCAGGGAACTTGCCCGGCGGCGCTCGATCGCATCGAGATCGGCGATATAGAAAGCCGAAAAGGGATAGACTTTGCGCAAGCCAGTCGCGACATCGAATATATCGGCGGTTGGGCTAAGCGGGGTTTCGATGGGCCGGTAGGAATCGCGATCGCCCAGGCGCGCGCGCACCACGAGACCATCTTTTATGTCGAGTACCGGAATGATATGCACGGGTATGATCCAAGGAATGATGCGCCCATGAAATCCCGATTTGCCAACGAAGGAAAGCCCCTGATTACCGGCTGGGATATCGGCGGCGCTCATCTCAAGATGGCCCAGTGCCGGGATGGCGAAATCATTTCAGCGAGAATCTTCAAGACATCGCTTTGGCTTGGGCTGGAGCAGACGCGTGAGGCATTGCGGGAGATCGCTCCACTGCGGGGCGAAGGCAATATCAATGTCTTCACGATGACCGGCGAGTTGTCCGATACATTCGCCTCGCGCGATGCGGGAATTGCCGGCTTGCTGGGCTTTATCGAGGAAGAATTCGGCGTTGAGAACACACTGATCTATGCGGGTCGAGCGGGGTTCTGCGATGTGCGGGCGGCTCGCAGCCTTGGCAGCGATATCGCTTCCGCCAACTGGCACGCCACCGCAAGCCTGAGTGCGAAGCTGACAGGCACGGGTTTGTTTGTCGACATGGGTTCGACGACCACCGACATTCTCGCGTTCAGGAATGGCAAGCTGGTCAATGACGGATATTCCGATGCCGAGCGGCTTTTGACCGGCGAGCTGGTTTATACGGGGTTTGCCCGTTCCGCGCTGATCGGTATCGCCGCACTGGTTCCGGTGCGTGGGCACATGACGTCGCTCATGAATGAATATTTCGCCAACACCGCCGATCTCGGCCGCATTCTCGGCACGCTGGACGAGTCGGATGACAAATATCCTTCGGCGGACCGGCTGTCAAAGACCGTCGCGGGTTCCATTCAACGCATAGCGCGTATGGTCGGGCGCGACAGCGGCGACCTTGAAGAGCACGAATGGCTCGATATTGCGCGCTGGTTCAGCGAACATCAGCTGCGCATGATCCATGACGGCGCGTTCCGGGTGGCACGCAAGCTGGATCACGCTGCGCCGGTCATAGGAGCGGGTATCGGACGGCCACAAATCAGGCAATTGGCGAAACGCATGGATCGCCCTTACCTCGATTTCGGGTCGTTGATTCCTGCCACCGAAGAGGCTCGCGACGACGCCAGCAAGGCAGCGCCTGCAGCGGCCGTCGCATTGCTTGGGTCATTGCACCTAGATCACCAACTAGCACCTAGGCCTGCGTGACCCTTGTCACGGCGCATTTTTCCTCTATATATGACCACTAAGGTCATATTGGAGCATATCCTGATGAAAGAGATTCAGTTGAAGGATGCCAAGGCAACGTTTTCACATGTCATCGACGATGCAGTTGCCGGGGAAACCGCCGTCATTACACGTCACGGCAAGCGGGAGGCTGTGATCATCAGCTATAGCGAATACGAACGGTTGAGCCGAGTCCCTTCCCTTGGCTGGCTGCTTACCAATTCACCCTTGGAAAAGGGCGACCTACCCGAACGTAAGCCTGCGAAGGCTTTGCACCGCTCTGCTTTCTGATCGTGTATCTCCTCGACACGAACGTTGTCAGCTTACTTGCACCGGCAGCGCGCAGGACCAAAGCTGACGAGAAAGTCGTCGAGTGGATCGTTAGCCGTTCGGAGGATTTGTGGCTATCAGTCATCACGGCCGCGGAAATCGAAGATGGAATAGCCAATGCCGCCCGCAAAGGCGCCACACGAAAATCGCACTACCTTGAGGAGTGGTGGGGGGAAATCCGTCATTATTACGGGAACCGTATTCTGCCGCTGGACCTCGATACCGCAAGAATCACCGGGCATCTGATGACAATAGCGCGGGCGGCAGGTGTCAGCCCGGGCTTTGAGGATATTGCGATTGCGGCAACCGGACAGAAAAATGATCTGACCGTGCTCACGATCAACGAACGAGACTTTAGACCGCTTGGCGTCAAGTATCAGAATCCGTTCAGTACATTGCCCGCTTAGAGCCTGCCATGATGATGCACGGCTTCCTTGCCTTTCGCGTCGGCAGCGTCGCGATGATCCTTGACCTTTTCCATCAACCAGGACCAGGCCTGATGTTCATCGGGTCCGGCGGTCTTCTCGATAGCGATTGCGAAATAGGCGATCTCCGCCTCGATCTTTTCTGGCGGCAGCATTGAAAGGCGGCTGACGAGGATTGCAAGTTCAAGCACGGCAGCCTTGGCACGGTTGAGCCCGGTAAACGGCGCGTGCGTGGCTTCGGAAACCACCTTGCAAAAATGGCGCGGGCGCATGGCGTCCTCATCGACGGAGACGACCTTGAGCACCGAATGGCTGAGCGCTGCTTCCAATCGTGGCACCGGGCAGTTTTTGACCGCAACGGTCGGCCAATCCTTGCGGCCGGTCAGACAGCCGGCGAAGATCAGCATGTCATCGGTATAATTGGCGATCGCGAACGGAATGGCGGCAAGATTTTCAAGCGTTTTCGACGGGCGGAAAGGCGCGATCACCCAGCCATCCTCGTGCTGGATGATACCGAGCGGCGCAATGTGGGCAACGCCTTTATCATCGACTGTAGTGACGATGGTTTCCCTGATGTAGGTCACGGCGTCCTATCCTTTTTCGCTTTCAAAGTATGCCCTGCCTCCGCCAACCGCAATCGGTCCTGTTGCTTGTCAGGAACAGCCGCGCCCCAGGGCAGCGGTTCATCCTGCGTGTAGCGTTTGCCCAGCTTCCAGGCAATTTCCGCCTTGGTCAACTCGGCGCCGAGATAGAAGGCATGGGCGCCGTCATTCTCAACGCCGAGACCTGGAAAAAGTTCAAATGCGTCCTGCGCGATCCTGTGGCCCTGACCGTTGAAGATGTGCACACCATCCGGGGCGGTCATGATACGGAAATTGGCATCGCGGACGTCAGCGGCAAGCGCGGCAATATCCTCGACGCTGTTCGGGTAGGGCTTGCGGTCGTGCACCTGCAGCAGACCGGCATCGTAGCCGCGCGGCAGGGCATGATCCTCTCTGGCCGCAAACATGGTGCGGCGTGCGCTATCGTGCTCCTCGACCGTGCGGATCGTATGTGGGCTGACATTGACGACAAGCACGTTGCCTATCGACAGCTCGGAGCAGATGCCCGCCAGCAGGGCGGTGACACCGGAACTGTCGGCATCGGTGAGTTCGGTCAGATTGCCGGTGCCCATCATCATCGGGATATCCGGCCAGCGGCGACGCGCTTCAAGAAAACGCCCGAGCGATATGGAAAAGCCGAAATGGATCGGGTCGAGCACCGGATCGGCGATGAAGGCGATGTTCGCCGCCTGGGCTGCATCGATCGCACGGCCAAGCGAATCCAGATCGCCCGGGTTAGAAGGAATGAGAACAGGGGTGACGCCATGTTTGATCGCGAGACCGATGGTATGTTCGGTAAGGCTCAGGAGATAGTCCACACCGGCCGCAGCACCGGTTTCGAGCTCTTCGAGATTGGCCGAGTCGACACTGACTTTGAGCCCCTGACCCTTCAGGGCGCGAACGGCATCGGCCAGATGAGGAAACGGGGTTTCCGGCAGGCAGCCGAGATCGATGACATCGGCACCGGCAGCGGCAAGATGCGTTGCGCGCTGCATGAGCGCCTCGAGCGACAGTGCCGAAGCATCGACGATTTCGGCAAAGATTCGCATGTCATGCTTCGAAAGATCGATGGGCTTGCCGACGCGCCCGAGAAAGACAGGGAGATCGGCGACTTCATCGGGGCCTCGGACGAACGGAATGCCGAAACGCTGGCTCAAACTGTCGAGATCACCGCGATAGCGGCCGGGCAGGATGACACGGTCCGCTAAAACAGGCGACTTCAGGCGCCGCGCAATGATCTCCTCGGTCATCAGCGCCGCGACCTTCACACCGATATCGACAATCTCGTAGGTAAACGCCGTCTTACCGAGATCGGCGAGGATCCGTTCCAGCCGCGCGCGGGCAAGGTGCCCGGTCAAGAAGAGCAGATGCTCAGCCATCGCCGGAGATCCCCTTCTGGCGGGCGGTGATCGTTTCTATGAGTTCGGCCAGTGACTCGACGACCTTGGTTCGTTCATAGGTCTTGAGCTTTGCAGTGTTTTCCAGATCGATCGGGCGCGGATAGACCTTGACCATACCGCTCGGCGCCATGGTTTCAAGTTCGGGCGCCGTGTCGCAGGCAAAAACGATGGACGGCACAAGGCATTTCCCCGCCTGCGCATAGACATTGGTGGGCAGCGAATCTGAAATACCGGCGACGCATTTTGCCACTGTGTTCGACGTGGCCGGCGCGATCACGGCCGTGTGGTAGACGCCGGTGTAAAACCCGCCAATGGGCACTGAACTCGCCGTCTTGTCGTGCAGCACCCGCGTCGTTTCGGGGAAGTCGAGCTTGAGCTTGTACATGCGCAGCACTTCGTTCGCAGCCTTCGAGACGAAAACATCGCAGTGCTCGAGCGTGCGGATCAGCTCGAAACTCTCCACAAAGAAATGGCCCGAACCGGTCAATGCCCAGGCCCAGCGCGGCGTATGCATTCTCGTCATTGCGCATCCATGGCTTCGGTGTGTCTGTGCCGCATGACCCTGCTTCCGGGGATGGATGCCAAGGGCGTATCGAGCGTATCCAGCATCGCGGGACCGGCGACATGAAGGTTCGCGCCCTCGCCCAGCATGTCCGGCAGCATGCTGTCGACGATGCCGGCGGCGGCAAGTTCCTGCACACTTGCGTAATCGGCATATTCGTGGGTCTGCTTCACCAGCAGCAAAGTATCAGCGTGCAATTGCCGGGCCAACCAGGCGCTTAAACTATCCGACGTAATCTGCCACGATGGCGGTATATCCGCCGCATCCAAGGTCATCGATGATGGAAGCCAGACCGGCGTTGCGCTGGCGTCCAGCACCTCGCCGATCTGCGATATTGACCGCGCCACCCGCAATTGCGGATGCCTCTCGGCAATGGCGATGCCGAACTGGTCCATGGCAAGGATGGCCATCGCATGCGCCGCGACGTCGGAATAACCGAGACGCTTTTGCGAAGTCCGCACCTGATCGGCGAAAGGACCGCCGCCCGGCACGATGATCAGCGGAAAGGTTGCGCTCGCCAGAAGGTCGATCCAGCGCTGCATTTCCGCATGGCCTGCCGTGCTGCCTCCAAGCTTGACGACGAGCGGCTTCATGAGGATTTCCGGCCTCCTTGAGCATGGATCGGCCTAGGCTTGACCGATGAATTCTTCACATCGTTTTTCCGTTCTATCTCGACGCCGACACCGCCGGGTCCAAGCTCCAGCTTTTCAGCCCGCACGACAACGCGGATCACCCGCGGATTTTCCAGAACGAAAGCCGCGACCTGCTCGGCCAGCGTTTCGGCAAGCTCGATATGGCCGCGCGCGACGATGGCACGAATGCCATCCATGATGAGATCGTAGGAAACGACGTGGCGCATGTCTTCCGGGTTGCGCGTCACCCGCAGAACATCGGCCGACACATCGAAACGCACCTTCTGGGCCTTGCCATGCTCGAAACTATAGGCGCCGATATGGACTGGCAGGACAAAATCACGGACGAATATCTTGTCGGTTCCAAGCCCGGCCTCGGCAGGATCCGGGAAGTAGCCGCGCGCGGCGAGCAACTTGTAGTCGACGCCAGGAGGCGCGCTTGCCTCAAGAGCCTCCGGGATCAGGCCGCGAATCTTCGCTGTTGCCTGCGCATCGATCGGCGCCGTGCGATCGAGACTTGAACACAGCGCACCGCGGAAACCGAGAAAATCGGGGGCATAGGCCAACAGACGCGGGATATCCGGCGCTTCGAGCGATCCGGCAACGCCAACCTTCAATTCGTGCGACTGGCCATCCTTGATGAATTTGCCGATCTGGTCAGGTGTCATGTGGTCGAGCAACCGCCCTTTCGACTTGTCGGCCGTGTCAATCATCACGCCGTGAAAACCGGAGGAAGAGAGCTCTGCAAACAGATTTTCGCTGTACGTATCGCGGTAGTCGGCAAAGAGCACCGCGATCAATTTTTTGTGTGACGCAAGCGGCTTCAGCGCTTCCAGACAGCCGGCTAAATTGCCTGACGTAAAGAGCCCGATCTTGATATAGTCCACGGCGGTTGCAGCGAACTCTTCAACCTTTTTGCGAATGACTTGAGGTTGCATGGGAAGATCGCCGCAAGCTGCACTGACGGGCCGCCTTCCTGCAATAAAATCGATAACTTCCAAAAGCTTGGGCAGTGCAACCGCGCCCAGCGCGCCATTGGCCGGATCCTTCAGATCGATGATATCGGCACCATTCTGGAAGACGATTTCCGCCTCGAGAACATCTTGAACGCTCGCCAGCATTTGTGTCATCAGCACAGCCCCCGAAACAGATTGGAAATCTTGCCTGGTGCCAAAGAAAAGTTGACACCGAGGGTTGAGATTATGGCGGGGTTGTTTAAAAACACTATGGGCACCTCTGTTCTTAAGCGACCGCCATCACGTGAATGGCGGCTAGTCTGAATGGTATGATCATGAAGAGTACGGTGCCAAACACTCTCTCAGTTTTATTCGGCTTTTTTTTGCTCTTCGTCAACGTGTCCGGAGCATCGGCGCAGCAGGCTGCGACGAATAAACCTGCAAAACCAGTGGTTGAAACGCGCATTGGCTATCTTCGCGCCTATGAACCGCAACTGGCACTATCCGTACTCGATATACCGCCCCGCGACGAAGGCGTGGCCGGCGCCAATGTCGCCATCAACGACAACAATACGACCGGCAAGTTTCTGGGCCAGAGTTTTGCGCTGGACGTGACCGAGACGAAATTCGACGCCGACGTGGTGCCCGTATTCAAGGAAATGCTGGCCCGTGGCGACAAGTTCATCCTGACCGACATTTCCGCCAAGCAATTACTGTCGATTGCCGATCTTGCCAAGGATAGCGGCGTCCTCCTGTTCAATGTCGGCGCCACGGATGACAGTCTGCGCGAGGAGGAATGCCGCTCCAACGTTTTCCACACAGCGCCGACGCGAAGCATGCTCGCCGATGGACTGGCGCAATACCTCGTCTGGAAACAATGGCGCAAATGGGTGCTGCTCTATGGCTCGCACGACCGCGACAAGCTCTACGCCGATGCGATCCGCCGTGCCGCCACGCGGTTCGGCGCAACGATCGTCGAAGAGCGGCTTTACGAGGACAAGGGCACCGCGCGCAGGACCGATACCGGCGTCATCCAGGTGCAAAAGCAGATGCCGGTATTCACCCAGAACCTGCCGGAACACGATGTGGTCATCGTCGCCGACGAGAGCGAGGTTTTCGGCAGCTACGTCCCTTACCGGACCTGGACGCCGCGGCCCGTAGCGGGAACGGCCGGACTGGTTCCCTCAAGCTGGCACCCCGCCAGCGAACAATGGGGCGGATCACAGATTCAGAACCGTTTCGACAAGGCGACGGGACGGCGGATGCTGTCGAAGGACATGCAATCGTGGACGGCAGTACGAATATTGGGAGAGGCAATTACGCGGTCAAAGGGAAACGACCCCAAACAGGTCGAGACTTTCATCAAGGCGGATGACTTTTCCATAGCGGCCTTCAAGGGACAAAAACTCAGTTTCCGCAACTGGAACTGGCAGTTGCGCCAGCCGATCCTGATCGGCGATGGCCACGGCGTCGTTTCCACCTCGCCGCAGGAAGGTTTCCTGCATCAGTTCTCGGAGCTCGATACGCTGGGCGTGGACAGGCCGGAGACCAAGTGCAAGCTTAATTAAGAACAATGTCATGGGAGGACAAAGATGCGACGACGACACATGTGCCTGCTCGCTACGACCGTAGCGCTGCCATTTCTTGCACAGCCCGCCTGGGCCAATCTGGTCTATGTCTCGAATGAGAAAGACAACACGGTGACCGTGGTCGATTCGAAGACCATGGAGGTGGTCAAGACGATCAATGTCGGGCAACGGCCGCGCGGCATCACCATCTCGCCTGACGGCAAGATCATCTATGTCTGCGCCAGCGATGACGACACGGTCGAAATGATCGATACCGCCACGAATGAAGTCGTCGGATCGCTGCCGTCGGGTCCCGACCCCGAGCTTTTCGTGCTGTCGCCCGATGGGCAGACGCTCTATGTCGCCAATGAGGACGACAATCTAGTCACGGTGATCGACGTCAATACGAAGGGTGTCGTGGCGGAAATTCCGGTGGGCGTCGAGCCGGAAGGCATGGGCGTGAGCCCGGACGGCAAGACAATCGTCAACACCTCCGAAACCACGAGCATGGCGCATTTCATCGACACGTCGACCCATGAAATCACCGACAATGTACTCGTGGATTCGCGCCCGCGCTTTGCCCAATTCAAACCCGATGGTTCCGAGGTCTGGGTTTCCGCGGAAATCGGCGGCACGGTATCGGTCATCGACAACAAGACCCGCGCAGTGACCCATAAGATCACCTTCGAAATCCAGGGATTGCGCTCCGAACAGATCCAGCCTGTGGGCGTCCGCATCACCGCCGATGGCAAGAAGGCCTATGTGGCGCTCGGGCCTGCGAACCGCGTCGCCGTAGTCAACGCCGAAACCTACGAAGTCGAAAAATACATTCTGGTCGGTCAGCGGGTCTGGCAGCTCGCATTTATGCCGGACGGCAAGCAGATTATCAGCACGAACGGGTTGTCGAATGACATCACGTTCATCGACACGGAAACTGATGAGCCGATCAAATCCGTCACCGTGGGGCAACTGCCCTGGGGCGTCGCGATATCGCCGAACTGACGCAATTCTGAAGACCAAAGGGAGGAACTACATGACAACATATAAAACGCTCGCACTGGCAGCAGTTCTCGGCATCGGGCTGGCTCAATCCTTTGCCTTTGCCCAGGCTGACGACGATGACGACGCCAAGGCAGCACCGGAGCCGAAAGCGGCAATGCAGGCTAAGCCGCCGGCGATCACCCGCGGCAGCAAAGACGTGCCGGAACTTATCCTTGGGTCGAAAGACGATGAATTTACCGTGAACCGCAAGGATTTCGAACTGGTTGCCGGACAGGGCTACCGCTGGAAGATCACATCGGCAGCCGGTCTCGAGTACAAATTCGTCACCGATCTTTTCCGCAACGTGTGGATGAATCAGATCGTCATCAATGATCTGGAAGTGCATATGAATGGCGCGCCGGCCTGGCTGGAATTCGACAGTCCCGGCACGATCAATGTACAGTTCACGGCGGTGCGTCCCGGCAAGTACACCTGGTCTGCCGGCGACCTTGCAGACAAGGGAATGAAGGGCACGATCACCATCAAATAGCCGTCAGTTTGCGGCAAGGTCGTCGTCGCATAAGGTACCAAGGGTGGAGCTTGATGGGTACAAATGCCGGACTGAGGAACATCAATGACAAATCAATGCAGGAAGCAAATCTTCCGGCGCTTGATCTCGCATCGGTGAGTTATGCTTATGGCAAACGCCAGGCGCTGGAAAATGTCACGTTCTCCATAGCGCCGGGGCGCTTTGCCGTGCTGCTTGGCCTGAACGGAGCAGGCAAGACGACGCTGTTCTCCTTGATCAGTCATCTATTCGCAACAAGGCATGGCCGCATCCATGTGTTCGGCCATGACATCGACCGACGGCCAGGCGATGCGCTGCGGCGGCTCGGTATTGTTTTCCAGGCGCGCACCCTCGATCTCGATCTTTCGGTGCACCAGAACCTCTCCTACCATGCATCGCTGCATGGTATCCGCTCGCGCGAAGCCAACCGGCGCATTCACGATCTGATGCAATCCATCGACATGAGCGATCGGCTCCATGAGAAAGCCCGCAGCCTCTCGGGTGGGCAAATCCGGCGCGTGGAGATTGTGCGGGCGCTGTTGCACGAACCCTCGCTGTTGCTGCTCGATGAAGCGACCGTTGGCCTCGACATCAAATCACGTGCCACCATCCTTGCCGATATCCGCAAGCTGGTCGAGGAGAAGGGCATCAGCGTCCTGTGGGCGACGCATCTGATCGACGAGGTCAGTCATGCGGATCAGGTCATTGTCCTCAACCAGGGCAAGCTCGTCGCCAACGGTCCGGTGCATGAGGTGGTCAAGAACGCCGGGGCGGTGACGATCAACGAGGCGTTCTCGCGGCTTACCGGGATATATGCACTGAATGCGGGGAACCGGCTATGACAGACATCGCCAGCCACGCCCCGATCGGACACAGCCGCTTCGGTGTGATGAATTATCTGGTTTGCCTCAAGGGTATTCTCATCCGCGAAGGCCTGCGCTATCTCAACCAGCGCGAACGTTTCATCTCCTCGCTGGTGCGACCACTGTTGTGGCTGTTCATCTTTGCGGCAGGCTTCCGGCAGGTGCTCGGCGTTTCGATCATCCCGCCCTATCAGACCTATGTGCTTTACGAGGTCTATATCACGCCCGGCCTGTGCGGCATGATCCTCCTGTTCAGCGGCATGCAATCATCTCTTTCCATGGTCTACGACCGGGAAATGGGCAATATGCGCACGCTGCTCGTCAGTCCGTTTCCGCGCTGGTTCCTGCTGGTGTCGAAGCTATTGGCCGGCGTTGCCGTTTCCATCATTCAGGTCTATGCCTTCCTGTTCATCGCCTGGTTCTGGGGCGTCAAGGCGCCGCCGTCCGGGTATCTGCTGACGCTGCCGGCGCTGTTCCTGTCGGGCATGATGCTGGGTGCGCTTGGAATGCTTCTGTCATCGCTGATCAAGCAGCTGGAAAACTTCGCCGGCATCATGAACTTCGTGATCTTCCCGATGTATTTTGCCTCTTCGGCGCTTTACCCATTGTGGCGCGTACAGGAGGCAAGTCCCCTGCTCTACAAGATCTGTCTGCTCAATCCGTTTACCTATGCGGTCGAACTGGTGCGCTTCGCATTTTACGGACAGATCGAGTGGACCTCGCTTGCCGTCGTCTGCGGGTTCACCATTGTTTTCATTGCGGGCGCAATCATCGCCTACGACCCTTCGCGCGGTCTCGTCATCAAGAAACAAGAGGGAGGCAATAATTGAAACGGTCAGAGGTATTCTTCGCGGCGTCGGCTGGCCTTGTCCTGCTGGTTTCCGGCAACGGTGCTATCGCCGCGGCGAACAGTGATCCGAGCTGGCCTTGCGTCCAGCGCAAGGTACCGGAACTTTCGATCGGCCAGGTGTGGAATGGCCCGGACATTCCGGAGACTGCGAAAAACTGGGATACCGATCCAAAAATCGATGATCTCGTCGGCGAGATCTCAGCAAGGCGCAACCCGCTCGACGTGGCACAAAAGCAGATCGTGGAGTTCGCCGGAGGACTGCCGAAAGAACAGGTGAACGACAAGATGTTGATGCTGTTCCAAGGTGTATTCGACACGTTGAACCGCGAGCGTGAACAGGTGATGTCCGGTATCTCGCGTTATGCCGACAAACAACGCGACATGGCAGAGGATTTGCGCAAGGAAGCCTCGACGGTCGATGCGATGCGCGCCAAACCTGATGCGGATCCGGAGGAACTCGACAGGGCAAATGAAAGGCTGACATGGGAAACCCGCATATACGATGAACGGGTCCACTCGCTGACCTATGTCTGCGAGGTGCCGACGATTATCGAGCAACGCCTGTATGGCCTGTCGAAGACGATCCAGCAAACGATCATGAAACCATAGGCTCGGTGACACGGCCGATGCGGCGATAGGTGAAGGCGTCGGGTGTTGTGTCGGCCGTCTTTGTGCTGATGGCCTCGTTGATGAGCGCACCCATGCGGGCATGCAGCGGGGATTTGATGCACGCCGGGTCCGTAGCAGCCGCGTCGCCGGCGATTGCCATGGCCTGACAGCGGCAACCGCCCCAATCGATCTCCTGGCGCTCACAGCTGCGGCAGGGTTCCTGCATCCAGCTTGTTCCGCGAAACGCATTGAATGCGGACGATTCATGCCAGATACGGCTGAGGCTCCAGTCGCCGAAACGCTCGAAATGCAGAGACTTGATCGTGCCGGCGGCATGGCATGGAAGCACGGTTCCATCGGGCGCGACCATGAAGGCATCGCGCGCCCAGCCGCCCATGCAGGGTTTCGGATAAATGGCGAAATAATCAGGCGTGACGAAGTCTATCGTCATGATGCCGCGCAGACGTTCCTGCGCCTCCTCGACGATCTGCACCTGGCGCTCGACCGCCTCGCGTTCCGGCATGAGCGCCTTGCGATTGAGCAGAGCCCAGCCCGCATATTGCACATTGGCGATTTCCAGCCGCTCGGCGCCAAGAGAGAGCGCGAGTTCGATGAAATCCGGCACTTCTTCCATGTTGTGGCGATGGATCGGCGCATTGATGGTCAAGGGCAGACCTGCCGCACGGACGCGGCGTGCTGTATCCAGCTTCTTTTCATGGGCACCGTGCGAATTGCCGATCTTTTCAGTTGTGGCAGCAAACGCGCCCTGGAAACTCAGCTGGATGTGATCAAGCCCGGCCTCGGCCCAGGCCTCAATCCGGCCATCGGCGATGCCAACGCCCGCCGTGATGAGATTGGTATAGACACCGCGCCGCGCCAGACACGCAATAAGCTCTCCGAGATCGGGACGAAGCGTTGGCTCACCGCCAGAAAGATGCACCTGCAGAACGCCGAGGTCGGCCGCCTGTTCGAACAGCGAAAGCCAGCCTGCCGTATCCATTTCCCGGTTGGCTTTCAACAGCTCGACCGGATTGGAGCAATAGGCACACTGCAGCGGACAGCGATGCGTCAATTCCGCCAGCATGCCGATCGGGGGTAGGACAGGTTCGTTCATAACGTCACCAGAAACTTATCGGACCATTCCTGCAGAAAGCCGGTTACATCCGGCGCGATCTCGGCTTCATCCGCTGCATACTGGTCCGCCAGCAATGAAATCATCAGCGCAACGCTGTGGCGGCCATCACACAGCCTCAAAATATCGAGGCTCACTTCATTCGGCCAGAACACCCGTTCCGGCGACAGCAGCGCCCATGCCTCGCGCACCGTATCATACTGCAGCCGCGCATGAGACTTTAATATGGGTCGCGATTGCATGGAAACAACCGCACGGACGCGACTTGCCCCAGTCATGCCGCCTCCGGGTCGAAAGCGCCGGGCGGGATATTGCCCTTTTCGCCGTAGGCATGAGCCAACGCATCGAGCATTGCCCAGAGGATATCGCATTTGAAAATGAGCGCGTCGATGACCGCCTGCTGCTTTTCCGGCGTATCGGCATGTTTCATCACATAGGCCAGGGCGAAATCGGAATCGCGTGACGCCTGTGTCGGTCGCTTGTCGAAGTAGGCCAGGATATCCGGCGTCACATAATCATATTTCGCCAGCATGGCCGGAACGCGCTCGTTGATGATAACCGGCGAGAATAGCTCTGTCAGCGACGAGGCCACGGCCTCAAGCAGCGTGCGGTTGGTGCAGAAGGAAAGATAGGCGCCGACGGCAAATCGCGTGCCCGGCAGCGCCAGCTTTTCGCTTTTGACATCATCAGCATCGAGGCCAAGACCCGTAGCAAGCTTCAGCCAGCGCGCGATGCCTCCACTCCAGCCGTCGTCGCCATCATGATCCTCGATCCGCTTGCGCCATTCGGCGCGAAATTCGGGATCCTGGGCCCGAGCAAGGATCATCGCGTCCTTGCGCGGAATGACCGACTGATAACAATAGCGATTGAGCGCCCAAGCCTGCATCTGGCCCTTGGTCAAAGAGCCGTTGACCATCTGGTGGTGGTAAGGGTGGCGATTGTGATAGCGCTCCGCACCGATCTCGCGCAGAACTTCTTCCAGACCAGCCGGTGACAATCCGCCTCGCGCCGCATTGCCGAATTTGCTCAAAGCCTGACCTCCATGCCGTCAAATGCTATTTTCCAGCCCGCTGCGACAACCGCCGCATGTTGAGGCGACGCCGCGTCAAGAATGGGGTTGGTATTGTTGATGTGCACGTAGATCCGCTTCCTGATGCCAAGATCCGCCAGGGCCGCCAGCGAACCGCCCTCGCCTGAAATGTACATATGGCCCATGCGCGCGCCGGTTTTTGTACCCACCCCTGCCGTGATCATCTCGTCATCGGTATAGACGGTGCCATCGAAGAAAAGACATTCGGCACCTGACAAGCGTTGTCTAAGGGGGGCGTCGATACCGGCGCAGCCAGGAATATAGAAGGCCGTCGCGCCATCGTCCGATGCGATGCGCAGTCCGATCGTATCACCTACCTCTGTGCCAAACCCTTGATTCGCCTTCGATTTGTCTTCGAGAAACAGTGCAACCTTGCCCGGCACAGCAAAGGTTTCGACCGTTATACCGACACGATTTCCTTGGGCGTCGAGAATATCCGTGCTCTCGTCCACTGGGAGCTCGCGCCTCTCGACGATTTCCCGATCAAGGACATTGAAGATTGAATTGGAGTCGAGCACATCGAGAACCCGCCGTGTCGCGTAGATCGCGAACGGTTCGCGCTCGCGCAGACTGAGCAGACCGGCAATATGATCGACATCGGCGTTGGTCAGGATGACGGCACGGATCGGCGTTGAGCGCAGCGGTCCATCGGCGCGGGGTTGCAATTCAGGCGTTCCCGCAATCTGCTCGCGGATGTCAGGCGATGCGTTGAACAAAACCCAGTCATGCCCATTCGCACTGGCGGCGAGGCTGGACTGGGTTCTTGCACGGAAATTGGCTTCGCCATCCCATGCTCCGCGGCTCAATCGATAATTGCAATTCCACTGGGGAAACCCGCCTCCTGCTGCGGAGCCGATGACTGTCAATCGCATGCGGGCACAAACCCTCTCCTTCCGGAAACCCACGTTCCGGCCGAACAAGCACAAGGTGCCGCCCTACGCGATCAGATCGCGCAGGGCGATGGGTCAGATCTTACTTTTTTGCCTTGAGTTCTGCAGGCAGGTAACGTGAAAGTTCCATACCGGCAGCAACCTGACACATGGTAGGCTTTGTCCATGTTTTCTTCATGCTTTCCTCCTTCTACTCAAAGATCAAAGATTGATCTTTCTCCTTATCATACGCCGTTATGGCGCAAGATTGAAATTAAAAGGGCTCATTTTTCTGTGTTGGCTGCTTCGCCGCGGTCCAGCCATCCGTGCCGAGAGGATACCAAAGTACTGATTTGTATCCCCATTCAACAGCTCGTTTGGCCGCATTCCAGGACATCCAGCAGTTCGCCATACAGTAAAAAAGCACCTTTCGTTTCGTGTCGTCGCCCAACCGAGATTTCAGCCCCTCGCGAAAATAGGCTTCCGTCTCCTTGTTTATGATTCCGTAGCCCACATTTGCGAGCCATATGCTCCCGGGGATATCCTCCCGGACTTTTTCCCTCCAGATGGTCCCGGCCGGAAGATTTGCCGGCTTGGGATCGTGAGGAAGGACATCAACGAACACCGCCGATTTGTCTTTCCACAAGGCGATGGTTTCCTCGGTGGTGACCACCTTTGCCCCCTTCAGGGTGGCGGGAACCGGCGCCCTGTAATTTTCAGTCCTGTACTCTGTCGGCTCCGGCGCCGTTTCACCCGCGTAAGCCGTCGTCACCAGTACGGTAATTAAAACGGCCAACGCACAGGAACAGTTCCGCACCGGTTTTTCACCTCGCTTCATCCACCCACCACGCTACTGCGTGATCGGCTTGTTATTCTCGTCGACCAGGGGCACCTCGAAATCGAGCAGGATCTTGTTGATCTCAGCCTGGTTCTCCCGGATTACCTTGTTCAATGTGCGCTTCCACTCCTGATCGGATGGGCGCACACCCATCGTGATCCGGTATGCCATATGCCCGGTCTTTTCCTTGACCAGGGGAATCACCGTGAGGTTCGGATCGATCTCCTTGGCATAATAACCTGCCATCGGTCCCCAAAGGATCGCAACGTCGATCACACCGCTCTTGAGTTCCTTGATCATGACCTCCGCCATCGAAGGCGCGAGCCTTGTATCGACCATCAAAGGATAGGGATGGACATTACGCATGTAGCCGACTTTGGCGAGGTTTGCTGACGGCGGTGTTCCGGCAACAACGCCAATTTTCTTATTCGCCAATTTGCTGTCCTCGATCGTATCGACACCATCGAGACCGCTGTCTTTCTTGTAGATCATCACATAGGTCGAGCGATAATAGGCATTGGTGTTCTGGACGAGTTCGTCGCCTTGCGCGTATCCCATGATAATGTCGCAGCGATTGGCGCGCAGCGTGCTGCGGACGAAGCCGGTCGCCATCGGGAACCATGTATAGGCTACCGATTTACGCCCGGTCTTTGCGGCCACAAGTTCGGCCAGCTTGTTTTCAAACCCCTTGCCGCTCTCATCGGAGAACGGCATGTTGGATGGATCGGAGCAAACACGCAGGACGTCAGGATCGACCAGCTCGCCCGAGGCTCCAAGACCCGCGCCTTGCGCAAGGACCCCCGACGGCACGGCAACTGCCGCCGCCATAACGCCACCGGCAATCCATCTCATCAGTGGTCGCGCATATCGCATCATTTAACCACCCATACACGAGGCTTCCGCCTCTTTGGCTGCTGGCGGCTTGTCCTCATGTTTCGCGGGACGCCCACGCGGCAGATCGCCTACGGCGCGGGCACGAAGGTAGACGTAGAGGTCGTCCATATAGCAGTAGACATTCTTGTTGTTGCCAAAAGCAGGCATCACCTTGTCATTGCCATTTTTGAGGTTTTTGCGACCTTCAGCAACTGTCGACAAAAAGTCGGCATAGCTCATTGTCTTCAACGAATCTGCCAACGCTGGCGCGAAGGAAGAACCCGCACCGTCAGCGCCGTGGCAGACAAAACAATCTGAATTGAACCGGCGAAACCCGCTATAGGTGTACCAGTCGACCGTTCCATCCTCCTTGATCTTGAACGTGGGATTCCCATCCTTATCGGCATATTTGCCGTTTTCGTCGGAGGCAACAGCTGCTGCGGCTTTGTCATCGGCGTAAGCGCTGCCTAGGCCCGCTACAAGCGCAAGACCGGCAGTGACGGCAAGCAATGTCATTCGAATAGGCATACAAGAACCTCGCATTCAACTCGTCAATTCGCGTCAGCACCTCGCGGCGCCGCCTGGACGGTTGTTTGATCATCAATCTGGGTCAGGTGACACGGGGGGCCCGGCCTGGTTGAAACCGGGCACCCATTATTCAAAGCCTGCATCCGCGGGCTCACTGTGTCAGCTTTGTTCCCGATTACTCAGGAACAGCGAAAACGGTCAACTGACCGCCCAAGGCCGTGTAGTCGGAGAGCGCAGCATAACCGCCGACCGCGCCAAGGCCTTCATTCGGCTTCGTCAAGCCAGCGGCAAGACCGATACCAGCCCATCCGCCAACACCGGACAGAACGGCAACATATTGTTTGCCCTTATGTTCGTATGTGGTGACGTTACCGATGATGCCGGACGGAGTCTTGAACTTGTAAAGTTCCTTGCCGTCCTTATCGACCGCCTTCAGATAGCCTTCCAGTGTTCCGTAGAAGACGACATCGCCATCGGTGGCCAAAGCACCTGACCAGACCGAGAACTGCTCGGGTTTGGACCAGACGATCTCGCCCTTGGCCGCATCCCATGCGATGAAGTTACCCATGCCGCCATGGCTGTTCGGAGCTGGATACATGGAAAGTGTCGCGCCGACGTAAGGCTGACCGGCGGTGTAACTAACCTTGTAGGGCTCGTAATCCATGCAGACGTGGTTTGTTGGAACATAGAAGAGCTTGGTCTTTGGCGAATAGGCAGCCGGCTGTTGATCTTTCGTACCAAGAGCCGCCGGGCAGATACCCGTGGTGTTGACGTCTTCGCCTTGAGCCTGGGTCGAGTATTTGTCCACGACCTTCGGACGGCCGTAGGTCTTGCTATCCTTGTCCATGTCGACTTCCGTCGCCCAGTTCACTGCCGGATCGTATTTCTTTGCGACCAGAAGTTCGCCGGTTGCACGATCCATCGTATAGGCAAAGCCGTTGCGATCGAAGTGCACGAGGACATCACGCGGCTTGCCACCGACTTCGATGCCATCCGCAAGGATCATTTCATTGATACCGTCATAATCCCACTCGTCATGCGGGGTCATCTGGTAGAGCCATTTCGCCATGCCGGTATCGGCATCGCGGGCCATGATGGTCATGGACCACTTGTTGTCACCGGGACGCTGACTTGGGTTCCAGGTGGATGGATTGCCGGTACCGTAATAGATCAGGTTCAGCTTGGGATCGTACGAATACCAACCCCAGGTTGTTCCACCACCGGTTTTCCATTGATCACCTTCCCAGGTGTTGGTGCCGGAGTCTTTTCCGACTGGCTTGCCGAGCTGGGTGGTCTTTTCCGGATCGATCAAGGTTTCCTTGTCGGAACCCATCGACCAGGCACGCCAGGCCTGCTTGCCGTCCTTCATGTCATAAGCGGTCAACGCACCGCGAACACCAAATTCACCACCGGAAATACCGACGATGACCTTGTCTTTCACGACCATTGGCGCGGATGTACCGGATTCGCCCTTACTGCCGTCTGACGCCTCGGCGTTTTTCACGGACCAGACCGGTTTACCCGTCTTTGCATCGAGGGCAACGAGCGTTGTATCGGCCTGATAAAGGAATATCTTGCCGTCGCCGTAAGCTACGCCGCGATTAACGGTATCGCAGCACATGATGGGAATGACGTTTGCGTCCTGCTTGGGTTCATACTTCCAGAGGATTTTGCCATCATTGTTCAGGTCAAGCGCAAAGACGGTGTTCGGATATGGCGCATGGACATACATCACATCGCCAACGATGAGCGGGCCTCCTTCATGGCCGCGCAACACACCAGTCGAAAACGTCCAGGCGACCTGAAGGTTTTTGACATTGTCCGCAGTGATTTTATTGAGTTTTGAATATCGCGTATTAGCGTAATCGCCGGTCTGGATAGCCCAGTTCTTCGAATCAGAAATCAGACCCTGAAGATCGTCATTGGCCAGAGCACCCCCCGCCAATGAGAACGTCATGGCCGTTGTAGCCAATGCAATTCCAATTAAATTCTTGTGTACACGCATTTTGAGTCCTCCCTAAGTTCACATTTATGAACTATCGGACGAAGCCGTTTTTCAGTGCGGGTTCGCTCCATTAGCTCACGCAAATGGGGAAGTATTTCCGGCAGCGTGTCACGACAAAGCCAGGCGCGCAGAGGGCACCGTTACTGCCCACCTCGCTTGGCCTACGAAGACTGTCACCACTCCCTTGACGGCAACGTCCTTGAAGCCGGAAACAAGTTGACGATAGGAGAAAGAATTGCATTAGGCAAGCCGGATTATCAAATTATATTTGCTGCACTGCAGTGTACTTTTGCTGCATTGCAGTAAGTGGCCGATTTAGTTATCGTATTCTGCCAGACGACCTTGTCACATAATTTGATACTTATAGAAGGGATTCTGATTGCGGTTTGTTATTGTTATTTGCTATCTACTTGGAAAATGTATATTTACCGTCCGAAAAATGCGAGGATGCCATGATGACGACGAAGATCACGCATATTGCCCTGTTAGCAGGTGCAGCAATTGTCCTTTCCTTGCCGGCAAACGCTGCGTCAGATTACCCCACTTCGACCCTCGCTGAATACGTCTATGGCTGCATGAAAGCCAATGGTGAGAACCGGGATATGCTTCAGCGCTGTTCCTGTTCTATCGACGTCATCGCATCCGTCGTGACCTACCCTCATTACGAAGCCGCCGAGACCTACAAACAGATGGGGCTGGTGTCCGGAGAGAATGGTGCCCTATTCCGTGAGAGCGCTCCGGCGAAAGCTTCGATCACCGAATTGAAGCGGGCACAAGCCGAAGCCGATGTCCGCTGCTTCTGAAGACCTCGATAATTCATCTTGATGGCCATCTAGGGCAGCTTTTCTCGACTTCCGGTACTCACGAACGAGATAGTTCGCGGCGCTACGGCTCCTCGAAAACCACCCTACCTGACTCATCAAAATGAATTCTGGAAGGTCTTCATGGCCGCGTTTTCGATCACAGGCTGGAGGATTCCAGCGGCAATTCGTCCTGGAATTTCTTGCCTTCGGTATCGGCAGCCTCGACTTTCACATCCTCGCCGGGCTTTGCATCGAACTCGAAGCGGAAGTTCGGGTCTTCAGAGATCGAAATACCGCCTTCCATCGACATGATAAGCCGATCGCCCTGCGAGACGGTCAGGCCCTGAATGAAGTGCGCCGGAATATAATAGCGCGTGAGTTGATCCATCTGCAGCCCTGAGTTGTTGGGGTGACGAATCATCAGCTGCATTTCCGTTGCGCGGGTCATTGGCTCGTTGCCGGGAGTCTTTGCTGTAAAGACACGAAGCTTCATCTTGCCGAGCGAGGCCAGGGCCTCGTCCTGGTTTTTCATCGCCGGTGCGGAGCAGCCGCCGGACGCCTTGACGAAAGTTTGCGTCATATGAAGTTTGCCATCTTCGGTTTCCGCGATAGCGCGGACATAGGAATAGGCATTGACCCGAAGGCGGGTCGCTAGATGGGTGACGCCTGCATCCTTGCCAAACTGGAATACGGCAGCGACGGGCGACGGATTTTCATCGACGATGAGGGTGACAGCCTTGATCCGGCCAGTTGCCGCATCGGTTTTGAAATGCAGATCGATGGGTACGATTGCCGCGTCCTCGGCGCGTTTCGGCGCATCGATCGTGATGATGCCATCAGCATCTCCGATCGGCTTTTGGCCGAATACATCGCCCTTCAAGCCGTCCCACGTTTTGGTATCCGGAACGCTTGCGCTTTGCGCGCCAGCCGCAAACGGCATCGCCGCTCCAACGAGTACGAGAATGACGAGCGCAACCACCCGGCTGCCCAGTCGCATCGCATTTATCGTCATATTCTGCCTCCACCAAGAAATTTGGCGGTGCCCGGCCATGTTTGAGTATACCACCTCGGCCGACGAAGTTGCAAACGGGTTCACTCCCATTCGAGCTCGGCAAAGGCGGCCGTGGCGTTGCGCACATTATATTCGTCGAAGAGGCGCCAGTCGTTCCGCTCGCTTTCCGCCGCTGTCTTGACCGCCTCGGCCATGGGCACGCCATCGGCGATCGCCTTGCGAATATCGCGGGCGAGCGCATCGAAATAGCGCTGCTCCTGCTCAAGCGCCTGCGGCCACGCCGACGGAACGGGACCATGTCCCGGTACCGCGAATTTTGCCTTGATCCCTTTGAGCTCCTCCAGCTGTGCGATCCAGCCAAGCAGCGATCCATCCATCGTCGGAAGATGCTCGATGAAGCACAGATCGCCAGTGAAGAATGTGCCCGACTGTTCGTCGAAAATTGTCAAATCGTTGTCCGTATGGGCAGGTTTCCAGGCTTTCAACGTAAGCTTCCGATTACCGATATCGAGCTGTTCCTCGCCGGTGATGAGTTTCGTGGGTGGCACGATCTTTATGTCGGCCATCAGCTCACTGCCCATGGCATCGCGATAGCTCTGCAAATAATAGTCGCCGCGGGCGCTCAGGGCGCGCGGCAGATTGTGATGCCCGACAACAATCGCTCCCGTTTCCCCGAATGCGGCGTTTCCGAAAATATGATCGGGGTGCATGTGCGTGTTGATCAGATAGCGGATCGGCTTATTTGTCCTGGCGCGAATGGCGGCGAGGAGCTCCCTCCCCTCGGCAACACTGCCGCCGCTGTCGATCACGGCGACCGCTTCGTCACCGATGATGAAGCTGACATTGCAGATCTCGCCCTCGTTGTTCGCAGCCATCATCTCTGGCCTGCCTGCAAAGGCGAATACCCCGCGGGTAATCTCCTTGACAGGCAAGGGCTCGACCGGGCTCGACTGCGCCCGCGCCAGACGGACATGCGAAATGCCGCAACAGGCGAAAAAGACGCCAGTTTTAAGAACGCTGCGCCGGGTCGGCTCGCTCATGGTGCGTTCCTCACCCCAGCGAATTTCTCATTGAACGAACGCAGCAGATCAGCCTTCACCTGCTCATTGCGATAGTTGCGCGGCAAGCGGATATCGAACGTGCCGATCACATGGGCGGGACGTTCGGAAAGCACGATGATACGGTCGGCGAGCATGATCGCCTCCTGCAGATTATGCGTCACCATCAATGCGGTTGTCGGGCGCTCGGACCATACGGAGAGCAGCATATGCCGGAGTTGCTGCGCTGTGGACTCATCCAGCGAGACAAATGGTTCATCAAGCAAAAGTATATCCGGCTCGATCGCCAGCGCGCGCGCTATCGCCGCCCGGCGTGCCAGCCCCAGCGATAGCTCTGCCGGATAGAAATTGCGCATCTTCGACAGGCCTAGCGTGCTGAACAAGCTGTCGAGATTGGTCTCACGCATGGGCCTCGGCATGGCGAGCCGCACATTCTGCTCGACCGTGCGCCACGGCAGAAGCATCGGCTCCTGAAACACCGCCCCGATACGCGCGTCCGCCAATCCGGGTAACTGGATCGACCCGTGATAGTCGCTATCGAGACCAAGCAGAATGCGCAGTGTGGTGGTCTTGCCGCAGCCTGACGGTCCAAGGATACAAGCGAACTCGTTCTGCTCGACCTCGAAGCGCAGATCGCGCAGCACTTCAATCGTTCCACTGTTGGACGAGTGGAACGTCTTCTCCTCGAGATTGACCTTAAGCCGCGCTGCGACGCCAGCGAGTTGATGTGTGTTCAAGCGGTTGCACCACGACGAGTTCGATGAAGAGCATGACGGCGACAAAGGCCAGCGTATAGGCAAGTATCGCCGCGACATCGAAGAGTTGAAAAAACAGATTGATCTGAAAACCGACACCGTTTGAGCGGCCGAGCAACTCGACCACGAGCACAATTTTCCAGATCAGCGAAATGCCGGAACGCGACGCGGCGGCAATATAGGGCTGCAGTTGGGGTATCAGAATGTGCCGCAAGCGATCGAGTGCATTGAAGCGGTACACCTGTGCCATTTCCGCGTAGCGCGGATCGAGCGCCCTCGTTCCTTCACGCATGGTGACGACCACATTCGGGATCTTGTTGAGCGCTACGGCGCCGATCGCTGCGGCTTCATTGAGCCCGAACCAGATATAGGCGAGGACGATGATGACCAGCGCCGGTATATTGAGGAAGAGAATGACCCAGGGATTGAAAAACTGATCTGCACGGCGATGGCTGCCAAGCAGGACACCGATCACCGAACCTATCAGCATCGCCAGGACGAAGGAGGCGGCCACGCGGCACAAGGTGATACCGAGATTATACGGCAGATCGCCGCTCGCCGTTTCGCTGATAAAGGTTTGCAGAACCAGCAAAGGCGCCGGGAACGAGCGACTGGGCCAGATCGTCGCTCCAAGGTGCCATGCGACGACCAATGCGCCAAACGACAGCAACACCATCAACGGTGAGCTCCACTGCCGCTTTGAAACCGTGGTGGAAACAAGCTTGCCCGTTTGCTGCCGTTCGCTTGATGCAAGAGCCAATTAGTCTGCCCTCCAGAATGTGCCCGGTGCCAAGGTTTTTCCGGGGCCGACAAGCCGTTCGCCGCCAAGATCGGCAAGGATAGCATAGAGCTTCACCGCGTCGGCCTGTTCGTCCTCGATTGGCCGGTCGGGAACACCTTCACGATAGCGGTCACGCAGCACATCCAGTTCATGGCCTTCGGCCTTCACCACCGGCGCCAAACGTTGCCATTCCTCATCGGAACTGCCGAGCAGGGCCTTCGCATCTCGACTTGCCTTGACGAAACCCGCTATCGCGTCCGGATGGGCGTCGGCCCATTTGTCGTGAAAGATGTAACCGATGGCCGAAACGTCACCTGTAGCGCCGAGCGCCTTTGCAGCATCGCTGGTACTGACCAGGCGGTGAAACCCATTGGCTTCAAGCCGCGCGCAAAAATTCCAGAAGTTCAGCACGGCATCCAGTTCGCCTTGCTGCGCCTTTTCGGCAAGTAGCGGCGGCGTGCCGTAGACAATTTCGCTTTGCGCCGGCAGATCGAGTGCGAATTGGTGCTTGGCATAGCCCTGTATGAGCAGCCAGCTCTTGTCCAGCGGCCCACCTGCCACTCCGATCTTCTTGCCTTTCAGATCCGCCAGGCTTTTGATTGGCGAGCCATCGTGAACCATCAAGGCTCCGACTGAACTGGAATAGGGCACGAAGGTCAGGTCTTCGCCTGACGCGCGCTGCCGCGACACCCAGAGCCAGTCCGTGACAATGATATCGACATCCCCGGCCATCATGGCCACATTGGTTGCATCTTCACTGGCGAAGAAGCGGACGTCGACATTCACGCCATATTTTTCGTCGAGCTTGTGCTGCTTGATCGTGTCCAGCTCCCAATTGACAGTCCCGAATTTCAGGACGCCAACACGGACCGTTTCCGCAGCCGGGCTCGCCTGCGTGCCAAAACCAAGAGCGAGCGCGAGCAAGATGCCGAAGCGAAAAAGGCGTTGATGTAGTCCTGCCACGATGTCCTCCCAGACGGATCGCCATGAGTTTACGACCTAGAGCTCCAGGTCCTTTGACGGATAATCGCATTTCCACCGAACGACCTTGAGCTTTGGATGTTCCCCGGACCATTTGGCAATCTCTGTCGGCGCGAGGAACATGCAATTGTTCAGGCCGCCCCTGTTTTCAAAATGCAGGCGCTCCTCCCGGCAACTCGCCGGGTTGGATATGAGACAGATGGTCAAAACAAGATCAACAACATCCATGCAGGCACCTCCCAATCCTCTGGCACGTCCCACCTTCATAGCGCCGAAATCTCAGGAGTCCTGACAGGCTGGAAGGTCGTAGTGCGGATTTCTCAAGGTGCCCGATGAGAAATATTCGTCACAAATTACGGGTGTCATCTCTCGGCGTCAATTGCAACCGGCCGAGAAAACACGATCGTGAAGCTGCGGCGTTATATCCCGGTCAAGCAATTGACTTATCAGGCGCTGAAGGTACCTTCTGGAAGTGTTCTAAAAATTGGGGGCGCCAATGCATGGAAAATTGGCGCCGGTCTTCGTCCAGGGCACCCTTGGCGAAAATGAGGAGATGCCATGCGTTATTCTACCGTTCTGATTGGACTATCCGTCGCAATTCTGTCTGTTGCTGGAGCCCGGGCGCAAGACGCCGGCGACGCCACGGCAGGAGCGACAGTTTTCAAGAAATGTGCAGTCTGTCACGTGGCCGATACCGACAAGAACAAGGTCGGACCGTCGTTGAACAAATTGATGGGCAGAACCGCTGGAACCCATCCAGGTTTCAGCTATTCACCTGCAATGAAGGCGGCAGGCGCGGCCGGACTTGTCTGGGACACAGCCAGCCTTCGTGATTATCTGCACGATCCGAAGGCCAAGGTCAAAGGCACGAAAATGGCCTTTCCCGGTCTGAAGGACGACAAGGAAATCACTGACCTTGAAGCCTATCTGAATCAATACAAATAGCCGGATCGCCGCCGGTCGACCTGGCCGGCGGCACCTCAGGCAATCTCACGCCATTTGATCGAACAGCCGACCGATGCGATCTGCTCGCGCGGCCCCTGCCCCGTATTGGCGACTTGCTTCATCGCCTCGAACAGGTCGCGGCGGATATCTGGCGCTGCCGCCTCCTTGCGCGATGCGTCGAGGCGTCCACGATATTGTAATTCGCCCGCGCCATTGAACCCGAAGAAATCGGGCGTGCAGACGGCCCCGTATGTACGTGCTACGCTCTGGTCGGCGTCATGCAGATAGGGAAACGGGAAACCGTTGTCGCGGGCAAAAACCTTCATGTTTTCAAACGAATCGGCGGGATAGGCATCTGCGTCGTTGGCGTTTATTGCAACGAAGCCGATGCCGAGTTCCTTGAGATCCCGGGCGTCGCGGACGATGCGCTGGATAACGGCTTTCACATAAGGACAATGGTTGCAGATGAAAGCAACGACCAGCCCCCTGTCACCTGCCTGCGCCAGAATGGAATGCTGCCGGTCATCGGTACCGGTCAGGCTCGCATCAACGGCCTTCCAGGCAAAATCACAAAGGGGTGGTATCGCCGCCATTGTCTTCTCCTCCGCTCAAGCTGCTGCGCGATGCCTCGCATGGTCGGCAGCATGACGGATTGCAGCGATATTGTCAGCATAGGCCGCCTTGCCATTGCCCTTGAAGACCGCCGATCCAGCGACAAGCACATTTGCCCCTGCCGCTGCAACGAGCGGTGCGGTTTCAGGCGTCACGCCGCCATCGATTTCGATATGAATCGGGCGGTTGCCGATCATCGCCTTTACGCGCCTTACCTTGTCGACGACCGAGGGGATGAACGCCTGTCCGCCGAAACCCGGATTGACCGTCATCAAGAGCACAAGATCGAGCCGATCCAGCACATATTCGATGACGCTTTCCGGAGTCGACGGGTTGAGCGACACACCCGCCTTCTTGCCGAGACTGCGAATTGCCTGCAGCGAGCGATCAAGATGCGGACCAGCTTCCGCATGCACTGTGATGAAATCGCAGCCCGCCTCGGCAAAGGCGCCAAGATAGGCATCCGTCGGGGCGATCATGAGATGACAATCGAATATCGCGGACGTCCGGTTGCGGATGGATTTAATGATCTGCGGCCCGAACGTAATGTTGGGCACGAAATGCCCATCCATCACGTCGAGATGCACCCAGTCGGCACCCGCCGCCATGACGTCTTCGACTTCCTGGCCGAGCCGGGAAAAATCTGCCGAAAGCACGGACGGCGCAATGAGTACGTTCCTGTTCATGGCGTTTTCTCCTCTCCTGACGATGCGGAAAACACACGGCTGACCCTGATATCGTCCGCAGTAATCGTTGAAAGCGCCGCCGCATCTGTCGGCCCGTTGGATGCCTCGAACAATCGGTTTGCATGGCGAAGTCGCGCCCTGTCGAGCGCATTGCGAATGGAGCGGGCGTTGGCAAAGTGCGGCTGCTTGCGGCGCCGTTCGATATAGTCGGCCATGATGGCCCGGCCTTCCGCATCGAACGTATAGTTCTGCTTCGACAGCATCGTCTCGGAAATGCTCAGCAACTCGTCCGAGCTATAATCCGGAAAATCGATATGGTGGGCGATGCGCGAACGAAAACCGGGATTGCTCTCGAAGAACTTGTCCATGCGATCGGCATAGCCAGCGAGAATCACTACGAGATCGTCGCGCTGGTTTTCCATCACCTGCAACAGTATCTCGATTGCTTCCTGTCCGTAGTCGCGCTCGTTCTCCTGGCGGTGCAGATAATAAGCCTCGTCAATGAACAATACGCCGCCCATGGCTTTCTTCAGGATCTCCTTGGTCTTCGGGGCGGTATGCCCGATATATTGCCCGACCAGATCGTCACGCGTCACAGAGACGAGATGGCCCTTGCGGATATAGCCGAGGCGATGCAACAGGTCCGCCATGCGCATTGCAACCGTGGTCTTGCCGGTGCCGGGGTTACCGCTGAAGCTCATGTGCAGCGTCGGCGTTTCATGGGCGAGACCCATGCGCCGGCGTGCCCGCTCGACAAGCAGCAATGCTGCAGTCTCCTTGATCCGCTGCTTGACCGGCTTCAGGCCGATCAAGTCGCGGTCGAGTTCGTCCAGCACCTCCTTGACGCCGGATTCGACATATTCGGCGCGCAGGTCGATGGCAGACGGAACCTCCACAGGAGGCCCGTCGAGTTGTGTGATGCTGGCATCAGCCATAGCGCTGCCCCGCTGGCTTGTCCGTTGCGTAGGACCGCGTCGTGTAGCGAACCACGCGGCCTGCGCTTTCCTGCCTTGCAAGATGGAACCCGGGCTCTTCAGCAGGCCGGTTGACGAGGAACGACAGCTTGACCGATTCCCAGCCATGGCTGTTGTCGAAGGCGACAAGGCGAATGTAATAATCGCCATAGACCTTGCGGCATTCCTTCAGCTCCATCATGAGAGCAGCTGCATCCGGATTGTCGAACATTGGGTGCGCCCACATATCCCAATATGTGTTGCGCGGATGCGGGTCATCAGTGAATTCAAGGCTGACCGCCCAGCCATTGTCGATGCAATATTGCACCTGCTTGGCGATTTGCTGATCTGTCAGGTCAGGCAGGAACGAGAATGCTCCTTGAGTGATACGCATGTCGTTTCTCCTATTCTGCTGCTGTTGCCGTCGGAATGAAGTCCGGCGAGTCGGTTGAGGTATAGTTGAAGGAAACGTCCTTCCAGATTTCGAGCGCCTGCTGCAGAGGCTGGCAGGTGCGTGCTGCCATACGCAGGATCTCCGGTCCTTCATTGACGATGTCACGGCCTTCGTTACGCGCCAACACCATGCATTCGAGTGCGACGCGGTTGGCCGTTGCACCGGCTGCAATGCCGAGCGGGTGACCGATGGTGCCGCCGCCGAACTGCAGAACGACATCCTCGCCCAGAAGGTCGAGCAGCTGGTGCATCTGGCCGGCGTGGATACCGCCCGAGGCCACCGGCATCATCTTGTTGAGCGAGGCCCAATGCTGGTCGAAGAACACGCCGTTCTCCAGCCGCATCGGGTTGAAGTCCTCGCGGCAGATGTCGTAGTAGCCGCGCGTGGTGGCAGGGTCACCTTCCAGCTTGCCGACGACAGTACCCGCATGGATATGATCCACGCCGGCAAGCCGCATCCACTTGGCGATAACGCGGAACGACACGCCATGTGACTTCTGCCGCGTGTAGGTCGAGTGTCCGGCGCGATGCAGATGCAGGATCATATCGTTGCGCCGCGCCCACTTGGCCATCGACTGGATCGCCGTGTAACCGATGACCAGATCGATCATGACGATGTTCGAACCGAGCTCCTTGGCGAAATCGGCACGCTCATACATATCTTCCATGGTGGCAGCTGTAACGTTTAGATAGCTGCCCTTGATCTCGCCTGTTGCGGCCTGCGCCTTGTTGACGGCCTCCATGCAGTAGAGGAAGCGCTCACGCCAGTGCATGAAGGGCTGCGAGTTGATGTTCTCGTCATCCTTGGTGAAATCCAGACCGCCCTTCAGCGCCTCGTAGACGACGCGGCCATAGTTGCGGCCAGACAGTCCGAGCTTCGGCTTCACCGTCGCACCCAGCAATGGACGTCCGAACTTGTCGAGGCGTTCGCGTTCAACGACGATACCCGTTGGCGGGCCCTGGAAGGTCTTCACATAGGCCACCGGCAGGCGCATGTCTTCCAACCGCAAAGCCTTCAAAGGCTTGAAGCCAAAGACGTTGCCGATGATCGATGCCGTCAGGTTCGAGATGGAGCCCGGCTCGAACAAGTCGAGATCATAGGCAATGTAGGCGAAGTATTGGCCTTCACCGTTCGGAACCGGATCGACGCGGTACGCCTTGGCACGGTACTTCTCCGTTGCGGTCAGCCGGTCCGTCCACACGACGGTCCAGGTGGCCGTCGAAGATTCACCGGCAACGGCAGCCGCCGCTTCGATCGGATCGACGCCATCCTGCGGCGTGATGCGAAACAGCGCGATGATGTCGGTGTCCTTTGGTTCGTAGTCAGGCTCCCAGTAGCCCATCTTCTTGTATTCCATGACACCGGACCTGTAGCGGTCCTTTCCTGTGACCGTTTCTGACTTGTTTGACATGATGAGGTCCTTTCCTTGGTAATTTTGATTTCAAGCAGCCTTGGCTGCAGCGATTTGCGGATCGAGTTTGCCGGCGGCGTAGCGTTTTGCCATTTCATCGAGTCCGATGACCTTGATCCGCGATGCGTTGCCCGCCGTGCCGAACCGCTCGAAGCGGTCACGGCAAAGATCGCGCATGGCATCCATGGCCGGTTTGAGGAATTTGCGTGGATCGAACTCGGCAGGATTTTCCGTGGCGATCCGGCGGAACTGGCCGCTCATGGCCATGCGGCAGTCCGTATCGATATTGACCTTGCGCACACCGTGGCGGATGCCGCGCTCGATCTCCTCGACAGGCACCCCGTAGGTTTGCGGCATCTCGCCGCCGAAGCGGTTGATGATGTCCTGCAAGGCTTGCGGAACGGACGACGAGCCATGCATGACCAGATGCGTATTGGGTAGCTTGCGGTGGATTTCCTCGATGACGCCCATCGCCAGGATGTCGCCATCGGGGGCGCGGGTGAACTTGTAGGCGCCGTGCGACGTACCGCAGGCGATAGCCAGCGCATCGACCTTGGTGCGAAGCACGAAATCCACTGCCTGATCCGGATCGGTCACGAGCTGGTCATGACTGAGAACGCCGCTCGCACCATGACCGTCTTCAGCCTCGGCTTCACCGCTTTCGAGCGAACCAAGCACACCGAGTTCACCTTCGACCGAAACGCCGACCCAATGGGCGATGGTGGCGACCCGCTTCGTGATCTCGACATTATACTCGTATGAGGCTGGCGTTGCCGCATCGGCTTCGAGCGAGCCGTCCATCATGACCGAAGTGAATCCATGGCGAACCGCGGTCAGGCAGGTGGCCTCATCATTGCCGTGATCCTGATGCAGGCAGATCGGAATCGATGGATAGATATCCGCCAACGCATCGATCATCCGCGCCAGCATCAAATCCTTGGCATAGGAGCGTGCACCGCGCGATGCCTGCAGGATAACCGGCGCATCGCAGGCTGCCGCAGCTTCCATCACGGCAAGCCCCTGCTCCATATTGTTGATGTTGAAGGCGGGAACGCCGTAACCATACTCGGCAGCATGATCGAGCAATTGTCGCAAGGTTATCCGGGCCATGATCAATACTCCTTTCAGTTCAGTTGATGAGCTTGCGCGCCGTGGCGACGATGTTTTCAGGCGTGATATTGAAATGACGGTAGAGATCCGGCGCCGGGGCGCTGGCGCCAAAGCCCTCCATGCCGATGAAGGCACCCTTTTCACCGATCCAGCGATCCCAGCCCAGGCGAGCGGCAGCCTCGATACCAATGCGGGGTGCCGCCGCCAGGACCGAACGGCGATAGGCCGGGGTTTGCGCTTCGAACAACTCCCAGGACGGCATCGAGACAACGGCGGCCGGGATCTTGTACTGTCCGCGCAGCATGTCGGCGGCGGTACAGGCGATCTCGACTTCGGAGCCAGTCGCCATCAGCGTGATTGCGCGTGGCTCCGCTGTTTCGCGCAGGACATAGGCGCCGCGGCTGGACCGGTTTTCCTCCGCATGAGCGTGACGCAGCATCGCGAGATTCTGGCGTGACAGGACGATGACACTCGGCCGGTCGGAATATTTCAGTGCGAGCTCCCAGCACTCGGCGGTTTCGATGATATCGGCCGGGCGGAACACGTTTATGCCGGGCGTTGCCCGCAGCATCGCCAGATGTTCGATCGGCTGATGGGTCGGACCATCCTCACCGAGACCGATCGAGTCATGGGTCATGACGTAGATGACCTGCTGACCCATCAGCGCCGAGAGACGCATCGCACCCCGCGCGTAATCGGCGAAGGCCAGGAACGTGCCGCCATAGGGAATAAAGCCGCCATGCAGGGCAAGGCCGTTCATCGCCGCCGCCATGCCATGTTCGCGGATGCCATAATGGATATAGCGGCCGGAAAAACTTTGCGGTGTAACGTCGCGCATTCCCGGCGTAACGGTCAGGTTCGAGTGGGTAAGGTCAGCCGAACCGCCGATCGTCAGATCGGTTGCATTGTTGATAACGGCAAGCACCATTTCCGAAGCCTTGCGTGTCGCGACCTTGGTTGCCTTTTCGACATGTTCGCAGCGGAATGCGTTAAGCTCTTCAAAAAGGCTCGTCGGCAACTGCTTCAGAACGGCTTGCCTGAGGTCGTCCCCATGCGGTGATGCCGCCATTCGTACACACCATTCGCGCCGCTCGTCGGCTCCACGACGGGCCACATCGTGCCAGGTCTCGATGATGTCTTCGGGAACCTCGAATGGCTGATGCGGCCAGTCGATTGCCTGACGTACTGCCGCGATTTCGCTGTCGCCCAGAGGCGCACCATGGGTCTTCTCGGTTCCCTGCAGGTTCGGCGCGCCCTTGCCGATGATGGTCCGGCACGAGATCAGCGACGGCCGGTCGGAAGACCTGGCGCGGGCAATGGCATCGGCGATTTCTTCGTAGTCGTGACCGTCGATCTCCTGGACATCGAAACCCGCCGCCTCGAACCGCATCAACTGATCCATCGATGTCGAAAGAGAGGTCGGCCCGTCGATCGAGATGGAGTTGTTGTCCCAGAAGACGATGAGCTTCGACAGTCTCAAATGACCGGCAAGATCGATTGCCTCGTGACTTATGCCCTCCTGCAGGCAGCCATCTCCTGCGATCACATAAGTATGGTGATCGACGATATCTTCGCCGAACCGCTGCACAAGCAAACGTTCGGCCAGCGCCATACCGACGGCTGTCGCGATACCCTGCCCGAGCGGGCCGGTGGTCATCTCGATACCCTGCGCATGACCAAATTCCGGGTGACCGGCCGTCTTGGCGCCAAGCTGGCGGAAACGCTGCAGTTCCTCGATCGGCATGTCAGGATAGCCAATCAGATAATGCAGCGCGTATTGCAGCATCGAGCCGTGTCCGGCCGACAAAACGAATCTGTCACGATCCGGCCACTGCGGATGCAATGGATCGAGCTTGATGAAGCGGTTGAAGAGAACCGTTGCGACGTCGGCCATGCCCATCGGCATGCCGGGATGCCCGGAATTGGCCTTCTGGACGCTGTCCATGACCAGCGCCCGGATTGCATTTGCCATATCCCGTTCCGAAACGGTTTCGGTTTCCGGCATTTCTTGAAGCAAAGCTTGCGTATTCATCGCTATCTCCTTCACGAGGCGCGGTTTTTGCGTTCGATCAACTGCATGATCAGCGGCGTCAGGATAAGTTGCATGGCGAGATCCAGCTTGTTGCCGGGGACGACGATCGAATTGGCCCGCGACATGAAGGAATCGTGGATCATCGACAGCAGATAGGGGAAATCGATCCCGCGCGGCCGGGCAAAACGGATCACCAGCATCGACTCGTCCGGTGTCGGTATCCACCGCGCAATGAACGGGTTTGACGTATCGACAATCGGTACGCGCTGGAAATTGATGTCGGTCAGCGTGAATTGCGGCGTGATGTAACGCACATAATCGGGCATGCGGCGCAGGATCACATCCATGACCGCCTCGGTGGAATAGCCGCGCGTCGAACGATCGCGATGGATCTTCTGGATCCATTCAAGATTGATCACGGGAACGACGCCGATCTTCAGATCCGCGTGGCGGGCAAGGTTGACGCCCTCAGCTACGGCGCAGCCATGCAAGCCTTCATAGAACAGCAAGGTGCTCGGCGGAAAATCGCGCCATTCTGTGAATGTGCCCGCCGGCGTGTCGTATTGCGCGGCTTCCTCTTCGTCGTGGATGTAGCTACGCGTCTGGCCCGTACCCCTGCGGCCGTATTCCTCGAAAACCTCATCCAGCTTATTCAACTCGTTGGCATCGACGTGGAAATGCGTGAAGTTGGGGTTACCCTTGGCTTCTTCCTCCGCAACCTTCGCCTTCATGGCATTGCGGTCATACCGGTGGAATGCGTCGCCCTCGATGAAAGCGGCCTCAATATGCTCGCGGCGGAAAATCTGCTCGAAGATGCGCTTCACGGAGGTCGTTCCCGCGCCTGACGAGCCAGTGATCGATATGATTGGGTGCTTTGCCGACATGTTTTCCTCCTCCACTCAAACCCTGAACAGGCCACGCTTGCTGAACAGCGGCGCGCGTTCGCCGATGTTGCTGGGCTCGGTGTGATACCGGCTGATACGAGCTACTTCCCTGGCCGAACCGAAGATGAACGGCACACGCTGATGCATGGTCTTCGGTGTCAGATCGAGTATGCGGCTCGCCGTGTTGGTCGCGGCGCCACCCGCCTGCTCGATGAGAAAGGCAATGGGATTGGCCTCGTAGACGAGACGTATGCGGCCGTCGCCATAGCCCTTGCGCCTGTCCCCCGGATAAAGAAAGACGCCGCTGCGCATCAGGATCCGGTAGGTTTCCGCGACCAGGGATGCGATCCAGCGCATGTTGAAATCACGCTCGCGCGGCCCTTCGCTACCCTTGAGGCAGTCATCGACATAGAGCTGCACCGCCTCGTCCCAATGGCGGTAGTTGGCGGCATTGATGGCGAATTCATAGGCACGATCGGGAATAACGATGCTCGCATACGCCTGAATGAAGGTTCCGAGCCGCGCCGAAAACACGAAGACATGCGTGCCGCTGCCCAGCGTGAGCACCAAGGCGAGTTGGGGTCCATAAATGAAGAAACCGGCAGCGAGCTGGCGATCGCCTTTCTGGAAAAACGATGCGCCAGGCTCGCTGTCCGGCTCGCCTGCCACCGGGAGGATGGAGAAGATGGTCCCTATCGAGACATTGGTGTCGATGTTGGATGAGCCATCCAGCGGATCGATAGCCAGCGCCAATGGTGCGCTTGGGTCGAGCAAGGCTGGATGGGCGAGTTCCTCGGAGCCATAAAGTGCAACAGGAGCCTGACGCATGGCCTCGAGGAACATGTCGTCTGCAAAGATATCGAGGTCCTTCTGGGCATCGCCATCGGCATTCTTGCTGCCATGGCTGCTGGCGAAGGCCTTGCCGAGAGCACCCTGATTGATCGTGTTGCGGATCTTGACCGCAGTCAGGGACAGCTGGCGCACGACCAGCGAAACGGAAGCGCGCAGCGTATCGCCGCTCTCCGCATAGGATCCAAGAAAGGCATCTAGTGTTGCCGTGGTCATGGTAGTCCTCCCTGTCCGATTGTCTCCGCATCGGACTTCGGACATGGAACCATGCGGACCATACTTAGTAAAATTTATTATATTTACGCATTCGATAAATTCTATTAACTGGTGGAATGCGCAATTTGAATTTGAAGCAACTGCGGGCGATACAGGCGATCATGCAGCACGGCACGATCGCCGCCGCAGCCAATGCGTTGGGGCTGACGCCACCGGCGGTAACCATCCAGCTCAAACTTCTTGAAGAAGATGCCAATATCATCCTTTTCGATCGCACGAATGAGGGCCTGCGACCGACCGCCGCCGGGCTGGCGTTTCTCGATGCTGCGCAAATGGTCGACGAAAGACTGCGCCTCCTCGAAGACGAGATTGATGCGATAAAGGGGTTGCGCATCGGCAGTCTGACGCTGGGAGTCGTATCGACGGCAAAGTATTTCGCGCCGCAACTGATGGCGATTTTTCGCAAGGAACACCCGGATATCGCCATAAAGCTCGCCATCGGCAACCGCGCCGAGACGATTGCCGGGCTGAAAAGCCATGCCGTCGATCTCGCCTTGATGGGCCGACCGCCAAAGGACGTTCCCTTGCGTTCGGCCGTTTTCGGCGATCACCCGCTGGTGATGATCGCCGCTCCCGATCACCCGCTCGCCAAATGCCGCGATATCACCAAGGAACGCATCGCACAGGAGCATTTCCTCATTCGCGAACCGGGATCCGGCACGCGTATATCGCTGGAGATTTTCCTCAGCGAACTGCCGGGCCGGCTTGATGATCTCGGCACGGAAATGTCCTCGAACGAGACAATCAAGCAGGCGGTGATGGCGGGGCTCGGCATTGCCTTCATTTCCGCCCACACGATCGCACTGGAGCTCGATGTCGGCAGGCTTGTGATGCTCGACGTGATCGGCATGCCAATCCGCCGCCAATGGTTTTCCGTCGTACGCACCGACCGGACCATGTCACCGGCCATGCGTGCATTCCAGGATTTTCTCAGCCGTAAAGGCGCGCAATGCCTGCCGGCAATCGACCGGCTATACCCGGCAACGGAGAATTAACCCGTTTTAGTGAAGCCGATACCGAAGAGAAAACCTTATCAGTGCTTTGAAATGCCCTCCGGAGGTTCTATATTGCAAGTGAAACCGCGCCTATTCTGGTGCCGGTGAACAGGGGCAATCTCCATGGACTCAATGGCGGGAATTTTTCGCGCGGCGGTGGCCATTGGCTTTGTTTTTGTGCTCGGCACAGAAATTGCCTCGGCACAATCCACCAATTCTGGATGCGCGCTGACGCAAGTCGGTGGGACCGGAAGGCAGATATTGAAATGCCGTGGCGGCCTCACTATTACCGCTGAACGCGGCGCTAGGTACACGTTGTTGGACCGCAGCCGCGACGGCATCGTCGATGCGGTTCGGGCCCGGAGCAAGGCGATATTGCTCGATGCTCCGAAGTCGCCATCCGGATTCGTGGTCGACACGCCGCAGGCCATCGCAGCGGTCCGGGGTACGAAATGGGCTGTCGATGTCAGCGCGGGCAAGACGGCAGTTTTCGTTGTCAGGGGTGCGGTCAGCGTCAGGCGGCAGGCCGCACCCGCGGCTGTCGTGCTCGGACCGGGTGAAGGCGTTGATGTGGACGAAAGCAGCAGCGCACTTGTTGTGAAGCGGTGGCCCCAACCTCGTGTCAACGCATTGATGGCGCGTCTCGGTCAATAATCACCCATGTCCAGTCGTACACGGCAGATAATGGTCGCACTGATCCTTGCGGGCATGTGGGGCGCCGGGCTCGGCCTGATGCACATCAGGGGAAACACCTGGTTTCTGGAACGCGTCGAAGCTACCTTCGCCGATCTGCGCACCAATATCCGCGGCAAAAAGCCGGCACCGGATGCTGTCACAATCATAGCTATTGACGACCCGACAGTGACGCTGGTCGGGAGTTATCCTGTTCCCCGCTCGACGCTCGCTGCTGTCGTCGACGCAATTGCCGAGCTCAAACCAAAAGTCATTGCGCTGGATTTGCTTCTGGTGGATCGCGGCCAGGAAGATGGCGACCGCAAGCTCGCGGCGTCGCTCGGGAAAGCCACGACACTTCTGGCGGGAGCGGCCGTTTTCGCAAGTGGCAAGCAATTGACAGAGCCGGCGCACGACGACGCGCTTGATCGCATTCCGGATGCTGTCAGCTTGTTGCTCCCGCAGCAGGAATTTGCCGATATCGCGCCCGTGGGCATTGTGAACGTCGCAACCGACCAATCCGGAACGCCGCGCTTCATCCCGATGCTGTTCAAGAAGGGTGACGAGGTCCAGCCCTCTTTTCCACTGCGTGCAGTTGCGCTTGCCGCCGGAGTCGACCCTGTATTCGAGCCCGGCGGCATCGCGCTGGGTGAGCGACACATCCGCACCGATATCGGCCAATCGTTTCCTCTGACCTTCTATGGCCCGAGGAGTACGATAAAAACGATCAGCGCCACTGCCGCGCTGGATGGTCAGCTCGAGGCCAAGGACATTACCGGCAAGATTGTCGTGCTGGGGACGACGGTAACCGGCGGCGGTGACGTTTTCCCGACACCATTCGATCAGGTGCTTCCCGGCGTGGAGGTCATCTCAACCGCAATAGCTCAACTTGTAGCGGGCGATGCCACCGTCCGCGATCGTCATATCCGGCTGATCGATGCAGGCTTTGCCGTCGGCCTGCCGCTTATTCTCGTTGGACTGCTCGCGTGGCGGCGCAGTATCATTGGCCTTGCCGCAATAGTCGCCGTCGTCTGCGCATGGCTCGTCATCAATATGGTCGCGTTTGCAAATGGCATCTGGCTCAGCGCCACAATTCCTATCGCGGCTGCAGTTCCCCCACTCATTCTATTTGGAGCGAGCCAGCTTTTGCTTGATCGGCGCCGCGCGCAGCATTTTGCTCGGCAGAGCGCGATGCTGCAAAGCGTGCAAGCGCCGGGACTTGGAAAATGGCTGGCAAGAAACCCCGATTTTCTGGCCGAGCCCGTTCGCCAGGACGCCGCTGTGGTTTTCATCGACCTTTCCGGATTTACCGGCCTTAGCGAGGTTCTTGGGCCTAACGCCACCCGCGAATTATTGAACGGGTTTTACGAGCTGGTCGACGAGGAAGTCGCGGCCGCCAACGGTACAATTACGAGTTTCATGGGCGACGGCGCGATGATCCTTTTCGGATTGCCGGAGCCAACCCCGCAAGACGCGGCCAATGCCACACTCTGCTGCATAAGGCTATCCAACAGAACGAAACTATGGCTCGCCTCGCTTCCCGCATCGACCGCATCGCGCATCGGGTTCAAACTGGGTGCACATTTCGGCACAGTGGTTGCTTCCCGACTCGGCGGCGGCGATCGCCAGCAGATCACCGCGACCGGAGATACGGTAAACGTCGCTAGCCGGCTCATGGAAGTGGCCAAGAAGAACCACGCGGAACTCGCGCTGACGACCGATATCCTGCACATCGCGGGCCCGGACAGCGAGCCGTACAAGACTGGCGTTCTGAGCGGACCGCTCGAAACGGAAATACGCGGCCGCTCCGGCTCGGTGACGATCTGGCTTTGGAGCGGCGACGATAAAGTTTGAAAGAGCGTGTAGGATTGCCGCTTGCGCCAACGTCCTTTGGGAGTACCAATCAAGAGGAGGTTTTTTATGTCCTATGTCGATGGTTTCTTACTTGCCGTTCCTAAAGCAAAGCTTGAAGCCTACAAGGAACTCGCACGCAAGGCGGGAGAGGTCTGGAAAGACCATGGTGCGCTCGCCTTTGTCGAGTGCGTCGCCGATGATGTACCCTATGGTGAACTTACTTCCTTCCCGCGCGCTGTGCAGGCAAAAGACGACGAGATCGTCGTCTTTTCCTGGATCGTTTATGAATCGCGCGAAAAGCGTGATGCCATCAATGCGAAGGTGATGGCGGACCCTCGCCTGAATGGCGACGCGGCCAACATGCCCTTCGACGGCAAGCGTATGATCTTCGGCGGATTTGCGCCTATCGTGGAGCTGTAAGTAACGCTTACCGGACCAATATTCCAACTCCAGCGCCGCGCCGGCGATAACGGCGCGGCGATGAAAAGATAGTAATTTCCAGCGACGTTTTCGATATTCTGTGCACCGATACTTTCGATGAGACGACTACCTGTATTTCTCGTTTATGAAATGCTAGGGTGAGGTTCTACGGATTGCGAGTTCATGTCCACAGCCGATTCCGGCAGGGAGGGGACAATAGAATGGCTGTAGTCTTTATTCTTGCTTTTGTTGCAGTTGCGTCAGTCTTGTTTCATCTTTTGAGTCCCTGGTGGTGGACGCCGATCGCGTCCAATTGGCAATACATCGATAATACAATCATCATTACTTTCTGGATCACCGGTTTCGTGTTCGTCGCGGTGGTCTTGTTCGTCGCATATTGCGTCTTGCGTTTCCGCCACAAACCAGGAAACCGGGCGCACTATGAACCGGAAAACAGGAAGCTTGAATTCTGGCTCGCCACGGTGACCACCATTGGCGTTGTCGCCATGCTTGCGCCCGGTTTGTTCGTGTGGAACCACTTCGTCAATGTGCCGAGCGATGCGACCGAGGTCGAAGTCGTGGGCCAGCAGTGGCTCTGGAGCTTCCGGTTGCCTGGAGCAAATGGCAAGCTAGGAACGTCGGAAACCCGTGATATCACCGCAGAAAATCCGCTCGGCGTGAACAAGAACGACAGCGCAGGGCTCGACGACATCATCATTCAGGGCGGCGAACTGCATCTTCCGATCGGAAAGCCTGTGAAGATGGTGCTTCGCTCGATCGATGTCCTGCATGATTTCTACGTGCCGGAATTCCGGGCGAAAATGGACATGGTGCCTGGCATGGTCACCTATTTCTGGATTACGCCGACACGAACGGGCACGTTCGAAGTCCTTTGTGCCGAGCTTTGTGGCGTCGGGCACCCGCAAATGCGTGGAACGGTGGTGGTCGACAACGAGGCCGACTACCAAACCTGGCTGCAGCAACAGCAGACATTCACACAGATGATGGCAGCATCCGGAGAACCGCAGACGGCACAGTGAAAACGGCACCGCTCTTCGGGAGAAAGAGCGAACACAGGGAGGGCAATAGATGGTCAATATTCCATCCAGCATCAACGACCCCATTCCGGCAGCGGAAGTCGAAGATGTGGAGCTTTATCACCCGCATAGCTGGTGGACGACCTACGTCTTCAGCCAGGACGCCAAAGTCATCGCCATCCAGTATTCGTTGACAGCCATTTCGATCGGCCTCGTTGCGCTGGTCCTATCCTGGCTGATGCGGCTGCAACTTGCTTTCCCCGGCGTTTTCACCTTCATCGATGCCGACCGCTACTACCAGTTCATCACCATGCACGGCATGATCATGGTGATTTATCTCCTGACTGCGCTCTTCCTGGGTGGTTTCGGCAATTACCTGATACCGCTGATGCTCGGAGCACGGGACATGGTGTTCCCGTACGCAAATATGCTGAGCTATTGGATTTACCTTCTTGCCGTGCTTGTTCTGGTCGCGGGCTTCTTCGCACCGGGCGGACCGACGGGCGCCGGCTGGACGCTTTATCCACCACAAGCGATCCTGTCTGGCACGCCGGGCGGGCAGGATTGGGGCATCATCCTGATGCTGAGTTCGCTGATCCTGTTCATCATCGGCTTCACCATGGGCGGGTTGAACTATGTCGTCACGGTCCTGCAAGGGCGCGCGCGCGGTATGACATTGATGCGCATGCCCTTGACGATCTGGGGCATTTTCACCGCGACGGTCATGGCGCTGCTCGCCTTCCCTGCCCTGTTCGTCGCCTCCGTCATGATGCTGTTCGACCGCGTCCTTGGCACCAGCTTCTTCATGCCCGCAATCGTCGAGATGGGAACACAGCTGCAACATGGCGGCGGCAGTCCGATCCTTTTCCAGCATCTGTTCTGGTTCTTCGGCCATCCGGAAGTCTATATCGTCGCCTTGCCGGCCTTCGGTATCGTGTCGGACCTCATCAGTGTTCATGCCCGCAAGAATATCTTCGGGTACCGAATGATGGTCTGGGCGATGGTGATCATCGGTGCGTTGAGCTTCGTTGTCTGGGCACACCACATGTATGTCAGCGGCATGAATCCCAATTTCGGGTTCTTCTTTGCTACGACGACCTTGATTATCGCAGTTCCCACGGCCATCAAGGTCTATAACTGGGTTCTCACTCTATGGCGCGGCGATATCCACCTGACGATACCCATGCTCTTCGCGCTCGGCTTCATCGTGACATTCGTCAATGGCGGCTTGACGGGCCTGTTTCTCGGCAATGTCGTCGTGGACGTTCCGCTTTCCGATACGATGTTCGTCGTCGCACATTTTCACATGGTGATGGGCGTTGCGCCAATCATGGTGATCTTCGGCGCGATCTACCATTGGTATCCAAAGATCACCGGGCGAATGCTGGATGAAACCATGGGGCGGATTCATTTCTGGGTGACGTTCCTCGGCGCCTATCTGATCTTCTTCCCGATGCACTATCTCGGTCTGCTGGGGGCTCCGCGCCGTTACTACGAACTCGGCGAATCCGTGGTCAACCCGCCGTCGGCGCATGATTTGAATATCTTCATCACCATGATGGCGCTGACTGTCGGTGCCGCACAGGTCCTCTTCCTGTTCAATGCCGCCTGGAGTCTGCGACACGGAAAAGACGCGGGGGGAAATCCCTGGCGGGCAACGACGCTCGAATGGCAGACGCCGACAACACCGCCGCCGCATGGCAATTTTGGCAAGGAACTGCCGGTCGTCTATCGCTGGGCCTATGATTACAGCGTTCCAGGCGCTCCCGAGGATTTCATTCCACAGAATGAGCCCGATCCCGAGAACCGGTCGCGAGAGCACGCATCATGAGCGCAATCCTGATCTTTCTGGCCGGACTGGCGTCGATCATCATCTGGTGGATGGCACAGCAGCGTCTGACGTCCAAACCATGGCTCGAGTCCGCGCGAGCCAGTGACATTTTCCCGGTTACGCGGTCACAGATACCGACTGTAAAAATCGGCCTCGGCGTATTTCTCGCCGTGGTCGGCGCGTTGTTCACGCTTTTCATCAGTGCATACTTCATGCGCATGGGACTGCAGGATTGGTGGGCCATTCCCCTGCCCGGCGTCCTCTGGGTCAATACAGCTGCGCTCGTTGTGAGCAGCATTGCCCTGGAGATGGCGAAATCCTCGGCGCAGCAAAACGATGCCAACGCCATGAGAATCGCGCTTCTGGCAAGTTTCGTGACCGCGATCGGCTTCCTGGCCGGCCAGTTATTCGCCTGGCACGAGTTGGTGTCTGAGGGCTATGTCCTCGCCGACAATCCTGCCAACAGCTTCTTCTATCTGATCACGGGAATGCACGGACTGCACATTCTTGGTGGCCTTCTGGTGCTAAGCCGAACCACGTTCAACGTATGGCAGGGCGAACCGCCAAAAGAGGCGCGACTCAGCATCGAACTGTGCGCCATGTACTGGCATTTCATGCTCATCGTCTGGCTGGTCATTTTTGCGCTGTTCGCAGGCTGGGCCAATGATTTCGTCGATATCTGCCGGCAACTGTTGACCTGAGGATGTGACAATGACCGACGTCGTGGAAACCGAAACCAGAGTATCCCAACCGCGGCCCGACGGCCTGCGCGGCTTCGCTTCCGACTGGGCTTCCGACCAGCGAACATTCAAGAACGTCTCCTGGGGGAAGGCCATGATGTGGATATTCCTTCTCAGCGATACGTTCGTCTTCGGTTGTTTCCTGCTGGCCTATATGAGCGCCCGCATGTCGACGACTGTTCCCTGGCCCAATCCGAGCGAAGTCTTTGCGTTGAATATCGGCGGAACGGAAGTTCCCCTGATTCTGATCGCCATCATGACGTTCGTTCTCATCAGCAGCAGCGGTACGATGGCTATGGCCGTCAATTTCGGTTACCGGCGCGACCGCCGCAAGACGGCGCTATTGATGCTGCTGACCGCATTGTTTGGCGCGACCTTTGTGGGGATGCAGGCTTTCGAATGGACCAAGTTGATCTCCGAAGGAGTTCGTCCATGGGGAAATCCGTGGGGCGCCCCACAGTTTGGTTCGACTTTTTTCATGATCACCGGCTTTCACGGTACGCACGTCACAATCGGCGTCATCTTCCTGATCATCATAGCCCGGAAGGTCTGGCGCGGCGATTTCGACACGGAGAAACGCGGCTTCTTCACCAGTCGGAAGGGCCACTATGAAATCGTCGAAATCACTGGCCTCTACTGGCACTTCGTCGATCTGGTCTGGGTTTTTATCTTCGCTTTCTTCTATTTGTGGTAGGGCTCGAATCATGACACAACCGGCAACGCAACCGGCAGCTCATACGGAACATCAAGAGCACCCGATCAAGCTTTACCTCGTTGTTTGGGGTCTGCTCTTCGTTCTTAGTCTATGCTCGTATCTGGTCGACTACGTCGGTCTTCATGGCTATCTGCGCTGGTCGCTTATCCTGCTTTTCATGATCCTCAAGGCCGGATTGATCGTCGCGATCTTCATGCACATGGCATGGGAAAGGTTGGCCCTCATCTACGCCATCATACTGCCGCCCCTCCTTGTATTGGTATTCGTGGCGATGATGGTTTCGGAATCCCACTACGTACTGCTCAGCCGGATGACCTTCTTCGGCACTGGGCCGTAGAGCTTCTGATAGGCACAAAAAAACGCGGCACCCAAAGGTGCCGCGTTTTTTGTTCATTCAAGCCTTTCTGCGCGATCGTGGCTTCGCCACGTTCTGAACTTCCACGCTCGGGAGCGGTACGACAACCTTGCGGTAAAGATGCCATGTCGCATGGCCGAGTACCGGGATGAAGATCGCCAGGCCGACGAACAGCGTCAAGAAGCCGACGAAGAGCAGCGCGGCCACTATCAAGCCCCACAATAGCATCGGTATCGGATTGGCAAGGACGGCCTTGATCGATGTTACGACTGCCGCCAATGCACCCACATCCCGATCGAGGAGAAGCGGAAAGGTGATGACGCTGGTGCAAAGGACAACGACGGAAAAGACAAATCCAATCGCGTTACCGAGGATGATCATCCGCCAGCCCTCAGATGTGTTGAACACCTGGTTCAGGAAGGCACTGATAGACTCCGGCGCTGCGGGACCGAACAGGTTCACGTAAAGCGCCTGGGCAGTGAGCAGCCATACGATGAAGATCGCAAAGAGCAATATACCGACGGCGAAGATCGATGGCATGGCAGGCGATCGCCTGACCTCAAGTGCGTGCTGCCATGATGTATCCAGACCGAGCTCCCGCCTGCGGCTGATCTCATAAAGACCGAGCGCTGCAAACGGACCGATTAACGCGAAACCCGACATCAGCGGAAACAGGATCGGCAGCGCGTTGGCTCCCGACGACCAGCGCGCCAATACCAGGCCGGCGACAGGATAAATCAGGCATAGGAACACATAGTGCGAGGGCTTTTCCCAAAAATCGTCGAGCCCCTGACGAAGCGCAGCAAAAACATCTGCCACACTGATTTTACGCACCTCAGGATAGGCGCTGGTATCATTTGCGCCAGCGATCACATGAAATTGTGCCATGAGCAATTCTCCCAATCTCGTTTCGAGCGGGAAAGGCACCAGTGGTACCATGCTAGAGGCGGTACCAATGGACCTAAACCTGCACAAGACAAAACATACGCGAATCGGAAAAATTAAGCCAGAGACATTAGCCCCGTCAGGGTGGTCACTCGGCGGCGCAAAATCATTGCCGAGCCACCATCGTGGCGATCCATGATCGAACAGTATCTGCAGAGTCCACCTTGAATTCGGCAACGCTCTCGAAAGGCGGATCACCCACTCTTACCGAGCGTCCTCCAGTTTCGTTGGCAAAGCGGAACATGGTCTCGTCGGTCAGATCATCGCCCATCACGAGGAGCTTGCGGCCTGCATAGGGTGCGGTTTCCATGAAGTGCGCGACCGCCATGCCCTTATTGGTTCCGGCAGGTCCAATTTCAATGACCATCTTGCCGTCCTGGCGCTTCCACCCATAACCGAGATCCTTGACCAGCCCATCGACTGCATGCGTGGCGGCAATGGCGGCTTCCGGCACCTGCCGGTAGTGCACGGCGAGCCCCAAGCCCTTGTCTTCGATCACCATTCCCGGCCATCGGCTCGCAAATTTTTGCAACACCATGCGCGGCTTGTCGAGCGCGGCTGCCTCCATTCCCTTCCGGAGAATTTCTGCATTTTCCCTGCGGATTTCCGCGCCATGAAGTCCTGCGACGGTGAAGTGATAGGGTTCAAACATTGCATCGACGGCAGCAATGGAACGGCCGGTCACGAGCGCCATGGCACCATCTACCTTTTGCGACAGCTTCAGGAGTTGAAGCGGCAACTCTGGGGGAACGACGATGCTTTCAGGCGTTGCCGCAAGATCAATCAGCGTGCCGTCAATGTCTATGAAAAGCGCCCAACCATTCAGATCGTCTGGCAGTGGGTGGCTTGCATTATCGACCGCCGTGCTCGGCTGCATATCTCTTTCCTTTGCTGGGACTCGCATAATTGGAGAACTCAACCAGCCCGAAATCGTTCAATGAAAGTTGACTTGCTGCCACTTTTTTCCGGAACCATCATGAATTTGAAGAGTTGGTTAGAGTCCTGACTGCATGCAAGGGACATTTTATGGGACGGCTAGTCGTAATCTCAAATCGCACGGCGAATTTGGGAAAGAATACTCAAATTGGCGGACTCGCTGTCGGTATCGTGGATGCACTTAAGGCTCAAGGCGGCCTTTGGGCCGGCTGGGACGGAGGTGTCGTAGACGCCGAAGAAACCGCAACAACCAAGATTCAGACCCATGGCAATGTCACGAGCCTGACCATCCCCCTGACGAGCGAGGAACACGAAAAATACTACCTCGGCTTCGCCAACAAGGTCCTTTGGCCCGCCTTTCATTATCGCCTTGACCTGATGGATTATCGCATGGAGTTTGTGGATTGCTATTCTGCAACCAATGCGAAGTTCGCGGAGATGGTCAGTCCGCATCTGCGGGACGACGACGTTATCTGGGTGCATGACTACCATCTGATACCCATGGCTGCGGAGCTTCGCAAACGGGGACACAAGAACAGGATCGGATTTTTCCTGCACATCCCGTTCCCCTCTGCGGACATCTTCTCCGCCGTCCCTCGCCACGAATGGCTGCGATATTGCATGCTGCAGTTTGATCTCATCGGCTTCCAGACGATGAATGACGTCCATAATTTTCATCGCTATCTGAAAGAATATTCCGATGCGGCAATCATTTCGCCGGAACTTGTCCGGGTCAACGATCGCACAATCCATATCGGGCATTTCCCCATCGGCATCGATGTGAAGCAGTTTGCGAAAGTGTCGGCCCGAACCGACGATACGATCGAACTTGAACGTATGCGCCGTACCGTTCTGAAGCGCTTCCAGGTCATTTCTGCGGATCGCCTCGACTATTCGAAAGGCCTGCCGCACCGCATGAAAGCCTTTAGAAAATTTTTGGAGATTTGTCCGGAATATCAGGGGCATGCGGACTACTTGCAGATTGCCTCTCCATCCAGGGAGGATGTTACCGCCTATTCCGATATCAAGGCCGAACTCGAGCAGCTCGCCGGCGCGGTCAATGGCAGGTTCGCGGATTTCAACTGGGCGCCTGTCCAATACATCAATCGCAACATTCCAAGAGAGAAGCTAGCCCCTCTGTTTCGGGCAAGTCTGATCGGGCTGATAACGCCGTTGCGGGACGGAATGAACCTTGTGGCCAAAGAATACATCGCCGCTCAGGACAACAAGGATCCAGGCATCCTCATCCTCTCCAAGTTCGCCGGCGCAGCCGAGGAACTGAGCGAGGCACTCATTGTAAATCCCTACGATATCAGCGAGGTCGCGCACGCTTTGAAGACAGCTGTCACAATGCCGTTGGAAGAGCGGCAACTACGCCATCGCAAGCTTCTGAAACGCGTCGTCGATCGCGATGCGCAATGGTGGCAGCGGGAATATCTCCATGCGCTGCAACATGGCGATCAGCACTCCGCCAATGAACGGGTTGCGTGAAGACTATGACCCTGCCCAATTCCGCCTATCGCATTCAATTGAGGAACGGACTGTCCTTCAATGACATCGCTGCGATCGTGCCATACCTGAATAATCTCGGCATCGACACGCTCACCATTTCTCCAATTTTCAGCTCGATCGATGTCGGGCGGGGCAAGAAATCCTATAACCCGACGAAGCTGGACAGGGAGGCCGGGGGTGAAGACGGCTTCGTCGCCCTCGATTCTGCACTTCGCAAGTTCGGTATGGGCCTCATCGTCGATATCAATCCAAATCAGCTGCCTGCGACCCACCACAATCCCTGGTGGTTTGATGTTCTCGAATGGGGATCAAAGAGCCGCTACGCCGATCATTTCGACGTGGACTGGAAGAAGCGCCTGGCGTTGCCTGTTCTGCAGCGCCCGTTGATCGAAGAAGTCCAGGCCGAGACTCTACAGCTCAAATTCGATGCGAATAAATTTGCCCTCGGCATCTCTTACGGCGAGGTCTTCTATCCGCTATATCCAAAATCCTATGAAACTATCCTTCGCGGGGTCGACAACCCTCTCTCGAATGATTTCCTGGATGCAGTAAACGAGGCCGACCCGCAACGATCCGACGAATTTCATGTCCGGTTGCGGGAACTCTACGACACTAGTGAACTCGCTCATCGTCTCGTGCTTGCGTCGCGACTGAAAGATATCTCACAGGACATCTCGATGCTCGAAGACGTGCTTTCGGCGCAAAAGTGGCGTCTGGTGACACGTCAGAAAGCCCGCCGCCGGATGAACTACCGCCACTCGTTCGAATCCATGCACTCTGTCGGGGTTCAGGTCGAAAAGACACAACCATTCAAGGATTTTCACGAGGTTCCACTCGATCTGCTCGAGATCAGCCAAGTCATTGGTTTTCGTGTCAACCAGATCGACGGTCTGGCCGATCCTGAAACATATTCGCAGGAATTGCGTCGGCACGCCGGTGAAAAAGCCTATCTGGTCGCCGACAAGATTCTCCTGGACGGTGAACCTTATCCCGCTTCATGGCATGTCGATGGAACCGCAGGTTACGAGTTCATTTCGGTGACCGCGAACCTAATGGTGGATCATGCAAAGCTGGCTGCGCTCGAACAACTCTACAGCCGCAATATTGGTGCGCAAAGTACGCTCCACTATCGCGGGGCAAAGTCAGCTGTACTGCACAGCAGATTCGCTGCGGAACTACAGGCTCTGGTCGACCTGCTCATCGTGATAGAACCGAATGCAGCGGACGAGCTTGAACTGAGGCGCGCGGTAAGTGATCTCGTTATCGAACTCCCGGTTTTCCGGACCTATTCGAATGAGGCGGGAATTCTCGGATCCTATCGATCCATTCTTCAGTCCACCATTTCCGATATCCTGGCACGCCCCGACGCTGCCGATCCCGCTCCGCTGAAATTCGTACAGCGCATATTGGAAGCGGCGAATGATCCCGACGGAAAAATCGGCCAATTCATTGTGAGATTCCAGCAATTGACTGCCGCTGTCATGGCACAGGCAATCGAACAATCATACCAATATGGCCGTGGGCCGATCGCTCTTGACGAAGTCATATTACGCTCGAGTGATGCCGGGGATCCAGTGCAGCTTTTCCACGAAAAGATGATGCGCAAAGCCACGGTCGCGCCTAAAGGCATGCTGGCGACAACGTTTTCCTACACTACCAAATTCGGCGAGGATGCGAGAATGCGGCTTCTCGCGCTGTCCGAAGCGCCGGAAATCTGGTGCGAGGCGGTGGCGCGCTGGCGCACGCTCCATGCGGGCAATGTGGCGACGATCGAGGAAACGCCGGCGCCGGATCCTCAGACTGAATGGCTGATCTATCAAACCCTTGCTGCGATCTGGCCTTTGACGCTGCAGATCGACGATGAAAACAGTCTGCAGGCTGTCCGTAACGATCTTTGCGCATTCATCCAGAAAGCGATCAGCGAAATTCAAAGAGATTCCTTCTGGACGGAAATAAACAAGCCCTATGAGCTGGCCGTGATGGACTATATCGATCAGCTCTTCGCCGACCGTTCTTTCCTTCTCGACTTCACGAAGACCATGGGGCCCTTCTGGATAGCCGGGGCGCTCAATAGTTTTTCGCAAACCGTCCTCAAGGCAACTGCTCCCGGCGTTCCTGTCATCTACAATGGAGCGGAATCCTGGGATTTCGCCGTGTCGAACATTCCGGCATCGAATGACATTGATTTCGATGCGCTTACTGCCCGGCTTTCCTATGCAGATCAGTGCCCCTTGAACATTCTCCTGGAAGATTGGCATACGGGTGCCATCAAACAGCGGCTCGTCGCCGCCCATCTTCGAGCAAGAAAGCGCAAGCCTGAACTGTTCATCGGGGGCCAATACATTCCTCTGAAGGTAACCGGCAAGAAGCGAAGAAACGTTATCGCTTTTCTGCGCAAGCACGAATCCGACTATTGTCTGGTCGCCGTGCCTCGCCAACCCTTCGAAGCGGTGAAACGGTTTCACGAACCCTTCATGCCGATACCCGCATGGGGCGACACCGCTGTGCATGTTCCAGCGGAAATCAACGGCAAGGAATTTCAGGATATCATGACGGGAAATCGATTGACCTTGACGGACAAGTGTCTCGTGGCCGATGCGATGCGGGGATTTTCCACGCTGTCGCTGATGTCGGATTAGCAATTACGTCGCATCGAGAGACTTCTTGCGCTTCCTGCGTGAAACGTTCATCGCTTTTCTCTCTTTGGCCATATCACTGACTGCGGCTCGAAGTGCGGGATGCTTCGACATGAAAACATTGAAATCCCGACGTTCGAGAACCAGGAACTGACAAAAATCGACGGCGATGACGTCCGCGGTCCTACGCCCACCGCTCAAAAGTGCCATTTCGCCAAAGAAGGAGCCAGCCTGGAGACGAACCGGATCGTCCTCCAGTTGAACCTCTACCGCTCCCGATGAAATGAAATACATGCCGTCGCCACGATCGCCGATGCGGATGACGCGTTCGCCCGGTGATGCCACCTTTGGCCGGAACAACAGGAGAAGCTCTTCCTGAGAATTTTCGTCAACCTGGGCAAACATCGGGAAAGTCCCGATCAGCTGCTGCATTTCGAGCTGATGCTGCCTGTTTCTTTCATCGCTGATCTTCCGGATACGCTCCAGTTCGCGGCAAAGCGCGTCATGCTTGCTCTTGCCGTATTGTTCAAACAGCGATGGCCACTTTCGACGAACGGCTTTTTGTAGCCAGTCTCCACCGAGCAGAACGAGTGGATTAACAGTGATCGACAGGATGGCACCGGCTAGTATTAGATCCTGTCCCTCACGCGGCAAAAGGCCAAGTGAAACACCGAGACTCGCCAAAATGAAAGAGAACTCGCCGATCTGGGCCAGACCGGCAGCGACTGACAGGCCCATCGCGATCGGAAAGCGTAGGAGAACGACGATCAGGAACCCAATCAACGATTTACCAAAGATGATCAGCGCAAGCACGGCAGCAACCGCAAGCGGGTCGCGGATGATGACATAGGGGTCGAAAAGCATCCCGACAGAAACGAAAAACAGTACGGCGAACGCATTCTGCAGAGGCAGGGAGTCGGCCGCGGCACGATGGCTGAGATGCGACTCGCTCATGACGACGCCTGCGACAAACGCCCCGAGCGCAAAGGATACGCCGAAAATCTCCGCTGAGCCAAATGCGATGCCGAGCGCAACGGCAAGAACGGAAAGCGTGAACAGTTCGGGTGAGCCGGTTCGGGCAACCAATGTGAGAATCCACGGAACGACCTTAGGCCCGAAATATATAGCCATCACCGTAAAAGCGCCGACCTTGAGCAGGGTTATGCCGATGGTCAATGTGATGGCAAGGCCACCAGCCTCTCCGGCTGCAACGTCCGCATTACCGCCCAAAACCCCTGAAAATGCTGGCAACAGCACCAAGGCGAGAACCATCGCCAGATCTTCGACGATGAGCCAGCCGACGGTCACGCGGCCATTCACTGAGTCGACCTGATTGTGCTCTTCGAGCGCCTTGAGCAGGACCACGGTGCTGGCGACGGAAAGGCTAAGGCCAAACACAATCCCCGCACCAAGACCCCAGCCCCACAACGAACAAAGGCCGATGCCGAGCAGGGTAGCAAGCAGGATACGCCCCAGCGCTCCGGGGACCGCAACCCCTCGAACCGCCAACAGATCGGAGGCGGAAAAATGCAGGCCCACACCGAACATCAAAAGGATAACGCCCATTTCCGCGAGCTGCGAAGCAAGTCCGCTGTCGGCGACGATGCCTGGTGTGTACGGCCCCATCATGATGCCGGCGACAAGATAGCCGACGAGCGGCGGCAAGCGCAGGCGATCGGCCAGGTAGCCGAAGACCGCAGCAAACACAAAGCCGATAGCGACCGTCGCTAAGAGTGAGACCTCTTGATGCACGTCTCTCTTTCCATGAATTTTGCAGGCTCTCGAAGCAGGATTTCACAAAAGGTCGATCCGCAGGAAATTGCAATAGATCGTTCGATTGTGTTTGAACCCCCGCAGTTACAACTGGTCACACCTAAATTTCAATCCTGCGTAGCAAAAACCGTTCCGGATTCAAGGATTTTTGCGCAAGAATCGGATGTCCCTCTGCGAAAATGGCACTATTCCATATAAGAGCTCCGCAGAAATGAGAACCTGCTACGCAAAATCAACTATTCCGCCCTCTTCATCTCCGGAACTGCCCATACGATAATACCAGTTGGATTTCCAAAAAAATAATGCGAGGGTGAAAATCCAGCCCTTGGAAAGACCGCTGGCAAGGAGAGATCATGGAACGCCAGCAGCTGTTAGCGGAGATCCGATCGCGAATCGATGCGTTCGAAACTGGAATTCCGCTGCACAAGAAATTGAAGATGGCGCTGCAGGACCTCATCATCAGCAATCGCATAAAACGAGGCTCTACTCTTCCAGGCGAGCGGGCCGTGGCAGAGGCTCTTTCGCTTTCGCGTGTGACCGTCAGGAAGGCCCTGGAACTTCTTATCCAGGATGGCCATCTGCGGCGGCGGCATGGCGCGAAGACTGAAGTGAGCGTTCCCGTCGAGAAATCGCTTTCGACCCTCGCGAGCTTTTCCGAGGATATGGTTGCACGGGGGCTTGAACCCGGATGTATCTGGATTTCCAAGGAAATCAGCCGGCCATCTCCGGCGGAAGCGATGGCGCTCGCCTTACCGCCGAATGCAGACGTCATTCGCTTGAAACGGATACGAACTGCTGACGGGGAGCCTGCCGCCTACGAGACTGCAGTCGTTCCGGCAAGGTTTCTGCCATCACCCGAACTCGTTGGCGATTCCCTGTACGAGGCACTGGCAAAGCGCAACGCGTTGCCCCAGCGAGCCATACAACGGTTACGTTCGCGGCCTGCTTCGGTCCGTGACAGCGAGCTCTTGAAATGTGCGGCCGGCGCACCGCTGCTTATCATTGAACGGCGTTGTTTCCTTGCCGACGACCAGCCCGTGGAATTTACCGAAACAAGGTATCGCGGCGATCTTTACGATTTCGTTACGGAGTTAAGTCGCTAATACCAGTTTTTGACTGGTTGCAATCTGGTATGAACTGGATATCGTTCTCGCCATAAGCGAGGATTTTGAAGTGAAAATCGGGGATATCGAACGCAGCCTTATCGTCTCCTGCCAGCCGGTTCCGGACGGCCCGATGGACCGTGCCGAAATGGTCACGGCGTTTGCCTTGGCGGCGATCGCCGGAGGTGCAAGCGCACTCAGGATCGAATCGGTGGAATATGTGCGAGCGGTCCGCCAGGTGACGGACGCGCCGATCATCGGCATCGTTAAAAAAGATCTTGAAACGTCGCCCGTCCGCATCACGCCCCATGTGGCCGACGCGGTGGCGCTGGTAGATGCCGGCGCACAGATTGTCGCGTTCGACGCAACATCGCGGCCGCGGCCCGATACGGTCGCAGATATCATTACGGCCATTCACGCCAAAGGCGCTTTGGCAATGGCGGACTGTTCGTCGGTCGAGGATGGTCGCGCCGCGCTGGCCGCGGGTGCCGATTGTGTCGGGTCGACGCTGTCCGGTTATACGGGCGGACCGGTTCCCGATGCGCCAGATTTCGAGCTGATCGCCGGACTGCGGAAACTGATCCCCCATGTGATCGCAGAGGGCCGTATCAGGACGCCCGAGCAGGCAGCGGAGGCAGTTCACCGAGGGGCATTCAGCGTTGTCGTCGGCTCCGCGATCACCCGCACCGAGCATGTCACCTCGTGGTTCAAGCAGGCAATCGATGCCGGGTTGGCACGCAGAGCCAACCAAGCCGTGCTTGCGATCGATATCGGCGGGACCAAGACGATGGTGTGTCTGGTGAAAGAAGGCAAAGTCATCGAGGAGGTCCAATTTGCTACCGATCACAATCTTGGTCCCGACGGCTGGATCGACGTCATCGCCGCAAAGGTCTCCAACTGGCGCGGCTCCTATGGGCGGGTCGCTGCCGCCGTTACAGGGATTGTCGTCGACGGAAATTGGCAGGCACTAAATCCGGCAACGCTCAATCTACCGCAAGGCTATCCGCTCATCGACAGGTTGCGCGGTACGTTCGGCGTTGATGCAATTGCAGTCAACGATGCGCAATGTGCCGCCTGGGGCGAGCACCGGTTTGGCGCTGGCGCACAGAAGGACATGGTGTTCCTCACGATCTCGACCGGCATTGGCGGCGGCATCGTCATCAACGGCCGGCTCTTGCAGGGAACCGCCGGTCATTTCGGCTTGTTTCAGGGCTACTTCGAATGCTCGCACCGACCGCTCGAAGACAGCATTTCCGGCCACTGGATGAATGCGGAAGCCTGCAAGGCGGGCTATGAGCTGGAGGCGCCTGCCATCTTCGCCGCAGCGAGGTCCGGCGCGCCCTGGGCATCGCATATTATCGCAATTTCCGCCCGCAGACTCGCTATACTCTGCCAGAACATACAGCTGGCGCTTGATCCGAAATGCATCGTCATTGGCGGCGGGATCGGGCTTGCAGAAGGCTATATCGATCAGGTTCGGGGTGCATTTACATTTCCCAAAATATCGCTGCGTCCAACCCTAGTGAGTGCCGGTCTCGGCCGTCACGCGGGGGTGATCGGCGCGGCGGATCTCGCCATTGCACAATCCAACTCAATTATTGGAGGCTAGAACATGCTTAAATTTACAAAAATCACTTTATCGGCTCTCGCACTGATTACCACCTCCTTGGGCGCGGCCAACGCCGCGGTTACCGTTCTGGGATGGCCGGGCGGTTCGGAAGAAACCGCGTTGCGCGCAGTTGCCGAAGCCTACAACGCACAAAGCGGCGTTGCCAACACAGATAAAGTTGAACTGCTTTTCTATAGCCGCGATGGCTTCTACGACAAACTACAGGCCGACATGGCGGCAGGATCGAGCGCCTTCGACATTAATCTTCTCGCGACATATTCGATCGGCCGCTACGCGTCCTACATGGAGCCTGTCGACCTTGGCCCGGATGCCGCCAAGGTATTTGGCGAGTCGGTGCTGAAGACCATGCAGTTCGATGGCAAGCAATACGGCGTTCCGACCGATCTCTCCCTGCACTTCATGTATTACCGCAAGGACCTCGTCGACGCCCTGCTCGCGGACCCGGCAGCCAAGGCCAAATATGCCGAGATCAGCGAGAAATATCTCGGCAAACGCCTGGAGCCAAAAGCGCCCGACAGCTGGACCTGGGATGACTGGGCGGCGACCGCACTCTATTTCGCAAAGTCCGTAAATCCCGAAAGCCCGGTTCGCTACGGCACGGTACTCCAGATGAAGAACCTCCTCTTCAACATCATGGTGTGGCAATCCGTGGCGCGTGCCAATGGCGGCGACTGGATGGATGCTTCGGGTAATATCACCATCGACTCTCCGGCCTACCGGACGGCGCTGGAACTTTACAAGAAGCTCTACGATGCGGGTGCTTCGCCGAAGGATTCGCTATCCTACGAATATGCTGAAACGAATGCCGCGTTCGGCTCCGGTCAGGTGGCGACGGCACTGCAGTGGAATGCTGCAGCCAGCGAACTCACCGATCCCGCCAAATCCCCGGCGGTTGCCGAGAATGTCGGTATCGTTGCGCCACCAGCGGGCTCGGCCGTCCGGGCTGACCATATTCATGGCCTCGGGCTTGGTATCAACAAGAATGCCAAGAACAAGGCAGGTGCGGCGAAGTTCCTCCAATGGCTCGCGACCGAGGACGCGGCCTTGCTTTATGCCCGCAGCGGCGGTTCGCCTGCGCTCCTGCCCGATGTTGCGGCAAAGATTGCCAAGGAGCGACCGGATCTCGTTACGCTCGGTCAATATGCCGGCGCCTATGGCTATGTCATGACCGGTGCCACATCAGCCAATGCCTTCCCGGTTTACGAACTGCAGGCGAAGGAATTCACCGGCTACTGGTCGGGGCAGGAAACCTTGGACGAAGCGCTTGCCAACACAAAGGCTGGCATGGAGAAACTGCTGAAGCCTTAAGCCTCCCGCCGCGGTATCTCTTCCCTTGTGGGAGAGAAAGCGATTTCAGCATCTTAGCGCTTGCTAAGTGCTAGAAATCGCAAGAGAGGGGATTTTTCTGGTGCATTTCACATCCCCTCTCTTGGATTTTCCAAGGATTTAGCAAGGGCTAAATCCAGGAAAATCCTTTCTCCCCCACAAGGGGGGAGATAGGCATCTTATTCCAGACCATTTGCAAAGGAAAACCATGGTCAATTTGGACCACAAAGGCTGGAGAATTTTTGCGAGCCCGCTGGTCGGGTTTCTCCTGCTTTTCCTTGGATTTCCGATCCTGATCGATCTCGTCTACAGCCTTTCGCGTGTCAGTTTCACGAATTTGCGCAGCCCGGAAATCGTCGGTTTCGGGAACTACGGCGAGGTGCTCGGCGATGGACAATTCTGGCGGGCCAGCTGGTTTTCACTGCGCTTCGGCGTGATCACGGCAATTCTGGAATGTGTGCTCGGTCTCGGGCTTGCCGTGTTCCTGTCGCCTCTGATCGAGAAGCGCTCATGGCTCATGGCGCCGCTGATGTTGCCACTGATGGTTGCACCGGCAATGATCGGACTGATGTACCGGCTCGTGCTGCACGAGTTCGTCGGCCCTGTGCCGTACTATCTGTATCTGTGGTTTGGCGACAGCCCGTCATTCCTCAATGCGGAAAATGCCTTCTGGACCCTTGTCGTCGTCGAGACGTTGCAGTGGACACCATTCGCATTGCTACTCTTCTACACCGCCTACCGGGCCATTCCGAACGATGTGCGTGAAGCCTCGGCCATCGATGGTGCTTCCGCTCGCCAAATCTTGACGGCAATTGAATTGCCCCTGATGCGGCCAACCCTCATCTTCACTTTTTTCATCCGGTTTATCGACGGATTTCGCGTATTCGACAACGTCTATACGCTAACCGGCAGTGGTCCCGGCGGTTCGACCACATCGCTGCCGATCTACATCTACGAGGCCTTCTTCAAGCAAGGCGCGATCGGCAAGGCAATCGCCGCTTCCGTCATCCTGTTTCTGGCGTCGTTCGTTGGTTTGTACGCGCTGACATGGCTGTCGCGCCGCGGGAAAGGCGCCGCGTCATGATCAACCTCGCGCGCTGGATCGTCTATGCCGTGGCTGCTCTTGCCCTGAATTTTCCGGTTATCGTCACGCTGCTGACCTCTTTCAAGAGCGGTAAGGAAATATCGGACAATCCCGGATTCTGGATTTCGAGCCCCACCCTTGCAAACTATGCGCAGGTTCTGCAGGTGAGTGACCGGTTGAACATTTTTGCCTATCTCTTCAACAGTCTGGCGGCCTCCCTGATCGGCACGGTGCTCGCCATGATCATTACTTTTCCGGCAGCCTATGCCATTGCGCGCGGCAAATATGGCCGCAAGGTCCTGATGCCGCTGATCGTCAATCTGCGCGCGGTGCCGCTGATCATCTTTGCAATCCCGCTCTACATGATGTTTCAGTTTGCCGGCCTGCTCGATACACAGCTTGGCCTCGGGCTGATCCTGACGATCGTCAATCTGCCGCTTTCGCTGATCGTATTCGTCAACGCGATTGGGGAAGTTCCCATCGAAATCGACGAGGCGGCAAAGCTGGACGGTATGAGCAAATGGGGAATCATGAAGGGGATGATGTTGCCGGTCTGCCGCCCCGCGCTCGCCACAGTCTTCATCTTCGGGTTCATCACAGCGTGGAACGAATTCCTGTTCGGACTGATGCTGACGTCAAACAGGGCTGTTCCGATGACAGTCGGCGCTTCGTTCTTCTTCGCGGCGAGCGGCGGCGGCATTCAATGGGGCGCGGCGTCGGCAGTCATGATCGTCGGCGCATTGCCGCCAATGCTCATCGGCATCATCATGTACCGACAGATCAGCGGTTCCATGACGGCAGGTGCGGTGAAGGGATAGGTGGTTCGCGAAATCTCCCTTGCTGTCCGAGCCGCGCCGGTACAGAGTTGAGCCAAAAATGCGGGGGGATCATGCGCACCCAGATCGTCATCATCGGCTCGGGACCATCCGGCCTGCTGCTTGGACAGCTCTTGAGCGATGCAGGGATCGGCAACATCGTCCTCGACCGCGTCGGCAAGAAATATATCCTCGGCCGCGTCCGCGCGGGGGTTCTCGAGGAAGGCACAGTCGAACTGATCGACAGGGCAAAATCCGGCGCGAGGATGCACGTCGAGGGGCTACCGCACGATGGCTTTTCTCTTGTCTTCGACGGACGCGATCATCGCATCGACCTGACTGGCCTTACCGGCGGCAAGCGCGTCATGGTCTACGGCCAGACGGAACTCACCCGCGACCTGATGGAACATCGCGAAAAAAACGGCGGCGAGAGCATCTATGATGCAAGCAACGTTCAGCCGCATGATTTCGATGGCAATTCGCCCTACGTCACTTATGAAAAAGACGGCATCACCCATCGGATCGACTGCGATTTCATTGCCGGTTGCGATGGTTTTCATGGTGTCAGCCGCAAATCCATCTCGGAGAAATCGCTGCGCGTCTTCGAGAAAGTCTATCCCTTCGGTTGGCTGGGCATCCTTGCCGATGTGCCGCCGGTCAATCACGAACTGATCTATGCCAATCATCCGCGCGGCTTCGCGCTGTGCTCCATGCGCTCCGTGACCCGCAGCCGCTACTATGTGCAATGTGCACTCGACCAGAAGATCGAGAACTGGAGCGACGACCGCTTCTGGGACGAGCTGCGGCGGCGACTGCCTCCCCACCATGCGGATGCGGTGATAACTGGACCTTCGTTCGAAAAGTCGATCGCGCCCCTGCGCTCCTTCGTTGCGGAACCCATGCGCTTCGGACGTCTTTTCCTCGTCGGCGATGCGGCGCATATTGTGCCCCCGACGGGAGCCAAGGGGCTTAATCTGGCGGCGAGCGACGTCCATTATCTTTTCTCCGGACTTGCCGAATATTATCGCGATGGTTCGGATGGCGGCATCGACGCGTATTCGGCGCGGGCGCTTTCACGCACCTGGAAAGCGGTGCGCTTTTCCTGGTGGATGACAACGATGATGCATCGTTTTCCAGATACGGGGGAATTCGACCAGAAGATCCAGGAGACTGAGCTCGACTATCTCACGCATTCCCGCGCCGCCTCTACGGTGCTAGCGGAAAACTATGTCGGTTTGCCTTACTGAACGCGATTTTAATTCGATCGGTCTATGGTTGAGCCGGACACCTCAAGCTAGTGTGATTTGCCAATTCGCTCATTTGGAACAGCGCCCATGATCTCGCGCCACATACCGGCTTCGTCATATCTGGTACCGCTCGGAGCGCTGGCACTTGCCATTGCTGTGCAGCTCTTTGGTGTTCCGGGCGGCCATAGTCATGCCTGGGTAACAGTTCTCGTTTCACTGATCACCCTCGCAATTTTGCTCGTCACCGTATTCGTCGTCCTCGAACATGCGGAGGCTCTGGCGTTCCGTCTTGGCCAGCCCTACGGAACGCTGCTGCTCACCTTTGCTGTAACGACGGTGGAGGTTTCGATCATCGTCTCGATGATGCTGCATGGTGCAAACAACCCAACGCTGGCGCGCGAGTCGGTGTTCTCGACGGTCATGATCGTCTGCGCGGGTGTCGTCGGCCTCTGTCTTACGCTTGGAGCATGGCAGCATCACCAGCAGGACCTGAAACGGCAGGGAACAAGCGCCATCCTTTCGGTCCTGACCGCCCTGACGGTGCTGACGCTCGTTCTGCCCAATTATACACTTTCGACGGATCCGGGCAGCTTTTCTACTGTGCAGCTCGTCTTCGTCAGCTTCTGTTCGGTGCTGCTCTATGCGAGTTTCGTGTTTGCGCAGACGGTGCGCCAGCGCGAAGACTTTCTTGACGAAAGCGCTGCATATGCAGGGATCCATGCTGGAAATCAATCCAACCGAGCACTTTTTGCGAATGCAATTTTCCTGGTGATCGGACTGGTTGGCATTGTCCTGCTCGCCGAACAGGTCGCCGTCGGCATCGAAGATGGCCTTGCGGCACTGAATGTCGCGCAGAGCGATTCCATCGTCGGCGCATTTATCGCGACACTGGTGCTTCTGCCTGAAGGCTTGGCCGCCATTCGTGCCGCGCTCAACAATGAATTGCAGCGCAGCCTCAACATTGCGCTCGGTTCGGCCCTGGCTACAATCGGGCTGACAATCCCGGCGGTCGGCATGGCAAGCATTATCACCGGCCGGCAACTCACGCTCGGCCTTTCGGCGGGCGATACGGTCCTACTGGCGCTGGTCCTTTCGATCAGCATTCACAGTTTCGGAACGGGACGCACCACGGTGCTGACCGGAATGGTGCATCTGGTCGTCTTCATTGCTTTCGTGCTTCTGCTTGCAGCTCCTTAAAAAGAAGACGCATTTACAGTATCGTAGCCGTATATTCACCGCCGCTGCATTCCCAGCGCGAAGACGAACATCTATTGTTGCCAAGGTGAAACGGATCCCGGAGCAAATTCGATGAAAAGCAAATTCGGCAAAGTCATATTGGCGGGCGGTGTCCTCGGTTTCTGCCTGACAACCGGCGTCATGGCGGCAACGATCAAGGAACTGCAGGGCGCCTGGACCATGAACGGCACCAAATGCGAAGATACGTTCAAGAAGGTCGGCAAGACAATCGAGTTCAAGGACCGCACGTCGTCCACATCGACAGGATTGCTGATCAGCGGCAGCAAGGTCACTGGACAGAACGCAGTGTGCACGACAAAGAGCGTGAAGAAACAGAAAGACCGCCTGTCGGCGACATTGTCATGCACCGATTCGATGATCGAAAGTGATATGACGCAGACGTTCAAGATCGTCGACGCCAACACGTTTCAGAGGTTCGACCCCTTCGGCGATAATATGTATGTTACCTACAAGAAGTGCGACATGTGATGTTCGAGCCTTGCCGCCCGCGCGCTGCGGGCTGGCTTGGCTGTCAGAAATGCATGACGACGCCGAAGATCGGTCCCTGCTCGACGACATTCATGACAAAACCGTCATTGCTGTAATCGACGCCAAGCGCACGATAGCCGGCTACGGCTGAAACCTTTTCGTTGAAACTGTAGCCGATGCCACCGGCAACATCCCAGTCGACATCGGCACCGCCGCCGCCAACAAGACCCCAGCCGGTAAAATACACCTTGTCGGTGATCGAATATTTGGCGCGAATGCCGCCGAGGCCATCGACCCAAGTCGCGCTGTCTTCACGCTTCACACCGTCGAGAATGCCGCCACTAAACGCAATCTCGGTGCTGGCATTCCATATCCTCAACCCGGCGACAACATCGAGGTTGCCTCTTTCGCTCTGCAGCACGGAATACCCAGCGCCGACGAGCCCGGCAAAGGTTTCGGAGGTCACGCTGACATTGTCCGCGATAATCCCTCGCGGCGTGCCCCGGCCACTGGAGATCTTCGTGTACATGATATCGGTGAAAATGCTGTAGCGATCATAGCGCGCCTCGCCAATGGCCATGGCGGCAAAATCGAGCTCCTTGAGGATATCGCCAAAGTCCATGTCCATGTGCACCGTGGGCAGGCCGAAAAGACCCGTATCGCCGGACATGCCCGCTGCCCAGAAATAGGGGCTGACCGCAAAGGTCCAACCATCCTTTTCGATTTGCTTGAGTTCCGGCGCCATCGGCGAAGTAATATCGGCGGCTGAGACCGGGCTTGCAAACAGCAAACCAGCCGCAAGCGCCGGTGCCAAAGTATTAAAAAGTTTCATCGCTGTCCCCCTTTTGAACGTCGCGATCAGTCGTCAACCGAATCCCATGTATGATCCGGATTGAATGACCTTATCTCTTTAACCATCTTGTCGGTAGCCGGTCCGAGGTCCTTTTCGTAAATGGTCCCATGATGACTGACGACGAAAGTCTTGATTCCGGTTTCGCCATATATTGCCGGCCAGGCGATCAAGGCATGTCCGGCGATCATGTTGCCATTGATGACAAAATCATACTTGCCGCCGGCAATGTTGCTGCCCTGGCCTTTGAGTATCCGGTAGCGATAACCGAAATAGCCCCGGTCTGACTTCGCGCTGGCTTCGATCTTGGCATCATCTCCAAAACTCCCGGCAGGACTTTCCTCGCCGCCGTCCGATTTCCAGTAGAGCCCGTCGTGCTTTCCTTCTTCACTGATCAGCTTCTGAGCAAATTCGAGCACGCCATCACCATCGTGATCCTCCTGCGCGTATGCAGTTTGGGCGAGGATATAATTACGCAATGTCTCTATTGCCGCGGTTTCGTTCTCACCGATTCGCCGCGCCAGAATTTCCTCCAGCCCCTTCTTCGTATCGAACTGCCAGCCGGCGTCCTGCTTGACCAAGGGGAAAGGAAATGGCCATGCGAGCTTGCCAAGAATGACTTCCTTGCTGCCATCTTTCCGGTCTTTCAGTTCGGCGCGCTCCCCGGAGGCCTTCTGGAGGTCGGTTAAACGATCATCGAAGTCATCCGATTTCTTGGCCGCTTCGGCATTCAGACCAAGAACCTTGGCCAAAGCGTCGACATCCTTGGCACCGAGATCCTTCTTCAGAGCATCGAGTGCCTCCCCAGGTTCCTTGAAAGTTTCCGACTTTGCGCCAACGAAACGTTGAAGCGAAGGCTCTGCCGCAATCAAAGGAGACGTTGCCGCTATCGAAAGGAATGCGGAAGCGAGAAGTAATTTCAAAATCGAGCGATACATTTTCGTAATCCCTTCACAAGGAATGGTGATGGCTTTGACAGGTCACCGACGGCCACGGCCTCCGCCACCTCGACCTCCGCCGCCTCTGCCTCCGCCGCCGCGTTGCACCCTGGGGCCGCCACCGCCCCTGGCGCGCTGGCCGCCACCCTGGACCCTGGCACCACCGCCACCCTGGGCTCTGGGACGTCCTCCGCCGCCGCCCAGGCTGGCATTGCCGCGCTGGGACGAGGCACGGGCATCCCGACCGGAGCCATAATTGCCGAGTGCACTTGGCTGCCTCGGACGGTTATCGACTCGGCCGCCTGCCGGCTGTTGCCGAGGTCGATCCGGGCGGTTGGCGTTAGGTCTGTTGGCGGCCCCTGCACCTTGTCCAATGTTGCGGTTGCCCGCGCCTTGTCCGATGTTGCGGTTTCCCGCTCCTGCGCCTTGCCCGATATCGCGATTGGCTGGACGATTTGCACCTTGACCAGGACGATTGTCGGCGAAGTTGCCGCCATCCCTTTGCTTCAGCTGGTTCTGCACATCGCGGCGTACATCGCTGCTCTGTATCCTTGATCCGAGTGCGCCACCCGCGGCGCCTGCGAGCCCGGCACCTGCAAGCCCGCCAAGGTTACCGAGGTTGCCACCGCCATTCTCTCTCAAATCGAGCCGATTTCCCCTGTTCTCACGAACATTGTTCGTGATGGAATCCCGGTCGAAATTGAATTTGCTGCTATCGAAATTGAGATTATTGATATTGTTTTTGTCAAAGTGGAAATCGTTGCGATTGATTTCACCGATGTCGATGTCGACGTCATTACCTCCCCATGAGTGCCAATTATCCCAGTCGACCGCCGCACCGAAAACCGCTCCGGTGATAAATCCGCTCCAATAGGGAGCGTAAGGATAATAATATGAAGGGTAAGGATCGCCATAAACGATCGGGGTCGTCGCAACATAGGTCGGGCTGGTCAGGATGACGGGATCATAGGTCGGAACGTACGTCACTTCCTTTTTGGCAGGACGGATGATGACGTTGTTGTCGTTATTCGTTTCCACGACAACCTTGTCATTTGACTTGATCGTACCGTTGTCCACTGCCTTGTCGCGGAGTTCCTGTATGGCCACAAGCACGTCTTTCTGCTGACTGACAACCGCCTCACCCAGTTGCTGCGTCCATTCGAGATCGTCGTTCATCATCGTGAGGACTGTTGGATAGTTGAGAAGCGATATGACGCTTCCGTCCCATGATGGATCGGGTTTCGCATCCGGCTTTGCCTTCGCCTGATCCTGAAACCGCGCCGCCTGGACGATCTGTAGAGGGTTGAGCGCGGCCGAAAGCACGAGAGCCACAAGGTCGTCGGGATAGAGCGCGATGCGCGCGGTCAGCGTTTGCAGCTCTGCCGCAGTCAGTAGTGCAGGCGCCGGTGCCACAGGTGCGGCCGGCGCTATTGCGGCGGGCGCAGGCTGCGTCTGCGTCCAAGCCTGCATGCCCGGCCCACACATCAGCAGCGCTGCCGAAGCGACCACGGCAATCGTTTTTTGGTGCAATGACATAGCGGCTCTCCTCAAATTCCACGTTCTGATGACGTGCAGCACCCCGGTAATTGCTTGCAGTCGGTTCGTTAGGGCATCAAACTTTTTCCACAGACAGGACGGCTCCGGTGGAATCGATCAGGCAAGTCGAACGCTGACCTTTGGAGTCGAGGATGATCTGATATCTACCGCCATCCACCGCCGCCGAACTCACGGGAAGGACCGTCGCGCTGTCGCCGCCAAACTTTGTCGCCGAAGCGCTGGCGCAGGCCAATTGCAAATCGGCTGGTGCCGTCTGCGCCGTGTTTCTTGCCATGTTTTCGGGTGTGGGGCTGTTGTCCGACACACATCCTGCCAGCGCAAATATACCACTCGCGACCATAATGAAGTTGATATTTTTCAAATGTCCTCGACCTGATCTGCAAAGCATCGTTTTCCCCCTGACTTTGCTACTCAAACACCTTTGTAGAGTGACGCGCCCTGCATGAGCACGATCACTTTCGCTCCGACCTGGATCTGTGAAGCCAGATCGACAATGTCTTCATTGTTCATTCTGATGCAGCCCGACGACACATTGAGCCCGATAGACCAGGGCTCCGGCGTGCCGTGGATGCGATAGATCGTGTCCTGATCGCCCTCATAGAGATAAAGCGCACGTGCTCCGAGTGGATTGTCGGGACCACCGGGCATTCCCCCTGCGAACTTCACGGCATTCGGGTCACGCGCGACCATCTCGGCGGGCGGCGTCCAGGTTGGCCATTCGGCTATACGCCCGACGCGCACTATACCCGCCCATCCGAAACCGTCGCGGCCAACGCCAATGCCATATCGAACGGCCTGACCACCACCTTTGACGAGATAAAGGAAATGCTGGTTGCCATCGATGATGATGGTTCCCGGTTTTTCAGCGGTCCGGAACGGAACCATCTGCTTGCGGAATGCCTCGGGCACCTGACCGTTCGCCGCGTAATATTTGCGGGCTTTCTTGCTGTCATAGGCGATCCAGGTCCGGGTCTTCGTATCGTAGATCTGCGTCTTTGGAACCTGGGCCAGTCCGGCCGCGATACCACCAATGAATAATCCTGCTACAGCCAGAAAAATGGCTGACTGCATACCAAGAAACGATGCGGAACTTCTTTTCATTTCGCCGTCCCCTTCAACCATTTTTGCACCCGGTCCGCATGTTTTCCGACCCATGCCTTGGCGTAGTCGGCTGGGGGCTGGCGGTCGACTTCGACCGCATAGCTCATCTCGGTGATTTCGTCGGGCGTGAAATCGATGTTTTCAAGGAACTTGGTCACTTGCGGACTCTTCGTAGCCAATGCCTTCGAGTAGGCGATGTGAAAGCGTGCGGCATCCCAGGCAACGGGTGCACTCGATTTGGCCAGCCAATCAGGATCGTCCGCAGGCAGGATTACATGCCACTTGGACGCATCGTGGGCGGGCTCATCAAGCTTGACGATGTCATGCAGCTTGAAGACGACATGGGGGCTATAGCACGCAAATATGATCGGCTTGTCTGTCGCCTCGGCCGCATCGACCGCCGCCATGCCCATTTCCTCCGGCATTTCGAGAAGCCGCATTGTCTTGGCATAACCATAACTGTTGGCCCGAATACGTTCGATGACTGTGGATGACCACGTCTCGGCGCCAATCCACATCTCTCCCTGGCCATCGCCGTCCGTGTCGAAAGCTGCGGTCTTTTTCGGATCGAGAAGATCTGCGACCGCATGGATGCCCGTTTTATCGACTGTCTGCTTGGTCGTGCAAATGCCCTGCCAGGCGGGGACGCCGAAATCCGCGAGTTGGACTTTATCGCCGTATTTCTCCACCAGTGAATTGAGGTTCGGCAGCCAGACCTCCGGATGGACATCGACCTCCCCGGAAGCAAGCCCGGCGAAAGCGGTCATCGTCCCCATCTCCTCGACGTCGACGCTCATATGCATATTCGCTTCGAGGGTTGTCTTGATGATGTTTGCGGTAACCTGGCCCGACGGCCAATTCGGCATGGCGACAACCAGATCGGCTGCAATTGAAGTCGCGGGAAACGTGATCCAGACTGACAGGACCAATCCCGCAAATTGACCGAGCTTCGTTAATCGTTGCCTCATCTGCCACGCTCCCACATGATATGATCGGCATTAGCAAGCATCGACTGCATTATCGTAAGTACGTAACTGTTAATTTTTGCCGGAAAAGCGTTTCCGGTGTAGAACTTAAGAGTCCATTCGGACGCGTGGGGTGGTATGACGAGGATTCTGATCGCGGATGACCATGAGATCGTCCGGCAAGGCGTGAAAGCGATCCTGTCGAAGCGGGATCGCTGGGAAATCGTCGGCGAAGCAGCCGACGGGCGGGACGCTGTCGGACAGGCACGACTGACCGAACCGGAAATCGTCATTCTCGACTACGCCTTGCCGTTCATCAATGGTGTGGAAGCGGCGCGACAAATCCGGCTGCACAGTCCGAAGACCGAGGTCCTGATATTTACCCAGCACGACAATGAAGCTCTGCTGCGCAACATTCTTGAAGCGGGCGTACGCGGCTATTTGCTGAAATCCGATGCCACGCAATATCTCATCCAGGCAGTGGAAGCATTGGAGCACCGCCAGCCGTTCTTTACCAAGACGGTGTCTGACATGCTCGTGTCATCCTATCTCGCTAAATCCGATGCTACGTCGAGTATTCTCACCTCTCGCGAAACGGCAGTGGTCAAACTGATTGCCGAGGGCCATAGCAACAAGGAGACGGCTGCGGTGCTTGGCCTCAGCGAGAAGACCGTCGAAAGCCACCGTGCGGCTGCAATGCGGAAACTGGATGCCAAATCCACCGCGGCCCTTGTTCGATATGCCATAAGAAACCGGTTGATCGAGGCTTGACGATGGTTTCGCGCAAAATGGCCAAGCACTACCATGACTCACCCGCCGCAATTTCCTCGAGTGAAAGCATCGACATGAACCATACCTCCGAAGCAGCTCAGCTGCCGCGGCCATCCCGCAGTCCCCGGGCCGCACTGCCGGTGCTTGGGCTCTTGCTCACGCTCGCATTGGCCGGTTGCGCCGGGCATGCCAAAGGCGTAATGGCTCCGGTGGCCGTGACGGGTGCAACGGGTGGTTCAACGGTCGACATGCTCGTCGTTACCAGCCGCGTCCCCTCGCACGATCCGGCGACGTTGTTTACAGGGGAGCGCAGCCCGACGCCTTATTTGACGGATATCACCGTATCTATCCCTTCCGATGCCAAGCGCAAAGCGGGAACAGTCCAGTGGCCGAAAAAGGTACCGCCGAATCCGGAAACGGACTTTGCCGTGACAAAAGTGCAGCAACTGCATTCCCCCGAAGAGGGACGCGCCTGGTTCCGCCAGCATGTCGTTAATGGGCATGCGATGGTCTTCGTCCATGGTTTCAACAACCGCTACGAAGATTCGGTTTTCCGCTTCGCCCAGATCATCCACGATTCCAAGGCGCAGGTAACGCCAATCCTGTTCACCTGGCCTTCGAGAGCACGCGTATTCGATTATAATTACGACAAGGAGAGCACCAACTTCTCGCGTACTGCGCTTGAACAGGGACTGCAAACGCTTGCCAAGGACAAGGACGTCAAGGAAATCACGGTCATGGCCCACTCGATGGGAACATGGCTCGCCATGGAATCGCTGCGGCAGATGGCGATACGCGATGGCCGGGTGCAGCCCAAGATAAAGAATGTGATCCTTGCCTCACCCGATATCGATGTCGATGTCTTCGCAAGGCAATGGAACGAACTTGGCAAGGACAAGCCGAAAATCACCATCTTCGTGTCGCAGGACGACAGGGCCTTGAAGGTGTCGCGGTTGATCTCGGGCGACGTCGATCGCCTTGGTGCGATCAATCCGGCGGCGGAGCCTTACAAGACCAAGCTGGAAGCGGCCGGAATAACCGTCGTGGATCTGACCCAGGTCAAAACCGATGACGGACTGCGCCACGGCAAATTCGCCGAGAGCCCGGAGATCGTCCAGCTCATCGGACAGCGGCTCGTGACGGGACAGACGCTTACCGATTCAGACGTTTCCTTCGCTGACGGCGTGACGGCGGTTGTGGCGGGAAGCGTCGGCACCGTGGGCAAAGTCGCCGCCACGACCGTCACCGCCCCGCTCACCGTGCTCGAGGGCAACAAGATCGAATACAGACGTCCTAAATCCGACAGGTTGAACGAGACTTTGCACAGCAAGTCGCCCACGCCCGAGCTTAGCTACTAGGCGGACAATGGCGCTCGACCAGGACAACGATCCGGCCTTCCTCGTGTTTCGCGGAGGGCCGTTTTACAACTTGCAGCTGAAAACACATCTGCTTGACGGAATCGATCTCAAGCCCCTGCCGCGCGCGTTGATATTCATGGCGATTGCGTGGGGTATACCACTTCTGTTGACCCTCGTCGCGGGCACGGCTTTCGGGATGCTGGAAGCGCGTCCATATTTACTCGATCCCGGCACCTTCGCACGTTTCTTTCTGGCGATCGGGCTGTTCATTTTTGCCGAAACACAGATAGAGAACCACCTGAGTGACGCGGTGAGATACTTCTTTACAGGCCACCTCCTTGACGAGAAGTCACTTGTGTACGCCAAGGCGGCAATTCGCAAAGCAAGTGAGCGTCTCGACGCACGACTGGGAGAAATTATCTGTTTGACGCTTGCCATCCTTGCATCGATATTCCTGATATCGAACATGCAGGAACAAGCATCCTCGTCCTGGGCCATGACAATCAACGATGAGGGACGATCCCTCAGTCTTGCGGCTTGGTGGTCCATCGTCATCAGCAACACGCTTTTCTGGTTTCTACTCTTGCGTGCGGTATTGCGGCACATCGTGTGGGCGCTATTGCTGCGTGATTTTTCAAGGCTCGGGACAAGGCTTGTGGCAACGCATCCTGACGGTCACGCCGGTCTGAGTTTCGTCGGCCGCTATCCCAACGGCTATATTCTGTTCACCATCGCGGTAAGTAGCGTCGTCGCCGGCACTTTGACGCACCAAGTCTTGCACGGAACAGTTACAGCAACCGCATTTGGCTCTGTCATGGGTCTTTGGCTCGCCGTTATATTAGCCTATTTCGGCGTACCGCTGATCGGCTTTGCCCGTGTGCTCGGAAAGCTCAAGCGACAAACGTTACTCGCAGCATCCGCACGGGCAACCGACTATCAACGGCAATCCGAGCGTAACACGCTTGGCAAGAACGTTGTCGGCGGTGGCGAAAAAACCATCAAAGGCGATGAAATACCCGATCCAGGCAAGCTCTACGATGCGGCGAAAAAGCTCTCACCGATGCTGGTGACGCGATCGACGCTTGTGCCCGTCTCCGCCGCTGCCCTGCTCCCATTCGTGGCGATCGGTCTGACGCAGCTGCCGATGAAGGAGCTGGCTCCGATTCTGAAGCGTCTGTTGCTGCTTTAGAGCTCTAGCCTCCCTTGGCTCCGACGCTTAGGGCATTGGCATTTTCGTGCACCCGATCAACCAGCATCGAATATGCGACATAGTATTTGTAGATATTCCCCACATATTGCACCGTCTCTCGACCGACGATAGCGGCGGCGGCATTTTCGACATTGCCGAACCAGATATCCGGGTCAAGGCCGAGCTGCACAGCCCTGTCCTGGAACTTCTTCAGGTTTCCGGGGCCGGCATTATAAGCCGCGAAAGCCAGTAATTGTCTGTCGCGCTCATTCATTCCCGGATTGTCGAGATATGTATCCATCAAATAGCGCAAATATTTCGACCCAGCCTCGACGTTACGGTCCTCATTCTTGTCGATGCCATCGATACCAACCGCCTTGTCCCGGGCCGTCGCCGGTAAAAGTTGCATGATGCCCACGGCGCCGCGCGGGCTGCGTTTTGACTGGTCGAGCTTCGATTCCTGGTAGCCTTGCGCCATCAGCATAAGATAGTCGAACGAATAGGTTTTCCCGTGCTTGCGAAAAATCTCGACAAGCCGTTTGAATTTTTCCACGTCGTCGCCCGAATAGGCGCGCTGCAGTATCCGGTCGCTCTTGAAATAAGTGTTCCTCAGAATATTGCCAAAGGCAGTGCCAACGCGATGCGCGGCAACAAAAACGTCCAGCTCTTTCTTGAGCTGGGGGCTGTTCTTGCGGATTGCCCAGGCGATCTGGCCGTCGCTCGAAATCTCGATGTCGTCGCGTACCTTGATATCGGTGAAAATCGTCGACCAGATCGCAGCCTTGTACTGGTCGACGATGGTATAGTGCAGCAGATCGGCGTTTACCATTTCGAGGAGATCCTCATCCTCAAGGTTTTCGTCCATTATCTGTAACTTGATCTCGTCCTTGCCGCGCGACTTCAGGTCCTGGTTCAGCTTTAGAAGATGCTCGTAATAGCTGCTCGTCTCACGCACCGCGATCTGCTTGCCAGAGAGATCGTCGAGATGGAAAACCTCATCGGAGGAAGGACTGGCGACGAGAACCTCACTGGCCTTGTCATAGATGGGAATGGTAAAATCGACCTGTTTGAGGCGCTCAGGCGTTATCGTCAGATTGGCCATGACGATATCGCCCAACCCTTCATTCAGCGCAGGCAACAGCCGGTCGCGCGCTGTCGGGATGAAAACGACATGGACACGGTTTATCTCTTTTTTCCTGCCGATATTGAGCGCAGTTTCCAGCGCCGTGCCAAACTCGACGGCTGTACCATATTGCTTGCCCTTGTCGATGAAGTAGATCGTCTTGCTGTATGGGACAAGAACCCGCACGATCCGCCGCTGCATCATGCCATCGAGGTCGAGCAGATGTTGGTGAATCAGGCTTTTTTCTGCTGAGTGAGCTTCCACTGCCAGAATACAGGAGACCAGCGCCACCAGCCGGAAAAGTGCACGAACAAGAGACAACTTGGGCATTATCGCAAACTCCTGTTCCGGCAGCGAAAGTTCACAGTTCCGTCGACTATATGGGGGCCCGAGCGCGTCCGTAACTGCCCGACTTCGCGGTGGGTGCAAGGGAGAGCGAATTCGTCAATCGCCGGTCCCGCCCGGGCGGGGCAAGGGGAAGGGAGGCAACCCCGTGCCCTTGGCGATGCTGGTCCAAAATAGCGCCTGCAGCAACGATGTTACAGTAACATCGTTGCAAGAAATTCGGCCTCGACGCATCTTTGTTGCCTGAAGGCTTTTCTCGCGCCCATTCCGGCAAAATACTGAAGCAGGCTTACCGATGAAACGCATACTGCCAGCTCTTTTGATCTTGCTCTGCGCCTCCGAGATTACCGCAGCCGAGCCGCTGCAATCGCGCATGCTCCAGCGGCAAACGGCCCGTGCCATCCGCAATGCGGGGTTCTGGTGCGACAGGATCACCGATGCCAGGATCGACAAGGTTCGATCTGCTGGCGGCCCCACGATCGTGCAGGTGACCTGCGATGACAAAACGACGTTCGCGCAATACAGTCTGACCATGAACGCCGACAACAGCAAGGTAACGAAAATCGAACCTTGGAAGTGAACCCTCCAGGTTTTCGTAGCCAAGAGACGTTACTTTTAGTTGGATGCGTCAGCCACTGGAGCAGGCAGAACAAAACCTGCCTTCGTCAAGCCGGCTCCAAGCTGGTCGACGATCTCCGGCGAATAGTGGCGGGCCGCCATATCGGAGCGGAACGACGCGGAGAAGTGCTTGCGCTTGACGTTCAGCTGTTTTGTCGCTTCGTTTATATCTGCGGCATTTTTCATCTGGCCCGCTGCCGCAAGTTCGAGAATGTTGGCAATATAGTTTTCCGACCTGCCCATCTGCTGCACACGAAGCAGCGCTTCCGCAAATTCTCCGCGCCGGTAAGCATCAAGCGCAAGCGTGAGGCCGGCATCGCTGGGCGCGGCGCCATCGACCATCCCGGCTTTGACTGCCATTCCCACACCTTCCGCCCATCGGCCTACGGCGAATAGCATAGCTCCTAGCCGGGCCGGGATGAGGCTATTGCCGGGATTGAGTCCCATTGCACGATATCCGGACACGAACGCCGCTTCCGTCTGACCATTGCGGAATTGTGCCAGCATTTGCGCATATCCGGCGCGGTCGGACATGGGGGCGAGCGAAACGGCTTTATTTGCCAGCGTCAGTGCCTGCGCAGTCAATTCGGTCGGCGCTTCAGGCGCGTCCAGCTCAAGATTGACGATTGCGAGTTCGGCGTTGATGTCTGGATTGTTCGGTGCGTCCACCAGCGATGTACCAAGGCAAGTTTGCACCTCTTGTAACAGGCCTGTATCAAGCTGTTCGAGAGCCACGGCAGACCGCAGAACGCAGCCATTGCCAAACGTCGGCGACCTCAGTTCACGCGTCAACTCCAGGCTGTTGATCACGCCGCGTGTGCCGACGAACCGGTTTGCGAGGTCCGTAATCAGTTCGTAGCGAACGTCGATACCCGGCCTCCTGCCCATCTCGACGCGCTCGACTCCAGAACGCAAGGCTTCTCCCGTCGCAGGATTGACAACCTGCCACCACACCGCACGGTCGTGATCGTCAGGGTGATATTTGAGGATCACATGATAGCGAGTATCCATTCGACTTTCGGAACCAAACAGGGACCCGGCTACCGATCGGATTCCGTCCGTTTCCGACGCCGTGTCTCCTGCCGCAAGCTTGAGCGTCTGATACTGCGACAGGGCCGTCATCAGATAATCGCGGATGAGCCCTGCCTCGATGTCCGTATGGTCACCGGCCAATTTCATTTCAATGGCAACATTTGGCTTTTCCGAATAAACAGGGCCCCTTACGGAAAGAAACCACAGGAAACCACAAGCGACCGCTACAAGTCCTGCAAGAACGAGCCGTCGATCAAAGACCCTGCTCTTCCAGCTGGAATTTGTACTCCCGATTTCGGGTGCATCAAGAAGGTCGGCCTCGTCGAGAGTTTCAGTCTGAGGTGGGGCCTTGGTAAAAACAGGAATATAGCGTCCGCGCGGCAGCTCGATGCGGACGCTGCCTTCTTCGGCGTGAGCCTCATAATATTGGGCAAGAGAGGCGCGAAGCCGTGTCGCTTCTATGCGGACAATTGGATCCGTGGTGGGATCAAAGCTGCAGGGGCGACCGAACACATCGACGGCGATCGTATAGGCCTTCACCGCAGCAGCACGACCCTCGAACAATTCGCTGGCTACAAATCGAAGGAAATTCCTGTTGCGATCGGTCGAGTGAAACTGGGGATCGGACAAGAGCCTGTCCAATTCCTGCTTCGCCTCCTGTTCGGTGACCTCTTCGGTTTCCGTTGCGTCGATATTGACGTCAACTTCCATGGCAGACCCCCGTGCTTCAGCCTGGAACAGAATTGAACGGAACAGGCCAAGAAGCCATAGGGTGAATACCCCAGGTTGCACCGGAATTATACTGAGACACTTAGTTTAAACAGGATTGATCAGGAAACAAAGAGCTACGTCAGATTGATTGGTCAAGGCATTTTGCTGCGCGCCGCAATGCAAATATCAATAACTTCGTTTTCGATATCGGAACACAAGGTCTCGTACTCCACCAACAGTCTGTCGTCCGAGGAGCCATTTCTCCGCAAGCGGTCAAGGGTTGAACTCGCTTCGTCGAAGGCGTCGCAGAGGCTTACCAAAGTAGAATTCCGGGTACTGAGCATCTGCAGCTGCCCGCGCATCGCGGGCAATTTGAGCATCAATTTCCAGAGTCCCCTTTGGGATGAAGCCGTTGACATTGCCGATGCTGAACCTCCGCTCCCGTCGTAAACTAATCCATTCGAGTTATATGCCGCGAAAAGGCAGGCGAACCGGCAGTTGTGCAGAACGCCCGGTTTCTGTCGGACAATAGTGCATAATTGATGCTCGCCGCGGGAGTACGTTACTGTAAAGACCGCGGGGACAGGTCCTAAGGGGCGGAAAATATTCTGATCATTATCGAGTGGAGGTGTCGCTCCGCGCGTTCTGCCCCAGCCTTTGTTACCGTTACGTACTTACAAACGTGCATTCCAGTGGCGAACGTGCTCGCGACGAACAAGGCCAATGATCTTCATGGAACATGCGAATTCAAAATCTCCGTCCGACGTGATTTCGGTGGACTTGTCCGCACGTCGTACTGGAATGTCGTTCCAGCGGACCCGCATGAGCGCCGACCGCACCTTGATGTCGGTGATACGCACTTCCCTCTCACTGATCGGCTTTGGATTTACAATATTCCAGTTCTTCGAGAAGTTGCGCGATGCCGGCACACTCACCCATGCCGGGGCACCGCGCAGTTTCGGACTGGCGCTTGTCCTTCTCGGCATATGCATGCTTGTGATCGGCATCATCTATCACACGCAGTTCATGCTCGAACTTCGACGTACCCGCGAGGAAATGGTGGCTGATGGTATTGTTCACGGGGAGAGCCGCTATCCGGTTTCGTATACACTGGTGACAGCAGTAATCCTGCTTCTTATCGGTCTCTTCGCTGTCGCAAGCATGGTCTTTGATATCGGCCCATTTCAGGACGGAACGGGCAGCTGATTCCTGGAGTAATCATTCAAAGAGGAGTTACAAGTTGGCTAAAGATAAAAAGAGCGGCAAACCAAAGAAGGTTGGCGGTCAGCCCAATATTCTCGTTATCTGGGGCGACGATATCGGCATCTCCAATCTGAGTTGCTACAGCCGCGGCCTGATGGGATATCAGACGCCGAATATCGATCGCCTCGCCAAGGAAGGTATGATGTTCACCGACAGCTATGGTGAGCAGTCGTGTACCGCCGGAAGGTCTTCCTTCATCACCGGACAGAGCGCCTATCGTACCGGTCTATCCAAGGTAGGCATTCCAGGTGCATCGGCCGGGCTACAACCCGAGATTGTGACGATTGCCGATCTTTTGAAAAACCAGGGCTACGCGACAGGACAATTTGGCAAGAACCACCTGGGAGATCTCAACAAGTTCCTGCCGACGGTCCATGGTTTCGATGAATTCTACGGCAATCTCTATCACCTCAATGCCGAGGAAGAGCCGGAAATGTACGACTACTTCCCGGAGAAAGACTTCCCCGGCCTGCGTGCAAGCATTGGACCGCGTGGCGTGCTCCATTCCTGGGCGCAGGACAAGGACGATCCCACGGAAGAAAAGCGCTGGGGCAAAGTGGGGAAGCAGAAGATCAAGGACACCGGACCACTGACCACCAAACGCATGGAAACCTGCGACGAAGACTTCGTCGATGCGGCCAAGGATTTCATCAAGCGCCAGAACAGCGCCGGCAAGCCGTTCTTTGTCTGGCTCAACACCACACACATGCACCTGTTCACACATACGAAAAAGTCGAGTCTCGGACAGGCCGGACGCTGGCAGTCTCCCTATCATGATACGATGATCGATCATGACAAGAACGTCGGCGACATGCTCGACTATCTCGACGAGCTTGGCATCGCCGAAGATACGTTCGTCATGTATTCGACCGACAACGGACCCCACATGAATTCTTGGCCGGATGGAGGCATGACACCGTTCCGGAGCGAGAAGAATACCAATTGGGAAGGTGCATTCCGCGTCCCGCTGCTGGTGCGTTGGCCAGGAAAGATCAAGGCGGGATCTGTTTCAAACGAGATCGTACAACACCATGACTGGCTGCCAACCTTCCTTGCCATGGCCGGCGATCCCAACGTGATGGACAAGCTCAAGAAGGGCTACACCGCCAACGGCAAGCCATTCAAGAACCATATCGACGGTTATAATCTGCTGCCCTACCTCACGGGTGAAGAGGCTAGCAGTCCCCGCAAGCTCTTCGTCTATTTCAGTGACGACGGCGATGTTCTCGGTATCCGCTACGACAATTGGAAAGTCGTCTTCATGGAACAGCGTTGCCCGGGCACACTGCAGGTATGGGCGGAGCCGTTCATACCGCTGCGACTTCCGAAGCTGTTCAACCTCAGGACCGACCCCTACGAACGCGCCGACATTACATCGAACTCATACTATGACTGGTTCCTCCACCACGATTATATCCTGTTCGGTGCCTACACGATTGCCGACAGATTCGCAGCGACGTTCAAGGATTTTCCGCCTAGTCAGAAGGCAGCGAGCTTCACGATTGATGACGCACTCGCAAAAATGTCCGAAGCTACCAGCGGCAAGTTCAATTAGAGATTATAACGGGCGGCTTTCTCAAGACAGCCGCCCGCCACCCGTCAATCGGCGAGGGAAAGAGACATGACGCCGGCGCAGATCATCGGATTCGCGATCAATGCGAGCATGTTTCTCATTGTCTTCGCACTTGGATTGCGTGCGACCTTCGATGACGTGACGTACCTGTTCCGCAGGCCAAGTCTTTTCGTCCGTTCAATTCTCTCCATGAATATTTTCATGCTCGCGGTTGCGGTGCTGTTGTCGCTGCTGTTCAATCTCCATCCGGCCATCAAGATCGCGCTTGTTACGCTTGCCATTTCTCCGGTTCCGCCGGTGCTACCGGGAAAGCAGGAAAAGGCCGGCGGCTCGGCCTCCTATACGATCGGCTTGTTGGTAGCGACGGCACTGGTTTCAATTGTTCTCGTTCCCCTCGCCATCAGTCTCCTCGGGAGTTCGTTCAACATCGATATGCACGAACCCGCAAGCGCTATCGCTTCCGTTGTGCTGATCTCCATAATCGTTCCGTTGGTAGCGGGTGTCATCATCCGCCATCTTGCGCCGGACCTTGCAAGCCGCATCGAACGCCCGATCTCCCGGTTTGCAACGCTGCTTTTGATCGTCGCAGTCGTACCGGTCCTGTTCATCGCCTCGCATGCCATCTGGGCGTTGATCGGAAACGGAATTGTCATCATGCTCGTGCTGTTCACGCTTATCGGCGTTGCCCTCGGTCACTTCCTTGGTGGTCCCGATCCGGATGACCGTACGGTGCTGGCACTCGCCACGGGAACGCGGCATCCTGGTGTTGCGCTTGCCATAGCAAGTTTGAATTTTCCCGACGAGAAGGCCGTCATGGCGGTCGTGCTTTACCATCTTGTCATTGGTGCTATCGTCTCGATACCCTACGTGAGATGGCGCACTCGCATTCATGCGCTGCGTCCGGAGATGAAATGATGCTCGACCAACCGGAACGAATGCAACCCAGGACCGCTCCCTTCGACAACATGGTGTGGATTCCAGGCGGCGAATGTCGCATGGGTTCGGACAACCACTACCCCGAGGAAGCCCCTGCGCACAGGGTCCGGGTCAATGGTTTCTGGATGGACAAGTTTACCGTGACCAACCGCGACTTTGCCCGTTTTGTCGAGGCGACCGGTTATGTGACGCTGGCTGAAAGGCCGGCCAACCCAGAAGACTATCCGGGCGCTTTGCCGGAAATGCTGGCGCCGTCCTCGACAATGTTCAAGAAACCCTCGTCCCCAGTCGACATGAGCAATCATTTCAATTGGTGGGTGTATGTGCGGGGTGCCAATTGGCGCAACCCGCGCGGTCCCGCCAGCACAATCAAGAAACTCTCCGATCATCCCGTCGTCCATGTCGCCTATGAGGATGTCGAAACCTATTGCCGCTGGGTCGGCAAGGAATTGCCCACCGAAGCGGAATGGGAATTCGCCGCCTGCGGTGGCCAGGACGGGGCCGAATATGTCTGGGGCAATGAGTTTACCCCGGGCGGAAAGCACATGGCTAATACCTGGCAGGGCAACTTTCCTTATCGGAATACGCTCGACGACGGATACGAGTATACGTCTCCGGTGGGGTCATTTCCGGCCAATGGCTATGGTCTTTACGATATGGCAGGCAATGTCTGGGAGTGGACGACTGACTGGTATCGTGAGCACGGCAAGATAACGAGCCCCTGTTGCACAGCGGACAATCCGCGTGGCGGCACGCTTGAGGAAAGCTTTGATCCGCGTCAACCTTCTATGAAGGTCGCGCGAAGGGTGACCAAGGGCGGCTCGCACCTTTGCGCACCGAACTATTGCCGGCGTTACAGACCGGCGGCGCGCATGTCGCAGCCCGTCGATACCTCGATCTCACATCTCGGTTTCCGCTGTATCGTCCGGCTTGGTAGCGAAGGATAAGACGCGCGATGCTCAGGGACCTGTTGATCCAGCTTACGGAACCAATCGTCTCGATCATCGACATTTTCGCGTTGATCATCATCGCGATCGGCACGGTGGATGCATTTATCAACGGCACCAGGGTAATGTTTTCGCACCCGGAAGGGCATCATGCGGTCCGGCACGTGTGGATGCGCTATTCACGTTGGCTGGTGGCGGGACTGACGTTCCAGCTTGCAGCCGATATACTCGAAACCTCGATCACTCCGGCCTGGGACGACATCGGCCGCATTGCGGCGATCGCAGTGGTCCGCACCTTCCTCAACTTCTTTCTAGAGCGCGATCAACGCGACATCGGGGAACTTCAACGTACTCCCGACTAGCCGCGCACTCTCACCGAAATCGTGGTGCCCTTTCTTCCAGTCGAAATATCAATCGTGCCGTCGAGCGGGCGAAGCCGCGCCTCCATGCCGGAAAGACCAACGCCGACATTCCGGCGCTTTCGCCTTTCGATGCCGACACCGTCATCCTTGACGGTGAGCGACAGGATCGTATCGGGCTCGCTCCCCTGGCGGATCAGCCTGATCGTTGCCTTGGCGGCGTGGGAATGACGGTAAATATTGGTCAACGCTTCTTGGACAATACGGAAAATGGTGAGTTCAACATCCGGCGGGGGTCGTTTTGTCGCCAATACGGGATCGACCCTCAGTTCGATTTCCAGTCCGCTTCGCTCCTCAAAACCCACGACGAGTAGCTCAAGAGCATTTGGAAGGCCGGATTCGTCAAGCATCGGAGGATGCAACAGATAGGATAGTGTCCGAAGCTCCTCATTACTTTGCGAAATGAGTTTCGATGTGCGCGCCAGCGCCCGCGAGGTTTCGCCGTCATTATCGGGCAGCAAGGATTTTACGTTCGCCAATTCCATGGCCGCGCCGATCAGGTGTTGGCCCGTGGAATCGTGAAGATCCCTGGCAATGGAACGGCGCTCCTCATCCTGTGAAACCAGAAGGCGCTCGCTGACTTCGCGCAGCGACTCGTTCGAATACATCAACGCAATCGAACGGCGTCGTGCCAGCCAGGCTGTGGCGAGAAACGCTGCAAGGGCGATAGCCAGAACGGTACCGTAGACGCGTACCGACTGCCGCCAGCCAGCAAGCAGCGCATTCTCGTCAATACCGTAGGTTACGTAGAATGGGAAACCTTCGACCTTTCGGTAGGCCACCAGCCGGTCGATGCCTTCCGAGGAAGAAACGTGGTGCATCTCACCCGACACCGGATTCCCGGCTGTCGCCTGTCGAAACCAATCAGGTACGATTGCGCCGCCTTCCCAGAACGGGACGTTCACCACGACTTCCCCGTTCCCGCGCAGGAATTGAGCAGCGTCCGAGGGAGAAGCCGCTCCATCGAACAATCTGGTGAAATACTCGATCGGCATCGTGATCAGTATCAAGCCGTCGAACTTCCCGTCTGGCTGGCGTAGAGCCTTGCTCATAGTCAAGGACGGTTGCCCGTACACGCGGCCAATCAACGGGTCGCCTATAAATGTGACGTCCGATGGATGATCCCGATGATAGCGGAAATAATCCCGGTCGTTCACATCAAGGGAACTACTGCGATGGCCTTCGCTGGTAGAAACGAGTTTGCCGTCGCGGTCTACAAGGGCAATAACGCCCGAGTGCTTCAGAAATTGCTTCTGGGTAGCCAAAAATCTGATCAGACGCTCTGAGGAAGCAATTTCCGGCCATGACATCGGTTCAACCTCGGACGAAATACCCTGAAGCACCATGTCGTTCGCCTCGAGTATCTTGCTGACATAGGCTTCGAGCAGGGCAGTCTTCTGGCGCAACTGGATTTTCGATTGCAAGACCATCCGGTCCCGGCTCTCGACAACGCCTACGACGAACACCGTTATGATGACGCCAACACTCATGAGCAACAAGAGACCATACGGCAAAAGCGGGAGTGCAGGGGCGTTCATCGGCACGTCGGGCGGCAACGCTTTTCCGTCCGGAAGCATAAGACCAAGACGCCGTAAAAATGCCGGGATGGCAGCGATGCCCCAGCGGTCCGCGGATCGACGCAGGATCTTCACCGCCTACTCCCGATGAGGCGCTTCAATATGCGCGGTATGGTTTTGATACCCTGCCCGATCATCGTCCCCGAGTGAGAGTGACTTCCCCTCACATGCTACGCTGTTGTTTTCAAACATCCTATCACAAAACAGGTCTTAGCCCGCGGCTGCAGGGAAAATTTCAGCCGCCATGGTGAGGTTTCAATTTCTCCCCAGATGCGCAAGCGCGGTCCGCAGCGGAGCATCGGACACCTGAATAATGCCGAGATATGGGTGAGCCATGTCGATAATCAGAAATATTGCTCCTCCGACCGAGAGAGCGCACACGAATAACATGCCAATGACCGTGGCGTTGGCCGGTGCCAAAAGCCCGAACGTGAAAAAGAGCAACGCAAGCCAGAAGACAAGGATTACAAGGAAAGCCTGGGGCAAACCCTCGCCTCCTTTCTCGAGAAGTAACCAATGCGCCTCCGCAATCTCCCCGCTTATCGCGATGGCACGCGCTTGCAGCTGGCGCTTGGCGTCGGTTTCGGGAGAAAGGGCTCGCAATTCATCCTGAACAGGCTCGATACCGAGGTCGCTTCTGCGGGCGTCCGGCGTTGTATCATCATGGTCCTGGTCGACCCAGGCATCCTGCAGCCGCGAGCTCACCAGTTCCGCAAGCAGACGCCGCGCCTCCTTGGTTTCGGGACCGTAATGCGACATGACCCGGTCGAGAAGGACGACGCGCGCCACCGATGTTCTCAGCTCCGCCTCGGCGTCATCGAATGCCGTCTTTGCCGATGCGATCAAAAACCCGACCGCAAGTGCTGACAATGTTCCGACCACTGCCGTAGCAAGCTTGATTGCCTCCTTTGAATCCGTACTCAGGTGATGTTCTGGCAGGTGGTCACGAAGAAATATTCCCGCCACAACAGCAAACGACAGGCATATGAATGTAACGCCGCCGATTGCAAGGGCACTCATGGTTGGAAATTCGCTGCTACGTTGATCACAGGTCGTAAACTCAAGTGTCCAACACCTTTACTTCGGCCGGACGCTTGCGCGTGGCACGCCACTCTTCAAAGCGCTGCATGACGACAAAGAAAGAAGGAACGAAGAGGACAGCAAGACAGGTCGAGGCGATCATGCCACTGAAGACAGTGATGCCGATAGACTTGCGGGCGCTCGCGCCGGCCCCGGTCGCAAATACCAGCGGCGCAACACCGAGGATGAATGCAAACGAGGTCATCAGGATCGGCCGGAAGCGAGCCCGCGCCGCGCCCGTCGCGGAATCGATGATCGATTTTCCCGACGCACGCAATTCGCGCGCCATTTCGACGATGAGGATGGCATTCTTGGCTGAAAGCGCAAGGAGCAGAATAAGGCCGATCTGCACATAGAGATTGATCGCGACATGCAGACCCAGGAAAATGGAAACGGGACCGATCAGAGACAACGGCGCAGCAAGCAGCACCGATACCGGAGCAATCCAGCTTTCATATTGCCCGGCCAGCACCAGATAGACCAGCAACAGCGCAAGAGCGAAGACCAGGATCATCTGGTTGCCGACCAGCTTCTCCTGATACGACAGCGCCGTCCACTCGTAGCTCGTGCCATTCGGCAGAGTGGCGGCCGCGATCTCTTCCATGAGGTTCATCGCCTCGCCGGACGAAAATGTCGCCGCTGGTACGCCGACGATCGAGGCCGAAGGATAGAGATTATAGAGACTGATCAAAGAGGGTCCGACGCTCGGTATGATGGTCAACACCGTTCCGAGCGAGATCATGTCGCCATTCTTGTTGCGCACAGTCAGGTTGTTGATGCTGTCCGGCGTCAGGCGGAATTGTGCATCCCCCTGGACATAAATCTGGAACACGCGGCCGAACTTGTTGAATTGAGCGACATAGCTCGAGCCGAGATAGCTTGCGAGGGTATCGAAAACCAGATCGGTCGTCAGCTGGAGAGACTCGATCTTCTCGCGATCGATCTCCACGGTATATTGCGGCGCATTGGCCTGAAAAGGTGCATTGATGCTTTGAATACCCGACTGGGATTCAGCCGCTTTCACTATGGCATTGGTCAGGCTCTGCAGTTTGGCGAGGTCGAAACTGCCGTCGCGCAGTTCAGTCTGCATGGTGAACCCGCCGGCATTGCCGATGCCCTGGATCGGCGGCGGTGGAAGAACGAGCACCCTGCCCTCGCCCACGCCTTTGAGTTTCGCGTTGAGCGTTTTGTAGAGGGAGGCCAGGTCCTCGCCAGGGCCGCGCTTGCTCCAGTCATCGAGCATGATGTAGGCAAGGCCCGCATTGGCGAGCGCTGAATTATTGTCAAGGGCAGAGATGCCGGCAATGGTGATGACCTGGGAGACGCCCGGCGTTTCCTTCGCAACCTTCCCCAGTTCCTCCAATGACTTTTCCGTGCGGCCAAGGGCAGCGCCATCCGGCAGTTGCACCGCTGCCAGAAGATAACCCTGATCCTCGATGGGCAGAAAGCCAGTTGGCGCACGCGACATGCCGTAACCAGCGGCGGCGATGATGGCGAGAGCGATGACCGCCATGAGGCCACTGCGCGCTACCATCGAACCGATCACACGGACATAGCCGTTTTCCAGGCGCTGGTAGACTGCATTGAAGCCGCGAAAAAAGAAATTGCGTTTTTCCGGCGGCACCGGGGGCCGCAACCACATGGCGCACTGGGTGGGCTTCAACGTTGCAGCGTTGATGGCACTGATGAATGCAGTGGCTGCAATAACGAGAGCAAACTGCGAAAATATCTGGCCGGTGATACCCGGTAGAAACGCGGCGGGCAGAAACACAGCCATGAGAACGAGCGTGATGCCGACGATCGGTCCGAAGAGCATATCCATCGCGCTGATGGCCGCGTCATGGCCCGACATGCCGCGCTCCATATTGTGCGAGGCGCTTTCGACCACGACGATCGCGTCGTCGACGACGATGCCGATTGCCAGCACGATGGCGAACAGGGTCGAGAGGTTGACCGAGAATCCCATGGCAGCCATCGCTGCGAAAGCGCCGATGATGGTCACAGGAACAGTCGTCGCGGGCACCAGCATGGCGCGCCAGTCCTGCAGGAAGACGAGAATGACGATCAGCACCAGAAGCGCCGCCTCGAACAAGGTCTTGTAGACCTCGCCGATTGCCTGGCTGACGAAGGTCGTCGTGTCGAATGGAATGGAATAGGCAACGCCCTGCGGAAATCCGGCAGCAAGCGTCTTCATTTTGGCGCTTACGCTCTTGGCAACGTCAAGTGCATTGGCACCAGGAGACAGGAAAATCGCAAGGCCCGCGGAATCCGCTCCATCGAGCCGGAACACCTGACTATAGGTCTGCGCACCGAGCTCAACACGGCCGATATCGCGCACGCGCGTCATGCCGCCATTGGCGTCGGTCTTGACGATGACCGCACCAAACGCGTCGGGATCATTAAGTCGGCTCTCGACATTGATCGTATATTGGAAGGATTGATTTTCCGGCGCAGGCGGCATGCCTACCTGACCGGCGGTCACCTGTTCGCTCTGCTGCTGCAGCGACTGGATGACGTCCTGCGCCGTCAAGCCGCGTGCCTGCATCTTGTCGGGATCGAGCCAGATACGCATTGAATATTGGCCCGCGCCGAATACCGTAACATTGCCAACGCCAGGAATTCGGGCAATTTCATCCTTGAGCGCTATGGTAGCGTAGTTGCTGAGATAAAGGCTGTCGTGACTGCTGTCCGGCGAGGTCAGCGTGACGATTTCGAGGATCGACGTCGACTTCTTCTGAACGTTGACACCCTGCACCTGCACCGATTGCGGCAGCGAGGCCAACGCGGCAGAGACACGGTTTTGTACAAGCACTTGTGCTGCGTCGAGATCGGTGCCGATGGCGAATGTGACCGTGAGCGCATAGCTGCCGTCAGAGGCCGCGTAAGACTGCATGTAGAGCATGTCCTCGACGCCGTTCACCTGCTGCTCGATCGGCAATGCGACCGTATCGATCAGCGTGCGGGCGCTGGCTCCGGGATAGCGGGTCGTGACCTGGACAGTTGGCGGCACGACATTCGGGTATTGCGCGACCGGCAGCGAATACAGCGAAACAAAGCCGATGACCACCATGAGGATGGCGATCACATTGGCCAGCACGGGCCGTTCTATGAAGAACTTCGAGATCATTGCGCTGCGCCATTCGCCGCAACGGCGCTAAGATCCTTCAACTGCGGCTCTATCTTCTGGCCGGGTATGGCCGACAGCAGGCCCGAGACGACGATGCGGTCTTCCGGCTGGATGCCAGTTGTCACGACACGCAATTCGCCAACCAATTGACCGATTTCTACCTTGCGCTGCTCGACGACATCATTCTTGCCGGCAACCAGGACATAGCGCCCGCTCTGATCACTGCCAATGGCGCGATCCGGCACCAGCAGCATCCCCGGCTCTTCGAACAAGGGAACGCGGACTCGTACGAAGTAGCCCGGCAGCAATTGCCGCTCTGCATTTGGCAAAACGGCACGGACTGCCAGCATGCCGGTGGACGCCGTGATGGTTGGCGCCACATAGTCGAGCGTCCCCACATGCGGGAAACCGGTTTCGCTTTGCGTACCGACTTCGGCGGGAACCTTTTTCAAATCCTGCGCGGTCATTCCGTGTTTCGCCATAGCAGCGCGGATACGCAGCACGTCCTTCTCACTGACGTTGAAATTGACGTAGATGGGATTGAGCTGGACGACCGTCGTAAGCGCCGTGGTGGACGCTATAACAAGTTCGCCTATCGACACCAGCCGCGCGGTGGCGACACCGTCGAACGGCGCTTTCACCTGCGTATAACTGAGATTGAGCTGGGCCTGCTGGACATTGGATGCCGCCTGTTGCTGAATGGCCAGGTCGGCTTCACGTTGCGCCTCCGCCTTCTGCAGATCCTGCTGTGTAGCGAAGGTTTTGGCCACGAGCGCTGCCTGACGTTCGTATTCCGCCTGCGATAACTTTACAGACGCGTCGGCTGATGCCTTTGCAGCATTCGCCTGGTTTAATGCTAGCTGATAGGATTCGGGCTCGATGACGAAGAGTGTGGTGCCGGCTTTTACCGCATCCCCGTCATTGTACTCGATTTCCTCGATAAAGCCCTGTACCCGTGCAACCAGCGCAGTCTGATTAACTGCTGCAGTACTACCCGTCACCTCGAGATAGGGCGTGACGTTCTGTTTTACCGGAAGCGCCACATCGACCTTAGGTGGCGGCGGCGGAACGTAAGAGTTTTCTTGATTACAGCCAGCTAATGCTAGCCCGAATAATGTGATGCAGGCAAAGCCTAACCTCCGGCGAGCGCCGAAAGAGCGTTCAAATTGCCGTGTGTGCAATCCACTTATTCCGGCCATTATGTCCCCCAATTGGCCTTTGCAGAAAACGCATGATCGATGCTACGTTATTCCGTATCTGAGAGATAGCTCTCCATAAAAAATTGTAGGGGGTTGTGATGCGGATGATTTTGACTGTCATTGGAATTGGGATGTTTTGCAGCTCGGCCATGGCGCACACTGCTGCCGAACGTGCGGCATGCATGGCGGACTTTCAGAAATATTGTACCGGCGTCATGCCTGGTGGCGGGCGGGTTATCGAATGTCTAGCCAAGCAATTGGACAAGCTCACACCCGAATGCAAGAAAGTGGTGCAGTCGCACGCTCCGAAATAGATGGGTCAGCTGCTCATCAAATCATGATGTCGCCCAGTTCCTGTTTCGCGACAGCGCGCAGGCGTTGAGCTTCGTCTTCGCCGATCCAGCGATAGGGGAAACGCAACCGCGTGCTCACGGGTCCCCAATTGCCTATCGCGCACAGCAATTTATCCAGCGCAGCATTTGAATAGCCGGACTTCTGCCGGAATGGCACAATGTGCTGAGCCATGAATTTGCAGATCCGCTGTTCGGTTTCAATGGCAGCATCAATGTTGGTTTGCATAAGGTCGGTCCAACGCTGCGCGCCGCGTGGACTAAGGCAGGCGACGTTGGAGAACGCCCCTGCCGCCACCCCTTCCCTGATGCCCGTCGCGAGATGATGCCCCGGCACAAAAAGCGAGACGCCGCTCAGATGCTTGCGTGTCTCGACGTACCAGTTTGCATCGCCATCTGCGAGTTTCACACCAACCACGCCCGGCGCTCCAGCCAATATCGCACCGAGTTCTTTTGGCGAAAGAACTCGTTTTGCATGGGGTGGGTTGTAGAGGATAAGTGGAATTCCGTTGGCAATCTCGAACGCCCTGTTGAGATAGTCGATCGCCTCCCCGTCGGTCAGCGGCCACCAATCCGGCAAGATGACCTGAATGGCAGCGGGGGCCAGTGTAGCTGCGCTACGGACACGGTTCAGCATGATCATTGGATCGGGCTGACAGGCACCGATGATGAAGAGCATGCCCGCTTTTCGACAACGCTCGGCCAGCATCAGCTGGATGCGATCGAACTCTTCTTCGGTCTGGTTGTGGAATTCGCCTGCGGTGCCGTTGGAGTAGATACCGTCGACCTTCGCGTCGATCAGGATATCGATTTCAACGCCAAGCTTGCTGAATTCGATGCTGTCGTCCGCTTCGACAGGCAGGAGCAGACTGGCCCAATTGCCGCTGATCGTGTGTTGGCCTGATTTCACATTGCGCTCCTAGTTCAAATCATCACGGATGCAGGCCTTGAATTGACCAGGCGAAACTTCGCGCAACTCGGGCACCGTATGGGCACAGGCCTCCAGCGCCACCGGGCAACGTGTCCGGAATACACAGCCGCTCGGCGGAGTGGCCGGGCTTGGAATATCACCCTTCAGGATCTGCCTGTTGCGGGGCGCATCCGGATCCGGCGATGGGATCGCGGACAGCAAAGCCCGCGTATACGGGTGTTGCGGCCGCGCATAAAGGTCAGCGCTTGAAGCGATCTCCATGATCCGGCCAAGATAGAGCACGATGACCCGGTCACAGATATATTCGACCACCGCCAGATCGTGTGAGATGAACAGCATGGTCAATCCGAGCCGTTGCTGCAGATCGCGCAGGAGATTGATGACCTGCGCCTGGATCGACACATCGAGTGCAGAAACAGGCTCGTCCGCGACAATGAACTCCGGTGCGAGTGTCAACGCGCGTGCGATACCGATCCGCTGACGTTGTCCGCCGGAAAACTCATGTGCATAGCGGTTGACGGCATCGGCAGGAAGATCGACCTGCACGAGGGCGTTTCGCGCCCGGTCCATGCGTTCCTTGCGGGTGCCGATGCCCTGAATTTTGAGACCTTCGGTCAAAATCTCGCCAATGGTCATGCGCGGCGACAGGCTGGCAAATGGATCCTGGAATATATACTGCATGCGGGGCCGCGTTCGCCGCATCTGCGCGGCCGAAAGTGTTGTCAATTCCGTGCCGTCGAATTTTACGCTACCGGAAGAAGGCTCGACCAGACGCAGGACCGAACGGCCGATCGTCGTCTTGCCGCTGCCGGATTCTCCGACCAGTCCAACCACCTCCCCCTTGGCGATATCGAAGGAAATGCCTTCCAGGATATTGAGTTTCGTGCCGCGGGAGACGTAGTGTTTGGCCAGATCGCAGACGGTGAGGAATGGCGCAGGGCTCATCGACCCACCTCCTGCCATCGTATGCAGCGGCTCCGATGCATCGCATTGACCTCGGCGAGCGGGGGCACTGCTGTGCGACAGGCATCGATTGCATAGCTGCAGCGCGGCGAAAATGCGCATCCGTCCGGCATGTCAGCAAGACTGGGGACAACGCCCGGAATAGCCGCCAATTTCTGCCCAGCCTGCTTCATACGTGTTGCGTCGCCGAGCCGGGGCATCGACGCCAGAAGTCCCAGCGTATAGGGATGGCGCGGATTGCGGAAAACCTCACAGACAGGGCCCTCCTCCACGATGCGCCCGGCATACATGACCGCGACGCGATGGGCGATCTCGGCCACCACGCCGAGATTGTGGGTGACGAAAAGCATGCCCATGCCGCGTTCACGCTGCAGCGTGATCAGAAGATCGAGTATTTGCGCCTGGATAGTCACGTCGAGCGCCGTCGTCGGTTCGTCGGCAATCAGCAATGTCGGATCGCAGGCAAGCGCCATAGCGATCGTCGCGCGCTGCCGCATGCCGCCCGAAAGCTCGTGCGGATACTGTCCCGCCCGGCGCTTGGCATCGGGGATGCCCACTTGATCGAGAAGTCCGACCGCCGAATTCATCGCCGATTTCCGGTCGGCATTGCGATGGATGCGGAGCGGTTCGGCGATCTGGTCACCCACGGTAAACACCGGATTGAGACTGGACATCGGCTCCTGGAACACCATGCCGATGTCATCGCCGCGGATTCTCCGCATCTGTTCTTCATCCAGCGGGACGAGATCACGCACAGCGCCATCCTTGCTCTTGAAGTGGATACTCCCGGCGGCAATCGCACCGACATTGCGGGTCAACAAGCCCATAACCGACAGGCTGGTCACGGATTTGCCGGAACCGGATTCGCCGACAAGCGCAACGGTTTCGCCGGCAGCGACCGATAGGTCGATACCATCGACTGCGGTAATCTCGCCGCCGCGGGTACGGAAGATTGTCCGCAGCCCGCGAATGTCGAGAATGGGATTGATGCGCTCGTCCATATCCGCTCTCAGCCGAGCAGCCCGGTAGAGCGCAGGATCGCGTCAATCTTGGCGGATTCTGCAGCATCGAGTGCCTGTCTCGGCCTCGGCATGACGTTCGTGTCAATGATGCCAAGGCTGCGCATGGCGGTCTTGAAACCGCCCACGCCGGACGCGCCGCCACTGACGCGGCTTTGGGCCACCCAAACGATCTCGAACAGGCGACAGAGCCGTTCCTGCTCCTTGCGCGCCGCCGTCCAATCGCCGCGCTGCGCCGCATCCCACAGGCGGACGTAGCCGTGCGGATCCACATTGGCGAGACCCGGGACGACGCCGTGCGCGCCCATCGACAGCGCATTGTCGACGACGATCTCGGAGCCTGTCATCAGGAAGATGTCCTTGTGCTCGGCGAGATCCAGCAAGGCGTAACGGAAATTGCCATCATCGCCGCTTGAATCCTTGAGGCCGATAATGGTGCCTTCCCTGGCCAGCGTCGTCACTGTCGATCGAGCCAGCTTGGCGTGGACGCACGCCGGGATATCGTAGGCGACAAGCGGAATGTCGACGGCATCCTTGATATAGCGAAAATGGTCAATGATCTCGGGCTGGCTGGTGACAGTGTAGTATGGTGCCGTCACGACGACGGCAGCAGCACCCGCTGCCTTTGCGACCTTGGCGTGGCCGATGACGTTGTCGGTCGTTGCATCGAGAACGCCAGCAATGACCGGCACGCGGCCATTGACGACCTTGACCGAGTGTTCGAGAATTTCCTGCCTGATCTTTTCGTTATGGAACACCACTTCGCTGGTCGATCCGAGCACGAATACGCCGTGGCAGCCCGCGCCGAGCAAATGCTCGAGCACGCGGGTGTAGGACGGGTAATCTACCGTGAAATCCGGATTGAGAGGTGTTACGACGGGAGGAACAACCCCATGAAATTTGGTCATTTTCGCTTTCTTTCTTTGTCAGTTCAGTTCGGCGCGAGGATCGAAGGCATCCCTTAGACCATCGCCAATGAAGTTGATTGCTAGGACGGCAAGGATCAGCGCCCCACCGGGGAACAGCCATTGCCAGGGAAATTGTTCGAGCACGGCCGTCGAGCGCGCTGCGTTGAGCATGTTGCCCCAGCTGGCGGCGGGTGGTGCAATACCGAGACCGAGGAATGACAGTCCGGCCTCGAGAAGGATCGCATTGGCGATCTGCAGCGTCGCATAGACGACGAGGATATCGATGGAGTTCGGCAGGCCATGCCGGAACAGGAGATGTCCGAGCCCTGCTCCCATGCCACGCGACGCCAGAACAAAATCCCGCTCCCGTAGTTCAAGCAGCCTCGAGCGGATCATGCGCGAAAGGAGTGGCCATGACAGCAGCGAGATGACGAGCACCGTTGGCCAGATGCCAGTACCGGCAATCGACGCCAGCACCAGCAGGAAAATGACCGGCGGGAGGGTCATGACCAGATCGACGAAGCGCATGGTGACAGCATCGGCCCAGCGACCGGCAAGCGCCGAGATCGCACCGACCAGAAACCCGATGATCGCCGAGATGATTGTCGAGGCCACCGCCACCAGGAGGGAAATGCGGCCGCCCTCCAGAACACGCACGAAAACATCTCGGCCAACACCATCGGTCCCGAACCAATGGGTAGCCGTCGGTCCGCTGTTCATGGCGAGAAGATCGATGTCGTTCGGCTTGAATGTCCACCACAGCGGATAGGACAGGATCATCGCGAGCATCGGCATAATGATGCAAACGCCGAACAGCGCGGCCTTGTTGTGGCCGAAGCGGTGGAATGCGCGCGCCATCGGACCTGGACTGTGGGAAGGGGTGCGTGCAAGCATCTCAACCCACCTTGATGCGCGGATCGATGACCGCATAGGTAATGTCGGTCAAAAGGTTGACCACGATCACACAGGCCCCGATAATCAGCGTCGCGCCCATGATGACCGGGTAGTCGCGCGTCTCGACGGCATTCACCAGCAACAGCCCCATGCCCGGCCAATTGAACACACTCTCGATGAAAATCGCGCCGCCGATCGCGAGACCGATGGTCGAGCCGATGACCGTCACCACAGGCAGCAAGGCATTGCGCAACGCATGCTTGGCGATGACCCAGAATTCCTTGACGCCCTTCGCCCGCGCCGTACGCACGTAATCCTGATTGAGAACTTCAAGCAGCGAAGAGCGCATATAGCGCATGATCAAGGCAGCCTGAGCGATTGAAAGAAGCGCCGCGGGTAGGATCAAATGATGGAGCAGGTCTGCGACTGAAAATTCCGCACCCGGTGTCAGCATGCCGCCTGACGGGGCCCATCCCAGGCGAACGGCGAATACGTAGAGGCCGATCAGCGCGCTCAGAAATGCCGGGCTCGAAATGCCGACGAGTGCAAATACCGAGAATGAGAGGTCCACCGGCGAGTTCCGCCGCACCGCGCTGATGACACCAGTGACGATCCCCGCGATAATCGCGATAACCAATGCCGACCCCATCAACAGCACTGTGGGACCGATGCGCGACAGCACCAGATCCAGCACCGGCTGATCCTGGCGCTTGATCGAGAAGCCGAGATTTCCCGTAACGGCCTGTTGCAGCCATGCCAGATATTGAACCGGCAAGGGTCTGTCGAGCCCAAGCTGGCTGCGCAGCTCGGAAAGCTGCTCTGGCGACATCGGGATGTTCGGATCGATATAGGCATCGATCGGATCACCGGGAGTGAGACGCAACAGCAAGAAGATAAGCACGCTCAAGGCAAGGAGCATGCCTACTCCTATCAGCAGACGTCGAAGACTGTATTGAAGCATATTCGTTCCGTTTTGCCGGGGTGGCCAGCGCCACCCCTCGAACCGTGATCAGGCGCGGGCGATTATTCGCCGAGTGACCATTTTTCCGGATGAGCCTGATAAGGGCCACCACCCGGTGCCGGCGTCCAGATGAAATCCTTGACCTTTGACGACACAACACCATAGCGGTTCGCCACCCACAGCGTCGCCCAGGGCAGATCGGAATTCATGACCTTGCAGACATCCTGATACCGGCCGTCACGTTTGGCGGCATCGGGCTCTGCGAGAGCAGCATCCAGCGCCTTGTTGAGTTCCGGCATACGTGCGCGCACCACATTGGGACCTGCTGGCGGGATCTGCTTTTCATTGAGACCGACATTGATGCTGCCGGCGTCAGGTCCGTTTTGGAGACCGGCATAGACTAGCTGGAACTGCGCGACATCCGGCTTCGGATTCAAGACGATGCTGTTGTAAGTCGGTGTATCGACGGCGCGCGGCACGACATTGATCCCAACCTGCGAAAGCATGGCCTGCACGGCGGCGAGCACGTTGGTCGCGAGAGGCGTCGTGTAGTAGGTCAGAAGGGTAATCGGCTTGTCACCATTGATTTGCGACCATCCGGCTTCATCCAGAAGTTGCTTCGCCTTTTCCGGATCGTAGGCGTAGGGGTCAATACCCTGCGGGATCAGCTGGTCGGCGACATAGGCGCAATTTGCCGGCTTGGCGGCACCTGCGTAGAGGCTCTTGATAATTGCATCGCGGTTGATCGCATACATCACCGCCTTGCGGACCCGCGGATCTTTCCAGATCGGTGACTCATGATTGAAACCAAGATAGTTGACGACGAAGCTGTCACCTTCGATGACCTTGAAAGCTTCATCGCCCTTGAATGTCGACACATCATTGGAGTCGACATAGGTGAACTGGATTTCACCGGCGCGAAGGGCGGCAATAGCGGCTGCCGGATTGGAGAAGTATCGGTTGATCACCCGCTCGAGTGCCGGTTTGCCGCCGCGATAATCGGTGTTGGCGGCAAGTTCCACATATTGATCGGTGACGTATTTGGTGAACTTGAAAGGTCCGGTCCCGATTGGCGAGGTAGACCACCAGCTATTCTTGGCGAGTTGATCTGCCGGTATCGATGCCAGTGCATGTTCGGGCAGCATCATCACCTTGGTCATTGTGTCGAGAGTGCTTGCGCTTGGGGCGCTCAGCTTGACGATCAGGGTGTGATCATCCGGAGCTTCGACCGATGAGACTGCTTTCAACCTGGCAGCAAGCACCGAGCCCGACTTCGCGTCCATGGCCAGACCCATGGTGAACTTCGCGTCCTTGGCGGTGAAGGGCTTGCCGTCGTGCCATTTGGCGTCCGCAAGCTTGAACGTATATGTCATTTGATCCGGACTGACTTCGTAGCTGTCCGCCAGCACACCGACGACCTTCTGAAGTTTGTCGTCATAGGTGACTAGCGGCTCGAAATAGACACTGAGCCATGTGAACCCGGCCGTAGCAGCCAGCGGGTTGAAGTTGCCCTGGAACCCTCCGGGGCCGACATCGAACCCACCAGACAGCGTTGCAGCCTGTGTGGCGGACGGCGCCAACGTTACGTTTCCGATCAGCGCAGCAGACAATGCCAGTGCCGAAGCGATCATTCGTAGTTTCATGGTATCCTCCCATTGAACGTATTGGTTTTGTTATGTGCAATCACCCGAGCGATCCCCTCGTAATGACTGTCGAGGCGGTTGCGCGCGTCTTCGAGATTTCTTGCCTCGACTGCGTCAACGATCGCCTCATGATCGCGCCATGTCGCCATCGGATCTGTATTTTCGAGATTGACGAAATCGGATGCCTTGTAGAACGCGAGCCAGAACACCTCGATGAGCCGCACGAGCGTCTCATTTTCCTGACAGCGGAAAAGCAGCCGGTGGAAAAGCCTGTCTTCGTCGACAAATGCTTCATTGCGCTCGGCATGGACACGCATGCGGGCCACCACCTGCCGTAGCTCCCGAATATCTTCGTCAGTAATTTTCTGCAGCGTTTTGGCGATCAAGCCGACTTCGAGCGTTCTGCGTATCTCCAGCACTTCCTCGATCTGGCGCAGCGCCCCGCCCAAGCCATAGGCAAGATTATCAAGTAGCGGCTCGAAGGAGAAAGCCTTGACGAAGACGCCAACACCTCGCCGCGACTCCAGAACACCAACCGACTCCAATGCCTTGATGCCTTCGCGCAGCGAGTTCCGGCTGACGCCGAGCTGGCTGGCCAGTTCGCCTTCGGGCGGCATCGGCGCCCCTGCTTCCAGGCCATTTTCGTTGATGTAAGCCCGCAAGCTTTCTTGCACCGACACATGCAACAAAGGCGCGCGGTGCAGAGGCTTGAGGGATTTGAATGCCATTATGCGGATTCCAATCTCGGTGGTGATGCAGCTTGGACTAGATAACCACTTGTAGGATATCTGTCAACAGGACAGCACTAGCTCTCCGAAAAATCCTACAACTCAATGTGAAGAAGTTGAAAATAGTAATCTGTTGACAGTCTTCAATTTGCTCCGTACGTTTCCGTGAAGCCAATATCAGCGGAAAACCGACCTGTCGGTTCCGTGAACACTCGGGAGGTGGAATGGCATTCCTGGAATTAGACGGCCTGACCAAGAGCTATGGTTCGCTTACGGTTGTCAAAGGCGTCAATCTAGCCGTCGACAAAGGCAAACTCGTCTGCCTTCTTGGGCCCTCGGGCTGCGGCAAGACCACAACGCTAAGGCTTATCGCGGGCTTCGTTCCCGCTAATGCTGGCGAGATACGCGTCGGCGGAAAGACCATATCTTCAGCACACTCGACCGTTCCGCCCGAGGGGCGCAACATGTCGATGATCTTCCAGAGCTACGCGCTGTGGCCGCACATGACGGTTTTCGAGAATGTGGCTTACGGCCTGAAGCTGCGGCGTCTTCCACAATCGGAGGTGACCAAGAGCGTCCGGACGATCCTGTCGGCCACACAACTCCTTCCGCTGGAAAATCGCTATCCGGGTGAACTCTCCGGCGGCCAGCAGCAGCGCGTATCGCTAGCGCGAGCGCTGGTCATCAAGCCCGAAATCCTGCTACTGGATGAGCCGCTTTCAAACCTCGACGCCAATCTGCGCGAGGAAATGCGCTTTGAGATCCGCCGGCTTCACGACGAGTTTCGCTACACGACAGTTTATGTGACGCACGATCAGGCGGAAGCAATGACCACCGCCGACATGATCGTCGTCATGAATGACGGCCGTATCGAGCAGGCGGGTTCGCCGGAAGATATCTACGAACGTCCGGAGACTGAATTTGTCGCGCGCTTCATTGGCGGCACAAATATTCTCAGCGGCACCCGCGGCGATAAGGATAGCGTTGTTGGCGAAGGCGGGCTTGTGCTCCGATGCGGCAGCGGCAGCACCGCGGCTTCCGGAAAAACGGCAGTTTCAGTTCGGCATCATGACATCGAACTGTCATCGGCCAAGCCCAAGAGTGCCGACACGAATGTGACGGTCGGCACAGTCACGCGGCAAATCTATCTCGGTTCGCACCGGGACTATCTCGTTTCAATCGCTGGTGGAGAAACGGTGCGCACAGTCGCGCCAGTCAACGTTGCGATCCCGGTTGGCCAAGAAGTATGGCTGCATTTCCCACCAGAGAAATGCCGGGCGCTCGCACAATAAGGGAGGAACTATGCATGTGGAAGAAAGCTCTATCTGCCGCGCTCTTGGCTACAGGACTGGCGGCCTCACCCGCCGCCTGGGCTGAAGCACCGGCACCGTATCAGATTACCCCCGAGCTCGAAGCAGCCGCCAAGGCTGAAGGCAAGGTGGTGTTCTATACCGCTACCGACGTCGCGGTGGCCGAAAAGCTCGCCGAGCTCTTCAAATCCAAGTACCCGGGCATCGCGGTACAAGTAGAGCGCGCCGGATCCGAACGCGTCTTCCAGCGCATCGGTCAGGAATACTCGACCGGCATCTACAATGCCGATGTGATCGAAACCTCCGATGCAGTGCATTTCGAATATTTCAAGCGCCAGGGCTGGCTTGCACCAATGGTGCCCCAAGAAGTGGCCGACAAGTGGCCGGCCGATGAGCGCGACCCGGACGGTAACTTCGCCGCCTACCGCGCGCATCTATCCGTCATCGCCTACCGTACCGACCTTATGAAGGATGCCGATGCCCCGAAGACATGGGAAGATCTGCTTGATCCCCGTTTCAAGGACAAGATGGTCAAGGCCCACCCGGGTTATAGCGGCACGGTCATGACCTCGACATTCGTGTTGAGCCAGCTTCTTGGCTGGGATTATTTCGAAAAGCTCGGCAAGCAAAACATAATGCAGGTGCAATCTTCGACCGAGCCTCCGAAGAAGCTCGCTCAGGGCGAACGGGCGCTCGAAGTCGATGGCAATGAATACAACGTCTTCCGGCTCATCGACGAGGGAAAACCCATCAAGATCGTTTACCCGGACGAAGGCACACCGCTTGCCGTCGGTAATGCAGCGGTGCTGAAACAGGCCCCCAACCCGAACGCCGCCAAACTATTCTACGCATTTCTCTTTTCGCTCGATGCGCAGCAGCTCAACAGTGATTTCGGCGGGCTGAGATCATTCCACCCGGGCGTCAAGGAAAAGGCGGATCGCACGCCTTTGTCGAAGATCAAGATTCTGCATTCGGATCCTGAGAAACTCGAGCCCGAGATTCCCACCATCAAAGCCAACTATGAAAAGTATTTCGGGACATAATTGATCATGACCAGTGACATTCAGGTTCAAGCTTTGCCGGTTCAGGGTCGGCGCCGCAGCATCGATTTTTCATGGCCGACCTTCGCTCTGTTGACGCTTGTCCTGAGTGTCTTGGTTCTCCTGCCATTATTCTGGCTCGTCTACTATAGCTTTCGCAGCGATACCGGCGCGGGCGCCACCTTCGCCAATTACATTGCCCTCGTCGCCGACCCGACCCTTCTTCGCGCTTACGGCCTTGCGATCGGGATGGCCTTGGCCGTTGGCGTCCTCGCCTGCATCATCGCAACGCCGATGGCATGGCTTGTTGCGCGCACGGACTTACCCGGCAGACGGACAATCCGCATGCTGGTAACAGCGTCGTTCGTCACTCCGCCCTTTCTTGGTGCTATCGCCTACGAGATATTGGCTGCGCCAAACAGCGGCATTGTCAATATCATGTACAGGAGTGTCTTCGGGCTTGAAGCATCCGAGTATCTGGTGAACATCTATACGTTCAGTGGCCTCGTCTTTGCCATCGCCTGCTTCACCTTCCCCTACGTTTTCACGCTTGTGGCGAACGCACTCGACAAGGTTCCATCCGATCTCGAGGATGCTTCTTCAATTCTCGGCGGCAAATCGATGACCACGTTGCGGAAGGTGACGATTCCCCTGGTACTTCCGGCCATGCTTGCGGGAACTTTGATCGCCATTCTGCAGGCCCTGACGATGTTTGGCTCCCCGGCGATCCTCGCATTGCCTGCCGGCTTTCACGTTATCACCACAAAAATCTGGAGCCTTTTTCAGTTTCCACCGCGTCTCGGCCTCGCGGCTGCCGCTGCGCTGCCTTTGCTGATTATTACCGTCATTCTTCTACGCGCACAGAAATCGATCCTTGGACGCAAGGGCTACACGGTTCTCGGCGGCAAGAGCGGCACGCCAAGGATCACCGAACTCGGCCCGTGGAAATGGCCAGCCATCGCCTTCGTTTTCTGTGTGCTCAGCCTGACGATCATCTTGCCGTATCTGGCTATTATCAAGACGGCATTCACTGGCACTGTTGGCGACCCGATTAACCTCAGCACGCTGACGTTGAGCCATTGGCGGTTCGTGCTGTTTGAATTCTCGGCGACACAGCTTGCCCTTCGCAATACGTTTCTCCTTGGATTTCTGACAGCGACTGCCGTCACCGCCATTGCGCTGATCGTATCGTATCTGGTGATCCGCCGCTCGGTTCCGGGTTCTGGTTTCCTCGGCGTTCTTGCCACGGCTCCAGTTGCGATCCCGGGCATCGTCCTCGGCGTTGGCCTGTTCCTCAGCTATGCCAATCCGACATTCCAACTTTATGGAACGATCTGGATCCTCCTCATCGCTTTCATGACAATCGAACTCCCGGCGGGTTATCAACAGATGTCTTCGGCCTTTTCCGGCGTCCATCCGGAATTGGAGGAAGCCGGCCGTATCGTGGGCGCTTCACGGTTGAGAACGCTCTGGGACATCACAGCTCCGTTGCTGCGGACGAGCGTCGTCGCGGCCTGGTGCTTCGTTTTCGTCGGCACAATCCGCGAACTCTCCGCAACAATCCTGCTGACTACCGCAAACACCAAGCTTGTCTCGGTCATCATCTACGATCTTAACGAGAGCGGCGATCTCGGGGCGATCTGTGTTCTCGGCATCATTCTCCTTGCCGCTTCTTTTGCCGTGGTGTTTATCGCCAACCGGGTTCCGGTACTTGGTGGTTCGCAAATGAATACGCGAGGCTAGAGCCCTGCCAGTCGGCAGGGTCGCCAATCGCGGGAATTGCTGCTAAACGAGGCTGGAGGAGCAATCCGCAAGGTTCTTGCTCCGCTTATACTGGAACCTTCACGATGGCTTGCGCATGTCAGAGATAACGAACGCCCCGCACAATTTATCCGCGATCGATTTCCTTCGCACCCGTTCGCTCGCCAACGTTGTACAGGCCGAGATCGAGCGGATGATCATTGATGGCGAGCTCAAGCCCAACGAACGGGTGAACGAAAACGGTCTTTCCCAGCGCCTCGGTGTGAGCCGCGGACCAATCCGCGAGGCCTGCAGCGCGTTGGCCGCCATGGGACTTATCGAGATTATCCCCAACCGCGGCTTCTTTATCCGGGCGCTTACCAATGACGAAGCCCAGGACCTGTCGGAAGCCCGGGCCGGCGTCTTCGGATGCATGGCCATGATGCTGGCGGAGCGAGTGACTGACGCCGAGATCGCCATCCTTCGCGCGCTGTTGCAACGCATGGATGAGATTGTCGAGCTCGGCGACGTGCACATCTACTACCCGGTTAATCTTGAGTTCCATAAGCAGATCACGCATATGGCCGGGAACAATCGCCTCGAACTCATCTATCAGAGCTTTGTGCGCGAGTTGCATATCCAGCGCTATCGCGCGCTTTCCAGCCACGATGTGCTTCACATCTCCAACGAGGAACATCGTGCAATTGTCGATGCGCTCGAAGCGCGCGACCCTGTCCGCAGTCTCATCGCTGCGCGCACCCATATTCTCAATGGCATCGTACGTACCCGTCAGGCTGGACAGCCGGGCCCGGTTGAACAGCTTGAGAAACAATCGCGCAAAACGAGCGACGAGAGGTCCACTGACGAAACTTGATCCAGTCCACGATGGCTCGAGGCTTTTGCAAACACAAAACTGTTGACAATTAACAATCCTCCCAGCACAGTCGATTTGAGAATTTACTCAAGACAGACGTGACATAAGAGGATTTGGGATGAATCAGAACAAGGCAGTCGATATCGAGCTGACGAAATACGTGGCCGAATTCGTGGTCGAGACAGCATTTGCCGATCTTTCGACGGAAGTTATCGAGTTAGGCAAGAAATCGATACTCGACGGCTTCGGTCTTGCACTGTCCGGTTCGGTCGCCAAAAGCGGCGAACTCGTTCGCCAGCATCTCGGAGATCTCGGGCTTGCTGACGGCGCCGCGACCGTTATCGGCGGTGGCCGCAAGGTAGCACCTCGGTTCGCTGCATTTGCCAACGGTGTTGGCATCCACGCGGATGATTATGACGACACACAATTGGCCGTCGCCAAAGACCGTGTCTATGGCCTGCTCACACATCCGACGGCGCCTGCCTTGCCAGCTGCCTTTGCGATCGGCGAACTTGTCAGGTCTTCCGGCAAGGACTTCATGCTGGCATACCATCTCGGCGTCGAGGTCGAATGCAAGATCGCCGAAGCAATCGCGCCCCGTCACTACCAGACAGGCTTTCACGCGACAGCTACATGTGGAACTTTCGCCGCCGCCGCAGCGAGTGCCAGACTAATGGGCTTCGACGTTGCGACCACGCAGCGTGCGCTATCGATTGCGGGCAGCCAGTCCGCGGGTTTGCGCGAGAATTTCGGCACGATGACAAAGCCATTCCATGCCGGACGTTCTTCGGAAAGTGGCGTAGCGGCGGCACAGTTCGCTTCCTACGGCTGGACCGCCACGCCTCGGATACTCGAGGCACCGCGCGGGTTCTTTGCGGCAGCGGGCGGCGGCTACGACCAGAGTGCAATCTTCGACAAGCTGGGCGCCCCCTGGACCTTCGCCAATCCTGGCATCTCTATCAAACCGCATCCGTCGGGCTCCCTCACCCACCCCGGAATGACCGAAATGCTGCGATTGATCAAAGAGCATGGTATTCGCGCCGAGGACGTGAAGCATGTACGCGTTGGCACCAATTCCAATATGCCGAATGCCTTGATCCATCATCGTCCCAAGGATGAACTGCAGGCGAAATTCTCCATGGAATTCTGCATGGCGATCCTGCTGCTTGAAGGCCGCGCCGGCCTCAACGAGTTTACGGACGCCGCAGTCGAACGCGAGGACGTCAAGGCGATGATCGAGAAGGTGGATTTCGTTATAGACGACGAGGCCGAAGCAGCGGGTTATCATCTCATGACAACGCTGATCGATATCGAACTCAAGGATGGCCGCAAGATTTCCGGCCGCGCCGATTTCGGTAAGGGCAGCCCGGCATTCCCTATGAGCTATGACGAGGTAGCAGGCAAGTTCCGTGAAAACGCCGAGTTCGCAGGGATGTCCCGCAGCAAAGCGGATGAGATCGTCGAACTGGTGCGCGGGCTGGAAAACCTACGCACGCTCGACGATCTGTCAGCGCGTCTTATCTCCGTCGCCTGACGAAATCCATCATGCCAGACTCGGGAACATTGGGTGGCGGTCCGCGTGTCTTCGACCGCACCCTCGCGAGAATGGGTCTGGCATTGCTGATCGGCATCGCAGGAGCTTCTATCGCTAGAAGCGTCTCGATGCCGCTCCCCTATCTGCTGGGCCCGCTTCTGGCGTGCGGCAGCGCCTCCATCTTGGGCGCACCACTTGCTGCATTGCCTTATGGCCGGGAGCTCGGCCAGGTGGCAGTCGGGCTGGCTATCGGCTTGCGCTTTGTTCCCGTCGTGGTCATTGCAATCGCGAAACTGCTGCCGCTCATGTTGCTAGCAACCGTCTTGACGATTATCGCCACAATGGTTGCAGCGCTGTTGTTGCAAAAGCTTGCCGGCACCGATCGCAAGACCGCCTTCTTCGCTACGGCCGCTGCCGGCCTTGCGGAGATGGCTGTCGTCGCCCATCAGAAGAACGCGGACAGTGATACTGTCGCTGTCGTCCATCTGATCCGCGTTACATCGATTGTGACAATCGTTCCATTCCTCGTAACGATCTTTGGCGAGGATGGCGGCATTCATCTCGCGCCAATACCGTTTCGGGGCGAAGCAATACCGCTCGTTGCCCTGTTCGTCGTGGGCGCTGCCGCTGCATTTCTGGTGCGACGGTTCAAGCTGCCCAATAGCTGGCTGCTTGTTCCCGCGGCTATTGGCGCGATCGTCTCAGGCTTTGGCTTTGGCCCTTTTGCGGTTCCGTCGATTGTCCTGACGATAGCGCAGGTCGTCATCGGTGTCTGGCTCGGCTGCCGCTTCAGACGATCGCTGCTCGGCAGGCTATGGCGGGTAACCTCTTCAGCTCTCGTGACCACAGCGTTCCTGCTTGCTGTTGCCATGGCAATAGCCTTGGCGCTTTCGGCGGCGACGGGCCTTTCGTTCGTCACGAGCCTGCTTGCCGTGGCGCCGGCAGGGGTCACTGAAATGGCCCTCACCGCTACGGGAATGCATCTCGATGCCACGACCGTGACCGCATTCCAGATCACGCGGATTGCTGTCGTGATGACGACGATCCTCTTCACGTTTCGGATATTTGAAACCTTTTCGCGTCGCCTCGACGCATCCTCTGATTGAAAGGATTGTTCCATGACAAGCCATCTCGTGATCGGCATTCTAAACGGCGATGACATCGGCCATGAAATCGTGCCGGCAGCGGTCGAAGTGACGCGCGCAGCTGCTGCCAAGACGGGTCTGCAAATCGATTGGCGGCCGATGCCGATCGGTCGGTCGGCGCTTGACACGCACGGCTCGACTTTTCCTGAAGGCACGATGGAAACGCTTTCGAAGATGGATGGCTTCATTCTCGGTCCGATCGGGCATCAGGCCTATCCAAAAGTTCCAGGAGCCATCAATCCGCACCCAATCATGCGCAAGGGCTTCAACCTATTCGCCAATGTCCGTCCGACGAAGTCCTTTCCTGGACTCGGGGCGATTCATGAGGGTATCGACCTCGTTATTGTGCGAGAGAACAATGAAGGGTTTCAGCCCGACCGCAACGTGGTTGCCGGCTCTGGCGAATTCCGGCCGACGGAAGATGTGACGATCTCGGTTCGCGTCATAACGCGCGTGGGCTCATCGCGTGTGGCACGGGCGGCATTCGAAATCGCGCAGCAACGTAAGAAACGACTAACGCTTGTCCACAAGAACACTGTGTTCAAGCTCGGTTGCGGCATGTTTGTCGAGGAGTGCCACCGGGTCGCCAAGGAATTTCCCGAGGTGACTGTCGACGAGGTTATCGTCGACACCATGGCGATGCGTCTCATTCGGGATCCGCAGAGTTTCGACGTTATCGTTACCACCAACATGTTCGGCGACATACTGACGGACGAAGCGGCGGGACTCGTTGGCGGTCTCGGCATGGCGCCAGGCCTGTGTATCGGCGAGGGCAACCTGGCCATGGCGCAGGCCACGCACGGCTCGGCTCCCGACATCGCCGGCAAGGGCATAGCCAACCCATTCGCCATGATCGAATCCGCACGGATGATGATCGAGTGGCTAGGCCATAACCGCAAGATAGCTCAGGCCGTCGAGGCAGCATCCATCATGGAGAAAGCAATCGCTACGGCACTCGGCGACCCCGCCACGCGTACCCGCGACATCAAGGGGACCGCCGACACCGCCGGAATGACAAAGGGAATTATTGCGGCACTGGGTTAGTTCGCCAAGTTCGTTCTAAGACCCCTCACTGCTGCTTCGCAGCCTCCCTCCCCACAAGGGGAGGGTAACAGCGCCACTTCTGCCGCCTACAGCGCAGTCGTGAATTAAGCCTTGATCTCTTCCGGCTCCTGGCCGTTGAAGAATTTCCAAAACGCGTCATAGACAAGATCTGGACGTTGTTCAGCCGGATAATGGCCGGTTGGCATCGCCCATCCTCGCATGTCGGGAGCCCAGGGCCGCCACGCCTCAAGCGGAGCGAAATGACGCCCACAATGACTGTTGGAACCCCACAGAACCAGGACCGGACAGTCGATCTTGCGATTGCCGAAGTCTGCCGTGTCCATGGCGAGATCGACGCTGACAGTCGCCCGATAGTCTTCGCATACAGCATGGATCTGCTCAGGCGTGGTACAGCGCTTGTATTCAGCCATCGCTTCCGGGCTGAAGATTTCAAGGCCGACGCCTTTCTTGTTGAGTTTGTAGTCGATGTAGTAGTCAAGGTCAGCCGTCAGCAGCTTTTCAGGGAACGGCGCCTTCTGCGCCATGAAAAACCAATGATAGGCTTCGAGCCCCCAGCCGAGCGTAACGTTGGTAAGGGCATGATATGTGGGCACGATATCAAGCGAAGCCAGCCGCTCAACGCGATCGGGAAAATCGAGCGCCATACGGAAAGCAGCGCGCGCACCGCGATCATGTCCGGCAACCTGAAACCTCTCGAAGCCAAAGTGAGACATGACTTCAGCATTGTCCTGAGCCATAGCACGGAATGAGTAAGCCGAATGATCGTCTCCTCCATCAGGCTTCGAACTGTCGCCATAACCGCGCAGATCCGGGGCAACAACAGTAAAACTTTTGGCGAGCGCCGGCGCGATCCTGTGCCAGCTGACATGTGTCAGCGGATTGCCATGCAACAACAAAAGCGGTGGCCCCTCACCACCGATCGCTACATTGATCTCGGCGCCCGCAGTTCGTATCCGCTCATAGCGGAAACCGTGCATCAGCTTTCCCTTTTCTTCAAAGAACGGGGGCACCTTGGACATCGACTCTGTCAGCGACATCGCATTTCTCCTTCTCGCTTGCTATCAATCATGCAGGATATTCTGGAGATCACGTCATGCCCATTTCTGTAAATTGTCAACAATTTATAATTGACAATCATGAAAAAAATCGTCATCCGAGTATATCGAAACGGAATTGCCAAATGCGCCGCCAAGGAGTCAATCAATGAAGACACACAAGATTGCAGCCATTCCCGGTGATGGCATCGGCAAGGAGGTTGTTGCCGCCGGGCTTCGTGTCCTTGATGCCTGCGCAATCCGCGATGGCAATTTCACTGTCGATGTCGAGAATTTCCCTTGGGGATCGGATTTCTACAAGGCGAATGGTGTCCTGATGCCCGAGGGCGGCATCGACAAATTGAAAGCTTTCGACGCTATCTACTTCGGTGCGGTGGGTGCGCCAGACGTTCCTGATCACTTGACGCTATGGGGCCTGCGCCTCGCCATTTGCCAGCCTTTCGACCAATACGCCAATGTACGCCCGACCCGCATTCTGCCGGGTATCGAAAGCCCGTTACGAGGTGTTACTGCCGAGGATCTCGATTGGGTCATCGTCCGCGAGAATTCCGAGGGAGAGTATGCCGGCCAAGGCGGCCGCTCACACCGGGGCCTGCCGGAAGAGGTGGCTACGGAAGTCTCGATCTTCACGCGCGCCGGCGTATCCCGCATCATGCGCTTTGCCTTTCAGCTGGCGCAATCGCGGCCGCGCAAGCTCCTGACCGTCGTCACCAAATCGAATGCTCAGCGCCATGGCATGGTATTGTGGGATGAGATCGCCCGGGAGGTTGCGGGCGATTTTCCCGACGTCACCTGGGACAAGATGCTGGTCGACGCCATGACCGTACGCATGACGCTCAATCCGCGATCGCTCGATACGATCGTCGCCACAAACCTTCATGCCGATATTCTCTCTGACCTAGCCGCCGCACTCGCCGGATCGATCGGCATTGCACCGACCGCAAACCTCAATCCCGAAGGGCGCTTTCCTTCGATGTTCGAACCCATCCATGGCTCCGCCTTCGATATCACCGGCAAGGGCATTGCTAACCCGGTGGGTACATTCTGGTCGGCGGTGATGATGCTCGAACATCTCGGCGAGCCCAAGGCCGCGGCAAGGCTCATGCGCGCCATCGAACGGGTCACCGCTGACCCGGCACTTCACACACCGGACCTTCGCGGCAATGCCACGACGGACACGGTCACGGAGGCGGTCTGTGCGGCAATTCTCGGCGACAACGAATAGGAAGGAAACAAGATGCCAGCCAACAGTCTCAAGATTGCGGTGATTGCCGGCGACGGCATCGGAAAAGAGGTAGTCCCGGAAGGATTGCGCGTTCTCGAAACCGCCGCGGACAAATTCGACCTCGATTTGAAGTTCGACACTTTCGACTTTGCCTCGTGCGATTATTACGCGAAGCACGGCCGCATGATGCCCGAGGACTGGAAAGCGCAGATCGGCGGCCACGATGCGATCTTCTTCGGCGCCGTCGGCTGGCCGGAGACTGTGCCCGACCATGTCTCGCTGTGGGGCTCGCTCCTGCAGTTCCGGCGCGAGTTCGACCAATACGTAAACCTGCGTCCCGTGCGGCTTATGCCAGGAGTGCCGTCACCATTGGCAGGCCGCAAGCCGGGCGATATCGATTTCTTTGTCGTCCGGGAAAATACCGAGGGCGAATATTCTTCGATCGGTGGCAAGATGTACCCCGGGACCGAGCGGGAGATCGTCGTTCAGGAGACGGTGATGAGCCGCATCGGCGTCGACCGGATTCTCCGTTTTGCCTTCGATCTCGCCCAGAGTCGTGGCAAGAAGCACTTGACGTCGGCGACCAAATCCAACGGCATTTCGATCACCATGCCCTATTGGGACGAGCGGGTGGAAGAGATGGCAAAGTCCTACGCCGACGTGCGCTGGGACAAGTTTCACATCGATATTCTTTGCGCGCACTTCGTGCTCAACCCCGACCGCTTCGATGTCGTCGTGGCATCCAATCTTTTCGGCGATATCCTCTCGGACCTTGGCCCTGCCTGCACGGGAACCATCGGCATCGCGCCTTCCGGCAACATCAATCCCGAACGCAATTTTCCATCGCTGTTCGAGCCGGTACATGGTTCGGCGCCGGATATCGCCGGCAAGGGCATCGCCAACCCGATCGGGCAGATTTGGGCGGGCGCCATGATGCTGGAGCATCTCGGTCACCCGCAGGCGGCGGCAGCTATTATTGATGCAATCGAGGTGGTGCTCGCCGATCCCTCTTCGCGGACCGGTGATCTCGGCGGCACAGCAAATACAATTTCCTGCGGAAGAGCGGTCGCCGAGGCGCTTTCATCGTCCAATTCAAGTTCCTCGAGGGCGTCATGAGCACAGAACTGCCGATCATTGCCCTGACACCAGGTGATTGCACGGGAATCGGTCCGGAGCAAACCGCGCGAATTCTGCACGACCGGCGGATGTCGAGCACAGCCAGGCTTGTCGTTGTTGGCGATGCCCGGGTGATAGATCTCGGGATGCGTCAGGCTGGGGTATCGTTTTCCTATAAGCGTTATGCGTCGCCTGCCGCGATCGATTGGTCAGACGATGCAGTACCGCTCATCGACCTCGCCAACACCGATCCCGCACTTTATGCACCCGGGGTCGGCAGCGCGGAATCCGGTCGCGTAACCGCTGAAACATTGTCCCGGGCAATCGATTTCGCCAAGGCCGGTGAGGTCGACGCCGTTTCCTTCGCACCGCTCAACAAACGCGCGATGTATGATGGCGGATGGAAATTTCCCGACGAGCACAAGATGTTCGCTCATCTGCTCGGCCACAAGGGCTATTTCAGCGAGATGAATGTGCTCGACAATCAGTGGATGTCGCGCGTCACATCGCACGTTTCGCTCAGACAGGCCGTCGAGCAGATCAACCGCCCAGCAATCGAAGATGCAATTGTTCTGGCGACGACGATGATGAAGAAGGCGGGGATCGGGTCTCCACGGCTCGCCGTCGCCGCGCTCAATCCACACGGCGGCGAAGGCGGTCTGTTCGGAACCGAGGAAATCGAGATCATTCGCCCGGCTGTCGAAGCCATGGCGGCGAAGGGCATCAACTGCGAGGGACCCTTCCCGTCCGACACAGTCTATCTCAAAGCTTTTGCTGGAGACTATGACGGCGTCCTTTCCATGTATCATGACCAGGGCCAGATCGCGACGAAGATGCGCGGATTCAATCGGGGTGTGACCGTAACTGCCGGCCTCGATACCGTCTTCACAACCCCGGCACACGGGACGGCGTTTGATATCGTCGGCAAAGGCGTGGCTGATACCGGGGCGTTTGAAAACGCCATAAAACTAGCCAGCAGGCTGGTTCAGTTCAAACGGCTCAAGGCGTTACAGGGCTGAAACCCAGGTACTCAATGTCGATGCCAACATAGCGGCAAGGCCGCCAAGCGCCAGCACGCCCAAGACCGGAAACCTTGGCGCAAAATAAAGAATTGCGCCGGAAAGCCCAGCGATTACAAAGGCTGTGATCCCTCCATCGGCCAGCCGGAACAACGACAAGACGCCGGCAATGATCAAGCCGATACCGACTGGCGCCAAACCCTCGCGCATGGCGCGATGCCATTTCTTGTCACGATGGTGGTTTGTCAACTTGAAGACGGAGTAGCATAGCAGCGATGATGGAACGAAGAGGGCGAGCGTCGCCACGAAAGCGCCGAGCCAGCCAGCGACCTTCCAGCCGATCACCGTAGCAAGCATCATTCCAGGCCCGGGAGCGGCGCGCGACACTGCGAACAGGTCGAGAAATTCGCGGGAATTCACCCAGGCATGAACAGTGACCGTTTCATGCTGGATACCGGCGACAATCGCTGCGCCGCCGCCGATCGAGGTGAGCGAAAAAGGGATGAAGACCAGGGCGATCGCAATGAGAGTATCCAAACGCACTTCAGATTCTCCGCCAGGCCAGAGCGACACTGATCGGGGCGATGACGCAAGCAACCGGAATGAGGGGAAAGCGGAAAATCCCGACAAGTATCGCCGTCACCGCAATGGTAACAATGGATGGAGGAAATCGCATCGCCCTGCGAACGCCATGAACACACATGATGATCAAAAGGCCCATTGCAGCGAAGGCCACACCGTCCGAAATCACCGGCAGCAAGGGATAGCCGGCAAGGGCGTCGAACAACTGGCAAAGACCGACGACCGCAAAGAACGGACCGACAAGAAAACCAAGAACGCAGGCCAATGCGCCCACAGGCCCGCGCAATTGTTCACCCATGCAGATGACCAGATTGACCACATTCGCACCAGGCAGCATTTGCGAAATCGCCAGACTGCTCGAGAAATCCTCTTCGTCGATCCAGCGCTTGCTGAGAACGAACTCCTTGTAGAGCCAACCGCTGAGGCCTCCACCGAAACTCAAGACACCGATCTTGAAGCAGAGGAGAAAGAGAGAACGAAGGCGTGGTGTTTCTAGCGGAGAGGCAGGGACTGGAGAAGTCAAGGGCTGTGTCCGTTGCTTGGCTGAACGACTTTAAATTGATACGCGCTGATCTCGTCTTGGGTTTCCTGATGGCGTTAGTCAACCGGCAATTTCACGTGTTCAGCACATATTGTCGTGACCACTCCGCACCGCGCTTCAAGGCAGGAAAGCCCCACCGTTCACATGCATTGTTTGTCCCGTTATGAAGCGCCCTGTCGGGCCGGCGAGATAGAGCACCGCAGCCGCAACTTCTTCCGGGGTTCCGCGCCGGCCGACCAGCGTACGCGTCGTACTATGGTGCGCCGGCTCACCTCCGGATGAGGTATGCGCGCGATTGGTATCGATCATACCGGGCGAGACCAGATTCACGGTGACGCCGCGCGGGCCAAGCTCATGCGCCAAGGCCTTGGTGAACCCGTCAAGCCCGGCCTTGGCTGAAATGACATGGGCGCGGTTCATCGCACCGGTATAGGCGGTAAGACCACCGATATTAACGATCGCTCCCCCCTCGCCTGCGATCAGATGCGGGATTGCAGCGCGGCTCATCAGGAACGCTCCATCCAGCGTCACACCCATTACTTCGCGCCAATCGGCGAACGACAATTCTTCAACAGGAGCCTCCCGCCGGATGGCTGCATTGTTGACTAGAAGATCGAGACGACCGAGAATTTCCACAGTCTTGCCGACGAGCCGCTCCGCGTTGGCCTCTTGCGCCACGTCGCCGAGAAGCACAATGGCCCGGCTGCCGTGTGCTTCTACTTCGCGCGCCACGGATTCAGCGGCTGCTTGATCCGACCTTGCAACGATGGCGATCGAAGCACCTGCCTCGGCCAGCGCAAGCGCGATCGCACGTCCGATATTGCGCGATGCACCCGTTACCAGCGCGACGCGTCCTTTGAGTTCACGATTGTCCTCGCTCATACCCGTGCCGCCCTCAAATCGACTTTGCTACCCTCTGCCATCTGATTGAGGGTGTCACGCAATGCCGCGATCTTGCCGCTGTCAAAGCCGCCGAAACGCAGATTGGCCTCGAACTTGGCAGCCAGTTCGGCATCCGGCAAAGGTTCATGTGCGCCGCCGCGCATATAGGGCTGCCTGAACTCGTGCACGGTTCCATCCTTCAGGGTTGCCTTGAGGTGGCCGGTGAAGTTTTTGGGATAAGGATCGTTCGGATCGATCTCATAGGAGATCTTCGCGGCAAGTGCCCGCACGTCCGGATCCTTGACGCGCTCATTGGTAAACTGCCCGAGACCCGCCTCACCATCGAGGAAGCCGACTGCCATACAAAAGGGCGTAGAGAATTTGCCGGCATACCCGTTGGGCGGCCGGTGCTTTTCAGCGAGTGGCTCCCACAGGCGATGAACGGTGCCCTCGCCTACCTTGCAAGTAATGGAAACAATGTCCGCTGGCAGCACGCCCGTGGCTGCCAGCTTCCTCACGCAGTCGATAAAGGGTTGGGTCATGGTCCCGCACGCGTAAGGCTTGAAAGCCAGCGTCTCGAGTATCCACTTTTTGCCCAGTCCATCAAGCAAGGGCGCGAAATCCGGCGTCTTCGACGGAGCAAAGGCCTTGTAGAAGCCGTGCGAACCATCGAAAACAGTAATAGGTCCGGTAAACCCTCCCTCTGCAAGAAGGGCAGCGCGCAATCCGGCCTGTGCCGCGGCTCCGGCATGCAGACGCTTGGTCGAACTGCCATCAGCGAGATATTCAATGATGCCGGACGCGAGACTGCCGGAAATACCGAGCGCTCTGCCAATCGTTGCAGCATCGAGACCGAGCACGACGCCAACCGCGGCTGCGGCAGCGGGAGCACCAAATATCGCCGTGGGGTGGAACCCCGCCTTGTGGGTCGCCTGCGGTGCAACGAGGCTCATCCGGCACATCAATTCGGAACCAACCGCAATGCCGCGCATCACTGCCTTGCCATCGAGGCCGCGTTTTTCGGCGATCGCCAGAACAGCCGAGACGATCACCGCGCCGGCGTGGATGGGTCCGCCCTCAAAAGTGTCGTCATAGTCCTCGCCGTGGGCGGCTGTGCCATTGACGAGCGCGGCATCGTAAAGCCCGAGACCGCGATCATGACCATAGGCCGTGCACGACCCTTCATCCACTGCACTGGAAAGCGCGGCGCGGACATAGTCCGTGTGTCTTGCAGCGATGGAAAGACCGATAATATCGAATATCAGCCGACGGCAGACATCAGCGACCGCAGATGGTGGCGCGGCCTCCTCGGCAAAGGCAGCCAGTTTGACCGCCACAGGCGTCGATGTCGGGACGGAATGGTTCATGAATGCACTTCCTCGATTTTGGTCTTGCGGGCATCGCGGAATTCGCGGCTAAGCGAAAAGACGACGAAGATGAGAGCGATCGACAGCAGGCACACGGCAATCGGATCCTGAAGGAATATCATGTGATCGCCGCCTGACAGAACGAGCGACCGGCGATAGCTCGATTCCACCATGTGGCCGAGGACGACGCCAAGGATCATCGGCAGCACGGGAAAACCGGCGATCCTCATAAGATAGCCAACCAGGCCGAGTGCAAGAGCAATGCCGAGATCGAACAGACTGTTGTTCAGGGTGAAGATGCCTGACAGTATCAGCGCAAAGATGAATCCGGCGCGGTAAGCCCTTGGTCTGTTTACCAGCCAGATACAGGCAGGCAGAATGATCATGCCAACACCGATCTGCGCGATGATAGCGATGAACGAGCCGACATAGATACTGTCGATGACCTGCGCGCTCTGCTCGAAAAGGCGCGGGCCGGGGATGAGCCCGTGCATCAGCAAGCCGCCAAGCAGGACGGCTGTAGAATTGGAGCTCGGGATGCCGAAGCTGAGCAGCGGGATCAGCGCTGTACTTGCCACCGTATTGTTGGCAGCTTCCGGCGCCGCGACGCCTTCCTCCGAGCCCTTGCCGAAAAGCTGCGGTGTTTTCGACCAGCGCTTTGCTTCGTTGTAGGACATGAACGCGGCGATGGATCCCCCGCCTCCCGGGGTCAATCCCTCGAACAATCCAAGAATGCAACCGATGGTTTGCGAGCGCTTGAGCTTGTTCATCATCGACCAGCTCGGCAGCTTGATCCTGATTGTCTCGTTCAATTGCAGGACGGTTGACGAGCCGGATTGGCTCATGAGCTCCGTAAGTGCGAACAGACCAACCATGACGAGTACGGGTTCAATACCGCCAAGGAGATCGGGAATATCGAAGGTGAAGCGGGTAACGCCGGATATTGGGTCCGTGCCGACGGTCGCGATCATCAATCCGACGGTCGCGGCGGCAAGGCCCTTGATCAACGACCCTCCGCTCATGGAGGCGATGACGCTGAGGCCGAGGATGCCAAGGCCGAAATAGGATGGCGGCGTGAACGCAAGCGCCAGCCAGGATAGGGGCTCGGTCAGCAAAATCAGCATCGCTAGGCCAAAGAGGCTTCCAACGACGCCCGACATCAGCGAGATGCCGAGTGCCTCGCCGGCACGCCCCTGCCGGTTCATCTCATAGCCATCGATAACCGTGGCGGCAGAGGAGTTGGTTCCAGGCGTCCTTATGAGAATAGCCGGGATCGAACCGCCATATTCAGCGCCGATATAGACGCATGCCAAGAGCGCAATCGCTTGAGCCGGGTCCATCGTATAGGTGAAAGGCAAAACGAGCGCCATGGTGATGGACGCGGATATGCCCGGCAGAGCGCCGCCAAGAATACCCCAAGTGAGACCACCAATGGCGACGAAGAAAAGTGGTGTCTCGGTCAGGAGGTGGATGATGTCCCATAATGTGGTCATCAGAACATTCCCTGAAAAAGCGAGCCTACCGGCTGATGGACGCCGAGCAGTTTTACGAAAATCGCCCAGTAAAACACCGCACCGCCAACGGCCGCTGCCAACACCACCCAGTTGCGCGGCGCGCCCTCATACAACGCTACGGCACCAATCAGGAGAGCGGTACCGGCGACATAGCCGATAAACGGAAGGACAAAGACATAGGCTGCGCCCAGAAGGAGAAACCCGATCGCACGCGGCAAGCCGGCGTCGCTCTCGTCGTCGGTGCCTGCTGCAGTCGCCGTCCTGGCTCGTCTGAGGAGTATGGCACGGGCGATCAAAAGGGCAGCAAGAATGGCAAGAATGACGGACAGCACATGCGGCAAACCCGTCGCGCCGACTTCGTCGGACAAGGTACTGTCGGCGATTTGACTGGACCAAGCATAGTACGTCCCGGAGACAGCAAGAAGGACAACGCCGCTGATCAGATCTTTATTCATAAGGTGGCCCTCATACGACACAGGGGAGCGGCTAATATGGCCGATCCCCTCGTGTTATTATTTGATGGCGCCTGTCGACTTCAGAAACGCTTCCGTTGTCGATCCGAAATTATCGATGAAAGCCGGATAGTCCTTGTGCGCGATAAACTGAGGGACGAGCACTTCAGCCGTGTAGGCCTTCTTGTAATCCGGATCTTCAAGCAGCTTCTTCACAGCTTCGTCCCAGATGGCAGTCGTGGCCTCCGGAATACCTTTGGGTCCGGCGAGGCCACGGAACTTGACCAGACTGACGTCGAAACCCGATTCCTTCACAGTTGGTACGTCCGGCTTCTCGGTAATGCGCTCAGGATTGAAGGTGGCAAGCAAAGTGATCTTGCCGGCATCGAGCTGCGAGCGCAATTCCTGGATTTCGCCAATGCCGATGTCGAGTGTGCCGTTCAGAACATTCAGCATCATGTCGCCACCACCCTCGTGGGTAACGATTGCAGGCGTGACGCCTGCCGCCTTCTTCAGTTGCTCCGCTGCCTGACGTTCCAGCGATGCGGGATTGGCCGCGCCCCAACGTCCGCGCTCCTTCTTTGCATGGTCGATGACGTCTTTCAGCGACTTGAAAGGCCCCTCGGTGCGTGTGTAAATCACCTCACTATCGGCGAAGATATTCACCAGCGGATCCATGTCCTTGTATGTATTCTGCGGCTTGCTCATCAGCGACGTGTAGATATAGGTCGGTGTCGTCGCGTAGAACACACTACCATCGGCTGGCGCTGTCGCAACCCGTGCCATGGCTTTCGCGCCACTGCCGCCCTGGACATTTTCCACGATAAAAGTAGCGCCGATATACTTGCCCAGGTACTTCGTCATTTCCCGCAGGAATACGTCACTACCGCCGCCAGGGCTGGAATGGGTTACCAGCGTCACAACTTTATTGGGATAGGGCAGCGGATCGGCTTTAGCCGCTGCGCTGGATAAGATAGCGGCAGTGGCAAGGCCGAGCGCCGCCACGCCGATCGATTTCATGAAATTCATTGTCTCTCTCCCTTTCAAGCACCGTTTCTTCAGAACGGCTTCCCTCTCTTCAAGTCATCCAGTAACGCGTTCCCGTTCGCCGCTGATGAGTGTAACAAGTCTTCCGACATCAGCACCTTTATCGATACTCTGGACCAGTGCCAGCAGTTCATCCTGGCAAGGGGTGTCAATGACGCCCTCCGCACACACGCGAAACTTATCCTGAAGTCCAGAATCGCTGATCGGGTTGGAAGGCCCGCCGCGGTAGCGCTCATCGGCCCATTGGATCAAGGTACGCCCGTCCTTGGTGATCACCTCGATACGCGAGCGGATCTTGTCATAGCCGAGCGCATCGATCTCAAGATCGTTGATGACATCCGTACGCGCTTGCAGGTCCTGCATGGCGTCTCCGGCTACAAACGCGTCCTCGAATTCATGGTGACTGGCCCGGCGGCACAACACGATCATCGCGAGCAAGGCGGGCATCGAGAATTTAGCCTGGAGATGATTTTGCGCTACTGGATAGCGAATAGGCTCGATGATATTTTTGCCGGCAAAGAAGCGGATGCGTTCGACCTCTTGAGGTTTCAGATCGTGATCCAGGACCAGCTTCAGCATCGCGTCCATGGATTGGTGGGTGAGAATACCCGATGGGTATGGCTTGATGCTGACACCTGGCTCGATAATGGTCAAAGGAGCGCCGAAGCCCGCAGCGGTCTTTCCCTCGTCGAAGCCCTCGCCCATGACCGAAAAGAAGCCCCAGGGGCCGTCGAGTGCGGACGGATCCGCTTCGAAACCAGCTGCGGCGAGACGTGCTGCAGTGACACCGTTTTCGCACGCACGTCCGACATGAAGCGGCTTGGTCATGGTACCGAAATTCACCCGAATGCCAGCAGCAAAACTTGCCGCCAATCCGAGTGCATGAGCGAGCTTGTCTCCCGTCAATCCCAGAAGCTTGGCAGCGGCAACTGCCGCGCCAAAGGTGCCAACCGTACCGCTCGTATGATGTCCGCGGCGATAGTGACGCGGCTTCATCCACTCGGCAATCTTGCACTCGACTTCAAACCCGAGCTGGAAGGCGAGCATGAGATCGCGACCATCCACATTGCCTTTTTCACTGGCAATGATCAGTGCGGCAGTAAGGGGTGGAACGGAGGGGTGGGTCAACAGACCATAGATATGGGCCGGGTCATGGGAGACTTGCGTATCGTCCCAATCGTGAGCATGCCCGGCAGTCCCCCAAACGCGAGCGGCGAGTGATGCGGGAACTTTCGCCGATCCGTTGCCCGGCAAAGGCGCATCCTCGCGACCTCCCTGAGCAAGGGCGTCTTCGATAAGGATGCGCACCGACGCTTCGCGACTGCCTGCGAGATAGAGGCCGACGGTGTCAACCATGCAGCGGCGGCCAACGACAAGCGCTTCTTCCGGCAGGTCCTCATAGGTCGTGCGTTCGATAAAACGTATGGCCCGTGCCGTGATGTCGGAAGATAAATTCACGCGTCTTGTCTCCTGATGAATATGCAAAGTTCGGCCGGATATTGCGCCGTCAGAAAACTAGGGTGTAGAATGTAAATTGTCAACAATCATTGTAAATTGTTGACAATTAGACTCACCCGAGTGCCGATGCAGCCTGTGTCAGGCGTGCGGTGGGAGTGCGGCGCGGTCCCGCTTCGCGGTGAGCCAATCCCTGACGCGGTAGTAGCGTAGCGTCAGTTGCGGTCCAAAATTCATGTAGAACGGCGCCGCCGTCAGCGGCTCAAGCTTGAGCGCCAAATCCCTGTCAGGCACGCCCAGGGCCCATTCCGACAAAATGCCGCCTAACATGCTGCCTGTCGGCACGCCGCGCCCGGACAGTCCAGTTAGCGCGACGACACCCGGAGCCAAATCGTAAAGGCGTGGAACTGTACGATATTGCATGTCGAGTTCGCCAAACCAGAAATAGTCCCAACGGATGTCTCGATCGATTTGCGGATGAAGCCATTTGAGCCGATCAGTCATTACCTGCTTGGTATACGCCAAATCCTTGCCCCGCCGGCCCATGGGGAACATCGATGCCACGATGCGCCCTTCGGCGTTGTATTTGTAGACGAAAATGTCGCCGCGCCCATCGTGGATTGTCGTGTTCTGCGGCAATATGGCTTTACGTGCAGCGTCACTCAGTGGCTGTGTCGCGGCCACGAACACACGCTGAATCTTGAATGTGTTTTCTAAGCCCGGCCAGCCACCGGCTGTATAGGCGCCGGTACCAAAGATGACCTTGTGTGCGATCACACTGCCTTCGGCCGTTTTAACCGCCCATCCTCCACCCTCGCGCTCGACCTTTGTCACAGCCGAATGCGTATGGACCGTACCGCCCTCCGACATCACGGCGCGTGCCAGTCCACGTGCATACCCAAGGGCATTGAGATGCCCAGCTTCAGAATGAAACCAACCGCCATGGAACCGCGAGCTTCCAGTGACTGCCTCGACCTCGCGTTTGTCGAGCACGCGTGTCTTCGCACCAACGGCGTTATAATCCCGCGCCTTTTCTTCGATGGTTGTCATGGCACTCGGCGTATGCGCACCCATCACGTAGCCATTTTGCTGCCATTCGCAGTCAATGTCATAACGCGAGATCATATCCGCCACGCGATCATTCGCCCGGGTTTGACGCTGTATCAACCGTTCGGCCCAAGGCTCGCCCAGCATCTTGCGAAGTTCCGGCAAGCTATAGTGCGTGAACGTCGGAGTACAGTGTCCCGCATTCCGGCCAGAGCCGCCAAACCCGATCTCCTGTGCCTCAAGGAGCACGACCTTCACACCCGAACGCGCAAGTTGCAGTGCGGTCGTCAAGCCCGTGTAACCCCCGCCGACGATGCAAACATCGGCCTTGACTGTGCCCCCCAACTTCGATGTCTCCGGCGCAGGTGCCGCCGTCGCATACCAGAGCGTCGCTTCGAAGGGCGAGAATTTCGGCACTATCTGCCCTCCCCTAGTTCAAGTCGCTGCGCGCATCGAGCGCGTCGCGGAGGCCATCGCCGATGAAATTGAAACTGGTGACCGCGAGCGTTATCGCCACACCCGGGATGATTGCCAGCCAAGGAGCGGACTGCAAATATTGCTGCGCTCCATTGAGCATATTTCCCCAGCTCGGAAGCGGCGGCTGAATGCCATAGCCGAGGAAACTCACATAGGCTTCGAGAAGTATGGCTCTGGCTACGGTCAGCGTAGCGGCGACGATGATCGGTCCCATCGCATTCGGCAGCAGCTCGCGAAACATGATCCAGCGATTGCTGAGGCCAAGCATACGTGCGGCCATGATGAAGTCACGCTCACGCAGCGAGCGCACTTCCGCCTCGACGATGCGTGCAACTTCCATCCAACTGGTGATCGCGATGATCACGGTGATCATGATCGGACTGGGTTTGATGAAAGCAGCCAGCGCCAAAAGCAGGAAGATGCTGGGAAAAGACAGGACCGCATCGACAAACCGCATCAGGACGGTGCCGATTCGTCCGCCGTAATACCCTGCGACGACGCCGATCGTTGCGCCGATCATTGTGCTCAGGATCATTGCGGCAAAACCGACAAGCATCGAGATCCTGCCCGCCATCAGAAGGCGCGCCGCAATGTCACGACCCAGCGGGTCCGTGCCGAGAAAATGATAGCCGGTCAGCGGGGGAGAAAACCGCGCGCGAAGATCGATATAAAGATCATTGTATGGGAGGAGATATGGCCCGATGACGCATGCCAATGTCAGCAGGATCACCATCACGACACCAAGCGCCGCGAGCCGGTGCCGCACAAACCGCCGGAAGGTCCGGCTGTTCCACCAACCGGACTTTATGGGGCGATTGATGGGCGTTGAGGAAACAGACATCGCGATCTCCCTATGTCAGCCGAATGCGCGGATCGACGAATGCCGTAAGCAAGTCTGCCGCGAGGTTGCTCAGAAGAACGAGAATCGCCGAGAACATCAGCAGGCCCATCACCACCGGGTAGTCCTGATAGCCGAGACTATCGAGGAAAAGGCGTCCCATGCCCGGCCAGGTGAACACCGTCTCTGTGACGAGCGCTCCGCCGAGGAGCGTTGGAACTTGTAGTCCCGCCAAGGTTATCATCGGCAACAGAGCGTTGCCGACGACATGCTTCATCAATACGCGCCGCGGCGTCATGCCCTTGGCGCGCGCCGTACGAACGAAATCCTGATTGATCACGTCGAGCGTCGCGGTGCGCATGTAACGGCTCCAGACCGCCACGTCGACCAATGCCAGAACCATGGCTGGCATGATCAGATGAATGGCATAGTCCAGAAAGGAGCCGTTACCGATCGTGTACATGTTGCCCGCCGGCAGCCAGCCGAGCTTCAATGAGAAAATGTAAATCGCAACAAGTCCAAACCAGAACGTCGGAATCGACAGCGCCACCATGGCGCCAACTGTCGCCGCGTAGTCAAAAATGGAGTAGCGCTTGGTCGCTCCCTTAATGCCGACCCAGGTCCCGATGGTAACCGAAATCACCGTTGCTGTGCCCATGAGCAGCAAAGTAGCGCCGAAGTGACCGCCAATGACATCGAGAACAGGGCGGCTGTCTCTGAACGACCTGCCCCAATCGCCCCGCAGCAAGCGCCAGAACCAGTCCGCATATTGTACCACCAGTGGCCGATCGAGGCCCATCTGTGCGGAAATACGGTCAAGGTCTGCCTGCGTCATGCCAGGTGTCAGCGCAAATTGCGACAACGGACCGCCCGGTGCCAGATTCAGCACCGCAAAGCCGATCATGGATACCAGTACGAGCAGCACAAGGCTTTGTCCGAGCCTGTTCAATATGTAGCGTGTCATTGCGTCGATCTCCGATGGAGGTTCGAAGGCAGGACAGGGCCAGGGATCGTTGCCCTGGCCCTGCAGATCCTATGCCTGCTCCCAGTACCAGGTCCCGACGTTCCAGGAGTCGATGCGATTGTTCACGTTTGGCGTGAAACCGGTCATGCCCTTCTTGCGTCCACGAATCGTTGCGTATTGGAAGATCGGCAGGAATGGCAGGTCGTCTCGCATGATCTCCTGGATTTTGAGGTAGGCTTTCTTGCGGTCTTCCGGCACGAAGACCTGCCCGCCTTCGGCAAGGAGCTTGTCGACTTCGGGATTGGAGTACTGCCATGTGTTTTGACCCGCACCTCCCTTTGCGTTGATCGAGCTCGTGAGGAAATAGTCGGACGTATCGGGATCCGGTCCGGTAAGGAAATCGAGACCGACCACGACGGAGTCGAACTTCGACTGCATCCAGTATTCGCCCCACATGACAGCCGGGGGGAGGTTGGAGATGGTCATCTCGACGCCGATGTCCTTAAAGGATTGTTGCATGAATTGCTGCACCTGTTCCCGGATATGATTGCCGGCCGTGGTCGAATTGGAGAACGAAAGCCGGACTCCGTCCTTGGCGCGGATACCATCTTCGCCCGGTTTCCAGCCAGCATCGTCGAGTAACTTCTTGGCTTTCTCTATATCGAATTCATGCTTTGGCAGGTCGGGATTGAAGTAGAAGGACTGCTGCGGCATGTAGGTTTCGGTGGGCGCCGGCAAACCGTAATAGAGCGCATCGATAATCGTGGTCTTGTCGAGCGCATGATAGAGCGCCTGACGTACGGCCGGGTCCTTGAACTGCGGCTTTTCCATATTGAACGTAACGGACTCGACAGTACCGCCGGGAACCACCTGGACCGTCTTGCCTTCCAGCGCCTTTGCCTCGTCGTAGTGGTCAGGCGTGATCCACTGCAAGCCGGTCACATCGATATCGCCGGTCTTGAACTGCGTGTAGAGGACGGTGAGGTCCGGGATGTATTTGTATATCACCCTTTCGAGATAAGGACCGTCGCCATAATAATCCGCGTTGGCGGCAAGCTCGATGTGATCGCCTGCAACGCGTTCAACCCATTTGAATGGTCCTGTACCCACGGGTGCGTTGTTGAACGGTGCGGTGTTTCTGTCTTTTTCTGGCTCCAGAATGTGTTTGGGTACGATAAAAGTCGCCGCGAGGATGGAAGCATAGGGCGCATACGGCTTTTCCATACGCCAGGTGATTTCCGTCGGCGATACAACCTTGATGTCACGTACCTGGTCGTGGCCGGCGCGCCGCGCGCTACGGAAATCCTTGTCGACGACGAGATCGAGCGTGAATTTTACGTCGTCGGCGGTGAAGGGCTTGCCGTCATGCCACTTCACGCCGTCGCGGAGTTTCACCTTCCAGTTGAGGCCGTCGGCGGAGATGCCGCCATTCTCGACTGTCGGAACTTCAACCGCCAGGGCGGGCGTAAACTTCCCTTCCGGGTCGACGTTGAATAGCGGATCGAAGACGCTGAAATGGATACCCTCATCGACTTCGATATGCAGCATATGCGGATTGAAGACGGTAGGTTCCTGCGAGAAGCCGATAATCACCTGTCCCTTGGGCGCTGATGGCGGAGCGGCATAGGCTTTATCTCTTCCAAGAATTCCCGGCAGGACCAGGCCAGTTGCACCAACCATGCCCATCATGGCGAGTGCCTGACGCCGGTTGGGGTGGAGAATTGCATTTCGATGCTTATCAGACATTGTCGTTTCCCTTCTTTATTGGTTTGTGTTCAATGTTCCTGTTTGCATTCTATCTGCCAGTCGGCAGAGCATTTTCATTACGGCGTGGCTCCTCAACCACGCCGATCTCAGAAACCGCTGAGTGGCCGCACCTTCGATCCGTCGCTGAAGCGGGAAAAACGAAAATCTGTGGGATCGACGACCGGCGTGCGGCCGGTAACGATATCCGCCATCAGTCGACCTGCCGCCGGACCAATGCCAAAACCATGACCCGAAAACCCTGTGGCGATGTGAAAGCCGGGGATCTCATCCACTGCGGAAATCACAGGAATTGCATCCGGCGTAACATCGATGTAGCCCGCCCAGCGCTGCGCGATCTCCGCCTTGTTGAAGACCGGGAAGGCCGCCTTGAGCCCATTGAAGGCTTTGTTTGACATATCCAGCGAAGGCTTGGGGTCGAGGACTCTGTTATACTCAAACGGACTCGCCTCATCCATCTTCCAGCGTGTCGGTAGCCGCGCCTCGTCGAAGAAACGGCCGCCGAAGCGAAACGACAGCGATCCCCATTCCATTTTCAGCGCCGGCAAGAATTTAAATGCATAGCGGAAAGATTTTGGCACGATGTCGACAATGTTTTCGTGGCCGGAGGCAATCGTATAACCGCCATCCTGGCGTTTCCGTATGGCAAAATCCTTGGACCAAAGCGCCGATTCAGGACCGCCTTCCAGCGGCTTCGTGCGCATGACGGTATTCATCACCTTCAGCTGTGGCAGGTCGATCCCGTAAAGCCCGCAGAAGAGGTTGGACCAGGCGCCGCCGGCGAGTACGACAGCGTCGCAAGCGATGCGTCCGCGCTCGGTGACAACACCCGAAACCTTGCCGCCAGACGTCTCTATGCCGCGTACGGCACACTCCGTAAGGATTGCCGCGCCCTTGTCGCGCGCGGCTTCAGCAACTGCGGGTGCGGCTTTTTGCGGTTCGGCGCGACCATCGGCGGGCGTATACAGAGCGCCCTTGAGTTTCATGCTACCGCCAGGCAAAAGGTCTTCGAGTTCCTTGCCGCTCACCATTCGGCTCGGCAGTTGATAGCCTTCGAGATTGTGGCCCCATCGCTCGTGCTCGTCATAGGATTTGTCATCGGGGCAGGCGAATATGATGCCGGCGCGTTTGTAACCCGTGTCACGGCCAAGTCTCTTGTCGAAGCCGGACCAGATGCGCAGCGCCTCAGCCATGAGCGGAACTTCGCGCGGGTCACGGCGGGAGATGCGCACCCAGCCCCAGTTGCGGCTCGACTGTTCCTGACCGATGCCCCCTTTTTCACACAAAGCAACCTTGTGACCGCGCTCGGCAAGTTCCAGCGCCGTAGACGTTCCGATAATGCCGCCGCCGATGACAACCACATCGACTTTTTCAGGCAGATTTTCATCGCCGTGCACGCGCACGACATGGGGACCGGGCATTTAATAGCATTCCTCTAACTGGCAGTTGATGGTGAATTCGGCAACGCTCGCCTCATTTGGAAGATCGAGCAGCATTGCCGTGATACGGGCGATGTCGCCGGGATCGGTCAGCAGATTGTCAGCACGGTTGGTCAGAGCGCGCGCCATGTCGGTTGCGACAAACCCAGGACAAAGAGCAGTTGCGCGTATACCGAGGTCCCAACCCGTATGGCGAATGCCATGGGCCAGAGCCACGGCCGCAAACTTGGAGATTGAGTAAAGGCTGGCAGTCGAAGATTTCACTCGCTTGCCGGACAGCGAGCCAAGGATGATAACGCGTCCTCGCCCGCTTTTGCCAAGCGCGCCCCAAGCCGCGGCCGCGAGCCGGCGCGGCGCCTTGACATTGATCGCCAGCATGGCATCGAGATCCGCATCATCTGCCTCGATCACGTTCTTCGGAATCATGATGCCGGCATTGGCGATTATCGCGTCGATACGGCCAAACCTCACTAAGGCTTGCTCCGTCCATGCGGCTTCTGCCGAAGGATCGCTTGCATCATAGGCAACGACCTGCACGCGATCCGGATCAGCCCAGTCAGGCAATTGCGGGCTGCGCATGCCCAGCGACAATCGCCATCCTGCACCACCAAGAAAGCGCGCAATCGCCTCCCCTATTCCTCTGTTTGCCCCCGATATCAGGACGACACGTTCTTCCGTCATATCAATGTTGCTCCCCAGCCATGCCGACCATCTTCCGGTACGCTCGGCGCAATATATCCATCACTTGCGCCTGCTCTTCTTCCGCAATGAACGAGAAGAAATCCTTTGACTGCTTGGTGACAATCGGCCTGATCATGGCCGCAAGCTCCGCACCTTTCGGAGTGACATAGAGCTCCTGCGCGCGTCGTTCACTGGCAGAAATTTGCCGCCTGAGAAGATCGTGTTCGATCATCTGCTCTATGAGACGACCCATCGCCGAGCGGTCTTTCATGATGATCTGCGCGATGACCGACGGGCGGATTCCGGGGTGACTGTCCACAAGAAGCAGCGTTGTAATCTTGCCGGTTCCGCGCGCCACGTCGCATCCATCCAGACGAGCATCAAGATCGCGGGAAACCGCAATGTTCATGGTGCGGATGTAGAAGCTCAACGTGTCTTCGAGCACGTCGAGATCGACATGTTCAATCGTGGTCGGCTTCGGCATCATCTTCGGCATTCGGGCAAATTCCTTCCGCTCCCGACACGATGCATTGCATCCGGGATTCCAAGGCTTCTGAATTTGTTATGCAGCTTTCTATACATGCTTCGGCAAATAGTGGACAAATGCAACTATTTTTTTATGTGATGTTGCAGGAATACCGAGCAAACAAAGAAATTGCCCGTTTGACGAGCCAAACGGGCATCAAAAAAGCACTCCAAGCCCAAAAATCAGGCAGCAGGTTCCCACTGGCTGCCTGGAATTGCCGAGACCAGCCGCTGAGTGTACGCGTGCGCCGGACTGCGGAAGATTTGCGAGGGCGGTCCGAATTCTACGATCTCGCCGCGATACATGACTGCGATGTCATCACAGATCTGGCTGGCTACGCGCAAATCATGGGTGATGAAGATCATCGCCACGTGGAGGAGTTTTTGAATTTTCGTCAGCAACTCAAGTATCTGAGCCTGGATGGAAACATCGAGGGCTGACACCGCCTCATCGGCGACGAGAAGCACCGGATCGAACATCAGGGCGCGAGCGATACCAATACGTTGTCTCTGCCCACCTGAAAACTCGTGCGGGTAGCGATCGTAAGCGCCTTCATCCAGGCCAACAAGTTCAAGGAGCTGCACCGCCTTTGCTCTTGCATCGGCGGCGCTGACGCCGTGCGCCATCGGTCCGACGACCAGTATTTGTCCGATTGTGTGGCGGGGATTGAGTGACGCAAAGGGATCCTGGAAAATCATCTGGATATAGGGGCGCATCGACCGGAATTCCTTGGCGTCCAGCGGTGCGATGTCCTGACCGTTGAACAGTATCTTGCCGCCATCGGCATCCATCAGCTTGAGCAGCACCCGCCCAAGAGAGGACTTTCCAGAACCGGACTCTCCGACGACGCCGAGCGTGCGGCCCTTGCGGATCGTAAAACTCACGTCATTGACCGCATGCACCCTGCGGCCCTTGGTAAAAAAGCTGCCGCCGCTCGTATAGATTTTGTTGAGCTTTTGCACGTCAAGCACGACTGGGGTTTCTGCATCGCTCGCTCTGTCCTTGTCGCGCATTCGAGGCACGGCTGCTGTAAGGCGCTGCGTATAGGGATGCGATGGATGGTTGAGGACGTCGTCGGCTTTGCCCTGCTCGACTATCTTGCCCTTTTCCATGACGACGACGCGATCAGCGATCTCGGCCACGACACCGAAGTCGTGCGTGATGAACATGACGCTCATGTGCTTGTCGCGCTGGATCTTGCGGATCAATTCCAGGATCTGAGCCTGCGTTGTTACATCGAGTGCCGTCGTCGGTTCATCGGCAATCAATACATCAGGACCAAGAGCCAGGGCGATCGCGATCATCACACGCTGTCGCTGTCCGCCGGACAGCCGAAAAGGATATTGGTGCTGCATAAGCAACGGGTCTGGCAGACCTACCTCATCGAGCAGATCCAGCACCGCTTTTGCCCGCGTTTCGGGAGTGCCGACATTGTGCACCTCCATGACCTCGGCGATCTGCGCGCCGACCGTCATCAAGGGATTGAGTGCAGAGAGAGGATCCTGGAAGATGATCGAAACAGCACGCCCGCGCAATCCGCGCACATATTCGTCCTTGGCATCGAGGATATTGACGCCTTTGAAGCGGATCGCGCCTTTGCTGGCTCGAATGGACGATGGCAGCAGGCCCATGATTGCATTTGCGGTGACTGACTTTCCCGATCCAGACTCGCCGATTATGCAAAGAATTTCGCCAGGTCGCAGTTCAAAAGAAATATCTTCCACAGCGTAGCGCCGCTCCATGCCTTGCGGCAGATCCACCGTCAGATTTTCAACGGAGAGAATTGCATCTCCATTGGCTATTGTGCTTCCTTTTTCAACTGCGCTTGTCATAACACCAGCGATCCTTCCGGCTTTGAAACATCAATTCAGTCATCTTTCCATTCGATGTCTGCAATGACAAGCAAGCAATTTCGATGCCAGCTCAACCTGAGACACTTGCCTTAAGCCACGGATCGCGAAGATACCATTATAGGTGGATACATCTTTTTACTGGCTATAATATTGAAGCTGAAGCCGATAATTGTCTCCAATGATGAACACTTCGAGCCGTATTCCTGCGAAGACATTAACTGTATTTTTCTGCTTTTCATGTTAGCTTCAGGCATGACAGACGTTCGGAATATGCGCCTGCACTCAAGACCTTCCCTAACGCCCGCCGATGCCGAGGCAAACCGGTGGAGCTTCGCGCTTGAATCCGCCGGCCTCGGTGTTTGGGATTCCAATCTTACCACCGGGCAGTGCTATTATTCAGCTACGTGGAAGAAAATGCTGGGCTATCGTGAAGACGAGCTCGGCGATAGCAGCGATCTTTGGCTGACACTCATACATCCTGATGACAAGCAGCGTGCAATCGAAAGTGGCGAACGGCATATTTCCGGCGAAACGTCGCAGATTGAAACCGAGTTCAGACTGCGCCACAAGGATGGTCACTGGGTGTGGGTTCTCGACCGAGGCCGTGTTGTCGAATGGGACAAAAATGGTCACCCATCGAGAATGATCGGCGTCCAGACGGACATAACCGATCAGAAGAACGCCGAACTGGAACTGACATTGCTGAACGAGCGCATTCAACTCGCGCTCGACGCTGGCCAGGTTGGGCTATGGCATTTCAACAGCGAGACCGAGATCGTCTTGTGGGATCGCCGCATGCGCGAGATCTTCGGCATAGGCCCAGGCCCCGATGAAGTACCCCGCGCCACGTGGCATAATCTTTTGCACCCGGACGATGCTGCGAGAGCCGAGCGTGAGATAGAATCCACGTTTGAAACCGGCGAGCCCATGAAGACGAGCTACCGGATCATCAAACCTGATGGCGAAGTCCGCCATGTGTTCGCCCTAGCGCGGCGTGTCCGTCATGAAACGATGCCCGACATGTTGATGGGTAGCATCTGGGATATAACAGAAGAGGTCCTGAACGCAGAGGCGCTTGCCCGGGAAAAGGACCTCTATCGCATCACACTCCAGTCCATTGGCGATGCGGTTCTTACTACCGATGTTGAGAACAATATTACGTTTGCCAATCCAGCGGCGGAACGATTACTGTTGCTTAATGCCCAGGAACTCATCGGTTCACGACTGGAAGATGTCCTCAATCTCATCGATGAAGGAACCGGCACGACCCTTGCATCTACGACGAGCCGTGCAATGCAAATCGGCCAGACCGTGGAGAGCGCTGAAAACGCTCTCTTTGTCCGGTCGGATGGAGGACGGCGTTCTCTGAGGGATATCGCCTCCCCGCTCTTCGATCTGACAGGCGCGATAACCGGATCTGTGCTGGTAATTCAGGATGTCACGAGCGCTCGAAACCTGCAGAGAGAGCTTTCCCACGCGGCAACCCATGATGCGTTGACGGGCCTTTTGAACCGGACGGCATTCGAATCGGCCGTATCGGCGCTGATCGAAAAAAGCGGCGATCGAGCTCCGCATGTGCTGCTTTACATAGACCTCGACCGCTTCAAGATGGTCAATGACACGCTTGGTCATGCGGCAGGCGATGCTTTGCTCAAAATGGCAACATCGAGCATGAACAATGCCTTACCCGACTCCGCCATCATAGGACGCCTTGGTGGCGATGAGTTTGCTGTTCTCCTTCCGATCGGCAAATTTGAGGAGGCGGAAGAGGCGGCCGAGCGCTTGATAAGCGAGATAAGAACCATTCAGCTGCCTTGGGACGGAAAAATCCAGAACATTGGCGCCAGCGTTGGAATAGCGGCACTCGATGAACCGGGCGTCACCCTCGCCGAGGCGATCGCCCGCGCCGATGCTGCATGTTACGCCGCAAAGGCGGAAGGCCGCAATCGCAGCGCCATCTACAATATCAATACTGGCGCGGCCCGACAGAACCTCGCAAGTATTCAGGCCGCCTCTGGAATTCTGGAAGCATTGTCCGAAGGACGACTGCAAGTTTACGGCCAGGAGATCAGAGCAATCTCCAATACAGACGACCACAGCATCTGTATCGAGATACTGTCGAGGATGACCGGAGCAAACGGGGAAATCATTGCACCCGCCGAGTTCATTCCCGCTGCGGAACGCTTCGGCCTTATGGGTATAGTCGACCGCTGGATTATCCAGCACACGCTTGAGACCTATGGCCCAAAATTGATGCAGATGAAGAACGTGTCGCTCGCAATAAATCTATCTGCAAATACAATAAGCGATCCCACACTCTGGCCATTTCTACAGTCAACGATTGAAAAAACCAAAGTTTCTCCGTCCCGTTTGATATTCGAGATTACGGAAACCACTGCGGTAAATAATTACGAGGCGGCAGAACACTTCGTTAGGGAGGCACGCGCAGCCGGATGTCGTATAAGTCTCGATGATTTTGGCACCGGCCTCAGTTCATTCGGATACTTACACCATTTCAAGGTGGACAGTATCAAAATAGACGGGGCATTTATCGAAAAATTGTCCAAAAGCCGGCTCGATCAAGCGGTTGTTGCTTCCATCAACGGTATCGCGCGCGAACTTGGTGTTGATGTTATTGCCGAACATATCGAGGATCTGCAGGCGGTCGACATCCTTAAATCGCTTGGTATCGGCTATGGTCAAGGCTTTCTGTTTCATCGTCCCCAACCGCTTCAAGCCCTGTTACAGAGTTTAGAAAAGGTGGAAGTCCGATAGCTCGACCAACCAAAACAACCAGCCACACGTAATTTTCAATCTACAGTAGACAAAATCATCCCGGAATTGACGATTCTTGCATAGGAATCGAAGGTTCCTACGCCAGATCGGCTTCTTTTCGTCTAAAACTCTTCCGCAATGACAATTTAGCTTTCCCGCTTTTTCTGCTACGCGAATACGCTCGGGAGGAAAGTCGGCAATGGGTTACGATGCGGATGCGATCATCATTGGCGCGGGTCTAGCCGGGCTCGTCGCGGCAACGGAACTTACCGATGCCGGCAAGAAGGTGATCATCCTCGATCAGGAACCGGAACAGACACTCGGGGGCCAGGCCTGGCGATCCTTCGGTGGATTATTCTTCATCAACTCCCCCGAGCAGCGCCGTCTGCGCATCAAGGATTCACCCGAACTCGCATTGCAGGACTGGATGGGCTCGGCCGGTTTCGACCGGCCTGAAGATCACTGGCCGCGCAGATGGGCGGAGGCCTATATCGATTTTGCGTCGGGTGAAAAACGCGCATGGCTCCATGCCCAAGGCATGCGCTGGTTTCCGGTCGTCGGCTGGGCTGAACGCGGCGGATCGCTCGCCACAGGACATGGCAATTCCGTTCCGCGCTTTCATATCACCTGGGGCACGGGTCTCGGCGTAGTCGAGCCGTTTATTCGCCGGGCTCGCGAAGCCGAGGACAAAGGTCTCCTCACTTTTCGCTTCCGGCACCGCGTAACGGCGCTGGTGAAAAACGCCGGGATGATCGACGGGGTCGAAGGCGAAGTCCTCCAGCCGAGCGAGGTCAGGCGCAGTGAACCGAGTTCCCGTGTTGCCACCGGATCGTTCGCGCTGAAGGCGCAAGCGATCATTGTCTGCAGCGGCGGTATCGGCGGCAATCACGATCTGGTGCGCAAGAACTGGCCGGCGCGGCTCGGAACGCCGAAGCATCTTATCCGCGGCGTACCGGACCATGTCGACGGGTTGATGCTGGGCGTCGCTGAGAAAGCCGGAGCCCATCTCATCAACGAAGACCGCATGTGGCACTATGTCGAAGGCGTCAACAATTGGGACCCTATCTGGACAAAGCACGCCATCCGCATTCTGCCCGGCCCGTCGTCGCTGTGGTTCGACGCTAGTGGCGACCGCCTGCCCGCGCCATGCCTGCCCGGTTTCGATACGCTGTCCACGCTCCGCCATATCATGAAGAGCGGCTATGATTATTCCTGGTTCGTGCTGAACCAGACGATCGCCAAGAAAGAGATAACGCTTTCCGGCTCGGAACAGAATCCGGACTTCACCTCGAAGAGCTGGAGGCAGGTGCTCAAGCGCGCCCTAGGCGGTGTCCCCGCTCCCGTGCAGGCTTTCCTCGACAATGGCGAGGATTTCATCGTCGAAAGGGACCTCTCCGCACTTGTCCGCCGCATGAACGCGCTGACTGGCGACAATCTGATCCATGAAGACAAATTGCAGGCGCAGATCATGGCCCGCGACCGCGAAGTCGACAATCCATACACCAAGGATGCCCAGATCACGGCGATCCGCGGCGCCCGCAACTATGTCGGCGATCGCCTCGTTCGCGTGGTGCCGCCGCACAAGATACTCGATCCGAAACATGGGCCGCTGATCGCGGTACGCCTGAGCATCCTCACACGGAAATCGCTTGGCGGCATCGAGACGGATTTGAATGCGCGTGTGTTGCAGGCTGACGGCGAAGCGCTGGCCGGGGTCTATGCAGCCGGCGAGGCAGCCGGCTTTGGCGGCGGCGGCATGCATGGCTATAATTCGCTTGAAGGAACCTTCCTCGGCGGCTCGATCTTCTCGGGCCGGACGGCCGGCAGGGCGGCGGCGAAGGCCACGTAAGCCTCTTTCCATTGGCTGCCGTCATCACATTTCCATCTTGCGATCCCAAGCGAAATGCATATGATGTTGTCACTGACAACATAGAGCGAATAACATGAACGCAGTTGACGAATTTCGTAGTTTCAATCGCTTTTTTACAAGGGAAATCGGACTGCTCGACAAGCACCTGCTTGCCAGCGACTACACTTTGGCAGAGGGCCGAGTATTATATGAACTTGCCAACAATGGCGAACAGACGGCCGCCGATATCGGTCGCAGTCTGCACATGGACAAGGCCCATCTCAGCCGCATCGTCTCACGCTTCGAAAAGCGCAAGCTCGTGCGCGTTCATGCCAGCTCAACACATGGACGGCAGCGTCTCATAACGCTGACTCCGGCGGGCCAGGAGGTCTTCTCCGGCCTTAACCGGCGCTCGCAGCTTCAGATGGAGCAAATCCTTGCACCGTTGGGTGACGATGCCCGCAGGCAGCTCGTATCGTCCATGCGTCAGATCAGAAACCTTATCAATGCCGAAAACCATGTGCCGGACGAGGTGACATATCGCGGCCTCCAGCCCGGCGATCTCGGCTGGGTCATCCACCGACAAGCAGTGCTTTACCATCAGGAATACGGCCTGGACTGGACATATGAAGCGCTGGTCGCTGAAATCCTGTCGAAATTCGTCGCCAATTTCAATCCAGAACGCGAAGCCGCGTGGATTGCCGAACATGCCGGTTCGATCGCCGGGTCCATATTCCTCGTCCGATCCGAGGATCCTGAAGTCGCGAAGCTGCGCCTTCTCTATGTCGAACCGAGCGCGCGCGGTCTTGGTATCGGTCGAACGCTCGTTGCAACCTGTGTCGAGCGCGCGAAGGAGGCCGGCTACCGGCAGATCAAGCTATGGACAAATGACGTCCTCGTCTCGGCGCGCCGCATATACGAGGCAGCCGGATTCCGCCTGGTCGACGAGGAGAAGCATCATTCCTTCGGCCAGGACCTGGTGGGGCAAACTTGGGTACTCGATCTGCAGTAGCCCCCCGCGGCGGGCATAGCTGGAGCAGCCAATTGTGTGCTCAGCCTCGGCGTTCAATGTCGGGCAACGTCCAACTTTTGTCGAAGAAATGTTCGGTCGGTCCATACCACCGAAAATAGGCAAACCAGCCTCGGCCCGGGATCGTCTTGACCCAATTTACACCATCTTTCGGAACCTTTGGACCGAAATGGATATCGATGGAACCGTCGTCATTGGCCTTGAGCTTATCGTGACTGGAAACACCGGCCTTCATAGTGTCGGTCTTGATCATTGACCTCGTGAGCACGTCATAGACGGTCACGGCCCAGAACTCCTTGGCGGGTACGTTTGCAGGTACATACAGAGTGTAATTTTTCCCGCCATCCAGCCACGCGCCATCCTTGTCCTTGGCCGCGCTCATATATTGCGAGCCCGCACCGACGATGGTCTTCACCATGCCTTCGGCTACCGTTATAGCTTCGAAGGTGTAGTCGGTACGCTCATCGAGTTGGCTATAGCCGGGCGCTTCCTGATCCGGATTGAGGGTGAGCACCCATTCCCAGTGCGTTCCTGGATAGGAGGATGCATTGGTCAGGCGCGGAGCCATGCTTAGTGTTTGGGCCATCAGGAACCCAACATCGGCCGCATCAGACAATATTTTCTTCTGGCGGGCATCTGGTTCGAATGGCTTTCCCTTTTCGATGCCGAGCGGCTTGAGCATGGCGTGGAAGAAACGGTCACGCTCTTCCACAGGCTCCTTGTTCAAGGCATCGGCAAGAAATTGCCAATACTCAAACCCTTTGGGCGGGATGGAGTTCATCGCGCGGTCGCCCGCATGGATGACACGAGTCTCAGGAGGATTGCCGGCCTTGGAAAGCGGGTAGGCCTTGATCCCTGCGAGGGTATTCACAGCCGACTTGATGTCGCCGTCTTTCACAAAAGCACGGCCGACCAGCATCGTCTGGTTTGTCTTCGATTTTGCCGTCAAATATCCGTCCGGGACAGCGCCCGTGTATCCCGGCGGCAGCAGCAGGAATTTTCCGCCTTTCCCCTTGTCAGGTCCAAACGGGCCCACCTCGACGACGGGCCGTTGCCAAAAGTCATCGATAACACCGTAGACACCGGTCGGAATGTCGATAACAACCGGGCCATCACGGCCCAGGTCGGTGAAAACAACCGCATAAATGGTCGTGTTGTTTGCTGTCAGGGCGGCGACGATGGGCGTCGTGTAGCCATCAACAAGCCCGACCTCGTTGTAGTCGACCCGCCAGTCGCGTTTGTTGGCCCGCCGGATGGCCTCCATCGACACGACCGGTGTCGCCCATATATAGGCTTGTGAGGCGCGCTGAAAATCGATCTCGTCGTAGAGTTTCTTCACCGAACTCGCGCTCGGATAGCCGGCCTGAAGGTCGATCCGCCCGATCCGGGTTTCGACGGGGCCATTGAGCAGCTCTTTGGCACACGCGCCACTGGCAAAGGTCAACGCAGCGATACCAATCGTCAGAAGAGATTTGATAGACATCCGGACCTCCCAAATTGGACTTTGCCGATCACTTCTTCACCTGCTCGACGTCCGAAAGGACCCAAGTCTTGTCGAACAGCGCTTTGGTCGGGGCGTAGAGACGGAACATGAGCTCGAAATCCCGTTTTTCATCGGTCGGAATCCAGTTGGCGTCCTTGCCCTTCGGCGCCTTTGGTCCGAGGAATATGTCGACGGACCCGTCCGCATTTTCCTGCAGTTCGGAGATTTGCGATGAACGGCTTGCGCGAGGCATATTGCGGATCAGCGCGTGGGTCTCCCGATCATAGGCGGTCAGCGACCAATATTGCTCGACAGGCACATTGGCGGGGACGTTGAGGCGATACGTCTTTGAGCCATCAAAGGCGTGGCCGTCCTTGTCCTTGATCGAAATCAGGTAAAACTGACCCGTTCCCATTCGCTTTAATCCGACGAAAGCATAGCTGTATGCCAAGCCTCTCAGATCGACTGGGTAGGTGTCAGGTTCATCGTACGATGCCTGTGCGCTCTTCACCAGTTCCGGACTTCCCGCATAGTTCCACCTGCTCTTTTCGTAGAATGGAATGAGACTTGTGTCGTACTTCTCATCCAGCCACTCGCGGCCTTCTTGAACTCCTGCCTCAAGTTGTCTGGTAGTGGCGGGTGTCGGTGAAAATGATTTGCCTTTTTCGATGCCGAGCGATCGGAGCTGGTCGATCATTGCCCGGTCGCGCGACAGCCAAGGCTCGGTCTGGATGATCCGGTCGAGGGACTTGAAGAAGCTGGCGTCGTAACGGATCGTGGAATCGAACACGACGCCCTCCGCGTCGGTGAAGATCGTTTCGGGAGGGTTTGCGGCCTGCGATAGCGGATAGACCTTCAGGCGCTTCGCATATTCAACCGATTTTTTGATATCGGCATCGCTGTGACTGGGCAGGTTGGATCGTAGCAGGGCGTAGCCGCCAAAGGTATCGGAGTGGAGGGGAATATAGCCGTCTGGAATCTTCTTGGCATAGTTCGGGGGAAGCACCAGATACTTGCCACCCTTGCCTTGGTCTGCTCCAGACGGCCCAGCATCCTCCAGTGCCATCTGCCAGACATTGACGATATTGCCATTGATCGATCCGCCTTCGGCCGGAGGAACCTCGATCACGACTGGTCCGACATCCTTCGTGTTGGTGAAGGTCATGAGATAGATCGCATCGGGATTTGGCGTCAGCGTCTGATTGTGCCAATCGAGTGGGCGCGACCAGTAGACGATCTCGTTGACCTTGCCTTTGGTCTTGGTCAGCATCTCCTGCAACATCAAATCGTAGTTGACGGCCGGAATTCCCCAGATGACGGCCTCCACGGCTCGTCGCTCTATGGTGCGCTGTGTCAATTCCTTGGGCGAGAAGGCATGAGCGGTCGATGATATCGCTCCCAGAGCCAGCAGTGTAAACAGGAGTTTTCGCATGCCGTCCCTCCGTCTTTTGGATCGGCATGGTTGTACAGGATACGTTTGTACGGAAGTACGTTACAGTTAAGCCGCCTCGCCAATTGCCCCAATTGGCGAGGACAGAACGCCGTCTAAGCCGAGGCCTGAAATGTCTCCTGATAGCGCAGCCATCTGGACTGAAGCACAAACCAGAGCTCGGGCATGATCCCCAGCGTTCTGTCGATGCGTGTCGCAATGTCGAGCGTAATCGGATGTTGGCCGGCAATGATGGCGTCGATGATTGCCACGGGCATCTCGACGCGCCGCGCAAAATCTTCGGTCGAAAGACCGTTACATTCGATGCACTGACGCAAATGCTCGCCAGGATGGATCGCCCAGTGCGGCGTCCAGCGATTTGCTGTGTTCATCTGCTTTACCGATCAGGTTTGATTCGCGTACCCGAAAGATAATCGGCGGCCATGTCAGACGGATGAAAAATTCATGGCGCAAAAGCGGCGGCAGCTTTCCGCAAGTCACATTGTAGATAGTTATGTTGACTTGCCGATTTCATCGACGTGATGCTGGATGCTCATGCGATCGAGCGATTTGAGCGGAAGGTTGATGAAAATCTTCAACCGGCGATCAAGTTCCATCATCGTGCGGGAAAACGCCTGCTTGCGCTCCCATGGTTCACCGCTGGCCTGGACAGGATCGGATGACTCCCAATGGGCCGTGACCGGAACGCCCGGCCATTCAGGCATGGGCTCGCCCGCGGCGTCATCATTCAACGTGAAAACGAAATCCAGGTCACGCGCACCTTCAAGGCCGAATTCGCGATAATGCTTGGGGTGCAGGCCATCCACCGCAAAGCCGGTCTGCTCGAGTAATTCCTTCGTTTCAGGATCGATCGCCTCCCCGGGCTCCGTGCCGGCACTATAGGCGACGAAGTGGGGCTTTCCGATGCGATTGAGAATCGCCTCGGCCATCATGCTCCTTGCAGAATTGCGATGCGAGAGAAACAGGACGTGGAAGACTTTATCGTTCACGGCGGTATCTCCTTTTGCTGATCGAAGCCAAGATATTTCAACACAGTATGATTCAAAAATGTGACACCAACTCGACGAAAGCTGTTCAACGCCGTGCGGAGGGCCGCCCCAAGCTGGTTAAATGCCGGGATTCGTGTATGATTCGCCAAGTTGTCAAGCGTGCCTGCGTCATGGTTAATCATGGGGGAACAGCATGCCCGACAGACATGAATTTCATAGAGTGGAAATTTGCGGCCGTATCTTCACAGGATCCATTTCTGCTGAGGGTCCGTGTCTGAAAATGCTTGAGAACCGCACCTATGGTCGTGGTGTTCCCTTGGGCGCGGCACTCTCGATCTCCAAGGGTACCGGCAGATCCTACTATGCGATCTGCAAATACAACGAGCCGCATATCCTCCTGCCGCTTTTTTCCGAGGAAGACGTCGAAATTGTCGCCCGGGAATTCGGTATCCCGATTTCGGGAAGGATCCGTCCGCGGTCATTCACGGAAAGTCCCGCCTGGATTGCTTTGAGAAGATGGGCGAAAGAACATCCCGGGATTGCCCGCGCGTGCTCCCATACGGACAGCTACGTCCCCGGGTGGTACAGCATGGTCTCCAGGGAAAACAGCGCAGGCTTGCTGCTGCGCGTCTGAGGGTTAGCGATAGCCCGCGGCCTGCAACTCGAAAAGCTCGGCATAGCGCCCGGCCTGCGCGACAAGTTCCTCATGCGTACCGGCAGCTTCGACCTTGCCATCGGCGAGAACGAGAATACGGTCGGCCATGCGCACGCTGGAGAAACGATGCGAGATGAGAATTGCCGTCTTGCCTTCGCTGAGTTCCTTGAAACGCCGGAACACCTCGAACTCGGAGCGGGCATCGAGCGCCGCTGTCGGCTCGTCGAGGATCAGGACCTCGGCCTCGCGCATATAGGCTCTGGCGATGGCAATCTTCTGCCATTCGCCGCCCGATAGCTCAACGCCGTTCTTGAAACGCTTGCCGATCATCTGCTCGTACTGACCGGGGAGCTTGGCAATGACAGCATCCGCCTGGCTGCGCGACGCCGCTTGCGCGATGCGTTCATGATCGTCCCGGTAGGCGATCCGGCCAACCGCAATATTATCGGAAGCACTGAGATTGTAGCGCACGAAATCCTGAAAGATCACGCCCATATTGCCCCGCAGCGCCTCAAGATCATATTCGCGCAGATCATGGCCATCGAGCAGGATACGGCCTTCATCCGGGTCGTAAAGGCGGGTGAGAAGCTTCACCAGGGTCGTCTTGCCAGCGCCATTTTCACCGACAAGCGCCACCACTTCGCCCGCATGCAACGTGAAACTGAGGTGGCGGACCGCCCAGCGCTCGGCGCCGGGATAGATGAACCCGACATCGTCGAACACGAAGCCCTGACGGATCGGATGCGGGAAAGGACGTGGATTTTCCGGCGAGAGGATTTCGGGCTTGACCTCGAAGAAGGCGAACAGATCATCGAGATAGAGCGCTTGTCCTGCCGTACTGGAAAAGCTTGTCAGAAGCCCTTCGAGCAGGGTGCGCAGGCGCCGGAACGAGCCGGCGAGAAAGGTCAGATCGCCGATGGAAAACTCGCCGCCCAGCGTGCGCAGGACGATATAGGCATAAGCCAGATAATAGCCGACAGTACCCATCGCGGTGAAGAGGCCGCCCCAGCTGGCACGGCGCAACGCGAGCACGCGATTGGCCGCATAGAAATCGGTGGCGAGACGCACGTAGCGGTCTATCAGGAAACTGTGCAGCCCGAAGATCTTGACTTCCTTGGCTGTTTCGACGCTCGCTGCGGTCTGCCGCACATAGTCGAGTTCGCGCCGCTCCGGCGTGCGAACAAAATCGAGCGAATAGCTTTGGGCGTTGAAATGCGCCTCGCCCAGAAAGGCCGGAACCAGGGCAAGAAACAACAGAACTATGAGCCAGGGTGCATAGACGATCAGGCCGGCGGCAAAGCTCGCAACCGTCACCATGTCCTGTGCCTGGCTGAGCAATTGCCCCATCAGGGTCATGCGCCCGCTCGACTGGCGACGGGCTCGCTCGAGCTGATCCTGAAACTCGGCGTCCTCGAAATCCTCCAGATCAAGCGTTGCCGCATGCTGCATCAGGCGAACGCTCGAGCTATTGGACACGCGCTCCGATAGCAGGCTGTCGATCAGGGATACGACCCGCCCAAGAATATCCGACAGAACCGCAAGCGCGAATTCGGCGAGGAGAAGCAGCCCGAGCCAATTCAGGAGGCCGCTGTCCAGCCACTGCGACAGAGTTTCCGGCTTGTTCGGCGTTTGCACCAGCAAGACCACATCGTCGATGATGAGCTTGCCGACGAACAGCGTTATAACGGGCAGGAGCGCCCGGCCCAGACGCAGGACGAGCGATGCCGCAGTCAGCTGCGGACTTGTCCGCCATACCATCAACAGGAATGGCCAAAGGTTCTTCAGAGCCCCGAAACGTTCCCGGAGGGTGTGGACCTCTGGCAAGGGCGGCCCTCCCAGGGCTCGCCCGGGTGCCCCTCGCGGAACCCGTCCGCCACTGCTGTAAGTCCTCGGCATACGAGATAATCCTGTTTTCCGGCGGCTGTTGTCAATCGCGCGAAATTGGGGAGCAAACGGCCAGGGAACTTAGAGGTCTGAAAATTAGTCGCGTCTCAGCGCTGCTTCGCCTTGCGGGCGGCATAACGCCGGTCGCGTTCCGCCTTGCGCTCAGCTTCATCGGCGAGGACACGCGCGACATGTCTGTTTGCTTCGACCTTGGCGGCTTCCGCTTCGGCCAGGGCGGCCTCGGCCAGCGCATCGGCTTCTGCCTGCTTGCGGGCCAGTTCTTCTTGCGCCAACCGCTCTTTTTCCGCACGCCGCGCTTCACGCGCCGCCGCGATTGCCTCCCGCTCGGCACGTTTTGCCTGCATCTCGGGATCAGTCGGCTTGGGTGCACTATCGAACTTCTTGAGAAGCAGTTTCTTCGCCTCGGCTGCAGCAGTGCGGCGCTCAGCCAATTCCTTGAGATTTTTCAACCGGTGGTCATCCTTGTTCGTATATTGAGCGAGCTGCTTGCGCTCGCGACGTCAATTCCATTGAAAAGGCCAGGCATCGGCCTGGCCTCCGTCATATATTTCAGTTTACGCCATGGTCACCCTCTTGGCGACCACAAACTGAACGCTGATCAGGCAGCGCTCAATTGATCGGCTGACATCTTGCCCGACTTCTTGTCGCGCACCAGCTCGTAATTGATCTTCTGGCCATCATTGAGGCTGCGCAATCCGGCGCGCTCAACAGCAGAGATATGCACGAACACATCCGCGCCGCCGTCCTCAGGTTGAATAAAACCAAAACCTTTTGTGGAATTGAACCATTTAACTGTGCCTGTGGCCATATTAAGCCCTCCCTGCCAACTTCAACCTGGATATCGTACACATGCACGATAACCGTTTCTATCGAGTTTTGAAGGAGAAGGTAGAAGCGCTTGCACGCGAAAAACTTCGACAATCAAAAATTCAACGCAGCTTTTATAGAATTGAATTGGAATTGTTTCAACTCGCTTCACGCAAAACAATTTAGGTGAGAAAATTTACGCATGCGGCCAAATATTGTTATCATCCGGTCCAACCCGGCCATCTGGCTTCCGGAAACACGCAAACCGAAAGAATTGATATGACCGAGACGTTCGTAATTGCGCAGGGCGGCGGGCCGACTGCCGTTATAAACCAGACACTGGCAGGCGCCGCGATCGAGATCCGCAAGCGTCACAAGGATGCACGCGTTCTTGGCGCGCTGCATGGCGTACGCGGTATACGCGACGGGAATTTCGTCGATCTTTCCGCTTTGAGCGAACAGGAGCTCCGCCGAATCGCCGCAACGCCGAGCGCAGCTCTTGGGAGTACGCGCGACAAACCTGACGCCGCCTACTGCGAGGTCATCCTCACAGGCTTGCACAAGGCCGGAGCCACCGCGTTCATTTATATCGGCGGCAACGATACGGCCGGGACGCAGCAAATTCTTGCCGAAGCTGCCGGCAAGGATATCGCTTTTGTCCACGCCCCGAAGACGATCGACAATGACCTTGTCGAAAACGACCATACGCCGGGGTTCATCTCCGCGGCCGAGTTGGTTGCAGGGGCCTTTTTGAGCGTCGATCTCGATTTTCGCGCCTTGCCGGGAATTTATGTCGGCATCGTCATGGGCAGACATGCGGGCTTTCTCACCACGGCCGCCGCCGCATGGCAGCTTGACGAAGAGAGTGGACCGCACCTTCTCTACGTTCCGGAGAGGGCGTTCTCGCCGGAACGATTCATCGACGACGTACGCGAAACCACCTCGCGCCATGGACGCTGCATCGTGGCAATGTCAGAGGGTGTGACGGCCGAAGATGGACGATCGGTCGTCGAAAACCTCGTTCTACCCGACCGGCTCGAGCGTGATGCACATGGCAACGTGCGCCTTTCGGGTGGCGATCTCGGCATGACCATCGACGAGTTGATCCGCACCGGGCTGCCCGGTGCACGCGCCCGCGTCGATACATTTGGCTATCTGCCTCGAGGCAACATCGCGACCATCAATGAGACGGACGCGCGCGAAGCCTTTGAAGCCGGCGCCTTCGCCGTGGAAGCAGCTGCCCGTGGCGGTGGATCGGTAGCCCTGCAGTATGCAAACGGAAAAACAAGTCCGCAGCTGATACCGCTTGCCAATGTCGCCGGAAAGACGAAGCATCTGCCGGATGATTTCATGCTATCCGATACAAACCAGATCTCATCCCAAGGCCGAGCCTATCTGGAAAGGCTGCTTCCTCGCAAGTTCGACCCGGCAAAGCCATTTGTTTGAGTTTCAAAAATCCTTGTGTTCTGCAAAAGTACCGCATAGGATATTCCATATCGGTAAAAAATATCGCTGTATTTTCTCTTTTGTGAAAGTCTAGCCGCTTGCGGGAACATCTGGATCAGACGGACAGGCGGCTTGTCAAACAGCTCTCGCAGGATGCGCAGCCTGGGTTGACGCGTCTTGCTGAAATGATGGCGATGTCCGTGCCAACGGTACGCACGCGCCTTCGCAACTTGCTGGACCGAAACCTCCTGAAGATCGTCGGATTGCTCAACCTGACGGAACGTCCCGAACTGATCTCGGCCATCGTCGGTGTCAATACACAGGGGCGCGGCCGCGTACGCGAGATCGCGGAACGGATTGCAGCGCTCCCCTTCGTCACGTCGGCATGTGTCGTAACCGGACGGTTCGACATCATCGTCGATGTGGTCATCGCAGGCGACATTGCCGATCTTTACCGGGTCACCAGCGAGTTGATACCCGGGGTCGGCGACCTCGGAGAGATCGTACGAAGCGAGACCTTTGTGGTCATGGCATCGTGCAACAAATGGGTGAGTTTGCCGGAGGGATGCTGGACTGATCCGGCAATGGCACCAAAAACAAATTAAAGAGCCCAATAAAGGGCGGGGAATACCAACACCAACGGAGGACATAAGAATGAAAATTACTCGACTATTCGTCGCAGGGATTGCCCTGCTCGGCATGACTGTCGCAGCCAATGCCGGAACACTCGACGATATCACCAAGCGCGGCGAACTGCGCGTCGCGGTTCAGACGCAGGGCCCGCCCTTCTCCATGGTCGATGCGGCTGGCAAGCGCACGGGAAGCTCGGTCGAGCTTGCCGAACTGATGGCGAAGGAAATGGGCGTAAAAATCACGTTCCAAGATTATGACTGGGATGGTCTGATCCCGGCACTGCTTTCCGGCAAGGCCGATCTGCTGGTTGCGGATATGACCCCGACACTGGCGCGGGCGATGAAAGTCGCGTTCACCAAGCCTTTCATGTATACGGGCAGTGCTGTCTTTGCCAAGACTGACAGCAAATTCGGGACCATGGATGCTTGCAAGGCCAAGGGCACGAAGATCGCCGTACTTCTCGGAGCAACGGGCGAAAAAGTGGCAAAGGAGACGTTCCCCGATGCCGAAATCAAGAGCTACAAGGGCGGCGGCCCGCTCCTGCTCGATGCTGTCAATAACGGCCAGGCCGATTGCGGCGTGAACGATGTCTCGGCAGTCAAGGGGCAGCAGGCTGCTTATCCCGCCGGGAGCTTCACGATTATGCCGGAAGTCCTGTCGAAGGAACCACTGGCTTTCGCCACACGCTATGACGAGCCGGACCTACTCGTCTGGATGAATCTGTTCCTCGATCAGGTGGCTCTCGACGGCCGTCTGCAGAAGAACCTGGATTACTGGGTCAATTCGGAAGCCTGGAAGAAAGACCATCAATAGCAGGTCTCGGACGGCATGCGTGGGGCAAGTCGCTTCACGCATGCAGTCTGGCCGCTTTTTGATCGCGCCTGTTCCGCCGCCTGAGGGATCTTCCCGGCATGCTTGAAAACTTCAGCTTTCGCACCATCGTCGAATATCTGCCCCTGTTCGGGCAGGGATTTGCTGCGACGCTGTGGTTGTCGATCGTCTCGTTTGCCGGCGCGCTTGCCGTGGGCATCATCCTGTGTGCGATGAACCTGCAGCGCTCGCGGCTTTTACAGCTTCCGGCAAAAATCTATATCGACGCAATCCGCGCGACACCTCTGCTGGCACAGCTCTATTTCCTGTATTTTGGCCTGCCGCGGCTAGGCCTCGTATTGCCCGAACTCGTCGTCGGCATTCTGGCTTTGGCCTTGAACAGTGGCGCCTATATCGCCGAGATCATCCGCGCTGGCATCCTGTCGATTTCGCGTGGACAGGTGGAGGCCGGCATAGCGTCCGGGATGACCTATGCCCAGCGCATGCGCCTGGTGATCCTGCCGCAGGCTATCCGGGTAACTATTCCACCGCTGCTCGGGCAAGCCATTGTTCTGGTAAAGGACTCGGCGTTGCTGTCGTTGATTTCCGTCGCCGAACTGACGCGAGCGGGCCAATTGCTGGCGTCGGACAGGTTCATGCCCGCCGAAGGCTTCATCACGACTGCCGCGTGCTATCTCGTCCTCTATTATGGATTGAAATCACTGGCAGCATTCTCGGCGCGCTGGCTCGGCGTGCGCCCGATCGGGAGCCGCACATGATCTGGTTCCAGCTCCAAAGCCTGATGGGCAGCTATCCACTGGCGTTGCGCGGGCTCGGCATGACAATTGCCCTGTCTGGAATAAGCCTGGTGCTCGGTACGATCCTTGGCTTTGCGCTCGGTGTCCTGCGCACGAGCGGCAGTCGCTTGCTGGATTCTGCAATCGGCTTGTGGGTCGACCTGATCCGCGGGACGCCATTCCTCGTGCAGATATTCCTGATCTTCTTCATCCTGCCGGAACTTGGTGTTGAGCTCGATGCCTTCACCGCAGGCATCATAGCGCTGACGAACCTCGCAGCCTGCTTCATTTGCGAGATCGTCGCAGCCGGCATCCGTTCGGTACCGACCGGGCAGGTCGAGGCGGCGCTTGCGTCCGGGCTGTCGCAGTGGCAGCGGATGCGTCAAGTGGTCCTGCCGCAAGCGATGCGTGTCTCCCTGCCGCCGCTCGTCGGCCAATACGTGCTTCTCATCAAGGATTCGTCGGTCGTTTCCGCTATCGGCCTGACAGATCTAACCCGGGTCGGCTGGCTGGTGGTTCAGCGAGTACCCAATGGGTTGCTCGTGTTCGCCATTGTCGGCATTGGTTATTTTGTCGTGTGCTATCCGCTGATCCTGCTCGCCCGCCGGCTGGAGAGACGCATGAGCGCCGCCCATGGCGAGGTGCAATTGTGACGCATTTCCGTCCCATTAACGAAGGCAGCCAGATATGATCGAGTTTCGCGGCGTCAACAAATGGTTCGGCGCGCTTCATGTTCTCAAGGACATCACGCTCAGTGTTGAGCCGCGTGAAGTCGTCGTCGTGTGCGGCCCAAGCGGTTCGGGCAAGAGCACGCTGATCCGCTGCATCAATGGCCTTGAGACGATCAAGGACGGCGACCTTGTCGTCGACGGACAGCGTCTCGGCGACCGCGCCACCAACATGACCGAACTGCGTACCGAGATCGGCTTTGTCTTCCAGGCTTTCAATCTCTATCCGCACAAGACGGCGCTTGAAAACGTCACGCTTGCACCGATCCACGTGCGGAAAATTCCGCGCGGCGAGGCCGAGGCGTCGGGCCGCGAGATGCTGGCGAAAGTCGGGCTCGGCGATAAGTTCAATGCCTATCCTTCCGAGCTGTCCGGTGGTCAGCAGCAGCGGGTCGCCATCGCTCGTTGCCTGTGCATGCGCCCGAAAATCATGCTCTTCGACGAGCCCACATCAGCCCTCGATCCCGAGATGATCAGTGAGGTACTGGACGTGATGGTTGGCGTCGCCGAAGAGGGCATGACCATGATGGTGGTGACGCATGAGATGGGTTTTGCCCGCAAAGTGGCGCAGCGGGTCGTGTTCATGGATGCGGGAGCAGTCGTCGAAACTGGCACGCCGGACGAGTTTTTCTCCGATCCCAAGACCGATCGAAGCCGCGCGTTCCTGAGCAAGATTCTGCGGCATTGAGCCTGCCGATGCGCGATAAGAGCCGAGGATCAACCCCCGGCCTGATCGCCGAAATCAGGCGACGCCGCCATTGGCACGCAGTATCTGGCCATTGACCCAGCCACCGTCAGGTCCGACGAGGAACGAGACCACACCGACGATATCACTGGGCTGACCAAGGCGTTCGAGCGGCGGCGCCTTGGCAGCCATCGCAATCACTTCCTCGCTTTTGCCCTTGAGGTAGAGGTCGGTGGCGATCGGCCCGGGAGCTACCGCGTTGACCGTGATGTTCCTGCCACGAAGCTCTTTTGAAAACACATGCGTGAAGGCTTCGACCGCTGCTTTGGTGGCATTGTACAAAGCATAGCCTGGCATCTTGAGACGAAGGCTCGTCGACGAAAAGTTGACGATCCTTCCACCATCCCTCAAACGCTTGGCAGCTTCACGTAACGTGTTGAAAGTTCCCTTGGTGTTGATGGCGAAGTGGCGATCGAATTCTTCATCGCTCGTATCTGCCAGCGGCATCATCTTCAGGACGCCGGCATTGTTGATCAAAACGTCTACACCGCCGAACGCTGCTTCAGCGGAATCGAACATGCGCCGCACTGCTGCCGCATCAGCGACATTCGCTTGTGCAGTCACTGCCTTGCCACCGCCTGCTTCGATCTTGTCAACCAGATCCTGAGCCTCTTTGGCACTACCGGCATAATTGACGATTACGGTAAAGCCATCACTGGCCAGTCGTTCTGCAATTGCTGCGCCGATACCGCGAGATGCTCCGGTAACGATTGCTACCTTGTTTGTCTGTTGTGTCATGATCTTGCTCCTTGATGAACTGGATAATGACGAGAGAATAGGCCTCTTTTATTTGCGGATAATCGTGCGTTCTCTGGTATCACTATCCGAAAAATACGAACAATTATCTTGCAAAGCCAACACCGGCATTTCATGATGCAATCACGCCTGATCCAGTAACCGGAACATCCAAATGGACAGATTTGAAGCGATGCGCGTCTTCGTCCGGGTCGTCGAACGGCGCAGTTTCACGCTCGCCGCCAACGATCTTGGCCTGCCACGCTCGACCGTGACCGATGCGGTGAAACAGCTGGAAGCGCGGCTCGGTGTGCGCCTGCTCGAACGCACGACACGCCAGGTCAGTCCGACCCTTGACGGCGAGGCCCACCACCGGCGGTGCGTCTCGATCATCGCCGATCTCGAGGATGCGGAAGGGGCATTCGGCGCGGCAAGGCCCAAGGGATTGCTGCGTGTCGAGGTTCAGGGCACGCTGGCGCGCTACTTCCTGTTGCCGGGTCTGCCGACCTTTTTCGAGAAATATCCCGATATTGAAATCAGCATGAGCGAAGGCGAGCGGTGGATCGACCTTATCCGCGAGGGCGTAGACTGCGTGCTGCGGTTCGGTATCCTGCCGGACAGCGACATGATTGCCCGGCGCGTCGCGACGCTGGAACGATTGACATGCGCCGCGCCCGCCTACCTCGACCGTTTCGGCACGCCGGCAAGTTGGGATGCGCTGGACGGCCATCGCATGATCGGGCTCCGGTCACTGACGACGGGTGTCGTGCGGCCATTGGATTTCATGATCGGCGAACGATTGGAAAATGTGACGCTGCCAACGACGATTTCCGTGACGGGCACAGAGAGCTATCTTGCAACCGCACGACTGGGGCTCGGTCTCGTTCAGGTGCCCCGCTTCCATGCCGCTGACGATCTTGCACGAGGAGCGCTTGTCCAGCTTCTGCCCGATTGTCCTCCACGTCCGATGCCGGTCTCCCTGCTCTACCCCCGTAATCGTCAACTTTCACCACGCGTTCGGGTGTTTCTCGATTGGGTGGCGCAGGAGGTGGCATCGAAAAATGCCATGACTTGAACGTTCAGCACGACCAAATATCCCGCATACGTTGAGAATCATAATAATTTCGTGCCAATAGGTATGGCGTCCTGCAATGCGTCAACAGAAAGCAAAGCCGTGGAATTCCTGCACACCGGCATTACATTCCTGGAACCGTACATCCAGCAATATGGGCTCTATGCGATCTTCGTCATCATATACCTGGAATCCTTCGGCGCTCCGCTTCCTGGCGAAAGTGCGCTTGTCGCATCGTCGCTTCTCGCGGTGCGTGGTGATCTCTCCGTAACCGACCTGTTTTTCACCGTCTGGGTTGCCGCCGTGCTCGGCGACGGCACCGGCTATGCTATCGGCCACTTTGGCGGGCGACCCCTGCTGAAGCGATATGGCTGGCTCGTCAAACTCACCCCCGAGCGTCTGGAAAAGCTGGAAGACCTTTTCCGGCACCGCGGACCGATCATCGTTGTCGGCGCACGCTTTGTCGTTGTGCTGCGGCAGTTGAATGGATTGGTTGCCGGCTCGGTCGGGATGCCGTGGCACAGTTTCTTCCTCGCCAACCTCCTTGGGGCCGCTCTATGGGCGGCCGTCTGGAGCTTTGGTCCCTACTATTTCGGCGGACTATTCCACGAGTACTGGCGCTAGATCACTTCTGCGGCACATATTTGCGCCAGTCGTGCTCCTCGCGGAAACCAAGCAACTCGCGCGTCTTGCGATTGGAAAGAGGCGCTTCAAATTCACCGAGCTCGCGCCGGATCGGTACGCCGGGACAATATTTCTCGAGAAATTCCCGCGTCGGAAGCTTCGCGGTGATCGTGTCGTTTACGGCATTGAATACCTCGAAGCCAAGGCCATCCTTGCGGATCGCAAGATCGACGATCTGTCCGAGGTCGCGCGCATCGATATAGCTCCAGGCATTGCGTTTGCGCGACATCGGATCGGCGAGGAATGCGGGAAACCGGTCGTACTCGTGCGGTTCGATGACATTGCCGATGCGCAGAGCGTAGATATCGGCCCCATAACGCATGGCAAAGGCACGCGCGGTCTTCTCGTTCAGCACCTTGGACAGCCCGTAGCTGTCCATCGGGTCGGTGTCGTAGTCTTCCTCAAGCGGGAAATGATGGAAATCCTTGTCGCCTTCGGCAAAGCAGACGCCATAAGTGGTCTCGCTCGATGCGACGATGACCTTCTTGATCCCGAGCTTGACCGCGGCCTCGATGACATTATAGGTCCCGATCGTATTGATGCGGAACGTCTCGTTGTCCGGCTTGATCAACACGCGCGGCACCGCTGCAAAATGCACGACTGCATCGATCGGGGCGGGACCTTTGCCACTCTCGAAACCCTCGAAACCAAAGTGGCTGGAGAGTACGTCGAACATCTGGCCGCTGTCGGCGATATCGGCATTGATGGTGTTGACGCCGGGATAGTCGAGCGGGGCGAGATCGACGTTCAGGACCTCGTAGCCCTTGTCGACGAGATAAGGAACCACGTGACGGCCGGCCTTACCGGTACCGCCTGTGAATACGATCCGCTTCTTCATTTTTGCATTCTCCTTAGGAACTCATTCACTCTGGCGGAATTTGCGCATCCGGTCGAACAGCACGGCGAACAGGATGGCGCCGCCAATGAAACAACCTTGCCAGAAGGCATTGATGCCAAGCAATCCAAGACTGTTGCGGATCACCTCGATCAACGCCGCACCAACGATAGCCCCGAGGGCCGTGCCGACGCCGCCCGCGAGAGCCGCACCGCCGATGACGGCTGCGGCAATGACCTGCAACTCGAGGCCGGTACCGATATTGGTAGTGATCGCACCGAGCCAGCCGGTCTGGATGATACCGGCAATACCAGCCGAAAGCGACGAGATCATATAGACCGCCACCTTGATCTGGCGAACCGGCACGCCGGTAAGGACCGCCGCGTGCTCATTGCCGCCAATGGCATAGATGTAACGTCCGAATCTCGTCCAACGCAAGATAAAGCCAGTAAGCAAGGCCAGCACGACCATGTAAACCACGGGGTTTGCGATACCGAAGAACCATGCACCGCCGCCAAGTGCCAGGAGTTTGTCGTGGTCCGGCCCGAACTGGAATACAACCGTGTTGCCGGAGGCAACCATGGCCAGACTGCGTGCGATCGACAGCGTCGCGAGTGTCACAACGAATGGCGGCATGCCTATGTAGGCTATCAGCAGACCGTGACACGCGCCGATGATGAGGGCCGTGGCGATGGACGCTGCTATACCGACTTCGATACTGTAACCGGCATGCATGACGACGCCGAGAATCATGCTGCAAAGACAAAGCACCGAGCCAACGGACAGATCAATACCGCCTGTGATGATCACCAGCGTCATGCCGAGCGCAATGATCGCGACGAAAGTGACATTGCGGGTGATGTTGTAGAGGTTTTTGGAGGTCGCGAAGGAATCCGTTGCGAACGACAAGAAGATGCACGCAAGAATGACGGCGACCAGAACCCAGAAAGTCTGGCTGCTCAGTTTTTCCGCAAGCCAGCTCTGCTGCTTGTGCGCAATGGTCTGGTCAAGTGTAATTGCCATAGTCGACCTTCTATCTATCTATTAATTCCGCCGACATGCCGGCTACGCAACTTGTTCGATGGCACCGGTGATGAGGCCGGTGACTTCTTCAGGCGAACTCGCCGCAATCCGCTTGTCTGCAACCTTGCGCCCGCGGCGCATCACAATGACCCGGTCGGCAACATCGAAAACATCCGGCATGCGGTGGCTGATGAGCACAACGGCAATGCCCTGATCGCGCAGGTGGCGAATCAAATTCAGCACCTCGGCAACCTGACGCACGGAAATTGCCGCCGTCGGTTCGTCCATGAGCACGATCTTTGCCTCGGAGAGCCTCGTCCTCGCAATCGCTACCGCCTGCCGCTGCCCGCCGGACATCTGCTTGACGAGATCACGAGGGCGGGTTTCGGATTTCAGCTCGGCGAAAATCTGGCCTGCACGCTTGTACATCGACGCGTAGTCGAGAATGCGGAAAGGCCCGACGCCGCGGCGAATCTCGCGACCAAGGAACACATTTGCCGCTGCGGTGAGATTATCGCAGAGCGCCAGATCCTGGTGAACGATCTCGATGCCGTGACGGCGCGCTTCGACCGGCTTGTTGAGGACAAGCTCGGCACCATCCATGCGCATGGTGCCATGGCTCGGGCTGAAATTGCCGGCGATCATTTTGACGAGCGTCGATTTACCCGCGCCATTGTCGCCCATGAGGCCAACGACTTCGCCCGCCTCGATGGAGAATGAAACATCGTTGACCGCCTGGATGGCGCCGAAATGTTTTGAAATGTTGGTGAGTTCCAGAACTGCCACCAGCCGTATGCCTCCCGTGCATGTTTGCTCGCGCTACCCGTGTTCTCATTGAAACACGAGGCTTTTTTGCGATCCCGCCCTCCCCTCCCAGGAAGAGCCGTGACGGGCATTTACGCAAACGCCGCGCAGGGCGTCAATCGGCTTTCCGCTGAATCCGGTCACCATAGCGATGAAAAGTCGTTTTATATGACAAATACCCATTGACGGGTGAACTTTGCCAATATTAGCTGGCGATCGGAGGAATGTATTTGTCCGTGGCGCAGCGGATAAAGTTCGGAGGGGACTCAAAATCTGCAGGTTTCAACACCGGCCATTGCGCACCTATCAACGGTAGAAGACTGAATGGCGGGCATTTCATGTCCGTTTGTTTCCAAGGGAGGAATAAATGAGAAAGTCACTATTGTTAGTCGCCGCGGCCGCTCTTGCACTTGGTGCGGGACCTGCTCTGGCAAAAAAACAGGTCGTCATCGTCGTTAAAGGTCTCGACAATCCGTTTTTCGAGGCAATCAATCAAGGTTGCCAGAAGTGGAACAGCGAGAACGCGAGCTCGGAATATGAATGCTTCTACACCGGCCCCGCATCGACATCGGATGAAGCTGGCGAAGCGCAGATCGTCCAGGATATGCTCGGCAAGGCCGACACGGCGGCTATCGCGATCTCGCCGTCGAACGCCAAGCTGATTGCCCAGACGATCAAGACGGCCAATCCATCGGTTCCAGTAATGACGCTCGACGCTGATCTCGCCGCTGAAGACGCTGCCTTGCGCAAGACCTATCTCGGCACAGACAACTATCTGATGGGCTTCAAGATCGGCGAATATATCAAGAAGGGCAAGCCAAAAGGCGGTACGATCTGCACGATCGAAGGCAATACGGGCGCCGACAACATCCTTCGCCGGGCTCAAGGCATGCGCGATGCCCTGACCGGTCAAAAGGGCCTGGCAGCGCTCAAGGGCGAAGGCGGCTGGACGGAAGTTGCGGGTTGCCCTGTCTTCACCAATGACGACGGCGCCAAGGGCGTTCAGGCAATGACCGACATCCTTGCAGCCAATCCGAAGCTCGACGCCTTCGGGATCATGGGCGGCTGGCCGCTGTTCGGCGCACCACAGCCTTACCGTGATCTGTTTGGTCCCTACAAGGAAAAGATCGCCAGCAATGAGTTCGTCATCGGCGCCGCCGATACAATCGGCGACGAAGTAGCAATTGCCGGCGAAGGCCTGGTTACCGCACTCGTTGGTCAGCGGCCTTTCGAAATGGGTTACAAGGCGCCTTCCGTCATGATCAATCTGATCGAAGGCAAGCCCGTTGAAGATCCGGTCTTCACTGGTCTCGACGAATGCACCAAGGATACGGTTGCGACCTGCATCCAGAAGTAAGTCCAAAATTTGGGAGCGCCCGGCATCAGGGCGCTTCCAAACACTGAACTATCGCAAATTGTCGTGGCTCAAGGCCTCATTGAAGAATGTCTTCAGCCGCTTCCAGTGCCTCTCACCGCCGACCGCGTTGTAAACGCCGTGATCCGGCACCGCCCAGCCATGGGCCATGCCTACATAATTCTCGATGATGTGGTCGACTTCGGCGGTCCTTAACGCTTCGGCGAGGCGCGCCGATTGCTCAGGTGGAAAGCTGCCATCAACCCCTGCCACGCCCACATAGACGCGGCCTTTGATGCCGCCTGCCAAACGATGCGGGCTGTCTTCAGCGTCAATGGCAAGATTGCCGCCATGAAAGCTCGCCGCTGCCGCGACCCTGTCCGGAAAGGCACCCGCAGCGGTAACGGCTCGTCCGCCGCCCATGCAATAACCGACGGCGCCGACGGGACCGGTTGCGCCGGCTGCCGCCAACGTATCGAGAAACGACGCCGTATCGCGCTTGGTCATTTCCTGGGTGGTGCCGCGCACCATGGTCATGATCTGTGCCTTGGCGGTTTCGTCGGAAAAGGACGTTCCGGTAAAAGGACCATAGGCTCCGAACCGATAGAACAAGTCCGGCAGAAGAACCACGTAGCCGAAATCTGCCAGGCGTTGCGCCATGCCATCCAGTGCAGGCCTCGGACCCATCGCATCCATGTAGAACACCACACCGCGCTCGGCGCCGCCGACCTTTGATGGCGCGGAATCGGCGCGAAAGATGGCGGCTTTAGCCGTGCCATCAGCGGTCTTGATTTCAATGTTCTGTTTCATGGATCTGTCCTGTCGTTTCGGTTCAGACGCCTCTACTCATACCAGGCGCCAGCTCCTCAATATCGATGATCGACAGCCGGGCACAAACACAATCACTTGAATGGTGCGCATTCAGGGAATTGTTTTTCAGAAACATTTATCAGTGTTTGGAAAATGCATCGATCAAGGCTTCGCAGGTCTGCTTCAGCCGTTGTTGCGGGCCTTCGATACCGATGCTCTGACCACAGACACGCGCGCCTTCGACGAGGAGTACGAGCGCCTGCGCGAGTTGTTCGTACTGCTGAACGCCCGCCCTGCGGCAAAGCTCGACCAAATGCTGCACATGCGCTTTTTTAGCGTCCATGATGACTTTTTGAGCCGGATGGCCGGCTTCTTTCAGTTCAACCGCTGCATTGACGAGATCGCAGCCGCGCAAATCATTGAAGATTCGTTGGGCAGCTTCATCGACCCAACCCCGCAACTGCCTGGCCGGCTCACCGGGATAGGCGTCTTCCAGATCGACCCAGATACGTTCCTTTTCGCTCGAGACCTGCTTCAGGCACTCGCAAACCAGATCGTCCTTGCAGCCAAAGTGGCGATAGAGGGTCATCTTGTTGGAGCCGGCAGCCTCGGCAATAGCATCGACACCGATACCCTTGATCCCATGCTGGCGGAACAGCTCTATGGCGCTCTTCACGATCCTCTCACGAGGACGTTCCAGTGTGGTCACGAGCTTGTCAGAATTATCTGCTATTGTTTTCGAAGGGGCACTTGACATTGATGTTACCGCTTAGTAACTATTGGGACGTTACTGACCGGTAACACACATTGAATGCCAAAGTCAATTCACTCGTTTGCCACCCTGCCCGTAACCTCCAACGCCCTAATTTTGATCCAATACAGTTTTACTGGTCATCGAAAAGGAGACCAATATGTCCCAGTTTTATTCCGACCTCACACAGTCACAAGTCCTTTCGGACCCGCTGATCAACGCTGTCATGCGTGCCGATCGCGTCAGCCGAAAAGAGCTCGAGCTCCTTATGACGACCGTGGCGACCAAAAATTTTAGCGATGAGAAAGTCAGCGAATGGCGCCGTCCGTTACCAGCTTTCGTCTCGGCGCAGCCGCTGAAAGGCAGCACGGACCTTTTGAGCAAGGTGTGCCAAGGGGCCGCCTGCTAACGAGCGATTGAGACCCGATCAAAAACTGCGGCTCTTCTACGGAAGGGCCGCAGTTTTTCGTTGAGCTCTGTCCACGGCTGTCCGGTTGCCTTCTCTCGGAAACTCTCACTGACGTTCGCCATTCAAGTGGCGCGAGACATATGGCTCATCATGGTTTTCCATGAGGTGCGACAGGCGCATGGCTGAATTAAACTATCGTATGATTTCGCCAAGCCAGACATCGATTGAGAGTGGTATAAGAAGCTTAGAGGGTCCCGAGGTTTGCTTTGCCGGGCAGGAGCAGCTGATTATGCCAATAGAAATCGAAGTGCACAAACCGGTCGAAGAGACGCTGCGCGATCGGGAGCACGAGCTCTCGCAGCTCATCAACATGGTTCCGAGCCACCTGTGGCGCCTGACTCCGGAGGGGGAGCCGACTTTCTTCAACAAGCGCATGGTCGACTTCCTTGGCCTCGACGTTCCGGACATGGACAAACCGGGAATAAGCCGATTGGAGGCGGTCATTGAGACCGTCCATCCGCACGAGGCGGCGGAGTTTAGGGACACGCTTAACCGCTGTCTCGTTACCGGCGAGCATTTCACCATGAGGTATCGCTTACGCCGCGCCGACGGTGTTTATCGTTGGATGTCGAGCCGCGCCGAGCCGATGCGGGATCCGGGCGGACACATTGTCCAGTGGTACGGCCTCTGTCACGACATCGACGACCAGATGCACGCCGAAGAGGCGTTGCGACAAAGCGAGCGGCAGCTTCAGCAGATGATCGATGCCGTGCCGGTCCGCATCTGGAGCGTAACATCCATGGATGGGCCGGTGTACTTCAACAAGCGATACCAGGACCATTTCCGCGCCGTGATCCCCGACTTCGAAGCTATCGAGGAGCCGCGCATCGAAACATTGCTGCAAGAACTGATCTGTCCCGAAGATGCACCTGAAGTGCAGCGAACATTGCTGAATTGTTTTGAATCTGGCCGCGGCACCGTCATGCGGTTTCGGTGGCTTGAGAAAGATGGCGCCTATCGGTGGGCGGAGTGCAGGGTGGAGCCTCGTCGTGACCAAGACGGAACGATTGTGCAATGGTACGGCGTTTCTCTCGACATTGACGATGAAGTGCGCGCGCAGGAGGCGCTGCGCAATCGGGAGCGAGAGCTCTCTTTGCTCGTGGACATGGTTCCGAGTAACCTTTGGCGTCTGACCCCGGACGGGGAGACTACCCTTGCTAACAAGCACATGGCAGACTTTCTCGGTGTGGACCTGGAGGACAAGCGCCAGCTGGCGGTGGTGTTCGACGCCATCTTCCATCCGGACGATGTGGACGCGGTGTCGGATGTTTTGGGGCGCTGTCTCAAGACAGGCGAGCTCTTCTCCATGAAATATCGCCTGCGTCGGCACGACGGCGTCTATCGCTGGATGTCGGGCCGGGCCGAACCGCTGCGTGCCCCGGACGGACGCATCGCCCAGTGGTTCGGCCTCTGTCACGACATAGATGATCAGGTGCATGCGGAAGAGGCGCTGCGACGCGCATCCGAGCAACTCGCGCGGGCTACTCAGGCGGCCAGCCTGGCCGAGCTTTCCGCCTCGATTGCGCACGAAGTGAACCAGCCGCTGGCGGCTATTGTCGCCAATTCCCACGCATGCCACCGTTGGCTGTCCGCCGAGCCCCCGAACGTCGAGCGCGCGAAGATCACAGCCGAGCGCATCACTCGCGACGCCAACTCGGCGGCGGATGTCGTCAGTCGCATCCGCGCCCTTTTCCGTCAGGCACCGCGCGCCAGGTCGTCTGAAAATATCAACCACTTGATTGGCGAAGTCTGCCAACTGATGGCTGATGGGATCGCGGCGAAAGGCATCCGCATCGAGACGAATCTCGAGCCGGACCTGCCGTCGGTCGCGCTCGATCGCGTCCAGGTACAGCAGGTGTTTGTGAACCTGGTGCGGAATGGGGTCGAGGCGATGGACGGCGCTATCGTCGACGGGGCGCGTGCTCTCCAGATAAGCTCGCTCCGTGACGGTAATGACGCGATCCGCATCGAGGTTCGCGACGCCGGAACCGGCTTCGAGGACACCGAGAGCGTTTTCCAACCGTTCTTCACAACCAAGCAGCACGGGATGGGTATGGGGCTCGCCATCTGCCGTTCAATCATCGAATCGCATGGGGGCCGACTCTGGATGGCCAACAACGAGACCCGTGGGGCGACCGTCGCTTTCACGCTTCCGTTGGAGGCAAGCGAGGCGCCATGAGCCAGCGCAAGGAAATGGTCTTCGTGGTGGATGATGATGCCAGGGTGCGCGAGGCAATCAACGAACTGTTGGAGTCCTTGGGATGGCAATCCGAGACGTTCGCCGCGGCCGCGGACTATGTCGCCTATGCGAAGCCCGATCTCCCCGCGTGCCTGATCCTCGATGTCGAGCTGCCCGACATCAACGGTCTGGAGTTCCAGAAGCAGCTATCCGACGATGTCCATCCCCCGATCGTATTTATAACGGGACATGGCGACATTCCATCGTCGGTACGGGCAATTCAGGGAGGTGCCGTCGACTTTCTGACCAAGCCGGTCGGAGAGAACGATCTGGTTGCGGCGGTTCGGGCGGCGATCGACCGGGATCGCATTCAACGATCGGCGCGCGCGGAGCTGTCCGAGCTTGCTCGCCGCTTGGCGGCTCTTACCCCGCGGGAGCGTGAGGTATTGCCGCTCGTGGTCAGCGGCCTGCTGAACAAACAGGCCGCTGCAGAGCTCGGCATCAGTGAGATTACCCTTGAAATCCACCGCAGCAAGATCATGCACAAAATGCGGGCGGAATCGCTCGCCGACCTGGTGCGGATCGCTGAAAAGCTGCGGATTCCAATCACTCATTCCAGACGTTCAGGAAGCTTGCAAGAATGCCCAACCCGCAGTCCGTGATAGCGATCGTCGATGACGACCAGCGCCTGCTCGAATCGCTTGAGAATCTTCTTGAGTCAGCGGGGCACGTCGTGCGGGCATTCTCCTCGGCGCAGACCCTGCTCGACAGCAATACAGTCCCGGAGATAGATTGTCTGATCACAGACATCGGCATGCCCGGCATGGACGGCTTCGAGTTGCAGCGCTTGATGAGCGAGAGACGTCCCGACCTGCCAGTGATCCTGATTACCGCCCGCCATGAAGTAATTGAGCTGTTGCAGGCGAAGCACAACTGGTTCTTCCGCAAGCCTTTCGACGGGCAAGCGTTGCTTGCAGCGATTGGTGACGCTTTGACTGGAAAGGAGAATTCACGATGAGTGTAAGTTATCATATGAGTGAGAGCTATAAGAGCAGAGTGCTCAACCGATCTCAGTCCGCAAGCAACTGGGCCGAAGCGGATCGCCCGCTGGTCATCCTCGTGGACGACGAAGCCAGCCTCCGGGAGGCGCTGCAGGAGCTCATGCATTCAGTGGGCATCGACACGATCAGCTTCGCCTCCACGGGCGAATTGCTCGAGGCTGAACTCCCGGATCGGCCAGGCTGCCTCGTTGCCGATGTACGGATGCCTGGCTTAAGCGGCTTGGATCTCCAATATCGGCTAGCCGAGAGCGGCGAGGCCAAACCGATCATCTTTCTCACGGCCCATGGCGACATCCCCATGTCGGTGCAAGCGATGAAAGCGGGAGCTGTCGACTTCCTCACCAAGCCGGTGCGCGACCAGACGCTGCTCGATGCCATCGCCGCCGGCATTGAGCTTGACATCCAGCGGCGAGCGCACGCGCGGATACTGAAGGAGTACCTAAGCAAGTTCGCGTTGCTCACGCCGCGCGAACGCCAGGTCCTACGCGAAGTCGCGGCTGGCCGGCTGAACAAGCAGATCGCTTTCTACCTCGGCATCAGCGATATCACTGTCAAGCTCCATCGCTGCAACGTCATGCGCAAGATGCAGCTGACTTCCGTCGGCGAACTCGTTCGCGTGTGGGAGATGTTGCCTGCCGAGGTACGCAAGACTGTGGAGGCCGCGCCGCTTCAAACGCATTGACCGAATTGAGAAAATCATCAGCGGTTCATGCTGGAACGTCGGTAAAGTGCGAGGCACGGGCGGTTCCGCTGAGGCGCCGAATAACGACCATGGCGAGCCCCCATGCGGCCGCCGTGATCGCGACGCAGATGGCAGCGAGGCCTGCGTAGCCTACCGCCGCAATCACGGAGCCGGCCATCAGAGGGCCGGCGGCGAAGCCAAACAGATAGGCCGACCCCGCCGCCGCGGCCCAACGCCCGCTGCGGTCGAGCGCGGCGGCAAGTCCGAAAAGGTAGGGAATCGAGAAGTAATAAATGACACCCGACGCGACAAGAGCGACGAGGTAGACTGTCGGGTTGCGCGAGAGACAGAGCGCCAGGGCGACGAGTGTGAGGCCGACGCAGAACCCCGAGAAAGGAATTGTTCGTCCCCAGCGCACGTTGAGCGCGGTCGCGGCTCCTGCACCTACAAGCCCGACCAAGGTGGTGATCGTCAGTGCATAGCCCACCGCCGCCGTGTCGAGGCCTGCGCGCGCGCCCAAGGGCGTGCTGAACGCGTAAACCGCGGCAGAGACGGTAAGATAAAGCGCGATCGACGCGATTGTCATGACGCCGAGTGTCGGGGAAGTCCGCGCCGTTTCCCTAGTAACTCGGTTGTCGGTCTTGTCTCGGGCGTCCGGAATGAGAAGCAGGAGCGGCGCGAGTACGAGAATCACGCCCGCAATGAGCGCGAAGACGCCGCGATGCGCGAAGGCTGCGGTAAGGTGCCCGCCCATGGTAAAGAGAGCGACGCTAGTCAAGGCCCAGACGACCTGAAAGTAGCCGTAGACTTTGTCGGGGTTGCTGGAACGGGAGCAGACGATGGAGAGTGACACGGCGTAAAGCGCGCCCTCACCGATACCAGCGAGGCCGCGCAGCAGGGCAAGTGACATCGCCGAAGCGCTGAAGATCGATACGATTTGGGCGAGCAACGTCAGTACGACGGCGAAGAGGCCGACGCGCCGATAGGAGAACCGGGGCAGAACGGGTGCAATTGCGATCGCGGTGACGGCGAGGGCAAGGAGTTCGATGGAGGCGATGAGGCCAGCCTCGCGTTCCGACAACGAGAGACCGTCCATTAGCCCGCCAATCACAAAGGGCGACATCTGCGGAACCAGCCCGCCGATCACCTGCGCGGCGGTCGCACCGACAGCGAGGGACACAGGATCGCGAGGCATCGAAGAATGGCGAGCGGTTTCCGTCATGGTTCGGCTGCGGTCCCTGCAGTCTAGTGATCATTTAATGTTGGGCAACGCAGCCGCTGAGCGGGCTGGCGCCAGCGTTTGGGCGCGTTACAACCAGGATGGTATCACTGGTTGTTCAGCAACGTCGAGTGTCATTAAGATTGACAGGAACACGAAGGCAGTGTTTCGCGAAAGTAGCCGCTCGCTGCGCGAATACCTCGAGACGAGCTATCTAGGCTCAGGACCCATTAATCTGGTCCGGGACTGCTATCCGACCCGCTCTTATCCAGGACTGCTTCGGTTGTCGAGTTCGGCAACCACAGCGTAAAATCGTCCGAAATGCGGTCGCGTACCGTCAGCGGGAGTCGCTTTGTCACCCCACCTTTGCCAAACTTCAAAGGTGCGGGCCATCCTGCTGAGGACGGGTGCATCCAATACCATCGTATGTGGTTTCCTGAGTAAGGGACTGTAGCGGACCGTCATTGCCGCTGAAAGAAACTATCGATCGGTCTCACTGGATCACCCCCGGAGACTATGAAAAGCACCATCGAAGATCGCCAGTTCCTCTCGCCTTCATTTCAATTGTGTGTTTTGACCTTCGGTATGTGTTCCCCCAACCAATGGATGGGATGTCTGAGTTCGACATCGGAGTTAATTCTAATGTGCGAGCCGTGTTAACCGGACGCGACAGAGATGGTGAATGCAGGAGTTTTTCCGGTTTCTTCCTGCAGCTGTCCGGCTCCAACTCAAGGAGATCTCCGCATGAACGGACATACACCGTTTGAAACGATCGATGCGTCTCGCCGCAACCTTCTTCTGCTTGGGGCGAGTGCGACGGTTTTCGCTGCAATGCCTTCACTGGCGTTCGGCGCCCCGCCTCTTTCACCAACCAATTCCAACAACCGAAGCGAAAGGCCTAATGACATGGGCATACTTAAAATCAAGGACGGTACGGAGATCTTTTACAAGGATTGGGGAACGGGGCGGCCGATCGTCTTCCATCACGGTTGGCCCCTCTCCAGCGACGATTGGGATACGCAAATGCTCTTCTTCCTGGATAAAGGCTACCGCGTCATCGCTCACGACCGTCGTGGCCACGGGCGCTCAACCCAAACCGCAACTGGCAACGACATGGACACCTATGCCGCCGACTTTGCCGAACTGGCGGCGACGCTCGACCTGCGGGACGCCATACACGTGGGACATTCGACCGGCGGCGGCGAAGCTGCTCACTACGTCGCCCGTCATGGCAAGGACCGCGTGGCCAAACTGGTCTTGATAAGTGCCGTTCCGCCAATCATGGTGAAAACCGCCGCAAACCCCGGTGGCTTGCCGATCGAAGTCTTGGATGGCTTGCGTGCTCAGCTCGCTGCAAACCGCGCAGAGTTCTATTGGAATTTCCCGATCCCGTTCTACGGTTTCAATCGCGAGGGCGCAGCCATATCCGACCCAATCCGTACCAACTGGTGGCGGCAGGGCATGATGGGAGGCGCGAAGGCACACTACGACTGTATCAAAGCCTTCTCGGAGACGGATTTTACGGAAGACCTGAAAGTCATCGACGTTCCAACGCTGGTGATGCACGGCGACGACGATCAGATCGTTCCCATTGCGGACTCCGCGCTTCTTTCAGTGAAACTTCTGAAGAATGGAACGTTGAAGGTCTATGAGACATATCCGCATGGCATGTGCACGACCCATGCGGACGTCATCAACGCCGATCTTCTTGCGTTCATAAGAAGTTGAGAGATGTCTGCGGCTGGTGACCATCATGGCGTCGGCAAGACCGAATTATATCGAACCGGAGCGGCGACTACCGACACTCTTCTTTGTCGACGACTCCGGGACGGCCCTGACGATCGACGACAATGCGTCGTCAAGAAAGTGAGATGAGGCGAACTGCCATGGAGAACTTCCAGGAAAAAGTTGTCATCATTACAGGTGGCAGCAGCGGTATAGGATTGGCTGCAGCCCAGCAATTTGCATCGCAGGGTGCGAACGTCCTTGTCACAGGGCGGCGCGCTGAAGTGCTGGCAGAGATTGCCGCTGCAAATCCCAACATCCATGGCTTTGTCGCGGACGCAGCCGACCCTGAAGCAGCGGGTAACACGATTGATTCTGCCATCGAACTTTGGGGCCGCCTCGATATCCTGGTCAACAATGCCGGTGCTGGTGCAATCCGATCCCTGATGGAGAGCGATGCGAATACCATCGCGAGTATATACGCGGTGAACGTGACTGGACCAATCCTGCTTGCTGCCGCAGCAGTTCCGCATCTTGCAAAGACAAGGGGCACTATCGTCAACATGTCGAGTACATTCGGCAGCAAGGCAGCACCAGAGCTTTCGGTTTACGGTTCGAGCAAGGCCGCCGTCGAGCACCTGACACGCTGCTGGGCATTGGAACTTGCACCGCTAGGAATTCGCGTGAATGCCATAGCGCCCGGACCTGTGGAAACAGACTTTTTACGCGACCGTATGGGCTTGTCTTCGGATCAGATTGCCGCCGTGACAGAGCAAGAGCGCAAGCTTATCCCGTTGGGTCGCCGTGGTGTACCGGAAGACGTTGCCACGTGGATTTTGAACGTCGCCGATCCCCGCGCGACGTGGATCACAGGACAGGTCATTGCCGTTGATGGAGGACTCGTCACAGCCTAGTTGCGAGTATGGGCTCTGATAACCACAGCCAAGCGACAAATGCCGAGGATAGTATCATGCTCTGTCCCTTGCGAGTGCACGTGCCATTCGAGAGGAGTCTCCCCAGGTTGACAGCCAAATCAAACAGTCGGTGGCAAAAGAGATCACTCCACGCAAAGCCCGAAGCGGCGTACTCGAATAGAGAAGCCGTTCTTCGGCATGCTGCAAATGTGCGAGTTCCTCGTCGCGAATGGACAGAATGATCTGATACAGCTCTGTATCGCGGTCTTTCAGAAATTGCAGCTGGTCATCAAGGTGTCGATGCACTGTTGCTTCCACAGCTGCCGTGCATGCCCATATGCCGCGTCGGCCAAGGAGTGCAGTGACGAATCCCAGCAGCCAGCCTCCACAGCTCCAAAGATACATTGCGCGGCAGGGTCGAGATTGTCGAAGCGGCATTGCGGCTCGAAAAAGTCCACAGTGACGACGTTCATCGGCGAGCATTTCAGACAGAGCTGGAATGCAATCGGTCCAGAACAAACGGGACACGAATATCTGAGCGGAATAAATCCTTATAGCACCGAATTCGCCGGCGTGATTGACTCTGACAATTCGACCGAGAGTGAGGTGATCACGTGCATTGGACGACTTTCCTTCATGAGAATCCATCCGCTGCTCCTCCATCCCCGACTTTAAAAGCCTCCGTTCGCGGCCGCTCCTGATCGCTAGCGGTCGGGAAGCATTGTCCAGAGTTTCTTGGCGAAGCCGCGTTCGTCGAGTTTCCACGCACTGCCGACGATCTCCGCTCGCCCACTACGGCATCTGTATGAGAAGACGGCGTCGTGGCCGATCGCAAAAGCTGGAACATTGTCCTCGTTCTGATGCTGCCGGCAGAACTCATCTGCTCCTGGGTTATTGCGGGCATTGTTCATTTTCACGCAAGGCAGGTTCGCACCGACGAAGCAGACCATGATCTTGCCGTTCATACAGCGATATTGTGCCTGCGTTTTTAGCTCTGCCTCGTCCGGGGTGGCCGTGGCCGCTGGGACCAGTTTCTTGAAGGCTTCCACCGTCCCATTATAGAGCGAATGGGAGTATTCGCGTATCGTGTCGTCGTTGCCCACCTCGCTGCACAATTGGCGGAGATCAGGGCCGGGCGCCGCAGCAGCAACACCAGTCATATGGAAGATCGCAAGAATTCCAAGGAGCGTTGCCGCCAAGGAGAACCCGATATTCGAAAAGCGGAATACAGTCATTGCAACCTCCTGCGCAAGGAATCTCTCGGTAGGCTCTGAGCATACTAGTCGGGCCACTACATTGACTAGAGGCAGGGCATCGGTGCTTTGGCCGATATCCGTACGCCCCATTTAGCTACGGGTATGAAAATGCCTCAGGAAAGACCGTGTGCCCTCCTGTTTCGGTGTGTCGATGACCTCGCGTGCCGGCCCTTCTTCCACGATAACATTATCGCGCATGAAGACGACTATGTCGGCAACTTCACGGGCAAGGCAATTTCATGCGTGACAATGATCATTGTCATACCTTCCGCGGCAAGATCACGCATTACGGACAGCACTTCGGAAACAAGTTCCGGATCGAGCGCAGACGTGACTTCATCGAAGGGCATCACCTCGGGTTCCATTGCCAACGCCCGTGCAATCGCAACACGCTGCTTCTGCCCACCCAAAGCCCTCTTCGAATACATCGATCGTGGAACCGAAGATGAGAATGCCCTGCGAAACCTTCGAAACAGTCTCGACGCTATCGACCTCATTCCGAGGGTGCTGACTGGCCACCCGGAGCGCGAACTGAAAACCGAAATTCTCGGTGAAACGACAGCGATGCCGTTGGTTGTGGCGCCGACGGCACTGGCGGGACTGGCGGGACTGGTCTCGCACAACGGCGAGATTAAACTTGCCCGTGCGGCTGCGCGGATGGGCATTCCGGTTTGCATCTCCACACAATCCATTACGACCATAGAAGAGATCCGTGCCGGCGCTCCAGGAGCCAGCCTTTGGTTTCAACTTTACATGTGGAAGGACAGAAACCTGTCGCGCGCGCTTCTCGAACGTGTGGAAAATGCAGGTGTGACGACACTGGTCGTGACAGCCGATACCCCCGCAACTCCAAAGCGGGAATACAACCATCGGAACGGTTTTTCGATCCCGATAAAGTATTCACAGCGGCTTGGCCTGGACGTGGCGCTCCATCCACGTTGGCTATGTGGAGTCCTGTTTCGCTATCTCCTGGCGACTGGTATGCCCACCTATGGCCATTATCCGCAGGAATTCCGTAGCGCAGTCACCCGACGTTCCATCGCCGAAGCCGTCCGCCTGGAGAACCTTCTAAACTGGGACGACATCCATCAGTTTCGACGCTGGTGGAAAGGTAAACTTGTCATCAAGGGTGTTCTTGGCGTTGATGATGCCCATCTAGCAAAGGCTGCTGGAGTCGACGGGATCGTGGTGTCCGCTCACGGTGCCCGCAATCTTGATATTGCACCCGCGCCGATCGACGTTCTTCCGGGGATCGCGGATGCCATTGGCCACGATCTTGACGTTCTAGTGGCGTGAAGCGCGGAAGCGACGTCCTGAAGTATATCGCCAACGGCGCCAAGTCAGTAATGATTGGTCGGCTACCACTATGGGGGGCTCGCCACAAATGGTGAGGCGGGAGCCGAGGATCTACTTGCCATGCTCCGAGATGAAATCGATGTCACTTTGACAATGCTCGGCCTTCAGCAGAAAAGTGAATGCGGTACGGCGCTGCAACGAAGTGCGGAGTCCAACACCCGCCGTCTCCGATACATAGTATGATTGCCTTGACGGATCCAAACCGCCAACGCAATTTGAGACTTGCTAATCTAACAGATTGCAAACAAACGATGTTTGTGCTTATATTGAATGAACATTCAATAAGTAAGAGCGAATTTATGCAGGTTAATCAGCGCGATTTGACGATTCCGAACAACTGGGACCGCCGGGGATTGCCGGCCTGGAGCTATAGCAGTCCGGCCCTGCTCGAGCTCGAGAAGGAATACGTCTTTCGAAGCCATTGGCAGATAGCCGGGCATGTCTGCGATGTGCCCAATGTCGGTGATTACGTCGCGCTTGATGTCGTGGGTGAGCGGGCCCTGATCGTACGTGGCAAGGACGGCGAAATCCGTGCCTTTCACAATATCTGCCGTCACCGCGGATCCCGCGTCGTCACCGACAACAAGGGAACATGCAACAACGCGCTGGTCTGTCCCTTCCATGGCTGGGTTTATAACCTCGACGGCACCCTGCGAGGCGCGTCGCGTCCGCGCTCTTTCCCGGAGATGGACAAAAACGAATTCGGTCTGTTGCCACTCGAACTCGAAATCTGGATGGGTTTTATCTTCATCCGTTTCCTCAAGAGCGCCCAGCCATCGGTTGCGACATTGATGAAGCCGTTCGAAGCGGAAATTGCGAACTACAAGATCGCGGATATGGTGCCTGCCGGCTTCTGGACGCAGATATCGCCCGTCAACTGGAAGTCGGTGCGCGATGTCGACAATGAAGGCTACCATGTGGCTATGGCCCATCCTGCGCTCCAGGATCTTTACGGTTCGACCTATTACGACGAGCCATTCATCAATGGCGTGTCGCGATCTTTCGCCAGCTATAATCCGCATGCGGGACGGCGCTGGAGTGTGCGCAACTATATCAATCTGGCACCGGAGGCGACGCATCTGCCCGACAACCTTCGCAACGCGTGGATCTATTACGGGATTTTCCCGAATTCTGTGATCTCGGTTACGCCTGAAGGCGCGCAGTACTACCAGGAGTTTCCGCTTTCGACGGGCGAGACCCTGTTGCGCGGCGCTGCATTCCGCAACAAGGATGAAACTCGACAGCAGCGGGCTGCCCGCTACCTCGCCTCGCGCATCGATCGCGAGACGAGCTCGGAAGATGTTCAGCTGACGAAATGGTCAAATGAATCGATGCTGTCGAAATCGTTCTCGGGATTCTATCTCTCGGACCTCGAATACGGTGTCCGCTCGCATCACGATCACCTGCGCAATGTCCTGCCCATACTGAAGGTCGAGAAGGCGCCGGCAGAGGCCGAAGTGCCATTGCTCAATGCGCAGCTGGCCGCACAGAGCTGATTGCTAACAACTCGCAATAAAATAACCCGGCACAGTCGCCGGGCTATTTGTCGTTAGCCGGATTATCCTTGCCAGACGCCCTCACGCCGTAGATCGTCCATCGTGCGCGAAATGCCTTCGCGGAGGATACCCACCATATCGTCGATCTGTTCGCGGGTAATAACCAGCGGCGGAGACATGACACACATGTTGATGAGCGGCCGCACCAATAGGCCGAGTTCATGACAATGTGTATCGATACGCATTCCCACATTCGTATCGAGCTGCAGCGGGTTCTTGCTCTCGCGGTCGGCAACGCACTCGACGCAGGCCATCAGGCCTATCCCGCGAACCTCACCAACCAGGGGCAATTCCTCAAGCGTCTTCAATTGCTGCTGAAAATACGGCGCTACGGACTGCGTGTGCGCGAGGATGCCATCCTCGAGCAGGTCGAGATTGGTGAGCGCCACGGCGCAGCCGACGGGATGGCTGGTGTAGGTCAGCCCATGCGCATACATCGCTGTCGGGTGATTTGAACGGCGCAGTTCTTCAAGAAGACGCTCGGAGACTACCATACCGCCGAGCGGAAAATAGCCCGAGGTGACACCCTTTGCAAAGGTGATGATATCCGGATCGATATCGAATACATCCTGGGAAGCGAAGACGTGCCCGAGCCTGCCAAAGGCCGTAACCACTTCGTCAGCGATAAACAGGATTTCATTGTCCCGGCATATCTTGCGGATGCGCGGCAGATAGTTTTCGGGCGGTAGAATGACGCCGCCTGAGGCCTGGACCGGCTCGCCAATGAAAGCGCCAATCTTGTCAGCACCAACGCGGCGAACCGTCTCCTCTAACTCGGCGACCAGCATGTCCGAGAATGCGGCTATGCTCATGCCTTCGGGACGGCGAAATGCATCCGGAGATGTCAACTTGACGACAAGGTCATCGGCGCCATCCATCCAGTCGCGATCCCGCGGACGCCCGTTCAACGAGGCTGAGAGATAGGTAGAACCATGATAAGCGCCGCCGCGTGAAAGGATGAGCTTTTTCTCGGACCGGCCCCGCGCATTGTTGAAGAACTGCATGAAACGAAGTGCGCTCTCAACGGCTGTTGAGCCGCCAGTGGTGAAGAAGACGTGATTGAGGTCGCCGGGCGCATAAGCAGCGATGCGCTCCGCGAGCACCGCAGAAGGCTCGTTCATCGTATACCAGGGCGTGTTGTACGAAAGCTGCATGGCCTGGTCGTACATGACGCGCGCCAGCTCCTCGCAGCGGTGTCCCACATTGACACACCACATGCCGGCAGGCCCATCGATAAGCCGCTTGCCCTCGCTGTCGGTGATGTAGATGCCCTCACCGCCGCTAATAAGCGACCTGGCCTCGGCGCCAATCTCTCCGGCACAGGGCCATGGCTGAACCAGATGTCGCTTGGCCAGATCGATCGTCTCGTGATTTGCTCGCGCCGCTGCCACCCCGGCTTCCCGTATCTGTTTCACCGCCGCCATTATTCCCTCACTCGATTGCCGGTATACCGGTTGAAAATCATGTTCAATTATCGGAAATTAATGAGATTTCTCCCATTATATTGAATGTTCGTTCAATCAATATGTCAGAAATAGCACTTGATTTCAATCCACAGATAGGCGCATGATGCAAGAAAGATGGCACCAAAGGGAACGTGCCGCGTGAATCGAATGAATGGGAACAATATGCTCCGGTACCTGATGGCATATCACGCGCGTGGTCCGTTCGAATGACGGCACCGGCGGAAGGGATCGCCGCACTACCTGTCGTGCGAAAACAAAGAAATCCTGTTCTGCAATCAGAAGCTGCGCGTGGTCTCGGGCTGATAAGTCCGACGTTTATCTACGCGGTGATCTTCCTGGTCATTCCAATCGTTCTGGTCATCGCCAACAGTTTCTGGACGCAAAACTACCTGACGATCGACCGGACATTCACGCTCGAAAACTATCGGATCGCTCTGACCGACCCTATTTATCGCGATCTGCTGATGCGCTCGCTGTGGATTTCCCTCCTCGTCAGCTTCTTTACAGTCGTGCTGGCCTACCCGATCGCTTTCTTCATCTCGTTCCATGGTGGCAAGCACAAGGGCCTCTGGCTGTTCCTGATCACCATTCCATTCTGGACGAGCTATCTGCTGCGGGTGATGTCCTGGAAAGTCATCCTTGGCTATAATGGCGTTCTCAATGCAACGTTGATGGGCCTGGGGATCACCAACGGTCCGTCGGATGCATTCCTGTACAACACTAGTGCAGTCGTGATCACGTTGACCCACGCGTGGGCAACATTCGCGGTGCTACCGATCTTCGTCTCGCTGGAGAAAATCGACCGCTCGCTTGTCGAGGCTGCGACCGATCTTGGCGATGGGCCATTGCGGCGGTTCCTGCGCATTACCTTACCGCTGTCGGCGCCTGGGATCATATCCGCAACGCTTATCGTGATGATCCCGACTGTCGGCGATTTCGTGACGCCGCGTCTGGTCGGCGGCAAAGACGGTGTGATGATTGCCAATGCCATCCAGGCCCAGTTCGGCAAAGGCGCAAACTGGCCACTTGGCGCAGCGCTCTCGGTGACGACCATGGCGGTGGTGACGGCGATGGCCGCTTCCGTCGTTTTGGTCATCCGCATGGCAGCGAGGCGAATCCGATGAAGACCTTGCGGAACTTTACGCCAAGCTGGCTAAAAACCTACGCCTTCCTTTACGTCATTTTTCTCTATTTGCCGGTGATTTTCCTGCCGATCTTTTCGGTCAACACGTCGGCGACACCGAAGTTTCCCCTGAGCGGTTTCACCTTCAAATGGTATGGCGACCTGACCCGCACCCCGGCACTCACCGATGCGGCATGGAACAGCTTGCTCGTCGGCGTGTCTGCGTCCCTGTTGAGCACCATATTCGGCATATGCGCCGCGCGCGCCATTACACGCTACCGCTTCCCAGGCAGGCGCACCATCAATGGCCTTCTTATGGCGCCACTGGTCCTGCCGGAAATTATCGTCGCAGTCTCGATGCTGCTCGTCATGCTGCAACTCGGGTTGAGTCTGTCTTTGATCACGGTCGTATTCGGCCATGTACTGATCTGCATTCCCTATTCCCTGAGCGTCCTCACTTCGGGCTTCGAAGGGTTTGACAGGAGCCTTGAAGAAGCTTCCTCGGATCTGGGAGAGAGCGCCTTCGGAACGTTCCGGCGTGTGACGCTGCCCATGGTTTCGCCTGCAATCATTTCGAGCCTGCTTGTCTCCTTCACCATCTCGCTCGATGAATTCATCATGGCATTCTTCCTAACCGGTACCGAAGCAACTCTGCCTGTCTACATCTGGGGTCAGTTGCGATTTGCCGCCAAGCTGCCGGGCGTCCTCGCGCTCGGTACGCTGCTCCTCGCTGGTTCGATTATCCTTTTGACCATCGCAGAAATCGTGCGACGCCGCGCAAGCAATCGCACCCAGAATATGGGAGGCATGATTGCCTGAACGCTCTATGATCGAGATTTCGCGCGTGACGCGCAGCTACGGGGCCTTCAAGGCGCTCGATGAAACGTCACTTACGATCCGCGAGGGCGAGTTTTTCTCGCTTCTCGGCCCTTCCGGATGCGGCAAGACCACGCTGCTCCGTATGATCGCCGGTTTCGACACGCCGACAAGCGGGTCGATTTCGGTCGATGGCCAGCCCATGGATGGTATTCCCGCCAATCGGCGTCCGACCAATATGGTGTTTCAGAGCTACGCCATCTTTCCGCATCTCAATGTCGAACAGAATGTGTGTTACGGGCTGAAACGGCTGCGCCTCGGAGCAGACGAAGAGAAGCGCCGTGTCGAAGAAGCCCTGTCGCAAGTATCACTGACGGGGCTTGGGAAGCGCGGCGCGACCGAACTGTCCGGTGGACAGCGTCAGCGTGTTGCGCTCGCCCGCGCGCTCGTCATGCGCCCAAAGGTGCTCCTCCTCGACGAGCCACTTTCAGCCCTCGACAAGAAGTTGCGCGAACAGATGCAGGTCGAATTGCGGCGGCTGCAGCAGGCCGTCGGCATCACATTCATTCTCGTCACGCATGATCAATATGAGGCGCTGGCGATGTCGGATCGCATCGCGGTCATGTTCGGCGGGAAAATCGCGCAGGTCGCGTCGCCGAAAGAGATCTACCAGCGGCCGGTCAACTGTCAGGTGGCTGACTTTCTCGGCGGCATGAACTTCGTAAAAGCCGAGATCGTCGAGGAGAACGGCGCCTCGATGATATTGGATACGCCGGGCTTCGGGCGGGTAAAAACCGACAAGCCAGCGGCATTTGTGAGGAATGGTAAGGGTGCGACGTTGGGGATCAGACCGGAACGCCTGCGCGTCCTGTGGGATGATACGACAGACAAATACGAGGTGGCCGGCAAGGTCGTCGATCGGCACTACTTTGGCGAGATAACCCACCTGGTGATCGAGATACCGGGTTTTGACAAACCGCTCTCGGTGACGGAAACCAATAATTTTGGCGCTGACGACATTCCTGTCGGCGCCCCGATCCGCCTCGCCTATGACCCCGACGCGTTGGTGGCACTCGCCGACTGAAATCGCTCGATGATTGGCTGGGCCGCCAAGCGGCCAGCAATGATCGCTCCTTCGATATAGCCAGGAAACGATGGCGAGAGTTCGGACGAGGCAAAGGTGATGCCGGGTAGACCGCGGCGCAGCGTATTTTCGGCTCCAGTCGCGTTCATGACCTCGACAATATCCGAATAGCCACCGCCGCTCCACGTGTCGTTGATCCAATTGCGAAGCAGGATGTCCAGCGGCGCGCCAGCCTCTGGCCCAAGCGCCCTCACCAGTCTCCACACCACCTCCTGCTTGAGCGCCTCCTCACCGTGGCTCGACCATTCGACAGCGATGGGCCCGCCGACGAACACCACGAGCGCGGGGTGCTGGTCATCATGGCTCGCATCGCACGCATAGAGCCCGCGTGGATCGACCCAGATGACACTGCCGCTGAGGCCAGCCCTCCGCCAGAATGGTTCGGAATATCGTATGAGCAATTTGACGACCGTGCCGCTCTTCCAGGAGGCAAGCGCGTTGTTTGTTGCCTCCGGCAAGGAGGGATGAAAGATGATCTTGCGCGCCATTACAGGGGGTACAGCAATGATGACCTCGTTGACCGAATAAGCTTCGCGGGCAGTGCGTACCATCACACCGGATGCATTCGTCTCGACGCTGTCGACGGGCTCACTCAATAGCAGCGATTTTTCCAGCGACTGCGCCATGTCGGCAGCCAGCGAATGCATCGTTTCCCTAACGAAGTACTGCAGTTCGGAGACCTTGTTTGTGATACGCCGGTCGTTATCGACAATAAACCACAATGGAACAAGCCCGGCCGGCACGCACCATAGACCTTCGATCAACGACAGAAATCGCATTTTTGCGGCGAGGTCGGCCTGTTGGCTGTTGACCCATGCGCGGACGGTCAAACCAGACAGCGCTGGATCGGTCGGATCTAGCTTCCGCAGGCGGCGACGCAGAGCCATCGATCCTGCGGAAACTTTTTCCGCATCATGCCTGCCGTGCGGCGGCGGCTGCGCAACGCTGTCACCCCGAACCGGCGTTTCGACTAATGTCTTGCCGTGGGTCCGCGCCAAGGCCATGATCTCGGGCATGTCATCGCAGATGAACTGACCTCCCGTATCGTAGAGATCATCGAGGTTATTCATTTTTGCCTCGACACGGCCACCCACCCTGTCCCGCGCCTCAAGGAGAACGAAGTCGATTCCGGCCCGTTGCAGTTCGGTCGCCGCCGACAGGCCGGTAAAGCCTGCGCCGACGACGACAACGCGCGTTGGAGTGCTTGCGCTCAATACCCCGCCTTGATCTTCTCGAATTCAGCGATCATCTTCGCCTTCAACTCATTGGGCAGCGGCGACTGAAACAAGGTATTCTCGGCGGATTTGTCGTTGTTAGAATAACCCTTGTCGGCCAAGAGTTTTGGATCGACCGATGCCATGCCTTTGGCGTTCGCCATGCCATATCCCCAATCGTTCACCATATAGGTCGCGATTGCCGGATCATTGACCGCATTGAGAAAATCATAGGCCTTTGCTTCAGATCCGGGCGCGTCCTTGAAGCGTACATAACCGCAAACCCAGGTTGAATTGCCCTCGTCCGTGTCTGGCTTTCTGGCGGCCGGCGTACCCGCGAGCGCGAGTTGTGTCGCTGCATCGTTCCATGCCCAGGCCAGATCGACTTCCCCGCCACCCATCGCCTGCACGATTTCGGTCGTATCAGTCCAGTAAAGCCGCACGTTCTTGTGGACCTGACGAAGAAAATCCGACGCCTGCTTGAATTGGTCGTCAGTCATCTGGGTCCAGTCTTTCAACCCGATCGCGAGGCTGGCCAAGGCATAGGCATCATCGACGTTGTCGCCGATAGACACGCGATCCTTGAACTTCGGATCGGCAAAGGCCTTGAGCGATTGCACATCCTTCGCGTCGACCTTGTCGGTATTATACGTCAGCGACGTATTTCCCCAATCCCAGGGCATGAACCACGCCTTGCCATCGGCTGTGGTAGCGAGGTCCTTCATGGCCATGATGTTCGGCGCCAGATCATCCCAGCCGGTGATCTTCGTCGTATCCAATGGTTGCAGCAGACCGGCTTCCCGCCACTTCTTCACGCTCTGCGAGCATGGATGGCCAAGGTCCGACTTGAAGCCGGAACGCACCTTCTCGAAGGCTTCATCCTCGTCGCCAAAAAAAGCAAATGTTGGAGACTCACCATTCTTGGCGACGTAGCCGGGGTGGAACGACGGTTCTTCGTAACCAGCCCAGTCAAAAACAATCAGATCCTTGTCGGCGGCGATGGCGATCGTCGCGACGGCAGCCGACAGCGCGGCGGCGGCTCCAAGTATGATGCCAAGATGGCGGCCCGATTTCTTCATGCTCATTCCCCTTTTTTAACCGTTCATGCGGTTTTCTTTGCAGGCAAGGCTTCCCGTGAGAAGTGTTTTGGAAATACGGAGGCAAGATAGTCGCAGGCGGCAAAATGGGCCGATTCCCGCGTCACATCTTCAGTGCCCATCATGAGACGCAGCCACAGACCTTCAAGCATGGCGCTTAGTCCAAGTGCTGTTGCATTGGCATCGAACGAATAGTCGCCGTCGGTCTTGAGTTTTCTGCAAATGTCGATGATCACGTTCTGATAGGCTTGGTCCCGCGCGCCGCACAGAGCCTGATACGTCGGCCGGGATTTCGCCTCGCCCCAGAAAGCGCACCAGGCGGCAAGCTTTCTCTTGTTGCAGATGGCACGATCAAAATCGGAAGCAACAACGCTGGCGAGCTGCCTTGCGGGATCGTCACCTCCCTTTGCCAATGCATTGCGCCAATGAACGGAATATTCCTCGGACATGTACTGCAGCGTGGCGATGAGCAGCTTTTCCTTGCTCTCGAAATGGAAATTGACGATGCCGCGCGAAAGACCGGCACCATCGGCCACATCCGCCATGGTTGTCTCGGAATAGCCGCGCTTGGCCAACGAATCGATCGTCGCCTCGATAAGCTGCAGCTGCCTCGTCTCCTTCGAAGCCTTTCTGCCCCGCTTCTCCGCGTCTTTTTCCTTGATCGGTGTGACCTTCATGCCTGACCTCTTTTGCATCCGGCCGGGCTGCAACTCACGCCCGGCATCTTCCTGCCGATGAGTGAAGTGAAAGCCGTCATTGTCAAGTTCGCTCTGCATCGTTTCCAAGTCCGGATGATCTCGGTCTCCGTCAAGGTCCACCGTCCAAATTCCCGCTCAACCATAACGCAAGTCACCCAGAACGCAATCATATTTGTTGAACATTCATTCAATATGCACTGGACAAGCCATTATTTCTCGTGTGAATTATGGGGCAAGAACAGTGGGAACGGGTATCGAATGAAAAGTTGGGACGCCATCGTCATTGGCGCGGGACATAATGGATTGGTCAATGCGTGCTATTTGCAGCGCGCTGGACTCGATGTGCTCGTGCTGGAGAAGAATGATTGGATCGGCGGTGCCGCCACCAGCCGGTCTCTCACCCCAGGGTTCCTCTATTCGAACTGCTCCTATGTCTGTTCGCTGTTCCGGCCCGAAATCATGCGCGATCTCGAACTGCCGCGCTTTGGCTTGCAGGTGATCTCCTATGAAGGTGGCGCGGTGTTCACCCAGGACGGCGACTATCTTGCCAATTATCGCGATCATCACGCGCACCGCCGGGAATTCGCCCGATTCTCGCCGCGCGACGCCGAAGCCTATGATCGATATGCGCGCGATGTGACGAGGCAGTGCCGTTTCATCCAGCCGCTACTCATGCGCACAGCCGCTGACCCAACGAGCTTTCGCCCGCGCGATATCTCCGAACTAATGTATCTCGGCAAGAAATTCGCCGGCCTCGGCGCTACCGAGATGGCCGATACATTGCGTTTTTGGACGATGTCGATTTCGGATTTCCTCGATGAGTATTTTGAGACAGACGTGATCAAGGCGAATTTCGCGCTATCCGGAATTATCGGTACAGCGCTCGGGCCAATGTCGCCGGGTACGGCCTATGTGCTGCTGCATCATTACATGGGCGAGGTTGACGGATCTGTCGGCGCGTGGGGCTACGCCCGCGGCGGCATGGGCGCGGTCACCAAGGCGCTCGCCGCCTCGTTCGAGGCCTCCGGCGGAACGATCCGCACCGGCGTCGAAGTTGACCATGTTCTCGTCAAGAATGGATCCGCCAAGGGTGTCGTGCTCGTCGACGGTGAAGAAATACAAGGCAAGATGGTCGTTTCGAACGCCGATGTGAAAAGGACATTCCTCAAACTCGTCGAGGAGAAGGAACTTCCCGATATTTTCCTGCGACGCGTCAGGAACTTCAAGATGCGCGGCTCGTCCGGGAAGGTAAACATCGCGCTCGATTCCATGCCGGAGTTTCCGGCACTTCCAAAGGATTCCCCCGTTTATCGCGGCGACATGCACTTCACCGACAGTGTAGAACGCATGGAACGCGGATATGATGACTGGAAGGCCGGGCGCTGGTCGGCCGATCCTTTCCTCGACATGGTCATCCCGACGACGCTCGATCCGACAATGGCGCCGCCCGGCAAGCACTTCATGAGCTGCTTCGTCCAATATTGCCCACCCAAGGTGGAAGGCAAGGAGTGGACAGACGCCGACCGCGATGCATTCGGCGAGACGGTGATTTCGCAGATCGCCGACTATTCGCCCGGTTTCCGCGATCGCATCATCCATATGGAAGTGCGCACCCCGCGCGAACTCGAAGCGGAAGTCGGCCTGACGGAGGGCAATATCTTCCAGGGCGAATTGACCTTCGATCAATTACTGTTCAACCGCCCTGTCCCCGGCTACGCGCAATACCGTTCGCCGGTTGGCGGCCTTTACATGTGCGGTTCCTCCACACATCCAGGCGGCGGCGTCATGGGAGCACCCGGACGCAACGCTGCAGCTGAAATCCTGCGTGATCTGTCACGTGGCACGAAACATATGAGTCCGGCCCATGACGTCATTTGATGCGATAGTCATAGGCGGCGGGCATAATGGCCTCGTTGCTGCCGCTACTCTTGGGAAAACCGGCAGAAAAGTGCTGGTACTGGAAGCGGATGGTGAAACCGGCGGTGCTGCCCGCACCGAGGAATTCACACCAGGTTTCCGGACGTCTTCGGTAGCCCACCTGATCAACAGGTTGCATCCTGAGGTAATCAAGTCTCTGGAATTGCAGAAGCACGGTTTGAAACTGGACACGTCCCCTTTGATGCCGACCACCGTGCTTTCAGCAAAAGGTGCACCACTTACCCTGATCGGCGCTTACGGCGAAGGTCTCCTCGGCGCGTCAAAGCCGGAACAGGAGGCATGGAGCGGACTGCGCAGTCAACTCTTCCGCTACGCCGGGATCCTCAAACCCCTGCTCGCACGCAGACCCCCCGATCTGAGCGGCATGTCCTTTGCGGAAACGTCGGCCATGGCCATGACCGGCATCTCTCTGCGCCGGCTCGGCAAGGAGGACATGCGCGATTTCCTGCGCATGCTGCTCATGAATGTCGCGGACGTGCTGGATGAGCATATCGAAGATGACCGGCTGAAAGGTCTTCTCGCTTTCGATGCCACGCTTGGCAGTCATCTTGGGCCGCGCTCCCCGACGTCTCTCCTTGGACTCTACTATCGGCTCGCGGGCGAAATTGGCGGCAAGCCCGGCGCACAGGTACACCCCGTCGGCGGCACCGGCGCCGTGGTCAGGGCAATCGAACTGGCCGCAGAGCAGGCTGGCGTGGCCATCCGCTCGAATGTTCCCGTCGCCAGGATCATCATCGAGAATGGTCGGGCTGTCGGTGCCGTGCTGGAGAGCGGTGAGGAAATCCGGGCGAAAACGGTGGTATCCGCAATTAGTCCTCGCACGACGTTTCTCAATCTTGTTGGGACCCGCGAGATCGATACGGGATTTGTCCGAAGGATCAATAATATCCGCGTCAATGGCGATGCCGCCAAACTGCATCTGGCTCTGGACAGGACCCCGCAATTTTCAGGCTTGCGCACACCCGAGCTGAATGGACGGCTGGTCATTGCGCCTTCCGTCAATCACGTGGAGCGCGCATTCAACCCCTCCAAGTACGGTGAATTCTCGCCCAAGCCCGTCATGGAGATAACATTGCCAAGCTTGCTGGACCCATCGCTAGCGCCGGAGGGAGCCTGCAGTCTCTCCGCCGTCGTTCAATATGCTCCCTATGCGTTGAAAGAGGGCTGGACCACAGGCAAACCGAAATTCCTCAAGGCAATCCTTGCCCAGCTGGAGGCTCATGCGCCAGGAATCGGCAAATCGATCCTCCACGCCGAACTCCTCACGCCGCTGGATATTGAACAGCGTTACCGCATGCCGGGTGGACATTGGCACCACGGAGAACTGCAGGCTGATCAGATGTTGATGTCCCGTCCCGTTTTCGGCGCTGAAGGCTATGACACGCCTGTTGACGGACTTTATCTTGCAAGTTCCGGCTCACATCCGGGCGGCGGTGTATCAGGCGTCCCGGGATTGAACGCGGCGCGGCGCATCATTGCGAGGAAAGGATAACGTCATGAAGCACAGCGACCCAAAAAAGCTGCTGATGGCGAGAGCCGCCTCACAGGACCATTTCCGTACGCCTCGCATCGCCTCGCCGTTTCAGCCGCGCATCGAGGCATTGATGCAAACGGAGGAGTGGTACGATTGGGCGGGCTACAAGGCTCCTCTTTCGCTTTGGGACGAAGAACTCGAATATTTCGCCATTCGCAGCCAGGCCGCACTGTTCGATATTTCGCCAATGGTGAAATATCGCATTGAAGGACCGGATGCCGAAGCATTCCTGAACCGGGTTACCCTTCGCGATGTCAGGAAGTTAAAGCCCGGCAGAGTTCACTATACGGCTTGGTGCAACGATGAAGGCCACGTGCTCGATGACGGAACGCTTTTCCGCCTGACGAGCGATCGGTTTCGCCTTTGCAGCCAGGAACGGCATTTACCCTGGCTGCTCGATAGCGGCATCGGGTTCGACGTCAATATCATCGAGGAGACCAAATCCATCGCCGCTTTGGCGCTACAGGGACCAGCGTCCTTTGCGGTCCTGCGCGATGCGGGCTTCAACGGCGTCGACGCGCTGAAAATATTCGACCTTGCTGAATTTGAGCACGACGGCGAAAATGTCACGATCTCGCGCACTGGTTTTACCGGCGATCTTGGCTATGAACTGTTCGTAGACCAGAAACTGGCGCTCAGTCTTTGGGATAGGTTATGGCAAGTGGGAGAACAGCGCGGCTTGCGCGCAATAGGCTATGCCGCGCTCAACCGGGCGAGGCTCGAAGCAGGGTTGATCGTTGCCAACTCGGATTTCATCACCGCCGAGCACGCCATTCGCGCGGACCGGGTGCGAATGCCGGATGAGATTGGTCTCGGATTCATGATCGATATGGAAAAGCCCCACTTCAACGGGCGGCGTGCCATCCAGCAGGCCCGAGCCAATGGCGGCCTCCGGCATGTCCTTGTGGGGCTTGAAATCGAGGGGAATATCCCGGCCGAACACGCCATTGTCTACCATCAGGGCAAGCGGGAGATAGGACTGGTCAGCGCGGCGATATGGTCGCCGATGGCCAAGCGCAACATTGCCCTAGCCAGCCTGGAGCGGCCCTACGGCGACACCATAACCGGCGATCTGTGGGTCGAGATCTATGCCATGCGCGAGTTGCGTTATCAGAAACTGATGAAGCGGGCCAAGGTGGTGCCGAGGCCGTTCATCAAGCTCGATCGACGCACTGCGAACCCGCCTGCGGATTTCTGACATGTCTGCGGACGACATCGAGCGGGAACAGTGGGCCCTGATCAACACACCGCTGGGGCAGGAATGGTCAGGCCGTACCCGTTATGCCGCCGCCATGTACTTCAATCGGCGGGGCGAAATGGATGCGGAGACATTGGAGATCTATCGCATCTGTTCGCGCCTCGATTGGGAAGATCCTCTCGCAATCCTCAGATCGCATTCTATCGGAAAGGACTGGTTGAGAAGGATGAGAAATACTGACGAGTAGTTTTGATGGTAAAATGGCAACACGTATCAGATAACCAGCATGCAACTACCGTCATTTCGAACATCTTCTTTGACGATTCGATTGAATTTTGTCTAGATCAGCAACAAGAATGAGGGGAACACCGATGAATATCAAAAGCTTTTTACTGGGATCAATTGCAACTTTGGTTGTCGCTTCCGGCGCGCGCGCTGCAGATGCAGTTGTTGTTGCTGAACCGGAGCCCGTTGAATATGTGCGTGTTTGCGATGCATACGGCACCGGCTTCTTCTACATACCCGGTACAGAGACCTGCCTGAAGATCGACGGTTATGTTCGTTACGATGCTGCAGCCGGCGACAACCCCTATGATGGTACCAATGTCGGCGCCAAGGGCAACGAGACCTGGTACAAGCTCACCCGTGCAGAGGTTCGCTTCGACGCCCGCTCCGAAACCGAACTGGGCACATTACGCTCCTATGCCGAGACCCGCCTTGAGTATGAGAATGGCGTCTCCACCGGTGGTACACTCCCACAAGCCTGGATCGAACTCGGCGGCTTCCGCATCGGTACAGCTGATGAACTTTTCGGATCATTCGTCGGCTACGCCGGCAATATCCTCAATGACGATGTGATCAACTATCAGTCCGGCCAGAGCAATCAGGTCAGCTATACCTTTACAGGCGGCAACGGCTTCTCGGCCATGATCGGCGCTGAACAAGGCCAGGATGATGTTACCGGCCTTGGCGGACAATATGTCATCGAGGACTATATGCCTCACGTTCTCGCCGGTGCAAAACTCGAGAAAGACTGGGGCGGTGTTTCCGGCGTCGTCGGCTACGACTCGAATGTCGAGGAATTTGCCGGCAAACTCCGGCTGGACCTGACAATCAACGACAAGTTCTCGGTCTTCCTCATGGGCGGCTATCAGTCCGGCTATGACAATGACTTCGATCCCGCGACAGGCGATGTCGATCAATTCAACCGCAACTGGTTTGGGACATGGGAAGGCGATTGGGCTGCGTGGGGTGGCTTCACCGCAAAGGTCGCCGAAAAGGCAACTCTCAATGGCCAGGCGGCATGGGAAGACGAAGGCACCTACGCCTTTGCACTTAACGTCGAATACGAACTGGTTCCCGGGTTCGTAATCACACCGGAGCTCAACTACACCAAGTTCGACGGCGCTCGCGAAGCCTTCTCGGTTGCCAATGGCGCCGATGACGATGCTTTCGGTGGCACAATCCGCTTCCAGAGGAATTTCTGAACCCTCGCAGGCCCCCATTTGAAGACATGAAAGCGGCCTGATCTCTCAGGCCGTTTTTGCATGAAGCAAAGCGCCCCGGATGCTCATCTGGGTACAGCGGCCGCAACCTCGATCGCGGCGGCGACCCTTTCGACGTCGGGCAATTGAAGGACACTGGTGGCGACGCGTATGAAATTGATGGGCTTCATGGAGAATTTTGAGCCTGGATGAACGGCGATGCCGCGGGACGCCAGGGTTATCAAGGCAAAGTTCTCCGACATGACTGGGACGAGCACGCTCAACCCGTCTCCAGTAGCAATTCTTATGTCACGCCGGAGCAATTCCGAGGCAAATACTTGCCGGCGCTCCCGATATATCGTCCTGGCCCGACGGATGATTTCATCCGTCGATGGGTCTTGAAGAAGCCAGGATGCTGCTGCCTGCAAAATCCTGCTCGTCCAGCCTGCGCTGAAGCTTCGATACGATTGAATCTGTTCGACTATACGCGCTGAACTCGACAACACAGCCAACCTCAGATCGGGCCCGAGCGTTTTCGAATAGGAAAGGATATGGATGACACGGTCCGGAAAACGCCGACCCAATGACTGCCGGGCCGCCTCTGAAATATCGCCGACACCATCGTCTTCTATGATGAGCGTTTCGGACTCCTTGAGCACGTCGCCCAGCGCTTCAAGCCTTTCCGCCGTCATGGAGGAGCCGGTGACGGAATGCACCCTGGGCTGGAAAAGAAACGCCACCGGTTTTTCCTTCAACGCTTCCCTGAGCGCGTCCGGAAGCGGTCCGTGCCCGTCGCATGCAACCGGGATGATCGGAACGTCGAGATCCTCCAGGATATCCAGAAGCCGCATTGCCGTCGGGTCTTCTATTGCAACCGGCGAACCTGCAGGCACCAGTGCATGCAGCAAGGTGTATACGGCGTTATACCCTCCATTGGTTGCCAGGAATGCACCAGGATCATAGGGCCAGGATGGGCGAACCACCTCTTCCAACTCGGGCAGGATACGAACCCTTTCGTAGCTGTTGAGCGCTTCGGCTTTCGCTCCATGCACCAGCGCAGCTTCCAGCGGCGGAAGCAAAGACCTATCCGGTGACGCCGTCGCGAGTTCCAAGGTGTCCGGCACGTAGTTGCCTATGTTCACAAGGCGCGTCGGACGAGGCGCAAATCTGTCGCCCATCACCCAGGCGCCGTTCCTACCTCTCCCCCCAATGATCTTGTGGCGGCGCAGATCGGCCCAGGCGATGGAAACCGTCGCCGGACTTATACCCAGCGTGAAGGCGAGATCGCGTACGGACGGCAGTTTGGTTCCGACCGGCAGAAGTCCCGAGCGGATCATCGCGCCCGTTTCAAGCGCGATGCCGCGCGAGGTCCGATCGCCGAGACGATGAGCAAACCATTGGGCGTCGAATTGATCCGTCATCATCTGAACTTTAAATGTTTAATGTCATAATAACATTTGATTGCATGAACATAAACATTTACGGAGGTCTAGTCAAACCGCCGGAATGAGGAAATCCATGCGCGTTCCCATAAAAATTGCCACCCGCGATTGGGACTATCTGACTCCACTGATTTTCGGCGACGTCCCGTCGGACCGGATCGAACTACAGGTAGATCGCGTCGGAACATTGATCCCCGATCTTGCTTCGAGCGAGACCTATGACGCCGCGGAAGTTTCCTTCAGCCGCTATACCTCCGCCATGGCCGAGGGCGCGGAAACCATCGTCGGCATTCCTTGCTTTATCATGCGCGGCTTCCGCCACAGGTGCATTATCACCACCGAAGAGAGCCCTATGACCCGGCTGTCCGATCTGGCCGGGAAGCGGATCGGCGTTACCGGCTGGCGCGACTCCGGCAATACCTGGACGCGGGCTGCCCTGCGCAGGGAAGGCGTCGGTATCGAAGACGCGTTCTGGTTCGCCGGTCGCCTGACGGCTAACCACCCTATTGTCGATCGGCTCGACGGCTTTGGCCAACCCGGCAGGATCGAGGCGGCTCCCGGTGAACGTCCCATGCTGGAACTGTTGGCAAAGGGCGAGCTCGATGCGATCTTCACTCCCTTCATGCCCGACGGCTATTTCGAGAACGGAGCGGGGCTTCGCCAGTTGTTGCCGGATTTTGCAGCCGCCGAGAAGGCCTATTTCGATGAAGTCGGATATGTGCCCGGCATGCACATAATTGCGGTCAAGACAAAGCTGGTCCATGATCATCCATGGCTAGCCGACGAATTAACCCGCCTTGTCGACGAAAGTCAGCGGCTCTGGACCTCGAAGCGACGCAAATATGCCGAGACGACGCCATGGATGTTCGACGAGCTGCTGCGCTCGGCGCGTGACTTGCCGCCGACGTGGAACGATAGCGGACTGGACGCGAATTTGAGAATGATCGAGGATTTCGTTATCGAATTGCGCGAACAGGGCATCCTCCAGTCAGACCTCACGCCGCATTCGCTTTTTCCGTTCGAAGCCACGCGCCGCGCAAACGCCACCTGAATCAATTTCACAGAGGAGTGTACCGTGAAGAAATCGATCCGCATTCTCGCCTCACTGGTTGCGGCTCTGGCCGCAACTACTGCATGGGCTCAGGACATTCAGAAACAGACTCAAAATGAAGAGTTGCGCGCGCGCCTGCCACAGGACATCCGCGACGCGGGCAAGATGGTCGCCGTCAATAATGGCTCCTTCCCTCCCTATGAAATCGTTACCGGAACCGAACTGACCGGCGCGACCAACGATATCTCGATCGCCATCGGCGAATTGCTCGGGATCACCATCGACCATGCATCCGTAGCCGGCCTTCCGGCCCTGCTCAGCGGCATCAATTCCGGCCGCTACCAGTTCGCCATGGGCCCGGTGGGCGACTATCCCGACCGCCAGAAGGCCAATGACTTCATCGACTGGGCCCGCGAATATGTCGTCTTCGCCGTGGAAAAGGGCAACCCGAAGGGCATCACGTCGCTCGATGCGTCTTGCGGCAAGCGTATCGCAGTGATGGCCGGCGGCTCTGCGGAAAAAGTCATCAAGGAACAATCGGAAAAATGCGTGGCGGCGGGTAACCCGGCGGTGGAGGTTCAGTCCTTTACCGACCAGCCGAGCTCGATCCTGGCAGTTCGGTCGAAACGCTCCGACGGGTTCTTCTCCTCACAGGCACCGCTGACCTACTTCGTTCAGCAGGCCAACGGTCAGCTCGAGTTGGCCGCCGTCGGCCAGGCCAACGGGTTCAAGGACATTTATCAGGGCGCCGTCGTGAAGAAAGACTCACCTCTGGGCGGCGTGCTGCTCGACTCATTCAAGATCCTGATCAAGAACGGCACTTACGCCCAGATCATGAAGAAGTGGGGCCTCGACAGAAATTTGATCGACACTCCCGGCATCAACCAGGGGCAGTAGAGGACGATGTCCAGTTCCGCATCGATCCAACCCGACGACGGGCTGCGCGACGTCAAACTTGCGCACGTGCCGTTCCCCATAACACGCCTGGCCCTTTGGATCTTCACCCTGGCAGTCGCTCTCGGATTCGCCTACATCGTAGCGATCAATCCGAATTTCGGCTGGCCGGTCGTAGCCCAGTATCTGTTCGACCCGACGGTCATGCAGGGCCTGTGGGTGACACTCGGCCTGACGGTCGTCGCGATGATCATCGGCGTGGTGCTTGGACTCATTCTCGCTATCGCACGCATGTCGAACGACAGGCTGGCGTCATATCTGGCCAGCCTGTTCATCTGGTTCTTCCGCGGAACACCGCTGCTCGTGCAGCTTATCTTCTGGTACAACATGTCGACGCTGTTTCCACGCATTTCCATCGGAATCGCGAGTTGGGATACGAACGACCTCATTACGCCATTGACCGCAGCCATTGTCGGGCTGGCCCTGAACGAGGCCGCCTATATGGCCGAGATCATTCGCGGCGGCCTGCTGTCGGTGGACAAGGGTCAGGCCGAGACGGCGGAAGCCTTCGGCATGAACAGGGCGCGCGCTTTGTGGCGCATCATCATTCCGCAGGCGATGAAGTCCATCGTGCCGCCGACCGGCAACCAGCTGATCAGCATGATCAAGGCGACCTCGCTTGTCAGCGTCATCGCCATGGCCGATCTCCTCTACTCGGTTCAGTCGATCTACAACCGGACATTCGAAATCATCCCGATGCTGCTTGTCGCCGTGCTCTGGTATTTGTTCATCACGTCGATCCTCAATGTCGGACAGGGCGCCATCGAACGCTATTACAATCGTGGCGATCGTGGCTCGATGCCTGCGGACAGGACAAAAGAAAACGCCACGCCTATGGTAGGAGCGGCCCATGAGCATGTCTGAAACAAGCCTCGTGCGGGCCCGCAACGTTCACAAGGCGTTCGGCCCGCTGGAAGTCCTCAAGGGCATCGACCTCGACGTCGCGCCCGGGGAAGTGGTTGTGATCCTTGGTCCGTCAGGTTCGGGAAAATCCACCTTCCTACGCTGTATCAACCACCTCGAGGCGATCGACCAGGGCTTCATCGAAGTCGATGGGGAACAGATCGGCTATCGGCTCAGGGACGACCGGTTGATCAAGCTTTCCAATCGCGACATCGCCGTGCAGCGCAGCAAGATCGGCATGGTGTTCCAGCAGTTCAATCTCTACCCGCACATGACGGCGCTGCAGAACGTTATCGAAGCGCCTATCGGCGTCCACGGCCAGAACCGGAATGAGGCCGTCCGCTACGCCAAGGAACTCCTCAACCGCGTCGGGCTGGCGGAAAAGATGGACGCCTATCCGCGCCAATTGTCGGGCGGGCAGCAGCAGCGCGTGGCGATCGCCCGCGCGCTGGCAATCCGACCAAGGCTGATGCTGTTCGACGAGCCAACATCCGCCCTCGATCCGGAATTGGTGGGCGAGGTGCTGGCCACCATGCGCGACCTTGCCAAGGAAGGTTTGACCATGATCGTGGTCACCCATGAGATAGGTTTCGCCAAGGAAGCGGCGGACCGCGTCGTGTTCATGGACGGAGGCGTCGTCGTCGAAGAGGGTCCGCCGGCCGCGGTCCTTACCAATCCATCCCATCCCCGCACCAGAAGTTTCCTCAGCCGCTTCATCTGACCGGTGGCCGAACAAAACACGGAAGACAGTCTCATGCCACAAACTTCAAACGAGTTCGCTCGCATTGCAGATTTCGACGATCGGACCGCCGAGCTCATCGAGACGCGCAGGCATCTCCACGCACATCCGGAACTCTCGTTCGAGGAGCGTGAAACGGCCGCCTACGTCGCGGATCGCCTGGAACGCTGGGGTTACGAGGTGATCCGCAATGTCGGAGGTCTTGGCGTCGTCGGTCGGCTCCGGCAGGGCGCAGGCGGACGCAGCATCGCCATTCGCGCGGACATGGATGCCCTCCCCATTATGGAAGCGACGGGCCTGCCTTATGCCAGCACGACCGCTGGAAAGATGCATGCATGCGGCCATGACGGCCACACGACAATGTTGCTCGGCGCAGCCGAATATCTGGCGCGCACCCGCCATTTCAATGGTACGGTCAATCTGATCTTCCAGCCTGCCGAGGAAGCCGGAAAGGGCAGCGGCGCCCAGGCGATGATCGAAGACGGGCTTTTCGAGCGGTTCCCCTGCGACGCGATCTTCGGCTTGCATAATCATCCCGGCGCACCTGCCGGCACCTTCCTGATGCGGCCGGGTCCGTTGATGGCCGCGTCCGACACTGCGACGATCACCATTATCGGAAAGGGCGGTCATGCCTCCCGCCCGCATTTGACAGTCGACCCGATCGTCGTCGCGGCCAACATGGTCATGGCGCTGCAGACGGTCGTATCCCGGAACGTAAATCCTATCGAGACCGCGGTCGTGACGGTCGGAACCATCCATGGCGGCACGGCGTCGAATGTGATTCCCGAAACGGCCGAGATCGTAGCCAGCATTCGGTCCTTCTCGCCGGAGGTCCGTGACATGCTCGAACGGCGCGTACGTGGCATCGCGACGTCGATCGCCGAAGCGCATGGCGCCAGCGTTTCGATCGACTATCAGCGCGGGTACCCCGTCGTCATCAACTCGGAGAAGGAAACTGCCTTTGCCACCGATGTCCTCAAGGAACTGGTGGGCGACGACAAGGTGGGCGTGTGCCCCATGATCCCGGGCAGCGAGGATTTCGCCTATTTCCTGGAACACAAGCCAGGCTGCTTCCTGCGCCTCGGCAATGGCGAGAACTCGCCGATCCTGCACAGCTCGAAATACGACTTCAACGACGACAGCCTGACCACGGGTGCCGCCATGTGGGCCCGGCTCACCGAGCGATTTTTATCGTTGTAGCATAAGGAAACTCCCCTCACTCGTATTGCGTGGCGTTAGCCGCTAATGGCTGGGAGTTGCCCCACCTACCGAGGAACGTCGGGAAGTCCCCTCAAATGTCGATCACCACGTCTTTCTGTGGCCGGGAGCAGCAGATCAGAAGATTGCCTTCGGCGGGTCGATCAAGCGGATCAGGGTCGTAGGTGACGGAGCCGGAGATCAGTCCGCTCTCGCAGTTGTGGCAGACGCCGGTCCGGCAGGACCATCGCACGGGTACATCACAGGCCTCGGCTAGTTCCAGAATGCTTTGGTAGGTGGCGGCGTCCCAGTGGGCGGCGATGCCACTGCGCGCGAACGATATCAACGGACCTGTAGCGGCATCGCCTTTCGGCATATGCGGAGGCCGCGGTGCTGCTCCTACGACGCCAGGGGTCAGTGACTCACTTCCCGCGAAGATTTCGAAATGGATGTGATCCGAGGGGAGGCCCATGGCTGCGAGGACCTTCCGCATCTCCACCATGAATTGAGTCGGCCCGCACAGATAGACATCCGCATCCGATGTGACGCCGGCCTCTGCAAGGATGTGTTGTGACAGGTGACCCCTGATGTCAAAATCCTCACCGATTTTGTCATTCGACGCCGGTTTGCTGTAGCAGACGACGCTTTGGCCATGGCCGAGCGTCGGGATGAGCCGGCGAATCTCGCTGGCGAACGCGTGGTGTTGCCGATCGCGCGCGCCATGAAGCCACAGGACCTTTCGGGTGGATCCGGAAACAGTGAGCGCATGCAGCATCGCCAGAACAGGCGTTACTCCAATACCCGCACTCAACAGGACGATCGGACTGTCTCCGGACTGCAGGACGAAGCTTCCGCGTGGCGAGCTCACCTCAAGAATGTCGCCTGCTCGGACCTTCTCGTGCAGGTAGGTGCCAGCAGCGCCATGGGGCTCTATCTTAACGCTGATCCTGTAGCGCTCGGTCGAACCGGGCCCGGAAAGCGAATAGCTGCGAAAAAGCGGTGGGTCGTCGTCTGGCCGATGAAGGCGCAGGACTATGTACTGACCGGGCTGGGCTTCCAGTAGCGGCTGGCCATCCTGGCTTTTCATCGTCAGCGAAAGCACATCCTCCGACTCGCGATCGATCGTTGTCACCACGAGCGACCGAAATCCCGGCGCAATCGGACGAGCGGCCGCCGCCGGGATCAACCCTGCATTGCCACCCCCGCCGGGTGCGGACTTGTTCGCCAGCAACGCCTCGAACGAAAAACGCCATCCCGGCGAAAGCGCTCGGATCTCCAGTGCGCTTGTCAGCTTTTCGCGGGAATGATCGGGCAGGTAGAGGAGACCGTTGATCTCCTCAACCGTCATCCGTACTTCTGCCTCGCCCACCTTCGCTATTTCGTCTCCCGCTTCCACCAGGCCCTCTTGCAAAACGCGGAAATAGAAGCCGGGTCGGCCGCTCGCCGTCAGCAACGCCGGCATCCTGGGTTCGTTCATGCGAATACCGACACGATAGCAGGTGACCCGGGGCTGCGTGACCTCAAACACCGCACCGCCGATCTGGTAGCGGTCGCCAATGCACACAGCATCGTCCGGCAAGCCTTCGACCGTAAAGTTCTCACCGAACTGCCCATGAACAAAGTCGGTTCTCTTCAGTTGTTCCTGCCAATAGCGATATGATTCAATTTGATAGACGAAGACTGCGCGCTGCTCTCCCCCATGCCCGCCGAGATCGCCTTGACCGTCTCCATCGATGTTCAGTCGGCGGACCCGGCAGCGGCCAGCCACGGAATTCTTCCAGATTCCTGTATGGACAACCCGGCCCCTCCACTCGATGTCGCGCGGCAGGCCAACATTCACCGACAGGAGTCGCGCCACTATGCTCCACTCCTTTGGACTGCGGTTTTGGACCACTCTCTCATGGCTGAGGAGGGAGCGCCTCATCGACGGTGAGATCACGGTCGGGGCCGTGTGGAATGACCGACTGACCCGGTTCGAGGTGGAGCGTTGTGCCGTCAAGCTGGACCGAGACAATATCCGGCTCAAACGACACAAAGCCCGAAATTCGGCTGACTTCCGTATAGGCCTCCCGATACGACCATGCTGCCTTTGTGACATCGCCGATATCGTAGTAGCTGCACAGCCCCTTGTAGGGGCAGAATGTCTGGAGTTCGACAGAAGTCAACGCGGACTGATCCACATCGGCGCGATCGACGTACCAGCGCGGCGCGAAACCTGACTCGAAAAGGACAAGCGGCCGAGCGGTATCGGCTATGACGCGGTCGCCATGGCGGACCACCAGGTTACGCGACGCCTGGCGGATCTCGATACGATGATAGCTGTCGGCTGCATGGCCGACGATGCGTTCATCTTCCTCGTAGAAGGCATCCATAGCTCGCCATGCAAAGGCCACTCGTCCTTGCAGCATCTTCGCGTGATCAGCCAGATCGATGTGCTGCCACGCTCCTCGCTGGGCGCCCTGCCCGCCTCCCTTGACGGTATACCAGGCGGTAGCCCCCAGGTCGCGATGCCGGGTGGTGTGTTCGGTCCGCTCCAAGGCATCCGGCGAAATGTCGGCCTCCCGGAAATAGGCGACTGGATAACGCCCGGGTTCGAACAACACGACGACGTCTTCACTGTCAGCTATCCAGGCACCTCCGAAACGCACCCGCATGCGTCTGCGCAACGGTTCAGCGTATAATAAACGTTCAGGGAGCGGTTCCGACACGAGAAATCGTCCGTTCGATCCCGGTGAGAGCGGACCTTGTTGCCAGGATAGTCCCATTTTACCTCCGACGGGTTACATCAGCAGGATACATGTGTTGTGATCTGTCGCACTTCGGTCCGACTACGCGCGAAACTTCTGTCAAAGCAGGCGATCAGGTGTGGCTTAGCAATAGTCTAGCGCGCCTCGTAGTCCTCATCAATCCATTCACTCCCTCAATGCCTATTTGCGATAAGCCTCGTGATCTACGGTGCGCGATTACGTTCCCAACGAGCTAGTATGCGCTCTCTGCAGGTTGGCTCACCCCTTGAAAAATCCACTAAATTGCGCATCCCTTCAGAAACAAATTGGCGCACATTTTCGCTCGAGCTACAATCTCTTCGACGTTCGGCGCTGGCATTTGCCGCAACATGGCTGCACGCTGCGGTTCCATGGCCATCATTCCCCGCAACATGCCGCTTGCAGCATGCGGATCGTCTAGCTTGATACGTCCAAGCTCGACCTGTTCGCGAAGCCACGCCTCCATCAACGCATTGGTCCTTACTATTGCTCGTTCATAGAACGATGCTGCAAGTTCCGGGAATCTATCGGATTCGCCAATGACGAGGCGCATGATCCCAATCGTGTCGTCGGAGAGCGTAAGCATGCCATAGGCCGTCAGCACGTGTTCAAGGCCGACCCCTAAGTCATCGTTGGCATGCCCGGCAGGATCGACTGCCAGCAGAAAGCGGCCAATTCGAACGGATACCATGCAGGCGAACAGGTCTGCCTTGGTGGGAAACAGCCGATACAGGGTTTTGGTTGAAACGCCGGCATTCCGGGCAATGGTGCTGATGCTCGCCGCGGCATAACCGCTTTCGTGAAACTGCGCATTGGCGGCTTCGACGATAACGCTTTTCGTATCATCGTCGCAGCGAACTTGTGGTCGGCCCCGCGGGCGTTTCTCGATCTTGTGAATTACGACCATATCAATTTTCCAAAATAATTATTGACAGTTCGTTTATACGGCGTATTTTGGAAAACGTCAAGTTTCGTAAATGAAGTTATCAATTGAAGGCCGCAGCCCAAGTGACGGCGACCCGGAAATTCGGAGACCACAATGAGCAAGCTGCAAGCCTTAAACAACAACGTTGTTCAACCCGTTGAAATTGTCCCCACAGCGGAAGCGGGTTCGCCTGTCCGCATCGCGGAAGCGCCCCGGCCGTCGGCCTCCGATGAGAAGCCGGTCCGGAAGCGTGGACGTCGCTTGCTTTTCGGTACAGCCGCGATCATCTCGCTTGCAGCCGGTGCCTATTATGGCCACGATTACTGGACGGTAGGTCGTTTCCACGTGGAGACAGACGACGCCTATGTAAAGGCGGACAATAGTTCGGTCGCGCCAAAAATCTCGGGATACATCGCCGAAGTCCTCGTCAAGGACAATGAAACGGTGAAGTCAGGGCAGCCCCTCGCCCGCATCGACGATCGGGACTTCAAGACGGCGCTCGAGCAGGCGAAGGGTGATGTCGCGGCCGCAGAGGCAACGATTGAAGCCAAGCAGGCCTCCCTCGTGATCCAGGAATCCACGATCGCGGCAGCGCGTGCCACAGTCGATGTCGACCAGGCCAATGCGATTTTTGCCGAACAAAACAACAAGCGTTATGCAACTCTCGCTACCAGTGGCTATGGCAACATCCAGAATGCCCAGCAGGCTGCCTCCCAAATCGCTGCGGCAAAAGCCACCGTTGTGCGCGACAACGCTGCGCTGGCCGCCGCAACAAAGCAGGTCGATTTATTGAAGGCCGAGCTTGCGCAGGCAAATGCGGCTCTGGAGCACGATCTCGCGGTCCAGCACCAGGCTGAACTCAACCTGTCCTATGCGACAATCATGGCGCCCGTTGATGGCGTTGTCGGCAACCGCACGCTGCGCGTCGGCCAGTACGTTCAGGCGGGAACACAGCTGATGACGGTCGTGCCAACCGCTTCGGTTTACGTGATTGCCAATTATAAAGAGACGCAGCTTACGGACGTTCATGCCGGCCAACCGGTCGATATCGACGTCGATATGTTTCCAGACCGGGTCTATCATGGCCATGTTGACAGCCTTGCTCCCGCGAGCGGCCAGGAATTTGCCCTGCTGCCGCCCGACAACGCGACGGGCAACTTCACCAAGGTCGTCCAGCGTATTCCTGTGAAGATAATCCTTGATGCCGATAGCGTGTCTGCTGGCGACTTGCGTCCCGGCATGTCCGTCCAACCGAGCATCGACACCAACGCCGACGCTGTCCAGCGCCAGAGCCATTGACGGCCGGGTAAAGGAGCACCGTGTCATGTCTGCAACCACGTTCAATGTCGCGTCGGTGCCACAACCACGCGCCAGCACGAAGGAATGGATTGCCGTTCTCGCCGGCATGATCGGCGCGTTCATGGCAATCCTCAACATCCAGATCACCAATGCGTCGCTGCTCGATATTGAAGGCGGCATCGGCACCGGCGTAGACAACGGCGCCTGGATCTCGACATCCTACCTCATTGGTGAAATCGTCGTTATCCCCCTCACCGCCTATTTCAGCAGCGTGTTCTCATTTCGCCGCTACATACTGGTGAATACGATCCTTTTCCCGCTGTTCTCCATAGCCTGTGCCTTCACCCACGATCTCGGTTCGATGATTGTCATGCGTGGCCTGCAGGGCTTTGCCGGCGGCGTTCTGATCCCCATGGCCTTCACCATGGTCTTGACGAAGCTGCCAAAATCACAACAGCCGGCCGGCCTCGCCCTCTTCGCCCTCTCCGTTACGTTCGCTCCGGCGATCGGCCCTACGATCGGCGGCTATCTTACCGAGAACTATGGATGGCAGACGATCTTCTTCATCAATGCCGTCCCAAGCGCCGTCATGGCCGTAGCACTAGCCGCAACGCTGGATAAGACGCCTATGCAACTCCATCTCCTCAAAGAGGGCGACTGGGCCGGCATATTCACCATGGCAGTCGGACTCTCGGCTCTTCAGACCGTGCTTGAAGAAGGCAACAAGGACGATTGGTTCTCATCGCCGTTCATCCTGAAGCTCAGCGCCGTCGCCGTCGTCTTCCTCGCAACCTTCATCTGGATCGAGCTAACCGTCGAAAAGCCCTTGGTCAAGCTCAGTCTTTTGAAGCAGCGGAACTTCGCTATTGGCGTCGTGGTCAATGTCCTCGTTGGTGTTGCGTTGTTCGGTACCGTCTACATCTTGCCGCAATATCTGGGACAGGTGCAGCGCTACAATGCCGAGCAGATCGGCAATGTATTGGCTTGGACCGGCCTGCCGCAATTGCTCCTGATCCCGCTAGTCCCGATGCTGATGAAGCGTTTTGACGCCCGCTATATCGGCTTCCTTGGCATCAGCATCTTTGCCGCCAGCTGTTTCATGAACGTCATGCTTTCACCCGACAATGCCGGCGATCAGTTCTGGATCCCGAACATCGTGCGTGCGATCGGACAAGCGCTCGTATTGACGCCGATCACCGCAATCACGACGGCCGGCATCGCCGCCGCCGACGCTGCTGCCGCATCGGGTTTGACGAACATGCTGCGCAATCTCGGCGGTGCGGTCGGCACGGCAACGCTTGGAACAGTTCTGACCAAGCGCGAACAGTTCCACTCGAACATCATCGGCCAATCTGTCACGCTGGCGCGCGATGAGGTTCACCAGCGCCTCGACCAGCTGACCGGCTATTTCATCGCCCATGGCGTTTCCGATCACACCCTCGCCGCCCAGCAGGCCGTCGTCACGCTTGGCCGGCTCGTCAAACGCCAGGCACTTATCCTTGGATTCGGTGATACCTTTGCCGTCATTGGCATACTGCTTGCTATTGCAGCAATCGCTTTGTTGTTCGCCGAAAAACCCAAGGGCGCAGGAGGAGCCGGCGCTCATTAGCGACTACAGAGGTCGCGACGGACGAGCAACACACCGTTCTGGAGTTCATGTTTCGATAGATTGGATCGATCGGCCTTTGAGCTGATCATGGGGAGTCGCAATTGTCATCGGAATTTCGCCCGCATGGCGTCGATCCCCGGTATTTTCGCCATCAAGGGACGATGCACTTCTTCGAAATTCTGTACAAGCGAACGCTGCGTTTTGCCGACGAGAATGGTGAAAATATAAGATGCATGGCCGGGCGACGTCGCGGTGGGATGATATCCGGTTGAGAACGCGAAGGTGTCACCATTGCGCGTTGCGTGAGCATGGGGCTCACATCCCTCTTCATACCATAATTGTGTACCAAAGCCGGTTGGCGGATCGAACCGCCAATGATATAATTCCTCATGTGCGGTTTCGCCCGCTTGATCCGTATCATGCTTGTGCGGCGGGTAGCCGGACCAGCAACCTTCATCGGCATAAAGTTCGCTGACGAGCAGACGTCCAACGCGATCTGCCTGCCTGTTGCCGAGGATATGGAAGATGCGCCGGCGTGATTTCGTTTCATTGGAACCAACGTCAACCATATCGACTTCTTCCGGCGTGATGCGAAACGGACCCATCGGCGCGTCCCAAAAGCCTCCGGCAATTGCGATTTCACAACGCTCGAGCGCTGTGATCGTAACGGCCGCATCCGGACCAGCATAGATGGAATCTGGTTGTCCAGCCCAAACGCTCACGCGTCCACCGACCTTGTCGAAGGATAGGTCATCGACAGAAACGTGACACATGCCGGAGAGCGGAACGATTGCCGTTTCAAAGTCGGGCAGACGGTAGCTGTGCGCCTCCCCTGCGGCAAGTTTTACCAGATTGAAATGAATGAGCTTTGTCGGCTCGCCACCATCGAGAATGGGCTTGTTACCATTCTCAAACCTGCGGATCATCTTCGCGGACATTGCTAATTCGCCTCGCTTTTCATTACCTGTAGCAACGCGACAATGTATCCATAACTGAAGGCGAAAGCGGTGTTCTGCGGATCGCGTCCGGAGATTTGCGGCACGTGATCCGGCATAATCATATATCGATAGCCGACCTCCTCATAGGTTTTCAGCGAGCGCCACATGTCCATGTCGCCCTCCTCCGGAAATGTCTCCATAAAGGAAAGCTTGCCGCCACGAATATTGCGGAAATGCACGTTGAACAATTTGCCACGCTCTCCGAACCAGCGGATGACATCGAAGATCTCCTCGGCTGGGTTGTCGAGCATTTCACCGACTGTTCCCTGACAAAAGTTCAGGCCGTGATAGGGGTTTTCGCGCAGGAGCACGAATTTCTTCAGACCCTCGACTGTGCCGAGAACACGTGTCACACCGCGATAGCCGGGTGGCGTATAGGGGTCGTGTGGATGACAGGCGAGCCTTACCTTGTTCGCTTCCGCCACCGGGATGACACGCTCGAGAAAGTAGTCGATCCGCTCCCAATTCTCGTCTTCATCAACGACCCCGGCGATCGTTGGCAGCGCTTCGTGATCAGCCTTGTCCCAGCGGAAGGCATCGTTGCGTGATCCCCCCCTGCCCGTTTCGAGTTCCGTGCGCGGGATACCGATAATGTTGAGATTGTATTTCATGGCAGGAATGCCAGCCGTAGCGGCGCGCTCGATCAGACGGCAGATGGAATCGATCTGGCGGTCACGTTCCGGGCCCGCAGATAGAATGTCAGGGCTGTATTGGTGTTCAATGACACGTGAACTCAAGGGCAGCTGGATCATGTCCAGAGATAGTCCGAAACCTGCCAGGTGGTCGCGATGCTTCTCCAGAATGTCCAACGACCAATCGTGCGGATTGCCAGCGGGGTCGGCGCAAACATGCTCGATCCCCAGTTGTGCCATCACGCGATAGTCATCATCGTCGCGCGCTCGAAATTGAGTGCCTAGAAACATGTCCAACTCCTGTTATTTGCTGGAAGCTCGCGGTTGAACGATGTCGCGCGGATCTTCTCCGTATGCTTCGCTCGCTGCGATCAATTGTTTCGTGTAATTTTCTCTCGCGCCGCCATTAACGAGCGCATCAACATCCAGCGTCTCGACGATCACCCCGGCCTGCATAACAGCGGTGCGCTTACACATATGGGCGACGACTCCGAGATCATGGCTGACCATGACGTAGGTCAGGCCTCGCTCGTCCTGCAGGTCAGACAGAAGATTGAGAATTTCGGCCTGCACCGAAACATCGAGTGCAGACGTGGGCTCATCAAGCAGCAATATGTCCGGCTCGGACATCAGCGCCCGGGCGATCGCCACGCGCTGCCGCTGACCACCCGAGAGCTGGTGCGGGTAGCGCCACAGCAGTGCTCGGGGAAGTCCAACGGAATCGAGCGCAGCATTACCCCGAGCCTCCGCATCGGGAATATTCTGGATGCGTGCGGGTTCCATCAAATGGCGCCAAACCGTGTGTCGCGGGTGCAGGGCTTCATAGGGATCCTGAAAAACCATCTGCACCTTGCGGTAAAAGTTTTTGCCACGCTTGTTGCGTATATCTTCACCGGCAACGCACAGGACAGTGGCTTCATTTCCTACGAGACCTGTAATCGCCCGCAGGATTGTCGACTTGCCCGAACCGGATTCGCCGACGAGGCCAAAGGTCTCGCCGCGATCGACCGAGAAGCTGACACCATCGACGGCCCGCCTTTCGTCGGCACCTTCACCGAACGTGACGGAAAGGTTCTCTACTTCGATGATCGGCGGTGTACTCCTCATAATACCTACCATGCTGCGTCACGCTTCAGGACCGGCAATCGTTTGCGCGGCGCATGGATGCGTGGCATCGCACCGAGCAAGCCTCTCGTATAGGGATGTGTGGCCTCGTCCAGTTCATTCGCCTTCAAGGCTTCGACCACCCTTCCTTGGTACATAATCAGCACGCGGTCACAGAAGCGGCGGACAAGATTGAGATCGTGGCTGATGAAAATCAGTCCGAGCCCGCGTTTCAGCACGAGATCATTGAGGAGGCTGAGAATTTCAAGACGCACCGTCACGTCCAGAGCCGACGTTGCTTCGTCAGCGATGAGGATTTCCGGTTCTGAAACCAGCATCATGGCAATCATGATGCGTTGTCCCATGCCCCCGGACATCTCATGCGGATACATGCGGTAGACACGCTCTGGATCGCGCATCTGCACGGCACCAAGCATTGCAACAGCCTTCTGACGCGCCTCCAATGACGAAGAGCGCGTATGGATGCGATAGGCCTCTGCGACCTGCTCGCCAACGGTGACGACGGGATTGAGCGAATATTTCGGGTCCTGCATGATCAGCCCGATCCGGCGGCCACGAATGCTGTTCATGGTCTTCTCCGATGCTAGGAGAAGATCGATTTCGCCGAGCTGTAAGCGCTCGGCTTTGACAAGTGCTGCCGGCGGAGACAGACGCATGATGGCGCGGCCGGTCATGCTCTTGCCCGAGCCGGATTCGCCGACGATGCCGAGTTTCTCCCGCCCAAGGTCGAAAGACACACCACGTACTGCATCAAAAATGCCCGAAGCGCCGTGGAAGCTGATCCGGAGATCGCGGACAGAAAGTAAAGGGTTGTCCATCTCGTTCATTCCTGCCTCGGATCAAGCGCATCGCGCAATGCGTCGCCAACCAGATTGAAAGCCAGGCTGACGACAAGAATCGAAAGGCCGGGCATCGTACCTACCCACCAGCTGTCCAGCATGAACCGCCGTCCGGTGGAAACCATCGCACCCCATTCCGGGCTTGGCGGCTGTGCGCCAAGACCGAGGAAACCGAGACCGGCTGCCGTCAGGATGATGCCCGCCATGTTGAGAGTGATGCGCACGATCACCGACGGAATGCACAGGGGCGCGATGTGGCCGAGCACGATGCGCAGGCTAGACGCGCCCATGAGCCGGACCGCAGAAATATGATCCCTGCCACGCAGGCTCAGAGATTCGGCTCGCGCCAGACGGGCTATGGGCGGCCACTGCGTCAGGGCAATCGCGATGATGGCGTTGTTCAAGCTCGGGCCAAGCGCCGCCACGAAAGCCAACGCCAGAATAAGGCTCGGAAAGGACAGGAACAATTCCGTAACGCGCATCAGGATTGTATCGAGCCACCCGCCAAAATAACCGGCGAGACAGCCGACGATGAGGCCGATTGGCGCAACGATGACACTGACGATCAAGACGATGGAGAGCGTGATACGGCTACCCCACAGGATGCGGCTCAGGATATCCCGGCCAAGTTCGTCGGTGCCGAAGAGGTGCTGGGCATTTGGCGCGAGCAAAGTTTCGCGCAGGTTCTGCTCGAAGGGCGAATATGGAGCAAGCCATGGCACGAAGATCGCGACGAAAACCAGCACCAGGATAATCACAAGACCGGCGATACCGAGCGGATTGGAAGCAAACCGGCTCCAGACATGCCAAACATTCTGGAATGCCGCGTGAGTAGCACTCGTCGGCTCTTGCGTGGTAAGCCAGGCTGTCAGCCGCTTGCTATCGCTGTTCATTGAATCCTCGGGTCGAAAAACTTGTAGAGCAGGTCCGAGATCACGTTAAGCGCGATAAAGACACAGCCGATGATGAGCGTGCAGGCAACCACCACATTCATATCGCCAATCACCAGAGCGTTAGTCAGGTACTGGCCGAAGCCCGGCCAGCCGAACACCGTCTCGATCAGCACTGCGCCTTCCAGCATGCCGCCATAGGACAGCGCAACGACCGTAACCAGCTGAACGCGAATATTCTTGAAGGCATGATGCCAGATGACGCTGTTTCGGGGCACGCCCTTGGCGCGTGCTGTGATCACATATTCCTGGCTTAGCTGTTCCAGCATGAAGCTGCGGGTGATCCGGCTGATATAGGCGATCGAGGCATAGGCCAGCACCGACGCCGGCAGGATAATGTGCGATACTGCACTCCAGAAAACATCCGTGTCCCAGGCAAGCAGTGCATCGATCAGCAGGAAACCGGTGACGTTCGGGACAATGTCCTCGTAAAAGAGATCGATCCGACCAGATCCGCCAACCCAGCCGAGCTTGGCATAGAACAACATCAGGCCGACCATGCCTATCCAGAAGATAGGGGTTGAATGACCGAGCAGCGCGATGAGCCGCACCGCATGATCGGCGAAACGCCCGCGATTGACGGCCGCATAGACGCCGAGGGGAATTCCGATGCCTGCGCCGAGAATGATCGTTACCGTTGCAAGCTCCACCGTCGCCGGCAAGACACGGGCAATATCTTCCATCACCGGACGACCGGTCAACAACGTGGTGCCGAAATCACCGTGAAGTAGATTCTTGAAGAATATCCAGAACTGCTGCAGCACCGGCAGGTCAAGGCCGAGCTCCTGCTTGACCTTGAGATAGGTGGCGCGGTCGGCATCGGGACCGACGACGGCAATAACTGGATCGACTGGCATCAGTCGCCCGATAACGAAGGTCAGGAGCACCAGCAGGAAAAGTGTCGTCAGGACACTGAGCAGAGAGCCGCCGAAACGGCGATATTTTCGCAGACCCGAACGCCGCCTTGGTGTCCGGGCCACCGTTTCAACCTGATTGACCATGCGCTGGTGACCTGACTTTGCTTTTCTAGTCCTGCTTCTCGACCTGATCCCAGCGGGTCATCCAGCCGATATCACCGACATAATTTTTCAGCCGGGCGCTTTTAGCATAGGGATCGACACGCTGCGAAATCGGGATCACGGGTGGGCCGGACTCTTCAAACAGCTTCAACGCCTGCTTGTAAAGTTCGACACGTTTTTCTTCATTGTCGGTGATGGCCGCGGCTTCGTCGATCAGTTTGTTGACCTCAGGCAACTGGAACGATGCGCGCCATGCTTGCAGATTGGCGAGATTGGCGCCATCAGTGTTATCGGGATTATAGGCGTGGGTGCGGATCCAGCCGTCCGCGTCGGTCTGTGCGGAAGAAGCCGTGCGGCCTACACCAAGTTCGAATTTGCGGTCACGCATGGGTCCATAAGTCTGATCGCCGTTGCCGGTCTGGATGTCGACTTTGACGCCGGCAACAGCGAGATTTTGCTGAATGGCCGTTGCGAGGTCTGCATAGGGCGTCGAGTTGAGCGAGAGCAGCTGTTTGTTGAAACCCTCAGGATAACCGGCAGCGGCCAGATCCTGTTTGCACTTTTCCGGATCATATTGGTTGCCAATGTCCGGGATGTAGCCGGGAATGTCGGACGGAATGAATGTGGTTGCGCTCTTGCCGTAATTCTTCATCACGACATCGTTGATGTCCTTGTAATTGATGCAGTAGCGCAATGCTTTGCGTACTTCCGGCTTGGCAAATTCCGGATCTTTCGTGCTCATGATCATGTAGTAAAAACCGGACCCGACAAGCCGGTCAATGACGATGTCTGGATTTTTGGCGAGGCCATCGATGTCGGCAGAGACGAGCTGGAAGCCGACATCGAGATCGCCCTTCTCCAGCTGAAGACGCTCTGTCTGCGATTCCGGAAGATGGCGCACAAGTACGCGTTTCATCTTCGGTTCGCCGCCCCAGTAGTCGTCGACGCGATTGAGCACGACAATGTCATTGGGGTTCCAACGATTGAGGGTGAACGGACCGGACCCAGCAGCATTCGATGCGAGCCAGCCTCTGCCCATATCGCCATCTTTCTCGTGCTTGGCGAGAACTTCCTTGTCGAGAACGACACCATAAGCGCGGGTGAGTGCGTTAAGCTTGAGTGACGGCGCAACGGGGGTAGCAACTTCCATGACGAAGGTATTGTCGTCTTTCGCATGGAATTTCTGGTCTACATTGTCCGCCGTATAGCCCCAATTTGCATAGTAGGCCTTGGCGAGCAGGCCAAGCTTGACAGCACGCTGTAAGGAATAAGCAACGTCTGCAGCTGTGATCTTGCGACCGCTCTGGAAAGTCGCCCTGTCATCTAATGTGAATTCGATCGTGCCGTCCGGCAATACGTTCCAGGATTTTGCCAGCATGGGCAGAACCTTGCCAGGCGTCTGCGGATCGGTGCGAACAAGCGTGTCATAGAGATTGGCGATAACATGATAGGATTCGTAGGAATTGACGTTGTGCGGATCAAGGCTGGTGAGATTCACCATATTCATGCCGATGACCAGCTGGTCCTGCGGTGTCTTTGCCTCGGCCACATTCATTGTCATGGCAGCAACGATGGCTGTCGTCCCCGCTAGAAAAGCACGAAAATGCGTCATAGATTTCCTCCCTACGAGCCGATTTATTCTTATGTTGTATGACATCGTAGTATTGATCCTCGTTGCAAGCAAGGGCAAATTTGATCGAGACCCCAAACTCAAAGCAGAAATCATCCGATTCAATAGGAAACAATCAAAAATCGATTCCTGGGAATAACGGTTTTCCGCAACAAAATATATGATATCCTACTGTTCATTCTACGCTTAACCGCTGGCTTACGGCGATCTGAATTCGATGCGAAAGGATATCATGTCGAGCATTGGCAAACGAGAAACGCTTACAGGTCAACTGGTTAAGGCTGTTGCAGACCGTATAACGTCGGGGCAATACAAGCGGGGCGAGCGGCTGCCAACGGAACAGGATATGATCGGCGAGTTCAATGTAAGCCGCACTGTCGTACGAGAGGCAATTGCCAATCTGAAAGCAAAAGGCTTGGTCCACACGCAACAGGGTATTGGCGCCTTTGTTCTAAAAGATATCCCCTCAGCTCCCTTCCGAATCGAGGAGGACAATCTCGAAATCGTCGAAGAAATCCTCAGTGTCATGGAGTTGCGAATCAGCATTGAACTTGAAGCTGCAGCGCTCGCGGCGGTGCGGCGGGACGAGAGCGAACTTGCCAGAATCAAGCACGCACTGGACATGATGAATGAAGCGATCGAACGGGGAGAAAACTCTATTCAAGCAGATCTCGAGTTTCACCGCGCGATCGCAGCCGCGACAAAGAACCGCCATTTTCTCAGCATGTTCAACTACTTGGGTGAAGTGTTGATTCCCAGGACACGCTTGCAGACCCACAAGATCGGCGGCCTTCCGCAGCGTGAATATCTGGAGCGAGTTAACCGCGAGCACAACCAGATTTACCAATCCATAAAAATGCAGGATGTCGAAGGTGCCCGGGCTGCCATGCGCCTTCATCTCGGGAGCAGCCGTGATCGCTTGCGAAACAACACGCCGCAGGCAAACAACAACTCGGACTAAACTCTCGTTTGCCGCATATCTGGCATAGAAATTCAGTGCCATGATTAATTGAGTTGTATGATGACATACATGATGCTAGTCGTGGGTGAATTCCGATTTCATACGAGGCTCCCATGCATCCGCAGACACTCAAGCAAACGATAAGCTCCGGTCTCCTGTCTTTCCCGGTGACAGATTTCAACGAGAACGGCGATTTCGCCCCGGTGAATTATGCAAAACGCCTGGAGTGGCTTGCTCCCTACGGCGCGTCGGCGCTGTTTGTCGGCGGGGGCACTGGCGAAGGTTTCTCACTGACACCAGCCGAGCATGAGAATGTCGTGCGCACCGCAGTAGGGGCTTGCGGCAGGGAGGTGCCGATCCTGGCGGCAGCCGCCTATGGGACGCGTATTGCCGCGGAGATGGCGCGCAATGCCGAGAAGAATGGTGCTGCCGGTCTGCTTCTGCTCCCCCACTATCTCACGGAGACAAGCGTTGAAGGAATCTGCCGTCACGTCGAAGCTGTCTGCGCTGCAACGAGCCTTGGCGTTATCGTTTACAATCGCAATGTCTGCAAGCTGAACGCAGATGCACTGGAGCGCCTCGCCGATAGATGTCCGAACCTGATCGGGTTCAAGGACGGCGTTGGTGAAATCGAGAATATGGTTTCAATTCGCCGCCGGCTCGGCGATCGCTTCGCTTACCTTGGTGGTTTACCAACGGCAGAAGTGTATGCGGAGGCCTATAAGGCGATGGGCGTCGCTGTCTACTCGTCGGCCGTGTTTAACTTCATTCCTCGTACCGCCCTCACCTTTTACAGAGCCGTCTCCGAAAATGACCACGACACGACGGCAAGGCTTTTGAACGAATTCTTCCTGCCTTATATCGCCATTCGCAACCGTGTTGCCGGCTATGCGGTAGGTATCGTCAAGGCGGGTGCAACGATCGTCGGTCGTTCTGCCGGGCCAGTCCGCGCGCCGCTGGTCGACTGCACTGCCGGCGTTATGAAGGACCTTGGGGAGCTTATCGAAAGGTTAGGTTCTCAGGGTTGATTAGCCAACTTATGACTTTCTAACAGAGACTATGGCGATGGCGTTTTAGAATATTATTCCTTTGCAAGGCGGTGGACCGTTAGAAATCTGAATGTTACGTTTCGTCGTGGGAGGACAGTCCGCATCCGATGAGGAGGTCGGATACGCAAGTTGGAGAGAATTCGATGAGCAGAACTGTCCTGAACGCCGTGGGTGTACCGTTGTATTATAGCGGGAGCTCGACGGCATGGTTTTCCGCACCCGGATCCGGTACCGAACTTCAGGGGACGAATGGCAATGATTCCCTGTGGGGAGACACCGCCGTCGAAGTCACCATGCGCGGCGGGATGGGCAACGACATCTACTATCGCTATTCAAGCATCAATCGCGTCTATGAGGCAGCGGATCAAGGCGTTGATACCGTAAATACATGGATGAGTTCCACCCTGCGGGAAAATTTCGAAAACCTGACCGTCACAGGCGATGGGCGTTACGCCTTTGGCAACAATGCCGATAACATCATTACAGGTGGTTCCGGCAGTCAAACCATCGATGGCGGCGAGGGAAACGACGTTCTGACCGGCGCCGGTGGTGCCGATACTTTCATCATAACGAGGGGCAACGGGAGCGATCTCCTCACCGATTTCGGCTCCGACGATGTGGTGCGCCTGGATGGTTACGGGCTGGCCTCTTTCGAGCAAGTTCGCAGTAATCTTACCCAGGAAGGGACCGATCTCAGGCTCTCTCTCGGAACAGGCGAAAGTCTGGTCTTTACCGATACGACCGCAGACGAACTCCGGGCTGACCAGTTCGAACTGAGCCTTGACCGCTCCACTTTGACCCGGACCTTTTCCGACGATTTCAATTCGCTCCAGCTTCATGACGGCGATATCGGTACATGGGAGGCTAAATATTGGTGGGCGCCCGAAAAGGGAGGAACCTTGTCAGGCAATGGTGAGCTTCAATGGTATGTCAACCCTGCCTACCAGCCTACAGCCACGGTCAATCCATTTTCCGTAAACGATGGTGTCTTGACTATCACCGCGGAACAGACGCCGGACGCGATCAAATCCGAAGTCGAAGATTACGACTATACATCTGGCATGCTAACGACTCATCCCTCCTTTGCCCAGACCTACGGCTATTTCGAAATTCGCGCCGACATGCCGGACGATGCAGGTGCATGGCCTGCTTTCTGGCTGCTTCCCGAAGACGGTTCCTGGCCGCCTGAACTCGACGTCGTGGAAATGACCGGACAGAATCCGAACACAGTCAACGTCACCGTCCATTCGAACGAGACTGGACAGCAGACCTCGGAGACAACCGCCGTCCACGTCGGCGATACCGACGGATTTCACAGCTACGGCGTGTTATGGCAGGAAGATGAGGTTGTCTGGTATTTTGACGATGTTGCCGTCGCGCATGCGGATACCCCGTCGGACATGCATGACCCGATGTACATGCTCGTCAACCTCGCCGTCGGCGGTATAGCAGGCACGCCAACGGACGGCCTGGGGGATGGTTCTGAAATGAAGATCGACTACATCAGGGCCTATTCTCTCGACGACCTGGGTGTTGACGCGGGCACCGACGTGCTGTCCTCGCAAACTTCCGACTGGCATACTTAAGAGATGTGTTGATCCGCTCTAGGCTTTATGCATCGATTTCATACTTCAGCGGATGTCGTTCGTGATTCTCGGTGCTGCACATCGTGGCGTCCGTTAGTTGTGATGATGTTTCGGTGACCGCGTGACGTGAAGCTGACACCGATTCTGCAAACAAATCGGAATTGCCATAACCTCCTTGTATCGTTGCAATGAGGACGGCGCAAAGCCCGACACTGACCAAATATTTAAGCCCGAGATTGTTCGTCCTCTCAATTCGGTCGTGGACATATTCAGGAACACCATCAACCTCTCGCATGGTCAACTCCTGTTTGCTCTGGATGTCTCAACTGGCATGCCGGGCAATATTTTGTCCAAGGTGATCGGAAACTCGCGAACGCGCACTCCGGTCGCATTGAAGACCGCGTTGGCAACAGCAGCGCCTGCGCCGCAAACGCCCAATTCTCCTATTCCCTTGCTTCCAAAGACATTTGCATTGTTATCGGGCTCCTCCAGAAAAAAGACATCAAGGTCCGGGACATCCGCATTTACCGGAACATGGTACTCGGCGAGATCGTGATTGACGAAGTGACCGTATCTCGGGTCAAGAACACTCTCTTCCATGAGCGCAGCACCGATCCCCCAAACCATGCCTCCGATAATTTGCGAGCGCGCGGTTTTGGGATTGAGGATGCGACCTGCACCAATGACACTGAGCATACGGCTGACCCGCATCTCGGCTGTATCCAGATCGACTTCTATCTCGACGAAATGTGCGCCATAGGCGTGCTGGGAATAGTTTCGGTAGTTCTCACCGGCTGCCTCTACGGCCCCTTGAGCGTCCAGTCCTTGCGGCGCCACACGTTTGATGAGGGTCGCAAGATTCGCCGAACGATCTCCTATTCTGATTTCTCCGTTCGCGAACTCGGTTCGATCGAGATTCGAACCATAAAACGGTGATCCCGGCACCTCTTTTGCAACCTTTGCTATTTTTTGCTTCAACGCTTCACAAGCATTGTGGACGGCGGAGCCCGCACTTGCCGCTCCCCACGACCCGCCGGATCCCGCAGTACGCGGAAAATGGCTGTCGCCGAGTTGGACGTCAATTGCAGAAAGGGGAAGACCGAGGCTGGTGGCAGCGATCTGTGCCAGAATGGTGTAGGTGCCCGTGCCGATATCGGTCATATCGAGCTCAACTTTCACCCGTCCGTTCCCGTCGATGCCTATCCGGGCCGCCGATGCGCCAAGGTAGTTGGGCCGGATCGCAGCCGCCATGCCAAGGCCGATCAGCTTGCGTCCGTCCCGAACCGTACCCGGCCCCGCCTGTCTTTGCTCCCATCCAAAGCGACGCGCGCCCTCTTGCATACAGGCGACGAGGTTGCGTGTGGAAAACGGAACGTTCCGCTCTGGATCTACCTCAGGCTCATTGAGGATACGCAATTCGATCGGATCAATACCGATCTGATCAGCCAACTCGTCCATGGCACATTCAAATGCGAGCATGCCTGGCGCTTCGCCCGGCGACCGCATCCACTCGCCGCGGTTTGTGTCCAGACCAACCAAACGATGCCTCGTGATCCGATTTGGAGCCGCATAGAGGGATCGCGCAAACACGGCCGTCTGTTCGCAGAATTCTTCGAACCGGGAGGTCGCCGAACAGACATCATGGGCGATGCCGGTCAGCTTGCCATCACGGTCGGCGCTCAGCCGGACCGACTGGATCATTTTTGCGCGGTGACCCGCATTTGCAAACATCTGTTGCCGCGTCAGCGCAATCTTGACCGGGCGTTGGAGTTCCCTAGCGGCGAGCGCGGCAAGAATGGTATCGGCATGCACGATCAATTTCGAGCCAAATCCGCCTCCGATAAAGCGACTGACGAGATGCACTTTGTCAGGCGGGATTTGCAACGTATTGGCAATACCGGCCTGGAAATTCGCAAGGGTCTGGGCACTCGTGTAAATTGTCACTTCATCGCCAGACCAGGCTGCGAGTGTGGCGTGCGGTTCCATCGGATTGTGATGTTCATAGGGTGTCGTATAGATTGCATCGACCTTGACGTCGCTATCAGCAAACGCTGCCTCAAAGTCGCCGACAAGTGAATCCGTTTGAAAACCGGCATTGGTGCGCTGCGGCGCATAGGCATCCGCAAGGTGCCTGCTGAGATCATACGCACCGCGCTCGTCTTCGTATTCGATCGCAATAAGTCCGGCAGCACCTCGTGCCGCCTCAAACGTTTCTGCCACGACCAAGGCAACAGGCTCGTCATAGTAGCGAACGCGATCTGTCGAGAGGACGGGTCGCGGACGGGCAAAGACTTCACGCACCGCGGGCGTGACAGCCGGACCAAATGCAGGTTGTGCCGGTGCGTTCTTATGCGTCATCACACAGAGGACACCCGGCATTGCCTCGGCCTGCGCAGTATCGATCGCAGAGATGCGTCCGCGCGCGATGCCGGCCCCAAGAATATAACCATAAGTAACCGGATCATCTGCCCTATGCTCATAAGCGTAGACGGCTTCCCCCGTCACCTTCAGCGCGCCATCGACACGATCGATCGGCTGGCCAATCCAGGTTTTTCCGGTGTTCGCCATTGGTGTTGAATTGGACATGGTCTTCCTCATCCACGTTGTGAAGCAGCAGCAAGCGCGTGTTGTACCGTCCGCTTTGCCAAGGGGATTTTGAAGTCGTTCCCGCCACGACCGATGGCATTTGCCAAAGCGATCTCTGCCGCCCGTTGAAAAACTTCGGTCGAAACCTTCTCGCCGAGCAGGATTGCCTCGGCTTCGGGAGTGCGCCATGGTTTGGCGGCAACGCCGCCCAGTGCAAACCGCGCGCCTGTAATTGTCTCGCCTGCAACGTCGACAATTGCTGCGACCGATACGAGTGCGAAGGCATAGGATGCCCGGTCACGAACCTTGCGGTAGATATGCCTCCCGGGCTGGACCGGCGGCAGGATAACCGCCGTTATCATTTCCCCAGGCTTGAGCTGTGTTTCGATATCGGGCGTTGTTCCGGGCAGTCGGTGTAGATCGCCGATAGGGATTTGTCGTGTAACGCCTTCGGTGTCCATGGTCTCCACAGATGCATCGAGCAGCGTCATGGCAACCGCCATATCCGACGGATGCACGGCAATACAGGTGTCGCTTGATCCAAGCACCGCGTGCATACGGTTGAAGCCATGGAGTGCCGCACACCCGGAACCAGGCTTGCGCTTGTTGCAAGGCATATTGCGATCATAGAAGTAGTAACAACGCGTCCTCTGCAGCAGGTTGCCACCTGTCGACGCCTTGTTGCGGATTTGCGCGGAAGCACCCGCGAGCAGTGCTTGTGCCAGGACCGGGTAATCCGATCTTATGCGTGAATCGGCGGCGAGCGTGCTGTTACGCACTTGTGCACCGATACGTAGGCCACCCTCTGCCGTCTCTTCAATTCCATTAAAGGGCAGATGGTTGATGTCGACGAGATGGGCTGGCCGTTCGATTTCCAGCTTCATGAGATCGAGCAAATTTGTGCCGCCACTGATGAATTTGGCGTTTGCTGTACCAGCGGCACCTGCCAATGCGTCGCGCAGTTCGCCTGCCCTTTGATAGGTGAAAGGTTTCATGTTCAAACCTCTCCGGCTACGTCGCGGATCGCAGCGACAATATTGGGGTATGCGGAGCACCGACAGATATTTCCACTCATGCGCTCGCGTATCTCCGCATCAGTCAAGGAGACGTTCGGTTTGGAAAGCGTTTCGCTGACATGGCTTGGCCAGCCAGCTGCCGCTTCTTGCAGCATGCCGACGGCCGAGCAAATCTGGCCGGGCGTGCAGTATCCGCATTGAAATCCATCATGTGCAATGAATGCAGCCTGCATGGGATGGAGATCAGTGCCCTTCGCAAGGCCCTCGATGGTCGTGATAACGTCACCGTCATGCATTACTGCCAGCGTGAGGCAGGAATTGATCCGTTGGCCGTTGACCAGCACGGTGCACGCTCCACACTGTCCATGATCGCAACCTTTCTTGGAACCGGTCAGACCAAGATGATTTCGCAGCACATCGAGTATTGTCGTACGGGGATCGACGCCAACAGAATAGTTGCGCAAATTGATGTTCAGCGTCAATTCCACCGGATCAACGACCCTTATGCCGGCATCGTCATCCCCAGTGGTAGGTATTTTTTGGCCCGTCGCTGGCAATCCAGTTGCGAGGAAGAATCCAGCCGCGGCACCGGATTCCAGAACGGTTCGGCGTGTCGGACCCGTTTTTTGAGACTCTTCATTCATTGCTTCCACTCCTGGGAGATGCCAACGATCAAGGGACGTACCGGCAGACCGATGCCCCGCCGGCACGAGCTTTTCGATATGGGAGTTCAGGACTAAATCATCAGCCTGGCTGCTGCTTCGTATCGGAGCTTGATGGTGTTTGCGGAGCCTGCTCTGTTTGCGTATTGGCGGAGTTGAGCTTCTGGCACGCAAGCGCAGTTCCGGCTGAGAACGCAATACCCACTGTTGCGATGGCGGCGATCAGATATTTGTTCATGACGATCTCGCTTTCTGATTAGTCGATGGACTGTTTCATTGACATCAGACAGCGTATTTGCGGTTTGTCGCAGAGTTGTGCCGTACCAAGGGCAGAGTTGTCGCAAAGTATCGCAGGATTGCGTGACGGGACATTTCGCTACAAATTAGCAGCATCAACGCGACGGCCAGGTAGCCAACTCGATATTGCTTGACAAACTTTGATACAATTTTCCGGATACCGGAAAACTACTTCGGGTGATATTTCACGCGTGTGCATCAAAGTCAGGGACGTGGCCGATGGAATCCGTACCCCATATCGCAGTAGTCGACGATCACCGGGATATCCGCGACCTTGTTGGCAAATATCTCACTCAGCAGGGATATCGCATCAGCGTGGCTGAAAGCGGGTCTGCACTGAGACGACTGCTCGAACGCAACGCTCTGGACCTTATCATTCTTGATATCATGATGCCGGGGGAAGACGGCTTGTCCGTTTGCCGGCACTTGCGGCGTTCGACGGAGTTGCCGATCATTTTCCTGACTGCCATGGCCGATGATACGGACCGCATTATTGGTCTGGAGCTTGGAGCCGACGACTATCTTATCAAACCCTTTAATCCACGTGAGCTGCTCGCACGGATCAGGGCCGTCTTACGGCGGGTCAATAGCCTGCCGCCACAGCGCGAAATGCCCAAGGCAAAGACGATCAGTTTCGAGCGCTGGAGTCTGGATGTCGGACGCCGGGAACTACTTGGGGGGGACGGCGTTGGCGTCCCGCTCAGTACGGCAGAATTTCGGTTACTCAAGGCCTTTCTCGAACATCCCGGAATGGTGCTCAGCCGCGATCAGCTTATGGATCTGACCGTTGGTCGCAGCGCCGATTCATTCGACCGGAGCATAGACAACCAGGTCAGCCGGTTACGTAAAAAAGTCGAGGTCGATCCCAAGAATCCTTCAATTATCAAGACACACTGGGGCGGTGGCTACAGTCTTTGCGCAGAGGTGGAGCGGGCATGAAACGGTGGTGGAAGCGCAGTCTGGCCGCACAATTCATAGGCTTGATGCTGCTCGCGCTCGCGCTCTCCCAGGCACTCAGTTTCTTCGTCTCGTGGGATGAGCGGGGTAAAGCACTGCAGGCGGCCGCGAAGGCAGAGTTTTTCAGCCGAACGGCTTCCCTTGCAACGCTGCTCGAAACCATACCAACGGCGTTTCGCAACGATGTCCTGGATGCAACTGGCACCGCCTACAGCCGGTTCTGGCTATCCTCTCAAGCTCCGGCGGACGCGGACGCGTGGCGTCGCGAGGCATGGGCGCAATTGTCAAAACCCATGCCAAATCTAAAAGCCTTGAAGTTCAAGATGCCTGGAGCAGCTACATCAACCGCCGCAGAAACTGCGCGGCCTGAACCTTCGCCCTTCCAGGCGCTGGCTGCACAATTTGATTCATGGACTACACTTGGTCCGCATGTCTGGACGATACCGCAGCCAGCAAAATTTCTCTATCTCGGCCATTCAAACGGAATGGGGCTGGCCGTTGAACTAAGCGATGGTACCTGGTTGAACACGGCCTATGCCAAATCGGTTCCAAATTCCATTTGGAACGTCCAGTCTCTGTCGTCCCTTGGTATAACAGCTGCAATTCTTTCGCTGATCGGTGTCATCGTGGCCAGGCAGATCGCAAGTCCGATGCGTCGCCTCGCCATGGCAGCTGAAGCCTTGGGGCGCGGTGAAAGTGTACAACCGCTTCCGGAAGGAGGACCTGACGATATCCGCCAGACTGCCGAAGCATTCAATCGCATGCAATGTCGTTTGCATCGTTTTGTCGAGGACCGAACCCGGATGCTGGCCGCCATTGGTCATGATCTGCGAACGCCACTTACATCGCTTCGCCTGAGGGCGGAATTTGTCACAGAACCGGACGTGCAACAGCGAATGCTCGCGACCATAGACGAGATACAGACGATGACGGAAGCGGCCTTGGCGTTTGCGCGCGAGGAAGGCACGGTTGAGAACACACGTGCCATGAATATCTCTGCGCTAGTCGAGAGCATTTGCGACGACATGGCGGAGCTCGGTCAGGACGTCAAGTTTCTTGAAGGCGAAAAGATAGTCTACCGATGCCGACCCGATGCTTTGCGACGTGCCTTCCGCAATCTAATCGAAAATGCTGTCCGCTATGGCGAAAGGGCGCGCGTCAGCGTCGGGAAGCGGCACGAGGGCATCGACATCATTGTCGAGGATGATGGACCAGGCATACCGGAAACCGCATTCGAGGACGTATTCGCTCCGTTTTTCCGGCTGGAGCAATCCCGCAACCGGGAAACCGGCGGGGTCGGCCTCGGCCTGTCAATTGCGCGGGCAATCATTCATCATCACGGAGGGGAGATCGCTCTTCACAACAGCGGTAGCGGATTAAAGGTGGTTGTTGCGCTTCCCGCTGCTCAACGAATTTCCTGAAATATATGTATCGAAATGTAGCAAGGTACCCAATCGTTACGGGTGGGGTCAAAAACGCGTGTCTTCCGACAAACCTCTGCGACATCTCGCGAGCAATATACCCTCATAACTGGATATGCAGATCTCTTGCAGATTCACAAATGAGGATGTCAAAATGTTACGCGTTGAAAATCACGCTGGCCGCAGCCATTGTCCTACCCCTTTCGAAATGGATAGCCGCGATGCGAAATTGGTTTTCGCCTCTGCGCTTTTTGCGGATATCAAAGGCTTCACACGTTTTTGCCAGGCCGTAGATTTACCCTCGGCATTCCACGCTCTTTCAACATTTCACCGGCGGATGGCACAGGTCGTCTCAGGATTCTCTGCGACTGTGATCACGAACACCGGCGACGAGGTCATGGCGGCGTGGTGCGGCACTCCGTCCGCTGTAGCGTCGAAAGCGCTCCGATGCGGGTTTGCAATGCTTGAGTCAGTGGAAGCCTGGAACCGCGAAGATAGTTCCAGGAGACCGGGTTTGAATATTGGTGTGGGCCTTCATGCCGGACCAGTTGTTCTGGGTCAGATCCCCGGTTTGTCCGAAAGTCGAATGAGCGTGTTCGGCGATACGGTAAATACTGCCAGCCGCCTTGAGCAGATGACGAGAGCATATTCAACTGATCTGATCGCTTCCGACGAATTGGTGCGGATGGCATCCGCAATCACAACAGCGGAAAGGGGATCCAATCGGCTTCATTCAGCGATAACCGCAAAGGTCCGTGATCGGGCTGGATTGCTTTCAATCCGCATCTCTGCGTGAGGTTCCAAGTCGCCTCACGCCACAGTCGCCGGAACCTAGTCTACTGGCAGCTTGCGCGCTGGCCAATCGTTTCTTGGTACCGGGTTGCCGATCCCGAAACTGAAGGAAACGACTTTCATCGCTGCCGCATCGACCTGGCATTTGAAGTCCAGATTGTACCAGTTGGACCTGTTTCGAAATGCCCCCTCCCGGGAACTCAATGTACCGCTCGCGATGGTTCGGCCGGACGGGCTATATGCCAGCAAGTCGGCATCAGGCCTTTGGTTGCGGACCTGTTCCATTGCTTCAATCCCGCACAACTGCGTGATCCTCCGGTTTATCGGGAGGTTGCCTATGGCCTGTCTCACCCTCGGATCGGACAATGCGTCGGGTGAAAACAGTTTCTTCGCTCGGGTAAGTTTGAGTGGCTTCTGCTTGCCGCTTTTCGCCTCCGCCGGCTTCTTCGGTGCAAGTGCCTTCTCACTTTGCGCGAGTGCTTTTGCATCCGCTACCTGTTCCGCCGTCGGAGCTTCGTCCTTGCGCGGTACGTCGCCTCTGTCCGTCACGGGAAGATCAAGCTTTGGCAAGTCAGGCTTGGTGGCGGACGGCGCCTTTTCTGCGAGCGGTTCCGTCTCCGTCTCTGGCTTTGCCGGAGACGCATCCTGCGGTGTTGAATCGGCACTTTGAGGCGCCTCTTGCTCTTCGGGAGGCAGCTGCGGTTCGATCACCTTCTCGTCGGTTTTGGCCAGGGCGGACTCGAACGCCTGTGGCGGCGGCGGAGATAGTGGTGCCGCCGGTTGTGGCTTGCTCTCGGCTGGCTTGTTTTGCGTCTTCTCCGGCGGCTTGGGCGGCGCCGGAGGCACGACCTCTACCTTGATAGCTTCTTCCGGTGGCTTTGGCAGCGCCTCGGTCAAGCGGAACAGCAACAGAAATGCCACCGATAGATGCAGGGCAACAGACGCTAGTGCGCCCCATCCACTCCACGGCTTTTTATAGTGTTGCATTGTTCAGACGATACCGGACCCGCATCCTTGAAACCTAGGCTTTAGCAGGGTCGGCAACAAGGGCCGTAATCCGATAGTCGAATTGCCGGCGGCGCAATGCCCCGCCGGCAAATCAATCAGACACTGGCGTATGCGAAGACCTCATTGGCTCCGCGATAAATCATTTCCAGCGACACGTAGAGAATGATCAGAAGACCAACATAGGCGATCCAGCGGTGACGCTGAAGCAAGCGCGCAATGAAGCTTGCGGCAATACCCATAAGGGCGATCGACAGGATCAAGCCAAAGACAAGTATTTCAATATGATCACGCGCAGCGCCGGCTACAGCCAGCACATTGTCGAGTGACATCGAAACATCCGCGATGACGATCTGCCATGCAGCTTGCGCGAAAGTCTTGCGCGGAGCACCCGCAGCAATTTGCCCATCACCATCGATATCCCCCCGTAAAAGCGCCTCATTGGCTTCGGTCTCTTCAGCATGGCTGGTGCGAAGCTCCCGCCACATTTTCCAGCAAACCCAAAGCAGGAGGATACCGCCCGCAAGCAACAGACCAATGATCTGCAACAGTTGGGTGGTGGCGATCGCAAAAATGATGCGCAGCACCGTGGCTGCGATAATACCGAGAAGAATGGCTTTGGCGCGCTGATCCTTTGGCAGGCCAGCGGCGGCCAGGCCGATGACGATTGCATTGTCGCCGGCCAGGACCAGATCCATCATGATGACCTGGAGTAGGGCTGAAAGTGCGCTGGCACTGAGAAGTTCGCTCATGTGGTACCCGTTTTCCATAATTGGGGGCGCCCAAATTCCATGAAATATCCGAAATCACAAAGCAACGGCAATCTGCACTTTCGTTTGGAATGCGGACTGAACTGTGAAAAAATTACGGTCGATTGTATTCCAGGAAACCAGGCCATCCAGTTGAACACTCAGTCCGACATCGCAGTTCCAAGAACTGCCAGAGGGGCCCGGCCTGATGCGTCATTCCTATTCGAATCGCGCCGCGAACTCAAGGGGGCAATATGTGGATTCGAAATGAGGCTGTGGTTTGATCCAATTCACACGCAGTATTGTCGTGGCGCGAAGAGCGACTTTTCGTCCGCTGGACCGGCATGGGCGATGCCGATAGGTTCTGCCTGCAATCGAGAGGGAAGCACATGACTGGTATTTGGTTTCGTACGGGTGAAGCAACGGTTTTGGCTGCGGAGGGTCAGGTGACCGACGCCATGCCCGAGGTTGTCATCGGCTCGGTCAGGGGTCCGGTCGGACAGGCGTTTGCGTCGATGATGGGACAGGTCAAGGGTCACACCCGTATGTTCGTGGTGCGGGATCTCAACCAGGCAGTGCGTCCTGCCACGATGATGACCACCAAGGTCACAATCAAGAACATGGCATATGCGGAACTGCTTGGCGGGGTCGTACAGGCGGCGATGGGCGATGCGATCGTCGACTGTCTGATCGAAGATATTCTTCCCCGCGATCAAGCCGATGAACTCTGCATGATCATTACCGTCTGGCTCGATCCCCGCTGCGTCGACGACGAAAATCTTGACCACAAGGATCTTTACCGTACCAATTACGAAGCGACAAAGCTCGCAATTTCCCGGGCAATGACCGGCAGGCCCACGGTCGAAGAACTCATCGCCAACCGCAAGACGGTCAAACATTACGCGCTGGAAGGCATCATCGATTATTGAACGGCAGGGATGTGACAAGCGCCCTGTCGGGCCTGACTGCCCCGTCCCGCTATTTAGAACCCAAACGACTTTTGCGCTGGTTGCGGTGATTCGAAATGAACACCTTCCAGCTCGAGCATGCGCGCTTTGGCGACAGAGCCTCCAGGCGCGGAAAAACCACCGACTTTGCCCCCGGCTGCCAATACGCGATGGCAGGGAATAATCAACGGCACCGGGTTCTTGGCCATGGCCTGACCAACATCACGTGCAGCTTCCGGTCCTGCGCCAAGCTGCTTGGCCAAGGCACCGTAGGTGGTCGTATGGCCCCAACTCAACTGCCGTGCCGCAGCGTATATCTGCTCGAAGAAAACATCCTGCTCGCCCAAATCGAGCTTGAACCCAAAAAAATCAATCTCTTCGCCCTCGAAATAGCGTTTTGCCGCGGCCACAGCTTGAAGTACCTGCTCAGAGGGCTGGCCAGGTTCAGCGCCAGGTATCCGGCGGAGCAGCAACCGTTCTGCTGCATCAGCGCTTTTTGTCGGTAACTGAAAGCGTGTGATCCCGATATCGCTCCAGGCGATACCGCAGAAGCCACCCGCGGTTTCGAAGATAAGATAATGCTGCACTGTATGGCCCATCGCACGGCCCTCGCGTTTCAACTGCCATAAAAATCGTGCAATCGGCGCGCGAATTCAACCCGATTCTTGCTTCATGCGAGCGCCCGGTTGTTGGAGGTCGTCGAGAAGATGCGTAGGAGCAGCATGTAACTATTTTGACTTAATAACTTGACTCGTTTTATCATATTATTTTATAGCTGTCCCGCGACATCGCTGGCAATTTTACTCGAGCATTTTAAATTAAAATGCGCGGACAAAAGCCATTTTATCCCTCATTGCAATCGTCTATCAAGAAGATACCAAAATGAGAAAAGAAATAAATCTACATGACGACAATATCCTTGTCGATATATTGATACGATATAGGCCAAAGCTCCTGAAAATTGCCGAAGGCGTTCTGCATTCCCCCACGCAATCTGAAGATATATTTCATGATGCTGTTCTTAAGGCATGCACTATGCAGTCAAGCTGCGTCCGTTGTCCGGTCGGCTATGCTTGCCGCATGGTTTATAATCTGGCTTTGGACGAAGCCCGCAAACGGTCCTATGAAAAGCTCAACATGACACCCGTCGACGGTATGGATTCCATCCCTGCCCCGAGTGTCAGCGCGCTCGACTGTCTGGTGAGCACTGAAACTCTGTGGGAAGTACTGAACTCATTGAACACTCTGCCGAAGCGCACCCAGGACGCATTTGTCCGTCATCGCGTAGACGGTATTCCACAGAAGGATATTGCGGAAGAACTGGGGGTGTCCAGAACGCTCGTCAACTTCATGATCAAAGACGCGCACCGCGCCTGTCAGCGGACCCTTAGGGCAGCTTAGACAAGGGGCGACCGCGGACAAGTAGCAACGCAAACACCGGTCCGCCCAGCAGCGTAGCGACAAGCCCTGTCGGCAGTTGCCACGGGAAATAGGCAGTGCGACCGATGAAGTCGGCTGTTGCCATGAGCAGGGCTCCGCACAGTGCCGAGCCCATCAAATGCGGCAGGCCGCGCGTCAGCCCAAGCCGCTGGGCGAGATGCGGAGCCATCAGGCCGACGAAGCTCAACGGACCCACGATCAATGTGGCCATGGCTGTCAGCAGCGCGGCTACGGCAAGGATCAGGACCTGCAGCTTCTTCACATCAACGCCGTGTGAATGCGCCGATAGATCACCCAAAGCGAATTGCTGTAGCGGACGAACGAGGAGCATAACCGTGATGACACCGACTACGGCCAGTGCCAATATTATCAATGACATGGCACTACTGACCCCATAGGTAGAGCCGGCCATCCAGCTGATCAGTGACAGGGCTCGCGGGTCGCCGGAGGCGAGCACAACAGAGATCAGCGCCGTCAGAAATGCTCCCAGCGATACACCGAACATAAGGAACTGGTTACCGGAATGCGCCGCGCGGCTCATCGCGAAGAGGATAGCGAGAACTGTCCCGGCACCCAAAAACCCGCCGGCAAGTCGATGGCTAATGGTCGGTTCTGATACGACAAACAAGATACAAAGCAATCCGAACGCTGTTCCGGCGCTGACGCCCAGAACCTCCGGACTCGCCATGGCATTGCCAGTCAGTCGCTGCAACAGGCTGCCGGCAAGCGCCAGCATGATGCCCGCGGAAGTTGCAGCTACGAGTCGAGGCAGCCGCCATGGCAGCAGGGATTTCAGTGTCGCGCCTGTGCTGCTTATCCACGATCCGTCGACGCCCCTGCCGACAAATATCGCGGCCATTGCTACGGCCAAGACGAGACCCGCAAGCGTCGCTATCAGGACCAGGGCCCGGCTGCTCGCGGCGGGGGACGATCCGCTTTGAACCGCCGTTTGCAGCGAACCGCCACGCTTCAACATCACGAACAGAAGTACCGGCACTCCGATCAGCGCAGTCGCCGCACCGGTCGGAACATAGCTTCCTGTTTTTGCGGTATAGATTTGCATGATCTGATCAACGATGATCAGCAACGCAGCGCCGATGAGCGGAGCAACAATGAGCCTTGTATTGATCCGCCGGGCGCCAATAGCCCTCGCGATCGCTGGCGCAGCAAGGCCGAGAAAGCCGATCACACCTACAGCGCTGACCGTGAACGTCGTCAGGGCCACGGCGACAAACAGCGCAGCGGCCCTGACAAATTGCAGTTTGACTCCAAGTCCTTGCGCTGCCTCACCAAGCGTCAGGACACTCAGCTGCCGAATGAGCAGCAGCGCGAGTACAGTACAGCCGACAACTTTCGGGAAAAGTTCCCCAACGGAGCGCCAGTCGTTCTGGTTCAACGATCCGCCACCCCAGACGAATAGACCTGACAGATAGTGGTCGTTCATCAACGTCAGCAGCGTAACGATTGCCGTACAGTAGAGGCCGGTAACCAGGCCCGTCAGGATGACAGCAATCGGCTGGAACTTGAATCGCCATGCGACGGCAAAGACGACGGCCATCGCGGCAAAGCCACCGAAAGCCGTTGCCGTATCCCGGCTCCAGCCGAGAAGTGCCGGAAACCAAAGCATCGCGACGCCGAGCGCGAGTTGGGCCCCTGCTTCCACGCCCAACGTCGAAGGTGAAGCGAGCGGATTGCGCAGCACATGCTGGAAAAGAACACCGGATAATCCTAGTGCCAAGCCGCAGACGCAAGACATCACCAGCCGTGGCAAAACACTATAGTGCAGAAGGACTGCCTGGCTGTCACCGGCTGACGGCAGCGAAAAGACAGCACGTACTCCGGTGCTGCTGATCAAAGGACCGAGGTTGAACGCAGCGATGGCGGCGGCGATGCACCACAATAAGCCGGTGGTGAGCCATGGACGGGCAGCAATATGTCTCATGCGGTGCCTTCGACGAGCAATCGGGCAAAACGGGTTGCCGCAGGCAGTGTGCCAAACATCAGCACGCTTGCCATGTGCTGGGCATGTCCCGACTGAACGAACGGCATGCTTTGCCAAAGGGGACTACCCGGCAAGTTTGCGAGCACATCCGGTGGTACCGGATCCATGTAAAAGAGCCGCGCGTCGCCAATATCAAACAGATCGGCCATACCGATATCGCCGAATCCCCATTCGTTGGTTGGCCGCGTCCAGGCATTTTCCAGTCCAAGACGGTCGAACACATCCTGAAAAATGCCGCCGGGCCCGTATATCCGGATATTGCGTTCGTCGATGAAGGTAATCACTGCGACCTTGCCGAGATAGCTCGTCGCCGCCCGTGCTGCACGCAATTCCATCTCCGAGCGCTCAATCAGCGCTTGCGCCTCTGTCGCGCGTCCGAGCACACGGCCGAGTTCCTGGGTCGCGTCAATGATGTGGGGAAACGGTGATGTCCCGAGTGCATGAACGGGGAACGATTTGACCGGCGCGATCTGCTCCAGCTGTGGCCTGACCCATTCGAGATACGGTGTCGACACAATCACATCGGGTCTCAACAGCTGTAGCAGCTCCATGTTGATCTCATGAGAGGAACCGAGATTGGCGACGTTTGGCGGCAAAGCTGGTTCCACTGTCCAGTTCGCCCATCCCGTCGTATCAATCAGCCCGATCGGTGGCACGCCAAGTTCAATCAATGTCTGCGCAAGACCATAGTCCAGCGAAACGACTCTCGGAGCAGCACTTCCACCCTGTGCCTTTGCCGGCAAACAACCAAGAGTTGCTGCCACACCAAACAGAAAGTCGCGTCTGCGTATTGAGGACATTGGCTTAGAGGACGTAACTGATGGGCGCTTGCGTTTCCGGATGCCGGAATATCCCCATGCGCACGCCATAGATCGCATCGAGCCTGTCCACAGTGATCAGCGTCTCGGTCTCGTCGTGCGCCACGAGCTTGCCGCTGGAAAGCGCAATCAACCGGTCGCAATAGCGCGCTGCCATGTTGATGTCATGCAGAACGATAAGCACGGAGCGACCGTGATCGTGCGCCAGCTTCTGGATGAGGCGCATAACTTCGATCTGATGATTGATGTCGAGAGCCGAGATCGGCTCGTCAAGAAGCAGGCACTCGGTGTCCTGGGCAACCAGCATCGCCAGGAAGGCACGTTGGCGTTCACCGCCGGACAGAGTATCGACAATGCGATCGGCCATCGCTGTCATGGATGTCAGCTCCAGTGCTTCGCCAACCTTGGCCCTGTCGTTACTGGAGAAACGTCCAAGCGCTCCGTGCCAGGGATAGCGGCCAAGAGCAACGACTTCCCTTACGGTCATGCCGTCGGTGTCGGGAGTCTGTTGCGGCAGATAGGCAACCTTCCTGGCGTATTCCTTGGACCGGAACGATCCCAGCGCCTGCCCCAGACATTCGACGCGGCCGTGCGTTGGCGACTGAAAACGCGCCAATATCTTCAGCAGCGTGGATTTTCCGGACCCGTTGTGGCCAAGGATACCGACCACCTCGCCCCGTGGAATGTCCAGCGTCAATGGATGGAGCAGTGTCCGTCCATCAACGTCGTAACCGATACCATTCAGCGAAAAGGCGGATCCGTTCATCACATACTCGCTAGAACTTGGCCGAAAGGATGGCTTTGACGGCGCGTCCCTCGCCGTAGATGCACATGGGTGAGCCATTGTCGTCACCAGCGCACGTCGCGTAGTACTCCTTGTCGAAAACGTTGCTCGCCTTGAGTGAACCCTTCCAGCCATTCTTCTCGTAGCTGATAGCTGCATCCACCAGAGTATAGGACCCGACCTCGATCTGATTGGCGTTGTCACCGAAGGAACTGCCAACGTAGCGGACACCGGAACCGATATTCAGGCCTTCGAGGGTCCCGCTCTCGAAGGTGTATTTGGCCCAGATTGATGCCTGATGCTCCGGTACGAGTGCCGGCCGGTTACCCAGTTCACCTTCGACGTTGCTCGAGGTGATTTCGGTATCAAGATAGGTGTAGCTGCCCGTCACGCTGACGCCGTGGAAGAGGTTCACGACGGTTTCGAGCTCGAAACCGCGGTGCCGGACTTCCCCGGTCTGGACCTGGAAGTTGGGATCGTCCGGATCCGGCGTCAGCACATTGGATTTGGTGATCTCGAAAACCGAGCCGGTAACCGTTCCCGGGAAATAATCCGGTTCATATTTCACGCCTGCTTCATATTGCTGGCCCTCGGAAGGCGAGAATGCCTGTCCGTCAAAGCTTTGACCGATGGTTGGCGTGAAGGATTCGGAATAGCTGATGTAAGGCGTCAGGCCATTATCGAACAAGTAGCCGAGACCTACCTTTCCAGAGAAGGCACTGTCCGATTGCTCGCTGGTTGAATTGCTCAAGCGGTCAAAGGTCTTGTCTTCGACCCAGGACTGGCGTCCACCTAGAGTAAGCAACCAGTGATCGTCGAATTTGGTCTGCGTCTGTGCGTAGAGTCCGACCTGATCGACGGTCTCCCGTCGATCAAGATAAATTGGAGGAGAGGGAACATCGATGCCGTAGACGGGGTCAGTGATATCGAGGCTCGGTCCGGTATCGAAGCCATTCTGCCCATCAACAGTCTGGCGGTCGTATGAAAGGCCCATTAACAGGGTATTCTTGATGCGTTTGCCCTCATAGTCGTACTGAACACCGGTATCGACGCTGAAAAGCGTTGCCGTTTCGTCAACCGTGAACGCCGTGCGGTTCATCGTTTCGTCGTCGATCATGCTGGAATAATAAAGATGCCTGTAATCGGTTTTCTGCTGCGAGTAGCGGAGGTTCTGCCAGACTTTCCACTCGTCGTTAAAGCTGTGCTCGAATTCATAGCCGATGGACCCATGGTCTGCATCGAACCGATCGAAATTCGGATCGGATGCGGTGAAACTGCGCGAGAATTTTGGAATGTTCGGGAAGGCCGGATTGGCGACAGGCAGGAACGTGTTTGGCGTCAGTTCATCCCACTGGTAGTTGGCGAGAATTGTCAGCGACGTGTCGTCGCTGGGTGACCAGGTGATTGCGGGTGCGATGAACACCCGGTTGTTCTTGGAAAAATCCGTTTGCGTCTGCCCATCGCGGAAAAGACCCGTCAGGCGATAGGTCCAAACGCCTTCCTTGTCGAGCGGACCGCCCAAATCAATCCCCGTCTCATAGGTGTTGAAAGATCCGTAGCTGGCGTATGCGCTGTAAAGCGGGTCCTGGGTCGGCCGCTTGGTCACGAGGTTGACAATGCCGCCAACCTCGTTCGAGCCGTAAAGTACGGATGCCGGCCCCTTGAGCACCTCTACCCGTTCCAGGCCGTATGGCTCGGCTTTGAAACCAGAGAAGTCGATGGCCTTTTGCGGCAGGCCGTCGCGATAAACGGCATAGGGGCCAATGTCGAAGCCGCGGATCAGGAACTGATCGAAGCGATCATCAACGCCCCAAGGTGAGGCCGTCACGCCGGAAGTGTAGGCAATCGTATCCTCGATTTGATCTGAAAACCGGTCATCCATCTGCTCGCGGGTAACTACGGAAATGGATTGGGGGATTTCACGGATCGGCGTGTCAGTCTTGGCGCCGGTCAGCGTATTCTTGGCGATATAACCTTTGTCAGGTCCAACAGGGTTGGTATCGCCATCGATGACGATAGTGTTCAGCTGGATTGAGGGCGCTTCCTGGGCAACCGCGATATTTGCCATCATCAACCCGGCGATCGACGTCGTCACCAGCAATCGGGCACGACGCTGCCGCCTTGATGAATTGGCTTCGGTCCAAATCACTGCCCTGCATCCCCGCATGACACACCCCTTGTAAAAGCTTGACTCTGCTTGATAATTTACATGAGTTTTGTACTCATGTTTAAAGATGACTACATTTGTCATCTTATGTGAGTCAAGGCGCGATCGGTAAAATGCCGACTTTTTTGACGCGCCCCGCCCAATCGGCAAGAGGCTGTGGCCTCGATGCTACAGATGCGCACCATGCAGCGCTTGCTGGATATCGCTCCAGATCACTTCCGGCTCCTCGAGACCAACCGCAAAACGTATGGTTTGCGGATTGACGCCGAAACGAACGAACGAGGTCATGCGATCGGGAATTTGCAGAGCAGCCTTCGCAGGAACCACAAGCGTTTCCGGCCCGCCCCAGCTGACACCAAGCCGGATATGGCGCAGCGCGTTTACAAAACGTGCAACATCAATATCGGGACTTAGATCGAAGGCGAACAGGCCGGAAAAGCCGGTCAGCGTCTTCTTGCCCGGATGATCGGAAAAGGCGGGATGACGGACGAGCGCAATGTCCGGATGTTGCTGAAGATGCTTGGCGAGCACAAGCCCGTTATGCATATGTTCCTTCAGCCGCACCTTCAATGTCCGCATACCGCGCAGGAGCAGCCAGGCTTCGAAGGGTGAGAGCTTTGCGCCGATGTACGGGTAGGTCGAGCTGTTGATCTTGGCGATCAAATCACGCGGACCCACAACCACGCCGGCAACCGTATCGCTGTGGCCACCAAGATATTTCGACGCAGCATGAATGACGATATCGACGCCATGCTGGATCGGCTTTTGGAACAGCGGGGTCGCCCAGGAATTGTCGATCACAGTCGTAACGCCATATTCCTTCGCCATTGTCGTCAAGGCTTCGATGTCCTGCAATTCGAAAACCATGGATGTCGGGTTTTCGAGGTAGAGTAGCTTCGCGCCGGGCAAGGCAGCACGGACCTCGTCATGATTGGACGGATCGACAAAGTCTACCGTGACGCCAAAACGGGCGAGCAGCTTGACGAAAAGCCGGTAGATATCGTTGTAGAGATGTTGCACCGCGACAACCCGGTCGCCAGCTTCGACAAGGCTCAAGATCGTTGCTGTTATCGCCGCGGTGCCACTCGAGAAACCACGTCCGTCCTCGGCACCCTCCAGCCGGGCCGTCAGCAATTCGAACTCTCGCACCGTAGGATTATCCCCGCGCGAATAGATATAGTTGCGGGACCGCCCGGCAAAGACATCCTCCATGGCCTCATAGGTGTCATAGGTGAAAAGCGACGTCTGAAATATCGGCGGCGAAACCGCATTGAAAGCAGCATTGTCGACTGGCGAAAACAGATCGTCCGGCATTTCGGCATTGAATTCTTGCGGTGGCATGGCTTTGTTCATGAGGCCCTCTCAGACACGATGCTGTTGAAACTGGTGATTGGATTGGATGACGAATGGTCACGGAGCTGGCGCAGGATCATGACAAGGATACCCAATGACATGAGCGCAGTTAGAGCGGGTGCAAGAAAGAGGCTGGCCAGGACTCCCTCGAATTCAAACCAGTGTGGCAGGATGAAGAGCAGCGGCAGCAGGAAATAGCCGTTCTGCGCAACGCTGATAAATCCCGCCAGACGCGCCCGGCCCTGCGCCTGCAGGAGTACCAGCAGGATCTGCCTTGCACCGAAGAAGACGAACGGAATGTGTGTGACGACCAGCGTTTGTGCCGCAATATTTGCGATTTCGACGTCATTCGTGAAAATCGCGGCGACGGGATAGCGCTGCAGAATGGCACCTAGACTGTATATGACGGCAAACATGGACGTTAGCACCAGCAGCGTTCTCGATGCCGCGAGCAACCGAGAGGGGTTTTTCGATCCGCTGGCGAAGCTCAACACCGCCTGCCCGCCGAGCGAGAGGCCAACAATCGGCAGCATGCCGAGGGTCAGGACGCGCATTGCAATGCCGACCCCGGCAACGCCGTCGTCCCCGCGATAGAATCCGGCGAAAGTGAACAGCACAGCGAAGCTGATGCTGCTCAACATGCTTGTGAGCGTTACCGGCAATCCGATGAGAAGGACCGGCTTGAGAACATCGATGCGCCGTGCCATGAACCTCGCAGCTACGTGCAAGGTCCCGATCCGCCTGCGGAAGTAGATGAAATAGGCACCAAGCGCCGCAATCTGCGATATGATGGTGGCGACTGCTGCTCCCGCCAATCCAAAATCGAACCAGAAGATCATGACTGGATCGAGGACGATGTTGAGGGCGAAACAGCCCATCAGCGTCCACATGCTGAAACGCGTGTTGCCCTCTGAAATGGCGATAAAATCCGAAAGGATCTGAAGCATGGTCAGCGTCACCGAAAAGGCGACGATCGCAAGATAGTGTTCGGCCAATGGCAGGATGGCTTCGCTGGCGCCAAAGAGGACAAGCAACTCACGCTTGAAGAGGAGAATTGCACCCGTCAGCGCGAGCCCGAGTGGTATCGCCAGCATGACGAGCGTTGACGCCGTGATGCTGGCCCGCTGCGGATCGCCCGCACCGAGGGCCCGACCGACGGCTGTAGCAACGCCAACGCCAAGCCCCTCGCCGATCGCTCCGACCATCATCAGGATTGGCAGGACAACGGTGATCGCCGCGATCTCATGGCTACCGATCATGCCGACGAAAACCATATTGATCGTGTGATGGACGGCATTGATCGACAGGCCTGCAACCGCAGGCATGCCAAGCCGAAAGATCAGACGAGTGAGTGCCGGATCGTTCAGATCATCAGGGGCAAAATAGGCCCGCTTCGGCTTCAAGGTCATGGTGCCGGAACCCAGAAACGATCGCCGAAGAAACGTTCCCGCGTCAACATCACCAGCAATGCCCGCTTGTGCGGGAAGTCAAAGTGCTTGATCTTGGCAAATCCCGAGCGGTCAAGATTGCGGATCTGCTGCTCGTGGCTGGCGCGCGGCTCGCCGACAATGCGCTGCGTACGCGGATCATCGAGAAAGATGAAATGCATCAATGACGGGAGCCAGGCCGCGATCCACTGCTTGCCGCGATAAGCCGGTTCGCCAATAGCGACATGCCAGCCGCGATCATAGTCCTGCGCATCATAATAGGGCCCGAGGCGGTTTTCCTTGGCCCAGTAGACCTCAAAATAACCGAATGGCACACCGTCGAAACAGCCAGTCAGCGCCAGCATATGCGGATCGCTCAAGCGCTCTTCGAGGATAGCCGCGTGCTTCTGCCTGTCACCGCCATCCTCCCAGATCACATTGACCTGTTCGTCATTCATCCACCGATGGAAATGCTCGAGATCGGCCTTGGGGTCCGCAACCCGAAAAGACAGGCTCTGGTCGAGCCATGGAATATAACGGTCATAGACAACGCCTGCCGGCTTTCGCGGCCGTTTCGGATGATATTGTCGATTGCTCAAGACATGCACTTGCGGGTTTGGATAAGCCGGCTTTGCAATCCATGGCGCCGGCCATTGCCAGAACGCTCTCGGATCGATCAACAAGCGATCGCCGTCAAATGTACCAAGCGGGAAGTCGGATGCCGGCATATTGCCGATCTCGATCATCCCGATGTCGCGTGACTGCGCGGTCATGAATTCGATGGCGGACGACACGACCGGGATTGCGTCGCACTCCTTGAGATCCGGCAAACCAAGTTTCAAGCCGTCCGGCGTCGTCTGGACCGAGATGGTATAAGCGCCACTGGCTGTAGAAACCCGCAACGTCTCCGGCATTGGCTGTGCGGCCGTTTTCAGGAAGCGGAATGAGAAGGGAACCCGCTCAACGCGTGTTTCTTTGGCAAGGTTGGATATGAGGGTCATGGCACACTCCGCAGCATCACGCCGCGGCTGTTACCCGCGGCTTTTGCTACAGAGACGTAACGAGCCGGCATCGATTTAGCCCAATCTTTGAAAAATTTTTCTCCATTCTCGCTTAAATTGCAGGCGACCTCGTCCGTCTCTTGATCATGTTTATCTGTTTAGGAGTCTGCACGATGTCTGCAGGAGAGCTATTGCCAGAGACCTTGCCCGAGACCTGGAGTGTCGTCCGCGACCAGGAAGATCGCTATTCCGTCTGGGCTGACGACAAGGCGCTGCCTGTCGGTTGGAGCAAGGAACCGATCAGCGGCACACGTGACGAGTGCCTGCAAAAGATCAAGCAAATCTGGATTGATCCAAGGCCGCTCGGCCTGCGGCAGGCCATGGCCTGAGCTTCGCTCTCAATTCAGATAATGGACCGGTGAAAACATGAACAAGCTATTCGCACCAGATCAGGCGAACGATACCGTCGTGTTGGACGACGTTTCTCGCAGTGTCTCTGACAGCTTTCCTTTAAGCCTTGCGCAAAAGCGCATCTGGTCGCTTGAGCAGATCGGCAACAGCACTGTTTTCCCTTTGCAGGTTCTCACCCTGCGCTGGCATTCCACCGTTACACTGGATCAGCTGCAGCACGCCCTTGCGAAGCTGGCAAAACTTCAGAGCGCCCTGCGCACACGTTTCTGCCGTTTCGCCGGCGGGCGTATCGAACAATTTTCAGACCCGCGTGAGGTTCCTCCTGTAGAGACCCTCGGAAGCGACAGTAATCCTCTGACAGAAGTTGAAGCCGAAGAACACGAGGCCGAGTTTATCTCCCGTCCCTTCGATTTGCTCAACGGCGTGTCATCCCGCTGCCAGTTGATCGTGACGGCGCAAGGCATGCTCAAATCGACCATCGTCCTGCATCCGATTGTCTGCGACGATGCCGCTCTTTCGATCCTGCAACGGGATCTGATTGCGCTCATCAATAACGAGGCACTGGCACCGGTTATTGACGACAACCTGTTGCGCGGTGCCCGCGAAGAAGAGTGGCTTGAGACGACCGATTTCACCACCGCGCTCGCGCATTGGCGCAATCTGATCGGCGAGGAATACACCGCGACGACTTTGCCGACACGTTTCAACGCGATCGGCTACGCGGGTGCCAAGCGCCACCACCGCCCGTTCCAACTCGATTCAACGCTATGGACCAGCGTCAAGCTTTACGCGAAGCAGCACAAGTTGAAGGCAGATATCGTGCTATCCGCTGCATTTGCAATTCTCCTCGCCCGCTACAGCGGCAACTACAGCTTGCAGCACGGCGTCCTTTTATCGAACCGTGACGCAGATGGACGCGGGCCAATCGTCTGCCGCGTTGAACAGATTTTGCCGCTCAAGCTCGAACTCACTTCCAGGGCACGCGTGCTTGATGTTTGCCGTGCGGTGGATTCCGCCATTTTAACTGGCACGCGCAATCTAATTCCGTTTGAGCGGTTGGTGCAGGAAATCCAGACACACGAGGAGCGGGAGCAGGATGCGATAGTCAAATCGCTGTTCGAGTTCCGTGAACCCCGCATACGCTCCGATCTCGCGCCGGGGACATCGGCCACCCTCGCCCCTCGTTCCGACATCGAGCTTGCGCTCCTCATTTCACCTAATGAATCAGGTGGGCTGGATGCGCTGTTCGACTATGCGGAGGATATCTACGAACCGGGCTTGATCGAGCGGGCCTCTGCCCATTTCGGCCGAATCCTGGCCCAAGCCATCGGTGGGACGGACCTCCGGATCAAGGATATCCAGTTCATCGGCGAGGACGAACTCGACATTCTGTCCGCTCCCTCTGAGGATGAGGGCGTCAATGACGATCGCCCCGTGCATGAACACATCTCCGCGCATGCGGCACGCACGCCGGACAAGACAGCCATCATCTATGCCCACGAAGTCTGGAGTCACGCCAGATTAGACCAGAGCGCAAATCGACTTGCACATCGTTTGATCAAGCTCGGTGTTGGTGCTGACATAAGCGTTGCGATCGCCGTAAAGCGCTCGCCGGAGGCCATTGTCGGCATACTCGCGACACTGAAGGCAGGCGGTGCGTATATTCCGGTCGAACCTGATCACCCGACAACACGCAATCACCATATCCTGCACGATGGTAGGGTAAAGGTAATCCTGACCAATAGCTGGCTGATCGATCGCATTCCTGATGGACTTGATGCCATCATTCTGGAGCTGGACAAACTTGACCTCGGCCAGGAACCCGACACAGCCCCTGATGTGCATGTTCACAAGAACCAGCTCGCCTATATCATGTATACGTCCGGTTCGACCGGACTTCCAAAGGGAGTGGCCGTCGAACACGGTCCCCTGACCCACCACATGCAGAATACGTCCCGTGTTTATGGCATGAGCGAGGTATCGCGCGAATTGCCATTTCTGCCCTTCAGTTCCGATGGCGGGCACGAACGATGGATGAATCCGCTTATGGAGGGCGGCAGTATTATCCTTCCCGATCAGCCACTCTGGACACCGGAAGAAACGTTGACAGCTATGCGCAAGCACGGCGCCAACAATGCCAGCATTCCGACGACCTACCTCCAGCAGCTGGCCGAATGGGCTGATCTCACCGACAGCGCGCCCCCGATGCGGCTCTATTCATTCGGCGGCGAGGGTCTCGCCCAGCAGACTTTCGATCTTTTGTCGAAAGCGTTGAAGTCGGAATGGCTGATCAACGGCTATGGCCCCACCGAAACCATCATGACGCCGATGGTCTGGAAAGTGCGGGCTGGTCAGAAGTTCGAAGGGACTTACGCGCCGATTGGTCGCGCGGTTGGCAATCGCCGCGTCTATGTGCTTGATCCCGATTTGAACCCCTGCCCTATCGGAGTGACCGGTGAACTTTATATCGCGGGCGAAGGCATGGCCCGTGGTTACATCGGCAAGCCCGACATTACCGCCGACCGCTTCATTCCCGACCCGTTTTCGAAGGAAGGCGGGCGCCTTTATCGTTCCGGCGATCTTACTCGCTGGCGTGAGGATGGTACGGTGGAATTTGTTGGCCGCGTCGATCATCAGGTGAAATTGCGGGGCTATCGCATCGAACTCGGCGAGATCGAAGCTGCACTGCTACAACAGGATGGCGTTGGCGAAGCGCTCGTCGTTCTGCGCGATGACGATGCGACCAAGCAGAAGATGCTCGTCGCCTATGTGGTGCCAAAACAGGGTCGCGAACTGAATATCGCCGATATTCATTCGGCGCTCGAGCGTGCCCTTCCCGCCTATATGGTTCCCTCTGCGATCGTTCCGCTCACGAGCATGCCGATCAATCCGAACAGCAAACTCGATCGCTTCGCACTGCCCGCGCCGACACCCCTAAAGCGAACGATCATCGAGCCTCAAAACGCAGTGGAAGCAGAAGTTCTCGATATCTGGCAACAGATCCTGAATATCAGCCCAATCAGCGTCGAGGACAATTTCTTTGCCATCGGTGGCAATTCGCTGGGCGCCATCCGGATTCTTTCCGCGTTGCGTCAGCGCAAGCCGCAGAACCGCACCACAATAGCCGATCTCTTCAACAATCCGACAATCCGCTCCTTCGCCAAAGTTATTGAAGCGGGCAACGATCAGGCCGGAAGCGAGGTGATTGTGCTGCGAGCCTCGGGCACAAAGCCCATGCTCTATTGCTTCCCCGGTCTGCTGGTCAGCACGCGCGAATATGTCAAGCTGGTCGACTATCTCGGAGCGGACCAGCCGGCGACCGGCTTCATCTGCTATTCGCTCTCCGAGCAGAAGCAGATCGGTGCCTCGGTCGATGAGATCATCGAGAGCTATGTCGACTACATCAGGACCCACAGCAAAGGCCAGCCCTGCTATTTCCTCGGCTGGTCGTGGGGCGGATTGCTGGCCTATGAGGCGGCGCGCAGGCTCGGCGACGAGATCGATCTGCGTCTGATCACCATGGTTGACGTTTGCGACCTTGGAACTGAATTCGCCATTGGCTCGACGCCCCGATTCAAGCCGGGTGAGCGCGACCAGTTGCACCAGATGGTGCAGGCGTGGCTAGCACAGACCGCGATGCGCGCGGAATGGGACCGGCTCCTTGGTGTCATGGACGCCGATACCTATGACCAGTTCCTGCGTTTTGTCGGCGACGAAAAGGATGAACTGCCAACCGATGGTCCCGATATCAGCAGTCGGGAGCACACGTTCTGGATCCTGATCGACAACGCACTGATTTTCCGGCGTCATCATTTGCAGCCTTACAATGTACCCATCCACTCCTGGGCGGCCGACGACAGTCTGAACCGGGGCCTCAACCTCATCGACTGGCGCCGCTATTCCCCTCGAGCCAACCCCGCGGAAATCATCTCCGGCACCAACCATCTGCACGTGATCGGCTCGCAGGCGTTTCACAGCCGGCTGGCACACCGGCTGAATGAAGCTCTTTGACCAACGCGTCACCGAAAGGAATTCTGATGACTGCGATGTTTGCAAACAATGATCGGACCAGTCCCGCAAGCGATACCCTGGATGTGGCCGGTATCGGTATCGGACCTTCGAATCTCAGCCTGGCATCGCTGCTCGATGGCGTCGGGAATGTCAGGGCGCATTTTTACGAAAGCCGGGCAAGCTTCGATTGGCATCCGGGCATGATGCTGCCGGATGTCGAACTGCAATCTTCCTATCTGAAAGACCTCGTCACGCCAGTCATGCCGACCAGCCCATGGTCGTTCATTTCCTACCTTGTCGCGCATAAGCGGCTCTATGCCTTCCTCAACGCCCACTACGATGCGGTGCCGCGTCGCGAGTTTGCCCGGTATCTCGAGTGGGTAGCTAGCCAGCTAAAGAGCCTCAGTTTTAACTCCACCGTACGCGAAGTTAAATTCGACAACGACAAATTTCTCGTCCGGTTGGATAGCGGTGCAGTAACCGCCAGAAATCTCGTGCTCGGTACAGGTACTACACCATCCGTACCGTCCTGGGCGACGCCGTTCCTCGGTGAAAGATGCTTCCACAATTCGGAGGCAAGGCACCGCCTGCCTGGCCTCAATGCATCGCGCATCGCAGTCATTGGGGGTGGGCAGAGCGGCGGGGAAGTCGTGGAAGCGTTGCTGAACTCGAAGTCGACGCTGAAGGAACTCAACTGGTTCAGCCGCCGCCACAACTTCGAGCCGATCAACGATACGGCGTTTTCCAATCAGGTCTTCTCGCCGGAATATGTCTACGCCTATCTCAATCTCAACAGCGACCAGAAACTGGACGCACTGAAAGCTTCGATCCTGACGAGTGACGGGCTGTCCATTTCGACGATCAACGCCATTTACCGGCGACTTTACAGCATGCGTTATTTGGAAAATCGGAACGTCGAGGCAAGACTTTCGCCCAACCGCGATGTCATCCAGGCGGAAAGCGACAAGGATGGCTATCGCTTGATCGTGCGCAATCGTTTCGATGGTGGCGTAGAGGTTGCCCATGCCGACGCCATTGTCCTGGCAACGGGATATCAATTCAGGCTTTCCGACGCGTTTGCCGGTTTGTTGGATCGCATTCAGTTCGACCGTCACAATCGCCCCGTTTTGGACGACAAATACTGTCTCAACTGGAACGGCCCGAAACAGAGCCGGATTTTTGCTCAGAATGCCGGGCGGTACAGTCACGGGATTGCCGACTCGCAGTTGAGCCTCATGGCATGGCGCAGCGCGCACATCATAAACTCGCTTTTGGGCCGGTCGCACTTCGATCTGGAACCGCACGACTCGCAGGTGAACTGGCTGTCCAGCGCACACGGCGCTTTGGATCAGAACATCGCCGTTGACTATTAGACAAGATTGGCCAATTCCCGTTGACGAAAGAGCAATTCCTCTCCCCCCGACTGTGCTGAAACAGCAATCAAATGACCGGAAGGTGCGAGAAAAAGGCGGTGATGCCACAAGACGTCATCGCCGCTCGGCACCTTATCCATGCGAATAGCGTTCATCCTGCGATCCAGCCGGATGTTCAGTCGTACCGGCGTTGCAGTCAGGCCGGTGCCCGTCGCCTTGAGGTAACTCTCTTTCAAGGTCCAATAGCTCAGAAGGCGCGCTTGACGCGCCGGGCCGCGCAGCACCGAGAGCATCTCGGACTCTGCCGCCGAGCAGAACAATGAAGCTGTCTCGGGTTCAATCGCCGTGGTGAGGGCTTCGACGTCGATACCCAGAACCTTAGCGTCCCGGCTAATCGCGAAGGCCGCGAACCCTTCCGTGTTGGACAGATTGAAGGCAATTCCGTCGGACTGTCCGGCGAGAGCTGGCTTGCCGTGCAGTCCGGCGACGATGTCCAGATCGGCAATTGGCACGGCCGTATAAAACGAGAGGACCGACCGCTGCAAGTAGCGCCCCGCCATAAACGCTCGCGCATCTTTTTCAAAATGGAAGTTCGCAGCTCGCGCCCGTTCGTCGGTGACCAATGCAAGACTTATTGTATTCCAGTCCGTGCCGGGTCCGTAGGACCACCACCAGATATCGACGCCGGATCCCCCTTGGTCGACCTGCGGGATTGGAACACCTGGCAAGTCCGACAGCGGATCGCACGGCAGCGTCATCATCACAGTGTTCTGACGGTGAATGCATTCTGGATCGCACGATTGACGGCAACCGGCAGCAGCGACATGTGATTCTCACCGGGATGGATTTCAAATTGCGCCCGTATTGGCCGACCTGGCAGGCTGTTCAGCCGCTCCATCAGTTCCATGGCACTCACATCGTTCAGCGTGACTTTCTTCTGCTCAAGCCTCTCCGCCTCGTCGGCCGCACCAAGCTGAAACGGCGCCAGTTTGTCGGTTTCATACTCGCCGCAGGAGAGGAAGAGCCTTGCGTTCTCCCTCGTCTTCGGAGCGGCGGCAAACGATGGATAAAATTGATCGATGGCACGACCTTCCCAATAGATCGACGGACTGGCGGCGATCCAGGTCGTAAAGGCCGAAGGCCGGGTGAACAGGCTGTAGAGCACGAAGAGGCCGCCAAAGGAATGGCCGAATAGCGCTTGACGGCTCCGGTCAATCGGATGCGTTGCCTCGACGACCGGCTTTATCTGTTCCTCGATAAACTCCAGGAATCCATCGGCGCCGCCGGTTTTCACCACCGGGCTGTTTTCGTAGAATGGCGGATAGGTCTGACCGGGTGGCGGGCTCAGATCCCAGGAGCGACGCAGGGGATCATATGCAGCGTCGAGGGGGTAACCGATGGTCACGACGACCCCATATCCGACATTGGTACCGCTCGGATAGCTCGCCTGCGCCCGCATGACGTCGACTGCCGTGCCGATCACCGCATTGCCGTCCGTCATGTAAAGCACCGGCCAGCCCTGCTCAGGTGCATCGCCGGGCGGGCGATAGACAAATATCCGGTAGACCGCGCCATTTCGATCGGAAATCACATCGTGAAATGTTGTGTGCCCGACCAGGGCGGGCGATGAATTCGGAAATGCTTGCATAGATCCATCGCTGTGGGATTTCGGTGCAGGTCTGCTCTGGTACTTGCAGCCCTCACCGTGTGAGTTATAAAACATGACTAACTCAGTCAATATTTAATTTCGTCGTCGAAGCGTCGGCTCATGAAAAAGGCCGGTGCGAACACCGGCCTTTGTTTGTTGCTCGCAATGGTTCAGGCTATCTTTTCTCGAACCGGAAGTTTCCAGCCAGGCCGGATGAAGTGGCACGTATAGCCGTTTGGAATGCGCTCGAGATAATCCTGATGCTCGGGCTCGGCTTCCCAGAAATCTCCGGCAGGCGCAACTTCCGTCACCACCTTGGCAGGCCACAGGCCGGAAGCGTCGACATCCTCAATGGTGTCTTTTGCAATCCGCTCCTGCTCTTCGGACGTATAGAAGATCGCCGAACGATAGCTCACTCCAACGTCGTTACCTTGGCGGTTACGCGTGCTTGGATCGTGGATCTGAAAAAAGAACTCGAGAATTTGCCGGTAGCTGATCCGGTCGGGATCAAAGACGATCTCGATGGCCTCCGCGTGTGTTCCGTGGTTGCGGTAGGTCGCATTCGGCACGTCGCCGCCCGAGTAGCCGACACGTGTCGAGATCACACCGTCGTAGCGCCGGAAGAGGTCTTGCATCCCCCAGAAACAACCGCCGGCCAACACTGCCCGTTCTTGTGTCATTGGATGTCCTCCATTCGTTGTGATGGAATTTGCAGCACCTTATGCCTTTGGGGCACACTCTGTCACTGCATTGTTTCGGTAGAGATGTCGGGATTGCGGCTCGAGAAGTCAATCCCGGCAGCCGCAAGTTGGGGATCGCCCTGCGTAATCAATGCGGCCAGAGGCGACGGTTCTCGAGGGTCGGTGTCGTAGACGCATGGCGAAATCAGCACTGCCATGCCGATCAGGGATAAAATGGCAAATCGCATGATATGTCTCCTTAAAGGTTTTGGCCTCGGGCCTGGCGCCCGAGGCATTTCCATCTTCGGTCAGCCCTGCTTTGCAATCGGAGCCGGCACAGTCTTGGCCGTCTGTTGGCCTTTCGCCTCGGCGAGCAGATCCTGGATGACCTTCTCGGATTCCTCATAGTCGCCTTCACCGAAATGGTGATACCTGATCTGGCCCTTTCCATCGATGAAGTAGTGGGCTGGCCAATAGCTGTTGTCGAATGCCTTCCAGATGGCAAAATTGTTGTCGATCGCAACCGGATAGCCGATCTTGAATTCGTCTATGGCTTTTTTGACGTTTTCAATCTTGCGTTCGAAGGCAAATTCCGGCGCGTGCACGCCAATCACCACCAAGCCCTGATCCTTGTACTTTTCAGCCCAAGCCCGAACATAGGGAACGGTGTGAATGCAGTTGATACAAGCGAACGTCCAGAAATCGACCAGCACGACCTTGCCGCGAAGCTGCTCTGTCGTGAGCGGCGGCGAGTTCAGCCACTCGACGGCTCCATCGAGCGAAGGAAACTGGCCCTCAACTGGCAGATCGCTTCGGAATTTTTCGCTGGCGTTGAGCGCAAGCTGAGGACCGTCAGCTGTGATCGCTGCACTAGTTGATGCCTGCTTCTTGCTATGCAATCCGTCGAGCAGCGCCTGTTCTATCTTGCTTGTTCCGACGGTTGAAAGCCGCGCAAGCAAACCCGTATCGGCGCCAAGACCAATGGCGACTACACCTGCAAGTACGGCAACGCCGAGTCCGCGGCGCACCCACTCACCGGCACCCAGCGATTGTTTCATGGCCGTGAACACGCGGCCACCGATGAGCAGTGCCAAGCCCAGTGAAGTTGCTGCACCCGTCGAATAGGCAAGCAGAAGCAAGGTTGTCTGGACATTCGCACCCTGGAGCGCGGCTCCCGTCAGAACCAGACCAAGGATCGGTCCCGCGCAGGGCGCCCACAGCAGACCCGTGGCAACACCCAGAACCAGCGAACTGCCAGCCGTCGGCACCGAGCGTGGTCCACCCGTCGCGTTCAATAGCCTGTTGGCCAACGCAACGACGGGCCGTGTCAGAATTGTTGCTAGCTGCGGCGAGACAAGCGTCAATCCGAAGATCGCAAGCAGCCCGATTGCAGCGTAGCGGCCATATTCATTGGCATGAACCGCCCAGCTGCCGCCGACCGCCGCCAGTGTTGCGACGAGAGCGAAAGTGATCGCCATGCCTGCGAGCATCGGCAGCGTACTCTTGACGAATGGCTGTTCGGCACGCGCAAAAACGAATGGCAGGACGGGCAGGATGCATGGGCTGAGGATCGTCAGCACACCAGCAAGGTAAGCAATAACCGGAAGGGTCATCATCGTATCCTTTGGATAGTTAAAGGAGCGCCGAAGCGCAGCGGCCGAAGTTCAGCCGTTGCCGGAGACAAGGCGCCGGCGAAGTATCGCGCATGTGTCTCAACCAGCCAAAATTGTCGGCCAATGTATCCAGGTGCAACGCGGATACATTGGCTTACAATTTTTCCGCAACGCCCTCGCCCGCGCGCGAAAAATGCCTGCTAAAGTACCGCCACGATATCAATGGAAGGCATTGCGCGATGGATCACATCGACCACATTCTGATCGTCGATGACGATCGCGAAATAAGCGAACTTGTTTCGGGTTATCTCAAGAAGAATGGCCTGCGCGTCACCGTGGCGGCAGACGGACGGCATATGCGGTCATTTCTTGAGACAGACTCCGTCGATCTTATCGTTCTCGATATAATGATGCCTGGCGATGATGGTCTGGTCCTGTGCCGCGAACTTCGCGCGGGTAAGCACAAGGCAACACCAATTCTGATGCTGACCGCCCGGACCGACGAAACCGACCGCATCGTCGGCCTGGAGATGGGCGCAGATGACTATCTCGCAAAACCCTTTGCCGCGCGGGAGTTGCTTGCCCGCATCAAGGCGATTTTGCGTCGCACGCGCATGCTCCCGCCCAATCTCCAGATTACCGAGGTCGGCCAGTTGTTGACCTTTGGTGATTGGCAACTCGACACTACCGGCCGGCATCTGCTCGACCGCGAGGGAACGGCTATAGCACTTAGCGGTGCCGAATACCGCCTGCTTCGCGTGTTCGTCGACCATCCGCAGCGCGTGCTCAATCGGGATCAACTGTTGAACCTCACCCAAGGGCGCGAGGCCGAATTGTTCGACCGGTCCATCGACCTTCTGGTAAGCCGGCTTCGCCAGCGCCTTGGTGATGATGCGCGCGAACCTGCCTACATCAAGACCGTTCGCAGCGAGGGCTACGTTCTGGCAATGCCGGTCGAGATTTCCGAGCTTCGCCAATGAGCATCGGTGCCGTGCTTCGCCCATTGCGGCTATGGCCCCGCACTCTGGGATCGAGGCTTTTCCTTATCCTGCTTGCTGGTCTGCTGCTCGCGCAAGGGCTCACCTTCAGTGTCCAGTTTATCGAACGTTACATGGCCGCCAAGGCGGTGATGCTCAATACGCTCGAGAACGATGTCGCGACGTCGGTCGCTATTTTCGATCGCTTGCCGGCGTCCGAGCGAGCGGATTGGCTTCAGCGCCTCAACCGGGGAACCTATCGATTTGAGTTGGGCACCGGACTTCCCGGCATCGACACCCTGACCGAACAGGGTGCTGGTATCGCGGCGAAGATCAGGCAAGCCGTCGATCCGCGCTTCCCGATAACATTTCAGTCGATCCCGGGCGGTGGCAAACGCCTGCAGGCTCATCTGACCCTGAGCGATGGGAATCCGCTGACAATCGATGTGAACCCGGCACCAATCATGCCGCTGGCACAGTGGCTGCCATATGTTCTCATCGCGCAGCTGCTTCTCCTCATTCTTTGCGCATGGCTTGCCGTTCGGCTGGCGATCCGCCCTCTCGTAAATCTTGCAAATGCAGCTGACGCGCTCGATCCGAACAAGAAAACGCCGCGGTTGAGCGAGACTGGACCGAGCGAGGTCGCCTATGCCGCAACGGCATTCAACGCCATGCGAGATCGTATCGCACACTACCTTGAAGAGCGCGTACAAATCCTTGCAGCAATCTCGCACGATCTTCAAACGCCGATAACCCGCATGAAGCTTCGTGCGGAGTTTGCCGAAGAGTCCATTGAAAAGGACAAGCTCGTTCAGGATTTGGCGGAGATCGAGCGCCTGGTCCACGAAGGCGTTGCCTATGCGCGCAGCGCTCATGGAAATACAGAAAAAGCCTCCCGTCTGGACATGGACTCTTTCATGGAAAGCCTCGTCTATGACTATCAGGATACCGGCAAGGCTGTGACCCTGAGCGGAAAGATCGAAACTGCGATCGTCACCCGGCCGCACGCCCTGCGCCGCATCTTCACCAACCTGATCGACAATGCCTTGAAATTCGGCGGAAGCGCCGAGGTTACCCTTGAGAAAGACCCTCAAGGGACAGTCATCATAAAGGTGCTCGATCGTGGCCCAGGCATTCCGGAAGATCAACTTCAGGCAGTCCTCCAGCCATTTTTCAGGCTGGAACAGTCGCGGAATAGGGGAACCGGCGGCACAGGGCTGGGATTGGCAATCGCGCAGGAACTGGCGCTCGCCATTGACGGGATGCTTAACCTGGCAAACAGACCCGGTGGAGGTCTTTCCGCCGAGATAATATTGGCTCAACCGTTCAAGCCGCACTAGAGGCAGACCGCCCATTTGTATCTCAATGTACCGGCCTTGCTTCCTTACACAATTCGTTTCAATTCCCGCCAACCCTGACACATGCGGGATACGTCTCTAGCGCCTTATGCGGGCAATGACTGGCTGCAGTCATTGCTTGAAGCAAATCAACCGTTCAAAGGAAAAGTACAATGACCCAAGTCGAAAAAGTGCTCTACACAGCCAAGACCCACACCACCGGCGGCCGGGATGGTGGCTCGGGCAAAAGTGATGATGGCCATCTCGACGTCAAATTCTCGACCCCCGGCAGCGCTGGTAGCGGCACCAATCCGGAACAGATGTTTGCTGCCGGCTGGTCGGCATGTTTCATCGGTGCCATGGGCCTTGCTGCACGCAAGATGAAGGTGACCTTGCCGGCAGACACGGCCGTCGATGCCGAAGTGGACTTGTGCAATGTCGATGGCGCCTATTTCCTTCAGGCCCGACTCAACGTCAGCCTCCCAGGTCTTGAGCGCGATGTTGCGCAGGCGATAGTCGACGGTGCACACCAGACATGGCCCTACTCCAAGGCAACACGCGGCAACGTCGATGTAGTGCTCAACGTCGTCTAGATCGCGCCGGTCCTGAACCCGACCTGCCCGTTATTCCCGGGCAGGATATTTCCAGGGAAATCATATTCCTGCGTCAATGACGTACCGGGACCAGGTGCCTCGTCGCCTGTCACGGCCGGTTGTGAAGCTTTTTGCCTTTTCCAAGCTCATATCAACAACGGAGAACGACCATGTCCAACATCCTGTCCGCGCCTACACGGCGCAGTTTTCTAACGACATCCGCCACCGCGCTTCTTGTGACATCGGCGGCTGCAACGGGCGCTTTCAGCCTACTTGGTACGCAATTGGCTGCGGCCGCCGAGGACAGCGAAATTCGTCCTTTCAAAGTCAATGTACCGCAAGCGGACCTCGATGATTTACGTCGGCGCGTTCTGGCGACACGCTGGCCAGCCAAGGAAACCGTCGCCGATCAATCCCAAGGCGTACAATTGGCCAAGCTCAAGGATCTCGTTTCCTATTGGGGCACGGACTATGACTGGCGCAAGGTGGAAAAGCAGCTGAACGCCCTGCCGATGTTTGTGACGAAGATTGATGGCCTCAACATTCAGTTCATACACGTCCGTTCGAAGCACCCGAATGCACTGCCAATAATCATCACCCATGGCTGGCCCGGCTCGGTGCTTGAACTCCTGAAAGTCATCGACCCTCTCACCGATCCAACCGCCCACGGCGGTACCGCGGAAGACGCATTCGATGTCGTTATCCCGTCGATGCCCGGCTATGGCTTCTCCGATCAGCCGACCGAGCCCGGTTGGAATGCCGATCGCATCGGGCTTGCCTGGGATGTTTTGATGAAGCGTCTCGTATACAAGGAATACGTTTCGCAAGGCGGTGACTGGGGTTCCGTCGTTTCCGACAAGATGGCCCGTCAGGCGCCCGAGGGTCTGCTCGGCATCCATGTGAACATGCCGGCGACGGTACCCGCCGACGTAGCGAGCGCCATGAGCGCTGGCGCTCCTGCACCGGCCGGACTTACCAATGTAGAGAAGGCAGCATACGATTCACTCAGCACGTTCTTTGCCAAGAATGGTGCCTATGGCAGCATGATGACGACCCGCCCACAAACGGTGGGCTATGGATTGTCTGACTCACCTGTCGGCCTCGCGGCCTGGATGTACGACAAGTTCAACCAATGGACATACAGTGGTGGCGACGCAGAACGTTCGCTTACCAAGGATGAGATGCTCGACGACATCACGCTCTATTGGCTCACGAACAGTGCGATCTCGTCCGCACAACTCTACTGGGAAAACAACGCCAACAATTTCAATGCGGTCGACATATCCATTCCTGCTGCGGTAACTGTATTTCCAGGAGAGATCTATCGTGCGCCGAAAACCTGGGTTGAACAGAGCTACCATAAACTCATCTACTTCAACGAGGTGGACAAGGGCGGTCACTTCGCGGCATGGGAAGAGCCGGAACTCTTCAGCGCCGAGCTGCGCGCCGCGTTCAGATCGCTGCGCTGAACGGAATAACGTGCCCATTTTTTGGCAAGTCCTTCCAGCAGTTAGAACCAATGAACTTCAGCAATGGATACGAAAATGTCGCAAGAAATCAACCATCGTCGCCGGGGGCTTCTCGGCATAGCGGCCGCGACTGTTGCTGCCGCAACACTCATCCAGTCCGTCAGGGCAAACGCGCAGACCGGCACGGCAAAACCGGCCGCGCTGCCTACCACCAAGCCGGGGACGAATACCTCCATGGGTCCAATCAAACAGATCGACGCCGGCGTCCTTAACGTCGGATATGCCGAAGCAGGCCCTGCCGATGGCTACCCGGTTATTCTTCTGCACGGATGGCCGTACGATATCTATAGTTTCGCCGACGTCGCTCCTTTGCTTGCCGGCGCAGGCTACCGCGTGATCATGCCGTATCTGCGCGGCTACGGCACCACGAAATTCCTTTCGGGCGATACGGTCCGAAATGGCCAGCAGGCCGTTGTTGCTGTCGACATCATCGCGTTGATGGATGCACTGAAGATACAAAAGGCAATCATTGCCGGCTTTGACTGGGGAGCGCGCACGGCCAACGTCATTGCGGCCCTATGGCCAGAGCGCTGCAAAGCTCTGGTCTCCGTAAGCGGCTATTTGATCGGCAGTCAGGAGGCGAACAAGAAACCATTGCCACCGAAAGCCGAGCTCGCCTGGTGGTACCAGTACTACTTTGCCACCGAACGCGGCCGCCAAGGCTACGATAGCAACCGGCACGATTTCTCCAAGCTCATCTGGCAGCTCGCATCGCCGAAATGGAACTTCGACGACGCAACGTTTGACCGGTCGGCCGAAGCCTTCAACAACCCGGATCATGTCGCGATCGTCATCCATAACTATCGCTGGCGCTTGAGCCTCGTGGAAGGGGAGCCGCAATATGACGACCTGGAAAAACCGCTGGCAACATTCCCGGTGATTGCAGTCCCCACGATAACGCTTGAAGGTGACGCCAATGGCGCGCCGCACCCCGATCCCGCAGCCTATCGCAACAAGTTCTCGGGAAAATACGAGCACCGGACAAGCAGCGGCGGTATTGGCCACAATCTGCCACAGGAAGCACCGCGCGACTTCGCTCAAGCCGTCCTCGACGTCGATACCTTTTAGGCGATACTGCGGACTCGCAGAGACGCGGGTCCGCAGTAGTTTCACCACGACACCAAGTCAGTCGGAGCCAGAACGGACTGCTAATCCGCGGGAAATGCTGACTGTTCGCGTGACACAGGTCACAAGACTGCCGATCGTTATGATGACCAATGCCGCAAGCAGCGACCAGTGGCTCCCGAAGAGCCACGTTTCCACGCACTGGACAACGAGACCCGCCGTGAGAACTGCCATGCGACGCTGTTTCGCCATGATGCCGCTGAAATCCTGAGCCAATCCCAACGATCCACCGAAAACCCTGATGTAGGCGGTCAGGGCGGCGAGCAGCGCGCATAGCCAGCCAAGCCAAGGGTAGCCCACAGCATATCCAACCGGAACAAGAAACAGCGTATCGCAGATCCGGTCGGGAAATTCGTTGTAGAGAGGCCCGCTCGGTGTTTTCTTGCCGCCTTCGATCGCGACCATTCCGTCGAGAAGGTTGCAGATCAGTCTCATTTGCACGCAGGCAGCCGCGCAAAGCCATGCGATCGGATGAACCATGAACGCGATGAGTGCGCCCCCGACGACCGCAAACACTATCGACAGCAGCGAAATACTATTGGCAGTGACGCCCGCTTGCGCCAGGTATTTGCTGAGCCTGATGGCCCAGGGGGACGATCGGCTGGCAATAGGGCGGCGCGCGACTTCCTCTTGCAGTTTACTCATTCACTCCCCCACCAGACGACCACCCTCGCCGAGATTGCCCTTCCGCAATCGAAATTGAAAGTGGATGCCGGTATTTCTACTGCGCCAATGCGTTGCCAGTTGTCCAGTATCCGGATGTGGGCCGTTTTCCCAAGCGGAACTCACCCTTGAGATGCGCGTTGAACCTTGGCTTTGCTCAAGCTTTGAAAGATGCCGCCATGATACAGATTCTAGCGGGACTGATTTTGGCTTTTACGGTAGCGGAAGCTGCACGTGCCGACGAAGCGGCGTTTCTCCAATCCCTCGAAGGCAAATGGGCGGGCAATGGCGCGGTGCGCATCCGCACGAACGTACCGTCGATGACGGTTTCTTGTACCTTCGACTCGTCGACCACGCCTTCATCGCTGGCTCTGGAGGGTAGTTGCACCGGCTTGATGGCCATGTCCCGCGCTCTTGCCGTCAACTTGACATCGAACGGCGGCAGATACACCGGCTCCTACACTGGATCAGCCACCGGCGTAGCTCGCCTTTCTGGAACACGGCGCGGAAACGCGATCAACCTCGGTATTCTCTGGGCCAAAAATGTCAATGGCGACCGCAAAGCGCAGTTAACCATGCGGAAAGTCGGCAACAACGGCATGGTGCTGACGACAACTGACATGGATCCTCGATCACGCACGTCCGTTGTCACCAGTGAAATAAATCTCGTGCGAAATTAGCCGGGCGAAAGATTCTCCATTCCACGACTGCAGCGTACCGTGTCACAATAATCGCAGGTCAAAAACGGCAGGCTGAAATGCACGATAAATTTCTGTTCGACGGACCGGACGATACGCCAGTCACCATTCTGCTTGCCCATGGCGCAGGAGCACCGATGGATTCAGCTTCGATGGAAGCCGTAGCCAAGGCTCTTGCCGCGGCGGGCTTTCGCGTTGCGCGTTTCGAGTTCGGCTATATGGCATCTCGTCGTACGTCAGGCGTGCGAAAGCCTCCGCCTCGCGCCGAAAAACTCAACCCGGAGTACATTGCGGCGGTTGACGAACTTGGCGCAACAGGTCCGCTCATCATTGGCGGCAAGTCGATGGGTGGACGGGTCGCCAGCATGATCGCTGACGATCTCCATTCTGTCGGAAAAGTTGCCGGTCTCCTCTGTCTTGGCTATCCGTTTCATCCGCCGGGCAAGCCGGACCAACTTCGAACGAAGCATCTCGCCGGGTTGATGACGCCCGCATTGATTTGCCAAGGCACACGCGACGAGTTCGGCACGCGCGAGGAGGTTCAAAATTATTCTCTCTCACACAAGATCGAACTTCTCTGGCTAGAGGACGGTGACCACGATCTCAAGCCTCGCAAGAGCGTATCCGGCTTCACGGCCGCCGATCATTTGAAGACTCTGGCCTCGGCAGTCACGGAATGGAGGGGTCGCCTGGCGCTATGACCGCGCTTGTCACACCGGCGCTCCAGATTCACCCTTGATCATTAGTCACGAAACTTGCTTTGTCCCTATTCCTGTCCCATTCCACCTGTATTAACGGCCGCGAACTATAGCCATCCGCGCAAAGAGCGCATCGATTTTCCATCATACTTTAACACGGAGCCACGATTTGTTCGGTACTCAGAAAGCTATTCTCTCTCTCGTCTTGGCAGGCAGCATGACAACTGCCGTAATGGCGCAAGAACCAAAGATTGTTGGAACATATGTCAACGAGTCCGGCGGCACGAAGGTCAAACTGAGCGAGTGTGATGCCGGCGTTTGCGGCACGATCGTATGGATGAAGAATCCGGTCAATGACGTCAACAATCCCGATGCTTCCAAACATGACCGTCCGGTGGTGGGACTTCAGGCAGTCACCTTGAAGTCAACCGGGTCTGGAGCATATACGGGTTCTCTTTACGATACCGAGAGCGGCAAGACTTATGCGGGCAAGGCAAAATTTTCCGAGGCGAGCGTTCAACTCTCCGGTTGCGTGCTTGGCGGCCTTCTCTGCAAAACCCAGACCTGGCGGCGCGAGTAGGGTCAGGTGGGGGCAAAAAAAAAGATAAATTACGCACATTTATTGAGTGTTTGACACCCCCACCTGGTGAATTATATGTGGTACGAGGGGTAGGTGTTTTAGAAAATTGTGGGGGAGTATGAATGGTG
>NZ_JAQMHX010000007.1 GCF_028331445.1 Candidatus Phyllobacterium onerii | reverse complement strand
GTCCAACGTCGCTTCCGGAGCCGTAAGTGCCGCCAACTCCAACTCAAGCGATACATCTGTTTCCTATTTTGTGGACAGTTTGTTGCGCCCCACCGCACCTGCGTCGGCAACACCTGAACGCACTGGCGACGCAAGTGCTGAGGTTTCGCGCATCTTGTTGAACTCCGCAGCTACCGGAACGCTCCCTCCCGAAGATCGCACGTACCTTGATCAATTGGTTGCGGCGCGCAGCGGCCTGAACGAGCCGGATGCGAAGGCACGCGTAGATGCCGTTCTCGCACGGGCAGATGCTGCAAAGAACTCTGCAGCCGAGGCAGCAGACAGCGCAAGAAAGGCCGCAGCCGCGGCGGCGTTCATGGCAGCGTTCTCATTGCTGCTGGGTGCATTTATCGCAAGCGTTGCCGCAGCTCTCGGCGGCAGACAGCGCGATGATGACGAGGTGGTCCATTCGTTGGCATCAGGTAGAGCCCATCTGGCCTGAATGGAATGAACAGGAGAGTGGCTCCGGCGTGCGACGTTTGAACGACAGAGCCACAGACGGATAATTGCTTGGCGGGAGCGTGCTCTCGCCAATTGGTGTGGGAAAAAGCTCGTCACCATCATCGCGACTACCGTGGCAATCCGGCCCTCCCGTGACAGTGTTTTTCCGATCATCCCGTTTCTGGTGGAACCACCACGACTGGCGTTGGTTACAGACCAAGTCGCAGGAACTTCAAAAGGCGGGCGACTGTGAACTCAATCGTCCCGGCCCACATTTCGAGATTGTCTAAAAAGGAACACCGATGCCCAAGAAATCCAAATTAACGCCCCCTCAAACGGCAACAATTAACGATCAGACATTGAACCGTGGTGTAGGCGGCGAGTTGCATCAGCAGGCGGGAGCCGGCGTGCCTGTCATGACGACGGCACAGGGTGGACCCGTCGGTGATGACCAGAATTCCTTAAAAATCGGAGCGAGAGGCCCGACGATCCTGGAGGACTTTCATTTCCGGGAAAAGATCTTTCATTTCGACCATGAGCGCATTCCTGAACGTGTTGTCCATGCGCGTGGCTATGGTGCACACGGCTATTTCGAAACATACAAGTCGCTTGCGAAATATACCCGCGCGGACCTCTTTCAACGGGCAGGAGAAAAAACGCCGGCCTTCGTTAGGTTTTCGACGGTAGCGGGCAACAAAGGCTCTTTTGATCTGGCACGCGACGTCAGGGGCTTCGCGGTCAAAATTTATACGCAGGAAGGCAACTGGGATTTGGTGGGCAACAACATCCCGGTTTTCTTCATTCAGGATGCAATTCGTTTTCCGGACATGGTTTATGCGGTCAAGCAGGAACCTGATAGCGGCTTTCCTCAAGCTCAGTCTGCCCATGACAATTTCTGGGACTTCATCAGTCTGACGCCAGAAAGCATGCACATGATCATGTGGGTCATGTCTGATCGCGCTATTCCACGTTCCTTCCGTTTCATGGAAGGTTTTGGCGTCCATACATTTCGCTTTGTTAATGCGAAGGATGAATCCACCTTCGTCAAATTTCACTGGAAGCCAAAGCTCGGGCTGCAATCAGTGGCATGGAATGAGGCGGTGAAAATAAACGGAGCTGATCCGGACTTTCATCGCCGCGATCTTTGGGATTCGATCAAGTCGGGCGCGTTCCCCGAGTGGGAACTACAGGTTCAGCTCTTCGATCAGGCGTTTGCCGACAGTTTCGATTTCGATATTCTCGACGCGACGAAGATCATACCGGAAGAAGTCTTGCCTCCCGTTCCGATAGGCCGCCTCGTCCTCGACCGCATGCCCGACAATTTCTTTGCCGAGACCGAACAGGTTGCCTTCATGACGCAAAACGTCCCGCCGGGCATCGATTTTTCCAATGATCCGTTGCTTCAGGGCCGGAATTTTTCTTATCTCGACACCCAGCTGAAACGGCTCGGCGGACCCAACTTTACCCACCTTCCCATCAATGCTCCCAAATGTCCGTTTGCGCATTTCCAGCAAGATGGCCATATGGCCATGCGCAATCCTGTCGGCCGAGCCAATTATCAACCCAATTCTTGGGGAGAAGGACCAAGAGAGTCCCCGGGGCGCGGATTTCACTCCTTCGCTGATACGGAATCCGGGCAAAAGGTTCGGCTGCGTGCTGAGTCCTTCGCTGACCATTACAGCCAGGCCCGACAGTTCTTCATCAGCCAGACACCGCACGAACAAAAACATATCGCGGCGGCGCTCACCTTCGAACTCAGCAAGGTACAGACGCCTGTCATTCGCGTGCGCATTGTCTCGCATCTTCTCAACATCGACGAGGGATTGGCGGCGAATGTAGCAAGCGGACTTGGACTGAAAGATATGCCCTCTCCGGCTGATGCGGCCATGCCGACACGTCAGGATCTCGCCGCCTCTCCCGCTCTCAGTATCCTGAACAAAGGGCCCAGCCGCTTTGAGGGGCGGAAACTTGGCATTTTGCTGACAAACGGTTTCGAACCCAAGCTTGTGAAGGCTCTGCAGAAGGCACTCGCAGGTGAGAAAGCCACCTTTGAAATTATCACCCCCGCTGTGGGTGGCGCGGAAGCGGCTGACGGCAGCATTGTTCTAGGCAATCAAATGATCGGTGGCGGACCATCGGTGCTCTATGACGCGGTCGTGATTCTGCCTTCAGAAGCTGGCGGCGTTGATCTTGCCAAAGAATCCACGGCCCGCGACTTCGTGGCCGATGCCTTCGCCCACTGCAAGTTTATCGGGTAACAACGCGGCTCTACCTCTGTTCGAAAAGGCCGGCATCGTGGATGATCTTGACGAAGGCGTAATCCTGCTATCCGGTCCAAATGACATTCCCGCGTTTATCAAAAACCTCGGAAAACTACGCCTTTGGTCGCGCGAACCAAATGTTAAAATGACGTGAGTGCCCCGGTCCAGAGAACAAACCTCTAGTTGTCGTGATGCAGGGTCGCTGCCGAAGGGCACGTCGGTCACCATCCACTCGCATGAGCAGGGGGCGACCACCGCCTAAGTCACATGTCCGCACTGGCGGGAGGCGCTCAAATGAGCCAAGGTTTCCGATTGCGTAGCTTTAGATAAGTCAGTCGACCATCAAATTACCGTGTAACTGCGCCTTTCCATGAGGAACCGCATCGACGCTTCGTTTGTGAAATATGACGACGTGGGGCTCTCGGACAAATACCAAGTGAAAAAACCAGCAACGCGAAACAGCCGTCAGACGATGACGAGCTTCGTAACGAGCTGCAAGCGCGCTATGAGTGTTCAACCGGCAGTCGCTTCAAAGAGCTGTTAAAACGCCTGCTAGAAATAGCAACCCGGTGTCCAGGATATCGAATCTGCATTATTAGTATGATACTACGTTCGCGGCGCAGGTTATCCTTGCGGCCAATCGGTTCCCCCTTGTGCAAAAGATATCGGAGATTGGAAGGAGAGCGCGTTGAGGATTCGTCATTGGGATCGCATAGGCAACGGGGGGCTCGGTTTCACGGAACTAGGCTTTGGATCTGCACCCCTCGGCAATCTCTACAAAACGGTCTCTGAAGAAGACGCGTTTGGCATTCTGGACGCTGCCTGGCAGAGCGGAGTGCGCTACTACGATACGGCGCCGCTGTACGGACTGGGCCTGTCGGAACGTCGCGTCGGCAGATTTTTGACGACCAAGCCTCAAGATGAATTCATCATATCCACAAAGGTCGGCAGGCTGTTGCAAGCTTGCTCACCGGAGCAGAGAACGGGCATCGGCAAATTCTTTGATACCCCCAATCGTCGCGAGGTCTATGACTACAGTTATGACGGAGTTATGCGCTCTTTCGAGATATCGCTAGAGCGGACGGGCCTCGATAGGTTCGACATTCTTCTCGCGCATGATTTGGATGTCTTCACTCACGGTACGCTCGAAAGATGCCATACCTATCTCGATCAATTTATGCGTGGCGGGTACCATGCCATGCTGTCGCTCAGGGACCAGGGGGTAGTGAAGGCCATCGGCGGGGGAATAAATGAATGGCAAATGTGTCAGGCCCTGGCCGAACAGGGCGACTTTGATCTTTTCCTGCTGGCAGGCCGGTATACATTGCTCGAACAGGATGCTCTGGAGACCTTCTTGCCCATGTGTGAAGAACGTGGCATCGGCATCGTATTAGGGGGTCCTTACAACTCGGGCATCCTCGCTCGCGGACCAACCACCGGCGCTCAATATGACTACTCAGAGGCGCCATTGCATGTAATTGAACGTGTGAAGCGGATCGATGTCATCTGCAGGCGGCACGATGTTGCAATGATAGAGGCTGCGCTGAATTTTCCGCTTCATCACCCTGCTGTCGTCTCAGTAATTCCCGGAGGGCAAAGTATTTCAGAGGTCAATGCAAACAGGGCCATCCTTGGGAAAGAACTGCCGAGCGCACTATGGGCCGAACTCAAAGCTGCGGGATTGCTGCGAGATGACGCGCCACCCTTGAATATCACGTCTCCAGCATAAGCGTATTGGTAGCGATACGGAGACATGTAATACCTTAGCTAGATTGCACGACTCAACGGTCGATGATCTATGCGGTGAGCCTCCGAATTTCGTTCTTCCGGCACGGTCAAGAATCGACAGTCAACTTTCGGATTGCGCGCAACAATTGTGTCTCTCCAAATGGTTTGCTCAACACCAGGGATGCTGGTATTTGGCGAGCATTCTCCGGGTCTAAATGGCCTGTTGCAAAGATGACGCCAATTTCAGGATCGATTGCGCGGGCAGATTTAGCCAGTTCCACGCCTGAAATATCTGGCAGTTCGATATCCCCAACAATGATGTCGAACTTGGCCATGGCCATCTCAGCTAGAGCTTCAGAAGCCTTAACAGTTTCGGTGACCGAAATTCCACGGGATTGCAGAAATTCGGAAACGTGCATCATTATGAGCGGCTCGTCTTCACAGAGAAGAATGGAAAGAGCTCGTTCGGAATGGTTTGTCACGTCTGGCCCCGTCGACGTAGCTGACCAGGAACGGCCTGGCGCGTGAAGTTCCGCGCGTCATCATAAGGGTAATGCAAATACGATAAAACAATTTCCGACAAGCACGCGCGCGATTTCTGATCCGTCATCGCCTGCAGCGCGCTTCGTTCCTGGCAATAGCTGATATATTCGGTGATCTCCGGAGATGCCTTGAGGGTCATTGTCCGCTCGTAAAAGGAAGAGCAAAAGTGTATGGTTTGCCAGGGACGCGAGCAAGTTGAGCGAATGCGCGACGGTTAGGCTACATGGCCCAGCGAGCCATGCCTGTTCCGTCAAGAGCATTCCCCCGACCTGCGCAGGACCCGACGGCAGGGAATGGGCGCGGAGGACAGCGTCCTCAACTCCACCCGACAACGCCGTGCCTACTTAGTCTGGTGCGGCTTCCTGTCAGGTGATGGCGCTGAATGGGACAAACCAATGAAAAAGCAGGAACTGGAAAAGCTCTTCATGGACTGCGATCGTCTGAAGGAGCTGTGCGAGCAAATGCATCACTGCCGGCCGTGTGGGTCGGGTAATTCGTCCGACAAGCCCAAGGCGCGATTGGCGCGGGCACCGCGAGACGCCCAGACGCCCGAGCCCAGCCCCGATGACATCCGGTACAATCGCGGGTTCCTGGGGGTACCTTACAAAAAGGCGGACCTCTTCCGATCGGGAATGTCGGCCGAGGAACAATTGCGCGATGCGGTTGAGCAATATCGGAAGGAGCCGTCGGCCAAGGGCGCGATCCTGATCGAAATGGCGATCAATCGCATCGGCATCAGCGGACGGACGGACAGGGAAATCGATGGGCTGGTCGAGGAAGCGAAGAAGCTGCTGGCCGAGAAACGGAAGCGGAAGGGCAAGGGCGGGTTCCAAGGCGATAATGTTACCGGAACCATCTACCAGCACTCGGACTTCAACGGCGCGTCGATGTTCCTCAACCTGTCCGTGGGCGGCTTGCTGACCGGCTTCGTCAACCTCAGCTGGTACAATTTCAACGACCGGGTCTCGTCCGCCGAGCATAGCGCGAGCCCCGACGAGGTTGGCGGCCGCCTGTTCCTGTTCCAGACGGATCGCTTCCGGGACCGTTACGTCAAGCTGGATGCCAATGGTGGGGACAATCCCAGGCTTTCTTCCCTCGGATCGTTCATGAACGATCGGACTTCGTCGGTCCTCATCTACCGGAAATCCTTGAACGAAGTCGTCCAGTCGCTCGGCAACCTCGTATCCCCCGGCCAGATCACAGCTGCTATATCCTTGCAGGAAAAGCTGTCGCCCCGGGGCGATCCCATCCTGACCTGGGACCTGTTTCCGGATGGCAAGGACGGCCACCCCAACGAAACCGGAAAGATGTACGTCTACGTCCGAATTCCGGTCGAGGTCGAGGTGAACAACTGGTTCAACTATGATGCGGAGATACGCTTCTGGATCTATCTCTATGTCACTCAGGATGGGCGGCTCAACGCCTGGCCGGAATATTACGGCGCTTGGGTCGAGGGCGGGATCCTGACCGACGACATTTTGGCCGAGCTGATGGGCGAGGAAGGAATTGTGACCTCCTTGCCCCAGGTTATCGGCCTGCTCGGAGCGGCCACCACCCTTGCCAATCTCGGGGGACCCTACTCCAGCGTCTACCTCCTGCCCGGCCGCAACGAGGACAGGGGCAACACGGATGACGATGTAACGGTCGTGTTGGTTGAGGGAATGCCGGGGCCTCCCGGGCCGATCCTCTAGCGCTCGGTTCGGAGGCCTAGGCTTCGAAGCGGAGGATCGGTGCCAACCTGGATGTCCGCAATGGGTTTGGGCTCGGGTGATATGTTGAATGTATTGCCGCAAATGGAAACGGTCATGAGCAGGTGAACGTTGTTCCTGGTAGGGGGGTCGATACCGCGGCCAGGACAACCAATACTCGTGATTAAACGTTCGTTTGAAAATGCCGATATTAGCGGATCTTCCATTGAATCCGATTGGTTCATAAGATTCTACAATCACTTTTTAGAGCATATCGAGATGAGTGATTTCCAATGAGCGCCTTGAATTTCTAGAGAGAAATAGCTTGGCCCACACCCAGGCGTTTGGCCTCGCGGTAAGCAAGGTCGGCTGCCACCATATCCTCCATGGCGACGCCCATGGCCTTGTAGATCGTGATCTGCTGATCTGACGTCCGACCTGGTCGCAGTCCCAGCAACATCGCACCAAGATCGGTGCCTGCCTCCGGATCGATATTTGCAAGTTCGCAACAACCTACGGGTGTTGGCGAGAAGGCGTCCCGCGTCTCAACAAAGAGCTTGCCGCGAGCGATCAAATCGATCGGAAGTTCGCCGCCGGGTGGCGCAACACCAACCGAGGACACGTGCGTTCCCGGTTGAACCCATTCTGCGGATATCGCGGGGAAGTAGGAGTGCGTTGCGAGGCACACGACATCTGAAGAGCGTACCGCGGCCTCGAGGTCCTCGACGGCTGTGATACCTGAATGACGTGAAGACAGAGCCTGCGCATCAACAAAATCCTTCGAGAAAACTCGGATTTCCTCGAAATCTCGAACGAGTGGTAACAGGTGAAGGTGCTGGCTAGCTTGAACGCCAGCGCCCACGACGGTCGCGACCTTGGCATTACGCCTGGCGAGCTCTCGCACCGAGAGGACGGCCGAGCCAGACGTGCGTGCGGCCGTGATGTAGGTGCCATCCATAATGCAAACAGGCATTCCTGTTTCTGGATCGAAGAGATGTATTGTTGCGAGGTGACTTGGGATGCCCCGGGCGATATTGCCTTCGAACACGTTGACCAGTTTTACCGTCAAATGCATGCCCTTCATCCAAGCCGGCATCGCCAACGAATAGCCTGCATTCGGAATATCAAGTTGTGGCCGCGCTGGATTGACGACGCGATCGTCGGAAAGCGCTTTGAACCCGTCCGCTAGCGCATCTAGCAGCTTGCGCAGGTCGATACATTTTTTGATCTCCGCTTCGCTCAGCGAGAGAATCTTGATCTCACCCTTGGTGTGATGGCTCGAGGCAGGTTGTGTCCTGTCCATGATGTTGCCCTTCGTCCGGTTACGCGTTCAGTGCCTTTCTAACCGTATTGAGCAAACCGGTGTGATGAAATATAGTGATTTCGACTTCCTAGCGTGATTATCACGCATTCAAGCCGAAGAAAGTGTGAATCCAAAATGAACGATCTGGACCGTATCGACCGGATGTTGCTCGGGCTATTGCAAGAAGATGGTCGCCGGACCGTACTTGACCTCGCCGAACGCGTTGGACTGTCACCGACCGGCGCATCACAGCGCATTAAGCGGCTTTTCAGTGAAGGCTTTATCCGCGCGGTGCGGGCTGTGCTGGAGCCCTCAAAGATAGGACGCGGGACTGTCGTCTTTGTCGAGGTAAGACTCGATCACACCGCACCGCAGGTCTTCGACCGCTTTGCAGAGGCTGTTGCGAAGGCACCCGAAATCATCGAATGCCATATGGTGATTGGTGGTTTCGACTACCTGGTCAAAGCACGAATAGCTGACATGGCGACGTTTCAGGAATTCCTGCAGCGGGTCATTCTGCCGCTTCCTGGTGTCAGGGAAACGCACACTTACGCATCAATCGGTGATGTGAAGCCTGACGCATTGTTGCCGCTTTGACACCTCCGGTTTTCTTATTAGCGCGGCAACCATATTCCTAACCGGAGGCGAACAGGCGATGCAGGGCCGACTGGTCTCGATCGAGACTAGTTGCCACCCGCGTGAACGCCAGCTAGCTCCTAGCGTCGCGATTGAAAAATCACGCGACCACCTCGGATCGTATAGGCCACGTCGGCAAAGGCTTCGATGTGGTTGGCTGGATCGGCCGCCAGCACAGTCAGGTCGGCGTCCATACCCACCTCGATCCTTCCCTTGCTTCTGATACTGAAACGCGCGGCTGGGGTCGTTGTGAGGGAGGCAAGGATCTGCTCGAACGATAGGCCAGCACCCTGCATCAGCCGATACTCTTCGGAAGTGTCCGAAGTCTGGATATAGCCGGCGTCGGTGCCGAAAAGGACATCTCCTCCCGCTGCTGCGAATGCAGCGAGCTGTTGCTGTGCGAGCGCGACGGTCCGTTCGGAGGGAAAGGGGCTGACTTTCCATAGGGTGAGCGTGGGAATCAGCGCCATGTCATGGGAAGTCAGACGGCCCACAAGCTCCGGTGTCCAGCGTTTCCCGTCGTCAGGGGTCGTGTGTGCTAGAACATCGACCCCGCTTTCGATCGTGACCTCGAGGCCTTCCTGATTGCTTGGATGTGCAAACGCGGGTTTGCCGTGCCGGTGCGCCTCGGCCACCACAGCTTTCGCGTCTTCCAGAGGCATGGGCAGAACGCCAATCTCGCCGCCGACGATCGCACCGGCGAAGATCTTGACGGCGTCCGCGCCACCGTTGAGTTGCCGGCGTGCTCGCGCCGCCGCAGCCTCTGGAGTACCGACCTCCATCGAGGGAAGGCCTTTGAGGAGTTCACGCAGGTAGATCGGCGTTCCGCCATTCGGGAAGAAGGGCGCATCTACAGTCAGGATGTTCGGGCCGCGCACATCACCGCTTTCAATTCGACGGCGCAGGTCGATCGCTGCTCCCGGGAGCGACGCGATATCGAACACGGTTGTAAAACCCCAACGGGTCAACATCCCTTCGAGTTCGTTCGAAAGCGCCTCTGCGTTTTCTCCCGGTGGCAGTGCCATCGACGGCAAGAGCAGGTGGACGTGGCTGTTCCATAGTCCCGCAACCACCACTAGGCCATCGCCTGAAATTATGCGGTCAGATGGACCTCGTTCGACTTGGCTGGAAGGACCAACGGCGGCAATGACTCCGCCACGCACCACTACAGTGGCGTCGAGGATGGCCGAAGCATCAGGAGACGGATAGACTTTGGCTCCGACGATAACCAAGTCCTGCGCATTCGCTGGTGAACCGAAGAGGCACATCAGCGTAATGGACACCAAAGCACCTCGAAGAGAGGCTGTTCGTTTCGAGAAGTTAAGCATCTTAGTCCCACTAAATCGCAAGCAATCGGTTGATGACGTCACCCGTATCGCCAATCACGCGGCTGTTCGTGTGAATGTGAGGTGCGTGACCCCGCTGGGCGCTGAGACAGCCTCGATTTTGTAGTCTTTCTCGATACCCTCAAGTCCATCCCAGAGACGTTTGCCGCGGCCCAGCAGTATCGGAACCACCACCACATGCATGTGGTCGACAAGCCCGGCTTCAAGGAACTCCCGGATCATGGTCGCTCCGCCCCCGATGCGGATGTCCCGCCCGCCTGCGGCTTCCCTAGCCGCGTCAATCGCCTCGGCAGGCGAAGCGTCGATGAAGTGGAACGTCGTGCCGCCCTCCATCTCGATTGGCGGGCGCGTGTGATGCGTCAGAACGAAGACCGGTGTGTGAAACGGCGGGTTGGGTCCCCACGCGCCTTTCCACTCCGGATCCTCGTGCCATCCGGGATGGCCAAACTTTCCCGCCCCCATGATCTCGACGCCGATCCCCGGTTCGAACCGCTGGACGAATACATCGTCGACCCCGCTGCTCCCTCCGGGTTGCCACCATTGCGTGGCAAACATCCATTGGTGCAACCGGTCGCCGGCGTGACCGAAATGTAGCTCCGAAGTCTGACCTTCGCCGGTGCCAAAGCCGTCGAGCGAGATGGAGAAATTGTGGACGCGGACGAGTGACATATCGATGCTCCTGCGGTTATGGGGGGAATAGGTGTAGGTTTTGCCAAGAATTTTTTAGCCGCGATTGGATCGCTAGTTAGGAATCACCTGGGATGGGGGCCCTCGTGGGGCGCAAAGCCCGTCGATGTAGAAATCAAGATGTCTGTGAGCGAGCGCGCGCTCCTCGCTTGACGGCAAGCCAACGGGCAATGGTCGCGCAAACCGGATCAAGGCGAAGACGATGTCGCGCTCGGAAAGATCGCTGCGGACTGAACCCTCCTGCACTGCGCGTCCGACGATAGACTTCATGAGCGCGGTCGCGCGGTCGAGAAGATCTGGCCAATATCGGTTTTCTAGGAGTGGGCGAATAATATTCACCACTCCGATACCGCTATCGAGTGCCATATGCATGTATTGGCGGAGCACGTCGACGCCATCTGGCACAGTTTCGACCAAGTCCTCTCCGGCACTGATGGTCTTTTCCAATACGTGACGGACGGCGGCGTGAAGAAGGGACTGCTGATCCGGGAAGTGCCTGTATAGAGTTCCTATGCCGAGGCCGGCACGTTCGGCAACAGCGTCGCGCGGGGGCTCGCCGCCAATTTCCATAACCAATTCGACAGTGACTTCGATCAGCCGTTGTCGATTCTTCTGCGCATCAGCCCGCACCGCGAGACATCTCCCTTGAGCCCCTGCAATCGCCTTCGACCTTGACGTTGCCATAAACGGAGATTATTCCTCCGCTTAGATCTTTTGTCAACTTGGCGGCGATGCAAGGAAGCTCATGGAATTCACTGTCGGCTTGCAAGAAATCAATCGTGGCCAAATCTCGCTAGTCGGTGGAAAGGCTGTAAACCTCGGCGAACTCACAAAGGTCGATGGCATCATCGTCCCGACCGGATTCTGCGTCACGACGCACGCCTTCGTTGCGTCGATGGCGCAGTCGCCCGACGTTGCCGCTGCCGTGGACAGACTTGATGCCCTGCCCGCTGGAAACGGAGCCGCAACTGCCCAACTGGCCGCAAGCATCCGGCGGCTGATCGAGCAGGCGACGGTTGCCGGCGCCATCGTGGAATCGATTTCCGAGGTCGTGCACAAGGATGCTGGAAATGTGGCCTGGGCGGTTCGCTCGAGTGCGACGGCCGAGGATATGCCAACCGCATCCTTTGCTGGCCAGCACGAGAGCTATCTTAACCTGCGTGGTGTCGACGCCATTCTAGACGCCGTCCGCCGTTGCTGGGCTTCGCTATTCAGTGACCGCGCGATGATCTACCGCCAACGGTACGGCATTGAGCACCGTAGCAGCAAGATGGCCGTCATCGTGCAACACATGGTGCCGGCAGACGCTTCGGGTGTGATGTTCACCGCCGACCCGGTGTCAAGCGACAGGTCGATCGTCGCGATCGAAGCCTGTGCAGGGACCGGAGAGGCGCTTGTCTCAGGAGCCGTTGTTCCCCAAGGACTCAAGCTTCGCGACGGGGAGATCATCGGGGCGACGGGCGACGGGCACGCTATCCTGAGCAATGACAAGGCCCGCGAACTCGCCGGCATCGGTCGACGCATCGAAGCGCACTTCGGTTCGCCGCAGGACATCGAGTGGTGCCTTTTCGATGATGCGGTTTTGATCGTTCAAAGCAGGCCGATCACCACGTTGTTCCCGATCCCGCCCCGGGATGACAGCGAACGGCATGTCTATCTGTCGGTCGGCCATCAGCAAATGATGACTGATGCGATCAGGCCACTCGGCTTGTCTGTCTGGCAAATGCTTGCAGCCCGTCCGATGCATGAAGCCGGCGGCCAACTATTTGTAGATATTACCGAGCAACTCGCTTCTCCCGCCAATCGCGCGGCGCTGATGGCTGCTCTCAACCGGGATCCGCTTATTCGCAGCGCGGTCGAAGAGCTCCTCGCTCGCGGCTTCGTGGCCGACCTCGGGGACCAGGACGCGAGCTCCGGCTCGCCGATGCCCGCGCCGCCGCGAGCCATGGGCGACATCTCGCCCGAAGAGAATTTGGATCCCGCGATCGTCGCCGATCTCATCGCGCAGAGTGAGATCGCTGTCACTGACGCAAAGCAAAGCCTCGAAACGAAATCCGGCAACGAGCTGTTCGACTTCATTGCTGACGATCTTGCTGCGCTCAAACGGCAATTGGCCAATCCCGTAAGCATGCAGGCCCTGATGACCGGCGTCAACGCGACTTGGTGGCTGAATGACCACCTCTATGAGTGGCTTGGCGAAACGGGCATCGCCGACGTGCTCTCGCAATCGGTCGACAACAACATCACTTCCCGGATGGGCCTAGACCTTCTCGACGTCGCCGACGCGATCCGACCTCACGCCGACGCGGTTTCATTTCTGCGGCGAGTGGACGCGAGCGCCTCACTTGCGGATTTGGCGCAGGTAAACGGCGGCATAGAGACACTTGAGGCGATCAACGGTTACCTTGTCAAATATGGCATGCGCTGTGCCGGAGAGATCGACATAACCCGGACGCGTTGGAGAGAACAGCCCGCGGTCCTCGTGCCGATGATCCTGGCCAACATCGATCGGTTTCAACCCGGAGAAGCAGAGCGGCGGTTCGAAGCCGGCCTGACGCGAGCGAACGCCGCCGAAGAAGATGTCCTGCGTCAACTTCGTGCGCTTCCTGATGGAGCTGTCAAGGCGGCGAAGACCAAAGACGCGATCGAGCGTATGCGAGCCTTCATCGGCTATCGCGAATATCCAAAATATGGCTGGGTCTGCCGGATCGACCTTCACAAGCAAGCGATGCTGAGAGAGGCACAGCGGCTGGTCGACCGTGCCGTGCTCGACCGCGTCGACGACATTTTCTACCTCCGTTTCGACGAACTGCGCGAGGTTGTTCGGACGCAGCGAGCCGACCGCGATCTCATCATCGCGCGCCGTGCCGAGTTTGCGGTTCACGTACGGCTCGCACCGCCACGGGTGCTGACGTCGGACGGCGAGCTGATCTTTGGTCGCATCGAACGGGATGACCTGCCGACGAACGCGCTATCAGGGTTAGCCGTTTCCGCCGGGAGCGTCGAAGGCCGCGCCCGGGTCGTCGCAGACGCAGCCACGCCCGATATCGAGGCTGGCGACATTCTCGTGACTGCATATACGGACCCGAGCTGGACGCCGCTGTTTCTGACCGTGACCGGCCTTGTGACCGAAGCCGGCGGACAAATGAGCCATGGCGCGGTCATCGCGCGCGAATACGGGCTCCCCGCGATCGTAGCGGTTCGGGACGCAACCCGACGCATTCGGGACGGTCAAAGGATCCGCGTTGATGGGACCAACGGCTTGGTCACCATTTTGCCGGAGACGCTGTCCGAGGCGGAGGGCGCGCACGGGCGGCTCCAGGACTAGTGTGGCTGTACTTCCGCTTCCCCGCATAGCTTCTTGCAAGCGGTCATCGTTTATTCCCTCGATTGAGGCCGCTTTGCGCAAGCGGACTTCCCGATCTGATGCAAATGAGCGGCGGGGACCCAAACGGTGCAAATGCTGAGTGACTTCGGCCAGTAGAGAGGCTAGGCTAGAATACCACTCTGCCAGCACGAAGAGCGCGCCGCATGCCCCGCTTTCTAGCCGTCTACACCATGAAGCCCGAAGACCTCGCCCGCTTTCGCAGCCTGCCCAAGCCGGAGCAGGACGCGATCGACACCGTCGGGTTCAAGCAGTGGGTGGACTGGGAGGCGAGGAACGCCGCATCGTTACCCGATCGTGGCGGCATGGTCGGCAAGACGACGCGCGTGACAAAGGAGGGCATCGCCGGCGCCGTGAATCCCTTCTGCGGCTACATCGTCGTTGAGGCCGAGACCATCGAGGACGCCGCCAGTCTCTTTGAAAACCACCCGCATTTTTCTGTCTTTCCAGGAGACGGCGTGGACATCATGCCCTTCCTCACCGAACCCGCTTCCTAGCCCTTCGTCTGAGTCGCCGACCCTCTGCCTCGCGCCGTCATAATTGTCAGCGAGCCACCGATCGCTGGTACTGCAAGCGGACATGACCCAGTACAACACGCGTCGCAGTTGCGCCGATAACGGTCGTGCAGCCGAGTTTGCCAACGAGCGGTGTCGACGTCGCTGGTGGTGTTTCGCTAGTTGGTGGGACGGAAACCGTGGCTTCCATCGATTGTCTTGGCGTGGCGCGATTCGCCATCGCGCCCCTGCTCCGGATTGATTGGGCGCCTGAGGGATGGAGAAACCCGTAAATCCTTGATCGACTGGGTAATTCATGTCTCTATTCAGCCTTCGATCGGGTGAGGCATGCTGCGGGGCCTCAAGCATCAGGGCAGCCCGTCACGCAGGTGCAGGGCTGGGCAACAGCAGAAAGTGGAACGGACACTGTGCAAAAGAATTTCACTCGGGTCGGACCCGGCTATCCGCAGGTCGTCGTCCTCTTCGGTGCAACAGGCGATCTCTCCCGACGCAAGCTGCTGCCGGGCCTTTTCCATCTCATCAAGGCTGGCTTTATCCCCGGGTGCCGCATCGTCGGTGTCTCGCTTGATGAGATCGATGCCGACGGTTTCCGCGCCATCGCACGCGAGTCGCTCAGCAAGTTCCTAACCCGCAAATTCACCGAGACCGAATGGGAAGATTTCTCCTCATCGCTTGACTATGTCTCGCTTTCTGCCGGCGCGGACTTGCTGAAGGAAGCGGTGAACAGGGCAGAGGAGGCGCTTGGGCCGGAAACGCGGCGCGTGCATTATCTCTCCGTGCCGCCGAGGGCGGCGCTTTCGGCCGTGCAGCTCCTTGCTGAGGCGAAACTCGTTGAGGGTTGCCGCATCATTATGGAAAAGCCGTTCGGCACGGACCTTGCCAGTGCGATGGAACTGAACAAGAAACTGCACGAGGTTTTCCACGAAAAGCAGATTTTCCGTATCGACCACTTCCTCGGCAAGGAACCGGCGCAAAACATCCTCGCTTTCCGCTTCGCCAACGGACTCTTCGAACCAATCTGGAACCGCAACTTCATCAACCATGTGCAGATCGACGTTCCGGAGACGCTGGGGCTTTCCACTCGCGCGGCCTTCTACGAGACGACGGGCGCCTATCGCGACATGGTGGTGACCCACCTCTTTCAGATCCTGGCCTTTATGGCGATGGAGCCGCCCACGGCCTTGGAGCCGGCGCCGATCTCGGAGGAAAAGAACAAAGTGTTCCGCTCCATGCTGCCAATTGAGCCACGCAATGTTGTGCGCGGCCAATACATCGGCTACCGCAATGAGCCGGGAGTTGATCCGGAGAGTGACACCGATACGTTCATCGCCCTCAAATGTGCCATCGACAATTGGCGCTGGGCGGGCGTGCCCTTCTTCCTGCGCACGGGAAAACGTCTTGCAGAGGGCCAGCGCATCATCTCGATCGCCTTCCGAGAGCCACCCAAATCGATGTTCCCGGCCGGCTCGGGCGTTGGGGCGCAAGGACCGGACCACCTCACGTTCGACCTTGCGGATGCCTCAAAGGTCTCGCTGTCCTTCTATGGCAAGCGACCCGGCCCAGGCTTCAGGCTCGATAAGCTGTCGTTGCAGTTCGCAATGAGCGAAACCGGTCTGATCGGCGAAGTGCTCGAGGCCTACGAGCGCCTAATCCTCGACGCCATGCGTGGCGATCACACGCTGTTTACCACCGCCGAGGGCATAGAGCGGCTTTGGGAGATCTCGCAACCCCTCTTGGAAAACCCGCCGCCGGTGCGCCTCTATGATCAGGGCGGCTGGGGGCCGAAATCGATCCACCAGCTCATCGCACCTCATGCCTGGCGCCTACCGTTCGAGCGGGCTTGGCGAGATCCGGCGAAGGAGTAGTCGGCGGACTTGTCAAGATTTCCAGGCGACAAGAATGTCAGATGGGGTGAGTGTCCATCGCATCAAGCAATTGCTCAGTTGTCAGCGACGCATCATCCGGATCGCAAATAGTGACGTTCAGATCATTGTCCTTTTGATTGGCTAAGTGGCTCGGTCGCCAACATCCAATTGGCTAGTGCCATTGCAAGCAATGCACCGACTAGCTCCGCAATGATAAAGCCGGGTAGATCAAGCGGACGGATACCGGCGAAGGTGTCCGAGAGGGACCGTGCAATAGCGACGGCTGGATTGGCGAACGAAGTTGAGGCGGTGAACCAGTAGGCGGCCGTGATGTACAGTCCAACCAGCCAACCGATTGCATCCGGCCGAAATCGAAGGCCAGCAAGGATGGTGAATATCAGGCCAAAGGCGGCGACAACTTCTGCGATCCATTGCCCGCTACCGGTGCGAACGGTCCTTGAAACCTCGATAATTGGAAGCTCAAACATGGCATGCGCCATGAACGATCCGACAATACCCCCCAGTATCTGCATGGCGATATAGAAGAGCGCGGCAATAGGCTCGATATCCCTTCGCAGCGCGAAGACCATCGTGACCGCTGGATTGAAGTGCGCGCCCGAGACAGGCCCCAGAATAGTGATTAGGACGACAAGGATAGCGCCAGTGGGGATGGTGTTGCCGAGCAGCGAAAGCGCCACATCGTTGGTCAGTCGGTCGGCCATGATTCCCGAACCGACGACCGCGGCAACAAGTATTGCCGTGCCGAGTGCTTCTGCCGCGAGGCGGCGGGCTAGGTCTGGTACCACGCCACTAACCCACCTTCGACAGATTGCGGCCAATTTCGTCGGACCCGAGCGCGACACTGACGACGCTGCGCAAGGCCACCCTAACCGCGAGATAGTGTTCGAAGATGGACATGGCTCTTCCTTAAATGGAACCTTCCGTGTTCAATATCGATTCTGCCAGGATCGAGCGCGCCGAGTTCCGGTGCAGAGAAAGAGAACATTGTAGACGCGATCATGCATTGAGGTTCTCCTTGGGCGGGCAGCATGGGACGATGTCGGCAAGCAATGGTGCACAAATGTCGGGATGGCCCGCGCAGCAATCCCTCAAAAGATAGTTGATGGCTTCCCGCAGGTTTTCGAAGTTGGCATGATAGATGATGGAACGGCTTTGCCGCTCAGACGAGATCAACCCCGCCCGAGACAGGATCGTGAGATGGGTTGACATGGTATTTTGCGGAACATCGAGGATGCGCGACACCTCTCCCGCCGCGATACCATTTGGCTCGTGCATGACGATGAGCTTATAGGCATCCATACGTGTTGGCTGTGCGATAGCCGAAAAGGCCGCAATGGTTTTATCTTTTTCCATATATCTGGATTTACAGATATCAACTCATATCGTCAAGTGTACCAACGGCGCCGTTCAGCTGTTGCCTTGCGTCGGCCGTGTTGCTGTCGATGCCGATCCGGACATGGTCGTCGGCGCCGCCCGTCGCTATGTTGGCCCGCTTCACCCCATCGTTAGCGATGTTACGGTCGGCGTCGCCATCGAGATGCACCCAGGCATCGACGAAGTTCGAAATCCTGAGCGCCGAGCCGGTAAAATCGGAAATTTCGATGTTCTTGATCGTGTTCCAGATCCGGTTCAACGCGATATCGAGGCTGTCGTCATCCTGCCAGTCGATGCTGATGGCCGGCGCCCCGGTGTCGGGATCGTTGCCAACCTGAGTGTCGGGTAACTCTACCAGGTTCATCCGGGTGTCGCCCGATGCGGAATCAAAGCTGCCCTCTGCGGTCTGGTTGAGCCTGCTTTGGCTATGGTGCCGAGACTTTTCTCTTCAATCGTGGACAGGCCACCGCGCACGTTTTCATAACCGGGATTGTTGTAAAGAAGGTCTACGCCGAGAGCGGATAGCTGATACCAATTGATTGCTGAAACAACGGAGGCGCACAATGGATGATGGCACCGATACAAGTCGTATAGAAATGGTCGTGCTTATGACACCCGACATGGCCAACTTCAGTGGCAAAGTCCATGGCGGCGCCCTGCTCAATCTCCTGGACCGCGTCGCCTTCTCCTGTGCATCGCGCTTCTCGAAGCAATACGCTGTCACGTTGTCGGTTGATCAGGTCGTGTTCCGGCAGCCCATCATGGTCGGTGAATTGGTGACCTTTCGTGCCTCGATCAACAACGCCGGTCGTACCTCCATGGAAGTCGGCATTCGGGTTGAGGCCGAAGATATCCGCACCGGCTCGCGTCGACACACGAACTCCTGCTATTTCACAATGGTGGCCGTGGATGCGGATGGCAAGCCAACTGCAGTACCGCCATATATTCCAGCGACAGAGATCGCGCAGCAACGCTTGCGAGCCGCAGAAGCAAGGCGAAGCTTGCGGCGGGAATTCGAGACACGCTTCAGGGAGGCTGGCTCTGAAACGGCAGCCTGAGCCGAATGCGCGGAAGCTGCGAGAAACAAACCTCCTCTACTTGCCTGTCGGACGCTCGGCATATATATTGACAGAATGCTTGACCATTCGTCCCGACCGTCTACGCCGCCACATATGCCGATGGATGCGCTGAGCGAAGTCCTGCAGGACTTTCGCTTGAGTGGCGTCAACTATGGCCGCTGCGAGCTCCGACACCCATGGAGCATCGCCTTTCCGCAACAACCGCTGCTTCGTTTTCACTTTGTCAGCCAGGGTCCATGCTGGATAAATACAGAAGCGCAAGGCTGGCAGGAGTTGCACGACGGCGATCTGGTGCTGCTGCCGCAAGGCATCGCCCATCGCCTGGCCAGCGCGCCGGATGTTGCGGGTGATTCGCTCAAGGGTTGCCAGGTGACCAAGTTGGGGAGCAACGTTTGCGAAGTGGTACAGGAGGGAACGGGCGCGACCAGCACCCTTTTCTGTGGCTCCATGTCCTTGGGCGCCTGTGCGCTCAACCCCTTGATCACTTTGATGCCGCCAATCATCAAAGGCTGCGACGTGGCCGGCAATGACCCGATCGTCGGTCCCTTGCTGGCGGCCATGACGACGGAGGCCACACAACCGCAGATGGGTAGCGCCACCATCTTGTCCCGTATGGCGGACCTGCTCACAGCGCGGCTCATCCGGTGCTGGGTCAATTGCACCGGAGCCTCGACCACCGGCTGGCTCGCCGCCATCCGCGATCCCCATATCGGCCGCGCCCTCGCAGCCATGCACCGGGACCCCGGCCACAACTGGACACTCGAAAGCCTCGCAGGCCTCGCAGGCCAATCGCGCTCGATTTTCGCCGAGCGCTTCAGCGCTGTTTTAGGGGAGGGCGCCGCACGCTATCTCGCCCGTCTGCGCATGCAGCTTGCCCGCGATTTGCTGGGGCAAAGCGGCATGTCGGTTGCCGAGGTCGCCACCCGCTTGGGCTATGAATCCGAGGCATCCTTCGCTCGCGCGTTCAAACGGATCACCAATGTCTCGCCTGGCGTTGTGCGCCGCACAATTTCCGGACGAATGGACATGGATTTCGGATTTTAGGACACATATCATCCGGAAAGACTCGTCTATCAATATCTCCAAACCCTTGGAGATACTTCAATGACGGACACAACATTACAACTTGATGGCGAGGTCATAGCGCTCGATGCCGCTGCGCCAGCCGAATGGAGCACGGCCACCTGGTTCGCGGTCCTGTCAATGGCGTCCGCCAGCTTTGCGCTGGTATCAGCAGAGTTCCTGCCGGCAGGTCTGTTGACGCCCATGGCGCGCGATCTCGGCATCAGCGAGGGAACGGCCGGACAGGTCGTCACCGCCACCGCGTCCGTCGGCGCTGTGACGGCCTTGTTGAGCAATGTTCTTATCGGCCGCTTGAACCGCAAGACGGTGCTGGTTGGTCTCAGTGCCCTGGCGATCGGCTCCAACATTCTTGCGGCGCTAGCGACCGATTTCTGGCTGTTGCTGTTAGGTCGGGCCGGGTTGGGCATAGCCCTCAGCGCTTTCTGGGCGCTTTCAGTTGCCGTCGTAGCGCGGCTGGTTGGCGCCAATGCGACGGGTCGTGGCATGGCTATCGTCACCCTCGGCGTCTCGCTCGCCACCATTGCCGCACCGTCGATGGGCGCGTTGATCAGCGACTGGCTGGGCTGGCGCAGCGCCATGGCCATGACAGCCGGACTGGCCGCGCTTGCCATGCTGCTGCAGTTTCTCAGCCTTCCGACCTTGCCCGCAACCACAAGCAACAGTCTTGCCGATGTCCTCCGGCTGACACGGCGGCGTGGTATCCAGCTCGGCATGCTTGCTATCTTTTTGCTGATGACGGGGCATTTTGCCGGCTCGGTCTATGTGCGCCCCTTCCTCGAACACGTGACGCTCCTTGCAACCGGGCCGATTGCCTTGGCGCTCCTCGGGTTTGGCATCGCCGCTGTGGTCGGCAATATAGCCGGCGGACGCATGGCCGACGCCAATATCCGCATGGCCCTCGTGGTTACCGCCGCATTAATGGCGTTTGCTGCGCTCGCTTTGGTGCTTTGGGGCGCGCATATCGGCGTTGCCTTTGGCTTCGCTACGCTCTGGGGCTTCGCCTTCGGGATGGCGCCGGTGGTGCTGCCGACCAATCTGTCCCGCGCGGCGCCTGACGCGCTTGAGGCGGCGGGCAGCTTGATGGTCGCCTCTTTCCAGGTCGCCATCACGATCGGCGCGGTTGTCGGCGGTTATGTCGTGGACACCTATGGCGCCACGGGCCCCTTGACCCTTACCGCCATCCTTGCTGCATCGACAGTCGTCCTGGCGCTGCTACAGCCTCGCAGCTGATCTTTGCTCCTGAGCACCAGAGAGAGCGAACAAGCTGGAGAACGCTCTCTCCCCGCCAGGTCAGGCGGTCTTCCGCCGCATGTGGCTGACGCTTCGCCATACTGCCGATACGAGGAAATAGAAGGCGCCGAGGCTGGCATACCCCGCAATATTGGCGATGGAAGGCGGTTCTGGCATCCGCGCCTGAGCAATGAAGAATACGCCCGCCACGGCGGATTGGCCGCCGCTGAGGATCATCGCCCACTGGCCGCCACTCGTCCTCCAGCGGCGAAGGGCCGTGCCAAGCTGCAAGAGACCCGAGAAGATGGCCCAGAGGCCAAAAGCGCCCAGAACCCAATTCATGCTCATTGTGAGCGCGACAACAACGGCGACCGTCATGACGGAACTGACTGCGACATTGATTGCCTGTGTTCGGCTGTTACCCAGTCCGCCATTGCGCGATGCATCGACGAAATTGGCCGCGGCGTCCCAGGCAGGGTAGATGATCAGCAGGGCGGCGGCGATGGAAGCCGATTGCTGGCCGATAGTCAAAGCAGCTGCGACCCAGACGGCAGAAAACCCTGCTCGCGTGAAATAGTATCGCGTCAGCCACTGCTCCTTCTCGCGAGATGCGACGGTCGTTTGGTAGTGTGTCATGGAGATATCTTTCCAATTGTTGTGGGCATGAAACGGCTGCCCGGCGCGCTCGTATGCGCGTAGCAATCGCCGGTCGAACCGGTGGGGCACCAGAGCAACCGGCGACGCGTGACTCACATGGGCGGAACCACACCATTCTTCCCGACAAGGACCTGGTGGGCGATGGTGCCGGTTGCAGCCGTCTCGGCAGGTACGAAGACGATAGCGCCGGGAACGAGATCATCCTTGGTCGCCGGAGCAAAGGTCACGACAGGCGTGCCGTCCGGTATGGAGATCTTCTTTTCCTTGCCGTGATAGGAAACGGTGACCGTCCGGCTATCAACGTCCTTGACTGCATTTGCCACGGTAGCATTGGTCATGCTGCTGTCGGGTTTAAGGTCCCAACCATAGCTGCCCTCACCTGCACCTTTCAGTGCCGGCGGGAAGATGAGCACTTCAAGCGCGCCGTCACCACCGCCTTGTTTCGGCAGAGATGCGATCCCGACAAAGTCGCCGGGCTTGATGTCAGTGACCTTTGCGTTTGCCACGCTGGAAACTTTCCAGTCGTCGGCAAGGGCGACATCGACGGTCTCTCCTTCGCGCGTCTTCACCTTGAGCGTGGACGCGCTGTAGCTGACGATGCTGCCCCTGATATGGACTTGCTGGGCCTTTTTATCTTCGGCATGCACAGGCGACGCTAGAATAGCCATCGATGCGATACCAGATAGCCCCAGTGCGAGAGCGGGGAGAATATTCTTCATCATTTTGACCTTCCTACTGGTTGGTAGTTTCACTAGTTAGAGCAGTCACTCCGGGGGTTTGGTTCCGCCCGAAGCTTTTATTGAGCGACCGTCGGAGACAGTCGCTGCAAGGTGGGCGCCAGAATGGCGGGGAACACTTCCGGCGTTCCGTAGGCCCGCGCTGAAAGCATGGCTCCGTGGACAGACGCCATGAACGCCTCAGCCTCAACGCGAGGTTGGCTTGACAGATTCAAAGCTCCCTCCCTGGAGCCTCGTTCCATGACTGAAGTCAGCCATGCCGAGAGAAAACGGAAGAAAGCCTTCACCTCCCCCGCGACTTCCGGCGGCAACGCGGGCAGCTCACTTGCCAGCAGAGCGCACACGCAAAAAGGCCTGCTTGCGTCCTCAATGCAATTGGCCCAGTGGGCTGCATAGGCTTTGAGGAGCTCGAGCGGGTCCTGCACGTTATGCTCAAGAGCCGCTATACCCACCTCGGCATCTTCACGATACCGCTCTACAAGCGTGCGGACCAAATCGACCTTGCTCGGGAAATGGTGATGGATGCTGGCCTTGCGAATGCCGACGACTCCAGCAATATCGGCATAACTGAAGCCGTTATATCCCCCGCTCATAATCAGTGTTCGCGCGGAAGTCAGGATTTCGTCGGATGTCGTCAAAAGATTGCTCATACCACTGTCTACCTTCTGGTAGGGAGGCTGTCAAGCGGAATGGCAGAACTCCGGCGCCGTCACCCATCGGTCGAGACGGTGACCGACTTCCACGCCTCGATTTCTTGCTGGAGGCGCTCGATTCTATCCGACACATGCTTGAGGGCATCGCTGCCGAGCAAAAGCTGCGGTGGAGGATTATCGGACTCGACCAGGCCTAGAACGGCGGCCGCCAGTTTGTCTGGGTCACCGAGTTGCTTGCCGGTTTTCGCCTGCCGTGCCTCGCGTATCGGATCGAAAAGGGCATCGTAGTCGGCGATTGATCTCTCCGTGCGGACCATCGATCGTCCGGCCCAATCCGTCCGGAAGGAGCCGGGGCAGAGGGCAGTCACGCGGACACCGAACGGGGCCATTTCCGAGCGCATCACTTCCGATATGCCCTGAAGCGCGAACTTGCTACCGCAATAGTATGCAATGCCGGGCATGGTGATCATGCCGCCCATCGAAGTGACGTTGACGATGAAACCACTGCGCCGCGCACGAAATCTCGGAAGAAATGCCTTGGCAACCGCAACCGCGCCGAAGACGTTCACGTCGAACTGTCGGCGCATCTCTTCAATTGGCGACTCTTCAAGTACCCCTTCGTGGCCGTAACCGGCATTGTTGATCAGCACGTCAACCGGTCCATGCTCGTCTTCCGCCTGTCTGACGATATCCGGCATCCTATCGAATTCTGTTACGTCGCAGAGAACTGGTCTGACTGCAGGAAGGGCCTCGGCGAGCGCCGTGCGTGACGTCTCTGAACGGACAGTGCCAATCACTTTGTGGCCCATTTGGACGGCGGCGGACGCAATGGCGAAGCCGAAGCCAGAATTCGCTCCGGTGATGAAGAAGGTCTTTTGTGACATGATCTGCAAACTCCTTGATCAATGATAGGTTTGACAGATAATATGAGAAGAAGGGTGTTTCGATTGCGGATTCTATGAATTTATTGCCAAATCCTATCCATGCTGTATCCCAGCGATCACGGCGACGTGAGTTGGTCGAGCTCGCCGATGTCCTCGCCCCTCGTCACGGATACAATCCGACCGCGCTCGATAGCGTCCGGATACTCCGCACGGAAGCTGTGCTCCACGACACTCCGGTCCTCTACAGGCCAGGCGCGGTGTTCGTATTGCAGGGAAGCAAGCAGGGCATCCTTGAAGGCGAAACCTACCTCTACGATGAGGAACACTATCTGGCGGTTTCGGTACCCGTTCCTTTCCGGATGGAGTCAGCGGCCAGTCCGGAGCGACCACTGCTTGCGCTCTATGTCGATTTCGACATGCAGATGGCAGCCGAGATCGCCATGCAAGTGGAGATGCTCGCCGAGTTTCCGACGATCAAACCACGCGGTCTCGTGTCGAGCAGGATGGATGCCAATATCGAGGATGTTCTCATGCGACTTCTGATGGCACTTCGCAGCCCCGTTGAAGTCGCCGTCCTTGGTTCCGGCATTTTACGCGAACTGCATTACCGGGTCCTGGTTGGCCCGCAAGGCGGCGCGATGATCGCCGCCCTCCAGCAGAAAGGCACATCTGGAAAGGTCGTCCAAAGCCTCATCTGGTTGCGGGAAAACTATAGCTCCGAAATTTCGATCGCCGATCTGGCAAGAGACGTGGGCATGAGCGTTCCTTCCTACCATGTTCATTTCAAAGGCCTCACCGGCAACAGTCCAATGCAGTACGTGAAAGCGATGCGGCTCCACGAAGCAAGGTTGATGATCGCGCGCCAGAGCAGGACGATCGCAGAGGTCGCAGGTTCAGTCGGCTACGCGAGCCCGGCTCAATTCAGCCGAGACTTCAAACGGCATTTCGGACGCACAGCCTCGGAAGAAACGAAATGGGTTCGACGTCACCTTGGCGAAATTGCCTGAACATCGTGATCAGAACCGCCGGTTTTCGGCGCATTGGGCCATGACGAGTGCCATTGGCGTCACGGTAAAGCAGCGACGATCAGGAAGGCGGCAATTATCGCCACAATGTCCTCGATGATCGCGGCCGGCCGATCCTGACCAAAGCTCCTGGCAAGCCGCCCGCGAATGTCGGCGCCCGCTAGCGTGCCAACTATCGCACCGATCACACCCGCGACAGCACCGCCTAAAGCTGAGCCGCCACTGATTCCAACCGCCGCACCACACAAGGCTCCCATGACGATACGTGCACCAAATTGCACCGGCACCTTTCGGCTTGGCGTGGACGGCCGTTGGTCGGTGATCAACTCCATGATTGCCAGGGCGGTAAATATCCAGGGTGTGAATGCATAACCGAGGAATGCGAGCCAACTGTCGCCAAGATGCAGCCAACCGAGGTGAGCAGCCCAGCTGATAGCCGCCGGGGCCGTCATTGCGCGCAGACCAGCTACAATCCCGATCAGAAGTGCCAAGAGCAAGATCATTATGTTCCTTTGTCCAATCCGGTAGGCGGGGTCTATTCGATGTGAATATGACACGAACAAAGTTTGGTGCAACTCCGGCGCGCCACAGCGTTCCGCAGGCTGCCGCGCTTTTGTGTGCGCTCGTATCGACGCAGCCCCCTATCTGTTTCGAGACGTGGCGACTTTCATGTCCTCCCGTGGATATCTCTTCCGGTATTCCGCCGGTGTCACACCGACGCGCCGGACAAAGGCGCGCCGCAGAGTATCGACATCGGCAAACCCGCATCGTCCGGCAACCTGCTTCGGGGCAGCGTCTCCGCTCTCGAGCAGTTCGCGTGCGGCGGTGACACGCGCTTCCTCCACCCAGTCCCCCGGCGTCATGCCGACCTCCTGGCGGAAGAGGCGGGCGAAATGACGTGAGCTCAACCCCGTTCGCTGCGCGAGGCTTGCGACGCTATGGTCTTCGGCGGGGTTCGCGGCGACCCATCGCTGCACCTCCTGTAGCGCCGACCGGCCAACAGGCGCCGCCTCGCCTTTCCGGCTGAACTGCATCTGCCCGCCCGGCCGCTTGAAGAACATCACGAGCTGTCCCGCTACCCGCATCGCCACCTCGCGGCCGAGATCTTCCTCGACCAGAGCCAGCGCCAGATCGAGACCGGCCGTGACGCCCGCGGCCGTCCACAGGCGGTCATCGCGGATGTGGAGTGCGTAGGCGTCGACTGTCACCGCTGGAAATGCCCGGGCCAGCCGCTCGGCCACCGCCCAATGGGTCGTGGCCCGCTTTCCGTCGAGCAAGCCAGCCTGTGCCAGGAAAAACGCGCCACTGCAGACCGAACCATAGCGGCGCATGGAAGGCGTGGCGGATCGCAGCCAATCGACTACTTGGCCGTCGGCCGGCACGTCGGCTGCGTTGGGCGCTCCCGCCACCAGCAATGTATCGATCTTGAAGTCCGTGTTTTCCCCCGCGACCATGTCCGGCATCAGCCGCGCGCCCGATGAGCTTCGGATGTCGCCCGGCCGGGTGCCAAGGACGCAGAGCTCATAGACCATCCGGCCGGCCTGCACATTCGCCTCGGCAAAAACATCAAGCGGCCCCGACACATCCAGCAGTTGAACGCCGGGCACGGCCAGTATCGCAACCCTCAACGGCCCGCCCGGCATCGTCCATGTCCCTTTCTGGTTGAGAATGTCTGTATTCGTCGTAAAACAGCAATTGCAGCCAAGCTAGCGCATCTCTTAAACTTTGCCAACAGAAAGAAGGAGAAGTCCCATGACATTGACGATCGATGGGGTCAGCATCCCCGACAGCAAGCTGGCACGCGAGGTCACTGAACTTGTCCGCGACACCGCTTCGCCGTTGTTGTTTCACCATTCGAGCCGCGTCTATTATTTCGGGGCGCTCGCCGGCAAGCATCGCGGCCTCATGTTCGATCCGGAGCTGCTCTATACCGGCGCCATGTTCCACGACATGGGCCTGACCCATCAGCACAGCAGTGCGCATGAGCGATTCGAGGTCGATGGCGCCAACGCGGCGCGTGACTTTCTGCGCGGACATGGCATTGCACAGAGCGAGATCGATCTCGTCTGGACAGCCATCGCTTTGCACACGACACCCGGCATACCGCAGCACATGCACCCGGTCGTCGCGCTTGTGACCGCAGGCGTCGAGATGGATGTGCTCGGGCTGACCTATCCCGAATACAGCGATACCGAGCGGGAGACCGTCGTCCACGCCCATCCCCGCAGCGACCACTTCAAGGAGGATATCATCCAGGCCTTCTATGACGGCATCAAGCACAAGCCTGACACCACCTTCGGTAACGTCAAGGCCGATGTTCTTGCCGACAAGGACCCGCATTTCCACCGCGGCAACTTCTGCAGCGTCATCCGCGGCTCGGCGTGGAAGGCATAGCCGAGATTAAACCTGAGGTCTTTTTTGTGTGCACTTCAATGATTATGTAAGGGGTCAAATCGAAGCACATATAAAGGAGCCACGGCGATGTCCCGGCTAGACACGACCGTTCGCGTGTTCATTGTCGAGGGACGGTTGACAATAACGGCAATCAAATATCCATGCGCCAAGGACGCCTTGCACGCGGTACACAAACATCCGGTCCTGCAGGTGGAGGTCGAAGGTGAGGACATAATGCTGCCGGAGGAGTTCATGACCTATTGCGCTGACCGCGGCCTGAAAAACTGACACCCGCATGGTTGGGTGAGCCTGCCCGTTCGCAAAAGTTACCAATAATTATGCAGAAGGCGGTTAAGTTGTCTTCCGGCAACAATATTGATGCATTTCTGGCAGAGACGCGATGAGTCCCAAACAACCTGCAGAAGCGCTTGCGCTGCCCTTGCAGCATCTGATCGCCGCCGACCAGCTCCTGGCCGTGCGGCGCAGCATGCTCATTTCCGTTCCGGTCAGTATTATCCTGGGGTTGATCAGTCTGCTCGTCGCTATTCACTACGGACAAGGACTGGCAGGGTTGTTGTGGTTTGTCGCCTCAAGTCTCGTGAATGTGGCGCGTATATTTCTATGCCGGTTCCCAGTACGGCTGCTTGACCCCGCAGATCCGGTTGAGCCGAAGAACCTCGACCCGGCCTCGGTAAGACAACATCTCTTCCTGCAGTCGGCCATGGCGGCGATCTCGGGTATCGTATGGGCTTTCATCGCCGTTCTGTGTGATGGTTACACTGCGCCGCAATCGGTATTCTACCTGGTCGTCCTGTGCGGAATCACTGCGGGCGCTGTCACCGCCGGTTTTGCCTATGCGCTGATGCCGATCTGTTACATTGTCCCGGTTCTGCTGTCGGTGGCCGGATGCCTCGTTTTTGCCGGTGGTTTTGACCGGTATAGTCTGGCGGCAACGACAATAATTTATCTCGCGGCCTTGATCCGCGGTGCACGGGAAAGCCAGGGACTGTTCTGGCAGTCCAGCAGGCTGAAGAACGAGGCCACCGCCATGGCATTCTCTCTGGAAGCGGCCAGGGATCAGGCGACGCAAGCCGCTGCCAAAATGGGACATCGCGCCGCCCACGATGAACTGACCGGACTTCTCAACCGCAGCGGGTTCATGCAGGAGGTCGCGTCTTTGCCATCCGCCAGCAAGGCCGGGTTTGCGCTCATGCTTCTCGACCTCGATGGCTTCAAATCGATCAACGATGCGTTCGGTCACAAAGCGGGCGACAGGGTGCTTGTGGAAGTCGGCAGGAGGCTTCGTCAGAGTCTGAGTAACGACGTACTTGTGGCACGTCTGGGTGGAGACGAGTTTGCCGTTCTGCTCGACACGGCCAGTTATGACGAGACGCCGTCGATACTCGCCACCAAGTTGATCGCCGCAATATCCATTCCGTTCGCCACCTTCGATGCCGGCCGCATCGGCGTCAGCATTGGCGTTTGTGTATCCAGCGAACTGGACGTCGATGAGATGCTGGTCCGTGCGGATGCAGCGCTTTACAGAGCAAAGTCACAGGGTCGCAATCGACATTATGTGTTCGACGACGAATTGCGCGATCACCTCACGATGCGGCGCGATATAGAGCGCGACGTTGCCAAGGCAATGAGCAATGACGCATTGGAGGTATGGTTTCAGCCCATCTTTGGAAATGGCGGGCGCAAGATTACCGATCTGGAAGCACTCGTACGCTGGAACCACCCGCGGCACGGATGGATTCCCCCTACCGATCTGGTCGCGGTCGCATCGTTTTCCGGCCTTGCGGAACCGCTCTTCCGATACATATTGAAGGATGTCTGCGCCATGATGCAGACATTGCGCGCAATGAACCTCGGTCACCTGCGGGTGGCGATGAACATGTCTCCACGCGAGATGTCTCAACTCGCTGTGGACGACCTGATAATCGCGAAATTGCGTAAACTCGATCTGCCGGCTTCCATGCTGGAGATCGAGATCACCGAGGATACCGCAAAGGATATCAGCTCCGTGCAAGGCAAACTGGCGGCCTTGGCCAAACAAGGCGTACGCATTGCCATCGACGATTTTGGCGTCGGCTATTCGTCGATGTCATCGCTTCGGCTACTGCATGTCGACCGGATCAAGATTGACCGTTCTTTCATCTACGGCATCGCGAAATCGGTGGATGATCGCAAAGTGGTGCAATCCATTCTCGGCCTCGGCAAGTCACTCGGAATCGAGGTCGTCGCCGAAGGCGTCGAGACTGAAGCCGACCTGCGCATTCTGCGGCAACTCGGCTGCGTGACCATGCAGGGTCATTATTTTGCAAAGCCCATGCCGCATCACGAAGCGATCGACTGGATCAACCAGTCCAGATCGCTCGTGCAGTAATGCGGTACCCCGCTAGTTCAACAGTGCCGGATCTGTCTCCACCTCGATCCGGTCCGCCACGCGCCGGATAAGCAGTGCAGGCTGTTTCTCCCCGACGGCAACCGGGATCGAGATCGAATGGGACTGGCCCGGCTGCAGCACCGCGGAGAACCTTACGACCGCGTGATTTCCGGTCTCGGAACTGACCGCTGCGTTCTTCGTATCGACTGTTGTCACGACATGCCAGCCATCGGCCTGGCTGACCCAGTAGGTTACGGCGGACGTGTCACTACCAAGGGTCGTAACGACGGCGTGCCCTTCTTCCACATTGCGATCTGGTTCGGTGGCCTGAACCGGCGATGTTGCTGCGATCATGCCATACAGGACGGCACTGCCAGCGATTTTCAAATATCCAGTCATTTTCTGTCTCCTATGTGTTGTAACATTATGTGCATATGCACACTATCTGGCACGCATTTTAGCCTCTTGGGCATTCTAGGTGCTGCGTGTCATCTCGAAAAAATCATGCCGCCATTGCGCGGCTCGTTCGGACCCTACCTGGGCTTCGAATTCCTGCTGGGCCTTTTGCCATAACGGCTTGGCCTCCTGAACCTTGCTCTGACCCGGTTCGGTCAGTGACAGCACCAGCTTTCGTGGCTCATCCAGCGCCGGTTCCGTCTTCAGCCAGCCATCACGCTGCATTGGTTTGATGGCCCGTACCAGTGACGTCCTGTCCATGACCATTGCCCGCGCAAGCTCGCTCATCGTCATACCCGGTCTCTCACTCAGCAACACCAATATCGAGAACTGGGTGGTCGTCACGTGCGCTGCTGCAAGGTGTCGCTCGTAAAGCCTCGTAATGTAACGAGCAGCACGTCTCGTCGCGAACCCATTGCAGGCGTCCATGGATGATGTCTCATTCATGAAGGCAGTATAACTGTGCATATGCACTATGTCAAGGCCATCCCGATATTGAAGTCTGCTGCGTCGGCTTGGGAACCAAATATGAGCCCGTGCATTTCGGGAGACCGAAACCTGCCAGATCCGGAGATCCGCCATGGTCGACACGATTGATACGACGGCTTCAGCCATCGCTGCCAGCGCAAATCTGGTGAAAATGATCAGGCAAAAATTCAACTACACTGTCGAGGACCTAGCCATCGCCTGCGGTCTGACCGTGGATGAACTCAATGGCATCGAGATGGGTGAGAATGCCGAGCCGGGGAAATTGCATCGCATTGCCCATTCCGTTGGCCTTCCGGACGATATTGCCGGCGCTGCCCATTAGGTCAGTCACCGTAGTCCGACTGGTCATCGTCCTGGACCGGCGGCCGGTCATCGATCTCGGACTGATAAGCGAGAACAACAATAGCGAAGATTGCCAGAACTATGGTTAGGTCGTGCATCTGACTATCCTCCTTACGCGAAAATAGCACCCTCGGTTCGAACGCCCTGAGGTTGCGTTCAGTCTAGAATTTTCTTTGGTCAAAAAGGAGGCTAGAGCAAGTTTTGTTTATCCCATTGCCTTCGCACGCACTGGCATCCCCGATATGACAACCTTCGACGTGGGATCGTCGATCTTTCTCTGTGCCAATTTCGCAATGATCGCATCACGGACCGGTCCGGCATAGGCGGTTGGGCCAATGATGACGCGGTCGATGAGTTCGGGCAGCTCTATACCCATCACATTGTCGGCGGGGCTGTTTTTCAGCGGCATCCGGTAGACCGTCTGCGGAATTCCACCGATGACGTCATGGTGTTCGATTAGCTGGGGCGATGGCCAGAGTTGCGGATTGGTCAAAACACGCCATTCGCGCTCGTCGCCCAGTCCCGGATGTTTGGAGCAGGTCGCCGCGAAGACCAGCATCAGGAACAGCATTTCAATCAGTGCGGGTTTCGGTAGTTTCGACAGGAAATCCTTGTTGGCAGACACACGCTGGGTAACGACCTTGAACTCGTCGTCGAGTTGGTGCCGCGTCCAGTATGCCACCGGGCTCGAATAGGCTTTAAGGGCCTCCGTCACCTGCATGAAAGGCGCGACCTTGACGACGACGGCGATCCCGGTCTCGCCTTTTTCGTAGGCCCGCCACAACGCCAGCCGGCCGGTGTCATTTTCAGCGGGATCATGTTCGGCGACCGAAAGGACATAGGATTGGGTGCGTAGGCTCGGCAACGCCTGGTAGTATTTCTTGATTGCCTCACTCCAAACCCCTGGACTGCTGGCTTCGAGCGCTTTCGCCAGGGGCTCGCTGTTTTCCCCATCATTGTTCCACTGGTGCAGCTGCATGACCCCCTGTTCGACATCGCGATAATCGTTCATGCATCGCGTGTTTCGAAACTGTATTTCCTCCTGATCGAGAATGCGAAACAGGTTTTCGGCCGTGGTGTAGTGGACGAAGCGGGAATGTCCCTTGATGGCCAGGCGCCTGTCAAAAGTGGTTGGCATGAAGATGCTGAGCATCTTGACTACGTTAGGGTCCCAGTCTTCCAAAAATTCGTCCTCGACTCAAAATCACAAGATGTTCAAATGCGCACTGTTGGTAATGAAACTCAAGATTCGTTCCGCCTCACATGATGAAATCATTCACGGTCCAGTCATGGTCAAAATCGCCAACCACTGCGACAACCAGATCCGCATCGCCATCGCCGTCGGTATCTCCTTCCAGGTGGAGATAATCCTTGGGGTACACATTGTCCGGCACCACCATCCGCAATTCACCTGCACTGCCGGTAAAATCGCCGTTGCGGATGAAATGGAAATCCTGCTTGCCGTCGATGGTCGTATCCGCATCTATCGGCGAAACGTCGATCCTGTCGCCCTCCGCCGAGCTGAAGACGCCTATCGTATCGCCGTAAGCCTGTCCTTCGTGCTCCTGATCGCCATGTTCGGCATAAAGAAATCGAAAAGTATCCGCTCCGCCGTTGCCAATGAGAATGTCGAACCCAGCTCCGCCGGTCAGGATATTGTCCTTGTCATCGCCCTCAAGAGAGTCGGCGTATTGGCTGCCGGTCAGATTCTCGACATTCGACAGTATGTCCCCGGACATCTCGCCCGTCATCAGGCTCACCCATGCCCCGCCATCGCCGAGCGTGTAGTCTACGGTATCAATGCCATCACCACCGTCGATATGATTGCCTGAGCCGACGCCACCGATGAACAGATCATCGCCAGCACCGCCAGCCATGACGTCATCGCCTTTGCCACCGTTAATGAAATCGTTTCCCTCACCGCCGGCAAGGCAATCATTGCCCTCGCCGCCCTCGAGAACATCGTTGCCAGAGCCGCCGTTCAGGCGATCCTCGCCTGCTCCGCCGTCGAGGGTGTCGTAATTATCGCCGCCGCGAAGCCAGTCATCGCCGTCTCCACCAAGCAGGTGATCGGGACCAGCGCCGCCGTCCAGCCAGTCTGTCCCGGCTCCGCCGATGAGCGTGTCGGCTCCGGCGCCACCGCTAAGCCGGTCTTCGCCCGCGCCGCCGTCGACGACATCATTGTCGTCGCCACCATAGAGCCAGTCATCGCCGCTTCCGCCGAAGATATGGTCGTTGCCTCCAGCCCCGTCGATCCAGTCGGTGCCAGCGGTCCCAATGAAATGATCCGGACCATCAGTGCCTTTCAACGGCCCTCCGGCCAGCAGCGACCCGCCGCTGGCTCCTAGGCGATCGTTTCCGGCTCCCTCCTTATTCATCACATCACGAAGTCATGAACCGACAGTCCGTCCTCGACATGACCTGAGACCTCGGCGATCAGGTCGGCGATACCATCGCCATTCATGTCGCCCTCGACCAGCCAATGGTCGATGGCCGTGCCACCTGAATCGCCCTGCGGGGCATGGAAAACCCGCAATTCGCCAGCAACGCCGGAGAAGTCGCTTTCGCCGATGAAATGGAAATCCTGATCGCCCGACGTGCTCGTGTCGGCATCGACCCGGCTGAGATCGATCCTGTCGCCTTCGCTGGCGTTGAAATCGGCGATCAAGGTCACGGCGCTGTGTCCGCCCTGGGTTTGGAAACCGGTTTCGATCTGACCGAAGATGAACGTGTCGGCACCGGTCCCACCCGCAAGGATATCGGATCCCGGGCCACCTATGAGCTGATCATCACCGGCGCCACCGTTCAGCGTGTCGTTGCCGGCGCCGCCATCGAGCGTATCGTTGTTGTCGCCGCCGCGCAGGAAATCATCGCCGGAACCACCAAGGAGATGGTCGGCGCCCGTGCCACCGTCCAGCCAGTCCCTGCCTGAACCGCCGACAAGCGTGTCGTCGCCAGCCCCGCCGTTCAGCCGATCCTCGCCCATGCCACCATCGAGCGTGTCATTGCCATCGCCGCCATAGAGCCAGTCCTGTCCCGACCCGCCTTCCAGCCGGTCGTCGCCGGCTCCGCCATCCATCCAGTCGCTGCCTTGGCCGCCAGCGACGTAGTCGGTACCCGTACCGCCGTTCAGGCGGTCATCACCGGAGCCGCCGTTCAGCGCGTCGTCGCCGGCGCCGCCAATAAGCGTATCATTGCCGCGGCCGCCATCGAGCAAATCGTTGCCTTCGCCGCCATCGAGATAATCGGCACCGTTGCCGCCATCGAGCCAATCTGTGCCGGCACCGCCAAGAAGGTGATCATCGCCATTGCCGCCATCAAGGCGATCCTCGCCCGCACCGCCATTGAGCGTATCGTCGCCGTCCCGACCATACAGATAGTCCTCGCCGTCACCGCCGAGGAGCGTGTCATCGCCGGTTCCACCATCGAGCCAGTCGGTGCCTGCGCCGCCAACCAGCGTGTCATTGCCTGCACCGCCGGAGAGACCGTCATTGCCATCCAGGCCGACGAGCACATTGTCACCGGCATCGCCGGAGAGCTTGTCGTCAAAGGCCGAACCCACGAGATTCTCGAAACCGACGGCAAGTCGGTCGCCCTCGGCGTCACCGCCCCACGTGCCGAGCGCACCGGATCCATCGAGGCCGCCAAGGTGCACCATCACACCTTCGGACGAACCGACATAGGCCAGCGTATCGATGCCTTCATAACCGAAGAGCAGATCGCTGCCGGCCTTGCCCTGGATAAAGTCGTTGCCGCTGCCCCCGAACAAAATGTCGGGTCCGTCGCCACCGGTGAGTATCTGGTCCAGGCCGTTTTCCGGATGGATATTGAGGAGGTCGAGCAAGGAATTGTTCAGCGCCATCATGGCCCCCATTTTGAGACAGTTGGAAACGTATTTATTGAGCTATATTTGGATATAGAACTAAATTTGGTATTTCATGCAAATGAATTTTTCATAACGAAGTATCGCAGAATATAATGGGAATATACTTCAAAATTCGAATTAAATTATGCTTCTGGTTATTGGTGTTCTGGATGTACGATCCCTCGCTGAAGGGACTGGAAAAAACGATATCGGAAGAGGTGCCGTACCGGGCGTTGCGGTTCGCACTGGCAAAAATTCCACGCAACACCGATGATTGCGGACTACAGATTCCCGATGGAAATTTTTTCGAGCGCAAGTTCTCGAATAGTATCCATGTTTTGCGCAAGAAAGTCCGAAAGTGGGACAAGACTTGGCGATTCTCATGCAAGAATGTGCGAAACTGGCGCAAGAATTTCAGCCGGCGCGTGTAATTTGGTTGCAAGCGGTTGATCTTTCGTCCGCTGGAATCGTCCGATCGCGTTGAGGAACACCTGAGATCGAAAGATTCCGACCCACCAGCCTTGCAACACGCTGCAATAGGTTCATCTTGCCACATTGCAACTGACGTCGGATCTAATTAATATATTAATTGACCAGTTGGAGAATTCGATGGACACGCTTACCGCTCCCCGGCACTTGCGCCTTCACGCCAGCGACAATGTGATTGTTGCTGTCGATACGTTTCAGGTGGGCCAAAAAATCGAAGCGGTGACCGTGGCAAGCCGCGTTCCACGCGGGCACAAGCTCGCTTCCCGCTTGATTGCAGCGGGTGAACCTGTGCGCAAGTTCGGCCAGATCATCGGCTCCGCTTCCAAGCGGATCGAGGCCGGCGAATGGGTGCATGAACACAATCTCGACTACAGCAATTTTGTTCGCGAACCGGATGCAACGCACGCGGCCCACTCAAGCGGCATTTTGCCGATGGAGCAGCGCGCAACGTTCGAAGGTTTCCGCCGGGCCAATGGCCGCGCCGGGACACGCAACTATATCGGCGTTCTGACCTCTGTGAACTGTTCTGCTTCCGTCGCGCGCTTTATCGCAGAGGCGGTGCAGAAATCCGGTCTGCTCGACGAATATCCGATGATCGACGGCATCATTCCGCTGGTGCATGGCGGCGGCTGTGCACTCGACGTCAAAGGCGAAGGCTACGAAGTCCTCAAGCGCACCCAGTGGGGCTATGCGTCCAATCCGAACATCGCCGCCGTGCTGATGGTTGGTCTGGGTTGCGAAGGTTTCCAGATCGGCCGCTGGAAAGAAGCCTATAATATCGTCGAAAGTGACACGTTCCGCAGCCTGACGATCCAGGAAGTCGGTGGTACGCGCAAAACTATGGAGGCAGGCATTGCTGCCGTGCGCGACATGCTGCCGACCGCCGCGAATGTGAAGCGGGAGACCATTCCGGCATCAGAACTCATGCTCGCTTTGCAGTGTGGCGGTTCCGACGGCTATTCCGGCATCACCGCCAATCCGGCGCTCGGCGCTGCCGTCGACCTTCTGGTACAGCAGGGCGGCACTGCGATCCTTTCGGAAACACCGGAGATTTACGGAGCCGAGCATCTGCTCATCGAGCGCGCTTCGAACCCCGAAGCTGTCGATCGCCTGCAATCGATCATCGCCTGGTGGGAGGATTATACGGCCCGCAACAAGATGGAAATGAACAATAATCCCTCGCCCGGAAACAAGGCTGGCGGCTTGACCACAATTCTGGAAAAGTCCCTCGGGGCCGTGGCCAAATCCGGCACGACACCGCTTGAAGCGGTTTATGGTTATGCCGAGCCCGTCACCGCGCATGGTCTCGTTTTCATGGACACGCCCGGCTATGATCCGGTTTCAGCAACGGGACAGGTCGCGGGCGGTGCCAACATCCTCGCCTTCACCACAGGGCGCGGCTCGGCCTATGGCTGCAAGCCGACGCCGTCGATCAAGCTTGCCACCAATACGCCGATGTACACCCAGATGATCGAGGACATGGACATCAATTGCGGCGATGTGCTCGACGGCGTGTCGATCGAGGACAAGGGCAAAGAGATTTTCGAGCATATTCTCAAGATCGCCTCGGGCCAGCGCAGCAAATCCGAAGAACTCGGCTATGGCGATGCAGAATTCGTGCCATGGCAGATCGGCGCCACGATGTAATACCCTATGCGGTGGTCTGCTGCTGTTTGGCGCGGGCTACGATCTGCGTCGGATTTACAAACCGCAACGCGACCAGCAACCAGACGAGCGTCGTGACCATATAGACGACAGCCATCGCATCGATCGATTGCACAGCGCGGACACCTGAAGCAAAGACCGAATAGTAAAGCGCGACGACAAGCGTTTGACTGGTCGGACCCGCCGTAAGGAATGTCAGCTCGAACATCGCTACAGTACGCACCAGAACCAGCAGCAGGGCCGCCAGAATACCCGGCAGCAGCATAGGCAATAGCACATGTCTGAACAGCTGGAATGTTCCGGCGCCGAACACACGAGCCGCCGCCTCAATCTTTGGATCGATCTGTTCGATGAACGGGATCATGACGAGGATCACGAAGGGAACTGTCGGTACCAGATTGGCAAGAACAACGCCCCAAAAAGTGCCGCCGACGCCAGCCTGATACAGCACCGTGGCGAGCGGGATGCCGAAGGTGATTGGCGGTACCAGCAGCGGCAGCAGGAACAGAAGCATGACCAGCTTCTTGCCCGGAAAATCGCGCCGTGCCAGCGCATAGGCGGCAGTTACGCCGAGGAGGCCAGACAAAGCGACAACGGTAAAAACAATCTGGAAGGTGACAATAAGCACGTCACTCAGCTGGAATTCCGACCACGCAGTGAAGTACCACTTCGTTGTCCAGCCAGCGGGTAGCCATGTGCCAAGCCAACGTGTGCCGAACGAAGAAATAATAACGGTGGCGATCATCGCCAACAGATTGATGATAAAAAAGACGACGACTGCCCAGACAGCAGTGATCCAGATTTTGGCACCGATGGTTGTGTCACGGATCATTGTCAGCCCTTTCCGCCCGCGGTCGAGCCGCGATAGAACATATTGCGGATACCAAGGATCGCCACGACGATGAGTAATTGCACCACTGCCATGATCATCGCGACGGCTGAAGCCATGGAATAGTCATACTGCTCGAAGGCTGCCTGATAGGCGGCAATTGAGATGACGCGCGTCGGTCCCGCTGGCGCACCAAGCAGGATGGCCGAGGGGAACACGGCGAAGGCCTGCACGAACGACAGACAGAAGGCGATGGCAAGACCGGGAATCAGCAAGGGCAGCATGACATAACGGAAGCGCTGCCAGCTCCTGGCGCCGTGCGTGGCTGCCGCCTGCTCCAGTGCCGGATCGATGCCCGAGACATAGGAGAGGGTAAGCAGAAACGTGAACGGAAAGCCGGTGATGATCAGGGACGCGAAAACGCCCCAATAATTGTTGGTCAATTTAAGTGGCCGGTCGATTGCGCCAAGAAGCATCAACGTCCGGCTGAACCATCCTTGTGGGCCGAGATAGTTCAACAGGCCTTCAGCAACGAGCACTGTGCCAAGCGTCACTGGCAAGACCAGAATAGTCGTGAGAAGCCTCTGATGCGTCATCAGCCGCACGCGGAAAGCCACCGGTAGCGCGATGGCTATGCTGATGATCGTCACCGGCACTGCCAGCCACAGCGTGGTCAGGATGGTGTCATACAGAAACGGATCGGAGAAGAATTTGCTATAGTTGGCAAAGGCGCCCCCCTCTGCCGGTGTGAATGACAAAATCAACCCGTATATGAAGGGATAGATGAACACGGCCAGAAGAAAGAATACCGCTGGCAGGACAAGAAGGGTGACACCATCGATGCCCCGTAGCGCCAGTCGCTGCCGCAGCGACATGCGATTGTCGAAGGGGGTTGAGGTAACGCTCGCCATTTGCCGTTACGCCGCAAAAGCCAGCGCACGCGCCGGATCTATGGAGAGCCAGATCGAACTGCCAAGCTCAGCCGTTTGCGGCGCATGAAAGACGAGCTCCAGACCTTCCGCCGTGCGCGCTGTTCCAACGAATTCACGCCCGCGATATTCGATGGTCTCGACAACACCCTCGACGGTTTTATCGGACTTTTCGCCGGCAACGACGTCGTCGGCCCGGGCCGCGATAACGGCGCTATCGCCGACTTTCAAATTGTCCCGTGCGGTCCCCGCCAACACGGCTTTGCCAACGGCAACGCTGGTACGATCGCCATCCGTGCCAATGACCTTGCCGGTCAGGCGGTTGCGGTAGCCCATGAATTCGGCGACGTCCAAATGATCGGGTCGTTCGTAAAGATCGCTTGGCGCGCCCACCTGACGAATTTCACCATCACGCAGTACGACGACACGATCCGCCAACGACAAGGCCTCGTCCTGATCATGGGTAACGTACACAGTGGTGGCGCCGAGCTGGTTGTGAATGCGGCGAATTTCCGCACGCATCTCAAGGCGCAACTTCGCATCGAGGTTGGATAGGGGCTCATCCATCAATACCAGCGGCGGCTCAATGACAATCGCCCGTGCAATTGCAACGCGCTGTTGCTGGCCGCCCGACAATTGCCCCGGCAATTTATGGCCCTGCCCTTGCAGACGGACGAGATTCAGCGCCTCTTCGACGCGCTTTTCCATCTCCCCCTTGGCAACCTTGCGCATCTTGAGGCCGAATCCGATATTTTGGCGAACCGTCATGTGGGGAAACAGCGCATAATTCTGGAAGACCATGCCGAAGCCGCGATCCTCCGGCTTTAGTGTATCGATGCGCTTGTCGTCGATGAAAATGCCCCCACCCGTCGTCGATAATAGTCCGGCAATGCAGTTGAGCGCCGTCGATTTGCCACAACCCGACGGCCCGAGCAGTGCGATAAATTCGCCCTTGCGGATTGATAGCGATACATCTTTCAACGCATTGTGCGAACCAAAAGCGCGGCTCATCCGGTCAAGGCGGATCTCACTGAATGGCGATGACGCAAGCAGCATCGGGTACCCTTATAAGCAGACATCATCCGGATGGCCTCCGGATGATGTGATGATCGGTAATTTCAGGACTTCTTGCCCGCGACTTCTTCATCCCAACGACGGAATGCAACGACCATCGAAGATGGCTCCAGCGGAATTTCGACGGGATTGTTGGAAAACCAATCCGCGTATTCCTTGCGGCCAAATTCGGCGATCGCATCCTGGCTTTCTTGCGGAGCCATGCTGATCGGCACATCCTTCACAGCCGGACCCGGATAGAAATAACCCTGATCATAGGTGAAGGCTTGTTGTTCAGGTGTCAGCAGGAAGCTCATCATATCGAGAAGTACCGCAAGCTTGTCGTCTGCAATGCCTTTCGGAACGCACATGTAGTGGGCGTCGGCGACCCAGTGGAAACCTTTGAGAGTCGCGACTGCCGCTTCCTTCGGAACGACCCCAAGCACACGCGGATTGATATCCCAGCCGGTCGTGGAGACAGTCATGTCGCGCGTGCCTTCACCGAGTTCCTTCATCAAAGCAGCAGTGCCGGTCGGGTAGTATTCGATGTATTTATGCAGTTCCTTGAGATAGGCCCAGGTCTTGTCCCAGCCTTTTACCGGATCACGCGGATCAGTGTCGCCGAGGAGGTAAGGCAGGCCCATCAGGAAAGTGCGGCCGGGGCCGGAATTTGCCGGACGCGCGTAAAGGAACTTGTTGGGGTTTTCCTTGGCCCAGGCCAGAAGCTCTTCCGCCGTGGTTGGTACCTTTTTGACGCGGTCGGGCATATATTCGAGCAGCGGGCCGGATGGGTAATAGGTTACCACCACACCGACGTCCTTGCCGAGCGCCAGCATGCGATAGGCAGGTTCAAGATAGATTGCCGCCAGATCGGGCAGAGAGGCGGAGTGATCCGGCAAAAGCTTGACCCACAGGTCCTGAGCGATACCTGCAGAGAGGGCATCGGTACCTGTCAGAACGAGATCGATATCCAGCCTGTTTGCCGCCTGCTGAGCCTTGATCTTGCCCGGAAGCTCCGGAGCTGGCGCCTTGGTGAAGGTGATCTTCGATACAAGTTCCGGTTTGGCCTTGGCATAATTCTCGATGGCTGTCTGCGTCAACGCTAGATTGCCCGCTACGTCGGCGATATTCAGTGTTACGGGTGAGGTTGGCAGCGCAAGTTTGGACTGAGCAAATAGTCGCGTTGCCGGCAGCGTGGCGACTGCTGCCAGACCGCCAATGGCTTGTCTGCGTGTTATGCGGATCATGGTTTCCTCCCTGTTGGCTCAACGCCCCGTTTTCAGGCATGGCCGGGGTTCCCAGTATCCGGCCGCAGTCGAGATTTGATATATTAATCTATCAGATCGAGATAGCAAGGGCTTTCGCGCCTTACGACGTCATGCCGGCAACGGTTCGTGCTGCGCCATCCTTTAGAAGCTTTCCCAAGGCGCGGCCGACGGTTTGGCGAAATTCCAGATTTCCGGGAAGGTCTTTACCGAAGATCTGGTCAAGACCGAGATAGGCATTCATAAGGTCGTCAGAGGATGTTTTCCCGGTAGTGCGCTGCTTGAATTGATCGGCAAGCGGATCGCGCACATCTATTGGCTTGCCGTTTTCGTCCACCCCCGTAGCGTAGCGCATCCAGCCGGCGACGCCGAGAGCGAGACGGTCGAAAGGTTTCTTCTGGTCCAAACGCTGCCGGATCGTGTGCAGCAGGCGTTGCGGCAATTTCTGCGAGCCGTCCATGGCGATCTGCCACGTGCGATGGCGCAGCGCCGGGTTGCGAAAGCGTTCGCGTAGCTGAGCCTTGTAGGCGTCCAGATCAAATCCTGGAAGCGGTGGAAGTGTCGACGTGATCTCATCGTCCATCATGGTTTCAATGAATGCGCTGAAGCCTTCGGCCTTCATCACATCGGCAACTGTCTCGTGACCGGCGAGATAACCGAGATAAGCCAGGGTCGAGTGGCTGCCATTCAAGAGCCGGAGTTTCATCAGTTCAAACGCATCGACGTTGTCGACGAATGTTGCGCCGAAGTCCTCCCATGCCGGACGGCCGGAAGGAAAATGATCCTCCACCACCCACTGTGTGAAAGGCTCTGTCATGATTGGCCATGCATCGAATAGTTCCGTAGCCCGGGCCGTCGTGGCACGATCAGCATCGGTCGTAGCCGGGACAATCCGGTCAACCATGGTCGAGGGAAAGGCAATGTTTTCGCCAATATACCGCCCAAGCCCAGCGTCGCGTAGTTCGGCAAAACGTGTGACCACCCGCTTCAGCGTTTCGCCATTGGACGGGAGGTTATCGCAGGACAACAGCGTGAAAGCCGCGGTACCATTGGCGCGGCGCCGGGCTAACGCTTCTACGATAAAACCAATAGCCGAGCGCGGGGCACCAGGATCAGCAAGGTCGTGGACGATGTCGGCGTGAGATTCGTCGAGCGAGGCGGTGGCGGGCGAATAGCAATATCCTTTTTCCGTCACGGTCAAGGAAACGATCCTGACGTCGGGATCTGTCATTGCAGCGAGTACCGACTCCGGATTTTCGGGTGCAACCAGAACTTTTGCGACACTGCCAATCACACGAAAGCTATCACCGCCGCCATCGCGGGATGCAACAGTGTAAAGTCCGTCCTGCGGTTCGATTGCCTCTTTCGTATCGCCACTGCGTAACGAAACACCCAGTATGCCCCAGCGATTGTCGCCACTGGCGAGTACGCTGTCCGTATAGACGGCCTGATGTGCCCTGTGGAATGCACCAATGCCGAGATGCACGATACCAATCCGAACCTGGTTTCTATCATAGCCGGGTTGCTTCACATTCGACGCCAGACGATGCAGCGTCGAGTCGGAGAGGCGGAACTTTTCAGTCATTCTGTGCCTGCAATTGTGGTTTCTATTTCAAAGCTTGTAAGTTTGTTTCGCCAGGCGGTAGGCAAGATCATGTGCGATTTCCACCGCCTCGTCCTCCTCCAACCTGTGATCAGCAACAAGTCGCGCCAGATACCCGCAGTCGACACGACGCGCCATGTCATGGCGCGCGGGTATGGACATATAGGCGCGCGTATCGTCGTTGAAGCCGACCGTATTATAGAACCCGGCAGTCTCGGTGGTCAGTTCACGGAAGCGGCGCATACCTTCCGGACTATCATGGAACCACCATGCAGGGCCAAGGCGCAAGGCTGGATAATGGCCCGCGAGGGGAGCGAGTTCCCGGCTGTAACTGGTTTCATCGAGGGTGAAGAGGATGAGTGTCAGCCGAGCATCGTTGCCAAACGAGTCAAGCAGAGGTTTCAGTTCCTCGACATAGCCGGTAGAGCGCGGAATATCCGCTCCTTTGTCCGTTCCAAACCGTTCGAACAGAGCGGGATTGTGATTTCGGTAAGAGCCGGGATGAATCTGCATGACCAGGCCATCTTCGATACTCATTCGCGCCATTTCCGTCAGCATCTGTGCGCGGAAGAGGTCGGCGTCTTCAGGCGAAGCGCCTTTCAGCACTCGTTCGAACAGTGCTGACGCCGCGGAGACGGAAAGATCAGCAGTGCGCGCGTTCGGATGCCCGTGATCGCTAGACGTGGCGCCACGCCGTTTGAAATAAGCACGGCGCACACGATGCGCTTCGATATACCCCTCATAGTCGAGCTTGGTGCCCGCAAGTGCAACGAAATCCTCTACGTTGGTGATAAAGTCCGTACGCGATGCATCTATGACGGCATCGGGGCGGTAGGCAGGAACGACGCGGCCATCCCAACCTGACTTTAAGATCGCATCGTGCGCTGCGAGTTGATCGGTCGCCGCATCCGTCGTCGAGATGACTTCGATGCCAAACTGTTTGTAGAGCGCCCGCGGACGCATGGATGGTTCCGTCAAGCGCTCTGCAATTCGATCATAAAGTGCATCCGCATTCTTCTCGCCAAGCCGCTCCACAATGCCGAATACCGTTTCCAGTCCATGCTCGAACCACAGGCGGGAGGGTGTGCCCCTAAACAGATGTAAGTGCTTCGCAAACAGCCGCCATATCTTGCGGCCGTCAACTTCCACCGGGCCTCCATCCTGACGCGGCACGCCGAGATCTTCCAACCTCACACCCTGCGAGTAGAGCATGCGAAAAATATAATGATCTGGCTTGACGAACAGGCTCGCCGGGTCCGGAAAAGCTTCGTCATTGGCGTACCAAAGCGGATCGGTGTGACCATGTGGCGAGATGATCGGCAGCCTCTCGACTGCGCTGAACAGACGGCGGGCAATCCCCCGTGCATCGGGTTCGATTGGGAAAAGTCGGTCAGGATGAAGTGCCATTATGCGTCCTTGCTACCATCATCGCGTGCCCTGTACCGACCTGGATGCGAAGCTGCTATGTTACTTTTCCAATGGCAGGTTGCGCCATTTGTGAACATCGATGATCTTGGCGAATTGTAAATAATAATATATTAGTATGTCAACTGAGACTGAATGCGCTTGATATCATCGCATAACACCGTCTCGGACTATGAATTCACACGGAATTCCATCATTCAATGATCAGATGATCCGTGAAGATGGAAATGGAGCACTGCAATGACGGCAGAAAACCAGGGAGACAAAGGCTTAGCCATTGCAACGCCGCCCGAGGTTGGAATTTCAGGTGTCAATCGCGGCGCGCGGGCTACAAGTCCCGGACCCCGTGGGGCGCCGGCCGGTCGGATGACCACTGCCACCGCAATTTATCGCGAGCTTCATGCGGCCATCGTATCGATGGAGATGACACCGGGAACTGCTCTCAACGAGAAGGTCCTGACCGAACGCTTTGGCGTCAGCCGCACGCCGGTGCGCGAGGCGTTGATCCGCTTGGTTGAAGACGGACTTGTCGATGTCTTTCCGCAATCGGGAACATTTGTCGCCCGCATTCCTGTTGCGCTGATCCCCGAGGCTGTGGTGATCCGCCAGGCGCTCGAGGGTGCAACCGTGGAGCGTGCAGCGGCCGTCGCAACGGCCAAGGATGTCGAATGGCTCGATGAAATCCTCGCCCGCCAGCGTTTTTTTGCCGATCGTCAGAACACGAGTGCGTTTCACGAGGCCGACGAGGCTTTCCACGAAGCGATTGCCGGAATTTCCGGCCATCCTGGCATCTGGCACTATCTCAAGCCGGTGAAGGTGCAAATCGATCGGGCGCGGCGCATGACGTTACCGGGTTTGGGCCGCATGGAGCATGTCCTGTCCGAGCATCAGATCATTCGCAATGCCATTGAAGCCCATGACGTGCCAGCCGCCTGTGCGGCGATGAAACAGCATCTGAATGCCGTCATCCCTGACATTGAAACCTTGAGAAAAAGCCATCCCGGATCATTTGTCTGACTAGGGATCAACGATATAATTTGACGGAGGAATGAATGCGTCAGGCATGGCGATGGTTTGGCCCAAAAGCCGGTGTCTCACTCGATAATGTACGGCAGGCCGGCGCGACCGATATCGTTTCGGCTCTGCACGAGGTACCGATTGGTGAAGCATGGACAATAGCGCAGGTGCACGAGCGTAAATCATTGATCGAATCGACACCAGCCGGACGGACGCCGCTGACCTGGTCGGTGGTCGAGAGCATTCCGATTCCTGATGCAGTAAAGCGCCTCGGTGGCGCTGCCAAGCACGAGATTGCCGCCTGGATCGCTAGTATGGAAGCACTTGCGGCCAACGACATCAGGGTCGTCTGCTACAACTTCATGCCCGTGGTCGACTGGTGCCGCACCGATCTCGACTATGTCACGCCGACCGGTTCGACAGCCATGCGCTTCGACCACAACGTGTTCGCTGTGTTCGATTTGCACATCCTGCAGCGCGAAGGCGCCGAAAACGATTACTCAAAGGCTGACCGCGAGATTGCCAGCGACCTTTATAATGCCATGGGTGCACAGGAAATTGCTGATCTTACGCGCAATATCGCCAGCGCTCTCCCGGGCTCAACCACCGAACCGCTGACCATACCGGCGTTCCGCGACAAGCTCGAAACCTATTCTGGCATCGATGCGATCCGGCTGCGTCAGCATCTGATTGAATTCCTGGAGGCTGTGACGCCGGTTGCCGAAGAGCTCGGCGTAAAGCTGACCCTGCATCCGGATGATCCGCCTCGTTCCCTCTTCGGCCTGCCGCGTATTGCTTCGACTGGTGCCGACTATGCGGCGCTGTTCGATGCAGTACCCTCGCCTGCAAATGGCATGTGCCTTTGTACCGGCAGTCTTGGTGTGCGGGCTGACAATGACCTGCCCAAGATCGCCAGGCACTTCGCTTCGCGCATCCACTTCACCCATTTGCGTGCGACGACCCGCGAGGGTGATGGCCGCAGCTTTCACGAAGCGGCTCACCTTGAAGGCGACGTGGATATGGTGGCGGTGTTGCGCGAACTTCTCACCGAAGACCATAAGCGGGACAAGACGAACAGTATCATTTTCCGCTCTGATCACGGGCACCGCATGCTCGACGACCTGAACAAGGACGTAACGCCCGGTTATCCGGCAATTGGCCGCCTGCGCGGTCTTGCCGAACTACGCGGTATCATCCACGCTTTGGATGCCTCCGCGCTCGCATAATCCGGACCAAATTTTGAGTTTTTAAAGCCCTGGTTTTCACAAGCCGGGGCTTTTCTACATTTAAAGGTTTACCGATTTTTGAAACGCACCGACCAACTCGTAGTCATCGCTCAATAATTCTATTGGCATTCATCACATTGTGGCCATATTCTCGACCGTTTGCAGTCATACCGCATTTCACCGTAAGCATCGGTCATCACTTTTTGAGTCATATTAAGACAAGTTTTTTGAGTAACTTAGATCATATTTCGGATTGATCTCGACGAAGTCTCCGAAACGGGTCACCTCAAGGCCACATTTCTCCAAAATAGAGAGAGCTACTCGCTCACGCCACGATCTACTTGCCCGGGGGTCAATCTCTACGCGTGTGTCTTCAGTCCGGCTGTTCTGTGCCGCGGGCTACTCAAAGTGTGAATTTCACATGGTCTCTTTCGCAAGTATCCGCACGGTACTTATTTCATCCATCTTTTTTCTGATGTTGGGCGCTGTATCCGCCAGTGCCGGTTCGGCCTGTGGCGGTGCTTCGTGGTACGCTCTTCATTCTAGAACCGCTTCCGGCGAACGGATGAACCCCTCCGCTCTCACCGCGGCTCATCGCACCTTGCCGCTCGGCTCGCGCGTCAAAGTAACCAACCAGCGCAATGGCAAGACGGTCGTGGTGCGCATCAACGATCGGGGGCCGTTTGTCAGGGGCCGCATGCTCGATCTCTCGAAAGGTGCCGCTAGCCGCCTTGGCTTTATCGGCGCTGGCCACACCAATATCTGCATGGCCCGCTTGTAGAGCCTTCCTTGCTTAAATAGAATCGTTCTGCCGGAAGGAATTTGGTTCAAGGTCGAGGGGTTGGGCGAGGCCGATGTTTATCCATCGGATGAAGCCGAAGCCCGAAGGATTTGGCCCGAATTCACCCGGCCCTTCGGGTTTCCGGCTGGCGGACAGCCACGTTGTCAGGCGGCTTCGTCCGATGGGTAAACATCGGCCTCGCCACCTTCCGTGTGGATTGTCTCGCCATCCGTGAAACAGAACGGGTTCTATTTAAACAAGAAAGGCTCTAACCTCGCAGGATGTTGATGCCGTCTCGGCATTGACCTTGACCATTGAACGTGACATCGCCATGTGAACACTCCTAATCCTGTCGGGGGACGTTCCATGGCACTCAAAGTCGCGGTCCAGATGGACCATATCAATTCGATCCGGATCGCTGGCGATACAACATTTGCGCTTTGCCTCGAGGCGCAAAAACGCGGTCACATACTCTACCACTATACCCCCGACAGGCTCAGCATGCGCGATGGCGTGGTTTCTGCGCGCGTGGAAGAACTGAGCGTCCGCGATATCGAAGGCGATTATTATACACTGGGAGAACCGGTTTCGCGCGATCTGTCGGAAATGGACGTGGTGCTGCTACGCCAGGACCCGCCCTTCGACATGAATTACATCACGACCACGCACATGCTGGAGCGGATCCATCCGAAGACGCTTGTCGTCAACGATCCTGCTTGGGTGCGCAACAGCCCCGAGAAGATTTTCGTCACCGAGTTTCCCGATCTCATGCCGGAAACGCTGATCACCAAGAATCCATTGGAAATCGCGGGATTCCGCAAGGAATTCGGCGATATCATTCTGAAACCGCTTTATGGCAATGGCGGCGCAGGTGTGTTTCATCTCGCCGATGGCGACCGCAACTTGACGTCATTGCTGGAAATGTTCGCCCAGATGTTCCGCGAACCATTTATTGCACAGCGTTATTTGAAAGATGTTCGCTCGGGTGACAAACGTATCATCCTGATCGATGGCGAGCCCGTCGGCGCGATCAACCGAGTGCCATCTGAAACCGACTCGCGTTCCAACATGCATGTGGGCGGCCGCGCCGAGAAAACCGAACTCACGGATCGTGAACGCGAAATCTGCGCGCGTATTGGACCGTCCTTGCGCGAGCGTGGTTTCATTCTGGTGGGTATCGACGTGATCGGCGACTATATGACCGAGATCAATGTCACTTCTCCGACCGGCGTTCGAGAGGTCAAACGCTTCGGCGGTGCAGATATTGCGGCGCTGTTTTGGGATGCTGTGGAAGCCAAACGCCAGTAATTCTCATACCTCCGATCTGTTCCCTTATTGTTCTTGTCATGCAGATTGAAGTGTGCTGATATACGTTCTTTAGCATTCTTCATTTTCAAACGTCTGCATTTTCAAGAAAGATTTCATGGTTACCCGCGTTCGTACGGTTGCCTTCCAGGGTATTGAAGCTCAGCCTGTCGATGTGCAGGTGATGATTGCCCCCGGCAAAATGGGAATGCATATCGTCGGTCTTCCGGACAAGGCAGTCGCCGAAAGCCGGGAGCGGGTCCAGGCGGCACTACATGCCTCCGGGCTTTCAATGCCCGTCAAGAAGGTGACGGTGAATCTCGCGCCAGCCGATTTGCCCAAGGAAGGAAGCCATTACGATCTGCCGATCGCCGTGGGATTGATGGCAGGGCTTGGCGCCATGCCTGCCGACGCACTTCAGAACTATGTGGTGCTGGGCGAATTGTCACTTGATGGAACCATCACCCATGTCGCGGGTGTGCTACCCGCAGCAATTGCTGCCAACCGACAAGAGAAGGGACTGATATGCCCGGCATCCTGTGGCCCGGAAGCCGCATGGGCCGGCTCCGACATCGATATTCTTGCGCCGCGCAGTTTGATCCAGCTTGCCAATCATTTTCGCGGTACACAGGTCCTGTCACGTCCTGAGCCCGTCATGCAGACGAGCGCGATTGGACTGCCAGATCTTGCAGACATAAGAGGCCAGGAAAGTGCGCGGCGCGCGCTGGAGGTCGCGGCAGCGGGTGGGCACAACCTCTTGATGATGGGCCCGCCAGGATCCGGCAAATCCATGCTGGCGCAGCGTCTGCCCTCCATCCTTCCGCCATTGCTGCCGCGTGAGTTGCTCGATGTCTCGATGATCGCCTCGATCGCCGGCGAACTCATGGGCGGCAAGTTGACGGACAGACGGCCATTTCGCGCGCCGCATCACTCGGCATCCATGGCGGCTATGGTTGGGGGCGGCATTCGAGCAAGGCCGGGGGAAGTCTCGCTGGCCCATCGCGGCGTGCTGTTTCTCGATGAATTTCCCGAGTTTACGCCGCAGGTCCTGGATTCCTTGCGCCAGCCACTGGAGACTGGCGAATGTATGATCGCGCGCGCCAATCACCGTATCTCTTATCCGGCACAGATCCAGCTTGTTGCGGCTATGAACCCGTGCCGCTGCGGCATGGCGGGGGAACCCGGCCATCAGTGTGCAAGGGGGCCACGGTGCCGGCAGGATTACCAGGCAAGGATTTCTGGGCCTCTGATGGATCGTATCGACATCAGGATCGACGTCCCGTCCGTGAGTGCTACCGATCTCATACGCCCGCACTCTTCGGAAAGCAGCGCATCCGTCGCTGAACGGGTCGCGCGAGCGCGGACAATCCAAAAGAGGCGCTACGAGGAATTGGGATTTCCAACGATCACCACAAACTCGCAGTGCTCAGTTGCTCTGATCGAACAGGTGGCACAACCGGATGCACCCGGCGTTTCCTTGCTGCAGCAGGCGAGTGAACAAATGCGCTTCTCCGCGCGGGCCTATCACCGGGTATTGAAAGTTGCGCGCACACTCGCAGACCTCGACGGACAAGAAATCGTCGGGCGCATTCATCTTGCCGAAGCTATCTCGTACCGGATGGGGGCGGATTCGATGTCAGCGGTCTGAGCCAAGCTACCTCACTACGCGACTTTGTTAATATTCATAAAGAAGCTGCCAGACCTTCCCCATCTGGCAGCTTCGAAATAGGCTGAGGTCGACTTCGCTCGATTATTGGACCGAACCAACCAGAATATTCGTGGGAGCCTCAATGCTGACCCAGCGACCCGAATTGTTGGTCGCCTGACGTTTAAGGTAGGTATATGGGGTTTCTGACCAGTTCTTTACGCCGTCAACAAGGTTATCAAGGACGAAGTCACCCTTGTCAGTGCGGACGGTCAGCACAGCATGACCTTCACCATCAGGCTTGCGCACCACGGTGATCAATAGATTTGCCGGAGAAATGCCCGACTGCATCAGGTCGCGTCGCTTCAAAAGGACGTAATCCTCGCAATCGCCAACCTTGTCGGGATAGGCCCAATATTCTTCCACGCCGTAGATTTCCATATCGGTCAATGGCTTGATCTTGTGGTTGTCATTGCTGTTGACGTTGACGATCAACTGCCAGAAATCATGATTCATCTTTTCGGGCATGACATTCCGGCTGCGGATGGAGCATTCTTCCGGGAGCCGCTTGCAGAATTCATAATGGCCGATTGGCTGTGATGTCAGACCGCCAGTGGTCATGAATGCTTCGGAGGCAAAAGCGACGTTTGCGCCAAGCGTACCCGCGAAGAGCGCCATGGCGACTATGGTCTTTACAACCCCTGCTACCCCGAACATGCTTTACTCCAGACCCGATCGCTATCGTTAACAAAACGTTAATGGCGGGAGGGGACATGAGTCAATCACAATGGCGCCACGATCCAGCCATTGTTAATATATGGTTAAAATTTGAAATTTCGCATTCCCCCAATATTCATGAGGGTTTCAGTGATGCATCAGAAACTGTGCCGGCTAACTGAAATTTGTACGGGTGCAAGGTTCTGGCCGCTAGAAAATATAAGATAACCCGTTGATTACAAACGGCTTTCTGTTAGATGGAAGACGCAACCGCCGTCAAAGCTCCCAAATCGCTTTGACGAGGCGCGGCGTTTCCCCAATACATCCTACGGATTAGATCTTCAGGCGCGTTTGACGATCGGCGTCACGTTGGTCCTGCGGTTCATTTGTGCGTGATCATTAACGAACTGCACAATGCGCGGCGCAATCTCTGCACGAAACCGCGAGCCATTGAATACGCCGTAATGGCCAACCTTCGGTTGCAGGTAATGCATGCGCATCTCGTCCGGAATATTGACGCAGAGCGTCTGTGCGGCTTTGGTCTGACCAACGCCGGAGATGTCGTCGTTCTCCCCTTCAACTGTCAGAAGAGCAACATTGCGAATGGCGGAGGGATCGACCGGGAGGCCCCGGTGAGTCATTTCGCCTTTCGGCAATGCCTGGCGGACGAATACCGTATCCACGGTCTGCAAATAGAATTCCGCGGTCAAATCCATGACCGCGAGGTATTCATCATAGAATTCACGATGCTTGTCAGCGGAATCGCCGTCTTCGTGCACCAGATGCATGAAGAACTCCTTGTGGGCAGTGATGTGGCGATCGAGATTCATGCTCATGAAGCCGGACAACTGCAGGAACCCCGGATAGACATCACGCATGAACCCGCCATGCGGCCACGGAACCGACATGATCACGTTATCGCGGAACCAGTTGATCCCCTTTTCTTCCGCCAGCTTGTTGACGGCAGTCGGATTCTTGCGGGTGTCGATCGGCCCACCCATCAGCGTCATGCTGGAAGGTGCGAATCTGTCCCCATTGGTCTCCATGATGGAGACGGCGGCAAGCACCGGAACGGATGGCTGACAGACGGCCACGACATGCGTATCTTCGCCCAATGCATGAAGCATTTCAATGACATAGTCGATATAATCATCGAGATCGAATTTACCATCGCTCAGCGGGACGCTGCGGGCATCCACCCAATCGGTGATGTAGACCTCGGCATGCGGCAGCAACGCTTCCACCGTGCCACGAAGCAGAGTTGCATAGTGACCAGACATCGGTGCCACCACCAGAATCTTCGGGTCGGCAGGACGTTTGGCATTCAAGGCACGCTTGAAATGAATGACGTTACAGAACGGTTTCGACCAGACGATCTTTTCTTTTATGTCTGTTTCGACACCGTCAACGATCGTGGTCGGCAAGCCGAAGGAAGGTTTGCCGTAGCATCGCGTCGTGCGCTCGAACAGCTCGCACATCGCGGTAACCGAGCGCCCGACGACGGTTTGAGACAATGGATTCAAGGGGTTATCGTAGAATAGCTTGGTGGCGTCGGCGAGTGCGCGGTAGGGTTGGAGTGCGGCATGGTTCAGTTCATAGAGCTGATAAAACATCCAATTTCCGATCGATCAACGCAACGTCAGTTCCAAGAATCTCTCCCTTAAATATGAAAGATTTCTTGACTGGTCAGTGACCGTAGCGGGTTTCCCCAATATTGCAATGCAACAATGGGATAAGGTCGGGTATAGATGTTCACAACTTCGCGTGCTGGAAAATATGAGCTGCCAGCGATCAAGCGCCTTCGACGACCAGCATTTCTCCATCGGCAACGGTAATGCGAATTGCCTTAGCTGCTTGATATTCCTGAGAATTATAGCAATCGACGGCCGCCTGAAGCGAGGGGAATTCAATGACAACATTGCGGCCGCGAGCCTGACCTTCAAGCACATGGTACTGCCCGCCACGAGCCAGAAAATTGGCACCGTATTTTTCAAAAGCCGGCTTTGCCGTTAAGATATAGTCCTTGTAACGTTCCGCGTCTCTGACATCGATACGTGCGATCCAATATCCTTTGGCCATCCGATATTCTACCTTTCACAACCAAATTGCTCGACAGGGTTGAAAATCTTGCACCATTTCAGCCGATTGTCGTGTGAGATTCAATGATTCTTGCGCAGGTTTTGCCGAAAGTTGCGCAGTTCTTGCCTCGTATGCTTCTTCAGGCGTTGGACATTTCCGCGAGGATAGCTTCTGCGATTGCCTTCCTATCCGGCGCGCCGACAATCGGCCGGCCGACCACCAGATGGCTTGCACCGGACCGCAGCGCATCGGCGGGTGTCATCACCCGTTTCTGATCGCCCAGGTCGGCACCGGCCGGACGGATTCCGGGGGTGACGATGGCCAGCTCCGGTCCGACGATCTTGCGGACGGCGGCAGCTTCCGTTGCGGCGCAGACAATCCCGCCCATTCCCGCCTGAAGCGCCTGCTCGGAGCGAATAAGGACCAGCGTATCGGGATCGTGCTCATAGCCTGCATCAGCCAGATCCTGCTGATCCATCGAAGTCAACACCGTTACCCCGAGAAGGCAGAGGTCCGATCCCCTGGCCGCCTCGACCGCTGCCCTCATCGCCTTGGGGTAGGCGTGCAGCGTGAGCATGGAGACGCCCATCCTGACGATGTTCTCGACACCCTTGGCTACGGTATTGTCGATGTCGAGAAGTTTCATATCGAGGAAGACTTTTTTGCCCGAGCTGACAAGCTCGCTGGCAAAGCCAAGCCCACCGGCAAATGCCAGCTGGTAGCCGATCTTGTAGAACGACACCGTATCGCCAAGTTCGCTGACCGCCTGTTCGGCTGCTTTCAATGTCGGCACATCAAGTCCGACGATCAGGCGCTCGCGCAAGGCCGTTTCCGTCATGACAAATCACCCTTTTTGTTGATCGAACCTCAATCGCACAGATCAACCGGATAGGAAATATGCTAGCGCAAGTTTTGTCTATCGACGAGAAATGGCGAATCTCGTGTGGTCAATCAAGGATTGGCACGCGCGCTGCATCGCTTTGGCAGTCCGCTCGTCCTTGAACGAGCCATCTTCGGCGAACGCATCCTGCGCGCGCGGCACCGAGCATTGTTCCGTAATGATCTGGGTGCCAACATTCATCAGCACGGCACGCAGATGGTATAGACAGCGTATGCCTGCGAAATTGCCGTTCGAGGACGAGCACAGCGCCACGACCTTTTCGGCATAGGGCTTGAGCGGCTTGTCGCCGTCCTTCGAGATGCGGCTGACCCAGTCGATGGTATTCTTCACCAGCGGCGGGATCGACGAGTTATATTCGGGCGATGCGATCAAAATGGCGTCATGCGCCGCGAATAGCCGGCCAAGTTTCATGGCATTTTCGGGAATGCCCTTTTCCTCTTCCAGATCTTCATCCATGAGTGGCAGCGGATAGTCGATCAACGCAATCCGTGTGACATCGGCGCCGAGTTCCACCAACGTTCTGACCGCAACATTTGCAACCTGGCCACTAAAAGCGCCCGTACGGTTCGAGCCCGCGAAAACAAGAATTTTCGGCAGCATTGAGTTCCCTCTGAGGAATTTACCAGACCACGGGAGGACTATAGGAGGTCAATCGACCCGGCGGTAGACCCACAAACGCGCAGGCGGCACATTACGGATAATGAAATCGAGATGTTCGATCTTGTAATTGCCACGCCCGGCCGGTACCGGCGACATCGGCCCATAGGTGATCTGCACAATCGGCCGACCATGCGGAATGCGGCGCAGCAAATCCTCGATGATCTTGACGCGGTCGCCGACGGGGAAATTCAAAAGCGGTACGGCAGAAACGACCGAATCGAACTTCTGCTCGCGCTTGTCGCCGAGGGTCACGTCCAGATTGAAGGCATCGCCCTCGATGATGTTCACGCCCGGAAAATCCTCGCGCAAATGCTGGGCAAAATCCGATGAATATTCGACGCTGTAGAGCTTGGTTGGAGCAACGCCGCGATCAAGGATTGCGCGGGTGATAACACCGGTGCCCGGCCCCAGTTCCAGCACGGGAAGGCCTGAGTGCGGGTTGACGACACTGGCCATGCGGCGCGCGGTAATGGAACTTGTCGGCAGGATCGAGCCCACAGCCTTGGGGCCATGCATCCATCCCTTGAAGAACCGGATTTCCTCGCCGAACTTTTCGGCCAGTTTTTTTCCCAAGGGTCGTGACATCCCGCTTATCCTCCGTCGCAGTTAGACAAGTTTATGACGCAACCCACGGCGGAAGCAAGTCCGACACGCGGAAAAGTTCCAATAAAATTATTCGCTTAGGCCCTCGAAGAACTCTTTCATCCGTGCAAAGAAGCCGGACGATTGCGGGCTGTTGTCCTGCGACGAGATGCGGTCGAACTCCTCCAGCAATTCGCGCTGACGCTTGTTTAGGTTTTGCGGCGTCTCGATTGCGATCTGAATATAGAGGTCACCCATGGCCGGCTGGCGCAGCACTGGCATGCCTTTGCCTTTCAGGCGGAACTGCTTGGCGTTCTGCGTACCGTCCGGAATCTTGACACGCGTCTGCGTACCGTCGAGCGTCGCTACCTCGAACTGGCCGCCAAGCGCCGCGGTCGTCATGGAGATGGGCACCTTGCAATAGAGATCGGCCCCATCGCGCTGGAAGAATTCATGCGGCTTCAATGAGAGGAAAATATAGAGATCGCCAGCGGGTCCGCCACGCAAGCCCGCTTCGCCCTCGCCCGTAAGCCGGATACGCGTGCCGTCTTCGATGCCGGCCGGAATATTGACCGAAAGAGCACGCTCCTCGGTTATACGCCCCTGGCCACTGCATTTCGGGCACGGATCCTTGATGATCTGGCCGCGGCCGTGGCAGGTCGGGCAGGTGCGTTCGATGGAGAAGAAACCCTGCGCCGCCCGAACACGCCCGGATCCGCTACAGGTGCTGCAGGTGACCGGCTGCGTACCTGGCTTGGCGCCGCTGCCCGAGCATTCGTCACAGGTGATCGAGGTCGGGACCCTGATCTGCGCCGTCTTGCCCGCATAGGCTTCTTCGAGCGTTATTTCCATATTGTAACGCAGGTCCGCACCGCGCTCGCGCCCGCCTGACCGGCGCTGGCGTCCACCGCCCATCATCTCGCCGAAAATGTCTTCGAAAATATCGGCAAAGCCACCGGCGCCACCAAACCCGCCGCCGCCATTCATCCCGCCGTTTTCGAAGGCGGCATGACCGAACCGGTCATAGGCAGCACGTTTCTGCGGGTCCTTCAGGGTTTCATAGGCCTCGCCGATTTCCTTGAAGCGATGCTCGGCATCGGCGTCGCCCGGATTCTTGTCTGGGTGAAATTGCATTGCCAGTTTACGGAAAGCGCTCTTCAGCTCTTTCTCATCAGCGCTTTTCGCTACGCCGAGGGTTTCGTAATAGTCAGCCTTCATCCAGACACTCATTCCCAGAAAATCGCAAACGCTTCTTCAGAAGCACATTTAAAGGCGGTATTTAGGTGTTCACGCCCGTGAATGCCATAGCCAACTTATATTGATTCGCCCGAAATGGCGCATATTTGCTGATTATTGCGTTTGTGTGGCAAGCGCTCCACGAATCTGAGACATATGTTTAGCTTGTTCAGTGCCAACCCTGGAACTCATAATAGCGCCAGTCGTCATCGGCGATCGAATTTTCCCAGTGCTTGAGGTCCTCCCAGCTTTTGTCGGCGATTGTCGAAGTGTTATAGTCGACATCCTCATCAAAAGATCGGGGCCCTCCGGTAAGCTTTGCTATCACTGCGCTTGTCAGGTCGGCAAATCGCAGTTGAAAGCTGTCGGAAGCGCCAAATCTGATCGACACCGTCTTTTTGAATTCCGATAGCCGGGCCAGATCTTCCGGGCTAAACCAATCGGCGTCTTCGGGATCAAAATCCTCGACGTAGAGTTCAAATCCGCTCACCAGATCCTTGTCTTTCAGGATGTCAAGCTTTGGATTGGACAAGCGGAACTTGAACGGGAGAAATCCCGAGTGTTTGGAGAAACTGAAGCCTGGGTAGATCTCGCAGGTCATTTCAAATTTGTTAAGTTCACTGATCATATCAGGAATTATATCGTCCGATATCTCATTCAGATGTACCCAGTACTCCATGCTCATATTTGGTCCTTTCAAATGTTTAAAGCTATTTGGATCGTTCACAAAAAGATCACGTCATGAAATTCGACTGCGCTGTGAATTGCGCATGTTCTTATTATGTTCCGTCACAAGAAAATATCAATTATCCAAAAGTCCTATAGCGGACCCGCCCACAAATAAAAAAAGCCCGGCACAAGGCCGGGCTTTCGTTTGGAACTTAGTCGCTGGTTAAGCTGACTTCTTCTTGCCGTCTTCGTCGATTTCTTCGAAATCGGCATCGACGACATCGTCATCCGCCTTGGCGGTTGCATCGGCTTCGCCGCCTTCGGCGGAAGCGGCCTCGGCAGCCTGCGAGGCTTCATACATGGCCTGACCAAGCTTCATCGAAACTTCGGCAAGCGTCTGGGTCTTTGCCTTGATCACCTCGGCATCGTCGCCTTCAACCGCCGTCTTCAATTCGGCAAGAGCCGTCTCGATCGATGCCTTGTCCTCGGCCGAGACCTTGTCGCCATAATCCTTGAGCGACTTCTCGGTCGAATGGACCAAAGCTTCAGCCTGGTTCTTCGACTCGACAGCCTCGCGGCGCTTCTTGTCGCTTTCGGCGTTGGCCTCGGCGTCCTTGACCATCTTCTCGATGTCCGCATCGGAAAGTCCACCGGATGCCTGGATACGGATCTGGTGTTCCTTGCCTGTGCCTTTGTCCTTGGCCGAGACGTTGACGATACCATTGGCGTCGATGTCGAACGTCACCTCGATCTGCGGAACGCCGCGCGGTGCGGGCGGAATGCCAACGAGGTCGAACTGGCCGAGAGACTTGTTGTCGGCAGCCATTTCACGCTCGCCCTGGAAGACGCGGATCGTCACGGCGGACTGGCTGTCCTCGGCCGTGGAGAAGGTCTGCGATTTCTTGGTCGGGATCGTCGTGTTGCGCTCGATCAGGCGGGTAAAGACACCGCCAAGTGTTTCGATGCCGAGTGAAAGCGGGGTAACGTCGAGCAGGAGAACGTCCTTGACGTCGCCCTGCAGAACGCCGGCCTGAATGGCAGCACCCATGGCAACAACTTCGTCAGGATTTACGCCCTTGTGGGGTTCCTTGCCGAAGAAGGCTTTCACGATTTCCTGGATCTTCGGCATGCGGGTCATGCCGCCGACAAGAACCACTTCATCGATCTCGCCAGCCTTGAGGCCAGCATCCTTGAGAGCCGACTTGCAAGGCTCGACAGTGCGCTGAACCAGATCATCGACCAGGCTCTCGAACTTGGCACGCGACAATTTCATCGTCAGGTGCTTCGGACCGGTAGCATCGGCGGTGATGAAGGGCAGGTTGATTTCCGTCTGCTGCGCGGACGAGAGCTCGATCTTGGCCTTTTCGGCAGCTTCCTTGAGGCGCTGCAGAGCGAGCTTGTCGTTCTTCAGGTCGATGCCCTGTTCCTTCTTGAACTCGGCTGCGAAATATTCGACCAGACGCATGTCGAAATCTTCACCGCCAAGGAACGTATCGCCATTGGTGGATTTGACTTCAAAAACGCCGTCGCCGATCTCGAGGATCGAAACGTCGAAAGTACCGCCGCCAAGATCGTAGACGGCAATGGTCTTGCCTTCCTTCTTGTCGAGGCCATAGGCAAGGGCAGCCGCAGTCGGCTCATTGATGATGCGCAGTACTTCAAGGCCAGCGATCTTGCCGGCATCCTTGGTTGCCTGACGCTGGGCGTCGTTGAAGTATGCAGGAACCGTAATGACAGCCTTCTCGACCTTTTCGCCAAGATAGGCTTCCGCCGTTTCCTTCATCTTCTGCAGGATCATCGCAGAGATCTGCGAAGGCGAATATTTCTTCTTGTGGACCTCTACCCATGCATCGCCATTGTCGCCTTTGACAATGTTGTAAGGAACAAGCTTCTTGTCCTTCTCGACGGTCGGGTCTTCATAGCGGCGACCGATAAGGCGCTTTACCGCAAAAACCGTGCCTTCCGGATTGGTGACAGCCTGGCGCTTGGCCGGCTGGCCAGCGAGGCGCTCATCGCTATCCGTAAAAGCGATGATCGAAGGTGTTGTGCGTGCACCTTCTGCATTTTCAATAACCTTCGCGTTTTTGCCATCCATGACAGCGACGCAGGAATTGGTGGTACCTAGATCAATACCGATAACTTTAGCCATTACTCTTCTCCATTCAGCAGGCTGCCGGGACCTCTGCCGAGCATTCCATACGGCAGCCTCTAGGGGTTTCACAGTCCAGAGTCGCCGGGATGGGCGGTTCTAGCGTGTTGAGGGCTATATAAGAAGCGGAAAATTACCATGCAAGTCAGAAGAGGCTGCATTTGCATGCTTAATCACCCTAAAAGACTCGGCAAAATGCTTTTTTCGCCCCATATATCGCCTATGACCGACAATGCACTCCATCTCCCCTTGCCTGGACATCGCCGGAGCCGGCTTATCAACAGGCTGCACACCTGGCTGCTGCTGGCGGGAAGCCTGCTGTTGCTCGTCGTTTGCGCGTGGACCCTGGCGGGGCCAGCTGGCATCATATACGCCTTCGTGTTTGGGGGCATCAGCCTTTATGCCATCAGGCGTATAAGTCCTCAAATGGTGCTGACGATGTATAAGGCAAGGCCTGTGACGCGCGCCGAATTCCCGCAAGGACTGGCGATCGTCGAGGAGCTTGCGCGCCGCGCCAGCCTGCCAAAGCCGCCGAAACTGCATGTCATTCCCTCGCGCATGATGAATGCCTTTGCTGTAGGGCGAAGAGACAATTCCGTCGTCGCGGTTACAGATCAGCTCATTCGGGCACTGACAGCGCGTGAACTCACTGGCGTTCTGGCGCACGAAATCAGCCATATTCATAACGAGGACCTCAAGGTAATGGCTCTGGCCGATACGGTCTCGCGCTTTACCTCGTTGATGTCCACTGTCGGTATCGTTTCCCTCCTGTTCAACATCACCTGGATGGCCAGCGGATCGGCGGCGCAAGTGCCGTGGCTCGGCGTGATCGTGCTGCTGTTTGCGCCGACCATTGGCGGATTGCTGCAGATGGCGCTGTCGCGCACCCGCGAATTCGATGCCGATCTCGGTGCAGCAATGCTGACCGGCGATCCCGATGGTCTCGCCAATGCGCTGACGAAACTGGAGAAGGCTCAAGGCAGGATCTGGGAAAACCTCATCCTTCCCGGTGGACGCATTCCCGATCCGTCAATTCTCCGCACGCACCCGCTGACTGAAGCCCGCGTGGCGCGGCTTCACGCGCTAAAACAAGCCTGCGATATGGCAGCGCGCGGCGATATATTGACGGAGCTGGAGCTGAAGCCGGAGGACCATATTCGCACGCGCCCCAGATCTGTCCCGCAGATCGGCCAGCAATATGGACGCTGGAACTCAAACAATCTGGAAATCCTGTCGCTGATCAACACGCAGGCAACGCACCCGATTGTGCAGGGCAGCGAAGCGGAATGCGAAGCATGCGCCCAGAGCCTTTACACGCCGGATGGCAAGCCGCGCGTGCATGTGGCGCGCGGCGGGGTCTACTGGTGAGAGACTGATTGTAAACTCTACTGCGATGGTCATCTGACGCGATTTTCTGTGCTTCCGGTGCTCACGGACCAACACGTCCGCTGCGCTCCGGTTCTCGAAAACCCCGTCATATGCCTCACCGCAGCGACTTTCCAAATCGTCTCTATGATCGTCGGGTCAAACGGTTTCCCAGTTACCGCTCTCGCCGGCACGATAAACGGCGTCGATCAGCTTTTGATTGAGGACGGAGTTTTCAAGGGTGAACACTTCGACATCCTCGCCCTGTGCGGCACGGGCAAAGGCTTCCACCTCAAGGCAATAGTGATCCACATTGCCGAAATTATATTCGGTCGAAGATCCATGGCTGGCGTCATGCAGCGTGATCTTGGCGTGGTCGTACTTGCCGGTGTTGAACGGCGCGAGGACCTCGATATAGCCCTTGTCGCCATGGAAGGCGATCGACTGGCGCGCGGCGAGCTGTGTTGCGACATAGAAGGTCAATTCGAAATCCTCGAAGTCAGCACGGACGCTCGCATAGCGATCGGTACCGAAATCCGGATCGCGCTCGATCGTCGCCATGGCGCGAACAGGCTCCTTGCCGGTCACGAATCGTGTCGCCACTGTCGGATAGACACCGATATCGGGCAAGGCGCCGCCGCCCAGCGACAGCTGGTTGCGCATATTGCTCGCGTCCTTGTTGAAATAAGTGAACGCAGCCTGCACCTGGCGCAAGCGACCGATGGCGCCTGTCGCTATCAGTTCGCGAACCTTCAACCATTGCGGATGATACGTCACCATGAAGGCTTCCGAGATCAGCACGCCATTGGTGTCACGGGCGCGCTGCAGCGCCGCGATCTCGCTGGCGTGCAACGAAATCGGCTTTTCGCACAGGACGTGCTTGCCGGCCTCGGCGGCCTTCAGGCACCATTCCACATGCTGCGATGTCGGGAGCGGAATATAGACGCCGTCAATATCGCTCGATGCCAGCATGTCATCGTAGGAACCAAAGGCGTGCGGCGCGCCAAAGCGGTCAGCGACGGCGCGGGCTTTCGCAAGATCGCGGCTGGCAACGGCCGACAGGACCGAATTCTCCGCATTGCATATGGCGGGAATGACCGCCGTTACCCCGATTTTTGCCGTCGACAGAATACCCCAGCGAAACATGATGACATCTCCTTTTCGTCGATATTCGCGCCATGGCAGCCTGCAAACGGCATTTTTCTGCACTCCCGTGCTCACATACCAGAATGTACGCTGCGCTCCGGTGCTCGAAAACCACCGTTTTCGTCTCGCCCTGACATGAATCTCCACAACCCCTAGATCGTAAACTTGAAGAAATCAATGAAGGCGCGCAGTGCCGGGCGCATCTGACGGCGGCTCGGGTAATACAAATAGACGCCGGGAAACGGCGCGCACCAATCCTCAAGCACGCGGCGAAGTCTGCCCTGGGCTATGGCTTCCGGCGCCATGTGTTGCAGCAGGAATGCGACGCCAGCACCGCCAAGAACTGCTTCGACCACGAGCCGGTCATCACCAAGAATAAGCGGGCCGTTTACGTCAAGGACGATCTCCTCGCCATCCTTTTCGAATTCCCAGCGATAGACCCGCCCACTGGAGAAACGGCGCCGGATGCAGAGATGATCGAGAAGATCGCGCGGGTGCCTCGGCACAGCATGGTTTTCGAAATAGGCCGGCGTGGCAACGATGCTGGCACTGATCGCGTCGCTCATGCGCACTGCAATCATGTCCGGCTCCAGGCTTTCGCCAAGCCGCATGCCGGCATCGACGCCCGTCGCGACAATATCGTTGAACGGTTCCTCGACGCGCAGCTCCAGGGTCACGCCGGGATAGGCCTCGCTGAAAGCCGCCAGGCGCGGCCCCAGAAGCCAATGGGCGGCGAAAGGCGGAACACTCAGGCGCAGATTGCCGGCAACGCGGTTGTTCGCCTCCTTGACCGCATCGAGCGCAAGATCGATCTCGCCAAGGGCCGGACGAAGCCGTTTGAGCAGCAGCGCGCCCTCTTCCGTCACGGCGACGCTGCGTGTCGTCCGGGCGAGAAGCCTTACGCCCAAACTCTGCTCCAGGCTGGAAATCGCGTGACTGACAGCCGACGGCGCGATGCCGAGTTCCTTGGCCGCGCCACGAAAACCGCCACTCGCCGCGACAGTCGCAAAAATTGCCAATTGGGGAAGCCGGGAACGATCCATTGATCTATCGTATAGAACAAGCTGTAAAAGTTTAAGCCAATTATCGAACACTGCTCCACGTTTTATCTTCCACCCATCACACGTGAAGGAGATCAGTGATGGAAAAACGCAAACTCGGAACAGAACTCAGCGTCTCGGCAGTGGGCCTCGGCTGCATGGGCATGACCTTCGCCTACGGCGGGCAAGATGAAGCCGACGCAATCCGCACACTGCATCGCGCAGTGGATATTGGCGTCACCTTCTTCGATACGGCGGAAGTCTATGGGCCCTTCGACAATGAAATCCTTATCGGTAAGGCGTTGAAGGGCCGCTGGGACAAGGTGGTGATAGCCACCAAATTCGGCTTCAAGATCGCCGACGAAGGCGAGGGCATGTCGCGCATGATCGGCGTCGACAGCCGACCGGAACATCTGAAGGCCGTCGCAGAATCATCGCTTGGACGCCTCGGCATTGAACAGATCGATCTTTTCTACCAGCACCGCGTCGATCCGAACGTTCCGATCGAAGATACGGTCGGAGCCATGGCCGACCTCGTCAGGCAAGGCAAGGTGAAAGCCCTTGGCCTCTCCGAAGCCAGTGCCGCCACGATCCGCCGCGCCCACAAGGTGCATCCTATTGCTGCCGTCCAGAGCGAATATTCGCTGTGGAGCCGTGATCCTGAGGACAGCGTTCTTGCCGTCTGCCGCGAGCTTGGTATCGGCTTCGTGCCCTATAGCCCGCTTGGACGCGGCCTTCTCACCGGCACGATCAACAAGCCGGATGAGCTCGGCGCCGATGACTGGCGCAAGACCTTGCCGCGCTTCCAGGCCGAAAACATGGATGCCAATGCAGTCCTGATCGCCACGCTAAAGGGTCTGGCTGCGGACAAGGGCGTCACACCGGCACAACTGGCGTTGGCCTGGGTGCTGCACCAGGGCGACTTCATCGTACCGATCCCCGGCGCCCGCAAGATCAGGCATCTTGAAGAGAACGCAGCTTCGGCTGACATCAAGCTCTCTGCTGCGGACCTTGTGAAGATAGGTGATGCACTCTCGCCGACCCACGTCGCCGGCAAGCGCTACACGGATGCGGGCTTCGCACTGGTGAATGGCTGAGACAACGCGGATTGTGGCTAAATATGCGAGAACGGGGCGGCCATGGCTGTCCCTTTCTCGCGCCCTTGACAGGCGAATCGACGTGAGGCCTATTCCTGACCGTCGCTGACCACTTTTAAAAGTTCGCCGGCGGTTGTATATCGCGCAAGATCGATTTGTCTCAACAAGCCGCGCCATCCTCTATTTTGCCCTGGCGCCGAACCTGGAATACCATGGAAAAAGCAACGAAAAAGTCCCTGCGGCGTTGGTCTGTCGGATTGGTTCTTCTGGCGATCCTCGCTTATCTTGTCCCTTATCTGGTGATCTTTTATCTGATCTGCGGCCTTTACGATTTATCGCGCAACAAGAATTTAAACCTGCAGGTTGTCGAGCAATATTTCTTCGGCAATGGCATGTTCACCTGGGTCCTTTCTCCGCTCAACCTTCTTCTCGACATCCTGTCACTGCCCTACGTCAACAAGGGCGTTTACAAGTTGCAGGACCTTCCGGCCAGTTATCAAGCCGAGGTGAAGCGCCTGATTACAGCGACGCAGAAGGAAAACATCGTTGGGCAGTTGCAGGCACGCGCCGAACAGCAGGCGCGCAGCATGTTCTTTTTCAAATGGTACGGCAAAGACCAGCCGAGTTTCGCCAACGTGCCGTCCTTCTACGAGAAGTACAATTTTGTGAAGACGATCGGTGTATCTGTCTTCAACAAAAAGAATTCGACTTCAAAACATTTCGGTCCGATCCGGGCAACGATACGCGTGCTTTACAACATCAATGACATGAACGATCGCACGGCCTATATCTGGTGCGGCGATACGACAAGCTACTGGAAAGACGACAAGCTGTTCATCTTCGATGACACGCTGATGCACCAGTCGGTCAATCAGACAGACCAGACACGTTATTGCCTGTTCGTCGACATCCTGCGCCCGTCCTATCTGCCGGGCCTGTTTGCCGCCATCGTTTCGTTCATGGGCGTTATTCTCAAGGGCAGCAACTCGATCTTCTACAAGAACTGGAAGGTTATCCAGAAGTAGGAGCTTGACTGCTCCCGATGAGCAGTGGCTTGCGAGGCTGGTCCTTTTTCACAAGGACGCTGCTGTCCGGGGCGAAAAGAGCGTAAATCGGCAGCATGGCAGCGCCGATGGCCGATCCTAGATGGCCGAGCGATCCAGCGATGATTTCCGGTGCGAGCAAGCCAACCGGGATGATCTCGCCAAGCCGCTGCTGCACCTTGGCAACAAGATCATGAAGAATGGCGCGCGGCAAAATACTGTCGATGATCACCGCATCGATATCAACGACGGCAACGATGCCAATGATCGCTTGCGCCAGCGCATCGGCACAGTCGGTCTGCCATTCAAGCAGCGGCGTGCGGGCGGCAACGGGCAGCGGGTCCAGCTCTCGCACGCGAAATACATCGATGCCATTCGCACGAAGATGATTTACGAGGACATAAACCGAGGCACGGTGCAGCAGGATATCGAACGGACTGACCGATGGCTTTGCTGAAAAGAGCTCGGATCTCGATACCGGAAAGGGGCCAAGAGCGGCCGTATTGCCATTCGGCCCGGTCTGCAATTGACCTTTCTGCACCAATCCGCCGCCTATGAGCGTATCGATCGATACGTGCATGAAATCGTCAAACCGGGAGCCATTGCCGCTGACAAGTTCCGCCAGGCCGGCTGCCGATCCGTCATTCTCGATATAGACGGGCGTAGCGGCGGCGATGGAAAACAAAGTGGTCAGATCCACATTCTCCCAGCGGGAACTCAGCGCCTCCGGAAATCCGAGTTCTTCGCCCCATCCGCCGAAGAAATAAGGCGAAGCGATGCCGACCCCGACGATCCTTGATTGTGCGGCGGCGCCAAGAAATGTCTTGAAGGATGCGACCGCGTGATCGCCGAAGCGTTTGACATCCAAAGGTACGGGAAACCGGTACTCATGCGATTCCTGGGCGCGAATGTCGCCGGCAAAATCCAACAGAACGGCATCCAATGCCCGCCGCCCGATGCGTATTCCAATGGAGTAAGCGCTTTCGGGCACCAGCCGGTACATGATTGAGGGTTGACCCCGCTGTCCGAAACGTTTGCCAATTTGCTTTACAAATCCCGAGGCCTCCAGCCCATCGACAATCGTGGCAATGGCTGCCGGCGTCAGGTTGGCGTAACGAGCGATATCCGCCTTGGAAGCGTCTTTCAGTTTGCGGATCGATTCCAGCACAACGCGTTCATTATAGTGCCGTACTTGAACAGAATTGCTGCCTTTTCCGGCCATTATCTCTCATTTCTGACGTTTCGCGGCATTAATAGGTTCTTTTGTCGTGGCTGTAACGAGCACCGTTCTCCGCCAGCAAAGCTCGTGAGCCTTTAGTCGAATCTGCCCGTTTCGAGTGCCAATGTCAAATTTTACACTTGACCTTTTGGATGATTTATTTTAGCAAATTGCTTTAATATACGCGGGAGAGGTGTATGTGGCGCGGTCTGGTATTCGGCCGGGAGGAGGAGCTTGTTGAACATCCTGCAGAACGTTGCCGCTGACAGCGACTCAACCGCGCCGATAGGCCTAAGCAAAGTCGTCAAGGCGTTTTCCGGCACGGTTGCCCTAAAAGACACATCGTTCGATTTGCGGCGCGGTGAGGTGCTGGCGCTGCTCGGGGAAAACGGCGCCGGGAAAAGCACCTGCGTCAAGCTTCTGGCAGGGGTCTACCAGCCGACACATGGGAGTGTGGAAATCGACGGCGCATCGGTCGTTTTCGCGTCGCCTGCAGATGCACAAAAGGCCGGCATTGCCGTGATGCACCAGCATCCCGGCCTATTTCCAGATCTGTCGATTGCCGAAAACATCTTCCTCGGACACATGCCGCTAAACAGTGCGGGATTGATCGATCTGGAGGCGATGCATGCCCAAGCCAAGGCCGTCCTCGACACTGTGGGGCTTGAGGCCTCCGCGACAACAAAACTTGGTCTGTTGCGCACCTCCGAACAGCAGCTTGTGGAAATTGCCCGCGCGCTTTCCCTGAAAGCCCGGGTCTTGATCATGGACGAGCCAACGGCAGCCCTGTCCCAGCGGGAAGTCGAACGGCTGTTCAAAGTGGTTGAGGATTTGCGCAAGCATGGCGTCGCCATGATGTTTGTCGGCCACCGTATGGACGAAATCTTTCGTATTGCCGATCGCATTGCGGTTTTGCGTGACGGACAGATGGTGGGGGTCGAGCCGGCATCTTCGCTCAGCCGCGAACGCGCGATACATATGATGGTCGGGCGTGAAATCACGATGCTCTATCCGCAGCGCGAAGCCTCGCTCTTGCCGGTTGCGCTGGAACTCAGGAAGCTTGTCGTCGATGGCACCGATAGCGAAATCGACCTCCATGTCCGCAAAGGCGAAATTCTTGGGATTGGCGGCCTGGTCGGCAGCGGACGCACGGAAATTGCCCGAGCGATTTTCGGGGTCGACAGGCCCCGCAGCGGTCAAATACTGGTCGACGGAAAGCCGGTAGAATTCCGCTCGCCGCGCGATGCCATGGAGGCCGGTATCGCCTATGTGTCCGAAGACCGCATGGGACAAAGTCTGGTCATGGACTTCGCGATCCTCGACAATGCTGCACTGACGGTGCTGACCAAGGCCAGCCGCAACGGGATTTACCGTCCGCAACGCGCCATCGACATCGTCGGTGACGAGCTCAAGCGGATGAAACTGCGGTTCAAGGGCTATGACCAGCCGATCAAGCAGCTTTCCGGCGGCAATCAGCAGAAAGTGGTGATCTCGAAATGGCTGGCAACCAAGCCATCGATCCTGATTCTTGACGAGCCAACCCAGGGCATCGACGTCAACACCAAGGCCGAAATCCACGCCATGATTGCGGATCTTGCTACGCAGGGCATGGCGATTATCCTGATCTCTTCCGAATTACCGGAACTGCTTGGGATGAGCGACCGGATTGTCGTACTGCGTGAAGGGGAAAAGACCGCCGAATTTTCCAGGGCAGAGGCAACACAGCAGCTCGTGCTGAAAGCCGCGACACATGAGTTAGAGAATCGCACGGGTGCAGATGCTGGTGACGCTGGACAACGCAGCGGCTGGAGCCGAATGCTGGAGCATCGCGAATTCGGCCTCGTTGCTGCAATGGCGGCAGTGGTAATTCCTGTTGCACTCGTCAACCCACGCATTTTCAGCAGCGCAAATATCACTGCTGTCTCAATGGATGTGGCGCTGTTGATGGTGGCGGCGCTTGGCCAGATGCTCGTCATGATCACCCGTAACATCGATCTGTCGGTTGCAGCCATTATCGGTCTTGCCGCCTATGCATCGGCGAGCACTCTTTCGGCCTTTCCGGAACTTGGTGTTGCGGGCGGCCTCGCCGTTGCCTGTTGTGTCGGCATTGCTGCCGGTCTCGTCAATGGGAGCATTGTGACGCTCGGGCGCATTCCTGCGATCGTCGCCACACTTGGCACTTTGTCGATCTATAGAGGATTCAACAGCCTCTGGGCTGCCGGCGATCAGGTGAGTGCCGACGAGGTACCGCAGGCATGGCTTGATATGACCGGCTATAAGATTGCCGGCATACCGCTGATCGTTGTTATTACACTGGTAATTCTGGTGCTCTCCGCATTTCTGCTTAAGCGCACGGCGCTTGGACGGGAGCTTTTCGCAACGGGTTCCAACCCCGATGGGGCCGATATGATCGGCATTCCGCAAAAGCGGCGCGTTATGCTTGCATTCACGCTTGCCGGGCTGCTTGCCGGCATTTGCGGTGCACTCTGGGCCTCGCGTTATGCCACCGTCGATGCTCGTGTGGCTAGCGGATTCGAGCTGACTGTCATCGCGGCCGCAGTCGTCGGCGGTGTGGCCATTCGCGGTGGTGCAGGAACTCTTCTGGGCGTTGCTCTTGGGGCGATGACACTTCTCGTGATCAAGAATGGCTTGACGCTGGTGCGGGTCGATCCCCTGTGGCTGCAAGGCGTCTACGGCCTCGTCATCCTGCTTGCAATTGGGATTGATGCGCTCGTCACGCGCCGGGCGGCGCACGCTCAACAACGCGCAAGGTAAACATCATGACCAACTTCATTCGACGGCTGGAATTTTGGGATATGTTGTTGCTGGCAGCGTCAATTGCCGTGATCGGCTACGGCATCGTGTTCGTTCCCAACTTCTTTTCTGCTTTCAATCTGTCGCAACTGGCGGCGAGTGCTTCGGAAAAAGCACTGCTGGTGCTTCCCATGGCACTCTTGATCATTGTCCGCGAGATCGATCTGTCGGTTGCCTCCATCCTGGCGCTGACCAGTGTTCTGTTCGGATTGATGATCGAGGCTTCAGTGCCACTCGGCTTGGCATTGCCATTCACGTTGCTTGCCGGTGGCATTCTTGGAGCCTTCAACGGCTATTTCGTCGCCTATCTCGGACTGCCTTCGCTTGTGGTCACACTTGGTACGATGGCGATGTATCGTGGTATCGGGTATATTTTGCTCGGCACTGGATCGATCAATATCCTGCCCGACTCGCTGGTCAATTTCGGCATCGACAATGTGCCAGGAACCAGTATCCCTCAGACTATTCTGCCATTTCTGATCCTTGCGCCGGTCTTCGCTATCGTTCTTCAGAAGACCTCGACCGGCAAGCGCATCTATGCATTGGGCGGCAATCCACTTGCTGCGCTCTATTCGGGAATTGCCGTGAAGCGGATCACGGCAGCTCTCTTCGTGTTGACGGGGATCATTTGTGCGATTGCAGGGATTGTCTACACCGCCCGGCTTGCCAATGCGCGCGCCAACAATGCGCTCGGCATGGAACTCGACGTGATTACCATCGTCCTGCTCGGCGGCGTCAGCGTATTCGGTGGGAAGGGCAAGCTCACCGGCGTTCTTCTGGCGCTTGTGCTGCTTTCGGTCATACGCAACCTCTTGGCACTGAACCAGATCGGCGGAGATGCGCAGGGCATGGTTATCGGGCTGCTCCTGATCGGTTCGCTGCTGTTTGGCAACTATTCGAAGCCTCTGTTGGACTGGTTCATCGCATTGCCGCATCAGCGCAAAAGCAATGGGTGAATCCGGTGCCTATTGTTCAATCAAATTTCCCGGAATGCAGGCTCTAAGGAGGAGACCATGAAATTGTTCAAACAAGTTCTGCTGGCTGGCATATTTGCCAGTGGGCCGCTGATTGGTTCGGCGCTTGCGCAGGAATGCGCCAAGGAGCCCGTTACCGTTGGATTTTTGCCCAAGCTCGATACGGATCCCTATTTTCAGGTCGCCAAAACAGGCGCCGAGGAAGCGCAAAAGGAAATCGGAGGAACGCTCATTCAGGTTGCGCCATCACAGGGCACCGCCGAGGCACAGATCGAATTCATCAATAGCCTGGTGTCACAAAAAGTCGGTGTGATCGCTATTTCCGGCAACGATGCCAATGCGGTTGCGCCAGCACTGAAGCGCGCCGCCAAGCAGGGCGTTCGGGTCATATCCTACGATTCGGATGTCGCGGCCGGAGCGCGGTCGATCTTCGTCAACCAAGCCAAGGGTGACAGTCTGGCTGAAATGATGCTGCAGAGCGCCTATGACCTGACCGGCGGCAAAGGGGAATTCGCCATCCTTTCTTCGACGCCAACCGCGACAAACCAGAACACCTGGATCGAGTTCATTAAGGCCAAGCTGGCGAGCGATCCGAAGTTTGCCGAACTGAAGCTCGCACAGGTTGCCTATGGCGAAGAAAGCGAGCAGGTCAACCAGCAGCAGGCGCTGGCGCTCGTTCAGGCATTTCCCGACTTGAAAGCAATCATCGTGCCAGCCGGTATCGGTCTCCCCGCCGCAGCCCGTGCGCTTGAAGAGGCCGGCCTGACCGGCAAGGTGAAGCTGACGGGGCTTGCGCCGGCAACGCTGATTTCAAAATACATCAAGAATGGCAGCGCCCAGGATATCTGGTGGAATGTTTCTGACCTTGGATATCTGACCTATCAGGCAGCGCAGGCGCTGGCGCAATGCAAGATAGAAGGAAAAGAAGGCGACAAGTTTACCGCCGGCCGGCTGGGCGAATACACCATCGGCGCAGGAGGCGAACTGATCCTCGGCCCGGCGAAGATCGTTACACCGGCAAATCTTGCCGAGTTCAAATTCTAGAGTACCCCAGCTCTGGAAAAAGGGGATCTAGCCATCGCGGTCCCCTCTCTTGCGATTTCAGCATTTGAGCTTCGCCCGCTTACTGAAATCGCAACAAGGGCGCCGTAGGCGTTGCCCACCCCTTCGGCGCCCTCACATGGAGAATTTCTCAGCCGCGCAGCACACCACCCGTCTGTTTGCCGACGCTTTCAACGATGCGTTTTGTCAGCGCTTCCAGATCCTCATCGGTCAGGGTGCGCTCCACGGGCTGGATGGCCACCTCTATCGCAACGGACTTCTTGTCAACACCGAGCGATGCACCTTCGAACAGGTCGAAGACCTGAACGCCGGTGATCAGCTTCTTGTCGCCGGCAAGCGCTGCCCGGACAATCGCGCCCGCTTCCACGGCCTTGTCGACCACAAACGCAAAGTCACGCCGGACAGTCTGGAAATCCGAAAGGTTAAGCGCCGGCTTAGTGCGCGTCGCCTTCTGCTTTGGTTCCGGAATGGCATCGATGAAAACTTCAAAACCGCAAAGGCTCCCAGAGACATCGATGGTTTCCAGCGTCTTCGGATGGAACTCGCCGAAGGTTCCGAGGATTACCTTCGGCCCGAGCTTGATCGTGCCGGAACGCCCGGGATGATACCAGGCGGGACCGCCGCTTTCGATCTGCAACTTATCAATCGGAGCGCCGCACGCTTCGAGCACGGCAAGCGCGTCGGCCTTTGCGTCGAATACGCCAACTGGCCCAATATTACCCGACCAGTGACGGCCAAAGCCTTCGAACTTCGCCGTACCCCGGCGAACACCGGCAGCAACGCGGCGCTGCGCTTCCGGCGTATTGCCCTCATAGGTGCCGGAGACCTCGAACAGCGCGAGATCGTTGAAGCCGCGATCGGCATTGCGCTGAACGGCAGCAAGCAGGCCCGGCAACAGCGATGGGCGCATGTCGGACATGTCGGCCGCGATCGGATTGGCAAGCTTCAGTTCGCTCTGACCGCCGCCGAATGCTTTCGCTGAAGCCTCCGAAATGAACGACCACGTAACCGCCTCCATCATGCCGCGCGAAGCGAGTGCCCGGCGGGCGTTGCGCGTGCGGATCTGCAACGTGGTCAGGATCTTGCCGTTGACAGCTGCATGGCTAAGAAGTGGCTCCGGATCGATCTGGTCGACGCCATGAATACGCATGACTTCTTCGACGAGGTCCGCCTTGCCGTCGACATCAGGACGCCATGACGGGACCACCACATCAACGAGTTCGCCTCTCCCTTGCGGCTTGAAGCCGAGGCGAGACAGGATATCGAGGCTTGTTTCAGCCGGAACATCGATGCCGGTAAGACGCTTGACCTCCGATGCGGGGAACCGGACTGTCTTCGGCGTATGGCCCTTGTAGCCGATGACTTTCGCTTCGGATGGCGTGCCGCCGCAGAAATCGCGAACCAGTTGTGTGGCAAGCTCAAGACCGGGGATCATGAACTCAGGATCGACGCCGCGTTCGAAACGGTAGCGCGCATCGGTGATGATACCAAGCGTCCGGCCTGTCCGGGCAATATTCATCGCGTCCCAAAGCGCGGACTCGATCACGACATTGGTGGTGTTCTCATCACAGCCGGAGTGTTCGCCGCCCATGATACCGCCAATCGATTCGACCCCATCAGCATCGGCGATGACTACATTGTCGGGACCAAACGTATATTCCTTGCCGTTGAGGCCAAGAATCTGCTCGCCTTCCCGGCCGCGGCGCACGGTGAGATTGCCACTGACCTTGTCGGCATCGAAGACGTGCAACGGACGGCCGCGATCGAAGGTCAGATAGTTGGTGATATCGACGAGCGCATTGATTGGACGTAAGCCGATGGCGATCAACCGCTGCTGCAGCCATTGCGGGCTGTGACCGTTCTTGACGCCCTTGACGGTACGCCAAGCGAAGCCGGGGCAAAGATGGGTATCTTCGCCTAGTTCAAGATGAACGTCCACCAGCGCCGGCCCTGCGCCTTTGACAGGCACGATCGGTCGCTGCTTGAGCTTGCCGAGACCGGCTGCAGCCAAGTCGCGGGCAATACCGTAGACGCTGGTGCAATCCGGGCGGTTCGGCGTCAGGTTGATCTCGATGACCGGGTCGTCCAGGCCGGCATAGGCAGCGAAGCTGGTTCCCACAGGCGCGTCTGCGGGCAAGTCGATGATGCCATTGTGTTCATCCGACATCTGCAGTTCGCGTTCGGAGCACATCATGCCATGGCTTTCGACGCCGCGAATCTTGCCGACCGACAGCGTAAGGTCGATGCCCGGAACATAGGTACCTGGAGCCGCGAACGCCCCGATCAGGCCCGCACGGGCGTTCGGCGCACCACACACCACCTGCAGCGGCTTGCCGTCGCCCGTATCGACAGTCAAAACCTGGAGCTTGTCGGCATCGGGGTGGCGGGAAGCTGTCAGCACCTTGGCTATGACGAAGGGCGTGAGCGCCGCCTTGTCATCGAGATGCTCGACTTCCAGACCGATTCTTGTCAGGGAATCGACGATCTCTTCGAGTGACGCCTCGGTCTCGAGATGATCTTTAAGCCAGGAGAGTGTGAATTTCATGATTTCACTCGTTTCGCATTTTAATCTTTTGGAGACTTGAGGTCAGGCGCCGCTAGGCGCTCAGGCCTCCGAACAGCGTCGGCATGTCGAGCGGGCGGAAACCGTAGTGCTGGAGCCAACGCACATCGGCATCGAAGAAGGCGCGCAGGTCCGGCATGCCATATTTCAGCATTGCGATACGATCGATGCCCATGCCCCAGGCAAACCCCTGATACTCATCCGGATCGAGACCGCCGGCGCGCAACACATTCGGATGCACCATGCCGCAGCCAAGAATTTCCATCCAGTCGTTGCCTTCACCGAATTTCACTTCCTTGCCGGAGCGGTCACATTGGATATCGACCTCCAGCGATGGCTCGGTGAAGGGGAAATAGGACGGGCGAAAGCGCATCTTCAGCGACGGCACTTCGAAGAACGCCTTGCAGAATTCTTCGAGCACCCATTTCATGTTGGCGACATTGGCCGACTTGTCGATGACCAGCCCTTCAACCTGGTGGAACATGGGCGAATGGGTGGCGTCGCTATCCATGCGGTAGGTCTTACCTGGAATAACGATGCGGATCGGCGGCTTCTGATTTTCCATCGTACGAATCTGTACCGGGCTCGTATGGGTACGCAGCACCCGCCGCTCGCCGTTCTCGTCGGGATTGAAGAAAAAAGTATCGTGCATCTCGCGAGCCGGGTGACCCTCGGGAAAATTGAGCGCGGTGAAGTTGTAGTAGTCGGTCTCGATATCCGGACCTTCGGCAATGGAGAAGCCCATATCTGCGAAGATCGCAGTGATTTCATCGACGACCTGGCTGATCGGATGGATACGCCCCCGCTCTGCCGGCGCGGCGCGTACAGGAAGCGTGACATCCACCTTTTCCTTTTCAAGACGCAAGGTGATCGCGGCATCCTTGAGCGCACTTCTGCGCGCGGTGAGTGCTTCAGTAATGCGGTTCTTCAACCCATTGATGGCAGGTCCCTGGAACTGCCGCTCTTCCGGCGACATGGACCCGAGCGACTTCAGCTTTTCCGAGATCGAGCCCTTCTTGCCGAGAGCTGCAATACGGACGGCCTCGATGGCCGCTTCGTCATTGGCTGACTCAATCTGCGCGGCAAGCACGCTTTCCAGTTGTACCAGGTCGTCCATCGTTCTTCACCTGTTGGTTTCTTGAGACCCCTGTCATTTCTCTCGAAATAACCGCCTCTTGCTCGTCGATGCAGAAAAATCGAAAAACCCGCGCCAGCCGAGCCAGCGCGGGTTTCCCAAATCTAAATTTCCGGAATGCTTTGGGAGCGCTGGCTTAGTGAACAGCGCCTTCAAAAGCGTTCGGAGTTGTATTCTTGAGATATTCAAGCGCCTTCTTGGCAGAAACCACGAGCGAGCCGAATGCCTCCGGCTCGTGGATCGCGAGATCCGACAGAACCTTGCGGTCAACCTCGATACCCGACTTCGACAGACCGTCGATGAAACGGCTGTATGTCAGGCCATGTTCGCGGACAGCGGCGTTGATACGCTGGGTCCAGAGCGCGCGGAAAGTACGCTTCTTGTTCTTGCGGTCGCGATAAGCGTACTGCTTCGAACGATCGACAGCGGCCTTGGCAGTCTTGATGGTATTCTTGCGACGGCCACGGAAACCCTCGGCCTGCTTCAGAACTTTTTTATGCTTGGCGTGGGACGTAACGCCCCGTTTTACACGTGCCATGATATGATCTCCTTACTGAGATGGATAACGTTTGCCCGATCAGAGACCGTTAGGCAGGAACTTTTTCACGATTTTCGCATCTGGCTCGGAAAGAACCATCGTGCCGCGCGCGTCACGAATGAATTTGTTCGAACGTTTGATCATGCCATGGCGTTTGCCAGCGGCGGCGGCTTTGATTTTGCCAGTTCCGGTGATCTTGAACCGTTTCTTGGCAGCAGATTTGGTCTTCATCTTGGGCATTTTGCTACTCCTGATTTTTTAGGCCTATGCCATTTCTGCGAAATGACTGCCTCTCGTTTTTGACTTCAGGCCGACCAAAGCCTGAAAGCATACAAAACCGCCACGGCATGCCCTGCCGGGCGGTTTGAACGCGTGCTTATTACCAGAAGTCAGAAAAAGCGCAACAGTTGAATCGCGTGAGCCGGCGAAAAGCCTAGTAGAGGCGTAACAGAACCGGCAAAATGTGTTCGCCTTGCAGATATTCCACGAACTCGAGCAATGGATAGGATACGAAGAACACCAGTCCATCTGTAAGCGTCCTATAAAGCATGGACGACTTGACGGTCAGCACTTCGGTTTCTTTGTAAAGGGATAATTTGGGGAAGAAGCGCGGCACTTCCCGCTTATAGTTTGTGTAGGTCTCGCCGAACACCTTTTCGAGATAACCCTCTTCGGCCGTGATGACGAACTGGAAGGCAATGTAGCAAATCACAGCGAGCGCGAGCGACACAGTCAGACTGCCGGTCATCATGCCGATGCCGAATGCGCCGATCGTGCTGAAGACATAGAGGGGATTGCGGCTCATCGAGTAGGGCCCGAGACGGACGATCTCCGAGCTTTTGCGTCCGCCGATGTAGAGCGTGCACCACATGCGTCCAAGAATCGTCAGGACAATCACGCCGATACCGAAATCCTCGATATACTCATGCACGCGATCATTGCTCCATGCGGAGCGAATGGTGAGAAGGGCAACCAGGATCAGCCCGATGACGATTGCAACGGCAATGCGTCTGCGATGTTGAAACCGGGACATGTCTTTGAGAGAGTTCAGTTCCGCCATGATGGCCCTTCGAATTCGATTCATATAGAAAAGCCGCCCGAAGGCGGCTTTTCTATGGAAGTTTGTTGGCTTCAGCGCGGCGCCAGAACCATCATCATCTGGCGGCCTTCTAACTTTGGCTCGGCCTCGACCTTGGAAATTTCGACCGTATCTTCCTTGACGCGATCCAGAAGCCGCATGCCGAGTTCCTGGTGAGCCATTTCACGGCCACGGAACCGCAATGTCACCTTGACCTTGTCGCCCTCTTCGAAGAAACGCTTGATCGCCTTCATCTTCACATCATAATCATGCGTGTCGATATTCGGGCGCATCTTGATCTCTTTGATTTCGACGGTCTTCTGCTTCTTGCGCGCTTCAGCAGCTTTCTTCTGGCCCTGGTATTTCAGCTTCCCGAGATCGACGATCTTGCAGACCGGCGGCTCGGCATTGGGCACGATCTCGACGAGATCGAGTCCAGCCTCATCGGCCATCGCCAGTGCTGCTTGAATAGTGACTATGCCGTGGTTTTCACCTTCGGCATCAATGAGCTGTACCTGAGGTACGCGGATATCGCGGTTGGAACGAGGTCCATCTTTCTGGACCACCTGGGCTCTAAAGGGTCGACGAATGGCAGTAATCTCCTTGAATTATTTCGGACCCGCAAATAGCACCGTCAGGCCGGGGCCGCAATGCTTCTGTGCGCGGGCGCATGCCAATATCATTATTTTTGGGAAAAATCACGCCAATCAAACATAGGTTTATTTCAGATTTATGCAATGTTGCGGACTTCAACGATGAACTTTGCCGTGGCAAAAGGCCGATCACGACACGGAGTTACCCTTATGAATGCACCCCTGCCCCAGTTCCTGACCGTCAACGGCCTCGATATTGCACTGCGCCGCCGCGAAGGCAGCACGCCCGGCATTGTATGGCTGGGGGGCTATTACTCGGACATGCTGGGCAGCAAAGCCCAATGGCTGGATCAGTGGGCCGCGGAACGCGGTGCGGCCTTCCTTCGGCACGACTATTCGGGCCATGGCGAATCCGGCGGCGAATTCCGCGATGGCACGATCTCGTTGTGGCTGGAGCAAAGCCTTGCAGTATTTCGCGCGTTTTCCTCCGGCCCGCAAATCCTTGTCGGCTCGTCCATGGGCGGATGGATCGCCTTGCGCATGATCGAGGAATTGCAAAGGACTGGTGAAGGCGGGCGGGTCGCAGGTCTGGTGCTCATTGCACCGGCGCCGGATTTCACCTCGGAACTCGTCGAGCCGCAACTGACAAATGATCAGCGCCGGCAGATCGCCGAACGCGGTTATATGGAAGAACCGTCCGATTATTCGTCCGTACCCTACATCTATACCAAGGCTTTGCTCGAAGACGGCAAGACCAACCAGGTTTTGAAGGGTGTCATCCAGACCGATTGTCCTGTCCACATCCTTCAAGGTATGGAGGACAAGGACGTGCCCTATACCCATGCCCTGCGATTAATGGATCACCTGCCCGTCGACGATGTGACGATTACGCTGGTGCGCGACGGCGATCATCGCCTGTCGCGTCCGCAAGACCTTGATCTTCTGACCCGAACCGTGTCTTCAATGGTTGAAAGAGTCAAACTCCTTCATCCGTTCCAATAGGTTCCCAGGCTCCATGCGCTTTTCCGTGATCGCTTCCGCTGTCGTCGCTGCTGTCGTCGGCTTTGGCGGAACGCTTGCACTTATCATCGCGGCAGCGCAGGCACTCGGCGCCACGCAGGCCGAAACTGCAAGCTGGGTGACTGCATGCTGTCTCGCGATGTTCCTCGCGACAGGCTATCTGAGCTGGCGTTACAAGATGCCGATCATAGCCGCATGGTCAACGCCCGGACTGGCGCTCATCGGGGGCTCGATAGGCTTTACCATGCCACAGGCGGTGGGGGCGTTCATCGTCACCGCGATAGCGATCATTCTCACCGGGTTGATCAAACCGGTTTCTGCCTTTGTCTCCAAGATTCCGGCATCGATAGCGTCGGGCATGCTGGCCGGTGTGCTGTTTGCGTTCCTGATCGGCGCCGCGAGAACCATACCCATAGACCCGGTTTTTGTACTGCCTCTCATCGCGCTCTTCTTCATCATCCGCCTGTTCAACCCGGCCATGGCGGTGCTGGCCGTCCTTTTCGGTGGGGTGATTTATGCTTTTGTCAGCGGCCGTGTTGCCAGCGTCCCCGGTGTCGAGCTTTCGACGCTTACACTCATCATGCCGGTCTTCGACATGCGCGCGATGATCGGCCTGGCGTTGCCGCTTTATCTGGTCACCATGGCATCGCAGAACCTGCCGGGCTTTGCCGTGCTTCGCGCAGCGGGCTACGAGCCGCCAACGGCGGCGGCACTGCAGGTCACCGGTCTGGTTTCCCTTATCACGGCGCCGTTCGGCGCTCACACAAGCAACATGGCGGCAATTTCTGCTGCGATCTGCACCGGTCCGGACGCGCATCCCGACCCGGAAAAGCGCTGGCTGACCGGCCCGTTCTATGCACTGTCCTATCTGATCTTTGCGATTTTTGGGGCGTCGCTGGTTGCCCTGTTTGCTGTATTGCCTGCGCCGCTCATCGCCCTCGTCGCGGGTCTCGCGCTCATCGGGGCGTTTACCAATGCCCTGTCGCTGGCGCTCAAAGTCGAACATGAGCGGCTGGCGGCGATCGTTACCTTTGCCGTCACGGCCTCCGGTATTAGCATTGCAGGGATCGGCGCCGCCTTTTGGGCCCTGGTGGCTGGACTTCTCGTCATAGCCATCGACTACGCAAAGAAACGTTTCGTATTTCAATGATTTGGAGCATTTGAAATCACAGTTTCTTGAAAAGCCGCAAAGTCTTTCCCATGTCGATATCAATCGGCCAATAGGGGCCGGGCTTTTGTGATAGGGAAGGGCTTTAGATGAACACTTCTGCTTTAATCCGTCCAGGCTGGTCTCCGGCGACCATCGCTCTGATGATTATCGGGTTCATGTTGTTCTGGCCTCTCGGTTTGGCCATGCTTGCCTACATTGTCTGGGGCAACCGTTTCGGCGGTTTCAAGCACGAAATGAACAATGCGGCCGATAATGTTTGCGGTGCGTTCCGCCGCAGCCGCCGTTCTCAGCATTTCGGCCGCGGCCCATTCGGTACTGGCAATGTCGCCTTTGACGAGTGGCGCGAGAAGGAACTGCAGCGGCTCGACGAAGAACGCCGCAAGCTCGAAGAGATGCGAACCGAATTCGAAGACTATGCCCGCGAGCTCCGGCGCGCCAAGGACCGGGAAGAGTTCGATCGTTTCATGGCCGAGCGGAATGCTGCGCCAAAGAAACCTTCGGGTTCTGTTCCAGGTGTGAATGACGCCGACCAGGAATAGGGACTTAAGGTCGGTTCCTGGAAATTCGATTACTATGGCGGCGCCTTGTGGCGCCGCCTCTGTTTTGTCTCACCGGTTTTGCTCGAATCAATTAAAGTAGTTCTATGATCCTGTCCCTGTTCCGCAGCCCGCCGAAACAATCCGCGACGCTTAAAGCCGAGCGGAGTTATGAGGTCGCGGGCCGGGTCCTGCCGCTGCGGGTCATGGAAAATCCGCGAGCGACGCGGTTGACACTGCGCATCGATGCGGGTGGCAAGGGTCTACGCATGACCGTGCCGCCGGGCATACCTGCGCGGGAAGTCGAAAAATTTCTCGTCCGTCACGAAGGCTGGATCGAGACCCGCATTGCGAAAATGCCCGATCAACCGAACGTACGCCCGGGTGTGAAGATCCCCGTACGCGGCGTGCCACATCTCATCGTGCACGAACCAGCAAAGCGTGGAACTGTGCGGCAGGAAAACGGAGCGGAGGGGCCAAGGCTGATCGTCTACGGCGACCGTCCGCATCTCGCCCGGCGCGTTGGCGACTTCTTGAAACGAGAGGCGCGACGCGACCTGGAAATGCTCGTCGCCCGTCACACGACAACTGTTGGGCGGCGCGCAAAGGCTGTTCGCCTGAAAGATACAAAGAGCCGCTGGGGCTCATGCACATCGGACGGCACATTATCTTTTTCCTGGCGCATCATGATGGCGCCACCACCGGTTATCGACTATCTCGTCGCACATGAAGTGGCCCATTTGAAAGAGATGAACCACGGTCCGAAATTCTGGAAATTGTGCGGCGAGCTTTGCCCCGACACAGAGCGCTGCAAAGCCTGGCTGAAACGCAATGGCAGCGCCTTGCAGGCTATCGATTTCAACTGATGGAACGCGCTTTTTCACCTGCCGTTTTGCAGGCGGCAAGAACGCTGTGGAATTTTCATCTCATCTATGACGAACTGTCTGAGGTCGATGTGATCATTGGTCTCGGCAGCTACGACTTGCGCGTCGCCGATCGTTGCGCCGAGCTGTTTCACCAGCGCATGGCCAAAAAAATTCTCTTTACCGGCAAATCCGGCAATTGGACCAACAATCTGTTCGATGGCAGTGAAGCTGACGCGTTTGCCAGTCGTGCCAGGGAACGGGGTGTTCCTGCGGACGCGATCCTGATTGAACCGCAAGCCACCAATATCGGGGAGAACATCCGCTTTTCACGTGCAATGGCGAAGGGTCAGGTGGCTCGCATCATCATTGTCACCAAGCCCCAGACCCAGCGCCGCGCCTATGCGACGGTCCGGGCACAATGGCCCGAAGTATCGGCACTCGTCACTGCACCAATGACGCGCTTCGAAGAACAACCGATCGAAGCCTACTCGTTTGAAATGTTCGTCCACGAAATGGTCGGCGACGTGCAGCGAATACGCGACTATCCGTCCAAAGGCTTCCAGATAGCGCAATCCATCCCTGCATCTGTCGCGGATGCGTTCGATTTCCTTGTTAAAGAAGGCTATCACCACCATCTCTAACCATTGACCAAATGCGCAAAATCCTCGACTTTGACGCATTTTCGTGCGAGTGGCGGCTTATGAGCCTCGATATCAAGATATGCGGGTTGAAAACCGACGAAGCAGTGGCTGCGGCACTGGACGGCGGCGCATCTCATATCGGCTTCATTTTCTTTCCGAAAAGCCCCCGCTATGCCGATCCTCGCGAGGCTGGCCGTCTGCGTCAGGCTGCCAGGGGGCGCGCGATAGCAGTCGCTGTGACTGTCGATCCGGATGACGTCACGCTCGACACGATTGTTGCTGCGATGCAGCCGGACATGCTCCAATTGCATGGCGATGAGAGCGTTAACCGGGTTGCGGACATCAAGGCCCGTTATGGCTTGCCGGTCATGAAGGCACTTGCCTTGCGCGAACGCGGCGATCTTGAACAGATCAAGCCGTATATCGGCGTGGCCGATCGCTTCCTTTTTGACGCCAAACCACCAAAGGGATCGGAGCTTCCTGGCGGAAACGGTGTTTCTTTTGACTGGCGGGTGCTGAGTGAGCTTGACGCCTCTACCGATTACATGCTTTCCGGTGGTCTCAACGCGAGTAATATCGCCGAGGCGTTACGGGCGACGAATGCACAAGGCATCGACATTTCCTCCGGCGTCGAGTCTGCACCGGGCGTGAAGGATGTTGGCCTGATCAAGGATTTTTTCCGGGCTGTGCGCGCTGCCAAAAGCGCTGATGCGGCCTGAATATAAGAGGCGGTCGTTTTAACAAAGCGACAGAGCCTCAAGATTGGAGTGATGCAGTGAACACGGTGGTTGAACCCAATTCATTCAAGACAGGCCCTGACGAGGAGGGCATGTTCGGCATTTTCGGTGGGCGTTTTGTTGCCGAGACCCTGATGCCGCTGATTCTTGAATTGCAGCAGGCCTATGAAGACGCGAAGAACGATCCATCGTTCAAAGCAGAGCTTCAGGCCCTGTCAACGCACTACGCCGGACGGCCATCCAAGCTCTACTACGCAGAAGGCCTGACACAACATGTGCGCCAGCTGGCCAAGGATCAGGGCCTCGACGGCGGCGCAAAGATCTATTTCAAGCGCGAAGATCTGAACCATACCGGCAGCCACAAGATCAACAATTGCCTTGGCCAGATCCTGCTTGCAAAGCGTATGGGAAAGACCCGCATCATCGCGGAGACCGGCGCCGGCCAGCACGGCGTCGCGTCGGCCACGGTGTCCGCCCGTTTCGGCCTGCCTTGCGTGGTCTATATGGGCGCGACCGACGTCGAGCGGCAGAAGCCGAATGTGTTTCGCATGAAATTGCTCGGCGCCGAGGTCAAGCCGGTATCGTCTGGCCATGGCACGTTGAAGGACGCGATGAACGAGGCCCTGCGCGACTGGGTCTCTAATGTCGAGGATACCTATTACCTGATCGGCACCGCCGCTGGTCCGCATCCCTATCCGGAGATGGTAAGGGATTTCCAGTCGGTCATCGGTACTGAAGCCCGCGAGCAGATCCTCGAACGCGAAGGTCGCCTGCCGGACACCATCATTGCTGCCGTTGGTGGCGGGTCCAACGCAATTGGTCTGTTCCATCCCTTCCTTGACGACAAGAGTGTCGAGATCATCGGCATCGAAGCCGGCGGCCGTGGGCTGGATGGCGAAGAGCACTGCGCCTCGATGAGCGCGGGGCGTCCTGGCGTCTTGCACGGCAACCGCACTTATCTCTTGCAGAACAAGGACGGCCAGATCCTCGACGGTCACTCGGTTTCGGCCGGTCTCGACTACCCGGGCGTGGGGCCGGAGCATTCATGGTTGCGCGATACGGGCCGCGTTTCCTACGTACCGATACTCGACGATGAAGCTCTCGAAGCGTTCACCCTGACAACCCGCACCGAAGGTATCATTCCTGCACTGGAATCCGCCCATGCCATCGCCCATGCGGTGAAAATCGCGCCTAAGATGGCACAGGACAAGATCATGATCGTCAATCTTTCCGGGCGTGGCGACAAGGATGTGCATACGGTCGGGCAGCTTCTAGGGATGGACATCTGATCATGACGACGCGTATCGACAGAAAATTCGCAGCGCTCAGAGCTGAAGGGCGTCCGGCACTCGTGACCTATTTCATGGGCGGCGATCCGGACTTCGACACATCGCTGAAAATCATGAAGGGGCTGCCCGGCGCCGGTTCCGATATCATCGAGCTCGGTGTGCCATTCTCTGACCCCATGGCGGACGGACCTGCCATTCAGGCTGCCGGGTTGCGGGCCCTTAAAAAGGGCATGTCGCTGACGAAGACGCTCGATCTCGCCGCGCGCTTTCGGCAAACCGACGATACCACCCCGATCGTGCTGATGGGATACTACAACCCGATCTACATCTACGGCGTCGACCGTTTCCTTGTGGATGCCGTCGCCTCTGGCATCGACGGCCTGATCATTGTCGATCTGCCGCCGGAAATGGACGAAGAACTCTGCATTCCTGCGATCAAGGCCGGGATCAATTTCATTCGCCTGGCGACGCCAACAACTGATGACAAGCGTCTGCCGAAGGTCCTGCAGAACACATCGGGCTTTGTGTACTATGTATCGATGAACGGCATTACCGGATCGGCATTGCCTGATACGAGCCGGGTTGCGGCCGCTGTCGAGCGGATCAAGATGCATACGGACTTGCCGGTCGTCGTCGGCTTCGGCGTCAAGACCGCTGAGCAGGCCAAGGTAATCGGCTCCGCCGCAGACGGCGTTGTCGTCGGCACGGCGATCGTCAATGCTGTTGCTAACACGATCAATCCCGACGGTTCCTTGGTGGCCGATCCCGCCGAAGCCGTTGCCACGATGGTCAAAGGCCTTTCCAGCGGTGTGCGGGCGTCAAGTCTTGCGGCGGCCGAGTAAAGTTCCTAAATCAACCGTTTGCTAGAAGAACAGGACCGATCATGAACTGGATCACGAACTACGTCCGGCCCAAGATCAATTCGATGCTTGGTCGCCGTGAAATGCCGGAGAATCTCTGGATCAAGGATCCTGAATCCGGCGAAATGGTTTTCCATACGGATCTGGAAAAGAACCAGTGGGTCGTACCAACTTCCGGCCATCATATGCGTATCCCCGCAAAGGACCGGTTGAAGTTCTTTTTCGATGACGGTGTCTTTGAAGTGCTGGAACAGCCGAAAGTTGCGACAGATCCATTGAAATTCCGCGATGAAAAGCGCTACGTCGACCGGCTGAAGGAGCACCGCATCAAAACCGGCCAGGATGATGCGATCATCAACGCGCTTGGCACGATCGAGGGACTACCGATCGTCGTGACCATCCATGATTTTAGTTTCATGGGCGGTTCGCTCGGCATGGCGGCGGGTGAGGCGATCATCAAGGGTTTCGAAACCGCGATCGCCCAAAAGAAACCACTGGTGCTTTTCGCTGCGTCCGGCGGTGCTCGCATGCAGGAGGGAATTCTTTCCCTGATGCAGTTGCCGCGTACGACGGTCGGTGTCGAAATGCTGAAGGAAGCTGGTCTGCCTTATATCGTCGTCCTCACGAACCCGACGACAGGCGGCGTCTCGGCCTCTTACGCAATGCTTGGTGATATCCACATCGCCGAACCCGGTGCATTGATCGGCTTTGCCGGACAGCGCGTTATTGAACAGACCATCCGTGAAAAATTGCCCGAAGGGTTTCAACGCGCCGAATATCTGAAGACGCATGGGATGGTGGACATGGTCGTGCCGCGTACGGAATTGAAAGCGACGATTGCCCGGCTGTTGAAAATGCTGATGGGTGAAGCGGCCACGGAAATTGCTGAGGAACACCCCAACGAACAGGCCGTGGTGCCGGTACCGGTCGAAACCGAAGCTTGATGCCGACCTGCTTTTTGAATTGGCTGTGCAATGCCATCGCGTGCTGAACAAGAGATCGACCGGCTCCTCGGGCTCCACCCCAAGGGCTTCGATCTGTCTCTCGGCCGTATAACGCGCCTATTGGACACGCTGGGCAATCCGCAGCTGCGGATACCGCCGGTAATCCACGTCGCTGGCACCAATGGCAAGGGCTCTGCCGTCGCTTTCTCGCGGGCGCTCCTTGAAGCCGCGGGCTACACGGTGCACGTCCACACCTCGCCGCATCTCGTACGCTGGCATGAGCGCTATCGGATTGGCGCGCCCGGCGGCGGCAAGATCGTCGAGGACGATGTGCTGGCGGATGCGGTCAGGCGGGTTGCCGACGCCAATGCCGGACAGGCAATCACCGTCTTCGAAATCCTAACCGCCGTCACTTTCGTTTTGTTCTCTGAGCACCCGGCGGATGCTGTCATCCTCGAAGTTGGCCTTGGCGGGCGGTTCGATGCCACCAATGTCATTCCCGAGCCGGCCGTCAGTGTCATCATGCCCATTTCGCTCGATCACCAGCCCTATCTCGGTGATCGTGTGGAGCTGATTGCCGCGGAAAAGGCCGGCATCATCAAGCCGCGTTGCCCTGTTGTCATCGGAGCCCAGGAAGAAGAAGCCGTTCGCATGGTGCTGATCGAGACCGCCGAACGCCGCGATTGCCCCTTTACAGTGTATGGCCAGGATTTCCTCAGCTTCGAAGAACGCGGGCGCATGGTCTATCAGGACAACAAGGGACTGATGGACCTGCCTTTGCCGGCGCTGCTCGGCCGCCACCAGCTGGCGAACGCTGCGGCAGCAATCCAGGCGGTCAGAACAGCCGGTTTCAAGGTGCCGGAGCAGGCCGTCGAACGGGCGATGGCAAACGTCGAGTGGCCCGCCCGGATGCAGCGGCTCATCAAGGGCAAGCTGGTGGAGATGGCGGTCCCGGGCTCGGAAATCTGGCTTGATGGCGGACACAACCCCGGAGCGGGGCTGGTGATCGCCGAGGCGATTGCCACATTGGAAGATCGCAACCAACGGCCGCTGTTTCTGATCACCGGCATGATCAATACCAAGGATCCAGTTGGGTATTTTCAGGCTTTTACCGGCATGGCGCGGCACGTTTATACGGTGCCGATACGTTCCAGTGGCGCCGGGATTCCGCATGACGAGCTCGCGCTTGCTGCCAATGAAGCCGGGCTTTCGGCTGAACCTGTACATTCAGTCGAAAATGCTCTGAAGATTCTGGCGCATAGCTGGGATACATCCGAGCCGGCACCGCGAATTCTTATAGGCGGGTCGCTGTATCTGGCTGGCGACGTTCTTTCGGACAACGGCACGCCGCCTCTATAAAGCTCTGTTTTTATGCAAATTCCGGACGGAAACCCGGTTCCCACTTTTCCTGGAATTGCTCTCGAAAACTCCGCGCAACAAAAAGCCCGGCAGTAAACCGGGCTTTTTTCGTTCAAATGACTTGAACAATCAAGCAGCCGAATTCCTGATCCAGTCGGACAATTTGCTCTTCGGAGCAGCGCCGACCAGATTGGCAGCAAGTTCACCATCCTTGAACATCAGCAAAGTCGGGATCGAACGCACGCCGAACTGGGCAGCCAGTTCCGGATTTTCATCGATGTTGACCTTGGCGATCGTGATCTTGCCTTCCATCTCGGAGGCAATCTCTTCAAGAGCAGGGGCGATCATCTTGCACGGGCCGCACCATTCCGCCCAAAAATCAACGACGACAGGCTGGCCCGCCTGAATGACGTCGGACTGGAAATTGCTGGTGTCGATCTTGACGGTAGCCATGGGCTTTTCCTTGTGTGTTTGTGAATGTGTTGCACATCATGTGGTGAGTCGGCTCGCAATCGTCAAGCTCGGTGTTGTCACGATTCAGTGCAAACAGTCTGGTGGAGGCTGCAATCCTGCTTCGTTGCCGGCCCGCAGCAATCAATAATCAGCCTTACCACGTTTTGCATTTTCCAATCCATATCGTTTGCTCACACCATCCGACCGAGTGCGTCGCGCATCGCGTCCGCCGGGATCTCGATGAGGTGCGGACCTTCGGTGAAGAGCAATGCAGCTTCCACGGTCTTGCCGGGATAAAGCGGTTCCAGCAATTGGCGGTAAAGGGCGAGCTGCGCGATATACGCCTCCGGAACCTTAGCGAGGGTGGACGGGGGTGGACGGTTTGTCTTGTAATCCACGATTAGCACACGCTTTTCATCGGCTGCCAGCCTGTCGATCACGCCCGAAACAGCGTGATCCTTGCCGCGCAGATGCAGTGTCCCCATGATCGCCACTTCTGCAAGCGAGCCCGATGCGAAAACCGGCGCATAGCGTGGATCATCTATAACGCCGAGGACCGATTGCCAGGCATCTTCGATTTCCTGCCGGGGCCAGTCGGAGGCTGCGCGCGAAAGGTAGCGCTCCGCAGCTGGGACCCGTTGTTCGGCGGACAAGTTCGGCAGGGTCTGCAACAAGGCGTGGATGACCGTTCCACGGCGGATCGCGAAAGATGGATCACCCCCATCGCTTGTCAATACTGGCGAGCCGGTCATCACGGGCGCTTCGTCGTCCGGCTCGATCAAGACCGAGACGCCGGATGGTACAAGCGGTCTTGGCAGGCCGGCTTCTCGCGGCATGGGAGAGCGATAGGCCGCAGGAAATGGTTCGGCACGTGCCTCGGAGGGGGTGGCCAGTTCATCGATCGACGAGCGTGCACGCTCCGTCACACGATAACGCCTGGCGACCACAGTTTCTACGGGATGCTGGAATGGTTCGCTTAACTCGCCCAGGGCGGCTTCGACCAAACCATGCCAGGTTTCCGATGCCTGCCGTGGTCCGCGATAGCCGCAAACGATCAAGCGATCTTCGGCGCGCGTCATCCCGACATAAAGAAGCCGGCGATACTCTTCCTCGGCCCGAATTTTCAGATTATCGACGATTGCTCCCGTAAAGGCGGTTGCATAGGTCTTGCCAGGTACGAAGAGAAAACCTGGACCTTGCCAGCCATCTTTTTCCTGCAGCTTGAAAGAAAGCAAACTTGGCGTTCGACCGCCAGCCGATGCCGCACTGCCGGAATCGACCAGGAAAACGACGGCCGCCTCCAGCCCCTTGGCTGCGTGTACCGTCATGATACGAACTTCATTGCGGCTCTGATCGAGTTCGCGTTTGATCTCGGGGGTTGCGGCATCAAGAGTTTCGAGGAATGCCTGAAGTCCGGGGAGGCCGGTCTTTTCCGTAGCAACCGCATAGTTTTGAAACTCATCTATGACATCGCCGGCTTCATGGCCAAGTCTTGCCAACAGATCCCGTCTTGCGCCTCCCGGCCCCAAAATCTCCGCATAGAACTCGAACACTGGTACGGTGTCGGCCCGATTGCGCCAATTCTGCAATCGTTGCGCCGTTGCACTCACGATCAGATCATCGTCAGCACGCGCCTTCAGCCGTTGATAGAGTGTTTCATGTTCTGCCCGGCCATAAGCAAGGTCAAACAGTTGTTCATCATTCCACTTGAACAGTGGACTCTTCAACAGCGCCGCAAGGGACAGGTCGTCGGATGGCAGCAGCATGAACCGGCCAAGCGCCACCAGATCCTTGATGGCAATGTGGTCCGTGAGCTTCAACCTGTCAGCGCCGGCGACCGGGACGTGCCGCCTCTTCAGCTCACGCGACAAAGCTGGCATGAACTGATCGCGCTTGCGCACCAGTACCATGATGTCTCGCGCTTCGAGACGCCGGCCCTGCCCCTCAATTATCTCACCATTCTTTAGCCAGCTATCTATCGTCTCGGCGATCTGCTCAGCGAGCCGGACAGGTGGAGCAGGCAGGCTATCCACGGGCTTGCGCCAATCGTCTTCCTGCGGAGCGCTTTCTGGCGTGATCATATCCCATATCTGAACCTCGCCGGGGTCATGATCGCGAATGGGCGTATGGACAGTCGGGCCGTGTTCCCGTCCGAAGCCACGATTGGCCTCGGGCCGCGCAAAAACTTTATCGACGGCAGACAAAACATCGGGGGCCGAGCGAAACGAGAAGTTGAGATTGACACGCTCAAAACTCAATTCAGATTGCCTGGTGTTTCTTTCGGTCTCCCTGCCATGCTTGGCAAAATCCTCAGGAATAGCGCCCTGAAACGAATAAATGGATTGCTTTTCGTCACCGACGGCAAACAGCGTGCGCCGGATGTCGCGGGCGGATTTGCCGGCAAAAAATTCCGCGCTGAGCAGACGGATGACACGCCATTGATTGGGGCTCGTATCCTGCGCCTCATCGACCAGAATGTGATCGATACCTTTATCGAGCTTGTATTGTACCCATGGTCCAGCATCCTGACGCGACAGCAATCTCACTGTACGCACAATCAGATCGTCGAAATCGAGCAGACCATGCGTCTTTTTCATCTGCTGATAGCGGCCGATCAGATCGTCAATCAGAACCAACGCGGAAAGGGTAAGGCGAAGCACGCGCCATTGTTTAAGACGGTCCAAACCCCGGAATACGCGTTGTGCCGCTTGATCGTAACGATCGATAAAATCCGGATAACGGTCCGTTACCCCCTTGGTTGCGATATAGGAACCGCTTTTGGGATCACCCGTCGCTTTCAGGAACGCCGCTCGCAGCGCTTCCTCGCGTTGGTCGACTTGTTCGTTGAACTTCGCGTGAAGCAGAATCAACGCAAATTCTTGCGCCCGCGTTGCACTCTTTTGTATCTGCAGAATGCCGGACAACCTTGAGTGATCGAATTCGTCCACCGGCCAAAGCGTTGACAGAATGCTGCCTTCGGTCTCGTCGCCTTGGAAACCGAAGTGCGAATAAAAAGCCTGGCGGCGCAGATCATCATAACCGACTTCACCGATAAATTGTGTCAGATCGTGCCGTTTGTTTACTGCTTCATCGAGCAGTTGCTGCAGACCAAACTCTCCCGCGGCATCGAGCACATCGGCAAAAGCAGCAGCAAGCTCCGCGTTATGGTCAAGGCGCGCGGCTTGCAAAAGTTGGCGACGCGCTTCGCCGACCAGCGCGACCTGCATCATGTCATCCATCAACTCAAAATGGCCAGCAATATTAGCCTCGAGCGGGAATTGATGGAGGATCGCTTCACAAAAAGCGTGGATGGTCTGAATCTTGAGCCCGCCCGGCGTTTCCAGCGCCCGTGCAAACAGGCGTCGCGCTTGTGCCAGCCGTTTCGGCCCGGGGCGATTGCCATCGATCTTCTCGATGGTCTGGGCCAATGCACCTTCATCCAATGTTGCCCAATCGGACAATCGCGCAAAAACGCGGTTCTGCATGACCGCTGCTGCTGCCTTGGTGTACGTCAAGCAAAGAATCTTGGAGGGATCGGTTCCGTCTAGCAGCAGGCGAATGACGCGTTCCGTCAGTACATGCGTCTTCCCTGACCCGGCGTTGGCCGAAACCCAGACGGAATCCTTCGGATCGGCTGCCTTGTTTTGATTGGCAATCGTTTCTATCGGGATGTTGCGCGGCGCCTTCATTCGCCGTCACCGCTATCGTCAGCGCCGCCCGCCGACCATTCCAGCACACGTGCGAGATGATCGTAGTCCCCGGTCAAATCGCTTTCCTTGAATGGCAGTGCCCGCGAAAGGTAGCCTTTGTGCGGGTCGCGATAAGCGGTGAGCAACTCGGTCAGGCGATGCCACGAAAGCTCGCCAAGCTCCGGACCTGACTTTTCGCTGCTATTGGAGCCGCTACCAATCTTCAGGATCGATTCCGGATCAACCTTGCCGTTGGGACGGAGCCGCACATAGAGCAGATCTGCAGCATCGCGCGCGCCAACTTCGTGGAAGGCTCCGCGCGCCAGTAGTGCTGCCTCGAGTGCAAGCTGCGGGGACAAAAGCACATGCGCCTGGCGCTTGGATGGTGTCGAACCGGTCTTGTAGTCGATAATCTCGGCCAAACCGTCGCTCCGTAGATCGACGCGGTCAGCACGGCCAGAGAGCGTCACGCCGGTCGTTTCAACGGGAATCTTTCTTGAAGCAATTTCTGGATGACGTGCCGTTATAAGGTGGGCCCGTTGCCGTTCCCATTGGAGGTATTCCGGAACCAACGATTGAAATCGCGGCCACCACACCGCATCGATTTCTTCCGGCAAGGCCACTTCATCGAAAAAGCGCCGTCCGATTTCCAGCAGACGTGCGGATGCATCGGCGTTCTGCGGATCGACGCCCTCTGCAGTGAAATTTGCCAGGATATCGTGGAACAGAGAGCCGCGCTCTGCGACGTCGGGATCGCGGATCAGCGGTTCGATAGGGCGCAGGCGCAGGATGCGCCGGGCAAAGATCGCGTAGGGATCGCGCCTGAGCGTCTCAATTTCTGTGACGGAGAAGTGCTTTGGCCGCGCGCCTAAAGGCGGCTTGGGTTCGGGCCGCTTGACGAAATCTTCGTCTGGTGCAGTATCGATCTCCCGCGCCCAGTTCAGGTATTTTGCACCTTGCACGCGCAATTCAGTAGTTGCAGTTTTGCCAAGAACTGTTTCGAGGCGTTGTAACCAGCGCGACGCGACCGTCGGAGCGTTGGCGGCGCGCTGCGCCCGCGTGAGAATGACGCGGTCCATTCCCATCGCCATCTGGAAATCATGCGCTGCAAGGCCGGTGCGCCGTTCTGGAGGTTCAAGATTGACGATCGATTTCATTGGCCGCGACATGAAGGGATCATTGCGGGTTTTTCCCGGCCACGTCCCTTCGTTCAGACCGCCGATGACGACCGTATCGACCGTCTGCAAACGGGCTTCCAGTGCCCCCCAGATAAAGAGGCGGGGATGCGCACCGGCCTTAGGCTTCACGACCTCTCCGGCGACCAGCGCCTCGATCATCGACGGCCATTCGGAAGGCATGAACTCCAGTCCTGCATCTGCCGATATCAAATTGCGCAGGAAGGCTGCGAACTGTTCGCCAGCAGCGCCGGAATAGAGCGCCGCAATATCGCCTTGGTCGTCCCGTGCCAGATTTTCCAGACTGGCGACAGTGGCGTGGATAATCTCCGCGATCTCCACCGGGGCTTCTCTGGGAGCAAAGACCGCCAGCGGTTGCATGCATTGCGAGAGCGCTTCGCAGGCCGAGCGGGCAGCCTCGATCTGCGCAACGGTAATCTGCCGGAGCCACCCGGGTTCAAATGGCGTTGTGCTTGCGTCCGAAAGGCGTTTTTCGAAGAAGGAACGCAGGCCAGACAATGTAGCCCGACCCGTGCCCCCTCGAAGCGACACGAGTTCAATGGTTTCCGCAGCTTGCCTAACAGCGGAACGTTCTAGACCGAGCCGGGTCAATGGATGTTTGAGAAGCGCGAGCAGTGCGACCGGATCGCCCGGATTGAAGACTGTTTCCAGTGCTAGCCGCATCAGTGTGGCTGGCTGCGTTTCGCGCAGGGCATGACCGCCGGAATCATCGGCTGTGATATTGAAGCGTGCGAGCTCGGTCGAGACACGGCGCGCAAGTTCGCGATCCGCAGTGATCAAGGCTGCCGTCTTGCCTGGCTGGTTAATCGCATCACGCAAGGCGACAGCGACCGCGAGAGCTTCTTCCCGTTCATTCGCCGCCTCCACCAGCGCACTAGGCGCGATGGCAGCCAAGAACCTGCCATCGCCACGGTCGATATCGGCCCAGGCTTCACTCGTGTCTGCGGGGCGCATCGCCTCGGCCAGCAAAGCCTCGCGCGCACGTTTTGGCGCTACGGCGTCTCCCAGCTGAATGACGTCCCGACGCAGAACGCCGAGCTGGCTCAAGAGCTTTCTCAAACCATATTGTGGGTGACCGAAGATCGATGGGCTATCGATGGTATTGGCCAGAAGTTCCCAACTTGCCGCGTCCATGTCACGATCGACGCCGGGCAGGACCAGAGCACCTTGTGGCAGGCGAGCGATGGCGGCGAGCAGCTGTGCGGTGGCGGGTATGGAACCCGTGGAACCGGCGGCAATAACCGGCCCGGCGGGCGGGCTGCGCAACAGACGCTCGGCTTCGAGTTCTATCAGCCGATTGCGATGTGCGGCAGGATTGGATCGATGCCGGCTGGCAAGAACGTCGGGCCAAAGACTGGTGACTATCCCCAAAAAATCCAGAGTTACCTGCCACCAGTTCGGCAGATCCTCCGACACAATGTTGGATAGCGACGACCATCCCATCGCTTCGGTCTCAACCTGGTCCATCAAGCTTGCAAGATCGCGCGCCAGCCAGATCGCATCGGCGGTCGTAGCCGGGATCGCGATCTCTTCGTTGCCGAAAAGTGCCCGGACGTGGTTGGGCAGACGTTCGCGCCAAGGCCTCACCAGCCGCGCGAGCAGCAGCAAGCGTTCTGTCGAGCCTATTGGTGGCAGGAGATCGAAAAATGCATCCGATCCCATATCGAACATTGCCGCATCCTCGTCCACATCACCGAGGGGCCTGATGATGGGGAGGATAGCAGATTTGGCGGGGCTCGTTTCGACCAGCAAAGAGCGCAGAGTGCGTGCAGCGCGGCGTGTCGGCACGTAGATCATAGCCTGTGCGAGCGCCATGGGATCCGACGGATCCGCAGGATATCCGGGCACAAGTATGCCCGATCGCAACGCATCAACAAGAGCGGGCAGAAACGGAATGCCCGGTGCTATGGAGAATATGCGCGAATGTCCGTGCTCAACCATTGACCGTCTGTCTGGCGATGGCGGCTTCCGCCTCGCCAATCGCATCAGGTGTTCCGACCGTCAGCCACATGCCCTCCATCCGCCGACCATAAAGCCGGTCCGTGGCGATCGCCGCATCAAAATAGCGATTGAGCGAGGCCTTGCCCGCCACGGCGCCTGTGAAAATTCGCGGATGGATAATGGCTGCACCGGCATAAATATTGGGCGACGTTTCGCCGATTCCGAGGCGGCGCAGGCGACCGTCGTTGTCCATGTCGAAATCGCCGCGCCCATCATAGCCGGTGGCCTGATCCTTTGCTGCAATCATCAGCAGAATATCCATGCGCGCATCATCCCATCCTTCAGCCAACAGGACAAGATTGGGCTTCGGTCCATCCACCCAAAAAGTGTCGGCGTTGACCACATAGAAAGGATCGGATCCGATCTTCGGGAGAGCATTGATGATACCGCCGGCGGAATCGAGCAGTTCATCGCGCTCGTCCGAGACGATAATCGCGGGTGTCCTGCGTTGCGCCAGATGTGCATCAACCTGATCGGCAAGATAGTGGACGTTAACGATAGCTCGCTCGACGCCCACATTTTCAAGCGCCTCGAGTCCCCAATCAATTAATGGTTTGCCGGCTACTTTTACCAGTGGTTTCGGCATCGTATCGGTAATTGGAGCCATGCGCCTGCCAAGACCGGCTGCCAAGACCATTGCCGTATGCGGACCTGCCATCAATCAAATCTCCGAAGAAAGTATTCCTGCCTTTTCGCACCATTGCTTGACCGGCGCCAGTGCGGGATGAACAATAACCCGATTAAGATAGGACCGGATACGCGGCAGATGCTTCAGATAGAAAGACTTGCCGTCGCGCTCGTCGAGCCGAACGAAAATGCCGAGTATCTTGGCGTTGCGCTGTGCCGCCATGATAGCGAACGCCTTGCGAAACAAAGTTTCGTCGAAACCGGGATCAGCCGAGCGCCGTTCGTCGATATAGGCGCCAAGCAAATGGTCCTGTATGTCCGGGGCAATCGTCACGCGCGCATCGAAGATCAATGACGCCACGTCATAGGCTGACGGTCCAATCATGGCGTCCTGAAAATCAATAAGCCCCACACGATTGATACCCGTTTTGTTTTCGCGCCATAGGATGTTGGGTGAGTGAACATCGCGCAGGAGAAGGCTTTTCTCCGTATTAATTAGTTGGCTGAATACTTTATCCCATGCGGCCACAAATTCCGCCTTTTGGGCGGGTCCGAGCGCTGCTCCACTTATCCGCGGCACATACCAATCGGACAGAAGCTCGACCTCAATCATCATAGCATCGCGATCGAAATCGTGGATGCGATGGGAAATGCCTTCGCCTAAATCGATGTCCTTTGGCCAGGATTGCTGGTGCAGAGTTGCCAGCAAACGAACCGTCGCTTCATAACGTTCGAGGATTGGCGCCCCTTCAGTACCCAGTAGGCCTTCGCTGCCGAGATTTTCGAGGATCAGAAAACCGTTCTCCAAGTCCTGTGCGGCGATTTTCGGCACCGTGAAGCCGCGCGAGGCGAGCAGCCTGTCAAGTGCGGCAAACGCAGTCACGGATTGGGAAAGGTGCGCGATTTGCATATAGGTCTTGCCGTCGCGAAGCACCGGACCACCTGGATTGTAGGGCGAATTCATCAGGATAAACGGAATCCCCTTGCCCATCGGAATGGTTTCATAACCACGGGCTGAAGCATCGCCAAGGAGGTAGCGCCGCTCAACCGTGACGAATCCTTCTTTGGCGAGAAACTCGCGAATTGTCAGGGAGCGTTGCAGCCGCGCCAATGCAGCCGGTTCGCCCTCGATCAATGCCTTCCGGCCGTCGCCGTCATTCACAAGCGTCACCTTCAAGCTGAACGCTGATAATGCGTCCCCCGCCCGTTCCGGCCACTCTACCACGACGATGCCATCCTCCAGGGCTTCATCAAGACCGAGCTCATCCACCTCATCGGCGGAAGTCAGGCGAAAAAGATCGACATGACTTATTGGCAGGCGCAACTCCGGATAAGACTGCACGATGGTGAAGGTCGGGCTCGGCACTTCATAAAGATTGTCATCGGCGATGGTACGTATCAGTCCCCGTGCGAGCGTCGACTTGCCGGCGCCGAGATCTCCGGACAATGTGACGAGATCCCCCCTGCGCAACGCCAGTGCCAGATCCTGGCCAAGCCTTGTCGTATCCTCGGGTGTTGCAAGTTGAATGATGATTGATGTCATGGAGAGTTTATTCGGCAGCGATGCTGAATGTGCGCGCCTCCACCGGGAACCGGCAGGTAACCAGCGTGCCCTTGCCGGCACCGCTATCGATATCGACCGTACCGCCATGCAATTCAACAAAACCCTTGACTATGGAGAGTCCGAGGCCGGCTCCACGCTTGCGGCCGCCATTGGGATAGGGCTGGAAGCGCTTGAAGATGCTGTCGAGAACATAATCCGGCATGCCTGGGCCATTGTCCTTGACGCTGAATACCATTTCAGCCTGATCGCGCCAGCATGCGAGCGTCACCGTGCTGCCTTCAGGCGCGTAGTTGGCAGCATTGCTGAGAAGATTGGATAGAACCTGCTTGACCCGGCTGGCATCGGCACGAAACGAACCCGTTCCTGGTGCGATGCGGATGTCGAGCAGGATATTATGCTCCCTGAATCGTTCCGCTACCTTCTCGGATGCAGTGGCGATAGCATCGGTGACCGACACATCGCTGATATCGAGCTCCATGATGCCGGCGTCCACAGTAGCGAGATCGAGAATGTCGTTGACAATCGTCAGCAGCACCGAAGAGGACGTGCCGATGTGATCGAGATAATCGCGTTGACGGTCATTGAGCGGCCCCGTCATCGGCGTCTGCAGAAGCTCGGTAAAGCCGATGATATTGGTTAAAGGCGATCGCAGCTCATAAGAGACATGCTGGACGAAATCGTTCTTCAACTCATCCGTCCGCTCAAGTGCCTCGTTCTTTTCCTTCAGCGCCCGCTCCACTTGCACCGAGTCCGTCACATCAACGAAGGTCAGCATGGTCTGACCGTTTGGCAGCGGCGCCGTCGCATAGTAGAGAATTTTGCCTGAGCTGAGTTCGAGATGTCCCGAGAGGGACAGTCGCTCGTCGTCAAAACCAGTCACGGTGGTGACAAAGTTTTCCCAATGCGCAGCATCCGAGACCGGCTCGCACAACCGGCGAATGGCGGAAATGTGCATACCTTCAGAGATTTGCTCGCGCTTCAGCGACCAGAGGGAAGCGAAAGCAGGATTCGATAGACGTATCTTCCCGTCTGAACCGAAAACGGCGACGCCTTCCGCCAGATGGTCCAGCGTCTGACCCTGCACCTTGATCAATGTGTTGTAACGGCTTTGCAGCTCGAGCTTCTCTGTAAGGTTTTCGAAGACCCAGGTCACCCCGCCCTTCGGCTGCGGATTGACGATGACACGCAGCGTGCGCCCATCGGTCAGATACCAGATATGCTCCTGCGACTCGACCGAATGATAGGCCGACAAGACCGTTTCCTTCCATCGGCGCCAATCTTGCTGTTCCGGCAGGATTCCATCACTACGGAAGCGATCGAGCAGCATCGCATTGTCAGGGCTACTCTCGAGGAATGCCGTGTCCAGTCCCCAGAGCTTGGCAAACGCCTGGTTGTGGAACTGCAGCTTGCGATTGGCGTCGAACATCGCGACGGCAGTATTCAGCTGGTCGAGTGTATCCGAATGATTGAGAACCGTTCGCTTGAACTCTTCGCGGATCAGTTCGACTTCGCTGACGTCGGTAGCGAGGCCGGCCGAGCCCGCACTACTGGCTACATCGGTGACCCGGAAGACATGACGATCGCCACCAACCACTGTCGAAAGCTGATCCTGAAAGCGCCTGTTTGCTACCTTGTCGCGTTCGATCTTTTCTCGCGCCTGTGCGCCGAACAATTCGCGACCGTCCCGAATCGCAATCTGTGGATCGCGAACATCAACAGCCTTGGCATAGGCCATGTTCACCCAGTTGAGACGGCCATCCCCATCACGGCTCCAGGACGGCATATCGATCGATTCCAGCAAGCCGCGTAGTGTGGTGACCGCCTCATTAAGCTGATAATTTTCAGACTTCAGGAGCGCCTGCGCGACCCGTGTCTCACCGAGATTGATGAAACGCACTATTGCATAACCGCCAGAGGTGCGGCCCTGAACTTCCAGCGGTGCGCCCTTCGAGGTTTCAACCGCAATGTCGAATGGACGTGCTTTTTCGCGCAAAGCCGAGATGGAACGATCAAGCAGCGTAACGGAATCGACACGCAGCCATCGTCCGAAGGCCAAAAATAGCGCGCGGCCCTCTGGTACGCCAATCTCCGGAGGAAGGGTGCCGATGAGATTGGGCGTACTCGAAGCGCCTTCCCACACGATCACACGCTGATCCTTGAGATTAAGCAGAGCCTCATTGCGCTGGACCGTTACGTTGAGGTCCGCAACCTTGTCCCGCAGCTGGCGATTTTCTTGGGCAATACGACTGCGCTCGCGAATTAGCCAGCCAGCGGAAAGCAGCGCTGCACCCATAGCGCCGAGGAAAATAGCGAACTGCACGACTTCGAACGTACCGACCTCTACGCCAAAGGGTGTCGTGATTTTTCCGAGCGCGTCCTGTGCACGAGCCGATGGGGAAGACATCAACAGGACTGGCAGGGCTGAACTTGTGCCTTTAGCCAGGATCCTCCGCAGTCTGTTCAGCACCGGTCCGTGTGCTGCATCTTTACTGCGAACATCACTTGTCCCAATTTTCATATCAACCGTCGCTGCCCCATCCTGACGAATACCGGTTATTCCCTTCCGCCTGCTTTTTTAAGCAAGCGGCCCACCTGGAACACCGTCATCCCGAATCACTACAATAAACCTTGAGCGAATCGACGGGAAGAACTAGGCGCAAAAAAGAAAACCGGAGGATTTGTCAATCCTCCGGTTTCTATATCTTGTGGGTATATACCAATCAGATCAATATCTGTAGTGGTCAGACTTGAAAGGACCCTTCGGCGTCACACCAATATAGGCAGCCTGTTCTTCCGAAAGCACCGACAATTTTGCGCCAAGCTTGTCCAGATGCAAGCGGGCGACCTTTTCGTCGAGGTGCTTCGGCAGGACATAGACTTCGTTCTTGTACTGCTCGCCGCGGCTATAAAGCTCGATCTGAGCCAAAACCTGATTGGTGAACGAGGCGGACATGACGAAGCTTGGATGGCCCGTAGCATTGCCGAGGTTGAGGAGGCGGCCTTCCGATAGAAGCAACAGCCGCTTGCCATCCGGGAACGAAATCATGTCGACCTGCGGCTTGATGTTGTTCCACTTGAGATTGCGCAGGGCAACGACCTGAATCTCGTTATCGAAGTGACCAATATTGCCGACGATAACCATGTCCTTCATCGCGCGCATGTGCTCGATGGTGATGACGTCCTTGTTGCCCGTCGTCGTGATGATGATGTCGGCAGTCGGGGCCGCATCTTCGAGCGTCACAACCTCGAAACCATCCATAGCGGCCTGCAACGCACAGATCGGATCGACTTCCGTCACCTTGACGCGGGCACCGGCACCAAGCAGCGACTGGGCCGAACCTTTGCCCACATCGCCGTAACCGCAGACGACAGCGACCTTGCCAGCCATCATTACGTCGGTAGCGCGGCGGATACCGTCAACCAGCGATTCCTTGCAGCCATACTTGTTGTCGAATTTCGACTTGGTCACGCTGTCATTGACGTTGATTGCAGGGAAAGGCAACAAGCCCTTCTTCTGCAGCTGATACAGGCGATTAACGCCGGTCGTGGTCTCTTCAGTGACACCCTTGATGGCATCGCGCTGCTTGGTGAAGAAGCCAGGCGTTTCTTTCATGCGCTTTTTGATCTGTGCGAAGAGGATTTCCTCTTCCTCGCTCTCCGGCTTCGACAAAACATCTTCGCCAGCCTCGGCACGTGCTCCGATAAGAATGTACATCGTGGCATCGCCACCATCGTCGAGGATCATGTTGGAAGGCTGACCATCCGGCCACTGGAAAATCTTGTCCGTATAGGTCCAGTACTCTTCGAGTGACTCGCCTTTGACGGCAAAAACCGGCGTTCCGGTTGCAGCAATCGCTGCGGCGGCGTGATCCTGTGTGGAGAAGATATTGCACGAGGCCCAGCGAACTTTCGCGCCAAGCGCCTGCAACGTCTCGATCAAGACCGCTGTCTGGATCGTCATGTGGAGCGACCCGGTGATGCGCGCGCCCTTAAGCGGCTGTGTCTTGCCGAATTCTTCGCGGCTGGCCATCAGGCCCGGCATTTCTGTTTCGGCGATATCCATTTCCTTGCGGCCCCATGCGGCCAGCTCAAGGTCCTTGACGATGTAATCCTGTGTGTCGGCCATCTCGTTCAGCTCCGTCTTCGTTTTCATTTGGCCGCGCACTATCTGATCGGGCGACCGGAGATGACGTTGACTAGCAGATTAGACCCCGCCGCACAATGGGATATAAAGAAATCCTTATGCGTGCATATGATTCGACAATGGGAGTTGCATCAATCAGGCTTCTTCGCCGAACTTGTCGGCAATGAGCGTGCCCAGCGCCTTCATCAGTTCGCGCGCCTGTACACCGGAGGCGCTGACCTTGATGCAGCAGCCAGGAGACGCAGCAAGCATCATCAGACCCATGATCGAAGTGCCACCGACGGTCATTCCATCCTTTTCGACGCGGACATGCACGTCGTAGCCATCGACGAGTTGGACGAACTTGGCAGACGCGCGTGCGTGTAGACCACGCCGGTTGACGATCTCGAATTCCTCGACAAGTGCGTTATCCGGGTCAAACGTACCGGTTGTTTCGGCAGTCAGGCGCATCTATTTCCTCTTTGAGCATAAGCCCTATTTGGCTGTCAGCACCTGACTGGCCACATTGATATACTTCCGTCCGGCATCCTGACCTTCGCGTAATGCAGCTGCCATGTCGTTGGTGACGCGCACACTGGATAGCTTGATGAGCATTGGCAAATTAACCCCGGCAATGACTTCGATCCGTCCCGATTCCATCACCGAGATGGCCAGGTTTGAAGGCGTACCACCAAACATATCTGTCAGGATAATAACGCCCGAACCGTTGTCGGCACGGGCAACAGCATCGACAATGTCACGCCGCCGCTGCTCCATATCGTCATCCGCACCGATCGAGACGGTTTCCAAATATTCCTGCTGGCCGACCACATGCTCCACGGCATGATGAAATTCTTCAGCCAGTCTTCCGTGCGTCACAAGCACGAGTCCGATCATTCTGAAACTGCTCCTGTCGCGCCAGCCCCTTGGGTTTGGGCTTTTTACTGCGCATTGAATGCCCCGTTTGGCAGGTGTCGCATTTTGGCAGGACGAATCGTGAAGGCAAGCGGAAAAATGGCCTAAGCAAGACAGTCAGTCATTTTATCGCAGTGCAGCATTGCAACCATTTGAATCAGTTAGCCTATTTCTTCCAAAACGCCTGGAAAAGCCTTGCCTCCACGGCCCGGCAAGCGGCTTCCACCTCCCGTTCAGGGAGAATTAGATGTGGGATGGCGACGCCTTCGAGCACGATCCTGGCGTCACTCGCAAATCGAATGGCTTGCTCGGGCTTGGCAAGTTCAACGGCAAGATGGACCACCCCGTAAGTCTCAAAATCAAGCGTATGCAAGCCTGAGCCACGTACCTCCAGCCCGCCCCGCAACGAGGCAGGCGCCGCGCAAATCAAGCGGCCGGACATGGCTTGCAAAAGACACTGATCATCGCAAATCAGAGCGGCAAATGCGCCTCTGCCAGCCGCTCGACGCATCAGTTCATTGGCAATCGATGATTTTCCCGATCCTGAGGGGCCCGAAATCAGGATGCCGCGATCTCCGACGAGGACCGCAGTCGCGTGCACATGCCCGTCCGGCTCGACAACCATCACACCTCGACTGGAATAATGGCGATGAACTTCGCACCGAGATAATTGCCGGGGTCTTTAGGGTCGATGATGTTCTCGGCATTCAACGTGCCACCGTGGGCCTCGATTATCTGACGGCTGATGGATAATCCCAGCCCCGAGTTCTGGCCGAAGGCCTCTCCGGACGGCCGATCCGTATAAAACCGTTCGAAAATCCGGTCGATCTGTTCTACCCGGATACCTGGCCCGTTGTCCTCGACGGTAATTCTGATGCGGTCACCCATATGCTCCAGCGTCACCGTGATAACGCCGTCCTCGACGGGAACGAACGACCGCGCATTTTCGATCAGATTGGAGACGACCTGGCCGAGCCGCAGATCATGGCCGGCGACAAAGAAACCCTTCCTGTTGTTCGGCAACTTACCGACTACCAATTCGATACGGGTGTCCTTCTTGTTTCGCCGGACCTCGCGCGCGGCCGTCACGAGGTTGCCCAACAGATATTTGAGATCGACGTGCTCGGAATCCTCGCGAGCCAATTCAGCGTCCAGTCGCGAGGCGTCAGAGATATCGGTGATCAGGCGATCGAGGCGGCGCACATCATGTTGTATCACATCCATGAGCCGTTTCTTCGACTCTTCGTTTCTGGCAAGCGGCAACGTCTCTACGGCGCTTCGCAACGAAGTTAGTGGATTTTTGAGTTCGTGACTCACGTCGGCGGCAAAACTCTCAATCGATTCGATGCGGGCATAAAGAGCGTTGGTCATGTCGCGGATCGATGTCGAAAGGTGGCCGATTTCGTCTTGCCGCTCGGAAAAATCCGGTATTTCCTCGCGATTCTTCACCCCGTGCCGGACGCGATCGGCAGCGGCAGCGAGACGCCGAAGCGGATTGGCAATTGTCGACGCTAAGAAGAGCGACAAAATAGCCATGACCAGCGCGGCAACCGTAAATACGCGGATGATCGCATAACGTTCGCCTTGAACGATCTTGTCGATGTCACCGCCTTCGGTGGAAAGAAGCAGCACGCCGAGCACGGCACGAAACCGCTGGATCGGCACTGCGACCGAGACGATCTGCTCTCCTTTTTCGGTCATACGAACAACGGTTGCCGGCGAACCGGTCAGCGCCTTCATGATTTCGGGATAAGAGGATCCATTGCCACCAGGCTGTTCCTGATAAACCGGTAGGTCGCTACGGCGCAAAAGCCGTGTCATCCGATTCGTCAGGCGTTCGAAAAAACTCGGCTCCTCGCCATCGATCGGCGGAAGTTCATACCGCAAAACCTGGCCGCGCGAATAAAGATGGCGGGAATCCAGCAGGAGATTGGAATCCCGGTCATAGATGCGAGCACGCGTACGCGTGGGTGAAATGAGCCTGCGCAGAACTGGCGCCACGCGCTCCGGATTGATGGGGAAATCGAGATTGTCCAGAACGTCGGGTGACGGCGTAATGCTCTGACCAGCCTGCAATTCCAGCAACTTCTCAGGATCGATGGCAATGGAATTCGTATCGACCGTTGCCGATGACGCTATGGCACCAGCGATGATCTCGCCCTGCGTCATCAGGCTCTCAACGCGAGCATCGATCAATCCGTCGCGGAACTGATTGAGGTACATGATGCCGGACAGAAGCACAGCAAGACCGGCCAGATTGAGAAAAAGAATGCGCCTGGTCAGGCTTGAGAACAGATAGTTGCCAAAGACGCGGTTCAGCGGACGAAAAAAACGGCGCAAAGCCAGCGAACGCTTGCGGCGCATAACGGCGCTTTTGCGCGTGATATTGCCGCCTTGCAGTTCGGCTACCATCTTTGCCTCAGAACATCATGATTCGGTTGGCTCATCGCATTCATGCAGCGACGAGACAACCTTGTTTTACAGCGGATCACGTAGCTTTGAAAGCGCAGGTACGTTTTCGCACTGAAGTCCCCTTGAGAGGAACCAGTCTGGTGATCAGGTTTCGCGGAAGCGATAGCCAACGCCGTAAAGCGTCTCGATCATGTCGAAATCATCGTCGACGACCTTGAACTTCTTGCGCAGGCGCTTGATGTGACTGTCGATGGTGCGATCGTCCACATAAACCTGCTCGTCATAGGCTGCATCCATCAACGCATCACGGCTTTTGACGACGCCTGGGCGCTGGGCCAGCGAGTGAAGGATCAGAAATTCGGTCACGGTCAACGTCACCGGTTCACCCATCCACGTGCAAGTGTGACGCTCTTGGTCCATGACAAGCTGGCCGCGCTCAAGCGATTTCGTCTGGGGGCTGCCGGGCTTTGCTGCGCTTTCCCTCGCCGCGACACGGCGCAGGACCGCCTTTACCCGCTCGACAAGGAGGCGCTGCGAAAACGGCTTGGTGATGAAGTCATCGGCACCCATCTTGAGCCCGAACAATTCGTCAATTTCATCGTCTTTGGAGGTCAGGAAAATGACCGGCAAGTCGGACTTCTGTCGCAGACGACGCAGAAGTTCCATCCCATCCATGCGCGGCATCTTGATGTCGAAAATGGCGAGATTCGGCGGACGGGCCATCAAACCATCGAGTGCAGAGGCACCGTCTGTATAGGTTTCGACACGATAGCCCTCCGATTCAAGCGCGATCGATACGGATGTCAGAATGTTGCGATCGTCGTCGACGAGCGCAATAGTCTGCATTGCGGGTACTTCCCTCATGCCCTGCCTTTCATGTCATCAAAACAACTGTGCTTGTGCCGGACAAATTAGGTACAAAATGTGGCACAGATCGCTAGTCGTGTCATCCCTGCAGGATTCACCTGCTTTTACGCTTACGGAAGGATGGCCAAAATTTCCGTTATCTAAAACGATTTAAAAAAATTTAAATTCTTTAAATCGATTAAACATTTGATACTATTCAGTATTTCTGCTTTTGAGCATGGGTAGCCGCATTCATGCTGGAAGATGCAGGAAGCAGCACGTGTTAACTTGACCCCTCAACGCATTCTTAAACAATGGCGGACACATGACTAGAGAGACCGGTATTCACAACGCGACGATCGCGCTCGGCACCTCAGGCTTGAAGGATGTTTCGGCGGTCTATTATAATTTGGGAGCCGCGGAACTCTACGAGGAGACCTTGCGCAGAGGCGAAGCGGAGCTGACGGCGCAAGGTGCGCTTGTTGCTCGTACCGGCCAACATACCGGGCGCTCGCCAAAGGACAAATTCGTCGTGCGCGACACGTCAACCGACGCTCACGTCTGGTGGGACAATAACGCGCCAATGTCACCTGAGGCATTTGAGCTGCTCTATGCAGATTTTATTGAGCAGGCAAAGGGCAAGGAACTGTTTGTCCAGGATCTCATCGGCGGCGCCGATGAAGAGTACAGACTCAACACGCGCGTCGTCACTGAATTTGCCTGGCATTCACTGTTCATCCGCAATTTGCTGATCCGCCCGGATCGTGCCGCCCTGCCTGATTTCGTGCCGCAGATGACGATCATCGACCTTCCGTCCTTCCGCGCCGATCCCGCAAGGCATGGCACGCGCTCGGAAACGGTAATCGCTGTCGATCTCAATCGCATGATCGTGCTGATTGGAGGCTCGGCCTATGCCGGTGAGATGAAAAAGTCCGTCTTCACGGCGCTCAACTATATTCTCCCCGCCAAGGGCGTCATGCCGATGCATTGTTCGGCCAATGAGGGCCCGGACGGCGATACTGCCGTCTTTTTCGGTCTATCGGGTACGGGCAAGACCACGCTCTCCGCTGATCCTAGCCGTACACTGATCGGCGATGATGAGCATGGCTGGGGCCAGCACGGTGTTTTCAATTTCGAAGGCGGTTGCTACGCCAAGACCATTCGCCTTTCCGCTGAGGCGGAACCCGAAATCTACGCGACGACCCAGCGTTTCGGCACTGTGCTTGAAAATGTCGTTCTCGATGAAAACCGGGAGCCGGATTTCAACGATGGTTCACTGACGGAAAATACGCGCTGCGCATATCCTCTCGACTTCATCCCGAATGCATCGAAGACGGGCAAGGCAAGCCATCCGAAGAACATCATCATGTTGACCGCGGATGCTTTCGGCGTCATGCCGCCCATCGCCAAACTTACGCCGGCACAGGCGATGTATCACTTCCTCTCCGGCTACACCGCAAAAGTCGCCGGTACGGAGCGCGGTGTGACCGAACCCGAGGCAACGTTCTCGACGTGTTTCGGTTCGCCTTTCATGCCGCGTCATCCGTCGGAATATGGCAATCTGCTGCGGCAGCTAATCGCCGATCACAACGTTGATTGCTGGCTGGTAAACACAGGCTGGACCGGTGGTGCTCATGGCATAGGCAAGCGCATGCCCATCAAGGTAACGCGGGCGCTACTTGCAGCGGCGCTCGACGGTTCGCTAAAGAACGCGCAGTTCCGGACGGACCCGAATTTCGGTTTCGCAGTCCCTGTTGCGGTGCCAGGGGTAGATGATGCGATCCTCGATCCCCGCTCGACCTGGGCGGATAAGCCTGGCTATGATGCCCAGGCAACAAAGCTGGTTGATATGTTTATTCGCAACTTTGGCAAGTTCGAGGGCCACGTTGACGGTGACGTCAGGGCGGCAGCTCCGCATACGCCGGTCGCTGCGGAATAATCGCCTCATTTTTTCAACTCAAACCCCCGCTGGTGTCCAGCGGAGGTTTTCTTGCATTTTTTGCGGCACTGAGTGGCGCTTTCCGCGAATCGAAGATTAGGCTACCAATCTTCCTATGGAAGAGAGCCGCAGCCGGATCAGAATAAGCAATAGAATCTGGATCGACGAGGACGATCTGGAGGAAAGCTTCATTCGCTCTGCCGGCCCCGGCGGACAAAATGTCAACAAAGTCTCGACGGCTGTACAACTGCGATTCTTGGCGGCACGTGCAGGTTTACCAGACGATGTTTTTTCGCGCCTCATCAAACTTGCGGGCCAAAGAGCGACCAAAGACGGCGATGTGCTTATCGAGGCCAACCGTTTTCGCACGCAGGAGCGCAACAGGCAGGACGCTCGCGAGCGCATGATTGCACTGATTGCGAAGGCCGCAGAGCCGCCACCGCCACCGCGCAAGAAAACCAGGCCAACGAAGGGATCGATCGAGCGCCGTCTCAAGGAGAAATCAGGACGCGCCGATGTCAAAAAGATGCGCGGCAAGGTGAAGGGAGATTAGAGTCAGGACCTGTTAATAGAAACGAATATTAACCGCAGGTATTAATCTTGGCTTTTCAACTGCTTCACGTAATGCCACAACACTATTTCGGTTTGAACAATCAACAGGAGCCAGACATGGGACTATTTGATTTCGTTAAATCCGTAGGCAAGAAAATCGGCATCGGCGACGACGAGCCAAGTGCCGATGCGCTGAAGAAAGAGCTCGATTCCCACAAGCTTGGTACCGAGAATGTCCAGGTGGTGGTTGAAGGCGACAAAGCAGTTCTGAAGGGCAATGTCACCAATCAGGAAATCCTCGAAAAGGCGATTATCGCCGTTGGAAATTCACTTGGCATCTCCAAGGTCGAGACCGAAGGGTTGAAGGTCGATGAAGTCACCACCGGCTCCGTCGCCAAGGAACCGGTGTTCTACACCGTAAAGAAGGGCGACAATTTGTGGAAGATCGCCGAGTCGCAGTATGGCAAGGGCAAGGGCGCGAAGAATACTCTCATCTTCGAGGCCAACAAGCCGATGCTTACTCACCCCGACAAGATTTATCCAGGTCAGGTGCTGAGGATTCCCGAACTCGGCTGACCTGCACTTGCCAAAGGCCCGGCTCCCTATTGCGGCCGGGCCTTTGATTTAGATAGTTGGATAGATGATGCTTTTGCTGGCGCCCGGCATTCGCTACTTCCCTGAACATTTTGATCCGGCCGAACAGGCTGCGCTGGTAGAGGACATACGGGCTGTCGTCATTGAAGCACCGCTTTACGTTCCTGCCATGCCGAAAACCGGCAAGGAAATGAGCGTCCGCATGACGAATTGCGGTGTGCTCGGGTGGGTTACGGACAAGGAAGGCGGCTATCGTTATCAGGCAGTCCACCCTGAGACGCGAAAACCTTGGCCTTCTATCCCGCAGCGTTTGCTCGAACTCTGGCGGGAAGTCGGCGATTTCCCGCTTCTTCCGGAGGCTTGCCTCGTCAATTTCTATTCCGACACAGCGAAAATGGGCTTGCATCAGGATCGCGATGAGCAAAATCTGAACGCGCCGGTTGTTTCAGTCTCGCTCGGAGATGCGTGCCTGTTCCGCTTTGGCGGCACGAACCGCAATGACAAGACGCAGTCGATTAAGCTATCCAGCGGCGACGTAATCGTGCTTGGCGGGGAAGGCCGTATGGCGTTTCACGGCGTCGATCGCATTTATCCCGGCACTTCGACGCTGTTGAAAAGTACGGGCCGCATAAACCTGACGCTGAGAAGGGTCACAGCTTCCTGAGCGCTACTTCCTCGACCAGATGATTGTCGCCCTTGCGTAGAATGAGATCAGCGCGCGGCCGTGTGGGCAGAATATTCTCCCGCAGATTCTTCAGATTGATGTTTGCCCAAAGGCTTTCGCCGATGGCCAGCGCGGAATCATCCGAAATCGTCGAATAGCGATGGAAGAACGAGCTCGGATCCTTGAACGCTGTCTCCCGCAAGCGCATGAAGCGGCTGATGTACCATTTGTGTATCTGCTCTTCATCGGCGTCGATATAGATCGAAAAGTCGAAGAAATCCGACACGAATGGCACCATTTTGCCGTCTTCGGGCAGATCACGGACCTGAAGCACATTGATCCCTTCGAAAATCAGGATGTCCGGGGCATCGACGGTCTGATAGCGACCCGGCAGCACATCATAGGTCAGGTGCGAATAAAGCGGCGCGTTGACGTTGCGCTGGCCGGCCTTGATCTGCGAGAGGAACCGCAACACCATGCCGACATCGTAGCTCTCGGGAAAACCTTTGCGCTCCATCAAACCTTTGGCTCGAAGGACCTCGTTCGGATAAAGAAAGCCGTCCGTGGTAACCAGATCGACCTTAGGGCTCGATGGCCAACGGGCGAGCAGTTCTTTCAGAACGCGCGCAGTGGTAGATTTGCCAACGGCTACCGAGCCCGCAATACCGATAATGAACGGTGTCTTGAAGGCGTCTCCGGTATTGAGGAATTGGCGGCGCTGATAGAATAACAGTTGGCTCGCCTCGACATGCGCCGACAACAGCCGCGACAGCGATAGGTAAATTCTGCTCACCTCATCGAGATCGATCGGATCGCCGAGAGAGCGCAGCCGCTTGACCTCATCATAGGTTAGCGTCAATGGCGTATCGGCGCGAAACTCAGCCCATCTCTCGGCACTGTAAAACCGATAAGGTGAAAACTCGCTGGGTGCCAACTGATCCACGACATCCTCTCCCGTCTGCCGTTCAAGAGCCGGAGCTTTAAACATGATCAGTCATGTCCTCGCGCCGCTTTTTCTTCAAGTCCGGTCTGCGCCGTTCTCCGCTCCAACTCTTCCAGCACTTCTCCGAGTTTTATGCCGGATATCCCGAGAACGACGACAAGATGATAGAGCAAATCTGCACTTTCCGAAATAACACCCTGCCTGTCCCTGGAGACGGCGGCAATGACTGTTTCAATCGCTTCCTCTCCCAGCTTCTGGCTGGCCTTGCCAATACCCTTGGCATAAAGGCTGGCCGTATAGGATTTAGTGTCAGCGGTGGCTGCGCGCTCTGCGATAATGCGCTCGAGATCAGCAAGGGTGAATGAACTCATAAGATTAGATCTCCAGTCAGCCGACAGGGTCTAGGCGCATCGGGATACCCGCCGCTGCCATATAGGCTTTCGCTTGCGCGATCGTATAGGTGCCAAAGTGAAAAATGGAAGCGGCCAGCACTGCCGAAGCGTGGCCTTCGAGAATGCCTTCAACCATGTGGTCGAGATTGCCGACACCGCCGGAAGCGATAACCGGGACACGAACCGCATCGGCAATCGCCCGCGTGACGGGAATGTCGTAGCCGATCTTCGAGCCATCCCGATCCATCGAGGTCAGCAGAATTTCGCCCGCACCAAGATCAACGACCGTCCGTGCAAACGCGACGGCATCGATGCCTGTCGCCCGCCTTCCACCATGGGTAAAGATTTCCCAGCGATCGGCCTCGTCCTCGCGGGATACCTTCTTGGCATCGATGGCGACGACGATGCATTGATTGCCGAACTTGTCGGCGGCCTCGGCAATAAAGTCAGGATTGTCCACGGCAGCGGTGTTAATCGATACCTTGTCGGCACCCGCCAGCAAGAGCTTGCGGATGTCGCCAACCGTGCGCACGCCCCCGCCGACTGTCAGCGGCATGAAGCATTGCTCGGCGGTACGAGCTACTACATCGAAGATTGTCTCGCGATTGTCGGAAGAAGCCGTGATGTCGAGAAAGCAGAGTTCATCTGCCCCCGCAGCGTCGTAGGCCTTCGCCGCCTCGACTGGGTCACCGGCATCGATGAGATCGACGAAGTTTACGCCTTTGACGACGCGTCCATCCTTGACGTCGAGGCAGGGTATGACGCGGGCTTTAAGGGTCATGCAGCGCGCTCCCTTGCATCGCGAAGCACCTTTAATGCTTCCGCGGGATCGATACGCCCGTCATAGAGCGCGCGGCCAGAAATCGCGCCTTCGAGCTTTTGTGCGTCGGGCATGGTCATGCGAACGACATCGGCGATGGACGCAAGGCCGCCGGAAGCGATGACCGGGATCGAGATAGCTTCGGCAAGTTGCAGTGTCGATTCCCAATTGATGCCCGTAAGCACGCCGTCACGGTCGATATCCGTGTAGATGATCGCTGCGACACCGGCGCCCTCGAACCTCTTCGCCAGCTCGACCACACCCAATGTAGACGCCTCGGCCCAGCCTTCAACGGCAACCTTGCCACCTTTGGCATCGATGCCGACGGCGACCTTGCTTGGAAAACGTTTGCAGGCCTCGATCACCAACGCCGGATCGCGCACGGCAACGGTGCCGAGAATGACCCGCGACAGGCCTTTCGTCAGCCAACTTTCGATATGATCGAGTGTGCGGATGCCACCGCCAAGCTGTACAGGATTTTTCGTCGCCTTCAGGATCGCTTCGACAGCAGCGCCGTTGATCGATTGGCCGGCAAAAGCGCCGTTAAGATCAACCACATGCAGCCACTCAAACCCTTGATCTTCAAAGGCTTTGGCCTGAGCAGCGGGGTCAGTGTTGTAGACGGTCGCCTGATCCATGTCGCCAAGCTTCAGCCGCACGCACTGGCCGTCTTTCAAATCGATTGCCGGGAAAAGGATCACGGATTCCACCTTAAGAAATTGGCGATGAGAGCGAGGCCCAGCGCCTGACTCTTTTCTGGATGAAACTGTGTCCCCGCCATGTTGTCATTGGCTACGGCAGCGGTAACCGGCCCGCCGTAGTCGGTGACGGCGACGACATCATTTTCCATCTCGGCATCGAGAAAGTAGGAATGGACAAAATAGGCATGAAGACCTTGCGGCCCGGTCTTAATTCCGTCGAACAATGGATGCGGACGGGTAAGCCGGATCGTGTTCCAGCCGATCTGCGGAATTTTCAACGCCGGGTCTGATGGCACCATCTCGCGAACGTCGCCCTTGATCCAGTCAAAACCGGTCGAAATGGTCTTTTCCAGCCCGCGCGACGACATAAGCTGCATGCCCACGCAAATCCCGAGAAACGGCCGCGCTTTTTCCACGGCTACTTCATGGATGGCCTCGACCATGCCGTTGACCGCATGGAGCCCACGGCGGCAATCGGCATAGGCGCCAACGCCAGGGAGGACGATGCGATCGGCCGTACGGACCCGGTCAGCGTCGGCTGTCAGGTCGATGCACGCATCGACGCCACTTTCCCGCGCGGCGCGCTCGAATGCCTTTGTTGCCGAGCGGAGATTGCCCGACCCATAATCGATGATGGCGACGCGCATGCTCAGTTTTCTCCGCGGTGGCTGACGAGACCGACCATGCCGCTGAGCACCGGCTTGTGACTGACTTGCAGAGAAGGTACCGGGGCGACGCTGACAGATACTTCAGGCAATGAAACGAAGTTTTCGCCAAGGAACCAGGCCGTTTCGGCATCGTCCGCATTGCGCGCATCGACAACACCGAGCTCGCTGAAGCCGCGACGTTCGAGGGCCGTGATGCGCCAGTTATTACCTTCAAAGCCGACGAGGAGCGAAAGTAGCGCCGTGATAAACCCGGCCATGTCTTCGTGGCCAGTATAGGTGCCCACTCCAGAAATCACGACCATCGATCCAAAAACGACTGCAGCTTCAAACCATAGCCGCTGCACCAGCAGCCAGGGAACAGTCAGGATAAAGGCAAGCAAGGCAAAGCCGTCCCTGACGAAGACGGTTTTGTCATCGTCACGCTGGCCGTCCAGCTCAGGTGCCAACACAATGAAACTGGCCATGTTTCAGCCTTTCAAAGTACCCTTGGTGGATGGAATGGCATCCTTCTGCCGTGGATCGGTTTCCATGGCGTGCCGTAAAGTGCGGGCGACCGCCTTGAAGCAGGTCTCGGCGATATGGTGATTGTTGGCGCCATAAAGGTTCGAGACATGCAATGTTATTCCGGCATTCTGCGCCAGCGCCTGGAAGAACTCCCGGACAAGTTCCGTATCGAAAGTGCCGATTTTTGCCGCGGAGAACTCAACTTGCCATACGAGAAACGGGCGGCCCGAGATATCGAGGGCAGCGCGAGTCAGCGTTTCATCCATGGCGAGATCCAGCGAGGCGTAACGGGTGATGCCGCGGCGATCACCCAGCGCCTTGGCAATAGCCTGGCCGATGGCGATACCCGTATCTTCAACGGTGTGGTGATCATCGATATGCAGGTCACCCCTGGCCTTGACGTCCATGTCTATCAGGGAGTGACGGGAGAGCTGCTCCAGCATATGGTCGAAGAAGCCGACTCCAGTAGAAATATCGAATGCCCCGGTGCCATCCAGATTGACCGATACGGCAATGCTGGTTTCCTTGGTGCTTCGCTCGATCTTCGCGGTGCGTGTGTTGACGCTTGTCATTACTGTTTCCCGCCACAGGAGTTCTGTAGAAAGCCGTTCCAAATGAGGCCTTCTAAAACACGAATGGCGAATCTCCAAATGCTTTGATGGCGCAGACCGAGGTCCTGACCTGAGCAGCATTTGCAATTCTGCGAGCGCGTCATACATAAATGGAACAGAAGGGGTTCGATCTGCTGCCATTTGGGGCATAATCGAATTTGCTTGAAGGAGAATCGAATGCAAGAACACAATCCCTCAACCATCTATGGAACCACGATTGTCACTGTCCGCAAGGATGGCAAGGTCGTCATTGCCGGCGACGGGCAGGTCAGCCTTGGCAATACGGTCATGAAAGGCAACGCGCGCAAGGTACGCCGACTTGGCAAAGGCAATGTCATCGCCGGATTCGCCGGTGCCACCGCCGATGCATTCACCCTGCTTGAGCGGCTGGAAAGCAAGCTCGAGCAATATCCGGATCAATTGACGCGCGCCTGTGTCGAACTCGCCAAGGACTGGCGCACCGATCGCTATCTGCGCCGGCTTGAGGCCATGATGCTTGTCGCCGACAAATCGGTCACGCTTGCGCTGACCGGCACTGGCGACGTGCTTGAACCCGAACACGGCGTCATGGCCATCGGCTCCGGCGGCAATTATGCGCTTGCCGCTGCACGCGCTCTTGCCGATACGGATTTGAGCGCCGAAGAGATCGCCCGCCGTGCCATGCAGATCGCCGCCGACATTTGCATCTATACGAATTCGAGCGTCACACTTGAGAGCCTCGATGCCGAATGAGCCAACCTTCCGGTACCGCTTCATTCCGGTGGAACCCCGCCATTTGAACATGATTTCGGAATGGCTGGCGGAGCCGCATGTGGCGAAATGGTGGAATGAAGATGCCGACGTAGAGATGGCATCGATCGCGGAACACATGGACAGCGTGTCCGTGGAGCCGTTCATCATCATGCTCGGCGATGAAGCGATTGGCTATCTGCAGACCTACGATCCACACCTGGAGGATGATCACCCTTACCAGGATCAACCGACCGGGACGCTCGGGCTCGACCAGTTCATCGGCGAACCGGATCTGATCGGTCAGGGCCACGGTCCGCATCTGCTTGATGAGTTCGTGTCGCTGCTCTTCGAAGAAGGCGTGCCTCGCGTCATCGTCGATCCTGACCCCGCCAACAGCCAGGCAATCAAGGCATACGAAAAGGCGGGCTTCGTCGCTTTCGATACCCGGACATCCATTTACGGTCCAGCCCTCATGATGGCACGAGACAACCCTGACCTCGTGTTTGAACAATCGCCCGACGACGGGCAGGAAACGAGATTACAATGACAACATTTTCCCCTCGCGAGATCGTCTCCGAACTCGACCGCTATATTATTGGCCAGAACGACGCCAAACGTGCCGTCGCTATCGCCCTGCGTAACCGCTGGCGCCGTCAGCAGCTGGAAGGCCAGATGCGCGAAGAGGTGATGCCGAAGAATATTCTGATGATTGGACCAACCGGCGTCGGCAAGACGGAAATATCCCGCCGCCTCGCCAAGCTTGCCGGTGCACCCTTCATCAAGGTGGAAGCAACCAAATTTACCGAGGTTGGCTATGTCGGCCGCGATGTCGAACAAATCATTCGCGATCTCGTCGAAGTCGCCATCGGTCTCGTGCGCGAAAAGAAGCGCGAGGATGTGAAGGCCAAGGCGCATGTCAATGCAGAAGAACGCGTTCTCGATGCATTGGTGGGCAAGACCGCAAGCCCGGCAACACGCGACAGCTTTCGCAAGAAACTGCGCGACGGTCTGATCGACGACAAGGAGATTGAGGTCGAGGTTGCGGACACCGGTTCAGGCATGCCGAATTTCGAACTGCCGGGCATGCCCGGCGCAAACATCGGCGTGCTCAACCTCAGCGACATGCTGGGCAAAGCGATGGGCGGTCGCACAAAGACGGTGAAGACGACGGTCAAGGAGTCGTACGGTGTCCTGATCAATGACGAATCCGACAAGCTCCTCGATCAAGATCAGATCACCCAGGAAGCCTTGCGGTCTGCCGAGGATGACGGCATCGTATTCCTCGACGAGATCGATAAGATTGCCGCACGCGATGGCGGCATGGGTGCCGGTGTTTCACGCGAAGGCGTGCAACGGGACTTGCTGCCATTGGTGGAAGGGACGACCGTTGCCACCAAGTACGGTCCGATCAAGACAGACCATATCCTGTTTATCGCATCTGGTGCGTTCCATGTTTCGAAGCCCTCTGACCTACTGCCGGAGCTGCAGGGCCGTCTGCCGATCCGGGTGGAGCTTAGCGCTCTGACCCGCGATGACATGCGCCGCATTCTGACCGAGCCGGAAGCCAGTCTGCTCAAGCAATATATCGCGTTGATGGCGACCGAAGAGGTCACGCTCAATATCACCGATGACGCCATCGACGCTTTGGCCGATATCGCAGTCGATCTGAACTCGACTGTCGAGAACATCGGTGCACGTCGTCTGCAAACGGTCATGGAGCGGGTGCTCGATGACATTTCGTTCAACGCACCTGACAAATCGGGCGCCGAACACACGATAGACGCCAAATATGTACGGGAGACTGTCGGAGACCTCGCCAAGAATGCGGATCTCTCTCGGTTCATACTGTAGAGCATCAGCCGTTGAGGCCGGGGATTAACCAGTACAGAGTCCAGGCACTGACAATTGCCTGGATTTCTCGTTTAATGGGTCGAATCGCACCAATCGGAGTACTCCCATGCGCCTTTTGCCCATCTTCCTTCTACTGACTGTGGTGATTGTTCATTCCGGAGCAACGGGCGCCAGTGCAGCTGAGCCTTGCGATACCGCCAGCAGTAGTCAGGCGGACCTCAACGAATGCTACGGCAAGGCTTACAAGAAGTCCGATGACGAATTGAACGGGCTTTACAAGCAGATCACGACGCGTTTGAAGGACGATGCGGCAACGACGAAGCTGCTCGTAACAGCGCAGAAAGCCTGGGTTGCGTTTCGTGATGCCGAGTGCAACTTCTCAACGTCCGCGAGTGCCCAAGGCAGCGTCTATCCCATGATTCAATCCATTTGCCTCGACGGCCTCACGAGCAAACGGATCGATGATTTCAAGTCCTATCTCAAATGTGAGGAAGGTGACCTAAGCTGTCCCGTACCGGCACACTAACGATCTGACCCCAATAGTAGAGGTTTTTCTGGCTTTCGAGGGTGCAAGGCGCTATTCGGAGCGTCCAATCAATTTCTGGACCGATGATGAACCGCCACCTGATCCTTTTCGCGACAAGCTGTCTTTCGCTGTTGCTGGTCACTTTGCAACCGGCCGAGGCTGTGACCGTTGTTCCCGAAGGCAACCGCAACGCGACCCAGCCGGGTGTTCCAGCCGCATCCGCCAAGCGGACGCGCGAGTTGAACACCACTTATGAGGCAAAATATCAGAAAATCTACAACCTGCTGAAAACCGACTCCAAACTGCGATCGAAGATCGCTAGCGTTGCGCGCACTTATGGTATTGATCCGGTTCATATCGTTGGCGCACTTGTTGGCGAGCATACCTATAATGTCGATGCCTATGACCGGCTCCAGACCTATTACGTCAAGGCTATTTCCTACGTACAGCAAGGGCTGAGTTTCGATTACCAGGGCGAAACAATTGGCGACTTCGTCAGACGTCCGCAATTTTCTTCTTGTGTACAATTCAAAGATAGTTTGCGCCTTTGGACATGTCGCGAAAATGTCTGGGAAGCGGATTTCCGTGGCAAATCTGTTGGCGGCAAGCGTTTCCCCAACAATCGCTTCAGTGCCGTATTCTTCCAACCATTCTACGCAGGGCAAAGTTTTGGCCTTGGGCAACTGAGCCCCTTGATTGCGCTGCAGATGACCGACATGGTCAACCGCTATTCAGGCCTGCCAAGGCTTGATGCCGACCACGCTGCAGATGTTTACAAGACCATTATGGATCCGGATCTGACGCTGCCCTACATGGCGGCAACGTTAAAACACTCGATCGATGTCTACCGCCGCGTTGCCGACTTCGACATTTCCAAAAATCCGGGTATTACGGCGACACTTTACAATACGGGTGGCGCCGACAGCCGAGCACGGGCGCTAGCCGAGTCTAATGCAGCGCGCATGGCCAATGGCGAACAGCCGCAGCTGCCGGAAGAAAATTATTATGGCTGGCTGGTCAACGACAAAATCAACCAGCTGAGGGCACTTTTCTAGCGTTTTCGCTTTTCCGGCACTGCTTCCATTGTCCGGATCAAGAGACGGGCCGTTTTTTCGTCGATATCGCCGATCTTTGTGGCAAGAACGTTGGCAAGTTCCGTTGCGGCGGGTGAAAGCCCCCCGGTGTCGATGACGATGCGCGGGTCCGAGATCATCGCCAGCCGCTGCAGTTCCTCGGCCTCGTCCCAGATAATATTGAAATACTGGATAATGCGCTGCAGCTTGTCCCATGTTGGCTGACCGCGCCGACCGTGTTCGAGAGCTGACAGGTAGGCAGCCGATACTCCGATCGACTTGGCCATATCCTTTTGCGAGATGCCGCGTTCCGAGCGCAGATCGCGCAATTTTGCACCAAAAGGCGTCACAGTGCCTCCAGCTGACGGCGCATACGAACATAGATCGCACCTGTGCCGCCATGATTGCGAGCAGCATCTTCATAGCCATTGACCAGGATGCGAAACGACGGCGTCATGAACCACATGGGAACCGCTTGACGTAGCACGCCATCGCTGCCCATGGATGAGCCCTTTCCGGTGATGACAAGAACATGCCGAAGCTTGCGCAGATGGGCGCGTTGCAGGAACCCGAGAAGCAAGCCATAGGCCTCGCTTTGGGTCAGGCCGTGCAGATCGATCCTCGCTTCTATGACAACCCGACCCTTGGCGATCTTCTTGTGTGTTGGCCGATCGATTGGATGAAGGCGATGTGCCGGCGCCGGCTTCGCCTCCGCCACTGCGGCGAGCGGCCTCGGATTTTCCGGTGCAGATGGATGCATCGAAACCGGCTCTTTCTTTTCATCGATCAGAAAAATGGGCTTCTCCTTGCCCTTGAGCGGGCGGGTAGTCTTGGCCACCGTTTCCCAGAGGATCCGGTCCTCCAAAGTGGCGAATTCGTCCTTTGCTGACTTCTTCTTCATCGGTCTGCTGCCAGAAGGACACGGGGAACCAGCGCATAGAAATCCGCCTTATGGCGGATACCCCCAGCGATTTCGCCCGCCACATCGCCAGAACCGGCAAAGAGATCGCCACGTGCCGAACCGACGATGGCCGAGCCTGTGTCCTGCGCGATCATCAGCCTCGCAAAGCGTTCCCCACCAAAAGCCTTTAAATCCGGTGCATGAATATAGAACGGCGTGCCAAATGTGTGCAGGAGCCGGTCGACTGCAAGCGACCGGCCGCCCGTCAGGGGGACTTTCGCAGCAGCGATTGGCCCCATCGTTGCATCGTCAACGTCGGCTTCGCGAAAGAAGATGTAAGAGCGGTTGTTCCACATCAGTGCCTGAGCTTTGTCCGGGTGATCGGCAAGCCAGCTACGGATGGATTGCATAGACATTCTTTCCGGCGCGACTTCACCGCTTTCGAGCAGGATCTTGCCAATGCCGGTGAACCGATGTCCGGTCTTTGCCGCATAGGTGATGCGGTGCAAGCGACCGTCGGTCATCTTTAACCGTGCAGCGCCCTGCACGTGGATGAAAAAAGCATCGATCTGGCTTTCCACATAAGCGATCTCCAGTCCTCGTCCCTCGAGCGCCCCGCTTTCGATGGCTGGCCGGTCGAAATATTCGACGAGCCCCGCCGGAGTTTGCCACGCAAAGGCAAAATAAGGATCAAAGCCCTCAGGCCGGTTGTTGTCGTCGATATCGACCAAATCCGCGGGACGGCGCAGGAATGGAACGGTAAACCTCGCTGTGCGAACCGGCGAGGCAACCACTTCCGGTTCGTAGAAGCCGGTCACAAAACCATTGACTGCTTCGGTATTGTCTATGAGCGCCGGGCGGAACCATTTCTCGAAGAAGATCCTTGCTTCGCCGTCGGATTCGACGATTGTTTCACGTGAATCAGCAAAGATCGGTGCAAGGGCTTCGAAACTGATCCCGAGCGATCCGGATTTGTAGGGCTTTTCCTGGACCCGTTCTGCCGACCGAACGAAAGCGCGAAACGCTTCGAGGTGCTGGTCATCCCGCCAACCGGGGCAGTCAGCGAAATCCACCGGTTTGAAGAGGGATGACAACATGTTTAGTCTTCGGCTTCAGTCGCGACCAGCTTCCAGTTCGGGTCTTTCGACCGCGTATCGCGCGCAAAGGTCCAGACATCCTTGACCTCTGCAACCGCTTCCTTGTCACCATCGATCACGACGCCATCCTTGTCGAGCGTTGCCGAAATAAGTTCGCTGGTGATGCGCACCGTAACATGGGACTCAGTGCCCTTCATTTCCGCGCCGATGATTTCCGCCTTGTTGATCCCGACGAATGATGACTGCACTTTCTCGCCCCGCGCTTCGCGATCGGTAATGGCAGAAACAAAACCATCGAAGACTTCGCGCGACAGAAGCGTCTTCAGCGTCTTGCGGTCACCATCGGCAAACGACATGACGATCATCTCATAGGCCATTTTCGAACCTTCGAGGAACTTCGCAGGCTCGAATGCAGGATCTGCGTCCTGGATGGCGCGCAGGCCGTCATTCAATGGCGTACCCGGCTTGGAAATGGCATCGATCTTTTCGAAGCTGTTTTCCTTCACGTCGCCGCGTCGTGGCAACGAAACGACATTGTCGCCAGACTTGGCCTTGTCATCGGCATCGGCGGTACGTGTATAGGGGTTGAATGGCGGGCGTTCACTGCCAGTGCGGCGACCAAGGACCTTGCGCAGCTGCAGGAAAATCACCACTGCTGCCACGAAAAAGAAAATCGTTCCGAAGTCCAGATATTCCATGTCGCCTGCCATTCGTCCTAATGTTCGTTTACGGCTTTCAATCTTCCGTCGAAATACCAAAAACATATAGATTGCCAAGTGCAATCATACAAATACTCTTCACGCTATCCTATATAGGCATGAAATTGACACCGGCTATGGATAATATCCGGATATGTCCTTTGAAAGGTAAATTAGTTTGCGATCTCTTGTGCCCCTTTTCGTTCTGGCTTTGCCATTTCTTGAAATCGCCGGTTTCATTGTAGTCGGCAGCAAGATCGGTGTTCTAGCGACACTCGGTCTGATAATCCTGTCGATTTTTGTCGGCGTATTCCTGCTACGCTTTCAAGGCCTCGGCCTCATCCAGAAAATCCGCGAAGAAACAGCCGCTGGCCGCACACCAAAACGCGAACTGGTGCATGGTGTCATGCTGGTCTTCGCGGCGTTGCTGCTGATCATACCTGGATTCATCACCGACATAATAGGCCTGCTGCTTTTCATCCCCGCCGTTCGTGACTTTGGCTGGCGTTGCATCAGTGATCGTGTGGTCGTTGTCGATTCTGGCCAGCACCGTCGTGGCCGCCCCGACACATCGCGCATCAAGGACCGGGTCATCGAGCTCGATCCGGAAGATTACTCGAGCAAGCCAGATCCGGACTCGCCGTGGAACCCCAAACAGTAGAATTCGGCGTGCCATTGAACTATGAGACTAGTGCGAAAGCCTTGCCTCGTTGAAACACACATGCTAGCGACCCTGCATTCATTCGATGACCGTGCAAAGCGGACGTAACAGAAGAAGGTTTCCAGACAATGGCTCAAAAGCCTGATGAAAAGGCCGAGAACGGCAATGAAGCGACAAATGGCAACGGTTCCGCTCAACAGCAGACGCTGAATATTCTGGCGCAGTATGTAAAGGACCTTTCTTTCGAAAGCCCCGGCGCTCCTTTGTCGCTCCGTCCGCGCGAAAATGCACCCGGTATCAGCATCAATGTCAACGTCAATGCCAATCCGATCGCCGAAAACGATTTTGATGTCGTTCTCACGCTGTCAGCAAAGGCGAGCGAAGGCAAGGATGTCCTTTTCAATGCCGAACTCGTCTATGGCGGTGTTTTCAGGCTTGTCGGTTTCCCGCAGGAACACCTCCTGCCGCTGCTGTTCATCGAATGCCCGCGCCTGCTGTTCCCGTTCGCCCGCCAGATCATTGCAGAAGCCACACGCAATGGCGGGTTCCCCCCGCTGATGATCGACCCGATCGATTTCGCGCAAATGTTCCAGCAGCGCATGGCCGAAGAGCAGGCCAAGGCGCAAGTCAGCTGAGCCAAGGCTAACTAAAGTTGAAAAACCCGGGTCTCGCCCGGGTTTTTTATTCAAGCAGCAGAAGCTATGCGTTCGTTCCAGATGGCCTTGTCGCCAATCTTTTCAACCAGGTGCGCGTGGGCCATTTTCTCAGCCTCGGTCAAACGAGGTTGAAGCGGTATTGGTCGGCGGGAAATGATAATTGTTCCGGAAACATCGCCAGGCTGCCGATTGTCTGCCTGTTCGGCAATCGTAAGGCCAAGTGCAGCCTGTTTGCCGCCGATAAGCTCAATATAGACTTCGGCCAGGAGCTGCGAATCCAGCAGAGCGCCGTGCATCGTGCGGTGGCTGTTGTCGATACCATAGCGCCTGCAGAGGGCGTCGAGCGAATTCGGCCCCATCGGATGTTTTCGCCGCGCCAGCGCCAGTGTATCCACGACGCGGTCATTGTGGATTGGCGGATGGCCGAGCCGGTTGAGCTCCGCATTTATGAAGCCCATATCGAATGTCGCATTGTGGGCAATCAATTTCGCCCCATCGATAAAATCGAGAAAGTCATGGAGTATCCCGGCGAAAAGCGGCTTATCGGCCAGCTTGTCATTGCTGATACCGTGCACGGCCAGCGCATCAGGATGGATGACCTTCCCTTCGGGATTGATGTAGACGTGGAATGTCCGTCCGGTAGGGAACCGGTTGATAAGCTCAACGCCACCGATCTCTATGACCCGGTCATCAAGCCGGTCGAGGCCGGTTGTTTCTGTATCAAATATGATTTCGCGCATGGAATCACCCCTTTGCCCAAGTTCCACGAATTGGCCAATGCGGGCAAGTGGGGACTGGATGTTTCCCCTCTATACTGTGAGCACACTGATAATCCTGCGAATTTCATCTCGGGTGACGACAAAATTACGGCGTGTGTCGATGATGAAATCGGCGCGGGCGCGCTTTTCCGCATCCGGAGTCTGGCGTGCCAGAATGGCGTCCAGCTTGTCGGCCGTCATGCCGGGACGTTCGAGAACCCGTTTTCGTTGCACTTCTTCAGGCGCGGTAACGACGAGTATCTTGTCAACCCGGTCTTCAGCGCCTGTTTCGAAGAGCAGAGGAATATCGACGACAATCAGTTTCGCACCGCTGGCGCGCGCGTCATCTCGAAATCGGTTTTCCTCGGCCCGAACAAGCGGATGGACAATCGCTTCGAGCTTTTTCAGGGCCACGGGATTTCCCATGACCGCGGCGGAAAGTTTCGTGCGATCCACCTTGCCGTCTTCGGTCGTTCCAGGAAACGCCGCTTCGATCAATGCAGCGGCCGCACCAGAATAAAGCCGATGCACAGTCTCATCGGCCGAGTAAACCGGTATTCCTTCGTCAATGAACATTTGAGCGGATGTTGACTTGCCCATGCCGATTGAACCCGTCAGGCCAAGCACGATCATCTGGATTGCCCACTATGGTTTGATCTGTCCATATCGGCGAGAATGATTGCACGCAGTTCCGGTGTGACTTCCGGTGTGGCACCAAACCAATGTTTGAAACCGGGAACAGCCTGGTGCAACAACATGCCAAGACCGTCCACGGTTCTCAGCCCATGCGCCCGCGCGGCCTTCAGCAGCGGTGTTTCCAGCGGAACATAGACAATGTCGGTCAACAAGGGATTTGCATTTGCGGACGAAAGATCAATGGTCAGATCATCCTCGCCTTCCATGCCCAGTGACGTCGTGTTGACAATGAATGTGGCGTCTTGCAGCAACTCGGGAATTGCCCGCCATCCGTGCGCGCTAACCCCGTGCCCAAAGCGATCCGCAAGGGCCTGCGCTCGGTCCACCGTGCGATTAACTATGCGGATATCATTAAATCCTCGCTGCTTCAGCGCATAAACGACTGCACGACTGGCGCCGCCGGCGCCGAGAACCAGCGCTTTATCGCCATTGTCCCAGCCCGGGCCGAGGGCATCCAGATTGGCGAGGAAACCATAGGCATCGGTATTACCACCCCACAACTCCCCATCCTCAAACCACAGCGTGTTGACAGCGCCGATATCTTCTGCGGCACTGTCGCGTTTTTTGCACAACGCAAAAGCCGTCTCCTTGTGCGGTATTGTAACGTTGCCGCCGGTGTAACCATTGTTCTGCAGGCTCCGGACAAAATCAGTAAAGCCTTCCGGCGCAATCTCGATGGCCTGATACGAGCCTTCCAGGCCATACTTCTTTAGCCAATAGCCGTGGATCAACGGCGAACGCGAGTGGCGGATAGGGAATCCCGTCACAAATGCCTTTGGATGATCAGCCATCTATCGCGCCCTCACGGCGTAACTCGGCGAGCAACGGTAAAAGCGGTAAACCCACTATGGTGAAATAGTCGCCATCGACCTTTTCGAACAGCTGAACGCCTTCGCCCTCGATTTGGTAGGCGCCGACACTTTGCAAAGCGATAGTTCCAACGCGCGACAGGTATCTACCAATGAAGCCCGGATCAAGATCGCGCAAAGTCATGCGCGCGACCGACACGTGCCGCCACAATGTCTGGCCATCCTTGGCGAGAACGACCGCGCTGTTGAGGTGATGCGTTTTTCCAGACAGTTTCAGTAACTGCCGGCGCGCAGCCTCCATGTCTTCCGCCTTGTGCACTATCTCATCGCCCAGGGAAAGGGTCTGATCGGAACCGATCACTAGTACGGAAGGGTTGCGCTCACTGACATCCAGAGCTTTTGCCTCCGCCAGAATCTGAGCGACATCGTCTGGCGTTGCGCCGCTATCATATAAGGGCGCCTCCACAGCACGCTCATCGATGTCAGCTGACTGAACGGTGAAAGCAATACCAGCGTTTTTCAACAATGTGGCACGGAAAGGGCTTTTGGAGGCGAGAATGATATCCATGTTTGGTTCTCCCTTGACCAGCGATGCGTTACCGTCCCTGCGAACGCAGGGCAAGAACCGCCGCCGCGGTTTCTTCAATCGAACGGCGAGAAACATCGATCATCGGCCAGTTATGCCGGTGGCAAATCTGCCGTGCATAGGTGAGTTCTTCTATAATATTGGCACGATCGAGATAATGATCGGCGTCGAAGCTGAGTGCCGCGCCCAGAACACGGTGCTGACGTACCTGTGAAATACGTTCTGCTGAGGCGACCAGTCCGACAATTAGTGGCCGTTCGGATTTCACAAGAACGTCTGGTATAGGCACCCCGATAACGATGGGAACATTGACGGTTTTGATACCGCGATTGGCGAGGTAGATACTGGTTGGCGTTTTCGACGTGCGCGAAATGCCGATCAGAATGACATCCGCTTCCTCGATATCCGGGGGAAGCTGGCCATCATCGTGCTCCATTGTGAAATTGAGCGCGTCAATCCGTTGGAAGTATTCTGCATTGAGAACGTGCTGGGCGCCGACGCGCCGCCCCGCCGGAGCACCCAGATAGGATTGGAACAACGTGAGGACCGGCTCGAGAACGGAGACGCACGGAACACCGATTGCCGCGCAAGTGTCGTCGATCATGGCAGCAAGCCGCTGATCGACGATCGTGTAAAGGACGATACCCGGCTCGGCATCTATGCCTTCCAGCACTCTTTTGATCTGCTTTTCGGTCCTTATCAGTGGATAGACATGCTCAATCGCCCGCGCATGGGCATATTGTGCCGCGGCGGCACGACCGGCTGCGATGAGAGTCTCTCCCGTCGCATCAGAGATCATATGAAGATGAAAGTAGTTTATCGGTTTCGTCACAGAAAATTCCATGTCTTGTTGATGACTGGGGACAAAGTGCCAGCGCGTCCACAACTGATGGCAGCCATGTGAATTGTTGGCAAGTCATCCACAGCGAGCCTACCTGTGGGAATTTCTTCCGACCGTTTGCAATTCTGTGGACTATTGCGACTTTTCGTCTGTTTTCCCATGGCTTTCACAGGACTATCCACAATTGATACTAAGTTAAATTATTGATATCATTGACCTATCTTGGTTTTTACCACTACCCTTGGAAACTTGGGTGTAGTTATTCTGGATTTGACCCGGAATTGTTCGTTGTGGGAAAATTCTGGCAATGTGGTAATTCCCATTACAAACAGACTCTAAGAATCAGAAAATCCAAATAGATCTAAATTTCTTTTTTGTAAGATAGACCGGAGTGACCAATGATGGTTCGCAAAGTGATGAAAGTCCTTGGAGGCGAGACTGTCTTTCCTCCACCAATCTGGATGATGCGCCAAGCGGGGCGCTATCTTCCCGAGTATCGAGAAGTGCGAAAGAACGCAGGCAGCTTTCTCGACCTGTGCTATTCGCCAGATCTGGCTGTCGAAGTAACCATGCAGCCTATTCGCCGTTTTGGTTTCGATGCGGCGATCCTGTTTTCTGATATTCTGGTTGTCCCGCACGCGCTCGGCCGCGATCTTCGCTTTGAGGAAGGACGTGGGCCCCTGATGACCCCGATCGACAAGGACGGGATATTCTGGCTGGAATCGAAAGGTGCTGCCGATCGCCTGGAGCCAGTCTACGAGACGGTGCGGCTGTTACGGCAGCAACTCCCTACGGAAACAACCTTGCTTGGCTTCTGTGGGGCGCCCTGGACGGTGGCGACCTATATGATTGCCGGACACGGCACACCGGATCAGGCTCCCGCTCGGCTTTTTGCCTATCGCAACCCGGAAGCATTCCAAAAGCTGTTGGACGAGCTCGCGGATGTGTCCGCTGAATACCTCATCCGTCAGATCGATGCGGGTGCCGATGCGGTGCAGATTTTCGATTCTTGGTCTGGTGTTCTCGATGAAGCCTGTTTCGAGCAGTTTTGCGTGGCGCCTGTTGCGGCAATCGTTAAAAAGGTTCGCGAAGTCCATCCGGATGTTCCGATCATCGGTTTCCCCAAAGGTGCGGGTGGGCTTTATGTGAACTATCGGGAACGTACCGGTGTCACCGCACTCGGACTGGATTGGTCGGTGCCGCTTTCCATGGCCTCTTCATTGCAGGGTGGTGGGGCCGTTCAGGGTAATCTCGATCCCTTGCGCGTCGTTGCCGGTGGTCGGGCTCTGGATGAGGGTATCGATGCTATTCTGGATGCGTTGGGTCAGGGACCACTGATTTTCAATCTGGGTCATGGCATTACACCGGATGCGCCGGTGTCTCATGTCGAGCAGATGGTAAACCGCGTACGTCAGGCAACTATCCGGACCTGATTCTCAAGGGAAGCAGGCAATATGGGCGATATCAAATTGACCAATACGGAATCGAAGAAAATTCCAGTTCTGCCGCGGTTGATCGCTGCGGCTGTGGCGCTTTGTGTCATCACGCTGGTTTTCCTATATCCTAGCGGTGCCTATCCATGGGTTAAAGCGATCCATGTCATAGCCGTTATCTCGTGGATGGCTGGCATGCTCTATTTGCCGCGATTGTTTGTTTATCACTGCGCTGCCGAACTGGGTTCAGTCCAATCCGAAACCTTCAAGGTGATGGAAAATCGCCTGTTGAAGGCGATCATCGATCCCGCCATGGGTGTGACCTGGCTCGCGGGGCTGTGGCTTGCCTGGCAATCGGCCGCTTACATGGATGGGTGGTTTCACGTCAAGTTTCTATCTGTTCTCATTCTTTCGGGCGTGCATGGGTATTTTTCCCAGGCGGTACGGCTATTTGCAGAGGATCGAAACGTGAAGACGGTTCGCTTCTGGCGTATGATGAATGAGGTACCGACCGTGCTGATGGTCATTATTGTGATCATGGTCATCATAAAGCCATTTTGATTGATAATAAAAATTTTAGTCAGTGATCAATACCACTGATGAAATCTCTTGCCCTTATGGCCATGATTGGCTAGACAAGGGCCTCCTCTCCGGAAATACCGCCACAGCAATCTTCGGCCATTTTTAGTGGCACTGCATTCAGGCATCGTCATTTCCCTTTCCCATTTCACACCAATAGAATTAAGAGTTCCGCACACATGCAGGAAATGAAACTACAAGAACTCAAGAACAAGACCGCGGTTGACCTTCTCGCCTTTGCCGAATCGCTTGAAGTTGAAAACGCCAGCGTCATGCGCAAACAGGAATTGATGTTTGCGATCTTGAAAAAACTGGCCTCGCAGGAGGTAGAAATCATCGGCGAAGGCGTGGTCGAGATTTTGCAGGATGGCTTCGGCTTCATGCGCTCCGCCAATGCCAATTATCTGCCGGGCCCCGATGACATCTACATTTCACCATCGCAGATCCGGCGTTTTTCGCTGAAGACAGGCGATACGGTGGAAGGCCCTATCCGCGGACCGAAGGAAGGTGAGCGTTATTTCGCCCTTCTCAAGGTCAATACCATCAACTTCGAAGATCCGGAAAAAATCCGCCACAAGATCCATTTTGACAATCTGACGCCGCTCTATCCAAATGAGCGCTTCAAGATGGAACTGGAGAATCCTACTACCAAGGATCTTTCCGCTCGCGTCATCGATCTGGTCGCGCCACTTGGCAAAGGCCAGCGCGGACTGATTGTTGCGCCGCCCCGCACGGGTAAAACCGTCCTCTTGCAGAATATTGCGCATTCGATCACTGCCAATCATCCGGAATGCTATCTTATCGTGCTTCTGATCGACGAACGTCCGGAAGAAGTGACCGACATGCAACGCTCGGTGAAGGGCGAAGTCGTGTCGTCTACTTTCGATGAGCCCGCGTCACGCCACGTACAGGTCGCGGAGATGGTTATCGAGAAGGCAAAGCGTCTTGTCGAACATGGCCGCGATGTTGTCATTCTGCTCGATTCCATTACCCGGCTTGGCCGGGCCTACAATACCGTGGTGCCGTCGTCCGGTAAGGTATTGACCGGTGGTGTCGATGCCAATGCCCTGCAGCGGCCAAAGCGTTTCTTTGGTGCTGCGCGCAATATCGAAGAAGGCGGTTCGCTGACGATTATCGCAACAGCGCTGATCGATACGGGCAGCCGTATGGATGAAGTCATCTTCGAAGAGTTCAAGGGTACCGGCAATTCCGAAATCGTGCTCGACCGCAAGGTCGCCGACAAGCGTATCTTCCCGTCTATGGATATTCTGAAATCCGGGACGCGTAAGGAAGACCTTCTCGTGCCACGCCAGGATCTGCAGAAGATTTTCGTTCTGCGCCGTATTCTCGCTCCCATGGGCACGACAGATGCCATCGAGTTCCTTATCGACAAGCTCAAGCAGACCAAGACCAATGGTGAATTCTTCGATTCGATGAATACGTAACGGTTAAGGATTTGGCCGAAGCAGTGCTTGAAGCTCTTCGGTTGTCTCCACTGGTGCAAGACAGACGAACCCGCGGCACAAATAGGCTGCGGGTTTGTTTATTGTGACCTCGCCGGCGCCTGGAACGAGTTTCATCTTTTCGCCTTTGCGAAACGCAATCCATATGTCGGTACGGCGTGGGTCAGGTGTGTGAGCCGCCAGTTTCATAAGGGGATGATCTAACTCCGGCGCAACGATAACCAGTTTCAACGGCTCAAGCAGAAGGCTGGCGCTGTTGAAAACCCCAGCCTGTCCGTAACGCTGTTGAAGCACCCGGCCCAGCGCATTCTCAGCAATGTTTTCCGCATTTTGCCGAAGTTCCTCATCCCCGGTTATCGTCGCCAGGCGCGTCATTGCTTCTATGACCTGGCTGGTCGCGCTGGGTATCGCCTCATCCTGATCGCCGCGCACGCGAATGATAACATCCGCACTGTCAGAGGCGCTAAGGGCATAATTACCGTCCTCGGTCTTATGCCATTTATCCAGCATTGTCAGCCAATGCTCCGCATCCTTGATATATGGCTTTTCCTGCGTCGCCTGATAGAGCGACAGAGCGGCGTTGATCATCGCGGCATAGTCTGATGATAGCCCTGGAAACAGTCGCGACTCACCGAGGACCGAATGTGGAAGCCGCCCATCCACAGTCGATTCGGATATGGAACGATAAGCTGTTGCGCCTAGTTGCAACCAATCCGGTCGATCGAATGCGCGTGCAGCCTCCGCAAGCGCGCGGATCATCAGACCGTTTCCAATCGGTTAATGCTTTATCATCCCGTCCGGGGCGAACACGGTTCTCCCGTATGGAAAAGAGCCTCTGCCTTGCGCCGGCCAGTTGTCGTTCAACGTCGGCATCGAGGCTGTCGAGAGCGTGGAGGCGATTGAGGATCGTCTTTCCCTCCCAGTTCCCCTCCTCGTGCACGTCATAGACTTGGCGGAAAGTCTGGAGTTCTGGTTCATCAGGGATTTGGGCAGCCTCCCAGACGTAGAAGCGACCCTCCTCCCCTTCGCTGTCAGCGTCAAGACTGGATGCAAAGCGTCCGTCTATAAGCATTTCGCGCTGCAGCCACCCGACCGTTTCTTCGATTCGGTTACGCAACAATTCATCTTGGGTCCGGCCATATGCGTATGTGGCGTGGCGTATGAGCTGCGCATTGTCGTAGAGCATCTTTTCGAAGTGCGGCACCAGCCAATTATCATCGACCGAATAGCGCGATAGTCCGCCGCCCAGATGATCGTAAATCCCGCCTTGAAGCATTGTTTTCAGACTGGTTAGAAATGCATCCCGATGTGCTATGTCGCCATTTCGGAGCAAGGATAGCCACAAGGTGTCCATGAAGGGAGCGTTTGGAAATTTGGGGGCACCAGACAGGCCTCCCTTTGATAGATCGATCAAGCTGTAGACATCGGCGGCAAATTGATCGAACAGATCTTTATCAATCGGGGTGGACTCTGCTTGGGCGTTAAGCCGCCCGCTCACGTGGTTGGTAATCAGACGGACATTTTGCTCGACGCGCGTCCGATCCTGAAGCCAGGCTGAGTTGATCGAAGGTAGCACGTCAAGGAAGCCCGGCCTGCCATACTTGGAATGCTTTGGGAAATACGTTCCTCCCCAGAAGGGCTTTGCCTCCGGCGTCAGGAACATCGTCAGCGGCCAGCCGCCCTGTTGGCCCATAGCTCCGAGAGCGGCCATATATATTTGATCGATGTCAGGCCGCTCTTCGCGATCCACCTTCACATTGACGTACAGATCGTTCATCAGTGCAGCGACTTCAGCGTCTTCGAAACACTCATGCGCCATGACATGGCACCAATGGCAGGCAGCGTAGCCGACGGATAACAGAATGGGCTTTCCGGTTTCGCGAGCCTCGTCCAAAGCGCGCTTGCCCCAGGGCCGCCAGTGGACAGGGTTTGCCGCATGCTGGCGGAGATAGGGGCTGGACTCGTAGCCGAGCAGATTGGCTTTCTCAAACATCGAAACTGCAACACCCTTTTCGAATGCAACACGACAGTCTATCAAGGCCCAGTGTAGGCGCGGATTGAATGAAATGAAACAGAACCATGTTTTTGGCGAAACGATTTTCGCCCTCTCCAGCGGCAGGCTTCCCTCTGGCGTTGCTGTCATGCGCATCTCCGGACCACAGACTCGATTCGTGATCGAAACGATATCCGGAGGCCTTCCCGAGCCGAGGATTGCCGCCTTGCGATCCTTCAGGGATTCAGACAACAGTCCCATTGATCGTGGACTGGTACTGTTCTTTCCAGCGCCGGCGAGCTTTACTGGCGAGGATTGCGCTGAGCTCCATCTTCACGGAGGCAAGGCCGTTGTGGACGCTATGATTACCGCGTTGTACAAATTTGAAGGCTGCCGGTTGGCCGAGGCGGGAGAGTTTACCCGCCGGGCTTTTGCCAATGGCAAATTTGATCTGACAGTTGCCGAGGGCCTTGCCGACTTGATAGCGGCGGAGACCGACGGCCAACGCAGGCTTGCGCTACAGATTTCTTCGGGAACCCAAGCCACTCTCTATGCGTCGTGGCGCACTGAACTGATACGCGCGCGAGCTTTAATCGAAGCCGAGCTCGATTTTGCCGACGAATCGGATGTCCCAGGATCCGTCTCCGATCAAGTCTGGAGGTCGATGCGCGATTTGGCGGACCGCATGGACAAGCATGTTGCAGACGGAAAACGCGGTGCGACGGTCCGGGACGGTTTTCGCGTGGTTATCGTCGGGGCGCCGAATGCGGGCAAATCCAGCCTTCTCAATGCGCTGGCGGGTCGCGACGTTGCCATCGTGTCCGACGAGCCTGGTACAACGCGGGATCTGATCGAGATAAAGCTCGATCTGAACGGACTTCCTGTGCTGGTTACTGATACGGCTGGCTTGCGCGAAACGGAGGGCAAGGTCGAGAGAATAGGGATCGACCGCGCTCGAGAACAAGCGTCCGTGGCGGATTTGGTAATTACCTTAACCGATCTATCGAACCCGGTTGCGCCTGCGTTGGACGATGTTGCAGATAACGTAACACTCCGTCTTGGCACGAAATGTGATCTCGTGCTGCCTTCTTCGGCGGCTGCCAAGTATGATCTAGTCATCTCCACCCGAACAGGGGAAGGACTGGATGATTTGTTGGAGGCGCTCTCTAAACGGGCAGAGCTTGCTGCTGGTAATCTCTCGGACCCGTTGCCCACGCGCCGCCGGCACATGGAACTCCTGGTGGAAACCGACAGGGAGATCGGTGCTGCCATTCGTGAAGAGACGGCGCCTCTGGAGGTTCGGGCTGAATATTTGCGTCGCGCATCGCATTCGCTGGGCCGGATTACCGGCGATGTTGATGTCGAGGATATCTTGGATGTTGTCTTCTCGCAATTTTGTATCGGCAAATGATTCACGTGAAACATACTCCGAGGCAGGGATAAAGTTTCCGATGGGTTAAGGCGTCGGCAATGCGTCTAAAGCCCCGGCCTCCACGTTAGGGTCAGCGCTGGTAGACGATTCCGAAGACTGTTTATTGCTGCAATCAACCCATTTCCCTCATGGTGAGCTTGTCGAACCACGCACGGCGGCATTCCCATCCGGCAGATCTGCTGCCTTGAAGGCGCTCCGATCAAACTTGCGGATCAAAATAATCGTGGCCATTTATCCAACACCTCCAAACCTCACTTATTCTATCCCCGTCCTCTCCACGGGAACTGCTTCCGGAGCCGTTCGAAGTGGGGAGAGGATCGGCGCCTCCGATGGCGGGTAACGGACCCGCTGTCCGGGAAAGTTCTGTCCAAGGGTTCCCCTGCCGGTACTACGACTGGCGTGTGCTGGACGAGCACTTCGAAAGGGGCTTTCGGCAGTGGGCGAAGCAATTCACTCAAAGTCGAGGCCTCCCAAGCGGAACGGACGGGATCAAAAGACGCCGGACGGGCGGTCTTCGGATCGCATTTTAATTCTACAAAGACGCGCTTCGACGACCGCCCGTCTTCCCAGCATGCAAACAATGGCCAGACTCAAGATGAGGGCGTGGTGAGGACTGGCGCGAATCGTGATAACGCCAAATTGTTTCACGTGAAACATGTCATACTCGCTTGTACTTGACTCACAGCGCGGTTTTGCCCATCAAGGCACGATTCGAATCTTTGAAAGTTCTGGCACGTGGAAAACGCTTTTGATGTCATCATTATTGGTGGTGGTCACGCCGGCTGTGAGGCAGCGGCAGCTTCCGCACGCTCTGGCGCCAGGACGGCGCTGATCACCCATCGTGCTGACACCATCGGAGTCATGTCGTGCAATCCGGCAATCGGGGGATTGGGCAAGGGTCATCTCGTCCGCGAGATCGATGCACTTGATGGGCTCATGGGCCGTGTGGCCGACGCTGGCGGCATTCAGTTTCGCCTGCTCAATAGGCGAAAGGGCGCTGCCGTGCGCGGTCCGCGCACCCAGGCGGATCGCAAGCTCTATCGGGTAGCCATGCAACAGGCAATTGCCGAGCAAAGCGATCTAACTGTCGTTGAGGGCGGTGCCAGTGACCTCGCTATTAAGAATGGCAGGGTTGTGGGAGTCCAATTGATGGATGGGCGTGTGCTATCCTGCGCGTCAGTGGTTCTAACAACGGGAACATTTCTGCGTGGTCTCATTCATATTGGGGAAAAGCAGATCCCTGCTGGACGTATCGGCGAAGCCCCTGCCCTCGGCCTCTCGGACACTTTGACGAAGCATGAGTTCGCGCTCGGGCGCCTGAAGACTGGTACGCCGCCACGGCTTGACGGGCGTTCGATCGATTGGCAGAACCTGGATGTGCAGTCCGCCGATGCGGACCCCTTGCCGTTTTCACTGATGACGGATTCCATCCGAAACCCACAGATAGATTGTGGGATTACGCGAACGACGCCGGAAACACATGCAATTATTCGGGCGAACTTGCATCGATCGGCCATGTATTCCGGTTCCATCGAAGGTATCGGGCCGCGTTACTGTCCGTCCGTCGAAGATAAGATTGTAAAGTTTGGCGATCGTGATGGACACCAGATATTTCTTGAGCCGGAAGGCCTCGACGACGACACGGTGTATCCCAACGGCATCTCGACCTCGCTGCCGGAGGAGGTCCAGCTCGATCTCTTGAAAACGATACCGGGTCTGGAGCAGGCTATTATGTTGCAGCCTGGCTACGCCATCGAGTATGATTTTGTAGATCCGCGCGAACTCGATCGCGCCTTGCAAACGCGCCGTATTTCGGGCCTATTCATGGCGGGCCAGATCAACGGAACCACAGGTTATGAGGAAGCCGCTGCACAAGGTCTGCTTGCGGGTCTCAATGCTGCTCGTCTCGCTGCCGGCTCCGACCCTGTCATTATTCAACGGACGGAGGCGTATATTGGCGTCATGGTGGACGATCTTACGTCCCGCGGCGTGAGCGAACCATACCGCATGTTTACATCCCGGGCGGAATTCCGGTTGTCGCTTCGGGCTGACAATGCTGATGAACGCTTGACTCCGATGGCTGAACGACTTGGCATTCTTGGCGCGACCCGCAAGGAACGCTTTGCTGACCGGGCGCGTGATCTTGATGCAGCGCGCGCACTTACAAAAGGTCTAACGATTACCCCCAACGCGGCAGCGCGGGCGGATCTCCATTTGAACCAGGATGGTATCCGGCGTTCGGCCTATGACCTGTTGGCGTTTCCGGATATCGATTTCGTGCGTCTCCAGCAAATTTGGCCGGAGCTAAGCGAGATCGATGGTCGCATTGCTGATGCGCTGGCCATCGAAGCACAATACGCGGTCTATCTTGACCGACAGAAAGCCGACGTAGCCGCCATGGAGCGCGAAGAATCCTTGCTAATTCCGCAGTCGATTGATTTTTCCACGACACCTGGCCTGTCAAATGAGCTAAAGCAAAAGTTGAAGCAGCGGCAGCCGCGATCAATTGCGGAAGCGCAGCGTATTGATGGCATGACTCCCGCAGCAGTGGCGCTCATCATCACCCAGATACGCCGGACTGCCAGGCGTGATGTGGCGTGAGTTCTGCCCGTGAAAGACGCCTGAAAGAGGTTGTATCCACTGTTTCACGTGAAACAATGGATAATCTTAATGGCTTTGAAGAGCTCTTCCGTAAGTGGTCAACGGCAATTAATCTGGCGTCGCCCTCAACACTCGATCAGCTCTGGGAACGGCATATTGTCGATAGTGCTCAACTTTTCGACATGGCACCAAATGCCCTGAAGTGGCTGGATCTTGGCTCCGGCGGTGGGTTTCCAGGTATTATACTGGCAATTCTTCTGAAACAAAGACCGGCGAGCAGTATCGATCTGGTCGAAAGCAACGGCAAGAAGGCTGCTTTTTTGCGCACCGCGATTGGGCAATTCTCAGCCCCAGGGACCGTCCATGCTATGCGAATCGATGCTGCATGGAACAAAATAGCTCCTCCGGATATCGTAACTGCCCGCGCTCTTGCCTCGTTGACCAGCTTATTTACGCTTGCGGAGCCTTGGTTGACCCGGGGTGCAGCCGCGCTTTTTCAAAAAGGACGGGATTACCGCAGGGAAATCGAGGAAAGCCGTGACGCGTGGTCGTTTGATCTGGTAGAACGTGAAAGTGCCGTCGACAAAGATTCTGTAGTCCTGCAAATCAGCAATTTGAGACGGAACGGCACGAACGTATAGAATTTGCATTCGCTTGATCGGCCCCGATCAACGTTTTGCTCAGGAAGCCAAGCGATGAACAGCCAGACTCGCATCATTACTATAGCCAATCAAAAGGGCGGAGTGGGTAAAACCACAACCGCGATCAATCTGGCCACGGCACTGGCGGCTATTGGCGAGACGGTTCTGATTGTCGATCTTGACCCCCAAGGCAATGCGAGCACCGGTCTTGGGATCGATCGAAAGAATCGAACGATATCGTCCTACGATGTCCTGATGCAGGCCGCTTCCGTCGAGGAGGCCGCTGTTCCGACGGCGGTGCCAAATTTGTCGCTAATTCCATCCACGCTGGATCTTCTTGGCGTCGAAATGGAGATCTCGAACGCGTCTGACCGCGCTACGCGGCTCCGCAAGGCGTTTCGTGGCGGTGTGAAGGCGTCTCCCTTCACTTACATCTTGATCGACTGCCCTCCGTCGCTCAATCTATTGACCATGAATGCGATGGCTGCAGCCGATTCGGTGCTGGTTCCATTGCAGTGCGAGTTCTTCGCGCTTGAAGGATTAAGTCAGCTTCTGGAGACGGTTAATCAGGTCAGGACGGCGCTCAATCCGAATCTGACGATCCAGGGAATCGTACTGACTATGTTCGATGGGCGTAACAATCTCGCTACACAGGTCGTCGATGATGTACGATCCTTTATGGGCGATAAGGTGTACCGGACAGTTATACCGCGCAATGTTCGGGTTTCCGAGGCGCCATCCTACGGAATCCCGGCGATTTTATATGATCTGAAATGTGCGGGCAGCCAGGCTTATCTGCAGCTCGCATCCGAAGTTATTCAGAGAGAGCGCCATTTGCGTGCAGCGTAGTGATCAATTCGTATACGAAACATTTATGAGAGCCCTATTGCAATGAATGAAGACCTGTCGAAAAAACGTTTGGGCCGCGGTCTGGCAGCCCTGATAGGCGAGATGGACCGTGTGCCTGATGAAGCGAGCCCACAGTCTGTGGGGAATCTGGACCGCCAAATCCCTATCGAGTTCATAACACGAAATCCGCGCAATCCACGCCGCCAATTTACAGAAGGCGATCTCGAAGACCTGACACAGTCGATTCGGGAGCATGGCATCGTCCAACCCGTGGTTGTTCGTCCGGCAAAGGATTCCGCTGGCCATTACGAATTGATTGCGGGTGAACGCCGCTGGCGCGCGGCCCAGCGCGCCGGGCTTGCGACAGTCCCGGTCATTATCCGCGAAGTTGATGATCGCGTCGCGCTTGAACTCGCAATCATCGAAAACGTGCAGCGCGCCGACCTCAATCCCATCGAAGAAGGTATGGGATATCAACAGCTTATCGATGATCACGAGTATACCCAAGCCGACCTGGCACAGGTGATCGGCAAGAGCCGTAGTCACGTTGCCAATACGCTGCGGCTGCTCAAACTACCTGACTCAGTGCGCGACATGATTACAAATGGTTCGTTGTCGGCTGGTCATGCCCGCACCCTCATCACTACGGAAGATCCAGCTGGGCTTGCGGAAAAAATCATCAAGGGTGGCTTATCAGTACGCCAGGCTGAAGCGCTTGCGCAGGATGGTGGCAAGCCGTCAGCTGTCAAGCCGAAAGCCGAGGCCGGGGAGGGAAAGGACGCGGATACCAAGGCCTTGGAGAAGCTGCTTTCAGATGTCATGGGAATGCGCGTATCGGTCAATCACGTGAACAATGGTGGCGATGTCCGCATCCATTATACGACGCTGGAGCAGCTTGATGAGATCTGCCAGCGCCTTCAAAATCGTGCGAAGTGGGGCGGTCTTGCCTGATGAAATTTTTCAACGGCTGTTGCGCGCTCCACGCGCTGCCTCGGCCGCGAGGGCAATCATGGATTGCCGGATGATCGGGACGGCCAGCGCTGCGTTGCGCCGGCTCTCAAGGACCGTTCGTTGCAACCGCTCGAGAGCACGCGCGCATGATTGCGTCGTCCAATACCGAAGAGCAGTTTCTACAAGTTTTTTCCGTGCAAAGAAAATCGGAGGTCTAGCAGCCGTAACGGCGAGACTCGCATTTTTTCCTTCGTTTTCCATGCCGTAACGTAACGTTTGTAACGACTGAAACTGGCGGATTGCAGCGCTGAGGACAAGAAAACTTGATGAACCGGTCCCGATGACGCGATCAAATGCGTGAGTGAAATCGATGATGTTGCCAACCATTATCGCATCGACAATTGTCTCATAGGAGACGGCGCTGACGTCCCCGATGATCTCGCGCACATCGTCAATAGAGATGCGCTCTTTGCCGTATGCGTAAAGGCAGATTTTGTCGAGCTCGGCTCGTGTGGCGAGACGATCACCACCAAGGCTTTCCTTGAGAAGATTGCGGGCATCCAGCGCGATCTGCAGCCGGTTCTTCGTGAGAACATCGTCAATAGTGCCATCGATCCCACGTGCATCATCGCTATAGCAGGGAAGGGCCATAGCGCTGGAGCTCTGCTCGACGATGCCACGCAAGCCCGCACCTTTCTTCAGGTCCCCGGCCTCGACCAGGATAAACGTGTCAGTGGGCGGGTTTTTGGCAAGAAACCCAAGGGCGTCTGCCAATCCTTTCTGGCCTGCCGCGCTGCGCACCCAGATCAAACGCTCGCCACCAAACATGGAAATCGTGTTTGCCTCGTCAGAAAGCCTGCCTGGCTCGGCATTGATATCGTCCGCATCAAGTCGAATGATTGCAAAGGGGTCGTCTTTCGCGAGGCCGGTGAGCTTGATGAACAGGTCGGCTCGCTCGCTCACAAGGCCCTTGTCCGGTCCGTAAAGCAGAACGATCGGGTAGGCGCGATCCAGCCGTTTCAGGAAAGAGTCGACTTCGTGCGCTTTCTTTTGTGCCATGGCCCATCGGTTTACCCATTTCAGCCAGGATTGCAATTGCAACGTGGTCCGCGAGCGTCGACTGTTATGCATCCAAACAGCAAAAAGGCCCGGTGAAACCGGGCCTTTTGAACTTCGGACAACTGGAGCGGGAGAAGGGATTCGAACCCTCGACCCCAACCTTGGCAAGGTTGTGCTCTACCCCTGAGCTACTCCCGCATATGCCAGTTAAGTCTTGCGAAGCGGGGCCTATATGGCCTAAGCGCTGGCTAATTGCAACAAGGAAATTTCGCCTTCTGCGAGATATGATGGAAATCGGTCATGAACATTTGTCGGATGCGGCTTTCCGCTTGAGGAAGAGCCTCTGAACCATTACGAGAACACACAGCTACTACGCGAAAGACCAGCGAAAAGGCCGTCATGGGCAAGACATTTGATGAGTTGATGCAATATCTCGGCGACATGGGCATCGAGGTGTCGACGATTCGTCATGCCGCTGTGTTTACGGTAGCCGAGGCACAGAACCTGCGTGGGCAGGTATCCGGCGCTCACACCAAAAATCTCTTTCTCAAGGACAAGAAAGACAATTACTTTCTCGTGACGGTGGACGAGGACGCTGAGGTCGATCTCAAGACAATTCATGGCAAGATCGGCGCTTCGAGCCGTGTATCGTTTGGCAAGCCGGAAAAACTGCTGGAGTATCTTGGTCTGACACCCGGAGCCGTCAGTGTGTTCGGGTTGATCAATGACACGCAGCGCCACGTCCGTGTGGTGCTGGACAAAAAGCTCATGCAGCATGACATTATCAATGCGCATCCTTTGACGAATGAGGCCACGACATCGATCCGGCGTGAAGACCTGCTGACGTTCCTCAAGATGACCGGACATGAACCTCTCATCTTGAAAATCGATGTGGCAACCCCAAACTGATAGCCGTTACATGAGTTGGCGATTACAAGAGGTTGTGGTTGAATGGAGCGGCAGATGACGGGAGAATTTCATGAGCAAAACAGATAACCCGTTCGGCAGCGGCTATGGTGCAGCCGCCGGCGCCCAGACTGTGTCCTATGGAACGCCATCACCAAACGGAGCTGCGCCTAGCGCCAGCGACCTCATCAAGGAAACGACCACGGCGGCATTCTCCAAAGATGTGATTGCCGAATCGAAAAACCAGCCGGTTCTTGTGGATTTTTGGGCACCATGGTGCGGACCGTGCAAGCAGCTCACGCCTGTTCTCGAAAAGGCAGTTCGCGCAGCTGGCGGACGAGTCAAGCTCGTCAAGATGAATATCGACGACCATCCGGCTATCGCCGGTCAGCTTGGAATCCAGTCGATTCCCGCTGTCATCGCCTTCGCTGACGGCAAACCGCTGGACGGTTTCATGGGAGCGCTCCCGGAATCGAAGGTGACAGAATTCATTGATCGTATTGCGTCACCCGATGGGGGCAGGGATGCGGCGATCCAGTCAGCACTCGACGCAGCGGCTCATGCTGTAGAAGCCGGTGATGTCGAACAGGCAGCCCAAGTTTATTCTGCCGTCCTTGGCGAAGTACCAGACCATGTGGCGGCACTTGCAGGCCTAGCCAATTGTTTAATCGAGCTCGGTGATCTTGAAAAGGCCAAAGCCACCTTGGAGCAAGTGCCTGCCGTCAACAAAGACGATGCGGGTGTCCGTGCCGCCGAGGCCAAGATTGCATTGGCTGAGCAGGTGGCAAAACTTGGCGATCCGGTGGCGTTGGAGGCGCGGGTGCAGGAAAACCCCAAGGATTACAGGGCACGTTTCGACCTTGCGATGATTCTGAATGCCAAAGGCCAGCGCCACGAAGCCGCCGATCAGCTTCTTGCAATCATGAAGGCTGATCGCGCATGGAACGACGATGGCGCCCGCAAACAGCTGTTGCAGTTTTTTGACGCCTGGGGAGCGGCGGATGAAGCTTCGGTCACTGCACGTCGCAAATTATCTTCCCTGCTGTTCTCTTGAGAGAAATCAGGCACAATAGCCGAGACCACGATTTTTTCGGGCCGGAGTAGGCAATGCAAGCTGGAAATGTTCGTTATCGGACGTTGAATGATATTCCTGAAAACGTGCCGATCTTTCCCCTCTCGGGTGCGCTGCTGCTTCCTGGCGGGCAGCTGCCGCTCAACATTTTCGAACTGCGCTATCTAGCTATGGTGGACGCCGCGCTCAGCGGCAAGCGAATAATCGGCATGATCCAACCGCGTTTCGATCAGGATAATGGGGATGGCGGCGAACTGTGTGAGGTTGGCTGCCTCGGCCGGATCACGTCTTTCGCTGAAACCGGCGATGGCCGTTTGCTGATAACGCTTCAGGGCATATGCCGATTCCGGGTCATCAAGGAACTCTCTACGCGCACTCCGTTTCGCCAATGCAAGATCGCGCCACTCCGTGCCGATCTCGACGAACCGGATGATTCAGAAGTAGACAGGCTCGCATTGCTGCGTGTATTTCGTGCTTATCTCGACGCCAACGGCCTTGAAGCTGATTGGGACGGCATCTCGCGGGCAGGCAATGAGACGCTGGTCAACGCGCTGGCGATGATGTCGCCCTTTGGTGCTGCGGAAAAACAGGCGCTCCTGGAGGCCGCGGATTTAAAGACGCGAGCCGAAACGTTGATTGCTATTACTGAGATTGCGCTCGCCAAGGATCAGGACGATTATGAAGGCAGCCTCCAGTGAGATACTCAGGGAAGAGGCATGACTGAAGAGAAACGCGAAACAGTGATCGATCGCAAGTTGCTTGAGCTGTTGGTCTGCCCTTTGACCAAAGGCCCGCTCGTTTACGATCAGAAACGGTCAGAACTGATTTCCAAATCAGCACATTTGGCCTATCCGGTGAGAGACGGTATTCCGATCATGCTGCCATCGGAAGCGCGCCCAATCGAGGACTGAGTTCCACCAAGGCTTTTCATACAGGATCGTTTGCGGCATAATCTTAGTCAGTTGTGCAACTGACTGGCTTGCGAATATGACAAAGCGCAATGACAAACGCGAAATTCTGATTGCTACGGCCGCTGGATTATTCTGGCGGCAGGGTTATGCGACGACTAGTCTGGCTGATATAGCAACGGATTCTGGCGTGCCACTTGGGAATATCTACTATTACTTCAAGAGCAAGGCCGAACTGGCGCTTGGTGTCGCCGATATCTTCGTGACCGAGACTGAAGGTATGTTGGAGGAAATCACAGACGCCGACCAGAATCCGCGTACACGTTTAAAGCTCCTTATCGAGAAACTTGCTCACTCACTCAAAAGTCGGGTGGCGCATGGATGTCCGATTGCTCTGGGAATTCGGGACTTCAGACATGAATCGCCTGAAGCTGCGGGGCGGGCCGCCGAGACGTTCAGTTTGCTCATTGGTTTCATAGGGAGGGAGCTCGGCCGTTCAGGTATTCGCCCTTCGAGCGCCTTGGGCATAGCGCGCAATGCGGTGGCGGAATGGCAAGGTGGAATCATGCTTGCCCATGGTTTGAACGATCCGGCTGTTCTGGTCGAAAGTTTCCGGCGGATGGAACGATTGTTGGTCGCAGGGCCGCCTCGCTCCTGACCACGATAACGCCACTCGCATCTGTGGGGTAAAGGCCCTATATGAAGCCAGAAAAGCTCTCCAGGAGTCATGATGGCCAGAAGTAATCAAACCGCCGACTGGACCAACCGCCTGTCACCATCGCTGGGCGAGATCGAATCATTGGCGATCGAGGCTTATGCACATCTACCTGAAACGTTCCGTGCGCTATGCGGCGACATTACAATTCAGGTATCCGAATTTCCCGACGATCAGATTATCGAGGATATGGGACTCGAATCGCCCTTCGATTTGCTTGGCCTTTTTGAAGGGACTGGTATCGGGGAGCGGTTTTCCCTGCAAACTGGCGAGCAGCCCAACCGGATCACCATCTACCGCCGTGCCGTTCTGGACTACTGGGCAGAATATGAGGAAGCGCTTGGCGACATCGTGACTCACATTCTCATCCACGAAATCGGCCATCATTTCGGTCTGTCGGATGAGGATATGGAGCGCATAGAGGCAAGCGTAGAATAGTGTTTGCTCTAGTAATCGCTTAACTTGATCCCTGGTTCGTAGTCGACGCCATCGATATCCTTGACAACAGCTTGACCGCATTGCATCACGCCTGTCGCCGAATTGAACGCATAGGTAGGCGAACCATAAATGTGCCAGCCCTTGTTTATGGCTGCAGTCACCTTGTGACAGAAGCTTGCATCATCGGGACCAGTTAAAATCCGGTACAATTTCATGTGAGGTTCTTTTCCCTAATCTACGCCAAGATCAGCCAATGCCGATTTCATTTTTCGCCGATAATGTCGAATTTTTCCAGTAGCTTTTTTGCCATTTCGAGGTGCAGGCGTTCCACCATCCTGCCATTCAGTGAAGTGACACCCTTATCAAGGTTCTCCCGATTGGAGAATGCCTCAACAATCAACCGGGCCTCTGTGACTGAAGTCGCGTCGGGAAGGAAGGACGTATTGGCTGTTTCAATCTGTGATGGATGAATCAGGGACTTTCCGTCGAAACCCATCTGCACGGCCTCAGTGCATTCGGTCGCAAACCCGTCGAGGTCGGAGAAATCATTGTATACGCCGTCGATGATATCAAGCTTGCCAGCTTTGGCACACAACAGAACTTGCATGAGCCATGGCACTAGAGCGCCGCGCCCTTTCGTGCCGGTTTCCTTCGAAATATCGTTGGTCCCGATAACAAAACAGTCGAGCCGCGCCGTTGATCGCAATCCAAGCTCGGCGATTTCATCGGCGTTGAGGATCCCACGCGGCGTTTCGATCATCGCCCAGAGACGAATACCCTCGGAAGCATCGGTCTCTTCGAGAATTTCGGCAACGCCGGTGATATCCTGCGGAGTCTCCACCTTGGGGAGGAGTATAGCGTCAGGTCTGCAGGCCCGAGCAGCAAGCAAATCCTCGGCGCCCCATTCACTCGCAAGACCATTGACGCGGACAATGCGTTCGGCTTTGCTTTTGGGAGGAGCAAGGAAATATTCCCGCAATGCCTCGCGCGCGTCCTCCTTGTCGTCTGGGGCTACGGCATCCTCCAGATCGAAGATGATCGCGTCGGCATCAAGCGATGCCGCTTTGGCCAGTGCCCGGTTGTTCGATGCGGGAACGTACAGCACAGACCGGCGAGGGCGGAAAGTTCGGATCATTCCCCTGTTTTGCCTTGATCAGACAGTCAAGACAAGGGCAATCACAAGGGATTGAGGGACTTCGGCTCAAAGTGCCACAGGCGAAAAGCTTTGATTCGAGGTAAAGCTGGTGTAAAGCGAAACGCAAAGTCATTACCCAATATCTACAGGCAGATATCATGGACAAGTTCACCAAGCTCACTGGCGTCGCAGCTCCGCTGCCAATTATCAACGTCGACACCGACATGATCATCCCGAAGGACTACCTGAAGACGATCAAGCGCACGGGTCTTGGTACCGGTCTTTTTGCTGAAATGCGTTATAATGAGGATGGTTCGGAAAACCCCGATTTTGTTCTTAACAAACCGGCCTATCGCAAGGCGCAGATTCTCGTCGCGGGCGATAATTTCGGTTGCGGCTCAAGCCGTGAACATGCGCCGTGGGCACTTCTGGATTTTGGCATCCGCTGTGTGATTTCGACCAGTTTTGCCGACATTTTTTACAACAACTGCTTCAAGAACGGCATTTTACCGATCCGGGTCAGCCAGGAAGATCTCGACAAGCTGATGGATGACGCGCAGCGCGGTGCAAATGCGACAATTTCCATCGATCTCGAAGAAATGACGATCAAGGGCCCGGATGGCGGCACGATCACGTTCGAACTTGATGAGTTCCGCCGCTACTGCATGCTCAATGGTCTCGACGATATCGGCCTGACCATGGAAAAGGCGACGAAGATCGACAATTTCGAAGCGGCCAATGCCGAGAAGCATCCTTGGGCCTGAAACCAGTCTCCTAATCTGAAAGCCCGGTTTTCCGGGCTTTTTTCTGCGTCTTATGTGAGGTTCTACAATGGCAGCAAAAAAGCTTCTCCTCCTTCCGGGGGATGGTATCGGCCCCGAGGCAATGGCCGAAGTCCGCAAGATCATTGCCTATATGAATGCGGAATTGAAGAGTGACTTCTCGCTGGAGGAGGGGCTCGTTGGCGGCTGTGCCTACGATGCGCACGGCAAGGCGATCTCCGAGGCCGATATGGCAAAAGCCCTGGCCGCCGATGCGGTCCTGTTTGGCGCCGTCGGCGGACCAAAATGGGACAGCGTCCCCTATGATGTGCGCCCCGAGGCGGGTCTTCTACGTCTGCGGAAGGACATGGAGCTCTTTGCCAATCTGCGGCCGGCGATCTGCTATCCGGCGCTTGCCGATTCATCGTCCTTGAAAAAGGAAATCGTCGAAGGTCTCGACATACTGATCGTCCGCGAACTGACCGGCGGCGTCTATTTCGGCGAACCCAAGGAAATTCGCGACCTTGGCAACGGCCAGAAGCGCGGCATCGATACACAGGTCTATGACACCTATGAGATCGAGCGCATCTCTGGCGTTGCCTTTGAGCTGGCGCGCACGCGCGGTAACAAGGTGACGTCGATGGAAAAGCGCAACGTCATGAAGTCGGGTGTTTTGTGGAACGAAGTGGTTACGGCTACTCACAAGGCGAAATATTCAGATGTGAACCTCGAACATATGCTGGCCGATGCCGGCGGCATGCAGCTCGTTCGCTGGCCCAAGCAGTTCGACGTCATCGTCACCGACAATCTGTTCGGCGACATGCTCTCCGATATTGCCGCAATGCTCACTGGCTCGCTCGGCATGCTGCCGTCGGCTTCACTCGGTGCGCCCGACGCCAAGACTGGCAAGCGCAAAGCGCTTTATGAGCCGGTGCACGGCTCGGCGCCGGACATTGCCGGCACAGGCGCAGCCAACCCGATCGCCATGATCGCGTCGTTCGCAATGTGTCTGCGGTACTCGTTCAATATGATCGCCGAAGCTGACAGGTTGGAGACGGCCGTAGCCGGCGTGCTCGAGGATGGCCTTCGCACTGGGGATATAATGTCGGAAGGAAAGACCAAAATCGGGACTGTCGAAATGGGTGATGCAATTCTCGCCAAGTTCAAGGCACTCGCTGCCTGAACCGCAATTCCGGACAAACAAAAGCCCGGCGCGATCGCTTGCGCCGGGCTTTTTGTCTGTCTGATTACTTCACGTCGTGAAGATCGGTGCCTTTCGTTTCACGTACGAACAAGAGCCCGATAATAAGGGTCATTGCCGCAACAATGATCGGGTACCAGAGGCCATAGTAGATATCGCCTTTGAATGCGCTCATTGCGAAGACGGTCGCGGGAAGCAACCCGCCAAACCAGCCGTTACCGATATGGTAGGGCAAGGACATGCCCGTATAACGGATGCGCGTCGGGAACATCTCGACAAGGATCGCTGCGATCGGGCCGTAGACCATCGTCACATAGATCACGAGCACGAAGAGGATCGCGATGACCTTGGTCCAATTGACGGCAGCCGGATCAGCCACCATCTTGAACGCACCAGCGCCAGGAACCGTGTACACCGCAACTTCAGTGGCTCCAGCCGCCTCTTCCGCGGTGATCAGCTTATCCTTGATAGCCTGATCGACCGGAACCGTGGTCTTTGCGCCAGCGCGGATAGCAGCCGCATCGAGCGCTAGCTTCGGATTGGCTGCGACGAGAGCATCCAGCTTTGAGTCGACGACCTTCACCGGGTCGCGGACGAGGGGATAGCCGCCGTCCTGGAGTGCGATGTTCACGCTCTTGGCGAAAGCGGTTTCCTTGGCCTTTGCATCAGCCCCGGCTGCGACAGCGTCGTAAGACTCCACTGTCTCCTCACCGATCTTCACCGTGGCCGCTGTACCAGGTGCAGCGGTTGCCACGACATCGTATGGCACCGAGTTCCGGGTGAGGAACGATGTCGCGATATCGCAGGAAGTGGTGAACTTTGCGGTGCCAGTAGGGTTGAACTGGAACTTGCAATCGCCAGGCGCGGCGGTCACGGTCGCACGAACGTTCTGCTGTGCAGCGGCAAGTGCGGGATTTGCCGCCCAGGTCAGCGCCTTGAACAGCGGGAAGTAGGTGAGGATAGCAAGCGCCAATCCAGCCATGATGATCGGCTTGCGGCCAATCTTGTCCGACAGCCAGCCGAAGAACACGAAGAAGCCGGTGCCAAGCAGAAGGGCGATGGCGATCATGATGTTAACCGCCTGCCCGTCGACCTTCAGCACGTTCTGCAGGAAGAACAGCGCGTAGAACTGTCCTGTGTACCATACAACGGCTTGACCGGCGGTAAGGCCAAATAGGGCCAGGAGCGCAATCTTGGCATTCTTCCACTGACCGAAAGCCTCGGATAGTGGAGCCTTTGAACCTTTGCCTTCGTCCTTCATGCGCTGGAAGGCGGGTGACTCACTCAAGGACAGTCGAATCCACACCGAAATCCCTAGAAGAACGAAGGAAAGGATGAACGGAATACGCCAGCCCCAAGCAGCAAATGCGTCCTTACCGAGCCAGTTCTGGATGACCAGAATAACGATCAGGGAAAGGAAAAGGCCAAGCGTTGCCGTGGTCTGGATCCAGGACGTGTAATAGCCCCGCCTGTTGTCGGGCGCGTGTTCGGCGACATACGTCGCGGCACCGCCATATTCGCCGCCGAGCGCAAGGCCCTGCAGCATGCGCAGGGCGATCAGGATAATCGGCGCGGCGATGCCCCAGCTTCCCGAACCTGGAAGAATACCTACAAGGAAGGTCGACAGGCCCATGATCATGATGGTGACGAGGAATGTATATTTGCGGCCAACCAGATCGCCGATACGGCCAAAGACCAGTGCACCAAAAGGTCTAACCAGGAAGCCCGCCGCGAAGGCAAGCAGCGCAAAGATGTTGCGTGTGGCTTCCGGATACTCGCTGAAAAAGGCTGCGCCGATAAAAGCGGCCAGAGAGCCATAAAGGTAAAAATCGTACCATTCAAAAACCGTTCCGAGCGAAGAAGCGAAGATAACCTTCTTTTCCTCTCTCGTCATACCCCGACTAGAAGTGTCGGCCACAGAAGTGGTTGCCATCTCATTTCCTCCCAGAAAACAGCAGTTGAGCCAAGAACATGACCGGTAACCCCTTTGCCATGTTCTCGACTGTCGACACTACGCTTGGTCATCGGCGGAGCCTATTGCGCCGCTGTTGACCACGCGCCGGTGAATGTCCCCCGGAATTCTTCCCCCCAAAGGTCACGCACCCGATATACGGATGAAGTGTTCACCATATATTGATCAAAGCAAAGCCCGCATCTTACGTCAATTGGCGAAAATTGTGCGTAACATGACATATTCTTGTCATTTGCCGAGACAATTGACTCTTTACCGAAACCGCGTACAAGCACAGGCGGACAAGGAGATGCCCGCATGGGTGACGAATCAACAGCGCTGTTTTCGACGAACGGTTCCGGCAAGCTTGCCGGAGAAATTGACGCGCGCGCTCTTGCCCTTGAAATTTCGGCCAAACAGACTGCGAAAACGACCACCAAAACGGTCTGATTTCCCTTGGCCTGCTCGCCCCCTCCCGGGTCCGGCCCGGGGGAGAAGACCCGCAGTGGCCAGCGGGTTTATACAGCAGAGAGGGACAGGAGATATTACAGATGAGTTTCAAGGTTGCGGTTGTTGGTGCCACAGGCAATGTGGGCCGCGAAATGCTTACAATACTGGAGGAGCGTGGCTTTCCGGTCAGCGAAGTCGTGGCGCTCGCCTCGCGCCGTTCACAGGGAACCGAGGTGTCCTTTGGCGACCGGACGCTCAAGGTCAAAAACCTCGATAATTACGATTTTTCCGATACAGACATCTGCCTGATGTCTGCAGGCGGTAATATCTCGAAGGAATGGTCACCGAAGATCGGCGCGCAGGGTTGCGTTGTCATCGATAACTCTTCCGCGTGGCGCTACGATTCAAACGTACCGCTGATCGTCCCGGAAGTTAATCCCGATGCAATTGTCGGCTTCACCAAGAAGAATATCATCGCCAATCCGAACTGCTCGACGGCGCAGCTCGTGGTCGCACTGAAGCCGTTGCATGACAAGGCCAGGATCAAGCGCCTGGTGATCGCGACCTATCAATCCGTGTCGGGCGCCGGCAAGGACGGCATGGACGAACTGTTTCAGCAGTCGCGCGCGGTATTTGTCGCCGATCCGGTGGAAGCCAAGAAGTTTACCAAGCGCATTGCCTTCAATGTCATTCCGCACATCGACGTCTTCATGGAAGATGGCTCGACCAAGGAAGAGTGGAAGATGGTCGCCGAGACCAAGAAGATGCTCGATCCGAAGATCAAGCTCACGGCGACCTGCGTCCGCGTACCGGTATTCATCGGTCACTCGGAAGCGGTAAATATCGAATTCGAAAGCCCCATGAGCGCCGAGGAAGCCCGCGAGATCCTGAGCGATGCGCCCGGATGCCTGGTTGTTGATCGCCACGAAGATGGCGGCTACATCACGCCTTACGAGGCCGCCGGCGAAGATGCGACTTATATTTCACGTATCCGCGAAGATATCACGGTCGAAAACGGTCTCTCTATCTGGATCGTTTCCGATAACCTGCGCAAGGGTGCGGCGCTTAATGCGATCCAGATCGCCGAGCTTCTGGTTGCGCGCGGCCTCATTCAGCCGAAAAAGATCGCGGCCTGACTATCTGGCCTAGTGAACTACAGAAGGGCGCGGAAAACTGCGCCCTTTTTATTTGGCATCGTCGATACTGGCGATGAGATTATCGCGCACGGTCAGTAATTCGGCGCGCAAGTCTTTTGCCTCGCCCAGGGTGCAGCCAAATGCCCGTCCGATTGCAATGGGTATGGCCTCTGCGCTTTTTCGCATGGCGCGGCCTTCATCCGTAAGTCCGATCAGAACCTGACGCTCATCCACAGTATCGCGGCGGCGTGTGATCAAGCCCGCGCTTTCCAGACGTTTTAGAAGCGGCGTTAGCGTGCCTGAATCGAGACTGAGCTTGTCGCCGATCGATTTAACCGTCTGGTTTTCCCGCTCCCAGAGCACCACCATCACAAGATATTGCGGGTAGGTCAGGCCGAGTGCCGCCAGGCGCGGCTGGTAGGCACGAGTCACAGCGTTGGCGGTCGAATAGATGGCGAAGCACAGGAAGTTTTCCAGTTTGAGGAGCGAGTCCGGTGCATTTCCTGATGTTGCGTTCATTGTTCATCGTCCTTCTAGGGCATTGCAAGATAGCAAAAGCAATTGAATTGCGCATCATTAAATTTTTCGTCACTCAAAATACCCATTGCGCACAATTTAATTGTATGCAAGTTAATACGTGCCGAACAACCAACCTAAGGAACAAGCTATGAGCATTCTCTACACTACGAAGGCGACAGCAACCGGTGGCCGTGAGGGCCGTGCGGCAAGTGAAGATGGCCGCTTGCAAATTACACTTTCAACGCCAAAGGAACTCGGCGGCAATGGTGGTGATGGCACCAATCCGGAACAGCTGTTTGGAGCCGGCTATTCTGCCTGCTTTCTCAGCGCAATCAAATACGTGGCCGGCCAGAAGAAAGTGAAGCTATCCGAGGAGAGCACTGTCACTGCAACAGTTGGCATTGGTCCGCGCGATGACGGCAAGGGCTTTGGGCTTGATGTTGCGCTTGCCGTCACCCTGCCGGGCGTGGAAGCTGGACAGGCTCGGGAACTCGTCGATGCCGCGCACGTTGTTTGCCCTTATTCGGAAGCCACGCGCAGCAACCTCAACGTACGTATATCGATTAATTGACACCCGGGGTTGTCGTACTAGGGTTATCAGAGGAAGTTACACCGAGAGCGATATCCCGCTACATACGACGTCCCCGCTCCCTTTCCGACCATCAGCATGTGATGTTGCTGCAACGAGCGGTGGGTTAGCTGCCCAGATGCCGTGCAACCGGAAATCAAACCAACCAGCGAAAGGATATAGCCATGCCTACGATCACCACAAAAGACGGTGCCGAAATCTACTATAAGGACTGGGGCAAGGGACAGCCGGTGGTTTTCAGCCATGGCTGGCCGCTCTCTTCGGATGCCTGGGAAGATCAGATGTTCTTCCTCGCCTCAAATGGCTACCGCGTCATTGCGCATGACCGCCGCGGTCATGGACGCTCCAGCCAGCCCTGGAATGGCAATGATCTGGATACCTATGCGGATGATCTGGCGGAACTGTTTGAAAAGCTCGATCTGAAGGATGCAATCATGATCGGCCATTCGACGGGCGGCGGTGAAGTTGCCCGTTATATCGGACGGCATGGCACAAAACGTGTTGCCAAAGCAGTGCTTGTCGGGGCCATTCCCCCGTTGATGCTGAAAACCGAGGCCAATCCCGAAGGCTTGCCTATAGACGTCTTCAATGGTCTGCGCGATGGGGTCCTCGCTGACCGGTCGCAGTTCTTCACAGACCTGTCGCTACCGTTCTATGGCTATAACCGTACTGGCGCGAAAATTTCCGAAGGCGTCAGAGATTTCTTCTGGCTGCAAGGTATGATGGCGGGGATGCCCGCCTCCTACTTCTGCATCAAAGCATTTTCCGAGACCGACCTTACGGAAGATCTGAAGAAGTTCGACATTCCGACCTTGTTCATCCATGGCGATGACGACCAGATCGTGCCGATCGACGATGCGGCACGCAAGGCTGTGAAGATCGTGAAGGACGCTACCCTGAAGGTCTATCCAGGTGCGCCTCACGGTCTTGCGACGACGCACAAGAATCAGCTCAACAAGGACCTTCTGGATTTCGCCAAGGCCTGATCTGAACCTTGCGTCAAATCAAAGCCCACGCTTTTCGATCATGGCATCGGGCGTGGGCATCTTGCCGCGAAACGCCTTATAGAGATCTTCCGGATCACGGCTTCCACCCGCTGAGTAGATATGTTGTCTCAGCTTCGCAGCGAGATCACTGTTGAACACATCGCCGGTCTCCTCGAATGCCTTGAACGCATCTGCATCCAGTACCTCCGACCACATGTAAGAATAATAGCCGGCCGAATAACCATCCCCGGAAAAAACGTGCGTGAAGTGTGGGGTGCGATGGCGCATGATAATGGCGTCGGGCATCTCCAGTTGCCTCAATGTATCGGCCTCGAATTTGATCGGATCGACGGGCGGGGTACCGTCCGCATGAAACGCCATGTCAACCAGCGCAGACGAGGTGAATTCCACGGTGGTGAACCCCGCATTGAATGTATTGGCCGCGAGCACCTTGTCGAGCAAGGCCTTCGGCATCGCTTCGCCGGTGCGGTAATGAATCGCATATTTCTCTAGAATGGCCGGCACGGTCAGCCAGTGCTCGTAGAGTTGAGATGGCAATTCGACAAAGTCACGCGATACGGATGTGCCGGAAACGGCTGGCCAGGTGACGTCAGACAAAAGTCCGTGCAGCGCATGGCCAAACTCATGAAACAGCGTTTTCGCACCATCAAGCGATAGCAGAGCAGGCTCACCCTTGGGCGGCTTGGCGAAATTCATGACGTTGTAGATGATTGGCTTATGTTCACCATCGAGTTTGTCCTGCGACTGTAGCGCACTCATCCATGCGCCAGACCGCTTCGATTGGCGATTGAAGTAGTCGCCAAGGAAAAGACCGCGTTGGCTGCCATCCGCATTGAAAACTTCCCAGACGCGGACATCGGGGTGCCAGGTCGGAATGCCCTGTTTCTCCTCGAACGTAATTCCGAACAGACGTGTCGCGACGTCGAAGCAGGCCTCAATGACCTTCTCCAGTTGCAGGTAAGGTTTCAGTTCGGCCTCGTCGAAAGCGAAACGTTCGTTGCGCAGTTTCTCGGCATAGTAGCGCCAGTCCCAGGGTTCGACTTTGTGATTGCGGCCTTCGCCGGTAATAAGTCGCTGCAGATCGGTCTCTTCTTCGGCGGCGCGCGCCTTGGCTTTGTCCCAGACTGGCTCCAGCAAGTCCATAACCGCTTTGGGCGTTTTGGCCATCGTGTCATCGAGCTTGTAAGCTGCGAAGCTTTTATAGCCGAGCAGAATGGCTTTTTCCGCACGCAGCTTCACCATTTCGGCAACGATGTTTGTATTGTCCGTTTCGCCGCCATTTTCGCCCCGGGCTGCCCAGGCACGGAACGACTTTTCGCGCAGGGGGCGGTTCTCGGAGAAGGACAGGAACGGTTCGATAATGGAGCGGGATAGTGTGACGGCCCACGCATCGGGTCGGTCACGTTCTTCGGCGGCGCCGCGCATCGCATCACGCACAAAATCTGGCAAACCGGCTAGTTCCGTCTCGTCCGTGATGAACAGTGCCCAGTCCGCTTCGTCTTTTTGCACATTCTGCCCGAATTGTGCGCCAAGGCTCGCCAACCTTTCATTGATGTCGGCAAGCCGTGCCTTGCCTTGTTCATCGAGCCGCGCGCCGCTGCGCACAAAACCTTTCCAGGTTTTTTCAAGCACACGATCTGTTTCGGGATCGAGGCCGAGCAGATCGCGCTGCTCGTAAAGCGAATCGATACGCGAGAAAAGCAACGGGTTCATCATGATCGAGGAAGAATGGCGTGACATCTTCGGTGCGATGACCCGTTCAAGCGCCTGGATCGTTTCATTGGTATGGGCACCGGCCCGCAGCCAGAAGATTGCGGAGATACGATCCAGGTCCTTGCCGGAAAGTTGCAAGGCTTTCAGCGTGTTCTCAATCGTCGGGACGTCGTGCTGATTAACCACGGCCTCGATATCGGCGAGGTCGGCCGCAAGGGCGGCGTCAAAGGCAGCGGCGAAGTCGTCATCCTTGAAAGCGGTAAAGTCGGGCAGCCCAAGGGCCCCTGTCCACTCTGTCAGTGCTGCGTTTATGGACGGTTTCGTTGAGGACATCGGCGCGCGCTCCGTCAGGTGGGAAGAACAACAAGGTTCTAACATCTAAGACGGAGACGGTGCAGCCACAAGCCGCGTCGTCAAGAAAGTAGCAGCATCGTTGAAAACAAAAAGCGGGGCAGGGCCCCGCTTCGTTTCGTGTTCGGAAATATCAGCTGTTGCGCTTGCGGGCGGCAAGCGTGCGCAGCCGCAACGCGTTGAGGCGGATAAATCCAGCGGCGTCCTTCTGGTCATAAGCGCCGCGGTCGTCCTCGAAAGTTACGAGAGCGTCCGAGTAGAGCGACTTCTTCGATTTCCGGCCGGAAACCATGACGTTGCCCTTGTATAGCTTCAAACGAACGGAGCCTTCTACATCGTCCTGGCTTTTGTCGATCATGGCCTGCAGCATTTCCCGCTCCGGCGAGAACCAGAAGCCGTTGTAGATTAGCTCGGCATAGCGCGGCATGAATTCATCTTTGAGATGGGCCGCGCCGCGATCGAGCGTAATCGATTCCATTGCGCGGTGTGCGGCAAGAAGTATTGTGCCCCCGGGCGTCTCATAAACACCGCGTGACTTCATGCCGACGAAACGGTTTTCGACGAGATCAAGACGGCCGATACCATTGTCGCGGCCAAGGTCATTGAGCGCTTTTAACAATGTTGCAGGGGAGAGCGGCTTGCCGTCGATGGCAACTGCATCGCCCTTTTCGAAAGCGATTTCGATTTCCGTTACTTTATCGGGCGCTTCCATCGGCGAGATCGTGCGCTGGTGGACATACTCTGGAGCCTCTACCCACGGATCTTCAAGCACCTTGCCTTCCGACGAAGAGTGCAAAAGGTTTGCGTCCACGGAGAACGGGGCCTCGCCAAGCTTGTCCTTGGCGATCGGAATCTGATGTTCGCGCGCAAACTCCAGAAGATCCGTGCGCGATTTGAAGGTCCAGTCACGCCAGGGGGCGATCACCCTGATATCCGGATTGAGCGCATAGGCGGAAAGCTCGAAGCGGACCTGATCGTTGCCCTTGCCGGTCGCGCCGTGGGCAATTGCGTCAGCGCCCGTACGGGCTGCGATCTCGACGAGATGCTTTGAAATCAGCGGGCGGGCAATCGAAGTGCCGAGCAGATAGACGCCTTCGTAGACGGCATTGGCGCGGAACATCGGAAAGACGAAATCGCGAACGAATTCCTCGCGGACGTCCTCGATATAAATCTCCTTGATGCCGAGCATTTCGGCTTTTTTTCGAGCCGGCTCGAGTTCCTCGCCCTGGCCAAGATCCGCGGTGAAGGTGACGACTTCAGCGCCGAGTTCCGTCTGCAGCCACTTCAGGATGATGGATGTGTCGAGCCCGCCCGAATAGGCGAGCACGACCTTCTTGACGTCTTTCCACTTGTTCATTCTGTTTTCCTGCATATCGGCCATTTCTTGCAGGTCTTTTAGCAGGTGCGGTGCTGTTGGCAAGGCTGGTATCGGAGACCGACAGCTCCCCCGTGCAGGTCTCGTGTCGCTGGGGAACCGGAGAAGACAGCCGTTCGAGAACAACATTCGAAAAATGCATCGCATAAAACAGGCGGCAGGCGTCGAAAGCGGGTGGTTAAAATCCGATAGTCGCGTTAGCTTCCGTCAAATTCGTTGCGGAGCTTGTAAATGAACTTCATTCCTGAATGGTCGATTATCCTGCAATTTGCTGTTGCGACCTTTGTTCTTTCAATCACCCCCGGGCCTGACATGACGCTTTTCGTGGGCCGCGCTTTGTCGGAAGGCAAGGCCGCGGGTTTTGCCTGTCTGGCGGGTGCAAGCAGCGGCATTGTGGTGCACACTACGATGGTGGCTATCGGCCTTTCGGCGTTGATTGTTGCATCACCGAGCGCGTTTCTTGCGCTCAAGATTGTCGGCGCGGGATACCTGGTATGGCTTGCCTATCAGGCAATCCGTCATGGTTCAGCGTTCTCGCCAGAAAAGCAGGTCGGCCAATCGCATACATTGTTTCAAAACTGGCTGACTGGCTTCGGAATCAATCTGCTCAATCCGAAAATCATCCTGTTTTTCATGACCTTCCTGCCGCAGTTCGTCTCGGCCTCGGATCCTCACGCACCCGGAAAGTTGTTTTTTCTAGGTGTGCTGTTTATCCCGCTCGCCCTGCCTGTGGTCGCGCCGATGATTATCGCGGCGGACAAGTTTTCCAAACTGCTCAAGAAAAACCCGACCGTCACTCGGATCACAGATTGGCTTTTCGCGGGCGTTTTTTCCGCGTTCGCGGCAAAGATCTTGATGGCGCAAGCGAAGTAGCGCTCCAGCTATAGGTCTTTCGGAAGCTTGGCGATCACGCCTGCACTGCGTCCTGAAATCAGCCAGTATACAAAACCACCGACAACACCGGTGGCGAGGATTGCAGCGAACGTGCTTGTGTCTTCCGCTTGCGGTCGCCATTTCCAGACAATGATGACGACGGCAATGCCAGCGCCGCCGAGCGCATAGAATAGCCAATCGCGCCAAGCGGTCAGCTCGGCATAAAGAATAAGAATCGCCGCCGGAAAGAAGATGCTGTAGCCAATCGCCGCCGCAAAAGCCGGAACGGTCAGATAGAGAAATGGACCCTCAGAGCCGATCAGCTCAGAACTGCCAAGCAGCAGCAGGTTAAGGAACAGCGATGCGGCGAAAATCGCGCATACGAAGCCAAACGTGATCAGGGCAAAACGTAGCAAGTAGGCCAGGATCCGGCTCAATCTTCGCCGTGCCCGGCGATCATGGCCGCCTCGAACGCCAGACGGTCCGTCTTCTTCATGCGTTCCGATTCTGATTTCAACTGACCGCAGGCCGCCAGAATATCACGTCCGCGCGGGGTGCGTATCGGCGAGGCGTAGCCGGCATTGTTAACGTAATCGGCGAACTTCTCGATCTGTTCCCAGTCGGAACACTGATAGTTCACACCCGGCCAGGGATTGAACGGGATCAGATTGATCTTCGCCGGGATTCCCCTGAGCAGTTTTACAAGCTGTTTGGCATCGTCGAGCGAGTCATTGACGCCCTTGAGCATGACATATTCAAAGGTGATGCGCTTCGAATTGGAGAGGCTCGGATAAGCCCGGCAAGCATCGAGCAATTTCTTCAGCGGGTATTTCTTGTTAATAGGCACGAGCATGTCGCGCAGATCGTCGTTAACCGCATGCAACGAGATTGCCAGCATGACGCCAATCTCTTCGCCTGCGCGATAAATTTCCGGCACGACGCCTGAAGTCGACAATGTGATCCGGCGCTTGGACAACGACAGGCCATCACCATCGGAGGCGATCAGCAGAGCCTTCTTGACGTTTTCGAAATTATAAAGCGGCTCGCCCATTCCCATCATCACGATGTTGGAAACCTTGCGGCCCTCAGCCGGTACAATGGCACCGTCCGGCGTATTGCGATCAGGGAAATCCCCGAGGCGGTCCCGGGCGATCAGCAACTGAGCCAGAATCTCTTCAGCGGTCAGATTGCGGACGAGCTTCTGGGTGCCCGTGTGGCAGAAGGAGCAGGTGAGGGTGCAACCGACCTGGCTGGAAATACACAGGGTACCGCGGCCTTCTTCCGGAATATAAACCGTTTCGATCTCGACGGGACGTCCGGCCCCGCGTGGCGGAAAGCGGAACAGCCACTTGCGTGTGCCGTCATTGGAGATCTGTTCCTCGACGATCTCCGGGCGCGCAATATTGAAATGCTGATCCAGCAATTCACGCATGTCCCTGGAAATGTTCAGCATATCGGCGAAATCGGAAACGCCTCGCACGTAGAGCCAATGCCAGAGCTGCGCGACGCGCATCTTTATCTGACGTTCCGGGACACCGATGGCAACCAACACCTCGCCAATTTCTGCTCGCGACAAGCCAATCAACGATGGCTTTTCAACCATCGCGGTTCGTATGGCATCACGGGATTTGTCCCGGGCAACAGGATGTGTCAGGTCTAGCGATACGGACATGGAGTTTTCTATCGTTCTAATCGGAAGCGGGGCTCATACCACGTTCCAGCCCGCGCGTCACCTCCACATGCAAAAGGGCCGAAACAGTGCTCGGCCCTTATGACGACATCTGTTCGAATTGTTACTTGCAGGTCGCGATGGCCTTCAGAGCAGCCGAAACACCCTTCAGCGAATACGCATAACTCGTCTTCGTACCACGTTTCGAGACAGCGTTAATTGACATCTGATGTCCCGCGCGCAACGCAGCGACGAGTTGCGGTTCTTCGGCGGCGTTTTCCATCCAGCCATGACTGCCACTCGTAAACATGGAGAAAGAGCGCTCGTCGATCTTCACAACGACCTTCGAATTTGCTTGCAGATCGTAACCGGCCTTGAACTGCGGCTCATAACTGACGTTCTGACCTGGCTTCTGGCTCACCATGAAGAAGTTATCGCCATGATCGATCTTGGCAGGCTGCTTGTCGATCGGAACAGAAAGGACGTAGCAGACTTTACCATTGCCCTGCTGGTAGCTGTAAGCGCCCCACGCGTTGTACTGGCTGATCTGACTTGGGGTCTGGGCAAGAGCTGTTCCCGTCAGCCCAAACATGAGCACAGAGATCGCTACGATTGATTTTCCAAACATTTTACCTACCAGTTTTTCTCGCGTATTTCATAACTAGCGAACCGGCAATGGCCCGGAAGATTTCCGGATGCCGCATTGTCCAGTTCGCTTCCCTTAATTTGACTTAATCTGGGTTACCAAACGGTGAAGATAGAGCAAATTTTCAGAGCTACGAATATCGCATCCTCGTTAACGTCCCACCAGTGAACTCCAGCCAAACAAAAGCGGCGAGACTTTGACGTTTCGCAGTTTCACATCCTTGTGATGAATCGAAATCAATTGGCCGGCGAAGGATCGCGGTCGAGGTTTTCGATCGCCGTTTGTGCGGCCGCCCGATGCGCGGGTGTGATGTGACTGCGAATGGCGGTCAATGCTGCCATCAGGACGGCGACGTCGTCGGTGAAGCCGAGACCGAAGAGGAAGTCCGGAATGAAGTCGAGGGGCAATACGAAATAGGCAAGCGAACCAAGAAGAATGCCGCGCACTTTCGTCGGCGTCGCAGGATCGAGCGCACAAAAATAACCGGCAACGACTTCATCCAGAAATGGAATGGATTTCGCCGCCTTGCGTGCCGTTTTCCAGAAGCGCGCACGAACTCGTTCCTCGCGGGAGCGCTGCTGATCCTCACTTCCGGGTTCCAGAATTTCGCCAATCTTTGCGTCGTTCATCCCTTTTCCTTCAAAACCATTCCGTGACAACATGGGAAGAACGGCGGCGTGCTGCAAGAGTTTCGGTGAAATTGTTGCGGAATTCGTTAGCGCGTCCTCGTCCAAACCAGAGTGCTTGCATGACATCACAGCCACTCCATTCCGTTCTGTTCGTTTGTCTCGGTAATATCTGCCGCTCTCCCCTGGCCGAGGGTGTATTCCGATCGGTGCTGGTGGCAGAGGGGAAAGGGAATGGTGTCCTCATAGAGTCCGCCGGTACCAATGGCTATCACACGGGAGAATTGCCGGACGAACGTTCCATTGCCGTCGCCAGCCGACACGACATCGACATTTCAGCCCAAAGGTGCCGCCAGCTCACCGCGGACGATTTCACCAGGTTTGACCTGATCATCGGCATGGACCGGGAGAATGTCGCGACCATCAAAGCGCGCCGACCTAGCCTTGCCACAGCGGAAGTCGGAATGTTCTATGAACTCGCGCTTGGAGACGCCACACAGATCCCGGATCCGTATTACGGCACGAATGTCGATTTCGAACGCGTCTACCGAATGATCCTGGCGGCCTCCAAAGGTCTCTCCGCACGGTTCGGGTAGAAAGAACGCGGGGCTTCGAGTGGCCAGGCTTCCTCGACAATGTAAGGTCCGCCACCGATGGAATCGCGCGAGGACATCAGCACGAAACGCCCGATCGTAAACGGTGCTGTGGAGAAGTTTCCGCGTGAGGAGAGATAGTGCGCGACTTCTTCATTACGGACATTGCGCAGCCGTGCCAGCGTCACATGCGGGGTAAATTTGCGTTGATCGGCCGGCAGCATAAGGCGCTGGCAGATGCGCTCGATTTCGGCGTGCAGCGCTTGAATGTCCGGCGAAGGAGACACACCTGCGACCAGACTATGTGGCTTCTTTGAGCCGAAAGCGTTCACGCCAGAAAGTTGCAGCGTAAATTCCGGCCGCCTTATGCGGTCGAGCGCATTGGCGACCTCGTCGGCGATATGGCCTTCGACATCTCCGATAAAGCGTAACGTGATGTGATAGTTTTCGACATCAATCCATCGGGCACCTGGCAGACCACCGCGCAAGAGCGACAGTGAGAGAGCGGCGTCCCTCGGGATTTCGAGGGCAGTAAAGAGACGCGGCATAAGGCATCCTCCCCGAATCGAGTTGTAACTTTAGAGAATCATCGAATGAACTCGCGAGCAAGACATAAGTTCAGATTATCCTCCGGCGCGACAAATTAGACACGGCTCATCCAAAAGGGGGCAGAACAGGTTGCCGCACAGCTGGCAACAGCGCGTAGAACACCTATTGTGATGCGGTGCGCTGGCTTATGGTCTTTTCCATGAGTGGCAGAAAACCTTCAACCATCTTGGCAACACCCTCGGTGTTCGGATGTTCGCCATCCGCGAGTTGCAATGATTTCACTGTCGCCACGCCATCCAGGAAGAAGGGATAGAGCGGCACATCATATTTTTCCGCCAGGCGGGGAAAGATCGCGTTGAACTTCTGCGCATAGTCATTGCCCATATTGGGAGGTGCCAGCATGCCGGCGAGAATGACCTGAACGTTGCGCTGCTTCAGTTTCTCAAGAATATCGGAGAGGTTTTTCTCGCTGATAGCCGGGTCGATGCCTCGAAGCGCGTCATTGGCGCCAAACTCGAGAATCACCAAATCGGTACCTTCGGGCACCGACCAATCCAGCCTGGAGACGCCGTCCGTGGTCGTTTCGCCCGCGACGCCCGCATTGGTGATCGTCACGTTGACGCCCTTATCCTTCAGCGCTTTTTCCAACTGGGCGGTGAACGAATCCTGGATCGGCAGTTGGAAACCGGACATCAGGCTGTCGCCGAAACCGACGACCGCCAACGGGCGGTCAGACACGGCATTTTGATTGGCCAGGGCCAAAGACGGCAAGGCAACTAGACCAGATAAAACTAAGAACTGTAACAATGGTTTGAATCTCATTCTTGGGTACCCATATCAGACCAGCTGCAATCAATCTGGTGCTGACCATACCGCAAAGGAAGTGCTTCGTGACTAAATCCGTTATTGCGCTTGATCACATTGAGTTGACACTTGGCAGCGGTGCTTCCTCGGTGCATGTGTTGAAAGGCATTTCTCTAAATATCAATTATGGGCAGTCAGTTGGTATTGTCGGCCCGTCCGGCTCGGGCAAATCAACCCTGCTGATGGTTCTCGCTGGACTTGAGCATGTGGATTCCGGTTCCGTCCAGATTGCCGGCGAGAAACTCGAAAGCATGAGCGAAGATCAGATCGCGGCGTTCCGCGGCCGCAATATCGGCATTGTATTCCAATCATTTCATCTCATCCCGAACATGACAGCGCTCGAAAATGTTGCCGTGCCGCTCGAACTCGCAGGAAATCCGGATGCCTTCAGCATTGCAGAAAATGTGCTTGCGGCAGTCGGCCTTGCCGATCGCATCACGCATTACCCAGGTGAACTCTCAGGCGGCGAGCAGCAGCGTGTCGCGATAGCCCGCGCGCTAGCACCGTCGCCGAAGATCCTTATTGCCGACGAACCAACAGGTAATCTCGACACGGCGACAGGTCGGCAGATAGCCGATCTTCTGTTTGACAAGCAGAAGGAACTCGGCGTCACACTGGTCCTTGTCACCCATGACGCGACACTTGCCGCGCGTTGCGACAGGGAAATCCGGGTCCGCTCCGGCCTGATCGAAGCGGATGAGCATGCCCCGGAGTTGGCGAAAAGCGCATGAGTGAGATATCTCCGGCCCGCGCTTCACCATCCCTGAAACTGGCGTTGCGTTTCGCCCTGCGCGAAATGCGCGGTGGTCTGTCAGGGTTCTATATCTTTCTCGCCTGTATTGCGCTTGGTGTGGCGGCCATTGGCGGTGTCAACTCGGTCGCAAACTCTGTTACGGCGGGTATCTCCACGCAAGGCCAGAGCATCCTCGGCGGAGATATCCGTCTTCAGCTCAACCAGCGTGAAGTCAACCCTGACGAGCGGGCCTTTCTCGACAGCAAGGGCCGCGTTGCTGTCAGCGCCAACATGCGGTCGATGGCAAGGCTTGCCGATGGGTCTGATCAATCGCTGGTGGAAGTGAAGGCGGTGGACAACGCGTATCCGCTCTTTGGAGCGCTGGAGACGACACCCGCACTTGACCATCGGGCGCTGTTCGCAGAAAGGGATGGTGCCTTTGGAGCCGCCGTTGCCCAGATATTTCTCGACCGACTTAATCTGAAGCTCGGCGACCGGGTTCTCCTTGGAACTGCAACGTTCGAGTTGCGCTCTGTCATCACCAATGAACCGGATCTGCTTTCCGACGGCTTTGGGTTCGCACCTCGATTCATGGTTTCACTTGCAGGGCTCGGTGCCGCCGGGCTTATCCAGCCGGGAAGCCTTGTCGATCATAGCTATAAGATCGCACTACCAGCCGGGGCGACAGACGCTGCAATCACAGCCATACGTGACGAAGCGCAGAAACAATTTCCACAAGCTGGATGGACAATACGTGGCCGCAACAATGCGGCGCCGTCGCTCAGCGCCAATATCGAACGGTTCTCGCAATTCCTGACCTTGGTCGGGCTGACCTCCCTGATCGTTGGCGGGGTTGGCGTAGCCAATGCAGTGAGATCTTATCTCGACGCAAAGCGCGGCGTCATTGCCACATTCAAGTCGCTTGGAGCCCCAGGTTGGTTCGTTATCGCGGTCTATCTGATACAGATCGTCATCATAGCGCTGGCCGGTATTCTCATCGGCCTAGTCGTTGCGGCCCTTATTCCATATGCCGCTGGTTATGCGTTGCAAAGCGTTCTGCCCATCGCCTCCAAAGGTGGCTTCTATCCTGGCGCATTGCTCTGGGCCGCTCTGTTTGGTCTTTTGACAACACTCGCGTTCGCCATATTGCCCTTGGGGCGCGCTAGAGACGTTCCAGCGACGGCACTCTTCCGCGAACAGGGGTTTGAGCAGCGCGGCTGGCCTAAGCTGGTCTACGTGGTGGCAGCGGTTGTCCTAATCGGCATCCTTTGTTTGCTGGCCGTGATCGTTGCCTATGACCGGCGAATCGCCATGGTCTTTGTTGGCGCGGTTGCATTCTCGTTCGTCGTGTTGCGTGCTGTTTCGGGCTTGGTTCAATGGCTAGCGCGACGGGCTCCGCGCGTGCGATCGACAGCGCTGCGACTTGCTTTTGGTAATATTCACCGGCCGGGTGCCCTTACTCCCTCCGTAGTCCTGTCTCTGGGTCTGGGACTGACCCTTCTCGTTACGCTTGCACTTATCGACGGTAGTTTGCGTCAGCAACTGGCGGGTAACCTGCCCGAGCGGGCACCGAATTTTTTCTTTGTCGATATTCAGAGCAAGCAGGTCGATCAGTTCACCAGTCTCCTGCAAAATGCGGCGCCGAATGGCAAGATCGTCAGCGCACCGATGCTGCGCGGGCGTATCGTCGCGTTCAATGGGACCGATATCACCAAATTGACCATTCCACCCGAGGGCGCGTGGGTATTGCGCGGCGACCGCGGTATCACCTACGCCAAGACCGTGCCGGAAAACTCGACGCTGACACAAGGTTCGTGGTGGCCGGCTGACTACTCCGGTGAACCGCTCGTCTCCTTCTCTGCCGAAGAGGCTGGCAATCTTGGCTTGAAGATTGGTGACACCGTGACGGTCAATGTGCTTGGTCGCAACATCACCGCGCGGATCGCCAATTTTCGACAACTCCAGTGGGAATCCCTTGCCATCAACTTCGTGATGGTGTTTTCGCCGAACACCTTCACGGGCGCGCCGCATGCATGGCTGGCGACCCTAACCGACCCCGCAGCCACCTCCCAGCAAGAAGCCACCGTCATGCGCGATGTGACCCGCGGCTTTCCGGCGGTGACGACCGTTCGGGTCAAGGATGCGATCACCATCGCAAATGAGCTGGTCGGACAATTGGCCGTTGCTATTCGCGCGGCAGCGTCAGTGGCACTCATCGCATCGATTCTGGTGCTTGGCGGTGCTTTGGCGGCAGGAAATCGCGCGCGTGTCCATGATGCGGTCGTGTTGAAAACGCTTGGAGCGACCAGACGCACGCTGATAAAGGCCTTCACGCTTGAATATATGCTGCTCGGCCTATCGACCGCTATTTTTGCGTTGCTCGCCGGTGGTGTGGCTGCCTGGTATGTGATTGTGCGCGTCATGACATTGCCCGCCTCCTTCCAGCCGGAAGTAGCCATGATGACTGTAATTATCGCTTTGGTCCTGACGATCGGTTTCGGACTCGCTGGCACATGGCGAATACTTGGCCAGAAGGCGGCACCGATCTTGCGAAACCTTTGAATTCATTAAAACGATGTAATATTGCGCGGATTCAGGGCAATTTGGGACTGCAACACACGATCTTGAGCAAATCAGGTCTTGTTATGACGCGTTTAAATCACCATAATTCTTTGCAAGGCATGCTGGGGTCCCGCCAGCGGCGCCCGGGATTCCCCCGACACCCGACGGGACGAAGCAAATGAGGAAAACCATGGCTGACTATCGCAACATCCAGGCCCGTACATCGGCCGGAGTGCGTGTGGACGCGGGGATCGATCAAGGTCTACGCAGCTACATGCTGAAGGTGTATAACCTTATGGGTATCGGTCTTGCAGTGACCGGTTTTGCCGCCCTTGCAGTTGTTTATCTCGCAACCACCAATGATGCGTCGCTTGCCGCAGCGCAGTTGCCGAATGGCAAGATGCTGACAAATCTTGGCGTTGCCATCTATGGCTCGCCCCTGCGCTGGGTTGTGATGCTCGCACCGCTTGCCGCAGTGTTCTTTTTGAGTTTCCGCATCGAGAAGATGAGCGTTGCCGCTGCCCAGACGACGTTCTGGGTCTATGCCGCGCTTGTGGGTATCTCGCTGTCCTCGATCTTCCTGGTGTTTACGACCGGAAGCATCGTTCAGACATTCTTCATCACCGCGGCATCCTTCGGCGCCCTGTCGCTCTATGGATACACGACGAAGCGTGACCTCACTGCGATGGGCTCATTCCTGTTCATGGGTCTGATCGGCATCATTCTTGCCTCGCTGATCAATATCTTCCTGCAGTCGAGCGCGTTGCAGTTCGCAATCTCCGCTATCGGTGTTTTGGTCTTCGCCGGCCTGACCGCCTATGACACACAGAATATCAAGGAAATGTACTACGAAGGCGACAGCTCAGACACCTATGGCCGCAAGGCAATCATGGGTGCACTCCGACTTTATCTCGACTTCATCAACATGTTCATGTTCCTTCTGCAGTTCCTCGGTAACCGCAACTAACTCTTGCGAACTTGAATTGAAGATAAGGGCAGCGGAAACGCTGCCCTTTTCATTTTCCTGCCACCGGTGATGCGGTGACAATTTTCACAACGCTCCCCTTCAAATTCCAAGCAAAGAAGTGCATGAAGCGTGCAAGATCATATCAATTCATTGCGAAACGCCATGTCCCAGATTCATATCCGTTCAGCTCGTCCCGCCGACCTTCCGGCCATAACCGAAATCTATCGCGACGCTGTCTTGCACGGAACGGCGACTTACGAAATCGATCCACCCGATATGGAAGAGATGACCCGCCGGTTCCACGCAATCACCGCGGACGGATTTCCTTACGTAGTAGCGGAACTCGATGGGGCAGTGATCGGCTATGCCTACGCCAGCTACTTCCGGACGCGTCCGGCTTATTGGTGGTCAGTCGAGGATTCGATTTACATTGCACCGGAGGCAAAGGGGAAGGGGCTTGGCAAGGTCCTGCTACAACAGCTGATCAAGGATTGCACCCATCTCGGCTTCCGCCAGTTCATCGCAGTCATCGGCGATGGCCATGATGCATCAGCATCGGTACGTTTGCATTTGAGCTCTGGCTTCAAACATTCGGGAACGATCAGGGCATCGGGCTTCAAGCATGGTCGTTGGCTCGACACCGTGCTGATGCAGCTGGACATGAACGGCGGCTCGGAAACCTTGCCCGGCGAGCCCCCGCTGAAATCCTAGGCGCTAACTCCGTACGACGCTCAGGCTCTTGTCGAAGATCCTGAGTACCCGATCGAGTTCCTGGCCGCGCTTGAGAATGAGGCCACTGGCGGCAATGACGCTGTAGGCGCCTTGCTTGCGTGCGAGCCTTGGATTTTTCTCTATCCGGAACATTGGTACTTCACTGGTTCGCCGGAAGACCGAGAAAACTGCCCGGTCCATCAAATGATCGATGGCGTAGTCCCGCCATTCACCGGCTGACACCATGAAACCATATATTCGCAGGATCTGATCGAGTTCGCGCCGGTTGAAGGTTACGGGCAAATCGTTGTTACGGGTAAGGGAGATAAGTTTAGCCTGCTGTTGCGATTCGTCGCCACCTGCATTGCTGTCCATCAATCAACCGCCTTTGAGAACTGTTGTGTCACGTGGATGACATAAAGGTGGCCTGATCCGCATCAATTTACAAGCCCGGAGTGATGACAGCAGTTCAATATCGCTGGCTTACGAACTGTTTTGGTGGCTTTCTCACAAAGCAATACGCTGTGAATCGAATGGTGATGGGCTGACACATTCTCGCCATTATCTGTTCGCAATGCCGCCGGATTCGACACCCAACATCAATTGCATGTTGTCCGAGACCGGTTCGTTCTTGAAGCAGCTCGATACCCCAAGCCCCCCGCCCAACGGGTTGCCCGAGTTGAGCCGACAGTCTCCCTAGCAACATGCCCCAATACTCAGGCCGGATTTATCCGGCCTGTTTTTCTATGTGGGTAGAGCGTGTCTTACCGCCCGATGCGCTAAGGTTTCGCGGCCATAATCGAGGCGCCGATAATGGGACCTGGCTTGCCCTCACCCAGCATCTCCTGCAGCAGCACCGCGCAACCGGACGCTTTCTTGCTGGCGATCTCGCTTAGCGGGATTTCGATCTTCTGCGCCGCTCCATCCCACATGCCAACCGTCTCCATCGCGCGCACACTATTGGCGTAACTGACCTTGCGTCCGACATTCTCTCCATCGGGAATGGCGATGATGCTCTCACGATTGAAATAGGCCAGCAGAACCCGAACCGGGTTGGTCGCGGATGGACCGGAACCTATGTCGATCAATAGCCGGTCCCGTGCGGTCTTTTCGATGGAAACGGGGATGGTGAGTCCAGTCGGCGTGTTGCGCGTTTCTGCGATACGCCTGCGAATTTTCTGGCCATCCTGACCGTTCATATGCTCACGGCCATTGAGGATCACCTGCGGCGTATAAATACCGTTCAATCCCAGAGCGGTACGATAGGCATTCTGACGGTCGGTGTTTTCGGGTACAGCAAGGCTGTCCGTCCAGCCGCGGTAGTCCCAATAATCCACGTGGAAGGCCAGCGCGACAACCTTTCCTTCCGTCGCAAGCGACTTCAGCACCGCATCCGCAGGGGGGCATGAACCGCAGCCTTGAGAGGTATAGAGCTCGACGACACCCTCTGGTTTCCCGCCAGACTCCTCCGCACAGACAGGCAGCACATAAGCCACTGCCGCTACGAACGGTGCGCCGATTACAATGCGTCTGGATAGGGTGCGCAGGGACAAGGTAGCTATTTTCTTCCCGGGTTTTCTTAGTTCTTATTTGTCAGTTCAATTGTCACAAGATTGATAGGAGCCGATCGTTTCAACAGGAAGTCACTTTGAGGTGAATTCGATCACGTTTCGTCTTGCCCTTAAATCGAAGGCCGCCGGTTTCCCGGCGACCATTCGTTTCACAATATTTTTGAGCAATCAGGCAGCAAGATCACGCAGAACGTATTGCAAGATACCACCGTTCTTCAAATATTCGAGTTCGTCGATCGTATCGATACGGCAGATCAGCGGCACCTGTTTGACGCTGCCATCGGCGTAAGTCACCGTGGCAAATGTCTTCTGGCGTGGCTGGATCGTCGCCAGACCTTCAATCGAGACAATTTCATCGCCCTTGAGCTCCAGCGATTGCCAGCTCGTGCCGTCTTCGAGAACGAACGGCACTATGCCCATGCCAACCAGGTTCGAGCGGTGGATACGCTCGAAGGACTGGGCGATCACCGCACGAACACCAAGAAGGCTGGTTCCCTTTGCCGCCCAGTCACGCGATGAGCCGTTGCCATATTCGACACCGGCAAAGACCACCAGAGGAACATTCTCGCTACGATATTGCATGGCAGCATCGTAGATCGGCATCTCCTCCTTGGTCGGATAATGGATCGTGTAGCCCCCTTCACGGCCGTTTTCGCCGAGCATGTGATTGCGGATGCGGATATTGGCGAAGGTGCCGCGCATCATCACTTCATGGTTGCCGCGGCGCGTGCCGTACTGGTTGAAGTCCAGCGGAGCGACGCCATGCTCGGTCAGATACTGTCCGGCAGGAGAGGCCGCTTTGATCGAACCGGCCGGAGAAATATGGTCGGTGGTGATCTTGTCGCCAAACAGACCAAGAATGCGCGCACCCTTGATGTCGTTGACCTTGCCCGGTGTCTTGCCCATGCCGACAAAGTAAGGCGGGTTCTGCACATAGGTCGACTGATCGTCCCAGGCATAGGTCTGACCTGCCGGAACCTTCACCGCCTGCCAGTTTTCGTCGCCCTTGAACACATCCGCGTATTTGGCTGAAAACAGTTTGCGGGTGACGTTCTTGGTGATGAACTCCTGAATCTCGTGTGAAGACGGCCAGATATCCTTGAGGAAAACCGGATTGCCGTTCTGATCTTCGCCAAGCGGTTCGGTGGTCAGGTCGAGTTTAACTGTACCGGCGATCGCGTAGGCAACGACGAGAGGCGGTGAGGCCAAATAGTTTGCCTGAACGTCGGGCGATACACGGCCTTCGAAGTTACGATTGCCGGAAAGTACCGACGCCGCGATCAGACCCTTGTCGTTGATGGTCTTGGAAATCGGCGTCAGCAGCGGACCAGAATTGCCGATGCAGGTCGTGCAGCCGAAACCGACGAGGTTGAAGCCAAGCGCGTCGAGCGATGTTTGCAAACCGGCGCTTTCGAGATAGGCGGCAACGACCTGCGAGCCCGGAGCAAGCGATGTCTTGACCCAGGGCTTCGACTTCAGGCCCTTGGCGACCGCGTTGCGGGCAAGAAGACCTGCTGCAATCAACACGCTCGGATTCGAGGTGTTGGTGCAGGAGGTGATAGCGGCAATGGCGACATCGCCATGACCAAGATCGTAGTCCTCGCCTTCGACAGGATAGCGGGCGTCGAGCTGCGTGGTCTTCTTGTATTCCTTTTGCAGCGATTCATGGAAGCCGGACGCAATGCCTTCAAGCGCGATACGGCCTTCCGGGCGCTTCGGCCCAGCCATGGACGGCACCACGGTTCCAAGTTCGAGTTCCAGCGTGTCGGTGAATACCGGATCAGCAGAGTTTGGCTCGCGCCACATGCCCTGCGCTTTCGAATAGGCCTCGACAAGAGCGAGGCGGTCTTCGTCGCGTCCGGACATGTGCATGTAATTGATGGTTTCGCGGTCGATCGGGAAAAAGCCGCAGGTCGCGCCGTATTCCGGGCCCATGTTGCCAATGGTTGCACGGTCCGCAAGCGTCATGCTCTCGAGGCCAGGTCCGAAGAATTCGACGAACTTGCCTACAACGCCCTTCTTGCGCAGCATCTGCACAACAGTGAGGACGAGGTCGGTCGCTGTCACGCCTTCCTTGACCTTGCCGGTCAGGCGGAAGCCGATGACTTCCGGCAGAAGCATCGAAACGGGCTGGCCGAGCATGGATGCTTCAGCCTCGATACCGCCAACGCCCCAGCCGAGTACGCCGAGGCCATTGACCATGGTCGTGTGCGAGTCGGTGCCGACGCAAGTATCGGGATATGCGACGGTCACGCCATCCTCTTCCTTGGTCCAGACGCCTTGCGCGAGATATTCGAGATTGACCTGATGGCAGATGCCGGTGCCGGGCGGAACGACGCGGAAGTTCTTGAACGCCTGCTGACCCCATTTCAGGAAGCGATAACGCTCCCCGTTGCGTTCATATTCAAGATCGACATTGCGCTTGAATGCCTGGGGATTGCCGAACTCATCGACGATAACAGAGTGATCGATGACGAGGTCAACCGGAACAAGCGGATTGATCTTTTCCGGATCGCCACCGAGGTTCACCATGGCGTCGCGCATCGCTGCAAGATCCACGACTGCTGGAACCCCGGTAAAGTCCTGCATCAGGACGCGGGCTGGACGATAGGCGATTTCCGCGCCGGCATTGCCGCGGTCGACGAGCCATGCTGCGACGGCTTCGATGTCTTTCTTGAAGACCGAGCGATTGTCTTCAAAACGAAGCAGATTTTCGAGAAGAACTTTCATCGAGAATGGAAGCTGGGAGATGCCTTCCAGGCCGTTCTTTTCGGCTTCTGTCAAACTATAATAGACGTATTCCTTGTCCCCCACGGTGAGGGTCTTCCGACATTTGAAGCTGTCAATCTGAGACATTGTTGCGTTCGTCCTTATGCTGAGGCCTAAACCCGGGACGAACGCCTTTGCCGCGTTTCAAGGACGCGCTAAGGTGCGGGTGCAGTCATTTCCGCTGTCCGTCCCGCAACAGATTCAAACAGAACCCGTATCGAGATCGGCCAAAATGGTTTCCATGCCGACCGCTGGCATGGTTGTGAGCTATATAGAGTTTTTCGCTGATCTGTGCCAGACCGGAATTAGTCTAAATTGTGTGCTGCGTCGAAATAATCACGTGGCGTTTCACAAGTGCCAAAAAGCGGATCGGTCATGCGGTTAATCGCCGAGAATTTGGGTGGTGAACGGGGAGGAGAACTGTTGTTTTCCGGTCTTCACTTTGCTGTTTCCTCCGGTGAAGCTCTTATAGTGACCGGGCCCAATGGTTCAGGTAAATCGACCCTGCTTCGAATTATCGCAGGTCTGCTTTCCCAAGTGGAAGGAATGCTTCGGCTCGAGGGTGCGCCGGCCGCGTTTGAGGGGCTCGCCGCGGCCGCTCATTATCTTGGCCACCTCAATGCCATGAAGTCGGTCCTAAGCGTCGATGAAAACCTGCATTTTTGGCAATCGTTCCACGGACGCGGTCAATGTTCGATTGAGGAAGCACTCGAATGCGTCAGTCTAGGTGAAATTGGTCACCTGCCTTTCGGCTATCTTTCGACCGGACAAAAACGCCGCGTGAGCATCGCCCGGCTTCTTGTCAGCGATCGGCCGGTGTGGCTTCTGGATGAGCCAACCGCCGGGCTCGACAAAGCATCTGAGACGCAATTCGCCGGACTTATGCGCGGACACCTGACAGGCGGCGGAATTATAGTTGCAGCGACCCATTTGCCGCTGGGGCTCGAGGGATCGAAGGAATTGGCCCTGGGAGGAGCCGCATAATGGGCGCATTGTTCCTTCGCGACGTTCGACTGGGCCTGCGCGCTGGTGGCGGTGCATTGGTTGGCATCCTGTTCTTTCTGGCTGTAATTGCCGTCGTTCCCTTTGGCGTGGGCCCCGATCTGAAGCTGCTTTCCCGCATCGGTGCGGCCATGTTGTGGATCGGAGCGCTGCTTGCGACCTTGCTTGGCCTAGACCGCCTGTTTCAGGCGGATCGTGATGATGGCTCGCTCGATCTCTTGATCATGGCGTCGGACCGGCACATGCTTCCCCTTACAATCCTCGTCAAATGTCTGGCGCATTGGACAGTAAGCGTCTTGCCATTGGTCATTGCCTCGCCGCTGCTTGGGCTTTTCATGAACATGGAACCTGCGGCCATTGGTGCAACCGCCTTGACCCTTCTGGTTGGCACGCCGGCGATAACGCTGATCGGTGCTGTGGGCGCTGCGGTGGCGGTTTCGTTGCCCCGCGGCGGTCTTCTGGTTTCTGTGATCATCCTGCCGCTGACGATACCGGTGCTGATTTTCGGCGTGTCTGCGTCCTATGGCGCAGTTGAAGATCCGGCACCGTTTCTGGCACCGTTCCTTATTCTTGCTGCGATTACGCTGTTTTTTGCAGTGCTGGGACCGATAGCCGCCGCCGCAGCGTTGAAGTCTTCAGCCGATTGACGGCGTGATGAATTGCGAAACGGGCATCAGAAAGCTAAGAGTATGTGATGAGTGACGCAGTATCCAAGACCGGACGATGGATCGACCTGGCTAACCCTACGCGGTTTTTGAGCCTGGCAGGCGGCATTCTGCCGTGGCTGGGCGGCCTTACCGCGCTTGTGCTGGCCATCGGCTTCTGGATGTCGATGAACGCGCCCGACGATTACCAGCAAGGCTCGACTGTCAAGATCATGTTCATCCACGTGCCTTTCGCCTGGCTCTCGATGATGTGTTACACGATCATGAGCATTGCGGCGCTCGGAACACTGGTATGGCGCCACCCGCTGGCCGATGTTTCCGCCAAGGCTGCTGCGCCGATCGGGGCTGTCTTCACTGCCTTGGCGCTGATCACCGGCTCGCTTTGGGGTAAGCCGATGTGGGGCACGTGGTGGGTCTGGGATGCACGACTCACCTCGGTTTTTGTCCTGTTTCTGATGTACCTCGGGATCATCGCGCTAACCCGCGCCATGGATGATCCGGCAAAATCGGCAAAGGCCACGGCTATCCTCACTCTTGTCGGCTTCATCAATATTCCGATCATCAAGTTTTCGGTCGATTGGTGGAACACGCTGCATCAGCCTGCGTCAGTGCTCCGCATGGGTGGCTCAACCCTCGACCCGTCTTATCTTAAGCCGTTGCTGGTCATGGCAATCGGTTTCACCCTGCTATTTTTTACGTTGCACATGATGGCGATGCGCAACGAAATCTGGCGTCGCCGCGTCACGGCGATGCGCCGCGTTGCTGCCCGCAGCGCCGACCGGGGGACAGTGTCATGATGGGCCATACCGGTTTCGTGCTTGCCTCCTATGGCGCTGCCATCATTGTCCTTGCTGCCTTGATCGGATGGATTTTCATCGATCAACGCAGCCAGCGTCAGGCGCTGCAGGAGCTGGAATCACGCGGGGTACGGCGCAGATCCGAGACGAAGATGGATAACGCATCGTGACGGGGCAGGAGCAAGTCGAAAAGGCTCCACGAAAGCGCAGCCTGTTCTTTGTCTTTCTGCCACTTATCCTGTTTGCCGCCCTAGCCGCTGTTTTCGCATTCCAGCTTGCGTCGGGCCGCGATGAATCGGTCATTCCGTCGGCGCTGATTGGCAAACCCGCTCCCAACGTGTCGCTGCCTGCCGTGAGCGGCTTGCAAAACGATGGCCAGCCGGTTCCTGGGCTCGATCCGGCAGCCTTCAAGGGACAGGTCACGCTCGTCAATGTTTTTGGTTCCTGGTGTGTGCCCTGCCGTGTCGAACACCCGCTGCTCATGCAATTGGGTGAAGACAAGCGGTTTCGGCTCACCGGGCTGAACTACAAGGATAAAAACGAGAACGTCGTTGGCTTCCTCGACGAACTCGGCAATCCCTACGCCGCCATTGGAGCCGACATGAACGGCCGAGCCGCAATCGAGTGGGGCGTTTATGGCGTGCCGGAAACCTTCCTGGTCGGCAAGGATGGCGTCGTCGCCTACAAGCATGTCGGACCTTTGACGGAAGACTCGATCCGCGACGACCTTATGCCTGCCATCGAGGCAGCGCTAAAGGCGAATTAGGCCTTTCAGTTTTCCAGCATGGCATAGCGCCGTACCCAGCCCGCGGCTCTTGTTGCGGCCGTCGCCGTGCTGTCATAGGCGTGGGTAAGCGGAACGGTGATCATCCGATAGCCGAATTTCGTTTTCGTTGCGACCGTGACCGGCGTAGCGATAGGCGTGCCAAGTGCAAGCGTTTCTATTGGCCGGTCCGCTGCGGGCTCAGGAACCGTAAAAGACCTGCCGGCGACCACTGATTCAGGAGCAGATTTCACGGTACATGTCGCGGTGATCAACGGATAGTCGACCTTCGTGTTCTGACGAATCTGGTTCTCCTGGTCCGCTCTGCATCGTTCGATACTGGTCCAGCCGGCATCTGCTGTTTTTATATATTCGCAGATTTTCGCATCGCAGTCGCAACCCATCAGGGTCATTACGATGAGAGCCGTCTTCATGGGTCACACTTTCTGAGAATTCGTTGCCGGTAACGCAATTCTTGAGCGTGGATCACGGCGGGATTTCGTCGTGATCACGCGGAAATTATGACCCTTTTCAGCCGGATTGTGGCGGTCTTACTAGTCTTTGCTCGACGCTTTCTCGGCTGCAGGCTCGATAGAATATTTCATCACGAGCGGCATCTGCGCAAAGGTGAAGAGCAGCGTGATCGGCATGGTGCCCCAAACCTTGAACGCTACCCAGAAATCGGTCGAGAAGCTGCGCCACACAACTTCATTCAGTACTGCGAGGAAAATGAAGAAGATCCCCCAGCGCATGGTCAGCTTTCGCCAGCCCTCGGCATTCAGCTTGAAGGCACTGTCAAAAACATAGCCGAGGAGGGATTTGCCGAAATAGAGTCCGCCGAGCAGGATGACCCCAAACAATGCATTGACGATGGTCGGCTTCATCTTGATGAAGGTTTCATTGTGGAGCCATAGCGTCAGCGCACCGAAGATCAGCACGACGATGCCGGAGATCAGCGGCATGATCGGCAGGCTGCGCACCAGAATCCAGGAAGCCGCAAGTGCAACCGCCGTTGCCGCCATGAACAGGGCGGTGGCGATGAAAATCGGCTCGCCAATATTGGAGAGCGCGGGAAAGCGTTCGATCAACCATTCGCCGCGCGCATTGGCGAAAAAGAACACCATCAGCGGGCCGAGTTCCAGAACCAGCTTGAGCAGCGGATTGATCTCCTTGCGCGCCGGATCGGTTCTAGCTGCCGGATCAGATGGATCGCGTTCGAATATGGGCTGTTCCATCATGCAACTCCTGCGATGGCTTTGGCAAAATCGCTTGCGGCGAAGGGTTCAAGGTCTTCGACCTGCTCGCCGACCCCAATGAAATAGACCGGCAATTTGTGTTTTGCAGAGATGGCGACAAGAATGCCACCGCGTGCTGTGCCGTCTAGCTTTGTCATCACGAGACCATTGACGCCGGCGATGTTCTTGAAAATCTCGACCTGATTGAGGGCATTCTGCCCTGTCGTCGCATCAAGCGTCTGCAACACCGTATGCGGCGCTTCCGGATCATTTTTGCCAAGCACGCGAACGATCTTCGCAAGTTCGTCCATCAGTTCCGCCCGGTTCTGCAGACGGCCGGCTGTGTCGATGATCAGAACGTCGCTTCCGGCTTCTTTCGCCTGTTTCCACGCATCGAAGGCGAGGCCCGCCGCATCGGCGCCAAGCTTGGAGGAGACGACCGGTGCGCCGGTGCGCTTGCCCCAGATGTGCAGCTGTTCAATGGCGGCCGCCCTGAATGTGTCGCCTGCGGCGAGCATGACGTTAAGGCCGCCCGCCGTAAGCTTGGCGGCAAGCTTGCCAATCGTCGTGGTCTTGCCTGTGCCATTGACCCCTACAACGAGGATCACGTGTGGCTTGTGCGAGAGATCGAGCTCCAGCGGCCTCGCCACCGGGCCGAGCACCTTCTCGATTTCCGCTGCCATGATTGCGCGGACTTCCTCCGTGCTGATATCCTTGCCGTAGCGCGTCGCGCTCAAGGCCCCAGTGATGCGGATGGCGGTCTCCATACCGAGATCTGCCTGGATCAGCACATCTTCCAGATCCTGCAACGTATCTTCGTCCAGCTTGCGCCGGGTGAAGATGCTGCCAATGGAATCGCCGAGTTGCTGGGAGGAACGGAACAGCCCTTTGCGCAGACGCTCGAACCAGGAAAGACGTACCGCCGGTTCTGCCACAATCGGTACTTCGACCTGCTTTTCCTCGACCGTTTTGCTAACCGTTACTTTTGAGGGCTTGGGTACAACGACGGGCTCCGGCGTCTCCGCGACCTCGGCGAATGGAGCTTCGGGGGCGGGGATCGGTACCGGCTCGATCGCTACCTCGCCCATTGGCGATTCAATCTCATCCGTGGCTTCGATGAGTTCATCGACTGGCAAGGGTTCAATCGCGGTCTGTTCGACAATGACAGGTTCGATGTCTTGAACTAACTCAGGTTCTGCCGCCGTCTCTTCGAAGGCGACCGTCTGTTCCTCAACAACTGGTTCTGCTTCAGCAGGAATAGTTTCCGCAGGCACATTCAATGCTTCTTGTGCCGTTGTATCCTCATAGAGCTGCTCAGCCGTCGGTAGCTGATCGAGCTCGCCTGAGGGCTTCTCAATCGGAACCTCTTCGACCTCCTTCTTGCCGAAGGAGAATATCTTCTTGATGAAACCCAGAGCCATGAAAACTGCTTTGCTGATTAAGATTATGCGGCGCGGCGGCCACTATCATTAGCCAACAGCTTGTCACTGTCATGGCCGTTGATCGTGCGCTCGATGATATGGCCGGGTGTTCCGCCGTCAACACCAACGAGAGTGAAACCCTCCGTCCGGCCGAGGCCTTCACGTTCGACGAGAACTTTCTGCGCCGTGCCGACGAGACTCTGCAAGTGGCGGCGATAGGCCGTATCGCCCGCAGCCCGCAGCCTTGCCGCGCGGGCCTTGACGACATGACGATCAAGCTGCGGCATGCGCGCAGCGGGCGTTCCTTCACGCGGGCTGAACGGAAAAACGTGCAGATGCGTCAAGCCGCACTCCTCAACGATCCGGATGGAATTTTCGAACATCTCGTCGGTCTCGGTCGGGAAACCGGCGATAATATCCGCACCAAAAACGATATCCGGGCGGATCTTCCTGACATTCTCGCAAAACGCGATTGAATCTTCACGCAGATGGCGGCGCTTCATGCGTTTCAGGATCATGTTGTCGCCCGACTGCAACGATAGATGCAGATGCGGCATCATACGTTTTTCAGTCGCCAGCGCTTCCATCAGGTCTTCGTCGGCTTCGATCGAGTCGATGGAGGAAAGGCGCAGCCGCTGCAAGTCCGGCACTTCCTTCAGTACGGCCTTCACCAGCTTGCCCAGCCGCAAGTTTCCCGGAAGATCCGGTCCATAGCTGGTCATGTCGACGCCGGTCAGCACCACTTCGTTATAACCATTGCCGACGAGCCGCTTGACCTGTTCGACAACACCGCCCATCGGTACCGAGCGGGAGTTACCCCGGCCGTAGGGGATAATGCAAAATGTGCAGCGGTGATCGCAGCCGTTCTGCACCTGAACAAAAGCACGAGCACGTCCTTCGATGGCGTCGACCATGTGCGAGGCGGTCTCGCGCACCTCCATGATGTCGTTGACACGCACCTTTTCAAACTGGTTGACGCCGAAATCCGGCAGCATGCGATAGGAGTTGGATTTCAGCTTCTCCTCGTTGCCGAGAACGAGATCGACTTCATCCATTGCGGCAAATTCATCTGCGCCTGTTTGAGCGGCGCAACCGGTAACGATAATGCGCGCTTGCGGATTATCCCGGCGTGCCTTGCGGATGGCTTGCCGGGCCTGGCGCACAGCTTCGCTGGTAACCGCGCAGGTATTGAAAATTATCGCACCGGCTTCCAGCGTACCAAGTCCGGCCGCATCAGCCTCGCGCTTCATTACCTCCGACTCGTAGGTATTGAGCCGGCAACCGAAAGTGACGACATCGACAGCCATCACGCCGCTCCCTGCGAGGATTTGACCTCGTCGCGGTGCCAGGCTCCGGTCGCGGGGTCCAGAGATCCGGAAAACTCCCATTCCGCAGGCCCGGTCATAATCACATGATCGTTTTCAAGCCATTCGATCAACAGCGGTCCGCCCGGCACGGTGACCGTTACAATTCTTTCGGTACGGCCGGTGCGTGCGGCAGAAACACCAGCGGCGCAGGCGGCAGAACCGCAAGCCTTGGTCAAACCGGCACCGCGTTCCCACGTACGCAGGGTAATGGCGTTGCGGCTGGTCACGTGCGCGATGGAGATATTGGCGCGTTCCGGGAAGATCGGATGGTTTTCGAGGAGAGGCCCGAACCGATCGAGATCGTAGGTCCACACATCCTGGTCAACCCAGAAGATCGCATGCGGATTGCCCATGTTGGCGACCGATGGCGAATGCAAGACCGGCGCATCGATCGGTCCAATTTGCAATTCGATCCTACGCGTGTCGTGAAACGGTTCCGCGAGGGGAATGTCCTGCCAATCGAAGCGCGGCTTGCCCATGTCGACGGAGATCTGCCCGTCTGGATGCTCGTGCGCGGTCAGGATTCCGGCGATCGTCTCGAAAGTGAATTCACGCTTGCCAGTTTCGGAGCTCAGCGCCTGCACCACGCAGCGCATGCCGTTGCCACAGGCCTGTGCTTCGCTGCCGTCGGAATTGATGATCTCGATATAGGCTTCCGTACCGCCAGTTTTCGGTGCGTGAATGGCCATGATCTGGTCGAACTTGGTCGCCGGATCCCGGTCGAGCGCGACGGCCGCCGCAGCCGCAATACGGTCCGCACGCCCGCGCATATCGGCAACGATAATTTCGTTACCAAGCCCGTTCATCTTCGCAAATTGCGCGTATGCCGCCATGCCTTCGCCAGCCTATAATTGCCATCATCTGTCGATAGAGGGCTTATATGGCGGAAAAGGGGAAGAAATGCCAGTGCCAGCGCGCATCAATGCTGCGTGGCAGCGATCATGGTTTGCTGCAATGCATAAGACTTTATTCACCTTGAAATGATTGAATTGGTTAATGCTGCCGGTCTCGGCTGATCGTAGGCAGGTTTGGTAGGTGTGGCGATATTGTCAGTTCCATTATTTTTTGATGGTCCTGATGCCCGGTTCGGTCAGAAAAACATCGGTTTTTCTGGGGCGTGGGTTGAAATTTCGCCAGTATCGCCATTGTATTGGTGGTTAAAGAACGCCGAATAGATTCGCATTTTGAGTTCAAATGCGCAGATGGAGAACTGAAGTTATGGGGACTTTGAAAGTCAATTTGCTGGCCGTCGCCGTTGTTGGCATGGCGCTGGCGGGATGCCAGAGTTCACGAATGGATCCTGTCTCTACCGCACCTGCACCATTGCAGCCAGCACCCTCAGGCTCGGTAAGTCAGAGCCAGCTGCCGCCACCGGGCGGCGCCAATCAGTTTCCGACTGCACCGACGACGGGTAATGCAGCTCCGGCGCCGCAGGGCAATACGCAGGTCGCTTCGCTGCCACCTGAAAATGCTCCTGACCTTACTGCCAGCAGTGTCGCCGGCGTCTGGAATGCTTCGATGGGTGGGCAGAGCTGCAAGATCGCGACGCCGCAGACCAAGTTCGGCCAAGGCTACCGTGCGGGTCCTTTGCGCTGCCCTGGCGAACTTGCCAACCTCTCTTCCTGGGCTGTGAGCGGCAAGCAACTTACGCTTTATGATGCAGCGGGCGGTACAGTGGCAAAACTCTACTCTTCCGGCCAATCGAAGTTCGACGGCCAGACTTCGGGCGGACAGAACGTTAGTCTGTCACGTTAGTTATCTTACGACCTAAAATTTGAGTGCGCCGCGGGCGCACCCGGAGACTGCATTTCGCATGTCGCACGATAATTTGAAAGTATTTCCCTCCGTGCGTGAGCGCTACGATGCGCTTGTGCACGCAGGAGATTTGGATGCCGATCCATCGCAACAGCGTCTTGCCAGTCGATTTGATCGTTTGATCCACGACGTGGCGACGAAGCGGCTTGCAACAAAATCCAGTGCGCTCGGCTGGCTCTTCAGCCGAAAGGCGCCGCGGCACGAAATCGTCAAGGGTCTGTACATCCATGGCGAAGTCGGTCGGGGCAAGACCATGTTGATGGACATGTTCCACCAACTGGTACCGGTCAAACGCAAACGTCGGGCGCATTTCATCGATTTCATGGCGGATGTGCATGAACGCATCAACGCGCACCGTCAGGCTCTCAAAAAAGGCGAGACGAAACAGGAAGATCCTATCCCGCCAGTCGCCGATGCATTGGCGGAGCAGGCATGGGTTCTGTGTTTCGACGAATTCACGGTAACCGATATCGCTGATGCGATGATCTTGTCGCGCCTGTTTCGCGCGCTCTTCGAGCGTGGCGTGGTGCTCGTCGCTACGTCGAATGTCGCGCCCGATAACCTTTATCGCGACGGTCTCAACCGCCAGCTTTTCCTGCCCTTCGTCGATCTTCTGAAAACCCACGTGGACGTCATAAACCTCGATGCCCGCACGGATTATCGCCTGGAGAAGCTGAATCGCATGCCAGTTTTTCTTTCGCCGCTGAGCGATGAGACGAGCCGGCTGATGGATGACGCCTGGCACGCCGCGACCGCTGGCGCGACCATCACGCAAGACAGCGTCAAAGTCAAAGGCCGTACGGTTATCATTCCGCAGGCCGCACGGCACGTCGCGCGCTTTAGTTTTGCCGATCTCTGCTCGAAGCCACTCGGGGCGGCAGACTATACCGCGATCATCAAGCGCTATCAGACAATCTTTATCGATGCTGTGCCGGTGCTCGACCAGCCGAGACGCAATGAAGCCAAGCGATTCATCATCCTGATCGATATTCTTTATGATCACCATGTTCACGTGGTGATCTCTGCGGCAGCCTCACCGGATCAGCTTTACGTGGCAAAGTCAGGCACCGAGGCCTTTGAATTTGATCGTACGGCGTCGCGGTTGTTCGAGATGCAAAGTGAGGATTATTTGGCTGAAGCGGGCACACGTTCCGAGTCAGCCGAGCCCCCACGGTCCGCAGAAGTTTAAGCCATCAATTGCGTGTGATCCAACTCGCCTTTCTTTCATCATTTTGATATGTTCTCCATGCTAAAAATGGCGCGGTTCAACTTTTGTGGGGCGAACTTTGTTGACGTTTACGTAAATCCCATCAATTCTAACCGATTGAATTTATTGGGGTGAAAATTTTGTGTTGAGTTATTTTTGAAAGAGGAATATTCGAACGTCCCAGCGCGAGGACGTGTGGTAGAAGGTTTGCCCGTGGGCTGCCCGAACATTGCGAAGTGTCCTTTGGCGTCCGTCACGACTTCAGATCAAGGAAGTAATCAGCATGGCACGTAATAAAATCGCCCTCATCGGTTCAGGCATGATCGGTGGAACGCTTGCACATTTGATCGGGCTCAAGGAGCTCGGTGACATCGTGCTTTTCGACATCGCAGAAGGCATACCGCAGGGCAAGGGACTGGACATCGCCCAGTCGTCGCCAGTTGACGATTTTGACGCCAGTCTCGTCGGCGCTAATGACTATTCGGCAATCGAAGGGGCGGATGTGGTGATCGTCACCGCCGGAGTGCCACGCAAGCCAGGCATGAGCCGCGATGATCTTCTCGGCATCAACCTCAAGGTCATGGAGCAGGTTGGCGCGGGCATCAAGAAGTACGCCCCCGGCGCTTTCGTGATCTGCATCACCAATCCGCTGGATGCCATGGTTTGGGCATTGCAGAAGTTCTCTGGCCTGCCAAAGAACATGGTTGTCGGCATGGCCGGCATTCTTGACAGCGCACGCTTCCGTTATTTCCTTGCCGACGAGTTCAAAGTCTCCGTTGAGGATGTCACCGCCTTCGTTCTCGGCGGTCACGGCGACAGCATGGTGCCGCTTGCACGCTATTCGACCGTTGCGGGTATCCCGCTTCCGGATCTCGTCAAGATGGGTTGGACCAGCCAGGAGAAACTCGACCAGATCATCCAGCGTACCCGCGATGGCGGTGCCGAAATCGTCGGCTTGCTGAAGACGGGTTCTGCATTCTACGCGCCGGCCTCGTCGGCGATTCAGATGGCCGAAGCTTTCCTCAAGGACAAGAAGCGCGTTCTTCCTGTCGCAGCGCATCTTTCCGGTCAATACGGCGTCAAGGACATGTATGTCGGCGTCCCGGTCATCATCGGCGCCGGCGGTGTCGAGCGCGTCATCGAAATCGATCTCAACAAGACCGAACAAAAACAATTCGAGGCTTCGGTGGCTTCTGTTGCGGGCCTGTGCGAGGCCTGCATCAACATTGCTCCGAACCTGAAATAACTCGGGCCTGAAACAATTCTGAAACGATCCGCACCTAAGTGTGCGGATTATTCGTAGAGGAAATATCATATGAATATTCACGAATATCAGGCCAAGCGTCTGTTGCACTCGTTCGGTGCCCCAATCGCCAATGGCGTCGCCGTCTACTCCGTCGAACAGGCGGAAGAATGGGCTAAGACGCTGCCCGGTCCGCTTTATGTGGTAAAGAGCCAGATTCATGCGGGCGGGCGTGGCAAGGGCAAGTTCAAGGAACTCGGACCGGATGCGAAGGGCGGCGTACGCCTTTCCAGATCGGTCGAGGAGGTTGTTGCCAACGCGAAGGAAATGCTGGGCAATACCTTGGTCACCAAGCAGACCGGTCCTGCCGGCAAGCAGGTGAACCGCCTTTACATCGAAGACGGCGCCGACATCGAGCGCGAGCTCTATCTGTCGATCTTGATCGATCGCGCCACCGGGCGGCCGGCTTTCGTCGTCTCTACTGAAGGTGGCATGGATATTGAAGGCGTCGCACACGACACGCCGGAAAAGATCATCACCGTTTCGATTGATCCGGAGAAAGGCGTGACTGCAGAAGATACCGCCAAGATCAATGAAGCCTATGGCCTCGCGGGTGAAGCCCGCTCCGACGGCGAGACGCTCTTCCCGATTCTCTACAAGGCCTTCACCGAGAAGGACATGAGCTTGCTCGAGGTCAATCCGCTGATCGTCATGAAAGACGGCCGTTTGCGTGTTCTCGATGCCAAGGTGTCCTTCGACGGCAACGCGCTGTTCCGCCATCCCGACGTTGTCGAACTCCGCGATACAACCGAAGAGGACGCCAAGGAGATCGAGGCTTCGAAATATGACCTCGCCTATGTGGCCCTCGATGGCAATATCGGTTGCATGGTCAATGGCGCCGGTCTCGCTATGGCAACGATGGACATCATCAAGCTGTATGGTGCTGAGCCAGCGAACTTCCTCGATGTTGGTGGCGGCGCCAGCAAGGAGAAGGTCACGGCTGCGTTCAAGATCATTACGGCCGATCCCGCGGTCAAAGGCATTCTGATCAACATCTTCGGCGGTATCATGAAATGCGATATCATTGCCGAAGGTGTGATCGCTGCGGTCAAGGAAGTCGGTCTCAAGGTCCCGCTCGTCGTTCGCCTCGAAGGTACCAATGCCGAACTCGGCAAGAAAATCATCAATGAAAGCGGCCTGAATGTCGTCTCTGCGGACGATCTCGATGATGCGGCGCAGAAAATCGTCGCAGCTGTGAAGGGGAACTAAGGCATGTCTATTCTGGTTAACAAAGACACCAAGGTTCTCGTTCAGGGCCTCACCGGCAAGACCGGCACATTCCACACCGAGCAGGCTTTGGCCTATTACGGTACCCAGATGGTCGGCGGCATCCATCCGAAAAAGGGCGGAGAAACCTGGGAAGGCAATCTGCCGACCGGTTCGAGCGCGCAGCTGCCGATTTTCGCTACGGTTGCGGAAGGCAAGGATCGTACAGGCGCCAACGCGTCGGTCATCTACGTTCCGCCTGCAGGCGCAGCAGAAGCAATCCTGGAAGCCATCGAGGCAGAGATTCCTCTGATCATCTGCATCACCGAAGGTATTCCTGTCATGGACATGGTTCGGGTCAAGGCGCGCCTCGACCGTTCCACCTCGCGTCTGATCGGCCCGAACTGCCCTGGTGTTCTGACACCGGAAGAATGCAAGATCGGCATTATGCCGGGTAACATCTTCAAGAAGGGCTCTGTGGGTGTTGTATCGCGCTCCGGAACACTTACCTATGAAGCAGTGTTTCAGACGACGAACGAGGGCCTCGGCCAGACGACTGCAGTCGGTATCGGCGGCGATCCTGTAAAGGGTACCGAGTTCATCGACGTCCTGGAAATGTTCCTTGCCGACGAAGCGACCAAATCGATCATCATGATCGGTGAGATCGGCGGCTCGGCTGAAGAAGATGCAGCGCAGTTCATTGCCGACGAAGCAAAGCGTGGCCGCAAGAAGCCCATGGCTGGTTTCATCGCCGGGCGTACGGCTCCTCCCGGACGTACGATGGGCCATGCCGGCGCTGTCATCTCCGGCGGCAAGGGCGGCGCGGAAGACAAGATCGCAGCGATGGAAGCCGCAGGTATCCGCGTTTCGCCTTCGCCAGCGCAGCTTGGCAAGACATTGGTCGAAGTCCTCAAGGGCTGAGACATTAACTTAGCGAGAATGGATCGGGACGGTAGTCGCCCCGGTCAACCACCAGAAAAGGAGACGGAGCAGGGCTCCGGTCACGAACATGGCACGTCAAGAACAGGCCAACGATCTTTTCGCTCTCACCTCATTTCTCTATGGCGGCAACGCCAATTATATCGAGGAATTGCACGCGCGTTACGAGCAGGATCCGGCATCGGTGGATGCCGAATGGCAGGAATTCTTCGCCAATCTCAACGACAGCAAGGCTGACGTTATCGCCAATGCCAAGGGCGCTTCCTGGGAGAAGCCGAACTGGCCGATTGCGAGCAATGGCGAGCTCGTTTCAGCGCTCGACGGCAATTGGGGCGAAGTCGAAAAGCACATCACCGACAAGTTGAAGGCCAAGAGTGCCAACGGCGCAGCAGCAACCAATGGCGCGGCCGTTGCCGTTCAGGTGCCAGCCTCAGATTCGGATATCATCCATGCTGCCCGCGATTCCGTGCGCGCCATCATGATGATCCGCGCCTATCGCATGCGTGGTCATCTGCATGCCAAACTTGACCCGCTCGGCCTTGCCGAAGTCAAGGAAGATTATAACGAGCTGTCGCCCGAGAGCTATGGTTTCTCGCCGGCCGACTACGACCGCAAGATCTTCATCGACAATGTGCTGGGTCTCGAATATGCGACGATCCCGCAGATGCTCGACATCCTGCAGCGCACCTATTGTTCGACCATCGGCGTCGAGTTCATGCATATTTCCGATCCGGTGGAAAAAGCCTGGATTCAGGAGCGCATCGAGGGTCCGGACAAGGGCGTCGCCTTTACGGCGGAAGGCAAGAAGGCCATCCTGTCGAAGCTGATCGAGGCGGAAGGTTTCGAGCAGTTTATCGACGTCAAGTACAAGGGTACCAAGCGTTTCGGCCTCGATGGTGCAGAGTCGCTCATCCCGGCGCTTGAGCAGATCGTCAAGCGCGGCGGATCCATGGGCCTGAAGGAAATCGTTCTAGGCATGGCGCATCGCGGCCGGCTCAACGTCCTCAGCCAATTCATGCGCAAACCGCACCGCGCGATTTTCCATGAGTTCAAGGGCGGCTCCTATACACCGGATGACGTTGAAGGTTCCGGTGACGTGAAGTACCACCTTGGTGCGTCGTCGGATCGTGAGTTCGACGGCAACAAGGTCCACCTGTCGCTGACGGCCAATCCCTCGCACCTGGAGATCGTCAATCCGGTCGTCATGGGCAAGGCGCGCGCCAAGCAGGATCTTATTGTCGGGCGTGATCGCGATGAGATTGTGCCGCTTTCGGAGCGTGCCAAGATCATGCCGCTGCTTCTGCATGGCGATGCGGCGTTCGCCGGTCAGGGCGTTGTCGCCGAATGTCTCGGCCTGTCAGGTCTGCGCGGCCACCGCGTCGCCGGCACCGTACATTTCATCATCAACAACCAGATCGGTTTCACCACCAATCCGCGCTTCTCGCGTTCCTCGCCCTATCCCTCTGATGTGGCGAAAATGATTGAAGCGCCGATTTTCCACGTCAATGGTGACGATCCGGAAGCCGTTGTTTATGTGGCCAAGATTGCCACCGAATATCGCATGACGTTCCATAAGCCAGTCGTCATCGACATGTTCTGCTATCGCCGTTTCGGTCACAATGAAGGCGATGAGCCTGCATTCACGCAGCCGATCATGTACAAGACGATCCGCAGTCAGAAGACGACGGTCCAGGTCTATTCGCAGAAGCTGATCGACGAAGGGCTCATCACCGACGCTGACCTCGAAAAAATGCGGGCCGCATGGCGCGAAAATCTCGAACAGGAATTCGAAGCCGGCCAGCATTACAAGCCGAATAAGGCGGACTGGCTCGACGGTGCGTGGAGTGGTCTGCGGACTGCCGACAATGCCGATGAACAGCGGCGTGGCAAGACCGGCCTGCCGGTGAAGACCCTGAAGGAAATCGGCAGGAAGCTCGCCGAAGTTCCCCCTGGCCTCAACGTGCACAGGACGATCCAACGTTTCCAGGATAACCGCGCCAAAATGATCGAGACCGGCGAAGGCTTCGATTGGGCCACTGCCGAAGCCTTGGCATTCGGTTCGCTGGTCACGGAAGGCCATCCGGTGCGCCTGTCTGGCCAGGATGTCGAGCGCGGTACGTTTAGCCAGCGTCATTCGGTGCTTTATGATCAGGACACCGAAAAGCGCTACATCCCACTCAACAACCTGCAGAAGGGCCAGGCTATCTACGAAGTCATCAATTCGATGCTTTCGGAAGAGGCTGTGCTCGGCTTCGAATATGGTTATTCGCTGTCCGATCCGCGAGCGCTGACCCTGTGGGAAGCACAGTTCGGCGATTTTGCCAACGGTGCGCAGGTCATCTTCGACCAGTTTATCTCGTCGGGCGAGCGCAAATGGCTGCGTATGTCGGGTCTCGTCTGCCTTCTGCCGCATGGTTATGAAGGCCAGGGGCCGGAACATTCTTCGGCCCGGCTCGAGCGTTATCTGCAGCTTTGTGCAGAAGACAATATGCAGGTCGCGAATTGTACGACGCCGGCTAATTACTTCCATATCCTGCGCCGTCAGATGAAACGCGATTTCCGCAAGCCGCTTATCCTGATGACACCGAAATCCCTGCTGCGTCACAAGCGTGCCGTCTCTTCGATTGGGGATTTCACGGGCGATTCATCGTTCCACCGTTTGCTGTGGGATGATGCGCAACTCCTCAAGGATCAGCCTATCAAGCTGCAGAAGGACTCGAAGATCCGCCGCGTGGTGTTGTGCTCCGGCAAGGTCTACTACGACCTTTACGAGGAGCGCGAAAAGCGCGGCATCGACGATGTCTACCTCCTGCGTGTCGAGCAGCTTTATCCATTCCCGGCAAAGGCCCTGATCACCGAACTCTCCCGCTTCCGCAATGCGGAAATGGTCTGGTGTCAGGAAGAGCCCAAGAACATGGGCGCCTGGGCCTTTATCGATCCCTATCTGGAATGGGTTCTCGCGCATATCGATGCCAAGCATCAGCGCGTCCGTTACACCGGACGTCCTGCGGCAGCTTCGACGGCAACGGGCCTGATGTCCAAACACCTTGCACAGCTTGAAGCATTCCTTGAAGATGCTTTGGGTTCATAATTGAACAGTAGACGATCAACGGAAGAACGAGAACATGGCCACCGAAATCCGCGTCCCAACGCTGGGCGAATCCGTTTCCGAAGCGACAATTGGCAAATGGTTCAAAAATGTCGGCGATGCGATTGCCGTTGATGAGCCCTTGGTCGAACTCGAAACCGACAAGGTGACGATCGAGGTACCGGCATCTTCTGCCGGCTCGCTCGCTGAAATCACTGCGAAGGAGGGCGATACGGTCGAGGTCGGTGCTCTGCTCGGTATGATCGGTTCGGGCGATGGCGCTGCAGCTGCTCCCGCCAAGAAGGCGGAGGCAAAGCCGGAAGCCACCGCGCAGGCCTCGGGCAGTGCTGCTGCTTCTTCGACCAAGGAAGCAGAAGCAAAGACCGCCGAAGTTGCCGGTGAGCCGGCCATTACCGAACGTAAACCAAGCGAGATGCCGGCTTCCCCTGCTGCATCCAAGATCCTCGCCGAGAAAGGTGTTTCCCTCTCTCAGGTCGAAGGGTCCGGCAAGCGCGGACAGGTGCTAAAAGGGGACGTGCTCGATGCCGTTGCCAAAGGCATCACCGCCCAGCCCGCAACAACAGAAGCACCAAAGCCTGTTGCTGCTCGCCCCGCTTCGTCCGCCGACGACGCATCGCGCGAAGAGCGGGTGAAGATGACGCGCCTGCGTCAGACGATTGCGCGCCGGTTGAAGGACGCGCAGAACACGGCCGCCATGCTCACCACCTATAATGAGGTGGACATGTCGGCTGTCATGGATTTGCGCAATCGCTACAAGGAAATCTTCGAGAAGAAGCATGGCGTCAAGCTCGGCTTCATGGGCTTTTTCACCAAGGCCGTAACGCATGCGCTGAAAGAAGTACCTTCGGTCAACGCGGAAATCGACGGCAACGATATCATCTACAAGAACTTCGCTCATGTCGGCGTTGCTGTCGGCACGGATCGGGGCCTTGTCGTTCCGGTCGTGCGCAATGCCGACCAGATGTCGATCGCCGAGATCGAAAAGGAAATCGGCCGCCTCGGCAAGGCTGCACGCGACGGTGCGCTGTCGATGGCTGACATGCAGGGCGGTACGTTCACCATTTCCAATGGCGGCGTCTATGGCTCCCTGATGTCCTCCCCCATCCTCAATGCGCCCCAGTCGGGTATTCTCGGCATGCACAAGATCCAGGATCGGCCGGTGGTGGTTGGCGGACAGATTGTCATTCGTCCGATGATGTATCTGGCGCTGAGCTACGATCATCGCATCGTCGATGGCAAGGAAGCAGTGACCTTCCTCGTTCGCGTCAAGGAAAGCCTGGAGGATCCGGAGCGTCTCGTTCTTGATCTTTAGTAAATGCGACGGTGCTGGCTTTTGCTCCCGTTAAGGGAGGTTAGTCGGCGCAGTCGTGTCCACACCCGAGAGTTAGAATATTGATGGATTCGAACGTTCATTCCCGTCCTGCACTTATTCTGGCTGCTCTCTTGGGGTCGGCTCTGTTTGCTGCTCCTGCCTCTGCCGCCTGTACGCAGGATCGTGCGATCTACACCGACAGGGATGATGCTTATACGCTGAGGTTCAAGCATGTTCCGGAAGATCAGCCTGTCATGACATCGAATGAATTCTCAATCGAGATGAACGACAGCGATCTGAAACTCGATGGCGTGGTCATGTGGAATGAGGGTATTGCAAGGCCCAATGGCATCATCATGTACAAATGCCCGACCGGCGATGTCACCGGCGACGAACTGCAGGCATGTACCGTTTGGCGTGGCGTCATCTATGCCTTGAAGGAGGGAGCCGACGCCGACCTCCTGCCGCAAGCCAAGGAGCCGGCTGCGCAGGCTCTGCTCCTGCCGGATTTTTCCAGCTCCATGAGCAGCTTTAACTTCAAACTTGAAAAACCCATCGAGACTTTTCCCTGGGAAGTCTTCCGCTTTAAGGAATGCGTGCCCGAACAGTAATTTGCTGGGCAACGTCGCAAGAGAAGGAAACAATCATGGCATATGATGTCGTTGTCATCGGAACAGGTCCGGGTGGCTACGTATGCGCGATCAAGGCCGCGCAGCTTGGCCTCAAGACCGCGGTGATCGAGAAGCGCGCTACTTTCGGCGGAACCTGCCTCAATATCGGTTGCATCCCGTCAAAGGCACTGCTGCACGCCTCGGAAGTGTTCCATGAGGCGGGTCATTCCCATGCTACTTTGGGTGTCGATGTCGGCACGCCAAAGCTCAACCTTCCTGCGATGCTTGCCCATAAGGATGCAACGGTCGAGGCCAACGTCAATGGCGTCGCGTTCCTGTTCAAGAAGAACAAAATCGACACGTTCATGGGCACGGGCAAGATTTTGGCAGCCGGCAAGGTTTCCGTGACCGCCGAAGACGGCACGGTTCAGGAGATCGAAACGAAGAATATTGTCATCGCCACCGGTTCGGATGTCGCCGGTATTCCCGGCGTCAATGTCGAATTCGACGAGAAGGTAATCATATCGTCGACTGGCGCGCTGGAACTTGAAAAAGTGCCGGAGCGTCTCATTGTGGTTGGTGGCGGCGTCATCGGACTTGAGCTTGGCTCGGTTTGGGCGCGCCTCGGATCGAAGGTCACCGTCGTCGAATATCTGGACAAGATTCTCGGACCGATGGACGGCGAAGTCTCGCGCCAATTCCAGCGCATGCTGGAAAAGCAGGGCATCGAGTTCAAGATGGGTGCCAAGGTGACCGGCGTCGAAAAATCCGGGAAAGGCGCAAAGATCACGTTCGAGCCGGTCAAGGGCGGCGAAGCGCTAACCATCGACGCTGATGTAGTGCTCGTCTCGACGGGCCGCAAACCATATACGGACGGTGTGGGCCTGAAGGACGCCGGCGTTGCGGTCGATGATCGCGGACGTGTCGCTATCAATGATCATTGGCAGACGAATGTCCCGGGGATCTATGCCATTGGCGATGTCGTCGAGGGGGCGATGCTGGCGCACAAGGCGGAGGATGAGGGCATTGCCGTTGCTGAGATCCTTGCGGGGCAGGTGGGTCACGTCAACTACGACGCAATTCCGAGCGTGGTCTACACGCAGCCGGAAGTGGCATCTGTCGGCAAGACGGAAGAAGAGCTGAAGGCGGCCGGTATCGAATACAAAGCCGGCAAATTTCCGTTTACCGCCAATGGCCGTGCCCGTGCCATGCTGCACACCGACGGTTTTGTGAAAATTCTGGCGGACAAGGCGAGCGACCGGGTGCTCGGTGTTCATATTTTGGGTTATGGCGCAGGTGAAATGATCCACGAGGCAACTGTGCTGATGGAATTCGGCGGTTCTTCAGAGGATCTGGCACGCACGACACACGCTCATCCGACCATGTCGGAAGCTGTGCGTGAAGCTGCTCTGGCAACTTTCTTCAAACCAATCCACATGTAATGATCTTTGAAAAAATATATAGAAAAGGCCCGGATATCCGGGCCTTTTTTTTGTATGCTCCCCGCTAATTATTGAGCGGGTGCAGGAGCCGGAGCCGGCGTAGCTGGTGCCGGAGCAGGTTCGGCAGGAGCCGGAGCTGTCGGTGCAGTTGCTGCCGGCGGCTCAGGTGTAGCCGGTGCCGGTGTCGTCGTGTCGGTCGCAGCAGGCGGTGTTGGAGCGGTCGGGCTCATGCCAACGTCGCTGCGGTTGAGGAAGTAATAGCCGCCAATGACCAAGGCAGCGATGATGATACCAGCTATAAGGAAACCGCTCCCCCCGCTCTTGTTCGTCACGACCGTAGAATTGGGACGTGTCGGATCCAGCGGATCAGTAGTCACCGGCCGCTGCTGTAGGTTTGGATCGTATGTCATTTCGTGTCCTCCATGACTTTTCAGTACATTCCGGAAACACAACGATTACTGGCTAGGAAAGTTCCGAAATTGCCCCGGTGGCGCACCTACGATGTTTTTTCCCTTGCCTGATAAAGGCAGGTACAACCTCATCAATACTTGCCAGAACTATCACTCCGCAGCGATTGTATAACCCCTGCTTTTCAGCAGTGAAACGAGACCTTGCTCGCCGGGCAGGTGCAGTGCCCCGACTGCTATGAAAGCATTGCCCTTGTCGATGATCGGCACGGCACGCTCCGCCATGGTCCGGTTGCGCGCATTGACCATCTTTTCCTCGAATTCCGCATAATTCTGGCCGCTTTCGGTGCCGTCGGGAGATACCGAGCGCATCAAGGGGAAGATCATGCCGATATCGCCTTGCGTATAAAGTACGGTCATCGTTTCGAAGACATCCGGCAGTTTCGACCCCAGCGTCAGCGTCTCGATCAATCCGTCGATGTGAAACCGTGTTGGCAGCGACGCCATGGCGCCAAGTTGATCCTTGATTGTCTCGAGCCCGGCAATCTGCTTGCCCTGTGCCTTGGCGTCTTCAGCCAGCTTGATATCGAGAAAGGCTGCACCTTCCTTTTTGCGAGCGAATTCGCATGCCGGCATGGCGAGCATGCTGGTCAGCATCCAGGGCTGCATGCGATTGACGGCGGCGAGCGAAATACCCCGTTCCGAAAGTGCAGCGTTCACCGACTCGAGCTTGTCTTGGGGGATGACCTTGTCCAGCGTATTGCCGTCCATGAACATCATCAGTTCCGGCGTTTCGGCCATGACCTTCATTGGAGCCTTCGGGTCGAGAACTTCATCTGTTTCAATCACGACGGTATCGGCCCCACGATAGGCGGTCTCCGCCGCATCGGAAAGCTTGAGAACGCGCGGATCGGTCAGATGCATCGTGCCATAGAGATAGGAGGGTCGTGTTCCGGCCTTCTCGATCTTCCACAGCAAGCCGTTGCCGTTGACGGTCGCCGCGGCTTCCTTACGCAAAGCATCAAGTCTTGCCGGATCGGTCCTTGCCATTTCCGCGATCAGATCATGGCCGCCGCACGAGACCTCTTCGGCCCTGGCGCGTGTCACGCTGAAAGCCACAGCAAAGAGCGAAGCCAATAGCAGCCAGCTCAATATCAGGCACAGCCGCAACAGCCTGTCTGCGACATGATCAAGCGAAGTGAGATTATCGGTGTCGTTCATGCCTGGTATCTATCCGTAAGCCTGCGGAGAAAGCGCGGGGTCAGGACCCATTGATCTAATCGAAATGGTAGGAGGCCATTTGTTCGGATACGAGGAGCAAAGGCAATGGCAATGTCTATCCATTGTCGAGCCTTTGCGACGACGTTGCCGGGCAAATGGACCCTATCTTCCGGACGCCGAAACGGCTGCAAGCTGCAGTGTCGAGCTGCTCGGCCGAGGGAAAGACCCCGCCCTTCGCATCTCTCCTCGCATCTTCTTGCCGTTTCATGCGCCATTTCGATCATATTAATGGGTCCTGATCCCAATCTCCGCCGGTAAATTGTCCGTATTCAGGCGCGGGGATGCGCTTTGGCGTAAATTTCCATCAATCGCTCCGTATCGACGCCGGTATAGACCTGCGTCGTCGAAAGGCTGGCGTGACCCAGCAACTCCTGGATCGTGCGCAGATCGCCGCCGCGTCCCAGCAGATGCGTGGCAAAGGAATGGCGCAAGGCGTGCGGTGTCGCCGTATCCGGCAGGCCGAGCGCGCCGCGCATCTTCTGCATGTCACGCTGGATGATGGCAGAGTGCAGTTCGCCGCCACGCGCGCCACGAAACAGCGGCTTGCCCTCTTCGAGATCGTAGGGACAGAGCGCACGATACTCGGCAACAGCCCGATGCACGATGGGTAGCAATGGCACCATGCGGGTCTTGCCGCCCTTGCCGGTAATCAGGATCGAGCGCGCATCCGGATCGGTCAGCGCGCTGCCGTCGAGGCCGAGCGCCTCGGAAATGCGCAATCCGCAGCCGTAAAGCAGGGTCAGAACCGCAGCATTGCGCGCGGCAATCCATGGCTCTTCGTTCAGCTGTTCGCCCTTCTCGACGACACGCCGTGCGTCCACCATCGTCAGCGGCTTGGGCAGTGATTTCGGCTGGCGCGGTGCCCGCATGGCGATCGAAGCAGCAGCGTTGGCCATGCCCTGCTTTTCGAGGAAGCGTAGAAATGAACGTATCCCGGCAAGCCCGCGGCCGAGGGTACGCGCACCAGCGCCGTCATTACGCCGTCGCGCCAGAAATGAGCGCAGATCTGCGATCCGCAGTGTCGCTACGTCCTTGAGTGCAGGAGGCTCGCCAAGATGTCCGGTAAGAAACTGGAAGAACTGGCGCGTGTCGCGTTCATAGGCTTCCAATGTGTTGGCGGCCAGCCGCCGTGTATTCTTCAGCGATTTCAGCCAATTCGCACGAGCGTCGATCAGATCCGGTCGAGCGGAAACAAGGAACTGCTCGGTTTGTGGTTGAACGCCCATGGCATCGCTCCTCGGCTAATATGCCGGGACAATGCCACATGACTTCTTACAGAGTCGTTTCGCCTTGGATTTATTGGCTATTTGCTCTAATTCGTGGCTGAACGCGTAAAGGTGGAAGAAACTGATGGCGAAGTTGAACGACCCGGTACAGTTGGCGGTGATCGGCGCGGCGCATGGCACGCGCGGGGAGCTCAGGGTGAAAACCTTCACTGGCGATCCAATGGCGCTGGCGGATTACGGACCGCTTTATGACGTGACCGGCAGGCCTTTCGAGGTGCTTGATATACGTCCGGCGAAGACGGTGGTCGTCGTGCGCTTTCGCGGGGTGAACGACCGGAATATGGCCGAGGCGCTAAATGGTACGACTTTGTTCATAGATCGCTCGCAACTGCCGCAGGATCTGGATGAGGACGAATATTACCACTCCGACTTGATCGGGCTCGACGCGATCGATGCCGAAGGCAACAAGCATGGCAAGGTATCGGCGATGTTCGATTTCGGCGGTGGCGATCTGCTCGAGCTGACCATACCGGGAAAGCGCCCGATGCTGATCCCGTTCACGATGCTCGCGGTGCCGCATGTGGATATCAAGGCCGGTCATATCATTATCGATCCCGCCGCCGCCGGTCTCATTCCCGACGAGAACGAAGATGAGGAACGCCGCCGGCAACTCGGCGGTGAGGATGGCGGGAAAAAGCAGCCATGACCACGGTTGAAGGCGGTTTTCGCGCCACTGTGCTGACGCTTTACCCGGAAATGTTTCCGGGACCGCTTGGGGTGTCGCTTGCCGGAAAAGCGCTTGTGGACGGGGCATGGTCACTGGAAACGGTGCAGATCCGCGATTTCACCACCGACAAGCATCGCATGGTCGATGACACGCCAGCTGGCGGTGGCGCTGGCATGGTCATGAAGGCGGATGTTCTTGCCCGCGCGGTCGATCATGTGGCTGACGGGCGTCCGAAACTTTACATGAGCCCGCGCGGCAAACCCTTGACCCAGGCCCGTGTACGGGAACTCGCCGCGGGGCCGGGCGCGATCATGCTCTGCGGACGTTTCGAGGGCGTGGACGAACGGCTGATCGACGCCCGGGATTTCGAAGAAATCTCGATTGGCGACTACATACTTTCCGGCGGCGAGACTGCGGCAATCGTCATGCTCGATGCGATCGTCAGGCTCCTGCCAGGTGTGATGGGCAATGTCATGTCCGGCGAAACCGAGAGTTTCGAGACCGGGTTTCTCGAACATCCGCACTATACCAAGCCGCAGGAATGGGAAGGGCGACGCATTCCGGATGTGCTCCTCTCCGGCAACCACTGCGCTATCGATAAGTGGCGGCGTTCAGAAGCGGAACGGTTGACGAAGGAGCGCCGACCGGATCTTTGGCAGGCGCATAGAGCGTCATTAAAGAAATAGCCAAGCAAAAAGAATCGCTCGTGTACGTGACAAACCGGGTTTTATGGTGTATCAGCCCGCCAACTCGGGAAATACCCGGTCCATTAATCAATGAATGGTGAATTCGCTCCTGCTTCGTCGGAGGCATAGGAATGTGGCCAAGTTGCTGTGTTTCAAGTGTCGAGCGCTCTGACTGTTTGAAAAACAAAGGATGAAGACGATGACCGTCGATATTATTCGTCAGCTCGATCTCGAACAGAGAGCAAAAATCGAAGCCAAGCGCGTGCTCCCGGATTTCCGCCCAGGCGACACCGTTCGTGTAAACGTCCGCGTGACGGAAGGTACCCGTACCCGCGTTCAGGCCTATGAAGGCGTTTGCATCGCCCGCAACGGCGCCGGCATCAACGAGAACTTCACGGTTCGCAAGATTTCCTACGGCGAAGGCGTCGAGCGCGTATTCCCGGTTATTTCTCCGCTGGTTGAAGGCGTCGACATTGTTCGTCGCGGTAAGGTACGTCGTGCCAAGCTTTACTATCTGCGTGGCCTCACCGGTAAGGCGGCCCGCATCGTCGAGAAGAAAGACAACCGCAAGAACAAGACAACTGTTCCTGCAACTGGTGCAGCCGAGACGGTCTCGGAAGCAACTGTTGCCAAGGCACCTGCCGCTGAATAAGCGCGGTCCCTATCATTTTGAAAAAAGGCGGTCTTCGGGCCGCCTTTTTTGTTTGCGGCGCAAAATACATCTGCCTGCGCGAACGCAGAAGGAACAGACGTGCTTGCGGGGATTGACGCGTCGGTGACAAGGTGAAATTTGTTGCCGACGCAAACACGTGACAGGGGTTTGAGATGAACTTGCGATCCGCTCTTTTGGCAGGGCTAGTACTTGCACTGACGCCGTTTTCTGTCTTGGCCGCGGAGCTGCCCGATCTTGGCGGCAGGAAGGTTGCGGTTGTAACGGAAAATGCCTATCCGCCCCTGCAATTCGTCGATCCGAAGACCGGCAAAGCCGTCGGCTGGGAGTACGATGCGATGAACGAGATCGCCAAACGCCTCAACTTCAAAGTCGAATATCTCAACACCAGCTGGGACGCGATGATCCAGGCCGTTGCGGACAATCAGTACCAGATCGGCATGACCGGCATCACCATCAATGACGAACGCAAGCAGAAGGTGGATTTCTCAGAACCCTATATGCGGTCGGAACAGTTCATGCTGGTGCGCGGTGACGAGAGCCGCTTTGCCGATCCGAAAAGCTTCGCCGACGCCAAGGATACACTCGTCGGTGCGCAGCCCGGCACCAGCAATTTCTACGTGGCCGTCTACAATGTGTTGGACGGCAATGAGCAGAACCCGCGAATCAAACTTTTCGAGACGTTCGGCGCGACAATCCAGGCGCTGAAGACCGGCGATGTCGATCTTGTTCTTACTGACAGCACTGCCGGCAAGGGCTATGTCGATGCGTCCGGTGGTGCCTTGAAGCTGATAGGCGGGCCGCTCGGCGCCGAGGATTTCGGTTTCATCTTCCCGAAGGGGTCGGACCTCGTCGCGCCAGTCAATGCAGCCATCGCTGCGCTGAAAGCTGATGGCACGTTCGATGCGCTCAACAAGAAGTGGTTGCTCGACTACAAACTCGGGCAGTAATCCCGACAGTGCCCGACAACACGAAGAACAGGGGACCTACCGCGAAGAATGATTTCCCGTGGTGGTTGCTTGTTGCGGTGATGATTGCCCTTGCGCTCGGCATCGCCATTCTCATCAGCCCAATCTACGGGCAAGTCTTCACGACGGTCTCGCAGGGTATCTGGATTACGGTCTGGGTTTCGCTGCTGGCCTTCTTTCTCGCGTCGGCCTTCGGCCTTCTCCTTGCGGTGATGAGCCTTTCCGAACATGTCGCCGTCAGGCAGATCGCGCGGTTTTATGTCGAGATTGTTCGCGGTATCCCCTTGCTTGTGCTGCTGTTCTATATCGCCTTTGTTGGCGCTCCAGCTGCAGTCTGGCTGTGCAATTTCATGACGCAGCCGCTGCAGTCGGCAGGGCTTGTGGATCCATTGCAAGTTCGCGATTTCTCGCTGCTCTGGCGCGCGATCATCGCGTTGATGCTGGCCTATGCCGCCTTTCTCGCCGAGATTTTCCGGGCGGGCATTCAGGCCGTCGACAAGGGGCAGATCGAAGCCGCGAAAGCGTTGGGTCTCAAGCGGTTTCAACGGTTTCGGCTGATCGTCATGCCGCAGGCGATCCGCACCATCCTGCCGCCCTACGGCAATGATTTTATCTCCATGGTTAAGGATTCGTCGCTTGTCTCGGTGCTCGGCGTCGTCGATGTAACCCAGATGGGCAAGGTCTATGCCTCGGGTTCTTTTCGCTTCTTTGAAACCTACTCCGTCGTTGCCTATATATATCTCGTTCTGACAATCAGCTTGTCACTCGGGCTGCGCTGGCTGGAACGTCGTCTTAATCGCCGATAATCCAGAAAGCAGCGGCGCTTTGTCGCCGGATTATTACTTTTTTCGCTTGTTTCTTGACGTAACTGGACCTCGAGTGCATATGTCCACGAAATAATTGGAAAGCCTGAGGATATCGCAATGTCTGCGCCACGCACACTTTATGACAAGATATGGGATGACCACCTGGTCGATAGTCAGGAGGACGGCACGTGCCTTCTCTATATCGATCGCCATCTTGTCCACGAAGTGACCAGCCCGCAGGCTTTTGAAGGTCTTCGACTGACCGGCCGCAAGGTTCGCCATCCAGAAAAGACACTCGCCGTCGTCGATCACAACATACCGACCTCGCCGGACCGGACCAAGCGTATCGAAAACAATGAAAGCCGTATCCAGGTCGAAGCCCTTGCCAAGAATGCGCTGGATTTCGGTGTCGAATACTATTCGGAGAAGGATATCCGTCAGGGTATCGTCCACATCATCGGGCCGGAGCAGGGTTTTACCCTGCCGGGCATGACGATCGTCTGTGGTGACAGCCACACCTCCACCCATGGCGCTTTCGGCGCCTTGGCGCATGGTATCGGCACATCGGAAGTCGAACACGTTCTCGCAACTCAGACGCTGATCCAGTCGAAAGCCAAGAACATGCTGGTGCGTGTCGATGGCGTGCTGCCGGCTGGTGTGACCGCCAAGGACATCATCCTTGCCATCATCGGTGAAATCGGTACTGCGGGCGGCACCGGCTATGTCATCGAATATGCCGGCGAAGCCATTCGTGCGCTGTCGATGGAAGGTCGCATGACCATCTGCAATATGTCGATCGAAGGTGGCGCCCGCGCGGGCCTGATCGCACCGGACGAGACGACTTTCGCCTACGTCAAGGACAAGCCGCGCGCCCCAAAGGGAGCAGCGTTCGAACAGGCGGTCGAATACTGGAAAACCCTCCAGAGCGATGAGGGTGCGCATTTCGACAAGGTCGTCGTTCTGAATGCAGCCGATCTACCGCCTATTGTTTCCTGGGGTTCGTCGCCGGAAGACGTCATTGCCATCACAGGCGCCGTGCCGAACCCGGACGAGATTCCGGATGAGACCAAGCGCTCATCGAAATGGCGCGCGCTCGACTATATGGGTCTCAAGCCCGGCACACCGATGACGGATATCAAGCTTGATCGTGTGTTCATCGGCTCTTGCACCAATGGCCGCATCGAAGATCTTCGCGCTGTCGCCAAGGTCGTCGAGGGCCGCACGGTTGCTGCTACCGTCGATGCGATGATCGTGCCCGGGTCGGGACTCGTCAAGGAACAGGCGGAAGCCGAAGGGCTCGACAAGATTTTCAAGGCTGCGGGTTTTGACTGGCGCGAGCCGGGCTGCTCCATGTGCCTTGCGATGAACGATGATCGTCTGAAACCCGGCGAGCGTTGCGCTTCGACATCGAACCGTAACTTCGAGGGCCGTCAGGGCTTCAAGGGCCGCACGCATCTTGTTTCGCCTGCCATGGCAGCAGCCGCGGCAATTGCCGGACATTTTGTTGATATAAGAGAGTGGAAATAAGCTAGCTCTGCCCTAGCCCTCCCCCTTGCGGGGAGGGACGGACCGCAGGTCCGGGGAGGGGTCTTTCTTCAAAACTCTGAATCAAAAGGGTGAGCCTCTAAAGGGTCCCCTCCTTGCTGCTACGCAGCCTCCCTCCCCACAAGGGGAGGGGCAAGGGCGACGACGCTCTCACTTTATCCTGCAGTGACGATTTCACCGCCCCCGATAGGCCGGGACACCCTGATCCGGCAGCCACAGGCCTTCCGGTACCGGACCCGTCTGCCAGAACACGTCTATCGGAATACCGCCGCGTGGATACCAATACCCGCCGATGCGCAGCCACAGCGGCTTGACCGCTTCGACGATGCGCTTGCCGATTCCGACCGTGCAGTCTTCGTGAAAAGCCCCGTGGTTGCGGAAACTGCCGAGAAACAGCTTCAGCGATTTGGACTCCACCAGCGTCTGATCCGGCGCATAGTCGATGACCAGATGGCCGAAATCCGGCTGGCCGGTAACCGGACATAGCGAGGTGAATTCCGGGCAGGCGAAGCGTGCCAGGAAAAGCGTTCCCGCTTGCGGGTTTGGGACTGCATCGAGGATCGCCTCATCCGGATGCTGCGGGATTTTCACATCCTTGCCGAGCATCGTCGCCTGTTCTGCATAGTGACTCATGCTGCTTTCCTTTCCATCTCGAATTCGCCCTGATATTCGCAGCCCTCGCCGCAAGTGTCCCTGTACACGCCGACCTGCGCCAAGCCGGGCAGGGACAATGCAAAGTGCCGCCACAGCCACATCGCGATGTTTTCAAGCGTTGGTGTTTCAAGCCCTTCGATCTCGTTGAGATAGCGATGATCGAGTTTCTCGAGTGCGCTGTCGAACGCCCTTTTTACAACGCCAAGATCGGAGATAAGGCCGGTCCTCAGATCTGGTTTTCCTTCCAGCGTCACACGAACGCGAAAGCTGTGCCCGTGCAGACGCGTATTAACGTGTCCATCGGGAAAGATGTGCGGCAAATGATGTGCCGCTTCAAACGTGAATTCGTTGAAGATTCTCATGGTTGTCCTCGTTCGCATTGGCGCAATACAGGCGCCCGCAAAAGCAATTCCAGCAAAAGTTTCTACGCTTTTGCGTCCGGAGCTGCGGTAAACAAAGAGCTTACCCTCAGGGCAAGCCGATCAGTTTATGTGTCTGCGTGCTCAGCCGCCAAAGCGGATGGGCGAGGCAATAGGCCGCTGCAGATGCCACATGCGCGGCGGTTTGCGCCGGATCACCGATGACGTCAAGAGGCTGCAAATAGAAATGCTCGAAGGAGAGCTGCTCGAAACGTGAAGGATGTGTCTCGGCTTCTTTCTGCGGATAGACCAGTTTGAGCTCGTTGCCGCTGGTCTGAACAAGCGGTGCGGCCGCCTTGGGCGAGACGCAGATCCAGTCAATTTCCGCCGGCGCCGCGATGGTGCCATTGGTCTCGATACCCACTTCGAAACCGCGCGCATGAAAGGCGTCGATCAGCGGAGTGTCGAGTTGAAGCAGCGGTTCACCGCCAGTGCAGATGACATAAGGTTTGCCGCCAGTATTCTGTGGCCAGGCTGCTGCCACCGCGTCCGCCAGAGCGTTGGCAGTCTTGAACTTGCCGCCGCCCGGACCATTCACGCCGATGAAATCCGTATCGCAGAACTTGCAGACCGCTTCTTCGCGATCGCGCTCGAGGCCCGACCATAAGTTACAGCCGGCAAAACGCATGAACACGGCAGCGCGGCCCGTATGATTGCCTTCACCCTGCAAGGTCAGGTAGATTTCCTTGACGGCGTAAGTCATGCGGCCTCCGCCTTGAACTTCCGCCAACCGTTCGCACGCAGTTCGCAGGCCGGACAGCTGTTACAGCCATAGCCCCACGCATGCCGTTGCGAGCGATCGCCGAGATAGCAGGTATGGGTATGCTCGACGACCAGATCCAGCAATGTTTCGCCGCCGAGGGCACGTGCAAGGGTAAAGGTCTCGGCCTTGTCGAGCCACATCAAGGGCGTTTCGATGGTTATGCGTTGGTCAAGTCCAAGCGACAGCGCTACCTGCTGGGCTTTCAATGTGTCATCGCGGCAATCGGGGTACCCGGAATAGTCGGTTTCGCACATGCCGCCCACGATTACCCGCAGGCCGCGGCGATAGGCCAGCGCACCGGCGAGTGCGAAGAACAGCAGATTGCGCCCGGGCACAAACGTATTCGGCAAGCCGTTTTCCGCCATCTCGATCGCGATATCCTGGGTCATGGCTGTCGATCCAAGTTGGCTGACAATGCTTGCGTCCAGCATATGGTCGTCGCCAAGCCGCGCAGCCCATTGCGGAAACTTCCCGGCAAGGGCACTGCGGAATTGCCCGCGCACTTCGAGCTCGATTCGGTGGCGCTGGCCGTAGTCGAAACCAACCGTTTCAACGTGGTCGAAGCGCGATAGTGCCCAAGCGAGGCACGTGGCCGAATCCTGCCCGCCGGAAAACAGAACGAGTGCGCCGTCGGAGCTGCGAGCCATATCTTGTTACCTCTTGAAAGCGGCACCCTTTACAGGGCGCTCGCTAGCGAGGCAAATCAAATCGCAGCAGTGGATCGTTGTTCAGCAGCCGGGATGGGCAAGGATGATCGTCGAGTTGCGATCGATGCCGTACTGGTAGCCGAGACCCTTGACCATGATCGGGCTGTCACAGCTTGTGTTGGGCGGCGGAATTACACCGATCACCATCGGGTCGGCTGGCGGAGAGATGATCGCCGGTTGCTTTCCACCACGCCGGTATACGGGGACCTCACGCCGGATCTGTTTGCCGATCACATCCGATTTCGTCGCCGCGCCGCCGACGAAGATGATCTTCGACCCGCCCGTTTCGTAATAGACGATGTTGCCGTACTCATCCCCATAGGAGTTGCTGGCGTTGATTCTGTTTTCCGCAAAAGCCGGAGCAGTCGAACCGATCGAGAGCGCCGCCAAAGCGAGCACCGGCCACTTGGAGGAGGCAGTTTTCTTAGCCAGCATGACACATTCCCTTAACGTCGAACTGTTCTACAGCCAGATTAACCTTTTATTAACAATTGTCATCCGCTCAAAACCTAATCAAATCGATTTTCATCCCCGCTGCAGGTTGACGCGCTGGCTGCAATCAACCAATCCTCCGATGTATAAGAACACCTGCTCAGGCAGTCACAAAGGGACGGATGCGACCATGATCAAGAAAAGCGCGGACGAGCACGCCATCGACATTTCCTTGCTGCATCTCAGCCATGCCCATGAATTCGCGCCTCTCCTCGCCAGTTATGCCCAGGCCCTGAAGCGGGGCGCACCGCGCCGTCCGGACGATTATTACGCCGAGAACCTGTTGCGGGACCGCACGGCGGAAATCGCGGGTGCCCGGCTCGATGGTATTCTTGTCGGCTTCGTCATTTTCTACGACCTGCCGGAGCCCGTGTCCGGCATGCGGGCCGGTCAGGTCGATCATATCTATGTGCACCATGATCATCGCGGCAAGGGTATCGCCAAGGCTCTGATCGACGTGCTCGCCGACAAGGCGGAAGAACGCGGCTGGACCAAGCTCTCGCTCAACGCGCCGCGTGTGCCGGAAGACGGCCGCAAGCTCTATGAACAGGTTGCGGCGCCCGCCGACTGGACCAGTTTCATCATCCGCTTCGGAAATCAATAATCCGGATCAACTCCGGATTGCTGACGCACAATGAATATCCTGCAAACGACCCGCCCCGTCGTGTTCGACTATCGTATAAATGCCTGTCTTGAACCTCGCTAATCGAGACTCGGGCGATTTATTTTTGCAGGGCACGCGCGCCAGATTTGACCGCCGAAACAGGCGTTTTTACCGCTTTAAACGATTGAATTTTAAGCAAAAACCTTATTGACTTGCTATTCAAGCCAATTCGCCGCATGAGGGTGCGGAATGGGGCTTTGACGCAGTGCAAAAACCGGATTAAAACCCCTCTAAATTGCCTTTATCCAGCCTTTCGGCCCTGCCCGTCTAACCAGATGTGGCGCTACCCTCGGGGACGCTATGAGCAAGACAAATCTACATGCAAACCGGCCCCTGTCGCCGCATTTGCAAATCTACAAACCAATTCCAACCATGGTCATGTCGATCGTCCACCGCATCACCGGCTCGGCGCTCTATGTCGGCACGCTGCTGGTCGCCTGGTGGCTGATCGCAACCGCGACAAGCGAGCGGCAGTTCGATATCGTCAACATGGTCTATGGTTCATGGATCGGCCTCCTGGTTCTGCTCGGTTACACCTGGGCGCTTATTCATCACATGATCGGGGGCATACGTCATCTGATCTGGGATACCGGCCGCGGCCTCGAGAAGGACACGACCACGAAGATGGCCTGGGGTTCGCTCGTTCTTTCCGTCGCATTGACGATCCTGGTCTGGATCGTCGCATTCACGATAGCTTGAGGAGGCGGATATGAGCGATATGCGCACGCCGCTTAAAAAAGTTCGCGGACTTGGTTCTGCGAAAGAAGGCACGGAACATTTCTGGCGTCAGCGCCTGACTGCGTTGTCGAATATTCCGCTGATCCTGTTTTTCATCGGGCTGATCCTGTCCCTGCATGGCGCAGGCTATGTCGAGACAAAGGCCGCCCTGTCCCACCCGCTGACTGCCATTGTGCTGTTGATGGTGCTGGTCTCCGGTCTCTATCACATGCGCCTCGGCATGCAGGTCATCATTGAAGATTATGTACACGGTGAAGGCACGAAGGTCGTGCTTTTGATGCTCAATACGTTCTTCGCCCTTGGCGTCGGTATCGTCTGCATCTTTGCGATCCTCAAGCTGAGCTTTGGAGTTTAAACTCTACTATGGCACCAACAGATAAAGCCTATAAGTTCGTCGACCATAAATTCGACGTGGTCGTCGTCGGCGCAGGTGGCGCCGGCCTGCGCGCCACGCTTGGCATGGCGGAGCAGGGCCTGAAGACGGCCTGTATCACCAAGGTTTTCCCCACCCGTTCGCATACGGTTGCGGCGCAGGGCGGTATCGCCGCGTCGCTCAGCAATATGGGTGCCGACTCCTGGCAGTGGCACATGTATGACACGGTCAAGGGTTCGGACTGGCTCGGCGATACGGACGCCATGGAATATCTGGTGCGGGAAGCGCCGGCCGCCGTCTACGAGCTCGAACACTACGGTGTGCCGTTCTCGCGCACCGAAGAGGGCAAGATCTACCAGCGCCCCTTCGGCGGTCACATGATGAATTATGGCGATGGTCCGCCCGTGCAGCGCACCTGCGCCGCCGCAGACCGTACCGGCCACGCCATCCTGCACACGCTCTATGGCCAGAGCTTGCGCCACAATGCACAGTTCTTCATCGAGTATTTCGCACTCGATCTCATCCAGGATGAAGAGGGTACGATCACCGGCGTTGTCGCCTGGAACCTCGACGACGGCACGATCCATCGCTTTGCCGCCAAGATGGTGGTTATGGCAACGGGCGGCTACGGTCGCTCCTATTTCTCCGCAACGTCGGCGCATACATGCACCGGTGATGGCGGCGGCATGGTTGCGCGCACGGGTTTGCCCTTGCAGGATATGGAGTTCGTGCAGTTCCACCCAACCGGCATCTATGGTGCTGGCTGTCTGATCACGGAAGGTGCGCGCGGCGAGGGCGGTTACCTCGTCAATTCCGAAGGCGAGCGCTTCATGGAGCGTTATGCACCTTCCGCCAAGGATCTGGCGTCGCGCGACGTGGTTTCACGCTGCATGACGCTGGAGATTCGCGAAGGGCGCGGCGTCGGCAAGAACAAGGATCACATCTTCCTGCATCTGGATCACCTCGATCCGGCCGTCCTGCATGAGCGCCTGCCCGGCATTTCGGAATCGGCGAAGATTTTTGCCGGCGTCGATCTCACCAAGGAGCCGATCCCGGTCATTCCGACGGTTCACTACAATATGGGCGGCATCCCGACCAATTATTGGGGTGAAGCGCTCAATCCGACTGCAGAAGATCCGGACCGCATCCAGCCCGGTCTGATGGCGGTAGGCGAAGCGGGCTGTGCCTCGGTGCATGGCGCCAATCGTCTTGGCTCCAATTCGCTGATCGATCTTGTGGTTTTCGGTCGCGCGGCTGCGATCCGCGCCGGACAGGTAATCGACCGCAACGCCAAGATCCCCGATATCAATGAGGCTTCGGTCACGAAGATCATGGATCGCTTCGACCGCCTGCGCCATGCCAATGGCGGCATTCCGACCTCTGAGTTGCGCGAAAAGATGCAGAAGACCATGCAGGAGGATGCGGCAGTGTTCCGCACCTCGGAATCGCTGAAGTCAGGTGTGGGCCGCATGGAGCAGATCTGGAGCGAACTGCCGGATGTGAAGGTCACCGATCGCTCGATGATCTGGAATTCCGATCTCATGGAAACGCTTGAACTCGAAAACCTCATGGCCAATGCCATCACCACGGTCGTTGCCGCCGAAGCGCGCAAGGAAAGCCGCGGCGCCCATGCGCATGAGGATTTCCCCAATCGCGATGATGTCAACTGGCGCAAGCACAGCCTTGCCTGGCTGGCGCCGGATGGCAAGGTCACGCTGGGTTATCGTCCTGTTCACCTCGAGCCGTTGCTCAAGGAAGAGGATGGCGGCATCAGCCTCGCCAAGATCGCGCCGAAAGCGCGTGTGTACTAAAAGCAATCCCAGGAAAAGTGGGTACCGGTTTTCCATCCGGGATTGCGAAAGAACAAATAGAGAGACCAGAATATCATGGTTGAACTTGCACTTCCCAAGAACTCGCAGATGCGTCCCGGCAAGACCTGGGATCGTCCGCAGGGCGCAAACAATCTGCGCGAGTACCGGATTTACCGCTGGTCGCCGGATGACGGCGAAAACCCGCGTATCGATACCTACTATGTCGATCTCGACGATTGCGGCCCGATGGTTCTCGACGGTCTGTTGTGGATCAAGAACAAGATCGATCCGACACTGACATTGCGCCGGTCGTGCCGTGAGGGCATCTGCGGCTCCTGCGCCATGAACATCGATGGCACCAATACGCTCGCCTGCACCAAGGGCATGGACGAGATCAAGGGCGCTGTGAAGATCTATCCGCTGCCGCATCTACCTGTCGTGAAGGATCTGGTGCCGGACCTCTCCAATTTCTACGCGCAGCATCGTTCGATCGAGCCGTGGCTGAAGACGGTCTCACCTGAGCCGGCCAAGGAATGGCTGCAGAGCCACGAGGACCGCGCCAAGCTGGATGGGCTTTACGAGTGCATCCTGTGCGCCTGCTGCTCGACCTCATGCCCGAGCTACTGGTGGAATGGCGATCGCTATCTCGGTCCGGCTGTTCTCCTGCAGGCCTATCGCTGGCTGATCGACAGCCGCGACGAAGCAACGGGCGAACGTCTGGACAATCTGGAAGATCCGTTCCGGCTCTATCGCTGCCATACGATCATGAACTGCGCGCAGGCTTGCCCCAAGGGCCTCAACCCCGCCAAGGCAATCGCTGAAATCAAGAAGATGATGGTGGGGCGGCGGGTTTGATTTGACTACCTGCATCGCTGCTGTGCGTGGTTCGACAAGCTCACCATGAGGGAAGTTGTTGTGCTGCAAGCGGCGATGATTATCGCCAGCACGCCAGAACTTGACTCTCTGCAATACACCCAACTCCCTCATGGTGAGCTTGTCGAACCACGCATAGCAGCGATGCAATCCGAATTAAAAACGGGCGCCTCAGCGCCCGTTTTACTGCAGCCGATTATAAATTAATCAAGCCAACTTCGCATCCAGCGTAAGTTCAATTGCGCCCAGCGCCTTTGACACCGGGCAGTTGGCCTTGGCTTTGTTGGCAAGCTCGCTGAAAGTCGCGGCGTCGATCCCCGGAACATTGCCGACCAGGGTCAGTGCGCTCTTGGTGATCGCGCCCTTGGCCGGGTCAAGCGTCACGACCGCCTTGGCCTCGAGCTTTTCCGCCGGGGTGCCGTTCTCCGCAAGGAAGTGTGAAAGCTGCATGGCAAAGCAGCCCGCATGGGCAGCGCCAAGCAATTCCTCAGGATTGGTGCCGGATTTGCCGCTTTCGTCCTCGAAACGGGCCTTGAAATTGTAGGGAAGACCTTTCAGTGCGCCGCTTTGGGTGTCGAGCGTGCCTTGACCATCCTTCAGCGCGCCTTTCCAGATTGCTGTTGCTTGTCTGTCCATTTCTATCTCCCTCGTTGAAGTTGTTGCAAGACGTGTGGTGCGCCGTGATCAGGCTTGGCGATAACGGTTCCGTGCTAGCATGGTTCCGTATCATATCCATGGCACCGTATTATTCCATCGCCTAATTTACGGATCGATTTCCCTCCCTCTAAACTGGAGTTTTTCATGGAGGGATTTTAATCATGCATATTATTCTGGCAGTTCTCGGGCTCCTCGGCGGCGGCCTCTTCTGGTGGTACAGGTTGAAGGTATTGGGAGAGGCAGCGGGCGACGTTATCGACAGCGCCGGGCGTGTGCGTGGATATTTCAGGCGCAGGAAAATACGCCTGCAGGCTGAGCATTCGCCGCTGACTGCGATTGAGGACCCCGTTCTTGCCGCAGCGACATTGATCCTTGCGATCATCGCCGAAGATACTCTGATTACGGATGGTCATTTCGATGCCGTAAGGCGTGTGATCCTTGATATCAGCAGCCCCAAAAAGGCGGACGAAGCGATGATCTACGCGAAATGGGCTTTCAGCCAGGTCGGCGATACCGCAACTGTCATCGAAAAAACCTCTCCGTTTCTTCGCCAGCAGCTTAACGAACTGGAAAAGTGCGAATTGATTGATATGGTAGGGGAGGCCGCTGCTGCCGTCCCTGTCTCCCATCATTACGGCCAGCGCGTCAGAAAGCTAAAGCAGAGGCTTGGCCTCCAAGTCGACTGATCAACCAAGATCAAAACAGGAAAATCCCGTGAAACTGAAGAAACTCGGCAGGACCGATATCGACGTCACTGAAATTTGCCTCGGCACCATGACCTGGGGCGTACAGAACACCGAAGCCGATGCACACAGCCAGATCGACTATGCGTTGGACGCGGGTATCAATTTCATGGATACGGCGGAAGTCTATGCAATTCCGTCGAGCGCGGACACCTACGGCAAAACCGAAAGTTATATCGGCACGTGGTTCAAGAAGACCGGCAAGCGCGACAAGTTTGTATTGGCGTCGAAGATTTCCGGCGGCGGCAATAGCTGGATCCGCAATGGAACCCCACCGGATCGCCAGACCGCGCGTGAAGCGGTGGAAGGCAGTTTGAAGCGTCTGCAGACCGACTATATCGATCTCTATCAGGTCCACTATGCCGCCCGCGGTCATTATCATTTCGGTACCGCATGGCAGTATGCGCCGCAAAACCAGGACAAGTCGCAGGTCGTGGGGCAGATCGAAGAGACCCTGCACGGGCTTGGCGATATGGTCAGGGAAGGCAAGATCCGCCACATCGGCCTTTCCAACGAAACCGCCTGGGGCATTGGTCAATGGCTCAAGCTTTCCGAGGGTCATGATCTGCCCCGCGTTGCCTCGGTGCAGAATGAATACAGCCTTATCCAGCGCGTCTTCGATCTTGATCTGGCTGAACTCAGCCACCACGAGGATGTCGGCCTTCTCGCCTATTCGTCGCTGGCTTCCGGTGTGCTGACCGGCAAATATCTCGATGGGAAGATGCCAGCGGGCACACGTGGCTCGATTCAGCCAGGCGGTCTGTGGCGCAACAATGAACACTCCGCGCCTGCGGTTCGCGCCTATATTGAACTCGCCCGCAAGCACAATCTCGATGTGGCGCAGATGGCGATCGCTTTCGCCCTGTCGCGGCCGTTCATGACCTCTGTTATCATCGGCGCAACATCGATGGAACAGCTGAAGACCGATATCTGGGCAAGCCAGATCACGCTGCCACCGGAACTTCTCAAGGAGATAAACGCGATCTACCGCAAATATCCGCGGCCGCTCTAGATCGGTCGATGCAGAGATTCGCTAATTTGCTATGCATTTGCGGAGGAGCACGATTATCGAAGCGTCGTATTGACACTGAACACACAAGCTGAATCTATATTGGCAAGGAGAACTGCCTGGATGAGCGATTTGATTGGCGTTGGAGTCTACACACCTGCCGAAGCAGGAAGGCTTTTGCACGTCCGGCCTTCAAAGATATCGCGGTGGCTTCACGGCCACAACATCCAAGGCAAGATGTACGAACCCTTGTGGACGCCTGAAGTCAGTTTGGGCGATGAGCGTGTCTTTCTCGGCTTTCGTGATCTCATGGAAGTAAGGGTCGCCGACGCGTTCATTCGCGCCGGCGTTTCCTCGATCAGAGTTCGCGCCACAATCGCCGCCGCCCGTGAAATCATAGGACAAGATCGCCCGTTGTCGACGGATAGGTTTCGCACAGATGGCCGGGAAATCTTTCTTAACATAATTGAAACCGACGAAGATGGGCAGCAACGGGAGCGCTTGTTGAATCTCTTCCGGCAGCAATATGAATTCAAGGGTATCATTGAACCGATCCTCAAGACGGTCGAGTTTGGTCCTGACGGCAATCCATTATTGTGGTGGCCTGGTGGCCGCAGACTCAATGTAGTTGTCGATCCCTTGCGTTCGTTTGGTCAGCCGATCGACGCTGCTTCAAGTGTCCCAACTGCCGTGTTGGCCACTGTTGGAATCCAAGAAGGCATCGTAGGTGCAGCGTTAGCCTATGAAGTGAGCGAGGCCTCAATTCGCCGGTCGATTGAGTTTGAAAACTCAATGGAGCAACGGGCTGCAGCGTGAACGTGCTGTTCGACAACTGCACGTCTCCAATTTGGCATCGACACGTCATGGCTTCATTAAGCATTGCGGCGACGCCGCCTTCCATCTAAAAAACGTTCCTGGCCTCCCAAGAGGTCGCCACTCTGCCGATTTGGACTGGATTGAACATCTTCGTAAAGCGCCGGAGAAATGGATATTCATCTCTGGTGATGCGAGGATGCTCAAGAATCCAGCTGAGCGTGCGGCCTTGCGTTCGGCTGGTTTGCACGGCTTTATCTTAGCGCCCGGTTATCAAAAAACCGCACTGAATCAAGTCGCCGCTACCATAGTCTGGCGTTGGCCCGAAATTCTTAAGATTACGAGTCTTCTGGCTGCTCCGTCGATGCACGAAATTCCTATTGGTAGAATGACGAAACTCAGACAATTTCCTGTTTAGTAATAGGCGAAGGTCATTCTAAATTGGCTGGCCCTGCAGCAGTTTCGGCGCTGTCGTCGATAGTCCCGCGGCCTGGCGGATGAAGAATCCCTTGAGCCGCGGCATCCGTTCGACAAGGCCGAGACCGAAATCGCGTAGCGCTCTGACAGGTACGTTGTCGTTGGAAAACAGCCGGTTCAAAACGTCCGTGGTGACGCCCATCTGCACCGTGTCGAAGCGCCGCCAGGTCTGGTAGCGCTCGAGCACCGCGACCGAACCGATGTCGAGCCCGAGCCGATCGGCATCGACGATGGTTTCCGCGAGCGCCGCCGCATCCTTGAAGCCGAGATTGAGACCTTGCCCGGCAATCGGGTGGATACCATGCGCTGCGTCGCCCACCAGCGCGAAGCGCGGCTTGACGAAATCCCGAGCGAGAGTAAGACCGAGCGGAAAGGCTTTACGCGCGCCTTCCACGTGGACTTCACCGAGTTTCAAGCCAAAGCGTTGTTCGAGCTCGGCTTCAAAAACGAAATCATCCTCGTGGATCAGGCGCTCTGCATCTGCTGTCCGTTCTGTCCAGACCAGCGATGAACGGTTTCCTTTGAGCGGCAGTACCGCAAAGGGCCCTGCCGGCAAGAAATGTTCCTCGGCCCGGCCATGATGCGGGCGCTCATGGGTGACGGTGCAGACGATACCCGACTGGCCGTACTCCCAGTTCACCACCTTGATGCCGGCCATCTCGCGCAGGCGGGATTTGACGCCGTCGGCCGCGATCAGCAGCCGGGTGCGCAAGCTCTTGTCGTCGGAATAACGGACCGCCAGATGTGCCTCGCCATGTTCGAAACCGTTTACCGGCGCGCCTTCGATGAAGGTCACGCCAAGTTCATCTGCCTTCTTGCGCAACGATGCGTTGAGGACGCGGTTCTCCACCATGTGCGCGAACGGCTCGCCCGGCTCGACTTCGCCGTTGAAGGTCAGGAACACGGGCCGTACGGGATCGGACGTGCGCGAATCGGTAACGATCATCTCGGTGATGGGTTGCGCTTCCGGCAGGATCGCCTCCCAGCATCCGAGGCGGTCCAGCATGCGGCTTGCGGCGGCGGCGATAGCCGAGGCGCGCGTATCGTTACGCCAGACGCCGGCGGGCGCCGCGTCGATAACCGTGACGGCACGGTGCGGCGCCGATGATTTCAGCGCGACCGCTGTCGCGAGGCCGACATAGCCTGCGCCGGCGATGGTGATATCACTGCTTTGTTGCGGGGAGCTTCGTTCAACCATGGTTTGCCTCCGGGTTGCAATTATGCGGCGCTTGACTTGTGCTGCTGTTCCTGTTGCAAGCGTTGGACGCGCGAACGGGAGACTTCGATCATGTCTGACGCCATGAATGAGCTTTTGTCCATACTCGACCTTGAAACTCTTGAACACAACCTGTTTCGAGGTCGCAGCCCGCAGTCCGGCTGGCAACGCGTCTTCGGCGGCCAGGTGATCGGCCAGGCATTGGTAGCAGCGCAGCGTACCGTCGATCCTCTGCGTCATGTGCATTCGCTGCACGGCTATTTCATGCGCGCCGGCGATCCGAAAGTGCCGATCATTTACGAGGTCGATCGCATTCGCGATGGTTCGAGCTTCACCACCCGGCGGGTAGTCGGCATCCAGCATGGCCACGCGATCTTTTCGCTGGAGGCCTCCTTCCAGATCGAGGAGGAGGGGCTCGAACATCAAAAGCCCAAACCGTTCGATGTCACCGAACCGGAAAATCTCATCAGCGACCGCGACCTGAAGGAGCAATATCTGCAGAATGCGCCGGCCGCAATCCGCAAGTACTGGGAACAAGACCGGCCCATCGAGATGAAGCCCTTGTCGCTCGCCCACTATTTTTCGCGCGAGAAGCTGCCGCCCGAGCAGAACGTCTGGATCAAGACCACAGGTCCCGTGCCGGATGATCGCGCCGTGCAGGCGGCGGTGCTGGCCTATCTGTCGGACATGACGCTGCTCGATACCTCGCTTTATGCGCATGGAAGATCGATTTTCGATCGTGACCTGCAGGTCGCCAGCCTCGACCACGCCATGTGGTTTCATCGGCCATGCCGTTTCGACAACTGGCTGCTTTATACGGCAGACAGCCCCAGTACATCCGGTGCGCGTGGCTTTAATCGTGGTGCAATCTATAGCCGTGATGGCGCATTGATTGCCTCGACAGCACAGGAAGGCCTAATTCGTGTGCATTCCGAGGCGTGACGTTTTCAAAGCCCTTTGAGTTTGCTTAAATTTTAGGCATGTTGCTTAGCGTCACGCGGACATGCCGTTAATCGTTAAAAATATCCATTTGTAATCAATAACTTGGCGTTATATTTCGAGTCTGGCACAGAACTTGAATACTCCTTAGCAGTCACCGATTGCCACAAGCGGCTTTAGGCGATGGGTTCAACGCGGATGTGAAGCCTTTCGAGTAATTCCACCTGAAAGGCGCCGCGCAAAGCGCAGGGGTATATTCAATGAAAATTGTGATGGCCATCATCAAGCCGTTCAAGCTGGACGAAGTGCGCGAAGCACTCACCGCTGTCGGCATCCAGGGCCTGACCGTCACCGAGGTGAAAGGTTATGGCCGCCAGAAAGGGCACACCGAAATTTATCGCGGGGCGGAATATGCCGTCAGCTTCCTTCCGAAGCTGAAGGTGGAAGTCGCAGTCGCATCCGAGCTCGTCGACACCGCCGTTGAAGCCATCACCACGGCTGCCAAGACCGGTCAGATCGGTGACGGAAAGATATTCGTTCTCAGCATCGAGCAGGCCGTCCGTATCCGCACGGGCGAAACCGACACCGACGCGCTGTGATTTATTTGGGGTTCAAGGAGACAATAATGAAAATTCCAACCAGTCTGACATCTGCGGCGCGCAGCACCCTTCTAGGGTCGCTGGCACTGGTCGCTATAGGTACGCTGGCCGCATTCGCTCAGGAGGCCGCGCCAGCAGCTCCCGCCGCCGCAGCGCCAGCCTTCACGGTCGACAAGGGAGACACCACCTGGATGATGATCTCGACAGTGCTTGTGCTGTTGATGACCATCCCCGGACTCGCGCTTTTCTATGGCGGCCTTGTCCGCTCGAAGAACATGCTCTCGGTTCTCATGCAGGTCTTCACCATCACCGCTGTGGTGATGCTGATCTGGGTGTTCTACGGCTACAGCCTGGCTTTCACACCCGGTAATTCGTTCGTCGGCGGCCTGTCCAAGGCCTTCTTGCACGGCGTCGACGTGACGACGATGTCCGAAACCTTTACGAAAGGCGTCGCCATCCCCGAGCTGGTCTATGTCGTCTTCCAGATGACCTTCGCCTGCATCACGCCGGCGCTCATCGTCGGTGCGTTCGCTGAACGCGTGAAGTTCTCCGCGGTTATCCTGTTCGTCATCCTCTGGGTTACCTTCGTCTACTTCCCGATCGCTCACATGGTCTGGTTCTGGGGTGGTCCAAGTGCCTATTCCGATCCGTCGGGCCTGATCTTCGGCTTCGGCGCAATCGACTTCGCCGGTGGTACCGTCGTTCACATCAATGCAGGCATTGCAGGTCTCGTCGGCGCTCTGATGATCGGCAAGCGTACAGGCTACAAGAAAGACATCATGGCACCGCACTCCATGACGATGACCATGATCGGTGCGTCATTGCTGTGGGTTGGCTGGTTCGGCTTCAATGCCGGTTCCAATCTCGAAGCCAATGCCTATGCGGGCCTTGCCATGATCAACACCTTCGTCGCGACAGCCGCTGCCGCAGTGATGTGGATCATCCTCGAATCCTTCCTGCGTGGTAAGGCTTCGATGCTCGGTGCCGTATCCGGTGCCGTCGCCGGCCTGGTTGCCGTTACCCCGGCTGCCGGTTTCGTCGGTCCGATGGGAGCCATCGTGCTCGGTGCGGTCGTCACCGTCGTCTGCTACTTCTTCGTCGCAGTGGTGAAGAACACGTTCGATTATGATGACAGTCTCGATGTTTTCGGTATCCATTGCGTCGGTGGCATCATTGGTGCTCTTGGCACCGGCATCCTCGTCAATCCGGCACTCGGTGGCGCTGGTATTGTCGATTATTCGACTGCCGATTTCGCCGCCAGCTATGCAGGTACGGCGACACAGGTCTGGGCGCAGTTCAAGGGTGTCATCGTGACGCTGCTCTGGTCAGGTATCGGCAGCGCGATCCTCTACAAGATCGTCGATCTGATCGTCGGCCTGCGAGCATCGCCCGAATCAGAGCGTGAAGGCCTCGACCTCACCTCGCACGGTGAAGCCGCGTATCACAGCTGATAGGACTACCTTGAAAAGAAGCAGAAGGGCCCGGTTTTCCGGGCCCTTTCTTTTTGCGCATGGCGTCCTGGCCGCAGCCTTAAACTGCCAGCGCTTTTTCGGGCTGATAACGCTCGGCGGCGTGGACCTGCGCGTAATTCGGAAGCATTGACTGTCGAGCTGCATCGAAAGCTGTCCATTGATCGGCATCCGGAAGCGGCGGAATAGTCACGGACTCGCGGCGATCGAAACCCACTAGCGCCGCGTCGACCAGTTCGCCTACTTCCATTACAGCCGGCAGCGCATCTACATCCCTGCCGGAACGCTCCCAGATTTCCGTTCGCGTCGCCGCTGGCAACACCACCTGGACATACACGCCCTTTGGGCCAAGTTCGAGCTGAAGTCCCTGGCTGAGGAACAGCACAAATGCCTTTGTTGCCCCATAGACTGTCATACCAAACTCAGGAGCCAATCCAACGACCGAGGCGATATTGATAATCGAGCCTGCCCCGGCTTCGATGAAGCGTGGCGTAACAGCACTGATCAGTCGGGTCAGTGCAGTGGTGTTGAGGCTGATGAGCTTGGCCGCATCATCCGGTGTCTGATCAGCGAAGCCGCCAGCTGCTGTAGCGCCTGCGTTGTTGATCAGTACGCCAATGCGCGCATCGTCACGCACCCGGGACTCCACCCGAGCGAGCTCAACCTCGTCGGTGAGATCCGCTTGGAGGACATCGACATTCACTCCGGTTTCACGGCGCAGGCGCTCGCTGAGCGCTTCCAATCGAGCCAGGTCTCGAGCAACCAATACGAGGTCATGTCCTCGCTTGGCAAAACGGTCGGCATAAACAGCACCAATGCCCGTGGAGGCTCCGGTAATAAGGACGGTGGATTTGGCGTTCATTGATTTTTCCTTGAGTTTCGAATACTAATCATGATCATCATCATGTTTAGCGTATTCATGATCGCTATCATGATTAATGTCAAGAGACGAAATCGAGGACAAAAATGAAAATCAGCCGCGAGCAAGTGGCCGACAACCGGCGAAGGATCCTGGAGGCAGCTGGCAGGCTTTTCAGGGCCAAAGGGTTCGAGGCGGTGACAGTGGCGGATGTCATGAAGGCGGCGTCTCTCACCCACGGCGCTTTTTATGGGCATTTCAATTCGAAAGATGACCTGATCGTTCAAACCCTGGCCCACATTGTTTCAGCCGGGATACCGGAGGACCTCGATCTGACGCGGTACGCGACGACGTACCTCTCGGAAAGTCACCGAGATGATATCGCGGGCGGATGTGCAACGGCGGGGCTGGCCGGCCAAACCATCCATCAATCGCCAGAGGCCCGCGCAGCGATGACAGCAGGCTTGCGAGAGCACATCGAGCGCTTGAGCCGCTCAGCTCCTGGGGCAACTGCAGAAAACAAACGTCGGGCTGCCATTGGGAGTTGGGCGGCGATGGTGGGTGCAGTTATCTTGGCCCGGATGAGCGATGACCCGAATTTGTCTGATGAACTGCTGGCGCAGACGCGTGAGTGGATTAGCCCGAAGTGAAGCCGCGTATCACAGCTGATAGAACAATCTTGAAAAGAAGCAGAAGGGCCCGGTTTTCCGGGCCCTTTTTTGTTTGGACATGGCTCACCAGCGGCAACATTGTCAGCAGCGACGCCTGTGATTTGCGGGAACTCTCAGCTCCCGAACAATGCAAGCATTCCTTTATGGATCGTGAGTATTGTTCGACGGAGAGGTAACATGACGCTAACCGCTGAAGAACAAGACAAACTTGCGTTTCAAATTTGTTCCGAGTTGTCCCCACTGCTTCGACAATCGCTAAGGAAGGCCTTGGTTGGATTACTGGCAATTCGGCAAAAGCCACTGCCTTGGTACCATAAAACGCCGAAGGCATTTCTCATTGTTGTGAAGAGTAGAACAGCTCGAAAAGTTTGGAAGATATACGATCGCCACATCGCTCGCACACCCGGGCTCATGGCGGGTGTCAGTTATGGCGACAGGTATGTCATATCTTTGTTCGACATTGTGGGGGCAATCGGCTGGATCGTATTTTCTTCTGGAGCCGAATTCGCTGAGAATCTCGCCAAGCGACTGTTAGACGTAGATCAAGAAGCACATCCCTGACGATCACGAAGTCACGTAGCCGCTACAACATTTCAATTTCGTTTTCCGTAAATACCTCGACTGCCTTTCCATGGTTAATGGCCCCTTAACCATCCGCACCGTAACGTCAGAATCAACTCTCGAACTTGCGGCTGGTTGAAGCCGCTCTGTATGCGTTCACGCGGGGCCGGATTTCATGCGTCAGGGATACCCTTCCTCCTATGCCATTGATGATCAGCGAACCGGGTTATCTACCCTGTTCCGCAGGCAGATTCATATCCTGTGGGGGCTGGGGCTTATCGGCTTCGTTGCCTTTGCCATTGGCAGCCTCGCTACGTGGAACGTGCTCGATCCAAGCTTCAGTCACGCCACGTCGAATCCGACCCGCAATGCACTCGGTTATCCCGGTGCGGTTTTCGCCGATCTCGGCATGCAGTTTTTCGGTCTTTCCATGGTCGTGGCGCTGATGCCTGCGCTTTTCTGGGGCGGGCTCTTTCTCACCGGGCGCGGCGTCGACCGTATAACGCGCCGGGCCGTTGCCTGGCTTTGCGCGTCGCTTCTGGCGGCGGCGATCGCCGGCTGCTTTGCCATACCTGAAAGCTGGCCGATGCCTATCGGTCTTGGCGGTGTCTTTGGTGATATGGTGCTCAAGATACCCGGCATCTTTATCGGCACGTTCCCCCGTGGTGGTCTGGCCATGATCATGGTTGCCATTCTTGCCATCCCGACCCTTTGGATTTTTGGCTTTGCCAGCGGCATCACCTACCGTGACAGCGAACCTGTGGTCACCAAGAAGTCCGCGCGCCACGTCGCTGCGGACGATGACTACGACGACGAGGATGATGACGACGATCGCGAAGGTGGAGGCCTGCTCGCGCTCGGCGCCTTGACCCATTGGTTCCTGAGCATGAAGGCCCTGTTCCGCCGGGTCTCAGGTCGTGGCGCCGGGCTCTATAACAGTGCACGCAGTATCGCCACGCGTCATGACCGCGATTTCCCTGACGTTGCAGTTTCGCGTCCGAAAAACGGCCAGACCGATGGACGGCGCGACCCTGGCTTCTACGACGAAGCACCACCCGTTGAGGCGCCTTCCATAGATATCGGCAATGATGAGTTTGACGGCCGCTTCGATCCGGTTGCCTTCAGTGACGACGAGGACGTCGACGATTGGGCCCTGCAATCAGCCCCGGCAAGACCGACGGCAATTCCGAACAGGCCAGTTGCCGCGCGCATCGATACACCGGCACCTGCACCGCGGGCCGGCGCGCGCGTTCAGCGCGAGGCACAGGCGTCGTTGATTGCATCCGACGAGTACGAGATGCCGTCGCTGCATTTCCTGAGCGAACCGAAGAACGTCGTGCGCAATCCGGGCCTTTCCAAAGAGGCTTTGGAACAGAATGCGCGACTATTGGAAGGCGTGCTTGAGGATTTTGGGGTGCGCGGTGAAATCATCCATGTGCGTCCGGGTCCGGTGGTGACGCTTTACGAACTCGAACCGGCGCCGGGTATCAAATCGTCGCGGGTCATCACCCTCGCCGACGATATCGCCCGGTCCATGAGCGCGATTGCCGCGCGTGTTGCCGTGGTGCCTGGCCGCAATGCCATCGGTATCGAGCTCCCGAACCAGACGCGCGAGATGGTCTATCTGCGCGAACTTCTGGCAAGCCGTGACTTTGAACAGACAAAGACCAAGTTGGCGCTCGCGCTCGGCAAGACCATTAACGGCGAGGCGGTTATCGCCGATCTTGCGAAAATGCCTCATCTTCTTGTTGCCGGAACGACGGGCTCGGGCAAGTCCGTTGCGATCAATACCATGATCCTCTCCTTGCTCTACCGGATGACGCCGGAGCAGTGCCGCCTGATCATGATCGACCCGAAGATGCTGGAACTGTCGATCTATGATGGCATTCCGCATCTGCTGACGCCCGTCGTCACCGATCCGAAAAAGGCCGTCGTCGCGCTGAAGTGGACGGTCAAGGAGATGGAAGACCGCTACCGCAAGATGTCGAAAGTCGGCGTGCGCAATATTGACGGCTTCAATCAGCGGGTCGAGCAGGCCCACAAGAAGGGTGAGCGTATTGCCCGGACGGTACAGACCGGCTTCGATCGCGCGACGGGCGAAGCCGTCTACGAGACTGAAGAGCTCGATCTGAAGCCGATGCCCTACATTGTCGTCATCATCGACGAAATGGCCGACCTGATGATGGTTGCGGGGAAGGATATTGAAGGCGCGGTGCAGCGGCTGGCACAGATGGCGCGCGCTGCCGGTATCCACGTGATCATGGCGACACAGCGTCCGTCGGTCGATGTCATCACCGGCACGATCAAGGCGAATTTCCCGACACGTATCTCGTTCCAGGTTACATCGAAGATCGATTCGCGAACCATCCTTGGCGAGCAGGGCGGCGAGCAGCTGCTCGGCATGGGCGACATGCTCTATATGGCCGGCGGCGGCCGCATCCAGCGCGTGCATGGACCATTTGTTGGCGACGACGAAGTGGAGAAGATCGTCCAGCATCTGAAACTGCAGGGCGTTCCGGAATATCTTGATTCCATTACAGAGGAAGACGACGAGGACGAAGGTGGCGGCCCAGCGGGAACGTCCAATCTCGAAGATTCGGACGATCCCTATGATCAGGCTGTTGCCGTCGTGCTTCGCGATAAGAAGGCGTCAACGAGCTATATCCAGCGCCGGCTCGGCATTGGGTACAACCGCGCCGCTTCGATCATCGAGCGCATGGAACAGGAAGGGCTTGTCGGCCCTGCCAATCACGCGGGCAAACGCGAGATTCTTGTGCCGACAGAGGACGATGAGTTCTAGGCGCGAGTTCTTACCCTCCCCCTTGTGGGGAGGGACGGAGCGAAGCGACGGGGAGGGGTGTTTATGGCCGAAAATGTGTACTGACGATACAGGCGAGATGAATCGAAAACCCCTCCCTGCTGCTGCGCAGCCTCCCTCCCCACAAGGGGGAGGGTAAGAAGCGGAAACGTTGATACTTGAACGAGTAACGTAACGATTTTGTAGCCGTTATGGAACAATAGGCAGCGGCGCATTACATAACGATTCAAGCTCAGGTTACGTAACGGCGCAAGGGAACAAGAAACGATATCCTGCCGTTTATTGGCCATAGTGCAGCCCAACTGGCTTCGTACGAAGAGAGACGACAGGAGATATGATCATGATACTGACAAAAGCACCGTTTCGCGCCCTTGGCTCAGTGGCAAAGAGCTCTGCGGTTGCTTCCATCGTCGGCATGGGTCTCCTGTTTGGGGCTGCGAATATAGTGCTGCCGACCCCGGCCTTGGCACAAGCCGCACCCGCCGGCATTAGCGCAGCGCAGGACATAGCCAACAAGTTCTCCAGCGTTAAAACGCTGACGGGCAGTTTTGTGCAGTTCGGCCCGCGTGGAGATCAGACCGGGGGCACGTTCTATATCGAGCGTCCCGGTAAAATCCGCTTCAACTACAACAAGCCGTCGCCCATTCGCGTTATCTCCGACGGCAAATCCGTGGTGATCAACAATCGCAAGCTCGACACCTGGGATCTCTATCCGCTGTCGAAAACCCCGCTGAAGCTGCTCCTGAGCGATCAGATCGATCTGTCCACCAAGTCAGTCAAATCGGTGAAGCAGGAGCCGGACATGACGACGATCGTGCTTGGCGACAAGTCGATCTTCGGCAACTCGACCATTTCCATGATGTTCGATCCGAAAACCTCCGACCTGCGTCAGTGGACCATCACCGATGCCCAAGGTCTCGATACAACGGTGATGATCACCGATGTGCGGACCGGCGTGCGCTTTGCCGATGATATGTTCAAGATCGACTACACCCGCATCGCAATGAAGCGGTAGTCAGGTCATGACCCTGGCCTTGCGGTTTGCCAAATCTTTTGGCATGACCGGATGAACCACGCACTACAGACAGTGCCACCCATCCACCTTGCGAGTCGTCATGCCCTTTTCCGTTGCCACCTGGAACATCAATTCGGTGCGCCTGCGCTTGCCGCTGGTCCTGCAATTCCTGCGCGACTATCAACCCGACGTGCTGTGCCTGCAGGAAACAAAATGCCCGGATGAGCTCTTTCCGCGTGAGGCATTTCATACGGCCGGGTATGAGCATATCGAGATCAGCGGCCAGAAAGGCTATCATGGTGTCGCCACGCTATCGCGCCGCCCCCTGACCGAACCCGCGCGTGTCGGGTTTTGCGATATCGCCGATTGTCGGCATTTGAGCACGGTCGTCAATGCCGGATCGAAGCGGCTGCGTATCCACAATTTCTACGTTCCGGCCGGAGGCGATGAGCCGGATCCGGAGATCAATGCGAAGTTCAGGCACAAGCTCGGGTTCATCGACGAGATGCGCGCGATGAATGCCGTTCACGGCGATGGCCATGCGTCTCTGCTGGTCGGCGATCTCAACATTGCCCCGCTCGAAACCGATGTCTGGTCGCACAAACAGCTTTTGAAGGTTGTCAGTCATACGCCGGTCGAAACGGAAGGTCTGGAAAAGCTGCGGAAGGATGGCGGCTGGAGCGATCTGATGCGGCACCACATCCCGCCGAGCGAGAAGATCTATACGTGGTGGAGCTATCGCGCCGCCGATTGGGCTGCGGCCGATCGCGGACGGCGGCTGGATCACATATGGGGCTCGCCGGACCTTGAAACCGATCTGACCGACATCACGATCCTTCGCGAGGCACGCGGATGGGAGCGCCCGTCGGACCATGTTCCGGTCATTGCACGTTTTAATCTGGACTGAGATTGATCGGGAAAAAGAAGTACGTAAGAATCTGCGAATCCTGCATGAACTTCCCCGAATCCTGTGCAAGAATCCTCGAATCTGATGCAAGAATTTCAATCTGCGCGGGAAATTTGGTTGTGGCCGGTTTAGTCAGCGCTCATTGAACAGGTGTTCGTACCTGGTAATGGCCTCGATCATTTCGCTGAGGTCTGCCGATATCTGGTCATGCAAAGCTGCGGCGATTTCTGGATATTCTTCGAGAATTCGCCGGAAAAGCGAGCGATTGAGCCGGATGACCTCGGTCTCGGATTCGGCCATGGCGCTCGTCAGGCGCTTGGTCTGGGCGATGATTGCCATCTCGCCGAGGACGGCACCTGGCCCCACCGTTTTCAGGATTATGCGACCTGACGGCCCTTCACGGAACAGGGAAATGTCACCGCGATCAATGACATAGGCACAATCTGCCGCTTGTCCTTCACGGTAGAGTTCGCGGCCTTCGCGCAAGACAAGACGTTCGGTGCCGAAGGCGAGCAGGCGCAACTGGTCGCGCGTAAACGTCTCGAACAGCCCCACCGTCTCCAGAATGCGAATATCATCTTCAATTGCCATGCAATAACAGACATATACCTAGATTGGCGTCGCGCATAACCCCAAAAAACCATCTTCAGGATTACGCGCAAATCATTCGTGTGCTGCGTCCTTTATGCCTCAAAAAAGAGGTATGGCGTAGCAATTGGCATCAAGGAATGAGCTTGTATCCCCCGCTTTCCGTGACAAGTATGGTCGAATTGGATGGATCATGTTCTATTTTCTGCCGCAACCGATACACATGCGTCTCCAGCGTGTGTGTCGTCACCCCAGAGTTGTATCCCCACACCTCTTCAAGCAAGATATCCCTTGTGATGACCTTGCCGCCGGCACGGTAAAGATATTTGATTATTGCGACCTCTTTCTCGGTCAGCCGTATCTTGCTGCCTTTGGCGTCGATCAGCATCTTTTGCCCGGGCTTGAACGTATAGGGCCCGACAATGAAAGTCGCGTCCTCGCTCTGTTCATGCTGGCGCAGTTGTGCCCGAATGCGCGCCAACAGGACAGCGAAGCGAAACGGCTTGGTCACATAGTCGTTTGCGCCCGATTCGAGGCCAAGAATGGTGTCCGAATCGGTATCGTGCCCGGTCAGCATGATGACCGGAGCCTTGAAGCCGCCCTTGCGCAAAAGCTTGATTGCCTCGCGCCCATCCATGTCCGGCAGCCCGACATCCATGATCAGGAGATCGACGACGCCGTTTCTTGCCGTCTGAACGGCTTTGGTTGCATTGTCTTCCTCGATGATCTGGAATTCTTCATAGAGGCTCAGTTGTTCAACCAGGATGGCTCGCAAGTCTGCATCGTCATCGACGATAAGAATGGTACGCGCTGTCATCGGATCTCCCGCAGATGGAAAGAAGTCATTGGAATTTAAGTCGAATAGTACAGGAAAGAAAGGGGATCGACTTGATATTGGTTATGCGGCGCATCAGTCTGACAAAAAAATGCTTTTTATGAGGCAAGCATGAGTCGCAGGTCCTTGAAATTGATCGATGTTCGTCCAAGACCTGGCCATACGAGTCAAGGGCAGTTGATCGCGGGCAATATGATCCTGCGCTGTGCGCTGGGCAAAGGCGGAATCACGGCCTTCAAGCGCGAAGGTGACGGTGGAACGCCGCTTACCCGCATGCGGTTGCTCTACGGCTTCAAGCGTCCTGACAAGAAAGTGAGGGGAACGCGGGCCCTGCTACTGAGGGCGCTCCGCCGCTACGATGGTTGGTGCGAGGTCAGTGATGACCGCAATTACAACCGGAAGGTGCGCATTCCCTATGGCGCCAGCCACGAAACCATGTGGCGCAAGGATGATCTATACGACATTTGCATCGTCATGGATTGGAACATCAGGCCGCGGCATCGCGCCAAGGGAAGTGCGATCTTCTTTCATCTGGCAAGACCGGGCTATACACCGACGGAAGGCTGCATTGCCTTGAGTCGGGCCGATATGAACCGGCTCTTGCCGTATCTTTCAAACCAGACCGTCGTTCGCGTGCTGCGTTAGCGCTTGAAACGCCAAACTGTCGTCTGCTTTACGTCGGCGTCTTCGAGAATCCTTGTCACCGGTACCGAGTAAACTGCCAATGAATCCAGTAGATTCTTGGGAAAATAGGAGCGGCCGGGATCGCCAACGATGATGTCCACACCGCGGGCAGCCAGTCCGGCGAACCAAGGTACGAGTCTGTCGGCCAATGGCTTGTCATAAAAAACGTCACCGGCCAGAACGACATCCCAACCGTCGTCGCTGCCAATCAGATCATCGACTCGAATCTCGACTGTCGCATGATTTGCTTCAGCGTTCAGAGCGATAGCTGGGCGCGCGAACGGGTCGATGTCGCAAGAGATGACATGCTTTGCTCCGGCCTGAGCCGCAGCAATACCGACCAGACCGGAGCCCGAGGCGAAATCGAGGACAACGGCGTTTGCAACCATTGCGGGATGGTCGAGCACGTAGCGCGCCACCCCTTGTCCGCCCGCCCAGGCAAACGCCCAGAATGGTGGCGGCAGGCCAATCGTTGTCAGTTCGTCTTCAGTACGGTGCCAGAGGTCATGCGCTTCATCGGCGAGATAGAGCTTGATCTCCGGCACGTGCGGGGGCGATTGCAGAATGGTATTCGCCAGAACGAACCGGCGATAGCGATCGCTTTCAGGATCGAGAGCGGGCTCAACCACGGGACGAATTCATTCCGGTGCTGGAACCAGTCCGCCCATACGACAAACCTCTTTCCATTCGTCCGGTTGCACTGGCTGCACCGATAGCCGCATGGACGTAACCAGCGCCATCTTTTCCAGTTTCGGATTAGCCTTGACGTCCTTCAATGTCACGGGATTAGGCACATCCTTGACCGCGCGGATGTCGACGCATTCCCAGCGCTGATCTTCGGTGCTCGAATCATGATGCGCAAGGGCACAAACCTCGACGATACCGACGACGTCCAGACCTTCATTGGAATGATAGAAGAAACCTTTATCACCGATTTTCATGGCACGCATATTGTTGCGTGCCTGATAGTTGCGCACACCGGTCCACTCTGTGCCCTTGGACCCGGCGGCTTTCTGGTTGTCCCACGACCATGAATCAGGTTCTGATTTGAATAGCCAAAATGCCATGATAGCACCTATTTGTTGTCAGGATTCTTGATTGCCCAGTTCCACGGGCGGATGTCGACCGAGGCGAAAAGCCCAGCCTTGGCATAGGGATCATTCACTGCAATTTCCTTTGCTGCAGCAAGGTCAATCGCGTCGACGACCACCAGGCTGCCGTTTGGCTTGGCGTCATCGCCAAGGAACGGCCCGGCAAATTTCAGGCCATCACCTAGGCTGTTCAAATAGTCGAGATGAGCCGCGCGTGTGTCGAGGCGCAATTGCAGATGATCAGGCTTGTCGTTGCACAGAAGGGCATAGAGCATTCATTGTCTCCCGGTTTAACTCTCGTTCTTTAGCGGCCGCGCCAGTAGCGCCTCCATGGCCTCGTCGATGGTGATGTGGCGGTCGAGTATTTGGGCTACAGTCGCAATAATAGGCGCTTCGATATTGTTGCGGGCGGCAAGTTCCGCGGCGATGGCAGCCGTTGCCACGCCCTCGGCCAACGGTCGGCCAATCAAGTCTTCCCCACGTCCGAGCGCAAGCCCGTATGAATAATTGCGTGATTGCGGCGTAGAGCAAGTAAGCATGAGATCACCAAGTCCCGAAAGACCCATGATCGTCTCCGGCCTTGCGCCCATAGCCTCGCCGATCCGCCGCAATTCGACAAACCCGCGGGTGACAAGTGCCGCTTGGGCGCTGGCACCAAAACCGCGGCCTATGGCGGCCCCGGCGGCAATGGCGAGCACATTCTTGAGTGCGCCGCCGATTTCCACACCGATCAAATCATCGGTCGAATAACAGCGGAAAGTTGGTCCGGACAGCACCAGGGCGATGCGGTCGGCAAGCGCCTGACTACGAGCGGCGACTGTTACCGCGGTCGGCAATCCCTTTGCCACATCGGTTGCAAAACTTGGCCCGGAAAGGGCTCCAAGAGCCTGGTCAGGCATAATCTTGGCAACCAGTTCGGACATCAGCTGGCCACTGTGTCGCTCTATGCCCTTGGCGCAAATCACCAACGGTGCGGCGATTGGAATGAGGTCTTTCAATTCCTGTATGGCATTGGAAAGCGCTTGCGCCGGAATGACGCAAAGGATCAGGTCAACTCCAGCCAGAACTTCCCGAGCGTCGGTACTTGCCGTTAGTGCTGGATGCAGATCAATTCCCGGCAGATAAGTCTCGTTGCGATGCGCCTTGTTGATGGAATCGGCGGTTGTGGCGCTCCTGGCATACAGTCGGACTGCATTGCCGTTACGGGCGGCCATGGTACCAAGCGCAGTACCCCAGGCACCTCCTCCAACCACGGCAATCGAAGGCTTGTGGCTCATGCCTTGGCTCCGCGCCGGCCAGCGCCGATCAAAGGCGTTGAATGCATGTCCAACGGCCAGCGCGAGCGCGGGGCAATATCGAGCGAATCGGCAGGTGTGAGACCAGCCCGTTCGGCACCTGCCCACGCAATCATTGCGGCGTTGTCCGTGCAAAGGGCCATGGGTGGCGCGATGAAGCGGAAGCCATTATCCGAGCATAAACGCTGCAGACCGTCGCGCAGAACCTTGTTAGCGGCAACACCACCGGCAACAACCAATACCGGTTTCTCGACGTCCGGGAAACTCGCGCGAAACCGTTGCAGCGAGAGCGAAACCCGGTCGTCTAGTGTGTCGGCGACGGCGGTCTGAAAGGCGGCGCAAATATCATTGACGTCGGTTTGTGACAATGGCTCCAACGTTGTCGCCAGTTGCCGCACCGCTGTTTTTAAACCTGAAAAGGAGAAATCCAGCCTCTCCTCGCCTTTCAACGGACGCGGCAGGGCGAATCGGCTGGGATCGCCGAGCAGAGCCGCCTTCTCCACTTCCGGCCCTCCCGGGTAGGGCAGGCCGAGTAGTTTGGCGGTCTTGTCGAATGCTTCACCGAGGGCATCGTCTATGGTTGTGCCTAGCCGCTCATAGTCGCCGAGACCTTTGACCAGAACCATCTGCGTGTGGCCGCCGGAGACGAGCAGCAGCAAATAAGGAAAATCAATGCGATCGGTCAGGCGCGGGGTCAGCGCATGGCCCTCAAGATGATTGATGGCGTAAAAAGGCTTCTGACCGGCCATCGCTATCGCCTTTCCGGTCATCAAACCGACAATCAATCCGCCGATCAAGCCCGGACCGGCGGTGGCAGCCACAGCATCGACATCATCCAGACTCATCTGAGCTTCGTGCAACGCCTGGCCAATCAACCGATCCAGTACTTCGACATGGGCGCGCGCAGCAATTTCCGGCACCACGCCGCCATAGGGCGCGTGTTCGTCGATCTGGCTCAGGACGACGTTCGAAAGAATGCGCCCGTGGCCTTGGTCGTCGCGCTCGACTACCGCCGCCGCCGTTTCGTCACAGCTTGTCTCAATACCTAGTACCCGCATCGGTAAACCTGATATCCTTCGCCGTATTGTCGACCTGCCAAAAGGTCGTTAGTAGAACGCTCAACTCGAATTCGCGTAACACGGACAGCCGCCAATGGAAACAAAAACGCTCAAGATTGGTACACGTGGGAGTGCACTGGCGCTCGCACAAGCCCATGAGACGCGTGACCTTCTGATAAAGGCCCACGGACTTCGCGAAGAAGACATCGAAATCGTGGCCATTTCCACCAGCGGTGACCGGATACAGGATCGACCCTTGGCTGAAGTTGGCGGAAAAGGCTTGTTCACGCTCGAAATCGAGGAACAGCTTGCCGACGGGCGCCTCGATCTCGCCGTGCACTCATCAAAGGATATGCCAACCGTTCTGCCACAAGGCCTGCATCTGTCGGTCTTCCTCGAACGGGAAGATCCTCGTGACGCCTTTATTGGCCGCGAGGTAAAATCCTTCATGGATCTGCCGAAAGGGGCGGTAGTGGGCTCCGCATCGTTGCGGCGGCAGGCGCTGATCCAGCGTGCACGCCCCGATCTCAAAGTCATAACTTTTCGCGGGAATGTCGAGACGCGGCTGCGTAAGCTCGCGGACGGCGAGGTGGATGCAACATTCCTTGCTTATGCTGGTTTGAAACGTCTCGGCCTTGGACATGTTGTTACCGAGCTTATGGATGCAAAAGCTTTTCCACCAGCCCCTGGACAAGGCGCAATCACGGTAGAGAGCCGCATTGGGGATGATCGCGTCGATACGCTGTTAGCGCCGCTCAACCACCTGCCGACCTCAACGGCGCTGGCATGCGAACGCGCGTTCCTCGGTTCGCTCGATGGTTCCTGCCGTACGCCAATCGCCGCTCTGGCGACGGTATCGGGAGGGAGCCTGCGATTCCATGGCATGATACTCTTGCCAGATGGCAGCGAGGTACACGAGGTCACAGGTGAAGGTGCACTCTCTGACGCTGTCCAGATCGGCCACGATGCCGCGCTGCGGGTGCGTAAACTCGCCGGACCACACTTCTTCACGGATTGGTTCTGACATGAGAACCGTTTTGGTCACACGGCCTCGGCCGGGCGCGACCAAAACTGCCGAACGTTTGCTTGGCGATGGCTTCCTGCCTTTGGTTTTGCCCCTGACCGAGATTGTTCAGCTTCCGGTAAAAACGCCCAGGGGAAAATTCGACGCGGTTGCGGTGACAAGTGCGAATGCATTGCGGCAGGCACCGGACAAGATGTTGCAAACGTTCCTTTCATTGCCCTGTTTCGTTGTAGGGGAAGCGACCGCAGCTGCGGCGCGCGCCCGCGGGTTTGAAACGGTGACAACGGGAGACAGGGATGGTGCGTCGCTTGCTCAGACCATAGGTGAGGAGTTATGCGCCGGCGCCTGCGTTCTTTATATGACAGGGCGCGTTCGCGCGCCGGATTTTGAGCATGCTCTCCGTACACTAGGTATGCATTTTAAGCCAGTGATGACCTACGATACTGTTTTAGTCAGTTATACGACTGAGTTTCTGGTAGAATTTTTCGGCAAGGGTAAGATCGATCATTGCCTCCTGTATTCTCGTTGGGGCGCTGAAGAGTTCTTGCGTCTGACAAGCCAGATGGAAATCGCCCATCATTTTGATAACACATCGATTTTCTGCCTCTCTCCTCGTGTTGCAAACGCTCTGGCTGGAGTGAACAAGGTCTTAATCCATGTCGCACACAGGCCGGATGAGGATGCTCTCTTCGACCTTCTGCAGCAGGCACAGGTTTCTCCCCGCTTACCGCAATGAAAGCGTGTGGTTTCGCAACCGCAACTTCCTTGCTAACTTCGGGTCACGAGAAGTCTGAGAGCGAGATTCCATATGATCGGATCTCGCTCTAAGTTCAGGAAAGTCTGTCCATGGCCAAATCATCCGTTCCGCGTCATTCGAAGTCTGCCCGCAAACCCGTGACAATCGAACTGGCGCCATCGGCGGTCAACAAGACTGCGTCCAGCGCAGCTGGCGTACCCCAACCCGAACCCGTCGGCTTCGACCCAACCGCCAACGCGAAGGCAAATGCGGCGGAAAAGTCAAAGGAAACGCCGAGCGTTGAGCCGCGCGGAGATGCGCCACCGAGTTCAGGCTTTTCGGAGACCGGGCAGTCATTCGGGCGAACGAATTCTCAATCGACCGCTTCGCGACCAACGGTGTCATCCTCTGGATCAAAGCCAAATGACCCATTGGGTCGCATTGTGTCCGGAGTCATTGGCGGCATTGTCGCTCTTGTCGGTGCCGCGGCCCTGCAATGGGCAGGTGTCCTGCCATCGCCAAAGGCGGATACTTCAGCACTCGAGCAGCAGGTAGCTGAATTACGAAATGCGCGACCAGCGGCTCAGACGCTGGATGAAGGTGCGCAAGTAGCGCTTAACGGCGCTGTAGAGAACGCCAAACAGGCTGCAAGCCAGGTCACTGGTCTTTCCGCGGAGCTTGTCGCAATCAAGCAAAGCATTGCGGATATTCAGAAAAATGCTGGTTCCGGCCCAGTCGTCGATACCAGTGGCATTGATACGCGTCTTGCTGCTCTGGAGACCCGGCTGAACAGCAGTCAGCAACAGGCGGAGCAGGCTGGCGGAGTCGCCGCGGGGGCTACTGAGCGGTTGAATGCGCTGGAGGCGAAAGTCAACGACCCCTCGGCGCAGGCCAATATGGCACTTGCCATGGCAGCAACGGGCATGAAAGCCGCTATCGATCGCGGCGAACCGTTCGCGGCCGAACTGGATACTTACGTCGCGGTTGCGCCAGCAGCAGGAGAGGTCGAGAGCCTCCGGGAGTTTGCTGCGAAAGGCATTCCGACGCTCAACGTGCTGGTCAGCCAATTCGCTGATGTCGCTCCCAAAATCATTGCAAGCGCTCATACAGTCGATCCGAACGCCGGGGTGGTCGATCGCTTGTGGGCAAGCGCGAGTAGCTTGGTGCAGGCGCGTCCAGTCGGGATGGTGGAGGGCGAGGGTGTCGATGCAATCACGGCACGGATCGAAGCGCATTTGAACGCAGGCGATCTTGGTGCTGCCATTGCCGAATGGGAGAAGCTGCCGGAGAATGCCAAGGCTCTTTCCATGGATTTCGCCAATGCGATGAAGGCCCGGCAAAAGGCCGGGGACGTCGTGTCGAAGGCCTTGTCTGATGCGCTGACCGGCATCAAGTCCCCAGCAGCGGCTAATTAGGAGCAAGATCATGATTCGTATTCTGTTCTTCCTTCTTGTCGTTCTGTTGCTCGGCGTCGGTTTCGCATGGCTTGCAGATCGGCCTGGCGATCTCGTCGTTACGCTTGCCGGCATGCAGTACAAAGTCACGCTGATGGTGGCAGCTTCTGCGATCGTCGCGATTGTCGCCGCAGTCATGCTGACGTGGTGGATTGTCAAAAGCCTCGTCACATCGCCTTACGCGCTGCGCCGTCATTTCCGCGCGCGCAAACGCGATCGGGGCTACCAATCGCTGTCGACCGGACTGATCGCAGCAGGTGCTGGTGACGGCGAGACCGCACGCAGAATGATCAAACAGGCTGAAAAACTGCTGAACGTCGATCAGGAGCCGCTGATCAAACTGCTTGACGCCCAATCCGCCATGCTCGAAGGGCGTCCCGAGGATGCGCGGGCCAAATTCGAAGCCATGCTCGAAGATCCGGAAACGAAGCTCCTCGGGTTGCGGGGGCTTTACCTTGAAGCGCAGCGCCTTGGCGCACGCGATGCTTCAAGGCACTACGCTGAAGAAGCCGCTTTGCTGGCCCCGAATGTCGAATGGGCAGCGTCGGCGGCTCTTGGCCAGAAAACAACGCATGGTGATTGGGATGGAGCGCTCTTGCTGCTCGAAAAGCAGAAAGCGACCAAGCAGGTCGACAAGGAGAAGGCTAAGCGCGAGCGCGCGGTGCTCTTGACGGCCAAGGCAATCGAAACCTTCGAAAGTGACCCCGCGAGTGCCAAATCGACCGCCATAGAGGCCAACAAAATGGCACCTGATCTCATACCAGCTGCGATCATCGCCGCAAAAACGTTATTCAGCCAAGGCGACTTGCGCAAAGGATCGAAAGTCTTGGAATATAGCTGGAAGAAGCTACCTCATCCGGAAGTTGCCGAAACGTATGTGCACGCGCGGCTTGGCGATTCGGTATTGGATCGCCTCAAGCGCGCCCGTCATCTGGCGTCGCTCTATCCGCACCACCCTGAATCGAGCTTGGCCATCGCCCAAGCCGCGCTGGCTGCAGGTGAGTTAAGGGAGGCTAGGGAAGCAGCGGAAGCGGTACTCCGCAGTGCACCGCGAGAGAGTGCATATCTTCTGCTTGCCGATATAGAAGAAGCGCAAACCGGCGATCAAGGCCGCGTCCGGCAATGGCTGTCGCGTGCTGTCAAAGCGCCACGCGATCCCGCCTGGACAGCCGATGGCTACGTTTCGGAACGCTGGGCGCCGGCATCTCCGGTGACTGGCAGGGTCGACGCCTTCGAATGGAAGGTTCCTGTTGAACAGCTTGGTCCGGTCATCGATTCCGGCGATGATTTCGACAGGGCTTTGGCAACAGAACCAACGCGGCCTCGCGAAGAAGTGAAGCCGCTCGTGTCGGCCAGGGCGGTCGTTCTGGAAGCAGAAAAGCCAGCTTCCAAGGAAGATCATGGCCATGCGGATGTCGTGGAAGCCGAAATCGTGCAACTTGAGCCACCGGAAAAGCCTACGGAACGGCCGGTCGCTAAGTCCACAGAAACGGTCAATCCCGAGAGAATAGCTTCCGTTTTACCTGCATTTCCGGAAAAGCCACTGAAATCCAAGGAAAAGGATGAGGAGTTCGTTTTTCCTGTGCCGGATGACCCGGGCGTGCGGCCTAAGGATGGAGCGGAGCGAAACAAGAAGTTCCGGCTTTTCTAATCATTGAAACGTGATGGCTGCGGCCGTCTTTGCGGCAAGATGTACAGTGGTTTAGGCGTATAAACAGCGATATGGGTGGATGAGTACCATCTGGATAGACGCGAAAGATTTCCCTTTATGCTCGATAGTCTTGTGACGTTTTTCAAATCCTTGCCGTCGGGTGACAACAGCAAGGAGCATTTTTCAAAGAAAGATCCGCGTCTTGCGGCAGCCGCCTTGCTGTTCCATGTGATGGATGCAGACGGTGACCGCGGCAAGGTGGAACGCAAACGCGTTTCACAGCTGATTTCCGAGGCCTATGGCCTGAAGGGCGAGGCGCTGAAGCGATTGCTTGACGAAGGTGAACAGGCGGATCAGGAAGCAGTCGACCTTTACAGTTTCACCAGCATCATCAAGCGCAATCTTGACGAAGAGGCTCGCATCAGATTCATTGAGCTGATGTGGGATGTCGTCTTCGCAGATGGCAGCGCGCATGAGCTGGAAGATAATGTCGTCTGGCGTGTCGCGGAACTGATCGGCGTATCGACACGCGACCGGGTGACCATGAAACGACAGGCGGCGGTTCGCGCAAAACAGACGGTGCAAGAGGAATAGGCCGAGCGAATGTACCAAACTGGATGGATGGAAAGCGGACAGTCGCATCGTCCCAAGATCCTGACGGTGCTACACCAGGAGCGTTCCAGTCCCGGCCGCGTCGGCCATTTGTTGGTCGAAGCAGGGTTTGCCCTCGACATTCGCCGTCCTCCCCTTGGAGATACGTTGCCCGAAACGCTGGAAGACCATGCAGGAGCTGTCATTTTTGGCGGTCCGATGAGCGCCAATGATTCGGAAGACTTTGTACGCGCAGAAACCGATTGGCTGGCCATACCACTCGCAGAAGACAAGCCCTTTCTCGGCATTTGTCTGGGCGCGCAGATGCTTGCCAATCATTTGGGCGGTCGTGTTGGGCCTCATCCCGACGGCCTTGTCGAAATCGGCTGGTATCCGCTCGAACCGACGGAAGCCGGTCGCGCTCTGATGGACTGGCCGTCGATGGTTTATCATTTCCATCGCGAAGGTTTTGAATTGCCACAGACTGCAACCCTGCTGGCGACGGGCAGCTCCTACCCCAACCAGGCGTTCCGGTATGGCAAGAATGCCTGGGGCGTTCAGTTCCATGCGGAACTGACACGGGCCATGATGCATCGTTGGGTTGTACGTGGCGCGGAAAGGTTTACCCTCTGCGGCGCGCAGCAAGGCCGCGACCATCTGGACGGCCGGATGATCTATGATGCAGTGCTCAGGGCCTGGTTGCACCGCTTCCTTGCGACGATTTTTGGGGTACCTGTATCGGCTTGAGCTGATTAGGTCCTGCCCTGCAAATTCCGCGCTTTGCGCAATTGCGGGAACCAATAGGCCCAAAGGCCGGCAACCGCCACCGTTCCAAGGCCACCAAAAACAACGGCGGGCACGGTACCGATCAGTGAAGCCATGACGCCAGCACGGAATTCGCCCAATTCATTGGATGCGCCAACAAAAACCATGTTGACGGCATTGACCCTGCCTCGCACATGATCCGGCGTCCACAATTGCAACAGCGTCTCGCGGATATAGACGCTGATCATGTCGGCTGCACCCATCAAGGCAAGCACTACGATCGACAACCAGGCAATATCGGAAATACCAAACATTACCGTAAGCAGTCCGAAGAGCGCTACGAATGCAAACATGATCATTCCAGCATGATCGCGAATGGGATGCCCGGTCAACCAGACCGCCGTCACAATGGCACCTATACCCGGTGCTGCCCTCAGCATGCCCAAGCCCCACGGGCCGAGCTGCAAGATATCGCGCGCATAAACCGGCAGAAGTGCCACGGCTCCACCGAGCAGCACAGCAAACAGATCAAGCGAAATCGCGCCAAGAACAACCTTTTCCTTCCAGATGTAGTGGAAGCCGGCCAGTAGAGTTTGCAGCGATCTTGTTTCGTGCAGGGTATGCTGGGCAGGTTTGGCGATAGAGAAAGTGCTTAGAGTTGCGATGACAAGCATTGCACTGGCGACGCTGTAGGCTGCGACAGGAGAAACACCATAGAGCAGGCCCCCGGCGACCGGTCCGACGATCGTTGCAATTTGCCAGGCCGAGGAATTCCACGACACGGCGTTGGAAAACGTCTCCGCCGGCACAAGATTAACGACCAACGATGAGGATGCAGGTCCGAGGAAGGCTCTGCCAATACCAAATCCCGCGAGGATGATGAAAACCAATGCCGGCGTAAACAGGTGGTTTATCGTCAATAGCAGCAGCAGAACGGCGCAAATCACCTCGACGCACAATGAAAGTCCCATAATCAGTCGTCGCCCGAACCGGTCGGAAGCTGCACCGGTAATGAGCACGAGCAGAAGCGATGGCGCGAATTGTACAAGTCCAACAATGCCCAGATAGAAGGGGTCGCGCGTCAGATCATAGATTTGCCAGCCGACGGAGACGCTAATGATCTGGATGGCAAATGAACCAAAGAAGCGTGCCAGCCAATAGCGGGTAAAGGACGAATGGCGAAACGCGGCATATCGATCATGCGCAGCATTCGTTTCGGAGATGGTCATTTCGTTGAAAGGCTCCGGAATCGGGAGCTTTCTTCTAAACCAGTTTAGGGAGAATGGGGATAAGGAAAATCAGAAATATTATGAGAGGGAAAGCAAATGGGCCGGCTCGAACCGGCCCATTTTGGTTCAAGCCGCGTTTACAACTGCAGTGACGGAAGCGTCTGAATCTTTGCTGAGCAAGGATTTCCAGATAATTGCACCGAGTACCGCACCAATGAGCGGGGCGACCCAGAACAGCCAGAGTTGGCCAAGCGCGGCGGTTTCTGCGAAAAGGGCGACGCCGGTAGAACGAGCCGGATTGACGGAGGTATTTGTCACCGGAATCGAAACTAGATGGATAAGCGTCAGGCCGAGACCAATAGGGATTGGTGCAAACCCAGCCGGAACGGAAGCCGAGGTCGCACCAAGAATGATCATGATGAAGAAGGCAGTGAACACGATTTCTGTGACAAGCGCGGCGACCAGGCCGTACTTGCCGGGCGAAAGGTCACCATAACCGTTGGAAGCGAAGCCGCCAGCGGTGAAGTCGGCCTTACCGGATGCAATCAGGTAAAGGACGGCAGCTGCAACAATCGCGCCAACAACTTGTGCGATCCAGTAGGGAATGAGATCCTTGAAGTCGAAGCGTCCTGCAACGGCGAGGCCGAGCGAAACAGCGGGATTGAAATGGCCGCCGGAAATTCCGCCGACCGCATAGGCCATGGTTAGAACCGTAAGACCAAACGCAAAGGCAACACCAAGCAAACCAATACCGACATCGGGAAATGCAGCGGCAATAACGGCACTGCCGCAACCGCCGAGGACAAGCCAGAATGTGCCGAAGAACTCGGCCGACAGTTTATTGAGCATGGAAACCCCCTTGGATGAAAAGCGGGCCGGGATAGCCCGAATCACGACGCAAATTTATTCCGGTTTTTTAAATTCAACAATATCGGTCAAGATCAAGTCCTCGTAATACCTTAGGCGCATTTGACGCCCTGAATAGACGGGCCATGAATACTGCCACAATAATACTTGGAGGGGCTGTGCTCCATTTTGTCGGTGATCGCAACCTCTTGCTCGCGGGCCAGCCAATCGCTACATGTCGTGGAAATCTTAGGAGACCTGTATGCTCGCCCTTATCCGCACCATCGATCTGGCTCTCGACATTTACACCTGGATTCTCATTGCCAGTGCGATCTTCTCATGGCTCTATGCCTTCAACGTCATCAATTCGAGCAATCGCTTCGTTGCTTCGATAGGAGATTTTCTCTATCGCGTCACCGAACCCGCATTGCGACCCATTCGTCGCTTTCTTCCTGACCTCGGGGGTATCGATATTTCTCCGATCGTACTTTTGTTGATCATATTCTTCATTCGCCAGTTTCTCTGGACCACGATCGCCCCGATTCTGGTTTGACTAGAACACCATCGTATTCCGCGCGGAGTGTAACGGGGTCACTCTCTTTGTGCGGCTGACGCCGAAATCGGTAAAGGACGCTATTGAAGGTGTGGAAGAGACTGACGACGGGCGCTTTCATCTGAAAGCACGGGTGCGTGCGGTTCCTGAACACGGCAAGGCCAATGCAGCGCTGGTAAAGTTGCTGGGTATTGCGGCGCGAGATGTAACCATTGCTGCAGGAGCAACGTCGCGGCTGAAGCAGGTAAGAATTTCGGGCGATCCTGACGAACTGGCTTTAAGACTTACCGTTCTCGAACCGCCCGAAGATTGATCGATCAGGCCTTTTTGGCGTTGTGGCGTTCGATCGCTTCGGTGATGAGTTGGCGGGCGGCATCTTCATCGCCCCAATCCCCAATCTTAACCCATTTGCCGGGTTCCAGATCCTTGTAGTGCTCGAAGAAATGCTGGATCTGTTTGAGCGTGATGTCGGGAAGATCGGTGTAATTGTGCACCTTCTCGTACCGTAACGTCAGGTGAGGTGAAGGAACGGCAATGATCTTTTCGTCCTGCCCCTTATTGTCTTCCATGACGAGCACACCAATTGGACGAACATTGATCACACTCGTAGGCATCAGCGCGCGCGTGTTGCAGATCAATACATCGATGGGGTCTCCATCATCCGACAACGTATGCGGCACGAAACCGTAATTGCCCGGATAGGTCATGGGCGTATGCAGGAAGCGGTCGACGAACAACGCGCCCGAATCCTTATCAAGCTCGTATTTGATCGGTTGACCGCCGACCGGGACCTCGATGATAACGTTTACATCTTCAGGGGGGTTGTTGCCGACAGCAATGGCATCGATGCGCATATTTTCAGAGTCCTTATGAGTATGGAAGTCCTGTACTGATTTTTATACCGCGGCGCAACAATGCCGTCGCCCCTACGTAAGGAAAACGATTGATAGGCTTATTGAGCGCGAATGGCAAAACACAACTCGGGATTTGAGCTGCGAAGGAAGACTCTGGCCTAAACCAGCATCAATTCCAGACAAAAGCGACCTTCTTGAGGGTCTTGCCATCGAAACACTCGACACCCTCGGCGACATCGCGGCCACCGGCGCTCTGATAGAATGAAATCGCAAGGTCATTGTCCTCGAGCGCCCAGATCACCAGACCCTTCAGGCCTTGATCGCCGAGACTGCGGCGAGCGGCACCCAGGAGGCGGGTACCCAGACCGAAACCCTGATATTCCGGCCTGACGTAGAGTTCGTAAATTTCACCTTGTTGCTGCAACTGGCGGGCGCGGTTTGGCCCAAGCGTCGCGTAACCGGCAACGATACCGCCGACATCGGCCACGAGGATCTGTGTCGAGCGCTGGATTGCCTTTGCCCACCAATTGGCGCCGCGACGCTCCAACATATTGTTGAGCGCGCGGTGGGGTATGATACCTGCGTAGGCGCCCTGCCAGGCAGCCAGATGAATGGCTGAAATCGCCACCGCATCGGCCATATGCGCCCGTCTTATCTCGATCACATGGGTGTTCATGGTCCTTTAACCATAGACCCGCAACGCGCGAGTTCGCAACATCCAAAAAAGCGTTTGGGTATGCACGAAAACAAAAAAGCGGCGAAGATCGCCGCTTTTTTTCACGCAGAACATCTATGGTTAGGCAGCGCCTGCAGTCTTGCTGCTCTTTTCGAAACGTTTGCGTTCGTTTGGATCGAGGTAAAGCTTGCGCAGACGAATTGACTTCGGAGTTACTTCCATCAGCTCGTCGTCCTGAATCCAGGCAAGAGCACGTTCCAGTGTCATGCGGATCGGCGGGGTCAACTTGACAGCTTCATCCTTGCCTGCGGCACGAATATTGGTCAGCTTTTTGCCCTTGAGGATGTTCACTTCAAGATCATTGTCGCGCGAATGGATGCCGATGATCATGCCGGCATAGACCTTTATGCCAGCCTCGATAATCATTGCGCCGCGATCTTCAAGGTTCCACATGGCGAAAGCTACGGACTCTCCCTGATCGTTGGAGATCAAAACGCCATTGGTACGGCCGGCGATTTCACCCTTGAAAGGCTCGTAGGCACGGAAAAGGCGATTCATGATCGCGGTGCCGCGTGTATCGGTCAAAAGCTCCGACTGGTAGCCGATGAGTCCGCGTGTCGGCGCATAGAATACCATGCGAACGCGATTACCACCGGATGGACGAAGCTCGACCATTTCAGCCTTACGTTCGGACATCTTCTGGACCACGGTGCCGGAATATTCCTCGTCGACGTCAATCAGCACTTCTTCGATGGGCTCAAGCAAAGTGCCGGAGTCGTCTCTTTTCAAAACGACGCGAGGGCGCGATATGCTAAGTTCAAAACCCTCGCGGCGCATGTTTTCAATGAGAACCGCGAGCTGCAATTCGCCGCGACCCGAAACGAAGAACGAATCCTTGTCGTCGGATTCCTCGACCTTCAGCGCAACATTGCCCTCAGCTTCCTTCATCAGGCGGTCGCGAATGACGCGACTCGTAACCTTGTCGCCCTCGGTGCCAGCCAGCGGACTGTCGTTGACAATAAAGGACATGGTAACAGTCGGGGGATCGATCGGCTGTGCATGCAGGGCTTCGGTCACTTCGAGCGCGCAGAACGTGTCGGCGACGGTGCCTTTCTGCAGGCCTGCGATAGCGACGATGTCACCGGCGTGTGCTTCTTCGATCGGCTGGCGTTCAAGACCGCGGAACGCCAGGATCTTCGAGATACGGCCCGTCTCAAGCTGGGTGCCATCGCCATGCAAGACTTTGACCTGCTGGTTCGACTTGACGGTACCAGAATGAATGCGGCCGGTGATGATGCGGCCAAGGAATGGGTCGGCTTCAAGGATGGTGCCGATCATCTTGAATGGACCTTCACCGACAGTGGGCGCCGGGACATGGTCGAGAACCATGTCAAACAGCGCTGCCAGACCCTGATCCTTCGGACCTTCCGGGCTCGTCGCCATCCAGCCGTTACGGCCGGAGCCGTAAAGGATCGGAAAATCAAGCTGTTCGTCCGTAGCATCAAGAGCGGCGAAGAGGTCGAAAACTTCGTTCACGACTTCTTCGTGGCGGGCGTCGGGACGATCGATCTTGTTGATCGCGACGATTGGACGAAGGCCAACTTTCAAAGCCTTGCCAACGACGAACTTCGTCTGCGGCATGGGCCCTTCAGCAGCATCAACCAGGACGATAGCGCCGTCCACCATGCTGAGGATACGTTCGACTTCGCCGCCGAAATCAGCGTGGCCCGGGGTATCGACAATGTTGATACGTGTATCTTTCCAGATGACCGAGGTCGCCTTGGCAAGGATGGTGATCCCCCGCTCGCGCTCTATGTCATTGGAATCCATCATCCTTTCGCCGACCCGCTGATTGTCGCGGAAATTGCCCGACTGTTTCAAAAGTTCGTCAACGAGCGTGGTTTTGCCATGGTCAACGTGTGCGATGATCGCGATGTTGCGCAGTTTCATAAGGTTCTCTTTTGGAGGATTGTGGACGCCATCTGAGCTGCGCCGCTTTACATTTGCGCGCTCCATACATGTTTTTTCGCAAATGCGAAAGGGGGCAAAGCGTTTTGGTCTGCATGGCTGCCATGCAGACCAAACGCTTTAAAGCAATGTTCCGGACAGGATAACCAAGGCAATACTGAAGTAAATCACCAATCCGGTTACATCAACAAGCGTGGCCACGAACGGCGCTGAAGCGCTCGCAGGATCAAAGCCGAGTTTCTGCATGGCGAATGGCAGCATCGACCCGGCCAACGAGCCGAATGTCACAATTCCGACCAGCGCTGTACCGACGGTTGCGGCGACGAGGGGCCAGTGCTGGCCATAGTCATAGAGACCCAACATTTGCCAGGTCGAAATCCGAACCACGCCAATCAGCCCGAGGAACGAGCCGAGCACGAGGCCTGTCGGGATTTCGCGCAATGCGACCCGCCACCAATCCTTCAACCGCAATTCCTGCAAGGCCAGGGCGCGGATGAGCAAAGACGTGGCTTGAGAGCCGGAATTGCCGCCGGAACTCATGATAAGCGGGATAAAAAGGGTCAAAACGACTGCTTTCTCCAATTCCCCTTCAAAATGCTGCATGGCGCTGGCGGTCAGCATTTCGCTTAAGAACAGCACGCCGAGCCAACCGGCGCGTTTGCGCAGCATCTGAACGAAACCGATTTGCATGTAGGGCTTGTTCAAAGCCTCCATGCCGCCGAACTTCAGAGTATCCTCGGTCATCTCCTGCGTCATGGCGTCGATCACGTCATCGACAGTGACGATACCGATGATCTGAGCGCCATCATTTACGACGGGGACCGCAAGCAGATCATGCTTGCGGAAGAGCCGTGCCACATCTTCCTGATCGGTCAGCGGGGCAACAGTCACAGGGGCAACGTCGCGGCCAACACTCATGATCGAAGCGTCCGGTTCGCTGGTGATCAGGCGGCGCAGGGTTACGACTCGCAACAGATTTTTTGTTGCCGGATCAGTGACATAGATGGCATAGATGGTCTCTCTCGACCGCTCCACTTCGCGAATGTGCTGCAGCGTTTGCGCGACGGTCCAGTTGGAGGGCACGCTGACGAATTCGGTCGTCATCAGGCTACCCGCCGTGTGTGGCGGATAACGCAGGAGCTTGCGCAATGCGCCCGTCGTTTCGGGCCCGAGGCCGACGACAAGCCGGGCCCGGGTCTCCGTATCGAACTCATGAAAGATGTCGGTGACACGGTCGATCGACATTGCGTCGAGAAGTTGCCGTGCGGTCTCGGCCGGCAATCCCCTTACTATGCCGGCCGCGTCATGCAACTCCGGCTGATCCAGGATCAGGACGGCGTGCTCGTGCGGCATGTCGGCAAGAATCTCAATGGATTCAGATAGTTCGAGCTCATTGAGAAGCTCGATCGCATCCGCAGCATGCATGGTTGCAAGCTGTTCTGCGAGGGTCAGTACGGGTGCCAGCTCGGCATTGTCCGCACCTGTGGGAAAGCGAAGATCGTTCATTTAGCTCGCCTTTCTGTCGATCCGCCGTCACAGGGGATCGAGGCGAGCTGATCTCAGATCAGGCCACGATCGCCGTTGACGGCGCAAACAATCGACTACTACTGTCGTCGCTGGGCATGAGAGATTTAACTCCGGTTGAAGATATACAGACTTGTGGACACAGGTCCGCACGATGTGCATTTGGTCCTGTCGAAGGCCAAAGTCAAGTCTTTTGATTTGCTGCGAAAAACACAACTTCGTGCAACTAAATCTCGCTCTCCGATTGATAAATTTGCGCCGGAATCGATGATTGTTGTGTGGGTCTTGCCAATTCTTGCGCAGGATTCGACTCATCTTGCGCCAAAAACGCAGGTGACTGCGAGTTTTCCGTGTGGGAAGGCTCTAGCCCTTCACCCGCGCATTTTCGGGGTCATACAGTGGCTCCAGATGGACTTCAGCAGCGTAACGATCATTGGCGACGATGAGCTCGTATTTGCCCTCGTTGAGGAAAGCATCGCTGATGCCATCGGCGTTGCGCACATAGCCCAGACCGATCGGACGATCGACCGTGTAGCCATAGCCGCCGCTGGTGAGATAGCCGACCGGCTCGCCATTGCGCAGGATGGTCTCGCGGCCGAGCAGTACGACGTCCTTGTCCACGACTGCGAACGTTGCGAGGCGTTTTTTGAGCGGAGCGGCATGGATGGCCTCGCTCGCCTGCCGTCCAACGAATTCGGTATCCTTGCGCAGTTTCACCGCCCAGCCGAGCCCAGCCTCGAAAGGTGAGTCATTCGGGGTGATGTCGGAACCCCAGGCACGGTAGCCCTTTTCGAGACGCAGGGATTCCAGCGCGCGATAGCCGACCGGCCTGATGTCGAATTCCTTGCCGGCTCGCATCAGGGCATCGAAGACTGCTCCGGTTGCAGCTATTGGCACATGCAACTCCCAGCCGAGTTCTCCGACATAGGTGACGCGCAGCGCCCTAACCGAAGTACCGGCGATCTCGATCTCGCGAACATGGCCGAAGGGAAAAGCACCGTTGCTGACATCTGTGTTGGTGACCCCGGCTAGCACGTCGCGTGCCTTGGGGCCCATCAGCGACAGGGTTCCGAAGTCCTCGGTTACGTCGGTGAGTTTCACATCCAGGTCCTTGCCGATGTGATCCCGGATCCAGGCGAAGTCATGAGTGCGAAAGCCGGTGCCGGTGACAATGTAGAAGCGGTCGTCGGACAGCCGCGCAACGGTCAGGTCGCACTCGATGCCTCCGCGCGTATGCAGGAGCTGCGTATAGGTCAGGCGGCCTGAAGGTTTCGACACATCATTGGCGCAGATGGTGTCGAGGGCCTTTGCGGCGCCCCTGCCGGTCAGTTCGAACTTGGCAAAGGAAGACTGGTCGAAAATGCCAACCTTGTCGCGCACGTGCCGGTGTTCTTCTCCGACGGCATCGAACCAGTTCTGGCGGCCCATGGAATAGACGTCTTCCGCGGGCATCCCTTCCGGCGCAAACCAGTTGGGACGCTCCCAGCCGAGCTTGGAGCCGAACACGGCGCGATGCTTCTGCAAGCGCTCATAGAGCGGCGAGACGATGGCGGGGCGCCCGGACACATATTCCTCGTGCGGAAAGCCGATCGTGTAGTGTTTGCCATAGGCTTCCAGCGTGCGGTCGCGGACCCAGTCGCGGTTGCGGTGGAGATTGGAGAAGCGCCTGATATCGACGGTCCAGAGGTCGAGCGGCGCTTCTCCATCGATGGCCCATTGTGCCAGCACCCAGCCCGCGCCGCCGCCGGAGGCGATGCCAAACGCGTTGAAGCCGGCCCCGACGAACATGTTGGAACATTCCGGTGCGACGCCGAGGATGAAATTGCCGTCCGGCGTGAAGCTCTCCGCGCCGTTGATCATCTGCTTGACGCCAACGGTTTCGAGCGCGGGGATACGTTCGATCGCAGCGAGCATATGCTGCTCGAAATGATCGAAATCATCATCGAACAGGCGGAATTGCCAGTCGTTCGGCACATCGCCGGTCATCCAGCTTTGCGGATTGGGCTCGTAGCCGCCCATGACCAAACCGCCGACTTCTTCCTTGAAGTAAGTACGGCGGTCCGGATCCCGGATCGTCGGTGCATTGGATGAAAGCCCGTCGATCTTTTCGGTGATGATATATTGATGCTTGACCGGCTGCAGCGGCACATTGATGCCAGCCATCTCACCGACCTGCCGCGCCCATTGGCCGGCGCAATTGACGACTTTTTCGCAGGCAATGTCGCCCTGGTCGGTCTTGACCTTGACGATCCGGTCGCCATTCATCTCGAAGCCGGTGACGCGTATGTTCTCGATCAGTTTTGCGCCATGCATGCGGGCGCCGCGCGCCAGTGATTGGGTGATGTCAGAAGGGCTGGCCTGCCCGTCGGTTGGCAACCAGCTCGCGCCAATGAGATCATCGACACGCATCAGCGGGAACATGGCCTTGACCTCCTGCGGGGAAAGGAGGTGCATTTCCATGCCAAAACTTCCCGCAGTGGTTGCGAGGCGGCGGAACTCGGTCCAGCGGTCCTGATTGGTGGCCAGGCGCAAGCAGCCGGTCATTTTCCAGCCAGTCGCAAGGCCGGTTTCCTCATCGAGCCGTTTGTAAAGATCGACGGAATATTTGAGCACGCGGGTAATCGAGGCGGAGGAACGCAGTTGCCCGACCAACCCCGCCGCGTGCCATGTCGAGCCGGAGGTCAACTGCCCCATCTCCAGCAATACCACGTCCGCCTTGTGATCCTTGGCAAGATGATAGGCCGTCGAGCAGCCGATAATCCCGCCGCCAATGACGACGATCTGGGCATGGGAGGGGAGGGTCATGGGGCCGTCTTTCCGTATATGCTTCTGTAGTGATCGAGCGCCTGATCAAGCTTGGATAAATTCTCGGTAGTATAGGCGACGTAGTCAACGCCCGGTGCATCGAGATAGAGCTCGGAAACCATGCTCCACATGGCTTCGCGTAGCAGCGAGGCGCATTGCATGGCGTCATGGGCGCGCTTGAGTTCGCGGTCGGGCGCGCCTTGAAAATAGGCGGCAAGCAAGGCTTCGGATTCGTCTTCGCTTAATCCCGCATTGGAGGCAAGGCCGGCAAGATCGAACATCGAAGTCGAAAAACCGGCATACTCGAAATCGATCAGCCAGAGGCGATTGCCATCATCGAGTATATTGGCAGGCAAGAGATCGTTGTGGCTGAAGATGATCGGCAGCGGCCGTTGCACCGCTTCCATTTCCGCGGCGATGGCGAGATAGCTAGCAAGGTGCGGTACCATGCGGCTCGTCCCGGCCTGCAGCGTGCGGGCATAATCACGGATGACGTGGAAGACCCAGAACATGAAACCGGGCCCACGAATATGTTCGGGCATTGTCATATGGAATTGCCGGATCATCTGCGCCACGCGTGAAATATTGGCGCGAACATCGCTTGCGGAATAGGTGTGTGCGCCGAGGAATGCGGTAACCATGACGCCGTCGCCCGCATGGAACAGTTCGGGGGCGAAACCGGCGCGATGCGCCGCCTCGGACGTCATCGCCTCGCGGTCGCGGAACACGTGGTGAAATGGATAGTCCTTGCCGAAGCGCACGACATATTTGCGATTGTCATCCTTGACGACATAGCTCTCGTTGCTGATGCCGCCCTTCAAAAGAGCAACATGAATATCGCCCTGCCAGAGCGGCAGAGCGGCAATGCGTTCTTTAATTGTAGAAGAGATTGCAGAAGGTACTGTCATCGGCTGACAAATGCGTGGTTCGACAGACTCACCATGACGGCGTTGATCTGTTGAGGGAGGGTTGTGGGCTCTCCAAGAACAGGAATCCGTCTGTGGCAAAGACTTCTGTTTCGCATCCCCATAACTGCTTTTTGATTATTTGCAGGGATACTCCCCCTCATGATGAGCCTGTCGAACCACGTATTTATCTAACAATGTGACTTTCCGCCTTTATATCACCTATGTCAACAGGTTATTGTGGTGATTTGTGGCTTTGACGACGAATTTGTGGGAATCGTGTGGTAGTCTTGTGGCTAATCTACTCCTAGCTAAGGTTTCGGGCATGAATTCCAAACGACACGGCGAAATAAAACGGCTGCTACAGGAGGAGGGAACTATTTCGATCGCCGATCTGGCGCAAAAACTTGGCGTATCCCTGGAAACGATCCGGCGCGACGTAAAGCCTATGACCGATGAGGGCATAATCGTCAAAATCCATGGTGCCATCGGCCTGCCGCAGCATCTGGGTGAAGCGCCTTTCGAGATACGCATGCGCGAAAACGCCCCGGCCAAGCGCATGATTGCGCAATGGGTGGCGCGGACTATCCAGGACGGCGAATCCATCATGCTGGACACCGGTACGACCACGAGTTTTCTCGCCCGCGAGTTGCTGCAGCACCGCAACCTGACGGTCGTAACCAATTCATCCGATATTGCCCGAACGTTGGCGACCGTGAATGGCAACAGGGTTTTCATGGCGGGCGGCGAGTTGCGCCGGGATAGCGGAGCGGCCTTCGGGGTCTCGGCCATCGAATATGTCAACCGTTTCAGCGTCGCCCATTCTGTTATTTCCGTTGGCGCGATGGATGCGGTCGGCGGGCTTACAGACTACGACCTGGAAGAGGCGGAATTTGCCCGCACGGTATTGTCGCGCGGCACACGCTCGATCGCCATCACAGACGCGGCGAAATTCGGCAAGCGAGGCCTGGTTCAGGTCTGTGGGTTTGGCGGGTTCGGTGAACTGGTGACCGACCAGGAACCGCCGACCGACATCATGCAGGCGCTGCACGCTGCGGGTACAATTGTGAACATTGTCGACGGGAAAGCATGAATCGGGTGGGCGGCGCACTCTAGCATGATAGAATCACGCGTGAATCGGAGATTTACGTGATGAAGATCTTGCTGCGGAAGTCCATTCAGACGCCTCTCGGCCCGATGATTGCGATGGCGGGCGATGAAGGATTGTCATTGCTGGAGTTTGACGACCGGCCGGCCTTGCCGGCGGAGGTCGAGGAACTCGAAAAACGCTATGGTTATTCCATAGAACCTGGCCGCAATGCCGTGCTTGAGCAGATCGAGGCAGAGCTCGCCGATTATTTTGCCGGCAAGCTCACCGGGTTCGAAACACCGCTTGTGCTGCCGGGCATGGCATTTCAGCGGCAGATATGGTCGACACTGCAGACTATCCCTTATGGGGAAACACGCACATATGGCGGCATCGCACGGGATCTGGGCAAGCCGGGTTCAAGCCGTGCCGTGGGTGCGGCCAATGGGCAAAACAGGGTTGCAATCGTCGTACCGTGCCACCGCGTGATTGGTGCGGATGGCTCGCTGACCGGTTATGGCGGCGGGCAGCGGCGCAAGCGCTTCCTGCTCGACCTTGAACACCGGATATTCGCCGGCATGGCCAGGCGGCCCGCGTTCCATCCGATCACTGCGCAGGGAAGCTTTCTTTAGCTCTTTGGTTTTGCGCAATTCCGGACGGAAAGCCGCCTCCCACTTTTCCTGGAATTTGCTCTATACAATCAACCCTGTGCTGAACTGCGGCTCATGCAGCAACCGGTTCAACAGCAGCAATCCCTGTTCGAGATGCGGACGATCCGGTGCGGCGCCAAGCGAGACGCGGACCGCCTCGTCGGACGAGGTTCCTACGCTGAAGGCGGGTGCGGCCACGATGCCAAGCGCGGAACGGCGGGCAAGTGCGGCGAACTCGGCGGCTTTCCAATGTTCGGGCAGGGTAAGCCAAAGATGGTGGCCTGTAGGCTCGGCGGCGTATTGCCAATCCTTGAGAATGACCGCGGCAAGTGATTGCCGCGTGCGGCTTTCTTCCCGTATGGCGAGGGCGATCTGCTTGAGCGTGCCGCTCTCGATCCAGCTGGTCGTCAGGGCGGCCAGGAGCGGCGATGCACCCGGATTGCTGGCGCGCAGGGAAGATGTGAGCTTCAACACATCCAGCGCTGAAGGACAGGCCACAAAGGCGACACGCAGGGCAGGCGTTGCGCATTTCGACAATGTTGCGATGTGCCAGGTGATCTCCGGCGCCAGGGACGCAAGAGCCGGCTGTGGCTCGTCCAGAAGCTCCGCATAGGGATCGTCCTCGATAATCGCGACCCTGTAGCGGCGGGCGATTTCGACGATCTCGTGCCGGCGTTTCAGCGGCATGGTGGCCGTGGTCGGATTATCGATGGAGGGAACGACGTAGAGCGCCTTCGGTGCATGATCCCGGCAGCATTCTTCGAACGCCTGAGGCAGTATGCCGAATTGATCCATGGCAAGCGCATGAACCGCGATACCGAGGGTTGCGGCGACGGATTTGAGCCCTGGATAGGTATGGGCACCGGCGCAAATGGCGCCATTGGCGGCTACGAGGCTGCAAATGGCGAAGAGCGCACTTTGTGCACCGCCGGCAACCAGAATATTGTCGGGCGAGGGCGCATGGCCAAAACGCGGCATCAGCCATTGCGCGGCGGCATGCCGTGCGGCTTCGGTGCCGGTAATCTCCTGATAGGAAAGAAACCGGCTGGAGGGTCCGGCCAGCAATGCTCCGATGCCTTCGGCGATCCGCTCCGGCAAACGGGCCGCGGCCGGTTGCGGCGGGATATTCATGCTGAGGTCGAGTTCGGCTGCCGGAGTTGCCACCCTCGGTGCTACAGGCTGCTGTTTCACGAATGTACCCGAACCGGTTCTGGCCTCGATCAGATCGAGACGGCGTGCCTCGTTCAACGCGCGCGTAACTGTGGTAAGATCGACGCCAAGCTGGCGTGCGATTTCCCGCTGCGGCGGCAGCGTATCACCGGAGATCAGTAGGCGGGCGGCGATATCGGCATTCAAGGCATCGACGATACCTTGATGTTTATATCTCGACGTGGCGGCGATGCGAGGCTTCCAGAGGGCCATGTGACGACTCATTGTATGGGAATGTATCCATACAATTACAGACAGAACGGGATTATGGCAAGTCAAATTGCCGCTATATGGTAAATGTTTCTTCCATTTTCTCCTTGCAAGGGGTATATGTCCGGCAATAAAGCATCAATTGTATGGATATCGATATCTAAGGCCATACACGTACAATCGGGTCGAAAGGCAAGACCATGGCTCACGTTGTTCACTATCATCCTACTGAAAACCCGATGAAAACCGGGATCCTGGGGCGCTGCCCGCGATGCCAGCAGGGGCATCTGTTCGATGGCTTTCTCAAACTGGCGCCGTCCTGCGAGGTTTGCGAGCTGGACTATTCCTTCGCCGATCCTGCGGACGGCCCGGCGTTTTTCGCCATGACGATCGTTGCGGTGCCCGCCCTGGTCTTCGCACTGTGGCTGCAGACGACGTATGAAGTGCCGATCTGGGTGCACCTGATCACGACGCTGCCGTTAACGTTGTTTGGTAGCCTGATGCTTCTGCGACCGCTGAAGGGCTGGCTGGTCTGCTCGCAATATTTCCACAAGGCGGAAGAAGGCAAGCTTGTGCGCAAGGGCGATATCTGAGGGATTGCCCTTGCGCAATATCGATCAGGCGTTGGCGCCACCATCGATGGTGAGCGATGCGCCGGTGATGAAACGCCCTTCGTCTCCGGCCAGGAATGCTACGAGACCGGCGATATCGCTTGCCTTGCCAAATTTTGGAATCGCCATACGGGCGCGCTGGCCATCGGCGTGATCGCCATTGGCGGGATTCATGTCCGTATCGGTCGAGCCGGGGTGGACAATGTTGGCTGTGATTTCCCTCGGGCCAAGATCACGTGCCAGCGCCTTGGTCAGGCCTATAAGGGCGGCCTTGCTGGTTGAATAGGCGATGAGGCCGGGGAAAGGCACGATCTCGGCAAGATTGCTGCCGATGTTGATGATACGCCCGCCCGTGCCCATCAGCGATGCTGCTGCCTTCGCGGCGACGAAGCTTGCGCGGACATGGATGGACATGACGCGGTCGAACTCCTCGAGCGTCAATGCATCGACGGTGTCCATCGAGTAGACGCCGGCGTTGTTGACGAGAATATCCAGCCTGCCAAATTTGGCGTGGGTTTCGTTGACTGCGGCCTCGATGGCGGCTGCATCGAGATTGTCCGCCTGAAACGCGATGGCGCGGCGGCCCAGCTTCTCGATTGCCTTGATGGTCTCCTCAGCCTTCGAAGCGGCACTCGTGTAGGTAATGGCGATATCTGCACCATCCTGTGCCAGTTTCAGCGCAATCGCAGCACCCATGCCGCGGCTTCCGCCGGTGATGAAGGCAACCTTGTTTTCAAGACGTGACATCATATTTCCTTTTGTAGTGATTGATACATATTGCAGTGTCACCATTGCGGAGCGGCGTCAAGTGATTTATGTATTAGTCGATACAGAAAGGGATTTGCGATGTCTCCGAAGGGTCGCCCGCGTGCATTCGACCGCGATACGGCGCTGGAATGCGCCATGCGGGTTTTCTGGCAGAAGGGCTATGACAGCGCGTCCATGGCGGATCTGACGCAGGCTATGCACATCAATGCGCCCAGTCTCTATGCCGCATTCGGCAGCAAGGCGGAGTTGTTCCGGGAGGCGGTCGAGCTATACACGAACAAGATCGGCCAGCGCATCAAACATTCATTACCGACTGCGGCGACTGCAAAGGAGGGCGTCGCCGATTTTCTCATGCAGACAGCCATCTCCCATACCGATCCTGGCCAGCCGCATGGATGCATGGTGGTGATGGGCGCACTGCACGGTGACGAGAGTCCCGGAACGCCGTCATCGCTACTGAAGGAGCGGCGCCTCGATAACGTGACACAGTTGCGCCAACGGCTGGAGCGTGCCGTGCGCGAAGGCGAACTTTCCGAAACTGTCGATATCCAGCAGGTGGCGGAATTCTACGCGACTGTACAACACGGCATGTCGATCACCGCGCGTGATGGCGCCACACTCGAGCAATTGAAGAAGACCGCCGATGCTGCCATGGCGGCCTGGGTCGGGTTGACTTCACCCTGATGGACATCTGATGCGATTTTCTGCGCTTCCGGTGCTCATGGACCAAATGTCCACTGCGCTCCGGGTCTCGAAAATCACACCAGCTGCCTCATCAGGCTGAAGGCATATGCAAACTCGCATCAGATCGAACGAACGGGATCGAGCGTTATTTTGTAAAGTTCGGCATCGTCGCGGTCCATCAGCCTTACGGTCATCTGTTCGCTTGCCGCATCGATATCGACGAGACCGAAGAATTGCAGCCCGGCCGAGGGTGGCAGGTTCTGTCCTTGCTCGGGCGTTGGCGCCTTGATGAATTTGAGTTCCGGCCCGAAGGTATGGTCGAGATCATTGGGACCGAAAGTGCCGGCATGAATGGGGCCCGAGACGAATTCCCAAAACGGCTCGAAGTCCTGGAACTGCGCCTTGTCCGGATTGTAATAGTGCGCTGCCGTGTAGTGCACATCTGCCGTGAACCAGACGGTATTGCGGATACCGGCAGATTTGATGAAGCGCAGCAGATCGGCAATCTCGAGCTCGCGGCCTTTCGCCGCGCCATTATCGCCATTGGCGACGGCTTCCGCGCCCTTTTTGTCCTTGGCGTTATCCCACACAACCAGACCGAGCGGCATGTCCGCCGCGATGACCTTCCAGGTCGCACGGGAATTCAACAGTTCGCGCTTCAGCCAGCGCACCTGGTTGGCGCCAAGAATGGACGATTCCGGCGTGATCGTATCTTCCATATCCGGACCATTCGGGCCGCGATAGGAACGCAAGTCGAGGAAGAAGACGTCAAGCAGCGGGCCATAGGCGATCTTGCGATAGACGCGTCCGGGTTCAGCAGGCGTATAGCGGATCGGGGTCATTTCGTGAAAGGCCCGCGCGGCCCGGGCCGACAGGAGCGCAATGGACTTTTCAGTGTAGCGATCGTCGGCGGTCAGTTCCTTGGAGGAAGACCAGTTGTTGAGCACTTCGTGGTCGTCCCACTGGAGGAAAGTCGGGCAGATTGCATTCAGGGCGCGGACGTGATCGTCGAGCATGTTGTATTTCCACTGACCGCGATACTCGTTCAGCGTTTCTGCCACCTTGCGCTTTTCATCGGTGATGATGCGGTTCTTCCACTTGCTCCCGTCCTTCAAAGTCGTCTCTTCCACAAGAGGACCGTCGGCATAGATCGTATCGCCCGAGTGCAGGAAGAAATCGGGGGTGTGGCTGGCGATAGTCGCGTAGGTCTTCATGCCGGTCTCGTCGATACCCCAGCCTTGACCCACCGTATCGCCTGACCAGGCAAAACGGATATTGCGCTTGGCTGTCGGGGCGGTTTTGAAATGGCCCACAATCGGTTCCGAGACGGCATTGAGGTCGCTGAGATCAACTGCAGTCAGGCGGTAGAAAATATCCTGATCCGAGACGAGATCGGTGAGCAATTGCTTTACCGCAAGGTCGCTGTCCGGGAAGGCATTGAGCGGCGGTAACGAATAGGCGTTGGCAAAGCTCTCGGTGGTGGAAACTTCGATATTGACCCGCGCTGGCCTGTCGGTTCGCGTCCAGATCATGCCCGTCGTCGCGTCGACGTCGCCCGACTGAACGCCATGCGTAAAAACCGGTCGCGCATTCGCGCGTGAATAGGACGGGAGGGCAAGACCTGACGCTGCGGTCAGTGCAACGGCTCCCGATGAAGCGAGGAAGTTGCGACGCGTGAACGAAGCCGATCTGCTCATAGTGTTCTCTCCGGGCTGGCTGACGCATGCCCCCAAAACCGCAAAGGCCTGGGGAGGATTGTGCGCCATTTCAAAGTGGCTGGCTGCGTCTTCTTTGCGCGGAGAACGTTTCAGTTTTTTTGCAGTTCTGTGAAGTTTGCTCAAAAACAAAAACGGGCGGCAAAAGCCACCCGTTTCGTCGTCAACAGCAGAAGCTGATGATCAGCTGGCAGTTTCTTCAGCCGGAGCTTCTTCGGCAGGGGCAGCAGCAGCTTCAGCGGCGGCAGCCTTTTCAGCCTCAGCGGCGGCGGCAGCAGCTTCCGCATCAGCAATGACCTTGGCCTTTGCATCTTCTTCAGCCTGCTTGGCCATGGCAACGCGTTCCTGTGCCTTCTTGCCCGGCAATGCCTTTTCAGGATTGCTGCGGGTGTCGCGCTTGGCGATACCGGCCTGATCAAGGAAGCGAAGAACGCGGTCTGTTGGCTGTGCGCCGTGACCGATCCAGTAATTGATGCGGTCGGCATCGAGCTTGACCCGCTCGCCATCCTTGGGAAGCATCGGATTCCATGAGCCGACGTTTTCGATGAAACGGCCATCGCGCGGCGAACGCACGTCAGCAATGACGACGTGGTAATAAGGGCGCTTCTTCGACCCTGCACGGGCCAGACGGATTTTCAGTGACATTGGTATTCTCCTTGGTAGTTGGGTTAGGCGCCGTTTTCCTTGGCGGCTGTTGTTTCGTGATGCCTGATCACTTCCTTGACGATGAAGTTCAGGAACTTCTCGGCAAAATCGGGGTCCAGATCTGAATCCAGCGCCAGTGAGCGCAGACGTTCGACCTGTAGTTTTTCACGGCCCGGGTCAGCGGGTGCGAGGCCATTCTTCGCCTTCAAAACGCCCACTGCCTTGGTGCAGCGGAAACGTTCGGCGAGCATGTGGATCAACGCTGCATCGATATTGTCGATGGAAGCGCGCAATTGAAGTAGTTCCTTGGGGAGCGAGGAGGACGACATATTCACCCTTTCTTTTTCGGCAGCCCTGGAAGACCGCCACCAAGGCCAGGCAGACGCGGCATGCCGCCGCCCAAGCCACCTAATCCGCCCGGAAGACCACCAAGCCCACCAGGCAAGCCGCCACCCTTGCCGAAACCAGCGGCTTCCGCCTGTTTCTGCAGGGCTTCAAGCTGCTTCGGATCCATCTTGGACAGGTCGGGCATGCCCCCCATGCCGCCTAGCCCACCGAGACCCATTTTCGCGCCAAGGCCGCCCATCATCTGTTTCATCATGCCGCCTTTGCCCTTGCCGCCCATCGCCTTCATCATGTCCGCCATCTGGCGGTGCATTTTGAGAAGCTTGTTGATGTCGGCGGCATTGGTGCCGGAACCCTTGGCGATACGCTGCTTGCGCGAGTGCTTGAGCAGATCGGGATTGCCGCGCTCCGCCTTGGTCATTGACGAAATGATCGCGAGCTGGCGCTTGAAGATGGAATCATCGAGACCGGCCGCAGCCATCTGATCCTTCATCTTGCCCATGCCGGGCATCATTCCCATGATGCCGCCCATGCCGCCCATCTTCTGCATCTGTCCGATCTGGTCAGCGAGATCGTTGAGATCGAACTTGCCGGACTGCATCTTCTTGGCCATCGCCGCAGCTTTTTCCGCGTCGATGTTTTCAGCAGCTTTTTCGACCAGCGAAACAATGTCGCCCATGCCGAGAATGCGATCGGCGATGCGCCGCGGATAGAATTCCTCCAGCGCATCCATCTTTTCACCGGTGGCGATCAGCTTGATCGGCTTGCCGGTGACGGCGCGCATGGAAAGGGCGGCGCCACCGCGGCCGTCGCCATCCATCCGGGTAAGAACGAGACCGGTGATGCCGACGCGCTCATCGAAGGATCGCGCAAGATTGACGGCGTCCTGGCCGGTCAGCGCATCGGCAACCAGCAGGATTTCATGCGGATTGGCCTTTTTCTTGATGTCGGCCATTTCGATCATCAATGGCTCATCGATATGGGTACGGCCCGCTGTGTCGAGAATGACAACATCATGGCCGCCGAGCTTGGCCGCCTGAACGGCGCGCGCTGCGATCTCGACGGGTGTCTGGCCGGCAATGATAGGCAGCGTGTCGACGCCGGTCTGTACGCCGAGCTGGCGCAACTGTTCCTGCGCGGCGGGGCGGCGCGTATCGAGAGAGGCGAGAAGCACCTTCTTCCTCGACCGCTCGGTGAGGCGCTTGCCGATCTTGCCGGTGGTCGTGGTTTTACCGGAACCCTGCAGGCCGACCATCATGATGACGACCGGAGCCGGCGCGTTCAGGTCAATGGTGACGCCCTCGGCGCCGAGCATGTCGATCAGCTCGTCATGGACGATCTTGACGACCATCTGGCCGGGCTTGATGCTCTTGACGATATCAGCGCCAACTGCCTTGGCACGAACCTTGTCGGTAAACGAACGGACGACATCGAGCGCGACGTCAGCTTCGATCAGGGCGCGGCGCACTTCGCGCAAGGCCGCCGCGACATCGGCATCCGACAGCGCGCCACGGCCTGTGAGGCCGTTCAAAATCGAACCAAGTCGTTCCTGTAAACTTTCAAACATCCAGTTTTCCTTCAGAGTCTGTTGTAAACTCTACTGCGGCGGTTATCTGACGCAGTTTTCTGTGCTTCCGGTGCTCACGTACCTTTAAGTACGCTGCGCTCCGGTTCTCGAAAACCACGCCATATGTCTCGCCGCAGCGACTTTCCAAACCGACTCTTATCCTTTCAGAGACCCGTTCCCAAAAGATAAGTACCAACCGCGCCAGGGCAAAGAGCTCAAAGCAAAATGACACCCGAGGGCGCATCGCGCTGTCGGGTGTTGACCTCCGGGATCGTCTAGGCCCTTGCGGGGCCCCGGTCGGCTGCTCGGAGTTTCAAAGCTCGTCGCGGATTGTTGGGCGGCTTAAACAGGAAATGCCGCGTGGAGTCAAGACGTGCGGGGTCAGGCGCGCTTTTTCCGGCTTGTCACAGCGTCGGGTCGTTCATCCTGGGTCTCGAGTTGCATGGACTTGCGCAATGCCTCGTCGATGCGACCCTGCCAGCCACGCCCGCTTGAGCGATAATGATCGAGGACATCCGGGCTGAGACGGATGGAGACCGGGATTTTTGGCGTATCGGCAACCGGACGACCGGGGCGGCGCTTTGTCAAAACGCCGGCCAGGATTGTGTCGGGATCATCCATGGCGGCTTTAGTAAGGGCCGCGTCTTCTTCGTCAGTCAAGGAATCCCGATGCGCTTTTGCCAGAGCAATCGCTTCTTCGCGTGTCCAAATTTTATCCCTGTGCTTTGACATATTCATCGATGTCCTCCCTTATAGTCATTCTCAGCGAAATGACGCGGATAGCATTGCCTCGTTGGGTATAAACGAGAACATGCAATTTATTCCCTATAAAACCCGTGGCCTTGATGCGTTCTTCGCCATAACCTGACCAATCATCAAGCCACTCTACTGCGGTCGAAAACTGAAAATCGTGAGCTGTTTCAAAAGCCACGCCATGCTTGCGCAAGTTTGCTTTGGCCTTTTCGTCGTCCCATTCAAATCTATCCATGAAAATCGCTTTGGTCAATAATTATTGTATATACAAAAATGTAGTGAAAGCGTAGCTGAAACCGTGAAAGGCCTCCAGCGGAACGCTGTCAAAAAGTCTCATCAATTAGTTCAAGGGCAAGTGTGGTGGCACAATTGGTGAGTAACAACCCTAGATTGTATTGGTGGGGGTCGTGAAATTGGCCGGCCACAAATGCGATTTGTCGCCTGGGCAGGCTCATAGCAAGCGTGAAACGCCGAGAATGAGTGCTGTTTCACCCCATATAGCTCGATTCTTGCAGATGACAGCACGATAGAAAAATGGCAGATAGGAGCACGACGATTCAACCTTCGAGGAGATTTTCATGGCATTCGTTGCCAAAGGCAGATTTTTTGCGGCTGTAGCGACAGCGCTTCTTATGACGGCAGGTGCGGCGCAGGCTGCAGCTCAATGCGGCAACAATTCCGCCGGATTCGAGGCGTGGGTCCAGGCCTACCAGCAGCAAGCCGGGGCGCAAGGTATCGGCAGCAGAGGCATCAACGCCCTGGGCAACGTCAAATATGCTACCAAGACGATCAATGCCGACCGCAACCAGAAGAGTTTCAAATATTCACTCGACAAGTTCATGCAGGTTCGCGGCGCCCAGACGATCATTTCGCGGGGACGCGCGCAAAAAGCACAGAATGCCGCGTTGTTTAACCGGATCGAGCAGCGCTACGGTGTTCCTGCTGGCCCGTTGATCGCCATCTGGGGCATGGAGACCGGTTTCGGCAGTTACATGGGCAACCAACATACGCTTTCAGCGGTCGCGACCCTTGCCTATGACTGCCGTCGTACGGAGTATTTCCGCGAGCAACTCAATGCTGCATTGAAGCTTGTCGACAATGGCACGCTTGCGCCCAATGCGGTTGGCGCCATGCACGGCGAGATTGGTCAGACGCAGTTCCTTCCGCTCAATGTTCTTCGCTACGGCGCGGACGGCGACGGCAATGGCCGCATCGACATGGTCCGCTCCAAGGCCGACGCGCTGGCATCGACAGCGAATTTTCTGGTCGGACATGGCTGGCGCGCAGGTGGCGGCTATCAACCCGGGCAAGCCAACTACGGCGCCATTGCAGGCTGGAATGCTGCCACCGTCTATCAGCAGGCGATTGCCATTATCGGCGCGAAGATCGACGGCGAATAATCGGTTCGCCAATGGGTATTCAAGGCCGGTACGTTGTGCCGGCCTTGTTGTTTAGAAGCCTTCGCAGGCCTCGCCGAGTGAACTCTGGGCGCTCTCTATGATCCTGCCGCGGCGAAAGTTGAAGATCTCGCGCGTATAGGTGGTGTTCGCCGGGAATTGATAGCAGACGAAAACGGTCGTTGTATCGCCTTCGACGCCGCCGATGCGATGGCGCACCCTGGCGCCTCGCACAGCGCTCTTCCATTCATCGAGGCTGGCCAGAAATTCGCCCTTGGTCTGGATCGTATCGATGTCTTCGAGAATGACGGTTGCGTCTTCGGCCAGAATTCTGTCGAAAACCGCGCGGTCGGCGGTACCAAGCGCGGAATACCAGCTTTCGATGATGGCGTTGTGCGCATCGTCAGCCGTCGCAGGAAGCATCGTTAGAAGAATGACGGCGATCATGAATATCAATCGCGCCATTCTCTTGTCTCCCTCTATTCCAGCGCGGTGGCTTCGCCGACCTCTTCGGGGTCGGGGCGAAGGAAGTCACCGGTTTCCGGATTCATGATCCACAGTTCACCGGTCGAAATGTCGAACCAGGCGCCATGCAAGGTGAGGCGGCCTTTCTTTTCAAGGATATCGACACAGGGAAAGCTGCGAAGGTTTTTCAGCGAATATCGAATGGATATGCGCTCCAGCGCAGTCTGGCGCTCGAATGGAGTCATCAGCTCATTGGCGGAAACCGCTTCGGCTGCGGGGCCGACGAGGCTCATCCACTTGCCGATGAAGTCGCCGGGGGACAACGGCTCACTCGTCGTGTCGAGCGCCGCCTTGATGCCGCCACAGCGGCCGTGACCGAGGACGACGATATTCTTGACCTTCAGGCTCTGCACCGCAAATTCGAGGGCTGCGGAGGTAGAGTGATATTCGCCGTCCGGCGCATAGGGCGGTACGAGGTTGGCGACGTTGCGCAGAACGAAAATCTCGCCAGGTGCCGTATCGAAGATGATCTCGGGCGCGGAGCGGGAGTCGCAGCAGGCGATGACCAGTGTTTCGGGCGTCTGGCCCTGATCCGCAAGCTGCTTGTAGCGCATCGTCTCGTTGGCATAGCGATGCGCCATGAAGTTGCGATAGCCGGTGAGAAGTTTCTCGGGAAGCAAGGTCATTCTTTTCCTCTAATCCTGAACCGGGACAAGATCAATTGGTCTAATGTGCTATGCCCTGATGCCCTTGCTTGGATGAACCAATCGCCGCATCTGAGTCATCGCCATAGGGGTGGACAGGCTGGATGCGTCGGCTTCGAGCATCAGTTCATCGGCGCCGCGCTTGGCAGAGCGGGCCATGATCTCGAAAACCGAGGCTGTGGTGCGTTGCAGCGCCTGTTCGAGATCAAGACCGGCAAGCATGCGTGCAAGGAACAGTGCAGACGTGAGGTCGCCAAGGCCATTGGTTGGGCCGACGACGAGGCGATGTTCGGCGAGCAGCGCCAGAGAGTGCGTCACCAGGAGATTGCCGGTGCTGCCAGCAATCATAGGGTGCGCGGAGGTCACAAGCATTGTACCGGGGCCTGCATGCAATGCCGCTTGCATGATCGCCTTGTTGTCGGGCAATTCCGCGCCGGTCAGCCATGCAAGCTCGAAGCGGTTCGGCGTTGAAACATCGGCGAGCGGCATCAACTCGTCGCGGATGGCATTTGCCGTCGCCTCCGGAACGTAGAGCCCCTTTTCATCGCCGATGACAGGATCGCAGAGGTAAAGCACGCCCTTGTTGCGGGTTTTTATGGTCTCTACCAGACGGGCGACACTGGCGGCCTGCGCGGCATTGCCGAGGTAACCGCTCATGATGCCCCTGACTTCACCAAGCCAGGGAGCGCGCTCCAGATCGGCAATCAGGTCGTCGAATTGCTGCGGTTCCGGCACGATGCGCTTGGCCGGTCCATGACCGGGATGCCACGGCAAGATGACGGTTGGCACCGCCCATACAGGATGGCCGAGCGTTTCAAGTGCGAATACGGCGGCACGATTGCCGACCGAACCCCGCACGACATGGCTGGAAATGACGATGACAGCATTGGATGAAGGAGCAACGGAACTGGTCATTGGAAATACTCGTGCGAGAATTCGGGCGAGCGAGCGCGACTCAACCCTTGCCGACTATAGAACTGATCACCCAGATAATCATGGCGATCAAGACAAGCAATCCCAGAAACCTGCCGATGCGTGAGCCCCAGACTTCTATGGGGTCGGCCGGATCCGCATCGCCGGCAGAAAAGTGGCCCTTCGTCCGTTCTACGATAGATATGCCTCCGGAAGCGGATTCGCGGTCGATCCGTTCGATTATGCGTCTGGATTCCGCATCGGACTGATGCTTTCCATCGTGTTCAGGCATGAAGACACCTTGTTTGCGTTCAATGGTTTAGCATAGCGCTTTGGCTGTTCCTTTTGCAGAAAAAAATGGCTAGGTTTGTGCTGCTTCGTTCTGGAGCGGTGAATCTGTACTCGGGGAGAGGATTCCAATGCAACATGCGACTTGCTTGCCGGCGCCGCGCCGCGCCCTTTCTATCATTGCCCTGTTTCTTCTCGTACCGCTGCTTTCTGCCTGCGGCTTCAACACGATTCCGACCAATGAGGAAAAGGCCAAGGCCGCATGGAGCGAGGTGTTGAACCAGTATCAGCGAAGGGCCGATCTCATTCCGAACCTCGTCGAGACTGTCAAAGGCTATGCCGCACAGGAAAAGGACGTGCTGACATCCGTGGTTGAGGCGCGGGCCAAGGCGACCTCCATTCAGGTGACGCCGGAAACCCTCACCGATCCCAATGCGATGAAGGTGTTTCAGGAGAATCAGGCACAGCTGACCGGGGCACTGTCGCGGCTGATGGCTGTCGTGGAAAACTACCCTGACCTCAAATCCAACCAGAACTTCCTCGCACTGCAATCGCAGTTAGAAGGTACGGAAAACCGCATCGCCGTATCGCGCCGGGATTATATCGAGTCGGTGCGGGTCTATAACACCTCGCTGAGGACAATGCCGACCATGATCTGGAAGTGGATCTGGTACACGGGGAATGAACCCTACCAGACCTTCAACATCGAAGACTCAGCCAAGCAAACGCCTCAGGTCAAGTTCTAGGCTCCAGACATGAGCGCATTGCGCCAGAATGCGGTTGGGTTGAATCGCTTACTATTGGCTGTCGCGCTGCTGGCATTGCTGTCAGTCAGCGCATTTGCCGCAGAACTCCCTGCTCTGACAGGTCGTGTGGTCGATGACGCGAACGTCATCGATGCGGCAACACGCGAGCAGATAACCCAGAAATTGGCGGCGTTCGAAGCGAAATCCTCCGATCAGGTGGTTGTGGTGACGGTGCCGAGCCTCGATGGCGAGGAAATCGAGCCCTATTCCAACCGGCTCTACCGCTCCTGGGCGCTCGGACAAAAACAGGAAAACAATGGCGTTCTTCTCGTCGTCGCACCAAATGACCGCAAGGTGCGCATCGAGGTCGGTTATGGCCTCGAAGGCACGCTGACCGACCTTCTGTCCAAGCTCATCATCGAAAATGCCGTCATACCGGGGTTTCGCTCGGGGGATTATTCGGGTGGAATCTCGAAAGGTGTCGATGGCATTCTCGCCGTCCTTTCCGGTGATGCCGCTGAACTCGAGGCGCGCGCCAAACGCAATGTCCAGGAACCAACCTCCGACGTCGATTGGGTAATGCTCATCTTCGTCATGATCTTTCTGTTCATGTTCTTCAGCGGGATCATACTTCCAGCCGTCGTTACGTCCTTCGGGCGCAAGATCGCGCCTGGCCGCTATGAGTGGCTGGGCATGATCTTTGACATTGGCTCGAGAGGCGGTCGCGGCGGTGGCGGATGGTCCTCGGGCGGTGGCGGTTGGTCATCCGGCGGGGGTGGCTGGTCTTCGGGTGGCGGGGGCGGCGGCTTTTCCGGGGGCGGTGGTTCGTCCGGCGGCGGCGGCGCATCGGGGAGTTGGTAGGCCATGAGTTCAGGGTCCATGAATGAATCCGATCACGCCCGCATTGCCGAGGCGATACGTGCAGCCGAAAGCCGCACAAGCGGCGAAATCTATGCGGTGCTCGCGCGGCGTAGCGACAGCTATTTCTACGTGGCAGGATTTACCGCGGCTTGCGGCATACTTTTCGCCGCCGTCGTGGTAGCGGTGGCAGCGCACTGGTACTGGTTCACCTTGCCCCTGCCGGTCTTTGGTCTCGCTATCCTTGCGGCTTTTCTTGCCGCAGTGCTGGTCCTCTGGCTCTTGCCCGGCATGACCATGTGGCTGGTGCCGCGACGCATCCGCTACAAGCGGGCGCATCTCAATGCGATCCAGCAGTTTCTCGCACGAAATGTCCATCTCACCACGCAACGTACCGGTGTCCTCCTTTTCGTCTCGCTAGCAGAGCGATACGCAGAGGTGGTTGCGGATGCGGGCATCAATGCGAAAGTCCATCAGGATGAATGGAACGGGATTGTCGCTATCCTGACTGAACATGCAGACAGGGATGAATTGGCCGATGGTTTTTTAAAAGCCATCGGAAAAGCGGGCCAACTGTTGGAAGAACATTTCCCCAGAGGGCTCGATGACGTCAATGAGCTAGATGATCATTTGGTCGAATTGTAACATTCTTGCGTGTCACACGATTTTCACCGCGACCGTGCAGTTTAGGCTCGAAAAAGCCTTTTGAAAGGCTATGATCGCGCCAAATACATAATCCAGGGGGAAATATTTGATGGCTTCCAAAAATAAAGCGGACGTAAAGGTCGCCACGAAGTCAAAACCACCAAAAGCCCCGAAAGAGAAGCCACAAGCGGGGTTGTTTGAAGACCTGCTGTTTGCGCGGGCACCGGAAGAAGACCTTGCCGACTACGATGCGGGTGCGCTGACCGCCTCGGCGAAGCTTGCGGAGAATGCGCTGGCGCAATTCAAGTCGGGACGGCCCGTCATCGATGTCAGCGAAGGCCACATCGTCTCCCGCGATGGCCGTCCTGTGACGGTGATCACCCTAATCAACGACAACATGCCCTTCCTGCTCGACTCGGTGCTTGGCGAAATCAGTGAGCGCGTTACGGCGGTTTATCTCGTGTTGCATCCGGTGATGGATATCGACAGAAACACGAACAGCGTTCTGGGCACTGCGGGTCCGGACAAGCCGGGCAAAGAAGTGGCGCGGGTCAGCGTCATGCAAATTCATGTTCCCGCGCTCGATGAGCCATCGCGTGAGATCATGACCGCGGCGCTGGAGCTTGTGCTGAAGCAGGTGCGCGAAGCCGTCAGTGATCGCGGAGCCATGGTTGCGCGTCTAGGCGAAGCGATCGAAGCCTACAAAACCGGCAAAACGCCGATGAAAAAAGCTGCGGCGGAAGAAGCTGCAGAGTTCCTCGAATGGTTGCGTGACAACAACTTCACCTTTCTCGGCGTGCGTGAGTACGACTATCAGGGCGACGACAGTCAAGGTGAGCTCGAGCGCTCCGGCAAGCGCGGTCTTGGCATATTGAGCGATCCCGATGTGCGTGTCTTGAAGCGCGGCAACCAGGGTGTGACGACAACCCCGCAGATCATCGCCTTTCTCACCGGTCCCGAGCCTCTGATCGTCACCAAGGCCAATACAAAATCGCTGGTGCATCGTCGCGGCTATATGGATTACATCGGCGTGAAAACGTTCGATGCCGAGGGCAGGGTTACGGGCGAATTGCGTTTCGTCGGGTTGTTCACGTCCGGCGCCTACACGCGTTCCGTGCTCAAGATCCCTTATCTGCGCTCGAAAACCGAGGCTGTGATCCACCGGCTTGGATTCAATCTTGAAGATCATTCCGGAAAGCAACTCATCAAGGTACTCGAGGGTTACCCGCGCGACGATCTTTTCCAGATCGACGTCAAGACGCTGACCCGTTATGCCGAGATCATATTGGCGCTTGGCGAGCGGCCGCGCGTGCGTGTCCTGCCGCGGATCGACCCTTTCGGCCGTTTCGCTTCGATCATCGTCTTCGTGCCGCGCGAGCGTTATGACTCAATAGTGCGCGAGAAGATTGGCTCGCACCTTGCCAGAGTGTACGAGGGGCATGTGTCGGCTTACTATCCGGCGTTTCCCGAGGGCGGTCTTGCCCGCGTGCATTTTATCATCGGCCATGCCGAGGACCAGTTTCCCAAGGTCAAACGTGAGGCGCTGGAAGAAACCGTCCGCTCCATCGTCCGGACCTGGGAAGATGCTGTTGCCGAGGTCGGAGATCGTCGCGGAACCGCCGAATTCACCGCTCTTGCTGCGGCCTTTCCGGACTCCTATCGCGAAAACTTTTCGCCCGACGAGGCGCTGGTCGATGCCAGTCGCATTGCCGGCCTCACACGCAACAATCCGCTCCATGTCGATTTCTATCGGCATCGCACCGACGGCCCCAATGCCGCTTCGTTGAAGATCTATCATTACGGTTCGGCGGTTGCCCTCTCACGACGTGTCCCCTTGCTGGAGAATATGGGCTTTCGCGTCATCAGCGAGCAGACATTCCAGCTGCCTGCCGCCGACGGCAGCCCGCTTTTTGTGCATGACATGGAGCTCACAAGCGCCTCGGATTCGGGGATCGACCTCGCCGATGATGGCGCTCTTTTCGAAGACGTGTTCCGCTCCATCTGGAACGGTGCGTCGGACAATGACGGCTATAACGCGCTTGCCCTTACCGGGCAGTTGACCGCACGGCAAATCATCATCCTGCGCGCTTATGGCCGTTATCTTCAGCAGGCAGGCATTCCCTATTCGCAGGATTTCATCGCGGCGACGCTTAACCGCTATCCGGCGATCGCCAGACAGATATTCGATCTGTTCGATCAGCGGCTCAATCCTGCGAAGGCCGGTGCGCAGTCGCAACGCAAACAGACGACGCTACGCTCGTCTATCGAGGAAGCACTGCAGGGCGTTCCGAGCCTAGATGATGACCGAATCCTGCGCCGTTTCCTCAATCTCATCGAGTCGACCCTGCGCACCAACGCCTTTGCCCCGGAAGAAGGCGGCGGCGAACGTGTGACGCTCGCCTTCAAGCTCGATCCGCGATCCCTTGATGAGCTGCCGGAGCCGCGGCCTTACCGCGAAATTTTCGTCTATGGGCCAGAGGTCGAGGGTGTGCATCTGCGCTTTGGTCCAGTCGCACGTGGCGGCTTGCGCTGGTCGGACCGTGCACAGGACTACCGCACGGAAGTGCTGGGTCTGGTGAAGGCGCAGCAGGTGAAGAACGCAGTCATCGTTCCCGTTGGCGCCAAGGGTGGTTTCTTCCCGAAACGCCTTCCGACCGGCACTGATCGCAACGCCATCTTCGAGGCGGGCCGCGCGGCCTATATCACCTTCATCGCGACGCTGCTTTCGGTAACCGACAATCTGGACGGCGAGACGGTTGTCCCGCCGCAAAACGTGATCCGCCTCGATGGCGACGATCCTTATTTCGTTGTCGCTGCCGACAAGGGCACGGCGACGTTTTCCGACACAGCCAATGCGATCAGCCAGGCACATGATTTCTGGCTGGACGATGCCTTCGCTTCGGGTGGTTCCGCGGGCTACGATCACAAGAAGATGGGCATTACCGCTCGTGGCGCGTGGGAAGCGGTGAAGCGCCATTTCCGCGAGATCGGCACCGACATCCAGAAAATGCCATTCACTGTTGTTGGCGTCGGCGATATGTCGGGCGACGTCTTCGGCAATGGCATGCTGCTTTCGCCGCAAACGAAGCTGATCGCAGCCTTCGACCACCGCGATATTTTTATCGATCCGGAGCCGGATTCGAAAGCGACGTTGAAGGAACGCCAGCGGCTGTTCAATCTGCCGCGCTCCAGCTGGCAGGATTTCGACAAGAGCAAGATTTCGGCAGGCGGCGGTGTTTTCTCGCGCTCGCAAAAGTCGATTACCCTGTCGAAGGAAGCCGCAAAGGCCATCGGCCTCGCCAAGACCACGGCAACGCCGTACGAGATCATGACAGCGATCCTGAAAGCGCCTGTCGACCTCCTGTGGTTCGGCGGTATCGGCACCTATGTCCGCTCGTCGCTGGAGAGCGACGCGGAAGCGGGTGACCGCGCCAATGATGCCATCCGCATCACCGGCAGCGATGTCCGGGCGAAAGTCATCGGCGAAGGCGCCAATCTTGGCGTCACACAGAAGGCGCGCATCGAGTTCGGCCTGCTCGGCGGGCGCTGCAATTCCGATGCGATCGACAATTCGGCCGGCGTCAACACGTCCGACGTCGAGGTCAATATCAAGATCGCCCTGGCACAGGCCATGCGCGCTGGCAAATTGCAACGTGACAAGCGCAACAAGCTGCTTGAATCGATGACCGAAGAAGTCGGTGATCTGGTGCTGCGCAACAACTACCTGCAGACACTGGCGCTATCGCTGGCACAGCGGCGCGGCCTCGCCGACCTTGCCTATCAGGCACGCTTCATCAACGATCTCGAGACAAGAAAACTCCTTAACCGCAAGGTGGAGACGCTGCCCGATGACAAGGCGATGGCAGAGCGGCAGGTCGAAGGCATTCCATTGACGCGGGCTGAACTCGGCGTGCTCCTTGCCTATTCCAAGATCGTCCTGCTGGACCAGCTCCTGGCAAGCGATTTACCTGACGACCCCTATCTTGAACGCGAATTGATGGACTATTTCCCGCGTCAGATGAAGGAGGGCTTCGGCGACGAAATCCGCACGCATCGCCTGCGCCGGGAAATCATCGCGACGCAGCTTGCCAATGATGTCATCAATCGCGGCGGGCCGACTTTCGTGAGCCGTCTGGCGGACCTTACCGGCCAATCAGGCCCGGAGATCGTTCGCGCCTACGTGATCGTGCGAGACGGCTTTGAGCTGGATGAGGTGTTCGCAGGGATCGACGCGCTGGATAATGCAGTACCAGGTGGAACCCAAAACGGTTTCTATGCCAACGTCGCCCAGATGCTGAACTGGACGACAGCCTGGGTGCTGCGTAACCACACCGGCGCAGTTGGCCTCGGCGCCGCGATCGCGGAGATCAAGACGGCCCGCGATGCGCTGCAGCCGCGTCTCGACAAGCTTCTGCCTGCATCGATGATCGGCCTCATCCGCGAAGATACCGCCAGCAACGCTGCTCTCGGTGCGCCTCCAGCACTTGCGGCGCAGTTGGCACGGCTGGAGATAGCACCGATCATCCCGGATATCGCCGCCGTCGCCCAGCAAGCCAAAATCGACATTGCCAGCGCTGCGCGAGCCTATTTCGACATATCCGAAGCATTCCGCATCGGGCGTATCGAGGACGCGGCGCGGGGCGTTTCCATTGCCGATTATTATGACGGACTGGCGCTTGCCCGTGCCACCGACCTGATCAGTCAGGCGCGGCGCGGTATCGCGGTGGCGGCGCTTAGCAAATATGGCAAGCAGGCCGATCCCGCAAAGGACTGGTTGGCGAGCCGGGGTGCACGTGTCGACGAAGTGCGGCAGCGCATGGCGAATATTGTGGAAACGGGCGATTTGACCGTCTCCCGGCTTGCGGTGGCCGCCGGATTGCTTTCCGATCTGTCATAGGCAGTTGGGCTTGATGGGCAAGGGATAGCGTAATGGCTGCATCGAGAAGGGGCATCTGGGGGTGGATGCTCTTCGACTGGGCGGCGCAGCCATTCTTCACGGTCGTCACGACATTTATCTTCGGACCGTATTTCGTTTCGCGCATGGCGAGCGATCCGGCCGTGGGGCAAGCGGCGTGGGGTTATGGCATTGCCGTTTCAGGGCTGTTCATCGCCGTGCTCTCGCCAGTGCTCGGATCGATCGCCGACCAGACCGGACGTCGCAAGCCCTGGATCGGCTTTTTCGCCGTCATCAAGATATTCTCGCTGATCATGCTGTGGTTTGCGGCGCCGGGCTCAGGCCTGATTGTCCCGTTGATGTTCTTTTCGCTGGCGTCGATAGCGGCGGAGTTTTCCATCGTCTTCAACGATTCGATGATGCCGCGGCTGGTGGCACCAAAGGATATCGGTCGGATATCCAACATGGCTTGGGGTCTCGGTTATCTCGGCGGCATGATCGTGTTGATCTTCGTCGTGGCATTCATGGCCGCGTCGCCGCAAACCGGCAAGACCATGCTCGGCCTTGCGCCGATCTTCGGGCTCGATCCGGCGACGGGCGAGGGTGATCGCGCAACGGCGCCATTGTCGGCGCTATGGTATTTCGTCTTCATCCTGCCGATGTTCCTGTTCACGCCGGATGGTGCGAGAGGCCTGGCAGCTGGTCCAGCAGTGCGGGTCGGACTTGCCGAACTCAAGTCTACCTTGAGCGAGGTACGGCAGCGGCCAGGGCTTTTCCGTTTTCTCGTCGGCCGCATGATCTATCAGGACGGCGTGAATGCGTTGATTGCGCTGGGCGGCGCCTTCGCGGCGACGATGTTCGGCTGGGCCACGGCGGAAATCGGGATTTTCGGCATCATACTGAACGTGGTCGCCATTTTTGGCTGTCTTGCCGCCAGCAAGCTCGACACCATGCTGGGGTCGAAAGTCGTGGTGGTGATCTCGCTAGTCTTGCTGACCATTGCGACGATCGGCATCGTCTCGACCGGCCCGGGCTATACGCTGTTTGGTCTTGTCCAATTGCCGGGTGCCGATAGTGGAGGTCTGTTCGGTACACCTGCGGAAAAAGCCTATATCGGCTTCGGACTGCTCATCGGCATTGCGTTCGGACCGGTGCAGGCTTCGTCGCGTTCCTACATGGCGCGCAGCATTTCGTCCGATGAGGCGGGGCGCTATTTCGGCATCTACGCGCTGTCCGGACGGGCGACGAGCTTCCTTGCGCCTTTCCTGGTGGCAACGGTGACAGCGCTCAGCGGATCGCCACGCCTTGGCATGGCGATGATCATATTCTTCTTGCTGGCCGGACTGGCGATCCTCTTGAGGACACCCTATCCGGCTGCAAAAATCAGTGCCTGAAATGGCGCATGCCGGTGAAGACCATGGCGATACCATGCTCGTCGGCGGCGGCAATCACTTCGTCATCGCGCATCGACCCGCCCGGCTGGATCACGGCGGTGGCGCCGGCGGCGACAGCTGACAGCAGGCCGTCGGCGAAGGGGAAGAATGCGTCGGAGGCGACCACGGAGCCCTTGGTCAACGGCGTCGCGCTTCCTGCTGCTTCGGCGGCGTCCTCGGCCTTGCGCGCCGCGATGCGAGCGCTGTCGACCCGGCTCATCTGCCCGGCACCGATGCCAACAGCTGCACCATCCTTGACGTAGACGATGGCATTGGATTTCACGTGCTTGGCGATGCGGAAGGCAAGCTTGAGATCGGACATTTCCGCTTCGGTTGGAGCGCGCTTGGTGACGACCTCCAATTCGAGATCGTCGACAACGCCGCTATCGCGCGACTGGACGAGGATTCCTCCGGCAACCGTCTTGGCGCTGATGCCACCGGCGCGCGGATCGGGCAGGCCGCCGGTGACCAGCAGCCGCAGGTTCTTCTTGGCGGCAACGATCGCCTGCGCTTCCGGTGTCGCATCGGGCGCGATGATGACTTCGGTGAAGGTCTTGACGATTTCCGTCGCGGCTTCGGCGTCGAGCGTCTTGTTGAGTGCGACAATGCCGCCGAAAGCCGATACCGGGTCGCAGGCGAGCGCCTTCAGATAGGCTTCCTTCAAGGTCGCGCCTTCGGCGACGCCGCAAGGATTGGCGTGCTTGATGATGGCGACGGCGGATGTGCGCGCCGGGTCGAATTCAGCGACGAGCTCGAAGGCGGCGTCCGTGTCGTTGATGTTGTTGTAGGAAAGTTGCTTGCCCTGCAGCTGCGTAGCCGTGGCGACGCCTGGACGCTTCTCACCGGTGAGATAGAAACCAGCCGACTGGTGCGGATTTTCCCCGTAGCGCATGACCGAATGCAGATGGCCACCGATAGCGCGGCGTGATGGCGTTTCCGTCATCAGGGCTTCGGCGAACCAGCCGGAAATAGCTGCGTCATAGGTAGCGGTGCGGGCATAAGCCTTGGCGGCAAGGCTCTGGCGGAACGAATAGGGCAATGAGCCCTCATGCTTGTCGAGCATGGCGATGACCATGTCGTAGTCGCCGGTCTCGGTAACGACACCGACATAGGCGTGGTTCTTGGCTGCTGCGCGGATCATGGCGGGACCGCCAATGTCGATATTCTCGACGATATTCGCATAATCGGCGCCGGAATGACGGACTTCTTCAAATGGATAGAGGTTGATGACGACGAGATCGATGGCGCCGATATCATGCGCCTGCATCGCTGCCGCATGTTCCGGATCGTCGCGCACGGCCAACAGCCCACCATGCACTTTCGGATGCAAGGTCTTGACGCGGCCATCCATGATTTCCGGAAAGCCGGTGATGTCGGCGACGTCGCGGACCGGAATGCCCTCGGCGGCTATCGTCTTCGAGGTACCGCCGGTGGAGAGGATTTCAACACCGTGGCGGTGCAGCGCATGAGCCAGCGCGGTAAGGCCCGCCTTGTCCGAAACGGAAAGAAGGGCCCGCTTGACGGGATGAAGGTTCGGAGCAGGAAAGGATTTGGCGGCGACGGCCATGGGTGTACGTCCTCAAACTTTGACTGGAAGATTCACGCCATGGCGGCCTGCAAATGGCGTTTTTCTGCGCTCCGGTGCTCACGTACCATAATGTACGCTGCGCTCCGGTGCTCGGAAACCACCATTTTCGCCTCGCCCTGACCTGAATCTCAACGGGCCCTAGCACAGGGAGGCAGGAAATCCTACTTTTTTGAGCGCCCTGCGGCGATTCACGACCGGGAGCGTGGTTCTGTGGCGAACGCCAACAGGACCGCAACACCCATCATGGCCCCCGCCAGCGAAGTAACCCACCAGCCACCATAGTAATAGGTAGCGGCGGCAAGCGCCGACCCTGCCGAACCAAGCAGGAAAACAATGGTCATATAGATCGCATTGAGGCGGCCGCGTGCTTGATCATTGAGCGAGAAGATGATGCGCTGGCTAAGTATCTGGTTGGTTTGAACGGCGCTGTCGATGAAGATCGCCGCAAGGACGAGCGCGGTGATGGAGATGGCAGTTCCGGCCCAGCCCGCAATCAAAAACCAGATCGTAAGCGTGATCATGGCGGTGGCAGTGCCCTGTCTTGTATAGCCACGGTCTGCGAGACGACCAGCGACGGGCGCGGCGAGCGCGCCGGCTGCACCCGCCAGGGCGAACAGGGCGATCTGGCGTTGGCTGTAGCCAAAAATGTCGGTCAAAAGCAGCGGGATGCCAGTCCAGAACAGATTGAAACTGGCGAAGATGATGCCCTGATAAAAAGCGCGGCGCTGCAGAGCCGGCGTGGTGACAAGCAGATGCCACATCGATTTGAGGATTGCGCCATAGCGCATGCTGCCATGCGGCTGGCGTTGTGGCAGTGCGGCACGCAAGAGTACAAGTACGGCGAGCATTGCCGCTGCCGAAATCCAGAAGATCGCCCGCCATCCGAACTCGGAAGCGACCAGATTTGCCAGCGGTCGCGCTAGCATGATGCCGGTCAAGAGACCCGCCATGACATTGCCAATGGTGCGGCCGCGTGAGGCGGCGGGAACCAGGTGAGAAGCGAACGGCACGAGAACCTGCGCACCACAGGCGAAGAAGCCAATGGTGAAAGAGGACAAGAGAAAGGTCATTGCCGAGCCGGACAGAGCTGCTCCGGCGAGACCAAGTGCCGTCCCGGCGAGCGTCAAAAGAACCAGGCGACGATTTTCGACCAGATCGGCCAATGAAACCAGGAACAGCAGCCCCGCACCATAGCCGAGTTGCGTTACTGTAACGATAAAACCGGCCATGCCGCCATGCATATCGAGGTCGGTGCTGATGAGACCGATAAGCGCTTGCGCATAGTAGATATTACCGACCATCGCTCCGCAGGCGAACGCGAACAAAAAGGTCAATGCCGGGGAAAGTCCCGGCATTTCGGCTGCGATCTCGGCAGCTTCCGGTTGTGGTAGTACGGTATCTCGGGAATAGGCCATCAGGTTCTCGCTGCCGGCGGTCCTCCCACCCCCGGCTTTTCGTTATTTCAGATGAGGTTGGATAAGGGAAAGGTCCGCGGCAGAAAGCCGGTCGGAAGCGGTCCGGGCCTGGTGCCAGTAGGGATAAATCAGCGGCAACTGGCTGACCTTATCCAGACTTGCACGTTCTTCGGCGCTCAGAATCACATCGGCAGCCTTGAGATTATCCGCAAGCTGGGCGTCCGTGCGAGCGCCGACGATGATCGACGTCACGCCCTTGCGCCCGAGCAGCCAGGAAAGCGCAATCTGTGCCGCAGAAATATTGCGCATTTCTGCAATGCCGGCCAGAACTTCAATGATGTCGTAAAGCCGCTCCTCATCCCGGATCGGCGGCTCGCCCCAATTGGCAAGCTGGCGCGTACCTTCCGGCGTTGCCTTGTTGCGGCGGTATTTACCGGACAGGAGTCCGCCAGCCAAGGGGCTCCACACCAGGACTCCGAGGCCCTGGTCGAGGGTCGCAGGAATCAGTTCATATTCGGCTTCCCGCGCCTCCAGGCTGTAGTGGATCTGCTGGCTGACAGGCGCGATGAACTTTTCCAGTGCCGCAACGCCCATGGCCTTCATCAGCTGCCATCCTGAGAAATTCGAAACGCCGACGTAACGCACCTTGCCGGAGCGCACGAGCGTATCGAGCGCTTCCAGCGTTTCGTCGAGCGGCGTCAAGCCGTCCCACTGATGCAACTGGTAGAGGTCGATGTGATCGGTGCCAAGGCGTTTCAGGGTGGCCTCTGCAGCGCGGATCAAATGGTAGCGCGACAGGCCGGCGTCGTTGATTTCCTCGCCCATGCGGAACCTGGCCTTGGTGGCGACGAGGACGCTGTCGCGTTTGCCCTTGAGAGCCTGTCCGACGATCTCCTCGGAAGCACCGGTCGAATAAATGTCAGCCGTGTCGATAAGATTGATCCCGGCATCGAGAGCCATGCCAATCTGGCGCTTGGCGCCTTCCAGGTCCGTGTCACCGGTCTTGGCGAAATTGCCTTTGCCACCAAAGGTCATCGTGCCGAGGCTAAGCGCGGATACTTTGAGGCCGGAGCGGCCAAGTTGACGATACTCCATGGTGAAGACTCCTGGTGACTAATGATGACAGAGGTGCAAGCCCGGCGAGCGAGCGCAACGATGCAACTCTATACAAGCCATAAGGCCGGATGTCGCCCCCGAAGCTTAGACACAGATTGGTGATCGGGCGGAATGTTATCCGTAAATCCCGAGGGTCGTGCGAGTGAACTGCCATTCGACTTCCGGGCGCTGGGCGGCATTAACCGAAAGCGTGATCTGGCGGGTTTTGACCGGGCCCCGGAACCCGGCGAAGAACAGCGAATCCTCGACAAAGGGCTGGACCGTCGCCGAAAACATCCAGATGTCATCGTTCTCGACTTGCAGGATGATGAGACCATGCTCATCGACTGTGACGTTCACAGATGGGTGCAGGTGGAAACGGATGACAACATCCTCTGCACCCGTGTCACGGAGTGGATTACGCCCGGAAGCAAAGAAACTGTCTATGCCCTCGATGACGCTGCCATTGTGCGAAAGGACAATCTGGCGTTCGTGATAGATGCCAAAGGGCCGGACATAACCATTGTGATTGGCGACGAATCCGACGGCGCCTTCGCGTTCGATCCGCTCAATATTGACCTTCGTCGGACCAGCGATAATCGGCGTACCGATCATCGTCGACAGTCCCGACGTGGAGCTGAACCGGCAGGAGGACGTGTCGTTGATTGTGGCTGTGGAATGGGCGGCGGTGGAACGCGCCAAGGGGCGAAATTCCGGCGGGCCGTAGCGATCGACGCCGGCATTGACGATATAGCGATTGCGCCCGGAGGACATCTCGAAGGAAAGGCAGCCGGCATGGGCATCGCGGGAGGCGGTCACAGGCGGTGCGAGACCTGTATCGGCGATGATCGTCGTGGAATCCATGGATAGCCGTTCATAGCCCGAATGCGGCGCATGGGTCAGTGGCAGGCCGCCAATATCGTCATGGCGCAGCACCGCGATTACCCGTTCCGGCATGGTCGCGCCGACACCGTTGAACAAGGCAAGACTGCCATCGTGATGACGAAAGAATCGCAGCGCGGGCAGCATGCGTTCGATGGCTTCGATCAATGCCTTGGGGGGCGCTTCCTGGCCACTGGCATAGGTCTGGCGCAAGGGCAGAAGGTCGGCAAGCAGTTCAAGGATCGTCAACGGGTTGCGCGAGATGTGGCCGCCATCCGGCAGGATCTGCCGTACGAGTTCGAATTCGAGGTTCCGCCGGGCCGACCGGCTGGTACTGGATGTTACGGGCAGGGCCAATACAGCGAGCGCGAGAGCAATGCGCGCGCGCAGCTTCTCCTCGCCATCATCCATGACGGCGGCCATGGTTCGCAAATAACGCACCTGCATGGCAAGCGAGCGCATAAACTGGCGATACGAGCGAAGATCTGTGCCGGCGAGGATGAGGCTCGAATGCTGCAGCCAGGCGATGATACGCTGGGCGGTGACTTCAGGTAGCCAGGCAGGTCCTGAAATCGACCGGCCGTGGGTGGTGATCCAGTCGCCGAGCAGCGCCCGTGCGTTGGCCGTGGCAAGATCTGTGCCCGCGGCGCGGAGATGGCGTAGCCAGCCAAAATTATGCAGGGCTGCCTGCCACGCGGCATTGGGTGGTTCGATCAGGAACGGCGAGCGCCCGCCCGTCTCGACGACCCTGCCGGCAAGGGCGAAACGGCCATGGTAGAACTCTTCCGCCAGCTGCGGATCTGCAGGGCGAAGATCTTGCGGGGCAATGAGAACGCGTTCGGGCGTAAAACCTGTGAACCGCCAGCGATAGAGCGGCCCCATTCGCACACGCCTGCGGAAACGGCGCCAAAGTTGCGCTGTTGCCAGTCCCCACAATTGCGGTGTTTCGCTCAGCGCGACCATATTATTATTGCTTCGAATCGCCTCGACAAACGCCGATTATGGAGCACAAACCGTTAAAACTTTAGTATTTCCGTTTGAAACGGGCTGCGAAAAAGCCGTCCATGCCGGAAAGCGCGGGATTTTCATGGGCAAGATCGGCCGGTGTGGAGCGAACGAAGCCTTCCCTGGTGATCAGCTCGACGAGGCCAAAGACCTCATCCTTGGTCACCGGCAGGAGCTCTATGCCCGGGTTCTTTGCAAGCAAATCATTGGCGACTTTCTCGCCTTCAAGTGGATCGAGCGAGCAATTGGAAAAGACCACAATGCCACCGGGGCGGACGATGGTGACGGCATGATCAAGGAGTTTCGCCTGGAGTTGTGCCAGCTTCACTACGTCTTCGGGCGTCTTGGTCCACGGCACGTCCGGGTGCCGCCGCACAGTGCCTGTCGAAGAACACGGCGCATCGAGCAGGATCGCATCGAATAGCTCGGCTGGCTGGTAGGCGGAAAGATTGGCTTCAACCGTCTCGGCGGAAAGCTTGAGGCGTTCGAGATTGGAGCGCAGGCGCTTCAGCCGGTTGGCCGAAAGGTCGAGTGCCGTGACATTGGCGCCCGCCAGTGCAAGCTGAGCAGTCTTGCCGCCCGGCGCTGCGCAAAGATCGGCGACGCGCTTGCCCTCGATGTCCCCGAAGAGCTTTGCCGGCAGGCTTGCAGCGGTGTCTTGCACCCACCATTCGCCTTCCGCAAACCCCGGAAGAGACGTCAGCGCACCTTCGACAGTGCCAAGACGCACGGAACCCGTTGGCAATGCGATGCCGCCGAGCTTTTCCGCCCACATCTGCGGATCGCCTTTCACGGTCAGGTCGATCGGTGGTTCCTTGCTCTGAATGTCGAGAATGGCTTTGGTCTTGTCCTTGCCGTAAGCGGCCATCAGGCTGTTCTCGAACCAGGCCGGAACATTGCTGGCGTTCAGATAGACGTCGCCCTTGAAGGTTTCCTTTTCGCGCGACAGCCGGCGAAGGACAGCGTTGACCATCGAGGCGAAGCGGCGATTGCGCGGATCATTATTGGCGGCGGTGACCGCAAGGTCGACGGCGGCCCGATCGGGCAGGTCGAGATAAAGGATCTGCGCAGCGGCTACTGCCAGAAGGTGGCGCAGCGCAACGGCGTTTTCCGGCAATGGCCGGTCGATCAACTGGCCGATGGCGGCTTCGATGGTGCCGCGATTGCGCAGTGCGGCGCCGAGGATGGCGCGGACCAGCGAGCGATCGCGGTCGTCGAGCGCCATATATTGCGGGTGGCCGTTACTGTTGTCGGTCAGGCCATCGAGCGACGTGTGCTTCTCGATGACGGCGCCAAGCAGGCGCGTTGCCACCTGACGCGCTGCGAGACCAGGACGGTCTTCCGCATCGATGTAATCTGCCGGTTTTTTGCCTAAAGGCCGTTTGGCTGGTCGTCTGGTACCGGGCTCCGCGCTCATGCCCAAGGGCCTTTACGGCCGCCGCCATCGCGGCCCCACGGGGACGGTCGGTCATCCAACGGTTCGTCGTCTATCGGGGCCTGCGGTGCGCGGGCAGGCCGAGAGGCGGCGCGCGCCTGGCTGAACTCGTTCGCCATCGCTTCAAGCGCGGCGATGCGGTTTTCAGTGCTCGGATGGGTGGAGAACAGATTGTCGACGCCCTGGCCGCTCAACGGATTGATGATGAAAAGCGGAGCGGAGGCGGGGTTGCGTTCGGCATCCTCGTTGACGATCTGCTTTGCGCCGCGGGCGATCTTGTCGAGAGCCGATGCCAGCCACAGCGGATTGCCGCAGATCTGCGCACCGCGCCGGTCGGCGGCATATTCGCGGGTGCGGCTGATTGCCATCTGCACGATCATGGCGGCAAATGGCGCGACGATCATGGCGATGAGAACGCCGATGAAGCCAAGTGGATTGTTGTTTTCGCGGCTGCCGCCGCCGAAAAACATCGCGAAGTTGCCGAGCATGGAAATAGCGCCGGCAAGGGTGGCGGTCACTGTCATCGTCAGTGTATCGCGGTGTTCGACATGGGCGAGTTCATGGGCCATGACGGCGGCAACTTCCTGGGGCGAAAGCCGCTGCAACAGGCCCGTACTGGCGGCAACGGCGGCGTTCTGCGGATTGCGCCCTGTCGCAAAGGCATTGGGCTGATCGTTCTGGATGAGAAAGACTTTCGGCATGGGCAGATTCGCATTTGCGGCCAGATCGCGAACGATGGCGTAATATTCCGGTGCGTTCGCCTCATCGACCTCGACCGCGTGGTGCATGTTCAGCACCATCTTGTCGGAGTTCCAGTAGCTGAACAGATTCATGCCAGCGGCAATGACAAGGGCGATCATCATGCCGCCGGTTCCGCCAATGAGAAAACCGACGCCCATGAACAGGGCGGTCATAAAGGCAAGCAGCATTCCGGTGCGCATCACATTCATGGCATCAGTCCTCCCGCATAAGAGCCGCACGAGGCTCTAGACAAATCTATCAAGTTCATTCCTTTTATTGGTCGTCTTCCGCTATATGATGGTGTTTTATACAGCAAGCTTCAATGACGAGTATCAGCGTTATGAACGACGACCATACGACAGTGACGCCGCACGCGGATAATGACGATAGCCGGCCGCGTCCGACATTCGAGCAACTGCCACCAGCCGCGCAGCGGGCGCTGAAGGAGGCGGAAGCACGCCGCAAGGCCCAGAAGGAAAAGGCCGATCAGCCGCACGAAATCGGCGGGCGCGGCGGCAAGGATCCTGCGCGCTTCGGTGATTGGGAAATCAAGGGGCGGACGATCGATTTCTAGAGCAATTCGTTTTTCTTCGAATTACCGAGTTGCTCCAGCTCTTTGTTTTTACGCAATTCCGGACGGAAATCCGGTTTCTATTTTTCCTGGAATTGCTCTAGCGGATAATCTCGATGCCAAGTTTTTCACGCCGCAGCCAGCGGCTGATCAGCAGAACAGCGGCCGTTGCGAGACCGCACAACAGCCCAAGCCAGATGCCTGCGCCTTCCAAGCCGAGCCAGAAGCCGAGGCCGACAGACAGTGGCAGGCCGACACCCCAATAGGCGATAGCTGCATAGATCATCGGTATGGTGGTATCGTGCAGGCCGCGCAACATGCCGCTCGCGACGGCTTGGCCACCATCGAATATCTGGAACAACGCGGCAAAGGCGAGAAATGAGACAGCGAGCGAAATCACCTTGGCGTTGGCAGGGTCGTTGACGTCGATGAAAGCACTTATCAAAGCGTGAGGTGCCAACAACATCAGCAGCGCGGTGAGGACCATGAAGCCTGTGCCTGCCGTGAACGCAACCCAGCCGGCGCGCTTTATGCCGTCACGATCCTGTGCGCCGTAGGCCCGACCGACACGGACAGTCGCCGCTTGCCCGAAGCCCATCGGTACCATGAAGGCAATCGAGGCGATCTGGATGGCGATGGCATGCGCAGCGAGCGAATCGGCGCCGATCAATCCCATCAGAAAGGCGGCGGCATTGAAGATCGTTACCTCAAAGCTCAGGATCGCGGCAATTGGCAGCCCGAGACGCAACAGTTCGCGATAACGCGGCCAGTCCGCACGCCAGAAGCGTCCGAACAGGCGATAGCGACGGAATTGCTTGTCTAAAGAAATGACAATGACGAAGCCGGCGAACATCAATGCTGAAGAAAGCGACGTTGCGATGCCAGACCCGACGATGCCCAGCCTCGGAAAGCCAAAATGACCGAAGATCAGCAGCCAGTTCGCCAGCGCATTGAAGGCGACGGCAAAAAGAGCAATGACCAGCGCCCACCCCGGGCGTTCCAGAGCAGCTATGAAAGAACGCACCACGATATAGCAATAGAAGGGCAGCACCGCCCATTGCAGCGCACGCACATAATTGCCAGCCTCGGCAGCGAGCGCATGATCCTGCCCCATGGCGATCAGGATCGCTTTGGTGTTCCACAATATGAGCCAAATCGGAATCGAAATGGTGACTGCGATCCACAGGCCCTGACGTACCGTGCGGCGTATTTCACGGACGGTGAATTTGTTGCGTCCGAGTTCGCGCGCCATCATCGGCGAGGTTGCCGTCATCAGGCCGAGGCCAAAAATCATCGGAACATAGTAGAGATTGGTGCCCAGCGCACCGGCCGCCAGCGTACTTGCTCCGACCCAGCCCATCATCATGACATCGGTCGCTGTCATCGCCGTCTGCGCAAGATTGGTGAGAATCATCGGCCAGCTCAGTGAGAGCATCGCAACGATTTCATCACGCCATGCACGCTTTGACGCGTCTTGGACTATAGCAGCCGACATTGTTTAAAACTTTCAGAGGGATTTTGCCTTAGGATTAGGCAGAATGCACCGTTTTCAGGCAAATCTTGGTATCATCAATTTTGCGAAGAGCAAAGAGCTGCCCTGTGCAATCTGGCGTTGGTGTCACATGTTTTGACCGTCATATACCATTCGGAATTCAATTGACGAAATGTGATTTATAAAATACATTTTTATGATAAAGCTCACTCAAACAGCTACTTACCGAAGATGGGAACGAAATCTGAAGGACCAAAGGGCGAGAGCCGCTATCGCGGCCCGGCTTTTTCGTCTGGAGAATGGTTTGCCCGGCGACGTAGTGTCAGTAGGGGATGGTATTAGCGAGCTGCGTATTCACTACGGACCCGGGTATCGCATCTATTTCAAGCAGCGCGGGCAAGAGATTGTGATTTTGCTCTGTGGTGGAAACAAGAGCACGCAGGATCGCGATATTCGCGAGGCCAAGCAACTGGCGAAGGATTGGATGGAACACGATGACTGAGAAATTATATGACTACGATCCTGCCGACGCGCTGAAATCCGACGAGGCGATAGAAATATTTCTCACCGATGCCTTCGAAGCCGGGGATGCAGCATATATTGCGCGGGCATTGGGTGTAGTGGCAAGAGCGAAGGGTATGACTAAGATCGCTCGAAAAACGGGTTTGGCTCGAGAGCAGCTCTATCGTTCCCTAAGCGAAAACGGGAATCCCACTCTCGAAACGACAATGGCTGTCATGAAGGCGATCGGGTTTCAAATTACCGGCAAGCGCGCGGCATAAACGGAAAGGGCCACCCCGAAGGGTGGCCCCGCAATTCCGTCTGGCACAAAGCTGTCGTTTGGCCTTCTTCCCTGGACTAAGCCAGGGCGCTTATTCAACGGAGAGACGATCCCCGATGGAAAGCATCAGACGCCTTGTGGCAGTTTTCGAAATCACGAGACATCGGATCACCTCCTTTACATTCGTTGAACACAAAACAAGAATGGGGTGTCTTTGCCCGCGTTTCAAGAGAAAAATTTGTCGAGACTTTCTGATGGCTTGCAAATGGCGGTTTGCGGCCATAAGCCAAGAAAATGTTTTTCACGAAGCACCCGGTGCCCGATCAGCGGCAGCGCGGTGTTTAGGGGTGCAGGATGGCAGCTGAAGATAGAGCGGCGCGGATTATCCGCACGGTAATCGATGTACTCGAGCCGCAATTTGCAGTCGAATTATGGGATGGCACCAGAATTGGCGAAACCGATGGCCCAATTCTTGCGATAAACGATCCTATGGTTGTGCGCCAGCTTGCCTTGAAGCCCAATATCGGTTCGATCGTCGAGTTGTGGGTTTCCGGACAAATCGATGTGAAGAATGGCACGCTTTTCGACCTCGTCGAGCGCGGTCCCAAGGGAAAATTCAAGCAGAAGCTCAACAGCCTGCCGAAATGGCAATTGCTGAAAGATGTCCCTTCGCTGCTGGTCGGTCGAGGCAAGGCCAGCAATTCCGGCCTGGGCGGCAAGGACCCCTACGTCAGCGGATCCAACAAGGAAGCCATCACCCATCATTACGACGTGTCGAACGCTTTCTATCAGCTCTTTCTCGATGAGCGCATGGTCTACACTTGCGCCTATTTCACGGATTGGGCCAATACGATCGATCAGGCGCAGGCGGACAAACTGGAGCTGATCTGCCGCAAGCTGCGCTTGCAGCCAGGCGACCGCCTGCTGGACATCGGCTGCGGCTGGGGCGCGATGTTGATCTATGCGGCGAAGCATTATGGCGTGACCGGAACGGGCGTCTCACTGTCCGAGGCGCAGACGGCGCTGGCCCGGGAGCGGATCAAGGCTGAAGGCCTCGAAGACAAGATAACCATCCACGTCAAATCCTACGAACACCTCGAGGGTCAGTTCGACAAGATATCGTCAATCGGCATGTTCGAAGCGGTAGGCATAGCACACTACGATACCTATTATTCCAGCGTGCGCCGCCTGCTGCGACCGGGCGGGCTTTATCTGCATCATGCGATCACGCGGCGCATGAAACGCAACAAGAAGACCTTCGGACGCAAAAGCGCCGAGCACCTGGCGTTGGTGAAGTATATTTTCCCAGGCGGCGAGCTGGATCACCTCGGCATGACGGTGGAAAATCTCGAGGGCCACGGCTTCGAAGTGCATGACGTCGAGAATCTCCGCGAGCATTACGGCAAGACCTGCCGGATGTGGGCGGACCGGTTGCACGCTCGATTTGACGAAGCGATCGCCGAAGTCGGCGCGCCCAAGGCACGGCTGTGGCTGCTCTATCTGACCGGTTGCGCGCTGGCCTTCGAACGCGGCACCGTGCAGATCAACCAGACGCTGGCATCCAAGCGCAAACGGGGGCTATCGGCCGTGCCGCAGACGCGGGCTGATCTCTATCGGTAAATCCACCCTGATGGCCATCTGATGCAGTTTTTCTGCGTTCCGGTGCTCATGGACAAACAGGTCCACTCCGCTCCGGTTCTCGAAAAACCACACCAGCTGACTCATCAGGCTGAATCTACAGGTAGTGTTTTATGAAAGAAGGATAGATCAGCCCTTCTTGTTTTGCCTGTTGGCGATCAGATCGTCGACCACAACTGGATCGGCGAGGGTCGATGTATCGCCGAGCGCGCCGAAGTCGTCCTCGGCGATCTTGCGCAGGATGCGGCGCATGATCTTGCCCGAGCGGGTCTTGGGCAGACCCGGCGCGAACTGTATCTTGTCGGGCGAAGCAATCGGTCCGATTTCCTTGCGCACATGTGCAACGAGATCCTTGCGCAGCGCATCAGTGCCCTCAAGGCCGGCCATCAGCGTGACATAGCAATAAATGCCTTGGCCCTTCAGGTCGTGCGGGTAACCAACGACGGCGGCTTCCGAGACCGTATCGTGCGAGACAAGCGCGGATTCCACTTCTGCCGTACCCATGCGATGACCGGAGACATTGAGCACGTCATCGACGCGTCCGGTGATCCAGTAATAGCCGTCCTTGTCGCGGCGGCAGCCATCGCCGGTAAAGTACTTGCCTTTGTAGGTGGAAAAATAGGTCTCGATGAAACGCTTGTGATCGCCATAGACCGTACGCATCTGGCCGGGCCATGAATCGGTGATGCAGAGATTGCCGTCGGCGGCGCCTTCAAGCACATTGCCCTCATTGTCGACCAGCTGCGGCTGCACCCCGAAGAAAGGCCGTGTGGCAGAGCCGGGCTTCAGGGCGGTTGCGCCGGGCAACGGGGTGATGAGGATGCCGCCGGTCTCGGTCTGCCACCATGTATCGACGATGGGCGAGCGTTTTTCGCCGACGACCTGATAATACCATTCCCAGGCTTCCGGATTGATCGGCTCGCCAACGGAGCCAAGGATGCGCAGCGACTTGCGCGAGGTCTTCGCGACAGGGTCGTTACCGGCGCTCATAAGCGCGCGAATGGCGGTCGGGGCGGTGTAGAAAATGTTGACCTTGTGCTTGTCGATAACTTCCCAGAAGCGCGAAACCGACGGATAGTTGGGGACGCCCTCAAACATCAGCGTGGTCGCGCCATTGGCGAGCGGTCCATAAACGATGTAGGAGTGGCCAGTGACCCAGCCGACGTCCGCGGTGCACCAGTAAATATCGCCCTCATGGTAATCGAAGACGTATTGATGCGTCATCGCCGCATAGACCAGATAGCCGCCGGTGGTGTGGAGGACGCCCTTTGGTTTCCCCGTCGACCCTGAAGTGTAGAGGATGAACAGCGGATCTTCCGCCTTCATCCTCTCCGGCTTGCACTCCGGCTTCACGCCCTGCGTTTCCTCGTGGTACCAGAGATCCCGGCCCGGCGCCCAGCCTGTCTTGCCGCCTGTGCGGCGTACAACGAGCACGTTCTTTACCCTGACATGCTGCCTGGCAGCGATATCGATCGCCTTGTCGGTGTTATCCTTGAGCGGGATAGGCTTGCCACCCCGCATACCTTCATCCGAGGTGATGACGAAGGTGGATTCGCAGTCGACGATGCGGCCTGCGAGTGCGTCGGGAGAGAAGCCGCCGAAAACCACGGAATGAACGGCGCCGATGCGTGTGCACGCCAGCATCGCATAGGTGGCTTCGGGGATCATCGGCATATAGATGGTGACGCGGTCGCCTTTCTTGACCCCGTGCTTCTTCAACACGTTGGCGAGACGGCATACCTGCTCATAAAGCTCGTTATAGGTGATCTTCTTGTCGAGATAGGGATTGTCGCCTTCCCAGATAATGGCAACCTGATCGCCACGCTTTTTCAAATGGCGATCGATGCAGTTGTAGGAAACGTTGGTGATGCCATCCTCGAACCATTTGATCGCGACCTTTCCTTGGAACGAGGTGTTTTTCACCTTGGTAAAAGGTTTGAACCAATCGATGCGCTTTCCATGCTTGGCCCAGAACTTCTCGGGATCCTTAATGCTCTGCTTGTACCAGTTCTGATAGGTATCATCGTCGATGAGCGCGTCTTTCTTCGCGCTTGCCAGCACGGGATAAACCTTCTCGGACATCAATTTCCTCCAGAACCTGAGATGACGGGCCTCCACCCGCTGGCCCCTCGAGCGAGGGGCGAAGTGCTTTCCATAGCATCATGCAAATCATGGCGTAAATATCTCAAATGACTGATCGTGGAGGTGTTGCGCCGCCGTCTACAACCGGGCGTTGTAATATACCGTTACATTTTGTCATGGAACGCGGTCCATTTTGAACACATTTCGGCTTGATCGGTCGCTGCCTTGACTTGGGAGGACAAATGAGGCGCGCCGCACAATCATAAAGCCTGCGCCACACCAAGGATCCAAGAATGATAATTCAACCCTTGCGCAGCGTTGTGTTCCGCGCGAAATTCACGGTGCTTTTTCTGATGGTGCTCGTACTGGCAATCCCCGCGGATGCCGGAACGTTGCCTGAGCCGTCGAATCCTCAAGAGCGGATCGGCGCTCATCTGTTCGGCGATGAGCACGCGCATCTGTTGAAAGATTCCGTCTTCGACAAAATAAGCCCTCTGGTGCTCGCCGCCATGCCTCGCGGCAAGGCCTATATCGATTACAAGGCCCCGTCGAAGTGTGTCCCGGAACGTTTAAGGAATGTGCTCAACCGCGTATCGGCCAAATATGGTCCGATTACTGTCAACTCCACCGTTCGTTCGCGATCACGCAATCGTAGTGTTGGCGGACGTGATCAGTCCTATCACCTTAACTGTCAGGCGGTGGACTTCCGCGTGCATGGCGGCGCGTCCGGATTGGTCAATTTTCTTTCTTCCACGAAAGACGTGGGTGGGCTGAAGCGCTATCCGGCGGGCTATTATCACATCGATACCGGGCCGCGCCGTAGCTGGTAGGACCTAGCGAGCGCCGAAAATCGCCGAGCCGACGCGCACCGAGGTCGCGCCGAAACCTATGGCAATCCGGTAATCGCCCGACATGCCCATGGAAAGCTTCTCCACGCCGGCATCGGCCGCAATTTTGCGCAAAAGGGCAAAATGCGGTCCAGGGTTCTCATCGGCTGGCGGGATGCACATCAGGCCCTCGATCATGAGGCCATGCACGGCACGGCAGCGCGTGATGAAAGCCAATGCTTCCTTGGGTTCGATGCCCGTTTTTTGGGGTTCCGAGCCGGTATTGACTTGAACGAAGAGCTTCGGAAAGCGGTTCTGCTTCTTCATTTCCACGGCCAGAGTCGAGGCGATCTTCTCGCGATCGACAGTTTCGATCACATCAAAAAGAGCGACAGCTTCCTGCGTTTTGTTGGACTGCAGCGGGCCGATCAGGTGCAATTCGATATCGGGGAATTCGGTACGCAGGTACGGCCATTTCGTTTGAGCCTCCTGCACGCGATTTTCACCGAAAACGCGCTGCCCGGCTTCGATAACCGGGCGAATCGCGTCGCCGTCAAAAGTCTTGGAAACCGCTACCAATGTCACCGAACCTTCTGAACGGTTGGCCTCGGCTTCGGCTTTGCGAATTTCGCTTTGAACGGCAAAAAGTTGTTCAACGGCATTGGGCATGGCGCAGTTGAGTCCTATTTATGATACACGAGCCCGGTTTTCGCGGGTTCCTTCAGCTTCAAATGGTTGACGGTCTCACCAATCCATGGTGAAGGTCCCGCAACCAATATCCTTTGCAAGAGAATCCCGTTCATGGCAACCGAACGATACAATCCCCGTGTAGCCGAAAAGCATTGGCAGAAGGTTTGGGACGACGCCAAACTTTTCGAAACGCCGAATGATGATCCGCGTGACCCGTATTACGTGCTCGAGATGTTCCCCTATCCTTCGGGCCGCATTCATATGGGCCATGTGCGCAATTATGCGATGGGCGATGTCGTTGCGCGCTACAAGCGCGCCAAGGGATTCAATGTACTGCACCCGATGGGCTGGGACGCCTTCGGCATGCCGGCGGAAAACGCTGCGATGCAGAACAAGGTTCACCCGAAGACCTGGACCTATCAGAACATCGAAACCATGCGCAGCCAGCTCAAATCCATGGGGCTGTCACTCGACTGGTCGCGCGAGTTCGCAACCTGCGATGTCGAATATTATCATCGCCAGCAGATGCTGTTCCTCGACTTCGTCGAAAAGGGGCTGGTGACGCGCAAATCCTCCAAGGTCAACTGGGATCCGGAGGACATGACCGTTCTTGCCAATGAACAGGTGATCGATGGCCGCGGCTGGCGCTCCGGCGCGCTGGTCGAACAGCGTGAATTGACTCAGTGGTTCTTCAAGATCACCGATTTCAATGAGGAATTGCTGAGCGCGCTGGACGATCTCGACCAATGGCCCGACAAGGTGCGGCTAATGCAACGCAACTGGATCGGCAAGTCGGAAGGCATGCTGATCCGCTGGGCGCTGGATGATAATTCGCACACCGGGGAAGAAAGCGAGATCGAGGTTTATACGACACGTCCGGATACGCTGTTCGGTGCGTCGTTTATCGCGATCGCGGCAGACCATCCGCTGGCGAAAAAGGCCGCGGAAACCAATGAGGCGCTGGCGAAGTTCAACGAGGAATGCCGCCACGCCGGCACGTCCGTTGTTGCACTGGAGACGGCCGAGAAGAAAGGCTTCGACACCGGCCTGCGCGTGGCGCATCCGTTCGATCCGAACTGGAAGCTGCCGGTTTACGTCGCAAATTTTGTCTTGATGGACTACGGCACGGGAGCAATCTTCGGCTGCCCGTCGGGCGATCAGCGCGATTTGGACTTTGCCAACAAATATGGCTTGCCCGTAGTCCCCGTGGTCATGCCGAAGGACGCGGATGCGGCAACGTTCCAGATCACTGAAACGGCCTATGTCGATGACGGGGTGATGATAAATTCGCAATTCCTTGACGGACTGACGCCTGCTGCGGCCTTCGATGATGTGGCGAACCGACTGGAAAAGCAGACCATCGGCAATCGGCCACAAGGTGAGCGGAAGGTCAACTTCCGTCTGCGCGACTGGGGTATTTCGCGCCAGCGCTATTGGGGCTGCCCGATCCCGATGATCCATTGTGACGATTGTGGTGTCGTTCCTGTGCCGAAGGCCGATCTGCCAGTCAAGCTGCCGGACGATGTCGAATTCGACCGCCCCGGCAATCCACTTGATCGTCACCCGACCTGGCGACATGTGAACTGTCCGCAGTGCGGCAAGGCCGCGCGCCGTGAAACCGACACCATGGACACGTTCGTCGATTCGTCCTGGTACTTTGCGCGATTCACGGCGCCTTGGGAGAATGAACCCACCGATCCGAAGATCGCCAATCACTGGCTGCCGGTCGATCAATATATTGGCGGCATCGAGCATGCGATCCTGCATCTGCTCTATTCGCGGTTTTTCACGCGGGCAATGAAGGTCGCGGGCCATCTGGATATCAGCGAGCCGTTCAAGGGCCTGTTTACCCAAGGCATGGTCGTGCACGAGACCTACAAGGGCAAGGATGGCTGGGTTATGCCAGCGGAGGTCAAGGTGGAAGAGAGTGACGGCAAGCGCCGCGCGATCCTGATCGAGACCGGAGAAGAGATCGAGATCGGCTCTATCGAAAAGATGTCGAAGTCCAAAAAGAATGTGGTCGATCCGGACGATATTATCGCTTCTTATGGTGCCGATACCGCGCGCTGGTTCATGCTGTCGGATTCGCCGCCCGAGCGTGATGTGATCTGGACGGAGGCAGGCGCCGAAGGTGCGCACCGCTTCGTGCAGCGCGTGTGGCGGTTGATCTCCGAAGCCGCAGACGTGCTGAAGACTGCCGAGCCGGCGACCGCCTCCGAGGGCGAAGCGCTGCAGGTTTCAAAGGCCGCGCACAAGACAGTGAAGGCTGTCGGCGAGGATATCGAAAAGCTCGCCTTCAACAAGGCGGTCGCCCGGCTGTACGAACTGGTGAATATTTTGTCGGGTCCCCTGCAGAAAATCGCTGCAGGCGAGGCGGACACGCAGTTGATCGCGGCCTGCCGCGAAGCAACCAATATGCTGCTGGCGATGGTCGGACCGATGATGCCGCATCTGGCTGAAGAATGCTGGAAAGCGCTGAATGGCAAGGATCTTATCGCGCATCAGCCATGGCCAACCTATGATGAGGCGCTGATCGTCGAGAACGATGTGACCCTGCCGGTGCAGATCAACGGCAAGAAGCGTGGTGATTTGACAATTGCCCGAGATGCGGATCAATTGGCGGTCGAAAAAGCCGCCCTCGCGCTTGATTTCGTCAGGGCCGCGTTGAATGGTAATCCGCCAAAGAAAGTCATTATCGTACCGCAGAGGATCATCAATGTCGTTGCCTGATCGTTTTCAACCGGGATCGCGTTCCGGGCGTCTGTTGTTATCGGTCTGCGTTCTTGGAATGGCCCTCATTGCCGGAGGATGCCAAGTGAGGCCGCTATATTCGACGCCCAGCCCCACAGTGACTGGAAGCGTCAACGACAATATACGCTCGAAGCTTGCCAGCATCTCGATCAACCAGCCCGGCGACCGTGTGACACAGGAAGTGCGCAACAACCTGATTTTCCTGTTTGCCGGCGGTGCAGGAGAACCGGCTAGCCCAGCCTATTCGCTGACGCTGAGCGTTTATTCCAGAGACCTGTCGTTGCTGCTCGTGCAGAATGCAACGAATGACAAATCCGGCCAGCCAACAGCTGGTTCGATGCGCATGACGGGCTCCTATACCTTGACGCGCCTCTCCGATGGAAAGGTTGTTGGTACCGGAACACGCATAGTCACTGCGGACTACGACGCGCCAAGGCAGCGTTATGCCGTACTCAGGGCACAGCGCGACGCGAACAATCGTGCGGCGCGGGAGCTCGCCGAGTCGCTCAATCTCACTGTCGCGCAGGATCTATCCAAAATTTAGATACAAACGTCGAGGTGTAGATAGTGCGCCTGACTTCGCTTTCCGCGACTGGCTATCGGTCGTTGCGTTCGATACGGCTCGATATCGGTCCGCTCGCACTGTTTGTCGGCGAGAACGGCGTCGGCAAATCCAATCTCTATCGGGCAATGCAACTGGTCAAGGCTTCGGCGGAAGGGACGCTTTCTTACGAGATTGCGCGCGAAGGTGGCATGCAGTCCGCCCTGTGGACCGGGAGACGCAGAACCGGTCCGGTACGGATAGCTTTCAACGCTTCGTTTGAAGATGAAGGAACGACTACTCGGGGGGATTATACCGTCGAGATCGGTTTGCGTCCGCCCGCAGCCGCGGGTTTTGCCTTCGAGCCGCAGATTAAGGAAGAAACGCTGAGCATCGACAGTGGCCGCAGACCTGTCGAGATGATGGGCCGCAAGGGACCGGCGGTGTTTGCAAGGGATGATTCTGGCAGGCGCGTCGAGCACCCAGTCAAACTTCTCGATTCCGAGACGGGGCTGGCGATTCTCGGTAGCTCGGGGCGGTACCCCGAGATCGGCGATCTGCGTGCCACGCTACTTGGTTGGCGTTTCTATCACGGCTTTCGCACCGACCGCGATTCACCCGTTCGACGGCCGACGTTGGCGATCACCGCCCCCATGCTGGACGAAGACGGCGGCAATCTTGCTGCGGTCTTTGCGACACTGGTGCATATCCGAGAAGATACGGTTGATCTCGATCGCTGCATCGCCGAAGCGCTAGGAGATGCCACCCTCGATGTGCCGGTTCCGGGGGAGACGGCAACTTTCGGTCTGCGCCTTCCCGAATTTCCACAGCGCCTGTTTCGTCCGGAAGAACTGTCGGATGGCCAGATACGGTTTCTGGCGCTCGCGGGTGCGCTTCTTTCTTATCGGCTGCCGCGGCTGATTGCGCTGAATGAGCCGGAGACCAGCCTGCATCCGTCGATGCTGCCGGCTCTTGCCGACATGATCAGCCAGGCGGCGGAGCGCACGCAGTTGTGGATTGTCACCCATTCGCGCGCGCTGGCGGATGAAATTTCTGCCCGGACCGGTGTGCGTGCCATGACCGTAGTCCGCCAGGACGGCGCAACATCCATCGAGGGATTGAGGCTAGACGGCCATTTCGGCGATGACGATCTATTATGATAATGCTCTCGCCTTTGCGCGCTCTCTCGAACTTACCAGAAAACTAATCCCATCGCGCCACATTCTACAGAATTTCTTTTCTCTATTAGATTGGTCGAGTTAACTAGCATTGGATCAATTCCCGGTCGGGCGGGAAGGCTTTTTGTCAATAAAGCCCGCATCCAAGAGGGACCAATGTCCAGATTGACACGTAAAGCATTTGGTGCGGCCCTTTTGGCTGCGGCTGTATTTGCCACCACATTCGCCCAGGCCGCTGAGCCTCTAAAAGAGCTGAAAATCGGGTATCAGAAAACAGGTCTGCCTGTAATCGCCCGCCAGCAGCAGGTGATCGAAAAAGCACTTGAGCCGAAGGGTATTGCGGTTAAATGGGTTGAGTTCACCGCAGGTCCACCGCTCGTCGAAGCTCTGAATGTCGGCAGCGTCGATGTCGGCTGGGTCGGCGATGCGCCGCCGATTTTCGGACAATCCGCAGGTTCCGCGATTGCCTATGCCGCTGCTCTTGCGCCCAATGGCAAAGGCGAGGCCATCATCGTCAAGCCCGGTTCGTCCATCCAGTCGCTTGCCGACCTCAAGGGCAAGAAAGTGGGCGTTGGCAAAGGAACAAGCGCGCACAATCTTCTCATCGCGGCATTGGCGAAAGCCAAGGTGGGCTACGATGAGATCACGCCGGTTTTCCTGAGTCCGGCCGATGCCGCCGCGGCGTTTGCCAGCGATAAAATCGATGCCTGGGCAATCTGGGATCCATTCTTCGCTATTGCCGAGACGCGCTACAATCCGCGCATTTTAGTCCGCACAAGCGATGTTCTCAACGTCAACACCTATCTCATTGCCAATCGCGATTTTGCCAAGGCACATCCGGAAGTCGTGACGGAGACAATCGGCGCGCTGAAGGTCGCGGCCGATTGGGCCAACGCCAACAAGGACAAGGTGGCCGAAGCCCTGCACGAAGTGACCGGCGTGCCTCTCGACGCGCAGACCCTTGCCGCGAACCGCTCTGTTTTCAGCGTCGAACCGATTACACCGGCAATAATTGCGCATCAGCAGGAAACCGCAGACCGTTTCTTCAAGCTTAAGCTCATCCCCAATGCCATCAAGGTTTCCGATGCCGTTTGGGCGGCCCCAACCAACTGACTATGGACCGGAGTCGCGATATGACGCAGCCAGTAAATAACACCCCGCTTGATTTCTTCTGGTTCATCCCGACACACGGCGATGGCAGTTATCTTGGTTCGGAGCGACAGCAACGGCCGCCGGAGCACGACTATCTCCGTGAGATCGCGCAGGCGGTCGATCGGCTGGGTTTCCCGGGTGTGTTACTTCCAACGGGGCAGAGTTGCGAAGATTCCTGGATCACAGCAGCGGGGCTCGCCGCACATACGGAGCGGTTGAAGTTTTTGGTGGCACTGCGCCCGGGTGTGACGTCGCCGGTTTTCGCTGCGCGGCAGACGGCAGCACTTGACCGCCTGAGCAACGGGCGCCTGCTGCTGAACGTGGTCGTTGGCGGCAATCCCAAGGAACTTGCAGGCGACGGCGTCTTCCTGCCTCATGACCAGCGCTATGAACAGGCTGCGGAATTCCTGAAGATCTGGCGCGATCTTGTCTCCGGCAAAACGGTCGACTTTGACGGCAAACATTATCGGGTAGAAGGGGGCAGGCTTGACCTCCTGCCGGTACAGGAACGCGCGCCGCTCTATTTCGGTGGTTCATCCGATGCGGGACAGGATCTTGCGGCGGAACAGGTCGACATGTACCTGACGTGGGGCGAGCCGGTGGCGCAGGTAGCCGAAAAGATCGAGCGTGCCCGCGCAAAGGCGGCTCGCAAAGGCCGCAAGCTGCGCTTTGGCATTCGCCTGCATTTCATCGTTCGCGAAACTGAAGATGAAGCCTGGGCGGCGGCGGACCGGCTGGTCAGCAGGATCACCGATGAGCAGATTGAAGTCGCACAGGCGCGGTTCCTCAAGGAAATGGATTCTGTCGGACAGCGCCGCATGGCGGAACTGCATGGCGGACGCCGCGACAAACTCGTTGTCGGTCCCAACCTTTGGGCGGGCGTTGGCCTCGTACGTGGCGGTGCAGGTACCGCCCTTGTCGGATCGCCGCAAAGCATCGCGGCGCGGATTCGCGAATATCAGGCGGTTGGCATCGATACCGTGATCGGTTCGGGCTATCCGCATCTGGAAGAAGCCTACCGTGTTGCGGAACTTCTGTTTCCGGAACTTGGTCTTGGCGCAAAAGCGCGTGCCCCGCGTCGTTCGATCGAGAACGAGTTTGGCGTTGGCTTTTATGGCGACAAGCGCCTGCAGGCCGCCTCATGAGCAGGGCGCTCCGTTCTATCGGTCGCAGCACGCTGGGCTGGCTTTTGCCTGCCTTGCTGCTTGCGGGATGGGAAGGCGCGTCGCGAGCCGGGCTTATACCGGCCAACGTCTTGCCAGCACCGTCCGCTGTCGGAGAGGCGTTCTGGAAATTGCTCCTGTCGGGTGAACTCATCGAGAACATCCGCATTTCGACATTGCGCGCTCTCAGCGGCTTTCTTGTCGGCGGTAGCATCGGTTTCGCGCTTGGCCTTGCCAATGGACTATCGGCGCTTAGCCGCGAACTAACCGACACGACGCTGCAGATGATCCGGAACATTCCACATCTCGCGCTGATCCCGCTGGTAATCCTGTGGTTCGGGATAGACGAGGAAGCGAAACTGTTTCTCGTTGCGCTCGGCGTGTTCTTTCCAATCTACGTCAATACACTGCTTGGCATTCAGGGTGTCGATCCGCAGCTGGTGGAGATGGGGCGCATCTATGGCATGTCACGCACACAGCTGTTCGTGCGTGTGATCCTGCCGGGTGCGCTGCCCTCGATCTTTGTCGGGTTGCGCTATGCGCTTGGTATCATGTGGCTGACATTGATCGTCGCCGAAACGATTTCCGCGTCCTCGGGTCTTGGCTACATGGCGATGCAGGCGCGCGAATTCCTACTGATCGACGTCGTTGTTCTATCGATTTTGATCTATGCGCTCCTTGGCAAGCTGGCAGATTCGCTGGCGCGGTTTCTCGAGCGGATATCACTGCAATGGCACCCTGCCTTCCAGACTGTTTGAGGAACCAAGATGACCGCAGCGACCGTAACAGCCCGCAAATCCTACTCCACGACGGCGCCAGCCTATACGCCGGCACCCCAAGGCAAGGTCTCGTTCTCGTTTCGCAATGTTGCCAAGCAGTTTGGCGGCAAGGCCGTGCTGCAAGGCATCAACCTTGATGTCTACGAGGGACAATTCGTTGCGGTTATCGGCAAGAGCGGCTGCGGCAAGAGTACCCTATTGCGATTGCTAGCCGGACTCGACAAGCCGACGTCTGGCGAGATTGTTACAGGCGTCCTAGAGGATGATCAGAAACGTACCCGCATCATGTTTCAGGAGCCGCGACTCCTGCCTTGGGCGCGGGTTGCCGCCAATGTCGGTGTAGGGCTGACGGGTATCGAGAAAGGCGAGACTGCGCGCAAGAAAAGCCTGGAGATTCTGGCTGAAGTCGGTCTGGCGGATCGTGGCGGCGAGTGGCCGTCCGTGCTTTCAGGCGGGCAGCGGCAGCGCGTTGCACTTGCGCGGGCGCTGGTGGGGCACCCATCCATATTGGCACTCGACGAGCCGCTGGGCGCATTGGATGCGCTGACGCGGATCGAGATGCAACAACTGCTGGAACGAATTTGGCTGGCGAAGAAATTCACCGCGGTTCTGGTGACACATGATGTCGCCGAGGCCGTTTCGCTTGCCGACAGGGTCGTCGTCATCGATAGCGGACGCATTGCACTCGACCTGGCGATCCCGGTAGAACGCCCGCGCCGTCATGCTTCGCCCGAACTAGCGTTTTTTGAACGGCAGATATTGGATCAGTTGTATAATCGATAAGAAACACCCGCCGACGATGTCAGCGGGTGTTGAATTCAGATAGTAATACTCAGATCAGGCGATCTTCTGGCCGGTCTTTGCCCAGTCAGCGAGGAAAGTCTCGAGACCCTTGTCGGTCAGCGGATGCTTGACGAGCGCCTTCAGCGTTGCTGGCGGTGCGGTTACGACGTCCGCGCCGATGAGTGCGGCTTCCTTCACATGGTTTACGGTACGGATCGAGGCCGCAAGGATTTCCGTTGGATAGTCGTAATTGTCGTAGATCGTGCGAATTTCGGAAATCAACTCGAGGCCATTGATGCCGATGTCGTCGATGCGGCCGATGAAAGGCGAGATGAATGTTGCGCCCGCTTTAGCGGCCAGCAGCGCCTGATTGGCGGAGAAGCAAAGTGTGACATTGACGAGGTGTCCGTCGGAGCGAAGCGCCTTGCAGGCCCTCAGGCCGTCAAGAGTAAGCGGTACCTTGATGCAGATATTGTCGGCGATCTTGGCAAGTACCGCCGCCTCTTTCATCATCTGCTCATATTCCACCGCGGTCACTTCGGCCGAAACAGGTCCCTTGACGATGCTGCAGATTTCCTTGGTGACCTCGAAGATGCTGCCGCCGGATTTGAGAATCAATGAAGGGTTGGTTGTCACGCCATCAAGCAATCCAAGATCGTTGAGTTCGCGGATTTCCTTTACATCGGCGGTATCAGCAAAGAATTTCATCGGAGCAGTCCTTCCAAAAATGATAGATGGGATATTTCTCCCGGAAAGTGGCTTTTCTTTAGCCCAAAGCCGCGGCAAGGTCACGCCCATATGAGCCAGGATTCGTTCATCCCGCAAAAAATTGTTCCCGTGCTTGTGCCGATGCCGGCCGAGCGACCCTATAGCTATGCCGTGCCGGATGGCATGGAGGTACAGGCCGGTTCAATCGTTCGGGTGCCACTAGGACCGCGCGAGGTCGCGGGCATTGTTACGGAGGGCTCGACAGACTCGATCGATGCGAAAAAGCTGCGGCCGATTTCAGAACTCTTTGACTGTCCTCCAGTCGACGATGGCATGATGCGGTTCATGCGCTGGGCTGCTGATTATACGATATCGCCGCCTGGCATGGTGGCGCGGATGGTATTGCGGGTGCCTGCGGCCTTCGACCCGGAGCCGCCGGTTCCGGGTCTGCGATTCTCGGGCCGCGAGCCCGACAGGATGACGGGCGCCCGTGCCCGCGTATTGGAACTTGCGGAAGACGGAATGGCGTGGACCCGAACCGGACTTGCTCATGCGGCCGGCGTGTCAGCGAGTGTCATCGATGGTCTCGCCGCCCAGGGTGTATTCGAACAGGTGATGATCCCGGCGCGGCCAATCGTAGCTGCTCCCGATCCGGATTACGCGAAAGCAGCCTTGTCTCCCGATCAAACGCAAGCTGCAGATCAATTGGTCGAAGCGGTATCGACGAATGGCTTTTCGGTATCCTTGCTTGATGGCGTCACAGGTTCGGGCAAGACCGAAGTCTATTTCGAGGCGGTGGCCAAAGCTATCGAACGAGGCAAACAGGTGTTGATCCTGCTGCCGGAGATTGCGCTGACTCAGCAATTTCTCGATCGGTTCCACGATCGGTTCGGTTCGAAACCTGCGGAGTGGCATTCGGACCTTGCACCAAGATCGCGTGAGCGGGTGTGGCGGCAAGTGATGGAGGGGCAGGTCAGAGTCGTCGCAGGCGCGCGCTCGGCATTGTTCTTGCCGTTCAAGGATCTGGGATTGATCATTGTCGATGAAGAGCATGATCCGGCCTACAAGCAGGAAGATCGCGTTTTTTACAATGCGCGCGACATGGCCGTGGTGCGCGGGCACATCGGCAATTTTCCAGTGGTCCTGGCGTCGGCAACGCCATCGATCGAAAGCCAGGTGAATGCCAGCCAAGGACGCTATACACGCGTTCGCCTGCCGGGCCGCTATGCGGAAGCGGCGATGCCCGATCTCAAATCGATCGACATGCGCAAATCACCGCCGCGACCGGGTGGCTTCCTTTCACCAGCGCTGGTTGAGGCCATCAACCAGACTTTACAACGCAAAGAGCAATCGCTGCTGTTTCTCAATCGGCGTGGCTATGCGCCGCTGACTCTATGCCGGGTATGCGGTCATCGGTTTCAGTGCCCGGACTGTTCAAGCTGGCTCGTGGAGCATCGTTTTCGTGGTCAGCTCGTCTGTCATCAATGCGGGCACCGCGAGGCCAGGCCCGAGGCCTGTCCATCCTGTGGCACGCTCGACCATCTGGTCGCTTGCGGCCCGGGTGTCGAGCGCATCGCCGAGGAAACGGAGAAGACATTTCCCGATGCGCGCATCATCGTCCTGTCGTCCGACCTCATGGGTGTGAAGCGTCTGCGGCTGGAACTCGATGCCATCGCGCGCGGAGAGGCGGATATCATCATCGGTACGCAGCTCGTCGCCAAGGGGCATAATTTCCCTAACATGACGCTCGTCGGGGTTGTAGATGCGGATCTCGGGCTTGCCAATGGCGATCCGCGCGCTGCCGAACGCACGTTTCAGTTGCTCAACCAGGTAACGGGGCGGGCGGGACGCACTGGCAAAAAGAGCCTCGGACTGTTGCAGACCTATCAACCGGAACATCCCGTCATGCGCGCTATCGTTTCCGGCGATGCACAGGCCTTTTATGAGCGCGAGATAGAGGAGCGAGAACGCTCCGGGCTGCCGCCGTTCGGCCGCCTGGCAGCATTGATTGTCTCTGCAGCAACTCGGCCAGAGGCAGAAAATCATGCCCGGGCTTTACGGCGTGCAGCGCCTGCCTCACCGCAGATCAGCGTGCTCGGTCCGGCGGAAGCGCCACTCGCGCTTGTTCGGGGCCGCCACCGCTTCCGGCTCCTGATCCATGGCACCCGCAAGGCGGATATTCAGGGCTTTATCCGCGCCATGCTGGCGGCAGGGCCAAAAGAACGGGGATCGGTGCGCGTGCAGGTTGATATTGATCCGCAAAGCTTCTTATAAAACTCGCCACGGCGGGCTGCAAATGGCGCTTTTCTTTGCTCCGGTGCTCACGTACCGAAAAGTACGCTCCGCTCCGGTGCTCGAAAATCACCATTTTCGCCACTCCATGACGAGTTTGGGTCGGCGCTATGAAAGCAGGAATACAGGTAGTTTGGGGAAGGGATAAGAAATGGAACTTTATTGGCCGGCGACTACAGGCGAATGGCTGGCTTGGCTGTCAGCGGCAATCACAGTCATCTTCGGATTGATCTTGTTTTTTGCTCCTCGCGTCGCACTGAAAATCATGCGCCTGCAGACCAAACCCGAGCGGCCTGAAGCCATATCTGAAGTGCGCGCCACGTTTGCCGGATTTTATCTCGGACTTGGGCTAAGCGCCCTGGTTTTCTCCCAGCCCTTTCTCTGGATCGCGCTTGGCGTTTCGTGGGGCTTTACGGTCTTTGGCCGCCTGATCTCCATGATGTCGGATCGAGGCAATACGGTTTACAACTGGATATCGGTGCTTGTCGAAATTGCGTTGGCAACGGGCCCCTTGCTCTTCGCCTTCGGCTTCATTGCATAAACATGACAGCATTAGTTGAATCAGTTGCTCATAATTATCCAGAGCTGCGGCGATTGGGACGGCCTTTTTAGGGGATTCGCGTGTTGCGAGTCCTGAGTTCCTATGCTAGACGGCATTCAAATCTCGTCGGATACGGCTCTCGGGTTGTGCCTTCGGCGGTAAAAAAATCAATAATGCCAAAGATTTGACCGAAAATCCTTTCCGGTTTCCAGATTTTTGGCTCCAACGCAGAGAGCTTGTCGTTCGTGGCAGAAACTTCGTCGCTCATTACCGGTGTTGCCCAGCGTTACGCGGGTTCGTTGTTCGACCTCGCGTTGGAGACGAAATCCGTTGCCGAGGTGGAGAAGAATCTCGGCGAGTTCGAGGCTCTCATCAATGGTAGTGCCGATCTGAAGCGACTGGTTCTGAGCCCGGTCTTCTCATCGGGCGATCAGGTCAAGGCGATTTCCGCCATCCTCGCAAAGGCCAAGATCGGCGGCCTCGTCGGCAATTTCCTGCGTGTCGTCGCGCAGAACCGGCGCCTGTTCGCGGTGCCGGCCATGATCCAGTCATTTCGCCAGATCGCCAGCGCGCAGCGCGGCGAGGTCTCGGCGGACGTTACTTCGGCGCATGCTTTGACGGCGGCGCAGCAAACAGAATTGAAGGCCACGCTGAAAAGCGTCGCCGGCAAGGACGTGACAATCAATGTCACTGTTGATCCGTCGATCCTTGGAGGTCTCATCGTCAAGTTGGGGTCCCGCCAGATCGACACTTCACTTCGCACAAAACTTTCTTCGCTTAAGCTTGCACTGAAAGAGGTCGGCTGATGGACATCCGCGCCGCGGAAATTTCCGCAATCCTGAAAGAGCAAATCAAGAATTTCGGTCAGGAGGCAGAAGTCTCCGAGGTCGGTCAGGTTCTGTCCGTCGGTGACGGTATTGCTCGTGTATATGGTCTGGACAATGTCCAGGCCGGTGAAATGGTCGAGTTCCCGGACGGTACCCGCGGCATGGCCCTGAACCTCGAAAGCGACAATGTCGGCGTCGTTATTTTTGGTTCGGACCGTGACATCAAGGAAGGCGACACCGTCAAGCGGACCGGCGCCATCGTTGACGTTCCCGTCGGCAAGGAATTGCTTGGCCGCGTTGTCGATGCACTCGGTAATCCGATCGACGGCAAGGGGCCGATCAAGGCAACACAACGTATGCGTGTTGACGTCAAGGCGCCGGGCATCATCCCGCGCAAGTCCGTGCATGAGCCGATGTCGACGGGCCTCAAAGCTATCGATGCGCTGATCCCGGTCGGCCGCGGCCAGCGCGAGCTGATCATCGGCGATCGCCAGACCGGCAAGACGGCGATTATTCTCGATACTTTCCTTAATCAGAAGCCGGCTCACGATGCAGGCAATGAGAGCGAAAAGTTGTATTGCGTCTACGTCGCTATCGGCCAGAAGCGTTCGACGGTTGCGCAGTTCGTCAAGATTCTCGAAGAGCGCGGTGCGCTTGAATATTCGATCATCGTTGCTGCCACAGCTTCCGATCCTGCGCCGATGCAGTATCTAGCGCCGTTTGCCGGTTGCACCATGGGCGAATACTTCCGTGACAACGGCATGCACGCGCTGATCGGCTATGACGATCTGTCCAAGCAGGCCGTGGCTTATCGCCAGATGTCCTTGCTGTTGCGCCGTCCTCCGGGCCGCGAAGCTTATCCGGGTGACGTTTTCTATCTGCACTCCCGTCTGCTCGAGCGCTCTGCAAAGCTCAATGACGACAACGGCGCCGGTTCGCTGACCGCATTGCCTGTCATCGAGACCCAGGCGAACGACGTGTCGGCCTATATTCCGACCAACGTGATCTCGATCACCGACGGTCAGATATTCCTTGAAACCAACCTGTTCTACCAGGGTATCCGTCCGGCCGTGAACGTCGGTCTGTCGGTTTCCCGCGTTGGTTCTTCCGCGCAGATCAAGGCGATGAAGCAGGTTGCCGGTTCGATTAAAGGTGAGCTGGCTCAGTACCGCGAAATGGCGGCCTTTGCCCAGTTCGGTTCCGATCTCGACGCCTCGACACAACGCCTGCTCAACCGCGGCGCGCGCCTGACCGAGCTTTTGAAGCAGCCACAGTTCTCGCCGCTGAAGACGGAAGAGCAGGTTGCAGTGATCTACGCCGGTGTCAATGGCTATCTCGACAAGCTTGCCGTCAGTCAGGTCAATGATTTCGAGCAAGGTCTGCTCACATGGCTTCGTACGGAACACAAGGATGTTCTTGCGACGATTGCCAAGGAAAAGCAGATCAGCGACGAGACCAAAGGCAAGCTCAAGGCCGCTGTTGACGGCTTTGCCAAGTCCTTCGCTTAACATTACGGACGGGATGAACGGATGCCTTCGTTAAAGGATCTGAGAAACCGGATCGCCTCGGTCAAGGCGACGCAGAAAATCACCAAGGCGATGCAAATGGTCGCCGCGGCGAAGCTGCGTCGTGCGCAGGAGGCTGCGGAAGCCGCTCGCCCCTATTCGCAGCGCATGGCTGCTGTGCTGGCGAACATCGCTTCCAATGTCGATGGCGATGATGCGCCCGTGCTAATGAGCGGGACAGGCAAGGACGATGTGCATCTGCTTGTCGTCTGCACGTCCGAACGTGGCCTTTGCGGCGGTTTCAACGCGCAAATCGCGCGCCTGGCCCGTGACCACACCCGCCGGCTTCTCGCCGATGGCAAGACGGTCAAGATCATTACTGTTGGCAAGAAAGGCGCAGATATCCTGCGCCGTGATCTCGGCAAGAACATTATCGATCACGTCAATCTGCGCGAAGTCAAAACGCTTGGTTTTGTCAACGCTGACGAAATCGGTCACAAGATCATCACGCTCTTCAATGAGGGCGCGTTCGACGTTGCCACGCTGTTCTATTCGGAATTCAAATCGGTGATCGCACAGATACCGACTGCCCAGCAGTTGATTCCAGCCAGTGCCATCGGCGATGTCGAGCCGGAGAGCGCAGGCGATGCAGTTTATGAATATGAGCCGGATCCGGCCGCCATTCTCGGCGATCTGATCCCGCGTAATATTTCCGTCCAGGTTTTCCGCGCTCTTCTTGAAAACGCGGCATCGGAGCAGGGTGCACGTATGTCCGCCATGGACAATGCAACCCGCAATGCCGGTGACATGATCAACAAGCTGACAATGTCGTACAACCGCCAGCGTCAAGCCCAGATCACCAAAGAACTGATTGAAATTATTTCGGGCGCAGAAGCGCTCTAATCGCGAAGGTAAGGATCGATGGCTAAAGCAGCGACCCCGAAAACACCCGCAGCCGCCAAGGCTGCCCCGGCAGCAAAGACAGCTGCAGCAAAGACACCTGCAGCAAAGGCAACTGCCGAGGCCGTGAAGCCGGTTGCGAAAGCAGCTGCGAAGGCTGCTCCAGCTGCCAAAGCCGCAGCTCCGGCAAAGGCAACAAAGTCAGCGACACCCAAGACTGCTCTCAAGGCAACCGGCGTTGCCGGTCGCGTCAGCCAGGTTATCGGCGCTGTTGTCGACGTGGCCTTCGATGGTGGTGTTCTGCCGCAAATCCTGAACGCTCTGGAAACCGACAATCTCGGCAACCGCCTCGTTCTCGAAGTTGCGCAGCATCTCGGTGAGAACACTGTGCGCACGATCGCAATGGACTCGACCGAAGGCCTGATCCGCGGCCAGGTTGTTTACGACACCGGTTCGCCTATCATGGTGCCGGTCGGCGAGGAAACGCTCGGCCGCATCATGAACGTCATCGGCGAGCCGGTCGACGAAGCAGGCCCGATCAAGACCAAGCTTTCCCGCGCCATCCACCAGCCAGCTCCTGCATATGTCGAGCAGTCTACGGAAGCCGAGATCCTTGTCACTGGCATCAAGGTGGTCGACCTGCTCGCGCCTTATGCACGCGGCGGCAAGATCGGTCTCTTCGGCGGTGCAGGCGTCGGCAAGACAGTTCTCATCATGGAACTGATCAACAACGTTGCCAAGGCGCATGGCGGTTATTCGGTATTCGCCGGTGTGGGTGAACGCACACGCGAGGGTAACGATCTTTATCACGAGATGATCGAGTCCGGCGTTAACAAGGAAGGCGGCGGCGAAGGCTCCAAGGCCGCACTCGTCTACGGCCAGATGAACGAGCCACCAGGGGCGCGTGCCCGTGTTGCTCTGTCGGGTCTGACCGTTGCCGAGCATTTCCGCGACCAGGGCCAGGACGTTCTGTTCTTCGTGGACAACATCTTCCGCTTTACGCAGGCCGGTTCCGAAGTGTCCGCTTTGCTTGGCCGTATCCCGTCCGCCGTGGGCTATCAGCCGACGCTCGCGACCGATATGGGCCAGATGCAGGAGCGCATCACCACGACGCACAAGGGTTCTATCACATCGGTTCAGGCCATCTACGTCCCCGCCGACGATTTGACCGATCCTGCGCCTGCGACTTCGTTCGCGCACCTTGATGCGACGACGGTTCTCAACCGCGCGATCTCCGAGAAGGGTATTTACCCGGCTGTGGATCCGCTGGACTCGACATCGCGCATGCTCGATCCGCTGATCGTCGGTGACGAGCACTACCAGACAGCCCGCCAGGTTCAGTCGATCCTGCAGCGCTACAAGTCGCTTCAGGACATCATCGCCATCCTTGGCATGGACGAACTTTCGGAAGAAGACAAGATTGCTGTGGCCCGTGCCCGCAAGATCGAACGCTTCCTGTCACAGCCATTCTTCGTTGCTGAAATCTTCACCGGCTCGCCGGGCAAGCTGGTGGATCTGGCGGACACCATCAAGGGCTTCAAGGGTCTTTGCAATGGTGACTATGATCACTTGCCAGAAGCAGCGTTCTACATGGTCGGCTCGATCGACGAGGCGATCGAGAAGGCACAGCGTCTGGCTGCGGAAGCAGCTTAACGCATGACTGATGGCGGGCCGCGGCCCGCCTTTTCGCCCACAGGATTTGAGTGAATATCATGGCAGAAGCCTTTCAGTTCGAACTCGTCTCACCAGAGCGTCTGCTTCTTTCGGAGCAGATCATTGAGGTCGTCGTTCCAGGTACAGAGGGCTACATGACGGTCATGGCGCACCATGCGCCATTGATGGCAACAGTGAAGCCGGGCGTGGTCGCCGTGAAGACACCGGACGGTAAGCTGGACAGCTATGTTGTTTTCGGCGGCTTCGTTGACATTACGCCTGACGGCTGCACGCTCCTTGCTGAATCGGCGGTACACGTCGCCGATATAAGGGCTGATGAGTTGCAGAACCGCATAAAGGACGCTCAGGAAGACTTCGAAGACGCGACAACCCGCGAAGATCGGGCCAAGGCTGAAGACCTTCTCGGCCAACTGAAGACACTCGAGGAAGCCATCAAGGCTGCGTGATTGGGCCAAACCGATCGATGATAAATCAAGCGGGCTTCGGCCCGTTTTTGTTTACGGCAGGCTCCCTGCAATGGCCGCATCGACCGTTAAGTCCGGTCGAACGGATTATATTCTTTCCCACGTTATCGCGGTAAGCTCGTTGGCGAGAGTATAGGCGGGGGCAGAGAGAAAAATGAGGCGTCTGTTTGTCGGTGCTGTAATCATCGTTGCCGTCTACCTGTTACTGGCATATGTGGCCCTTCCTACAGTCTGGACTCACTATGAACGACAGCCAGGCCTCGCTAATCATCCCATGGTGACGAAGACTGCACGCGGTATTCCGGGTGACCCGCTCAATGTCGGACTTATAGGCGATCGTCAGGACATCATCCGTGCCATGCATGCCGGTGCCTGGTATCCTGCCGATCCTGTCACCTTGCGTTCCAGCATCGATATCATTGGAAGCGTGATACTCGACCGGCCTTACGACAAGGCTCCGGTCAGCCCGCTGTTTTATGACGGCCGCCGCGAGGACCTCGCTTACGAAATGCCCGTTGGTAGCAGCGCAAAGCAGCGACATCATGTTCGTTTGTGGAAGGTGCTCGACACGGGCGTAGAACAACGGCCCGTGTGGCTCGGTTCCGCAACCTTCGATCAACGCGTGGGATTCAGCGAGTATACCGGTCAAGTAACGCATGACATCGCACCGGATATCGATGCCGAGCGTGACTATTTTGCCAATAGTCTTACGCAGGCGGGCATGGTGGAGACGATCTATCAGGTCTCGGGTGTCGGGCCGACGCTGAATGGCCGCAATGGCGAGGGCAGCCCGTATTTTACCGATGGCGAAATTCGCATGCTGACCTTGGTCCATGACGGGCAACGCCGGAGCCAGCCCCCCGAAATACTGGCCTCTCCGCCGCTCATTCAAGCCAAGGACAATGCCTGGATGACAATCAAGGATGCGTTGGGCAATTAGGCCGGCTACGATTGGGTCTGATACGGGGTAGTGCGCTGTCTTTACCGCATCTTTCATTTTTCGAGCCTATAAGAAGACGACCGCATCTCTGGAAGGCATCGATGAACACTTTCAATCGTTGGATGACGATGTTCGAGGCGTTGTCGCCCGTCAGGCAGATATTGCTGGTGCTCGGTCTCGGCGGTGTCCTCGCAAATGTCCTGGCCGCCCTCTTCTTCAAGCTCGGTGGTTACGATAGTCTCGACAAGACGATCCTTGTGACAACACTGATCGTTATCGTTGTCGGAGGGCCGCTTGGAGCATTTCTGGTCGGATTGAACTATCGCCTGAAGGTCATGGCGCACGAGCTCGACATCGCGTTCCGCAAAGACGGGATGACAGGACTGTCAACGCGTCATGAGTTTTATTTACGGGTCGAGCAGATGATCCTTGGCAACAATCCTGCTCTCAGTGCCGGGGCCGTGCTCTATATAGATGCCGATCACTTCAAGTCGGTCAACGATCGGTTTGGCCACGCTGCTGGAGATGATGCCCTGCAAGAGATAGGAACCCTCATTGGAAAGCGGTTAGGCCGACGCGATGTCGGCGCGCGCTTTGGGGGCGAAGAATTTGCAGTTTTCCTCGCTGATGCGGACTATGGCAAGGCATCGTGGGTGGCGCATGGAATATTGCTCGATGTTCGAGGCATATCGAGGAAGGTCGCCCGGAGCGAATTGTCATTGACGGTCAGCATCGGTGTTGCGTTTCATGAGCCCGGGCAAACACTAGAACAACTGGTCAATGCCGCGGATGAATGCCTCTACCGGGCCAAGAACCAGGGGCGTGATCGCATCGTCTACGAATTGGCCTCGTAGCTCAAATCGGTTGGACTTTGCGTATATCACTCAGTTGCCGCTTCATATTGTGAATCCGCGCTTGATCTTCGAGGGGACGGCGCATCGCGACGCTGGTCGACAGAATATCGATCACGACGAGCGCGGCGATGCGCGAGATCGTCGGCGTATACATATTGGTGTTCTCGAGAGTCTCGACGATCAATGCCACGTCTGAGTAACTGGCGAGTGGCGAGTCCGAACCCGTCAGACAAATAACGGCGGCGCCGTTGGCGCGAGCAACACGGGCAATCTCGATGATGGAGCGCGTTGTTCCGGTATTGGAAATCACAAAGGCAACATCGCCCTGCTTCATCATCGAAGCGATCATGATTTGCTGATGTGAATCGAGCTGTGCACCGCAAGGAACACCAAAGAGTGGAAATTTCTGCTGGGCGTCTCGCGCAACAATGCCCGACGCGCCAAAGCCAAAGAATTCGATGGTCCGCGCTTGCGCGAGAATGTCGATGGCTTTGCGCAGCGCGGCCCTATCAAGGTGTGATCTCGCCCAATCGAGACTGGTCATGGTGTACTCGAAGATCTTCTCAGCCACGGTCTCCGGATCATCGGTGTCGAGCAGGACTGAATGGGTCGCCGGTGTACCGAAAGCCAGGCTTTGCGCGAGCCGTATCTTGAAATCCTGGAAACCTCTGCACCCGATTGCCATGGCAAAACGCAGAACCGTAGGCTGACTGACCTCGGCAAGCGTCGCTGTCTCACCCACTGTCGCGTTCAGGATTCGCTGGGGGTCCTTCAGAACCACATCCGCGACCTTACGATCCGATTTGCGCAGCTCGGCCCGCATTGTGCGGATAATTTCTATCATGTTCCGACCTGAGCGTGTCTCCCTTTCGTTATCGTCCGCTTCTCCGTGCATCGCTATCGCTCCGATGCTTCGAGAGCGATTGCGGAAATCCGATCGAATGACGGCCCCGCCACAGGGATTTCAATATTGAAGACTTCGGCGATTACCTGCGTCCAGCCGTGCAGGAAGTAGGTCCAGCCATCCACAACCTGCAGATTGCGGCTCCGCTGCTGGTTGCGTGCCTGGTCGAGAAAAATCAGATCGCCTCGATAGTTCAGATCCCATACCACAGAACGCTCGGGAAACTGGCAGGCGTTGGACAAGGGCGAGCCAGGTGCATCTTTGCCGAGGCCCGTGGCATTGATGACGAGAGAGCCCGGCTTGAGAGTGCGCAACACGTCGTCGTTGGCTCCAGTCCCAGGGGTCAGGACGTACTCTATGGGGACGACGCTTTCGATCTGCCCATGAATGCGACGGATTTCATCCAGCCGTTCCTGGCTGCGATCAGACACGAGTATCCTCCCGGGGACGTCCTCGCCGCGCGAGCGGCGCATCAGGTGCCAAGTGATTGCAATCGTAGAGCCGCCTGCGCCCATGCAGAAGAGGTCAGCTTCACGACCGGAAAAATACTGCTCGCCGAGAAAACCATCTATGGCAAGGCCGGACGAAATGGGATCCTTCGCATGACAGATCAGCTTGCCGTCGCGTTTGGAAATGCAGCTGGTTTCACCCATCAATTGTGCGAGCGGATCGATAGTGTCCAACATACCGCGGCAAGCGTGAAAGAGATCAATCTTGTGAGTCGTCACCAGTGCGCCGAGAGAAAGGGGATCGTCCCGGATGAACGCCACAGCTTCGCGATAGGCGGCAGGATCGTCATGGAGTTTAAAATCGATGCCGTTGATGACAGCGGTTTCAAGCCCGAGATACTTGGCCCATGCGGGAAACACCTTCATGATGGAGCTTTTGCCGGTTGTGACACCGATGAAGTAAAGTGTGGGCAGCGTCGCAGGTGTGTAAGAAATCACTTACAATTCTCCAGATGAGGGGCTTCTAATCAAGGATTATTTTTCATGAGTGCAGCGACCTGTTCGCCTGTTCGCGGATTGTAACAGGCGTTGTCCACCAATTCCCACCCGTTGCCACTGCTCATCACACGATGGCGCATGCCGTTTGATTTCTCGATGAGGCTGTAGTCCTGCCCGCTATCGGAAGGGTAAGCGAAGACCATCACAAGGTCCGTTTCACCGATGTTGATGGAACGGTGGATCCAGTATGGCGGAACATAGCAGATAGTCTGCGCGGTGATTTCGACAATCCGTGTCTCGCCCTCCGGCGATTCCAATTGCATGAGACCATGCCCGCTTTGACCATAGTAGATCTCGGGTCGATCTGCCTTCGCATGAATGTGGCCGCGCGTGAGGAAAAACTCCCTGTCGACACACCCCGGATTCATGCGGGTGACGCCGTAATTAAGATCACCGGCATGCGCCCCGGGTCGAAAATCTTCGACACTGTAGACGACCGGATCATTCAGGCTTTTGACGAGCGCCGCATGTGCATCTGCGTTCTCATAGACCCCGGCGAGGTCGCTCAAGCGCTTTTCATAACGACCGGTGTGTCCGCTCATCCCGCCGGCATAAGGGTCTACAAGGTTGGCGACTGGTTCGCGCACAATAGTCGATCTCCGTTTTGTAGTAAAATTACATAAAACCACAAAAGTGCGCGCGCAAGCGAATATTTGCAATGCGAGCGAAGCACTCGTTTGCCATCATTCGGGGTAGAATTGTGTTGACTGAAAAAAATTGCGTAATTACGCTACCAACGGAAATGGGGGAATTCATCGAGGTCAGGTCCTTGGTGGGAGGAGATCTATGTCGGCTTTTAAGGTGTCCTGCTTCCGGATCGCAGTTTGTTGCGTCAGCGGTGCGGCATGACTCGAAATGATCCGGTCAAGCATTTCTTTATCTGGCCGGCGCTGCTCATCGTCCTGGTGATTTCCATATTTCCGCTGATCTATTCTCTGACGACCAGCTTCATGAGCTTACGGCTCGTTCCGCCAATTCCGCCACGATTCGTTGGATTCGGCAATTATGCTGAACTCCTGCAGAATCCACGGTTCTGGCACGTCGCATGGACAACGACGATTATCTCCTTCATCTCCGTGGCTCTGCAATATGTCATCGGTTTTTCCGTAGCGCTCGCGCTCAACCGAAATGTTCCGGGCGAGGGTCTGTTCCGCGTCAGTTTCTTGCTGCCGATGCTCGTTGCGCCGGTCGCGGTTGCTTTGATCGCGCGGCAGATCCTCAACCCGACCATGGGTCCGCTCAATGAACTGATGACATTCTTCGGCTTTCCCAACCTGCCTTTCCTGACACAGACGAGATGGGCTATCGGGGCGATCATTTCCGTTGAGGTTTGGCAGTGGACGCCCTTCGTCGTGCTGATGTTGCTTGCAGGGCTGCAGACCTTGCCAGATGATGTCTATGAAGCGGCAGCGCTGGAGAATGCCAGCTCATGGCAGCAGTTCTGGGGGATCACCTTCCCAATGATGCTGCCAATTTCGGTGGCGGTGGTGTTTATCCGGCTGATCGAGAGCTACAAGATCATCGATACAGTGTTTGTCATGACCGGTGGAGGTCCGGGGATTTCAACCGAAACCCTGACGCTGTTCGCCTACCAGGAAGGTTTCAAGAAGTTCAATCTTGGTTACACGTCGGCGCTGTCCTTCCTGTTCCTGATTGTCATCACAGTCATTGGCCTCGTCTATCTCGCGATCCTGAAGCCCTATCTGGAGAAGCACAAATGAGTGTGAGGAATCTGAAGGGAAATGGACGCTGGTGGGCGCTTGCGGGCTGCCTGCTTTGGCTGGCGTTTACCTTCTTCCCGCTCTATTGGGTGGCAATAACGTCGTTCAAGTCGCCATTGGGCGTTGTCGGCGGGCCGACATACCTGCCGTTTGTCGATTTTGAACCGACACTGACCGCCTGGCGCGAACTTTTGTCGGGCCAGCGCGGACAGTTCTACAACACCTTCATGGCATCGACGATTATCGGGCTTTCGGCTTCGGTCATCGCCACAGCGGTCGGTTCGATGGCAGCCTATGCCCTCGTGAGGTTCACTTTCGAGGTCAAACTTCTGACGGGTTTAATATTTGTCGTAGTGGCTTTCGGTGGATATTTGCTCGGACGACACGTTGCGGGTTTCGGACAAGCAACGTCGCTCATTTATGCCTTCATCGCGGCTCTCGCGCTCGCGATTGGCTCCAGCTGGATACGGCTTCCTGGTCCCATTTTGGGCAATGACGACATTGTCTTCTGGTTCGTCAGCCAGCGCATGTTTCCGCCGATCGTCGCGGCATTCGCGTTGTTTCTGATGTATACAGAAATGGGAAAGCTCGGATTCAAGCTCGTTGATACCTATACCGGCCTGACCTTCGCCTATGTGGCTTTTTCACTACCGATCGTGATCTGGCTCATGCGCGATTTCTTTGCCGCATTGCCCATCGAAGTGGAGGAAGCGGCGATGGTGGATAATGTTCCCTCGTGGAGAATATTCTTTGGCATCGTGGTGCCAATGTCGAAGCCAGGATTGATAGCGACGTTCATGATCACGTTGGCGTTCGTCTGGAACGAATTTTTGTTTGCGCTGTTTCTAACGAACTCCAGATGGCAGACGCTTCCAATTCTCGTCGCGGGTCAAAACAGTCAGCGCGGTGACGAATGGTGGTCGATTTCTGCGGCCGCCTTGGTTGCCATCATACCCATGGTTATCATGGCTGGAATTCTAAGCAGGCTGATGCGATCCGGCCTGCTTCTGGGCGCAATAAAATAAGCATTTACAATAACCGATCATCGTAAATTCCAGGGAGGAAAACATGAGAAGATTGCTATTGAGTACTACGGCTGCAGGTCTGCTGGCTATGGCGGGCGCGTCATCGGCGCTTGCCTGCGATCCCGACTATACCGGCATTACCCTGACTGCGACGACGCAGACCGGACCATATATCGCTTCCGCGCTGCAGCTGGCCGCCAAGGGCTGGACGGAGAAAACCTGCGGCAAGGTGAATGTCGTCGAATTTCCGTGGTCAGAGCTCTATCCAAAGATCGTAACATCGCTGACATCGGGCGAAGACACATTCGACGTGATTGCCTTCGCGCCGGCCTGGGCGCCGGATTTTACGGACTATCTGTCGGAAATGCCCAAGGCTATGCAGTCCGGCCCAGACTGGGAGGATATCGCTCCCGTCTATCGTGAACAGCTGATGGTCTGGAATGGCAGGGTTCTGTCGCAGACGATGGACGGCGATGCGCACACCTACACCTACCGTATCGATCTGTTTGAGAAGCCGGAAAACCAGACGGCATTCAAGGCCAAATATGGCTACGATCTGGCGCCGCCAAAAACCTGGAAACAGTATCTCGATATCGCTGAATTCTTCCAGCAGCCGGCGAACGGACTGTGGGGTACGGCAGAGGCTTTCCGCCGCGGCGGACAGCAATTCTGGTTCCTCTTCAGCCATGTTGCCGGATATACAAGCCATCCGGACAATCCGGGCGCCATGTTCTTTGATCCCGACACGATGGATGCCCAGGTTAATAATCCTGGCTGGGTCCGCGGGCTGGAAGAATATATAAAGGCGTCGAAGGTCGCACCGCCAAATGCGCTGAATTTCTCGTTCGGCGAAGTGAATGCAGCGTTTGCCGGCGGTCAGGTCGCAGAGTCGATCGGCTGGGGTGATACCGGTGTTATTGGCGCCGATCCCAAGCAATCCAAGGTTGCGGGCAATGTCGGCTCGGCGTCGCTGCCTGGATCGGACGAAATCTGGAACTACAAGACCAAGAAGTGGGACAAGTTCGACCACGTTATCCAGACATCGTTCATGGCGTTCGGCGGGTGGCAGGCGGCGGTTCCCGCTTCATCCAAAAATCAGGATGCGGCTTGGGATTATATCAAGTTCCTGACCAGTCCCGCTGTGTCAGGACAGGCGGCGATCACCGGTGGTACCGGTGTCAACCCGTATCGCATCTCGCATACGACCAACGCCGATCTTTGGTCGAAGATATTCTCGCCACGTGAGGCCAAGGAATATCTCGGTGCCCAGAAGGATGCCGTAACTGCCAAGAACACCGCGCTCGACATGCGCTTGCCGGGTTATTTCTCCTACACGGAAATCCTGGAGATCGAGCTGTCGAAAGCATTGGCTGGCGAGGTGACGCCCCAGCAGGCGCTTGATACGGTGGCGCAGGGATGGAACAAGCTGACCGACGATTTTGGCCGAGACAAGCAGCTTGCGGCCTATCGTTCGTCAATGGGCCTGCCGGCAAAATAATGACAAGTCACTATCCCGCCCGCCGCAAGTGCGGGCGGGATAGTTCGAGACGGGAAATGAAGCGTCCGTCGCCGCTGTAACAGCGCGACGGAGTTCGTATGAAAAGGCACAGCATGTCCCTAGTGCGTTTGCAACAGGTCACCAAATCGTTCGGCAAGGTCGAGGTTATTCCACCACTCGATCTGGTGATCGCTGATAAGGAATTCGTTGTGCTTGTCGGGCCTTCCGGTTGCGGGAAGACGACAACCCTGCGCATGATCGCCGGCCTGGAGCAGGCGACGTCCGGAGAAATCCGCATTGGTGACCGCGATGTCACCAATCTCCGCCCTGGTTTGCGCAACTGTTCGATGGTGTTCCAGAACTATGCGCTTTACCCCCACATGACGGTCGCCGAGAATATTGGCTATGGCATGAAAGTGCGCGGCACATCCAAGGCCGATATTGAAACCTCGGTCGCAAATGCGGCGCGCATTCTCAACCTCGGCGCTTATCTGCAACGCAAACCGAGCGCGCTCTCGGGTGGACAACGCCAGCGCGTCGCCATTGGCCGCGCCATTGTGCGCCAGCCGGAAGTTTTCCTGTTCGACGAGCCTCTTTCCAATCTCGATGCCAAGCTGCGTATTGAAATGCGAACCGAGATCAAGCTTCTGCACCGCCGCCTGAAAACCACCATCGTCTATGTGACTCACGATCAGGTAGAGGCGATGACGATGGCTGATCGCGTGGTTGTGATGAACCAGGGACGTATCGAACAGGCGGCGGACCCGATCACACTTTATGAGTCGCCGAAGAATCTGTTCGTCGCCGCTTTCATCGGGGCTCCGAGCATGAACTTCATCGAAGGCCGGCTAGAGCGGGATAACGGCGGTCTCAGCTTTCGGGCGGGAAATGATGTGAGGGTGCCAATACCGGCTAAGCGAACGCAAGCGCTGACGAGCGCGGCCGGCGAAGAGGTCGTGCTCGGCATCCGGCCTGAACACACCATGATTGCGACGGGATCGTTTCCAACGGTGCCGCTGAAGGTGGCGGATATCGAGCCGCTCGGACCACACACGCTTGCCATTGGCAAGACAGGAACTGCGCCATTCACGGCACAGGTTGCCGCGGGCTCGCCGATCCGTCCCGATGACATCGTCAACATTCCGATCGATGTCGAAAGGATGCATCTGTTCTTGAAGAGTACAGGCGAAGCACTTGGCAGGTAAGCTCACGCTTGCAATCGATGTAGGCACGGGAAGCGTGCGAAGCGCGCTGGTGGATTCCAAGGGCAAGATCCTTGTGATCGCCGCGCGGGAACACGAGCAGATCGTGCCGCAATTCGGCTGGTCGGAGCAGCGGCCCGACGATTGGTGGCAGGGCGTTGTCGCGACAATCCGTGAGGTGCTCGACAAGGTTCCACAGGCGCGCTCCAATATCGATGCCATTGCTGCTTGTGGCCAGATGCACGGTACCGTGCTCGTGGACGATGCCGGCAAACTGGTACGCGATACCGTGCCGCTGTGGAACGACAAACGCACAGTCGGCTACGTCGCGGCTTTCGAAAAGTTGCATCGGCCAGAAAGCTATCTCGCTGACTCTGCCAATCCGGCGACGCCCGCCTGGCCGGGTTTCAAGCTGCAGTGGTTGCGCGACAATGACCCTGATGCCTACCAACGGACAGCGGCAGTCCTTATGCCAAAGGACTATATCAATCTGCGGCTGACCGGAGAGATCGCCATGGATCGCACCGATGGCGGTGCGAGCTTCCTCATGGATCCGAGGACCAGGGAATGGTCGGAAACGATGATCGAGCTTCTCGGCCTCGACAGGGCCAAGCTGGCACCATTGCGAACTCCGGTAGAGATTCTTGGTCACGTTACGGCGAAAGCAGCGATCGAAACCGGGTTGCGCGAGGGGACGCCGGTCCTTGTCGGGGCGGGGGACTATCCGGCTGCGCTCCTTGGATCGGGCGTATGCCGTCCGAGCGTCGGATCGGAAGTCATGGGTACTTCCGCGATCATAACTGCCGTCGCGGAACAGCCGCTGCTTGACGCAGCCGTCTGCAATGTCGGAACGGTGGAAGGCAATTGGGGCGCCTTCATGCTGCTGGAATCGGGCGGAGACGCGATGCGGTGGGCGCGCCGGGCCTTTCACGAAAAGCAGCTGTCATATTCCGATATTGTCGGAAAGGCTGAAGAAGCCCCGCCAGGATCGGAAAGGCTGTTCTTCATGCCGTATCTTGCAGGCGAACGGCTTGGCGAATATCGCAATGCGCGTGCGCAATATTTCGGGATAGGCGCATCGCATGGCCTTGCGCACATGCACCGTGCAATTCTTGAAGGTGTTGCCTTCGCGGTGAAGCGTCACATCAATGTTCTCGATGCCATTTCCGGAGTACCCCTTGAACGGATAATCGCTTCGGGTGGCGGCGCGAAGACGAAGCTCTGGATGAGGATCAAGGCCAGCGTCTACAACATACCGATTCTGGTGCCCGCTGAAGCTGAATGCGGCACTGTCGGCTGCGCAATCATGGCTGCAACCGCGACCGGGCGCTTTGCCAATTTGGTAGCGGCCGTGGACGACCATGTTTCCTATGTCGATGAAATAATGCCGGACCCGCGTTGGTCGGAAACGTACGCGCCGATGCAGGTATTCTTTGAGAAACTTTATAAACACAGTCAAGCGCTTTACGACGACTTGGACCGCTTGCCCCAGTGACGTTTACCGGGTGAATGCGGAGAGGCAAGGTGACGGCATGCAAACGAAACTAGTCAAGACAGGCGGAGTCGAGCTGGCCAGCGAAGCGTTCGGTAATCCGAATGATCCGGCAATCCTGCTGATCATGGGCGCCATGGCCTCGATGCTGTGGTGGCCGAAAGAGTTCTGCCAGCGTCTTGCAGACAATGGCCGCTACGTAATCCGCTACGACAATCGTGATACGGGGCTTTCGACAAACTATCCGGTTGGCAAACCTGAATACACCTTCGACGACATGGCCGATGATGCAATTCGTGTGCTCGATGGCTACGGTATTTCGTCGGCGCATATTGTTGGGATGTCCATGGGCGGCATGATCGCACAACTTGTGGCATTGAAATATCCGGAGCGATCGCGAACGCTGACACTGATAAGCACGTCACCTGTCGGCGTTGATACCGCTCATCTGCCAGGAATGACTACCGCCTACACAGAGCATTCCGCCAGCTACGCCGATCTCGATTGGTCAGATCGCATGCAGGTCGTCGAGTTCATGTTTGCTGACGTCCGCGCGATTTCCAGTACGAGACGCCCGTTCGACGAGCAACATGCGCGAGACTTCATCGAAACGGATTACGACCGGGCGCAACGTTTTGAAAGCGCAACCAACCATTTCGTGCTTTCCAGCGGAGATCAATGGAAGGGTAAACTCCCTCGCCTTCAAGCACCGCTGCTTGTTATCCACGGCACGTCTGATCCCATCTTTCCTATCGAGCATGGTCGCGAATTCATCAAGATCGTTCCGGGGTCGAAGTTGGTCGAGGTTGACGGAGGCGGTCATGAACTGCATCCCAAGGACTGGAACACAATGCTCGAGGCGTTGGTCGGGCACACAACGAGTAAAAAGAATACGCGCTAATCGGTAAGATCCGGCAGGTACGAGATTAAATTTAGTCCACTAAATGCCTGAACGCTGCGACCACTTCTTCATAGACCTTGCGCTTGAAGGGAACGATGAGGTCGGGCAATTGGGTCAGAGGCTTCCAAGCCCATTCATCGAATTCGGCCGTGTGACCGCCGGGAGGAGGATTGATCGCAATTTCGGTTTCGTTGCCCTCGAAGCGATAGGCGAACCATTTTTGCGTCTGGCCGCGATACTTGCCTTTCAGGGCAACGCCAACAAGATGAGGAGGCAAATCGTAGTTGATCCAATTGGGTGCTTCGGCGAGGAGCGATACGGATTTCATACCTGTCTCCTCGTAGAGTTCGCGCAAGGCTGCCGGTTCGGGGTCCTCTCCCGGATCGATGCCGCCTTGCGGCATTTGCCAGAGCTGCGTTGCACCATCCATTTCGTCATTGGCAGTGACAATGCGGTGCCCGGCCCAGACCAGACCTTGCCGGTTGAGCACCATGATACCAACGCATGGCCGGTAGGGCAGGGATTCGGGATCGACAGGTTTCTTGTTCTTGCTCATGCAAAATACTCCGGGTCACCGGGTTGCTAACCTTTTTGCGGATCGCGGACAAGGGCGGAGACAGGAACGATCTCTATGCCGCGCGCCTTAGCCTCATTGGCCCATGATGTGACCGCCTCCACTGTCACGTCGAAGGCGGAGCCAGTGGCGATGGCGGTACCCTTGGCACGGGCAATGCGCTCCAGTTCATCAAGCTTCTTCAGAATCGCGCCGCGATCCTGCGAAGCGTCAATCAACAGGTCGGCTGCGGCGAAAGGCGCGCCCTGTTGCGCGGCAACGCTATCGGCCTTGCTGCGCGCCGATGTGCCATCGTCCAGGTAGAGCAGACCACGCTTGGCGATATCCTGGATAAAAGTGGTCATTGCCTCGGGTTCAGCGGTGAAGCGGGCACCCATATAGTTCATGACGCCTGTGTAGTTAGTGATACGGCCCATTGTTCGGTGCAGGTTTTCCAAAGTTCCCGCGGGCGATGCATCCACGGTCAATGTGTTGCGTCCCGGGTTGACTCGCGGATAGTCATAGGGTTCGAGCGGGATCTGCATCAGGACTTCATGGCCATCCTGACGTGCTGCCTGCATCCAGCGGAGGAGGCTGTTGCCTTCCGGCGAGAAGGCCAGTGTCACTTCGGGAGGCAGCGTCTGGATTGCCTGTTGCGACCCGGTTTGCGACAGGCCCAATCCCCCGATGACAATGGCGACGCGAGCACCGCGCGCGCCTGACCATGGCCGAGCATAGATATCAAGCGGGCGACGGCCATCGGGCGCAATTATGGGCAATGGCCCCTGCGGGCTTTGCTCCAGCATATCGGGTTCGGGGATATGGGCAGTGCGGGGGTCCTGGGCGCGCCGCGTAGGATCGCCAACAACGATTACCTTGGGGCCGCCTTCAGGCGCTGTGACGATGTTGCCTGGCTGGCTTTTATTGTCATGTGCTGGAACTGGTGGCGGGATAGCGGTCGGGGTTTCCGCAATCTGCGGCTTTGGCGGTTCAGGGACTGGCCTGCGGAAGCCTTGATGGCTGGTATAAGTGACGAGCGAGGCAAGACCAAGGACACAGACAATCGCAGCCGATGGCAATAGCCAGCGGATGGCGGGTGTCTTGTCAGATTTTGGGTCTGGCCGTTTGCCGTTTTGTCCCAGCGGCCGGTCGAGATCGGAGTTCACGCGTTTTGGCCGCAGCAGATATCAGGGAAGGAAACATGGTTGGGAAAATGAACCATGGGGACCAGACTATAGCAGAGAAGTCCGGTCCCCATTTTCATGTCAGTTAGGCACGCCCTTCTTGGGATCGGCCGGAAAGGCTGCATTGGCCTGTTCGCCGCGCAGAAGCTTCAGCGCCTGGATGAGCTGGAGGTCGTCTTTCGGATCTGGCGGCACATAGGCGATCGATCCGGAACCCTCAGCATCTTCTTGCACGCCTTTGATGTGACCCTTCAGGCTGGATTCACTCATTGGCTCTGCCTTGCCCTGAAGGTCGGCGGGAAGCGGCTGGTCGACAGCGATGTCCGGGACAATACCCTTGCCCTGGATGGATTTTCCAGCAGGTGTGTAGTAAAGCGCCGTCGTCAGACGCAATGCGCCGCTTTCACCGAGCGGTATGATTGTCTGTACCGAACCTTTGCCGAACGAGCGCGTTCCGAGGATCGTTCCGCGGCGATGGTCCTGCAACGCACCGGCGACGATTTCCGAAGCACTGGCCGAGCCGCCGTTGATCAGGACGATCAGCGGCTTGCCGTTGGTCAGATCGCCGGGCCTTGCGTCAAACCGGGTGATATCCTGCGGATCGCGGCCACGTGTCGAGACAACCTCGCCCTTGTCGAGGAAAGCATCGGAGACGGCGACGGCCTGATCCAGCAGACCACCGGGATTCAAGCGCAGATCGAGCACAAAGCCCTTGAGCTTGTCGTCCGGAACCTTGCTCTGGATATCCTTGATTGCCTTCTGCAGGTCCTCGAAGGTCTGTTCGGTGAAAGAAATGACGCGGACATAACCAACATCGTTATCAACCCGTGAGCGGACAGCTTTGACCTTGACCACATCGCGGACAATGGTGAGCTTGATCGGCTTGTCGGCACCCTGACGAATGAGCGTCAGTTCGATGGGCGTGTTCACCTCGCCGCGCATCTTGTCGACGGCATCGGTCAGCGTCATGCCACGCACCTCCGTGCCATCGATTTGCGAAATATAGTCGCCCGCCAAAACGCCAGCCTTCGAGGCCGGCGTGTCTTCGATCGGAGCGATAACCTTCACAAGTTCGTTTTCCATGGTGACTTCGATACCGAGGCCGCCGAACTCACCCTTGGTCTGAACTCGCATGTCCTGCGCCTGTTCGGCATTCATGTAGGATGAGTGTGGGTCGAGCGAAGTCAGCATGCCGTTGATGGCGCTCTCGACCAGCTTTTTGTCGTCGGGTGGCGTAACATATTGGGCGCGGACGCGCTCGAATATATCACCAAAAATTGATAGCTGTTTATAGGTATCGGTGCCCGCAGCTTCTGCAGCGGTTGTGGGCAGAGCTCCCTGCACAACGACCATTGCCGTCGCACCCAACAGGGCTCCGGCCATGAGAAGCGTTAGCCTACGTATCATTTGCGGTCCTTCCAGCAAGCCTTTCCGCCCACCAGGGAGCGGGATTAACAGGTTTTGTATCCTTCCGGAACTCAATGTAAAGCATTGGAGCTCCATTTCCCATCGGAACAGGTGCGGTACTCGCGATAAGTTGCTTGTTCATCACACCGACCGGTTCTCCAGCCAGCACAAACTGGTTCTGGGAGACGTTGATTTTATTCATTCCCGCCAAGACAACATGATATCCATTGCCCGCGTCAAGTATCAAGAGTTGACCGTATGACCTGAATGCGCCCGCATAAAGGACTACCGCGTCGACCGGTGAAGTAATCGTGGCGCCAGGGGCAGTCGTGAGCGTATCGCCCTGAACCGTGCCGCCTACGCCATCATCGTCGCCGAAATGCTTCACAAGCTTACCTGCTGCTGGCATGGAAAGATGGCCTTTCAGCGACGCAAAATTAACCTGTGCCGAAAGACGGCTCTGGTTGGACGCGAAATCATCGGCACGTTGCTGGCTTGCGGCCATCTTCTGTTGCTCCTGCGCGCTTGCAGCATCGGCGGCCTTCTTGACCTCCTGCATATCCTTTTCCATGGAGGCAATCAGATCGCGCAGCGACGTGGCTCGCTTGGCGAGGTCCTCGGCGCGCTGTTGCTCAGCGAGGCGCGTTTCTTCAGAGGTGGTCTGCATTTTTTGCTTCTCGGCAAGCAGCAGGTCGAGCCGAGCCTTCTCCTCCGCCTGCCCTGAAAGTGCAGCGGTCAGGCGGCTCCGTTCCTCGGCAATCGAGGTCTTGACGCGGGTCAGATCCTTGAGATCTGCGATCAGGGTTTCGGTTTGCTGACGCATTTCGGGAACAACAGCGCCGAGAAGAACCGCGCTTCGCACGGATGCGAGGGCATCATCAGGACGAACGAGAATTGCCGGCGGTGGGTTGAGGCCCATGCGCTGCAAGGCCGCAAGCACTTCGGCGAGCGCTCCACGCCGGGATTTCAGCGACGCCTTTATACTGTCTTCTCGCTCACGCAGACCGGCGAGCTTGTCGCTAAAGCCGGTGATATCTTCACTCAACTTTTTCTCGGTCTTGGCCGACTGGATGAGTGCGGCGGTTATCGTGGTTTGATCCTTTTTCAGCGACGCGATTTCATTGTCCAGCGCCGTGACACGTTCCGAGGACATCGATATCTGCCCGGTCAGGTCTTCAAGTTCCTTGGCAGTTTGTGCGCGCTTTGTATCCAAAGGTTCCGGAGCCGGTTGCAAGCTCGGTTCTTGCGCTTGAACGAACGATGGAAAGGCTGACATGCCGGCCAAGGCTATCATCAGGAAAACGACATGTGAGAATGTGCGTTTGCCTTTCAGTGTTGCCTTTAGTGCCTCAAATTTCATTGCCGGACCGGACTAGAGAGATGGTTTGATCCCGACTTTAGGGAGACTTCGATTAATGAAGTATTAACCATAAACCAGCCACGTCGAAAGTCTGATGATTTAGCATTGATTGACGTGGCGGAATTGCGGCGCTCCGATCACCGCATTGAACTTTGGTCGATGCTTCTTGACGCGGATACCGTCCAGGGGGATGGAATTCGCTCCAACATGTCTATATTTAGGTGATGGCTGCATCTGCAAAATCACTCAGTGATCTTGGGCATCCGGATGTGGCATCCCCTTCACCAATGGTTCTCAATATGACCGATTTGACGATCGTAATCCCATGTTACAACGAGTCCGGCAACATCGGAAACCTGGTGAGGGAAATCAATACAGCGCTCTTATCCGGCCCATCCTATGAGATCATTGTGGTCGATGATGGGTCCGCTGATGGATCGGCGGAGGAAGCCGCAGCCGCCGGCGACCACACCCGTGTGCTGCGCCACAAAAAACGCACTGGCAAATCACGCGCCTTGATCAGCGGCTTTCGGGCGGCCCAAGGCCGGTGGATTGCGACGCTGGATGGCGATGGCCAGAATGACCCGATGGATATTGCGCGATTGTGGCCTCGCCTTGAGCGCGCATCTCCAGCGCTTTTCGCGGGTGTAAGGAAACGGCGTAACGATGGTATCGTCAAACTGTTAACTTCAAGATCCGCCAATTTCGTGCGTAAACGGCTGCTGAAGGATGATTGCCGGGATGCGGGCTGCGGTTTCAAGATTCTTCCGGCTGTAGTAGCGCAAAGTCTGCCCTATTTCGACAACATGCATCGGTTTATTCCGGCTTTGTCGCGAAGGGCCGGGCTGCCAGTAATCGAGGTCGACGTCGAGGACCGGCCAAGACTGGCCGGCGTATCGAAGTATGGTTTTTTTGACCGTGCCGCGGTGGCATTTCTTGATACGGTCGGTGTTTTCTGGCTCATCCGCCGCTATTCTGATCCGGCATCGGTAACCGAGATGAATAACGCTGGAAGCTAAAGGTTCGCAGTTCCCCATTGAAGTTTCGCACTCGCGCGGTCACCCGTGTAACCGGTCCGATGGGCTGTGCGTCAACCGGTAACCGCGCTAATGCTTCTTCGCCAGGGTCGTCATTGCCCTGCCAGACCAGAACAATATCCGAGGCTTCGCCCCGTTCAGGTGGCCAATGCAAGAGCGCTGCTACATTGCCCGCATCATCCTGACGGTTTGACGCGATTCTCGCAGGCGTGGGATTCTGTGCGCGGATCGCATCGGCTACGCCGTCGAAGGGAAAATTGAATCGAGGGGTGCCAAACAGCGCAATCATTGCGACTGCCAGCGGGGCAAGGATGTACATGGCGCCTGAGATGACGAGCACATTGCGCGCGCCGAGTACCTGCGGCAAAGAGAGCGCCAAAAGGATCGCAGTCGGTGCCAGGATCGGGGCCATATAGCGCTCTGCGACGGAATGGTAATCGGCAATGAAAACCAATACGGCGAAGGCGCCAAGGCCGATCAGTATTGTGCGAAGCAGGAGCTTGCGGACATCCTCGGCGCCATCCGGCGGGGGGCGTGGATGATCTCGAGTCCGACCAATCCAGAAGATTATGAGGGCAGGGCCGGCCCACAGGAAGGTTGAAATCAGGAGACTGGCTAGCCCGTCGATCCCTACCCGCGGAAGATCGAATGATTCCAGATAGCCGATCGCCTGCGCAAGCTTATGCATTCTGCCGGCTGTCGCCGCCAAGGGTGCATTGAGGGAGGCGACAATGACGGGTGTAAAAGCAGCAATGAAAATAGCAATCGAGATCCAGATCCGCCGCTGGAACAATTGACGGCGAATGGTTGGCGTTATCACCGCAGCGATGAGGAAGCTGACCAGAAAAATGAAGAAGTTATATTTGGCCAAGGCCCCGATTGCCGCCCAGATGCCAAACCAGATGTATGCACGCGTACCCTTCCCCTCACGCAACAGCGCAAAGGCATGAACGATGCCGATTGATGCGGAAATAACGAGAATAGTATGTGCTGTAGTCTGGATGGACATCCAGACTATCTGCGGCAGAAACGCCGACGCAGTTAACGCTAGTACGCCTGCGCGGTCACCACCCAGTCGGCGCGCAGTATCGAAACTAAGCCAGTGATAGAGCCCAAGCAGGGAAAGGCGCACCAGAGCGACAGCAAGAACCCAGTTCCAACCAGTCAGTTCAAGCGCGAGTCGCACCAGCCAATTGTACATTGGCGGATGCGAGTTGCCATAGTTCCAAGCGAATGCAACTTCGCCAACGAATTGCGCCTCATCGATTTCCATAAACCGCGAAAGAAAGAGGCGCAGTACTAAGATGGCAAGGATGTACAGAACGATTGCACGCGGGGCGAGGCGTGCAAGTTTTGACCAATTGATTGGTGGGCCATCAAGTGAGGCCATGCTGAATTTTCGCCAGAACACCTTTGGCTCCCACGCTTCATTCAGCGTGACTACTACAAAAATTGAGTTTGCCGCAATCCCGGACAGGACTTCTTAAAGATACACAAAAACCGCCGGTACGAGACCGGCGGTTTTTGTGATTTGCTGCGGTTAAGCGCGACGTATGATGCTGGCGATCAATGAGATCAGCAGCAGCGCCAGGAACACGTAGAAAATGATCTGGGCGATACCCGCCGAGGCACCGGCAATACCACCAAATCCTAACGCGCCTGCCACAAGTGCTATGATCAGAAAAATTACAGCATAATAAAGCATTTATCATCTCCCTGTCTTGTCGGATTCAAAACGAGCAAGACGCTGTTTTGTTCCCGAGGCAGGAGGGCAAAGCGCTCTACGCCTTGGCTTTGCTGCTCTCTTTAAAGAACAGGGCCTGGGTGATTAATGCCTTGACCATATCGGGATTGAACGGTTTGGTAACGAGGAAGGTCGGTTCCGGCCGTTCTCCTGTCAGCAATCTTTCGGGAAAGGCGGTGATGAAAATAACAGGAACCGCATCCTGACTGAGAATGTTGTTCACTGCGTCGATACCGGAGCTTCCGTCCGCAAGCTGGATATCTGCCAGTATCATGCTCGGATGGGTGGCGGAGTAAATCTTGAGCGCCTCGTCGCGCGTGCGTGCAATGCCAACCACGCGGTGCCCGAGGGTTTGGACCATGTGCTCAATATCCATGGCGATCAAAGGTTCGTCCTCAATAATCAGAATGTCGGTTGCGATCTGTTTCGAAATGCCGACGGATGCCTCGTCCAACAGCCCGTAAAGTTCGCCTTCCGTGACTTCGAGAATTTCCATCGTCTCAGCCTGGCTGAAACCTTCAAGGCTGATCAGCAGGAAGGCCTGACGGGCTTTCGGCGCGATTGCAGTGAGGTTGGCCGCTGCATGTCTCTCCCAGCCGAACTCGGATTTCAGTTCGAGAGGGCGGACATTGACGGAGTTGAAATGTTTGATCAGCAGCTTGTAGAGGCTTGCACGATCGGATCCTGCTTGAGGGAAAAGGGAAACGTCGGTGATGAGAATTTCAAGCGTCGCCGCAACGTAGGCATCGCCGGAAGATTGCGAGCCGGTGATAGCGCGAGCGAAACGGCGAAGATATGGAAGATGAGGGGCTATCCGGGTGGACAATGACATTATAGTGATTTCCCTGTTTCGGGTGGGGTACTGAGGCGTGGTGAGTTCCTTCCTGAAACACTTTCGCAAAAAAAAAGTTCCCTGTAACGGAACTTTCTTCTTTGTCAGGAATTATCATCATTAATGTGCCTTGGGTACAGGCTCTATTCATACTACAGCGACGAACCACCAGCAAAGATCAGACAATGAACGCCAAAAAGAATTCTATTGACGCTCCTGAAAAGGTGCGAGTTCGCCGCCGCGACATTAAGAACGCTGAAACGGAAATTGGTCTGAAGTTACGCGCGCTTTACGCATCGGTGCAGGAGGAAGAAATACCAGCTCGTTTTCTCGATCTTCTTGAAAAGCTTGATGAGGCTGAACGCAATCATACGCAATCAACCAAATAACAGGCTGTTGAATGGTACATGAATCTGCCGACTTCAAGAGAGATTTGATTGCTGCCTTGCCGAAACTGCGAGCATTTGCAGTGTCGCTGATCGGTAATCCGGACAGGGCAGATGACCTTGTGCAGGATACGATCATGAAGGCGTGGGCCAAACAGGATTCGTTCGAGCCCGGCACCAATATCAAGGCTTGGCTGTTTACGATCTTGCGCAACGAATTCTACAGCCAGATGCGCAAGCGCGGGCGCGAGGTTCAGGATTCCGATGGGATATTCACCGAGCAGTTGTCCGTTCATCCGGCACAATATGGCTCGCTGGATTTGCAGGATTTTCGCAAAGCGCTCGAAAAGCTGCCCGACGATCAGCGTGAAGCGATCATACTTGTCGGCGCGTCGGGCTTTTCTTATGAAGAGGCTGCTGAAATCTGCGAGTGCGCCGTTGGAACGATCAAAAGCCGTGTGAGCCGTGCCAGAACACGTCTGCAGGAATTGCTCGAGATTCAGGGGGAGGTAGACTACGGCCCTGATTCAATCGCAACGCAGGTCACGTCAAACAAGTTCGCCTGAGGAGCCGGTTTCGTTGAATCGCTTTTTCGACGGAGATAAGGCGGCGACAGCTTTGATAATTTGGCTTTTGCCGTAGGGTTTGCCGACAACGGTAACTCCTACAAAGCCATCTATGCCACCTGCTTCCACATCATACGCAGTGGTGAAAACCAGCGGCACGCCTCGCGATTGCAATAGGGTGGCCGCCTGCAATGAAGAAACACCGTGCGCTTCGACCTCGATGATTGCAATGTCGCATTCGGCGTCGCTTTCGATCCAGGCAAGTAGTTCATTAACATTCGAAACCAGATCGACGGATTGCACCTGGCACTCTTCCGCGATGCGCGCCAGCTCTAGTCCAATCAGATATTCATCTTCGAGGACCAGAAGTCGCATGCCTTTCAATTCCATTTAAGATGCTCCTGTGGGGACTTCTTATGCACAGGACGGAATCGCAATGTCATTTAACTAAGACATGCGGATTGCGAAGAAATGTTAAGCAATTCACAGAGGGCATGATAACTTGTAACCCGACATCAACTGAACGGCCACAATGAGAACCATTAAAGCTTCGGCTGCCAGGCAATATCCCTGTGACAAATGTCCATTGCAGGAATTTCCGCATTTTCAACGGCATACCAAAGAAGAAATATCGTTTCTCACGAACTTCAAAACGGGCGAGCTGGTTGCCGATGCCGGTACGACTGTCCTTGTGGAAGGTGCCAATAGTGCGCACCTCTTCACCGTGCTCTCTGGTTGGGGCTTCCGCTACAAAACATTGGAAGACGGTCGTCGGCAGATCCTGAACTATGTACTTCCCGGTGATTTGATCGGTCTGCAAGGGTCTGTGATGCACGAGATGCAGCATTCGATCGAGGCTTTGTCGCCGATGATACTTTGTGTATTTCAGCGCGATAAACTTGCAAACCTCTTCCGCAATTATCCCGAACTTGCCTATGACATAACCTGGATTGCTTCCCGCGAGGAACAAATGCTCGACGAAATCCTGCTAAGCGTGGGACGGCGCACTGCCTTGGAGAGGGCAGCCTATCTTTTTGCCTTCGTGTTCCAGCGTGCCAAATCAGTAGGGATGGTCAGGAGCAACAAGCTGATGGTGCCGCTGACGCAGCAACATGTGGCTGATACGCTAGGCCTATCGATTGTTCACACTAACAAGACGTTGAAGAAGCTCGCTGCTCGTAACGCCCTTCGTTGGCTTGATCGCGGGTGCGAGATCCTTGAGGAGGACGTGCTCCTGGACATATCGGGTTGGCAGGGTTTGCCGGGCACGCTTCGACCATATATCTAGAATTCCATGGAGGGCACATCATTTGTTGTGGTGGCGCAGAATTGTCATGAGCTTTTCACGGAGGCCGCTAAGAGGCTTGGCGATCGTACTTTCGCTCGGCATGATTATTGGTTCAGCCGGCTCCACGATTATCCTTGCGCGCAGCGTCAACAATCAGATCGACGATATCCTCGCCACATATAAGGTGCGTGAACAGGCGTATGGTTCGCTGTCATTGATGACCGAGGCTCACAACAGTCAGCGCGGGTTCATCTTGACGAACAGTACCCCGTTACTTGATCATTATCGGAACGTGACAGCCCGGCTCGACGAGAGCCTCAATACGCTTACGGAAATGACCAAGGGAAATCCGCGGCAGCAGGCTACGGCAACGCGAATCCGCGATCTGGCGAAAGCAAAACAGAGAAACGTGGATGCGGCGATTGCCCAGGCGGTTGCGGGGATGAGTACGGAAGCGCGTGAGTCCCTCGGACCAAATTTCGGCGTTGGTCAACTCGATGAAATCAATAAGACGGTCGACGGCTTTCTCGCAGAAGAGGATCGAAGGCTGATTGAACGAAACATTGCTGTGGATCAAATGAGAAGCTGGCTAACAATAGCCGCGCTCTCTTCCCTCGGGGGTGCTCTCATTCTGGCAGTCATTCTTGCGAACCGAACCAGACGTTATGTACGCAAGCTGACAGAGGGACAAACATTGCTTCTTTCAGAAAAAACAATTCTGGAAAGTATGGTCCAAAACAGGACGGCGGAACTTGAAAAAGCCATGCTCTTGGCAAAACGGGAGCGGGCTCGCGTGGAAACGCTGCTGCAGGATTCCGACCATCGCATAGGAAATTCGCTTGCGACAGTCTCGTCGCTACTCGGTATTCAGATGCGGGACGTATCGTCGGAGGAAATACGCGCCGCACTCGGGGCAGCCCGCGACAGAATTCAAACCATTTCGTCGGCCCACAGACGTCTGCGGCTTGGAAAGGATCATGAGACTGTTCGTGCGGATGAATATTTGCCGGACGTTATCGCTGATATCAAGCAGTCGACTGCCCATGACCGAGATATCAGGATTGTCGCAGAGCTTGCCCCGATAAACCTGAGCTCCCGCGATGCGACGACGCTCGGAATAATCATCGGCGAGTTGACGATGAACGCCATAAAACACGCTTTTCCGGACAACAAGCCGGGAGAGATAAGAATCGATCTCGCGCGCGGTGAAGGTGATGTTCTGAGACTGGAGATTGCCGATACCGGCGTCGGCATGCAGAAGACATCGAAGAAACGCTCCTCTGGACTTGGGTCGCTCATCGTCAATCAGCTTTGCCAGCAATTCGATGGATCCGTTGTCTACTCTGCCAGTCCGGGTGGGGGCACCTCAGTGAAGGTGGCGTTGCCTGGCCTCATGGAGATACAGTCAGAGCAGGCCACTGAAAAGGATGAATGATCGCTTTCCTCACAGCGTCGCCGCACCTGTTTCCGGTTTTTCGGCGTTCAGATGACCAAGGGCAAGTTCGATGTCCCGCAAATTTCGTGTTACACCATCATCAGGATCCATACCACTTTCTGTGGCCGCTCGCTGTAGTCCCCGAGCTTCGCTCAACAGTTCTTCCAGTTTGGCAATCTTCTGGACCCTGCTCAGGCTTTCGTCAGAAAGAATGTCATTCGCTTCAAGCATTTTCGGCCTCCTTCGGTAGTCTAACGAAAACGAAGGTGCTGGATAAATGTTCCCATTAAGGAACAAAGCACAAAGGGTTGCGTTCTTGAGGGAGCTGTATCGATGGTATGAGTAGGGTGGCGATGCGAGCCATCATTTGGATATGAGATCGGAAAACATTTCAGAAAGCACGTTAGAATTTCTGTCGGGGTCGTCGCGTCGTGATGTTCTTTCGAGTTTGAAGACGCTTGAAATTCGCGAGCATGACAACGAATTCCATTGTTTGGCGGAACTCGCATTGGCGATGTCCAACAGCAGCGGCGCACAGATCACGCTTGTGGATGAGAAACGAAGCCGTATCTTGTCCCATGCAGGCCGTCTTGGGATAGCCAATATCTGGGCTATTGAAGCCAGTTCACTGGCGGCACCTGACAAGAGTTGCCTGATCATTCTGAACGCCGCGGAGGATGTTCGCTATTCCGAAATCGATGCGGTGACCCATGGGCCGAATCTGCGGTTCCTGGCCGTTGCACCGATCTGCGTCTCAAACGAGTGTATTGGAGCTCTCAGCGTCCTGTCCGACGAGCCCCGAACGGAATTCGCTTTAATCCAGCAGAAGCAACTCATGCTTCTGGCAAGACTTGCCGGTTCGTTTATCTCGCTCAAACGTGAATCCCGCACGGAAACCGACGCTATGGCGAAGTTGCGTCAGGATGAAGATCGTAATTCCATGGCACTTGAGGTCGGCAATGTCGGCAGCTGGGTATGGGATCTGCGCACGGGCAAGTTCAGTGGCAACAGGATGGCCTATTCCATGCTTGGTCTTAGTCCCGATCAACCTGTCAGCGGCGAAGACGTCTTCCGGGCAATGCACCCCGACGATTTTCCAATCATGAAATCAGCCTTCACACGTGCGCTGGTCAGCAATCAGGATTATGTCGGAGAATTCCGCGCTGCGTCATCGGGTCAATGGCTTCTAGGACGCGGTCGTATTTTCGAACGCGATGCCCAGGGGAGGCCCGTGGTGGCGGTTGGTGTCAATATTGATATTACGGACACAAAGAAAGCTGCCGAAAAAACGCGGCTCCTGCTGCGTGAGCTCAATCACCGCGTCAAAAACACCTTGGCGATGTTGCAATCACTGGCACGGCAGACGCTCAATCGAACATCCGATCCAGCGGAGTTCATGGAGGCGTTTTCAGGACGTCTTCGGGCCATTTCGGAGGCACATACATTGCTTTCCGATCGAGAATGGAGCGGCATCAGCCTGATCGATTTGATTGCAAAACAAGTGGAGCCCTATGCGGGTTTTGATCCTCGGCAGATCGAGCTCGCAGGGGAGGACATGGTTTTACCGCCGGATCACGCACTCGGGCTTGGCATTGCGCTGCACGAGCTCGCTACCAATGCAGCTAGACATGGCGCCCTGTCCGTCGCCGGCGGTCGCGTGCGGGTGTCATGGCAAATAGAACCCGGCCTCGATGAATCCCGCGTTACCATCCACTGGGTAGAATCCAACGGTCCGAAGGTGCTGCCGCCGGAAGCGCGAGGGCTCGGTGAAAGATTGATCGAGCGCAGCCTGGACAAGGTTCTGTCAAGCAGTGTCAGATTGAGTTATCCGGAAACAGGTATGGAGGCTTTGATTTCCATGCCCATCCGCGATCACTCAAATATCCTGGCCCATAGATGAGGTGTCTTCAGGACGCCGCCGTTTCTTCCTCTTTGGTTTTGTCAGGAGCGAAAGGCCTCCAAAAGCCACGAGAGGAACTGCAAGCATCATGAGTGCACGTGATCGCAGGACAACCGGTGCTGCAGCAAGAGCTGCAACTGTAAGAAGAGCGGATGTATCAACCTTTGTACGTTCGCGCTGGCGATTTCGCGCGGCGCGTTCGACGATATTCATGACTATGTAAGTGATGATAGCCAAGCCGAACGCGCTACCGGCAAGGATCAACGACGCATGCATTTCGCCGTAGCGCTCGGCAAGGGCGATATAGGCAGCCACAACCAGGAAAATCACGCCGATAATTGCTAGCACAGCGATGATGCCAGCGAAGACCGCGCTGCGCTTCAATCTGTTTATCACGAGGCCAACTTCACCCGCGGCGACGCTGGTTAAAAGTGGAGCTAACAGTTTGAGCATGTCAGCGGCGGGCAATCAGGGCAAGAAGAAAACCGACACCGGCGGCGACGGCAATCGTGGTCAAGGGGTGTTCGCGAACAGTTTCAGTGAGCTGGTCTTCAAGCTCACGAGCCTGCAGGCGAAGATCGTCCAACGTTTCCTCACCGCGGACTTTTGCGGTTTCATAGGAACTTGCTGCGTTGCGTGTGGCGTCCTTGGCAGAACTCTTTCCTATCTTGGCAAGGGTTGCTGCAATATTCGCGATGTCGTCCTTTAGTGCTGCGACCTGGGCTTGCAAATCAGGATTGCTATCGGTCGCGTCGTCAACCGCTTTGCGAATTTTTGAAGAAACCGTAGCCATAGAAAACTCCTTGAGAAAACAGGTGGATATCGGTCCAGAACGTTTGGTCTGCAGTATTTGTTCCACGCATTGGGGGCCGCTGCAAGTCTACTAGCGGCCTTCCGTTCCCAAAGCTTATGAAAGATAGCCCATCAACCACAAAATGAGAATGATCGGAAGCGGCAGACCGATGAGCCAAAGCAAAACACCTCGTAACATTTCAAAATTCCTTTCAGCTATGTCAGATGATCGTTCGTAATAAAGGTCTAAGAAGCGCGTTAAATTCTGCCCATCAGAAGCAAAATCAACAGAACGACCAAGATTATTCCCACGAGTCCAGAGGGGCCATAGCCCCAATTCCTGGCGTGAGGCCAAGTTGGAAACACCCCGATAAGCGCCAAGATGAGAATGATGATGAGAATTGTCGTTAGTGGCATTCGTTCCTCCCTCTCCTGGGAAACTTTACAGCTCGGAAACACCCGAACCAGGATTTGGTTCCCACGCAACAGGCTCGAGCCAAGTGCCAGAAGTGAAATGCAACCAAATTGAGCCGACTTCGTTCCTGTCGCGGGGTTTCAATGGAGATGGGTTTTTATGGTTGTCATGCCGGTAGGTTTTCATGCCTTCTGAGGAAGCCGGAAGGGCGTCGCGTGCCGTCGAACGGGTAACCCAACGATCGATCTATACGCCTGTTTCGGCCAATGCGGCGAACCAGTTCCCACCAATAATTGTCGCGATAGCCGTAGTAGCGGCGCTTTATTTCGCCCGCGAAGTTTTCGTGCCATTGGCGCTGGCTCTGCTTTTGACCTTCGCGCTGTCGCCGTTGGTCACCCGCTTGCACCGCTCGGGTGTCCCGAAAGGCATTGCCGTACTAAGTGTTGTGACAACGGCCTTTCTTGTGATCTTCATTTTCGTCAGCATTGTCGCGAGCCAGCTTACTGTGTTGGCGCAGAATCTGCCAAGCTATCAGTACAATATCGAAACGAAGATCCGCGCGATCAAGGATGCGCAGTCGGGGAACAGCATTTTTGATCGTGGCGCGCGCATGTTCAAACGCTTTAGCGAGGAAATTGGTCGGTCGGACGAAGTGGAACGCTTTGAAAGCGACAACCGACCAGCGACCAAACCAGAGCCGGCGCGACAACCTCCCCAAAATGTTGCACCGCCTGCCCCTCTACCACCCTTGCGCGGAACAGATCCCAACAAACCCGTACCCGTGGAAATCCGCAATCCACCGCTAGACCCCTTAAGTTTGCTGCAGACCTTTGCCGGACCGTTGATCCAGCCCCTGGCGACAATCGGCATTGTCATCGTGGTGGTAATTTTCATGCTGATGCGGCGTGAAGATTTGCGCGACCGTTTCATAAAGCTGGTGGGAGCCAGCGATATTCACCGAACGACGACTGCCCTGCATGATGCCGGCAAGCGCGTCGGCCAATATTTGCTGATGCAGTTGATCATCAATATCAGCTTCGGCGTGCCTATCGGGATCGGGCTATGGTTCATTGGTATTCCCAATCCGATGCTGTGGGGAATGCTGGCGATCGTTCTCCGTTTTGTGCCCTATATCGGACCAATTATTGCAGCTGCGTTTCCGCTCATTCTGTCGCTGGCAGTCGATCCGGGTTGGATGGTGCTCGTCTGGACGGCTGCTCTGTTCATCGTGCTCGAACTCATCAGTAGCAATATTATGGAGCCGCTTCTCTACGGTTCCAAGACCGGGTTGTCCCCCGTTGCGATTCTAATGGCTGCCATTGTCTGGACCTGGATTTGGGGGCCGATTGGATTGATCCTTTCAACACCGCTCACCGTGTGCTTGGTCGTTCTCGGAAGACACGTGCCAAAGTTCGAATTTTTAGATGTTCTTCTTGGCAATGAGCCGGTGCTCCTTCCGCCGCAGCAGCTATATCAACGGCTGTTATCCGGCGATCCGGACGAAGCAACAGAAAAGGCCGAGGAGTATCTGCAATCGGCAACCATCATGGATTATTACGCTTCGGTGGCTATTCCCGCATTGCTGCTCGCCGAACACGACAGAGGCCGGGGCGTGCTTGACGAGCCTAGGCGCAATCGTGTGGCGCAAAGCATGATCCTTCTCATCGAGAACCTGTCGGAATATCACGACATTGAAGACGAAGAAGAAGAGGGAGCCGAACCTGAAGGGGGCTCCAAGAAAGCTGTTGCCGGTAAAGAGAAGGTAAAACCAGAGAAGCCGAGAACAATCGCGTCCGCAGGCGGACGCGGTGATCTCGACGATGCCGCAGCCGTTGTTTTTGGTGATATCCTAGAGCGCAAGGATTTTGACGTTCGCGATATTTCTCATGACGAGCTAGAAGCGGTCAATATCGGCAAGCTTGATCTTACTGGCGTGAGTGCCATCTGCATTTGCTATCTCAACACCTCCTCGGTCGCTCATGCACGTTATCTTGTCCGCCGCATAAGACGGCGGAACGCACGCGTAAAGATTATCATCGGGTTCTGGGCGGAAGATGGAAGCGAAGTTGATGGCGAGAAGATCGTTGGATCAACACGCAACTGTTTTTTTGTATCGTCGCTAGAAGCGGTGGTTCAAGAGCTTTGCGAGTGAGCCGCTCCCCGAGATTTTTCACCGATCTTAATTTTCGCGGAACCAAGAGCCAGCTGGCTACGTTTCCACCCAGCTGATCGAGCTTCGATCGGTAACTGGAGACCCGGTGCCTGTTCCCCCGTGGGCGCCGGGTCGTTTGCTGCTTTTGTAAAAACACGCTGAATTTTCAAATGCTTGTGAACTTGTGAACCAACGGAACAAACGCAAAGCCCCACCGTTTATTTGGTGTAGATGAATGCTTTAAGGAGTTCCCGATGGGTAGTACCAGCGACAAACTTTCCGGCGCAGCCAACAAGGCGGCTGGTAATTTGAGGCAGGCCGCCGGCAAGGCGACCGGATCGAAAGAAATGCAGGCGAAGGGCAAAATGCAGGAAATGAAGGGCGAAGCACAGCAAGCCAAGGGTAGAGCCAAGGATGCTGTGAAAAAGGTTGTCGATAAAGCCTGATCGCCTTTAACGCCGCCGAATTCAGCCGGTCCCTTGTCGGGCCGGTTGCTTTTTGTGCGAGAGTCTGTCGTGCTGTCTTTTTTATCGAAATCAGATTTTTTGTTTTAAAGGAACAACTAATGAGGATTAATGTGGGGTGTGAACTGACGTTCGAGTTTACGCAGGAAACGCCTCTGATTGCCATTTTGAACGTGCATCATTCGCGTTTTGCCGATCTGGAAGGCATCGAGACTTTCCAGACTACATTCGGCGCCAGTGTCGATGGCTATCACGACCAGTTCGGCAACTGGTGCAATCGCATTCTCGCGGCACCGGGCGCATTTTTTTGCTCCACAAATGCCATCGTCAACGACAGCGGCATGCCGGATTCGGTGGTTCTCGATGCTGTTCAGCACCGGGTGCAGGATCTTCCGGATGAAACGCTGGTCTATCTTATGGGCAGCCGCTATTGCGAGACCGATTTGTTGAGCGAGGAGGCATGGCGCCTGTTCGGCCACGTACCGGAAGGCTGGCAGCGCGTTCAGGCGGTGTGTGATTTCGTCCACAACCACATTGTGTTTGGATATGAGCATTCAAACCCTACTCGCACAGCGTCTTCGGGATATTTCGAAGGCCGTGGAGTGTGCCGTGACTTCACGCATCTTGCAGTAACTTTTTCCCGCTGTCTGAACATTCCGACGCGCTATTGCACTGGTTATATCACTGATATCGGCATACCATTGCCACATGCGGAAATGGACTTTTGTGCGTGGATGGAGGTTTACCTTGGGGGGAAGTGGCACGCTTTTGATCCCCGTAACAATCAGCCCCGAATAGGCCGAATTAAGGTGGCGCATGGGCGCGACGCTGCGGACGTACCCCTGACGAATATATTCGGGCCTAATGTGCTGACAAAATTCAAGGTTTGGGCAAGCGAGGCTGTTTGACCGCGTGTTTTTTCGCAACCTTCTGCGCTTCCGGCAGTTTTGTCCGGAGATTGGCAATGCCAAGGAGGAAAATGTATGAGCCAAAGAGCGATCGACTTCGTTAATAATTGGATCGACATGAATGTCGATGCCAACAAACCGGCGGATATGGCACATCATGATCGTCGGCCAAAACAACTTGCTGCAAAATGTGCTGCAGATGCGGAGGCTGCCGGTATTTCCGAATCGGAGATCAAGGATGGTCTGGGTGATCTGGAAATTTGCATGATCACTGCTATAGACCGGGCAGCATTGGCCAAGGAGAGCAAGCAGGCTTGAACGGTCAGTGAAAATCTCTCGATTTTGGCAAAATACGCACCTTGCGTGGATGACTGGCCCGTGGTCGATCCGGGACCGGATGTATCACTTCGTCGCTATGAGATAAAGGTATGATGGTCCGTTGCTCGGAGAGACGGTTGAGATCTCCGGTACGATCAAACAGTTTTCGGGCAACAATGTGCACGACATTGTCGGCGCTTTGAACCATGCCTTCGATCAGGATCAGGCGTGATCCCATGACTTCCTTGCGATATTTTTCCAGTAGTTTTGCCCAAACAACGATATTGGCGATGCCAGTTTCATCCTCAATTGTCATAAAGACAACTTTGCCATTGCCGGGCCTTTGCCGGACTGTAATAACGCCGGCAAGTTTGACTCGTCGATTGTTGCTCAGACTGTTTGCCTGCTTGCAGGTTACAATATTTTCAGCCGCCAACACTTCACGCAGGAACTGCATAGGATGGCCTTTGAGCGAGAGCCGCGTCGATTCATAGTCGGCAATGACGTGCTCGGACATTTTCATCTGCGGTAGCCTAGTCTCGGCTTCCCTTGCCAATTCATTCGTTTCAGCAGCCTGGAATAGTGGCAGGGTTTCATTGTTGGGGAAACGACGGACCGCCCAGAGTGCTTCGCGGCGATCAATTTCCAGCGAACGGAACGCATCGGCATCAGCGAGGAGAATAAAGGCTCGTCTTTCCAGCCGCGTCAGGCGACGCAGTTCTTCGATGTCACTATAGTGGCGCTTTCGTTCTGCGCATATTTCGTCCGCCCAAGATTCCGAAAAGCCTTCGACCTGTCGAAAACCTAGACGCAGGGCAAGATTATTCTTGTCGATGCGTTCCAGCGTGTTGTCCCATTTGCTGAAGTTGATATCTACAGGACGTACCTCGACGCCATGCTCGCGTGCATCGCGGATGATTTGGGCAGGGGCATAAAAACCCATCGGTTGTGAATTCAAAAGTGCCGCCGCGAATGTCGCCGGATGATGGCATTTGATCCAGGAGGAAATATAGACGAGGATTGCAAAACTCGCCGCGTGGCTTTCCGGGAAACCATACTCACCAAAGCCCTTGATCTGGTTGAAGCAGTTTTCGGCAAAGCTCCGCTCATAACCACGGCGGACCATCCCCTCCACCATTTTCCCTTCCATTTCGTTGATTGTGCCGACATTGCGGAATGTGGCCATGGAACGGCGCAATTTATTGGCTTCGTCGGGAGTAAATTTTGCTGCCTCGATGGCAATGCGCATGGCTTGTTCCTGGAATAGAGGTACACCAAGGGTCCTGCCGAGAACATTTCTCAGTTCGTCCTTGTCACCATGTTTAGGAGACGGAGACGGATAGTGGACTTTCTCTATTTTATTGCGCCGACGCAGATAGGGATGAACCATATCGCCCTGGATTGGACCGGGACGAACGATGGCAACCTCGATCACCAGATCATAGAATTTTCTTGGTCGAAGACGCGGCAGCATGTTCATTTGTGCGCGGCTTTCCACCTGGAACACGCCGAGGGAATCGGCATTGCAGAGCATGTCGTAAACCGCGGGGTCTTCTTGGGGAATCGTTGCCAGTTCGTAACGGTTGCCCCCATGCAGATGAATGAGATCAAAAGCCTTGCGAATGCAGGTCAGCATACCAAGTGACAGCACATCCACCTTCATGATGTTGAGTTCGTCGATGTCATCCTTATCCCACTCTATGAAGGTACGGTCTTTCATAGCCGCAGGGCCGACAGGGACGGTTTCGTCCAAGCGCTCCTGCGTCAGTACAAATCCACCCACATGCTGGGAAAGGTGGCGTGGAAAACCAATCAATTCGGTCGCGAGCCGGACAGCGCGCCGTATCATGACATTATCGGGATCCAGTCCGGCTTGCCGAACCTCGTTCTTCTCAACCGCTGTGCCCCAGCTGCCCCAGACCATATTGGCCAGCGCAGCAGTAACGTCTTCGGTCAGTCCCAAAGCCTTGCCCACATCACGGATAGCGCTGCGCGGGCGGTAGCTGATGACAGTGGCCACGATGGCCGCTCGATTGCGACCATAACGCTCATAGACCCATTGCATCACTTCTTCGCGGCGTTCATGCTCGAAATCGACATCGATATCCGGTGGTTCCTTCCGCTCCGCCGAGAGGAACCGTTCGAACAAGACATCCGTGTGTTTTGGATCAACTGCTGTGATAGCAAGACAATAACAGACCGCGGAATTGGCAGCGGAGCCGCGGCCCTGGCAAAGAATATTCTGCGAGCGGGCATATTTGACGATGTCATAAACCGTGAGGAAGTAGGGTGCATATTCAAGCCCTTCGATTATCGCCAGCTCCTTCCGCAAAATCGCACATACCTTTTCCGGAATGCCTTCAGGATAGCGTTGTGCCGCACCTTTCCACGTTTCCTCGGATAGATATTGTTGCGGTGTCTTACCCGGTGGCACAGGTTCGTCGGGATAGTCATACTTCAGCTGATCGAGGCAAAAGCCGATCGGCTCAACGAAACGCTGTGTTTCCTGAAGCGCTGCGGGCAAATGCCGGAAAAGTCGCTGCATTTCATCCGGCGATTTCAAATGCCGTTCTGCATTCTTTTCCAGCTTGCGTCCGGCCGTATCGATCGTGACATGTTCGCGAATGCAGGTCAGCACATCCTGCAACGGTCGCCGCGCAGCGGTGTGATAAAGCACATTGTTGATAGCCAGCAAGGGAACGTTGGCCTCAGTTGCAATACGCGCCAGCTTCTCGCAGTACCGCCGGTCTGCACCCTGATGCGGCATTGCCAAGGCAAGCCAGACAGAGCCCGGTGCAGCAATGACAAGTTTTCTCAGAAACGCAGTTAAGATTTTATCTGCCCGTAACGGCGGAACGACCGCGATCTGAAAATCTTTTGCTCGAAAAAGAAAATCTTCGAAAAGGAGGTGGCACTCACCTTTGATTTTCGCCCGATCCTTGCCTTCGCTCAAAAGACGGCAGAGCTGACCATAGGCTGTACGGTCGCGTGGGTAGATGATCAGATCTGGCGTGTCGTCAATAAAGACCAACCTGCATCCGATAAAGAGCTTCAGTCGTATTCCCGCTTTTTCCTTAAGCTCATTATGAGCCTTATAGGCCCGCACCACACCCGCGAGTGTGTTGCGGTCAGCGATGCCTATACCATCGAGCCCGAGTATGGCTGCAGCCTGCACCAGTTCATGCGGTTGCGAGGCGCCTTCAAGAAAGGAAAAATTACTGGAAACTGCAAGTTCCGTGTAAGGTTGCATCAGGCGAAAATCCCGTGCAGAAACCAGCGCGGTGTGGGATCGCCGCGCTCGTACAAGCCTTCGCGAAACACCCAGAAACGACGGCCTCTATTGTCTTCAAGGCGGTAATAATCCCGCGTCAGCGCACCGGCATGTTCGCGCCACCACTCGGGGGCGATGCGTTCAGGTCCCTCTGCCAAGGTGATAATATGCTGAACCCGGCGCCAGGTGAATCGTGCAGGGGCGGCATCCGGGACTTCAAACGTTGCATCAATCCGCTCGGGAGGCTGAAACAATCGGATCGGTCGCTCCGGAGGATTGCCCGGATTATGTTCTGGCGTCCGTTCAAACACCATATCCTGTCTTGCTGAGGCGGCAGGTACCAGTGAAACTGCGCGTTCGGGAATATGCGTATCGACAGACAGCGGGCGCAGCACACGGGAATTGCCAAGACGAATGGAAAGCCGGTCGACAAGCGCATTGATCTCCTCTGTCTCTTGTGCCCTGTCATCGAGGCTTTTCTGGATCGCCTGGCTCTGCTCCACACGAATAGCGGCAAGCCGGATGATATCAAAACCATAACCGACATCGAGCGGATCGCTAAGTGTGGAAAGCCGCTCTTTCAATAGTCGAAACATGGGTTTTGTTTCGGTAACGGGACGTCCGGTCTGAATGTTGATGCGACGTACATTGCCATCGGCGCGATAGAAGCTGGCTTCGATCTCGCGGGCGCCCTCAACTCTTTGTTGCAGGCGACGGAAAAGTTCGTCGCTCAAGGAAATAAGAACGTGTTCCACGGATTCCATGGCGATGAGCGGTTCTGCCATACGCCGCTCAACCATGCAGACAGGGACGGTACGGCGAGGGGTAATGGGCGCATCCTGACGGCCGAACAATGCATCGAGGCGGTTAACAAGATTTGTGCCAAAACGCGCCGTGAGTGCAGCTCGGGGCAAAACGTCGATATCACCAACGCTGCGTAATCCTGCCCGCTTGAGACCGGCGAGATGGTTCTCTTCGATATCGAGACTGATAAGCGGCAAGGCGTATAGTCTACGCGTCTCGTCATTCCAATCGATGATGCCACCGGGCGAGTGTCGAGCAAGGGCACGTGCTGCAGCGGGATTGCTTGCAAGCGCAGTTCGGGCGATCATGCCATAGCGATGAAGGCGTTTATGAATATCTTCAATAAGTTGGCTTTCATCGCCAAAAAGATGAATGCAGCCGGTCAGGTCGAGAATGAGGCCGTGAGGCTCATCAAGTGCCACAAGCGGTGTATAGCGGTCACCCCAATCGGCCAGCTTTTCGAGCAGCACAGCATCCTTGCGCGGTGAGGCGAAAGCAATATCCAGCTTTTCAAATTGCGCACGTGCATCTGTCAGAGCCATGCCCTTATAGAGCCCTGCCTTGGCTGCCTTTTCATCGACAGCAGTCAGCCGCAAGGCATTGGCAATTTTGTCCACCACTATCAGGTGTAGATCAGTATGGGCGCGTCCCAGATTTTCGCGTTTGAGGCGGTCGGTAGGAAGGTGCGGAAACCATAGTGCCAGAAAACGGCTCGATCTGTCTGAAAACATGATCATCACTTTCCCATTGCAGGATCCAATGGCCTGTCATTCCCTGTCTGTTGCGTATGAGAGTGGCGTCGAAAACTGGATGTCCGGGTGCATTGGCGCCACTCGATTGCGAAGGTGCGGCTCGGATCAACCAGCGCGTGACGGCGGCATTCTCGCTGGGATACGCTCCCAATCGCAGGAGAAAAGCAGGCACATCGGTTTGTTGCGCCGTCAGCAGCAATTTGCGCGAGGCGGTCAGGTCCAGACACTTCGGGTTGCTCCACGGCGCGATGATGACGGCGCCCGCGCCACGAATACCGAGACTGTCCGAAGCAGCTTTCAAAACATCCTGCGGTGAGGCGCATCGCACGATGATGAGGCGTTGCGGATCAAGCCCGATATTTTGCAAGCCGGGAGCATATGGAAAGCCATTTTCCTGCGCTGCAAAATCTTCTTCCAACCATAGAACAGGGCTTTGGTCCGGGGAAGCGCGAAGGACAAGGGCAATGACGAAACCGGTTGCCGCACCTGCGTCGCCTGCTTCTTCTGCGAAGATTTCATGCACGGCGCCACGCTGCATCCCCTCGCGGAAGACGCGGTCGATATCATTGTCGCCGAAGTCAAAGGCGGAGCCCTGCGCAGTACGTGCATTCCTCTCTCCAAGAGATGCAATGTCGCGTCTCAACGCCGCAAGATCGACGGTTGTCACTACAGTAGCCTTTCAATGTTCATGATATGTTCTATTATGGAATCCGATGACAGCAAGAGTCAAGCGGCATGTATCAGGTTGTTGGAGGCGCCATTATCGATCGATACGGGTGGAGAGAATAATCGACGACATGGTGCGTTCGACACCTTCAAGAGCGCCGATTTCGTCGAGCAATTTATCCAGTTCCTGTATAGAAGGTGCTTCAACGATAACGATCATATCGAATTGACCGCTAACGGAATGAAGCGTTCTGACCCAGGCGATTTTCCGCAAGGCAGTCTCAACCTTCATTGCCAGTTTCGGCAAGGCCGTCACCAGCACATGTGCCCTCACCAGGTTTTGTTCATATTCAGGGGAAAGCTGAACGCTATATCCCCTTATCATACCGCGCTTTTCCAGCCGTTCTATGCGGCTTTGCACAGTGGTGCGTGATACGCGCAGCTTGCGGGCAAGCTCGGCTGTGGAGGCCCTCGCATTCTCGCGTAGCAATGAAAGCAGGGCATGATCGGCTTCTGACAGCATAATGACGAATCCTATCGGCATATCGACAAAATTATGGTGTTGTTTCGTCAGTTTATAGACTTCATTTCGCCGAGCAATATGCGAAATTCATATAAAGTTTTTATATCCGAGGGGAAACACATGAAAGAGATCGTTGTCGTTGGAGCAGGGAAAATCGGCGGGACCATCGCTAATCTTCTGGCTGGTACCGGAGATTATCGCGTAACGGTCGTTGACCGGGCACAAGCCCAGCTTGATGCTTTGGACGTATCGCCGCTCGTTGAAACCGCCTGCATCGAGATTTCCGAAGTCGGGGCGCTTGAAAGCGTTCTCAATGGCAAATTCGCCGTGCTGAGTGCCGCGCCGTTCCATCTGACCACGCGCATAGCTGAAGCTGCCGCCAAATCAGGCGTGCATTATCTCGATCTGACAGAAGACGTGGCCAGCACGCGCATCGTCAAGCAACTGGCAGCGACTGCCATGACTGCTTTCATTCCCCAATGCGGCCTTGCTCCGGGTTTCATCTCAATTGTAGCCAATGATCTGGCCAAGCGTTTCGATACGCTGGAAAGCGTGCGCATGCGAGTCGGTGCACTGCCGCAATATCCGTCAAACGCTCTGAACTACAATCTGACATGGAGCACGGACGGGGTCATCAACGAATATTGCGAGCCCTGTGAAGCGATCGTCGATGGCGAGTTGACGGAGGTGCCGCCGCTTGAAGAGCGCGAGGAATTCTCGCTCGACGGGGTGACCTATGAGGCGTTCAATACGTCAGGCGGCCTTGGCACATTGTGCGAAACGCTCCTCGGCAAGGTGCGTACACTTAACTATCGCACCATCCGCTATCCGGGGCACGCGGCCATCATGAAGGCGCTGCTCAACGACCTTGGACTGCGGGATCGCCGCGATGTGTTCAAGGATATTCTCGAAAACGCCTTGCCATCTACCTTGCAAGATGTCGTCGTGATCTTCGTTACGGTCAGCGGCCGCAAGAAGGGCCGTCTTCTTCAGGAAACATATGCCAACAAGGTCTACAGCGGCCATATCGGATCGCAGCTTTATAGCGGGATCCAAATCACGACAGCATCGGCCATTTGTGCCGTGCTTGACATGCTCGCGAACGGCGCCTTGCCACAGCAGGGTTTTCTCAAGCAGGAAGATATTGCGCTTGACGCGTTCCTCGCCAATCGTTTCGGCAAGGCCTATGCGCAAGCGGAATCAGCTGGGCGGCTGGTTGCCTAACCCAGCCAGAAACAAAAAGTATCCAGCTTTCATTCCTGACCGACGGCGATCTCTGCTCCGACGAAACGGCCGGAGCGATAAGGATTGAACCGAAGCGACAGAGACTGGTTGTATAATGGTGCATCGCAAAACGCTTGCGGTGCGTCAGACGTCATCAGTCGATATCGATGATGAGCTTTCCGTCCGCGCTCCCCCGCTGGACGAGTTCGTGGGCATCCATCACCGTGTCGAGCGTAAAGACGCGGCTATCGAGACGAGGCGCGAGCTTGCCAGCATTTGCGAGTTTGGTCGCTTCGTCCATGATCTCTCCGTGATGTTCGCGACCTTCGCCGGTCAGCAGCGGAATCAACGTAAAGACGCCCGAGTACGTTGCCGCCTTGAAAGATAGCGGCGCGAGAGCATGGGTGCCCCATCCGAGGCAGCTCACCACATGCCCAAACCGCTTGACTGCCTTGAAGGCGGTGTCGAGGCCGGGACCGCCGATCGTGTCGTACACGAGGTCGAAGCCCTTCCCGTCCGTGTAGCTTTTGACATAGTCCTCGACGATCTCGGATGCATAGTCGATCGGCGTTGCGCCAATGCTCCTGATGTAGTCGGCCTTGCGGGCTCCATCGACTGCGTAGACGTCGGCGTCAAAAGACTTTGCGACCTGAACCGCAACGTGGCCGACGCCGCCGGCGCCACCTAGAACGAGCACCTTCTGGCCTGCGCAGATGCCAGCGCGATCGACCAGGCCTTCCCATGCCGTGATGAAGGCCAATGGCAGTCCCGCCGCTTGCCGCATCGACAGATGAGTGGGTTTGCGGGCAAGAAGCCGGGCATCGACCGATGCAAACTGCGCCAAGGAACCCTGGACGCCACCAACGCCACCCGTCATGCCATAGACTTCCTCGCCCTGGCGCAAGTTGTTGACGCCCGCTCCCACTGCCTCGACGACACCGGCCATATCGATACCGAGGACTGCCGGGAGCAGATGCCGCGCGTGGGCCGCGTCGCCCGACCTTATCTTCGTGTCGAGCGGGTTGACGCCGCTTGCCTCGATACGGACGAGGACTTCGCCCTCAGCCGGGGCAGGGCGGGGAATCTCAGCGAGGCGAAATGTGTCACCGTGGTTTTCAAGTAGCAATGCTCTCATCGTGCTCATTTCCGACACTCCATTTGTGGAGTTACCGTAGGCTGGCGGTTTTCGTTTGGAAATCATACAATTCGCATAATGTTCATTCGTTTTTGTATGGGTTCGCTATGGAATGGAGTGATGTTCGACTGTTTCTCGCGATAGCGCGTGACGGGACACTGGGCGCGGCCGCGCGCTCCCTGAGACTTACCCAACCCACCATGGGACGCCGCCTCAAGGCCTTCGAGGAAGCGGTTGGCCACAGCCTCTTCCAGCGGACCAGCGACGGGTTCGTCTTAACCTCCGAGGGTCAGATCGTCTTGTTTCACGCCGAGCGGATGGAAGAGGAAGCCATTGCACTTGAGCGTCGGATCGCCGGGTCCGAGGGAGACCTTTCCGGACCTCTCCGGATTTCCTGTTCCGATTGGTTTGGATCCATGTGCTCAGCCCGCTGTTGTCGCAGTTTGCCGCGCTGCATCCGAATGTCATCGTGGAATTGCTCACCGATTCCAGACTTCTTAACCTCGCGCGGAGGGAAGCGGATCTTGCTTTTCGCATCAGGCCATTCGTTGATCCGCAAGTGGTGTCCAAAAGGCTGGTCCGTATCTCCTACGGGCTATATGTGTCGCATGCCACGGCCGATCCGACCGAGGGTGACGGGCGCTCGCATGGGATCATCACAATGGACGAAGCCTTCGGCGGGATGCCCGACGTGGCTTGGCTCAAGGAGCACTATCCCAACGCCCGCATCGTCTTCAGGAGCAACAACCGCGACGTCCAGGCCAGGATGTGCGCGGGCGGAGTTGGAATGGCTGTCATGCCAAGGCTATTGGGCGACGGAAACAAAGACCTGCGCCGAGTTGATGTTGCTGTCCCGCCGCCGGGTCGTGACACATGGTTGGGCTACCACCGCGATCTTCGCAGGCTCGCAAGGTTGCGTGCCATGATAGATTTCATCGTGGGGAGTATGCCCAAATTTGATCTGCCCCCTTAGAAGGGATCCTCCTTCCTGCCGATCAGAAGGTCCTCCATCGGGGATGAGCATGGTTGTTGTGGCCATTTTCATATTCGATCTCAACGATCAGACCCATTCGCCCTTGCGCATCACGGGGACAGGGGAACCGTCCTTGTTGATGCCGTCCACGTCGATCTCGCCAGAGCCGATCATCCAGTCGATGTGAATGAGGCTCTTGTTGCCACCTCTCTCCGTAACTTCTTCGGGCGTCAGGTTGCCGCCATTGACGAAGCATTTCGAATAGCATTGGCCGAGCGCGATGTGGCTCGCAGCGTTTTCATCGAAAAGCGTGTTGAAGAACAACAAGCCCGATGCCGAAATTGGCGAGGAATTTGGGACCAGCGCCACTTCGCCGAGACGACGTGCGCCCTCGTCAGTGCCAAGCACCTTGTTGAAGACTTCCTCGCCCCGCGTCGCCTTGGCTTCGACAATCCTGCCACCCTCGAAGCGGACCTGGATATTTTCGATGAGCGTGCCCTGGTGGGAAAGTGGCTTGGTGCTCGAAACACGGCCATCGACCCGCAGTGCGTGGGGCGTCGTGAAAACTTCTTCGGTGGGAATATTCGGGTTACAGGTAATGCCATTCTTCGCAACCGAAGCACCGCCGTGCCATTCATGTTCATCGGCCAGGCCGACAGTGAGGTCGGTGCCCGGTCCCTTGAAATGCAAAGCCGAGAAAGTGCGCTCGTTCAGCCATTTTGTCCGTTTGTGCAAGGCGGCGTTATGGTCGCGCCAAGCGCTGACAGGATCGTTCAGATCAACACGCGATGCCGCAAATATTGCATCAGCGAGCATGGTTATAGCGACTTCAGGGTCCTGATCGGGAAATACCTGCTTCGCCCAGGATGGATTCGGATACGAAACGATGTTCCAGTTGACTTCGAAATTGGTGATTTTTTCCAACGCAGGCTGATAAGCGCGGGATTGTGCCCGGTTGGCACGGGACACCTTCTCCGGGTCCGCCGATGAGAGCAGCATCGGATTGTCACCGGCGACTGCAAGCCGAGCTGTATTGGCGGAAAAGGCTTTCGCCATGCCCTCAAACAGCCAGCCCGTGGCGCGATCGAAACTTTCGTCTGGCGCGTTGCGATAGCGCATAAGAGTGGCTTCTTCGTCGCTGTATAGCGAGGTCACGAGGCCCGCTCCTGCCCTGTAGGCATGTTCTGTGATCCGCCGCACCAGAGGCACTGCGGCAAGCGGGGCAGTGATCAGGAGATCCTGTCCAGGCTGCAACTGCAAGCCAATTTTGATGGCTACTTCCGCCAGACGATCAAGCTTGACGGGATCCACAGCGGGGATTTGGGGAGATGAGGTCATTATGAATCCAACCTGGTCAATGAAGGGCTTTCTTCAGCATAGAACCGGATCAGTCCCGGTATCAAGCGACTGATCCGGAAATCGCTCTCGCAATTTGATTGGTTCACAATGTCCGAGATTGTGTCTCGGAATTTTGCAGGTCAGATGTCCTGATTAACGAAATCAGCGAATTCGCTCTGATATTCCGGATGCCAGCGCGACAAAGGCGGACGATTCCTGATAATGTCGTTGGCTGCCCAGAGGATGCGGCGCTCATCGAGGCTGCGGGTTACATCGTTGTCCGGGCAAAGGATATAAAAATCACCGGCTGATACACGCTCCAGCATAAAATCGACCGTTTGTTCCGGCGTCCACGCGCCTGCTGGCTTTTCCGTGCGATCTCCTGCAGTCAAGGGCGTATAGACAAAACCAGGAATGAACAGATGAGCCGTTACGTGACAGTCCTTCGTGTTACGTAACTCATGCTGCAAGGCTTCAGTGAAGGTCTTCACGCCCGATTTCGAGACATTGTAAGCAGGATCGCCAGGCGGAGTGGTTATGCCCTGCTTGGAGCCGGTATTGATGATGACGCCTGGCTTGCCTCGCCGGATCATGTCTGGGCCAAAAACCTGGCAGCCGCGGATTATGCCGAACATGTTTACAGCGATGATCCTGTCCCAGTGATCTGGATCGAAAACGCTGCTGCCAGGCTGGATGCCTGCATTGTTCATGAGAACGGCAACGCCGCCAAATCTGTCATTGACCGTCTGCTGCAGTTTGCGCAGATCTTCGATGTTGGTCACGTCTGTGGCGACAGCGATGACATCATCACCGGTGCCGGCGAGTTCAGAAACCGCCGCATAAGCCCGGTCGAGTTTTTCACCTGCAAGATCAGCAATAGCGACCTTTAAACCCATGGAGGTGAGGCGTTTTGCAGCTGCAAGACCGATACCGGATGCGCCTCCTGTGACTACGGCCACACGGGAAGGTGAAAAGGCAGGATGTGCCATGGGACTACTCCTTATGCCGTTACGTAGCGCTGTCGCAGCGGGCTAACGGAAGATGAGAACAGAAGTGTAACAGTGTGATCAGCCGAAATTCGGAACACGCAAATAATGCGCAAGCGGTGTCACTTGTTCCTTCAAGTCGTGTAAGTCAGACTTTCGTTCGGCGAAGGCATCCTTCTGCCGGCGCGCGTCGAGAATCTCCTTTTCCGAGCTTTCGCCCATGCTGAGAGCTTTGAGCAGGACCATTCGCGCGCTATCGGCGATGCCCGAGCGATTTTCGTTGAGAGCAATGTCGAGAATAACCCTGCGGAAATCCGTCGGTCCAACAAGTGTTACTGCACGTTCGCGCCGCGAATTTTCAGCGTCGATAAGCGCATATAGTTTGTCGCGCAGATCAGCACCGACATTCTCGTACTGCATAGAGAGATCCGGTGCAGCCACGGCAAGCTTTTGCTTCTGCCGCTCGCGGTGCCGTCTCTGCCTCTCTGCATTACTGAGTGCCATGGGTTAATGCCGTAACGAATGCGAATCACTTTACACGAACTTGAATAAGCATGCGTGCCGTAGCGGGCAACATTGTGATTTCGTTACACACAATCTGTTCGCTGGCTTGTTACATAACTTGTTACGTAACCAATCATAGCGTTCCACGCGACATGACGGGGCATGGCTGAACACATTGTTAGGAACCTTCGCCTTATCGTTGGGCGAATCAATTGTAAGCGCGGCGTTGCCGAACTGGGAAGAGTATGAGTATGTTCGAAGCTGAATCCCCGATCCCATGCCAAATCATTGCGTTCCCACTGACGAGGCGTGTGGCGAAGATTCGCGACGTGGCGGTGAAACTCATGGAAAAGGCTACGGATCGGCAGGCGGAAGCCTATCGTAACCAAATTGCCGATACGCTATTTCGGCACCTTGAGCGGATTGGCGTTCCAGAGGACGAGCAGGATGAGCAGGTCGGCGCATTCTTCACTGCCGTCGAACTCGAACTGTCGCGTCTATATGATCTCACCGAAGACTATGGCGATACATCAGCCTACTAAGCTATGGACTGTCGGCGTTGAAAAGCCCGCCACTTGCGGCGACGGGCTTTCGTCAGTTTCAGAGCTTATTGCACGGAAAGGACGTCACCAGTACGGCGATCCACACTGACGCGCATATCATTGCCGCGGCGATCCATACCCTCGACGACGAACCTCGACCTCGTGCGCCTTACGTCGTCGACATCGCGAAGGCCCTCGCTTCTGGCGATACGCACCGCTTCGCGCTCACTGATGTCCGATACACGGCGATAATCCCGTTCCGGCCGCGGCTCTTGGAGCCGAACACCGTCAGGGCCAATCTGAATGGACTGAGCAAAGGCTTGGGGAGCCGATGTTATGGCGATTAACGCCGTTGCTCCGACGATAAGGATTTTTTTCAACATAACAATTTTCCTTCTTTCAAATCAAATATCCCGCCCATTTGACAAGGTTAACGTTCATCAAGGGGCGGGGTTCCAACTTTTGGGAAAATGCTGGATTGCGCCTAAGTCAAAATACGAAGCGTGATTGCTAGCCAGACTTATCTGCAGCGTTTCAAGCGGAAGCTGTCGCCGCTCTCGAGCGAATACCAGGTCAGGTTTCTTTTTGTTACATCCCGGAGCTCGAAAGCATAGCCATCGCTCAATTCTACCCGGTAGCTATTGCCATTTCGTTCGACATTCCTGATCGGTGTCCCGTCATAGGTCCTTGTGTTGAAATCCCAGAGTCTGCCTCTGCAGCTACCGTCGATCTGATCCCACCTGCCGACGAAAGTCATCTCGGCTGCAGGTTTGACCGCCGGCTTGACGGTGGGCTTTTCCATGTTCGCTGCAACTTCGGCGGCTCTCTTTGCATCGGCAGCCGCGGCCGATGCTTTTGCATCGGCGGCTTGCTTTTGCTTTACATCGTCAGCGGTTTTTTGGTCTGCGCGCAGCTTTTCGATTCGAGCGTCAACCTTGGCAATATTATCGACACCAAGCACGTCGGCACAGTCAAGGAGCGCCATGCGTTTGGAAACCAGGTCCTCAAGGCCGGCAGAGTCGACGCCCGATTGCAGGTCGCGGCAGGTAGCGGATCGCTTTTCGGCCTGAGCATCCTTTTCCTCGGCCGCCTTCGCATCGGCGAACGTCCGCTTGATGGCCGCCATGTGCTGCTTTGAGTCCTCAATCGTCGCTGCGACACCATCGACGAAAGTAGCGGCCGGCGCGCAGGCCGATTGATCGACTTTCAAATGTTCCGCTGCGGAACGATCGGCGTCTGCGATAATGTCCGTTGCTTCTTCGTTCCCGTCCATCTCCTGGCGGAATGTCGCTTCTTGCGTGGCGGCATCGGCAAGGGATTGAGTGGCAAATGGATGATCGGCAAAGCAATACTGATCGATGGCTTTTGCATAGGCGCTCGCCTTCGTAAATTTAAGCGCCTGAATGGCATCCCGCGTTTTGTCATCAACGGCATATGCTGCGCTGGAAAAGGCGGCACAGATGATGGCTGCGGTAACGAACTTCTTCATGGTTGCAATCCTTGCTCGACGCCTGTTCGGCAGGTACGAATTGAAATGCGCTAACCATGAAAATGTTCATGGGTTGAATGATAAAATCCCGCTGAAATATGGTTTGATTTTGTTCGCGCTATATGAGCGACCTAACCGGGCACACCAAGCCGTCCGCATTTCCTACACGCAAATCGGTTTCTGCAGGATCAGCTCCAGCGGTATCGGACAGATTGCGTCTAATACTAATCGTGGAAGGCTGCAACGAAGACGCGTTTGCCGAGCATGAAAGAGTCGGCGACATGCCGTAGCGGCGCTAGATCGACGTCGGATTCCCCATTTTTGATCAGCCTGGCAAATTGACGGTAAAGAGCTGCGTATTCCGTCTCCGATGAAACCGGAACAACCGTGTGGTCAATGGTGAGCTTTGAACCGCCTTCAGCCAGAACCATCTTTCCGGCAGACGTTTCGGCGATAATGTCCCACGTTTGCTCCCCGATCTGCCGCCAATCGAATTCCGCGTGAACAGAAATATTGTCACTGTTCGTGAAATTAAGGTCGGCTGCAATCGGAGCATGTCTATTTTCCGGAAATTCCAGCGTCGCATTCCTGAGAAAAATGCTGGTCGGCAAGATGTGCGTTATAATCGATAGCGCATTTATGCCGGGGTCGAAGACACCGAGACCGCCGGCTTGCCATATCCAATCCTGATTGGGATGCCAGTGGCGAACATCTTCTTTCCAGACGACGTGAACGCTTTGGATATTTGTTGATGCCAAAAACGACTTTGCAGCTTCAACCGCAGCAGCATATCGGGAATGCCAGCTGGCGAAAAGTGAGACACCATTCTCAATAGCAAGAGCTTCAAGGTCGGCGACCTCGCTCAGCGTTGCTCCAGGTGGCTTCTCAAGAAAGACATGCTTGCCCGCGCATATCGCTTTGTACGCAGCATCATAGCGGAACTGAGGAGGCATGCAGAGGGATACCGCGTCAATGAACGGGACGGCGTCGAGCATCGCCTCTATCGTCAAAAAATTCGGAATGCCCTCGACCGCGCCGTTACGGCTTGCCGCAGCGACAAGCTGCAAGTCTGGATTGCCCGCAATTGAAGGCAGGTGCTGGTCGCGGGCAATTTTACCAACGCCGACAATTGCTAGGTTGATTGGTGGCATAGCGAATCCCCTTTTGAAGGGGTTTAGCAATCGAATATGCCCTTAACAAGAGGCACTCGCGACGTGAAGCGAATCTCGCGAATGCCGCTTATATTCCCAGTATCGCTACTGCTCACGGAAGGCTCGGCTGAACTGATCGGCGAGCGGCTTGGACAGGAAGGACATCGCTGTGCGCTCTTCCGTCGAAACAAAGACTTCCACGGGCATACCCGGCAAAAGCTTGCTGTCGCCGAGCTTTTCGAGCTCGTCCGATGGCACGATGACGTCGGCCAGATAATAGACCTGGCCCGTCGAGGGGTCGCTGCTGGTCGCCGCAGAAACATAGGCGATACGGCCATGCAGTTCCGGCGTGGTACGCTGGTTGAAGGCCGAAAAGCGCAATTTTGCCGGTTGTCCAACGAAAACCTGGTCGATGTCGGTCGGTGACAGTTTCGCTTCTATCTTCAACGCGGCATCTGCGGGGACAAGTGTCACCAGCTTCTCGGCTGGCGTGATGACGCCGCCGATGGTGTGGACCGCGAGTTCGTTGACGGTACCTGACAGCGGCGCACGAATATCGGCTCGCGCCAGCCGATCCTCCATGGCTACTCGCCGTTCCCGAAGTTCGGAGAGTTTGGGTTCGATGGAGGAGAGTTCCCGCTGTGCTTCGGTACGGGCAGTCTCGTCTATGGCAATGATTTGCAGGCGAATTTCACCCATGCGGGCCTTGGCCCGTGCGATATTGGCTTCGACCTCTCCGCGCTCTCCCATCAGCTTGGCCATTTCGCGGTCTATGACATATTTGCGAGAGGTTTCGATCAGGCGCTTGTCCGTCAAGCCCTTGATCTTGCCGTGTTCGGTCTTGACCAGCGCAATCTCGTCGATCTTGGCATCGCGCTGCGACTCAAGCCCCTTGATTTCCTCGCCAAGCTGATCGATCCCAAGGACCAGCTGTTCCTTCTGGCTTTTGCGGTTCTGGCGATTGCCCTCGAACATGCGATTTTCGCCAAAGAAGACATGCGGGAAATCCTCGATCCGCGAAGTGAGCTCCGACGACATCATGATGGAATCGAGATTATCGCGCTCGGCCATCAGACGGGCCTGTTTCGCCATCAGTTCGACCAGCTGAGTGCGAACAATCGAAAGTTCCGCGCGCGTTTCGGCGTCATCCAGCCGCAGCATGACCTGACCCTTCGTGACAAAGTCACCTTCCCTGACCGCAATCTCGCTGATGATGCCGCCGTCGCGGTGCTGGATCGACTTCAGGTTCTGATCGACCTTGACCATGCCCGGTGCGATGATCGCCCCTGTCAGCTGTGCGGTTGCCGCCCAGCCGCCCGCACCGACGAAAAGCATTAGTCCAAGCGTAACACCCGCGATGACCCGGGGCCCCACGGGGAAACTGTTTCCCGGATCGATCTGAGGTCCTAGGCCCAGGTCTTTTTGTTTTTGTCGCCCGAACATATTTCACTCCTACTCGCGTCACAACGACGTCTTTACTCAAGGGTTTTCGACGATCATCAACATGTGATGACCCGTCAGATTGATAGTCATTTCGTAGTGTTCATCGCGGTCCATATCGACCTCGATCAGCGTCTGTTGCAGTTCGTCCGTTCCTTCGTGACGAACGCGGATCGGCAGCGGTTGCGCGTCGGCATCGTCGCCGTAGGTCTCCTCGAACCGATCTTCCAGACTGTCGATGACATCTTCGAAGATCTCGTACCTCGACATCTCAATGCGGTCACCAACCATGAAGTCGAGGATCTGGTGGATGACCTCGGCACTGGAACTCCCCTCCGGAATATGGAATTCGAAAGTGTCCGCACCGCCGCCTCCCTCAAGCACCATGGCAGTCGTACCGATGTTCATGTGATCGTTGCCGGTGCTCCCAACCACCTGTTCGAAGCCGGAAATCACGTCGTGCCCGATATCGAAACCTGTCGCTGCGCCCGTGTTCAAATCGACAAGCACGCCTTGCGCCGACTGCGAATAGTCGAGGGTGTCGGATCCAGCCTGACCGGAGTAAATGTCGTCGCTGCCATCAGCCGCCGCCAGCACGATATCGTCGCCGGTACCAGCCAAAACGCAATCTGCTCCTGCGCCATCTGAAATCACGTCATTGCCGTCGCCGCCCGATAAAGTGTCATTGCCGCTTCCTCCGGAAATGACATCGTCGCCTGCGTTCCCGAAGATACTTTCGCCGGCGGTACCGCCGCTGATTTCGTCGGCCCCAGCACCTGCATTGATCACCTCAAAATTGGTAATGCTGTCCGTACCGATTTCCACGCCGCTAGCGTTGGCCGCAACCACATCGATGACTACGGTCATCAAGGCGGACGAATAATCGAGCGTGTCGATGCCTTCCCCGCCATCATAGGCATCATCGACTATATCCAGGGCGGCTGTGACCGTGTCATTACCGGCTCCGCCGCTTAAAGAGTCTTGCCCCGAACCATCAGCCAGACGATCGTTGCCCTCACCGCCCGACACGATGTCAGCGCCACCCCCGCCATCGATCACATCATCGCCGCCATTGCCATGGATCTCCTCGGCCGCATCGCTGCCTTGAATGTCATCCTGCCCCGCCCCGGCCAGCAGGATCTCGAAGTTCGAGATCGCGTCGTGACCGATCTCGTCACTGGTTGCAGTGCCTTGATCGAGATCGATCGTGCTGCCATAGAGGACTGCGGTATAATCGAGCGTATCGACGTCAGCGCCGCCGTCATAAACATCGTCCGCCTGATCAGTATCGGCGGCAATGGTATCCTTGCCAGCGCCGCCGTCCACATCGTCCTTGCCACTGCCCCCACTAAGAAAGTCATCGCCGAGGCCACCATCGAGAACATCGGCACCGGCCTGGCCGAAAATGACATCACTGCCGCCGCCGCCATCCAGGCGGTCATTGCCGGCGTCGCCATGGATGGTATCGCGGCCGAGATCACCGGCAATGCTATCATTGCCCTCACCACCAAACAGCAGGTCGTCATCCTCTCCGCCGCTGATTGTATCATCGCCGCTTTCGCCGAAGATGGTATCGCGACCTTCCTCGCCGAACAGACGGTCATTGCCGCTGCCGCCAAAGACCTGATCGTCGCCGAGGCCGGCGAGAACGATGTCGTCGCCAGCTCCCGCAAAGATGAGATCATCGCCACTGCCGGTGATGATATGGTCATTGCCATTGCCGCCATTGACCGTGTCGTTGCCGCCCCGGCTGTCGATGTTGTCATTGCCATCGCGACCGTCAATGTCGTCAGCGCAGCTTGTTCCGACGAGGATATCATCGCCTTGCGTGCCAATGATCGGCGGTGCCTTCAGCACGGAGAACTGGGCCGTCTGCAGGATCGACACCTTGCCATCGCTGATCTGATAGGTAACGGTGACTGGACCAAGCATCGCCGCATCGAAATACCAGCCGCTTGCGGTCTGCGTCAGTGTCCCCGACGATACGCTAACGTTCTCGATGCGGAGCGCATCGCCGTCCGGATCAGATGCACCGCGCAGGAGATCGGAAAGCCCGATCAGGGCGACCGCACAGCCAAAGACATCGGCCAGATAAACAGGGCCGTTGACTCGTGGCGCACGATTAACGGCTTTCTCCTCATCCGTATCGTCATCCTCCTCTTCATCGGTATCCTCGCGAGGATCGACGTCATGCACGGGCGCAACCTGAACGTTTATACCACCCCCACCGCCGTGGCCAATATTTGATACCCTTCCACCGCGCCAGGCATTGTCGTTTGCCGCATGGAAGGAGAACGAAACCCCACCGAAATTCTTCAAAAGGGCCGAGTTTGGAAGGTTGAGCTTTTGGAACTCGATCATCGGGGAATCGGAAAGCTCATAGCGCCAGTCTCCGCTACCGAACAAGCGGCCACCCGAGCCGGACTTCTCCCTTGTTGCTTCTCCGAGCTCTGTCATCACTTCGGGAGCGCCAGCTGCAGCGACTTCCGGCGATCCGGATTGCTCTGGCGCCTGAGACTTGGCTTCTTCCTGCCGCTCATCACTGCCCAGCCGCGGGAATGCGCTTTTCAAGTAAAGCGCAAGCCCGGTGAGAAACACCGTAAAGAACAGCGGTGCATTGGAGCGTTTGTCCTGGTTCTTCAGGGCATAATGTTCATGTGACTCGTCCGTTTCCGGCTTCGTGGTTTTGGTCCCTTTGACATCGATCATCATGCTGAAACCCTCGATGTGACGCGCGGCGCATTTTGTGCGGCAGGCGCGGGTCGGTTGACTGTTTCTGCGGGTGCGGACGATTTGAGAATTTCGTCTTTTGGTCCGAAAGCCACCATCTTGCCATTCTGGATGACGGCGACCATGTCCACTGCGGCTAAAGCGCTTGGCCGGTGAGCGATGACGATGGCAATACCGCCGCGTTCGCGGATCGCCTTTATCGTCTGGGTTAGTGCCATCTCGCCTTCACCATCGAGATTGGAATTCGGCTCGTCCATCACGACGATGAAAGGGTTACGGTAAAGGGCACGTGCCAAGCCGATGCGCTGGCGTTGGCCAGCGGAAAGTGAGGCGCCCTGCGGACCGAGCGCCGTGCGATAGCCATCCGGCATGCGCACGATCATCTCATGAATCCCGGTGATCTGGGCCGCCTCGACGATCGCCCGTGCGTCCACCTTGGGCTCAAGCCGCGAGATATTCTCTTCGACCGTTGCATCCAGCAATGCCACATCCTGCGGAAGATAGCCCATGTATTGGCCGAGCTTGCTGTCCGACCACTGCGTCAGTTCTGCATCATCCAGTCGCACGCTACCGCGTAACGTCGGCCAGATGCCGGTCAGGGCACGCGCAAGTGTCGTCTTGCCACCGCCGCTCGGCCCGATAATGCCGAGCGCCTGACCCGCATTGATCTCAAAGCTGACATCGCTCAGAAGCACTCGGCCGGACCCTGGCGCGGCTACCGTGATTTTTTCTACCTTCAACGATCCAACAGGAGCTGGCAGATCCATCGGTGCCTCAATAGAAGACAACGCTACGACGGTTTCCTTGAGTCTACCAAATGCCGTGCGCGCAGCGACGACGCTCTTCCAGTTACCAATTGCGAGATCGACGGGCGCGAGAGCACGGGCTGAAGCAACCGATGCGGCGATAATTGCGCCGGCGGACAACTCACCCTGGATCGTGAGCCACGCACCCAGACCAAGCACTGCAGATTGCAGGATCATGCGAAGTACGCGAGAGATCGCTCCAAATGTTCCGCTGATGTCGTTTGTGCGTGTTTGAAGTTCGAGGTGATCCTGATTGGCTTGATTGAAGCGATCGACCGCTCTTCCGGCAAAACCCATCGCCTTCAGAATATCGGCATTGCGG
>NZ_JAQMHX010000006.1 GCF_028331445.1 Candidatus Phyllobacterium onerii | reverse complement strand
AGCCCGCAAGCAAACCAGTCAACCAAACTATAGGGCGCATTCGGCAACCGCCAGCGGCGCCCCGCCCTCGTTGTGCCGGTATATAGACCCCACCTAACAAACCTGTCAACATCGATTTTGAAGAAATTATGAAAAATATGACAGAGTCTTTTGGGGCGCCGTTTTAGCATGCAAAGTGGCACCTTGTGGATATAGCCGGGATATAGCCGGCGAATTGAAATGTGAATGGATCGGCCACAAACATGCCCAAATCCCGACATAGCGCTCGCTCCCATGCCACACGATCAGTCCGATCTATCAATCTGCGTCACGCAGCATTTGCACAGGCTTGCGGGACCGCGCGTTGACATAGGCAAGCTGGGAGGGCAAAACTGCGTCCCAATCGATTTCATACCAGTACAAGGCTGGTCGGCAAGCGCCGAAAAATCTCATAAGCCCGCAGTCAATAACGGCGACAGGATCAACACTTAACAGTATGAACGAGTACGAGGGGCACTCATCAATCGATCCGGGCAACGAGCCGCCGTTGATTACGGACGGCCGTCGTGGCCCGCCAGATCGTCGAGAGATCTCGGCACGATGGCTTGCCGGCACCTTTCTTACTGGCATTACTTCCAGCATATTAATGGGTGTGGCCTTGTTTGCAGCGCTTGACGGCCGCGAACAGCTGGCGACGCCGCCGGAATTGATGGCCCGCAACGCAATGCCTGCACCGGGCGGCAATTCCGATGTCACCAAAGGCGCTCGCGTGGCCGCAACGACACCCATCCAGAAAAATCGCGACCGCAGACGGCTCGATGTTTCGACGATGTTCAAGGATGGCGAGCGTGACGTTATTCGTTCAATGCCGTTCGAATTCGTCCACATCGCGCTCGCCGATGTCCATAACACCAATCGGCGATATCCCGCGTTCAATCCCCTCGATGTCTTCGCGGAAGCCAATGAGGGCACGGACCCGACACCGAAAACCGGCTTGATCTACGGTGCCAAGGTGGAGAGTGAGGTCAGCCTCCGCACTGTGGATTTCCCCTTGGCCACGGCGCAATACGATCCCGCCGATGATCTGAGTGTGGATGACGTGGAAGAGGTTGTCCGCAACACTGGCTCACTTCTGACCGATGGAGCCATCCAGGTCGCTTCTCTCCACTACGTCGACCCGCTGCGATTTGGTACAGACGAGGATCCTTACAATCTTCGCAGTCCCCTTGCCGTCAAAATCATTCAGGAAAATGTCAGCGTCTCTCCCCGGCTGTCCGAGGACGCCGAGAGTGCCGGCTATTCGGAAGAACTCATTCCGTTCCGCAGTGACAAGGATATTCTGGCCGCACTCAATGATGCGGGCTACGAGAACGGCGACGCTACGGGCATGTCGGAGGCGATCGCCAAGCTGTTGAACTCGCCGCGTTTGAAGAGCGGCAGCGTATTACGGCTTGGCATCGAGTCCCAGAACAATACCGACAGGATCATGCGGGCCAGCGTCTACAATGGAAGCACGCATGTCCTGACGATCGCCCTCAACGACCGCGACCAATATGTCCCGGCGGACGAACCGGAGATGACACCTGGCCTGCAGGTTGCATTCGATGATAATCCCCCGGTCTCGCGCCGGACTGAAGATTTGCCCACGATCTATGACGGCATCTACCGCGCCGGTGTCGCCTATGGCATGACGGACCCGATGATCAAACAGCTCATCAGGATGCTTGCTTCCGATGTCGACTTCCAGTCGCAGCTTTCACCCACCGATGAGTTGGAAGCCTTGTTCTCGCTTCCGGCAGATTCGGAGAAGGCCGGCGACGATTCGGAAATTCTCTACGTTGCAGCCAATTTTGGCGGTGACCTGAAAAAATTCTACCGGTTCCACAGCAAGGACGGCAACACCGACTACTACGACGAGGACGGCAAGAGCTCCAAGCAGTTCCTGCTGCGTAAACCGGTACCGAACGGCATCTTCCGTTCGCCCTTCGGCATGCGGCGTCATCCCATCCTTGGTTATTCCCGCATGCATACGGGTGTGGACTGGTCAGCGCCGCGTGGAACGCCAATCATCGCTGCAGGCAATGGTGTCGTCGAACGAGCGGGTTGGACCAACGGCTATGGCAACCAGACGCTCATACGCCATTCCAACGGCTATGAAAGCAGTTATTCGCATCAGAACGCTATCGCCAGCGGCGTGATCCCGGGTGCGAAGGTGCGGCAGGGCCAGGTTATAGGTTACCTCGGATCGACCGGGCTTTCGACTGGCCCTCATTTGCATTACGAGGTGATCGTCAATGGCTCCAAGGTCGATCCGATGCGCATCCGCCTTCCGAGCGGCGGTGAACTTGGCGGCGATGATCTGGTCGCATTCAAGCGCGAGCGTGAACGTATCGATCAGCTTCTTAAGGATGACGAAGCGAAGGGGACCAAGGTCGCTGCCAGCGGCTGAACCCTACTCCTGGAATTCGACTGTTACGCCCTTCTGCACGAGCTTCGACAGTTCCGTCGCGTCCCAATTGGTCAGGCGCACACAACCATGACTGTTGGTCTTGCCGATCTTTGACGGTTCAGGTGTGCCGTGAATCCCGTAGGTCGGCTTCGACAAGGCGATCCAAACGGTGCCGACAGGGCCGTTCGGTCCCGGAGGTATCGTCAAAACCGAATTGTTCTCACCCTGCTTGAAGTTGATTTTCGGGTTGTAGGTATAATTCGGATTGAGAGCGACGCGCTCGACCTGCACGGTACCCGAAGGCGATGGCGTATCAGTCGATCCGATCGTTGCCGGATAGGCAACGACCAGCCGCCCTTCGGCATTATACCCACGAACTTGCTTGCGTCCCTTGTCGGCGATGATACGCGTCACGGCGCCGCCGGCGTTTTGGCCGGTATTTGCTACCTGAATGGCAACACCTGGCGTGTTGAAATCCACGCCGGGATTCATTTCTTTCAGATAGTTCTCGTCCATGTGAAACCGCTCGGCCAGCATTTCCGTCACCGACGTGAAGGCCATACGCTCCAGTTGCGCCTTGTGGCTGTAGTCTTCCGGGATGGATGCAACGAATGGATAGGCGGCATCTTCGGATGTGATTGTATAGGACATGAACGCCGGACCGCCGGTCTGTTCCAGCGATGCATTGATGCCTTCTTCGTTGAGAGGATCGAACTGCTGTCCGGTCATTTCCTCGAAAGCGGCAACAGCCTTGTCGACGTTCCCGCCCTTGTGACCATCGATAACGCCTGGCGACACACCGATCCGGTCAAGCAGAACCTGGATGGCGGCGATCTTGGCTTTCGCGCCCTGCCCTTTCGGCAGTTCTATCGTCGGTGCCGGGTTGGGATGAACCGGTATCTGCTCCTGCTGCGGAACATCCGTCAGGCCATCGCTTGGCGCACCGGGTTCGACAAGGTTCGGATCGGTGGGTTGCAAATCCGATTCGCCATTGGCGGGCGGCAAAGGTTCGCGGTTGACGCTGCCATAGTCGCTCTCGGAAGGCAGTGCCGTGCCGTAGGGATCATTCGAAATTGCACCGGTGTCATACGGATCTTGCGGCGCATCGGGAAAATAATCCGTCCCCTCATTCGATTGATTGGTTTGCGCCTCTTCGACCGAAACGATCCGCCCGCGGCGATCCACGGTAATTTTACGGCCATACTCATCAAAATAGGATCGATAAGCTTGCCGCCGCTCGCGCGGTTCGAACCATTGCGCAACGGTATATGAAGCCTGGTCGTTGACGACGGGCACAGCTCTTTCTGCGGCTTGTGCGGTGAACGGAGCGACAGCACCGGTTGAAGCAATCAACAACATTCCAAATAATGAACAACGATAAGACGTCATGCCTTCAGCTTCCGGTTTCTGCCACTAACTTGTCGTTAAGCATAAATGACCGATTTTCCTGTCTTTATGGTTAATGACGATAGGCTTTTATCGTTGCATTTATCGAATGAACGGGACGTGAAAATGGCCGCTATATGGCGGCCATCTCCTTTGTTTGCTGTTTTTGTGCAGAGCGCACTTACGCGGCCTCGCTCTTTTCCCGTTCGGGAGCGGATTTAACAGACTTGAAGTTCAGCCTGTCCGACCCAGCGGTGATCTTGACCGTGGAGCCATCCAGTATCTCGCCGAGCAGGATCCTCTCGGCCAGCGGGTCCTGTACTTCCTTCTGGATCACGCGCTTCAACGGCCGCGCACCATAGGCAGGATCGTAGCCTTTCTCGGCCAGCCAGTTCGTTGCATCCTCATCGATCTTCAAAACGATCTTGCGATCTGTCAGAAGCGACTGCAGATGCTGCAGCTGGATTGCCACGATCTTGCCCATCTCCTTGCGCTGCAACCGATGAAACAGGATGATCTCATCCACACGGTTGAGGAACTCCGGCCTGAACGATGCCTTGACGACGTTCATCACCTCTTCACGAACCTCCTCGACATCCTGGCCCTCTGACAGCCCGACAAGATATTCGGCCCCGAGGTTCGATGTCATGATGATCAGCGTGTTGCGGAAATCGACAGTACGCCCCTGACCATCGGTCAAGCGGCCATCGTCAAGAACCTGCAGAAGGACGTTGAACACATCCGGATGGGCCTTTTCGATCTCGTCGAAGAGAATCACCTGATAGGGCCTGCGGCGAACAGCCTCGGTAAGAGCACCACCCTCTTCATAACCGACATAGCCGGGAGGCGCGCCGATCAGCCGCGAGACGGAATGCTTTTCCATGTATTCGGACATGTCGAGCCGAACCATGGCCGTCTCGTCGGAGAACAGGAATGAAGCCAGCGTTTTCGTCAGCTCCGTCTTGCCGACACCTGTTGGCCCAAGAAAGATGAACGAGCCGATAGGCCGGTTCGGATCCTGCAATCCCGCCCGCGCGCGGCGAATGGCTTTCGACACAGCCTGGACTGCTTCGCCCTGACCGACGACCCGCTTGGCCAGTTCATCCTCCATACGCAAGAGCTTCTCACGTTCGCCTTCCAGCATCCGGTCTACCGGAATGCCAGTCCAGCGCGAAACAACCTGAGCGATATGATCCGGTGTCACGATTTCTTCGACCATCGAGGTTGAACCGTCATGCTGTTCAGCCTCCGCCAGCTGCTTTTCCAACTGGGGGATCGTCCCATAGGCGAGCTCGCCGGCCTTCTGGAATTCACCATTGCGCTGGGCAGATGCAAGCGCATTGCGTGCATCGTCAAGCTGTCGCTTCAAGTCGGCCGCATGACCGAGCTTCTGCTTTTCAGCCTGCCATGTGTTGGTTATCGCGGTTGACTGTTCTTCCAGATCGGCGAGTTCCTTCTCCAGCCGCTCAAGACGATCGCGGGAAGCGTCGTCTTTTTCGACCTTCAGCGCCTCACGCTCGATCTTCAACTGCATGATACGCCGGTCGATCTCGTCCAGCTCCTCCGGTTTGGAATCAACCTGCATGCGAAGCCGTGCTGCGCCTTCGTCGATCAAATCGATCGCCTTGTCGGGCAGGAACCGGTCGGTGATGTAGCGGTTGGATAATGTCGCCGCCGCAACAAGCGCCGAATCGGAGATTCGAACTTTATGATGCTGCTCGTATTTCTCCTTCAGGCCGCGCAAGATCGAGATGGTATCCTCCACCGACGGCTCATCGACAAACACCGGCTGGAACCGGCGGGCAAGCGCTGCATCCTTTTCGACATGCTTGCGATATTCGTCGAGCGTCGTCGCGCCAACGCAGTGCAGTTCACCGCGAGCCAATGCCGGCTTCAAGAGGTTCGAAGCGTCCATCGCACCTTCGGCCTTACCAGCGCCGACAAGCGTGTGCATCTCGTCGATGAACAGGATGATCTGGCCATTTGCCGAAGTGACTTCGGACAGCACGCCTTTCAGCCGCTCCTCGAATTCGCCACGATATTTCGCGCCGGCAATGAGAGCGCCCATATCGAGTGCCATCAACTGCTTGTCTTTCAGTGATTCAGGCACATCGCCATTGACGATACGCAGCGCAAGGCCTTCTGCAATTGCCGTCTTGCCGACGCCAGGCTCGCCAATCAGCACCGGATTATTCTTGGTGCGACGCGACAATACCTGAATAGTGCGGCGGATTTCATCGTCGCGTCCAATCACAGGGTCGAGCTTACCGGCCCGTGCATCCGCGGTGAGATCGCGCGCATATTTCTTCAAGGCGTCGTAGGTGTTTTCGGCCGAAGCCGAATCTGCGGTCCGCCCCTTGCGGATGTCGTTGATGACGGCATTAAGCCCCGCAGCGGTCACGCCGGCGCGGCTCAATATGTCCGCGGTCTTGGCCGACTTTTCGATGGCCATCGCAGTCAGAAGGCGCTCGACAGTAACAAAACTGTCGCCGGCTTTCTGTGCCAGCTCCTCTGCAGTCGTGAAAATCTTGGCCAAGGGCTGGGCAAGATAAAGCTGCCCGTTGCCGCCGGTTACTTTGGGCAAGGCGTCAAGCGCCGCCTGCAACCCGAGGCGTACATCTGCTATGCGCCCGCCTGCCCGCTCAATCAGCGATGCAGCAAGGCCCTCCTCGTCATCGACCAGGACCTTCAACAAATGTTCGGGTGCAAATTGCTGGTGGTTGGATGAGAGGGCAAAGGTCTGTGCTGACTGGATGAATCCCCGGACGCGCTCGGTATATTTTTCAATGTTCATATGGTGTCTCCTTTTCCCGAACGACCCTTCAAGCGGCATCGCACGGTGTGTTGGTGACGGGTCCCCTGCAAGAGGCAGACCCATTCGCTCGAAGCAGATATGGGAATATTGTCCGCAGCCTGCAAGATCGGAATTCCAGCTTTTATCACTGCCTGTGACTGTTGTTTTAGCACAAAAAGCCCCACCCTTGCCACGCCCTCCTCGGAGTCTGGCCATTGCTTTCATTGTGGGAAGACGGGCGGTCGTCGAAGCGCGTCTTTGTAGAATAATAATGCGATCCGAAGACCGCCCGTCCGGCGACTTTTGATCCCGTCCGTTCCGCTTGGGAGGCCTTCCGCGTTGGCTGAATTGCGTCACCCGCTGCCGAAAGCCCCTTTCGAAGTGCTCGTCCAGCACACGCCAGTCGTAGTACCGGCAGGGGAACCCTTGGACAGAACTTCCCCGGACAGCGGGTCCGTTACCCGCCATCGGAGGCGCCGATCCTCTCCCCACTTCGAACGGCTCCGGAAGCAGTTCCCCGTGGAAAGGACGAGATTAGAATAAGCGAGGTTTTGGGGGCGTGGATAAACAGCCACGATTATTCTTCTAAATAACTGAAATTATGAGAAGAGCCCCTCCCTGCTGCTACGCAGCCTCCCTCCCCACAAGGGGGAGGGTGAGACCGTCGCAACTGTCACCGCTGCAGAGTGTAGCCAGAGGACGTAGCAGGATCGAGCGCTATTACCCTCCCCCTTTGTGGGGAGGGAGGCTGCGTAGCAGCAGGGAGGGGACCTGCGACCTCCCGGAATCAAACCGCCACCCGCAGGCTTCCCTGCGAGTGGCGTAATTTTTGATCCATTCAGATCAATCAGATCAAACGTCGGATTCGACTGCTGTCCGGCGCTTCTTCACCTCGGCAACGATGCCGGCAGGCGAAAGATCGTTGGCGGTGTCCGGAGCACTTGCTTCCGCACCATTTTCCTCCGTGACGCGCGGCCGGGCTGGCCTGCGGCCACGCGGTGCGCGACGCGCTGGCTTGGCTTCGGCAGCCTCTGCCTCGGGTGCCACCGCAGCGCCATTTTCAACCGGCTGGATCTGTGGCTGAGGTTGTGGCTGACGCTGGCTGACCGTGTCGTCGTCATAAACGACCTCGGCGGGCGTTCCCTGAATGATTGGCTGTGGTCCGCTGCCATTGATCGGCTGATGCATCACACGTTCTTGCCGGTCTTGACGGTCGCGGCGATCCTGACGTTCCGGGCGATCCTGACGCTCCGGCCGGTCCTGGCGATCTTGACGCTGCTGACGATCCTGGCGCTGCGAGAACTCCTGGCGTTCAGGAACCTCCTGACGATCGGTATCGTTGCCGTTACCGTTGCCATTGTTCATGCCATCATCATCATAGCCGTTCTCATCGTCCTGATCCTGATCCTGATCATCGCGCTGATACTGGACAGGCGCCTGAGCCTGCGCCGCAAGAATGATTCGATTATAGTGCTCGGCGTGCTGGAGATAGTTTTCAGCCATCACGCGGTCACCGGCACTCTGTGCATCCCGTGCAAGAGTGGTATATTTTTCGGCGACGTGCTGAGCATTCCCCCGGATTTTGACATCGGGGCCGTTGCTCTCGTAGTTACGGGACAATGGGTTGGGACCTTTGCTGCGGTTATTATTGTTACCGCGTCCGCGCATGCGCCTATTCTGCTGTACTGGCCTCATACTTATCTCTTTTCAGAAAATCAGGGGCGCTAATTTGCTCACCATTTGAGTCAAAAAGCTTCGCTTCTCAAGTGCCGACCTGAAGCGCGCCCCGCGCTTCAATCGCATCCAAAGTTTCATAAAACTTTTGTGCTGCCGCAAAAACCATTTCCCCAAAGCTATTTCCGAAGAGAAATCAAACACCCGGAATTTCCGTATCAATCTCTTGACAGGCAGACCAGATTTGTTTCGGTTTAGTGCGGTACCCGGAAACTAGCCGTGTTCCAGCCAAATTCCAAGCCTTTTTTCAATCTTTTTACATCGGTGTGAATAAAAGTGCCCTTTCGTGCCCACCAATATCTCTCTGGACAGCACCCAAAGCGAATTTCTCCTTCGAAAAGATCGCCTCGATATCACTACGTTGTCCAAAACCGATTTCCAATGCGACCGCACCACCCTGCCTGAGATGCTGCCGGGATTGCCCGGCAATGATTCGGTAGGGGGTTAGGCCATCCTGCCCGCCATCCAGAGCCCCGATCGGATCATGCAGCGCTACTTCACGTTGCAAGCCTTTTATATCGGCGGACGGTATATATGGCGGATTGGAAATAATCATGTCGAATGAGCCATTTACTTCGGAAAACCAATCCGAATGAAGGCCTGCAAAACGATTTGATACATTGTTGATGTGGGCATTGTCACGCGCCGTATCAAGGGCACCCGCAGAAATATCGACGCCCACTGCGCGTAATTGGCTGAATTGATCAAGCAACGCCAAGGCAATCGCGCCCGTCCCGGTTCCAAGGTCGATCAGGTCCGCGACACCCTGTTCCTCGATACGCTGGCGCAGAAACGGGATCGCGAGTTCCACCAGGGCTTCGGTGTCGGGCCTGGGCTCGAGTGTATCGGCGGAAAGCCCAAGTTCGATACCGAAGAAGGCACGTTTGCCGATGATGCGATGCACGGACTCGCCATTGATTCGCCGGGTAAGAACTGTGTGAAGCTGCGCAACGATCGTCTGGTCGATCGGGCGGGCCGGATTGCGGATCGCCTCGAGCTGATCGCAGCCGGTCAGCCATTCGACCAATAGCCGTGCGTCGAGATCGGCCGTTTCGAGTCCCGCTTTTGCTAAAAGAACGCGGGCCTCTCTGTGCACATCGGCAAGGCGCGTCCCATGCTCTACCATGACGCTCAAAAGCTTTCGTTCATCTGGGCGAGCAATGCTGTCTGGTAGTCGGAGATCAGCGCGCCGATGAGTTCATCGAGATCGCCTTCCATGATGCGATCGAGCTTGTAGAGCGTCAGGTTGATGCGATGATCGGTCACACGCCCCTGCGGGAAATTATAGGTGCGGATTCGCTCGGAGCGATCACCCGAACCGACCTGGCTGCGCCGGGCCTCGGAGCGCTCGCTATCGGCTTTCTGGCGCTGCATGTCGAACAGACGCGAACGCAGCACCTGCATCGCCCGGGCACGGTTCTGGTGCTGCGACTTCTCCGCCTGCACGACGACGATGCCGGAAGGAATGTGCGTGATACGGACCGCCGAGTCGGTCGTATTGACGTGCTGACCGCCCGATCCCGATGCACGCATCGTATCGATACGAATATCGTCGGGACGGATATCGATGTCGATTTCCTCGGCTTCCGGCAGAACGGCAACTGTCGCGGCGGACGTATGAATGCGGCCGCTCGCCTCGGTATCCGGCACGCGCTGTACCCGGTGGACGCCCGATTCAAATTTGAGCTTGGCAAAAACGCCCTTGCCCGAAACCATGGCGATCACTTCCTTGTAGCCGCCGGCTTCGCCATCGCTGGCCGATATCAGCTCGACGCGCCATCCGTTTGCGGCGGCATAGCGCTCATACATGCGAAACAGATCACCGCCGAACAGCGCCGCCTCCGAACCGCCGGTGCCGGCACGAATTTCGAGGATGGCGTTGCGCTCGTCGGCGACGTCTTTCGGCAGGAGCAGAACCTGGATATCCTTCTCCAGCTCCTCGATGCGCTCCTCGATGTCGGGCAGCTCGGCTTCCGCCAATTCCCGCATGTCCTTGTCGGTGGCGCGGTCATCGAGCATTGCTTGCAACCCCTCCGCTTCGCTGCGCGCAGCGAGCAGATCGCGGATCTTGGCGACAACCGGCTCAAGCTCGGAATACTCCGAAGCCAGCTTCACGTAAGTCTCGGAATCGGGATTGCTCGCCATCTGCGTCTCCATCATGGAGAAACGCTTCAGCAGCTGATCCATACGATCCTGCGGAATGGACATAGGTTTTAGCCTCTAAAGTGGGACGCCGGCTCGCTCTGCGAACTTGGTCAGGACATGGCGCAACGAACCGGTTTCGCCGTGATTGTCAATCGCATCGGCGAGTTGCGCGGTAAGTTCTGCCACATCGACCGTGCCGAGCATGGCCTTGATCGGGCCGATCGACGCGGGCGACATCGAGATGGAGCGATATCCAAGCCCGATCAACGCCATGGCAGAAAGCGGCTTTCCCGCCATTTCACCGCAAAGCGTGACGTCCGTGTTGTTGCGGTTTCCCGCATCGGCGATCTGACGCAGCACCCGCAAGAAGGGCACCGACAGATTGTCGAACCGATTGGTGATGATCGAATTGCCGCGGTCGACCGCCATGACGAATTGAAACAGGTCGTTCGAGCCAACCGAGACAAAATCCACCACCGACATCAACTCGTCGAGTTGCCACAGCAACGATGGCACCTCGACCATTGCCCCGATCTTGACACGCGTTGGCAGATTGTGGGCGAAGCGCGACAGGTGCTGCACCTCACGGTTGATCAGTTCGCTCGCCTTGCGCACTTCTGCCACTTCCGTGACCATCGGCAGCATCAGCCGGAGCTCGCGTCCGCCGGCCGCTTTCAAAAGCGCGCGTACCTGCGTACGCAACAGGCCGGGACGATCGAGCGTCAAACGGATCGCCCGCCAGCCCATGGCAGGGTTTTCTTCGTTTGCATCGCTGCGGAAATAGGGCAGCACCTTGTCGCCACCTATGTCGAGCGTCCGGAATGTCACCGGCTTGTCGCCAGCGGCATCCAATACGGAACGATAGAGCCGCTCCTGCTGTTCGGCACGCGGGAAAGTCGAGGCGACCATGAATTGAAGTTCGGTACGGAACAGGCCGATACCAGCAGCACCGGCTTCCACCAATTGCGGCAGGTCGACGAGCAGACCGGCATTCATCAGGAGCGAAATATGCACACCATCCTTCGTCATCGAAGGCTGGTCGCGCAATTCCCGGTAAAGCGCCTGACGCTTGGCGCGGAATTTAACCTTTTCCGTGTAGGCGGCTTCCACGTCCGACTGCGGGCGCAAATGAACGCGGCCATCGTCACCATCGACGATCACAGCGTCGTTGTTTTCGGCCATGGAGACGACACCCTTGACCTGCCCGGCAACCGGGATGCCCATGGCGCGGGCAACAATCACTACATGGCTGGTCGCGGCCCCATCTTCGAGCACAAGACCTCGCAGGCGTTCGCGCGGGTAGTCCAGAAGTTCTGCGGCGCCCATCGAGCGGGCGATGATGATGGCGTCCTTGGCGAGGGAACCCGCCATGGTCTTGACATCACGGCCCATCAGCTGGCGTAGCAAACGGTTGGCAAGGTCGTCGAAATCGCTCAGCCGCTCGCGCATATAGGGATCTGTCAGGTGCATCATCCGGGCGCGGGTATCGCTCTGTACTTTTTCAACTGCGGCTTCCGCCGTCAGGCCGTTGCGAATTGCCTCTTCGAGACGCCGTACCCAGCCCGTATCGTGTGCGAACATGCGATAGGCTTCGAGCACCTCGCGATGCTCGCCCTCGAAGGCCACATCACGGCGCGATAACATGTCATCGATCGAAATGCGCAATGAACCGAGCGAAGTTTCGAGCCGGTCGATTTCCGTGTCGATGTTTTCGTTGAAGAGGTTTGTGACGACGATGCGCGGCTCATGCAGCACGACGTGCCCAAGGCCCACGCCATCATTGAAGGCGCTGCCACTGAAGCTCATGGGCTTGCCCATGTCGAGTTCGACCCCAGGCCGTGCAAGCCGCGTCAGACTGCCAGCGGCAACCATTTCTGCCAGCACCATGGCCGTCGTTTCGAGCGCTTCGACCTCATCCTCGCGATAGACGCGCTTGGTCCGGTTCTGCACGACGAGGACGCCCAGGGTGCGCCCCGCCCGGAGGATCGGCACGCCAAGGAATGAATTGTAGACCTCCTCGCCCGTCTCCGGCAGATAGGCGAAGGCCGGATGTGTCTGCGCGTCGGTCAGATTGAGCGGGCGGGCGCTGGCTGCGATGGTACCGACAAGGCCCTGCCCAAGACGCAATTGTGCCAAGTGCACGGCGGACGGGTTCAAACCTTCGGTTGCGTAAAGTTCCAGGACACCATCGGAGCGAAGCACGTAGAACGAACACACCTCCGCAACCATGTTCTGCGCAATATCGCGAACGATCCGGTCAAGCCTCTCCTGCGGCTCAAGGGCCTCCGCCATTAACTCGCGAAGACGCTTCAGCATGACACGGGGACCTGTTGTCTGCTCGCGCGTTGGCACTGGGAGCCTTTCTCCATAAGAATACCGGCAAGACCGGTCGGCCTCACCGCATTCGAGTGATCATGTCAGCCAGCGACGCGGCCGACAAACATTTTCTTGATTCTAATGCTTATCCAGACCGTACACAGAATGCAAAGTACGTACTGCAAGTTCCGCATACGGGCCATCAATTAGAATGGAAATCTTGATCTCCGAGGTCGTGATGGCCCGGATGTTGATACCCTTCTCCGCCAGCGCGCGAAACGCTGTCGCGGCAACACCCGCATGACTACGCATGCCAATACCTATGACCGAAACTTTGACCATGCCAGCTTCCGACTGGATGATATCGCAGCCGATCTCCGCCTTGACCTTTTCGAGGACCACGAGAGCCTTGTCGAGATCGCCCGAAGGCACGGTAAAGGTCATGTCGGTCTTGGTGCCGTCTTCGGAAACATTCTGGACGATCATGTCGACATTGATATGCGACTCGGCGAGCGGGCCAAAAATGGCGGCGGATATGCCCGGACGGTCGGCAACACGGCGCAGCGAAATCTGGGCTTCGTCCTTGGCGTAGGCAATTCCTGTGACAACCTGCTGTTCCACGATTTCTTCCTCGTCGCAAATAAGTGTTCCGGGCGGATTGATGAGATCACCCATGCCCGGCGCATCGGGGTCCTCGAAACTGGACCTGACAAAGGTGCGCACTTTGTGCACCATGGCAAGCTCGACAGACCGCACCTGCAGGACTTTCGCGCCAAGAGATGCCATCTCCAGCATTTCTTCGAACGATATCCGCGACAGCCGCCGCGCCTTCGGTTCGACGCGCGGATCGGTCGTATAGACACCATCGACGTCGGTATAGATATCACATCGATCGGCCTTGACCGAAGCTGCGATTGCAACTGCGCTGGTATCTGAACCGCCGCGTCCCAGTGTGGAAATGCGATTGTCCGGACCAATGCCCTGAAATCCGGAAATCACGGCCACCTGGCCCTCAGCAAACCGCTCGATGAGGAACGAACCATCGATATCGAGGATTCGGGCAGCGCCATGGGCGTTGTCGGTCTTGATCGGAATTTGCCAGCCTTGCCAGGAACGGGCGTGGACGCCCATCGCCTGCAGGGCAATTGCAAGCAGACCAGCCGTTACCTGCTCGCCGGATGCGACAATAGCATCATATTCGCGTGCGTCGTGCATCGGCGATGTCTGGCGGGTCCAGGCCACTAGCTCATTGGTCTTACCGGCCATGGCCGAAACCACAACAGCAACCTCATGTCCCGCATCGACTTCGCGTTTGACATGCCTGGCCACATTACGGATGCGGTCAATATCGGCCACCGAAGTGCCGCCGAATTTCATCACAATGCGTGCCATGGGAAGGTACCGTTCTGGAATGCCTGAAATATATTGGTGAGAAGCCGCTTGAATCGAAACAGCCACCCGCCAAATGAATGCGGCTCCCATACCGAAAATATCGCCGGACTGCAAGAACGCCCGACAGCTGTCTGAACTAACCGCTGCTGCGGAAGAACGACCCGTCCCCGTCTGCCGCGGCCATTTGCAGGGACACAGCTGTTCGTTGTAAACAACACGCCCACTTGATTTTAAAGGAGACGCAGCATGGACCGATTCACCGGCGGCTGCCTGTGCGGCAACGTCCGAATGGTGGCGTCGGGACGCCCATACCGGGTCGGCCTTTGTCACTGCCTCGACTGCCGCAAGCATCATGGGGCTCTTTTTTACGCTGCCGCTGTATTTCCTCAGGATGCAGTAACGATCGACGGCGAAACACGCGACTACGCCGGACGGTTTTTCTGTCCCCGCTGCGGCTCGTCCGTTTTCGCCCGCACCGGAGACGAAGTCGAAGTGCACCTGGGAGCTCTGGACGCCCCCAACCAACTGATGCCTACCTACGAAAACTGGATCGTCCGTCGCGAGGCGTGGTTGCCGCCGTTTCCGCTCACGAAACGGTACGACCACGATCGTGAGGGCACCGGTCGTTTTGAGGATTAGGCCGTAAGAGCATTGTGAAATGCCGGGTACGGCTTGACATTTTTGGCTGGAAGGTTCCACTCGAAGCGAGCAACAAGGACAGAACCGATGGCAACAGCACAGCGCACGACAATTGACGACGCGGAAGTCGAGCGTTTCTCGCGCATGGCAGCAGAGTGGTGGAATCCGCAAGGCAAATTCCGCCCCTTGCACAAGTTCAATCCCACACGCCTTGCCTATATCAAGGAGAAAGTCTGCGCCCACTACGGCATCGATCCGAATGTCCCGGCACCCTTCGCGGGCTTGCGTATTCTTGATATCGGTTGCGGCGGCGGCCTTCTGTGCGAGCCCATGGCGCGCCTTGGGGCGACAGTCGTTGGCGCCGATGCCGGCGAGACCAATATCGAAGTCGCTAAGATCCACGCGGCGCAGAGCGGGCTCTCGATCGATTATCGCGCGACGACAGCCGAAGCTCTCGCTGATGCGGGAGAACAGTTCGACGTGGTCTTGAATATGGAGGTCGTCGAACATGTTGCCGATGTCGAGCTCTACATGTCGGCCTGTTCCCAGATGGTCAAACCCGGCGGCATGACCTTTGTCGCTACCATCAACCGGACATTGAAGGCGCTCGGCCTTGCCATATTCGGTGCGGAGTATGTGCTTCGCTGGTTGCCGCGCGGAACGCACCAATATGAAAAGCTGGTCCGCCCGGAAGAACTGGAAACTGCCTTGTCGCAGGCCGGGCTGGAGGTCGTGGAAAAAGTCGGCGTAAGTTACAATCCGCTGGCAGACAGCTGGAATCGTTCACGAGATACCAATGTAAACTATATGGTTCTGGCTACGCGACCTTTGTAGCTTTCTGCTGCATCTGCTGGGCTTTCGTGGTCATCAACACGCCAACGGTGATGATCGCCGCACCGATCCAGGTTGCGAGCTGATAAACTTCACCCAGGAACAAAGTGCCCGCGAGCAATGCAACTGCCGCGCCGACGTAACCGATCTGGCTGAGATAGACCGGACCACCAACGGCCTGGAGCCGGAAGTACAGCGCAAACATGCAAGCTGACGCCAGAACCTGGGCAAAGACCAGCCAAGGTACAGCGCCGAGTGGTTGAACGGGAAATGTACCTGTCATCCAGAAAATAATCGGAACCAGCAGCACCGCTGTGGTCAGATGGCTACCAGCCGCAAGCTCGGTCGGATCAGCACCCTTCGGCCAATCGATTGTGCGATAGACATTGCCGAGAGCAAGCAGGACCGGGATCAGCAAGCCAATCGCCACCCAGAGAGGTTCTGCCGGCTGGCCGACCTGACCGCGGGTAAACCCCACGATCACGGCCCCGGCAAAGCCGGTAAATATGCCGAGAAGTCCAAGGAGATTAGGGCTGCGCATCTTGAAAAGGATCGAAAGCAGAAGGGTGAACACCGGCGACAATGTGTACATGATCCCCGTAAACCCTGAGCCGAGGTGTGGAATCGCCGAAAGGGTCATGAGATTGGGAATGGCGTAGGAGATCAGTGCGGCGATAAGATAGTACCGCATCATATGCGAATCGATACGCGGACGCTTTCCCATGAGAAGGAAGGCTGCCAGAAGCACCGTCCCGGCGCCGATCGAAATGACGAACGCCCATAGAGATGGAGCAATGCCCGCAGCAAAAGCCAGCTTGCCGAACGGAAGCGTCAAACCCAGAAAAGCGCCAGTCAGGACGAGCAGCGCGGGGGCGGAATTCAGAAATGGCATGGAATTCATCCGGTTAGTCAGAATCGACTACCGCACCATAGACATCGCCATCAGCCTATCAAGATCAATTGTGGTCGTCGGGAAACACCGGCAGCGGCATCACATCGACACCGTCATCCACGAGCGCTTCGACTTCGTCGCGCGTAGCCTCGCCATAAATGCCGCGCTGTTCTGCCTCGCCAAAGTGAATTTTGCGGGCTTGCTCGGCAAAATCACTGCCAACATAATCGGAATTTTCGCGAACCTTCTTGGCCATTTCACGTAGTTCACTTGCCATCTTGCTCATCGCGATGGCGATCTTTTCCTTCTGGCGGCCCGTTGCAACCGACGGCGCCATCAAGGCCTTGCCGACTTTGTCCGAACCGCAGACGGGGCAGGAAACGAGCTGCTTCTCCACTTGCGCGTCGAAATCGTCATTGCTGCGAAACCAGCCTTCAAACTCATGGTCATCGTCGCAATGGAGGGAAAAATGAATCATGATGCGGCGTCGAACCTCGTCGCCTGTCCATCGTTTTCCACGACAACCCCGAATGGCCGGGCGTTCTTGAGGTTGGGTACCTTCGTTCGCGCTGCTGCACTCAGTGCCGGATCGATGTCCGCCACAATGACTGCGGGCTCCGCATGATCGGCCTCTGCCAATACCTCGCCCCACGGCGCGACGATGATGGAATGACCATAGGTTTCCCGGCCATCCTCATGCACACCACCCTGCGCGGCCGAAATCATGAAGGCGCCATTCTCGATCGCGCGCGCCCGCTGAAGTACATTCCAATGCGCTTCGCCGGTCTGCCGGGTGAAGGCGGCAGGTGCTGAAATCACCGATGCACCGGCCAATGCCTGGGCGCGGAACAACTGCGGGAAACGTACATCATAGCAGATGGCAAGACCGAGCCGCGCAAAAGGCAGATCGATCACTACCGTATCGGCGCCCGGGGCGTAGACAGCCGATTCGCGCCAGCTCTCGCCATTGTCGAGATCGACATCGAACATGTGGATCTTGTCATAGCGTGTGAGAATATTGCCGTCCGGCCCGAAGAGAAACGCGCGATTGGCAATCTTGCCATCGTCACGGGCAATCGCAGTCGATCCTATATGAAGGTGAATACCGTGCTTGGCCGCTAGCTCCGAAGCCGTGCGAACGATGATGTCGTCGCTTTCGCTTTTCAAAACGCTGGCAAGTGCCTTGCGATCGCGCTGCAACGAACCGGTCATTTCCGGTGTCTGGACGTACACGGCACCTTGGCCGGCAGCATCTGCAACATAGGTCGCAAGATCGGCGGCATTGGCTTGCGGATCTGTGCCCGAGCGCATCTGGATGGCGGCAGCGCGAAATGAGCTCATATCATCGTCCTCAAGCGAGTTCGCCGGTCTTCAACAATGTGTCGAGACGGCCCTGATTTTCCAGCGCATACAGATCATCGCAACCACCGACATGAGCCTCGCCGATGAAGATTTGCGGAAATGTCGTGCGGCCATTGGAGCGCGCCAGCATTTCCTGACGGGCGGCGGGCTCGATCGAGGCATTGTGCTCGGTAAAAGTGACGCCTTTTTTAGACAAGAGGCTTTTGGCGGCTGTACAATAACCACAACCGTTACGCGTATAGATTGTTACATCAACCATTCGAAAGCTCCGTTTGCCCTTCTATATAGGCATCAAAACTTCAGGCGAAAAGACCCGTTTTTTGCACATAAGTAGTGTCAGTGAGACAATTCTTTCGATAACACCCGGCCGAAAGTCAGAACATCGACCCTTATCGCGCCGCCTCGGAGCAAAGCGCGGGCGGCGGCTTTGACGGTCGCGCCAGTTGTATAGACGTCGTCAATCAGGAGCACATTGCGGCCGCGCACCTTGATTTCCTGCGTCACGGGCACCTTGAACGCACCGCGCACATTGGCGACACGCTCATTCAGGCCGAGGCCCACTTGCTGTTTCGTCTGTTTAATGCGTTTGAGCGCATCCGGATCAAATGCCTTGCCGCTCGACCGCGCCAGATGCCGCGCAAGTTCGGCGGATTGGTTGAACCGGCGAAACCAGAAACGCCGCGCGTGTAGCGGCACAGGCACGATAATATCGCAATCATCCAGCAGTTCGCCACCCGCACGCACCATCCAGCGTGCCATCCACGGCCCGAGGTCAGTGCGATCATTATATTTGAGCCGGTGCACCAAATCGCGGATGACGCCTTCGTGCACAGCGACCGAGCGGGCGCGCCGGAACGGGGGCGGCTCGGCAATTGCTTCTGCGGAGAGGATTTCGGCGCCGAGATCATGACTGAAGGGGATGCCGAGGACCGGACAATAGGGCTTCTCGATGAAACGCACCTTCGACCAGCATTGACCGCACAGTGAGCCTGGCTCCGCGACATGCTTGTCACAACCGGCACAAACCGGCGGAAACAGCAGCCCAAACAACCCATTGGTTGCGCTGCGCGCAAAGTGGCTTATCGTTGCGCCGAGTATTTTCCCGCCGGTTTTCATTTGCAATTCGCTCCAAGGCGACGCATCTACGCCTCGACTATACAGACATCAGAGAAATCCGGAATGGATCGACATCAGGTCTTCGATCGAAATTTATTGCTGACGAGGCGTTTGCGCGCTTTGCGACAGCATGGAAATTCTGCGGATTTCCTGCTTGCGCGGGCTTGCGAAGACCTTGAAGAGCGCCTGTCCGCCGTTGAGCGTCAATTCGACGTTGCCGTGGATCTGGCGAGCCACACGGGTCTCGCCGCGCGCGCAATTCAGCGATCCGGCAAGGCTACGACGATCGTGCGTGTCGAGCACGCGCGGCAGTTTCTCGACAGTGCGTTTCCTGCAGTCGTCGCGGATGAGGAGATCCTGCCGCTTAAACCGGCCAGCATCGACCTTATTGTGTCACTACTATCCTTGCACCTCACCAACGACACGCCGGGTACCCTCTTGCAAATCCGTCGCGCGCTGAAACCCGATGGTCTGTTCCTCGGTGCGATGGCCGGCGAGAATACCCTGGCGGAATTGCGCGAATGCCTGCTGGCGGCAGAAAGCGAGATTTATGGCGGCGCCTCTCCCCGCGTTGTGCCCTTTGCCGATGTCCGCGATGTCGGCGGCCTGTTGCAGCGTGCGGGTTTTACCCTGCCCGTCACCGATATCGAGACCTATACGGTACGCTACGACTCGGCCCTTGCCCTGATGCGCGACCTGCGCGCCATGGGCATGCAGAATATCCTCATCGGACGATCGCGCCAGCCACTGACACGGCATTATTTCATGCGGGTTGCGGAGATTTATGCGGAACGCTTCAGCGATCCAGACGGCCGGATCAGGGCGACTTTCTCGTTCATCTGGATGTCAGGCTGGGCTGCGCATGAATCGCAGCAGAAGCCGTTGAAGCCCGGCTCCGCCAAGGCATCGCTTGCCGATTTTCTCAAGGACGTGGAAACAGGCGAAAAGAAATAGTCTGAGCCCATTTGGAAAAGTCGCTGCGGCGAGACGTATGGCGTGGTTTTCGGGGTCGCTCTTGCGACGAGCGCAGGGTACTTAAAGTACGTGAGCACCGGAAGCGCAGAAAATCGCGGCAGATGCCCGCCGCAGTAGAGTTTTCTCAGCAGTCGCCGATCTTTGAGCCATCGCTGTTCAATATACAGACCGCCTTGGGCGAAGACTGCGTTACGCTGCGGCGAATGGTATAGGTGGACGTGGTTATTGGTTCGGGCTTCTTGATCGATCCGGTCTGGATCTCATCGATGGAGCGGCTGGTCGAATAATCGACGACAGCCTGCGAACCGCGGTCAGCGAGCGGCGCAATGATCAGAGCCAGCGCAACGGCTGCCGAACCGAACAGCAACGTGATCCGCAAGATACCTCCGGCTGCACCCGAAAGCGCGCTTGGTTGTAACAGTTCATCATCGAGATAGTCGTTCTTACGCCCCATGCCCCACCTGAAATACGCGTCAAGATTAACTAAAAGTCGCTCAATCAGGTGAAGGATCAATTAAGCATCAGAGTTAACGCGGCAAGAATATAATTTGCGGTTGAAACTCACAGCCAGTTTGGAAAGTCGCTGTGGCGAGTCAGATGGCGTGGTTCTCGAGAACCGGAGCGCAGCGTACATAAAGTACGTGAGCACCGGAAGCACAGAGAATCGCGTCAGATGACCGCCGCAGTAGACTTTCAAGACGGGCTGTTACAGGAGATCGACAAGGAACGGGATGAGTGGGATATCTGCAGGCGGCATTGGATAGTCGCGCATATCCTTTGGCCGTACCCATTTGAGAACCTGCCCCTCCATCCCGCGGGGTATCCCCTCATAGCGCCGGCAGATGAACAACGGCATCAGCAGATGGAAGGTTTCATAGGTGTGGCTGGCAAAGGTCAGCGGCGCCAAGCAGGCCGGTTTGACAATGATGCCGAGTTCTTCGTGCAGTTCGCGGATCAGGCTTTCTTCCGGCGTTTCCCCCGGATCGACCTTGCCGCCCGGAAACTCCCAGAGACCGGCAAGCGATTTGCCTTCCGGACGCTGGGTCAGCAACACCCGGCCATCCGCGTCGACCAGCGCACAGGCCGTCACGAGAAGGATCGGGTGTTCGCTCATGTCTCAGGTGCCTGCCTGTAGGCATAGCGATAAGCCTCATTGAAGCCCATCCGCTCGTAGAGCGCGATGGCGCCCGTGTTCGCTATTTCGACCTGTAACCACGCCTTCTTCGCGCCGTGCTGCAGGGCCCATTTCAATGCCGATTTGATAATCGTCCGGCCAAGACCCACGCGTCGCCGGTTGGCCGCCGTTCCGATATTGAACAGACCTGCCAGTGCTCCATCCTGAACACAGATCGCCGTTGACACCGGGACGGCTCCCTCTTCGATGACGAACAAGCCCTTGGATGGACGAATAGCATTGATAACTTCGAAGAGGCCAGGTTTCAGCGCGGCATTATCTTCCTGCACCTGCAAGGCGGCATCGATGAACCGGCCGATATCTTTGAGCGGAATTTGATCGAGCGCGTCCGAAAGATCGACATTTGCCAGATCGACGACCATGACCATGGATTCGTCAAACCGTGCCCAGCCGAGCTCCTCAAGGTACTGGTCGAGCGCTTCCGGCGCGAGCGGTGACTGGCGAAAAATTGCCGGCCTGCCGTAGGCGCGAAACCGTTGCGCTGCACGCGCGACACGTTGTTCGAGATTATTGGTATCACCAGGGTCGAGCGGATTGACGGAATTCAACCGCTTCGAAGGGTGGCTGGCCGTCATGCGAATTGCCCAGCTTCCATCATAATGCACCGACGATGCGGGCCAGGACCGGAAACCAACCGCCTCAAATTGCCTGATTTGGGCTAACTGCATAGTGATCCTTGTCAGAGCCTGTTTGTAAGTCGCTGCGGCGCGGCATATGGCGTGGTTTTCGAGAACCGGAGCGCAGCGTACTTAAAGTACGTGAGCACCGGAAGCGGAGAAAATCGCGTCAGATGACCGCCGCAGTAGAGTTTCAAACGGCTTTTAGCTGCGATAATCGCCATTGATCGCCACATATTCCTTCGTCAAATCGCAGGTCCAGACAGTCGCCTTGCCTTTGCCGAGACCGATGTCGACACGGATCTTGATATCGTCATTCTTCATATAGGCGGAGGTCGCTTCTTCCGAATAGTCCGGATCGCGTTCACCTTCGCGAGCAACACGGATATCCCCGAACCAGATCGCCAGCCGGTCGCGGTCGGCCGGTTCACCAGCCTTGCCGACGGCCATAACGATGCGGCCCCAATTGGCGTCCTCGCCAGCGGCAGCGGTCTTGACCAGCGGCGAATTGGCAATCGACAACGCGATCCGCTTGGCGGAGCGCGCGGAGGTCGCACCGGTTACGCTGATTTCAAGCATCTTGCGTGCGCCCTCGCCGTCGCGCACTACCTGCAGTGCGAGGTCCTTGAGAACGCGGTCGAGCGCTTTGGCGAAAGGCTTGAGACGCTTGTCCTTGAGCTTGGTAACAGGTGCAGCGCCGCGTTCGGCAGCCGATCCGGTAGCAAAAAGCAGCAGGGTGTCTGATGTCGATGTATCGCTGTCGACAGTGACGGAATTGAAACTCTTGCCAACGGATTTCGCCAGCAACTTCTGCAGCACATCTGCCGCAATTGGCGCATCGGTGGCGACGAAAGACAGCATCGTGGCCATATCCGGCGCAATCATGCCGGCACCCTTGGCGATGCCATTTATTGTCACCGGCACGCGGCCCAGCAGTACGGTCTCGGTTGCGACCTTGGGAAATGTATCGGTCGTCATGATGGCGCTCGCAGCATCCTGCCAGCGCCCGGCAACGGCATTCTTGGTCATATCCGTCAGAAGATGGCTGAACTTACCCGCATCGAGCGGCTCACCGATCACGCCGGTCGAGGCAAGAAAAATATGGTGGGGCTTGCAATCCACAGCCTTTGCGGCCGCTGCAGCGGTCAACTTGGCCGACTCGCGACCCTTTTTGCCGGTGAAGGCATTGGCATTGCCGGAATTGACGACGACGGCCCGCGCCGTGCCGCCTTCCAGGCTTGTACGGCAGTAATCCACGGCTGCCGAAGGGCATTTGGACCGTGTAAATACGCCGGCCACGGCCGTTGGCCGATCGAATACGATGAGCAAAACGTCTGTCCGGCCCTTGTATTTGATACCGGCTTCAGCTGTGGCGATCTTTACCCCGTGAATTTCCGGCATGGTCGGATAATGTTTCGGAGCCAGCGGAGAGACGGACGTGGACATCGGCTACCTCGAGAAGCGCTTTTTTTGACAGGTCACAAATTATCGAAGGAAGACCCGGCGACTTGCACCGGGTCTTGTATTGCTACTGCTGGGCTTCGGTTGCAGCCTTGATCGCCGCTTCCGTTGCCGGATCGGTATATTCGATCTTGAGGTCGCCGCGGTCCTTCTTCACCAGCTCCATGTACTTCTCGCGAATGAGGATCGATTTCACCTGGTCCTTGACCTGATCGAACGCAGGCGGCTGCTGGGTACGCTTGTCTTCGAGCTTGATCACATGGAAGCCGAACTGAGTCTGTACGGGTTCCTTGGTGTACTGGCCGACTTCCAGCGCATTGGCTGCCTTGTCAAATTCCGGCACCATCTGACCTGGTCCGAAATAACCGAGATCGCCGCCTTGGGCAGCAGAGCCGTCCGTCGATTTCTCCTTGGCAACGTCTTCGAATTTCGCTCCGCCATCGAGCTGCTTGATGATGGCTTCGGCTTCTTCCTTCGTCTTCACCAGAATGTGACGGGCGCGGACCTCATTTTGTGGCGGCATCGCTGCGATTTCCTTATCGTAGCGGGCGCGAATGTCGGCGTCGGTGATCTTGTCGACGACCTGCTGCTTGAAGTAGTCATTGTGCAGGGCGCGATCCTTCAGGAACTCCAGACGAGCCCGGAACTCGGGGGTCTGGTCAAGCTTTTCGGCTTCGGCCTTCGCTGCAAGTGACTTGATGTCGATAATGGCAGCCAGAGCGGCCAAACGCCGCTGATCATCAGGCAGCTTGGCAAATTGCGGATCGAGGTCCGCAGAAATCTGGTCCACGTCCTTGTTTGTGATCTTGCTGCCGTTGATTGTTGCAAGCACTTTATCGGGATCGGCCTTGGCAGTATCTGCCTGTGCGGCATCCGGCTTGGCAGGTTCCGTTTTACCGGCTTCCTGGGCCATTGCCACGGAAGATATACCGGTCAAAAGTGCAGCGACAGTCATTAATGAAAGGGTTTTACGCAATTGGTTCATGGGTCAATTTCTCCTTGGGAGGACCGGTACGGGCTATGAATACGGCAGAATTTTGCCATGAGGCTGCGATCGATCGCTTGTTGCTTCAACATTGACATAATTCGTGCCCCCTCTTATCTGTCCATCGGCTTTGCGTCCAGATAGCTTGGCAAGAGATAGACTTATACCTTGGGCTTGGTGTCCGTATTGTATCAGGCGTCTTGAATGTCAGGCTTTTGATGCCTCAAATGCCAGAATTGCTGGCAAAACGTATTATAGAGAGGACCAGGGATGGTCAGTTTCGGCGGCCTCGCCCGCAAGATTTTCGGCTCCTCGAATGAGCGCCGCGTCCGCAGCTTCAAACCTCGCGTTGACCAGATCAATGCGCTTGAGGCAGAAATCTCGTCGCTTACGGACGACGAGCTCAAGGCAAAAACCGCGGAATTTCGCGAAAAGCTCGCCAATGGCACCAAGCTCGACGATCTGCTTGTTCCGGCCTTTGCCGTAGCGCGTGAAGCTGCCAAGCGCGTTCTTGGCATGCGCCCCTTCGACGTCCAGCTGATCGGCGGCATGGTCCTGCACAATGGCGGCATTTCCGAGATGCGCACCGGCGAAGGCAAGACCCTCGTTGCGACCCTGCCCGTCTATCTGAATGCGCTTGAAGGCAAAGGCGTTCATGTCGTCACTGTGAACGACTACCTCGCCACCCGCGATGCGCACTGGATGGGCCAGATTTATAATTTCCTCGGCCTCTCCTATGGCATCATAGTGCACGGTCTCGATGATGAAGAGCGTGCCAAGGCCTATAACGCCGATATCACCTACGCCACCAACAACGAACTCGGCTTCGACTACCTGCGCGACAATATGAAATATGAGCGCGCCCAGATGGTGCAGCGTCCGCACAACTATGCGATCGTCGACGAAGTGGATTCGATCCTTGTCGACGAAGCGCGCACGCCGCTGATCATTTCCGGCCCACTCGACGACCGATCCGATTTCTACAATCTCATCGATACGTTCATCAAACCATTGAACCCTGAAGACTATGAGATCGACGAGAAGCAGAAGACCGCGATCTTTACCGAAGAGGGTACCGAGAAGCTCGAAAATCTCCTGAAGGAAGCCGGGCATCTCAAGGGCGAAGGGCTTTACGATATCGAGAACGTTGCTGTCGTGCACCACGTCAACAATGCTTTACGCGCGCACAAGCTCTTCCAGAAGGATAAGGACTACATCGTTCGCAATGACGAAATCGTCATCATCGATGAGTTCACCGGACGCATGATGCCGGGTCGCCGCTTCTCGGAAGGCCTGCACCAGGCGCTTGAAGCCAAGGAACATGTGACCATCCAGCCGGAAAACCAGACGCTGGCCTCGATCACCTTCCAGAACTATTTCCGCATGTACAAGAAACTTGCCGGCATGACCGGTACAGCTTCCACCGAAGCGGAAGAATTCGGCAATATCTACGGTCTCGAAGTAACGGAAATTCCGACCAATCTTCCCGTTCAGCGTCTCGACGAGGACGATGAGGTCTACCGGACCGTCGAGGAAAAATACAAGGCGATCGTTCGCGATATTCGTGATGCGACGGCCAAGGGCCAGCCTATCCTCGTCGGCACCACGTCGATCGAGAAATCCGAGCAACTGGCTGAACGCCTGCGCAAGGAAGGCTTCAAGGACTTCCAGGTTCTGAATGCCCGCTACCATGAGCAGGAAGCATACATCGTCGCGCAGGCCGGCGTTCCAGGTGCCATCACCATCGCCACCAACATGGCAGGCCGTGGTACCGACATTCAGCTTGGCGGCAATCTCGAAATGCGCATAGCGCGCGAACTCGATGACATGCCCGAAAGTGACGAACGCAAGACCAAGGAAACGGCGATCAGAGCCGATATCGCCAAGCTCAAGGAAAAGGCACTTGCGGCCGGCGGGCTTTACGTTCTTGCGACCGAACGCCATGAGAGCCGCCGTATCGACAATCAGTTGCGTGGCCGTTCAGGCCGCCAGGGCGATCCCGGCCGCTCGAAGTTCTTCCTGTCACTGCAGGACGATCTGATGCGGATTTTCGGTTCCGAACGCATGGACGGCATGCTGCAGAAACTTGGCCTCAAGGAAGACGAAGCCATCGTCCATCCCTGGATCAACAAGGCGCTGGAAAAAGCGCAGAAGAAGGTCGAGGCGCGCAACTTCGATATCCGCAAGAACCTTCTGAAATATGACGACGTGATGAATGATCAGCGCAAGGTGATCTTCGAACAACGCATCGAATTGATGGACAGCACCGATCTCAGCCAGACCACCAGGGAAATGCGCGAGGACGTGGTGGACGATCTCATCGCGCGCTACACGCCCGAAGGCGCTTACGCGGAACAATGGAAGATCGCCGAGCTCGACGAGGATGTGCGCAATGTTCTCAATCTCAATCTGCCGATCACCGAATGGGCCCTCGAAGACGGCATTACGCCGGATGACATCCGGGAACGCCTGACGGAAGCCGTCGAGAAGGCAGCAGCCGATCGCGCCGAGCGGTTTGGTCCGGAAATCATGGCCTATGTCGAGAAGTCTGTCATTTTGCAGACCCTCGATGCTCTGTGGCGCGAACATCTGGTCAATCTCGATCATCTTCGCTCGGTCGTCGGATTCCGCGGTTACGCCCAGCGCGACCCGCTCAACGAGTACAAGAGCGAAGGCTTCGAACTCTTCCAGACGCTGCTGGCCAATTTGCGCCAGAACGTCACGAGCCAGCTGATGCGCGTGGAACTCGTGCGCGAAGCCGCAAGTGCGCCCGAACCGGAATTGCCGGTGATGGAAGCACATCACCTCGATGGCCTCACGGGTGAGGACGATTTCGGTGGCGGCAGTGTTCTTGCGGTACAGCAGGATTTGCGTGTCGTTGATCCGAAGGATCGCGATCCGAATAACCCGCAGACATGGGGCAAGGTTGGCCGCAATGAGGCCTGCCCCTGCGGCTCGGGCAAGAAATACAAGCACTGTCACGGTGCTTTCGTCTGATGAACCCAAAGGCCGCGCTCAAAACGCGGCCTTTTCTCTTGTTCCAACAGCACAAGCCGTTGACTTTCCGAACCGTTTCTAAACGTTTACGCAGTAAGCGTCTTGCATTGGAAACGAGTGGAGCTGCCCTTGCGAATTTCTGCGGTCAAAGCTGCAGACCGGTTTTTGCCGGATAAACTGTCAAAGCAGCTTCTTCCGTGGCTCGTCCGCCTCGATCAGCTGTTTGACGGTTCAATGGAGCACGCCGCTGCGCAGCGCGTGTCACTGATCGCCTTTTCCATCCGCATTATCAGCGCCGCCATCGCACTCGTCTCGCAGGTCATCTTCGCGCGCTGGATGGGGCAGTTCGAATACGGCATTTTCGTCCTTGTCTGGGTGACGGTGGTCATTCTCGGAAACCTCTCCTGTCTGGGTTTCCAGACCAGCGTCATCCGCTTCGTGCCGGAATATCTGGAACACCGCCAGCTTGATCACCTGCGCGGTATTTTGTTCACCAGCAAGATATTCGCGCTCGGCTTGACGACCTGCATCGCGATCATCGGCGCTGCAGGGGTCTATTTCTTGCGCGATGCTATCGAATCCTATTACGTCGCGCCCTTCATCATCGGCTTCATCTGCCTGCCGATGATTGCGCTTGGCGATACGCTGGACGGAACCGCACGGTCACGATCCTGGGCATTGGTCGCGCTGACGCCGACCTACATCATCCGTCCAATTCTCACGCTTGTCATCATGACCGTCGCCCATGTGGCCGGCTTCGCGCCGACAGCAGTCGCGGCCGTAATATCGGCGATTATTGCGACCTATATGACCTCGCTGGTGCAATTAGCGGTCGTCAATCACCGGTTCAGGGAGGTCGTGTCGCCGGGCCCGAAGGCGATCCGTTTTGGCGAATGGTTCGCGGTCTCGCTACCGATCTTTCTGGTCGAAGGGTTTTTCTTCCTTTTGACCAATGCCGACGTCCTGATGGTCGGCCGCTTTATGGACCCGGACAAGGTCGCGACCTATTTCGCGACGGTCAAACTGCTCGCATTGGTCCATTTCGTCTATTTCTCAGTCAAAGCCGGTGCCGCCCAGCGTTATTCCGAGCTGATGCATACCCATGACCATGAACAGCTTGCGCAATTCGCCAGCGATACGGCGCGCTGGACCTTCTGGCCTTCACTGGCGATGGCGATCATCCTTCTCGTTCTCGGCAAACCGCTGCTCCTGCTCTTCGGCGCCCAGTTTACCGATGGTTATCCGCTGTTGTTCATTCTGGTGATCGGTGTCGTCGCCCGCGCTTCGGTCGGTCCGGCGGAAAGCCTCCTCAACATGGCCGGCAAGCAGAAAATTTGCGCCATGGTCTATGCGGTCACACTGATTGTTAATATCTGTCTCAGCATTGTATTGATACCGGCCTACGGCCTTGCTGGTGCCGCTTTTGCGACCGCATTCTCGATGGTGTTCGAAGCGGTGACGCTGGCACTGACTGTTTACAATCGTCTGAACATTACGATGTTCGTTTTTGCGGGCAGGACAGGCGCTGCCAAGGAAGAAGTCTGATGGCAGCCATACCGCTTCTCGAAGAACTTGCCGGAGGCCCGTCCTCGCAGATCCTCTCCCAGCTCTCGGGCTTCGAGTCGCACGAGGCGACCAAGCAGCTCGAAGAGACCCTTGGCACGCGCGCCGTTCCGCGCAAGCTTTCTGTCTATTCTGCCTCTGCCGGTTTCGAACTCCTCGATGAGCTTGAATATCTGACGTATCGCACGGTCGAGCCGAACATCTTCTTCAATCCGCGTTTCCTCGCCCCCGCCATGCCACGCCTCGACGACCGGCAGGTTCGCTTCATGGTCATGCGCGACGAAAACGATGTGAAGAGCCGTTTGCGCTTCCTCATGCCCTATACGATCGAACGGCCGGGATTCAATGTCACGGCTTCGATCATCCGCGCCTGGGCTACACCCTTCGGGCCACAGGGCACGCCGCTGATCGACCGGGACGATCCGGTCGGTGTGCTCAATGACCTGTTCGACATGCTGGGGCGCAAGCACCTCAAATTCCCGGAAATTCTGGTGCTGCCGGACATATTGCTGAACCGCACCGCGGCACAGCTGATCCGCTCCATCGCGCTGGACCGCAATCTTACAATGGTGACAGTCAATCAGGTCGAACGCCCCTTCCTTGAAAGCGCCAAGGAAGGCGAAGAGTACTTGCGTGACGCCATCGGCGCCAAGCACGCCAAGGAATATCGCCGGCTATGGCGCCGCCTCGCCGACAAGGGCAAGCTGACCTATACCGTCAGCCGCAGCGAAGAAGATATCCGCGTGCGGCTGGAGGACTTCCTCGTGCTCGAGGCCAGCGGCTGGAAAGGCCAGCGTGGCTCCGCCATGGCGGTCGATCGTTTCCGTGCTGCCTTTGCCCGCGAGGCGGTCAACAACCTCGCGACCCGCGATCTCGCCCGCATCCACACACTCGAACTCGACGGCAAGACCATCGCAGTTCTCGTGGTCTTTGTCGAAGCCGGCGAAGCGTGGACATGGAAAACCGCCTATGACGAGAGCCTCGCCGCCTATTCACCCGGCGTTCTCCTGATGATCGAGATGCTGAAAAACCACCTGGACGATCCGAACATCGACCGGACGGATTCCTGTGCCGTACCCGACCATCCTGTCGCATCGCGCCTGTTCATGGAACGCGAACCCGTTGGCACGCTGGTGATCGGGCTGACACCCGCCGCTGACCGCGCAGCACGGCAGGCAGCCTCACAGCTTCACCTTTACCGGCGCACGCAGAATATCGCGCGTCTGGTCCGCGAGCGTTTGAGGAATTTGACGGGCCGGAAGTAACTGAGTCGCCGTCATGCTGCGAAGAGAGAGTCGCTTCACAATTGGCTTTGGCAGGGTAGCGTCAGGCTTCGAGATAGCAGAAGCGCTCCTCGACAATCTTTCCGTCCCGGACCGTATAGATTCCAACTTCGTCCAAGGTCATGCGCTGCCCCGTAGCCCTGGGTGTTACGTCCATGGTAAAGCGCACAACAAATTGGTCGCCGTTAACATATGGACCTTCCACGTTACCGCCATGCACTTCGTGGTTTGCTTGCCACCACTCACCCTTGGCTTTGACGGCATCCTTGCCCCGGCAAACGGCCATTGGGCCTTCCATAGCTTCATGGCTTACGATGGCGTCGGCATTGTATTTTGCCCCTGCGCCCTCGTGATCGCCGTTTTTCAGAATATTCGTGAAATCCTTGGCAAGTTCTAGCGTTGTCATCAGCTGTCTCCTGTTCAAGCGATAGGCCGCCATTCACTCTCACCTAACATCATATCATTCACCGCCCATGGCGAATATGTCCTTCTGAAGATGTGCCGTCATTTTGATTGAAGGCCGATTCCGCAAGCTGAAGGTGCTCGAAACTGGCCGCGACGAATAAGTCGGTGTGCTGAAGTGTTTACCTCGAATGCGGTCGCCCTGGCGATGCAATAGGTTCAGAATACTGTCGCTAGGAGCGAACGCTGATGACGACCCTCGCCAAATCCGCGCCGCCCGCAGACCCACCCGAATTGTTTGGGGGAATGAGTCTCGCCCGGCAGTTCATCCTGGCAGCCACTATTGTACTGATACTGGGCATGGCCGTTATCGCTTTCTGGGTGACTTCCCGCATAGAAGATTCGGTCACCCGCAATGCCGCCGCGGCCACAGCCCTCTATGTCGATAGTGTCATCGCGCCTCTGACACAGGAGCTTGCCGACTCCCAAGCACTGGGAGAAGGTGCCCGGCTGGCCTTGACCGAGACACTCGGCCAAGGCGTGCTCGGCAACAAGCTGGTCTCCTTCAAGATATGGAAGCCTGATGGCACTGTGGTGTTCAGCAACCAACAGGATATTGTTGGTCGCCAATTCCCAATGACCGGTCGCCTACGGGGAGCCCTCGCTGGCGCGGTCCAAGCGGAATTCGATCAACTCGACAGTGCCGAAAATGCGGAGGAACGTGCCAAAGGAATTCCCCTGCTCGAGATATATAGCCCGATCCGGCAACCATGGTCGGGTCGCGTTATTGGTGTTGCTGAGTTCTACGAAATAGCATCCGATCTGCAATCTGATCTTGCGCTTGTCCGAAAACGCAGCTGGATCGTGGTCGGCCTCGTCACGTTGGCCATGCTGGGAACTCTGTTCGGGATTGTTGCACGCGGCAGCCGATTGATCGCGCGGCAGGCGGACGTCTTGAGAGACAGGTTCGATGAACTCAATCGCCTGCTGCATTCAAACAGATCTCTTCGATTGCGTGCCGAGAAGGCAGCGCACCGTACCGCGACGCTCAATGAACAGTATCTCCGGCGTATCTCGGCCGAGCTTCACGATGGTCCCGCCCAGCTCATTGCGCTGGCCTGCCTGCGTCTCGAAACTGCGACCAAGGGAACAGCCGCCGGTTCCGATTTGGAAAACGTGACGACCTCGCTAGAGGAAGCGTTGCGAGAGGTCCGCAATATCTGTCACGGCCTGATGCTGCCGGAACTTGATGATTTGGGTACAGAGGAGATACTAAAGCGGGTGATCAAGGGGCACGAAAGCAGGACCAGAACGACCGTCGATTTCCAAAGCAGCGACAACTTGCCCGATTTGAACCAAGCGGAAAAGATCGGCGTCTACAGATTTGTCCAGGAAACGCTCAACAACGCTTTTCGCCATGCCAACGGGATCGCCCAGAAAGTCATCGCCGGGTCGACCCAAGACGGGTTGAGTGTAACGGTCTCCGACGAGGGTCAGGGCTTTGATGCCGCCCGTCCTGACAAGGGCCTCGGACTGACGGGCCTGGAAGAACGGTTGGCTGGGCTGGGCGGGACGTTCGCGGTCAAATCGTCGCCGGGACGGGGTACAACAGTCACCATGCACATCCCAGGAGCGCAGGACACATGAACGAAGCAAGCATCCGTATTGTCGTCGTCGACGATCATCCATTTTTTCGGCAGGGTGTTACGGTCAGCCTGTCCGAGCAGAATGGATTCAAGGTAGTTGGAGAGGGTTCGAGCGCCAGCGACGCTGTCCGCTTGGTCGGCGAGTTACAGCCGAATGTTGCGCTGCTTGACCTTTCAATGCCGGGTGGTGGGCTGAACGCCCTTCTCAGCATTCTCGAAGCGAGCCCTGATCTGAAAGTCGTTATCCTCACTGTCTCCGAAAACGATGAGGATGTGCTGCAGGCCCTGCGCAGCGGGGCACACGGGTACGTTCTGAAAGGCGTCAGGGCAGCAGCCCTTTGCGAAATCATCCAGAATGTCGTTGCCGGTGAGCGCTATGTGTCGCCAGCGCTTGCCGCACGCATTCTGATGGAAATGCGTAGCTCCAACACCGAGGTTGGGCTCAATCAAACTGATTCCGACAATCACGATGCCATCCACTCCCTGACACCGCGCGAGGAGCAAATACTTGGCTTGGTATCCAACGGCAAAAGCAACAAGGAAGTCGCACGGGAAATCGGCTTGCAGGAAAAAACCATCAAACACCACATGACCAGCATCCTGCAGAAACTGCAGGTGCGCAACCGCACCGAAGCTGCCCTTTTGTTGCGGGCGGCCCGACCACAATCCTGAAACAAGTTAGCGCGAACCGGCTTGGTTGATGCGAAGCCCATCGGCCGGGTTTGCCTTCCGGTTGATGACGCGACGGCCGGCCGGATCGAAGATCTCGTAGCGGCCATTGCGAATGCGCTCCCTCCATCCGCCCTGATAGGTCCGTTCCTGTCTCCCGGTACCCGACGTCGCACCCGATCTGTCACCGCCTGAGTCATCAGAACCGGAACTGTGCGAACCACCCCCGCTGGACCCGGAGCCGGAATTGTCCGAGCCACTATTGCCGGAGCCTGAACCACTACTGCCGGAGCCCCCACTTGAGCCCGATCCTGATCCACTATCGCCAGAACCTGAACCACTACTGCCCGAGCCTCCACTTGAGCCCGAACCGGAGCTTCCCCCGGAACTCGAACCCTTGTCGCTCCAGGCATTACCCGTTGGACCGAAGACGCCAAGCAACAGGCCGAGAAGGACTATCAAGACGCGGCTTATGCCCGCGGCCCGGCTGGCCATTGAGATTGAACAGACGTCTGTCGAAGTCAAAACATTCACCTCACAAAACGATCTCGAACCTGCTGAATTCTATGGCGCCGTGGCATGCCGTGCAACGACACAGATTTTCAACTTTCTGCCGCTATCATGAAATCGTGATTTCTAGCGTTACAGTGATCAGCATGCACCTGCAGAAAAGCCCTCTTCGCTCCGGCGCATGACGGGGAAATGCGCCGGCATCAAGCGAAGTGACTCACGGCGCAGACGCGGGCCGGATCGAAATGTTTGTGATTGGACCAGGATTGCGACGGAAGTCTCCGCCATGAGGCTTCACGGTTACAGCACGCACGCCGTGCTCGCGTTCGACTTCGACCTCCAGCACGCGACCGAGATTGTCGACGGCAACCAAAGAACCGTTCAGCAGGCCCCGCAAGTTTTCGTCCGAAACATTCAGATCGACCTCGGGCCGATCGCCTCTGGCATCTCGGCCATCGCGACTATCGCGATTATTGTGATTATCGCGATTATCGTTTTCATCCCGATCGTTGTCATGATTATTGTGGCCATGGCCACTGTTACCGGGACCACTGTTGCCGGCCCCACTGTTACCGGACCCACTGCTGCCGCTACCGCCATGGTCATCGCCGCCATCGTGATCGCTGCCCGGACCGCTGTTGTCCGATCCGCTTCGGGCAATCAGGACCGAGTTGGTCGTGCCGGATGCAATCGGGCCGGGGTCGGATCGAGCTGACGCGCTCGCACTTGCGGCGAAACCAAAAAGACTCAGTGCAACCACACTGGTCCCTGCCAAAATGGATTGAGCGATTCTCATATTGAAGAACTCCCTAAAGGTTGCCGCTACCCGCTAAGCGGAGCGGCGACGAGCCAGACGGTTCGTCTTCCTGAAGGAATTAGACCGCCGATCTGGAGGAATTTATACGGCCCACAGACCTATGCCATGAACGTTCGGACCTTGGTCTGACCGCAGGTGAACGGGACACTCAACCTTGCGGTCGGTAGATTGCCGTCAAACTTCTCATACTCGGCGTGAAATATTTTCGCCTACCTGCTGACTGGAAGCATTGCGCTCTTTTCCGACGCACTGGCAAGCATCATCATTGGTGCCCCCTGCCGGAATCGAACCAGCACTCCTTTCGGAACCTGATTTTGAGTCAGGCGCGTCTACCAATTCCGCCAAGGGGGCCGCAAGAGCCTCGGACATGGGTGAACCCACGACCGTGAAAAGCCAAATACATGCAGAGCCACCCTTCGGTCAACAGCAATAAGATGATTTCTTAAATGTAACACAGTCGTGTGTTGCCCTGCCCGCACGAGACAAATAGAGGCGAATGGCCAGGAAAACAGCCTTGGCAAAAATTGAGCGAGACGATTCCATTTGGCTGCGGTTTGCTCTAAAGATCACCCGACTTTTCAAAAATAGCCTCCCCCACAGGAACCGACTTGATGCTGCGCAGACTATACGATTGGACCATGTCTCTGGCTGCGCGCAAATCGGCGGAAGTCTGGCTTGCAGTCATCGCGTTCATCGAAAGCTCGGTGTTCCTGGTTCCGGCCGATGTGCTATTCCTGCCGATGGCGCTGGCGCGTCCGCAGCGCGCCTACCGCTATGCGCTGGTGGCAACCGTCGCGTCGGTCCTCGGAGGCATCGCGGGCTGGCTGCTCGGCTACTACGCCTATGAAACACTGGCGAAGCCGATCCTTGAAATGTACGGCAAGCTCGATGCCTTCGAGCAGTTGCGCGGTTCGACCAGCGCCGATGCGATCCTGCTCCTGCTCGTCACATCGGGCCTGGCCCACCTGCCGCCGATCAAGGTCGTGACGATCCTTTCCGGAGCGGCCGGGATCAATATCTGGCTGTTCATCATCTCGGCGGTGCTTGCGCGCGGCGCGCGCTTTTTCTTCCTTGCCTGGCTTTTGCGGCGGTATGGGGAGCCTATTCGTGGCTTCATCGAAAAGCGGCTCGGCCTGATCGCCGGTGCAGCCGCCGTTGTCTTGATCTTGCTCTATGCACTGTTCCACTACACCCAGTTGTAAACCGATCGCCATGAATGAGGACGTCAAGATATTATGACTGCAACGAATTCCCCCATCCATTTCAGGACGGCTGTATTTCTCTTCCTCGCAATGATTTTCACGGTCGGGTCCGCGCTCGGTTTTCAATATATCGGCGGCTATCTGCCCTGCAAATTGTGCCTGGAACAGCGCTTTCCCTATTATGCCGGCATTCCGCTGATGGCATTGGCTGTTGCCTCGTCCAGCCTGAAATGGCCAGCGAGCCTTACGCGTCTCCTGCTGGCACTTGGCGGGCTACTCATGCTCATTGGCCTCGGCCTCGCCATCTTCCACGCGGGCGTTGAATGGAAATTCTGGGCCGGACCGACGGATTGCACCGCAGTGTCCATGTCGATCACCACCGATGCGGGTAATCTTTTGAAGGATATGAACGCCATTCACCCGCCCGCATGCGATACGGCTGCGCTGCGCGTACTTGGCCTGTCCTTTGCTGGCTGGAATGCCATCGCCAGCTTTATTCTGATCATCGTCGCATTTCGTGGCGCAGCGAAGGCTTAACTTCGTTCCCTTGTTTAGGCCGCCACGCAAAAACCCTCTGAGAATTCAGCCTGATGGGTCAGCTGGTGTGGTTTTCGAGAACCGTAGCGCAGCGAACTTTTGGGTTCGTGAGCAACGGAAGCGCAGAAAATCGCATCAGATGGCCAATGGGTTGGATTGGCAGAGGTTTTTAGGGTTCCAGCTCGACATCCCAGTACAGATAATCCATCCAGCTTTCGTGCAGATGGTTTGGCGGAAACAGCCGGCCATTATTGTGCAGATCATGCACCGTCGGCTCATAGGGCTTCTGCCTCGGCCACATTTTGGCACGGTTGGGCATCAGCCCGCCCTTGCGAAGATTGCAAGGTGAACAGGCCGCGACGACATTCTCCCAGATCGTTTCGCCGCCCGCACAGCGTGGGATGACGTGATCGAAAGTCAGATCTTCTTCGGAGCCGCAATACTGGCATTCGAACCGGTCGCGCAGGAAGACGTTGAACCGGGTAAAGGCTGGATTGCGGGAGGGTTTGATGTACGTCTTGAGCGATACCACGCTGGGCAGGCGCATCGCGAAAGAGGGCGAGGAAACCTCGTGTTCGTATTCGGCGACGATGTTCACACGGTCAAGAAAAACCGCCTTGATCGCGTCCTGCCAGGACCAGAGCGACAAGGGATAATAACTGAGCGGACGGTAGTCCGCATTGAGTACCAGAGCCGGTAACCCGTCCGGCGAGACGGCTATTGTCAAGGAATCAACTCCCAATCCAACCATCAGGCTTGCATTATTGTAAGCTGGACGTGACAGGAATGTGAAGCAAATTGCGGTGTTTGCTGAGGAAAAACCCCGTTATTTCAACTTCATGGCATTGGTGTGCCATCGCGGCCACGCGTGGCGGCATAGTAAGCCCAGAAAAGTCGGGCGGCAACACCGCGCCACGGGGTCCAGCGCTCGGCAAAGAGCCGCAACGCCTTGGAATCCGGCCGTACTGATTCGCCATAGGCATGGGCATAGGCATGCTGAAGCGCGACGTCGCCCGACGGGAAGACATCCGCATGGCCTGCCGAAAACAGCAGATAGACTTCCGCCGTCCAGGGCCCGATACCCTTCACGTTGGTCATGACCTGCATGGCCTCGTCGATCGGCATATCCGCCAAAGCGGTGAGGTCGAGTTCTCCGGCAATGACTGCTTCGCTGATCCGGGCGAGAGTGGCCTGTTTGGCGCGGGATAGGCCGGCAACCCGCCACGCCTCCTCGCCGGCAGCAAGATAGTTTTCCGGTGTCAGGGGATCGATGATGCTGACAAGCCGCTTCCAGATCGAATCGGCACTGGCCTTGGAGACCTGCTGCGAAACGATCACCGAGGCGAGGCTCTCGAAGCCAGGGACGGAGCGGCGCAGCGGCAGCGGCCCCGCGCGTTCCGCTATCGCCACAAGTTCGGGGTGGGTTTGCAGCAAGGCTTCCAGCCCTTCCGCGATATCCTCGAGCGTATCAATTCTGCGCATTGCGATCGTTCACTTTGCTTCGTTTGGGAAACACCGTATCAATTGCCTTGATACCCACGCAAGAACGCCACTCATCACTCATGACAGTTCCGGTATTTCGTTTCGCCCCCAGCCCCAATGGCCATCTGCACCTCGGCCATGCCTATTCCGCGTTGCTCAACCAGCAGATGGCGCGCGATGCAGGCGGCAGATTGCTCCTGCGCATGGAAGATATCGACCGGGGGCGCTGCACGCCGGAACTCGAACAGACGATGCAGGAGGACCTTCACTGGATCGGCTTCGATTGGGAGAAGCCGGTCCGCCGCCAGTCGGAGCACTTCGCTGTCTACCGTGAGGCGCTCGATAGGCTGATCGATATGGAGCTTGTCTACCCAGCGTTTCTAAGCCGCGGCGAGATCAAAAGCGAAATCGAAAACCTTGGCGGAAATGAGAGTTGGCCGCGCGATCCGGACGGAGCCCTGCTCTATCCGCCAACGGACCGGCAGCTTTCAGCCCGCGAGCGCGAACGGCGCATAAGTGAAGGACAGCCATTTTCGTGGCGCCTGAACATGGACAGCGCACTCGAACACATCGGCGAGCCACTGTTCTGGACCGAACTTGCCGATGAAAAACGCGCTGTTGAAGCGGCACCGGGCGTTTGGGGTGACGTCATCATTGCGCGAAAGGATATGCCGACGAGCTATCATCTATCCGTCGTGATCGACGACGCGCTGCAAGACATCACTCACGTCGTGCGCGGCGAGGACCTTTTCCAGGCGACCAGCGTCCATCGCCTGCTGCAGCGATTATTCGATATCGAGCCACCTCTCTATCATCACCATGCACTTATCCTGGATCGAGACGGGGAGAAACTTTCGAAAAGCCGCAAGAACACGGCGTTGCGTTCACTGCGGCAAGAAGGTGTCACCTGTCAGGAGATACACGCTATGATCGGGTTGTGATCTATCGCCGATGTTCGTTCGGGTATAGATCAGCACAACAATGCATTCCCGATCCGGTCCCGTGACTATGCCTGTCCGCTATTTCCCCGCTCTGTTCGTCGTTCTTTGGGCCACCGGCTTCATCGGCGCGCGCTATGCCATGCCCTACATAGAGCCGTTCTATTTCCTAACGATTCGGTTTTTGATCGCGGGCGTTATCCTTGGCGTCTGGGTGGTACTCGATGGCAATCACTGGCCCAGCAAACGTGGTGCAATGCACGCGATCATTGCGGGATGCCTCATACACGGAGCCTATCTCGGCGCCGCCTTCTGGGCCATTCACAATGGATTGCCCGCAGGCATGTCAGCACTCGTCGTTGGACTGCAGCCCTTGATCACAGCGCTGATCGCAGGGCTGGTCCTTGGCGAATCCATCCAGCCGCGTCATTGGGCCGGGCTTGCCGTCGGCTGCATCGGCGTCGCCATGGTCCTTTGGCCAAAGCTCGTCATTTCTGCCGGCGGCATCACCCCGGCAACCGTTTCGGCAGCAATCTTTTCAGTTGTCGCCATCAGCATTGGCACCGTCTGGCAGAAACGCTTCGTCGGCACTATCGACTTGAAGGCGGGTACGACCCTGCAATATCTCGGCGCTGCCGTCCTCACCGGCATATGCTCGCTGTTACTGGAAACGCACACGATAATCTGGTCGGGCGAATTGGTATTCGCGATGTTCTGGCTGGTGTTCGTCCTGTCGATCGGCGCTGTGCTTCTGCTGATGCTGCTCATCAATCAAGGGGCAGTGTCCAAGGTTGCATCGCTGTTCTATCTGGTTCCGGGTGTCACGGCACTGATGGCCTATGCGCTATTCGGCGAGACACTGACACCGTTCCAGCTGGTCGGAATGGTCATTGCCAGCCTAGGCGTTGCCCTCTCGACGGGTCAGAGACGCGTGGCTTCCTCGATTTCCCAATAACGGATGATCGCGGCATTGATTTCCGCGCCGATGATGAAGATCGCCGCAACAATATAGAGGAAAACGATCGCCGCCATGATCGATGCGAGGCCCGCATAAGTCGACACATAGGTTGCAAAGGTTTCGAGATAACTTGCAAAGATCGTAGCGCCAACGGTCCAGGCAAGCAGCGTCAACAGGACGCCGGGCAAGATCTCGACAAACCGGCGGTGCCCGGCCGGCAGCCACAAATGCACGACCAGCAAGCCGATGATCAGCACAGCCGAGGCAATACAATAGCGCCAGAAACTGATCGTTCCTGATACGAGAACCAGTTCCGGGACATAGATGGCCGCTATACGCATGGCGAGCGGCGCAAGGATCAGCAGGAAGCTGATGGCCATGATGCCGATCGTCGCGACAATGACATAGCCGAGGCTTTGCAGGCGGCAATAGATGATCGAACGCGTATCGATCACGCGATAAGCGCGGTTGAGCGCCACCCGCAGCGCTTCGATACCGTTCGAGGCAAAATAGGCTGCCGCGATCACGCTGATCGTCAAAAGGCCGCCGCGCTGGATATTGAGGACATTTCGGACTTCCTGCGCAATCGGCTTGGCGATTACCTCCGGCCAAGTATCGAAGATCACATGAACAGCCGTATCGGTGAAGGCGCTTGCGCCAAGAAAACTTGCGAGAGAAGTCGCAAAAATCAGGAACGGAAAAAGCGCAAGAATTCCCGAAAGGGCAACATGGCTTGCGAGCGCCCAACCATCATCGGTGCTGAAATGCCGCCACGTATCGACGACAACACGCCAAAGAAAAGTTTTTGCCCTACGCATCGATTATGGTCTGCCCCTTCCTGACCTCGAGATTGCAAGGCAACGGCGAATATGTGAAGTGTTTAAAACACCTTAGTTGAAACATCCGGTAAACATGGCCCGTTCCAGAACGATTTTGATCACAGGATGTTCCAGCGGCATAGGTGCCCATTGCGCCCGGGCGTTGAAGCAGGATGGCTGGACCGTCTTCGCGACCGCCCGGAATCCCGCAGATATTGAAATGCTTCAGGCAGACGGCTTCACCGCCTTTTACATGGACTACAGCAAATCCGAATCGATCTCTGCGCTGGTCAAAGCAGTGCTCAGCGAAACCGGCGGCACGCTGGATGCGCTTTACAACAACGGCGCCTATGCCTTGCCCGGCGCTGTCGAAGACATTCCGATTGCAACGCTCAGGGAACAGTTCGATGCCGCGTTCTTTGGCTGGCATGAACTGACGCAGCTCATCGTCCCGGTTATGCGGGCACAGGGTCACGGCCGTATCGTTCATTGTTCATCGATTCTCGGCCTCTTGCCGATGAAATGGCGCGGAGCCTATGTTGCCGCGAAGTTCGCGCTTGAAGGCCTCATGCTGACGCAGCGCATGGAACTGAAGGGCTCCGGCATTGAAGTCTCGCTCATTGAACCCGGCGCAATCGAATCGCGTTTCACCTCCAATGCCTTCCAGCAGGTCGAGCGGTATATCGACGTCGAAAAATCGGTGCATTGCGAGGTCTACCGCAAGCTTGTCGGCCAGTTCTCGCTGGAAGGCCGCAAGTCGCGCTTCAAGCTTGGCCCAGAGGCCGTATACGCTGTTCTGAAGCATGCGCTGGAAAGCCCACGTCCCAAGCCCCACTATCTGGTGACGCGACCTGCAAAAATTGCCAACTTTGCCCGCAGATTTCTATCCGCACGTGCGCTATATCGCGTGCTTGCGAGCCAGTCGTGACAGGAGCAGACTGCAGGCAAGTCTGACGATCAAGGAATAGAGTATGGATGTCATTTTCAAATTTCTGGCGCTCGTGGCAATTGCCGCGGTGACCATCGTGCTTCTGATTGGCCTGCGCAACATGATGAAGGGCGGCGACGCCAACTTCTCCAACAAGATGATGCAATTGCGCATATTATTGCAGCTGGTCGCCATTATCCTCATCGTCGGTGCGATCTATTTCCACCGCGCGGCAGGCTAGAGACATCAATCATATGGTCAAGCTCAACAAGATATACACGCGTACGGGCGATGACGGCACGACCGGCCTCGGCAGCGGCGAACGCCGTCTCAAACATGATCTGCGCGTTGAAGCCTACGGCACCGTGGACGAAGCAAATTCTTGTCTCGGGCTTGCTCGGCTCCACACGGAGAAAACGTTCCCCGAGCTCGACGCCATGCTCATGCGCATCCAGAACGACCTCTTCGATCTCGGTGCCGATCTTGCAACGCCCGATACAGGCGAAACGCTTGCCTACGAGCCCTTGCGCATCATCGACAGCCAGGTCCTGCGGCTCGAAACGGAGATCGACCGGTTGAACGCAAACCTTGCGCCATTGCGCTCCTTTGTGCTGCCGGGCGGCTCGCCCGCATCCGCCGCGCTGCACCTTGCCCGCACCGTAGCGCGCCGCGCCGAGCGGCAGATGGTCGAACTCGCCCAGAAGCCGGATGAGACCGTCACACCGGCCGCCCTGAAATACATCAACCGCGTGTCGGATTTTCTCTTCGTCGCCGCCCGCGTGGTCAATGACAATGGCGCGAAGGACGTGTTATGGGTGCCCGGCCACAATCGCTAAATGCCACAATCGCTAAACGTCATAACTGCTAAGCCTGGGGACCGGCGCCGATGTTCATTCCGTTGCATGACGCCAACAGTCTCAAATACATCAAGCTGCAATATGTGACGCTCTCGCTGATCGCCATCAACGTGCTTGTCTATCTGGTCATGGCTGTTGACGGCGAGACTGCCCAGGCCGCCGCGATCGGCCTCGGTTACATACCCGCCGTCATCCATGACATGGCGGTTCTGCCTGCCCGTTATTACTTCGTCCCGTCCGATTTCACCTACATCACCTACGCTTTCCTGCACGCCGACATGTTCCATCTCGGCGGCAATATGCTGTTCCTCTGGGTTTTCGGCGACAATGTCGAAGACGCGCTCGGTCACATCAAGTTTCTGATCTTCTATCTTCTGTGCGCCGCAGCCGGAGCATTCCTGCATGGCGTGATCCTGCCAAATTCAGAAGCGCCGCTCATCGGCGCTTCTGGCGCCATTGCCGGCATTGTCTCCGCCTATCTGCTGCTTCACCCCCGCGTAAAAGTCTGGGTGCTGGCGTTTGGTCGCATTCCCCTGCGCATCCCGGCAATATATCCGCTGGTGCTGTGGGTTGTGATACAATTCGCAATGCTTTTATGGGGCGGGCAGGAACAGGTGTCCTGGCCGGCCCATGTCGGCGGCATCATCGCCGGCGCTGTTCTAATCGTGATCATGAAACGCCGAAGCGTGCCACTGTTTGACCGGGCCATCGTTTCGCCGCGCGCAGTGGTGGTGGATAAGCAACCGGAGCCAGTCACCCGCGAGGCAGAACCGGTCAAGTGGGGCCGATGATCGTTCTTTCAATCGGTTGAACTTGGCGCAGCCAGATTGACCTTTACTCCGCCCATAATTACGGTCCCGCGCAATCCCGGCACAAACGTGTCGTTTTTCTCACCTCCATGTCGGCTTCCGGCAAGCGGGTAGCACCACCGGACAGGTAAATCTGTCCTTCGTTTATTTGAGAGGGAATCCCTATGAAAGTCCTCGTACCGGTAAAGCGGGTAGTCGATTACAACGTGAAGATCAGGGTTAAAGGCGACGGCTCCGGCGTTGAACTTGCCAATGTGAAGATGTCGATGAACCCGTTCGACGAAATCGCAGTCGAGGAAGCGCTCCGTCTGAAGGAAGCCGGCAAGGTAGAGGAAGTGGTCGTCGTATCGATCGGACCGGCGCAGGCGCAGGAAACCATCCGCACCGCGCTCGCCATGGGTGCCGACCGCGGCATTCTCGTCAAGGTCGACGATATCGTCGAGCCGCTCGCTGTCGCCAAGATTTTGAAGGGCGTCGTCGATGCCGAACAGCCAAAGCTGGTCATCCTCGGCAAGCAGGCGATCGATGACGATGCCAACCAGACAGGTCAGATGCTTGCGGCCCTGCTCGGCTGGAGCCAGGGCACCTTCGCATCGAAGGTTGAACTCGGTAACGACAATGCCCAGGTCACGCGCGAAGTCGATGGCGGCCTGCAGACCATCGAAATCACGCTCCCGGCGATCGTCACTACCGATCTCCGCTTGAACCAGCCGCGTTATGCCTCGCTACCGAACATCATGAAGGCCAAGAAAAAGCCGCTGGATGAAAAGTCCGCTGCCGATTATGGCGTCGATACCAAGCCGCGTTTGAAGGTCATCAAGACTGAAGAGCCGGGTGGCCGCAAGGCGGGCGTCAAGGTCAAGGATGTCGCTGAACTCATCAGCAAGCTGAAGAACGAAGCCGGCGTTCTGATTTAAAGGATAAGGAATTTCACCATGGCTATTCTTCTTTTTGCCGAACATGACAACGAGACCCTTTCCGACCAGACCGCAAAGGCACTGACGGCAGCGCTTGCCATCGGCTCCGATGTGCATGTGCTCGTCGCGGGCAAAGGCGCCAAGGGCGTTGCCGATCAGGCTGCCAAGCTTGCCGGTGTCAAAAAGGTTTTGCTGGCCGACAGTGACGATCTGGCCAACCGCCTTGCCGAGGCAAGTGCAGCGCTCATCGTTTCGCTCGCTGGCAATTACGACACGATCATTGCGGCCGCAACCACCAACGGCAAGAACATCCTGCCGCGTGTTGCTGCCCTGCTCGACGTCATGCAGGTCTCGGACATCATCGAGGTGATCTCGGCCGATACGTTCAAGCGCCCGATCTATGCGGGCAACGCCATCCAGACCGTACAGGCAACCGATGCCAAGAAGGTCATCACTGTGCGCACCGCAACCTTCGCGGCAGCCGGCGAAGGCGGTTCGGCTTCCGTCGAGAATGTCAACGCCGCTGCCAACCCCGGCCTGTCGAAGTTCGTCGAAGCCAAGCTTTCCGGCGGCGACCGTCCAGAGCTGACTTCGGCGAGGATCATCATCTCCGGCGGCCGTGCACTCGGCTCGAACGAGAAGTTCAAGGAAGTCATCCTCCCGGTTGCCGACAAGCTCGGTGCAGCCGTTGGCGCCTCGCGCGCTGCGGTGGATGCCGGCTACGCCCCGAACGACTGGCAGGTTGGCCAGACCGGCAAGGTGGTTGCACCGGATCTTTACATCGCCGTCGGTATTTCGGGCGCGATCCAGCATCTGGCTGGCATGAAGGATTCGAAGGTCATCGTCGCCATCAACAAGGACGAGGAAGCCCCGATCTTCCAGGTCGCTGACTACGGTCTCGTCGGCGATCTCTTCGTTATCCTGCCGGAGCTAGAAAAGGCGCTTTGATTATTTAATTCGAACTTTAAAATGAAATTGCTTGGCCGGGGTAGACGAACGCTACCCCGGCCATTTAGTTTGTGTGATATATTCATAAAAAAGCGGATGGAAACATGGCAGGCTCGATCAAGACCGTAGGCATTGTTGGCGCAGGGCAGATGGGCAGCGGTATTGCACATGTCTGCGCTTTGGCTGGATACGATGTTTTGATCCATGACCAGTCGGCGGACCAGATCGAAAAGGCCCTCGCCACCGTCAACGGCAACATGGCCCGCCAGGTATCCCACGGCAAGCTCGAGGAAGCTGAGCGCGTCAAGGGAATGTCGCGTATCCGTCCGGCATTGCGGATGGAGGACCTCGCCGGTGTCGATCTTGCCATTGAAGCAGCCACGGAAGATGAGACCGTAAAACGCAAGATTTTCGCGCAGCTTTGTCCCAACCTCAACCCGGAAGCCATTCTCGCCACCAACACCTCATCGATATCGATCACACGCCTTGCTGCGACCACCGATCGCCCGGAACGATTCATCGGCATTCACTTCATGAATCCGGTTCCGGTGATGCATCTCGTCGAGCTTATTCGCGGCATCGCGACAGAGAACGTCACATTCGAAAGTGCCCGCGAATTTGTCGCCAGCCTCGACAAGACCATTACGGTGTCCGAGGATTTCCCGGCATTCATCGTCAATCGCATCCTTCTGCCGATGATCAACGAAGCGATCTATGTGCTCTATGAGGGCGTCGGCTCGGTCGATGCCATCGACACCGCGATGAAACTCGGCGCCAATCACCCCATGGGACCGTTGCAGCTGGCCGATTTCATCGGCCTCGATACCTGCCTGTCGATCATGCAGGTACTGTATGACGGCCTGGCGGATTCCAAATATCGCCCCTGCCCGCTCCTGGTAAAATATGTCGAGGCCGGTTGGCTCGGACGCAAGGCCGGTCGCGGCTTCTATGATTATCGCGGCGAACATCCCGTTCCGACGCGCTGAATGTCCTCTACGCATGACTGTTGAGATTCGTGCCATGACGCGACGAAAATGGTGGGTTTCGAGCACCGGAGCGCAGCGTACTTTAAGGTACGTGAGCACCGGAGCGCAGAAAAACGCCATTTGCAGGCCGTCAGAGCGTGAATATCGATGAGCGGCGATGATAGCGCGCCGTACGATCTGGATACGCGGCGCTTGTCCAAAGTCCTGGTCGAGATCGGCGCGGATCCTGCGACAAGAATATCGTTCGACGACATTCTCGACGCCTTGTCGGAACGTAGTTTCGGCGCGCTCATGATCCTTTTTGCGGCGCTCAATCTCGTGCCGCTTCCTCCGGGCAGTTCCACGATCTTCGGCATTCCGCTGGTGCTGCTCTCGATCCAGATGCTGCTGGGCTTTGAAAAACCGTGGTTTCCCGCCTTCATGCGGCGCAAATCCATGCAGGTCGAAACCTATCGCAGGTTCATTGCAAGGCTGGAGCCCATGCTCGTTCGCTTTGAAAAGCTGGCACGCCCGCGCTATTGGTTCGTTCCGCAAATGATCGTCGAGCGTGTCGTCAGCATCGTCGCGCTGCTGATGTCGCTGATTGTCATCCTGCCGGTCCCGCTCATCAATCAGCTGCCGGCGCTCGGCATTGTCCTTTTGGCCATCGGCCTTGGCGAACAGGACGGCGTCTGGCTTGGAACAGGCCTATTGGTGGCAGCGCTTGCCGCAGGCATCGCCATCGGGCTCGGCGCCTCGGTCGGGCTCGCGGCCTTGCATATTTTTGGTTGAACATGACAGAAGAGAAAAAGATCACAATTTATGTCGACGCCGATGCCTGCCCGGTAAAAGCGGAAGTTTACCGCGTTGCCGAGCGCTATGGCGTGAAGGTCTACGTCGTCTCCAACTCGATGATGGCAATTCCGCGCGATCCGATGATCGAACGTGTCATCGTCAGCGATGGTTTCGACGCAGCCGACGACTGGATCGCGGAGCGTGTCTCGCGCGGCGATGTTGTGGTGACGGCGGATATTCCACTTGCCAGCCGCTGCGTCAAAGCCGGGGCCGATGCCATTTCGCCGACCGGGCGCGCCTTCACGGAAGCCTCTATCGGCAACACGCTGGCCACGCGCAATCTCATGGACGAGCTTCGTTCTGCCGGGCAGATCACCGGCGGTCCACGCCCATTTTCCCCGAAAGATCGTTCGAGCTTTCTTTCCGCCCTCGACCTCGCTATTGTGCGTTTGAAACGTGCGGGCTTCACCTCCTGACGGGAGTGCGGATGGGAGCTATGCGTTTCTTGGCATTGACGGAACGCGTCGCAGGCTCTACGAGAGCGCAACAAAGCTACATGCGTGCCGCTCGTGCTCCCATTGACGCCGAGCCAACCACACGCCCAAACCAGCACTGAAAGTTCATTGATGACTATTTTTGATTCTATCGCTCCGGCGTTGTCCGGTGCATTGGCAGCCCGTGGCTACGAGACCCTGACGCCGGTGCAGACCGCTGTTCTGGCGCCGGAAGCCGAGGGCGCCGACCTACTGGTCTCAGCCCAGACCGGCTCCGGCAAGACCGTCGCCTTCGGTATCGCCATCGCACCGACCTTGCTTGAAGGCGAAGACCGCTTCACCTCCATTGGCGCACCTTACGCGCTGGTCATCGCCCCGACGCGCGAACTGGCATTGCAGGTTCGCCGCGAACTCGAATGGCTCTACGAGCCGACCGGCGCGCGCATCGCCTCCTGCGTTGGCGGTATGGACATGACCAAGGAGCGCCGCGCGCTTCAACAGGGCGCGCATATCGTCGTCGGCACACCCGGCCGTTTGCGCGACCATATCACCCGCGGTTCGCTCGACATGAAGGAACTGCGCGCAGTCGTGCTCGATGAAGCCGACGAGATGCTCGATCTCGGTTTCCGCGAAGACCTCGAATTCATTCTCGGCGAAGCGCCGAAAGACCGCCGCACCCTGATGTTCTCGGCGACCGTGCCAAAGCCCATCGCTTTGCTCGCCAAGCAGTTCCAGAAGGACGCCCTGCGCATTTCCGCGACGAGCGACCGCGAGCAGCACGCGGATATTGAATATCACATCATGCCAGTGGCGCCGCGTGAGCGCGAAAACGCCATCATCAATTCCCTGCTCTTCTATGATGCGCAAAACACCATTATTTTCGGCTCGACCCGTGAGGCGGTGAAGCATCTGACCAGCCGCCTCTCCAATCGCGGCTTTTCCGTCGTTTCCCTTTCAGGCGAACTCAGCCAGGCCGAACGCACCAACGCCCTGCAGGCGATGCGCGATGGCCGTGCCCGCGTCTGTGTTGCGACCGACGTTGCGGCGCGCGGCATCGACCTGCCCAATCTCGACCTCGTTATCCACGCCGACCTGCCGAACAATTCCGAGACGCTTCTGCATCGTTCGGGACGCACAGGACGCGCGGGACGCAAAGGCATCTGCGTCTTGATCGTACCGGCATCGCGCCGCCGTACCGCCGAGCGCCTGCTGCAGGGTGCCAAGCTGTCAACGACCATGGTACCGCCGCCGGACGCCGATGCGATCAACAAGCGCAACCATGACCGGATTCTCAATGACCCTTCCCTGACGGAAGTCGTGAGCGAGGAAGAGGCCGGATATGTTGCCGAATTGCTCGGCCTGCATTCTGCCGAACAGATCGCCGCCGCCTATTTGCGCCAGCAGATGGCTGCGCGCCCTGCCCCGGAAGAACTTTCCAACACGCCGTCGCACGTTCTGGAACCGATCCGCAAAGGCAGTTTTGACGATCGGCCCGGCCGCGGCGAGCGCGCTCCACGTTCGGATCGCTTTGAGCAGTTCGAAAGCGGAGCATGGTTTTCCTTGAGTGTTGGCCGCAAGCAGCGCGCCGAGCCGCGCTGGCTCCTGCCGCTGATCTGCAAGGCCGGCGATATCACCAAGACCGATGTCGGCTCGATCAAGATCCTCGAGACGGAGACGCGTTTCGAAATCACAGCCAGCAAGGCCGATGCCTTCATGGCGCGGATCAAGCAATTCGGTTCCGGCGAAAAGGGCGTGAATATCACGCGCAGCGAAGGGGCTGGCCCTTCCTCGCCGCGTCGCACTGAGGGCGGCGACTTCAAGCCGAGGAAGCAATTCGGCGAGAAGCGCGAATTCGACAATCGCAAGCCGCGCTCCAATGATGAGAAGCCCAGGACCGATTGGGCGGCCAAGCCAGCGAAGGCAAAGCCGGAAGGCTGGACCACAGAAAAGCCGGAAAAGCCGAAGAAAACACCAAAAGAACGCAAACCAGGCGAACTGCATGGCTTTGACAAGTACAAGGCCAAGAAGGCACGGAAAGCCGCAGCAGGAGGAGCTGAGTAATTCAGCGCGTTCGCATAATCTAAAGAAGCTCCATCTCACGATGGAGCTTTTTTTATGCCCGGTGTTGTTTCAGGACTAGTGTTCGGCGGCCTTCACGATCCGGAGGTTGCGCTCCCTGACGCCGCCCTCTCCGTCATCCTCGGGCTTGACCCGAGGACCCACACTTCGTGCAGAAGGAAGAACTCAACGCTGCAGTTTGGACATTCCCAAATGGGTCCTCGGGTCATCCGCGGGCTAAACCCAGGGGACGAAGATGACGGAGAGGTGGCTTTTACGCCTGAGAATCTCCCTTGAGTCCCAAACTGGCACGATCATTGCTTACATGATTGATGCGGGCATACATGTCCCGCAGCCGCATGATTATTTGCCATCTCATATTTTTTGTCATTTCACGGTCGATTATTTTCAAAATACGACCTCCAGTTGAGGGAATTATTTACAATGACGCAATGGTTGAAACCAGGCACGCGCTTGGCGTGCAGACTTGCACAAACAGCGTGCATATCGGCACTACTTGCTGCTACTTTATCAGGCTGCAATGAGGATAAGACATCATCCGACACGACATTCGATGTGCCGGCGGTAAAAACCGTTGTTACGGCAGAGGTCCCCAAGGACGAGCCGGTCAAAGGTACAGTGACTGTTGGCAAGCCAGCACAGGACCCGGTAACCACCGGCGGCTTTGCCATTCCGCTGGCCACAAAGGTCGGGCGCTTTACCGAAATCGCCCCTGATACCGCTGGCGGGGCGACGTTCCGGTCATCGCCGGAGATGGACTATGATCTCGGCAATCTTGTTGCGTCGGTGGCAAATGATCTAACCTCGGCTAGTGACGATAAGTTTTTCATCTCTCAGGTTGCCGGCTGGATACGCTATCCGCAGGACCCCAAGCCGCTTGCACCAAAAGGACGCTTTCCTGTCATTGTCTTCGAGCACGGCCAACATTCGCCGTCCGACCCCAGTTACAAAGGTTATGACTATCTCGCCGAGGAACTGGCGAGCCACGGCTATGTCGTTCTTTCAGTCGACGGGAATGCGATCAATGGTAATTGGGGTGGAGATAAACAAGGTCAGGCACGGGCACAATTGATCCTCGGTACGCTCGATCGTTTGCAGCAGATTGACGAGCTCGGTCAGGTCGACGAATCGGGGGAAGCCGGACCGCTCAATTTCCTGAAAGGCAAGCTCGACTTCACCCGCGTCGGTATCATGGGCCATTCGCGCGGCGGGCAAGGTGTCTCCAACGCCATCAAATACAATCAGACCCGGGTGGGGGTCAGTCCGGGCGATCTGAAAAAAGCGTTGGAGGACCATCCCGATTTCTTCGCGAACGACTATCCGGATCTTGTCGCTGCAGTAACACCCGCAACGACGCAACCGGTCGTCACGCCGGCTGTCGCGAAAATCGAGAAAGTCGTGCCGGCCCACTTCGATGAGGCAAAGTTCAAGATCGCCTACGAGAAATCCAAAGAAACGCCCTTGGTCGGCGGATTATTGCCTGACGCCGAAGCCACCAAAGCTTTACTGCTCTCCGGTCAATTTCCCTTGGGTGGCTTTTTTCCCGATTTGCTAGCAACGGTCATACCTGCGACCACGGAAATGGTGGAGAAGGAACCAACGGTCAGCATCGACGAGGCAAAGTTCAAGACCGCCTACGACAAATCTAAAGAATCGCCACTTGTCGGCGGATTATTGCCTGACGCCGAAGCCACCAAAACCCTACTGCTCGCGGGTCATTTTCCCTTGGGCGGCTTTTTTCCCGATTTGCTGGCCACGATCATACCGGCGATCATCCAGCCGGTAGCAGAAGATAATTCGAACGAAAATAATGAAGAAACCCAGTCGAATGATAGCGCGAAAATGACGTTCGAGGACGCGGTCAAAAAATACAATATCTTCTATGCCGCCGGCCGGGAAACCATCCCGCCTTACGATTTCAAGGGCGCATTCATGCTCGCGCCGATGGACAATAATGGCAATCTTGGCGTCAACAATGTACCGCTCGCCAATTTGCTGCCCACATGCGATGGCGATGTGAGCTCCCTCTATGGCGCAAGATCGTATGACCACAACCGTTTCGGCCCAATCACCGATACGGCACCGCGCTATCAAATCCAGGTCTTTGGTGCCAACCACAATTTCTACAATACCGAGTGGTGGGAGGATGATTTCGACAGCGGCGGAACATCCTATTGCGCGGACGATCGGCCTGGCTCTATTCGCCTGAACCGGGTCGATCAGCGCCGCGGCGGCAGCTTTCTCATCAATTCCTTCATGCGTTATCATGTGGGCGGGGAGCAAAAATTCGCAGCATACTGGAATGGCACTGCGCAATTGCCGGGTGCCGCCTGCCCCTCGACGGACGGTCCATGTGACGAACGTATCGTCCTGACTGTGCAAAAAGGCGCGCCCAGCCGCAAGCTCATCGCACGTTTCGCGCGCGATGAGAGTGCAACCGAGAATGAGTTTGGCGGTGCGATCACCTTGAAGGGCTTTGATGCGTCCGCGCGCTGTGAGATGCCAATTGGCCCGTCATACTTAGTGCCAGGATTTTGGTACGCAGCGACGAAATATCCGATCGGCGATTGTTTGCCTGGCCTGCTACCTGGGTTCGAATACGGTGATGGTGGCATGCTTTCCATTGCCGACCATCTCGAACTCGCCTGGTCAGCCAAAGAACCCTCCGTCGTCACCGACCTCAAGGGCCTTTCCGCCAAGGGCATGGATTCACTCACCTTTCGCATCGGCGTGGTACGGCCCATGGGCCAGGAGGTTGAGGTGACGCTGACAGACAGCGCCGGCAGGACAGCAATGCTAAAGGCAAGCGATTTCAGCAATGCAACCTACAACGCGCCACGGAAAAAGTCCGATGAGGAACCGGCGGTTACGCATCTGGACGGGGGCGAAGACAAAAAGGCTACAAGCATTCCGATGGTCGATCATCCGGATGATTCACCCTTCGCCGATGGTCAAGTAAAGATCCTCATGAACATGGTCGCCATCCCGCTCAAGGCCTTCGAGGGCATTGACCTGACTAGCTTGAAAGAGCTGAAACTCGTCTTCCCCAAGGAGAGCGGCAAGGTGGCCATCACCGATATAGAACTGCAGAACCTTGGCCGGGAGAAACCTTCGCAGAAGCTCGCCAAGCAATAGCGAACTGCTACCAGCGCATCGCTCCCCTTCTTGTCACCGCAAGGAGGGGAGACAGGTAATTTGGACAGAACTTGCACTGGGTCTGTTGAGATTCGCGCTATGACGAGCCGAAAACGGTGGCTTTCGAGCACCGGAGCGTAGCGTACTTTAAGGTACGTGAGCACCGGAGCGCAGAGAAACGCCGTTTGCAGGCCGTCAGAGCGCGAATATCGACGGACCCTAGACGCCGAGTTCCTTCAGCCGCCTGACTGCCGTTGGCGGCATGGGCGGCGGATTGTCCGACTTCGCCGCTTCGATCAGGATCTCGTCGCAGGCCGCTTCGGTAACCTCTTCGAGCTTTTTCAAAAACGCGTCATTGTCGAGTCCTGGCTGGATCGGCGGCAAAATGCGGCAGCGGATGACGCCGGGATAGCGCATGAACTTGCGGCGCGGCCAGTAGAGCCCGGCATTGTGGGCGATCGGAACGACGGGAACACCGAGTTCGCCATAGATATGCGCGACGCCGTATTTGTAATGCGGCGGCGCACCCGGCGCGGTCCGTGTGCCTTCAGGATAAATCATCAGCTGCCGCCCTCCGGCGACAGCTTCGCGCGCACCCCTGACAGCCACTTTCATGGCCGCGGAACGCTTGCCGCGATCGATCGGCACCATTTTCATTTTCTGAATGTACCAGCCGAACAGCGGAATCCAGGTCAGCTCGCGCTTGAGGATATAGACCGGGTCGGCGATGTGCGGCAGGAAGGCATAGGTATCCCAGAAGGATTGGTGCTTCGGCGCACATATATACGGACCATCCGGAATATTCTCCAGCCCATCGATGTGGACGTCTGCGCCGACGATCACCTTTTGCAGCCACAGATTTGATTTCGCCCAGTTTTTCGGAACGCTCCACGCTTGCTTGCGCGGGCTCAAGAAATAATAGGGCGTGAAGATGATCATCCGGATGATCAAATTCAGATAGAAGAGTGTGTTGAAGGCGATTGATCGAATGATCGTCATCTGAGTCTCGGGACGGTTGGCCTTGCGCCTTCGTATACTAATGCCGCGATGCCGTGAACTCTCAAAAAGTCTTCGCGCCAAGCTTGAGCCCGAACAGGCTATCGGGGAGATGCGAGCGAACTTCAGCACCAAGATATTTCATATATTCGACCAGAAGCACCCGCACCACCAGGCCGCGGGAAATCCAGTCGCCGTCGCGCAGGTTCGTGTTGATGATCGGATAGGGGATGAATTCGATGTCCTGCGAGACGCGCCGGAGTTCCACCATCGTGCGGGGAATATGGTAGTTGTTGGTGACCACGATCACCCGCTTGTACTGGTTTAAATGGGCCCACTTGACGCTCTCGGCCGCATTGCCGACCGTGTCCAGAGCCGAACGGTCGATATCGACGCAGCATTCGAACAGGGTGGCGTCACCGCCGGTCACGCGCTGCAATTCATTGCGATTGGTCGTTGGATGCACGCCACTGATGAACAGGCGCTCGCCGCGCTTGTTCTTGAGGAGATCGAGCGCCCCTTCGATGCGGGAATAACCGCCGGTCAACACGATTATCCCATCGGCAGGCCGGGTAAGGTCCGGTGCCTCTAGGGTCGTGACGCGATCGGCGAAAAGAATGAACCCGCCGATGAACAGGACAAGACCGAGAACGCAGGCGATGAATAGCGGCAGCACGATCCGTCTGCGGATGAAGGCGAGCAGCCGTCCGCCGCGCGTAGTAGCGATCTGATCTTGCTGGTTGCTGTCGTTTGCGCCGTCCATGATGGATTAAAAATGCCTTGTTCGAGGTTTGTTCTTGTTCTGGTCAAAAAGAGCGCTGGGCCTCAGCCTTTTTACAATCCGGATATTAAAATGAATGAAATGGCATCAGGTTTCGTGACTTTCGCCGCTGCGACCGTCAACCCGTCTTAAATGCGCTATGACCGTCATTCTCGTTGTAATCATGGTCAGGATGCTGACCGCCAATATGATGAGGACGACGCCCGTATAGCCGCCTGATCCAATGGAAAAATTGCCAAAGAGCGCCGTCGCCTGGTCTGCCTCGGGCGTCGCCAGATTATGCGACGACCACCAGCCGATACACAGGAAAATGATGATGGCAAGCGCGCCACCGCAAGCGGCGCCCTTGAGCGCCGTCCAGAAAAAATGCCGCTCGAACTGACGCGCAACGAAATTCTGGTCCGCACCGATAAAATGCAGAACCTCGATGATGTGTCCGTTGCCGGCCATCGCGCCACGCGTTGCGAAAATAACCGTCAGCACAGTCGCTGCCACAACGAGCGCAAGCACCGCCATGCCGATCAGGACCGTCGAACGCGCCATGGAAACGAGCCGGTCTACCCAGTTGCGATGATCGTCGAAACTGGCGCCCGGAACCTCCTTGACCAGCGCCGCGCGAATTGCAGCGAAATCCGGCGGCGAAGCTTCGTCGAGCGTGACGATCACCAGTCTCGGAACCGGCAGCTCGTCGATATCGAGACCGGTTCCAAGCCATGGCTCCAGCAGGCGCTCGGTCGCGGCACGGTCGATGATACGCGTCGATTTCACTCCGGCAAAACCCTGCGCAATGGCGCTCGCCTGATTGAGCAGCGCTTCCATGTCTTGGCCCTCGACCGGACGTATCTGGATAGTGGCCTCGGTCGAAATCTGGCTCTGCCACGTTGCGGCCGTCGACTGGACGAGACTGACGGCGCCAATGGTAAGGCAGGCGAGGAAGGTCATGATGGCGATGACGATCATCAGGGCGTGGCCAACGACATTGCCGGCTGGCACAATCGGCGCCTGCCCGCTCTTCGCTCGAAAGCGCTCCATGGCACGGCCAAACAGGTCGAGCGCCAGATATTTGATGCGGGCGGCGTCAATCATAAATGTCGAGCCTCCCCTGATCGAGGATCATGCGCCGCGCATTGATCTGGTCCATCAGCGTCAGATCATGCGTCGCGATGACAACCGCCGTGCCCGAGCGGTTCAGCTCGCCGAAAAGCCGCAGCAGGCGCCTCGCCAAGGGCGGATCGACATTGCCGGTCGGCTCATCGGCGAGCAGAATTTCCGGCTGATCGATCAAGGCCCGCGCGATTGCCGCACGCTGCTTCTCGCCGCCGGAAAGGACGGGCGGCAGCACATGCATACGCTCACCGAGGCCAACCCAGTCCAGAAGCTCTTCGACTTCGGCGCGATACGTCGCCTCCTCCTTGCCGCGCACACGCAGCGGCAGCGCCACATTCTGATAGGTCGTCATGTGGTCGAGCAGACGGAAATCCTGGAAAACCACGCCAATGCGGCGTCGCAACAACGGCATTTCCTTCGACGAGATCGTGGCTATATCCTTGCCAAAGACGTTGATCAGGCCGCGCGTCGGTTTCAGCGTCATGAACAACAGCCGCAGCAGTGACGTCTTTCCAGCACCCGACGGGCCGGTCAGGAACTGGAACGACCGCGGTGAAATATGGAGGCTGACATCACGCAGAACCTCCGGGCCCATTCCATATCGCAAACCGACATTCTCAAAGCGAATCAAGCGTACATTTCCAATCTCGTGTCCATGCGTGTTCTATTTTGTGCGGACGGATTTGGCCACCCATCAAACGCAGCCAGGCATCGGCCAAAACATTAATTTTTGTGGGATAGGCTGCCCCATGATTCGGAAAAAATTGTCTGCATGAGGGCAGACGATGCCAAAACCGTATTTTGCAAAGATCGATACAATGGAACCTAAAGATAATCTGAGTTTGAATGCTGTCCCTTCCATCGACAAAGGTGGTGCGGAGGATGTTGGTTTCGAGACACTGGCCCGCCGCCCTATGACCAAGGAGGCCGGGGCTGGGGCTGAGACATGGCAACGCCTGTTGCCCAGCGATGAAGCGATGACGATATTGCATGCGCGCGAAAGCGCGGAACTGAAGGGGCCGGGCTTCGGCTATTGGCTTGTCGTCGCGTTGGTTGCCGTCTCGGTCTTCTGGATAACCGGCGGCCATACCTTATTGTCCGGAACATCGCCCGCCGACGATCCGATGCTGACCACGGGTTCAGTCGGGCACAAGAACGAACAGGCGCGCTAGATTTCCAGGCGGCGATCGGGCTATAGCAGTTGCATATCGTTAACCGGAAAAAAACTGCATGCCAAAGGTCGGTGGAAAAACTATCGAGGTCCTTTTCAGCGCCGAGACGATCGCGGAGCGGAACCTCGAACTTGCCAAGGCGATCGTCGCCCGCAATTTCGAAAACTTGCTGGTGATCTCGATCCTCAAGGGATCTTTCATCTTCGCCGCAGACCTCATCCGCGCCATGCACGATGCGGGAGCGGAACCGGACGTGGAGTTCATAACGGTATCGAGCTATGGCAAGGGCACGGAAAGCACCGAAGTGCGCTTGCTTCGCGATATCGACAGCGATGTGCATGGCCGCGACGTGCTTTTGATCGACGATATTCTCGAATCCGGAAAAACGCTGAAATTCACCCGGGAACTCATGCTGGAACGCGGCGCGCGCAGCGTTTCCATCGCGGTGCTGCTCGACAAGAGCGTCAAGCGCAAGACCGATATCGAAGCCGATTTCAAAGGTTTCGAATGCCCGGATTATTTCGTTGTGGGATACGGCATGGACGTTGGCCATTCGTTCCGGCAACTGCCCTATGTGGGTGTGGTCGCGGATTAGCTCGACGTCCCTACCCTCCCCCTTGTGGGGAGGGACGAACCGCAGGTTCGGGGAGGGGTCTTGCTTGCTGCTATAAAAAAAGCCCCTCCCTGCTGCTTCGCAGCTTCCCTCCCCACAAGGGGGAGGGTATGGCGCCAAACCTTATGCAACTGCGCTAAATTCAATCAAACTTCAGCAATCTCTCCAGATAGTCTTTTTCCATCTGAGGGCTCAGCGCATTGCCGAGGCGCTTGCGGATTTCGTCCAGGATTTCGCGTGCCCGCTGAATATCCAGGTCTTTGGGGACGATATTCTTGGAGTCGTCGAAGAAATCTCCCCTGGACCGTTGCCGTCCCAAGGGATCGAGCCTGCCATTTTGTTGCTGCTGTCCATTGGGCCCGCCGGTCTGGCCTTCCTGACCCATGGCCTGTTGCATCTGTTTCATCATGTCCTGCCCGCCGCGGCGCAAGGCATCGAGCGCATTGCTCTGCCGGTCAACCGCCTGGCCGCCATCCGCATCGCCCAGCGCCTTTCCTGCCTGGCCCATGGACTTGTTGGCATCGCCGAACCCTTCACCGGGATTGATGCCGAGCCCCTTCAAATCCTTCATCATTTGCTCGAGATCAGACTGCAGCTTGCCCTGGCCTTCCTGCAGGCCGCGCAGCGCCTTGGCGATATCCTCTTCGGACATCTGGCCTTGCTGCCCTTCCTGGCCATTTTGACCCTGCTGGCTCTGGCCCTGGTCCTGCTGCATGCCATTCTGACGCTGCTGCTCAAGCCGGTTGGTCTGGTTCATCATCTCCTGCTGGCGCCGCATCAATTCGCCCAGCTTATCCATCTGCTGTCGCATCTGGCCTTGCTGGCCCTGCTGGTTTTGCTGCTGCTGGCCCATCTGCAGATTGTTCATCATGTTTTCGAGTTCGGAAAGCAGTTGCTGCGCCTGATCCTTCGATCCCTGCTTGGCCAGATCCTCGATGCGGTCGAGCATGCGGTTTATATCCTCCTGCCGCAGTTCCATCGCGTTAGGATTAGGCATTTGAGCCATATTCGGGTTTTTCTGGGCTTTCTGGGCAAATTCACGCAGATATTCGTTCATGGCGCTGCGCAATTCTTTCATGCGCTTTTCGATTTCTTCCTGGCTTGCACCCTGTTCGATCGCTTGCTTCAAGGCCTCCTGTGCCTGACGCAGGCGTCGCTCGGCGTCCGAAAGGGCGCCGTCTTCGATGCCGCGCGCGACTTGCCACATATAGGCGACGACGTCGCGCAACTGGTCGTCGCTGCGCGCCAGATTGAGCCGCGAGCGTACGCTGCGCAAAGCGAGGTAATGAGATGCGTTTTTGATGGTCTCTTCCGGCCAGATGGTGATTGCATCCAGCATATCGAGCACTTGCGGCTTGGCATTGGCGTTGAGCGCCAGCATGCGACGCTGTTCCACGACAGCCTTGGCCAGCGGGTTGGCGAAGGGGCGTTCGGGCATGACGAACGTCTTGGTCTCGCTTCTGGCTTCCTGTTTCGCATCGTCGGTTGCGACCAGGGTCATCCGAATTTCGGAACCAGCCCATGGATGCTCGGTGAGATCCTTGGTGGTCGTGGTTTCCTTGGGCTGATCGCCGCGCCGCGGCAGAGCCAGAGGCAGGTCGGGCGCCTTGAAGAGCGGTCGCGCATCCTTGTCGGCAGGCAATGCCTGCTCGATTTGCGCTACCGCGCTCGATGCGCCGTAATCATCCTTGATTTCGTAGGAAACCTCCATCGTGCCATTCGCGGCACTGGAAGGATCCTTGGTGAAACGGATGGACGGCGGCTGGTCGGGCGTTATTGAAAACGCCCATTCGGCAAGCGGGTTACCATCATCTGACAGGCTAACCGTGCTGTTGGCACCGATCGGTAGTTCGAAATTACGCGGCCGGGCTTTGGCGGTCGCTGGATTGTCTTCGGGCTTGCCTTGGTCTTTCGCCGCAATGTCTGTTGCCTCGCCGTCCATCGACGTCTGGGTAACCTTCTCCGATCCGCTGCCGCCGATGATGCGAACGATAAGCGTGCTGTCCTGCGGAATGGTGAACTGTTTTTCTTCCGTATTGGCTGCCGCTGTCAGGAAGAGCGGCGCACGTCCGGTATAGCGTGGAGGCGTTACCCAGGCGTCGATACGGGGGGGAATGGCTTCGCTCTTGCTATGACTGCGGAATGCATCGTTGATGCGGCCGCCGAGCGGCCCACCGGAAAAGGCAAAGGCGACGACGAGAAGTAGGCCGACAATGCCGCGTAACGCCCAGGGATCGCGTTCCGGAATACGGGTTTGCGGCAGGCCGCTCTTCAAATGCTGGATGCGCTCGGCCATGCGCTTGCGATGTTCGTCCCACAGCGCCTGAGCAAACGGATCGATGCTCTTGTTGACGAGCTCTTCCGACTGGATGGTGATCGGCTGGTGATCGAGCGTGTTGACGCTTTCCAGCCGCTGGCTGATTTCCGAGTGATTGGGGAGGCGGAATCTCAGCAGGAGATAGAGGCAGAGAGGCAGAGAGAGAACAAAAAGCCCGAGCAGTGCCAGTCGCAACGGATCCGGAACTATCCGGAAAATACCGAACCAGGACAGGCACAGGAAAACGGCAACCGAAAGCAGCAGCGGCAGTACCAGCGGCCACAGGCGTTCGAACACAACAGTCAACCATGTAGACAAACGGAGGCGATCGATACTTTTGAAAATATCGAACGTGAACCTTTCAGCGTCCCGTTTGTCGGGGTGTTGATCGGTCATACACACTCCATCTTGCCGGCATCGACGGTGCTGGCATCATAGAACAATACCATTCATCGTGGCAAAGGCGAGGCCTTGGGGTAAAAATGCGATCATAGTTTTGTGTAGAGGAGCAAGATGCCCCTCCCCGTCGCTTCGCTCCGTCCCTCCCCACAAGGGGGAGGGTCAGGCGCTAGCTCATACATCCCGGAGATTTGCATGTACGTACATCAAGGGTGCGACGGTCCTACCCTCCCCCTTGTGGGGAGGGAGGCTGCGTAGCAGCAGGGAGGGGTCTTTCTTAGGACTGCTATAGCCAGTCTGGCACCGAATCCAAGCCGATTAGCTCGTCATAGCTCGTCCTGGGCCGCACCACATGGAACCGGTCGCCGTTGACCAGAACCTCTGGAACCAGCAGACGCGTGTTGTAGGTGCCGGCCTGTACGGCGCCGTAAGCGCCTGCCGTTCCAATGGCGATGAGATCGCCCGGAGCGGGACGCGGCAGATCACGATCGAGGCCAAGATAATCGCCGGTTTCGCAAACGGGACCGACGACATCGCCGCGAATACGCGGATCGTTGGCCGCAGGTTCCTTGACCGGACGGATGATATGAAAGGCGTCGTAAAGCGTCGGACGGATAAGATCGTTCATGGCCGCATCGACGATGATGAAATTCCGCGCATCGCCTTCCTTGAGATAAATCACCTCGCTGACCAAAATACCGGCATTGCCGACGATGAGACGGCCCGGCTCGAAAATGGTCTTCAGGCCCAGAGGCTTGATATGTTTTTGCACGATTTGCGCATAGGCATCGGGCAGCGGTGGTGGATTGTTGTCGAAATGATAGGGAATGCCCAAGCCCCCGCCGAGATCGACATGCTTGATATCGTGACCGTCTGCCTGGAGCTGCGCCACCAGCTGCGCCAGTAGCCTGAAGGCATTGTCGAACGGCTCGAGATCGGTGATCTGGCTGCCGATATGCATGTCGATGCCGGTGACCCTGAGGCCGGGCAGCTTGGCGGCATGCGCATAGATCGTGCTGGCCTTTGCAAGCGGAATGCCGAACTTGTTTTCGGATTTGCCCGTGGAAATCTTCTTGTGCGTCTTGGCGTCCACATCCGGGTTTATGCGCAGCGACACCGGCGCAATCTTGCCGGCAGCAACCGCGCGCCCGGAGAGTATTTCCAGCTCCGGTTCGGATTCGACGTTGAAACAATGGATTCCGGCAGCCAGCGCATAATCCATTTCGCTAGGCTTCTTGCCGACGCCGGAAAAAACGATCTTGTTGGCCGGGATGCCTGCAGCGAGAGCGCGGCGCATCTCGCCCTCGGAGACCACGTCGGCGCCTGAACCGAGGCGAGCCAGCGTCTTCAGGACGGCCTGATTGGAATTGGCCTTGAGCGCGTAGGCGACGAGCGTATCCATATCGGCGAATGCCGCCGAGAAGACCTTGAAATGCCGCTCGATTGTCGCGGTGGAATAGCAATAGAAAGGCGTTCCGACCGCCTTGGCGATATCGGGAATGCTGACGCCCTCGGCATGGAGAACGCCGTCTTTATAGTCGAAATGATTCACGCAAAACGCCTAGATCAACGGGTCGAGGATGAAACGCTTGTCCTGAACCGGCGGTTTTTCCGTCTTCGGCTCGCCGGGCATCGTCGTTACGGAAGCCGGCGGCAGTTCAGGATCGCCCTTTCGGCCGCAAGCCGAAACAGCGCTTAAAATTGCAATCGACATCAGTATTGTCGTCAAAAAAGAACGGCTCGTCATAAGTTTGATCCCGAATGGCGTTTACTCTGTCTAGCGTATGAGGGCGCGCTTTGCACCCCCATCACCAGCCAATATTGTTTTAGAGCTTTGCGATACGCTTTTGCCAGAATTTGATCTGGCGGCGTACCTCACCCGGTGCCGTACCGCCATAGGATTTGCGGCTGCGCACCGATTTGTCGACGGTCAGATAACCGAACACCGCATCGGTGATGCCGGGGTGTATCGCCTGCAGATCCTCCAGCGACAGCTTGCCGAGCTCGGCTTTCTTCTGTTCCGCCAGTGCGACTGCGCGTCCGGTGACGTGATGGGCCTCGCGGAAAGGCAGGCCGAGTTCGCGCACGAGCCAATCGGCAAGATCGGTCGCAGTGGAATAACCGGAACCGGCCGCTTTTTTCATTGCGGCGGTGTTGATGGTCATGTCGCCAACCATGCCGGTCATCGCGGCAATGCATAATTCCAGCGTCTCGGCTGCATCGAAGACAGCTTCCTTGTCTTCCTGCATATCCTTGGAATAGGTCAGCGGCAGGCCTTTCATCACCGTCAGGAGACCGACCAGCGAGCCTGTGATACGCCCTGTCTTGGCGCGCACAAGTTCGGCAGCGTCGGGGTTCTTCTTCTGCGGCATGATCGATGAGCCGGTGGAGAAACTGTCGGACAGGCGCACGAACCCGAACTGCGGCGTCGACCAGATGACGATCTCTTCGGCCAGCCGCGACAGGTGCGTCGCGGTGATCGCGGCGGTCGAGAGGAACTCCAGCGCATAATCGCGATCCGAAACACTGTCGAGGGAGTTGCGGGTCGGCTCACGGAAGCCGAGCGCCTTGGCTGTCATATGCCGGTCGATCGGAAAACCAGTCCCGGCCAGCGCCGCAGCACCCAGCGGCGACTCGTTCATGCGGAGGGTGGCATCCCGGACCCGGCTCAAATCGCGGCCGAACATCTCGACATAGGCCATGCAGTGGTGACCGAAGGTGACGGGCTGCGCCGTCTGCAGATGCGTAAAGCCTGGCATCAACGTCGCTGCATGCTCCTCGGCACGCTTCAGAAACGCTTCGATCAGCTTCTTCAGCGCAACCGCCGTTCTCTCGAACTCCACCTTCACCCACAGGCGGAAATCGACAGCGACCTGATCATTGCGCGAGCGCGCCGTATGCAACCGCCCCGCTGGTGCGCCGATCAATTCAGCCAGTCTCGACTCGATATTCATGTGGATGTCTTCGAGCTTGCGCGAAAACGTGAATTTTCCCGTTTCTATCTCTGACAATATCGTGTTCAGGCCCTTTGCGATCTTGTCGTGATCGTCCGCCGCTATTATGCCGGTTTTCGCAAGCATGGCAGCATGGGCAAGCGAACCTTGAATGTCCTGGGCGTAGAGTTTCTGGTCGAAGCCGATGGAAGCGTTGATTTCTTCCATGATCGCGGCGGGACCCGAGGCAAAACGGCCTCCCCACATTTCATTGCTGTTCTTCTTGTCGGACATGGGTAGCGCCTTGGGTGAGAAGCGAAAAGAGTAAAATGACGGACGGCAACGAAACGCAGAAAACGCCACGCGACAACAGCAGGAAGATCATCCTGTCTGCAGCACTCGCAGGCATTCTTGCCGGTGCGGTTGCGGTATACGTGATGGAACGGCCTTCTGGCAATATTGTCGCCGGCACAAACCCGTCCGCCGATCAATGCGCTTTGAAAACCGCGGATGCCAAGAAGATAGACGGCGCCGCCGTCGGCGCCGTTGCGGCCATGCGCGGCGCGGACTCACCTCAATCCATGTCGGCTTTGACTTTCACTGCTCCCGATGGAAAGCCTGCCCGCCTCGGCGATTTCAAGGGCAAGACGCTTCTCGTCAATCTGTGGGCAACATGGTGCGTGCCATGCCGCGAGGAAATGCCGGCCCTCGATGCGCTCGAAACAAAAAAAGGAGGCGACAACTTCGAGGTCGTGACCATCAACATCGATACGGGCGACGACGAGAAACCGAAGGCGTTCTTGAGCGAGATCGGCGTCAAGTCGTTGCAGCTCTATCGTGATCCATCGATGGGCGTATTCAACGATCTGAAGCGGAAGAACCTCGCTTTCGGCCTCCCGGTGACGATGCTTGTCGACAAGGAAGGCTGCCAGATTGCCGCGATGAATGGTCCGGCCGATTGGTCCAGCGATGACGCCGCTCGTTTTGTCGATACGGCGACCGGGTTGTAAAAACGGCCAGCCGTCTTGGCTCTATCTGTCTACAGCCGCGACGACCGCCTCCATCCAGTGATCGCGGATCTTCATCTTGTGCATGTGCTCGAGCGTACTGTGCACATAGTCTTCGTTGCGGCCCGATTGACCCACTGAGCCGCGCACAGCCGTCGCGGCTTCGCTAACGGAAAGCCTGCCCGCATACTGAACATGGTTGCGGTCAACGATATAGGTCAGCGCCTCGACCTTGCGCCCGTCTTCGAGCCTTATTCCGAGCCGTCTCTCCAGATAGACGTTGGTGACCAGCTCGCGCTCTCGCAAATAGGCGACAACCTCGTCCTCAAGATCGCCAGGGACGCGAAACGCCATTCCAAGACAGGATCCGCCGCGATCAAGGCCGAGGACCAGGCCCGGTCGCTCAGGCGTTCCGCGATGCACATAGGAACGCACGCACAGTGCCCTTCGATAGCCGTGCAGTCGGGCGTGCAAGGTCTCCACATGTGCAAAGCCTGGCTTCCACATCAGAGAGCCATAGCCAAAGACCCAAAAATCGCCCATATCCGTCCTGATAGATTTGCCTGATAGATTTGCCTGAGAGACTGTTTGAGAATTCAGCCTGGCGAGTCAGTTGATGTGGTTTTCGAGACCCGGAGCGCAGTGGACATTTGGTCCATGAGCACCGGAAGCGCAGAAAATCGCATCAAATGGCCGTCGGGGTGGATTGTCAACGGTCTCTCCCTGACCGATAGCGAGACCCGCCCCATGCCGTCAAGCACTGCCGAAAAGAGCCGCAAGCCTTCGAGACTTCCGATCATCATCGGCGCACTGATTGTCCTTGCCGGCGTGATCTACACCGGCGGCTGGTACTATCTGGCCAATCAGCTGGAAAGCCGGGTCGCAACGAACATCGCGGCGTTCAAGCAACAGGGCATCGACGCCACCTGCGAAAACGCCAGGGCGAGTGGCTATCCCTTACGGGTTGGTCTCGACTGCTCGAAAGTCGGCTGGGTCGACCAGGCCAAAAACATATCCATCACCGCTGGCGGCTTTCGTTCCGCCGCCCAAGTCTATGACCCGCTGCAAATTGTCAGCAGCGTCGAAGGCCCTGCCGCAGTCGATGTGCCCGGCGCTCCACCCCTCGATGTGAAGTGGGAAAATCTCGCGACGAGCGTGCGGCTCGACAAGCCGCTTCCGAAACAACTGTCGATTGAAGGCAGCAATGTCATGGTGAATGAGCGCGGGAATGTGAGCAACCCTGTTCCGCTCGCCGTGATGCAGACCGGGAAACTTGAGTTCAACACCGCCCAACCGCAGATGGATATCGCACTATCCTTCGACAAGCTGAAGATCGCCGACAATATCGTCCTCGACAGGCCATTGCCGGAGTTGACGGCAGCTGCCGATGTCCAGCTTGCCAATGGTTTCGCGCTTCTGGCGAAACCCGAGCGTGACCTGTCGGTTCTGCGCGGCCAGACGGGAACGTTGCGAAAAGTCGAACTGTCCTTCGAGGATGGTAGCGGGATTGCTATTTCCGGTCCGTTTTCCGTCGCCGATGACGGACGCATCAGCGGTGATTTCAAGGTGACGATGCGCAATCCGGAAGGTGTCGCCAAGGTCATGCAGGGCATTTTCCCTGAGGCAGGCAATACGATTTCGACCGTTGTTCAAGCGATGGCGTTCGTTCCGAAAGACGCGAGCGGCGCGCCGACACTGCCTATCACGGTGAAGAACGGCAAAATGTCGGTTGGCTTTATCGGTATCGGACGGCTGCCCGCGCTGTGATTGAAGAATAGGGCATCAGTCGTCTTCAAACAGGAACCTTTCATAGTTCATCGCACTATTGAGGACACGCAAAACACTAACTGTGTCGCGACCTACAATATAAAATATCGCGTAGTTGCCATGAACCGCCCGTCTGATGCTTGTCCCCTCGTGGCGTGACAGCAATGGACAGGCTCCGGGAAAATCCCCGATAGACACGCAACGGGTGTGGAGTTCGTTCATAAAGGTCCATGCTCTTCGAGGATTGTCGTCCGCAATGTAATCGCCGATCACGAACAAGTCCTGGCGCGCTTCCTCCGTGAAAATAACCTTCAAAGGCCGCGTTCTTCCGCCATCTTGGCGTAACGCGCTTTCAACTCGTCAAAGACATCCTGTAGTGGCCGGACTCGGCCCGCCTCGACATCGGCCAAACCCCGCGCCAACGCAGCATCGAGTGCCGCCAAACGCTTTTCCCTCTCGTCAACGAGCCGGATACCTTCCCGCAGGACTTCGCTCTTCGAGTTGTACCGACCGCTTTCAACCAGCCGATTGAGAACGGATTCCAGATTGCCAAGTTCGACGCTTTGAGCCATTTGTCGCACCTCCAATAACCACTATATGAAGCTTCAATAATAGTTATCAAGTAAAATTTGGTGTGGCACTGCCAATGAACTGCCCTTTCGCCGTCACGTTGACGGCTGTCCTGCCTTCTGCCGACCAAAGTCCGGAGCATCCACTTCCTGACCCGCATCGATGATGCCGCGGCGGACGGCGCGAGTCCGCGTGAACAGATCGAACAGCGCATCGCCATCGCCCCAGCGAACCGATCGCTGCAACGAGGCGAGGTCCTCGGAAAACCGCGACAGCATTTCAAGGATGGCGTCCTTATTGTGCAGGCATACATCGCGCCACATGGTGGGATCAGATGCGGCCAGACGCGTGAAATCGCGAAAACCTGAAGCCGAATATTTGATGACTTCGGAGTTCGTCACCTCTTCCAGATCGCTCGCCGTGCCAACGATATTGTAGGCAATGAGGTGCGGCAGGTGAGACACGATGGCCAGCACACGGTCGTGATGCAAAGGGTCCATCGTGTCGAGCCGCGAACCGCAGGCTTCCCAGAACTTCGTCAGCTTCGCGATAGCGTCCGGGTCCGTACCCTCCAACGGCGTGAGAATGCACCAGCGGTTGATGAACAGATCGGCAAACCCGGCATCGGGGCCGGAATACTCCGTTCCTGCCAGCGGATGCCCTGGAATGAAATGCACATTGGCGGGTAGTTCCGGTTGCATCTGCGCAATCACCGAACCCTTGGTCGAGCCGACATCGGTGACGATGGCACCGGGCTTCAGCGAACCGGCGATATGCCGGGCCACCTCGCCTGACGAACCCACAGGTACCGAAACGATGACGAGATCGGCGTTCTTTACCGCCTCGGCGCTGTCGAGGGTGTAGTTATCGCCGAGGCCGAGCTCTTTTGCCCGAGCCAGTGTGGCTTGGCTGCGGGTGGAAATGACGATCTTGTCGGCAAGGCCCTCGCGCTTGATGACGCGCGCCAGCGACGAACCGATGAGGCCGATGCCGATCAGTGCGATTGTATCAAAATGAACGTCGGACATGTTTCTATGACCTGTAACTGCGCTGAGATTCGCGCTATGACGCGGCGAAAATGGTGGTTTTCGAGCACCGGAGCGCAGCGTACTTTAAGGTACGTGAGCACCGGAGCACAGGAAAACGCCATTTGCAGCCCGTCATGGTATGAATCTACTTTAAGAATTCGGAGAGTGCTGCGACCACGCCCAGATTGGCTTCTTCGGATCCAATGGAAAGGCGCAACGCGTTCGGAAATCCGTATCCCGTGACGCGGCGCAAAATATAGCCCTTGCTCGTCAGGTAAGCGTCTGCCTTCTCCGCCGATTTCGCCGGATCTTCGGGAAAGTGCACGAGAAGGAAATTTCCTACCGACGGCGTGACCCGGAGCCCAAGCCCGGTCAATTGTTCGGTGAGCCAGGGCAGCCACTTCTCGTTGAAAGCCACAGCATCGTTGAGATGCGCGCGGTCGCGTATCGCCGCAGCGCCGGCGACGATGGCCGCGGAGTTCAGATTGAACGGGCCGCGGATGCGGTTCGTCGCATCGATGATATGGGCGGGCGCAAACATCCAGCCGACGCGCAAAGCGGCAAGGCCGTATATCTTCGAAAACGTGCGGGTCATCACGACATTTTCGGACGATGATACCAGTTCGACACCTGACTCATAGTCATTGCGGCGAACATATTCCGCATAGGCGGCGTCAAGCACCAGCATGACGTTCTTCGGCAGCCCGGCATGCAGTCGGCGAACCTCTTCGAAAGGCAGATAGGTGCCTGTCGGATTGTTTGGATTTGCCAAGAATACGATCTTGGTGCGCGGCGTGACGACGCGCAAAATCGCATCGACATCGGCTTGCTCGTTCTTTTCGCTGGCAACGACCGGTACGCCACCCGCAGCCATGGTGGCGATCTTGTAAATGCCGAAACCATGCTCGGTATAGACAGCCTCATCGCCTGCAGCGAGATAGGCCTGGCACAACAGGCCGAGCAATTCGTCCGAACCATTGCCGCACATGATATTATCGACGTTCAAACCGTGGATATCGGCGATCGCCCGCTTCAGCAGGGTCGCCTGACCATCGGGATACATCTCCAGTTGCCCCACCGCAGCGCGATAGGCCTCCATCGCATGCTTGCTGGCACCGAGCGGCGTCTCGTTCGACGACAGCTTATGCACATTCTCCACACCGGGAGCGCTGTGCTTGCCAGGCACATAGGCGGCGATGTCGAGCACACCGGCTTTCGGAGTGGGGCGCATGTCTTGTCGTGTCGTTGTCATAATTGTTCGAGTCCGTAACGGGCAAAAGCACCGTGCGGACATAACTGCCAATGGGGCCAATGTCGAGAACAACTTGACTTTGCGCGAACTGCGACCATACCTACGCGCGATCACGCCCTCAATTGCGCAGACATGACGAAAATCAGCCGACCATCCGCTAAAAAAGCTCAGCAAAGCCAGGAAGCGACAAATCCCCACAGTCCGGTGGTGGATTTTGGCGCTGACAAGCCGTTGCACCTGGATAGCGGTGTATCGCTTTCGCCATTTCGCATCGCCTATCAGTCCTATGGCGAACTCAACGCCGACAAGTCCAACGCAATCCTCGTCTGCCATGCGCTGACAGGCGATCAGCATGTCGCCAATGTCCATCCCGTAACCGGCAAGCCGGGCTGGTGGGAGTTGCTCATCGGTCCGGGCAAGCCGATCGATACGGATCGCTACTTCGTGCTCTGTTCCAATGTTCTGGGTGGTTGTCTTGGCTCGACGGGCCCGGCCTCGATCAATCCCGAAACCGGCAAGGCTTACGCGCTGGATCTTCCGATCATCACGATAGCGGACATGGTGCGTGCGCAGGCGATGCTCATCGAGCATTTGGGCATCAAACAGCTTTTTGCCGTGATCGGCGGATCCATGGGCGGCATGCAGGTGCTGGAATGGGCGTCGAGCCATTCCGACAAGGTCTTTGCGGCCGTGGCGATCGCGACCGGTGCCCGCCACTCGTCGCAGAATATCGCCTTCCATGAAGTGGGCCGGCAGGCGGTCATGGCTGATCCCGACTGGAAGGAAGGCCGTTATCTCGAAGCCGGCACTGTCCCGCGCAAAGGTCTCTCGGTCGCCCGCATGGCAGCGCATATCACCTATCTGTCCGAGACCGCCTTGCACAACAAGTTCGGACGCAATCTTCAGGATCGGCAGAAACTGACCTTCGGATTCGACGCGGATTTCCAGATTGAAAGTTATCTGCGCCATCAGGGCACGACGTTCGTCGAGCGCTTCGACCCGAATTCCTATCTCTACATGACCCGGGCGATGGATTATTTCGACCTCGCCGCCGAACATGGCGGCCGGCTTGCCGATGCCTTCGCTGGATCGAAGACCCGGTTCTGCATTGTCTCATTCACCAGCGACTGGCTGTTCCCGACCAGCGAAAGCCGGATGGTCGCCCATGCGCTGAATGCGGCGGGCGCGTCCGTGTCCTTCGTCGAGATCGAGTCGGATCGGGGCCACGACTCATTCCTGCTCGATGAGCCCGAGATGTTTTCCACGATCACCGGATTCATCCGGTCGGCTGCGCGGGCCAAGGGGCTTTTGCCGTCATGAGTGTGAACGTCCATCCCCGCGTCGATTTTGCCGTCATCGCCTCGCTGGTCAAGCCCGGCTCGCGCGTACTCGACGTCGGCTGTGGCGATGGCGAACTGCTGGAGCTTTTGCAGAACACCAAGGATGTGGATGGACGCGGCGTCGAGCTCTCGCAAAAGGGCGTCAATGAATCGGTGGCACGCGGCCTGTCGGTCATCCAGGGCGATGCCGACAGCGATCTCAAATATTATCCGGATGGCGGTTTCGACTATGTGATCCTGTCGCAGACCTTGCAGGCGACCCGCAACCCGAAAAATGTCCTCACCGAACTTCTGCGCATCGGCGAAAAGGCCATCGTGTCATTCCCCAATTTCGGGCATTGGCGGGTTCGTACCTCGCTCGCGATCAACGGTCGCATGCCGGTCACCAAGGACCTGCCCTATAGCTGGTACGACACGCCGAATATCCACTTCTGCACCATCAATGATTTTGTCGACATGACCAAGGAAGTCGGCGCCGAGGTCGAGTCCGCCGTCGCGCTGAATGCCTTGGGAGAGCGCCTCGGATTCAACATGCCATGGGGATTCTGGAACCTCTTCGGCCAGCAGGCCGTGTTTCTGCTCAAGCGCTAGTGAACCCTGTTTGGGATTTGCGCAGGAATCCTCGAATCTCACATGAAGAGTTGCGATTCCGATGCAAGAATCATCGATTCCGCCGCAAGAATTTCAATCAATGCGGGTAATTTGATTGTGCCGACGCGAACTGGCGCTCGCCGTTCCTTGTGGCGAGAGCACGGGCACGAACACACGCCGCGACGAACGCTTGGCAACGGGCAGCCCCTGATAGATGCGTTTTTGCGCCTCAACGATCAATACGCCCGAAAACATTGGCCAAAACCGGCGGCCCACCCGTTCGAACAATGAGGAGGGCCGCATCATCGCTTTTCGCGATGACGGCGGGAAGAACAGAGCTTCGCCCCACGGTCCGGGCGTGAAGTTTGCCTCCCTCAGGAGACGCGTCAGCTGACCTCGGCTATAGGGGCGGCCGCTGCCGAAAGGCGTATGTTCGAACCTTGCCCATAGCCCGCGCCGGTTCGGAACGACGATGACCAGCCGGCCGTTGGGCGCGAGAACACGCCACATTTCCTTCAGTGTTTCGCGTGGATCTTCCGCATGTTCCAGCGCATGTACCATCAATACTCTGTCCACTGCGGAGTCGGGCAGAGGCAAATCCTCCTCAAATATCAATGCTGTAGCGGATGGCTCGACAGGCGGCCAGCTGGCGGCGCCCTGCCCGGCCGGCATGAAGGCGAATGTGCGTTCCGTATCGCCGCGGAACCGGTCGAGGTAAGGTACGGCGTAGCCGAGACCAACGAGCCGCTCGCCCGGCAGCTTCGGCCAGAGGGGCACCAAGGCCATCGTAATGGAGCGCTCGGTCAGATGGCCGAGCGTTGAAGCGTAAAATGAGCGAAGATCGATGATGTCGAGATGCATGGCCGCAACGTAACATGGAAGAAGAGAACATCAAGAAATGACATGGGTTGCAGGCTTGGCTGAACCGGGATTATCTTGCCCAGCAAAGAATGAAGAGAACGACCATGTCCCAATTGCAGATAGAACAATTCAACGCCCGCAGCGATAATTTCGGCGTGCTGATCCATGATCCTGAAACCGGCCTGACCGCGTCGATCGATGCGCCCGAAGAGCAGCCGATTCTTGACGCGCTCAAGCGCCGCGGCTGGAAACTGACCCATATTTTCACCACGCATCACCACACCGATCACGTCGAGGCCAATCTGGCGCTGAAGAAACGATTTGGCATGGAAATCATCGGACCGCAGGACGAAAAGGCGAAGATACCGGGTATTGACCGGGGCGTCCGGCACGGCGACCGCTTCAAGTTCGGCAATTTCGAGGTGGAGGTCATTTCCACGCCGGGGCACACCGCGGGCGAAATCTCCTTTCATATCCCTGCCGCCAAGGTTGCATTTACCGGCGACACCCTGTTTTCGCTCGGTTGCGGGCGGCTTTTCGAAGGAACGCCCGCAACCATGTTTAAGTCTTTGCAGCGGTTGATAGGACTGCCGGGTGAAACTCAAATCTATTGCGGCCACGAATATAGCGAGAGCAATGCGCGTTTTGCCCTGACCATCGACCCGGAAAACTCGGCGCTCAAGGAGCGGGCCAAGGAAATCAAGACTTTGCGGGAGGCAGACTTGCCGACACTGCCAACCACGCTCATGCGCGAGATGGCAACCAATCCGTTTCTTCGCTGGCATGATCCGGCAATCCGCAAAAACCTCGGGATGGAAAGCGCGACCGATGAGGCGGTTTTCGCTGAAATCCGCAAGCGCAAGGACAGCTTTTGATGGTGCTGACAGCAACCGAGATTCGCGAACACCTTGGGCTTCAACCGCATCCGGAAGGTGGCTTCTATGTCCAGACTTTCCGCGACAACGAGGGTGAGTGGCCGGAAGGCGGGCGCGGGCACTCGACGGCCATCTACTTCCTGCTCGAGGAAGGCCAAATCTCGGCCTGGCACCGCGTCAAGGATGCTGCCGAAGTCTGGCACTGGTATGGTGGCGCACCACTGCTTTTGACCCTGGCGACTGAGGGCTCACCACACGAAACCCATACGCTTGGACTTGATCTTGCCAATGGGCAGCGCCCGCAAGCCATTGTTCCGGCAGGACAATGGCAAATGGCCAAGAGCCTCGGCGCCTGGACACTTGTCGGGTGCACGGTAGCACCGGGATTTGATTTCGCTCAGTTCGAAATGGCGGAGCCCGGCTGGGAGCCCTGACGGCGCTTGAAGAGCATGTCCTTTGCTGCGATAACCGCGCCCAGCGTGATCAAGAGGCATGCGAGCATCACCCGCCCCGTTGGCTCCGTCACCCCCGCGATGATCAGCACAAGCGTTGAAAGCAGTGGTGCGGCATAGCTCGACGCACCGAGCACCTGGATATTCCCATGCTTTACGCCATAGTCCCAGACATAGAACGCCGCACCAACCGGAAATAGCCCAAGCCCAAGGACGGCGAGCCACTGGATGAGTCCGCCCGGCCACACCGTCTGCTCGAGCAGCAAGTGCGAAATCAGCGAAAGTAATGAAGTTGCTATGCAAAAGCCTGTCACAGCATCCGTTGGCACGTTGGAAAAGCGTCGCGACAACAGCGAATAGGCGGCCCATGTCAGTGCACAGAGACCCGCCATCGAGTACCCAAAGGCGAATTGCAGATCGAAGCCGAGGCCGCCACCTTTGGTTATGATCAGCACTGTTCCAGCCAAGCCCAGCAACGTGCCTAGAATGTGAAACCAGCGTAGCTTTTCACCCGGCATCAGAGCGGATCCCACAACGATGAAAAGCGGCCAGAGATAGGCGATAAGGCTGGCGTCGACAGCTGGAGCGTTACGTAGTGCCGTAAAATAGAGGAAGTGGTAGCCAAAGAGCCCGACAACACCGAGTAACCAGACCTTTGCGGGCTGGCGCAGATGCCTTGCAGCACCCGGCCGCCACAGCCAAGAGATCAACCCAAGGCTCGCACCGATAGCGAACGTCATCGCCGTCAACTGAAATGGCGGAACCTTACCCGACACATCAGTGAAAAGTGCGAGCATCGCCCACATGATGATCGCAAGGAAACCAACAAACGTAGCCAAAAAGTACCCCGGATTCGAAGACGGCTACCCGCCGTGTCTATTGCGTCTTTTCGAAACGGGTTGCGTAAACAGTCACCGTACCGATCTGTGTGCCGATTTTCGCCTGCACCGGTGAATAGATAGCGGACTTGCCGAGCGATGCAAAGGTGAGACTGATCTTGCTCGAGTTCTTCAGATATTCGATAGCTTTTCGCCCTGATTGATAGCCGGCGATCGGGACGAATTTGGCCAGACAAGTGATGGCATCACCCTTGAAACCCTCGGTCGCAAAGGGCTGCGCCCTGCCCGATGGAGAAAGTTTCAAGTCCACGCGCGTCTGGCCATCATAGAGATGCAATGTCTGCTTGCAGACCTGATCAAGGCTGCTTGCTGCGACCATCACGCCGGAAATCGGATCGGCAACAGATTGGAGGTCGGCAGGCTTCAGATCCACCCAGTTCTTCTTCCTGTTGATCGGAGGATCATTGGTGGTATTCGTGACATTGCCGTTGGTAAAGGCGATCGATGTGCTCTTGTTTCGGTTACCATGCCGGTATTTGACAACATAGGAATTCGGCACGGGCCCGGTCTCGGCGAACTGGCCAGTAACGTCCAGCTTGCCGTTGGTGTCGTCGAACAGGCTACCCAGCCCCGAGCTGGCAAGAGACCCGACAACTTTGTAAGCGTGATCATCTGTGACGCTGGTTGAAAAACTTGCCTTGGCTATCGACAATCCAAAGAGTGAAACGCGGTAATCTGTCTGATACGACTGGGCACCGTGCGCTGGATGCGCGCCCATCAGCGCTAGTGCAGCGAGCGGCACCAGCATTCGCGTTCGGCTGGCATACTGCCTATGGGCATTCATTCTCGTCATTCTTGTCCAACGCATCCCTGCAGTGATTGTTCGAGCGTATAAAGCAGGCAAAGTTGTGATAAACCTTACAACGCTGGCCTGTATTAGATATAAGTAGCGCCAAACTTGGCATAAGTGCACTTGACGCGCGCGGCCCATATCACTATAGAAACGCGACTTCCCAATAGGCCGCCCATCCGATAAGCGAGCCGCTGCACGGCAACGTGCGATGGTAGCAGGAAATATTCGGACAAAGGCGAATGAAAAATTTGAAGGTGAGACCAGATGTCCCGCACATGTGAATTGACCGCTAAGTCGGTGCAGTATGGTAACAACGTGAGCCACGCGAACAACAGAACGCGCCGCCGCTTCTTGCCGAATCTTTGCCACGTAACGCTGATCTCCGAAGCCCTCGGTCAGAGCTATCGCCTGCGCGTTTCGGCTCACGCCCTACGCAGCGTCGAGCATCGCGGTGGTCTGGATGCATTCCTGGTCAAGGCTGACGAGAAGGAGCTGTCGCAGCGCGCTCGTCTCCTGAAGCGCCAGATTGCCAAGAAGCTTCTCGAAGCTCCGGTCGCTGCTTAATCAGCAATCGCTTCTATTTCTAGTCGTCGAGGCCAGCAAATGCTGGCCTTATTGCTGGTTCCATTACCCAGGATAAAAAAATGCCGCTGCAACGCGCCTATACCTTTTCGGACTTTATTCTCCCCGTTATAGCCATGTGCGCGGTCGTTGCCGCGTCCAATATCCTTGTTCAGTATCCTTTTGATCATTTTGGATTGGGGGAAATCCTGACCTATGGCGCCTTTACCTACCCGATAGCCTTTCTGGTCAACGATCTTGCAAATCGCACATTCGGCCCGGCCTTTGCCCGGAAGGTCGTCTATGTGGGGTTTGCGATTGCCGTCGTCCTTTCTGTCTGGCTGGCAACACCGCGCATCGCTATCGCATCGGGCACGGCATTCCTGACAGCCCAGCTGCTGGACATCACCGTATTCAACAGATTGCGGCAGTTGACCTGGTGGAAGGCGCCTTTTGCTTCTGCCATCTTCGGTTCGCTGCTAGACACTTTGTTGTTTTTCTCGATCGCCTTTGCTGCAAACTTTTCCTGGATAGACACCGCGACAGGCCACGCCGATTCGTCACTCGCCATGCTGGTGCCGTTCCTTGGCCGGGAAATTCCATTGTGGATGTCGTTGGGTTTTGGCGATCTGATGGTAAAAATGTTCATGGCTGTCGTGATGCTGGTGCCCTACGGAGCGATCCTTGCAATATTCGCCCCCGCTATTTACTCGGCAAACCGGAATTCCAGATAGAGATTCCGTTGCAGGATGGAATGATTATCATCTGATACGAGTGATAGTCGGGTAGAACCGTCTGCCGTCTGCCAGACATCCAGCCCTTCCATATTGTCTATCTGGTTTCGCATGTCCGCCTGCAGGATGAATTCGCCGTCGACCGTAGCACCAGGTTTGATGCTTGCCGCGGGTATCCTTCGTATTCTAAGGACCACGCCGCTGGCTATGCTGAAGCGGCGCTCGAGCAGCAACAAATCACCATCGGGCAGGAAATCGCCATCGCTGACGTCGAAATCATCGCGGCGTTTGACAAAGAAAATACCTTTCTCCGGTCCTTCAAGAACTGCGGCAAACATATCGCCGGCTTTGTTGATGCTTTTCTCGGTTACGGCAATCCGTCCCCCGTGCAATGGGCTGGAGGCTGGTGAATAGGCTATCGTCTCTATGCCGCGGTTGTTGCGCAGTTCGTCGCGTGGGATCGGCAGAGGGACATTCTTTGGTGTCGACGCAAAGTTTTCTAGGTCCAGCACATATTCTGCAATCCGGTGAATACGCTCGAATGAGACGGTGACGGTATTGCCGTAAACGCTCATACCTTCGGCGTCGGAGTTCCATTTGCCCTCGACGGGAACACCCTCCTCGCTTTGAATCGGTGCCAAGCGAAAACTGCTGATCGATGCGGGTCTGCCCTCTTCATCGCGCTGCATCGTACCCGCATACCAGAAGCCAGTATCGGTGATGCCGAGAAATTTCTTTCCTGAATCCAGATAGCGAAACGCGGAAAGGCCGCCAAAGTCGGAACTTGCAGAGGTCATTTCCAGGCCGCCAACAAATTCAAGCTCCCCGAACCGTCTCTCGGACGAGCCGATGCGAAAATTGGAGACCACATGGGACTCGATGGTAGCTGGGGAAACGACCGCGTTTTCCTCCGCTGAAACCGGCATTGCAACGAGGAACACGAGGCAAAGCGATGCGCGCCGAAAAGCCAGCGCAGTTCGGTTCATGTTATCGCCGCACTGACTTTTTTGCGCTCTGTCGTTCCGGCTCTTCAAACAGTGAAGCCAGTTGTTCAGTCATGGCGCCGGCCAGTTCCTCCGCATCGACGATAGTAACAGCTCGGCGATAGTACCGGGTCACATCATGACCGATACCAATAGCGATCAGCTCAACTGGCGAACGTGTTTCGATCTCCTCGATCACAGCGCGCAAGTGCCGCTCAAGATAGTTGCCCGGATTGACCGAAAGAGTAGAATCATCAACCGGAGCGCCATCCGAGATCATCATCAGGATACGGCGCTGCTCAGGACGGCCCAGCAAGCGTTGGTGCGCCCATATCAGGGCTTCGCCGTCGATGTTCTCTTTCAGGAGGCCTTCACGCATCATCAGCCCCAAGTTGCGCCGTGAGCGACGCCATGGGGCGTCAGCACGCTTATAAACGATGTGGCGCAGGTCATTGAGACGCCCGGGATTGGCAGGCTTGCCACGTTCCAGCCAGGCTTCACGCGCCTGACCGCCTTTCCAGGCCTTGGTGGTGAACCCGAGGATTTCCACCTTCACACCGCAACGCTCCAGCGTCCTCGCCAGAATGTCCGCGCACGTAGCGGCAACGGTTATAGGCCGCCCGCGCATGGAACCGGAATTGTCGATGAGCAACGTCACGATCGTATCGCGGAAATCCGTGTCGCGTTCCTGCTTATAGGAAAGTGGTTGCGTTGGATCGATTACAATACGTACAAGACGGGCGCTATCGAGGTAACCCTCCTCCAGATCGAAGTCCCATGAGCGGTTTTGTTGCGCCATCAAGCGGCGTTGCAACTTGTTTGCCAAGCGTCCAACGACGGCAGAGAGATTGGCGAGTTGCTTATCGAGGAAGGCCCGCAGACGCTCCAGCTCGGCCTCGTCGCAAAGCTCTTCCGCATCGGTCGTTTCGTCGAATTCCTGCGTGAAAATCTTGTAGCCGCTCTCACTTCCGAGGTTGGAGAACGGCTGGTTGGGGCGCCGCGCCTCACCGGGGATCTCGGCATCCGCGTCCGAATCCTCGTCCATATCGTCAGACGAAGCGTCGGCGGCTTCGGTCTCGCCGGACTGGCTGTCGTCGCTGGATGTATCGGACTCATCATTCTCGGACGAATCGCTGCCCTCGTTCTCATCCGAACCGCCTTCGTTGTTTTCTTCCGGTTCGGGCGAGTCTTCGTTATTGTCCTGGCTGTCGTCTTCCTGGCTCTCCTGCGCCAGCTCTTCCGCCATCTCCATGGAAGCCAGCATCTCGCGTACGACGCGAGCGAAAGCGTTCTGATCATTGATCTTGGCGCCGAGATGGTCGAGGTCTGCCGCGGCTTTCTCCTCGATCCAGTCACGCCACAGGTCAAGCACATTGCCAGCTGATTCCGGCGCTTTGCGGCCCGTAAGCTTTTCACGGACCAATAGCGCCACGGCTTCTTCCAGCGGCGCCTCAGCTTTATCGGTTATTGCCGGGAAATTGGCCCGGGCATATTTGTCCGAAAGCATCGAAGTCAAGTTGTCGGCGACGCCATCCATACGCAGCGCACCGATGGCCTCGACGCGCGCCTGCTCGACCGCGTCAAAGATCGCCCTCGCCTGCTTGCCTTCAGGCGCCAGTGTCGCGTGAATACGGTCATTGTGACAAGCTTTGCGCAGCGCCATCGAGTCGCCGAGGCCGCGCGTGACCGCTACATCATTGGCAGTTGGGCGCTTGGGTAGATCGGGAAGCCGGGCACGATGACCGGTCAGGGCCGGCTTGTCGTTACCGAACCCGACTTCCATTTCATGGTCGCCGGCAATCGCACGCATGCATCCCGTAAGCGCGCGCTTGAAAGGCTCGGAATCAACCGGACCTTTGGGATTCGCACGTGAATTATCTCCGGAACCAGCCATCTTTATCGTGACGCTCAGCCAATGACCACATTGGCGGTCGATTCAGGCAGTTCCTTGCCAAATGCCCGCTGATAGAACTCGGCAACCAGCGGACGTTCGAGTTCGTCGCACTTGTTGAGGAAGGTCAGACGGAAAGCAAAACCTACGTCCTTGAAGATATCGGCATTTTCCGCCCATGTGATCACGGTACGTGGGCTCATGACAGTCGACAGGTCGCCATTGATGAACGCTGCGCGCGTCATATCAGCGACGCGCACCATCTTGGAGACGATCTCCTTGCCTTCCTTGTTCTGATAATGCTTGGCCTTGGCGGCAACGATAGCCGCCTCATTATCGTGCGGCAGATAGTTGAGGGTCGTCACAATGGACCAGCGGTCCATCTGCGCCTGATTGATCTGCTGCGTACCATGATAAAGGCCCGTCGTATCACCAAGGCCAACCGTATTGGCGGTCGCAAACAGACGAAAAGCGGGATGCGGGCGGATAACGCGACTTTGATCGAGTAGCGTCAGACGACCCGACGATTCGAGCACGCGCTGGATGACGAACATTACGTCCGGACGTCCCGCATCATACTCGTCGAATACAAGCGCGACATTATGCTGATAAGCCCAAGGCAGGATGCCGTCGCGGAATTCGGTGATCTGCATACCTTCCTTGACGACGATCGCATCCTTGCCAACAAGGTCGATACGGCTGACGTGGCTGTCCAGATTGACACGCACGCATGGCCAGTTAAGCCGTGCGGCGACCTGCTCGATATGGGTCGATTTGCCCGTACCGTGATAGCCGGAGACCATGACACGGCGATTGAAGGCAAAACCCGCGAGAATGGCCAGCGTGGTCTGTTTGTCGAAGAGATAGTCCGTGTCGATTTCCGGCACATAAGCGTCACCCGCCTTATAGGCAGGAACCATCATATCGGTTTCAAAACCAAACAATTTTGCAGCAGAAACCGTTGTATCCGGCAAATTCGCAATATCGCGATCAACCTTATTCATCATGCCTCCAGCGCGACTGCACGCGCAGACGCATAAAGATAGTTTGGAACCTCGCTGTGAGGTTCCGAATTCGGCTCAATCGTGGGTTAGCAGAAACCAGCCGCTTTGAGCAATTGATAGGCCTGGATTACGTCACGGAAACGATCCTCGGAAGCCCTGTCACCGCCATTAGCATCGGGGTGATGGATCTTCACAAGCTCTTTATAGCGCGACTTTATGTCTTCGCCAGTGGCTTTTGCGCCAAGCCCGAGCGTATCCAGTGCTTTCGACTCCAATGGCTTGAGCTTGCGGATATGGACCCGCGCCTCATTGAAAACGCTGTTGGGGTCCCGGAATCTGTTCTGATATGCCGCGCGACCCGAACGCAACTTCGAAAAATCCGGTGACGTCTTGGCGCTGGCGCTCGCTTGAGCACGCGTACTGGCGCTTGCGCCGGCTCCGCTTCCAGGTAACCCCGCAACGGTCCAGGTCGGGCGGTCGCCCGTCAAAGCTTCCTTCTGGTATCTGGCTACCTCGGCATCCGAGAGGCCAGAGAAATAATTATAACCCTTGTTGTACTCACGCACATGGTCGATGCAGAAATGGAAGAACTCGCCTTCCTTCTCACGCCCCACAGGAGCACGATGTGGTCCAGGCTTATCGCAACCGTCCCATTGGCAGACAGGTGTGCGCGATTTCTCCTCGTCCACCTTTTTCGGGCGGATGCGGATGCTGTCAAAATATTTCGAACTTGAGGTCATCGAATCAGAATCATCAACGGATCGGTTGGCGGAACAGGAATTGACATTTACCCATGGATAGACCTAACGCCTGAAATGGCGGTAAATTTGTGATCATGAATGGATTTGCCAAGTGAAACTACCATATGGGCGCAGGAGAACGAAATGTCCACTCAGTCGGTGATCGAAAACAAACTGACGCAGGCTTTTCATCCTGTTTCGTTGGCAGTCATCAATGAAAGCCATCTGCACGCCGGCCACCAACATTCTGACAGCGAGCATCATGGCACATTTGACGGTTCAGGCGAAACGCATTTTCGTGTGCGGATTGTCGCGGAGGCATTCGCCGGTATGTCGCGCGTTGCTCGCCATCGCGCCATCAATGATGTGCTACAGGACGAACTGAATGGCAGCGTCCACGCATTGGCACTCGAACCCGCAGCGCCCGGAGAGACAACACGCTCTTAAAGGCTCAACCCAGCTTGTCGTCATCCTCGATTGGTCGAATGCGCAGGCGCGTGATGCGGTTTTTTTCCCGCTTCAGGATTGTGAAACGCTTGCCGTGGAAGGTGAAAGCCTGTTTTTCTTTAGGAATGCTCTGTGTTTCGTGGATTACGAGACCGGCAATGGTCGTCGCTTCGGCGTCGGGCAAATGCCAATCCAAGGCCCGATTGAGATCGCGAATGGGGACTGAGCCGTCGACCAGCACTGAACCATCCGGTTGAGGACGGCAACCCTGCACATCGATGTCATGCTCATCGGCGATATCGCCAACAATCTCTTCGAGAATGTCTTCAAGAGTGATCAATCCTTGCACGTCGCCATATTCATCGACCACGATGGCGATATGCGCTTTGCGTCTCAGAAAGGCATTAAGCTGATCCTGAAGGCTTGTCGTATCCGGAACGAACCATGGCTTCGTCGCCACCTTCATGATGTTGATCTTGGAAAAGTCCCGATTGGCGTCGCGGATCGCCCGCACCAGATCCTTGGCATGAACAACGCCGACAATATTGTCGTTCGCGTCCTTCCAGACAGGAATCCGGGTATGATGACTCGCCAGGATTTCTGTAATGATGGTTTCGATGGGATCGTCTGCGTTGACCGAATCCATATCGGTCCGGTGGATCATAACGTCGTAGACTTCAAGTTCACGCAGGTCGAGAAGACCGCCGATCTGGTCCCGATCACCTTTAACGACAGAGCCTTCCTTGTGTAATAGATCGACAGTGCCCCGCAGTTCTTCCTGGGCTGACAACATTGACGTGCCTGCCGCAAGATTGATGCCGAACACTGCAAGAATCTGGCGAACGATCCAATTGATGAGATCAGAAAGGGGGCCGAACAGAAAGACGACTATCTGGGCGAACCGGACAAGGGCGAGCGAATTTCTATCGGGACTCGAAATAGCCCAGGACTTGGGCAACACCTCCGCGAAGATGACTAGCAAGACTGTCATTATCGCCGTGGCGTAGGCAACGCCAGCTTGGCCAAACAATGTTAGCAGCATACTCGTCGTCAACGATGAGGCTAGAATATTGATGAGGTTGTTGCCGATGAGCATGACACCAATAAGCCGGTCCCGCTTCTCTATCAGATTTTCCACTACGGCCGCGCGTTCGTCGCCGCGCTTGGACAAGCGATGCATACGTGCACGAGATACGGCTGTCAGAGCGGTCTCAGACCCTGAAAACAAGGCGGACATCAGGATCAAAAGGAATATGATTCCGCAAAAGATCCAGATTTCCAGGGTCATGTCGGATGTTTCTCCTGCAAAAAGCTTAGCACAGCGGATGGCGGCACGTCTTTTGCGATAAACGATTGGCCAATGCCGCGAGTCAAAATGAAAGTGAGCGCCCCGCGCGCTACCTTTTTATCTTGGGCAATATAGTCCATCAGTTTTTCCGCGGAGGGTAGTTCCCCGGGGATATCGTCTATGGAAACCGGGAGCCCGACGTGGCGCAGATGCGTTTCGACACGAACCGCATCGTCCGGGCTCGCCAGATTCATCTTTGCTGAAAACTGGTGGGCGAGAACCATTCCGATGGAGACCCCTTCGCCATGCACCAACCGCCCGGAATCGTAATTCGTCGCGGTTTCCAATGCATGGCCAAACGTATGGCCAAGATTGAGCAGCGCGCGATCTCCTGTTTCGCGTTCATCTCTGGCGACGACATCGGCTTTGGATTGGCATGATATGGCAATGGCCTCAGTGCGTTCGGGTCCACCAGCGAAAATCCCGCGCCAATTCTTTTCCAGCCAGACAAAAAAATCCGGCCGGTCGATCAGCCCGTATTTTGCAACTTCAGCGTAACCGGCACGGAACTCACGCGGAGTTAATGTGTCGAGCACATCCGTATCGGCCAGAACGAGTTGTGGCTGATAAAAGACGCCAACGAGGTTCTTGCCATGTGCAGTGTTGATACCCGTCTTGCCGCCAACGGACGAATCGACTTGCGCCAACAAAGATGTTGGTATCTGGATGAATCCCATACCGCGACGGGCAATGCCTGCCGCAAAACCGGCAAGGTCGCCAATGACACCGCCGCCGAAAGCAACCACGATATCGCCGCGCTCAAGACGCGCGGAAAGAATTGCATTGGTTACGGTTTCGAGTGTTGCAAAACCTTTGGATTTCTCCCCGGGTGCGACCAAGATGGGCGTAGAATCTATACCTGCAGCCGTCAGGCTTCGCGCGAGCCTATCGAGATGCAGACCTGCGACAGTCTCGTCGCTGACAATGGCGACACGCACCGATTTTGCCCGCTTTGCAATCTCGTATCCGGCCCGATCGATCAATCCGGCCCCGATGAGAATATCATAGGAACGATCCCCGAGCTTCACGGGTACAGTGGTAATGGTAACCGCTTCGGTCATGAACCGGATTCCTCATTGCTGCGGGGTGCGATGCCGTCAAGATGGCCGGCAATTGCCTGCATTGCTTCGAAGGCAATAATTTCCTTGTTTTCTTCGCGGGAGTTCACCACCAGATCGGCGATCGAATAAATCGGGTGGCGCTCGGTCATAAGCCGTTCCATCACACCTCGGGGATTATCGTTTTTCAAAAGCGGCCGGTTCTGTTTGCGCGCAACACGCGCCATCAGCACATCAAGTTCAGCTTTCAGCCAGAGCGAAATACCCTCCGAAGCGATAGCTTTGCGCGTAAGCTCATTCATATAAGCACCGCCGCCGGTCGCCAGCACGATCGGTCCATTTTCCAGCATGCGGGCAATAACACGCCGCTCGAGGTCCCGAAATTCGGCTTCTCCATAGGCTTCGAAAAGTTCTGGAATAGTCATGGTCGAGACTTTTTCGATTTCGTTGTCAGCGTCGAAGAATGGCAGTTCGACCAGTGCCGCCAGTTTTTTGCCGACTGTGGATTTGCCCGCGCCCATCAGTCCGATAAGCACGATGGACCTATGTCCGAGGCGCTCTCTGATGGACTTGGCAAGCTCCGCGATCTCGGCTGCCCCAACTATGTCTTCAGTCATATTCATAATTGCGTTTCGACAGGAAAACCGTGCTGTCGTCAAGCAAACTATGGCATTAGAAGACGCAAGCTTCATCAAATCATAAGGGTTTCCGCTGCAGGATTATGGAACCCAGTGCCAAAGCCGACAAAGAACGATTCAAACAGAAAATGCCAACGCTTACACGATTGATTTTCATCCTCGCGATTCTCGCGGGGCTCGTCTATGCCGGCATGGTTGCGCTGGTGACTTTCGTGCACCCCACGCAGACGGAAATGACCATTCGTATTCCCTCTGAAAAACTTAATCCGAAGCCGGATACCCCGAAATAAGCCAATGCGAGCAGCAGCAGCTATAGAGACTTTCCTCGAAATGATGAGCGCCGAACGTGGTGCCGCCCAAAACACGTTGGATTCGTATCGGCGGGATCTGGAAGATGCTGCAGGGTTCAGCGTTGCAACAGGTATCCAGTTGACCTTTGCGGAGCCCGGAACAATACGATCCTATCTCGACGACATCGCCGGACGGGGTTACGCAGCCACGTCTCAAGCGCGGCGGCTTTCGGCCCTGCGCCAGTTCTTTCGCTTTCTTTATATGGAGAATATTCGTACCGACGATCCGACCAGCACGCTGGACACGCCGAAAAAGGACCGCTCCTTGCCAAAAATTCTTAGCGAGTCTGATGTGGAAAAACTGCTTTCCCGTGCTGAGGAAGAGACCCTTGACGCACAATCATCTGGTGCCGTTCATCTCCAGGCGCTGCGACTACATGCGTTGCTCGAAATTCTTTATGCAACGGGCCTGCGTGTCTCTGAACTTGTTGGTCTCCCGGTGACGGTCGCACGCTCGGACAGTCGCTTCCTCATGGTTCGCGGCAAAGGTTCGAAAGATCGTGTCGTCCCCTTATCTGGCAAGGCGCGCGACGCGATGGCAAAGTATTTGGCGGTGCGTGACGCATTGCCCAATCTCTCCGCCAGTGTCTGGTTGTTCCCGGCCATATCCGAAAGCGGCTTTCTCGCACGACAGGTGTTCGCACGGGAACTGAAAGGGCTTGCTGCGCGAGCGGGCCTTAAAACATCGGCGATATCGCCCCATGTTTTGCGTCATGCCTTTGCCAGCCATCTCTTGCAAAACGGCGCGGACCTGCGCGCTGTGCAACAACTACTCGGCCATTCGGATATTTCGACCACGCAAATTTACACACATGTGATGGAAGAGCGGCTGCATCAGCTTGTCACGGAGCATCACCCTCTGGCAGACTAAATGCTGGCTCACCGATGGAGTGGACCCAGCAAACTGGCGGAATGGCCATGTGGCAGCTGTTGAAGAGATTGTTTTACAGATCAGAGTCATCGTCTGTCGAACCCGACAGCGAAGTGATCCACTTTGACGAAACGGGATTTAGCCGCTCCAGCCATTTGGCCCGCACAATGAATTGGCGGCAAAGCTGGCGCTGGGATGAAATAACAGCGTTTGGATTTGACTTCTCGCCCTCCATGTTTCCTGATCCGTGGTTCGGCGATGTCATGGAAGGCCGCTGGTTCTTTGCTGTAACCAGCGAAAGCGGACCGGAACACATCTATTTTGACCAGACTTGGCTCGACATCGATCACCTGCCACCAGTTCTCCTGCAAAATCTGTCGGGGCTTGATCTAGACGAAGTGCGGCAGGGACTGATCGCAGCAGCTGGCGGCTTTCACAACTATGCAGGTGAAGGCAGATGGATTGGCTGGCAGCGCAGCAAGACCCCAAAGCGCGCGAGGCGCTCAAATGCCGCCAAGCCGGTGAAACGCAAGAGTCCCGCCAAATAAACCACCATCCCTTTGCCGCAATTCCCTCTATAACGTGCGCCGCCAATGCATGATCTCAGCCTTGCTTCCTTGACATGCGCCTCGGCAACAGCCAGTTAGGTCGTGAAAAATCCACCGTTTTGCAGGCAGACCCCTCGTCCATGTACAACTACCTTGACTTTGAAAAGCCGGTTGCTGATCTCGACGGCAAAATTCTCGAGTTGAAGAAGCTCGCCGAGGAAGGCGACGCTCTCGACACCAACGAAGAGATCATGCGGTTGGAAAAAAGGTCCGCCGAGGCGTTGCGCGATCTTTACCGCAAGCTCACCCCCTGGCAGAAGGCGCAGATTGCGCGTCACCCGGACCGCCCTCACTGTGTGGACTATATCTCCAAGCTCTTCACCGATTTCACGCCGCTTGCAGGTGACCGCAACTACGCGGACGATGATGCTGTCCAGGCCGGTCTCGCCCGCTTCAATGGTCAAGCCGTCGCCGTTATCGGGCAGGAAAAAGGCAACGACACCAAGACACGCCTCAAACACAATTTCGGCATGGCCATGCCCGAAGGCTATCGCAAGGCCGTGCGCATCATGGATCTGGCTGACCGTTTCAACTTGCCGGTGATTACGCTCGTCGATACAGCGGGTGCCTTTCCGGGGATCGCGGCGGAAGAGCGCGGACAGGCGGAGGCCATTGCCCGCTCGACCGCCGCTTGCCTCAATCTGAAAGTGCCGATCGTCTCGGTTATCATCGGAGAAGGCGGGTCCGGCGGAGCCATAGCGATCGCCACGGCCAACCGTGTCTACATGCTCGAACATTCCATCTACTCGGTGATTTCACCGGAGGGTGCAGCATCCATTCTCTGGCACGATTCCACGCGGGCCAAGGATGCGGCGACCTCCATGCGCATTACCGCTCAGGATCTTTACGAATTGAAGATCATCGATGGCATAATTCCCGAACCGATGGGCGGCGCGCACCGCGGCAAGGATGCAGCGATCGAGGCAACGGGCAACATTATCAACGTAGCTCTCAAATCCATGGGCAATATGGATCGCGACATGCTTAGACAGGATCGGCGCGATAAATATCTGGCCATCGGCCGTAGTCTTTAGCCTCCAAAGAAACCGCAACCTGCAATCCATCTGAAAATAGTTGAGGTTTTTTAAGCGAAGCTGCTTGCAATTCATAGCTCAACCGATTACCAACCGCGCTGCGCAGACTAACGCGCATTGTGGCACGCGCCCGTAGCTCAGCTGGATAGAGCACCAGACTACGAATCTGGGGGTCAGAGGTTCGAATCCTTTCGGGCGCGCCATCAACTCACGAAATCACCAAGCGATTTGAATCAACGGAAAATCACCGCTGGAGCATTTTGCCTTCGAGGTAACCTCTCGGGTAACATTTGGCTGTCCGAAGAGCGGGAATCATGAATCCAAGGCGCGCCGTCAACGCGCTCCGTAAACAATCAGCATCCACAGAATAAACATCGGAAACAGGATGTTGAATGCTCCAAAGGCCATGCCGAACCAATACATTTTCGGATTGTTTACCCTGCTGTATTCAGCGCCCCGGCCAAACCAAATTTCTGAATGCCACGCTTTCGTTAACATCGGAACGAAGACGTAGACCGCATACGCGAAGTAGCAGACAATAAAGAGCGAAACGAGCATTTCTATCCCCAAGCTGGTTGCTCCGAGCCGCCTTGCCGCGGTCATAACGTCTTCGGGGCGATGTGTCCTGTCGAGAATACCAAAATAGGCGGGTTCCCATGGTCGTCAGCGGCATTCTCGTGCGTGCTGGCCTCAACGCGTATTAGCGCCTAAAACGTTGCCACCGAGTGAGGCAGTAAGCCTTGTCGAATACTAATGGAACCTAACTGTTCAAGACAGTGTCAAACAGGGAGCCGGATGGCCTCCCATTTTGGATGGCCATCCGCTGTTCCTTGTGAATTTCCAGCAAGCTGTCACGCAGCTTTCGCAACGTCTTCGCTGTGGTGGATTTCCGTTCCCAGCACTTTGAGGCATTCCCTGATAAAGGCTGCCAGTGCAGTCCAACCCTTGGCGGACACCATCGTGCCATCAACATAGGCTTCTGTCGGCGATAGATCGACGTAAGTGCCGCCTGCAAGCGTTACCTCCGGCTCGCAAGCGCCCAACGCGCCTACTTTTTTGCCGCGTACGACGCCATCCACCGCAATAAGAATCTGCACGCCGTGGCAAATCGTAAAGATTGGTTTCTGCTTGTCATGAAAGTGCCGGACGATCGCCTGCACGCGCTTGTCGGTACGGATATATTCAGGGCCGCGGCCGCCTGCAGCGTAGACGGCATGATATTGATCAAGCTGTGCCTCGGCCTCCGAGAAAGTCTTGTTGATTGTAAAGAAGTGACCGAGCTTTTCGGTATAAGTCTGATCTCCTTCGAAGTCGTGGAGTGATGTCTTGATCAGGTCGCCGGCTTTCTTGTCGGGGCAGATTACATGCACCGTGTGTCCAACGGCCTCCATCGCCTGTTGGTAGACGAAAATTTCATATTCCTCGGTGAACTCACCGGTCAGCATCAGTATCTTCTTGCCTGGCATGATTTGCTCCTCTTGGATAGGTTGAGGCGGCGCGCGCGGCCTCGTTAGTGAATGTTCAGAACGGTGAATCCGGAAAGTAATACTCCTTCGCGTTCTCCTGGGTGATCAGCGGCGCATCGAGTTTTACTGTGCCGCGCACAGGCGCTTGGCCGACGATGTTGGCGACAGTCATATAGATTGCCGTCTTGATCATGGCAGGTGGATAAGGTGTCTCTACGGGTGTCATTGCATCGCCGTCGATGACCTTCTTGACGATGTCCTTCATGCCATTACCACCGAGCGCCAGTTTGATATCCTTGCGCCCCGATTGTTTCACGGCTTCCAGCACGCCAAGAAGCATATCGTCGTCATTGGCCCACACCGCATCAATCTGTGGATACTTTGCGAGATAGTCCTGCATTAATTTGAAGGCTTCATCACTGTTCCAGTTTGCATACTGGATATCCAACACCTTCAGATCGGTGCCTTGGATCGCATCCTGGAATCCCTTGATGCGTTCGTCATCGATGACGGTAGGGATGCCACGCAGGACGACGAGATTGCCCTTACCTTCAAGTCTGTCGATCAGGAACTTTGCGGTGTTTCGTCCCACGGCGATGTTGTCACCGGCAAGGTACAGGTCCTGGATCGACGAGTCATTCAGACCTCGGTCGACGACGGTGATGAAAGTGCCCGCGTCCTTGACAGCCTTGACCGGCGTCGTCAGTTCCTCAGAGGTATATGGCAAAATCACCAGCGCGTCGAGCTTACGCCCTGCCGAGAGATCCTCCAAGGCGCTCACCTGAGCCGACGCTGATGGTGAAGTCTTCACGATGACTTCAACATTCGGAAAGGCGGCGTTGATTTCCTTGGCAGCAGCCTGTGCATGATAGACGATGCCGGCCGTCCAGCCGTGGTCGGCTGCTGGTATCGATACCGCAACAACCTTCTTGTCGGCAGCCAGCGCCTGGCCGGCGATCAATAGTGCACCCACGGCGGCAGCCGCAATCCATTTCGTAGTAGACATTCTTTCCTCCCAGAATTTGGACTCAACAATTAGGAACCCGCGCGGTCCAGACGCGGATTATTTCGAAAACCGTTGGATAAGCATGGCGATGATGATGATGACCCCTTGGACACCCGCCACGAGATATTCCGAGACGAAGTCGGACAACACCATCAAGTTGGCAATGAGTTCAAGGATGACGGCGCCAGCGACCGTCCCCCAAACATGGCCCTTGCCTCCACGGAGAGCCGTTCCGCCAATAACAACCGCGGTGATAACCTGCAGCTCCCAAAGTACCCCCGTGGTCGGCGTTGCCGCGCCGAGGCGAGGCACATAGCATATTGCGGCGACAGCGACGCATGTGCCCTGAATGGCGTATGCGATAGTGCGTGTCTTGATTATCGAAATGCCTGAGTAGCGCGCGACATCCTCGTTAGCCCCTACAGCCGCGCATTTTCTTCCGTACTTCATCTTGTAAAGAATGAAGGAGGCGACTGCGGCGACTGCCACCGAGATGATGATCGGCAGCGGTATCCCTACAAACGTGCCAAAGTAAACGGGGCGATAGGCGTCGCGAAGGCTGCGATCGATAGGGATTGAGCCCCCGTCGGACATGTAGGTGATCAGCGCCCTGAAGATGCCCATCGTGCCGAGCGTAGCAATGAATGGCTCGATCTTGCCGATTGTAACTATCAGGCCGTTCATCAGGCCACAAAGAAGGCCGACGACAATTGCCACCGTCATTCCGGCCGGAATTGCTAATACGCCCCATTCCGGTGCCATCCTGTTCATGAACATGATGGTTATCCCGGTAATGAAGGCGGCCATCGATCCGACCGAAAGATCCAATCCTCCAGATGAGATCACGAATGTCGCCCCAACAGCGATAATAGCAATGAAAGCGCTTCGCGTGACAACGTTGCCGAGGTTTGTTGCCGAAAGAAAATCCGGATTGATCAGAAACCCGATCAGCATCAGCACGACGAGAGCGACAAAGGGGCCCACATCTGTCCAGCCGATATTCCATTCCCGCTCAGGCCGGATCGCCGTCGAACTCGCTATAATTGTCATTTTCTTCCTCCCACGTTGCCGTCGACCGCGGCGTCGCTTGTCGCCAGAAGCGCTACATTATGTTCCGTCATAGCGTCGCCCGAGACCTCTCCTCTTAGGCGTCCTTCCCGCATCACCAGGATCCGATCGCAGATACCGATCAACTCCTGCATTTCCGAGGAGATGACGATGCACGCCTTCCCTTCAGCCACTAGGCTTTGAATGAAGGCGTAGATCTGGGCCTTGTTGGCGATATCAATACCCCGCGTCGGTTCGTCGACGACAACGACGGATGGAGTGATGAGCAGGACCTTGGCAAGCAGCAGTTTCTGCTGGTTGCCGCCGGAAAGTTGTCCGGCCTTCACCCCGAAGCTCTTAAGCCGGATGTCATACTGTTCGACCGCGGCCCTCAAGGCATCCTGCTCACGCGATCGCCGCAGGAAAATGCCCGGGTGAAAGCGGGTTAGTGCCGAAAGCGTCAGATTGGGCGCCAGCCGTTCGTGAAGCAAAAGACCTTTCCCCTTGCGGTCCTCCGTAAGGTAACCAATACCGGCATCGAGCACCGCGCGAGGCGAACGGATATTGATCGGCTTGCCTTCAAGTTCGACGGTGCCGGTTGCCGGACGCAGCCCCATGATGCCCTCGAAGAGCTCGGTGCGGCCAGCGCCGATCATTCCGGCGAAACCGAGAATCTCTGATTTGTGAGCCTGGAACGAGATGTTTTTGGCGAACCCTGGAACAGAAAGGTCACGCACCGTTAACATCGCCTCGCCAGCGGCTTTGGTGCGCTTTTCTGGATAGAGGGCAGCGAGATCTCGGCCGACCATAAGGCGCGCCATATCCATCTGGCTGAGAGTTCGGCCGGGATAGGTCCCAATCTTTTTGCCGTCACGCAGAACTGTCACTTTGTCGGCCAGCCGCTGCACCTCATCGAGACGATGGCTGATGTATAGGACTGCTGCGCCCTGTTCCTTCAGCTGCAGAATAATGGCAAGCAGTCTTTCGACCTCTTCCCCCGTGAGGACAGCGGTCGGCTCGTCGAAGATGACGATCCTGTAGTCGTCCAGAAGCGCGCGTGCAATCTGGACAAGTTGTCGATCCGCCAGCGCGATGTTTCGCACAAGAGCGTTCGGTGACACCAGACAACCGAGTTCGGTAAGTTTTTCCGTCGCAAGACGCCGCATCGTCCGGTCATCTACGACGCCATTTCGCGTCAACTCGCGGCCAAGAAACAGATTTTCCGCAACAGTTAGCGCTTCGGCCAGCAAAATTTCTTGGTGGACAAGGGCAATGCCGGCATCTTGAGCCTGCTCCGGCTTGGCAAACCGAACATGCTGGCCACTAAGCGCCAGTGTTCCGGCGGTCGGCTCGATATAGCCTGACAAAAGCCGCATGAACGTCGATTTGCCCGCTCCGTTTTCGCCGATGATTGCATGGATCTCGCCCGGCAAGATATCGAGCGTAACGTCGGACAACACCGTGACCGGTCCGTATTGTTTGGAGACACCCTCGGCGCGCAGGAGAGAGTGGCGAAGGGGATCGGCTTTTTGCGCCACAACCCTCTCCCCCTCTCTTTCGATGCTTAAGACACTGGACATCTTCCGGTCCCTACTCGAATGCCGGTAGCAGCCGGTCCCGCGAACGCTCGAGGTGGATCCGCATCGCCCTCTCGGCACCGGCGGCGTCACCTGCCGCGAATGCGGCGAGCAAGGCTTCGTGTTCGTCCAGCGCTTCCTCTGTCACGCGAGAATGAAACATCAAGCGGAAGATATGGAAGTGCGTGTGCTGGTGGTTGAGCGTCTCCCGGATGAGCTCGTTTCCGGCAATTTCCATAATCTTGTCATGGAATAAAGCGTCTTGCCTTGCGAACGTGGAGTAGCGAAGCCGCTCGTCGGTGTCTTCGCGACGTCCCATCATACCCGCGGCCGTCTGAAGAGCGGCAAGCTTTTCCTTATCCATCGCGGCGGCGGCCCGCGCAGCACTGTCCGGTTCCAGGAGAAGGCGGAGTTGGTAAAGCTCGTCAAACCGCCGCCTGGCGATTTGTGGCGCCGCGCTGTATCCAATCAAATGGGTCTTTACGACCAATCCCTCACCTTCGAGGCGGCCAAGCGCTTCCCGGATCGGTGTTTGCGAAACATTCAACTCTCTAACCAGATTGTCGACTGTAATGCGTGATCCAGGCGCTATTTTCAACGACATCAACTGGGCGAAGATCGCGTCGTAAACGCTGCCTGACAAGCTGTTGGAACGTTGGATAAACCCACTCGTATCCGGCGCATCGGTGAGATTCATTGAATTTCGGTTTTGCATTTTTTGCCTCTTGACATCACCAATCGCTAACACGATGCTCGGTGATATGCAATACTATATCCTATAGGATTTTATATCGGGAGCCTTTGCGGTGGAAAATATGGGTTTATTGCCTCTCAAAGTTTCGGGAGGACACGCCTTTGTAAGCAACAGCTCATTCTGTGTTGAGCGAGATCGGATCCAACGTATCTGCGTGTTGCGGAGCTGGGATTCACCGCTGGTTCAAATCGCCCAATGCTGGAGACCAAGCCGTCGCACAACGCGAGAAGGTCGATGCTGTTCAGACCCGCGTGGGAGACAATTTCGCGCCTAATCTTTCGATAAATTCTCTGCCAAAGGACATTGACGATGACCCTCTTTGCCGCCATCCGGCTTCCAAAAGAAATCCTGTTCGGCAAGGGACAGCGCCACGCTTTGCCCATCATCGCTGCGCGACTAGGCAGGCGGGCGCTGATATGCACGGATGAGCGGTTCGCAGGAACCCCGGTGTTCAGCGATATCTTGGCCGCCCTAAGGAATGCGTCAATTGAAATCATGGTGCACGACCGGGTCCTTCCGGACGTTCCGCGCGATTCTGTCGCCGTTTGCGTGGAGGAAGCGCAATCTTTCGCGCCAGATATGGTGATCGGCATCGGCGGTGGGAGTTGCCTGGACATGGCAAAATGTGCCGCGCTTCTTTTAAGCCACGGCGGCAGCCTTCAGGACTATTACGGGGAGTTCAAGGTTCCGGGCTCGACGCTACCAGTCATCGCCGTTCCGACGACGGCGGGAACCGGCTCTGAAGTCACACCGGTCGCGGTGATCTCCGACCCCGACAGGACGCTGAAGGTCGGCATATCCAGTCCCTATCTGATTGCAGCAGCGGCCATCTGCGATCCGGAGCTTACAATGTCGTGTCCTCCAGGACTGACCGCTATCGCTGGCGCCGATGCCCTCACACATGCGATCGAGGCCTTCACTGCTAAACGACGCGGTGCCGATCCTGACTTGGCGCAAAACCACGTCTTCATCGGCAAGAGCGCACTGACGGATCATTTCGCTTTGCTCGCCATCACCCTTCTCGGCCGCAGTCTGGAAGCGGCTTACAGGGACGGCTCTGACGAAAATGCCAGGGCCGATGTGATGATGGGAGCATTAGCGGCAGGCTGTGCATTTGGCACCGCAGGGACCGCAGCTGCCCACGCCATTCAATACCCGGCGGGCGCCTTGACCCATACCGCACATGGGCTCGGTGTCGCGACTATGATGCCCTATGTGATGAACTACAACCGATCCGTCTCAGCGGCTGAAATGGCGCAGATCGGTTCTGCCCTTGGCCTCGGGCCATGGGAGGAGGCTACCGAAAGAATGGCAAAGGCCGCAATTGAAGAGATCCGCAGGCTCTTTGCCGCTATCGGCATTACTGGAACGCTCGCGGAACTCGGGCTGTCCGCCGACAAGATTGGGTGGACCGCAGAGCAGGCGCTAGGCATCGATAGATTGATCAAAAACAACCCGAGATCGTTTGATCTCGATGCGATGAAGCGTCTCATTCAAGCAGCCTACGACGGCGACCTAGCCGCTTCCGCAGTCTAAACCCCGAGGATTGAAATGAACCTTGCACAACAGATGCCTCAGCCCGATCGCCAACTGCCAAACATTCAGGCTGCCGCTCGCGGCCTTTATATCGATGGAGCTTGGCGACCTGCGCAGAATGGACATGAGATCGACGTTATCGATCCTTCCACCGGAACCGTCCTTGCAACGGTTCCCGACGCCACCGTCGAGGATGCTCGCGCAAGCATCGATGCGGCGTCCGCGGCCGCCCCGGCGTGGAGCGCGACTTCGCCCCGAAAACGATCCGAGATCCTGCGTCGCTGTTTTGAACTGATGACAGAGCGCGCCGAGGAACTGGCGACCCTGATTTCCATGGAGAATGGCAAGGCTCTACGTGATGCGCGCAGTGAAGTTTCCTACGCGGCCGAATTCTTTCGCTGGAATGCCGAGGAGGCCGTGCGCATTACTGGCGAGTTCGGTATCGCACCATCCGGTGCGAACCGGATCATCGTGGATTATCAACCAATAGGCATATGCCTGTTAATCACTCCATGGAATTTTCCCGCAGCGATGGCAACACGCAAGATCGCGCCTGCATTGGCGGCTGGTTGCACTGTGATCCTGAAGCCCGCCAGCGAGACGCCCCTGACGGCCTACGCGCTCGCTTCTATTTACGAGGAAGCCGGCGTTCCGCCAGGTGTCATCAACGTCCTGACGACTAGCGAGCCGTCCTCATTTGGTGCTGCGGTTCTTGCGGATCCGCGTGTAAGGAAGCTCTCATTTACAGGGTCGACTGGTGTCGGTCGTCTCCTCCTTGCAGAAGCGGCCAAGCACGTCGTCTCTTGCTCGATGGAACTCGGTGGCAACGCACCGTTCATTGTGTTCGACGACGCCGACCTGGACGCTGCAATCGATGGCGCGATGGTCGCGAAGATGCGCAATGCCGGCGAGGCATGTACCGCAGCGAACCGACTTTATGTCCAGTCCGGCATCTACAACGCATTTGCAGAGGCGCTCACAAAGCGGATGGAAGCGCTCAATGTCGGGGCAGGGATCGATCCGCTGACCGAATGTGGTCCAATGATTACGCAAAAGGCGGTGGAGAAGATCGACCGACTGGTCAATGATGCAAAGGGCAGAGGGGCGCGCGTCCTCTGCGGCGGGGAGACGCCCATACGCACCGGTTTCTTCTACCCGCCAACGGTGCTCGCGGACGTTGCGGCCGACGCGGAAATGGCCCACGAAGAGATCTTCGGCCCCGTCGCGCCTCTCTACCGTTTTGAAACGGAGAAAGAGGCAATAATTCAGGCTAACGATACCGAATACGGACTTGCAGCATACGTTTACACCCGAGACATTGCCCGGGGTTTACGTGTTTCGTCCGGCCTTGAAGCTGGCATGATCGCCTTGAACCGGGGGCTGGTATCTGACCCAGCCGCACCGTTCGGCGGCGTCAAGCAAAGTGGGCTTGGCCGCGAGGGCGGTCAGCACCACGGCATTGCTGAATTCATGGAAGCCAAATATATTGCAGCGAGTTTTTAGAGCGGTGGAACGATCATTGGAAACCGACCCGTTTCGCATCCGCGCCCATGTGGAGGACTTCGACACGATCGTCGCTGAGATCGTCGCCGCAAGCTATGCCACCCGCCATACATTGCCGATGCTGGCAGATGTTCCCTACGGAAGGGACGCGAGCGAAACCCTGGACATCTTCTTTCCGGAAGGACCTCGGAAAGCTCGGCCGGTACATATGTTCATCCACGGTGGCTACTGGCGGATGTTTTCCAAGCGAGACTATTCCTACGTCGCCGATACCATCACCCGCGTGGGTGCCGTTGCCGTCATCCTGGACTACGCATTGATGCCGCATGTCAGGTTGGACGTGCTGGTCGATCAGGTTCGGCGAGCCAGACAGTGGGTGCATGACCATATCTCGCGATATGGGGGCGATGCGTCGCGGTTGACTATAAGTGGCCATTCCGCTGGCGCACATCTCGCAAGCTTTCTGTTCCAAAAGCAGGCCGAGAGTTCTGGTATTGCGGCGGCCCTGCTGCTTGGCGGTATCTACGATCTAAAACCACTACAAACGTCATTTCTTCAGGCGGAAATCGGTCTTACCGACCAGGAAGTCGCCGCCTTCTCGCCTTTGTCGCATTCTCATAACGTACACACAAACGTGGTCGTTGCCGCGGGCAGCGATGAAACACCACCGTTTCATCAGCAGGCGGATGCCTTCACGGCGTCGTTACAACGACAGGGATTGAACGTTGCCAGGGAAACAATCGAAAATTCCAATCACATGAGCAGCGTCCGCGATCTCGGTCGCCACGAGTCCGTAACTGCCCGGCTTTTGAGCGAACTCATCGAAAGACATTCGTGAGATATATATTGTGATCAGGCGGCTCGAAGACGGTTGAGCTCAAGTACACGCAGTGGAAAGCCAAACTCATTGTCTTTTAACGATGTTGGACAGGCAAGTGTTGATGCCAGCTCGCTCAGGATCTGGCATCGCCTTGTGAAAAAGTTTGAGTTGACCGTTTTCAATGGCGAGGCGACACTTGCAACCCGCAGCAAGTCAAGAGGAAAAAAACGATGGATGAGCCAGACCGCTGGCGCCACATGGCGAGCGCGCCGAAAGACGGTAGTCGAATCCTCGTAACGATTCGTTCGTCCGAACAGGGGCAGGCAGAAGTCGACCTCGCCTATTGGTCGAATGGTGACCAATTCGGTGCCGAAGGCTGGCGCGCCTCTGATTCCTCACCGGGTCGGGTCGTCGAATATGCTGAGCCAGAATTGAAGTGCTGGATGCCGATGCCCTCGGCCGATCTTAAGCGCACTTCTCTGCCCTCACCCTGGGAAGGCGAAGACGCCGAGCAGCTGGACGGTTCAGGGATTTAAGGACTCGCGTCGTAGCAAAAACGGCCGATGCCGTGTTGTGTGAAACGGCCAGCGCAATGAACCGCTCGGGCGACAAACTATGAAGTGCTAGAATCTTCAGCCGAGAAGAGGCCGCTGTCCGACTGTTTCTCAATATCTTACGCAAGAAGCGAACTTGCGTAGCGTTTGCGAATCTCGTTCCAGCGATCAGCGGCGGCCGCTGTATAGGCGCGCTTGAGTTTCACGTTGTCGGCGCGGATCGGCCATTTCCCGAGCGGAAGATCGAACTCGGCTCGATATTGGAGAAACCACCGTGTCCGTCCACCCGAAGTCATTTACTGCGACCAGGTAATGTTGTCAGTTACCCTGAAGAATGAGATCGGCAGCTTTTTCCGCGATCATGATGACGGGGGAGTTTGTATTCCCTGAGACTATGGCTGGCATTATTGAACCATCCACTACACGTAGTTTTTCCAGCCCGCGGACCTTAAGCCTACTATCGACCACAGCTAGATCGTCGCTGCCCATTCTGCAGGTTCCGACCGGATGAAAGATCGTTGTTGCGATGTCGCCTGCACGCTGGATCAGTTCCTCATCGCTCTGATATCTGCGGCCGGGAAGCATCTCTTCCGGCCGGTACTTCATGACGGCCTTTGCCGCCATGAGATTGCGGGCGTGACGGATGGACCTGGCGGCAAGCAGTCTGTCGCCGACCGTAGAGAGGTAATTCGGTCGGATGTCCGGCGCAACTCTCGTCTCCGGTCCGGAAATATGCACGGTCCCCCGGCTTTCCGGACGGAGATTGCAAACCGAAACAGTGACGGCCGGGTAGTGGTGCAAGGGCTCGCCAAGGCGATCGGTGCTGAGCGGCTGGACGTGATATTCAAGATCTGGTGTCATCAATGCCGGATCGCTCTTCGCAAAAATGCCGAGCTGGCTCGGTGCCATCGAAAGTGGTCCGGATTGGCGGAAAAGATACTCCAATCCCATCCCGGCGCGCGAAATAAGATTGTGGTAGAGCTGGTTCAGCGTCTTCGCACCTTCGACGCGGAACACCGTGCGAATTTGTAGATGGTCCTGAAGGTTGCCACCGACGCCTCGAAGTTGGTGAAGGGGCTCGATTTCTGCGCGAGAGAGGATTGCGGGGTCGCCAATCCCCGAAAGTTCGAGGATTTTGGGCGAGTTGATTGCTCCTGCCGAAAGGATAATTTCTCCCGCGGCAGCTGCAACGCGGGCCTTGCCCCGAAGGCCATAGCGGACACGTGCCGCGCGCTTGCCATCGAACTCTAGGCGTTCAACCTCGGCTTCGGTGACAACGCGAAGGTTGCGCCGCTTGAGAGCCGGGCGCAGAAACGCTTTGGTCGTATTCCAGCGGAACCCGCCGCGTTGATTCACCTCGAAATAGCCCGAGCCCTCATTATCACCCGCATTAAAATCATCGGTCTTGGGAATGCCTAGTTCTTCCGCGGCATCCCGAAAAGCATCGAGGATGGGCCACGAAAGTCGCTGCCGTTCCACGCGCCACTCCCCGCCCGCACCATGCATGGAAGTGCGCCCGCGATAATTGTCTTCGGATTTCAGAAAATACGGCAGGACATCATCCCAGCCCCAGCCGGTATTACCTGCCTGCCGCCAATTGTCGTAATCGGCGGCTTGCCCACGCATGTAAATCATTCCGTTGATCGACGAACATCCGCCGAGGACCTTGCCGCGGGGATAGGGCAAGGAGCGGTCGTTGAGGCCAGGTTCCACCGCCGTCTTCATCATCCAGTCGGTGCGGGGGTTACCCATGCAGAAGAGATAGCCGATCGGCACATGAATCCAGTGGTAGCGATCGCTGCCTCCAGCCTCGAGCAGGAGAACGCGATTTTTCGGGTTCGCCGACAGCCGGTTAGCAAGGACGCAGCCCGCCGATCCCGCTCCTATGATAATGAAGTCGTAGACGCCCTCGTCGTGCGCGGCTTCATGGGCATGCGGGTTCACGCTGCCACCTCCGTTGCGGATGCTCCGCTTCCTGCCATGCGCCGCCAGATCGGCGCCATTGCATCGGCGATATCCAGGTAGAGCCGGTAGCGGTAGTCATAATGGGCCGAGCGCGCTGAGTCCGGCCTGTAGTGGCGGTCAGTTGAAACCATTGCCGTGGCGCCAGCCTCGAAACCGGCAAACATGCCGACGGCGGTTCCTGCGGCGATCGCCGCGCCAAGGGCGCCAGTCTGGCTCGAGCGGGCGACCGTGACGGGTACTCCCAGCACATCCGCGAAAATCTGCGGCCAGAGCAGGCTGCGCGAACCACCTCCTGATAGCACCGCTTCGTCGAACCCGGCGCCTGCGGTCCGCAGGGTTTCTATGTGCTGGCGATGGCCGAACGCGACCCCTTCCAGCAGAGCGTGGATTAAATGGCCCTTGGTGTGCCAGCCGGCAATTCCATAGAATGCGGCTCGCGCGTTGCCGTCCTGCTGCGCACCATAGAGAAACGGATGATAGATTGGATCATTGATCGCTGGCTGCATCGAGGAGGCAAGTTCGCAGCACACGTCGAACGGTGAGCGTCCATCCGGCTGTTTTCCCGGAAAGAATTCGCGCACGAACCATTCGAGATTGGCGGCAGATGTAGCGCTGGACTCGATCGCCATGTAGCGATCGCGATCAAAGGTCGATGACATGAAGACCGGCCCCTCCAATCGGGGCTGGTCGATAATCACCTGATTGATGCTCCAGGTTCCGGCGATGATCGACGCCGCGCCCGTGCGTGTGACGCCCGAGCCGATAGCCGAAGCGACCACGTCGAAGAACCCGCCTATGACCGGTGTACCCACGGAGAGACCTGTTTCCGCCGCCGCCGCTTCCGTCACCCTTCCGGCTATGTCAGCACTTTCGATCAGTGGCGGCAGCATATCCATGCAGTCACCGAGCCCGAAGGCGGCCATCAGGTCACGATCATAGCGGCGCTCAGTGACGTTCAGCAGCCCGCAACCCGCCATGTCGGAAACTTCGCTGACGCGCTGGCCGGTGAGCCGATTGACGATAAAGTCCTTGCAGAGGAAGACCGTACCGATCTTGCCGAATGTTTCCGGCCGATGGCGTTTGATCCAGGCAAGCAATGTTGGTGTCTGGGAGGGCCACGGGCGTTGCAGGCCGATGGGATATGTACGATCGCCGACGCCTTCGGCCTGCCATTCCTCGACAAGTCCGGCTGCCCTTGTATCGAGCGACTGGATGGCGAGCAGCGGCTCCCCCTGCCGGTCAAGCGCATAGAGCCCGTTGCCATGGCCCGCGCACCCGATTGCTGCGATTTCCGCCGGCTCGATGCCCGCCTGCTCGATACATGTCCGAATTACCAGCTTTGCATTTGTCCAGAGTTCACCAAGCCCACGCTCGACATGTCCTGGACACGGCATGCTGCTATGTCCCTCCTCGGCAACGGAGGCAATCTCGTTGCCCTGCCGGTCGAAGATCACCGCTTTGATGATTGTATTGCCGGCATCCAGCCCCAGAAGATATTTTCCCATTCCGAACCCCTCCTCAGGTCCTTATTCATTCTCAGCCTTGCTGATAGCGCGCGTAGGCGTCCTCGCCACTGGCATCGTCATGGATGATTGCCATGAGTCCGCGCACCACGGCACCCGGGTTGGAGTGCTGGTAGATGTTGCGGCCGTAAACCATGCCCATCGCGCCCTGCCGCATCAAGGCTGCCGATTTATCGAAGACGGCCCGCAAATCTTCCTTTCCGCCGCCCCGCACCAGTACCGGGCACCGCGCTGCCTCGACTACCCGGTGAAAATCCTCTGCGTTGGTCGTGGGATCCGCCTTGACGATATCCGCGCCCATCTCGCGGGCAAGCCGGGTCAGCGTGACGATCTTGTCCGCGTCGCCATCTACCATATAGCCCCCGCGTTCGGTAACCGGCTGCATGACGAGGGGTTCAATCATCAACGGCATGCCATATTTTTCGCAATCGGCACGCACACGCGAAATGTTTTCGACGCACTGACGAAACAGGTCAGGCTCGTCCGGCAGCATAAACAGGTTGACCACCACGCAGGCAGCGTCGAGTTCGATAGAACCGACCAGCGGATCGGCCTGATTTTGCAGAACAGCCCACATGTCGCGATGGCGGACGGGATTATAGGGGTTGCCCATGTCGATGCGCATGACGAGAGCCGGCTTTTCCTTGCCTGCCACGTTCTGGAGAAGATCGGCCTGACCATAGTTCATCTGGATCGCATCCGGAGCCGCGGCAACCAGCGTCCCGACCACACCTTCCATATCCTCAAGACCATCCAGGAAAGTTGGTTCATTGCACACGCCGTGATCGATCGCCACGTCGAGGCAGCGCCCGTTGCCGAACAGTCGGTTCATCCGGACCTTTCGGTTGTTTCGCATATCGTACTCCTTGTTCATTGCGTGCTGTAAGTGTTTCCAGGCCGACTCCATGGCGGACGGCGAGAAGATCGAGGAACCGAGACCGTTCGGCAGCCTTGAGTGCCGGTGACCAGTGCTTTTCATCTGCGATGAGCTCAAGGGCCACATTCGTCATATCGAGCGACAACTGTCCGCTGATAGCGAGCGTTGTTCGTCTCAGCAGGAGATCATCGAGATGTTCGACGCATTCATGGCGTATGAGGAACAGCATCTCGCGAGTGGAGTAACCGGCGACCGGCACGGGTTCGTCCGCTCCACTGGCTATGAAGCCGGCAATCGGGGCGGCGGCTGTTCCATATCGTTCGAAAAGCTCGATTATGCGTGCTGGCGCAAGGCCCGTTGCGGAAGACGTGCGCGCTATCCAGTCTCCGGTATCCGCCGGGAAAGCGCGCCCGCCGCCAATGGGACGGTCCGCCGTCGTCAGATGACGGGTTCTCTGCAGGCGACCTAATGCCATGTCCGCAGCGAGTTCTCCAAAGGAGCGAAACGTCGTCCATTTGCCGCCAATCATGCATAGCACCGCAGGAACGCCATCAGATTCGATGAACGTGCAAAAATGATCGCGCGGGATACGCCCGGTGAACTTGTCCTTGCTGGCGGGAAGCGGCCTGACACCGGAGAACTGATAGACGATTTCCTCCGGCCGGATTTGAATATCAGGCAACACGAAGGCGAGCGATTGTAGGATATAGTCCCGTTCATCCGGGGTGCAGACAACAGTTGCCGGGTCATCGATCCGAATATCGGTGGAACCAACCAGAACCTTGCCGAGATAAGGAAACAGAATGCAGACACGGCCATCCTCATTCTCGTAGTAGATCATATGGCCATCGAGAGCTTTGGAGAGTTCGGCATTGTCGATAATCAGGTGCGAGCCTTTGGTTCCGCCCATCAGCGGAGCCGGCAGAGTTTCCGGCGAGAACAGGCGGGCATTCGCGATATCGATCCAGCCACCCGTCGCATTGATGATGAGTGCCGGTTCGATAGCCGTCGTCGTGCCGCCAACAAAGTCCTGCACAATAAAACCACCGATCCCGTTGCTTCGGAGCTCAGCATAGTTGAGGGCACGTGCGCCCGGTCCCGCGGACAGCCCATCCTGCAGCAATTCGATTCCGATGCGTTCCGGCTGCCTGACCCATGCATCGTAGTAGGTTGCCGAACTCTTTATCGCCGGATTGAGTTTGGGCCATTTGGCAAGTGTTCCCCGCCGTCCGCGAAATCGATGCCGAGGCATCAGGGCACGCTTGCGTGTCAGAAAATCATAGATGCTCAGCCCTGCCTTGATGGCGATAGCGCCACGGCGGCTGGGTTTGCGGCCGAGGCCAAGGAAGCGAACTACGCCATTTGCAAGACCTGAGAAGACGTCGAAAACAGGAACCATGGTTGGCAGAGGCGCGATAAGATGCGGCGCATTTCTCAATAGCCGATCGCGCTCGACAAGCGATTCCCTCACCAGATTGAACTCGCCGTTTTCAAGATAACGCAGGCCGCCATGCACCATCCGAGACAAGGCGGAACTGGCACCGGAACAATAATCGCTCTTCTCCACAAGCAGTACGTTGAGACCCTGAAGGGCAAGCTCACGGAATACACTGATCCCGTTGACGCCGCCGCCCATGACACACACGTCCACCTTCGGACTCCGGCGAAGCCCGTCGAATATCTCTTCACGATTCATGATGCAGCCCGTTACCTGTCCATATCTGCAAGTTTCACTGCGATGGCCGCGTCAATGGCCGAAAGGTCTTCTTTGCCGAGCCGGATCGCTCCGGCTTTTGCATTCTCCAGCGCCTGTTCCGGATTGCGCGCACCGCACAACGCAAACGTCACGCCTTCCTGCGCCAGCGTCCAGGCGATCACCGTCTGTGCAATGCTGGCATCATGCCTGCTGGCTACCGGCTGAATTGCTTCAGCGAACTCGCGGGCCTTTGACCTGTTGTTGACCGAAAAACGCGGATTGTCTTTGCGCTGATCATCGCCGGAAAATGTGCGGTCCGGATCGATCGTTCCCGAGAGCAGTCCCAGCGCCAGGGACGAATAGCTCAAGGTCGAAACGTCGTTCTGCCGGGCCATAGGCAGGAGGTCCTTCCCGATCTCCCGGTCAATCATGCTGAACTTTTCCTGGATAGCATCAAGCGAGCCGGTTGCGATGTAGGCGTCCAGTTCGGCCGGACTGAGATTGCTTGCTCCAATTGCCCGGATCTTGCCTGAACTGCGTAGATCCTCCAGCGCCCGGACGGTTTCCTCGATCGGGTTCGTGGGGTCCTGCCAATGGGTGATGTAAAGATCGATGTAATCCGTACCCAGCCGGGTCAGGCTTGCTTCGACCTCGTGGAAAATAGCGTCGCGTCCAAGGTAGCGGTGGACGGGCTTTCCATCCTGGTCAAAGAAGTGCCTGCCTTTTCCTGTGTGCCAAACGAGACCGCATTTTGTGGCAATGACCGCTTTGTCCCGCCGCCCTTGAAGGGCTTTACCCACGATCTCCTCAGACCGTCCCAGCCCGTAAGCGGGTGCCGTATCGATCAGAGTGACCCCCGCGTCGAGAGATGCGTGAATTGCCGCGATTGACTGCTTTTCGTCGGTCCCGCCCCACATCCAGCCACCGATGGCCCACGTCCCAAGCCCGACCGCAGAGGCTTGCACGCCTGACCTGCCTATCGAACGCGCCAATTGATCACCACTCATGCCAAGGCTCCTTCAGCCGCCGCAATATCCAGAATACGCTGTCCAGTCGCTTCATCTGTAACCAGCGTATCCAGATGGTTGCCACGCATGATGCTGAGGATTGGCCGTGCCTTGTTGGGTCCGCTCGCAACACCGATCTTGCTTGGGATCAAGGCGAATTCCCGCAACGTCAGCGACACAAGAGAATCATTGAGGCTGTAGCCGCAAACCTGGCCTCGATCGTCAAGCAGATGCGCTAGGAGCTCGCAGCTCGCGCCGGACTGCTCTATCGAGAGCCTGTCGGTACTGGAGGATGGATGCAAATCATAATAGCTTGAATCGTCGGTCAGGATCGACCCGATGCCAACAAGTGCCACCTTCGCCTCCCGTGCCCGTTTGAATACATCTGCTACCGAGCGCATGTTGATCAGCATCGCACGTTCTGCAGCGCTGTCGGCAAAGAGCGGCGCATGAATTTGATAGGCGCGTCCGCCGAGTTTGTCCGCCATGGATGTCGAAACATGGTTCACGTCGGTGTAATGCTTGCCCTGAACGCATCCCGTGGCTGGAACAACTTCGACATTGAATGAACGTTGTGCATGCAGTCCCGCAACCACGGCACTGACGCCCTTGCCGCCGGTGATGCAGATCGTGTCACCATCGGCGATTTCATCGAGAAGCAGGCGCGCCGCAGCCTCGCCAACGGCCTGAAGCGCGGTCTGCGGATTGTCGGAAACCGTTGGTACGACAACAGCCCGATTAATCCCGCCGAGCGCCAGCAACCGCTCCTCCAGATCAATCAATGGCTCGACCGGGGATTTGATCTTGATCTCCACGAGACCAAGCTGCCGGCCACGCTTGATCAGGCGGTTCACAGTCGGTTGCGAAACTCCGAGCTGGTCGGCGATCTGGGCCTGCGTGAGACCCTCCAGGAAATGCAGCACCAAGGCCTGATGCATTTGCCGCGCAATAACGATTTCTTCGCGGGGCGCCGAGGACGGTTTTGTGTTTAGTCTGACGATCGTCATGTCAGGAAGCCTTCCGCTTGTGCAGAAAATGATCGATTGAGACGGCACCAAGCAGAATGCACCCCTTTATCATGTCCTGCCAGTAGACCGATACATTAAGCAGGACCAGAGAACTGGTCACTACCGACAGCAATGCTATCCCAAGAATGGCACCAAGTATCGTCCCCGACCCGCCATTGAGTGATGCGCCACCAATGACCGCAGCGGCGATAATGTTGAGCTCCATCCCGACACCGAACGTCGGCGTAGCAGCGCCAAAACGCGACATGTAGATGACACCGGCAAAACCCGCGAGCGTCGAGCAGAGCACGGTCACCCAGAATTTCACATAGTTTGTCCTGATGCCGGAATAGAGCGCGGCTTTCTCGTTACTGCCCGTATAGAAAACCTTGCGCAGCGCCGTTGCACGCCTGAGCAGGAAGTCGAACAGCACGACAACGGCGACGAAGATGATGATGACATAGGGCAGACCGTGGAAACTGCCCTGCCCAACGGCCTTGAACGCGGGAGGCAGGGTAAAGAGGGAGAGCGGCGTTCCCTTGGTGATGATAAGGCACAGGCCGCGCACGATGACCATGCCGGCGAGCGACGTGATAAAGTGATTGAGCCCGACTACGGTGACGAAAAAACCCATGACGGCGCCAATAAGCGCGCTTGCGAGAATGCCGATGAGCGAAGCGCTCCATGGATCGAGCCCCGCGAGGAACAGCGAGCCCGACAGGACCATCGCGAAACAGACGACGGAGCCGACGGCAAGGTCAATGCCGCCGACAATAAGCAGGATCGTCATCCCGACGACAACGATGCCTTCCACGGAAAAGCTCATCAGCATCGCGCGGAAGTTTCCGAGTGTCAGAAAATGCGGTGATGCAAAGCTCATGGCTATGCAAAGTGCTAGAATGATTGCGACCAGCCCTGCCTCCCGCATCGAGCCCAGTCTTTTCCAGGAAGGGGCTCGCACGGCCGTTGTCCCCATCGTCTCAGCCAGCATTTTGTCGTCTCCCAAACTTTTCTCAGGCGGCATCTTCTGATGCCAGCCGGTTTTGTAAATTTTGCGCATTGACGCCGGACGCGAGCCGGATAACCGCTTCCTCGCTCATGGCTTCCGCATCCAGTTCACCAGCCACCGTGCCTTCGCGGATGACAATCACCCGGTCACACAGCCCTAGCAGTTCGGGGAGTTCGGAAGAAATGACGATGATGCCAATTCCGGAGCTGGCAAGTTCGCGCAGCAGCGTGTGGATTTCGGACTTCGCCCCAACATCTATGCCACGCGTCGGTTCGTCCATCACTATCACCTTGGGCTGGACAGCGAGCTGTTTGGCAATCGCAACCTTCTGCTGGTTACCGCCGCTGAGCGAGGACACCGGTGCATCGACACTGCCCATGCGAATATTCAGTTTCCTGGCGAAGTCGCTGGCCAGCGTTGCTTCTGCCCCGGCGTCGATCAACCCAAGGCGCCCGGTAAGCGCGTCCAGGTTGAGAACCGAGATATTCTGGGCGATCGAAAGGTCCAGGAATACGCCGGAGCCCTTGCGGTCTTCCGACAGATAAACGAGACCTGCGTTCACCGCGTCCGCATAGTTTCTTATCGCCTGCGGCTCGCCATGGATCAGGATTTCGCCGCTCGTAATGGGTCGCAAGCCGCAGATCCCTTCCGCGATTTCCGTGCGGCCGGAGCCAATGAGACCACCGATGCCAAGGATTTCGCCCTTCATAAGCTCGATGTTTACACAATCAAAACGGTGATCGTCGCCAAGGGCGCGAACCGAAAGAACCACCTCATGCGATCGCTCCCCGGCGGGTTGCTTGGGGGGATAGAGTTGCGTAATCTCGCGCCCGACCATAAGGCGTACAACGTCGTCAGGCTTAAGATCGGCAACGGGCTCTGTCGACACATGGTGGCCGTCACGCAGAACAGTCACCCGGTCGCAAAGGTCGAATATCTCGGCCATGCGGTGGCTGATATAAATGATCGATATCCCGTTGGTCTTCAAACCGCGGATGATCTCAAAAAGTATGCGCGTTTCCGCTTCAGTCAGTGCGGCGGTCGGCTCATCGAAAATGAGGACACGGCAGTCGAGCGTCAGCGCCTTGGCGATCTCCACGAGCTGTTGGCTGGAGATTGGCAGATCACCCACCTTGCGGCGAACGTCGATTGGCGCTAGCCGGTTCATTACGTCTTGTGCCTCGCGTTCCAGCTTGCGGTAGTTCATCAGCAGCGAGCGCTGCCGGCTGGTGGTTGCCATGAAGATGTTTTCCGCAACGCTAGCGTCCGGGCAAAGCGCGATTTCCTGGTGGACTAGTCCCAGACCTAAAGATTGTGCAGCGGCAGGCGATCCGATCTTCACCGTCTTGCCTTCCAACACAATCTCTCCCTCATCCGGTTGCAGAACACCTGCGATGATATTCATCAGCGTTGACTTGCCGGCGCCGTTCTCACCGCAAAGCGCATGAATCTCACCACGGCTAAGGGAGAAGCTCACGTTCGTCAGCGCCTTCACTGCACCGAAATGTTTTGTGACGTTGCGGATATTCAGAACCGGATTTCGCATGACGCACTCTTCCAACTGGCTTCGCAAGGTGGCTACCCGGACGTGCCGTCCGGATAGCCGGCAATGGCTTATTCCTCAATGCCTTTGGTGCCACGGCGCTTAAGGTATTTGTCCCAGAAGAAATCGTCCGCATTCTCGGCGGTGACAATGGAAAGCCCGTTGTCCACGAAGGGAATGCTCATCGGGTTGAATCCTGCACGCTTGGCGTCGTTCATGGGATCGATCAGTTCCGGATGCTTGGCCAGCCAGAGCAGCATGAAGCCCATGTAGCCCTGCATGCCCTGATTGGGGTTGATCGAGCCGAAGACTTCACCGGCCTTGATCATGTCAAGGATGTTGGCGTTGACGTCCGCACACATGACGAGAATCTTGCCACCGCTTTCCTTGTTGGCCTGGGCGGCGCCGATGGCCGAGTTCGCCTCCGGCATGAAGACGGCCGCGAGATTAGGATTGGCCTGAACGATACTCATCAAGCCCTGATAGGCCTTCGTCGGATCCTGGTTTGAGGCTGCTCTGCCAACGAGCTTCATGTCGGGCCACTTTGCCTTCATACGGTCGATAAAAGCCGTGACGCGCTTGTCGTGGTTATCCTGCCCGGGATTCTCGAGGACGGCATATTCGCCCTTGCCTCCGAGCTTCGTGGCGATGGCGTCGGCAGCATAGGTGCCCTCGCGTATATTGTCGGACGTGATGAAGGAAATTCGCTTGGAAAGCGGCGAATCGGCCGCGAATGTAACAACTGCCGTGCCTTGACCGATCGCCCGGTTGATCGGCTCTATGAATGGATCCGAGTTCATCGGGTGAACGAGAATGCCGGCAGGATTCTGCGCAAGTGCCTGGTCGAAGCTGGCGATCTGCTTGTTGACGTCATATTCCGGTGTTCCGGTATAGGCAGTTTCGCAACCGAGCTGCTTTCCCGCCTGCTTGAACATTTCATAGACAGGGAACCAGTATTCAACGCCAGAAACCATGACGTTCATGACGTATTTTTCGCCTGGCTCGCAGCGAAACGGCGATTCTTCGGCAGCTTTGGCAGGGGCTGCGGAATACGCCATGACCAGGACTGCCATGGCAGTTGTGCTTAAAAAAGTGCGCAAGTGTCCTCCTCGAGGCCGAAGCCCCTCCCATTGGTTTCGTGGTGCCTCGCAAGCCACCACTATTCGTTGTGAAGTCCAGCAATCCTCCTCGAAATGCTGTCGGGAGCAATCAAGCCTAAAAGAAAATCCTTGTCAATATAATTCAATACGTGAATTATAATTCACGCATTGTGTCTCCGGGTTTCTATTGAAGCTAAGTTGTCTACGATCCACCATGGTCGAGGGAGCCAAACAAATGATGGGTGCTTCGCATGGTGGCGCGCACTGCTGCACGATAGAGTTCCCAGACTACGAATCGCCGAGGTTCGAATCCTTTCGGGCGCGCCATTTCCCCACAGTCTCCCGATCCAACCACCCTGGGTAGCCTGCAGCGCCTCGTGGAACATTTCGCGCCGCACCAAGTTATCTCCTCGCTGCTTGTCAGGAGGACGACACCATGTTTGGCAAATTGTTTACGCGGATCGCCAACGACGTTGCACTGGCTGCTGGCAAGCCGCTTACCTTCATACTCTGTTGCTTGATCGTTGTCGTTTGGGGGGTGACCGGCCCAATTTTTGGCTTTTCCGATACATGGCAATTGATCATCAATACGGGCACGACCATCATTACATTTCTCATGGTCTTCCTTATCCAGAATACCCAAAACCGCGATGGCGTTGCGATTCAGGCAAAACTCGACGAGTTGGTACGCGTCAGCGAGGCTAAGAACGCCTTTATCGGCATTGAGCATCTGACAGAAGAAGAGGTTGAGAAGTTCCGCAAGCAATGTGAAGTCGCTGCCAAAAAGGCTGACAAGGTGTTGGCGGAAAAAACTGCAAACCATTCCGCTCAACGTCGCTCGCCTGCGAGAACGTCCAAAGCGAAAGTCCGAGCCTGATCAGCAGGCAAGAATGTCAAATCGACCTTCAGCGCCTGACGTTTCGCACGGAGGTGATCCATCATTTCGTTGCAAAGCAGCTATGCAAACTTGTCACTGCAAGTTCGGCAGGCTGTCTACTATATGAGCAGCATGATCGAAAAATGATCAAACAAACAAGAACCTACAAGGTGAGTGAAATGAACCTGATCCGCTCTTACAATAACTGGCGCCGCTATCGTGATACCGTCACGGAACTGAACCGCCTGTCCGCACGTGAACTGAATGACCTTGGCATCTCCCGCGGCGATATCTCCTTCGTCGCCAGGAAAGCTGCTTCTGCTCAGTAGTAGAATTCGATTAACCTCCGGGACGTTCCTCCCAAGTCACGGATGGTCTAAAGATCGGTCTCCTCCCAGCTGATCTTTACAAGTAGCACCCACCGCTCCTCCCGCGGTGGGTGTTGTTTTTTGGAAATACTTTTCCGAGCGTTGCGTCCCTGCTTGCTACCCCGTAACAGTCGAATATTGATAGGCCGGGAGATACTCATGACAGGCGGCATCCACCACATCACCCTGATCACACGGAAGGTTCAGGCAAATGTCGATTTTTATGCCGGCTTCCTCGGTCTGCGCCTCGTCAAGCGCACGGGCGGTTATGAAGACGCAACCCAGCTCCACCTCCTCTATGGAGACGCATCAGGCAATCCAGGTTCTCTGATTACCTTTCTCGTATGGGAAGATGGTTCGCCGGGTCGCGTTGGCTACGGGCAGCCAAGCGAAATCTCACTCGCTATTGCCCCTGATAGCATCGGCTTCTGGCTGACACGTGCCCTGCAATTCAACATTGCTACCTCAGGACCAGCACAGGAATTCGGCGAACCGGTGCTGCGTTTACATGATCCCGATGGCGTGATCGTGAAGCTCGTGGGAACTCATGCCGTAGAGGGCGGCGATCTTTGGGTCGGTGGCGACATTCCTGCATCTCATGCGATCAAACGCATCCGCGGCGCGACAATACTGACCGAAAAGCCGCAGGAAACGTGCACATTCCTTGCAGATTATTTTTCTTACATTTCAGGCGAGCAAACCGAAACGATTACAAGAATGGTTTCGGCGTCCGGCGATTGCATCGACGTTCGCGACGCAACAGGCTTCTGGGGCTCGGCACCCGGAACCGGCACCATAGACCATATTGCTTTTCGCGCTGCGGACATTCCCACTGTAACGGCAACGTATGATCGCTTGGTAGCACGCGGAATGACCGCAACGGCAATGCATGACCGGAAATATTTCCATTCGATCTACGTGCGCGAGCCTAGCGGCACCCTGCTCGAAATGGCTACCGACGGCCCCGGCATGCTGATTGACGAAACGCCTGAGAAGCTTGGCACCCGCCTGTTCATCCCGCCGCATTTCGCCGAGGAAACTGAAAACCTGAAAGTAATACTGCCGCAATTTGGCTTGCCGAAAGAGGAGCGTTTCATCTATCGCGAGCTGCCGTTCATCCACCGGGTCTACATGCCGGAGATCACCTTTGGACAAACACTGATCCTCCTGCATGGATCGGGAGGCAATGAGACCAGTCTTATGCCGTTTGCCTCGAAGGTTGCCCCGCACGCCACCTTGATTGGTTTGCGCGGACGCAGCACGGAAGAGGGTTCGGCCCGCTGGTTCCGGCGCTTTGGACCACTGAGCTTTGATCAAAAGGACATTCGTTCGGAGGCCGAAGCACTTGCCGCGTTTATAGAGGGCGCGGTTGAAGCCTACGACCTAAATCTCCAACGGACTACTTTACTCGGCTATTCCAATGGCGCGAACATTATCGCGGCAATGATGCAACTTCATCCGGGCATTGTCCGCAATGCAGTTTTGTTGCGCGCAACAAAAGTGCTGGAAGAGACGCCCAAGGCTGATCTTCTTGAGACGAAAGTTCTTGCAATCACCGGCGACCACGATCTGTTTGGAGCACATGCGCCCGCGCTTGAGGCGGAACTGTGCGGCGCCGGAGCTGATATCACCGTCAAGGCAGTATCCGCCGATCATGAAATCGGACCGCACGACATTGACGCGGTTAAGCAATGGTTGACCCCATAAAGGAACAGGCCGGAGTTTCTCCGGTCTGTTCAATTTCGTTACGACAGAGGCTTGAGCCCGGCTTCGATCGAAGCGCGCTTGCCTTCAAGGAATGGCGGCAACGACAAGCCCTCCCCGAGAGTCTCCAAGGGCTCATCGACCGTGAAGCCCGGACCATCTGTGGCGATTTCGAACAAAATGCCGTTCGGTTCGCGGAAGTACAGCGAGCGGAAGTAGTAGCGCTCTACCTCACCGCTTGACGGCATCCGGAATTCGTTCAAACGTTCGGTCCATTCATGCAATTGCTGCACGTCCGGGGCGCGAAATGCGACGTGATGCACAGCACCGGCACCCTGCCTTGCAGCCGGAAGATCCGGTTGAACGGCCACGTGCAATTCAGCAGCAGGACCGCCCTCGCCCATAGCAAACACATGAACATGCCCGGCACCGTCTGGAGAGGGGTAAGTGTTGACCTTGCGCATATTCATCACATGAAGAAGGATCGCTTCGGTGTTGGTAATATCGGGCACGCTGAGGGTGATTGGACCGAGCCCGCGGATCTGATGCTCAGCCGGGACAGGGCTCCTGTCCCACGGATGCGATGCTCCTGCGCCGCCATCATTGATGAGCCGGAACCGTTGTCCTTCGCCATCTTCAAAATCAAGCGAGTCATAGCCACCGATTTCAGCAATATCACCGGACTTTACGCCGAGTTCGGTAAAGCGAGCTTTCCACCATACCAGACTTGCTTTGCTGCCCACACGCAAACCCGTACGCGAAATGCTGTGCGTACCGCGGCTTTCGGGTCCAACCGGCCAGTCGAAGAAGGTGAGATCGGTGCCGGGCGTTGCCTCTCCATCTGCATAGAAGAGGTGATAGGCGCTGGTGTCGTCTTGATTGACGGTTTTCTTGACCAGTCGCAGGCCAAGCGTTTGCGTATAGAACCGCAGATTTTCCGGCGCATTCGCCGTTACGGCAGTCAAATGATGAATACCTGTCAGTTGTAAGGTCATCGAAGCCTCCTGAATTGGTTCGTTCGGGCATAATCGCCGTTGGTGTAAATATCTGCGTTGTGTAGCGGCCGATAAAGAGCGGATCTCTGCAACCCGTGTTCGGCAAAAACGAACTAATGCAGGACACAGGCGTTCTAAATCGGCCTAAAGTCCACTATAACCAAACAATGAAATGGCGCTTCGATGATCTTCTCACTTTTCTTGACGTAATGGAAACCCGCAGCATCACGGTGACCGCTGCACGTCTCAACCTTTCAAAATCGGTGGTAAGCAAGCGCATTTCCGATCTTGAAGGTGCACTGGGTATAGAGCTGTTTCAGCGCTCGCCACGTAAGTTGCTCGCATCTGACCACGCCCGCGACTTTGTCGAGCGGATCACGCCCTTGGTTCGGGAGATCGTTGAAGCCACCGATACCGTTGGTGAGCGACACAGCGCCATCAGGGGCAATTTGAGGATTGCCGCTCCGATGTCATTCGGCACTCTTTATCTTGGACGGATGATTGCCGACTTCGCCAGGCAATATCCTGATCTGGAAGTCGCGGTGGAATTTGAAGACCGCATGGTCGATCTGGTGCGTGGTGGTTATGACGTTGGCATCCGTATCGGCATCCTCAAGGATTCAAGCCTTATTGCACGCAAGCTTTGCACGGACGCCCGGGTTATTTGCTGCAGCCCGGCTTTCGCCGCAGCCAATGGCTTGCCAAAGCGACTCGAAGAACTGAGCTCTTTCGCCTGCATCGACTACTCAAACGTCAATACCAGCCAGCTATGGCAATTCGAAAACCCGGCTTCTCCCAATGACCCGATCTCGGTGGCCATGCATGGCCGCATCGTCGCCAATAATGGCGAAGCCATGCGCGACATGGCAATTGCCGGTCTGGGGCTGGTCCTACTTCCAATGTTCATTGCCGCCGACGCCCTGCGAGCGGGTACTCTCATTCCGGCGCTGCCTGATGTGACGCCAGTTCCCTACAAAATATATGCGGTGTATCCGCCTACACGGCATGTCTCGGCCAAGGTTAGAGCGTTTGTAGACCACCTTGTGCGCCATATCGGCGACCCACCCATCTGGCAAATGATGGATCCTTTCCATGCTGAACGGCCCTAATTGAAGCCCACACTCTGCGAATCACTTGGTGCGGTTTGCGAGCCTCTCCAGAGCGTAATCTTGAATTTCATAGCCGGTTTTGAAAAAAACCCTGTAAACACTGGGTATAAACCCGCTTTTTGGGCGTTCTTACTGATGACAGAGCGGGAATCGCGTGCCATACAGACGCCTCCGATCAACGAATATACTGAGGAAACCGCCAAAATGAATACGTCCGATCTCATTGAAAAGCTCGTCGCTGATCAGGGTCTTACAAAAGTTCAGTCCAAGGCGATTGTTGATAGCGTTCTTAAGGGTATCACTGATTCCGTCGTAGCCGGCGATGAAGTTTCGCTGCCAGGCTTTGGCAAGTTCAAGGTCCAGTCGCGCGCCGCTCGCGAAGGCCGTAACCCTGCTACGGGCGCAACGATCAAAATCGCAGCGTCGAAGAAAGTTGCTTTCCAGCCTGCAAAGGCCCTGAAGGACGCGTTGAACGGCTAATTCGTTCGTCGCAAATTTCAAAAAAGGCGGTGCAGGTGCGCCGCCTTTTTTGTTCGAATCCGGCCAAGGCTTCGTAACGGAAATTGGGAGCAGTGGGCTTTGCCATAAATCCGCCCTGCATTCGTTGCAGGTGACATTGTGCAATAGAGCAATTTTGCGGAAGTGAAGTAAGGCTTTATCAACTATACCAGATGCATTTATGATGTGGCGGACCCAGAGATCCGCACGTTTCAGGGGCCCTCGCGACACAATTAGTAACTGGTAACAGCTGCAATAATGAAGACATTGGCACATATCCTTGCGGCATTCATGCTAACCCTGCTTATTGCGGGTTGCCAAAACTCGTCGATCGACGACCTGTCTCCTAATGGTGCCGGAACGCAGTTGCCGGAGAAACTCGTCCGCAGCATGAAGGCGAAGGGCATGAGCCTTACATCGCCCGTCATGTTTCGCATATTTAAGGAAGAAAACGTCCTTGAAGTGTGGAAACGCAAGGACAATGGCCGTTACGACATGGTCACGAACTACCAGATTTGCAAATGGTCCGGAAAGCTTGGCCCCAAGTTCATCGAGGGTGATCGTCAGGCACCCGAGGGATTCTACGCAGTTCGCCCGGCGCAGATGAATCCGAAATCAAGCTATTACCTCTCATTCAACACTGGCTTTCCCAATGCATTGGACCGCGCCCTCGGCCGTACCGGTGCCAATTTGATGGTCCATGGCGCGTGCTCGTCGTCGGGTTGTTATTCAATGACCGATGCACAGGTCGCACAGATTTATGCTTTCGCCCGGGATGCGTTTAAGGGCGGTCAGGAATCTATCCAGCTTCAGGCCTATCCTTTCCGCATGACCGCAGCCAATATGGCGCGCTACAAGGATGATCCGAATTACGCCTTCTGGAAGAACCTGAAAGAAGGTTACGACCACTTCGAAATCACCAAGGTGCCGCCGAAGGTGGATGTCTGCGAAAAGAAATATGTCTTCAACCACACGTCTGATCCCAATGCGCCGATTGCGGCGACAGCAACCTGCCCGCCTTCCGATCAGCCAGAATCGCTAAAAATGGCGTATCAGTCGTATCAAACCAGCTACGAGACGGCGTTCTCTACAATGGTCGGCAAAGGCAAGATCACACCACCCAGCCGCTCCATCCAGGGCATTGCAGAAGCCAAGATCATTGCTGACTGGAGCGCTCGCCGTGCTCGGGGTGAGCGCGTGACGCAAGAACCGCCGTCTCTTTCGCCGCAGGACAAGGACTCTGCAACCAAGCCACAGGTCATGGTTCGGCTTGCTTCCGCCGTCGCAGCGGACAAGGCACGTGAGGAGCGTGACGCTTCTAAAAGAACGCGTATGGGAAAGAGCATGGCCTCGGCTGCGCCAGCACCCATAACCCTTGCCCCGCCGACAGCTTCGTCACCTCCGGCAGCCCCGCAACAATCCGCACCTGCCCCTCAAACCACCGCCGCTATCGCACCGGAAGCCCCTGTTGCTGCCGTCGAGCAGCCGGCGCCGGCGAAGAAGGCCTGGTGGAAGATTATCGGCAACTAGCGACCAGAAAAGTGATCATGCCGGAAAAAGCAATCATGAATGCCGAGATATATGATCTTCGCGGCTTGAATTGCCCCTTGCCGGTGCTCAAGACCCGCAGGAAGCTTGGCGATATGGTCGCCGGCAGCCGCCTATGGGTCGAAACAAGCGACCCGCTGGCTGTCATCGACATGCCTAATTTTTGTCTGACCGAGGGTCATAGGCTGATCGAAACGCTCAGCGTCGACGGTGGCCACCGATTCCACATCGAATGCGGCTGACTAGCCTAGTTTCACACCGGAAATTGCCAACGGGTTGTCAAAGAGCGCAGCACGGTCCGGCATATCGACCTGTGGCCGATCAAGAAATGCGTTGAAGAGCTGGCTGACATAGCTCTCCGGCAAATCCTTGACGATCAACACCAGGCGCGTTTCGCGAACGCCATCTGGCCACGCCGCCAGCCGCGCTGGTGGATGAAAAATCTGCTGTACGCCGTGTATGACGAGAGGCCGCTCCGGATCGTCCTCCAACTGCACGATACCCTTCACGCGCAGCAATTTTTCACCGTGGGCCGAACGCAACAGGTCGAGGAACATGTCGAAACTGTGCAGGGATACCGGGGCATCGTGTTTCAGCGAGAATGACCGGATCTTGGCGTCGTGCCTGTTGATGTCGTGATGATGGTGTTCTCCATGCTCATGGTGGTGCCCATGATCGATCTGATCGTGTTCATGCCCGCGATCACGGTAGGCTTCCGCCTTTAGCCAGCGCTGAACATCAACGGTCTTGGTTTCTGGATTATAGACACCGCATTCGAACAATGCCGCGTATCCTGTGCGCGGGTTAGCGACATCGATCAGGTCGGCCCCTGGATTTAACGCAGCAAGCCTTGCTCGCAGCGCCGGGAGTTCATTTTGAGCTTCTCGCAAATCTGTCTTGGTTATAACAATGCGATCAGCAACAGCAGCCTGCTTTATCGCTTCCTCGTGCGCGTCGAGCGTTGCCATGCCATTGATCGCGTCGACGGTGGTGATCACGCCATCAACGCGAAAGGCCTGCAACAACACCGGATGTCCCATGACGGCATGCAGAACCGGTGCGGGATCGGCAAGCCCGGTCGTCTCGATGATAACGCGTTTCAATCGTTGCAATTTGCCCGTCTGCAATCGGTCGATGAGATCCGAGAGCGTATCAATCAGCTCTCCGCGCACGGTGCAGCAGAGGCAACCATCGGAAAGCTCGATAATGCCGTCGCTGGCTTTCTCGACCAGCAGATGATCAATGCCCACATCACCGAATTCATTGATAATCACTGCCGTATCGGCGAGAGCCGGATCCTTCAGCAGCCGGTTGAGCAACGTCGTCTTTCCCGACCCTAGAAAGCCGGTTAGTACCGAGACCGGTATGGGAGCGTCGGCCATCAGTTCACTGCCTTCAAGGCCTCGCTTGCATCCGTCAGCGACGAGCGATCTGGCCGCGGCATCGGAACAGGAACCCGGTTCAACTCCATCCCCAATGAATTGATCTTCGCCGGCAGCAGCGCAACTTTTTCCACTGCCGGTTCATGTTCCATCCTTTTCATATAAGGTGACCCCTGAACGATGTGCCCTTCGAGGTCCTTGCCGTCCCAGGTATCGGACCCCGATGCCTCCTTCGAACAAACACTTGGCCGCATGTTAACAGCCACGTCGCGTGTGGGTGCACCATAGGGCTGCAATGTATCGATTGTTGTGCCACTGCCTTGGGTCTCGAAGCCCTTGGCAAGAAGCTCCGCTGCCTTCGTCGCCCGCGTCGTCAGCTTCAATTCGCCCAAAACCACAGTGATGATCGTCCTGCCATTGCGAGTTGCAGAGCCGATCAGATTGTAGCCCGAGGGGCAAACAAATCCGGTCTTCATGCCATCGGCACCCTGAAACCGGCCGATAAGCGCATTCAGATTGGGCTGAAGCTTCTTGCCGCCATAGTCGATGGCTTCAATATCAAAATAATGCGCGTACTGCGGAAATTCACGGCGCAGCTGCAGTGTCAGAATCGCGAGATCTCGCGCAGTCGTATAATGGTCATCCGAGTGAAGACCGTTTGGATTAACGAAATGCGAACCCGTCATGCCGAGACGTTTGGCTTCGGCATTCATAAGCACAGCAAACTTGTCGGAAGAACCGCCCAGCGTCTCGCCCACTGCCATGGCGATATCATTGGCCGACTTGACCATCATGATCTTGAGCGCATTGTCTAACGTCAGCTCGGAGCCGACCTTGTAGCCCATCTTGCTTGGAGGCTGTTTGGCGGCAAGCGCAGTGATCTTGATTGGCGTATCCAACGTAATCTGACCCGACTCAATCATCCGGAACACCACGTAAACGGTCATCAATTTGGTCAAAGAAGCGGGATACCAGCGCTGGAAAGCGTCCTCTTGCGAGAGGATTTCGCCGCTGCCGGCGTCGACTGTAATGTTCGCACCGGCAAGGGCCGCCGATGCAGCGGTCATCGATATCACGCAACCCGAAAGAAAGAGTGCTACAGTTTTCCGCATTCCTGAAAATCCGACCTGTCTATGTAAACAACCTGGAAAGGCATTAAGCCGCGCTTCACACCGGGCAGCAATGCCCTTATCTATCTTATGTGGCGGGCAAAAGGCAAAACACCTTTATTCTGTTCACTGAAATGTCAGATTTGGATTTGGAGTTACCCTCGAATGCCTTTGCTCAATCGCGCGATCGAAATGCAGGACGAGGTTTCCGCGTGGAGGCACCATCTGCACCAGAATCCAGAAATAATGTTCGACGTGCACGAGACAGCGCGGTTCGTTGCAGAAAAGCTGCGCGAATTCGGATGCGACGAGGTGGAGACCGGCATTGGGCGTACCGGTGTCGTGGGAATCATTCGCGGGCGTCATGGCGAAGGGCCGACTGTGGGCTTGCGCTCTGATATGGATGCGCTGCCGCTCACTGAAGTTACCGGCAAGCCCTGGGCATCCCGTACGGACGGCAAAATGCACGCCTGCGGACATGACGGCCACACCGCAATGCTCTTGGGTGCCGCGCAATATCTGGCCGAAACTCGCAACTTTGGTGGTTCAATCGCGGTTATCTTCCAGCCTGCGGAAGAAGGCGGTGGCGGAGGCCGTGAAATGGTCAAGGACGGCTTGATGGAGCGCTTCTCCGTATCGGAAGTCTATGGCATGCACAATATTCCCGGACTTCCCATTGGTCAGTTTGCCATTCGCAAGGGCCCGATCATGGCAGCAACGGACGAGTTCACCATCATTGTCGAAGGTCGCGGCGGCCATGCAGCGCAGCCGCACCGGACCATCGACCCCGTCGTCATCGGCGCTCAATTGGTCAATGCCCTGCAAACCATCGTCTCGCGCGGTACCGACCCACTTGATTCTGTCGTTCTCTCCGTCACTAAGTTTCATGCCGGTGATGCCCATAACATCATTCCTCAACGGGCTGAACTCGCCGGCACCGTTCGCACCTTGCGCCCAGAAATGCGCGATTTTGCCGAAAAGCGCCTGATGGAGGTCGCTGAAGGCGTTGCCGGAGCTTTGGGTGCAAGCGCAACTGTCAATTATGCCCGCAACTATCCAGTAACGTTCAACCATGCTCGCGAGACGGACTTCGCTGCCAAAACGGCTCGCAAGGTCGCTGGAAATGACGCGGTCAACGAGGAAGTCGCGCCCATGATGGCCGGCGAGGATTTCTCTTACATGCTGGAAGCACGTCCAGGCGCCTTTATTTTCATAGGCAATGGTGAAAGCGCCTCGCTGCACAATCCGTCCTATGATTTCAACGACGACGCAATCCCGCACGGCATCAGTTACTGGGTGCAATTGGCTGAGAGTGCTCTCCCCCCGTCATCCTGATTGGCACCGGACTGCTGGAAATTTCCACTCATCTTGAGACTTGGCGACCGCCGCGAAAAACAGTATGTCAGGTCAGTTGGTCCCGTAGCTCAGTAGGATAGAGCGACAGATTCCTAATCTGTAGGCCACTGGTTCGAATCCAGTCGGGATCACCATACTGCTTTCCACTGCATTTTTTCGATCAAAGAACGGTCCAGAAAGCGTGCATGTTGTGCTCATTCGAAAGCGGTACTTGCAGTTGCAAAGCAAATGCAATATCGTACTGTGATATGCCCTATACTAAGTTTTGGCCGCTTCGATCTGTAGTCGAAGCGGCCCTTTTTTGATGTCCGGGTCATGAGGCGTTATTGTCTAGTTTGTTGGCAAACTGCGATTCGACTATGCTTTGGCTACCATTGCAGCCCGCACGCTTTTGTTGAGATCGGCTTTGGCAGATTGATATTCGTTGACTGAAGTCCAATAGCGCAATGTTATTGCTGCGGTCGCATCACCCAACTCGGCCACAAAGGCTGAAGGAGCCGGGTCTTTCTTTACCCGCTTGTCGGTTTCAGTCAGTTCAATCAAGGATTTCTGGACCTGGTCCAAATCATCCTCATTGGAAACAGTAACCGTGATGTCATTGCGACGAATACCGTTTCGGGTAAAGTTTTTCACGGGTAAGGTCCAAAGCGTCGAATTTGGCGCAAGGATGTACACGCCGTCTGCCGCACGTAATCGCGTCGCAAAGAGTCCGATTTCTTCGACTGTCCCGCTTATGCTGCCCACCTCCACATATTCGCCAATGCGAAGGGGACGGAGCGCCAACAGCATGATGCCTGCTGCGATATTCTGCAGCGTTCCTTGTAAAGCCAGCCCGATTGCCAAGCCAACTGCACCGATGGCGGCAATAACCGAGGCCGTCTGGATGCCGAATTGACCGAGCACCATAACCACGACAAGGCCGAGCACCACATAGCGTGCGATCTTGGAAAAAAAGCGGCGTAGTGTCAGGTCGAAGCCGCCGACTTGCCCAAGCCCGGCATAGACCCAACGCTCCACGAGACCTGCGACGACGAATCCGATAATCAGCAACAGAACCGCGCCGATCACTGAGAACGCGTAAGCAACTACAAGGGCGCTTGCTTCGCGAATGCCAGTTTGAATCGCGGAAAACGCGTTCTGAGGATCAAGTTCCATGAGAGATTCCTTTCCGGCAAGAAAATACCAACCTTCAAACTGTGATGTTGGTTCCGCTATTGAAGGCAAAAGGCCAGTATTCACAATATTTTCTGCGTTAAACGGACAATCACATCGGCTTGCGAACCGCGTAAATGGTGACCGGTAGAGCAGAACGCCACGTATCGAAACCGCCCAAAGGTTGCGCGTACGAAACAGCAAGCTTCGTGAGTTCGCCGCCATGGGCGGAGCGCCAGCCAACGATTGCCATTTCACTCTGAATTGTCACAGCATTGGCAACCAGGCGCCCACCTGGCTTGAGGCCTTCCCAGCACGCCTGCATTACCCCCTCATCGGTCACGCCGCCACCGATGAAGACTGCGTCTGGTTCTGCGAGTCCTTGCAAAGCCGCCGGTGCCTCACCGCGAACAATCTGCAGATCAGGCACACCTAGCGCCCGGGTGTTGCGCAGGATCAAATCTTGCCGCTTGTCATTGGCTTCAATAGCCAAGGTCCGGCACGAGTTGTGTGCGCGCATCCACTCAATGCCGATCGAGCCGCAGCCCGCCCCGACATCCCACAAGAGCTCGCCCGGCAGTGGCGCAAGATGTGCCAGAGTAACGGCACGGACATCCCGTTTGGTCAATTGCCCGTCATGTTCGAACGCTTCGTCGGGCAAACCGGCAAGCATAGGATAAAGCCGGGCTGGTGGCATCGCTTTGCCGCAATCCACAGCAAGCACATTGAGATCAGCACAGCGAGGATGGTTCCAGGTAGTTGCAGTCCCGTCAATTCTCCGCTCCGCCGCACCCGCCAGATGCTCCAGCACAGTCAATCGCGCTGACCCGAACCCAGCGTCGCTCAGCATCTGCGCGACCTGTAAAGGTGTGCCGCCGTCATTGCTGAGAATGAGCAACTTTGCTCCAGGGGCGAACGCCTTGAACAGCGTCTCGATTGGCCTGCCATGAACACTCAGCAGTTGTGTTTCCTGTATCGGCCAGCCCATTGCAGCGGCCGCCAGCGAGAATGATGAAGGAGCCGGAATTATTCGCATCTCATCAGCCGCGACATAGCGCGTCAGAGTGGCGCCCATGCCGAAATGCATCGGATCGCCGCTGGCCAACACAGCGACAGGCTGGCCGCGCGAGGCAAGGAGCATGGGGTACGCATCCGAGAATGGGCTGGGCCATGCAATGCGTTCACCGGTCAGCCCTTTGGGCAGCAAATCCAGATGGCGCTTACCGCCGAAAATCGTTCCGGCCCGTGCCAGTGCATCACGGGCATTCTGACCGAGACCACTGTATCCATCCTCACCGATCCCGATAATCGTCAGCCACCGCGCTATCATACATTCCATCCTTTTGTGCCTACCATGCATGCCCCAAACCGCTTGATGGGTCAACGAAGCGGGGCGTTGCGAGAAAGGTTGGCATGCCCCGAGGCATCCTGTAAAACCGACAACGCCATGAGCCATCTGACAACCACTATCCAGCGATCAACCGTCGAGGCGCGACGCTCTGCCTGCCCGGGTTTGTTCCGCATGGCAAAGGCCCTTGACGGCGGTATCTGCCGTTTAAAACTGACCTTTGGCGATCTGAGCGCAGTTCAGGCGCGCTCGGTCGCGGATGCGGCACAGCGGTGCGGCAACGGTACGATCGAAATCACCAATCGTGCCAATCTGCAAATTCGCGGTGTGCGGCCGGAAATGGAAGAATCGTTAATCTCGGCTTTGCTGGAATCAGGGCTCGGACCATTGAGCGATCGAGGCGATGACGTTCGCAATGTCATGATCAGCCCGTTTGCAGGATTTAACCAGACGATGCCGGACGTGCGGCCTCTCGCGTTGCGCGTGCTGACAATCGTGCAGACGAATCTGCTCTACCAGACTCTTTCGCCCAAGTTTTCCATTTTCATCGATGGAGGCGAAAGCGTTGCAATGGTGGATCACCCCCATGATCTTTGGCTCAGTCCTATCGATCTGGAAAGTACTGCGCCGCGGTTCGCCTTCGGCGTTGCAGGTGTGCCACCCACACAAACCGATGCTCAGCCTGCTCTTGGTAGCGTCGCAACCGGGCAAGCATTTACGCTCATCACTGGCATTCTCGATATCTTCATCGAATGGTGCCGTGCACACCCGGAAGCTTCGCGCCTTCGACATATGATAAGCCAGATGGGTACGGAATACCTCGTAGAACAGCTCGAACCGCGCATCGGGGTTCCGCTGCGAAGTGAGCAGATTGCAAATTGGCGCAGATCCCCTGCCCGTGAAAATGGTCATCTTGGGCTCTCGCTCGATGTGGACAGCTCACGCTGTTTCGTGGGCGCCATGCCTCCACTTGGCCGCCTTGATCCTGACCTTTTGCAATCGCTTGCGGAACTTGCTGACAAGTATGGCAACGGAAAATTGCGCATGACACCGTGGCAAAGCGTTCTCTTGCCGCAAATTTCAGTTGGCGATGCAAAAGCTACGCTCGCTGCGCTCGAAGCACTCCGACTTGGCACCAATCCTAAAATGACTCTAGCGACGATGATCAGCTGTTCGGGGTCGGCGGGATGCGGTTCGGCACTGGCAGCCACCCAGTCAGACGGGCTGAAGCTCGCGTCACTTTTGCGGGGTAGTCCGGCAGTTCCGCAAATCCATATGAGCGGCTGCAGCAAATCCTGTGCGTCGCCCTCGGCAAAACCCATAACTCTCGTGGCAACTGCGGCTGGACGTTACGACATCTTTCTGTGCGCGACCAATGGACCGTCGCGTTTTGGCAAGCTATTGGCTGCCAATGTCACTATCGACGAAGCTGCCGAATTGATCGGTGAGAATTCCGGCTCTGGGGGGCCAATATATGCTTGACTATATCCGCGATGGTCAGGCGATCTATGATCGCTCGTTCGCCATCATTCGTTCCGAAGCCGATTTGAAGGGCATTCCGGCCGATCTGGAAAAGCTGGCCGTGCGCGTCGCCCATGCTTGCGGCATGGTCGACGTGATACAGGATCTGGCGTTTTCCGAGGGTGCTGCAACGGCTGGCCGCAACGCATTGCTGAGCGGCGCGCCTATCTTGTGCGACGCACGTATGGTTGCGGAGGGTGTCACGCGGTCACGTCTGCCAGCCGGAAATCAGGTAATGTGCATGCTAGGAGACCCCTCGGTCGCCAAATTGGCACTCGACATGGGCAACACCCGATCCGCCGCAGCGTTGGAATTATGGCACCCCTACTTGGCAGGTGCGGTTGTTGCCTTCGGTAATGCGCCCACCGCCCTCTTCCGATTACTTGAAATGATCGACGAAGGCGCTGCAAAACCGGCGCTGATTCTCGGCTTTCCGGTCGGCTTTGTCGGCGCGATGGAATCCAAGGCGGCGCTTGCCGAGGACAGCCGCGGAATTCCCTATGTCGTCGTACATGGCCGCCGCGGCGGCAGTGCCATGGCTGCCGCAGCGATCAATGCTCTCGCGTCGGAGAAAGAATAATGCCGAAGCCCGGGCGGCTTTTTGGACTGGGCGTTGGTCCCGGCGATCCTGAACTCATTACATTGAAGGCGTTACGTCTGCTTCAAGCTGCCCCAGTGGTCGCTTATCATGCAGCCAAAGGCAAGAAGGGTAACGCTTTAACCATCGTCGAGCGCTATCTTGCTGAGAGGCAACTCCTCGTCCCGCTGATTTATCCAGTCACAACGGAAATACTACCCGCGCATATGAACTACGACGCTATCGTCAGTGATTTCTACGGCGAGATAACGACGCTTTTGCGTACGCATCTCGACGCGGGAACTGATGTCGCGGTGATCGCCGAGGGGGATCCATTCTTCTACGGCTCCTTCATGTATATCCACGACAGACTGGCTGAAGACTACGAAACCGAAGTCGTGCCAGGTGTCTGTTCCGTCCTGGGCGGAGCCGCCGTGCTTGGTGCACCTCTGGTCTATCGGAATCAGACGCTTACCGTTCTCTCCGGTGTCCTTTCTGCACAAGATTTGAAGACCCGGCTCGCCGCCACCGAAGCCGCGGCGATCATGAAGCTTGGTAAAAACCTCGCGAAAGTACGTGGTGTAATCGACGATCTTGGCCTGCTCGATCGGGCGCTTTATGTCGAACGGGCAACGATGGAGGCACAACGCATCATTCCATTGGCGGAAGTCGATCCCGAATCCTCACCCTATTTCTCATTGATTCTCGTTCCGGGAGAGAAATGGGCGGGTAGCGCCGAATGATATATCCAATAGCCATAGTGGCCCTGTCGGCGCTCGGCATGGAAACGGCATCGCGAATCAAAGCGAGCATGCCGGGAGTGACTATCTATGGGTTGGAAGTCCGCGTCGAAGGCGCCGATATTTCCTACACGAACTTCGGCGAAACAGTCCGACAGCTCTATCAGAACGGTCATGCAGTCATCGCTCTCTGCGCCGCCGGCATTACTATCCGCTCCCTCGCCCCGGTTCTTGGTGACAAGGGAGCCGAACCGCCCGTTCTGGCGGCAGCCGATGATGGCAGTTCCGTTGTTCCCCTCTTAGGTGGCACTACAGGCGTGAACGTTCTTGCCCGGCAGATTGCAGCCATTCTCGAGGTCTCACCCGCAATAACGACATCAGGCGAGCTCCGCTTCGGCACTTGTCTGCTCAATCCTCCGCCGGGCTTCGAATTAAAAAATCCCGAGGATTCCAAGACATTCATTGCCGATTTGCTTGGGGGCAAAACTGTGAGAATCGAGGGGGACGCGCCTTGGCTGCAAGACGCTAGGCTTCCGCTGGATGACGATGCGGAACTGCGCATTCTGGTTACGTCTTCGGATGTTGCTCCCCAGAAAGGCGATCTGGTCTTTCAACGCAAGCCTACGGATTTCGCGAGCTTGTCTTCCTCGGAATCTACCCTTGCCGGCCATAAGCGCGGGCGGCTTGCAGTGGTCGGTCTCGGACCAGGGAACCCCGATTTCATGATTGCGGCGGTCAAACGGGAATTGAACGACGCCGACGATGTGCTTGGCTATGAGACCTACGTCCGCATGGCGGGACCTTTCCGCTCAGACCAGACCCTGCATATGACCGACAATCGCGAGGAAATGCAGCGCGCGCGGCACGCTTTCGAGCTTGCCGCAAAGGGCCGGTCCGTCGTGATGGTTTCTTCCGGTGATCCCGGTGTTTTCGCCATGGCTGCTGCAGTGGTCGAGGCATTGCATGAATCTGAGGACGTCTCCTGGCACCTTGTGAAGCTGGAAATCCTGCCTGGAGTTTCCGCCGCACTGGCAGCAGCCAGTCGCAGTGGAGCACCACTCGGTCATGATTTCTGTGTTCTTTCGCTTTCCGACAATCTGAAGCCCTGGGAGATCATCGAAAAACGCATCTCATTGGCGGCCGAAGCAGACCTTGCAATGGCATTCTACAATCCAATCTCAAAGCATCGTCCCTGGCAATTGCCACGCGCCATCGATATTCTGCGCAAGTACCGGAATGTTGATACCCCTATCGTCCTTGGTCGAGATATCGGCCGTCCTGCGGAAACCTTGCGTGTGATCACGCTTGCCGAGCTAACCCCCGATCAGGTGGACATGCGAACGGTGATCATTGTTGGATCGTCGCTCACGCGCAGTTTTGAACGCAGGGACGGCGGCAAATGGGTCTATACGCCCCGCTGGTATGGAACCAAACCCGAAGGTTGAACAGAAAGTCCATGCCGGAAAAAGGACTGAGCGCTTCGCTTTTGTATCGACGCCTTTCGACGCTGCTCACTATGATCTTCCAAGATCAGATCGCCTGCACCCGGAGTTATCATGCCAGACAAAAATTATGTCCTTACCCTTTCCTGTGAAGATCGACCGGGTATCGTTGCGTCGGTAACGACGGAGCTTGCCGGCATGGACGCGAATATTGCCGAGAGCAATCAGTTCTGGGACAGACAGACAAATCGCTTCTTCATGCGTATCGCTTTCACGGCGGCCGAAGGCACAACCAAAGATGATGTCGAACGGGCTTTGAAACCCGCCATTCAGCGCTTCGACATGAAGACCACCCTTGTTGACCAATCGAAAAAGCCGAAGATCATCATCATGGTATCCAAGTTCGACCATGCGCTACTGCATCTGTTCTACCAGATCAAGGTTGGCTGGCTGGACGCTGATGTTGCTGCGATCGTCTCCAACCATGAGGACAGCCGCCGCTTTGCCGAACATGAAAGTATTCCCTACCACGTCCTGCCGGTCTCCAAGGACAACAAGATCGAGCAGGAAGAGGCCCTGCTCAAGATCGTCAAGGACACCGGCGCTGACCTTGTAGTCCTGGCCCGCTACATGCAGGTCCTGTCAGACAATTTGTCGAAACGGTTGTTCGGCAAAGTCATCAATATCCACCATTCGTTCCTGCCTAGCTTCAAGGGTGCCAAACCCTATCACCAAGCTTTCGAACGCGGCGTGAAGCTTATTGGCGCGACAGCCCATTATGTAACGCCTGACCTCGATGAGGGTCCCATCATCGAACAGGAGACCGAACGCGTTACCCACGCTATGAGTGCGGAAGATTTCGTTGCCACTGGCCGCGACATCGAAAGCCGCGTGCTGGCGCGGGCAGTCAAGAAACATCTCGAATCGCGCGTCATGCTCAACGGTCACAAGACGGTTGTATTCGGATAGTTGCCTGCGGCTTCACCTGACTGAAAAGTAGTTATCCAGATTGGAAACGACACGGTCGGCCATCGCCTTGCGCGTTTCGACCGTGGCACTGCCCATATGCGGCTGCAGCACCACATTATTCAGTGCAAACAGGGCTTCGGGAACGTTCGGTTCGTCCACGAACACGTCGAGGCCGGCGCGTCCAAGTTCTCCCGACTGCAAAAGCTCGACCAGGGCGGTTTCGTCGACGACGGTGCCGCGTGCGATATTGACAAAGGTCCCCTCGGAGCCAAGAGCCTGCAGGACCTCGCGCGAAATGACGCCTTTCGTTGCATTCCCGCCTGGCAAAATTGCGATCAAGGCAGAACACCTGCGCGCCATTTCGATCAAATCGCTGTAATGCTGGTATGAGACGTCGTGTCTTTTGTTGCGCGTGTGGTAGACGACATCGCAACCAAAAGCAGTCAATTTTCTTGCGATGACACTGCCAATCCGGCCCAGCCCAACCAGTCCGATCTTTTTGCCTTCGATCCCCATCGCCAAGGGTGGTGTTTCCCCTTTTGCCCAACGTCCTTCCCGAACGAAACGATCATTTGCAATGATGTCGCGGGTAGCCGCCAACAGAAGCGTGATCGCCATATTTGCGGTGTCTTCGTTTAAAACGTCCGGCGTGTTGGTGATCTTTATCCCCTTGGTCTCCGCATACGCAATATCGAGCGAATCCGTGCCGACACCGAACGAAGAAACGATCTCGAGTGCAGGCAGCAAATCGATCATATCCGCCTTCAGGCCAGTAAACGTACTCGTGACCGCCGCGCGAAAGCGTTCTGCATTTTGCTGCAGAAAGCCCAGAGCGTCTTTTTCTTCATAGAGCTTTTCAACTGCGTATCGCTTCTCCAACTCCTCCGTTAGGTAGGGCATGAGAGGGCCAAGCAAGAGGAGAGGTTGTTTTTCCATCAAATTGCATCCTGTCGAGTGCTTCCAGACCGAATTAAGACAATAGCTACACTCCAGATGCAAAGACAAACAATTTGCTTATGAAGCATGCCTTTATCTGTGGTCATTTCTTGAGTTGGCGCTTGCCTTTTTGGATGCATTGGTGTGAAAACCATCGCACCATTGCTGCGGGACGGAACATGATAAAGACAGTTGAAATTGCCGATCTGAAAGAAATCGCCAAGCGGCGCGTACCAAAAATGTTCTTCGACTACGCCGATTCCGGTGCATGGACGGAAAGCACCTATCGCGCGAACGAAGAGGATTTCCGCAAGATCCAGTTGCGCCAGCGTGTTGCGGTCGACATGACGGACCGTACCCTGGAAAGCACCATGGTCGGCCAGAAAGTTTCCATGCCTGTCGCTCTCGCACCAACCGGCTTGACTGGTATGCAGCATGCAAATGGCGAGATGCTAGCGGCCCAGGCGGCCGAAGAATTCGGCGTTCCGTTCACGCTCTCAACAATGAGTATCTGTTCAATCGAGGACGTCGCATCGGTTACAACCAAGCCTTTCTGGTTCCAGCTCTATGTAATGCGCGACCGCGACTTCATCTATAATTTGATCGACCGCGCCAAAGCTGCCAAGTGTTCGGCCCTGGTTCTGACACTTGATTTGCAGATTCTGGGTCAGCGCCACAAGGATTTGCGTAACGGTCTTTCTGCGCCCCCGAAATTTACACCGAAACACATCTGGCAAATGGCCACTCGTCCACAATGGTGTATGGAGATGCTTAGGACCAATCGCCGTACATTCGGCAATATTGTCGGCCACGCGAAAGGCGTGGGCGATTTGTCATCCCTGTCAGTCTGGACTGCCGAACAGTTCGATCCGCGCCTTTCCTGGAGCGATGTCACCTGGATAAAAGAACGGTGGGGCGGCAGACTTATCATCAAAGGCATTCTCGATGTCGAAGATGCGAAGATGGCGGCGGCGACTGGTGCCGATGCGATCATCGTATCCAATCATGGTGGCCGCCAGCTTGATGGAGCGCCGTCGTCCATATCGGTTCTTGCAGATATCGTAGACGCCGTTGGCGACAAGATTGAAGTGCACTTCGACGGCGGTATCCGATCTGGACAGGATGTGTTGAAGGCGCTCGCCATCGGAGCCAAGGGCACATATATCGGTCGAGCCTTTCTTTATGGTCTGGGTGCCGGCGGAAAAAAAGGTGTCACCGAGGCATTGGAGATCATCCGCAAGGAGCTCGATATTACGATGGCCCTATGCGGCGAGCGCGACGTCAAGGTTCTCGACCGAAACAATCTCTACAAGAGTGGGCTCGAAACAAAACCTCGAATGGCTCAAGTGAAGAAGAAGAAAACCCGAACAGCCAGCGCGTGAAGTCTAAAAAACGCTCTTAAAGAAGCCAAGACCGGAGAGCTGCTTCGAATTTTCGAACTTTACGGAGACATCCGAAGTAAGGTTGTCGAGTCGGCCAGCCGTGATAGCCTCCAGCATCGTCTTGTAAGCGCGAGAACCCTTGAAGTATTGTCCGCCTTCTATCGCCTTTTTGACGAAATCTTCCGTTTCACTGAAGAATTTGAAATGCAGGAGTGAGCCGTAGATGGGAGAAAAGTTGCGATGAAATGGCCATGGCTTGTGGATGCTGATGGTAAACGCGATATCATATTCCACGTAGAGCAACGGGTATTTCATCAATTCATCGTAGTTCTCGGGATCATGCAGCAACCTGTCTCTGGGGCCTCCCATCATCGACATGGCTGAGCTGGTGCGGAACAGTCGATACCCTTGCCGGTCGAAGGTGTTGGCGATCTCCCAAGGCATGGCATTCGAGGAGCCATCGAACACCGCCGACTTGAGCGAGGCCGACGGATAGCAATCGATCATCGGTGCCGGGCAATGCAGCACTCCCCTTGCTTGCAACCCTGCAATCAGCTCCGGCAGCTTTCTCGTCTCACACTCGTCATAAATAAAATACTCGTCGCAATCGACATTCATGTACCAGCGCTTGGTCCCATAAATCCGGACCAGAGCCTCACGCCAAAGATTGCCGCCGTTTGCCTGGCGATACCGGATATTCGAACCAAAGAGATCAACATCATTTTCGTCGAGCAGTTTTTCTCGCGTGCCATCAGTCGACTGGTCATCCACGCACAAAAATCGCGTTATTCCCAATTTGCGGTAGTGGGCGAGGAACGACGGTAGAAACTGAATGCTGTTATGCGTCAAAAAGATGAGTGGTATATCTTTCGGCCCAAGTGGCCGAGTGTCTTCTTTCCTTAGAGACAATATTTGAACCGGGTCATGACGCTTCTTTACATTGAAGTTGCGCCAACGCGTGAGCAATGACTGGCTTCGGCTGCTCGGGAACGAGGCTGGACTGTCAGGACGGTATGGAAAGGGAATTTCCGGTCTTGGAAACAAGAAAGATTGGTGTCGTTTCAACAGGTGGTTCCGCCTTGAACGAGAGTCAGTTCTTTGGTGAGTGTGACCCTAGGAGGCCGACCGATTAAACTTGCGCGTGTGGAAGGTCAAGTGCAGTCCGGTGAGCGCCGGCGCCCGGCATTACTGACGCGAAAGTCGAAATGTGCGCCGCAATTTGGCGGCAATGAGGGGTTTTCCTTTTTTGCATTTGGTTTAAAACCCTACCCTGACTTTCAGAATATAAAGCGAGGCATTATGCAGAATGAACTTGATATATACGTGGGATGGGACTCACGCGAACCGATTGCCTATGAGGTCGCCAAGAGCACTGTATTGAAACATGCGACCATCCCCGTTCGCGTAATTCCGATCAAGTTGGAAGAGCTTGTGGAAAAAGGCGCGTATACGCGTGACATCGACCCTCTTGCCTCGACCGAGTTCACCTATTCACGTTTCTTCACGCCTTGGCTCGCCAACTATAAGGGTTGGGCACTATTCTGCGATTGTGACTTTCTGTTTTTCGGCGATGTGGCAAAGCTGCTCGAATACCGGGATGAAACGAAAGCGGTAGTGTGCGTCAAGCATGACTACACGCCGAAGGAAGGCACGAAGATGGACGGCAAAGTCCAAACCAGCTATCCGCGCAAAAACTGGTCATCGTTCATGCTATTCAATTGCGATCACCCGTCGACGCGCCAACTCACACCGGAACTTATCAATCGGGAGAGTGGTGCTTATCTGCACCGGATGCAATGGGCGCAAGACGACGAAATTGGCGAGGTTCCGGTTGAATGGAACTGGCTGGAAGGCTGGAACGAAAAGCCGGCGAACGGTTATCCAAACGCCGTCCACTTCACCAACGGCGGACCTTGGTTCAAGGATTGGCAAAATGTGGACTACGCCGACGAGTGGCGCGCGGCCGCCAGCGCGGTCGATCCGAATTGGAAAACTATTTGAATCTCCGATAGTCCGGATTTGCAGTAATAAACCGCGCTGACTTTCATGACACGCGGTTTATACCGCTAAGCACCAAGCGATGCGTCTGCATTTAACGCATTGAATTTGCCGAAAGCCTCATCTGTCCATAGTGGGAGGCCGGAGTTCTTAGCAACTTCGTGATCAGCAGTGTAAAGTGAATATCCTCGATCAATAAGCACCCGTAATATCTGCTTGTCGGCACCTGCGTGCAAACGTTTCAGATTGGCATCGTTGTAAACGTGTCCCGACGAATCGGGATTGATCCCACTGATGATTACAACCTTGGCTCCGCTCAGAATGGCATAAAAGACGGCCGTAATCCCATTTGAGAACTTCATGTTATCGTCGATTTCGACATTGAGGCCCCCCATGACAGCCTCATACATCGCCATGCGCTTGAAGCGGTTGATCATCTTTACATGGTCATAAGAATAGTTGAACGCCGCGAGCCCTTGTTTAAGCAGGTCCAAGCTTTTAGGCCAGCGTACGACGTAAAGGAGCCGCGTACGTTTTCCATCAAGCACCTTGCGAACGTGCAAAGCGTTGGTCGTTTGCCCCTCAACCTGATTGAACTGCATGAAAGTCGCGTCGGGGACGTCAACTCCCCACTTGTACAAAATGCTTTGCGAACCGTTGACCGTGATCACATGAAACTGTGTGCCGAAGCCGGCGGGGATCGTCGAAACCGGTGCCGACCCTACAACCACGACTGGTCCCGTGAATTCAACCGGATGCGTGGGGGCACGGGGTCGCAAAATCCTGTAAATCACAGACCGCCGGACCTTGGTCAGGATTTCAAACCGAGGCAACCTCATAAAGCGCAGCCTTTCACAATGCGGTTTGAACATCCTCGCGCATAAACGTGATGATATGCGGATATACTGGTACGCCCAAGGGGAATCGAACCCCTGTTTGCGCCGTGAGAGGGCGCCGTCCTGACCGCTAGACGATGGGCGCGTCGCAGGTAGCTGTGAGGGGTATAATCAAGCGTACGGCAAAGTGCAATAATGATTTCTCATCGACTTTCAACTCACCCCTCGCCCAATCAATTGCCAGCGGCTTCCGAAATTCGTGCCACCACGCGTTTGGTTGCAATATCATAGAGAAGGATTTGCCGGGTTCCGTCGGCCAATCTCGTTTCCAAAGAAAGAGTATTGTTCGCGAGATTGTGGGAAAGTATCCGCGTCCCTGGATCGAGCGTTATAGCCTCACCGCTCAGCGCCGCACCGAGTGGTTGTCCAGGAACCTCGGAACGAACCGCCGTAACCACTTCAGGAACCGGCTGGCTAATCTTGTAGACAATGGCCGCCAGCACCGCCATAAGACCGATCACCATAATACCGATGGAAACAGCCAATAGCCGGATCATCTTGCGCCGGACCCGTTCCATTGCCGGATCAAGGGGCTGTTCGTCCCCATCAAGGTCCGGGTTGATGTTGGCCATATATAGTGTTCTCCGAGGTTTCAAACCAAGCCTCCTGTAACGAAGGGACCGAGGTTTTGAAAGAGCTAATTACTGATACTGATTCAAGCGGCAAGAGACTGGACGCCTGGCTTTCGGCGCAGCTGACGCCAGATCTTTCGCGCAATCGCATCCAATCGCTCATCAGCGGAGGCCAGGTGAGCATTGACGGTAAACCAATCCGCGAGACCAAACACAAGTTGCGCGAGGGCCTTCGCATTACAATCGAGATTCCCGCGCCTGAAGATGCGGCTCCCAAGGGCGAAGATATCGCACTCGACATCCTCTACGAGGACGCAGACCTCATCGTTATCAACAAACCTGCCGGCCTTGTGGTCCATCCCGGAAATGGCAATTGGACAGGTACCTTGGTCAATGCGTTGATCCACCATTGCGGCGATACACTGTCTGGCATCGGCGGCGTCAGGCGGCCCGGCATCGTACATCGCCTCGACAAGGAAACCAGCGGCATCATGGTCGTCGCCAAGAACGATCTCGCTCATCGTCATCTCAGCGCTCAATTCGCTGATCACGGACGTACAAATGATCTGGAACGCGCATATCTCGCCATCGTATGGGGAACACCTGATCGAACAACTGGCACGATCGATGCGCCGCTTGGCAGATCACATCGAGATCGCACCAAGCAAGCTGTTGTCCATGCAGAACGCGAGGACGCCCGCCATGCGGTTACGCATTTCGAGGTTAAGGAGCGTTATGCCGCCAAGGAGGATGCAACTGCGCTTGCATCGCTCGTGGAGTGCCGCCTGGAGACAGGCAGAACGCATCAGATCCGTGTCCACATGGCTCATACGGGCCATCCGCTAGTAGGCGATCTGGAGTATGGCAGTTCTTACAAAACCAAGGCCAACAAGCTCGACGAACCCTTGCAAAGCATCGTTAAGGGGTTCACCCGGCAGGCACTGCATGCCAGGCTCCTTGCTTTCGAACACCCGTCGACCTGCGAACTCCTGCGGTTTGAAGCACCGGTACCACAGGACATGGCCGAATTGATCAAGGCTTTTCGGGAAAGGACGTGATATAGTCAGCACGGCGGAACCTTTGGCGAGGTTCGGAGTTCACTAAACGAGGACAAAACCTGACCTTATTGTTCACATTTATGTGACGGATTGTTTCGCTGCTTAATGCACCGTGTTTTTGACAAAATGATACCTATATATTGATAGCGCTAATCTGTCCGCGCCAAGCTATTGGGTGGGCGGTCAATGCGGACCTGCCGATAATGGGGGTCTATTCCAAAATGAGGAGGGGTGCTCAGTGGCCCAAAATCTTCCAAGTATCTTAGGTGGTGACGGTGGATTAACCCGTTACCTAGAAGAAATTCGTCGCTTTCCAATGCTCGAACCGCAGGAAGAGTATATGCTCGCCAAGCGGTATCTAGAGCATGCCGATCCGAAAGCGGCGCACAAGCTTGTCACAAGCCATTTACGTCTCGTTGCCAAAATTGCGATGGGTTATCGTGGCTATGGTCTGCCGATCGGCGAAGTTATATCCGAAGGAAACGTAGGTTTGATGCAGGCCGTAAAACGCTTCGAACCGGAGCGCGGCTTCCGTCTTGCGACATATGCAATGTGGTGGATCAAAGCTTCGATACAGGAATATGTCCTGCGTTCGTGGAGCCTTGTCAAAATGGGCACGACCGCAAACCAGAAGCGTCTTTTCTTCAACCTTCGTAAGGTGAAGAGCAAAATTCAGGCGCTCGATGATGGCGATCTCAATCCTGAACAGGTCAAGGAGATTGCGACACGTCTCAGTGTTTCTGAAGAAGAGGTGGTTTCGATGAACCGCCGCCTGTCTGGCGACGCGTCGTTGAATGCGCCAATTCGTTCTTCCGATGGTGAAGCCGGTGGTGATTGGCAGGATTGGCTTGTCGATGACCATGATAGCGCTGAAACGATGCTGATCGAGCAGGACGAGTTGGAAAATCGCCGTGAGATGCTCACGGGGGCGATGTCGTCACTCAATGACCGCGAACGTCGCATCTTTCAGGCACGGCGCCTTGCCGATGATCCTGTAACCCTGGAGGATCTTTCAACGGAGTTCGGCATCAGCCGCGAACGTGTTCGCCAGATCGAAGTTCGCGCATTTGAAAAAGTGCAGGACGCCGTTAAGGCAGCAGCTGTCAGACAGCAAAAGGCACTCGTTTCGACGGGCTCTGACGCGCGCTGAACCATCGGTTTTCTGGATCCAAAAAAGGCCGCATCAGCGGCCTTTTTATTGTCTGCCTAGCCTCCCGCCTTCGCGGCCCAGGACTTTAAAACCTCATCAAACGCTTTCTCGCCAGGTAAACCCTTCTCAAGTGTGATCAGGGCCCGCCTACCCGTCTTATAAGCGATGGGTATGTCGATCCACGACTGGCGCCGTATCAGTGACATGTTGGTGTCGACAGCTGTCTTTGCGTCGTTCATGGCAATGATGAAAAAATTATCGGCGATCTTGGCCGGAATGGCGACAAGCGGGCTTCCCGGAGCTTGTTCAGTGTCCTTGAAGGTCATGCGTGAGACGTTATCTATCGATCCCCCTGGAAAGCCCTCCGGCACAGTAAAGATCATCTCGACCAAATGGCTGGCCGGAAGTGACTTATCCCCATTGCGCCGTATGATCATGCGCAAATTAATGCCCCGGTCGGGAATAGTTACATCGGCCTTGATGGCAGGCTCGGGTGGAAGGTCATTACCTGGCGATTCTTGAACAACGGACCAGACTACACCGCCAGCATCGGCAGTTCCTGCATCCTGCCCGGAGCGCTCTTCATAGAAGAAGGCTTTCTGGCCGATAGGCAGAGCCGCAGGTGGCTGTGTTTGGCCAGCGGCTTGCTGCTGACCTTGCGCTTGAGGCGGCTGTGCCGGCTGATCCGGCGTCGACGCGGCCACAGAAGTGCCCTCTCCCAGTGAAGGAGTGTCATTCGCAGGGCCAGGATTAATCTCCTGACCGTCCGGGAGGAGACGTTGAGTAAGCTTTGGTTCAGCCTTTGGCTCCGCGGTCTCGGGCTTGGGTGATGGGCCAGGCGTGGTCTGAGCCGGCTTGGCGGGCGATGCTGGAGTCGTTGGCTCGTTCGTCGCGGTCTTGGCCGGCGTCGTTTCCCTGTTAGTCAGGTTGGCCAGGTAGGTTTTTAAGGCAGTCGCCTCCTGAGCAATTCGGTCGCGATAGTTCCAGCCCGCATAACCGGCGCCAGCAATGATGAGTAGCAAAGCTGCTATACCAAGCAGAGGCACCAACGAACGTCGTTGCGACGGCCGTTTAAGGGGGCCCCGCGTATAGACACCATAATCACCTGAAGAGCGATCCTCGGTGGCTGTGCTCAGATCGTCATCCTGTTCCTCAGGACCGCGTCCTGAATCCACAGGCCTGGTTAGGGTAAAGCCATCATGATTGTCTTTCTTGTCACGTGCTGACCCGCCCGCATCGTGGCTTGACAGAAAGTCTTCTAGTGCATCCGGCTGAGTCTCGACCTTGGCAAAGGAAGGCGCCGCAGATTTGGTCGAAGCAGCGGGCGCCGAAGGTGCGGATGCCGGTACTGATACTGGTGTTGGAATGGGTGGAGGCGGCGAAACCGGAGCGGGTTCGGGTATGATATCCTCAACTGCAGGTGCAAAATCGGACTCGACCTCGACAATGGCGTCTTCAAGTGCCTTTATCTGACGTGTGGCCACGGCCTCCGGCGCATTCAGTGTTACAAGCTTCTGCTCAATCGTTGCCCGAGCTTTCGCATATACACGTTGCCGTAGCGCCGGCGTTGGGTCCGCCAGCCCGTCAATTGTCTTTCTCAATACCGCAACGAAATCTGCCATTCACCCAAACCCATGGTTTTGTTGTGAGATTATCTCCAGGACGCGCTCCTGACTCTAATCATGAAACGGGTCAGTAACAAGTATCGTATCGTCGCGTTCAGGGCTGGTGGACAGAAGCGCGATGGGCGCACCGATCAACTCTTCTACATAACGCACATACTTGATCGCCTGCGCCGGAAGTTCGCTCCAACTGCGGGCGCCGGCCGTGGTCCCTTTCCAACCTTCCAGAGTCTCGTAGATCGGCGTAACCCTCGCCTGCTGGCCTTGACCAGCCGGAAGATAATCAATGACTTCACCATCGAGCTCGTACCCGGTACAGACCTTGATCTCATCGAGCCCATCCAACACGTCAAGCTTGGTCAAAGCGATACCGCTGATGCCGTTATTGGCAACAGCTTGGCGGACCAGAACAGCATCGAACCAACCGCAGCGGCGCTTGCGCCCCGTAACAGTCCCAAATTCATGGCCGCGTTCGCCAAGAAATTGTCCGACTTCATTCTGTTGTTCCGTCGGGAAAGGACCCTCGCCAACGCGCGTCGTATAAGCCTTGGTGATACCAAGAACATAGTGCAGTGATCCTGGCCCAATCCCGGACCCGGCTGACGCCTGTCCCGCAACCGTGTTCGATGAGGTCACGAATGGGTAGGTGCCGTGGTCGATATCAAGGAGGGTCCCCTGCGCGCCTTCAAAGAGGATACGTTCACCGGCTCGTTTCTTCTGGTCAAGCACGTACCAAACCCTATCCATAAATGGCAAGATATGTGGTGCGGCTTCATTGAGTTCAGCAAGCAATCTTGCGCCGTCGACTTCCTCTATGCCGAGACCGCGTCTTAGAGGATTGTGATGCGCAAGCAAACGTTCAATCTTGGCAGGCAGCGTGTCCGGATCAGCAAGATCGAGGACGTGGATCGCGCGGCGGCCCACCTTGTCTTCATAGGCCGGTCCGATGCCGCGGCCTGTCGTTCCGATCTTCGTACCCGAATTGGAAGCTTCGCGTCTGCGATCGAGCTCGCCGTGAATCGAAAGAATTAGCGTCGTGTTTTCGGCAATCTTCAGCGTTTCGGGTGTAATAACAACGCCCTGCGCTTCAAGTTTCTTCTTTTCCGCGATGAATGCGTGTGGATCGAATACAACGCCATTACCAATAACTGAAAGCTTGCCCTGGCGCACGACGCCCGATGGCAGGAGCGACAATTTATAGGTCACGCCATCAACCACCAGCGTATGCCCTGCATTGTGACCGCCCTGAAAGCGAACAATGACATCAGCACGTTCTGAAAGCCAATCGACAATCTTACCCTTGCCCTCATCACCCCACTGGGAACCGATCACAACAACATTTGCCATCCAAAACTCCTCAAGTCACAATCTCGTAGTGCTTATGCTCGACTACCTCTCGGATGCAGCAACAACACCTTAATGGCGCACAATTCTTCGAAAAACCGATTCTCGTTTGGGGTTATGCGCTAAATGCGGTGCTTCTATACAGGCTGGTTCATAAAAGCGCGACAATTCTTTCGATTGCCAACCGACCAATTTGGCTTTATCGCGCGATTAAACCTGTCGTCTCGGTGATTCATGCGGGATGATCAATTGTAGGCGACAGATCTATGAACCGCACGGCTTACGTTTTTCTTTTGACGACCGCCCTGTTATGGGGCGGTAATGCTGTTGCGGGCAAATTCGCTGTTGGTCATATTTCTCCAATGCTTCTGACGCTGTTGCGTTGGCTGCTTGCCTTCGTTTTTATTAGCGCTTTCAGTTTGAAGCAGGTTCGGCGAGACTGGGAACAGTTGCGACCAAATCTACCCATGCTAGCCGCACTAGGCACTTTCGGCTTCACATTTTTCAACATGGCTCTCTACAGCGCACTAAATTTCACCTCGGCAATCAACGTCACGATCGAGCAAGCCGGCATACCGATGGTAATATTCGTGGCAAATTTAATGCTGTTTGGCACACGTGTACAACCAGGACAGATTCTTGGGTTTAGCCTTTCACTTATTGGAGTCGCCTTGACAGCCGGCCATGGAAGTTTCGCGCGTTTGGCTAGCCTCGACGTCAATTTTGGCGACGCGCTGATGCTTCTCGCGGTACTTCTCTATAGTGGCTACACCGTCGCGCTACGCTTTAGACCAAGCATCAATTGGCAAAGCCTCATGACGGTAATGACCTTTTTTGCTTTTGTTACGGCCATTCCGTTCACGATTTGGGAATGGCAGAATGGGACGATGACCCCGCCCGACCCAACAGGAACAATGGTTGTCCTTTATACAGCCGTTTTTCCTTCGCTCGCGGCACAGGTACTTTTCATCAAAGGCGTCGAATATATCGGCGCAAACCGCGCGGGCTTATTCATCAATGCAGTTCCGATTTTTGGAACATTGCTCGCAGTTGCATTGCTGGGCGAGGACTTCCAAATCTATCACGGCGTAGCGCTGGTCCTCGTGCTGGGCGGAATCTGGATAGCCGAACTCAGCGGACGCAAGCATGCCGGTACTAGCGAAGCTGGCGCAGCATGAAACAGGCGTCATCAGAATAGGTTGCAAGCTTTTCAACTAGTTCCGGTCGATCAATCGCCTCAAATCCATGTCTATGCCAGAAAATCGATGATCCATTGACTGCAACGAGCGAGATCGTTTGGCAGCCGAGCCGTCTGGCATGGTCGATCACCTTTTGTACGATTTCACTTGCAGCGCCAATGCCGCGCGCCGCATTCACCAACGCTATATCGTGGATATAATAATTGTCTGCCCAATCCGGCAAAGCCATGAGCACCGTATTCAGAGGCGGAATGTCAAAGCTTTTCCACGGGTGAGTGATCGCATAACCAAGAGTGGTTGCCCCGTTCTCAAAAACATATGCACCTTGCCCATGCAATGAAAAACGATTGAAAAAAACCGCGTCATCTTCCGGAAAATGGGGATGGACCTCAGCCGCAACCGCGCTGACAGAAGCAAGATCGCTTGCTTCCATCAAACGCCAGTACGGTACATTTTCGACGGACTTCATAGCCGGGCGTCCGTATGATCAACCGATGTCGAATTCCAACGGTTTTGCTGAAACGATCGCCTTGTTAACGCGCAATTCCTCCAGAACATGGTCCGGAATCCGTTCGTCAAGATAGAGCATGGCGATTGCGTTTCCACCGGGATTGTCACGACCAAGCGAGAAGTTCGCAATATTGACATTGTTGTTGCCGCAGATAGTACCGAGCAAGCCAATCATTCCCGGCGTATCATTATTGGTTGTGTAGAGCATATGCTGACCGACCTCGGCATCGAGATTGATACCCTTGATCTGGATGAAACGTGGCTTGCCATCCGAGAAACAGGTGCCGGCAATTGATCGCGTCAACGATGCAGTCTTCACGGTGAGCTTTATATAACCATCAAATACGCCGGATTTATCGCGCCTTACCTCGGAAAGAACGATACCACGCTCCTTCACCATGACCGGCGCCGAAACCATGTTCACATCAGCCACCTGAGGACGGATAAGGCCGGCCAGAGCAGCGCTTACCAGCGCACGCGTATTCATTGCAGCCGTGGAGCCATCGAACAGAACCTCCACTTCCTGAATGGGATCTTCCGTGACCTGGCCAACAAACGCGCCGAGCACCTCTGCAAGCTTGACGAATGGCTTCAATCGCGGGGCTTCCTCTGCAGTGATGGATGGCATATTGATCGCGTTCGAGACGGCGCCCTTGATCAGATAGTCCGACATCTGCTCCGCCACTTGTAACGCGACATTTTCCTGTGCTTCGCTGGTAGACGCGCCAAGATGCGGCGTGCAGACAACGTTAGGCAGATGGAACAACTCATTCTCGGTAGCGGGTTCCACCTCAAATACATCAATGCCAGCGCCGGCCACCTTGCCGGACTTCAATGCGGCAATGAGGTCCTTCTCGACGATGAGGCCGCCGCGGGCGCAATTGATGATGCGCACGCCATCCTTCATCTTTGCGATATTCTCTGCATTGATGATGCCACGTGTCTTGTCGGTCATCGGCGTATGCAAGGTTATGAAATCGGCGCGCGCCAGCAACTCATCTAGTTCGACTTTCTCAACGCCCAGCTCTTCGGCACGGCCTTCCGAAAGGAAGGGATCGAAGGCAATCACATGCATTTTGAGGCCGACACCACGTGTGGCGACGATGGACCCTATATTACCGCAACCGATGATCCCAAGCGTCTTGCCCGTGATCTCGATACCCATAAAGCGGTTCTTCTCCCATTTGCCTGCGCGCGTGGACGCATCGGCCTCGGGCAATTCGCGCGCGACTGCAAACATCAAGGCAACGGCATGCTCGGCCGTCGTTATGGAGTTACCGAACGGTGTGTTCATTACGATAATGCCGCGCCGTGAGGCGGCTGGAATATCGACATTGTCAACACCAATGCCTGCGCGTCCGACAACCTTCAGATTTTTTGCAGCAGCAATCAACTTCTCGGTGACCTTGGTCGCAGAGCGGATAGCAAGGCCATCGTACTGGCCGATCACTTCGAGCAGTTTTTCCTTATCCGGACCGAGGTCTGGAAGATAGTCGACTTCGATACCGCGGTCCTTGAAGATTTGGACTGCTGTCGGGGACAGTTTATCGGATACGAGTACACGTGGTGCCATGATGGCCTCCATCTTTCAATGAGTAGCGTGAATCGGAATGATGCGATTGACAGCGGCCGCGATGCTGCAGCCGCCGTAGCCCGGACCTAGGCTGCCTGTTTCAGAGCGGCTTTTTGCGACTGAAAAGCCCAGTCGAGCCAAAGCGTTAACGCTTCTAGATCAGCTGCCTCGACAGTGGCGCCCGCCCAGATGCGTAGGCCCGACGGCGCATCGCGATAAGCGCCGACGTCATAGGCGACGCCCTCCTTCTCCAGGAGCGCAACAAGGTTCTTGGCGAAATTTGCCTGGGCCTCTGCATCAAGCGCGATAATATCCGGATCGACGATCGTTAGGCAGACGGAGGTGTTGGATCGCGTTGCCGGAACCCTCGCGAGATTGGCAATCCATGGCGTCCGCTCGACAAAAGCATCTAGAACAGCAAAATTTTGGTCCGCACGGCCCACCAGTCCGTCAAGCCCACCGATGGAGTTCGCCCAGGTCAATGCATCGAGGTAATCTTCAACGCATAGCATCGAGGGCGTATTGATTGTCTCGCCAGCGAAGATGCCTTCGATCAGCTTGCCGCCCGAGGTGAGCCGGAAGATCTTAGGCAAAGGCCACGCGGGCTTGTAAGTGAGCAGCCGTTCAACCGCGCGGGGGCTAAGGATCAACATGCCATGCGCACCTTCGCCACCAAGCACTTTTTGCCAGGAGAACGTCACAACGTCGAGCTTGTCAAAATTTAGTCGCTGCGCAAAAGCCGCGGACGTCGCATCGCAAATGGTGAGTCCTTTGCGATCAGCGGGAATGAAATCACCATTCGGCACCCGGACGCCGGAGGTCGTGCCGTTCCACGTGAAGACCACGTCGCGGTCGAAATCGACTTTGGAAAGGTCAGGTAATTCGCCGTAGCTCGCTTCGATGGTGCGGGCGTCGCCAAGTTTAAGCTGCTTAACAACATCCGTTACCCAGCCGGAGCCGAAGCTCTCCCACGCGACCATATCGACGCCACGCTCGCCGAGCAGCGACCAGAGTGCCATTTCGACAGCGCCAGTATCGGAAGCCGGCACGATACCGATGCGATAACCGGCAGGAACCTCCAGAATTTCGCGAGTGAGATCGATCGCCTGTTTCAGCTTGGTCTTGCCGACCTTGGCGCGATGGGAGCGACCAAGCGAGGCACCGGAAAGCGCGTCGAGCGACCATCCGGGACGTTTTGCACAGGGACCTGATGAAAAATTAGGATTGGCCGGGCGCTGCGCCGGCTTTGATAGCGTCGTCGTCATGTTTTCTCCTATCCTTACAGATAGCTCGCCTCTCGTTGGGGAGAGGTGGCCCACTCCGGGAACTAGGAGAAATGTCGTTGGCAGTCAAGAAATATGTTTGTGCGCGACATCAAAATTGTGCGGAGCAAGGATAGGCATTAAAGAAAACACAAAAGGGCGACGGCAGGAGAAACCTCCTGCCGCTCGAATTTCCATTGGAAAATCAATCAGAATGCGTAGCGCACACCAACCTTGAAGTCATGCGACGTAATGTCCTTGAATTTGAACGGTTCCGGGTTGGGCCGCGTTTGCGAGGGGATGAAGTTGGATGCATTAGCTGTCTGTCCGTCTCCAAGATCCAAGTAGCTGTAACCGAGATCGATTGTCATGCGGTCAGTCGCCTTGATGCCCACACCGGCGTGCAGCGCCCATGCAAATTCCCACTGGGAGTCCGAACCTGCAAACCCGCCGCCCCCTGTAATTGCGTTGTTATCGGTAAAATTCGATATTGTATTTCGCGATGCACCAATACCCGCACCGACGTAAGGCGTGAGGCCGGCGTAAGTACCAAGATCGGTATAGGCGTTGGCCAAAAACAACCATTCTGACTTCTTCGCGTGGTATTCGTTCGTTGCCTCATCGCCATTGTCCGGAATGCCATCCGTGTCATAAAAGTCCAAGGCGCTAAATTCGGTCTTACCACGATACTGGCCCGTGACATCTGCGCGAAACCAATCGTTAAACTGATATCCAACACCTATCTGGCCGGTTATGCCGGCGTCAAAGTCTCCCTCATCGTGCCAACCGTGAACAGCGGGATCCGCGAAGCCTATATAATCCAGGCCGTCGAATTGCTGGTTGCTCATCCCGATGTCGCCGCGCAGGTACCATCCTCCAAACTGTTGGACTTCCACTACCTGCGGATCCTGTATGTCGGCCGAATATGCCGGGACAGCACCCAGGCACAGAAGTGCTGCGCTCATAGCAGCATGTTTGGTGAAAGTGCTCATTTTCGTTTCCCTCACGAAGCCCAATGATTGAAGTGCAGCGAATGCTACTAAGGTGTTAGAAACCAATATGAGGGGGAAAAGTTAAATCTCGCTTAACCGTGTTTCTTCACCATATCCATTAACGTTAATGAATCGGAAACAACGCTGTTTGCTGGCAAAATACAAAATGGGCCCAGCGGGCCCATTTGCATTAATACGTAGTAGTATTGTTCTATGCGGCCGAAGAAATCACCGAAATGATATCGTTGACGACGGTCTCGACAAGTTTGCGGTCGTCGCCTTCTGCCATGACGCGTATTAAAGGTTCCGTTCCGGACGGCCGAATTACAAGACGACCGGCATTGCCCAGGCGATCACGAGCCTCATCAATGGCGCTCTTTACCTTCTTGTTTTCCAGCGGCTTCGTGCCAGATGTACGAACGTTTTTCAACAATTGCGGCACAGGATCAAATTTACGGCAAACCTCGCTCACCGGCCTGTTCTGTTCTTGGACTACCGCAAGAATCTGTAGGGCCGACACCAGGCCATCGCCAGTTGTGGAAAAATCGGACAGCACGATATGGCCGGACTGCTCGCCGCCAATATTGAAACCATGGCTGCGCATGTGCTCAACTACATATCGGTCACCAACCTGCGTGCGTGCTAGTGTCAATCCACGATCGACCAGGAAGCGCTCAAAGCCGAGATTGGACATGATTGTCGCAACGACACCGCCGCCGACGAGGCGATTTGACTCCTGCCAGGATTGGGCGATGACGGCCATGAGCTGGTCCCCGTCGATGATGGCGCCATTCTCATCTACTATCAGCACGCGGTCCGCATCGCCATCGAGCGCAATGCCGATATCGGCTCTGACTTCATGCACTTTCTTAATCAAGCCTAACGGATGAGTTGAGCCGCAATCTTCGTTGATGTTCGTACCATTGGGCTCGTTATTGATGGTAACGACGTCAGCCCCAAGCTCCCACAATGCTGCGGGCGCAACCTTGTATGCCGCTCCGTTGGCGCAATCGACAACAATCCGCAACCCCGCCAGCGAGATGTTCTTTGGCATCGTCCGCTTGGCGAATTCGATATAGCGATAGATATCGCCGTCAACACGCTTCGCCCGACCAAGCGCATCGAAACTGGACAGCCGATCTGTCAAATTCTCTTCCATCAATCGCTCAATTTCGAGCTCGATCTCATCGGAGAGTTTGAAGCCATCCGGGCCGAACAGTTTGATACCATTGTCATGGTAAGGATTGTGCGACGCTGAAATCATGACGCCAATGTCGGCACGCAAGGACCTGCAGAGCATGGCGACAGCCGGCGTTGGAATCGGACCAAGGAGAAATACATCCATGCCTGTCGAGGTAAACCCGGCCACAAGCGCCGTCTCGATCATATAGCCGGAAAGCCGTGTGTCCTTTCCGATCACGACGCGGTTGCGATGTTGGCCGCGCTTGAACGCAAGGCCTACAGCCATGCCTACCTTCATCGCGATATCGGGCGTCATCGGATAGGCGTTTGCCTGCCCGCGAATACCATCTGTCCCAAAATATTTGCGAACCATTTTTATTATCCAACGCTTGGGGACTCTGGCTCTATCGTATAGCCAAGAGTAGCCCTCGTTTGCTCGTGCTCGATCTCCGCTTATTGCAGAAGACCGTCGATTTCGCATCTCACAATTTGTGTGGGGATTATACTTGACGCAAATGAATGAACAATTCGTACAAACGGCCGGTTTTCACCGGCCGTTTGTATATGTTGGGTACCCCATTCAGGACTGTGGCTGAGGCTCTAAGCCCTTGTCTGGTTCATCGCCCTTGCGTGATTTCTTGGCACCCGCCTTCGGGACAGCCGAGCCGCGTGACGGTGGTGTGTCATCGCCGAGATCACGAGCAGGCTTTTTGCCAGCCATCAGCGCCTTGATCTCTTCGCCTGTGAGCGTCTCATATTCAAGCAGCCCTTCTGCGATGGCGATCCATTCCTTCTTCTTCTTGGTCAGGATCGTGCGGGCATGGGTATAGGCATCATCGATCAGTTTACGCACTTCTGCATCGATCAATTGTGCCGTCTCTTCCGAAACATTCTGCGTGCGCGCAACAGAATGCCCTAGGAAGACTTCTTCCTGGTTCTCGCCATAGGCGACTTGGCCAAGCTTGTCCGAGAAGCCCCAACGCGTAACCATGGCGCGCGCAAGCTTGGTTGCCTGCTCGATATCTGAGGAAGCACCTGATGTGATGTTTTCCTTACCGAACTTCAGCTCCTCGGCAATACGGCCACCCATCATGATAGCCAGCCGGGAAACCATCCACTTGTAGCTCATCGAGTAGCGATCACCTTCAGGCAATTGCATGACCATGCCGAGGGCACGGCCGCGCGGGATAATGGTCGCCTTGTGCAACGGGTCGGCCACCTCGACATTGAGCGCGACAATGGCGTGGCCCGCTTCATGATAGGCAGTCAGTTCCTTTTCCGCCTGGGTCATGGCGGTCGAGCGACGCTCTGCACCCATCATGATCTTGTCTTTGGCGTCTTCAAATTCGAGCATGGTGACAAGGCGCTTGTTTCGGCGCGCCGCCATCAAGGCAGCCTCGTTGACAAGATTCATAAGGTCGGCTCCGGAGAAGCCCGGGGTACCACGAGCCAGAACCTTCAGATCGACATTCGGTGCCAGCGGTACATTGCGTGCATGCACCTTTAGGATTTTTTCGCGACCGGTAACATCCGGGTTTGGTACGACGACCTGACGGTCGAAGCGGCCCGGGCGCAGGAGCGCAGGATCAAGCACGTCAGGCCGGTTGGTGGCAGCAATGAGGATCACGCCCTCGTTGGCCTCAAAACCATCCATCTCCACCAGCAACTGGTTGAGGGTCTGTTCGCGTTCATCATTACCACCGCCAAGGCCGGCGCCACGATGACGGCCAACCGCATCGATTTCATCGATGAAGATTATGCATGGCGCATTCTTCTTCGCCTGTTCGAACATGTCGCGAACACGCGATGCGCCGACGCCAACGAACATTTCGACGAAGTCCGAACCGGAGATGGTGAAAAAAGGCACATTTGCTTCGCCAGCAATAGCACGTGCGAGCAGCGTCTTACCGGTACCGGGAGGTCCAACCAACAGCACCCCGCGCGGGATACGTCCGCCGAGCCGCTGGAATTTCTGTGCATCGCGCAGGAACTCGACGATTTCCTCAAGATCTTCCTTGGCTTCATCGACGCCGGCAACGTCCTGGAACGTCACACGTCCATGCGCCTCGGTGAGAAGCTTGGCTTTGGACTTGCCAAAGCCCATGGCACCGCGTGACCCCCCTTGCATCTGACGCATGAAGAATATCCACACACCGAGAATCAGGATCATCGGCAGCCAGGAAATCAGCATGCCAACGAGCGATGTAGAACCATCGGATTCAGGCCGCGCGGCAATCTGAACACTCTTGCTTTCGAGGCGGCCGACAAGACCAGCATCCCCGGGTGAATAGGTCTGGAAGCTTGCGCCATTGTCGGAATAGGTACCCGTGATACGGTTGCCCGCGATCGTCACCGATTTTACTCGGCCGCTGTTCACGTCGCTGATGAACTGCGAGTAAGGTACATCGCTCGACGCCGAACGAGAGCTTGGACTTTGGAAAAGGTTGAACAACGCAATTAGAAGCAAGGCGATAATCGCCCACAGCGCGAAGTTCCTGTAGTTAGGATTCATATCGGGTCCCATCAAAACATAACCGCAAGGACGCGGAATTTATACGTAACATAGGTTCGAAGCATGCCATTGCCAAGGCTGGCGTTCAAACTCACGTCAATTCTTATTAATCTGGTTTACAGGAGACCGCTTGTACCCCTGTAGTTGAAAGGTTTCTGCAACGGATTGAGCAAGCATTTCATCATAGCCCGAAAGAATATGGTCGAACAGGGCAAGGTGCCGCGTCACAGAAATTCCTTCAGCCAATTTCCCGTGATTACCGAAAGCCGGAACGTCGACAATGTCGCCGTCGAGAAGCACAGCGGGGCTCGACAAAGTCGATGGTCGGTGAAAATTGGATGGGCGGACATCGCCCAAAAATTCCAGCCCTAATATACCAGTCGCTCTGATCTTGATTGATTTGTTGGTATGATTGCCGATCCGGTATCGACCATCCCAGATGGCAATTTCGCCCGGTTCAACAGCAATGTTCGGCAAAGAGCGCATTTCACGATAGATGACGGCTTTATTCTTGCTGAGTTGAAGAACACAACGGTTCATTGTGATACGCCCCGACAACCGTTGCGAACAGATATGCTCGAGGGCCTTCTCGCAATTTTCGACCGGCGGCAGATATGATTGCCCGCCCATCGTTGCCATTAGTATGGCCACGACAAGTTGTTGGACGCCCTCCTCTTGCAAAACCAAGTCTGCGCGGCTCACCTCAGCGCGGATTCCATGGTGAATAGTCACGCAATCCGGTAGAAACTCCGCAACCTTATCGTTCAGCGCGCGTCTTTTGTTTGCTTTTTCAACGATCTCGCAGACCATTTCCCGGGAATCCACGAGCCGGAGAGCCTTGCGAATTCGAACGCGCTCGTATTTTGGATTTTCATTGGAAGGGTCGTCTCGCCAGGCAATCCCTCTGGCGCGGAGATAGTCGCGCAACTTTTCTCGCGAGGCATCGAGCAAAGGGCGCACGAGCCAAACCTCGCGATCAAGTAAGGTCGCCAATGCCATACCGGCCAATCCCCGATCGCTCCCTCCCTCTCCCGTTCGTGCTGAGCGCATGACGAAGGTCTCGATCTGATCGTCAAGTGTATGGCCTGCAAGGATCACGTCGGTACCTGCATCGCGCGCTGCGCGACACAGGAGCTTATAGCGGACATCGCGCGCCTTGGCGGACAGGCCCGTATCCGGTTTGGGTCCGTCCCAGTTCAAGATCCGGTGTTCAATTCCTGCTGTTTTACAGAGTCCTGCGACAAAATGCGCTTCATCAGCAGATTCAGGTCGAAGTCCATGGTCAATCGTAACGGCGATGATTTTTGGAAAGGTGCTTTGTGCCGCGCGATAGCTGATCAGAAGGCACAACAAGGCCAAGGAGTCACTTCCGCCCGACACAGCAACTATGACAGATCTCAGCTCCCCGAAATCAATCGCATCGAAAACGCTGGCAGGATCAATATCCTGGTCAGCATTTGTTGGCGGCACGTTCATTCTTCACGCGCTCTTTGATCGCTGCAGAAATATTTGGGTAACGGGAATTGACCGAGGCAAACGTTGCGCACGCAACCTCATGATCCTGCATTTTTGCCAGAGTCATGCCAAGCTTCAGAAGATTTTCGGGGCTTTTCTTGGCGTCAGGAAATTGCTTGTGATTATCGAGGAAGACCGAGGCGGCGTCCTGGAAACGCCCTTGGCTGTAAAGCGATTCACCGAGCCAATATCGCGCATCAGGATCCGCCGGATCTTTCGGGAAACGATCCACGTGGCTGCGAAACGCCGCTTCAGCGCTTTTGTAGTCTCCAGACAGGAACAACTGATAGGCTTGGCTGTAGAGCACCTTTGGATCATCGGTGTCCGGTAGAGCTGCTACCGTCGTGTTATCTGAAGACGGACCAGCTGGGGTATCATTTCTGGAACCACCAATTACGTTGCCATTGGCATCAAACTCGATTTGTCCAAGCGGACGTGGCGGCTCGCCAAGCTGTGGTGAGCCGGAAGCATCGGTTTGTGGGTCAATGGCAGCGGAATCAGTGGTGTCGGGCAACGAGCTTATAGTGGGCGCTGCTGAGTTGGTGGAGGCATCGCTCGATGCCTCCCCGGCTTTCCGCGAGGGCGTTACAGAGGCAACGCTGCGGTCGCTCTTGCCCCCAGCATCCGACCGCTTGCCCTTTTCCAATTCCTGGAACCGGAATTCATTGTCCTCCTGTACCTTCCGCATCTGCTCTTGCATTTGCAGAATCTGGAAGTTCAGTTCCTCGATCTTGCCGGTAAGCTGCCTGATCTGCTCCTCCAGCTGGCTGACACGTGGGTCGCCTGCCTGCGCCATGAGCACGGGCGCATCGTTTGTCACAATGGCTGCCTTTGGCGTCAGCGAGGGGAAACCATCCTCAACGCTTGAAGCATGGCCCACGCCGGTCGCCAGAAATGGCAGCACCGTCATTGCCAGCACCATTCTCTTCAGTCGTTTATTCATTCCTTTTACCGCCCTGATGTGGGAAATAGAAACACCGCTGGGATTTGCGGCAGCTTATCTAACACGAGCAACGTGACTTCGGCCAAATTTTGTTTTGACCGGAGACCAAACAAAAAAAGCGGCCCGAAAGCCGCTTTTCCCTGATAGAGCCAACCGGCTTTTAGCTACCAGCGCCGCCAAGAACTGTGATGGCGCGACGATTCTGCGACCAGCACGATTCGCTATCGCAAACGGCGACCGGACGCTCATTGCCGTAAGAAAGTGTCTTGATACGCGCTGCGGGTACACCCTGCGATGCGAGGTAGTTGCGCGTCGCAGCTGCACGCCGTTGGCCAAGGGCCAGATTATATTCACGCGTGCCGCGTTCGTCCGCATGACCTTCGACCGTGATCGCATAGTTTGGATAGCGCTGGAGCCACTGTGCCTGCTTAGCCAAAGTCTGCTGCGCATCGGCGCGAATGACGGAGGAGTCAACGTCGAAGAAGATACGATCGCCAACGTTGACTGTGAAATCTTGAGTGGAACCAGGTTTTGCGCTGCCGGCAAGACCGAGATCACCGGCACTGTTGGGCATGTTTTTCTTCGAAGCACAACCCGCAATGGCGAGAGACAGGAAGAGTGCAACGAAAACTGGACTGCGGGCGATCATTTCGAAGCGGCGCATAGCCTGGACTCCTTAAGAATTGAATTGTTTCGGTGAACAAGCAGTAACCATATCGAGGTTAAGGGCCGGTTCAGAAACAGGGTTAATCCACTCTTAACACCAGGATTAACGGCGAATTTCAGAATGTGTTCTGCACCCTAAAGGCACAAATTGAGGCGGAAAGACGACATTCGCGGCAATGTCTTGAAACACGGACGCGATTGTCAGTTGTTGCTGGTTTATCCACCGATTATTCAAGCAGCGGCGACCAGGCAGGATCCGACGCGAGGTTTGGCGTTTGAATCTGGCGCAGATTTCGACCAGTCAGATCGACGGTCGACAGCTTGGGGCTGTTGGAGCCGGGCGGCAGGCGGAAGAACATCAGCACACGGCCGTTCGGAGCCCAGGTCGGACCCTCGTCATGGTAGCCGCTAGTCAGAATTCGCTCACCCGATCCATCGGTCTTCATCACACCGATGGAGAACTCCCCACCAGATTGTTTGGTGAAGGCGATAAGATCCCCGCGGGGAGACCATACCGGCGTCGAGTAAGAGCCATCTCCGAAAGAAATGCGTTGCGGGTTTGAGCCGTCGGCACCCATCTTGTAGATCTGCGGACGGCCGCCGCGATCCGACTCGAACACAACCTGGCTCCCATCGGGAGAATAGGATGCGCCCGTGTCGATAGCTGATGTGCTCGTGAGGCGCGTCGTGGTCCTGCTACGCAAATCCATCGTGTAGACGTTCGCGCTTCCATCTTCCTGCAACAGGCTCATGACGACCTTCTGACCGTCTGGTGAGAAGCGAGGCGCAATGGTCATACCAGGGAAGTTGCCAACAAGCTCGCGCTGACCGGTTTCAAGTTGCAAAAGGTAGATCTGCGGCTTGCCACCCTCGAACGACATGTAAGTGATTTCCTGACGGCTTGGCGAAAACCGAGGCGTCAGGACAAGGTCCTTGCCATTGGTCAGATAGCGCACATTGGCGCCGTCCTGGTCCATGATCGCGAGGCGCTTGATGCGCTTTTCCTTGGTACCGGATTCATCGACAAAGACAACGCGTGTGTCGAAATAGCCTTTTTCACCGGTAAGCTTCTCATAGATTGCATCTGCAATAATATGGGCGACACGGCGCCAGCTTTCGGGTGAAGTAAAGAACTGTTGGCCATCAAGCTGTTGGCCGGCGAATGTATCCCAAAGGCGGAATTCGGCCTTCAGACGGCCATCGCCTTGCTTGGTAACACGACCCGTTACAAGGGCCTGAGCATTGATAACCTTCCAGTCCTCAAAGCGGGGTGCTGCATCGGGATTCGAGATCTTCTCGATGAAAGCCCCTTTATCGACAGGTGCGAACAATCCGGATCGCTCCAGATCTGCAGCAATCACATTAGAAATATTCGTACCCAATTGATCACCGGAAAGAAAATCCGTAATTGCAATTGGCATAGGCTCGACAACACCCTTGGTGATATCGAGTTTCAGCTGGGCTTTCGCAGGTAGCGTCGCCACGATCAAGGTCGCCATGACCATCGCGAAAGCTGCACATAAAGTCCGGAGTATTTTTAGCATTAGTTCAGGGCCCTCTTTTGGCTGGCCTATAATCAACATCAGGTAGCACCAGGATGGAACGTCAGTTCAACGCTCGACCAGGTGTCGTATTTATCTTGAGGCAGGTTAAACGGTGCCGATTTCATCACCGCCCGTAAGGCGCTGCTCTTTACGGCATTCAACAATCCGGAGTCACCACCGCTGCCGCTGACCTCGGGGCGGCCGTCGATCTCGCCATTCTGTGTTAGCCTGAATTTCACAACGATGATCATTTCAGGGGTCTCTTCGGCTCCCACTGGCTTGTTCCAATTTCCTTCAATGAGCCCCTTCAAGGCATCCATCTCGCTTTGGCTGAGCTTTGACCCGCCTGTAGCCTTGTTCGCTCCAAGAGAAGCTTGATCACTCGATCGTTTGGCCCCGCCAGCTGATGGCTTCTGTTTGTTCAGCAGTTCTGCGACTTGATCAGCGATACCGTCTTTGTCCTTTGAGGGTGCCGCGGCCGTCTGCGTCGGCTTGGGCTTCTCCTGTACTTCCTTGCGATCCGGCGTCTTGGCTGTCTGTGCTGGTGGCGTGGGTTTGGCTTCAGGCTTGGCGACCGTATCGGGTAGCTTGAATGCCTCTTCCGCGGGCTTGTCTACCGGAGGTGTCGGCGTAGGCTTCGCTTCCTCTTTCGGCGCTGGCTCGGATTTGGTCTCATTGATCGCCTCGGCCACTGGATCCGGCTTTACCTCTTCCTTCGGAGCGGGCTCGGTCTTTACCTCCGTTGCCGGTACGGGGATTGGTTTGGGCTCTGGCTTGACTTCGGGCTTCGGTTCCGGCAGCGGATCTGGCTTAGCGACTGGTGCATCCGAAGGCCTCGGCGCTTGGGCAGCTTCGATCGGTTTTGGTTTCGTCTCTGGGGCAGGTTTGATGTCTGCGTCGACTTCACTGTCGCCGACGTTCTGAGCGTCCGGAATTGTCTGTGGTTCTTGAGTGGGCTTGGGTGCAGGCTTTTCGGCCTTGGGTGCCTTTTTATCGCCCTTCTGCAGTTGGCTTATATCTGAAACGATATCGATCGGCATCGACTCCGAATTCGCCATATCCATTGGCGTCGGCGAGGAGAACGACAAAAGCCCCCAGCCGATGACCACAGCGTGGATAATTGCGGAGGATGTGACGCTAGCCCGCATGGTTGATCAGTTAACCTCCGGCAGACTGACGAGACCGATATTCTTGAAACCCGAACCAGAAATCTGTGCCATGACCTTCATGATCGTGCCGTAGTCGGCTGATTTGTCACCCTTCACGAAAATGCGCTCGTTATAGCCTGTCTTGGCGATTGCCTGAAGTTTCGGAACGATCTCCTCCAGCGGAATCTCGGTTTCCTGCAGGTAGATCTGCCCCTGCTGATTGATCGTGACGTAGATCGGGTCAGCTTCGCTGTTCAGGGTCTGCGCCGATGTTTCCGGCATATCGATTGGAACGCCGACCGTCATCATAGGCGCTGTTACCATGAAGATGATCAGAAGCACGAGCATCACATCGACGAGAGGCGTGACGTTGATCTCGCTCATCACGCCCTTGCTGGAACGTCCGCGTCGCCGCCGTCCACCCGAAGAACCGTTGTTACCTATCGACATGCCCATGGCATTAAATCCTGCAATTAACGTATCGGTTTCTCAAATGCATCCTCAAGCCCGCGGCAGCTTCTCATCGATTTGCCGCGAGAGTATGGCGGAGAACTCGTCGGCAAAGCCTTCCATGCGCGCGGTCAGTTTTCCCGCGTCGCTCGAAAGCTTGTTATAGGCGATAACCGCCGGAATGGCGGCGACCAGGCCGATAGCCGTTGCCAGCAGTGCCTCGGCGATACCCGGCGCGACTACGGCAAGGCTTGTGGACTTGGAACCAGCAATGCCCATGAATGAGGTCATGATACCGATGACCGTGCCGAACAGGCCGATAAATGGTCCAGCCGAGCCGATGGTTGCGAGGAACGTCAGTCGCGCTGCGAGGTAGTCGCTTTCTCGGGCCAGCGCCACATCCATCGCCTTGTCGATGCGCATTTGCAGTGCGATTGGCGAACGCGCACCCTTTTCGAACGATTTCTTCCATTCCCGCATCGCAGCAATGAAAATTGAACCCATGCCCGTGGTGCGTTTATCACCGAGGTTTCGGTAGAGCTCTTCAAGGGATTGCCCTGACCAGAATATCTGCTCAAAACGGTCGAAGGCGCGCTTTGCCCGGCCAAACCCAAGAATCTTGTCGATGATGATCGCCCAGGTCCAGATCGATGCACCGAGCAGACCCACCATCACAAGCTTGACGACAAACCCAGCTTGCCAGAACAACCCCCACAAGGACATGTCCGATGTCTGAACGGCAACCGCTAAATTTTCCATATCTACAATCCTCGAATCCGAAAACCCGGCGTGTCGACCGGGGGCGCAATCGTCTCAATCCAGATGAGCCACGCTTAAAACCGGAATTTTCCAGTAACCATAACGCGGCTTCTTTACGTTAATTTTGGTAAAACGAAGGCGTTAACGTGAAACCTGTCGTCTGCACGTCTTATTCATGATTTGTTATGGTTAAGGATGAGTTTATGTTTTAAGGGCAGCGGGCAATTATCAGCGCTTATTTCTTCGAAGCTGGCTGAAAAAGTTTGATCCACTCCGGCGGGAATCGTCGTGGCCGGCCGGCACCGTTAATCATCGCCGCCTCTACCATTGCCGAAATAAGGAGATCGTCTCCCCGTTTTATGGCCTGCGCCATTCGCACCCTTGCGCCAGATATTTCCGCTGTTCGCGTCTCGATCGTCAACACATCATCGATCCTTGCCGCAGATTTGAAGTCTATTTCCATGCGCCGGACTACCCAAACGATGCTTTCGCCGAGTTTCCCGTCAACAAGCTCTGAGTGGTGAACGCCAAGAAGGCGCAGGTAATCGGTACGGCCCCGTTCCAGAAATTCAAGATAACGTGCGTGATACACAACGCCGGAAAAATCCGTGTCAGCGTAGTAAACGCGCGCGAGCAAGCGGTGGCCGGTATCCGTAATTTCCCCGGCGAGTCCAGTGGCTATTAATGATGAAGAATTGTTTTCGACCATGGCCCTTCCTTTTTGCAGGCTTGGTAGGCATTTTGTCCATAGCCCCCACGAAATAGGATGCGAAGAATTGATTTTCACATTTTTGCGCGTCCTTCTCTGTCTCTTCTGTTTGGTTGCGAGTTCAACGGCGGGGTCAGCCACAACTTTCACCATGGAACGCGGTCTCAATCTCGAGCTCTGGACCACATGGCCCAAGCCTGATCGCTGGGACGAACCGGCTGTCCTCGACAATTTTCCCGAATGGCGACAGGGAACCACCGTCAGCGATCTAGAGCACATCAGAACCGCGGGTTTTGATTTCGTTCGCATGCCAGTCGATCCTGCAATCTTTCTGGAGGACGCGTCGGAGGATCGCGTTAAAAAACTGATCGCGGAAACGCTCAAAACAGTCGACATGCTGCACAAGGCAGGACTGAAGGTGATCGTCGATTTCCATTCAATTCCAAGCGACGATCGCAAGGTCGATACAAACCACATCCAGGCCGACGAAACACTCTTCACGCGATACCTGAAGATGGTCGGCCGGCTGGGCAGAGCGCTTTCCGAAACGGATGCGGCAACCACTGCGTTTGAACCGTTCAATGAGCCGGTGATCGACTGCGACCCGACACTTTTCCCTAAATGGCCCGCGATGTTGATGCAATTGCATGCGGCTGCTCGTAGCGCGGCGCCAAACCATACATTGATTTTGTCTGGCGGCTGCTGGTCGAGTGCTTACGGGCTGGAAAAGGTTGATCCCGCCCCCATCGGCGACGACAATGTCATCTGGACCTTTCATTCCTATGAACCTTATGTCTTGACACATCAGGGTGCCGACTGGACAGGCGATTCCATGAGCTATGTCGAAGGCCTGCCCTATCCGCCGGATCTGATGGGCGAAAAAGCATTTGAGGAGCGACTTGCGGCGATTCGGAAAACAATCGAGACCAAAGCTCCCAAGGAGCGTCGGGAGGAACTGCTCGTCGGGTTCAATGAAATGGCTGGCGGCGTGACTACCTATAAAGAAGTTCTCGCCGCCTTGGATGAACCATTCGAAAAGGCGGCAGCGTGGGGAAAGAACAACAACATCCCCCCCGAGCGCATTTTCCTGGGTGAGTTCGGCATGATACGCAGGGAGTATCAAAAAAAGTTTCGCATGCCGTCAGACTGGCGCGCTTCTTATATGAAAGATATGACCGAAGCTGCGCACAAACGCGGCTTCCCCTGGTCAGTGTGGTCATGGGGCGGTGCTTTCGGCATTACACTCGATGACAAGCAGCGAGTGCTCGATCCAGTCATTCTGAAAGGTCTCGGGCTAAAGGCCCAGTAATCAGCTGTCTTCCTGGAAAAGGTTGATCTGCTGCTGGATAATATCCGCCGGAGCGTTGAGACCGAGGTGTTTCCAGGCATTGGCGGTCAGAACCCGCCCGCGTGGAGTACGCTGAATAAATCCCTGCTGGATCAGATACGGCTCGATGATGTCTTCGATCGCATCACGAGGTTCCGAAAGCCCGGCGGCAATCGTTTCGATGCCAACCGGCCCGCCGCCGAAATTGTGCGCTATCATCGCAAGATAACGCCGGTCGAGCTGGTCCAGCCCGAGCGAATCGACCTCAAGGCGCAACAGCGCGGAGTCCGCCGTTTCGCGGTCGATCTTGTCCTTGCCGTCGACAATAGCGAAATCCCGCACCCGGCGTAGAAGACGTCCAGCGATACGCGGTGTGCCGCGTGCACGGCGAGCGACTTCCAGCGCTCCGTCATCGGTGACGCCAATACCCATGATCCGCGCCCCGCGCCGCACGATATGTTCCAGTTCTTCGACCGTATAGAAATTGAGCCGGATAGGGATACCGAAGCGATCCCGCAACGGCGTGGTCAAAAGCCCCAGCCTTGTTGTCGCTGCGACCAGCGTAAATTTGGCGAGATCAATTTTTACCGAACGAGCAGCAGGTCCCTCACCGATGATCAGATCGAGCTGGTAGTCTTCCATTGCCGGATAGAGAATCTCTTCGATTGCCGGATTGAGACGGTGGATTTCATCGATAAAGAGAACATCGTTCTCTTCGAGATTGGTCAAAAGCGCGGCGAGATCCCCAGCCTTTGCAATAACCGGTCCCGAGGTCGAGCGAAAGTTGACGCCTAGTTCCTTAGCCATGATCTGCGCCAAGGTGGTTTTGCCAAGTCCAGGCGGCCCGACGAACAAGACATGGTCGAGTGCTTCCCCACGCGACTTTGCCGCTTCAATGAAGACCTTCAGATTGGCGCGTGCCGCCGCCTGGCCAACAAAATCGGCAAGGGTCTGCGGCCGCAGAGAGGTGTCGAGATCCTCGCCACGCTTATCCGGCGAAATCAGGCGGCTGGCATCACTCATTTGCGTGTCTTGGCATAAGCAGCTTGTTCAAACAACCGCATTAGCGTGACAACTCCTTCAGGCCAAGTCGGATCAACTTGGTGGAATCGGCCCCCTCTCCGGCATCCTTCATGGCAGCGGCAATGGCATTGGCCGCCTGATCGCGCGAATAACCGAGATTGGTCAAAGCCGAGACTGCATCCGTCACTGGAGCCGGAGCAACGCCCTCGCCCAATTCCTGTTTGAGCCCGATCGTCCCCATCGCCTCACCGGCAAAGGCTGGCGCCTTGTTCTTCAATTCCGTTACGATGCGTTCCGCGACCCGCTTGCCAACCCCTGGCGCCCGGCTGACCATGGCGATATCGCGCAGCGCAATGGCATTGCCCAGATCAGACGGTGTCAATGTTCCGAGAACGCTCAACGCAACCTTCGCACCAATACCCTGGACGCTTTGCAGCAAGCGGAACCACTCACGCTCAAGCGCAGTGCCAAACCCGAACAGACGGATCAAATCTTCGCGCACATACGTTTCAATGAGCAAGACAACCGCCTCGCCTTGCCCCGGCATGTTGGAAAGTGTCCGAGCCGAGCAGAAGGCGACGTAGCCGACGCCGTGCACATCGACGATCACATGATCCTCGCCGATTTCGTCGACAGTACCTTTGAGCTTTCCGATCATCCGAGTGCCGCCAGTTTCTGTTCGATGGCAATACGCCCGATTGCGCTTTGCCTATGATGTGCGTGGCAAATGGCAACTGCCAGTGCATCTGCGGCATCGTCGGTGTCGAATATAGCCTTCGGCATCAGCACTTTCACCATCATATGAATCTGTTTTTTCTCCCCGTGCCCGACACCGATAACAGCTTTCTTGACTGCATTAGGTGCATACTCGGCAACATGGAGCCCGGCCAGCGCGGGTACCAGCAATGCGATCCCGCGAGCTTGACCGAGCTTGAGCGTCGCTGTGGCGTCCTTGTTGACGAAGGTATGTTCGACAGCCGATTCATGCGGCACCATCTCGTGAATAACACCGGCAAGTCCATCGTGTAGTTGACAGAGCCGGGAGGCAAGGTCGAGTTTGGCGTCTGAAAGAACGGTGCCTGCTGCAACAAAACGCAGCGAATTTCCCAGCGTCTCGATGATACCCCAGCCTGTCCGCCGAAGACCTGGGTCAATTCCTAGAATACGAATCGCTTCTTTCATGCTCGAACCTTATCCACGTGTCACACATCTTGACAGCAGAAAGGTGAACAAAAGAGAAACAAATCTGTGCGTTGTTAGCGATGGCCGAACGCGGTCGCCAACAAACTGATCTGATCGGATACAGGATTGATTGAGAGGACCCGCTTTTGCTCGGTACCGGCACCATCATTGTAAATTTCATCGTCCATCTGGCGAACGCGCGCCTGCAGGCGCAATGAGCGGTGCACGATATCGCAATAGGACAGTGGGATTTCGTCCCAGCCAACAACCGTTTCAGGCGCCGAGTCCGTATCAAGCCGAACTTTGGCTTTTTCTGAAAGCACTTGTTCTAGTGTCATCTCACCGCTACGCGATGCGCGTTGCAAAAGCAGCCACGATGCCACCTGCATCAGACGTGTCGTCAATCGCATTGATTCAGCTGCATAAAGCGTCGCCGCTATGCGCGACAGGCGTTTGGCCTCCTCGCGGCCCTCGCCATCAAGGTAGAAAGCGGCTTCTTCCACAAGGCTCATGCCTTCATCGTAGAGATGATTGAAACTCTCCGAGCGGACCATGCGCTCTGCAAGCCTTATCGTGTTGTCTACGTGGAATTCCTGTTCGGTCATCATATGCCCTGTTACCTAAAATGCGCTGCCACGATCCGCGATTTTTCCAAAGCAGTGCTCCCTTACTGGAACAGCAAGCGAGGTATCACAACGGTCGGCTAGCGGTAGTCCCCAGCAACCTGCCTGCATCCTCACAGGAGCGCAAGTTTATCCTTAATAAAGGGTTAACGGCAGGGTTAAACTTTAGATATGAACATAAAAAAAGAGCCGCAAAAACGAGGCGGCTCTCAGGAGTCTAACAGGGAGGCGTCAAACAAAGTGGCCAAACCACTTGGTAAGAATCCAGAAAACTGGATGATCAATTTATAGATTGTAATGCTTAACGACTGGTTAACAACAACAAGAAAGTTGAGTTTATCGCGAGGCAACTGCTCTCGTCGCCGGCTTCATTGTCCCATCCCTCACCTTGCCGGCAACCGCTATTTGAGGCTTGACCGGCTTTTGCACCGGACGCCCGCCCCAACCGATGCGCGGCAGCCATTCGAGATAATAGGCCAAGGCAAATTGCGCCATGATCCCGCTCGCGATCAATAGCGTATCGTCGAGCAAACCACCTGGATTCAAGACTTTGACGACCTGCGCCACCATAGCAAGGATCGTACCGGCAACAAAAACCGGCAGCGAATGTTTACCTAGAATGGCCAGCGGATGATCTGGGGCACGACGGGCCAGATTGGAGATCGCCGGCACAGAGACAATCACATAGGCGAGTGATAGGACATGGGCCAATCGGGTCAACGACAGGAACGTTTTGTCGAAGCCCGTTAAGACCGCCGGCAGGCCCAGGGACGTATCGACACCCCATAATGGCCAACGCACCCAAACCAGTGCAATCAGGATATAGGCCACTGAAAGCCCGAATAAATACTTGTTGAACCCAATGGTACCGCCTCGGCGCACATGCATGATTCCGGCTATCCCGATAACGAACAGGAACTGCCAAGACAGCGGATTGAGAAACCACACGCCATTGGTTGGATAGTTTGGCGGGGCGATTTGGTATACGCCCGAAACCAGCCACAGCATACCTGAGAGAACAACCATGGCAGAAATGCTGATTCTTGCGATCATCAGGAATATTGGGAGCATCAACAACAATACGCCATACATTGACAGGATATTGTTGTAGCCAATCTGATGGCCCATCGTCGCAATGCCGATGAGTGCCTTTGCCGGCTGATCCATCAGCGGACCGATGTTGATGAACGACATGAAGTCGGGACGTTTCAGGTAAATGCCTGCGGCACAGAAAATCGCCAGTGTAGCGATTGTAGTGAGAATGTGAGCGCAGTAGAGGGTCGTAGCCCGCCGCCAGGCCTTGAGCGTTGTCAAAAGACGACTGCCCGATTCGAACTTGGAACCATAGGCGAGACCGACCGCTATACCGGAGATCAATACGAACGCCTCGGCGGAGTCGGAAAATCCAAAATTCTTGTGAGTGAGGTTCTCATAGACCGTCCCCGGAATATGATTGATGAAGATCGTCAGAAGAGCCAAAGCCCTGAAAACGTCGATACGGGTGTCCCGCTGTTTGAGCTGGTTCTGTGTCATAGCGTTCACCAATATCCTGTCATGCACGGTCATTCCGCTTCCGGCCTCGATGGAAGCGACTCGCCTGGGAGGCTGTGATTGATAATGTTGACATAGGGCAAAAGTTGCGGTTGCGCCGATCAACTTTCGTTCAAAAATATGACAAGTTGGCAATTCCGTCGTAGGTGAGCTTCAGGCCCATCAGCAAAATCATTGCATACATGAATGGATAAAATACTTCCGGTCGCATCCGCTTGACGATCCAGGCGCCGGCGAATGTCGCAAGGGGCGCAAGGGGTACGAGCACAGCGGACGCTTTTAAATTCGTCGCATCGAATTGTCCGAGAGCAAAGTAGGGAATGACCTTGATCGCATTGATAACGGCAAAGAAAATAACACTCGTGCCATTATAAATCTTCGGATCCTGCCGCAGCGGAAGGGTGTAAACCTGGTAGGGCGGGCCACCAGCATGGGCGACGAAACTCGTGAAACCGGCAATCGTAGACCAAAGCGTGGCCGAAGCACCGTTATGGGATTGTGCGGTCGTACGCTTCGCTGCGCTTGCGAAGACGTATCGCGCAAAAAAAATGATCGCAACAAGTCCAACGATCAGTTTCACCATGTCATCAGTTACGACGGAGGCGGTGAGCCAGCCAATGCCGACGCCGAGCAAACCGCCGGGCAACATCAGCTTCAGGGTCGTCATATCACGATAGCCACGCCACGACCAAAGGCTTGCGACGTCCATAATGATCAGAATGGGCAGCATGATCGCCGCCGCCTGAACCGGCGGCATAACCAGCGCCATGAGCGGGACACCGACCTGTCCCATAGCACCACCAAGCCCGCCCTTGGAAAGCCCAATCAGAATCGTGGCCGGGACAGCTGCGGCATAGAACCATGGGTTCATCAGAAGATCGGGCATGGCGGGGAATCCGGCAGGAAGTACTTCTCCCTTTAACCCTGCTCATTACGATTGAAAAATGCTTTTTTGGAAATATGCTCCGATTTGGTACATAAGATGTTGAATTTTCAACAAGGCAAATCGAAACCTTTGGGTCTGTTCAAACCATCCGCCATCCTCTATGCCCGAATTCCATCACGATTGCCCGGTCTATGAAGAACGATTGTAAGGTCGCAACCCATGAACATCGAACCGACGCCTCAACGCTGCCGTATCGTTTTGATCGCCCCTCCGACTGCAAACCGAGATGAACTTGCCAAGCTGCTTAGCGATGCGCTTTCCGGCGGAGATGTTGCTTCGGTATTATTGCCCGCCTATGAAGCGGATGAGGCTCTGTTCCAGACCCTGGCTGAAATTGCCGTTCCGATCATCCAGCACGCCGGTGTAGCAGCAATTATCGTCGGCAACACCCAGATCGCTGGCCGGGTCAAGGCAGATGGTCTGCATATCGAGGGTCCGGCAGCTGATATTGCAGCCAATGTGACGCGCTTTTCGCCCAAAATGATCGTCGGGACCGGCAATATCAAGAATCGTCACACCGCGCTGGAAATTGGTGAAGCTCAACCGGATTATGTTCTGTTCGGCAAAATTGGCGCTGACAACAAGCCGGGAGCGCACCCGCGCAACATCGATCTTGCCGACTGGTGGGCTTCCATGGTTGAAATTCCTTGCATCATTCAGGCGGGCAACACCCTCGACAGCATCCCCGAGGCCGTAGCAACGGGTGCGGAATTCATCGCTCTTGGTTCGGCTGTTTTTGATGGAACAGATCCTGCAGGGGCTGTCCGGGAGGCCAACCGGCTTCTTGACGAGCACGCGCCTAAATTTGAGGAATAATTCTATGGGAGCAAGATCAGGAAAGCTCGTCTGTTCTATTGCGGCCGCACTGATGGCCATGCCGGTTTTTGTCGCGGAAGGCCTTGCCCAAACCGCTCAAACACCTGCGGCGGAACCGACGACGACTCCTGCACCCGCCATGCCGGCCTCGCCCGAAACGACTCCCAAGCAAGCCAAGCCTAAATCACCCAATGATCCGGCTCTCGATACCATCAACCCGACGCGGTTTGGCAAAGGTCCGGAAGATGACGCCTTTGGCGCCTACCAACGCGGTCTCTACAAAACGGCTTACAACCTGGCTTTGCCGCGGGCGGAGGCCGGCGATCCAAATGCCCAGGTCTTGCTTGCAGAAATTTTGGCGCGTGGTCTTGGCGTCCCGATTAATATGCAGGAATCCGCAAACTGGTACGGCAAAGCTGCCGATCAGGGATTACCGGAAGCACAATTCCGCTACGCTGTGATTCTGCTCCAGGGGAAATATGCTCCAAAGGACCCCAAGAGGGCCAAGGAATTGATGAAAGCCGCCGCAGACGCTGGAAATGCTCCGGCAGAGTTCAATTTTGGTCAAATCCTGCTGCAAGAACGACCGGGCGCCACAGGTGTCGAAAATGCTTATCCCTGGTTCCAGAAAGCTGCAGACAAGGGTCTTCCCGATGGGGAATATGCGCTGAGCCAGATTCTCGCGAACGGCACACTGACTATTCCGCGCGATGACGCAAAGGCGCGGCAGTATTTGGCGAAAGCCGCTGTGAAGGGATACGACACGGCTCAACTCGATCTGGGGAGCTGGCTCGTTACGGGCCGTGGCGGAGCAAAAAACTATAAAGCTGGGTTCGGCTGGATGTTGCGTGCGGCAACGGGCGGCAATGTCGCAGCGCAAGCGCGTCTCGCCAAACTTTACCGCGACGGTATTGGCGTCGAGGGCGATTTCATCAAGGCTGCTGCATGGTACATCGTGGCCAAACGTGCAGGGCTGAATGATCCCGAGCTTGAATCATTCATGGCCGGCCTTGATGATAGCCAGACCCAAGCCGCAATCACGGAAGCAAATAAATTGCAGTGAACTCGTCTTGATCCAAAACGTTGACGCGCTGATTATCGGCGCAATAGATTTCGGAACGTACCGATACCGCAACCAGTCGATGGGAATCCAAAAATGCCGTTGATCAACCGCGCTCACGAGATGCAGCAACACGTCGCCGAATGGCGCAGGCACCTGCACGAAAATCCGGAGCTCATGTACGACGTGCATGAAACGTCGCGGTTTGCCGCCGAGAAACTGCGCGACTTTGGCTGCGACAGCGTCGAGACCGGCATTGGCAAGACCGGCCTGGTCGGCATTATTCGAGGGCGGCATGGCGATGGGCCAGTGATCGGGTTTCGCGCGGACATGGACGCTTTGCCGATAACCGAAGCGAGCGGGAAATCCTGGACGTCCAATATACCCGGAAAGATGCACGCGTGCGGCCATGATGGCCACACCGCAATGCTACTTGGTGCAGCACAGTATCTTGCCGAAACCCGTAACTTCAAAGGTACGATCGCTGTCATTTTTCAGCCTGCCGAAGAAGGCGGTGCCGGCGCGCTTGCCATGATCGACGATGGTTTGATGGAGCGTTTCGGGATCAGCGAAGTTTATGGCATGCATAACGCACCCGGCCTGCCAATTGGTCAATTCGCTACTCGCAAGGGTTCGATCATGGCGGCGACCAACGAGTTCGAGATAACGGTAACAGGGCGGGGCGGTCATGCGGCAAAGCCTCAATCGGCGATCGACCCCGTGGTGATTTCCGCCCATATCATTCTTGCCTTGCAGTCAATCATCTCACGTGAGACTGATCCTCTGAATTCACTGGTCATATCCGTAACGCAGCTCAACGGTGGTGACGCATCCAATGTCATCCCGGATATCATCAAGCTTGGCGGTACAGTAAGGACACTTTCGCCGGCCGTTCGAGCGTTCGCGCAACAACGGCTGACCCAAGTCGCTGAATTGACTGCTGCGGTCTTTGGCGGCAAGGCAGAGGTCAAATATCATCAAGGTTATCCCGTAACGTTCAACCATGCGCGGGAAACCGAGTTCGCTGTCAGCGTCGCCCAGACGATTGTTGGCAGCGCAGCAGTGACGACGGACATGCCGCCCGTGATGGGCGCCGAGGATTTCTCCTATATGCTGGAGAAACGGCCCGGCGCCTTTGTTTTTATCGGCAATGGCGATACTGCGAGCCTGCACAATTCAGCGTATGACTTTAATGATGATGCGATTCCTTATGGCATCAGTTACTGGGTCTCATTGGCGGAAACGGCGTTGGCCGCCTGAGCTCGTGGGTAAAAATCGGAAGAACGCCTTGTGGCTGTTTTCGTGCCCACTCTTGCCTATTTGACGAATTTGTGGTCTTGGAGCGCCATTCTTGACCGCCGCCGCAGGACTGGCGCGGATATCCAACACAAATCCGAGTAGACAAATGAAAATCAACGGCAATGAAATCCGCACCGGCAACGTGATTGAACATGATGGCGGCCTTTGGGTTGCTGTCAGGACCAATCATGTCAAACCCGGCAAGGGTGGTGCTTATAATCAAGTGGAACTGAAAAACCTCATCAATGGTACGAAGCTGAATGAGCGTTTCCGCTCTGCGGAGACCGTTGAGAAGGTTCGTCTTGAGCAGAAGGATTTCTCCTTCCTCTATGAGCAGGGCGAAGCGTTGATTTTCATGGACACCGATAGTTACGAACAGCTCGAACTGCAAAAAGATTTTGTTGGTGACCGCGCCGCCTTCCTTCAGGACGGTATGATGGTGACGGTCGAGCTCTATGATGAGCGCCCGATCGGCATTTCGCTTCCGGACTATGTAACGCTGGCAATCACCGAGGCCGATCCGGTCGTCAAGGGTCAGACAGCGGCGTCTTCCTATAAACCGGCAGTCCTGGAAAACGGCATTCGCGTTCTTGTGCCCCCCTTTATCTCGTCGGGCGAACGTATCGTCGTTGATACAAACGAACTGACTTATGTTCGCCGCGCCGATTAAGCTAATTTTGATTTTGACGGAGAAATAACCCGAAATGGCGCGCTCAGCGATTCTCAATGTAATGGTGCAGGCTGCTATGAAAGCCGGCCGCTCGCTCGCTCGCGATTTTGGCGAAGTACAAAACCTGCAGGTCTCGTTGAAAGGACCTGGTGACTATGTCAGCCAAGCCGACAAGAAGGCCGAGGAAATCGTCTACACCGAACTGCGCCGGGCCCGTCCCGACTACAGCTTCCTGATGGAAGAATCGGGCGTTGTCGAGGGCACTGACGGCCAACACAGATGGCTGGTCGATCCGCTCGACGGCACCACCAATTTCCTGCATGGCATTCCGATTTTTGCCGTTTCGATTGCACTTGAGCGTCAAGGCCAGATCGTGGCCGGCGTCATTTTCAATCCGGCCATGGACGAGCTCTACACAGCGGAGCGCGGCGGTGGGGCATTTCTCAACGACCGCCGGCTACGCGTTTCAGGTCGCAGCAAGCTGGTCGACTCCGTCATAGGTACCGGCGTTCCCCACCTCGGTCGCGGCGATCACGGCAACTATCTTTTGCAGATGCGCAATGTCATGGCCGAAGTATCCGGTATCCGCCGCATGGGCGCGGCGGCGCTCGATCTGGCCTATGTAGCAGCAGGCCGCCTCGACGGTTTCTGGGAAGAAGGTCTTTCACCGTGGGATATTGGCGCCGGTATCATCATGATCCGTGAGGCTGGAGGCTTCGTCACAAATTTCGATGGCGAGCAAGATGTGATCGAAAGTAAAGCTATCATTGCGGGTAATGAGGCAATTCAACGCGCGCTTCTAAAGACCTTGAAAAAACCAATCTAATCGCTGCATTTGTTGCATGTCCGGAACAACAACGAAGTTTTGCTCAAACAAGAGCAATTCAGCCTTTCGGGCACCTTTCAATTTCACCATAATTTCGGTTAGGGTCGCAGAAATCGATTTGACTTGCGCGAAAAGCATGCAGGCAAAGTGATTTTATGTTCATTGTGCATCGGTTAGGTGCACCGGATTGCGATGCGGAGACGACACGATGGCTGATTTCAGTTCGACCCGCCAGGGTATGGACGGCGATGATTTTGATCCTTACCGGCTCTCCAGCCCGCGGTTCGTGCTTTTATCGATGGCGATCTTTCTGGCAATCGTTGCCTTTCTTGCCGCCATTCTGTTTCGCCAGATATCGGTCTTCTTTACCACCAATCCCGGTCTCAATGGCTTGATCGTCGGCGTTCTTGTCGTGGGTATCCTCCTTGGGTTTGGCCAGGTAATTCGGTTGTTTCCTGAGGTTCGCTGGGTCAATTCTTTCCGGAAGGGCAACAATGATCCGAACGCCAAGCCAATCATGCTCGCGCCGATGCGCGCCCTCATCGGACGACGCCAATCCATGGCGCTTTCAACCAGCGCGATGCGTTCCATGCTTGATTCCATCGCTGCACGGCTTGATGAAACCCGTGATATCTCCCGTTATCTCATCGGTCTCCTGGTATTTCTCGGTCTTCTGGGAACCTTTTGGGGACTTCTCGAAACGATCGGCTCCATCGGCCAGACCATTCAGTCGCTCGACCCGCGAGCGGGCGATGCAAATAGCGTCCTCGACTCGCTGAAGGCCGGTCTTCAGTCTCCGCTCCGTGGTATGGGCACGGCGTTCTCCTCCTCGCTCTTTGGCCTTTCCGGATCACTCATACTTGGTTTTCTCGATTTGCAGGCGGGTCGTGCTCAAAACCGCTTCTACACAGAGTTGGAAAACTGGCTATCAAGCGTCACGGATCTTGGCTCCGACCTGCACGCGCTCGATGCCGCGAGTAGTGGTGCCTCCGATGAACTGCGCGCATTGTCGGAACGCCTGCAAAACATTCAGGAGACCGGCGGATCGAGCCAGCGCACAACGGCCGCTCTGGCAAGCCTTGCCGAAGGTATTCAGGGGCTTGTGAAGAACATGCGGTCCGAGCAGCAGATGATGCGCGATTGGGTGGAGAAACAGTCGGACGAACAAAAGGCCATTCGTCAGACCCTTGCCAAATTGGGCGATGCTATCGCTCGTGACAAGGCAAACTGATGGCCCTCGGTCGTAACCGCAAAGCCGTTCGCCATATTGACTATTGGCCGGGTTTTGTCGACGCGCTGTCGACGCTACTCCTGTCGATCATGTTTCTGCTCTCGGTATTCGTTCTTGCGCAGTTTCTCTTGAGCCAGGAAATCACCGGCAAGGACGCGGTTCTCAATCGCCTTAATTCGCAGATCAACGAGCTCACACAGCTATTGTCGCTGGAACAGGGCAACAAGCAGGACCTGGAGGATACGATCGCCAACTTGCAGGCATCGCTCACCAGTGCGCAGAACGAGCAATCGCGGCTTCAGTCTCTGCTCTCTCAAGGTGCCGGCGCCGGAGCGGCGGCCGAAGGCAAGATCACCGAGCTTTCGACCGGGCTTGAGAACGAAAAACAAATCAGCGCTCGCGCACTTTCGCAGGTCGAGATTCTTAATCAACAGATCATGGCGTTACGCAAACAGATCGGTGCCCTCGAGGAGGCGCTCAACGCATCGGAGTCGCGTGACAAGGAATCGAACGCCAAGATTGCCGACCTCGGCAAGCGGCTTAACGTCGCTCTCGCGCAACGCGTGCAGGAGCTCAATCGCTACCGCTCAGACTTTTTCGGCCGTCTGCGGGAAATTCTTTCCGACAGGGAGAACATCCGCATTGTCGGCGACCGTTTCGTCTTCCAGTCGGAAGTGCTGTTTCCATCAGGAACTGCGATCCTTAATCCGGCCGGTTCGGAAGAGATGAAGAAGCTTGCGACTGCCTTGATCGATCTGCAGAAGGAAATCCCCGATGATATCAATTGGGTTCTGCGCGTCGATGGCCATACAGACGACGTCGCTCTTTCCGGAACTGGCCAGTTCAAGGACAATTGGGAGCTTTCCTCCGCACGCGCCATTTCCGTCGTGAAGTTCCTGATTGCCAACGGTGTTCCAGCAAACCGTCTCGTCGCCGCGGGCTTCGGCGAGTTCCAACCGCTGGAGCCTGGTGGCACACCGGAAGTACGAGCCCGTAACCGTCGTATTGAGCTGAAATTGACTGAACGCTAGAGCGCTCCCATCTTGTCAAAGAACAGGGTGTGCTTCCCCCTTGCCACGCCCTCATCCTGAGTCTGGCCATTGCTTTCATTGTGGGAAGACGGGCGGTCGTCGAAGCGCGTCTTTGTAGAATAATAATGCGATCCGAAGACCGCCCGTCCGGCGACTTTTGATCCCGTCCGTTCCGCTTGGGAGGCCTTCCGCGTTGGCTGAATTGCGTCACCCGCTGCCGAAAGCCCCTTTCGAAGTGCTCGTCCAGCACACGCCAGTCGTAGTACCGGCAGGGGAACCCTTGGACAGAACTTCCCCGGACAGCGGGTCCGTTACCCGCCATCGGAGGCGCCGATCCTCTCCCCACTTCGAACGGCTCCGGAAGCAGTTCCCGTGAAGAGGACGGGAATAGAATAAGCGAGGTTTTGGGGGCGTGGATAAACAGCCACGATTATTTTGAGATTGGACGCTTCAAGAGTGCTGATCAGCCGGATGGGCAAAACTGCTGTGCGTGGTTCGACAAGCTCACCATGAGGGAGTTGGGTGGCTGCACGATAACCGGCGACGCCGCGATAGGCATCAACGTTGCCGTTCCTGGCTCCCTGCAATCAACCCACCTCCCTCATGGTGCGCCTCATTCTGAGCTTGTCGAAGAACGAACCACGCACCTTGCCTGTGCCGATTCCGAGCACTTACAGTACCCGTCAAAACGTTCTAATTTTTACTCTATCCACGAAACGGCAAGCACGCCGTTATTCCGCGGCGCCCCTGAAGGCATCGGCGCCCGCTTCGAATTGCAGCTTGGCAAGGCTGGCATAGATGCCGTTCTTCTTGACCAAAGTCTGATGCGTGCCTTCCTCGACAATGCGTCCGTTCTCCATGACGAGAATACGGTCGGCCTTCAGCACGGTCGCGAGCCGATGCGCGATAACCAGCGTTGTGCGGCCTTGCATCAAATGGTCGAGAGCCCTCTGCACCAGCATTTCGCTCTCCGCATCGAGCGCGGACGTTGCTTCGTCGAGCAATAGGATAGGCGCGTCGCGCAAGATGGCGCGCGCGATGGCCATGCGCTGGCGTTGACCGCCGGACAGTGTGATGCCGCGCTCGCCGACCTGCGTATCATAACCGTCGCCGAATGCTTTGATGAAGTCGTGCGCCAACGCCGCCTTGGCCGCGGCTTCTATCTCCGCGTTTGTAGCTCCAGGTCGACCAAAGCCAATGTTCTCGCGGGCGGTCGCGGCAAAAATTGTTGTATCCTGTGGAACAATCGCGATGCGTGAACGCAGATCCGAAGGATCGACTTCGCGCAGATCGAGCCCATCGACGCGGACACTCCCCGAAACCGGATCGTAGTAGCGAAGCAAGAGTGAAAACACGGTACTCTTGCCGGCGCCCGACGGGCCTACAATAGCGACCGTCTCGCCTGGTTGGATGTTGAATTCGAGACCTTTCAGGGCCGGAGCATCCGGGCGCGACGGGTAGTTGAAGTAGACATCGTCGAAGTTCACCGAACCTATGGCCGGGTGCGGCAGAGGGACAGGATTGGCCGGTGCTTCTATTGCCGGTTTCTCTGCCAGGATTTCCATCAGCCGCTCGGCTGCACCCGATGCCTGTGACAGCTCGCCCCAAACCTCGGAAAGCGCTCCCAGCGCCCCTGCGGCAAACACCGCATAGAGCAGAAACTGGCCAAGTGTTCCAGGAGTCATCGCACCGGAAAGTACATCACGCGAGCCAAACCAAAGCACGGCGACGACACTGGAAAAGATCATGAAGATGGCAAAGGCAGTCAAGATAGCCCTAGCCTTGACCGATGAACGCGCTGCCGAAAACGCATCTTCTACGGATGCGCCAAAGCGCGTTGTTGCTAGTTTCTCGTTGGTGAATGCCTGCAGCGTGCGCACCGAGACAATGGATTCGCTGGCATAGGCCGTGGCATTGGCCAGAGTATCCTGGGCGGCGCGTGAACGGCGACGCACGGATCGCCCGAAAGCAACCAACGGAATGATGATCAACGGAATTGCCGCAATAACAAGTCCCGACAGCTTGGCGCTCGTAATGACCATCATCACGATTGCGCCTAAGGCAAGGATGAGATTGCGAAGCGCGACCGACGCCGTCGCACCGACCGCCGATTTGATCTGTGTCGTGTCTGCGGTAAGGCGCGAGACAATTTCTCCCGATTGCGTACCATCGAAGAAAGCCGGAGAAAGCCGCGTCAGGTGATCGAATACATCACGACGCAAATCCGAAACGATGCGCTCACCAAGTGTTATAACGAAATAGTATCGCCCCCCCGAAGCGAGTGCCAGAAGCGCTGCAAGCACCACCAGCATACCAAAATAGTTATTGATAAAAGCACCATTTGCGCCGGTAAAGCCATGATCGATCATGCGCCGGACAGCCAGCGGAAGTGTCAACGTCGTTACCGCCGCCAGCACCAGGGAGACAAGCGCGCCAGCTATCATGCCCCGATAGCGAGACATATATGGGTAGATGCGCCGCAGCGGTTTCAAGGAGCGACGCTTTCTTTCCGTCTCTTGAAGGTGAGATGGATCCCTATCGGCCATGTCTCAGGTCTTCCTCACATCGCTTTGCGACTTTGCGGCCAGACGGCCTTGTTATTGCTTAAAGGCTGATGTATAGGCTCGCCAACAGTTTTGGAAGCCCACGCCCCTGTGACGTTTGGCTTCATCTCTACCAATCGGCTCCGACCGGAACCCCACTTAGGCAGTGGCGCTGGTTTTGTGCCCTCTAGTTTAGGACGATACAGATGCAAGCCAAGATTCATCCAGATTACCACACCATCAAGGTCGTCATGACCGATGGCACAGAATACCTGACCCGCTCCACCTGGGGCAAGGAAGGCGATACGATGAACCTCGATATCGACCCCTCCACGCATCCGGCATGGACCGGTGGTTCGCAGCAGCTGACAGACCGTGGCGGCCGCGTATCGAAGTTCAAGAGCCGTTTCGCCAATCTCGGCATATAAGTTTTTCCAGCACACCGGATTTTGAAAACGGCCCCGAATTTTCGGGGCCGTTTTTGTTGTTCGCCCCTCTCGTTTGACAAGCTACTGTTTCGCCAATAGTTTTTTCAAACGCGTATCTGCATGTACAAGGGAGGGAGTACCCGATGACGGACATGACTTCAGGTAGCAACGCTTCAGGAGCGGCGATCGAGCCAAGTCTTCATCGGGTCATGGGCCCCTGGCTCCTGCTCCTCTTCATCGTCGGCGATATTCTAGGCACCGGCATCTACGCGCTGACTGGACAAGTTGCCAAGCAGGTTGGCGGTGTCGTCTGGCTGCCGTTCCTCGTGGCTTTCATCGTCGCCGTCGTTACCGCCTTCAGCTATCTTGAGCTCGTGACGAAATATCCGAAAGCAGCGGGTGCCGCGCTTTATACGCACAAGGCCTTCGGCATCCACTTCATAACTTTCATCGTCGCTTTCACTGTCATGTGTTCAGGCATCACCTCCGCGTCGACTGCATCGCGTGCATTCGCCGCTAACCTTTCGGGGGCGTTTCAGCTCAATCTGGAAACCGGGATCGGTATCTCGCTCGTCGCACTTGCCTTCATGGCCATCGTCGCGGCCGTGAATTTCCGGGGTGTTGGTGAGAGCGTCAAGGCCAATGTGGTTCTGACCATGGTCGAGCTGACAGGCCTTCTGATCATCATCTTCATCGGCTTATGGGCCATTGCCGCCGGTCAGGGCGACGTCTCCCGCATCACGCAATTTGCGACATCTCCGGATACCAGCGTCTTCTGGTCGGTTATGGCCGCGACCACCCTCGCCTTTTTCGCCATGGTCGGCTTCGAGGACTCGGTCAACATGGCTGAGGAATGCAAGAATCCGTCGGGAATTTTTCCAAAAGTGCTGCTGGCGGGTCTCTTCATTACCGGCATCATCTATGTGCTGGTCTCTATTTCCGCCATCACCCTCGTTACGCCTGCCGATCTCGGCGAGGGCGAAACCCCGCTGCTCAAGGTCGTCCAGGCTGGAGCGCCGAATTTCCCGCTATGGATTTTCGGCTTTATCACCATGTTCGCCGTTGCCAACAGCGCCCTGATCAACATGTTGATGGCGAGCCGCCTCGTCTACGGCATGAGCCGCGAACACGTGTTGCCGCCGATTTTCGGCAAGGTACACGCCAGACGCCGCACGCCATATCTGGCGATCGCCTTTACGACATTGCTGGCATTTGCCCTCATCCTGTTTGTTGGTGAGGTTCCGGCACTTGGTGGCACGACAGCGCTATTGCTTCTTTTCGTTTTCACGATCGTGAACATTGCCGTTCTGGTCTTGCGAAAAGAAAGTGTCGATCACGATCACTTCCGCACTCCGACGTTTCTGCCAATCGTCGGTGCAATCTGCTGCGCCTTCTTCGCGGGCCCCTGGACGGGCCGCGACCCAGTGCAATACAAGATCGCCGGGATACTCATCGGGATCGGTGTGGTGCTATGGGTTGTTACCATTCTGGTCAATCGCGCCACCGGCGTGAAGCCGGCTGACGTGCACATGGAAGCTCTTGGCGGTGACGGGCCGGTCAACTAAGCTCAAACAAAACCCGCCAGGACATTCCTGGCGGGTCATTATTTTCAAATGGGACTAAGCTGCGCTGAGCTTGGCCAGAACTTCGTCGCTCACTTCAAAGTTCGCGTAAACGTTCTGCACGTCGTCATCATCGTCCAACGTTGAAATCAAACGAAGAACCGACTGCGCCTTTTCTTCATCAACCGGAGCGGTCGTCGCCGGTTTCCAGATCGCCTTGATTGATTCCGCTTCACCGAGTGCGGCCTCCAGCGCCTTTGAAACGTCGCCGATGTCTTCGAAAGCGCACAGGATCACATGGCCCTCTTCGTCACTCGCTACATCGTCGGCTCCAGCCTCGATCGCAGCTTCCATAACCTTGTCAGCGCTGCCTGCCTCGGGCTTGTAGGTGATTTCACCAACGCGATTGAACATGAAGCCGACGGAGCCGGTTTCGCCCAAGGCGCCACCAGCCTTGGTGAAGGCCGCACGCACGTTAGAGGCCGTGCGGTTTCGATTGTCCGTCAATGCCTCGACGATGACGGCAACGCCGCCTGGGCCATAGCCCTCATAGCGGACTTCCTCGTAGTTGTCGGCGTCGCCACCGGACGCCTTCTTGATGGCGCGCTCGATATTGTCCTTTGGCATCGACTGCGCCCTGGCGTTCTGTACGGCCAGGCGCAAGCGCGGGTTCATCAACGGGTCAGGGAGACCCTGCTTGGCAGCAACCGTGATTTCGCGCCCGAGCTTGGAAAAGATCTTTGACCGAACGGCATCCTGGCGCCCTTTGCGGTGCATGATGTTCTTGAATTGTGAATGGCCTGCCATGGCACCCCTGCGTGCTTTCTTGCGGTTGTTGATGTTTCACTTCAGGGCCCTGCAATGAAGTTGCGGGCTGCACCGAGCGGAAACATGCTTCTGGAATGGCGCTCTTATAGGTAAAAAGCGGCGCTTCGTCCAGCGCCAGTCGCTTCGCCGTTCACTCAAACTTCAGTTTGGTGCCTTGGTAGTTGGCTTTCGATATCGCGGAACACAGTTCAAACCATTCACAACCGATACAAGCGCGACGGGTTTGGCCCTTCGCGAAGGCATCGCGGAATTTTCGGACCGTCATAGCCTCAAGATTTATAGTAGCGCCGACCTGAAGCGGCCTGCCAAGCAGATCAGCAACGTCATGCATCGCCTTGGTATCGCGCTCAACAACGCTGTCGCGCAAGCAATGCGGTTCGGTCGTCGCAAGAAGGGGCTGACAGATATCGTCCGGCCCCTCCTCAATCAGGATATCTTCGCCCGCCACCAATCTAGCAATAACCCTGTCGTAGTTTGCGGTAAAGGCCGGGCTGTAGCCTCTACCGATATAGGTCAGCATACAAAGGAGATGGTGTGCGCGAAGCTTGACCGTCAAGAGATGCGGATACCTGAGCGGCGGAACATTTCGATCGTTGCGGCAGCCAGCGCCGATTTGAGGACGCCGCCGATGATGAATGGTGCAACACCGAAAATCCATGCCTTCTCGAGGCCGATCAGATTTGCCAGCCACGCCCCACCGAGCACAAGGCATAGCGCATTGCCGAGAAGCATGACACCGAAAGCCGCGAATGGATTACGCGTCAGCCCACGTTCCGCGAGAAGACCAACGAATACCGCAACAACGGGAAAGGAAAACAGATATCCAGCTGTTGGGCCTGCAAAGGCAATCTGGCCCGGCATGCCCTCGGCCAAAACAGGCAATCCGACGAAAGATTGGAGAAGCCATGCGATGACGGTGATGCCACCGAGCCGCCAGCCATAGAGAGCGCCTACCATGGTGACCGCGAAGGTCTGCATGGTGACTGGCACTGGAATCATCGGAACCGAAATCCACGAACTCACCGCAAGAAAAGCAGTGCCGATCACCACTGCTAGCGCTTTGTATGCGAGCGATCGGTTAGCGAGTTTAAGTGGAACGAAAGCCTCGGCAAAAGTGGTCTGGGTCATTGATGCAAATCCTCTAGCACGCGTTAAGGTAGTCGAACTGTAGTCAACATTACTTTTTTCTGCGACGCGCCAGCATGTTCAGCGCCTCGACAAGAGCGGAAAAGCCCATGGCCGCATAGATGTAGCCTTTGGGAACATGGTAACCAAACCCGTCGGCGATCAGCGTCATACCAATCATCAAAAGGAAGCCAAGCGCAAGCATGACTATAGTCGGATTGTCGGCGATAAATTTCGACAAGGGCTCGGCTGCCAGCATCATAACAGTCACGGCAGCGAGCACGGCGATAACCATGATGGCGATTTCATCAGTCATGCCGACAGCGGTAATGATGGAATCGACAGAAAATACCAAATCGAGCACGAGTATCTGGACGATGGCGGCACCCATGGACAGCGTGACTGTTTTGCCGATGACATCTTCCTTGGCATCCTCGTGGTCGACCGTGTGATGGATTTCCTTCGTGGCCTTCCACACCAGAAACAGACCACCTGCGATAAGGATAAGGTCGCGCCAAGAGAAACCGTGCCCGAAAGCCTCGAAGACTGGTTCTGTCAGCTGTACGATGATCGAAATTGTGAACAGCAAAACGAGCCTGAGGATCAGCGCCGCGCTGATACCGAGTCGGCGGGCGCGCGCCTGCTGTTCCTTCGGCAGCTTGTTGGTGAGAATTGAAATGAAGATGAGATTGTCGATACCGAGCACAACCTCCATCACGACAAGCGTGACGAGGGCTATAAAGCCTGACGGCGTGTAGATGAAATCGAAATAGGAGAGTAGCGCTTCCATGGGGGTCGTTCCTGTGTTGCTGTGGCCCGGATGGTGCAAATTGATGACACGACTTAGGTGAGCGTGCGCCGTTCGGTCAACTCATTTCCAGAAAGAGGGGATAGTTTCTTCAAGCCTTGGACCGAGACGCAAGGGAGCGATCTTTTCGGCGAGGCCGGTGCGGTCGGAAATCTCGACCCCGACGCCGCAGATGGTGGCTTTCCCATTTGCAGCCTCGAACCGGCCTTTCGGCACTTTAGAGAGGAACCTGTTGAGCGGTTCTTCCTTGTCCATTCCGAGCGAGGAATCATAGTCTCCGCACATTCCGGCATCGGACATATAGGCGGTTCCCCCATTGAGTATCTGCGCGTCTGCCGTCGGCACATGTGTATGAGTGCCCACCACGAAACTGGCACGACCATCGACAAAATGGCCGAAACACTGTTTCTCGCTCGTCGCTTCCGCGTGAAAATCAAAGACCACCGCATCCGCCTGTTCACCGAGCGGACATGCCGCCAGGATTTCTTCGGCTATCGTGAAGGGATCATGCAAATCCGGATGCATGAAAACCCGTCCCATGATGTTGGCGACGAGTACGCGGGCACCATTTTTGGCAAGGAATATGCCTGAACCTTTTCCCGCCGTCCCCAGCGGGAAATTGGCAGGCCGCAGGAAGCGCTGCTCGCGCGCGGCGAAGACCAGCGCCTCACGCTGATCCCAAACATGATTGCCGGTGGTGACGACGTCCGCACCAGCATTGATCGTGTCGTGGAAAATCTCTTCGGTGATGCCAAAGCCTCCGGCCGCATTTTCACCGTTGACGATTGTAAAGTCGAGTTTCAGATCGGAGATAAGGCCCGGCAATTGTTCATAGACGGCTGTACGGCCAGAGCGGCCCACCATATCACCAAGAAAAAGTAATCTCACGCGCACATCCTGAGTGAGAGCGCCCGTTCCTTCGGGGCTCGTAATTGTTGATTGGCTTTATCGATCTAGCCAAAGCTGCGCAACCCGCTTTCCGTCAGGACGGCCTCCAGCGGCACATCATGCGGTTCATCAGGCACGATTTCTACCTGCTGACAGTCAAAAGCCACGCCGATCAACCGTGGATTGACGCCAATCTCCTTCAGTCGCGCGATTGCCCGGTCATAGTAGCCAGCACCATAGCCGATACGATGACCGCGCTCATCGAAAGCGGCAAGGGGGACCAGCATGAACGAAGGATCGAGAACCGCCGCATCCTCGGGCGGCCCTACCGTGCCGAAGCCCGTCTCGACCATCGGCGTACCGCGCACGAGTTCGCGAAAAAGAATCGTCTGCTTGTCGATGATAACCGGAAGGCACAACCGCGCACCTTTTTCGCGCATATGGAAAAGCAGAGGGCGCAAATCCACTTCCGACCGGATCGGCCAGAAACCGGAGACGTTGGTCCCCGGATCTACAACAAGGGTCGCGACGCCGGCGTCGGCGATGCGCATTGATGCTTCGATCCGATACTCCGTGGAAAGCGCATCGCGGCGGCCCAGAGCTTCGAGCCTCAAATTCTTCTTCAGGTCTTTGATGGAGGAAAGGTGCTTCAAGCGGGTGACTTCATGAGGGGCTGGAAGCTGGAGTCCAGCTCGGATGAGCACAAAAATTCAAAGCGGCGTCCACACAACCGATGGAGAAGTCGATCCCGGGAACCTACAAAGTAGGTGGGTGCCGTGTGAAGAAGCCCACGGGCCTCCTCAGGGACAGCTCCCTAAGGGATCATTAAGGCCCCGGGGAATATGTCTCTCCTGTCGAGAAGCGCAGAACGCCAACCCAAATATAGGACGGTTGGTTGGATTGCACCAGTAGGGTTGTCGGCTAATTTCAACCTCTTGCGCTCATTAATTCGCAACCCTAATCTCGCCTGGCAGATCAGGAGAAAAATATAGATGAGCGTTCAAATCCGCCCCTTGCAAAAATCCGACGAGGCCCAGTGGCGTCGGCTTTGGACTGCTTATCTAGCCTTTTACGAGACCACAGTGCCTGAAGAAGTCTACCAAACAACATTCGCAAGGCTGACTTCCGGTGCCAGTCACGAGTATCGCGGCTTCATCGCCGAGTTTGAAGGCCAATCTGTCGGGCTAACGCACTACCTGTTTCATCGGCACAACTGGAGCATAGAGGATGTTTGCTATCTTCAGGATCTCTATGCCGACCCCGACGTGCGCGGCAAAGGTATCGGTCGCGCATTGATCGAAGCCGTCCATGCCGAGGCCGCCAAGGCTGGCGCCCACTCGGTCTATTGGACAACCAACCAGGACAACAGGACGGCACGCCAACTCTATGACAGGATCGCGAAAGTAACACCTTTCATCAAGTATGTGAAAATGGTTTGAGCCTCCGGCGCGCTCTAATCATACGGGCCGCCGTTGTTTGCCAACCCTGCTAATTCCCGTTCAAGTTGTATTCTTCTGCCAAGATTGTTACCGTCCCGTCCATTCATCAAGCCGTCGAACATACGGACCAACAAGGGTTTCGGAACTAATCCACCTCAAGTGCATTTCGCAATACGAGCCATGGGAGTTGAGCGTTGGCGCCAAGAGCAAACTGGAAAGGCTTTCTGAAGGTTGCAGAGCTTTCGTGCCCTGTAGCGCTTTACACCGCAGCCTCGACCACCGACCGCATCGCCTTTCACACGTTGAACCGTGCGACCGGCCATAGGGTTCAGCGGCAGTTCATTGATTCCGACAGCGGCAAGCCAGTCGAGAAGGAAGATCAGGTCAAGGGCTACGAGGTTGGCGACAACGATTACATCGTACTCGAGCCCGAAGAGGTTGCTGCTGCGGTTCCCGACAGCGACGAGACGCTATCAGTCGAAGCATTCGTCGCGACGGACGATGTGGACGATATATATTTCGACAAACCATATTATCTCGCACCCAGTGACAAGCACGGCCAGGAAGCCTTTGCCCTCATCTGTGAGGGCATGAAAGACAAGAAGGTGGCGGCGCTTGCCCAAACGGTGCTTTTCCGCCGTGCTCGCACGCTTCTAATCCGTGCCGTAGGCGGTGGACTGGTCGCCAACACGTTGCACTTCGATTACGAGATACGCTCAGCCAAGGATGCATTCAGCGACATCCCTGAGGTGAAGATCACGGGCGAGATGCTGGACCTAGCGAAGCATATTATCGGAACGAAACGCGGCAGCTTCGACCCTTCCGAGTACAAGGATCGATACGAGGCCGCTCTTGCCGAACTGGTCCGGGCTAAACTCGAAGGCAAGCCGATCTCCAAGAAGCAACCCGCCAAGTCCGAGAAGGTCGTCGATCTTATGGAGGCGCTGCGGCAAAGCGCGGGTGCGGGCAAGAAAGAAGCGAAACCCAAAAAGACGCAAGCCCGCAAACCCAAGGCGGAACCCGCACGGAGGAAGGCGAGCTGATTTATGGTTGCGCTTGAAACATACCGCAAAAAACGCGATTTCAAGACAACGTCAGAGCCAAAGGGACGCAAGTCGCGCAAGGCCGGTAATAGTTTCGTCATCCAGAAACACGATGCGACGCGACTTCATTACGATCTGCGCCTTGAAATGGATGGCGTTTTGAAGAGTTGGGCCGTTACGCGCGGCCCAAGCCTGGTACCGAGTGAGAAGCGGCTCGCGGTCCACGTGGAAGACCATCCTTTGGAGTATGGCGGTTTCGAGGGCACGATACCCAAGGGCGAATATGGTGGTGGTACCGTCATTGTCTGGGACCGCGGCACCTGGACCCCGGTCTTTGACCAGAAGTACGGCTATGCCAAGGGCCATCTGGAGTTCGAACTTCACGGCGAAAAGCTTTCAGGGCGTTGGCATCTGGTTCGCATGCATGGCAAGCCGCGCGAAAAGCGTGAGAACTGGTTGCTCATAAAAGCGGAAGATGACGCCGCACGTACTGAAAGCGATCCTGATATCCTTGAAGAGCGCCCTGAATCCGTAAAGACCGGACGGGAAATCGCCGATGTCGCTGGCGAAGACCCCGGCTGGTCTTCAAAAACCGGCAAGATCGATAAAAAGAAGGCAGCCAATGGCAAAGCCGCCGCCAAAGCTGTCAAAGCACGATCTTCTGACACCCAAGCGGCGAATGTCCCTGATTCCTCGAAAATGGACGGAGCCAGGAAGGCACCCCTTCCCTCTTTTGTCGAGCCAACGCTGGCGACACTTGCGCCAAAGCCGCCTTCGGGCGAGCGCTGGATTCACGAGATAAAGTTTGACGGCTATCGACTGCAGGTGCGCATCGAGGCGGGCCGGGTCAAGCTTTTCACGCGCAACGGCCTCGACTGGACGAAGAGGTTCGGCAAAGAAATCGTTGGTGCATTTCAAAGTTTGCCCATCGGCACCGCTCTGATCGATGGCGAGTTGGTGGTCGAAACAGTTGGAGGCGCCTCCAACTTTTCCGCCCTGCAAGCTGATCTCAGCGACAACCGCACGGATCGTTTCGTCTTCTACGTTTTCGACCTCCTCTATCTTGACGGCTTCAACCTGCAAGACTTGCCCTTGGTCGAGCGCAAGACCATGCTTGAAAAACTGACCGCCGATGCGCCCGGATTGATCCGCTATAGTGGACATTTCGAAGAAAACGGGCCGCTTATTCTCGATCACGCCTGCAGGCTCAGCCTCGAAGGTATCGTGTCGAAGCTTCGCGACGCGCCATACCGCTCCGGCCGCGTCAAGGATTGGATCAAGGCCAAATGCTCACAACGACAGGAATTCGTCATAGGAGGCTACGTACCATCCACCACATCGCGCAGGGCGATCGGCTCGCTGGTCATGGGCGTTTACAACGGCAAGAAACTTGAACACGTTGGCCGCGTCGGAACAGGATACAGCGCGTCGGTGGCGGAAGATTTGTTTCGCAGGCTCGAACGCATTCGCTCGCCGGAAAGTCCCTTTGCCGAAAAGCTGAGCGCCGATGCAGCACGGCAGGTGCGCTATGTGAAACCACAACTTGTCGCTGAGGTGGAATTCCGCGCCTGGACGGCAGATAACAATCTGCGTCATGCAGCGTTCCGCGGCCTACGCGAGGACAAACATCCAAGCGAAGTCGTGCGCGAGACGCCAAAGGCAAAGGCATCGCCACAACAGGAGAGGCCCACAGTGAAACTTACCCATCCTGACCGCATCTATTGGCCCGAAGAAGGCGTCACCAAGCAAGGTCTGGCGGACTACTATACCGAGGTCTGGAAGTATATTGCTCCCTTCGTCGTTGCGCGACCCTTGGCCTTGCTGCGGGGTCCGGAAGGCATTACCGGCCAAACTTTCTTTCAGAAACATGCTTGGAAGGGCCTCAATTCCAATATCGCCTTGGTCACCGATCCAAAAGACAAAGACGACGAACCGTTGATCAGTATCAACGATTTGGATGGGCTGATTGGTCTGGTGCAGTCGGCGGTGCTGGAAATTCATCCTTGGGGCTCGACAATTGCAGATTGGGAGCGCCCGGACATCATCATCATGGATCTCGATCCGGGTGAGAATGTTCCTTGGGAACAGGTCATAACAGGCGCATTTGAAACCCGGGACCGACTTGAACAGGCGGGTCTAGCCGCCTTCGTCAAGACGTCCGGGGGCAAGGGTCTCCACGTGGTGGCCCCGGTCAAACCCAAAGCTACCTGGCCGGAAGTCAAGGCTTTCACCAAAGCCCTTGCTGATTCCATGGCGTCCGACAGTCCTGACTCCTATGTCTCGACCATCACCAAGTCGAAACGCACGGGCAAGATTCTCATCGACTATCTGCGCAACCAGCGCGGTATGACAGCAGTGGCGCCCTACTCTACCCGGGCGCGTCCAGGCGCCGCCGTCTCGATGCCTCTCGAATGGGATGAACTTACTCCCGGTATCGGTCCGGCCTATTTCACGGTTTTGAACACGGCGACGCGTCTTGCCGCTATAAAACGCGATCCCTGGACCGATTTTCGCGCAGCAGCCGCTCCCATTGAAAAGCCCAAGACAAAAAGGAGCAGTTAGCGTTTTTTCGATTTGCTTTCGCTGGCGATACTCTTCTTCAAAGCGTCCATGATATTGACGACATTGCTCGGAGGCTCCGAGGTGCTTTCCTTTGCCTTTGCCGGACGCTTCTTGCCCTTCTTCTTCGCCGCGATAATCTCCAGCAGGCGATCTTGAACCGGATCATCGACCATTTTGGGATCCCACGGCTTCATCCGCTCATCGATCAGCGTCTTCACTAACGGCATGAGGTTGCTGTCAACCTTGTCATTTTTGATATCCCCGAAGTACGCATCGCGATCACGCACCTCATCGCCATAGCGCAATGTCCACAAGACAATGCCACGACCTCGCGGCTCCAGCATCACCGCGCGCTCCCGCCTGTACATAACCAGCCGCGAAATCCCGACCTGCCCGGTTGCCTCCATCGCATCGCGGATGACCGAAAAAGCTTCCTCACCGACCGGATCGTCCGGCGTCAGATAGTGTGGCTTGTCGTACCAGACCCAATCAATACTATCGCGGGGCACAAACATCGAAATATCGATCGTTCGCGTGCTTTCAAGCCCGACCGCCTCAATCTCGTCATCCTCGAGCATGACATATTCGTCTTCGCTACGCTGATAGCCTTTGACCTCGTCGTCTTCGTCCACCGCCTTGCCGCTTACGGAATCGACATACTGGCTGACGACGCGATTTCCGGTTTTCCGGTTAAGCGTATGGAACTTGACTTTCTCGTTGTCAGTCGTTGCAGGGACCATCGCCACCGGGCAGGTAACGAGCGAGAGCTTCAAATAGCCTTTCCAGAATGAACGCGGCGCCATGACTCATGCTCCCCCAATATGTCCGGCAAAAACGGTCCGATAGAGAATTCGTTCCATAGAATCAATCATGTAGCGTCACGGTAGTTTGGAGGCAAGGACATCGGCCTTGTTGATCTGCGGCGGGCTGGCGAAAAGCTCATCTGCTCGTGCCATCAGAGCGGCGGCAACTTTCCCCGAAAGATGCGCGTTGCGACCACCCTCGTCAGCAAATGCGTCAAAGATTGCAAAGGAACTTTTGCCGAGACGTATCGCGAACCATGCGACGGTTCCGGATTCCTCATTTACCAGCGGTAAAGCCGACTGGAGAAACGCCGCGACGTCTTCCTCTTTTCCGGCTTTTGCTTCGAGGGGCACGTAAAGAGCAAATTTGGTCATGGTGGTTCCTTATCGAACTGGAACAGGATTGCTTCACGAGCTTGCACCTTTTTTGCGTCTCAGGGAACTGTCCCGTCGCAACAAACGTTCTTCAACCGCAACAACAGGGTGAAGAAATGCAACCGGACCATGCGTATTATGCTGGGATACTTGGGCTTAAGCTGGTCGATCCGGAAACATTCACTTTAAAGCGTGAACCACTTGGAGACACATTCCATTACGTCCGCACCAATGGACGTCCAGTCTCAAAAAAGCACATCGAGCGCATCACTGCTCTGGTAATTCCTCCTGCGTGGACCGAGGTTTGTTGCTGCGATGAATGCGACGGCCATATTCAGGCCGTAGGCTTGGACACGCTTGGACGGCGACAATATATCTACCACTCGAAATGGGAGGACGTGCGCAACAGTATCAAAACGCACAGGCTGCTTGCCTTTGGCAAGGCGCTTCCACATATCCGCAAGCGCATTCTGCGTGATATGAAGCGCCCCCCGACGTCAAGTCGCCCGCTTGTCGCGCTCGCAGTGAAACTGATCGATCAGAAGGCTTTCCGGGCCGGGCATGAAAAATATGCCAAGGATGGTGGTCGAGGCATCGCCTCACTCAAAAACAGCGATCTCAAGATCAACGGCAATATCGCGAACTTCGTCTTTGCCGGCAAATCGAAAAAGAAGAACGAAATAGCGATCAGCGATCGCGCCGCCGTCCGGCGCTTAAAGGCCCTGAAACGGCGGGGAAGGCTATTCCAATACAAAGACAAGCAGCGCTGGCGCAGCCTGCACGCGGGAGAACTGAACCAATATCTGCAAGAAATCTCTGGCTCAAAAGTCAGCGCCAAGGATTTCAGGACTTTTCATGGATCTGCCCGCGCACTCGAATTCCTGGCGCAGAACGATGCCAACACCGATTCCGCCCGGAAGCGGGCTCTTGCTGCGGCCATGCGCAATGTTAGCGAGTTCCTGCGGAACACACCCGCGGTTACACGATCGAGTTATGTTCATCCCCTTGTGACCGAATGTTTCAATGCTGGCCAACTCAATAGTTCGCTTCTGCGTGCACCCCATCGGAAAGGTCTAACCGGCCCCGAAACAGGGCTGATGAGGCTCCTCGAACAGGCAATAGAATGATCGCACAAGAGAGCCCATTTAAGGCCGTGCTCAATTGGCGTGATTGGCGCATGTCCCCCTTGCTAAATTTGCCCATCGGGACTGTCTTTTTGCAGTGCGGTAAGTGGTGCATTCGACAAGCGAATCCAATTCGATTTGCTGCAGGACAGAAAATGCGCTTAGCTTTTTCCATATCGCCGCCACAATTATCTCGCGGAATGGCGGCCCGCAAATTGAGATGTGTTCTCGCTGAACAGATGGGAGCGTGTCATGACATTCACAGATAGAGACCGACGGATATTTGCGACTACGGATTGGGAAATCATGCAGCGGGCTCACAATAGAGCATCGCAGCTATTGGATCGGTGTCCCAGGACCCATGAGCGCTGCAACGATCTGGCTCGTGTCATCATGGCTATCTATGAGAGCGGCGTTCGTGATGAGGACGAGCTGGCGGCAATGGCAGCAAATCGTGAGCTCAACTTTATGGCGGGGCGCGGGCATTTCCAAAAACCGTTTCCGTTCAAAAATGCGACTTCGACGCATGAATCGATGACCGAACACTAGCGCAACTAAGTGAGAAGCCGAACCGCAATACGGCTTCTCGTGAGCAAGGCGATCAATTTCAGGCCAGGCCGGCGGCTTTGAGCTTATCCGGCGTGAATGGTGCCTGGCGGATGCGTACGCCGGTCGCATCGAAGATCGCATTGGCAATAGCCGCCGCAACCGGTCGCATAGAAGGTTCGCCAGCACCGCTCGGCGGTAGTTCCTTGTGATCGATCAGAACCACGTCGATTGTTTCCGGCGTCTCCGTAATGTCGAGGATCGGATAGGTCTCCCAATCGATACTGGTGACGTTCTTGTCGTCGAACTGCACTTCCTCATGCACTGAACGGCTGATTGCCTGGACGATATTGCCTTCGATTGTATGCGTCAGCTGCCGTGGATTGACGATCATGCCACAGTCGTGGGCCACAGTGAATTTCCGCGCCCATATACGGCCTGTCTTGCTCTCGATTTCGACCTCGCAGACCACCGCGACCCTTGTGCCACTGCGCTGCGCATAGGACATCCCCTGCCCCTTGAACTTGCCGTCACCTGCGCTTTGCCGGCGCGCGGCAGTGCGGGCTTGCCAGCCGGCCTTTTCCGTTGCGGCCTTGACGACGGCGATGTCACGAGGGTCGGTAATGTATTTGAGGCGGAATTCTAACGGGTCCACGAGGATGGCATAGGCCACCTCATCCATGAATGATTCAGAGGCGAAGTGGATTTGCGGCCCGACGGGATCGCGCAGATGCGTCGTCCGAAGCGGCGATGCCCGGTCCAGCAGCGGGGCGACTGTTTCCCATGCCTTTCGCTTCGCCGGAAAACCGTAAGACTCCTCCGGCACGCCAAAGCCGACGCCGGGCTTTAACGGTGTATCGATAAGCTGACCAGCCAGTGTATCGCGCGTCGCGCTCTCATTGGAGTTGACGTCAACCCGGGAGAAGCCCTTGGACTCGAAGTGCCAGGCAAGGATATTGTTATCCTTGTCGAGCGCGGCTCGTGCCGTGTGGATAGAGGCTGGGCCCTTGGGGTCCCACCCTGTGCCGTCCTTCCGCATACCCTGAACCCTGATCGGTTTGCCAGTCAGCTTGGCGATCAGCGCTGCATCGGCAGCAGCATCGCCGGCATCGTTGCGGCCGTAGCTGCCGGGGCCGGGAACCCAGATGCCGTGCACTTTCTCCGATGGCATACCCAGAATATCCGCAACGCCCGCGGCGGCAAAATGCGGCTTCTGCGACCCAGTCCACAACGTTGCGCTGTCACCTTTGATCTCGACCACGGCGCAGGCCGGGCCCATGCTCGCATGGCTCTGGAACGGCCACTCATAGGCCGCCTCGATAACTTTGGCGGCGCCTGCGAAAGCAGCATCAACATCGCCGACATCTTCGCCCGGTTCACGATGAACCGATTTTGCATTCCGAAGGTGATCGAAAATGCCGGTCTGTGTCGGGAAATTGGGTGTCGAATCTGACCATGTCACCTTGAGCTGATCGGCAGCCCTGATCGCATCCCACTCCCGCGGCGCCACGATAGCCAGGAAGCCTTTATCGCGTATAATCTGCACATCCGGTATGTCCTTGACCGAATTTGCATCGACCTCGACAGGCACGGCACCTGCCACTTCGGGCCGGATCACTCGTGCGTGCAACATGCCCGGCACCTTGATGTCCACGACATAGTCGCCGGTTCCCATGACCTTCCATGGCACGTCACGGCGCATCGGCGAACTGCCGATAACCTTGTGGTCGGCAACAGGCTTTATCGTGCCTTTGCCTTTGACGAAAAGGCTGTTGCCAATTTTTTGATTCCACTCAAGCTGCGTATCGAAGAAGCGGCCGCCAATCAGTTCGGCATAGGTCACTGTCTTAGCCGGATCAGCAAGGGAGCTGATGACACCATCGTCCACTTTTAAGCCCGAGACGGGTACACCGAGTTGTTTCGATGCCATGTCGACAAGCTGATAGCGCGCTTCCGCAGCGGCGCTCTGCAGCGCTGTGCCGCCCTGCTGAATGCCCGTGGAGCCCGAAGCTCCGCCCTGGTTGATGCTGGTCGCCGTATCGCCTTGCTGAACGAAGACTTTGGATATTGGGAGGTCGAGCTCCTCAGCCACCATCTGGGCAACACCAAGATCAGTGCCCTGGCCCATGTCCATCTTGCCCCAGAAGGCGACAACGGTACCGTCTGCATTAACCTGGATATAGGAGGACAGATTTTCGGGTTTCAGCGGAGGCTGTGTCGTAGCGCCGAAGACGTCCGCGCGCGCCTTGTGGCCAGGCAGCACGACGGAAATGGTGAGTGCGCCGAAGGCCCCGAGAACCGTGCGCCGGTTGACATTGGTCGTCATGATTGCCTCCTCACGCCTGTGCAGCGCGCTTGACGGCACGCATGATACTGTAATGTGTGCCGCAGCGGCATTTCAGTCCGCTCAACGCATCACGAATTTCACCATCGCTGGGATTGGGATTTGTCTCAAGGAATGCGGCCGCCGTCATCAGCCAACCGTTGAGGCAATAGCCGCACTGCGGAACCTGCTCTTCGATAAATGCCGTCTGGATCTTGTGAGCCTTGCCATTTCCCCCGCCGAGATTGGCCAAAGTAACAACCTTACCGACGCCGACTGAGTCGACCGGAGTCACGCATGAACGGACGGCTTGTCCGTCAATTTGCACCGTGCATGCACCGCATTGTGCCAAGCCACAACCAAAACGAGGGTTCCGCAGGCCGAGATCGTCACGCAGAGCGTAGAGCAGCGGCATCTCTGGATCCGCTGTAATTACATGATTGTTACCATCAACATTAAGCTGGATTTCTTTTGTAGCCACATCTTCCTCCCGTGAATCGGTAAACATCATTGCCCTATTCTTTACGATAGGCAGGACAGGCAGACCGGGCAAGGTTGAATGCTTGTGGAAACTGTGTGATACGCTCGTATAGATGCACGATCACGAACATGTGCTTGTCGCGTGAAGTTGATCTCCGGAAATACTTTGGAGCGAGGCTTGCAATTTTTACGGCGTCGCAATGCCATTTACCGGCCAATCGTCGCCATCTGGGTGCATATCAATATGTGTTGAGTTCCCTCTCCCGGGCGAAGGGATACACTCTGTGCGGACGCCACCGCATCGAAGGAGGAAGAGAGTTTGTATTTCCATCGCACCATTCTGCGTCTCGCCGTCGCCTTTGCACTGCTAACTTCGCCAGCGTTTCCGCAAGACAATGCGCAGCAAGACGTTGGCACAGATGATCATAGTGGGAACGTCACGCAATCGCGGCCACCGTCGAGTGGTGAAGATAAGGCCGACTCTTCGAAGACGGAGGGCGACACTTCGACCGGCATTCTGGGCCTTTTGGCCGCGGATTCAGTTACCGATCACGTCTTGAAAACCAGAACGCAGGACCTCGCCTATACCGCAACTGCGGGCACACTCAGCCTCTTTGGGCAAAATGGAGAGCGTACCGCCAAGGTTTTCTATACCGCCTATGTCGCCCGCAACCGTCAACCGGGCCGACCGCTCACCTTTGCTTTCAACGGCGGACCGGGAGCCGCGTCGGCTTATCTCCACCTTGGACTGGTCGGGCCACGCATTCTCGATTTCGGCCCGAACGGCCAGGATGGCACCAGCCCGACGCTTGTGGACAATCCGGATAGTTGGCTGGAGTTCACTGACCTTGTGCTAATCGATCCTGTCGGTACCGGTTGGAGTCGTGCGGCGAGCGACAGCGTTGCTTCGAATTTCTATGGGGTTGGCCAAGATGCGGAGAGCATTGCCAAGGCGATCGCGCTCTACGTCAATCACAATGAGCGCATGGCTTCGCCGAAATATCTGCTTGGCGAGAGCTACGGTGGTTTTCGTGCTGCAAAAGTTGCCTCTGCACTCAAGGATGATCAAGGCATTCTTGTTTCGGGAATCATCATGCTGTCTCCACTCATCGACGGACAGCTTTTGTTTGGGGAGAGGCAGTATCCGTTGGGAGCGGCCCTTCAACTTCCTTCGCTTGCTGCTGCAGAGTTGGAGCGCCGAGACGCCTTCGATCCGATCGCGGTCCGCGACGCAGAGCAATTTGCCATGACCGATTATCTTGTGACGCTTGCGGGACCTGAACCGTCAGGGAACAAGGCAGAAGCTTTCTACGCGCGGATTTCACAATTGACGGGCATACCCGAAGCAGTTGTGGGTCGGACGCGCGGTTTTCTCGACGACACCTATGTCAAGCATTCGAAGGGCAATGAATTCGAGGTTGTCAGTCCTTACGATGCGTCCTTTGCCGTCTCAGACCCCTATCCTGAGTCCGACGCTGACCGAAGCAATGACCCTATCCTTGATGGGTTCACGCGCTCATATGGGGCGGCCTTTGCCAGCTACGCCCGCAATGAACTGGGTTTTCGCACTGAATTGACCTACAGACTGCTCGCGAACGACGTTAACGAGCGATGGGAATGGGGCCGTCGCGGAAAAAACGGCGGTTTGCGAGCCCAGGCTAGCGCGACCGGCGATATTCGCGATCTGCTCTCGGTCATACCGTCTTTCCGTTTGTTGGTCGCGCAGGGCTACAGCGATGCCATAACGCCCTACGGGATCAGCAAATATGTCATTGACCATCTGCCGTCGTCGCTTGCAGCGGGCCGGGTCGACCTCAAGCTTTATCGTGGTGGCCATATGTTCTACACGCGGTCAAGCTCCCGGCGTGACCTGACCGCAGATGCAAGAACCTTCTTTTCTGGACAGACTGGAAAACCCCAAGGGGAATAGTGGAGGATTTATTCCATCGTATGCCGGATAATCTTTGACATCCGTGAAAGGAATGCCGGCCTGGACGATGCAACAAGCTTCCATGACAAGACCGTCTTTGCCATCTGCCGCGGCAGCACTCCAATGGATAAAAACCACGCCGCAAGGACCGCCCGACGGCGCAAGGATGCATTCATTTCCAGACTGGCCGTTACACCTGCGACGGCCAAAGCCAGCTTGGAATCATCGGCCACAGGGTGCTGGTGTTCGTCCACGCACAAGGATGCCAAGCGCTCTTCCAAATGAACCGGATCGTGCAGATTGGCATCCGGTGGCACTGTCAAACCGATCTCCGCCGCTTGATCCGACAGGGCCTCCAGGCGACGGAAATCATGCTCTACCCGCCAGCGTGCTCGCTGGCCAAATTTCTCTGCAAAGACCGAGTGGTTGCTCCCATGGATCCGGTAAGCTCCGAGACACCTCTCTATCGAAGTCACTTTCCCATAGAGGGGTGCCAGCGTAACCAGATATCCGTCAGCCCCTTGCCTGAAGTCCGGTTCAGGAATCGGCATGATCGTTTCCAGCGTCGACCGGTCAAAGGCAAGACCGCTTGTCACCGTGGTTTGGTAGCGGCCCTTGCGCAAGAGTTTCGGAACAACATCACCGGAATCGAACGGTAGTTCGGGCGGAGGAAAGATATCCTTGATTTGTTCGTCTTCATCAACGATGTGGAGTCTGAATTGCATCTGGGCGATTGTCGCCTCCCAGGCGCTGACCGCCTCCGATACCGCATTTGGGTAAAGGTAATCGTCAGCGTCCAGAAAAAGAACGATTTCTCCCGAGGACGCCGCGAACCCCGTGTTGAATGCCGCCGCATGCCCACCATTTCGTGCTCTGAGGCACGGGCGCACCTTGCCGCCATATGATTCGATGATCTCCACGGAGTTGTCGGTCGATTCGTCGTCGACAATGATGACCTCGACGTCTTTGTAATCCTGCTCCAGTGCGCTATCGATGCACGGCCGCAGAAAGCGTGCATAGTTGTAGTTTGAAATAATGATCGATACCGGAGTGCGGTCAACGTCGGAATACATGGAATTGAGCCTCAGCGTTCTGTTTCGGTTTGCGGCGAACTGCGATTCGGGTTCACTGAATCAAGCTGATAAGGCGCAGACGGCCCTTACCGCTAGTCTGCATCTGGTTGTGTCCTAGTTGTGACGAGGGCTGAATAGCCCTTGGCGATGCGTCGAATCGGACTGCTTTCTTGAAGGAATGTCCGTTTCGGATTTTACGCAGCTCGTTGCAGACAAAGAACGAACTGAAGCCATCGTTTTCCAAAGATTCGTAGTACCGTCATATATAATGACCATCATTATTACTTGTTTATTCATTATAACCACCATATAAAATGTCAGCGCCAGAATCACCGAAGTTGTCAATCAGGCGGACTAGTACGGGTGGGCGGCAGCACATGGCCGGCTTTTTTGCACGGCCGCTGACCGCATATTTGTTCGACAGGAATCATGCACATGGACGGCAACGTAGTTGATTTTCTTCCTTGCATTGCCGATGAGACCAGGTCGCGATGGTTGGTACAGCGGGTAGCAATTCTTCGAAACAATCCGCATTTTGCCCCCGCCGCGATGATATTTTCGCAAGGCGTCGTCAACTTGTTCGAGGGTCATTACATGGCCAACAAAGTGATGGCGACCATGGCCAGACAGGTGATTTGCATGGCGGTTCTTGCGTTGCATTTCGACAGCACCAACGGCAGCAATGGAGCAACCATATCGGGCATCCAACGCATTACCACTGACGCGAAATTGTGCAGCCTCAGTGCCACGGCGGCGAGCATCGATCTCCTCGAGAAGATTGGCCTTGTCAAACGTGTACAGGATCAAACTGATCATAGAATTCATCTCATTCAGCCAACCGATCACTTGTTGGGCTGTGCGAAGAAAATCGTGGCAGTGGCGGTGGCGGCTGCCGATAGATTGTTTCCGCTAAGGCATTACCGGGATTTGTTGGACGATACCGGTGGTTTCATGGAGCGATACTTTGCCTCCAGCCTGCAGTCGCTGCTTGATATCAGCGCGTGGATATCCGATCAGCCGGGTTCGCGGTTGTTTGCTTCTAGCGGCAGCGGCGAGATACTTCTTTGCAAACTGATGTCGTTAAAGAATTCGCCGGGAGACACCGTTGTGAGCTTTCCGTTTGATGAGATTGGAAGCCTCTACGGCGTATCTCGAACACATATTCGCCGGCTCATGAGAAGAGCGGAGGCTGAAGGGCTGGTACGCCTGCTAGAGGCGGGCGGTCGAAAGGTCAAGATCCTTCCTCCTCTTGTTGATGTCTTTGAGAATATGGTCGCAGCCCATGTGGCGAAAACGCAATTCGGAATGCATCTTGCAAACAAGGATTATGATCTCCTTCCCATGGGGCGTTGTGCATAGGCAATTCTGCGTTTGTTTGCAGGGCGGTGAAAATCAGCGTTGCGCCCTCAAGCTCTCTGACCTCAAGCCATAACCCCGCCCCGAGGGGCAGGGTCTTGGCTATTGACTGGAGATCAACACACCCTCCTTTCGATGCCAATTTCGCATCGACGGGTTGGCGCATATTGAGGTTGCATCCGATCTCCTCGGCAGTCAAAGGACATAATCAGGTGCTTTCCGGCATCAGATTCCGCTCGAAATTTGGCTGTGAAGGCCAGCCTCTAACTGGTTTCGCCAAAAGCCAACCGCAAAGATAGTGTTCTGCCGCAAGATCAATCACATGCACGTCATACCACCTAGCACTGCGTGAAGTTGCTCGGAGCGCCGGCGTTGCCGTCGGTTGCGGCGGTTCGATAACAGGCTAGAAAGCCTCTGCGAAGCTCGTGTCCACAAATCCAAATGTTACATTCTAGCAACACCACAACGGGCCGCAAAATGCCATTGGATATGTCCTTTGACCTAGCCCACCCTGCAGGAAGACATAGGCCCCAGGCATCCGGATTCATTCGTATGCTCTCACTTAACTCATCGTCCATAACTGGAGATCGGCATGAATATCAAAAGTCTTCTCTTCGGCTCCGCTGCTGCACTTGTTGCAGTAACGGGAGCCCGCGCTGCGGATGCAGTCGTTGTTGCTGAACCGGAGCCCGTCGAATACGTTCGCGTTTGCGACGCATACGGCGCAGGCTTTTTCTACATTCCAGGCACCGAAACCTGTCTCAGGGTCGGGGGCATGGTCCGTTACGATGCACAGGCTGGTGACGATCCGTATGATGGTTCAAACCTCGGCCGTCTCAAGGCAGATGGCACCCGTGACGAGACCTACCACAAGCGCACACGTGCGGAAATCCGTATGGATGCCCGTTCGGAGACCGAACTTGGCACATTGCGTTCCTACATCGTCGGCCGTTTCCAGTATGATGACGGTGAAGACAGCGGCGGGTCCGTCCCAACAGCCTACATCGAGCTTGGCGGCTTCAAGATTGGTACGGACGACGAAATCTTCGGTGCTTGGGTCGGGTATGCCGGTGACATCATTCAGGACGATGTGATCAACTACCAGTCCGGCCAGTCGAACCAGATCAGTTATACCTTTGTAGGCGGCAACGGTTTTTCGGCTATCGTCGCTGCCGAACAGGGCTCCGATGATTTCGGCGATAACGTAATCGACGATTATATGCCGCACGTCCTGGCCGGCGCGAAATGGGAACAGGCCTGGGGCAAGATTGCCGGTACCGTCGCTTACGATGCAAAGCAGGAAGACATGGCCGCCAATCTGCGTGTTGACTTTAACGTCACCGACAAGGTCTCGGTTTGGGTTTTGGGCGCGTACCAGTCCGACTTCGACGCGAATTCCTTCTACACCGGTGAAACCAACTGGTTCGCCCAGTTCCAGGGTGACTGGGCTGCGTGGGGTGGTGTTGCTGCAAAGGTTACAGATAAGGCGACCATCAATGCACAGGCTGCATACGAAGACGAAGGCACATACGCTCTCGCTCTCAATGTAGCCTATGAGCTGGTGCCGGGCTTCACCATCACGCCTGAAATCAACTACACCAAGTTCGATGGCGCACGTAAGGATGACTCGATCGCCAATGGTGGTGACGATGATGCTTTCGGCGGCATCGTTCGCTTCCAGCGCAACTTCTAATCAGGCTTCCAGATGAAATCGGGGCGGCGGGTTCTAACTCGCCGCCTTGACTGTTTCTATTTGCAGGCTGAACGATCGGCTCCGCTCGTACCCTGCTTTTCGCGACAACCGATCGATCCTATTCTATCGGCAACGCCGAGTGGAGAAGCGCCTGCATCTGTTCGGCCAGGTCGAGCTCGCCTCGCGCCGCAATCTTCAAAAGATATTGGGCCTTGGTCCGGCGATCCCCTTCACTGATCGCAGAATAGGCGCATACCGCCAGAAGGGCTTTTTCCTCGGCCCGGCTGGCTTTGTCATGATCGCGATTATTACCATCCATTGCCTGGATTGCCTTGCCAAACGCTTCGTACGTTGTCTCGTGCGCCTTGATTAGCGCCAGCAGATCGAAGGATGGATCCCTGTCCCGGTGTAGCGGCTCTACAGCAAAAGCCGCTGCCGCAACGGGCGCAGCGATTACGGCACTGCCGCAACTGAGAAGCAAGGCTCGACGATCAATCCTGGACATGGTGAATTCTCCTCTCTTATTCACTTCATCGCAGTCAGCCAGATCGGTGTAGTAAACACTGACCGGCTGCGTGCCATCGTAGCACGAGGGTCGACGCATTCATGTCAGTATAGATAGCGCCCGTGATATCGCTCATATTTTTGTCACGCCTGCGGGAACCAAAACTATATTGTCGCAATAGTCGAAGTCATCGCGTTCGTTCCGACGGCCGGAATTAAATCAAACTACTTAGTTTCTCTGTAGAACTCCGGAAAAATCAGAGAAATATTAACGGTCGTAGTGTCATTGATAAGCCTGCGCTTGAGTCAACATACTGGCGTGTCGATCCGTGGTGGAAGGCTTGGTGGATTCTCCGAATGTCGCGCTATTTTGATCGGCTGTGGTACAGGGCAATATTAATTGCTGTGTTGATTGCCGCCGGCGCCCTGTGCGGCATGTGGCTCAGCAGGCTTGTAGTCATCTCAAGTGACCGCGGGCAGATGCGAATCTTCTCTGACCGACTTCTTGATCGCGCGGTCGATGTCTTTACCGAAGCCGACCTGATGCTGACGGTCATCAATACGTCGCCCTATCCTTTTTGTTCGGACAAGGAAATATCGTATTTACGAGACGTGCTGTTCGGCACCAGATATCTCAAGGACATGGGCAGAGTGAGCGACGGCTTTTTTCATTGCTCCGCCGTGTTCGGTAACGGAAAAAAGCCGATGCCCCTGGTCGCGCATGATCTCGAAACGCCCGCGGGGAAACTGATCTATGCGAATTCGCGCTTGGCCATATCGAATTCCAGCGCCCCAATAATAGGTATTGGCAAGGCAAACGTTGTATTGGATCCAGCTTCTTTCGAAACGCTCAAGAATTCCGCCTATGCCTACGTCGTCATGTACAATCCGCAAGGGACGTCCTCCACTGTCGGGATGTTCGGGTCATTGAATATCGGCAAGCTCGACGTGAAGCCGCCCGATGGCGTTGGCAGGATCGGGGATACTGTCTATCGTAATATTTGCCGGGACATGGCATGCGTGACAGTTCACGCCGAGGTCAGTCAACTTGAAGCATCAGCGCAACCGATCACGACGATAATTTCCATTTTTGGTGCTACGCTCGGTGGTGCTCTTGCCACGATTATCATCCTGCTTCGGCGTAACAATCTGAGCATGAAAACGAGGTTGCAACAGGCGCTTGGGCATAACAGGCTGACGATGGAGTATCAACCTATCGTCGACATAGCGACAGGTCGCACGGTAGCAGCCGAGGCGCTTGTGCGCTGGAAGGAAAATGGAGAGACGATACCCCCGGACGTATTTATCCCTGTTGCTGAAAAAGCCGGGTTAATTAACCGGCTTACTATCTGTGTAATCGAAAATGTGCTTAAGGATATGGCGCCGGTTCTCGATGCCAATCCCGATTTTCACATCAGCATCAACATAACCGCTGCGGATCTTTTCAACCGCGATTTCAGTGCCCAGCTCGCGTCACGTCTCGAGGAGGCGAACGTCACCAGCAGCCAGATCGTGCTTGAGATCACAGAACGTTCCACCGCCAACGCTGCCGATGCCATAGAAGCGATCAAGCGCCTGCGATCCCGCGGACACCGGATATTCATCGATGATTTCGGTACGGGATATTCGAGCCTAGCCTATCTCGGTGAACTCAATGTCGACGGGATAAAGATCGACCGGTCTTTTACCCAGACGATCGGAACCGGTTCCGTCTCGGTCTCAATCGTACCGCAGATCATCGGCATGGCCCATGTCCACCATCTGGATATCGTCGTCGAAGGCATCGAGACGCCCGCCCAGCGGGACTATTTTGCGGCTCTTGTTCCCAAGGTTGACGGACAGGGGTGGCTCTTTGGCCGCCCTACGAGTGCAGCAACAATCAGGGAACGCCTGAATTCGCTCACGTGAGCGTCTCGTGCGTTCCGAACTGATTTGAAATCCGTTCCGTCCTGGATCATATGTAACAACTAGCCATACGGCACAATCAAATAGGGTGATTTCCATGGAGGAAGACGCCGCAACTTTCGCCGCCCGATTGAAGCACCGGGCGCATACTTATGGATTTTTTACATGTGTCCTTCTGGTCGTATCGTCGATCATTGGCGACGCGGGAGGTCCGCTTTTCAGCTGGCTGTGGCCGCTATTGATCATCGGCGGGTTGTTGACCCTTTTTTTGGCCGTCTATCTTCGTTTCGATGCCGCACTGTTTCGCTTTATAGCCTCCCATGAGGACGAGACCGAAGGCTGCCGCGCGGTGGACGACATTCTCGCGCGCATGCATTTGCGAAAGCGGCCGGACAGGACCCGACCCTTGCAAGCGCGCATGACACGAACCAACAGCCTCTTGATGAAACTGCATCTTGCTTTTGCAGCTTTTCTTGCTTTATTCGCTGCGATAACAGCCTATGGGTTGTGGACCGGTTAAAAACAACCGGAGGGGGCATATGATCGAAAACAAACCGATATTGCGGCGAGCGGCTGCCATGGTGCTTGCCGGCGTCGCGCGCGCAATAACCGGCGTGCGGCCGATTTGGCAGGGCTGTGCGCCATCGAGGCGCCAGCGAATCTATTTCGCCAATCACGCCAGTCACGGCGATTTCATTCTGCTTTCCACATGCCTGCTCCCGGAAGAGCGCGAACGCACCCGGGCAGTCGCCGGAGCTGACTACTGGAGGAAAAACAGGATCCGGCACGTCTTGGCCCGTGACTTGCTCAATACGGTGCTTGTCGAACGCAACTGGGTGCAGCGCGAGCAAGATCCGATGGTCATCATGCTGGACGCACTCGAAGATGGTCACTCGCTAATCATCTTCCCCGAAGGCACGCGCAACATGACCGACGAGCCACTGCTACGTTTCCGCTCAGGCCTGTACAACCTGGCCTTCGCCCGGCCCGATGTCGAACTTGTCCCGTGCTGGATCGAAAACATGTCGCGCGTTCTCCCCAAGGGTGCGTTTCTACCGGTGCCGTTGCTTTGCCGCGTCATCTTCGGCGCGCCTGTCGAGCTTACGCCCGCCGAAGATCGTCATGCTTTTCTCGATAGGGCACGGCAGGCTCTGCTTGAGCTAAATCCTGAGTACCAGAGGTCACTCAACCATGGCTGAAACGATCTGGCTGTTCCTTGGCCTCCTTGGCACTTTGACGACCGCTAGCGCCGTCGCGACCGCACTGAGCTGGAAGAGCACACGCAAAGGCGATGTTCTGCCTTCAACACTCGCCAATTTGAACTCACGGATCAAGGCGTGGTGGATCATGATCGCCACCATCTCCATTGCATTCCTTTTCGGCAAGGGAGGCGTCATCCTACTGTTCGCCTTTGTTTCTTTTGCGGCCTTGCGCGAATACGTGACGTTGACACACACCCGCCGCGGTGACCACTGGATACTGCTCGGTATGTTTTTGGTCATTATTCCGGTTCAGTACTATCTGCTCTGGATCGAATGGTACGGTATGTTCTCGATCTTCGTGCCGGTCTATTGCTTCCTTGCGATGCCCGCTTTGACAGCGATCTCCGGCGACACGGAGCGGTTCCTCGAGCGCGTCAGCGAGCAGCAATGGGGTATCATGCTCTCGGTCTATTGCCTCAGCCACGTACCGGCGCTGCTGACGCTTCCGATACCTGGTTTCGAGGGCAAAGGCCTCCTGCTTATCGCATTTCTGATCGCCACGGTGCAGGGCAGCGATGTGTTGCAGTACGTGTTCGGCAAGCTCTTTGGCAGAAACAAGGTAGCGCCAAAAATATCTCCCTCGAAAACCTGGGAAGGTCTGATAGGCGGTGTCATCAGCGCATCACTCCTCGGAGCCGCGCTTTATTGGCTGACGCCTTTCACACCGGCACAAGCCGGCCTGATGGCCGCGCTCGCCTGCATCATGGGGTTCTTCGGCGGATTGGTCGCCTCGGCGATAAAACGCGATCGCGGCGTCAAGGATTGGGGCCACATGATCGAGGGCCATGGCGGCATGCTTGACCGGGCCGACAGTCTGGTCTTTGCCGCCCCGATCTTCTTTCACATCGTCCGTTATTTCTGGACTTAGAGCAAATCCGCCCGCGCGAGATCACGCAGCAGATGGCTCGCACCATAGGTCCATGGGGCGCATTCGGTTGAAAGCCGTACACGGTTTGACAATGTTCCCAATGATGGTGTCGAGATCGAAACGACATCGTTCATCTTGTGGGTGAAGCCCTTGCCCGGCCCATCGCGATCCTTGACCGGCGCGAACATGGTGCCGAGGTAGAGCACAAGACCGTCCGGATACTGATGGTGCTTTCCGATCGTAGCTTCAACGAGCGATTCCGGCGTGCGTGATATTTTCGCCATGCTGGAATGGCCATCAAGCACAAACCCGTCCTCTCCCTCGACGCGCATGCTGAGTTCCGCCGCCTTGACGGTCTCGATTGTGAAATCGCCATCGAACAGGCGAATAAACGGCCCGACGGAGCCCGAGGCATTGTTGTCTTTCGCCTTGCCCAGCAGCAACGCCGAGCGTCCTTCAACATCGCGCAGATTGACGTCGTTACCGAGTGTTGCACCGACGATGCGCCCGGCCGAGGATACGACCAGCACAATTTCCGGTTCCGGATTGTTCCAGCTCGAAATCGGGTGCAGCCCGACATCGGCTCCGAAACCAACGGTCGACATGGGCTGACCCTTGGTGAAGATCTCCGCATCGGGACCGATCCCGACTTCGAGGTACTGACTCCAGACGCCACGGGCGATCAGCGCCTCCTTGACCTGCATCGCCGCCGGGGAACCGGGCACGATCTTTGAGAGGTCCGCGCCGATAAGCTTGAGAACGTCGTCGCGCAGCGAGTCGGCCTTGGCCTTGTCGCCCTTCGCCTGTTCCTCGATAACCCGCTCGAGCAGGGAAGCGACGAAGGTCACGCCTGACGCTTTTACAGCCTGCAGATCGATCGGGGAAAGCAGCGCAGGAAGTGCCGGGTCGTATTTCTCCGTCCAGCTGTTCTCAATGATGGCGTCTGCATCACAAAGCTTGGTCCCCGCAGTTCCGGAAACATAACTGGCTGGATTGTCGAGTTCGGCAATATCACGCACGGTTGGCGCGGCTTTGGCAGTGATATCGAAAACCGCACCATCACGAACCGCAACAATCCGCGGGGTGGTATGACCGGGAATTTTGGCGCGGCCGAGAAGAACACCGGAGCTGGGCACGATTGTATTTGGCATAGTCTGATTCCTGATATCTGTGGCATGGCGCGCTTCCAGCCCAGCTGCGAATGCCGACTGCGGATGAATGCGCCGCAGTTATGCGACAGGGCACCCCACCAATCAAGACCGCATGCTGCAAAGGCTCCAGCCAAATCACCTTACGCTGAAGTCGTGTCAAACTCCGAGCGTTGCTTTCACCCGCGCCGGCGAAAAAGGCAGATTGTAGAGACGCTTGCCTGTCGCATTGGCGATCGCATTGGCAAGTGCAGCGGAGGTTGGTCCCTGCGCAGCTTCGGCGACGCCGAGATAGGGCGAACCGGGATTGTCAACGATGTGAACGTCGAGACTACCCGGTACCGCACTAAAACGCAGGATCGGATAGGTTGACCAATCCGAACTCGTGATCCGGGTATTGTCGAAGTTGACCTCTTCGTACATTGTCCAGCTCAAGGACTGGATGATGCCGCCCTCCGTCTGGTTGCGGATGCTGTCGGGGGCCACGGCCTCGCCGCAATCGACAGCAGAAACAATGCGCGGTATGCGAATCTTGCCCGTTTCCTTGTCGACATCGATCTCCATCGCCAGTGCCAGATAGGCTGCATGGTTCTTGTATTTGGCAAAAGCAAATCCCCGGCCACGTCCCTCCGGCATGGGCTCGTTCGACCAGTTAGAAGCCTCGGCCGCCGTCGTGATCACCTTGCGTGCCCTTGGATCCTCCATGTGCCTGAGGCGGAACTCAACCGGATCGGCTCCTGCTTCCTTCGCCAGTTGATCCATGAAACTTTCAATCGAAAAGACGTTTGCATAGGCGCCCAGCCCGCGTAGCGAAGAAACCCGCACTGGCATATCGGCAACGAAGTGCCAAAGCACCCGCATATTGGGGATGGAATAAAGCGGTATGGCGTTGCGATCGCCATTGCCAAGCGGCGTGATGCTCATGACGGGTTTGTCTGGTGGATACCCCGATGCCATCAGTTGCCCGGGTAACAGTGCGCCCGCACTGCCCGGCCTTGCCGAGTGGGTGTTGCTCCAAAGGTCATATTTCCAATTGACGACCTTGCCTGATGCATCCAGCGATGCGCTGACCTTGGTCAGCATTGCCGGACCATAGGGCTCCCATAGATGCTCCTGGTCGCGCATCCACTGTACTTTGATAGGACGGCCTGGAAGCGCTCGCGCAATCAATGCCGCGTCGCCGGCTGCATCGTCGGCGCCATTGTGTCCATAGCAGCCTGATCCCTCCGTATGGATGCAGCGTACCTTGTCCAGCGGCATGCCGAGCATTTGCGCGATAGCCTTGCGGTCCGGATAAACACCCTGGGTATGGGTCCACACCGTCATCGTGCCGTTGTCGAGATGAGCCACGGAGCACGAGGGTCCGATCGATGCGTGCATCTGGTATGGTCGCATGAATTGAGCACTGAATGTCTTTACGCCACCAGTAAAATCGCCGCCGGCCTCAGCGACGACGCCCTGCTCGCTTTCACTCTTTTGCAGAACGGCGGGAAGATCCTGCTCGTTCGGCAGGCGGGGTTTTTCCTCCCACTCGGCAAGGCCCGTCAGAGCCCGCATGGCCTGTACGGCCTGAAACTCCTTCTCCGCAGCCACTGCGAGAAAGTTGCCATCACGAATAACAGCAACCACACCCGGCATCGCCTTGATGGTGGCTGTATCGATATCCTTCAGCGTCGCGAACCAACTTGGCGGGCGGACAACGCGAGCATGCAACATCCCCGGCAGCCGCATATCCTGTACATATGCGGCACCGCCGGTAACCTTAGCCGGGATATCCACACGCGCGAAAGGCTTGCCAATATATTCATAGGCGTCCGGGGACTTGAGCTTCGACTTCGGCTGCGCGTCCACATGCAGCATATCGGTCATGACCACTTCGCCATATCCGATCGAATTGCCGTCAGGTCCGACAATGCGACCATTTTGCGCTTTGAGCCGATCGGCAGGAACTTGCAGCTTGCCGCTCGCCTGCTGGATCAGAATCTCGCGTACCTGCGCCGCGGCATTGCGGATTGCCGTGCCACTGTTCTGGACTGTCTGGCTCCCCGCAGTAAAACCCTCGTCCGGGGTAATTGCCGTATCAGCAGTAATCAGATTGATCGACGCAGGGGGAACTTCGAGTTCTTCCGCCGCGATCTGACGCAGCGACGTCTTGGTTCCCTGCCCGAGTTCTGCCTTGCCGGTGTAGACCGTGACCGAGCTATCCGCATCGATCCGGATCCATGCGTCCAGTGAAGGCGTATCGGCCAGACTACCGGGCAGTTTGGGACCGGCCGCTACCGGTTCTGGTGGTTTCGCCGGTACATTGAGTTCGCCCTCCTGGGCGAAGGCATGGTCTTTCAGCGAAAAACTGACGACCAGCGCCCCGGTACCCAGCAACAGATTGCGGCGCGTAACATTCGGGAAGCGAGGAGCGGTCATCAGACTTTCCTTTCGCCGCTTGCAGGTGCCATGGCCGCTGTTTTCATCAGCTCGCGAGCGCGTTTCACGGCTTTGAGAATACGCATATGCGTTCCGCAACGGCACAGATTGGGTTCAAGCGTCACTTGGATTTCCGCATCGCTCGCGTCCGGCTTGGATTGCAACAATGCCTGGGCCCGCATCATCATCCCGGGAATGCAATAGCCGCATTGCGCAGCCTGCTCTTCGATGAATGCCTGTTGCATCGGGCCAGGACTATCGATGGTTCCAAGACCCTCCACAGTCTTGATCTCGCGCCCCTCAAGCAAGAGGATCGGTGTCAGGCAGGAAAAAATTGCCTTCCCGTCCACCATCACCGTGCAGGCGCCGCACTGCCCCAGTCCACAACCGAACTTGGCAGCGTTGAGTTCGAGGTCGTTGCGCAAGACATAGAGCAGCGGCGTCGCGGGATCGGCATCCACTTCGTGCGTGCTGCCATTGACGTTGAGTTTCATCACTGATCCTCCGCTCCTATATTGCTGGGGCCGCGCTCGATCCCGTCGGAGGGCCGGACGCTGACATGGTATTTACCGGTTCTGGTATCGGCCGCACGCTGGACTACATCGGTCCACGCGGCCTGGTCAGTAAAATGCTGGCGCAGATAGCCAAGCAGATCGTTCAGTTGATTATTGGTCAGCACATCGGCGAAACCCGGCATGATAGCGCTCGTCCGGCCACTTGCAGCCGGAAGGCCATAGAGCACCATGTTGATGGCGTTCTGCGCGTCTGGTGCATTCACCGTCGAGCTGAGCCGCAGATCAAGCCCGCCAAACGGTTGCGGCCGACCGTTTTCATGGCAAACTGCGCAAGCAGCTTGATAGATCGCAGCCCCTTTTCCGCCTGATGCCGATTGATCGTTGCTTATCGCAGATGTGATCGGGCCCGATTTTATCTCTTCTAGGAGTTTGTCTGAGTTAGCGCGACGTTCCGCCGAAGGTTCGCCCATGATCGATGCGATGTAAGTCGCCATCGCACGAATATCGCTGTCCGGCAGCAGTCCGAGATTTCCGGTAACTTCACCCATAGGGCCGTTAGCGACGCCGTGATCCGGATGCCAGCCCTGCCGTAGATAGGTGTAGAGGCTATCCTTGTCCCAAACAACGGGTGCGGATGACGAGCCATCGAGCGCGAAAGCACTCCAACCCTCGGCTTCGCCGCCGGCAAGGTGCAGTGAAGCTTTTTCGGCACCGAGTGAGTTGCGCGGTGTGTGGCACGCACCACAATGGCCCAGGCCATTGACGAGATAGGCACCACGGTTCCATTCCTCGTTTTGGCCTGCATCGGCCTGATAGGCGCCATCCCTGAAGAACAGCATCTTCCAGCCAGCCAGAACCAGACGCACGTTCAAGGGGAAAGGCAGCTCGTTCGGCGGTGGCGTGGCTGTCACCGGCTGACGTGTCATCAGGAAGGCATACAAGGCACGGTTGTCGTCATCCGAGACATTGGTGAAATGGTCATAGGGAAACGCAGGGTAGAGATGCACGCCCTTGCGTCCGACGCCGTCGCGCATGGCCCGCTGAAAAGCCGCTTCCGACCATGTTCCTATACCCGTCTCAGCGTCGGGCGTGATGTTGCTGGAATAGATCGTCCCAAACGGTGTTGGAATGGTCAGCCCGCCGGCAAAGGATTTTCCGCCGGGATTGGTATGGCAAGCCGTGCAATTGCCGACGGCGGCCAGTTTCGCCCCATGCTCAATCAAGGTCTGATCGAAGGATGCACGTTCTGGTGGTTTGATTGGAGCAATTTCCGGCTTCCACGCGTAAACAAAAGCGCCCGCTACACCGACAACGATCAGGGCTCCAAGACCGGTAAGAAAACGTCCGAATTTCACAGGCAATCCTTGGAATCAAACGTCCAACCATCGGGGCCGGCATACTTGGCGCGTGCAAAAGTTGGCGAGAACTTAGAACGAATCCAATGTTAGATATATCAACAACTTGGGTCAATTAAGCCGGAGCGCAATGCAATCAAGTTTGTGTGATCGTTATACAAACTACATAAGCCGTTTCTTACGCAACAACTGACATCACCATGTCAGTAGCATCTCAATTTTGGCCTTCGTAGCCTTGCCATCTCGCGCAACAGCGGCGCTAGATCACGCGTGCATCCGATCCTCGAACCGTCAAGGCGATCATGCGGCCATCGGCTTATCAACTGGGACTGATTTTCGTGACCGGCTCGGCAATTGCATGGAGCCTTGCGGGTTTGTTCACGCGCGTCATCCCGCAGGACAATTGGACCATTCTAGCATGGCGCGGGATTTTCGGTTCGCTCGGCATTGCAACGGTGATGGCCTTTACCGAGCATGGTCGGTTCTGGGCAAGCTTCCGCGACATGGGTCGGGCTGGCTGGCTTTTCGTTGGAATTTCCGCGCTCGGCATGGTGTTTTTCATCAGTGCCTTGAAGGAGACCACGGTGGCCCATGTTGCTGTCATCTATGCCACGATCCCTTTTGTGGCCGCAATTCTTGGCTGGTTCGTTCTGGGTGAAAGATCGACGTGGAGCGCCGTTCTCGCCAGCATCGCTGCTGCGATCGGGGTGTCACTCATGGTTGGTTTCAGCGTCGAAGGCACTGTCTTTGGTGATGTTCTCGCTTTTGGCATGACACTGTGCATGGCGGTGCTGATGATCATTGTCCGCCGTTCGCCGGATGTTTCTGTCATGCCGGCGGCCTGCCTGTCGGCTCTCTTCAGTTCTCTCGTCTGCTGGCCGCTTGGCAATCCGCTTGGCGTGACCGCCAATGATCTGATGCTGATCGCGCTTTTCGGCATATTGGTTTCAGCCGTGGGCCTTGCCCTCTTCACCCTTGGAGCCAAGCTCCTTCCGCCGATCGAAACTGCGCTGATCGGTTCCCTCGATGCCCCCTTGGCGCCATTCTGGGTCTGGCTCGTGTTCAACGAGGTGCCAAGCATGAGTACAGTGTTTGGTGGATCGATCGTTTTCGCGGCGGTGATCGTGCATGTCATTTCCGGTGCATCGCGAAAAGCCAAAGCGCGGCGCCTGGTTCAGCAGAATAATGTATCGTGACCCAATCTTTACGCTGATTGACAAGCGGAACCGAAAGCGGCGAGAATCATGTCTGGTTCGAGTTCGGGGGACGCGCGAAAATGTTGGAAGCCGCCATAAAACCGGATGTTCAAGCATTCTTCGACAAACGAACGAATTCCGTCCAATACGTCGTTGCTGATCCCGTGACCCGGCATTGTGCAATCATCGATTCGGTTCTGGATTTCGACGAAAAGTCAGGCGCGACTGCAACCGTCAACGCCGACCGAATATTGGAGTTCGTTGACGCCAATAGCTTGAAGGTCGAGTGGATACTGGAGACCCATCCGCACGCCGACCATTTTTCAGCAGCCGATTACCTGCGAACTAGAACGGGCGCAACGACCGCAATCGGCGGCCATGTCATCGAGGTTCAGGCCTTATGGAAGCAATTTTACAACTGGCCGGATTTTCCCGCAAACGGATCGCAATGGGACCACCTGTTTAACGCCGGAGACCGCTTCAATATCGGGCAGCTGACCGGCACAGTGATGTTCTCTCCAGGCCATACGCTTGCGTCGATCACCTATGTCATTGGCGATTCCGCCTTCATTCACGATACAATGTTTATGCCGGATGGCGGGACCGCCCGCTGTGACTTTCCCGGGGGGAGCGCCGGTCAGCTATGGCAATCCATTGAATCCATTCTAGCGCTCCCGGACGAGACCAAGGTCTTTGTCGGCCACGACTATCAGCCCGGGGGGCGCGAACCTCGATGGGAAAGCACTGTAGGCGACCAGAAGCGCCAGAATATCCACATCTCCCAATGCAATTCTCAAGCAGAGTTCGTGGCAATGAGACAAGCCCGCGACAAGACCCTGCCCATGCCCAGACTTATTCTGGCAGCCCTGCAGGTCAACATCAATGGTGGACGGCTGCCTGAACCAGAAGCGAACGGCGAACGCTTTCTGAAAATACCCCTGAATGCACTCGGCGACACGAAATGGGATTGACCTTGCATTGTCAGGTCATGAGCGCCAAGGTATGCGAGGTCGTCTACTCTAAATCTGCTGACCAGATTTACGAATTCACAACCCAATGACCAGCATGACAGGTCAGGCAAGGCATGAACAAGATTGAACTCGAAAAACAGCCCAACGGTATCACTGAGACCAATCCGGCCCGGCTTGGCATCCGGCTGAAACTGGCACGGCAGACACGCGGCCTCACACTGAAGGCCCTCTCCGAAGCCGCCAACTGTTCAGAAAGCCTCCTGTCCAAGATCGAGAACGGCAAGGCATCGCCTTCCCTGCCTATGCTACACCGATTGGTCCAGGTCCTCGAAACCAATATTGGCTGGATGTTCGAAGAGTCGGACGGCGAGGAAGGCATCGTCTTTCGCGCCGGCGCCAGGCCCCTGATTGCACTCGATCCTTTGCGGCGCGGTGAAGGCATCTCGCTGGAGCGCATCATACCCTATTCACCTGGACACCTTCTCCAGTGCAACATCCATCATATCGAAAAGGACGGAGCCAGCGCCGGGCCGATCCAGCACGCAGGCGAAGAAGTGGGCTATATCCTGGCGGGCGAAGTCGAACTCACCGTCGGCGAAAAACACTTTCAGCTGACGGAAGGCGACGCATTCGTCTTCAACTCCGATCTGCCCCATTCCTACCGGAACACGGGCAACAAGCGTGCAAGTATCTTCTGGGTCAATACACCACCGACGTTCTAAGCGCGGCGGCCGTCCGTTTGGCATTAGATTTGAACTTGTTCCAATGTCGGTTCAAACTACTTGACATGCATTCAAGTCTCTTGAATTATGCCCTCGCGTTCAGTTTTTAAGCAAGCCCTCACATGGGCGTTCCATCAAATAAAAGGGGAATCGGGATGCGTCTTACCAAAATACTTTCGGGCTGCGCTGCGGCCATTGCCATGTCTCTTGTTGTTGGCTCGTCCGCCTGGGCCGATACCTTTGCGCTGGTCACGATCAACCAGCAGGCGCTTTTCTTCAACCAGATCAACGAAGGTGCACAGAAAGCCGCCGACGCGGCCGGCGCCAAACTGGTTATCTTCAACGCCAACAATGTTCCAAGCGCCCAGAATGACGCCATGGAGAATTACATCACCCAGAAGGTCGACGGCATCATCCTGGTTGCGATCGATGTGAACGGCGTCAAACCCGCAATCACTGCTGCCAAAGCTGCCGGCATCCCGGTCATTGCCATCGATGCGCAGATTCCCGACGGTGACAACATCGCCTTTGTCGGTGTCGACAACACCAAGGCGGGCGAAGACATCGGCAAGTTCTATGCTGACTACGTCAAGTCCAACTTGTCGGGAACTGCCAAGATCGGCGTGATTGGCGCGCTCAATTCGTTCATTCAGAACCAGCGTCTGGACGGTTTCAAGAAGGCTGTTGCGGACAGTGGCCAGAAGATCACTTTCCTCGATACCGTCGATGGCCAGAACGTACAGGACGTGGCTCTGACCGCCGCCGAAAACCTGATGACCGCCAATCCTGACATGACGACGCTTTATGCGACGGGTGAGCCTGCGCTGGTCGGTGCCGTTTCGGCCGTCACGAGCCAGGGCCGCACGGGAGACGTCAAGGTATTCGGTTGGGACCTGACCAAGCAGGCCGTTGAAGGCATCGACGCCGGCTGGGTTACAGCTGTTGTTCAGCAGGATCCTGCCGGTGAGGGCAAGGCTGCCATCGAGGCATTGACCAAGCTGAAGAAGGGCGAAAAAATCGAGCCCATCATCAATGTGCCGGTAACAATTGTTACGAAGGATAACGTCGATCAGTTCCGTGGCATGTTCAAGTAGAACAAGTGCTGCAAGGGCGCGGCCGCACATGCCGCGCCCAATCCTATCGTCATTTTAACCCAATGGTATTGCGATGAACGATATTGGCAATGAAACCTACCGGGTCCGCATGACCGGCATATCCAAGCGGTACAATACGATCCAGACACTCGACAATGTATCGTTGAGCCTAAAGCCCGGTGAAGTGCTCGGTCTCGTCGGTGACAATGGTGCAGGCAAATCGACCCTGAGCAAGGTCTTGTCCGGAGCAGTCATACCGGACGCAGGAACTATCGAGATCGACGGCAAGACCGTATCTTTTTCCTCGCCCGCCGACGCAAGATCGGAACATGTGGAGATGGTTTATCAGGACCTTTCCCTGTGCGATACCGTTGACGTGGCGGGCAACATATTCCTTGGAAGGGAACCGAGACGCCGGATCTTGGGTGTGCCTTTTCTCGATAAAAGGCGGATGCACGATGAGGCCCGCACCATGCTCGACCGGCTTGGCATCGTCATTGCGGATACGGGTTTGAAGGTTGAAAATCTCTCCGGTGGCCAGCGTCAATCCATCGCCATTGGCCGCGCGGCTTCCTTCGAACCTTCCGTTCTCATCATGGACGAACCAACCGCAGCCCTCGCTGTGGCGGAGGTTGAGGCAGTTCTTGATCTTATTCGTGCAGTCAGCGCCCGCGGCGTCAGCGTGATCCTGATCACCCACCGGCTGCAGGATCTGTTCCTGGTCTGCGACCGCATCCAGGTCATGTATGAGGGCCGTAATGTCGCCGAAAGGCGCATTGAAGACACAAGCATCGAAGACGTCGTGAACCTCATCGTTGGCCGCAAATTCCAGGCACGTTCGGCACGCCGCAGCGAAGAAAATGGAGCACGGCCGTGAGCAATCCATCGACTTCAAGCAACGATGCCCTGCATCCGGCCGCCGCTCAAACGCGCGTCCGGAAAAGCACGCTGTACGATCGTTTCATGGCCAACGGCAGCGTCGTTTCCATCGCCATTTTCTTCTTGGTCGTGTGTCTTTTGTTCTCCGGCATCACCGAAGCCTTTCTGACTGCGCCCAACCTACTCAACATCGTCAGGCAGTCGGCGCCGCTACTAATCGTGGCTGCCGCCATGACATTCGTGATCACCACAGGGGGTATCGACCTTTCGGTCGGTTCCGTACTCGCACTCGTCGCCACCCTGTCGGCGGTAACATTGCAGGCCGGCCTTCCTTGGCCACTGGTTGTCATCGCCATGCTGCTGCTCGGTGCTGCCATTGGTGCAATTCAGGGGTTTTTCATCGCCTATGAGCGTATACCCGCCTTCATCGTTACGCTGGCCGGGCTGTCCGTCATCCGCGGCATAGCCCTGCTTATCACTGGCGGTTATTCCATCCCGGTCGAAGCAACAAGCCCGTTCACGGTCATCGGCCGCGCCTGGTTTCTCGGTGTGCCGGTCCCCGCGCTGATTGCCCTCGTCGTGCTTGTCGTCGCGTACCTCGTCTTCAATGAAACCCGCTTCGGCCGCTACGTTACCGGCATCGGTGCCAACGCCGAAGCAGTACGCCGCGCCGGTGTCGATACGCGGCTGACAACATTGATGGTTTATTTGCTCTCGAGCACGGCAGCGGCAGCGGCTGGTATCATCCTCGCCGCCCGCCTCGGTTCTGGTTCGTCCAATGCCGGACAAGGCTTTGAGCTGGAAGTGATTGCCGCCGTCGTGCTTGGCGGCACCAGTCTCTTCGGTGGCCGGGGCACGCTGATTGGCACCGTGCTTGGAGCCTTGACCGTCGCTGTCATCGGCAACGGCCTTATCCTTGCGCATATGTCACCATTTCTCACGCCCATCGTTACCGGCACGATCATTTTGGTTGCGATCTGGCTTAACTTCCGGCTGTTTCGCGGCGCGATCCGGAGCAGATGAATGACTGGTCTCGACTTTCAGAGTAATGAACGTGAACGGGCACCGATCGGGATCAAGTCTGGAACGGTGATGACCGTTCAGGGGCCTCTGGCTGTTGGTGAAATGGGCGTTACCCTGATGCATGAGCATATTCTGCTGGATGGAGCGACAACGTGGAAATGCCCGTGCCATCCCGACGAATTGGCAATCGCAGATCAACCGGTATCGATCGAGATCATCGGCGAATTGCGCATGAATCCATACATGAATCGCGACAACGTTTCTTTGGACGATACGGATCTCGCCCTTTCCGAACTCAAGCGCTTTCAGGCGCTCGGTGGCCACACCGTCGTCGATCCCACCAACATCGGCATCGGCCGCGATCCGGTGAAGTTGCGGCGCATCTCCCGCATGGCCAGTCTGAAGATTGTCATGGGCTCCGGCTTTTATCTGCAACACACTCATCCTGAATGGTTGAAGGACATGGATGTCGATGCGGTCACCGAATTTCTCGTCAACGATGTGGGTGGCGGCGATACGCAACCCGAGATCATGGCGGGTATCATCGGTGAAGTTGGTGTCAGCAAGGACTTCACATCCGAAGAGCGCAAGTCGTTGCGCGCCTCAGCGCGTGCGTCCCGTCTCACCGGCGTACCTCTATCGATCCATCTGCCGGGTTGGGAGCGTCTCGCCAATGAAGTGCTGGACATCGTCGAAGGAGAAGGCGCCGACCTTTGCCACACGATACTCTGCCATATGAACCCCAGTCACGAGGATCTGCCCTACCAGGTCGGGCTCGCCAAGCGCGGGGCGTTCCTCGAATACGATATGATCGGCATGGATTATTACTACGCCGATCAAGATGCTCAATCACCATCCGACGAACAGAACGCCCGTGCCATTCGCTCACTCGTCGATATGGGTTTTGGCGACCGCGTTCTGCTTTCTCAGGACGTATTCCTGAAGATGATGCTGACCCGTTTTGGCGGCTTCGGATACGGCTATATTCTCAAGCACTTTGTGCCACGCCTCAAGCGCCACGGCATCGACGCCGGAACCATCGAGCGCATGCTCACAGACAACCCCAAATCCGTATTTTCTGCGGCGGCATGATCGCTGCGTTTTGGTATTCAAGGAGTTTTCATGTCCAAACACAAAGTTCTTCTCGCGGGCGAATCGTGGGTTTCCACCGCAACCCATATCAAGGGTTTCGACCAGTTCCCGACTGTTACTTACCACACCGGCGCCGATGAATTGCTGAAGGCGCTGAAGACCAGCGACTTCGATGTGAAATTCATGCCGGCGCACGAAGCGCAGCGCGATTTCCCTCAGACGATTGAAGCGCTGTCCGAATATGAGGCGATCATTCTCTCCGATATCGGCGCCAATACGTTGCTCCTGCATCCCGATACATGGATTCATTCGAAGACTACGCCGAATCGCCTTCGCCTGTTGCGCGACTATGTTCGCAATGGTGGTGCGCTGCTGATGTTTGGAGGTTACTACAGTTTCCAGGGCATCAATGGCGGTGCGCGCTATCACAAAACGGCAGTTGAAGAGGTCCTGCCGGTCACTTGCCTTTCTGTCGATGATCGCGTTGAGGTGCCCGAAGGGTTCACCCCTGTCGTCACCGGTTCCGGCGACCATCCCATTTTGCAGGGACTGGGCAAGGACTGGCCGATCCTGCTCGGCTATAACGAGGTCACGGTCAAGGACGGAGCAGAAGTTCTTGCAACGGTATCGACCGGGTATGGATCACAGCCCCTTCTGGTCATCGGCACCTACGGCAAAGGCCGCACGCTCGCCTGGACCTCCGATGTCGGGCCGCACTGGCTGCCGTCGGATTTCATCGCCTGGAAAGGATATAAGACCTTGTTCGAGCAGATGCTCGCCTGGGCGATTGCAAAAGATTGACCCAAACCGCAATGAACACGGGGGGCAAGATCAACGGAGAGCGTCTCCTTCAGAGACTGGATGACTTCGCCGCTATTGGCGCAACCCCGGCTGGCGGCGTCAATCGCCAGGCGCTGTCTCCCGAAGATCGCAGCGCTCGGGCTAAACTTGCAAATCTGGCTTTGGAGCGCGGTTTTAGCGTTTTCCAGGATCCGATGGCCAATTTGTTCATCCACCGGCCTGGGCTTTCCAACGACCTTCCGCCCTTCCTGATCGGCAGTCATCTCGACAGCCAGCCTATGGGCGGACGATTTGACGGCGCGCTCGGTACGTTGTCAGCCTTCGAAGTACTCGAATCCCTGGAGGATGCCAGTATCCAGACACCTAGAGCCGTGGAGGTGGTCGCCTGGACCAACGAGGAAGGCAGCCAATACGCGCCGGGCTGTATGGGTTCGATGGCGTTTGCCTCGGGTGCAATTCCGACCGAATGGTATTCCGCCCATTCTCCTGACGGCAAGGTATTGGGTCAGGAACTTGCGGCGACCCTCGACGCTCTTCCGCAAGCAATCATGCGCCCGCTGGGAAACCCGCTTTCGGGCTACCTTGAATTGCATATCGAACAGGGACCGTCGCTTGAGCGCGAGAACATCCCGATCGGTATTGTCCATGCGATTCAAGGTACACGCTGGCTTGAGGTCGTGGTTACGGGCCAGACCGCCCATGCCGGAACGACACAACTCTCGTTCCGCCGCGATCCGCTGGTAGCAGTCACCGAAGCGCTACAGGAGCTTTACAATTCCGTCATGCCCAATGACGAGCGAGCCCGGTTGACCATCGGCCGCATATCGTTAGAGCCGGCGTCCATCAACGCCATTCCCGGCAAGGTGTCCTTCAGCGTCGACCTGCGCCATCCGGACGCTGCCGAACTGGCGCGGCTGGAGGACCATGTTCGCGTCACCTGCGAAGAAAAGGCGGCGGCGTTCGGCTGTGCAGTAACCATCCGCCGAACATTCGACATGCCGCCGGCGCAATTTTCTCCGCTGCTGTTACAAGCTGTCGATCGGGCGGCAACGCGTCTCGGTGTCGCCTCGAAGCCAATGCTATCGGGCGCGTTCCACGATGCGCTTTTTCTCGCACGGGTCACCGATGCCGCCATGATCTTCGTGCCTTGCCGCGATGGTCTCAGCCACAATGAAGCGGAATTCGTCGAGCCCGAGCACTCCATATTGGGCGCACAGGTTTTGCTGGAATCGACTCTGGCCGCGCTTCAGATGGCTATGAAATAGCCTCTGTCCGAGCGTTCCGCTGCATGTATCGCGGCGGCTGCCCGAAAGCTCGCAGAAATGCGCGGCGCATGCGTTCCCGATCGCCGAAGCCAACATCGCGGGCGATTGTTTCGATCGGGATGCGCCCGTTTTCAATCATCAACCGCGCCGCCTCCACGCGTAGGTTCTCGATGGCCTTGGCGGGTGATTGACCGGTTTCCGCTTGAAACGCCCTGCTGAACTGGCGCGGGCTCAGATGCACGACTTCTGCGAGTTGCTCTACGGATAGCTCCTTGTGCAGATTTTCCCTGGCATAGATGAGACTTTTTTGAATCCGGTCAGACTTCGGATCGAGTTCGAGCAGCGCCGAGTACTGCGATTGCCCACCCGCACGGCGATGATAGACGACGAGCTTTCGGGCAACTGACTTGGCTATATCGGTCCCCAGATCCTTTTCCACCAGGGCCAAAGCCAGATCGATACAGGAGGTCATGCCGGCAGACGTCCAGATCGGCCCGTCTATGATGAAGATACGATCTTCCTCCATCTTGACGTTAGGAAAAGTCCGCTGAAATTCACGTGCATGGAACCAGTGCGTTGTCGCGCGCCGCCGGTCCAGAAGCCCAGCCTCGGCAAGGATGAACGCGCCGGTACAGGTCGAGCCGATGCGGCGTGATCGCGGCGCGACTTCGCGCAAGAAATCGATCAGGCCTGATGACACCGGCTCGATGTCATTGTTACCCACCACCAGCAGCGTATCGAATGAAGTGTCGCTGAAAGGCACAGTACCGATAGAAAATCCTGCAGACGAAGCGATGAGCCCACCGCTTTCCGACAACAGGCTTATTTCATAGTAAGGCTCATCGAGAGCCAGATTGGCAAACTCGAACACTGTTGTAGCGGCGAGATTGAGAACCTGAAACCCAGGGAACAGGATGATTCCAACGTGATGCATCACGAATGTCCTAAAAGGTGGTATATACGACATTTAAGACATAACGCCCGAAATGTAAAGTCTATCCATCGACGGGAATTATCCCCGAACATGGAGCAGATACATGACTAGCACATTATCCAAGGGCACTGCCCTTATCACCGGCGCATCCTCTGGCATCGGCGCTGTCTATGCGGACCGGCTTGCCAAGCGCGGCTATGACCTCATTCTGGTTGCGCGCAACCGTGAAAGACTTGACGCTCTGGCATCCCGCCTGACCACGAAAACCGGCCGGACAGTTGAAGTTGTTGCTGCCGATCTGGGCAGCGAAGAAGGCATTGCGCGCATCGAAAACATTCTGCTTACCGACGCAAGCATAACCACGCTTGTCAACAATGCCGGCGTAGGCGCAGCCGCGCCCCTACTTGAGTCCGACACTGCCAAGATGGATGCCATGATCATGCTGAACGTCGTGTCGCTGAGCCGACTTACCAAGGCTGTCGCACAGCAGCTTGTCGAGCGCGGTGGCGGCACAATCATCAATATCTCCTCGATCGTGGCCATTTCCCCTGAACTCCTGAACGGGGTGTACGGTGGTACCAAAGCTTTCGTGCTGGCGTTCAGTCAATCGCTACATCATGAACTTGCTGACAAAGGCATTCGCGTTCAGGCCGTTCTTCCGGGCGCTACCAGCACGGAGTTCTGGGATGTCGCAGGTGTACCCATCAGCAATCTTCCCGCGAGCATCGTCATGTCGGCGGAAGACATGGTCGACGCCTCTCTTGCTGGCCTCGACCAGGGGGAGCTTGTCACCATCCCTGCTCTTCCGGATGCGGCCGACTGGAATACCTTTGAGGCAGCGCGTCAGGCACTCGGGCCGAACCTGTCACACAGCAGGCCCGCTGCCCGTCTGCTAAGCCACTAAGGAACTTATGGCGCGCGCGGGACTTGCGCGCGCCACAATCTGAAAAAAGCTACGAATCGTGCCAACGCATTGACACAATAGACGTATATTCGGCTGTCGACCTGTCCATTCTGATCATCAAACCCCTCCGGGCCGACAATGTCTCGCAAACTGGCACTGCGCCGATTAGGCGTATTCTCCATATTTCTTGCACCAAGTCGTCTACGGGCATTTGCCCGCAGCACCGAACTCGGTCTCGTTCTTGCGGCAGCTGCTGTCGGCATCGTGTCGGGCTTCATCGTCACCGCCATGAGCTTCATCGCGCAGCAGATGCACGAGTTGATTTTCGGGTTGAACGAAGGCGAACGGCTCTCGTCGATCATGGCGAATGACCACGTCCTCTTGCTCGTCGCACCTGTGACGGGCGGCGCCATTTTGGGATTGGTGCTGCTCATTCTCAACCGTTATCGGAAAAGACCCATGGTCGACCCCATCGAGGCAAACGCGCTGCATGGCGGACGTCTTTCACTCAATGACAGTCTCATCATTGCTGCTCAAAACCTTATCTCCAACGGGTTCGGGGCATCGGTTGGTCTCGAAGCCGGCTACACCCAGCTCGCATCGGGCCTAGCTTCGAAGATTGGCCTCTCCCTGCAATTGCGTCGGTCGGACCTGCGCATCCTCGTCGGTTGTGGCGCAGCCGGCGCAATTGCGGCTGCATTCAATGCCCCGCTGACGGGTTCATTCTACGCGTTCGAATTGATCATCGGCTCTTATACGATCCTTAGTCTGGCGCCCGTCGTCGTTTCAGCACTCGCTGCAACAATTATCGCGCGGATGCTCGCCGGCAATAATTTCATCATCGATATCGGCAGTTTCGGAACGGTGGTCCCGGCAGATTATATCCCGGCTCTGCTTCTCGGTGTCTTCTGCGCGCTGGCCGGGATCCTCCTCATGAAGGGCGTAGCGTTTATCGAGCAGATTGCGCGAAAGAGCTTTATTCCCGGACCGATCCGGCCATTGTTTGGCGGTGCACTCATCGGCCTTTTGGCGCTTATCTCACCTCAGGTTCTTTCCGGCGGCCATGGCGCGCTGCACCTCAATCTCGATAACACAACACCAGTTGCGGCTTTGATTGGCGTCCTCCTGCTCAAGTCATTTGCCTCGGCTATTTCCATCGGTTCGGGTTTCCGCGGCGGCCTGTTTTTCGGCTCGCTGTTCATGGGCGCCTTACTGGGCAAGCTATTTGCTTATTCGGCACCCTACGTCTTCGCTCATGCCACGTTGACACCGGTAATATATGCCGTTGTGGGCATGAGTGCGCTGGCCGTATCGGTCATCGGCGGACCCATGACCATGACGTTCCTTGCCCTCGAGATCACAGGTGATTTTCCGATCACGGTGCTGGTCCTTGCGGCCGTGATTACCGCCTCGCTTACTGTACGCAATCTGTTCGGCTATTCCTTCGCTACCTGGCGTTTCCACCTGAGAGGCGAAAGTATCAGAAGTGCGCATGACGTCGGCTGGATCCGCAATCTGACCGTGGCCAAGCTCATGCGTGTCGATGTCCGTACAGCGCCGTCCAACCTGAGCATCGATGAGTTCCGCCGCGATTTCCCGCTTGGCTCGACCCAGCGGGTGATCATTGTCGACGAGAACCACAAATATGCCGGCATGGTTCTTGTACCCGAAGCGCATTCGGGCGTGACCGAAAGCTCGGACGAGGGCCAATCGATCGTCGGCCTGATCAAGTACAAGAACGACTTCCTGCAACCACAGATGAACGCCAAACAGGCCGCCGCTATTTTTGACAAGGCGGAAAGCGAAGAACTGGCTGTCGTCAATGATCTGGTCGAGCGCCGCGTCATCGGTCTGCTCACCGAAAGCCATACACTCCGCCGCTATAGCGAAGAACTGGACAGGCAGCGGCGCGATGTTTCTGGAGAAATCTAGAGCATTTCAAGTGGTCGTTTGCCGGTCGGCGGCCGAAAGGCTTGATCGAGCGCATCGAGCTGGTCGGCCGTCAATTTTACATCGACCGCGCGGCGATTCTCCCGTATGTGCTTGGAAGTACTCGACTTTGGAATGGCGATGACACCGTCGCGGCTAAGAACGAAGGCTAATGCCACCGCGGCGGGAGTTGCCCCGCACTCCTTGGCAATACGCACGAGTGCCGGATGATTGAGCATACGACCCTGCTCGATCGGCGAATAGGCCATTATTGGCATCTTGTGCGCCTGGCACCAAGGCAATAGCTCAAATTCGACGCCGCGCCGGCTGAGATTATAGAGCACCTGGTTGGTCGAGACAGCCTTGCCGCCGTCGACCGCCTGAAGCTCTTCCATATCGTCTGTGTCGAAATTGCTGACACCCCAATGACGGATCTTCCCGGCCTTGATCAGGTCTTCGAATCCAGCCACCGTTTCTTCAAGTGCGTAGCCACCGCGCCAGTGAAGGAGATAAAGGTCGATCGTTTCGCATTTCAGCCGCTTGAGGCTGCGTTCGCAGGCGAGCCTGGTACCCCTTCGTGATGCATTAGATGGTAAGACCTTGCTTACTAGAAACACCTCGTCGCGCCTGTGTTCGATGGCTTCGGCGACCACTTCCTCTGCCCCGCCATTGCCATACATTTCCGCCGTATCGATCAGGCTCATGCCGAGATCGAGGCCAAGCCGGAGTGCATCCGCTTCCTGATAGAACTGCCGCCTGTCCTCGCCCATGAACCATGTTCCCTGACCGAGCACCGGAACCATCTCACCTGAGGGAAGAGCCGTCTGCTTCATCATGCTTCACCTTGCATCGCCGTTGTGAAACGCGCTTTGGCCTCAGCGCTCCAGACCTGTTCCGCATCGTAGTTGCCTTCGAAGGCTGGGACACCCGCTGGCAGCGCGACCCATGAATGCTTGGTCGTCGTGAAACAATGAATATCGGGAGATAGCTTTGAAGCATCGTCCAGCGTGCCAACGTAGACGAGCGCGAAAGTCTCACCAAGCTGGGAATGATTGGCCCATAGCGGTACGGAACAGCGCGGGCAGCGATGGATCATCTGGCCGGCAGGCAATGCTGACGCCGTATGAATCGCATCGGGCTTGCCCTCACCGGTGAGGATGACGCGGTCAGACTCGATCATGGCGTTGACCGCGAAAGCCGAACCCGACATCCGCTGGCAGTAACGGCAGTGGCAGCCGTGGACAATGATCGGCGCAGTTTCCATGCGGTAGCGCACATGGCCGCAAACGCAACCGCCGGTCAGGCCGCCCGAGACATCCGAATCTGTCGCCATCGATGTTCCTCCTTGCCTCCCGATGATTGCGCAATTGCATCAGGAAGTGAAGGCTCCGGATCGCCTGCACCTGCTTTCATTCGGTGAAATTGATGAAAGCTGCGCCATTGCAACGTTCGATTCCTTGGGTTAACTCTGTCAGCCCGCAAGACCGGCAAAACACTCGAACAAGAGGTGCCGACTTGCCAGAAAGGTGTGAATGGGAGGGGACACTGCATGTCACGATGGCTGGCCATCACGGGTTGGATCGATGAATTCAATCGTCGCATAGCGATTGTCGCGATCTATTTTGTCCTGTTTGCATCACTGGTTTGCGCCTTTAACGCCCTTTTGCGTTACAGCATCAGCACGATGATCTGGCTGGACCACAACCTCGGGTTTGGTGGCTTGTTCCGCAGTATTCTGGCTGTGTATGGCCGTAATTCCAATTCCCTTTCCGAACTGCAGTGGTATCTCTTCGCCGGCATGGTCATGCTCGGCGGCGCCTGGACGTTGAAATTGAACGAACATGTGCGCGTCGACCTCGTTTACGGCTCCGTCAGCGAAAGAACGAGGACGTGGATCGATTTGCTTGGCGGCCTGTTTTTCCTGCTGCCGATATGTTGCCTGATGATTTATTTCACGTGGCCCTGGTTCGTCCTGTCATGGGTAACCAATGAAGGATCGTCCAACTCAGGTGGCCTTCCGCTCTGGCCCGTCAAGTTAAGCCTTCCCGTGGGCTTCGCACTAGTGGGTCTGCAGGGCATTTCAGAACTCATCAAATGCTATCTCGCCCTCACTACTGATTATGTTCGCGAATTTGCCTACGAGAAACCCGTTCAATGATGACATTTTTTGCTGACAATCTTGCCCCGTTGATGTTCTTCGGGCTGATCATCTTTATGGTGATCGGCTATCCGGCGGCGTTTTCCCTCGCTGCGGTCGGCCTCTTCTTCGGCTTCATCGGCATCGAAATGGGTGAAATCGGCCCGGACTTCCTGGGTAATCTCACCTACCAGATGTTTTCGGTGCTTTCCAACGAACTGCTGTTGGCGATCCCGTTTTTTACGTTCATGGGCGTCATCCTTGAACGATGCGGCCTCGCCGAGGACCTGCTTGAAGGGTTCGGCCAGCTGTTCGGTGGCGTTCGCGGCGGCCTTTCCTATGCTGTCATCCTTGTCGGCGCCATTCTCGGCGCGATAACTGGTACAGTTGCCGCATCCGTGATCGCGATGGGCCTGATCTCGCTGCCCGTGATGGCGAAATACGGCTACAACATCCGGCACGCCACCGGCGTCATCGCGGCTTCCGGCACGATCACCCAACTTATTCCGCCGTCGCTTGTGCTCATCGTCCTTGCCGATCAGCTCGGCAAGTCGCCGGGTGATATGTATATCGGCGCGACCGGAGCGAGCATTGTTCAGGTCCTGCTGTTCGCGGGCTGGGTGTTCGTTCTCAGCATCATCAGGCCGGATCACGTTCCTGCGCTTCCGCCTGAAGCGCGTACCCTCCGAGGCTGGCCGCTGCTGGCACGCTGCGCACGCGGCATGATCCCGTCGCTTGCGCTCATCTTCATCGTGCTCGGCACGATCTTCATGGGCCTTGCCACACCCACGGAAGCCGGAGCGATGGGGGTTGTCGGTGCCATGTTCATTGCCTGGCTGAACCGGCGCCTGACCTGGAAGCTCGTCTATCAGGCGATGGATATGACGATGCGCCTCACCGCCATGGTCGTATTCATTCTGCTCGGCGCACGCGTGTTCAGTCTGGTGTTTCAAGGCGTCGGTGGCGGTCACTGGATCGAAACCATGCTGACCGCGCTGCCGGGCGGCGTCGTCGGATTTCTGATCTTCGTCAATATCTTCATATTTATCCTCGCCTTCTTCCTCGATTTCTTCGAAATCGCCTTCATCGTCATTCCACTGCTTGCGCCCGCCGCAAGCGCACTCGGAATCGATCTCATCTGGTTCGGCGTCATGATCTGCGCCAATATGCAGACGAGTTTCATGCACCCGCCCTTCGGCTTTGCACTGTTTTATCTCAGGGGCATCGCACCAAAATCGATCAAGACCAGCGATATCTACATGGGTGCAATCCCATGGCTGGTTCTGCAGCTGATCCTTGTAGGTCTGCTCATCGCCTTTCCGGGGATGGTTACCTACTTCCTTGATTCGACGCCCGCGGTCGACCTGCAGAATATCCAGCTGAATTTGCCATCCGCTCCGGGCAACGACCTTGGCAATCCGCCATCGTTCGATCTTGGGCAGCCGCCGTCGTTCAAGTGACCGGCCGCGAAGACCGCGGCCGGCATCAGCCGGCTGAGCCATGGCGCTTTATGAATTCTTGATATCTTTACTCTGAACCCGCAATGGAATTTATATCGGCGGGCATGGTATTTCTTGCGTGTACCCAAACCATTGGAGTGCACGGAAATGACCATATCGATGAATACTGTAGAATTAAATCAGACTGAACAAACGAACCTTACCGCGAAGCACAGCCAGAGGTTAATAATGCTGCTGGTGCTCACTGCTCTATTGGCCGGGGCCGCCGGTTTGAGACTCGCCGTCGCACTCAGTGTCTCTCTCTGAGTACGACGGGACCCCTCGCCGGCAGTTCTCCGGCGTTCGGGGTCTGCAGATAGATCGTAATAAGAGGAAATCCATGACTACGACTAGCAAAGACGACCCTTCACGATTGAAGGGCGTGATGACCGCGCTTGTCACGCCCTTCCAGAACGGTGTCATCGATTGTGACGCTCTCGCCACTTTATCGGAGTGGCACATACAATGCGGCATCGATGCCCTTGTCCCTTGCGGCACCACTGGCGAAACTCCTACCCTTGCGTGGGATGAGCGGCTGAAAATCATCAGAATCTGCGTACGAACTTCACGCGGACGCGTGCCGGTCATTGCCGGTACAGGAACCAACAGCACTGAACTGACGATTGCCCATACGTCCGCGGCCCAGTCCTGCGGCGCCGACGCTGCCCTCATTGTCACTCCCTACTACAACAGGCCGAGCCAGGAGGGCATTGTGCGTCACTTCGAGGCGATCGCGCAAAGCACCAACCTGCCGATCATCATCTACAACGTGCCGTCGCGAACAGGTGTTGATCTTACCATGCACACCCTCGACCGGCTTGCCCAAATTCCTGCGATCGTGGGCATCAAGGACGCGACTGGAGAGGTCAAGCGCGTCGAATATATTCGCACGATCTTCCATGACCGCTTCATTCTGCTGTCCGGTCACGACGAGACGGCATATGCATTTAATCTGCTCGGTGGTGACGGGATGATCTCGGTCGTCGCCAACGTGCTGCCGCACGTTTTCGTCGCCTTGCGCGATGCGTGCAAAGCCGGTGACTGGGCGACCGCCAGATACATTCAGCAAAGAATGCAGCCAGTTTTCAAGGCTTTTGACCTCGATACAAATCCATGCCCGATAAAGTATGCACTCAAGCATCGCCGTGGCATGAGTGACGAAGTTCGCCTGCCGCTTGTACGCGTCTCTGTGGAGACAGCTGGCGAGATTGGATCGGCTCTGGATCATCTGGGTGGGACAGATGACGGCGCCAACGCGATCTTCAAGCAAGTCGAGACAACTTCCGACGCTCAGACCGCGCCACTCGCTTGGCGCGTCTAGTACCAAAACGCAATTCAACAACATCTATCGCTTCAGGCCGGCAAGCCTGAAGCTGAAAGTGAGAAATCATGGCACATGCTGTAAAAAATCACGATAACTCGAACGATTGCTGTCGCTTTCTTGTCGGTCGCAGCATTGACGGTTGCTGGATCGTTTGTGACAGGCAGCGTCTGGTCGGCGGTCTTTTTGCGGACAAGCAATCGGCCGTACATTTTGCCGCTGCGCAAAGCGAGCACCAGCCGGGTGCGGTCTGGTGCGCCGAGGACGACGATTGCCTGCTCGCCGATCCCTGGCAGGACCTGTCCGATCGGTCCGACCGGTCTTATCATAGACGCGCCTGAGCGCTAAAGTTCCTCTACGAAACACGAATAGAGCGACGCCGCGTCTTTCGCCGCTCTCATTTGATCAAGAACACCGGGTGAGCGCAGCTTTCTGGAAAAACAAGCCAACACATTGAGATGCTTGTCGGGCTCCTCGTCCGGCGTCAGTAACAGGAAGACAATATCCACCGGCTGGCCATCGATCGATTCGAAGTCGATGGGTTGCTTCAATCGAGCAACCATCGCGACAGGCCGGCCAATGCCAGCGATGCGCGTATGCGGAAGGGCAACACCCTGTCCGACGCCGGTCGACCCCAGCTTTTCCCGTTTTAGCAGAGAACCCAGAATCGCGTCGGCTGGAATTGCCGCAAGTTTACTTGCACTGGCAGACATCGCCTGCAGTGCCTGCGTCTTGGATGACACATCAAGATTCCAGATTACATTCTCCGGCTTTATATAGTCGGCTAATTTCATGACGATTCTCATTCTATTTTCAGTCGCGAGTGTTCACTCTACTTCTCTGAGGCGATAGCCGACGCCGGTCTCGGTCGTGATATATTGCGGTTGGTCGGGCAGCCGCTCGATCTTCTGCCGGAGTTGCCGCACGTGAACGCGCAGATATTGCACATCCGTCGAACCTCCCCACACCTGCGCCAGCAGGAACCGGTGCGTCAGAGCCTTGCCCGCATGCTGTACGAGGACACGCAGGATCTCATACTCCTTTGGCGACAGCTTGACCTCTTTGCCATCGACCTTGACGATGCGCTTGACCAGATCGACCGAAAGCCCGCCCGTCTCGAAAATCGGCCTCTCTCCCTGCTGCTGCAACCTGTGCCGCAACGCGACACGTATACGAGCGACGAGTTCATTCATGCCGAACGGCTTGGTGATATAATCGTCTGCGCCGAGCTCCAGCGCCTGCACGATACCGCCTTCGTCCGTCCGGCTTGAAAGAATGACCACCGGCAGATCCGAACCCTCATCGCGCCAGCGACGCAGCAGTTCGTAACCGGAAAGGTCCGGCAGTCCGAGATCAAGCACGACGAGATCCGGCTGAGACAGAGCTATTTGCTCGATCGCGGCGGTGGCGTTCATAGCCTCGACAACACTGTAGCCCTGCGTGCTTAGGCCAAGCCGGAGCAACTTGCGGATGGGTGGCTCGTCATCCACAACCAGGATCTTTACGCTTGAATTTGTCATATGAGTTCTTCCAGGTTTGGCGTCTCCTTCGGAACGGGCATCCTGATCGTGAAGATCGTGCCCGACCCGTCGATACGCCTTTCCGCTTTAATGGTGCCGCCCATGGCTTCTATGAAGCCGCGTGATATCGACAGGCCAAGCCCAGTACCGGCTGTGACCTGATCGCCCTTGCGTACGCGATAGAATGTATCGAAAACTCGCTCCAGATCATCGGCGGGGATGCCTGGCCCTTCATCGATGACCTGCAGGATTACCCAGCCCTCATCGGTCCAGGCCTGAATTCGCAGCGAGGAACCTTCCGGTGCATATTTGGAGGCATTGTCGAGAAGGTTGAACAGTACTTGCTCAAACAGCACCGGATCCACCCTCAGCATCGGCAGGTCGGGCGGTATATTGACCTCCGTCTTGTGCTGCCCAATGATCTTTCTGGCCCGGCTCAGCGCGGTGCCGACAATGTCGCCGACGTAGTGGAACGCGAAATTCGGCTCCATTGCGCCGGATTCGATCCTGGTCATGTCGAGCAGATTGGCGATGAACCGGTTGAGTCGCTCGGACTCGTCGATGACAGTCCCAAGCAGTTCCACCCGCGCCTCGATCGGCAAGGCCTGCGCAAACTCCTTCAAGGTACCTGCAGCACCCATGATGGCGGCAAGCGGGGTCTTCAGATCGTGCGAGATCGACGTCAGCAGCGCCGAACGAAGGCGGTCGGCCTCCGCTGCGAGCCTGGCACGGTCGACGTCGGCCACAAGCTGCGTGCGCTCTATGGCGACAGCCGCCTGATCAGCCAGTGCATCGAGCAGACGTTGTTGCTCCGGCGTGAGCAGCGGCCCCTGCTTGTCACTATCCAGCCCTATGACACCGACCGCCATGCGGCCCGTCCGCAATGGCAGATAAAGCCGCTTCGCACCCGGCAGCGTGTCAGCTCCTCGACCTGCTGCACGGTTGTTTTCCCAAGCCCAGCGGGCCGCCGCGATGTCCGCATCATCCAGCGTATCGTCAGGTGGATAGCCGGCCTTCACCTCGATGGTCCCATGATCTGGCAGAAGCAGAACCACACGCACCTTCAACATGGATGCGATCTGGAACGCCGTTGCCCACAACACATCATCAAGCGTGCCGGTCCCAGCGAGCTTCTTGCTGAAGAGATAGAGATCTTCGGTCGTTCGGGCGCGCTGACGTGCTGCCGAGGCCTGACGCTGGACCCGTGCGGTCAGATTGCTGGCAATGACTGCGACACCGAAGAAGAAGGCTAGCGCGATGACGCTTTCAGGATCGCTAATATCGAGCGTGTAGAGCGGCTGGAGAAAGAAGAAATTGAGCATCAGGGCGCTAAGGACGGATGCGAACAAAGCCGGCCAGAGCCCAACCGAAACGGCGGAAGCAAGCACCGCCATGAGGAAGACAAGCGCGATGTTGCGCACGTCAACCACGCTAGAGAGTAAAAGGCCGAATGCGAGTGCACCGATCACATAGGCGGTGCTCAAGAGATAGGCTCTGATCCGGACGCTCGCCATTGGCGCCTGCTCGGCGGTCCGCACCGTAGCACCCGCATGCTCTTCGCTTCCCGAGATGACATGCACGCTGATATTGCCGGCCCGGCGGATCAGATCATGGGATACCGACCCTTCAAAGAGTTCGCGCCATTGCGCCTTGTGCGGCTTGCCGATGACAATGTGTGTAACATTGTTTTCCCGTGCGTGACGTGCAATTTCCTCGGCTGCATCCCGGCCCGGGAGCGTGATCGCATCACCACCTAGCTGGCCCGCAAGGCGCAGCGTAGATGCGATCCGATTCCGGTCCGCTTCTGAAAAACGCGTCGACCGATGTGTCTCCACGTTAACAGCTGTCCACGGCGCCCGAAGCCGATCCGCAAGACGGCGGGCATATCTGACAAGTGAAGCACCGCCCGGATGTTCGTCGATACAGACGAGAACCCGGTCGCCAGCCGCCCAAGGCCCGGATATCGCATTCGCCTGCATATGGGTAAGCAGCTGATCATCGACACGTTGCGCGGTACGCCGGAGTGCAAGCTCGCGCAGGGCAGTCAAATTGCCTGGCGAAAAATAGTTTTCCATGGCGCGCTTGGCGTTGGCGGGAACGTAGACCTTGCCCTCCAGCAGACGCTTGATCAGATCAGCGGGCGTCAGATCGATGATCTCGACCTCATCGGCCTGGTCGATGACCGAATCCGGCACTGTTTCGCGCACCCGCACCTTGGTGATCTGCGCCACGACATCATTCAGGCTTTCGACATGCTGGATGTTCATCGTCGAATAGACATCGATGTCGTGTGCCAGGATCTCCTGCACATCCATGTACCGCTTCGGATGTCGCGTGCCTGGAGCGTTCGTATGTGCGAGTTCATCGACCAGAACGAGGCCTGGCCGGCGTGCGAGGATCGCATCGAGGTCCATCTCCTGGAGATGATGATCCTTGTAGTTGACATGTGTGCGCGCGATCACTTCGAAACCGTTGACCAGAGCCTGCGTTTCCTTGCGGCCATGCGTCTCGACGACGCCGATCACCACATCCTTGCCATCTGCAAGTGCCGCTCGGCCAGCCATCAGCATTTCATAGGTTTTGCCCACACCGGGTGCCGCCCCGAGAAAAATCTTCAGCCGTCCCCGCGTCTCGCGCTCCGCATTTTCAAGGAGTGCATCGGGTGATGGTCTCCTGTCGGTGTCGCGGCTGTCAGTGGGCATTGTGGGCCTCTCATGCCAGAGCCGGGGTTTGCGGTTGCAGATCCCCGGCTCCCATTCAACTACTGTGCCGTCAGGCCATCAAGTGCCTGGTTCAGCGCCAGCACATTCACCACCGGCTCTCCCATGAAACCGAGCTCGCGGCCCTGGACGTTCTGATCGACCAACTGACGGATGCGGGTTTCATCGATACCACGCGCCTTGGCGACGCGCGGCACCTGGAAGTAAGCGCCTTCCGGCGAGACGTGAGGATCCAGGCCGCTGCCCGAGGTGGTAACGAGGTCCATCGGCACCGGAGTATTCGGATTGGTTGCCTGTAAGGCGGCCAGATCCGTCTTGATACGATCGATCAATTTCGGATTTGTCGGTCCAAGATTGGATCCACTGGACGCAGCAGCATTGTACCCGTCACCCGCAGCAGACGGCCTGCCATGGAAGTACTTGTCGGCGGCAAAGGCCTGGCCGATCAGCTCGGAACCTATGACAGTACCGTTCTTCTCGATGAGGCTGCCATTGGCCTGCCGCGGGAACAGAACCTGAGCAATGCCGGTCATGCCCAAAGGATAGATAAGGCCGGTTATGACCGTAAATGCAATTATCATGATAATCGCGGGTTTGAGTTGTTTTAACATTGGAATAATCCTTTACGCCAAGCCGAGGCTTGTGATGACCATATCGATAGCTTTGATGCCGACGAAGGGGACAATGACGCCGCCGAGGCCATAGATGAGAAGGTTGCGCCTCAACAGCGCGCCTGCACCGACAGCCCGGTATTTGACGCCCTTCAGCGACAACGGGATCAGCGCGACGATGATGAGCGCGTTGAAGATGATCGCTGACAGGATGGCGCTCTGGGGTGTCTGCAGCCCCATGATATTGAGTGCGCCGAGCTGCGGATAGAACGCCAGGAACATCGCCGGGATAATGGCGAAGTACTTGGCGATATCATTGGCAATCGAGAAGGTCGTCAACGCACCGCGCGTCATCAGCAACTGCTTGCCGATACCGACGATCTCGATCAGCTTGGTAGGATCGCTGTCCAGATCGACCATGTTGCCGGCCTCGCGGGCTGCAACAGTACCGGTGTTCATGGCGACGCCCACATCTGCTTGGGCGAGTGCCGGAGCATCATTGGTACCGTCACCGCACATGGCGACAAGCTTGCCCTTCGACTGCTCGTCTCTGATCAGCGTGAGCTTGTTCTCGGGGGTTGCCTGGGCGAGGAAGTCGTCGACGCCGGCTTCCGCCGCAATGGCGGCAGCGGTAAGCGGGTTGTCGCCGGTGATCATCACTGTGCGGATGCCCATGCGGCGTAGTTCAGCGAAACGTTCGCGAATGCCGCCCTTGACGATATCCTTCAAGTATATGATGCCGAGCAGCTTGCCATCGCGGACAACTGCAAGCGGTGTGCCACCGCCCTTGGCGATCTGGTCGGCGATAGCTTGCAGATCACGAATCGTCTCGGCCGTGGCCCGTGTCGCAACAGTCGTTCCACCAGCTCCGGGCGTCGCAAGTGACATCTGATTGGCATAGGTCAGAACAGCGTCGACAGCGCCCTTGCGGATCGATGATCCATCGATATCGACACCGCTCATGCGGCTCTGTGCGGTGAAGGGCACGAAGGTCGCATGCAGCGTCTGCATATCCCGGGCCCGTATGCCGTATTTTTCCTTGGCCAGAACCACGATCGAGCGGCCCTCGGGAGTCTCATCCGCCAGCGAAGCAAGCTGTGCGGCATCCGCAAGTTCCTGTTCCGATACGCCCTTGACGGGCAAGAACTCGGTCGCCTGACGATTACCGAAGGTGATCGTGCCGGTCTTGTCGAGGAGCAGCGTATCGACGTCACCCGCAGCTTCGACGGCACGCCCGGACATTGCCAGCACGTTGAACTGAATAAGACGGTCCATGCCGGCAATACCGATCGCCGAAAGCAATGCGCCGATCGTTGTCGGGATCAGCGTCACGAACAGGGCAACCAGGACGACGACCGGAATGGCGCCGCCCGCATAGGAGGCAAAGCTCGGAATTGTCGCCGTGGCAAGAACGAAGATCAGCGTCATGCCTGCGAGGAGGATGTTGAGCGCGATTTCATTTGGTGTCTTCTGGCGCTCGGCACCTTCGACGAGTGCGATCATCCGGTCGATGAAGGTCGAACCGGCCGCCGCTGTGATGCGGACGCGGAGCCAGTCGGACAGAACCTGCGTTCCGCCGGTCACAGCAGAACGGTCACCACCGGACTCGCGAATGACCGGGGCGGACTCGCCAGTGATTGCCGATTCATTGACCGAAGCGATACCTTCGACAACCTCGCCGTCAGACGGGATGATGTCACCGGCATCGACAAGGACGATATCGCCAACCTTCAGGCTTGCACCAGGCACCAGCTTGAAATTGCTGCGGTCATCGCCCGAAAGGAGTTTCGCCTGGGTTTCGGTCCGGGCCTTGCGCAACGAATCTGCCTGGGCCTTGCCGCGTCCCTCGGCCACCGCTTCGGCGAAGTTGGCAAAGAGCACGGTAAACCACAGCCAGATGATGATCTGGAAGGAGAAACCGAGGCTCTGTCCGCCTGTTGCAATGTCCTTGACGAACAGCACGGTCGTCAGGGCTGAAACCACGGCGACGACGAACATAACGGGGTTCCGGATGAGGCTGCGCGGGTTGAGCTTTTTGAAAGCACCCCCGATGGCAGGTATCAAAATGGATGAGTCCATAAGACTCGCTGATTTGGACTGGCTCATTTGAGACTCCAGTTGTGAAGGTGAATAAACCCGTATGCGGCGAGCCAGACGAACAACATCATCAGCGTCATGCCGAGAATGATGTCGGAAGCGCGCGCACGCTTTTTTGCTCCCCGCGCCAAATTTCCGGCGCGAGGCTTGAGGTTGAATTGCAGGTAACTGTGACGCATGACGGGACCCATCAGAATGTCTGCCCGAGGCCGATGGCGAGGTGCTCGACGATCGGTCCAACGGCCAGCGCCGGGAAGAAGGTGAGACCGCCGACAATCAGGATGACACCGACGAGCAGACCAACGAACAGGCCGCCGTGGGTCGGAAAGGTGCCTGCGGATTCCGGAACGGTTTTCTTGGCAACCAGCGAACCGGCGATCGCTAGTGCAGGGATGATGACGAAGAACCGCCCCATCCACATCCCGATACCGAGCGTAATGTTGTACCAGGCCGTATTGCCCGTCAGACCGCCAAAGGCCGAACCGTTGTTCGCCGCTGCGGAGGTATAGGCGTACAGTATCTCCGAGAAGCCATGCGGACCGGCGTTCGCAATGGAAGCGACTGCCGACGGCAGTACCGAGGCTATTGCCGTAAAGCCGAGCATTGCTAACGGCAGTACCAGAACGGCCAGCATGGCCATCTTGACTTCCTTGGCCTCGATCTTCTTGCCAAGATATTCCGGCGTACGGCCAACCATCAGGCCAGCCACGAAGACTGCAATGATGACGTAAAGCAGGATGCCATAAAGACCGGCACCGACGCCGCCGACAATCACCTCTCCCAGCATCATGTTGATGAGGGGTATCATGCCACTGATGGCCATGAAGCTGTCATGCATCGCATTGACCGCACCGCAGGAGGCGGCCGTTGTGACAACCGCAAACAATGCGGACAAGGCTATGCCGAAGCGTGTCTCCTTGCCTTCCATGTTGCCGCCGTCGATCCCGAGCGCATGGACGAGCGGATTACCGGCAGCCTCACCCCAGTAGCAGACGATTACACCCGCCAGGAACATGACGCCCATGGCAGCAAAGATCGCCCAGCCCTGGCGCTGGTTACCAGCCATGCGGCCGAACACGTTGGTCAATGCCGCGCCGATCGCAAAGATCGTGACCATCTGGATGAGGTTCGAGATGGCATCGGGATTTTCGAAAGGATGCGCCGAATTCACGTTGAAGAAGCCGCCGCCATTGGTGCCGAGCATCTTGATCGCAAGCTGCGAAGCAACCGGCCCGACGGCGATCGTTTGCTTGGCGCCTTCCAGCGTCGTCGCATCAACATAGGTTCCGAGCGTCTGCGGAACGCCAAGATAGACGTAGACCAACGTCAGCACGATGCAGATCGGCAGGAGAATATAGAGCGTGCATCTGGTCAGATCGACCCAGAAATTGCCGATCGACCGGCCGGAAGCTCTGGTGAAACCCCGGATCAACGCAACCGCGATGGCAATACCCGTAGCCGCCGAGACGAAGTTCTGAACTGTAAAGCCCGCCATCTGCACGAGATACGACATGGTGCTTTCGCCGCCGTAATTCTGCCAGTTCGTATTGGTTACGAAGCTGACAGCCGTATTGAACGCGAGCCCGGGCTCCGTTGCGCCCATCGCGGCAGGGTTATAAGGAAGTGCTCCCTGGAACCGCTGCAGGAAATAGAGAACGATAAAGCCGGCCAAGCTGAAGAACAGCAGCGCCGCTGTATACGTCGTCCAATGCTGTTCTTCCTGTTCGCTGGTTCCGGCTATGCGGTAGAGACCTCGCTCCACGGGAACGAAGATGGGCGAAAGGAATGTGCGATCGCCGTTGAAGACGCGCGTCATGTAGCCGCCGAGCGGTTTCACGAGCAAAATGATGATCCCGCAGAAGACGAGGATCTGTATCCAACCGTTGAGAGTCATGGTGTAGCTTTCCGGGCCTTGGCCGGTAATGCGCTGGAGACCGTTTGAGAATTCAGCTTGTCGAGAGAGCCGGTGCGGTTTTCGAGAACCGGAGCGCAGTGGACATTTTCGTCCATGAGCACCGGAAGCGCAGAAAATCGCGTCGGATGCCCGTCAAGCTGGAATAATCAACGGCCTCTCAGAAGCGCTCCGGACGAACGAGGGCGTAGGTGAGGTAGGCGAGGAGAAACAAGGTCACAGCGCCGCCGAGAATATAGTCGATAGTCATTTGCCGTTCCCTCCAGTCACAGATTATCGCAGGCTTTGGTGTAAGCCAGCGAGAGGACTAAGAACAAAATACCTATCGCGAGAACAACAATGTCCATCGATAGAACTCCTTATTGATTGCATAAATGGTCCAATCAGATGGGGCGTGGGCAACACTGCCAAGCTCGCTGATCGCGGCAGAATATGGCTCGAAACACCATAAAAGTTCGAGACGGGACACAGCGAGAAGAAATAAAAAAACTATAAGGATTTGAAATCTACTAAGGCCTGAATCGATGGTTCCGTGCTGGTCAGGGCAAGAGTTTCATCAGAGAGGCAAGAGCTGCCATAAAGACAAGCATCCCGAGCGCAAGCGGAATGAGCGATCTGATGGATCTTATATCTTCCGCCGGACCGCCTTGTTCTTTAACCTCGGCTTCAGACCGTTCTGAAGCCGCATTTCGTGACATTTCGCGCATCAGCTTGCCGCCAGCCAGCTGCTCAGCAGGATGACGGCCACGCCCGCAAGGATGACCAACCAAAGGCGCAGGAAAACACCGAGTTCCTCCCGGTAGCCTGCGGAGGTGATTTCAGAGTCTTGGATTTTATGCGGGGGCAAGGTGACCCGCTGTGCATGGTGCATATGCTGGGCTGCATAATAGATTCCTGAACGCGGAAGCATCGTATTCATCCTTCTGATTGCCGTGGTTTGACGGTCGGACAAATCCACAGCGCGAGGATAGAAGGGGATGAATATTTTTTCGATTGGACTGCAAGGGCAAAGATATAAAAACGGCGTAGTGAGCAAACGACGAAACGAACACGCCAGTTTGCCGCAGCGCTCGCGGCAACTTTGTTTATTTTCGTGCGTTGCACAACTCCAGGGTCTCCATTCAAGGGTCAGCCATGAAAACTGCATTTCTCATCATCGGTGCGTTGCTGGTGCTCGCACTGCTCGCGGCGGCCGGCGTCTACTTCTATTCGCGGGAGTCCGCGACAATTCCCGTTGAACAGGGATACGGCCCCGACCCGACCTTGCCTCCGCCCAATCCCAAACCCATCACCACGGTCAACATCGCCGAGGCTTCCTCTTGGCCGGAAGGCAAAACGCCGACAGTTGCTCTGGGGATGAAAGTCAACGTCTTCGCCAAGGACCTTGACCATCCGCGCTGGCTGCATGTCCTGCCCAATGGCGATGTGCTGGTAGCCGAAACCAATGCGCCCGCGCGGCAGAACCAGTCCTTCAGCATCCGTAGTTGGGTCGAAGGCCTCGTTATGGGCAGGGCCGGTGCGGGGGTGACAAGCCCGAACCGCATCACGCTGCTGCGCGACGCCGACAATGACGGCGTGGCCGAGATAAAGGAGACGTTTCTTGAGAACCTGAATTCGCCCTTTGGGATGGCCCTTTCTGGCGGCAAGCTCTACGTCGCCAATACCGATGCGATCGTCGCTTATCCCTATGGCGATGGCGAGACGAAAATAACCGCGGCGCCCGAAAAGATCGCGAACCTCCCAGGCGGCCCGATCAATCACCACTGGACGAAAGATGTGATCGCCAGCGCCGACGGGACAAAGCTCTATGCAACGGTCGGATCGAACAGCAATGTGGGCGAGAACGGCATCGACGCGGAAGCCAACCGGGCCGCCGTCCTCGAGATAGATCTGAACACGAAAAAAACTAGGCTATTTGCCTGGGGTCTGCGAAACCCGAACGGACTATCCTGGAATCCCAACAGTGGCGCACTCTGGGTCGCGGTCAATGAGCGCGACGAGATCGGCAGCGATCTTGTCCCGGACTATATGACATCGGTCAAGGATGGCGGGTTTTATGGCTGGCCATACAGCTACTACGGCCAGAACGTCGATGTGCGGGTCAGCCCGCAAAACCCGGAGCTTGTCGCCTCGGCCATCAAGCCAGACTATGCACTCGGTCCACATACCGCTTCGCTGGGTTTGACCTTCTATACCGGTTCCCTGTTTGGCCCTGAATACAAAAACGGCGCGTTTGTCGGCCAGCATGGCTCGTGGAACCGCCAGCCCCGCAGCGGATACAAGGTCATCTTCGTTCCTTTCAGTAACGGCAAGCCGAATGGACCCCCACAAGATGTACTGACGGGTTTCGTCGATGGCGATAAGGCCCTCGGCCGTCCCGTGGGCGTTGCGGTCGACAAGGCCGGCGCTCTTCTGGTGGCGGACGATGTTGGCAACACCATATGGCGCGTCACACCCTCCGCACCGTGAATCCGGAACCTATTGTACGCTCGTCGGTTAGAGCCGAAACGGGAGTGCAATCATGGCTGAGTATTCATGGCTTCTGATACTGATTGGTGGACCCTTCATATTGGGCCTGTTGCTGGCACTCGGAATGAGACAGCGCCGTTTGAGCCGTTATGAACGGGAAGCTCGCGATCAGGCCACAGACCGCATCTATCGCGAAGAGTAGTACCAGTTAGTGGATCGAGAGAAACCTCCTTATTTCCGCCAGATCGCGGACGAATTCGCGCGTTTCGATATCTGCTTTATCCCTGTCGCGTATTCTCAGAATGTATGAGGGATGTATGGTGACCAGCACCGGCGGCAGTCCGTCGGGATGAAATATTCTTCGTCGGTCCTTCGTTATGCGAACCGCGTTGCCGACCAGACAGTTGGCAGCCGTAGCTCCCAACGCAACGACTATTTTCGGCTTGATTAGCTCTAGCTCGCCTCTCAGCCACCACGAGCAAATCCGGATTTCGCCGGCATTCGGCTTGGAGTGCAGCCGGCGTTTGCCGCGCGGCTCGAATTTGAAATGCTTGACGGTATTGGTGACATAACAGCTGTCGCGCTCGATACCCGCTTCGACCAGGGCTTTATCGAGCACAATACCGGCCGGACCCACAAATGGATGGCCGGCAAGATCCTCCTTGTCACCCGGCTGTTCGCCGACGAGGACGGTTTCCGCATCTCTCGAACCCTCGCCGAACACCGTCTGGGTGGCGTTTTTATAAAGATCGCACCGCTTGCAGTGCTCTGCCTCGGATCTGAGTTCGCTCAAGGAATTTGCGGTGAAGCGTTCGCCCTCCAAAATCTTGTCCATAACGATCCATCCGGCCTATCTGCGAATGATTTCATGAAACTCGTCGCGTTGGCCTGGCACATCCTCCGCAACCACGAGGCCGAGGCCTTCCTGATCGAACAGGGCGAACCATTCATCCCATTCTACGAGACGCGGTCTGCCGAAATCATCAGGACGGTCCGCGCCCTCGTGATCATCATCCTCATAGGCATGTTGACCGAACTGGATGGAGATTACAGGCTCATTGCTGCCAATCAGCTCTTCCGCGTCGCGAATGGCAGGTATGCCAGATCGCGCCGCAGCCCAGTCTCGTATCTCCTGATGATCCGTGAGCAATCTGGTCTCTGTCATGGGGGTATTTCTCCTATGCTTTTTTAACGCGTCAAAAGTACCGGGGTTCCGTGAAGAATAGACTCGGTATGGTTCGTTCACTTTTTCATTCGCCGGGAACATTTTGCTTCCTTGCGGCTTAAAACTCAACGAAGCTCCGGTCAGTCAATTGCAAAGAGGAATAGACCATGGATAGCGGCATCACGATCAAACCATATTCTCACCCCGTGACCGTACGATTTCACAATGTCGTAATAGCTTCGACGGAACGGGCATTGGAATTACTGGAACCCGGACACAATCCAGTTCTCTATATCCCCTTCGACGATATCTATTTCGCCCATCTCGAAAAGACCGAAACCAGCACGAAATGCCCTTGGAAGGGCAACGCCTCCTACTGGCGGGTCACAGGTCAGGGCGAGTCGGCCAGCGATGCCATGTGGGCTTATGAAGACCCCATACCGGACGTCGCTGCAATCCGGGATCATGCAGCATTCGATCCAAAGAAAGTAACATTCGAGTGAACGATCATTGGAGGTTTCAAAATGGCCGGCAAGCCAAAAGAGAAATGGTCAAAGGATGTCACCGAGAATAGTGACGCGCTCGACCTTGAAGCCCATGTTTTCGAACAGCACGACCCGCACAAGATCGCTATCTCGCTGAAGCGGTCGGCAGAGCAGTCGGAACGACGCAAATCAAGCCCTTACCGGTCCGCGATGTCGATGCTGACGTTCTATATCAACCGTGCAGGCCACAATTTGCCCGACAAACAAAAGAATGTATTGGAGCGCGCCAAGGACGAACTGAGGAAGGAATTCGGCCGCACCTGAAGGGCCGTCCAGAGACTTTATTGCTTCTATGTCTACTGGCGGACATACAATTGCACTTGTCCGCAAACGGCGTACTGTTTTGTTTGACTATAGCAGAAGGGTACTCGGATGGGCCAACGACTGGACCACAAATTGGAATGCGCAAACTGTGGTACAATCTATCTGGACATACCGGCAGACGTAGATTCAAACTCGCCGATACACTGTAGTTCCTGCGGCAATTTTCTTGGCTCATGGGGCGATCTAGAGACCGATTTTGCCCGCCAAGGTGGGCAACACGGTGTTTTCCGCATGGAAAAAGGGATGATTACCCGGCTCGACGAACCTGCACAAGTTCTTCACGGTGCAGCCAACGAAAACGCACCCAAGCCCCTGAAACCCGATGAGGTAGGCTAGAGCGCCTTGAGTTTCGTGCCGCCCTCCTCAATAGCCGCCAACCACGGGCAGAATCTCCCCAGTGATGTAGCTTGAACAGTGGGACGACGCCAGGAATACATAGGCGGGAGCCAGCTCCTCAGGCTGGGCGGGTCGCTTCATCGGGGTATCCGAACCAAATTTCGAGACGTTTTCGGCCTCTTTGTCGGCTGGATTGAGCGGCGTCCAGACGGGACCGGGTGCAACAGCGTTGACGCGGATACCACGAGGGAGCAGGTTTCCAGATAGCGCCCGGGTAAAGGCATGGATGCCACCCTTGGTCATGGAATAATCGATGAGATTCTTGCTGCCCCTCAATCCGGTAACGGAGCCGGTGTTAACGATCGCCGATCCGGGTTTCATCTTGCGGGCCGCCGCCTGAGCAAGAAAGAAATAACCGTAAAGATTGGTCTTGATCGTTTCGTCAAAGTGCTCCTCGGTCAAATCCTCGAAATCGTCTGTGTGCAGCTGGAATGCTGCATTGTTAACGAGGACGTCGATTTTACCGAAGGCTTTGATCGTCTGTTCGACCGCGTCCTGGCAAAACTCTTGCTTGCGGACGTCCCCCGCGATGACGAGACAACGTCTTCCTTCCTTCTCGACCAGTTTCTTTGTTTTGTCCGCATCACGCTCTTCGTCGAGATGCACGATCACCACATTGGCACCTTCACGCGCATAGAGAACCGCCACCGCTCGTCCTATGCCGGAATCGCCACCCGTGATCAATGCGACTTTGCCATCAAGTTTCTTCGAACCCTCGTAATAGGGCGCATCGTACATCGGTGCCGGCACAAGCTTGGCCTCGATGCCGGGTTTCCTTAAATGCTGCTTCGGAAATGGCGGAACCGGATAGGCGCGGGCACCTGTTTGCGGCGCTTTCTTACTTGCAGAGCTGCCCTCACGTTTATCGATCTTATCAATCTTGGCTTGAATTTCACGGTGCCGTTTCGCAGTCTTGTCTCCTGCCAGTTCATGCCGTGAAAGATTTGCCTGTGTCATCTGAGTCTCCCTCGTCGCATCTGATGCTAACCCTCAAGCACCCGAATTGTTCCTGCCGCAATGGAGGAACTATCTGCTTTGATCTGGCGTTTTCGACCAACAGCACAACCGAGGGACGACAGATGGCCAAACAACCGACGATTGCCCGCATTTGGCGTGGCCGAACCCGGCCGGAACACGCTGATGAATACGAGGCGTATAATTACGAAGCCGGCATCAAGCCGCTTATCGAAAAGGCGCTCGGGGTGCAGACCTTACGGGAGGACCGGGAGGACGAGACCGAATTCATGACGATCTCTTATTGGGAGGACGTGGAGTCGATGGCACACTTCACCGGAGGCGACCCCAACAGCATCCATCATCTCGCCCGGGATAGTGAATTCCTGATCGAGCTGCCTACCCACGTACAGGTTCTCGAAATCCGTTCGGCTCACGGCCTGACTGGATTTGGCAAGTTCGTTGCAGACTTCCGATGAGAATTTTCGCCTTCGGCACTTTAAAGAAAGGTTTCCCGCTGCATGCCCACGGCCTGAATGATGCCGTGTTTCTTGGAAATTGCCGCACGGTCGAGCGGTTTCCCATGCTCATTGCCGGATCCTGGTTCACTCCGATGATGCTGGATTTGCCAGGCACCGGTTTTCGCGTTAAAGGCGAACTTTACGACATTGCCGAAAGCCAATTACCTCTGCTCGACGCACTCGAATCCATTGGCTTGCCAGGCAATTTTCGCAAGTCGATCAAAATCTGCGATGAAGACGGCAATCTCGCAGGCTGGGCGTTTGCATTCCTCAAATCGCCGGATCTCGCCATCCCGGTTCATTCCGGCTACCTGGATGAATATCTGGATGGAAGGTTCATCCCTCCATGGGAACGACAGAAATAGAGAAAAGCCCGCCACTGGATGACGGGCTTTCTGGATCATTTTTCTTTTGGGACGGAGCGTTTTGCAGATAGTCAGGCAGCCGCTGCCCGGTTGAGTGAACCTTCGGCCAGTTTCGACAGCGCGGCGTCGGTGGCGATTTCCTCCTGCAAGGTTGCTCCCAGCAGTTTCTTCGCGTCGGGCATATTCAAATCCCCGGCCCAGCGCGCCAAGGTTCCGTATCGCGCGATCTCATAATGTTCAACGGCTTGAGCTGCGGATGCCAGTCCCGCATCCAGAGCGGGTTGATCCTTGAATTCGTCCAGGATTTCCTCGCCTTCGGCGATAATACCCTCTATGGCCTCGCAGGTCTTGCCCTGTGCACGCTTGCCGAAAATTTCGAAAACCTGTTGCAGACGCTCGACATGAACCTCCGTCTCGTCCCGATGCTTCTCGAACGCAGCCTTCAATTGCGGAGATGCCGCGCCCTTGGCCATTTTCGGCAGGGCTTTTAAAATCTTGCGCTCGGCGTAGTAGATATCCTTCAGGGTTTCATGAAAGAGTTTGTCCAGTGTCTTCTCGGCCATTGTACGACTCCCATTCGTTTGGCGGTTTCGCGATTAACGCAATCTGACGTTGCGCAAGTAATCGACCGCGGGAGTAACGAAGGTGCTGGACAATGGTTCCTTGGTCTGACTGGAAAGATAACCCTGTTGCCTGAAATAAATTAGCCGAATGAATATCCTGCGCCGCGCACCGTGCGAATGGGATCGATGGAGCGGCCAATATTGATGGCCTTGCGCAAGCGCCCGACATGCACGTCGACGGTGCGGTCATCCACATAGATGTCGGCGCCCCAGACATTGTCGAGCAGCTGACCGCGCGAGAAGACACGGCCGGGAGATTGCATCAGGAATTCCAGGAGACGGAATTCCGTCGGACCGAGTTTGAGTTCGCGTTCCTTGCGGTAGACGCGATGTTGCTCGCGGTCGAGCTTGAGGTCGCCAAAGCTCAACACATGCGACAGAAGGCTCGGATTGACCCGCCGCAGCATGGATTTGATGCGTGCAAGCAGCTCCGGCGTCGAGAACGGCTTGACCATGTAGTCGTCCGCGCCGGTTGCAAGGCCGCGCACCCGCTCGCTTTCCTCGCCGCGTGCTGTCAGCATGATGATCGGCAGGATTTCCGTTTCGCGCCTGGCTCTCAGCCGCCGGCAGAGTTCGATACCGGAAAGGCCCGGCAGCATCCAGTCCAGGATCAACAGATCCGGCACTTTCTCCCGCAAAGCTATTTCCGCTTCGTCGCCGCGCGCGATCGTCTCGACTGCATAGCCTTCAGCTTCAAGATTGTACCTGAGGAGGACGCTCAAGGCTTCCTCGTCTTCCACAACGGTGATTTTGGGAGCTATAGCCATTTTCTACCTTTGAAAACTAGGATGCGAGAGGTTCGTCCACCACGATGGTGTGGGATTGGTCTTCCTTCGGGCGCTCTGCCGGAAGCTGCGTTCCCGTCACAATATAATAAACTGTCTCTGCTATATTCGTCGCATGATCGCCGATGCGTTCGATATTCTTTGCACAGAAAAGTAGATGCGTGCAGGCAGAGATATTGCGCGGATCTTCCATCATGTAGGTCAGAAGTTCGCGGAACAATGAGGTATAGAGCGCATCGATCTCGTCGTCGCGCTCGCGCACGATATTGACCTGCGCGACCGAACGTGTGGCGTAGGCGTCGAGAACGTCCTTGAGCTGTGTCAAGGCCAGTTCGGCGATCGTCTGCAACCCGCGATAGACCGAAAGTGTCTGCCTTGTATCGGTAACCGCAACCACCCGCTTGGCAATGTTCTTGCCGAGATCGCCGATGCGTTCCAGATCCGATGAAATGCGGATCGTGCCGATGACTTCACGCAGGTCGATCGCCATGGGCTGGCGCTTGCCGATGATGGTAATCGCCTTTTCGTCGATCTCGCGCTGCCCGGCATCGAGGATCAAATCATCCGAGATCACCCGCTGTGCCAACGCATTGTCCGAATTGACCATGGCAGCGACGGCCTGTTCAACCATGCGCTCCGCATGCCCGCCCATCTCGGCGATCTTGTGCGTCAGGAATTTCAGTTCTTCGTCGTAGGAACGGACGGTGTGCTGTGCTGTCTGTTCGGTCATGATATCAACCTCTTTCCCATGATCAGCCGAAGCGTCCGGTGATGTAGTCTTGCGTGCGCTTTTCCGTCGGGCTGGTGAACATCATTTCCGTATCACCTACCTCGACAAGATTGCCCAGATGGAACATCGCCGTACGCTGCGATACGCGTGCCGCTTGCTGCATCGAGTGCGTCACGATGACGATCGTATAATTCTCGCGCAATTCGTCGATCAGTTCCTCCACCTTGGCGGTGGCGATGGGATCGAGCGCCGAGCAAGGCTCATCCATCAGGATGACTTCCGGGCTGACAGCGATGGCGCGCGCAATGCACAGGCGCTGCTGCTGGCCGCCGGAAAGACCTGTGCCCGCTTCGTGCAGGCGATCCTTCACCTCTTCGAACAGGCTGGCTCGGCGCAGGCTCTTCTCGACGATTTCATCGAGTTGCTGGCGGTTCTTGGCAAGACCATGAATACGCGGGCCATAAGCCACGTTCTCGAAGATCGACTTCGGGAAGGGGTTGGGCTTCTGGAATACCATGCCGACCCGGGCTCTGAGTTCCACAACGTCGATCTTCGGATTGTAGATGTCCTCATCATCGAGCGTAAGAAGGCCGCCAACCTTACAGCCTTCGATCGTGTCGTTCATGCGGTTCAGGCTGCGCAGGAAAGTGGACTTGCCGCAGCCAGAGGGGCCGATCAGTGCCGTTACCATCTTCTCCGGCACATCGAGGCTGACACCGAACAGGGCTTGCTTGTCACCATAGTGGACGGTGACGTCCTTGCCCTGCATCTTGATCGCATTTCCCTGGGCGCTCATTTTGTCGTTTACCGCTTTTTCGAGATTTCGTTCCGTCATCAGGTTCATAATTAGAGCCTTTCCCGACCCGTTACCACCGCCGCTCGAAGCGGCGACGCAGAATGATAGCTGTGATGTTCATGACCGCGAGGAAAATCAACAACACGATGATAGCGCCAGATGTACGCTCGACAAAGGCGCGCTCCGCCTCGTTGGCCCACATGTAGATCTGCACTGGCAGCGCCGTGGAGGGATCGAGCGGCGTTACCGGACTGTTGGCGACGAAAGCGACCATGCCGATCAGAAGCAGTGGCGCCGTTTCACCGAGCGCATGCGCAAGACCGATGATCGTGCCGGTCAGGATGCCGGGGGCGGCCAGTGGCAGGACGTGGTGGAAAACCATCTGGGTCTTCGACGCTCCGACGCCCAGAGCCGCCGCGCGGATCGACGGTGGAACTGCCCGCAGCGCTGCGCGTGTCGCGATGATAATCGTCGGCAAGGTCATCAGCGTCAGCACCATGCCGCCGACCAGCGAAGCCGAGCGCGGCATGTGGAAGAAGTTGATGAAGACGGCCAATCCGAGTAGGCCGAACACGATCGACGGAACAGCCGCGAGATTATTGATGTTAACCTCGATGATGTCCGTCAGCCGGCTCTTCTTGGCGTATTCCTCAAGATAGATGGACGCTGCGACACCAATTGGCAACGAGAGACACAGGACGATCAGCATCATGTAAAGCGAGCCGATGAGAGCAACGCCGAGACCGGATGTCTCTGGGCGGCTCGACGCGCCATAGGTGAAAAGGCCGGTATTGAAGCGCTGGGACATCGCGCCCTCACCCTTCAGCTTGTTCATCCACCCGACCTGCTGGTCTGAAACCTTGCGGCGGGTCTGATCGACAGTGAGATCGATCTGGCCCTTGAAGGCAGAATCGATATCCGCACCGGTCAGCACCCAGACATTTTGCGTGGTGCCAATAAGCGAAGGATTGGCGACGACGAGGTCGCGCAATTGTCCGCGCACGCCTTCTGAAAACAGCTTGCCGAGTTCACGCATCGCAGGCTTGTTCGTCGCTGGCACGCCCAGTTTTTCCGCCAGTGCATTGCGCGCCAGGATCGGATAATTGGCTGTCAGCAAAACGTTCGGATCAGTCGCACGCTTGTTGTCGGGATCGATGATCTTCGGGTCGAGATTGATCGCAAGATTGACCTCGGTCTGCCAGAAGGCCGTGTAACCGTTGGAAAACACCGAATACATCAAGGCGACCAGGAAGAAGAGACCGATGGCAATCGCGGCGATACCGTAGAGCTTGAAACGGCGTTCGGCGGCATAACGGCGCTTCAGCCCAATGTCACGGCGCGCCGGACGTGCAGATGCTGGTGCAGCGGGATTGAGGGCTATGTCGGTCATTCGTACTGCTCCCGATACTTACGCACGATGTAGAGCGCAAAGATGTTCATCGCCAGAGTGATGAAAAAGAGGGTGAGGCCCAAGGCGAACGCCACCAGCGTTTGCGGTGAGTTGAATTCCAGATCGCCCGTCAGCTGATTGACAATCTTGACGGTGATCGTGGTCATCGCTTCGAAAGGGTTGATGTTGAGGTTGGCGGCAACGCCGGCAGCCAGCACAACGATCATGGTTTCGCCGATGGCGCGCGACGCGGTCAAAAGCAGCGCGCCAACGATGCCCGGCAATGCGGCCGGAAGAACCACGCGGCGGATTGTTTCCGACTTCGTCGAACCGAGACCCAGCGATCCATCGCGCAGCGAACCAGGAACCGCGGTGATGATGTCATCGGAAAGCGACGAGACGAAGGGGATCAGCATGACGCCCATGACGATGCCTGCAGTCAAAACGCTCTGCGCCTGGATAAAGGCATACCCACCGGAAAGCGCCGCGCTGAGATCGCGCAGGAACGGACCGACTGTAACGAGCGCGAAGAAGCCATAGACGATCGTCGGTATACCGGCGAGAACCTCAAGGAGCGGCTTGACGACGGAACGCACGCTGCGGCTGGCATATTCCGCCATGTAGATAGCGGCAAAAAGGCCGACCGGCACAGCGAACAGCATAGCCACGAACGCTATATAAAGCGTGCCGGCGAGCAGAGGGATCAGGCCGAATTGCCCTTGCGAACCACCGGAACCCGCCGCTGCAAAGCGCGGATCCCAGACCGTGCCGAAGAAGAACGTCGAAGGCGATACCGATTGGAAGAAGGTAATCGTCTGGAACAGCATCGAGAGGATGATGCCGATGGTGGTGAGAATGGCGATACCCGACGCCGCGATGAGCGCTCCAAGTATAACACGTTCCACATTGTTGCGGGCCCGCGCCCGGACATGGACGCCGGAGAGGCCGAAGACCGCGCCGGCAAGTGCCAGCACTATCGCGACAATTCCTCCAATCCGGCTTGCCCAGGCGGTGTTCCTGTTCCACTCGGTGGCGATGGGAATCATATAGTCCTGACCCTCGGTCGCAAGCGCCACACCCTTGCTGGCGAGAAGCGGCTGCAACTCTGCAAAGGTTTGCGGAAGATTGGCCCGTTCTGCATCGCTAAGCCTGTCCAGGCCGCGAGCAATCCCGCTGACCATGCCTAGCTCAAGGCTTTGGCTGGCAATGACAGTGTCGGCTGTGCGCGTTGGCAGCTCGGCAATGGCTGACCGCTCCAGGTAAACCCCTGTCCCGGCGGCCCAAACCGCGACAAAAAGGATAGCCGGGAGCGCAGAAGCCAGGAAAACCCACCATCCATGATAATGCGGCAGGGAATGCGGCTTGACGTTTCCGCCCTCTTTGCTGACAGCGCGCTGGCGACCGATGAAGTATCCTGCCGCGGCAATCGCTATGACAATCACAAGCACCATTAAAGTGGACATCTAGGATCTTCCCCGTCCCGCAAAATTCACGTCAATTAAAAAGATAAACGGGCAGCCGAAGCCGCCCGTTTACGTAAGCCGAAGCTTACTTCATTGTTGTGCCGGCAGCAAATGCATCGCGCTGGGCTTTGCGTTCTGCATCCGGGGCAGCAACTAGGCCGTACTCGACGAGCGGGCTGTCCGGGCCGATCATCTGATCGTTAAGGAAGAAGTCGACATATTCCTTCAGACCAGGAATGACACCGAGATGGGCCTTCTTGACGTAGAAGAACAGCGGGCGCGAAACCGGATATTTGCCGGAAGAAATGGTTTCCGTGCTCGGAACAACACCTTCAACCGTAGCAACCTTCAGCTTGTCGGCATTGTTTTCGTAGAATGCGAGGCCGAATACGCCAACGCCGGTCTTGTTGGCATCGATACGAGCCAGCGTTTCCGGATAATCGCCATCGATATCGATTGCCTTGCCATCCTTGCGGATCTTGACGCAGGCAGCGGCAGCGGCCTTTTCGTCAAGGCCGAGTTTCTTGATCGCATCGGCAGCCCCTGTAGCCTTGCAGCCACCGGTCATCAGCTTCTCTTCGAAAACTTCGCGCGTGCCGTGCTTTTCGCCAGGAATGTAAGCGGCGATATCCCAGTCCGGGAGGGCTGGGTTCACCTGGTTCCACTTGGTGTTTGGATTGTCGACGAGCTTGCCGTCAACAACGATCTGGGCGGCAAGCGCAGTGTAAATGTCCTTCGGTACCAAAGCCCAATCTGGACCCTTGATGTCGGTGGCGAAAACGATGCCATCGTAGCCGATGCGGATTTCCTCGACGTCCTTGACGCCTGCATCGGCGCAAGACTTCAATTCACTTTCCTTGATTGGGCGGGATGAATTGGCAATGTCGACCGTGTCTTCGCCAACGCCCTTGCAGAATTCCTTGATGCCTGCGCCGGAGCCACCGGATTCAACGACTGGCGTCTTGAAATTAGGATATGTTTCACCAAAGGTCTCGGCAACGATCTTGGCGTATGGCAGGACCGTCGAAGAGCCCGACACCTGGACCTGGTCGCGTGCAGACGCTGCAACCGTGGACGCGCCTACGGCGATCGCAAGCACTGCGGCTGTAGTTAGAAGCTTGTTCATCGTTTTACTCCCGTTAGAAATCTGTTGAAGTAAGCGCTGTCTACAGAAGGTTTATAACAGTCATGTGACAGATATATTACAGTTTGGTCACAAGGGGAGGGTCGCGGAAATACGCGCCTTAACGAATTGAAATTGTTCAATTAAATGAATTGTAAGCCGGCTGTGCCCATCGCACCCGAGGGCGATGACCGTCAAAGATTCAACGATTTCAATAACATCCTTCGGGAGAATTGCGACAGCTTTTACGACCGCAAGCGACGAAAGCCGCTTTGCACAGCTGCGTCATCTCTGCGCTAGTGCAAAAGGCGGTCAGGACTCTAATTCTCGCGCCCATGCGGACGGCGCGAGACAGGCGTATCCGCTGCAGCAACCTCACGCCACTTCAGCTCATTTCAACGTGGGCTTGCCTATCAACACACCCGCGCGCTGCGCGGCAATGACGAATGCTTGCCTCGCCTTTGCTGGTGGCATCCAGCCTTCGAGGGCATCCCGGCACATTCGCGTTGCACGCCGGTATTCGACCCCATCCTGCTGTGGCCATTGGTTCTTCAAACACTCCAATGCCTCCCACGCCGAAGAGACGAGGCGAAGCCCCATGGCACCGAGGCTGATGAGTACTGGAGATGAGAAAGACTTGTCGTTCATGACCCGCTGCCTCCCGTTTTGTACGAAACAGCGATATTCGCGTAGCTTGAATTCGAAATCATAGTTGTACTCCATCGAGAATTACGAACTATGTTTCCTCCTGTTCCCCGGTCTTTTTATTTGGACTTCTAGGATGAGCGATGATCTCAGATTTGCATTTACCCTGCAATACCCCAATTCGGACGATACACCTATTTCAATCGTTCCATAGTCCCGCCGGATTACCGATTCTCGCCTTGTTCTTGTTCCGGCTTGCCAAAACGGGTCAGATCAAGTGACCCGAGGAGAGACACATGACAAAGCAGAGCGCCGGCATTCTCATGTATCGCGCGAACGGCAACGATCATGAGGTATTGCTGGTGCATCCCGGCGGCCCCTTCTGGCGCAACAAGGATCTCTCAGCCTGGTCTATTCCGAAAGGCGAGTATAGCGAAGGCGATGATCCGGAACTGACCGCGCGACGCGAATTTGCCGAGGAGACAGGCATGATTCTTGATGGAGAACTCCAGTCTCTGGGCTCCATCCGCCAAGCGGGCGGCAAGGTTGTGACCGGATTTGCGCTCGAAGGCGATTTCGACGTGGCCGGGCTCGTCAGCAATACCTTTGAAATCGAATGGCCGCCTCGAACCGGCCGCAAGGAAATCTTCCCGGAAGTCGACCGCGCGGAGTGGTTTTCATTCGATGATGCGCACCGCAAAATCATAACGGGCCAGCGCCCGCTCCTTGACCGCCTTCGGGAAATGCTTGCGCCCCGAATTGATTAGCTGGATTTCCAAGCCTTCCCTTCCGCATCGAGCGCGGCGAATTCCTCGTTGGAAAGTTCGATTGCCGCGGCTGCGATGTTTTCCTCCAGATGCGCTGCCCTGGATGTACCCGGGATCGGCAGCATCACGGGACTGCGCTTCAGGACCCAGGCCAGCGCGATCTGGCTCGGACCGGCCCCGTGCGCCGAAGCCATCTTGTCGAGGAGAGATCCAGGCTTGGCCAGATCGCCCGCTGCAAGCGGGAACCACGGAATGAAACCGATATTGTTTTCGCTGCAGTAGTCGAGCACGTCCTCGCTGGTTCGATCGACAAGATTATAGCGGTTCTGGACCGTCGCCACTTTAAAATGCTTCGATGCAGCCTTGATATCAGCCACCGACACCTCGCTAAGGCCGGCATGACGGATGACGCCATCATCAAGGAGCTTTCTTACCGCCGAAAACTGCTCGTCTCCCGGCACCTTCGGATCGATCCGGTGCAATTGCCACAGCCCGATCTGTTCCACACCAAGCCTGCGGCAACTCGTATAAGCCTGCTGGATCAAATATTCCGGTCTCCCGAGCGGGGTCCACAGGTTCGGGCCGGTACGCGCAAGCCCGGCTTTCGTTGCGATCAACATACCGCGATAAGGATGCAACGCTTCCCTGATCAACTCCTCGGAGACATTGGGACCGTAGGAATCGGCAGTGTCGATGAAATTGACGCCGAGTTCGGGAAGGCGCTTCAATGTCCGGATCGCTTCCGCACGATCGGCCGGTTCGCCCCATATCCCTGGACCCGTAATTCGCATGGCGCCGAAGCCTAGGCGATTGATCTCGATGTCTCCGCCAATTCTGAATGTGCCCGAAAGCGCTGCATTGGATTTGGACATGTCCCATCCTTTCGCTTGGTTGATTGATCGTGAGATAGGCTACATTAAACTCCGCGGCCATTCGTTCGACAAATCACTGAAGATTTACTTTGGCCATTGATCGGGATTTTGACTGGAACAAAATCTTCGGCGGTTCATTTTCTTTTCGCTTGGTATGCTGCACCATGCAATCAGATCAGTCGGTCCAAACGGAGAACTTTCATGCATCTCACCTATCATGTCCATGCCCATGACGGCGGTTGGGCCTACAAGCTCGGAGACGTCTGGTCTGAGAAATTTCCCTCCCACGACGCCGCATTGAGAGCTGCCAGGGAGGCAGCCAAACGCCAGCAGATTGGCGGCGAGGATGCGCAGATCAGCTATGAAACGTCCGATGGCACATGGCATCAGGAATCGGTCAGGGGAAGTGACCGGCCTGAAGTCGATGTCGAGGATGACGCCAAGACTTGATGGAGTGAAGAAGCGGCAATGAGCAAATACGTTCTCATCGGATCGGAAGGTTGCGGGTCGGTCATCGTCGAAATGGCATTGCTCAAAGCCGGCGCTGAATTCGAACTCGAGGAGATCCCCTATCTCGAACCGGGCCCCGACCGTAACCGTTTGCTGGAATTGAATCCACTCGGGCAGGTTCCGACGCTGATCATGCCGGACGGTGATATCATGACAGAAAGCGCGGCAATTATTCTTCATCTGGCCGACACATTTCCTGATGCACAACTCGCGCCTTCAACCAGCGACCGGCAACGGCCGGCCTTCCTGCGATGGCTCATTTACATCGTCAGCGAAATCTACCCGACGTCGACCTTCAGTGATGATCCGGCTCGCTGGCAATTGCCGAAAGATAGGCAGGAAGAATACAAACGGACCGTCGATCAATATCGCAAGACATTGTGGGGCCACGTGGAGGATGTCGCCGATACGCCGTGTTTCCTCGGCAACGATTTCAGTGCGATCGACCTCTATATTACAGTCATGCGCAACTGGCGGCCGGGAAGGAAAGAATTCACGAAATCTTTTCCGAAGCTGACCGAAATAGCCGACAATATAGCAGGTAACCCGCTGTTCTCCGGCGTTCTCAAGCGCAACTTTGATAAGTGACCTAAAGTCTCTTCACCGGATAATCTACAAATATGCGAGCCTCTTTGGCTGCTTCGATGAACGCCGAGCGGCACTCCGTAATCGTTACCTTACCATCGAGCGCATCAAGACATTTCTGCCTTGCCGCCTTCAGTTTGACGCCGTCGTGGATTGGCCAGTTCATCAACAGGACTTCGGCCGCTTCTGGGACAGATGCGATGTTCCGGGACTTCCCGGCCGGCTGGATTTCGATGGTCACAGAGGGAAACGGTGTGGTCATAGCGCAACCTAACGTTTCAATATGACAGTTGTTCCATGAAGATTTTCGCCCGCTGAAAATTCGCCGAGACTCGTCCTGTTTTGGAGCGACTAGCGTTCGATGACGAGGTCGCTTAGCGGTCTGGAACAGCACGGCAGGAAGAAACCGGCGTCGATCTCCCTTTGCCTGATCCCTCCGTCGTGTTTCATGTCGACGGTTCCGCTCACGAGCTTGGATTTGCAGGTCCCGCAAATACCGCTGGCACATGAGGATGGAATCCTGACACCGGATTTTTTGGCGCAGGAGAGAACCGTCTGATCAGCATGGACTTCGATAGACTTGCCTTGCTTCGAAAACTGTACGCTGAACGATTTCGTTTCGACGGCCGCGCCAGCCGGCGCAGGCGCTTCCTCGATGACAACGGCGTCAAAGCTTTCTTCAAGGTAGCTGGATTCGGGAACACCCAGTTCGGCGCTGATCTTTCTCGCAGCTGCCATGAATGGTGCGGGTCCGCAGCACATGACGACGCGGTCGGCGATATCAGGTGCTGCGAGAGAAAGGAATTCCCTGGAAATCCGGCCGGAAATGCCCGGCCAACCTCGTTCGGTTCCGACGTCTTCGGGAAGCAGCAGAATTCTGAACCCTTTGACACGTCGGGCGATGTTTGCAATCTCTTCGCGGAAGATAAGATCTCTTGGACTTCTGCCCGCGTGCAAAAAGATGACATCGGTCGTCTCCGCCGTGTCAGCAAGCTCCCTTGCCATCGACATGAGTGGCGTGATCCCGGACCCACCCGACAGGAAAAGGTACTTCTTGGCTGAGGGCCGGATGAAACGGCCGAGTGGCCCCGACACGCGGACTGTCGTGTTCGGGATCAGATTGTCGTGCAGCCAGTTCGATACCTTTCCACGCGGCACACGCTTCACCGTGACAGTAATGGCGTTCTTGCGGAGTGGAGAAGACGAGACACTGTAGCAGCGCCCGTCGTCCTCGTTGTCGAGGCCGAGCTCGAACTTGAAATATTGCCCGGCGCTGAACTCGAATTGTTTCCGCTCGGGCGACACGAACGTAAAACTTTTTACATCATGCGTTTCGTCATGAACGTCGATGCAAACGAGTTCGTCGTCGATCTCCGGGTCCCAATATCCGCCGCTTGCCGGACCCACGGCCTTGAGGAGGAGATCAGTAGCCATGAGCGCGCATTCGTTCAATGTACCAGGTCGCGAAGTCATCGAGAGCGACTTCGGTGAACCTGGAATAAGGGCCAGGCTCATAGCCCGGGTCCTGAACGCCCGCCTGGGCGCGGGCGACGAGCTCGGCGTCCTGATTGGTTGTCTCGGTCCATACGTGGGTAAGTTTAGCGAGATCATAGTCGACGCCCTCGATCGCGTCCTTGTGAACAAGCCATTTCGTTCGGATGAGGGTCGAGTCGGCAGAGAGCGGGATTGCGATGGAGATCACGGCATGGTCGCCCATGAAATGACACCAGCTGCTGTGTCCCCACAGATGCGTGTCGCCGAGATCCTTGCGGGTCATTGTCCCAAGAAGTTTCGACGAGGCGGCGGTCGAATCTTCCGTCTGCGATTCGCCGGCCCCGGCGATGATCAGGCGCTGGGTGCGAAAATTGGTTTCACAGTTTCTCACCTGTTCGACCGTTGATGATGGAAATCCGTCTGCCTCCCAGCCTGTCGTGCGCTCGCTATACATGGCGAAATGCGCCTCCGCCTCCTCCCGGTCCTCCGAGCTCAGGCTGTCGGGATCATATCCGAAGTCAAGATCGACAAACGAGACACACAGTTCGGGATGGTTGGCCGAGCAGTGATAGCACTCCCGGTTATTCTCCATGGTGAGTTTCCAGTTGCCCTTCTCGATGACATCCAGCTGGTGTGCCACCTTGGCGTTCCGGATATCATAGGGCGCTAGCCGCCCATCCATGACTTCCTCCAGCCGCTTGATGTCTTCCGGAGGATTGTCGGAAAGACAAACATAGATCAGGCCGCCTATCGATTTGAAGTTGACCGCCTTGAGGCTCTTGCAACTCTTGTCGAAATTCTTCCCCATATGCGGGGCATAGCTGAGCTCACCCGAAAGCTCGTAAGTCCATTGGTGGTAGGGGCACACCAACTTGGAAATGACTGTTGACCCAGCGTCCAGCAGTCGCGCGCCGCGATGGCGGCAAACGTTGCGGACCACCCGGATGTCGTTGTCGTCATCCCTCAGCAGGATCAGGCTCGTCGATCCGATGTCGATGACCACGGCGTCGCCAGCTTCCGGAACATCGCACTCGAGACCAACGTGAATCCAGTGCCTGGAAAAGAACACGTCCAGGTCCGCCTGGAAGACGTCCTCACGGGTGTAAAGTCCAGCAGGAAGAGAGTGCCCGTCGATACGCGCGTCGAGCAAAGAGGAGATCGGCGATGGGAACGTATTGAGCATGATGTTTCCTTATGGATCAATTGTCTCCAGAATCGCAGCAAATCGCGACATTTCAACTGCACAAATGTGCGCCATTGACATTACCTGAAGTAATGGGAAACTCTGACCGCCGCTCAGCGAATTCGGGGGTGAACTGTGAGAAGCTTGAGGAAACAGCTGCCGCCATTGACGGCATTGACCGTATTCGAAGCGGCGTCACGGCTGTCGAGCTTTACGAGGGCCGCAGAAGAACTCGGCGTCACCCAGGCTGCGGTCAGCCGCCAGATACATCTTCTAGAGAAGGACTTTGGCTTTCCCCTTTTTACGCGGCTGCACCGCAAGGTGGTTTTGACTGACAAGGGCAAAGCGCTTTCGGCGGCCACCAGCGACGCCTTCAATCTCATCGCGGAAGCTGTTACCGACCTTCGCAAGGACGCTTCCAGCGATGAGCTGACGATCTCTGCGACGGTCGCATTCTCGCATTTCTGGTTGATGCCCAGGATTTCAGAGTTCTCGCGCCAATATCCTTACACCAACCTCCGCATCCTCTCTCAAGACAACATGCCAAATCTCCGACTGGACGAGGTGGACGTTGCAATCAGATTCGGCAATGGCATGTGGCCGGATGGTCATGCTGAATTGCTGTTCGAGGACGAAGTCTTCCCGGTCTGCAGCCCGGGATATACCGGGGCAGACGGGCGCATCAAAACTCCGGCGGACTTGACCTCATATTCCCTCATTTCCAATGAAACCGACGATCCAACATGGACAGGCTGGAATGAGTGGCTTTCGTCATTTTCCGTCGTGGTTCCGAAGAAAACTCTGGGATTGCGTTGCAGCTTTTACACCGAAGCGATCTATGCCGCACTCAACGGTCAGGGGATCGCGCTGGGCTGGACACATCTCGTGGAAGACCTGTTGCAGCAGGGACGACTGGTTCGTCTGACTGATGCCGCGATCAAACCCAGAGGGGCTTATTTCGTCGTGGTCCCGACGAGGCAACATAACAATGAAGCTGCCAGCCTCTTCGTCAATTGGCTGCAGATAGCAGCACAGGAACCGGAAGCGCACCTCTAGACGATGACCCGTCCTATTGGACTTTCACCGTAACGCGATGTGTTTTGAACGTGTTCGATGCGCCGCCTGTTTTGCCCTGTTTCCGCAGAGCGCCATGCTGCACCACCGTCGCGACTTCCGCCGGGTGTGATCAACGAACATGAGAGTACACGCCTGGCCCTCGCATGCTTTCACTTCTGAGAAGTCTTCCTCGCAGACGAATTTCGCCAACGACTCCCCGATTGGCAAAAGCAGTGACTCAGGTGAACGCCAACGGCGCGACATCGTTGTCTTGATGCCTCCTTCCTCCGCTGCCACAATCTCGGTAAAAGCCTCGTCTCTCTGGAGAAGTTTGTTGAGCGGCTGCAGCTCCTTCAGGTGGTTAGCCGACAAAGTGTTTCCTTTGTGCTCATGGACAAAGCCCCGAAACCACTCGCGGAGGCTTCGTGCCTGATCGGCGACCTTGTCCAATTCACCTGGCATCGCGCAGGCCTTGATTTCGGCAAGCACCGCCTCGGGCACAAGGTTGGCTTGTGAAAGCCAATCAACAAGGCCGTCACCGCCATCAATCCAGTCCACGACCGAATCCACGGGCGTTGCAACCGAGTTCAAAAAATCAAGTCCGGGACTATCGGCAACGAAAATTGCAGGCGGGTATGCGTGCCCCATGTGCTGTTCCTTCTCTTCGCGATCCGCGATTTGGTTGTGAGTGATGTAACCACTCTGAGGCCTGTTGACAAGTTATGTTTTTCTTGGGTAACCTCCAAACGAACGACAACACGGTTACTTAACGCCGACATCAAAGAGTTGGACGATGGATTTCAAAGACACGACGGTCGTGCTTGTACACGGCGCATGGGCTGACGGATTGAGCTGGGCAAGCGTGATTGCTTCTCTCAAGTCGCATGGTGTCAAGGTGGTGGCTGCACCATTGCCCTTGACCTCTCTGGCAGACGACGTAGCGGCAGTTGGCCGAACGCTTGCGCGGATTGACGGTCCGGTGGTGCTCGTCGGTCATGCCTATGCCGGTGCGGTGGTTGGCGAGACACACTCCGACAAAGTCAAGTCACTGGTCTATGTGGCTGCACTTGCTCCCGATGCAGGAGAAACGGTGGCCGACGTCTTTTATCGCGCCGAGCCGCATCCGCAAGCGCCAAAGCTTGCACCGGACGAAAACTCCTTGATCTGGCTTCCGGACGACGCCTTCGCAAAGGCTTTCGCACCGAACGCCGATCCCGAAACGCAGGGCATGCTGGCGGCTGTTCAGCGTCCGATTGCGATTGCCTGCATCACTGTCCCCGTCGGCGTTCCTGCGTGGCGCAGCCTGCCAAGCTGGTATCTTCTGGCTGAGGACGATCGTATGATCATCGCTGGCACACAGCGCTTCATGGCAGAACGCATGAAGGCCCATGTGAGGATGCATTCCGTGGATCATACGCCAAGTGTCACAGCGCCTTCTGTTGTCGTGGACATCATTGAAGAAGCAATCCGCGCCGCAACCTGATGTTGGTTTTTATCGGGGGAGATCGAAGATGGAAGAGCAACGGACAACAGCGGATCGGTTAGCAGCTTTCTCGGATGCGGTGATCGCGGTTATCATAACGATCATGGTTCTGGAGTTGGAAGCTCCAGAAGATTCAAGCTTTGAAGCATTGCTGCCGCTTTGGCCCACAGTTGTAGGGTATGCCGTAAGTTACCTTTTCATCGCGATCATCTGGGTAAACCACCATCACCTCCTGCGCTTTGTGCGGCATGCAACACCCCGATTGATCTGGCTCAATTTCGCGCATCTTTTTGTCGTATCGCTGCTCCCGTTTGCGACTGCATGGATGGCGCGTTCGCATCTGGCGGCGGCGCCAATGACCATCTATGCAGCTATTTTCGTCCTGGTCGAACTGGCTTATCTGGCCTTCGAACGGGAAGTATTGGCCCAGGCGGATTCCACCCTGATGCCTGACAAGGCGCGCCGGCTCGCTCGCCGCCGAACGTTTGCTGCGCTTGGAATCTTTGCGCTGGCAACCCTGATATCGCCGTTCGTTCCTCTACTGGGTTTTGGGCTGATCTGCGCCGCCCTGGTTCTCTACGTAAGACCTGAGGCGATCAGCGGGTAGATTGCCTGAAGTCCTGATTTCGCGACATCCCTGTCGTTTAGCCGAAAGAGGGATGGTCGCAAATACGAAGTAACCTACTCATAGCATCTTGACAGGTTACTATTCGATAAGCCATAACGGTCGTGCAAGTGGCATAACGGTTACGGCACAGAGACAGGAGAACTCCAATGACCACCACCAAATATCTCACCGCCAATGTCGACGGCTTCAATGTCTTCTATCGAGAGGCTGGTCCTGCAGACGCTCCGATCCTGCTGTTGCTACACGGCTTCCCGAGCGCAGGTCATATGTTTCGCGATTTGATCCCGCTCCTCAGCGACCGGTTTCGGGTCATCGCTCCGGATCTTCCGGGCTTTGGTCAATCGGACATGCCTTCTCGCGATAAATTCACGTACAGCTTCGACAATGTTGCCGGCGTCATCGAACGCTTCACCGAGGTCCTTCATCTCGAGCGTTTTGCCGTCTATGTATTCGACTATGGTGCACCAACCGGCTTTCGACTTGCCATGCGCCATCCAGAACGTATCACCGGTATCATCTCGCAAAACGGCAACGCCTATGAAGAGGGCTTGAGCGACGGGTGGAACCCGATCCGCGCCTATTGGCAAGACTCTTCAAAGGAAAATCGGGACGCGTTGCGCGCTATGCTCACCCCCGAAACGACCCACTGGCAATATACCCACGGCGTCAGCGATGTGGCGATGGTTTCGCCAGACGGTCAGTCGCTCGATAATTTCTATCTCGCGCGTCCTGGTGCGGCCGACATCCAGCTTGACCTCTTCGGCGATTACAAAAACAACATTGCCCTTTATCCAGCCTTCCAGAGCTATTTCCGCACGCACAAGCCGCCATTTCTTGCGGTATGGGGCAAGAATGATCCGTTCTTCCTGCCACCGGGCGCCGAGGCGTTCAAACGCGATATCCCCGATGCCGATGTACGGTTCTTTGACACCGGGCATTTCGCGCTCGAAACGCACGCCGGGGAAATCGCCGCAGCCATTCGCGAATTTCTTTCTCGCTCTTGAATCGTTGGAGATTTTGGCATGCAAAAGTCTGTTGCAATCGTCACCGGCGCGAGCCAGGGGATCGGTCATTCCACGGCGATCCGGCTCGCCCGCGATTTCTCCTCGATCGTGCTTGTGTCGCGCAATCGGGCCAAGCTTGAGGCCACCGCGGAAATTGTGCGGGCAGCGGGCGCCGAAGCTCTGGTGCTTGACCTCGACTTGGCAAGTCCTGACGCGGCAAGAGTAGTCGTCGACCAGACCCTTTCGAGCTATGGCCGTATCGATGCCCTGCTGAATATTGCCGGTGCGGTGCCGCAGATCGATCTCTTTGAAATGACCGACGCGCAATGGGAGGGTGGATTGGCCCTCAAGCTTCATGGGGCGCGCCGACTAACGATCGCCGCTTGGCCGGCGCTAAAAGAGGCTAAAGGTTCGGTCGTGCTGATGTCGGGCAACTCCGCGCTTTTTCCAAAAGCACCCTATGCCGCAGTTGGCACGATCAACGCGGCGATCGTGGCACTGGCCAAGGCATTTTCAGACCGGGGAATTACGGATGGCGTTCAGGTGAACAGCGTTCTTCCCGGCCCGGTGATGACAGGCCGTCGTCGATCCTATCTCGAACATTGGGCATCGATCCATAATATGAGTGTAGAAGCGGCAACGACAAAGTTCCCGCAGGATGCAGGCATCGCTCGTTATGGTGAACCGGAAGAGATCGCGGAACTGATGGCTTTTCTTGTCTCGCCCGGCGCTCGATGGATGACTGGTTCGACACTCCGTATGGACGGCGGCGAGGTCAAGTCGATCTAGCATCAAGCGGCCGGCGTTGCCGGCCCGTTCACCACAGACCGGGCACCAGCCTGTATCGCACGACATTCATATAGTCCGGATAGCCTTCCAACTCCTGTTGCAACATCTTTTCCTCGTCGCGGATGCGTAATATCAGGATCGGCACATTGAGGAGCAGGAACAACAGGCCCCAATACGAACCCAATGCGAGCGGCGTCCCAACAACGAGGACGAACACCCCGACATACATCGGGTGCCTGACCCACGCATATGGTCCGGTGGAGATGACCTTTTGATCCTCCATCTTTTCGATCGTTGAAGCGCCATAGCTGTTCTCTCCGAAGACCCGAAGATCGATCATCAGGCCCAGCGCCACCAGGGCGTTTCCCAGCACCGAGACTGAAGTCGGCACGTGTGACCAGCCGAAACGATAGTCAAGCGCAGAGACAGCCGGCAAGGCAATGGCACCGGCAAAGGCAACTGTTATCAGCGCCTTTTGCAACGGACGTGTTTCAGCGCCAGGCCCGGCCTTCAGGCGGCGCTCCAGCAGAGCAGGATCCTTGATTGCGAGATAGACGCCAATAAGGTTCGTCGAGAGTGTAAAGACGACGATGAAGGCCCAGCCCTGCCAGTAGTCCAGCGTCCCGGCCGATCCGAAGACGATAGCGCCGAGGGCAAGCAGGCCCAGAATGGCACTTCTCGCAGTCCGAACAATGAGATTCATCACACAGGGCTCCGCCCCATTTCATTTGGAATCGCGAATCCAGCATAAACGCCAAATGGATTGGAGTAGTTCACAATCAGTTCAACTTAGAGGGATTTGGTCGCCGCCGGCTTGGTCCGAGGCTTGAACAGGAGGACAAACAGCACGCCGACGACTATGAGTGCCGCGCCTTCGAGATGATAGGTTTGCAGGCGCTCGCCGAGGATAAAATAGGCGAGTATGGCGACGAATATCGTTTGGATGTAGAGAAGCACGCCCGCCCGACCTGCCCCCAACGCTTCGACACTCCAATTGAACAGATAGTACATCACCGCTCCGCCGGGCACCGCCACATAGGCCAAGGCCAGAAGCCCATTGCTGTCGAGCGCCGAGCGTTCGTCGGAAGCAAGCTCCCAAAGATAGAAGGGAAGCGCTGTCAGTGCTGCAGCCCCGAGCAAAAGGACCAGAAGCGGAAGACGCTCTGAGTCGAATTTCGCGCGGCGAAGCAGAACAGCATAGAGGCCGAAACAGAAAGCGCCGGCAACGAGCCACAGTTCGCCGGGATTGACGTCGAGACGCATCAGCACCGCCGGACTGCCTTTGACGATGATGACCACGATCCCGAGGAAGGCAATGATCGATCCGATCACCTGCCACCTCCCCATCGGCTCACCCAGGATCAAACGGGCCAGGATCATGGTAATGATCGGGATGAGCGCCATGATGATGCCGGCCGTGGTGGCGTCGGCTTTCTCGAGCCCCATAAAGACCATGCCCTGACATATCGCGAGCCCGATGCCGCCGACGAGAACCAGCTCCAGCGGTCGCGCCCGCACGAGCGCAGCCATTGAGCCGAAATGACCGCGCACGATCGGCAGCAGGATCGCCCACGCAATGAGGACGCGCCAGAAGCACAAGGCCCACGGCGGCATTTCGGGAGAGACCCATTTTGCTGAGATATAGACGCCGGCGGACAGCAGCCAGCACAGCACAGCCACGGTGTAGCCAACGGCCAGCGAATTGCCCGCTGCCTGCTCCGTCTCGCCGCCGCTATTGTGGACTGCCAAGAGACTTATCGCCATCGCTCATCTATGCCACAATTTCTTAGGCCTGCACAGGTGGCGGGCGCGCCTCGACTGGCGGTTTCGCCGCTTAAGTCGCGAGGTGTCTGTTGATGAACGCGCCCGCCGAGGCGATCGCCTCGCGCCCCGAAGTCAGCCGCGCCGCCCACAGAGGCCAGGCGTGAATCATGTGCGGCCAGATCTCCAGGTTCGTCGCTACGTCGGTAGCCCCAAGCCTGCGGGCGATCCGTACTGCATCGTCGAGGAGTGTCTCGGCCGAGCCAACCTGGACGAGAACCGGCGGGAGCCCTGCTAGATCGGCATGGAGCGGCGAAACGAGCGGTTCGCGAGCGCCGGCCCCATTAAGATATGCACGCGCAAGCTCTTCGAGATAGTCGCGGTGAATCAGCGGATCGACCGTGGCCTTCTCGTCCATGCTCGCACCGGTCATTTCGAGATCGACCCATGGCGACACCAACCAGGCGCAACCGGGCAGCGGTCTGCCAGCGTCACGCAGACGTATCATGGTCGCCAGCGTCAGCCCGCCGCCAGCGCTGTCGCCGCCAATCGCAATCGACGCCGCGGGAACGCCTTGTGCGAGCAGGAACTCGAATGCGGCAAGTGCATCGTCCAGCGCAGCCGGAAACGGGTTCTCGGGCGCGAGCCGGTAACCGAGTGCAAGTGTGCGGACGCGGGCGGCGCGACCCGTCTCGGCGACCATCCTGCGATGACTCTGGATCGATCCGGAGCAATAGCCGCCGCCGTGGAAGAACAGCAGCGTCTTTGTAGTGTCGCTTCCTGGTGCCAGCGACCATTCCGCCTCAAGCCTGCCCACCATCTGACGCTTGAACTGGATATCGGGGGCGATTGGATCGTCGGCCGCCACGAGATCAAGGCGCTGGCGACGCTCGGCAAGGCTCGCGGGTCGCGGATGGGACTGCAGCAAGGCCCTGACCACATCGATCTCGTGTTCATCCATTGTGGCTATCCCCCCAGCGTTTGAAGATGATCAAAACGATCGCCCTCTCACTGATCGCTCTGGGAAGGCAATGGAGAAGATATCACAGACCAACGCGCAGCCGGGATTACATCAAACTAGTATTTTGACGGAACGTAAAGTTCCGGCGGCAATACCTTGCGCTCGTAGTCCGGGTTGAACACGCGATTAGGCAACGTGATCTCCTCGTGCGGCACAGGCTCATAGGGAACGTGTGAAAGAAGGTGCGCAATACAGTTGAGGCGCGCGCGCTTCTTGTCGTTCCCTTCGACAATATACCAGGGCGCTTCAGGTATGTTTGTACGGGCGAAGGTTTCTTCCTTGGCTTTGGTGTAGCTTTCCCAGCGCACGCGCGATTGCAGATCCATGGGGGACAGTTTCCACTGCTTTAGCGGGTCATGAATGCGCATGAGGAAGCGCAACTGTTGCTCCTCGTCGGTTATGGAGAACCAGTACTTGATAACCCTGATGCCGGATCGGACAAGCATGCGTTCGAATTCCGGCACATCGTGGAAGAATTGCTGAACCTGGTCTTCATTTGCGAATCCCATCACCCGTTCGACGCCGGAACGATTGTACCAGGATCGATCGAACAGTACGATTTCACCGCCGGCGGGCAAATGCGGCACGTAACGCTGGAAGTACCATTGGGATTTTTCCCGGTCTGAAGGAGCCGGAAGCGCTACAACGCGCGCTGTGCGCGGGTTGAGCCGCTGGGTAATGCGCTTGATGACACCTCCCTTGCCGGCAGAGTCGCGTCCCTCAAATACGACGACGACCTTCTCTTTGTGATAGGCGACCCAGTCCTGCAGCTTGATCAACTCAGCCTGCAGCGAAAGCAAGGCTCGAAAATACTCCATACGCGGGATGGTTGGCGGATGAGTCTTGCGGTAGATCTTGCGGATCTCTTCGGACAGTGCCGGCTCGGAAAGTTCGAGCTCATAATCCTCATCGAGCGTATCGGCGAGTTTGGCTTCAAGCCAATCCTGGTTTGCCGCCTCATGCTTTGGATCGTTCATTTCAGCCCCTCTGATATTCGTTCGCGCCGCGCCGCCACGGCGCGTATCATGCAATTCTGCGGGCACTTATGCCATAACTCCATGAACCAATTTTGAAGTTGCGTTTTGACCGTAGACTCCCGATCAGGCGAGCACCTGCAATTGGCATGCCGCGTCAACGCTATTTCACACCCAGGCGATGCGAAACCTAAAGCCCCGCGATTGTCCGCAGGTCGTCAACGGCACCTGCGGCGGCTGCAAGCACAGGTGAGCCTTTTGTGAGGGCATCGCCTTCGACCGGAAAGGGAAGATGCCAACCGCCGGCTTCCTTGACGAGACAATAGCCCGCCATACAGTCCCAGGCATGCATATAAGGCTCGTAATAGCCAACAAGGCGCCCCGCGGCGACATAGGCAAGCATTAGCGCTCCAGAGCCGTTACGAATGAAGTTGCCTCCTGCATCAAGCAGTTTTTCGACGATCAACGCGACAGTAGCTGGCGCCACATGATTGTTCGCACCGATGCCGGTCACGGCGTTGCGAATCGTCCGGCTTGCATCGAGCCGTAAAGTTTTGCCATTCAATGTGGCACCCATGCCATCGGCGGCGGCGTAAAGTTCGTCATTGCACGGCACGTAGATAACACCGATGGCTATTTCCTCCCCATGCATGGCAGCAATTGAAATGCACCACGTCGGCATGCCATTGACGAATGGGCTGGTGCCGTCGATCGGATCGACGACCCAGGTGTAATCGGATGTGCCGGAGCTGACACCGTACTCCTCGCCAAGGATCGCATCGGCCGGAAAAGCTGCGGCAATCCGGGTCCGAATAAGATCCTCAACTTCGCGGTCGGCAATCGAGACGACGTCGTGTGGATCGGCCTTGGTTTCAATAACCAGCCTTTCGCGCGCGTTGAAATGCGCAAGAGCCACGGCCCCCGCCTCAATCGCCATCTTCTGGGCCAGGGCAAAGCGATCCTGAAGATCAACGATGGCATCGGATGTCATGTTCTTTCCTTAGATATGAATGCAGATTTCAATTGTTGATGATGGCGATGCCGCGATGGTGAAAACCGATGCTGACATTGGTCGCCGGTGGAAGCGTTCTGTCGATGGCCGGATCTACGACGAATAGTGTGCCCGCCTCCGTCTCGACTTCATATTCCACATGATCCCCGAGATAGGCCGCATGCCGTATGCTGCCAGGAAACGCCCCCCTCTCTGCCGCCTCGAGCGCGATCGCATTGGGTCTGACGGCGATCGTTGCTGGCCCCGGGCGGGCGCTCCGGCCTGGTACAGAATGTTCCAGCTTTCCGACTCGAATGATCGCCTGTCCCCCATCGCTACGCAGGACCTCGCAAGGCAGGACGTTCGCTTCGCCGATGAAGTCGGCAATGAACGACGAGGCCGGAGCTTCGTAAAGATCTCGCGGCGAACCCTGCTGGGCGATCAGGCCATCCTGCATGACAATGATCCTGTCCGAGACTGCAAGCGCCTCTTCCTGGTCATGGGTGACATAGACTGCAGTAAACCCTAGGCGCTGCTGTAGTTCACGGATTTCCGTGCGCACACGGCGCCGCAGGCGCGCATCGAGATTGGAAAGAGGTTCATCCAGCAAGAGCACCTGCGGTTCGAGCACCAGAGCTCTGGCGACCGCAACTCGCTGCTGCTGCCCGCCGGAGAGTTCAGCAGGCAGCCTCTGGCCGTACCCGGCAAGACCGACCTGCTTCAGGCCCTCTTCCGCCCGTTCCCGCGCTTCATTCTTTTTCATCTTCGATGATTCAAGTCCATATGCGACGTTTTCCAGCACTGACATATGCGGGAACAGTGCGTAGGACTGGAACACCATCGAGACATCGCGTTCGTTGGCGGGAAGCATGGTGACATCCTTGCCGCCGATGAGAATGCGTCCTGCAGTTGGATGCTCGAGCCCGGCGAGCATGCGCAGGGTCGTCGTCTTGCCACAGCCTGATGGGCCCAGCAGCGTTACAAGTGTGCCCGGTTCGATGTCCAGAGACAGATCGTGGATGGCCGTAAACGTGCCGAACTGCTTTTTGACATTGGTGAAAACAACAGAGCCGGTGTGATGTGTGGTCATGATGCGGCCTTCTCTTGTGGTGCAGCAGACGGGATAAAGGCCGCTGCAACGCGATTTTCGCGGCGCAATCTCCGTTCACCCACCAGCAGCTGGAAACAGGTAATGATAACGATCATGACAACGATGAGCATTGACGAGTAGGCGACGGCAACGCCGTATTCGCCGTTCTCGACGAGCCCGACAATGTAGGAAGTCGCCATATTATACTCGGCGCTGACAAGGAATATGACAGCGCTGATCGATGTGATGGCGCGGACGAACGAGTAGACCAGCGCAGCAACGATCGCCGGACGAAGCAAGGGCAGGATGACCTTGCGGATTGTCCGGAAGCTTGTTGCCCGCAAGGTCAGCGATGCCTCATCCAGACTCTTGTCGAGCTGGCTCATCGCCGCCACGCCGCCGCGCACGCCGACCGGCATGTTGCGGAAGACAAAGCAGGCTACGAGAATCAGTGCCGTGCCGGTCATTTCCAGCGGCGGGAGATTGAACGCCATGATGTAACTGATGCCGATGACAGTGCCTGGGATAGCAAAACTCATCATCAGCGCGAATTCAAATACGTTGCGTCCGACGAATCGTTGCCTGACGATCAGGTAAGCCGTCAGCAACCCGACCGCAGCGGTGAGTGGTGCCGAAATCAACGCGATCTTGATCGTCGTCCAGAATGAGTTCCAGGCAACGCCGGTCCATGCAATGGCGCCGTTCTCGAAGCTGAAAGAGAACGCGCGCTGGTAGTGCTCGAAGGTCAGCGTATTGTCGAGTCCCCACGTGCGGACAAAGCCGCCGAACAGGATCATGCCGTAGATGACCAGCGTGAACAGTATCCAGGGAATCACGATGGCATGGACGCCAATGGACAGCGATCGCGGCAAGGCGATATGCGCACCCGAATCGCCCTTGCCCGTCACCGTCGCGAAGCTCTTGCCTGCCAGCCATAGTCGCTGCGCAAGGAAGGCCGAGAGCGTGAAGAACAAAAGGATGATCGCAAGTACCGCGGCACGCGAAGGATCGTTCTGCGAACCGACAACGGCAAAGAAGATTTCCGTCGAGAGCACCCCATGGCTACCGCCCAGCACCAGAGGGTTACCGAAATCCGCCATGCTCTCGATGAAGCCGATCAGAAACGCGTTGGCGAGACCGGGCTTCATCAGAGGCAACGAAACTCTCCAGAACGTGCGCCAGCGATCCGCCCGCAGGGTTTGCGATGCTTCCTCCATCGACGGGCTGACACCCTCGACAACGCCGATGAGCACGAGAAACGAGATCGGCGTGAAAGACAGAACCTGTGCAATCCAGATGCCGGTCAGGCCATAGAGCCAACGGCCCGGCTCAATCCCGAAGAGGTTGGAAAGCTGATGGGTCACGACCCCGGCACGGCCAAAAAGAAGGATAAGCGCAAGGCCGATGACGAAGGGAGGCGTGATGATCGGCAGGATCGTTAGGAGCCGCAAGCCCTTCTTGAATGGAAAACGAGTACGGGTAGCAACCAGAGCGAAGCAGAGCCCGAGCAGTGTGGAGGCAAAAGCAGAAAGGATTGCCAGGAGCAGGGTACGCCAGGCGACGCCACAGCGATTGCCCCCAACAAGACAATCCAGGCTCCATATCGATGGGTCCTGAATATTGCGGACAAACCCGGAGGGATCGAAGGAGCCATCAAAGCTCTGGAAAGCACCGATGAACATGCTGCCCACGGGGTAGAACACAAAGATGCTGACAAGGAAGACGAGTAGCGCGATTGAAGCCACCACGAACGCATCGCCCCGCATTACACCGCGCTCTGCAAGTCCGAAGGAAAACATCAGGACGAAGGAAAGCGCCACGAGCCCGGCGCCTGCACCCATCGAAGGCTGGCCATCGGCAAGCGGTCCGAACAGCGCTTCCGTCATCGTCCAGGTCCAGCCCGTAAACCCGACAGCGAGCCCCTGCAGCACAAGGAAAACAACTCCAGCGGCGCCGGCCGCGATCAGCAGATTTGAACGAAGCGACGAGACTTTGAAAGCCCGCGCGCATAGGCCCACGGCGAAGAGCAACGCGATGACGGCAAGTGTCCAGCGGCCGTGTGCGAATATCTGCAAAAGAGCAGGCGCTTCGTTGGAACCGTTCGGAAAATTGCCGAGCCAATCGAGGCCGAAAAAGCCGCTTTCGATCCTGTACCACGGCACGAGGCTCAACCCGGCGAGCCCGATGCCAAGCGCAATATTCAATCTCCGGTCGCTACGTTCCATAACGCCACCCGCCTTCGCTGATCATAGAAAGTTACTTGCGCTGGAGATATGTCCGGGACGATCCGGACATATCGCGTCAGTCAAAAGCAAGTTCAGTTGGCGCTTGCACCAATCTCCTTGTCCCAGCGATCAAGCAGTTCCTTGCGTTTGGCAGGGTCGCCATAGGTCTTGAAGTCATAATCGATGAGCTTGATATCCTCGAATTTCGGAGCTTCAGGCGGAACGGTGGCAGACTTGTTCGATGGCAATTGGAAGGACTTCGCGTCCTTCATATGCGACTGCACTTCGGCGGAAAGAGCCCAGTCATACCATTTCTTGGCCGCGTCGAGATTGCGCGCACCCTTGATGATTGACATCGAGCCGATTTCGTAGCCGGTACCTTCGCAAGGAGCCACAGCCTTGACGGGGAAGCCTTCAGCGATCTGGGCGACAGCATCATGCATGAAGACGATGCCCAGCGCGGTTTCACCCCGCGCCGCTGCCTTAACCGGCGCCGAACCTGATTTTGTATATTGCGATACATTCGCGTTCAGCTGTTTCAGGTAGTCGAAGGCCTTGTCCTCACCCATGATCTGAACCAGGGAAGCCAGCGCGGTATAGGCAGTGCCGGACGAATTCGGGTTGGCGATCTGGATTTCGCCCTTGAAGGATGGATCGATGAGGTCAGCCCAGCACTTGGCCTCCTTGAGGCCCTTTTTCTTGACGATCTCGGTGTTATAACCCCAGCCAAGCGCACCCGCATAAACGCCAACGGTCTTATAATCTGCGCTCTCGGCCTGCTTCTTCGCCCAATCCTGCAACTGGTCGAGCATGGGCGATTTATATTCCTGGGTTAGCCCTTCGGAAGCCGCCTGCAAATGCGGATCACCAGTACCCGCCCACCAGATATCGGTTTTCGGATTGCGTGCCTCGGCGCGGATCTTGGCATAGGTCTCGCCAGACGACAGACGGACCATATTGACCTGGATACCCGTCTCCTTCTCGAACATGCCCTTCATCAATTCACAGATGACGACATCGGCCGAACAGATCAGATTGAGATTGTCCGCAGCGCGCGCCTCGGTTGGCATCATTTGAAGACCAACAGCAAAAGCGGCGACAATTGCGAATACAGAACGCATGATTTTCCTCCCTGAAAAAGCGGCACCTCCATGCCGCACGCTTTTTTGCAAGCGCGTGCAAAAGTTTCACACGTCATGTCTTCCTGTCAAGCGGACTATTGCGTTCCTTCAATAAAATTAGCAGTCTGGTGGTTGCAGCGGCGCGCAAGCGCGTGCAAGATACCGTGAACAACTATGGATTCATGCAGTTGAACAAATCATTCGTCAGCGCTGATGATGTAGCAAAGCGGGCGGGCGTTTCGCGCTCGGCTGTATCCCGCACGTTTACGCCAGGCGCGAGTGTTTCGGAGGAAACACGCCAGCGGGTCATGGAGGCTGCGCAAGCGCTTGGCTATCACGTCAATCAGCTTGCACGCGGCCTGATGCGCAGTGAAAGCGGTATCGTCTGCCTGGTCGTATCCGAGATGGATACGCCCTACCGAGCCCGTCTGGTACGCGCGCTCACCCACGAATTGCAAACGGCCGGAAAGATTGCCATGCTCATCAACACCGATCGCTCGGATGGCAGTGTGGACACGGCGCTCCGGCAAACCCTGCACTATCGTGCCGACGCGTCCATCCTGTTGTCCGGGCTTCCGGACAAGGCGATTACCAGGCTTTGCCTCAACAGCGGCCAGCGCATCGTGCTGATCAATCGCGATGATGATATCGAGGGCCCGTTCCGTATCAATCTCGACGATGGTCAAGCGGCTCGGGTGGCCGTGAGTGCATTCCTGCGTGCAGGCTGCCGACACCTCGCATTCGCCAACTCCGACGTTGGAACACCAAGCCTGATGGCGCGCGAACGCGGCTTCATCGCAGCGGCCGCCGAATTCGGACTTGAGGTCAGGGTCGTACGCCATGGTAACACCGTCTATGAGAGCGGCCGCAAGATTGCGCAGACATTGTTCACCGAGGCAGTGCAGCCGGACGCAGTCTTCTGCGTCAACGATCTGATGGCATTCGGGTTGATGGACGGTGCACGGTACGACTTTGGGCTGAACATTCCGGAAGATCTCTGCATCGTCGGCTTCGACGATATCGAGCAGTCCTCGTGGACGTCCTATAACTTGACGACGTTTTCGCAGCCAGTGGATGAAATCGTAAAGAGCAGTGTCGCCTGGCTCCAAAGCGATGCGACCGCCGGTCGGGTGCGGCCTGCCAACCTGCACGCACCGCTGATCTGGAGAAAAACAATCCGGAACAAACTATAGGATCGTTTGGTTGCGTCGGCCGGCAACCCCACCTCATGGCGTTGCCGATCGAGCGCGCCGCACCTGTCTTCGCAGACAAGAGTTTGTATCGGGCTGACAGTGGCAAAGATGAAATAGTCGTCGTAGGCTGCTTCAAAATCAAGTTTGACGAATCGGGGACGCATCAGCTTGAATCACATGAGGCTTTTGAAGAAATGCAAGACGCTTGCCGTGATCGGCCTCATCCTGTTTTCCGGCCAGGTTACTCCTTCTTTTAGCGACGATGCCAAGAGTTGCGTCATCGGGACCGAAAACGAAAAAGGTTGGCTTTTCGTCAACAATTGCGATCGCGACGTGGTCATCGAAATCTGCTTTGAGGAGGCATCCGAAGAACCATTGAATTGTGCCCGCGTAGTACAACACCAAGGTGACCAATTATATCCGGCCACGGTGATCGCCGCAAAAGGGGGACTACAGCTTTTGAGTGTTGCTGGGCGTGCCGGGATCAGGTGGGGTGCCTGTTATCACAACCCAAGAGACGACAGGAACCCGGGAAAGCCCGAAGGAGAATACAAATTTACGTATCGCTGCATGGACTCCAACGTCGAGTGACCGCGGCAGCCCACGGAAATTACAAATCAAGCTCCCGTCGCAAAGTCTCCAGCCGTTCCATGGCTATCACCCCATCATGAATTGTCGGGGCAGCAGTCGACGCACCGCCAAGGGCCGGAACCACATCGGCCAAGAGTGAATAATAACCCTTCGGATCTTCATTTGCCGCTGCCGTAAAATTCGGCTTCCATGTCAGAGTGTCGACATCGTCGGCGAGTGTTGCTTCGGGATCGTCTACTTTGAAAGGCGGATTGCGGTTCCAACGCACTTCAATCACGTCATCCACCTCGAGACGCTGGTGGTCACTCATCAACTCGATGCGCTCGACTGGCGTGCCCCGCGACTGGATCGTACCCATCGCGATATTTCCAATGGCGCCGCACTCGAACTCGAACCCGACGTGGAAAAGAACCCTGCCCGGTGTTTTTTCCACCTTTCGCGCCGAAATGGTTCGCACCGGCGATACGAAAAATGACACCAGGTCCATATAGTGCACGCAGTGATGCAGGAAGAAGCCGGTGTAATCGACATTGCCGGTAAAGTAGCCCGGCGCAGTCATATAGTATCCGGTAAGGCCAAGCACCGGCCCGAACCGCCCGGACTTGATGATGTTGTGGGCAATCTTGTTACCGACCGAATAACGTTTCATGAAACCGACGAGCAACGGTTTGCCAGCGCGCTCCGACGCCGCGCGAAGTTCGCGCGCGCCAGCCGCTGTTCCCGACGGCGGTTTTTCCATAAACACAGGCAAACCTCGATCGAGCGCAAGTTTGCCGAAATGCAGATGCTGATCCGGCCCCACGGCCATGCCGATGGCGTCGATGCCGGGCATACGGATCAGCTCCTCAGCGTCGCTGGTCATGCGCGCAACGCCAAACTGCCGGCCGGCATCGCCAAGACGCTTGCCATCGATATCGCAGAGCCCGACGATTTCGACGTCATGGCGGACCAATTGGGGAAGTAGCATCTGGGTTGCGTGAATGCCGCAACCGATCCAGCCGATTTTCAATGTCATCGCCGATATTCCGTCAGTGTGAGATGGGATTTGATAAAGGCCGCGCTCGCGGTAAGGCGCTCGCTTTCGTCCTCGTGCGGTGGACGCCACTGCGCGAAGGGAACGCCAAAACGATCATCATTGCGGCGGAAAGGCTCAAGCGATACCGGCCCTTTGTAGTTCACCTCGTGCAGCGCACGACAAACTGCAACCCAGTCGGTTGAACCGGTACCGGGGAAGCCGCGATGATTTTCGTTGGCCTGGAAATGCACGAGGTGATCCCCGCCAAGCCGGATGGCCTCGGGGATCGACGCTTCCTCCATGTGCATGTGAAATGTGTCCAGCATCAACTTGACCGCCGGATGGTCCACTGCATCAAGCAGCTCGACGGCCTGTTGTGTCGTGCACAACACATCGCTTTCGAAGCGATTGAGCGGTTCGACGGCGAGCAGAATACCGGCCTTCGCAGCGTGATCGCCCGCTTCCTTCAGTCCCGCGACGCAGCGGTCCTTGCGCGCCAGCCGTTCCTCTTCGGTTACCGGTACTGGTGCACGCCCGGCAAACACCAGTGGATTGCCGGTGAGAGGGCCGCCAACAACGGTCGCACCGAGTTCCGCCGCGCAGTCCGCTGTATAGCGCAGGTAGTCGATGCCGGCACGGTGGGCATCTTTCTCCTGCGATGAAAGATTGCGTTGCATATTGACCCGCGCGGCGAGGACGACGCCAAGTCCCGCGTCGTCCAAAGCGCGCCGGGCTTCGGCAAGATCGATTTCGCCGGGCTCGGGTACCAGCAGTTCGACGAAGTCAAAGCCAAGCTCGCGCATTTTCTTGAAGAGATGGAAATGCTCGGCGGTGAATGGCCTTGCATATTGCATGGAGATCAATCCGATGGGATTCATCTTGGGTCCTTCTTTGATATTAATAAGAGTCATCCCTTCACTGCGCCTTGGGTGAGGCCGCCGATAAGCCGGCGTTGAACGAGCAGGAAAAGCAGAGTGGCGGGAAGCGCACCAACGACACCGCCGGCGGCGAGCAGACCCCATTCGATCTGGTATTCACCTATCAGCGTCTGGATCGCCACGGTAACGGGGCGGACGTTCCGGCCGCCAAGTGTCAGGGCGTAGAGATATTCGTTCCACGCGGTAATGAAGATATAGATGCCTGTCGAAATGATGCCGGGCATGGCCAGCGGCAGAACGACGCGACGCAACGCATGCAGCCGGGAACAGCCATCGATCATCGCCGCTTCGTCGAGGCTGCGGGGAATAGCACCGATGTAACTCCGGAGCATCCAGACCGCGAACGGAATGGCGACCGTTGAATTGGCGAGGATCATCGCAAGATGCGTATCGAGAAGGCCGATCTTCCGCATGAGGATAAAGAGCGGCAGGATCAGGAGCACGATCGGAAACATGTTGACCAGCAGAAACTGCAGCATGACCAGCTGGCGGCCGGGGAAGCGGAAACGCGACAGCGCGTAGGCGGCAGTGACTGAAACTGCGAGGCCCAAGACGACAGTACCAGCAGCAATGATCAGACTGTCCAGCATATTGCCGAGAAACGAGGTCTGTTCCAGCAGGCGAATATAGTTGTCCATGCTCCACCCCGCCGGCGACAGGGATACGCCAGTCGCTGATAATTGCGCGGTCGGTGTCAGGGACGTCAGGATCATCCAGACGAATGGCCCCATGGCGAGCATTATGATGAAGACGACAGGAATATCCGTCGTGAGAATCCGGCGGAGCGTCGAGGGCTTGTTCATCGTTCCACCTCGCGCATGGTCCGGACGATATAGACCGCCACGATGGCTCCCAGAAGGATCGTGAACGTAACGGCAATGGCGGTGCCATAGCCGAAATCGAGATTTTGCCGGGCCTTGATAAATGCATAGAGCGGCAGTGTGTGTGTGGCATAACCCGGGCCGCCACCTGTCATAACGAAGATGACGTCCATGGAATTTGCTACCCAGATAATACGCAGCAGGCCCGCCGTTGCCAGCACGGGTGCGATGCCCGGAAGTGTAATATGGACGAACTGGCGCCACGTGCTGGCCCCGTCGATAGAGGCGGCTTCATACTGGCTTTGGGGTATCCCTTGCAAACCGGCAAGGATCATCACCGCGAAAAACGGAAAGCCCTGCCAGGTCAAGGTTGCAATCACCGCATAGAGCGCGAGATGCGGATCGGCGAGCCAGGGCACGGTTGAATGGATTATCGACAGGTAAAGCAGGATGTCATTGAGCACCCCGGTGGTTGGATCATAAATCCAGCGCCACATCAGCGCAATGACGACGCTCGGCAAGGCCCACGGAATAATGACGAGGGCACGTGCAAGGCCGCGCCATGGGAACTCGCGATTGAGCAGGAGCGCCGCGACCAGGCCAAGACCCATCTGCAAGGGCACCGTCAAGCCGATCCATATGGCCGTATGGCCGAGCGAAGTCCAGAATACCGGGTCATGCAAGAGCTTGATGTAGTTGCCGAAGCCCACGAACCGGCTGGCATTGGGCTTCCACAGGACCAGGTCGTAGAAGCTGGTGACGACCGCCTGAACCATCGGGAAGAAAACGATGAACAATGTCACGAGCACTGCCGGCGCCAGCAGGGCATACGGCATCAACCGGCTGCGAAGCGGACGGACCTGCGTGAGATCGTGAGGTGCTGATGGCGCAAGCGTTGACATGGACAATCTACTTTCGGCGGACGTCTACCAGTAATAGGAAACCCCTTCGCGCTACTGCGCGAAGAGGCTTTCAAGCTGTTGCATCATCTGTTGCGAGGTGATCTGGCCGGTGAGCGCTTGCTGCATCGACGTCTGCCACGCAGTATTGACGAACTCCGCTGTCGCGGTGCTTTGCGGCAGCACGTGAGCGAACGGCAGAGACTGGACCGTAGCGTCAACGAAGCGGCGTTCATGCAGGGTCCAATGCTCGGAGCCGCTCTTGGTTACAGTCATCTGGCCCGTCGCCTTGTTGAAGGCAACGTTGTTTTCACCCTCGGCGAGAAAGGATATCCACTTCCAGGCAGCATCCTTCACCTGTGACGACGAGAAAATCGCCAGGGATTCATCGCCATAGGAGGTCCATTGCTTGCCGCCGCATTTGGGGGCAGGAACGGCGGAAACCTTATCTCCCAACGCTTTGACCAAATCATTGGATGAGCCAATATGATGAATGGTCATGGCCGTCTTGCCAGCCTTGAACGCTGCAATAATTTCCTGGAAGCCGTCGTTTGGAGCCGATGGCGGGATAACCTTGTCTTTTTGGAACAGATCGATAACCCACTGATTGGCCGCGACGGCTTCAGGGTTGGTCAGGCCGCCCGGCTTGAGTTCCGCGCCTTGCGAAAAGACGAATGTCCCCCACTGGTCCCAGCCGCCCTTGCCACCGCGCAGGCCAAAACCATAGGTGTCGGGCGCTTTGGTCAATTTCTGTGCCGCCGTGCGGAAGTCTTCGCATGTCACCGGTGGATTGAGGCCCGCCTCCTTGAAGAGATCGGCGCGGTAATAAAGATACAGAACGACGTACTGGATCGGCAGGTAGTACTGCTGGCCATCCGGCCCCTTGTTCAATTCCAGCAGATTATCGAGAAGATCGGCTTTGCCCGGCCAGGCGTTGATGCGGTCGCCAATCGGCTCCAGCGCACCCATTTCCGCCAGCCGCGGCTGTGCAAAGAGCTTGACCATCCCGGCGTCCGGCGCATTGCCGCCAACCAGGGAGGTATACAGATTGTCGTAGTAACTGTTCCACGGAACGTTTTCCGCTTCAATTTTGATATCGGGGTTTTTCGCCTCGAACTTCGCCACGAGATCCGACATCGGATTTTCCGGATTGTCGAAATGATACCAGAACCGCACCGTTTCAGCCGCATTGGCGGCACTCATCGCCAGGCCGGCCATGAATGCGCAACTGATACCCAGTTTCTTGAGAATGCTCATTGTTTCCTCCACCTTTGTTATGGGTCGTCAACTGCCGCGGATCATTCCTCGAGCAGCCTCCCCGGCCGCCACAAGCGCCTCCCGCGCAGCAGCCAGTTCATTCGTGTTTTGCAGAAATCCATGCGTTACCCCCGGCACAACAGTGAGGGGATCGTTGCGGCCAACAGCCTTCAGCCTGTCAGCGAATAAAAGCGTGTCGGACAAGAGGGGATCGACGCCAGCGGCCAGCACATAGAGCGGCGGCAATGCGCGCAACACATCGTCATCGGCGAGAAGCGGCGCCACCAGCGGATTGCGACGCGCATCCTCATCCGCGCAATACCAGTTCCAGTATCGTTGCATCTTGCCGCGCGTCAGACCGGGGCCCTCGGCAAACTGGCCATACGACTCCGTGGTGAAGTCGGCACCAAACGCACCGTAGAACAGAAGCATGCCTGACGGCAGTGAACGTCCAGCTCTCTCTTCGTGCATGACGGCTGCAAGCGCGAGATTGGCCCCAGCCGAATCTCCTGCGATGATGAGCGGTCCCGTGGATACGCCTGCTTCTGCAGTCGCCGCGAATGCTGCACGCAGGCAGGCGACAACGTCGTGGAGGCCCGCTGGAAATGGATTTTCCGGGGCTAGTCGATAATCGGGAACGAGCACGGGCAATCTGATCTCGTTGGCGAGAACCCGGGCACAACGCTCATGCGTTTCAGGACTGCAGAACGCGAACCCTCCGCCGTGAACGAAAAGCACCGCGCCAATGCCCGCATCATGCGGCACAAGCACCCGCATGCGGCAATCCTGGGAACCAAGTTCTGTGTTGGCGGCAACAACGATGTCTCGCGTCTGAGCAAGCGCCGGAAGGTTTACATTATTGCGCTGGTTTGAACGTTCGGATTGCGCTCTGCCTTCGTCCGCCGGCAGCAATGTGGGATCAGGTAGCGGCCCCAACTCCTCTTCGACGCGCAGCAACAACGCGCGCATCTCCGCTGAAAGTTCATTGGAAAACTCGGCGCCGTTCATTGATCAGCGTCCGGAAACACAGTCGGCCCGAAGTCGACGATCGTCGCGATATGATGATGCAAGGCTTGCGTTGCAGCGACCACATCGCCCTGCTCTATAGCTTCAATTATGACGCGGTGCCGTAGTGCTGTCGCCATGAGATCGCGGGAACCGATACTTCTTGAAATCTTGAATCGATGGTTGTGAACGAGACACCGGTGCAGGATCGGATCGAGCGCCGGCAGGTCGGCATCGCGAAAAATCCGCCGATGGAAATCCCGGTCGAGCGCCGCGAGCTGGAGCTCGTCGTCGTTGTTTGCAGACTCTGCCATATCGTCCGCAAGTTCTTGAAGATCGGAAACGAGTGTCCGGCTCTTGTGGCGCAGCGCACGAACGATGCCATTGCATTCGATCTGCTGGCGCACGCGGAACATTTCAACGGCTTCATCGACCGTGCAGGCAGATACCTGGGTGCCCCGGTGCCCCTGGCGTCGCACCAACCCTTCTTCCTGCAGCTGCAGCAGGGCCTCGCGAATGGTACCCTGACTGCATTGGAACCGCGCCGCCAGATCAAGCTCCGTCAATGGCTCGCCGGCGCGCAACTCTCCAAGCATGATATCCCGCTTCAATTGATCGAACGCCACGGCCGCCTTTGCTGGAAGCGGGCTATAGGATGGGCGATTTGATCTGCGGGTGATGGAGTCGTCGGGCACTGCAAGCTCTCCTCTTGATTGCAGATGACGCTAATTATCATTATTGATATTGATATCGATAATGAAAGTCAATAACGTATCGGGCGGAGGAACAATCGAATGACAGCGATCAGTCTGAAGCAGATCCGAAAGCTCTACGGGACCGTTCCCGTCATCCATGGGGTGAATATCGATGTCGCGAGCGGCGAGTTTCTCGTTCTTGTTGGTCCGTCCGGTTGCGGGAAATCCACCCTGCTCCGAATGATCGCCGGGCTGGAGGAAATCAGCGCGGGTGAACTGAGGATTGGCGACAAGGTCGTCAATGCCCTGCCGCCCTCCGACCGCGATATTGCCATGGTCTTCCAGGATTACGCGCTCTACCCCCATATGAGCGTTGAAGAAAATATGGCGTTTGGCCTGAAAATGCGCGGCGAGACCACCAATGAAATTGACACGCGCGTGACAGGCGCCGCCGATATCCTCAAACTTCAGGATTATCTTGAGCGTCGGCCGGCACAACTTTCGGGCGGCCAGCGCCAGCGGGTTGCGATGGGCCGCGCCATCGTTCGCCGGCCGAAGGCATTCCTGTTCGACGAACCGCTGTCAAATCTCGATGCCGCACTTCGCGTCGAGATGCGGCTTGAAATCGCCAAGCTGCACCGCCGCATGCAGGCGACCACCGTCTACGTCACGCACGATCAAGTTGAGGCTATGACGCTCGCCGATCGAATTGTCGTTATGAACGCGGGTAACGTCGAACAGATCGGGCATCCGCTTGACCTCTACCGCAAGCCGGCAAGTCTCTTCGTGGCACGTTTCATCGGCAGTCCGACCATGAATACCTTGCAGGTGAATGTCGTTGAATCCACCCGGAACAATTTCGTCCTGCAATTGCCGGCAGGCAAAGCCGTTATAGATGCTGGGGATGGACCAGCCGTGGCAGCCAAGACGGTTACCTTCGGCATCCGTCCAGAAGACCTGACCGTCTGCGACGCCGCCCAGGGTTGGTTCAGCGGCGAATTGGCGGTGGTCGAACGGCTTGGCAGTCAGACCTTCGGTTATCTCGATGCCGGCGCCGAAAAACTTGTCACCATCGAATTCCCAAGATCAGCTGAAATCCGGGTCGGCGAGCGGCTCTCGGTAAAGGGTGATATTGCCAACGTTCACCTCTTCGAAACCGATGGAGCCCAACGGATCAATTGAAATATCTTTATGTTTTAACTGACGGCTTGCGGTGACTGGCAATCACCGTGCATCTGAGTCAGGCTGCCAACGACTTTCTTATCGTTAATGTCGCACCGATGGGGCAATGCTGTTGCGGGAGGTCGACTATGAAAACGGCTATTATATTTGACTGCGAGTTCCTTTGCATCGAGGGGTCGCAACGTCGATTTTGGTGTGCTGCTGTTGATCCCGATCCGGTCATTGCCCAAATCGGAGCCGTTAGACTGGGCCTCGAGGGCGCGTTTCCTCTCCTGGATAGCTACAAGGCTTATGTTCGACCGATTGATCGGTTTGGCGAACAATATCCGCTCGATCCCTATTTCACCAATCTCACCGGCATCACCGAAGAGAACATCGCCACCAACGGCCTGACCTTGCAGGAGGTCCTTTCTGGCCTTGACAGCTTCTCGGATGGTGCCCGGTTCTGGTCGTGGGGTAAGGATGAGCTGAATATGGTTGCCATCAGCTGCTATATCGCAGGGATTCAGCCTTCCATCCCGGCTCATCGGTTCGATAACGCAGTCAAGCTTCTACTCGCGGCGGGAATGCCTATCGAGGATCTAGCGAAGACACGCAGCAACAAGTTGGCGGACTACTATCGCGTCGAACATCCACCGTTGAAGGGACATGATGCGTTGGACGACGCCCTGTCTATATCGTACACACTGCAACATCTGATGAAGACCGGAAAATGCAGCCCGAGGTCTTCGACCGCACTTGACCTTCTCCACCGCTTTGAAGCCAATGCTCGCCCCGCGAAGACGGGACGACGTCAAGCTCCGAGGGACCCGACCGCATGGGTCGGGCTTGTAGTGCGACATCAAGATTAAGGTCACACCGCAAGCAACTCGGCAGGCGGCGCTTCGTCGTGAACGGTGGATTGGTCGGGAACCAATAGAAGTCGTCGCAGTCAACATGACGCAAGCCGATTGCTATCGCAGAAAAATCTTTCCTGGGTTCATAACTCCGTGTGGATCAAGCGCATCTTTTAGAAGTGCCATTACATCAAGCGCGGCCCCGTGCTCTTCGCGAAGATAAGCTATCTTACCTGTGCCGACACCGTGTTCGCCTGTGCAGGTTCCATCGACGGAAATTGCTTTCTTGACCATGAGCTTGTTGATGTGGGCAACTTCCTCGATCTCTTGTTCGTTGTCGGGATCGACAGCAAAAACGACATGATAGTTACCGTCCCCAACGTGGCCGAGTATGGCCGCCGGAATGTTGCAACCAGCCAAAAGCTCGCGGGCGTGAAGAATGCAGTTTCCCAGTTCCGAAACCGGTACGCAGACATCGGATGACCAACCTTTTGCTCCAGGGCGCTGCGCCACGACAGCATAGAAGGCGTTATGCCGCGCTTTCCACAAGCGGTTACGTTCTTCGAGCGACGTCGCCGCCTCGAAATTGTCCGCGCCGTTCTCGGTCGCAATTTCCCGCACGAGTGCCACCTGCTCTTCGACAGATGCTGGTGAACCATGAAACTCGAACGCAAGCGTGTCCCTAATCGGGAGATCGAGTGCCGAATACGCGTTGACAGCTTCAATCAAACCGCGGTCCATCAATTCCATGCGGGCAACCGGAATGCCCATCTGAATGATGGCGATCGCGGTGTTCACGGCGCTTGAGACTTCGGGAAAGGAGCATAGGGCTGGGCCTCGCAAACATGGACGTGGAACGGCTTCCGCGAAACCGATATCGATTGGCACGGTCACAAAATACAGTTTGTTCCTGGTGGCTCGCATTGGGGTGGCGGGATTCAGGTGAGCGCGATTGACCTTGCCTTGATCGGGCAGCTCTACCTTCGGCGCGGCATTTGGAACGGCGAGCAGATCCTGCCCGATCGTTGGGTCGATATCAGCTTGCGGCCGTCGTCACTAAAACCTGAGTACGGCTTTCTGTGGTGGCTTAATACGAACGAAGCGTTTTCAGGATTTTCAACGCGGACCTTCTGGGCAGCTGGCATCGGTGGAAATCTCCTGTTGGCAGATCCGGAACACGAGCTTGTTGTCGTGCTTCGCTGGATCGAAGCTGCTTCGAGAGATGAAGTTCTCAGATCCATCATCGAAGTGGTACGAGCGTGAAAATCTAAATCACAAGCCCGCGTGATGCCTCGGGAAGGCAATATGCGACCGACTGTCCTGTCAAGTGCATGAAGCCCAAATTCATACCCGCTTCATGCGTGTGCAACGTCGGCATGGATCGATTCTGCGGGGATCACACGCTCCGAATCATGCCGCCGTCGACACGCAAGGTCGTGCCGGTGATGTAACTGGCTCGCTCGCTGGCAAGAAACGCAACGGCATCTGCGAACTCCTCGGGTCTTCCGTACCGCCCGATTGGTATCGCTGCGCGGGACGACTCGGCGATCGCATCCTGCGTCGTTCCGGTTCTGTCCGCCGCCGCCTTGTCAAGCTGGTCAACCCGAGAGGTATGGATTCGGCCGGGGATGACGGAATTGACGGTGACCCCGTCCGACGCAACCTCGGCAGCTAGTGTTTTTGCCCAGCCAATAATCGAGAGACGGAGTGTGTTCGAGATGCCAAGATTCGCGATCGGCTGAACGACCCCGGATGAGACAATGTTGATGATACGCCCCCACGTTCTATCGCGCATGCCCGGCAGGATGGCCGTCGTGACGCGAAACGGGGCATTGACCATGGTATCGAATTGCTTGCGCCAGACATCGGCTGTCACGCCAGCAACCGGTCCGGGCGGTGGTCCGCCTCCGTTGTTGACAAGGATGTCGACCCTGTAATCAGTGATCCGCGTCAACCACGTGTCGAGAGCATCAGAATTCGAAAGATCGACAACCTCGGTTCTCACCTCTTCGCTGGTTTGAGCCCGGACGATTGCGGCAGCTGCCTCAAGGCGCTCGCCAGATCGCCCAACGAGAATGACCGACGCCCCCTCACCCGCGAGATTGCGTGCGACAGCGAGGCCCAGCCCCTGGCTGGAGCCGAGCACAAGCGCCGTGCGGCCCTTGATATTGAGATCCATGTCAAGATTTCCTTGTCTTCATTCCGTTCGTGGTTTGTGTTCTCGCGCTGCCACAAGAAATGCCGTCAACAGCGGGTGGGGCTTGCGATCGCTTGAACTCAGCTCTGGATGACCCTGCATACCGATAAAAAACGGGTGGTCGCGATCCTCGATCGCATCGACGATCGCCCCGCCGAAGCCCTCGGCTGACACCTGCATCCCCGCCAGCCGGAGGGCCGGAAGCAACTGCGGATCGAGCCGGAAGCGGTGGTTGTAACGAACCGGAGTTGTCATCGGCAGAATGAGCGACAGCTGCGTTCCGTCAACAACCCGTGTCATCCACTCCCCAGTTCTGTGGTCCGGCAGGGATTCGCCGTCTGGGCCACTTTGCCCCTCCAGGGGAACAAACGTCTTGATCGCCGCATCGGGGTCAGCCTCAGCGAGGTTGGCGGTTCCCCTGCCAAAGGCGCGCCATGCAATCGCGGTCGCCATGGTCTGCATTCCAAGACAAAGACCGACTGTAGGTAGGCCGGAGGCGAGACTTGCAGTGGCAGCCTCGATCTGACCGGGAACGTTCTTCATCGCCGCCCCGCCGGGCAAAAGGATGCCGGAAAGGGTTTGCAGTTCCTCACAATCGTCAGGCACGGCAAGCGACATCGGATCGACGAACCGGATATCCAGATCCACCGAGAGTGCGTCGGCCGCATCTGCAAGACTGGCCAGGGCAGCGGGATAGACATTGCGGTGATCGCTCTCAGAGCCAATCAGTCCTATCTGCAGCGATGTCTGGCCGCCGACGGAGGAGCGATCGAAGGCGGTAATGCGCCCGAACGCATCCCGCCAGGCGACTGGCAACCCCGTCCCGCGCTCGCGCAGAGCATTCCCGTCCCTTTCGATATGGATAGCCTCGACTCCGATTCCGGAATCGGCAGCCGATCGTGTGAGCAGACGGACAAGCTCTGGAGTGTGGACAAATCGCGGATGAACTGGAACAACCACCTCTGCCTGCTTGGCGGCCGCCACGATGTCGTCGACGGTGGCCGCAGAGGAAACGGGTTGCCCGTTCAGGCGTTCGAACCAGCAAAGACCGCTGGCCGCCAGCCCGCCTGTTGCGACAACGTGCTGGACCGCGTCGGCATGCTGACCGGTATCGAAACGTGCGGGCAGATGCATCATTCGGCACTGCCTCGCCGATGCCACAGCTGCGGCGGCGGCCCCGTAGAGAGCGGGCTCCGCAATATTGTGCTCGACCAGGAGAAGACCCATTCATCGCTCCAAACCAGAATCGTCTTTGCTTCATCAATGTGAGCAATTACGAGATCTTCATGACCTACTGCACCACAAATTCCGCCAATATTTGGTGATTTATAATTGCACAATATATATCAATTGATACAATGTAAAGAACGACGCAACACAGGAATTTGTCAATGCACCCACTGCTTGCCCCCCGAATGAGTCTCGTCGGCTCGTCTCCAACCGCGGAGATCTCCAATAAGGTACGTGCGCTTGCCGCCGCTGGACACAGCGTCATCAATCTCGGCGAAGGCGAACTCGATTTTGCGACACCGGCTGCTGTCTGCGAGGCAGGCATCGCGGCAATCCGCAACGGTGAAACGAAATATACCGCGGTAGCCGGTACGAGGGAACTTCGGGCAGCAATAAGTAGAAAGTTCGCAACTGAAAACGGCCTGTCCTACGGGCCGTCGGAAGTCATTGCCGGAGCCGGAGCCAAGCAGCTCATCTTCAACGCTTTTCTCGCCACGCTCTCTGATGGCGATGAGGTCATCGTGCCAGCGCCCTATTGGGTCTCGTATCCCGACATGATCCGGCTCGCCGGCGGCGAACCTGTAGTCGTTTCTTGCCCAAGGGAAGACGGGTGGAAACTGACAGCACAGGCGCTGCAGAACGCTCTCACGGAGCGAACCCGCTGGGTTGTTCTCAACTCTCCCAACAACCCGACCGGAGCGGTCTACAGTCCGGCAGAAATGAAAGCTCTGACGGATGTGCTGCTACCTCATGATACCGTCCTCATTCTCGCCGACGACATTTACGAACACGTCCGGTACGACTGCGATTTCGCGACTCCGGCAGCCGTGGAGCCACAGCTGAGGCCACGCGTTCTAACGGTCAACGGATTGTCGAAAGGTTACTCGATGACGGGGTGGCGTGTCGGCTATGCCGGAGGCCCGGAATGGCTGATCGATGCCATGCAGATACTTCAATCCCAAAGTACGTCCAACCCAAGTTCGATCAGCCAGCAGGCGGCCATCGCGGCACTCGACGGTGGCACCAGCTTCATGACCGAATGGATGAAGGTGCTGCTGGAACGCCGCAACATCGTCCTTGATTCGCTTCAAGGCCTGACTTGCCTTGATGCAGACGTTCCCGAGGGCGCTTTTTATGTCTTTGCCGATTGTTCGGGCCTCATCGGGAAATACCGCCCGGATGGCCGGATGATTTCGAGTGACCTGGATTTTGCGGCCTATCTGATCGAGGAAGCTCATGTGGGTGTCGTCCACGGCTCAGCCTTCGGCGCGCCCGGACACATTCGCATTGCCTACGCGATCGACACCGAAACATTGCGCACTGCCTGCGATCGCATTGTGGAGGCCTGCGGTAAACTTCGCGACCGCAAGGTCGCGTGAACCAGCACGCAGCAATAAAAAGCGCCCCGCATGGGAATGCCGGGCGTTTTTCGTATGCGTTGGAAGAAAACGAACTTAGGCGGCGAGCGTCACCTTTGTCCGGGTATCACCGGCAAGGCTATCGAGAACAGCGGAAATCTCATTATGGACAGCTTCGTCGAGGTCCCGTAGCGGCTGCCTGACGGAGCCACCATCGAACCCGCGAAGGTTCATTGCAGCCTTCGTTGTCTGCGGCTGGCCGTGCTTGCGTGCGAGCGCACGGAACGGATACCAGAGCTGATGAAGGTCGCGAGCCGCGGCAGCGTCGCCTTTCTCCAGTGCGCGGTACGTCGCGAGAATAAGTTCCGGCAATGCGCAGCTGTTCGTGGAGCTGATGCCATCAAACCCGGCCATGACCGGTCCGAGAAAAGCGAGATCCGAGGCGCAGAAAAGCCGAAGGCGACCGCCAAGCCGATTGGCAATCTGATCTATCGCGGTCGGGTTCAGATCCCCCTGTTTGATACCGGCGACATTGTCGATGTCGGCGAGTTGTTCGAGCAGGGTTGGCGACAGGGTGATGCCGATGCCTGGTGCGTTGTAGACGAGAATACCCGTCTTCGACAGGGGTGCCATATCGCGGAAGAATGAGACGATCTGTCCGTCCGTGACTTCCGAAACGTAAGGCGGGGTCACCATAGGCAGGCCGCCGAGATCACCGGCGAGTTTCGTCAGATCGCGCACAACCCGGACATCGGAGTGGGCGCTGCACAGCATCACAGGGACGCGGTCGCCAATGACATCCATGACGTGGCGGAAAACATCGGCCCGTTCCTCCGTCGACATCGCCGGAAACTCACCATATGTCCCACCAATGAGAACGCCGTCGAACCCCAGCCCGATGACTCGCTCGATGCTGCGGGAAAGCCCCGCGCGGTCGATCGCCCCGTCCTTGCTGAAGGGCGTAACGGTGATGTTGAAAATGCCCTTGAGCCGGGCTCGCGTTTCGCTGATGTCTTTCATTTTTCTTTCCCTTTAGTGTTCAGTGATCTGCAACTTCAAGCAGTTCGCGGCCGATGCTGCCGAGCGCGCGATATCCGGTTTCAGTGACGACGATGGTTTCGCTGACACCGACTGTGAAGCGCCCATAGATGCGAAGCGCCGGAGGGAGGTGAAATGTCATTCCCGGCTGCAACTCGGTCTTCACGCCAGCGTTGAGGCTGAGGATGGCACCCTCGCCCCAGTCAGGTGCAAACGAGATTCCGACACTGTAGCCAAGGCGCTTGCGGAAATTGTCGGTATAGCCGGCCGCGTCGATCACATTCTGGCAGGCGATATGCGGAACCTCGCACGGTACGCCCGGGCGAATAGCATCGAGTGCAACCTGCAGCGCCTCCTGGCAAGTCTTCATCATGTCGGCGGCTTCCTTTGGAGGAGAGCCGATCCAGGCGGAGCGCATGAGGGCAGCGTGATAGCGGTCATGGCAAGCCGCCATCTCGAGGAAGGCGGGATCGCCCGCTTCGATCTCGCGCCGGCGCCATGTACCATGGGGGACTCCCGTGCGCGGGCCGACGGAAACGAGCGGCTCCATACCGAGATATTCAGAACCGGCACTGATTGCCGCCCCCATCATTGCCGCGACGAGATCGTTTTCGCTGGCTCCTATCCGGACTGCGGCAAGCCCCGCCCGCATTCCCTTATCGACATAGCTGGCGGCACGCTCGAGCTTTTCTACCTCGAGGGAAGACTTGACGGCGCGAAGGCTCTCGATCAACCCGGCACCGTCATGAATCGCTCCCAATCGGGTCTGCAGCGTTTCGTAGACGGCTATCGGAAGGAACCAGCCACGCTTATCGATCGCGACCCGCTTTGAGGCAAGCCCGCGTTTTTCGATGACCGCCACCAGGAACGAGACGGGCTCGTCGCCATCCTGATAAACCTCCGCATCCGGAATGAAAGTGTTGGCGATGAAATTGAAATATTCGAGTTGGCGGATGACGAAGACCGGATCTCCGGCGGCAGGAAGCACCAGCGCCTGAAACGTGTAGTATCCGGGGGTCTGTTGACCTGTCAGATAGAAGATGTTCTCCGGACCCGTGACAACGAGCGCGTCGATATCTGCAGCGGCAAGGTTTTCGCGCGCCCGCGCCTGCCGGCGCTCATATTCCTCCTTGGGAAAGGCAGATTCCTGTCCCTGCACAACACCGCTGGATATGTTCATGCTGAAAACTCCCTGATGAGACGCGTCTTTGATGGGTCGAATGTCAATCCCAAGCCCGGCGCGGCACTACTGCCCACCCGGCCTTGCGCGTAGATGAGACCACTCGCCGGATCGTTCTCCAGGCCGTCTGCGCCATAGAGTTCGGCAAAATGCGGACCAACGGCACAGGCAAGATGCAGGGCAGCAGCCGTCGCTATGCCCCCTTCGTTCATCTGACCGATCATGAACGGAATGCCGGCCGCACGCAGCCGATCCGCAGCCGCCCGCGTCGGGGCTATCCCGCCCAGCTTTACAAGCTTGAGATGGGCCCAAAGTCTGCCGTTCGACCTGATTAAGGTGTCAACATCAGCCTGGCCTGCAACGCTCTCGTCCAGCATCAGAGGGATGGGGCTCGTCTCGGCGAGCCTGTTCAGCACATCCCAGTCCCCGGCGGCCACCGGCTGCTCGACATAGGCCAATTCGAATCCCGCCAGCGCTGACAGATTTTCCGCAGCCTCGTCAGCGCTCCACGCTCCATTCGCATCGATGGCGAGCTTGATGTCCGCGCCGAACCGCTCGCGCAGTGCAACCAGGCGCGCAACGTCATCATCAAATCCGGCAGAGCCGACGCGCACCTTCAGATCGCAGAACCCGCGCGACACGTAACTCTCTGCCTGCGACAGGAAGCGCCCGGCTGATGAAATGAAAAGCGTCTGGTTGGTGGGATATGAGACCACTCCGCTGCAATCAGCGCCGAGCCATGCGGCAAGCGGAATACCGTCCCGCCTTGCCAAAAAATCGTGGAGCGCGATATCAACAAGCATACGCACCGGTGCACTCACGCCGTCGGTTATCGAGAGGTCTGTCAGAAGGCGTTCGGCATCCTTCGTCCAGTCAACACACTCCAACAGCCCTACTGCCTCACTCTCGACAGTTTCGGCCGCCATTCCGTTCAGGTAGGCGATGTTGATGCGAACCTCGCCCACCGCCGTGATTACCTTGTCCTGCAATCGCAGGTGTAGGGTATCCAGGCCGTCAACAGGACCCGACGAGGCCGTGTGAAGCATAAGACCGCCGCCGTAGCGAAGCGAGGTGCGATAAAGTGAGGCGCGCATCATCTAGGCCGAGAGCATTGACTTCGCGACGTCACGATAGATGAGGGCCGCCGTGACGAATTCATCAACCGGCACGAATTCATCCGGCTTGTGAGCGACAGATAGAGTGCCTGGCCCTATCACCGTTCCCTGTGCACCGAGTTCCCGGAAGTGGACGAGATCGCAGCCTCCCTGAAACCCGAACGGGCCTGGCGTCGAGATCCCATGGGCCCTGCACGCCGCGAGGCTTGCCTGCACTATTGTGGCATCGCCTGCCGTTTCGGTCGCGCTGCCAGTGGTCGCCCTGTAATCGACGATCTCGGCGCGCAAGCCAAATCGCCGATTGGCCGCCAGCAGCAGATCGGCGATCTCCTTTTTTACAGCCTCTTCGTCCTCGCCCGGGACCATCCGGCGGTCAAGCAGCAGATCGCAAGCGCCCGGCAGCACATTGTCTGCATGGCCGCCCCAAATGCGGGTTACTGTGAGACTGGCTTCCCCGACCAGCGGATGAGCGCGGAGACGCACTACTTTATCGTGGTGGGTCTCGATCATTCCGAGGAGCTGAGCCGCCCGATAAATAGCGTTCTCTCCAAGATGAGGCGTGCCAGAATGAGCGGACACGCCGTACACGCGGACAACCGGGCGCAAACTTCCCTTGTGGGCGGAGAATGTCGTGTTTGACGTCGGCTCGCCGACAACAGCGAAGTCAATCTTCGGCTTGCCCGCTGCATAGAATTTTGCCCCCTCACTCGCGATCTCCTCGTCACCGACGAAGACGCCGAGCAGCGTGCCGGACCAGGACTGACGCTCGGAAGCCAGCATCCGCAGGGCTTCCACCATCGCGATCAGGGGTCCCTTGCAATCGCATGCGCCGCGGCCGAAGAGGTTGCCATCGGCCTCGCGAAGCTGGAAAGGGTCGGAACTCCACCCCTCTCCTGCCGGCACGGTATCCATGTGGGTATTAAAGGCGAAGACCGGGCCGAGGCCGTTTTCAAGCCGCGCCTCGACGTTGAAACGGCCGGGTTTGTATTCCGTGAGCGAAACTTCAAAGCCAGCCGCCACGAGGAGGTTCTGGACGTAGACCGCGGCATCGGCTTCCCGGCCAGGCGGGTTTTCCGTGCGAATACTGATGATTTCGGCGAGTTCGCGCTTCATGCGCGCGGTGTCGGGCATCTGAGACATGTATATTCTTCCGGTTAGTGCAGTATCTGATCGAGAAACCGCCGCGCGCGCTCGTTCACGGTGCCGCCGAAGAACTCTTCGCTGGACGCGTTCTCGATGACTTCGCCGTTCTCCATGAAGACGATTTGATCGGCAGCGCGTTTGGCAAAACCCATTTCATGTGTGACGACAATACTCGTCATGCCCTCGCTGCTGAGTTCCGCCATTACGTCCAGAACTTCGCGGATCATTTCCGGGTCGAGGGCGGAGGTTGGCTCGTCGTAGAGCATGAGCTTGGGCTTCATGGCGAGTGCGCGGGCAATTGCAATGCGTTGCTGCTGGCCGCCCGACAGCTCGTCAGGAAAGAAATCGGCTTTTTCGGGAATGTGGACCTTGCGCAGCAGATCGGTCGCGATGTCGTGGGCGTCCGATCTGCTGATACCCGACACCTTCATCGGCGCAAGCATGATATTCTCGACTGCCGACAAATGCTGGAACAGTTCGAAATTTTGGAAAACCATCCCGATATGGCGGCGAATTTCAGTAGCGTTGCGCAAATCAGAGGTAATATCTGCGCCATCGAAGAAGATATTACCGCTATCAGGTGGCTCAAGAAGATTGACGCAGCGCAAGAGCGTGGACTTCCCGGATCCCGAAGGCCCGATTATGACGACGGTTTCCCGGCTCTTTACGCCGAGGCTGCATGCCTTGAGCACCTCGTAGTGCCCGAAGCTCTTATGGACGCCCATCAATTCGAGGAGTGGCGGCTGAACAGACGTTGGCATGGCTTTCTCCTTCACCGGGATTCGGTTTGCTGGGTGATGAGCGTCAGCCGATCAAGAAGGGGGACTGACTTTTGGCTTCGACGGGCTCGCTTGGGGTCAAGCGATCGTTCGAGGAAGTATTGAAACACCATGAACAGAGTTGTCAGCGCCAGATAGTAGATACCCGCCGCAGTCAATGCTTCGAAATAGCGGAAATTCGAGCTCGCCGTCTGGTTGGCAACGAGCAGCAGTTCCTCAACCGCGACGACAGAAACGAGAGCGCTCGTCTTGAGCATGCCGATCATCTGATTGCCAATTGGTGGAAGGATGATACGTGCAGCCTGCGGGATCACGATATAGCGCATGACGGCAGCCCGCGTCATACCGAGCGCAAGACCGGCTGTCCGCTGGCCTTTCTTCACTGCCTGTAGCCCGGACCGAATGATTTCGGCCATGTAGGCGCCTTCATTCAGCGAGAGCGCGATGACGGCACTGACGAAAGCCGAAAGCCGGATCCCGAAGGTGGGCAGGACATTGTAAATGAATATGATCTGGAACAGGACGGGCGTGCCGCGGAAGAGCCAGAGATAGACGAGCGTCGACCCCTGCAGAAAGCGGAAGCGCGATTCCTGCAGGAGCGCCACGACGAGGCCGACGATAATTCCAAATAAAAGCGATGTCGCTGTAATCAGGAGCGTAAGCATCGCACCGTGAAAGAAAGCGGGCGAAACCAGATAGTCGAAGACGAGTTCGAGTGACATCCCGCTCTCCTTCTCTAATGCATGTCAGTTGAAGATCGATACGGAGGCCGGAAGTTTCCATTTTTCGATCAGCTGCTTGTAGGTTCCGTCAGCCACGATCTCCTCAAGCGCCGCCTTTATTGCGCCCTGTACCGCTGTATCGCCTTTGCGTGTTGCCATGCCGATGCTGGTGTCCGATTCGAACTCGGCTCCGACCGTTTCATAGACGCCCGGCACCTCGCTTTGCAGGACAACGGCACCGGGTGTGGAGTCGAAGGTGGCATCCGCCCGACCCTGCCGCAGCGTAAGCGCGGAATCCTGTGCGGTCGGGAATGTCAGGACCTTGACGCCGTCGAGGCCCTTTGTCTTGCAGCGCTCATCGTCGGCGCGAGCCTGGTTCTCCTGAATCCCGCCGAGCGTCACCGAAATCGTCTTGCCACAGAGAGAGTCATCACGCCCTGTTATTTTTGCCGGATTACCCGCCTGAACAATGACCTGATTGCCGATTTTGAGATACGGAATGAAGTCGACCTGCTCAGCGCGCTTGGCATTCATATACATCGCCGAGTTGATGAGATCGATCCGGCCGCCGCTGAGCGCGGGTATCAGACCTTTGAACTCCATGTTCATCGCCTTGGCCTGGCCATTGAGTTTCTTGGCCAGCGCCTGAATCATATCGATGTCAAAACCCGTAAGCTGTCCGCCCTTCTGAAATTCGAACGGCGCAAAGGTAGCAGCAACGCCATACGTCAATGATCCATTCTCGACCAAACCGGTTGCAGGCAGGTCCGCAGCAGCCACGGGCGTGGCGGCGCATAACGTCAAGGCAAATGCAGCAATCATTGTCTTGTTCATTGGCTTCCCTCATTTTTCTGCGTGACTAATATTGCACTTTATGTTACTAACAATACAATTCATTCAGGAGCTGTCAAGTCGGAAGTGCGTAAAATTGCGCAATCAATGGGTTTGCCTAATATTTGGGCAAGAATGCACCTTTTTGCCCTAAAATATACATTTCCGCTTGATCATATCGGGTTGTCAGGCGGAAATAACGCATTTTTCCTATGCCAACTGGGACGGTCGACACGCGATCCGCTTGTGAATTCTATCAATACAATTGTATAAGCTCGGCACTACTCGTACTAAGTGGAGCCTGGAATGGCGAACAATGCGCGTCAGAGCCGATATCGGCTCGCCAATCAAATTCTTGATGTTGCGCGCGAAGCGCGCTTCGAACCTGGCCATCACCTGCGCGAACAGCAGCTTGGTGACCTGCTCGGCGTCTCGAGGACGCCGATAAGGTCCGCACTCACCTTACTTGCCGAGCGTGGCGCGGTTGAGGCAATCAAGAATCAGGGATTTTTCCTCAAAGCCCCGCCCGAAGAGCTTCACCGGTTGGAAGTCGAAATTCCGTCTACGGCCGATCAGGATCTTTATACCCGCATAGTAGAAGACCGGCTTTCTGGCCAGCTCAACGAAACGATCACACAGACTGAAATCAGTCGCCGCTATGGTGTCGACAGGATCCTCTTGCAGCGTACAATTGCGCATCTGGTCAACGACGGATTGATCGCCAGGAATAGCGGCCGCGGTTGGACCTTTCTTCCTACCCTTGATACGCAGGTGGCTCTGCGTAACAGCTATGACTTCCGTAAGACGATCGAGCCGGCAGGGATTTTGCTTAAAACGTTTCGCTTCGATGCTGCCGCCCTCGAACGATCGCGTCTTCAGCATCTCTACCTTGAAGCGCATCCTGACATTACGACCGTAGATCCCCGCCAGCTTTTTGAAACAGATGCGCAATTTCACGAAATGGTCGCTGAATTCAGCGGCAATATCTTCTTTCTGCAGGCGATACAGCAACAGAACCGGTTGCGCCGACTATTGGAGTTTGGCGGGTACACCAACCGTCGACGCGTTCGGGATTGGTGCCACGAGCATGTCACCATTCTTGACGCAATATCCGTTGGCGACCAACAGAAAGCGGCCCTGTTGATGACGAGCCACCTTACAACTGCGTTGACAGCAGCACCACGCTATCAAACTGCATAGATAGCCGATGGGGTTCTACCCAGCCGTACCAAGAAAGGCACCCGCGATTGCGGCCTCGAAGGCTGGAGCGTTTGCTTGCAGCAGAGACTCGAGTAATCATACCATCCCGAGCGCATTCATATACAATTCAAGGATCGCTTCTTCTTCCTTGCGCTCGTTGGCGTCCTTCTTGCGCAGCCGAACGATCGTGCGGATGATCTTGGTGTCGTAACCACGGCCCTTGGCTTCGGCCATCACTTCCTTGATATCGTCCTGAAGCGTGGTCTTTTCCTCTTCCAGACGCTCGATGCGTTCGATGAACTGCCGAAGCTCTGCCGCAGCTACACCTTCGACGCCGCCCTGTGCTGCCAAATCATCCATGCTCATCTCTCGCTCCGTAAAAATTCAATTCGCGACTCAAGACCGGCCGCGCGAGGGGTTCCGATGCCCGACCAGTGCATGATGAGTCAAGACAATTGAGCAATTCCAGCAAAAGTGGGAGCCGGTTTTGCGTCCGGAATTGTGTAAAACAAGAGGGTAGAGTCAGGAGCGATCAATGCGCAGGCTTGTTCGACTCAAAAGCCGCTTTCTGCGCATCGCTGGCTTCACGCTGATGCTTGGCCTGCCATTCCGCATAGGGTTCGCCATAGATGATTTCGCGTGATTCTTCCTTGGAAAGCTCTTCGCCGGACGCTTCAGCCGCTTCGCGATACCAGTTCGACAGGCAGTTGCGGCAGAACCCCGCCAGATTCATCAGATCGATATTCTGCACGTCGCTGCGGGTCCGCAAATGCTCCACAAGCCGGCGAAAAACGGCAGCTTCAAGCGCAATGCGCTGGTCGTCAGTAAGATTGCTCATTTAAACGTCCTCGATCGGGTCTGGTTCGGCCAGATTAACGGGTCCTGACTGTGGCCCCGTACATATTGGAGTTGCGATTCATTGCGTCAAGAATAGGGGCTATTTGCTGATTAGAGGCAACGAAAAATTAGCAATCAACGAAGGTCTTTCAAAATGAATTGGGCTTGTTTTCCATCATTCATAGCCTGGTTGGTAATTCAGGCATCATTCTTTTGTCTTAGTGTTGCAGGAACTCTACGTGGTTGCGTTGACAATGCTCGCGAAACTACCGAAAAGGGTGACCATGACGTACGGAGGCAATATTGCGCAAGTGGTCTATATTCCACGCTGAACAGCAGCATCAGCGGACGCGATTGGGCGGCTTTCTAAAGCAATTCCAGCAAAAGTGTGCAGTGGTTTTGCGTCCGGAATTGCGTAACAACAAACGGCTAATGCAGTTCGGTATTTCGAAGAAGAACGGAAATGCTCTAGCGGCTTTTTTATTCATTTTCATTGCGGGCAGTTTTTTTGCACCTGACAAAGCCCATGCCGATTTCCGCGTCTGCAACACAACGCAAAACCTTGTCGGCGTTGCGCTCGGTTACCGGGCCAAATCCGGCTGGGTTACTGAAGGTTGGTGGCACGTCAATGCGTCCTCCTGCACAACGCTTGTGGTCGGACCGCTGACTTCGCGCTATTATTATCTCTACGCCGAAGATGCGCAGAGCGGCGGGCGCTGGGATGGCAGGGTGAACATGTGCGTCGCCGAAAACCAATTCAAGATTACCGGTATCAATGACTGTTTCGCGCGCGGTTTCCAGCGCTCCGGATTTCAGGAGTACGATACCGGCGAGCAAACAAGCTGGATGGTCCAGCTTACGGAAGAAAATCCCCCCTCCTCTCCAATCGTAACGGATACCCCCGCTCCATGAGACGCCGCCGCAAGGTCAAAATTCTAGCCACACTGGGTCCCGCTTCCTCCGACGAAGCCATGATCCGCAAGCTGTTCGAAGCCGGCGCGGACGTATTCCGCATCAACATGAGCCATGCCAGCCATGACCTGATGCGCGAACTCGTGCGCCGCCTGCGCAATGTCGAAAAGGAACTGGGGCGGCCGATCGGCATTCTCGCCGACTTGCAGGGGCCGAAGTTGCGCGTTGGCAAGTTCAAGGACGGCAAGGCCGACCTCGTTGCCGGGCAGACCTTCACGCTCGACGACAATGACACGCCGGGCGACAATACCCGCGTATTCCTGCCCCATCCGGAAATTCTCGAAGCCGTTGAGCCGGGGCACCGCCTTTTGATCGACGATGGCAAGCTCGCGCTGGTGGCGGAAGCTTCCGACGGCAAGCACATTCGCTGCCGTGTCGTTTCCGGAACGACGATTTCCGACAAGAAGGGCGTCAGCCTGCCCGATACGACGCTCGGCGTCAGCGCCCTCACCGAAAAGGACCGGCGCGACCTCGATGCAGTCCTGCAGGAGGAAGTCGACTGGGTTGCCCTGTCGTTTATCCAGCGGCCGGAGGATCTTGCCGAAGTACGCAAGATCTCGCGCGGCCGCGTTGCCTTGCTGTCGAAGATTGAAAAGCCGCAGGCCGTCACCCGCCTCGAGGAGATCATCGAGCTCTCCGACGCGCTCATGGTTGCCCGCGGCGATCTCGGTGTTGAAATGCCGCTGGAGACGGTTCCCGGCATCCAGAAGCAGATCATCCGTGCCTGCCGCAGAGCCGGCAAGCCCGTCGTCGTCGCCACGCAGATGCTGGAATCGATGATCACGGCAGCGGTTCCGACACGAGCCGAGGTTTCGGACGTTGCGACAGCCGTATTCGAAGGCGCCGATGCGGTCATGCTCTCGGCCGAATCCGCCGCCGGCGCCTATCCGGTCGAAGCCGTATCGACCATGGCGCGCATCGCCGAGGAGGTCGAGCGCGATCCGAACTACCCGGGCATCATTCACGCCCAGCGTCCCGAGCCGAACGCGACGGGCGCCGATGCGATTTCGCTGGCCGCTCGCCAGATCGCCGAAACGCTCAACCTCTCGGCGATCGTCACCTACACCGCATCCGGCACAACCGGACTACGCGCGGCACGTGAGCGGCCTCTATTGCCGATCATCGCGCTGTCGCCCGTTGTCGAAACGGCGCGCAAGCTCTCTCTTGTCTGGGGATTGCACTGCGTTGTAACTGAAGATGCCAGCGACCTCGACGACATGGTCGATCGTGCCTGTCACATCGCCTACCAGGAAGAGTTCGGCAATCCAGGTGATCGCATCATCATCTCGGCCGGCGTACCGCTGCGTACGCCCGGTTCGACCAATATGTTGCGCATCGCCTATATCGGATCGGACGGGCTGACGGGCATCTAACTTGTCGGTCTTGAAAGTCGCTGCGGTGAGGCATATGGCGTGGTTTTCGAGAACCGGAGCGCAGCGTACACATCGTACGTGAGCACCGGAAGCGCAGAAAATCGGGGCAGATGCCCGCCGCAGTAGAGTTTGATTGCGTTCCAATGGACAAATGGAACGCAATGATCCGATTCCTACGCAAGAACCACCGATTCCCATGCGTTAAACGTCGATTCTGACGCAAGTTTTTCCATCTATACGGGAAAATTGGTTGTGGCGACGTGCGTTACGTCCGCTGGCCGGTCAGTTCGTCGGCCAGTTCACCCGCCTGCTTCTGCGCCTCGCGCATCATCGGATAGACCGTCAGAACGCGCTCGAAAGCCTGCAATGCGGCCTCCTTGCGGCCGGTATCCTTGAGGATCGCCGCCATACCGGCCATGGCCCCGAAATGCCGTGGTTCAAGCGCTAGTGTCTTCTGGATATCCGCCATTGAACGCCCGTAATCGTTCACCAGAAAATTCAGGGTTGCGCGTCTGTTCCAGCCCTCGGCATAGTCCGGCTTCATCACGACGACCTGGTCCAGAAAATCCAGCGCGACCGAATACTTCTTTTCTTCCATGGCCTTAGCGGCCCAGCCCATCATCAGGTCGATCGTGGGACTACCGGAGTTCTGCCATTGCGCCTGTATCAATGAGGCAATACGCGCCGCTTTGACTTCGTTGCTTTCACGCTTCAGCGAGGCAAACAGATCGTCCAATCTCGCCGCGCGCTTTTCAGCCAATGTCTGGTTGGGCAAGGCGGCCCGCTGCGGCGGCGGCAGTGGATCCTGCGCGGTGGCAATTGCCGGCAAGCCAAGTAGAAAAATAGCCGAAAATACAACAACGTTCCGCATGACACGAATGGTAATCCGTATCAGCGAAACGTCAAATGCAAATAACCGTGAGACGGGTAATATCAGCCCTGGCGCGCTTTGAAACGCGGAGCAGTCTTGTTGATGATATACATGCGGCCCTTGCGACGGACCAGCTGATTGTCACGATGACGGCCCTTCAGGGCTTTAAGGGAGTTCTTGATCTTCATTTCAGCACCGGTATCTTTCGCCCGAAACCGGGCACCAATAAAAAGCGCGCCTTAAAAGCGCGCCGTAAACACGTTGCGGGGAAATAGCCAAGGATTACCTGTATTGTCAACACCCGGCTCACGATTCATGGCATGATTCATCGGAGAATCACGCATTTATTTATCGCTAAAGGCGTTTCGTGATCCGCGTCACATGGCCCATCTTGCGACCCGGACGTGCTTCCGCCTTGCCATAGAGTTGCACGACTGCGCCGGCCTCCTTGAGGATTTCTGGAACTTTTGCGATATCGTCACCGATCAGGTTCTCCATGACACAATCGGAATGCCGCCTCGTATCGCCGAGCGGAAGGCCCGTGATTGCCCTGATATGCTGTTCGAATTGCGATACGGCGCAGGCCGCTTCAGTCCAGTGACCGGAATTATGCACGCGCGGGGCAAACTCGTTCGCCAGTACAGTCCCATTGGCGAGCACGAAGAATTCCATGCCGGCAATGCCCACATACGTCAGGCCCTCCAACAGTTTACGTGCTGCATCGGCGGCAAGGCCCGCAACGGTCGATGATACCGAGACCGGCACTGTCGAGGTCGCAAGAATGCCATTCTTGTGGACGTTCTCGGTGATGTCATAAGTCTTTATATTGCCGGCTTCGTCCCGAGCCGCGATGACGGAAATTTCACAGACAAAATCGACCAGCGCTTCCAGGATGGAGGGGACACTGCCAATGGCAGCGAATCCTTTTTTGGCGTCCTCACCTTTTTTACCGGAAAACTTGACCTGCCCCTTGCCGTCATAGCCGAAACGACGTGACTTGAGGATGCCTTTGCCACCGAACGCCAGCAGAGCCGCTTCAAGGTCGCCCTCGTTCTCGACACTGAGCCATTGTGTCGTCTGGATCCCCGCATTGTTTAGAAAGCGCTTTTCGCTGACGCGGTCCTGTGAGACTTTCAAGGCCCCCGGCGATGGAAACACAGGTTTGATTTCACTGAGTATTTCGGCCGAATCGACAGGAACATTTTCGAATTCATAGGTGATGACGTCACAGAGTTCGGCAAGTTGTTCAAGCGCATTCCGATCGTCATAGGCCGCAACGATATGTTCGTTTGCGACTTGCGCCGCCGGACAATTTTCCTGCGGTTCTAGAATGACAGTTTTGTAACCGAGTCGAGCCGCCGCCATGGCAAGCATACGGCCAAGCTGACCGCCACCGATGATACCAATCGTTGATCCTGGGGAAATCATTCTTACGCCTCGTCAGAAGGTCTCAACGCGACCTTGTCGCTCTGTGCCTTGCGGAAATCATCCAGTCGCTTTGCCAGCGGGGCATCGTTCAAGCTCAGAACCGCAGCGGCCAGCAGAGCGGCATTGACCGCACCGGCTCGGCCGATCGCCAAAGTGCCAACGGGGATACCGGCCGGCATCTGCACGATCGACAGGAGTGAATCCTGCCCGGAAAGCGCCTTGGATTCCACCGGCACGCCAAACACCGGCAACGCCGTCATCGATGCGGCCATTCCCGGCAGGTGAGCAGCCCCACCCGCGCCCGCGATAATCACCTTGAAACCGGCTTCGCGCGCGCCCTTGGCGAAGCTTACAAGTCTGTCAGGGGTTCTGTGCGCGGAAACAATGCGGTCGTCATGAGAGACGCCGAGACTGTCCAGCGTTTCGGCAGTGTGACGCATGGTTGCCCAATCCGACTGGCTTCCCATGATGATTGCAACATCGGCGCGTTTGTCAGCCATTGAGCATCCTGTAAATCTGTCGGGAGGAATTAACGGAAAAGACGGACCGCCGCAAGCTGGCGACGAAACCGCAATATTCAGGTTTAAGGTCAGGCGATAATGTCGGGAGTGATCTTGTCTTCAAGCTCGATGAGCTTGTCTTTGATGATGAGCTTCTTCTTCTTCATTCGCTGGATACGAAGCTGGTCACACCCAACCTGGATCATTGCTTGTATGGCGGCATCGAAGTCCAGATGCTCCTGTTTCAATCTTGCGACTGCCAATCGAACGTCAGCCTGATCCTGGTCGGACATGCAGTGATTCCCGGTATTTCGCTATAAAAAGAATCGCGTCTCTGGTTGTGGACAACCTGTCCTGGCCAGCACGTCGCCATATCATATTTCAAGGAACAAGAAAATCCTACGAAACAAATTCGACAATTGCTTAAAGTGATGGCACAGTGTCACGGCTCTGTCATAAACTTGCTGCTTGGCAAGTAGAGCATGCATACGTGACGAAACCAACCAAGGGAGAAGCCGGATGGCCATTGAGTCTCATCTTGAAACGCTTGAACGTAAGCATGGAGCGCTCGAAAAGGAAATTTCCGACGCGCTGTTAAGTCCCGCCTCCGACGACCTGACGATCAGCAATATGAAACGACGCAAGCTGGTGCTCAAAGAGCAGATTGAAAGACTGAAAGCAGCCGTCACTCACCACTAACGATCCGGAAGGACCGCAGAATTCCAGTCGATAGCTTGAAGAAGCGTCATACTGGCAGTTAGAAAAAACCCGGTTCCCGCAAAGGCGGTGAGCCGGGTTTTTCTCGTCGATGGGCACCGAAGTGCAGAAGATCGCATCAAAGGTCCGTCAGGGTGGAAAAATCAAAAGGACTTACTCGTTCCAGAACTGGTCGAGCCACAGGTTCAGATAAAGGAACCCGTTGTCATCGACAGCATAGATCCGCCGCGTGCCTTCGGCTTTGACTGATACCAGCCGCGCGTCCAGAAGCGCCTTGAGGTGTTGGGAGACGGCGGGACGGGAAATCGGCAGGCCGGTCGCCAATTCATTCACGGTTTTTGGTCCGCGTCTGAGCTCCTCGAGCAGATAGCGGCGGTTTGGATCAGAAATTGCTGCAAAGGCATCCGTTTCGACCATCCGGAATAGTCATTTTAAACCAGCGGCAATGTCAACGGATTTCGACCGAATTGAAAACTATTCGGGTAATGTCTCTGCACGAGGATCCAGCCTCACCCCTTCGGGCGTCACACGTTCGGAATGAACAGTCTGGAAGTTATCGCGCAGTTCAATCGGCACAGGTGCACGCATTCTGGATCGTATGATCGCGTGAGCCATGATCGAAATATGCGCCAGCGCCGTGATGGCAAACAGGCCTTCAGGTGCAACGCTCTCCATCGCCCACGCGCCAAGTATCGGCCCAATCATGGTGCCAAAACCATAGAGCAGCAACAATCCGCTTGTGACCTTGATGAAGCTTTGCTGATCGGAAAAATCATTCGCATGGGCAACAGCCACCGGGTAGAGCGTATAGGCGAGGCCGCCATAGATCGCGGTCATGATCAGAATGGTCGTGGCATGCCTGGGTGCGATCAGGAAGATCAACAGGCCGATCAGCGCCGCAGCACCGCCGACGAAGGCCAGTACGTACCGCCTGTCGGTGCGATCCGACATGCGGCCGACCGGGATCTGCATGAGCGCACCGCCCATGACCGAAGCGCTCATCATCAGAGCGATCTCGGTGGTCGATATGCCCGTCGCCGCGCCATAAACGGCGCCGAGCGTTCCAAACGCACCATTGGCGATGCCGATCAGAATACAGCCGAGGAAAGCCACCGGTGAATTGCGATAAAGTGCCTTCAGATCAAGCTGCACTTCGGTCAGTGGCTTCGGGCTGCTGGCCGTAGAAATCGCGGTCGGGATAAGTGCTAGACAGAAGAGAATGCCGGACATCATGAAGAACGTGCCCGTATGCACGTCGCCGAAGCCGATCATCATCTGCCCGACAGTGATAGAACCAAAATTCACCACCATGTAGAGACCGAAAATTTGCCCGCGATTGGCATTGGTCGCGCGCTCGTTCAGCCAGCTCTCGATCACCATGTAGGAGCCCGCCATGGCAAAACCGGTCAAAGCGCGAAGGACGATCCAGGCGGTCGAATCGACCAGAATTCCCGTAAGCAGCGCCACAATCGCGGCGATCGATGCAAAGGCGCTGAAGGCACGGACGTGCCCGACACGGCGCACAAGCCGCGGCGCTAGCAGGCAGGACGTGATGAACCCGCCCGCCCAAGCTGTTCCCAAAAGACCGAGAGACGTCGTCGAAAAACCTTCCGCGCCACCGCGCAAGGGCAACAGCAACCCGTGGAGACCGGATGCCATAACGAGGAAGGAGGTGCCGCAGAGGAGCGCGAAGACCTGAATGAACGAACGGAACACGGCAAACCCTTCAAGCGAATGGGGAATGGAGCCAGCCTGGAGCAGGCTGGTGATGACTTCGTCTCAATCAGCAATGCGGAGATTTTAGGTCACCCGCAAAACTTTGTAGGCCTCAGCGGAACAGGGCCTCAGCAGCGACCTTGCTATCACCCTTGCGTGACCGCTCTTCCTCAAGACGTGTGATCTCGGAACGCAGCAGGACAATCCGCTCGTCAAGTTCGGCAACCGATAACAGCGACAAGTCCTGCCCGATGTCGTGGACAATCTTGCGCCTTGGTTCTTCGTCGAAAAGTGACATTATTTCCTCCACTTGTCGTCCTAGTGTTCGAGGATACAGCCCAACTGCTTGGAATTGCAAACCATTCCGGCGAATCAATCCAGAGGGAGATCACCATGGCCGAAACAATTCCGACGACGATGACGGCGGTCGAAATCACCGCGCCGGGCGGCCCCTTGGTCCTGAAGCCGGGCGAGCGCAGCGTTCCGGAGCCGAAAGCCGGTGAGCTTCTCGTCAAAGTACGCGCCGCCGGGGTCAACCGGCCTGATGTGCTGCAGCGGCAAGGGTTTTATCCGCCGCCGGCGGGCGCTTCCGACATTCCTGGTTTGGAAATCGCCGGCGATGTTGTCGCGGTTGGCGAAGGTGTAACGCGATTTCGCGTTGGCGAACGTGTCACGGCGCTCGTTGCAGGCGGGGGCTACGCTCAATATTGCGTGGTACATGAAACCAACGCATTGCCGATCCCAGCGGGTTACGGCTTCATTGAAGCCGCCGCAATTCCGGAAACCTATTTCACCGTCTGGCACAATGTGTTCGAGCGCGGCGGCTTGCAGAGCGGCGAAACCTTTCTCGTGCATGGCGGATCGTCCGGAATAGGCACCACGGCAATCCAGCTGGCCAAGGCCTTCGGGGCCACAGTAATCACCACTGCGGGTTCGGACGAGAAATGCGAAGCCTGCCGGAAACTCGGGGCTGACCGCGCTATCAATTATCGCAGTGAAGACTTCGTCGAGGCGGTCAAGGAGGCGACTGGCGGCAAGGGTGTCAACCTCACTCTCGATATGGTGGGTGGCGATTATACGGAGCGCAATTATGAGGCCGCAGCGCTTGATGGCCGTATTGTGCAGATTGCCTTCCTGAACGGCGCCAAAGTCACAACTGATATATCGAAGCTTATGGTCAAGCGTCTGACCCATACAGGGTCCACCCTTCGCAACCGTCCGGTCGAGTTCAAGGCGGGGATCGCACGCGAACTCGAGCTCAAAGTATGGCCCCTGCTGGTCGAGCGCCGTGTGGCGCCGGTGATCGACATGATCTACCCGCTGCATGAAGCCTGGCGGGCCCATGAACGCATCGAGGACGGGCACCATATCGGCAAGATCGTGCTCGATGTGAGCTGATTGAAATGAAAAACGTCCACCCTCCTATTCGGGAGGATGGACGCAAGCCGGTAAACTGGCTCAGTTTGTTGCCTGAACCTTACCTATGTTGAAGAAGATGGTTTCGCCGGAAGAACCGTCGACGCCGTCATTGTCGGTCACCGCATAACCATTGCCGTCGATGTCGACGGTAAAGCCCTCAAGCTTCTCGGCGACATAGCCATTGCTGGCCTTGAGGTCACCCATGAAGTCATGCGCCAGCGTCTTCTCCACCACTGGAAGCTTTTCGCCGATCTTGGCAGGCTTCAGCCCGTCGAGCGCCACGCGATACAAATGCTTGTTGACGGCGTTTGCACCGACCTGATTGTCGCGTTCGATGATGTAAAGCTGGCCATCATGCGCAGTGATTTCGGACAGTCCTACCCAGCCCTTTTCAGTCTTGTCGAGTGGATAGGAAACGGCGCTCCATTCCTTCTTTTTGATGTCGTAGCGCAGGAGCTTGACGAAACCCTTCGCGTCGTCCTTCCATTCGCGCTGGATCGGCATCCAGAGCACAGCGTCATCGCCTTCGCCAACACGGGTGATTCCTTCGAGACCGTAGCGGATCTGGTTTGGCAGCAGGTCGTCCGGCAGCGCGATTTCTTTCTTGATTTCGCCCTTGTCGTTCACATTGAGGATTGCATGCGGGACAAGCTTCGCCTGATCACCCTCGTTGGCGAGCCAGAAACCGCCATCGCCATCCGTGGTAATACCTTCAAGATCGAGCTTCTGGGCAGCCTGGCCACCACGTTTGACCACCAGTGCGTTGGTGATTTTTGCCGGGGTCTGCTTGGCATCGATCGTGTAGATTGTCGGCGCGGAATAATAAATCGAATCCGACACGGCATATAGCTTGCCGGATTCCTTCAGGTCACCGACGAGACCAGATAGCGCGCCCCAGCCAACAGGCGTCCCATCATCTTTCGCTGTAGAGACGATCAGCGGATAATTGGGCTTCTGATCCTTGAGCTCATAGATCATGACGTGCGAGCGGGCGCCGCCATCTTCGACGAGGTCCGATTCATTCGCCGTAATCAGGAGATTGCGCGACGGGATCGCCAGAACGCCTTCCGGCCCAATGCCCGAGGGCAGAAGTTGAACGAATTCCGGATCAGCGCCCGTGTCCTTGTAAACGCCGACCATGGATGCGCGTTCGCTCGCGACGAAGAGATAGGGCGTATCGCCAAACTTGGCGAATTCGGCTCCTTCGAGCTCAACACCCTTTTTGTTGCGCTTGTCCGGATAATGTCCGGCTTCCGCAATCTTGTATTCGAGCGAAGGGCCGGACTCGTAGGCTACCTTGCCGTCCTTCGTGAAGATGGTGAAACTGCGCGAACCACCTTTGTAATCGCCTTCATTGGCGACAACGAAGCGATCATTGTCAAGCCACTTGACGGTGTCCGGCTCGCGGAGCACACCCTTCATGCTGCCGTCAAACTTGAAAGCCCCGTCATTCTTCACATCGATCTTGTCCAGATCGACAGTACCAGCGGAGAAATGGCTGACGATCTTGCCGGTCGCCGCGTCGACAACGGCAATGTGATTGTTCTCCTGTAGTGTCACCGCAATCTGATTCTGACTGTTGATGGAAACGAATTCCGGTTCCGCGTCCGTTGGTGCAATCTCCGAAAGACCCGTCAAGTCCACCGTTTTCATGGTTGCGCAGTCCGGGGCGCCGTCTTTCAGCGAGAATATCTTGAGGTTGCCCGAGGGCATCTGCGGTATTTCGCCATCGTTCAATTCTTCGTCGCGTTCATTCTCGATGACTACGGCGGCAAAGGTCTTGTCAGGGGAGATGGCAACCGAATCCGGCTGTCCGCCGAGGTCGCAGGTCGCGTTGACCTTGCGTTTGGCAATATCAATGACGTCGAGCCGGCCTGAAGGTTTGGCTTTGCTTTCGGACGTATTGACAGCGGCCAGAACATTTCCGCCAACAGTCGCAACCGAAGTTGGCTCACCCTCGACCTTGATGATCCCACCCGCCTGCGGCTTGGCCGGATCGGTGATGTCAACGAAGCCGATAGCGCCATAGGGGCTGTCGGAATAGATCAGCGTCTTACCATCTTCCGATGCAGTGATGATTTCCGACGATGTCGGCTTCGACTTGTCTGCATCCTTCGGCAGATTGTCCGCCACCGGGAAACTCGCGATTCGATTGAAAATCGGTTCGGCAGCGGCGGGAATGGCAACGGACGCCGCCAGGGCAGTCCAGAGACCAAGATAGAGCGATTTGCGCGACATGTTTGGTAAACCTCCTGTTTTTGTTGGGGGATGGTTCGCCTAGCCGCATTGCAACGGAATGACAGTTTCGTGACAGTTTGATGAAACGCCCGGTTGTACCCGTTTGTGATCGAAACCGATTCTTGCTCATCGAACAAAATAACGCTATATAGGCGCCGAATTCCCGGAAATTGTGGTTGAACCCACGTCCCGCGCCCCCGGAGCGGACGAACGAGAGGACTATATCTATGGCCACCCAGCTTCTAATGCCAAAGGCAACGGCCGTCTGGCTTGTCGACAATACTGCGCTGTCCTTCGATCAGATCGCTGCATTCTGCAAGCTGCATCCGCTCGAAGTGAAGGCAATTGCGGATGGCGAATCCGCCCAGGGCATCAAGGGTCTTGATCCATTGATCACTGGTCAGTTGTCGCGCGAGGAAATTGCCAAGGGCGAGGCTGATCCCAACTACAAGCTGAAAATTCTCGAGCCGAAGGTTCGCGTTCCGGAAACCAAGCGCAAGGGTCCGCGCTATACACCGCTATCGAAGCGCCAGGATCGCCCGAATGCCATTCTCTGGCTGGTTCGCAACCACCCGGAATTGAAGGACGCGCAGATTTCGCGCCTGATCGGTACGACGAAATCCACCATCGAACAGATCCGCAACCGTACGCACTGGAATTCAAACAACCTTCAGCCGATGGATCCGGTCACCCTCGGCCTGTCCTCGCAGATCGATCTCGACATCGAGGTGGAACGTTCATCCCGCGGACGGCCGGTACAGCAGCCAGGCGAGGGTGGCGATACGCTGCTCCCTGCATCGGCAACCGAAAACCTCGACATTCAGCCAACGGTCCGCGAAGAGGACCAGGAGCTCGACGCCGACAAGGTATTCGCCAAGCTGTCGTCCCTCAAGGGCCACCAGGAAAACGACGACGAAGAATAGACTTCACAAAAGCAAAACAATTGAAAAAGCCCGGCATTGCCGGGCTTTTTTCATGAAACACGAGCCTTGGTATCGGGTGTTTCGCTCAGCTCTACACGGCGGTAGAAATCCGCCAGCGTCTTGCCGCGCTCCTGGCGGAAAATTCTGTCGATCTTCTCGACCTTGGCGATCCGGTCAATGCGGAACGTACGAAAATCATTGCGCAGTTCGCACCAGCTGATCAGTGTCCACACTTTGCCCCAGAACCATAGACCGAGCGGCCGGATGTCACGGGCACTCTCGTTGCCGTCGAGATCAGTATAAGTGATCGAAAGGATACGGCATTGTTCAGCGGCGTTCTCCGCAAGGTCGATGAGTGCCCGGTCGTTGTCACTGATGTTATAGCTGGTCGAATGAACATGGGTATTCGTAATGCGCGGGCGCTCTTCTTTGGGCAGAACGGCGCCTATCTTGATAATGGCTTCCTCCGCGGCGCGGGCCATGGATGCACCACCCCAGGCCGTAATCAACCGCGCACCAGCAACGAGCGCCACAACTTCATCGCGCGTAAACATCAGTGGCGGCAGATCGAAACCCTCGCGCAGGATGTAGCCGACGCCGGCCTCGCCATCAATCGGCACGCCGGTCGATTGCAGATCAGCGATGTCACGGTAGATCGTGCGCTCGGATACCTCGAGCTTTTCGGCAAGCTGACGTGCGGTTACCAGGCGCCCGCCGCGCAGCTTCTGCACAATCTGGAAAAGGCGGTCAGCCCTGCGCATTGTCGGTCCTATACTCTCTGGCGATGAATTCGCGCATCTCCGCAACCTGCCCGGCCTTTTCAGGGTAAAGAGCTTCGAGGAAATTGGTCGTGAATGTGCCGGGTGCAGATCCTGGAGCGCTGACAATGTGCGCGTCCCGCACCGCATGGGGAACATCCTGGTAAAGCGAAGATCCCGAGTAGTCGCTTATCTTTGACTGTATCCAGCCGGCGCCATTGCTCGTATGTTTTCGCCCTTCAAAAAGCCCAGCGCGAGCCAAAGCCAACGTCCCGCCGCAAATGCCGCCAACGATGCCGCCGCGTGCCAGTGTGGCGCTCAATAACGGCGCAATGTCAGGAGCATCCTCGCTCGGCCAGGTCTCTGCACCGATGACTGCAACCGCATCGAGGTCGGCATTTTCTTCGGGCGCGACACCGCGATCCGGCACCAGTCTGAGGCCGCCAATGGATTTGACCGGACCGGTCGACGGTGACAGCGCTACGGTACGTGCGCTAAACCAGTCGACCGCCGATCCTGAAAGCAATCCAAATTCCCAATCGGCGAATTTATCGACGAAAACGAACCCGATCGTCTTTTTCTGCTCCATATCTTTCGCTCCCATTTTGCCGATTATCTCAGCATTCTAGTCCGAAATAACCCGATTTGCTGACTTTTCTCGGCCGGCGAGCCTTCGGCCATCCAAGCTGCCATGGAGCGAGGTCGGAGCTGGCACTTTCCGTGCCAGCCTCCTTTTCTTTCATGGAGCCTCGACGTGCGAGACGTTCGGCATAGGCATCCGGCCAGCCAATATCCTTCAGGATATGCTCGGGAAGCGTACTGATATGACGCTCCGTACGCATTTCTTCACGATACGCAGTGAAATCCGAAAGCAGACGCTTTACTGTGCGGGTAATGCCAAAATCAACGTAAGTCATATCCCTGTCTCCTTTTGACTACGGAGACACTATCGCACACCCCTCCTGACAACCTTCTGTCAGTAGGGTGTCATGAGTGCGGATTAATTTTTGACACCGATCCCGCGTGCATTGAGCACCAACTTGATCTCCTCAAGGATCGCGGGATCATCGATCGTGGCCGGCATATTCCACGACTCCTGATCGGCAATCTTCTGCATCGTGCCCCGCAAAATCTTGCCGGAGCGCGTTTTAGGCAGGCGCTTTGCCGTCAGTGCCGTCTTGAAAGCCGCTATCGGACCGATCTTGTCCCGAATCAGTGCGACGCAATCCTGTTCGATCTCGGTCTCGTCCCGCGTCACACCGGATTTGAGCACGATGAAGCCGCAAGGCACCTGCCCTTTCAAATGATCGGCAATGCCGATCACAGCACATTCGGCGACGTCCGGGTGGCTTGAAAGCACCTCCTCCATCGCGCCGGTGGAAAGGCGATGCCCGGCAACATTGATGATGTCGTCGGTACGGCTCATGATGTAGACATAGCCCTCTTCATCGATGATCCCGGCGTCGGCAGTCTTGTAGTAACCGGGAAATTCGGTGGTGTAAGCCTCGCGAAAACGCTGGTCGGCATTCCACAACGTCGGCAGGCATGCGGGCGGCAACGGCAGCTTGACAACGATATTACCGAGTTCGCCGCGTTTCACCGGATGCCCTGCATCGTCAAGCACCTGCACGTCATATCCCGGCATCGGCACTGTCGGCGAACCGTATTTGACCGGCAGCATTCCGAGCCCGGCTGGATTGGCGGCCATCGGCCAGCCGCTCTCTGTCTGCCACCAATGATCGATGACTGGAACGCCGAGTTTTTCCTCCGCCCATTTGATCGTGTCCGTGTCGGCGCGCTCCCCGGCCAGGAACAAGTATTTCAGCGACGAGATATCATGCTTGCCGATGAACTCGCCTTTAGGATCTTCCTTCTTGATGGCCCGAAAGGCCGTCGGCGCCGTGAACAGCACCCTGACTTTGTGCTCGGAGATAATGCGCCAGAACGTACCCGCATCCGGCGTTCCAACCGGCTTGCCCTCATAGACGATGCTCGTTGCCCCGATGAACAGAGGCGCATACGCGATATAGGAATGGCCCACGGCCCAGCCTATGTCTGAAGCCGCCCAGAACACGTCGCCCGGCCTTGTGTCATAGATCGCGCCCATGGACCAGGCAAGCGCCACCAGATGCCCGCCATTGTCGCGCACGACGCCCTTGGGCTGGCCGGTCGTACCGGAAGTGTACAGAATATATAGCGGGTCCGTCGCCTTCAGCGCGGCGCATGGCACTTCACGTCCCGCTGCAGCGTCAACCGCCTTCGCATAATCGAAATCGCGTCCCTCGACCATCTCGTGCGGCTGCTGCGGGCGAACGAGGATCAGGCAGGCGCTGACCTTATGTTTAGCCTGCTCCATAGCCTTGTCGAGCATGGGCTTATAGGCGACGACCCGCCCCGGTTCGAGGCCGCAGGAAGTCGCTATGATCATCACCGGTTTAGCGTCCTCGATGCGCGTAGCAAGCTCATGCGCGGCGAAGCCACCAAAGACCACGGAATGCACAGCCCCAATGCGAGCGCAGGCAAGCATCGCGACAACGGCCTCCGGCACCATGGCCATGTAGATGATGACGCGGTCGCCCTTTTTGACTCCCTTGTCTGTCAGAACTGCTGCCAGCGCATTGATATCGCTCAAAAGCTCCGCATAGGTGATCTTGCGCTGGGTCCCGGTCACTGCGCTGTCGTGGATGAGTGCAAGCTGATCGCCGCGCCCCTGCGCCACATGGCGATCTACGGCGTTGTAGCAAGTGTTGCACTCAGCACCCACATACCAGCGGCCATAGGGCCCGTCATCGGCATCGAACACCTTTTCCCATGGCCGGATCCAATCGATCGCCACGGCGGCATGAGCCCAAAATGCCTCCGGGTCAGACTGCCATTCCTGATAGATTTCTTTGTATCGCGATGTCATGCGTATCCTCCCGGCTCAGAGCATCCCTAATGTGCCACGCAGAGTCAAAGGTGGAATTGACAATCGCACATGGATCGCCCACTCCTCGGCCCACCGATCATCCGCGCGGGTAAAATGCCTCCATGACCAAAATCCTGCCTCTGGTGCTGATCCTGATGATGGCGTTGCACATCATCAAACCGTTGGGCTGGCCGGGATTGAAAAAACGCGGTGATTTCTGGAAGATAGCCGCCGGTGCCATTCTTGCGATGTTCGCGCTCGTCCTGCTCGGACATGCAGGCTATTGATTATCCACCGGATCGCTTTCCATGCCTGGCAGGTTGAGAATATAGGGCACGAGATGTTTCGCCCAGGCATCATATCCAAGCGCCGATGCATGGAAGCCGTCGCTGGAAAAGCCTTCCGGTCCCTCTATCGGCAGACGCGCCGCAGGTATTGCCATGCGCTCGCGGCAAAGCCGTTCTCCCAGTCTGTTGATTGCACTCGCCCTTGCTTCAAGGATGCGGCCGAGCAGAGGCGGCATGGCCGGAACATCGCGAAAATCGATGACCTTCGACCAGACGATATGCGCTTCCGGCCACTTCGCCTTGAGCGCGTAGAGCAGTCCGCCAAACTCGCGCTTGAAGCGCGGCAGTGAATGGAAATTCTTGGCGTCGTTGGTGCCGGTCGTCAGCACGATATGGGTCCACATGCCACGCTCGAGATTGGGCACGACGTGATCGCGCAATTGGCCGGACGTCGCCGAATTGAAGCCCGCGGTGCGCCAGATGATCTTGCGCCCGGTTCGCCCCTGCAGATGCACCGCAAGCCGCACGCAAAGGCCCTGCCATGCATCGGTTACACCAACACCGGCTGCGGACGAATCGCCAATCACGAGCAGCCTGATTGCCGGGTCCTTGCCAGCTATCTCACCTATGGGCAGGTTGCTTGGCGGCAGCATACGCTCTGTTTTCCGCCGCACGCTCGTGCCCTGCCAAGCGTAAACAGGGTAGAGCAGCCAGCTGACCAGCGGATGGAACGGCGAAGGTTTCATTAGCAGGCAAATACCTCCCTTGCCATTTATGCATTCGCCTGAATGCATAAATGCTACAATAACACATTGGATTTCCACGCATAAATGTTTCCGTTATAAATCCCGGCCGGCAAATGGTGCGCAAAAAACCCGGGCTGATTGTCCAGCCCGGGCTCCATCAGATACGTTTTTGGATAAAAAACGCTTAAGCTGCTTTCTCGAGGTCTTTTTTCCAGCCGCCCGTTGCGGCAAGACTGTTCATCTTCGCGCGGTGGGTAAAGGCGCGCTGGCCCGCTGCAACGTTCTCGGGTTTACCATTCCAGGCGCTCAAGGCAGCTGCCTGCAGTGCGCGGCCATAGGAGAATGAGAGCTTCCATGGCAGCGTGTAATTGGCATTCATCGCCGAAAGATGCGCGGTGGCTTCCTCGTCATTCTGGCCACCAGAAAGGAATGTGATGCCTGGAACTGCCGCCGGGACGGTTGATTTCAACAGCCGCACGGTTTGTTCGGCTACCTGCTCGACCGAAGCCTTGCGGGCATTCTTGCCGTCGATGACCATGTTTGGCTTCAGGATCATGCCTTCCAGCACAACGCGCGCATCATAGAGCTCATCGAAAACCGTCTTCAGAACCCATTCCGTGACTTCATAGCAGCGTTCGATGGAATGCGTGGCAGGCTTGCCATCCATCAGCACTTCCGGCTCGACGATCGGCACGATACCGGCCTCCTGGCAAAGCGCGGCATAGCGCGCCAGTGCCTGTGCGTTCTGTTTGACCGCGCCCCAGGTTGGGATACCGTCGGCGATACCGATCACACCGCGCCATTTGGCGAAACGCGCACCAAGCTTGTAATATTCGCCAAGCCGTTCGCGCAGTCCGTCGAGACCTTCAGTGATCGTCTCATCGGTGAAACCGGCAAGTGGCTTCGCACCCGCATCGACCTTGATGCCGGGAATGCAGCCATCAGCTTGAAGAAGTTTGACGAACGGCGTTCCGTCCTTGGCACTTTGCCGAATGGTCTCGTCGTAAAGAATGACCCCGGAGATATAATCCTTCATCGCTTCATTGGAACGAAACAGCATTTCGCGATAATCCCGCCGGCTATCGGCAGTCGATTCCAGCCCGATCGTGTCGAACCGCTTCTTGATTGTTCCTGTACTTTCATCAGCAGCAAGCAGACCCTTGCCGTCGGCAACCATTGCAATCGCGATATCTTCCAGGCGTTCGCTCATCAGTTATATCACTCCATTTTCCCACATCGTGGGCCATAGCAGAAGCAAATGACAAACGGAACTATACACCAACTTATTGAAACGATTGAAATTTTTTCAACCGATTTAGAGAGATAACATTTTCTGTTGTTCATTAATCGTAGCGGGCGACGGATCCTCGAGAAGGATAGATATCTAGTGTTTTTTCAGAGCATCCACACCAGGCAGAGGTTTGCCCTCCATCCATTCGAGAAATGCCCCTCCCGCAGTCGAAACATAGCTGAAATGGTCTGCGACGCCAGCATGATTGAGAGCAGCGACGGTATCACCTCCGCCGGCGACTGACACGAGGTGCCCTGCCTTCGTCCGCGCGGCCACATGACGTGCAGCGGCAACCGTTGCATGATCGAACGGATGCAGTTCGAAGGCGCCGAGTGGCCCATTCCACACCAGTGTGGAAGCATCGTCGATGGCGCCCTTGATGCGCTCGATCGACTGCGGGCCGACGTCGAGAATCATGCCGTCATCTGGAATGGCGTCGAGACCATAGGCATGGAACGGTGCATTAGCCTCAAAATGCCATGCGACGATGGCATCGACAGGCAGGATGATGGTGCAATTGGCGGCATTCGCCTTGGCCATGATTTCCCGCGCTGTCGCGGCTAGATCGTGCTCGCACAGGGATTTCCCCACATTCACGCCCTGCGCAGCGAGAAACGTGTTGGCCATGCCGCCACCAATTACCAGTGCATCGACCTTTTGAACGAGGTTGCCGAGAAGGTCGAGCTTGGAAGATACCTTGGCGCCGCCGACAATGGCAACGACCGGGCGTTTTGGATTGCCCAAGCCCTTCTCCAGCGCCCGAAGTTCTGCCTCCATCGTGCGTCCCGCATAGGCGGGAAGCGCGCGCGCAAGCCCCTCAGTTGATGCATGGGCACGGTGGGCAGCCGAGAATGCGTCATTCACGTAGATATCGCCGAGCGCGGCCAGCGCTTCCACATAAGCCTGATCGTTCTTTTCCTCGCCCTTGTGGAAGCGGGTGTTTTCCAGGAGCAGAATGTCACCATTTTTGAGGGTGGCAACCGCTTCCGCAGCCTTGTCGCCAACGCTGTCTTCGGCAAATTGAACGCTGTGACCAATGACCTTCGACACCGCCAACGCTATTGGCTTCAGCGAGAATTCCGGCGTAGGACCATCCTTCGGGCGGCCGAAATGAGCCAGCAGGATGACTTTCGCGCCCTTTTTCGACAGTTCAAGAATGGTCGGCGCAACCCGCTCGATGCGGGTGGCATCGGTTACTTCGCCATTTGCTACGGGGACATTCAGATCAACGCGCACAAGCACGCGTTTTCCAGAGGCATCGGCATCATCTAGCGTCTTGAAAACAGTCATCGTCCTACCCTCATTTGAAATGGTACGCATGGTTAGCAGGCCAGATGGACAACAGCCTATCACGCCCCGCCACCGAAATTGGATCTCCGGGAGACCTCGTGAGAAATTCAACCTGATGGGTCAGCTGGTGCGGTTTGCGAGAACCGGAGCGCAGTGGACATTTAGGTCCATGAGCACCGGAAGCGCAGAAAATCGCATCAGATGGCCATCAGGATGGATTTACGAAGGTCTCAGATGACCTTGCCGAAAGCCACAGCCGTATCAGCCATCCGGTTCGAGAAGCCCCACTCGTTGTCGTACCAAGAGAGCACGCGCACGAATGTGCCCTCCAGCACCTTGGTCTGGCTTATGTGGAACACAGAAGAATGCGGGTCGTGATTGAAGTCGATCGAAACATTCGGCTCGTCTGTATAGCCAAGGATACCCTTGAGCTTGCCATTGGCAGCCGATTTGACGGCATCATTGATCTCCGCAACCGTCGTCGGCTTCTTGGCGACGAACTTGAAATCCACAACCGAAACATTCGGGGTCGGAACGCGTATTGAAGTACCGTCCAGCTTGCCATTGAGTTCTGGAAGAACGAGGCCCACGGCCTTGGCCGCACCGGTTGAGGTCGGGATCATCGACAGGGCTGCAGCACGGCCGCGATAGAGATCCTTGTGCATCGTATCGAGCGTCGGCTGGTCGCCGGTGTAGCTGTGGATCGTGGTCATGAATCCATGATCGATGCCGACGGCTTCGTTGAGAACATAGGCTACCGGCGCAAGGCAATTCGTCGTGCAGGACGCATTCGAAATGACCATATGGTCTTTCGTCAGTTTGTGGTCATTGACGCCGAAGACGACGGTCAGGTCGGCACCATCGGCAGGCGCCGAAACGATGACCCGCTTTGCACCGGCTTCAAGATGAGCAGCGGCCTTGTCGCGCGCGGTGAAGATACCGGTGCATTCGAGCGCGATATCAACGTCGAGCTCTTTCCACGGCAATTCGACAGGATTGCGTACGGCAGTAACCTTGATCGGTCCGCGGCCCACATCGATCGTGTCGCCATCGACCGTCACGGTTCCGGGGAAACGGCCGTGGACGCTGTCATAGCGCATCAGATGGGCATTGGTCTCGACCGGGCCGAGATCATTGATCGCAACGACCTCGATATCGGTGCGGCCGGATTCCACAATGGCGCGAAGAACGTTGCGGCCGATGCGGCCAAATCCGTTGATTGCAACGCGAACTGTCATTTGTATGTCTCCCTGGGTTTTGGGGCCCTTGAATGGATTATGCAGGAATGGTCTGGATTATTTCAACTTCGCTTCCGCCGCTGCGACGATTTGGTCCGCGGTGATACCGAAATGCTCGTACAGTGCTTCGATCGGGCCGCTGGCACCAAAGCCGGTCATCCCGACAAAGATGCCATCGATACCGATGAACCTGTCCCAGCCCATGCGGATGGCAGCTTCGACAGCAATCTTTACCGGCGCATCGCCGAGGATTTTGCGCTTGTACTCGTCGCTCGTCTGTTCAAAAAGTTCAAAGCAGGGAACGGAAACGACACGCGTCGGATGGCCGTCTTTTTCCAGCTGCGTGCGGGCATTGAGAGCTATTTCGACTTCCGAACCTGTCGCAAAGATGGTGACTTCGGCCTTGCCGCTTGCCGCTGCGAGCTCATAGGCACCATAGGCGCACATATTCTCCGCGATATATTCGGTCCGCACCGTCGGAAGATTCTGGCGGGTCAAAGCGATTGTCGAGGGTGTCTTGCGTGACTTGAGTGCCAATTCCCAGCATTCCGCCGTTTCGACGACGTCGGCCGGGCGGAAAACGTAATTATTGGGAATGGCACGCAGTGCGGCAAGATGCTCGACCGGCTGGTGTGTCGGCCCGTCTTCACCAAGACCAATTGAATCATGTGTCATCACGTAGACGACGCGAATGCCCATCAGACTGGAAAGTCGCATGGCGCCGCGCGCGTAATCGGAGAACGTCAGGAACGTACCCGAATAGGGAATGAGGCCGCCGTGCAACGAGATACCGTTCATCGCTGCAGCCATCCCATGCTCGCGAATGCCATAATGCACATAGCGCTGACCGTAATCTTCAGGGGTGATGTTGCTGGTCTGGCTGGTCTTGGTATTGTTGGAGCCTGTCAGATCTGCGGAACCGCCAATTGTTTCCGGCACAATCCCGTTGATGACTTCGAGGGCCATCTCGGAAGCCTTGCGGGTCGCAACCTTGGGCTTGTCTTCGGAAAGCTTCTTTTTGTAGGCCGAAATAGTTGCTTCGAAATTATCCGGCAAATCACCACTCAAACGGCGATCCCACTCGGAACGGATAGTCGAATCGACTTTGGCCAAGCGCTCATCCCAAGCCTTGTGTTCCTTCGCAGAACGCTGACCCGCGGCACGCCAATCATTGAGAATGTCGGCAGGGACGACAAAAGGCTCCGCCGTCCAGCCCAGCGCCTTGCGCGCGCCGGCAAGTTCCTCGGCGCCAAGCGGCGACCCATGAACCTTATTGGTACCAGCCTTCGTCGGCGCACCAAAACCGATGGTCGTCTTGCATGCAATGAATGTCGGCTTATCGGACTTGTGTGCCTTCTCGATTGCAGCAGCAATCGCATCCTGATCGTGACCGTCGACGCTGATGGAATTCCAGCCAGAAGCTTCGACGCGGGCACATTGATCGGTGTTGTCGGCGAGGGTAACCGGGCCGTCGATCGAAATATTGTTGTGATCCCAGAAAACGATCAACTTGTTCAGCTTGAGATGGCCGGCAAGCGCGATCGCCTCCTGGCTGATGCCTTCCATCAAACAGCCATCGCCAACGATGACATAGGTATGGTGGTCGACCAGATCGTCGCCGAAATGCGCATTCATGATGCGTTCGGAAAGCGCCATGCCCACGGAGTTGCCCAAACCTTGTCCAAGAGGACCTGTCGTGGTTTCAATACCGGCGGCATGGCCATATTCCGGATGACCGGCCGTACGCGATCCGAGCTGGCGGAAGTTCTCGATCTGCTCGATGGTAATGTCTTCGTAGCCCGTCAGATACAGAAGCGAATAGAGCAGCATCGAGCCATGGCCGGCCGAAAGCACGAAACGATCACGGTCGGGCCAATGCGGCGCTTTCGGATCGAACTTGAGGAAGCGGGTGAAAAGCACGGTCGCAATATCGGCTGCGCCCATGGGAAGGCCGGGATGGCCGGAATTGGCTTTTTCCACCGCGTCCGCTGAAAGGAAGCGGATTGCATTGGCCATTTGGTTGGATTTCTCAGAATTGGTCATGTTCACCGTCTTTCGAAGAGGAAAGGAGTGCCGTCTCTGGATGCCGGAAAGACAATATCCAAAAGGCACGCGACAAATAGCAGGTGTCTTCAGGGAGTCAATTAAACCTAAGGCAAAATGGCCTCGCCGACAAACGGGTCATTCGTCGCACGAGATTATTATCGGTGCATGACTGGGCCATGACGGCGCGGATTGATTGACGTGGCGTTGATGTAACCCTTAGACTCTCCAAGATAAGCTGTTCTTCTTTTTGCGATTCGTTTAAAAAGATTGACACATGGGGAAGCGTTGAAATGGCATCGGAAGCCACCCTCAAACAGGTTCTTGATAGACTGGCAAAAGCTTTGGCGTCCCTTGAGGATGCGGTCGACGCACGTCTGGAGCATGAAGGCGATTTTGCCGAGGCTGAAGAAGAAGTGCAGCGCATGAACATGGACCGGCGCAAGCTGGCCCAGGAACTCGATGCGTCGGAAGGGCGGGCCGAGCGCCTGGAAGCGGCAAACAAGGAAGTTTCGCGCCGTCTCGTGGCTGCGATGGAGTCCATCCGCACCGTCCTTGATCGCTAAGCATTTCCAGGAAAAGTGTGAAACGGTTTTCCGTCGGGAAATGCGACAAAACAAAGAGTTAACCCGGGAAGAACATACCATGGCCACGGTAACAGTTACGATCGACGGCAAAGCCTACAGAATGGCCTGCGACGAAGGCCAGGAACAGCACCTGACAGGTCTTGCCGAGCGCTTTGACCGCTACGTCACCCATCTCAAATCGTCTTTTGGCGAAATTGGAGATCTGCGCTTGACTGTCATGGCCGGCATCATGGTCATGGATGAGCTCAGCGAATTGCAGATGCGGGTCAAGGGTCTCGAAAACGAGGCGGAAGCGCTGCGCAAGAGCCGCGACGAGGCCCTGGCCAAGGCGGACGATAACGACGCTGCAATCACCGGCGTGTTGTCCGAGGTCACGACCCGTATCGAGACGCTTGCAACCAAGCTCGCGCCAAAAGCGAATTAGCCTTCGATTTCTTCCCGCAGCATTTCGAGCTCCAGCCATTCGTGCTCGTACGTTTCGAGGCTGTGGCGCTTCTTTCCGATTTCATCGACGGTCTTGTTGAACAGCGCCGCATCCTTGGCGAAAAGTTGCGGATCTGCCAGCTTTTTCTCCAGCGTTGCAATATCAACGTGCAGCGCTTCAATCTTTCCCGGTAAAGTTTCCAGCGCGAACTTCTGCTTGTAGGAAAGCTTGCGCTTTTCTTCGCGCTGCGCCGGTAGCGCCTTTTCTACCGAACCAGCGGCGGGCTTTGCAGCTTTCAATTCCTTGCGCGTCGCCAACGCAGCTTCCTTGCGCTGCGCCAGCATGTCCGTATAGCCGCCGGCATATTCGAGCCAGCGGCCATTGCCCTCCGGAGCGATCACCGACGTCACCGTCCGGTCGAGAAAATCGCGATCATGGCTGACAAGGAGGACGGTACCCGCGAAGCCGGCTACCAGTTCCTGCAACAGATCGAGCGTTTCCATGTCGAGATCATTGGTTGGCTCATCGAGCACCAGAAGATTGGCAGGGCGTGCCAGAACCCGCGCCAGCATGAGCCGCGCTCTCTCACCACCGGAGAGCTCGCGAATGGGCGTGCGCAACTGCTCTGGCTGGAACAGAAAGTCCTTCATATAGGATGCGACGTGACGTTGCTCGCCGTTGACGATGACATTCTCGCCGCGCCCGTCGGTCAGGTAGTCCGACAGCGTCTGCTCAAGATTGAGACTGTCGCGCTTCTGGTCGAGGATGGCGATCTCAAGATTGGTGCCTAGCTTGACGAAGCCGATATCCGGGGCAAGCACCCCGGTCAGCATCGACAGCAGTGTCGTCTTGCCTGCACCGTTGGGCCCGACGAATCCCACACAATTTCCGCGCTGTATCCGCGTTGAAAAATCATTGACCAGCACCCGGTCGCCATAGGCCTTGACGAGATGTTCCGCCTCTATGACAAGCTTGCCGGACTCTCTTGCATCGCTGGCTTTCAGCACGGCCTTGCCTTGCGCGCCGCGATGATTACGGAATTCGCTGCGCATGGATTGCAGATCGCCAAGCCGCCGCATATTGCGCTTGCGCCGGGCCGTCACGCCATAGCGCAGCCAATGCTCTTCCCGCACGATCTGCCGCCCGAGCTTGTGCAGGTCGCGCTCTTCCTCTTCGAGAACCTTGTCACGCCATTCCTCGAAAGAGCCGAAGCCCTGGTCAAGACGCTTTGTCACGCCGCGATCCAGCCAGATGGTCGAACGGCTGACATTTTCCAAAAAGCGCCTGTCATGGGAAATAACCACGATCGCGGAACGTATCTGGCGCAACTCGTCTTCCAGCCACTCGATGGTTGTGAGATCCAGATGGTTGGTCGGCTCGTCGAGCAATAGAATGTCGGGTTGCGGCGCCAGCACCTTGGCCAGCGCAGCACGGCGTGTTTCGCCACCGGAAAGATTGTCCGGCTCTTCCTCGCCAGTGAGGCCAAGATGTTCGAGCAGATAGCTGACGCGGTAAAGATCGTCAGCCGGCCCAAGGCCCGCTTCGACATAGGCGCGTACGGTGGCAAAGCCTTCCATGTCGGGAGCCTGCGCCAGATAGCGCACGGTGACGCCCGGATGCTTGAACACTTCACCGTCGGTCGGCGCAATAAATCCGGCGGCAATTTTCAGCAGCGTCGATTTACCCGATCCATTGCGGCCGACCAGCGCAATGCGATCGTTTTCGCTGACGGAAATGGCCGCGTCGCTCAAAAGCGGCGTGCCACCAAAAGTCAGCGCTATCTGGTCAAGACGGAGAAGAGGGGGAGCCATACAAGTTTACAGTTCTGGAAAATGAAGCCACGATCGAAGGTCGCCGTGCTTGTCGGCGAGATTTTTGCCGCTGTCAAATGCCATAAAGCACAACAGGCCGGAATTTCCGGCCTGTTGTACCTACACAAAAGCTCTAGGTCGAGCGGTTACGATCAGTAACCACCACCGCCATTGCCTTCGCAGGGGGCCTCGTAGATGGATCCGTCACGCCGCTGGTAACGGCAATAGTTGCCGCTTTGTCCTCTCGGGGTCGTTGCGGTTCCGATGGCTGCACCAAGAAGTGCGCCGCCTGCTGCACCAACGACGGTGCTCTTCGTATCATGTCCAAGTGCCTGGCCAGCCAGCGCACCAACGCCACCGCCGATCAAAGCGCCCGTCCCGGCACGTTGATTTTGCTCACTCGTCGCGCAACCGGCCACAGACAAAGCCAGAAGGGCCGAAACCGCAATTGCAGTTAAACGAATTGTCATCTTAAAATCCTCTCACATCGAAATAATACGAGCCAGACTCTGCGTAGATAATGCGGCAGAAGAAAGATCGCTGAGCGTTGGCCGAAGATTGTTGGTCTCGAAAACAAACAGGCCGGAATTTCCGGCCTGTCTCTTTTCTAGCTTAATGCAAATTAATAGCGGCGGCACGGCGCGCGATAGCGTTCGCCATAGCGATTTTCGTACGTGCAATAGCGGCTACCGTTGTTGTTATTCGTTGCAGCACCTACCAGAGCACCACCGGCACCACCGATCGCGGCACCTGCGAGAGCGCCTTTTCCACCATTTATTGCACCACCTGCCAATGCGCCTATTGCGGCACCGCCAAGGCCATAACCGGCGACGCGCTGATCACTGGTCGTACAACCGGCAACCGAGAGCGCCAAAAGCCCTGCGACTGCAATCGTGGATAAACTTTTCAACATGGAAGACCTCTCCGTTTTAAAACCAAACTCATCAGCTTGCGTCCCCAATGCTGGCTGCCGACAATTACACTTTCCGCTTTTATTTGACAAGCGTCAGGCGATTTGCGGCGCAGCGATAAGGATCGCTTTACCCGAATGAAGTGACACGTGGAGATTCCCACGCACGGCATTCGACACTGTAAGCGATGAACCGAAAAAAAGTTCCACATTTTCAAGCGGCCAGCGCGCACCATGGATAAAAAGCCCGCTTAATTGCGAAAATGCAACAATGCTGAAAAGGGTTCCATCGACAAAATCGAAGTCATACGAGCCTGCCACCAGAGGATGTGCCTCTTCATATCCGCTAGAGAGAACAAGCTTCCTCCCTTCGGCTGCATACCGCGTTGCCATGGTCAAATGCAGCAGTGCGTGATCGGTACGCTCGCCGCCAAAAGCCCCGCAGAGAATAACTTCAGTCGCACCCAGCCGGTAGGCTTCGTTCAGGGCGAGTTCGCCGTCGGTCATGTCCTTTTCCGACGGAAATTCCATTCGCGGAACCTTGGCATACTGTGCTGCGAGCTCCGCCGAGGTCGAATCGAAATCGCCAAGCCAAAGTTCCGGTTCGAGCCCGAGCGGCGCTGCATGGGCGATTCCTCCATCGGCAGCGAGCACCCGCGCCCCGGCTACAAGACGCAGGAGACGATTGGTAACATGAACGGCTCCACCAAGAAGGATAACAAATTTGCTCATGGATCGCCCATAGCATGCGGGCAGGTGGGGGGATAGCTGTACTTGGCTAAGAAAGACCCCTCCCTGCTGCTTCGCTCCGTCCCTCCCACAAGGGGGAGGGTAAGACCGTCGCAACTGTCATCCGCTGCATACGGCAAATAGGCGGAGCTGCAGAATAAGGCGCTGTTACCCTCCCCCTTGTGGGAGGGAAGCTGCGTAGCAGCAGGGAGGGGTTCTTCTTATAACTTCCGTTATTCCAAAAAATAATCATGGCTGTTTATCCAACACCTCCAAACCTGACTTATTCTATCCCCGTCCTCTCCACGGGGAACTGCTTCCGGAGCCGTTCGAAGTGGGGAGAGGATCGGCGCCTCCGATGGCGGGTAACGGACCCGCTGTCCGGGGAAGTTCTGTCCAAGGGTTCCCCTGCCGGTACTACGACTGGCGTGTGCTGGACGAGCACTTCGAAAGGGGCTTTCGGCAGCGGGCGAAGCAATTCACCCAACGTCAAGCCTCCCAAGCGGAACGGACGGGATCAAAAGACGCCGGACGGGCGGTCTTCGGATCGCATTATTATTCTACAAAGACGCGCTTCGACGACCGCCCGTCTTCCCAGCATGCAAACAATAGCCAGACTCGGGATGAGGGCGTGGCAAGGGGGAACCATACCCCTGAACGGCCAAGGCATATTGCTTGCACGGCAAAAGCTTTATCTCTAATCTTTGCAATGCTCTAACGGGGTGCCAATCCGAAAAGGATCGGCTGAGAGGCTCAAGGAGAAATCCTGCCAACCCGCGGAACCTGATCCGGCTTGTACCGGCGGAGGGATTAGACGCGGCAATAAAGCCGGCGCACCAATCCTTTTGAATTTCAACTCTAGGAGGCGCCGATGCGGCCATTCGAGATTATTCTTAAATCTGCAACTGTCGCGGGCATTTTCGCCCTTGCCCTTGCCGGACCGGCGAAAGCCGATGGCAAACTGACGGTCTATACCTATGAAAGCTTCACTGCCGAATGGGGTCCGGGGCCGAAAGTCAAGGAAGCCTTCCAAAAGCAATGCAATTGCACTGTGGACTTCGTCGCGGTTACGGACGGCGTCGCTCTGCTCAACCGTCTGAGACTTGAAGGTGCTTCAACCAAAGCCGATGTCGTGCTTGGCCTCGACACAAATCTGACCTATGAGGCGAAGGAAACAGGCCTCTTCGCCCCGCACGCAATCGACACAAGTTCGATCAACATTCCGGGTGGCTACAAGGACGATACTTTCGTTCCCTACGACTACGGCTATTTTGCAGTGATCTACGATACGGAAAAGCTCAAGAATCCGCCTACCAGCCTCAAGCAACTGGTCGAGGGTGATGCAAGCCAGAAAATCGTCATCGAGGACCCCCGGACGTCCACACCCGGGCTCGGCCTGTTGCTCTGGGTGAAGTCCGTCTATGGCGACAAGGCCGGCGAAGCCTGGGCCAAACTGAAGGATCGGGTGTTGACCGTGACGCCGGGCTGGTCCGAAGCCTATGGCCTGTTCATCAAGGGTGAAGCACCGCTAGTGCTTTCCTATACGACCTCGCCTGCTTATCACGTCATTGCCGAAAAGACCGATCGTTACAAGGCCGCTGCATTCGAAGAGGGCCATTACCTGCAGGTCGAAGTGGCCGCGCAAACTGTGAATGGCGCAAAAAACCCGCTTTCGGCACAGTTTCTGACTTTCATGACAAGCACGGCATTCCAGGATACCATTCCAGAAAGCAACTGGATGTTTCCCGCGGCGAAGACGAGCGGACCGCTCAACGCTGCCTTTGATGCCCTGGTAAAGCCGGCGAAAACATTGATCTTTTCACCGGAGGAAGTCGCCAAGAACCGCAAAGCCTGGATCGATGAGTGGCTGTCGGCCATGAGCCTGTAACACGTTGATCTCGTTGAAGCCATTGGCGGGGGCTCTCGCCCTCGCCTTCCTTGCGGTGCTTGCGGGCGGCGCATGCATAAGCCTCGCAGTCGAGGCACTGCGTGGCAGCGCGGAAGGCTTTGCGGCCTTCGACAGCTATCTGTGGCGCATTGCCCGCTTCACACTGCTGCAGGCGCTGCTCTCCATGCTGCTCTCGGTGGGGCTTGCCATCCCGCTCGCTCGCGCCCTGCACGCGCATCCTGACTTCCCGGGACGTACATTGATCTTGCGGCTCTTCGCTTTACCGCTCGCGCTGCCGGCCCTTGTCGCCGTGCTCGGTATCACCAGTATTTATGGGCGCAATGGTCTGCTTGCTGCATTGTTCAGCTGGCTGGGGCTGGACGTCATTCCCAATATTTACGGTCTAACCGGCATCCTCCTCGCACACGTGTTTTTCAATTTGCCCCTGGCAACACGACTCCTCCTGTCAAACATGGACTCTATTCCGGAAGACTATTGGAAACTCTCTTCCCAACTCGGCATGGGCAAATGGGCGCGGTTCCGGTTGATCGAATGGCCGGTGATCCTGCGGAACATTTCCGGAATCGCGGGGCTGATTTTCATGCTCTGTATTACATCGTTCACCATCGTCCTGACGCTCGGCGGCGGACCGCGTGCGACGACGCTTGAGGTTGCGATCTATCAATCGCTGCATTTCGATTTCGATATTGCCCGCGCGGTTTCGCTAACGCTTTTGCAATTATGCCTGACCATTGCAGTTCTATCGGTTCTTAGCCTAAGCGGCCGCCCGACCGAGGAAGGGTTCAGCCTACGCACGACGACGCGCCGTTTTGACCAGACAACGTTGGGGACACGCCTTCTGGACGGAGCCACGATAATCGTCGGTCTGCTTTTCGTCGCGCTGCCGATAGCCGGAACAGTCGTTTCGGGGCTGGCGGCCGATCTTCTCCGGCTTCTGGGTGAGAGCCTTGTTTGGCGCGCAATCTTGACGAGCATCGTGCTCGGAGCAAGTGCGGCTGCGCTGTCACTGATCATTTCACTAGCGTTGGTGGTGGCCCGCGAGTATCTTGCAAGCCGGCGTGGCTACGCCTCGCCAAAACTGTTTGAGCGCTCGCTCGATCGCGGTGCAAGTCTTATCATGGTCATCCCGCCGATCGTTATCGGCTCCGGCTGGTTTATTCTCTCACGCCATTTTGTCGATCCCTTCAGTCTTGCACCCTTTATGGTCGTGAGCGTCAACGGGGCGATGGCTATCCCTTTTGCATTTCGCATACTGCGCCCGACATGGGATACAGCGGCTAGCCGCCACAACCGGCTGTGCGCGCAATTGGGCATTACCGGATGGAGCCGGCTTCGTCTTATCGACTGGCCTGTTCTGAAGCGGCCGTCGAGCGTCGCTTTCGCTTTTGCGATGGCCCTGTCGCTCGGCGACCTTGGAACGATCGCTCTCTTTGGCAACAATTCCACCCAGACTCTGCCCTATTTGCTGCTGCAACGCATGGGGAGCTATCGTACACAGGACGCGGCGGGCCTGGCATTGATCCTCGGTGTGCTGTGTTTGCTCCTGATGATCGCAGCTGACAGAGGTGCAGGCACTCTGGCAAAAAGAGAGGTCGCAAACATTGGCTGAGCGTTCCCGAACCGAGGCCCCAACCACGGATGGCGCGGCGATCCGCCTCGATGCGGTCGACTTCGACTATGATGACATGGCGATGCATTTCGACCTCATCATCGAACCGTCGACCATCACTGCGATCATAGGTCCAAGCGGTGCGGGAAAATCCACCCTGCTCAATCTCATCGCTGGATTTGAAACGGCTAAATCCGGTCGGATTGTAATTGCGGGTGCGGACGTAACCCATGCCGCGCCATCCGAACGGCCCGTTTCGATGGTCTTCCAGGACAATAATCTCTTCGCGCATCTTGACGTCACCGCCAATGTCGGGCTGGGCCGAAAGCCCAACCTCAGATTGGACGAAACTGACAGGGTGGCTGTTGCGGAGGCAATCGCTAAGGTTGGTCTCTCAGGCAAGGAGCATCGAAAGCCGGAAGCCTTATCCGGCGGCGAGCGCCAGCGGGTGGCGATAGCGCGAGCGCTGGTACGGAACCGGCCGGTACTCTTGCTCGATGAGGCTTTCGCCTCTCTTGGTCCCGCTTTGCGACATGCGATGCTCGACCTTGTCGGTGATCTGCAGGAAGAAACCGGTATGACCGTGGTCATGGTGACGCATCATCCCGGCGATGCTTTGCGTCTGCAATCTTTGCTGGTTTTCCTCGACAACGGGAAAGTCGTTGCTTCGGGACCGGCGGCAGACCTGCTCTCAACCAAGGCGCCAACGCTGTTGCGGAAATATCTCGGTGCAGAAGACTCTGCGCTTTGACATATTTTCGACGCGTTGCCACATTCAAGAACACAATGAAATTCTTGCTCACAGCTGCTTGTCGGGCTAGCAAGGGCACGAAAACACGCGTCTGCCCGCGCGCGACGACAATGAGGACATGATTCTGGCTTCGCACGATTCCCCCAACTACAACGGATGGCTTCCAGCCGCTCGCCGCAGGAATCTCGCGTCGGCAACGCTGCTGCTTGCCTTCCTGTCGGGGTGCCAGGTTCTCAATGTCACCAAGGACGACGCGTTAGGGCCTTCGTCAAATCCGGTGACAGTCGACAATGTCACCAAGAACGACAGGCTGGCAAAGCTCAGCGCCGAGCAACATCCTCGCATTCTTGCGACCTATGGCGGTGAATACAAGGATGCCAAGCTTGAACGCATGGTCGCCAAAGTCGTCGGCAACCTGACTACGGTTTCCGACAATCCGACGCACACCTACCGCATCACCATCCTCAACTCGCCCAACATCAATGCGTTCGCCCTTCCCGGCGGATATCTCTATGTAACGCGCGGCCTTCTTGCTTTAGCCAATGACAGTGCGGAACTCGCAGCAGTCATCGCCCATGAGATGGGTCATGTGATCGCCAATCATGGTATTGAACGCCAGCAGCGCGAGCAGGAAGCACAGATTGCCGGTCGCGTTGTTTCGGAAGTCTTGCAAGACGATAGTGCTGGACGCGAAGCGCTGATCCGCGGAAAGCTGCGCATGGCGCAATTTTCGCGCAATCAGGAACTTCAGGCGGATGCCATTGGCATCAAGATGATTGGTGAAGCTGGCTATGATCCCTTCGCAGCGGCCCGCTTCCTGCAATCCATGGCGTCCTATGCGGATTTCCGCAGTGTCTCGGGCGCGACCGATGCGAGCCTCGACTTTCTTGCAAGCCACCCTTCAGCGCCGCAGCGCATCGAACTCGCGCGCGGGCATGCCCGTCGTATCGGCGCACCGGGTGTAGGCACGACAGACCGCGACTCGTTCCTACAGGGCATCGACGGCATCCTCTATGGCGACACCCCCGAGGAAGGTTACGTTCGTGGACGCAACTTCGTTCATCCGCTGCTCGGTGTAAGCTTCACCGTTCCCGAGGGTTTCACTATCGACAACAGCGCAGACGCGGTCATGGCGACGGGACCGGGCGAGGTGGCAATACGCTTCGACGGAACGCAGGTTTCAGGCAATCCGTCGATGACGGATTACATGCGCAGCGGCTGGGTTACGGGTCTTGACGATGCCAGCGTTCAGGCAGTGACGTTCAACGGAATGCCCGCGGCGAGCGCGAAAGCCCGAGCGGATCGTTGGGAGTTCGATATATTCGTCGTCAATGCCGGCAATCGGATTTACCGCTTTCTGACAGCTGCTCCAACGGGAAGCACCACGCTGATGCCGGCTTCGCAGACGGTCATCCGGAGCTTCCACCTGCTTACACCGGAGGAGAAAGCAAATACCAAGCCCCTGCGCATCCGGGTCGTCACAGTCAAGCCCGGCGATACGCTGGTCAGCCTCTCCAACCAGATCATGGGCACCGATCGAAAGCTCGACCTCTTCCGCCTGATCAATGCACTGCCGCCCGGCGGCGCGGTGTCCGCCGGCGACAAGGTCAAGATCATCAGCGAATAAAAAAGCCCGGCAAATGCCGGGCTTTTCTCTTATGCGTCGGATGAAACCATCTTTATGCGGCTTCTTCCTGCTCGTCTTCAACAACGACGTCTGCTTCAACCTCGGTCTCTTCAGCCTTGGCACCACGCTTCGGTCCCTTGGCGAGATTAACCTCGATAAGACGCACAGCTTCTGTTTCCGACATCTTGTTGACGGCGGAGATCTCGCGAGCCATGCGATCGAGCGCTGCTTCATAAAGCTGACGTTCTGAATATGACTGTTCCGGCTGGTTGTCAGCCCGGAAAAGGTCCCGCACGACTTCCGAAATCGAAATCAGGTCGCCGGAATTGATCTTCGCATCATATTCCTGGGCACGGCGAGACCACATGGTCCGCTTGATGCGAGCGCGCCCCTGGACAACCTTCAACGCACGATCCACATAGTCTGTCTCTGAAAGTTTACGCATACCGATAGCTGTTGCCTTGGCGACCGGTACCTTCAAGCGCATTTTGTCTTTCTGAAAATCAATAACGAACAGCTCAAGCTTGTGGCCCGCAACTTCCTGTTCCTCGATATTGACAATTTGTCCTACGCCGTGGGCCGGATATACAATAAACTCGCCCGTCTTAAATCCGATACGCTGGGCGGTCTTTTTCTGCTGAACTGCTGTCATGCGCTTAACTACTCCTTGCTGCGCCCGGCAAAACGCACCGGTCAAACCAATCACTGGAAACCGGAACCCGGTTTGTCGGCCGCCAATTGTCACGCAAAAGCAATCCGGACAAAACAGATTGATGGGCAAACAAACAACACGCCCTGAACTGCAGAGTCCGAAATAAATCTAGCCGATTGGTGATTTATGCTTTAGCGCCACGAAATTTGACGTCCAATGATCAACATATGCCGTTACACTATCACGAAAAGTGATTAGAATCAACTTTTTGCTGCGCCTGCGCAAAAGGCGCGATATTTCAAGATACGCCCTGCGATAAAAATCGGTTATTTATTTCTAAACTCGAATAAAATATCAGTCGCCCTCGCCAGGCTCTGGCGAAAAGAATTTCTCAAACTTGCCTTCGATACCATCCATATCCTTGGCATCGGCAGGAGCATCGCGTTTCTGCGAGATATTAGGCCATTTCTCGGCGTATTCAGCATTGATCTGCAGCCAGTTGTCCAGGCCCGGCTCGGTATCGGGTTTGATAGCTTCCGCAGGGCATTCAGGTTCGCAAACGCCACAATCGATGCACTCGTCCGGATGTATGACGAGCATGTTATCGCCTTCGTAGAAACAATCGACAGGACAGACCTCAACGCAATCCATATATTTGCAGCGGATGCAATTGTCGGTCACAACATAAGTCATTTACTGGCTCCTGAAGACACCACGTGTCAGCCGTTGAGGTAACGATTCGATGCCGGGCTGACAAGAGGGGAAAAACGGCTGCGGCACCAGAACGCGGTCGGGATTCCCTTAAAGCTAGGGACATCGGCGTTCACGGCGCCATTCATGGCACTGCGACACGCAATCGACAAGCAACGCCTATCCCATACTGACGCGCTTCGTGGAATAATATTTTAGCTTACGAGCCTCTGGTAGAGAGTATTTCGACACGATGGCCAATATTCGAAATTTAACATCATTCCCCTGAATTGTCGTCGTCGCTCTGCATCAACCGGTCAACCTGCCGGCGTTCGCGTTTTGTCGGGCGTCCGCTGCCCGCATCGCGCTTGGGTAATCCGTCGAGAGCAGTGATGCCGTCCTTGGGTGGAGGTGGCGGCGAGATGTCCTCGTACAATGTTCGCGCTTCTTCGGCCGGGCCTCGGCGCGTTCCACCAGAGACCACCTTGTAAATGAGAATACGCCGATCGAGAGTGATCGTAAGCACATCCCCGGGTTTCACGCCGTGCGATGGCTGATCGATCTTGTCTTTGTTGGACCGAACACTTCCGCCAGAGACGAGCTTGGCCGCGAGGGCACGGGATTTGACCACTCGGGCGAAGAACAGCCATTTGTCAATGCGCTGCCTTGCGCTGTCGTGATTTGAGGACGTGCCCACCATCCCTATTTCTTCATTTGTTCCTTCAGTGCCAGCAGCTTGGCAAAGGGAGAATCCATGTCGATCTTGACCGGACGCTCTTCACGTTCCGGGCGCTTGTGGAGCGGTGGCTTGCCAGCGGACTTTCCATTATCGCCTTGCTTAAAGCGATCCTTGCCGTTGGACTTGCCTTTGCCGCGGAATTGTTCCTTGCGCGCACCCTGTTCGTTCTGCTGATTTGCATCGCGTTCATTCTGAGCGGGACGTTGTTCGCCTCGGACACTGCGCGCCTGCCCTCCGCGATGATGTTCGCGTTTCTCCTGGTGCCCGCGATTGTTGCGGCTGTCAAAACGCGCCTGGCGCCAAAGCAGAATGGGCTTCGGTGCTTCCTCCGCCACAGTTTGCGCAATAGTCGGGGCAGGTTCGTCAGCGGACGCGCTGACTTCTGCGACCGGTTCCGGCTGAGCCTCTACGGTGGCAGACGGTTCGGTGGAATCAACGGCTGCTTCCGTGGATGTAACGTTCTCGTCTTCAGCAACCGCTGGGCCCGACGTAGCAGCAACTACGGCCACTAGGTCGGCAGGCACTGGCACGGTATCAAGTTCTGTCAGCTTGGCAGCAACAATTGCTGCTTCGACCGATTCAGGACGATAGCCGAGGCTTTTGAGAATTTCCTCCATATCGTCGGCGGTAGCGCCGAGGATCGACATCATTGACGGAGTCACCACAAAGCGAGTTCCATCATACGCGCCATCCGGCCGTGTGCCGGTTCCTGGCTTCCAGCCAAGTGCAGGTCGGATAAGATCGGCGAGGCGCTCAAGAATGTCGATTCGCACTGCGCGCCGGCCCAGGAGTCGGTAGCCTCCAAGTCGATAGAAGGCTGGATCAAAGCTCGGGTCTGTAACCACAGATGTGCGTCCAGCAGATAGGACCTGCACCACATCTCCGTAGCCGGGGCGATCCTTGGCGTCTTCCTTAAGTGCCCACAAAAGTGTCAGCAGACCGGCCGGTGCAGGCTTGAGCAGTGCCGGCAGGAATACATTGTAAGCGCCAAAGCGGACCCCAAGACGGCGGAGAGCAGCCCGTGAATCCTGATCGAGACCACGGACGTCTTCCGCCACATCACGGCGCTGAAGGACGCCGAAATTCTCGACAAGCTGGAAAGCAAGGCCCTTGGTGATACCAACAAGCGCATCGGCATTGGCAAGGTCAACAAGTGGCTTGAGGATCGTGTCGATGTGATGAGCGAGAAAGCGATCGACGCGCGCCGCGACTTTGTCGCGCGCGGGACCTGTCAATTGCTCGTCGGCAAGCAGAACAGCACGAGGCTTCAGCGCTTGCTCACCTGAGACAACCGAGGCAACCGGCGCGCCGATCCATCGCAAGGTCCCGTCCGAGCCGAGGGCGAAATCGCCATTGGCCGAAGCGGAGAACCGCTCGACGCGATTTTCGAATTCAGTCGCAAGCGCTTTTTGCGCTGCAGCCTTGACGGCCTTCGCGTCCGTTCCATCAACTTGGGCGTCCGTAGTGAAACGGAACCCATCCAAACGTCCAACATGATGCCCCTCGACAACAACGTCCCCGGCAGGGCTAATTTCGGCTTCTAGCATTGTATTCTCTCTCAGGCGCCTCATAAGCACGCTTGTCCTGCGGTCTACGAAGCGTTTCGTCAACCTTTCATGCAGTGCATCTGATAGTCTGTCCTCAATTTCACGCGTCTTTTCTTGCCAATGTGCCTGATCTGCAAGCCATCCAGGCCTGTGAGACACAAAAGTCCAGGTTCTGATCTGGGCGATCCGCCGTGAAAGCGCATCGATATCGCCATCCGTGGAATCGGCGCGGCGAACCTCTTCGGCCATGTAATTTTCGTTCACATGGCCCTTATCCGCGAGGTCGGTATAGATCGATGCGATAATGTCGGCATGCTGCGCTGGCGCGATCTTGCGATAGTCGGGCAGAGCGCAAGCATCCCACAAAAGAGCCACACGTTCAGGTGTGTTGGCCAGTGGCGCGACATCCGGATCGTTGGACAAATATTCCAGCGCCTGCTGGTCCACTGCGGGGAGAGCTCGCGTCAATCCTTCGATAGGAGCGGGCGTATCGATGGATCTCTTCAGCGCGTCCAGGCTGGAATAGTCAAAGCGAGCCGTGCGCCACTGCAGAATCTTGATAGCGTCGAAGGAATGGGATTCCACTCTCTGTACCAGTTCCTCCGAGAACCCTGACACCTGGCCCGTCACTCCAAACGTACCGTCGCGCAAATGCCTGCCGGCGCGGCCAGCTATCTGCCCGATCTCGCCGGGTGAGAGGTTACGAAATTGGTACCCATCGAATTTGCGGTCCTGAGCGAAGGCCACATGATCGACATCGAGATTGAGGCCCATGCCAATTGCGTCTGTAGCGACCAAATAATCGACATCACCGGACTGATAGAGATCGACCTGCGCGTTACGCGTGCGCGGGCTGAGAGCACCCATGACCACCGCGGCGCCACCACTTTGACGCCGTATCAATTCTGCGATGGAGTAAACCTCCTCGGCGGCGAAGGCCACTATCGCGGATCGGGGCGGCAGGCGGGTTATTTTCTTGGAACCTGCATAGGCGAGATTTGAAAGCCGCGGCCTAGTGACAACAGAAACGCCGCGCAAGAGCTTCTCCAGTATTCCGCGCATCGTTGCTGCGCCAAGCAACAACGTTTCCTGTCGACCACGCAGATGTAGAATGCGATCGGTGAAAATATGGCCGCGTTCAAGATCGTTGGCGAGCTGCACTTCATCGATGGCGACAAAATCCACATCGGTTTGACGGGGCATCGCTTCAACCGTGCAGACCGAATAACGGGCCCCAGGTGGATTGATCTTTTCCTCACCGGTAATCAGCGCGACATTTGCCAGCCCGACCCTGTCTGCCACGCGATGATAAACCTCCCGGGCAAGCAGACGAAGTGGCAAGCCGATCATTCCGGTGTGATGGGCAAGCATCCGCTCGATCGCTAGATGGGTCTTCCCTGTGTTCGTAGGCCCCAGAACGGCTGTAACATCGCGGCCGGTTAAGACCAGGGGAAGTTCGAGGTTGGGCATGAGGTTCATCAATTACAATCCAATACCGGCCACCAAGACAGTGAAAGCCGGGCATGCATTTTCGATTAGCATTTTAAGCGTCCGACAGAAAGGTAGGCGGGGCAATCCAGATAAACAATCGCGAACCGATTCACGGAGTGTACCGTAACGAAATAGAACGCGAGGCGAACGAATCAGCTACGAAACGGCTCTAGGATGTGATTCCTGATTTGTTCACGGCCATATCTAGCTTCTCCGGCACTAAATCGCACTACATGCTGAATCATTGAAAATAGGCCTCGCCAGGTTGCATTTCTGACAGCGGCGCATGTCAACTCATAATTGTGACCGAGTTTATCAGCACTAAAGACCAATGATTTCTTATGGTTAGCTGATCCATGCAAGTTTGCTCCGACAACTATCGTTGCCATACCGGTCAAGCCAAATGGAATCGGCGCCTCGCGAGATTTCCGTTTTGTTCACCACACATATTTGATGCTGCTGCAACAGAAACCGCACAACTCGGAACGATTCACGAGCTTTATAGGACAAGATTCAGGGCACCCATCCGGCGGAAGAACACCATGTTGGCGCTACGCATCTTCCATTATGTTCAGGTCGAATATTGTCCACCATTGGCCGTGATTGTAGACCCGGTGATGAAACCCGCATCGTCAGATGCCAGGAACACCACGCAGCGCGCTACTTCTTCCGGTTCGCCAAGGCGTCCGACGGGAATTTGCGGAATTATCCGCTCATTGAGCACCTTCTCATCAATTGCCCGCACCATCTCAGTGCCTATGTAGCCAGGGCAGATGGCATTGACCGTAATGCCGGCGCGCGCCCCCTCTTGAGCCAAAGCCTTTGTGAAGCCGATATCCCCCGCCTTTGAAGCCGAGTAGTTGGCTTGGCCCGCCTGGCCCTTTTGTCCGTTGATCGAAGAAATGTTGATCACCCGGCCGAATTTGCGGTCGCGCATACCGCTCCACACTGGATGGGTCATGTTGAACAGGCCAGTAAGATTGGTATTGATTACGTCGCTCCATTGGCCCGGCGTCATCTTATGGAACATCGCATCACGCGTGATGCCGGCGTTGTTCACCAGCACCGCGACGGGACCGAGTTCTGCTTCGATCCTTGCAATACCTGCTGCGCATTCCTCATAATTGGAAACATCCCACTTATAGGTTGCGATTCCGGTTTTTTTTCCGAATTCTTTGGCGGCCTCATCATTGCCAGCGTAGTTAGCCGCCACCTTGTAGCCTGCGGCTTTCAAGGCGACGCATATTGCTGCGCCTATGCCGCGCGTTCCACCTGTTACGATTGCTGTTTTTGTCATTTATCCATCCCTCCCTGAAACTGATCTCGTATAACGCAGTGCGACAATGAAAACATGAAACGGGTTGTTGGCTGCAACAGCGGCCATCGATATAAAAGCCGGCCCAATAATATTGAGCCGGTTGAAGCCTTGTTAGTCCTTGATGCGCTCTACACAAAGCGCGACACCCATGCCGCCGCCGATGCAAAGCGTAGCGAGGCCCTTTGTGCCGTTGCGACGCTTCAACTCGAACAGCAATGTGTTGAGAACACGAGCACCGGAGGCGCCAATTGGATGGCCGATGGCAATTGCGCCACCATTCACGTTGACTATGTCGGGGTTGAATCCGAGATCCTTGTTGACGGCGCACGCCTGCGCCGCAAAAGCTTCGTTTGCCTCAACAAGATCAAGGTCTTCGGCTGTCCAACCCGCCTTTTCAAGGGCTTTGCGCGAGGCCGGGATCGGTCCCGTTCCCATGATGGATGGATCGACACCAGCAGTTGCCCAGGACGCGATTCTTGCCAGAGGCTTGATGCCGCGACGCTTGGCTTCTTCCTCGCTCATCAGCACAACCGCGGCGGCCCCATCATTGAGACCCGATGCATTGCCTGCAGTCACAGTCCCGTCCTTGTCGAAAGCCGGACGCAATTTCGCCAGTGAGTCTAGTGTTGCTCCATGGCGGATATATTCATCGTCGGCAACCACCACGTCGCCTTTGCGCGTTTTGACCGTAAACGGCACGATTTCATCCTTGAACTTGCCAGCCTTTTGAGCTGCCTCGGCTTTGTTCTGTGAACCAAGCGCGAACTTGTCCTGTTCCTCGCGGGTCAACTGCCACTTGGTGGCGATGTTTTCGGCTGTAATACCCATGTGATAACCGTGGAAGGCATCTGTCAAACCATCCTTGATCATCGTATCGATCAGCTTCATGTCGCCCATCTTGGTACCACTGCGAAGATGCGCGCAATGCGGTGACAAGGACATTGATTCCTGACCTCCGGCAACGACGATAGTGGCATCACCCATGGCAATCTGTTGCATACCCAGAGCAACCGCGCGCAATCCGGAACCGCAAACCTGGTTCAGGCCCCAGGCAGTCGCTTCCTGCGGAATACCGGCGGCCATCGCTGCCTGTCTCGCCGGGTTTTGGCCTTCGCCAGCACCGAGCACCTGCCCCATGATCACCTCATCGACGTCCGCCCCGTCGACCCCAGCGCGGCTCAGAACTTCCTTGATGACGGCAGCGCCCAGTTCATGTGCCGGAACATTGGCAAATGCACCGTTGAACGATCCAACAGGGGTACGGGCGGCACTTGCGATGACGATGGATTGGGTCATAACGTTTCCTCATATTTGTCATTCTGAATTCATAAAGCATATATCGGTCAGAATTAGCTGCCTTCAACAGTTTGACAAGGCCCATTTAAGTATCAGACGCAAATATCGCTCGTCGCACTGCAGCATTGGATACAATGCACTGCGTTGAATGCAATGCACAAATCGCTTTGAATTGACGCGCTTTGCCCCTATCCTCTCAAGTCTATCCGTAAGCCGGCACGCAAATTCGGCGGAGGAAACGAAGTTTTGGGGAGTTGAGTAATGGCAGCGAAAACCGGGGACATCGTCATAAAAAAATACGCCAACCGGCGTCTCTACAACACCGGAACAAGTACTTACGTGACGTTGGAAGACCTGGCCGAGATGGTAAAGCGCAACGAGGACTTTACGGTTCAGGATGCAAAGACTGGCGAGGACATTACTCACTCGGTTCTGACCCAGATTATTTTCGAGCTCGAAAACAAGGACGGGCAGAACATGCTGCCTATCCCGTTCTTGCGCCAATTGATTGCCTATTATGGCGATCAGATGCAGGTTGTGCTTCCAACGTTCCTTGAACAGTCCATGTCAGCCTTTGCAAAGGAGCAGGAGCGCATGCGCGAGCAACTGACGGCGGCATTCGGCAAGACGCCGATGGACATGATGAATGTTAGCGCCCCACTCAAACTGGTCGAAGAGCAGGTGCGTCGCAACACGGAAATGCTGCAGCATGCCATGCGCATGTTCACACCTTTTCCCTTGAACAAGACCACCGCTCCTTCTGAGCCCGATGATGCGCCCGCGCCCGAGAAGCCCGCAAAAGATACGGGGCTCGATGAGTTGAAGGAGCAGATTGCCGCTATGCAGCGCAAACTCGACTCCCTTGATAAATAATCGCTGGGGATAGAGCTAACATTAACGGCGGAGTACTCGGTATGGGAGCGGCCAAAGCAACGGTATTCATCGACAATGAGCGCGTCGTCGTTACGGAATATCGTTTTGCTGTCGGAGAGAACACGGGTTGGCACAGGCACGCGCGTGATTATGTCGTCGTCCCGCTGATGGACGGACGGGTCAAGCTGGTGACGAAGGCCGGTGAATCATTTGCGGAAATGAAAAAGGGCGTTCCCTATTTCCGGACTGAGGGCGTCGAGCACGATGTCGTTAACGCCAATGATGGCGAATATGCTTTTATCGAGATCGAGCTGAAATAGCACAAGTGCTGCGCACAAACAAAAAGACCGGCACAGCGGCCGGTCTTTTTAGTGCGAATTCGGAAGAGAATTAGCCTTCCTTCGGTGTCAGAACCTGACGGCCACGGTACATGCCGGTCTTCAGATCGACGTGATGCGGACGGCGCAGTTCGCCTGAATTCTTGTCTTCGACGTAAGTCGGTGCCTTCAGCGCGTCGGCGGAACGGCGCATGCCGCGCTTCGACGGAGAAGTTTTTCGTTTAGGTACAGCCATTGTTCCAGCTCCAGTAATCAGTCAAAATCCGGCACTGGCCCGATTGAGCCTGTCGCAATGGACAAAATTCCGGAAAGTTCGGTGGGGCTATACACGTCCTGAGGGCTTTTGACCAGCAGGACTCGCATATTTTTTGTCGCCGAAGCTTTTATTGGCAGATTCGTCTAGTTCACGCATCCGACATAGGCTCCGGCCCCACGCGCTCTGCGTTCGTTGACTCGTGCTAATGTTTGCATGCCGCGGCCGGGCCGCGCAGGGTTGCGCACGATCGGATTAGGCAACGTCACCGCCAGATAGGCGGCCTGACGCGGTGAAAGCTTTGCTGCGCTTGTCTTGAAATGATATTGAGCCGCGGCTTCAATACCATAAATGCCGGGCCCCCATTCAGCGATGTTCAGGTAGATTTCCAGCAACCGCTGCTTGGGCAGAATAAGATCTGTCAGCACGGCCAGAGGTACTTCCAGTCCTTTGCGGATGAATGAGCGACTTGTCCACAGGAACAGGTTTTTGGCTGTCTGCATCGGAATCGTCGATGCGCCACGCGTCTGTTCGCCGTCAATCGTATCCGAAACGACGGAATTCAATGCATCCCAGTCCACGCCGTTGTGAAAACAAAACCTCGCATCCTCGGACATCATCACCGAATTGACGAGAGATGGAGATATCTGGTCGAGTGGCACCCAGCGTCGATCATAACCAGAGAACGTCACGATATCTTTCATCATCAATGTAGAAATCGGATGAATGAAGGGCAATCGGTAGAGACTGAGCAGGATAATCGGCAACATGATCAATATGATTCCCGCCAGAATCAGGTAACGCATGGCGCGCCCGACGGGCGAACGTCCAGGATTGACCAGATAACCTCTGCCCCGCTTGTTTCTGACGAGAAGCCTTGCCACACATATCTTCCATTTGAATATTCCTGTCGGACATAAAGCAAAGAGCACCAGAAGGGAATTCTTTCTACGATTTTCTGAGCCGGACACTGGGACCACTGCAGAAATGCAACCGCGCTTGCCAAGAGGCCATTGACCGGAAGTCGATTTATCGGCAATTGGCTGAGTATGATGACTGATCGGGATTTCTCATTGTTCCAGATTACCTTACAGCAGCGCGCAGCTTCGGTTGAAGCGCTGCTTGGCAATTTGCTGTCGGATAGCCCGCAAACCGGCGAGATCAGCCGGCCGTCCCGATTGATGGCCGCGATACGCCACAGCGTGTTGAATGGCGGCAAGCGCCTTCGACCGTTTCTGGTCATGGAAAGCGCCGCCCTTTTTAAAGCGGATAATCTTGCCGCTTTGCGCGTTGCTGCGGCGCTCGAATGCATTCACAGCTATTCTCTCGTCCACGACGATCTGCCGGCCATGGACAATGATGATTTGCGGCGCGGTCAACCGACAGTGCATCGGAAATTTGATGAAGCAACTGCCATCCTTGCTGGAGATGGCCTCCTGACCTACGCGTTCGAATTGATTGCCAGCGAGGAAACCGAGCTTGATGCTGAAGCTAGAGTAGCGCTCGTCGCTACGCTCGCCCGCGCAGCAGGAGTTGGCGGCATGGTAGGTGGCCAGGCGCTCGATCTTGAGGCGGAAAAGGTCAAACCAGACGAGCAGGGCATTATCCGCTTGCAGGCAATGAAGACCGGGGCACTGATCCGTTTTGCCTGCGAGGCCGGTGCTATCGTTGGCCGCTCCAACTCCGAGGACCGCGAGCGACTGGCGGAGTATGGCTCGGCCATTGGCCTTGCCTACCAGCTTGCCGATGATCTGCTCGATGTCACCGCCGATGCCGCCCATATGGGCAAAGCGACCGGGAAGGATGCGGCCGCCGGCAAGGCCACACTTGTCTCCATGCATGGCATTGAGTGGACCCAGCGCCAGTTGGTCGGTCTGGTCGCGCAGGCGGAAGAGCTTCTTGCCCCCTTTGGTGAGAAAGCAGCACTGCTTAAGGACGCGGCGCGCTTTATTGCCGAAAGGCAGAGCTAGGAACTATTCTGCCGCGTGCGAACCCGCGCCGAGGCCGAAGCGGTTCTCGATGTAATCTGCCACCATTTTCTGGAATTCCTGAGCGATACCGGCGCCGCGCAAGGTAGCAACTTTCTTGCCGTCAACAAATACGGGTGCGGACGGTGTTTCACCGGTTCCCGGCAACGAAATGCCTATATCGGCCATTTTGGACTCGCCCGGTCCATTGACGATGCAGCCCATGACAGCAACGTTCAGCGCTTCAACGCCCGGATATTTCTCACGCCAGATCGGCATGTTGGTGCGGATATCGCTCTGAATCGATTGCGCCAATTCCTGGAATACTGTCGACGTCGTGCGGCCGCATCCAGGACATGCGGCGACTATCGGGATAAATTGCCGAAAGCCCATGGTTTGCAAGAGTTCCTGCGCCACCTGGACTTCGCGAGTGCGATCGCCGCCCGGTTCAGGCGTAAGAGAAATGCGAATCGTGTCTCCTATTCCTTGCTGCAGCAGGATGCCCATTGCAGCCGAAGAAGCCACGATGCCCTTGGTGCCCATGCCAGCTTCGGTCAGCCCAAGATGCAACGCGTGGTCACAGCGTCGCGCAAGTTCGGCATAAACCGCAATCAGGTCCTGAACCTGGCTTACTTTTGCGGAGAGAATGATTTTCGAACGCGGCAGGCCAATCTCTTCAGCAAGTTGCGATGAAATGAGTGCAGACTGCACAATCGCTTCCCGCGTTACGGCCTCCGCCGTCAGGGGTGCGCCAGCAGCATGATTCTGGTCCATCAGGGCAGTCAGCAATTCCTGATCGAGCGAGCCCCAGTTTACACCGATGCGAACCGGCTTGTCATGGCGGATTGCCATTTCGATGATGGCGCCGAACTGTGCATCCTTTTTGTCCTTGAATCCAACATTGCCAGGATTGATACGGTATTTTGCCAGCGCTTCAGCGCAAGCCGGATGGTCGGCAAGAAGTTTGTGGCCGATGTAGTGGAAATCACCCACCAGCGGGACCGAGAGACCCAGCCGGTCGAGACGTTCACGAATCTTCGGTACGGCTGCAGCCGATTCATCACGGTCAACTGTAATGCGGACGATCTGCGAACCCGCCCTGGACAGAGCGGCCACCTGCGCCACAGTACCATCCACATCGGCGGTATCAGTATTGGTCATCGATTGAACGACAACCGGCGCGCCGCCACCCACCATGACGCCGCCCACATCGACACCGACTGACGAGCGACGGCCAAAAGGTTGCGAGTAGTAGTCTGACATCGGCAAGCTCCAGATATGCTGTTCAGGTGGCGCAGCTATCGCCATTTGTCAACTCCGTACTTACCAAGGAGGGGCTACGCCTGCACTGCAGAGCTTGTATGACAAAGTGTTCATACTGCACATCTAGCAATTTTGCTGCAATGCAATATATTCTGTCGGCCTTCTGCACGCACGGTTGATCAATCAAAGGAAATAACCATGGCCAAAAAGACCGCAGTCGTTACAGGCTCGAATTCCGGCATCGGGCTCGGTTCCGCGCATGCTCTTGCTGCAGCAGGATACAATGTTGTGATCAACTCATTCACTGACCGGCCCGAAGATCATGCACTTGCCAGGGAAATTGCCGAGAAGTACGGCGTAGAGGTAGCCTATATCAAGGCAGACATGTCGAACGGTACCGAGTGCCGGACCCTGATTGAAAAGGCCGCCCAAACCTTTGGCAGTGTCGATGTCCTGGTCAACAATGCCGGAATTCAGTTCGTTGCGCCTGTGGATGAGTTCCCAACGGAAAAGTGGGACGCTATCATCGCCATCAATCTGACATCAGTATTTCATACGACTGCTGCTGCCCTTCCCCACATGAAACGGGCTGGTTGGGGGCGCATCATCAACATCGCGTCAGCTCACGGGCTGAGGGCTTCGCCATTCAAATCAGCCTATGTCGCGGCTAAGCATGGCGTGCTTGGCTTTACCAAGACTGTAGCGCTCGAAGTTGCGGAAAAACACATCACGAGCAATGCTATCTGCCCCGGCTACGTCCTGACGCCCCTCGTCGAGGCGCAGATTCCCGATCAGATGAAAGCGCATGATATGGATCGTGAGACCGTTATCCGCGAGGTCATGCTCGACAAACAGGCGACCAAGGAGTTTGCGACTGTGGACCAGATTGGCGCAACCGTCGTGTTCCTCGCCAGCGACGCCGCCGCGCAGATCACCGGAACCTCCATATCCGTCGATGGTGGCTGGACAGCGCAGTGATGAACGTAAAATCGAAGACAATCAACATCGCCCTGCAAGGCGGTGGTTCGCACGGTGCCTTCACTTGGGGTGTTCTCGACCGTATCCTCGAGGATGGCCGACTGACAATCGAAGGCATATCCGGCACCAGTGCAGGTGCAATGAATGCCGTAGCCCTCGCCGACGGGTGGTCACACAATGGCGCTGAAGGCGCGCGGGCGAAGTTGCACGAGTTCTGGCGCGCCGTGGGGCGAACAGGCCAGTTCAGCCCGGTCCAGCGCACGCCATGGGATCGGTTCTTCGGTAACTGGTCAGTTGAACATGGCCTCGGCTACAACTTGTTTGAACAGTTTTCGCGACTATTTTCCCCCTACGAGTTCAATCCGTTCAATCTCAACCCCCTACGGGACGTGGTCGAAAAGGAAATCGATTTCAAACGGGTACGGGCCTGTTCTCAGTTCAAGCTCTTCGTTTCCGCGACCAATGTAGAAAGCGGGCGCCTGCGTGTCTTCTCGCAATCGGAACTCAATGCAGACGTGGTCATGGCCTCAGCCTGCCTTCCCTATATTTTTCAGGCAGTGGAAATTGATGGCGAACCCTATTGGGATGGCGGCTATGGCGGCAATCCGGCGCTATACCCGTTCTTCTATTCGAGCGAGAGTGAAGACGTCCTCTTGATCCAGATCAATCCAATCGAAAGACGCGGCACCCCCAAGACGGCACGCGAAATAACCGACCGTATCGATGAGATTACCTTCAACGCTGCCCTTCTACGCGAGTTCCGTTCGATTGCATTCGTCAACTCGCTAATTAAAGCCGGGAGGCTGGAGCATGGCGAATACCGCAACATTCGAATGCACCGCATCGACGCCGACGAAGCGCTGGAGGGCCTGTCTTCGTCGTCCAAGATCAACGCCGAATGGGCGTTCCTTGAATATTTGCGCGATCTTGGCCGAGCAGCCGCAGGCGATTGGCTGGAGGAAAATTTCGATGCTGTCGGCGAACACGCTACGCTCGATCTGACCGGCGAATTGACGCCGGAAATGAGCGTCGGTCTGAAGTCTCACAAGCCGGGCAAACGCGTGAGCGATTTTCTCATGCAACGCAAAAAGCCCGCCATTGTCGCCCGCCGCGCTTAGTCGTCTCTCGAACAATTCCGCTTTTCGTCGAATCACAGAATTGCTCTAACTCTTTGTTTTTACGCAATTCCGGACGGAAAACCGGTTTTTAGGATCGGTCTACATCTGCGCTCTTTGCCAAATTGGACATCAGAAACACGACGATGAGCAACCCGGCGAGTACCATATAGACTGGCCCGAATCCGGTTCTGCCGCCGACAAAACCTATGGCCGATGGAGCGACAAGAATACCCGAATAGCCCATGAGCGTTACCATGCTGAGTGCCACCCCGGACGACGTCCCTTTTTGATTTCCTGCTGCCGAAAAGGCGATTGGGACCATATTTGCGATACCAAGCCCAGCGAATGCAAATGCAAGTATCGCAATCCAGGAATTCGGTGCAACGCTGGCTATCAACATGCCCGTTGCGCCGATAAGCGCCGAATAGCGCAATGTCTTCACTGCACCAAAGCGGTTGCGTACGCCATCGCCGAGAAATCGCATGATTGACATGGTTCCGGAAAAGGCGGCGAACGCGAAACCGGCTGTTGCGATGTCGGCGCCACGCTCCTGCTGAAGATATAGCGCTGCCCAGTCGAGTACCGAACCCTCGGGCACCATGGAAAACAACGCCATCAATCCGATGAGATAGATCAATGGATTGGTCGGGAACTCAAGCTTGTGCTTTTCCTGTGCCGCAGGCGAATCTTCGGTGATCATATAGCCGAAGGTTGCCATGCCTAGCAGGATAGCGATCAGAGTAACCACCAGCGCATGAGCCAAGTGGCCATGCGCTTCGATCAGCAATCCGCCCAGCGCGCCGCCAGCAAAGCCGCCGAGGCTCCAAAAACCATGCGATGACGACATGACCGCCCGCGAGAGCTTTTTCTCCACCTCCACTGCATTGGCATTCATCGCCACATCCATGCCGCCAATCACGGCACCGAAAAGAAACAGGGCTGGCGCAGCTGTCGAAACGTTTGGGGCGAGAGCGACGAGCAATAGCGAAAAGGAACAGAAAACCGCAAAGCCTTTCACGACCGCCCGCGATCCAAAACGGCTGATCAGATAACCGCACCATGGCATTGCAGCGAGCGCGCCCACACCAAAAACCAGGATGAGCAATCCGAGCGTGAATTCGCTGATTCCGAGGCGTACCATAAATACGGGAATTTGCGGCGCCCAGCTACCAACCAGAAAGCCGTTGAAGAAAAACGCGCAGGCGACGGCCCACCGGCCATAGACGGCTTTCCTGAGGTAGACAGAAGCATCCATTGGATCATCACCTGTTGTGCACTGATATTGCGAAGACATTTAGGTCACCGGGGCTCATCGTCTGCGACGATTACTTCGACGCCTGCCCCGCTTATCCGCTCCAGAATCAACCGATCTGCCGTCCGGTCGGTTATAAGGGTGGATACGAGCGATATTGGGCCAATGGCAAAGGGAGCCTGCTTGACGAGCTTTTCGCTTGTCGCCAAGAGAATGATCTCATTGCATGCCTGACCAAGGGCAAGTTTCATGCGTGCATCATCATAGTTCTCTGCACGCAGCATCAGTTCTTCATCGACGGCGCAAGCACCAAGAATACAATAGTCAACACGCATCGATTGGACTTCAGCCAGCGTGGATTGCCCGATGGCACTGCGCGTCAGTCGGTTTAGGCTTCCGCCCAGAAGAATGACCTCGCAGCAGGGATGGTCGAGCGCCGCCGAACCGATATCTGGAGAACCGGTAATGATGCATGCCTGAAGATCTCTAGGGAGTGCACGAACGAATTCCAATACCGTTGTGCTGGAATCGAGAAGCATCGTGGTGTTCATTGGGATGCGGGCAGCAGCGGCGGCAGCGATTGCCTTCTTGCCGGCAGTCTCATCGCGAGCACGCTGCTGAAAGCTTCGGGGACCTGATCTGCTTCTTGCAGCACCTCCGTGGAATCGCCGGACCAGGCCCTGTTCGGACAGTTCCCGAAGATCGCGGCGTATGGAGTCTTCTGAGACACCAAATTCCGATGCGACCGCATTCGCCAGCACGCGACCGGACTCATTGATCCTTTGAAGGATCATACTTTTTCTTTCGTCCGGCGATAAATCCTTCAGCATTGAACACCCCTGCATATGCCGGCAACATAGCAATTATTGCCGATATCGGCAATAGATGATGCGCATATTTGCATGAATGAGCGCTTTGGCGCGTAGGCCGGAAACAAAAAGGCCCATATGGGCCTTTCTCATGCTTGCGAATTGCCACAAGCCTATTCGTAAACGACGAGAAGATCCTTTGCGTCTATCTGATCGCCGGCACGCACGAGCACTTCCGCAATTGTGCCATCTCGTTCGGCACGCAAGGCAGTCTCCATCTTCATCGCCTCGATGGACAGCAAGACGTCTCCCGCATTGACTTTTTGTCCACTTGCAATGCCGACAGTTGAGATAATGCCTGGCATGGGCGCTCCCACCTGCTTGTCATTTCCAAGCTCCGCCTTGCGTCTTACGCCGGCGCCACTGCCGGCACGTGTGCGATCGGGGACCTTCACGCGGCGCGGCTGACCGTTCATCTCGAAAAAGACTGTGCACATTCCTTTATCATCGGGTTCACCCACTGCCTGGTTGCGAACGACGAGGGTCTTGCCGCGTTCGATATCGAGAAACACTTCCTCCTCCTGCGCCAGTCCGTAAAAGTAGACATGCGTCGGCAGTACACTCGTCGGGCCGTATGTGTTGTGCGTTATGGCAAAATCTGTGAACACTTTAGGGTACATGAGATAAGAAGCGAATTCCTGATCGCTGATCTTCCGTTCCAGTTTGGTCTCGATTTCTTTCCGCTCGGCATCAAGATCCGCGGGCGACAAAAGTGCACCCGGCCGCTCGGTGAATGGCTTTTCACCATTCAGAATCTTCTTCTGAATGTTCTTCGGCCAACCGTTCGGCGGTTGTCCGAGATCACCCCGCATCATCGACACCACCGAATCCGGAAATGCAATATCCTTATCGGGGTTCTCCACGTCGGCGACGGACAGATCCTGGCTTACCATCATCAGAGCCATATCTCCGACAACCTTGGAGGATGGCGTGACCTTGACGATATCACCGAACATCTGGTTCACGTCTGCATAGGTTTGCGCAACTTCGTGCCAACGCGTCTCGAGTCCGAGCGAGCGAGCCTGTTCCTTGAGATTGGTAAACTGCCCCCCGGGCATTTCGTGAAGGTAGACCTCGGAGGCCGGCCCCTTTAAGTCACTTTCAAAAGCCGCATATTGCGTACGCACCGCCTCCCAATAGAAGGAAATACGGCGTATCCACTCGGGATCGAGGCCGGGATCGCGCTCTGTACCTTTCAATGCCTCAACGATCGAACCGAGACATGGCTGCGAGGTATTGCCGGAAAGCGCATCCATCGCAGCGTCCACCACGTCAACACCTGCATCCACTGCTGCAAGAACAGTCGCTGCGGCAACACCCGACGTATCGTGCGTGTGGAAATGCAGCGGCAGGTCGGTTGCTTCACGCAACGCCTTGAATAAAACCTTCGCAGCATTTGGCTTCAAAAGACCCGCCATGTCCTTAAGGGCGATGATATGGGCCCCGGCCTTCTCCACCTGCTGCGCCAGGTCGACGTAATATTTCAGATCGTATTTTGGCCGCGCGGAATTCAGTATATCGCCCGTATAGCAGATCGCGGCTTCGCAGAGCTTGTTCTCCTCAACGACCGCATCCATGGTGACACGCATGTTTTCGACCCAGTTCAAACTGTCGAACACGCGGAAAACATCCACACCGCCTTTTGCCGCCTGGCGTACAAAATATTTGACGACATTATCCGGATAGCTTTTGTAACCAACGCCATTTGCGCCACGCAGCAGCATTTGCAGAAGGATATTTGGCGCGCCCTCGCGGATTTCAGCGAGGCGTTCCCACGGGTCTTCCGTCAGGAACCGCATTGCGACATCGAAAGTAGCACCACCCCAGCATTCCAGCGAGAAGAGCTGCGGCAAGGCGCGTGCGTAAGTGCCGGCAACGCGAGCAATATCATAGGTCCGCATTCGCGTAGCCAAGAGTGATTGGTGCCCGTCGCGCATCGTGGTGTCCGTAAACAACACGCGCTTTTCGTTGCGCATCCACTCGGCAAACTTTTGCGGCCCCAGTTGATCGAGCAACCGTTTGGTGCCGTCAGGGATCGGCGTTTCCACGAAAGGAACGCGCGGCAGCGCCGCATCTTTGGAGGGCGCGGCCCTGCCCTTGGTTTCCGGATGACCGTTTACGGTTACGTCCGCAAGATAGGTCAGAAGTTTGGTTGCACGGTCTTGCCGCTTGACCTGTTCAAAGAGTTCGGGAGTCGTATCGATGAATTTGGTCGTATAGGAATTATCGAGAAATTTCGGGTGTGTGATGATCGCTTCAAGGAAGGTAAGGTTAGTGGCGACACCGCGGATACGAAACTCGCGCAGCGCACGATGCATCCTGTGGATGGTTTCTTCCGCCGTTGGCGACCAGGCGGTGATCTTCTCCAAAAGCGGATCGTAGAAACGGGTAATCACCGCGCCGGAATAGGCCGTGCCGCCATCCAGACGGATACCGAAACCGGTCGCGCCCCGATAGGCGGTGATGCGACCATAGTCCGGGATAAAGTTCTGTTCGGGGTCTTCCGTAGTGATACGGCACTGCAAGGCGTGGCCGTTGAGCTTGATGTCTTTCTGCGCCGGTACGCCCGATTCCGGCGTGCCAATGGCCGCACCTTCAAGAATGCGTATCTGCGCCTTGACGATGTCGATACCAGTCACCTCTTCGGTAACCGTATGCTCGACCTGGATGCGTGGGTTCACTTCGATGAAGTAGAACTCATTCGTATCGGCATCCATCAGGAACTCGATGGTTCCGGCGCCGATGTAGCTTGTCTCCTCCGCGATCTTCAGACCATAATCGCATATTTCCTTGCGTTGGCTGTCAGTGAGGTATGGTGCCGGGGCACGCTCAACCACCTTCTGGTTCCGTCGCTGAATCGAGCAGTCGCGCTCAAAAAGGTGCACTGCATTGCCATGCGTGTCGCCAAGAATCTGTACTTCAACGTGACGGGCGCGCTGCACCAGCTTTTCAAGATAGACCTCATCCTTGCCAAAGGCGGCCTTGGCCTCCCTCTTGCCCTCAGTGACTTCGCGTGCGAGGTCATCCACCGAAAAAATAGCGCGCATGCCACGCCCGCCGCCGCCCCATGATGCCTTCAACATCACTGGGTAGCCAATCTGTTCGGCCATTGCCTTGACAGCTTCCATGTCGTCGGGCAGTGGCTCGGTTGCGGGAACCACCGGAACGCCTATTTCAATTGCCAAATTGCGCGCGGCAACCTTGTTACCAAGCCGGCGCATGGTCTCCGGCTTGGGTCCGATGAAGATAATGCCGGCCTCCGCGCAGGCATCGGCAAATTCCGGGCTTTCCGACAGAAGCCCGTAGCCTGGATGGATAGCGTCGGCGCCCGAAAGCTTCGCAACCCGGATGATCTCCTCGATTGACAGGTAGCTTTCAATGGGGCCCATATCCTTGGCGAGATGCGGACCACGACCAACCTGATAGGACTCATCCGCCTTGAAGCGGTGCAGCGCAAGCTTGTCCTCTTCCGCCCAGATCGCCACGGTTTTCATGCCAAGCTCGTTTGCCGCACGGAATACGCGGATGGCAATCTCTGATCGATTGGCGACGAGTATTTTCTTGATAGGCAAGGCGAAAACTCCAGACAGCGAAAAACGCTTTAAAATGGATTGGGCTGCATCAACATTTCTCAGGATTGTTGCAGTGCAAACAAATACATATTGAACACAAGAATCTCAAATGTCCAATAGCAAAATGCCCGGCGCTAGGCCGAGCATTTCACGCATATATCAGTTAGTCAGCTTATTGCTGGAAATAGCCGATCTTGCCGTCGGGGCCCTTTTTCCATTCATACATGACGTAGCCCGGGAATTTCGGATCGCCCTTCTCATCAAACGCCAGATCACCTAGCACCGTCTTGAATGGCCCCTTTCCTTTCAATGATTTGGCTATCAGCTCCGGATCGTTTGTTTCTGCGGCGTTTGCAGCAGCAGCGATGGCCTGAAGGGAGCCGTAGGCGTACAGCGTGAATGCTTCCGGCTCAAAACCGTCCGCCCTGAACTTCTCGATCAGTTCCTTGTTCGCCGGGTTGTTGCGTGGATCCGGACCAAATGTATTGAGCGTACCAATGACGGCATCACCTGCTATCGATGCCAACTCATTTGAGACGATCGCCGCACCTGAAATGAATTGTACTTTAAGGCCCTGGTCCGCCAATTGACGCATGATCAGGCCCGCTTCCGTGTGTACCCCACCCCAATAGAATACGGTAACACCGGCTTCTTTCACTTTGCTGATCAGCGCCGAGAAATCCTTGTCACCGGTATGGACGCCCTCGTTGAGCGCTTCGGTGATGCCCTGGGCGTTCAGTGCTTTCTTGGTTTCATCGGCGAGACCCTGGCCATAGGGCGTCTTGTCGTTGACGATGGCGATCTTGGCGTCCTTGAAATGATCGGCGATATATGCTCCGGCGACCTTCCCTTGCTGGTCATCGCGGCCACAGGTTCGGAATGTGTTCCAGAGACCGCGCTCGGTATACTTCGGATTGGTCGACGCCGGGGTTACCTGCAGGATTCCATTCTCCGCATAAACCTCCGACGCTGGTATCGATACGCCCGAATTGTAATGACCAATAACGATCTTCACGCCGTCGGCCACGAATTTGTTTGCAACGGAAATACCTTGCTTCGGATCGGAAACATCATCGCCAAAGGCTAGATCTATCTTCTCACCATTGATACCGCCGGCGTCGTTTATAGCAGCGGTAGCTGCCTCGACCCCTCGCTTTATCTGCGCACCCATGGCTGCATTCGGGCCAGTGAGTGGAGCCCCAACGCCGACCAGTATATTGGCGTGAGCGTAACCGGTGAATATGACCATTGCTGCTGCAATCATGCCGGGAAAAAGTAACTTCGTCATACAAACTCCATTCTAAAATGATGTCAAAAAAATTAGCGGGCAATATTACCAAATCCGGAGTTCGATCACCGGTATAGGTTTAGGCGGATAAACGAAAAATTGCGAACAAGCACCGCTGTTTTCCGTCGAAACACGACAAACGCGATGGTTATTAATGTGAATGCCCAGCATCGCGCCGGGCATTCACTGATCATCTCAAACGGAAGGCTTATTGCTGGAAATAGCTGTACTTGCCGTCTTCGCCCTTCTTCCATTCGTACATAACATAGCCTGGAAGCTTGGGATCGCCCTTTTCATCAAAGGCGATATCGCCAAGAACGGTCTTGAACGGACCCTTTTCCTTCATCGTTTTTGCAACGGTCTCAGGATCGTTCGATCCCGCGGCTTTCGCTGCGTCTGCGATAACCTGTGCCGCAGCATAGGAATAGAGTGTATAAGCTTCCGGCTCGAAGCCCTGCGCGCGGAACTTTTCAACGAGTTCCTTGTTGGCTGGGTTCTTGCTCGGATCTGGGCCGAATGTGTTCAACGTACCCGCGACGGCATCGCCAGCGATGGAAGCAAGTTCGTTCGAAACGATACCGTCACCGGAGATGAACGTGACTTTCAGGCCCTGATCAGCAAGCTGGCGGATAATCAGGCCAGCTTCCGTGTGCAAGCCACCCCAATAAAGAACCGTAACGCCGGCTTCCTTTGCCTTGGCGATCAGAGCGGAGAAGTCTTTGTCGCCGACGTTAACGCCTTCGTACATCGCTTCCTTCATGCCCTTGGCATTCAGCGTCTTCTTGGTTTCGTCCGCGAGGCCCTGGCCATATGGTGTCTTGTCATGGACAACCGCAATCTTGGCATCCTTGAACTTCTCGGCAATGTACGTACCAGCTACAACACCCTGCTGATCGTCACGTCCGCAAGTGCGGAAGGTGTTCCACAATTTACGCTCTGTGAAGACCGGGTTGGTCGCAGCAGGCGTGATTTCCAGAATCCCGTTTTCAGCATAAACTTCAGATGCCGGGATCGAAACGCCGGAATTGAAGTGGCCGATAACGAACTTCACACCATCAGCAACAAACTTGTTGGCAACGGAAATGCCCTGTTTTGGATCCGAAACGTCATCGCCAAGTGACAGTTTGACCTGCTCACCATTAACGCCGCCGGCTGCATTGATCTCAGCGATAGCTGCTTCTGCACCCTTCTGCAACTGTGCACCGAAAGCGGCGTTCGGTCCGGTCAACGGTCCACCGACACCGATCAGAAGATCGGCATACGCGTTGCCGCTCAAGGCGAGCATTGCAGCAAGTGCAACGCCCGATAACAGTGACTTCTTCATTTGAAAACTCCCATTTTCTAGGTACTTACCAACCCCTCGCGACGGTTTGTTTTCGTCGCTTGAAGATTACATTTGCCGATTTCCCGGCGGTTGTCACGCTGATTCATTTCGCATCAGCGAGATAGGTTAAGCTCTCGTTCTGTCTTTCCAGGCAAATGGAGAACTTTTTTCATAGAGCCAATGATATTGCCGGACCATCTGGTTGGTCCGGGTATAGCGATAGCCGAGGATTCCGATGATGGTCAGCACAATCGTATCCACGATGTAGTAGTGAAGCGTGAACATCGTTCCACCAAAAAGAGCGAAGTGGATGAACCGGACAGCAATGCCTAACAGCAGCATATAGAATATGACGATCACCAAGGGGCGCCATGTTTTGGCGCAGGCTCGTCCTGCCATCCACGCGGCCCAGCCGCCCATGAGGCAGGTGACCAGTATGAACAGCCAGATTGAAGGTTCTTCGTATAAGATGCCCTGCATGGCAATATTCCCCTGAGGCCATTCAAGAAGGCCTTTCTCTCGTTAGTGACGACCGCCTTCAAGGTACGCGGCGCGCACTTCCGGATTTGCAAGAAGTTCCGCGCTCGATCCGCTCATCGTCACAATACCGTTCACCATCACGTAGCCGCGATCGGCGAGCTTCAGAGCGCCGAACGCGTTCTGTTCAACTAGGAACACCGTCAATCCGGTGGTCTTGTTCAACTCTTTGATTGCTTCGAAAATGTGCTTTATGATCAGTGGCGCGAGACCCAATGAAGGCTCGTCTAGCAGTAGCAGGCGCGGACGTGCCATAAGCGCCCGCCCGATTGCCAGCATTTGCTGTTCGCCGCCAGAAAGCGTGCCGCCGCGCTGATTGATACGTTCCTTCAACCGCGGGAAAAGATCGAACACCATGCGCGAATCTTCATCGAAGTACTCAAGCTTGTCGAGGCTCGCACCCATCTGCAGATTTTCCTGCACGGTCATGCGGGGAAAAATGCGGCGGCCTTCAGGTGATTGCGCGATCCGCAGCCGAGCGATTTCATGCGTAGGCAATTGCGTGATGTCCTTGCCGTCAAAAACGACACGTCCGGTACGTGCGCGCGGCATCCCGAAGATTGTCATCATCAAGGTAGATTTTCCGGCGCCATTGGCACCGATCAAAGCGACAATCTCGCCCGGATCCGCGTGGACTGTAACACCGCTCAGGGCACGAATATTGCCGTAGTAGGTTTCAACGCCTTCAACGCTGAGAAGGGCTTGCTTTTCCGACATTATTTAGCCCCTCCGGTCTTTTTGGGCGCCGGGGTTACCTGGCTCTGCTTTGCCAGTTTCTTGGCCTGTCCAATCCAGTCTTCACGCGCAATCCGCCCATCAAAAGCAAGGTAGGCCTCCGCGGCGATAATGTCAGCCTTCTTCCAGGCAGCAATCTGGTCGAAGTGGAAGATGCCGTGTTGGTTGAGTTTGCGCTCGTTGACCGGCCCAATGCCCTTGATAACGATAAGTTTGTCTGCCTTGCCGCCACGCGGCTCTGCAAGAGCGTTCGCCGTTGCACCGGGTTTGATTGCCGCCGGCGATTTTGCAGTTGGGGTGGTTGGCTTCGATTTCACGGTACTCGCTGCAGGCTTGGCAGCAGTTTTGTCTGCGGCGGACTTTACAACAGGCTTTTTTGCAGTCGTAGCTCTAGCCCGCCTGACCGTGGCAGGGGCGGAAGGAATAAGTGCGGCCGGAGCCATATCCGGATGGGCTTCCTCGATCTCGTGCAGCGCCTCGGTCGAAAGCAAATCTACCGCCGCGGTAATATCATCAAGACCAGCAGCTTCCGCCTGTTCGATCAGTTCGACCACTTCTTCGTCCTCGACGCCAAGATAAGCAGCGATGACCTTTGGATCATTTTTCACGGTCTCAGGCGTGCCATCCGAGATTTTCGTGCCGTATTCGAGAACAACAACGTGGTCGGAGATTTCCATAACTACAGACATGTCATGTTCTATGAGGAGGATCGACGTTCCCGTTTCATCGCGAATATCGAGCAGAAGTTTGTTGAGCTCGGCAGACTCGCGAGCATTGAGTCCTGCAGCAGGTTCATCAAGGCAGAGCAATTCCGGATCCGTACACATTGCGCGAGCGATCTCGAGACGCCGCTGCGCACCATAGGGCAGATCACCAGCTGGATCGTCGGCGCGCTCCACCAGATTGATCTTTTCCAGCCAGAAACGGGCCTTCTCGATCGCATCCGAAGCCGCCTTCTTGTAAGTAGGAAAGCCCAGCAAGCCGAGAATGGTAAAACCAGACGACAACATCAGTGGGTTGTGCTGAGCGACGAGCAGGTTTTCAAGAACGGTCAACCCCGAAAACAGGCGAATATTCTGGAACGTACGCGCGACCTTGGCCTTCTTGGTGATGACGAAATCGGCCATCCGTTCCAAGAGATACTCCTCACCATTCTGACGGGTCATCGTCAGCATACCTTCGGTCGGCTTGTAAAAGCCGGTTATGCAATTGAAGACCGTGGTCTTGCCGGCACCGTTGGGGCCGATAAGGGCAGTAATCGCGCCGCGCTTGGCTTCGAAGTTCAGGTCGTTGATCGCGATGAGGCCACCAAATTTCATCGAGAGCCGTTCAACGCGCAAGATTGCAGTGGGATTGTTTTGCACTTCCGAAACCATCAGCCGTGGCCTTCTTTGGTAAACTCGCTGGACACCATCTTGCGTTTGTGCAGGAAGGCACTCGGTTCTCGATTGCCGACAAAACCACGCGGCTTCCACACCATGACCACGATCATCGCGAGACCGAACAAGAGCATACGATAGAGTTCGGGAGTGAAATCCGGTCCAAAGATGCGCTTCAGGAATTCCAATTCGCGCAAGAGTTCCGTACCACCGATCATCACCGCAGCGGCGATAGCGATGCCGACCAGTGATCCCATCCCCCCCAGAACCACTATTGCAAGAATAATAGCGGACTCCAGGAACACAAAGGATTCTGGGCTGACAAATCCCTGCCGCGCCGCGAAAAACGAACCCGCAAAGCCGCCGAACATTGCGCCGGTGGCGAACGCGGTCAGTTTTGTCGTCGTCGTATTGATGCCGAGCGAGCGGCAGGCGATCTCATCCTCACGCAAAGCCTCCCACGCACGACCGATCGGCATACGGCGCAGACGAATGGTGACCCATGCAGTCAGGAGCGCAAGGAGCAGAATAAGGTAGTAGAGAAAAATCTTGTAGTAGACGCCGGAATTGGGAAGACCAAGCAGCGCTGCGAAACCGGTTGGTCCAGGGGTGAAAGGAATGCCAAACAAGGTTGCTTTGGCGATACCCGAAATACCGAACGTGCCTTTGGTAACGACGGTCCAGTTGATCAACACCAAACGAATGATTTCACCGAAAGCGAGGGTGACAATCGCCAGATAGTCGCCGCGTAAGCGCAAAACCGGGAAGCCGAGCATAATGCCCCAGAGGGCGGCGAAAATGCCCGCCATCGGCAGCAACAGCCAGAACGATAAACCGAAATGGGTTGAGAGCAATGCGTAGGAATAAGCGCCAACAGCGTAGAAGGCGACATAACCGAGATCGAGCAGTCCGGCAAGACCGACCACAATATTCAGACCCCAGGCGAGCATCACATAGATCAGGATCTGAATGCCAAAATTATCGACATACTTCAATGAGCCTTGCAGGCCACCCATGATGGAGCCGTTATAGGCCCAGAGGATCAGAATCACGAGGAACGGATAGATGAGTAGCAGTCCGAGTCCGATCTTGGGGAAGCTCTTGCGGAATGCGGATTGTTCTTTTTCGACTGCAGCGCGCTTGTTCTTGCTACGCGCTTCGCTCCAGGGTGTGATGTAAGCGGTCAGTAAAAACCGCCCAATACCTGCGACAAGCACGAAGATCGCCAGCAGTCCCCAACGCTGGTTCAGAACAAGCTCATTCCGGATATTCTGATCGGTGCGGAAACCGACGATCAGAAAGAACAATCCGAAGGCGAGAGCACCGGCGAGGAGCCCTTCCTTCACAGCCTTTGCGAAGACGGAATCCGGTTCTATTTTTTGGACGTCGGCCATACGCTTAAACCTTTTCGACTTCGGGCCGACCGAGAATGCCGGAAGGCAGGAAGATCAGAACAATTGCCAAAATCGAGAATGCGGCAACGTCCTTGTAGTCGATGGAGAAATAGGCGGACCAAAGAGCCTCGATCAGCCCGATCAGCAGACCGCCGACCACCGCGCCGGGGAGCGAGCCGATACCACCCAGCACCGCGGCAGTGAAAGCTTTAACGCCTGGGGTGAAACCATCGGTGAAGGAGATGACGCCATAAAACATGAGATAAAGTGTGCCGGCGACTGCCGCGAGCATGGCGCCCATAACGAAGGTCATGGAAATGGTCTTGTCCACGTCGATACCCAGCAGAGCCGCCATCTTGCGGTCTTGTTCACAGGAGCGCTGCGCCCTTCCGAGCGTCGTTTTGTTGACAAGATACCAGAAGGCAGCAAGCAGGATCACTGTCACGATGATGATGACCATCTGTTTGTAGGCAACTGTGATGTTCGTACCGTAAATTGTGATGCCACCGTTGACGAGTGGCGGGATCGGCTTGTTACGCGGACCCTGTGTGACCTGCACGAAATTGGACAACGCGATCGACATGCCGATCGCTGTAATCAACGGTGCGAGACGGAACGACCCGCGCAAGGGCCGGTAGGCCAGGCGCTCGATCGTCCAGCTCCACAACCCCGTCAGCAGCATTGCCACAATCATCATCAGGAGCAGTGCGAGAACGACTGGCACACCTCCAATGAAAGTAGTCAAGGCAAGAAAAACAATCATCGCCATGAAGGCGCCGAGCATGAAAACATCGCCGTGGGCGAAGTTGATCATACCGATAATTCCGTAAACCATCGTATAGCCGATGGCGATCAGCCCATAGATCGAACCAAGCGTCAATCCATTGATCGATTGCTGGATGAAGTACTCCATCGCAACGATACCCCTCATTTTATTGGGAAGTTTTTTATCCGGTTTTTTTATCCGGTTCCCATTACCCCAATGTCTTTACACCTAGCGTCTGCGTTAGAGAAAGCAACTGCTTTTTTGGCTGACACAACAACGTTACATTTGCTGACATATATTCTCCGGAAATTTTCACCAAATTTAATATACAATGCAACAGAAATTCCGGCGTTTTCGCTCGTGTTAGACGAATTGACTAGTCGCGCCTTAATTCTCCAGTGATCCAAAAGGGACTATTTGACGACAAAGCCATGAGCAAACGGATCGCGGTCATCTATGAAGATGGTGTTATATCCTGTCATGCGCGCCCACCCTGTAATTGATGGAATGATTGCCGGCTTTCCTGCCACGCTGCTGGCCTCTTCGACCCTGCCATGAAACAGCGAGCCGATTATGGATTCGTGCACGAAATCATCGCCTGGTTTCAGCTTCCCCTTGGCCGCTAACTGCGCCATACGGGCGGATGTTCCGGTTCCACAGGGCGAACGATCGATCGCCTTATCCCCATAGAAAACCGCGTTGCGTGCATGGGCTTCTGGTTGCGTCGGCGCGCCGGTCCAAAGAATATGGCTGAGGGTATTGATATCGTGCTTTTCTGGATGCTGAAACGAATAGCGCTCATTTAGGCGCTCCCGGAGTATCGGACTCCAGCCGATAAGATCGAGCGCTCGGTAGTCGGCAATATCCTTGAAATTCTCCTGGGGATCGACGATCGCATAGAAATTCCCACCATAGGCAACATCTACGAATAACGTTCCCAAATCCGGACATTCGACTTCCAGCTTCTCGGCATAGAGAAATGCAGGAACATTGGTAATCCGCACGCTGGAGACATACTGGCCGTCTAGTTCGTACTCCGCGACCACAGGGCCAGCGGGTGTATCGAGCTTGAGGATACCTGGTGTCTTCGGTGTTATCAGGCCGTGTTCGATCGCCATCGTCACCGTACCGATCGTTCCATGTCCGCACATGGGAAGGCAGCCGGACGTTTCGATGAACAGCACCGCCACATCGCAATCGTCACGGGTAGGAGGATACAGAATCGATCCGGACATCATGTCGTGCCCCCGCGGCTCGAACATCAGTCCTGTACGGATCCAGTCGAATTCCGCCAGGAAATGCGCCCGCTTTTCCATCATCGTCGAACCGGAAAGATTGGGGCCGCCACCCGCTACCAGACGTACTGGATTGCCACAAGTATGACCATCGACACAGAAAAAGGAATGGCGCGCCATGATACTCCTTAGAAACGTTGCGGGCTGAATGGTCCGATCGGAATTGAAGGATTTGTTCCAACAATCAAATCCGTAATCAAGCGTCCCGTTGCCGCCGATTGTGTCAGTCCAAGATGGCCGTGGCCAAAAGCATAGAGAACACTTTTGCTGGTTCTTGCATAGCCGATAACGGGCAATGAATCCGGCGAGGACGGCCGATATCCCATCCACTGCGTACCGCCTGAAGTATCAAGGTCAGGCATGAACATTTTCGCCTTCGTCAACATCGCTTCGGATCGTTTGTAGTTTGGTGGCAGATCCAGTCCACCAAATTCGACTGCGCCGCCGATACGGATACCGGTTTCGAGTGGCGTTACCACAAAGCCGTGGCCCGAGAAAATGAGCTGACGCTTAAGATCGAATGCCCCCACCGGCAAGGTTGTATTATAACCTCGCTCGGTCTCGAGAGGAATTGCATCACCCAAACTCTTTGCCAGCCGGTGCGACCATGCACCAGCAGCAATAATCAGTTTTGCAGCTTCGATACGTGTGCCGTCTGCCAGCTGAATCGTCGCACCGCTTTCTCTTGCCGCAACAGCACTGACCTCGGCACACAGAAATTCAGCACCAAGACGTGCTGCGTACAGCCACAGGCCCTTACCCACATGCTGAGGATCACTGACCGTCTTCCAGCCAGGCACAAAGGTGCCAGCAACAAAGCGCGATGCGAGACCGGGTTGGCTTGTGGCAAGCTCTTCGCCGCGCAGATGCTCAAAGGGAATGCCCGCTCGCTTACGGGCGTTCCAGCCCGGCAGGGCCGCATTCAGTTCCTCTTCGCTTTCATAGAGTTCAAGCGAGCCATCCTCGCGCACCATACTGCGAATACTTGCACGCTCCATCAAACCAAGCATTTCCGGCTCGGCTAGTCGCATTAGCGCGCCCTGCGCCTGTACGGTCCGCTCAAGAGCATCAGTGCGGCTGGCGCGCCAGAACCGGTAGAGCCAAGGTGCAAGCTTTGGCAGATATGATGGGCGAATCGAGAATGGTCCAAGGGGGTCGACAAGCCAACCCGGCACCTTGGCAAGAACGCCCTTCGAAGCCATGGGAAGAATATCGGAAAATGCCAATGCCCCGGCGTTGCCGGCGCTTGTCCCTTCACAGATACCCTGCCTGTCGATAACAAGCACCTTGTGGCCAATCTCGGAAAGATAGGCGGCAACGACGATGCCGACAATGCCGGCACCTACGATAACAATTTCCTTTGTGTCCGAACGTTGGCCGCCCATCAATCAGCCGACTGGCTCAAAGCGCAGGGAGTTTCGGGCGGGATGCGATCGCGTCCATGACGGTCTTCTCGACAGCAGCACGGCGCTCGCCGCGAAGCGGCTGGCGCGGCAGGCGAACGCGGTCATTTGTTCCAATTTCATGCACTTCCGCCAGTTTGATGTTCTGTACGAGGTATGTGGAAACATCGAGGTCGAGAAGAGGACGGAACCAGCGATAAATTTCCAGCGCCTCGGCATAACGTTCAGCCATGACCAATTTGTAGATAGCAACAGTTTCCTTCGGAAAAGCAGTAACGAGGCCGGCAACCCAGCCGATGGCGCCAGCGGTCAACGCCTCGAATGCGAGATTGTCTACACCGGTAAAGAGGTCATACCGAGTACCGAAGATGTTGATGATATCTGTGGTACGGCGAACGTCATCCGAGGATTCCTTGATCGCGACGAAATGTTGATCCGATGCAAGTTCCGTCAGGATTTCACTCGTTACGTCGACGCGGTAAGCGATGCGATTGGAATAGATCATTACAGGCAAGTCGCCCGCCGCCGCCACAGCTTTCAGCGTTGTCACTGTTTCTTCGGGGTCTGTGTGGTAGATCGGACTGGGAACGAGCATCAGGCCGTCCGCACCAGCTTTGGCAGCGCGTTTTGCCAGCGCTGCACCGTCACGCGTTGCCGCTTCATTGATGGTCAGGAGCACGGGCCTGCCTTTGGCAACGCGCTGCGCAGTCTTCAAGACCTCGAGTTTCTCATCATGGCTAAGCATCGGTCCTTCGCCAAGAGACCCTGCCACGATCAATCCGTCGCAGCCTGCATCCATCAGCAGCGCAAAGCAGCGTTCCATTTCACCATGATCGAGACTATCATTCGCTGTGAATTTGCTGGTAACTGCCGGAAATACACCTGACCACATGACGCTTGCTCCTTCTTGATATATCACAAATATATCTATAACACTTATGGCTGTCAATCCGAGAGAACGACTTATGTATCAAACGACCATCCACACGGTTGCACAAACGGGCGAGAGCCTGGCGGAACTCGCCTATCGCCAGTTGGAGGAGATGATCGTAACACTCAAACTGGAGCCAGGCTCGATCGTCAACGAAAGGGCACTGACGGATATCACAGGGATGGGTCGCACTCCGGTGCGTGAGGCAGTACAAAAGCTTGCTTGGGAAGGCCTGATGGAAATCCGGCCGCGCTCCGGCATCGCCATAGCCCCGCTCAATTTGCAGGATTTCGGTAAAATACTGGACACCCGCGAGGGGGTTGAACGCGTCCTCGCCCGCGATGCCGCCCGCTTTGGTGCAGCCCTCCACCACAAGCGATTAAAGGAGGCCTCCGACGCCATGAGCACCGCTCTTGCGTCCGACGATGTCAGCCGCTTCCTGATAGCAGACAAAATTTTCGATACTGTGCTTGGCCAAGCAGCGGAAAACCCGTTTGCTGCCCGGCTTGCGTCACCGCTTCAAACCCATAGCCGGCGTTTTTGGTTCCGCTTGCAGAGACCAGGAAGCCTTCAGCAATCAGGAGGCGCTCACAAGGCATTGATAGAAGCAATCATTGCCGGCGCACCGGATCGAGCGTCTGAAGAGGCCACCAAACTTATTGATCACTTGCGTACCCTGGCACCTTAGACAAAAATGCCGCCGGAGACCGGCGGCATTTTTGTGTTATTTCATCGTCGGGATAACGAACTCGGCACCGTCCTTGACGCCGGAAGGCCAGCGAGACGTGACCGTCTTGGTCTTGGTATAGAAGCGGAACGCATCGGGACCATGCTGGTTCAAATCGCCGAAACCGGAACCCTTCCAACCCCCAAATGTATAATAAGCGATCGGAACCGGGATCGGCACGTTGATACCTACCATTCCGACCTGAACACGAGAGGCAAAATCGCGGGCCGCATCGCCATCACGCGTGAAAATTGCAACGCCATTGCCATATTCATGTTCGTTTGGCAGGCGGATCGCGTCCTCGTATGTATCGGCGCGAACGATACCCAAAACCGGTCCGAAGATTTCTTCTTTATAGATCCGCATGTCTGGCGTCACATGATCAAACAGGCAGCCGCCCATGTAGAAACCGTTCTCATAGCCTTGCATCGTGAAACCACGACCATCGACCACGAGTTTGGCACCTTCTTCCACGCCGAGATTCACATAACCCTGGATGCGCTCCAGCGCCTGTTTGGTAACAACCGGACCATAATCGGCAGACATGTCGGTCGAAGGGCCAACCTTCAGGCTTTCCACGCGGGGGATCAGCCGCTCGACAAGGCGATCAGCCGTGTCCTTGCCAACAGGTACCGCCACGGAAATAGCCATGCAACGCTCGCCGGCAGAGCCATATCCAGCACCAATCAGTGCATCGACAGTTTGGTCCATATCGGCATCCGGCATAATGATCATGTGATTCTTGGCGCCGCCAAAGCACTGGGCACGCTTACCGTTCGCCGTAGCGCGAGTGTAAATGTACTGAGCAATCGGGGTTGAGCCAACAAAGCCGACAGCCTTGATGTCCGGGTCGTCAAGGATCGCATCGACCGCTTCCTTGTCCCCATTGACGACGTTGAAGATGCCTGCAGGAAGCCCCGCTTCGATGAAAAGCTCTGCAAGGCGCATAGGCACGCCTGGATCGCGTTCTGAAGGCTTCAGAATAAAGGCGTTACCAGACACGATTGCCGGGCCGGCTTTCCATAGCGGGATCATTGCAGGAAAATTGAACGGGGTGATGCCGGCAACTACCCCGAGAGGCTGCCGCATTGAATAGACATCGATGCCAGTTCCGGCGCTGTCAGAAAACTCGCCCTTCAGCATATGCGCTGCACCGAGGCACACCTCGACCACTTCCAGACCGCGCTGTATATCACCCTTGGCATCAGGGATTGTCTTGCCATGCTCGCGTGCCAGAAGTTCGGCCAACGAATCATACTCGGCTTCCACCAGTTCGAGGAACTTGCGCATGACGCGCACCCGGCGCTGCGGGTTGGTTGTGGCCCAGGCGGGCTGCGCAGCTTTCGCATTCTCTACTGCAGCGCGAACTTCCGCCGGTGTCGCAAGTGCAACGCGGCCCTGAACAGTTCCGTCCATCGGCTGGAAAATCTCGGTCGTGCGACCGCTGGTTCCGGCGACATGCTTGCCACCGATGAAATGTCCTACGTCACGCATAGCGAATAACCTCCCGGTAATAGTTGGATTTCTGTTGCAACCATCATCGCGCTTCAAAAACTTTATTGCAAGCCAAGCAAAAGCGTATCCGTTGTGCAAAAATTGAAGTACGACTCTGAGCGGGAGACTTTTATGAATTGGGATGATGTGCGCATTTTCCTGGCTGTTGCACGGTCCGAACAGATTCTCGGGGCGGCAAGACGTCTAGGGCTCAACCACGCGACAGTTGCGCGACGGCTGACAGCGCTGGAGAACGATCTTAATACAAAGCTTCTCACCCGGCGTACCAATGGATGTGAACTCACGCACGCAGGCGAAGAGTTTCTATTGTCTGCAGAGCGCATGGAGGCGGAAATGCTATCCATCCGCTCTTCACTCGGCGATGCTGACGTGGCCATCTCCGGATCAGTTCGGATTGGGGCGCCGGATGGATTTGGCGTTACCTTCCTGGCACCAAGATTGGCGTTGCTGACAGCCCGCTATCCAGACTTGAAAATACAGTTGGTGCCGGTCCCCCGCTCATTTTCGCTTTCCCGGCGCGAAGCCGATATTGCCATCACGGTTGATCGCCCCGATCAGGGACGCCTTGTAGCGCGCAAGCTCGTCGATTACAGCCTCGGCCTCTACGCCAGCCGTTCCTACCTCGCCGAACGTAGGGCGCCGCAGACGGTGGATGAGCTCTCGGCGCATCGCCTTGTGGGATACGTCGATGACCTCGTCATCAGCCCGTCGCTGAACTACGCGCCTGAAATCACACGTGACTGGAAAGCGGCATTTGAGATTTCGAGTGCGCTTGGACAGGTCGAGGCGGTGCGGGCTGGCGCAGGTATCGGAATACTCCACATGTTCATTGCGCGCGAGCATGAAGATCTCGTGCCAGTCCTGCCCGAACGCACCATTCACCGGTCTTACTGGTTGGCCTATCACGAATCCGTTCGTACACTTCGCCGCATCGCTGCGGTCTCCAATTTCATTTCCGATATGGTGAACCGGGAAAACGCGCGATTCTCTTAAATAAGATACAGTTTCATGGGCCAAATAATGATTAACTACCGCGGAACAAAAATCGCCAACTCGACTTTAAAATGGTGCACCATAATGGTGATTCGAAACGGTATCGGAGAGGGAAAATGTACCGATATATCCTGGCATTCGCTGTAGTCTTTGGCGGCGCGCAATTCTTGCAGGTGGTGCCCGCGCAGGCGCAAGATTCCGTCAGATGCGAATCGCGCAACTTTAGATACAGGGAATGCGATGCCGACATGCGCCGCCCGCGTGTTGCAAGACAGATTTCCAAAAGACCCTGCATAGCTGGCGACAGTTGGGGCTACAATCGAGGCGCTATCTGGGTAGATAAGGGTTGTGCTGCGGTCTTCACCGATTCTAGACGCGGCCGGGACAGATACCGGGAGGACGACCGATACGACGATCGGTACCCTCGCCGCAGGCGTGACAATGGCGTCGAACTTGAACTCGACTTCTAGGCATTTACTCTGAGCTGAGTGCTACTGCCGGCTGAAGCCGCGAGGCGTTTCTGGCCGGCAGGTACCCAAAGACCAGCCCCGTCAAGAATGAACAGGCAAAAGCTAACGCCACCGGCCCGATCGTGAAGCTGATCGGCGCACCGAGAAGCTTTGCCAGCACTCCAGTCCCGATGCCTGCCGCGACGCCAATCGCCCCACCGATCGCCGAAACCACAAGTGCCTCTATTATGAACTGCAGCAGAATATCGCTCCGGCGCGCGCCCGTCGCCATACGAACGCCGATCTCGCGAGTTCGCTCCGTGACACTTACCAACATGATGTTCATGACCCCGATTCCGCCGACGAGGAGCGAAATTGCAGCAACAGCACCGAGAAACAGCTTCAGTGTATTTGATGTCTCGGTGACAGCTTCGCGAATGGACGCCATATTGGTGATGAGGGTGTCCTGTCTCTGGTGACGTTTGTCCAAAAGCGCCTGGATCGTCTCCTGCGTGGCGTCGATTGCCGAGCCGTCCTTTACCTGCACGGTAATCGTCCGCACGTTGCGCTGGCCGAAAAGCCGCATGCTTCCAGTCGTCAGGGGAACCAGAACCGTATCGTCCTGATCGTTGCCGCCCATGCCTGCGCCCATTTCGCTCATCACGCCGATGATCTGGAATGGAATTTTGTTGACGAGTACATACTTGCCAATAGGGTCCGTGCCATCGGCAAAGAGCGTCTTGACCACGGTTTGACCAAGCACAGCAACTGGGGCGTAATTGGTCATGTCATCCTGATTGATGAACTCGCCCTTACCCACTGTCCAGGATTTCGCCTGCGTGAACTGCGGAACTGTACCATTGGCTGTCGTCTGATAATCGACATTGCCATAGCGTACTGTCACCGTGCTTGTCATTTCCGGAACAGCGAAAGCAACATTTGGTTGTTCGAGAATGGCATCCGCATCGGCCGGAATCAGGGTCACGACGCTGCCGCCCGTACCACCGCGGAAATTGGCCATGTTCGGTCGGATCACCAAAAGATCGGATCCCATGGAAGAAATTCGGTCAAGGACAGACTTCTGTGCGCCCGTGCCGATAGCAAGCATAGCCACGACCGAACCGACGCCAATGACAATCCCAAGCAGTGTGAGAATCGTGCGGAACAGGTTGGCCCGCAATGCACGGAAGGCCATTTTGATAGCTTCGGAAATATCGGCGATTGCAGCAACACCCTCAAAAGCCTTCTGCTTCAGCCCGGTTGCGGCCTCGGGATTGCTGCGACCCTTTTTTGTCCGGTCCGAGATAATACGGCCGTCGCGCAATTCGATGAGCCGGTCGGCCTGCTCTGCAACTTCGCGTGAGTGGGTAATGACGATGATCGTGTGGCCACTTTCGTTCATGCTGCGCAGCAGCGCCATGACTTCGTCGCCGCTCTGGCTGTCAAGAGCGCCGGTCGGCTCGTCCGCAAGGATGACCCTGCCGCCATTCATCAAAGCTCGTGCGATAGAGACACGTTGCTGCTGACCGCCGGAAAGCTGGTTCGGACGGTGATCGAGCCGGTCGCCAAGCTTCAATGAGCTAAGTAGTGCCTCTGCGCGGTCATGCCTGTCGCGCGCTGACGCGCCAGCATAGACGGCCGGAACTTCGACGTTCTCCTGCGCGCTGGCGGTCGGGATGAGATTGTAGCTCTGGAAGACAAAGCCAAATGTGCGCCTGCGTAATCCGGCAAGTTCATCGGGTTCAAAGCCAGAAACGTGTTCGCCGTCGAGCAGATAATCACCGCTGGTCGGCTGGTCGAGACAGCCGAGAATATTCATCAGCGTCGACTTGCCCGAACCGGATTGCCCGATGATCGCGACGAATTCGCCCGCCTCGATATCAAGCGATATTCCGTGAAGGACCTCAACGGCGAGGTCGCCATTGCGATACGTCTTGCTTATGTCTCTGAGCGAGATGAGGGCGGTCATCGTCAGAACATCGGCGGCATACGCATGCCGCGCTGCGAGCGATTGCCCGAATTACGGCTCGTGCTTGCGCCGTTGCCTTCACTTCCCTGGCCGACGACCACGAGTTCCCCTTCCTTCAGCCCGCTCTTGACTTCGGCGCTGACACGGTTGCGGACACCCACTTCAACCTCGCGAGTTTCCTGGGTGCCGGCGGTCGTGACAACCGTAACCTCGGCCTTGTGACCCTCGTCGCTACTTCCCGCACGACGCGATCCTTCGGAACTGCGAACTGCAGAACTTGGCACCACAAGCACATCGTTTGCGGCCGACTGCACGAAGAACACCTGCGCACTCATTGAAATCATAAGATCGCCATCAGGGTTCGGAACATCAAACAAAGCGTAGTAGAGTACGACATTATTCTGGATATCTGGGGTCGGCTGGATCTGCCTCAATTTTCCCTTGTAACGCTTTCCTGGTTGCCCCAGCAAAGTGAAATAGGCATCCATGCCAATCTTGAGCTTGCTGACATCAGCCTCCGAGACTTGTGCCTTCACCGTCATTGTCGACAAATCCGCAATCGTTGCGATCGTCGGCGCCGTTTGGCTAGCATTCAGAGTCTGGCCCTCTTTAACCGGAACAGCGGCGATCGTGCCAGCCATAGGTGCGTAAATCTTCGTATAACCGAGATCGACCTGATCGCCGGCCAATGTCGCCTGCTGTTTGCGTATCTGGGCTGCCAGGGCATTCACATCCGCTTCGGCGGCCGCGAGGTCGGCAATAGCTTGATCCAGCGTAGATTGTGAAACGCTGCGCGTCGCAACAAGATTGCGCTGGCGCTCGATATTGGCCTGCTTCAGCACCAGTTGCGCGTTCTTCGAAATCAGCTGTGCTTGCAGATTGGCGAGTTCCGCCTGATCGATTTCAATCCTGTTCTGTATGGTGGCAGGATCAATCTCGCCAATAAGCTGATTTTGGGTGACCGTATCGCCAATCTCGACGTGCAGCACCTTGAGCTGTCCTGACACCTGAGCACCGGCATCTACCGACTTGATTGAATCAAGCGTGCCGACGGCGGTAACTGCATTCTCGATGTCACCGCGTACGACCGCTTGCGTGATAACGGTAGTACTCGCTGTTGATGCGCTGTAGTTTATCCACGCGTAATAACCCGCCCCTGCAGCCGCGAGGACGACGGGCAGCCATATCCACACGCGGGACCGCTTCTTTTTTCGATGCGGCTTTGCGGTGGCCGGAATGAAGGTCACGTTGGACTCGGCAGAGGATTCCTTGCCTTGCTTGGCTATTTTGCTCATCAACCGTCCACCCTTTTTGCGCCGACGAACGACATTTTTTCCCGATCCATCTTAGCAAGAAATGGAGATGAGCGGTTCGCCTGAAAAGTATTGAGATCATTATATTTTCGTAATGATCACTGGGGCGCTATTATGAGCCGTGGGCATGAATGCGAGCTGAATGAATTTCAAATGCGATGGTAGGGGTGACCCGCAAGGATTGTCGTTGCCCGGTAAAGTTGTTCTGCGACAAGAATGCGAACGATCTGGTGCGGCCACGTCATCGCGCCAAGTGCTAAAACGACATTGGCACGATCCCTCAGTGAAGCGTCGTGTCCGTCAGGACCGCCAATCGCCACGAGGAGCTGGCGCTTGCCATCATCGCGAAACCGCGCAACTGACGCCGCAAAGGCCTCTGAGGGCATCGTCTTCCCCCGCTCGTCCAGAAGAATGAGGACGCCGCCTTGTTCGAGTGCTTCAAGAACTTTCGCAGACTCCTCCTGCTTGCGCAGTTCCGCCTGCGGCGCTTTGCTTTCGCTAATTTCGATAACGGATGTGAATTCAAGCCCAAGCGGAACACCTGTCTTTTTTAGACGGTCGAAATATCGGTCTGCCAACTCGCGTTCGGGGCCAGACTTCATTCGGCCCACGGCAAAAACAGTAATCCGCATGGCACACTCCGGGTTTCAGGCCCTATGGCGGCCCGAAAATATTCTTCCCGGTCTGCGACCGGTAAAATCTATCAACCGTTCAGAGCATCGTGTTGTTCGACACTCTGATCCACCTGCTAGTGGACGGTCTCTCCGTCGAGTTCGGGAGCCTGCCACATCTTTTCGAGATTGTAGAACTCACGTACTTCGGGACGGAAAATATGGATGATGATGTCGCCTGTGTCGATCAACACCCAATCACCGCCAGAAAGACCTTCGATCTTGGCATTATTGCCATGCCCGCTCTCTTTCAGAGCACGCAAAAGTTGGTCCGCAACCGCCGCTACATGACGATGCGAACGCCCCGATGCAATGATCATATGATCAGCAATGACGGACTTGCCTCGAAGGTCGATGGGGATAATATTTTCAGCCTTTGCGTCTTCAAGACTGGCAAGGACCGATTGAAGGGCAAGAGATACGGAATTGATACCGTTCATCTCTGCCGGTGAAGGTGCCAAGGCATCCTTCTTCTGAAATGCTGTTCTCAGTGTATTTCCTTTCCCTTAAGAACAACGCAACGCAGTTTGTACCCGTACTGCACACCAATAAGATAGGCAGAGTCGCATGACAGTTTCAAGACGTCATATCGAACTAACTCGCTGTTACTGCCATGCTCCGCATGGTGGGGCGCGTAGTTGAAACGCCGCTTCACGTCTTTGGTTTCATCACGCCGTTGCGAATAGCAGTCGATGACAGCAATGACCTCGGCCCATGAATGAAAGTCCATGCTGGCGCACGTGAACGGGCCAGGATCGGCGCATCGTCTTCATCGATACGTGCATAACCGAACGTCTTGGCCATACGGGACGACAGGAAAGCCAGGGTGGATCCCGGACGATCGATAACAGCAATCGGAAACGTCAAGGCGATCTTCTGCCAGCGCTGCCAGAGGTGAAAGTCCGCAAGATTGTCCGCTCCCATGATCCAGACAAAATGCACGCCCGGGTTGCGAGCTTTGATCATAGCCAGCGCGTCAGCAGTGTAGCGGATATTGTAAGCGGCTTCGAATGCCGTAATTTTCACACGGGGATCATGGATCAGTTCTTCACAGCGCTCCAGGCGCTCCGCCAACGGTGCCAGATGCCGCGTATCCTTCAGAGGATTGCCCGGCGTGACAATCCACCAGAGCTGGTCGAGCCTCAGGCGACGCAAGGCAATTTCGGCCACCAGCGCGTGACCCGCATGTGGCGGATTGAAGGAACCGCCAAACAGCCCCACCGTCATACCCTTTTCGACGAAAGGCATGCGCAGATGCGCTTGACTGACGCCTGGAAAGGTCGTTTGCAAACTTGCCTTTATTGTCACGGACGAGTCTGGCCGTTGCCGCGCACACGGTATTTGAACGAGGTCAACTGCTCGACCCCCACTGGACCCCGCGCATGCATCTTGCCGGTGGCAATTCCGATTTCGGCGCCCATGCCGAATTCACCGCCGTCAGCAAACTGCGTAGACGCATTGTGCAAAAGAATGGCCGAGTCGATCTCATCAAAAAACCGTTCCGCGATGCTAAGGTCTTCAGCAACAACCGCTTCGGTATGATGCGAGGAATAATGATTGATATGCTGTATCGCGCCGTCGATACCATCAACAAGCTTTACCGAAATGATCGTATCGAGATATTCCGTAGACCAATCTTCCTCAGTGGCGGGTTTGGCACTCGCGAAAAGCTCCACTACTCCGTCGTCACCACGAATTTCGCAGCCTGCTGAACGTAGGTCTTCAAGGAGCGGCACGAGATGGGTTGGTACAGCGAACCTGTCAACGAGCAGCGTCTCGGCCGAACCGCATACACCTGTGCGACGCATCTTGGCATTGACGACGATCTTGAGCGCCATCGCCAAATCAGCTGAGGCATCAATGTAGACGTGGCACAGCCCCTCAAGATGGGCAAACACCGGTACACGCGCCTCAGCTTGCACTCGGGCCACCAGGCTTTTGCCGCCGCGCGGAATGATCACGTCGACATTTCCATCGAGACCTTTGAGCATTTCGCCCACGGCAGCACGATCGGTGGTCGGCACCAATTGGATCGCGGCCTCCGGAAGATCAGCGGCTGCGAGTCCCTCGAGCAAGGCCTCATGGATAGCCTTTGATGACTGCGCGGAATCCGACCCTCCGCGCAAGATCACAGCGTTACCGGATTTGAGGCATAGTGCACCTGCATCCGCTGTCACATTCGGCCGGCTCTCGTAGATCACGCCAATAACGCCGAGGGGAGTGCGGACGCGTTCGATATGCAGGCCATTTGGGCGATCCCATTCGGCAATGACGTCTCCAACCGGATCCCTGAGACCGGCTATTGCACGAATGCTCGCGGAAATCCCGGCAAGCCGGTTATGGTCAAGTTTGAGCCGGTCCAACAGCGCAGCCGACATACCGGCTTTCTTGCCGTTCTCAATGTCGCGGTCGTTGGCTTCGAGAATGTCGGCCGCACGCCTATCAACGGCGTCTGCCATAGCTGCCAGCGCTGCTGTTTTCTTGTCAGGAGACGTAGTGGCAAGAGATTGCGCGGCGGCGCGTGCCTTGCGGCCGATTTCAGCCATCAATTCGGCAACCGACAGGTCTTTATCCACTCGTCGCAACATCTCTTACTCCTTGGCCGTGGCAGCGCGCTTTGCGGCACGCACCACCAGATCATCGCGATGGATCATCGCGGAACGGGCATCATAACCGAGAATCGTGCCAATCTCATTGGTCTTGCGTCCGGCAATCTTTACGGCATCGGCAGCGTCGTAGGCAATAAGCCCGCGAGCTGCCTCACGGCCATCGGGTCCAAACACAGCCACTGTATCGCCCCGTGTGAACTGGCCCGCAACTTCGCGAACACCGGCAGCAAGCAATGACTTGCCGGATTTGAGAGCGACAAGCGCACCCTCGTCGATCACGAGCCGCCCGGATGGTTCAAGATTGCCGGATATCCAGGTCTTCCAGGCATTGACCGGCGTCAAGCTGGCCTTGAACATTGTGGAGCGCTCACCTCGATCGATGGCAGCCAGTGGGTTTAGCCTTGTGCCGGAGGCGATGATCATGGCCGTTCCCGCCGCATTGGCGATCTTGCCCGCATCCAGCTTGGTTTTCATACCACCCCGCGAATATTCTGATGCGGCTGCACCAGCCATCGCTTCGACATCGGGTGTAATCGCATCGATAACAGGTAAAAATTGCGCATGCGGATTCTGATGCGGCGGGGCAGTGTACAGCCCATCGATGTCTGAAAGCAGGATTAGCAGGTCCGCGCCCATCATGGTCGCAACCCGTGCAGCAAGCCGATCATTGTCGCCATAGCGGATTTCGGTGGTGGCAACCGTGTCATTTTCGTTGATGACGGGAACTGCCTCCAATCGCAACAGGGTTCCTACCGTTGCGCGCGCATTGAGATAGCGGCGGCGTTCTTCGGTATCGGCGAGGGTCAAAAGAATCTGTCCGGCGCGCAGTTTGTGGTGGCTCAAAACCTCGGCATAAGCTTTAGCCAATTCGATCTGGCCGGCGGCAGCTGCAGCCTGGCTTTCTTCCAGCCGCAAGGCGCCCTTTGGCAAACCCAGCACCGTCCGGCCAAGGGCGATCGCACCGGAGGATACAATCATCATCTCGACGCCCGATGCGCTTAACGCCGCAACGTCGGTGCCAAGGCTCTCAAGCCAATCACGCTTAAGGCCAGTGACACGATCAACCAGCAAAGCCGAGCCAATCTTGACAACGATCCGGCGATAGGACGCCAGCTTCGGTAGTGAATTCACCTGATCTTCGTTATCCTGGAATTGGACTGATTTCGCGGACATTCTACGACTCAATATTTGAAGCGGTTGTCGATCTCGACAGGAGCTTCCGACTGACGCGATTCAAGAATGATTGCAGACAGCGCGCGCATCACCGGTTCAACGCCCTCGCGACTGACGGATGACAACAGCATCGGCTCTCGGCCGGCCGCCTTCTTGAGCGCTGCAACCTTTTTCTTGCGAGCCGCTGCGTCAAGCGTATCGATCTGGCTGAGCGCCACGATCTCTAGCTTGTCAGCAAGTCCCGCTCCATAGGCCTCAAGTTCCATCCGGACGGTTTTATAGGCTTCCGCGACATTCTCTTCTTGTGCCGAAACAAGGTGTAGAAGGACACGGGTCCGCTCGACATGCCCAAGGAACCGGTCACCAATGCCCACCCCCTCATGCGCGCCCTCGATCAGCCCCGGAATATCAGCGATGACAAATTCTCTGGCGTCGATGCGTGCAACGCCGAGATTGGGATGGAGCGTTGTAAACGGATAATCGGCAATCTTTGGTTTGGCGGCAGTGACGCTGGCCAGGAAGGTCGATTTCCCGGCATTGGGCTTGCCAAGAAGTCCAGCGTCAGCGATCAACTTCAGCCGGAGCCAAAGGTTGCGCTCCTCGCCTTCGAGGCCGGGATTGGCGCGGCGCGGCGCCTGGTTGGTCGAGGTCTTGAAATGTGCATTGCCGAAACCGCCATTGCCGCCCTTGGCAAGACGATATCGCTGACCGACCACTGTGAAATCGCAGATCAGCGTTTCGTTGTCGTTTTCGAATATTTGCGTTCCGACCGGTACCTTCAGAATAACATCGGCACCTTTGCCGCCGGTCATGTTGCGCCCCATGCCATGCATACCGGTTTTGGCCTTGAAATGCTGCTGATAGCGATAGTCGATCAAGGTGTTAAGACCATCGACTGCTTCCGCCCAGACATCGCCGCCGCGTCCGCCATCGCCGCCGTCGGGACCGCCGAACTCGAGAAATTTCTCGCGCCGAAACGACACCGAACCGGCACCACCGTCGCCGGAACGGATATAGACTTTCGCCTGATCAAGGAATTTCATGAAGTTCAGTCCTTTTGATGTTCCGAGGCATTACAGTAAAATCCTCGAAATGAAAACTGGTCGCCTCGATGTCGGAGACGACCAGTTTGGTTATGAAGTCCAGCTGCGAAGACCGATCCACGTCCTCCGGTCGAGCATGTAACGTTCGACAGGAACATTCCCGGCAGTGATCGAATCCATCATACCGGTGTTGGTATACTGGAAACCGCTTTTATAGATCACCCGGCGCGAGGCATTGTTGGACACGCGGCAAGAAGCATAGAGTTTTTCGACTTGTGTTGCTCTGAACACCAGATCGACAAGCGCATGGGCGGCTTCCGTTGCATAGCCGTTGCCCCAGTAGGATTCGCCCAGCCAGTATCCGATCTCCAACTCTTCCTTGCGGCAAGGCGTATGCTCATCCTTGTTACGACGATAATTGATACCGCAACAACCAATGAATGTGCCTGATTGCGCCAACGTAATGGCGTAGACGCATTTGCCGATCTCGCCCGCATGGGCGCGGCGCACGAAATCCACCGCATGTTCCTTCGTATAGGGATGCGGCATGCGGGAAAGCATTTCCGCCACGTGAAGGTTATCGGCGAGACGGGCAATTGCACCCACATCCTCGTTACGTGGCGCTCGCAGAACGAGACGTTCAGTAACGAGAACGGGACAGTCTATCAGATCCAGCCGCTCTTCATCGTCTTCCAGTATTTCAGCAACCATTTGTCGTTCCTCCAGACACGAAAGGGGAGATGGGTGGTTATCCCATCTCCCCTTTGATCTGTTGGCGGTTGCCATACACCGGGTCCGATGGGACGCCGGTGCTTCAAGCAGGACCGGCTATTCTGCTGCTTCGGCGATCGGGTTGACGATCGACACGTAGCTACGGCCGTTGGCTTTGGTGCGGAAGGAAACAGTGCCTGCTTCAAGTGCAAACAGGGTATGGTCCTTACCAAGGCCAACGTTGACACCGGGGTGCCATTTGGTACCGCGTTGACGAACGAGGATGTTGCCGGCAAGAACCTTCTCGCCGCCAAACTTCTTCACGCCAAGGCGCTTCGATTCGGAATCACGACCGTTGCGTGACGAACCACCAGCTTTTTTATGTGCCATCGGATTGCTCCTCTAAACTTGTTCTTACTCGCCCTTAGCGGGCTTCTCGGCCTTGGCAGCAGCCTTCTTCGGCGCTGCTTTAGCCTTTGGGGCGGCTTTAGTCTCGGTTGCGGTTACATCCGCAGCGGCAACTTCCGCCTTCGGAGCAGCTTCCTTCTTGGCCGGCTTTTCAGCGGCTTTCTTGGAAGGCTTCGCGCCATCGGTCAGGATTTCCGAGATACGGATCGTCGTCAACTCCTGACGATGACCGCGCGTACGCTTGGAATTCTGGCGACGACGCTTCTTGAAGGCGATGACCTTGCGTGCACGGCCCTGCTCTACGACTTCGGCTGTCACCAGCGCGCCGCCAACAACAGGAGCACCGATCGTTGCATCGACTCCGACGCCAACCATCAGAACTTCAGCAAACTCAACGATATCGCCGGCATTGCCGGCAACTTTCTCGACCTTCAACAGGTCATTGGCGGCAACGCGATACTGCTTACCACCGGTCTTGATGACTGCGAACATTTTTTCCCTTTCGGAGTCCGGTTCGGTTTAGTGCCGTTTTACGGCAATAACCGTCTTTTTGTCAGTCGTGACAGATTGATCGAAAGGCACTCTTACGCATAAGAATAAAGGCACCCGAATTCAAAAACAAACAGCGCGGAGAATCCCCCACGCCAGTTGACGGGCGCTTATAGGATCAGGTTCGCCGCTGAGTCAAGAAATTTAACGCAAATTACTCTTGTATCTGGAAGCTTTGCCCGCTATCTAGCCGGTCGCACGCTCAAGCCGTGCCCTTGGGGGCATCGCGGCATCAGCCGGGTTTCATATCCGGCAAATGGATCGGGGGATATCAATCCCCCTACGCGGAGAGGTGGCTGAGTGGTTGAAAGCACCGCACTCGAAATGCGGCATGGGGGCAACTCCATCGGGGGTTCAAATCCCTCCCTCTCCGCCATAGTTTTCTTCTAGGCTATTGATATTGTTACACCTTCGGATTATGAGAATTTTTTGATTGCACTTTGACTAGGTCAAGCTTCTTGGTCGCGAAGTATGACGTAGAATACCGCAGGATGCTAACTGCGACGAAATAGAATTTTATTGCAGCGGGTTGACGTCATGCCGGCACGGATTTCTGTGACGTGTGGGGGTCGGGATGACGACTGAGAGCCTTGTTGAAAAAACGCTGTGCCACGGCCAGGTCCCGGTGCTCGCTGAAGAAGAACTCGACCGTATCGCCGACACTGTCGATGGCCCGGTAGAAGTACATCCACTTGCCTCGGATTTTGAACGTAGGTCTCATCCACATGTCACTTTCCCTATGATCGGAAGATATATCCGCTATTGCTGAGCTTCGAGCGAGGTTGGCGCTCCAGTGGCAGTCCCCTCTTGGTTGAAGATTTCTTTCACGGCCATCCGCCTAAGAAGCCTGTCACGGGCGGCACTCACATGATCGAATACCGCCTGCCCCGCGGCTTCCGGATCTCGGCTCTCGAAGGCCAAGATCATCTTCTCATGTTCGGCAATTACCACTTCAAACACATCCGGGGTGTATCCACCCAGACTGTCGGCGACCGTTCGCACTACCCTCGTTCGGCCTTCAAGTATCTGTTCGGCTTCTGGGTTGTTTGCGATTCCATATATACGTTTGTGGAAAGCGATATTCTCTTGCGACGCTACCAAGGGCTTTCCTGACCGTATCAAGGCATTGAGGTCCTCATGCATATGACGAAGGGCCTCTACATCGCTGTCCATTGCCATTTCGACAGCGCGGTGCGCCAGCATCGATTCAATGCCGACACGAATATCGTAAATGTTTCGGATGTAGGTTTCCGTGAGGGCCTCGATCCTGAAACCACGGTGCGCAATTGATATCAGGATGCCCTCACCCTCAAGTTGGCGAAGCGCCTCGCGGATCGGCATGTGGCTGACCGCATAGCGTGACGTGAGCGTCTCGATTGTCAGATGTGTCCCAGGCGCGAAATTTCCCGACACCAGATCGCCAATTATGGCTCGCTTTACCCGAAGATAAGTCGGCTCATTCAATGGTGCGCTTTCGGGTATGCTCTTCGACAAGTCCACCTCGGTTGACTGTTCTGCTAATCCACCACCCATCGTTACGCGAAGCCGTTTTCAAACGCAAATATATTTGCGCAAATGTACATTGACAGTCAAATATATTTGCGCAAATGTACGAAAATGGGGGCTGCCCATGAGGGCGCACGCGCCACGTCTTGAAAATCGTTACTCTGGGAGGAGATCGATATGAAAAATACGAATGGCTTGCCGAGATCCAACTTCACCCGTCGAGACCTCATGCGCATGGCCGCAGTCACAGGACTTGGTGCTGCGAGCTTGTCCCTTTTCCCCAGGGGCGCTGTGGCTCAAACATCCGCCCCACAGCCGAGCGACGACTTGATTTCGGCGGCTAAAGCCGAAGGTACTCTCACGTTCTATCATACCACCGCAATTGACCCCACGGCCGTCTGGACCGGAGCATTTACCAAGAAGTATGGAATCACGACACAGAACGTTCGCGGTCCGAGCTATCCACTTTTTGAACGCTGGTTGACCGAGGAACGTGTGGGTCAACATGTCGCTGATGTCGTGCAGATCACCGATACGGTGCTGATTGAATCTGCCCATGACGAGAAACTGATTGCCGACTATACGCCCACCTCCGCTGCCGGGATTCGGCCGGAGATGAAGAAGGAAGGTGTTTGGTACACGGCGTTTGTGAACGCAATGGGTATCGCCTGGAACTCTAAGCTCGTCTCGCCAGAAGAAGAAAAACTTATCCGGGAAGGTGGCTGGAACGTACTGACGGACCCGCGCTGGAAAGGACGTATCGCGACGGGTACACCCGCTTCCGGCGGGAGCAGCTACTCCTACGTGTATATGTTCCTCGGCGGCAACGCGATCAGTTCGGACCAGATTTTCTTGCCAAGATGGCAGCACTCAAGCCTCAGATTTACGACAGCAAGTCGCCCATGTATGACCGGCTTGCGGCTGGAGAACACGCCATCGTCGATCAGGCATCGCAAAGCGACATGGGCGGCTTTTATCTTAAGGGTGCACCGATCCGTTGGGTTTTCCCCACTCCTACGCCTGCCAATCTCACCGTGCAGACGATCTCCGCTGGAGCACCTCACCCGAATGCCGCCCGGTTGTTCCAGGATTGGGCGATGAGTCAGGATGGGCAAGCTGCATGGTTCAGCGTCGCGGGTGTTGCCTCCGCGCGTGAAGATACGGTCGATCCTCGCAAGGCTGCCAAAGCCGATTGGTACAAGGAAGACTGGTACAAGGATCCGGAAAGTCTCTACATCGACTACTTGAGCGATCCGGGATACGTGGACCCGGCCAAACCGATCATAGCCGAGTGGAATCAGATTTTCGGTCGCTGAAACAGTCCGATGACAATTTCAGCGACCATACCTGTAACGGATAACGTTCCTGTTGGCCTGGTTCGAAGGAAACGCCAGAGACTGGCGCTTCCGGTCATTCTCGGATTGATTCTCGCTGTTCTGGTCCTGCTGCCGATCGTGTTGATGTTTCTCGGCGCGGTGCGGACGGGCACATTCGTCGATCCACGCGCCCATTTCTCCTTGCGCAGCGTGATCGCTGTCTACGCGACAACGCCGTACCTCAAGACTTTGATCGTGACTATCGGAGCGTCGCTCGCTGTCTCCTTCCTCGCATGTTTTGTCGGCATCGCCTTGGCATGGCTGATCTCGCGCACCGATATTCCCGCAAAGGCGTGGATGGAAAATGCCGTTATCGCTCCACTTTATCTGTCGCCGTTTGTTGGTGCCTTGGCGTGGCTCATTCTTGGTTCACCCAATGCCGGACTGATCAATGTTCTTGCTCGCGAAGTTTTTGGCGTGACCGGCTATGCGATCAACGTGATGACCGCGACAGGGGTCATTCTCGTCATGACCCTCTACAATATTCCCTACGCCTACATGACGGTTTCTGCAGCGCTCAAGGGTATGGACCCTTCGATGGAAGAAGCATCCTATCTCAACGGCGCCGGTGTTTTTGAAACCGCGCTGAAGGTGACCCTCCCAGTCGTGCGGCCATCGATTATTTCGGCCTTCTTCTTTGTCTTCGTTCTGACATGCGGGACATTCTCTATCCCCGCCGCGCTCGGCGGGACACAGGCTATGCCGTTTCTGGCGATAGACATCTACCGTTCGACCGCGACTTATCCGGTGGACTACGCCAGGGCTGCTGCCATCGGAACATTGTTGTTTTGGATTTCACTGATGGGCGTCGCCTTCTACCGTTTTGCATCGCAGGTCGCGACGCGATTCGTAACCGTGACAGCGCGCGGCTTTCGCACGCGATATCTGAAGCTTCGAGGTTGGCGACTTCCGGCGATAGGCTTCATTCTTGCCTATGTGACACTGGCGATCATCCTCCCATACTTCGCCCTGTTTTATGTAGCTTTTACGCGCTTCACTTCGTCAAACATCCTCAGTGCCAGCTATACACTCGATAATTTTCGCTCTGTCATTGCCTCGGTTGCGGTTCGACAATCAATTAGCAACACGTTGCTGGTGGGAGTGATCTCCCCAACCTTCTGCGTCCTTCTCGGAATTGTCCTCGCCTATTCGATACGGCGGCTTCGTATCCGCGCCGCAGGAATTCTCGACTATATCGCCATGTTCCCGATTGCCGTGCCAGGCATCGTCTTTGGTACCGGCATTTTTTGGACCTATCTGATGACTCCCGTCTACGGAACGGTTTGGATATTGGTTATCGCCTTTGTTGCAACCTATATCCCTTATGCCTACCGCATGATCGATACGTCGATCATTCAGATCGACAGATCTCTCGAAGAAGCCTCAGCGCTTTGCGGAGCGTCCCATTTTCGCACGGCATCACAGATAACCTTCAGGCTTATCCGGCCGAGTGTCCTCTCTGCATGGATTCTCGTGTTCATTTTTTCAATCCGTGAAATCAGCGCGGCAATCATTCTCGCCTCACCGAGCAACAAGGTCTTGTCGGTGATGTCGTGGGATTATCTGGAATTCGGCAACGTTCAAAATGCGGCGATCATCGGCATCCTCCAGACGGTCATACTGATCGCTGGAATTCTCGTCAGCAGGTTCCTGCTTCGTGTGAAACTTTCCCAGAGTGGCTGACGTACGGCCGCGTGAATATGGAGTGGTGACTTGGCTCAGCTAAGCGTTGAAGATCTCGTGGTTACCTATGGCAGCGTCACAGCCGTCAAGGATGTGAGCTTCGTGGTCGAGGACGGCGAATTTGTTTCGCTCCTTGGTCCAAGTGGCTGCGGGAAGACCACGACTCTGCGCTGCATAGCTGGCCTGGAGGCCTCCTCCGGTGGAACGATCCGTATAGACGGGGAGATCGTTGCGGCCGATGGGCGGGACGTTCCGCCAGAAAAACGCGACATCAATATGGTTTTCCAATCCTATGCGGTCTGGCCCCATATGACCGTCTACGAGAACGTCGCCTACGGTCTCAGGACCCGGCACGAGCCAGCAGCAACAATCGAGGCGAAAGTAAGCGAAGCCCTGAGCACTGTCGGCCTGACCGGATATTCCGATCGCTACGGGACCGAATTGAGCGGTGGCCAGCAGCAGCGCGTTGCGCTTGCGCGGGCGATTGTGACGTCCCCGACGGAGCGCAGCGCGAAACCATCAGCGGATCCCGATCCTGCGATCGTCCGCCTTCAGGTTCTCCTCGACCGTGCGGGTACGTCGCCGGGCGTGATCGACGGCATTTATGGGAAGAATGTTACCAAGGCGGTGGCCAGTTTCGAAAAGATGACGGGGATGCCCCCGGACGGCACAATCGACCCCGATGTAATCAGCAGGCTGGAGACGGGTGCCCCGATGATCGGCACCTACACGGTCACGCAGCCCTAGTGGGAACCGATAGTACAACCAGACCGGGGCGCGATGATCTTTGGCGCAAAGCGATTGTTCTTGTAAATGGCGACGGAAATGTTCCTGCGCAATGAACAAAAACCGTATGGAATGTGACAATGCCCGCCTCGATACCTGCCAAATAAAATTATCGCTGAGTCATCGACTGTCCTGCAAAGTTCCGAAGCAGCACCCGGCATCGAAGTGAGGGCGAGCCGAAGGTTGCGTCAACGACGCTTGTCTGATTCATATCCCTTGCTCGGGATGAGTTGATTTGATTCGTTTTCGGTATTTCATCCGGCAATCCCATCCCGTGCCAACTATGCCAGTTCGCTGCAGGCAAGGAAGGACAAAGTGATGTCGAGCAACCCAAAGCATCCGGAAATCACCGAAATGAAGCCAAATATAACTGTGATTGGTGTCGGCGGTGGTGGCGGCAATGCCGTCAACAACATGATCCGCGAGGGGCTTCAGGGAACGGAGTTCGTGGTCGCAAACACCGATGCCCAGGCACTGACCATGTCGAAGGCTGGTCGCTTGATACAGCTCGGTGTGAATGTAACGCAAGGCCTTGGAGCCGGGTCGCAATCGGAAATCGGGCGGGCGGCGGCTGAGGAAAGCATCGACGAGATCATGGACCACCTCAACGGAACCCATATGTGTTTCGTAACTGCCGGCATGGGTGGTGGAACCGGGACGGGAGCTGCTCCCGTGATCGCACGGGCAGCACGCGACGCCGGCATATTGACGGTGGCTGTCGTGACGAAGCCATTCAATTTTGAAGGGACCCGCCGCATGAAGTTCGCAGAGGACGGGCTCAAATTGCTGCGGGACAGCGCGGATACGCTCATCGTTATCCCCAACCAGAATCTTTTCCGCGTTGCAGATGCGTCGACCACGTTCGCTGATGCTTTCGCAACTGCGGACCGCGTACTTTATTCCGGTGTTGCCTGCATAACAGATCTTATGGTCCGCGAAGGACTGATCAATCTGGATTTTGCCGATGTTCGGGCGGTGATGCGCGACATGGGCCGCGCCATGATGGGTACCGGGCAGAGCTCAGGCGCTGGCAGAGCGACAGCAGCGGCTGAAGCGGCCATTGCAAATCCGCTACTCGATGTCGCTTCGATGAAAGGAGCCAAGGGCGTCCTGGTTTCCATTTCAGGCGGCCGGGATATGACCTTGTTCGAAGTTGATGAGGCGGCCACGCGGATTCGCGAGGAAGTGGACGACGAAGCCAACATCATTTTGGGAGCCACGTTCGACACCGCTCTTGAAGGAACATTCCGGGTTTCGGTTGTTGCTACTGGCATCGATCACGTTGATGGCGCAGACACAATAGGCGCGTTTGGCATTGGCGATGGGAACGTTTCGTTCTTGCCACGGCGCGCGCTGTAGCGCTGTAGGTGACCGCGTCCAGTGCGCTTCTCGCTAATGGGTCGAATGGTTCTCTCCTGTGCGGCTCGTTTGTAATGTCTCAGTTGCCTGTTGCAGCGGGTGTTGTATCCGCAACGCTCTGCACGCGAGCCGTCTGGCCTAATTACTTGGAAATGGCAGCTCTCATGGAATGTTCCGTTCGAATCAGAGTGAGGTCCGCGTTGCGACAGTGCTAGTCTCGGACACCATTTTAATGCGCGCCACCAGGCTATGCCTCATTCTTCCGCAGTTGTGTCTGTATCGTTTAGCGTCTGAACGTAAGGCGGCGGTTTGTAATCTGTGTCGCCGCCCGCGTGTGCAATCTCGGCGTATATAGACAACCGCTCCTTTGAAAAGGCCGATGAAAGCCGATTTTTGTCCACCTTTTGGTGCCGAAAACTCTGCAATTGCGCTCAGCAGGGAATACGTCGTTCTGCGACTCATTTTGGGAGCACGCTTGGTACAGCGGCGGCACACCCTCTGGATCTGTCACAGGCGTTCGCCATTTAAGTGGCATGCGGACTTATGGCCTGGCGCGATTTCTCGCTTTACAGGCGCGTCGATACGGCATCGCTCCATGGCGAATGGACAGCGAGGATGAAAATGACAGCCTTTTGGCGGGTTAAGAGGGCTAGGGAGCTCTCCTTTCACCACCTGAAATCGTCTTTTGCCAGACTCGATGCGCGGGACCTCGGCCAGTAAAGCCTGAGTGTACGGATGGTTAGGCCGTTTGAAGATTTCTTCGACTGGTGCTTCTTCCACAATTCGACCGAGGTACATGATAGCTACGCGATCCGAAATGTGTTCAACCACACCGAGATCGTGGCTGACGAAAAGATAGGTGAGATCGAGCTTGTCGCGCAGCTCCATGAACAGATTGAGGACTTGCGCCTGGATGGAAACGTCCAACGCAGCGACACTCTCATCACAGACCAAGAATTTCGGTTGAACTGCCAGAGCGCGCGCAATGTTGACGCGTTGGCGTTGGCCACCGGAGAACTGGTGAGGATAACGTGCTTTCATGGCCGGATCGAACCCTGCCAGCCGCAGATATTTGTCAACGTAGTCGCGACGCTCGGAGCGCCTGGCAAATCCGTGCGTGCTCGGTGCTTCCCAAATCAGTTCATCAACCGTCATACGCGGGTTGAGAGCCGCCATCGGGTTCTGAAAAATCATTTGGGTGATGAGGCCGAGGCGATGTCGCTTTTCACTGGACATGGCAGCGCGGTCTTCACCTTCCCACAGAATGCTGCCCTCGCTCGGCGAGGTGATGCCTGCGATTAGACGGCCGAGCGTCGACTTTCCGCAACCGCTTTCCCCGACGAGACCAACCACCTCGCCTTTTTGGATCGCCAGATCAACGCCATCTAAAGCGTGAACGATCGGCGCGGGTCTTGCGAGCTTGAGCTTCAGGGCAATCTTGGCAGCAAGATCCGGTTTTTCCCCGAACTGCTGCGAGACATTTCTGGCTTCGATCAACGGGGTACATGCTGCCGTCATCAGGTCATCGCTTTCATTACTGGGTGAAAACAGCGGACGAAGCGTTCTTGCTGAGGAAAGAGCGGGGGTATGACCAAGCACTCGTCGGTCGCCCGGTCGCATCGCGTCCGAAAGCTGCATCCTCTAGGAAGCATCGTGATCGCAGGTGTCATTCCCGGTATCTGCCGCAGCGGAACACCGCGTCGGTTTCGCGACGGAACTGACGCAATCAACCCCGCTGTGTAGGGATGTTTCGGATCCGTGAGAACACTGGAAACAGGACCGCTTTCGACGAGACGTCCTGCATACATTACTGCGATGTCGTCAGCCAGACGTGAAACAATTGCCAAGTCGTGTGTTATCCAAATGACGGCCGTACCGGATTCTTCCGTCAGTTTTTGGAACTCGGAAATGATCTGGCTCTGGATCGTGACGTCCAGTGCGGTTGTCGGTTCATCAGCGATGATCAGTTCAGGCTTGTGCAAAAGCGCGATTGCAATCACCACCCGCTGCCGCATTCCGCCCGAAAATTGATGCGGGTAAGAAGACAGCCGCTCTTCCGGATTTGGAATTCCGACCAACCCGAGTGCATCTCTGGCACGTTGACGTGCAGTGGTTTTGGAAACCTGATCATGCGCACGCACCGCTTCCACCATTTGCGTCTCGATGGTCAGCACCGGATTGAGCGTCATCATCGGATCCTGGAACACCATGGCTATCCGCTTGCCGCGAATTTGCCGCATCTCTTCGTTGGAAAGTCTGGCCAGATCGACACCGTCGAAGATAATTTGTCCGCTCGCAATACGCCCCGGCCTTTCCAGCAATCGCATGACCGAGAAACCCGTCACCGATTTTCCCGAACCTGACTCTCCGACAAGCCCAAGAACTCGCCCTCGCTCAACTTTGAAAGAAACGTCATTGACGGCCCTCAAACCGGAGGCACCTTTTCCGCCACCGAACTCCGTGACGAGATTATTCACGCTCAACAAAGACGTCATGACGCGTTCCTCGGATTGAGCACGTCGCGAACTCTGTCGCCAACGAGATTGATCGCCACAATAGTGATCAGGAGGGCAACGCCTGGAAAGAAACTGATCCAGTAAAGGCCTGTAAGGAGATACTGGTAGCCAGTTGATATCAACATCCCTAGCGACGGCTCCGTGACAGATGCCCCAAGACCGAGGAAAGACAAGGTAGCTTCAAGTCCAATGGCGCGGGCGACCTGCATCGTCGCAATGACGATTACCGGCGCGAGGCAATTTGGCAAAAGGTGTCGTAAAAGAATACGCCAGCCCGGCAAACGAAGCATTCTTGCAGCCTCGATGTACTCCTTCTCTCGCTCAACCAGTGCCGTGGCGCGAACAGTTCGAGCATATGTCGCCCATTCGGCAATGATCAGAGCGATAACCACATTCGTCACCCCCTTGCCGAGCACCGCCAACATCATCAATGCCATGAGAATGGTCGGAAATGACAGCTGGAGGTCAACCAGCCGCATCAAGCCAGTTTCGATTCGTCCCCTCGTGTATGCAGCAAAGAGCCCAGCACTTGTGCCAATCAATGCCGCCGCTATTGCCGATACCACGCCAACCGTCAGCGAGGTACGGAGACCATAAAGGATACCCGAAAGAATATCGCGCCCCTGACTATCGGTTCCCAAATGGTAGACAAGGCCTTTCATGGACTCGGAACCGGGAGCAAGACGGCCGTCCATGATGTCGAGCTGCATCAGGTCATAGGGATTTTGTGGCGAGATCCACGGAGCGAGGATCGCCAAACCGCAAATGATTATCAGAACTGCAAACCCGATGGCCGCTCCTGGGGAACGGAAAAAATCCTTGATCACCCTTGAAGAGCCACTTGGCTCGGATTTAGCGATAGTTTCGTTGCCTGCGTTCGAAACGGTCATTGGACTATGCCTTCGAGTCGAGCCGGACACGCGGGTCCAGAATGGTATAACAAGTGTCGATGACGAAATTCAGCACGACGAAAAGCAGCACCATCATCATCAGGTAAGCCACGATGACAGGGCGATCGAGAAGATTTATCGAGTCGATGATCAGCTTGCCCATGCCGGGCCAGGCAAAAATGCTTTCCGTGACCACCGAAAATGCAATCAGCGATCCAAACTCCAGGCCGACGATTGTTACAACCGGAATCATCAGGTTCTTCAGGACGTGAACCGCGATGATCCGCCGCTCCCGTAAGCCCTTGGCGCGTGCAAACTTTATATAGTCCTGAGGAAGCACCTCCTGAACGCCAGCACGCGTGAGGCGCAAGATAAGGGATGTCTTGAAGAGGGCCAGGTTAAATGCTGGCAGGAGAAGGTGTCGTAGTCCGTCGCTCGTCAGGAATGACCATTGCCCCCCCAGAAACTCCAGGGTTGGCCCCCGGCCATTCGTAGGGAGCCATCCCAGCTCGACCGAAAATATCATGATAAGCATCAGTCCGACCCAAAATGTCGGAAGAGAAAATCCCAGAATCGATCCCGTCATGATAATGCGCGACGAAATGCGGCTGGGATAAAGGCCCGCGTAGAGGCCAAGCGGTAGCCCGATGACGATTGCAATGCCCAGAGCAGCGATGGCGAGTTCGAGCGTAGCGGGCAATCGCTCGAGAATGAGACCCAAGGCAGGTCTGCCGTACACGAAGCTGTCTCCGAAGTCGCCCTGTGCCAGTCCCCGCAGGAATATAAAGTATTGCTTCCACAAAGGCTCGTCGAGACCATAATGCGCGATAACGCGCGCCCTCTCCACCTGGTTCGCATCCGGGTTGATCAGGATGTCAACCGGATTGCCAATCACGCTGACCCCGATAAAGACGATGACCGTCATTGCAAGAATAACGAAGAGCGCCTGGAATAACCTCCTGATAATGGACGTAACCATGTGCCTGTTCCTTAGTTGACGGTGATCGCCATACCATCACGCTGCGGATCTGCCGCACCTGTAGAGGTACCGTCTTCAATCTTGATAGCGTGGACGGCGGCAAATGCGTATGTCTGCGCCGAACGTGCTACTTCATATCCTTGTCGAGAGAGCTCATTCTCTACCGATCGCCTGATGCGATTGCAGATGTCGATCTCATTTGAGACACCGACGATTCGTGGTGCAGCAACCGCCTCAAGGACCGACATGTCGAAATCGATCATGTTCATCAGACATTGCGCCACAGCAGGCGCGATGTAGCTTCCGCCGGGTGCGCCGATGACGATGGAAGGTTCGTCGCCTTTGAACACAATCGTTGGGGCAGCTGAGCTGGGCCGGCGTTTTCCTGGTGCGATTGACCCGGGTTTGCCGGGAACGGGGTTAAACCGGCTCATTGTACCATTGTACATAAAACCCAGGCCATCCGTGATCGCGCCTGAGGGGCTCCCCAATGTATGCGTCATCGCGACGGCATTACCGTGCTTATCAATCACCGAGACGTGGGTGGTGTCTCTCTGCGACTTATCGAGACGCGAAACATTCGCTATCTCTCCGGCCCTGATCGATGCCGCATGCTTTGCTGCATTTTCCTTGGTAAGGAGACGCTCAAAAGGTACTTCGACATAGGCAGGATCACCCATGTGAGCGTCCTTGTCGATCGTCATGCGCTTCATCGCTTCGAAAAGAGTTCGAACATGTTCGGTGCTGCCGTGTTGCATCGCGCCGACGTCGAACTGATCCATGATATGGAGTAGTTCCAACATTGGAAATCCAGATCCGGGAGGCGGAGATGTCGCGATGCGATTCCCGCGGTATTCACCCCAGATCGGCTTAATCTTGGACAGTTCGTATTTTGCAAGATCATCGCGGTCGATCAGGCCGCCATTCTCTTGAAAGTCCGCTGCGATCTGCTCGGCAAGTTCGCCATGGTAGAAAATGTCGGTTCCACCGCTCTTGGCAATACGCTCGAGCGTATTCGCCATATCCTTATTGATCAGGATATCGCCAACGTTTCTGATTGAACCGTCCCGGTTGAAATAGATGTCTCTGCCTGTTTTTGAGAACCGAAGCTTGTCGAAGGTATTTGCAAAACCATCATTCGACTGGTCCTTTGTCCAGTACCAATGCATATGGCTACGCACCATAAATCCATCACGTGCGTAGCGGATCGCCGGCGCAATCAAGTCTGCCCAGTCAAAGGTTCCGTAGTCACGCAGCGCGGTTTCGAAGCCCTTCAAGGAGCCCGGCGTGCAAACAGCCTGGTAGCCGATGTCGGAAATATTGTCTTCAAGTACATATCCGAATCCGTCTCGGCTTTGGTGTCTGATTTTGTCGACCCACATGTCGGGTGTGGCTTTCAGGGGCGCACGAGCATAGAACTCAAGTACTTCGTGGATGCCCTTCCCAGGCATGTAAACATGCATGGAACCAAATCCGCCGATGCCGGCCATTTGGGGGTCAACGACACCCTGGACAAACGCGCAGGCAAGCGCCGCGTCGATAGCATTGCCACCCCGTTCCAGCACCTCGGCACCTGCTTCAACAGCTTCAGGCTGCGGTGCTACGATCGTTGCATTTCTCATTTCGAACGCCGCTCCTGAAGTACTTTGGCAAGAAAATTTTTGACATGACCAAGCACCTTCATTCTGTCGTGGGAGATGCCAGGAACGCGGTCAAAGGTGACTTTGACACCCGCGTCACGAAACGATTTCGCAAGTGCCTCCAGGCGCGCCGGGCGGTTCTCACCAGCGTCGTTTGCGCCTTCCATGTAATATTTGGAACCTGGTTTGTGGGTGATTTCCCAAGTTTCGAGATCGGCATCGCCTACAACCATATGAACTGGAACATTCGCAAGTTCATCGGCCCGAAAGGCCTTGCCGAAGCGCGCTTCGAGATCGCGAATACCTACCCACCAATCGCGTGTGGGGTCGAGCAGAGTCACCGAGCCCGGTGCTCCAATGGATGCTGCCCAGAGCTTCTCAGGATGAAGGATGGCAAAACGATGAGTGAAATGCCCTCCACCCGAAAAGCCGAACATAGCGAAACGCGACCAGTCCTGACGGTATTTCTGTGCCATCTCCTCGACCATAGCCAAAACGACCTTGTCGTAACGGATGTCGCCTTCCTCAAGGAATTTATAGCCTGATCGCGCACCATCACCGAGCACGTTGACGGGGAAAATTGGACACAGGATTGCACAGTCGTTGTGGAACCCGAATTCTGCAAAGGCGTCTCTAAAATCGATAGCAGATGTCCTGCCCGTTCCGTGGACAGCGACGAGAAGATCCAGCTTTCGACCATCCGCCGCAATCGGCGGCACGTAGAGGACCATGTGTAGTCGTGGATCGACGCTGGACGCAAAAATTGCTGTCTGGCCATAGTCATAGACGGCCTGTGCCCGGGCGACGGCTTCGCCCGTACCGAGTTCCTGCATGAATGTCTCCTGGGAAGTCATTGGAGCTGCGGCAAGCAGCCCCATTTGTCGGGGATTATTAGTTTGCGGGCTTAACCTCGTAGGCAAGCGTGTACTTGTCACCGCGCGGGGTGTAGGTGACCGTCTTCTTGGCGCCTAAGACGACATTTTCGTAGTGCATCGGGAGAAGCCACAGATTGTTGAACGTTTGCGTTGAGAGTTCCTGCAGAAGTGGCACCCGTTGTGCCTCATCCAACGTAGAGCTCGCTTTCACCAACGCTTCATCGATCTTCGGATCAGAGACCCCTCCACCATTGTAGCGACCTGTTCCTTTCGCTTCGTCACGTGTTGCCACGAGAGCGACTGCAGGGTTGGTTGTCTCGCCTGTATTGACACCCCACGAGCCAAGGTAGGTGCTGTATGTCCCTTTGGAATATTCCTCCGAGTACATGGACCAAGGCATAACCTCAACCCTCGACTTGATGCCGATACGCGTGAACATCTGCCCGACCGCCTGAAGCACTTCTGCATCTTTTACATATCGTCCGGACGGCCCGTGTAGCGTCAAGCTAAAGCCTTCCGGATAGCCCGCTTCCGCAAGAATTGCCTTTGCTGCCTTGGGATCATAACCAACGTTCTCGACCTGGTCGGAGTGCCCTGCATAGCCCTTGGCAACGAATTGATCCGCCACGGTGCCGTTTTTCTGCATCACACGATCAACGATTGCGGGTCGGTTTATTGACATGAGCATCGCCCGCCGAACCTTTAAATCCTTTAGAGGATTTTTGCCCAAGTCTGATCCGTCTGCAGCTTTGACGAATGGTGATACATCACGTCCCACATCCAGACCCATGTACACAAGACGGGACGACTGCCCGCTAATGACCTGCAGGTTGTTACTGGATTGCACACGCGACATACCGTCGGCTGGCAGAGCTTCAATGATGTCAATTTCGTTCGACAACAATGACGCGAGACGGGCACCGTCGTCAGGGAGAAAGCGCAAAGTGACATCGGACCAGTGCGACGCACCAGCAAAATAGCTGTCATTGCGTTTGAGTGTCAGATTGCTGCCGGGCGAATACGAAACGAAAGAATATGCGCCAGTTCCGACGGCACATTTGCCGCTGTCGAACTCCTGTACCGGGGCATCCTTACAGTCGGCACTGATAATTCGGATACGGCTGACCGAATTCAACAAAATTGGATCGGGTACCTTGGTCTCTATCACAACGGTATAGGGATCCTTCGAAGTGACGCTAGCAATGTTGCGCGTGTAGGATGCAAAGCCCTGGCTTGGCTTATCGCGAGCCCGAAGCAACGATGCAACGACGTCGTCCGCGTCGAAATCGCTACCATCATGAAATTTGACACCCTGTCGCAGCTTGAATTCCCAATGTGTGGGATCGATCGTCGTCCACGCGGTCGCAAGCTCCGGGGCACTTCCAGAGGTCGCCGTCAGATTGATCAGGCTGTCCCAAATGTGCCGTGAGGTCGCACTCTGAACAGCAGAACTGTCTTCATGGGGGTCAAGCGTGGTCGGTGTTGTCGACATGCCGATAACCAGTGGCGTTTCCTGCGCCAACGTAACGGCAGGCATTACGATCGATGCAACCAGCAAAAGAGCTGCCCGCTTGAGGATATTCGTGCTCATTCCATAGCTCCCATTTCAATTCTGTCTGGTCAGCTGCCCACTTTCGGGCAAATTTGTTTCCCTGTTACTTGAATTGGTAGGGTTATTTGACGCAATGTGTCAAACACAAATCTGACACGTTACGCTTGACGTAACATCAGAATACACTATCAAATTGTTCGATATTGGAACCGGAGGTTTTGGTGTGCACGACGTCGCAAAAGAGAAAACTGGTGATATAATTCAATCAGTTGATGTTGCCATCGACGTCCTTCTGCATGTGGCTAAACACCCCGATATCCGCCTGTCGGATATTTCAAGGAATATCGAGGAGACAAAGCCAAGAATTCTGCGGATGTTACGCACACTGGAACAGCGTGGACTTGTCCGAAAGAGTAAGATGGGCACGTATCGCCTAGGCAATACGGCAATCGTGTTGGGAACTGCTGCCTCTACACAAGTCGACTTGGTGCGTATAGCAAGCCCTATCCTGGAAGAGCTCGGCCAAAAAACGAATGAAACCGCACAATTGCGTATCATCGACAATGGCGAGTCGCTCTGCATTGCCAAGTTCGAGCCGATGCGCGATTTACGCGTTCAAGCCATGATCGGCCGCCGTCGTCCGTTGTTCGCGGGCTCTTACAAAGTGCTCCTGGCTTTCCTGCAGCCACAAGTTCAAATGCAGATGATACCAGCGACACTCCCACGCTTCACAAACAGCACCATTACAAACCACGCGAAACTTCTGCAAGAACTTGAAAATGTCCGCAAAAACGGTGTTTGCGTGAGCTATGGCGAAGTCAGCGAACAACTCGTGTCTGTTTCGGTTCCCGTCCTGGCGTTCGATGGTTCTGTGATAGCCGCCATCAACGTTGCGGCGCCCGCCTTTCGCACGCAACAAAGTGATGTCAACCGCTACACACTGCTGCTCAAGGATGCAGCCGCCAAAATATCCGCCCGTCTCGGATGGTAACGATCAACAGTTGAGGGTTATCTAGGCGAGGCTAACCTTCAAGCGACATCAGCGGAAGTTGAGTTGAGACATTATGCGATTTTTGAAGCATAAAACAGGAACAATTACACGCCTCCCGGGAGGTGTCCCAACATTGGCTCTTTTCCCAAAGGACGTAGTCTCAGTAATTTGGCTAATAGTTTACCGCTCTCAGCCGCATGTGGACCCGCCTGTCTACTGCGCGTCTAGGGTTCGAAGTGATGATAGCGTTCAGGATCGGGTTTAGACATATGGGACTTCGGTGGTCTTCTTCGCCTGCCATAACTTCCCACGAATTCGCTGTCCGCTCACTGATTTCAGTGTAGAATACTCTCATGAGTGAAGCTAAGCCTTTGTTTGCAATGCTCCGTCAATCGGCCCAGCCCCGCGTTGTCGATGCCCTGGAACGGCTCGTTCGCGAAGCGCCGGATCGCAAGCTGAGCCGTATCAATGCGCTGGCTTTTGCTGCCAGCGAACAACTTGATAAAGAGCAGACGATCAGCGCCTTCCTGCAGGCATCACGTCTCGGCCTGTTCGAAATGTCGTGGAATGTTCTTTGCCCCGGCTGCGGTGGCGTTCTGGATGCTAATACCTCGCTCAAGACCGTGCAAAGCGATGAATACACCTGCGCGCTCTGTGCTGCCGGCTACGAGCCGACGCTCGACGAAATGGTAGAAGTCACCTTCACCGTGACACCGCGTGTGCGCCATATCGAGGCTCACAATCCCCACCAACTGCCAGCCGTGGAATATTTCCGTCAGGTTTATTGGGGTTCGGGAGTCGATTTGCCGGACAACGATTTTGGGGAAAAAGTTGACGAGTTCATTATTGAGTCGCTTGAACTACCCGCCGGAGAAAAAGCGGTGATATCGCTGCATTTGCCACCAGCCTTCATTATTGTCTTTGAACCGGTGACCCACGCAGCTCAATTTTTGGACGTGACCGGCGAGCCGACCAAGGAACGGCAGACCGTATCGCTCGTATTTGACCGTACGCACCGGCACAGCGAGACGATCGCTTTGCGCCCCGGTCCCTTGCGAATATCAGTCGAGAATCACACCGACGTTCGCACGCTTCCGTCGGTGTGCCTGGCCAATGATGCTCTTCACACAATGCTCGGCAAGCGCCGCCCGTTCCTTACCGCCAAGTCCCTACTCTCCAATCAGACATTCCGCGACATCTATCGTACCGATACCATCGACGTCGACCAGAAGCTGCGGATTACCAGTCTCACGTTCCTTTTCACAGACCTACGCGGTTCGACGGAGCTTTACGAGAGGGTGGGCGATTTGGCTGCATTCGATCTTGTGAAGGCCCATTTCCGTGTACTCAATGAGATTGTCGGCGCAGAGGCAGGTGCTGTCGTCAAGACGATCGGCGACGCGGTAATGGCGACTTTTCCAACACCCGACCGGGCATTGGTGGCGGCGATGCGGATGCGTGATGCCATGCTGCGACTCAACAAGGAACGTGGCAGCGAAGATCTGCTGCTGAAAATCGGCATTCATGAAGGGCCCTGCATAGCCGTCAGCCTCAACGAGCGCCAGGATTATTTCGGACAAACTGTCAACATTGCCTCGCGGGTCCAACACCTCGCAACCTCGCGCGAGATATTCGCTACCGGTTCGGTACTCAATGATCCGCGTGTTTCCCATGTCCTTACGGATCGTGGTCTCAAGCCGATGTCGCAAACCGTTACTCTTCGCGGCATCACGGATCAGATCAGTATCTTTACGATTCCCTGAACCCAATGCTCATATCCGCTTGCCATATCGCTGGCTGTGGGGCGACGACATAGGGAAGATTTGACGCAATCCCTGTCAGTCCCCGCCAAAGACATGAGTGATGGCTAGAACAGGTTGCCGATGGCAATCGGTTGCATCAAAAGGGAAAACGCCTACCCCACCACCTCCTTATTTCAATGCTTTCAGGCCATCGATTTTGGTTAGTCCCAATTGTTTAAGGACAGAACAGCCAAATAAGTGCCTAATACAGCCATAAAAGCCGCAAAGGCATAGTGAGGGCATCAATCATGGGTTCAATATCGATCGCGTTGGTCGACGACCATCCGCTTTTGCTGGCTGGCGTGGTCAACCTCTTTGAAGTAAACGACGATTTTACGGTTGTCGCCAAGGGAGCAACTGCTGACGATGCTCTTCAAATAAACAAAAAGCTGCGTCCGGACGTTATGGTCCTCGACCTGTTCATGCCCGGCAACGTGTTTGATGTAATTACCGAGATCGTCACAAAATCGGGCGGCACAAAAGTGGTGGCTTTTACCGCCATGACTGCAAGCGATTATGCAGTGCGGGCCCTTAACGCTGGTGCCAGTGGTTATATCTTGAAGGGCAGCAGCGCCGAAGAACTCATTCAAGGCGTAAGGGCGGCCCATAACGGCGAAACCTACATCACTCCAAGTTTTGCCTGCAAAGTCGTCGAGGCCTTGAGAATTGCTTCCTTGCGACGGATGTCGGCGGGTCCCATCAAGTTGAGCATACGTGAGGAGCAGATCGTTCGCCTATTGCTGCGAGGGTTTACTAATCGCGAAATTGCCGTTGGGCTGGGCATCGGAGAGAAGACTGTCAAAAATTACATGACAATTCTGATGCAGAAATTGCATGCCCGAAATCGGCTCGAAGTTCTCATTGCCGCCCAGAAGCTCGAGGTCGGCGGTCAACGAGAGCCAATGTCGCGCCACTAGAACCGTCTTAAGGCGAGTTGCTTTCCAGGGAGACCGATACGATCAATTGCGTATCATTACCGCTACGCTGCTGGAACTGCACCGAACCGCCGAAGGCTTCCACGCGATTACGGATGCCTTGAAGTCCCAATGGCCTTGTGCGCACCGAGGCTCCTTCCGCCCGCACCAATCCCGGCCCCGCATCGCTGACGACAACAGTAATGGTTTTTCCGTCCGCCGAAGCCGTGACTTTTTGGCCCAATCCGGAAGCGTGTCGGAACGCATTGTTGAGCCCTTCTTGAACAACACGGTAAAGGCAAATTTTCAATGGATAGGCAACATTGTCTGGCAGGCCAATGTAACTCGCGCTGACAACTGAACCGGTCGCATACTCGTGACGTTCCACAGCAACACGAAGCGCCGCTTCGAGCGACATGTTCTCGATCTCTGGCAGAACGAGTCCTGTCGAGAGTTCGCGCAGCTCCGTAAGCACTTGGCTTGCTAGCCGCGAGGGATGAAGTTCCTGAGGCGCGTTTTTCGGCAGATCTGACCCCATCGCCGGGCCGGAAGAGCCGCCTCCAAGCCTGAGGATCAAAAGACTGAGCAGCTGAACCGGTCCGTCGTGCAGGTCAGAGCCAATGCGGTTGAGCAGCGTCTCATTGGATTTGGTAGCGTCCATACGGGCGTGGTCGGCAGCCTTTCGGAGTTTTTTGTTCTGTTCAGCCAATGCCTGCGCATTGGCCAACTGGGACTTCAGCGTCACTCGCTGGCTTTCGATGACATTGCTCGCACGCCTGACGATGAGAAAAAGCAGCCCCATGATTGCCAGCGTCGTCGCGCCGACAATGGCCCAAGTATGGCGCTGAGCGCGGTTGCGCTGAAGGATAAACTGTTCAGCCTCCTCGTAGAGTTCTCCGACGGCGATTACATCGTGTGAGCCCGGGCGATAAATAGGCGCGTAGATTTCGATCAAAGATTGATGGTCACCCAGCGTGATATCTCCTTCGTCGTTATGTCCAACTTCCAACTGCGAGACGACTGTCCCAGCAAACGCCTTGTCGATGTCGGTCGATGGAAGCCGCTTTCCCATCAGAGATTTGTCTGTGCTGTAGATGACTGAGCCGTCCTGGCGCCATATTCGGAATCCTTCGACGCGCTTGGAGAGTTCAGTCCCGATCAAAAGTTCGTCGAGTTCCTTCTGCCGGTCGGTGGCAACCCTCGGCCCATCCTCGGTCTCCTCCACATGGCGGGCCAGAAATCCCTCAACATAGAGTGCTCCGGCTTCTACACGGCTCCGAAGCTGGTTCGCTGCAATCTGCGAGCTTAGCCATTCGCCCAGTACCGCCATTGAACCACAGACGATGAGCGTCGCCACAATAAGGAATTGCGATGTCAAACCCAGGCTGTGCCAATGTTGGAACAGGGTATTGGATTTTGAAGGACTACCTTCGTCCTTAGGGCCATAGGTCACATTTTGGTTCGGGCCCAAAGTCCCACCTTCCCGCCGACGAAAGTCTGTGTATTTGACTGGACCTTCCGAACTATCAAGTTCGCTTCCCCCCTTACATTATCCGACCATCGAAACTCGTGCCGAAGTTATTTTGAACCAGTTTGTCCCTTTGTTCTGGGAGCGGTCAAGAGAAACCAAGTTGAGGGTCAAAGTAAATGCGTCGGCATGAGCAGACGTAAGGCGGAAACATCGTCCGACACGACGATTTCTTGTGTGTCTAATGGGAGAGCAACATGGTCAGCTATATTCGTTCGGATCTGGATTTCATCCTGGCGCAAATCAAAATTGCCGAGGCTCATGCCGGAGGACAGCCGCTTTATGGACCCGGTGGTCTGATTCCCACCTATAATCTGGCTTGGGGCCTTCGCACTGTCGATGGCACCTATAACAATCTGCTGCATCCCACGTGGGGATCGTCTGACCAGCCATTCCCCGAAGGACTGGGTACGGATTTCCGTCCGGCCGACGGCACGCCACTCGATATGGACGGCCCTGGCCCGGCACCCGCGATGCCGACGGCGCCTAACTACAATCCATCGAACAATCCCAACTCGATTGTCGTTGATCCGGCACTGCGCACTATTTCCAACCTGATTGTCGACCAGACGCTCGGCAATCCCTCAGCAATACTGACCGCCCTGCAACGCGCCGGTACCGTAACACCGGTTAACCAGATGGCCATAACGGCACAAATATCTGCTGCATACGCTCCGCTGAAGCCACTGTTCGATGATCTTGGCGATGCCGAGCGTGCTTATGCCAACGCCTCCGCCGCAGCTGCTGCAAGCCCTGGCAATGCCGCGCTTCAAGCCGCCGCCGCCGCCGCACTACAAGATGTCACAGACGCGCAGACGGCTCTCGATGCTGTTGACGACCCGCTGATGACGCTCCTCGGCACCTATGGCGTCGAGCTTGAAGGTTCCAATGTCTCAATACCGAATATCGCGCCCGACGAGGGCCTGTCGGCACCGTTCAATTCCTGGTTTACGCTGTTCGGCCAGTTCTTCGATCATGGCCTTGACCTCGTCAACAAGGGCGGTAGCGGAACCGTGTTCATACCGTTGCAGCCGGACGATCCACTTTTCGACACAACCCCAGGAGCACCGAACTTCATGGTGCTGACCCGCGCAACCGTCGGCCCAGGCGCTGATGGCATCATGGGTGATGATCCGACAACCTTAAATGTCAACGAAGGCGCGGACGACACGCGGCCGGTCAATACCACGACGCCGTTCGTCGATCAGAACCAAACCTATACGTCCCATTCCTCGCACCAGGTGTTTCTGCGTGGCTATGCGCTGAATGCAGCGGGCGATCCGGTATCGACCGGCAAGCTGATTGAAGGCGTCAATGGTGGCATGGCCACATGGGCTGACGTCAAGGCGCAGGCCGCCGATCTGCTAGGCATCCAGCTGATCGACTCCGACGTCGGCAATATTCCCCTCCTCGCCGCCGACCAGTATGGCAACTTCATTCCGGGTCCCAACGGTTACCCGCAGATGATCTTCCCTGGCGCCACACCGGGCACCTTCATCATGGTCGAGGGCGATCCCACGGCAAATGGCGGGCTCGGCGTACTGACGGCCGGCGCCGTTCGCACCGGTCATGCCTTCCTTGCCGATATCGCCCATAGCGCCGTGCCGACAGGCCTGGCCGATGGCGACATCGAAATCGGCCTGGGCAATCCAGACAACGGGCCGACCAATGGATTTTATGACAACGAATTACTCGACGCGCATTTCATCGCCGGCGATGGCCGCGCCAACGAAAATATCGGTTTGACGGCCGTCCATCACGTTTTCCACTCGGAGCATAACCGTCTTGTGGAGCACACAAAGACAGTCACCCTTGCCGATGCAACAACCATGCTCGCCAACGGCGCCTCTCAGGAAGAAGCAACCGCGTTTCTCAATGAATGGTTGATCAACGACGTGGCCTCGGTCCCGGAAACAGCGGGAGAAGTCGCAGCCCTGGTTTGGGATGGTGAACGTCTGTTCCAGGCCGCCAAGTTCGGCACCGAAATGCAATACCAGCATCTCGTGTTCGAAGAATTCGCCCGCAAGATTCAGCCAAATATCAACGTCTTCCTCGTCCCCGACGGGTACGACGTCACGATCAATCCCGATATCGTGGCCGAATTCGCCCACGTTGTTTACCGCTTCGGCCACTCGATGCTGACTGAGACCATTGACCGTTTCGATCCGACATTCACTGATCATGATATCGGTTTGATCGAAGGCTTCCTTAACCCGCTCCAGTTCGAGACTAACGGTACTGGTGGCGTCGTCGATGCCAACATTGCGGCCGGCGCCATCATCCGCGGCATGACCCGGCAGGCGGGTAATCAGATCGATGAATTCGTCACCAGTGCCCTTCGCAACAACCTTCTTGGGCTTCCGCTGGATCTGGCTACCATCAACCTGGCGCGTGGCCGTGACACCGGCGTACCGTCATTGAATGAAGCGCGGAGCCAATTTTACGAAGCTACGAACGAAGAATCCTTGCTCAAGCCCTATGAGAGTTGGGTCGATTTCGCCGGACATCTCAAGAATGAAGCTTCGATCATCAATTTCATCGCTGCCTATGGCACGCACTCGCTGATAACCGGCGAAACCACGATCGAAGGCAAACGTGACGCAGCGCTGACGCTCATTACAGGCATCGCCACCGGTAAATTTGCCCTCATCGCTGGCTTTGTGGTCCCTGCGGACGCCGTGGACTTCCTCAATGCAACCAACGGCTATGCCGGAGGAAATCTAGGCGGACTCAACAATGTCGATCTATGGATCGGTGGACTTGCCGAAGAAACCATGCCGTTCGGCGGTATGCTGGGCTCAACCTTCAACTTCGTCTTCGAGACGCAGATGGAAAAGCTCCAGAACGGTGATCGGTTCTATTACTTGCAGCGGCTTGACGGCCTGCACCTGTTTAGCGAGATGGAGGGCAATTCCTTTGCCTCGCTGATCATGCGCAACACCGACGCGACGCACCTGCCGTCTGACGTATTCTCGACGCCCGGCCTCATCCTGGAGGTCGACAGGACCAGGCAATACAATGAAGGCTTGGGTGAGACCGCTGGTGCCGATGGCATCATGGACGATGATCCGAACACGGCCATCAACGAAGCTGCTGACAATCTTGGCATCGATCCCGCAGGCGGCGGCATCCTCACTCCGCTCGTGATCCGCAACAATCCCGCTACCGCAGGCGCCGATACCAATTACCTGCGTTACACCGGTGAGGAGCACGTTGTGCTCGGCGGCACCGAGGGCAATGACATTATGGTTGCCGGCATTGGTGATGACACCTTGTTCGGTGATGGTGGCAATGATCGACTTGAAGGTGGTTTCGGCAACGACATCATCAACGGTGGCGCCGGCGACGACATCATCCGTGATGCGGGTGGCGACGACAATATCAAGGCAGGTGACGGCAACGACGTCGTCAATGCCGGTAACGGACTTGATCTGGTCCTTGCAGGTGCTGGACAGGACTTCATCGTTCTCGGTACAGACATGGGCTCGGAGGTCTTCGGCGGCGAGGGTAATGATTTTATCCTCGGCAACAAGAACGCTGAACGCCTGCTTGGCAACGAAGGCGATGACTGGCTCGAAACGGGCACCTTCGACGGCGCACCCGGCGACAATTTCGACGAAATTTTCGCACGTGACGGCATTCGCGGCAACGACGTATTCCTTGGCGATGGCGGCTTCGACGAGTTTATCGGAGAGGGTGGCGACGACATCTTCGTTGGTAGCCCGGGCCGTGGCAAAATGGCGGGCATGTCCGGCTTCGACTGGGCGACTTACAAAAATAACGTAACTGGTGTGAATGCCGATCTCTCGATCCCAATCGTGTTCGACGAAGCACCGACGCTGCCGCCAAATACGGCACTAGACGAGTTCGAATCCGTGCAGGGTTTGTCTGGAACACGTTTTGACGACGTATTGGCAGGTTCGAATGAGGATGTGGTTTCGCTTGCTCCACTTGCACAAGGTGGTTCCACAGGCTTTTACGGAAGCGCACTTGATGCACAAGGTATCGCCCTTATAAACGGACTCCAGGCTATATTGGGAGAAGGTGTCACCTCGTTCGCAGCTGGCGACATCATCCTAGGCGGTGACGGCAGCGACCGGATCACGGGCAACGCCGGTGATGACATCATCGACGGCGACAAATGGCTTGACGTGCAGATCGGCGTGTTTGCGGCCAACGATCCAAACCATACCGGTGCGCCTATCGCCTTGCATAACAGCATGACAACACTTACCGCTGCGATGTTCGCCGGTACGATTAATCCAGGCCAACTGGCGATTGTACGTACGATCCGTGACACTGCAGATAATGTCGCTGACGTGGATCGCGCGGTGTTCTCGGGCGCCAGAGATGAGTACGATATCGCGTTCAATACCGACGGAACGATCACCGTGGCGCATACCGGTGGTCTCGCAACAGACGGTACAGATACACTCCGCAACATCGAAGTTCTGGACTTCACCGATCAGGACATCTCGCTGCTGGCCCCGACACTGGACCTCCACGGCGACGTCACAACGACGTCGACTGTATCTGCTCCTCAGGCATTTCGCGATACGTTCGATACACCAGCCTTTAACAACACCAATGGTACCGTGAACTGGGCGGCAACGCCTTGGGTGGAGGCGAATGACAGCGGCGGCGTCACTGCCGGCCAGATCCAACTCGACAACGGCACCAACGACCTTCGCTTCCTGACGGGGGACGGCGCGTCGATCACACGTACCGTCAATCTCTCCGGCCTGACGACCGCGGTCCTGTCGTTCGAGTATGATCGAAATAACGGCTCTAGCAGCATCGACGCTGGGGAAACCGTCCAGGTGCAATATTCAGCCTCTGGGAACTTTACCCCCGGGAATTTCACCGTACTTGAAACGATAGGCAGCACCTCCGGTGGAGGGGATGGTGCGGATAATCCGAGTTTCAACCTGAACCTCACGGGGGCTGGGCCGAATTCAGCAATCCGCTTTGTCGCCTCGACGATTACTGGAGCGGGGGAAGATGTCCGCATAAACAACGTTAATATTGCCACGACGACGACAACTACCACGACCATTCCAGGTACGCCCGGCAACAACTATCAAACGAGCTATACCGAAAACGGACTTGGTGTCGCAATCGCCGTCGGCTCCGTGATTACCGATGATGGCACGACTATGGCTTCGGCCCGCGTCGTTCTGACCAATGCCAGCGTGGGTGACGTCTTGTCGGTACTTGGCGGGCTTCCGGGCGGCATTACCTCATCAGTGGACACATCCGTAGCAGGTCAGATCACTCTAAACCTCTCCGGAACAACCACGATTGCCAACTACCGGACGGCGATCCAGCAAGTGCGATATGCGAACACGTCGGATAACCCGACCGCTGGCGCTAGAACACTTCAGGTTACAGTCAATGACGGGCTATTGAACAGCAACGTCGCCACGGCGACGGTCACTGTCACCGCCACGAATGATGCGCCGGTCGGAAACAACGACACTGTTATTACCAATGTCGCTTCAGGCGTGAACTTCTCCATCGCCCGGTCGGCACTTCTCGCGAATGACACAGACCCTGAGGGCTCGCCGGTGACAATCACGTCGGTGGGCGGCCAGAACGGTCTCAACGCGCCCACTCTTGGTGCCACAGCGGTGACGGTGTCCGATACCGGTGGGGCAGGAGGCAGCTTCAACTACGTTGCCAGTGACGGGACACTGACTGATCCGACAACGGCGGTGAACGTAACCAGGGTCACAGGCACCATCAATGGCGGTGCCACCAGCGAAATCATCATTGGTGATACTGCTGGTACTACAATCAACGGCGGCGGTGGCAATGACAACATCGATGCTGGCGACGGCGGAGACACAGTCACTGGCGGTGCGGGCGACGATATCATCCTCGCGGGCACAGGCAATGACACGATCAACTGGACAACTGGTGACGGCTTCGACATGATCGACGGCGGAGCCGGTGCTACCGACACCTTCGTGTTGAACGGCGGAGCGGGGGCCGAGATATTCCGCATCTATGCGAAGGCAGCTGCTCTCGCAGCAAACATTCCGGTGTTGGGAGCTAATACCGAGATTGTTATCACCCGTACGGTTGGTGCAACCACAACAGTCATCGCCGAACTCGATAACATCGAAGAGATCCGGGTCAACACACAGCAGGTAACTTCGCCTGGTGGAACACCTCCCGGTGGAAGCGGTAGTAATGGCGGTGACACGATTCAGGTCATCGGCAACTTCAATGCGCCCTTCACCAGCCTGAACTTCAATACCATCACTATTGATGGCAATGCAGGCGATGATACGGTGGATATCTCATCGCTGGACTCGGCGCATCGCATCGTCTTCAGGTCCAACGGCGGTAACGACACGATTGTCGGCAACCTCCGTCCCCAGGATGTGATCGAATTGCCAAACGGAGCGACCATTGCAGACTATGAAGCAACCATAGAAGATGGCGTCACGACACTGACCAGCAGTGAACAAACCATCAAGTTCACTGCGCCAGACGGCATGCCTCAGATTGGCGGGGAGCCGGTAGAGGAGGATGACGATGCTCCTGCTCCAGGTTCGAACTCACCAGGGGCTCCGGTTGTGGGTACAGCCAATGCGGACGTTCTGCTTGGCACGGCCAACGGCGAGAACATCATAGCATTGGGCGGCAATGACACGGTGGTGGGCGGCGGCGGTGCCGATGTCATCCGCGGCGATGAAGGCGATGATTTCATCAGTGCGGAAGGCGGCGAT
>NZ_JAQMHX010000005.1 GCF_028331445.1 Candidatus Phyllobacterium onerii | reverse complement strand
CTGGTCATCACGCAAGAAGCGTCGTCTGCAGTTCCATCCGCCGCGGCTGCGGCGCGAGTGTTATGGCGAGCTGATCCAGATCGACGGCAGCGAGCATCGCTGGTTCGAGGACCGCGGTCCGCCGTGCACGCTGCTGGTGTTCATCGACGATGCCACCAGCCGCCTGCAGCAATTGCTGTTCGTCGCCTCGGAAAGCGCGTTCAGCTATTTCGATGCACTCGAACAGTATTTGACCCGTCATGGCCGGCCTGTCGCGTTTTATTCCGACAAGCATTCGGTGTTCCGGGTGGCGAAGAAAGATCCAGAGGGTGGTCAGGGCATGACGCAATTCGGCCGGGCGCTGTCTGAACTCAGCATCGAGATTCTCTGCGCCAATTCGAGCCAGGCCAAAGGCCGGGTCGAACGGGCGAACCGCACGCTGCAGGACCGTTTGGTTAAGGAGCTGCGGCTGGCGGGGATCTCGGACATGGCGGCCGGCAACCGGTTTCTTGACGGTTTTACCGAGCGCTACAATGCCAGATTTGCCACATCACCTGCCCGAGCCGACGATCTGCATCGTCCCCTGAACATCGACGTTCACCGGCTGCGCGATGTGCTGTGCAAACGTGAACAGCGTTATGTCGGACGGCAACTGGCTTTTTCCTACGAGCGGCAGCGGGTGATCCTGGAGGCGAATGGGGTCAGCCGTGGGCTCGTCGGCAAATATGTCGACGTCTATGCCTTTGCCGACGGCCGTTTCGACGTCCGCTGGAAAGGAATGACCCTGCCCCACACGATCTTCGACAAGGAGCAGCGCGTGACCCATGCGGCCATTACCGAAAGCAAGCGGCTGAGCGATGTGCTGGCCTTCATCAGGGAACGGCAGGATCAGCTGCCGCCGCCAAGAGTGAAGACCAACAGCGAGGTTATCGGCTATCAAAAACGTGGACGCAAACCGCCCGGACGAAAGGGCTGGGTCGATCAAATGGTCGAGCGACGAGCCGCTGAACGGGCCTCTGGCGCTCCATCAAACGCCGCCGCTCCGGGCTGCGATAGTGAGGTCTCCGCCCTGCCCGGTGACGCGCCTCGGCGCCTGTCAGGATGACATTTCTACTTTGCAGAACACGCGACATTTCTACTTGGTTGCAACATTGGGACCCATGGGGGTGGGTTCAAGGATGAAGTGCGACTTGCGATAGATATGGGCTGATCCAGGCGCTGCAATCCCTGCCCCATCTCGCCCGCCGTTCGATCACCCTCGATCGTGGCACCGAGTTCACCGATTGGCCTTACCTGCAGGCAGGCATCGGAACGCAAACATGGTTCTGTGATCCGCAGTCGCCCCGGCAAAAAGGCACCGTCGAAAACACCAACAGACGGGCCAGGAAATGGCTGTCGAGAGAGGTTGATCCTCTGTCTCTCAGCGACCGTGATCTAACGGAAATCTGCAACAGACTGAATGCAACACCACGCAAATGCCTTGGCTATAAAACGCCAGCAGAAGTCTTCCGGCAAAAACTGCTCGCACAGACACGGCGGGCAGGCTAGCTTTCAGATATCGCAAGTCGCGCTTCAGATGGAATCTACAGAAGAATGTGCTCCATTTTTGAAGTGCGTCGCCCAAGTGATGGCCGCGCCACCTCGCCGCACTCTTAGGCGGAGAAACTCGAACGACACCGTTCGAGTTTCTTGCAATGCAAGCCCAGGCTTGCGCATATCCCTTTGTTTAGGCCGCAACCTCCACCTTCGTCTTGAAGCTACTGAGCGCGGCTGCAACCGCAATGTTGGCTATAAGTGCCAAGAGCCCGATATAGACCGTGAACGGCGCACCTCCGAGGCTGATTAGCTGTAACGGCTTTAGACCGTTGATCCAGACAAGATACGTGCCACCGAAGAAGCCCACGAACCAGCCAGCAAGTAGCCCGGGTGCGCGGAACCAATTCGAATAGAGGCCGAATACCAGTGCCGGAAGGGTTTGGAGTATCCATATTCCGCCGAGAAGCTGCAGATCGAGCGCGAACTGTGTCGGAAGGAAAGCGATGACCATCAACGCGCCGATCTTGACGACCAGCGATGTTACCTTGGCGACCTTCGCCTCACCTTCGTGTGTGACCGCCGGATTGACGTAGGCCTTCCAGAAGTTCCGGGTAAATAGATTGGAAGCGCCAATGCTCATGACGGCGGCCGGAACGAGAGCACCGATTGCAATAGCGGCAAAAGCAAAGCCCGCAAACCAGCTTGGAAACAATGTCTGGAAAAGTGCTGGCACAACCTGGTTCGGGCTCGACACGTTTAGATGTGCTGCGTGCCCCATATAGCCAAGCAGTGCAAGAAGTCCGAGCAGCAGAGTGTATGCGGGCAAGAGTGCAGCATTTTTGCGGATCGTGTTGCTGCTGTTCGATGCGAAGATGCCTGTCAGAGTATGCGGATACATGAAGGCCGCAAGCGCCGAGCCGAGCGCCAAGGTTGCGTAGGCGACGTATTGGCTTCCATCAAGAAGCAGACTTCCCGAACCTTTGGCCTTGAAAGCCGCATCCGCCGAAGCGAACACATTGGCATAGCCTCCGAGCTTGGACGGTATCAGGGCAACCGCAGCGAACACCGCGATATAGATCATGATGTCCTTGACGAAAGCGATCAGCGCAGGTGCGCGCAGGCCCGCCGAATAGGTGTAAAGGGCCAGAATAATGAACGCGACGGCCAAGGGCAGTTCCCCGGTCAGACCTAACGCTTGCAGAACCGCCGCCATGCCGACAAGCTGCAGGGCGATATAAGGCATCGTGGCTATGACACCGGTAAGAGCAACGGCCAGTTCCAGGGCACGTGATCCATATTGCCCGTAAACCACATCACCGGCAGTAACATAACCGTTGTCCTTGGCGCGCTTCCAAAGGATGGGCATCACCATGAATACGAATGGATAGACGATGATTGTGTAGGGTAACGCAAAGAAGCCATAGGCACCGACTGCGTAGACAAGCGCCGGAACGGCGATAACGGTGTAAGCCGTGTAGAAGTCACCGCCAACGAGGAACCAGGTGATCCAGGTTCCGAAGTTGCGGCCCCCTAGCCCCCATTCGTCCAGATGTCCCATGTTTTTCGGAGCGCGCCAGCGCGACGCAACAAAACCGAGGACTGTGACGAGGGCGAAGAAGAAAATGAATACGGACAGCGCGACAGGATCAATATTAGTCGTCATGGCGCGTGCTCCGGTACGCAATCCAGGTCAAAAATGCGGTGATCGGCACCCAGGCAAGCTGGTACCAATAGAAAAACGGAAATCCGAAAAGCTCCGGGTCGTGGAAATTATAGAATGGCACCCAAAGCAATCCGATATACGGAATGAGCAGAAGCCAGAGCACAGGTCGTGAGCGTTTTTCCATCGTCATTTCCTCTCCAAGTCCAAGTCAAGGTGTTACCGCAACGGTCGCAGTCATACCTGCCACCAATTGAGTGTTTTCAGGTAGGTCGTTGAGCGCTATCCTGACCGGAATACGCTGAGCGAGACGAACCCATGTGAAAGTTGGATTGATGTTGGCAAGAAGGCCGGAACCTGCCGTTCGTTCGCGATCTTCGATCCCTGCCGCGATGCTATCGACATGACCTTCGATGGTACCAGGCCGTCCCATCAGTTTGACCCTCACCGGATCGCCAATGTGAATGCGCGAGAGCTTCGTTTCTTCGAAATAGCCCTCCACGCGGAGTGAATCCGTATCGACGAGCGCGATTTCGGCACTTCCTGTCGTGACATAATTGCCCGGGCGAAGGGAAAGATTGCTGATGGTGCCGTTGACGGGCGCCCTCACCTGCGACCGTTCCCTGTTGAGGCGGGCAAGATCGAGATTAGCTGACGCTTGGAGAAAACTCGCTTGAGCTTGCGCTTCAGCGGCCTGGGCTTCTTCCTTCTGTTGCTGCGATATCACCCCGCCGAGTTGTTCGCGACGCTTGCGGTCACGCGTCGCTTGGTCCAACGTCGCCTTGGCCCCTGCAACTGCAGCTTCTGCCTGCTCTTCGGCAATCTGGAAACGCTTCTCGTCTACCTTGAACAACACGTCGCCTTTCTTGACGATGTCATTGTCTTTAACAAGCACTTCACTCACCAGCCCTGATACGTCTGGTGCAACCGCAACAATGTCGGCGCGGACACGCGCGTCACGCGTCCAAGGGTCATTCATATAATGATTCCAAAGCTCGCGGCCGACGAACAGGGCGCAAACAACCAAGGACAGGGTGACGAGCACGCGCCCTGCAGTTTTCAAATTTTGATTCATGACAATAACCGTTGGGTCAGGAAAGTGATGGCGCCGAGTGTGACGACGTAAAGTGCAACATCGAACAACCCCCGATGCCAGACGATTGCATAAAGGCCGATCCATGAAAGCGCCCGGCGCAAAACCACGTTGAACAGAAGCGTAACAAGCATCAATCCGAGAAGTCCGGGTACGTAAACGCCATAGATATCAAGCTCAGCTAACATTCTGTTTTTACTCCGCGGCCATCAGCATTTCTCGTGCGGATGGTCTCATATCGGCGCCTGGAGGAGCGGACGGCGCAGCCGCATAGGGAAATAATGCCCGTCGTAGGCCGACGAGCGCGTCCAATACCTTGCGTCCACGAACATTCTCTTGAAAGCTGGAGAACACGAGAGCGCTATCCAATTGCTCCTGCAACTTTGCACTCGGCCTCACTGCCTCACGTCGTGCCACGCGCTGCCGGAACAACTCGGCAATCCCTGAAAGGACTGCGTTCACTTGGGATTGTTCCTCCCCGGTCAAATGTTTACGCTCCCGCTGGATTGCGAGGATGTTGAAGCCCATGCGCACTTCTGCAAAGCCATCGATATCCGACAGGTAGCGATCGTCCAGGGATGCCAACCTTGGTATGAGCTGCCCCATCCGGTCCAGCATTCGCCCAGAGAGCTTTTCATAGTCGCTTCGCTTCAATCCGGCGGCAGTTTCAGCGAGATCAGACCAGCCAGCACGGACCAGGCGACGGGCAGCAATCTCGGCACCAAACGGCCTTGCAAGTTGCGTCCAGACCAGAGCGAAACCGATGCCGGCCATCGCAGCAATCCCTTCACTGGCAAATGTAATAAAATCAGCGCTGAGGCGGTTCTGCATTGCGACGAAGGAAGCGGTGTTCACCGTGAGGAGCATTGCGAGCATATTGAAATGTGGTCGCGGGATCAGCGTCCCGATGAAGAGGAATGCTGGTGCAAAGACCAGCACAAGCATTTCGTAACCACTGATCGCCGGAAGGATCGCAAACAGATAGACGAAGGATGCCACGAGACTGACACCGCACCACATGAACATTGCTGATATGAAAGGTGCCGGCCTGTCCATGGCAGCAAAGAATGAACAGGCAACAGCCGTCATCATCACGAAGCTTGCTCCGCTCTGCCATCCAATCTGTATCCAGATCAGACCAGCAACAAGGGTTGCTGCGACGACGGAACCCGACGAAAAGAACATCATGGCGTAGTCGTAGTAGCGGTTACGTCCAACGACCTGGCGATGGCGGAAGGCTGGGCGCCACCGTCCGGAATACTGACCCTTGGCTATTTCTTCACGAAGGGTCAGGCAATCGTGCCAGAGGTTAACAATTTCCAACAATCGGGCAAGTGCACTCGAAAGTATCAGCCTTCCCCACTCCGCAGACTCATCGGACGATTCCAGCCGTTTGATCTGTGCCGCAAAATGATCCGGACTTTTCTCTGACGCTGATGTTCCGGATGTCAACCAACCGGCGACCTCGCAAAGAAGCGCGCCGAGTTCCGGAGTCAATTGCCGGCCATCAGCCTTAAGGGCATGGAGCCTGTCCGCCAACGACGAAAGCAGAGGCAGAAGCATCATGAGGCGTCCACGCAGTTCTTTCGCATGCCGGGCAACGTCGCGGGTGCCCGCATCATAGGTCAGCTGGCTAATAACGAGATCAAGTCCGGCTATATCCGATGCCAACTTCTGACGTCGTGCTGGCGTAGCCGGAACAGCACCCTCCCCGCGCAATATCTCGTCCGCCCAGTCCGCGGCATCATCGAGCCATGCAGAAATTCTGGCGCCGAGAAGTGTTCCAACGCTGCTGGGAAATACAAGCAAGCCCACGACAGTCGCGCAGGTAATGCCGATAATGATCTCCTCAGTTCGCGCAAGCGCTGTATCGAAGATCAATTCCGGCGTCATTACTGTTGGAAGCGCAATGAGCGGTAGTGAATAACCTGCCAGCATGAAAACATAACTGCGCGGCGTTCGGTCGAGCATGGATATGTACAGTAGACAACCGGTCCACAACGCGACGACAAGCGATAAGAGTTCTGGAGCATTAACAAAGAGCGGCACAAAAAACACCGCGGCGCTCGCCCCGATAATCGTGCCAAGTGCGCGATAAAGACCTTTGGAACTCGTCGCGCCTGCAAGCGGATTTGCAACCACGTAAACAGCCGCCATGGCCCAGTATGGTCGAGGCAAATCGAACCACAGCGCGATATAGAGGGCCATCATTGATGCGAGAAAAGCTTTGGCCGAAAATACCCACTCCCGCCAGGACGGAAAAGTCACGGTGTCAGCTCCGCCTCGCTCGCCGGAGGCCCTATCGTGGTTGAATTGCTGGCGCGATCAAATGCATCAAGTACTCGCAACGCGGCTTCAAGGTCTTCCTTGCTGACATCAGCAAGGATCTGGGCGCGCAAACCAACGAGGATATCCTCAAGTTCTGCTGTGAACTGCTTACCCTTTTCGGTAAGCCAAAGCGTCTTGGCGCGGCGATCGCTACTATCTTCTTTCCGGATAACAAGTTCCGCCGCCTCAAGCTGATCGAGCAGACGGACCAATGACGGCCCCTCAATTCCAACATATGATGCAAGGGTAATCTGCCGCACGCCGCCGCCTAGCCGCCCAATCCAGATCAGGGGCGCCGCCGTGGCTTCAGAGATATTTGAAGCCACAAGCGCCTGATCTGTAATGCGCCGCCATTGCCGCCCTGTCTGAAGCAGGCTCGCTGTAAACGCTCTACGAAGATTATCAATCTCGTTCATATAGAAATAATTAGCATACGAATAATTAGATATCAATCTTTTAGTTCGCTGGGCTTACCAGAATTGTGGGGTTCGTTTGAACTTGCCCCACCTGTTGTTCATCCGGCTGGCGCTCGTCATTTCGAGATGTCCCTGCCAGCCGACCACGGCGCCAATGGCACGATGCAGGTCGGGACTTTCCGCACGTTCCTGGATATTCGACAGAAGGGTCCGCGAAGTTCTGATATCATTGGCTTCGCCCAGAACATCCTGCAGTCGGGACAGCTGCTTGAGATATTTTCCTGTCGGTCCCCGGTCTACATAAAGTGGCAAGAAGAACTCTGTAGCATAGCGCAGTTTCTTCAAGGTCAGTCGCAGCCTGTGCCGCGCTTCGGGCCGAAGATGGCGAAAATGCCGCCCGCTCTTGAGTGCCTTTCGCTCGATACGGGTGAGAACTTTGGACGCAAATTTCGTAAGTGGCTCGGCAAGTGTCCGCAGATCCTCGCTGGCAACCTCGTTTCGCCAGCTTTTCCGCTGAATAACGAGCCCCAGTGACAAAAGAAAACGGTTGGTTTGCGAGTCAGCGATGTTATCGCGCACAATGCCATAACCCTCATTCCGGAAGGGCACGCTCGCGGCGCGCAAGCTGGAGAAGTCGATGTCCGGCAGATTGCTCTTCTCGATATCGGCGAGCGTTGAGTCGATAAAAACATCCCAGTTGCGTGCTGGTCCCAACGTTCGTGCAAACCGCCTCGCTTCGCCATCGAGCGCCAGCAGTGATGGCGTCTCAAACTCGCGCCGCAAAAAATACAAGGCCGTTCGCAGACGTCGTAACGCCACACGCAACTGATGGACGCCTTCGCCGCCGTTTTCTGCCGGAGACAGATTCGCCTGTATCTGTTGTTGGCAGTTCGACAGGAGTTTGGCGATGCCTTCATCCACGGTATTTTGGCAGCCGAGATTAGACGAGGACGCCTTCACAGCCACTGAATCAATACCAAGAGCGAGCGCATAGCCACGCGCGGATTTGCTCTGTGTTTCAAGGCACAGCGGCGAGATATCCATCAGACCAAGGCCGAGTTGGTAGAGTGCCGCTGCCCTGCCCTGTTTCAGTTCAAGTTCGACCTCGCATAGCGGCTCCTGTTGCGATCCGGCTTCTATCACGCCATCGTCAAACGCGACCTCGATCTGTCCCTCAGATACATCCACAGTCACCCGATGCCGGCGCACTTTGGTGACAAAGATCGGCACAAATTGATCGACAGCGATTTTGTCGAAAATCCCATCGATTTCCGACACTGGCAGCGCACCGAGATCGGGGGTCAGTGTCTCGACCGGCGCCTCCCATTCATTGCGTGTCAGTGGATCATCCACGGATACTCGCTTGATGGTTTGCACCAGGTACTTGCCGCTGCGCCGAACTCGCAGGGAAATGCCGGCACCAAACAACTTATGGTCAGCCGTATCGTAATACGTTGTTTCCAACCGGCGTATCGTACCCTTGTTCCGGGAATCTTGCAGAATAACAGGGGATGTTCGAATCTGGTCGAGCGAACCTGGAGAGGCACGCAGCTTCAATTCGACTTCGACCGGAGCCGGTGGAGAAACAACATCGACATCTTTGATGCTGGCTCGCTTCTCCTTACCACGATCCACCGCGATCATCCTGTAAAACGCCTTTCTTATTTCCTTCCCATCTCAATTCTATACTATCCCGTAGGACCCAAATTGGTAGATGAGTCTAGCGTTTCCTATTTGGGCCGATAGTCGCGATCTCAACCAGTACGGTAAGACTGATGATGCGCAGGCTAATGCTTCTTCGTCATGCCAAGTCGGACAGGCCCGACAACGTTGACGACCATGCGCGCCCTCTTGCGGAACGCGGCCGTCGGGCGTGCCCGTTGATGGGCGCTTACATGGTGGAGCAAGGTCTTCTACCCGACCTTGCCATGATATCGACAGCCCGACGCACCATGGAAACATGGGAACTTATCCGAGCTGTTTTCCCGAAGGACATAATGCAGATCGACGAGCCGCGCCTCTTCGATGCTTCCGCCAAAGCGATCCTTGACATCATCCACCAAACGAGACCTGACGTTAAGGCGTTGCTGGTCGTCGGACATAATCCCGGACTCCATGAGCTTGCTCTCAAACTGATCAGAACGGGAAGTCAGAAAAATCTATCCCGATTGCAACAAAAATACCCAACTGCGGCGCTGGTAGTGATCGACCTCGGTGCCAGAAATTGGAACGTCATAGCTGAAAGCACCGGTCAACTCGAACGGTTCGTGACGCCGAAGTCGATCAGCAGCGGATTATCCGGATTGGTGTAGTATGTGTCATCGCTACAGGCGGCGTGAATCCGTTAAGCTACAAGAGCGGGAGGGTGTCAGCCATACGCAAGGTGCTAATCATTGCCCTGCTCTTCGCAGCTCCCGCGTTCGCTCACGACGCTCCGCTTGGCTGGGCGTATGGTGCCGAATGTTGCAGCATGACCGACTGTTGGCAAGAGAAGGATGGTGCCATCCTGGAAACGCCAAATGGCTACCGTGTTATCACTACCGGGGAACTGATCGCCTACGGTGATAGCCGTATCAAACCGTCGAAGGATCAGTTTTTCCATCGCTGTACCGTCGGCGCCGATCCCAAGGCAAGGCGATCGATCTGCCTCTATGTTCCGCCAAGATCGTTGTAGAGCGCTACCCCATGGCGTGCACGTTGTGGACAAGCAATCGACGGCAGCGCTTCGTCATGTTCGCCGCCAATGACTTGGCCTATTCTACGTTCATGAAACCATCACGCGAGATAACCCGCTTGCTCGATATCATGGCTGCTTTGCGCACGCCCGTAACGGGCTGCCCCTGGGATCTGGAGCAGGATTTCAAATCCATCGCGCCGTATACGCTCGAGGAGGCATTTGAAGTCATCGACGCGATCGAGCGCAATGACATCGACGATCTGCGTGAGGAACTGGGCGATCTGCTGCTGCAGGTTGTTTTCCATGCACGCATGGCCGAGGAGCTCAAGGCGTTCGATTTTGGCGATGTGGTTCAGGCCATCACCCATAAGATGATCCGTCGTCATCCACACGTATTCGGCGAAGAAGCCGCGCGCGGCGCAGGTATGGCCAAAGGCATGTGGGACAAGATCAAGGCCGAGGAAAAAGCCGAGCGCCGCGAACGCCGTGCCGCGCTCAATCCAGGTCTGGCCGAAGCCGATGGTTTTCTCGACGATATTCCCCATGGCTTCCCCGCGCTGATGCGGGCTTTGAAACTGCAGCAGAAAGCCGCGAAAGTCGGTTTCGACTGGTCAGAGGCTGCGCCAATCCTTGACAAGATCGAGGAAGAGATCGGCGAACTGAAGGAAGCAATCGCCAGCGGCGATCGACAAGATACCGAAGAAGAATATGGCGACCTGCTCTTTGCCCTCGTCAATCTCGGCCGCCACCTCAAACTCGAGCCTGAAAGCGCTCTGCGCGGCACCAACGAGAAATTCCGCAAACGCTTCCATTACATCGAACGCAAACTGGCCGAACAGCAACAGTCTCTCGACGCGGCGACGCTAGAGGAGATGGAAGCGCTGTGGCAGGAAGCCAAGACGGCGAAATAGCGCCGTTCTCATGCATCATTGTTAGGCATTTTCGAAATGCCGAATAAACATTGGGCATTCGCTGCATCCCATCACAACTGTTGCTTGGTGATTTTGGCCGGGTAGCGTGAATTTAACGCGTCCAAATGGCCCGTCTTGGCTTGAATTTGCGAATCGGCTCGAGCGAAGCAAAATTCGGGCCCAGTATGTTCACTTGGCACGTTAATTGCTCTGAAAGCGTGTGGTTCGATTAAACCACGAAACGCTAAGACCAATATTTCAGCAAATTTGCTCTGGAGACATAGATGAAAGACATTTTTGAAACGGGCCGCAAGCCGGCTCGTGATGCCGATCAGCCCTCCCCGATGCGACGGAGAATTTTGAAGGCCTGCGCCTATTTGCCGACAGCGCCGCTGCTGGCGATGCTGGGCGGGTGCGATGACAACAGCAGCGCGCTGGTTGGCGACACATCCACATTTACGCCCGGACAAGAACAGACGATTGAAGCAGAGATAACCAGGCGCCTGAACCTTAGAATTCCGCCCTTCAGCACAACTGATCCGGTGAAATTACCGGAGAAGAAACTGGACACGCTGACAACTGGCTCCGTCGAGGTCACCCACGTGCCGGACAAAGCGCCCGCACCCTCCAAGCCCAAGAAAGTCGGCATATATTGCCTTGAGTATGATTCATTCACCCAGATATCCACGCGGCGGGAAGTGCCCGAAGGAACGCCTGGCTCTGTCAAGGTAACCAATCCTGCGAAGGCTGCGTTGGTCGAGGAAGCCGCCAAACTGGGCGAATCGGCCTTTGGAATTGGTAGCATTTCGCTACCCGATACTATCAGCATTGAAGACATCGAGACCTATCTGAAACGCGCGCTGGACAATCGCTTCGCGCTTCTCTACCGGGCGATGGTGACGGCCTTTCAAAAGCACCCCCCCAAGGAATTCGATGTCAGCTTCTTCACCGCGCCGGAATTCTACTGGAACGTGCCTTTCAATGATTTTCTCGACGGGAACGAACTGCAGGCGGCAGCGGATTTGTGCCAGAAAACCGTGACGAGCAATGCCAGAACGCTGATCGCCAAATTTCCGGTAAGCCAGTACGGCACTATCGTCTTGCTGCCCGGCACCATCGCGACGCTGAAGCCGACCAAGGAGGCCGTGAAACAAGACGGTACCCCCGTGGGCGAAACCACCTATCTTGCTTCCAATCATCTTACCTGCACCCACAACCTGCCGCTTGATGACACAAAATATCCCCGGCCTGCCTATATGATTTGGCCTAAACGGATGGTGTCACATATAGATTTCGGCTTTTGTGGCTATAGCGAGGACGGCTTACTGCCGAATCCGGCCCATTTGGGTATGGATAACCCGTTCGTAACGTGTGCGCTAACAACCGAAGGAAAGCAGGTGCCTATCATGATCGAACACGTCTCTTCATCCCGCGCACAGTCATTCGATGCGAATGGCAAATTGCTTTCCAACAGGTTCAACAACAAGATCGTCGAGGATTTGCCCTTTGGCGTCGATATTTGTCTGGATTATTCCAGCGCAAGCATCCAGCTAGATCCGGTCCGCATAAGTCAGCTTGATAGGCGGATGGGCGGAAGCCTGGAAATTGAATTGGACCAAAGGAATCGGGAATGATTTGGGAACGATGGACTACACTGATATCCCCGCGCTCGATTCCGTTAGTCAGAACCAGCAGGATATGGCCAATCAAAACCAGCAGAATGCCAATAATCAAAATCAGCAGAATGCGGAAAGGCCGGAAAAGGGCGTTATCCTCGTCGATCAGACAGATGCGTTTGTTGCCCCCAAGGATGCGGACACAAAAGACATCCCGACAATTATGGATGAAATGAACTCCGGCACTGTCAAAATCTGGTCACTGGATGTTGACAAGCCTGCGGAAGACCTGGTCGCCAGCAATCCCGTGGCCACAAAAAACGCTGACAAGACCATCCAGTTCATAAAATAAGGGGCATCGCGCCATAGGTAGCCAAAAGGTGGGGCGGTGACGCCCCGCTTCAAAGCTCAACGACGATCCTTGCTCTGACAAATTTGTGGTTCGATTAAACCACGAAACGCTACGGCCAATATTTCAGCAATTTTGCTCTGGAGACATAGATGAAAGACATTTTTGGAACGGGCCGCAACCCGGCTCGCGATACCGATCAGCCCTCCCCGATGCGACGGAGAATTTTGCAGGCCTGCGCCTATTTGCCCACGGCGCCGCTGCTGGCTATGCTGGGCGGTTGCGATGGCGATAGTAGCGTCCCATCGAGTGACACGTCGACATTCACGCCACCGGTTGCGCCGCCGGTGAAGCCTCCAGTCACGGAAACCGTCATATATGAGAAGCTGGACCTCAAAATCCCGCCTTTCAGTGACCAGGATCAGGGAACTAACCAAACGTTCAAGAACCTGCTACTTCCCATCGAGGAAGAACCGCGCCAACCAGTCGTCCAACAGGTGCAGCAGGGTAACATTATCCAGGTTCCCGGCCAGGCGCTACTTCCCGTCCAGGAAGAGCCGCGCCAACCGGTCGTCCAACAGGTGCAGCAGGATAACATTATCCAGGTTCCGGGCCAGGCGCCACTTCCCATCGAGGAAGAGCCGCGTGAAACGGCCATCCAGCAGGTGAAGCAGAGTGACGTCATCCAGGTTCCGGCCCCTGCGCCTTCCAAACCGAAGAAAGTTGGCATCTACAGCCTGCAATATCATTCGTACAAGCAGGTTTCCGCACGCCGGGAGGTTGCGGCGGGAACGCCGGGAGCGGTCATAGTGGCTAGTGAGGCGAAGACTTACGAAGGGATCGAGAGCTATTTGAAACGCTCATTGGATAACCGGTTTGCGCTGCTCTATCGCGCCATGATAACCGCCTTCGAAAAACGGTCGCCAACAGAATTCGATGTAAGCTTTGTTACGGCCCCGGAATTCTACTGGAATGTGCCTTTTGGCGATTTCTGGACCAAGGAGGAGCTGGAATTCGGTGCTGATTTGTGTCTGAACACGGTTACGAAGCACGTCCAGACATTGATCAAGAAATTTCCGGCATGGAAATACGGGCATATCGTCATGTTGCCGGGCACGATTGCCATGCTGAAACCAATGGCTGATCCCCGCAAACCGAATGACACGAAAATTGACGGCACGATCTACGAGGCGTTCAATCACGTCGTGTGTACGCATAATTTGCCGCTGAACGATGGTGCGAAACGGCCCGCCTATATGATCTGGCCCAAACGGACGGTGTCGCATATCGACTTCTATGACGAATTAGCCGGTTCTAGTTGTGGTGATCCCATGGCGGGCACGTTAAAACCCAATCCACTTGGTCCTGACCTGGTACATCCGATGATGGCGCATGTGAAAAACCCGATATACGAATGTATCATAAGTGTTAAGCATAACCTTAAAGTAAAAATCGGCTATGTCACCTCTTCAGTTGGTCGCTCATATGATTCTGATGACAAGTTAATCTCGGGAAAGTTCCAGAATAATATCATCGATGGCTTGCCGTTTGGAATTGATATTTGCATGGACTATTATGAGGCCAGCGTCCAAAAGAACCAACATCGCATCTCTCAGATCGACGAGCGCAATTTCAAGCTGGACTTTGTGCTTTCCGCCGGCATCGATCTACTTGTCAGCACTTATGACAATACGCCCTATATCCAATATGCGATACACAACGACGGAATAGGGCGCGAAAAGGCTGGGTTGGTTGAAGTCTGGAAACTCACCTGGACGCCTGGGAAGCCCTCAGTAACCCAAAAAAGACTCATCTTTGGAAAGTGGATGGACTGGATTGATAGATTCCCGAGCAAGGCGACCAAGGAAGACTCGCAGCCACTTGAAAGCCAAATCGCCATCAACCAACGCGAAATTTTTGATGCACCAGCGGGTTCCGATACGAAAGATATCCCCAATATCCTCGATAAAATGAATGCCGCCCTTGTGAGCATCTGGCAGCTGGACGTGGTACAGCCGGTCGAAACAGTCGTTGCCAGCAATCCGGTGCCAATAACGGTGGCTGACAAGACGATCCAGTTCATAAAATAAACCGGCATCGCCCATCAACATCCAACAGGTGAGGGCAGCATTGGCTGCACCTCGCCAGGCGCAATGTGAAATAGCCAGTTATGGAAATGGAAGTTGTGGCAGGAAGCCAAGACGGCGAAAAAAATCGCCTTACCTGCTGTTCCTGCTCAACATCTTCTCGTCGAGCATGGCTTGCGAGTTGACCGTCATATCCATCGTCAAGGCGATTGAACCGTCATCGAGATCCTTGCGCTTCACATTGCTGGAGTGCTGATAAATCCAGTCCATGAGCCGCATCTGGTTGTGCTGTAGAGTAACCTTGACCTTGGTGAGCTTGCCGGCGATCCGGTCCTCGATTTCCTTGAGCAGGTCGTCCACGCCCTCACCCGTGATCGCCGAGACCGGGATCGGATGTTCGTTGCCAACTGCCGCGGCGCTCAAGCGCTGCGCCGTCTCGCGGCCGGCATCATCCAGCAGATCGATCTTGTTCCAGACTTCGATGATGCGCTTCGTATCGCCACGCTCGATGCCGAGGCTCGTCATGATTGCATGAACGTCTTCGGCCTGTGCTGCAGTGTCCGGATCGGAAATATCGCGTACATGCAGGATAAGATCCGCCTCGACCACCTCTTCCAGTGTCGCACGGAAGGCGGCGACCAGATGGGTCGGCAGGTTGGAAATGAAACCAACCGTATCCGAGAGAATGATCGTTTCGCCATGTTCGAGCTTGATGCGCCGCAGCGTCGGATCCAGCGTGGCGAAGAGCATGTCTTCGGCAACGACCCCTGCTCCGGTCAGGCGATTGAACAGCGTGGATTTTCCGGCGTTGGTATAGCCAACAAGGGCAACCACCGGATGCGGCACCTTCTTGCGTTTGGCCCGGTGCAGCGTACGCGTGCGAACGACCGTCTCAAGCTCGCGCTTGATGCGCAGGATCTTTTCCTGCAGGGCGCGTCTGTCGGCCTCGATTTGCGTTTCACCCGGGCCACCAAGGAAGCCGCCGCCACCGCGCTGACGCTCCAAGTGGGTCCAACTACGAACCAGACGGCCCTTCTGATAGGTCAGGTGCGCGAGTTCCACCTGCAGCGCACCCTCCTTTGTTTGGGCGCGGCGGCCGAAGATTTCGAGAATAAGCCCGGTCCGGTCCAGGACCTTGGCATTCCATTCTTTTTCGAGATTGCGTTGCTGTACGGGCGTCAAGGAATGGTCGACTATAACCAGTTCCGCATGTGAAGCCTCGATGATCTCGCCAATTGCCGCTACCTTGCCGGTCCCGAGCAATGTAGCCGGGCGCGGCGCAGAAACCTGCACGATATCCGAATGGACAATGTTGAGGTCGATCGCTCGCGCAAGCCCCTCGGCTTCTTCGAGCCTCGCTTCATCGCTGCGCTGGAACTCATGCTGGAATTGCGACCGATTGGTCTCGCCATTGCCACTATTACTGAAGCGTTGTGGCAAAATTGGCACGATGACAACCGCACGCGTAGCTTCCCTGGCGGTTTCGCTGTTATCAGCAATCCCACCAGTTTTCTGTGCGTTACGCGTAAAGTCCTTGGTCAAATGTGGTATCAGTCGCTCTCTTCAACTTCGAACATCTGCACGGGCTGGCTCGGCATGATGGTCGATATAGCATGTTTATAGACGAGCTGTGAATGGCCGTCGCGGCGCAAAAGAACGCAGAAGTTGTCGAAAGATGTAACAATTCCAGTCAGTTTTACACCATTAATGAGGAATATTGTCAGAGAAATCTTCTGTTTTCTGACTGAATTCAGAAAAAGGTCCTGAAGATTCTGCGATCGTTCAGCCATTGTTTTTGTCCTTTTATGCGATCAGCAAACGTGTCTCATACAAAATTCTGCGGCGGAAGCAAACTTTCTTTGCTCCAGCAGGAGGTGAAAAATAGCGCTCTGTTAGTCCCCTCACTCTCCGGTTAACAGGATGGCGTTTTTTCCGCAATGTCAAAAAACGCTTCCCGCAAGGAAAGTGTAGTTGTTCCAGGATGGCCATTTGCTACCGATTCGCCGTCAATCGCAACGATTGGCATGACAACTGTTGACGCAGCGGTCATGAAAACTTCCTTGGCCTTCTTTGCTTCATCGACCGAGAAGCCCCTCTCTTCGATCTTGAGCCCCAACTTTTTTGCCACGTCGAAAATGGTGGTGCGAGTGATACCGCGCAAAATTCCGCTTTCGGCCGGACGCGTGACCAGAACACCATCCTTGGTGACGATCCAGGCATTCGTCGCAGCGCCTTCCTTCACGATACCATCCTCATCGATGAACCATGCTTCCTGGGCGCCTTGGTCCTTCGCCTGCTGGCGAGCCAGCACATTTGGCAACAAACCGATGGACTTGATGTCGACACGCTCCCAGCGGTTTTCTGGCGTAGTTATCACCTTGATGCCTTTGGCTGCCCGAGCGGCCGATGCGGTAGGGCTGGTACGCTTGGCAGTGACAACAATAGCTGGCGGCGTATCCAGCGAGGGAAACACGTGATCGCGCCTGGCAACGCCGCGCGTGACCTGCAAGTAGACAAGACCGTCGTTAACCCGGTTCCGTCGGACGACCTCCTTGATAATGACCTGGAGTGCCTTGCGAGCCATTGGCCAGGAAATCTTCAATTCAGAAAGCGAACGATTCAACCTGTCGAGGTGGCGGGTCATATCCATGATATTACCGCGTGCTATCTCGCAGACTTCATAGACACCATCGGCGAACTGATAGCCGCGGTCCTCGATGTGGATACCAGCTTCGGAATGCTGGACATATTGACCGTTTACATAGGCAATGCGCGACATCGCGGCTCCTTTTTAGTGGAATGTACCGAATACGATGCGCATGGGCGTCTCCAGCGCAACGCGTTTACCGGTATCCTCAAGCGCACCGGTATGAATATCGCGTCTGAAAATGGCGATGCCGCCGCCCTTCTGATTGGCGACCAGCATGAACTTGCCGGACGGGTCAATTGCGAAATTGCGCGGGCCAATGCCTTGCGATGGTGTCCAACCGATCAATGCAACTTCACCCGAAGCGGCGATAGCATAGCTGACAATGCTGTTGTGACCACGGTTGGATCCGTAGAGGAACCGGCCATCGGGGCTCGCGGCGATTTCCGCGCAGGTATTGGTTCCCGTGAAGCCCTCCGGCAGTGCCGGCAATGTCTGGATCATCGTGAGCGCAGCGTTTTCCGGATTGTAATCCAAAACTGAAACAGTGCTATTCAACTCGTTGATGACATAGGCAATTTTGCCATCTGGGTGAAATATCATATGACGCGGGCCCGCCCCTTCGGGCATCTGCGTAAATGGTGTTGCGGCAAGTGACAGGCTTTCGCCCTTCTTTGGCAACATATAGGCCATGATCCGGTCGAGCCCGAGGTCGCAGACAAAGACAGTATGATTGTCGGGGCTTGCAACCGCACAATGGCCGTGCTGGCGCTTCTCGGTCGGCAAGATTGCGTTTTGGCCTTCGTGGATCGCAGCGGCAAAGGCAGGCTCCAACCCGCCGTCTGCTCGTAGCGCAAAGGCAGTAATCGCATTACCTGGCCGCGCGCCCAATTCAGCGACTGTGTAGTTCGACGCAAAGATCATTTCGCCGGTCTGGTCGAAACCGAGATGGCAGGTAGTGTTACCCAACGTCGATTGCATATTGATATAGGACAGCGCACCGGTCGACGGATCGATATCGAAGGCTGCTGCGAGATTCTCGTTCCACGCCGGAACTTCCGCAGCGGCGTAGAGCCGCTTGCGCTTTTCATCAATCGCCAGATATCCTGGATTGTCGATCGCCAGATATTCGCTAGCAAGCGTCATATCTCCCGTCTCACCATCGAATTGAAAGACGCTGATTCCCTTTCCCTTACCGGGCAAGGCATTGCGATTCAGGTTACCGACAAAAGCAAAGGTTTTTGGCATTGTTGATCTCATGCGTTTGGGGCGGAGAGGTGGAGAACCTCTCCATCGCTGGGAATAAGCAGCTTATGCTTAGCGATGTCGTGGGCGTTCGCATAGTCCTGCAGATCATCGCGGGAAACGGTCGCGTGATCCAACGCTTCCATATGCGTCGCAATGATTCTCGTATCTTCTGGAGCAATACGGCAGATCTCGATAGTCTGTTCGGCATCCATGACAATCAGCAGATCGTCCCATTCGGCACCGCAGGAATGGGTGATGATGATGTCTGGGGCAGATGTAGCGATTGTTTCGCGCACGGGCGGATAGAGGATCGTATCGCCAGCCCAATAGATCGATGGTTCGCCGTCTGCCTCGATCGTGAGGCCAATGACGTTTCCCATCTTTTCGAGCACAGGACCAGAGCCGTGATTGCCGTCGCGGCGAATTAAACGAATACCCTCATATGTCAATCTCTCAGTCAGTGGCGTCACGTCGGTGAAGCCGAATGACCGGATCTTTTCCTCGTCGCCTGGTTGGCAAACGAGAGGCAAATGTTTGGGAACCAGCTCCTGCGCGATCTTGTCGAAATGATCCGCATGCAGATGCGAAACAATGACGAGTTCCACTCCGGCAAGGATTTCATCCGTCGATACCGGAAGTTCGACCATTGGATTGGGTGAGCGGCCGGTGAAGGACGGACGGCTGTGCTTCGACCCGAAATCCGGATCAATCAGGATGGTCGTACCGGCGTAGTCAAGTTTCAGCGTTGCGTTGCGGAGGAGTTGCAATTTCATGGGGTTGCTTCTCTTTCTGGTGATGTTCCACGACATAGCATAAGGCGTTCAAGCAAATCGGGAGCAAGGATGTGCCCGACGTCGAAGGGCCGCCACAACTGGATGCTTTGATCAGACACCGAGGGACTTGAGCTTGCGGTGCAGTGCTGACCGTTCCATACCAACGAATTCGGCCGTGCGTGAGATGTTTCCACCAAAGCGATTGATCTGGGCGATCAGATATTCTTTTTCAAACCGCTCGCGTGCTTCGCGCAACGGCAGCGCCATGATGTGCTGGTCCGATTCCGTAGGTGGTTTTGGCAGTGTATCACCAATCTCGGCGGGCAGCAGATCAGCGGTAATCACCGATTCAGGATCGTCGCCCCGGGCAAGAATGATCAGGCGCTCGATATTGTTGCGCAGCTGGCGAATGTTGCCCGGCCATGAATGGGACTGCAGCACGGCCATTGCATCGGGGCCAATCTTTCGCGGCTTGATACCGGCCTGATCGGCGATCTGCCCCATAAAGAACTCGACAAGTGCAGGGATATCGTCACGCCGGTCAGCCAATGGCGGGACGATAACTGGAACGACCGCGAGCCGATGAAACAGATCTTCACGGAAACGTCCCTCGGCAATCATTGCCTCGAGGTTCTGTGCGGTCGAAGAAAGAATACGAACATCGACCTTGATCCGCTTGGTGCCTCCCACCCGCTCGAACTGCTGGTCCACCAAAACGCGCAGGATCTTGTTTTGGGTCTCCCGCGGCATGTCAGCTATCTCATTCAGATAGAGAATGCCGCCATGCGCTTCTTCCAGGGCGCCCACCTTGCGCTCACCACCATCGGATTCGGTGCCAAATAATTCGACTTCCATTCGTTCCGGTGTGATCGTTGCCGCGTTCAGATTGACGAAGGGTCCTTTGGAACGTGTCGAAAGGGCATGAATGGCACGCGCGGTCAGTTCCTTGCCTGCACCGGAAGGGCCTGTGATCATGATGCGGCTGTTGGTTGGCGCAACCCGTTCAATGGTCTGGCGAAGATGGTTCATGGAGAGCGAACTACCGAGAAGTTCAAAGCTTTCGCTCGAGCGCTTGCGCAGGTCGGAGACCTCGCGGCGCAGCTTCGATGTCTCCAATGCCCGCTCGGCAATCAGGATCAAACGGTCAGCCTTGAAAGGCTTCTCGATAAAATCATAGGCACCGCGGCGAATGGCCGAAACGGCTGTTTCGATATTGCCGTGGCCAGAAATCATAACAACCGGAATCTCCGGATGCCGCAGCTTGATCTCGTCCAGTAGCGCCAAGCCATCCAGGCGGCTGCCCTGCATCCAGATGTCGAGGAAAATCAACCGAGGTATGCGGTCGTCTATCGAAGCGAGCGCGCTATCCGCGTCGGACGCAACGCGGGCCTCATAGCCTTCGTCACTGAGAATGCCAGCCACAAGTTCACGGATGTCGACCTCATCGTCGACCACAAGAATGTCAGATGCCATATTAATTCACCTGTTTTGCCGATTTATCGGTCTCTGCTTCGACCGTTGTAACGGTCTGTGTGGTTGGAAAAGTCATGCGGATCATGGCGCCCCGGCCCCCGTAAAAATCTTCCGGCGCGTCATGCAATTCGAGATGTCCAGCGTGGTCCTCGACAATCTTTTTGACGATAGCAAGACCAAGTCCGGTACCCTTTTCGCGTGTCGTCATGTAGGGCTCGAGCAGCCGCTGGCGATGTTCGCGCGGCAGGCCTTTACCATTATCAAGTATCTCTACGACGATCGCCGCATCATCCTGTCTGGATCTGACAAGAATGTGTCCGTTCGCATGAGTCTCTTTCGCAATGGATTCAACGGATTCAGCAGCGTTCTTGATGACATTTCCGAAAGCCTGCCCCATCAAACGACTGTCGAATTGGCCGATGAGCGGGGTATTGCCAAAGTCGCGCTCGAAACGGATATCGCTGCGGCTGACCTCCACGAGGAAGGATGCCTCGCGCAGAGCCTCGCGCAAATCCATCGTTTTGATCTCCGGCTTCGGCATACGCGCGAAGGAAGAAAATTCATCGACCATGCGACCTATATCACCGACCTGCCGAATGATCGTTTCGGTACATTGGTCGAAAACTTCCCGATCTTCGGTAATCACCTTACTATAGCGGCGGCGCAGACGTTCGGCAGAAAGTTGGATCGGCGTCAGTGGATTCTTGATCTCGTGAGCGATGCGCCTTGCAACGTCAGCCCATGCAGACGAACGCTGCGCCTCGACCAGATCGGTGATGTCATCCACGGTCACAACGTAGGAATGATCAACCGATTCAGCATCTTCTACGGTAATCTGGACGTTGAAGGTCCGCGCGCTGCCGCGACGCGACATGGTCACCTGCTCGCGATAAACGGAGCGGCCCGTTGCATGCGCGACTTCGAAAACCAGTCCGATCTCCGGAACGAGCGCTGTCAGGTTCTTGCCAATCGCGGTTGCCGGGTCGAGCGATAGCATCGTTTCAGCAGACCGGTTGACAATGCCTATGACACCATCACCATTCACACTGATAACGCCAGCAGTCACACCCGAAAGGACCGCTTCGGAGAACCGTCGCCGCTCATCGATCTGATCTTTGGCGGCAACGAGATCACTGCGCTGCGTCCCCAACTGCCGAACCATTGTATTGAACGTCTGCGACAGAGAACCGATGTCCCCGTCGTTGCGATGCACGGGAACCGAGACATCGAGATTGCCCGTGGCCACGTCATCAGCAGCACCAATCAAAAGCCGGATGGGGCGCACGAGCCTGTCTGCAACAGCGATGCCAGTCCAGATCGCCGATAGGAGCAACGTCAGGGTCAGGCCGAAATAGAGCAGCGCAAAAAGGATCTGGGTGGTGACCCCGTCGCCGGCGGATGCTTGTTCGTCGGCGGTTCGTTTCTCCATCAGTCGGCTCGAACTGAGAATGTCCGCATCGACGGGCCTGACGGTATAGAGAAACAGACCCGGTATTTCACGCATCATGATGACTGCACTGAGAAGATTGGTTTGTTCCGGCGGAATAAGCACGGGTTTGCCGTCCGATGCGGTCTCCAATACCGACCTTGCTACTGCAGGTATGGCGATGTCGGTCTTGATGTCGGCGCGTACAGCGGTTTCACCATTTGACCTGACAAGTGACGCGCCAAGAAGCCCCCGCCCCAGCGCCTGTTGCGTGAGCAAACGGGTAAAGCCACTGCGATCAAGATTATAAAGCGTGCGCTGGCCATCAAGGTCATTGACCATTTCCAGCGTTGTGCCCTGCAAATTGCGGGCACTTTCCTGAATGTAGGAATTGGCAAGGCTGATCGACGAATTCACGATGGTCGTACTTCGCATCTCGAACCAGCGATCAAGTCCAAGATCGAGTGTAATGGACGCGACAATAGCGACGATCATTGCCGGCACGGCGGCGACGAGCGAAAACAGCACGATTAAACGCACGTGTAGGCGAGATGCGGCTTTCCCGCGTGTTCTGGCTCGCGCAATGCGGTAGGCTTCGCGTCCAATAAGCATCATGAGCGCCGCGATGAGAGCCGCATTGATACTTGTAAGCAGCAACGTGGTCTGGCTGTCCGGGTGGATCGGCGTCATTCCGGTCAGGATCAGAAAAGTGACGCCCGTCGTGAGGAGCGCGAGAACAACCGTGGCAATTCCGGCCCTTGAATAAAACTTCTGTATGCCGCCGCTTGTCGCGCCAGCTGCCGAATTTCCAGATAGATTGACCGAATTCGATAAAAGCATTGCTGTCGTGATTCCCAACACGTGGCACTCATGCAACACATTGTGGCGGAAATGCAACGTTTTGTCTCCGTACAACACGGAATATTCGACACTCACCCACAATTACAGGATCCGTAGCGGGACAACCTCGCGTCAATTTGTTGTTACAGGTTCATATCGGCATTTCAAAATTGACAAAACGGCTTACGACTGTGGAGACATCATCCATTTGCCGCCTTGCAAGAGCCGCCAGCAACAGGCTCTAATGTTTGTGCTTAGACTTTCTAGATAATGGAGAACTGAGATGGAATATGTACGTTTCGGAAACACCGGCCTGGAAGTCTCACGTATATGTCTCGGGTGCATGAGTTACGGCGAGCCCGATCGCGGCAACCATGCTTGGACGCTTTCAGAAGAAAAAAGCCGGCCATTCATCAAACAAGCGCTGGAACTTGGTATCAATTTTTTCGATACGGCAAACGTTTATTCAGACGGCTCCAGCGAGGAGATTGTTGGCCGTGCGCTCACCGATTTCAGTACGCGCGAAGAAGTTGTCATCGCCACAAAAGTGAACAGCAGGATGCGCCAAGGGCCGAATGGCGCAGGCCTTTCCCGCAAAGCCATCTTCGCGGAAATCGATGCGAGCCTGCGGCGCCTCGGTACAGACTATGTCGACCTCTACCAGATCCATCGCTTTGACTACGAAACGCCTATCGAAGAGACATTGGAAGCTCTTCATGAAGTCGTGAAATCCGGCAAGGCGAGGTATATCGGGGCATCTTCCATGTATGCCTGGCAGTTCGCTCAAATGCTTGCGACCTCCAGCCAGAAAGGATGGACACGCTTTGTTTCCATGCAAGACTACGTGAACCTGCTCTATCGGGAGGAAGAGCGGGAGATGTTACCGCTGTGCAAGGCTGAGGGCATTGCTGTCATTCCATGGAGCCCCCTCGCCCGCGGCCGGCTCACACGTGACTGGGACGAAACGAGCGCCCGTTCTGAAACCGATGAATTCGGCAAAACGCTTTATGCCGGTACTGAAGATGCTGACAAGAAGGTTGTAAGTGCAGTCGCAAAAATAGCGGAGCAACGGAAACTTCCCCGCGCGCAAATAGCACTTGCCTGGGTTTTGACTAAGGTTACTTCGCCTATAGTTGGCGCCACAAAAGCATCACATCTAGGTGATGCTGTTGCATCTCTTCAAATAAAATTATCTGGTGACGAAATTTCTGCACTGGAAGCGCCCTATATTCCGCATCGGGTCATGGGCTTTGTTTGATAGGAAATAGTTTTTAACGCTTAAGCGATAATTTGAGCCACAGGCGTGTTTATAAAACATGTGGCTGAAATAGTTTGCCTCAGTTGAACATCCGATAAAAAATAACAACAGTTAAAATTACACTCTTCGTAAAGAGCTTTCCTTATGGTCCTGTCGATATATGGAATAAGAACACACTCGGCGGACGGCAATGACGACCTACGATTTATGGATGACAAAATTCGGCGACTTGCCACCTTTAAAACAGGTCGCGATCATGGTCGGCATGGCGATTGCCGCCTCGGATTTGCTAACGGTTCTTTTCTTCCTGGTCGTAAGACTGGATCGTCTCGATGTGGCGCTCACCGTCACGACAATTATTGTTATTATCGTGAGCGTCCCGCTCGGCGCTTTTCTCGTCGGGCTCAATTATCGTCTGAAGCAAACCGCCTTAAGGCTCGACCTCGCCCTACGCAAAGATGATCTCACCGGCCTCTCGAACCGTAACGAATTCTACATGCAGGCGCAGAAACAGATTGCCTTGTGCGATCGGGAACAAAGTGCCGGCGCGGTCCTCTATATCGATGCTGATCATTTCAAGTCGATCAATGACCGGTACGGCCACGCCGTTGGCGATGGGGTGCTCCAGGAAATTGGAATTCTCATCCGGTCCACCATCGGCGAGTGGGATTTCGCCGCGCGGTTCGGCGGCGAAGAGTTCGCCATTTTTCTGACCGGTGCGGACCTTGGAAAGGCCGATTGGATCTCGCATCGGATTCTCACGGGTGTTCGGGATATCTCAAAATATCTCCGGATAAACGATCTCGACGTCACGGTAAGCGTTGGGATATCAATCCACCGACCTGGACAGGGTCTGGAGGAGGCGTTGGTTGCTGCTGACAAGTGCCTCTATGCGGCGAAGAACCAGGGGCGGAACCGTATAGTTCATGCCGATGATAGTCCCGCCACAATTTTTGAACCCAAGCTTCGCAAGATTTAGCGACCGGGTGGCCTTGAAAAAGAGAGCCTGCGACGTATTTGCGCTTGGCACTACCGATGTCACAACACGATAATCAATTCATCTCGATCATCGATTCTGCTAGTTCTGAAATGCTTCAAAGGAGCACGCCTATGTCCCTATCCATGCACAAGATTTCCGTTCCGGCATTTGTCCGTGGTTTCTCCGTTCTTTCATCACTGATCGACAAGGCCGAGGCATTCGCAGAAGAGAAGAAAATTGCTCCGGCCATTCTCGTCAACGCACGTCTGGCGCCCGATATGCTGCCGTTCGCCGGCCAAATCCAGCGGGCCAGTGATACATCGAAGGGCGTAATCGCCCGCCTGACGTCAGTCGAAGTTCCGAAATTCCCCGATGAGGAAGCTGATTTTGCCGAACTGCGCGAACGCATCGCCAAGACAATTGCATTTTTGGAGAGCGTCGATCCTTCAGCGCTTGATGGCACTGCGGATAAGGAAGTTACGCTGAAATTCGGCAAGTTGGGGGTAACGTTGAGTGGCGAAGACTACATTTTGAAATTCGTCCTGCCGAACTTCTATTTTCATGTCACGACAGCTCAAAACATTCTGCGCCACAACGGCGTGCCTGTCGGGAAACTCGACTACATCGGCTCATTGGGTTGAGCGTCAAGCCTGAATGATTGTGGCCGGCATTGCCGGCCACTTCATTTATATCTGTGTAGATCAAGCGACCAGATGTTCGATCTGGTCAGGGGAAAGCTCACGCTTTCTGCCAATTTCGTCCCAGCGCTTCAGCATGGTGCGATATTTCTCGAGCTGCAATTCCGGCCGGTTGTCAGGGCTGTTCGAGACTTCCTGCGGGAACTTCAGGATGTTGCTGAGGAAGTCGGCATAAGCGAAACGCTCGTCAGGCTGGCCGGAGCCAAAGCCAACAAACTCCGTCTTGCCCGGCATGTTGCTGGCCGCACCCCCGCTCGAAGCCTTTATTGCGCGAAACAGCGCAAGGATATCGTCCATTTCCTGAGCTTCTTCCTTGCTCAGTGTCCTCGTTGAAATTCCGAGATCTTCATAAAGACTCTCGAAACCCTTCTCCACGACTTCCTGATGCCGCGTGTAGAGGCTCGATTTTTGAGGATCAAGTTTCTTCAAGATTTCGTACTGATTGAACAACATCAATCGTTCTGCAAAACTGAACACCATGCACCTCCGTATGATCCAATGGCAATTGGGCGCTAACCGATTGCGTTTAATTCACGAGATTTCTGGTGATTACTCTGCACATACCCACCTTAAAAAGGCTCTGTTGCAGTAGTTACAATTTTATCTTCCGTTGATATTGTTAGAACTGGTGAATAATTTACTAATACTTAACGATTTCTTAAAGAGTAGAGACTGCCTATTCAGCGTTCGCTCTTGGTGCTCTTATAGATGTTGACGCCCAGTTCGCGGATTTTCTTGCGCAATGTATTGCGATTGAGTCCCAGCAATTCGGCGGCCTTGATCTGATTCCCATGTGTAGCCGTCAGGCAAGAAAGGATGAGTGGATATTCCATCTCCTCCAACACGCGTTGATAAAGACCGACGGGTGGCAGGTCGTCCCCATAGGAAAGGAAGTAGCGCTGCATGTTCAGTTCGACCGCCTGGCCGATAGTGACATCCTGGTCAGCCATCGAATTCGAAGATGGCTCGGTCGGCCGCAGATCGGCCTTGAGTTCTGCCTCAATGACGTCCGCATTAATCTCTTCCTGGGGGTAGAGAGCGGCAAGACGGCGGACAAGGTTTTCCAGTTCGCGCACGTTACCTGCCCAAGGGTAACGTCGCATAAGATCGAGGCCATCGGCCATGATACGTTTTTCAGGCAGACCGTCTTTCGCCGCCATCTTGAAAAAGTGCCGTACGAGATCCGGAATATCTTCGCCGCGTTCGCGCAAGGGTGGCAGACGCAGTGGCACGACATTGAGACGATAGTACAAATCTTCGCGGAAAAGGCCTTGATTGATCAGGGTGCGCAGATCCTTATTGGTGGCAGCAACAATGCGCACGTCGGTCTTGATCGGTGTGCGCCCGCCGACGGTCATGTATTCGCCCTGCTGCAAAACACGCAAAAGCCGCGTTTGTGCTTCCATCGGCATATCGCCGATTTCGTCGAGGAATAATGTGCCGCCGTCCGCCTGTTCAAAGCGTCCGCTCGACCGGTTCTGCGCGCCAGTGAAAGCCCCGCGCTCATGGCCGAACAATTCCGACTCGATAAGGTCACGCGGAATCGCTGCCATATTGATAGCGACAAACGGACCTTTGCGCCGGCGGCCATATTCATGCAGAGCCTTCGCCACCAGCTCCTTGCCAGTTCCGGACTCACCGGAAATCATCACCGTCAGGTCGGTCTGCATCATGCGCGCCAATACCCGATAAATATCCTGCATCGCCGGCGAGCGGCCGACCAGCGGCATTGTATCGGGTTGCTCGTCGGCAGCCCACTTCTCCGGCTTTTTCTTCGGTTCCGAAAGTGCCCGACCAACGATGCTGACCAGTTCCGTCAGATCGAACGGTTTGGGCAAATATTCGTAGGCTCCCGCCTCAGAGGCTCGAATGGCGGTCATGAAGGTGTTTTGCGCACTCATGACGATGACGGGCAGATCAGGCCGCGATTTTTTGATGCGTGGCAGAAGATCGAAAGCGTTTTCATCGGGCATCACCACATCGGTGATTACAAGATCGCCATCACCCGCCGATATCCAGCGCCACAAGGTAGCCGCATTCGACGTTATGCGGACGTCATAGCCTGCACGGGAGAGCGCCTGATTGAGGACCGTTCTGATTGCTGCGTCGTCATCTGCGACGAGAATACTGCCCAAACTCATAATCAGGACCCTGCTTTCTTCGTATATGGACTGTCGTCTGCATGGTCGTCATCGAGCGGACCGCTCTGCCACGCAGGCATGAGAATTCTGAATGTCGTCTTGCGCGGCACGGAATCGCATTCGATAACACCGCCATGGTCACCGACAATCTTGGCGACCAGGGCAAGGCCAAGTCCGGAACCATTGGGCTTCGTGGTTATGAATGGGTCGAAGAGATGCGGCATGATATCGGGCGTCACACCTGCACCCGTGTCCGAAACACAAAATTCGAGTGGCAGCGATACCCGAGTACGCATACCTGGAACAGACAGGCGGATACCTGGACGGAACGCGGTTGAGAGCGTGATTTCACCTGGCTCGTTGGAGCCAATGGATTCAGCTGCATTTTTAACGAGATTGAGGAACACTTGAACGAGCTGATCGCGATTTGCGAACACGTAAGGCAACGACGGATCATAGTCCTCGTGAAACTTGATATGGCTGGCAAAACCATTCTTGGCGATGGCTTTGACGTGATCCAGCACCACGTGAATATTCACCGCTTCCCGCTCTATCGGGCGTTCGTCGGAAAAAACTTCCATGCGATCGACGAGTGACACGATCCGGTCGGTCTCGTCGGTGATCAACCGTGTCAGCGCCCGGTCATCGTCGGAAAGGCCGGTCTCAAGCAATTGCGCAGCCCCCCGGATGCCCGAGAGCGGGTTCTTGATTTCATGCGCCAGCATGGATGCAAGGCCGGTAACGGAACGCGCGGCGCCGCGATGCGTCATCTGCCGATCGAGTTTTTCCGCCATCGAGCGTTCCTTGAAAAGGATGACGATCGAACCCGGCGATTCACTGACAGGAGTGACATAGAGATCGACAATCCGGTCTTGGCCGAGCCGTGGCGACGAGACATCGACGCGGTACTCATTAACGGGTGATGGGCTGTCGCGCACTTGCTTGACCAGCGCCAGCAGTGGGCTGCCGAACGGCAGGAGCATATCGAGCGTGTTGCGGCTCAAAATGTTGGCGCTTGAGCGGAAGAACGCTTCAGCATCGGCGTTGGCATAGGAAATATAACCTGCATCATCGAGCATGATCACCGGGTGCCGGATCGAATTCAGAACGATGCCCGCCAACCGGTCGCCCAGCATAGATTTATCCGATGCCGTCATCAGGCCACCTTCCTCATTTCTTCTGTATTTGTGAGCGCAGCGTGGAGACGTCGTGCAACCTGTTGGGGATTGGTTTCGGTCATGATCGATGCGCGGACAAGGGGTCCTACGTCGAATCCGTGTTTGTCGAGATACCAGCCAAGATGTTTGCGCGCATGGCGAATACCCGTGGCCTCGCCGTAATGCGAGAGCATCGCTTCGTAATGAGCGACTGCATAATCGGCGATCATGTGGCTGGCATCTGGTCCGCTTCCGTGAACGATTGTCCCTGGCAGCCAAGGTTGGCCGTAAGATCCGCGCCCTACCATAACAGCATCAGCTCCGGAGGCCTCGAGAATTGCCTTTGCATCGGCGCGGTTCTGGACGTCGCCATTGGCCACGAGAGGGATCGAAATGGCGTCCTTGACGGCACGAATAGCGTACCAGTCGGCTCTGCCTTCATAGAACTGGCAGCGTGTGCGGCCGTGCACGGTGATCATCTTGACACCGGCCTGCTCTGCACGCGCAGCCAGCTCCGGCGCATTGATGCTGGCGTCATCCCAGCCAAGCCGCATTTTCAACGTAACTGGAACCCGCACAGCCCCGATCGTTGCATCGATCAGTGTCAAAGCGTGATCGAGATCGCGCATGAGTGCCGAGCCCGACAAGCCACCTGTTACCTTTTTGGCGGGGCAACCCATATTGATATCGACGATATGAGCGCCCTCGCCTTCGGCGATCCGCGCTGCTTCAGCCATCCATCGCGTTTCACGGCCTGCGATCTGCACAACGTGCGTGCCCAATCCATCACCCCTGAGGCGCAATAGGTTGCCGCGTTCGCGCGTGCAAAGCTCTGCACTTGCAACCATTTCCGAGACGACCATGCCGGCTCCGGCCTGCCACGCCAACTGGCGAAACGGCAGGTCAGAGACGCCAGACATTGGCGCCAGAAACACGCGGTTCCGCAAATGTACCCCGCCGATATCCAGTGGTTGATCCAATTCGATCACGCGATTCTGCCTGTTTCGTATGCAATTTCGTAATAGCCTATCCTTTAGACAGATCGTTGCCTCTTCGCAAGGCATTGCGCACCGTGAATGGCCGGATTTCGACCCGGGCGTTGCTAAAGTTCTGGTCTTTCCGTTTGGCAAAGGGTAACGCAGTCTGCATCGAACGGAGAGAAGCGTGCCGGGGCAGTCTGACAATAAGGAAATGCGGGTAGCTGCGGTCATTGTAGCGGCCGGACGCGGTGAACGCGCAGGTCAAAGCGTTGAAGGACCAAAGCAATACCGCAAGATTGGCGGAGAGGCCGTTCTGGCGCACACGATGCGCGCATTTCTCGATTGCCCGTTGATCGACCACGTCGTTGTGGTAATCCACAAGGAAGACAATGCGCTGTTCGCCTTGGCTCTTGGAGATCATGCCGCAAGAGTTACTGCGGTAACAGGGGGGCCGACCCGCCAGGAATCGACACGTCTCGGGCTTCTGGCTCTCAAGGAGCAAACACCGGATCACGTGTTGATTCACGACGGTGTTCGCCCCTTTATCTCGACAGATCTACTGGAGCGGGTCATTTTCAATCTTACCCCGCATATTGGGGTCCTGCCGGTCCTTGCCGTGTCGGATACGTTGAAAGCTGCCGGACCGGACGCGATGGTCAGCGCAACGGTACCGCGCGCAGGCCTCTATGCAGCGCAGACTCCGCAAGCTTTTCCCTATTTGCCGATCCTCAATGCGCATAACGCAGCATTTGCAGCCGGCCGATCCGACTTCACCGACGATTCGGCCATCGCCGAATGGCATGGCCTGCCGGTGCGGATCGTTGAAGGATCAGTCGACAACACGAAATTGACCTGGGCAAAGGATATCGAAATGGCCGATGATCGCCTGTCGCAGAAGTATTCCGCATTTCCGGACGTGCGCACTGGAAACGGCTATGACGTGCATGCTTTCGAGCCGGGCAATGGCGTGATGCTTGCCGGCGTATTCATCGAACATGATCAAAAACTGTCCGGGCATTCGGACGCCGACGTAGCCCTGCACGCTTTAACTGATGCTCTGCTCGCAACACGCGGCGCAGGCGACATCGGCACACATTTTCCGCCGTCCGATCCGCAGTGGAAGGGCGCCGCCTCGCATATCTTCGTGGAGCATGCGGTAAAAATCGTCAAGGAGGCCGGCGGCCGGATTGCCAACGCCGATGTCACACTGATCTGCGAGGCGCCGAAAGTAGGCCCGCACCGTGCGGCGATGACCGCAGCATTGTCGAAAATGCTGGGAATTTCCGCGGATCGCATTTCTATCAAGGCTACGACCAACGAGAAGCTCGGCTTTATCGGCCGCAAGGAAGGCATTGCAGCCATTGCGACGGCATCTGTGATCTACCCGGGAGGGCTGCCGGAATGAGCGGGCTAATCGCAGAAGCCAAGGCAATTGCGGTCCTTGAAGGCTGCCGTCGCCACGGCATTCTGCTGGCCACAGCTGAATCCTGTACCGGTGGTTTGATCGCAGCGTCGCTGACAGATATCGGTGGCTCCTCCGATGTCGTGGATCGCGGGTTCGTCACCTATTCCAACGAAGCCAAGCACGAGATGATTGGCGTCCCGGCCGAATTGCTCGCCAAACACGGCGCGGTATCTGAGGAAGTCGCTTTGGCTATGGCCTCGGGAGCCCTTGGCCATTCAAATGCCGGGATCGCCATCTCCGTTACGGGGATTGCAGGTCCCGGTGGCGGCTCCGACGCCAAGCCCATAGGACTTGTCTGGTTTGGATTGGCGCTGAAGGGAAAACAGCCCATCACCGCGCGCCATCTGTTTGTTGATCACGGTCGCGCATCAATCCGCGATGCGGCCGTCAATGCTGCGCTTGATATGCTTTTGCGGGCGCTACGGTAGGACTATCGGTTACGCAGCAGATGGTAATAACAGCATCAGCGCGCCTATTGCAGCAACCACAAGGCCGGGCCAATTCGCTTTCAAACCAAGAAAACGCAGACCACGATGGCGCGGTTCAAGACCAGCAGAATCACTGTTGCGCGAATGGGATTCACTCATCTCACCGCGATAAACCGCAATTCCGGCCATATATAAAAGCCCGCAAACGACGAATAGCGCACCGATCAGTTTGGTCGTTAACATCACAACCTCCTTGCGATTAACGTAACGGATAGCTTGCGGTTTCGTTCCTGCGGTGCGGGCTGGGCAGCGTAGCGGATCACTTGCCGTAGATTGAGTCCGCCCTTTTTTCAAAAGCTTCGGTGAATTTCCTGAAGGCTATGTCGAACATCGACCCCATGAGAAAACCGAGCGTGCGGCTCTTGAATTCATAATCGATATAGAATTTCACCGCTGAATGTTCCGGATTTTCATCCGGGACGAATTGCCAGCGATTATCGAGATAGCGGAATGGCCCATCTATGTATTTGGTGATGATGACTTTCTCTTCGGGCTTCAAAAGAACCTGGCTGGTGAAGGTCTCACGGATCAGCTTATAGCCGACAGTCATGTCGGCAATCAGTAACGTCTTTCCATGACTTTCCTTGCGTGAACGCACTTTCAGACTCTCGCACATCGGCAGAAACTGCGGATAAGTCTCAATATCGGCGACCAGATCAAACATCTGTTCGGCGCGATGCTTCACATGGCGGGTCGTTTCAAATTTCGGCATCGGTCACGCGCGGTTTGCGTGCAGCGCCTCGCGTGCAGCCTTCAGCCTGGCAAAATCTTCACCGGCATGATGCGATGAACGTGTCAATGGGCTCGACGCAACCACCAGGAAGCCCTTGGTTTTGGCAATCGTTGCATAGGATTTGAATTCGTCCGGCGTTACATAGTTCAGCACGGCGTGATGCTTGCGCGTTGGCTGCAGATACTGGCCGATCGTCATAAAATCCACATCCGCCGAGCGCAGATCATCCATCAGCTGCAGCACTTCGTTACGCTCTTCGCCAAGACCCACCATGATGCCGGATTTTGTAAAGATCGTCGGATCGAGTTCCTTCACCCGCTGCAACAGGCGGATCGAGTGGAAGTACCGCGCGCCCGGACGAACTTTGAGATAATTGGACGGAACGGTCTCAAGGTTGTGGTTGAAGACATCAGGACGGGCTGCCACGACAATTTCCAAAGCGCCTTCCTTGCGCAGGAAATCCGGTGTTAGAATCTCGATGGTCGTGCCGGGCGAAATACGGCGGATGGCATGGATCACATCGGCAAAATGCTGAGCGCCACCATCGGCAAGATCGTCACGATCGACCGAGGTGATAACCACATGCTGCAAGCCCATCTTCAAGACGGCCTTACCCACATTCTCGGGCTCGTTTGGATCAAGCGCGGTTGGCAGACCAGTCGCGACGTTGCAGAACGCACAGGCACGTGTGCAAATTTCGCCCATGATCATGAATGTTGCGTGTTTCTTGTCCCAGCACTCGCCGATATTGGGGCAGCCTGCCTCTTCGCACACCGTGACGAGATTGTGCGAGCGCACAATATCACGCGTTTCCGAATAGCCTTTCGACACGGGCGCCTTGACTCTGATCCAGTCTGGTTTCTTCAGAATCTCCGAATCCGGGCGGTGCGCCTTTTCCGGGTGACGCAGGCGCCGCTTTTGATCGATCGTGTCGAGTACCGTTACCATTATAAAAGTCCTAGCTTGCGGGTCTGGCTTTGCCGAAGACCCACAGGATGAGAATTGCGCCAAGTGTCGCAACGATCAGGTTTCCAAAAAAGCCGTAGAAATTGAAATCCAGCAGACCTGCCAGCGTGCCGCCAACGAAAGAACCGGCAATACCGACAAGGATATTGGTCAAAAGTCCATGATTACGGTTCGTTGCCTTTTCCGCGATATAGCCGGCGAGGAAGCCGATAAGCAGCATTCCAAAGAAACCGACACCGGGCATGCCCATGATACCAACTGGCTGATCCATATGCTTCTCTCCCCACCCTTGTTTGCCGCAATCGCGGACGCAAAACCGCTTCACACTTTTGCTGCAATTGCTTTAGCGCCCTGATGCAATGGCAATGGCGCGCAACACCAAAGCCCATATAGCACCGAAAAGAAAACCACCCAACCCGCAAGCAAAGGTAACAATCCAGACACCAAGCCAACCGCCGATTGCCGTTCCATTGATGGATATGGTGTTGCCTGAAACCAGACTCAAGGCGGACGGCACAAACCCGAGCCCAAGGCCGATCAAGGTCGACCATTTGAGGATCGCCCATGAAAGGTTGATCCAGGGTCTGCTATCCTTGATGGTGACCAAAAGCCAAATTCCCTTCGTTGCTTACGCGTTTAACACACGGCCATAGGCATCCAGCACGCTTTCCTTCATCATTTCCGACAAAGTCGGGTGCGGGAAGACAGTGTGCATTAATTCCTCTTCGGTCGTTTCGAGGTTCATGGCGACGACGAAGCCCTGGATAAGTTCTGTGACTTCCGCACCGACCATGTGAGCGCCGATCAGCTGGCCTGTCTTCTTATCGAAGATCGTCTTCACCAGACCCTGATCTTCGCCAAGCGCAATCGCCTTCCCGTTTGCCGCAAACGGGAAACGCCCAACGCGAACCTCGCGGCCATTTTCCTTGGCCTTCGCTTCAGTGAGGCCAACGGACGCAACCTGTGGCTGGCAATAGGTACAGCCAGGAATCTTGTCCTTTTCAATAGGATGAACGCCGGGGAAGTTTGCAATCTTCTCGATACAGATCACACCTTCATGCTCCGCCTTGTGCGCCAGCATCGGTGGGCCGGCAACGTCGCCAATAGCATAAACGCCGGGCACGTTGGTCTTGCCATAACCGTCGATGACGATGCAACCACGATCGGTCTTTACGCCCAAAGCCTCGAGCCCGAGATTTTCGATATTTCCCTGAACACCAACCGCCGAAATCAGTCGGTCCGCAGTGATCTTCTCTATTTTGCCGTCCTTGGTCTCGACATGCGCGGTAATTGAATTCGCGGCTTTATCGACCTTCGTCACCTTGGCGTCGGTAATGATCTTCATACCCTGCTTTTCGAACTGCTTGCGAGCGATCCCGGAGATTTCGGCATCCTCTACAGGCATAACGTTTGACAGGAGTTCCACGACAGTCACCTCTGCGCCCATGGAGCGGTAGAACGACGCGAATTCGATCCCGATCGCACCAGATCCCATGACCACGAGTGATTTCGGCATCTCCGGCGGCACCATTGCTTCAAAATAGGTCCAGATCAGCTTTCCGTCTGGCTCAATGCCCGGCAGTGCGCGCGGGCGAGCGCCAGTGGCGAGAATAATATGATTAGCCGAGTAAGTACCTTCTCCCAACGTATTCTTTGGGAGTGGCGGCTGTGGCTCCATCGGCTTTTTCGAGGTCTTCGAGACAACGATCTCGCCTGGCTTTGAAAGCTTGGCCTCTCCCCAGATCACATCAACCTTGTTCTTCTTCATCAGGAATCCCACGCCGGCATTGAGTCGACCCGAAACACCGCGTGACCGCTGAACGACAGCTTTGACATCGGCGGAAATCTTTCCCTCGATGGTCAAGCCGTAATCCTTGGCATGCTGGCCATAATGAAAAATCTCTGCCGAACGCAAAAGGGCCTTGGTCGGGATACAACCCCAGTTCAGGCAGATGCCGCCAAGATGTTCACGCTCGACGATTGCGGTCTTGAAACCGAGCTGTGCGGAGCGAATGGCGGTAACGTAGCCGCCCGGGCCCGAACCAATGATGATCACGTCGTAATTATTGGCCAAGACCTTGGTCCTCCTGCTTAAAGCTCGAGTATATCTCGAACGATGGGTACAATGGCTTTACCGATTGCCCGTGTATTCTCTGCATCAAGATGTACGCCATCTAATGGCGATGTTCTGGCGACCGAGCCTGCATCGAAAAACGCACAATCGGCAAGTTCAGCGGCATTCTTGTAAAAGACAGCGAGCAGGCGTGACTGTTCGATGCCCTGTTCGAAAGTCCGTTGGAAGTCCAGTTCGTCAATCGCCGTTAGGGCCGGAGGCGACATGATCAAGATTTTCGGCGGCTTTGCGTTCATTTGATACGGCGCCGTGCGAACGATCTCGATCAAACGTTGCATGCCGCGTTTGGTGCCTTGTGCGTTGCCGCAAATGAAATTCTTCATGTCATTGCTACCGAGCATGATAATCACGAGATCGAGCGGAAAATGCGCGCCGAGTACTGTGGTCAGCGTCTTGGCGCCGTTGCGCTCGAAACCGGACAAATGGTCGTCAAAAGCCGTCGTGCGGCCATTCAAACCATCGGTAACGACGTGAACTCTGTTCCCGAGTTCAGTTTGAAGGACCTCCGGCCAGCGATCCTTGAGCGCATGGCGACCCGATCCATCGGGAACGTATCCCCAGGTCAGCGAGTCGCCATAGCAAAGGACCGTTTTCATGGTACCCCTCAAACCAGCATGCCCATCGGGTTTTCAATGTGGCGCTTGAAGGCCTGAGCAAGTTCTGCACCCAAGGCGCCGTCAACAGCACGGTGATCGGTCGAAAGCGTTACGGACATAACGGTTGCAACTTTGATCTCGCCCTTCTTGACTACCGCCCGCTCCTCGCCGGCGCCGATGGCAAGAATGGTTGCGTGCGGTGGGTTGATGATGGCCGCAAAGTCCTTGACGCCAAACATGCCAAGGTTAGAGACGGCTGTCGTTCCGCCCTGATATTCCTCGGGCTTGAGCTTGCGGTCGCGAGCGCGCTTGGCAAGGTCCTTCATCTCATTTGAAATGGCGGAAAGCGTCTTTTCTTCAGCCTTGCGAATGATCGGCGTGATCAGGCCTCCGGGAATGGAGACAGCGACGCCAACATCCGAATGCTTGTGCTTGACCATGTTAGCTTCCGTCCAGGAGACATTCGCCTCAGGAACATCGCGCAGCGCCAACGCCATCGCCTTGATGATCATGTCGTTGACGGAGAGCTTGTAGACTGGAACATCGCCCTTTTCCGTTTTGCGCATTGGTGAAGCGGCGTTGATCTGCGCGCGAAGAGCCAAAAGCGCATCGAGCTCACAATCCACCGTCAGATAGAAATGCGGAACAGTCGACTTGGCTTCGAGCAGACGCTTGGCGATGGTTTTGCGCATGCCGTCATGCGGTACGAGCTCGTAAGAGCCTTGCTCGAACAACTTGAGCACTGCATCGTCAGACATCGGCTTCGGTGCCGCCGGCGCTGCGGGGGATGGGGCGGCTCCCGCAGCAGGAGCCTTGGCGCTACCACCGGAAATCGCCGCCTCGACGTCCTTCTTGATCACGCGGCCATGCGGGCCCGAACCTGTCACAGCGGTAAGATCGATACCTGCATCCTTGGCAATCCGCCGTGCAAGCGGCGACGAAAATGGACGATCGCCAGTCTTCGCAGGTGCGGAAGCTGCCGCCGGCGCCGGTGCAGCGGCCACCTGCGGTGCTTCAGCCTTCGCGGCTTCAGGTGCAGCTGCAGCCTTCTCGTCTTTTTTCGGTGCTTCCGCTTTGGCTGGCGCCGCTGCGTCGCCGCCGCCTTTGGCAGCTGCCGCGACGTCCTCGCCCTCGCCCGCCAGAATGGCGATCAGCGCGTTAACCTTGACGCCTTCAGTACCGGCAGGAACAACTATCTTGGCCACAGTTCCTTCGTCAACCGCTTCCACTTCCATCGTCGCCTTGTCGGTCTCGATTTCGGCGATGACATCACCGGACGTGACCTTATCGCCTTCCTTGACCAGCCATTTGGCAAGATTGCCTTCTTCCATCGTAGGAGAAAGCGCCGGCATGGTGATATTTATCGGCATATCGAGTTCCTCCCCTTAGGCGGTGTAGGTCACAGCTTTGACGGCGTCGATGATTTCCTGAACATTGGGCAAAGCCAGCTTTTCAAGGTTTGCCGCATAAGGCATCGGCACATCCTTGCCGGCGATTGTCAGGATAGGTGCATCGAGATAATCGAAGGCCTGCTGCATGACGCGGGTTGCGATTTCCGTGCCAACCGAAGACTGCGGGTAACCCTCTTCAATCGTGACGCAACGTCCCGTCTTCTTCACCGATTCAATGACTGTTGGAATGTCCATCGGCCGGATCGTCCGCAAATCGATGATTTCCGCGTCGATACCCATCTTCGCAAGCTCGGCTTCCGCCTTTACCGTGTAATTCATGCCGATGCCGAAGGAGACGAGCGTTACGTCCTTGCCCTTCTTGTGAATACGGGCCTTGCCGATCGGGAGAACAAAATCGTCGAGCTTCGGCACATCGAACGAGTGACCGTACAGTATTTCATTTTCGAGGAAGATCACCGGATTTGGATCGCGGATGGCGGCCTTGAGCAGGCCCTTCGCATCGGCAGCCGAATAAGGCATCACGACCTTCAGACCCGGAATATGGCTGTACCAGGCGGCGTAACATTGCGAGTGCTGGGCAGCGACACGGGCGGCAGCGCCGCTTGGACCACGGAACACCATTGGTGCGCCCATCTGGCCGCCAGACATATAAAGTGTCTTGGCCGCGGAATTGATGATCTGGTCAATTGCCTGCATGGCGAAGTTGAAAGTCATGAACTCGACGATCGGACGCAGACCCGTCATCGCGGCACCTACACCAACACCGGCAAAGCCGTGTTCTGTGATTGGCGTATCTACAACGCGGCGCGGGCCGAACTCGTCGAGCAAGCCCTGCGTGATCTTGTAGGCACCCTGATATTCAGCAACTTCCTCACCCATAACGAAGACGTTGGGGTCGCGACGCATTTCTTCCGCCATCGCGTCGCGCAGCGCTTCGCGGACAGTGGTGGAAACCATCTCGGTACCCTCGGGAATATCCGGGTCAGCAGCCACTTCGGCCTTTGGCGCTGCAGGAACGGACGCAGCAGGCTTTTCCGCCTCTCCTTCCTGTTTCGGCGCTTCTTCCGCAGGCGCTTCAGCATTCGCCGCCTTGGGCGCGCTTACGGCATCGGCACTTTCGCCTTCACCAAGCAAAACGGCAATCACCGCATTGACTTTTACGTTGTCGGTGCCTTCCGGAACGAGGATCTTGCCCAGGGTTCCTTCATCGACAGCCTCGACTTCCATCGTCGCCTTGTCGGTCTCGATCTCAGCGAGCACATCACCGGAAGTGACCTTGTCGCCTTCTTTTTTCAGCCATTTCGACAGTTTGCCCTCTTCCATAGTCGGCGAGAGCGCGGGCATCAGAATTTCTACAGGCATGATAGCGCCTCCCTTAGAGCAGAATGTCGGTGTAAAGCTCGGATGGATCCGGCTCAGGATCGGACTGGGCGAAATCGGCGGCATCGGCCACGATATCGCGAACGTCCTTGTCGATCTTCTTCAGGTCGTCCTCAGTGGACCATCCGTTTTCGATCAACCGGTGCTTCACCTGCTCTATGGGATCATGGTCGGAGCGCATTTTCTGCACTTCGTCCTTGGAACGGTATTTGGCCGGATCCGACATGGAATGGCCGCGATACCGGTAAGTCTGCATTTCAAGAATCATCGGCCCCTTGCCGGAACGTGCCCAGGCTGCGGCCTCTTCACCTGCGGCATTGACCGCACGCACGTCCATGCCGTCGACTTGAATTCCGGGAATATTGAATGAGATACCGCGCTTGGAAAAATCGGTCTCGGCCGAAGCGCGCGAAACCGATGTGCCCATCGCGTAACGATTGTTCTCGATGATATAGATAACCGGCAGCTTCCACAGGGAAGCCATGTTGAAGCTTTCGTAGACCTGGCCCTGATTGGCAGCACCATCGCCAAAGTAAGCCAGCGAAACATTGCCGTTATCGCGATAGCGGTTGGCGAAGGCGAGACCGGTACCGAGCGAAACCTGCGCACCGACGATGCCGTGACCGCCGTAGAAATGCTTCTCCTTGGAGAACATGTGCATTGAACCGCCCTTCCCCTTGGAAAGGCCGCCGCGCCGTCCTGTCAACTCCGCCATGACACCGCGCGGACTCATGCCGCAAGCCAACATGTGGCCATGGTCGCGATAGCCGGTGATAACCTGATCACCTTCCTTCAGCGACATTTGCATGCCGGTGACGACAGCTTCCTGACCGATGTAGAGATGGCAGAAACCACCGATGAAACCCATACCGTAGAGCTGACCGGCCTTTTCTTCAAAGCGGCGGATCAGCAGCATGTGCCGGTAGGCTTCTAATTCTTGTTCCTTGGTAAACTGGATCGGTTTTGGTGCTTTAATAGCGGAGGTCTGCGCAGAACGCGCAGGGCTTTTTTTCGCCCTCGTGGCCATATCTCACTCCCTGTGAATTGGTCGCACGAGAATAGCAGCAGGGGCGGAACTTACAATATGCAGAATCGAATAAGTGCTATGCAAATAAGATGTTCAAAATACAGGGAAAAACGTCGATTAACCAGAGTTCAGTTAATAGATAAATCGCCGGAGCCACGCATGATAGTGACTTCGTCCGGCCGAGATACATTCAACCCCTTGCGGGCCTGTTCGTCTAGCATATCCTTCTCGATCGTACCATCATGCATAAGTTGAACCTGGCGTTCAAGCTCGGAACGCGTTGCCTTGACCGCGTCGAGTTGCGCCTGCAGCAACTGGGTCTGCTCTTGCAGTTTGATAGTCGAATAGAGTCCATATTCGCCATGATATGCGTGAAAACCAAAATAGGCAAAAAACAGAGTAGAGAGCAACGGAACGATCAACCGCCCCCGTTTGGTTTTTTTTCGCTGTTTTGTCCACATTTCCATAGACCCGCAAACTCAAGGTATCAGACTCGATCGCCCGATTTTTCACCAGTCCATAAGACAATGTTTTGCTTAACAGGCGATTACCAAGGGCGCAGGACAAAATGAAAATGGCGGGCATTACGCCCGCCATTTTGCCGTAGATAGACAGTTTATCAGGCGCTGCGGAAGATACCGCGCCCTGCATAGCTTGCCTGCGGTCCGAGCTCTTCCTCAATGCGGATGAGCTGATTGTATTTCGCAACCCGGTCTGAACGGGCGAGCGATCCGGTCTTTATCTGTCCGCAATTGGTTGCAACGGCGAGATCTGCGATGGTCGTATCTTCAGTTTCTCCCGAGCGATGCGACATAACCGCGGTGTAGGCAGCACGATGTGCTGTATCGACGGCGTCGAATGTTTCAGAAAGTGTGCCGATCTGATTGACCTTTACGAGGATCGAGTTCGCGACGCCCATCTTGATGCCATCGCGCAGGCGGGCAGAATTGGTGACGAACAAATCATCGCCAACAAGCTGGCACTTGTTACCAACGAGCTCTGTCAGATATTTCCAGCCATCCCAATCGTCTTCAGCCATGCCGTCTTCGATGGTGATGATCGGATAATCGCCAACAAGCTTGGCGAGGTATTTCGCCTGGGTCTTTGGATCGCGCGATTTCTTCTCGCCCTCATAGACGTAGTTATCGTCCTTGAAGAATTCGGTCGAGGCGCAATCAAGACCAAGCGCGATTTCTTCACCTGGCTTGAAACCCGCTTTCTCGATGGACTCCATAATGAAATCGAGGGCGTGCTGTGCCGTCTTCAGGTTCGGCGCAAAACCGCCTTCATCGCCGACATTGGTGTTGTGGCCCGCATCTTTCAAGCGCTTCTTCAACGTGTGGAACACTTCCGAGCCATAACGAACTGCCTCGGCAAAGGTAGACGCGCCGACCGGCAAGATCATGAACTCCTGGAAGTCGATCGGATTGTCCGCGTGAGCGCCGCCGTTGATGATGTTCATCATAGGTACAGGCAGTACATGGGCGCTCGGACCGCCGAGATAGCGATAGAGCGGCAGGCCTGACGCTTCAGCAGCGGCTTTGGCAACGGCAAGGGATACGCCAAGAATCGCATTGGCGCCGAGACGGCTCTTGTTCGGCGTACCATCGAGATCGATCATCGTCTGATCGATGTGGATCTGGTTTTCCGCTTCCATGCCGCCAATTGCATCGAACAACTCACCATTGACCGCGTCGACAGCCTTTTCAACACCCTTGCCGAGATAGCGGGTACCACCGTCGCGCAATTCGACTGCTTCGTGCGCGCCGGTCGACGCACCTGAGGGGACGGCTGCGCGGCCCATGGAACCATCTTCGAGAACGACATCGACCTCAACAGTCGGGTTCCCGCGGCTGTCCAGAATCTCGCGGCCAATAATATCGACAATAGCAGTCATGGAGTATTCCCTTTCAATGAGCATTGAGCCTTGGGCTGGCCACTGAATAGCGAATGAACATGACAAGGAAAATCCCCACAAAGACGAATTGTGGATCAAAACAGAAAAAAGGCCGTCAATGACGGCCTCAATTCATAAGATTGTGCCTGTTAAGCTGCTACATCGTTGTAATAGGTGAACGACCTCTCACGGACCTGACGACCATCATTTTCGGTCAGTTCGGTTATGCCATGAGCTGGGGCTTGTTCCAGCTGTTCCTTGGTGAATGGCACAACATACCCACCCGTCGCTTCATCGAAGTCGAGGAGCTTCCACGGCACGGCATGATATTTCTCGCCAATTCCAAGGAAGCCACCAAAACCGACGACTGCGAACATGATACCGTCCGTGGTCTTGTCGAGCATGACATCTTCGATTTCACCAATCTTGTCGCCGCTGCTGTTGTACACATTGGTACCAATGACGCGCGACGCACGAATAGCTTTCGTATGTCCTGAGCTGGTTGGCATTTGCTCTTCTCCTCTTTTGCTTTGCCTATGAGGATAATGAGCAAGGCCGCATCGCGGTTGCATCAAAACTTAATTTTCTGCGAAGGAACTTTTAGGCTGCAGGCTCAAGCCCTCTTGGCAATCCGGTCAAATTCCAGGAGCTTTTCGAGAAGCCGCGGCATCTGGTCGAGTGGGACCATATTCGGGCCATCTGACGGCGCATTGTCCGGATCCTGATGCGTTTCGATGAATACACCTGCAACACCGACAGCCACAGCGGCGCGCGCCAGCGTTTCGACAAACTCGCGCTGACCGCCTGTTGAGCCACCCTGCCCGCCCGGCTGCTGCACCGAATGGGTCGCATCGAAAATTACCGGGGCCCCGAAACCTGCCATGATGGGTAGGGAGCGCATGTCGGAGACAAGCGTGTTGTAGCCAAAGGAAGCTCCCCGCTCAGTGACCATCACGTTTGGATTGCCGCTCTCTGTCACCTTGGCAATGACATTCTTCATGTCCCATGGCGCGAGGAACTGGCCCTTCTTGATGTTGACGATCTTGCCGGTGTTGGCAGCCGCGACCAGAAGATCGGTCTGCCGGCAAAGGAAAGCCGGGATTTGCAGGACATCGACCACTTGGCCAAGGATAATACATTGCTCTTCCGTATGGACGTCAGTCAGCGTCGGCAGACCCAGCTCACTACGGATATCGGCGAATACCGGCAGCGAGTTCTCCAATCCGAATCCACGCTTCCCGGTTAGCGATGTGCGGTTCGCTTTGTCGAAGCTAGACTTGTAGACAAGGCCGATCCCGAGTTTTCCTGTCAGTTCCTTCAACGCTCCGGCCATGTCGAATGCGTGCTGACGGCTTTCCATCTGGCAAGGCCCCGCGATGAGAGACAATTGGCCAGTGTTGGAAAAGGCAACATTGCCGGCGGAAACCGTAGAATTCAGGGACATCAGGAAGCCTCAAATACGATGGCTGCGCCCTGTCCTGGTGCCTTGTGCACAATCAGGCGGGAGCCGCGCTTTTCGAAAGGAATATCGTTGCTGATCAGCAAAGTTTCAACCGCAGCGAAGTCGCGCACTGCCAATACAAAGGCTTGAAGCCGCAAGCCGCGCTCGGTTTCCGATGCCTCGATGTCGAGGAATGAGCGCAAGCCCTGAGGTGTCAACACTGTCACGTTGGCGTTGGCGGCACGCATATCCATACCGAATGAATGCGCATTGACGTCGCGCTGGCTCATGATCTCCTGCAGCGGATACTGGAAATCCGTCGGATTGACTTCCGACAGGATGACTTCGCGTAGTGCAACCGCACCGTTCTGGTGCGTCTGCAGCGACGTGCGATCAACCTTGGGCGTGTTCACCCGCTCGCAAGTGAAGAAGAAAGCGTCTGGCGCGCGGAGGTCAGCCGCAAAAGCCAAGCGGAATCCCGCGATGTCCTCTTTCCCGTCCGGCGTTACGAACGGACGCGAGAAATTGAGGATATCGCCGGCGGAAATGCCCGCTTTGATGAAAGCCTTGTGATCGCCAATTGCGTCGTACGTACCCATTACCAGAGCAGAGAAGCCTTCATTGCCATTGCGGAACCGCCAAGCCTGATCGCGAGCGACAAAGACATTGCCGTTCCGCGCCTCTTCTTCGCAAGTCTCTCGCTGGCCAACCGCCAAAAACTCGAGAAAGCAGTCATCGCCAAAGAAAACGCAAACATTTTCGGTGCCAAATGGATGCTTGCCGACCGGGGCAACGACAAAGCCAAGTTGCTCCATACGTGCCCGAGCGAAGTCAAGGTCAGCAGTAGGAAGAACCAGATGGTCGACAGGACGCGGGGTACGAGGAGATGAAATGGTCATGTCAAATCGCCCCCACGATTTTTGTCACACTAGCCGGTTCTGCGCCATTGCAGCATTGATGAACGAGGCAAAAAGTGGATGCGGCTCGAACGGACGAGACTTCAATTCCGGATGGTACTGAACCCCGATAAACCAGGGATGGTCGGGATATTCGATCGTTTCGGGCAAGACGCCATCCGGCGACATGCCAGAGAACACGAGGCCGCACTCTTCCAGGCGATCCTTATAATCGATATTCACTTCGTAGCGATGACGGTGGCGTTCCGAAATATCGGTTGACCCGTAAATATCAGCAATGCGCGTGCCGGATTTAAGCAGGGCTTCGTAGGCACCAAGCCGCATCGTTCCACCCAGATCACCGGTCTGCGCACGCTTCTCCAGCATGTTGCCCTTGAGCCACTCCGTCATCAGACCGACAACGGGTTCGCTGGTCGGGCCGAATTCGCTTGAAGATGCTTTCTCGACCCCTGCCAGTGATCTGGCTGCTTCGATCACCGCCATTTGCATGCCGAAGCAGATACCGAAGTACGGCACCTTCTTCTCCCGTGCAAATTTCGCCGCCAGAATCTTGCCTTCTGAGCCGCGTTCGCCGAAGCCGCCGGGCACCAGAATGCCGTGTACCTTTTGCAGATAAGGAGCCGGGTCTTCCTGCTCGAAAATTTCCGATTCAATCCAGTCGAGATTGACCTTCACCTTGTTGGCCATGCCGCCATGGTGCAGCGCTTCGATCAACGACTTGTAGGCATCCTTGAGGCCTGTATATTTACCGACAATGGCAATCGTTACTTCGCCTTCCGGGTTATGGATACGCTGGCTTACCTCGTCCCAGCGTTCCATGCGCGGCTTTGGGGCTGGATCGATGCCGAACGCAGCAAGGACTTCGGAATCAAGGCCTTCCTTGTGGTAAGCCATCGGCACGTCGTAGATCGTATCTACATCGAGCGCCTGAATAACCGCAGATGCGCGCACATTGCAGAACAACGACAGTTTGCGACGTTCTGATTCTGGAATCTCGCGATCGGCCCGAATCAAAAGGATATCCGGTGCGATGCCAATTGACCGCAGTTCCTTGACCGAGTGCTGCGTCGGTTTGGTCTTGAGTTCCCCTGCCGCCGGAATATACGGCATCAACGTCAGGTGAATATAAACAGCGGTGCCTCGCGGTAAATCATTGCCAAGCTGGCGAATAGCCTCAAGGAACGGCATCGCTTCAATATCGCCGACCGTACCGCCAATCTCGCACAAGACGAAATCATAATCCTCATTGCCTTCGACAATGAAATTCTTGATCTCGTCGGTAACGTGCGGGATCACCTGAACAGTCGCGCCGAGATAGTCTCCGCGGCGTTCCTTTTCGATGATGTTCCGGTAGATCCGCCCAGTGGTGATATTGTCCTGTTTGTTGGCAGGACGCCCGGTGAAGCGCTCATAGTGACCAAGGTCGAGGTCAGTTTCAGCGCCATCATCGGTGACAAAGACCTCACCATGCTGGTAAGGCGACATCGTGCCGGGGTCTACGTTGAGATAAGGGTCGAGCTTGCGAATCCGTACACGGTATCCACGAGCCTGGAGGAGTGCCGCCAAAGCGGCAGCAGCGATGCCTTTTCCGAGGGAAGAAACCACGCCGCCAGTGATGAAAACATATCGGGCCATGGGCTTATCTCGTTAGTCCTTTGCAAGTGATTTGGCCACAAAAAAATTCGGCCCGAAAGCCGTTTTCCCCGCCCCAATCATTTTCCATTCCAAACGAAACGGCCAGACGCGAGGTCTGGCCGTTCCAACAAATTCAACAATAGTTCTTACAGAACAATAACTTCCGTGCCAATGCTGACGCGGTTGTAAAGATCGATCACATGGTCATTGACCATACGGAAGCAACCGTTCGATGCGGAACTTCCAATGCTCGACGGCACGATCGTCCCATGAATGCGGATATGCGTGTCCTTGTTGCCCTGCGACAAGTAAAGTGCGCGCGCACCGAGCGGATTGCCTGGGCCGCCATCCATTCCGTTTTCATATTTGGCGTAGTGGGCAGGTTCCCGTTCGATCATCTCTTTGGTCGGAATCCAGCGTGGCCATTCACGTTTCGTCTGGACCACGGCTGTACCCTTGAATTCAAGGCCTTCCTTGCCGACTGCAATACCGTAGCGGCGAGCCGTGTACGAGCTTTCGACGAGGTAGAGGAACTTTGCCTTCGGATCGATCACGATCGTGCCCGGCTTGTAGCCCGTGAACTCGACGTCCTGCGGCATGTATTTCGGGTCGATCCCGTACTTGTTCTTGGCTTTGGCAGACTGCACCGGCTTGCGAACTTCGGCGACCTCGATCGGCTGCGCAGCCGCTTGGGCATCAGCGTCGGCCTTGTCATTGCCGCCAAGCCCGAATGGATTCAGAATTTTTTTGATAATTGGTTCTGCGGATGCCGGGCCCGACAAGGCCAGGAGCGACATTCCTATGAGCAGAGAGCGACGTGACAGCATAGTTTTAAAGTTCCCGCGTAGATTGCAAAACGCCATCAGCAGCGTTTGCGAGGCCCCCAAGGCCAATCTGATATCGCGATATCCGAAGACCAGTTTCTTCTCAATGCAAATCGCTGTGAAGAATACCACAGATTCATTGTTCGCATCAAAAGGTTGCGGAAGCGCAACACATTTTACGCGCTTCCGTCAATCAAACGATTTAGCGGTCCGAATTACTGCGAATTCGGGACCGGATTTGCCGGTTGTGCGGGCGTAACCGGAGCTGTCGGCGCAGGTAGCGTCGATTCGGGCGCCGGAGCAGTGGTACTTGGCGCTGCCGAACCGGCTGCCGGCGCATTGGAGGCAGGCGGCGTCGCATTATTGGACGAAGCGCCACCCAGCTGGTTGAGAATGCCACCGCTCGTCGGAGGCTGCTGGCCTGCGGGCTGAGTACCTGTGGTCGTGGGGATACGGTTGAGAATGTCAGTCGGATTTTCACCGTAGCGGGCCATGATGCCGAGCGCCAAGGACGTAATGAAGAAACCCGTTGCAAGGATCGCCGTCGCCCGTGTCAGCACGTTTGCAGCGCCTCGGGCCGTCATGAAGCCGGAGCCACCACCAATTCCAAGACCGCCACCCTCGGAGCGCTGCATGAGCACGACCCCGACAAGGGCAAGTACAATCAGAAGATGAATCACGATGACGACGGTTTGCATGGGGTATTTTCTGCTTTCTAGGGGTCGGACGCGGCTCTTTACACCGTATCGGCCAATAAACCAAGCCCGTCAGGTGACAGTTTTCTTGCGCTTTTCGCGGTTTTTCCGTCGCTCAAAGAGAATGATACGCCTCACAGATGGCGAGGAAGTCCGCTGCTTTCAAGCTCGCGCCACCAACAAGCGCGCCGTCGACATTTTCGACCCCCAGAAGCTCCACCGCGTTGGCCGGCTTTACTGATCCACCATAGAGGATGCGCATCTTGGCGCCTTCACCACCGAAACGCGTGCTCAACGCCGAACGGATAAAGGTATGCACTTCGTGTACATCCGTGGCGGTCGGTGTCAGACCCGTCCCAATGGCCCATACGGGTTCATAGGCTATAATGCTGTTGTCGGCGTTGGCACCATCAGGAACCGAACCCGAAAGTTGTGTAGCAACCACGTCGAGCGTAGCGCCTGCCTGGCGCTGCGCTTCTGTCTCGCCAATACAGATAATCGCTACAAGCCCCGCGTCCCACGCTGCCCTTGCCTTTGCATCGATCATTTCGTCCGTTTCGCCATTGTCCGCCCGGCGTTCGGAATGTCCGACAATCACATGGGATGCGCCGGCATCTTTCAACATGTCCGCCGAGATACAGCCGGTATACGCACCTGACTTTTTTGTGTGGCAATCCTCTCCGCCGATACTCAACGCTTCGCCCTCGACGGAATGAGCAGCACGGAAGACAAGCGTTGCTGGCACACAGATCAACGCGTCGATCTTCTCGCCGATCGCGGAATTCGGCCTGTTGACGATGATACGCAGTTCCTCGAGCGACTCTCCGGTACCATTCATTTTCCAGTTACCAGCAACGAGCGGACGGACATCTGGGGTCATTGAGTGTTCCTTAGGCGATTGTTTTGGCAATTTCTCAGGCATTTGCCTGTCTGAGTAGCAAATTCACTCGATAAAGCAATCGACACAAGCCTTCCATGACGCTATTCCCCTATGGATTCAATTAAGCCTCTCGACTGATACGGTGACTTTTAATGCTCGACTCTCTCCGCAATGTTGCACAGACCTGGGTGGTCAAAGTGCTCATGGGCCTTCTCGTGATCAGCTTTGCCGGATGGGGTGTTTCCAACACGATCCTCGGCGCCATCGGTGGCAGTGCAGCCATTCGCGCCGGACATTCCGAAGTATCGCCAGTTGATTACCGCTTGGCCTACGACCGCCAACTGGCTGCGCTATCGCAGCGCTTCGGTCAGCGCCTCACGCGCGAGCAGGCGGATGCCATCGGAATTGGTCATCAGGTGCAGGGCCAGTTGGTTGCCGGCGTGGTTCTCGATGAACAGGCGCGCACCATGTCGCTCGGCCTGTCAAAGGATCGTTTGGCACAGCTCGCCGCTGAAGATCCGGCATTCCAGGGCGCCGATGGCCGCTTCAATCCAGCACAGTTTGATATGGTGCTTCGCAACGCCGGTATGAGCCCGCAAAGCTATCTCGACAACCGCGCACAGGTCGCTCGCCGTCAGCAGATCGTCGAAGCCGTTGCCGATGGCGTCAAGGCGCCTGACACCCTTCTTAAAGCGGTTGCTCTTTATAAGGGCGAGTCACGCACGATCGATTACGTCGCCATGCCGAAGAGCTTCGTGAGCGACATTGCCGATCCCAGCGATGCGGATTTGAAGACATATTTCGATGCAAACAAGGAAGTTTACGGCGCGCCGCAATACCGCAAGGTAAGCTATGTCAAGCTCGAGCCGAAGGATATCGCCAATCCGGCTTTGGTGACACCCGAAGAGATCAAGACTGAATATGATAAGAACATTGCGCGCTATTCGACGCCTGAAACGCGCACCATCGAACAGTTGACGTTTGCAAATGAAGATGCAGCAAAAGCTGCACATGACAAGATCGCAGCCGGAACCAGCTTCGACAATATCGTCAAGTCGGAAGGCAAGACCATGGATGACGTCCGCCTCGGCACATTCCCGAAAACCGGCCTGCCCGACCAGTCCATTGCCGATCCGATCTTCGCGCTTCAGGCAAACGGTGTCAGCGATGTGCTGAAGGGTGCATTTGGGCCGGTTCTCGTTCGCGTATCGGCTATCAACCCGGAAGTCACCAAGCCTCTCACCGAAGTCGAGAAGGATATTCGTGAGACTATAGCTCTGACGCAGGCGGCGTCCGCGATCGCGGACGTGCATGATGCCTATGAGAATGCGCGGGCTGACGGTGCGAGCATGGCAGAGGCCGCAGCAAAGCAGAACCTGAAGGTCGTAACGATTGATGCAGTCGATTCCAGTGGCCATGGTGCCGATGAAAAGGAAATTGCCAATCTGCCGTTCGACGAGAACCAGTTGGCTGCAGTCTTCCAGGCGGACGTCGGTTTCGACAATGAACCGTTCAATCTCGGCACGAATAGCTATCTATGGTACGACGTCGACAGTGTAACACCTGCCCGCGAGCGCCCGCTCGATGAAGTAAAGCCGCGCGTTGTCGCTGCATGGAAGGCGGCTGAAGCCGAAAAGCGTCTCAACGAGAAAGCCGAGGAGGTTCGTAAACGCGTCGCCGGCGGCACATCGCTCGACGATATCGCGGCAGAATTCAAATTCACCAAGGATACGAAACGCGGCATTACGCGCCAGAGCAAGGATACGGATCTCGGTGAAGGCGGCGTTGCATCGGTCTTCGATGGTCCGGAAGGACTTGTTGGTGTGACGGAATCGGCGTCCGACGGCTCGAAACTCATCTTCAAGGTCGCAGAGTCGATCGAACCGGCGAATGTCGGACCGGAAACCCTGACGACCGTGGAACGCGACGCATTCGGTTCTCGCATTGCCGACGATCTGCTCGACCAGCTCGTCGCGCAATTGCAGACTGTATATCCAGTGTCCATCAACCAGACCGTCATCAATCAGGCACTTGCACGTTAGGTCAGACAGAAAATGGCTGAATTAAAGCGTTTCATCGGCATAGCGGCTACGGGCAAGGCGCTCTCGCAGGAGGAAGCCGTCGAGGCATTCGACATCATGATGTCGGGACAGGCAACACCTGCGCAGATCGGTGCGCTGCTGATGGCGCTACGGGTGCGTGGTGAGAATATCGACGAGATAAGTGGCGCTGTTTCCGCCATGCGTTCCAAGATGCTGAAGGTGAATACCTCTTCGAATGCCATCGATATTGTCGGAACAGGTGGCGATCAGTCGGGCTCCTATAACGTGTCGACCTGCGCCGCATTCGTTGCCGCCGGTGCTGGTGTTCCCGTCGCCAAGCACGGCAATCGTGCCTTGTCATCGCGTTCCGGCGCCGCCGATACACTCGCTGCTCTTGGCATCAACATCGAAATTGGCCCAGAACTGATTGCCACCTGCATTGAACAGGCCGGGATCGGCTTCATGTTCGCGCCGATGCATCATCCGGCCATGAAGCATGTTGGCCCCGCACGCGTCGAGCTTGGCACACGCACCATCTTCAATCTGCTTGGTCCTTTGACGAATCCGGCAGGCGTAAAACGTCAACTTGTCGGCGTATTCGCACCTGAATGGGTCGAGCCCATAGCGCATGTTCTGAAAAACCTCGGATCCGAAGCCGTATGGGTCGTGCATGGCGATGGTCTGGACGAGATCACCACAGCCGGCGTGACCAAGGTGGCGGCGCTCGAAAACGGAAAAGTTCGCACTTTCGAGATCGATCCTGAGTCCTTTGGTTTGCGGCTGGTGGATCCGCAGGATTTGAAGGGTGGTACGGCCGATGAAAATGCGGTGTCCCTTCTTTCGGTACTCGACGGTGCGCACGGCGCTTATCGTGACATTACCCTGTTCAATGCGGGAGCGGGACTTGTAATTGCTGGTGTAGCGGCCGATCTCAAGGTTGGCTTAGAAATGGCTGCACATTCGATCGACAGCGGTGCTGCCCGAAATGTGCTTAAAAAGCTGGTTCATGTTTCCAATAGCGAGGCACTTTGACCATGGTTGATATTCTTCGCAAGATCGAAACCTATAAGCGCGAGGAGATCGCTGCTGCCAAGGTGCGTGTCACGCTTGATGAACTGAAGGTGCAGATAAAAGACCAGGATGCGCCGCGTGGTTTTCTCGCTGCCCTGCAGAAGAAACGCGCCGCCGGAGAGTTCGCACTTATCGCCGAGATCAAGAAGGCGAGCCCATCGAAAGGCCTGATCCGTCCGGATTTCGATCCACCAGCCTTGGCGAAAGCCTATGAGGCCGGTGGGGCCGCGTGCCTCTCCGTGCTCACCGACGCGCCATCCTTTCAGGGCGCTCCGGAGTTTCTCCAAGCCGCTCGTGCCGCAACCAAGCTACCCGCCCTGCGCAAGGATTTCCTGTTCGATACCTATCAGGTCTATGAGGCGCGAAACTGGGGTGCCGATTGCATTCTCATCATTATGGCAAGCGTTGCCGACGACGTAGCCCGTGCGTTGGAAGAAACGGCCGTTGCGCTCGATATGGACGTGCTTGTCGAAGTGCACGACGAGGCGGAACTCGAGCGCGCGCTGAAATTGAATTCGCCATTGCTCGGCATCAATAATCGTGACCTGCGCACGTTCAACGTGGACCTGGCCGTATCGGAACGCTTGGCGAAAATGGTACCGTCGAGCAAGTTTCTGGTCAGCGAGAGCGGTGTGTTCACGCATGCCGACTGCCAGCGGTTGGCCAAATCCAACATCGGCACATTTCTGGTCGGCGAAAGCCTCATGCGCCAGGATGACGTGGCGGCGGCCACGAGAGCACTATTGCAGGGCACTGCGGACAAGCAGACAGACGCGGCATGACAACACCCAAGCTTACGCATCTCGACGAGACGGGCGCCGCCCACATGGTCGATGTCGGCGCCAAGGTTGATACGGAACGGGTGGCGGTTGCCGAAGGCTCGGTGAAAATGCGGGCGGAAACGCTGGCGCTTATCAAATCCGGCAATGCCGCCAAGGGCGACGTAATTGGAACGGCGCGGATCGCCGGGATCATGGCGGCGAAAAAGACCCATGATCTGATCCCGCTTTGTCACCCGCTGCTGTTGAGCAAGATATCCATCGATATCGATGCCGATGAAGCGTTGCCGGGCCTGCACGTCGTCGCAACGGTCAAATTGACTGGCAAGACCGGCGTCGAGATGGAAGCGCTGACCGCTGTTTCTGTGGCATGCCTGACGATTTACGACATGGCAAAGGCTGCAGACAAGGCGATGGTCATCCAGGATATCCGCCTTCTGCAGAAGACCGGCGGAAAGTCCGGAGCATGGTCAGCAGCACATGAGAGATAATATGTCAGGACTTCTTCCAGTTGACGAGGCACTGAGGCGTATTCTCGCCAGCGCAGAGAAACTCGAAGCAGAGCTTGTCCCTCTTGCCGCCGCCGGTGGCCGTGTTCTCGCTACTGATGTTCATGCCAAACGGCAGCAGCCCCCCTTTGCGGCCTCCGCCATGGACGGATACGCGATTCAGGCCGCAGACGTGGCGACAGTTCCAGTCACGTTGAAACTGATGGGACAATCGGCAGCAGGGCATGCGTTTTCCGGCACTATCAAAGCAGGTGAAGCTGTTCGCATTTTCACTGGAGCGCCGGTTCCCGAGGGTGCTGACAGTGTCGTGATTCAGGAAAACACGGTTCCGGGAGATCGCCAGGTCGAGATCAAAGAAACCGTCACATTCGGCAGGAATATCCGTAAAGCCGGTCTGGACTTCGACGAAGGCGATCTGCTGCTTGAGGCGGGGCGCGTTCTTGATTCAGCCGCGCTTGCCCTTGCCGCCGCAGCCAATCATCCAACGCTTGAAGTGGTTCGGCTGCCTCGCGTGGCCATTCTCGCTACCGGCGACGAATTGGTCACCCCAGGTGAGAATTATCGGCCGGATCAGATCATTGCCTCCAACAGCTATGGACTGGCAGAGATCGTGCGCCTGGCTGGCGGGGTGCCGATCGATCTTGGTATAGCCGAGGACCGGCTCGAAGCCTTGAGCGATGCACTCGATGAGGCCGTGGCGGCCAAGGCAGATATTCTGGTCACGCTTGGCGGTGCTTCGGTCGGAGATCATGACCTCGTTCAGCCTGCGCTCGCTGCCAAGGGCATGGAACTCGATTTCTGGAAAATTGCGTTGCGCCCAGGCAAGCCGCTGATGTTTGGCCGTCTGCAGGACATGAAAATTCTCGGCCTGCCCGGCAATCCGGTCTCGAGCCTGATTTGCGCGCATATATTCCTCATCCCGCTGATCCACGCCATGCTCGACTTGCCCCATGCGCCCGATCTTCGTTCGGCAGTTCTTGGAACCGACATGGGCACCAATGACCAGCGTCAGGATTATGTTCGCGCGCGCATCACCAAAGACGATAACGGACAACTGATCGCGACGCCCTTTGTTATGCAGGATTCATCGATGCTGAAGTTTTTGGCGGACGCCAACGGCCTGATTGTCCGTGAACCGCATGCGCCCGCGATCAAGGCGGGATCGGCATGCAGCGTGATGATGTTACGCTGATGCTACTAGGCTGATCCTTCGAGACGGTGTTCCTTGCGGTCGACTTCGGTGACGGTAGCAAGGTCGATTGCCTTCTGCAATTTGGCCGCGTGACGGAATGACGGTTCGAGCGTTCGTCCCTGCCCCACGGCTTCGACAAAGCGTTGGTAATTGGTCGGCACCGGCTCGACATCGATTTCCTTCCAGATCGCCGTCTCGATATCGTCGCCAAGGCAAACGAAGAGCTTGGATCCGTCATGGCGATGCTGGATTTCAAATGAACCCTTGTCGCCATAGACACGCAAACGCAATTCATTGACGTGTCCGGTGGCCCAACGACTTGAATGCACGACGCCCAAGGCACCATTGGTGAAGCTCACCGTCATGGTAAAACTGTCATTGGCATCAAGTTGATATTCGCCGATCCTGTTCCCGTCGGCTTTGTCAAAAGCTTTCAGACGGCAGAAAACCTCGTCGATTTCCGTGTCGGTAGCGTAGACCACGAAATCGAGAATGTGGACGCCCACATCGCCGAGGGTGCCGTTGGAGCCATGTTGTTTCGACAAGCGCCACAGCCACTGGCTTTCCGTGCGCCAATCGCCCCAGACTTTTGATACGAGCCAGCTTTGGAGGTAGGACGCCTCGACATGCCTGATCTTGCCGATCTGGCCGCTTGTCACCAGCCGGCGGGCAGTTTGCAGCTGTGCGACATTGCGATAGGTCAGGTTGACCATGCCGACCAGATTGGCGTTTTCGGCCGTCTCGGCCATTTCCATGGCGTCATGATAGTTAGTTGCCAGAGGTTTTTCGCAAAAGACGTGCTTGCCGGCGGCAAGACATTGCATTGTCGTGGAGTGATGCGCGCTGTCGGGGGTTACATTGGCGACGGCATCGAACTCCCCCCAGGCGAGTGCATCCTCAAGTGACGTGAACGCCCGTTCGAATGAGTATTTGTCACGGAACGCTTCCGCTCGGCCCTTGTCGACGTCAACCGCACCGGCAAACGCGACGCCTTCAATATCGATGAAGTTTCTGGCGTGGGCGCTCGCCATGTGGCCAGTCCCCAGGATTAATAGACGCATCAACGAAAGCCTTCCTCACCAGACTCGTGCAAACTGCCGCCGCGTGCCGTGATAGGTTCCAAAGCTTTCTCAACCGGCACATTCGGCGCCTCTGTAATATTCGGAAAGCGCAGTGGATTATACGCCCAGTTCACCGCATTGCGCAGCACGAGCCCGACAGTTTCATCATGATAGGTCGGATAGGTCTCATGTCCCGGGCGGAAGTAAAAAACATTGCCTGCGCCCTTGCGATAGGTCAGCCCCGAGCGAAAGACTTCGCCGCCCTGGAACCACGATATGAATACCGTTTCCAATGGTTCCGGCACAGAGAATGGTTCGCCGTACATTTCCTCGTTTTCCAGCTCGAAAAATGCTGGCAATCCCTTGGCGATTGGGTGGCCGGGGTTAACAACCCAGAGACGTTCCCGCTCTCCCGCCTCGCGCCAGTTCAACGCGCAGGGTGATCCCATCAATCTCTTGAAAATCTTCGAAAAATGCCCCGAATGCAGAACGATCAGTCCCATTCCCTCCCAGACCCGCTGGGCCACGCGCTCGACTATTTCGTCGGCAACGTCGCCGTGAGCACGGTGTCCCCACCAGACGAGGACGTCGGTCTCTTCCAGCACCTCGCCCGTCAGGCCATGCTCCGGCTCCTGCAGGGTTGTGGTTTTGACGCTGAGGTTGGTATCGCTCTTCAAAAGCTTGGCGATCTGGTTGTGCATGCCTTCCGGATAGATCTCGGCAACTGTTTTATTGATCTGTTCATGGACGTTCTCGCCCCAGATAAGCGTGCGAATTGCCATTGGTCTTTCCTTATCTTTGGTATGGAGATTTATCAATTTGCCGCCGGGCGGCCCGATTGGTCGAAACGGTGGATGTTGTTGTTAACGGGCGCAACGCAAAGCAGTTCCCCCGGCTGTTGGTGTGCCGAGCCGTCCTGCCGTACCACCAAGGGTTCCTTGGCGCCGATATCGATATAGAGGAAGCTCTCGGATCCTAGATTTTCCGCCAAAAGAAGCTTGCCTTTCCAGAGACCGTCCTTGTCCTTGATTTCCAGATGCTCCGGCCGCACTCCCAATATGTCGGTCTTGTAGGCATCCGCGAATTGCTCAGTGAGGAAATTCATCTTGGGTGAGCCTATGAAACCGGCAACAAAAATCGATTGCGGCTTCTCATAAAGCTCCAATGGCGTGCCAACTTGCTCGACATTGCCATCCCGCAGAACACAAATCCGGTCTGCCAACGTCATGGCCTCCACCTGATCATGCGTTACATAGATCATCGTCGTTTCATGCATCTTGGCGTGGAGCTTGGCTATTTCAAGACGGGTCGCGACCCGCAGCGCGGCATCGAGATTGGACAGCGGCTCATCGAAGAGAAAGACCTTGGGATCGCGAACAATTGCCCGGCCGATGGCGACCCGCTGGCGCTGGCCGCCGGAAAGCTGCTTGGGGAGCCGGTCGAGATAATCCGTAATCTGCAGCATTTCCGCTGCCTTGTGCACCCGCCGCTTGACATCGTCCGCGCTGCCCTTGGCTAGTTTCAGGCCGAACGCCATGTTGTCATAGACGGTCATATGCGGATACAGCGCATAGGATTGAAACACCATGGCGATACCGCGCTGGGACGGCGTCAGACTGTTGACGATCTTCTCATCGAACGCGAGCGTCCCGGACGTGATATCTTCAAGCCCCGCGATAAGTCGCAGAAGCGTCGATTTTCCGCAACCCGACGGGCCAACGAAAACCATGAACTCGCCGGGCTCGATTTCAAGGTCCACACCTTTGATGACGTCGAACGTGCCGAAGGATTTTCGGAGATCTTGCATTCGAATAGTTGTCATTTGAAGCGCTCCTTAGCCTTTGACACCGCCAGCCGTCAGGCCGGAAATAATCTTGCGTTGAAAGATGAGGACGAGGACGACCAAAGGTACTGTGACAATCACCGAGGCTGCCATGACGATCCCCCAAGGTACCTCGTGCGCGCTTGAGCCCGTAAAGAGCGCGATGGTGACCGGCACCGTGCGGGTTTCCGTCGAAGACGTGAAGGTCAACGCGAAAAGGAACTCGTTCCAGGCCGCGATGAAAGCAAGCAATCCGGTCGTTACCAGTGCAGGCCACATCAGAGGCAGGAACACCCTTGTTATGATCACCCAGGGCGTGGCGCCATCGACGATTGCAGCCTCTTCGATCTCCACAGGCAGATCACGCATGAACGTCGTGAGTACCCATACCGTAAATGGCAAGGTGAAGATCATGTAGGAAAAAACCAAACCGCCGAGCGTGTTATAGAGACCCAGAAGCCGGATGACTTCAAACAGCCCGGCCAGGACGGCTATCTGCGGGAACATGGAAACTGACAGAATCGTCAAAAGCAATAACGACCGCCCGCGAAATCGAACCCTGGATAAAGCAAAGGCTGCTGTAACCGCCATCAGCAGGGAGAGGGTCACGACGCATGCCGATACAATGATGGAATTCAAGAGGTTGCGGGCAAAACTTCCCGAAGCGATAACGTTCACATAATTCGCTACGGAGAATGACGTCGGCCAATATTCGATTGTGAAAATCGCACTGCCGGTCCTAAAACTCGTGATGATCGCGTAGTAAAACGGGAAAACCGCGCAAACAACGATCACAACAACAAGCGCATAGAACGCCGTGTTCTTGATGATGGACATCGGCATCAGCGCTCTCCTCCGTCCAGCCTTACACGGCCAATCCAGATCGCCAGCATGGTCATGAGCGCTATAATCAGAAATAACAGGGTCGACTGCGCTGAACCATAGGCGAATTTATCGAAGTCGATCAGATTCTCGCGCGCCAGAACCGACATCGTTTTGGTCTGGGCACTGTTAGGCGTCAATACATAGATCAGATCAAAGATTCGCATTGCATCGAGCAGCCGGAAAATGATCGCCACCATCAGCGCTGGCTTCACCAGCGGCAATGTGATCCGAAAGAACTGCTTGACGGGATGAACGCCATCGATGCGCGCCGCTTCATAAATGTCACCCGGAATCATCTGTAGACCCGCAAGGATCAAAAGCGCCATGAATGGCGTGGTTTTCCACACATCGACGATCAGCACAGCGATCATTGCGGTATCGGAACTTGCAGTCCAGGCAATCGGATGGTCGATCAGGCCGACGCGCATGAAGAGATCGTTGAGGATGCCGAATTGATCATTCAGCATCCATCCCCACATTCGCGCTGATACGATGGTCGGGATCGCCCAAGGAATAAGGATCGCCGCACGCACAATGCCCCTGCCCTTGAATTCCGCATTGAGGACGAGTGCTATGACCATTCCAAAAACGGCCTCCAGCGAGACGGAAATTACGCTGAAGCGAACCGTGTTCCAGACAGCATTCCACCACGCCGGATCGACCAGCAGACCGGAATAAATCGTCCGCCCGCTTTTGAGCTGTATCCACGAGAGATAGTTCTTGAAGCCTACCCACTTGGCCGCATCGATGTTGGTCAGCGAAGCGTCAGTGAAGGAAAAATAGATCGTTCGGAGCAGCGGCCAGCCCGCAACAACCGCCAAAGCCAAAATCATGGGAAGAAGAAACAATCGCGCTGAGCGCGAGCGCTGACGCAAGAGTTCCGAACGTACAGAGGGAGACGCTGTCATCAAGTTCCTGCCCGATGGTTACATTCAGGGTTGATCAGGCAAATCGGTGCACACGGTCTAAGATAGGTCCAATCGCACCATGCCGTCGACTGGCAGAGGTTACCAGCTACCCCCCCGAAGTTCCGTCAGCTTGGCTTCCAGAAGCTCAAGATTATCTGCAGCAGTTCCGTTGCCGGACAACGTGTCATGGACCGCGCTCCAGAACATGGACGAAACTTCGTTGTATTTGACCTTCGTGGGTGCGGATGGACGAGGCACTGCCGTCTCGAATACCGGCTTCCAGTTCGTGATTACCGGTTGAGCCGCGGCAATATCCTTATCGTCGTAGAGAGCCTTCAGCGTAGGCAAATTGGCGATTTCGATTGCCCGTTCCTTCTGTTGTTCAGGCGCAGCCAGGAATTTGACCAGTTTGATCGCTTCCGCCGGTGATTTTGTATATTTCGAGATGGCGAGATTCCAGCCGCCCAACGTCGCTGCAGAACTCTGCCCCTCTTTCGAGCTCGGCAGGGTCGTCACATCGAACTTGCCCTTGATCGCGCTGTCCGGGCCGTTGCCCAGTGCATAGGCGTAAGGCCAGTTGCGCATGAAGACGGCATTCCCCGTCTGCCAAACACCGCGGCTCTCCTCTTCGGTATAGGCAAGGACACCCTTTGGAGAGATCGTATCGATCCACCCCTTTGCCCTATCGATTGCCGCGACTGCTTCTGGATTGTTGATCGAGATCGTACCGTCAGGCTCGATAATCTGGCCGCCACCAGAAGACTTGATCCATTCAAGTGCGTTGCAAGTCAGGCCTTCATAGGCGTTGCCCTGGAAAACAAAGCCGTACATCGCCTTGTTACCAGCTTGGCGCTCGCCCTCCTGGATTTCCTTGGCGGTCGCAGCCATCTCGTCCCAGGTTTTGGGAACCGGCTTCTTGTATTTCTCCAGAAGATCCTTGCGGTAGTAGAAGGCCGGCGCGTCCGTGTACATCGGCATGGCAACGAGTTTGCCATCAACCGTCTGGCTTTGGATCATCGATGGAAAGTGTTGATCGACGACGTCCTTCATGGCCTCTGTCAAATCGAGAAACTGGTTGGCCAATTGCGGCGCCCAGATCACATCCGTGCGGTAGACATCGATGTCCGTATTCCCTGCGGCGAGCCAAAGCCTGTACTGGCCAAACTGGTCGGAGCTGTTTGCAGGCATCGCGACTATTTTGACTTTGTTGCCTGTTTCCTTTTCGAAACGATCGAGCTGTTTGCGCAGGAACTCGCGCCCGTTACCCGTATCACCTGAGACGATTGAAAGGTCGGCGGCGAATGCGCCCGAACAGATCAACATTGTAGCCAAAAGGCTCGCAAGGATTGATTTCGCTCTCATGATTTCCTCCCGTAAATCCAAGATGGAACAACGCGCGTTGGCGGTGGGCTGTTCCAATTTATGAAAACTCCTCCTCAAACACTTTGAAACATTAACGTAAAATACAAATCCAAAGCGCTTTGGGTAAAGGGTGGCAAAGGCCGGCCCTGCTGTCAAGTTGGAATATCTGAGGTCTGTAAGAATCCAGCGGATAATGGGCGTCTGATTTCTACCCGTAACCATCTTGAGTTGAAATTACTTCCAAAGCGCTTCGAAATTACGCTATGGTTAAGTTCTAAATGTCGTCTGATAAACTGAAATTAGTAGTCCTGGATCGTTTGATATGAAACTCAAGGAACTGGCCGAACGACTTGGCCTCTCGCAAACGACGGTCAGCCGCGCACTCAATGGCTATCCGGAGGTCAACGAGGCAACCAGGGAGCGGGTTAACAAGGCCGCCCTCAAGTTTGGCTATAGCGCCAACGCCAATGCGCGCCGCCTGGCGATGGGGCGCGTCGGCGCGATTGGAATTGTCGTGCCTATTCACAGCAGCGAGCGTTTTGGCCCGCATACCAGCGAGTTCTTGTCCGGCCTTGCGGAGCGTGTCTCGCGTGACGAAATCGATTTTCTGATCACCCCCCTGATCAACAATGACGAGATTTCCGCCTATAGGCGCCTGATTTCCAGCAAGCGCGTCGACGCAATGATTGTCTCGCACCCTTCCCTTGTCGATGAACGCGTTGCCATGCTTGCCGAAGCGCAATTTCCGTTTGTGCTTCACGGGCGGACTAACATAGATACACCGCACGCTTGGCTAGATATCGACAATAAGGGTGCCTTCTATCAAGCAACGTCGCATCTGCTCGATCTTGGCCACAAGCACATTGCCATGATCGATGGTCTCAAGGGTTTCACCTTCTCGGAACACCGTGAGGAAGGTTATCGTAATGCGCTTAACGAACGCGGTATTTCGATCGACCCCAATTTTATCGTGCATGATTGTTTTTCCGACGAGATCGGTTTCCGCGAAACACAACGTTTCCTGTCCCTGAAGCCCCATCCAACCGCCATTCTCGCTGGATCGATGATGACAGCGTTGGGCGTTTCCCGGGCAATCCGCGCCAGGGGCTACCAGCTTGGCAAGGAAGTTTCGATCATCGCCCATGATGACGTTTTTCCCTACCTCAATGCCAGCAACATGGTTCCGGCGATGACAACGACACGTTCTTCGATAAGAGCTGCCGGTACGAGGATCGCAGAAATGCTCGTCCGCCTGCTCGATGGCGAACCACCGGAAACCATCCACGAAGTTTGGCCGGTTGAGCTTATTCTACGCCAATCCAGCGGCCCGCCGGTTATTCCGGCTAAGTAACAGCTGACCCGCGTTTCTCGGCTTCCATACACCACATATTAATCCTTGTGGAACACAACTGGAACAGATAGTGTTTGTTCTGGTTTTGTTTTTTCCGATTCCACGCAAAGGATCGCCGATGCTCACGCGTAAACAACATGAACTTCTGCTCTTCATTCACGAGCGTTTGAAGGAGACAGGCATCCCACCTTCGTTCGACGAGATGAAGGATGCATTGGATCTTGCGTCGAAATCCGGCATCCACCGGTTGATCACTGCCCTCGAAGAGCGCGGCTTCATTCGTCGGCTTGCAAACCGTGCGAGAGCGCTGGAGGTTTTGCGTCTGCCGGACTCCATCGCTCCCGGCCTCAACGCCCAACGGAAATTCTCGCCGAGTGTCATCGAGGGAAGCCTTGGCCGAAATGTCGCCCCCGCCCGGCCACAAGCGCGTTCGTCCGACGATATAAGCGCGTCGACGGTCGTCAGCATCCCGGTCATGGGCCGCATCGCCGCTGGTGTGCCGATTTCCGCAATCCAGAACCAGACCCATATGATCGGCCTGCCCCCGGACATGATTGGGAGCGGCGAACACTACGCGCTTGAAGTCAAAGGCGATTCGATGATCGAGGCTGGGATTTTCGACGGCGATACGGTCGTGATCAAGCGCGGTGATACTGCCAATCCGGGCGAGATCGTTGTCGCACTGGTCGACGACGAAGAGGCAACGCTCAAGCGCTTTCGCCGTAAGGGAGCGTCGATTGCCCTCGAAGCAGCGAATCCAGCTTATGAGACGCGGATTTTCGGCCCGGATCGCGTTCAGGTTCAAGGAAAGCTTGTCGGTCTGATACGGCGATACTAGCAGCCCGGCTTTTCGCAGCCTGATGCCTCACCGCTATCGGCATTCACACGCTTACGGGATTTGTAGTCCTCGATATTGTGCGCGGCACGCGAATACATTCGGTAGGCGTTCCAAGGCCGGACCGGTGGTCCTACAGCATAATTGATGGTGACGGACTGAAGACGCCGCACGCGCGAAGCGTTTGCCTCGGCGAGGATTACCTCTGGTGAACCATTTTCGCTATTTGTGAAGGGTAGCCGAACAAGTTCTCCTGATTTCAAAGTTATCTCTGCGGTACCATGCAGCGCGAGATCGCGCTTGGTAAGTACGACTATGTTCGGGTCCTCGCAAGTCGTGGTTCCGGCCGAGTACGCCAGAATAACGATATCGCCCTCGTCGCAGGCAGACGACCTCTGTGCAGCTTCGTCCGTATAGGCGATTATCAATCCGCCCGGCTCGCGTGCGGTACACACTTTTTCAAAACACTCAAACTGCATTTCTTTGGAAAATGCACCGGCCTTCAACGGCTTTGCCACCTCGTTTATTCCATAGCCCTGCTGCCAATTGTTAAGAGTGAATGCACTGCCGGATGTTCGATTGACCGCTAGATTGCCATCATCAGTGCGCAATGCGACCAGTTTTCCGTCCTCTGAAACAATGATCTGCGGCTCCTGCGCTCGCATCATCAGCAAGGCCGCGCCTAACAATAACGGTATGCCGCACAGCCGAAGACGCGTTGACAGGAACAGCAACATCACAAGACCAATGCTCATGAGAATCAAGGTGCCTTGCGGCATAAGGCCGAGATTGCCGCTGGGAGAGCGCGCAGCGACCATTTTTGCAAGAGCGATGACGACCTCGATGCCCTGTCCCATGACCGTAAACGGTAGCCAATCAAGATCGAATGGCATGGCTAGCAAACCGAGCACTGCGAACGGCATAACAGCAACTGAAATGACCGGCAGCGCGAGAGCGTTACCGATAAGGCCGAATGGTGCCGTATTGTTGAAATGATAAGCCGCAAAAATTGAGCTCGCAGTCCCGGCTACCACGGATGTCATGGCAATCGCGCCGATATGGTTCACGGCCTTTATCGGCAGCGCCAAAAGCAAATGGCTGGACGCACCTTTCCGGAAGGCCAGCCTTCCCTGACGCCGGGACCACCAGCTATAAAATGCAATCAAGGCGGCAGTCGCCGAATACGACATCTGAAAGCTTGGCCCAAGGATTTCGTGCGGTGAGATCGCCGCGGTGATCAACGCCGCAATAGCGAGATTGCGCATCGATATCGCCGCCCGGTCAACAGTCACGGCCAGGAGCATTACAGCGAGCATGACGAAGCTGCGCTGGGCCGCGACGTCGGAGCCCGACAGCAGCAAATAGAATGCGGAGCCCACCAAGGCGATCGCCGCCGAGAGTTTCTTCACGGGAAACCGCGCAGAAAATCCGGGGAAGAACGCCATGATCGCGCGTAGCGAGCCGATGATCGTTGCCGCTACCAGTGCCATGTGGAAGCCGGAGATTGACAGGATATGCGAAAGTCCGCTCAAGCGAAAAGCGCTGTTGGTGTCATCGCTGATGCCATCGCGCTGGCCGGTGATCAACGACGCAGCGATGTCACCCGGTTCGCCTCTGATGTTATGCAAGATGCGCTGGGTGAGTTGCTGTCTGATATTTGCAATCACCAGCAAGATTGAAGCAACTGGTCCTGTGTCCGAAGCCACAGGCACTGTTTCGAGCTTTCCCAGCACAAATCCACTGGCACCGACACCTCTGTAGTAATTATAGAAGGCGAAATCATAATTACCCGGCCGCATCGGGCCCGACTGCGGTCGCAGGTGAACGAGACCTTTGAGACCATCGCCAACCTTGAGATTGCGGGGGACTGATCTCGCCGAGACAGTAACGCGGTCCGGGCCGTATTTTAATGCCGGTCGCGCTGTCGAAATCACATCCATGGTGAGACGCCATCCACCCTTGGCATCTCGCGACATGGCTTTGACACGGCCCGTCATCCGCGTCGTGACTTCCGAGCCGAGCATTCGGGTCCCGGCCCGGATCGTTTCGACTTTGCCAAAGAACATACCGGCCACCAGGGCGATCGCGAATAGAAGAACAAGCCGCAACATGGGCCGTGCCTGCGCCAAGGCATGGCAACCGACGAGGAAGGTTATCCCTGAAAGAATGGCACTGAGTCTCGGTTCGACAGCCGCGTTAAAATAAAAAATCGCACCGATACCCGCAAAGACAGGTAAGAACAGAAACAGCGTACCGCGATCGACCTCGCAGTTGAATGCCTTGGGAATTGCGAGACGCACAGACTGAAGTTGCGTTCGCGCAGAATTGCAAAGTCCACGTAGCCTCGCAGGCCAGTTTTCCTTTTCAACGACTAAATCAATGGTCCGCGTTTGAGTCGCGATTTCATAGCCGCCGCTGTCGGGACGGAGAAAAAACTGCTGTTCTCTGGTCTTTGTTCTGGTGGCAGGACCTTCCATTTGCTTTCCGGTTCTGCCAGTGCCCTTGCACAGCAGCGGTGCTATGCTACATGAACGCCAGATCAATTCGATTGGACGTTCGGCTAATACGCCGGGCATCTGCTGGAGAACTTATGTCATCTTCCGTTGTCACCCGTTTCGCACCTTCCCCGACCGGTTATTTGCATATCGGCGGCGCCCGCACCGCTCTGTTCAATTGGCTTTATGCCAAGCATACCGGCGGCAAGATGCTACTACGCATTGAAGACACAGATCGAGAACGCTCTTCGGAAGCAGCCGTAACCGCCATTCTCGACGGCTTGAAATGGCTGGGTCTTGATTGGGATGGCGATGCCGTGTCGCAATATGAGCGCGCGCCACGTCACCGCGAAGTTGCACAGGAGCTCGTCACCAGGGGTAAGGCCTATTATTGCTATGCTTCACAGGCCGAGCTTGAGGAAATGCGCGAGAAAGCACGCTCTGAAGGCCGCCCACCACGTTATGACGGGCGCTGGAGGGATCGCGATCCCAAGGAAGCACCGGAAGGTATCAAGCCGGTCATCCGCATCAAGGCGCCACAGACGGGTGAAACACTCGTCCGCGACCAGGTTCAGGGCGATGTTCGGTTCCCAAACAAGGATCTCGACGATTTCATTATCCTGCGCTCCGACGGCAATCCGACCTATATGCACGCGGTCGTAGTCGATGATCATGACATGGGCGTCACCCATATCATCCGTGGCGACGATCATTTGACCAATGCCGCGCGACAGACGGTTATCTACGATGCGATGGGCTGGGATGTGCCGGTCATGGGTCACATTCCCCTCATTCATGGCGCAGACGGCGCAAAATTGTCGAAGCGGCATGGTGCGCTTGGGGTGGAGGCTTATCGCGCCATGGGTTATCTGCCGGCGGCGCTGCGCAATTATCTCGTTCGTCTCGGCTGGAGCCACGGCGACGATGAGATTATGTCCGATCAACAGATGATCCAGTGGTTTGAAATCTCGGATATCAACCGGGGCGCATCGCGCTTCGATTTCCAGAAGCTCGAGGCGATCAACGGCCACTACATGCGCATCTCGGACGATGCGGACCTCGTCAAAGCCCTGATCGATATACTACCGGAGATCGAGGGTGGCCCGGAGATGCTATCGCGCTTGGATGACAACGTGAAAAAGCAATTGCTTGCCGCGATGCCGGGTCTGAAGGAGCGCGCGAAGACATTGGTCGAGCTCGCAGATAGCGCAAAGTATCTTTTCGCGAAGCGGCCGCTTGCACTTGATGAAAAAGCGTACGCCTTGCTTAACGAGGAGGGCCGGAGCATTCTTTCCGGCGTACTTCCGGACCTTACTGCGGTTGATGAATGGAGCGCTGAGCCGCTCGATGCTGCAGTGCGGGCTTACGCGGAAAAAACGGGGCTGAAACTCGGTAAAATCGCGCAACCCTTGCGCGCAGCTTTGACTGGAAGAGCAACGTCTCCGGGTGTTTTCGATGTATTGGCAGTCTTGGGAAGGGAAGAATCCCTTGGGCGCATAGAGGATCAGGCAAAAGGGCAATAGCACGCAAATTTGAGAGCATTTTTGCATTGCAACATCGTACCTTTCGAGTACGGTGTCGTGCCTGACAAGATAAGATTATGGCCTCATTCGAGGTAGATGCTTTTGCGCTGGATCAGCGCAAGTCGAAGCAAGAAAGGAACGGCAATGTCTGAAAACAGCGTCAACATCGACCTGAATGGTCACGAATTCTCCTTGCCAATCAAAAAGGGGACCATTGGACCGGATGTCGTGGACATTGGGACATTATACAAGAACACCGGCGCCTTCACGTATGATCCGGGGTTCACATCCACCGCTGCTTGCGAGTCGCAGATCACCTATATCGATGGCGATGAAGGTATCCTGCTGCATCGGGGTTACCCGATCGAACAGCTGGCCGAACACGGCGATTTTCTTGAAGCCTGCTATCTATTGCTCTACGGCGAATTGCCGACAAAGAGCCAGAAGGCGGACTTTGACTTCCGCGTCACCCGGCACACTATGGTGCACGAGCAGATGTCGCGCTTTTTCAGTGGTTTCCGCCGCGATGCGCATCCAATGGCCGTCATGGTCGGTTGCGTCGGCGCTCTGTCCGCGTTTTATCACGACTCGACAGACATTTCCGATCCGCATCAGCGCATGGTCGCTTCGATCCGTATGATCGCGAAAATCCCGACCCTCGCCGCGATGGCTTATAAATATCATATCGGCCAGCCTTTCGTTTACCCGAAGAACAATCTCGATTTCGCGACGAACTTCCTTCACATGTGCTTCGCTGTTCCCTGTGAGGACTATGTGCCAAATCCGGTTCTTGCACGTGCAATGGATCGTATTTTCATCCTGCACGCCGATCACGAGCAGAACGCATCGACGTCCACCGTTCGCCTGGCCGGTTCGTCGGGCGCTAATCCCTTCGCTTGCATCGCTGCGGGCATTGCCTGCCTCTGGGGTCCGGCTCATGGCGGCGCCAATGAAGCAGCGCTGCAGATGCTTGGGGAAATCGGCACCATGGATCGCATTCCCGAGTTCATCAATCGCGCCAAGGACAAGAACGATCCGTTCCGCCTGATGGGCTTTGGTCATCGCGTCTACAAGAATTACGATCCGCGCGCGAAGATCATGCAGCAGACGACGCGCGAAGTGCTCGCCGAACTCGGCATCAAGGACGACCCGCTGCTCGACGTTGCCATGGAACTTGAGCGTATTGCGCTAACCGATGAATACTTCATCGAAAAGAAGCTTTATCCAAACGTCGACTTTTATTCCGGTATCACATTGAAGGCGCTTGGCTTCCCCACCACCATGTTTACCGTGCTGTTCGCTGTTGCGCGCACCGTCGGCTGGATTGCCCAGTGGAAAGAGATGATTGAAGATCCGCACCAGAAGATTGGCCGCCCGCGCCAGCTTTACACAGGTGCGACGCCGCGCGATTATGTGAGTGTCGAAGATCGCAAATAGTCACCATCATATGGTCAAGAAAGGCGCCCATCCGGCGCCTTTTTTATTGGTCATTTGTGTGAAGCAAATTCCAGCACTTTTTCTGCGGCAATCTCCCCGGCGGGACGCTCAGTCTGCATTAGCTTCGCAACCTTGTCGAAACTTTCAAGCTGCGCGCTGCGCCGGTGGCCCGGGACCAACAATTGCTCGATTTGACGGGCAATAGGGCCGGGTCGGACAAAAATATTGAAATATTCCGGAACAACCGGCTCATCTGCGATGATATTTGGAAGCGCCGCACTCCATACCTTGATCCTTGGCGCAATAAATGTCCGCGCCAGCCAGTCCGGCTTATACGAAAGGACTGTGGGAATACGCGCCAGCGCCAGTTCCAGCGAAACCGTTCCGGATGCCGCAAGCGCAGCGTCGGCCTCAGCGAAGGCTTTCAATCTCTCCGCTTCACCCACAACGATGCGAGGCTTCACTGTCCAGCTTGCAGTCAATTGCCGGACAAGTGGCTCGACCTTCGGCAGCGTCGGCAGAACGACGTTGATGCGATTGCCGCGGTTTGCCAAAAGATCGATGGTCTCGCCAAATGGTTCGGCGAGACTGATGATTTCGGAGCGGCGCGAACCCGGCAGCACAACAAGGTTCTTCTCAGCCCGGTCCCCCAGGCTAGCGTCGCGCGCGCGGTTTTGTTTTGCGGCTTCCAGCAACGGCGCATGCGATACCAGCCTGTGCCCGACATAGGTCGCAGGCGGGCCATCCAGATCCTTCAGGGCTTGCACCTCAAACGGCAGGATCGCCAGCACATGATCGATATAGGCGCGCATTGCCTTGGCGCGTTCCGGCCTCCAGGCCCACACCGAAGGGCTGATGTAGTTGATGATCGGGATCGAAGGATCAGCCGCCCTCACCTTGCGCGCGACGCGATGGGTAAAATCGGGACTGTCGATGATCACGAGACAATCTGGCTTCGCTGCGACGATTGCCTTCGAAAGCTGGGAGATCCGGTGCAGGAGTTGCGGCAGTTTTTGAATAATGGCACTCAGGCCGACGAGTGCGATTTCATGCTGGTCGAACAAACTGTCGAGTCCGAGTGCGGCAAGATGCTCGCCGCCGACACCTGTGAGCGTCACCTCGCCTGCATATTGCCGGCGCAGCGATTCCACTAGATCGGCGCCCAGCAAATCCCCGGACTCTTCCCCCGTGACAATGGCAAGGCGCAGGGGTTTCGGCGCGGCGGTCATCAGGAGGGTTCCTGTTCGAAGGTCTCGATGAATAGTCCGGCTTTGTCGGCCGCGGCGATAGTTTCGCCGTAGCCGAGAATCAGTGTGCGACGCGCCTCGATGGCAATACCCTTTAGCCCCGCCTTGACGGCATTCTCGACGGTGCTGACCCCGATGGCCGGCAGGTCAGCACGCACTTCCTGTTGCGGCTTGGCGCATTTGACCAGAACGCCGCCCTTGCGGTTGATACGCTTGGCATGCCGCAGATCCGCCACGCGTTGCAGCATGGCATCCGTGCCTTCGACACCTTCCAGCGCCACAACACGACGTCCGATGGCGATTGCTGCTTGGCCGATGTCGAGCGAGCCGATCATGATTGCAGCCTGCCGCGCCGCATTCATATTGGCGACGCTTTCTTGGTCAGCGCGCTTGCGCGTCAGCGTGCCTGGAACTGGCGCAAGGATGTCTGGAACGATCTCGTGGGCGCCGAGAACGCGAAAACCATAGGATTCGATTGTCGCGATGACGGCGCGCAACAGGCCGTCATCGCCCAGCCGGAACGCCCGCAGGAAACGATAAAGCGCAACCAGATTGCCGTTTCCCGGTCGAAGTGCAGCACGGAACTCTGGCCTGTGACGAATGCCGCCCGCGAGGACGACATTCGAAATGCCCTCGGCCCTCAGGATCTTCACAAGGCCGCCGAGTTCGACAATCGAAATCTCGGCGTGCTCACCCTCGTAGAGCTCAGGTTCCGCCTCGCCTTTGATCGCAACAATCAGGGGATTGCCGCCAAGCTTACGCAAACTTTCGGCGACGGCGACTGGAAGCTGGCCATTGCCGGCGACAATGGCGGTCCGTCCCGCTATGGGCGGCTGCAAAGCTGTCGATGGCGGTGTTTTAGCTGTTGTCGTCACTGTCACTGATCTCGATTGCGGAATCGAGTGGCGGCGTGCAATAGGCGCGCTTGGTATCAGTGGTAATGAAATCGACCAGATCGGCTACGGCGGGCGAATCCGGGAATGCCACGCGCACATCATCGGCGCGGCTCTTGATCGATTTCGTGCGGTCGAACAACATGCGGACGGCATGCCGCAGATTGTGGATTTCCGGACGCGCCATCCCCGATCGCTTCATCCCGATGATATTCAACCCGCCGAGATAGGCGTGGTTGCCGATAGCCATACCATAGGGAACGAGATCGCTTGCCAAGGCAGCAAGACCGCCAATGAAGGCATGATGCCCGACACGTACGAACTGATGAATACCCGCACCTCCGCCGATAATGACATTGTTGCCGATGGTGACGTGCCCGCCGATCATCACATTGTTGGAGAAGGTGACATTGTCGCCAATCACGCAGTCATGCGCGACATGCGAATAAGCCAGGAACATGCAATTGTCGCCGATCGTGGTAATGCCACGGCTGCCATCCGTACCGCGATGCATGGTCACGCCTTCTCGGATCACGCAGTTCTTGCCGATGATGAGTGTCGTATAGCCGCCCTTGTGCTTGGTATTTTGCGGGTCACCCCCAAGAACAGCATTGGGATAGACCTTGGAACCACTCCCAAGCGTTGTCGGCCCCATGATGACGACGTGGCTGATAAGTTCGACGTCATCGCCAATGACGGCTTCAGATCCGATGTGGCAAAATGGTCCGACAGATACCCTGTCTCCGATTTTTGCGCCCTGCTCGATAATAGACGACTGATGAATGCGAGACATAAAAAGGTTCAGACTCCAGACTCGTCTTCATCGGGAAAGCCGACCATGGCAGCAACTTCCGCTTCGGCAACCTTCACGCCGTCGACTTCGGCTATGCAGGCATACTTGTGGATGCTGCCGCGCTGCTTCAGCTTCGTCACCCGCAGCTTCAGTTGGTCGCCAGGAACGACTGGCTTGCGGAATTTGGCGTTATCGATGGTCATGAAGAAGACCTTGCCCGGCTTGCCGCTGCCATTGTGAAAGAGCACGATCGCGCCGGCAGTCTGAGCCATGGCCTCGATGATCAAAACACCCGGCATGATCGGTAGTTCGGGAAAATGACCGGCAAAATGCGGCTCGTTGATGCTGACATTCTTGATGCCGGTGGCCGACACGTCACGGTCGATATCGACGATGCGATCGATCAGCAGAAATGGATAACGATGTGGCAGATTCGCCAGAAGTTTCTGGATGTCCGCAACTCCGAGGCTCTCCGCTTTCACATTATCACTCATCTGAACCGCTCTCCTTCTTGGTTCGCGTCATCGCACGCACGCTCGCGATTTCGCGGAACCACTGCTTGAACGGCTGAGCAGGCGCGCCAGCCCACCTCTCACCGTCCGGTATATCGTTCATCACGCCGCTCGCCGCGGCGATCTCGACGCGTGAACCGATGTTGACATGATCCTTGATCCCGACGCTTCCACCGAGCATCGTCATGTCACCAAGGACCACACTGCCCGAAATGCCACATTGCGCAGCAATAACGCAATGCCGCCCTATACGCACATTATGGGCGATTTGCACGAGATTATCGATTTTCGTGCCTTCACCGATAGTCGTGTCAGCCAGAGCACCACGATCGACCGTTGTATTGGCACCGATCTCGACATTGTCCTGAATAATAACGCGACCGAGTTGCGGCATCTTGTCGAGCCCCGCTCTGCCAGGCACATACCCAAAACCATCCTGGCCAATTCTTACACCCGGATGCAGCAAGACGCGATTACCCAAAAATGCGTACTGAACCGAGCAACTCGGAGCGATATAGCAATCGCGACCAATCTTGCACCCATTGCCGATGACGACATTGGCAGCAATCACGGTGCCGGAACCGATGGAAACGTTGCTGCCGATGATGGCGCCCGGCTCAATCGTAACGTCAGTTTCGATCTCTGCAGACGGATGGACAATCGCGTGGGTCGATATACCGGTTTGCCCGCTCCACAAATGCGCATTGACGGCATTGGGATAGAGCGCGCGGCCAATGGCAGCAAAATCCTGCTGCGGATGACGGGTTACGATGATGGCGACGTTCTTGGGAACGCTTGCCTTTATTTCGTCGGTACACAGTACGCCGGCAGCCTTGAGGTTACCGAGATCCAGGGCGTGTTTCTTGTTTTCGATAAATACGACCGCATCGGGACCTGAATCCGAGAGCGAAGCCAACCGCTTGACCGGCCGATTTGCCAATGAACTGTCCACGAGAACGCCATTGGTCAGACCTGCGATCTGACCAATTGTTACGTCCAACAGTGGCTCATAAAAGATAGGATCGGCCATCGGCTACTTTCTCCCCCGGGGAAACTTGCTCCCCCCGGGAGGTCAGCAATCTATCAGAACTTGCTCGACATGCCGAAGTTGAAATTCTGAACCTGATCGCCTTCAACCTTTTTGACCGGCACAGCATAATCAAAGCGCAGCGGACCGAATGGAGACGCCCACATGATACTGGCACCGACCGATGCACGCCATTCCATTTCGGTTGTGCCTGCAGCTTCTGAAAGGTCGTTTCCATACAGGGTGGCCGCATCAGCGAACAAAGCACCACGGATGCCTATGCTTTCTGGAATAACAGGCATCGGGAACTGCGTTTCCAGCGATCCGCTGAAGTAGGTCGTACCGCCGAGGAAGCTGCCGTCGTTATCATCCACCGACAAATCTCGTGGACCGATACCGGCATATTTGAAACCGCGGATCATTTCGCTGTTGTTCTTGAACAGGTCGAACACCCGCAGGTCTTCGTCGCCAAAGCCGGCGATATAACCCGCGCCAACACCGACCAAGCCGACAACGTCCAGCTCATCGGACAGTGTCTTGTAATACTGACCTTTGAACGTTGTCTTCAGGAAGTTGGCGTCGCCGCCGATACCCGCATATTCCTGATTGAACTTCGCGTAGATACCGTCATGCGGGTTCTTTGTATCGTCGATCGTATTATATGTCAGCGACCAGCTAACCGAAGACTTGATCCACGGGCTTTCCTCTGCAGCATCGATGAAAGCCTGAGAAATTTCGGTTGGATCCGGAATATTCGTGCCCGGGATCATCGCGTCATTGTCGATGTCATACTCTTCTTGCGTGAGGTTGTAAGCAACGCCAGCTGTCAGATCATCGGTGATCGGCAGACCGAAGCGAATGGTACCGCCGGTCAAATCCGTCTCGTACTTGTTGTTCACGCCTGACTGACGCTTGAAGATATCAAAGCCGGCTGCAATGCGCTGACCGAGGAAGTATGGCTCGGTGAACGACAGCGAATAGGAACGGTTGTTATCAAGACCGCCACCAGCGGCAATACGGACGTACTGGCCACGACCGAGGAAGTTGCGCTCGGTTATCGAGGCTTCAACCGTCGGTCCGGGGTTTTCACCACCGGTCGTATAACCGCCACCGATGGAGAATTCACCGGTCGATTTCTCGATGACGTCAACGACAAGCACAACCTGATCGGGCTGCGAACCGGGTGCCGTCGAGATGTTGACTGTCTGGAAGAACTGCAGGGCTTCGAGGCGGCGCTTGGCACGCTGGATCAAAACCTGATTGAAGGCATCGCCTTCACTGACATCGAATTCACGGCGGATGACGAAATCGCGGGTCTTCTCATTGCCGCGGATTTCAATGCGCTCGACATAGGCGCGTGGGCCCTGATCGATGGCATAGGTCACGGAAATCGTATGATTCTCGAAATTGCGGTCACCGCGCGGCTCAACCTTGGCAAACGCGTAGCCCTGACCGGCAACCTTCTCGGAAACCTTGATGATCGAGTCTTCGACTTCCTTGGCGTTGTAGGTATCGCCTTCCCGCGTCTTGACAAGGCCGTTCAACTGCGAGGTATCAACACCCTCGACCGAGCTTTCGATCTGAACGCCGCCGAACTTGTACTTCTCACCTTCTTCGACTGTGATGGTGATCGTGTAGTCGTTGGTCGCTGGATCGAGGTCAGCCGTGGAAGAGATCACACGGAAATCCGCGTAACCGCGATTGTAATAGAACCGGCGAAGCGCTTCCTCGTCTGCGCGAAGGCGATCTTCGCTGTAAACGTCGTTCCGTGTCAGCCAGGAAAGCGGAGTGGACTTTTTGGTCGAGATAACGTCGCTCAGGCGGCGATTGCCAAAGGCCTGATTGCCGACGAAATTGATCTTGGCAATCTTGGTGCGATCGCCTTCATTGATCTCGAACACGACGTTGACGCGTCCTTCGCCCAGATCCATCGTCCGGCCGGAGACCGTGGCATCGCTGCGGCCAACATTGCGGTAAGCAGCACGCACAGCCTCAACATCGGCATCAAGCGTCGCCTGGTCGAAAGCGGCGCGCGGCTTCAACTGCACGGCATTTTGCAGCGCAGGATCCTTGATCTTCTTGTTGCCTTGGAAAATGACCTGGTTGACGACCTGATGCTCATTGACCTGAACGATCAGTGTTCCACCTGACTGGCTGATGCGCACATCGCTGAACAGGCCGGTGCCGAACAGACGCTTGGTCGCCGCATCGATGTCTGCATTGGAAAAGGGCTTGCCGGGCGTAATCCCCAGATTGTCGCGAACCGTCTGGGCATCCACACGTGTGTTACCACGCACTTCAATGCGGCTTACTGTTGCTGCCTGTGCTACTGTTACGCCTGCCACCGTGGTTACGATTGCACCCGAACTCACAAGAGCCGCTGATATGGCGAGCGCTGACGCTGCACCAACAAATTTTGAACTTGCCGCCATAGGCCTTATGAACCTTCGTTTCTCGTTGTCCCCGGGCGAGACCCCGGAATAAGCACTTACTCGCACACCGTCATAGCCGGTTTTTACATACACGCAAGGCTTACGGTTAAAATCTGTTTACTTCACAAGAAAGCGTGGCATCCATGCCACGCCAATCGAAGCTTATAGTAAACAGATCATATCGATTGACCAGCCAGCGCCTCAAATTTTCATCAATGTTTAACGTTTGCTACCGGCAAGCAAAAAGATCGTTAAACACAACAAACCCCATGAATCCTAAGACTAAAAAGAATCCGGCGCGAAAGAAAATCTCTTGAACCGCCGGCCTGACAGGCCTGCCAATGACGGCTTCAGCTGCGTAGAAGACCAGATGCCCGCCATCAAGAGGCGGCAAGGGAAACAAATTGAGCAGGCCGATACCGATGGAAAGCATCGCCGTTAGCTGGATAAGCCAATCAATACCCTGGCTCGCCGCTTGCCCTGCCATTGTGGCGATCTTGACAGGCCCTCCCAATTGGCACTTGTCTTCACGACCTGCGAAAAACCGGCTGAAAAACTGACCGGTGCGAGCGATGATAAACCCGCTTTCACGCACAGCCTGAACAACTGATTCGACAGGGCCGTATTCGATCCGCCGGAAATTACCCAACTCCTGATTGTTGACCACGCCGATCACTGCAATCTTGACGGTGTTCCCTAGCGGGTCCTTTTGCTCCAGCAGCTCGGGTGTCGCGGTCAGTTGAACTTCCTGGCCCTTGCGCTCCACCACGAAATTCAGGGCGTCGCCGGCTCGCGAAGACACATGACGCTGAACGTCCGAAAAGGTCTCGACTTTGTCGCCGTCTACGCTGATGAAACGGTCGCCGGGCTGGAATCCGGCAATTGCTGCAGGACCACCGGGACGAACTTCCGCGACCATAGGGTCCGCGACCATCTTGCCATAAAGAGAAAAGAAGACCGAAAAAATGGCAACCGTGAGCAATATGTTGAACGCCGGACCGGCAAAGACGGTGGCGGCACGCTTCCAGACCGGTTGGGTATGGAAGGCAACAGCCCGCTCTTCCGGTGTCATCGCTGCAGCCGGCTTTCCTACGGAGCTGGATACCCCCTCGTCGCCGGCAAATTTGACGTATCCGCCGAGCGGAATTGCCGAAAGCTTCCAGCGCGTGCCCTTGCGATCGGTGAATCCGATCAACTCTGGCCCGAAGCCGACGGAGAATGCCTGGACACCAATTCCGCACCACCGACCGACAAGGTAGTGACCCATTTCGTGGACGAAAACCACGACGGTCAGAACAATCAGGAATGGCAGAATCGTCCCGATCAAAACGCTCTGGGTACCGAAGAGAGTATGCAGTGTTTCTATCAATATATCCTCCGGGCCAATCAGATGGCCCTGTGGGTTCGCTCGTCTAGAAAAGAATGTCGTACGGCGTTTCCGGTGTCACCAGAATTGCCCCGATGACGTATAGCAATGCTGCAGCAGCTACAAGCCCGTCGACCCGGTCCATCACACCACCGTGACCGGGGATGAGTTGGCCGGAGTCCTTGATGCCAAATCGACGTTTCACCCATGATTCGCCAAGATCGCCGATCTGGGCGATGATCGACAATAAAAGCGCGATCAGCGGAACGGAAACGCTGCCCGCCGGCGTGATAAAGGCAGCAAAACCGACGCCGGCCGCTACCCCTGCTGCTGCGCCGCCAATTGCACCTGACCAGGTCTTGTTGGGCGAGAAGCGCGGCGCTAGTTTTGGCCCGCCAAGCGCCCGTCCGTTGAAAAAGGCAAAGATATCGGTCGCCCAGACGACGGCAAACAGGAACAGGATTGCCGCAAACCCATCGCCTGTGTCACCGCGCAACAATGTCAGCGCAATGGCTGGAAAACCGGCGTAGATGAGGCCGAATGCCGGCCAATAGCCATTGGCACGCCCGCCTATTGCTGCAACAAGCGCTGCGCCTGCGAACAGCACGCTAATCATCGTCAAGACATCTTGGGTGAAGAGAAGGACCACCATCACACAGATAAGGCACACCCAGGCCAGACCGCGGGTGACGGATGTTGACCGCCCGAATGTGATGACTTGCCATTCGTAAAACACGCTCAAACCTATGGCACAGGCCAGAATACCGAAGGCAAATCCGCCGAGCGAGGTAAGAACAACCGCAATGATAACAAGGACAATCGCGCTCAGAATGCGTTTTTGCAGATTGGAAAGACCACTAAAGCCAATTCCGATCATATCGCACCGGTCTGCCGCAGGGGATTGGCCTTAAAGGTCACAGGGCGATTTCCTGCGCCGCCACACCGCCGAAGCGCCGTTCGCGCATATGGAACGTTTCTATGGCCTCGGCCAGATGGGAAGGCCGGAAGTCGGGCCAATAGCAGGGCAAGAACATGAATTCGGAATAGGCTGCCTGCCAGAGAAGGAAATTCGACAGGCGCATTTCGCCGCTGGTCCGGATAATCAGATCGGGGTCCGGGATATCGGCTGTATCCAGCCGCACCGATATGGCTTCGGGCGTAATGTCTTCGTGGGTGATAACACCCGATGCAACGTCCGCAACGAGCCGCTGAACAGCGCGGGTTATCTCATTGCGGGAACCGTAATTGAAGGCAATAACCAGCGTGAGTCCGGTATTTCTGACCGTCAGCGTTTCCGCTTCATCGAGGAGGCCGCGAATATCCTTGGCCAGATCCTGCCGTTCTCCAATGATCCGCACCCGCACATTCTCTCTGTGCAGATCAGCGAGGTCGCGCCTGATGAAGAGTTTCAGGAGACCCATGAGATCGGTAACTTCCGAGCGCGGCCGCGACCAGTTTTCGGACGAGAACGCAAACAGCGTCAGGAAGGGTATATCCATCTTGCCCGCAGCGCGGATAACCTCACGCAGCGCATCGACGCCAGCCTTGTGGCCGGCCGTCCGTGGCAGTCCCCTCGCCTTTGCCCAACGGCCATTTCCATCCATGATGATGGCAATGTGGCGCGGATTGGACATTGGCTTCGACCTCCAGTGGACTGATTACGCTATTGTCGGTTCGGACACTTTTGAGAATTTTACCCTCATGAGGCGTGTGGGTTGGTATTCGAGAACCGGAGCACTGGAAACGCAACACATATCCATCAAGTGGTGATCAAAAGTTTCTCAAACCTGCATGATTTCCGCTTCTTTGACAGCAACGACTTTATCCATTTCTGTAATGGTGTCATCTGTCAGTTTCTGGACTTTTTCGGACAGGACACGATTGTCGTCCTGACTGATATCGCCGTCCTTTTCCAACCTCTTCAATTCGTCCATGCCGTCGCGGCGAACGTGACGCGCTGCGACCTTGGCATGCTCGACATATTGGTGGGCGATCTTGACCAGTTCCTTACGGCGCTGCTCATTGAGTTCAGGCAACGGAATACGCAAATTGTTGCCGTCGGTAATCGGGTTGAGACCAAGACCGGATTCGCGGATCGCGCGCTCAACCTTGCCAACCATCGACTTGTCCCAGACGGACACTGCAAGCATTCGCGACTCTGGCACGGTGATATTGGCAACCTGATTGAGAGGCATCTGCGAACCATAGGCCTCGACTGTGATGGGCTCCAGCAGGCTTGCCGAAGCGCGACCGGTGCGCAACCCGCCGAGATCGTGTTTCAGTGCCTGTATGGCACCGTCCATGCGGCGCTTCAGGTCGTTAAGATCGAGTGCATCACTCATGCTCAATGCTCCTTATTCTTGGCGGAACTGCCCGGCAGAACAATCAATGGTCCGATACGACCGTTGCGCGTCCTCTACCCTGTAGCACTTCTGCAAAACCACCCTTTTCGTGGATCGAATAGACGATTATTGGGATATTATTTTCACGTGCAAGAGCAACAGCCGTTGTATCCATCACCGCGAGCCCGCGATCCAGCACGTCCTTGTGGGTCAGATGATCAAACCGCACAGCATTTGGGTCTTTTTTAGGATCGGCCGAATAAATTCCGTCGACTTGGGTGCCCTTGAACAGGGCATCGGCCCCAATCTCCGCTGCACGCAGGGCAGCTGCGGAGTCTGTCGTAAAGAAGGGATTGCCAGTGCCTCCGGCAAAGATCACAACCTTGCCCATGTCCATATATTCGGTCGCCAGCCGCTGCGAAAATGTCTCGCAGAATTCAGGCATGGTGACCGCTGAAAGGACAACCGTATCGATGCCGATCTTCACCAATGAAGTGCGCAGCGCCAGGGAGTTGATCACCGTTGCGAGCATGCCCATGTGGTCGCCGGTCACGCGGTCTCCGCCTTTGGAGGCAACTGCTACGCCGCGAAAGATATTGCCGCCGCCGATGACGACGCCAACCTGGACGCCTAGCGCACGAGCTTCCGCGATATCGCTGGCAATTCGATCGGCGACAGCAACATCAATGCCGAAGCCCTGATCGCCCATGAGAGCTTCCCCTGAGGCTTTGAGCACAACGCGTTTATAAACTGCCGTACCAGCCATGGAACCTTCCTCAACGTCGTTTCGAATTCCGGATACACGAAGGGCATCGCGTTGTCACGCGATGCCCTTTGATTTCAGTTGTCTAAGATTACTTCTTCACAGCTGCAGCAACTTCCGCTGCAAAATCGGTCTCTTCCTTCTCGATGCCTTCGCCAAGGGCAAAACGGACGAATGCCGTGATCTTGGCCGGTGCACCGATCGTCTTTTCGGCTTCTTTAAGAGCAGCCTCGACGGTCAGATCGGGATTGATGACGAAAGCCTGCGAGAGAAGCACAACTTCCTCGTAGAATTTGCGCAGACGGCCTTCGACCATCTTCTCGATGATGTTTTCGGGCTTGCCGGATTGGCGGGCCGACTCTGTGAAGACCGCCTTCTCGCGCTCGACAGCAGCTGGATCGACCTCGGCGGCAGTCAGGGCAAGCGGGTTGGTGGCCGCGACATGCATTGCGACCTGACGGCCGAAAGCCTGTGCGACATCTGCGTTGCCGGCGGTTTCGATCGCTACCAGAACGCCGAGCTTGCCGAGACCGTCGGAAACAGCATTGTGAATATAGGTTGCGACAACGCCTTCGTTGACCGTCAGGGCTGCCGAGCGGCGGAACGACAGGTTCTCACCGATTGTGCCAACGGCATCCTTGATTGTGTCGACAACCGACTTGCCCGATGACGGATAGGTCGCAGCGGCAACGGCAGCGGTCGAACCGTCCGTCGTCAATGCCACATTGGCAACGTTGCGGACAATGTCCTGGAACGCGTCGTTACGGGCTACGAAATCGGTCTCGGAGTTGACCTCGACAACGACGGCCTTCTTGCCGTTCGATGCGACGCCGACGAGACCTTCGGCAGCCGTACGTCCAGCCTTCTTGTCTGCCTTCGAAATACCCTTGGCACGCAGCCAATCGACAGCGGCTTCCATGTCGCCATTGGTTTCAGTCAGGGCCGTTTTGCAGTCCATCATGCCGGCGCCGCTGATCTCGCGAAGTTCTTTTACTTGTGCAGCAGTAATGCTCATTCTAGTCGCCTCTTCTCAAAGCGAAGGCATACTGGAGAAACCAGCATGCCAACTTTGCGGCGCGCTATGCGCCAATCGAATCATTGTTAATCACCCGATACGACGGGTGTATGAAACCTCAAGCGGAGGCTTCACCTTCCTGAGCAGGAGCTTCCGCTGAAGCTTCAGCCGGAGCTTCGAGCGCAGGCTCGACAGGAGCTTCTTCCTGTGCACCGATATCCATGCCCAGCGAACCCTGCTGACGCAGAATGCCATCGAGAGCAGCCTTGGCGACCAGATCGCAATAAAGCGAAATCGCGCGCGATGCGTCATCGTTGCCGGGGATCGGGAAATCGATCTGATCCGGATCGCAATTGCTATCGATCACGGCGACAACCGGGATACCAAGACGCTTGGCTTCCTGGATGGCGATGGCTTCCTTGTTGGTATCGATGATGAAAATAAGATCCGGAACGGAACCCATGTTCTTGATACCGCCAAGTGCGCGGTTTAGCTTCTCGCGTTCACGGTCGAGGTTCAGGCGCTCCTTCTTGGTGAAGCCCTGTGCATCGCCGGAAAGAAGCTCGTCGAGCTTGCGCAGACGCTGAATGGAATTCGAAATCGTCTTCCAGTTGGTCATCATGCCGCCGAGCCAGCGCGCATTGACGTAGTACTGGGCCGAACGGGTTGCTGCATCGGCAATGATGTCCGAAGCCTGACGCTTGGTGCCAACGAACAGAACGCGGCCACCACGGGCTACGGTGTCCGAAACCTTCTTCAGCGCTGTATTGAGCAGCGGATAGGTCTGGGCCAGGTCGAGAATGTGAATGTTGTTGCGGGAACCATAAATGTATGGTGCCATTTTCGGGTTCCAGCGATGTGTCTGGTGGCCGAAGTGAACGCCAGCTTCTAGGAGCTGACGCATGCTGAAATCAGGCAATGCCATCTCTTGTATTTCCTTTTCCGGTTGAACCTCCACGGGAAGAGGCGGGAAACCCGCCACCGGAGGCCATATCGGATTTCTCCCGATATCAACCCAAATCCCGTGTGTGGAATGAAGCGGCTGTTAATGGATAATTGTCACAAACGCAAGTGCGAGGCCGATAAAAGGCATCAACAGGTCTACTTCGTGCATTTCGGGGCGTCGAACAGCTGCAGATTGACGAGCTTCCCTGTCATCGAGAAGTCGCCATAGTCCATCTTGAGATCGCGCGTCACGCCATTGCGATACATCTTGAAATTGATGCGGTAGCTCGGCAGCCCCTCCGTCTTCTCATTGTCGTCGAAATAAGCGATTGAAACCGGCCAAGTCGTTTCTTTTGCCAGTGGGCCCATATTCTTTGTCTCGTCGTCATCGGAAACCGCAGATTTGCCAATAACGACCGTCGTCGCTATGACCTTGTCGGCATCTTCCGATCCGTCGAACAGCTTTGTCTGGTAGAAAACTTCTCCGGCCAACGCCTTGGAGATCAAATCCTGCATGTGGCGTGTTGGAAACTGCGACAGCTCGAGATCTTCTTTGCTTGCCTCCGGCTTTGTCAGCGAAATTTCCGTCTTGTCCTTGAGCAGTGCAGCGTCGCCCCGCACCTCCTTGGTCAGGCTCTGGTCGACGAATGTCTTATTCACGAAGCGGAATTTGTCACCGTTGCCGGACTCGAATGTCGTCGTCTGCTGGTCAGTCACCCGTTGAGGTTGTTCTTCCATGTCGACGCGCGTGACAAAGCGGAAGTTCGTCGTATACCCCTCGCAGTCCGAGCCGTTGAATTCATAGACCATGCGGCCCGTCAAACCCGTAATGCCGCTACTGTCCTGCGCACTATCCAGTTTGAGATCGTAAATGGCGCGATGCGGAACAAGAGTCGCGGTTCCAGCCGCAAAAGCCATGGATGAGCCGGTCAGGCCCAAGGCACCGAGACTGAAAACAACAACAGGTAGAACGCGCATCGACAAGATTCTCCAATATTTGAACGTGCATATTAAAATAACTCTTGGCGGAAGCGAGGCAAAAATCGCAACTTCTTGCACAATCCCTCGCGATTCCGAAAACATAAGGAAATTATCCCATGATTAGCACCATCGAAAAACGCCTACAGGAGCTTGGCATCACGCTGCCTGTCGCAGCGGCACCGGCAGCCAATTACGTTCCATTCGCCCAGACCGGCTCACTTCTTCTGACGTCAGGGCAATTGCCGCTGGCAGGCGGAAAGCTCATTCACACCGGACTTTTGGGCGCCGAGCTGAACGTCGCACAGGGTCAGGAAGCGGCCAAAGCCTGCGCGATCAATATTCTGGCGCAGGCGAAAGCAGCGCTGGGCGATCTCGAACGGCTCATGCGGATCGTGAAAATTACGGTTTTCGTCGCATCGACACCGGATTTCGTCGAACAGCACCTCGTCGCCAACGGCGCTTCGGATCTGCTCGTCGCCGTGTTGGGTGATGCAGGCCGTCACGCACGCTCGGCTGTGGGCACGGCCGCCCTGCCCCTGAACGCACCTGTTGAAATTGAAGCCATTATCGAGGTTCGTTGAACATGCCTTCTTTTGACTGGTTGAAAACCGTGCCGATCGCACATCGCGGTCTGCACGATCTGAACAAAAAGCGCTGGGAGAATACTCTCTCGGCGTTTGACGCCGCCGCGGGCGCCGGCTTTGCCATCGAATGCGATGTCCATCTCTCTGCCGATGGCAAAGCCATTGTCTTCCACGACGGCACGCTGGACCGTGTGACGGGGAGCAAAGGCAATATTGACGAGCTGACAGCCGAACAAGCCGGCAAACTTCGTGTCGGCGGCACACAGGATCATGTACCGACGCTGGCTCAGGCCCTGAAGTTGGTTGACGGCCGCGTGCCCATCGTCATCGAACTCAAGGGAATTCCCGGGCGCGACGAGGGCTTGGTAAAGGCGGTTGCCAACGATCTAGCCGAATATGACGGCCAGGCAGCGATCATGTCCTTCGATCACCACCTGATCCGTCGTTTCGGCAAAGATGCGCCGGGCATTCCCGCCGGACTGACCGCCGAGGGCGTTCGCGATGAAGATATCGAAGCGCACTTTTCCATGCTGGCGTACGATATCGATTTCGTCTCCTACAATGTCCACCATCTGGAAAACCGTTTTGTCGAATTCGTCCGGGGGACGATGGACATGCCCGTCATCTCCTGGACGGTAAGGAGCATCGCCGAAAAGGCCATCAGCGACGCCCTTGTCGATCAAATCACTTTTGAGGGATTTGACCCGCGTACTGCTTGAGGCAGGAGCAGGTTTCCTCTATATGGTATACGTGTAAACCAAGGACTGTGCCATGAGCAAACAAACAGCAGTAAGGCTTCCTGACGAGACCTATGAGCGGTTGCAGGCATTATCTGCAAGGACGGGACGCACAACTACCTTCTACATTCGGCAAGCAATCGAAGAACATTTGGAAGATCTTGAAGACCTATACCTAGCTGAGCAGGCCTTATTGCGCCTGAAACGTGGTGAAACTGAAATCATAAGCGGTGAGGAATTCTGGCGTGGCTTGGTCGATTGAATATGATCGCCTGGCCCGTAAATCAATAGAAAAACTGGATATGCAAGCGCGTATTCGTATCTACAAATATCTAAATGACCGAATTGCCAACCTTGCCGATCCACGCCAAACAGGGAAGGCGCTGCAAGGTTCCGAACTTGGAAATTTATGGCGGTATCGCATTGGCGACTATCGCATCCTATGTGACCTGCAGGATCATCGGCTTGTAGTGTTGGTTGTGGAAATCGGCCACCGGCGCGAGGTCTATCGCTAAACACTGTCCGGAGTCAGGAAACTTATTTCAAAAATGCCAAATCTTGATCGAGGCGATTTCACCTTGCGCGTCTGCGATGGCGTTGGCGCGTTTACGCAAACCGAGTGGTCCGAGCTTTCAGGGACATCGCGCGATGCACCGGATTACAATCCTTTCCTGTCGCATGCCTTCCTGTCTGCGCTCGAAGATTCCGGTTGCGTCGCACGCAAAGCGGGCTGGCTGCCGCAGTTTTTGCGTCTCGAAGATGGCTGTGGCACTCTGATCGGTGCCGTCCCCTGTTATTTGAAGAGCCACAGTCAGGGCGAGTATGTCTTCGATCACGGCTGGGCCGATGCGTTTGAGCGTGCCGGCGGGCGCTACTATCCGAAATTGCAGGCGAGCATCCCCTTCACCCCGGCTACAGGGCCGCGTTTGCTGGTTCGGCGTGATCGGGATGGCGATGCGGTTCGCGCTGCTCTCGCGAATGGTCTGCGCCAGCTGACCATTCAACTCGGCGTTTCGTCAGCCCACTCCACCTTCGTCAATGAAACGGATCTACCTGCCTTCACCGACGCGGACTTCCTGCATCGGATAGACCAGCAGTTTCATTTCTTCAATGAAGGCTATTCGACCTATGACGATTTTCTGGAAACGCTCGCCTCGCGGAAACGCAAGGCATTAAAGAAGGAACGCCGCGAGGCCCTCGCCGACGATATCAGCATCGACCGACTGACCGGGGGCCAACTCACCCAGGAAATCTGGGATACTTTTTTTGCATTCTATATGGATACCGGCAGCCGCAAATGGGGTCGCCCCTATCTCAATCGCAAGTTTTACGCGCTGATCGGCGAGCGCATGCCCGACGATATCGTGCTGGTGATGGCGCGGCGCGACCGGCGCTACATTGCTGGAGCGATCAATTTCATCGGATCGGATCGACTCTTCGGCAGGCATTGGGGCTGCATCGAAGATCACCGTTTTCTGCATTTCGAGGTCTGTTATCATCAGGCGATCGACTTCGCCATCGAACGGAAACTTCATGTGGTCGAGGCGGGTGCCCAGGGTGAGCACAAGCTTGCACGCGGATATCTGCCTGTGACAACGCATTCGGTGCACTATCTTGCCCACGCAGGATTGCGTCGCGCCATCGATGATTTTTTGCAGCGTGAACGCGAGGATGTCGCCTTGATGAGCCATGTTCTCAACGAGCACACGCCCTTCAAGAAGTCTGACCAGTAACGAGGTACGCCATGACCGCACCCTATGATGCAAACAATATATTCGCGAAGATCCTGCGTGGGGAAATCCCATCGCACAAGCTCTACGAAGACGAGGGAACCTATGCCTTCATGGACGTCATGCCCCAAGGCAAAGGCCATTGCCTGGCGATAACCAAGGCGCCATTCCGCAATATTCTGGATGTTGACCAAGCCAGTCTGTCAGCCGTCATCACCACCACACAGAAGCTTGCACGCGCAGTCAAAACGGCCTTCGATGCCGATGGCGTCACTGTCATCCAGTTCAACGAACCGGCCGCCGGACAGACGGTTTTCCACCTGCATTTCCATGTCATTCCGCGTTTTGACGGCGTCGCGCTGCGGCCGCATACCGGGGAGATGGAAGATCAGAACGTCCTCGCCGAAAACGCAGAGAAAATCAGGCAGGCTTTAGGCTAACAACAATCCGCAGAGCAGAACGGCTTCGCCGGCAATCACGCTGATGATCACACGTCTGCCGAGCGCGAGATATGCAACGAAGCCTGCCGCGGCTGCACCTATCCGAAGAAACACGGAGGTCTCCGCCAGCGCCCCGCTTGGGTAGAGGATCAATTGGGCGATGACCCCGGCGACAAGCGCCGTGGCGACGGCCCGCACTGCGATCAAAGCCTCGGACTCTTCACTGACCCGGCCACCGATGAACACGCCGATGAACCGCCAGACATCGGTGGGCAACCACCCTGCAAGCAGGATGAACAGATAGGGCCACCACCAATCAGTTAGGCTCTGCCAGGTCATCTGGTGGCTCTCCTCTTGGCCAGATGCACATAAGCCATGGTCACAATCCCTCCGGCAACGCCGGTCAGCAGCAGATCATAGGCCGGCGCGATGGAATGAATGACCGGGAACAGCAGCAGGCCGGAGACCATAGCGACATGGATCGATCGATCACGCGCCGAACCCCACAGCGAGGTCAAAAAATACATTGGCGTCAAAAAGAACAACGCAGCGAAAACCATTGGTGGAAAGTCGGTCGAAAGAAAATAAACAATGGCCACCACGAGGGTGTTGGTCAACGTCAACGTAATGCCAAGACCGGCGAAATAACTCGTTCGCATATCGCGTGGAACGTGCTTGAGCCGGTCCATGCCCATTACCCAAGCGGTGACAGCAATGAAATGCGACAGGAACAGCAAGGTAATCTTCCGGGTCTTGGGCCCGCGCATTTCCGGTACGAAGGCCGCTACCATTGGCATCAAGCGGATCGACGACAGGCCGACCGCAATTGCCGCGCCAAATAGGGAATAACCGCCCGCAATTGCACCGATCAGAACGATATTGGCCGGAAGAGCCCAGATGATGGCGACCATGAATGTCGCCTGCAGCAGGGGCACGCCATTTTCACTGGCAAAGCCAGCAAAGCCTACATGCGCTGTCATCAGGATCAACGCAGGAATGCTGGTGATCAGAGATGCGCCTGACAGAAACCACGAAAAACGGGTCCTCAGGTTCTCATCCGCATGGTGGGAGGGCAATCCGGAATCAGCCATGCCTCAGCGATAAACGGAAGAGCGGATGCCATCAAGAAAAAGGCCACCCGAAGGTGGCCTTTTTGATTATTTCTTCCGCGGCACTTTTGGCACCGACGCCTTGGGTGGCAGCGAAGCGACGTTCCTGGTGGCTGACACATCGGCTCCCGCTTTTTCAAGCGGCTTCTTCGGTGCCGGCTTCTTCTTCGCCAATGGCTTCTTTTCGACCGGTATTTCCTTCTTCGGCTTCACCACCACTTCGTCGGCGATGTAGTCGAGAACCAGACCTTTCGAACCATCAGGCTTCTCGGCAACCGAAACGCGGACTGTACCGCCCTTCTTCAGCCTGCCAAACAGCACCTCATCGGCCAGCGGCTTCTTGATGTGCTCCTGAATGACGCGGCCAAGCGGCCGGGCGCCCATGCGGTCATCGTAGCCCTTCTCGGCAAGCCATGCGATGGCCTCCGGCTGCAGATCGAATGTCACACCGCGGTCGGCAAGTTGTGCCTCGAGCTGAATGACGAACTTCTGCACCACCTGATGGATAACCGGAACCGGCAACGCACCGAACGGAATGATCGCATCGAGACGGTTGCGGAACTCCGGTGTAAACAGCCGGTTGATCGCTTCCATGTCATCGCCTTCACGACGCGACGAACCGAAGCCGATTGCCGCTCTCGCCGCATCGGACGCGCCCGCATTGGTCGTCATGATCAGAATCACATTGCGGAAATCGATCTGTTTGCCGTTGTGATCCGTCAGCTTGCCATGATCCATGACCTGCAACAGGATATTGAACAGGTCTGGATGCGCCTTTTCGATTTCATCGAGCAGCAGCACGCAATGCGGATGCTGATCGACGCCGTCGGTCAGAAGGCCACCCTGATCGAAGCCGACATAACCGGGAGGTGCACCGAGCAAGCGCGATACCGTGTGACGCTCCATGTATTCCGACATGTCGAAACGCAGGAGTTCCACACCGAGCGAGGCAGCCAATTGCTTGGCGACTTCGGTCTTGCCGACGCCGGTCGGACCGGAGAACAGGTAGGACCCGATTGGCTTTTCCGGCTCGCGCAGGCCGGCACGTGCCAGCTTGATCGATGACGACAGCGCTTCGATGGCAAGATCCTGACCGTAGACAACGCGCTTCAGTTCCGCCTCTAGATTGGAGAGCACGGCTTCGTCATCTTTCGAAACAGTCTTCGGCGGGATGCGGGCCATCGTGGCGATGGTTGCTTCGATTTCCTTGACGCCGATCGACTTCTTGCGTTTCGCTTCCGGCAACAGCATCTGGCTGGCACCGGTCTCGTCGATGACATCGATCGCCTTGTCCGGCAATTTGCGGTCATTGATGTAGCGCGCTGAAAGTTCCACCGCCGACTTGATCGCCTCCACGGTGTACTTGACCTTGTGGAAGTCTTCGAAATACGGCCGAAGGCCCTTCATGATCTCGATAGCATCGGGGATCGACGGCTCATTGACATCGATCTTCTGGAAACGCCGTACAAGCGCCCTGTCCTTCTCGAAGAACTGGCGGAACTCCTTGTAAGTCGTTGAACCGATGCAACGAATGGCACCCGTCGAAAGCGCTGGCTTCAAGAGATTGGAAGCGTCCATAGCACCACCGGACGTGGCGCCGGCACCGATAATCGTGTGGATTTCGTCGATGAACAGGATCGCACCCGGAAACTCTTCGAGCTCCTTGATGACCTGCTTCAAACGTTCTTCGAAATCACCGCGATAGCGTGTTCCTGCAAGCAATGTGCCCATATCCAACGAGAATACCGTCGCATCGCTGAGGACGCTTGGAACCTTGCCTTCGACGATGCGCTTGGCGAGACCTTCGGCAATCGCGGTTTTGCCAACACCGGGATCGCCGACGTAAAGCGGATTGTTCTTCGAACGGCGGCACAGGATCTGGATCGTCCGGTTGATCTCCTGATCACGGCCGATAAGCGGATCAATCTTGCCAGCTTTGGCGCGATCATTCAGGTTGATGCAGTAGGCCGACAGGGCATCCTGCTTCTTCTTGGTCGCACCCTCTTCCGACTCGGCAGCATGGCTGTCTTCGTTGGGGCTCTCGGCTCCGAGCGGGGTGCGCGGCTCCGAGGCGCCAGGGCGCTTGGAGATTCCATGGGAAATGTAGTTGACCGCATCGTAGCGGGTCATCTGCTGTTCCTGCAGGAAGAAAGCCGCATGGCTTTCGCGTTCGGCAAAAATAGCAACAAGAACGTTGGCTCCGGTCACTTCTTCGCGGTTGGACGATTGGACGTGGATGACCGCACGCTGGATAACGCGCTGGAAAGCCGCAGTCGGCTTCGAATCCTCATCGTAACCGGTGACAAGGTTATCCAGTTCGTTGTCGACGTAGTCGGTCACAGTTCGCGTCAGTTGAGCCAAGTCGACATTGCACGCACGCATGACACTGCTTGCATCCTGATCATCGATCAGCGCGAGAAGCAGATGCTCCAGCGTCGCATATTCGTGATGATGCTCGTTGGCAATTGTCAGCGCCTGATGCAGGGCGCGCTCCAGACTAGGTGAGAAAGATGGCATGAAACCTCACTTTTTCTCCATCACGCATTGCAGCGGATGTTGGTTTTGCCGCGCATAGTCCATGACTTGGGTCATCTTGGACTCCGCGACCTCATAGGTAAAGACACCACATTCTCCGACCCCATGATTATGCACATGGAGCATGATGCGTGTGGCATCTTCTCTGTTCTTCTGGAAAAACCGCTCCAGGACGTGAATGACGAATTCCATGGGTGTGTAATCGTCATTCAGAAGCAACACGCGATAAAGACTGGGCTTTTTCAGTTTGGGTTTGGTCCGGGTTATGACAGCCGTTCCCCGGCCGGGGCCGTTGCCGCTTCCCTTGTCCTCATCCTGCATCATGGGTGAAAACCGCTTCATCTCTTCCGATACCCGCATTCTCATAGTGTGTAGCTTTATGCATTCTATGTAGGTCGCTCTGGCTTGATTTTAAGCCCTCTCCTGAAGCTTGCAATATCAAGTTGCGGTTGCAAAGGCCGAATTGCCCCGCAGAAATAAAAAAAGCCCGATTGCGCGTGGCAGCCGGGCTTTTTTTAGTGACGAAGTAGATGATATTTACTTCGTCACCTTCGCTACGGCTGCCTCATAGGGCTTGTAGGCTTCCTTGGCGAGATCGGCATAGAGCTCACCGAATTTCGTCGCCTGAGCAACAAAGGCTTCATATGCCTTTTTCGAAAAGACGCTGTGGGTTTCAAATATCTGTTCAGGCGACTTGATGGTAGCCAGCTTTTCGATGAGTGCGCTGCTCTCTTCGAATGATTTTTTGGAATAGTCGGCCGCCTCATTGGCGATCGTGTGCAACCCATGGGTGAGAGCCGAAACGCTCTTCATCGCGGTATTGGCAAATTCCTTGCTCGATTCATTCAGAGTTTCGAACGGAGTGGCCATTTGTAGATCCTTTCAAAGTTGAAATTTCCTACCCACTCACAGGTAGGGTGCGGTGCACAAAAAGTCAAATTCATACCGCACTGCAATATTCATCTAAAATTTAACCGAAATATCGCGGAAAAGATGAACGGCTCGGTTACCATAAACAGTTTGGTAACGCTGGTTCGACTAAAGTCCACGAATTCGTTCTGATGTATCAGGGTCATCAGGAAAGTTTCTACGCGCATATTCGAGCAGGTGTTGATTGTGCATCATAAGGCCCACCAAGGTTCCAACTACGTACAAAAATTGGGTTATGCATTTCTGGCTCTGCTGTTAGGCGCCGGGATAAACATCGCCGAGTCGCCTTCGGCAGCCGCAGCTTCGAAAGAAGCGGCTATCGTCGTCGATGCCAATACGGGCAAGACGCTGTATTCATCCAATGCGGATGCACAGCGCTACCCGGCATCCCTGACGAAAATGATGACGATTTATATGCTGTTCGATGCAATGGCATCCGGCAAGGTTTCCAAATCAACGCCAATTCCAGTTTCCGCCTATGCGGCAGCGCAGCCGCCAACGAAGGTTGGCTTCCAGCCCGGACAGACGATCAGCGCGGAAGCTGCGATTCTCTCGCTCATCACCAAATCGGCAAACGACTCGGCCACAGCCATCGCGGAATTCCTCGGCGGCTCTGAACCACGCTTTGCAGTGATGATGACCAACAAGGCCCGCCAACTTGGCATGCGAAATACGCAATTCCGCAACGCAAACGGCTTGCCCGACCCCAACCAGCATTCGTCCGCGCGCGACCTCGCATTGCTGGGCGTCGCTCTTCGTGAGCATTTTCCACAGTATTACAGCTACTTCTCCACTCGGAGCTTCAGCTATCGTGGCCGCCGTATCGTTGGCCACAACCGCCTTCTCGGCAAGATACAGGGTGTTGATGGTATTAAGACCGGCTATACCCGCGCTTCCGGTTTCAACCTCGTTTCGTCGGTCAGCACTGACGGGAAGAAGCTCGTCGCCGTCGTCATGGGTGGGTCCAGCACGCCAGCACGCGATGCCCAGATGGCCGGTCTCATTGCCAAGTATCTTCCGGCGGCGTCGCGCCGTGATGGCGGCAATCTGATTGCTTCGCGCAAGAACAGCAAGGTCGAGGTCGCAGCTATTGAACTCCCCGCGAGCGAAGAGGCACCAATCCCCGTTCAACGTAAGCAGGCAATGGCCGAACAGCCAGCAGAGGTCGTGACGGCCTACGCAGAACCCGCACCAACTCCATCGCCAGCCGAACGTATTTTGCATGTCCCTGCTCCGTCGCCGAAGGTTGAAATCGGCGAAGGCGATGTGGACGAGGTCGATCCGGTGACCACCGCATCGGCGCCTTCGGGCGGCTGGATGGTGCAGATCGCTTCGGTCGGCAGCTCGGAGGAAGCCAAGGCAATGCTATCCAAGGCCGCCGCGCAGGTTGGCGGTCCGATCGCAGCACTCTCGCCCTATACGGAAAAGTTCCAGAAGGGTTCGACAACCTATCACCGCGCTCGCTTTGCCGGCATCCCCTCCGCCAAAGAAGCCAACACTGCTTGTGCCGCACTGAAACGCCAGAAATTCAACTGCTTTGCCATTGCTCCGCAATCGTAAGGCACGCGATCTGAAAGACCCCGATTTGTATAGCGTAAAGGGTTTTGCGAATGTCCAGTACCACAGAAATACATAGCCAGGCTGATCTGACAGCCAGAGAAACCAGGCCATTTTTCGGCGGCATGCAGGCCCTGCAACAGGCTGCAATGAAAATTGCTGACCTGCGCCGCGGCAATTCTGCCTTCAAGACCATGGATCTGGTGAATGTCCTGCTTTGTCAGGCTGCGCGCACGCGGCGCGCCGCAATGCCGCCTGTCCGGCTGCGTTTGCACTCTGACAGCCGCAACGGCGTGTCAGCGGTAAGACTTCGGGTTTCCTAGAGCAAGCCTAGAGCCGCAAGCTCGTTGCGAAGTTCTGGCGGCAGTTTTGCCCGCCCCATCTTGCCGTGTCCTTCATCGAATGGCGCGTCTTCACTGGTCAGGTAACGCCAGCCCTGAAATGCCCGGCGAGGCTGCCATTCCGTTGGAATGATGCGCGGGTCGAGCACAAGGTGGCAGCGCGATATACCTTCATCGTCGGTAAAGGTCCTGATATCCGTCAGTCGCTGGCGGCATTGGACATTGCCTTTGATCACCCAATAGAGCGATCCGCCGTCGAGCAGTTCCTCGACGCGCTTTGGTACCATGCGGGTCGTGTGGAATTGTTCAGCCGGCAACCCTGCCCGTCTGCGTTCGTCGAGTTTGAAATCGATCCACGCCGCGAGTTCTTCGATCGCGCTGCATCCGACGCAGAGTTTTACGAGATTGAGGGCCATGCTCTAGCATTTACGCTTTCAGGTTGTGGCGTCAACCATAATGGCGGCTTCTCCACAAGCGCCGCAAAAGACCTGTTGAGAGTTCAGCCTGATGATTTAGCTGGTGCGGTTTTCGAGTACGGGAGCGCAGCGGACTTGTTGGTTCGTGAGCACCGGAAGCGCAGAAAATCGCGTCAGATGACCAACAGGGTGGATTGGCAAAGGTCTTTTAACACTCGACGACATTGACGGCCAACCCGCCAAGACTGGTTTCCTTGTAACGTTCATTCATGTCGACGCCGGTCTGCCGCATCGTTTCGATGCAAGCATCCAGCGGCACGAAATGCGTGCCATCGCCCTTGACCGCCAGCGAAGCTGCTGTAACCGCCTTCACCGCACCAAGCGCATTGCGCTCGATGCAGGGCACCTGCACAAGACCAGCAACTGGATCGCAGGTCATGCCGAGATGATGCTCCAGTGCGATTTCAGCGGCATTTTCGATCTGTTCAGGCGAACCGCCAAGCACTGCGGCAAGCCCGGCGGCAGCCATAGCGGAAGCGGAACCCACTTCGCCCTGACAACCGACTTCCGCACCGGAGATCGAAGCGTTGGTCTTGATCACCCCGCCGATAGCCGCCGAGGTCAGCAGGAAATCGCGGATGCCGTTTTCGTCGGCATCGTCGTGGAAATGCAGATAGTAGCGCAGCACCGCAGGAACGACACCAGCAGCGCCATTGGTTGGCGCCGTCACGACGCGCCCGCCCGCTGCGTTCTCCTCATTGACCGCCATCGCATAGACAGAGAGCCAGTCATTGGCGAGCAGCGGATTGATGCGGTTTTGCCGCCACTCTTCCTGCAAGCGATCGTGCAGATAGCGTGCGCGCCGCTTGACCTTGAGGCCGCCCGGCATGATGCCCTCTTGCTCCAGGCCGCGATCGATACAGGAGCGCATCGCAGCCCAGATCCGGTCGAGACCCGCGTTCAGCTCATCGCGGCTCATGAAGACTTCTTCGTTGCTGCGTTTCATTTCAGCAATGGAAAGGCCGCTTTCCTTCGCCATGCTCATCATCTGAGCGGCATTCTTGAATGGGAACGGTACCGGATGTTCCGGCTTCGGCGCTGTGCGGGTTTTCGCAGCCTCCAGCTCTTCTTCGGTCACGACGAAACCGCCGCCAACCGAATAGAAAATCCGGCGCAAGAGCAGCCGGTCATCGACGTCATAGGCTTCAAATGCCATGCCGTTGGCGTGACCTGGAAGCGGCGTCCGCCGATCCATGATGAGATCGGTCGCCGGATCGAAGCGATAGGACGGATGGCCTTCGGGCGAAATGCGCTTGGTCTGTTTCACGGTCTCAAGCAGTGCGTCCATCTCGTTTGGATCAACGGTCGCCGGCAACAGGCCGCACAACCCGAGAATGACAGCCCGATCGGTCGCGTGGCCGATGCCGGTAAAAGCCAGCGAACCATGCAGATGCACGCGCAAACGATCGACCTTGACGCCCGTCGGCCGCGGCCATTGCCCGCTCTTGAGTTCCTCAAGAAACAGGCTGCCAGCAGTCATCGGGCCCATCGTATGGGAACTCGACGGACCGATGCCGATTTTATACAGATCGAAAACCGACAGAAACATTTAGCGCCTTTGAATTGGTGAAATCACCTGCGTCGCATAATGGCCTGCTGGCGACATTTGCCGCAGCCCGCAACCGACTTCACCTTGCGTTTATACGACATAGGTCAGCAGGCGCAAAAGTCAAAGAAAAAGCCTGTAAACGCCTATCCACGAGATTTGCGAACCGGTCAGATTCACGTACATTCGCATTTCATCAGTTGTTGCGCCACAGAGAGATCCAATGGAAGCTGCCCCGAACACATCCTATTGGCTCGACATATTCGCCCTGGTTTATTTCTTCGTCGTCTGGGCGCTCTATTCCCATACCACCGCAAACGGGTTTTTAGGGAAAAAATCACTGACCTACGAGATGAACCAGGCGCGGCGGCAATGGATGGCGACCATGGCGACACGCGAATTGCGTATGATCGACACGAGTATCATGATCGGTTTGCAGCAGGGCACCGGATTTTTTGCGTCAACCTCCATTCTGGCCATCGGCGGGTGTTTCGGCTTGTTGAATTCATCCGGCCGCGTTCTGACGCTGTTTCACGACCTGCCGTTCCTGGGCAATACCACCCAGCAATTGTTTGAGACAAAAATCCTCGGGCTTCTCGTTCTCTTTGCCTATGCATTCTTCAAATTCGCCTGGTCATATCGTCTTTTCAACTATTGTTCGATCTTGATCGGCAGCGTTCCGATGGCGCGCGACAAAGGCCCTGACGATCCGGTTGTGCTTGCGGGAATCAATCGTGCGGCGGGGATCAACATCCAGGCCGGCCAGCATTTCAACAGCGGCTTGCGCGGTATTTTCTTTTCCATCGGCTATCTCGGATGGTTTCTGCATCCCGTGCTGTTCATGATCACAACGACGCTGGTCGCCATTGTGCTGCTGAGACGCCAGTTCTTTTCCAGGGCGCGGGACGTGCTGATGCAAAACAGCGTCAGCGCCGACCTATAGGCCGCGCGGCAGATAGCGCCAGACGAACACGGCCGTGAATATCATCAGCATCGCAAGCGCGATGAAGATCGAGCCGAGATGGAAAAACGTCAGGATGATCGAGTAGAAAAACGCAGGCAATATCTCGGAAAAATCGAGATAAGTCCGGTAAACCGCCGTCATCTGCGCCCGCTCATGCGGATGGACTGCGCGAATGAACGTCGTTGAGCCAAGCGTGTCGATAGCCACACAGAAAAACGCTCCAAAAAGCAGCATGATGGCAGCCACCATGGGAAATCTTTCGCCGGCAAGGCCCGCTCCTATGAGTGCCACGGCCAGCAATACGAACACACCGGAAATCGTCCGCATCAGTCCCTTGGCCATGCCAACCTTGCCCCAGAGGATAGAGCCGAGCAGAAACAAATTGCCGAGCGAAACCAGAAGACCGCCGGCAAGATTGCCTTGCCCTGTCGCCACCATAAGGATCGGCCCATAGACGAAAAACGTGCTCCAGTAGCACGAGCGCGAAAAGGCGATCAGCCAGGCCAGCCGCAATCTCGGCTGCACAACGAAGCGGCGCACATTGGCGATAGGATTGGCCGGACGGCTCGGGCCCTTCTGCAGCGCCGGATTGTCGCTGAGACGGAAATACCAGAACAGCGTCAGCAGCAGCAGCGAGAAGCCTATCGACAACAGGAACGGCGCGACCATCCCGACTTGTGTATAGAGGAAAACACCGAGAAACGGACCAGCAGTCCAGGCAAACGTCGCCGTCGCCATTCGCACGGACTCGGCGCGGACCAGTTCACCCCTCTTGATGTGATCCATGATGTAGAGGCTCAGCGTGATCGACAAGGTTCCTGAGCCGAACGTGCGCAGGAATAGCCCTGCCGCCTGCCCCGGCAGCGTATCAAGCGCGAAGGCAAAGCACCCGAGGATCAGGGATACGGTTCCGGCCGTGTAGACCCAGCGTCGCGGAATACGGACAATGAGCAGCGGGATCGACAGCGTCGAAATCAACCCGAGCAATGACATGCAGGTGTAGAGGATGCTGACCCCGCGCTCGCTCTGCATGAGATCGTAGGTCTGGATCGGCACGACACTGGTGATGATCGCCCGTGCCATTGATTCGATACCAAAGAGGATCGCGAAGACCCGCGCCGTCGGGCGCTTGGCCGTGGTAATCCAGATAGGATGGCGAACCTGATTGATCACTGGGATGACTTTGGGGGCATTGATTCGAGCGTCGCCGCAAGTTTCGGCTCCACGACGGGCGATAGCAGTCAATCAAGCGACATAATATGTCCGTTTCACAGAAACCTTTGAATATGTGAGAAAAACTTCCGTTGGATTTTGTCAGCCATGTCGCCTAGCCTGCGCCGGTTGCTGCACTAGGACCCGTTGCGATTCGCATTGTGACGCGCCGAAAATGGTGGTTTTCGAGCACCGGAGCGCAGCGTACATTAAGGTACGTGAGCACCGGAAGCGCAGAAAAACGCCATTTGCAGGCCGTCATAGCGCGAATCGCAACGGTCCTGATCGAGTTCCCTGCACATGAATAAAGCTGAGACTGTAAATGCCCCCTCCAAGACGCGCCTCGGCAAGCTGGACGTGTTGCGCGGTATCGCCCTTATCGCCATGGCGACCTACCACACGGGTTGGGATTTCGAGTTTTTCGGCTATCTCGAACCCGGAACAACCGGTCACGGCGCATGGAAACTCTATGCCCGGGTCATCGCCTCGACCTTCCTCGCGCTAGTCGGCTTCAGCCTTGTGCTGGCGCATGGTCGCGGCATTCGCTGGCGCTCGTTCGGCATTCGCCTTGTCCAGATCATCGCTGCCGCGCAGGCGATCACGCTCGTCACGATGTACGTCACGCCGGAGACCTTCGTGTTTTTCGGGATCCTGCACGAAATAGCGGCGGCAAGCGTTCTGGGGCTGTTGTTTTTGCGATTGCCTGCGCTGGTTATTGCTGCGGCAGCAGCGGCGGTCATTGCCCTTCCGCATTATTTCGTCGCACCGGCATTCGACGCGCCAATATTCTGGCCGCTCGGCCTCTCGGAAATCATCATAAGATCAAATGATTACGTGCCGATCTTCCCATGGTTCGGAGCAGTTCTTGTTGGGATGGCGCTCGCCAAGACGATGCAACATTTCGGTGCGCTCAAATTGCTTGCCGGAAATATCGCTCCATCCTGGCTCGATCGCGGCCTGCGCTTCATCGGCAGGCACAGCCTCGCCTTCTACCTGATCCACCAGCCAGTGATCATCGCCTGTGTTTTTCTTGTTTCACAACTGTTCCCGCCGGCGGTTCCAGCACCACGCGAGGTCTTCGGCAACGCCTGTGTGCAGAGTTGCCAGAACGACAACGACAAGGCTTTCTGTGAGAAGTTCTGCAATTGCGTCATCGGGCAAACCGAAGCGCAGGGCATCTTCGATGAGATGTTTGCGGGAAAGCGCGATCAAAACGATCCGCAGATGCAGCAGATCGCCGGCATCTGCACGCAGGAAAACATGCCGCAGTGATGTTTACGTATTAACGCCCAACTCAGCCAGCCGCTCGATACAGCCTTCCTCGACCTGATCGAGTTCAGCCAGGGTTTCCTCGATGTCGCGGCGCTTCTGGCGCAGCTCTGCACGCTTTTCCTCGACGCGCTTCATCATCAGATGCAGCTGTCCCATTTCTCCGGGCGGCTCTTTGTACATCTGGATTATCTCTTGGATCTCGGCAATGGAGAACCCGAGCCGTTTGCCGCGGAGAATCTGTTTGAGCAAATGCCGGTCGGACGGCCGGAACAGTCTCGTCCGTCCGCGTCTGACCGGATGAATTAGATCCTCATCCTCGTAGAACCGCAATGTGCGCGTCGACACGCCAAACTCCCGCGTCAGTTCAGTAATGGTGTAATATTCGCGCATTGCAGACACAGCCCCAGTTGTATCGATTGAATCTTTTGCTCACGCAATTACGTAAAAGTCAATTGCACGATTGTATTCGGTTGTAAACTTTAGTCCATATTTCACCAAACGGATGTTATTTGAAGCCGAACCACCAGGTTGCCAGGCCGAGAAACGATGAAAAACCAACGACATCAGTCACCGTGGTGACGAACACCGCCGACGCAATGGCCGGGTCAGCACCGAAACGATGCAGCAACAACGGAATCAGAATACCACCAAGTGCGGCTGCAAGCATGTTGATGACCATCGCCGCAGCAATGATACCGCCAATATTGATATTTGCGAACCAGAGACCGGCGATAACACCGATCATGATCGCGAAAATAACACCATTGATAAGCCCCACCGAAGCCTCGCGGCGGATGATGCGGCCAGCATTGTAGATATCCATGTCCCGCGTCGCCAGCGCCCGGACCGTCACGGTCATCGTCTGCGTGCCTGCATTGCCGCCCATGGATGCCACAATCGGCATAAGCACAGCCAGAGCCACCATCTGCTGGATGGTGCCGTCAAACAATCCGATTACGGATGCCGAGAGGAAAGCAGTGAACAGATTGACGACCAGCCAGGGCGTGCGCGAGCGCGACGTGGATAGCACGGAGTCGGACAGTTCTTCGTCGCCGACGCCGCCCAGACGCAAGATATCTTCCTCGGCCTCTTCCTGAATGACGTCCACGATGTTCTCGATGGTCAGAACACCGACAAGCCGGTCGTTTTCGTCCACCACCGCCGCCGACAACAGATCGTATTGCTCGAAGATTTGTGCGGCTTCTTCCTGGTCCATGGTTGCCGGGATCGCATGCCGCGTCTCGTGTGTGATCTCGTCGATCTTGACGTCGCGCCGGGTACGCAGGATGCGATCGAGGTCGATGGCGCCCAGAAGCCGGAACATCGGATCGATAACGAATATCTGCGAGAACGACTCGGGCAAGTCGTCATTGTCGCGCATGTAATCGATGGTCTGGCCGACAGTCCAGAATGGCGGCACCGCGACAAACTCGGTCTGCATGCGGCGTCCGGCAGTTTCCTCCGGGTAGCCAAGCGAACGGCGCAGGCGAACCCGTTCGGTAAACGGCAGCTGCGCCAGGATCTCGTCGCGGTCTTCCTGCTCGAGATCTTCGAGAATGTAGACCGCATCGTCGGAATCGAGTTCCTGAACGCCTTCGGCGATCTGCCGGTTCGGCATCGCATCGACGATTTCAAGGCGAACCGCCTCGTCGACTTCCGTCAGGGCGGCAAAATCGAATTCGTCGCCCAGAAGTTCAACGAGGGCTCTGCGTTGATCTGGCTGCAGAGCCTCGAGGACGTGACCAAGCTCCGACTGGTGCAGCTTGCCGACATGCGACCTTAGAAACAGAACATCCCGGTCCGCGATGGCGGCGCCGACACGCGCCAGATAGGAGGTGCGGACAGCACCATCCTCACCATAGATGTTGACATCGTCGTCTTCAGGTGCGGATTCCGGGAGAGTTTCTGTTTCCATCTATCCGCACCTGCCTTCCTGACAAATATGGCGTCTCGTCAGTTAAGATTCAGGCAGCGTTATCTTCCCAACCGCTGATCGCCTTCACTTCAAGAAAATCCTCGATCCCGAAGTGACCGCCTTCCCGCCCGATGCCCGACTGTTTGTAGCCGCCGAACGGAGCGTCTGCCGCATGGTCGGCACCATTAATACGCACCATACCAGCACGCAACTGCTTCGACACACGCTTGATACGCTCGCGATCGCCTGACTGGATATATGCGGCGAGACCATATGGCGTGTCATTGGCGATCTCTACCGCTTCTTCCTCCGTGTCGAAGGGGATCATCGCCAATACCGGTCCGAAAATTTCTTCACGGGCGATTACCATGTCATTGTTGACGTCGGCAAAAACCGTCGGACGGACGTAGTAGCCGCGATTGAAGCCTTCAGGGCGTCCGGTACCGCCGGCAATCAGCCGCGCGCCTTCCTTGATCCCCTGCTCGATCAGTCCCTGCACCTTGTTGAACTGCATCTCAGATACGAGCGGGCCCATGTGATCGCCGTCCTGCGATGGATCGCCGACTTTGGTGGCCTTGGCGGTCTCGGCAGCGATTTCGGTCGCCTTGCTATAGACCGAGCGCTCCACCAGCATGCGCGTTGGCGCATTGCAGGACTGTCCGGTATTGTTGAACACATGCTCGACGCCGCGCTTGACTGCAGCTTCAACATCCGAATCTGCAAACACGATGTTCGGCGACTTGCCGCCGAGCTCCAGCGATACGCGCTTGACCGTATCAGCCGCGGCCTTGGTCACCGCAACACCAGCGCGGGTGGAACCTGTGAACGACATCATGTCGATGCCGGGATGAGCTGACATGGCGGCACCAACCGATGGGCCATCACCATTGACCAAATTGAACACACCGGCTGGCAAACCCGAGGCATCGACCATCTCTGCGAAAATCACCGATGAAATCGGAGCAATTTCGGAGGGTTTGAGGATAACGGTACACCCTGCGGCAATCGCGGGGACAACCTTTAGAACCACCTGGTTCATCGGCCAGTTCCAAGGCGTGATCAGGCCGCAGACACCGATCGGCTCATAGGCAAGCCGGACCGTGTCGTGACCGTTCAGCGGCCGCTCAAACTCGAACTCTTTGAGTGACCGGATGAAAGCCTTGATATGGCCGGTCCCGGATGCAGCCTGTTCATCCAACGCCATTGTGATCGGCGCGCCCATTTCGGACGAGATCGCCTTGGCCATATCGGCGATGCGCGATTTATAAACGACAAGCAGTCTCTCAAGCCATGCGAGGCGTTCTTCGCGGCTGGTGACGCTCCATGTGGTGAAAGCCTTGCGCGCGGCGGATACGGCTTTGTCGACATCTGCTGCAGAACCCAGCGAGATCACGGCAAATGCCTGCTCGTCGGCCGGATTGATCACCTCAAGCTCTTTCGCCACTACCGGCGCTATCCACTTTCCATCGATATAGAAATCAGTCTTGCGAAGCATGGTCTGTCTCCTGCCTGTGGCTCTATGGATTATTTTGACACTGCGCCGGATAAGTGACGGCGTGGTTCAGTTGAGTGTGTAGCGGATGATTGACGTTGCGACCAACAGGAATATCGAACAAAGAGGCAAAAATAGCGGCGCCTTGGAGTTTATTGAGATTTGCTACAGGAGGGGTCGAAAATGGGCTTATCGAGAACCGGAGCCCAGTGAACTTTTGGGTTCATGAGAACCGGATCGCAGAAAATCACCATTTGCACGCCGTCATGGCGCAAATCTCTTGAACCGGCGCGAAAGCCGCAGGAAATTACCCAGCATGGCATGGCCATATTCCGTCAGTACTGATTCAGGGTGGAACTGCACACCATAGGTCGGGTGACTGATGTGGGTGAGCCCCATGATCTCGCCGGCATCGGACCGCGCGGTCACCGACAGATCGCTGCCATCCTTGACGGACTCCACGATCAGCGAGTGATAGCGGCCGGCGCGGAACGGGCTCGGCAGCCCCTTGAAGATGTCTGTCCCGCCATGATTGATGGCCGAGGCTCGCCCATGCATCGGTTCTTGCGCCCGCACGACCTTGCCGCCAAAGACTTCGCCAATACACTGATGGCCGAGACAGATGCCGAGAATTGGCACCTGTCCGCTCAACGCCTCGATAATGTCCATCGATTGCCCGGCTTCGCGCGGCCCGCACGGCCCCGGCGAAACGACAATTGCTTCGGGTGCGAGCTGCTCGACTTCCGCCGCCGTAATCGCGTCATTGCGGACCACCTGCGTTTCGACGCCAAGTTCAGCAAAGTAGCGTGCCACGGTGAAGACGAAGGAGTCGTAATTGTCGATGATCAGGATCATGGGGCATCACCCTGATCGAAGACGGCAAAGATGCGCGCTGCCTTGTCCAGCGTTTCCTGATATTCCGCAGCAGGATCGGATAGCGCTGTAATACCGCCGCCCGCCTGAAACACGGCCCGTCCACCCTGAAACAGCACGGTGCGAATGCCGATATTGCCATCGAAATTGCCGTTGAAGCCGATGAAACCAATCGAGCCGCAATAGACGCCCCGCGCCTCGCGCTCGATCTCGGTGATGATCTCCATCGCCCGCAGCTTTGGCGCGCCTGTGATTGACCCGCCCGGGAAAGCCGCTCTGATCAGATCCATCAAGGATTTGCCCTCCATCAGCCGCCCCGTGACGGCGGAAACCAGATGATGAACGCTCGCATAGGTCTCAAGCCCGCAAAGGACGGGTGTCAGCACGGAATGCGGACGGCAAACGCGGGAAAGGTCGTTGCGCATCAAATCGACGATCATCAGGTTTTCGGCGCGATCCTTCTCCGATTTGAGGAGTATGTCTGCCAACTCTTTGTCTCTGTTAGGATCTGATGACCGCGGCATCGTACCCTTGATCGGGCGCGTCTCGACCTGATCGCCTTGCACCGCGACAAACCGCTCCGGTGAGCTTGACGCAATCACGATATCGCCGTGATCCAGATAGGCGGCAAAAGTCGCGGCATTACGCCGGCGCAGTGCTCTATAGAACTGCCACTTTGCAAAGCCTTCCGGCAGATCGGTGATAAATCGCTGCGCGATGTTGGCCTGAAAGATATCGCCGTCGAGGATATATTCCACCACCCTGGCAACGGACTGCATATAGGCCTCACGCTCGAAATTCGATCGCCAGGACGCCCGCGCTATCCGCTGCCCGACATTCGAAGCTTCTTTCTTCGGCTCCTCTCGCAGAAGCCGCAGGAACGATTCCGAACGCTCGATACTTTTCCTTTGCCGGGCCGCCTCGTCCGCCTCCGGCAATCCCGATGACAAAAGCCAGGCTTTTCCGGCCTGATGATCGAACGCCACCACCACATCGTAAAAATACCAGGCGGCATCCGGCATCAAGCCTTGCGCCGGCGCATCCGGCTGCGGCAAGCGCTCCAGCAATCTCCCGAATTCATAGGAAAAATAGCCGATTGCGCCGCCCTGAAATGGCGGAAGACCGGGCTGATCGTCGAGCCGATAAAGGTCGAGATAGTGCGAAATCGCCTCGAGCGGATGTCGGTCGACGGCGGTGCCATTCCAGTTCGGCACCCCCTTTTCGACGACGAGTTTGCCAAACGGATCGGCGGCCACATAGGAATAGCGTCCAAGGGTGTCGTGACGCATGGCACTGTCGAGAAAGCTCAGTCCTCCGAGAGCCCGCAATCGCTCGGCGGCTTCGACAGGTTCCAGCCATGGAATCTCACGAATGTGCAAACCACTCCTCCTTAACCGCTAGGCACGGATATATTGAGATTCGCGTCAAGACGAGCCGAAAATGGTGATTTTCGAGAACCGGAGCGCAGTGAACTTTTGGGTTCATGAGCACCGCATCGCAGGAAAGTGCCATTGCAGGTCGTCTGGCGTGAATATCAGTATATCCTAGCTCTTGCGCGTCGACAGAAGGATACTTGTCTCCGTCGAGGTGATTCCGTCAATATGGCGAATGTCGCGCAACGTCTTGTCGAAAGCCTCGAGGGTCTCGACTTCGATTTCGGCAACGATATCCCAGCGGCCGTTCGTAGTATGCAGCGCGCGGATTTCCGGAAAGCCCTGTAATCGCCGCACAACCTTTTCTGCGGCCTGCCCCGCCACCTCAATCATGGCAACGGCCCGGACGCCATAAATGCCCGCCCCCGCCTTCAGGTTGACAGTGAAGCTCTGGATCGTACCGTTTGTGGTCAGCCTATCGATACGCGTGCGCACCGTTGCGCGTGAAATACCCAGAATCGTTGCCATGGAAGAAACCGGCATGCGGCAATCATCCCGCAGCAAAGACAATAATTTGCGGTCCACATCGTCCATTGTTTTCCAATCTGATCAAGTCGATTGATCAAAATGCACATTAATATGCGCATTGCTATCAGGATGCTGTCTTTTTGTCACCGCGTCGAAGTGCCAATATCACGGCCGAAACGTGATATTCTTTGTTAGATCTCAGACCATTCAAACGCGAAAGTGGTTGTTGCTGATGAACATGCAGAACAATTTCGAGGACACGCATAAGCAGAAGCTGACTGTAATTGGCGCGCCGATCGAAGAAGGCGCCGGAAGGCTTGGCGCATTGATGGGCCCCGCAGCGCTGCGCACTGCCGGGCTGATCCATATGCTCGAAGACCTCGGCCACCCGGTGGAAGATCGCGGTGATCTCCGCTTGCCGAAAGTATTGCCTGTTGTTCCGCCCGTCCAGGGTCTTGCGCATTACATCGAGAAAATCGCTGCCTGGTCTCGTATGCTGGCCGTCGAGACCTATGACGCGATGACAAACGGCACGTTACCGGTAATTCTTGGCGGCGATCACAGCCTGTCTATGGGATCGATTGGCGGCATCGCGCGCTATTGCGAAGAGCACAACCGCGAATTGTTCGTGCTTTGGCTGGACGCGCATTCCGATTTCAATACGCCCGCCACCTCACCATCCGGCAACATGCACGGCATGTCCGCGGCGCTCCTTTGCCGCGAACCCGGCCTTGAAGGCGTCTTCGGTGATGAGCCGCATGGTTTCGTCAAACCGGAAAACCTGCATCTCTTCGGCATTCGCTCCATCGACAAGACTGAACGCGTGCTTCTGCGTGAGCGCGGCATCGATGTCATCGACATGCGGCAGATCGATGAATTCGGCGTTGTCAAACTGCTGCGCCGCATCATCGAGCGCGTACAGAAGGCCAACGGCATCCTGCATGTTAGTTTTGACGTGGATTTCGTCGATCCGTCTTTTGCACCGGGCGTCGGAACCACCGTTCCTGGCGGCGCGACCTACCGCGAAGCGCATCTCGTCATGGAGATGCTGCACGATTCCGGCGTCGTCGGTTCGCTCGACGTGGTTGAGCTCAACCCATTCCTGGATGAGCGCGGCAAGAGTGCCCTGCTCCTCGTCGATCTCGTTGCGAGCCTGTTCGGCCGGCAGATTTTCGACAAACCGACATTATCCGAACAGAGCGCTGCCGCTCTGAACGTATGACACAATAGGAGGATACTTTGCTGCACACAGCCGCTGATCTGATCTCGACGGAATCCCGCCTTGGGGCGCATAACTACAAGCCGCTTGATGTGGTGCTGGAGCGCGGCGAAGGCGTGTACGTATGGGATATCGACGGCAATCGCTACCTTGACTGCCTCTCAGCCTATTCGGCCGTCAACCAGGGCCATTGCCATCCCAAAATCCTGAAAGCCATGACGGAACAGGCTGGCAAGCTGACGCTCACCTCCCGCGCCTTCCGCAATGACCAGTTGGCCTTGTTCTACGAAGAACTCGCCGCCCTCACCGGCTCGCACAAGATCCTGCCAATGAACAGCGGCGCAGAAGCTGTCGAAACCGCCATAAAGGCCGTGCGCAAATGGGGTTACGAGGTCAAAGGCGTTCCGGAAAACGCCGCAGAAATCATCGTCTGTTCGGATAATTTCCATGGCCGTACCATGGGTATCGTCGGCTTCAGTACCGATCCTTCGGCCCGCGATAATTTCGGCCCGTTTGCGCCGGGTTTCAAGGTCGTGCCCTTCGGCGATATCGACGCGTTTGCCGCGGCACTGACCCCTAACACCGTCGGCTTTCTTGTCGAGCCGATCCAGGGCGAAGCCGGTGTGATCATTCCGCCGAAGGGCTATTTCACCAAAGTGCGCGAACTCTGCACCGAGAATAACGTCACGCTTATCCTCGATGAAATCCAGACTGGCCTTGGCCGCACCGGTGCTTTGCTTGCCGAAGCGCACGAAGGCATCGAAGCAGACGTAACGCTGATCGGCAAGGCGCTCTCCGGTGGTTTTTACCCGGTCTCGGCGGTCCTTTCCAACAGTGATGTTCTCGGCGTACTCAAGCCCGGACAGCACGGCAGCACCTTTGGCGGAAATCCGCTCGCCTGCGCTATTGCCCGCGCGGCGCTGCGGGTGCTTACCGAAGAAGACATGATCGAGAATTCGCGCATCGAAGGCGACTATTTCCTGCAAGAGCTCAAAGGCATTCGCAGCAATATCGTGCGCGAAGTACGCGGGCGCGGGCTGATGCTGGCGGTCGAATTGCACCCCGAAGCCGGCGGCGCCAACCGTTTCTGCTACGAGCTCAAGGCGCGCGGCATTCTCGCCAAAGATACCCATGGCGATACGATCCGCATTGCTCCGCCGCTGGTCATAAAGCGCGATCAGGTCGATTGGGCGCTGGAACAGTTCAGTGCGGTGCTCACCAGCATGAATTGAGCTGGGATTGGTTGTTATGGTGATTCGCCGTGGCACCTCCCTCTCCGTCATCCTCGGGCTTGACCCGAGGACCCACGGCAAAGAAGGAAGAGCAGCACTCACAATCTCGAATTGATCCAGATAGTGCAGCCCGCATTGAGCCCGTGAATTGCTGGAATGCGTTTGCGTGAGTGTCGATCTCAGCGCTCCTCAGCCATGGGTCCTCGGGTCAAGCCCGAGGATGACGGAACGGGAGGTGCAGGGCGGTAGCCACCCCTACACCCTCACCCGCTCGGCCTTGGGATCGTACATCGGCCGCAGCGAGGCCTCGGCCTTCACCCGCACACCGGCTATCTCGATCTCATAATCGGAAGCCAGTACCTGTTCGGCGCTTTCGCCCCTGCTCGGGACATAGCCGAGTCCGATCGCGCCGCCGAGATAATGCCCGTAATTGCCGGATGTGATCGTCCCCACAATCTTGCCGTCACGGACGATTGCCTCATTGTGAAACAGCAGCGGCTCGGGGTCGTTCAGGCGGAATTGCACCAGACGGCGATCAAGCCCTGTGTCCTTCTTCTTCAGCACCCCCTCGCGACCGATGAAATCGCCCTTGTCCGCCTTCACGGCAAAGCCGAGCCCCGCTTCCAGCACATGGTCCTCGTCGGTGATATCGTGGCCGAAATGCCGGAAGGCTTTTTCGATACGGCACGAGTCCAGCGTGTGCAGTCCGCACAGTTTCAAGCCAAGGTCCTTTCCGGCTTCTTCGATTGCCTCGAAAACATGTGCCGTCTGATCCGTCGAGACATAAAGTTCCCAGCCGAGCTCGCCGACATAGGTCACGCGGTGTGCTCGTGCCAAACCCATACCGATTTCGATCTCGCGTGCCGTTCCGAACGGATTGCCTTCGTTCGAGAAATCACTCGGGCTGACCTTCTGGATCAGCTCGCGCGATTTAGGGCCCATCAAACACAGCACTGACTCTGCCGCAGTCACGTCTGTGACGACCACGAACTCGTCCTTGAGGTGCTTGCGCATCCAGGCAAGGTCACGTTGCAGCGTCGCGCCGGGCACCACGGCAAAAAACGCCGTGTCCGAGAGCCGCGTAATAGTCAGGTCGCTCTCGATCCCGCCGCGATTGTTGAGCATCTGAGTATAGACGATGCGGCCCGGCTCGACATCGAGCTGATTGGCACAAAGCCGCTGCAGGAATGCCAGTGAATCACGGCCCTCGATACGGATTTTTCCAAATGAGGTCATGTCGAACAGACCGACATTGTTGCGAACCGCGAGGTGTTCGTCGCGCTGGTTCTCAAACCAGTTCTGCCGCTTCCACGAATAACGGTATTCGCGCTCCTGACCCTCTTTGGCAAACCAGTTGGCGCGCTCCCATCCCGCAACTTCGCCAAACACCGCTCCCCGCGCTTTCAGATGCTCGTGAATGGGCGAGCGCCTGATATTGCGCGATGTTGCCATTTGCCGGTACGGGAAATGATCGGCATAGAGCAGGCCGAGCGTCTCCGAGACGCGCTCCTTCAGGTAGCGCCGGTTCTTCTGGAAGGGCTGCGCCCGTCGAATATCCACCTCCCACAGGTCGAATGGGGCTTCGCCGTCGTTTATCCATTGCGCAAGCGCCATCCCGGCGCCGCCAGAGGAAACGATGCCGATGGAATTATACCCCGCTGCAACCCAGTAGCCGCCAAGCTCCGGCGCTTCGCCGAGATAGTACCGGTCGTCAGGGGTGAAGCTTTCGGGACCATTGAAGAATGTATGGATACCGGCAGTACCGAGCATCGGCATGCGGTTGACGCCCATTTCAAGGATCGGCTCGAAATGCTCGAAGTCTTCCTGCAACTGGTCGAAACAGAAATCCTCGGAAATACCGTTCATTCCCCATGGCTTGGCCACCGGTTCGAAAGCACCGAGCATCATCTTGCCGGCATCCTCCTTGTAGTAGGCGCATTCATCGGGAACGCGCAGCACCGGCAGACGCCCGAGCCCCTCGATGGCTTCGGTGACGAGATAGAAGTGCTCGCAAGCATGCAGTGGCACGGTCACACCCGACGTTCCCGCCAGATCGCGCGCCCACATTCCCGCGCAGTTGATCACGACATCGGTCTCTATCGTGCCGTGATCTCCGCCTTGCGCCCAGGTCACGCCGGTTACACGGCCATTTTTCTTGAGAACTTCGGTGACCTTGACGTTCTCGACGATCTTCGCGCCGCGCTGCCGCGCACCCTTGGCAAGAGCCATGGCGATATTGGCCGGATCGCACTGCCCATCGAGCGGCAAATGCACCGCACCAACCACATCCTCGATGTTAAGATGCGGATACATCTCCTTGACTTCGCGCGGAGAAATCTCGCGCACATCGACATCGAATGCTCGCGCCAACGACGCCTGCCGGTATATCTCGTGCTTGCGTTCCTCGGTCAGCGCGACGGTGATCGAGCCAACCTGACGCATGCCGGTGGCGACCTCGGTTTCTGCCTCGAGCTTGACGTAAAGGTCCGCCGAATACTTGGCGAGCCGCGTCATGTTCTGCGAGGCGCGCAACTGGCCGATCAGTCCCGCCGCATGCCATGTCGTGCCGGAGGTCAGCTGTTTGCGCTCGAGCAAAACGATATCGCTCCAGCCGAGCTTGGCCAGATGATAGGCGACGGAACAGCCGGAAATGCCGCCACCGATGATGACGGCGCGGGCCTTCGTGGGAAGTGAACTCATGCCCGAATTCTTTCGTTCTTTGGATCCCATAGCGGTTGGTCAGGATGAACTATCGCCCTGAAGCGCTCACCGAAGATTTCCACCTCGACTTCGGTGCCAGGTTCAGTGAGTTCCGTCTTCAGCATGCCGAGCGCGATGGACTTGTCGATGCGGTGGCCCCAACCGCCCGATGTCGTCTCTCCAACGATATTGCCATCGTGCCAGAGCGTCGACATGTAAGGCGCGTCGCAATCGCCGGCGTCAACAGTCAGCGTCACGAAGCGCTTCTTCACGCCCTGCTGCTTTTCGCTTTCGAGTGCAGCCTTGCCAATGAATTCCGGCTTTTCCCACTTGATGAAGCGTTCGAGCCCGCTTTGCAGCGGTGTGTAATCCGTTGACAGGTCGCCCTTCCACGCGCGGTAACCCTTTTCCAGACGCAGCGAATCCAGTGCGAACATGCCAAAGGGCTTGATCCCGTATTTCTGACCCGCCTCCCACACCGCGTCGTAGATTGCGGCAGTATCGGCCACCTTGGTGTGGACTTCCCAGCCGAGCTCACCGGCAAACGATACCCGTACCAATTGGCAATAGCGCCCGGCAATCTGCGTCGTCTGATGCGACAGCCAGGATTTTTCGAGATCGGCATCGCAGATATCGCGGAACAGATCGCGCGCCTTCGGCCCGGTCACGATCTGGCAGGAGAAGTCTTCCGTCACATTACTGATGCTGATTGCACTGCCTTTCGGCAAATGGTTGAGCAGCCAGTCACGATCATGCCATTCGGCAACACCGGCGGTGATCAGAAAGAACACGTCCTCGTCGATTGCCATAATCGACATCTCAGTGACCACGCGGCCCTTGTCATCGGAAAAGTAGCCAAGGCCGATACGTCCGGGTTTCGGCACGATGCCTGTTATCAACGTCGCCAGCCATGCGCGCGCGCCCTCACCGCTTACTTTGAAGCGTGAGAAACCCGGCAAGTCTAGAACGCCGACAGCATCGCGCACCGCATGGCATTCTTCGCGAATACGCTGCTGCCACGGACCGTCGCGCAGGAATGTCTGTGTGGAGTCTTCGGACGTATCGTCGCCCGGTTGCGCATACCAGTTGGCACGTTCCCAGCCATTATAAGCCCCGAACTGCGCACCGAGCTTGGCGATGCGGTCATGGATCGGTGAAAGCTTCTTGTTGCGTCCCGCCGGCCATGTGTGGCGCGGGAAGTGGATGGCGTATTCGTGACCGTAGACTTCAACACCCTTGGCAACGCAATAGTCAGGATCGGTGAACGCGGTGAACCGGCGCGGATCGCACGACCACATATCCCACTCCGTCGCGCCCTCCGTCACCCATTCGGCGAGGACCTTGCCCGCTCCGCCGGCCTGCGCAATACCGAATGTAAAGACACAGGCCTCGAAAGCGTTGGGAACGCCCGGCATCGGGCCAATCAGCGGGTTGCCATCCGGCGCGTAAGGGATCGGACCGTTGATGATCTTCGACAGGCCCGCCGTGCCAAGGATCGGAACGCGTGCAATAGCATCGGTCAGATACCATTCGAGCCGCTCCAGATCGTCGGGGAAAAGCTGGAACGAGAAGTCGTCGGGCATCGGATCGTCGGAAGTCGCCCAATGCGCCCGGCAATTGCGCTCATAGGGGCCGAGATTCATGCCGTTCTTTTCTTGCCGCAGATAATAGGACGAATCCACGTCGCGCAGCAGTGGCAATTTCTGGCCATGTTCACGCGACCAGGCGGCAATCTCCGGGATTTCGTCGAACAGCAGGTATTGATGGCTCATAACCATCATCGGCACGTCGCGGCCGAACATCTTGCCGATTTCCTGCGCGCGATATCCTGCAGCATTGACCACGTATTCGCAGCGAATCTCGCCCTGAGGCGTCGAGATGACCCACTCATCGTTGTCGCGCCTGGCACCTGTTACAGGGCAAAAGCGGATGATCTTGGCGCCGAGATCGCGAGCGCCCTTGGCAAGAGCTTGCGTCAACTGCGCCGGATCGATATCGCCGTCGTTGGGATCGTAGAGCGCGCCTTCGAGCTCATGCGTCGCAATAAACGGATAGCGCCCGTTGATCTCATCGACCCCCAGCACATCGATATCCATGCCCTGATAGCGGCCCATGCTCTTCACCCGCTGGAATTCCCGCATCCGCTCCTTGGTATGCGCCAGCCGCAGCGATCCGGTGACATGGTAGTTCATGGGATAGTCGACTTCGGCGGCCAGCCCGCGATAGAGCTCCGCCGAATAGCGCTGCATGTTCATCACCGACCACGAGGCCGAAAACGTCGGCACATTGCCCGCCGCATGCCATGTCGATCCCGATGTCAGCTCATTCTTTTCAAGCAGCACGCAATCGGTCCACCCCGCTTTGGCGAGGTGATAAAGCGACGAAACGCCGACCGCCCCGCCACCGATGATGACGACGCGCGCCGACGTTGGAAAATCAGACATAAGCAGTCCCCTGTAGTCTCATGCTTTTCAATTATGGCCGTGCGATTTCATCGAGGTACCACTGGATGTACCGCAGTTCATTATATTCCATCGGCGCAATCGGTCCCGGCACGAAATAGTGCGAACGGACGCCGCGCGCCGTATGCTCGATGATCGTTTTGTCCTCGGCGGTCGTGACCTTCCACAGCCAGGTCAGCTTTTTGAGGTCGTAGTCCTTGCCTTCTTCAGCATCGCCGCGCACCAGCCAGATCAGTTCCATCTCACACGTGTCGACGCTTTTCGGAATGAACCGATAGATCATGCCGTGGTCCGGATAGCACACAAGGAAGCTCGTGCCGCCAAGATGGATCGAGGTAACGCCGCCGTCGAACTCCGAGAAGCGCCCCATCAGTGGCCCGACAGGCGAACCATCTTCGCTGCCGCTGGAAACGCCGTCGTAGAGCGCATAGCGGAACGTATGAATCGTTTCCTGGCCGTGCGCCGAACTCTGCCAGTGATCGCCAGTCGCAATGTCGATGCCAAGCGCACAGGTGCGCTGTTCCATGCGCGCATTCAGCTCAACGATCTTCTCGGCTGGCTGCTCCAGTGCATGCGTTTGCGAGTACTCAGGGTGGGCCGGTCCACAGTGATAACATTCCACGTAATTTTCGACCGCAAGCTTCCAGTTGGCATCAACGGGATAGGTCTCGCGGTGCGCAACCTTGGCATCCGCCCAGCCGTACTGCCCGCAAGTTGTACGCAGCGACTGTTCGATAATGGAAAAATCCAGTGGTTCGTCGGCAAAACAGATGAAGATCAGTCCCTCGGCCACCCTCACATGCAGCTTCTTCAAGCCATGGGCGCTCCGATCGAAATCCTTCGGCATTAGCCGCGCGGCGCGCAGACTGCCATCATTGGTGTATGTCCAGGCATGATAGGGACAGACGAAGAAGCGCGCATTGCCCTTTTGCTTGGTGCAGACCTCGGCACCGCGATGGCGGCAAACGTTCAAAAAGGCATGGATCGCGCCGTCTTCGGTGCGTGAAACAATCACCGCCTCGCTGTCGATCTTGAAAAGCTCGAAATCTCCGGCATTGGGAATGATGCTGGCGTGACCAATACAATGCCAATGACGCCGGAACACCCGTTCCATATCACGCGCATAGACGTCAGGACCCATATAGAACGCACGAACAAGCCCGTGACCGGCTTTGTGCCCGGCGATCAGTTGATCGATCTTGTCCAGAGACGGCGCAATTTCCGCTAAGGCTTGTTCTGCACCCATCTCATTCTCCGAAAGGATTGTTCCCGGACGCCGGTTGTTTTTGAAGAGGCGCCGCAGTTTAGAATGATTCCGCATTGCGCCGCATTCAAGCGATCGTTACTCATAAAGACATGAATTATTCTCAAGCATCCAACGACGCGGTTTCCAGGCCATGATGTCCAAACCCAGAATACCGCCGCTCGGCTCGTTGCGGGCGTTTGAAGCGTCAGCGCGGCTGTTGAGCTTCCGGCTTGCTGGAGAGGAACTTGGCGTGACCCAATCCGCCATCAGCCACCGTATCGCCGAACTTGAAACCATCCTCGGCGTCAAGCTGTTCGAACGCCTGCCACGCGGCGTGTCGCTGACTGACGCCGGCACGCTCTACTATCCCTATATGCGTGATGCCTTCGAACGAATTGCGCGCGGTACGGCGCTGATCAATCGGATCGGCACGACCGACGATTTGGCGCTCGAGACCTATGCGACCTTCGCCATCCGCTGGCTGATCCCGCGCCTGACGGACTTCCGCAAGGTCAATCCCAATCTCGCCATCCGCATCGGCACGAGCCAGCTCGATTGGGAACTCAACATCGATAGTTCCGACATCGGCATCATCCATACCACCCGGCCGGAGCGGATGAACCTGCACTACCGCCTGTTGGTCAAGGCGGAAATGCGACCCGTGTGCAGTCCGCAAGTGGCCGCGCGCATCGAAGGCGACGTTGGAGCTCAAGCTCTGGCCAAGGTGCCACGCCTCGCGCTTTATACCTCCCCCGAGGATTGGGGCACATGGCTGGAGGCGGCAGGCATCGCCGATACCGCGCAAGCCGTAACGTTGAAGTTCGACACCTATCTTGCCGCCCTGCAGTCCGCTTTGGATGGTCAGGGCCTCGCCGTGGCACCGGACTTTCTGGTGGCTGACGACATCCAGGCTGGGCGGCTTGTCGCCCCGTTCCCGCTGAAAGTTCCGCAGCCCGGCGCCTGGTACATGATCTGCCGCAAGGAGCGCGTCGGCGAAACCCGTATCCGCCAATTCGAGCGCTGGCTGGTTGAACAGTTTGGCGGGACTACTTCCGCTTGATCCCGATCGAGCGGCCAACCCGCGCAGGTATTGGCAGCTGGGAATGAGCCTCCTTGTAGCGCTCTAGCGTCGCCAAAATATCGTCGGGAAACGGCACGACCTTTGGGCCGTTCATATCCACATGCAGTGACATCACCTCGGCGGTCGCCGCCACCCAGCCATCCTTGTGCACGATCTCATTATACGTGTGCAGACGCTTGGCATCGAAATCGATCAACTGGCTGGTAACCGTCACGATATGATCGAGATGAATTTCCTGCACGTAGCAGATATGCACTTCGGCGGTGTAGATCGTCAGCTTGCGTTCGGCGGCATATTTCGGGCCGAAGCCCAATTCGGCAAGAAACTCGTCGCCGCCCCGGTCGAAAACCACGTTGTAATACGCCATGTTCAGGTGACCATTATAGTCGATCCACTCCTTCTCCATGGCAATCGGCACGGACCGGTACAGTTGACCTGGCAAATTCTCGGCTGACATTCTGGGCTCCTGATTGGATGGCGCAACTATTCGATCGCGGTTTGAAACACGAAGTCCGTAACGCTGCTTTGTCAAAAGCGACGCTCAATGAACAGGGCGGAAAGCACTTGGCGGCTTGCCTTCGAAATTGCGGAAGGTTCTGGTGAAAGCCGATGCCGATGAAAAACCCGTGCGCGCGGCGATATCTGCCAGCGGCGATTTCGTATCGGTAATCAAGCGCCGCGCCACTTTCAGTCGCAGCCGAAGGTAGTACCGGCCGGGCCCCTCGCCCACAGCCTTGGCAAAGATCTTCTCAAGACTTCGGGCGCTCAGGCCAGAGCGCTTGGCAATGGCGCCGATGGTCAATGGCTGTTCGATATGGCGCTCCATCAGGCGAATAGCGCCCGCGAGCTTTGGATGCACGTCGTCGAGCCGTCCCAGCGAAACCAGTGGCTGCGCATCGTTCGAGGCATGTGTCCCGTCATAGATGAACACACTCGCCACATCGAGCGCGACAGACATGCCGTAGCGCGAGCGGATCAGATGCAACATGAGATCGAAGGTTGGCGAGGCCCCGCCGCTAGTGAAAACCGGCCCATCGATGACGTAGCGGTCTGGCCGAATGTCCGCATCTGGAAACTCGGCCGTAAACTCCTCCATGTCCTCCCAGTGCGTTGTCGCCTTGCGTCCTGAAAGCAGGCCTGCCCGCCCGAGCAGCCAGGAACCAGCTTCGATGCCGCCGATCATCCGATATTTGTGAACTGCACGGCGCAAATGGGCTGTGAAAGTCGTGCGTGCAATGTCAGATGTGCCGAAACCACCAACCACCAATAATATATCGCCTTTTTCTGATGCATCGAATGAACCGGATACGGCAATCGGCAGACCACACGTCGTCATTGTCGGTTCGCCATCGAGTGATACAATTCGCCAGTTGAACAGGTTTGCGCCTGACACCCTATTCGCAGCACGCATTGGATCGATTGTTGAAGCCACGCACATGAGCGAGGCACCGCTGAAAACCACAACGGTCACCTGCAGCGGTTTGGAACTTGGCAAAAAGAGTGGCGATGTTTCGTTATTCATCAATTCCTATTCGTATATTGCAAAGCATCGCTTGGCAATCGGGGCATGATCAGGCCAACAAGAACATGGGAGCTTTACAATGGGACTCACCCCCAACCGCGAAGTATTCATCACCTGCGCCGTGACCGGTGCGGGCGATACCACAGGCCGTTCCGACAAGGTTCCGGTCACCCCGCGCCAGATCGCCGATGAGTGTATCGCAGCAGCCAATGCTGGCGCAGCCATCGCGCATATTCACGTGCGTGACCCCAAGACCGGCAAGGGTTCGCGCGATGTCGCGCTCTATGCCGAGGTCGTGGAGTACATCAAGGCGTCAGGCGTCGATATGGTCCTCAACCTCACAGCAGGCATGGGCGGTGATCTTACGCTCGGCAGCGTCGAGCAGCCAATGCCGCCTTCGGCCAACGGCACCGATATGGCCGGCGCGACGGAACGCCTTGAACATGTGGCAAAGTTGCGCCCGGAACTCTGCACGCTCGATTGCGGCACGATGAATTTCGGCGAAGGCGATTATGTCATGACCAATACGCCTGCCATGCTCAAAGCCATGGCGGCGCAGATCAAGGCCCTTGGCGTGCGGCCGGAGGTCGAAATCTTCGATACTGGACACCTGCTTCTGGCCAAGTGGCTTTACGATCAGAAATTGCTTGAAGATCCGGTCATGGTGCAGCTTTGCATGGGTATTCCGTGGGGTGCACCGGATGACATCAACACGCTGCTCGCGCTGACGAACAACCTCCCGTCAAACTGGACCTTCTCGGCCTTCTCCATCGGCCGCAACCAGATGCCCTATGCGGCGATGGCGATGCTCGCAGGCGGCAATATCCGCGTCGGCCTTGAAGACAATATCTGGCTCGACAAGGGCGTTCTTGCCACCAATGGCCCGTTGGTGGAACGCGCCGTGAAGGTTGCTGAAGGCATGGGTGCTCGCATTCTCGGACCGAACGAAGTCCGAGAACGCATGAAATTGACGAAGGGCTGGTAAGAAATCATGGCAGGTATTCGCAAGGCCGCGGCAATCGGCGGCGGAGTTATCGGTGCGGGCTGGGTAGCGCGTCTCCTTCTTAATGGTATCGACGTGTCGATCTTCGATCCGGATCCGGAGGCCGAGCGCAAGGTCAGCGAAGTGATGAAGAATTCACGCCGCGCCTACAAGACCATGGTGCCGGGCGGCTTGCCAAAGGAAGGCAAGCTGACATTTGCCAAGTCGATCGAACAGGCCGTTGCCGGTGCCGACTTCATTCAGGAAAGCGTGCCGGAACGGCTCGACCTGAAGCACAAGGTGCTCGCAGAAATCGATAAACATGCGGCGGTCGATGCCATCGTTGGTTCTTCGACTTCGGGCATCCTGCCGTCGGACATGCAGACGGCGATGAAGCATCCTGAACGGCTGGTCGTCGGTCACCCTTACAATCCCGTCTATCTCCTCCCCCTGGTCGAGATCGTCGGCGGCAAGCAGACCTCGCCGGAGGCTGTCGAAAAGGCACGCGAACTCTACACCTCGATCGGCATGAAGCCGGTCGTCATCCGCAAGGAAATCGAAGCCTTCGTCGGCGACCGCCTGCTCGAAGCCGTCTGGCGCGAATCCCTGTGGCTCATCAAGGACGACATCACGACGGTCGAAGAACTCGACGACATCATCCGCTATTCGTTCGGCATTCGCTGGGCACAGATGGGCATGTTCCAGGTCTACCGCGTTGCTGGTGGTGAAGCCGGCATGCGCCACTTCATCGCGCAATTCGGTCCATGCCTGTCTTGGCCGTGGACCAAGCTGATGGACGTGCCGGAACTTGACGAGGAACTGGTCGACAAGATCGCCAATCAGTCGGATGAACAGGCGCATGGCCTGTCGATCCGCGAGCTCGAGCGCATCCGCGACGATAACCTCGTGGCCATAATGGAAGCGCTTTCCAAGCAGAACAAGGGCAAGGGCTGGGGTGCAGGCGCACTTCACAACGACTACACCAAGCGTCTGTCGAAGCTCGCGCAGAAGCCTGCCGTTTCCAAGGCAGCCACCAAGGCGGTCGCCAGCAAGCCCAAGAAAAAGAAGGGGTAACGCCATGGATTTCGGTCTTTCGGAGGAGCAAAGGCTGATCGTCGATACGACACGCGCCTTTGTCGAAAACGAACTCTATCCGCACGAAGCAGAGGTCGAGCGTACCGGCGTCCTCCGCAAGGAACTGGCCGACGAACTGAAGCAAAAAGCAATCGAAGCCGGACTTTATGCCGCCAACATGCCGGAGGAGGTCGGTGGTGCCGGTCTCGATACCGTGACGTGGCTGCTCTACGAAAAGGAACTTGGCCGCGCCAATTATGCGCTGCACTGGACCTGCGTCGGACGTCCTTCCAACATCCTGCTTGCCGGCACCGACGCGCAGAAGGAAAAGTACCTGTTCCCCTGCATCCGCGGTGAAAAGTCGGATTGCCTCGCGATGACCGAGCCGGGCGCCGGTTCCGACCTGCGCGGCATGAAGGCGACCGCTGTCGAGAAAGGCGGGGACTGGGTCGTCAACGGCACCAAGCACTTCATCAGCCACGCCGTCGAAGCGGATTTCGTCATTCTCTTCGTTGCATCCGGCGAAGAAGACACGCCGCGCGGCAAGAAAAAGAAAATCACAGCCTTCTTCGTCGACAAGGGTCATCCCGGCATGACCATCCGCGAAGGCTATCGGAACGTTTCGCACCGCGGCTATACCAATGCCATCATCGAATTCGACGATTGCCGCCTGCCGCAGGAACAGATCCTCGGCGAAGTCCACAAGGGCTTCGAGGTCGCCAATACCTGGCTCGGCGCGACCCGCCTGCAAGTGGCAGCAACCTGTCTCGGCCGCGCCGAACGGGCGCTTGGCCACGCCATCGAATATGCAGCACAGCGCCAGCAGTTCGGCCAGCAGATCGGCAAGTTCCAGGGCGTATCGTTCAAGCTCGCCGATATGGCGACGGAATTGAAAGCTGCAGACCTGCTCACCTTCGAAGCTGGCTGGAAATTCGACCAGGGCACAGTCACGGATCAGGACATGGCGATGGCCAAGCTCAAGGCCACCGAAATGCTTGCCTTTGTCGCCGACGAGGCTATCCAGATCCATGGCGGCATGGGCTTGATGGATGACCTGCCGCTCGAGCGCATCTGGCGTGATGCACGCGTCGAGCGCATCTGGGAAGGAACATCCGAAATCCAGCGGCACATCATCTCGCGTGCCCTGCTCCGCCCCCATGGCGCGTAACGGAGCATTCAATGGCACCGCATAAGCTCGATCGTCTGCTACGACCGAAAACCATTGCTGTCTTCGGCGGTCTGCAAGCCGCCGAAGTCATCAAGCAATCCCAGAAAATGGGCTTCTCCGGCGAGATTTGGCCGGTGCATCCCAAACATGACGAAATATGCGGCCTCAAGGTCTACCGTTCCGTCGCCGATCTGCCGGGCAGTCCCGATGCGGCCTTTGTCGGCGTCAATCGCTTTCTCACGCTTGATATCGTGCGCGACCTGCGTGAAGCCGGCGCGGGCGTCGCTGTCTGCTATGCCTCAGGCTTTCTCGAAGCAGGCGCCGACGATGCCGATGGCGCAAGGTTGCAGGAAGAACTCGTCGAAGCGGCGGGCGACATGCCGATCATTGGGCCCAACTGCTACGGGCTGATCAACTACTGCGATGGCGCACTGCTCTGGCCCGACCAGCATGGCGGGCGGCGGCTTGGCCCGGATGAGCGCGGCGTCGCCATCATCACGCAATCGTCCAACATCGCCATCAACATGACGATGCAAACACGCGGCCTGCCCATCGCCCACGTGATGACGGCGGGCAATCAAGCGCAGACCGGTCTCCCGGATATGGCAATTGCGCTTCTCGAAGATGAACGCGTTACCGCGCTTGGCCTCCATATCGAGGCGTTCCAGTCGGCGCCAAAATTCGAACTCCTTGCCAAGCGCGCCCGCGAACTCGGCAAGCCTATAGTCGCGATGAAAGTCGGGCGTTCGGCGCAGGCGCGGGCGGCGACCGTCTCGCACACCGCCTCGCTGGCGGGCTCGGACGCAGCATCGGATGCGTTTCTCAAGCGGCTAGGCATAGCCCGCGTCAACTCGATTGCATCCTTCCTTGAAACATTGAAGCTTCTGCATGTGCACGGCCCGCTCGACGGCATTACTCTGAGCTCGATGAGCTGCTCCGGCGGCGAGGCTTCGGTCATGGCCGATAGCGCCGAGGGACGAGCGGTCAACTTTCCGGAACTGACGCCCGAGCACCGGGCGCGGGTCAAGTCCACGCTCGGAGCATTCGTCGCCGTCGCCAATCCGCTCGATTATCATACGTTCATCTGGAACAATGAGCCGGCACTGACAGAGACATTCACCGCCATGGTTTCCGGCGGCTTTTCCCTAAGCTGCCTCGTCCTCGATTTTCCGCGCAAGGATCGTTGTTCGGACGTGGATTGGTGGTCGACCGTTCGAGGCTTCGAAAACGCGCTGCGAATCAACAAGGCCAAAGGCGCCATTGTCGCTTCGCTATCAGAAAACATTCCGGAGGAATACATGTCCGGCCTGATGGCTAAGGGAATTGCGCCGCTCTGCGGCATAACGGAAGCTTTCGATGCGGCGGAAGCTGCAGCCTTTATCGGCAAGGCGTGGAAGATGCCGCTTGCGGAAGCCGTGGCGGTTCTAGAGGACCAAGCGGAAGGCCGCACACGCACCCCGGACGAAGCCGAAGCCAAGGCCGTTCTCAAGAGTGCGGGGCTTCCGGTGCCAGAGGGACAGCGTTGCACCACGACTCGCGAGGCTGTCGCCATTGCCGACGCACTCGGATATCCGGTCGCCCTCAAGGCGCTCGGCATCGCCCACAAGTCCGAACAGAACGCCGTTCGGCTCAATCTGAAAGATGCCGATGCGGTCAGGTCCGCCGCCGATGATCTTGCTGGTCTTGGGTCCGGCCTGTATGTCGAGCGGATGGTCACGGGCGCTGTCGCCGAGCTTATCGTAGGCATCATCGATGACCCGCAATTCGGCCCAGTGATGACACTCGGCACCGGCGGCGTTCTGGTGGAATTGCTGCAGGATACGGCAACCTTGCTCTTGCCCTCGATCCGCGAGGATATCGAGACGGCACTGCGCTCGCTGCGCATGTTCCCGTTGCTGGATGGCTATAGGGGCAAGCCCAAGGCTGATCTTGGGGCGGCAATCGATGCAATCATGGGCATTGCCGCATTCGCCGTGAACAATTCTGGCCGAATTATCGAACTTGATATCAATCCGCTGCTGGTCTGCAGGCAGGGCGACGGTGCGTGGATCGCCGATGCGCTGTTGGTGACAAAGGGAGAGCTGAAATGAACGATGTAGTCAGGACACGCCGCGAAGGCGGCATTCTCGAAGTCACGCTGGACCGGCCAAAAGCCAATGCGATTGATCTGACGACGAGCCGTCTGATGGGCGAAACGTTCAAGAAATTCCGTGACGATCCCGAACTGCGTGTCGCCATCGTGCAGACCGAGGGCGACAAGTTCTTCTGCGCCGGTTGGGACCTGAAGGCTGCAGCTGGCGGCGATGCGGTCGATGGTGATTATGGCGTCGGCGGGTTTGGAGGTCTGCAAGAACTGATCGACCTCAACAAGCCTGTCATCGCGGCTGTCAATGGCATGGCAGTCGGCGGCGGGTTCGAACTCGCCCTCTCCTGCGATCTGATCTATGCCTCCGACCATTCCAGCTTTGCCCTGCCGGAAATCCGCGCGGGCACCCTCGCCGATGCCGCAACCGTCAAGCTGCCGAAGCGTATCCCTTATCACGTCGCCATGGATTTACTGCTAACAGGTCGCTGGATGGACGTTATCGAGGCGCACCGTTGGGGGCTGGTCAATGAGGTCTTGCCGAAAGACAAGCTGATGGAGCGGGTTTGGGAAATCGCCCGCATGCTCGAAAGCGGGCCACCGCTGGTATTCGCCGCCATCAAGGAAGTGGCGCGCGAAGCCGAGAGCATGGGTTTTCAGGAAGCCATGAACTGGATTACCAAGCGCAAATTCCGTACAGTCGACACGCTCTACGCATCCGAAGATGGCCAGGAGGGTTTCAAAGCCTTCGCGGAAAAGCGTGAGCCCGTCTGGAAGGGGAAATGACCACCGACTATTCTATATTGATCGACGAGGAAACCTGGGCGTTCATCGAACGTACCAACAGTTTCTACCCACCCGATGCCATCGAGCTTTCGATTGCCCAGCAGCGGGAGGTTTACGACACCATGTGCCGGGCATTTTTTGCCGGCTATCCCGAAATGATGTCGGCGACCGACCAGTTCATCGATAGCGGCAATCACAAGATCCCACTTCGCGTCTACGAAAAACGCGACTGCGATCCGAAAGCCATCTGCCTCTATTTTCATGGCGGCGGCTTCGTCGTTGGCGGTCTTGAAAGCCACGACGATGTCTGCGCCGAATTGTGCGACGGGACAGACTTCCGCGTGATCGCGGTCGATTACAGGCTTGTTCCCGAACACCTGCATCCATCCGCGTTCAGGGATTGCCTTGCCGCCTTCGAGCACGTCGCTTCGACTTCAGATTTGCCGATAGTCCTGTGCGGCGATAGTGCCGGCGGGAATCTGGCGGCGGCGGTCGTGCACCATGTGCGCCGCCACGAACGCGCGCCCATTGGCCAGGTTCTCATCTATCCCGGGCTGGGAGGGGCGACCGATCAAGGCTCTTATGTGACCCATGCGGAAGCGCCGATGCTGACGACGCGCGACACGCTATATTATTTCAATCTCAGAGGCGGCGGCTTCAACTGGTCGACCGACCCGCGCTTCGCGCCGTTGAATGATCCGGATTTTACCGATCTGCCGGCCACCGTCGTGATTTCAGCCGAATGCGATCCGCTATCGGACGATGGCCGGCATTATCGCGACAAGATCATTGCAGCCGGCGGCAAGGCGATCTGGAACAACGAACCCGGTCTGGTGCACGCCTATCTGCGCGCGCGCCACAGTGTGGAGCGCGCCCGCTCCAGCTTCCGGCGTATCGTCACCGCCGTGCACCTGCTTGGCCAGGGCCGCTGGCCCGGCCAGCTCTAGTTCCCGGCGCTGGCCATACGGCGATGTTTCATCGCGTTTTCGAGCCATCCTAGCTCCATCTCCGGAACTGACGACAACAACAGATCAGTATAGTCGTCGAAAGGCGGCGCCAGGACTTCCGACTTCGGTCCGTAGCGAACCACCTCGCCGCGATACATCACCGCGATGGAATCGGCGATGGATTTCACCGTTGCAAGATCATGCGTGATGAAGAGATAGGCGACGTTCTCATCCTTCTGCAGATCGAGCAGCAGTTTCAATATGCCGTCCGCAACCAGCGGATCCAGCGCGCTGGTGACCTCGTCGCAGATGATGAGCTTCGGCTTTGCCGCCAGCGCCCGCGCGATGCACACGCGCTGTTTTTGACCGCCGGAGAGCTCGGCTGGGTACCGATCGGCAAAGCCCTTGCCCATCTCGATCTTTTCGAGGAGCTCCGTGACATGCCTGTCGCGCTCCCTGCCCCTCATCTTGAAATAGAACTCGAGCGGCCGGCCGATAATCGTGCCGATGGTCTGGCGCGGGTTCATGGCGGTATCCGCCATTTGATAGATCATCTGCAACTCGCGCAGATCGTTGCGCGTACGGTTCGCCAGCCGGGGTGACAGGGTCCGTCCATCAAAGGTTATGCTTCCCTCCATCGGCGGCAACAGCCCGGTTATCGCGCGGGCCAGCGTGGATTTACCCGAACCGGATTCACCAACGACAGCCAGGGTCTGGCCAAGATGGATATCCACGGAGACGTTCTTCAGGACCTTCACCAGCCCGCCGCCATAGGCCGCCGTGACATTGTTGACGACCAGGATCGGCGCGTCGGTCGGGTTGTTTTGCTCGTGCGGGATATGGTGTACCGAGACCAGCTGGTTGGTGTATTGCTGGCGTGGTTCCTTGATGATCTGGTGCGTATCGCCGTATTCGACTTTCTTGCCGTGCCGCAAGACGATGATGTCATCCGCCACCTGCGCCACGACGGCGAGATCATGGGTGATGTAAAGGGCCGCTACATTCGTATCGCGGATCGCATCCTTGATCGAAGCCAGCACATCGATCTGCGTGGTCACATCGAGCGCGGTTGTCGGCTCGTCAAACACGATCAGATCCGGCTCCGAGCATAGCGCCATAGCGGTCATGGCCCGCTGCAGCTGTCCGCCTGACACCTGATGCGGAAAACGCTGACCAAACGTCTCCGGATTGGGCAGGCCAAGCTTCTTGAACAGCCCGATCGCACGTTTCTCGGCTACGGCCTTCGAGCAAATGCCGTGCAGAAGCGCTGCCTCGACCACCTGATCCATCAGCTTGCGCGCAGGATTGAAGGCAGCGGCAGCAGATTGCGCGACGTAGCAGACTTCACGTCCGCGGACCTGCCGTAGCAATCTTGGCCCACCTTTCAATATGTCGCGTCCGTTAAGCAAAACTTCGCCGCCGGTGATCCGCACGCCGCCGCGGCCATAGCACATGCTGGAAAGGCCGATGGTCGACTTGCCTGCACCGGACTCGCCAATGAGCCCCAGCACTTTGCCGCGCTCGACCTTCACCGAAACATCGTCGACAATGACGACATTGCGCGGCGGTTCTCCGGGAGGGTAGCTCGTCGCCTCGATACGCAGATTGCGGATATCGAGCAGGGTTCCACTTCTGTCTACGGGACGTTTGGCCATTAGCCGCGCCCTCCCTTCAGGCTGGTGGTGCGATTGAGGATCCAGTCGGCAACCAGATTAACCGAAATGGCAAGGATGGCGATGGCCGCAGCCGGAATGAGCGCCGCCGGGATGCCAAAAACGATGCCTTCCTTGTTTTCCTTGACCATGCCGCCCCAATCCGCGTCCGGCGGTTGCACGCCAAGACCGAGGAACGACAGCGCCGAGAGAAACAGCACCGCGAAGATAAACCGCAGCCCGAGCTCGGCGATCAGCGGCGTCAGTGCATTCGGCAGGATTTCCCGGAAGATGATCCACATGCGTCCCTCGCCGCGCAGTTTTGCCGCCTCGACGAAATCCATCACATTGATATCGACAGCGACAGCGCGCGCCAGCCGGTACACCCGGGTGGCATCGAGCAGGCCCATCACCAGGATAAGCGTAACGACGTTGGCAGGCAGCACCGAAAGCACGACAAGCGCGAAGATCAACGTTGGAATCGCCATGATCAGATCGACGAAGCGCGACATGAGCTGGTCGAACCAGCCGCCGATAACCGCTGCCGCAAAACCCAGCACCGACCCCAGGATAAACGACAATGCGGTCGCCATTGCGGCGATGAAGATGGTAATGCGCGCACCGTAGATCATGCGCGACAGCAGATCGCGCCCCAGATTGTCCGTGCCGAGCCAGTACTTTGCAGAACTTGGCTCCCACACATCGCCGACCGTTTCGCCAACAGAGTACGGCGCAACCCAAGGGGCGAAGATCGCCGCGAAGAGAAACAACGCTGTGATGATGAGGCCAATCCATGCGCTGATCGGTATGGTCTTTATATTCAGCATCTGCCGGGCCTCACTTCGGATGTCTGAGGCGGGGATTGGAAACAATCGCCACGATATCAGCAACAATATTGAGGCTGATATAGACAGCCGCGAAAACCAGCCCGCATGCCTGAACGACCGGGACGTCGCGTTTGGCAACGTGATCGACCAGATATTGTCCCATGCCGGGATAGACAAAAATCACCTCGACGACGACCACGCCGACAATCAGGAATGCGAGATTGAGCATGACGACGTTGACGATAGGCGCGATGGCATTGGGAAAGGCATGTCGCGTGATGATCTGGAATGGCGTCAGCCCTTTCAGTTCAGCCGTCTCGATATAGGCAGATTGCATCACGTTGAGAATTGCCGCTCTGGTCATACGCATCATGTGTGCGAGAACGACCAGCGTCAGTACTGTGACCGGCAGGGCAATGGCGCTCAGTCGTTCACCAAATGGCATCCCCGCGTAAACCGTCGACACACTCGGAAACCATTGCAGCTGTACGGCAACGAAATAGATCAGCAGATAACCGGTGAAGAATTCCGGCAATGATGTCGAGGCGAGACCAAGCCCGGATATGATCTTGTCTACGGGGCCGTTGCGATAGCGCACGGCGAGAAGCCCGAGGCCGATTGCCAGCGGAACCGAAACCACCGCCGCCGCCGAAGCGAGGAACAGCGTGTTCCACAGCCGGTCCTTCAGCGACGTGGCGATGTCCTGCCCGCTGGAGAGAGCCGTGCCGAGATTGCCGGTCAGGATACCGCCAAGCCAACGGAAGTAGCGGATATAGGCCGGATCGTTGAGGCCCATGTCACGCCGCAAATTTTCGAGAGCTTGCGGCGTGGCGGATTGTCCAAGAATGGACTGTGCGACGTCTCCAGGCAGGATCTGCGTACCGACGAATATCAGCACCGAGACAGCAAGGAGAAGGAGTACGCCCATCGCAATGCGCTGGGCGACCAGTTTAAGGACAGGCGTACTCATCCGCCGAGCCTACGCGATCAGCCAGCAGCGCGACAATGCGTAACCGCCGCTCATCTCCTGATTGCCGTCCGGCACCCAGCCGCCAACCTTTTTGCTCGTCGCATCGATGAAGTCGTTGAACATCGGCACGATGACACCGCCTTCGTCGCGTACGATGACATTCATGTCGCGATACATGGCCTTGCGCTTGGCTTCGTCCAGTTCGCCGCGCGCCTGCAACAGCAGTTTGTCGAACTTCTCGTTGAAGAAGCGTGTGTCGTTCCAATCGGCCTTGGAATAATAAGCCGTCGAGAACATCTGGTCCTGCGTCGGCCGACCGCCCCAGTAGGATTCCGAGAACGGCTGCTTGTTCCAGACCTGCGACCAGTAACCATCGCCAGGCTCGCGCTTGACTTCGATGGTGATGCCAGCCTTGGCAGCGCTCTGCTGATAAAGCTGCGCCGCATCGATTGCGCCGGGAAATGCAACATCGGAAGTACGAAGCAGCACCGAACCTTCGTGGCCGGACTTCTTGTAGTGGAATGCCGCCTTGTCGGGATCGTATTTGCGCTGTTCGAGATCGTCCGAAAACAGCGGATACGCCTTGTTGATCGGCGTGTCGTTACCAACGGAGCCGTAGCCGCGCAGAATGGTCTTCACCATCTCTTCGCGGTTCATCGCATATTTCAGTGCCATACGCAGATCCATATTGTCGAAGGGCGCGGTGTTGCAGTGGGCGATGAAAACGTAGTGCCCCTTGCCCGCGACGTTCTGGATCGTAACGCCCGGCACGCGCTTGACGAGATCGACGATCTTCGGCTCGACGCGGTTGATCATGTGTACCTGGCCGGACTGCAGAGCCGCGGTGCGGGCAGTCGCGTCGTTGATGACGATGATTTCGATCTGCTCGGCGTGGCCACGCTTGTCGCCGTCCCAGTAGTTCGGGAATTTCGTCCCGATATGACGAACGCCCGGCTCATCGGTCACCACCTTGTATGGTCCCGTACCGATACCTGCAGTCGGCTTGTCCTTACCGCCGCCCGGCTGGATCATAAGATGGTAGTCGTCCATCAGGAACGGTAGATCGGCATTTGCTTCTTTCAGTGTGAAAACAACAGTATCGCCGTCTTTCTTCACGCTTTCGATGCCGCCCATGATGCCGAGGGCGCCGGATTTCGAATTGGCATCCGAGTGACGTTCCATCGTGGCGACGACATCGTCCGGCGTCATCTCCTTGCCGTCATGGAACTGCACACCCTTGCGGATCTTGAAGGTCCAGACCTTGGCATCGTCCGAAGAACCCCATTCCGTTGCGAGCTTCGGATTGAGCTTGCCGTCGGGTTGGATTTCCACGAGCTGTTCGCCCCACTGGCGGCCGAACTTGTAGGGGACCTGGCTCTGCCACGTCGCAGGATCAAGACTGTCAGTGGAAGCGCCGCCCTGCATGCCGGCTTTCAACGTTCCGCCCTTGACCGGACCTTCGGCAAGCGCGGCACTTGAAAGCAGGGAGTTGGCGAAGACGGTGGTGACACCAAGTGCCGCGGCGCGGCCGAGAAAGTCGCGGCGCGAAAGCTTGCCAAGTGCAACCCTGCGGCTGAGATAATCGAGTTCGTTTGACATATCTATTCCCCTTCTTCTGCTTGCGACGCCCGGCGTCCCAATTCTGGTTTTTGTGAATTATGCGACCTGATATCCGTAAATTTCAACCCTTTAAGTTTGGTATTTAAGACAACGCTGCAGATACAGCGTTCAAAGTCAGATGTGATTGCGTGCAATCGTCTCGGTAAAATCGCGCTCGAACACCGCATTGTCGTTTTCGTATGCTTCGATGCGCCCAGTCAGATAGAAATTGTGCTTGTCAGACCGCATCGTCGTGAAAGTCTCGGTGCGGATGCGCCAGTTGTCGCGCCCTGAAATCTCGGTCCAATGAGTTTCGCCATAGGCGGAAAGTGGATCGTCGGCGTTGATTTCCCAGCGCTCGCGCGCAACGCCGCCATGGATCAGTCCATGATCCTTGTCTCGCGCTTCGCCGAAATCGTCTTCAATCACCAGACTGATCTTGCCTGTGACCTGATCATGTTCGATCGACCGGCTGTTGCCGCCGGTGCGCAAGGTTTCAAGCTGCCACGGCGACGCGGCTTCCGGCTCCGGAAAGGTCCATTCGTCGCCTGTCGCCAGCTCCCGCGAAGGAACGCTGATCTGCCCACCCTCTATCGTGAGGCTTACACTTTCCGGTGAGGGCCAGACCATCGGCCAATAGGACGACGAGACGGCCACCCGCAATATGTGCCCGGCCGGTATGCGATAGGCAATATCGTCAAGCTTGAAGCGGATGTCGATCGCTTCTCCCGGCACAAGCGGCTCCGGCTTGTCGTGCCCGCTGCGATGGCACAGATTGAATACGCCATAGGTGATGCGGGTCGACGCACCATCCGGATGCACATCGCAAAGCCGCACCGCGACCATAGCAACCGGCTTGTCGCTCGACAGCGTCAATTTGATCTCCGGCGCGCCGACAATATCGATGGGCTTGTCCAGAACCGTGCCATAGCAAACCGACAGCGCATCGTCGCGGCGCTGGTCGCCGGGCATTTCCGGTCCGAGCCAGATCGCGCAATATTCGCCGCCCATCATGCCGCAATCCTGCGGCGACGCCACGAGATGGGAAAAGCCGTCAGATACCTCGGCGGCAAGGGATTTGTCGGCTTGCAGATGCAGCACTTCGGGAGCAATCGCCTTCGATGGCCATTCCTGTTCGGCAATCCAGCGACCCGGACGTTCCGTGTACCAACTCCTTGGGCGCACCGAATCCATCAGATAACCACGATAGGCCGGATCGTTCTCGACGCCGGTATCGATATCCTTGAGCCAGCGATCCCACCAGCGCAGCGCCTCCTGCAGGAAGCCGATGCGCGGTTCCGGCACGGCAAAGTGCGGATATTTGTGCACCCAGGGCCCGATGATGCCCTTGACCGGCGCGGTTATGCCCGCCATCAGCCGCGGCACGGCATTCTTGTACGCATCGCCCCAACCGCCCACGGCCAGTGTCGCCGCCTTGATCGCCGAAAAGTCCTCGCAGACCGAACCGCGCTGCCAATAGGCGTCGCGCGTCTGATGGTTCAGCCAGACGGTCGGCAGGAAAGGCTCGTTGTCGAGCCGGTCGAGCCACATATCGCGCCATTTCTCGCCAGCGAGCGCCGGGTCTGGTGCGCGCGACGAGTAGGCAAGCATCGTTGCGCCCCAGCCGAGATTTTCGTTCAGCAGCAGGCCGCCCTTATAGTGAATATCGTCGGCATAACGGTCATCGGTCGAGCAAAGCGTGATGATCGCCTTCAACGCTTCCGGCTGCAGCGCCGCCACCTGCAGCGAATTGAAGCCGCCCCAGGATATGCCCATCATGCCGACCTTGCCGGTCGACCAGGACTGCGCTGCTATCCACTTGATCACCTCGCAGGCGTCGGCCAGTTCCTGCTCGGAATACTCGTCCTCCATCAGCCCTTCGGAATCGCCATTGCCGCGCATGTCGATGCGCAGGCAGGCGTACCCGTGGCCAGCGAAATATGGATGCGTGAGGTTGTCCCGGGCGGTGGTGCCATCGCGTTTGCGATAAGGGAGAAATTCGAGAATTGCAGGAACCGGGGTCTGCTCGGCACCGTCTGGCATCCAGACTCTCGCCGAAAGTCGGCAGCCGTCAGGCAGGATGATGCCCATATCGGCGTGCTCGTGGATATTATGCTGAAAAGTCTCGACTGTCCGCATTATCACCCTTCGCCTCGTCAAAGAGTCGAAAATGGCGAATGCTCACCGGCTTTGCACCGCCGGTGATACGCGTCCCATTTTCTCGTCTTTTGCGAGGTGTTCCTTTTGCCCACACTATGCGCATCTGCTCAGCGACACGCCTCCAACACTTGCGACATAAGTCCCGTCATTTGCGCCACCACCAGAAAACGCTCAACCAAGCTTCGACGGTATCAATCTTTCCACGCGCCGGAATAGCATGACGATGATGCCCGTGATCACGAGATAGCCCGCCGCCAGCAAAAGCAGCGGTTCGTAGGTAAGAAACGTGTCCTGCCTGACGCGCGATGCAACCGAGTATAGATCGACAACGGTAATCGTCGCGACCAACGGTGTGGATTTCAGCTGCAGCACGGCTTCGCCTGCCAGTGTCGGCAGCGCCCTGTGAATGGCTTGCGGCAGCCAGATACGGCGGAAGATGGTAAAGCGCGGCATGCCGAAAGCGCGCGCGGACTCCAGCTGCCCCTTGGGAACACCCGCAAAGGCACCCCGCATCACTTCGCCCTCATAACCGGCGTAGGACAGCGTCAGGGCAAGGACCGCATAGGGCCACGCCTGCCGCAGGTAAGGCCAGAGCTCGGATCCCCGGATCCAGGGATATTGCGGGAACAGCGACCCGAGGCCGTAATAGAGCAGCCAAAGCTGGACGAGCAGCGGCGTACCGCGAATGACAGTGCAGAACGCACGCGCCGGAATAGCTAGGAACGCCGGGCCGGATGCCTGCGCCAATCCCAGGGGAACCGCCAGCAGGAAACCAAGGACGACCGTCACGACCAGTATCCAGATCGTCCGCCACAGACCCTGCAAGATCAGACCGCCATATTGCGGCAGCCAGTCCCAACGCATGAACAACGCCGCCGAAGCCACAAGCGCCAACCCGATCAGAATAAGCACGATGCGATGCGGCGGCAGCTTACTTGCCAGACTGCTTGCGTCCTTTTCCTTGTGAATCGGAAAGGTCTCGATCGGGACTTCGATTTCGGTTTCGCCAAGCGCATTGGACATCAGCGCGCCTCCTTCACGGAAGGCATGCCGCGCCGCGCACGTTTCTCAACCCATTCCAGGATGACACTGGAGAACAGCGTAATGAACAGATAGAGCGCACCGGCGGCGAGGTAGAACGTCATGTAGGCTTTCGTCGTCCCGGCAGCCTGCCGTGTTTCCAGTGTCAGTTCGCTGAAGCCAACCACTGCAAGCAGCGCTGTATCCTTCGTCGAAATGAGCCAGAGATTGGCAAGTCCGGGCAACGCGTGCGGCAGCATGGCCGGCAGCGTGACGCGGCGCATCATCAGCACAGGCGACATGCCGTAGGCCCTCGCCGCCTCGATCTCGCCTTGCGGGATGGCTTTGATTGCGCCGCGCAGCACTTCCGTCGCATACGCGCCCTGCACAAAGCCGAGCACGACGATACCGGCGACGAGACCACTGATATCGACGCGCTGATACCCCAATCCCTCAAGGATACGATTGATCAGGTCCGTTCCCGCGTAATAGAGCAGGATAATCATCACCAGTTCGGGAATTGCCCGTACCAGCGTCGTGTAGACTGCCGCCAGGTCGCGTGCGATCGGACCGCCATATAGTTTCGCGTATGAGCCGAATGTTCCGATAATCAGGCCCATGCCGAACGCGCCGAACGCGATCTGCAGCGACCGCACCAGCCCGCGCAAGAGATTGGCACCCCACCCTGGCGCAACAGGAGATAGAAGATCGAACATGCCGGTAATTCCGGCGGGGATAATCGATGCGTCGGCCAAGCCGTCCTCGATTCAGCGTCAAATGCGGGTTTCGAACAATAAAAAGGCCGGAGTTGGAAACCCAACGCCGGCCCAAACTCAATCAGCCGCCATACATGTCGATGGTGAAGTACTTCTTCGAGATTTCGTCATACTTCCCGTTGGCCCTGATTTCTTTGATCGCCGCGTTGAACTTTTCCTTCATCGCAGTGTCGCCCTTGCGCAGGCCAACGCCAACGCCAGGTCCAAGGATATCCAGATCATCGGCGACCTTGCCCTTGATGTCGCAGCAAGCCTTGCCTTCAGGCGTGTCAGCAAAGGTTTGCAGCGCCAGTCCATCGGCCTGGGTGGCGTCGATACGTCCGGCTGCCAGATCCTGGTTGGCCTCATCCTGCGTCTGATATTCCTTGATCTCGGCGCCAGTGTCAGCGAAATGCTTCTTCGCATAGGCCTGGTGCACGGTCGAAACCTGCACGCCAAGGATCTTGCCCTTCAGACCTTCGGGTGTCGCGTCCATCTTCTCGTCCTTGGAGCCGAGAATCAACGTCGGGGTATTGTAGTACTTGTCCGAAAAATCGATCGTCTTCTCGCGTTCCGCGGTGATCGACATCGAAGCTGCGATGATGTCGATCTTCTTCGTCGTCAGCGCCGGAATGATACCGTCCCACGAAACCGGCGTGATGACGCAATCAAGCTTGGCCGCCTCGCACATTGCCATGGCGATGTCGATTTCCCAGCCCTGCCATTTGCCGGATGCATCGGGCGCCGCGAAAGGCGGATAGGGTTCGGCGGCGATGCCAACCTTGACCTGCTCGGCATTGGCTGCGCCAAGGCCGGCAACCACAAGCACAACGGCTGCTGCCGTTGTTTTCAGAAAAGACTTCATTCTCATCTCCATTGGTTCAACTGTTCCCCAGGGTTGCTCCCTGTATTGCTTTTAGTCACTTATGAAACAGTTCGGATAAACTGCTTCAAACGTTCAGATTTCGGCGATCCGAATAGTTGTTCCGGAGGCCCTTCCTCCTCGACGATTCCATTGTGCAGGTACATCACATGGCTCGCCACTTCGCGGGCGAACTTCATCTCGTGGGTGACCAGCAACATCGTCCGGCCCTCTTTCGCGAGGTCGGCTATAACCTTCAGGACCTCGCCGACAAGCTCGGGGTCGAGCGCCGATGTCGGCTCGTCGAACAGCATCACACGCGGCTGAATGGCCAGCGCCCGCGCGATTGCGCCGCGCTGCTGCTGTCCACCGGACATATAGGCGGGATAGACATCGCGCTTGGCAGAAAGACCGACGCGCTCGAGAAGCTGCTCGCCAATGGCCATCGCCTCGTCGCGCCTCATGCCAAGCACATGCACCGGCACTTCGATGACATTCTGGATCAGCGTCATGTGCTGCCAGAGATTGAAATTCTGGAACACCATGCCGAGCCGGCTCCGAATGCGCTCGATCTGGCGGCGATTGGCCGGCACCTGGCCGCCATGGCCGTCACTGACCATTTTGACATCTTCGCCATTGATGCGAATGACGCCGCTGGTGGGATTTTCAAGGAAATTTATGCAGCGCAGGAATGTCGACTTACCCGAGCCACTGCCGCCGATCATGGCGACGACATCGCCGTCCTTGGCGGACATGGAAACGCCTTTGAGCACTTCAAGCGCGCCGAACCGCTTGTGCAGGTTCTCGATGTGGATAGCTTCAGCCTGTTCAGCCGCGCCGGGTTGGAGAGGATCCGCCGCAACGGCTACATTCGCCGTCATTCCGGGATTCCCGCGCATAGCTGTCGTGCTTGCTCAATCATCAGTTATTCGATCCGCCTCTTTTGTCAGCATGGGTCTTGATTGCCCGAATTTAGCCCATCACACCACTTGCGCTCTAATTATGCAAGCGTATAAATACACCGACCAGCAATTTTTCGAGAGCACCCCCAAAAGATGACATTCGGTTCGCAGTCCATGGCCCTTCCCTTGAAACGCGTCATAATGCGCATGCCGGACAGGGTCATGGCCGGCGCCGAACGTGACGTCTGGCACTACGGGCCGCAGTTCGATCCGCGCCGTGCGTCCGAACAACACAAGGTCTTCGCCGATCTTATCGCCCGGTCCGGTGCCGACATCACCTGGATACGCGACGGCAACGACGCGCTCTCGGATTCGATATTCACCCATGATCCTTCGCTCGTCACCGATAAAGGCGCGGTGCTCCTGCGCATGGGCAAGAAGCTGCGCCTCGATGAACCCGATCTGCATCACGCGACCTACCGCGAGATGGATGTCCCTGTTCTCGGCCGCATCGAAGCGCCGGGCACCGTCGAAGGCGGCGATTGCGTCTGGGTCGACAGCAAGACCTTGGCCGTCGGGCGCGGTGTCCGCACCAACCAGTCCGGCATCGAACAGCTTTCAGCCATCCTGAAACCTCTCGGCATCACTGTCCTTGGCTTCGATCTGCCGCTCTGGCATGGCGAAGAAGCCTGCCTGCATCTGATGTCGATCATTTCCCCATTGGCCGAGGATCTGGCGCTGGTGCACCTACCACTGCTGCCTGCCGCCTTCTACCAGCTCCTGAAGGAGCGCGGCATCCGCCTCGTCGTGGCACCGGAAGAAGAGTTCGCCGCGAGCAACGGGCTTAATCTGAATGTGTTGCCGACCGCACCCTACGAGGTGATCGCCGTCGCCGGTTTTGAAAAGACCAAAGCTGCCATGGAAGCTGCGGGTTGCACGGTCACCACATTCGAAGCCGATGCCCTGTGCATCGCCTGCGAAGGCGGCCCCACCTGCCTGACCCGCCCCGTCTGGCGCCAATGACGGAATCCCGCTCTACCACACGCAAGAGCTTCCGCCGCGAGGGCGAAGACAAACGCCGCGAGGATCTGATCGCGGCGACCCTTGAATGTGTGGCTGAGCGCGGTCTTGCAGGAGCGACTGTGCGCGAGATCGCTCTGCGCGCCGATGTGACCGCTGGTCTCATCCGCTATTACTTTCCGGCCAAGGACGATCTTATCGGCGCTGCCTATCGCGCCGTCATGAACCGCATGACGGTTCAGGCAAGCGATGCATTGAAGAGTGCCGCCGATGATCCGCGTGACCGTCTCAATGCTTTCGTGAAGGCCAACCTCGGCCAACCGATCATGGACCCCAACAATCTTTCCCTGTGGGCGGGATTCATCGGCATGGTTCACGCTGATCCCGCCATGGCTTTGGCGCACCGCGACGGATACCTTGGTTTCCGCGACGAGCTGGAAGCGCTCATCCGCGAAGCGTTGCTGGCCGCCGGCAAGCCGGCTGAGCCAATTCATACCCGCCGCCACGCCATCGCCGTCAACGCGATTATCGACGGGCTATGGCTTGAAGGTTGTCTTGCGGGTGATATTTTTGCTGAAGGAGAGTTGGCCGAGACCGGTATAGCCGCTATCGAAGCCGTTCTTGCAATTTCTCTCAATCCTGAAAAAGGAGGCGCGATATGATGCGCTATGCGTCTGTCACCGACCGTCTGGCCGGACTTGGATCCGACAAATGGGCTGTCCATTTCCGCGCCCGCCAAATGAAGCAGGCGGGACACGACATCATCGAATTGACGATCGGCGAGCCTGATATTCCGACGCCAACCGACATGATAGACGTCGCCGAACGGGCGATGCGTGCTGGCCGCACCGGCTATTCCAGCGGTCGCGGCGAGCCGGCTTTGCTTGCCGCGCTTTCGGCGAAATACACCGCGCGCACGGGACGCCAGATTGGTCCGGAAAACATCATGTGTTTCTCCGGCACGCAAACTGCCCTGTCGATGGTCATGATGGGACTTGCCGAGGAAGGCGACGAGATCATCACCGGCGATCCGCTCTATGCGACCTATGACGGCGTTGTCCGGGCAACCGGCGCGACGCGTGTTTCCGTCCCGCTGCGGCCCGAAAAAGGTTTCCGCATGCAGGCCGCAGACCTTGAAAAAGTCATCACGCCGCGGTCGAAGGTTCTCCTGCTCAACACGCCGCACAATCCGACAGGCGCCGTGCTGAGCGCCACGGAGATAGCCGAAATCGGCGAAGTCTGCATCAGGCACAATCTCTGGATCGTGTCCGATGAAGTTTATGAACTGATGATCTACAACGGCACGTTCGCGTCGCCGCTGGACCGGGCGGAACTTGCCGATCGCACCATTGCCGTGGCCTCCATCTCCAAATCCCATGCCGCGCCGGGTTTCCGCAGCGGCTGGTGCATCGCCCCCAACGAATTTACGGAGCGTCTGCTGCCACTGTCCGAATCCATGCTCTTCGGCGGACAGCCCTTCATCGCCGACATGACGGCCTATGCTCTCAGCCGCCCATCCACCGCGGCGGCCACGATGCGCGAGAGCTTTCTGCGCCGCGCCCAGCACATTTCGGAACGTCTGGATGGCAAGGCGGGCATCGTTGCCAAAATCCCGCAAGCCGGCATGTTCATTCTTGCCGATATTCGCGCCACCGGGCTGTCTGGCCAGGAGTTCGCCATGCGCCTTCTCGAAGAGGAGCTCGTCGCGGTCATGCCGGGCGAGTCCTTCGGCGACAACCTTGCCGGCTATCTTCGCATGAGCCTCAGCATTGCCGACGACAAGATCGACGCAGCCTGCGCCGGTATCGTCCGCCTCGCATCGCGGCTGCAACAACGGAAATCCGCATGACCACTGTCGGTGAAGCCCTCGTCCACCTGCTCGAAACCTATGATGTCGATACGGTTTTCGGCATTCCCGGCGTCCACACCATCGAGCTCTACCGCGGCCTCGCCGGCTCGAAGATCCGCCACATCACGCCGCGCCATGAACAGGGCGCGGGCTTCATGGCCGATGGCTATGCGCGAGCCACCGGCAAGCCTGGCGTTGCTTTCGTCATCACCGGTCCAGGCATCACCAATACGATAACCGCCATGGGTCAGGCCCGTGCCGACTCGATCCCGATGCTGGTCATCTCCGGCGTCAACCAGCGCGATTCGCTGGGCAAGGGCATGGGTTTCCTGCACGAACTGCCCAATCAGCGCGCCATGTTGCAGACTGTCGCGATGTTCTCCCATCGCATCGAGAAGCCCGACGAGCTGGCCATCGTGCTCGCCAGAGCCTTTGCCCTGTTTGCCTCGCGCCGTCCCGGTCCCGTCCATATCGAGATTCCGCTGGATGTGATGGCGCTGCCACTGGATGACGCGGAACGCCTGTCCTCCGATGCACCGATCCCGCACGCTTCGGCCGAGACCATGGCGGAACTGACGCGCCTTTGCCTCGGCGCCGAACGGCCGGTGATCCTGATCGGCGGCGGCGCCAAGGCTGCTGCCAGCGCCCTGCAGGCCCTGGCGGAGAAGCTCGATGCGCCTGTCATCGCGACGACCAACGCACGCGGCATCATGCATGCGCACCCCCTGCTCATACCGGCCGGTCCCAGTCTGAAGCCGTGCCGTGCCTTGCTTGCCAACAGCGATCTCGTCATCGCGATTGGCACGGAAATGGGCCCGACGGATTATGACATGTACGGCGATGGTGGTTTTCCTGAGCTGAAACGGCTCGTGCGCATCGATATCGACGCGGGACAACTCGACCGCCATCCGGCCTTCATGCCGATCGAGGCATCGGCAAAGGAAACGGTCGAGGTACTTGCGGCCGCCCTGCCCGAGCGTCGCAATTCCCATTCCGGCGTAGAGCGCGCACGGCAGACGCGCGATGCAGCCTGGGCTCATATCGGCCCGCGCTACCAGGGCATGGTCCGTTTCCTCGATACCTTGCGTGATACTTTGCCGGGTTCGCTCATCGTCGGCGATTCCACGCAGGCCATTTATGCGGGCAATCTGTACTACGATCACGACCGCGTTGGCGGTTATTTCAACGCGGCGACCGGGTTCGGAGCGCTTGGCTTTGGCCCGCCGGCCGCCATTGGCGCATCGCTGGGACAGCCGGAAACATCGACGATCTGCATCGTCGGCGATGGCGGCTTCCAGTTCGTCCTCGGCGAACTCGGCGCGGCGGTCGATGAGCGTGTGCCCGTCATCTTCATTGTCTGGAACAATCAGGGCTATCAGGAAATCGAACGCGCCATGATCGAGGTCGATATCGACCCGGTTGGCGTGCGTCCATCGGCACCGGACTATCTGAAAATCGCCGAGGCATACGGCGTCCCGTCAAAGCGTCTGGACAGTCTCGAAAAACTGCCTGCCGCCTTGCTCGAAGCCAAGGCGAGCGGAGCGCCATATCTCATTGAAATCGATGAGAAACTGTTTGATTAGCCCAGTGCCCGAGAACTTACCCAAGAATTGATGGCGGCGTCGCAAAAGACCAAGCCTTTGCCGCATCCGAGCTTCTTGCCACTCGAGTGCGAGACTATCGTTGAACAAGCTTTTCACACCAACAAAAACAAGGGAACTCTGATGAAAGCATTATTGATGAGCGGCGTCATGGCGTTCGCGTTGCTCGGCGCCGCAGGCGGTGCATCGGCTGCCGAGTGCGGCAACGTCACGATCGCCAGCATGAACTGGCAGTCGGCGGAAGTTCTCGCCAATCTCGACAAGATCATTCTCGAATCCGGCTATGGCTGCCAGGCCGAAATCATTCAGGGCGACACGATCCCTACCCTGACCTCCATGACGGAAAAGGGCCAGCCCGACATTGCCCCTGAAGGCTGGGTCGATTTCATGCGCGATATCATGGACAAGGCGGTTGCCGACGGCAAGCTCGTCTACGCCTCCAAGTCGCTCTCCGACGGCGGTGTCCAGGGCTGGTGGATCCCGAAATATCTCGCCGACGCCCACCCCGACATCAAGACCATCGACGACGCGCTGAAGCATCCGGAACTTTTCCCCGCGCCTGAGGATCCCTCCAAGGGCGCCGTGTTCAACGGGCCTGCCGGCTGGGGCGGCACTGTCGCAACCACACAGTTCTTCAAGGCCTATGACGCCGAAAAGAAGGGCTTCACGCTCGTCGATACGGGTTCCGCCGCCGGCCTCGATGGCGCGCTGGCAAAAGCCTACGAGCGCAAGGAAGGCTGGATCGGCTACTATTGGGAACCGACTGCGCTCCTTGGCAAATATCCGATGGTGAAGCTCGACCACGGCGCGAAATTCGATGCCGCCGAATGGAAGCGCTGCAACACGGTTGCCGATTGCCCGGACCCGAAGAAGAACGATTGGGAAATCGCCGAAGTCGATACGGTCGTTACCAAGAAATTCAGCGAAACGTCCGGCCCCGCGATGGATTATCTCAAGGCCCGCTCGTGGGACAACAAGACCGTCAACACGCTTCTGGCCTGGATGACCGACAATCAGGCGACCGGTGAAGACGGCGCGAAATACTTCCTCAAGAACAATGAGCCTGTCTGGACAAAATGGGTTAGCGAAGACGCTGCCGAAAAGATCAAGGCAGCAATCAAGTAAGCGGACAGCCGATGCCGACCATCTCTCCCCTTGTGGGAGAGAAAGCCCTGCTAAAATCGTGTCGCGTATCTCAGCCCGTCATAGATCGCCGCGTGGATGTTGCGGGCGTGGACGGCATCGCCGATCCGCAACAGATCGAACGTGCCCTCTCCCCGCGTGGGAAAGATCGCGCCGCCATTGACCAGCCGGTCATAATCCACGGCGCCGCCATTGCGCGACAATGGCTTCAACTCGCGGTAGAGATCGTCGATCGGCAAGGTCCCATGCTCGACAACCACCTGATCGACCAGACGTTCCTCGCGATACTCCGGCGCAAAATCCGAGCCGAGCGTCGCGACAAGCTGGTTACCGTTGCGCGTGACGCTGACAAGCCGCGTGTTGATCGTCACGCGCACGCCCTTTTCCTGGAAAGCGCGCATATAGGGCACGTGGTTCATGCCGCCCATCTCCGGCGCGAAAAACCGCTCGGGACTGACAAGTTCGAGCTTTGACCCAGCACGCGCGATCATTTCCGCCGCGCTCATGCCCTGGTGCCCGCCATTGTCGTCATAGAGCAGCACATTTTCGCCCGGCTTGACGGCTCCGGCCAGAATATCCCAGCTCGAGACCACCAGGTCGTCGCCCGCCGTCAATGGCGGGTTTTGCGGCAGGCCGCCTGTCGCAATCACCACCACATCTGGCTCGAGCCCAAGCACGTCGCCGGCTTCGGCCCAGACATTGTAGCGCAGCGAAACACCGAGCCGCTCGAGTTCGTCAAGGCGCCAATCGACGATGCCGATCATCTCCTTGCGCCGCGGATTTTGTGATGCAAGCCGCACCTGACCGCCCGCCTGATCCGATGCCTCCAATACCGAGACCCGGTGACCGCCCTCGGCGGCAACGCGCGCCGCCTCGAGCCCTGCCGGACCGGCACCCACGACCACCACATTGCGCGGCGTCTGCGCTTTCGCAATAACATGCGGCATGGTCTGCTCGCGCCCGGTCGCCGCATTGTGCACGCAGAGCGCCTCGCCGCCCTCATAGATCCGGTCGAGGCAATAGGTGGCGCCGACGCAGGGTCGGATGCGATGTTCATCGCCCGCCATGATCTTGCGCACGATATGCGGATCGGCGAGATGCGCCCGCGTCATCCCGACCATGTCGAGCTTGCCCTCGGCCACCGCATGGCGCGCCGTCGCCACATCGGCGATACGCGCCGCGTGAAAGGTGGGGAATTTCGTCTGCTGGCGAATTTCACCGGCAAAATCGAGATGCGGCGCGGACCGCATGCCCTGGATCGGGATAACCTCGTTCAGCGCCGCGTCCGTATCGATATGGCCGCGAATGATGTTCAAAAAGTCGAACTTGCCGGATGCTGCGATGCGCCGGGCGATCTCGACGCCCTCTTCCTTGGAAAGTCCCTGCTCCCAATCCTCGTCCGCCACCATGCGAATGCCGACGATGAAATCCGGGCCGACCGATTTGCGCACCGCATCGATCACCGCCCAGGTGAAGCGCAGCCGGTTGTCCAGCGAACCGCCATACTCATCGTCGCGAAGATTGGTGGCTGGCGACCAAAAACCGTCCATCAGATGCCCATAGGCCTCGAACTCGATGCCATCGAGCCCCGCCGCCTGCATACGCTGCGCAGCAGAGGCATAATCGCCGATGATCCGCTCGATATCCCACTCCTCCGCTTCCTTCGGGAACGCGCGGTGCGCAGACTCCCGTATCGGGGAAGCCGAAACCACAGGCAGCCAGTCCGCCTTGTTCCAGCTTGTGCGGCGGCCAAGATGCGTCAGCTGGATCATCACGGCAGCGCCGTGCTCATGGCAATCATCGCTGAGTTCGCGCAGCCAAGGCACGATCTCATCCTTGTAGGCATGGAGATTGCCGAAAGCAGGCGGCGACTCGCGCGAGACGACCGCAGACCCCGCCGTCATCGTCAGCGCGATACCGCCCCTGGCCTTCTCGGTGTGATAGAGCCGGTAGCGCTCCTTCGGCATGCCGTCTTCGGAATAGGCAGGCTCGTGACTGGTCGACATGATGCGGTTTTTGAGCCGCAGATGTTTGAGCTGATAGGGTTGCAGCAGCGGATCGTCATGTGATGGCAATGAACCAGATTCCCTTTGTCCAGATTCCCTCTGTCTGGAATGATCCTAACCTTGTCGCCGCGTGTTCAGTTTCTCTCCCGCGACGTGTTCTGGTACGGGGCCGTCACCTGATATATCGCCATTGCAGCGAGCGAGGAAGAATAGTTAACTTGACTGGCATGTTGAAAAGCGCGTCGCTCATCTAAATGTGTTGGGCTATTGACTACGCGCCCACCGCCTGCCAACTGCTTCTGCAGCCTTCGTAGCCATCCGGAGCATCCATGGGATGACGTGATATTCTCCAATACGGTACATGCGGTACGCCCCTCCCGCGCCGGCAGCCATCATCAAACTAAGCCACAGAACCTGCGGCACACCCAAGCCCGCGAGTATGGGACAAACAATTGCTATTACGGCCAGAAGCGATACATACCAAAGCAAGTCATTTTTAAGCGGAGTTTTGTGCAACTTACCAGTCCTATCAGCCGTCCCGGCATGGTGCTTGTTTTAGGCGCGTCTCACAACTCGAACTTCTCGTGACAGTAAACGAATGATTATGTTGAAGCGGGCGAAACTTCTGTCAACATCAAAGAACGCACATTGACGAGAAGAAAAGATGTCTGAAACGCCTGATCCTGGTAAAAATGCGGAATGGCGCCGTAGTCCCAAGCTAACCAAGATTTGGATCAGCATGCGCATATCGTGGTTTCTGATTTGCGTGGTAGTTGCGACCACAGTTGGAGCACTGTACGGCTACGAAACCTATGGGTGGTTTGGTGCTGTTGGGACGAGCCTTCTTGGTCTTATTCTCGGAACTATCGTCGGTGCCGCCCCGCAAATATTATTGATGTGACGAGTGCCCCTGGACGGGCGTCGAGTTCGACGGACTCCTAACGCCCCTGATGTTACCGTAACGTACTTGATCCTTTGACAATCCCCAACGAAGAATAATCCATCAGGCCAGCCGCCAAGCTCGTTAATGTCAACGCAGCATGCGTCTTCGCACGGCTGGATCACAGAGCATACGCGCCGCGGCTCTACCAATTTTATAACAAACCGCAATACGTCGTTTTGCTTTTGCCTGATCACGGGGAGAGATCACAATGGCAGACAAGGACAACCCAAGCAGGCGCGATATCCTGCTGACAGGCGGATCGCTATTCGCCATGTCGGCAATCGGCGCTGTCGCGAATACGGCAGTCGGCAAGATCGCCAATGCGCAAGGATCAGCCAAGAAACCCAACATCGTCGTCATCATGGCTGACGATATCGGCATCTGGAATATCGGTGCCTACAACCGCGGCATGATGGCCGGACGTACACCCAATCTCGACAAGCTCGCCGCTGAAGGGATGCTCTTCACCGACTATTATGCCGAAGCGAGCTGCACGGCAGGCCGCGCAAACTTCATCACCGGCGAACTGCCGGTCCGTACCGGCATGACCACCGTCGGACAGGCTGGCTCGCCCATAGGTATACCAGCCGAGGCACCGACCATTGCGACTGTGCTGAAGTCCATGGGCTACGCTACAGGGCAATTCGGCAAGAACCATCTCGGCGATCTCAATAAGTTCTTGCCGACCGTGCACGGCTTCGACGAGTTCTTCGGCTACCTCTATCATCTTGACGCCATGGAAGACCCCGCTCACCCCGGATATCCGCAGGAACTGCTGAACGTCGTCGGCCCTCGCAACATGGTCCACTCCTGGGCTACGGATGTGGACGATCCGACGGAAATGCCGCGCTGGGGCAAAGTCGGGAAACAGAAGATCGAGGATGCCGGGACGCTGTATCCAGAGCGGATGAAGACTGTTGACGACGAAATTCGGGACCTTTCGTTCAAGTTCATCGACAAGGCCAAGTCCGACGGCAACCCGTTCTTCCTCTGGCTCAACCCGACGCGCATGCATATCGTCACCCATCTTTCGGAAAAATACGAGAGCATGCGCAATTCCGAGAACGGCTGGACCATCCACGAAGCTGGGATGGCACAACTCGACGACATCGTCGGTGCCACCATGCAAAAGATCAAGGATATGGGCGACGATGATAACACCATCGTCATATTCACCACCGACAATGGCACCGAAAACTTCACTTGGCCGGATGGTGGACAGACCCCGTTTTACGGTGGCAAGGGCACGACCTTTGAAGGCGGCTTCCGCGCACCGGCCATGATCCGTTGGCCCGGTCACGTTCCGGCAGGCTCGATCGCAAATGGCTTGTTCTCCGGCCTCGACTGGTTTCCAACCCTCGTCGCTGCCGCTGGCGATCCAAACATCATCGTCGAGTTGAAGGCTGGCAAGGAACTCAATGGCCAGAACTACAAGGTTCATCTCGACGGCTATGACCAGACCAGCATGATCACCGGATCGGGTAAATCCAACCGCCACGAGATCTGGTATTTCGCCGAAAGCACACTCGGGGCAGCCCGCATCGACGATTATAAATACACGTTCAAGGAACAGCCGGGCGGCTGGCTAGGTGACACGGTGACCTTGGGTGCACCGACCGTCGTCAACCTGCGCCTGGATCCGTTCGAGCGCACGGCATTCTTCAAGGGCGGGAATAACGGCTCGCTCGAATACATGGAATGGTACAAATTCGAGTTCTGGCGTTTCGTTCTTGTTCAGCAGAAGGTGGAGGAGCTGGCGAAGACCGCCATCGACTTCCCACCGATGCAGACTGGCGCCAGCTTCGGGCTCAGTGCCGTCAAGGCGCAGATTGCAGAGGCCATGAGGAAACAGGCCGGGCAGTAAACTTCTTTATAATTGCTGGACGGTCGGTGGGCCGTTCAGCTTCAATCGTCCCCACCGAGAATCTCCCTCAGTCAGTTGCAGCCCCTGTTGAGAAAGAACTTTTCCACCGATTTGAGAGCGCTGCCTGAATACTCCATTGGATCCAGATCGGCTATCAAATCGGAGAACGCGAGATTTGCGTTGGGACTGTCGATATATCTTTGAAGCAGTGCGCAATGTTTGTTTTCCTTTGCAACACGCAGGGCGATAGCTTCAAGGAACCCGATACAAAAACCGTGTCTCAGCTCATCTTTCCTGTCTCTGCACATTGCCTGAAGTTTGGCGAAGGTCGGCTCGTCCGCGAGTGCAGGGTTACCGAAGCTCGCGCCAAGCACGAGGGTCAGGGCAATCGTCATAGCAATGATCCGACTGACCCTTGTGCTCGCGCTTTCTCTCTTACCGACCTTCTCGGCATCGTGGACTACAGACGGCATTTTCCACCTCCCGGCTTCTGGGCAAATATCGTTTACCGCCTGCAGCGGTCATCTTATGGATCGGCGATATCAACAAAGCCGCCTTAAACGCGATCTGAACCCCAGTTCAGGAAGAAGCCGACATCGCCGGGCATTCCGTTGGGGAAGCTGATGACCATTGCCTTGAGCTTGAAACCCTGCGGCTTGGCAAATTGCTGATAGCGTTCATAAAACTCCTTTGCCTTGCCTTGCAGCGTTTCCGGCCAGTCTTTGTCGCCGCTGTTTATTGCGCGACCGCTGTCCGAACAAAGATCCGATGAAAAGCTATAGACCATAGCCTCGAATTTTCCCGCCTGGACAGCATTTGCCACAAGCCGGCGAACCGCGAGAACGTCTGCTTCGCTGACGTGGTTCTTGAGGAAATCTTCAGCGAAGTCGGTAGCCTTCTTCTCCTGTACTGCCTTTGCTTTCGCCTGTTTTTCGTCTTCCTCCCTTGCACGCCGTATGACTTCCTTGCGAATTTCCTCCGCGCTTGGGGGCATCGCGTTCATATCTAGATGTTCTTTTTTCTCTGGCATCTGCTTGATCCTTTCGTTGACGAAGTTGCTCGACGGATACCGTCTTCAAAGCACGTCGGGGACCACGGCGGGGGTAGCCTCTGGCGCGATATAGTCGTTGGGCCGCTTTTGCCGCTTGCCGAGATTCGGCGCGTCAAACTTGACCCGTTCGTAAGGGATCGACTTGAGGATGTGCGAAATGCAGTTGATGCGCGCGCGCTCCTTGTCGTCGGATGGCACAAGCCACCACGGAGCATCGCGGCCGTCCGTCATCCTCAGCATTTCGTCGTAAGCGCGGGAATAGTCCCACCAGCGTTGATACGACGTGACATCCATCGGACTGAGTTTCCATTGGCGCAAGGGATCGTCGATGCGACGGCGGAACCGGCGCTCCTGCTCTTCTTCGCCGACGGTCAGGAAATATTTGAGCAATATGATGCCGCTTTCAACGATCGTGGCTTCATACTGCGGGACAAGTTCGAGAAAGCGCCGCACTGTCTTTTCGGAAGTAAATCCCATGACCCGCTCGACGCCCGCGCGGTTGTACCAGCTTCTGTCGAAGATGATGATCTCTCCCGCCGCGGGAAAATGTTGAAGGTAGCGCTGCATGAAGATCTGCGATTTCTCCCGGTCGCTTGGCGACGGAAGCGCAATGACGCGAAACACGCGCGGGCTGACCCGTTCCGTGATCCGCTTGATCATGCCGCCTTTCCCGGCTGCATCGCGGCCTTCGAACAGGATTATAACGCGGGCGCCGGATTTCTTCACCCATGCCTGCAAATGCGCGAGCTCGATCTGAAGCTTTTTCATTTGCTTTTCGTAGCGGTCCTTGCCGAGCTTCTTGTGTTCGACATGCTCCTCTTCCCGCAATGTGTTGTCGTGTTTGTTCATCACATTATCCTCCCTCTGGTGTCTGCACTTGAAGTCCTGTTGAAGCTGCAACCGGCCGCTCGGAAAGTCCGTTCTGCCTGGCATTGAAGCCGCGTATTGCATCCTCCACATCCTCGAAAACATACTGGGGCCCGATACTCTCTAGCAGACCGCTCCGTTCCAGCATCTTCTTCACCTCGGCGTGCAACTCGGCGATGCCCAGTGTCATTCCATCCGCTGCCAGATCGCCTCTGATGTCATCGAGCATGGCAAGGGCGGTGCTGTCGATCTGGGCAATTGCACTGGCGTCGATAACGAACCAGCGGGTCCCGGCAGGTAAACCGGAGGCAATGGTTCTGATGCGCTCCCGAACGTAGTCGGCATTGAAAAACAACAGGCTGCCCTGGATTATATAGAGGGCCAGACCTGGGATCGGGCGAGCCTGAGGGAAGCGGTGCAGCTTGTAGAGGCCTTCACGACTGCCGAGACGGCCGAGTAGAGCGTCCCGCGGAAACATCATCTGACGCACGAGGTGAACAAGCGTTGCGGCGATAGCGATCACCACCCCGGCCAGTACACCGAAGCTTATGGCGCCCCACATTGTGATAAGCGCAAAAACGAACTCGGCGCGGCTGATACGCCAGATGTGTCTCAACTCTGCGATATCGATCAGGCTGAGAGCAGCGGCTACCAGAATGGCACCGAGTGCGGGGATGGGGAGAATCCGCATCGCATCGCTGAAATAGAGTAGCGTCGCTATCAGCGCTGCAGCCGAGACGAGCCCCGCCACCTGAGATTTTCCACCTGTCGAAAAACAGATCGCCGTCCGGGAGTCCGAGACGCTGATTGGAAATGCCCCGAAGAGGCCAGCGGCAATGTTGCCCGCGCCCAGCCCGATCAGTTCCTGATTGGCGTCGACATGTTCACCGGAGCGCCCTGCGAAACTGCGGGCCGCAACAATGCCCGATCCAAAGCTCACCAGAAAAACAGCGGCCGCACCCAGCACAATTCGATCCAGTGGAAGAGCAGCTACAGAAGGTATCGAGATGGATGGCAGCGCAAAGGGGATGTCGCCGATAACGGCAATGCCCATCTGTTGGAAATTGAAAAGTACCGACAGGATGGCCGAAACCACGACGACAATGACCGGGCCCGGTACGGGCAGGCGGGAAACCCTGACCACCTGCAAAAGAATGAACATGGACAATCCGAGCAGAAGCGATGGCCAATTTATGGCGGCGCTCTCGTTGATGAGTTCAACGAATGGCGCTATGAGCCCGTCCGATTGAATCGACAGCCCAGTCAGGCGGCCGATCTGTCCAACGATGATCGATACGGAAATGCCGGCGAAGAACCCGACGAGGATCGGGCGCGAGAGAAACGTTGCCACAACGCCGAGACGCAAAAGACGAGCTGCCAAGCATATCACTCCCACAACGAGGGCGATCAGCGATGCAACCATGGCACGATCTACCGATGCGTCCGCCGGCAGGGAGACGACGATCGATGTTACGGCCGCTGCCAGCACGGTCATGGTAGCCGCGTCTGGCCCGACAATCAGTATCCTGGAAGGACCGAACAACGCGTAGCCTATCGGAGCCGCTATGCTTGCATAGAGCCCCGTTTCCAGAGGCAAGCCGACGATCGCCGGGTAGGCAATGGCACTTGGCAAGCCAACTGCGGCGACCGCGAGCCCGGCCGATATGTCACTCGGCAGCCAACTGGCTCGATATCCCCTCAGGCTCCTGAAAACGGGGATGGACAAGGTCATGGCCTGGACCTCTGGCTTGCGGCAACTATCATTGTCAATGCTCCAGGAAACGCTTCCGATCCGACTGCTCATTCGCAGTTTCAACGACGCAGCTATAGTCTGCGGGAGATCTGGCGTTCCCGTAGCCTCATTCATGTTTACCGGAGGCGCAAGTACGTTACGGTAACAACGTCTGCAGAAGGCTGAGCTCCCGCACGGAGGGTCTGCCATACCCGCGGGTGAATGGGGGCCAAAATGCAAAATGGCGGCACGAAGCCGCCATTTTTGCAATACAATCATCACTTGATGAAAGTGAAATGGTGCGGTCGAGAAGACTCGAACTTCCACGTCTTGCGACACAGCGACCTCAACGCTGCGCGTCTACCAATTCCGCCACGACCGCACTGTGGTAGAAGCCGAACATGTCGGCTTGGCGCTAGTAGCAAATAGGTTTCAGCTAAACAAGCCCTATCGTCGACTATCGCAATTGTTTTTCATCAATGCGGGCGAAACACGCCCAAGCTGCATTCGACTGGAAATCCGCTGCGAAAAGGTCCATATCCGGCGCACCCATTCTGAACATCGTCAAACGTTCGGCGCAGGCAACCATAACCGGATATGAAATTCGCATCATGAAGACCAACCGCGACGATCTCGCCCCCGCATTCCTCGCCCGGGACTTGTCGCCCCCCGTCGAATGGCTGATCACCGATGGCCTCACAGATTATGATGCGGCACTTGCCTTCATGGAGAGCCGCGTTGCGGCGATCAGGGACGGCACGGCGCGCGAGCTCGTCTGGCTCGTCGAGCACCCGCCGCTCTATACGGCAGGCACCAGCGCCAAGGCGGGTGATCTCCTCGTCTCCGACAGATTTCCCGTTTACGCCACAGGCCGCGGCGGCGAATACACCTATCATGGTCCGGGCCAGCGCGTTGCCTATGTCATGCTCGATCTGAAGCGGCGGCGTGAGGATATCCGTGCCTTCGTCACCGCGCTCGAACAATGGATCATCGCCACCCTCGCCGCGTTCAACGTCAGGGGCGAGCGGCGCGAGGATCGCGTCGGCGTCTGGGTGATGCGGCCGGAGCGGCCTGCCCTGTCCGATGGCTCACCGGCCGAGGACAAGATCGCCGCCATCGGCATCCGCCTGCGCAAATGGGTCAGCTTCCATGGCATCTCGATCAACGTCGAACCGGAGCTTGCGCATTTCGACGGCATCGTGCCGTGCGGCGTTCGCGGGCACGGCGTCACCAGCCTTGTCGATCTCGGATTGCCGGTGGAAATGCACGACCTCGACCGGGCGCTGTACGACGCGTTCGAGGATGTGTTTGGCGCGGCGCAGAGACCTTTTGAGAATTCAGCCCTATGAGTCAGCTGGTGTGATTCCCGAGAACCGGAGCGCAGCGGACTTATTGGTCCGTGAGCACCGGAAGCGCAGAAAGTCGCATCAGATGGCCGTCGGGGTGGATTGGTAAAGGTCTCTAGATGAATTCCATGATCACCGCATCCACCGCCAGGCTGTCGCCCTGCTTGGCGTTGATCACCGACACTGTCAGATCGCGGTCGGCACGCAAGACGTTCTCCATCTTCATCGCCTCGACGATGGCCAGCGTTTCGCCCGCCTTGACCTCCTGACCCTTCGTCACATTGATCGAGACGATCAGCCCGGGCATCGGGCAGAGCAAGAGTTTGGACGTATCCGGCGGTATCTTCACCGGCATCAGCTTTTCCAGCGCCGCCACGTGCTTCTGCATGGCGTGCGCGATGATCGACATGCCTCTCCAATCGATGCGCATGCCATTGAGCACCGGGCGCAATTGCGCCTTCACCGCGCGCTTGTCGATATAACCGCTCCATACGGCGTCGCCGGGCTGCCAGTCGCTGCGAATGGTAACGACATCGCCGTCACGAATTGAAAGTTCGATCTTCGAAGGCGGTTTGGCCGCACAATTTGCGATCGTGATCGGCACATAATCGTCCTTGATCCGCACCTCCCATTCCGTGCGCATCTTGCCCGTGTGCGGCCGCAAACGATCCGACAATCGATCCAGCCGCTCCTTGCGCACGAGTTCGACAGCCAGCGCGATCGCTGCCAATATATCGAGATCCTCCGGTGACGGCGAAATCGGCTTGAATCCATCCGGAAATTCCTCTGCGATGAAGGCGGTCGAAAGCCGTCCCTCGCGCCAGCGCGGGTGCTGCATCAGCGCAGCGAGAAACGGGATGTTGTGCGCGATGCCATCGACAACGAATGTATCCAGCGCATCCGCCATCGCATCGATGGCCTCGAGCCGTGTAGGTGCCCAGGTGCAGAGCTTGGCGACCATCGGATCGTAGAACATCGAGATTTCCGAGCCCTCGGTCACGCCGGTGTCGTTGCGGATGATCGCCTTGCCTACCGGCCCCTCCGCCGGCGGGCGATAGCGGGTCAGCCGCCCGATCGATGGCAGGAAATTGCGATACGGATCTTCCGCGTAGAGCCGGCTTTCGACAGCCCAGCCGTTTAGCTTCACATCCGCCTGTCTGATCGCGAGCTTTTCACCGGCCGCAATGCGGATCATCTGTTCGACCAGATCGATCCCGGTGATCAGTTCGGTCACCGGGTGTTCCACCTGCAGGCGCGTGTTCATTTCGAGGAAATAGAAATTGCGGTCCTTGTCGACGATGAACTCGACCGTTCCGGCACTCTGGTAGTCCACCGCCTTGGCCAGCGCCACCGCCTGCTCGCCCATCGCCTTGCGCGTCGCCTCATCCAGAAAGGGTGACGGCGCTTCCTCCACCACCTTCTGGTTGCGGCGCTGCACCGAACATTCGCGCTCGCCAAGATAGATGGAGTTGCCGAAAGCATCAGCCAGCAACTGGATTTCGATGTGACGCGGATCGACGATGAACTTCTCGATGAAGACCCGCTCATCGCCGAAGGAATTGCGCGCCTCGGAGGTCGCGCGTTCGAAACCGTCGCGCACTTCCGATTTGCTCCAGGCGATGCGCATGCCCTTGCCGCCGCCGCCTGCCGAGGCCTTGATCATCACCGGGTAGCCGATCTCCCCCGCAATCCGCTCCGCATGGGCCGGGTCGGTGATGACGTCAAGAAAGCCTGGAACCGTGCTCACCTTGGCTGCGTTGGCGAATTTTTTCGACTCGATCTTGTCGCCCATGGCGATGATCGCCTTGGGTTTTGGCCCGATGAAGATGATCCCCTGCTTTTCCAGTGCCTCGCAAAAGGAAGCCCGCTCGGAGAGAAACCCGTAGCCGGGGTGAACGGCTTCCGCACCGGTCTCCTTGCATGCTGCGATGATCTTGTCCGCCACGAGATAGCTTTCGGCAGCAGCAGCCGGCCCGATATGCACGGCCTCGTCGGCCATCTCCACATGCACCGCATCGCGATCCGCATCGGAATAAACCGCAACCGTGGCAATCCCCATCTTGCATGCAGTTTTAATGACGCGGCAGGCAATCTCGCCGCGGTTGGCAATCAGTATCTTTTTGAACAAAACGAACCTCCCAACAGGTCTTTGTTTCTATTGCCAAACTTCGTTCTACTCAACTGCTTCTTGTCAGTTATGCGCAGGCTCGCTAGAGCCCGAACCAAAATCCGCCAGGGGGTGGCGAAAATGGTGGTTTTCGAGCACCGAAGCGCAGCGTACGTTTTGGTACGTGAGCATCGGAGCGCAGAAAAACGCCATTTGCAGTCCTCCATGGCGAATTTTCGTTCAGGCTCTCGCTTCGCGCTTTTTCCCTTCGCGCCAGATCAGATAGGCGCCGGAAGCAACGATGATGGCGATCCCCAGCCACTTCGATGCGGTGGGAAATTCCCTGAAGACAAAGAGCCCGATGAGCACTGCCATGACGATTTCGAGGTATTGAAACGGCGCCAGCAGCGAGGCGGGGGCAAGCCGAGAGGCGGTGGTGATCAGCTGGTGTCCCGTTGTCGCAATAACACCCATCGCGAACAGCAAAGACCATGACAGGGCATTGGCAGGAAGGCCGAATGTCATATCGCTGATTTCAAAGGCAGCGCCGAAGAACAGCGCGACGAGAGTCGTCAGCGTACCGCCTACCCCCGCATATAACTGCATGACGAGCGTTGTGTCGGCAGTGCCATAACGTCGGTTCAGGATAAGATAGAAGGCAAACGACGCTGCCGTGCCGAGCGGCAAAAGCGAAACCCAGCCGAAGAGTTCCCAACTGGGCTGAATAACGATCAGCGTGCCGATGAAACCGACAGCGACGGCCGTCCACCTGCGCCAGCCGACATGTTCCTTCAGCAGGATTGCCGAAAGAGTCGTCAGCATCAGCGGTTCAACGAAGAACACCGCTATGGCGTCTGCCAGCGGCATGTATTTGATCGCCGCATAGAAGCAAAGCCCGCCGACACCCATGAGAACGCCGCGAAACAGATTACCCCAAAGCTTGACGGGCCTTAAGGATTTGACCCCGGTCATGGCAATAATAATCATCGCCGCAAGCATGGCCTGAAATGCAAAACGGAACAGCGTTACGGTTGCCGGCGAGACGCTGTCCACCGTCGAAAGCCATTTGGCAATGGCATCCATCACGGGCAGGAAGAACATGGCCGCCGCCATCATCGACACACCCTGCACCTGTTGTGAGGTTGTATTTTCCATGTTCATCATTCCCCTGGACGCCGCGGCGGCATGGCTTGCTGGGATATCGCCTCTGCCAAAAAAAGCAATCGTGATCGTGGGTGCATGGGTCCCTCCACCTTCTCCGTCATCCTCGGGCTTGACCCGAGGACTCTCGGCTGAGGAGCATACGTCCACCCCCGCGCAACATATTCCAGTAGGGTTGAAGCTAATGTCACCAGCAAAAAACTTACTGGAATCCGTAGAGCCAGGATAAATCGCTCGGTGCTTCCTTGTCGTGGGTCCTCGGGTCAAGCCCGAGGATGACGGAGAAGGAGGTGCTACGTGGAAAACGTTTTGTTGAGCACGTCACTCTCATCGAAAGGATGACAATACACCGCCAACCCGCTCGGTCAGTTTTTCAGCCGCACTTGAATGTAAGCGCTCGGGCGTATAGTTCTGTGGGTGAATACCGGAACAGACAGCGAACTCCCATCGCGTTTCGCCATGAAGCGTGCAAATATCAAGGGTGATTCGAATCTCTATGAAGTTGGCCGAACAAGACCATGGATGACAATAACGACCTCTTTTCAGCGATCGTAAAAACCGCCCGCGAACGGCAGGCGGCGAGTGAACCCGCACGTTCTGATCAAGTTGCCAAGCCTGCCCCTGCCGCACCTGTCAAATCCGCACGCACGACGCCTGAAGCCAGCGGCAATTACAATGCCGCCGACATCGAGGTGCTGGAAGGGCTAGAGCCGGTTCGCCGCCGTCCGGGCATGTATATCGGCGGCACCGACGAGCGCGCGCTGCATCATCTGTTCGCCGAAGTCATCGATAATTCCATGGACGAGGCTGTTGCCGGTCACGCCAATTTCATCGATATCGATCTCGACGAAAACGGCTATCTGTCGGTCACGGATAATGGTCGCGGCATGCCGGTCGATCCGCATCCGAAATTCAAGGACAAATCCGCCCTCGAAGTCATCATGACGATGCTGCACGCCGGCGGCAAGTTCGACTCCAAGGTCTACGAAACCTCGGGCGGTCTGCATGGCGTCGGCGTTTCGGTGGTCAACGCACTCTCGGACCACGTCGAGGTCGAGGTCGCGCGCAACCGCCGCCTTTATCGCCAGCGCTTTTCGCGCGGCAAGGCGCTTGGACCGCTTGAAGAAGTCGGCGAAGTGCAGAACCGTCGCGGGACGCGTGTGACCTTCCATCCAGATGCCGAGATTTTCGGTCAGGGCGCCAAGTTCGATCCAGCGCGGCTTTACAAGATGGCGCGCTCGAAAGCCTATCTCTTCGGCGGCGTAGAGATCAGGTGGAATTGCGCGCCGTCACTGCTCGATCCGAAGGATCCGACGCCGGACAAAGCCGTCTTCCATTTCCCGGGCGGTCTCAAGGATTATCTTGGCGCCTCGCTCGGCAAGGATTTTCAGATCACGCGCGAGATGTTCGCCGGTAAGACGGAAAAAACCAGCGGCCATGGCGCCATGGAGTGGGCTGTCGCCTGGTATGGCGGCGATGGTTTCGTCAATTCCTATTGCAATACCATTCCGACCGGCGAAGGCGGCACCCATGAAGCAGGGCTGCGTATCGCCCTCACCCGCGGCCTCAAGGCCTATGCGGAACTCACCGGCAACAAGCGCGCCTCGATCATCACCACCGATGATGTGATGATCTCGGCTGCCGCGATGCTCTCGGTGTTCATCCGCGAGCCGGAATTCGTTGGCCAGACCAAGGACAAGCTGGCGACCGTCGAAGCGCAGCGCATCGTTGAAAATGTCATTCGCGATCCGTTCGATCATTGGCTTGCCGCCTCGCCGCAGGAAGCATCGAAGCTGCTCGACTGGGTGGTGGACCGGGCTGAAGAGCGCGTCAAACGCCGCCAGGAAAAAGAGGTCAATCGCAAATCAGCCGTCAAGAAGCTGCGCCTGCCGGGCAAACTTGCCGATTGCAGCCAGACCGGGGCGCTGGGCGCCGAGCTCTTCATCGTCGAGGGCGACAGCGCTGGCGGTTCCGCCAAGCAGGCGCGCGATCGCGCCACGCAGGCCGTGCTGCCACTCCGCGGCAAGATTTTGAATGTGGTCAGTGCCGGCCGCGAGAAGATGACAGCCAATCAGCAGATCGGCGACCTCATCCTGGCGCTCGGTTGCGGCACGCGCTCCAAATATCGCGATGAAGATCTGCGCTACGACCGCATCATCATCATGACCGACGCTGACGTCGATGGCGCGCATATCGCTTCACTGCTGATCACCTTCTTCTATCAGGAAATGCCGGAGCTGATCCGCAACGGCCACCTCTTCCTCGGGGTTCCTCCGCTCTACCGTCTCGCGCAGGGCGGCAAGGTCGCCTATGCCCGCGACGATGCGCATAAGGACGAACTCATGCGAACGATGTTCACCGGCAAGGGCAAGGTCGAGATCGGCCGATTCAAGGGCCTTGGCGAAATGCGCGCCGACCAGCTCAAGGAAACGACGATGGACCGCAAGAAGCGCACCCTGCTCCGTGTCCAGATCGACGAGGAATGGGCCAACGAAACCAAGCTCGCCGTGGACGATCTGATGGGCACCCGCCCCGACGCACGCTTCCGCTTCATCCAGGACCGCGCCGCCTTTGTTGAGGAACTGGATATTTAACGCTTCGGCGATAGGCCTTGATGAAGATCTTCCTTCACACCTTCTGCGTGACAGCGTTGGTACAGAAGTCCTATTGATAAACGTTTAGCAATCAAATGAACGGGACAGCAACCGATCCCGCGCTACAACAAGCCCCTCGATATAACCAAGAGGGTTCCCATGACTATTTGGTTTTTGACACTTGTGATACTTGTTGCGGGACTAATCGCGATCGTACGAATGGTCGTTCAAGTCCAAAAAAGCCTCATCGCCGGAGACTACTCATGGAGAAACTTCGGTTTACTCTCTCTCGCATGGTTCGCAGTCACGATACCTAGCATTCAATCAAGTTGTTCTGACGTCGGCTGTCAATGGAGCGTGAAATTCGGTTGGCTTATAAGTTTGTTTTATGACCTTGTGCCCGTAGCGGGATTGGAGCCCACCGCCCGTACGCTGCTGCTGGTCATGTGTGGCTACGTTATCTTGACAATCTGTTTCTTGGGCCACTGCCTTGGGTGCATGCTTTATGGTATCCGAAGGCTGTTCCAACTTGCGACTTAGGCAGGGCCAACCCGCCCGATTCCATTGCTCAATTGAATTTGGATCCTCGTCGCCGTGAACGGAGGCAATCCAATGGCATTGAAAAGTATCAATCCTGACGGCATCTCGACCCCACAGACCTACAGTCATGTCATCGTTGCCACAGGCAGCCGAATGGTTTTCATCGCCGGACAGGTGGCGGAAGACAGCCAGGGCAACCTTGTTGGTCGCGGTGATATGGTGGCGCAGGCCCGTCAGGTCTTTGCAAATATCGGGCGGGCGCTTGCCGCCGCCGGCGCCGAACCTCGACAGGTTACGAAGCTGACAATCTTCGTCGCCAATTACCAGCGCGAGCACCTGGCCATGATCGAAGAAGGACGGGTTGTGTTGTTCAAAGATCACAAGCCAACCGACACTCTGGTCGGTGTCGCTGCGCTGACCAACCCCGATTACCTTCTGGAAGTCGATGCAGTGGCGGTATTAGAGTGATATACATCAAAAGTATTAGTCCTTGAAGTATGCCCCGAACAGGAGTACATCATAAAGACTAGGCGCGGCTCCTCCTCCCTGCTTTTGGCGCGCGCCTGGTTCCCCCCATTGAGCCGGACGCAAGTCCGGCTATTTTTTAAGCCGAAAAGCTCTGGAAAAAAATTAATCGAACGCTCGTTCAATTAATTCTCCGGCGATACGCGTTTGTCCTGGCGGTTTTTTGGCATTTGATCCCTATGAACCGCTATTTCAAAACTTTTTTGGTGCAAGTCCGAGCAATACCTGCGCAAGGAATCCCGATTCCTATGCAAGAATCCCCGAAACCGGCGCAAGATTTTCAACCGCCGGCTTCAATTTGATTGCGCTCAGTTGCGTCAGATATGCAGCGCGTGTCCGAGCGCTTTGAGGGCGGCTTCCTGAAAACCTTCGCTCTGCGTCGGGTGGGCGTGGATCGTTCCGGCGATATCTTCCAGTCGCGCGCCCATCTCCACGGCAAGGGCAAACGACGCCGAGAGCTCGGATACACCTTGCCCGACCGCCTGGATTCCGAGGATAAGATGGTTGCCGGCAGCAGCGACGACACGGACGAAACCCTCCTCGCCTTCCTGTGTCATGGCGCGGCCATTGGCGGCGAAGGGAAACAAGCCGATCTTGATTTCGTGTCCGGCTTGCTTCGCCTCCTCGGGAGAAAAGCCAACAGAAACAATCTCCGGATCGGTAAAACACACCGCGGCGATGGCGCGTTTGTCCCAGCTGCGGTTTTCGCCGGCAATGATTTCCGCCACCATTTCGCCCTGCGCCATGGCCCGGTGTGCGAGCATGGGTTCGCCGGTCACGTCGCCTATGGCATAAACGCCGCGCATCGAGGTGCGGCACTTATCATCGATTCTGACGAACTTTCCGTCCATATCGAGGTCGATTTCCTCAAGACCCCAGCCGGTCGTCACCGGCTTGCGGCCGACGGTCACCAGCACCTTGTCAGCCGGGATTCTCTCGTCCTTGCCGTCAGCGGTTTCGATCAACAGCGCATCACCCTTGGTGCTCATGCCCTTGGCTTTGGCCCCGGTCAGTATCGTCATGCCTAACTCATTGATATGCTTGACGATTGGCCGGGTCAGCTCCGCATCGTATTGCGGCAGGATCTTGGGCAATGCCTCGACAACCGTCACCTTGGAGCCCAGTTTGGCAAAGGCGGTCCCGAGTTCGAGACCGATATAGCCGCCGCCGACCACGACCAGCTTCTCAGGGATTTTCTGTAGAGCCAGCGCCTCTGTCGAGGAAATGACATCGCCGCCAAACGGCAGCGACGGAATCTCGACAGGCGCGGAACCCGTTGCAATCACTACGTTTTCTGCCCTGATGATCTGCTGGCCCGTCAGCGTTTCGACCTCCACGGTCTTGCCGTCGCGGAACCTGGCTTTGCCGGTGACGATCTTGACATTGGCCTTCTTGAGCAACCCGGCGACGCCGTTGTTCAGGCGGCTGACAATCCCGTCTTTCCAGGCGATGGTCTTCGAAAAGTCGATCGCCGGCTCACTTACGGAAATACCGAGAGGCGTATGATTGGCGGCGAAATGCGCAACCTTTTCAAACTCTTGCGCGGCGTGGATCAGCGCTTTGGAAGGTATGCACCCGACCATCAGGCAGGTACCGCCAACCTTCGCCGCTTCGACGATGACCGTATCGACATTCAGCTGACCCGCCCGAATGGCGCAGATATAGCCGCCGGGACCCGCGCCAATGACCAGCAATTTGCAGGAAATATCCTTCATCGCTCAACCTTCCACAAAAATCAGCGCTGGTGTTTCAAGCAGCGTCTTGATTCGCTGAATGAAAACAGCAGCATCCCAGCCGTCGATAACGCGATGGTCGAAACTCGACGACAGGTTCATCATCTTGCGGGGGATAAAGTTCGTTCCGTCCCACATCGGCCGTGTCATGATCTTGTTGACGCCAATGATCGCCACCTCCGGGTAATTGATCACCGGCGTCGTCACCACCCCGCCCATGCTGCCGAGCGACGTGATCGTGATCGTCGATCCGCTCAGTTGCTCGCGCGTCGCCGTACCGGTTTTGGCCGCATCTGCCAGCAAATTGACCTCGGCGGCGCAATCCCACAGCGTGCGCGCCTCGGCATGCTTGACCACCGGAACCACCAAGCCGTTCGGCGTCTGCGCCGCTATGCCGATGTGAACACCGCCATGCTGGTGGATAACATTGGCTTCGTCGTCGTAAAGCGCGTTGAGCTGCGGCTGATCGGCAATTGCCCGCACCATCGCCCGCATCAGAAACGGCAAAATGGTCAATTTCGATTGCTCGGCGCGCTTGTTGGCATTGAGTGTCGCGCGCAGTTCCTCCAGCGATGAGACATCGATTTCTTCGACATAGGTGATGTGCGGAATGTGCGATTTGGCAATCGCCATTTTCTCCGCAATCTTGCGGCGCAGACCTACTACCTTGATTTCCTTGACGGAATTGTCGGGAGAAAGTGCCGTGACACCGGGCTTTTGCGATCCCCGCGCGAAGAAGGCCTCGAGATCCTCATGGCTGATGCGCCCCGCCGGCCCCGTGCCGCTGACTTGACGAAGGTCCACGCCGGCCTCTTTTGCCCGCAACCGAACAGCTGGAGACGCGAGCGGCTTCTCGCCTTCATCGCGCGGCGCATTGGCGCTAAAACGACTTGTTGCAACCGACGTTTTTTGCGCAGCGGGAGGCGTTATCGGCTTTGGTTTTTCGGCTGGAGCTTTCGGCGCTTCGGCCTTTTTCTCCGCCTCTGGTGCCGGCGCCTCGGCCTTCACCGGTTTGGCTGGCGTGGCCTCGACCACGTGGCCTTCGCCTTCAATCTTCAAGCGGACCAGCGGCGATCCGATGGCAAGGATCTGACCGATTTCGCCCCCGAGCCAGATGATTTCGCCGTCCACTGGCGACGGAATCTCGACCGTAGCCTTGTCCGTCATCACAGCGGCAAGCACGGTGTCCTCGCGCACCAGATCCCCAATTTTGACATTCCATTCAACGAGTTCGGCTTCCGCAACGCCTTCACCGACATCCGGCAGCTTGATGATATACTCACCCATAGCGCTATCCCTCCAGCGTTTCGACAAGCGCGCGTCCGAGGCGCACGGGTCCGGGGAAATAATCCCATTCCTGCGCGTGCGGATAAGGCGTATCCCACCCGGTCACCCGCACGACCGGCGCTTCGAGCTTGTAGAAACAATGTTCCTGGACCAATGCCGCGAGTTCTGCACCAAAACCCGAGGTTAACGTTGCTTCGTGCACCACGACGCAGCGGCCAGTCTTCGAAACGGATTCAACAATGGTTTCGAGATCGAGTGGCAAAAGCGTGCGTAGATCGATGATTTCCGCGTCTATGCCGTGTTCCTCTGCAGCGGCTTCGGCCACGTAAACCATTGTGCCATAAGCAAGAATCGTGAGCTTCGAACCTTCGCGGCGCTTGATCGCCTTGCCAAGCGGTACCGTATAGTGACCGTCCGGAACTTCGCCGAGATCGTGCTTCGACCAAGGCGTTACCGGCCTGTCATAGTGACCGTCGAATGGCCCGTTATAGAGGCGCTTGGGTTCGAGGAAGATCACCGGGTCGGGATCTTCGATCGCCGAAATCAGCAAGCCCTTGGCGTCATGCGGATTGGAGGGAACGACCACTTTCAGCCCGGAAACGTGCGTAAACAGTGCCTCAGGGCTCTGACTGTGGGTCTGACCACCAAAAATACCACCGCCAACCGGCATTCGCACGACGATCGGGCAGGTAAAGTCGCCATTGGACCTGTAGCGCAGGCGTGCCGCCTCCGAGACGATCTGATCATAGGCCGGATAGACATAATCTGCGAACTGGATCTCGATGCAGGGCTTCAACCCATAGGCTGCCATGCCGATTGCCGCGCCGACAATGCCCGCTTCGCTGATCGGCGCATCGAAGCATCGCGTCTTGCCATATTTTGCCTGCAGTCCCTGGGTACAGCGGAACACGCCACCGAAAAAACCCACATCTTCACCGAACACGACAACATTGTCGTCGCGTTCCATCATGATATCCATCGCGTCGCGAATGGCCTCGATCATAGTTTTACGCGGCATCTATCAGACTCCTGCCTGCTGGCGCTGGCGACGCAGATGCGGCGGCATTTCCTCGTAGACGCCCTCGAACATATCGCGGGCGGACGGCTTGCCTCCCGCATGCAATGTGCCGAAGCTTTCCGCTTCTTTTTGCGCGGCAACGACAGTGTCGAGAATTTCCGCCTCCGTCTGCTTGTGACGATCATCGGACCAGACACCGCGCCCGATCAGATGGTTCTTGAGCCGGATGACCGGGTCACCCAGTGGCCAGGCATCGGATTCTGTCTTGGGCCGGTATGCCGATGGATCATCGGAAGTGGAATGCGCGCCGGCGCGGTAGGTAACATACTCGATCAACGTGGGCCCGAGATTGCGCCGGGCGCGCTCGATCGCCCATTTTGCCACTGCAAAAACCGCCAGATAGTCGTTACCGTCCACACGCAGAGCCGGAATGCCAAATCCGAGACCACGCGCCGCAAATGTGCCCGAGCCGCCTCGTGCAATGCCCTGAAAAGTAGAAATTGCCCACTGGTTGTTGACGATATTCAGCACGATCGGCGCTTTGTAGGTCGACGCGAACACCAGCGATGCATGGAAATCGGATTCGGCCGTAGACCCATCGCCAATCCATCCTGCCGCAATCTTGGTGTCATGCTTGATGGCCGATGCCATCGCCCAGCCCACTGCCTGGATATATTGCGTCGCAAGATTTCCGGAGATTGAAAAGAAGCCATGCTCTTTCGACGAATACATGATCGGCAGCTGGCGGCCTTTAAGTGGATCACGCTCGTTGGAGTAGATCTGGCACATCATCTCGACCATCGGATAGTCATCTGCAATCAAAAGGCCAGCCTGCCGATATGTGGGGAAATTCATGTCACCGGGCGCAAGCGCCTTACGGAAGGCGCAGCTGACGGCCTCTTCACCAAGATGCTGCATATAGAACGAGGTTTTGCCTTGCCGCTGGGCGATCTGCATCCGCGCATCGAATGTGCGCAGCGTCATCATATGGCGCAGTCCCTCAATCAATTGATCGTCGGTTAACAGACCGGCCCAAGGGCCGACCGCTGCACCGTCGCGGTTTAGAACGCGAATGATCGAGAAAGCCAGATCGCGTATGTCCTCGGGATTGGCGTCGACTTCCGGACGCCGTATCGCGCCGGCCTCATCAAGCTCCACATTGGAAAAATCTGGCGCACCGCCAGGCCGCACCGCCGGTTCGGGCACGTGCAGGCTAAGCGGACCAAATTCACCAGGGGAACCATCATCGGACATAATACAGACCTCCCAATCACGCGTATCGTGCCATACACTACCATGAAAAATCACGCGGGCAGCATTGGCTTTTCCAAGGAATTCCGGACGGTTACCGCGCTTTTCTGATGAGATATTCCGTATAACACCCTGAACTTGTTGAAAGTTCCGGCGAATATTTTATGGGCGGGTGAAATCGAGCCCGGCAAAAAAGCAATTTTTCGCCACTTCACCGGCAGCGCGCGCATTTATGCGATCAAAGCCTGAATGGATTTTGTAATGAAATGTTCGGCGGAAGGGCCAGAGCCTGACCGAAAATTCGACAGGGGGTGGCGAAAATGATGCTTTCCGAGCACCGAAGCGGAGCGTACGTTGGGTACGTGAGCATCGGAGCGCAGAAAAGCGCCATTTGCAGCCCGCCTTGGCGAATTTACGTTCAGGCTCTTACGCAGCGGCAATTGCCGTTGCATGATCGCGCGCATCTTCCCGAATTGCCTCGAGATATATCCTCTTGAGCAGCGATAGCATGTCGTCATTGGCAGCCGCAGGAACAGCACCATTGGTAGCCGGCGCGACGTGCTCGATCATTCTGCGCACGATTTCCTGGGAATTGATGACCAGTTTGCCATTGGCAACGCCGTGCCAACTGTTAAGCGCCACGCGCAGCGGCTGATGCGTGCTCGCGGGAAGCCCCGCAGCATTGAACAATGCGCACAACACCGTTGCCCGGCCATCGATCAGAAGGCTACGCACGCGCGCCAGGCTGTAGCCCGAGAGCATAACAAGAATCGCACCGAAGAAATCGATCTTTCCGCACGCAACGATCCGGATGACGAATGCAGTTGTGAGGTCACCGCGCAACTGCAGGTGCTCGATCAGCGCCGGGTATTCCTCAGCGGAGGTCTCCGCCACAAGGCTGATCGAGGCCTTGACGCAAGCTTCCTGCGTAACGCGCCTGGCCCGGCGCTCGCCCATCAATGCCACGACAATATCCATCTGACACAGCGCCTCAGCAATGCAGATTGCCAATGCATGGCGGCAATCGGCAGGCAATCGCTCATCTTCTACCAGGAGCGCGCGAATTTCAGCCACATGACCCAGGCGCTCGATCAAGCGGCGAAAGCTGATGTGAGCTATCTGCGCTTGGGTGTTGGCCAGAAGCTCCAGCACAGCAATCGTCTCGCCGATTTCAATGATTGCAGCGCTGACCGCAATTGACACCTTGGGCCTCGCCGCTATGACTTTCTGTGCGTCGCCGCTTCCGCCCGCAACACAATCGATCAGATCGGCGTCGCTGAGAAGCACGGATCGCGCCAGCATATAGGTGGCGATCTCAATTTGATCGCGAGCAAGACCGGCGACGATGTGAATTGGGGCATGCGCGCTTGTAGAGAACACGTCGGCAAGCGCCAATCGCACTTTTGGCGAAGGATCGTCCAGGAGCAGCGTCAATACGGTCTCTGTGGCACAACGTTCGTCGAAATCGAGGTCGGAATGCAGGTAAATATGAGCCAACGCAGCCGCTGCATGGCAACGCTGCGTAACCGAAACATTATCGATCATTTTCAGATAGTGCTGTACCGACATTTATCTTGCGCCCCACAGTCTTTGCTACAATAGACTTTAGTAGCAAAAGGTTTACGAACGGTTCACCATATCGATTAACCATAACACGGCGGCAGCACGCACGTGTTGCGATCCCGGTAAAGCCGACCTAGACTCCTGCAAAAGAGGAGACGCGAGAAATCATGGCAGGGCTATTTCTGGAAGACTTTGAAATCGGACATGTATTCCAGCACCCGCTGCGCAAGACTGTCACCGAGAGCGACAACATGCTGTTTTCGGTCATGACCCTCAATCCGCAGCCGCTGCACATCGATTTCGAATATGCCAGCAAGACAGAGTGGGGCAAGCCGCTGGTGAATTCGTTGTTTACACTCGGCCTGATGATCGGCATTTCGGTCAATGACACAACTGTTGGCACTACGATTGCCAATCTTGGTATGTCCGACGTGACGTTCCCCGCCCCGCTGTTTCATGGCGATACCGTGCGGGTCGAAACGCAGGTGATCTCGGCGCGGAAATCCAAATCAAAACCGGATCGTGGCATCGTCGAATTCGAGCACAGGGCTTTCAATCAATTCGGTGTACTTGTCGCGAAATGCACACGGCAAGCCATGATGAAATCGAAGGCCGTCGCCTGATGCGCTCGCTCTTGTTCGTTCCGGGCGATTCGGAAAAGAAGCTGGAGAAGGGCCTGACCAGTGGGGCCGACGTGCTGCTGATCGACCTTGAGGATTCGGTGAGTGTCGAGCGCAAGCAAGCGGCACGAGAAATCGCCGCCGAATTTCTCACAGCAAGCCGAGGCAGGCCCTCGCCGCGCCTGTTTGTTCGCATCAATGATCTTGCCAGCGGTCTCGCCGATGACGATCTTGCCGCCATCATGCCATCCCTGCCCTTTGGCATCCTCTTGCCAAAATCCAACAGCGGCAAGGATGTGACGCGGCTTTCGGCCAAGCTCAACGTTCACGAAGCCCGTGCAGGCGTTGAGGAAGGCTCGACACAAATCATCGCCATCATCACCGAAACTGCGATCGGGACACTCTCGGCGGCAAGTTATCCAGGCGCATCAACCCGTCTGATTGGCTTGAGTTGGGGCGCTGAAGACCTGTCCGCCGCAATCGGCACTCGCATCGCCCGCGACGAGTCCGGGCGTTATACGGATATCTTCCGGCTGGCTCGGGCAGTGACGATCCTAGGCGCATCGGCGGCAGATGTTGCCTCGATTGACACGGTCTATATCAACTATCGCGATGACGAAGGGCTCACGCGCGAATGCACTGAGGCTGAACGCGACGGGTTTACCGCCAAGCTGGCCATTCATCCGGCGCAGGTACCGATCATCAATCACGCGTTTACACCGTCGCCGGAGTCCGTGGCGCATGCCCGAAGGATAATCGACGCGTTTGCCGCTGATCCGGTTGCCGGTGTGATCGGTATCGATGGCGAGATGGTCGACCGTCCGCATCTGCGACGGGCGGAGCGGCTTATTGCACGCTCAACCCGATGATTCATCCCACCTTGGGCGAAACATCTGGAAGGTGTCGGAAACAGAGGCGAAATCCATATAGCCGAGGCGTGAAACCGGCTGGGCTTTCGTCATGTCCACGAGGCCGTTGGTCAGGATTTCCTCGCTGATGTGCACGCCAACCACTTCGCCGATGACCATGATCGAAGCCACCGGGTTACCGTGGCGATCTTTCGGATTGCGGATTTCAGTCACGACGCATTCCAGCGTTGAAAAGGCTTCAGCCACACGCGGCGCATTGATCATCGTACATTCGACCGGGGTCAGTCCGGAGTACTCGAACTCGCTGACGCCCCGCGGTGCATTCACCGACGTTGCGTTCATGGCAACGGAAAGGTTTGCGCTGACCAGATTAGCGGCGAACTCACCCGTCTCTTCGATAAAGGAGACGCTGTCCTTGTAGCCTTCGGAACAAAACATGATGAGACAGGGCTTGGTGCTGATCATGTTGAAAAAGGAGTATGGCGCGAGATTGACCTTGCCGTCCTTCGAGCGGCTGGAAATCCATCCGATTGGTCGCGGCGCAACAATAGCCTTCAACGGATCATGCGGCAGGCCGTGGCCATCCTCGTATTTGTAGAACATCTAGGGTCCTAGCCTTCCCACGGGCCCGAATACTCAGACAGTATATCCTTGATCTCGGGTCGCGGACGTTCCGGCACCTTCTGGGCGCAAGTACCTATATGAACGAAGCCGGTTACGCGCTCATGCGGCGCCAGACCAAGCAGTGTGCGGCCCTTTTCATCGGAAGCGTACCAGTTGCTGATCCAGTTGGTGGCATAGCCAAGCGCGTTGGCCGCAAGAGAAAGCTTCATCGCCGCGGCGCCGGAAGACAGGAACTGCTCCCATTCCGGAATATGATGCTCGACTGGCGAGAAAACCACGCCAATCACCAATGGCGCGCGGGCAAACCGCTTGAGTTCCTGATCGCGGCGCTGCTCGGTCAGCGGACCTTCACGCTCTTCGGCAAGAGCGGCGAGATATTTGCCGATCTGAACACGCGCTTCTCCCCGGTAGAGGATGAAGCGCCAAGGAGTGAGGCGGCCATGATCAGGCACCCGCGACGCGATACGAATCATCGTTTGGATTTCATCGTCCGAAGGCGCCGGAAGTCCAATGGCCGAGATCGGCGTCGAACTGCGGGTTGACAGGAATTCTATGATCGAATTGGGAGTGGATGTATCCATGTTTTAAAACGGCGGTCCTGATTTAAGTCGTATACTTGTTTGCGCGGACAATGTGGTGGTTTCATCGGTCAAGTAAAGGTAGCACGCTAAGAAAAAGCCTTGAAATTGCCATCGGCTTCGGATCAAACCGTTTCATGGGTGTATTCCAATTTATTTCAACGGGCGGCAAGTCCCTAAAATATGCGTTGCTGCTTGTAACCATGGCGTTCACCGGCATCTCCTGCGCATCCGCGCAGGCACTTGCGCCGGATTTTCCTGATGTCCCGGCGCTCGATATTCCCAACATCCCCAATCTTAAAGGGTACGCCAACCCGAAGGCTTCCGAGAACAACCCGTTTGCCAACGAACCGGAACTCGTGCTGTCAGCCAAACTTTCCGATAATGGTCAAGCAATCCCGCGCGGTCTCGTCTGGCGTGTATTCTCACCGGAGCCAGGCGGCGACGGCAAGCTGGCATTGCTGGCGACTGCCAAGGGCGGAACGACCTCGTTCAACCTTGCTCCCGGCAGCTATTTGGTACATGTAGCTTTCGGACGTGCAGGCGCGACGAAGCGCATTACCATGACCCGCGCCAAGCGTACGGAAACGATGATCCTCGATGCCGGCGGGGTGAAACTCAATGCGACGCTTTCAGGCGGCGGGCGCATACCGCCGGATCAGCTGCGGTTTTCCATCTATGAAGATCACGCCGACCAGAGCGGCGAACGTGCGCTGATCATCCCGGACGTCAAACCCGATAGCGTGGTGCGCCTCAATACCGGCACCTACCAGATCGTCTCCAACTACGGCACCGCGAATGCTGTGATCCGCTCGGATATCCGTGTCGAGGCCGGCAAGATCACCGAAGCCAACGTGGAACACCGCGCCGCATTGCTGACGATGAAGCTCGTGCGCGAGGCTGGCGGTGAGGCGCTGGCCGATACTGCCTGGTCCGTCCTGACGACGTCCGGCGACATCGTGCGGGAAAGCGTCGGCGCCTTTGCTTCCATTGTCCTGGCGGAAGGCGAGTATGTCATCATCGCCAAGAACAAGGACCGCATCTACCAGCGCGATTACAAGGTCGTCGCCGGCCGCAATCAGGATGTCGAAGTGATCGCATCCGAAGCTGCGAGCTCACCAGCAACGACGAACCAACCGGCCGAGGGCGAAGAGCCGCTTGATTGATTAATAGGCTCTGTGCTCCAGCGAAAAAACCGCATTGTAAAGATGTTCGAGCAGTAGCTTGCGGTCTTCCAGCGGCTTCAATTCGTCCCAGGCGATAACCTGGCCGATCCGCACATTGATTGCCTTACCGGACAATCTGCGAAATTCGCGTATCAGCAGCGAAATGCGCAAAGTCATCGAAACTTTGCTCGCGAGATGGAAGAAGCGCCCGTTCTGTCCGCCGAAATAGACCGGGATCACCGAGGCCTTGGCTTGCTGCACGAGCTTTGCCGGAAAGATCTTCCACGGCAGATCCTCTGCCCGGCCAAAGCCCTTGGGCGCCGTTGCAACCCCACCGGCCGGAAAGACAACGATCGTCACGCCTTGCTTCAAAAGCCGCACGGCCTCGTGACGGGTCGCCATATTCATCGTCACGGCTTCCTTCGTTTCGTCGAAACAGACAGGAAGCGCATAGGGGCGAATTTCCGGCACCTTCATCAGATCATTGTTGATGAGAACGCGGAACGGCCGACCGAGCTGCTCGGCCAATGCCAAAGAAGCAATGCCGTCGCCGATGCCAAAAGGATGGTTGGCGATGATCACCAATGGCGTATCGGGCAGATTTTGCGGTGGCCACTGGTCCTGAACATCGAGACGGATGTTGATCAGATCCATCATGCGACAGAAAACATCGATACCTGCGGGGACGATGTCGCTCCGCCATGTATTATAGAGCCCGGCATAATAGTTGCGACCGGAAAGGCCTTCGATGGCCCGAATGAGCCATTGGGTCAGGCGGGTCTGCGTGTCGTTGGCATAAGAAAGCTCTGGAAACTGCACGTGGACTCCGCAGAATATTGAAACGGCCTGAATTTTCTCAACACTGTATGACAGCGTGATGAAGCCATCACGCTGTCATATTTCATGCTCGCTTAGATTACTCGGCCGCCGCGCGCAACAGGTCCGGAGGTGTCGCTTCGCTCCTAAGCTGCTGGATCGCATCATCCAGCTTCAACGAGGTCTGGTTCTGCGAACCGAGGCGGCGCATATTGACCGAACGCTCTTCGGCTTCGCGCATCCCGCAAACAAGTATGACCGGCACCTTCTGCAAGGAATGCTCGCGCACCTTGTAGTTGATCTTCTCGTTGCGGAAGTCGGTGATGACTTGCAGCCCGGCGGCCTTCAGCTCCTTGGCGACCTGCTTGCCATATTCGTCGGCCTCGGAGGTGATCGTTGCAACGACGACCTGCACCGGCGCAAACCATAGCGGCATGTGACCCGCATAGTTCTCGATCAGGATGCCGAGAAAGCGTTCCATGGAGCCGCAAATGGCGCGATGGATCATCACCGGCTGCTTCTTCTCCGACGTGGAGTCGATGTAGAAAGCGCCAAAACGTTCCGGCAGGTTGAAATCCACCTGCGTCGTGCCGCATTGCCAATCACGCCCGATAGCATCCCGCAGCACATATTCGAACTTGGGACCGTAGAAAGCACCCTCGCCCGGATTGATCGATGTCTTGATCTTGCCGCCAGACTGTTCCTCGATCGTCTTGAGCACCTGGCTCATCACCTCTTCAGCGCGGTCCCATAGTTCATCCGAACCGACGCGCTTGTCGGGACGCGTCGATAGTTTCACCGTGATGCCTTCGAATCCGAAATCGGCATAGGTCGTGAGGATCAGATCGTTGATGCGCAGGCACTCCGCCGCCATCTGCTCGTCGGTGCAGAAAATATGCGCATCGTCCTGCGTGAAGCCACGCACGCGCATCAGGCCATGCAACGCGCCCGAAGGCTCATAGCGATGCACGTTGCCGAATTCCGCAAGTTTTACCGGCAGATCGCGGTATGACTTTAGGCCATGCTTGAAGATCATGACATGGCCCGGGCAGTTCATCGGCTTCAGCGCGAACACTCTCTCGTCATCGGTCTCGTCACCGGCGACCGTGACCTTGAACATATTGTCCCGGTACCAGCCCCAATGTCCGGAAGTCTCCCACAACGATTTGTCGAGCACCTGCGGTGCATTGACTTCACTATAACCATGGCTATCCAGCCGCCGCCGCATGTAGCTGACGAGGCTCTGGAACATCTTCCAGCCCTTCGGATGCCAGAATACAACGCCCGGCCCCTCTTCCTGGAAGTGGAACAGATCCATTTCGCGGCCGAGACGGCGGTGATCGCGCTTTTCGGCCTCCTCCAGCATATGCAGATAGGAGTTGAGATCGGCATCATTGTTGAAAGCCGTTCCATAGATACGGCTCAGCATCGGATTGTTGCTGTCACCGCGCCAATAGGCTCCCGCAACCTTCATCAACTTGAAGGAATTGCCAATCTGGCCAGTCGAGACCATGTGCGGGCCGCGGCAAAGATCGTACCAATCGCCTTGGCGATAGATCCTCAGGTCCTGGCCTTCGGGAATGGCATCGACGAGCTCCACCTTATAGGCTTCGCCTTTTTCGGCGAAAACCTTGCGCGCTTTTTCGCGCGACCAGATTTCCTTTGTGAACAGCTTGTTACGGGCAATGATCTCCCGCATCTTCTTCTCGATCACCGGCAGGTCATCTGGCGTGAATGGTTCGTTCTTGGCGAAATCGTAGTAGAAGCCATTCTCGATCACCGGTCCAATGGTGACCTGCGTTCCGGGAAACAACTCCTGCACCGCCTCGGCGAGGACGTGGGCACAATCATGCCGGATCAACTCCAGCGCGCGCGGGTCTTCCCGCGTCAGGATTTCGATCGCGCCTGAACCCTGCAACGGATCGGACAGATCGCGCACAGTGCCATCCACCGCATAGGCGACAGCTTTCTTGGCAAGTGATTTGGAAATGGATTCAGCAAGTTCCGCACCGGTCATGGCAGCGTCATATTCGCGCTTCGAGCCATCGGGGAATTGCATGGATACAGTTTTGGCAACTGTTTGTGACATCGATTTTCTCCTATCCAGTCCCGCCAACGATTGCGGGTGGTATCCAGCTTGCCGGAAACCGCTCCGGCGGGCGCACTTCTAAATGCTGTTTTGTCCGGCGTAAAGTACTTAAAGCACAACGCCAATCACGTGATCATTCAAGACCTAGGGCGATGAAGGCTCCAAAAGCGCCAGGGCATATACCATACGAAACGCCCGTCCAGTGCGGTCGGGACCGGATCGAGCCCATGTGTGCCGCCCGGCCCACAGCGGACAAACCGGAAGAGACCCATCCAGCCTCCGGTCCACAGGCCATAGCGGGCGACGGATTCGTAAGTATATTCCGAGCAGGTGGGAATGTGGCGGCAGGAATTTCCAATAAATCCGGACAAGGTGAGCTGGTAGAGCCTGATCAGCCCTGTTCCCAACAAGCGTCCTGGCGTTTTCCGCCATGATCCTTGCCAGTTACGCGAATATTTGCTGGCAACCTTCGGCATATGATCATGTGCCGGTTTTTCACACATTGGTTTCAGGCTGCGGCTTCGGCGTTTTTCTTCTCGATCTGGTCAAGGCAATCCACCACCGCGTCAAAGGTCAGCATCGTGGAATTATGGCGCGCTTTGTAGTCGCGCACCGGCTCAAGAAACTTCAGATCTTCGAACCTGCCGTCCGGCGGCGTACCGTTTTCCTTCAGCATTTTGAACATTCTGTCCCTGACGTCGCGCAGTTCCTGTGCCGTCGCGCCTATGACATGCCGCGCCATGATCGACGACGAAGCTTGCCCCAACGCGCAAGCCTTCACATCATGGGCAAAATCTGAAACGACGCCATCCTCCACCTTTAGGTCGACGGTAACAGTCGAGCCACAAAGTTTTGAATGGGCGGTGGCCGATGCATCCGGCTGCTCAAGGCGCCCGAGCCGCTGGATGTTTCCGGCAAATTCCAGGATGCGCGTGTTGTAGACGTCATTGATCATCATGAATGCCCGTTTTTCGACACAGTGTTCACCGCAAACGCGTCATTGTGCATCGCTTTGACCCTATGAATTCCGATTTCAATCTCTATATAGTATTCGAGCGTACCAGCACAAAGTCGCATGTATTAAATTTTCGCGATGCGCTATTGTGTTGGTCGGGGCTGGAAACGTCTTCCAGTCTGCCTTCAATACACCGTCCGTTCCGATGGAGCGACTATCGTGTATTGCCGTTTAACTCGTCGCTCCTTTGAGGGCGGCTACGGGAGATCGCGATGGATGCTATAATCAAGGTCCTGCAATCGGCAGCCGCCAAGCAGGACAATAATCGACGCCCCACCCAGGAAGAAGCCGAAGCAGCCGTTCGCACGCTATTGCTTTGGGCTGGCGACAATCCGGACCGCGAGGGTCTGTTGGATACGCCGCAACGAGTGGCCAACACATACAAGGAATTGTTCTCCGGTTATGCGCAGGACCCGGCCGATGTGCTTGGCCGTACCTTCGAGGAAGTCGCCGGATACGAGGACATGATCCTCATTCAGGATATTCCGTTCTTCTCGCACTGCGAACATCATATGGTGCCGATCATCGGCAAGGCGCATGTGGCATACCTGCCCGATGGCGAGAAGGTCGTTGGCTTGTCGAAAATCGCCCGCGTAGTCGACATGTTTGCGCATCGCCTGCAGACGCAGGAGAGCATGACGGCGCAGATTGCCAATGCTATCCAGGAGTCGCTGCGCCCGCGCGGCGTTGCGGTCATGATCGAGGCAGAACACATGTGCATGGCTATGCGCGGCATCCGTAAAGCCGGTTCGACGACGACCACGACAACCTTTACCGGATCGTTCAAGACTGAAATCAACGAGCAGGTACGGTTCATGACACTCGTCAGGGGCCGGTAGTTTCCAGAATTGGTATTATGCCGAACGATTTGTTCTCCGCTTCCCTGAGCGACAAACATGACAATGAAGAAGGCGCGGTGTTTGCACCGCGCTTCGATGCGTCCGGATTGGTCACGACGGTCGTTACAGATGCCCGTGACGGCCAACTGCTGATGGTCGCGCATATGAATGCCGATGCGCTGAAATTGACGCTGGAAACTGGCATCGCGCATTATTGGTCGCGCTCGCGCAAATCCCTCTGGAAAAAGGGCGAAACATCCGGAAATTTGCAGACGGTAGTCGAAATGCGCACCGACTGCGATCAGGATGCCTTGTGGCTGAAAGTAACTGTCGCCGGGGATGGTCCGACCTGCCACACCGGACGCCGCTCTTGCTTTTATCGTCAGATCGTGACGACGAATGGAACATCATCATTGGTAATGCAGTTAGAGACAAAATAGAGGCCTTCCTGGGCCATGAAACCACTACAGGATCGATAATGGCGCCTGGAATGGTAAGAAGGTGCGAGGACGTGAAATGGATTTCATCGCCTCAACTCCTTCTATCCCAAAAGATGGCCTCACACCATTTCGACCCCATATTGAGTTCACGACCTAGCCATACGGACAATAATGGTCAGGAAAACCTCTATGCCTCGCAACCGCCATCATCGTCTTTTGTAATCCCATTTCATTGGTTGGCTAATGGGTCACAAATCCGCAATATTCATCCTTTGGATACCAATACAAAGGAATATGAAAGAGCAGTGTTTCAGGAGTATATGTCATGCTCGAATGGGCATCGCGCCGCATGCGCGCGGCAGAACCGATCGGTATCGATAACACTCCGGACGTGCCAGTAATCACGCCGGAAGTGCCTCGCGACCGCAAGACCCCCATTGCGCTTGCGCTTGGTGGCGGCGCTGCCCGCGGTTGGGCGCATATCGGCGTACTGCGTGCCCTTGATGAGGCTGGCATAGAAATTTCCATGATTGCCGGAACATCGATCGGCGCCCTTGTTGGCGGTTGCTATCTGGGCGGCAAGCTTGATCAGCTTGAGGATTTTGCCCGCAGCCTGACCAAGCGAGGCCTTTTCAGCCTGCTCGATCTGCGTTTTCGGGGCAACGGCCTTTTCGGCGGCATGAAACTCGATCGCCGCCTGCGCGAACACCTTGAAGAACTGGCTATTGAAGATCTGCCAAAGCGCTTTATTGCCGTATGCACCGAGATCAATACCGGTCATGAAATCTGGTTGACACGAGGCAGCCTGATAACCGCGATGCGCGCTTCCTATGCCCTGCCCGGCGTATTCGAACCCGTAGAATGCAACGGCAGGACACTTGTCGATGGCGCGCTGGTAAACCCGGTTCCCGTTGCGGTCTGCCGGTCTTACGAGCATCCGCTGGTTGTCGCCGTCAACCTGCACTATGACCAGTTTGGCCGTGCCGCTGTCATCAAGCATGCAGCGGAAGCTCCCAATCCTGGCTCAGGCGATGGCGAAGCAGTTCGTGCCCACCCTTCCTATTCCAAGCGGCTGGGCATCACCGGTGTCATGATGGAATCGTTCAACATAATCCAGGACCGGATTTCACGTGCACGTATGGCAGGCGATCCGCCTGACATCATGCTGATGCCGAAGATCGGTCATGTTGGTCTCGCTGAATTCCATCGTGCCGACGAGGCGATCAAACTCGGTTATGAAGAAACCATGGCGCGCGTCGGCGAACTGGAGCGCATGCAAAAACTCGTTTTTTGAACCGTTTCAGGCAGTGGCGATATAGCTGCGAATTTCTTCCGACTCGCGCTCCACTTCCTCGATACGAAGTTTGACGACGTCACCGATCGAGACAATTCCGTGCAAATGCCCGTCCTTTTCCACGGGAAGGTGGCGAAACCGGCCTTGCGTCATGATTTCCATGACCTGATTAATCGTGTGCTTCTCACTGCAGACCTTGACCTTCATGGTCATGCTTTCCGAAATCGGCTTCCATAAGGCATCGGCGCCCTGGGCGGCAATTTGCCTGACAACGTCGCGCTCGGACAAAATGCCCTTGATGGCATTGTTCCCGTCACAAACGACAATTGCACCGATCTTGTGCTTGGCGAGGATCGTAATTGCATCGCCGAGCGTCGTCTCCGGCGGCGTGCTGAATACGTCATAGCCTTTTCGTTCGAGAATCAGTTTTACAGTCATGTACATCCTCCTTGCACATTGGCTTCTCGATCACCGTATCATCCCCCGGATACATCCGATGATCTAATTTATGGTGCGCGTATGCGCTGCCTATTGCAACTATTTTGCAATTATACCATCAATTCCGGATCCATTCGACCATTGTCACGCCTGTCGAACAAGGAAATGCCCAGGAAGCCGACAAGGAAGCCGCCAATATGGGCTTCCCAGGCGATTGTCGCAGAACTATCGACGCCGACGGAAAGCATTCCGGTCAGAATATTGGTGACAAACCACACACCGAGAAAGGTTAGGACGGTTCGCATCCGAAGCGCCACCCCGATAGGCAGGATATCGCCGACGAAGGCCGCCGAATTGCGCAAGGGGGAGCGGCGGAAACCGAAGCGCGCCGCCGCACCCATCATGCCAGAAATCGCGCCGGACGCCCCCACCAAAGGTGCAATACTGTCTGGATAGACAGCAAAATGCGTCATCACGGCGGCGATCGACGTTACGATCCAGAACAGGGTCGTCCGCAACGGACCAATCCGGGCCGCCAACGGTGACCCGAAGGCAGCCAGCCAGATCATATTAAGCGCTATATGGGCGACGCTCCCATGCATCAGTGAGTAGGTCACGGTTGTCAGCCAGGCGGCTAGTGACGTGAACCCGCCATACTCTGAAAAACGGGCTGGAATGAAAGCAAAGTTCAAAAGAAATTCATTGTTCTGCTCATCGCTCAGGACATAGGTTTCCAGAACGAAGACGATGCCGCATAGGCCCATGATGGCCAATATGACACCCGGAATATTGAAGATCGGCTCGCCCCTTGTGGACCGGTTCCGGATATCGGATGGATCGTTCATTCTTGTTCATGACCTTTGTTGCTAATGACGAACGCTATCTGGTTCGGGTCTCGGGTGCAAAGCCCCATGAACAGAAAAAAGGCCGCTCAGTGGGTCTGGGCGGCCTCGAATTTCAGGATAGTTGATCATGCAAACTCTAGTGTAGACACTGTCTCACAGCGCGGCTCGCGGCTCAATCGAAACCACTTGTTAACCTTAATCGGCTGCCGCGGTGGAGACTACGCCTTCTTTGGTGGCGCCAGCAGATTGTCAGTGACAGAGTCCCGATGTCAGGAAGAATCGCGTTGAGCGCCGAAAGCAGATGAACCCTATGCGGCATGATGGAACAAGCGAGCTTTTTGCCTATTGGAACAGGCTGCGCGGCACCCGCGCCGCGCCGGAGCGCCGGGAGATTGCACCCGCTTCGATCAGGAAATATCTCGCCGATACCTTTATCGTCCAGGCAATCGGATCTGGCGAGCCGCGCTTCCGCCTCGCCGGAACCCGCATATGTTCGGTCTATGGCCGGGAATTGAGGGGCGCGTCGTTTGGCTCACTCTGGCAGATAAAGGACCGAAGCAATATCGTACGCCTCATCAAGAACAGCATGACGAACAAGTCCGTCGTTCAGCTGACGTACGAAGGTAAGAGTACTCGTGGCCGCCGAGCCTTGTTCGAATTGATTCTGTTGCCACTCGCCAGCGAGGCCAATGAACGGCATCTCATGGGGATGATCATCTCCCTCGGCAGGCCCTTCTGGCTCGAATCCGATCCTATCGTCGAAAACCGCCTCCAATCGATTTCAATTATCGACCCGCGTTACCCGGCGCGCAGTTTGGCCGGTGACTCCATTTTTACAGCTCCGGAGAATACGGCATCCACAACCCTGCCCGCCACGCGGACGATCATCAGCCGCAAGGTCAGGCATCTGGTCGTCTTCGACGGCGGAAAAATCAGCAGTTAGGTTAGCAATTTCTAAGCAACAGCCAGCATCGTTACCTTCGCGTTAAGACTTGTGACGTAATCTTTCAGCATCAGACACTGTCGATTCCCATATCTGGACAGCCTTCATGCAATTGTACCGTGACGTTTCGAGCCCCAATCTTGCCGCCGCGGGCAAGTACTATAGCGTGAAAGTGCAACTATATGGTCGCTTCATGCTGGAGGATCGTACCGAGCACGTCTGCCAGATCGATGAAATGTCGCCCGGCGATGTCATCATCACCACGGATGTGATGGCGAATAATGGCGAGCGGGTTGTTGCCTACATTGACCATATCGGCCGCGTCGAAGGTACGATCGAGCGCATGGTCAACGGCGGGTTTCAAGTTTCGCTGACAGCGTCGGATCGCAAGAAGAACAAGATTGCTGCGCAACTGACGTGGCTCGCCAATAAACATGAGCTGGACATGCCGGAGGACCGGCGTCACCAACGCGTTGCGCCGCGCAATCCCATCACGACACTATCGATGGCCGATGGCAGGCAATATCCTTGCCGCATCCTCGATCTTTCCATATCGGGAGCAGCCGTTGAATTGCGCATGCGCCCTGCCCTGAACAGCCAGGTTATCCTCGGTTCCATGCGTGGCCGCGTCGTGCGTCATTTCGAAGAAGGCATCGCAATCGAATTCGCAACCGTGCAAAGCCGCGAAGCGATCGATATTGCCTTCGAAGGGTAAAACCCTCTGTTCCTACGATCAATTCGTTCAACCCGATGCAATCGGCTGCATTCCGTTGTTATTTTTTTCATATGCCGGATATTTGTTTGACAAATTGCCGCCAAACTTCGGCAAGGTATCGCCTATCCGCAATCGGGCATTAAACGATCGTAAAGCAATGAATAGTCACATCAATGAATGCTTAATGGTATTTGACTTGTAGAAATACAATATATGTCGTATTTAAATAAAATAGTAATGTATATTAATACTTAGTTATAGTCCAATTAGTTTATTTTTTGCTACTAACTTGATTCATATTTACTCATCGACATTTCCGCTCGGTCAAACTCTCTCTGCCATTGTCACCTCAACCGGGGAGACGACGGGAAATGATAAAAAATACAATCTTGCTTGGCGCGGCGTTCTTTTTGATGTGCATGACCGCACAAGCCGATTCGAGCATGGCATTCATGAAGACAGGCGGGCGTACGTCTCAGCCGATCGGACATTACGAATTTTGCCAAGCCTACCGAAACGAATGCAACATAAAGAGCAGCGATGACAGCCCTGCGCATTTAACGCCGAAGATCTGGAATCTCATGGTTCAAATCAACAGCCAGGTGAATGCACAGATCCAGCCCGCGACAGATATGGACATCTGGGGCAAGGCGGAAGTTTGGTCATATCCGACGACCGTTGGCGATTGCGAAGACTACGTCCTTCTGAAGCGGAAGCTGCTCAATCAGAGCGGCGTGCCGATCAGCGATCTCCTGATCACTGTCGTTCGCCAGATGAACGGCGAAGGCCATGCGGTTCTCACCGTTCGTACGGATCGTGGCGATTACGTTCTCGACAATCTTGAACTAAGCATAAAGCCATGGAACGAAACCAGCTACGACTATCTGAAGCGTCAGGCGGCGAACAATACCGGCGCATGGGTCTCGATCAATGACGAGCGCCAGCTGCTGGTCGGCAGTATCAAATAGGGATTTCGACATTCAAAGCCGGCCCAGATCGGGGCCGGCTTTTTGCTGTCAATCTATCTCCAGGCCCCGCATGAAGCGTCTGCCATTCTCGACATAATGTGCGGCCGAAAGCCTGAGGCCTTCGATCGCCGTCTCGTCTAACGTCCTTATGACCCTTGCCGGCGAACCGACGATCAATGAATTGTCCGGAAACTCCTTGCGCTCGGTCACAAGTGCGCCTGCGCCGACAAAGGAATTCTTGCCAATTCTTGCGCCGTTCAGGACGATGGCGCCAATGCCGACCAGCGAATTATCGCCGATGGTACAACCATGCAGCATGGCGCGATGTCCAATCGTGCAGCCCTCGCCAACTGTCAGCGGATAGCCCATATCCGTGTGCATGGCTGTATGTTCCTGAACATTGGTGTCGCGACCGATGCGAATCAGCTCGTTGTCGCCGCGCAGTACCACGCCAAACCAGATATTGGCGTTTTCACCCAGGAACACCTTGCCGACAATTGTAGCGTCCGGCGCAATCCAATTGGACGCCCGATGCTCAAATTCCGGTGAGTGCCCGTCAAGTATGAAAATCGGCATAACTTCTCCTTGGATTCGCATGGCGAGCTTAGCGAAGGGCGGGAGGCTTGGCGAGGCCACCTTCACTTTCGATTAACCATAAATCAGCACTTGTCGCGTTAAGTTGAGTGCACTCAACACGGTTGGTCCGAAAGTCATGCAGTATCGAGCACAGAGAATAGAGCCTATTCTTGGCACCCCACTGCTGCGACGCGTCTTTTACCCCATCGCAACGCTGGCGATCCTATCGCTGTTTTTGGCCGTCGCCGCTCACTATCTCGGCCACACGATCTCGCTTGGCGGGCATACGGAAGACGCGACGCCTCGGGAGATCGTCATTGGCAACAATGTGCTTGAGCTTCCGGCAAACACGATCCGCTTCGACAGGCAGCGACGAAACGGAGATACCGAACGCGTCGATCTATATCTGCATTGGCCGGATATGCTGGGTTACCAGCCGGCATTCCTGTCGGATTTCAACGGAGCGGGGCCGGAAAAGCGGCTACTATTCCTGACCTTCGAGCCCCGCGCTACCACGCAGGATATGTCCGGGCGGTACGGTCAGATCTATAGCACACTGACCGAGGGTCCCGGCTCGAAGGGTTCGGCTGGATCAACGATACAGAAGTTTCGCGCCGATAGTGGCTTTGTGAATGAGGAGCTGATGGTTTCGACGGAACAGGCAGGACACATGCCATTCGTTGCCCGCTGTCTTGACGAGGAAACCTCGAAAACCAACCTTGCAGCGTGCCAGCGGGATATATTTCTTGGTGAGGATTTGCAGCTAACCTACCGCTTTCCGAGGGAAATGCTTGGAGACTGGCAAAAGCTGGATCAGCAAATACGAACATTTGCCGAAGCGCATCTCAAAGGGCGGAAGTGACGCTGGAGCGCCACTCGCTCAAGTGACTCAGAGATCCATCTCGAGGATCGCCATCGAGAAATTGTAGGAGAGTTCACCCTCGTCCTCATCCTTGTAGATCAAACCAAGAAACTCGTCGCCGAGATAGAGTTCGGCGGAATCATCCTTGCGTGGACGAGCCTTTACAGTGAGTTCCGTATTTCTGAATGTCCGCTTGAAATAGCTGTCGAGTTTCTTCAGTTCTTCGGGTTTCACGGAGGTCTCCTGTCATATGAATTTGACGCGCTTTTGGCACGTCAAACTCATTCCTGTAAAGGCTTGATTGAAATGGCGTCCGACGTGGAGAGCCGTGAAGCCTCAGTCTCAATCGAAATTTGTGACCAACTGGTCCATGGCGCGCGAGGGCTCGGCACAGCCCGTCTCACCAACAATACGTGCAGGAACGCCGGCAACCGTGACATTATGCGGAACAGGTTTTAGCACGACGGAGCCTGAGGCTACTTTCGAGCAATGACCAATTTCAATGTTACCGAGAATATTGGCGCCAGCGCCGATGAGAACGCCATGACGGATCTTTGGATGCCGATCGCCGGTTTCCTTGCCCGTACCACCAAGCGTGACGCCCTGAAGGATCGAGACATTATCTTCGATGACCGCGGTCATACCGACGACAATACCAGTCGCGTGATCGAAGAACACTCCCTGTCCCATGGGAACCTGCGGGTGGATATCGGTCTGGAAAACCGAAGACGAACGGCTTTGCAGGTAGAGCGCAAAATCTCTGCGCCCTTCCTTCCATAGCCAATGGGCAAGCCGATGGGTCTGGATTGCCTGGAAACCCTTGAAATAAAGCACGGGTTCGATGAAACGGTCGCAAGCAGGATCGCGATCATAGACGGCCTGGATATCGACGCGCAGTATCTGTGACCAGGACGGTGTTGCCTCCACCATCGCCGTAAAGGTCTGGCGCAGCAATTCCGATTCCACATCCGGATGATCAAGTCGCTGCGAAATCCTATGAATGACCGCTTCTTCAAGCGATTGATGGTTGAGGATTGTCGTATAGAGGAACGTTGCCAAAAGCGGTTCGTTACGGACAGCCTCCTCGGCTTCGGCGCGGATTGCGAGCCAGATCGGGTCCATCTGCTTGACCGATCCGGTCATCTTTATCGGACTGCTTGCGGACATTTCCTACTCCAGGCATTCGGCCAATAATATTTTCTCAAACAACGAGCATAAGGCAAAATTGGTTGCTTGACACGTTGATTTCCAGATAGATCGCGCAAGAAATTTTGAACCTGCGATTGATTTGGCTGATGTCAGGCCCTGTTATTTCAAGATTGCCATAGCTCATGCGGCATTGTCCTGCAAGGAACGAACGTCCGGAAGCTCGCGCTTCGTTAAATGCTGTGGCGTTTGAGGAAGTCCAGAACGGCCTGCTTGAACACCTTGTCACCGACCGCGAGCATATGGTCCCGGCCTGGGATATCGATCGCCTCACCATGCGGCATCAGCGCGGCAAGATCATGCGGATTTCCGCCAATATCGTCTTTGCCGCCGACGGCGACGAGAGTTGGCTGGGTAATGCGGGCCATGTTTTCTGCGCTGATTTCTTCCTTGGAGGTGATAACGCAGGCCGCCAACGCGATTTTGTCGCTCTTGGTCTTGTCGGCAAACATCCGGAACATTTTTCCGCGCGGATGCGTGATCGCCTCCGGATCGGCCGACATAAGCGCTTCAGCGATAGGCGACCAATCTCCGGCACCTTCGACCATGCCAATGCCGAGACCGCCAAAAACAAGATCATGCACGCGAGCGGGATGTTCGAGTGCAAGGAACGCACTGATGCGCGCGCCCATGGAATAACCTATGACATGCGCCGTCGGAATGCCGAGATGATCGAGCAGCGCGGCTGCGTCGCCCGCCATGAGCGTCGGCGTATAGAAGGCCTTGTCGTGCGGCTTGTCCGATTGGCCATGACCGCGATTGTCAATTGCGATGGCGCGGTACCCAGCAGACGTCAGTGTTTGCATCCAGCCGGGTTGGACCCAGTTGTAAAGCGAGGACGAAGCAAAGCCATGGATGAGCAGGATTGGCTCGCCCTCACCCTCATCCAGATAAGCAAGCTTCAGTCCGTCATTTTCGAAAAACTGCATTGTTGGATCCGTTAGTGCGCAATCGCCTCTATAGCGGGATGCCGCACCTTGTCGCCAATTGTCAAGCCGAGACGCTTCGCGGTGCCGGCTTTGACCTCGACAACGAAACGCACCGGGCCGCCCGACGAAATGATTGAGCGGGAAAATGGCACTGCATTTTCACGAATAGCGGAAATACGGCCATTGTCGTCCAGAAAGAGCATGTCGAGCGCGGAGGGCGTGTTCTCCATCCACATGGTGACAAGACGGGTGTCGTCGAAAACAAACAGCATGGCGCTGTTGTCTTTCAGATCAGTGCGAAACATCAGGCCGCGCTCGCGCTCTTCGTCAGTATCGGCAATTTCTACCTGGAACGGAATGTCACCCCTGGCGCTGTTGATCGTCAGCGCCGTGTGGTCGATGGGGAGATGCATAGGCGCCTGATCGAGCGCCAGAGCAGGAATCGCTGAAAACAGCAGAAAAACAACGACGGCGAAAACTGATTCCAGGCGATACATCAATTGCTCCAGGGTGCGTTAGGATTCGCGATCATGACGAGGCGAAAACGGCGATTTTCGAGAACCGGAGCGGAGCCTACTTGAAGTACGTGAGCACCGGAAGCACAGAAAAGTGCCGTTTGCAGACTGTCATGGCGTGAATATCAACATACGCTAGTGGGAAGACGGCAACTGGGTGCCAATGTCGGGATGAATTTCCGAGGCCATCAGGCCCTTCTCGCCATGGCCGAAGCGGATCAGGACAACCTGACCCGGACGCAGTTCGGTCAAACCGAAATGCCGAAGCGTTTCCATGTGAATGAAAATATCCTCGGTCCCCTCGCCGCGGGTAAGGAAGCCGAAGCCCTTCGTACGATTGAACCACTTGACCAGGACACGCTCAAGCCCGCTCGACGGTGTGACCGTCACATGCGTGCGGACGGGTGGCATTTCGGTCGGATGAACAGCGGTCGCGTTGTCCATGGATTTGACGCGGAAGCACTGCATGCCGCGCTCGCCCTGCTTGACTTCGCAAACGACACGCGCTCCCTCTAGCGCGGTCTGGAAGCCATCCCGGCGCAGGCAGGTAACATGGAGAAGAATGTCAGGGAGATCAGAATTGTCGGGAACGATGAACCCGTATCCTTTGGCCACGTCAAACCATTTTATTGCGCCCGAAACTTCGATAAGGTCCAAACTGTCGCTTACGCCTTCGTCGGCGGGGGACGGCCGGGCTGATACTGTTCGGTCAGACATGAAGCGAAGCCCCTCCTCTCCAGCGAGGTACTGATTCTCTGCTTGAAGAATAACACCTGTCCAACGTCGAAGAGCAAGTATCATCTGCATGTTTTGTTGAAAACCACACGCGAAACGCGTGTTTATCCTCAACGATGTTGCTCTCGGCTACATCACAAGTTTGTGGAGCTAAACAGGAAGTGTTACGAAAACTGGACGGCGTTCAATCCGTGCAACATTGCCGGCTGCCGTCGACTTTCAACCCCATGAAAGAAATCAAAGGCAAAAGATGCGCTATCTTCACACAATGGTCCGTGTCCGGGACATCGATGAGTCACTGGATTTCTATTGCAACAAATTTGGCTTGGAAGAGGTTCGCCGCACCGAAAATGAGAAGGGACGCTTCACCCTGATCTTTCTCGCGGCATCGGAAGACAAGGCAAGATCGGCCGCGGAACGGGCTCCTGAGCTCGAATTGACCTACAATTGGGACCCGGAGGAATATACCGGCGGGCGCAATTTCGGGCACCTTGCCTACGTTGTCGACAATATCTATGAGACTTGCCAAAACCTGGCGGACAAAGGCGTCGTGATCAACCGGCCGCCACGCGATGGCAACATGGCGTTCATCCGCTCGCCGGATGGAATCTCGATCGAGCTTATCCAGAAGGGCCCCGCGCTACCGCAACAGGAGCCTTGGCTGTCGATGCCGAACACCGGCACCTGGTAAAACCTTAGCTTACGAATACAACTTAAACGCGTACCCGTGCATCGTTCTGCGACGCTCGGGTACGCCAAGACAAATTCCTTCCCCGCGCCGCGCTCTCCTGTTATCAAACGACAAAACGAGGAGGACGCCATGAAGGATGTGCTGATCGAGCTTGAGCGCCGCAGGAACATTGCGCGCGAAGGCGGCGGGAAGGTGCGGATTGAGGCGCAGCACAAGCGCGGCAAGCTCACAGCACGCGAACGCATCGACATTTTTCTCGACGAAGGTTCATTCGAGGAGTTCGACATGTTCGTCGAACACCGCTCGACCGATTTCGGCATGGAAGATACGAAATTCGCCGGCGATGGCGTCGTCACCGGGTGGGGCACCATCAATGGCCGCACGGTCTTCGTCTTTGCCAAGGATTTTACGGTTTTCGGCGGATCGCTTTCCGAAGCCCATGCGGAGAAGGTTCAAAAAATCCAGGACATGGCGCTGCGCAATCGTGCCCCGGTCATAGGGCTCTATGACGCCGGCGGCGCCCGTATTCAGGAAGGCGTGGCAGCTCTCGGTGGTTATGCGGAGATTTTCCAGCGCAACGTGCTCGCCTCCGGCGTCATCCCACAAATCTCTGTCATCATGGGGCCTTGCGCTGGCGGCGACGTCTACTCGCCTGCCATGACCGACTTCATCTTCATGGTGCGCGACACCTCCTATATGTTCGTCACCGGCCCCGACGTCGTAAAGACTGTCACCAATGAAACGGTAACGGCGGAGCAGCTCGGAGGCGCATCGATCCACACGACCAAATCCTCGATTGCCGATGGCGCCTATGACAACGATGTCGCCGCACTCCTGCAGATGCGCCGGCTGATCGATTTCCTGCCTGCGTCCAATACGGCCGAAATTCCTTCGGTCGAGTGCTATCAGTCGATTGGCGAAATGGACTACTCATTGGATCGGCTGGTGCCGGACAATGCCAACAAGCCCTACGATATCAAGGAGCTGATCCGTAAAACTGTCGATGAGGCCGATTTCTTCGAGATCCAGGAGAATTTTGCAAGAAACATCGTTGTCGGGTTTGGCCGCATCGAAGGCAGCACCGTCGGTATCGTCGGCAACCAGCCCATGGTTCTTGCGGGCGTTCTCGACAGTGACGCCTCCCGCAAGGCAGCGCGCTTCGTCCGCTTCTGCGATTGTTTCAATATCCCGATCGTGACCTTTGTCGACGTTCCAGGCTTTCTTCCGGGGACAGCACAGGAATATGGCGGCTTGATCAAACACGGCGCCAAGCTGCTGTTTGCATATGCCGAGGCGACCGTGCCGAAGATCACTCTGATCACCCGCAAAGCCTATGGCGGTGCCTATGACGTCATGGCGTCAAAGCATTTGCGCGGCGATATCAACTACGCATGGCCATCGGCCCAAATCGCCGTGATGGGCGCCAAGGGGGCGGTCGAAATCATTTATCGCAAGGATATTGGCGACACAGAAAAGATCGCAGCGCATACGAAGCGCTACGAGGATCGTTTTCTTTCGCCATTTGTCGCTGCGGAGCGGGGCTATGTTGATGAAGTTATCATGCCCCATTCAACCCGCAAGCGGATATCAAGGGCACTTCGCATGTTACGCAACAAGGATCTCGAAAATCCTTGGAAGAAGCACGATAATATTCCGCTCTGAACGTATGTTATGATCTGAATTGGACTATGGTTTCAGCGACGGAAGCTGAAACCACCATTGGATTCCCGCAAAATCTGGGAAATCGTGCGCTTGTCGCAAGGCTCGCTTAACTTCTTGGTCGCCTTGACGATCGTCTTGACAGTGGCCACTTGTGCCATCTTCAATACATTTGTTTCATTTGATGATGATGTGTCTTTGGTTATTGTTATCATTCTTCGAACACCCTCCATTAAAGCCGCTCTTTACGCGAGCAATCCTTACCGCAACCGGATTTATATTCCGTTGCACTGCACACTATGTACGAGAACTAAACCGATTTAACAAATCACTATTTGTATCGGATTTTGACTTCTATTTGAATGAAACCAATGGATTGATAAAAGGTTCCTTCACCAGTGCATAAAACAGCTATTCGTTTCAAATCGTCATGCTGCAGCGCAATACTTATGTTCCCGTATGTAAAAAACTTTGCGTAAATTACGCAAACGGCAACTAACTGCAACGGTCTGGTTGAGCCATAACGCGAGCATTCTCGTTCTTCAGGCCAGAACCTTGTCGAGGAAAGCCCGCATTACGCTGTTGAATTGCTCTGATCTCTGTAGCGGTGCGAAATGGCTCACACCAGGCAGGATGAACAGCTCCGCCGCCGGAATACTCCCGGCGAGATATTTGGCGTGTTCGAGCTTGATAAACTCATCATGCTCGCTTTGTACGATCGCAACAGGTGTATGGATGCCGGCCAAATCGCGCGCAGTATAGTTGGGCTCGGTTTTCATCATCAGACCAACCGCATCGACAAACGCCATGAATTGATCCGGCGTGGCCGACAGCTCGGCGTAGTCCTTGGCGTGACGGCTGAAACATCGGTCGATGACCGGGCTGGGTATGATTTCCTTTGTGCCGCTGGGATCCATGTTGCAACCAAAGAAGAATACACCGGCAATTCGTGCAGGAGCTTGCATGGCGAGGACGAGGGCTATGCACGCGCCGTCGCTCCAGCCCACGACGGCAGCCTTTTCGAGGTGCAGTGCATCCATCACGGCTAGAACATCGGACGCCATCAACTCATAGGTAAACGGCCGCAAATCGCGCGTGCTGCGTCCATGACCCCGGCTGTCAATGAGGATAACGCGACGGCCCGAGCCGACCACCATTGGAACCTGATAACCCCAATTGCCGCTATGACCGAGGCCCCCATGCAGCAGGATTACGGGCGAACCGGCGCCGTATGTGGCGAACCAGATCCGCGCGCCATCGTGATCCACGTAATCCTGATCGCTTGTGACCGGCAAGGGCGCGGCGCCATGCGCTTCGAAATTCTCGAGGTCGTCGTCGTTCGGCAGCATTTAAACAAAGCCCGCCCTAGTTCAGTGCTCCGGCCGTCTTCATGTTGGCAAATTCGCCGACAGCCGAGGCAAGTCTTTCCGCTACATGGCTTCGCCACACCGGATCAAGCATGAGCTTTTCGTCTTCGGCGTTGGAAAGATAGCCAATCTCGACCAGAACAGACGGCACATCCGGCGCACGAAGCACCTGAAACCCTGCAAAACGATGCGGGTTGTTGATCATGTTGACGTCTTTCTTGAGTGACTTCACCACAGTCTTGGCAAAGCTCAAGGAGAACGTGTGGGTTTCACGCCGCGTCAGGTCCATGAGAATATCGGCGATTTCCGGTGTCTCGTTATCGTAGGCGATGCCCGCCACCGCATCGGAACGGTTTTCACGATCGGCCATGGCACGTGATTCCGCGTCCGACGCCTTGTCCGAAACAGTATAGACGGTAGCGCCGCGTATACTGCCGCGATTGATCGTATCCGCATGAATCGAAATGAAAAGGTTTGCCTCATATTGGCGGGCGATACGAACCCGTTCGGTCAGCCGCAGGAAAGTGTCGTCACTGCGGGTCATCTCCACGCGCAGACCCGGCAGCTTGGCAAGCTCATCGCGCAATTGCTGGGCAAACATCAAGGTAACGTTCTTTTCCATAATGCCGCTTGCACTTTCCGCGCCACTGTCGATACCGCCGTGGCCAGGGTCGATGACGATAGTAAATGGTTTCGGCCCCTTGCTTGCCTCATCTGGCGCCGAGGTTGCGAGCCGGTCGCCCTTTGGAGCCGCATTCGTCGACGCAGTGATTGCATTTTGTGTCTTCAATGTTTCTGCAAATGCACGGTCCGACGAGGCGACGAAATCGGCCACCAGCCGGTAGCCAGGACTATTGTCATTCTTGACGACGTTGAGCTGCTCGACCACAAATGGCCCCTTGAGTGTAAAGATAAGGCGCGAACGCTGATCATCGATCAATCCGTAGCGTACATCTGTTATCAGGCCACGCGGCTCCACAGATTTCTTGTCAAAGGCGAAAACCGCTTTCGGAATGTCGATCGCCAGCCGGTTCGGCTGATCAAGCAGCATTGTCGATACATCAGGCTCGCGATCGAAATTGATGACGACACGCGTGCGGAGCTCATCGCCGGCGGCTTGATAAGTCAGTGCGGCCAACTCACCTGCTGCATGAGAGGGTTTGCCCGCCTGCACAAAGACAAGAAGGCCAAATACGGCAGCCATGAATATCCGACAGATCACGCTCATCTCGCTTGGCCCGCCGATGGACAGGCTTCCCCTCTCCATCGTTGTATCAGACATGGCTCACATTGGAACCCTGCCGAGAACACACTATATATAAGCAATAGGTAGGGAAGCATGGTTAATATTATCTTATGGAATCCTAGAGCGAGGTTCGACCATATTGAATCGTTCTGCCGGAGAGAATTCGGTTCAAGGTCAAGGGGTTTGGCGAGGCCGATGCCTTGCCATCGGACGATGCCGAAGCCCGATGGATTTGGCCCGAATTCTCTCGGCCCTTCGGGTTTCCGGCTGGCGGCCAGCCATTTTGTCAGGCGGCGTCGGACGATGGAAGAGCATCGACCTCGCCACCTTCCGCGTGGACTGTCTCGCCATCCGAGAAACAGAACGGGTTCAATATGGTCGAATCTCGCTCTAGTGTGTAATGCGCGGATGACACGAATATGAAGAAGGCCTTGTCATAACGCGGCGCAGCTCCTAAAAGCAAAGGTGGGTTACTTTTCTGCCGTCCAGAATCGGGCTCTTTGATGTCACGGTAAATGACCGGCTGACAATGAAGACAGGGCTTGGAGCGGCATCGGCGAATTCGCTGTGGGTAACCAAAAAAGAATTTAGCGCGAGCCGACAGGGATTGTCGGCAACGCTTTTTGTGAACGGCAGATCGCGCAGCCAAGGCGCATCGAGCCAGCCCTCTCGGGGGTATTAACAGTGTCGGCACAGCTGAGAAGCGTGCCATTCGTAGAGGTCGTTTCGTCAGGAACAGGAATGTTTGTTACAGACGTGAATATAACCGGCTTGCAAGCCGCGGCTGCCCGAGGGCAACTCCGCGTGTCGCCGTGTCTGTCTGTTTCTGCGAACTTTAATATATCCGGCAAACGTGAAGACGCGGCGCCAGAAACCTTGAAGGTTTCCTGGCTGTCTCGCGTTGGCAGCGTTTCGGCCGGGGAGAAGAAGTATAATGTCGGACAAAATGCTAATAGACGCCTCCCACCAGGAGGAAACACGGGTTGTCGTGGTTCGCGGCAATCGAATTGAAGAATTTGACTTTGAATCTGAACATAAGAAACAAATCAAAGGCAATATCTATCTGGCGCGGGTTACGCGTGTAGAACCTTCCCTTCAGGCTGCATTCGTCGAGTATGGCGGTAATCGCCATGGCTTTCTCGCTTTCAGCGAAATTCATCCTGATTACTACCAGATCCCGGTCGCCGACCGGCAGGCTCTGATCGATGCCGAGGCGGAAGCCGCAAGCCAGGACGAGGATCACGAGGAGAACGCCAGCGAACAGCGTAGCCGTGATCGCAACGATCGCGGTACACGCAATCGCCGTCGCGGGCGCCGTGGTCCACGGCAGGAAGACGACGCACCCAAGCTCGACGCTTCCGACGAAGACGTCGCCACTTCCGATGACGAGGGCGAAGCCTCCGCACAGGCCGCTTCGCACGAATCAAGCGACGACTCCACGCCGGAAGGTGGCAGCCAGACGATGGCCGCCGCCATTGAAGCAGATGTGATCTCGGAAGCCGTCAATACTGGCTCTGCGGACGAAGCTACAGCAAGCGATGATGAAAGGCCGGCATCTGATGATGTCGGCGAAAGCAATTCGAGAAGGTCGCGCAACCGCTCGAACGAGGACAAAGACGAGGTCCACGACGAACTCGATGAAGTCGAATCGGTTGGCGCCGAAGATGCGATGGAAGAAGTTCCGACGCATCAGCGCTTCCAGCGCCGTCAGTACAACATTCAGGACGTCATCAAGCGCCGGCAAATCCTGCTCGTTCAGGTCGTCAAGGAAGAACGCGGCAACAAGGGTGCAGCCCTCACGACCTATCTCTCGCTCGCCGGCCGGTACTCTGTCTTGATGCCAAACACCGCACGTGGTGGCGGTATTTCGCGCAAGATCACCAGCATCCAGGATCGCAAGCGCCTGAAGGACATCGTCAAGGATCTCGAAGTGCCGAAAGGCATGGGCGTGATCCTGCGCACCGCTGGCGCCATGCGCACCAAGCCGGAAGTCAAGCGCGACTACGAATATCTGATGCGGCTGTGGGAGAATGTCCGCAGCCTGACACTTGCATCGTCTGCACCGACTCTCGTTTATGAGGAAGGCAGCCTGATCAAGCGTTCGATCCGCGATCTTTACAACAAGGACATCACCGAGATCGCTGTTGCCGGTGAAGAAGGCTATCGCGAGGCCAAGGACTTCATGCGCATGCTCATGCCGAGCCACGCGAAAGTCGTTCAGCCCTACCGTGAACCGACGCCGATCTTCGCCCGCAACGGCATCGAAGCACAACTCGATCGCATGCTGCAGCCGCAAGTGACGTTGAAATCGGGGGGCTATATCATTATCAACCAGACCGAAGCGCTGGTTGCGATAGACGTGAACTCCGGACGCTCGACACGCGAACATTCCATTGAAGACACGGCGTTACAGACAAATCTTGAAGCAGCGGATGAAATCGCGCGTCAACTGCGGCTGCGCGATCTTGCCGGCCTGATTGTCATCGACTTCATCGATATGGAAGAAAACCGCAACAACCGGGCGGTCGAAAAGCGGATGAAGGATTGTCTGAAAGATGATCGTGCCCGCATCCAGGTGGGCCGCATCTCCCATTTCGGCCTGCTTGAAATGTCGCGTCAGCGCATCCGCGCCAGCGTTCTGGAATCAACGACCCAGGTTTGCGCCGTTTGCGGTGGCACGGGACACGTACGCTCCGCCTCCTCTGTCGCGTTGCACGTCATGCGCTCGATCGAGGAGTATCTGCTACGTCATTCGCAGAACAACATCATCGTTCGCACGACTGTCGCGACCGCACTCTATGTCCTCAACCACAAGCGCCAGAATCTCGCCGATCTCGAAGCACGTTTTGGCCTGACCATCAGCATTGAAGCCGATGATAGCGTTGGCGCCCAGCACTTCGCCATCGACAAGGGCTCGATAGCCCTTGGCCCGATTGTTCCGTTGACCGAGACACCAACTCTAGGCATCGCCGATGATTTCGACGAAAGCGATCCGGTTATCGAAGATACGGATGATGACGCCGCCGAGGTGCAGACCGGTGAAACCGCAAGGAGCGCCGACAATGATGACGCTTCTCGCAAACGCAAGCGCAAGCGGCGGCGGCGCGGTGGTCGCGATCGCCAGGAATCGGCAGGTGCCGAGCATGGCCAGCAGGTCATCAGCGATGACGATGACACCGACCAGCCAGCGGTCGAAGGCGAAGATGCTGCTGCAGCCAAAGCACGCGAAGAAGAAAACGAGCGGCGCAAGAAGCGCCGCCGGGGACGTCGCGGCGGGCGTAAGAACAAGCGCTTCGATGATGGCGACGATGCGGAAAATCGCGTAACCGCCAAGACGGTGCCGGATGCCGAGCCGGTATTCGTGTCGATCCCATTGCCCGACTTCTCCAAGCCGAAGACGATTGAAGCGATCGCGGATGCGGCTGAAGCTGCTTCGGTGCCAGTGACGGCTGAGGTGCTTGCTGCCCAAGAACCTGTGGCAATCGAAGAAATCCTTGCAAAGAAGCCGGCAAAACGCAGATCGCGCTCCAAGGCAGCAATCGAAGCAGCCGAGATCGCCGTTGCTGAAGTTCTAGCCGAAGCGGAACCCGAAGCCCCTGTAAAGCCGAAACGCGCCCCGCGTAAATCGGCGAAAAAGGCTGATGCGCCCGTTGTAACTGAGGCCTCCGAGCCAGCCGCCACTGTTGAGCCGGTAGAGGCAAAGGTTGAGCCCGCAGTAGAATCTACACCAGCACCGGCACCCAAAGTGGTTGAAGTCAGCACGCCTGTCGTCACCTCGACCGGCAAGGAAAAGAAATCCGAAAGCGAACCGGCCAAAAAAGGCTGGTGGCAGAAGAAAGGCTTCTTTTGAAAAGCGCTGAACTTTAAAAAGTGATTTTGAAAAACCGGCCCGCGTGCCGGTTTTTCTTTGTTGAGCTTATGGTTGGCAGCCAACTGGCTTTTCACAATTCAAGGAGTTCTAATAAGCTCACTTTCCTTCAAACATCGATTTCGGTACGAATACGATATGGTAGCGTTTCAAATGACTGGTTTATTTCGACCAATAGCAAATTTTGTACGTGGCGCGATTGTTGCAGGAGCCGCAAGCGCGCTGTGCTTGGCACAAACCGCCATTGCGACTGCCCAGTCTTCATCGGTGCCGATCGTACGGGATGCCGAAATCGAGGCGCTGGTCACCGACTATGCGACCCCGATCATCAAAACCGCTGGTCTTTCCAGGAACGCGATCAGAATCGTTCTGGTCAATAACAACAGCTTCAACGCCTTCGTCGATGGCAGGCGTATCTTCATCAACACGGGTGCCCTGCTCCAGGCGCAGACGCCCAATGAAATCATCGGCGTTCTTGCGCATGAAACGGGTCACCTAGCCGGCGGTCACGAATTCAAGCTGCGCGAACAATTGGCCGCTGCCAAGACCATGGCCGTTGTTACAAGCCTGCTCGGTATCGGCGCTGTCGTCGGCGGTGCTGCCGGCGGTGCGAACGGTCTGTCCAAAGCGGGTATGGGTATCGCGATGGGTGGTCCCGAAGCCGCCATGCGCAACCTTCTCAACTATCAACGCTCCGAAGAAATGGCCGCGGACCGTTCAGCCATCACCTATCTCGCCAGCACGGGACAATCAGCCAAGGGAATGCTCACGACGTTCGAGCGCTTCTCCAATGCGCTCGCATTGACGGGAACCAGCGTCGACCCCTACCGTATCAGCCATCCGATGCCCCGGGAACGTATCGCAAACCTTGAAGTTCTCGCTCACGCCAGTCCCTATTATGACAGGCTTGATAGTCCGGCGCTCCAGCAACGTCATGACATGATGCGAGGAAAGATTGCGGCCTATACCGGGGGTGGTGCAAGTGTATTGCAGACCTTCCCCAAGGATCCGCGCAATATCGGTGCGCGCTACGGCGATGCCATTGCAACCTATCTTAACGGCTCTTCGCAGTCCGCGCTTTCAAAGATCGACGGTTTGATCAAGGAACAACCAAAGAACCCCTATTTCCAAGAGATCAGAGGCGAGATCCTGTTGAAGCAGAACAAGGCGACCGACGCGGCAAAAGCCTTTCAGAAGGCAAATGCGCTCGATCCGCGCAAATCCAGTTTGATCCGCATGAGCTATGGGCGGGCTCTCATGCTCTCGGGCACGCCGGATAATCTCAAGGCGTCCATAAAGGAAATCAAGGCTGGAATTGCCAGCGATCGCGAATATCCGTCAGGTTATGGCTATTTGGCCCAGGCCTATGCCCAGACGGGCGACATGGTCAGGTCCGATCTCGCCAGTGCAGAACAGAAATACTATTCAGGCAAGATCCAGGACGCACAAATCTTTGCCATTCGTGCACAGCGCGGCTTGAAAAATGGCACGCCCGAGTGGATACAGGCTCAAGATATCATCAATGCAAAGCGCAAGTGAGACGCGGCAACACGCGTTCCGACAGAATTTTGAAAAAGGACAGTTCATCATGACAAAAGTCGCCCTGATCGGTGCCGCCGCCTGCATTGTTGGCGTTGCCGCCCTCGCTCTTGGCTATCAGGCCGGCCGGTCTGATGTCGTTGTCGCCAGTGCTGCGCCGGAGATGATGTCGTCAACCACTGCGTCCACGACTGACAGAGCTGAAATCGAAGGGATTGTGCGGAATTATCTGATCAATAACCCCGAAGTCATGATCGAGGTCCAGACCGCTCTCAACGCCAAGCAGGAAGCCGCGCAGAAGGAAGCTTCGACTGAGGTCATCAGCGAAAACCGGGACAAGATCTTTCAATCGCCGATGGATGCGGTCTTCGGCAATCCGAAAGGCGATGTCACGATCGTTGAATTCTTCGACTATAACTGCGGCTACTGCAAAAAAGCCTTGCCCGACATGGATGCCCTCCTGAAAAGCGATCCAAACCTGCGCTTCGTGATGAAAGAATTCCCGATCCTTGGTGCTGATTCAACACGAGCGCATATCGTCGCCAAGGCATTCAAAGCGCTCATGCCGGACAAATATCTCGAGTTCCACCGTGATCTTCTCGGTGGCGAAGGACGCGCAACCGAAGCGTCAGCGATGGCCATCGCGGTCAAGCTGGGCGCAAACGAAGCCCAAATCCGCGAGAAAATGCTCTCTCCCGAAGTCACGAAGGCTTTCAATGAAAACTTCGAACTGGCAAACAGCCTGAGCATTACCGGAACGCCGTCCTATGTCGTAGGCAATGAAGTGGTGCCCGGCGCACTTGGTGCGGATGTCCTTGCGGAAAAGATCAGCCATATTCGCAACAAATAGCCTGAATATTTACTTTTGCTTGGCAAAACCCTTTGTGGACAAGCAATAAGGGTGCTTTGCGGGCTTTTCGCTTGCCGATAAGCCGTCTATATGGGACCACCAATTCGCTAACCACGCGGTAATCATGAAACAGCAGATCTTTATCCTCAACGGCCCGAACCTGAATATGCTTGGAAAGCGTGAGCCAGGAATATACGGCGCTGCGACCTTGAGCGATATCGAAGGTCTGTGCCGTGCCGAAGGTGAAAATCTGGGCATCGACATCGTGTTTCGCCAGTCCAATCACGAGGGTGATCTGGTCAGCTGGATTCAGGAGGCAGGCGAACAAAAGGCATTGGTGCTTATCAATCCTGCCGCCTACACGCATACATCCATCGCATTGCATGATGCCATCCGCGCTGCCGCCGTCACGCTGGTGGAGGTTCATCTTTCCAACATTCACGCGCGCGAGTCATTTCGCCATCACTCCTACGTTTCCCCTTTGGCTAAAGGGGTGATATGTGGCTTCGGGGTCGATGGCTACGTGATGGGCCTGCGCGCACTCGTCAAGCTGGCAGCGTCGCAATAGCGTACCGCCAAACAGGTATAAGGGGCTTGAAAAAGCATGGCTAACAGAACCACCGGGATCGACAAGGTCATGATCCGCGATCTCGCGGAAATCCTGAACGAGACCGACCTCACGGATATCGAGATCGAGCAGGGCGACCTTCGCATTCGCGTATCGCGGCAGATAACGGTGCAGGCCGCAGCTCCGGTCTATGCCCAAGCCCCGGCGGGCGCGGCTCCCGCCCCGGCGGCAACGGTCATTCCAGTCGCGTCTGCTGTCGCCGATCCTTCGAAGAATGCAATTCCTTCGCCGATGGTCGGAACCGTGTATCTTTCCCCTGCGCCTGGTGCCCGCGCCTTTATCGAGGTCGGTACGCAGGTCAAGGAAGGCCAGACGCTTCTGATCATCGAAGCCATGAAGACGATGAACCAGATACCGTCTCCACGTTCTGGTACGGTTACCGCCATCCTCGTCACAGACAGCCAACCCGTCGAATATGGTGAGTTTCTGGTTGTGATCGAGTAGCGAGAGCATGATGTTTCAGAAAATACTCATAGCCAATCGCGGCGAGATTGCCCTGCGTGTCCTGCGCGCCTGCAAAGAGCTCGGTATCCAGACGGTCGCCGTCCACTCGACCGCCGACGCCGACGCCATGCATGTGCGGCTTGCCGACGAAAGTGTTTGCATCGGTCCGCCTCCTTCCCGCGATAGCTATCTGAATATCCATCAGATCGTTGCGGCGTGCGAAATCACCGGCGCCGATGCTATTCATCCAGGTTACGGCTTCCTGTCGGAGAACGCCAAGTTCGCCGAGATCCTCGAAGCGCATAACATTACATTCATCGGCCCGACTGCCGCGCATATCCGCATCATGGGCGACAAGATCGAAGCCAAGCGCACCGCAAAACGGCTCGGCATTCCGGTCGTTCCGGGTTCCGATGGCGGCGTGACCGACGATAAGGAAGCCGCGCGCATCTGTGCTGAAATCGGGTACCCGGTCATCATCAAGGCTTCGGCAGGCGGCGGTGGTCGCGGCATGAAAGTCGCGATGAACGAAGACGAGCTTTCAGTCGCCCTGTCGACCGCCCGCACCGAGGCCGGTGCGGCCTTTGGCGACGATGCCGTCTATATCGAAAAATACCTCCAGCAACCGCGCCACATCGAAGTTCAGGTCATGGGCGATGGCTTTGGCAAGGCCGTCCATCTTGGTGAACGCGATTGTTCGCTGCAGCGCCGGCACCAGAAGGTTTGGGAAGAAGCCAACTCGCCTGCCCTCAATTCCGACGAGCGCGAGCGCATCGGCATGATCTGCGCCAATGCCATGGCCGATATGGGTTATCGCGGCGCCGGCACCATCGAATTTCTTTACGAGAATGGCGAGTTCTATTTCATCGAAATGAACACCCGCCTTCAGGTCGAACATCCCGTAACCGAGGCGATAACCGGCATCGATCTTGTGCACGAGCAGATCCGCGTTGCCTCCGGCGGTGGACTATCGGTAACGCAGGAGGATATTCGCTTCTCCGGTCATGCCATCGAATGCCGCATCAATGCAGAAGATCCGCGGACATTCACGCCGTCGCCGGGTACGATCACCCACTGGCATACGCCGGGGGGCCTTGGCATTCGCGTCGATTCAGGCGTTTATACCGGCTACAAGATCCCGCCGTACTATGACAGTCTCATCGGCAAGCTCATCGTTCATGGCCGTAACCGCGTCGAATGCATGATGCGCCTGCGCCGGGCGCTCGACGAGTTTGTTGTCGACGGTATCAAGACCACGCTGCCGCTGTTTCAGGATCTGATCAATAATCCCGACATTGCCAATGGTGATTATGATATCCATTGGCTGGAACATTATCTGGCTGGTGACGCAGCAGACGCTGCAGAAGAATAAGGCATGACGGGTAAGAACCCGCAAGAAGCATTCAGAATAGACCCCGAATTGTTGCTGCGCGCCTATGCAACCGGGGTTTTTCCCATGGCCGAAGAGGCGGACAATCCGGAAATCTTCTGGGTACGTCCGGAAAAACGCGGCGTCCTCCCCTTCGAGAATTTTCACGTCTCGCGTAGCCTGCGCAAGACAGTGCGCCAAGGCCGTTTCGACATTCGCTACGATACCGATTTCGGCGGCGTTATTGCCGGTTGTGCCAGCGGCAGTGGCGAACGCGCCCGCACATGGATCAATCGCCCGATCCGCGAAGCCTATGGCAGACTGTTCGACCTTGGCTATTGCCACACCGTCGAAGCCTGGCGCGACGGAAACCTTGTTGGCGGACTGTACGGGATCGCACTGGGATCGGCATTTTTCGGCGAAAGCATGTTCTCACGCGAGCGGGATGCTTCGAAAGTCTGCCTCGTCCATCTGGTCAGCCATTTGATCGAAAAAAATTTTACGCTGCTCGACACCCAGTTCACCACCAATCATCTGGAAACCTTCGGCGCAGTCGAGGTCCCCCGGCGCCAATACCAGAAGATGCTGGAAAATGCCTTGGCACAGCCGGCTGAGTTCTAAAAACCGTCGCAGATCTGGTCGTATGCTCCTTTGTCGGAACCCGACCAATGTTCAAAACATTCGTGAGAAGAATGTCGGGGAGCTGCAATTCCGTTCGTCCTTGAAACGGAACAACCCAAAGCCACAAGGAGAACTATCGTGAGACTCAATGCTTATTTGAACTTCGACGGTCAATGTGAGGAAGCCTTCAAATTCTACGAGAAAGTGCTGGGCGGAAAGATCGAGTTCATGGTTCGCTATGACGAAATGCCCGAAGGCAACACATCGGCGGCGGAACTGGCCAAAAATATCATGCATGTCAGCATGAAAGTCGGGGATACGATGCTGATGGGATCAGATGCACCGCCGCCTTATTTTCAGAAGGCACAGGGCATGACCGTGAGCATCAACACGGATAAACCTGATGAAGCAGACCGTGTGTTTGCCGAACTCTCTGAAGGCGCGACCAGCATCATGATGCCGATTGGAGAAACGTCCTGGGCTCAGCGCTTCGCCATGTTCGTCGATCGCTACGGCACCCCTTGGATGATCAACTGCCCAAAGGCGATGTAAGCCACTGGCTTTGCTGAAATTAGTTCTGGGTTCCGCCCGTCTGGGCGGCATCCGGGGCTGGAACGTCCGACTTCTGTTTGCAGGCCTTCAGCCACACATCGTACACCGGGTGCTCGACAGCATTGAGGCCGGGGCTATCGGCAAACATCCAGCCGGAAAAGATCTTGCGGATTTTGCGGTCCAGCGTGATCTCGTCGACTTCGACAAATGTATCTGTCTTCGGCGTCTCCGTATCGGGACGCGTGTAACAGACATGCGGCGTCAATTGCAGCGCACCGAATTGCACCGTCTCGTTGATGTAGACGTCGAAGGTTGTGATTCGTCCGGTGATCTTGTCGAGACCGGAAAAGACGGCAATCGGATTTGAAATCTTGTCGGTCGACTGGGCCGATGCTCCGGAGACAGCACTGCATAGACCAGCAGTGATCAGCCCGACGGCAAGAGAGCGAAATTTCCGACTGATCATGTCATTTCCGGTTAAGCGCGCACAAGAGGATTTCGATTCCAGCCTGTCGATAAAGAGCAAATGTGGCAGAAGAAGACCCGACTAGGCGCCCGGTGTCCAGGCATCGTAATCGCCGGTCACGGTCGGCCGGTTATCGCCATGCGCAATCGAGCCCTGCGGTCGATAGGCAGCGGCGGAACCGGTGAGATTCGCCTGGTGATTCTTTTCCCAAGGATATGGCTTATAGTTTTCCTGCGATGGCGCAGTGTCAACCCTGTGGTGTATCCAGCCGTGCCAGCCGGCAGGAATAGCCGAAGCTTCCGCATAGCCGTTATAGATTACCCAGCGTCGCTTGCGCCCTTCCGAATCGAAGGTGCCCTCGTAATAGACGTTGCCGAACTGATCTTCGCCAACTTTCGTGCCTTTGCGCCATGTGAAGAAGCGGGTACCGAGTGTCGGTCCATTCCACCACGTGAAAAACTGGGTCATGAAGGTCTTCATAGCAATCCTGCTTGGAATGTTGCCATTAGCAACTCATGGGTTTATGGCCGTATCATTGCCCGATAGCAAGGGTCAAGTTGACGCTGGAGCCAAGCGCATTTTGAATCCCGCATGGCTCTTCTCGAAACCAAGCCGTTCGTAAAAACGGTGGGCATCCTGGCGCTTGGCATTCGATGTCAGCTGCACCAGCGCGATGTCACGCTCGCGCGCAACATCAAGGCAATGCCGGATCAACTTCGCGCCAATTCCCTTGCCGCGCATGTCGGCTCGCGTCTGCACCGCTTCGATAGCCATGCGCTTCGTTCCCCGACCCGTGAGCGACGTAATAAAGGTCACTTGTGCGGTGGCAACCACCTCATCCTTGAGAACGCCGACGAAGAGAAGGTCGTTTGGACTGGCTTCGATCGCGGCAAAGGCACTTGCATAGGCCGGCAACGCCGAAGAATCGGTTGTATCGCCGTGACCACCGATCGGATCATCTGCAAACAGCGCTATCAGTGCTCGCAGGTCATCGATCGTTGCCTGCCGGAACGTCACATCAATTTCTGCTGTCACGGTGCGAGCTCAAATCCAGTCAGAGATTTCTCCAGCACGACCACGGAAATACCGGAATTCGGTTCACCCCAGTTTTCGATCCGGCTGTTGGTCCGCTCGAATCCCCTGCTTTCATAAAAGCTCAGAGCCTTTTGATTTGATTCGATAACTTCGAGCTGCAGCGCGTAGACACCGGGAAAGGCACTCTCCATTTCTGCCAGCAGCAACGAACCCACACCCTTCTTCTGATGTTCGGGATGCACATAGAGCTGGTTGAGGATCGAAAGCTTGTGATCCTTCTGCGACGCGTAGGCCATTCCCATGATATCGGCACCATCATCGGCGATGATGAATTCCGAATAGGGTTTTGCCAACTGCTTCTTCAACGCATCAAGCGAATGATAACGATCAGTGATCGCCTTCACCTTTTCGACGCCGTAAACATCGTCATACGTCGCGTGCCAGGTCAGGGCGAGCATGTCGCGCACCGCGTCCAGATCTGCCTTCGTTGCGCTGCGAACCCACATCTATTCGGTTATCCCGAGTTTTGCCTTGACCATGTCGCTGAGAACCTGAGGATTGGCCTTGCCGCCTGTCGATTTCATCACCTGTCCGACAAACCAGCCGGCAAGGCTTGGCTTTGCCTTGGCCTGCTCCACCTTGTCAGGGTTAGCGGCGATGACATCGTCGATGGCTTTTTCGATCGCACCGGTATCCGTGACCTGCTTCATGCCGCGGCTTTCCACGAGTTCGCGAGGATCGCCACCTTCGTTCCAGACGATCTCGAAAAGATCCTTGGCGATTTTGCCGGAAATCGTGCCTTCCTTGATCAAATCGATCACCGCGCCGAGCTGTTCCGGCGACAAAGGCGATTCCTCTATGCCTTTGCCGGCCTTGTTCAAGGCCCCGAGCAGATCATTGATCACCCAGTTGGCGGAAAGCTTGCCATCGCGACCCTTGGCGACAGCTTCGTAATAATCGGCAATGGCCTTTTCCGTCACCAATATGGACGCGTCGTAGACGGAAAGCCCCAGCCCCGAGATGAGGCGCGCCTTCTTGTCGTCGGGCAGTTCCGGCAGGTCGGCCTTCAGTTCTTCGACATAGGACTGTTCGAATTCGAGCGGAAGCAAATCGGGATCGGGGAAATAGCGATAATCATGCGCCTCTTCCTTGGAGCGCATCGAGCGTGTCTCGCCCTTTACCGGATCGAAGAGCCGTGTTTCCTGATCGATGGAGCCACCATCTTCAAGGACGGCGATCTGGCGGCGCGCCTCATATTCAATGGCTTGGCCGACAAAGCGGATCGAGTTTACGTTTTTGATCTCGCAGCGTGTGCCGAATTCACCTCCGGGCTTGCGCACCGAAACGTTGACGTCAGCCCGCATTGAGCCCTCATCCATATTGCCGTCGCATGTGCCGAGGTAGCGCACGATCGTGCGCAGCTTGGTGAGATACGCTTTCGCTTCATCGGAGGAGCGCATGTCCGGCTTGGAGACAATCTCCATCAGCGCCACGCCGGACCGGTTCAGATCCACATAGGACATCGTCGGATTCTGGTCATGCAGCGATTTGCCGGCGTCCTGTTCCAGATGCAGACGCTCGATGCCGATTTCGATATCCTCGAACTCGCCTTTTTTATCGGGGCCGACCGAGATGATCATCTTGCCTTCGCCGACGATAGGCTGCTTGAACTGGGATATCTGGTAACCCTGCGGCAGGTCGGGATAGAAATAGTTCTTGCGGTCGAAAACCGATTTCAGGTTGATCTGCGCCTTGAGGCCGAGCCCCGTGCGGACTGCCTGACGCACGCACCATTCGTTGATCACCGGGAGCATTCCCGGCATGGCGGCATCGACCAGCGAGACATTCTCGTTCGGCTCAGAGCCGAAAGTGGTCGATGCACCGGAAAACAATTTCGAGTTGGAGGTGACCTGCGCATGGACTTCCATGCCCACGACGATCTCCCAATCGCCTGTGGCACCTGAAACAAAACGCTTGGGTTCCGGCGTACGCGTATCAACGAGAGTCATGCTGGTGTGTAATTCCTGGCTAAATATTTGTCCTTATTGGCTAGTGCAATCTGCAGCATGAGGCAAGTGTTTCTCCAATTTGGATGCGATTGGGTTGACACAGCAATGACGATGGTATTCATTAAGTCATCAGATGACTTTAGGAATTATCCCGATGCAACCCGCTTTGCGTACCAATCTTGCAGACACCGCGATTCAGAATATTCGCGCTGAAATCAACGCCAATCGCTGGCAGGTTGGGGCACGCATCCCGAATGAGGCCACACTTGCCGACATGTTGGGCGTCAGTCGCGGCACCGTGCGGGAAGCTGTTCGCGTCCTCGTTTCTCAGGGCATCCTTGAAACGAGGCAGGGCTCAGGCACCTATGTCCGCTCGGTGATCGATGCGGAGGACAGTCTGCTCCGAATCCGGCGGACCGGGCTTCGCGATCAGGTCGAGACGCGTTGTGCGCTCGAAGTAGAGGCCGCGCGCCTTGCGGCAACGCGACATACACCGGAGATCGTCGCAGAACTTCGGCAAATGCTTGGCGATCGCGGCGAGTACAATCCCGCCGATCATGATCGCTATGTCGAACAGGACCTTGCATTTCACAAGGCGGTTGTTGCCGCTTCCGGAAACAGCGCACTCATCGAGGTCTACGAGTTCTTCTCGACTTCGACCCAGGAAATCATCAAAGCCACGGTGACCGGCGAACTCCCCGAACCCGACATGGCTGCTCATTCCGCGATCATCGATGCCATCGCCTCGGGCGATCCGGAGAAAGCAACGCTCACCACCCGGGCTTTCATGGCTCCCATTCTCCTTGAACTCGATCGGCTTCTCGCACCATGAACCAGCATACATCCCCCAGCTCCGGACCACAGGATATCGCCAGCGAGCAATTGATCGATGCCGAAGCCGACAGCGTTCCACAGCCCAGGCCTCCGGTTTTTGCGAGCCGTGCCGCGCAGATCGTCACGGGGTTGAGCCTCGTCCTCATCGCCTTCAATCTCCGTCCGGTCTTTTCCAGCGCGTCTGCCCTCTTGCCGGAGATCATCGAACAGACGGGGCTGTCCTCTTTTGGCGCCGGCGTTCTGACAACCCTTCCCGTCGTCTGTCTTGGCGTCTTCGCCCCACTCGCGCCAAGGCTGGCACAGCGCATCGGCGCGGAACGAACGCTGCTGGCCGTGCTGCTGCTCCTTGCCTTGGGTACCGCGTTGCCGTGGCTTCGGCTCGCTGCCATTGCTGTTCTTCGGGACTGCCCTTGCCGGTTCCTGTATCGCTGTCGGCAACGTTCTGCTTCCGGGCCTTGTGAAACGCGACTTCGCCTCACGAACCGGCATGATGACTGGCCTTTACACCATGGCGCTCTGTGCAGGAGCAGCCAGCGCAGCTGGTTTCACCCTGCCCTTGCAGCGCGTGCTCGGCGGCTCTTGGTCCTTGGCGCTTGGTGCATGGGCATTGCCGGCTATATTCGTTGCGGTGATTTGGTTTCCGCATGCCTTCTTGAGGAAAGTCCGCACGAAACATGCCGGGTTCAGGGTTGAAGGTCTCTGGCGCGATCGACTTGCCTGGCAGGTCACCCTGTTCATGGGACTGCAATCGGCTTTGGCTTACTGCGTCTTCGGCTGGTTATCGCCGATCCTGCGCGAGCGCGGGCTCGACGGCGTTACAGCGGGCGTCGTGGTATCCGTGTCGGTCATGGCGCAGGTTTTTGCCTGCCTCCTCGTTCCGTCGATCGCGGTCCGCTGCAGAGATCAGCGTCTCCTCAATGTGGCGCTCGTTGCGCTGGCGGTCATAGGTCTGCTCGGTTTTCTGTTCGCACCCTTGTCAACGGTCTGGGTGTGGGCCTTCGTCCAAGGGCTTGGTCAAGGCGGACTGATTGCCATAGCCATGACCATCATCGTTTTGCGATCACCGAATGCACATGTGGCCTCGCATCTTTCCGGCATGGCGCAATGCATTGGCTACATGCTTGCCGCGACGGGTCCGCTTCTGGTCGGGCTTATTCACAGCCTCACCGGGAGTTTCGCCGTCACAGCTGGGCTATTCGTCCTTCTCGGGCTTGGAGCGGCCCTGTTCGGTTGGGGCGCCGGGCGATCGACCCACGTTGGCGCGAAAACAATCGAACTCTCATAATGTCTTCCGCTCTAGCGCTTTAGGGCGGTCTGGGGCATCCTAGTGTTGGAGATTGTTGTTCGTGGCAGGGAGGAACGCCATGCGCTGCTTTACGGTACTCGGTCCCTCGCAGGCCGGGAAATCCACGCTCGTGGAGAAACTGGCCGCACTGGAAGGTGCATCGAAAAAATCCATCTCTCCATACGGATTGGGCCTGACGGAATTCGAGTTCGGAAACGAAGCGTGGTGTGCGCTGGATGCGCCTGGCTCGGGTGAGGCTCTCGTTCACGCCCAGCACGCACTTTTGGCTAGTGATGCCTGCATCCTATGTGTGTCGCCAAACCCCGAGGAAGCGGTTCTTGCGGCTCCCTATTTACGGGTGATCGAAGCTTCGGGAACACCATGTATCCTGTTCGTCAACCGGATGGACGAACCGAGGGGGCGGCTGAGAGACGTCATCGCCTCGCTTCAGGACTTCGCCAGCCACACTTTGCTCCTGCGGCAGATCCCGATCCGCGAAGGTGACAGGATCGTCGGCAGCTGCGACCTTATTTCGGAGCGTGCCTGGCGCTACCGCGAGGGCCAGACATCGGCCCTTGTCGAAATTCCCACCGATGTTGTGGAACGCGAGCACGAAGCGCGGGCGGAACTTCTCGAATCTCTCTCCGAATTCGACGACTGGCTGTTGGAGGAACTCATCGAAGATCGCGAACCGGCCAGCGATGCTATTTATGCCATCTCTTCGCGCGTCCTGCGGGAAAACCGGATCATCCCCGTTCTCGTCGGCGCGGCAAGCCATAGCAACGGCATCATGCGCCTGATGAAGGCACTGCGTCACGAAGCCCCGCAGAACGATATTCTTCGCGCACGCCTTGCAGCGGCCGCCAACGTCAAAGAAGGCGGTTTAGTCGGCGTGAGCTTTCACGCCTATCACCGCCAGAACGTCGGCAAGACGGTGCTTGTCCGTGCTCTCGGCGATGGTCTCAAGCAAGGATCCCTCCTTGCCGGCTCCCGTTTGGGACCAGTTCAGGATCCTGGAACCGGCAAACCCGTTCCAGCGGCGATACTCCCCGGCGACGTTTTCGCCACGGTAAAATCCGACCACCTGCCTGTTCCGTCGCTGCTGACAGCTGACACCGCCATCGCGTCACCGGCATGGACAACGCCGCCGACACCCATGCTGGAACGCATATTGGTACCCGACAGCGAACGGGACGAAACCAAACTCTCCGAAACGCTGGCAAAGCTCGCAGAGACCGATCACGGCCTCAAGGTCACGCAGGAGGAAGGGACCGGCGCCCAACTGATTTGTGTTCAGGGACCCGTGCATTTGCGCGATCTCTGCAAGACCCTGGCGGAAGTCTTTCATGTCAACGTGACCGACCGCCAACCAAGCCCTGTTTACCGCGAGACGATCTCGAAAACATCCGATGTTCACTACCGCCACCGCAAGCAGACCGGCGGTGCTGGACAGTTCGCCGATGTGAAACTGAGCATCCACCCGAATGAACGAGGCGAAGGATTCAGCTTCGGCGAAACAGTCAAAGGTGGTGCTGTTCCGCGCAATTTCATTCCCGCAGTCGAGGCCGGAGCTCGCGAAGCGATGGAGAAAGGCCCGCTGGGTCTTCGGGTCATCGATGTTGGCGTGACATTGACCGACGGCCAGCACCATTCCGTCGACAGTTCCGAATTCGCATTCCGGGCAGCGGGAAAAATGGGGGTTCGCGACGCGCTGGCCCAGGCATCCGCCGTGCTGATGCAGCCAATCTTCCGTGTGGAGATCCACATCCCCTCCATCTATTCCGGCAGTCTCGTGCCGATCGTCTCCGCCTTCAAGGGCCAGGTCCTTGGCTTCGATCGGGACGAAACCGCCAAGGGATGGGATGTCTTCCGCGCGCTCATCCCCGGCAGCGCGCTCGACGAACTGGCGCGCTCGTTGCGCTCCGCGACGCAGGGAATCGGCACATTTTCGAAGAACTTCGATCATTTCGAAGAACTTTATGGGAAAGAGGCCGATGCTATCATCAGCGCTCACGCAAGTTGAATACTCGGCTAGGAGTCCGCTTGGAAAGTCGCTGCGGCGAGGTATATGACGCGGTTTTCGAGAACCGGAGCGCAGCGTACATAAAGTACGTGAGCACCGGAAGCGCAGAAAACCGCGTCAGATAACCGCCGCAGTAGAGTTTCAAACGGACTCTAATCCCTACGGGTTAATTCCGGTCTAGGGCCCAATGTGATACCTTCCGCCGTTCCGCTCATGGATGCTGAGACGGGAGACGTTCGGTGAACTTTTTTTGCGTTGCATTTATCGGAGGAATGTTGGGGGTCTCGTCCTCGCTGGCGGGGCCGCTGCATGACGCCGCCAAAAATGGCGATGTCGCAACCGTTAAACAATTGCTGGATCAGGGTGCCGACATCGCGCAACCGGACGACGCCGGCGAGCCGGTTCTGCTTATCGCGTCGCTGGCCGGAAAGCCGGACGTGGTGGCTACTTTGCTTGAACGCGGCTCGAACATCGAAATTCGCAACAAAGGCGGGCTGACGGCGTTGCACGCTGCTGCCTATGGCGGAAATCTCGATACGGTAAAGTTGCTGGTTGAGAAGGGTGCGGCGGTCAATGACGAAAAGAACTTCTATCACATGACACCTCTGCATGCGGCGGCCGAAGAAGGTCATGCCGATGTGGTCGCCTTTCTATTGGCCAACAAGGCTGAAGTCGAACCAAAAGAACGTAACGGTTATACGCCACTCACCCAGGCTGGATGGCGGGAACATTGGGATGCGGCTGCCCTGCTGATGAAGGCGGGCGCTGAATGCCAGAAAGCCGATCTGGTCGGTCAATGGCTTTTTACCGAGTGCACCAAGCGTAAATGACAGCTGGTCGCCGGTAATGCCGCACCGGAACTAAGGGAGAAACTGAAATGCTGGAACACCGCTTGAAACGCAAGTTTCAAATTGCTGCATCTATGGCTGCGGCCGCAATGCTGCTCTCCTTCACGCCACCTGCCGGCGCCGAAGAACTCGTCAACACCGGCTATTTCGGCGACGTGGCGATCAAGGGCTATGACCCGGTCGCCTATTTCACGCAGAACCAGGCGGTCCAGGGATCCGATAAGTACTCGTACCGCTGGCTTGGCGCGACATGGCAGTTTGCCAGCGCAGAAAATCGCGACCTCTTCATCGCAGAACCTGCAAAATATGCCCCCCAATATGGCGGCTATTGCGCAGACGGCGTTTCGTTCGGGACGGTCACGACCAACGTCGACCCAAAAGCCTGGCGGATCATCGAAGGCAAACTATACATAAGCTATGATCCGGGAGCAGCGGACGGATTTGAAAAGAACCCGACCAAGCTCACCGACTCACGCAAGCACTGGTCGGATGTGGAGCACACGCTCGTCGCGGAGAAGTTGCAGACGGATTGGCAGAAGGCCCCCGCCAACTGACAGGTACCTCAAGGTGTGATGGAAAAATACATCAATGCCCGCGGCGTGACGTGAACATATTTCGCGTCACGCTGCTCAGGGGCCGTGTTGCGGTAAACATAGCCGCATACCATCCGGTCCAGGAAATAGCCCCCGAACCGCTCGCATAGACGGTTGCCGCGAACTTCGATCAAGCCGGTGATATTCGTGTTGGCGCTGCGGTATGCGGTGTTTCCGGCCGTGTCGAAATACTGGATGAATTCGGTGCCGTTCTTGTGCTTGCCCGTCCAGGTCTTGTTATTGACCATCGCGCTCAATTCCGCCTCGCCGATCTGGTCGGCTGGATTGGCTTCAAAGCCGAACGGCCATTCAGGCACCCCGGCAGCGCGCAGCCCGTCCAGATGATGGCGCAGATCGTCTTCCCGCCAATAGTCATAGAGATAACCGTAATATGTCAGATTGGTATCCGGAAACAGCTCCAGCAATTTTCCCGTTTCCCGGGATGCAAGCGTCTGGTCGCCGCGATCCACATAGGCAGCGGCGAGATATTCACGTGCGGGCTCCGCCTTGGGAAGAGCATCGCGTGCGGTCTCCATCAGGGGAATCGCCCGTTCGCTATCGCGCGCGGTGTAAAAAACGATGCCAGCAAGCAACTGAAGGCTTGGCGGCGGCGTAGGATCGAGCCGCAGCGCCTTCTCCATCTCGGTTATCGCCTGCGCGCGGCTGCCGGTTTGTGCCAGGATAAGGGCGAGATTGCCGACAATCTCGGCGTCGTTCGGCTGTGCAGCCACCGCCCGGCTGGCGGAATCCCTCGCCTCCACCTCGCGCCCATCGACCAGCTGCAGAAGCGCGAGCACCGTATGCGCGCGCGCGTTGTTTGGGTCCAGTTTCAGCGCCTGCCCCGCTGCGTCGTAGGCAATCTTTCGCGCCACCGCGGCAGACCAGAGATAATTGTAATCGTTGCGCCAGACATCCACAGCCACGCGGGCGATCCCGGCATGGGCATTGGCAAAATTCGGATCGAGATCGAGTGCCTTCTGGTAATATGACAGTGTTCGCCGGTAAGTCTCGACGTCACTGTAATAAAAACCTTCCTGTTCCGCTCGAAGATAGTAGTCATAGGCCTCGAGATTCTCGGTCGGTATTCGCGCCAGCTGGTCGCGCTCGCCTTCGCTCAACTTGACTTCAAGCGCAGAAATGATCTTGCCGATGACATCGTCCTGAACTGCGAAAAGGTCGGCATACTGGCGGTCATATCGCTCGGCCCACAAGGAAAGACCGGTAAGCGCATCGATCAGCTTGACGTTGATCCGCAGTCGGGAATCTGCACGCTGCAAGGTCCCTTCGAGAACGTAATGAACACCGAGTTCCGCAGCCACATCCTGAATCTTTCCAGCCGTATCCTGGATGGCGAAAACCGAATGACGTGCGATCACGAACAGGCCAGAGACCTTTGAGAGCTCTGTGATGAGATCGTCTGTCAGTCCCGCCGCAAGGTGGTCATGATCCGTGTCGCCGCTCACATTGATGAAAGGCAGCACCGCCACCGAAGGCTTGTCCGGCAACGGATAGGCAAATCGCTCGACAAGTGACGCAGGCTGGAACAACTGCGCAGGTTTCCACCACAGCAATCCTGCACCGAGCAAGGCCAAAACAAGGACTGCAATGGCCGGCAGGCGCCATCGGCGTCGGCTTTTTCGCGCGCCGACCGTCTTGCCCGCTCCAGCAGGGTCGAGCACAACGCGATATATACGGATTGGCTCTGCGATATTTTTGACCATCTGCTCGCCAAGCGAGACATAGCCAACCGGGAGCTTCGATTTCACCTGATCATAGGTCGTTCCGGAAATCGCAATGCCGCCCGGTTCCGCGAGCGCCTGTATCCGGTCGGCAATATTGACGCCGTCGCCGTGAATATCCCCGCCCTCGACCATGATGTCCCCAAGATTGACACCAATGCGAAAAAACAGACGCTTTTCCTGTGCGGCGGCAGCATCGCGCTCAGCCTTTTCGCGCTGCACCTCGACCGCACAACGCAAGGCGGCGACCACGCTCTGGAACTCGACCAGCAGGCCGTCACCCATGGTCTTGACCAGCCGCCCATTATACTCGGCGATAGCCGGCTCGAAGACTTCGCTGAGGTCGGCCTGAAAACGGGCGCGCGTTCCCTCCTCGTCAATCTGGCTCAAACGGCTGTAACCGACGACATCAGCGATCAGGACGGCTGCAAGACGGCGCTCCATGCCCCCGGGCCCCTTAGAACAATTCCAGCGATTTTCCGTCCGGAATTGCGTAAAAACAAGGAGCACAACGGCTCCCGCCCTATCTTATAGCAGGTTGACTGGCGATACCATTGCGGCGGCAGAGGTTCCTGCCATCTCACCCCTCCATCATCTCTCGCAGCACCATGCGCTTGAAATGCCCGACTAGCGCGTCGCCCTCTTGGCGTTCAACCGAGATCGCAAGGCGCATCGTCGCCTCGCCGAGCTGCATGATCAGAAAGCTCGACGCCTCCAGTTCGTCGCGGTCCGGCTTGGGGTCGACGCGCGCCCGCGCCGCCGCGAGCACCGCGCCATTGATGCGGCTGTCGGCAAGACTGATATCGCGCAGCGCCTTGTCCGCCTGCGTCCCCGACCAGATGTCGCGCATCACCGGCTCGGCAAGGAACATCGCGTAATAGACATCGATCAATTCACCGAACGCCCGCCGCAAGCCTTCCTTGCCCTGCACGTCCTGCAGGCCTTCCGCGATACATTGCTGGCCAAGCACATTGTAGCGCTCCGCCAGCGTGCGGATGATCGCGCCCTTGTCGGGAAAGTACTGGTAGAGCGAACCGATCGAAATCCCCGCCATTTCCGCCACGTCGCTCATGCGCATGGCATCGCTGCCGCTTTGCTCGATCAGCGTCGAGGCGCAGCCCAATATGCGCTTCACCCGCTCGCGGCTGCGTTTTTGTGTCGGCTCGCGGCGTATGTTCTCGATCGGTCCAATCTCATTCATGAGCATTCCTCACATTTTGCTTGACTCCTATAATATGAGGATTTATCACATTTGCAAATATGAGGATTACTCATGTTTAAGAGTCCGTTTAGAAAGTCGCTGCGGCGAGACACATGGCGTGGTTTTCGAGAACCGGAGCGCAACGTACTTAAGGTACGTGAGCACCGGAAGCGCAGAAAATCGCGTCAGATGACCGCCGCAGTAGAGTTTCAAGACGGGATCCAAGAGGAGATGAAAATGACTACCTTCCGCACCTCGAAATTCCCCGTTCTGATCATCGGAGGCACCGGCAAGACCGGCCGCCGCGTCGCTGAGCGCCTGACAGCACAGGGCGTCCCCGTGCGTATCGGTTCGCGCAATGCCAGCCCCGCCTTCGATTGGGAGAACCGCGAAACCTGGGCACCCGCCCTCGAATGCGTCTCGGCCGCCTATATCACCTATTATCCCGACCTCGCCGCCCCAGGCGCTGCCGAAGCCATAGGCGATCTCGCCCGCCTCGCTGTCACCAAGGGCGTCAAGCGTCTCGTCCTTCTCTCCGGCCGCGGCGAGCCCGAAGCCCAGCGCGCCGAAGCGATGCTGCAAGCCTCCGGCGCCGATTGGACCATTGTCCGCGCCAGCTGGTTCATGCAGAACTTCAGCGAAAGCATGTTGCTCGGCCCGATCCTCGCCGGCGAAATGGCGCTGCCTGTCAGCACGGTGCGCGAACCCTTCATCCATGCCGAGGATATCGCCGATATCGTCACCGCCGCGCTCACCGATGATCGCCATATCGGCCAGCTCTATGAGGTCACCGGCCCGCGCGCCTTGACCTTCGCCGAAGCCACGGCCGAGATTGCCAAGGCCACCGGGCGCCCTATAAATTACGCCACCATCAGCCCGGAGGAATTCATGCAAGGTCTCGAACAGGAACAGGTACCCGCCGATATCGCGGCGCTCATCAATGAGCTGTTCACGGTGGTGCTCGACGGGCGCAACGAATATCTGACCGACGGCGTCCAGAAGGCGCTCGGTCGCGCGCCCCGCGATTTCACCGCCTATGCCCGCGATGCTGCTGCGACCGGCATATGGGAGACCGCAAAATGATCGCCCTCATCCCGCTCCTCACCCTCCTTGCCGCGCTCGGCAGTGGCCTGATGGCCGGCCTGTTTTTCGCCTTCTCTAGCTTCATCATGACGGCGTTGGCAAAACTGCCGCCCGAACATGGCATTGCGGCCATGAACTCCATCAACGTGACGATCCTCAATGCCACGTTCGGCCTCGCCTTCTTCGGCACGGCGCTGCTTTGCCTCGGCCTTGGCATCGCCAGCGTCCTGCGCTGGGCCGAGCCTGGCTCCGCCTGGCTGCTTGTCGGCAGCGTGCTCTACCTTGCCGGTGTCATCGTCGTCACCATGGCGTTCAACGTGCCGCTGAATGATGCGCTCGCCGCCGTCTCGCCAGCGAGCCCGGAAGGCGCAGCTTTGTGGACCCGCTATCTCGCCGAGTGGCTGCCGTGGAACCATGTCCGTACGTTCGCCAATATGGGCGCGCTCATCGCCTTCATTCTCGCTTATGGCAGGCAGGCCACCGCGTGAACCCCGACCAAGGCGGCCTCGTCCGCCTTGTGCAAAGCCCGGTCCTGATGCACACTCCGACGCAAAATACCGAGGAGCATACCGATGTACCAGCCGCCGCATTTCCGCGAGGAGAGGCTCGAAATCCAGCATGCGCTCATCAAGGCGCATCCGCTCGGCCTGCTGATCAACAGCGGCGAAGATGGCCCGAACGCCAATGCCATTCCCTTCCTGCTCGATGCAGGGGCCTCGCCAAAGGGCACGCTCTTCGCCCATGTCGCGCGCGCCAATCCGCAATGGCGTCAGCTTGCAAATGACGGACGCGTGCTCATCGTCTTTCAAGGCCCGCAGACCTATGTGACACCGTCCTGGTATGCGACGAAGCAGGAGACCGGCAAGGTGGTGCCCACATGGAATTATGCCATCGTGCAGGTGCGCGGTACGGCAAAAATCATTGAGGATCGCGACTGGCTGCGGACCCATGTCTCGCAGCTCACCGCCCGCAACGAAGCGCCGCGCGCCGCGCCATGGGCAGTGGATGATGCCCCGGAAACCTATATCGACTCGCAGCTGAAGGGTATCGTCGGCATCGAGATCGAAATCGCCGAAATCGAAGGCAAGTGGAAGGTCAGCCAGAACCGCCCGGAAAACGACCGCACCGGCGTCGCGGATGGGCTCGAAGCCGATCAGCACACGACGGAGGCGCGCGCCATGGCCGAGTTGGTGCGGGCTGGTGGTACGAAGTCCTACTGACGCAGCGATTTGAACGCAGCCCGCAGCTCCGCGCCGAAAAGCTCCGGCTGTTCCCACGCGGCGAAGTGACCGCCCTTGTCGACCTCGTGGAAGTAGATCAGGTTGCGATAGGCGCGCCGGGCCCATGTCTCCGGGGCGCGATAGTTTTCGAAAGGAAATACCGTGATCGCCACTGGCAGCGCTATTTCGGAGGTCATCTCGCCGGCCGATAGTGCGGGACTGCGGCCACCGCCATATTCCCAATAGAGCCGGCCCGAAGAGGTCGCGCTGTTCGTTAGCCAGTACAGCGTGACGTCGTCCAGCACTTCGTCGACAGATTTTTCTGGATCGTCGTTGCTGTATGTCCATCTGGAAAAGCCCGGATGCCCGAGCATCCATGCGGCGAGGCCGGCTGGCGAGTCCGTTATGGCATAGCCTACCGTCTGCGGCCGCGTACCCATCATCGTCGCATAGGACCTGTTGCCCATTTTGCCGGCCGCGGCGAGTGCGTCGAATGTCTCGCGTTCCTTCTCGGTCAATCCCTCAGGCGCGGGCCCGCCAACGGCAAGCACTGCCGCAATCTCGGGCGGTACGATCGCCGGCAAGTTGATGTGGATGCCGAGCAGACCTTCGGGAGCCTGGCGAGCCATAGCGCTCGAGACTGGCGAACCCCAGTCGCCACCCTGGGCGACATAACGCGTATAGCCGAGGCGCTTCATCAGCTCCGCCCAGACCTTGGCGGTGCGGTCGGGCCCCCAGCCGGTATCCGTCGGCTTGCCGGAAAAGCCATAGCCGGGCATAGACGGAATGATCACATCGAACGCATCCTCCGGCTGCCCGCCATGGGCGGTCGGATTCGTCAGCGGATCGATGATCTTGAGTTGCTCGAACACGGATCCCGGCCAGCCATGGGTGATGATCACAGGCAAGGCGTTTGGATGCTTCGAGCGAACGTGAATGAAGTAGATATCGATCCCGTCGATTCTGGTGGTGAATTGCGGCAGGGCATTCACCCTGGCTTCCACCTTGCGCCAATCGTAGTCGCTGCCCCAATATTCGACCAAAGGCTTGAGCTTCGCGAGCTGTATGCCCTGGGATTGATCGGTCACCGTCTCCGGGTCGGGCCAGCGCGTCTCCTGGATCCGGCGTTTGAGCTGGGTGAGCTCCTCCTCGGGCACATGGATGGTGAACGGCCTTATCGATGTATCTTCGGCTGCCTGCGCATTTGCCGCGGTCACAGCCGGCGGCGCACCGCCAACGGCGATAACAAAGAACCAAAGCGTGACTGCCGCAAGCGTCTTGACAAGACTTGTCATTACATTCCCTCCCCTTTTGATCGGCGAACTATTCGGGATAAGTCTCGACATCCTCCGGCGGCGCCTTGTGGTACAGAATAAATGCCAAGGGATTGCCGGGCTCGGACGATACATCGCTGCGCAGGCCCGCCACCTCTCCGGCCACGCTGGTGGTGTACTCCGCAACCACTTCGCCGAAGCTGTTGCGCTGGATGGCTACCTTCTGTCCGGCTTCGACCTTGTCGTTGAGCTTGACCAGATGCTCGACGAACCCGCCCTCCGTTGCCAGAATCGGAAATGCGCTGTTGCCGACAAAAACAGCCGCGTCCTTGCCAGTGCGACCCATTGGTCCGGCGAGGATGCCATGGTGTTTGAGAACGTTCATCGTGCCTTCCACGAACTGGGCGATCATTTCGAGGTCCAGCACCCGAGCAGCGCCGACCTCCGGGCAAAAGGACGGGATGCCCGCATCGATAAACGCATTATGCAGGACGCCGGGATAGGTGTGATTGTCGAAAATCTGCCCGACGGGATAAAGATCCACGATCGCCTTGATCTCGGGCACATCCATGCTGGCAATATTGAATGCGGAAACCTCGAAACCGGTTGTCCCGGTGTGGAAGTCGATCGCGACGTCGGCGTTGGGCCGGAAAAGCCGGTTGAAAAGCAGCCCGGCGTGCCGGCTGGTCGCGGTGACACCGTTCTCGTTTCCGGGCCAAACCCGGTTCATGTCGACGAGATCGGGGCCCCTGCCCGAATTGGGCCATCTGCGCTGCATGGCCTCGATGGCCGGGCCAGACACGTCCGTGACCGCCATTACCGTGCCGGACATCTGCGCCGGATCGAGCTGGTTCATCACGGTGTGGACCGTATGCACTGAACTCATCTCGTCGCCATGGACGCCGCTCACCAGAACGACGCGCTTGCCCGGCTTTGCCCCCTTGGCGACAATCACAGACGCATACCGCTGCTGGCCCGTGGGCATCTGCACACCCTGAAAGTACAGGAAATGCTTCTTGCCGGGCTCGAGGTCGTTGACGTCGAGCGTACTGACGACCTTCTTCCCCTGCACCACATCACCGGTATAGACGGTTGCCTGCGGCGCAGCCGGTGCCGCTGTGTCCTGGGCATTCGCAGCGCCAGCGCTGGCGGCAAGGGCAGCCGACACGCCGACGGTGGCAATGGATGCGATCATGAAGTCGCGGCGATCGAGGCCTTCTTTAGGCTTGTCCGACATGATGGGAGGTCCTTTGTGATTTGAAAAACCAGGTTAGAACATCGGCATGGACATCGGTCACAAAATCCCGGCGACCACGCCTGAGCGTTTTCATGCAAATCCCCGACCGAGGCACAGACAGTTACCACGTTGGCCGTGACGGTTTCTTGTAGCGCTCCTCCTCGCCGGCTCAGCTGCAGCGCTGCAATGCATGACAGTCGGCACCGCAAAAATGTTTTAAACAATGAACCCGTGTCTGGAGGAAACGGCAAGTACGTAACTGTTAAGTTGCGGTGGTCACGACGGGATCGACGGCAAGTGGAAGGTCAGTCATAGCCGCTTGGATCGCACCGGCGTGGCGAAGGGTAATGCAGAGGCAAGAGGCTGACGGGCTGGTGCCGGTAGTTAAAATTTATCTTATTAGTATTGAGAAGCGAAGCACGTCAGGAAATACTTTTGCTTTCACTGCTAGCGCCGCGTCTTTCAATACAATTTCCAAAATGGCGCACGGTAGAATGTTTTGTGCGATTGCCAAATATGAAGTAAGACATGCCTTCGACTCGTGCGTATATTTCAACAGCATGCGGAGCAAATAATGGCAGTGGAAGAAGACGACGTTCTAGACTCTGTTGGAGAAATAACAGAGGACGACCTCAATATAAAATCCAATGATTTTCGTGAGATGGTAGTTGCACCGACCGATTGGACAATTAGCGTTCTAGTTGACCTTCTTAAACGGAAAAAGATCGATTTGCAGCCCAACTATCAACGTCGAATAGCGTGGACAGTGGACAAAATGTCCAAGTTCATTGAGAGCCTATTCCTGCGCCTTCCTGTTCCTCAAATCGTTCTCGCAGAAACAAGTCCGGGCCGATTTGCGGTCATCGATGGAAAACAGCGGCTAAACTCACTGGCACGTTTTTGCCTTGATATTGATAGTCCGCTAACTCTGAAGGGCTGCGAGTACAGGCAAGATCTCGACGGATTGACCTACGCTAAGATGCAAAGCCGTGACGATTTAGAAGGATCCGTTGATGCGTTTCAATCGCACACCGTCAGAACAACGGTAGTCAAGAATTGGGGTTCCGACGAACTTCTCTACCTACTGTTTCTTCGGTTAAATCAAAACAGCGTTACACTTTCACCTCAGGAGTTGAGGCGCGCGCTCTATCCCGGTGCGTTTCTAAATTGGCTAGATGAAAAAACCTCCACGTCGCCTGGAATGCAGCAGATATTTGCACGAATTCCAGATTTTCGTATGAGGGATATGGAATTGGCGACCCGCTTTTTGGGGTTTCACCTATACGGCAGCTTATACGCAGGAAATATGAAGCAATTCCTCGACAACGTTACTGAACACATAACGGCTCACTGGAAAAATCTCGCTCCCCAAATAGAGGACGCCTGGACGAAATACGAAGAATCTATCTCCACGACGGTTGCTATTTTTGGGCCGGACGCATTCAAAATGTGGCAGCGCGACAGATTCTTACCGACAAAAAACCGAGCTGTAATGGACGTTATGACTTATTATTTTTCCGCCGGCGATACATCTCATACTGCCAGACAAAACTCGGCTGCGGTAAAAGACGCGTTTAAATCACTCTGTGATCATGACGATGACTTCCGTCGATCTTTGCAAGTCTCTACGAAGACTGATGAAGCAACAAACATGCGGTTCACACAGTGGGGACAGACCCTACAGGCCGTCCTAAACACTGGGGTACGTGACTACCCTTCAACCCTCCTTCAATACTAGCGTTTTGACCATGGTGTCGCCCGCATTCAAGAGTCTTGACGTTCGCCTGCGTTATCTCTCATCTAATTTACCGCCTGCACCTGCCACTCCAGGGAGATTAACTGACGTAGAGAAAGATACTGTAGCTGCTTATGCCGTAATGACGTCCGCCGCTTGTGAACAGTTTATGGAAGATCGATGCATCCAGATCGCTGACGATGCGGTGAAGCTGTACAATGACAAGAGTAAAATAAACCGTGTCGCAAAACATCTATGCCTATTGCCATTCGTGGAAGTTACAAAGCATGAAAAAGACTTTGCAACGTTGACTGCTGTTATTGGGAGTCCGGGTTTCGGAATCGCAATGTCGAAAGCATTTAAGACTTCCGCTGCAGTCGAAATTGCGGATGTGCTGAACGCTGGATATAAACGTTATAAACAAGCCGTAAATAGAAATCATGGCATTGCTTTCAAATATCAGTTGAAGCTTTTGGCAATGATTGGCGTCGACATCAACGCTTTCGATCCAACCTTTAAAAGCAGAATAGAGCAGCTGTCCGCTCTGAGAGGTGAAGCTGCTCATAGATCGATTGTAGCTGCTACAACGATACCCGCACTGGCGGATCTGCCGATATGGACGACTGATCTTATAGTAGGATACAAGTCATTGGATAAAGTTCTGTCTAAGCTTCGCAATATAGCGACCTAGACCGTCACAACGCTGTAGCTTACTCTCAACTTTGTAATTTCTGACAGTGCCATTTTCGCCGACGGTCCATCCCTGCTACCATCCTTCCAGCGAATGCAGCCGTAATGACAGAATTCCCCCGGCAGCTGATAGGATAGGAATCGCTATGACCCTTATGACCCTTCGTGTGTTTACCGCAGCACTTGCATCAAGTGCCGCCCTTGGCCTTCTTCCAAAACGGTGCTCGCCGACGACATCGTCAAGGCAAAGAACGTGGTGCTTGTCCATGGACTGTTCGCGGACGGTTCCTGCTGGGTTGACGTCATAGGCCGCCTTCAGGAAGCAGGGTTGAACGTGACCTCGGTGCAAAATCCGTTGACGACGCTTCCGGAGGCTGTTGCCGCTGCCAAGCGGGTGCTTGACCGCCAGGACGGGCCGACCGTTCTTGTCGGGCATTCTTTTTCCGGAATGATCGTCACGGAAGTCGGGGTGCATCCGAACGTCTCCGCGCTGGTCTATATCGCCGCCCGCGCTCCGGATGCCGGCGAAGACTATACCGCTCTGGCCAAGACCTATCCGACACCCCCGGCCACTGCTGGCATCGTTTTCGATGGCGATGAGGGCCGGCTAAGCGAGCAAGCATTCCTCCACGACTTCGCGGGCGACGTGCCTGAGAAGCAGGCAAAAGTTCTCTTTGCCGTACAGGCGCCTTTCAACAAGGCACTGCTGGCTGGCAAGACGACACAAGCCGCATGGCGATCGAAGCCGAGCTTTTACGCAGTCTCCAAGAATGATCGCACGATCAATCCCGATCTCGAACGCTTCATGGCAAAACGCATGGGCGCGAAAACGATCGAGCTCGAATCCAGCCACGTTTCCATGATCTCGCAACCAGAGGCCGTGGCGGCACTCATCCTCGAAGCGGCTGGCATAGGCTCGTAAGGCTGATCCCAGTAGCGTTTCCGCCAAAACCCCGTACATTGCTCCCCGGGGAATACCATCGGTTGTATCGGTTCGTTGCGTTTGTGCTTTTCAACGCGCGCGACAACCACCGAACCAACCGTTTGGCGGGAGGCACGCATGGTGTTGGGGATGTTTATCGGGTCCATTTTCGTCGGCGGAACGGTCGCGCTGACGCTTACCTGCTATCTCCTCATGCGGTGGATGAGTGGCAATGAGCATGAGACCCATGAAAAGGACCTGGCGAGTTCGGTCGTCTTCCGTATCTCCGCCCTGCATGGGCTGATACTGGCGCTGGTTTTTGCGCAGGAAATGTTCAGCTACCAGCAACTCCGGCTTCAGACCGCCACCGAGGCCAATGCCATCGCCGACATCTATTTCGATGCCGGGCGCTATGGCGAAACCGAGAAGGTGAAGATCCAGAAAGAGCTTTCCGACTATATCCGCGTCGTCATCGTCAAGGAGTGGCCGGAACTTGGCCGGAATAACCGGCTTTCGCCGGAGGCCTGGACACAATGGGATGAAGCCTATCGCGCGATCCTCGATCTGGTGCCGACAAATCCGCGCCAGCAAAGCCTGCGAAACCACATGCTCGACCGGATTTACCTTGTCTCGGAAAGCCGCACCAAGCGCGAGAGTACGGTTGCCGATGCTCTCAGCGGCATATTCTGGTTCGCCGCCATTTCCGGGATGATCTTCATTGCAGTGGCCTATTATTCCTATCCGCCGACGCGCCGAAATGTCATCCTGATCTCACTTTTCGGCGCCTATACCGGCGTTATCCTGTTCCTCATCTACGCGTTCTCCAACCCCTACACGCAGCCGGCGGAACTCAGCCCCGGCCCGTTCCTGAGATTGCAGGAACAGATCGCGGCCCTACCGCCGCCGGCGGGTTGAGCTCCGCATCGCGCATGATATCAGTGCCGGATGCTGTGGGTCTGTTCGTGCGTCCTGTTGCTGTCGCGAAGGGTGCAATCATAATAGCCGGATGCACAGGACCGGGCCGGGTTCATGAAATAGTTTTCCACACGGGACTGCCAGCTGTTGCGCGAGCTCGTGCTATTGCAGCCGGCAAGCATGGATAAGGCCACAAGGGCGGCAGCCAGTTTCACAATACCCATATCTGTCTCCTCTTGTGCGGGTTCGGACTTGCACCCGCTTTAGCATGGTTATCTCTCCCCTTGTGGGAGAGAAAGCGATTTCAGCATCTTAGCCCTTGCTAAGTGCTAGAAATCGCCAGAGAGGGGATTTGTCTCACTGAACTACCCCCTCTCTTGGATTTTCCAAGGATTTAGCAAAGAGGCTAAATCCAGGAAAATCCTTTCTCCCCCACAAGGGGGGAGATAAGCACCACGCCCCTCAAAAATCTTCCGCTTCCGGTATCCGTCCGAACGCGATCTTGGAGCCGATATAATTGCCCGGGCCGTTGTTCGGGCCAAGGTTGAGCGCCTTCGACCCGTGCCGCACGCGTATCTTGTCGAGCACGTCCGACACGCGTTCCCACTGGCCGCGCTGCCTCACACTCGCGCCGGTGTCAAAGAGGTCGCGGCTCGCCTCGTCCTCGGCAGACAGGTCATGCAGCACCACCGTGACCGAGGTGATATTGCGCATCTCACCCGCCGCAATCATATTCGCGTGCAAATCATTGAGACAATTCAGGAAAGTATGATCGTCGCGCGCCGGGCGGAACTGGCCCTCCAGCGTCACGCGGCTGTCGCGTCTGACGCCGACCGTATAGCTCATCGCCCCGGCGCGGTAATGCGAGCGGCGCAGGCGGCGGGCGGCGCTCAGGCTCAGCAGCCTTGCGCATTGCAGCACTTTTTCCGGCGCGCGCCAGTCCGGTGGCAGGTTGCGGCCGTGGCCGAACATGCGCTTGATCGTCTCCGGCTTTTCCACCGCGTAGCCATGCAGCGCTGCAACGAAGCGCTCGCCTTCGACGCTGTTCCAGATGGCGCGGGCATGCTTCGGCGCGAGGTCCCACAGGCCCCTGATGTCGCTGACGCCAGCCTCGCCGAGGCGCGCCGTCATGCCTTTGGAGATGCCCGGCAAGTCGCGCAATTCCAGATCGAACAGGCGCCCCGGCAGATCCGCATGGTCCAGCAGCACGAAGCCATCCGGCTTGTCCATTTCCGCCGCGATCTTGGCCAGAAGCTCATTGACGGAAATGCCGATCGAACAGGTGAGGATCGGACCGATCTCGTCATGCAAGGCGCGCTTGATCCGCGCCGCCAGTGCCGACGCGTCACGGGCTTCCGATTGCAAGAGGTTGCAAGCGACCTCGTCGATGGAGCGGACGGCGGCGATCGGCACGCAGCGCTCGATCGTCTCAAGGATGCGATTATGCAACTTTACGTATATGTCCGGTCGTGCCTCGATGAAGACGATGTCCGGGCATTTCTGCTTCGCCTCGGCAACGCTCGTCCCCGTCTTGATGCCGAACGGCTTCGCCTGCCGGCTGGCGGCGATGACACTCGTATGCGGCGAGTCCAGCGGCACCACTGCAACCGGGCATCCTTGCAGCGCCGGATTGAGCTGTTGTTCAGCGCTGGCAAAGAAGCTGTCAAAATCCAGATAAAGCTTTTCGGTATGGGTCGGTTTACGCATGGTCACAAGTTCTCAGCTGAGAACAAAACTAGAACATGGATCGCAAAAAAATGAAACCCGAATCTGCAAAAAGTGAGGATAAGTTTTACCGATTCTTACGCAAGAATCGTCGATTCTCACTCAAAAAAATCTCAAACTGGACCAAGAATTTCGGATCTCACACGGCTTTTGCCGCGTCGAGGATGCGAAATTGGGTGGTGGTCGAACCATTCCAGTGATTGAGCGCAAGGTTCCCAGCCACATGCAGCGACTGACCTAACTCCTTGAAAAGAAAGTCTCCGAGCGAACTTCCAACCGCCCGAAACGCTATCGCATTGATGCGTCTGCCGTCCGCACCCTCCAGCGTTGCCTTGACATGGCTCGTGCCGACCGTCCTCGCATCGACCAGCCTGTGATGCGGCAAAACCAGCACTGGTTGGGGGTGTCCGGAGCCAAAGGGACCCGCCCTTTCCATGGTCTCGTAGAGTGGCACGGTCGCCCCGGCAGCGCTCAACGCGCCATCGATGGCAAGCGATGCGTTGCCACGCAATTGGCCGACCATCTCGCTAGCGCTTTCCTCGAAAAACGCCCGTAAAGCCGCCATTTTGTTGCGTTCCACGGTGATTCCGGCCGCCATCGCGTGACCACCGCCTTTGACCAGAAGCCCCTGCTCGACCGCGTTTCGCACCAGTTTTCCGAGGTCAAAACCATTGATCGACCGGCCCGAACCGCTCCCAGTACCATTGGCGTTGAACGCGATCGCGAAGGCCGGTCGCCGCGTCCGCTCTTTCAGCCGCGCCGCGATCAGTCCGACGATGCCGGGATGCCAATCATCGCTGGCGGTGACCAGTACCGCCGGTCCGGACCCGGCGGAGAGTTCGACCATCGCCTCGGCCTCTGCCTGTTCCAGCATGATGGTTTCCATGGCCTGGCGTTCCTGATTCAGGCGGTCGAGTTCTTCGGCAATACGCATCGCTTCGCTCTGATCGTCGAGCGTCAGCAGCCTTGCACCCAGCCCGGCATCACCGATCCTCCCGCCAGCATTTATCCGGGGACCTATTAAGTACGCGAAATGAAAGGCATTTAGCGGCTCGCCAATGCGCGACACCCGTGCCAGCGCCGAGAGACCCGCATTCTGCTGGGCGCGCGCAACGAGTATGCCTTTGACCACGAAAGCGCGGTTGAGCTCCTTCAGCGGCACCACATCGCACACTGTCGCAAGCGCCACGAGGTCAAGCAGCGACAATAGATCCGGGCCGAGAACGCCCAGGTTGACGTGCTGCTCGCGCAGCACCCGCGACGTCTGCACCAGCGTCAGGAAGACAACCCCGGCAGCGCAAAGATGGCCCTGCCCTGACAAATCGTCCTCGCGATTGGGATTGACCACCGCATGGGCCGCGGCCGGCAGTTCGCCGCCGACCTGATGGTGATCGAGCACCACCACGTCGGCACCGGCGTCCTTGGCCGCCGTGATCGCCGCCGCGCTGTTGGTGCCACAATCCACGGTGACGATCAGCGATGCCTGCTGCGCCAGTTCCTGCATGGCGGTGGGATTGGGGCCGTAACCTTCGAAAATCCGGTCCGGGATGTAAATCCGGTTGGCAATGCCATAGTGCGTGAGAAAACGCGACAGGATCGCCGAAGAACAGGCGCCATCCACGTCATAATCACCAAAAATGGCGACTTTCTCGCGGGCTGCGATCGCTCTGGCGATGCGCTCGGCGGCCTTGTTCATGTCGGTCAGCGAAGCAGGATCAGGCATGAGGCTCTTGATCGTCGGCTCCATGAAGGCAACCGCCTCGTCGAGCCCGACGCCCCGGCCTGCCAAAACCCGCGTCACCAAGTCCGGAAAGCCGTGGTTTTGCGCCATCGCCAGCGCGATATTGGCTTCGCGTTGCCCCAGCCGGTCGATCCATTTCAGACCAGTTGCCGATTGTTCAACGCCGAGGAAAAGCCGTTCAGGAACCATCGCTCCGGTTAATCACTCGGCGGCATTGAATGCAATGCTTCGAAAGACCTATCCAACGGCTTTTGCCGGTGCTTGCTCAGTTCCCAGGCGGCAGCGCGAGGGAACTCACGGTGGACGCGACAGACGACGCGAAGTCCGTAAGCTGGCGGTCGACGAGTTCCTTGGAACTCAGTCGGTAGTTTATCACGGGTTGGATGAGCAGATAGCGGCCAAGAACACCCGTAGCGCAGACCAAAAAATCATCCTTTTTCTGCGGATCGTCGGAACTGACGCAGGCCATGGCCCGGTTGCCATAGCTGACATTTGTCCGCTGCGCGATCTGGCCGGGCTGGGTGCTATGATATTGAAAAGCCTGATCGAGAAGGCTGCGCACCACGGGATCGTCCGGTCCGTCCCTGACCGGATAGATGCCCGGCACATTGCTGGCCCTGACACCATTGATCGAGACTATGGCACGTGCATCCAGCCCACCATATTCGACTGTCGCACTGAAATTCTGCGGATCGCTGGTGCGGCTTATCACGGTGAACGGGCCGGATGTGTCAGGCAGACTGATCAGAATGTCCCCAGAACGATAACCTTGAATAAGGTCAGGATCGGCTTCCTGTGCATGGAGTGTCGAGAACTGTGTCGAGCCCACGGCCATCAACAACGCGCAACCGACAATTCTGTGCTGGATATTCATGGTTGTCCCGCCCGAATGAATTCCTCTCAGAGCAAAATAGCAAAAATACTGTCGTTCCAATAGGGTACAGAGACATTTGTCAGTAAACAGGCTTAAAATAAAACTGCCGGCTCTTTCGAACCGGCAGTCGAGGCGGTCGGAACGATGTTCCTACTGGAACTTCGCCATATCCTGATGCTTCGCCTTAATTTCGCGGACCGTCTGCGAATGGGAACGCATGACGACGGTGTGGGTCTGAATGTAGTCCCGCGCAAATTTCACACCCGACAACATATTGCCATCGGTAACACCCGTTGCGGCAAACAGCACGTCGCCCTTGGCCATCTCTTCCATTGTGTAGATCTTCTTGGGATCGCTGATGCCCATCTTGGCGGCACGGGCGATCTTGTCATCGCTATTCAACTGTAGGCGACCCTGCATCTGACCACCGATGCAACGCAGGGCAGCCGCCGCGAGCACGCCCTCCGGCGCACCACCGATGCCGATATAGATATCGATGCCAGTTTCATCGGGATCGGTCGTATGGATGACGCCGGCCACGTCGCCATCGCCGATCAGGCGGATGGCAGCGCCGGTCGCGCGCACTTCCTCGATCAGCCGAGCATGACGTGGCCGATCCATGATGCACGCTGTGATTTCATTGATCGGCACGCCCTTGGCCTTGGCCACAGCCATGATGTTTTCGATGGCAGGTGCGTCCAGATTGATGATACCGGCGGGATAGCCGGGTCCGACGGCGATCTTTTCCATGTAGACATCGGGTGCGTAGAGAAGATTACCCTTTTCGGCAATGGCAATAACGGCGAGCGAGTTGGGCAGGTTCTTGGCGCAGATTGTCGTGCCTTCCAGTGGATCGAGCGCGATATCGACTTCCGGTCCATTGCGCGTACCGACTTCCTCGCCAATGTAGAGCATCGGCGCTTCGTCACGTTCTCCCTCGCCGATTACAACTGTACCTGCGATTGGCAGGCGATTAAGTTCCTGGCGCATCGCATCAACGGCCGCCTGATCCGCCGCCATCTCGTCGCCACGTCCGCGCAGACGTGCTGCAGCAACGGCTGCGCGCTCGGTTACGCGCACGAGTTCGAGCGTCAAAATGCGGTCGAGACCCGCTTCATTCTGGTCGTTGGTTTTCAGCATAGTAATCCCTGCGTTGGTGTGGACACGCCGCATTCCGGATGAATACGGCCTTCCATAGCATTGCTATGCAAACCTTTTGTCAAAGTCGAAACGCAGCGGCAAGACCTGCGCGACAAGAAAACCGCCTTGCCGAAAAAGCTAATCGATTAAACGCGATAGGAGGCGTTTCTCCCAGCTTTACCCCGCCCGTTCGATACGGATCATCTGCGGTTTGTCGGTCGCATGCCCATCCTTGACGATACCTTCGAGCGCCTTTTTCACCGCCGCCTCGGTCGTCTCATGCGTCACGAGAATAACTGTCTTTGTCGCTTCCGGCTGGTCGGTGGCGCTCTGCCGCTGAACAATCGATTCAAGCGAAATGTCATTGTCGGCCATGCGTTTGGCGATGGCGGCGAACACACCGGCCCGATCGTGCACCGTCAGGCGAATAAAGTAACCGCCTTCATGCGCACGCATCTTGGCGCGTTTATACGGCGCGAGAGCTTTGGCCGGTGTTCCAAACACAGGCCCATGCTGGAAGCCCGGCCGGCTTTTCGCAATATCGGCGAGGTCGCCAATGACGGCGGACGCCGTTGCCGCACCACCTGCCCCAGGCCCGGATAGAAGCAATTCACCCAGGAGATCGGTCTCGATCGCGACCGCATTGGTGACGCCATGTACCTGTGCGATGACCGATTCGACCGGCACCATCGTTGGATGCACGCGTTGCTCGATACCGCTCTCGGTCTTGAGCGCCACGCCCAAAAGCTTGATGCGATAGCCGAGTTCATCAGCCGCTTTGATATCCGCCAGCGAGATATTGCTGATACCTTCGAGATAGATATCGTCGGCCGCAATTTGCGTACCGAAAGCAAGACTGGTCAGGATCGCAAGCTTGTGCGCCGTGTCGTTGCCTTCGATGTCGAAGGTCGGATCAGCCTCCGCATAGCCGAGGCGCTGCGCATCGGCGAGGCAATCCTCGAAGGAAATTCCCTCGTCCCACATCCTCGTCAGGATATAGTTGCAGGTGCCGTTCATGATGCCATAAACGCGCGAAACCGTGTTGCCTGTCAGGGATTCGCGTAAGGCCTTGATCACCGGGATACCACCAGCGACCGCCGCTTCGAAATTCAGGAGAACACCCTTGTCTTCCGCGATTTTCGCAAGCGAAACGCCGTGCTTGGCAAGGAGGGCCTTGTTGGCGGTGACGACGTGACGACCGGATCGCAATGCGGCTTCAACCGAGGCACGTGCTGGTCCTTCATCGCCGCCGATCAGTTCGATAAAGACATCGATGTTGTTGGACTTGGCCAACGCAACCGGATCGTCGAACCACGTCGCGGACGAGAAATCCACGCCGCGATCGCGCTTGGCGTCCCGCGCCGATACGGCGGTGACGATGATTTCCTTGCCGCACTGACGCGTGAGCATTTCACCCTTGTCACGCAATATTTTCAAAACCGAGGCACCAACAGTACCTAGTCCGGCGATTCCCACGCGCAGCGCTTCACTCATTATTCAATTCCCTGAATTTTCATTGAGACGGCGCCGAAACGGCGCCGCAAATTTCAGTGCCGGCAACGCCGGTCAGCGATGCGCATTCAACGAAATGACGTTATGCAATTTCTCTTCCGCGGTTGAAAGAAACCGCTTGAGATTGCGCGCGGCCTGACGAATGCGATGCTCATTCTCAACAAGCGCGACGCGGATATAATCATCGCCATGCTCACCGAAGCCGATGCCAGGCGCGACCGCGACGTCCGCGTGTTCGATCAAGAGCTTGGAGAACTCCAGCGAACCGAGGCTGCGGAACTTCTCCGGGATAGGTGCCCAGGCGAACATGGTCGCAGCCGGTGCGGGTATATCCCAGCCGGCACGGCCAAAGCTCTCCACCAGCACGTCACGGCGATGCCTGTAGACATTGCGCACCTCCGCAATGTCCGAACCGTCACCATTCAATGCCGAGGCAGCAGCAACCTGGATAGGCGTAAATGCGCCATAATCGAGATAGGATTTCACACGCGTCAGCGCCGAAATCAGCCGCTCGTTGCCGACCGCAAATCCCATGCGCCATCCGGGCATGGAGAAAGTCTTGGACATTGAGGTAAATTCAACCGCCACATCGATCGCGCCGGGAACCTGCAGGATGGAGGGAGGTGGCGCACCATCGAAATAGATTTCCGAATAGGCCAGATCCGACAGAATGATGATTTCATTCTTGCGGGCGAACGCCACCACATCCTTGTAGAAATCCAGCGACGCAACATGCGCGGTCGGATTGGACGGATAGTTGAGAATCAGCGCTAAAGGCTTCGGAATGGAGTGGCGGACACCGCGCTCCAACGCCGGAATGAATTGGTCATCGGGCAGTGCCGGGATCGAGCGGACGACACCGCCCGACATGATGAAGCCAAAAGCGTGAATGGGATAGGTCGGGTCCGGACAAAGCACCACATCGCCAGGAGCGGTGATGGCCTGCGCCATATTGGCAAAGCCTTCCTTCGAGCCCAAGGTCGCAACGACTTGCGTATCGGGATTGAGTTTAACGCCGAACCGGCGATCGTAATAGGCCGCCTGCGCTCGGCGTAAACCCGGGATGCCCTTTGATGACGAATATCGATGCGTGCGCGGATCCTGGACAGCCTCGCACAGCTTGTCGACGATACTCTGGGGTGTCGGCAGGTCCGGGTTGCCCATGCCGAGATCGATAATGTCCGCACCCGCCGCTCGCGCGCTTGCCTTCAGGCGATTGACCTGTTCGAAAACGTACGGTGGCAGGCGGCGAACTTTATGAAATTCTTCCATAGGGTTGGGTCCGGTTAAAAGGGTTCGTTATGGGCGTGCGCTATACACCGAAACAGCACGGGGGTCGAGCAATCATTGCGCGTATGTGGTCGCATGTGCTTCCCCCTTGCCACGCCCGCTTTCGCGCCTGGCCATTGCTTGCATGCTGGGAAGACGGGCGGTCGTCGAAGCGCGTCTTTGTAGATAAATAATGCGATCCGAAGACCGCCCGTCCGGCGTCTTTTGATCCCGTCCGTTCCGCTTGGGAGGCCTCGACTTTGAGTGAATTGCTTCACCCGCTGCCGAAAGCCCCTTTCGAAGTGCTCGTCCAGCACACGCCAGTCGTAGTACCGGCAGGGGAACCCTTGGACGGAACTTCCCCGGACAGCGGGTCCGTTACCCGCCATCGGAGGCGCCGATCCTCTCCCCACTTCGAACGGCTCCGGAAGCAGTTCCCCGTGGAGAGGACGGGACTAGAATAAGCGAGGTTTTGGGGGCGTGGATAAACAGCCACGATTATTTTTTGAAGTAACTGAAATTACGAGAAGAACCCCTCCCTGCTGCTGCGCAGCCTCCCTCCCCACAAGGGGGAGGGTTAGATCGTCGCGCCTGTCATCGCTGCACGCGCGAAACAGGAGGCGCTGCAGGATAATGCGCTGTTACCCTCCCCCTTGTGGGGAGGGAGGCTGCGCAGCAGCAGGGAGGGGTTTTTGGGGACGCGCCATCAGGAGTGAAAACTTATCCCCAATTTCCGGATGTTCCAGCGTGCAAGTGAAACGAGATCACTGAGGTGTGGAAGACGACGACTTCCCCTCGATCTCCTTTAGATCGGCTTCCTGCTGTTTTTTCAGGAGTTGCATCTCGGCCTGCCTACGGGCCGCGACAGCGGGATCCGAGGACGGGCCGGCTTGTCCAGACTTGGCGACGGAAAGCCTTGATCGCAGCGCATCCTTTTCCTCCGGCGTGAACTGCGTGGTCTCGCCTTTTGGATCAGGTGTGAAATGCGGATAGGCACCGGTATTTACCGGCCCGGTCAGAGGCGAATTGGACATGGGCGCCGGGGGCGGACTGGCGCAGGCACCGAGGCCGGCAATGAGGATGGCGCCAACAGAGAAGCGCATAATGTTTTTGACCGAAATGTTCATTATGTGTCCTGACTGCGAAAAACGATTTCATCATTGCCGTAACAATTGCACGTTAGAGGGATAGCACCGATTTATGATATGATGTCAATATCGCGCATCGACGGGAGGAAGCGACTATATGGATAATCAAGGCGATAAGAGCGGCAAGACCCCGAACCTTGATAATTATGTCGTCAAGGATCCGGAAGCCTTTGCGCGCAATGTCGCCCATATGATCGAGCAGGCCGGGAAAGCGGCTTCCGCCTGGGTCGAACCGCGCGAAAAAGGCCTGAAGCGTGACACGCTCGCCGACCCCGTCACGGACGTGGTGAAGACACTTTCAAAAGTTTCGGAATATTGGCTTTCCGAGCCGGCCCGGGCCCTTGAAGCGCAGACCAAACTTTTTTCCAGCTATATGGTGATCTGGTCGAATTCCATTCGCCGCATGAGTGGTGAAGAGGTTGAGGACATTGTCACGCCCGACAAGGGTGACAAGCGTTTCGCCGATGAAGACTGGGGCAAGAACGCCTTTTTCGATTTTCTCAAGCAGGCCTATCTCGTTACTGCACGTTGGGCGGGGGATCTCGTCGAAAACGCCGAAGGACTTGACGATCATACGCGGCACAAGGCGGCATTTTACGTCAAGCAAATCACCACGGCGGCATCACCGAGCAACTTTCTCTTGACCAATCCGGAGCTTTACAAGGAAACCGTTGCCAGCAATGGCGAAAATCTCGTTCGCGGCATGAAGATGCTGGCCGAAGACATTGTCGCCGGAGGTGGCGACCTTCGCTTGCGTCAGTCAGATCTTACGAAATTTGCACTCGGAGACAATGTTGCAACCACTCCAGGCAAGGTTATCGCCCGCAGTGAAGTGGCGGAAATCATTCAGTATGAGCCAGCCACAAAGGACGTATTCAAGCGCCCTCTCCTGATTTGCCCGCCATGGATCAACAAATTCTACATTCTCGACCTGAACCCCGAGAAATCCTTCATAAAATGGGCGGTGGAACACGGCCACACGGTGTTCGTGATTTCGTGGGTCAATCCCGACCATCGCCACGCCTTGAAGGACTGGACGGCCTATATCAATGAAGGCCTGCGTTTTGGGCTCGATACGGTCGAGAAAGCCACGGGCGAAAAGGCCGTGAACGCCATCGGCTACTGTGTTGGCGGAACCCTCTTGAGCGCTGCCCTCGCTCTCTTTGCAAAGGAAGGCGAAGAGCGAATCAAGAGCGCCACCCTCTTTACAACGCAGGTGGATTTCACCCATGCGGGCGATCTCAAGGTCTTCGTTGACGAAGATCAAATCCAGGCGCTGGAAAAGGCAATGTCGGCGGAAGGTTATCTGGACGGAACGCGCATGGCGACGGCGTTCAACATGCTCCGTTCTGGCGACCTGATATGGCCCTATGTGGTCAACAATTATATGCGCGGCCGTGATCCCGTGCCGTTCGACCTGCTTTACTGGAATGCCGATGCCACAAGGATGAGCGCGGCAAACCATTCCTATTATTTACGCAATTGCTATCTCGACAACAATCTGGTGCGCGGCATGATGAAGCTCGCTGGAGAGAGCCTCTCGCTCGCCGATGTCAAAATCCCGATCTATAATCTCGCGGCCAAGGAAGATCATATCGCTCCCGCGCTTTCCGTCTTCACGGGCTGCCGTTATTTCGGTGGGGATATCACCTATGTCATGTCGGGCTCGGGTCACATAGCGGGCGTCGTCAATCCACCCGCCAAGAACAAGTATCAATATTGGACGGGCGGCAAGCCTGTCGGCGCATTCGATGAATGGCTGGCAAAGGCGAAAGAACATCCCGGTTCCTGGTGGAATCATTGGGAGAAATGGATCGAAGCGCAAGACGGAGCACGCGTTCCCGCACGCAAACCAGGTGAAAATCACATGGAAATTCTTGCCGAAGCGCCGGGAACATATGTACGCGTGCGTGTCTAAAGCAGTCGATTTGTAACGGTGGAAAACCGGAAAGAACACGTAACGACAATGGCGAGAAAGTGGCCGATCACTTTTTCGCCTCATTCTGCCTATACTTGAAGCCTTGTGCAGATGACAAAACTTCATTAACTCTGGCGACTCTCTGCCGGTGTTATTTGCACTTCAATAGAACTTCGCGAGCTTTCTGCTCTTATAAAAGCGGACCGGACTGAACACGACACGGCCGGAAAAGACGAGACGGGGGAATCGTTGAAATTACTGCCAGCTTCAGTTTATGCCCTTCGGGCGAGTACGGTTGCATGCGTCATTGTGCTTTCCGCCATGGCGGCTACATCGTGTACCTCGACGGTCTCAAGCCCCGGAGCAACGGCTGCCCTGGCTCCCTCCAGCGATGCCACAACACACACAACTGAAAGCGCGATGCCGTCGGGTGGCACCCAAGCGCTAACCCCCGAAGCGCTGGCTCTGGCCGGTAGCACTGAGACAAGTGCGCTTCAGGCCATAAATCAAACCGTCAAACCTGCGAATGGCAAGGCGTCGCCGGCAACGACCACTGCAGAAGCCCAGAAAGGCTCAGAACAGCAAATCGCGGCCACAGCCACTCCCCCACAGCCCCCCGTCAAAACATCGCTTTTTGGTTCGAGCGCTCCTGCCAGCACAGAAGAGACACAGGTTGCAAGTGCGGCGACAGTGGCAGCGCCCGTCAAGACATCGCTGTTCGGAAATCCGATGCGGGGCGAAGGCAACATACAGCCGAAAAAAGCACCGCAGCAAGCTGCCGAGGTTCCGGCAGCTGACGCAGACAAGACCGTAGCCAAGGCCGATGACGCTCCTGCATCCCCGGAGCAAGGCATTGCGCCTGAAACGACGCGTCCAGCGACGGCAGCAAAGAACAACGGCGCGCTTATGCGACTGTTCTCCAATAATCTGTCGAAGCCGGCCGGAAAGCGCCTGGTCGCGGTTATCGAACCGAAATCGCCAGCCAAACTGCGTTCAGTCGATACGTCGTCCCATGCAGCATCGCCGCTTCCCGCCGCCAGTTCCTTTGCCGGCCAGACCCAATATGTATCATCCTCACTACCCGGCGTGCGGCCCAATGCGGGCATCCAGATCATGCAGCGCGACAGTCTTTATGACGATGACGATGTTGAAGCCGCAGCAGCTCCTGTGATTCTTGCCTCGGCCGCAGGCCTGGCGCGTCTCGCGCCGAACGGTCTCAAGGTTCAGCGCGAAAACGTTCAGGTTGCCTGCCTGAAGCCGCAGCTCGTTGGTATGCTGAAAACAATCGAACGCAGATACGGCAAGTCCGTAATTGTGACGTCGGGTTATCGCAGCCCGCCCTATAACCGGCTTGTCAACGGCGCGAAGGCATCGCTGCACATGTCCTGCGCTGCCGCGGACATACAAATTCCCGGGGTTTCCAAGTGGGAATTGGCCAATTTTGCCCGCTCGATGCCCGGACGGGGCGGTGTCGGTACCTATTGTCACACCGAATCAGTTCACGTCGATATTGGACCAACGCGGGATTGGAACTGGCGCTGTTCACGCAGGGCCGGCTGAGTTGCCAGCACAAAATACTGTCCCTCGCAGGTGGTGCAGCACCAATGCTGGGTTGATGAACGGCACAAACGTCACTTTTTCGAAAAAAGAACGCTTTATGGGCTTGCGGCGCAAAAACTGTTTCACTATAAGCCGCTTAACCGAGCGGCGCCCATCGTCTAGCGGTTAGGACGGCGCCCTTTCACGGCGCAAACAGGGGTTCGATTCCCCTTGGGCGTACCAGGTTTTTCAAGCACTTAGATGCATTCACCGTAAATCCTTGTAATATTCATGTAATAAGTCTTTTCAGACAAGCGTGAAAAATTGTCACGCTTCATGCGATTTCCCTACCCTCTTCAGTGCCCTCCCTTTGAGAGCATTGCAGACTATTCGTTTGCAGAAAATCCCTGGACAACGGTTTGCCACCCGCCTCCTGCGAGGATGGGATCGCCCCTCGTTACACCTCTATTGGCCGTGCAGATGAAATACAAATCAGACTGCGAAGCACGGAGAATTGCTATTACCTCCTCGCCATGCACCCCATCTTTCTCGCCCACGACCGAATGCAACTGTTTTCCATTGTGAGCGTACGATATCGAGTAAATCCGTTCGTCTGCAACCGGCCCGCTTACCTTCCCGACATACTCCTTGATTGACTCGTACATCCGTTCCGTTTGGTCCTTGTCTTTTGCATGGGGTATAAAAAATGCTGGCATTTGCTCCTCCATATTCCCCAAGTTCTTCCTTCTAATAGTTCTCACAACGAGAAAAAGCTAGGAACGACGGGCTCACCGTCCGCCGTTCGAATTTCTTCAGGTAGCGGTGGTCGGTACAGCGTGCTCTAGAATTGCGTACGTTCTACCGTGTCCCGCACATCGAGGATGCCCGCCCACATCCTTGAATGCAACCGTAGTTCATCCGGCAAGGTGCGGGAGGGCTTCAATCGCGTCATGCGTTTGGCCTGCCAAGTCTAGGGCCAACAGCATCGTGGAGGCCACACTGCCCTGTAGCGCGGTCATGCCGTCGCTTGACGGTTGCCCTTCCATGTAACTGACAGCGGCAGCGCAAACGTTCAGCAGCGCCATTGTCGTGTAGGAGCGTTCGATATCGGTGAGAGTCATGGCTGCACCACTCCTGCTGCGTACACATCAGACGCCATGTCCAATGCGGTTTGGTTGCGTTCCTTGATGACATCGAGGAGGCGATGAAACGCCCCCTCGTGTTCTCCGCCCCCACCATCAAACGCTAGGTGAAGGGCGGTAATCAGATCCGCGTTGTTGTCCAGCAGATCAATGACGCCGAGAATACCGGTAGGCTTTTCCATTTAGGCGACCCCCTCTACTAGAGAGGATTGGATTGCTGCGTCAAAATCCTCGTCGTCTATCAGGGTGTCACGGACTTCCGGTTGAGTAAGATAAAGTCCCTTCATCCGGTATTCTTCGAGGGTCTGGCACCGATAGGAGCAGATGTCATGCAATGCTGCGATATGGGCTGTATGTGCGTCTTCGTAAGCTTGAAGTGCCTTTGTGAGACCAAACTTGCGCTTGCGTTCTGTTTCCTGCTCATAGGCTGCATCGACTGCAAGCAAGTCCTGAGCCGCTGCCCGGTCCAAAGCTTCCCGCGCCTGTTCGGCCAGCTGTGGCGCAATCTTTTCCAGCGAGGCCAAACGCCCGCGCTGTTTGAAGTAATCGGCTGCAATATTCTCTTTGGCGGTTGAACCGTCGCCGCTCAACTCGTAAGCGCCGCCAAGGGATTTAGACACAAGGGGCCTACCGCCGTTAGCATTTACATAAGCCCTGTAGGCATCTTCCTTGCGGCTTAGCTGGGCGGCAACCTTTCCGAACTTATTCCAAGAAACTTTGTGCGCTTCAATCATTGCAGCGAGAGGGCTTAACTGCACCTCGTGAGCAGTTGCAACGGTGACGACGGTCGCGGCAGCTCCCGCGAACGGGAGAGCGGCGATAACTGTTCTGCGATTGATATTCATGACTTTGCACCTTTCAAGGTAGCTGGACTAAAAAACTGGAATGCAATGAAAGCTGTTGCGTCAGCTTTAAAGTCGCGGCCCCTCTACAAACTTGGCGAGAACGGTATCGCGGTATTTCGCTTCCTCTGCCTTGCGTTCACGCTGACGGGCTTCATAGTCAGCCCATGTCTCCTTGCGTGCTTCCCGCATCTTTTCGGTTTCCGGGCGCATTGCATGGATGACCACGCCGAGAACCAGCGGCTCGCGTACTCTGTTGTCGTCGGTAAAATCGACATCCCACTTAGTGAGATCCGGATGCATCTCCACGATTGCCCTCTTCATCTCTTCGAAGTGGTAGTCGCGGCGTTCCTTGGCGGTTCTCATCTTTTGTATTTGCTTAACCATAAAACTAACCCCTTGTGACTATCGGTCTAATTCTGCCCTTGTTAACACTATGAACGATTGTAACGTTCGTTTTTCAGTGCTAACGTGCTATTTACATACTCCACATAAAGAGCGTTTACAATAGCAAACGTGCGAAAAAGGAATGTTATGATTTCTCCCGAGCAATGCCGAGCCGCCCGAGCCCTGCTAAATTGGACCCAAGACGAGCTGGCACAGCGTGTTTCCATCGCTGCAGCGTCTATTCGCGCGTTCGAAAAAGGACGGGAAATGAGAGGATCGAACCAGAAGCTATTGCGGATGACGTTTGAAAAGGCGGGGATTGAGTTCCTTGATGAAAACGGCAAGGGAGCCGGTGCACGTCTGGCAAAGCCATCGTCATGGGAAGCTGTTCAACCATGATTCGCGCGGTAGCAGAGCCAAAGGCAACGCCACGGGGCCGCATGTCGGAGAAGCGCCGACAGCACATTTTCACCGAGAACTTCGGCGTCTGTTGCTTGTGTAACGTGAAGATTGACCGGCGCGGTGAACGCTGGATCGTTGAGCATAAAATACCGCTCGGATTATCCGGTAAGGACACCAACCCGAATTGCGCACCAGCACACTATGAATGCGCCCAGGAAAAGACCAAGGGCGATATGCAGCTGATCAACAAGGCAAAACGAGCCAATGCAGCCGCCACCGTCCGAACACCGGAACGGAAAGCAGCAGAGAAGAAATATGATTGGAAACTCCGGAGGTATCTAAAACCGTCAGTCCAGATTTGACCATTCAAATTCGATTTCGCCACCGAGCGCTTTAATAGCCCTGCCAATCGCTTTATGATTTGGCTTAGCACCAAGCCACCCGGGCCTTGTAAAATACCTGCCCGTTCCACTCATTTTGTCCAACGTTGGCATCGAAATGTCCATCAAAAGACAACGTTCCCGGATCTTGTCAATTAGATAGTCGCCAGACGATTTGTAGGATTTCGCACCCTTTATTCCATTGGTCTTGGCAGCAGCACGCACCTTAGCATCGCTCGCAAACGGGAATGCTTTCCGCAGCTCGTTCCAATCGCCCTTCGGATAGAGCTTTCGCAAAAGTACGATTTCCCGACCTTTCCAGATATGCCGCTCTCTTTGCTCTTGTGGGCTTCTGCATTTCGCTCGGATGGCCTCTCTGGTTCGCGTCGGCAGTGCTGCGAGCATCAAATCATAATCTGGGTACAGGCTTCGACAAACCTGTAGTTCGCCATCAGTCCACCACCGGGCGTTACTCATCGGGCCATTTGACTGTAACTTTTCCATCGAGAACTTTGGATGCTGTATAGAGAGAACTGTATGAAGGCTTGTTTCTCGATGCCTTCTTGAACGCCGCCCTTGTCCCGCACTCCTCGTCTAGATCAACTAGTGTCAACCGGAGATCGAAACAACGGTCCCGAACTGAATCCAAAGCGGCATATCCGGTACGCATGTACGGTTTTCGATTGCGAGTGAACCCGCTTTTTTCGGCTCTTTTCGTGATGCGCCTCCACGAAAATCCAGGAAATGCCAGTAGTAGCTCCGTCTTAGTTGCCGGACCAAACATTCTTCTAAGTTTTAAGAGCTCGGTATCGGTCCAGCGAGGCTGCTGTTTAGTAGCGATGCCAATTGCTATGCACCGGTTATGGATAGCGCAGCGGGTTCGATTTGGCAGCAATTCACACAGTTTGTCGTAGTCGGGATGATGGGTCCGAAGGATACCATCCTGCCATTCAGGCCACAGGAAGTGGCCCTTACAGGTGACCCCGGTTTGTAGCTGCCTCTCGCGCATTCGCTGCGCCAAAGCCGCATTTCTTGCAAGCCTCCGAGCATCCATTGCGATTCTCCCGCCTCAGGGTGGCAAGGAGAGCAGAACAATGCAAACGACCGAGGCAGGTTATGCCCGAAATCCACAGCGGCCTCGTCAATACGGCGTCGCGCTAAGGCCAAGCTGCTTCGATCCACACGCCGAGCACTTCAGCTTTGGTGCCAAGTCCTTGTGCATGGCGCTGTGGTTTCTTCCGAGCTGCTGCGCCAGGACCTTCAAATCCATCTTTCGTGAGTGATTGCACCCTCGACGATGACAAAACACCCAAAGCGTATATCCGCGATCGATCATCGCACCGATGGTGCCGTTTTCGCTGGTATCCATCTGCACTTGAAGGGGTTGCGGCTTCGCCTTCCGTTCAAATATGTCCTCGTATGGAAGCACTTCGCAATCCGTGCTGTTGCAGTCTTTGCATCTGAATTTGAGGCTTCTGATTTCACGACCGTGACCAAACATTTCGCTGAGACTACCCGCAGTAAAGCTCGCAGCCTTGTTGCACCTCCGGCAGCGGGATCGCACGAGCATGGCATGGCGAGCCGCCTGCCCTAATGTTTTCATTGTCCGCGTCATAAGAACAAAATGAGAACATAGTGCTGGCTCGTCAAGGGTCGAAGACGCCACAGTACGCGGCCTGAGGACGTCAATCGATCCATCCCGCCATCTTATTCGCAATGAAGGGCTAGAGACCGCCGCTCTTTGGCCGGGACTGCGCCTCTTCGGCATCGTCTAGGCGCTTTAGAAGTTCATCGAATAGCGGGTCGTCGCTGGGCGGCTGGCGACGCGCGTCTCCGATGTAGTTCTGAAATCCTTCGTGCCGGGCTGTCTGCCGCATTCCCTCGGCATTGCGGCGTTCGTCTCTGCTCTTGTTCACAGAATTGTCCTCCAGCGGACACAACCTCCCGCTGCGACAATCGTTCCCTTAATTGTCCACCCAAAGACCTTTGACTTGAGGAGATTTCCGACGATAGATATGGAACGTCACCAGCCACAAACATTAGGCTACTGGTGCTTGAGAGATGCTTCGTGCTTTCGCCTATGACGGGGAAAGGGCAATGTTTAGCAAACTCGAAAATCTCATCTATTCGACTGAAGACTGGGCCACTATGCAGACCGCGCACCGTATGGCATCGGCCATTCTCAACCGTGATCCGACGACGCATGAAAATGCAGAGCGACTGGCCCGGTGCATCATGAAGCTGTTTGACCAAGGCATGCGCGACGCAAAGGATATCGCCCTAAAGGCGGCGGAGCAGGAAGCGTCAGTCTCTGCGATTGGCGACGAACGCGACGGCGGGATCAGCTAGGAATCGCAATGAGACGGCCCGACACACGGCTAACCAGCAACATCGCACGTTACCGCGCGTCTTGTGCTAATTGTCCACCAGCGGACATAGTATTGACGCACCCCGAAATGAGTTTTTTAATATCTGGGTCGCTGGACCTAGTAGTGGCGCCCTGCGATTGAGAGATGCCAAGTGCTCCCGCCGTAATACAGTGCGGGAGGAAGGCTATGCCCCGTCATTTCAGGAATATTATCTATTACAGCGAAGATTGGACTGTAATGGAGGGTGCGCTTCTGAAGGCCACCAGAAAACTGCACAAAGCTCAGGGCCTTGAAGATTCGGATCGTCTCGCGCGAAGGGTCATGACGCTGTTCAACGAGGGTCTTCGCGACGCAGAAATCATTGCCCGAGCAGCTGCCAATCAGGAAATGTTGATTGGCAAAGTAGCATCGCTCCGAAGTTCGGCAAGATACCCCAATGCCTAACGATGTTAGCCAACGCCTCGACAGCAAACTCGAATGCCCGAAGTGCCAAACGATCTACCTTACGTTCACCCAAGATTTGGCGCTGACCACACCAATCGTTTGTAGCTCTTGCGGAGAATACATGGGTACGTGGGGTGATCTGGAGACAGATTTTTACGCTCAAGGCGGCGGCGACGGCGTGTTCGAATTGCGCGACGGCCAGATCATACGCAGGGGATGATCCTATGCGAATAGATTTCGATGACGGTCCAGGAGACGGGCGGAGTGAATTGGCTTTTCACCATTACTTCGCGCTCTTCTGTATCGGCCTTGTCCTTGCTGGCGTAGCCTGCTGGTTGATGTGCTTAGAAAAAATGGAACCAATGATTTTTTAATCCAGGCTGTCAGATAATGAATATTGACTATCCCGCCTTCGGGAACAGAGTCCGGAAGCGAGGCGTTTGGCCGCGATGGAAGAACGACACTTCAAAGAAGTTCGCATCATGACAAGCCATCCGGGCCGGATGCGCGTCGTAACCTCGGCACTTCAAGCCGCAGAGATGATACTCACAGACTGGCCGATCGAGGAAACCGAGATACTGACCGCTGCGAAACACGCATTGCTATCCTGTTTGGAAGGCAACCTCTCCCCAGGTTCGGCAAGATTTGCCTTCATCCAGGCAGCCAAAGAAGCTGGCAACTACGTTGACGAGCCTGAACGCGGACCACCAACTGGTAAAGCCTTCAGGTGGAGGAAGCTAAAGGCACAGCGGCGAGCATAGAGACATCTGGATTCCAAGTTGAACCTTCGTCTGAGCCTTCATGGGCCTTTGGTCCATATCGCCCCTGCCGTTTTGAGAGTAGTTTGAATGCGCTGGCGGCCCCTCACCAGCAGGCCTGATAAACAGGGCATTGCTCTTCAAATGACGGGCCTAACCGAGGCTCGAGCCTCCGGTGATTTGCGTTCCGGGGGTTCGAGCTTTTCCTTTTGTTAACCATGCAAGCGCACGCTTTGAATGCTGGCTATGGTGCCCACCGCGTCGGCACCCGGCCTGCTCTTGTAATGTGTATCCGGCAGGTCGGGACACTGATTTCAGTTGAACAGCGCTACAATCTTTTGCCAAAGCGCCCCGGCGATTGCGCCAATCAGACCAGCAGTCAGCGCCACTAGAAGCCCCATGCCAATAAAGCGCTCCCGCCATCTGGAAAACTCTGCAACAGGCACCTCAATCGTAGCCATGCGTTTGTGTAGTTCATCGACATTACGATCCGTCGCATCTGACTTCCTGTTTATCTGGTCGAGTTTTTCATAGGTCACGCGGCGAGAGTTAGCGGCGTCCTGCTGTTCTGCGATAATGAGATCCAGTTTGCCCTCGATCCGGCCTATGGCTCTTTCTTGGCTAGCTTCAGTCATTTCCAACATGCTTTCAATTTGCCGTAGGCATTGTGCGATACGATGGACCGGCCAGCGGCCATGTCATTTCCTGCGAGGTACACGGCTGTCCCCGACAGGACGCTTATCTTTCTCCACCCCGCGCAATTGGATGACGCATTCGTTTGGCATGCCGCCAAGCTGCAAACAGAGAGCGATAGCATCAAGAGTTTGAACTTTGTCATCGATTTCGGCTCTTTCCTTGTATGACTTGGCAGTCTCGACAGCGACCGCCACAGCGGCTTGCTGACGGCCTTGATAGGTTCCGTAGAGATAGACAGGGCCAGCAGCGAGGAACGCGCCCGCAGCCACACCGGCAACGACTTGGCGATAAGTCCAGAGGAGTGCCAACATTATTGCAGACCCTCCAGGCACAGCTTGCGTTCATCGATCCGGCGATTGATAAGGCCCTGAATGACGCGCTTGCCGCCCCGGCGATAATTCATGAAAGCGTCGCAGGCACCTCGAAGGTCCCCAGCATTGGCAAGACGCACCATGCTCGATTTGCAGAACCCGGCAACGCCGAGATTGTACGTGCCCGAGATGAAGGCCACGTAGGTTTTGGCCGGCAGCTTGTCCGGTTCCTTGACGCAGGAACGCATACCGCCTTCATATTCAACCAGGGCCGCTCCGAACATCGTCCGGCATTCAGCTAGGCTATATTCATCGCCCATCTTCACGCCACGGGTTTCTCCCATGCACACGGTTGGGATGCCCAGAATATCGCGATAGGCCTTTGTCTTCGTTCCTTCCAATCCGCCAACGAAAGCAGCAGCGAGCAGCCCGGTAGCCGTCAGGATACCGGCAGAATTCATCAATCTACTTTTCATCGGATAAGCCTTTCTGTACGACGAACCGCGCATAGACCGCAGCGACGACCGCAAAGAACGTCAGCAGGGCGAAGGTGCGCGGCGGGATAGGGAGTAAGCCGCCAACCAACGGCAGCACGGCTTCAATGCCAGACAGCAGACCAGCGAGCAGCATCAAGCGGACGCTCCACGCATAGCGAAGAACGGCCCGCCAGTTTGGGACGAGTTTCATGGTCGTTTCCTATTTTCGGAAGACAGACGGCATTGACCAAGGCCACATGGCCGACAGGATTGCGGATATGCACTGCCTGGCGTAGGTTTCCATTCCGTGTTTGCGGGGGAGCTACCATGCTTGGAGAAGGGGGCAATAATGACGTATATCCGGAGTTTGGTGCGAGGTTTTGCTACGACCGCTACTCCGACCTTACGCCACCTATCGACAGAACGATTGCTGCGCCACTGGCATGAATTCGGTGTCAAAGAAGGCCGATCAGCATCACCTTATGCCTTGCGCGAAAACTTCGTTCCACTCATTAGAGAAACAAACAACATACTGGAAATCGGCCCGTTCTTCCGCCCGATCATTGCCGGGGAAGGAGTCCGCTATTTCGACGTGCTTGATCAAGCGCAACTCAGGGAGCGCGCCGCGATTTTTGGCGAGCCTATTGATCAAATCCCCGCAATGGATTGGGTATCTCCAACGGGCGATTTGAGTATCGTAGACCAGAAATTTGACGCGGTAGTAAGTTCGCATTGCATTGAGCATCAGCCCGACCTTATCGACCATTTGGAAAAGGTTGCCGACCTGCTAGATCCTGGTGGCAGATATTTCCTTATCATCCCCGACAAGCGGTATTGCTTCGATCATTTCATTCCAGAGACGACCGTAGAAAAAGTGAACGCGGCCAGAGGAAGGAAGGTTCATACCTTGCTAAGCCTTATCGAGCATAGAGCCTTCACCACGCACAACGACGCGGCCCGGCATTGGGCTGGTGATCACAGCGATCCTGGCCATTGGGGATCGATACATCAACGCACCGCGACCGCCCTCAGAGAATATGAAGAAGCGGCGGGAAACTATATCGACGTTCACGCGTGGCAGTTCACGCCTGATAGCTTTTCAAAAGTAATGACGGACCTTTTTGAGGCCCGCCAGATACCATTGAGACTAGAAGATGCATATCCAACGCCACAAGGACGGCTGGAGTTTTGCGCAGTGCTGACGCGTTAAGGTAGGTTGTCGAGCGACCTGTTGGTTCCAATGCCAGACAACAGCGCACCAACGCCGCCAGAGGCCATGTTGTAACCCCGGTTATCCTTCACCGTATAGTCTGATGTTCCTGCTTGGCACCAAACCACCGCGTTACCGCCCTGCTGCTGGTTGTTCGTAATTTCCATAGCGCCAGAAGCGGCCAGCAAAACGCCGGTCCCGCCTGCTGGACTTAACGGAGCCAGAAAGCAGATATGGTTGTGATGCACCAGATTATAAGAGCTATTCTGACAGTTGATGCCCACGTATGCGCCAGCCCATCCAGATATAGCATAGATCAGATTATCGCTGACGAAAGACTGAGATACGTTGTTTAGATATATACCGCCAAAATAGCTGGATACGTGATTGCCCTTATAACTGTGCATAGGGCGCAGAGCGGGGCAGTTAATGTAAGCACCCCATCCACAAGCTATGAAATTGTTATTGAGAACGTTAATTCCCTCGCAATTTCCTATGACGGTCAACCCCTTCTCGAAGGCGTGAATTCCGTTGAACGACACTTCACACTCAATCGACAATCCGTTGAAGCGAATTCCAAAATTACCAGTGCCGGGTACTGCACCGGCTCCATTCCCATGGATCACATTCTTGAGAATGGTAGCTTTCCAAGCCTCGGTAACATCGATGCCGCTTGTCCAGTACGTAGTACCAAGATTTGACGCGATAATCTCGCAGTTCTCGACATGCAGAGTACGCCATGCAGAGGAGGCAACATTAGGCCACGTCCCACGAATAGCTGTACCGGCAGCTGCAACATCGGCGATTAGAGATAGGTCCGTTACATCAAGCTGGTGTCTATTACTGTTTGTCGTGAAGTTAATTCCAGCGAAGCCGGCAAATGTGAACCGGATGGCTGAAACTTTCTGACCAGCCCCACTAATGAACAAATCCTTGTTGGTCGATCCGATTACCCATTGGCACCAGTAGGTTGTAGCAGATAGCTTCACAGGCTTCCCGAAGTCACACGCGGCCTGTAGTGCGGGATAATCGTCGGTGACATTATCGCCAATCGCACCGAACCACTCAGGGCGAACATGATCGGCAACACCGGAACGAACCCATGCGCCGGCAGACGACGCAATTGCCGTCGCCTTGACATAGACACCCTCTGCAGTATCGGCGGCGACTTGCGTCGAAAAGTTACCCGCCGTCCATTTGAACAGACCGGACCGGCCACCTTCGAGCAAAACCGCGCAAACGTCCTTCGTGGTGTCTCTCGCCTTCAATGCGGTCCGTGTCAGGACATAAACCGGCACATCGAGAAAAGCGCGAACGTCTGCATCGAGCGTCGCTGTGAAAATAGTAGCGCCCGCAACTCCAGCGCCGAGCGCTGCTGTAGCGTCCGCGACTGTCGCGGCACCAAGCATGGCTAGACCTGTTGCGCCGAGTGAAGTCGAAGATAGCGTATCGAGATTGTCAGCATGGGGTTGCCCGTCGATGTAGTCTAGTATTTCTTCCGGGTTGTCGGCAGCAAAAACAACCGCACCAGCGGTACCGGCAACGCCGACGGAAGTTGCATCCTTGTTTATAATGGCCGTACCGTCAGCGTTCCAACCAAGGATTTTCCCGGCCTCAGGCTCGGCCACTGTAATATTGGATGCGGAAGAACTTTCCTTGAGAACCAGCGCACGCCCCGCCCTCTCCGCAATCATCTGGTTTTGCATCGAGAGACGATCCAGCGCCTTCTCGTGAGCAACGGCAGGAAATGGATCGTTCGGAACGTAATCGGCAGCCTGTGTCAGGGCCTCATTGCGCAGGATGGTTATCTTTGTGCTAGTAGGCAGGACGACAGTCGGAAGAACCGCACCCGTTGCTGCCTGGTTGGCGCCGCCACCTGTGACCGTGTAATTCGTGCCAGAGACCCACAGCGTGTCTACTCCAGCCGCATCGGTATAAATCACCTTTGGCGGGAATGCGGTCAGGAATTCGAACGGAACCGGAAACGAGGCAGTAACACCATTACCAGCGTATTGAACGCGGGCAGTCTGGGTTGAAATCGTCATGATGGGCAGGCCCTATAAAAAAAGCCCCACTCGAATGAGCAGGGCTTATTGCGGAAACGAAAAAGGCCCGCCGAAGCGAGCCTTACATGGTTGGTTTAGTGGTTCAGATCAATCAGTCGCAGACATCGCCATTACTGAAACCATCCCAATCGGTGTGGCATTCTGTGGAGGCGAAGCTGGTTGTGAGCTTCGGCGTTCCCATCATGACGATGACGCAGCAGACCGCGAAGGCAGCACCGAACATTGCTGCCTTTCTCAAGTTCTCTTCCACAACAGCCCCAATTGCGAACAGGGCCAGGATGAAAGCGGTAAATCCGAAGAACGCCCCCACGGCTATTTCCTTGTATCAGGAAGACCTAGGGAGTTACCCGCTGACTCTTCCACTTGGTTCAAAATAGAACGTAAGTAGAACAGATTTTGTAGAGGAATCAACTGGCGAACTTTATGAAGGTCGCTTTTGCTTGTATCTCCAGCGAAAACGGAACCGGAAACTTGGAAGATATCTGCCAAAGCATCGGCAGAAGGTCCGAGAAATGCGCCCGTCACATTGCGGCTGGCATAGCGGGAAACCTGCTTTCCAGTGATTGCAGAGAGCCCTACCCGACCTCGTGTTGCCTTCTCAGCGATGTTGTTCGCATCCATGAACCATCCAGCCACGCCGGACTTGTCGAACGCCTCAACCACCCACACGGCGGGATCGTCCGAAACTTCCCTACCGGCAATTGATTGCTTTGCATAATAAGTGAAGGCGCCGAGCCCCATCATAACCAGCAGGCCTTGAAGGGTCGCGGCGTCACGCTGTTGTAGACCCGCCAGCATGGTACGCTGCATCGAGGAGACACCGAAGCTTTTGAACTGACCAACGGTCTTGCCTAATTCGGTACTCATCCAGAGCGGCTTATCCTGCCCAGGCGTGACAACGATACGATCCACTTCGCGAACGACGGCGGTGCGAAATGCTTCGCGCGCTTCCCTATCGCCCCAATCAGCGGCTTTCGCCAGCATGACATTCCCCTGCTTATCGCCGTGCGTGGCGAACTCCTTGGCGATCCGCTCAGCTAGATCGGAGTCAATACCGCCAGCAGCGAGCTTGCTCACGTCCTTGCCTTCCGGCATGCCCTTGGCGACACGTTCAGCAGCGTTGAGAATGTTTGTCATGGTGACAAGGCCGCTGAATTGCTTAATCGCAGCGTTCCACGGGGCCATGAGAGAGACAACGCCGTACTTGTGCGTCAGTTCATCAATGCCCCGCTCTATACGAGAGTGACGACCATAGGTGTCAGTGATATCTGCCATCGCCATGGCACGGCTATCAAGCACCATATCCAACGCAGTGCCGGCCAGTTTCACCTCTTCACCAGCCAGACGAACGGCGTTGAAATTGGTAATGAGCGGAATGAAACCGTCACGGAATGTGCTTGTCAGGCCATGGTTGAAGACAATCTTGCCGAGGTCCGGAAAAGCTGAAATCGTCATGCCGCCAAGCAGGCGCAGATAGTTCAGGTTGCGAGAGATGCGACCGGCACGCAGCACCAAGGAATCAGGATTCGACGGCAAGGCATACTGACCGCGCAAACGGTCCCTGATCCCCTCCACGTCACGAACGGAAGCTTTGCGAGCCTTCTCCAGCTTGGTGCGCTGTTTGTCATCCGTGGCCTGTGCTATGCGCCGGTCAGCCTCATCATGAATCTTGCGGATTTCCTCTTTCATCGTCGGATCACCGAACTTCTTGGAAATCTCGATATCTGCAGACATGGTACGGGTTTGCGCCCGCAACACCTTCTCGATATCCAGTTCCATGAAATCCTGAATCTTCGCGCTTTCAATCTTGAGCAGGCGTTCCTTCAATGGACCACGTGGGCCGGAAACAATGGCGTCATATGGGATGCGCCCGTCAGTGTTGCCGATGATAGTATTGATTGTTTCGTCAACGAGGTCTGAAATCTCCAGATCCGATAGATTGGCGAATTCGTCAGTCTTCTCGATAACATGGGCAGACGGTATCTGCGCTTTCAGCTTTTCCGCCTTGGCATGCATCTTCTTGATTTCGAGATTGGCAGCGTTTAGGTCTACCTTCTTCGCGGCCAGCTCCATCAGCATTTCATCGTTAGCTTTGCCGTCCGCAGCCAGCCGCTCGATAGCATCGACACGCTTCTGCAGGTTGCGTTCTGTCATGCGCTTCTTGAACATCCTGCGCTTTGTCGTCGCGTAATCGACCATCATGGACACACGCGGCGAGGCATTGGCCAAATCAGCCACTTCCGACAGCTCAGCCTCAAGCGCATTCACTTCGTCGGCAATGATAGCCGCTTCGCTTGCGCTGATATCGCGCTCATTCTTCAGCCCGTCCGTTACCTTGTCGAAGTCTTCAATTTCCGTTTCGAGACGCAGGATGCGAGTATCAATGTTATCAACGTGTTTCTCAGCATCGTTGACACGCTTTACGAAGTCGCGAACCTGTTTGACCGTCGCATCAGGACCAAGTCCTACGCTATCGAGCCAACGAGCAGCCGCGTCTTGCACAGCCTCAGAGATGTACGCAGCGTCAGCGGCCTCACGCGTCAGGAGCGGCGAACCGCCGACTTCCTGCTGTATGGCATTGAGCACGTCAGCCGGATCAACATAGCCGTTGTCGCCTGCGTTCAGATTGTCGCGAAAGATATCCTCTTCCGAATGAACGAAGTTATCCACGGCCCCTATGCCGCTGTCCTTCCTGAACAATCCCGGGTGCGCCTTGGCTGTGATGCCCAATGCTTTCAGTTCCCCCTCAAGCGGGCTTCCGATACGCACCCCGCCCTTTTCCTTCAGGATGGCAAGGATAGGAAAACGCTCAGCATAAGGCGGCTTCTTGTTTGCCTTGGCCTCTGCAGCCCGAGCCTCCCGAATATGACCGATTGCACTGGCATTCTCATCCGAGTTGCGCAGGGCCTCCATCAGTCCGGTAGGCGCACGCTCTTTCAGAAGGTCGTTACGGGTGTTCTGTTGTCGCTGGAGATTGCTCACCTTATTGCGGCGAATGTCCTGCCTTTGGTTAATTCGGTCCTCGATACCGCTCAGACGCTCGAAAGACTGGTTATACCGCTCGACCGTCATGTCACTCGTGACGACACGCTTCGCAACGGCATTCTCTTCCGCTGTTCGCAGCGCAGATTCGCGGCCATTGATGAAGTAATCACGCAGGATTTTGCCGAACTCGTTACGCTTCGCAATGATCCGCTCTTTGTTGTACATGCGGAAAAGATGGCTTGCGTCCTTGGCAACCTTCACATCTTCCGGCAGCAACCCGGCCTCGATAGCAGCGCGTTTCATCGCGTCATCGACTTCGCGGTAGACCTTGGCAGCTTCAGCCACTTCAGGAATGGCATGCTGTTCAGCATCAAATGCGGCCTTGCCCACCTCTTCCTTAAACTCTCGATAGGTCATCTTCTCGCTGGAGCCGCGCAGACGGGCAAATTCAGACTGAATAGGGCTAAGGCGAGTCTGCCAAGCAGTCGGCTCGGGAGCATTGTGGAAATAGCGGGCATACATAGTGTCGATATCGCGCAAACTGGAATAGACCGGCGCGTGCCACATCTTCATTCTGGTTTCGACGGAACCACCACGTTCGGTCGCAACACCGGCAGCATTGTCCGCATATTCCAGCGGCGTCTCAGCAAGACCGCGCACAGTCTGCCTGGCACTATCGAAATCCGAAAGCTGCAGGCGGATAAGCGGATCCTGTCGATTGACCAACGGAATATTGCGGATAAGCGCTTCGTCCTTCAGGACCAGCGGCCCCGTGTCGCGAGCAGCAGCGCCACCCGAGGACGCACCAGTTCCGGCGTTCGCATAGGCGGCGTCAAACTCCCTGTACCCGCCTTCCTGTGTTTCAATCTTCCTGCCGAGTGCAGTCGCCTCGTGCGGCTTCAGATACCGCCCTATCAGCGTGCCAAGAGCGCCGCCGAGCAAGATGGAGCCACCGATGTTGTAAACCGACTCCTCGCCCGTCCTCGCCCGTTGCGTGAGCTGCAAACCAGTCTCGGAAACAGCAGCATCGATACCGGCACCAATGGCGGCGCTGGAGGCGGTGCGCAAAAGGCTACCACCGGCACCGGCAAGACCACCGCCAATAGGCAACAGTGTAGGCAGATCGAAAACGCCAGCAGCCATAGATGCAACCATGCCCATGCCGCCAGCAGCATCGATCGTACGTTTATCCTTCAGCTCACGGTCTATCTGCAGCTTTTGTGCGTCAGACGCCTTCTTGTTGAAAATACCCGCGAAGTCAGCAACATATGGCGCGTACTTCGGATCGTTTTTTACATCGTCAATAGCGTCATACCCATCCTCAATCTGGTAAGGATCAGGCGCACCACGGGAAGACAGGTATGAGCCGATGACGTTCTCAGTACGGAAAGCGGCCCCGAAGGTTTCGCTCAACGTAGGATCATCTGGAGCAGCCACAGGCGCAATGTCCGTTAGATTTTGCGGCTGATAGCCTTCATCAATGAACGGCATTATTTACCCTTGTTCTGCAAAAATTTGACAGCGGGTGTTGCCCGAGGTCCATCAATGAAGGCATCAAGTCCAGCCTTACGCGCGGCCATCGGATCAGCCTGCATTTCTGCCTCGCGCCTGTTGATATCCTGGCTGACTCTCGCAATGGACTCTGCTTGCTTCTGTTCGGCGTTCTGCCGCTCCATCTGCATCATCACCTGCGTGGAGGCATTTGGACGCCACAGCTTGCCCGGTATCGTTTGCAGCACGCCGTTCTTGTCAGGATAGAACACGGCATAAGCGGGCATTTCACCACGCTTAATCATGGCATCCGTTTCAGGTGTGGTAACGAACTGGACCTTTGACGTGTCTACATAAGGATCGATGGCATAGAGGTCCTGGTAGAGCTGCGTTTTGGCATACTGAAAAGAGCTACCGCCCTGTATGGCAGGCCAATAACGCTCGGGTGGGTGTTTCATGACGGTAGGCTTACCGGTCATATCGGTGACGCCGTAGAGGCGCTTCATCTCTTCACGAGCGCGGTTCTTCGCCAGCTCCGCGTCACCATTGGCTTCATAGAATTTCTCTTCGGCTATGGCCTGGTATTCAGCCTGGATACCGAGGCGCTGGCCTTCGTTGAAGCCGACCGCAGGTTCAGTGAACGGCAGATAGCTGTCATCGAAAACGGCCCCGAGGTCTTCGGTTTCAATCTGCTTACGGAACTCCTTCGCAGCTGGTTCAAGCGCTTTGCGGTCTCGCATCTTGTCGGGGTTGTTGTTGTCGGCAATCTTCTGTGCGGCCTGCTCAGGCGACAGGTTGAGATTGTTCACATAATAACCGAAGTCATCCGCAGCTTTCTGGACCTGCGCCCCGCCCTCACGACGAGATAGTGCAGCCGGGTTAATCTGGCTAATCCGGCTAGCCTGCTGTGCAGCCGCCGCGATATCGACCGGATTTGTGCTTTCCAGCCCACGGCGCAGCTCATTCAACAGGGTTTGTGGAACTACACCGGACTGGCGAACGATTTCCTCACCAGCCAAACCCTTTTGTTCAGGAGTTGCTTTAGTAACGATGGCATCATATGCCCCATCAAGTGCTTTACGCGCCTTGTCGTTATAAGGATCGACGCTCAGCGTCTTGTTTGCCAGACCGCCGAGAGCGGCATTGATTTCCATCTGGTCTTTGTTCTGACCACGGAACGTCGTCAGCAAAGAGGCCTTGTCATCATCACGCAGGGCCGAACTCAAGATAGCGTCTTCCGACATGATGGTGCCGGTTTTTACACCAAGCTCCATAGAACCCTTGAGCTGATTATACAGGTTGGTTTGATTGGCAGAATTGTTTGCTTCTGCCCTGTTTTGGAGAGCGCCCAACTCGTCAACGCTCAACGAGCTGTATGCAGGATTTCCCGCAACATCAGCAGGGCTCTGCGGAATAGCACCACCGCGAATGATAGCCGCCTCTGTCACACGCCGCTTGTTGTTTACGCCGCCGTTGTGAGAGCCAAGACCTTCAACGGTAACGGCCACCTGCTCGACATCACCAGTCTTGATAGCGGCAAGCACCGACTTAGGTGATGATCCATAATTATATGCGACTGACAGGATAGCGGCCTTAGCATTTGGCGGCATCTTCCCCCAAGCTTCAGGGCCAACCTGCCCAATAATCTGTTGTTCTTCCTCTTTCGTGCGGCGCGCTAGGTCACGTTCGGCATCATCACGATTGATTGTCATACCCTGGTGGACGGACTCAATTCGGCCATCGGCATGGGTGACCGTGTCCGATCCATAGCCAACGCGCCAGTGATCCACATCCCAATAAGGCTTGGCCCGAAAGCCTTCAGCCTTGCGAAGAATCTTCGAAACATCGCCGCCAGCACCACCTGTGCCGGTTTCCTGCATGAATTTGTCAGGCGCATATTCAACGAGGCTCTTTGCACGAGCAAGCTGCAGCGTCTTTTCAGCCGAAGTCTTGGCAACCTGTTCCTGTTCAGGCGTCATCCACTGTTTTGCACCTGCAAAGTCATCATCCATGCGCTTTTTGACCACGTCATACTGCGACGGATCGGCATAGACGGCCTGTGCATGGGCATTGATAGCAGCGCTGAAATCGGTTGTGCGTTTGGCAAGCTCGCTCTCTGCCTGAAATTTGGCAGCGCGGCCCGTCACATCGACGCCGAAGGTATCAGCCCACTGCGAATACATCTGTTTTGCCCGAGGGCTCGGCGCTTCCGCTTCCTTCGATGCACGATATTCCCCGAATTTACCCTGTACGGTAGGCGTGAAGTTGGCAGCGCCATCCGTTGCCTGCTTTTGCAGGTCCATTTCCTGTGCGGAAATGTCGGTTGCCGTCTGGGCACGAGCCTTCGAGAACCAGGTGTTATCCTGGGTTTCACGTACCTTCGCTTCTATCGCGGAGAAATCGTTCCCCAAGTCAGCGACAGCAGCGCCCGCCCCCTGCAATGCACGAGATGGAGCCGTGAATGCACCAGCATCAGCAAAAGAGCCTGTCGAACCACCGGCAAGACCCTGGCGGCGTTCGTAGGTAGGGAAACGCGCCATTCAGTTAAACCCCGTATCTCAAGGCCTGACGGTTACCGGCCATCTTGCCGAGTCCCGTCAGAAGAGTTGTGCCTGCACCAATGATCGAGGCGTTTTTCTGTGCCTTGCCTTCAGCACGAGAGAGCGCTGCCTGATTGCGATTGGCCATTGCGGAGCTTTCGCCACCATAGAGCCGGGCCAGTACGTCCATTTCTGCATTGCCAGAGGTGTCACCGAGTACGGCAACCGGCGAGCCAGACGACACACTGAGACCGTTCGCAGCCTGTGCGGCCAATTGAGTGCCAAGGATGCGCTTTTTGTCGTCACGGATCAGACCGGCCTCGTATTGCGCACGCTGCTGGTCAGCGAGAGCGTTGTTCTCCGAAATCTTGGCGTTGTATTCCCCAACCTTTTCTGCCTGTTGTCCAGCCTGTAGACCACCGACTACGGACAGCCCCGTGCCGAGGAGAGACAACGCTGTGCCGAGACCGCCACCAGCGGCGGCAGCGCCACCTGCAGCTGCACCAGCACCGGCGGCAGCTCCGGCTCCGGTACCAAACAGAGCCCCGAGCGGAGCAAGAAGAGCGGGAAAGCACATTAGCCGTTCACCTTCAATTCGTAGATCATGCCGAGGAGTTGGAAAGGCGTCGGATCGGAATGCTCGACGCGGATGCGCTTGCCGGTATCCCAACCAATTTGGACTTGAACCCGCTTGTCACCCGTAAACAGCGGTGGGGAAGTGTTCATTGGATCGCCCGTCGTGCGCCAATAGATCATCTCAAGTCTTGGGCTATCCGCCCCACCCACAGAGCCGCCGAGGGAACGATTGACACGCAGATAGATATCGGAGATTGAACCCGTGCGAGTTTGCGCTGTGCCGCCCGCTGCGCCCATTTCCGGCGACAGCGTTTCCATGATCGAAGTGTATGGAAGCCCGACACAGGCCTTGGTCACCGTGTAGTCGTTCGAGAGAGTGATGTCGCCGGAGACGACCGTGTATTCACCGAGATAGGAGCCGTCGCCCCATACCTGCACCTGCTGACCTTCAAGATGGTCAAGGCCTGTCAGCGTGTTCACTGCAGAACCGGAATAGCTCAGGAAGCTATCGAGGAATGTCGCATCCTCTTTGGAAGCAGTTGGCGCAAGGCCAAGCGACAGGCGCTCGATATATTGTTTGGTCACGCCGTTGATGGTGCGCTTGACGACAGCCCACATTTCATCGCGGGTTTGACTTGGAATTGTCGCAACGCTTTCAATGCGAGGAGCACTGACCCCGAACGAACCACCGGCAACGTGGGAATGGAAGGCAACAACGTCCTGCTCACGTTCGTAAGTCAGACCGGCCCAAGTTCCGTCATCCTTCGAAGCCCAGACAATCCCGTCCGGGTTTTGCGCAAAGCACAACTGCTTAACACCAGCCCGAGGAATATGCTCCGAGAGCAAGGATAGATCCTGGCTGACATACCCGTCATCCTGAAAGGAATAGGCTATCTCGCGAATGTCCTGACGGTAATAGCCCGAGTAGACACCGACATTGCCGATGCGAACGGGCAGAACATCAGATGCACCGTAGTTCGTTTCACGGCGCTGGATGATGTTCGCGGGTCCAAAGGCACCCGTCTGTGTGTTCGGTCCAATTGTGCGGATCGCAGCGGTCGTGCCAACGAGCAGAGTCGTGTTTTCCGACAGCCATTTTATCTCATTGAGGCTCTCAGACGTGATGGTCGCGTTAATTGCATCGCTATCGACGAGTGGCGTTGACTCCCCGAAATTGGTGAAGTCATCAACCTGGCTAAACCATACCGTCTGCGGCTGGTTGACGGTGCGAGCAAATACCAACCTGCCTTGAAAGAAGCTTACGCTGGACGGCCAGCCCGTAATTTCACTCCACCCGCCAATGGCCCAATTGTTGATGGGCGACAAGTCAGGCAGGGCGTGAATATACAGCCGGATCATCACCACGGTGGCTGACGAACGCGAGACGATACGCGCCCAGCGCCATTTGCCATCAGGCCCCATCAATCGGAGGGAGCGGCCTACATCGGAGGCTTGAAACCCTGCCCCGTCATTAATACCGTTTGTGCTCGACGCCGTGAGAGGAAAGGCCGGCTGGGTATCGCCGGACTCATGAAACCCGATTTCAGCGATGCGGGTTTCGCTGCCAGAGGTACGGCTGGTCCCGTACCATTCGATCTGATAGCGCTGATAGGCAGTCTTGTTGGTGAACTCGTAGAAACGGCGTTCGCCGCGCGCCCATCCGGTTTCACCCTGACGAGAATCTAGAGAGACCCAGGCAACGCCGTTCCAACCGCGTATGTCCCAAGTAGCAGGTGTCGATGTTTCATCGATAATGCTGGAGCGAATCCAATAGGCATCGACTACCTTCTGACCGCCCGGAAAGGCATAAGAAATCGTCCCGGCGTTGTTGGAGCCGTCAACAAACTCGGACGATTTGGAACCATCGAATATGCGCCACGGGTCAGTACCGGCTGTTGTCGATACAGTACCGGAGGGCGCTGTGTTGCTGGTCATCTTGGGAACAGCAGAAGCGTAATCGCCGGGTGTAAGAAACGTTGCCGTGGTGTTCAGGTCCAGGAACGGCCCGTCCTGAAATTCCATTGTGGCGAGAGCGAACGATATGGCGGACAAGCGGCTGAGTGTGCGCGGGGCAAAGTCCGGATGCGTCAAATATAGAACGTCCGCCGACTGTGCATACTGAAGCTGCCAAATGTCGTCCTGGTCCCACGGTGTCACCACTTCGAGCGGCACGCCGGGAGAACTCTCGACTATACCGCCATTGGTATAGAAGCGCACATACAGGTGACCGAATTCAAGAATGTAGGCCTGCGTCACGGAATAGATGAACGGGATCAGGCGGACGTTCTTGTATGAGTCCTTGACCTCGTTGATGAACTCAAGACCACCGCGCTTGTAGATGCCGCCATAACGCTGAACGATGAAGTTCTGCAGGACCTGCGAGCCATTGCCATACTTCGCCACATCAACGCGGGCAAACAGCAGTGGCGACGTTTCACCAGACGAAAAGTTCGTCTTGATGGCTGTTACAGCGGGCATCAGAAGCGCGCCCCGAGCCAGGTGTCAGCCTCAATATTGCGTGGCTGACCTTCCTTGGCGTCCATGGTGCGCGCCATGCGGATCTTGTCGTTGTAGATTTTCCAAGCGCTTTCCGTCAGCGTGGAATTTTTGGTCAGCGGATATGCGATTTCAGCAGCAAGACGCTGTGCGAACACGTCAACGAACTGTGCGTCCATGAGGTTCGGGTCAGTGACCTTGGCAATGTATTCCAGGTAAACAACCGAGAGGTCACAGAGGAGGAAGAGCCCCTCGATCCTGTAATCATCGGTATAGGCATCATTGATGCGAACGACCTTGAGCCAGTCGTCAGGCAGCGCAAATCGATGGGCAAAGCCGTTGACCGGCGCTGTTACATCGAGAGCGAGAGACTTGCGCTTTATAGCAAAGTTCCACTCGTGCTCACGCAGCAGCGAATTGAGAACGATATCGTAGTGAAGCGAGCACAGGCGAGCGCCGGTCGAACCCTCACCAATATCGGTGATGGCTTCACCGCCGAGGCGTGACACGGCAATGTTGGAAAGTTCAGTGGGGGAAGTCATTCAATCGCCCTCACGCCAAAGAAAAAGGGCGACCCCGAAGGACCGCCCTGTTCATTGTCGTTTGTGGTTTTGGTTGCTTACGTTGCGGAGAAATACAGGTCCACGACCAGCGTGCCGGCAGCCGGAAGGGCCGCGACACCGATGGTTAGGATGATATCTTCGTAGGCCGTAAGACCCGTCTGACTGCCAGTCTGTGCAGCAGTGCCGAACGCGGTCGGAGTATCTACGGCGGTAAACACAGCAGCGGCCTTATACTTGGCAGCAGTACCGGCAACACCGATAGCGACGGTCGATGTACCGAGAGTAACGGTAGACACCATCGAGCCGCCATCGAAGTAGGAACCCACAGGGATACGGGCCAGGGTGATTGTGTCACCCGAAGCCTGCGATGCGAGCGTGATAGTCGCACGGTAACGGCGGGAGTTACCGCCGTGTACCGCACTATTTGCCATCTTTGCCGGAGTGTTGTTCAGGTAAAGAGCGGCTTCCGTGGAGAAAGTGTTAGCCATTTCGCAGGCCCTCCTTAAATGTCGAGGATCGGGTTTGCACCCGGATCGCAAGGGATGTAGCCAACACGCTTCTCTTCCATGCGGGTTGCCCCAATGGTCATGGATGCGAAGACCTGTGTGGCGTAGTTCTTGTCGGCACGCTCACCAATTTTCGCCGTCATGTCCTGCCCGAGGGCAAGAAGAAGACCGGAGGCCGTGTAGAACGGAACCTTCGTATCGCCGTTGGCATCTGTGGTGAGGCGGTTGCAAGGGATGAGAGTGCAGCCGCCGATGCGCGAAACAATGCCATCCACGAGTGGGAGAGCTTTGTTATAGTCGCCGGAAACAACGCGTTCATCCTTCAGGAGCGAAGAAATCTGATCTGCGTTTACGGGGACAAATACTTCTTCATCAGGATCGACATCGTTGCGACCAAGAAGCTTTTTGGCTTCGATCAACTTGGCGAGATTCAAGCCGGTATCTGCAGCAGTCACTCCAGGCCAGACCGTCTGAATTGGCACAATCATGCCACTGTCAAACGCTGTGGAGGTGGAACCATCAACGCCGGTATAAGCAACGCTGTCTACAGCGGAGATGATAACGTCATCGATAGAGCGACCGAGAGCCCACATAGCTGCCTTCGAATAGTCGGAAGCAGGGTCGATGAGCATACGGATACGGTCTTCCTGATCGATTAGATCAGCCCAGTCGTAGTCGGCTAGCGATACACGACGGCGGGAATGAGGAGTATCCATGCGGGGAGTGTCGCCGTGGCGAGTGGTGCGGACCTGAGCGGCAACAGCGCCAATCTGGTCGAAGAAGGCATTCTTGCCGACTACGGTTTCCAGACGGACAGTGCTGCGGAGCTTGGAGCCCTTCTGTTGCACAAGATGATAGACGTTTGCCTTATACTGTTCGACAAACGCCGTAGTGATTTGAGTGGACATGGGTCCAATCCTTTTCAAAACGGGTGATGTTTGGGGGGCTTGTCGAACGTTGTCCGGCTCGAAACCGGGCGTCACATTGCGCTACGAGCGCGGCGACCTGTGTACAGGCTTGAGTGCAGGGGCAACGGCCTTGTCTGCTGGTATTGCTGGTGTTTTCGTGGCTTGCGTCACGAAGTCATAGAACGCTGAAGCGCGGTCTATAATTGCGGTTGGATCGGGGTTTATTAGCCCGTCAGGCCGTGCCAGTTTCAGGCAGGCAAGTCGTATGTCAGTCTCAGTCGCCATGACGCTTTTCGAACAGGCGGGTGTATTCCGCCGTACGTTGTGCGTGGTCAGCATGAGCCTTGTCGAAGAGTGCAACGCTGTGTGTGTTGCGGAAGTCTGTGATAGCCTTGTCGAGGTCAGCCGGAGTGCTTTCGCGCTCACCGCCGTTCCCAATCAACTGGCTTTCACCCATGGTCTTGCGGGCAATCGTATGGAAGGCCTTGGCAAGTGCCGGATGGTTGCCGAGACCTGTGGTTTCCAGATACGCAGCGAACTCATCACCGCCGTATTCCTTCACCGCAAGCTTGGCTTCCTTCAGGTTCTGGTCGAAGGCACGGCCCCATTCAGTCCGAAGCTGTGTTTCCTGGGTGGCCGCAGTCGATGCCGACAAATCCGTCTTGGCAACTGCGCCCTCGCCCATCCACCTCATGAACTCTTCACGGACCAGACCCGCTTGATGTTTGTTCAATCCGGCCTTGTGAACGACAGCAGCGAGGCGCTGGTCATTCTCGGGAGAGTATTCCAGTCCAGCCGGCAACTCCTTCGGAGGCTCGAAGCCGTAATCCTTGGGATCGTCAGGACGGCCAGCGGCTTTAACCCACCGTTCCCATCCTTCCTGGTCACCTTCTTTCGGTATAGCAACCTTGTCCGTACCCAACATCTTCTCAAGGTTGATATAGCTCTTGGCCAGACCTTCCTGAGTTTCAAATTTAGTCAGCGAAGGACTTGCACGAATGTCTTCCGGCAGGGTATCCCGCCAGTTGGTCGTTGTCGTGGAGGTTGTCGTTGTGGCAGCAGTTTCTGCTACCGTATTACCGGCCTCGGCTATAACAGCTTCAGCCACGTTCCCCGCATCAGCGGACGTGGTTACATCGGTCAAAGTTAGTTTCCTTGTGCTTGATCCGCTATCCTGCGGAGGTTCTTTACCTTGAAGCGCTCCGCCTCATTCACGAGCAGAGACACCAGTTCGATACCCGGCGAACGCTGACCATCGTTGTACGAAGTGCCATGCGGGTCACCCGGCATGAATGACGGCTGATAGATGTGGCAGAAGTCGAGCAGATACCCGATGAGCATTTCACCCTCGGGCGTCCCGTTCACAACACGGGCAGCAATTGCCACCTGTTCCTTGTCCCACTTGCGTTCGGTCATTGAACAGTGCCAGCGTTCTGAGCTTCAGCGAAGGACTTGGCACCCTGCCCGACCTTGGCGAAGGCATCAGCAGCCATCGCAGCAGGACCGGCAGCAGCAGCCATCGCACCGTTCTGGGCTTTGGCCGCAACGGCTTCATCGTCTTCGAGCAAGTCAGGATCGGCATTCAGTTCCGTGAATACCCACGGCAGGATGGCATCACCCTTCAAGCGGGAAAGCGAAGGCGATCCGCTATCGGCAACAGCAGCCATTTGACCGGCGATGGTCAGGGCATTCAGTACACGCTCGACCTTTTGGCCACGCTGTGCCAGCGCAATAGGCGAAACGTACTCAACAACCCATTCCTGGTCATCGAGCTCTTCAGGCTGTTCAGGTAGCTTGCCCATGCGAAGCAGCAGACCGAAGATCCGATTAATGATGGGTCCGAGCAGTTCACTTTCCATGCGGCCAAGGATCGGGCCTAGAAGGCGCATGCGCTCTTCGGTGCGCTGCGTGACTTCCGTTGCGGTCATCTTGGCGTCGCCAACCATCTGGAGCTGATCGACAAAGAATGTCGTCATGATCCGGTTGCGAAGATCCTGCATCATCTCAAGCGAGATGTTCAGGTTACCGCCAGTCAGCAGCGGCGTAATCTCACGCTCGCCACGATAAAAATTAAGCCCGCCAGGAACAGTCCGGACAGGCCCTAGCATTCCATCATCAGGAACCAGCAGAGGCGGATCGACCTGCTTCTGTGCACCCTTGATGGTGGTTTTCATCATCTCCTGCAGCATCTTGATATCGGGCAATGCCGACATTGCAGGAGAGCGGCCATAGACTTCGCCGGAAACCTTGTACCAGCGAGGAACGGCATACGGGAATTCTTCAAACCCGCCTTCGTTCAGGACAGCCTTTGCCTTGCGCTCCATGTAGATGGAGGCATACGGCATGTTGAGTGCGTCTTTCTTGGTGTAGTCATGGTCTTCGCGAGGGCAGACAGCGTGCAGCAACTCCACCTTCTCGTTCACCTTGCCATCGGCATGCATCTTCTTGATAGCGTCCGAGCACTTTTCGCCCCATGTCTGGAAACATTGCCGAACAGTCATTTTGAAGCAGCGGATGACGGTATCGACTACGCCCTCTGCATTCTCATCAATGACGCATTCACCAAGGAAGCGGCTTTGAAAGAGCAGATTGTCGTTCTTCGCCTTGCCGATGAACATGACGGCAGTACCGAAGGCGGCATAGTCCAGATACAACTCATGCAGGTGCGTCGTGATTGAGGAGGACGGCGAGTGCATGTAGCCGAAAATGATATCTTCAACGTCAGCGAGGTACCGCTTGACGGCAGTGTTTGCCATCAGCTCGGCGTTCTGCAGCTTCAGTGAAAACCAGCGTGATGCTGGGTTTGTCGCCATGCCATGCAAGCCAGCGGCCAGGAGCTCAAGCGCATTCGTGCCAGTTGCGTCGAAGATGTGCGTCTGTCGCTTCTCACCCGGTGTTCTGGTCGTGGTGAAGTCGGCACGGCGTGGAAACACGAAGTCTGCCACTTCCTGCCAGTGAGACAGAAACGTCTGACGTTCGCTATTCAGCGCGTCAAATCGTGCGAATAGCGTCTCTGCGTTCATGTTCTATTGACCCAACAGGGTTTTCTTCTTCGCGGTGCCAGCAACATCGGCATCGGTCAGATTGGTCAGCATCGTGGAAGCACGGCCTGAGGTCGAACCAGCAAGCGCACGCTCACGAGCAGTGTTCGCCGCTTCCAGTGTTGCCTTGTTCGGATCAGGAGGCGGAGGAGCCTTGGCGGCCTCAGGTATCTTGGGAGAAGATGCGAAGCACATATCAGAACACCATCAATGAGAAGGAAGCGACGGCGAAGACCAGCGATGCAATCACGCAGGCTTCGTACATAAAGGCCCTGCCAACGAGCAGAGCATTGGAAGAGGCATAGGCAGCAGCGGCAGACAGGAGCGCCGCACCAGCGCCGTAGGGATTGCCGTTGACGGAGTGAAACAGGATCAGGCCACCAACACCTAAAGCCCCGTACACAAGGCACAGGGCGACAGCGTAACGCTCGTGATTCATGCTATTTCCTTGTCCAGCTAAACATGACGTAGTCAGCCCCATCGCGTCCGTAGGAGCGAAGGATTGCTTCATCCGTGGCACCCAGGGCACGAAGCCATGAATGCGCTTGTGAGTGATCCATGCGGCTTGGCGCTTCCAAGCGGTGCACTTGCCGTGCCAGCAGGTATGGCTTCAGCACCTTCAGCGCATAGCGCGTCAGTGACAGGCCAACCTTGTTGAAGTCGTCAGTACCATAGGCCCAGGCATCCCAGACGTGAGGCCATGGCTTGGGAGATACACCAATCACAGCGGCAGGTTTGCCATCGTAAAAGGCTATTGCGGCCTTGCCATAGGACGCCACACAAAGGGTTTCAGCAGCGATCCACAGTGGATTGTCATGGCTGCGAATGCCGAAGATTTCCCGCTTGTCACTCTCCCGCAATTTCAAGCAGACGTAATCGAGGTCAGAACGGGTAATCGGCTGCAAACGCATTTTAGTATTGTGGCTGTCAATGGTCAGTGGACAACGCTCCGTTCCCTTGCTTTTGGGCAATTCGGTCATACACTCGCCTCATCAACAACGAGGAACGCGCATGGCAACGCCACCAAAAGTCTTGTATAATCCCCACACGCCTGACGTATTTGCCGACAATGCCATCGGTACCCACATTTTGAACGGTACCGTTCGCGTTACATTTGCCGTCACACGTGGCAACCATTCGGATAAGGCTTCTTTGGATCACGTTGTAATTGGCCGGCTCGTTATGCCAACTGAGGCAGCAGCAACAATGGCAAGAGTTATTCTCGACCACATTGATCGTACGAACAGTCAATCCGACGCGCCGGAAAATGTCACCGTCCAGTAATCAAAACGGTTCGTAGTTCATGCCAGCCGTGGCCGGTCTGTTGTGACCTTGGCTAGGCCGATGAAACGGGTCGTAGTCTTCAGCTACAGCCTGTCTTGGTGTCTGGTCTCTCCGGTCCTCGATGAGGCCGGGGAATAGTTCAGTGAAGCCCCACACGAGTGCGTCCATTCGGTCAGGTGAATAACCCTGCCCGTTCCGGTCGAAGTCGGCAGTAAAATTGCACATCTGGTCTTCGAGCGTTTCGAAGTCACCCACATGCAGGATACGGCCACGAGCATAAAGCGCCGCAATAGGTTCAGCCCTCACATACTTGCCACGGGTTGCATGAACCATCTTGACGGTAAGATTGGGAGCCTGAGCCTGAATGACAGCCTCGACCATCTCACCACCTTGATTTACCTCGGCAACGATGCAGTCAGCCTTGTAATATTTGTAGAGCGTGATTGCGGCTTTCGCCCAATCTTCCGGCTTGAATACCCCGGACCCGTCAGCCAGTACGTAGCCCTGCCCCTTCTCGTCTATCGCAACGACAACAATGCCGGTTTCATCAGAACCCGGTATCGACTTGGCTGCAGGATCGATCGCAACCACGATACGGCGGAACACTGGCAGTTCATTGTCATGCCGCAGGAACAGCTTCTGAATTGAAGCACGGTTCCAGAGAGCGTCTTTGCTATCACCCGAGTATTCACCGAGATAGAACCGACGCCTTGCCGCTTCCGGCATTGTCGCCAGCGTATTGATGTAGCCAGGAGGCAGGTTCTCTTCGTTGTCCTCCGGATTGGCTACGCCAAACACATAGTCGAAGCGGTTGACCGGGCGTTTACTCTCAGGCTCGACACCCTGCACGAACAGCTTGTGCGTCCAATGGGCTTGAGTTGTCGGATTAAGATCCACATAGCTCTTGAGAGGCAACGATGAGCCGGTGTCAGGCCCTGTGGTCACCTCGACCTTTTGCGCCAAACGAGAGGCAAGCGTGGTGTGTGCGTCATAGCTTATCTCAGACGCTTCATTCTCGTAGATAGTCGCGTATTCCTTGCCGAGGACCTTATCAACCCGCTCTTTGTCATCCAGACCAGCTAGCCAGATTTCAGATTCATTTGGAAACAGGAACATTCCGTCCTGCTCATAATATTTGTACTTCACCTCGGGATAGGCCAACGCCAATGCCTTGGGCATGGTGTCGGCACCGATCGATTGCTTGACCGCAACGCCATGCTTACGGAAGATACCGTGACGCGATCCTGCAGCCCGCAATGCTCGGGTGTTGATCCCGTGGCAATACAGGAACGTCTTGCCGGAGCGTGAGCCCCCGTAGATCAATGAGTGCTTCGCAGCATTCAGGAGCAGACTGTCCCGCAGGACCTTCTGCTTGTCCGTCAGCTTAAAGGGCACTGTCTTCCTTCGCGATGGTCACAACCATGCCGGAGTGCTCGATATCCAGCTTCTCACCATATTTCTTGGGACGGAGCTTCCCGGCCATCCACTTACGGGCATCGACACGGAGTTGGGAGCGGCGAATTGCTTCCCCGTTTTCCTTCCAGCCGAGTGTTCCGCCCTCACCGTCCTTGCGTTCCATGAAGTCATTGGAACCATCATCGGCAATCGTCAGAATTTCATCGAAGAGCGTGTCAGCCTGGGCATCTCGCGCACGCGCGTATTGCTCCGCGAAGGCTTCCACACGAGACAGCCACTTAAACACCGTGGACATTGCCGGCATGTTCTCATCCAGGCAAATCTCACGGACACTCTGGCCGCACGCTATACGCTCGCAGATGATATCAGCAGTTGGTTGCTTGAACTCCAGCGGGCGCTTGCCGGGTTCCTTGGTTCTAACCATTAGCAACTCGCTTGCTTTCTTAGTGGATAGGCTGTTGATTGCCCTCAAGGCCTTGGAGGAGGCCGACTATGACAAGCACTACATGCCCTATCTCAGACGAACCGGTTGAGGTGATCCCGACCGTTGGCGATTACGCAGAATTTGATTGCCCAAGTTGCGGTCGCTTCCGCATATCTCGAACAGCATTGAAGCTGGTTGCCAAACGCTCACGCAGGAGGCGAGAAACGTTGTTGGACAAGGCAAGGGCCGACGCTCAAGGTGGCGATGGCATACCCTTTATCAGGAACATTTTCTAACCCACGAAGGATGCTCGCATGCTCAAATTTACGTCCGCGCACGGAAAAGCTGTTTATGTAAACCCAAACACGATTGTTGCGGTCGAAAAGTTTTCCGACTCTAAACACACCACAATTCACACACTGGGAAACCAGTCGCCGAGCCACTTCTGCATTATGGTGGAAGAGGAACCAGAGGCTGTCGCCACTCAGTGGGGCGAAGCCATGAGGCAACTCGCTTAGTCACACAAATGCGTAGGGGGACGAATGATTATCGACACAGCTTGTCAGGCTTTGCGGGAAGGCAAGTGCCTCGAGGTTCATTACAAAGGCACGACTCGTATTGTGGAAGTGCATGCCGCCGGTGTTAAAAAGGATCAGCACCAAGCAGTTTTCGGTTGGCAACTTCGAAATATGAGCAAGATTAACGACGAGCCAGATTGGCGGCTGATGAGCGTGAAGGACATGAGCTCAGTCCGCCTTTTGGATCAAATTTCTGATGCACCTCGAAAAGGTTACAAGCACAACGAAGCAGGCTTAGAGCGATTCATCTGCCAAGTTAGAAGCTAGCTAGACTGTTCGACCAGAACTCTTGCTCCGAGCACTGCTTAAGCCTGTCCGTGCTGCTCGTTCGTACGGTTCCTGATTTGCTCTTCTAACGAAGTAGACCGTCTGCCTCGGTTGAAGCGAATCCAACCCGTAACGATGGCAACAGCAAGTGCTGCGACGAAGACATAGTTATGTGCCCGTCCTTCGCTCGCTGCACCCGGAACTACGGTCATCCAGGATGCTATTACGTTCGGCGCGGATCCCACGACCGCCCCAATTGCTGCCCACATGATTTCGTCTACAAAATCCTTTGTCTTTTCGCAAAGCATAGTGAGCTCTTCATCTGAGATACTGTGGCGAATTAGGTATTTTGGCACACCCGTATAAACCTGAATGGCGGAACTAAGACCAGTGTCGATATTTATCTCAGCTGGCTCAGTCATCATCCCCGCTCCCTGCAGAGGAAGATGGTGGAACCAACCCAACCATCACGGCCATAAATGAGCGCGTATACCCACAGTTGTCACAGAATAAGACCACAAATGGGTACGAGGGACCACCCAAAGACGTTGTTCGTGGGGTATATATTGGGCCACGAATAAGATGGTTCGCTACACCCCACTTGTTTGTTGAACAAACCGGGCACTTTGGATCACCGTGACCTTTCGTACTGACCCAATTTAGAAGCTTCTCTTTGTCACTCTGGTCCAAAAGACCCGTTGTTTCGTCCATCACCACCCCCGCAAAATTAATCTTGGCGAGGATTACACGTAATAATTAAAATTCAAAACTGATGGTCTCACATATCGCGGGTGCACGGCGGCCAGCCGGTCCATTATCGATTGCAGCTATCGGCGGTATCTGCTTGGGAATGATGATTGCATTGTGAGGGAGACGGCAGCCGCTTCTCTTGAGCGCTTCCGCTTCCCATTCGTATAGTGCCAACCGGTCTGTGCCCTCCGCTATCATGGCAGACTTGGCACTCTCGATGATAGTAAGCAGTTCGCGCATATGGATGCCTCGTTAACTAATTCGGTGCCAATGCCTTGCCGTCGGCTGATCAGCCGATTAATGGTCAAATCTTATGCGGGGGGAGTTGAAATGAAGGTGTTTGCCAGCTGGTCGGGTAGCGAAAGTCGAGAAGTAGCCGAACTGTTACGAGACTGGGTACCCAGCGTAATTCAGGACGTTGAGGTCTATGTTTCCTCCCAGGACATTGCAAAGGGCGAGCGCTGGCTCAGCAATGTTGGTAACAATCTTGCGGAGATTGATTTTGGCATCGTTGTGGTTACCAAGAAAAACCTCACCGCGCCCTGGATAATGTTTGAAGCTGGCGCATTGTCCAAATCAGTCAAGGGCCGGTTGATTCCGCTGCTCTGTGGCATCGATCAAATTGAGACAGCCAACAGCCCTTTGTCACAATTTCAATACGTCCGGGTGATTGAAACTGAAATGCTCGATATGTTCAGATCGATCAATCCGTTCACTGCTAACCCGCTCGATGCGAAAAGACTTGAAAAAACATTCGCCAAATTTTGGCCGGATTTTCTGGACGCCTACAAACAGATCGATCTGTCTGAACCTAAACCCGCAAAAAAGGAAAGCGAGAACGAGAAACTTTCAAACATCGAGAACGCAGTTTCCGAAATGATGATTGAAATGCGCCGACTTCGATCACTGACTAGTGATTTTGTGCCCTCGACAATTAATCCGGACGAAAAACAAGTTTGGAATTGGTTGATCAACACAAAAATCGACAATGCGGAACGGACAGCGACGCTAAACAAGCTGCGCCTCATGAACTCCCCAGCATATCGAAACGAACTTCTCAAGCGGAAACACGGAAAGCCGCCTGAAGACGAATAGGACATGGGCGGGCCGGTCGTTACTGCGGCATGCCTTTGGCAAAGAGGCCGGAACGAATCACCGGCGATAGAGCGGGCACACCGCTGGCCAAAGGTTTACACTTACGGCATTGAAGCCGCCGCCCATTTTGGACACTGGCGAACATGGCTAGACACCAGCGACCAAACGAAAAACCGGCTGTGTGGATCGACCCAACACAACCGGCTAACGTATTGTTATGACTATCTCAATTCTACTAAAACCCTATCAGAACTTGCACACAATATCAAGCGGCATGACGGGAATGTTCGTGATTTGTTCGGGGAGCAAGGCACCAGTGTTCCGCCAGCTTGTTGAGGCTCACTTGTACTAAGATCCCTGCCTTGTCTGTAGCCCGCCGAGGTAGCCGAAGCTCGGACAACGCATTGCCCTTTACCGCAACCTCCCAGAGGATCTTGAAGGCATCAGGGCCGACAGCCCTATCAAGGAATTTGTGACAGTCCTCTAACTGCTGCTGGGCGTTGATCCGTCGATCACTGGTACCGCCCCCTGAGCGCGCCCCGTCCACGCGGACCTGGCTGTAGTCGATTGCTCGCGCTCCAGCAGCGCCGCACGTTTCGCCCAGGGCCCTGAAGCGTCCAGCGGCCTCATATTGAACGTCGTCTATCTTGCCCTTGTTGTGCATCGAGACGATAGCGCTTTCCAATACATTCAGCCGTGCCGTTGTCTTCCGAGGGTTAGCGGACTTCCCATCATGTGCGCGCGAATAAAGCGGGTTATCAACCTCCACCTCAACGAGGCGGGATTTCAGTGTGCCGATGTCTAGGTCTAGGCTGGCCATGTATGCTTAGTCCTCACTGTTTCTCAACGGTGCAAATCACCATGCACCAAATTAGTGTCACACCAAATTAGTGTCAAGACACTGACACCAGAATGGTGTTATGAACAGGGGATGGCTAAACAGGATGAATGGACGCGGATTACGTTGAGGATACCGCCCGAGCTTCACGAGAAGCTTACGGAGGCGGCTCGTACCAGTTCGATGAACGCTGAAATTATCCGGCGTCTCGAATACACCATTGAGGTGGACCGGCAGAATCAAGAAATTGGGGTGGAATACGAGGAACGAACGCCTGAAGAAGAAGAGGCGATAAAGCGGATCATTCACGCTTCGATTAATAGCATCGCTGGCGTCTTAAAGCCGAACCGCCGCAGGTAGAATTACACTAGAGGACGTATGTTAGTTGCTGTCGAAGGAGACACAACTGGTCTCCGTCGATTGCCTCCCGGGCGTCGATCATTTCTAATCTACCGAGATCCGCCAACTCGTCGGCACGCTCATTGCCTTCTATGCCGGCATGTCCCTTCACCCACTGCAACGTGATCGGAGCCTGCTGTAATGCCGCATCTAGTGCTTGCCATAGGCCTACGTTCGCGATTGCCTGTTTCTCGGGTGCGGCATTCTCACCTTTGCGCTTCCAGCCCATCTTGGCCCATTTGATGCGCCAGTCGTTGCAGCCATTGACTGTGTAGAGGCTGTCGGAACGCATTGCGACCGGTTCGACCTTTCCTTGCTCAATGAACCAGCGCAGCGCCAGCAGAGCAGCCGTGAGCTCCATGACTTGGTTTGTGGTGTTTCTTAACCCACCGTATTCGGAGTGGATTTCCTTGCCATCCCGATAGACGACAAATGACCACCCCCCATCGCCGGGATTTGGGTGGCAGCAGCCATCGCAATAGATCACCAAGCCTTCCATGGGCAAAAACGCAGTGATGTGCTTCTGCTCGGCCTTTTTCTTCTTCGCCTTGCCGAGGGACTTTCCACGTGTCGGGACCTCTCGGGTGGTCGTGGTGCCAGCACAGATAATGCCCTGTAGCTTCTGCATCAGCGGAAAACACGATTCTCCCTTAGGTGGAAATTTGAGCCGCTGGTTTGCGAGGTTCTGCACAAAGAAGGCCGCCTGACGCTCGGTCTTGATTGACCCGATATCGACAGATTGAGCGCGAAGCCAATCGCGCAACGGGAAGAGCCCACCTGGCCATTCGTAACTCATGCTCTACCTTTCTTTGGGAGATTGTCAGCGAGGGCAGAAAATTTTTGCAAAATTTTCTCTTCCTGCACCGAATTTGGTCCAAAACAGTCTCAATAGACCCGAAGACCGTCCAAACTACACACAGTAACCAGATAGGAAGAGAGCGGAGATACCACACCTTCTCCATATGTAAGACGTTTTGAGGTTATGTCTTTGATTATACTCGACATAATTCTCACATCAATTACTGGTCACTTGGAGCGATTCGAACCCCGCTTCATAAGCAATCCGCAACATAGTTTCTTCGAGCCTTTGAGCCTGTGACGCTTGAACAAGAAAGCTGTCATGGACTGGAAGCACTGTTACCCCGGCCATCATCATGACATGCATGACTGACTCAGCTAGGTCACTGTCGAGCCGCATCAACTCAGCACCCTTATCTGTGTGAAATGCGCTTGCGATACGGTGATGACGACTCTTGATGGCTCCCATCAATTCGGTTGCGGCCTTCTTGGCGTCGTCAGTCCCGGGAGCGCAGACCACTTCCATTTCTTTGGCGTGCGCAATTGCATCTCGCGCCTTGCCTCTGGTCTTCGCGTTTAAAAGGATCAACAAAGCCCTTTTCACCAATCTGCGAGGCCAACCATCTATGGAATAGCAGTCATCAGGCAGAGGAGCCCCGGCTTGTGCATACAGGATCGCTGGGTGCAATGTCTTGTAGTCAATCTCGATGACTGGTTCGCCACCAATGGTGATCTGTTTTCTCGCTTCCTGGTTCATTGACTGCCAGCTTCCTCCAAGGGCATAGAAACGACCTCCCCTGTTAAACGTTCGGTTGAAAATACGGACCATCGCCCCCGGCAGAACTCCGGTGAATAGGGTGGCCCTGATTGCTTCATTCATTTCCCTGAGTCGTTGGCGCATCCGTTTGGTCTCAGGCGAGTCCTGATAGCCCGCTGGAATGCCGTTGGCATCGCGCAGCTCGATCGTTTCGCGCGGAATCGCTAACTCCAATGGCGGGCCGTTTTGGATAATGCTGTTTGCCCGAGCGACAAGTTCCGGTGTCGGAGTCATTGAGCTCTGCCAATGCCGGTGACCAGGACGAACTTTATCGTGAAAAATGAGATGACTGTTTGCTATGTAGTCAACGGACTGGGTCACGTTTGCGTAGGTAAAGAGCCTGCAGCGGTATCTTGGGAGATTGGTGTAAAAGTTTCGGTTGCGCGAGTACGAGACCGGCCCATCAGCTGTTGCCAGCGACATTATAATGGAGGCTGTGGTTTCGCTACCGCCGAACTCCCGCCGGAGCTCTGCTAGATGCTCCTCATGCCTCCATCGGAGAACAAGCGGTACCTGCCGATCCCGTTCTAGCCGACTACCGTTTGCTTCCATAAAGTAATGTCCCCTCGAGGATGGCTTGCTGTGGGTACATGGGTGAAGTCTTGGCCCTATTCGCCCCTATGGCGTGATGATGAGATGGGACAAAAGCACACGAAAATCATGTTCTTACAAGGCTAACAGAGTGATCATCCCCTGTTCATTCGCACCAATTCTGTTCCGTTTTCGTTCGCTGAGCAGTTACACCGATGTTCAGAGATCTAAAGGGCAAGTTTTGGCTTGCCCTTCGATCTTTCAAGCTGCGTCTTCGAGAATGCGAACTAAAGAGCGGAGGCGATAGCGAGCATGCGACCCAGGAAATTGACCGTCATGTTTTTCGTCTATCGTCTCGATAGCAAAACCGAGTCGTCGGCACCAAAACACGTAGTGGGCTATGCGAGGCGCAGGGCGCTCGATGGAGGTAAGGCCTTTGTCGCCAACCTCGATGAGGTTGCGCATCATCCAGGCATACCGGCCCTTGAGGGTGATAGGCTGGCCATCCGGATCGATCACGACACGGATGGAATAGCCGCCACGCTTTGGCTTTCCAGAATCACGATTGGGTGTTAGTGTCATTGTGCTGTTCTTTCTTTTGGGGAGAGTTCGGTTTCAGCTCTGTTGACAGCCTCACGTCGCCAAACTTGACGGCTGTCAGCAGAGTTTTCGTTTGTCGGTCAGGCTGCATGCGAGCCCCCTACCGGAAGAGCGGCAAGCCACTTCTCCGCGTCAGTCCGCAAGATCAATGTGCGGCGTCCAAGTTTCCGGTGCACAATCTTTCCTGCTGACATTTCTTTGTAGAGTGTCGCGCGGCAGATGCCTGCCCATGCGCAGAAGTCGTTGACTGTAAAAGCGGCTGGACCGCTGTTCGGTGAAGTCGTGTTCATTTGGTTCCTTCTGGCGATTAGCCATAAAAAAAGCGCCAGTGGTCCTGTTGAGGATCGCTGACGCCTGTCGTTCCAATTTACCCGGCTCAGAATGTAACGGGTGAGTCCCGAGACAATCTCTGCATTTTAGGAAAATGACCGAATTTTTTGTACAAGTCAATGGCACATACCCATAGACATAGCGTTGTACACTAACAATACTACCACATATTGTGAATACAGGACGTATTTCGTTACTTCCCGGCAATGCGAACAACGTTGTCACGATCCGGCATTAGATCAATCACAGCTCCAGCGGCCAGCGTGTCCAAAGCATCGACAATAGCAGCCGAGTAATGCCTTTCGATCATCTCAGAGCTGGTATCATGCAAGGCCGCTACGAGCCGCACAGGAAGCCCCGCGCGAAGCTGCCGAACGATGGAAGAGTGACGGAAGCTGTAAGGCACCACGTCGATAGGCAGCCCCGCAGCGGTCGCTATCAAGCGCCATGGCCGTGACAGCTCAGTTGCGTTGAGCCAAGGACCGCGCTCATCCTTGACCCAACGAGCCAACTTCCTGTCTTCACCGCTCACTTGCTTGTGTCGCCAGCGCATCAGAAGTGGCTCAGGTCCGCGCCGACCGGCGACGGCAGGCACCAGAGCGTCGATCACATCAGATCCCACTCGGATAGCTGTGTGCGTGCTTGTCTTTACGCCCCTGCCCTTGCGGCTTGTCGGCACCATCAGCCGAGACTTGCCCGGCTGGAGGTCGGCAACCGTCATGCGGGCAACCTGAGAGAAGCGGGCCCCGGTCGAAGCAAGCGCCAGGATCATGCGCGCCAGGTCGCCTTCCCATCCGCCCTCTTCATCAACACGCATCGACTGGATTATCAGCTTGCGGATTTCACTATCGGTAAGGGCCTGTTTTTCACGAGCGATAGGAGCAGTCGCTTCCTCCGTAGAGAGCCCGTTCTTGATGACGATAGGAAGTTGCGCAGGAAGTCGAGTACGGTATGCAGCAGCAGCACCGTTGAGAGCAGCTTTCAGGTCATTGATTATACGGCGCACGGTTGAAACGGAAATGTCAGCCGGACGGCGACGACGCCATGCCGATAGATCATCCTCCAGCAAAACATGCAGAGGGGTCTCTGCAATCGGGTCTTTCAGGACGTGTTTTGTCAGCCGCCGCTTTGCGTCATGTTGACGCCCACCCTTTGCCTCTTTGGCTTCTCGGAGCAGAAGGTAGTTATCCACCGCTGATTTCACGGTAAGCACTGGACCGCGTGCGCTGGCAAGCTCAGAGGCGCGAATCGTTTCTACCTTTTTGATTGCTGCAAGCTTGGCTTGATCGAAGCTGAGACAGTCAACGCCATCGGCTTCCAGCACATCATCCGCCGCCGCCAGCGTTTCACGTCGATATCCCAATTCGGCAACGGTCTTTCCCTTCCGGTAAATTTCACCGTACCAGCGGACTAGCCAGCGCCCTGCACGTTTGCCGCGCCGGTAGCCGAGGTGCACGTCAGCATCCAGAGCACGCCAATGCTCGCCCTCTGACAGCTTCAACCTTGAGTTTCGCGTGGAAACTATTGCCTCGACTAGATTTTTTGCCATTGCGCGCTTGATCCTGCGATTTGGAAAACCGTGTAATATTCGTGTAATAAGCACGCACGGCCACAGCAAAACAATAGCAGACAACGCCCTCAGAAACCAGAACCGAAAGCGAACACAGGATAAACAAATGTGGAAACTGGTGGATATTCGGGCGCGCGTCTAGGTCGGACAGCGCGCCCTTTCACGGCGCAAACAGGGGTTCGATTCCCCTTGGGCGTACCAGGTTTTCTCTCGAAAATTCAATTGCTTGCCTGCAAGAGCTCTCATCTCGGGATGTTTGCCTGCAACAGAAAACGGCCAACTCCGGGTGAGCTGGCCGTCTGGTGTTGTCTTGCTGCAGCCTAGTTGGCAGGCGCTGGTTTTGCAGGATCCGGGGCGGGTGTGGCTGGTGCCGGAGCAGGTGCTGCCGGTTCAGATGTCGTCGCGGGCGGCGTGGCATTACCTTCAGATGGCTTGTTGTCGCAGGCTGCCAAACCAAGTGCAGCGAGAGCAACAAACGGTAGGAAAAACTTGAGTTTCATCACGTCTCCTCCTGATGAGTTTCGTCCCTTTGCGTAGCATGTGACACTCTTGCTGATTAGAACAGCCCGGTTCTTTCAAGCTTTGTCACCGCCTGTTAGACAAAGTTATGAGACCCGAATCGGCAGCTGACCTATTATCTCAGCACTGCCACATTGATTTGCGGCAGCAGGGTCCAGTTAGACCTCCAAGCTGGCCCGATTCTCCCACCCCAGAGCAAACTCAACCTGCCTTTCAGAGGCAGGTTTTTTTATACGCCGTGCCGGGGCGTTGTCGCGGTCCATCATGTCGGCTACATCCTCCGCATGATATTCGCTTCCCCTCTCGTCACCGGCAGGCTGGTTCAACGCTACAAGCGTTTTCTCGCTGACATTATTCTTGACGACGGCAACCCGATCACGAGTTCAGTTCCCAATACCGGCTCCATGCTTGGCCTGACGGACCCGGGCATCAGGGTGTGGCTGTCGATTTCAGATGGCTTGAAACGCAAATATCCGCACACTTTGCAGCTGGTTGAAGCGCAAGGCATCATGGTTGGCATCAATACGGGCCTGCCAAACCGCATTGCCGAAGAAGCGATCCTGTCGGGTCTCCTGCCCTCATTGAGTGGCTATGCGGAGTTAAAACGCGAGCAAAGATACGGCTCGAATTCGCGCATCGATATACTCTTGCGTGACCCAAATCGTCCCGACGCCTATGTCGAGGTCAAGAACGTACATTTTTCAAGGTCTGCCGGACTTGCAGAATTTCCCGATTCTCCAACCGCACGAGGCGCAAAACATCTGGATGAGCTTGGCAACATGGTTGAAAACGGTCATCGTGGTATCATGCTCTATGTCATCCAGCGCGGAGACTGCGAACGTTTGAAAATCTGCGGCGATCTCGATCCTGTTTATGCAGCGGCTTTCGAACGGGCGATGCGGCGTGGGGTTGAAGCTTACGCAGTAAAATGCCACATCACACCCAGGGGTATCGCTGCTATCAGCACGATGCCAATTATAGATTGACGCCAACCGGAAAGAATATGGTCACCTATCTCGACGCACAGAGCGCACCCTTGAAAAATACCGGGCAAATCAGGCTGCACGGCCCGGAAGGGTTTGAGGCCATGCGCAAGGCTTGCCTGCTAACCGCACGCTGCCTAGATGAACTCGCGTCCATCGTTGCGCCGGGCGTCACGACCAACACCATCGATCGTTTTGTCTTCGAGTTCGGTGCGGATCATGGTGCTCTGCCTGCCACGCTCAATTATCGCGGTTATACGAAGTCCAGCTGTACCTCGATCAATCACGTGGTCTGCCACGGTATCCCCGACGACAAGCCGCTGCGGGAAGGCGATATCGTCAATATCGACGTGACCTATATCCTCGATGGCTGGCATGGCGATTCCAGCCGCATGTACCCGGTTGGCGAAATCAAGCGCGCGGCCGAGCGTCTGATGGAAGTCACGCATGAGAGCCTGATGCGCGGCATTGCGGCCGTGCGTCCTGGCGCACGCACCGGCGCTATCGGCGCAGCCATCCAGACCTATGCGGAAGCAGAACGTTGCTCGGTTGTGCGGGATTTCTGCGGCCATGGTGTCGGCCGGCTTTTCCACGACGCGCCGAACATTCTGCATTACGGCACGTCGAATGAAGGCGTCGAACTGCGCGAGGGCATGATCTTCACCATCGAGCCAATGATCAATCTCGGCCGTCCGCATGTGAAAGTGCTCGCCGATGGCTGGACAGCCGTTACGCGCGATCGTTCGCTTACCGCGCAATATGAGCATACGGTCGGTGTCACCAAGGACGGCTGCGAGGTTTTCACCCTGTCTCCTGCCGGCCTGTTCGCGCCGGGCCTGAAACTCGAATAGGATGGTAGCTCAATGAGCGAAGAAAAGCCGGAACAGACTTTCTTCCTCAACGAGCCCTCCGCAAAACTCTCCCCCAAACAACCACCCGTTGCAGCCGATAGTGCTGTCCGCAACGCGGAGCAGAAGAGCGATCCTGAAGAGGAGCTTCCGCACTACCATGGGCACCGCGAGCGGGTAAGACAGCGGTTTCAAAAAGTCGGGCATGCGGGATTTGCCGACTACGAGATGCTGGAAATATTGCTGTACCGCTCGATCAGGCAAGGCGATACGAAGCCCTTGGCCAAGGCCCTCCTGGCTCGCTTCGGATCACTGGCAGAGGTCCTTGGCGCTCCGGAACATCTTTTGCGCGAAGTGAAAGGATGCGGTCCGGCGGTAGCCTTCGACCTCAAGCTCGTTGCCGCGCTGACCCACCGCGTGATCCGCAGTGACATTCGCGAAAAGACGGTGCTAAGCTCATGGAGTAAGGTCATGGATTATTGCGTCGCTGCGATGGCATATGAGTCCCGCGAACAATTTCGCATCCTGTTTTTGGACAAGAAAAATGCTTTGATCGCCGATGAAGTGCAACAGGTCGGGACGGTCGACCATACACCAGTCTATCCGCGCGAGGTCATTGCGCGAGCGCTGCAACTCGCTGCTAGTGGCATCATCCTCGCGCACAACCACCCTTCCGGTGACCCTACCCCCTCAAAAGCCGATATCGAAATGACGAGGACGATCGCCAATATCGGAGCACAAATGGGTATTATCGTGCATGATCACATCATCATCGGCAAGAACGGCCATGCCAGCCTGAAGGGCCTTAAACTTTTCTGACGCAACCGCAAACGCGATCAAAAATGTGCGGTCGATACGAATTCCGCTATGATAAATCCCGTCGAGATCTCATCGGAGTGCAAATCATGCTGCAAGCCTGTTTGAACGGCGGACGAACCCGCGACTTTCATGCTGCTGTCCCTTTTACCGCGGCAGAACTCGCCCATGATGCGGCGCAAAGCGTTGCTGCTGGCGCACGGGAACTTCATGTACACCCACGCGGTGCGGATGGTGCCGAGAGCCTCGAGCCCGATGATGTCGCAGAGGCAATTCTGGCAATCCGCACCAGCGTCCCCGGTGTTCCCGTCGGACTATCCACCCACTGGCGCATTCCGCCCGGGGGCAAGGCTCGGCAAAAGCCGATCGAGCGATGGTCTGTGCTGCCGGATTACGTTTCCATCAACCTCATTGAAGAGGACGCAGCGGAATTGATCTCGCTTGTCCTGGGTAAAGGCATGGGCATCGAAGCAGGCCTGTGGTCCGTGAGCGATGCGGAACGCTTTATTGCTTTATCCACCGCCCCTAGATGCCTGCGCGTGTTGATCGAAATCAATGAACAGGACGCCGAAGAAGGTCTCTCCGCCGCAACCGGCATCATATCCGTCCTCGAGAAAGCCGATTTTACGCTTCCAATTCTGTTGCATGGCGATGAAGCCAGTGTATGGCCGATGTTCAGAGAGGCGATGGCACGCGGCTATGACAGCCGCATTGGCCTTGAGGACGGCAGGCTGTTGCCTTCTGGCAAGATGGCCACCGACAATGCCGATATCGTCCATGCCGCCATGATGATGCTAAATCCAGCCTGATCGAGATGGCCTAAATTTCTTCGAGAAATTCATCAAAGAAGCGGCGAAGCCGTTGCTGCCGCGCCTGCGCAATTTTTGCACCCGTTTCGGTATTGAAGCCTGCCACCAATTTAAAAAGTTTGGTGTGGAAATGGTCCAGGGCGAAACGCCTGTCGTCAAAGCCACGATCAAACGCTTGCGGATCATCCGGATCGTAAAGACCGCTACTCATCCTGCCGGCAATGTAGAAACATCGCGCCACGCCAACCATGCCAATTGCATCGAGTCTGTCGGCGTCCTGCACGATTTTCGCTTCCAGCGTCGTCGGCTTGATACCGGCAGAGAAACTGTGCGCCTCAATAGCATGTGCTGTGGCCGCTACCTGCGACAAAGACCAACCAAGATCAACAAGCACTCTGGACGCTTTTTCCGCAGCAAATCTTGAGGCCTGAGCGCGCAAGGGTGAGTTCTTCTCAACCGAAATGCAGTCGTGCAGGAGCGTCGCCGCCACCAATATTTCCTGATTGCCTCCTTCCGCAGCCTGAATTGCCTGCGCGTTTTTCCACACGCGCAAAAGATGTGAAAAATCATGCGAACCATCGCTTGAGCCATCAAGCGTGTGGGGCAAAAGGCCCTCGGCAAGAGTTTGATACGGCGCAAACGCGGCAATGGTCATATGGTGCGATCCGGGAATCAAATGAAGAGGTTCCCGTATCATGCATGAACGCTGCGCTATCCGGACATAAAAAAGGCCGCTTGAAGCGGCCTTTTTTGGATGCTGTGGAGAGGGCTTATGCCTCGTCGTCTGTCTTCTTCTTCGCGGCCTTTTTCGGCGCCGCCTTCTTGGCAGGCTTCTTGGCTTCATCCGACTTGGCGTCAGCCTCGTCATCGGCCATCAGCGCTTCCTTGGTCACCTTCTTGTCGGTGACGTTGATGTTCGACAAAAGGTGATCGACTACCTTTTCCTCGAAGATCGGAGCGCGCAGATTGTTGACTGCTTCCGGCGTCTTGCGGAAGAATTCATAGATCTGCTGTTCCTGACCGGGATACTGGCGAACCTGATCGTAAACAGCGCGCTGCAGCTCGTCTTCGGTCACTTCGATACCAGCCTTGTTGCCGATTTCTGAAAGAACGAGACCGAGACGCACGCGGCGTTCAGCCAGCTTGCGATACTCGTCGCGAGCCTCTTCTTCCGTGGTGTCTTCGTCTTCGAAGGTCTTGCCAGCTTCCTGCAGGTCGTGACCGATCTGTGCCCAGATGTTGTTGAACTCGGCATTGACCAGACGTTCCGGCGACTCGAACTGATATTCGCTGTCGAGCGCGTCAAGTATCTGGCGCTTCACCTTTTGACGGGTGAACTTGCCGTACTGGCTTTCGATCTGCTCGCGGATGACCTGACGCAGGCGGTCGGCGCTTTCGATGCCGAGCTTCTTGGCAGTCTCGTCGTTGATTTCGAGTTCGCCCGGCTTGGCAACTTCCTTGACAGTTACGTCGAAGGTCGCATCCTTGCCTGCAAGATGCGCGGCCTGATATTCGGCCGGGAACGTGACCTTGATCTGCTTTTCATCGCCGGCCTTGGTTCCGATCAACTGATCTTCGAAGCCCGGGATGAACTGGCCGGAACCGAGGACCAGCGTCGCATCGCTGTCCGCGCCACCATCGAAAGGAACGTCGTCGACCTTGCCGAGGTAGTCCATCGTGATGCGGTCGCCGCTTTCAGCTTTGCCCTTCTTCGTCTCGAACGTCTGGGCAGAGCTCGCAACACGCTTGACCTGCTCTTCGACTTCCTCGTCGGAGACGTCAACAACTTCGCGCGTGACGTTGATCTTGGAGGTGTCCTTGATCTCGATGGCAGGCAGAACTTCATAATTCAACGAGAATTCGAAATCGGCCTGACCGCTCAATACCTTGTCCGCTTCCTTCTCGTCTTCGGTCATGACGACCTCAGGCTGGGTAGCCGACTTTTCATTGCGCTCGGCAAGGATCGTGCGTGAAGAATCGCTCAAAATCTCGTTGACGACTTCAGCCATGAATGACTTGCCGTACATCTTGCGCAGGTGCGCCATAGGCACTTTGCCTGGACGGAAACCATTGATGCGCGCTTTTGCGCTGGCGCCTTGTAGGCGTTCGGAAAGCTTTGCTTCCAGATCCTTGGCCGGAACAACGACCTTGATCTCGCGCTTCAGCCCTTCATTGAGCGTTTCAGTAACCTGCATGTCCAAACCTTCACTTTTTAACATTCGTCCCGCCGTCACCGGCTCTTTCGCCAAATTGCGGGAGAAAAACTCATGCCGTCGTGGCTTCTGGTTCGGATGGAGTGAGCCAAGCTCCGCCATCCGCGTTGATTTTATTGGTTTATTTCTAACTCAACTTCGTTTTATAGCATCGATTGTACCACACAATCCGGCACAAAGTTACGGAAGAAACAGTACCCTTACCGACTGGTCGCTCCCTTTACTTGCCTTACGTATAAAAATCAATGGTAGAGCCTTTGCGGGGGATGAAATTGCTTGTCACCAGCCCATTGCCACCCGCGATTGCAGGGTGACAACGAAATCGAACTGTGCAAATCTGCCCTTACGGGGTTTTGCGACAGATCAATTATGACTACGCCTTGGCCGAAAGTCGTCGTATTTAAATCAGGTCGAAGCCCTTTGAATTGACTTGCAATAATTAGATTGATCGTCCGTGGAAACCTGTCTTCGAGCTATTTCAATCGATTGAGCAGATTGGCATTTTTCCCCGTACGACACACAGGAAGTCTCATTGCCATGGAGGCCTATCCCTTGTCACGCGCGTTGTTTACAGCCTTAAAACTTGGTTTTACCGCCGCCGCGTTGTCGGCATCGGTAGCTCTCGCTCAGGAAGCCGCGGCTCCACCGCCTCCTCCGACTGTGACCGTTGCAAAGCCGGTCGTGCGCGACGTAGTAGACAGCGATGAGTTTATCGGCCGCTTTGAAGCCGTCGACCAGGTTGCCGTCCGTTCACGCATCGATGGCTATCTCGATACGGTTCATTTCACCGATGGCGCTTTGGTAAAGAAAGGCGACCCGCTTTTCACAATTGATCAGCGGCCTTATGTCACCGCGCTGGAGCAGGCCAAATCGTCGCTCGAAGTTGCCAAGACAACGTTGACTTATGCTGAGGCACAGTACAAGCGGACGCAGTCGCTCACCGGCAGCGGCACGCTGTCAGTATCGACGCTCGATGACCAGCGGCGCGCTTTCCTGGCGGGCCAGGCCAGTGTGGCCGGCGCTCAGGCGGCTGTCGACGGTGCCCAGCTCAATCTTACATATACTCAGATCACTGCCCCGCAGGATGGGCGCATCGATCGCCGGTTAATTTCAGTGGGCAATCTGGTCAATGCCAATGACACGATCCTGACCACGATTGTCTCACTTGACCCGATCGATTTCTATTTCGACGTCGACGAGCGGAACCTGCTCAACTACGCGCGGACGGCGCGCGAGCGTGGTAGCAACTTGCAGGAAGGCGGTGGCGGCCTCGACGTTACTGTCACACTCACTGACACCAACGAACCGCCGGTGAAGGGCAAACTCGACTTTGCTGAAAATCGGCTTGATGACGCGACAGGCACGATGCGGGTTCGCGCACGCTTCGCCAACCCCAATTTCATCCTGCAGCCAGGGCTTTTCGGTCGTGTCGAAGTGGCCGCTTCGAACACCTATAAGGGGATTTTGGTTCCTGACGAAGCCGTCGGCTCAGACCAGAATGAACGTGTTGTCTTTGTCGTCGCTGAGGACGGTACCGTCACGAGCAAGCCGGTTCGCCCGGGTCCCAAGCTTTATGGCTACCGCGTCATTCGCGAGGGGCTGACCGGCGACGAAACAATCGTCATCAATGGGTTGATGCGCGTTCGCCCAGGCGGCAAGGTTAAACCCGAACTCGTCCAGCTTCCGCCAGAGGCGAAGACGGCGGAGGCCAGTCAATGAGGTTTGCGCATTTCTTCATCGATCGGCCGATCTTTGCATCTGTCCTTTCGATCGTACTGCTGCTTGTCGGCAGCATTGCCTATACACAGCTCCCCGTCGCCCAATATCCAGAAATCGCTCCGCCGACCATCGTGGTGCGCACGTCCTATCCGGGCGCCGATGCGGAAACCATAGCGAATACGGTGGCGACGCCGATCGAGCAGCAGATCAACGGCGTCGAGGACATGCTTTACATGTCATCCTATTCGACAGCCGACGGCTCGATGTCGCTGACCATCACCTTCAAGCTTGGTACCGATCTCGACAAGGCACAGGTCCTTGTGCAGAACCGCGTCGCGATCGCCGTGCCGCAGCTGCCGGAAGATGTCCAGCGCAACGGCATAACCACGACGAAAAGCTCGCCCGACCTGATGATGGTCGTGCACGTGCTTTCGCCGGATAACCGCTATGACCAGCTCTACGCGTCGAACTATGCCAACACCCGCATCCGCGACGTGCTGCTACGGCTCGACGGCGTCGGCGACATCACCATTTTCGGTGAGCGCCAATATTCGATGCGCGTCTGGCTCGATCCGCAGAAACTGGCCGCCTATAGCATGACATCGGGCGATGTGGTGCAGGCCTTGCGTGACCAGAACGTACAGGTCAATGGCGGTGAAATCGGCGGCCCGCCAACGTCTGGCACAAACGCCTTTCAGTATACTGTCACGATGCAGGGCCGGTTCGAGGATGCCAGGCAATTTCGCTATGTGATCGTCAAGACTGGCGCAGATGGTCGCCTCGTCCAGTTGCAGGATGTAGCCCGCATTGAACTTGGTGCGAAGGACTATGTGACCAACAGCTACCTCGATGGCAGTCCCGCCGTTGCGCTCGGCATTTTTAGCCGGCCCGGCACCAATGCGCTTGCAGCTGCGGCGACCATCAAATCGACGATGCAGGAGCTTGCCAAGGATTTCCCTCCAGGCCTCAAATACGACATCGTCTATGATCCGACGGAATTCATCGCTGAGTCGATCAACGATGTTTACACGACGATCTTCGAAGCAATAATTCTCGTCGCGCTTGTCGTGCTCGTCTTCCTGCAATCGTGGCGTACCGCAATCATTCCCATCGTTGCGATCCCGGTCTCGTTGATCGGCACGTTCGCCATTCTTCTGGCATTCGGCTTTTCGCTGAATATGCTGACCTTGTTCGGTCTCGTTCTCGCCATCGGTATCGTCGTCGACGATGCGATTGTCGTCGTCGAAAACGTGGAACGAAACCTTGCCTCCGGCATGACGCCAAAGCAGGCGGCACATACCACCATGGATGAAGTCGGTACCGCTGTGATCGCCATCTCGCTGGTACTGATCGCAGTGTTCGTGCCGACAGCTTTCATTCCCGGCATTTCCGGCCAGTTCTACCTGCAGTTTGCCGTGACGATTTCTGCGGCGACAGCGATTTCGGCTCTCAACTCGCTCACGCTTTCGCCCGCCCTGGCAGCAATTGTCCTGCGTCCACACGATCACGCGGTTTCCAACAATCCGCTCGCGCGTTTCGGGCGAAGCCTCGCCAACGGCTTCAACAGAGGCTTCGATAGAATGGCATCGGGCTATTCCTGGATCGTGAGGCACCTTGTGGGATCAACGCTCGGCCTCCTCGCTTCGCTTCTCGTGTTCGTCGGACTGCTCGGAGCCACATGGTACATGTCCAATCTGGTGCCGCGCGGCTTCATTCCCCAGATGGATCAGGGCTATGCCATCGTCGTTATCCAGCTGCCGGACGGAGCTTCCCTCGCCCGCACAGATGCGGTGGTCCAGGAGGCTTCGAAGATTATCCGTGGCATCCCCGGCGTCAGAAACTCGGTCGCCTTCGCCGGCTTCAGTGGCGCGACCTTCACCAATGCTTCGAATGCCGGCGTCGTTTTCGCGCCGTTCCAGCCGTTTGACGAGCGGATCAAGAACGGGCAGTCGGCGACTTCGATCATTGGCCAAATCTATGGAAGTCTGCAGAGCATTCAGGAAGCCTTCATCATCGCCGTGCCGCCGCCATCCATTCGCGGTGTCGGCAACGCCGGTGGTTTCAAGATGCAGCTCCTCGATCGCGACAGTTCCGATATGCGCCGCGTTCTGGGCCTGGCCCAACAGATGATGGGAGAAGCCAACCAGACACCAGGTCTTACCGGCGTCTACACGACGTTCTCCGCCTCAAGCCCGCAATACTTCCTTAATATCGACCGCGACAAGGCTCGGGCGTTGAACGTGCCCATTCCGAACATCTTCGAGGCGCTATCGATCAATCTCGGTACGTCTTATGTGAACGATTTCAACGCTTACGGCCGTGTTTATCAAGTACGCGCGCAGGCCGATCAGCAATTCCGCGTGGATCGCGCGGACATTCTCGCGCTGAAAGTTCGCTCGGCGACTGGCGCGCTGGTCCCGTTGGGTACGCTTGTCGAAATCAGGGATACAACCGGTCCATCGCTCGTGCAGCGCTACAATATGTACGTGTCGGTGCCGCTCCAGGGCAATTCTGCCCCCGGGGTTTCTACCGGTACAGGGCTCGATAAGATGGAGGAGCTCGCGGCGAAAACCTTGCCGCCCGGCACAACCTTCAACTGGACCGAGCTTGCATTGCAGGAGAGAAGCACGGGGAACACAGCGATACTGATTTTCGGACTTTCCGTGGTCTTCGTCTTTCTTGCGCTGGCCGCGCAATATGAAAGCTGGGTTCTACCGCTGGCGATCATTCTGATCGTTCCATTGGCCGTGCTGGCTGCACTCATCGGCGTGCACCTGCGAGGTATGGATAACAATATCCTGACGCAGATCGGGCTCGTCGTCCTGATTGGTCTGGCGGCGAAGAACGCGATTCTCATCGTCGAATTCGCCCGGCAACACCAGGAGGATGGTGCCACCCCGGTCGAAGCGGCTATCGAGGCCAGCCGTCTGCGCCTGCGTCCGATCCTCATGACCGCCTTCGCCTTCATCTTCGGCGTTGTTCCGCTGATGATCGCACAGGGACCAGGTGCCGAAATGCGCCAGTCGCTCGGTACGGCGGTATTTTCCGGCATGCTCGGCGTTACGTTCTTCGGCCTGTTCCTGACACCGGTGTTCTACGTCGCACTCCGGTCTTTCGGCCGCAAACGTAAAGTGGTGGTGGAAGAAGCCCCCGCCGCGCACTAACAAAATAGCGCGAGGCTTTTCGAGCCTCGCGCCGCTAAACAGCTGCTCCCAACAGCTGCTCCCCGCTTAGTTACTGTTACGTACTTTCTTCGAAATTCATCAACATGCATGCTGCGCTTGCACGGACAATATTGGCCGCGCGGGATGAATGGTCGATTGCGGCCACGAAGCACCGAGGGGAACGGAACAAATGGCCGACGCAATACACCCGGCAGCGATAGAACACCTGCCGGTTTTTATCACCGCCCCTGGTCAAACCGACTGGCTGTTCAACGTGGTCGTCATATTCCTGTTGGCAATGGTCCTCATCGTCGGCAATTTCTACTTCCGGCTGCATGCCCTACCCGAGCAAATGGCGCATCGTGGGAAAAAAGTGCAAATGGAGATTGTAGCGGTCCTTGCGCTTATTTCCTTGTTTACCCACAACCATATCTTCTGGATCGCCGGCCTGTTGCTGGCATTGATTGATTTTCCGGATTTCTCCTCGCCGATGGTTTCAATTGCACAGTCGCTCGAGAAACTCTCTGGTCGCGATAGAACCAGCGAGGAGCAGGCTATCGTCTCGTCCCCCGAACCCGAGCTGAAATCTGACACAACAGGCGGGGGTATCTGAGTTATGTTAGAGCTACTTCTCTGTTCGCTGCTCACAGTCTTTCCGGACTATCTTTTCCGCCGTTATGCCCAGGGAAGACGTCTCGGTCGCGAGATTACTCTTTATACGGTGTGGTACGAGCTTCGCTGGGGCATCACTGCGTGTCTCCTGCTGACGGTATCGTTGATTACCGTTATTTTTTACTATCATCCATCAACCAAGAACGTCACCGCGATATTCCGCACCGTGAGCATCCTTCCCGAAGCCACCGGCCGTGTCGCCGAAGTGTTCGTGGGCCTCAATTCAAAGGTGGAAGCTGGGGACGCACTGTTCCGGCTTGATAGTTCGGCACAGGAAGCGGCGCACGAAACGGCACAGCGCGCCATTGACGAAGCAACTGCCGCGATGGCGGTTGCACGAACGGAACTGGCGGCAGCGGATGGGCTCATTCAGCAGGCGCAAGGCGCATACCAGCAGGCTCTGGATGAGCTGGCGACCAGGCAAGAGCTTTTACGGCGCAAGGCAGACGTCTCGGTTCGAGAGGTCGAGCGGTTGCAAATCACCGCTGACGGTCGAAAGGGAGCGCTCGACGCTGCTATCGCCAACAAAAGCACCATCGAGATCAAGCTCTCATCCCTCCTCCCGGCGCAGAAGGCAAGTGCAGAAGCAGCGCTTGCGCAGGCACAAGTAGAGATCGACAAAACGCTGGTTCGGGCGGGTGTCGCAGGTACCGTCCAGCAGTTCGTGCTGCGGCCTGGCGATATCGTAAACACGATGATACGGCCGGCCGGCATCCTTGTTCCGGAGGAAGCTGGACGCGTGAACCTGGTTGCCGGCTTTGGCCAGATAGAGGCTCAGGTGATGAAAAAAGGCATGATTGCCGAGGCCACATGTATTGGCAAACCCTTTACGATCATTCCCATGGTGGTGACCGACGTTCAGGATGTGATTGCCGCCGGGCAACTCCGCGCATCAGACCAACTGATAGACGTGCAGCAGATTGCCAAAGGAGGTTCACTGACGGTATTTCTGCAGCCGCTTTATGCCGGTGCGCTCGATGGAATTCCGCCTGGCAGCAGTTGCATTGCCAATGCCTATACCAATAACCACGACGCGCTTGCGGCAAAGGATATCGGCACGGGGAAATGGTTGTTCCTCCACATGGTCGACACCGTCGCCGTCGTGCATGCCATGATCATTCGAATGCAGGCACTGATGCTGCCCGTCCAGACCTTGGTATTGGGCGGCCACTGAGCAAATTTTTTCTCAATGAATGTCGGGATCGGAGGCCTCGACACGTCCTTTGCCGGACAACAGGCGCGAATGAAGCCCGCCTGAAGGAGGAAAAATGAGAGAGCTGATTTTGTTCATGCACATATCTCTGGACGGCTACGTTGCTGCCGCTGAAAAGACCTCGCAGCCAACCGCAGGTGGCGATAGCGGATCTGAGGATGATGGCACGGTCGATGATCAAGGCATCATGGACACGGTAGTACCCAAGCTGACCAGCGGCTCGGACACACTGCTGCTCGGGCGGCTCGTGGCAGACGAACTGCTCGGCTATTGGCTGACAGCGGAAACCAAATATCCCGATCTATCGAGCGGCTACCGTGCCTATGCCCGCTGGGCAACAGGCGCACACAAGGCAGTCATCTCAAACACCGAGGAGCGGCTGCCTTGGGAGAATAGCGAGCTGCTGCTGGTAAAGAATGATGAAGACATGGTGCGGACCGTTTCGGCGCTCAAGCGGCAGCCTGGCAAGAACATTGTATTCCATGGCGGCGTGAGGACAGCGCAAAATCTGGCGCGGCTCAATCTGATCGATGAATATCAGCTCGTCGTAGAACCAGAGGCGCTGGGCGATGGCAAACCACTTTTCAGAAACCTGACAGACAAGCTCAAGCTAAACCTCGTCGAAGCAACGGCGCTAAAAGCCGGGGACGTTTTTCTGAGGTATCGGCCGGCAACGGTCTCAAAAGCCTAGCATGCTATTGCTTATAACCCTTTGCCTGCATGCATGCACTGACAAGATTGGCCTGTTCCTTAGCTCTGGCAGAACCGTCAGTGGCTAGGGCAGCGGTTGAACCGGCAGCCTGATATTTGCATTCCGCCATATCCTTGTTCGCGGGTGTGACAGGCTCTTCGCTATGGACCCACTTCTTCTCGGAAGACGCGCATGCCGCGAGGAACAGTATTGGAATAACAAATAGCAAAATCCGGCTCTTGGAGAGATTTTTGGAAGTATTGGATGAATCTGAAACCGCATTGGACATCGTGAGAATCCTCTATTTAATTTGCCTAGTGACCAAAGTCAGGCATAAATCTTTTCTGTATGCTCCCCATGAAAAGCAAGACTGTACCAAGGCGGCAAACTACATTGCATTTGGTGCCTGACACAACCCCGGTTGCGATATTTGACGGGAGAAGCCCGATCGCATTAAGGAAACTGACCCCAATCGAACCATGCCCACTAACATCCGTACTCGACGGTACCCGTCGCCCCGGTGAGTGAAAAAACGGTTTCGGACGCCTTACAGAAAATCGTCCCGTCTCGGCGTGAACGTGTCAATCAGCAAACCATCCTCAAGCGCCACAACGCCGTGAACGAGATTAGGGGCGACGATGAAGCTGCTGCCGGTGGGCAGCGTCGTGGTCACGCCATCGACAGTCACCTCGAAGGCACCTTTCGCCACATAACTCACCTGGGTATGCGGATGGGAATGGAGCGCGCCGATCGCGCCCTTGTCGAAGCTGAAGGCGACGAGCATCATTTCCGGGCGATGCGAAAGAACGGCGCGGCGATTGCCGGGCGAGGTTTCCGTCCAGGCCAAGTCGTCAGGCAAGGTGTGATAGTTAGACATCTGTACTCTCATTATCGCGCCAGCCATCCGCCGTCGACGGGAAGGACCGTGCCGTGCACATAGTCCGAAGCGTGGGATGCAAGGAAGACGGCCGCTCCAGCCATATCGTCCGCCTGCGCCCAACGTCCGGCCGGAATGCGTTTCAGGATATCGGCATTGCGTTCGGCATCCGCCCGCAGCGCCGCGGTGTTGTTGGTCTCGACATAGCCAGGGGCAATGGCGTTGACGTTGATACCATGGGCTGCCCACTCGTTTGCCATCAGCCGCGTCAGGCCTGCAAGGCCGCTCTTTGCCGCCGTGTAGGATGCAACACGAATGCCGCCCTGGAACGACAGGAGCGAGGCGATGTTGATGATCTTGGCAGGCCCCTTCTCCGCCATCGCCATCCTGGCGAAGGACTGGCAGAGAAAGAACGCCGATTTCAGATTGGTGTCCATGACGGCATCCCAGTCCTCCTCGGTAAAATCGATCGTATCGGCCCGGCGTATGATCCCGGCATTGTTGACCAGAATATCCGGTCCCTTTCGAATGGCTGCTGCTCGCTCGACGACAGTGCGCACATCGTCCATCCTGGAGAGGTCGGCCAGAAGAGGATGAAACGACCGGCCGCCGGCTGTTACGAGGGCTGCGGTTTCTTCCATCGGCGAGCGCCCGACGCCGATGATGTCTGCGCCGGCACCTGCTAGACCGACCGCAATCGCCTGGCCGATGCCCGTGTTGGCACCGGTGACGATGGCGCATCGGCCGGAGAGATCAAACGGGTTCATCTCAAACTTTCCATCGGGACCTTGTCCATGTCGGTGAAGCTCATGTTATCTCCGGCCATCGCCCAGATGAAGGAATACCGCCCGGTGCCGGCACCGGAGTGAATGGACCACCCGGGCGACAGCACCGCATCATGGCTTTTCAGTACGAGATGCCGTGTTTCGTGCGGTTCACCCATAAAATGGAAGACACGAGTCGCCTCCTCCATGCCGAAGTAGAGATAGACCTCCATGCGCCGGTCATGCACATGGGCGGGCATGGTGTTCCAGACGGAGCCGGGCTCAAATGTCGTCAGACCGACCAGAAGCTGGCAGCTTTCACAAACATCCGGATGCACATATTGGTTGATCGTGCGGGCATTGGCTTCCTCAGTCGAGCCCGTGCGCACCTTCTTGGCCATGTCGAGCTTGATCAGAACGGTCGGACAGGCGCGATGTGCCGGCGCACTCAGGAGATAGAATTCGGCCGGATTTGCCGGATCGTCGCTGCGGAACGACAACGTACCCTGCCCCATGCCGACATAGAGCGCGTCCTGGAAGCCGAGCGGATAGTCGACGCCGCCGACAATCACCGTGCCCTTGCCGCCGATGTTGAGAATGGCGGCCTCGCGGCGTTCAAGGAACTGGCTGGTCCCGGTTTCCTTGACCTGGTCGATCACGAGGTCTTCCCCCGCCGGGACGATACCACCCACGATCATCCGGTCGAGATGGCTGTAGGTGAGATTGATCTGGCCTTTCGAAAAAAGCCCCTCAATCAGGAAGTCCTTGCGCAGGCCTTGCGTGTCGCGCTTGGCAGCGTCTTCTGGACCAACGACCTGGCGCACGTTTACGGAAATTATCACAGCATTTGCCTCTTGCAGTTTGATGGAAGGTCAGGTGAGGACGACATATTCGGTGAGTTGGCTGATGGTGGTGTCCGCCTTGTTCACATCGAACACTTTAGTCCCATGGCTCATGATCACAAACCGGTCGCATACCTGGTAGGCGTGGTAGAGATTGTGCGTCACCAGCACGCTCGACACTCCCTCAGCTTTCAGCTTCAGCACCTGCGCCAGCAGGGCTTCCGTTTCGCGCACGGACAGTGCCGAGGTCGGTTCATCGAGAAGCAGAACTCGCCGCTTGAAAAAGACCGCGCGCGCGATGGCGACGGCCTGCTTCTGCCCGCCGGATAGGTCCCCTACCAGCTTATCGGGAGAATCGATACCGGAAATGTGGACAGCCTTTTCCAGCACCTCCATAGCGATATCGCGCATCTCGACCTGTTTAAGAAAGCCGAAGGCATCGGTGCGCTCGCGGCCCATGAAGATATTGCGGGTAATCGAGAGCGAGTCGACCAGCGCGGTATTCTGGTAGATCGTTTCGATGCCCGCATCGGCGGAGTCGGACCGGCAGGTGAACAATGTCTTTTCGCCGTCGACGCTCAAGTAGCCGGAGGTCGGCTTATATATCCCCGAAATGAGGTTCACGGTAGTCGACTTGCCGGCGCCATTGTCGCCCAGAAGGCCGACGACTTCGCTTGAGCCGATGTGGAAGCTCAAGTCCCTAAGCGCCGTCAGCGCTCCAAAGCTCTTGGAGATATTGTGCAGTTCGAGAAGATTGGGTGCCGACATCATGCGGTCCCCCGACGTTCGATGAGATGATTGAAGGCGGCGGCGATCACGATCAGCGTTGCGATGAACATGTCGAGATAGAAGCCGGGGGCCCTGAGCAACAGAAGCACATCGGTGATTGTGTGGATCAGCATGACCCCAAGGAAGATGCCGATGATCGAGCCGCGGCCACCGCGCAGGGAAAGCCCGCCGATGACACAGGCGGCAATCGCCTGAAGCTCCAGCCCGGCGCCCTGCCCCGGCTGGACGCTTCCGACACGCGCCGTGGCGATGATGCCGGCGACCGCCGCCATGCCACCGGCAATGGCGAAGGCAACCAGCTTGACGCGGTCAGTGTTGATGCCGATGGCCGTTGCCGCGGCAGGATTACCACCAGTGGCGAACACATGATTGCCGAATTTGTGACGGTGCAGCAGCAAATAGAAGCCGACAACGAACAGGACGATCCAGATGAAGGCGGCATTGATGCCAAGGAGTGTCCCGGCAAAAAGGCTCGAAAAGGCAGGTTCCGGATCAAAACGCACCTGAACGGCGCCGTTGTAGAGCAGCACTGCGCCGCGCCAGAACAGCAGGCCGCCTAGCGTGACGATGAAGGATGGCAGGCCCAAGCGCAACGTGATCGTACCGTTGAGAAGTCCGATCATCACCCCCAACAGAATGCCGAGCGGCGCTGCAATGAAAGCACTCATGCCGCCATCGACGAGGCTCGCCATCAGGACCGCCGTCAATGTGTAGACGGAGCCGACGGATAGATCGAACTCACCAGCAATCATCAGGATGCCAGCACCCAGCGCAAGGCAGCCCAACACCGGAATGGCCTTCATCAGAATCGTCAGATTCTGCGGTGACAGGTAACGGAAGTCGTCGGGATAGGCGAGCGCACCGACGATGCAGACGATTTGGAGGGTCGCGAAAACCAGGAGAATGGCTCCGGCCGGCATGGTCATGATCTGCTTCAGCAGCGATTGTTTTTTCGTGCGCGATTTCGGCACGGCACTGTCGGTCATGGCGTAGGTCACTGTCGTTACTCTGTTCCAGGGATAAGCGGGCCTTCCGGCTGTCGCCGGAAGGTCTTCACGCGCTGCGCTCTATCGGTAGCTGCCGATCAGCGGCTTGACCGAGCTGATGCGCGATTTATCGAGAAAGGCGCCTTGGCCCGTATCGACATCGGTCGGGGTCAGACCGTATTTTTTTGCCAGCGCGATCTGGGCAATCGGATAGTACCCCTGCAGGTAAGGCTGCTGGTCCATCGTCGCGAACATGGCGCCGGATTCCACGGCATTGACGATTTCGACCGCGAGATCGAAGCCGCCAAAGGGGATCTTGACGCCAGCATCCTTGATGGCGCCTGCGCCGACAGTCGAGGTAACAGATCCCGTGCCGAACAGCGCCTTGACTGTCGGGTTGGCGATAAGGAACTGGGCGATGATGTTCTGTGCTTCGGCCGGGTCAAGCCCGGAACGAACAGTCTCCACCTTAATGCCCTTTTCCTTCATCGCCTTCTCAATGCCACCACCACGCGCAACCGCGAAGCTGGCTTCGGGAATCTCGCGCGGATTGAAGACGACGTCGCCTTCCTTCAGGCCGAACTGCTCGATCATGCGATTGCCAAGCTCGACGCCGGAGGCAAACTCGTTCATGCCGACATAAGCCTGGCGGCAATTGCCCTTGGCGCCCTCCAAGTCGTCATTGTTGAAACCGATGACGATGATGCCCGCCTTGACGGCGGCGCAAATGCTGGCATCGAAAGCATCCGAACTGGAGATTGCGACGGCTATGCCGTCGACGCCGCTGACCGTAGCGCTCTCGATCAGGTCGTTCTGACGGACTGGATCGTTGTTGGCATATTGCACGTCGAGATCGACGCCGAACTGAGCCGCGGCATCTTGTGCGCCTTTGACGACGGGGTTAAAGAACTGGACACTCGGATCAAGGTAGATAATCATCGTTGCCTTGACGTCGGCCGCAAGGGCGGCGGATGTGAAAGCCATAGTTGCGCACGCCGCAAGCATTGCGGTTTTCAGTCTGGTCAATTTCATTTGCGTATCCTCCCTTTGGATGTGCAATCGGGGTCGAAAGACCCCATGTCTCGGCTGGCGGGCTCCGACCAAAGATCGCGCCAGCCGAGATTTTCCTCCTCTACCTCAATTTCCGGCGAGCTACCTCACCCGAACCAAGGATCCGGCCGGCCCAAGGTCACGTGAATGCCCTTGAACTGCGAATACTCATCAAAACCGTAGCGGCCTAGCTCGCGCCCAAGACCACTCTTCTTGTAGCCGCCGATGGGCAGCTCGGGCGCGCCGTCGATGACGCTGTTGATCCAGCAACGCCCGGCCCGAATGCGCCGGATGCTCTGGAGCGCATTCTCCAGATTTGTGGACCAGACGCCGGCCGACAGGCCGAACTCCGATGCATTCGCCAAGGCGACCGCCTCATCCGCCGTCCTGAACGTCAGCGTCGACAGAACCGGTCCGAAGATTTCTTCGCGGGCAATCGACATGTCGGCGGTGACACCGGAAAAAACCGTGGGGGCATAGTAGATTCCAGCGCCCTCTCCGACCCGTGCACCGCCGAGCAACAGCTCAGCGCCCTCGGCCTGTCCTGCTTCGACATAGGAGTGCACTTTGGCGGCATGTGCTTCCGAGATCATGGCGCCGATTTTCGTTCGCTCGTTCAAAGGATCACCGAAAGAGACCTTGCGGGAAATATCGAGGAGACGGTCGAGGAGCGCATCGCGGATGTCCTCCTGCACCAGAAGGCGGCTTCCGGAAATACAGCATTGCCCGGCATTGTGGTAGACGCCATAAGCAATGCCGTCGGCCGCTGCCTCCAGGTCGGCATCGGCAAAAACGATTTGAGGGCCCTTGCCGCCCAGTTCCAGGCCTACGCGCTTGACGCTGCGCGCGGCGATCTCGCCAAGCTTCGTGCCGACCCTCACAGACCCCGTGAAGGCGACCATGTCTGTACCGGGATCTTCCGCCAGGATTTGGCCGGCCGGATCGCCGTAGCCAGTAACGACGTTGAAGACGCCATCCGGAATACCGGCTTCGCGGGCCAGTTCCGCCATGCGGATAGAGGTGCCGGAGGTGAATTCGGACGGCTTCAGCACCACCGTGCAGCCACCACCAATCGCCCATGGCACCCGCTCGGAGGCGATGATGAAGGGGAAGTTCCAAGGCGTGATGATGCCGACCACACCAACAGGCTCTCTCAGCACAAGCCCGAGACGGTTGTCACCGATATTATTGTGGGTTTGGCCTTCCAGAGCCCGTGCCTGACCCGCCGCATACGACCAGAGATCGGCGCAGAAGGCGATTTCGCCGCGTGCCTGGGCGATCGGCTTGCCAACCTCGAGGCTTTCGATCAGGGCGATCTCTTCCACATGGGCAAGAATGAGCTCTGCCGTCTTGAACATCAGGCGCGACCGTTCGGCGCCCGACATGCGCGGCCATGGCCCCATGTCAAAGGCGCGGCGGGCGGCCGCGATCGCTGCGCGAACATCGTCGGCAGACGCGTCCGGCCAAGTACCGACCACGATGCCGGCATGGCCCGGGCTTACCCGATCTATGATCTTGCCCGAGGTTGCATCTACAGACTTGCCATCGACAAGCATCCGGTAGCGGGATTTACTCTGCAAACGCGGATCACTAGAGTTGGGGCTTATGAAATTAGATTGTATCGTCATCAACCAACCGGGATTTATCGCCCCGGCTCCTCCATCCTGGCTCGGCATGTCGAGCGCCGTGCTTGTGCTGCCGCTATGTTGTATGGTACTGTATGGTGGTTAAAAACAAATGTCAACGAGATGACGGTAGCGAAAAGCATGAACCTTGAGACATTGAAGATCGAGCCGATGAAGATCGAGACGGGGGAAACGACCGCCGCGCAGGTCGAACGGGATTTGCGCGAGGCAATCATCCGTCTCGATCTCGCGCCCGGTTCACGCCTGTCCGAGCAGGAGATCGCGTCTCGTCTCGGCGTTTCCCGCCAGCCGGTCCGCGAGGCGCTGATCGCCCTTGGAAAATCCAAGCTCGTCGAAATCCGCCCCAATCGCGGAACCGTCGTGGTCCGCATCTCGGCGCGCCAGATGATGGAGGCCCGCTTCGTGCGCGAGGCGATCGAGGTTGCTGTTGTCCGGCGCGCCAGCGAAAGCTTCGATACGTGGACGCGGCGAAAGATCGACAGCATCCTCGAGCGCCAGCGAGTGGCAATGACCGACCAGGATCACAATGCCTTTCGCCGGGAGGACGAACAGTTTCATATCGCGATTGCAGAAGGCGCCGGCTGCGGTCTCGCTTGGAACGCGATTTCAGACATCAAGGCGCATATGGATCGGGTTTGCAATCTGCAGCTTCGCAACCCGGCCTCTATGAACAACCTTATCGAGCAGCACGAGAAGATCGTCACCGCCATCGACGCCCGAAACGCCGATGCTGCAGCCGATGCCATGAGAGCGCATCTGAACGGCATTCTGAATGATCTACCACAGATCGAATCTGACAATCGTGAGCTGTTCGAATAGCGCCGTACAGTGCTGCTTACGAATACCCAAATCTTACACACGGCTGCCAGCCACGATCAGCCCGTGAGGCGCGCGCGAAACAACGTACAGCCGTCCGTCAGGCGCGACCTGGAGATATCCCGGAATCCAGCCTCGGTCATCCACGCGCGATACTGACCTTCGGTGTACGATTCGCCGTGGCGATAGAGGTTCAAGAATGTGAGATTCAAAAAGACACCCTCAGGCGGGCCGAGGCGGTCATCATCGACGACGCCCCACCCCGCAATTGCGATCTCGCCCCCTGGTGTGAGGCAACGCGCGGCGTTCAGGATCGAACTACGCGCTTGGTCCGGCGGCAAGACCTGGACTACAGCCTTCAGGATCGCCAGATCGTGCCGACCGATCGATGGTGCGACAGTTATGTCTCCCTCTTCGACAACCACGTCGTCGGCACCGTATTCTGACAGGATAGCTGGCGCGACGGCCGCGACCGTTGGGAGTTCCATCAGCGTCGCCGCAATCTGCGGCCGCCCCTCGCGAAGTCCGACGAGAATGGTCCCGGCGCCCCCGCCGATGTCAATCACCGAACCGATCCCCGAGAGGTCCATCACTTGGGCAAGATGTCGGCCGAAAATCACCCCGCCCGGTGCGAGCATGCGGCTGAAGGCCACCGCGGCCTCAGGCCCCGCTTCGGAAAAGTCGTGCAGCGCAGCCGGCCGGTTCTGTCGCAGCGACTCTGCGGTCAGCAGGTCGGCTCCCCAGAGCTCGCGCAGGAGCGCATGATCGCCGCCACGATAGGTCGGCTTGGACGCGTCGAGGAAGGCCAAGGCTTCGGCTCCGTTGCGAAATTGACCGTCCTTGACTTCGAGGAGGCCGATGCTGGCGAGCGCGTAGAGGAGCCGCGATAGACGGTCGGGCTCGATTTTGAGTGCGGCCCCAAGCGTGTCAGCAGTCATAGCGCTGCGACCGAGCCAAGTGAAGATGCCAAGGTCCAGCCCGGCGCGAAGTGCCAATGCGCGGGGCACCGCTGCGATCAGGTTGTCAATCCGATCAGAATCCACCACGTCACATCCCCTTCCGCGATCTGGTTACTCGAGCGCCCACGTCAGTTTGGTTGCACTTCATCCTGATGCCGGTTTCGTTCAAAACCGATCACCGTCGATAAACGTTAGTTTGAAAATGCCGATAAAAGGCAATTTTTTGCGAATTTGGATTGTAGCACTACTCGGTTCTCTCGACATGCGAGATCTCAAATAAATGCCTGATCTTTTTAACCAGTCCGGGCATGGCATGGATGCCGGCAATCTCAGTACTGTTCTCGAACAAATGCTTTTCTGCCTCTGCTCGTCTGCACAAAATGAGGCTGAGTTCATCGACGAGACTTGGCCTGTCATGGAGCAGCGGCGCCAAGGTCGATTTCTCGATTTCATAAACAACTGTAGAGGCGAGCGCACGCACCGTGCCCGGCTCCCCCGCGCCAGCCAGAAGGCTGGCCTCGCCGAAATAATCGCCCGGCGCCAGTTTGGCGAGTTGAAGCTGCCTGTGGCCTTCTTCGCGTGTGACGGCCAGAACTCCGCTTCGAACGATCACCAGCGACTTCATCTCACTGCCCTGCTCAGCAATCACATCCGATTTACGGAAGGTTCGACGCGACATGGATTTGGCAAGAACTTCCTTTTCGTCGTCGGTGAGCGTTTTGAAAAGCGGAAGGGCGTCGAGGAGTCGCATTTGGCTGGAGCGGCTGCTCGTGGCAGGTTCCGTCTTTGCGCCAGATGCTGGTTGAACGATGGACGTTGCCAAGGGCATGCCAGCCGCCAGGCTGTGGCGATAGATCAGATCGAATATTTCGTTCTGGGCAGTCCCCGCCAGAGCGATATCCGCAACCCGGAACGACAGCTCCAGCTCGACGGCTGAGCCGTCCAGCGATTTTATCTGGATGCTCGGTTCCGGCACATTCAATATCGTCGTTGAACTCAAAAGGACAGCGCGCATAATATCCACGATGGCCCCCGGCGCCGTCGTTGCCGCGAAGCGCACGGTAAGGCTGACCCCGTGGCTGCGATCGGGGTTGCTTACGTTGATAAGCCTTGCCTTGGCCAAGTCGCTATTGGGGACAACGACGAGGTCGTTTTTAGCGTTCAGCAGGTGCGTTGCCCGCCAATTGGTTTCAACTACCCTGCCCTCGGTGCCGTCGCCGAGAACGATCAGATCTCCAATGACATAGGGCCTGCCGAGATTGAGGGCGATGCCGGAAAAGACGTCGCTCAGGGTGCTTTGCAGTGCCAGGCCAAGAATAATGGCAAGCACACCGGATGTCGCGATCAGTGTGCCCACCGGCAGGCTGAAGACGTTGGCAACGACTGAGAGGACCGCTCCAAGATAGATAATGCCGACGACCAGGTCCTGGATAAGCCTCCCCTCCCGCGGACGCCTTTCAAAGATCAGGAACACGCGCGCAAAACCGACAAGGGCCCAGGCGGCGTTGATCCACCAGATCACCTTTGCAATCCCGATGAAAACTTTCTGGACAGCCGAGGCTGTAGCTGGTCCCGCCTCGTAGGGAACAATGCCGTGATAAAGCAGCAGGGTGGTCAGGACGATAAAGAACGTTACCTGAAAAGTAAGGTGCAATCGCGGATTGTTGCGCAGCGCCACCCGCGAGACGAAAGCCCCGACTGCCGCTAGGGTCCCTGCCTGAATGATCGGATCGGTGATCAGCTCAAAAAATGTCATCTGCCTTTGACGCTAGAACGCTTTGCTGCGGCTCACAAGTTGGTTCTTGCAGAGATGAAACGATCACTTCACCCACCCCCGTTCCATGCTGGCCCGACCGCGTGCACATTCGATAAATTCTGCCGGAAGTCAGGCTTTTTCCTTTGACCCTTGGAAAGAGGGTGATATAGGGACCGGCGCTTGAGGCTCATGCTTCATCTGCGGATATGGCGAAATTGGTAGACGCACCAGATTTAGGTTCTGGCGGGAGACCGTGGGGGTTCGAGTCCCTCTATCCGCACCATAGTTTTCGAGTTCGCTCCGCCTAGATTTCCGAGAAGATTCAAGCACGGCCTAGAGACCATCGCCGTTAGTCAGTTCCTCGAAGCAAAGTCCTTAGCTGCCGCGAGTGAGCAGTGCTCATGCTCCGCACCATGTCAGCGCATAATTTCGAGCAGATATTGGCACTGCCCTCTGAACGAAACTTCACATTTAACGTTCGGTTCTCGAACCTAATAAATGGGCTCTTCGTAGAGTATGTTGCCATTGTCTTTCAACGCGCGGATCTGCGCATCGCCCGCGCTTGAGACGGCAACCACCGCCTCGATCTTTCGTTCCTGTTGTTGAGCTTCGATCGCCCGTCCCTGGCCTTCCGGCACATAGTAGCGCTCGATGCCATAGGTGACGCGGAGAGGGCTATAGGCCGCCGCATTGGCAAAGCTGGACGTGCGGCCACGCAGCTGCACTTCGCCAGATGGCACGTCCTTGCGCTCCTGCCATGAGGCGCCAGCGAACGTCCACACGCCGCCGTCGCCCTCTTTCACAGTTACATAGACATCGGCAGGTCCATCGGTTGCGGGAATCGTTCCGCTGATCTTGCCCGCCTCGATATTGGAGATGGCATAGCGAAGCGTGACATAGTCGCCGCGCAAAAAATCGTGCGGATCGACGGGTTCGCTTTGCAATGTGATGTCGGTGCCATCGCGCAGAATCGAAACGTGCTGCTGGACCATGGCGTAGAGCACACCGGACTGCATAAGCGCCACTGCGGCACCTAGCCAGAGGAGGCGATTGATCTTTATTGTCATGCCGTTGTCTGCCTTTTCGGATTCCTTTTCTGAAGACGCCGCTCCATGCGGATGACAAAGGCGGCGAGAAGCAGAACCAGCACACCGGCGCTCAGGAAGAAGCTCGCGGTCCCGATCATCGTGCCGATAGTCTCGAAAGCCAGATAGAGAACTTCCAGCGAGAAGACCGTATAGGCAATCCACCGCACCGCAAGATTACGGTGGCCCGAAAGCACAAGACCCGCGATCGAGCAGCCGAGGATCGCAAATCCTATCAGGACCTGACCGGGAATCGCTTCGTCGGCAAATTCATTGCTGGCGATATCGAATTGGAAGAACAACAGCGCCACGAGCACCATGAAGAAGCCATACGCGCCCAGGGGCTCTGTCCAGCCGGTCATCCGGTCCAGGAGACCGGGGCGCACGGCGTCCATCATGAAGCATATGGCACCGATCAGCCCCGCCACCCACAAGACCATGACCTCGTTGAGGTCGATTCGGACGACAAGCACGTAGGTGATGAGCAACAGGGCGATGAGATGCTGTGCGGCCCTGCCCTTCGTGTACCAGATCAGCCCTGCACTGATGAAAAGCAGGACGGGCACCAGCCAGACATAGTTGAAAGGCTCGCCCGTGGACCGATCGAGCGAAGAGAACAGATAAAGGCCTGTAATGGCGACGCCCGCCGAGACAAGCACGGGCGAGCGCAGGAACAATGCCGCAACCATCGTGCCGGCGACCCAGAGGAGCACGGCATCCGATACATCGCCCGACAGGTGGTACATTTGGCCAATCAGCGCAATTCCGGCACCAAACGTGATCGCGGCGATCAGGTAAAGCGCCTGACCGAAGCGCCGGTCGCCGAGACTTTCCCGCCACGCGCCGCCAACATAACCGAGCCAGAGCACCGATATGATCAGGCCAACGCGAAACAGCCGGGGCATCGCCTCCCAATTCGCCGCGACGAGCGAGATGATCGCCGCACCGAGAAGAACCGCACCGAGCACCGCGAGGATACCTCCAAGGCCAAAGCCGGAGCGATGATCGTCTAGGTCTTTGCGAAGCCGTTCGGCGACGATCTCATCGATCACCCCGTCCCGCTGCCAGCGCGCGATATGTTTCCTCAATCCAATGGTGAGTGCCACGGATGCTCCCTTGAGTCTACTCAGGTGAAGGTAACGCGACTGACTACGAAAACGCAATTGCACGGCGGTGCACAAATTCAACTCAAAACCGCCTCTGGTGCGCCGCAACAATTAACGCGAATTAATGTTGCAATGCAGCAATTGCATAGCTGACCTGCAAACTTGGCTCTGCAACTTCGGGACGTCATCCACTATCTTCCACTCAACGATCAAGAGTGATCAATCAAACAAAAAACCGAAGTGGTGAAATGAAATGAACCTTATCCGCTCTTACAGCAACTGGCGCCGTTATCGTGACACGGTTTCCGAGCTGAACCGTCTGTCGACCCGCGAACTCAGCGATCTGGGCATTGCCCGTTCGGACATCCCGTTCGTCGCCAAGAAGTCTGCAGTACGCTAATCGAATACAAGAATATCGCCGGGCTTTATCCTCCTCCCAAAGTTCCCGCGATCGAAGACCGGCACTCCTCCTCCCGGCCGGTCTTTACAAAACGACACCCACCGCACCTCCTCCCGCGGTGGGTGTTGTTGTTTCTGAAACTCTCTACTGTCTATCTCTGCCCGCCATATCCTCGGCGGTGCCATTCCGACAAAAGCATCACGTCAGGCGGTCCGCCTCCCGGTTCATACCAGGAGTCGACGGCCCACGACGTTCCAGAATCATCTTTGAGAACGGCGGTAAAATGTGGGTAGCGGCCGTCGACGAAACTCCCGCGCGAATCTCTCCTTGCAACGCGATGATGGTGCAATAGTCCGGCGCCTTGCAGGTAGCGGAGAAAATGGTCCGTATTGGTCGACTCATCGACACAATCCATCTGGCCTCTCTCGCGACCCTTGCCAAAATCCATCTTTGGCCGATCGACGACCCCGATAACAGCGACGCTGCGCTGCTCAAATATTTGCACCGCACGGCGAACAGCAGCGCGTTCGGCCGCAGGCGAAACGCGTCCTCCCGCCATGATGGAAGCAATCCGCGAGCGATCTGCCGGTGTCAATGTCACCGGCGTTTGAAAGGTACAGCCATAACCGTTGCAGACGCGGAAACTTTGCGCCTCGGCATGCCCGTACAACGCAGCGAACAGAAACAGGGTTAAACACGGGGTCATGGTACGCATGGGACGACTGTAACGGGACTTATTCTTGAAACCTACAGGATTCGCTGTTTATGGTTGCCGTACTAAAAGCGGAGGAAGCAACATGAAAACGAGAGAGAGCGAAAACTCTTCCTTGCTTGCCAAGAGCAAGAACCCCACGCCAACGACGCAGCCGGTCCTCCTCTCAGGCGGTAATCCTCAGATCGCAAAAGGCTACGGCGACGCCCCGGTGCAGGCCTACATCGCTGCCATGCCGGGCTGGAAAAGCGATGTCGGACGCCGTCTCGACGCGCTCATCGTGCGCAGCGTGCACAGCGTGCCCAGCGTGCACAGCGTGCACAAGGCAGTCAAATGGAACTCGCCCTTCTACGGGTTGGAGGAAAAGACCTGGTTCCTTTGTCTGCATTGCTACACGAAGTACGTCCAGGTGACTTTCTTTCGTGGTACGTCGCTCACTCCCGTCCCGCCCGGCGAATCCAAGCACAAAGAAGTGCGGTATCTCAACATTTATGAGGGCCAGCTCGACGAAGAGCAGTTCGTCGACTGGGTGAAGCAGGCCAGCCAACTACCCGGCGAAAAAATGTGAGCAAAACGACCTGATTGCATGACAACCACACGAGGGAGGCGATACCGATGAAGAAGAGCGACCTGAAGGACGGAGAAGGAGGGCACTCCCCCTCCCAGCTGATAGATGCGAGAATCAAGGAGCTGAGCGATTGGCGGGGCAAGACACTCTCCCATGTCCGCGCGCTCATCAAACAGACCGACCCTGACGTGGTCGAGGAATGGAAGTGGCGAGGCGTTCCGGTCTGGTCTCACGATGGAATAATCTGCACCGGTGAGACCTATAAGAGCGTGGTGAAGCTAACTTTCGCCAAGGGCGCTTCGCTCGAAGATGCTTCGAGGCTGTTCAACTCCAGCCTTGAAGGCAACACCAGGCGCGCTATCGACTTGCACGAGGCGGAAGAAATCGATGAGGACGCATTCAAGGCGCTCATCCGCGCCGCAATAGCGTTGAACGAGTCAAAGACCCGTAAGGCCTCGTGATTTCCACAACGCTGGAAACATGCTCCAAACGGGCCTACAGTTTGCATAACCAGCTTTAATCTCCCGGAGTAAAAAATATGGAAAAACGTCGTCTTGGCCGCAAAGGCCTGTCCATTGCGCCATTGGTTTTGGGAGGTAACGTTTTCGGCTGGACTGCCGACAAAAAGACCTCCTTCGATCTGCTTGACCGCTTTGTCGATGCCGGTTTCAATGCGATCGACACGGCGGATGGCTATTCTCGCTGGGTGCCCGGACATGAAGGCGGCGAATCCGAAACGATCATCGGGGAATGGGTCAAAGCACGTAATGCGCGCGACAAGGTCGTTATCATTACCAAAGTCGGCTCCGACATGGGTCAAGGCAAGAAAGATCTGTCTGCCGCTTACATCGCCAAGGCAGTCGAGGCATCGCTGAAGCGTCTGCAGATCGATGCAATCGATCTTTACCTGTCGCACTGGCCTGATCCCGATACACCTTACGAGGAAACACTCGGCGCCTACCAGAAGTTGCTGAGAGAGGGAAAGATCAAATCGATCGGCGCCTCCAATCTCGATGCGGACCAGCTTCGGGCAGCGATCGATGTCTCGGAAACCAAAGACCTGCCGCGTTACAATGTGCTGCAGCCCGGCTACAACCTCTACGATCGTAGCGAGTTCGAAGGCAAGTTGCGCGATCTCTGCATCTCCGAAAACATTGGCGTCATCACGTATTTCGGGCTCGCCAGAGGCTTTCTTTCGGGCAAATATCGCAGCGAAACCGACTTGGGTAAAAGCCAGCGCGGCGACGGCATCAAGCAGTATCTCAACCCGCGTGGTACTCGCATTCTCACAGCACTGGACAAGGTATCGGCCAAGCACAACGCCAAGCCAGCCGAAGTCGCGATTGCGTGGATCATCCAGCGCAAGGGTGTCACGGCACCGATTGCCAGCGCCACCTCCCTCGAACAGCTGGAAAGCCTCATCCGTGCCGCAGCACTGAAGCTCGACAGCAACGACGTGGCGGAACTCGACCAAGCCAGCGCCTGATCCATCCCGATTATCAAAGCCGCCGCTCAGTTAAGTTGCGGCGGCTTTTGCATTGAAGCGCGGCACCAAAACGTCTATTGGAAGCGCATGTCACACAAACCAGTTCATATCGTTGGCGGCGGTCTCGCCGGTTCCGAAGCATCATGGCAGCTTGCCGAGGCGGGTATTCCCGTGATCCTGCACGAGATGCGCCCAGTTCGCGGCACGGATGCACACAAGACACAGGATCTGGCAGAACTCGTCTGTTCCAATTCGTTCCGCTCCGATGACGCCGAAACCAATGCGGTCGGTGTCCTGCATGCGGAGATGCGCCTCGCCAATTCGCTGATAATGGCTTGTGCCGATGCGAACCAGGTGCCGGCCGGCAGTGCGCTGGCTGTCGATCGCGATGGCTTTGCTGAGGCCGTCACCGCGCGCATTGAAGCGCATCCCCTGATCACCATCCAGCGTGAGGAAATCACCGGTCTACCGCCGGCTGACTGGGACAAGATTATCATCGCTACCGGCCCGCTGACAGCGCCATCGCTTGCCGAAGCCATCGGCAACGAAACCGGCGCCGACGCCCTCGCCTTTTTCGACGCTATTGCGCCAATCGTGCATTTCGATTCCATCGATATGGATACCTGTTGGTTCCAGTCTCGCTATGACAAGGTTGGACCGGGCGGCAATGGCAAGGACTACATCAACTGCCCGATGACCAAGGAGCAGTACGAGGCGTTCATTCAAGCGCTTGTCACAGGCGACAAGACCGAGTTCAAGGAATGGGAAGGCACGCCTTATTTCGACGGCTGCCTGCCGATTGAGGTCATGGCCGAGCGCGGACCGGAAACCTTGCGCCATGGCCCGATGAAACCGATGGGCCTGACCAATGCGCACAATCCCACTGTCAAAGCCTATGCAGTCGTTCAGCTACGCCAGGACAATGCCCTCGGGACGCTCTACAACATGGTCGGATTCCAGACCAAGTTGAAATATGGCGCCCAGACCGACATCTTCAGAATGATCCCGGGGCTGGAGAACGCCGAGTTCGCACGGCTTGGCGGGCTGCACCGCAACACATATCTGAATTCGCCACTTCTGCTCGATCCGACCCTGCAGCTTAAAACGCGGCCGGGCTTGCGTTTTGCCGGCCAGATCACCGGGTGCGAGGGCTATGTCGAATCCGCCGCCATCGGTCTGCTGGCGGGCCGGTTTACCGCGGCTGAAAGGCTTGGCCAAGCCTACACGCCTCCGCCTTTGACGACAGCTTTCGGCGCGCTCCTCGGCCATATCACTGGCGGGCATCTCGTGACCGATGAAGAACAGGGCAAGCGCTCATTCCAGCCGATGAATGTCAATTACGGGCTGTTTCCGCCAATGGAGGCGCCGAAGATTGAAGGCAAGCGTCTGCGCGGCAAGGAGAAGTCGAATGCCAAGAAACGCGCCATGAGCGCGCGTGCGCTGGCTGACTGCCGTACATGGCTCGGCCTACCGGCAATTGCAGAAGCCGCGGAATAGGTCCTAACGAGTAGACGCCCTGAACATCGCCCATTGGCGGCGGAGCGGCGAGATGTCGGCAATTTCCGTGGCAGCATTCATGCCGCTGGCTTTCAGCTTCCTCAGATAGGTCGGGGTAATCGAGGCTGGCAGATAGGCCGGGCGAAGTGTCGCCGGCAACGTCTTCGCAGCGTTTTCGAATTTTGCGAAATGATCCCCGGCAAGCGCGATCATCGCGTCGATCGCACGTGTGACCGCTGATTGATCGGAGCCATCCAGCAACACCGTCCCACTGCAGCCAACGGCCACCAGAATATCGGCGGGAATGTAAATCTGACCGCGGCGGCGATGCAGTGGCAAGAGGCGCAGCAGACCTGTGATCGCCTGCGCGACGCCGGCATGGCCAGCCACGTTGGCGTGTTGAGGCGCCTTGGCGGCATCCAGGATCAGGGAGGCGAGTTGGATCAGCGCCGAAGCCGTCTCGCCGCAATATCCTTCCAGATCGTTGCGGCTTGGCATCGGGTCATTGTAGAGGTCGAATATCCGCGCCTCACAATAATTGTCGAAGGCAGTACGCGGCAGATCATATGTTTTGATCGTACCCAAAAGCGCCGCGGCGACGGGATTCCCCGACGCTTCACCAGGCTCCGTTCCATTGATGAGATCGCGCCACCATTGCAGCCGGATTTCACCCGGCAACGGGTCATGAATCAGATCACGAATGCGGGCAATTTCAGTGTTGAAGGCAAAGAGCGCTGCCAATCCCCCACGCTTGTCTTCCGGTGCATAGAGCACGGAAAGGTAGCGATCCGGATCGGCAGCTCGCAACAATTGCAGGCAGTGAGTTTCATTGGCGTTCATAATGCTGAGATATAGAGATGCGCTGGGTTATTCCACTGCAATCAACGCAGCGGCCACTGCGCGATCCTCCGCCAACAGCACATTGTAAGTCCGCACTGCTGCACCCGTGCTCATCGGATCGGACGATATACGGTGCTTGCGCAATTCGTCGCGCAGTTCCTGCGGCAGCCGCCGCAAGTCGGTCCCCATCCCCACCAGCAAAATTTCGATATCGTCAGCTTGTTCAAGCACAAGCGAGAAATCGGCGATCGTCAGGAGTGGCAGGGTTTTCGGCTGCCAGCCATGAATGCCGGATGGGAGACAGAGTATGGAGCCGCGATGCGACATATCCGCGAAGCGAAAGCCGCCATTGCCATAGGCATCGATGGGTGCACGCCCAGGAAAGTGCGCATCCCGAATTTCAATGCCTTTGACCAATTAAATTACGCTCCATTCTGGCCGGACACCGCCGACGGTCCGTTTTCCGCGACATCCCTGCCCCTGAGGCCAAACAGCATCAGCAAGGGGCCGGCAACGAAGATCGACGAGTAGGTTGCGACGATGATGCCGACTCCGAGGACCAGCGAGAATGATTTCACGTCATCTCCACCATAGAGATAGAGAACGATCAACGCCAGAAACGTTGCAAGCGATGTCAGAATCGTGCGCGACAGGGTCTGGTTGATCGATGCATCGAGAAGCGCCGACAGCGACATGCTGTTGCCGTATCGTCGCAAATTTTCGCGCACGCGGTCGTAGATGACGACCGTATCGTTGAGTGAGTAGCCGACTATCGCGAGCAAAGCGGCGATACTCCAGAGGTTGAACTCCATCTGGAAGACGATGAACATACCAAGCAGTAGCAGTACGTCGTGGATTGTTGCGAGAATGGCGCCAAGTGCGAAATGCCATTCAAAGCGCAACCACACATAGACAAAGATCACCGCCAAGGAGAGTCCGACAGCGAGCATTCCGGCGTGTGACAGTTCACTCGATACGGATGGCCCGATGACGTCAATGCGGCGGAAATCGAAGTCGTCCTGCAATTCACCCCGGATTTTGACACCGACGGTCTGCTCGGCATCCTCGCCCTCACCCTGGCTGCCCACAGTAATCAGGGCGCGATCATCCGATTTGAATGGTTCGATCTTGATGTCGCCAATGTTCAAATCTTCCAGTCGGCTATAGACATCGTCGAGATCGATCGCACCCTCGTGCGATTGAATCTCGACCATCGTGCCGCCCTTGAAATCGATACCGAAATTCATGCCGACAATGGCGAAAAGCACGATCGCCGCAATGCTCGACAGCGCCGAAAAGCCGAGCGTCAGAAAACGCAGCTTCATGAACGGGATTTTCGTATCATTTGGAACGAGCTTCAGGAGTGCGCCGGGAACTTCCTTCGGACGCGCCCATTGAACCCACACGGATACCAGCCAGCGTGTCAGCGTGAAGGTCGTGAATAGTGTCGTGACGATACCGATCGTCACCGTCAGCGCGAAACCGTGCACCGGCCCCGAGCCGAGAATGAAAAGCACGAGTGCCGCGATCAGTGTGGTGACATTGGCGTCGACGATTGTTGCAAGCGCCCGCGAAAATCCCGAATCGATAGCCTGAATAACGGAAAAGCCAGCGCGCCTGTCCTCGCGAATGCGTTCATAGATGAGCACGTTGGAATCGACGGCCATGCCGATGGTAAGCACGATACCGGCAACACCCGCGAGCGTCAGCGGCGCACCGAAGAGCGTCAGCACTGCCAGTATCAGGATCACATTGACGACAAGGGCAATGTTGGCGATGACCCCGAGAAGGCCATAGGTCAAAAGCATGAAAACGATGACGAGAACTGCGCCAATAAGAGCAGCAATCTTGCCAGAGGCTACCGCAGCCGCTCCGAGATCAGTGCCGATCGTTCTCTCTTCGAGCACGGTGACACTCGCCGGCAGCGCGCCTGCCCGCATCACAAGCGCCAGGTTACTTGCGCCCGAAAGGTCGAAATTGCCGGAAATCTGACCTGTATTCCCGGGTATTTCCTCACTGATGACCGGAGCTGAAAGCACCTGATTGTCGAGAACGATAGCGAAGGATTTGCCGACATTCGCCTTGGTCGCCTTCGAGAACCGGTCAGCGCCAATGCTGTCCAGTCTGAAGGTGATCACAGGCTCTTGGGTGGACGTATCTATCCCGGCCTGCGCATCGACGAAATTCTTGTTTGAGACAAGCGGTTCTTTCTTGACCAGATAGGCAACGGGCGGATCGTCGAACGAATACACCACCTCATCTCCTTCCGGCGGCGTGCCGTCGATCGCCTGCTGAACCGGTACGGAATCGTCGACCATCTGGAAATGCAGTTCGCCGGTGAGGCTCAGGATGTCCTTGAGCAGTTGCGAGTCGTAGAGCCCGGGGACTTCGACGAGTACACGGCCATTCCGCTGGCCTTCGACGTTTGGATTGGTGTAGCCGAGCTCACTGAGACGGCGGTTCAGGATTGCGATCGTTGCGTCGGTGTCGGGCAGATGGTCCTTGTCGACCTGCAGGCGTAGCCGCGAACCACCTTCAAGGTCGAGACCCAGCGCCAGCTGCTTCTTCGGCAGCCAGTCCGGCAAGGTCACCAATTGATCCTGTGTGAAGAGATTTGGCAGCGCCAGAACAACGCCTGCTAGAACAACAGCCCAGATGAGTACAGTCTTCCAGCGGCTAAAATAGAGCATGCAGTCGCAACCTTGGAACTAGAATCAGAAGGGCGGCTCATTGGCCGCCCCCTCACTATGCCTTATTTCTTGTTGTCGGCAACCGGCTCGCCTTTGACCCGGACGTCGGCCACCATTCCCCGCAGGACGCGGGCCTTGACGCCGTCGCCGATTTCGACATCCAGCTCGCCGGTATCTTCATAGACCTTGGTAACCTTGGCGATGAAACCGCCACCGGTAATGATCGTGTCACCGCGGCGGATATTCTTCAGCTGCTCCTCGCGCTTCTTGGCAGCGGTACGCTGTGGGCGAATGATCAAGAAGTACATGATCACGAAGATCAGAATGAACGGCAGGATGCTCATCAGCATTTCCGGCGCGCCGCCGACACCCGTTGCCTGTGCATATGCGGGAGTTACGAACATTGAGACAACCTCCAGAGAAAACCAGATTTGAAAGAACTTGAGCCAGCGCAATACAATGTTTGGGGCGTCAAAAGCAACCGTACAAAACTGTGTGTCCTGCTTTTCGAATTATCTTCAACATGATAGAGCAAATTTTGTCTATTCAGAACCGTTCTGCCGGAGAGAATTTGGTTCAAAGTCGAGGGATTTGGCGAGGTCGATGCCTTTCCATCGGACGAAGCCGAAGCCCTATGGATTTGGAGCAAATTCACCCGGCCCTTCGGGTTTCCGGCTGGCGGACACCCACTTTGTCAGGCGGCGTCGTCCGATGGATAAACATCGGCCTCGCCACCTTCCGCATGGATTGTCTCGCCATCCGCGAAACAGAACGGCTCTCAATAGACAAAACTTGCTCTAGTCGCATATATGCATGAAAATGAAGGCTCGATGAGTATGTCCGATGAATTGTTGACAGATAAACTTGACCGGCTGATTGCGGTGCTGGAGCGCATGGCACCGCCAAAAGCTCAACCGGTCGATCTCGATGTGGCGGATTGCTTCGTGTGGAATCCCGACAAGCTCACCTTTGACCCGGTCAGCAAGGTCAACCGCGTGGACATTTCATTGATCCGCGGTGTCGACAATGTCCGTGATATCCTATTTGACAATACGAAACGCTTTGCCGACGGTTTGCAGGCAAACAATGTGCTGCTGTGGGGCGCGCGCGGCATGGGCAAATCATCGCTGGTCAAGGCGGTGCATGCCTCTGTCAACGCTGCTGCACCGACCGGCGGCCACCCGCTCAAACTCGTGGAAATCCACCGCGAAGATATCGACAGCCTTCCTGCCCTGATGGCGGCCATCAAGGACACGGATTACCGGTTCATCCTGTTTTGCGACGACCTCTCCTTCGATCACGACGACACATCCTACAAATCATTGAAGGCAGCATTGGAAGGCGGCGTCGAAGGCCGGCCGGACAATGTCATCTTCTACGCCACATCGAACCGGCGTCATCTTCTGCCGCGGGACATGATCGAGAACGAACGTTCGACCGCGATTAATCCATCGGAAGCGGTTGAAGAAAAAGTTTCGCTTTCGGATCGCTTCGGACTTTGGTTGGGCTTCCATAAATGCAGCCAGGACGACTATCTCTCGATGATCGATGGCTACGCGGCATATTTCGATCTGCCGATGAAGCAACCGGAATTGCATGCGCAGGCGCTGGAGTGGTCCACGACACGCGGGGCACGGTCCGGCCGTGTCGCCTGGCAATTCATCCAGGATCTTGCCGGACGTCTCGGCAAGAAACTTTAGACGGCAAAAAAGCCCGCACCTTTCGGCGCGGGCTTCAATCAATCTGCTGATCGATCAGGATTCGAGATATTTCGTCGGGTCAACCGGCGTCGAGTTCTTGCGAACCTCGAAGTGAAGCATCGGCGTCGTTGCGTTGCCGGTCATGCCCGACACGCCAAGCTGATCGCCCCGCTTGACCTTCTGGCCGCGCTGGACATCGAGCTTGCTGGCATTGCCATATACGGTCACAAGGCCGTTGTCATGGCGCACCAGCACCGTGTTGCCGAATTCCTTCAGGCCATCGCCGGAGTAGATGACCACGCCGTTTTCAGCCGCCTTGATCGGCGTACCCTCAGGCACAGAGATGTTGATCCCGTCGCTGCCCTTGCCATAGTTGGCGACAACCCGGCCGCGAACCGGCCAGCGCATACCCGAAACGCCGGTAGCCGACGGTGCTGCGGCAACATCCTTGTCCTTATCCGCGTTCTCGATCACCTTCTCGCTGGCCTGTGGCGGCGTATAAGGCTTGGCCGAAGTATCGGCTTGCGGAGCTGCAGCAGCCTGCGTCGCGGCACTTGCGACCACCTTCGGCTGTTCTGCAGGCGGTGTCGAAGCTGTCTTGACCTGATCGACCGTTCCGCCCTTCGGCTTCATGGTGTTGGCGACATTCTGAGCAAGCGCGGAATTGGACGGTGGAATGATGAGAGCCTGACCAACACGGACGGTGCCATCCTTCATGTTGTTCGCCTGCTTGATCGCCTCGACATTGCTACCGGTCTTGCGCGAGATCGCATGCAACGTGTCACCGCTCTGGACTGTATATGAGCCCTGGCCGGTTGGCTTTGCAACAGTGGTCGCGGTAGCTACCTGCTTGGTCGCCTGCGGCGTCTGTATGACGGCGACGTTGTTCGAATGCACCGGAGCGGGCTTTACAGGCATCTTTGCTTCACGGCCATCCGGAGTTTTCAGCGTACCCGAAGCCGACCCCAACGGTGCGGCCTGCATTGGCTGCGCTGAAGCGACCTGCTGCTGGCGCAGTGGAGCGGCGCTGGCGACAGGTGCAAGTGCCGGGCGCGTTGGCTGCGAGGAGACTGGCGGCAGCGCCGAAGTGCTTGCAGCCCCGACGGGCGGCAGGCTGCTGCGCTGGACACCGCCGCTGCGGCTGACAGAAGCGGTCTGCGTTGAATCGACGGGAGGTGTATAAGGTTGTAGCGTGTTGTTGGACGCTTGCATGACTGATCGTTGATTGTCGCTATAGCCGGAACTGAAATCGGCACTGGTGAAACGCTGCACGCCCGAGCTGCAGCCTGCCGCGATACCGGCTATCGAGAGAATGGCGGCATTCAGAGCCAGCCGCCGTGACGCTTTGTCTAGTGTACTCAAACGCATCGCATATCCCGCCCGTACTCAATACAAGAATATTGGACTCATTAGATCGCGTTAATGTTACTCGACCGTTAAAGAGCGAATAAAATTTGTAAAAAATTCACCAAACTCGTAAACGCTCAGAGCGCCGAGGCGACACCCTCCATCAGGGGCAATAGGCGCACGGGCATCAAATCGTGGCGCTCAAAACGGCTGCCGATTTTCGACAGCCGCGCCATTACCTGTCTGCCATCGAGCGGGCCGATCGGTGCAATCATGACGCCGTTTGACGACAGGAGATCGACGAACTGGCGCGGCATACTTTCGAAAGCACCCCAGACGATGATACGGTCAAATGGACCGTCATGTACAAGGCCGTGCCTGCCATCCGCATGCTTGACGAAAGTATTTTCGATTTTCAGAGCCTGAAGCCGCTGATGCGCCAGTTCAACCAGAGTGCGATAACGCTCGAGCGACAGAACACGGCCCGCTAGCCGCGCCATCACGGCCGCTGTAAAGCCAGAACCGGTGCCGATTTCCAGCACACGGTGCGTAGGCTCAAGATCAAGGGAATTGATCAGCTGCGCCTGCAGATCGAGCGCTTCGATGAACTCACCGCATTCGATCGGCAGCGTCCCGGCGCCGTAGGCAAGGTTGCCTAGATTGCCGTTGATAAAGGCCATGCGGGGCGTCGCCTCAAAGGCGCTGATCAGACGCTGATCCGACAGGCCCAAGGCGCGCATGCGCAGTACGAAAGCCGCAAATCCTTCACGTTCAGACATCGCAACCTTCATGCAATGGCACTCGCAAGGGTTGCGAGCGTGTCATGCGCCGTCAGGTCGAGCTGCAGCGGCGTGACCGAAATGAAGTTCTTGGCGAGTGCGGCCACATCGCTGTTTTCGGCCGGCACATCCTTGCCGCGGCCATAGCGCAGCCAGTAATAAGGTAAGCCGCGTCCATCATGGCGCTCTTCTATGGTGAGGCCATGCGAAAGCTTGCCCTGCGCCGTAACCCGCGTTCCGGCGATCTCCTCAGCGCTGCAACTCGGGAAGTTGATATTGATGAGAATGGTCTTTGGCAGTTCGACATCAAGCACCTTTTTCAGGATCGCGGGCGCCCTCTCCTCGACGACCTCCCATGGCAGCACGCGTGCGCCGCCATCCAGATTATACTCCTGCGACAAGGCAATGGACTTGATGCCGAGCAACGTGCCCTCGATGGCGCCTGCCACAGTGCCCGAATAGGTGACGTCATCGGCCATGTTCGAGCCGGAATTCACACCGGAAAGGATCAGATCAGGTGCGTCTGGCATCAGATGCTTGACGCCCATGATAACGCAATCGGTCGGCGTGCCGCGTACGGCAAAGTGCCGGTCATCGATTTTGCGCAGACGCAACGGGTTGGACAGCGTCAGCGAGTGCGCCAGACCACTCTGGTCCGTTTCCGGCGCAACCACCCAGATATTATCCGAGAGCTGGCGGGCAATGCGTTCAAGCACGCTCAGACCTTCCGCATGAATACCATCATCGTTGGTCAGAAGAATGCGCATTTGCCCCAGTCCCTCTTATGCTGCTTTTTCGATCCGCTTCAGTCCACCCATATAGGGTACAAGGGCTTCAGGAATTGTTACGCTGCCGTCCTCATTCTGATAATTTTCGACAACGGCAATCAGGGCGCGCCCCACAGCGGTGCCTGAACCGTTGAGCGTATGAACGAAACGCGTCGACTTCTCGCCTTCAGGCCGGTAGCGGGCATTCATGCGGCGCGCCTGGAAATCACCGCATACCGAGCAGCTGGAGATCTCGCGATACGCCTTCTGTCCCGGCAGCCAGACTTCCAGGTCATATGTCTTCTGCGCGCCAAAGCCCATGTCGCCGGTGCACAGCGTCATGGTGCGGAACGACAGGTCGAGCCGCTTCAAAACTTCCTCGGCACACGATGTCATCCGCTCATGTTCCTCGATGGCATGCTCGGCGTCGGTGATCGATACCAGTTCCACCTTCATGAACTGGTGCTGGCGCAGCATGCCGCGCGTATCCCGTCCGGCCGAACCCGCTTCCGAACGGAAGCACGCCGTCAGCGCCGTCATGCGGATTGGCAGATCGCGAATGTCGAGAATTTCCTCGCGCACCAGATTGGTCAGCGGCACCTCGGCGGTCGGGATCAAGTAGCGGCCATCAGTGGTACGGAACAGATCTTCGGCGAACTTCGGAAGCTGGCCTGTGCCATAGAGCACGTCGTCATTGACCAGCAGCGGCGGGCTTACCTCGGTATAGCCATGTTCGGTCGTGTGCAGATCGAGCATGAACTGCCCGAGCGCACGTTCGAGCCGTGCCAATTGGCTCTTCAATACGGTAAAGCGGCTACCAGCAATTTTTGCCGCACGCTCGAAATCCATGTAGCCGAGCTTTTCGCCGATCTCGAAATGCTCTTTCGGCTCGAAGGAAAAATTCTTGAGGTGTCCGACGCGGCGCGTTTCGACATTGCTGGCCTCGTCCTTGCCAACCGGCACGTCAGCAAGCGGGATGTTGGGAAGCACCGACAATGCAGCGCTCAGCGCTCCATCGAGCTGGCGCTCTTCTTCTTCCGCTGACGTCAGGAATAGCTTGATCTCCGCAACTTCGGCCTTCAGACGATCGGCGGTTGCCTGATCCTTGGCACCCATCGCCTTGCCGATCTCCTTCGAGGCGGCGTTGCGGCGTTCCTGCGCTTCTTGCAATTTGGCGATGTGCTGACGGCGCTTTTCGTCGAGCTCGATCAAACGGGACGATGCCGGCTCGTTGCCTCTTTTGGCCAGAGCTGCATCAAGCGCTTGCGGATTCTCTCGGATCCATTTGATATCGAGCATGGGAATAAAGCCGTATTGGTGTGAGCAAAGAAATTTAGGCGTAAAGGCCCGGCGAAACGATGACCGTCAGGACGAGACTTCGCTGGACTCTGATTTTGCTTCAGCCTCATCTGCCGCACGCTTCTTTTCGACCAGACGCGCCATCCAGATCGAAACCTCGTAGAGAAGGATCGTCGGGAGTGCAAGACCGATCTGGCTGATCGGATCGGGCGGCGTGATAACGGCGGCCACGATAAACGCAATGATGATGGCGTATTTGCGCTTCGACCTCAGCCCCTCGTAACCGACGAGACCGACGCGCGCCAGGAGGGTCGTCACAACCGGGAGCTGAAACACCAGACCGAATGCGAAAATCAGCGTCATGATAAGGCTGAGATATTCGGAAACCTTCGGCAACAGCGAAATCTGGACTTCACCCGCTCCGCCAGTCTGCTGCATGGCCAGGAAGAACCACATGACCATCGGCGTGAAGAAGAAATAGACAAGTGCCCCGCCCATGAGGAAAAGGATCGGCGATGCAATCAGGAATGGCAGAAACGCCATTCTCTCGTTGCGGTAGAGTCCGGGCGCCACGAACTTGTAGATTTGCGATGCGATGACCGGGAATGCGATGACGATACCGCCGAACATGGCGACCTTCACCTGCGTGAAAAAGAATTCCTGTGGGGCCGTATAGATGAGTTGCGCCTTGGCCGGATCGAACCCCGCCCACAAGATTGCCCACTGATACGGGATGACCAAAAGGTTGAACAACTGCTTGCCGAAATGAAAGCATACGAGGAACGCGATGAAGAACGCCAGAAGTGCCCAGATCAGGCGCCGGCGTAACTCGATCAGGTGCTCCATCAAGGGGGCCGAGCTTTTATCGATTTCGTCGTCAGCGCTGCTCAACTCTTTGTCCCCGTGTCGACAGCCTTGGCCTTCGGCTTCGCTGTTCTTTTGGCAGGTGTTTTGGTCGGTGCAGCCGTTGCAACTTCTGCAGCAGGGGCAGCGCCTTTCTTGGACGCAGCCTTCGAAGCGTCTGCGACTTTCTTGGCTGGCGCTGCCGGCTTGGCTTTGGTTTCAGCGGCAGCCGCAACCGGCTTCTGTCTTGACCTTGCAGGCTTCTTTGTCGCTGTTTCAGCGGCAGGCGCGGCCGAAGCGGCTAAGGGTTCCATCACCTGCGGTTGCAACTGTGTTGCCCCTGGCGCAGCTGGATCGGGCACGGCGACATTATCCTTTGCAGTCACTGTCGCATCCTTCAGCGTGGAACGGATCTCCTCACCGATCGTGCGCACAGGATCGAATACCTTGCGAATGTCGTTGCGAGGATCGAGGCTCTTGGCATCATTGATGATTTCACGTACGTCATCGAGCTCGGCCTCTTTCAAGGCCTCGTCAAACTGCTTGCGGAATTCGCCGGCCGTTGCCCGAAACTTTGCGGTCGCCTTGCCGAAGGCACGCAGCATCTTCGGCAAATCCTTCGGTCCGACCACCACGATCATGACGATCACGATCACCAGGATTTCCGACCAACCAACTTCAAACATTCATCATGCTCCAGCCACGACGCGGCAACACACCCGCGCGAAGGACAAGATTATCCTTGGATTCAAGACTTTGTAGTCTTTTCCTTGACTGAATTCACCGGCTGGCTGGTCTGATTATCAATCGTTTTCGAATTGTCGGCAGTGTCAGACGTATCGTCGCTCATGCCGCTCTTGAAATTCTTGATACCCTTGGCAACGTCACCCATGAGTTCCGGGATCTTGCCGCGACCGAAAAGAAGGAGCACGACCGCAAGCACGATAAGCCAGTGCCAGATTGAAAAACTACCCATTTGATCCTCACATTCGCCCAACAGTTTGAGCTGATCTATGTCTTTTCCCCGTGCTTTTCAAACACAAGTCTCTTCTGCTCTTTCACATTCATGTAAACGCAGCGCAAGTCCGAAGTGAACTCTGCGTCACGAATTTTGATGTTGGCAAGCGATTATAACAGAAAGCTTGTCTCAATCATGTTCGATGCGGGGCGTCAAAAGACCGAGTTCCTCGAGGTCGATGTCCGTCAGTGGATCTTCATCCTCGGTCAGTTCATCCGGATCATTGACCGGGATCGGGATGGCAAAATTCGTCGGCATGCGCGTCGAAAGCAGACCGGCCCCGCGCAACTCGTCAATCCCCGGCAGATCGCGCACTTCCTGCAGGCCGAAATGGTCGAGGAATGAAGCAGTGGTCCCGTAGGTAATGGGACGGCCGGGCGTGCGGCGGCGCCCGCGGAACTTGATCCAGCCCGTTTCCATCAGCACATCGAGTGTGCCCTTCGAAGTCTCGACACCGCGAATATCTTCAAGCTCCGCGCGTGTCACCGGCTGATGATAGGCGATGATCGCAAGGACCTCGAGAGCTGCACGCGACAGCTTCTTTTGCTGCACGGCCTCCCGGTTCATCAGGAAGGCGAGATCGGCAGCCGTGCGAAATGCCCATGCGCCACCCGTCTGCCGCAGATTGATGCCGCGCTTTGAATAGATCTCCTGCAATTCGCCAAGTAGCGCAGCTACGTCGACACCGGACGGCAGGCGCTCACGCAGGGCCTTTTCCGTTACGGGCTCCGCCGATGCGAACAATATGGCCTCGGCCATGCGCAGCGCATCGGAAAGCGAAACCGCTGAGTTCCAGTTGCCGGCCGGCAACTCGAGTTCATCATCTTCGATGTTATGAATGCTATCAGCCATTTGCCACATCCTTCAGCGGCTCGGTCTGCTTATCAAGCCTGTTGCGCAGATAGATCGGGTTGAACGCGCCAGTCTGGCGAATTTCCAGATGCCCTTCCCGGACCATTTCCAGGCTGGCAGCAAAAGAGCTGGCCATGGCGGTCGCCCGCTCCGCCGGTGAAAAGATGAATTCCATCAGGTAATGATCGAGCGCTGTCCAATCCTTCATCTCACCAACAAGCCGCATCAGGATTTCGCGCGCATCCTTCAGTGACCAGACCGTACGCCGCGCGATCTGCACATGCGAAGTGGCCCGCTTTTGCCGCTGTGAAGCGTAGGCGGTCAAAAGCTCGTAGAGCGTCGCCGCATAGGCGTTGGTTTGATCGACAATCACAGCCTCGGGCATGCCACGGGCAAAGACATCGCGGCCGAGCCGGTTACGGTTAATGAGCTTCGTTGCCGCGTCGCGCATTGCTTCCAGCCGCTTCAGCCGGAACTGCAGCGTCGCCGCCAACTCCTCACCGCTTTCGCCTTCGTCGCCAGGCGCCTTGGGGATCAGAAGCTTGGATTTAAGGTAGGTAAGCCACGCCGCCATGACCAGATAATCAGCGGCAAGCTCAAGTCGCAATGCCTGCGCCTGCCGGATGAAGATCAAATACTGCTCGACCAGCGCAAGCACGGAAATGCGAGCAAGATCGACGCGCTGATTGCGCGCCAGATGCAGCAATAGATCAAGCGGGCCTTCGAACCCCTTGATATCAATAACAAGCGATGGTTCGCTGGCTGCGCGATCGACCTGACTTTCCCACAGCGCTTCCATGGGTGCCGTGTCGTTGCCATTTATCTTTTGCTCGCTCGCCAAATTTCTCTCGCTTCTATGCCACCGCCTCGAACGTGCGCTGGAACTCCTCCCGGAGTTCTTCCTCGTTGGAGGTGTCCGGTTCTTTTCGATATTCGATTGCTCGCTGCGCCCGCTCGAACGCCTTGCCCTCAAGCTCCGGAGTGCAAGCCGCAACTGCCTTCATCTGATCCATGATGCCGTGGCAATGAAGCACGATATCAAGCCCCGCCGCAAAGATTGCTTTGGTCCGGTCGAAATAATCCCCAGAAAGTGCATTCATGGAGACATCGTCGCTCATCAGCAGCCCGTCGAAACCTATATAGTCCCGGATGATCTCCTCTACCACCTTGCCCGATGTCGTCGCCGGGTTCTTTGGATCAACGGCCGAAAAGATCACATGCGCGCTCATCGCCATCGGCAGGTCAGCCAAAGCCCGAAACGGCGCGAAATCATGTTCGGCAAGCTCCTCAAGCGCCGTCGCGACCGTCGGCAATTCGTGATGCGTGTCGGCAAAGGCGCGGCCGTGCCCAGGTATGTGCTTGATCACTGGCAGCATGCCGCCTGCGAGCAAGCCATCTGCGGCGGCTCGGCCCATGGCCGTCACGATCTCAGGATGCTTGCCATAGGCGCGGGTGCCAATAACGTCATTGGCGCCTTCGACCGGAACATCGAGCACCGGCAGGCAATCGACATTGATTCCGAGCTTGAGGAGATCAAACGCATGCAGGCGCGACAGGAGCCAGGCGGAACGCAATCCGAGTTCCTCGTTTTCCCGGAAAAGCGCGCCGAGTTGCGACCCTGAGGGATAATCCGGAACGAGCGGCGGTCGCAGGCGCTGCACGCGCCCGCCTTCCTGGTCAATCAGCACCAGTGCGTCGTCACGGTTCACCAGATCACGCAGATGCGCACACAGGTCTTCGATCTGTGCCGGCTCGCTGATATTGCGGGCAAAAAGAATAAAACCCCACGGCCGCTCATCGCGAAAGAACGCGATTTCGTCTGGGGTCAGTTTCAAACCGGTCATCCCGGCAATCCATGCTTTTGATTCGCTCATAACGGGAGTCTACTTCAAATCACTGCCTATCGCACAGGCTTCGCTGAACATTTGCAAAAGCTTTAGCAAGATCAGCCGCTAGCCGTTTTTCGCGGACGCCCACCCTTTGCACCATTCGCCCTAGCTGCAGCCGACTTTGCGGGTGAAACGGCCTGGCCCGCCACGCGAGCAAGTTCCCGGGTCACCCAGGCCCGTGTACCGAAAATGCCTGACACAAGAGCAGGTACATATAGATCAACGTCCAGCTTGGGCCACTGCAAGTTCAGGCCAGCCCCATCGACCCGGATATCAGCGAGGTCCTCATCACTCGCATTCTGCAAATCCTGCACGAAATGGAATGGAAATGCATAGCTGCATCCATTTATAAGATCTAACACCACGCGCCGGGTTGCACTGTCATATCGAGCCAGCGACGCCCGAGGTTCCCTCATTAGTGTTTCTTGTCCCCTGGCATTTGCCAGATCGAACTGCGCGTCAGTCAAGTCTGCCATGGATACGCTCCCATTCCCGTTTGAATATATCACGGAGCTCGCAAACCTCCGCCATCAACCGCTTCATGTCCGACCGCTTGATGCCTATGCTGTAAATCAATTCGGGGGCACCGCCCAAACCATTGAGATTGATCTTCGCTTGGCCCGTCCCGATAATATGGATATGTGCTGGTTCGTGGTCGACGGTGTAGATCACAAAACGAAATCCGTAAGCACGGTGGATAACAACCATAAAAAATATAATCCCATCTGTTGGGTTTTACAATCTGCGTAATGACAATTCCATCAGCCTAAAAAGCAAACAATATTCGATCAGGTTATCAGCCGATTGCACTCGCGCAAACAAAAAGGCTCCGCCAATGGCGGAGCCTTTTCAATAAGATGCGCGAGGTTTTTACTGCGTAACGAAGCAGCTGCCGCCTGCAGTCTTGTATTTCGCGCACAGGGCGTTCGCATCGCTCTTGGAGCCAGCCGGAATGCGGACACGGAAGAATGTGCCCTTGCCGGCAATCTCGGCCTGTTTGATATCGACACCGCGGCCGCCGATCACACCCGCATATTTCTGGGAGAGCGAAGCATATGTCTTCTGCGCGCCCTCGACATTCGGTTGCGAGGCAATTTGGATGAGATAGCTCCCCGCAGCCGGAGCGGCGGAGGCCACCTGCTGGCCCGCTGCATTCTTTGGTGGAACGCGATCGACAATATCGATCGGTTGATCTGCCGGACGCGATTCAACAACCGGAATATTCTTCGGCGTAACGGAAGCAACCGTTTCGGGAGTGATCTTCTTGGTTGCGACGGGCTTCGGAGGCAACTTGCCCGCGGCCGGAGCCGGTTTTGCCGCTGCAGTTGGTGCTTCGGGTGCCGGTGCAGCAGTCTGTACCGGCGCAGCCGTCGGGGCGTCCTGCATCAATGCGCCAATTTCGTCGTCGCCAGTTGTTGCCGGCGCTGCGGATGCATTTGCGTCGAGCGGAGCAGCGGGACGGTCAGCTGGAGGAGCGGCAGGGCCTGCGCTCACCGGATCAGCCGGTTCTGGAATGGAGGCGACCATCGTGCCATCCGGTTTGACGACCATAGTCTGCACCTTGCGCGGTGCAATCGCACTGTTGCGTTCCGCCGGCGCAGCGTCGGCGGTGTCGTCTGCAGTGGCAGGATCAACACGCGCCTCCACCTTGTCGCCCGCAGCAGGCGCATCAGTGGGGGGCGCATCGGCGGCGAGCATATCCGTAACGGACGCGCCTCCATCCTCATCGGCTGGAAGATCGATAGGATCCTCCCGTGTTGTTACGAGCTGATCCTGCTTCGGCGCTTCCGGAGCAGCCGTCGAGCTCTTGTCGTAAACCGCTTTGTCCTGATTTGGCACTACGGCCGTGCTGGCGGTTTCCGGCTGGACCTTGATCGGTGTCTTGTCTGCCATGATGACGACCGGTTCGCCGTTCGAACCGCCGGTCCATTTATAGGCGACGGCGCCGGCGACCGCGAGCAAAACAACAGCCGCTGCCACGCCGGGAACAAACAGGTTACTACGGCGACGCGCAGGTGTTTCCTTTTGCCCATAGGGCGTAGCGGCTATATCGACATTGTCCTGGCGAGGATCATAGCCAAAATCCAGATCCTCTTCCGGACCGTAGGCGGGGGTTGCCCGGCTTTGTTGTGAGCTCGCAGCGCCGATAGCGGCAGCGCCGGCTGCTACTGCATAGCCTGCCGGATTGTATTTGTTCTGATCTGCCTCGTTCCCGAATACGTCTGCGAAAATATCGGCGTATCGGTCCTTCTCGGGCTCCTGTGGGGCAGGATCCTCTGCCGGGACATAGGCGCCGCGCGAATCGTCCGCTTCGATCGAACCGAATACCTCGGCAAATTCATTATCGAGCTCGTTCAGTCCATTGTGCTGCGGAACGTCGTCCTCATAGTTCACGGCCGGAAGATCGAGCGACTCGGTATAATCAACGCGGCTTTCTGTAACCGCCACCGTATCGACATCGGGTGCTGCAGTAATCGCCGACGCTGCGCGATCGAGCTCGTCGGCATAATCGCTGAGCTCATGAACCTCGGGCAATTGCGGTGCGCTGGCAACAGGCATGGCAACAGGTACTTCGATCTGTTCACGAACCGGCGTCGAGGATTGCTCCAGGTTTTGATAAAGCGGGAAAACCGGGGCTGCTTCTGCAACTGGTTCGCTGTTCTCGTCTTGATCCGCCGTTACGTCGAAATCATCGAGCGCCGCCATCAATTCGTCGGTATCGAAATCCTCGATCTCCGAATCCTGAACCTGCTCTTCTTCGGCAGCTTCGTAAGCTACAGGCTCTGGCTCGGGAACCTCGTGGACGACTGTTTCCGACACATGGGATGGCTGCTGGTATGATGTTGTCCGGCTGATCGACGGGGCAATCTCTGTTCGCCCCGGAACCTGTGTCTGCGATCCATAGCCCCAGGAAGCATTTGCCGAACGCTGCACTGCTGGCTGCGCCGATCCTGCAAGCAAGGTTTCGAGCTCATCCTCGAGACTGAGTGATGGCGTTGCGAGCACGGGGCGCTCTTCGTAATGGGAGATGGCAACACCAACACCCTCGCCCGCTTCGCTGTCCGCGTAAACCGGGTCCGGCTCGTAATCGGCATAATCTGGTTCTTCATAGGCGGCTACGGATTCGTTCGCGACTTGGTGACTTTCGTAAGGCGGTTCCGCATTCAACTCGCGCTCGATGGATTCCTGAAAATCCTGAGCGGCAAGCTGATCGTCGTGGGCATCATTGTCAGCGGACTGAGGCGCGGCTGGTTCATCGAAGCCCCCCATCAGCTCGCGTTCGAGATCCATAGCAAAATCATCGTTGGATCCGTTAGTCGACCCTTCCTCTTCAACCGTTCCCATGATACGGGAAAGTTCCATCAGAGGGTCGTTATTACCTGATCGCGAATCATCCTGCCGGTGAGAACGCTGAATATTGTTGTCCGCCATGGCGTTAATCCTGTACTCTCAACTGTGGGACGTCCGAAAACGTCACGCATTGGCCTTACCAGCGCAATGTGGGCAAAAGTTGACAGGATTGCTACGCTTTTCAGCGTATATTAACGCATTTCGGTCGGGGCGTCCGCACCTATTATTGACAATCCGGACGTCAAGACCTTCGAAACAACCTGCACCAGCCCTAGCCTGGCTTGGGACAAGTCTGGATCGTTAACCTTAATAAAACGTAAGTCCGGGTTTTCGGTTCCCCTATTCCACTGTGTGTGCAGCGAACTTGCAAGGTCGTAGAGGTAGAAAGCGAGCCTGTGCGGCTCCTGATGCAAAGCCGCTGTTTCGATCAGCCGGGGGTATTCCGCGAGCTTGCGGATGAGCGCGATTTCGCTCTCATCCGTTAGCAAACCGAAGTGTTGCGCGCTCGCCGCCAACTGGATTTCGCCGATCCCCAGCTGTTCGATCGCCTGCCGGAAAACCGAATGGCATCTGGCCGAAGCATACTGAACGTAGAAGACGGGATTGTCCTTGGAATGTTCGGTGACTTTGGCGAAGTCGAAATCGAGCGGCGCGTCGTTCTTCCGGTACAGCATCATGAACCGCACTGGATCCCGGCCTACTTCCTCCACCACATCGCGCAAGGTCACGAACTCGCCCGACCGTTTCGACATCCGCACGGGTTCGCCGTTGCGATAGAGCTTGACGAGCTGGCAGATCAATACAGTCAGCTTCGCCGTTCCGCCGGAAACAGCCCGCGCCAAAGATTCCAGCCGCTTGACATAACCGCCATGATCCGCGCCGAGCACATAGATCATCTCGTCGAAATGCCGGTCGTACTTGTCCTTGAAATAGGCAACGTCGGCCGCGAAATAGGTGAACTGGCCGTCGGACTTGACCAGCGGCCGGTCGATATCGTCGCCCACATCGGTCGACCGGAACAGCGTTTGCTCCCGGTCTTCCCAATCTTCCGGCAATTGGCCCTTGGGCGGCGGCAGTTTGCCCTTGTACACATGCCCCTTCAGCGTCAGGTCGTTGATGGCAGACCGGATCAGCTTGGCATTGTTGGCATGCAGCGTCCGCTCGGAGAAGAACACGTCATGATGAACGTTGAGCGAGGCGAGATCGTCGCGGATCATCACCATCATCGCATCGATCGTTCGGTCCTTGACGATGACCATCGCCTCATCTTCCGGCATTTCCAGGAGCTTCGTGCCATAATCGGCGGCAAGCGACTGACCCACGGGCACGAGATAATCGCCAGGATAGAGCCCTGCAGGAATATCGCCGATCTGTTCGCCGAGCGCCTCGCGATACCGCAACATCACAGAGCTTGCCAGCACGTCGATCTGCGCGCCGGCATCATTGATGTAATATTCCTTGGCAACGTTATAACCTGCAAACTTGAGCAGGTTGGCCAGTGCATCGCCGACCACCGCACCCCGGCAATGGCCGACATGCATGGGACCGGTCGGATTGGCCGAGACATATTCGACATTGACCCGGTGGCCGTAACCGAGCTTTGACCGGCCATAGTCGAGCCCGGCGCCCAGCATTACGGCAAGTTGCCGGTGCCAATAGGTGTCCTTGAGCCGCAGATTGATGAAACCGGGACCTGCCACATCGACGGAGCCGACGTCGGGATCATTCTTCAGCGCATCTCCGATTCTGACAGCAAGTTCGCGGGGGTTTTGGCCAACCGCCTTGGAGAGCACCATCGCAGCATTCGTCGCGATATCGCCATGGCTGGGATCGCGCGGCGGTTCGACACCCACGCGCGACAGATCCACAGCAGCACCATCTGTGGTTTTTAAATCAAGCGCTTGCAGGGCGTTCTTAATCCGCGCGTCGAAATCGGCGAAGATGTTCATGACGTCATACTCATTCGGGGTTCATAGAAAAATCAACGGCTGTTGGCCGAATTGCGTTAGAGACCTTTGAAAATTCAGCTTGATGAGACAGGTGGTGTGATTTTCGAGAACCGGAGCGCAGTGGACATTTTCGTCCATGAGCACCGGAAGCGCAGAAAGTCGCATCAGATGTCCATCAGGGTGGATTTGCAAACGCGTCTCTAGGCCAAATCGGGCGTGTGGTCAAACAACCGTCGGTGTTCCCGCACAGCATATGTATCGGTCATCCCTGCCAAAAAATCCGCTACCAGCCTTGCGCGCGCAGCCAGATCGCCCTGTTTCTCGCTCTCGCGCCAGCCCTCGGGCATACACTGAGCGTCTGCAAGATAGGCATCAAACAACTCTCTCACAATTCTGTCAGCGGATTTGCGCACGCGCACCACGTTGTCGTGGAAATAGAGGTTCTTGTAGAGAAACGCCTTGAGCATCTTCTCCTGCTCGCGCAGCGGCGCTGAAAATCCAACGATCGTTCGCCCGGCACCGTGAATATCGTCGACTGTCTGCGGCTTGACCGTTTCGAGATTGGCCTGCGCCGCACGTATCACATCTTCGACCATGATCGTGATTTGCCTCCGGACAATCTCATGCGACGTACGTACATCATCAAGAGTTGGATATTTCTGCCGGACGGCGTGCAGGATATCGCCGATTATCGGCACGGCTTCGAGCGCTTCGAGCGTAAGCAGACCTGAGCGCAATCCATCATCGATGTCATGGGCGTTATAGGCGATATCATCGGCAATTGCCGCACATTGCGCTTCCAGCGAGGCAAAGCGTGCAAGTTCGAGATCATGCTGCGCGTTATATTCGAGGATTGCAGCCGGCACCGGGTGCTTCAGCCCGTTGCCCAGAGTATCGGTCAGCGGACCATTGTGCTTGACCAGTCCCTCCAGAGTTTCCCAGGTCAGGTTCAGCCCATCAAACTCGGCGTAGCGCTTTTCGAGATTTGTCACGATGCGCAACGACTGCGCGTTGTGATCGAAACCGCCGAAGTCATGCATTTTCTCGTTGAGCGCATCCTCACCCGTATGACCGAACGGCGTATGGCCGAAATCATGCACCAGGGCGATTGCTTCGGCCAGATCCTCATCGAGCCGCATGGAACGCGCGAGCGCCCGGGCGATCTGCGCCACTTCGATCGTATGTGTCAGCCGCGTGCGATAGTGATCACCCTCGTGCGCGATGAAAACCTGCGTCTTGTGCTTCAGCCGCCGGAACGCGGTTGAATGAATGATACGGTCGCGATCACGTTGAAACACCGTGCGCGTCGGGCTTTCGGTTTCGGGCACCAGCCGTCCGCGGCTTTTCTCGGGATCACAGGCGTATGGCGCCCTCTCCCTGTAACCGAAACCGATACCCTGCATGGACATGATTGAAATATGTGCCTTCCCATCTTCCGACTGCTGACAACGTTGACTTCACAGTCGCCAATTCTTAGCTATGGTGTATGATGAACGGCAAGGCGTGACATTACAATGTCAATGCTTTGTTGAGCGTAGCGGAGCAATCCGCGAAGGAACCGTAAAGAATGACCGAAGTGCTAAGTGTTTCTGTCTCCGATGCCGCTGCAAAGCGCATCTCGGCGATTCTGCAGTCAGATCCGGAAAAGACCGCCTTGCGCATTTCCGTCGAAGGCGGAGGCTGCTCGGGTTTTTCCTACAAATACGATCTGGTTGACGCACAGGACGTCGATGACATCGTCATCGAGAAACTAGGCGCCAAGGTGCTGATCGATCAGATTTCCCTGCCCTATATTGGCGGTTCGGAGATTGATTTCGTCGACGATCTGATGGGCCAGTCGTTCCAGATCCGTAATCCAAATGCGACCTCTTCCTGTGGTTGCGGGACAAGCTTCTCCGTCTGACATCACCTTGCCGCCGTTGCAACCAGAGCGCAAATCCATGAAAATCGTTACCTGGAACATAAACGGCGTCAAAGCCCGGATCGAGGTGCTGACGACATGGCTGCAGGAGTCCAATCCGGACATTGTCTGCCTGCAGGAAATCAAATCCGTCGATGAAGGTTTTCCGCGCTTCGAGCTGGAAGCGCTTGGCTATCATGTTGAGACGAATGGCCAGAAGGGCTTCAACGGCGTCGCCATTTTGTCGAAGCAGTCCCCCGACGAGGTCAATCGCGGTCTTCCTGGCGACGACGCCGATGATCACGCGCGCTTTATAGAAGCTGTATTTTCTACCGAAAAGGGCGCGCTGCGCGTTGTTTCCCTGTATCTGCCGAACGGCAATCCCATCAACACCGAGAAATTTCCCTATAAAATCGGCTGGATGGCGCGGCTGGAACGCTGGGCGGAGGAGCGGTTGGCCCTTGAAGAGCCACTTATTCTGGCTGGCGACTACAATGTCATCCCCGAGCCTATCGACGCAAAAGTCCCGGAAGCCTGGGTCAATGATGCCCTGTTCCAGCCGGCGACACGCCAATCTTTCCGACGGCTCGAAAACCTGGGCTTCACCGATGCAGTTCGCAGTGTTACCGACAAGGGTGACGTCTATACATTCTGGGATTATCAGGCGGGTGCCTGGCAGAAGAACAACGGAATTCGCATCGATCACCTGATGCTATCGCCGGAAGCCGCGAACATGCTCGAATCCGCCAGTATTGAAAAACATGTCCGCGCCTGGGAAAAACCGTCGGATCATGTGCCGGTCGCGATTTTCATCACCTGATACGCAACGAATTTATGACGGTTTCCTTTAGACCTTCGGTGAATTGACCGGGGTTCTTTCGCCTTTTACCTGTGCGCCAAATTGATTGTGCGCAGTGGGAATTTTTCTCCAAACACTTTTTTGATCCGATGCTCCGCCTGTTTTCCGGCGGCTTTTGTTTTCAGCGCCTTGGCGCCTTTTAACTTTTTAGGACTTGAGAATTATGAGTGAAGTCGATCGGCGTAAGTTTCTGAAAATGATGGGCGTAACCACAGCGGGCACCGCGGGGCTCAGCATGATGCCTCCTGCGATCAGCCAGGCGCTGGCCATCGAGCCCAACAGGGTCACCGGTACCATAAAAGATGTCGAGCATGTGGTGATCCTGATGCAAGAGAACCGCTCTTTCGACCATTATTTCGGCACGTATAATGGCGTGCGCGGCTATTCAGACCCGCGTCCTGTTCAATGGATGGGCGGCGGCGGTGAGATGCACCCTATCTGGCTTCAAAACAGTGGGCGTTTTAGCACCACAAAAATCATTCAGGATATCGGAAAGACGGTACAGGACGTTGCAAATCTGCCCACCGACCTGCGCTGCGGCGTTGACGACAACACCGCTGTGATCGGACCATTTCATATCGACTACAGCAAAACCGGCGAGGTGATACGCTCCACCTGCCATTTGGTATATTCGGGGATTCAGGCCTGGAACAATGGTAATTATAACAACTGGATAGAAGCCAAGCTCGATGTTCTCGTCATGGGATATCTGAAACATCAGGACGTGAGCTATCACCGCCACCTCGCCAATTCATTCACAATTTGCGATCATTATTTCTCGTCCGTGCATGGCAACACCAATCCGAACCGGCTGCACCTTTTCTCCGGAACGGCTTCTGATCCGGCTGCATCAAAAGGCGGCAGAGATGCCTATGAGAAAGGTTTGGGCTCTGCCCTGTTTGGACCGGAAGGCGGTACCGGTTGCGGCTGGAAGACTTACCCTGAACGGATCGAAGAGCATAATGCCAAGCAGCAGGACGCGAAACGGAAGGTAAGCTGGCGCGTTTATCAAGGTGGGACAGGTGATCCCGGTTCGAAAACCGATAATTACGGAGACAACAGCCTCGAATACTTCAAGGCGTATCGTAACGATCCAGTGAAGGGCTGCTACTGGAGCGCTGGTAAATGTTTCACGCCCGACAAAAAAGGATGCTTCAAGGAAAAGATCGACATCGATTACGACAAACTGGCTAATTTGACGAAAAACGGTGCTGTCAATCGTACCCTGGAGCAATTTGCTTCCGATGCGCGAGACGGCAAATTGCCCAATGTATCGTGGATCGTCCCGCCCGAGTTCTATTCGGAACACACAGGAGCCAACGCGCCTACACACGGTGCCTATTACATCAACAAGGTGCTGAGCGCCCTCGTCGCTAACCCGGATGTCTGGAGCAAAACCGTATTCATCATCAACTATGATGAAAATGACGGGTTCTTCGACCATATCGTGCCACCAATGCCGCCCATCGCCGCCGCCGACGGCAAAGTTTCCCCCTCTTTGCAGAAAAGTCTCACGCACGAGATTCAACGCGATCCTGCCATTGGCAAAGATCATCCCATTGGTTTTGGGCCACGGGTACCTTGTTTGGTCATCTCACCCTGGTCCAAGGGGGGATGGGTCTGCTCGCAGGTTTTCGACCACACTTCCGTTCTGCAATTCCTGGAAGCGCGTTTTGGCATTAAGGAAACCAATATCAGCGCCTGGCGGCGTGCTGTGTCTGGTGATCTGACCTCGGCATTTGATTTCGCCAAGCCAGACACGGCAATAGCGGAACTTCAGACAAGCGAAATCATCACGAAGGATTTCCAGCTCCGAGGCCCAAGGGGCGCCAAAAGCCGTCCCATGATTGACCAGGCAACCAGACTGATTGCTCCGAAAGTGGAAAATCCGAGCAATCTGTTTAGTCATAAGACATCAAACGATAGTGGCAGCCGCAAAGCGCGGCCTCTACCCTATGATTTCAGTGTGAAGGCCTCACCTGTTACCAATATGAAGGATAAGGCGAAGAGCGCCTTCACTCTTGATTTCACTAACAAAGGCAAGGCTGGCGTCTTTTTCTACGTCTATGATGACGAAACGAATTTTTCCAACGAGCAAAGGTTCGCCCCCAAGCGCTATACCATAGTGACCGGCGAACCGCTGAACGCAATGTTGCGCACTTACTATTCTCAATATGGATTCTCGGTTTATGGACCCAATGGCTATCTGTTCCAGGCCAAAGGCACCTGCGATACGGGGGTCGACGATAGTATCGGCATATCCATCGAAAATCTGAAGAACGGCCTTGTCTCGGCCAAATATGCGGGCGCTGGCGGTATTCTGTTGAAAATCAACTATGAAGGGCTGTGGAAAAACAACTATCTGAAAATCTCCACCAAATACGGGAAGATATTAACGGACGATGGGAAAAAAACCTGGGTCAACTACCTTGTGCCCCTGCCAAAGGATAAGACAAAAGGCTCCATCGAGCTTGAAATTGCGACGCTGGATGGTTGGTACGACGTATCTGTAGAATTTGCCGACTCGGAAGGCTCAGCGGATGATCGTTTCCTGCGGCGTTATGCCGGCCACATGGAGAATGGGAACCCCAGCACAACCGACGTCTTCCTGACATATAACCAAATGGTCTGATCTACCGTTCCACCCGGAACATATGCCGACAGGTCTTGTCGGCAGGCAACCATTCCGGTTCAAAAATCGCCGGTCTTGACGATGTCCTCGGCCAGCACCATCGCGGTGCGCCGGTCGGCCTCGTCGGATATGGAAAACGCCTGCTCCTGGACATCGCGGATCCAGGCTTTGTCCTGCTTGTTGGCGTGTTCCAGAGCCGCGGTCATCATCGCGAGGCCGCGCACGGTCTTGCCGGCCTGAAACAGCAGATTGCCCAGCATGGCCTGCGCACCCGCATTGCCTTTTTGCGCCGATAGACGGAACCAGCGTGCAGCCTGGTTGGGGCTGGCTTGTCCGCCCTCGCCTTTCATCAGCATTTTGCCGAGCTCGAATTGCGCGTCGGAATCGCCGAAATTCGATGCTGCCTGCAGATAAAGATCGCGCGCCGCACTTGGGTTGGAATTAATCGGCGAATTCGGGATGCCACGTTTGACATAACCTGCCAGCGCGACCAGCGCATCAGCGACGTAGCTTTCGTTCTCTGTGCCCTGATCGGCGCCTTCATGGACGACCTGCTCGAACATCTTGTAGGCTTCGTAGTCATCTTCCTTGACGCCGTCGCCTTCCGCATACATGCGCGCAAGTTTCCAGTTGGCGCCCTGATGTCCCTTTTCAGCGGCAAAACGTAGTGCTTTGACTGCCTCGTCCTTATGGCCGTTCTTATATGCGGAGAAACCAAACTTGAAGAGTGCGAACGGGCTGGAGTCTTCCTTCACCTCATTTTGCGTATCGAAGGCGAAACAAGGCATGGTCATAGCGCTCATCAAAAGGCCAAACCCGACAATTGGACCAAAAAAACGATCAGCGATGAGCATGACTATAGTCTTCCTTTGCCCTCACCGTGAGTGTCGCAGCGTTACCGCGCGCCATACGAACGGTTCGAGCCCAAATCCCGCCAGCGCGCGTCATCGCGTCAACCAGCAACGGGAGGGCCAAATCTCGCATGCCATTCCAGCGAACATTTGACCGCTTTCCGGCAATAGTAGGGCCAGAACGAAAGAAAACACTTGTGTCGAAAGCATACGATTGGCGCGATGACGCAACAATCGTGGAAGGGCCGTGTATCAACTTACGGCTCGAAGTTTTTGCCCATGAAACAAGTATCGTGTCCATCATTTCCCCAAGCGGAACATCTGTACCGTTACTCGATGTAATCAACCACCAAAGGTTGCCGCCCTTTCGAGTTGCTCCGGGTTTGTGGCGCAAAATGGGCAAATTCTGTCCTCTCCAGAGCCTGGACGATCATCGCGCCACAGTGTTGCTGAATCGTCACAAAATTTGATCACCCGAAGCAGGCGGGTATGAAAAAGCCCGGCGCTTGGCCGGGCTATTTCGATTTTCGCAATTTGGCTTAGAACTTGATTTTGCCTGCGAGAGACAATGCGCCGACGAAATCATCACCGAAATCATAGGTCACGTCGTTGCCGCAGCCGCCGGTCTTTGGGCAAGCCGTCGGGCCATAGGAACCAGCTGCCAGCATGCCAACAGCGCCGCCTAAACGAAGCTCGACATTTTTGTTGGGTGCGTAAGACACGCCACCAGAAAGCAGATACGTATCGGTCTGGGTGGTCAAACCGGTCGACGTGCCGCGATCCCAGCTAAGCTGCGCCGATCCACTCCACTTGTCGTTGAATTTGTGGCCGATACCGGCAGCGACCGTCCAGCCATCCTGGAACATAAGATCGAGCGTCGTCAGCAGAACTGGCGATGTCGGGCCGCAACTCACAATGCCCTTGGTCGAAGTCGGGCAGAACGAGACCACATTAAGAACGCTCCAATCTACCCATTTGACCGAGCCGAATGCCAGCCAGTCAGGTGCGATACCCGTCTGGAGCTTGAACTCTAACGATTGTGGCATCGTAGCCGTGCCGTAAACGTCCGTAATCTTGTTGGCAAAAGGATTTGTCGGCAGTGGCGGAAGGCCCGTCAGGTCGACGGTACCATTGATCTGGCCAAGGTCGATCTCGGCATTGTAGATAAGGCTTGCACGGAAGGCGATTTCCGGAATTTCGTACGCAGCACCAATGCGCCAGCCCCAGCCATCCGCATCGAGGTCAAGCTTGCCCTGACCATCGAACAACGCAGCAGCCGGTCCGAAGGCTGCCGGGCCCACGACCAGACGGTTCTTATAGCCTGAAACTTCCTGGTAGGATACGCCACCGATCGCACGGAGCTGACCCTTGCCGACATCAAACTTGTACGAACACGTCAGTCCATAATCATCGCTCCTGATGTCGGTCTCGATGTTCTGGTTTGCACCGACCCAGTCCGCACCGGGATTGGTATGGACGCCCCAAGGCTGGCTGTAGGAGGCAAGGCAATCCGCATCGGGTGTGAGGCCAATCTTTGCGCCGAAGCGAGGAACTACATAGCTCGGAGTCTCGTGTGTCGACGTGGAGCCGCCACCGATACCATTTGCTCCCAGCCCGTCGGCCCGGTTTGTGTCAACGGCATTCTTGATCTTGCGATCCGGCGTGACATAGATAATACCGGCTTCCGTAGCATAGCGTTCCTGATCGAAAAGCAGATCCCAATTGTAGCCGCCGCGCTCCAGCCCCCCGGCCTGTGCTGCAGACGCCACGCTTGTCAGAAGCAACGCTCCACCCAAAATCGTTGAAATAGCCCTAGACATTAAGTCCCTCCCCGAAGCCTTAAAAACTTCCTGATCCCCACACAGTTCAGGAAAATTGTTACCAATACGTAATACCTAACAAATCGCGGCGTGCACGCAATCACCAGAAAATCACCGGTTTCGCGTATCGAACGCTCCAAAATCGGAAATTGCCGCAAAATCGCGAGCGCGAGACGAAAATTTCGCGAATTTCGCGCTAATCCGAAATGATTAGCGGCCAAATCGATGGATTTTGGGCCGAAAAGCGCCCTTGTTGCTCAAATGCAACGGCGGCCAAAAATGACGGAATTGGGGCTTTTGCCGGGCCGAATTGGGGAAGTTACCACCTTTCAGGGGGGGAAAACCCGTTGGACGCGCGCCGGATTCGCTCCGGCGCGCTGGTGCAGCCCTTCAGCCTGCTTCGCGAACCCTGCGGATGGCCGTTTCGATCTTCTCGGCAGCAGCCTGAAGTTCTAACAACCGTTCGCGTTCCGCTTCTACGATTTCCGGTTTGGCATTGGCGACGAATTTCTCGTTGCCGAGCTTTTTGCTGATCTTGTCGCTCTCATCGGCGATCTTGCCGGATTCCTTGGTCAGACGCGCGATTTCCGCATTGACATCAATCAGACTGCCGAGCGGCAACGAAGCCGTCGCCTCGCCGATAACAAATTGCGCCGAACCCTTCGGCGCGTCATCTGCAAGGGTAATCGTCTCGACGCGTGCGCGCCATTTGATCGAGGCGTCGTGACGCTGCAAGCGTTCCTTTGTTACTTCATTGGCGCCGATGATAACGAGCGGCGCAACCGCCGATGCCGGGACGTTCATCTCCGCGCGTACCGAACGTATCCCGGTGACCAGATCGATCAGCCAGTTGATGTCCGCTGCCGCCTCGGCGTCGACGAAATCCGGATCCGGCCAGCCTGCGTGGCACAGCAACGTCTCACGGCTCTTGCCCTCGCCCGCCGTCAATGCCCAGAGCTCTTCGGTCATGAACGGCATGAACGGATGTAGCAGCTTGTAAATCTCATCGAGAACATGGGCAGCGCAGGCCTGCGCCTCCGCCTTGGCTTCCGCATCCTCGCCGTTGAATACCGGCTTCAACAATTCGATGTACCAGTCGCAGAACTGGTTCCAGACAAAGCGATATGCCGCAGTTGCCGCCTCGTTGAAGCGATAGCTGGCAATACCATCAGTGACATCACGTACCGCATTGGTGAGCTCGGTCAGAATCCAGCGATTGATGTTGAGCTTGGCGTTTTCTGGACGGAACGAGGCATCACGGGCAACGCCGTTCATTTCGGCAAAACGTGTCGAATTCCACAGCTTCGTGCCGAAGTTGCGGTAGCCGGCAATGCGGCTCGGGTCGAGCCTAACATCACGCCCCTGCGCCGCCATGATGGCAAGCGTGAAACGCAGCGCATCCGCGCCATATTCGTCGATCAGTTCCAGCGGGTCGATGACGTTGCCTTTCGACTTCGACATCTTGGCGCCATTCTTGTCGCGAACCAGCGCATGCATATAAACGGTGTGGAACGGCTCCTCCCCCATGAAATGCAGGCCCATCATCATCATCCGGGCTACCCAGAAGAAGATGATGTCAAAGCCGCTGACGAGAACACTGGTCGGATAGTAGGTAGCAAGCTCGGGCGTTTTGTCCGGCCAGCCCAGCGTCGAGAAAGGCCAGAGTGCCGAAGAAAACCAGGTGTCGAGCACATCCTCGTCACGGGTCAGGATTTCACCGGGCTTGAGGTTTTCCAGAAGGTTCTGGACATGGGCCTTCATCGGCCCTTCATGCGCCAGATAATGCTGGACCGCTGCACTCAGCGCTTCTTCTTCCGTGCGTTCCACGAACACCTGTCCATCGGGTCCGTACCAGGCCGGAATTTGATGACCCCACCAGAGCTGGCGCGAAATGGCCCAGGGCTGGATGTTTTCCATCCATTCGAAATAGGTTTTTTCCCAGTTTTTGGGCACGAAGGTGGTGCGGCCTTCGCGCACGCTGGCAATCGCCGGCTTGGCAAGCTCGCCCGCATTCACATACCACTGATCGGTAAGATAGGGTTCGATCGGCACATCGCCGCGATCCCCGTGGGGAACAGCGTGCGTATGATCCTCGACTTTTTCGAGATAGCCGCGCTCGTCCATCATGCTGACGATCAGCTTGCGCGCCGCAAACCGGTCTTTGCCATCAAGCGCATGAACCAGCTGGTCGAGAAGACTCGATTTCTCAAGATCTTCAAAAAAGTCATTGTTTTCCTTGAGGAAAATCGAGGCATCCGTGTGCAGGATATTGATCTGGCGCAAATCGTTACGCTTGCCGACTTCGAAGTCGTTGAAATCATGCGCCGGCGTTATCTTGACCGCGCCGGAACCCGCGGCCGGATCGGCATAATCATCGGCAACGATCGGAATATGACGCCCGACCAGCGGCAGGACTACGTTGTTGCCGACCAGAGCATGATAGTGCTCGTCATCGGGATTAACCGCGACACCCGTATCGCCCAGCATGGTTTCGGGACGCGTCGTCGCAACCACGATGAAGGTGTGCGGGTTTTCCGGGTCGAAGGCCACGTTCTCGAGCGGATAACGGAAGTGCCATAGATGACCTTTGATTTCGCGCGACTCGACTTCTATGTCGGAAATTGCAGTCAGAAGCTTCGGATCCCAATTGACCAGTCGCTTGTCCTTGTAGATCAGGCCTTGCTTGTAGAGCGTGACGAAAACTTCGAGTACGGCTTTCGACAAGCCTTCATCCATGGTGAAGCGCTCACGCGACCAATCGCACGATGCACCGAGGCGCCTGAGCTGACCGGCAATGATGCCGCCGGACTCCGACTTCCACTCCCATACCCGTTCGACAAACTTTTCCCGGCCCATCTCCCGGCGGCCCGGCTGTTGCCGCTCCATCAACTGCCGCTCGACAACCATCTGCGTGGCGATGCCGGCATGGTCCATGCCCGGCTGCCAAAGCACGTTCTTGCCGCGCATGCGCTCGAAACGAACCATTATATCCTGGATCGTGTTGTTGAGCGCGTGGCCCATATGCAGCGAACCTGTCACATTCGGCGGCGGTATGACGATAGAAAATGCCTCGGCGCCTGGCTTGGAACCGGCTCCGGCCTTGAAGGCGCCGGCCTCGTCCCAGCGTTTTGCGATTTCAGGCTCTACGGCCGCGGCATCATACGTCTTCTCAAGCATGCGAAAGTGTCCGTCATTTGCGGAAAGGGGATTGGCTACCGGTGTAAACCCAATGGCCGGAGATAAGTCAATGCTGACGTGTCGTTAACCCAATCACACGGAAAGCGGGAGATTCAACTTTTGGACAATTGCCTTACTACAACCACAACGATTACTTGGGCGAAATTCACCCGAGAGGTTTTTCATGAGAGTGCTCAATTCAATTCTACTGTTCGCGGCATCGCTGGCCATCACCGCCTGTACCTCGTCTGGTATGCGGAGCATGGACTACAAGAAGAACCTCTCGGATCCTGTCGCTAAAAGGACGCTGCTGGCGCAATGTATCAGCGACTTCAACCGCCAGTCACAGAACAAGCGCGCAAACATGGCAGTTGTGATGCGCATATCGGAAAAAGATGCCCCATCCGTGTTTTGCAAACGTCTCGTTGATGGCATCGCCAGCGGCCGGATAACGACTTCTGACGTTGAGACCACCAACAGCCAGCATGTATCGCCCAAGGTGCTTAAAGTTATCCTGGGTCAGTAACCAGAGCGCTGTCGCTAGCGAGCTACCGCCGCCCGCCGCGCGCCACGCGCTCGATCTCTTCACGCACGAGACGTTCAACCAGCGTCGGCAGATTGTTGTCGAGCCATTCCTGCAGCAGAGGCCGCATGAGTTCCTGCGCGATCTCGTCGAATGAGCGCCGCTGTTCGCTCCTGACCGCGAATGACAGGTCATCAAATGCAGCGCTAACCTGGCGCTCGGCGGTCTCGGACAGGATCGGTTCAAGAGTGCGCTGCAGATCCAGAGACACTCCGTCATCTCCGCTATCGGCTGATGATTCAGTTGCAGACGCCGTCGGCGAGGCCTCGTCTGGTTCTGCGAAACCGATTTCGCTCGCAACCTCGACAGGTTCAGCAACAAAGTCCTGTTCCGGCGTCGGCTCCGGAGCGGCTTCTGGCGTTAGAAAACCCTCCGGAATGTCTAAAGCAGGCGTGACGGTATCTTCGACTGGTTTTGTCCATGGTTCAGCCGGAGCCAAAGGTGCTGTCCGTGCAGATTCCCGCTCGGCAACCTTCGATTGCGGTGGCGATGCCGGGCGTCCCAATGCCGTCTCGTTGGACCGGGCTGCTGGCGGCGGAACGGCGATACCTTCGCGCGGTGGAAGCTCGGCTTCTTCGCTCAAGTGCGCCGCAGGCTGCAGCTCGGCAGCAGTAGCCTGCGGCGGCTCATCGGAGTTGACTGGCTGAGGCACGACTTCATCCGGCCGCCCCGTATCGCTCTCCTCGATGATGCGACGGATCGATGCGAGAATCTCCTCCATTGAGGGTTCCCGGGCCACGCTGGATGATTGTGCCATGATACTTTTGCCCACTACATCTTGTTTCATTGCGCTGCAACGAATCTGTATCCAGTGTAGAGGCTTGCATTGCGTTTGAGAATCCCCGCGAGGTTCGTTTGGGGCTAACCCACAGACTTTTCTGAAAACGGTCCCTGAAAAGCAATTTGCCGCTAGGAGTTAACCCGACGGCAAATAGTATTTCTGTTCAAATGACAATGAGATCAGCGGCCGTCGGGCGTGCGCAGGCCGATCCACTTGTCCTTCACTGCATCGTAATGCTCCTCAGGGTGGTATTCCGCGACCTGCAAGCCGATTTGGCCCGGGTTTAGGCGCCCAACGGCCAGGAGAACGGCGTAGCTCGCCACGACACTGTCACGTTCGGCCTGCGCCAGGCTGACCTGTCCGGTCAACACATCGGCTTGGGCATTCAACACGTCGAGTGTCGTGCGCTGGCCCACCTTGCGTTCTTCGATAACGCCGTTCAAGGCGAGTTCCGCGGCCGCAACCACTGATCTCTGAGCAACGATCTGCGCTTTCGCCGATTCCATGGTCGAATAGCCGTTGGCGATCGCCTGACGGACAGCGTCGCGCTGTACATCAACTTCGATGCGCCGCTGTCCCAACGTTTCCTTGGACTGGCGAACCAGTGCCGATGTCCTGCCGCCGCTATAGATCGGGATCGTCATCTGGATCCCGGCGGAGGCCGATGTCGAGTCCGTGGTATTGGTGCTCAGACCGCCCTCGAAGATTTCGTCGCGCGTAATCGAACCCTGGAGGCCGACCTGAGGCAGGAGCTGACCTTCCTGCGCCTTCACATTATATCCAGCTGCATCGACGGCATATTGCGTAGCCAGGATCGCCGGATGATTATTGGTGGCGATGCTGAATGCCTGATCCATTGATCGCGGCAGCGATTTCGAGGCCATCGCCGCGGCCTTGAGGCGGCCCGGCTCGGCTCCGACGATCTGAATATAGACAGCTTCGGCATTCTTTTCGTCGGATTTCGCAGCGGCTAGCGTTGCGATGGCAGAGGCTTTGGAAGCCTCGGCTTGCGCAACGTCGGTACGCGTTCCCTCGCCAACATCGAAACGTGCGCGCGCGGCGCGCAACTGTTCGTCGAGGAACTCAAGGTTTTTCTGCCGCAGGATGACGATCTGACGGGTGAGGTAGACGTCCATGAATGCCTGTGCGGCTTGAAACAGAGTGTTCTGCTCGCTGTTGCGCAGGTTCTCGCGCGCGGCCAACACCTGTGTTTTTGCAGAAGCCACATTGTTCTTCGTGGTGAACCCGTCGAACAGCAGCTGGTTCACGGTGATGCCGAACGTCCCTTCGTCAGTGCGTCCATGAAGACCGCCATCAAGCCGGCGCCAGGTCGACGTCAAAGACGCATTCCCGTTTATCGTCGGACGATATGCCGATTTTGCAACCGCAACACCTTCGTCGGTGACACGTACGCCGGCCCTGTCCGCATTGACGGTGGAGTTTCTCTCGTAGGCCTTTTCCATTGCCCCGAATATCGTCTCAGCCATTGAAGGCGTAGAGGTTAGTACCGTGGCTGACAACAGCGCTGCGGTTAATAATCGCTTGCCCGCTATGAACACTATAAACCCCTTCATTCTCTCAATATTCCGACCGAACCATTCGGTTCGACAGTGTGCCTTAGATAGCTATCAATTTCCGGGTTGGCCACAGCGGCATTTCCTAAAATGCAAACAAAGTGGCCGACCGTTGCACTTTTGTCTCATATGCAGCGGGTTTCAGAACTCGAACTCGGCTATTTTTTTGAAGCCGGGGAGCGCTTTGACCGCAGAATTGAATGCACGGCGTCCCGAAACGATTCCATCGTTTTTTACGTAAATCATTGATTTCCCAGAGTTTCCCGCCCCCTCAACAACCACGAGCCTTCCGCCGTTCTTCAACTGATCAAATAATGACGCAGGAACGTGATCAACGCTACCCTCAATTAGAACTACATCATAGGGCGCCTCGGACGCGTGGCCACCTTGGAGCGGCGCATTAACCACGACGACATTATCGAACCCGAGGCTCGCCAGATTCGAGACCGCCTGTCCCGCAAGTTCGGCGTCACATTCGACCGCTACGACCGAACGCGCGACCCGCGACAGGACAGCTGAGGAATAGCCGGTGGCACATCCGATATCGAGCACTGCGTCTTCTGGCTGAATGTTGGCGAGCTGTGCCATCTTGGCGAAAGGCGAAGGTTCCATCAGATAACGGCCATCCGCAACAAGGACGTCATCGTCGATATAGGCGAGAGGCATGCGGAAACTTGGCACGAACTTCTCGCGCGGCACGTCAAGAAAGGCCTGGAGCAAGGGTTTGTCGGTCACATCAGTCGTGCGCAACTGATTGTCGACCATCTTGATCCGCAGGTCTTCAAAATTCAGCGTCATGGTCTACAAGCTCTCTTCAAGGCACCCGCAACGCAAAGCGCTTGCAAGCGCGTGACATGCTCCTGACGATCGGTACGGACCTTACGGCCTTTATGGTTACCCATCCGTGACCAGAAGCGATAATTATCAGACGATGTGGCAAAAATTTCCATCAGCGTCAATGAATGACTAACGCCGCACGCTGATGCCGCTTCCGATAATTTTCCGATGCGGCATCCGCGCACCACCCACAGTGATAGTTCTTTTAACCCTAGGGTTAATCCGGGATTGAATAGATTGGCTGCACCTGTCATTCTATACTTGCAGATGGGAGTCGTTCTGCGAACGGTAGGAATGCAAAGCAGATGATTGAGATCAAGGGATTCAATGACTTCCCTATAAGCCAGGATGAGTTGACCGGGCTGGCAGACAGAGCTGCACTTGAAGACCATCTCGATAGTCTTTGTGGTTCCTATGCCCAGAGTGACTTCGATGATCGCTTGCAATTCGCTATTCTTTGTATTGATCTCGACGGTTTCAAGAAATTCAACGATCAATACGGACGCGCCGAAGGCGATAGTCTTTTAAAACTTGTAGCAGATCGCCTGCAAGCATGCCTGCGCAAGAATGATGTTGTCTATCGCATGGGCGGCGATGAATTTGCCATTGTCCTGTTGCAGGCGACGTCCAACGAGGTCGCCAGCGTGGCCGACCGTATTATCGGATCGGTGTCGCAACCCTATGATCTCGGCGGTCCCGAGCCCGTGGCCATCAGCGTCACGATTGGAGCTGCCCTCGCACCGCGTGACGGCGATACGCCGGAAAGCCTGCTCTGGTGCGGTGATGCTGCGCTCTATATCGCCAAGAAGGCCGGCAAAGGCGTCTATCGCCGATATTCCGAGCGGCGTTCGAGCTAGCCTTGAACCAGATTCCCTCTGGCAGAATGATTTCCCTTTGTAGATTCTCCGCTCAAGGGGCTGTTGAAATTCGTGCTATGACGCGACGAAAATGGTGGTTTTCGAGCACCGGAGCGCAGCGTACTTTAAGGTACGTGAGCACCGGAGTGGAGAAAACGCCATTTGCAGGCCGTCAGAGCGTGAATAGAACAGGCCCTAAAATTCGTATTCGAATTTTTCGAGATCTCGCTTCCAAATCTGCTCGACGAGCTTGCGCTCGACCGGCGTGTAATACTCCTGATAGGCACCGCGCTTGCTGGCATTCTTGCGCGTCAGTTCCGGAGACTCGTCCAGGTCCAGCCGGGTGACGATATCGGCGAACGCCTCCTCCATCCGTTCGAAGCGGTAGACCTGGTCCACCAAAAGCTTGCCGTCGAAATCGCACAGCATCGAGCTTTGATCGCGGGGGCGCCACAATGCGCGGCGGCGCTCCTGGCGCAGAAAATCCGCGAAACTCTGCTTCTGGGCGTCTTTATGGCGATGATGGTTGTCCTGGCCGCGTACGAAAGCGTAGCGCGAGACAGCGAGATCATAAGGATTGCGCACGAGCCCGAATTTGAAGGCCCCTTCGAAGAAAGGGCGTGGCAGTTTCAGCTTTGCCCAGCGCACCGAGGCATGCGGGCCGAACTGAATGTCGACATCTTCCGCGACAGGCAGGTGCGACAGAAGCCGCCGCCATTGGCCGGAGGCTTTCTTCACGGCATAGGGGCGCAGCGCCCGCTTCAATGCTTGGCCACCGGTCTTTGCAACATGGACAAAGATAAAATTTTTCTCGACAGAAACGAACATCCACCACCTTCTCAAGGATCGCGGTCCACACGATGATGCAAATTTGTAGGTGCAGTCGTCCGCCAGGAAGGCCGAACTCAGTATAAAGCGTCAACCAGCCTGCAATAGACAGATACAGTAGCAGTCTTGAACGCAGACCATCGGCAAGCGAGATATGAGGAGAGCCCCCTCTCACGTTGTCTAATCTGCGCAACGGCGCTCGTAAGCTTGTCCCCTACATATTGCATGGCACTACCCCCAGGAAAGATGCCTATAGACGAAAGTATGACACCTTCTGAACTCACGTCAAGAAAGGTCTGGACTGGAGTTGAGCGCATTACACGCTCGAGGTGATCATCTGGTCTCTCACGCCTTTTCCACATGATGCGTCCCGTGAATGAGTCCAGCTATGTAAGTTTGAAGCGAAGTAGTGCCTCGCAACGGGTGATCCGGCATCGCCGCTCCATCAAGCGTCGCGCCGGTCATTCGGGCGTAGGACCTGGCTGCGGCCTCGGAAAAACCGAGCTTCCTATAAGCACCCACCCATTCCTCGCGAGGTATCACAGCCACCTTGACCGGTTTTTCAAGGACATTTGAGAAGGCACGGGCCACCTCGCCAATCGAGTAGCGCTGGGGGCCTTCGACATAGTGAATGCCTGTCTTTTCCGGCGGCTCCCTCAGGAAGCGGGCGGCCGCCTTGCCAAGGTCCGCAGGCGCGACCATCGGCAACACAAATTCTTCCGGAAACATCGAAGGAAGAGTACCGCCGCTGGCAGGCTTCAACATCGCATCCCAGTTGCTCATGTAGTAGGCGGCACGCTGAACCGTCACCGGGATCGGCAGCTTGGTCAACGCCTGCTCGAAATCGTAAAGAACATTGAGATCGCCACACCGTTCGCCGGGCTGCGCCCCGTAGGTGGATTCGACGACAACCTTTTCCAGTCCCGAGCCGTCAAGTGCAGCTACGATAGCCTGGACGGTTTTGTGCTCTTCCACATCCGTATCTGTCGAGACGGCCGCAGGGGGATTGAGCAGAAATGCCCGCTTTCCACGCCGGAAAACAGCAGCCAGCCCTTCTCTGTCGATCACGTCGACAATCGCCGCGTTTGCGCCCTTTTCTTGCCAATCCCTGGCTTTCTTTTCGCTGCGCGTCACCACCGTGACGCTTTCGCCGTCGGCGAGAAGCGCATTTGCAACCTCGGATCCGACGTGACCGGTGGCACCTAGAACAATGAACATTTTTGCGCCTCCCTTCAAAACATCAAGCCAACGTTTGGGAGGCATTTTGGTTCGATTGGTCGACTCTCTAGGCGTAGAACGGCGGCGAACCCGTTTGTTCTTTCCGTCAAATCGACTCGACGACCAGACGGTTGCCTTGAAAAGACAGCACGCATCAATATCGATAGGGGTGCTGCACGCCCAGTCGAGCGGGTGGTCCCGCCGCACTTAAGAAAATCAATCACTTATGAAAAGGGTTTTGGTGAATGGAGGCTTCGCCCGGAACGAGCGTATTGAGCAAATGCATCAGTTGCGCTCTTGCCTTTGGCCACCGCCTGGGCGAACTTCTCGTGCCATGCGTTCTTCAGGACTGGCATGGAGCAAACCTTTAGGGGGAACCAATGAACTGGGCGGCGCAAAGACAGGAATTCATGGACGAAATCAAAAAGTTTAAGGAACTCCTCGATCCGCTTGTGAACGGCAATGTTCGTCTATATCGCGCCGAGGGCAATGATCCGCGTGTCGACATCACCGATGAAATGCGTGTGGACTACGAGACTAACATCAGGAATTACCAAAGGCTCATCGAGATTGTGGACGAGCAGGTCGCATCAGGGCGCTAAGGGCGAAGCCAAGGTAGGGACGCCGGAGTTGTCTCGACGCCAACCGATATTCAGTGGACAAAGGACGGCCGGCATGGAATTGGATCCACAAGTCGTCGCGTCTGGAGCAAATGCGGCCAAATCCGCTATAGATGCCTTGCGAGCTCTGCTCGGCATTTACACTGATGCGACGAAGTCTCTCCCTGCAAAGGATCAGCAAACGGCTACTCTTGCGATCGAGAAATCGATTGAACAGTTGGACATCGCTGAAGCCCAAATCGCCCGTGCACTCGGGTATGAACTCTGCAAGTGCCAGTTTCCCCCTACAGTGATGCTAACGGTCGGACACTCTAACGCTCGCGGCAATAAGCCTGGTCCAATCTACGAGTGCCCAAAGTGCGGCTATGACACCGCCGCTCCTTTTAGCTTTATTCGCACTGCGCCACCAAGAGAGTAGTCTCGCTTACCCATTTTCACCGGGTAAAATGACACCGTCCTTGCGGCCCCGGTTTCCGGCGATCCGTTACGAATGAAGGGTCTGTATCCTGTCGCGACTTGGGCAGGTCGGAATGTCGCCGCAAACGTCATAAGGATCGATCTCCGATTCATGATGGTGCTGCAAATGGAAACGGCGACCCGAGGGCCGCCGCAAGCGCACTATGATGTGCGGGAGACATGCCGTTTACGCAGGCGCGGAGACTGTTTGCCACTGGCCATTTGAACTTTTTGCGTACAGTCGTACGTGGCCAGACGGTGGGTAGTCCTTCAGTTTTGCATAAAAACTGAGCCCAGCTACGTTTTCGTCGGTGGGTATTATCGTGCTAAGTGCTTTGCCTACGTCGGTCAGTAGGTAAACAGGCACAGCCGGTCCACCTTCGCTATCCTTTATCGGGGCTGCGGTGCCGTAGGTCAAAGCAACGCTTTGTTCAAGGCCAACTAGGTAGGTTCCAAACGGAAACAACCATAGCTTGGCGCCCCCATTGTCCTGGCGACCCCCGTTGAATCGCGTTACATGCCCCGCCATGCCTGGGTCAACTAACAGTCCAGCAGATACCAGCGAAACTTGTTCTTTAAACTCGAGCTCCGGCATAATGGGCTGGAGCAATGTCTCCCCGACACGATATTGTACAATGCGTTCGAAGAGACTGGCTGTTCGAGAGTCCAGTTCATCAATCACGCGCATCACCTTTGTAGAGAAGGTTCCCGGCTTCTTGACCTCTGATGCCAGAACTTTGCCCCAGCGCTCCCGTAATTGGTCAGTAGAAGCATCTTCGGCATACCGTTCGAAACGGTCAGAAAATTCAGGACTGAGCTCATCAGGACCGGACGAACTATCAACCTCACCCGGAGGGTCACGGCTCAATTGCTCCAACGCCGCTTCAATAACTCCATCCTTGTTCAATTGGCGTCGAGTATCTTGCTCGAACGTTGCCGCGAGAATGCTTTCGGCAAATCGTTCATCTGTTTCAACGCGCTTCAACAAGGTTTCGGACGCCCTTTTAATAAGCGATAACTCGATGTCGATCTTCTGACGACCGATCTGGACGAGCCGCTCGCCTTTGAAGCCTCGTCGTTCGAAGAAATTGGCCGCCATTCTGTCGATGACTGCTATCGCTCGAGATTTTGTCTTGAATTCCACGCCGGCATCTTTAAGCGCTAGCGAAACAGATGTTTCTTTATCAAGATGATCTTCGGTGGCCACGTTGCTCTTTCCCGCACTAAATTCCATTGGGAACAACTATCCAGCAATTCAATATCGCTTGCTAGTCACCGGCCGCGACCATCCCCTTCTATCTTATATGTATGAACTGGGGTGGGATTCCGCTCTGTCCCGCCTCAAAAATTAGATAGATAAATCAAGGAGTATGGGTGAAAAAGGTTTGTTGGAGGCCTCGCCCGGAATCGAACCGGGGTGCAAGGATTTGCAGTCCTCTGCGTAACCACTCCGCCACGAGGCCTCAACATCAAAATAGCTAATGAAATTAACTACTTATGGAAGTGACGAAATTTCATTCCGAACTGCGTCACTTGCGGCATTCCGAATAGCCGTTTTTGTTTTGTGCCGCAATACGTAAAATGAGAAGCCACAAACAATCCTAACTGTCGCGATGTCACTTGTGCGGAACAGAACTCTTCAGCCTTTGTCCTTGTCCGATGCGAACCAGCCGCTTTTCCAGCGACGGCCGAGCTTCACTTCGATCTGACGGCGTTTACGCCGTACCAGCGCCGAATCCTGTGAAAGGACGACCAGACCGAGCGGGACCATCCAGAAACCGAGAACAGGCAGGAAACCGAGCGCACCGCCGGCAACCAGGGCGCCGCCAAGCGTGCGACGCATCGCCACCGATTGTGGAACAGGTATGTGGCGGCCAAAAATGCGCATATGCCGGCGCTTCCTGTGGCCGTGATGCGAGGAATTCGCCTGGTTTTCCTTATCTTTCGGGTCTTCAGACAAAAATCTTCTCTTTCGATTAAACCATATCCAGAGCCGGATGTAGGAACGCCTTCGCCCCATGTCATCATTCTGTTATGCACATAAGTCGAAAAAAAAGCGAAATGGTCCTTTGCAAAAGCGAAACCCTTTTGCTATAGGCCACTTCGCTGATGAAATAAGCAGCTATTCCCCGGTAGCTCAGTGGTAGAGCAATCGGCTGTTAACCGATCGGTCGCTGGTTCGAATCCGGCCCGGGGAGCCAGTCAAATCAAAGGCTTAGCGAGAAATCGCTGAGCCTTTTGCTTTTCAAGGCCTCCTGGGGCAACGTTTGGGGCAACATTGTAACAAACCCGAATGCATCCTCACTGATCACGGAGCATGGCGACAGGCTACATTATTATCTGAGAATGAAGCATCGCAGGCTTCTGGGACATTCCCTACACATCAGCCGCGCCATGAGAGGGTTGCTGTTCCCACGGAGGCGATACCGCGACGCTCATGCCATGGAACCACAGGCCTGAACGGCCTCAGTTGGGCTCACCAATTAATCAGACATTTACAGGTTCTGGTCTCAATGCTTCCTAACCGGGAGACAATCATGAAGTCCACAATCGCCTTGCTTTTCCTTATCCTATTGACAGCTTGCCAGACAGCACAAGGAACCAATTCAAGGTTCGCGCTGTCGAACACAAACGGCCCCGCCTTTATGGTTACGGGGAGTTCGGCGGAATCCTCCCAGCAATTCAAGAAGGAAATGACGTACACGGCTCTTAAGGAAGGGCAAAGACGGGGCTACCCGGTTCTTGCGCTTGTCAGCAACTCGCCCTTAAGGACGGAAAACGGTTTGCATAGGATGACCGCCTCGTACATGGGGTTAGATAGTTTCGCTGAAGCCGGAAAGAGGCAGGCGCTTGACGTGAACTCATATATTGAAACAAATAACGTTTCTGATCGCAGGCAAACAACAAATCCGAGCAAATACGGTGGTGGTCTGTTCTACCCGACCACCGCGGAGGGACGCGCCGCCGATGCGGCGTTGAAGGGTTTATCCGAAGCTTTGTGGGGCCCACATTAATACCGGTGGCATAACCGTCCTTGCGAGATCGCCCCCAATAAGCCGTTGAACCACGCAGCCTGAACAGCCTGTCAGACGATGCGGGCCGCTCAACTACCAAAACCACGGGTAGGAACGACCAGTGGAAGCCGGGCACCGCCTCTGGTTACGGATTTGCGTTCGGCGTTGTTTGGCTGGTACTCTGTCCTTGGTTGCGTGAGCACAGGGCGATATGCTGGCTGACACAGGGCGCGATATGGGGAATGGCAAAAACCTTCAGAGCTATTTGAAAATGAAGCACCGACGGCGTTTGCGAAATTCCCTGAGACGGATCAGTCGGGCGATGAAAAAATTGCTGCCCAAGCGAGGGCGGAATCGTCCTGATTGGTACCAAGTGACTATCGAGATCTACGGAACCGAGTCCCTTGGTTCTCCGTTCGGGTCCGATGGATGATCGACTGTTCAACCCTGTGAGGATCATGACCAGCCAGCCTGGCAGGATGCGCGTGATCACCTCCGCATTGCGTGCTGCCGAGTGCATCCTGAATGATTGGCCAATTGAGCAGGGAGCGAAGCTTTCCGTCGCGAGGGAAGCTCTCCTGGCCTGTCTTGAACGCAAGCTCTCCCCCGGAGCCGCACGCGTCGCTTTCATCGAAGCGGCAAAAGAAGCTGGCAACTATGTCGATGAACCAACGCGATTGCCGCCGGCAGGAAGAGTGAAGAAGTCGCATAGGGCAAGGCGGCGGCTTTCATAGAGAAAACGGGCAACTTTCCATTGGCCACCAGCGTTGTATAATATTGGAAGTTTGGGAAGGAGTGACCACCATGGGAGCATCATCACAACACTTTGTCCGGAGAATGCCAACGGCGCCGGGCCATCTTATGGATGCGAGCAAGCAACACATGCCCAAGACCAGGCATGAACCGGAAAGGTTATCCGACGTGCTAAAACGCTCGAAGGGTGCTTACTCCATCAAGAAACACACCGCCTTCAGTAAGGTAAAGGTCGTAAAAACTCCGGACTTGTAATCCTCCGGACGATACGCTTTCCGATGATGGGTGCGACGAGCTCCTCAACAGGAGCCCGCACCGGCCTCGCGAGCCTTGTCCTCGACTAAAGCATCGATCGCGCGCTGAACCTCCAGCAGTCCCCATCCGGCAGCAAGCGCCTCCTGTGCGATGGCGTACATCTCGTTCGATGAAACCTTGTCAAGGAACTGATCGCGCATCGCCTCGCGCCATTCTGCTTCGCGCTGTTCATCGTCTTCGGCAGATCGCGGGGATGCAATACGCATGGCACTCACTCCTACGGAAAATGCATGGTAGCGAATCACTTCTGAAAACGCAAAGACTGTCAAGTCCGGGAGCTCAGGATATCGTTGGCATATCTTTATCGAACGGCATGGCGTGCAGCTTGGCAAAGCAATAGATTTGCGGGTAAACGCCACAGGATAAACCTCGCCCGCTCCACACCGATCGGATTTTCACCAATGAACATGCTGGAACCTTTTTGTCGTGCATTTGTTGAACAATCACAGCGACTGATTAACAGCAGTCGGGAGGACTCAGAATGTCAATGAAATCACTTGTAATCGCTGCCGTAGTCGGCCTGACCGGTTTAGCGGCTTCCGGGTGCGTCGAAACCACCGGTCCCTACTATGGCGGATACAGTGGATATGGCGGCTATTACGGAACCACCATTTATGACGACGGATATTATAACGGACCTCGCTATTACAACAACAGGTCCCGTTACTACAATAACCGCCGTTATGATGGAAACCGCGATGACTGGCGCCGTCGCCATGACAATTCAGGCAGCCGTGACGATTGGCGTCGCAGGCAAGAAGCCCGAGCAGACCGTCCCGATACGCCGCGCCCTGCAAGGCCGTCACGAAATGACAGTCGGCCGCCAAGCCAGCCCGATATATACGTTCCTCCAGTGAGCAGACCTGGCGGATATATGGGTAATCAGCAACGCTAGTTGAAACGATAGGTGGGCGCCGTAAAAAAACGACGCCCAAATTGTTTCTTCAAACATGCTTGGGCGGTTCTCTCACCTCGTCGGGGTTGGGCACCGGCATTTCGTCAGGCAAACGATCGGGTGGTGGTTCCTCCACCGGAATTTCGCTTGGCGGACCAGGTTCTGGCGGCAGTTCTTCGGGCCGCGGCGCGGGGCCGGGATCGGTTGGCCGGTTCGTATCTGGTCCTGGCTTCGGAATTGGTGCTGGATCACCCATATCGTACCTCCTTCGTATCAAAGGTAATCCCGCGCGTCCGCTAATGTTCCGCTGCTTCTTGCGCGCACAAAGGCTTTATGCTCGAATCGGCACCATCCCGTAGCCAAAAATTGATAGTTCGCCATGTCATTCAGACCGCCGCAAAGCATCGCCGCCAGGTTCGACCGGGACAGCCCGCCAAACGCCCTTGATATGGAAATCATGGCGGAAATGGCCGCCGCGCTTGGCCGTGCTGGAGAAAAGGTCGAACAGACATTGGAAAAGCTCCACGCAGCACCGGAGTCCGGGCGACTTCCCGAGCTCAAAGCGGCAGCGCGCGCCGTCCACGCCTATTTCATCCAGCGCGAACTATGCGGCCTGCGCAATCACGACGACGCGATCCGCCACTACGGCATTCCGCGCGCGGTGCTGGTACGGTTGGGTGCCGTCTGACAGGCCTGAAGAGCTCTTCAGGCGGTAAGTTTACTTTTCGGATTTCTCTTCTTCAAACATCACTGCCACATCAGAATTGGCCGACAGCCGAACCTTGTTGCCTTCCACTTCCGCGACCAGCGACGTTGAAATGTAATGGTGATGGCCCTTGTGCGATCCCTCCCCGCTATCCTTTTTCGTCAATTTGATGCGCGCTCCATCCACATGGTCCACCGTGCCGACATGGACGCCGTCCGCTCCGATGACTTCCATATGTTCTTTGATGCCTGTTACAGCCATGACTTACCTCCGAAAGTTGCACGACAGGAACGCGCGAAATGAACTTTGGATGCATTGCTGCGTTGAAGGGTTACGCGGCAGTTGCGAAACCTTTACCTTGATCGCAGAAATTCCTTTTCGATCATATGAATAGGTCCTGATCCTAGATGACCCACGAAATTTTGACGCCCGGAGAGATGGGTGAAGCGGACAGGCGGACGATCGCGGCCGGTCCTTGCGATGGTTACGGCCTGATGCTGAATGCCGGGGCTGCCATTGCTCGCCATCTTCTTGCGAACCATGGCGACGCGACCGGATTTCACGTGCTGTGCGGACCTGGGAACAATGGCGGTGATGGCTATGTGATTGCGCGCCTGCTCGCCGAGAGCGGTGCGACGGTAGACGTCTGGTCAGCCGGCGCACCAAAGCCGCAGACTGACGCCGCACGAGCATTTCAGGACTGTCCGCTCCAGCCGCGGCCTATCGGGGAATTTCGGCCGAACTCCGGCAGTCTTGTTGTCGATGCGCTGTTTGGCGCAGGATTGAACAAAGAGATCACAGGCGAAGCGGCGGGCGCGATCGGGCATGCCAACGAAGCCTCGGTAAAGCGTGTTGCTGTAGATGTGCCTTCGGGGCTTGATGGCTTGACCGGCCAGCCGCTCGGTCCGGTCTTCCAGGCGACAAGCACAATCACTTTTTTTCGCAAGAAACCTGGCCACCTGCTGTATCCGGGGCGGCATCTGTGTGGCGCGTTGATCGTGGCGGATATCGGCATAAGCAAGGACGTCCTGTCAGACATCCAACCACGCTGTTTTGAGAACACGCCTGAGCTTTGGCGAGGCTTGCTTCCGGCGCCGGAAACCGACACCCACAAATACAAGCGCGGTCACGTCGCGGTATTTTCCGGCGGTGCGACCGCAACAGGCGCCGCGCGGCTCGCGGCGTTGGCGGCAGCAAGAAGCGGCGCTGGCGCAGTGACGCTTCTCTCGCCGGGGGAAGCGCTAGGCGTCAACGCCGCCCACCTCACCTCGATCATGCTCAGCCGCTGCGACCACCCGGAAGATTTGCGATCTTTCATCGAAACACGGAAGGCCTCAAGCTTCGTGCTCGGACCGGGTTTCGGTATTGGTGAAAAAGCCCGCGAATTTGCCCTCGCCCTGCTGCGGAACCAGGCTGCGAAACTGGTCTTTGATGCGGACGCGATCACATCGTTTCGCGATCATCCCGACATCCTTTTCAACGCCTCACGCAGCGCACCGGAAGTCCGTCTGGTGCTGACACCGCATGACGGTGAGTTCAGGCGCCTGTTTCCCGATATTGACGAGAAGGACCTGCCTTCAAAGGTCGAACGGGCCCGTGCCGCCGCTGCCCATTCCCATGCGATCGTCATCTACAAGGGCGCCGACACTGTTATCGCATCGCCTGATGGACGCGCTGCAATCAATACCAATGGAACGCCGCTTTTGGCCACCGCAGGTTCGGGCGATGTTCTCGCAGGTCTTGCCGCAGGTCTGATGGCGCAGGGCATGCCTGCATTTGAGGCCGCCTGTGCGGCGGTCTTCATTCACGGCGCGGCGGCACGCAGGCTGCGTTTCGGCCTGATTGCCGAGGATCTTCCTGCAGCAACGGCCTTCGTTCTTTCAGATTTGTTGGGGAATTTGGTTCAGGAGTGATGTCACGGATTTCAGCAACCGCAGATTGATAGATCGATATTGAGGAGATGGACATGAGAGTTTTTTTTCGAATGATTGCCCCGATGTTACTGGCTGGATTGGCAGGATGCGCCGCAATTTCATACGCCAAAGATAATTATGCGGGAATTTCACCCCAGCAGTACAAAGCGGCCAATGGCGACAGATACACCATCTATGACAATATCGCGCAAAGCCGGCTAATGATCGGACCGGCAGGCAGCGCGTCTGCAACTGAAGGGTTCGTCAAAGGTCTTGGTCTGAGTTCCACACCTCCCGTGGTGTACCGCGATGCTGCCGAGCAATATTTGCGGTCTACCGAGCGCAACTGCACTGCGCAGGATGTCACACTTATCCTCGATCCGCGCTATGAGGTGCGCTATCGCTGCGACCGTACACGCGGACCGTCCGATGTGCTGCTTGGCCCGGCGCGACCCGGATAGTTTGGATTTGTCGTGATCCATTAACCCTGTCTTTACCTTGATCATTCACCTTGTTCTCAAGCGCGATTTGTACGGCGTACGCGCTTCCATATTTCTGCCATGCGTCATCATTCCGTCGTAATGGCCAGCTATTAGTTGCATATAGCGAATAGCTTATTTCCATTTTTGACCACGGATGTACTGGCACTGGTGTAGAGGTAAGCTTAGGAAGGTCGGGTAGCTCCCGGCCTTTTGCTTTTTCATCGCCGCAGTTCGATACCTCAAACGCGCCGGTCGCCTGCGTATCGTCGTGTACATCAATTATACTCGAGCGTAACGACCACGTTGTCCGTATAGGTTCCCGGCGAAGGGGTCGCCTGCTTAGGGACGCGGGCATAGATCGGAATTACCCTTTTTTTGCCTTCGCCTTGCTGATCTTTCAAAAAACCTGTCGTTGCGTTGTCGCCCCAAGGCTGGAGTCGTTTGTCGTCGCTGTAGAGATTGTAGCTGATCTTCTCATTGCCATTCGCCATGTTCCGGGTCTTGTTAACGTCGCCCTGACCGCCCCATCCGAGTTTGACGGCATATTTCGTGCTTGCGTCGCAATTCACCGTCACGGCACCCTGCTGATCGCGGGGCTGGTCCAGATCTTGCCAATTTCCGAAGTCGATATGCTGACTGACGTCCAATGCACAAAATGGCTTGACGTGAACGCGGACCTGCATGGTGGCGGTTACAGTGTCGCCCCCGGTAAAACTGCAGCCGGAAGGAAAAAACCATCCGGGAAATAGGAATCCCCCGACTGGAATGTAACGGAATTTAGCCTGCACAGTATCCGTATAGACCCCCTCCTCGATGCCCTTCGTGTCCAGGATCGAACCATATATGGGGAAGGATGAACTGGAGGGTACCCATTCATTTATTTTGACGAAATTGAATGGCAACACCATCTCATTGGAAACCTCGGTGCCAGCCGTGTAGGGAAAAGCTTTATTGGCCCCCCCGGCCAGCTGATAACCGATTTTCTTGCCATTGGGTCCGCTCATGTAACGGGTCGTTGAACTGCCAGTCGTGCCGGCGTCCAGCGACATGCAAACACGAACTGGTTGTTGAAAGAAGCCTAGGACACTTATAAGGACGTAGCTGCTGCAATCGACATCTATCTGCATTTTCTGCTCGCTGGTCCTGCTGAGAAGAGGATCCATGCTGAACTCCAGAACGCCGGACCTGTCGAACGTGCATTTCAATTGATTGGCTGCCGACGCGGTTCCCGCTGCCAGCAACAGTACGAACAAGCACATCAACGGCAGCAGAAAACGTTTCATTGACACACCACATTCTTGATTGCGACCTGGGTTCCCGGCTGCGGGCTATAGGCGAACGCCGCATGGCAGGTCTGACCATTGACGAATTCCACGCTCACATTGTTGTTGCGCGACAGCCCCTCGATAAAGGCCTCGCCATCATAACCAACGACGAATGTCGCATCCGACCCATCGATCCGGCCGAGGAGCCCGGCGTCAAGCGGCTTGCCGCCCGCATCAGTCAGCCCGACCAGCGCCGCGGCCGCGGCTTCCTTGACGTGGAAGTCGACGACGACACCGCCACTATTGGCCGGCACCACCACTGTGCGCGTATCGCGCACCACGGCATCGACTGGCAGGTTTTGCGGGTCGATATCGATCTGGTTCGGGTCCCAGGAATTGAGATCCGGCACGATCAGCCGCCCGCTGCTGTTGGTGTATCCAACCACATTGTTGCGCGACCTGACCTCGACATTGGCCGCGCCAACGTTCACGACGGCGAAGGCATCATCGATGCGGTTTGTGGCGAAGACGCCGCCGCCGGCAACGGCAATGGCGCCGTCCAGCGAGCCGCTGGCCCGTACCGCATCGCCATATTGCTGGACCCAGCCGTCGACGCGCGCATACTTGCTGCGATAATTGCCGCCAACCGAGCGGTTTGCTGTCTTGCCTTCGCTGGTGCGCACGTTCCAGCCGTAGCTTCCCTCCTCGCGGGTCGCCGACTTTGAAACTTCGGCGAAGCCGGCAATGTCTTTGCCGTTCTGATCGACACCGGTCGAGCCATAAATATCATTGTCGAAGGATACGGAGAGGCCAGCATAGACGCCGAAACTGTCGCTGTCGTCGAGATCCTTGAAGGCGGAGGCGTAGAACGAAGCGTTCTTCCACAGCGAAGTGCTATAGGACGTGCTGGCGGTACGGGTTTTGTCGCCACCATCCGTTTCGATCTGGGTAAAGGACAGGTTGATGTTGGAGCGGCTGAACAGCGTCGGCAGGCTCAGGCTCACCTGGTCCACCGCGCGCGGCATGCGAGCCGAGAAAGTACGCGAACCTGGATAGTAGTAGTTATATTGTTCGCGAATGCGCTCATTGTCGGCACTCACCGAAGCGATGTCGTCATAATTGCCGTAGCTGCGCTGCATGCGGCCATAAAGCGAAAAATCATCGTAGCGCAATTCGAGCGAGCCGTTGAGCAGCGTGCCGGTTTGCCCATCGTGCTGGCTGCCGGCGGCGGCAAGCGATGTCGCGCCCCAGCGGCCGAGCGGAAAAGTCACGCCAATGCCGCCGTTCAGGAGATCGGCGCCGCCCTCGACATGTCCCTCCAGCGTCAGCCAGTTGGTCAGGCCATAACGCATGGTCGCGGTGCCGAAAACATCGCTGGCATAGTCATTGGATTCACTGCCGTAGTTACGGCGCGGAAAGCCGACCTCCGCCGAGAAATCAATCAATCCCTTGGCGAGCTGTTCGCTCGATGTGTAGAAGGGCAAAGTGGTCCTCGTCTCGCGGCCGAGCGTGTCGCGGATGACGACCTGTGCCTCGCCGGAACCAGTAATGACTGGAAGGTTGGCGAGTTCGAACGGACCTGCCGGAATGTCGGACGTATAGGTCTTTACATTTTGCGAATAGACTTCAAGGGTCGAAGGCACGGCGGCCGAGCCCGAGACGACCGGCATGGGCAGCGTCACCAGATCGGAGCGCAAGGCAAAGTTGCGTTCCACCTGCATGCCGCCGAGATAGACCGAGCGGGTCCATGGCAGGCTGCGGCTGACGAAATCGCCGGCATTGTAGGTTATCATCCGTTCCGGGTCGGAATAGTTCCACGTCGTGTTGAGACGCTTGAAGCCTTGGAGTTCGCCGTCGGAAAGACTGGCCGTAAACGATTGATTGACCGTGCCTAACGGGCTGAAAAACCTGGCGTCGAAGCCGCCGGAAATACCCTGAAACGGCTTGATATCCGCATCGGTCAGATCGTTTGAGCTTGAATAGAGCGTATAATTGAGTACCGCGCCCGTGCTTGATGTCGGCTTAGGACGCTCGCGTTCGCTGCGCTCGGCATCGAGATCGATCTTGCGCGGCACACGCGCCGCATCTGTGGCGACAACATAAATGCTCTGCGTTTCCGGCACCACATGATATTCGATGCCGGGCAGATCGTTGAGGTGGATTGACCCGTCCCGCCTGATCGCTCCCTTGAGCGGCTTGATGCCGACCTCTTCCAGCTCATCGGGCTTCGCCGTCAGACTGCCGTCCGGCAATTGTTCGAACGTGCCGACAAAATCCGTGTTCACGTCATTGATGAAAACGGCAAGCTGCAGCCCTTGCGCGCCGCGGGCTTCGGTTGCTGCGGTGACATGTGGATCAGTGGGCGGCAGCTCTTGCGCCTGCCCTGCCCCGACGAGACTGACAGAAAGGCACAGGGCTAACCAGCCGCGGCTAATTGCTGACATCGACATTGGCTTCTACCGGCCCTTTGTCAGTCTCAAGCTTCAGGATAGCGGGACCGGCAGCCAGGCCCTTTGCATTACCGAGCTCGAACTGTGCCGAGCCGCCGGCGGTTACATAGCCTGCAACATCTTTCTTGATGGCAATGATCCTGCTGTTCTGCAGCAGCTGAACATCCTTCACGCGCAGCTTCGTCGCGCCGGTATTGGTTCCCGACAGGAGATAGCCGCCATTGCCTCGCCGGATATTCCAGGTCACCTGCCCCGCTGGCGTCTCGGCAGCCCTGAAGAACACGGGCAGCGAGAACCGCACCGTGAAATTGACGTTGCCATTCTTCATCTGCGAAGGATCCGGCAACTCATCGACCAGAACGCGGTAGCTTTCCTCGATGGCGACCGGCTTCTTGCTCACGCGTACGACGCGTAAGGTATATTGATTGTTTGCCCCAACCTGCGCGACCGGCGGGCTTGCGACCACGTCGGTTGTCGGATCGAGCCTTTCGATACCCATGACCTGGCTCCAGCGGAACACCCGCACCTGGACCTTCACAGGCTTGTTGTCGCCATTCCTGAGCGTGATGACACCGGCAGTTTCCGGCAGCACCTTTTCCAGACGGGTGGGTGAAACCTGCAGGGAGGACGCACCGGCAACACTGGTTTGCAACGCGCACAGGCCAAGAAGGCCCATGCCGTATAACAAGGATCGCATGGCGTCCTCCTGTGATGTGCAGATTGGTTAGTTTGCTGTAACGGTTATCGCGACAGTATCCGTGTAGACACCGGCAACCGGAATTGCTTTCGACGCGGGCACTCTACCGAATATATTCACTTTCGTGAGGACACCAGGAGCTGTCGCCGGCGTAGTAGCTGGATAATCCTTCAAATCCCACACGGTTCCTCTGCCAGCATCGGTGTAGAGGTTATAAGCAATCTTATTGGGGCCGCTGGTCAGTTTACGGTCGTTGACAGTGGTGCCGCCGCCCGATCCATTACCGAGACCAACCCTGAATCCTTTGTCACCCGTGCATGCGACATCGAAACTTGCTGATTCATCGATATTCTGACTCAGCGTCGTCCAGGTGCCAAAATCCAGCGAAATATCGGTATTGTTCGAGAAAACACTGCAGCCATCGACAATAGTAAGCTTCACGTTGAGCGTGCCGGTTTTGGATGCAGCAAATGCAGAACCGGTGAGACCGAATGAGGCCGCAAGGACAGCGGCGCATGCGATGCGTATGGGGAAACGAGGTGTCATTAAAAAATTCCTTGATTAATTGATCACATAAAAATGACCCCTACTAATTGGGAGGGGCGTTTGGTTAACATGAGGTGAAGCATGTTTCAGGTCAAGAAGCGTCCCGGTCAAAATGCGAAGTAAGTCCAATTTTGTTGAAAATCATCTGGCGCCTGTTACCAAATAAACACATAACAACTTCTACGTGTTTCTGGATATTATACTTTAGTCTATTGTCCAAAACGTTTTATGCGAGTCTCCATTACCACACTTATGGCCGCCGCCGGATCGACGCTTGATGGGGATCAAAAAATCAAGTGGCGGTTTCACCCTGTTGCGTGGCCCATGTTCAACTACCAATTGCGAATCCGGGATGCTTTGTTATCGTTGTTCGAAACCGCCGCTCTGCAAAAATCAACTTGAACATTTGTGACATTCCCGTGAATAATGCCTGTGGGATGCGGGACAGTTAAACAGATGCTGAATAAGACGATACTCGGGGATGCGGTGACCCAGACAAGATTTCTGACACCGGAAAATGTCAGCGCGGTGCTGAAAGGCCTGCCGCTCAAGGCACAGGCGGCCTTGCGCGCTGCGGCGCACCTGCCGCGCGGCACCTTGACCATCACCACGCCCGACCGAAACGTCTTCAAGGTGGGTGGGCGCCAGCAAGGCCCCGATGCCTCGGTTGTACTCCACAACTGGAACTTGCCGCGCAGAGCCTTTGCCGGCGGCACCATCGGCGTTGCCGAATCCTATATGGACGGCGATTGGGACAGCCCCGATGTAACCACGTTCCTCGAGCTCTTCGTCGTCAATGAAGAGGTGGGTGAAGACCTTGCCGGCGGCTCCAACTGGTTTATCAACGCCGTACAGCGCCTGCGCCACTGGCTCAATGACAATACGAGGGGCAGGTCGCGCAAGAATATCTCGGCACATTACGATCTCGGCAATGCTTTCTACAGAGAATGGCTCGATCCGACGATGACCTATTCCTCGGCGCTCTTCGCTGAAGGCGTCAATGATCTCGAAGCAGCCCAGACCGCCAAATATAGAGCGCTCGCCAACAATATCGGCATCACCGCCGGATCGCGGGTACTGGAGATCGGTTGCGGCTGGGGCGGCTTTGCCGAATATGCCGCGCGTGAGATCGGCGCACATGTCACCGGGCTGACCATCAGCCGCGAGCAATTCGACTATGCGACGCAGCGCATCGCAAAGGCCGGGCTTTCCGGCATGGCCGAAATCAAATTTCAGGATTACCGCGACGAGACCGGCAAATATGATCATATCGCCTCGATCGAGATGTTCGAAGCGGTTGGGGAGAAATACTGGCCGGTGTTCTTCGGCAAGGTCAAGGATTGCCTCAATCCGGGCGGCAGTGCCGGCATGCAGATCATCACCATTAATGACAAGAGCTTCGATCGCTATCGGAAACGGCCGGATTTCATCCAGCGCTATGTCTTCCCGGGCGGAATGCTGCCGACACCGGAGAGGCTGAAAAGCCTGGGCAAGGAGTTCGGCTTGGACCTCTACCGCGAAAATATCTTCCCGCAGGATTATGCCCGCACACTGGCCGAATGGCGCGAGCGCTTCTGGGGTTCGTGGGACCAGCTGCGCAATCTCGGCTTCGATGGTCGCTTCAAAAAGCTCTGGGAGTTCTACCTGTTTTACTGCGAGGCGGGGTTTCGTTCCGAATATATCGACGTGCGGCAGGTGTTTTACAAATCATGACCAATTCGCTCGATGAATCATTTGAGCGTATCTGGACAATCGCCGAATCGCTGCACCTGCCTGAGCTTGTGCGCAGCACGACCCATGGCACACCCTCGCTGAAGGTTAAGACCTCGTTCATCGGGCGTATGAAAGATTGGGAGACCTTTGCAATCCATTGCCCGCTGGAGGAGAAACCGCTGCTGATGGAGAGCGTTCCGAATATCTATTTCGAGACCGACCACTACAAAGGCTGGCCCTACATCCTCATGCATCTGGAGGCTGTTTCCGACGCGGAACTTGGCCATCGGATCAAACTTGCCTGGCATGCCAAGGCGCCGGCGAAGGTCAAAAAAACGCTCGCAGCGGGGTGAAGGTCGCGGGAAACCGGTTTGAGAACGACTAAACCAAATCCAGAATATTTTTTACGCAGAAAAGTCCCGAACTCACGCAAGAAACTGCGATTCCTACATAAGAAACTGCGATTCAGACGCAGAATTTTCAACGCTGGGATGAAATTTGGTTGTGGCGACGCGAAATAGCGTTAGCTGGCAGTCTCAATAAGCGCCGTTTCAACGCCCAGACCGGTGCGATCCGCCACTTCACGCAAAGCAAAGGATGAGTTTATCTTCGTAACGTGCGGCATGGCCGACAACCAGAATTTGTGTATACGCTCGTAATCCTCAAGATCTTTTGCAGCAATGCGCAAGAGATAGTCATATTCGCCCGACATCAGATAACACACCAATACATTGGGGCACAGTTTTACTGCGGTCTCGAATTCACGCAGCTGCTTGTCCGCCTGTCCGGACAGGGAAATGTTGACGATGACGATAACCGGGTGACCGAGCATCTTGTTGGAGAGCCGTGCATGATAGCCACGGATGACGCCCGATTTCTCCAATATATCCAGCCGCCGCGAGCACGCGGACTGCGATAGGCCGACCTTTTCGGCGAGCGTTGCGTTCGACATGCGGCCATCTTTCTGCAAGCCGTCGAGAATAGCGATATCAATCCTGTCCAATGACATTGTTCGAACTTTCCACTTATATCCAGACGTTTTGCGCAAGGATATTCGAAAAATCACGTGGCGTCGAGCCGTCTTGGCAAGGACATGCAACGCGATTTGTGCTGTTATATTTGCCTCAAAAGGGAACATCTAAAAAGCTAACAGGAGACGTTATGCGCATCGGCTGCCCAAAGGAAATCAAAAACCATGAATATCGCGTCGGCCTCACTCCGGGCGCCGTACGCGAATACATTGCTCACGGCCATGAGGTCGTCGTCCAGTCCGGAGCTGGCTTAGGGATAGGCGCCGACGATGGAGCCTACCAGGCGGCAGGTGCGAAAGTCGTCAAGACCGCCGAAGAAGTCTTCCAGCAGGCGGACATGATCGTCAAAGTGAAAGAGCCGCAGCCCTCCGAATGGGCGCAGCTTCGTGAAGGTCAACTGCTTTATACATATCTCCATCTCGCTCCGGATCCCGAGCAGACCAAAGGTTTGCTGGCATCGGGTGTCACTGCTATTGCCTATGAAACTGTCACTGACGACCGCGGCGGTCTGCCGTTGCTTGCACCAATGTCCGAAGTTGCCGGGCGCCTGGCCATACAGGCCGGTGCGACGGCGCTTCAAAAGGCCAATGGCGGCCGAGGTGTTCTGCTTGGCGGCGTGCCCGGTGTGCTACCCGGCAAGGTCACCATTATCGGTGGCGGCGTCGTTGGCATCAACGCGGCGATGATGGCGACCGGCCTTGGCGCCGACGTTACTATTCTTGATCGCTCCATTCCGCGCTTGCGCCAGCTGGATGACATCTTCCGCGGGCGTATTCACACGCGCTACTCGACCATCGAAGCCCTTGATGATGAAGTGTTTTCTGCTGATATCGTTGTCGGTGCCGTATTGATTCCGGGTGCCGCCGCTCCAAAGCTTGTCACGCGCGAGATGCTCTCGGGCATGAAGAAGGGCGCGGTTATCGTTGATGTTGCGATCGATCAGGGCGGCTGCTTCGAGACATCGCATGCGACCACGCATTCTGAGCCGACTTACGAAGTCGACGGTATCATCCACTACTGTGTCGCCAACATGCCGGGCGCTGTGCCGGTCACGTCCGCACATGCCTTGAACAATGCGACTTTGCAGTACGGCCTGCAATTGGCCGATCGCGGCGTCAAGGCCTTGATCGACAATCCGCACCTGCGCAACGGCCTTAATGTCCACAAGGGACGCATCACCAACCAGGCGGTTGCCGAGGCACTCGGCCTCGAGATGGTCGAAGCGAAATCGGCAATAGCAGCCTGATATTGCAGCATAAAATCAAAAGCCCGGATATAATTTCCGGGCTTATGATTATGCAAGTTCAATCCGGCACTGGAAGCAATTGTTTCTTGCTGACCGCATATGGACATAGGCGATATCGTCCCGTATCAGCAATTCTTCGGCCCGGACGGTAATGCCATCCGTCTTGATTACACCTCCGGTGCCGTAAACGATACGGTCCTGGCAGGAATAGCTGCGAAGTATATAATCGCTATTCTCGTTGAACATTTCCGGTAGTTCTGGGGTTTCCGCGTGACGCTCACATGCGTCCGCGTGCAGGAAGATGGGACCTGTTTCAGCGTAGGGTTGCGGCGCCGGAAATGGTCGGTGCGACAAGACCAGATATTTTTCACCCGCCTTTACGTTCTGCAAACAATGCCGGCAAGGAACGCCATCGCCGTCGGATGTATAGGCTTCAGGTATCTGACCATTCGCGTCAGCCCCACCCGCTTGATAGTGACGGGCCAATGTTGTCGTCATGGCAATAAATCGGATTGGTCTCATCAGTGCCTCCTTTATTAAAGCAAGGAGACACCGAATTTTGACTGCAAACCACCCGATTCTTGCTCTGATAGATGAAGCGAAACGATTATGGCCAGATCTCTAGTTGAGTGACTCAAATTCGGATCCAAGCGATTATTTGGAAATGTTGAAGCGAAGGGTCACATAGTCATAAGAGTCATTGCCAGCGACTTGACCGGAAATTGTGACGGTATCGGTGCCAACAAAACCAGATGCAGCCTTATAGATAACAGATGCCATCAATATCCTGTGTGAATTACACTTGCTTAATGGATGGCCAGCTGCGTAAGCCGAGTGGCCGTATCCTTGGGAAATCACAATAGTTCCGTGTGAGGGCTTCGATATCAATTTCAAGGTTGGAACTTTGGCACTGGAACAATCAGGATTCACTTTGTAAAAAGTATATCCGAACTTTTGGCCCGATTTGATCGATATTGTTTCTACACCAGACCCAGTTTTCGTAGCTTTTGGGTCCGCCGTTTGGCAACCAGCTATTAGTAATCCCGACGAAATCGCCATCATGCTCAACGATATGTTCTTCAGCTTCATCTCAACCCTCTACAGACCGATTCGTGAAGCGATTCATAGAGAGGTATTTCGTACCAAGCTAGGGAACTATGGTTGAATAGTATACTTATACAGCAATCTAATCCCAAGCATCAATTTCTGCTTCTGCAAAACTGACAGGTTTAAAACCCATTCTTTGATACATTTGCAGCGCGCGCGGACTATCCAGCGTATTTGTTTCGATGATCACCTTTTGCGGGCTGCTCATCCATGCCGTCAAAATGGCTTCATTCAGGAAGAACTTGGCGAGCCCCCTGCCCTGGAACTCCGGTACCAAGCCGAAATAAAGGATTTCAGTGACGGCCTGCTCCTCATCGAGGACAAGTTCAAAAAAGCCTGCCGGGGAACCATCGGCGTAAAGGACATGTATATCGACATTGCTGCGATGGATGATTGCTGCCAACTCTTCATCACTGAGACGACGATGCACGGACCAATGATGCGGCTTGCCGACCTGTTCATAGAGGAAGCGATAGAAGGGCAATGAAATCGTCGTCGCGCGCATGAGTGCCAGTTTAAAACTGACGGGCGTCGGTACGGACTGCGTCGGCCGCTCCGTCATCTCCAGATGTGTCACGCGCGTCTTTAATATTCGTGGCTTCGTCATGGCTTATGCTTCGCCGGTAGCGACGGGAGTGTCTTTGGTTCCGCCCCATTCACTCCACGAGCCATCATAGAGAACATTATCCTTGTGGCCTACGGATTCGAGTGCAAGCGTAATCACGGCGGCTGTTATTCCGGACCCGCAACTTGTCACGACCGGCTGAGACAAGTCCACACCGGCATCATCGAAAATCTTTCTCAAGCCACTGATTTCCTTCAGATAGCCATTGTCAGCGAGACTAGACGCCGGAACGCTTCGTGCGCCGGGCATGTGGCCGGACCGCAGGCCGGCGCGTGGCTCTGGATCGACACCCTTGAAGCGCCCAGCCGAACGCGCATCCGCGATCTGCCTTGACTTGCTTTCAACGATCTCGCGCATATCGTCAAAACTTGCCACCTTGCCTGCGTCAAAGCTCGGGACAAAGGCCGAGGGGGCAATCCTGGTCACCTCGTCGGTGACAGGCCTGCCGGCGTTTTTCCAATTGTCGAATCCACCGTCCAGGATTGAAACGTTCTTTGCGCCAAACGTGCGCAACATCCACCAGACGCGCGGCGATGTCGTCATTCCAGGTCCATCATAAACGACGATCGTATCGTCGTTGGTGATTCCCATGCTGCTGACGGCTGCTGCGAAAGCTTCCGCGTTGAGGAGAGTGTGCGGCAGCGATGAATCCGGATCCGACATCTCTTCGTGGTCGAAGAAAATCGCGCCGGGAATGTGACCAGCCTCATATTCGGCTTTGGCATCCCGCTTTTGAACGGGAAGATACCAGGATGCATCAAGAATACTGAGACCGGGCTGGCCGAGTCTTTCCTGCAGCCAATCGGCTGAAACCACAAAAGGGCTCTTGTCTGCCACGTTCATACTCCCTCTGGCAACGGACCGAAGCGGATGCGGAACCGCCTGTTTTCCTTGCCTTTCTTTTCGATTTTTCCGATGTGGATCACGCCAACTTCACCGGTGGTCGCGACATGCGTGCCGCCGCATGGCTGCGAATCGACCGAAGCATTTTCACCAATACAAACCAGCCTGATACGCCCCGTCCCTGTTGGCGGCCTTACATTCTTGGACTTGATCAGGCCGGGATTTGCAGCGAGTTCGTCGTCCGTAATCCACCGGGTGAAAATCGGATGATTGGCGTTCACCAGTTCCATCATCTTCTCGGTAACGCTTTCCTTGGTCACACCCGCGTCCGGCAGATCGAAGTCAACGCGGCTGTCGTCTTCGCTGACTGCCGCACCTGTGATCGGAAACGGGCAGACGACGCTGAGCAGGTGGCAGGCCGTATGCATCCGCATCAGTCTGTAGCGCCGGTCCCAATCGAGGCGCAGGGTTAGCTTTTCGCCGATGGCCGGGACGGGTTGATCGGGCGCCGGTACGTGGATGATCTCTTCCTTGGTCTCACCGGTAACCGTTGCAGCGATGCTGATCGTGGAGCCATCGGAGCGAACGAAAACACCGGTATCGCCGGGTTGACCGCCCGATGTGGCATAAAACACGGTCTGATCGGTCAGGATGCCGCCCCGCTCGCTTATTGCCAATACTGTCGCTTCGATTGCTTTCAGATAAGAATCTTCGCGAAAAAGAATAGCCGTATCGTAAGCCATCAGGATACATTCTCGAAAGGAACGGATATATTTGTCTCTGCTTCCATCCATGCCGGTACTGGCAAGTCCTTGGAGCGCAAGAACTCCGGATTGAACATTTTGGACTGGTAGCGATTGCCGTAGTCGCACAGCACCGTCACGATAATCTTGTCCGGTCCCATATCCCGCGCCATGCGGATCGCGCCGGCAATGTTGATCCCCGACGACCCCCCCAAACACAGCCCCTCTTCCTCGACGAGGTCGAAAACAATTTCGAGAGCCTCAGCGTCGGGGATCTGATAGGAAAAATCTGGCTTAAACCCTTCAAGATTGGCCGTGACACGGCCCTGCCCGATGCCCTCGGTAATGGAATTTCCCTCGGATTTGAATTCGCCGGTCGTATAGTAGGAGAACAATGCCGCGCCCAGTGGATCGGCAAGTCCGATCTTGATATTCGCGTCCCTGGCTTTCAGCCCCTGCGCTACCCCGGCCAGTGTGCCGCCCGAGCCCACCGCGCAGATAAACCCATCCACCTTGCCATTCGTATCGCGCCATATCTCTTGTGCCGTTGTTTCCACATGCGCCTGGCGATTGGCGACATTATCGAACTGGTTGGCCCAGACGGCGCCATTCGGCTCGGTTTTTGCCATCTGCTCCGCGAGACGGCCGGAGACCTTTACATAATTATTGGGGTTCCTGTAGGGGACAGCGGGCACTTCTACCAACTCGGCACCGAGAAGGCGGAGGGCATCTTTCTTTTCCTGGCTCTGCGTTTCGGGAATAACGATGACAGTGCGGTAGCCAAGCGTCTTGGCAACCATTGTAAGCCCAATACCCGTGTTACCCGCTGTACCCTCGACGATCACACCACCTCGCCTCAGAAGTCCGCGTTCCTCGGCGTCACGAATTATGTAGAGCGCCGCGCGATCCTTGACGGACTGGCCCGGATTCAGGAATTCGGCCTTGCCGTAAATTTCGCAGCCAGTGAGGTCGGAAGCCTTCTTGAGACGAATGAGCGGCGTGTTTCCGATGGTGTCGATCACTGAATCATACATAGGCCAAGTCCTTCATTCTGCTTGGCTTGAACCTATTTGTCTCGATCAAACCGTTCAAGCATAGAATTTTTCAAACCAGACGATATGCGGATATTTGTTTCAGGGATGTATATGAAAAGGCCGCCGACACGATGTGCCGGCGGCCTGATAATACGTCAATAGAAGCTGTTAAGCAGCCCTTGCGCCGAAGCCTTTTTTGTTCCGGCGGAATGGGCGCTTCTGTGCGGGACCACCTGCATCATTGCTCCACACCTTTTCACCACGTGGTTCACGCGGCTTGCCAGCAGACTGGCCGCGATGCGGCTTTTTGCCAGGCGCACCGTTACCGCCTTCGCGACGCGGCGGGCGCTGATCACTATTGGCAGCACGAGCAGGCAGGCTCGAAAGGTCGATCGGCGAATCCGCCATTGGCAGACGCATGCGTGTAACGCGTTCCACGGCCTTGAACTTGGAAGCCTCTTCCGCCGGATCATAAAGCGTGATCGCCTTGCCAGATGCGCCGTTGCGGCCTGTACGGCCGATCCGATGGACATAGCTCTCTGGCTCGTCCGGCAGATCGAAATTGATCACGTGGCTGATACCGACGACATCGATGCCTCGTGCGGCGATATCGGTTGCGACCAGAATGCGCACGGAACCATCCTTGAAGCCGTTCAACGCGCGCTGGCGCGCATTTTGCGACTTGTTGCCGTGAATGGCCGCAACATTATAGCCGTCTTTCTCCAGAACGCGTGTAACCGCGTCAGCTCCATGCTTGGTCCGGGTAAAGACGATAACCGATGACAAGTCCTCATCCTTGAGCATGGCAGATAGAACCTGCTTCTTCTGCTTCGTCGGAATCATGTGTACGACCTGTTTGATCTCGGCGGCCGTTGTGCCCTGCGGCGCAACTTCCACACGAACGGGATTGCGCAAAAGGCTTGCAGCCAATGTGGCAACTTCCTGCGGCATTGTCGCCGAGAACAGAGCCGTCTGGCGATCACGATGAGTGCCCTTGGCAATGCGCTTCACATCATTGATGAAGCCCATGTCGAGCATGCGGTCAGCTTCATCGAGCACGAGCCAGCGCGTTTCCGAGAGATCGACACGATTGTCGCGCACAAGGTCGGTCAAACGACCCGGTGTTGCGATCAAGACATCGACGCCGCCCTGCATCTTGTTGATCTGGGCAATGCGTGAGACACCACCAAGAACGAGCGCGGTCGAAATGTGTGCGCCTTTCGCCAAAGTACGGAACGTTTCTTCGATCTGTACGGCAAGTTCGCGGGTTGGAGCGAGGATGAGCGCACGGGCGGTCTTGCCTTTGCGCTTATCACCGATGGTGAGGATTTTCTGCAGGATCGGCAGGGCGAATGCCGCTGTCTTGCCGGAGCCTGTTTGGGCGATACCAAGAATGTCCTGACCGGCGAGCTGTGCCGGAATGGCCTGTGCCTGGATGGGCTTGGGAGTAGCCATTCCAGCTGCCTCGACTGCTTTGAGCAGGATGGCATTCAGACCCATGGCGGCAAAGCCGTTTGTTTCAATAGTTTCCAATTCAATCTTCTTTCATTGGCCAGCGCGAATGATCGCGGGCCAGACAACGCATCACAGGGCGCAACCTGCGTGCAATAATTTTGGGATAAACGACGAGACGCGAGGAACCCTGCACCAATGGCTTCGGATTCATGCGACTTGCGCAGCCGTGCCCATCGCATCATGCGGATGGATCTCAGACGCCACGAAGTCCTTAACTGGAAGACCGGTTTGCCCGGTCCAAGCGCCTGACCGGCATATGGGCCTTCTTATGCCAAAAAGCAAACGATTTTATTGTGCGGCGCAAAAGGACCAAGCTATTTGGCGAAGCGCTTGGCACCCGCAACGCACAATATCACTGCAACAGTGACGGCGATCATCGGCCAACTGACGGATTCGTGCAGCAATGTCGCAGCGAGAACGAGACCGAAGAAGGGTTGCAGCAACTGCAGCTGACCGACAGCCGCAATTCCGCCTTGAGCCAGCCCGCGATACCAGAAAATGAAGCCTATCAGCATTGAAAAGAGCGAGACATAGAAGAGGCCAATCCAGGCGGGCTGTTTGATGATGCTCAAATCCGACGGGAAGACATAGAGGGTCAGGGGTAGCATAACTGGCAACGAAAGGACCAACGCCCAGCAGATCACCTGCCAGCCCCCTAGTTTGCGCGACAACTGCGCACCTTCTGCATAGCCAAGCCCGCAAACGACAATGGCCGCGAACATCAACAGATCGCCGGTTAGCGATGCCGCGAAATTCTGCGTCAATGCGAATCCAGCAACGAGTAGGCTGCCCGCACAGGAAAACAGCCAGAACAAAGGACGCATGCGCTCGCCGCCGCGCAATACACCAAAAATGGCGGTTGCAAGCGGCAAAAGCCCGATAAATACAATGGAATGAGCCGATGTGATATGGCGTAGCGCCAGCGCTGTCAGAAGTGGAAAGCCAACGACGACACCCATGGCAGTGATGAATAACGGGCCGAGATCCGTCCTCATCGGACGCTTTTCGCGGAAGGCTAGTAGCAGGGCAAGCGCCAGCGCAGCTGCAATCGTGGCACGCGCACCGGTCACGAAGATGGGATCAAATCCAGCAACGGCCGCACGTGTCGCCGGCAACGACCCACTGAAAATAAGTACGCCGATAAATCCGTTAATCCAGCCGCTTGTTATCTTGTCCATATTTTCTCTGCCATGCGATCACATTGTAAGCTGTATCCACCTAGTGCCGTAGATTTTCCAGATACGGTACAGTACAATACACGCAAACTGTCATGGGATGACAAGCAGTACAGATGGACAAAACCGTTGAACTCAAGCTCGAAGGCGGTACGCTGGTCAATCGCGTGATGCACGAGGTTCGGCAACGCATTGCCGGGCGCACACTCACGCCGGGAGCAAAGCTCCCCTCAATACGCAGTTTTGCCGAGACGTTGTCAGTATCGAAATCGACAATTGTCGAGGCGTATGACCGGCTCGCGGCCGAAGGCATCATCTTGTCGCGACGCGGCTCAGGCTTTTATGTCGCCGGTCATCTGCCGCCTCTGTCACTGGCCGAAATCGGGCCGCGGCTTGACCATGCCATTGATCCACTTTGGGTGTCGCGCACATCACTCGATGCAAATATCAGCATGGCAATGCCCGGCTGTGGTTGGCTGCCCTCCTCATGGATGCCTGAAGCAGGAATTCGCCGGGCCTTGCGCGCCATGGCAAGGGCGGATGAGTCATCCCTCACCGACTATGCATCGCCGTTAGGGTTGCTACTATTGCGCCAACTCCTTGCGCGCCGCATGGATGGACATGGCATTGAGGCGGTTCCAGACCAGATCATGTTGACGGAATCAGGCACGCAGGCGATCGATCTTCTTTGCCGTTTCCTGATTGAGCCTGGGGATGCCGTCATCGTGGACGACCCGTGTTATTTCAATTTCCACGCCCTACTCAAGGCGCATCGGGCCAAGGTGATCGGGGTTCCTTACACGCCAAACGGTCCCGACCTGGAGCAATTTGCGGAAGCGCTTTCGGAGCACCGGCCTCGCCTTTACATTACCAATTCCGCCTTGCACAACCCCACCGGCGCAGTGCTTTCGCCCGTCGTCGCCCATCGGCTGCTCAAGATCGCAGAACAGCACGATCTGACAATCATCGAAGATGATATCTTTGCCGATTTCGAACATGAGCCGGCACCTCGGCTTGCTGCGTTCGATGGGCTCGATCGCGTCGTGCATATCGGCAGCTTTTCCAAATCGCTATCGGCATCTGTTCGCTGCGGCTTCATCGCTGCGCGGCGCGACTGGATCGAAGGGCTGGTGGATTTGCGCATCGCTACATCCTTTGGCGGCGGACGCCTGGGTGCAGAACTCGTACTGTTCATGCTGAAGGATGGAAGCTATCGCAAGCACATGGACAGTCTGCGCACGCAACTGGCAAAGAGCATGGGCGAAACGATAGCCAAGCTGAAGCCGCTCGGCCTGGTTCCCTGGATCGAATCGCGCGGCGGCATGTTTCTTTGGTGCAAACTGCCGGAAGGCGTGGACGCCGCAAAGATCGCGCAACGCGGTCTGGCAGAAGGGGTGATTTTTGCGCCAGGCAATGTGTTCAGCCAGTCGCAGGCCGCATCTTCCTACATGCGTTTCAATGTAGCGCAGTGCAATGACCCGCGTATTGTCACGGTACTGGAAAGGCTGATTGCCGATCAGACTGCTTCTGCCAGTTTTTGAAGAGCCAAAACAGTTCGCCAGTTACGTGCGGTGAGCGGCACTTTCAGCACCTTGTCGAGCGCGAGGGCAAGTTTCGAAATGCCAAAGCCGTCGGGCGTATAGAGGTAAAGAACACGGTTCCTGACAGTAAAACTTTCGGTCTCACTCGCCTTGCTGGCAAAATTTTCGAGCGCGGTGTCAGTCGGGTCGTCGTCAAGAATGACGGCGTGAAGCGATTTTGGATTTTCCTGCGCTTGGGGATAAGGATTTTTCGCGATCATACAGTTCCATTCATCAATACTGCGCATGGAGACACGCGATTCGAAACCAAATGTTTTCACAAAAATGCCCGAAATTGCCTCGGCAATCTGGCGAGCCGTCTTGTTGGACTTGAGAACAACGTTGCCGCTTTGTATATAGGTTTGCACACCCTCGAAGCCCGCCTCGACAAGTACGTTCCGCAGTGTTTCCATCTTAACTTTTTTGTTGCCGCCAACATTGATGCCGCGAAACAGCACAATATAAGTAGTCACTTCGCATCCCCCGCCATTTGCTTAGCCAAATGGGCCAACTTGAGGACTGTATTCCAGTTTCTCGCTGTAGCTGCAACTTTCAATGTTTTTTCAATTTTAGGATGCAGTCTTGCATTCGAAACACCTTGAGGTGTGTAGTAATACAGCACCCTGCCTCTGATCTCGAACTGTTCCGGCCCTATAGCTTTTTGTTCCAATGCCTTCACCGCCTCTGCATCAGGTGTCCGCTCCAGAACATAGGCATGAAGTTTAGCCGGTTCACTCACAGCCAGCGGGAATGGGTTTTGGCAAATGAGCTTGGCCCATTCCGCCCTACTAACGATCATGATGTGCTTGGAGAAGCCAAAATGCTCCAATGCGGTCGTAGCCACACGCTTAGCGATGCGCTTCGGCCTATCGTTTGAGGTAAGAACGACATTGCCGGTATTGATATAGGTTACAACGGACTCAAAGCCTTCCTCGACCAAGGCCGCTTTCAATGGCTGCACGGGAAGCAACGTATCACCGCCGACACCACGAAACAGGATGATCCAGCAGGTCACGATGCCACCTCAGATAATCAATCCGGCAATGGTCTCATTATCGGTGATGTCCTGATATGCCCAACCTGCCTCATCGAAACGTTTGAACAGCATGTCGAAATTGAGCTTGTTCTTGGTTTCGATACCAATGAGGACGGAACCGAAATTACGCGCGGACTTTTTGAGGTATTCGAAGCGGGCAACGTCATCGTCCGGTCCCAAAAGGTCAAGAAACGACCGCAAAGCGCCGGGCCGCTGGGGAAATCGGAAGATAAAATACTTCTTCAGTCCCTCGTATCGCAGTGACCGCTCTTTCAGTTCCGGCAGGCGTTCAAAATCGAAATTGCTGCCGGATATGACCAGAACGATCCGTTTGTTCCGGATATCGCTCTTCTTGAAGTCCTTGAGCGCATCGATGGCAAGAGCGCCCGCTGGTTCCACGACGATGCCCTCGATGTTGAGCATCTCAAGGATAGTCGAGCTCAGACGATTTTCTGGAATCAAAGTCACAGAGTCTGCCGTGAAGCCTTTGAGTAACTTGAAGTTTTCACGGCCGATCTCCGCAACTGCGGCGCCATCAACGAAATTGTCCACGGTGTCTAGTTTGATACGTTTGCCTGCTTCGAGACTGCGTTTCAGGCTCGGCGCACCGGCTGGTTCAACGAAGCGGAAGCGGGTCTCCCATCCGAGATCGGCAAGATAGCGTGTAACGCCGCCGGAAAGCCCGCCACCTCCGACAGGCAGGATCATCAGGTCGGGCTTGCGCTTGTCCGGCAGCTGCGCGGCGATTTCATGCGCCACGGTTGCTTGTCCTGTGATGATATCCATGTGGTCGAAAGGCGGAACCATGATAGCCCCGCTCTCCGCAGCATAGTCCTGTGCAGCGGCATAGCATTGATCGAAGATATCCCCGAACAGTCGAATTTCGATGAACTCGCCGCCGAAACTGCGCGTCTTGTCGATCTTCTGTTGCGGCGTAGTTACCGGCATGAAGACGACACCCTTTTTGCTAAAATGCCGGCAGATGAAGGCAAAGCCCTGCGCGTGGTTTCCAGCCGAGGCACAAACGAAGGACGAATCCTCCGACTTGTGCTCGTTCAAATAATGAGAGATGAAATTGAACGCGCCCCTGATCTTGTAGGACCGCACAGGCGACAGATCTTCGCGCTTGAGCCAGATCTGTGCGCCGTATTTCTGGGAGAGATAGTGGTTGAGTTGGAGCGGTGTTTCGGGAAACAGCACGCGCATTTTTTCCGTCGCGCGATCCACGGCCTTGATGAATGCAGTCATAGGAACAGGTCAACCTTCGTAAATGTCCGGACATCGATAATCCCGACATCAGATATACGCAATTCCGGAATGACCACCAGCGCCAGCAGCGAATGCTGCATGTAGGCGTTGTTGAGTGTACAGCCCATCGCGCGCATAGCGTTGACGAGCTTGTCCGCCTTTGCTGCGACGATTTCTGCGCGCTGGTCAGACATCAGGCCGGCGATCGGCATTTCCACCATGGCAAGTTCTCGGCCCTTGGAAAACAGCACCACACCACCGCCAACTTCACCAAGCCGATTGGCAGCTTTCGCCATATCGTCTTTGTTGGTGCCTACCACAATCATGTGATGGCTGTCATGAGCGACGGTTGAGGCCATAGCGCAGTCGAGGGTATAGCCAAAGCCGGAGACAAAGCCGTTAACTACCTTCCCCGTTCCACGATGCCTCTCGACAAGAGCAATTTGGCAGACATCATTGCGCCGATCCATCTGGACGATGCCGTCGGAGACTGACAACTCCGCTTCCAATGCTTTTGTCGGCGCCTGATTTTCGATGACCCCTATCACACGCGCGGTAATCTGCTTTGTGGGTTTCGGAGACTTGATATCGAAATCCTTGGCCTTCAAATTTTTCCCGAGCTTGATCGTATTCTTGGCGAATGCCGGATAGTTGTAGGCCGGAATCTCAGCGACGAGCTTACCTTTCTCCGCCACAAGCACGCCCCGCGCGTAAACACGGTCGATCGTCAGATTTGGCAAGTCCGATACGATAAGGAAATCTGCAAGTCGTCCCGGTGTGATCGAGCCGACCTCCCGCTCCAGCCGAAAGTGCTGCGCTGTATTGAGTGTCGCCATCTGGATCGCCGTCACAGGTTTTAGCCCTTGGGCTATGGCGTGACGCACAACACGGTCCATATGACCTTCGTTTACAAGCGTGCCGGAGTGACTGTCATCAGTGCACAGGATAAAATTGCGCGGATCGAGACCCTGCTCCGTAACCGCTTTGATCTGGCGGGCAACATCATACCAAGCGGATCCAAGACGGAGCATAGCCCGCATGCCCTGACGCACACGGGCAATGGCGTCCTCCATGCGGGTACCTTCGTGATCATCTTCAGGACCACCGGCAACATATCCATGAAAGGCACGTCCAAGCTCAGGCGATGCGAAATGCCCTCCAACAGTCTTTCCGGCGTTTACGGTGGCGTCAATGCCACCCCGCATTGTTGCATCGTTGTTGGCGACGCCAGGAAAGTTCATCACCTCGCCGAGACCGATGATATTGGGCCATGTCATCGCTTCGGCAACATCATCCGGGCTTATAGAGGCACCTGCATTCTCCAATCCGGGTGCCGATGGAACGCAACTCGGCATCTGCACGTGCACATTGATCGGCATGGCAAGCGCTTCGTCGTGCATCAGGCGGACGCCATCGAGCCCTAACACATTGGCGATCTCGTGCGGATCGATGAACATCGACGTAGTGCCATGAGGAATGACGGCCCGCGTAAACTCAGTCACCGTGACCATACCGCTTTCGACATGCATATGCGCGTCGCACAGACCAGGCACCAGGTAACGTCCACCCGCGTCAACGACCTTCGTTTTCGGCCCGATGCAGTGCTCCGCTCCTTGCCCAACAAAGGCAAAGCGCCCAGCCACGATGGCAAGATCGGTACCTGCAATGACTTCTCCGGAATAGACGCTTACCAAACGACCGTTGCGGACAACCAGATCCGCATGCTCGCGGCCCATCGCAACATCCACAAGCAATGGCGCTGATTCCGTCCATGCTGCTGGTTTGGCTGCCTGTTTGCTCATCGTCATCACTCCGATCGCCTGATCTCTTCGAATATGCATATACCAAAAAACAACGTGACTGCGCTGTTCACAGTAGAATTCTCAAAAAATTCGGGGAAATCCATGAATTGCTTGACAGAACCACGATCGTTGCGTCCGATAGGTCTCATGCGCCGCGTCGAAAACGGAATTGCCAATGACCGGGGAGAAAATGTTGGCATGTCTGACTGCGGCAATTCAAAGCGTTATTCTGGGAGGAAATTTAATGCTCAAACTCTTTACATCACTCGCCACTACAGCCGCCATTGCTCTCATCTCGGGTAGTGCATTTGCGCAGGGTTACCCGGAACGCAGTATCACCATGGTCGTGCCGTTCGCAGCGGGCGGCCCCACAGATACCGTTACCAGACTTGTCGCCGAAAGCATGTCGAAGGACCTCGGTCAGCAAATCATCGTTGAAAATGTCGGCGGAGCAGGTGGCACGCTTGGGGCCTCCCAGGTAGCAAAGGCAGAGCCGGATGGATACACGCTGTTGCTGCATCACATCGGCATGGCAACCAGCGCCACGCTATATCGCAAGCTGCCCTATGACACGCTAAACGCCTTCGAATATGTGGGGCTTGTCACAGATGTTCCGATGACCATTGTAGCAAAGAAGGACTTCGAGCCGACGGATCTCAAAGGCCTTGTTGAATACGTCAAGGCAAATGCCGACAAGATCACCCTTGCGAATGCCGGTATTGGCGCCGCCTCCCATCTTTGCGGGATGTTGTTCATGAGCGAGATCAAGACGCCGCTGACAACTGTACCTTACAAAGGCACTGGTCCTGCCATGACAGATCTCCTGGGTGGTCAGGTAGATTTGATGTGCGACCAGACAACCAATACAACCAAACAGATCAAAGGCGGTACGATCAAAGCCTACGGAGTCACATCGGCCAAGAGACTTGACGCCCTTCCCGACCTTCCAACCGTCGCCGAAGCCGGCCTGCCGGGCATGCAGGTAGGTATTTGGCACGGTATTTACGCACCGAAGGGAACCCCTGCAGAGGTAACGCAGAAACTTTCGGCATCCCTGCAAAAGGCATTGAAAGACCCCAACGTCGTCGCTCGCTTTGCTGAACTGGGCACGGTGCCATCGACTGATGCGGAAGCAACGCCTGCAGGGCTGAAGTCGAAGCTTGAAAGCGAAGTGACCCGCTGGAAGCCGGTCATAGAAGCGGCCGGTCAATACGCTGACTAGTAGACCATGGGCCGGGAGTGGGAGAGCGCTTCTGGCCCCTCTTATGGAGTGAAACGGCGGCGGGGAACATATGAAAGATCTTAGTTTTAGTTTGCGCGATTTGATCTGCGGCGTACTGTTTATATTTATAGGCCTTTTCTTTGCGATACAGGCATATGGCCTTGAACTTGGCACAGCACTCCGCATGGGACCAGGTTATTTTCCGTTTGTATTGGCCGGAACCCTTATCCTTCTTGGCATAATCGTCATCATTCAGGGTACTCAGCTACAGCATGAACCAATGGGGCCAATTGCGTGGCGCGGACTGCTATTCATTTTGCCGGCACCGATCCTGTTTGGCCTCACCGTCCGGGGATTGGGCTTCGTGCCATCACTTTTTCTGACGGGATTGGTCGCGGCTTTCGCAAGTACGAAGATGCGCCCCGGAACCGCGCTCCTGCTGGTTGGCGGCCTGACATTGTTTTCTGTAATCGTGTTCAGTTATGCGCTCGGCCTGCCCTTCCGGCGTTTTGGCCCCTGGCTTGGGCAGTAAGGGCGCAAAATGGATCTTCTTAACAATCTCGTTCTCGGATTTGCGACTGCAGCTTCGCCCTACAACCTTTTGTTCTGCTTCATCGGGGTCATCCTCGGTACGCTTATCGGCGTGCTTCCCGGTATCGGTGCGACTGCGACGATCGCCATGCTTTTGCCTATCACCTTTCAGCTCGAACCAGTCTCGTCACTCATTATGCTGGCGGGCATCTACTACGGCGCACAGTATGGCGGCTCAACTACCGCCATCCTGATCAACATGCCTGGCGAATCCTCGTCGGCAGTCACTGCCATCGATGGATACCAGATGGCGAGAAAGGGCCGCGCAGGGGCTGCACTTTCAATTGCGGCTATAGGTTCGTTCTTTGCCGGAACAGTGTCGACCATCCTGGTAGCTGTGTTTGCTCCACCATTGACAGCCGTCGCTTTGAGATTCGGGTCGCCGGAATACTTCTCGTTGATGATCGTCGGCCTCGTTTCCTCCGTCGCTCTCGCCCATGGTTCCGTCGTCAAAGCACTCGGCATGGTTGTTCTTGGCCTGCTTCTCGGGCTCGTTGGGACAGATATTTATACCGGTACGCCACGATTCAATCTCGGAATTCTCGAATTGTCTGATGGGTTGAATTTCGTTGCGCTCGCAGTCGGCGTATTCGGCATCGCCGAAATTCTTCGGAACCTTGAAAACGAGCATGACCGCGATGTGATGATCAAAAAGGTCACCAACCTCTGGCCCACGCGACAGGATTGGAAGGAAATGACCGCACCGATCTTGCGCGGAACTGTAATTGGCTCCGCCCTCGGCATCTTGCCCGGTGGCGGAGCAATCCTTGCGTCCTTCGCATCCTATACGGTCGAAAAACGTATATCCAAAACGCCCGGCGAATTTGGCAAGGGTGCCGTCGCCGGGGTGGCAGGCCCTGAATCAGCTAACAACGCCGGCGCGCAAACATCGTTCATCCCGATGCTGACGCTTGGCATTCCTGCCAATCCGGTCATGGCCTTGATGATCGGCGCCATGATCATTCAAGGTATCGTTCCAGGTCCCAACGTTGCCACCGAACAACCAGCCTTGTTCTGGGGGATCATTGCCTCCATGTGGATCGGGAATCTCATGTTGATTCTGCTTAATCTGCCGCTGATTGGGCTTTGGGTTAAGCTGTTGACCATCCCCTACTACATGTTGTTTCCCGCCATCATCGCCTTCTGTTCAATCGGCGTTTACAGCGTCAATTCCAACGTGTTCGATCTATATGCTGTCGCCTTCTTTGGCCTTATCGGTTACGGGCTGGCAAAACTCCGCTGCGAACCGGCACCCCTACTGCTCGGCTTTGTGCTTGGACCGCTTCTGGAGGAGCATCTTCGCCGGGCGATGATCATGTCGCGCGGCGATCCCATGACCTTCCTCAATCGCCCTATCAGTCTTGGGCTCTTGTTACTCGCAGCAGCCGTTCTCGTGGTCGTGCTGCTGCCAAGCATCCGCAAGAAGCGCGATGAGGTTTTTGTCGAAGACTAGAGCCTCACTTTGCTGGAACGATGAAATAGCTCACTCGCGCTGACTGATCGGGGTAATATTTATACGTGAGATCCACCTGTTTGACGTCTGCTGGCGGCGCGGCGATACCGGCGCCGTTCAGCAAACTCAACACTGCCGGATTCATCCCATCGCCGAACCAGACAAAAAGTGCCGGGAAGCGGATGCGTGATACGGCATTCGGCATTTCTAGATGCACCGGAATGATTGAACTGTCGAAAAGACGCAGATTTCCCGGTAATTGAGGACCATTTGACACAACGGTCTGGTAGGTTCCCGCGGCGCGCGTCACGGCGAAAAGCTTCGCATAGTCCAGCTGGCCAATAGACGGTGCCTTACCATCACGAGCGTACAGAATATTAACCGCCAATCCTGGAATTACGATCAGGCCGCAGATCGCACCGACGATCGCGAAGCGTTTCAACGGCAAGTCGGTTGGAATATAGCGCCCCAAGAGCATTGCCAGATAAAGCGGGCTCAAGAACAGAACCGGCTGGAGCCAGCGATCTTTCACCTCGGCAGCACCGCTGATGAGAACCCCAACAAAAACAGCCGCCAGCGCAAACAGTAGGGTTCGTCCGACGAATTTTTCGGCGTCATTCCACGGACGAGGCGAGGAGATTCGTTCTGCCCGGCTTCGCCACCAAGCGATGGCGAAGAAAACCAGCGCTATTCCCGAGAAGAGAACACCATTGAGGAAGAGCTTCCACTCGCCGTGAAGACGACTGATAACGAAATTACCGCCCTCACCTATCTCGAATTTATGTGACCGCGCCAACAGGTTCTCTGTATGCGAAAGCGTCCACAGGCCTGTAGGTGCTATGGCTGCAATGAACACAAGCAGCACCAGAAAGCTCTTCCGCGTCAAAAGAACGGCTCGATATTCAGGAATGGAAAAACCAGCCAGAACGAGCCCGATGAGGAAGAAACTTGCGTTGAATTTTCCGAGCAGACCCGACGCGATGCCAAGCCCTAACAGCGCAGCCGAATGCCAGGAGCGGGATTTCATATGCCAGGCGAAGGCGAGAAATGCCCAAGCGCAGCCGGTGGTGCCTCCGACGGAGTGCGTCAGCGTCCGTTGTGATTCCCACGCTATTTGAGGCAGCAGGAATATGCCTAGCATGCCAGCAGCAGCTACCGATTTAGACAGGCCGAGCAGACGTGCGCCGAAATAGACACTGATAAATGAACTCGCAAGCATACCGAACTTGACGAGATAGATGGTAAACATGCTGATTCCAAAGAAATTTCCAGCGATGCTGTTTATCCAGGTATAGAGTGGCGCCTGCGACCCACCATATCCCCACTGCAGAGCACCGACATAGGCTAATTGCTCCGCGTCATCCACACCCGCGCCATTCGAAATCGTCGTCAGAAAAAAGACCTGGAACGCAAAATAGAGAAGAACCAGCAAGAGTGCCGGGTTTCGCGACGCTGCTTTCGTCAAAGTTGCGAGGGGAAATTGAAATGGAACAGCGGACATAGCGATTTCTTTGCTTCGAAGACCTCGCGTTCTAGTCCAGGTCGCAGCCCAAATCCACCAGAGATTGAGACCTTAGGTGTAAGGTGTTGGTTTAACCAAATGCCGGCGTCAGCTTGAAATGGCGCTTTTCGACCGAGCTTATCAGTCATATCGCAAATCACCGTTGACGGAATCGCCTTAACCGTTGAAAAGCATAAATGCGCGGACGTGGTGAAATCGGTAGACACAACAGACTTAAAATCTGTCGGCCATAGGTCATGCGGGTTCAAGTCCCGCCGTCCGCACCAGCGCTCAAGTGCCGCTGGTTTTGACCTTTGCTCCTTCGGCTTTCCTGAGCGAAATGGCTTGCGACGATCCGTTTGGAGATTTACGGTCGCCTTCCCGCTAGGAGATTTTTTATGACTGATGAAGTTGTGACCGCAGCCATGCTGGCGATCGGCGATGAGTTGCTGTCAGGTCGGACAAAGGACAAGAACATCGGTCACCTAGCTGATATTCTCACAGCCGTCGGTATCGATCTCGAAGAAGTTCGCATAGTTCCGGATGAAGAGGATCGCATTGTCGAAGCGCTGAATGCCCTGCGGGAACGTTATGAATACGTGTTCACGTCCGGCGGGATCGGACCAACGCACGACGACATAACGGCTGATGCAGTTGCAAAAGCGTTTGATGTCCCTTGCGAACACGACGCGGCAGCGATGAAACTCATGGGCGATAATTATGCTGCACGCGGGATGGAATTCACCGAAAGCCGCCAGCGCATGGCGCGGATGCCACGCGGCTCGGCCCACATCGCCAATCCTGTTTCGACAGCACCTGGTTTCCATATCGGCAATGTCTACGTGATGGCAGGCGTCCCTTCAGTTTTTCAGGCTATGCTGGACAATGTGATTCCGACATTGAGAGTGGGTAAGAAGCTGTTGTCCCGTTCAGTGAACTGCCCATTTGGCGAAGGTGCGATTGCCGTTCCACTCGGCAATATCCAGGCTGCTCATCCAGATACGATTATCGGTTCTTATCCCAAATACGAAAACGGCAAATTCTCGACAGAACTGGTGATCAGAGCTCGCGACGAAGTAAAACTTCTTGCGGCTGAATCAGCCGTGAAGGAGATGGTTGCAAATATCGCCGCTCAACCCGCACAATGAAATGCTTTTGAAGCACGCAAGTTGTCCAAAATGCAAAAGCAACTATTGCGCGAAAGGCGTATAATGTTGCCTGATGCGTTCAAGGACGCAACAACCTATGGAGGCCAACATGGCATTTCGGACGATCATCGCTTTCATTCGCAGCGAGCGTGAGGCAAAGAAGGTTATAGGCGCCGCAAGGTTGATCGCTTCGTCCAGCGAACGCACACATATCATCGGCCTCTATACGATCCCCTCGCCGATTGTTTATGCCGATCCCACAGGTTTTGCCGACACGACATTGTTCGAAGCCCATGAACAGCGCCACAAGGAAAACTCCGAAGCGATTTCAGCTCTTTTTGGGGCGGAGATGTCGACTGGAACCATCTCCCATGAGTTCCGTATTGTACGATCCGAAAGCAGCAGCCCGTCCGCCGGTGTTACGCAAAGCGCCCTGCGAGCCGATATTATAATTGCCGGTCAACCTGATCCTGATGATCCAGATAGTGTCAACGACGTCACCGATCCGCTGGTCATGGAAAGCGGCCGACCTGTTCTGTTTGTCCCTTACAAAACCAAACTGCCGGAAAAGATCGATCGTGTCGTTGTTGCCTTCAATGGCAAGCGCGAAGCATCGCGCGCTGCATTCGATTCACTCCCCTTGCTACTCAAGGCTGAAAGTGTCGATATCGTCTGGGTTGATCCAAAGAAATCCAACGATCCGAATGTCGATATCCCCGGCACACCGCTTTCTGATGCGCTTCGTCGCCACGGTGTCAATGTACATCCCCACACCATCAATTCGAACGCCGAATCTGCCGACAAGGTACTGCGACGCTGGATTGCGGAAAACAATGCGTCATTGTTCGTAATGGGAGCTTATAGCCAGTCTCGATTAAAGGAATGGGTCTTCGGCGGTGTAACCAGCTCCATAATGGCTGATATGCCCTGCCTGACATTGATGTCGCGCTGAACAGGCCGCAATAATCACACTTTTCTCGTCAGAACGGATGGCGGACAACGCAAGCGGCTTGCCAGCGGCTTGCTTTTACCGCTATTGCGGGATGCATTCCTGGCGGATTTTCCGCTACATTGCATTTTTCTGATGGAGTGCGCGCCATGTCCCTTCCCGACAAAGCTTTTCCGGTCTCTTGGGACCAATTCCATAGGGATGCCCGCGCCTTGGCCTGGCGTGTTGCCGGCATGCAGCGAGAATGGCGTGCCATGGTCGCGATTACGCGCGGTGGATTGGTCCCGGCAGCCATCATCTGTCGCGAGCTTGGCATTCGTATGATCGAGACGGTGTGTATTGCATCCTATCACGACTACGACGAGCAAGGCGAACTCAAGGTCCTGAAGAATGTTGATCCACGGCTTCTCGAGAACGAAGGCGAAGGCATTCTGGTCGTTGATGACCTGACCGATACAGGCAAGACCGCTGCCATCGTGCGCGAAATGATGCCGAAAGCGCATTTTGCTACCGTTTATGCGAAACCCAAGGGGCGCCCGCTTATCGACACGTTTGTGACGGAAGTCTCGCAGGATACATGGATCTATTTCCCGTGGGATATGGGCCTGACCTACCAGGAACCGATCACCAAGGGCCATGGCGGATAACATTCTAAAGCCAGCCGCTCTTGCGGAACCGCCAATATAGGGTCAAGCACACAAGTCCGATCGCACCCAACACCCAGTAATACCCATTGGGAGAATCAAGCTCTGGCATGTGCTTGAAATTCATGCCGTAAATGCCGGCGATAGCAGTCGGCACAGCCAGTATCGCCGCCCAAGAGGCCAAGCGCTTGGAAATCACCGTTTCCTGACTTTGGCCAACGAGTAAGCTCGCTTCAAACGCAAAGGCTAAAACCTCACGCAAACCATCGATCTTCTCCTGAACGGTGCGGACGTGATCGGTGACATCTCTGAAATGAGGCTGCATCGCTGTCTGTATCTGCGGCAGATCCGTATTGCTTAATCGTCCACACACGTCGACAAGCGGTCCAATCGCATTGCGCAGCCGCAAAAGATCCCGGCGCAACATGTACAGGCGTTCGATATCGCTGCTGGTCATAGGTTTCGCGAGTACACGGTCCTCGATCGATTCCACTTCATCATGAATTGCTTCCAGCACCGGCATGTAATTGTCGACGATAAAATCCAGAATTGCGTAGAGAATGAAATCTTCACCTTTTGCCAGTGCATAAGGTGACGTCTCCCAATGCTGCCGCACGGCCGCATACGACGTCGACGCTCCGTGGCGAACGCTGACGATATATCCTTTACCAAGGAAAACATGCGTTTCACCAAACTCTACACGGCCATTGATCAGTTGTGCCGTTCGCGCCACGATAAAAATTGCATCACCATACTGCTCGAGCTTTGGACGCTGATGAGCGTGTTCCGCATCCTCAATAGCCAAGCTATGCAGGCCGAATTGCTTTTGAACCCGGTGCAGAAGTTTGCCGTCCGGCTCTAACAATCCGATCCAGACGACGTGTCCCTCCTTTTGAGTCCACGTTCCTGCTTCATCGATCGAGATGTCTGCTATGCGCTGACCGTTGGCGTAAACACATGACGCTACAACACTAACGTTTTCATCCTCTGGTGAATCTGTAGCACCGAAAGGTCGCGAAGCCTCTTCGAACGACGATCTGGAAGTCATTGTCCCTCCCATTTGTGGTTTCACACAGGTTATCCCTTGTGATCCAACCTTTCCAGCTATCCCTTAGTCGGGCTCTGACCGCGCCCCGCTGGAAATTTCGATCCATTTTTTTTGCACTGCTGTTCAAAAAAATGTCATAAGTCGCATATAAGCAGCAAACTGTAGCCAAAGAACGATTGCGGATTATTCGAATCGGTTCACACTTGCTGAAAACAAGCTGAAATGAGCGGAACATTGAACGTAACCTATCTAAACGAAATCGTATCGGACAAGCGGATCGAAATGCCGGATGGCAGGATCTGCCAGGTCGCTGCACTCGTTTATCGCCTCAAGAAAAATCGACCTGAGATCTTGTTGATTACAAGCCGAGGAACCGGCCGCTGGGTTCTGCCCAAGGGTTGGCCACAGGTCGGCAAGACGTTTGCACAGTCCGCGCAGAGAGAGGCCTATGAAGAAGCAGGCGTGCGCGGCGACGTGGCGCCCTTTTCTATCGGTGCATATACGTACGAAAAACACGATGTGTGTGATGGTGAATCCGGCGATTTCATCGTTGATGTTTTTCCTATGCATTTTTCGCACCAGGAAAAGAATTGGCCTGAGCGCGGCGAACGTCGGCTCGATTGGGTAAGCGTCAACGAGGCCGCCCAACGGGTGGAAGAACCCGGGCTGAAAAACCTTCTTGCAAGCTTTGATCTTGGGGCTTTAGCCGATCACTGAGAGCCGCGACGCTTACAGTGCACTTGCATCTCATTCAAATTTTCCCAGTGTGATGGCCTTTCCCCAGAAACTTTGCACACCGCTAGCCGGCAAAAATTTCTTTAGGTTTCTCCCCGTTATCCACATATGTGACACACAAGATATTGCGGTCACAATTATGTAAAAAACTATGACTTGACGCTTGCACGCGAGTCATTTTTTATGGTGAACGGCGTTGCGTTAGTGGCGTGACCGGAGTGTCTGTAACCGGCCTTTTTCCAGTTTATCCAGTGTTTACCAGAGCTTGCACTCCAGCGCGCGTGCAAGGGGTGGATCACGTCTGGACGGAAAAAACGCCTGCACGCAAGTCGATTATTTTGTTGGGTAAATGGCCAATTAACACTATATTTAGTGTTTACAGGCAGAATATTTACCAGATAGTGTGACAGTCCTTAAGGGGTAAGAATCACACAACAGGCGTCAGAGTTAGGGCCACCAAGCCCGGAAATGACGCGGGGAACCGCGTCGATCAAGGGCGAAGGTGTAGCAGCCGGTTTCAGGGGTTGGAATCGGTCAGGGCGGAATTGTGTCCATTCGCGCACAACTCTTCACATGGCGCCTGATGGATACTATATATAGAGACAAGGACGAGAAAGATGCGGATCGAACGGCGTTTTACCAAAGAGAATCAATCAGCCTATGCGGAGATCGAATTTCGTGTAGCGACGAGTGAGATCAAGAACCCGGACGGATCAATCGTTTTCCGTCTGGAGAATATCGATGTTCCGGCCCAGTTCAGTCAGGTGGCCGCAGATATTCTTGCACAGAAGTATTTTCGCAAGGCGGGTGTGCCTGCCAAGCTGAAGAAGGTTGAGGAAAACTCGGTTCCTTCTTGGTTGTGGCGCTCGGTTGCCGATGAAGAGGCCTTGGCGGCGTTGCCTACCGAAGAACGCTACGGCTCCGAGATGGATGCGCGCCAGGTCTTCGATCGTCTTGCCGGCACCTGGACCTATTGGGGCTGGAAGGGCAAGTATTTCGATAGCGAAGCCGATGCCCTCGCCTTCCGCGACGAACTTGCCTACATGCTCGCCACCCAGCGCGTCGCGCCTAATTCGCCGCAATGGTTTAATACAGGCTTGCACTGGGCTTATGGCATCGATGGTCCCGGTCAGGGCCACTATTATGTCGATCCGGACACCGGCAAGCTGACCAAGTCCAAATCTTCTTACGAACATCCGCAACCACATGCTTGCTTCATCCAGTCTGTCGCGGACGATCTGGTCAATGAAGGCGGCATCATGGACCTTTGGGTTCGCGAAGCGCGCCTGTTCAAATATGGCTCCGGCACAGGCTCAAACTTTTCCTTCCTTCGCGGCGAAGGCGAAAAACTGTCCGGTGGCGGTCGTTCCTCTGGTCTGATGTCATTCCTGAAGATTGGCGATCGCGCTGCCGGCGCTATAAAGTCAGGCGGCACGACACGCCGTGCCGCCAAGATGGTCGTCGTTGACGTGGATCACCCTGATATCGAGGAATATATCGACTGGAAGGTGAAGGAAGAGCAGAAGGTTGCAGCTCTCGTCACCGGTTCCAAGATCGTCAAGCAGCACCTCGCTGCTATTATGAAGGCTTGCGTCAATTGCGAAGCCGACAATGGCGACTGCTACGAGCCAACCAAAAATCCAGCGCTGAAGCGTGAGATCAAGGCCGCCAAGAAAAATCAGGTTCCAGAGAATTATATCCAGCGCGTCATCCAGTTTGCCAAGCAAGGCTACACGGATATCGACTTCAAGACCTATGATACCGACTGGGATTCAGAAGCTTATCTGACGGTAGCCGGGCAGAACTCCAATAATTCTGTTTCGCTCAAGGACGAATTCCTGCGCGCCGTCGAAAACGACGGTAACTGGAACCTGACCGCCCGCAAGGACGGCAGGGTAATGAAGACATTGAAGGCACGCGATCTTTGGGAAAAGATCGGTTATGCCGCTTGGGCATCGGCTGATCCAGGCTTACACTTCAATACCACGATGAATGACTGGCATACCTGCCCGGCTGCTGGTCCGATCCGCGCGTCCAACCCATGCTCGGAATATATGTTCCTGGACGATACGGCTTGCAATCTGGCCTCGATCAACCTCCTGACCTATCGCGGCAAGGACGGCAAGATCGATGTTGCCGGCTTTGAGCATTCCGCTCGTCTGTGGACGATCGTACTCGAGATTTCCGTGATGATGGCGCAGTTCCCCTCCAAGGAAATTGCTAAGCTCTCCTATGAGTATCGCACGCTCGGTCTGGGTTACGCCAATATTGGCGGCCTGCTGATGACTTCGGGTATCCCCTATGACAGCGCCGAAGGCCGTGCGATCGGCGGTGCACTTACTGCGATTATGACCGGCACCGCCTATGCTACATCCGCCGAGATGGCTAAGGAGCTCGGTGCGTTCAATGGCTATGCCCCGAATGCTGCCAACATGCTGCGCGTCATCCGCAACCATCGCCGCGCCGCGCATGGCGAAAACCAGGGCTATGAAGGCCTCGCTGTAAATCCTGTCGCTTTGATTGCGGCTGACTGCCCGGATCAGGATCTGATCACGCATGCAAAGGCGGCATGGGACAAGGCACTGAAGCTTGGCGAAAAGCATGGCTACCGTAACGCGCAAGCTACAGTTATCGCGCCGACAGGTACCATCGGCCTCGTCATGGACTGCGATACGACAGGCATCGAGCCGGACTTTGCGCTGGTCAAGTTCAAGAAGCTGGCTGGTGGCGGCTACTTCAAGATTATTAACCGTGCCGTGCCCGAAGCTCTACGTACACTGGGCTACTCGGAGAGCCAGATCGCCGAGATCGAAGCTTACGCTGTTGGTCATGGCAATCTCAACCAGGCGCCCGGCATCAACCCCGGTTCGCTGAAAGCCAAAGGCTTCACGGACGAGATCATAGCCACGCTCAACACGGCTTTGAAGTCGGCCTTTGACATCAAATTCGCGGTCAACAAGTGGACGATTGGCGAAGATTTTGCGAAGAATATTCTCGGTTTCACTGACGAGCAGCTCAACGACATTTCCTTCGAGATCTTGCCGGCACTCGGCTTTTCCAAGAAGGAAATCGAAGCCGCCAACATCCACATTTGCGGTGCGATGACGCTTGAAGGCGCTCCCTTCCTCAAGGAAGAGCACTACCCGGTTTTCGATTGCGCCAATCCTTGCGGCAAGATCGGCAAGCGATACCTTTCGGTCGACAGCCATATCCGTATGATGGCAGCCGCTCAGCCCTTCATCTCCGGCGCGATCTCCAAGACCATCAACATGGCGAACGAAGCAACCGTCGAGGATTGCAAGTCTGCTTATATGCTCTCCTGGAAGCTGGCGCTGAAAGCCAATGCGCTCTACCGCGACGGATCCAAGCTCTCACAGCCGTTGAATTCTTCGTTGCTCGCCGATGATGACGAGGATGAAGACGATGCAATCGAGGCGCTGATCGAAGCGCCCGCAGCGGCCCGTGCCGTTCAGGTCACAGAAAAGATCGTAGAGCGTATTGTCGAACGTTATGTCCATGATCGTGAGAAGTTGCCGAACCGCCGCAAGGGTTACACCCAGAAGGCAGTCGTTGGCGGTCACAAGGTCTATCTGCGGACGGGTGAGTTCGACGATGGCCGTCTCGGCGAAATTTTCATCGACATGCACAAGGAAGGCGCCGCCTTCCGGGCAATGATGAACAACTTCGCCATCGCCATCTCGCTGGGGCTGCAATACGGCGTGCCGCTGGAGGAATATGTGGAGGCTTTCACCTTCACGAAATTCGAACCGGCAGGCATGGTTCAGGGCAATGATGCAATCAAGAACGCTACGTCGATCCTTGACTACCTGTTCCGCGAACTGGCTGTTTCCTATCTTGACCGCCATGATCTTGCCCATGTCGACCAGTCCGACTTCTCCAATACCTCGCTTGGCCGCGGTATTTCCGAAGGCAAGACCCAGCCAGTCTCGAAGGGCCTGACACGCGGCGCTTCTCTGACTGTCGTTTCGCCCAACAAGGCTGATCCCAAGGGTTTTAGCAGCGCAGGGGGAACAGGCGCCGTTAACGCGCCCAAGGCAACTGCGTCATCAAATGTCACGACCCTCGCCAGCCGCACTGTAACTGCGATCGCTGCAAAACCAACGATTGCAGTGGTCAGCCAGGAATCGACAGCCTTCAAGCGCGACTATGAGGAGCGTGCAAAGGATCAGGCAGAAGCAACTCCGGCGTCAGCCCTGTTCGAGGACACGGATGCAGAAGCCGCAGCTGAAGAAGCCAAGGCTGAAGCCGAAGCAAAGAAGGTGATGTCGGATCGCCGAATCAAATCGATGATGCAGGGCTATACCGGCGACAGTTGCTCGGAATGCTCGAACTTCACGATGGTTCGTAATGGGACGTGCTTGAAGTGCGACACCTGTGGAAATACTTCCGGGTGCAGTTGAGCCTCGAATAGGTGGTGGGAGACCCAAAGTTCCGTGTTTAGGAGCCAAAGTTCCGTTCTGCCTCCAGTGAAGTCAAAGACTTAACGGAAAATACTTCCAAAGAAAAATGGCTCCCCTAAGACGTTGGGGAGCCCTAAATGACAAAGCGGCATTTTAGTTTGGTCCGAAAGGGCACCTGCAAGAAATGCAGCTGATGCGGGAGCACTTCCGGAAGAACCCGGCGAAGTTAGTCTGATGCTCTGTCAGGAAACACATAGTTCATACTGATAAAGCCAAAAGATCGCTCAAATCGCTGCCCCAATTTCCTGGGTCAGCAATTTTTTCTCGAGAATTATTGTCCGTCAGGGAATAATCTACAGGGGATAGAAGGCTGTACACATTGCGAACAAAACGAGAATGACATACGTTGGAGCCATGTCGTATGATGTTCGCGCAATCGCTAATTTCGTCCTGGACGTGGCCGAGGTCGAACGCCGAGCAGTGTCAAATCTGCATATCAACAAGATCGTTTACTTCTTGCATGCCGATTTCCTCGTTGCATTTTCGCGTCCGTTATTAAGTGCAAAGATTGAAGCCTGGACGCACGGACCTGTATTTCGTGAACTTTACCGAGAGTTCAAAGAATATGGTAATTCTGAGATTACTGGTCGAGCTAGATATCTTGATCCTGATACCGGCCAAAAAGTGAAAGCATTGTATGCCTTCGACGCAGATGAAGAGGTTTTTCTAAAAGACTTGGTTAAGAAATATATAGCCATGAAGCCGGGCGCGCTCGTCGCACAGTCTCATATAGGGGGAGGTCCGTGGGATCAAACTTGGAACCATGAGACTAGAACGAATGCTTCCATGAGAATTTCGGATGAACTGATCAAGAGTTGGTACGGAAAGACGGTGAAACACTAATGGCAATGGACTATTTCAAATTACTCGCGAAGCTTGATAGACCACCGTCCGCTCCTAACTGGGTGCGTTTCGTTCACGATGACGTTGGTAAAACAACGAAGTCTATCGTTTCATTCGTCAAAGGTGCTCCGCGGTTCACCTATTCTCCCGCGTATGCGGCAATTAGAGATCGTATACAACTCGGTATCGATCTGGACACCGCCGTAACAGTAGCAGGTCGATCTGGTGCTCCTGCTGGGAAAATACAAAACGAAGAACTCGTTAGAACCTTTTTTAATCATGACCAAGAGCGTAGTTACGCAGCATTCAACGCTGTAGAATTTGGGAAAGAATGGTTTCGAGTTTCTCGCGATTTGATTGTCCCAGTCTCTCCGCTGTCTGTAATTCGCGAACGCGGCCGTTTCGTGCCAATATTTGTTTGCGGGTGGACCGAATTGAAGCTCACGGAGTTACAACGTCGGTTACTGGTTTCGGTGTGTGAAGATGCGTTTCTGTCACTCACTGATTATCAAAATTCCCCCGCCGAGTTTCTGTTCTTCCCCAAGACTGACAATGGAACTGACGTTGGGCGATGCGCAGAAGTTTGGAATCGCGGTGACTACAGATTGCTTTCTCAATCCGAATTGAACGAGGCGGTCGACATCTTCTTGCAATCTCGCGAAGCCGCCCGGCAACTTCTTTTGCAAGAGATGGCGGAAAATGCCGAACGGCATCGCCACGACGGGCCCGCGGTCTCAGTACCAACACCAAGAGACCTTTTTAACTTCAAGGAATGAGCATCGAAGTAAAGTCCGACTACAGCAGGTGCCGTTCAGATTTAATCACAACCTCCGCATTGCTCTTCATAAAATACTGTCAGATTTTATCCAGACAATTATTCCAGGTGTTGTTCCAATATCGCTTGTAGATAACCGCCAGCACTTCCGGACTTTTGTGTGAGGTCAGGAGCCCAGTAACTCTGCCAGTTCTAATGGAAAGTTCAACATGACCCGTTCCAAGGGAGAAGTCCTGGCGATTAGTCCTGCGAGGGCCTCCAGCAATAAAGAGTTTAAGCAATTAACTTCAAGTTCAGCTTCTCGAATCGAACGCAGCGGAATAAGGTAATATCGCGTTGTGGGGGAATAGCTTATGGTCCAAGTATCACGGGTAGCTGCTAATAACGATGCTCCGGAAAATGAAGTAGAGATCACTCCGGTAACAAGTGAAGAAAGACGGACATCCGAGTTGGTTATCGCACTCGTGGGGCCGGTCGGCGCGGGTGTTAGTACTACTTCGAAAGTACTCAGTGAACTTTTAACAAAGGAGTATCACTACAGCGTCGATACTATCAAAGTCAGTGACATCGTCAACGAACGCGCGGGCCTAGTGGATCACGAGAAAGTCGATGCCAGCGACGCAGTGCGGATCGACAAATTACAAAAAGCTGGCTCAGCGCTTCGAGAGCGATTTGGTGAAGATGTTTTGGCAAATTTTTGCATCGACAAAATTCACAACGGTCGGGAACCTGATCCCGAGCAAGAAGGTCTGATCGTCGACAAAGTGAGACGTCACTGCACGATTATCGACTCGCTTAAGAACCCTCGCGAGGTCAGTAGGCTTCGGACAGTTTACGGCGAAATGTTTTGGCTATTAGGCGTATTCGCCCCCGAAAATGTGCGGGTAGCGAGACTACAAACCGACCAGCCTGATAATGCCTACATTCAAAAAATTAATGACCAGGACTACGACGAAGGTGTAGAGCATGGACAGTCCGTGAAGGATACGATGAGCCACGCCGATACCTTTATTCGAAATGATGCACAGAATACGATCAAGCTAAAAGATGTAATCGGAACATTTTTAGAGCGAATCTTTGAGATTGGGATTCGCACTCCGAATTCCGAAGAAACAGCGATGTTCTCCGCAGCTAGTGTTGCGATGAAATCTGCGTGCCTTTCGAGGCAAGTGGGAGCGGTCATTCAGAGTTCAAATGGAGAAATCATCGGTCAAGGTACCAATGACGTCCCGAAATTTGATGGAGGGCTCTACCACATGGGCGGACATGTCAATCGAATGACAACCCAACCGTTCTTGAGTGTCTTCCAGCGGACATAGTATTGCGCAAGACTTCACAGCCGATACTCTTTAATTTTAAACATGGAGGCTGCCATGGCGACGCAGTTAAATGGACGTTTGGAATGCTCCGAATGCCGGACGACGTATCTGCGGATACCCACACAAGTTCGATCGGACAGTCCAATATTATGTACGACCTGCGGTAACTATATCGGCAGATGGCATGAAGTCGAAAGCAGTTTTATGAAGCAGGGCGGTTTGAACGGAGTGTTCGATCTCCATGATGGCCATATTATAAAGAGATGATGTGACTGCTTCCGATCAAATTCCTAGATGAGATTTGGACAACCAGTGCCCCACGGCAGCACCGAGCGCGACGCCCACGGCGATCCCAATCGCAGTGCTATCAAACAACATGTTTCCGAGCATTGCGCCAATCCCTATACCTAGACCCATTCCCATCGCCATGCCAATTCTCCCACGGCTGTGGTGCTCCCGAAGATAAACTACGCCGCCGTAGTTCAACAGGTAGAACATCGCTGCAAGCGAGATCAGTTTTCCAGTCGCCGCGGCGGCCTTCGTTATTTACTCAACCCGAGTTCAGCGCAACCAGCAACAAACTCATCCGGGATCATTGGGCCATACCCTTCGACTTCTACCTTGAGGACTGAGTGCTCGCTCATTGCGGCAAGCGCGTCCTTGGCGTTGGTGAACGTTTTGACTGTAGTGTTCAGTATCTCATCCGGAATGAATATGCGTACTTCTGCATTGGGGTTGAACATCATGAGGCTCCCATTCTTCTCATTAGCGCTTTGGCTTTTCATCGTCACTCATACAGTTCCGTGATTATAACCCTAACAAAGGCTACATCCTTTCGTTCCGGAAACACCTTCACGCGTTAATCAATTGACTCTTATCGCCTTCTCGCAAATCCGAAATGAAACAGACCCGATTTCCTGAGGCGATCCACGAAACGCAAGGCAATACGCTTGGCCAACTATTCACTGGATTCCAAACAAGCCGCCCGTATCTGGGTCGTCCAGCAATTAGGGTTTCCATTCATAAGGCTTCTAGCCCAAACCGCATCTGTGCGTACCATGTCACCGCCCAATTACTTTCGAGTACCGATCATTAGTGCGGATGATATCAATTGCGCTTACTTTTAATGGTTTGTAACGTTTCCGAAAGCGAACAATGCGCTTATCCTGGACGGTGCTTATGAGATCGCTGACGCCAATCCTAGCTGCTTGCCAAACACCGGCTGATGCGGCGTGCAAGGTCGCCTTGGGATATTTCCTGACGAGGATGCCCATAGCGCGTAGTTTCGCCACCGCCTTCATGCGGGTCCACGAAGAGCCGCGGGAATCTTGTAGCAAGTATCGTTCGAGGAACTTTGGCAGGCCGCTACGTGCCTCAATATCGGATGTCACGCGCTTATTCGCTAATGCTGGATGACCTTGTCGAAGCTGAACTTTTTTCCCTTGCGTACTTTCTTTGGAAGCATGGCGTGTGCCGTATCGCCAATCGCCCCCATTGCGGCGCTGGTCCCGCTTTGTACTGCCCGTGTCGCGATGCTCAGCGTTTGGCCCCCTTTTTTTAGGCCCTGTTTGCCGGCATCCGCGATTTCCTTTCGCTCTTCGATGAGTACCGCAGCAGCCGCCGCTGCACCAGCAGTCAGAGCATTGGCCAGCACCTCGCGTCCAACGGGATTGCTTAAGAGACCGCGCAGGATTTTTGACTGGCGCAGTGTTTTGGGAACCTTCAAGCCTGCAACCCGCTTCGGTACGGCTTTGCTTTTTTTACCCATAATTTGTCCTCCTCTTCGTGGGTGATCAACGTGAAAAAGCCAGCCGGGTTCCCACGCACTACGGTTTTCGAGAAGCGGCAAACTTAACTCGACAGAGCGTCCGACCAACAGTCGCCGTCGACAGACTTTTCGTTGCCGGCGCTGCGGGGGTCAAATCATGGAACTTCTCACCGACACAGACGATTTCGGAATGAGGGCATCAAAGAAAAGGAGAAGCTAGTGGCAGAAATCGCGGGCGGATGTCTTTGCGGCAACATACGATTTCAATTGGAGCGAATTAAACGCACGCATCTTTGCCATTGCGACATGTGCCGCCGGGCGACGGGCGGGGCCTTTCGCCGTACTGAGTTGGGTCGACGAGGCTGATGTCGGCTGGACGGGCCCGTCGCAGCCGACATCAGCCTCGTCGCCGATTGCTTCCCGCAGTTTCTGCGCGGATTGCGGCACGCCCATCACCTTGCAGTATACGTCAGCCTCACATGAAGTCGCCTTCTATGCCGGAACATTCGACACCCCCGAACAAACGCCGCCGACATACAACTATCACGAAGAAAGCAGACTGACATGGGCGCAATGCGGTAACTGACATGGGCGCAATGCGGTAAAGGACTCCCGGTCCATGTTCCCGACGAAGGCTGGTAGCGTCTCCCCTTCCCTGGCCGCTTATTTGCTCGCGGTCTTCCTTTCATACGTACCCACAATCTGGCCTTCAGCCAACACATGGCCCTCCATCGCCTGCAAAACGGCGTCCCGTTTGGCACCGGGCTCAAGTCCGAGGGTGGGAACGTCGAGAGCGAATATCTGGAAATGGTAATGGTGGGCAGGATCGCCTAAAGGTGGCTTGGGCCCGGTATATCCATGCGAACCGGACGAGTTCGCGCCCTGCTTCATGCCGTTCGGATCCAAGAGCACGGGCTCGGTTGGAAGTCCCTCGCGCAGCTCAGTGGTGGTGCCCGGCACGTCATATGCGAGCCAGTGGACGAAGGGCTTCGGTTCTGCCGCATCAGGATCGTCGGCAATGATGACGAATGACTGTGTGCCTTCCGGAGCGCCGCTCCAGCTGAGCCTCGGCGAGGCATTGTCGCCGTCCGCCGCATGTGGGAGGGGCACGGCCTGATCACTGTCGAAGCTGGAGGACACCTTGATCGGCTCCGTCGTTTTCGCATCGACAAGATCGACGGCAATTTTCGACACGGGCATTTCGGCGACCACATTTGGAACGGCCCCCGGCCCGGCTGGGGCAGAAGCCGTGCCGTCGTACGAAACCCTGTAGACGACGCCGTTGGAATCGTCCGCGACGTAAATAGATCCGTCCTTGCCGACAGCAACACCTGTCAAGCGGCCGAGGAAGCCGTATTTGCCGTTTTCCTGCTTGAGAAGAAATCCTTCCAGAAATTTCTCGAAGCCGACAGGTTTGCCGTTTTCAAAATTGATCCGCACTACTTCATAACCGCTCGGCGGACGGCGATTCCATGAACCGCGCATGGCGACGAAGGCGTCGCCCCTGTAGTCTGCGGGAAAGGCGTTGCCGTCGTAGAACGCCATCTGCATGGGCGCACTGTGGGCGGTGTAGCCAAGCACGGGTTCCGTCGACAGCTTTGCCCACTGGTGGAGCGACATCCCTTCCGGCGTGTTGATATGGGGATTGATATCACTCATGCCGAAGACGTACGGCCAGCCATACCGCTTTCCTTGCTCGATGCGGTTGACCTCTTCGACCTGAACCTCGTCGCCGAGCCAATCGATCCCGTGATCGAGGCCGTAGAGAGCTCCGGTCGTCGGCTCCCAATCGAAGCCGATGGTGTTGCGCAGGCCGCTGGCAAAAATCGTCCGGCTGCTGCCGTCCTTCTTGGCGCGGAGGATCGTTGCGTTTTCCGGATTGCTCTCCTGGCATTCGTTGCAGGTGCTGCCCACGGTGATATAGAGCATTCCGTCAGGTCCGACGGCGATGGTTCGGTTGGCGTGCTGCCCCGCGTCGGGCAGGTCGTTGATAATGCGCTTGAGAGGACCAAATGTCCCGTCGTCGTTCACCTCAGCCGTGAAGACATCGTTCACCGCGACGAGGAAAACCGTCTTGCCGTCAAAAGCAATGCCGTGCATGCCGGGGCGGCTGGCCACCATCTGGACGTCATCAGCCTTGCCATCGCCATTGTCATCCTTGAGCATAATCACATCGCCGACGCTACGCCTGGTCGCATAAACAACACCCTTGTCCGAAACGGCAAGCATCCGGGGGTTGATCAGGTCGCGGGCGAAAACGTCGACCTTGAATCCTTCGGGCCGCTTGATGAGGGTTGTCAGCCTGGCGTCGTCCTTGACCTGGAGCTTTTCCGGTTCGAGGATCGAGCCTTGGACAACGACGTCGGAGGACTCTCCGACTGTACCCTTGGTTTGCGCCACTCCATGGGAAGGCAGCGCTAGACATAAAACGGAAACGGACAAAAGAAGAGTGTGCAGTCGGGAATACATCAGACCTCCCAGGCGATCTTGAACTGAATTACTGGTCCGCAACGTCGACAGAAGCTTTTTGATCCTTATCCGGCCACAAAAAAATGAGTACTCTTTTGCGAAAGTTGAGTTGTTGGAAGGATAGGATCCTCTCCTTCAACCGGGTGTTGAATGAACATCCGTTCGCCTACCATCGTGTCAGCCGTTTGCACCAGAGTAGTAACGGTCTGCCGACAACTTCTTAAATCACGTCGTCACTGGCAGTTTGCGGTTTCCATGGAAATGGGTTGCGGAGCCGCGCGCCACTGCCAGCAGTTCGCCGCGACGGGAACTTGCAAACGTCGGTTGCGTTAAGCTGGTTGACGAATGAATTGAGATCACGTTGATGATTATGATTTCGACGCTCCTGGCGGCTGACTGGAGGATAGTCGTGTCTGCGGCCATTTTAGTCCTTGTTTTCCTTTGGGGGCGTTTTGCGTTCAAGTCGTGATCTCGTAGTTGCAGTGCGGACAGTTCGACAGAGGTCCCGGCATCGATCATTCCGAGCCCAAGGAGGGCGTCGGGCCTCACCTAGTCCATAAGATTTACTCCGGAACAATCCACCTTGAGAGCAGGTTTGTTTCCCGTCGGAAAGTCCCACATCTCCCCGACGCGAGGCCCGGCGTGTCACCGCCCATTGCAACCCCGCGCCGGGTCTCACCTGTTCACGGAACCTTCGCTTAATGGCTGGCGGTGGCTCCCCTTCCTCCCATGACAATTCGGTTCGTGCGTGCCGCGCTTTGGAACGTATCTTCCACCCTCAAATCACCTGTCCAGCATTGATGAGTCGGGACTTACAGGCAGGGCGCGTTTGTGTTGCGTGGCTTTATAGGCGCGAACAATGATGTCCCTGGCACTCTCCTCGATCAGCTTCCCTTCCAGGAAGTCATCGATTCTGGTCGTAGGTGACCCCATAGGCATCTTCATCGGGACGCTGTGGCACGAGAGACTCAAGGTCGGCTGTCGGGACCTTGGTAACCAAGTGATCCGGAGCGCCCAGCGTTGCAGCCATGGCGCGAATGCGCCGTTTGATCAATCCGGACAGCGGCAGGATGTCGGCCGCTCCGTCGCCATGCTTGGTGAAGAAGCCCATGACTGCCTCTGCCGCATGATCCGTGCCGATGACGAGGCCGTGGTGAGCCCCAGCAATTGCGTACTGGGCGATCATGCGTTCCCTGGCCTTTATGTTGCCGAGTACGAAATCCTCATGGGCCTCGTCGCGGAACGCGAGATCACCCCGCTTCAGCGCCATTATCATCGCGTCGACGGCCGGCTTGATGTTGATTGTCAGAATCCGGTCGGGTGCGATGGTCGTGACAGCCATAGTTGCCTCCTCCTCATCTGCCTGCAGGCCATACGGCAGACGCACAGCGATGAACTGGGCGTCGTTTCCGCTTTTGCGAAATTCCACTACGGCACGCTGGGCAAGCAGACCTGCAAGGAGTGAATCGACACCTCCGCTGATGCCGAGCACGTAGGTATTCAATCTGGATGAAGACAAATACCCAGCGAGAAATTCGGTCCGCCTTTCGATCTCGGCGGCAGGATCAAAGTTGGGTGCAACTCCGAGCGTTCGTATGATTTCGCGTTGTTCGTCGTCCATGAAGTCCGTTCCCTCCTGTCGCAGATCGTCACCGACCTGTTCCACATTCCTTGCGCGCCTCTTTCGCCATATATTGACAGGCTTTCCTCCTCGCGTGCGGCGGCGGCATTGCGACGCTACGAGTACTCCCGCTTCGGTGGCGGCCTCAACGAATGCAAGTCTGGCTTCTTGGCCGCCCAATTTTCCTTCCATGGCTCTGATGCACGCCTGACGCGCCGCAACGAGCTTGGGAGCATCTTCGATCGGCCATCCACCTGAAAGGTGCTCCGCAGCTTGTGCCACCGAACTGACTACCCAGTGCCGACCAGCCGCGGCAATAATGACCTCGTTGAAATGGACATCGTGCATTCCTGCTAACTGCCAGTTACCCCCGAAGTTCCACCACGCGATTTTCCCGTAAATCTGGCTGCGGTCGAACTCCTGTGAGCCAGCGTGTGAAACTAAGGTGCACGCGTTCCAAAAGTGCGCTGTTCGAACAAGAATTCCAGCATAGCTTGAGAAAGAATAGTGTTTGAGAGTGGGCGAGGATTATGGCCGCCCGATCGCCGACGACGCTAGCCGAGCCGGGTACGATGGGAGTGTCTTTAGCCCAGCACGGGTATTCCGATTGCATTTGCGTGGCAAACACTTGCCATAAAGGACCGAATGGTCCATAACTGTTTTCGTAGCCTAAATTTGCTTGCGGTCTCCGCCGCTTCACCGACAGGAGAACGAAGTGACAATGATACTCACGACCGCAGAAACAGTGGTTGCCGCCGCGAAGGCAGCAGTCTCGGAGCACAGTCTTCCGCCAATGAGTATCAGCATTGTAGATAGTGGCGCTCATCTCGTTGCCTTCGCAAGAATGGATGGCACATTCATCGCGTCGATCGACGTCGCTCACCGCAAAGCGAGGACTGCTGCTCTGTTCGCTACGGACACGGCGGCACTTGGTCCGATCTTAAGGCCGGGGTCAGCGGCCTACACCCTTGAAAACAGTAACGGCGGTCTTATCGCCTTCGGCGGAGGGGTGCTCCTCAAGGATGATACGGGCAAGATGATCGGGGCTGTGGGCGTTTCCGGGGGAACCGTCGAAGACGACGAATTTGTCGCCCAAGCCGCCGCCGCAGCATTGACATAGGAGGGCAGCATGCCGCTCGCCCTGTACGCCCTTGCCGCCGCTACCTTTGCAATCGGCACGACTGAATTCGTCATCGTCGGCCTGATCCCGGAGATTGCAGACAATCTCGCCGTCTCATTGCCAGCGGCCGGGTTGCTCGTCAGTTGGTACGCGCTAGCCATCACCCTCGGCACGCCTATTTTCTCTGCACTGACCGGAAAATTTCCGCGCCGACCACTCATCCTCGGATTGATGACCCTCTTCACTGCCTGCAATCTCGCGGCGGCCCTCGCTCCCAATTACTGGTCGTTATTGGCAGCGCGCATCGTCATGGCGGTTTCGCACGGTGTCTTCTTCGGCATCGGCGCTGCAGTCGCGACGACGTTGGTGCCTAAGGAAAAGTCTGGCTCTGCGGTCGCGATGATGATGGGCGGATTGACCATCGCCATGGTTGTCGGTGTACCCCTTGGATCATGGATTGGTCAGAACGCGGGCTGGCGGACGCCGTTCCTGCTTGTAACCGTTCTCGGAACTCTCGCGCTTGTAGCCCTGCTGCTCTTTCTGCCGCGGTCGATTCCGCATTCGGCATCACCGGGCTTCGCTGCTCAGATGCGCCTGCTCGCCAACAGGCAACTCGTCGTCATGTACCTGCTCACAGCCGTCGCCTTCGGAGGAACGTTCGTCATATTCACGTTCCTGGCTCCCATCCTCATGGGACTTACCAAAGTAGGATACGGCACGGTAAACATCGCCCTCATGCTCTTTGGCGGTGCTACCGTTGTCGGCAACTACGCCGGAGGGCGGCTCAGCGACACTACCAGCACCAAACGAGCGATCGTGATCACGCTGTTCGGATTGATCGCCTGCTTCGCGGCCTTTGCCAGTGCCGTCTACAACGAGATGGCCGTTCTCACCGTGATCGCAATCTGGGGCATGTTCGCTTTCGCAATTCCCCCGATCATGCAGGACGGGGTCGTGAAGGTCGCCCGCATCATAGCTCCAGATGCCGTACCGACCGCCTCGGGGATGAATATCGCGGCGTTTAACCTCGGCATTTCCGGCGGATCCTTTATCGGCGGCCAGTTGCTTGCGGGCCCGGGTCTCATCGCTACGCCATATGCGGCGATAGTCATGGCGCTGGTTGCTCTGGCAATCGCCATATTTGGCTGTCGTGTGTAAGAGAATGCGCCAGTTAGCGCAGCAGAATGAACAGGGTGTCGAGGCACGGCATGACATCCAGCGCAACCAGTCGAAGCGTGCCTCCCTTTGTCTTGTATTTGAGTCGTTGCAGCCTTACATTTTTTCAAGAAAGTGAGGATTGGAATGGCAAGACCGAGGGAATTCGACGAGCACGAGGTACTCGAGAAGGCCATGAAAGTCTTTTGGCAAAAAGGTTACGAAGGAGCGTCAGTCTACGACCTCATGGAGGCGACTGGACTGAAAAAATCCAGCATCTACAAGGCGTTCACCAGCAAGCAAGAGCTGTTCTGGAGAGTGAATGCAGTTTACCAGAAGGATTACCTCGGGTTCATCGATGTCGCTTTGGCACAGTCAACGCCGCGAGCAATTGCGGAAGCATACCTGCGCGGACAGGCCGATCTGCATACGGAAGGTGCTTACCCCTGGGGCTGCTTCGAAACAAACGCCGCGCTCGCATGCTCGAGCGATGGCGAGGACATTCAGCAGGCTCTCGTCGAAAGTCGGTTCAATCTGCAGAGAAAGCTCGCGAAGGCCTTTCAACGGACCGAGTTCGACGGCCCGATGCTTCCCGATGCAACGCCCGACGATGCTGCCGCGTACGTCGTTACGCTCGTGCAGGGAATGGCGGTTCAGGCCAAGGGCGGCGTCTCCCGCACCGAGCTCCATAAGTTCGTGACATTTTCGATGATGGCTTGGCCGCAGTCTTGAGCGGGATAACCGAGCTATCTTTATAGAGAGGCCGAGCTGCTTAAGCTGCGCACTCAGTCAAGGCCTCCATCCGACCACCTGAATTGAACACAAGCTTCGAATTCCCTCGTTAGGCGGGGAGCCGTGAGAGGTATAATCCATGATCATCAATGGCCACACAAGCGAATATCGCGACGGTCGCGAAGCAGTAGCAGCGACGGAGCGTGCCGGCCGAAGAAACGCCGGCTACAGGGCGGCTCTTTATCGCAATCCTTCCTGATCGGGGGTGGATGTCATATGCAGGATTCGCCCTTTGACAACGTTCGGTTCAAGATCCCGCGGTCTATCCTCGAGAATCTGGCACGCAAGGGAAGCAGCGCCAATTTCGAGGGTCTTTCAGGCGAGCATGGGGTGGAAGATCCCGTGGTACGTTCGTTGGCGGAAGCACTGGTTCCCGCTCTTGATCGACGCGAGCCGGCAGACCGCCTGTTCATCGATTACGTCATGCTGGCTTTGCATACGCACATATCGGAACATTACGGCGGTGTGACCGATTCCGGAAAGCAGCAACACGGACTGACGACACGTCAGCTCAAGTGTGCGACCGCCTACCTTGCCGGCAATTCAGGACGGGATGTGCGCGTCAACGAAGTCGCCGCCCATTGCGGGCTTTCGGTCAGCTACTTTATTAAGGCATTCAAACGGGCGACCGGGAGAACGCCGCACCGCTGGCTGCTTGAGTACCGCACACGGCGCTCGCTCGACATGCTTCAGGGCGACCAGTCGATCGCGGAAATTGCAGTTGCCTGCAACTTTGCCGACCAGGCGCACTTTTCGAGGGTCTTCAAGCAGATATACGGCACCAATCCCGGAAATTGGCGGCGGCAGCAAACCATCTGACGTGAGCTGCTGCACGCAGAAGCGCCTTTGCACTTCCGATGCATCCACCGCCCCCGACTTTGCCAAATGCACCAAGACGTGATTGGAGGCCTAGTTGAGCGAACCCCAGAACCCGCCGAGTTCATCGCAGATGAACTGGGTTTTCTCCTCGAACACCCAGTGACCGCATTCATCGATGACACCGCCCCTGGCCGAGGTCGCAATCGCTTTCGCACTGTCGATACAGTGTGATCCAAACGAGGCGCTCCCTGCCCAGGCGAGCATCGGAACCGTCAACTTCTTCTTGGTGAGTTCGCCAGTCTGTGCGGCCATCTGAGGTATGTATCCGTAGTGGTTCAAGCTCGCACGCAGGGCACCCGGCTGGCGCATCTGCATGACAAACTCCTGAACCTCACTTTCAGAGACGGCCTCCGGGTTATAGGCGAAGTCACGGAAGAAATGCCGCAGGTATTGTTCTTCGCGCCCCTCGATGAGCATCCGGGAGATGTCCATATTCATGTGCATCTTGAGGTGCCAATAAGCGACGTCCGGAGACACGTAACCTGGGTAATCCAACCCAAAGAAGGGAGTTTCGATGGTCGATAGGGAAAGCGCCCGATCGGAAGCCAAATAGGCAACCGCAACTGAAGGCGGGCCCCCCAAATCATGGCTCAAAATGTGAAACTTCTGAACCTTCTCCAAGTCCATGAGTTCGATCATGTCTTTGGCGATCGTCTTCGGCTCATAGCCGTCAAAGGGCTTGTCGCTGTCTCCATAGCCGCGAACGTCCGGCGCGATGAACGTATACCTGTCGGCAAACTCTCCCATGATGGGAAGAAATTCCCGGTGGCTCTGCGGCCAGCCATGGATACAGAGGACAACTGGCCCTGTTCCAACCGTTACATAGTGCAACCTGATTCCATTGACGGTAGCTCGTTTGTGAACGAGTTCGACCTTGTCGGCAGTCTGGCCGGCCGCTTGCGGTGAACCTTTCGCGTCCGTGGGTTCGGCGGCTTGTGTAGAGGCCGCATGAAGCCCGACCGCAGCGGCTACCGAACCTGCACCAAGGAGCACGCCCCTGCGAGTCGTACCCTCTTTTACAGCGTTGTTCTGGCGATCGCTCATTACTTTGACTCCTCATGTGGGACGCAGGACCAGCCTGCTGATTGGCGGCATTTTCGACAGCTGTGAGCAGTTTCAGTCCTTGCCTTTTCCCAGCAACCCGCCGCAACCCGAGGTACGGGTAACCTGCGCGAAACCGGAGCCGGCTTGCACGACTTTCACAGCCCATTCATTCTTCATTGTCAGGTGGTTGCGCTGTTTAGGTACCGTTCGGTCCACTACAGATCAAGAGTTATTACGTTCAAGAAAATGACCATTTTGTACAAGACTTCTCCGATCGGATGCGCCTCCGGACCTGTCAATCAGCCCTTATCGTTCGGAGCGTTCTTCAGTGGCCGGCCGCCTTTTGGCAGGTCCCCGAACATGTGCGGCTTGATCTGGTTCAGCCATGAGACGGAAGCCGGCTCCTTGTTGACCAGGGTTTTCGCCAGCGGGATTATCTGTTCGCCTGCGAGCATTCCGAAAAGACCGATGAGCGCGACAACAGGCGGCGCGGGCGAGCGCACGTTCAACAAACTGTAAAGGATGCCGACCAGCAGTCCGACCCCGAGCGAAAACAGGTACACTTTCATGATTTTCCTCCTTTAATGCCCTAAATGCTTCCGCATAAAGTAGTCCTGCCACTAAGAAATCGATTGACCGAAATGTCTTCGTTTTGTCTGAAATTGTCGTGCTTTTGGGCCGACGTCCTGGCGTCCCCAAGCGGGCGGCATTTTCGTTTTGTACAGAATTGCACTGCCTTTGAACGAAATGAAACTTGACCGTATTGGACCGATCGGTTCAAAAATGCCGTGATTTTTAACCGCCGAGGTGGCCATGCAGACGTTCGCGATAACGGCGACAGATCACACAGGGATAACCGTTTCCAGTCTCGAAGCTTCCCTGTCGTTCTGGGTGAACGTTCTGGGGTTTCGTCACCTGTACAACGCGGATTTTCCCAACGACGGCTTCCTCGAAGGCGTCGTTGGGGTCGAAGGGGCAGCCATGAAGACGGCGATGCTCGAACGCGACGGCAAGCAGATAGAGTTACTGGAGTACCTCTCCCCCCTAGATCGGGGATCGTCTCAGCCTCGATCCTGTGATCCAGGAGCAATGCACGTTGCATTTATCGTCGATGATATCGATGCCCTTCTGGGCAGCATTGCCCCGCACGGATGGTATCCGGCTGGATTTCTGCAGACCGTAATGGAAGGCGAGCGTGCGGGGCTCAAGCTGGCATATGTGAGAGGACCTGACGGCGTGGTGCTGGAGTTTCTCCAGCCGCGTCAAATAAAGTAATCGAAAGGACAGGCTTATGAAATGGACACTATGTGCCGCGCTCTTCGTTTGCGCGTTGGTCGGCAATGCAGCCGCTGCGGAAGCCCCAGCGACATTGCCGGATTATTCAAAAACGCCGGAAGAGCTGTCGGCAGTAAAAGCGACAGGTGGTCCGGGAGGATCCGGTAATGCCAAGGTAGAGGTGGTAACAATTCTCGGGGATCCTTCGAAACCCGGGCAATACGCGCAACTGCTGAAGGTGCAAGCTCATGCGGAGATACCCTCCCATCATCATGCCGGCGATCGCGTGGGCACCGTCCTGTCCGGGACCTGGCACTTCGGCTATGGGCCAAAGTTCGACAAGTCCAAGCTGAGGATATTGCCAACCGGATCGGTCTATACGGAACCCTCCGATTCACCGCATTTCGCAATGACGGCCGATAAACCCGTGACGGTGCTCATCACTGGTAACGGACCGACCGACACTATTTATGAGGATCCGAAGGACGAGCCAACGGCGATGAAATGATCGTTCTTCGCCAACGCCCCTCCCATTTGTGACAACGTTAGAGATCATCGCCGACCCTTTCATCCAGACTGGCGCTGTTGCCGTACTGGGGGCGGTGATCTCACGCGTTGCGCTGCGAAGCCATCCGACCTGGCATCTCGTCCTTCACGTCACTTTTTTTGTCCTGCTGTCGGTGCTGCTGGTATATCACGGCATCATTCCCTATCTCCCCGGCCCTAGGCCAAATTCCGTCGTCGACCAAGTCCTCATCGGTGTCGCCAAGATAGTTTGGTGGGTGAACGCCGGGTGGGCCCTCATCGGATTCACGCGCGCATTTCTTAATTTCGAGGGAAGCCCGCGCGAGGGACGCTTCATTCAAGATCTAGTCGTCGGCATTATCTATCTTGGCGTCGGGCTGTCGATCGTCGCCAACGTTTTCAGTCTTCCCGTCGGAACGTTGATCGCGACCTCGGGCGTCCTCGCAGTGATACTCGGCCTGGCTCTGCAGAGCACCCTCAACGACGTCTTTTCGGGAATCGCACTCAATCTCGGTAGGCCGTACGCCGTCGGCGACGTGATTGTGCTCAAGGACGGAACGGAAGGCAAAGTCGTCGAAACCAACTGGCGGGCAACCCATCTTCTCAACGGTACCAACGATCTTGTCGTCGTCCCCAACAGCGATCTTGCAAAGGCAAGGCTGGTCAACATGAGCAGCCCTGACCGCATACACGGCGTGACGATCAGCGTAAGCTTCGCTCCGGGCGCGGCTCCGGCGCTGGTCGCAGACGTCATGCGGGCGGTCCTCATCAACTCAACCTGCATTGAAAGAACCACGGGCCCAGGCAGCGTTCAGGTCAAGGGGATCAACGGTTCGGCGATCGATCTGGAACTATCCTTTGCGGTCGCCGATATCGCCAAGGTCGGAGAGGCGAAGAATGAGATATTCGATCTGATCTATCGTCACGCCAGGGCAGCCAGCCTGCAATTGGCCGACGCTGCCGGCACGGGATTTGCGGCAACCCCCGCAGCCGACGAGCATCCTCAGTTACGATCGGTACAGATGCGGCTTCTTGATGCCATACCTCTGTTTGCGACGCTCACCGAGGAGGAAAACGAGGCCCTTGCCAAGTCGATGCGGAGGCGAACGTTCCATAAGGATGAAGTGATCGCGGAGCAGGGAAGCGTGTTGAACGCCTTGGCTGTCGTCCGCTCCGGCGTCCTCGGCGTCACCCGCATCGAAGACGGTTGCGAGCTGGAACTCGCCAGGCTTGCCCCCGGCGATTCCTACGGCGAGGCGGGCTTGCTGACCGAAGCGGGGGAACCCGGAACGATCCGGGTCCTGGTACATGCGGTCGTCTACGAGATCGCGAAGGAAGACCTGTCGCCGCTGTTGCATGAGCGGCCAAGTCTGGTCGACGAACTCGGTCTTATCCTCTCAAGGCGTGCAGAGGCGAAAAAACATCTGTTCGACAGGGGTTCACACAGCTCGGGTACGCACGCCGTTCCGGGTCTCGTCAAAAGAATCCGGCAACTGTTCGAGATTTCGCACGGGACTCACTAAGCTCGAGATGTTGATTGCGGTCCGCGAGAACGCCCAAGGCGTGCGCACTTCGCCACAAGAAACACTGTTCCAATCCGCCTACCAAGGTTGGATGGTGCGGAAGGCAAGTACGAAATCAGCTTTTACTGAGGGTTCAAGCGATTGAATTTGCGCTTCCAACTGTCGGCGACGGTCTGCAACGCGTCTCTGGCTGTCGTTTGACCTTGCAGCGTGCTTGAGATGCCCGCGCGGAGGTCAAGCTCGAGCGAGCCCCAATTGGCGTCATTCGGGTTGGTCACAGCGGTTTTCATCTGCTCGGCGGCCGCCCCAGTCCAGCCATATGCTTCGACGATCTCCGGATCGGTCAACACAGAGAGGCGGGCGGAAGCGTTTCCTTTTTCCATGGAGCGCCGTGCCCATTCCTTGCTCGTAATGTGCTGAATGAATTCGAACGCCCATTCCTTGTTCTGCGATGCCGAAGGAACGGCGAACGACCATACAAAGAACGGGCTTTTGCTCTGTTCACTTTTCAGCGCCCCCGGCACGACAGTCCAACCCCAGCGCCCGGCTGTTTTGGAGGCTTTCGATTTGTTCAGTAGAGTCCCCGTCGCGTTCAGCGTGACGGCCATGGCATATCGGTCGTTCTGGCCGTTCGCAATGATCTCATCCCATTCCCAGGTCACTGCCTCCGGAGGTATTACCCTGTGCCTGGTCATCAGGTCCCCGTAATATTCGAGCGCACTGATGGATTCCTCCGTATCGATCATGATCTTCCGCGTCTTCAGATCGTAGAACGAACCACCCGAAGACAACAGGAACGGACAGAAGTGGTTGCTGATCGCCGGCCCCTGACGCGCGCATGTTCCCAAACCGTACCGGAGCGGTGCACCTGACTTCGTCAAAGCCACTGCAGCCGCCTGGAATTCGGCGAAGGTCGACGGTGGGTTTGAAAAGCCTGCGGCTGCGAGCAATTCCTTTTGGTAGTGGAGTATATAAATAGTTCCCCGATAGGGAATGCCGCATAGCTTGCCGTCAACGGATACGGCATCGATCGTTCGGGGCGCAAAATCAGCCATGTCGAAATCGGATGCATGTTTGCCGGCAGCGGACGCCAACAAACGATTGTGATCCTCAACATAAGCGTGCATCCATCCCATCATGGAGGAGCCCATCTGCACGATATCGAAGCTCGTAGGCCCCGGGCCGGACATTTCGGCCCGGGACCGTACGACCAGCGCCTCCATGGGCAACTGCACGTATTCGACGTCTATGCCCGTGTCATTTTTAAAGGCGGGAATCGCGTCTTGGAGGATCGTTCCCTTCCATGAGGCGTTGTCGCCGAGGACGACGAGCTTTGAAGGCTTTTTTCCAAGCTCCGCCCGGGCTGTCGTCGACGGGCCGAGTGCGGCCAGATTGATGCCGGCCAGAGTCGATCCAAGCAGCGTGCGCCGGTTGATCAGGCCTTTCTTGCTGGAAACGGTCATGGCTTCCTCCATCACACCTCAGGGAATTCTAGCATCGTTCACCGCTCCTGACGACAGGCCCGGTATAAGGTGCCTTTGAACGGTCAGCGAGAACACGATCACGGGCAGGAGAACCAGAATGCCGGATGCCGCGATGGCTCCCCAATCGGTCCCGGTCTCACTACCGGCGTAAGTGCTCAGGAGGACCGGCGATGTTCGCGTGGCGTTATTGGTGAGAATGGCCGCGAAGATGAAGTCGTTCCAGGCAAGGAGCAGCGACAAGATGGCCGCGGTTGTTATTCCGGGCTTGGCCAGGGGCAAGGCGATCTTGAGGAAAGCCCCCATCCGGGACGCGCCGTCCATATAGGCCGCTTCTTCCAAATCACGCGGTACGCTTTGGAAGAAGTCGCGCGTGACCCAGACAATCACGGGTAGACTGAATGTCGTATAGGCCAGGATGAGGCCTATCCTGGTGTTGATCAGTCCTACCAGACTGTACATCACATATAACGGCAACAACGCTGCAATTGGCGGCAGCATCCGCATCAGGAGCAGCGAAAAGAATATGAGTTTGCGACCGGGGAAGCGGAATCGGGCGATGGCGTACGCCGCGGGTGTTCCAACAAACAGGGAGACCAAAACTGTCGAGGTGGTCACCAACAAGCTGTTCCAGAAGGAAACCAGAAAGTTCCCTCCAGACAAGACCGCGAAATAGTTCTCCAGGGTCGGCCACCACAGAAAGAGTGGCGGTGTCGTGAAAATCTGCTCGCGTGTCTTCAAGGATAGTCCAAGGACCCAAAGCAGCGGCAGCAGAAAGGTCACAAGCATGCAGATCAGTGCGGCATATACGAAGACGTAGTAGCATCCTCTCCTGTAGCTTGTGTGCGACAGGGATTTCATCAGTCGGTCTCCTTTGGGCGCTTGGTTGCTATCAGAAGCAGGGAGACTATCAGGACGATCAACAGCATGATCCACGACGCAGCCGAGGCCAGCGTTAGATCGAAGCTGAAGAAGGACGTGTTGTAGACGAAAATGGAAAGCACCAACGTCGCGTTTCCAGGCCCGCCTGCCGTCATCACGTAGACGTTGTCGAAGGCCCTGAACTCAAAGATGATCCGTAGGAGCATCGCCACGAGCAGATAGGGCGACAAAAGCGGCAACGTGATGTGACGGAACAATGCGATCTTGGTCGCGCCGTCGATCCTCGCCGCTTCCATCACCTCCTTCGGCACGGACTGGAGGCCAGCGAGGATGAGCAGGGCAACGAACGGCGCGTTCTGCCACACGCTCACTCCGCCCACTGTGATGAGAGCCAGCGTCGGGTCGCCGAGCCAGATGACCGGCGATCCGATGAGATGGTCGACAAGGCCATAGGTGGGGTCGAGGAGAAGCTTCCAGCAAAGCGCAGCGACAATCGGGGTTACCATCATCGGGACGATCAATGCCGTTCGAAAAAAGCGGATGAACGGAAGTTCCAGATTTAGAAGCAGAGCGATAGCCAGCCCGAGCAGAATTTCGAGGCAGACCGTTGCGGCGGTATAACCAAGTGTGAGTCCAAGACTTGCAAGGAAGACAGGATCTGCGAAAAGGTCCCTGTAATTCCGCAGGCCCACGAACTGAGCTTCCGAAACGGGTTGGTCAATCGACCAGGCAACGAAGCTCATGATCAACGACAGTATCAGCGGAAAGCCCAGGACTGCGATGCTCAGGGCCACAGTCGGGAGAATAGCCAGCGGAACGAAAAACAAGTCAGCTGTTTTGCTGACCAGGCCAGCAGTCGTCAGCCTCCTGACGCCCGAACCGGGAGGCGAAACTAAACGCTCGGGGTGTCGATCGTCATGGCTCATCCCTCGGCCCTTCACCCATGGGTCTGAGCTAGTCTCGCCGATTAACCGCGCTGTGTCTTCCCATTAATTGTATTCAGTCTTGATGCCGCGCATCGTACTTCCGCTCCCACGGCACGCGGGAAGCTGGACCCGTCGACTCCCGTATGATCAGTTCCGGCACGAGATTTATGCGAAGCGGAGGAACCGTCCGATAGTGGGGATTGGAGACCCTGTCGATGATGCAACGCGCCATCGCCGCTCCCATTTCGACATGAGGCACCCTGATTGTCGTCAAGCGGGGGGCAACTTGCGAGGCCGATATGAAATCGTTGAAACCGACCACCGAAACATCATCGGGCACCCGAATTCCAAGAAGGGCCAGTTCCGAAATCACGCTCACGGCTATACCGTCATGAGCACAAAACAGTGCGGACGGTTTGCCGCCGGCATCCATGTAGTCAAGAAGCGGTTTGCGCAAACCCGCCTCTTCGTCAAAGACGAGGTCGTCCACTTTTCCGTCGATCTCCCTTGCCCCGTCGCATAGACCCCGAAATCTCTCGGCCCTGCCTAACAACCTAGCGTCTCCGTGGACAAATGCGAACTTGCGATGCCCTAAGGCTGCGAGGTAGCGTGCGATCGTGACACCAGCTTCCCAGTCGGGCCCCGACACCAGATCGATGCGCTCCAGGGGCCCTGCATAGCCTGAACAAACCAGCGGCAGGTTGCTCCGGCTTGCAAACTCGGAGAATTCCTCCGGGTAAGGTACTGCAAGGATCAGCCCTACCACAGCCTCGTCAATCGAAGGGCTGTCGAAGACGCTTTGCGCCTGTTTCGGGATTACCGTGTAGCCGTAGGCCTCGGCCTGCTGCTCCGCGCCAAGCAGCATGTTTGACCACAGTTCCGTGCTTACGCGGTCGATTTCTTGGCGCAGGAACAATATTTGTCCTCGGTTTTTCGCCGGCTCGGGCATGAGCGCATAGCCCATGTCCTGGGCGACCCGCTCAATCCTTCGGCGCGTGGCTTCCGCTACACCTGGTTTGCCCGACAGAGCTCTCGATACGGAAAATTTTGAAATCCCGAGTGCGTCGGCAACGTCTTGCAATGTCACGCGGTTTCTCGGCATTGAAGACGTCCCGACTCAGGAATGTTGCAGAATATTACCTATCAAAGTTGCAAAAATAACGCAATACAATTGCGTAACCTGTTTGGTTGTGCTAGAATTAAAAGGTAGACAGGACGTAGCGATCCTCATTGGTGTTCAAGTCAACATTCTGTAACTCGTCGATTTAGGCACGCGCATTTGCGGGTATGCCGTCGGCTGGCAAGTAGCCAGCCACTGTAACGATCGCATGTCCGAGTGTTTCCAGGAGGTTCCCTCCAAATGGATCATGCCGCTGAAAAGAAGGAGAACCGAGAATGACGCTGAATTCTGCCGCGAGTTCAATGTCGGAAAATGCTTCGGCATTGGATGCATCGCCTTATTCCCAACGGGCGACGCACCCGGAACTGGCTTTAAGCGGTCAAGGCTGCATGCCCAGAATTGGTCGTCCAGCGGTTACGACGAATGATGTCCACGGCATAAATCTGCTGCTCACAGCCATCGTCCTCGGAGCGCAAGCCAACGTCCAATGGCTCACGTCCGCCAAACCCAACCCGGAAGCTGCACAGCGTACATCCGAACGACTGCTGGCGCAGATTCAAGATCTGTGTGAACTGGTGGATGGGCTGCGAAGCGGCCGGACGTGAGTGCCGGAAGCTTTTCCGTTCGGGACGGCCAAGGCCGACGTTTTGCTCCGCCTCCCAAAACAAAGATAAACTAGGCCTTTTACAATTTCCTCCGTCTCCACCTGCGATGGCGGCAATTCTTCAATGACTCCTCCCGCGGCCGTGCAAACCTCCAGTTCGACCGAAGGTGTTCATTGAGCCGACCGCCCTCCTCCCAGCAGCATAACCCGCTAAAAGGCGGCCGAGTTTATACTCTACGGTTTTTGCTGTAAGGCCAGTCGCATGAAATCGGTCAGGCGATGGATTTCCCCGGGCTTGCGCAGGAAAGCAAAAGCGCCGCCCGCCATCGCCGCCGCTCGCGTTCCGTCATCGGCATTTGAAGTCATGAAGATCATCGGCGGTTTCGGGGGATCGGCGTTGAGCTTCAACTGAAGCTCGATGCCCCCCATGCCGGGCATCTTGACGTCGACCAGGATGCAGTCGACGCCGGCGCGGCCGTCGAAGGCGAGAAACTCTTCGGCGGTTGCAAACAGAGCCGATCCATAGCCGCACGCGTGTATCAGGTCATCCAACGCCCGGCGGATCGTCTCGTCATCGTCCACTACCGCTATCGTCCTGGTCTTCTCCAATGGTTTCCAGCCCCGACCATCATCGCTCAGCGCTCCGCCTCTGCAATCCATCCCCGCGAGCGAATAAACGGAAGGGATTATAAAGACGCGATGATATTCCTCGCGTTTGCGAATGCAACCGTACCGCTGGCCGCCGGCGATGTCTTTGGTTGAGTATCTCTATACTTTGGTAGAGTTTGCAAATATGGCGCGAGGACTTCGGCTAGCGGCCCATCGTGCCGCTGAAGGAAGAACGATCTTGCCATCGCCAAGTCTTCCGTCACGCTGTATCTTCCCCTTACGACAATTTGACCGGGGCAATCACTTGAGCGAGCCGATTGTAAGGATAATCGACGACGACGCTGGCATCCGCAATTCACTGAGCGGATTGGTCATGTCGCTGGGTCTCGGCGTTAAAGCATATGGTTCGGTTCAGGAATTCTGGAACGACAACCCGACCGGCGATCCCGGATGCATCGTCGCGGACGTCAGGCTTCCCGGCCGAAGCGGACTGGATTTCCAGGATGACCTGACACAGGCGAAGGTCGACCTTCCCATCATTTTCATAAGCGGTTATGCCGACGTCCCCATGACGGTGCGCGCCATGAAAGGCGGAGCGGTCGAATTCCTGACAAAGCCGCTTCGCCATCAGGATTTGGTGGACGCGATTCACGCCGCGGTGGAGAGAGACCGTTCAGCGCGGACGGCATCGAAACATCTCGCGAAATTGCGGGCAGCCTTCGATCAGTTGTCTTTAAGGGAACGCGAGATCATGGAGTGGGTGATCGCCGGTCGCCTGAACAAGCAAATTGCCGCCGACGTCGGCATCAGCGAAGCCACGGTCAAGCTGCACCGCGGCCACGTCATGCAGAAGATGGGAGCGTCGTCGCTGCCGGATCTGGTGCGCATGGCCGAGCTTTTGGGTCTCAATTCCGATCGCCGCAACACCTGACGAAGTTTGACGAAATGAGAGAATCGGTTTTCCAATTCTGCACAACAGTCTATTGAACCTATACGGAAGTCACCCAAGATCAGCCGACGGTAGTATGGATCGCTTCGAACGGTTTTCCTAGAATGTCCTGCAAATGGACCTTTCAACGGAGGACCCCTATGGCATACGCGCTCACACAGTCGGCCGGTTTCGGCCACGCGCCGTCCGACGGCATCAACTCGGAGCAGTTCAATCACGAAATCGTCCGTGGCTTGTTGGCTGCGGTGGCGTCGATCTGGCAGCTGGAAGATCAGGTCGCCGAAACCTGTGTTCAAAAGGCGATCGAGATATTCCACGTTGAAGGGGCCAAGTGCCAGTCCGACGCTCGAAATATGGCGGGCGGATTGGCGCGCAATGTGGCGGGCGGATTGGCACCCTGGCAAATCCGCCGGGTAAAAAGGCATGTCTCCGACAAACTGGATCGGTCAATTTCCACCCGCGAGCTGGCGCGCGTCTGCGGTCTTAGCGTCAGCCATTTCAACAGGGCATTCCAAGCCTCGTTCAGCATTTGCCCGCACGCCTATATTTTGAAGGAACGTGTCTCCCTCGCCCAGCGAATGATGCTGGCGACGCGTGAACCCTTGAGCAGAGTTGCGGTTGCCTGCGGATTTTCGGATCAGTCGCACCTGACGCGGGTCTTCGGCCGCGCGGTCGGAGAGACACCGTATGGCTGGCGCAGGAACCGTCTCCTGTCAAATTAAGCACACTGCCTGCTTTCGATCGGCGGTCTAGACCTTGGTTTGTAGGGGCAGACTAAATTGAAATGTCGCTCCAGTATCGGCGTTCCGGGAGGCCCACAGCATGCCGCCATGGTCTTCGATGATCGTGCGGCATATCCGCAACCCCATGCCGAGGCCGTCGGGCTTCGTCGTAAAAAAGGCGTCAAAGAGACGGTCCAAATCTTTCGGATCGATACCGATGCCAGAATCCTGCACGGCGACGATGACCTGATCTCTGTCGGTCTGCTCCGATCGGACCAGCAGCTGTCGCGGGCGGTTTGCATCTGCCCCCATTGCGTCAACACTGTTCAGGATCAGATTGATGATCACTTGCTGCAACTGCACCCGATCGCCGAGGAGTGGCTGTAAGCAGTTGCCAAGTTCCATTCGCACCGTCACGCCATGATTGTCGAGCTCCCGCTCGACCATGGCCAGACATTCTTCAATGACTTCGTTGATCGCAAGAAGTTGCTTTTGCGGATCGCCCTTTTTGGCAAGCGCGCGAAGCCGCTGCACCACGTCGCCTGTCCGCTCGCCGGCCTCCACCATCTGTTCGACCGATGTGCGCACCTTGTCGAGGTCAGGCGGGTCCTTGCCTAACCAGGTCAAGCATGCGCCACCGCTGATCACTATGGCCGTGAGGGGCTGGTTTACTTCATGGACGATGGAGGCCGCCATCTCTCCGAGCGATGCCACGCGCATGGCATGGGCAAGGTCCGCATGAGCCGTCCGCAGTTCCTGCTCCGCCCGCCTGCGGTCGTCGATGTCAAGGTTCGTTCCGTACCATTTGACAATGTTTCCTGACTCGTCGCGCATCGGCTCTGCACGGTGCAGAAACCATCGACAGTGTCCGTCCGCTCCGAGCAAGCGGGATTCGAATTCAAAGGAGTTGCCGGTCTCCGCCGAACTCGTCCAGGCCTGGAGATGCTCCTCCATATCGTCGGGATGCACCATTGCCTTCCATCCCGTTCCTCGCATCTCCTCAGCAGACAATCCCGTGTAGGACAGCATGCGCTCGTTCACGAAATCACATAGGCCGTTAGGCAGACACGTCCAGACCATGGCAGGAATGGTGTCGATCGCCGCACGCAATCGCTTCTCGGCTTCTTCGGTCCTCTGCTCGGATTGCCGCCTGTGTTCAATATCGGTGTTCGTTCCGTACCATCTGACAACCTGTCCGGCTTCATCGCGCAACGGTACCGCGCGAAACAGAAACCAGCGGTATTCACCATCCCACCGCCGCAAACGCTCTTCAGCCTCCGCCGGTTCGCCGGAGGCCATGATGGTGTTCCATGTTTCCCTGAGGTTTGTGGCCTCGTCGGGATGGAGTGCGGACACCCAGCCCCAATTCTTCGCCTCATCCACTGTAAGTCCGGTATATTCGAGCCAGCGCCTGTTGAAGAATTCGGCGGAGCCGTCCGGTCGGGCAGCCCAAACCAGCGTGGGTATCATGTCGATTGCAGTTCGAAACTGATTATCAATCAAAGAATTTTCGCTCATCGGACAGTCCCCGTTCCGCCTCGCCATATAGGCTGCGCCAGCATCATGACTGAAGACGCCGCTCCCCGGCAGAGCATCCCGTCTATCGACCTGATCGGCATTTGAGTTCCCGTTGGGAGCGCAAGTGTACATTATAAATTGCCACCGCGATCTTGTAGGAACGTGGCGTATTTGAAGTTTTGTATTAGAGGATTTGGCGATACATCGGGGATTATAAAGCGATTGCCTGCAGTGGGAGCATCTGCGACTTCCCAAGTGTTTTCCCATTTGTTCTCGGCGGACTACTTGCGGTATAATATTGGGAGCTCTTCGACACAGCAAAGTTATCCGAATTGGTCCGATTTCCGTCTTCAACATCATACTAGGAAAAGATCGCTCATGCCCTATGCTCGGTACATCGTATCCGCGTCAATGCACAGAGTGCTGGATAACGGGGAAAGCAGACAGGACGGCCGGCCCTTGGTGTTCAACCTACTGGAAACCCGGTCCTTTTCGCTTCCTCGCGAGGCCAAACTTCAAGAAATCTTCGATAAGGTGGCCAAATTCGACGGAACCGCGGTAGAAATCAAGGTTTTTGAAGACCTTGAAACATATGAGAGTCCGGCCTTTCACGAAGCACAAAGTGCATGATCAGGCCCTTGCGCCAGACTAGCCTGATTCCAAGAATTGGTTTGCCAAAATAAATTGGACGTTGCAAAGGCTTATCACTACAAGCTCGACCAAAAGGCTGAAGTGGCAGAGTCTGCAGAGCTTGAAAATTATGATGCGATCATCTTCGGAATTTCTTCGCGCTACGGCGGCATGTCGGCCCAGATGAAAAACTTCATCGACCAGACGGGCGGGCTTTGGACCAAAGGAGCCCTCATCGACAAGGTCGGCTCGGTGATGGCATCGTCGGCGACCCAGCATGGCGGCCAGGAAATGGCGATCCTGTCGACCCAGTCTCAACTCCAGCATCACGGCATGATCATCGTGCCGTTGTCTTATGCCTACCAGGCGCAGATGGGAACGGACGTCGTCCGTGGTGGCTCTCCTTACGGCATGACAACAATGGCCGACAGTGACGGATCGCGCCAGCCTTCGGCACAGGAACTTGAAGGTGCAAGGTTTCAGGGAAAGCGGGTCGCCGAAATCACGGCAAAGCTCCACGGCTAAGCCCCCGAAAAAAGCATTTGGGACCAGCCAGGCTCCGTACCCGAGCAGCGTATTATTTGGTGTCGGGAACGCATCGATCGTACTTTCGAGTCAGCAGCTGTAGCACGAAGCGACAATGGAGCCCGGTCGGAATCAACCGATCCGGCTCTCATCTCTCACGATGCTGAGTCCTGGTGTACAGCGTCAGGGGCAGGAATCCACCTCTGACCACGAGCCACTGTTCGGCACATAAATGCAGATCGACTTCTGCATCTTCGGATCACCGAGCCTCGTGCATCTGTGGTACTTGGCGTCCTTGGACATCTTCACCCGCTTGTCGGCATAGGGAATGACTTCGCCCGTGCTCTTGATCCGGAAGCCGCTGGACTCTGTCCCGATGTTTTGGTCCTGTTCCTCAAAACAATCCACCTAATAACAGCATTCGAATCCGAAAACCCAACCGGACGGGGCATCACGCTGTGGAAAGAAGACGAACATCAAGGTTTTCATGACTATCTCATCAAAGTCCCCGAGTTGGATAAAAAATAACCGCGGAGATTTTGACGCCGATCGTCAAACACACCCCTGAAACACGGTCGTTCGACAACGCCGAAGGTCTTTTCCCATTCGACAGCCATCTCCGGGGTCAGCCCGTCAAGCATGTGCTGCTTGTACCCCGCACTGTATCTCCAGGCATCCACACCGCCGTAGTCGTAACGGAGCGTTTGATAAACCCAATAACGATATAGAATCCATTCCATCGGAGCATCCTTCCTTCTATCCCAAGCGCCGGACCCTCGAGTGACGTCAACCGGCTGGCTTCGGTTCTCGATCAACAATGGACGGTTCGACGGTGCCGAGACGCCTACGCCATCGCGGAAAACCATGACGAAACCCATCCACTCGGTAACCAGGAGGACGACAACGCTTATCGCGGAAAGGGTCAGACCCCACGGGACAACCGAAGTCCAGGCGTCGTGGGTGTGGATGAACATGTTGAAAGTGGCCAGAACCAACAGGATTATGCTGCCGACAAAATGGATCCGGACTGATGTCTGAACACGCACGCGGGGTTCACCGAGAAAATCGACCAGAGTGGCGATGAAGGCGAGAACTCCCATGATCAGGCCGACGGTGACGAGCCATGCGGAAAAGTCGGCCCACATCATCTCGGCGGTCCGCGAGTAGGTAATGTCGGTGCAGCGCCCGCTGAAGCACACGAAGTCCTTTTCTGTGTACAGCCGATCGCGTCCGGCCGAGGAGCGAACCAATGCGCACGCCGATCTCTTACGGCGTGCGCGGGCAGGGCCGGCGGTCACCGTCTACACCGCATCCAATTTAGGGGCCTCTCTTGACGCTCGGCAAAAAAACATCCTCGAAGTGGATACCATGGCAACCACATTCTACCCGAAGGAAGTCGTCGACGAAGTATTTGCCGCAGGCGGCAACTTTCGGACCGCGGCGGTTCTCAACCCCCGATTGGCAAAGGTGCGCAGCGCAGACGGCGGAGTCGTCATCGAGGACGGACTGTGGGCTTTCAACAGCGGCGTCGAGCACGCAGGATGGGTCGTGCTCGGCATCCCGGTCCTTGACGATGCGGGGAATGTCGTCGACCGCGGGGCAGCCCTGATCCGGCTTCGCAAGTTAAATTGGTCGATGACGGGGACACGATCGGCCTGCGCGGCAGCGGCAGAACCAGCGTCAGGGTCGCGGATGTCTTCGTCCCGGAGGAGCGGATCGCTCTCCTTAGCAGAGCCCGCCGGCAAGACTACGCGTCGACGCACGTGGCTGGTGAACCGCTATATCGGTTCCCGTATGTTGCATTTTTTGCAGTCAATCTGGCCCTGCCGGGCCAATCTGGCCCTGCCGGGTTTGGGAATGGCGAAGGCGGCGCTTGACCTCTTTCTCCAAAAATCAACCAAGCGCGCTATAGCTTTCACCGACTACACCTCACAGGCAGACGCCGCGGCAACACATCTGCTGATCGGCGAAGCGAGCTCCAAGATCGATGCTGCGGAACTGATCCTGAAGCGTTCGCTGGAAGAGTTGGAAACCACCGCGCTTTCAGAAAAAATGTCGATGCAACACCGAACACGCATGTGGCGGGATGCCGGCTTCGCCAGCCGACTGGTCTGGCAAGCCGTCGATCTCCTGGCGGGAGCATCCGAGGGTTCGTTCGCGCGAAGTTCCGATCGCATGAACCGAATTGCCACCCGCCGAACAATCAGTTGCTGACCGAATGATCTGCGGCCTTCGAAAGGGTATGATCATGAAGGAGATGGACGAAACCGACGATGTGGCAGGTGGAACCGTGCGCGGGCATGGCATTGTCCGTCATCAAGCCAAACCACAACTCCTTCGTTCCGGTCAGGCGTTCGCTGAGATCCCAAAGCTTCTCCGCATCTGTGGGGTCGACGGCCCATGGCAGAACAGCGCTCTGGTCGAGGCCGCCCTCTACCGGCGGCTTTTCGTGTCTGTGGCACATGTATGACTTGAGCAAGAGCGATCTCCGCGCGAGGAATGCTAATGGCAGGGGAAGCCGTACGAGTGGCGTGCATCGTGTGCCGTATCGTGCAGCGTTGCCGAAGGCGACAGGCCGCCGAATATTACGAACGCACCCAAAAGAGCGAGTAACCAGCAGTCAGATGGGCCGCCGTCGGCAGATCAATCACGTTCGACGTTGAAACTTTGGTGATTGAGATCTCCCGAATTGCGACGGTTAAAGTGCTGTTTCCAATTTAATATCGGATTGATGCGGCCCCCGCGGTGGGTCCGTGTCTGCTTGAATAGATAGCGCATCGTTGGAAGCATCGGCGCGAATAGAGACGCTGTCCTTGCCGCGGCTAAAATGCACATCGCTGAGGTCGATCGACACCAGAAGCGTATCGGTGGGCCGACCGTCCCTGCCCCGGTAGTAGGCACGGCGCTTGGTCGGAAGGCCAAGCCCCTGAACCTCCGTATAGTCGTTGACCAATTGCGCGGCTGTCAGGCCGTCCGCTATGTCGACGGTGTAGTCGTGCCGTCTCAACAGGAAATCCGCGCCGAAGTAGAAGTCCTGAACCGTCGAATGGGTGGGGATGTGGGACGGAAAGGTTGCCCTGAGCACCCGCCAGACCTGGTCGCCCTCCACCCAGGGCCTCATTTCCTCAAGCTTGACGCCGGGCAGATTGAGGAGGAACGGCGTCGTCAGATAGGTCCATAGGGCATAGCCGTTGAAATAAGCCCTCTGCAGCGGGTCCCATGGGGTCGTCCTGCCGTGCCCCTCGAACGACGCACGCGGGTCCTGGCGTTCCGCCACCACATTGCAGTCGTCCGTCTCGATCGCGATCCGGTTGGGAGTGAAGTACGTTCGTTGATTGGGCCCCCCGAACGGCCTGACCGAAGCATGGACGTCATGCAGGGACACGGTCATCCGCCGGGGAGCCGGGTCCTGCACCAGGCCCTTCATGCCCCACAACGTTCCTCCGGTCACGATAGTCGCCTCGACCGAGTTGAACTCGTTCCAGCGTTTCAGGCCCCCGTGGGCCGTCAGGACCTCGTTCAAAAGACTGTTCATGAGCCTGATCACTCGCTCAAATTTGCGGCAGTCGTGGTTTCGCGACAGTTGAGGCTATACGATGAACCATCACCCCCCTGCTGGTATTGGACAAACGCGGCACGATTGGAACGGACTAATCGCGAATAAAGGCGGGTTTGGGAGAGCAGTTTTGTCGCCGCCATGCGCGGGCGATACCTATGTACTATTGCACGGAATCCCGTCCGGAGGCAGTCTGTCTGCTGGCGTGGGGTATCTCCTGTCGACATGATCAAGCGTCGTCAACGCGCCATGGTCATGGCTTTTTCGTCAAGCTGCGATGCACCTCATGTGAGTTACGCTCGACCCAGTTGTGCTGGAGCAAGCCATCCTCCCTGACATGCCAGACGGCCGTTCCGGTCATGTCGATCGGCAACTGCGTCGGCTCAGTCCCCATGAACCCGTTGTTTCTGCCGGTAACGCGCCAACGCGAGGCCACCCGGTCGCCTTCCTCGTTCTGAAAGGACTCGATGACCTCGAACTTGAAATCGTTGATGCTGGACAGAAATGCGGCCACCCACTTTTTGAATGCTTCCCGGGTGTTTATCTCCACACCCCCCGACGTAATCGCAAAATCCTCCGTCACAAGATCGTCGATCGCGTCGGGATTTTTCAGTTGCCAAACTTCTCGCCAGAAATGCTCGACGATTTCGACTGAATTTCGCCTCATGTATCTCTCCTGTAGAACTGAACCATTCCGGCTAGGTCAATGCCCAATTGCGATCTGGCCGGAGCAGACATCAAAGTTCGATTATCCCCCGCTTGATCGCCAGTGCGACGGCATGGGTTCGATCTTTGGCCTTCAGTTTTGCGAGTATGTTTTTGACATACCCCTTCACCGTCTCCTCGGTGATAGCGAGGGCTACGCCGACCGCCCTGTTGGAATTTCCGCCCGCTATGAGCGAAAGAACCGCCGCTTCCCGGTCGGTCAACGGACTTTCGCCGACATGATGTGACAGGTTTTCCGCGACCTTTGCATCGATGTGTTTCTGCCCGCGGAAGACAGCGCGTATGGTGTTCAACAGCTCTCGGCGCACGGCGCTTTTCAAAAGGTATGCCCTGGCCCCGAGACTGATCGCGCGGCCGGCCAGATGGTCTCCCTCATAGGTCGTGAGCACAATGATCCGAGCCGACGGTTTTAAGCGCTTGATCGCAGTTATCGCCTCGAACCCGCCCATGGCCGGCATTTGCAGGTCGAGGAGAACAACGTCGGGCATTAGAGCCTCGTACATTGCAGTTGCTTCCATCCCGTTCGAAGCCTCCCCGACGATAGCCATGTCGGATTGGCTGGACACTAGCGCGGAAATGCCCTCCCTGATCAGCGGATGATCATCGGCCATGAGCACACGAATGGGGTCGCGCGCCGTCATTGCTTTGGCTCCCCCGACCACGCACGCGAAGGACCCGTTTGCGACCCGACGGACAATTCGACGGTCGTGCCAAATCCAGCCGAGCTTTTGATGACCAAGTCTGCACCGATTTTCTCCGCTCTTTCGCGCATACCTCTGATGCCCCAGCATTTTTTCGCACCCAGTGCCGCACCGTTTTTATCTCCTAAACCAACGCCGTTGTCATGGACGCGCACGCGCAAGTCCGCCTCCGAAAACGCGAAAACGCATTCTATCGTTGACGCTCCGGAATGCTTGAAGGCGTTCCGCAAGGCTTCGCAAACGATGCGAACGATCTCGTGCCGGATGCTCGGATCGAAATCCATTGGCCGGCCGAATATCTTCACGCTGAAGTCAATGGTTCCAGACGCTACCTTGGCAAGTTCCTCGCCGAGACGTTTCACAGAGCCGATGACATCGTCACCTTGGGTGGGATCACGCAGAGCTTGAACCGCGTTCCGGCCTTCGATGATGGCTTCGTCGCTCTTGTTGAGGACGAGGTCGAGCATTCTCCCCGCCTCCCCCGGACGACCAGGGAGCATGTGACGTGCGGCCTGCATTCGAAAAATCAACCCTTGGAAGGTTTGCAGCAAAGTATCGTGCAGCTCTCGCGCCAATCTGTTTCTTTCGTTGATCCGCTCTTCGAGCCGGATCCTGTATTGGGCGGAAACTTTGGCCAACCGATAGCGATAAAGTGCGGCCAGGGTGGCGCATAGGGCAATGAGTGCCGCCAGCCTGAACCACCATGTTGACCACCATGGGGGCAGCACCTCGATGTGAAGCTCGGTGCCGGGTGCAACCCATTCTCCCATGCCGGTTGAAGCCTGAATCATCAGGGTAAAGGTTCCCGAAGGGAGAGCGGCATAGCTTATCGTGCGTTCGTTGTCCCCTGCTCTGTGCCACTGTCCATCCAATCCGGAAAGCATGTAACGGAACTGCATGGTGTCGGGACTTTTGTAGCTCAATGCGGAGAATGACACCGCAAGCTGATTCCGGTTGTAGGGCAGCGTCACGGCGTTCGGCAATGCGGCCGCGGCATCTACGGACTGGGTATTTCCCTCAAGGTCGGATAGTTTGAGTCCCGTGAGCACCACGGGCGGCACGTAGGCCGTGTCGTGATCGGCAACGGCGCTCTTTCCAGCCACAGCGCCGGCGAAGCCGCCGAAATAGAAGCGGTCGTGTTGGCCCGTGCTGCAGGCGTTCCATCCGGTGAGGTCGTCTCCCGGTAAACCGTCCGCCATGCTATAGTTTTGAAAGCTCAGGCTCGTCGCGTCCATTTGCGAGACGCCTTTGTTGGTGCTCATCCACAGATGTCCGTCGTGGTCTTCGAGCAGGCAACTCACAACGTCGCCCGCCAGTCCGTCCTTGGAAAAGAAGTGGTCAAACGTACCGTGCGCCACGTCGAAGCGGTTGAGGCCGTTTTGCGTGCCGACCCACAGCACCCCGTTGCCGCCCGTATGAATGGTGTTCACGGTGTTGTTGCTGAGGCTGGCAGGATTGTCGGGGTCGTGCTTGTACACCTTGAAGGTGGCCTCACCCGGGTCGAACTGCACCAGTCCAGCCGTCGTGCCCAGCCAGAGCATTCCGCGCTCGTCCTTGATGACCGAGAAATAGGTCTCCGCGTTAGCCGCAGGATTCCTTTTGAAGGTGGTGAATTTGCCCGTGCTTGGTGAAAACCTGTCGATGCCGTTCCAGGTGGTGATCCACAGCTCGTCTGATGTGTCGACGAGGACGCGGGTGACAACGTCACTGCTGATGCTTTGCGGGTTCTCGGCATCGTGACGATACGAGCTGAATGCTTTCGTTTTCTGATCAAAGGCATAAAGCCCACCACCGAGAGTGCCTATCCAAAGGGTTCCTGACGGGTCTTCGGTAATCGACAGAACCTCGATCGATGTCCCCGGCCCCGCCGGAGCAAAAGGCTCCATTGTTCTGGCAACCGTATCGATCCGGTTGAGGGCACCGCCTGCACCGATCCAGATTGCACCGTATCGATCTTCAAAGATGGCATTGACAAGCGATTCGCCGAGCTTGTCCGGATGCCTCGGGTATGGCCACAATTTCTGGAAAGGCGGCGCTTTCTTGGGGAAAACGTTCGGTGGGTTTGCGTGAAGGCCTGTCCAGATGTTGCCTTCGGCGTCCTCGTACAAGGCGATAACCCTGTTCTCCGCAAGGCTTTGCACATCGTTGGGATCGTTCGTGTACCTGATGAAACGGAATTTTTCCCGGTCGAACGACAACAGTCCCGCGCCCATGGTCGCCAGCCAGACATTGCCGTTGCTCGCCTCCAGCAAATCATAGACGCCGGTCAGGCTGTTGTCGGCGACACCCTCGAAGGAATATCTGACGAGCCTGTTGGTATTCCGGTCATAAATACCCAATCCGTTGCCCGATCCGTATATGATCCAGAAGGTGCCGTGCGCATCCTCGTGAAACTTGAATTCCCTGACCTCCTCACGGAGAGGTATTCTCACCGAGACTTTGCCGCTGGCTCTGTCGAATGCTTCCAACCCGGCGTTGCTCGCCACCCAGAACACGCCCCGACTGTCGGTTCCCGTCGACTTGATATCGTCACTGGAGAGGCTTGCCGCATCCTTTGCATCGTGTCCGAACCTGACACTTTTCCCTGTGGCGGGATCAAGACGAAACAGCCCCTGGCTGGTCGAGAGCCACAGGTTGCCTTCGGAGTCTTCACTGATGTGGATGACCGTCGGGTTCGCCGGGTCGAGCGGATAGTGCCTGAAAGTTCCTGTCGTCTTGTCGAACGCGTCGAGGAATTGATCACTGCCTACCCAGATGGTTCCGTTGCGGTCCTTGAAGAGGGAATATATAAAGATGCCGCTTAGACTCTCGGGTTTGCCCAGTTCATGTTTGAATACATGAAAGTCCTGACCGTCATAGCGATTGACGCCGTGCTGCGTGCCGAACCACAGATAACCATCATCATCTTGAACAATCTGCGACACGCGGGTTTGGGAAAGTCCCTGGGATAGTGATATTCTCCGAAAGCGGATGTCGTCACGATCCTCGACTTTCATCTTGATAACGTCTGGGGCCACTTCGGCCACCGACACATTTTGGTTCGCACCTGCAGCACACGACACCAGAATTGCCGCAATCGCAGTTGCGGTATGAAGGAAATTCCGCACCAGTTTCGATAAAAAGGCAATCAAGCAAAAAGCCGGACGTTGGTTCGGCGTTGTTTTGGGAGGCGGAGCAAAACTTCGGTCGTGGCCGTCCCGAAAGGAGAAGCTCCCGACACTCACGTCTGGCCGGATCTCAATCCATCCACCATTTCGCACAGATTTTGAATCTGGGCCAGCAGGCGTGCGGAAGTGCGTTGTGCCGCCTCCAGATTGGGTTGGCTCGACTTGAGCCACTGGACGTTGGCTTGCGCTCCGATGACGATCGCACCGAGCAGCAGATTTATGTTGTGCACCTCATTCGCCAGGGCCGGAGGTGACTCCGTGACCGGCATGCGGTCTTGACCGTCAACAGTCAGGTCCAAAGGCAACGCCCATGGGGCGGAAAGAGTACGGTCGATCTCGATAATGCTGTCTCTGTCTACATCCATTTGAAACACCCAAGGACGGTGGAAGACAAAATATCGGTCGGAGCGGTACTCAACTCCACATCGAAGAGACGTTTCGCTCCAAACCCCCCAACCGCCATTCTAGCTGCTCCGGTCCAGTAGTACACCCTCGAAAGAGGGGTTGCTGAGTTTAGTTTTTTTGCTCCACCGCCATCCGCACAAGGTCGGTCAGACGGTGGATTTCCATGGGTTTGACAAGAAAGGCAAAAGCGCCGCCCGCCATTGCCGCCGAGCGCGTCTTGTCGTCGGCATAGGAAGTCATGAAGATCATCGGCGGTTTCGGGGGATCGGCGTTGAGCTTTAATTGGAGCTCGACGCCCCCCATGCCGGGCATCTTGACGTCGACCAGGATGCAGTCGATGCTGGCGCGGTCGCGGTAGGCGAGAAACTCTTCGGCGGTCGCAAACAATGCCGATCCATAGCCGCAGGCGCGTATCAGGTCATCCAACGCCCGGCGGATCGTCTGGTCATCGTCCACCACCGCAATCGTCCTGGTCTCTACCACTGATTTCCAGCCCCGATCGTCATCGCCTGCTACAACGATGATACATTGTCCCAAGCTGATCGCCATGCGATCGCGTTAGGAATTATCGGGATCGATGATAGGCTCCGGTTCTGCAAATGCAATCGTATCCCCGGCCCTCAGCAATGTCTTTGGTTGAGCAGTCCCTATGCTTTGGTCGAGGTTCTCGGCCACCATGGGCCTCTGCGACCGGGCTGGGAATTTGAACAGCAAAAGTATGCCCTGAATGTTCTTCGTGAAGGACGGGTCACGAGTGATTGGAAGGCTCGTCAGGACGGCAGACTGGAACGGCGAATTCTCCCATCCAATTTCGCCGCGATCGTGCTGATTGAACCTTGCCATCGCCAAATGTGTCGTCACGTTGTATTCTTTCCCCGGATGTCAACTTTAGCCGACGGGCAATCACTTGAGCGAGCCGATTGTAAGGATCATCGACGACGACGCCGGCATCCGCGATTCCCTGAGCGGATTGGTTATGTCGTTGGGCCTTGGCGTGAAGTCGTACGGTTCGGTACAAGAATTTTGGAACGACGGCCCGACGGACGATCCGGGGTGCATCGTCACGGACGTCAGGCTTCCGGGTCGAAGCGGACTGGATTTCCAGGATGACCTCTCGCAGGCGAACGTCGACCTCCCCATCATTTTCATCAGCGGCCATGCCGACGTGCCCATGACGGTGCGCGCCATGAAAGGCGGGGCGGTCGAATTCCTGACCAAGCCGGTTCGCCATCAGGATTTGGTGGACGCCATTCACTCCGCGGTGGAGAGAGACCGCTCGTCTCGGACGGCATCGAAACACCTCGCAAAATTGCGGGCAGCTTTCGACCAGTTATCTTCGAGGGAACGGGAGATTATGGAGTGGGTGATCTCAGGTCGCCTTAACAAGCAGATTGCTGCCGACGTCGGCATAAGCGAAGCCACGGTCAAGCTCCACCGCAGTCACGTCATGCAGAAGATGGGAGCGTCGTCGCTACCGGAGCTGGTGCGCATGGCCGACCTGTTGGGCCTCAATCCCGATCGCCCCAACACCTGACCGCGTTTCATGCGCGAGACGTCCAAAGCAAAATGACGAAATGACGGAATTGATCGTTCAATCTTTCAAAACGGTCTACTGAACCTAGACGGAAGTCATCCAAGGCTAGCCTCCAGTAGTATGGATCGCTTTGAGCGGTTTTCCTAAAATGTCCGGGAAATGGCCATTTTGCGGAGGACCCGATGACATATGCACTCACACCATCAGCCAGTTTCGGACACCTGCCAACCGACAGTATCGACTCCGAGCAGTTCAATCACGAAATCATGCGCGGCTTGTTGTCGGCGGTGGCGTCGATCTGGCAGCTCGAGGATCAAGTGGCCGAGGCATGCGTGCAAAAGGCGATCGAGATGTTCCACGTTGAAGGGACCAAGTGTCGGTCCGAGAACGGGCGCAACGTATCCGGCGGATTGGCACCCTGGCAAATCCGCCGGATAAAACGGCATATAGGCGACAACCTGGATCGGTCGATTTCTACCCGGGAGTTGGCCCGCGTCTGCGGCCTGAGCCTGAGCCATTTCAACAGGGCGTTTCAAGCCTCTTTCGGCATCTGTCCGCATGCCTTTGTTTTGCAGGAACGCGTTTCCCTCGCCCAGCGGATGATGCTGGGGACGCGGGAGCCGCTGAGCAGAGTCGCGGTTGCCTGCGGATTTTCCGACCAGTCGCATCTGACGAGGGTCTTCGGCCGCGCGGTTGGAGAGACCCCGCATGGCTGGCGCAAGAACCGTCTTCTGTCCAATTGAAGACCCCGGACAACCATTGGATCGATCGTCAAGGTTACCTTGGCCTCTGCGTTTCCGTCGGCAGACTGAATTGAAACGTCGCTCCGGTTGCGGCGTTGCGGGAGGCCCACAGAATGCCGCCATGGTCTTCGATGATGGTGCGGCAAATCCGCAGGCCCATGCCCAGGCCGTCGGTCTTCGTTGTAAAAAAGGCGTCAAAGAGACGGTCCAAATCTTTCGGATCGATGCCGATGCCGGAATCCTGCACCGCCACGATTACTCGATCGCTGCTGTCCTGATCCGATTTAATCAGCAGTTGGCGCGGCCGGTTTGCGGCGGCCAGCATTGCGTCGACACCGTTCATGATCAGATTGACGATCACCTGCTGCAGCTGCACCCGATCGCCGAGAAGCGGCGGCAAGGTGCTGGTAAGCTCCACCCGCGTCGTCACGCCATGGTTGGTCAACTCCCGCTCGACCATGAGAAGGCTTTCTTGAATCACATCGTTGATCTGAAGAAGTTCCTGTTGTGCATCGCCCTTCTTGGCGAGCACACCAATCCGTTGGACCACCTCGCCGGTCCGAACGCCCGCATCCACCATTTGCTCGACCGACGTGCGCACTTTGTCGAGTTCAGGCGGATCCTTGTTGAGCCAAGTGAGGCAAGCGCCGCCGCTTATCACTATTGCCGTGATCGGTTGATTTACTTCGTGCACGATCGAGGCGGCCATCTCCCCGAGCGCCGCCACGCGCATGGCATGGGCAAGGTCCGCGTGAGCGGTCCGCAAATCCTGCTCGGCGCGTTTTCGGTCTTCGATGTCAATGTTCGTTCCATACCATTTGACGATGTTTCCGGATTCGTCGCGCATCGGCTCCCCCCGGGCCAGGAACCAACGATAATGGCCGTCCGCTCCGCGCAGCCGCGATTCACATTCGAACGAGTTGCCGGTCGCTACGGATTTTGACCACGTTTCGATATGCCTCTGCACATCATCGGGATGAAACATCGCCTGCCATCCCATCCCTTGCGCCTGGTCGGGAGAGAACTGCGTGTACGACAGCAGACGTTGGTTGTGAAAATCGTTGGTGCCGTCGGGCAACGCCGACCAAACGATCACCGGGATGGTGTCGATCGCCGCGCGCAACTGCCGTTCGGCTTCCTGGCTTCGTTGTTCCGACTGCCTTCTGTGCTCAATGTCGGTTTTCGTTCCATACCATCTGACAATCTTTCCGGCCTCGTCGCGCAGCGGCACGACGCGAAAGAGAAACCAACGATATTCTCCGTCGGATCGTCGCAAGCGCGCTTCGGCTTCGCCCGGTTCGCCGGACCCAATTATGGTGCTCCATGTGTCGGTGAGGCCTTTGGTATCCTCGGGGTGGATCGACGTAACCCAACCCCAATCCCCCGCCTCATCCGCTGTGAGGCCGGTATAATCGAGCCAGCGCATATTGAAGAATTCGGCAGTGCCGTCGGGTCGAGCAGCCCAAACCAATGTTGGAATGGTGTCGAGTGCGATACGAAACTCATCATCAAACGCTGGGTCTTCGCTCATCAAAACGGTCCGTTTCGCTGGACTTGGTAGGCGCGCCAACATCAAGTTTACCTCAGCGGCCAGCAATTCGCCAATAGCACAGCCGGTGACGCACGCCGGTCATCAATCGTTCCCTGGACGGAAGGAAAACTGCTCTGAAGATTTAGTTGATCCCGTCACTTTGACGAGGCTTCGAAAGCATGGCCCGGTACGGCGGCGTTGTTGCCGTTACGGCGTTCGAAAACGGGAATAACGGCGAGCTTATGTCGGCCGTGCGGTTTCATGACGAGGCGTGCCCCAAGCACGGTCAGAACTGAGCGGCCAACGCGCTGGTATGCGGACATCGCCACACCGATCGAGATAATACGAAAGGCCGGCGCGCATTTGGCGCTCGTTCATCACCGTAAACTCCCGCTGTTGCCCGCCATCACATCGGCGGAACCACACCGTCAGTGCCAACGATGACACGATGCGCGGTGAACTTGCCGTCGCTGCCGTTGACCGCGGCGATAAACAATGCCGCTCCCGCTTTTAGATCGTCCGCTTTCCCGGCTGCCAGGGCCACGATGGGCGTGTTATCGGGGATTGCTATCTTCTTTTGTCCGCTTCGATAAGTGACGGTAACCGTCCGACCGTCCACGCCCTTTACGGCATTGGCAACGGTCGCATTGGTCATGCTGCTGTTCGGCTTCAAATACCAGGCGTAGTCGCCCTCGCCCGTGCCCTTGAGTGCGGCCGGGAAGATGACGACTTCGAGGGCACTGCTGGTGCCTCCACCGTCCGGCACATTGGCAATGCCGACGAAATCACCTTCCTTGATGTTGTCGATCGACGCCTCGGTGACGGTGTTGACAGTCAAATCGTCGGCCAAGGTGATCGTTGCCTTGCTGGAAGCCCGATCGTTGGCTGCTTGGCGTGCTTCGACTACGGGAGCCCTCGGCCTGTTGTCATAGGGGGTCCAGCAGCCGCCTGCGTCGTTGATGCTGGACAGAAATGCCGCCACCCACTTCTTGAACGCGTCTCGCGTTTCTATCTGCCCACCGCTCGACGTAATCGCGAAGTCCTCAATGACGAGATCGTCGATCGCATTAAGATTTTTCGATTGCCAAACCTCCCGCCAGAAACGTTCGACGATCTCGACTGAATTTCGTCTTGCCATGTCACTTCTCTTTCGGATCAAATCGATGATGCCAGCTTCAGTCAACGCGTAATTGCGTCGACAATCCTGCGGATGACTGGCGCGGCGATCACCACCACGGGGAGCATGATTATCCAAGAATAGAGAAACCCACGAGCCCAATGAGAGGCAAAGCTTCCCTGCACATAGAAGGGAAGGCTCGCGATTCCGGCGGCCACGGCACACGTTATACCTGACTGCATGATCCCGAAAATCAAATGACGATACATCGACGGAAACTTGGACATCTGTTTATTGTTTGGCAAGAGTGTGGAGATAGACGATGATATCCTGCCGATCGGTTGCGTTCGCTATCGAGACCGACATGCTCGTGCCCTGCACGACCTTTCTGGGAGCCGCAAGGAACGCGTCGAGCGTTGTATCGTCCCAGACCACATCCGATTTCGCCATGCCGCCGGAGTATTTGTATCCGGCTTCTGTCCCGGCTTTACGGCCGACAACGCCCAACAGACCTGGACCGACCTTGTTCTGGTCGGTTGCCGTATGACAGCCGGAGCACCGTTTGAAAAGACTGGTCCCGCGCGCGACGTCACCGTCAGCGAGTGCTGGGAAAGCGGCAAGCGAGGCGATCGCCGCAAAAATGATCATGCTGACTTTCTGCTCCATGGCAAAGCTCCGTCTGTGACTTGCAACCAATCCACTATCCTGCTGCCTTGAGATTTTCCGACTCGGCCGAAGTCGTCCTTGCGTCCGGGAAGTCCGTCGACACCGCCAGCGAGCGCCACCTATGCAATTCTTTGGCGACGCCGGCGTTCTTCGCTTCGATGGCGGCAACCGTGTCCGAGCCGAACGGCATGCGAAACGGGGGGTTAGGTTCATTGACCAGCTTGATCATCGCCTTGGCCAGCCGGGCAGGATCGCCGGGCTGTGCGTGATTGGCACTGGCAGCCTTGGATCGCATTGCACCGGCCGGGGTCTCGTCGTAGTCCGTGATGCTGCCGCCACTGACCGTGAGGGACGCGTCGTCCAAAAAGTCCGTCCGGAAGTATCCAGGCTCAATCACGGTGACTTTTATCCCAAGCGGACGCAGCTCGGCCAACAGGGCCTCGGAAAGCCCCTCGACCGCAAATTTCGTCGAGCTGTACACCCCCCAGCCCGGGCTGCCTACATAACCGCCGATCGAGGATATGTTGATGACATGCCCGAACCGCTGACGGCGCATGTGCGGAAGGACCGCACGGGTCACTTTGAGCAGGCCGAAGACGTTCGTCGCATAAACTTTCTCTACTTCTGCCGCAGTCGCTTCCTCGACGGCCGCAAGGAGACCGAACCCGGCATTGTTCAAGAGGACATCGATCTTACCGAAGTGTTTGACAGCCTGTTCGGTTGCGGAATGTGCCTGCGCCTCGTTGGTGACGTCGAGCGTTACGGCCAGCAAACCAGGGTGATTTCCAAACCTGCCGATGACGGTCTGCGGATTACGCGCAGTTGCGACGACCGCGTCTCCTGCCTCCAAAGCCTCTTGCGCAATCAGTGCGCCAAAGCCGCGTGACGCCCCGGTAATGAACCAAACTCGCATTGTTAGCTCCTAGCGTTTTCTTGGTAAAATCAAAGCGCGGCCGGATGTCGGCTGAGCGGAATGACGTCGACTTCCATATAAGGAAACAGCGGCAACGAACTGATTATCTGGTGCAGTTCTTCGGGGCCCTGCAGGTCCAAAATACTGGTGTTCGCCCATTTGCCGGCGACGCGCCAGATGTGCAGCCACCTGCCGTCGCGTTGCAGTTGCTTGACCTGTTCGATTTCGGCCGCGCTGAGCTTCTCGACCTCGGTCTTGTCTACGCCTTGCGGTATTCTGATCGCTATCTGCACCTGGAACAACATGGATGCTGCCCGTCAATTGAGTGTGCCGAGACTTGCCGGGGACCGACTCTCGGAATTCGCCATGGCCGCTGCTCTTCGTGCTGTATAGACGTCAAGCGCTCTGACGAGGGCAGCGGCAAGGAGATGATCGGACGCAGGGTTTTGGCCTGTGATGAGTTCACGGTCTTGGACGACGTTAGGAACAAACAGTCCCTTGAACTCCAGGATGGCTCCTGCATTCTTCAGTGCGTCGGCGACGTAAAACGGCACCCGGCCGTGAAGGACGTTCTCCTCGGCCCACTTTTCTTCCTCATTGGAGAACACCGTCATTCTGTAACCTGCATACTGCCAGTCGTGTGCAGCATCCATCGCACTGAGCGTATCGCCGTCGACGAGCGCCTGACGGAACCGCTTCGCTTCTTTCATTGCCGCGGCCACCGCGATAGGCGCATGGCAAAGGAGCGCCGTCGGCTTTGACTCGGTGTGGAAATGACGCAGGACGGTGCCCAAATCGGCGTCCACCATCAGGTCGATCATCGGCGGATGACCCCCCGCCAGAAATACTCCCATGAAGTTCTCGAGACCCTCTTCGATCGCCGACTTTATCGTGCGCGGATTGCGCAGGCCGGAGTTCATGGTCACGAAGTCTCGGGCATTCTGAAAGCGTTCTTCGTTTCCCCCGAAATGGCTGGCGCTGAGGGAGTGCCGATCAACGATGGCCTCGTTTCCGAGCGGCGTTACCAAGACGATTTCAAAACCCGCATCGACCAACGCCTGTGCGGGGATAGCCAATTCGTTGAAGTAGTATCCGGTCGGCTGCTTCTGGCCGTCCTTCAAGACAAACGTGCTGACGCTAGAGCCGACGATGAGTATTTTCGCATTGCTGATCATTCTAACAATCCTATCCGGTTGTAAACGCTGAGCTTTCACTTACCCAAGTAGAAAATCGTGACGGGTAATTTTATAAGTTCGCCATGAGGTGAACGATATGCTTCCAACTGAAGAATTGGTGTAAATTGATGTTTAAAGGCGCTTGAAGATGTAATCCTGGACCGGATTTCCACAGGACCACCAAAACCCGAATTCACAACGGTAAACTCGAAGCATCCAGAAAAACCTAGTAGTCTGCAGCTCGCATTAGAACAGAAGGGGCTGCCATTGGCCCCGCCCATTCCCGCAGGCCATTTGCAATGTCACGCAACACTTTGATCATCGCCGCCCATCCAAACATGGCCGGTTCCACCGTGCACTCTTACTGGCTTGGCGCGGGTGCCCCAGGCAAAACTGGCTCATGTCCATGAGATCGGGCAATCGTATCCAACAGGAACAATTGACGTGGACAATGAGCAGCGTCTCATCGAGGCTCATGACCGCATCATCCTGCAGTTTCCGATCTATTGGTACTCCGTCCCTGCCGTGCTCAAAAACTGGATTGATCGTGTGCTAAGCCATGGTTGGGCTTATGGTCGTGATGGAGATGCTTTTGTCGGCAAGGAACTGGGTCTCGCCTATTCCACGGGAACGGCAGCCGAGGCGTAAAGGGCTGGCGGCCGCAATCATTTCTCGATGAGCGAGCTGACCAAGCCACTCGAACTAACCGCAATATTCATCAAGGACCGCCTTTTACCCAGCTTCATTCTACATGGTGCAAATGCAGGATTCAGTGATGAAGAATTGGAGAAAAGCGTCAAGGCGTATCTTGCCTATCTCCATGCCGACTTCTGACAAGAAATTGGTTCTTTTCGTTGCCGCAGCGGGCGTCGTCATCTCGAGCAAGACATTCATGTAAACAATGTCGTATTTGCAGCCTAAACGCACATGCACACTGCTTCACTCCGCCACAGCGCCATCCGAACAATAGATTAGCGCGCCAGCTTTGAGCTTGCTTTGGGCACGGAGCGCGGAATTGGAAAGTCAAACGCAGCCGTTCGCAGCCTTGATCGTCGTTGGTGATCCCACTCGCGAAATCGATCAATCGTGGCTGAGGCAGACACAATTGGCGCTCTCCTACAACTCAGCCGATTGTTCCGCGGTGAGGTCGCCACCGCGTCCATGCAAACCTACGTTCTTATGCGCGAGCAACGTCATTGCTAGCTTATCGGCCTCCATATTGACGGAATTGCGGGACTGAAACTCGACAGGATCGCCGCTGTCCGGAACGCCTTCGGTATCCATACAAGCGATCAAGCCTTGCTTCGGCCGGGGCCACGGGTCTTTTAGCCACCGCTGTGGCTCGCCAGGCAGCTGCGCCGTCGTTCATTGACGGCTTTGCTGTTGCCGCACTTGGCGTGTAGGAAGGGTGGGCAGACGCCGTTTTGAAGGACCTGATTGGAAAACGCTCGTCAAGCGCAAGGGAAGCGGCAATGCCGAACACCAGCCCATCCAACTTGGGCAACGGAGTCAACAATATCCGATATACCCCATTACCTGCTGGTGGTGCAAAAGCGGTGACGGGACACGATTCCGACGCTTGGCCTACGTTCAAAAAAGCACACCAGTGGTGTGAATAATATTTCCTAAAGCGAGCCTCGCTCTGAGCGCGATTGGGATGATTGCGCTCAGAAGAAACAGTTGGATTGGTACGAGGTTGAAGGGACTATTGTACCAAAATTGCCGCATCGCTCCAAGCCAGCGCTATTCGATCACGCTACTGTACTGACACACTTCGAAAGTGCGAGCTACGGACGTGTCGCCGGAGTTGCAGTCGATCTGCGGATAGAACAGAAAGAGGGCTGCCACGTTCGTGCTGTCGTCTTCAGTAAAACTGCCCGGAGAACGCTGCGGCAATCGTGGTCGCGACGGCAACGATTGCAACCCAGCAGCAATTGCTTGCGGCGCGACGGCATGAAACGGATCGTCGTTCAATTCCTGTCCCCCTTTCTGGCGAAGCCAAGTTCGGTCAGCACACTCTACGAGGTACATTCACGGACACGAGTTCATGTGATAAATGCCAATTTTTGTGACGTGAGTTCGCCGTTTTGCCTGCGGCGGTGCTCCGTCGTTGACCAAAAGGGCGCATGGGGAGACACTCGTGCAGAGAATTAGTGCAACTGAAATGGATTTTGTGACGAAGGAGAAAACTAATTCTGTCCACTTACGGAGTGACAGCGGCGAAGGGTTGACTTGGATGGGAGAGAGCCGGAGATCTGCCAAGTCAAACATCGCTTTTTTCGGTTCCTTCCAACTGGTTGCGGCCGAGAGGCTTCTTTACCGGAACGGCGAAGCGGTTGTCCTCGGGAGCCGGCAGCTTGACCTCCTTACGGCGCTTGCCGAACGTTCGGGAGAGGTCTTGTCCCAGCGGGAACTGATGCAACGCGCCTGGCCCGATTTGGTGGTCGAGGACGTCAATCTGCGGGTGCATATCGGGCACCTGCGCAAAATCCTCCGCGACGGTCAGGAAGGTGCCAGATTTATCACTAATGTTCCCGGCCGCGGCTATTGTTTTGTCGCCCCCGTGCGTTGGACGGAACAACTTCGTCCGCTTGAAAGCGTTTCGGAAGGCGGCGGCTCGTCTACGCCGTCCGTGCCCAGATTGCCCCCTCGCCTGGCAAGAATGATCGGGCGCGAGCAAAGTGTTGCCGAATTGAAGAAAATGCTGGTGGCCAGCCGTTTCGTCAGCGTTGTCGGAACCGGAGGATTGGGAAAGACGACGACAGCCGTGTCCGTCGCCCACGGGCTGGCGGAATACTTTCAGGGGTCGGTCTTTTTTGTCGATCTCGCCCCGCTTTCCGAAACGTCGCTGCTGCCGGCGACCGTCGCTTCTGCGGTCGGGTACCGTCCCCTCTCCCAAAATCCGTTGGACGGCCTCATCGTCTTCCTCTTGCAGAGGCGCGTTCTCCTCGTCCTCGACAACTGCGAACATGTGATCGAGGGAGCCGCAGAGCTGACTGAACGCCTCGTCAGGGGGACAAAAGAAGTCCACATTCTGACGACCAGCCGGGAATCCCTACGCGTCGAGGGAGAGAACGTGCATCTGTTGCCTCCGCTCGAAAGCCCGCCTGATGGCCCTGAGCTTACTGTTGCCTCCGCCATGACTTCACCGGCCGTCAGGCTTTTCATGGATAGGGCCATTGCTGGTGGATATCGTTCCGGTTTGACTGATGCCGATGCTGTTGTCGTTGCGGATATTTGCCGTCGACTGGACGGTGTCCCCCTGGCGATCGAACTAGTTGCCGGGCGGGTCGGCGTGTATGGGATCCAGGGCACCGCCGATCTTCTCGGCCATCGCTTCAATTTGCTTTGGCAAGGCCGGCGAAGTGCGTTGCCGCGCCACCAGACACTTTCCGCGATGCTGGATTGGAGCTACAATTTGCTTTCGAGCCGGGACCGGCAGGTCCTGTGCAGTCTCTCGGTCTTCACCGGGGATTTTACCCTTGAGGAGGCCCAAGCGATCACGGATGATGCTGTTTGGAGTCCACTTGATGTTGCCCTTGCCGTTGGAAGCCTGGTCGACAAGTCCTTGATCTGGACTGAGGGCGTCGACGGGTCAACCCGCTTCCGGCTCCTGGACACCACGCGGGGATACGCCTCCGCGAAACTTGCGGACAGCGGCGGGCAAAATGCGGCCGCCCGCCGGCACGCGCTTTACTTCTGCAACGTCCTTAAATCAGCGACAATTGACGTTCGCAGTTTCAGTAAACGCGATTTATCACCATTTGCTGCTCATGTGGACAACGTCCGCGCGGCTCTGGAATGGAGTTTTTCCAGTCAATCGGACAGAACAATCGGAACCGAACTCGCTGCTCGTGCCACGCCGCTTTTTCGTGGTTTGTTCCTGCTTGGTGACTGCCAGCATTGGTGCGAGTGCGGGTTGGCGGAACTCGACGATTCCGATAGAGGTACGCTGAAAGAGCTGACCTTGCAGGAAGGGTTGGCTATCTCGGCGATGTTGACCCGAGGCAACGGTGCGGAAGTGCGAACCGCCATCGAACGCGGACTGGCGCTTGCCCAGTCGCTCAATGAGAGTCACCACCAATTGCAACTGCTCGCTGGCCTCCATCTGCACCTCATCATTATAAACGATTTCCGGGGCGCTCTTGCAATTGCCGAGCGCAGTGCCGCGGTCGCCGGCAACATCGACGACGTCGAAGCCCGAATTATGACCGAATGGATGCTCGGCACTTCGCATTACCTTCTCGGAAAGCTCGACATCGCCCAACGCCATTGCGACTTGGGTTTCAAACATGACGCGTTGCGGGCTTCCAACCTTTTCGACTTCTTCGGATATAACCATCGTATCCGCGCACTTATCGTGCAAGCGCGCTTGCATTGGTTGCGCGGTTTTCCTGATCGCGCTGCCGGAACTGCCCGGCAGGCGATGGAGGAGGCAGAAAGCAGGGCCGACCCCGTAAATCGCTGCGTCACCCTGGTCTTTACTGCAGGGATTTTTATCCGAAGGGGCGATTTCGACATTGCGGAACATTGCATCAATCGCATCGGTGCATACGCCGCACGACATGGATTGCAGCCTTACGGCAATCTCGGCGTAGCGTTGCAAGGAGAACTTGCCGTTGCGCGAGGAGAGCTGGTCGACGGGACAGAACTTTTGCGGGGCGCATTGGCAGAGTTAAAGACAGAACGAGCACTTTGGGTCATACCTCGCTTTTTGCCCGCGTTCTCGGCCGCACTTGTGCAGCGAGGATACTTTGAAGAGGCAGCGGTTGCGATCGACGACATGATCTCACCAACGCAACAGGACGTGGATGCGCTCGAAATGCCCGAACTGCTGCGTGCACGGGCCGAAATCTGGCTGACTCAACCCGCACCGGACCCGGTTGCAGCAGAACTAGCTTTGCAGCGGTCTATTGCAACAGCGCGCTTGCAGGGCGCGCTGGCTTTGGAACTACGAACCGCGACGGTGCTGGCTCGCCATTGGCTTGCCGAGTCCCGTAAGAAAGAGGCCAAGGAGTTGTTGGAAAAAATTTTCGACAGGTTCACCGAAGGCTTTGACACAACGGACCTCAAGGCAGCGCGACGGGTCTTGGATGATCTGGAGTAAGAGACTTCAAGCGTGCCATTCAAGGCGATTGCACACCTTTTAACAACGTTAAACGCGAAGAAGCGGCACGAATTCTGCCACCCTTCTGGCATACCGACGCCGACCTCAGCCGCGAAGTCGAAACCTTCAATGACATGACCCTCAGTCGAAAGCTCGGCTTCCTCGACTATCAGGATACGGTTGCGTCGTTCACCGACGCGTTCGATCGACTGCGAGCCGATCGCGTGATTCCCTGATCTAACGGACAAGACGCCAGCTATTCGCCCAATGATAGGATTTGAAATCGAGCTCGGTTCTCGGCCGGCCGTCATTCCAATCGGTGAGATATCTCACTTGCCTGCGTCACAAGGGCGTAGGTAACGCAGTGCTACTGAGCGTGTTCACTCTGCGCGGGCACACCGCCCGCGGGCACACCCCCCGCAGGGGTCGCTCTGGTGCTACTGAAGGCAGAGTGCAGCGTTGCAATAGCGAGAGCCGGGCTCAGGAGGGCCAGCAAGGACCAAGGCAGTGCCGAAGGGCCAAGGTCCTGCAAAATAACCCCGCCTCCGAAGCCACCTGCGGCAATGGCGATGTTCCAGACTGTCACGATGATGGCAGCCGCGGTGCCGGCGGCCGGGCCGGCCGATCGCAGGAGGGCAGTCTGGAAAATCGCGCTGGCTCCGCCAAAGGCAAGGCCCCAGATCGCGGCCGCCCCATAAACAATGACAGGGGAGACGGAGCCGATTGTCAGCAGCAATGCGCCAACGATAAAGAGACCGATGTCGCCCACGGTAAGCAGTCTCAGTGCCCGGTCGACGGTTGCACCGACGATCGCGATGCCAGCCAACGAGACGATGCCAAAGGTGAGCAGGACAGCGTCTGTCTGGCCACCCGATCCGACGGTTTCCAGAAGCGGTGCGATATAGGTGTAAAGAGCAGTGTGCGCCAGGACATAGGCAAGGATCGTGACAAGCACAGGCAGCATGCCCGGCATCATGACAACGCCCCATAGCGAATGCTGTCCGCCTTTTTGTTCTCCGGCAAAGTCTGGCACCTTCACCAGTACCCAGCCGATGAGCAGAACGGCCATAAGGGTCATGAGGCCAAAGGCAATGCGCCAGCCAAACTGAAGCCCGATGAACGTTCCGGCCGGAATGCCGAGCGACAAAGCCACCGGGATTCCGGCAAGTGCAATGGCCATGGCCCGCCCGGTCAAATGTGCCGGTGCCATCCGTACGGCATAGGGCGTCATGAGTGCCCACAGCAGTCCTGCCGAAACGCCTCCTAGAAAGCGAGCGACCAGAATGACGGTAAAGTTGTCAAAAAGAGCTGTGACGGAGTTAGCGATTGCGAAACCGACAATCGTCATGATTAGAAGCGGGCGTCTCCGCCAACTGCGGGTCGCCGTCGTCAGCGGTATAGCGGCCAGAAGGGAGCCGATTGCATAGACTGTAACGAGTTGTCCTGCCCAAGATTCGCTGACGCCAAGATCGGCACCCATCTGTGGTAGAACACCGGCCGGCAGGGCCTCGGTTAGAGTTGTCAGAAAGCTCGTCGTGGCGAGCGCCAGAAGGCCCAGAAGCGGCAGGCCGGAACGAGTGACTTCGGAGTTAGGAGTCGCTTCAGCGCTCATAGCCGCGCCCCTGCCGTCAGGTGCGCGCATTCAAACAGCGGATAATCCACGTATCCCTTATTGCCGCCATCGTAGATTGTAGTGCGGTCGAGTTCGGCAAGCGGCCAATCGTTGCGCAGTCGCTCCACAAGATCTGGATTGGAGATGAAGGGCCGTCCGATCGCGATCAGATCGGTCGAGCCCGAGTCAATGGCCGCTTGGCCGTTGTCTTTGAGGTAGCCTCCGGCAACGATAAGTGTCCCGTTATAGGCATGCCGGAACCTCTGCATGAAGTCTTGGGGAATGCCATTCTTGCCCATTGTTGTTTGATCGCTGATGTGGACATAGGCGAGCCGACGCTTTGACAGTTCGGCAGCGACAGACAGCCACGTTTCGGCTTCATCGGCGAAAGGCTGCATGGCGTTGTATCGGCCATACGGTGACAGACGGATACCAAAACGTTCGGGTCCGATTGCAGCGGCAATCGCATCGACGGTCTCCAAGGTGAAGCGCAGCCGGTTAGCGATCGATGGCCCGCCATAACTATCGTCGCGGCTATTGAGTGCACCGCTGATGAACTGCTCGAAGAGATAGCCATTGGCCGCATGCAGTTCGATACCGTCGAAGCCCGCGGCGATGGCGTTACGTGCCGCCTCGACGAATTCTGCCGTTATGCGGTGGATCTCGTCGATCTTCAACGCCCGCGCCTTGCTTTGCTGCTGATACGCCAGCGTGCCGTTTTCGTCGAAACTATAGGCGACGGCACCTTCGGCCTGCGTCTCGACGGCGCTGACGGGGGCTTGCAGGTCATTTTGCAGTGAAACGTGGCTGGAACGACCGACGTGCCATATCTGGGCGAAAATCACGCCACCCTTGGCATGCACCGCGTTGGTGACGTTGCGCCAGCCGGCGACCTGTTCCGAGTTGTATATTCCGGGCGCATAAGCCCAGCCGCGCCCTTCGACGCTGACGAGCACACCCTCGGAAATGATCAAACCAGCGGTAGCGCGTTGTGCATAGTACAATGCGGTGGCGGAATTCGGGGCCAGCGCGTCATTGCGCGCTCGCGAGCGCGTCATGGGAGCCATAACAATGCGGTTCTTGAGGCGGATCGCGCCGAGGTCGTATGGATCGAAAAGAGAGGCCATGTTGTTGAGCTCCATTTGGTTGATGCTCCCATACCTAGTTTCGTCCGCACCGAAAGATTAGCCGTCTTCAACTCGACTCTTTGGTGCGTGTGGCGCTACAATAGTCTCATGAACACGCTATTCGATGGCATCCCGGAATTCGTCGCCGTGGCGCGCCTCGGCAGCTTTACGAGGGCTGCTGGTGAACTAGGTGTGACCAAATCAGCAGCGGCGCGAGCCGTGTCTAGGCTGGAGGTGCGTCTTGGTGCGAAGCTGCTGCATCGGACCACCCGGCGTTTGACACTTACCGCGGACGGTGAGATTTGGCTGGCTCACTGCGTTGCGGTGTTGGCGGAACTGGATCGGGGGGCGGAAAGTCTCACAATGGCCCGCAGCGAGCCGTCCGGCCGACTTCGAATCGACCTGCCGAGCGCGTTCGGTCGCCTGTACATGATGCCTTTGCTTATCGATCTCGCAAAACAATATCCGGCGTTGATGCTCAGTGTCAGTTTTACCGACAGGCGCGTTGATCTGATTGCTGAAGGCATCGACCTCGCCGTACGGATTGGCGTTCTCGACGACAGCCCGGATCTTGTGGCCCGGCCCCTTGGGGTACAGCAGCTGGTCATTTGCGGGACACCTGCCTATCTGGAGGAGCATGGATCGCCCGGCAGCGCTGAAGATCTTGCCAAACATGACTGTATCACCGGATGGCGTAGCGAACTCCACGCTGCGTGGCTCTTGAAGCAGCCCGATGGCACGACTGCGCCTCACATCATCAAGGTCAAGCATGAATTTCTCGATTATGAGGCAATGCTCACTGCTGTGAGGTCAGGGCTTGGTCTGGCACAGCTTCCGCTTTGGCTTGTTGGAGACGATCTCCGACGTGGGACTGTGGCGACAGTCCTTGAAGGCATGTCGGGCGGGCAATTGCCCATCAACATTTTATGGCCGCGTACCCAAACATTGTCCGCGCGCATGCGCATTACAATCAACGAAATTGCCCGGGCTGCCAACGCCTTTGCCGGTTCTACACCCCAAGTGAAAATGGACCGTCTCTGATTTGGTAAAACGCGCTTCTTTCCCATCAAAGGGCTTAGACGTTCCAGGGCGTCAATGATCGCATCTTGCCGACAACAATTTCCCGGTTCAGGTTGTCGATCGCCTCCTTTCCAGGATCATATAAGATCAACCGCGACCTTCATTTTCCGTTCTCGAACAGGTGGGTAGCGTGGGTAACGGATCCACCCCGCACGGATTGCCGCTGAAACAAGCGCGGCCTCGGCCAATTGCATATCGTTCGCCCCGGCCGCGCGGGCAGCCTTTGGATGCAGTTCGATGCAATAGGGACATTGGGTAGTAAGCGCGACAGCAACCGCCATAAGCTGTTTCTGCTGTACAGTGAGTGCGCCGTCAGCAAACACAGATTTGTCAAATGCCCAGAATGCACTCATCGATTCTGGCGCGTATTCTCCTAATTTTTTCAAGCGGTCCAGATTTTTCATGTCAAACATTTCGTACTCCTATTTATCATTTCCCGGATTGGGAACGTGTTTAGCTTCTGTGCATCGTCGACACTCGATCGCTGCATTTTTTTCCAAACCTCTCGTGACCGTAAGTTGGCAAGGGCTACTTTAATGGTCGCCGATTGCCGCCCATACTTTTGCCGGTGTCATGGGAACCGATCGAATCCTTGCTCCTGTCGCATCGAACACGGCGTTCGAAATGGCAGCTGGGACCACTGCGGCACTGGGCTCTCCGGAACCGAAGGATTTCTCTTCCGGTCGATCGATCAGCTCGACGACAATCTCGGGAACGTCGGGAAAGGTGATGATCGGATAGCTTGCCCAATCCGTGCTCGTGACCGTTGACCGATCGAAGGTCACTTCCTCCATCAGGGTGCGGCTGGTCGTCTGTACCAGGTTTCCTTCTATCTGATTACGGACACCGTCCGGATTGATGATCTGGCCACAGTCCTGGACGGCGAAGAGTCGGAGGACCCGTATCGTGCCCTTGCTCCGCACCACTTCTACCTCGGCGACCACGCCAACCCAGGCACGAGTCAGGTCGTAGTGAACATAAGCCAGCCCTCGCCCTTGGCAGACATCACCCGTCGACTTGCGCGGAGACGGCCGTTCATCCCATCCGCTGAGCTTTGCAAGCCGGGTCAAGAGTTCCTCGCCGCGCGGGTCATTGATATGTTCGAGACGATACGACATCGGATCGAGCGATGCCGACGCCAGCAGTTCGTCGAGAAAGCTCTCGTTGGCAAAGGTGTTCTGCATGCGGCCCGGCGAGCGTATCCAGGCGGGCCGGAACGGTGTCGATTCCAGCCGATGTGCAACGGTGTGAACATTTGCGATGTCATATGGTATTGCCAGATCGGCGGTGACGCCTCCCGGCACAATCCCGCCTGTGCTTGGCGAATTAGCCAGCATGCCGGTCAGGAGCGGAACGTTCGTCCCCATCGTCGCTGGCGTGAAAAGGCTTGATGACCAGGCGACGATCTCACCATTGCCGTCGAGACCGCCTTTCATGTCGAGAAGCGTCGGCGGACCCTTCGGATCCCATACGTGTTCGTCGGCGCGCATCCATTGCACGCGGACAGGCTTGCCGCCGACCTTGCTTGATATGAGTGCAGCGTCTGACGCAGCGTCCTCATGCCCGTTGCGGCCATAGCACCCTGCCCCATCCATATAAATGCAACGCACATTCTCGGGCGGGATCGCCAGCATCGTCGCAAGCTGCAACCTGAGAGCGTGGGTCGACTGCGATGCGGTCCAGCATGTCAACTTCCCGTCGACAATTTCCGCTACCGCGCAGGATGGACCAATTGACCCGTGCGTGTGGGCGGCGAAGTCGTATGTCGCATCCAGATGCGTTGCGGCCGTCTTGAGAGCGGCCTGCACGTCTCCCACCGAAGACGTGATGTCCTCCTTGATGGACTTGGTCGCGCGGACGGCATCAAAGAGCTTAGCCTGTTCCGGCAACCCCTCCCAACCCGACCAATTGGCCCGAACGGCGGCCGTTGCCTTGATCGCACCCCATTCGGTACTCGAAACGACCGCGAGGAAGTTGCTCTGCCGCACCGTTGCAAGGAAACTTGGGACACTCTTTGCTTCCGCGTCGTCGAAACCGACCAGTTCGGCCCCCATCGCCGGAGGGCGGATTACCCGTGCATGCAGCATTCCCTCACGCCGCACGTCCTGCATGTAGGTGAATGCGCCGGTGCATTTGTCGGGAATGTCGACACGTTTGACCGATGTGCCGATCAGCGTGAGAGCCGAAGGTGCTTTGAAAGCGGCGTTTGAGTCGACACCGATGCTGAAGGACTTGCCGCCGACGAGTTCTGCATAGGTGACCGTCCGGTTCCCGGAACTGATCCGGCCACCCGACACGGTAAGCGACGCCGGCTCGACATGAAGTTTTTGGGCGGCCATATCCAGCAAGGCCTTGCGGGCCGTGGCCGCTGCCTTGCGTATTTCGAAGCCGCCCATTTCGATGGACGAACTTCCGTAGGTCGGCCCCTGGTCCGGCGTTGTCATGGTGTCACCCGTGATCAGGATGACTTGCTGGAAACCAATATCGAGTTCGTCGGCCACCATCTGCGAAAGCGCAGTCTTAACTCCGGTGCCGAGGTCGACTTTCCCCGAATATACTGTGACGGTGCCATCAGTTCCAACCGCCAGAAAGCTGTCGACATGGTCCAGATCCGTCGGTTTTGGATTGACCTTGGATATGGAGGCCTCAGCCGCTCCAAACACGGCGGGGGCAAGTGCAAAACTCACGACCAAGCCGGTTCCGGTCCGGAGGAAGTCACGACGCGTGGTTAACGTTTCAAACATGACATCACCTAGATTTCGCGAGCGGCGCGCTGCACTGCGCGGACAATCCGCACGTGCGTGCCGCAACGGCAGAGATTGGATGCCAAGGCTTCCCTGATCTCGCCCTCAGTCGGATTTTTTGTTTTTGACAGGAATGCCGTGGCCTGCATGATCATGCCGTTGATGCAATAACCGCACTGAACGGCCTGCTCCTCGATGAAGGCGGCTTGGACAGGTGAAGGGTGCTCGGGGGTTCCCAGTCCTTCAAGCGTGGTGATCTTGCCTTCACCCACGGATGAGATCGGAGTGATGCAGGAGCGCGCCGCCTCTCCGTCTATGATGACCGTGCAGGCCCCGCATTGGCCGAGCCCGCAGCCGAAACGGGGTCCATGCAAGCTGAGATCGTTGCGAAGCGCATAGAGCAGCGGCATTTCCGGATCATCGGCCGATACCTGCTCTTGCCTGCCGTTAACGGAGAGTTGGAAGTGTGTCATGAGCTTCTCCAATGCTGCGCATCTTCACGCCGACGAATGTCGCTCCCGTGGATGCGCTGAGGGCGACAACTATTGCGAAGACAACCGTGGCAGGGCCAAGGCCAACCCAATTGGCCAAAAAAATCCGGTCGCCAGCGGCAGCAGTCCGGCGGGAACGTACGCGCCGATGTTCAGGAGGGCGTTTCCCTCGGCTCGGTTGTGAGCGGGCACGGGATGTGATGTAAAAAACGGCTCCCGTCCATGGGGGGAATGGGCGGGAGCCTTTTACCGTGACGAAAGCACGGATCGACGATGTCCGCTGTCAGGGAGGGGAAACCTTGGGCGCATCGTCAATTCTTGATAGACTTCATCCTGGACATTGGTTGTATCATCTCACACGTTCAGCACGCGTGATTGAACCGATAGGGCATAATTGGAAGAATCGTCTCGGTTTTGGCAGCGGCTTTATCTCAACCGGCTCGTCGCCAGGCAGACTGAGAAAAAACGGCGGTGCCAAACAAGTCCACAGGCCATGAACGTTGAAATACGACCTCCGCAGCGGGTCCCACGGCATCAGCCTGCCGTGATCCTTGAACCATACGCGCGGTGTCCTGCCGTTCGGCCACTATTTTGCAATTGTCCGTCTCGAACGCGAAAGCACATTCCGATTATGGCTTGAACGTTCCAACCCAGCGGCTTTGCTACAATCATTAGTTGATGCCTATCAGTATCGTCGATCCAGTCCCGGCCCAAATTCGGAACAGAAGTTATGCCCGATCCAAGACGCAGCGCTTTGGCCCCGGCGGAAATTGATCGCTAACGCCGTCACGGCGGCTTAGAAACGGCGAGGATGGCATGTTTCGCAAATTCGGATTGAGTATCCTTGCGGTGTATATGCTTGGGCTGTCGCAACTGCTGGCGGCGGAACCGCTAAGCTCGATGAACCAGGTTTCCGTGGCGTTGCAAAGATGCTGGAGCAAAACGGCGTTCGCCCAGCATGACGCGTCAGTGACATTGAGATTCGGCTTCAAACGCGACGGCACATTGCTTGGTCAGCCGAAGCCTTCCGCGATCGTATTTAGCGGCAGTCCCGACCAAAGACGCGTGTTCGTCAATGCTGCGATCGAGGCCATCAATGAGTGTACCCCTGGATTTTTCGCCGAAGATTGTAGGCGGCGTTCCCGGCGGCGTTTTCTCGATAGAGTTCCGCTCAAACGGATCATGCCTCGACCAATGCCGCTACGAAGAGTCCTTGTTGCCGTGATGGAACACAGAGGAGCACTTCCCTTCCAAACCAGGGACTAGAATTCAAGATTTCGGAGAGCGACAGGCTTAACGTGTCGCAATGACTAGGAAAGACTTCTGCCGGACGCAAAGCCCCGCTTTGCCATGGCGGAGTTTCCACACGAATTGTCCGGTGATGAAATGGGTAAGAAGGCTATTGGACTTTCATTCGCGCCGAAAATCGGTCCAGGGCATCCAGTTGAATACTTCATGCTGGATGGTCCTCAACCCGAGGGCGACGTCATCGGCTACTTCGACGGAATGCCGATATCGGACACCGTGACCGACCGTACCGGAAAGCGTTATCAGTTCGCGGGCGTCGTTCCACGCCGCAGCGACGGCAGTCTCGACGTCGAAACCCTGCATTTCGGCGAATGGGTGGTGGAACCCGGACTGGTTTACCTGTTGAGGAAAACGGCAAAAGCATGCGTAGACGCAGGGTCCTGAGCACGGCTGATCCGGAGCCGCAGCTTTGAACACAAGCGAGGAATGCCGCACACGTTGCCTCAACAGCGCGCCTGCACCGACAGCCCGGTATTTGACGCCCTTCAGCGACAACGGGATCAGCGCGACGATGATGAGCGCGTTGAAGATGATCGCTGACAGGATGGCGC
>NZ_JAQMHX010000004.1 GCF_028331445.1 Candidatus Phyllobacterium onerii | reverse complement strand
CAATCCTGTTCATGCCCGCAATGCAGGCAGCGCGAGGACGGGGAGAGTTTGCTTCCTTCTACAAACGCCTCGTCGCTGCCGGCAAAAAGCCAATCCTCGTCCTCGCGGCCGTCATGCGTAAGATTATCGTAACTCTCAATGCAAGGATCAGAGATTGCTATCTTCAACAGAGTTGATGACGGAGTGGTTGTGGCACTTCAGGGAGCGCACCACGTCCCTCATGTCGAACCCACGGTCTAAGCTTCGTCGCCGATGGGGGCGACGATGAGTGCTCCACTACGCGGAGTGCTCTCAGCCACTGCAAAAAGGAGCCGATTTTGGATATACTTGCTCATTAAAGTGATTCTAGGCGCCGCTCGCGTAAAGGAAATAATGCTGTGAATGACCCCACGGATATTCCGGCTTTCTGCGCCAAAAACATCTGCGCCGCGAAAAATGCCGCCATGACGCTCTATCTTGTGTTGTCTTAGCTATGGCGAACAATGCGCTCGATCAGAAAATAGCCCATCTGCAAATGATCCAAGGCGTGATAGGCCGGATGGCTTCTGACGCGCAAAATTTGAAGACGTTGGCGATTGCCGTTGCAGCCGCCATTATCGCACTTGGCCAAACTGCCGGAGGTATAACGCCTTGGCTAGCAGTTGTCGGAACATTTCCGATCGTGATCTTCTGGTGGTTGAATGCTCGTTATTTGCATATCGAACGTGCTTACCGTCACCTCTATGATTTGGTCAGAACAGACCAACCTGTTGAGGCATTTCTTATGGACTGGCGCTCTTATCGAACCGCGGTTGCGTCTCCACTGAAAATAGCGTTTACCCAATCGGTTCTGTTTCCATATGCAGCTGTTATTATGATATTATTGCTGATCGCATCATTTGCTTGGGGAGGAGCGAGTGACAAAAATGGAGCAAATGTAGATGGGCGGCCTATTTCTAGACAAGTCCAATGACGCTGTACGTTATAATCGAGCTCTTATTGAAGCACTGACCAATTACCCCAAATCTTCCCATAGCGCGAGCCTTGCAGAACTATTGGCTCCACGTTCACCATCTACACTTAATAATCTGAGTTTACTTGGCAGTATGCTCAACGGCATTCCGTCAGGCAATGCGGGCGGATTGTTGAGTTTGGGTTCTTTGATCCAACCCGCCGCATTTCCGCCCACCAAACTAACGCGTCGAAATGTGTTTTTCTCTTTCCACTACGACGACGTGATGCGGGTCAACAACGTCCGCCACACTGAGCAATTTAAGGCGAAGGTTTTGGCGGTTCCGCAGTCGTTTTACGACTGGAGCCTCTGGGAAAGCAGCCAACGTACCAACCGGGAGTCGCTTAAACAGCTCATTCGCGAAGGCGTACAAGACTCCTCTGTTATCTGCGTATTAGCAGGAACCCATACTTGGTCGCGACCATGGGTTCGATACGAGATCGCCCGCGCCATCGTAGACAATAAGGGTCTGTTGACCATACAAGTCAACGGCCTTAACCATCACAAGGACCGTGCTCCCCATCCACAAGGTCCTGATCCACTGTCCGGTATGGCCCTCGGAACAATGGAGGATGGCACCTATCGCCTATTCGAATGGCGAGATGGCGGGTGGTGGCGCTACCAAGATTATACACATGCCGTCAGTTTACCAAGATACTTGTGCTCTGCTGCGGTTGGCTACGTAGCACCGCTTTCACAAGGGGCGTTGAGCTACGATTATGTACTGCAAAACGGTAAATCGAATATTTCAGCCTGGTTCGATTTTGCAGCGCGTCAGGTCGGCAGATAAATAGGCGTAGTTGGGGCTAATGCCGGCTAGTTGGTAGCGCGCAATCACCTGACTAACAGCGTCCGACGGTTCGCATAGCAATTTCCTTCAACTCTCCAGCTCCCCCCTTCAATCCCCTCCCACCTAACCCTCAAAATTACTCAGCCCCTCGCCTCCTTGCCAATTCCTCCCCTGATCCTTACATAAATCAGTGGAGGACGGCCTCCACGCTTCCCAAGCGTTTCCAGACAAATCCGGGACGGCCCGATCGAACATTAAAGGATGGTCGTCATGGCCTGGATTATTCTCATTCTCGCCGGTCTCTTCGAAATCGGCTGGGCCATCGGGCTCAAATATTCCGATGGTTTTACCAAACTCACCCCGTCTGTTCTTACCGCCGGCAGCATGGTCATCAGCGTCGTTCTGCTTGGCCTTGCGTTGCGCGATCTGCCCGTCGGCAGCGCCTATGCGGTATGGACCGGCATCGGCACGGTCGGCACGGCGCTGCTCGGCATGTATATCTTCGGCGAACCGGCGACGGTTGTGCGCCTCGTCTGCATCGGGCTGATCGTTGCCGGTATCGGCGGACTGAAATTTCTTGCCTAGCACCACCTATCTCCCCCCTTGTGGGGGGCCGAAGGCGGGCGAGACCCGTGGCTCGCCCCGGTAGCGATTTCCGCATCTTAGCTTCCTTAGCTAAGTGCTAGAAATCGCCAGAGAGGGGATTTGCAATAACTATACTACCCCCTCACTTGGATTTTCTAAGGATTTACCAAAGAGGCCAAATCCAAGAAAATCCTTTCTCTCCCACAAGGGGAGAGATAAAACAGCGTCATGACCGAACAGCAGATCACGCCCCTCACCTCTTCCGAAATCGAGCGCTATGCCCGCCATATCATCCTTGGCGAGGTGGGCGGGCCCGGCCAGCAAAAGCTGAAGCGCGCCCGCGTGCTTGTCGTCGGTGCCGGCGGGCTCGGTGCGCCTGTGCTGCAATATCTGGCGGCTTCGGGCGTCGGCACGCTCGGCATTGTCGATGACGACCGCGTGTCGCTGTCGAATTTGCAGCGGCAGATCATCCATTCCACCGAGCTTGTCGGCGCACCCAAGGTGGAGAGCGCGGCGCGCGCCATTGCCGCGATCAACCCGCATGTGACGGTCGAGGCGCATGAGCTGCGCATCGCGCCGGACAATGTGGCGGATCTCGTCAGCCGCTATCACATCGTCGTCGATGGCTCGGATAATTTCGATACGCGCTATATGCTGGCGGACACTTGCCTTGAACAAAAGCGGCCGCTGGTTTCGGCGGCGCTCGGGCGCTTCGACGGCTCGGTGACGACGCTGATGCCATATGCGGTGAATGCGGCGGGCGAGCCGAACCCGTCCTACCGCGATCTCTTCCCCAATCCGCCGCCGCCCGGGCTTCTGCCCGCCTGCGCCGAAGCCGGTGTGCTCGGCGTCCTCCCCGGCGTCATCGGCACCCTGCAGGCGACCGAGGTGATCAAGCTCATTACCGGTATTGGCGAACCGCTCATCGGGAAGCTGCTGCTTTATGATGCGCTGACCTCGCGCTTCGAAACCATCAAGTATAAAGCGCGCAAGGCCTGAGCGGTGGCGCTCGTGCTTTCCGCCGAACAGCAGGCGATTGCCAATGGCGTGCGCGGGGAAGGTGCCGCGATGGCCATGCGCATCGTCGCCGCCACCGCGCGGCTGATGGGTGCGCCATCCCTCATCCCGATCGCCTCGGCCCATATCGACGGCGCACTCTATCACGGCGATAGCGGCACGCTGTTTGCGGAAAAGCTGGCCCTCGGCGGCGGCAAGGTTGCGGTGCGCGCGACGCTGAATGTCGGCTCGCTCGATCTCACCGGCTGCTCGAACAACCGCCTGCCAACCCGTGAGCGCGGCATGGCACGGCGTATGATGGATGCCTATCGCACCCTCGGCTGCGAGCCAAGCTGGACCTGCGCGCCCTATCAGGCCGGGCACCGTCCGGCGCTCGGCAGTGACGTTGCCTGGGGCGAGAGTAATGCCGTGGTGTTCTGCAATTCCGTGCTCGGCGCGCACACCAACCGCTATGGCGATTTTCTCGATATCGCCTGCGCCATATCCGGCTTTGCCCCCTATTACGGCCTGCACCGGCCGGAAAACCGCCGCGCTACGGTGGTTTTCGATGTGTCTGGTCTCGATCCGGCATTTCTCGGCTCGGAGGTCGCGTGGCCGATCCTCGGCAGTCTTTACGGCCGCGAGATCGGCGATGCGGTCGGCGTCGTTGCGGGCATTGCCGCCCACCCCGGCGAGGATGCACTGAAGGCATTCGGGGCGGCTTCCGCTTCGGCAGGCGCCGTGGGCCTGTTCCATGTCGCGGGCGTCACCCCGGAAGCGCCGGTCCTTGCAACCGCCCTGCATCACCAGCCACCGCAAGCTGTGATCAAGGTGACAGCGGAGATGATCGCGGATTCGCGCCGCCGCCTCTCCACCGCGCATGACATGGACCGTATCGACGCCGTCGCCATTGGCAGCCCGCATCTCTCAATCGCGGAGTTCGACCGGCTGGAAGCGTTGATCGGAAAGCGTAAGCTCAAGCTTACGCTTTATGCCTGCACCGGCCGTCATACGCTTGCCGCGCTGGAGAAAAATGGCCGCCGCGAGGCGCTGGAAGCCGCAGGCGTCGTCATCGTCGCGGACACCTGCGTCGTGGTCACGCCCATCCTGCCGGATATAGCAGGCGCTGTGCTGATGACCAATTCCGGCAAGTTCGCGCATTATGCACCGGGCAATACCGGCTATGGCGTCATCTATGGTTCCATGGCCGAATGCGTGGAAAGCGCCGTTCTCGGCCGCCCGATATTTGAGGCCGCGGCATGAAGGCGGAAATCCTCGTCGCGGGTCAACCGACCGAAGCGCCTGCCCTTGTGCTCACCGCCCCGATCAGCTTCTGGGGCGGCGTCAATCCGAAGACCGGGCTGATTGCGGATGTGCGCCATCCGCAGCATGGCGTTTCGATCAGCGGCAAGGTGCTGTGCCTGCCCGGCACCATCGGCTCGTCCTCGGCTGCCGCCGTGCTGCTGGAACTGGTCAGCGCAGGTCTCGCACCCGCCGCGCTCGTGCTGCATGAACCCGACGCGATCCTGTTGCTGGGCCTCATCGTTGCGCAGGAGATGGGCCACGTAACGCCAATGGCATTACGGCTGGATCGCGCTAAATTTGGAGAGTTCGTGGATACAAAGCTGGCAATTGGCAGTGACGGTTCAATTACACCGAGCTAGGCGTTGCGAGACCGTTTGAGAATTCAGCCTGACGAGTCCAACTGGTGTGGTTTTTCGAGAACCGGAGCGCAGCGGACTTGTTCGTCCGTGAGCACCGGAAGCGCAGAAAACCGCATCAGATGGCCGTCAGGGTGGATTGTCACCGGTCTCGGGGCAGGACCCGGTCGGGCGGGCGATGCCCATCGATGAACGTGCGGATGTTGATGATCACCTTCTCGCCCATGTCGATGCGGCCCTCGAGGGTTGCCGAACCCATATGCGGCAGGATCACGACCTTGCCTTGCCTGGCAAGCTTGCGCAACTTGGAGTTGACAGCCGGCTCGTGCTCGAACACGTCCAGCGCCGCCCCCGAAAGCTTGCCATGTTCCAGCAACTCAACCAGCGCATGCTCGTCGATGATCTGACCGCGCGCTGTATTGACCACAAATGCCGTCGGCTGCAACAGCGCAAGTCGCCGGGCAGAAAGCAGATGGAACGTCGCGGGTGTCGAGGGACAGTTGACCGAAATGATGTCCATGCGAGCCAGCATCTGATCGAGACTTTCCCAATAGGTCGCCTCCAACTCCTCTTCGGTCTTCGGGCTCACCGGCTTGCGATTGTGATAATGGATCGACAGGCCAAACGCTTTGGCGCGTCGGGCCACGGCGGTGCCGATCCGGCCCATGCCGACAATGCCGAGACGCTTGCCCCAGATGCGGCGGCCAAGCATCCACGTCGGTCCCCAACCTTCCCATTTGCCATCGTCGAGCAGGATCGAGGCCCCCTCGACGAGGCGCCGCGGAACCGCCAGCATCAAGGCCATGGTCATGTCCGCCGTGTCCTCGGTCAGGACATTGGGTGTGTTGGTAACAGTTATGCCGCGTTTGGCGGCGGCCACGACGTCGATATTGTCGGTGCCATTGCCGAAATTGGCGATCAGCTTGAGATTGGGACCGGCCGCGCTAATAATTTCTTCGGTGATATGGTCGGTAATGGTCGGCACAAGAACGTTGGCGTGGCTGACAGCCTCGATCAGTTCCGCCTTCGTCAACCGCCGGTCATCGACGTTAAGCCGTGCCTCGAAGAGTTCGCGCATGCGCGTCTCGACGGAATCCGGCAATTTGCGGGTGATGACGACCAGAGGCTTTTTGCTCACCAATATTCCCCTCCCAATTCGCGACGCATTGAGACCTCTTTAACCAAGTCATTGCAAACTGCAATTGCTCGTGGCGTTCTGCACCTGTCTATCAAGGCGGCGTACAGAAGACAAAGAAAAATAGGGATCGTTCTCCATTCGGCCGCAATTTGGCGGTTGCAAACCCGGGACGATGAAGGACTGACTTGTTGAATATTCGAAATTTTCGCCTTTTTGCTTTTGCGGCTGCGATCGTTTTGGCAATTCCGCTGGGCATGCCGACGCTGGCGCGAGCCGCCGCTGCGGCGCAGATAGGCCCGAGCGGCTTGCCGCTGCCGCGTTTCGTCAGCCTGAAGCCGGGGCGCGTCAATTTGCGCGTCGGGCCCGGCCGCGATTACGCCGTGACCTGGCTGTTTCTCAAATCCGGCCTCCCGGTCGAGATCGTGCAGGAATATGACAATTGGCGACGCATCCGGGATTCGGAGGGCACGGAGGGCTGGGTCTATCAGTCGCTGCTGTCTGGCAAGCGCACGGCAATGACCGCGCCTTGGCAGCGCGACAAGGATGGCGCGATGCTGAACGTTTATCGCAGTGCCGACGATAAGGCGAGCGTTGTCGCCAAGGTGCAGCCCGGCGTTCTCGGGAGCCTCAAGACTTGCAATGGCAATTTTTGCCGTGTCGTATTCAGTGGCGCCAGCGGCTGGATGCGTCAGTCGGACATCTGGGGCGCCTATCCGGACGAGAAGTTCGACGACTAGTCTGCGGGAAGTGGTGGCAAAACGTCGCCATTAGCTTCATTTCGCCTCACAGTTCTCCTTTGCGGACCGAGGGTCAAATTTCGGCCCGACTCTTTCGCTAGCAGCCCTTTAACCCGTCGTCATGCAATCACCACAACCGATTGCTAGTGATGCGGCGGCGCATAAGCGAGCAGACGATTCGAGCACTGGGCACACACCCCGAAGGAGAACGTAATGGCTAGAGCGGTTTGTGACCATATTGGACCAATCCTGTTTCTCGGATGGCGAGACAATCCACGCGGAAGGTGGCGAGGTCGATGCCCTTCCATCGTCCGACGCCGCCTGACAAAGTGGTTGGCCGCCAGCCGGAAACCCAGCCGTTGGTTTGCGCTTGCAAACCAACAAGCTGTTAACCCCGCTGATCGAATTATCCGCGTTTCGCAGAAACGCGGTTCGATCAGTGGGCCGGGTGAATTTGCTCCAAATCCATCGGGCTTCGGCTTCGTCCGATGGAAAAGCATCGGCCTCGCCAACCCCCTCGACCTTGAACCAAATTCCCTCCGGCAGGATGTTTCAATATGATCACAAGCCGCTCTAGAATGCATGCTATTGTCGGGCGTGCCCGCCGTGTGATTGACGAATCCCTTTTGAGCAACACGGCGCGATCGGTCCGGCGGGACCGACTTACATACCTGTCATCACGGAAGCTGAGGCGCCTTGAAGGCGCGTTGAGCGAGATCCAGAAGCGGCGGGTGCCCGGCGATGTGGCAGAGTTCGGCGTTGCCCTTGGCGGAAGCGCGATCGTTCTCGCCACGACGGCCACGAGCCAAGGGCGGAGCTTCCATGGCTTCGACGTTTTCGGCATGATCCCTCCTCCCATCTCGGAAAAGGACGACGTGAAATCGAAGGACCGCTACGAGAAGATCGCGAGCGGAAAGTCCTCGGGGCTCGGCGGCGACGAATATTACGGATATCGCGACAATCTCTATGACGATGTCTGCCGGTCTTTTGCCAAGTATGGCCTCGATGTCGACAGCTCTAACGTCGATTTGCACAAGGGGCTGTTCGAAAACACAATGCCGAACGCCAAAATGGAACGAATGGCCTTCGCCCATATCGATTGCGACTGGTACGATCCGGTCATGTATTGCCTGAACAAGGTAGCGGACCGGTTGAGCCAGAACGGCGTCATTTTGATCGATGACTACCACGACTACGGTGGCTGCCGGACCGCAACGGATGAATTCCTGCGCCAGCGTGGGGATTTCGCTTTTGATGACGGAGAAAACGTCATCCTTCGCCGGACGGGCACCATCGCCTGACCATCCAATTCAGCCGGACAGAATATTGCGCCGCACCAAAATTGTTGCAACGCGTCAAAATTAACCTATGCTGCCCGGTAGAAGATTTCCCCAAATTGGGAGTTTCGACAAGCCCATGAGCGCCGTCACCGCATCAAAATCGTTTCGCCCGGACATTGAAGGGCTACGTGCCCTCGCAGTTTCCGGAGTGATCGCCTTCCACTTCGGGTATTCTGGACTGCCTGGAGGTTTTGTCGGCGTCGATATCTTTTTCGTCATATCCGGCTATCTTATTACCCAACATCTTCAGCAGGAAATCGCCAAGCACGGCACGGTCAATCTTTGGACGTTCTATGCGCGGCGGGCACGTCGACTGCTTCCGGCCTCGCTGTTCGTCATTCTCGTTACCCTTGTCGCTGGATATTTTATCCTCGCGCCGTCCGAGCAGCAGCTTTATTCCAAGGGAGCACTGTTCGCTTCGACGTATATAATCAACCTTTGGCTTATCCGTTGGTCTCTCGACTATTTCGCTGTCGACGCCACGAATAATCCGTTCATTCATTTCTGGTCGCTCTCAGTCGAGGAACAGTTCTATCTCGCCTGGCCCGCGCTTCTCCTGCTGTTCACCCGGATACGTCCGGGTAAACATGGTGTGTTTCTGCTGATGGCAGCCGTCGCCGCTATTTCGTTTGCGCTTTGTGCATGGCTGACGGTCGTTTCACAGCCTTGGGCGTTCTATTTTTCACCTCTTCGAGCTTGGGAATTTGCGATCGGAGGCCTTGCCTCCATGGCGTTGTTGAACAATTGGGCCAAGCGGTTTCCCTATTCGCCGGCGATGGGCTGGATTGGCCTTGCCTTGATCATCGCAGCCTATTTGCGCGTATCCGAGCAGGATGCCTTTCCTGGCTTTATTGCACTGGTACCTGCCCTGGGAACTGTAATGGTGCTGCTTGGCGGCGTGCATCAAAGCGCCTACGGCCCAAAGGCCCTGCTCGCGGTCAAGCCCGCTCAGTGGGTGGGAAAGCTGTCGTATTCACTCTACCTTTGGCATTGGCCGGTCATTGTCTACGCGGCGATGCTGGTACCTGATCTGACCAGCGTGCAGCGTATCCTGCTCATGCTGCTGACCCTTGCATTGTCGATTTTCAGCTATCATTTCGTTGAAAATCCGATACGCAGGAATGCATGGCTTATGGCCAGCACGCGCCGTTCCCTCGCCTTCGCCGCACTGCTGACGATGACGGGCGTGACGGTTGGCTATGCAAGCGCCACACTCGCAAAGCACAATATCACGTCGCAGCAGCGCATGATTGCCGAGACAGCGGAACGCCCGTCCACGGTGCGCGCAACGGATGAAAGCTGCGTGCTCGATCTCGAGACGGTCAAGCCGAAGCCTTGCATATTCGGGTCGCAATCTTCCAGTCAAACGATCGTGCTTTTCGGTGACTCCCATGCCGATCACTGGTCGACGCCTCTCATCGACATCGCCAAGAAAGACGATATCCGCCTCGTTACGTACCTCAAATCGTCGTGCCGGGCGACGCGGGTCACCACATGGTCCATCAAACTCAAACGCGATTACACCGAGTGCGATGAGTGGAGAGATTTGGCGATCAAGGAAATGATCGCAATGAGACCCCAGCTCGTTATCATCTCGCAGCTTTCGATAAGTCATCTCAATGAGGAGATCAGTGACTCGTCCGAACTCTCGCCGCGCAGGCGACAATGGGCTGACGGGATAAAGTCAACGATACAGCCGCTTGTCGACGCAGGCATCAAGGTCGTTTTCCTGCGCGATGTCCCAACGCACAAAGCGTATTTGGACAAATGTGTGGCGCGCGCACTCTGGCAAGGCAGAGACCCGTCGATCTGCGATACGCCGCGCGCTGCGGCGCTCAATGAGGGTGATGCAAAAATTGAAAAAGGCATCGTGAGCAGCATCCAGAATGCATCATATGTCGATATGACATCATTTTTCTGCAGCGACACGCTGTGCCATGCCACGATCGATGGAAAGTTGATGTTCCGGGATCGTCACCATATTGCCACCGCCTACGCCGAATCCCTGGCGGGGCCACTCGAACGCGCAATCTTGAAACCGGCGATAGCAGGTGCTGTGAAATCTCAGCCTGCCAGTGAGAAAAACCTTTAAACGGAACAGCTTGTTGTGGGCGCCATGATTTCCGCGGGCGCCCGCAGCTCTACCGCCCGCCCCAAAATAGCCAATTAACCCTACGAATGATACATCTCGTGCCGCTTGCCCGGAGAGATTGCATTTGAACGCGTTTATTCGTTATAAGCCATTGTTTTCAGCGTCATATTTTCGAACGACTACGATGACACATCCAGCTTGGACACCACACTCGCTTATACGTATCGTAATAGCTGGCTAAGGGTCAGGACCTAATGAGCGGGGAACCAGTATTGAAGACACTTCTTCGGCTGTTGAGGTCCGACAGGCCCGTTCCGCGGGTCGCAAGGCGCCGTCTTTCGATCGATATCTCGGAGACGGCCGTTTACACGATCGGCGATGTGCACGGTTGCTATGATCAGCTGCTTGAACTGGAAAGCATGATCACTGAAGACGCGGCTGGGTTGCCCGGCAAAAAGCTCATCATCATGCTGGGAGACTATGTCGATCGCGGGCCTGCCTCCGCCCAGGTTATCGAGCACCTGCTCCACAAGCCGCATGCCGATTTCCAGCGCATATGCCTGACCGGCAATCACGATATCGCCATGCTCGATTATCTGGAAAAGCGGCTCTCTCTATCGGGGTGGTGGCACATGGGAGCCAACTCGACATTGCTTTCCTACGGCATTGACGTGGAGCGTCTGAGAATGATCCACCGTACGCCCCAAATGCTCGATGACACCATCCGCGCTTCAATTCCCCACCGGCATAAACAGTTTCTGAGATCCTTGCCAATCATGATCAACGCCGGAAGCTTCCTGTTCGCACATGCCGGTATAAGGCCTTCCCTTTCGGTTAAAGATCAAAAGGACGACGACCTTGTTTCCATCCGCAGTGAATTCTTTGAAAACGCCCATCTGCTTCGGCAATGGGTCGTTCACGGCCACACGCCGATAGAAACCCCGCGCCAGGAAGGCAGGCGGTTCAATCTCGATACCGGGGCCTTCTCCACAGGCAAACTGAGTGCGTTGCGGCTCTGGCAGAAGAAGGGCCGCGTGTTCACGACGTAAGGGCTCTATGTTTTGGTTGGGGGCATTCGTGGCGTATCGAGATAGTAGCTTGAGTATCGCTCCATGAAATGCTCAGTGCTTCCGTAAGAGCTGTACTTTGCAAGCCGCTTCATATCGACCTTGTTGAGGACCAGTCCGAGAATCTTCGGCGCGATTTCCGCCTCCGCCTGTAGCACGGACTTGACGAGTGCGCGAGGCGTGACACCCCACTCTGCCACCATGACGAAACCATCGGCCATTGGCGCGAAGGCCTTGGCATCGACGACCGGACCAAGAGGCGGAAGGTCGATGACAATATAGTCGAACACAGTGCGCGCTTCATCCAGCAGTTTCTTCATGCCTGGACTTGAAAGGATCTCGCTGGTGTGACGCAGATTCCGATGAAGCACTGTTGGAATGATGGCCAGCTTGGTCTTGTTCTCGACCTTGACGGAATTCTGCCAAGGCTGACCATCCATGACCGCCTTCACGAGGCCTCGTTGGGTTGAAAGCGACAGGGCGCGGGAAAGCCCTGGATTGCGTAGATCGCCATCGATGAGCAGCGTCTTGGCCCCCTTTGCGGCCAGCAATCCCGCAAAATTTGCGGCAATCGTGGTTTTGCCTTCGTGCGGCAAAACGGAGACGACACCGATGACCTTGCTTTCCTTGCCCTGCAGCACAACGTCCGCAGCGATTTTGACGTTCCGCAATGTTTCGGCAAATTGCGAAGACGGGTTATCGACAGCCAAGCGGATTATATTGGTACGGGCGGCAGGCGGGGCGGCTTGTCCCTCCAATGCCACAGGCGCTCTCTTGGCCTCTGTTATACCCTCGAGTTTTGGCACAAAGCCAAGGAACTTGACGCCGAGGAGCGAGCGGACATCTTCGCCAACCCGGAAAAAGCGCTCACGGTATTCACGCCATGCGCCAATGCCAGCGCCGGCAAAAAGGCCGAGCAACAGGGAGGCTGCGAGGGCGAGCTTCTTTTTCGGGCTCGATGGATCCGTCGGCGTCGATGCAACCGAGATCACGCGCGCCTTGGCGATCGGGAAGGACTGCTGCTGTGACGCTTCCTGATAGCGGCCGAGATAGGTTTGATAGAGATTGGTCAGCGCCTGGGCATTCTGTTCCAGATCCCTCAAATGGACCAGCGCTTCGTTTGCCACGGACGTTTTTCCGGTGGCATTGTCCAAACCTTCCCGCAGGGATGTCTCGCGCGACTGCGCAGCCTCATATTGATTGCGGTAGCTTTCGGTTATTTGCTGGAGTTCCTGGAAAATCTGCCGGGAGACGTCCTGCTGCTCGGTGCGAAGACTGACGGCTTGCGGATGATCCTGGCCGAAACGGCTGACGATTTCCTGCTCGCGCTTGGTGATCGTCAGATAGCGCGCCCTCAGGGTTCCTATTACCGAGGTGCCGCTCTGGTCCGATACAACAGCCGCATTGTTGACAGCGCCCTCGGGACCCGAGGCCAATATCGACTTATATTGATTGTAGAGGGCTCGCGCCCGTGCGGTGTCCGCCTGGGCCAAGATCAGCTGGCTATTGATATCAGAGAGTTGCTGCTCGGAAACCAGCGCTCCCTTCGCCGCTGTCAGACCATTGGCGGCCCGGAAGCGCTCGGTCTCGAGGGCTGCTGCCTGCGAACTTTCCTTCAGTTCATTCAAGCGGCCCTGAAGCCAGACGGTCGCCCTTTGCGTCGCATCGAAGTTAGCGTCCAGCTGATCCGAGAGATAGACGTCTGCATAGGCCTTCGCAATTCTTCCGGCGAGTTCCGCGTCGTCTGACGTATAGGTGAGATCGATGACAAAGCTGCGTCCTTGCCTTTGGACATCCACGTTGGACTGCAGGAGCGATGCCGCATATTCAACTTTGAGGTCCGCAGCGGACAGGCCATCCGTATTGGCCGGTTTGCTGCTCCCGAATAGCCCGACGATGGACCGCATTGTGGAAATGGCGGTTGCGAAAATGGAGCGCGGCGGGTTCATAAACCCATCGTTCTCGTCAAGCTTCTCCTTTCTCACCACCTTTTCCGCAAGCTCAGCCGACTTCAGAATCGCGATCTGGCTGAGAATTGTTGTGTCTGTCTGCATATTGGCAGGTGCAGGCGAAGGTTCATCAGCGAATTTGCCAAGATTGTCGTCGAGCAAAATGCTGGTCGCTGCCGTATATCCTGGTTTGGCGGCGATGATGTAAATGAGGCCGAGTGACAGACCCACGGCAGCGGTTATGGCGACTGTTTTTGCCTGCCGCCGGGCGATAGTCATCAAGTGCTCGAGGTCAATGAAATTATCGGAGTGGGCTTGCCCTTCCGGGCTTCCCGCCAGCCGAACATTAAAGAGTTGATTGCCTTGATGCATGTTACCGCCGATTGTTGCGTTCGTATAAAAAATTGACTGGGCCTGCCTGCCTTTAGGACGGGATCAAGCGCCTGAGACGTATTCCAATAGGCATAGAGAGATGGCGAAGCGCCGCAGGGTCCTTCAATACCACCTCGATAATCCCGCTGATCGATCTGCGTTTAATATGACCGACGAGAGAGAGGAAGGATTTGGCTTCCTCCAGGCTGCGCGTCCGTCGCGCCTGGGCAGCCTTAGCCTCAGCACCGAGTTCGAATTTTGCCAGGAATGTCTTGTCCGCCTCTAACATGGCGATGATATGATGCGTTTCGAGGACGCGCGAAATAGAGCCGGGACGCACACGATAGGCATATCCGACTGATGGCTCCACGACGCATTTTCCGCCCTTCGCCAGAATGGAGGCGAGGAAGATATAGTCTTCGCCGATGCGCAGGTTCTCTTCGTAACGCAGACCATGCGTCTCGACGAACCGGCGCTCAAAAATCGGCTTCATGTAGCCGAAATTGAAGGTCGTCACGAAAACGAGGTTCGAAGCTATGAAATCCGCCAGTGAAATCTCGGGGACTTTCGCAAGATAATGGACGGGAAACATCGTCTCGCCCTTTGTCTCGCCGTCCTTTATCACTTCGATATTGTCCACAGCGGAGTTCGCCCCTGTATTCTCCGCGCGCGTTATCATCGCCGCGATGCGGTCAGGAAACACCGTGTCGTCGGAGTCGAGCACCGCGATCCAGCGGCCCTTCGCGAGGGCAAGGGCGGCGTTGCGAGCGCAACCCGGACCGCCATTGCTTTCCAGCGTGACGACGTGAACCCGCTCATCCGCCAACGAACCGGCGATAGCGGCGGTGTTGTCGGCCGACCTGTCATCGACGACTATGACTTCCACGCTCACTCCATGCTGTGCGAGCGCGCTTTCTATTGCGCGCTGGATCGTGTCCGCGGCGTTATAGGCGGCGATAATGAAGGTGACATCAGGCTGCACGGGATTTATCTCTCCTCGCTGGCACCATCGCTACCTCTCCATATTGCTCGATCTCGCGGATGCCTATCAGGCCGCTGACGACACCCACATGCATAATGCCGCGCAGGAACCATCGGTTGCGCCGGGTAGCAGAAAAGGCCGTCACGAGTGCCATAGACACGCAAAAAGCCGCCTTTGCACCCGCAAGCACTATCTGCGCGGCGCGTTTCATGCCGGTTGATCCACTCCTGAGCATCCGCCCATGCGTCTGACCGACCCGGAAGCGCCGCTTGCAAAGCCACAAAAATTTGGCCCGGCCCTGTGGCACCGGTTCGAAAACCCAGGCTTGAGGGGCATATGAAATCCTGCCGCCCGCTTCGTGAATTTCCGTGAAATATTGTGTGTCTTCACCGCCGGTTCGTCCCAGCGCCAAACTGAAACGCCGGTTCCCGATGAATGTCGAGGAGCGGCGCAACAGGACGTTGCATGTATAGCCGGTGAGAATTTCCCCGCGTACCCATACCGGAAACGTTGAATGGAAATCACCTTTGCTCATCCAGCGTGGCGCATCGCTCGCGTACGATGCTTGTACGGGTCCGAGCACGGCATCGGCATTCGTATCGCGTGCCGTGGTCAGCAGATCTTGTATCCAACCCTCCGACGCCGTTTCGTCGTCGTCGATGAAGGCGACATAGTCGCCGGTGCTGGCGTCGAGGCAGGCATTGCGAGCCAATGATATGTTTGCTGCCGGGCTATGGATGTAACGCACTTCAAACGGAAGTTCCGGTGCAACATTGGCAACCCGGTCTTTGGCGCTGGGCTCGAAATCATTGTCGGCGACGACAACGCGTATGCGGCATTTTTCCGGCAACGTCATTTGGCCCAGCGATAGCAGGGTGGCTCTCAGCTCCTCACGACGATATGTACAGACACAAATGTCGATCCAGGTCTCGCCTGCACCGGATTGATTGCTCGAGCCGGTCATCAGGGCGTATCCCCCCGTCTGCGCGAATCGAACAGTTGCAGCCAGAAACCCGTGGACCAGGCGAGATGCATGATCATCGCTGATACGGATGCCAACGGACCGTAAGGATTACGTTCGCCGACGGCCAGCCACACGCCATAGCCCAGGCAGATTGTCATCCATAGTACAGCCGGTACCGCTGCCCACCAGTTGAGGGCAGCGAGAAAAACGCCAGCTACGACGGGAAGGACCATAAGGGGAAGCGCCTGACGAACCTTCGGAATCATCCGATGTTTCAGGAGGTTCTTTGCCCTGCCTCTCCCATAGCCGAGATACTGCTTGAACAGCGCCGATGCCGATGACCGCGGATAGTAGACCATGAAGGTCTTGTCCGTCATCCATATGCGTGCACCGGCAGCCTTCAGCCGGCAATCAAGCTCGGCGTCCTCGTTGTGGGTGAAGCCCTCGTCGTAACCGCCAACCTCGCGGAACATCGAAATACGCATCAGGGCATGATGGCCGTGATCGGTCCAGTGGCCTTTCGCGCCATGGCGATGCCGCGCGCCGCCATTACCGAGTTTGGAATTTTGGGCGAGGGCTGTCGCCTTTTGAAAGGTCCCGAACCCCTCGGTCGCCATGCCGACCACGACGGAATCGGCTCCCGTAGCTGCCGCTTCATTGAGTAGTTTTTCGCAATAATCGTCCGGGTATTTTCCATGCGCGTCAATGCGGATGAGATAGTCGTGGCCGTCGCCATAGGTCGCCACCGCCAGATTGATTGCGGCGCTCTGGATGCGTTTCTCATTGTGCAGGAGAATGACACGTGAATCGTTCTGCATTATTTCCGCAACGATCTGCTGCGTTCCGTCGCTGCTGCCGCCATCCGCAACGATAATCTTCAAGTCGAAACGCCGAGCTTCGGCGCCCAGTTTTTCAAGAAGCGCGCGAATGTGCTCGGCCTCGTTGAGGCAAGGCACAACAACAATGCAACGGCCGACAAAATCCGTTTTTGTAGCACTTGGCATTGGTGTCACTTCTCCTGTTTTCATTTTTGCCGATCCGGCATTCTGGCTGGTCAAGCTGCGACCGGAAGTACGGCGCCCTGCTCGTTTGCACGCGTGAGTCGCCCAAGACGTTCCACCAGTGCGCGGCAATCGCTCTGGTCGAACACCCAGGTCGAACGTTCCTGTGCTTTGATTTTTTCACAGGCGCGTTCGTAACGATCGGTATCCATTTCATCGAACAGGGCTGCAAGAGCCTCGACCGTCGGTTCACCCAATGAGAAACCGATGCCGCGTTCTTGCAAAAACAGCGATGTTTCGGTGCCTTGCATCGCTATAGGCACAGAGCCATAGCGACATCCTTCATAAAGCCGGTTCGGCAGAAGCCAGTTGGAATTTTGTCCGGCCTCGTAGAAATCGATAGCCCATGAAAAATGCACCTCGTCATAGATCTTCTGCAGATCTTCCGGATTTGCATAGGCGCCGTGGAATTGCATGAAGGGTTCATCGGCGACAAAGCGGTCGAAATCATCGAACTCCGAATAGGCGGGGCGACCCCTCAGAACGATTTCAACGCGGCCCTCCATCTTGCGCGAGAACGCTGACAGGAGCTCCAGCGAAGTTCGGCAGCGCAAGGCACCAAACCAACCAATCTTCCAAGGCTCGTCCTTGGACTTGCCCGCGCGGTCTATGGCCTCCGTTTCCTGAGGCCCGAGTTCCAGAACCTTGTTCTCCACCACTTCGACCGGCAAGTTGATCTGGCCAAAGGGTGCGAAATATTGCCTGACGAATGCGGGCGAAGACGTGACCAGAAGCTGTGCATTGTTGCTGAGCGTTCGTTCCACGAAGCGCAGCGCCTTACCTGCCATATCCCGGCGCAAAAGCAGCCGATGAATATCAAGGCATTCGTAGACAATTGGCACGTCACCGGAAAAGAAAGCCTTCGCCCGATTGGCGAGCGCCAGCATTTCCAGGTTGCGTCCGATGATCAGGTCCGGTCGGGCAACACCCTTGAGCATCGAGCCGAGCGTCAACGCGGCGCGTGCAACAGCGGCGACGCGTTGGGTAAACTTGCCGTCACTCGTTCTGCCTAGATCGATCGGAACGACTGACGCAATCACGCTAATCGGTTCGCGGCTTCGTGTGAAACCGGCAACAGAGACGGTCGCGCCGCCGGCTTGCATCATGATCACGCGGCGCCGGACCGCAGGGTCGGACAGATCATGCACGAGGTACAGGACATGCAGCATGAGGTCATCCCACAATTGATCTGCATAGGGAACTTAGTATGGCTTTTACTGCAGTGCAACATTTTTGCTTCACTGCAGCAAGTTCCATAATGAGCCCTGCGGCATTATCGTAATGAATTGGGCGTAGATATGTTGCCATCGAAAAAATTAATCCAGCGAGCACGCAACTGATTCAGGGAACTGGCAAGCCTCACCCAGTGCAGTAAACGCAACGCGGCCAAACTCGGCTGAAACGGGTGCGCTGGGCATACTGAATGCTCCAAGCCAGGACTTCATCTTGTCGCTGGCCCAAAGGCTCAAGAATATCTTCTGCGGGTGGGTGGGCAGAGCCGAAGGATCGGTGACGGTGTGCACCAATTGACCATTCACATAGTAGCGCAGGCGATCCTTTTCCCAAACGAAGGCATAGTCATTATACTTGCTGTCTGCGCCACCAGGCACCCCGACCAGTTTCTCGTGTCCGCCCTTTCCGGCGACATAGGTATTCAACTGAACCCTGGAGGGGTCCTTTCCAAGAAACTCGAAGTCGATTTCGTCCCATGGTTGCTTTTGTTGGGGCCCGATATAGGCGAAAAAGCTGGTGTTGAGCCCTGAGCCCGCGGCGGCCTTGATGCGTGCTTCATAGGTACCGTAGCTGAAGCGCTCATTGGTCTGGATCTCGCCGCACACATAGTCGCGGTCCTTGGTTTTTTGAGGCGCAAAGCCGAGGGTCAAGGTGTTGTCCTTGAGACCCACCTGCCCCTTGGACCACGTGCAATTCTGGTGAGCGCCATTCGACCAGCCATCCGAAACGTACCAACGCTTCTTGTCCAGGCTGGCAAAGTTTTCGACGAAAGATTTTCCTGGCTGCTTCTCCTGGGCAAATGCGAGAACGGGTGTCAAGCAAAGGCCAAGCGCCATGCTGGCGAGTGCTATCCGGGATGAAATCGGGGCGACCATCGATCTTCCTTTCTTTATGGGAAAAGGCGCATCAGCAAGAAGCCGAAGTTGGACATAATCCTAAGAGTGCATATTATCTTTGCTGCACTGCATCATTTCACAACGCGCCGTGGCGGCTGTCAACCGCGTAAAAAACTGAAAAAAGCAATGTCTTTCTAGTTCAAATTCAATGAGTTAACCGAGTGTTGCCAATCTCGGCACAGAAATCTTTGCCTTTTTAAGGACGCATTCGCCCTATCGGAAGCGAGACTTCAATCAGACTCCGGTTCCGCTCGGCCAAGGCCATTCGCATTCTCAAACGTCGTTATGGCCTCGTCCATTTCTTGCATGAACGCCATCTGTTTTTCCAGGAAATCGATGCGCTGGGAAAACCTTGTCAGTGCCTGCGTCAGATTATCCACCTGCGCAGACACCTTTTCTGTTTCGCCTTCGTTTTCCATGTTTTCGAAGGAAAATGCGGCATTGACCGAAGCGTCGTCATAGCGGCGGCGAAAGCCGTCGCGCTCACGTTCAGTCTCGACAACGACATCCCGTATTGCCCGCTTGATACTCAGGAAACGTGTAGCATCCGACAGACGATCTCTCTCGGGATTTCTTGTCCGGAAGCGGAATAGTGCCATCTTTCACCCCATTTCCCCGGAACGCAAAGGCGCCCTCGACAACGTACCAGAGTCGTAGACAAAACTTGTTACGTAATGGTTGTTTCCGGTTTCGATCCTGTCAAGCCAGATAACGAAAACCCCTGCATCTGACGCTTTTAGAAAACAGCTGCGGTTTTTTTGAATTTTACAAATTCCGCCGATAGTGCCAGTTTCCCGTATCGAATTTAAGGAAGCGATAGAGCTCAAATCATTCTCTGGACGACCAAAAAATGGAAATCCGTCCAAGAGAAAAACACAATGCTCCCATACGGACGTCACGATGAGAATTGCAAAATCCCTGCTCGTCGAGCCAGGCAAGAATTTCTGGTACGGAACGCTCGCCGTAGGCTTATCGGTCTTCGTTTTTGCCTATTCGACAAACTTTGGTTTTCTATCCATCCTTGTTTTCTACGGGCTGTGGTTGCCTCTGATTTTGGTCGACTACCGAAAAGTCATTGGTAACTACGCACGTTTCTATTGGGTATTGCCCTTCGTCCTCTTCGCATGCATGTCGTTTTCATGGTCGGCCGCGCCCCCAGTCACCCTGCGCGCCGGCATTCAATATTTGACGACGATAATCTGCGCCTTGATCGCATCCCGCATCATAGACGCGCGAACCTTTGCCAGCGGGGTAAGCATGGGTGTCGCGCTGGTCCTGCTTTATTCGCTTGGCTTTGGCCAATACCAATACGATGCGCTGGACGGTTCCTATAGTTTCGTCGGCGCGTTCGCGTCCAAGAACCAGCTTGGCTTCTTTGCGTCCCTCGGTGTCTATTTCGCCTTCGCCAGTTTCTTCGTGTTGCAAACCAGCAAAACATGGCGATGCATCGCAGTCGTGTGCGGCCTCCTGTCTGCCTATTGCCTGGTGGCCTCCAGTTCGGCCACCTCGGTCATCGCAACGCTTGCGATATTCACCGCAACCTTGATCGTCGGCGTTGTATTGAAATTTTCGCCGAAGCACCGCCGGTCGTTTTTTCTGGTCGGTGTTGCCGTAGCGTTGGTGCTCGTTGCCGTGGCTATCAATGCCGGCGCCATTGATCTGGTACTCGGCGCTTTCGGCAAGAATTCCACTCTCACCGGACGTACCTATCTTTGGCAAGAAGGGTTCAGAGCTTCTCGCGAGGCCCCGCTTATGGGCATTGGCTATCAGGCCTACTGGGTACAAGGCTTCTCCGAGGCCGAGCGATTGTGGGCCGAGTTCTACATCCCGGCACGTACCGGATTTCATTTCCACAATACCTATATCGAAGTGCTTGTCGAACTTGGCTACGTCGGCGTTGTTCTGATCAGCCTGCTCCTCGGGGGTGTGGTGATCGGTTTTCTGCGGCGTCTGTTGACGGAAGGATATACGCCGCAGGGACACCTGATGTTCGGCATAGCACTGCTGCTATTGATCCGTTCGTTCTTCGAGATCGACTTCATACAGCCTTACACGATCGGTTCGTTCCTCCTGTATTATTCGGCAGGATTGCTCGCCATCCCTCAGCGCACGCCGTTCAAAATGATGCAACCAACGCAATTACAGACATAACAATATCGTGATCGATCGAAAAAAGGCGCGATATGGAACGGGCGGAACCCGTTCCTCCGCCACTTCTTTATGCATTGTGGAGATTGGTGCAGTGCAGCAAAACGCACTGTTTGCGGCCCCGAAAAAGTTACCGCATTCGCGTCATGACCTATATCAGACGCCTATTTTGTGCTGAACCATGCCTTAAAGCGCAAACATGGCCAAATCCGCCATAGTACAGTGCAAATAGCGAATAATAGTCGGCAAAACGTCTGCAAGTTAACAGGCGTATAATATAGTCGAAGAGGTCAAAAATTGGGCAACTTATGGGCAATTTCTAGCCATCACTTAGTGTTTCACGCGTGTTAATTTTTTGTGTTGCGTTGCACCATATTCTTGTTGCAACTTTGGCTATAGCCTTGGATGTACCGTTTGATACCGTCGCATCAGCCATTAGATCACCCGACCCCCGGAGTTGTGCCATGAGCGATTCAGTCAAATCGACCGATTTGAGCTATTCCCACGTTGATACGGATTTCGACCCTGCTTTGGGCGGATTCCTGAAGCGTGGATTCGATATTGCTGGGGCCTTGGCAGGCCTCATTGCCCTTAGTCCCCTGTTCCTGCTTATTGGACTTCTTGTGAGGTTGTCCGATGGCGGGTCGGTATTTTATGGCCACCGCCGGATTGGGCGGGGGGGCAGCATTTTCCACTGCCTCAAATTCCGGACGATGGTTCCGGATGGCGATGGCGTGCTGGCCAGCTATTTTGCAGCCAATCCGGATGCGAGGGCCGAATGGGAAGCCACTCGCAAGCTCAAGGATGATCCGCGTGTCACTCGCGTCGGAGCTGTATTGAGAAAGCTGAGCCTTGATGAACTGCCACAGATCATCAACATTCTCCAAGGCCACATGAGCATTGTCGGACCCCGTCCAGTCGTGCACGACGAGCTTGAGAATTACGGCAACGCCGCAGTGTTCTACCTCAAATCACGCCCTGGCCTCACAGGGCTTTGGCAGGTAAGCGGGCGCAATGACGTTTCTTACGACAGCCGCGTGGAGTTCGATCGGCACTATGTCGAGAACTGGTCGTTGAAACTCGACTTGCATATCATCATCAAGACTGTGCCTGCCGTTTGCATGGCCAGAGGCAGCTACTGAACAGCTCAATGACAGTTACAGAAACTTGGTTGCGGGCATTCCTTATGGCCCGCGATTTTAATGATTGGTATTACCGGATCCGGATCCGATCCGATGTCTTTGCACAGGAACAAATCCAATGAATTTAACAGTTTTTGGAATCGGCTATGTCGGTCTCGTACAGGCCGCCGTATTGGCTGAGGTGGGGCACAATGTTTTGTGCGTCGATATCGACGCTGACAAGGTAGAACGGTTGAATCAGGGGTTGATCCCGATTTACGAGCCAGGCCTCGAGAGTCTCGTCAGAGAGAATCACGCAGCGGGCCGCATCACGTTCACGACGGACGTCGCAGCTGCAGTCAAACATGGCCAGATCCTGATGAGTGCGGTCGGTACGCCGCCCACCGAAGACGGATCCGCCGACCTCAAATATGTGCTGGCCGTGGCAGAGGCGATCGGACGCGAAATGGAGACGCCAAAGATCGTTGTCAGCAAATCGACGGTGCCGGTAGGAACCTGCGACAAGATAAGGCTGAAAATCGCGGAAGTGCTCAAGGCGAGAGGGCGCGAAGAACTGGACTTCGATGTCGTCTCAAATCCGGAATTCCTCAAGGAAGGTTCGGCGGTGGTGGATTGCATGAAGCCTGACCGCATCATCATTGGAACCAGCAGCGACAACACGGAAAAGGTGATGCGGGAGCTTTACGCTCCCTTCAGCCGCAATCATGATAAAATGATTGTCATGGATGTGCGCAGCGCCGAATTCACGAAATATGCAGCCAATTGCATCCTCGCGACCAAGATCAGCTTCATGAATGAAATGTCGGGTCTGGCAGAGCGACTCGGTGCCGATATCGAGGAGGTCCGCAAGGGTATCGGCAGCGATCCACGCATTGGCTACGACTTCATCTATCCGGGAATAGGCTATGGCGGGTCGTGCTTTCCGAAGGACGTCCGCGCCATGATCCAGACAGCAGAAGGCATCAGTTTCGATGCCAAGATGCTGAAGGCGGTGGATGAGCGGAACAATGCACAGAAGTCCATCCTGTTCGAAAAAGTCCACCGCTATTTCAAGGGCAATCTGAAGGGCAAGGTCTTTGCGCTTTGGGGCCTGGCTTTCAAACCCAACACCGACGACATGCGTGAAGCGCCTTCGCGCACGCTGATGGAGGCCCTGTGGCAGGCGGGAGCCAGCGTGCAGGCCTTTGATCCGGAGGCGATGCAGGAATGCCAGAGCATTTACGGCCAACGCGATGACCTGCTACTTTGCGGAACCAAGGAAGCAGCGTTGCGCGGTGCCGACGCCCTGCTGATCGTAACCGAATGGAAGAGCTTCCGGGCGCCATCCTTCGATCTCATGAAGGACGCCCTTACGACGCCAGTCGTCTTCGATGGCCGGAATATTTATGATCCCAAGGTCATCGCCCGTCATGGCCTGGAATATTACAGCATCGGCAGGCAGGCCGCCTAGGCCGCCGGGCTGGTGGAAAACAGGATACAAGGAGCCACGCGATGAAAGTACTTTTTGCGGGCGGCAACGGCTACTATCCCCAGTTCAGTGGTGGCGTTCAATCGAGTACGCATCATCTGGTCGAGCAATTGCGCAATCAGGGGCACGAAGCCTCGGTTCTGGCTGCCTTGTTCGGCCAGGGGATGTTCGGACTGAAGGCACGCGCCAAGATGAAGATCATGGGTCAGCGGGCGGCAGTCGACAGTTTTCCGGGCTATCCCGTGGTCAGAGCCTGGTTTCCCTGGGAAGCAGCGGGCTTCGCGGTCAAAAGGCTCAAGCCTGACGTTGCTGTCGTGCAATGCCACAAATCGGTTCCGATAGGGAAAGCCCTGCAAGCTGAAGGGATACCCTTGGTCATTTACCTCAGAAACGTGGAATTCCACGAACTTGCCGGTGATCTGCGGGAACTGGATTCTGCACTCTACATCGCGAATTCCGAGTTCACCGCGAGGACCTACAAGGAAAAATTCGGGATCGATTCGACCATCATCCCGCCGACGATCGACCCTGTCCTGTACGGAACGCCGACGACTGGCGAATATGTGACGTTCATCAATCCCTACAACGAAAAGGGTTTTGAACTGGCCGTCCAGATCGCCGGCCAGTGTCCCGACATCCCGTTTCTCTTTGTCGAAAGCTGGAAGCTTGCCGATGATCACCGGGCCAGCATCGAAAAGACGATCGCTCCTCTGAAGAACGTCAAACTCGAAAACCGCACCAGCGACATGAAAACGGTCTATGGGCGCACCAAGATCCTGCTCGCCCCCAGCAAATGGGAGGAGGCATGGGGCCGCGTCGCGTCAGAAGCGCATTGCAGCGGCATTCCTGTCGTGGGGTCACGCCGTGGCGGACTGCCGGAAGCGATTGGCGAAGGCGGCCTTGTCCTGGATTACAACGCGCCGCTGGAAGATTGGGTCGGCGCGATCCGCACGCTCTGGACTGACAAGGGCGAATATGACCGGCTCTCGTCCGCTGCAAGGAAATTTTCCGAGCGGCCGCAGATGGATCCGAAGAGCCAGTTTTCGACCTTTCTCAGCGTTCTCGATCAAGCCGCCAGCCAGAAAAATATCAAACAGGTGGCGTGATATGAGTCAGTTTGGAAAGTCGCTGCGGAGTGTCAAATGGCGTGGTTTTCGAGAACCGGAGCGCAGCGTACATTAGTACGTGAGCACCGGAAGCACAGAAAATCGCGTCAGATGACCGCCGCAGTAGAGTTTCAAGACGGACTCAAAGCTCTGCCCATGTTTTTAGATTTATTGAAAGAATGCTCGGTAATGAGAGTTGGTTTTGTTGTCGACAAGTTCCCGTCATTGTCCGAGACGTTCATTTTGGATCAGGTAAATGGATTTCTTGAGCGCGGTATCGAGGTCGGCGTTATCTGTAACGAGAACCTCCTGAAGCAGGGCAGTGCTCGAACAAAGCATTGGCAGGCGCTGACTGAAAATACGGTTTGCTGGTGGGGTGCTCTGGCGCCGTTGCGCCCGATCCTTCGAAAACTGCCAACAACCCTCTGGGATAAGGTTTCGACGGCATTCGACATTGTCTTTTCGCGAAAGCTCCACAATTTCGATGTCATAATCGCCCATTTCGGCAACAATGGTTTGCGCGTGGCACGCGTGCTCAAGCGGAAGAAGCTCGGCGCTTCCCTGGTCACGATATTCCATGGCCGCGATGTTGGCCGGCCGCTCCTCGACAACTCCCTCTGGCAATATACTGTCCTGTTCGACCAGGGTACTCGGCAGCTGACAGTCAACGATTATTTCCAAAAGGCCCTTGTCGACGCCGGGGCGCCGGAAGCAAACGTCGTCGTGCATCATATGGGTGTACGGATCAACGAGATCGAATATGCGTGGCGTACTTGGGATCAAGGCACCTTGAATGTCATTTCGGTTTGCCGCCTGACCGAAAAGAAGGGCATCGAGTTTGCCCTGCGCGCGCTGGGTCAGCTTTCGATTTCAAACCCGGACCTCGATTGGGCCTATACCATCATAGGCGGCGGCGAATTGCTCGACGAGCTGAAGCAGCTCGCCAAGGATCTGAATATTGCGCACAGGGTGACATTTCTCGGACCGCGCCCGCACAGCGAGGTCAAGCAGCGCTTGCGGGAAGCCCATCTGTTCCTGCTGCCGAGCGTCACGGCACAGGATGGAGATGTGGAAGGCATTCCGGTCTCCCTCATGGAGGCAATGTCTGCCGGGCTTACGGTGCTCAGCACATATCATTCGGGGATTCCCGAACTCATAGAGGACCAGACGACAGGATTTCTCGTCCCGGAGAAGGACATTGATGCGCTCGCGGCAAAACTCCTGTGGATCGCCCAACACCCGGCCGAATGCGAGCGCATCGCATTGGCTGCAAGGAAAAAAATCGAGGCCGATTTCAACGCCGATGTTTTGAATGATCAGTTCGCGCAGATGATCACGCGTCTGGCCGAAGCGAAGTTAAGCGCGTGAGTGCCGAACCGCTTCAGTTTGGACGCGTTGCCCTTCGCGGCGGCCTTTTGACGGTCATCGCCCAAGGCATCAAAATCGTTGTCCAATTCCTCTCCGTCATCGTCCTGGCGCGCCTGCTCATTCCGGAAGATTTCGGGCTTGTCGCCTCTGTCAGTCCGATCGTGGCCTTCGTCGCGCTCTTTCAGAATCTCGGGCTTCAGCAAGCGGTCGTTCAGCGCAAGGAGATCAGTCAGCGGCAGCTCAATCAGGTCTTCTGGATGAGTGCATTTGCGGGCCTAGCGAGCACTGTCGTCGTCGTCGCGCTCTCCCCCGTCGTCGCTTCCTATTACGGTGATGCGCGCATGGTCGGGATCACAATCGGCGCCGGCCTGCCGCTTTTCCTCGGAAGTCTGGCGGCCATGCCGCTCAGCCTGATGAATCGCCATCTTCAGTTCGGTCAGCTTGCGATCAACGATGTCGTCACCGCCATTGCAGGCTTTGCAACAGCGGCCGTGGCGGCCTATGCCGGCATGGGCTATTGGTCGCTGGTGCTTGGCCCTGCAGCATCGGCGGCGGTTGGATTGCTTGCAGCCTGGCGTGTGGCGCGGTTTAGACCGGACAAGCCGGTTTTGAAGATCGATCGGGACATCATGTCCTTCGGCGCCAACCTTACAGGCTTCAACCTCGTCAACTTCTTCTCCCGCAATCTCGACAATATTCTGATCGGCAAATTTTCAGGCGCAATCGAGCTCGGTTATTACGACCGCGCTTACAAGCTTCTGCTGTTCCCTTTGCAGAACATCAATCAGCCGCTGACACGCCTGATGATCCCGCTTCTCAGCCGAATACAGGACGATAAAAAGCGCTTTCGCGATATCTACATGCAGACCAACTGGGTACTCGCGGCGGTCACGGTACCCGCTATCGCGGCGTTGACCCTTACCTCGGAACAGGTGGTCGGCATTCTTTTCGGCGACAGATGGCTGCCCGTCGCACCGATTTTCGCCTGGCTCGGCATCGCCGGCCTCATTCAGCCCATTTCGAGCACCACAGGCTGGATCTTCATCTGCCAAGACAGAACGAAGACCATGTTCCGCTGGGGCATCTACTCTTCGATCACGACTGTGGTTGCTTTTATCGTGGGCTTGCATTGGGGTGCCGTCGGCGTCGCCGCGGCCTATGCCATCAGCGGCTATATCCTGCGCGTTCCCGTTCTCGCAGTGCTTGTGCACCGCGTCGGCCCGGTGACGGCGATGGATGTGCTTCTGGTGCAAGGCCTCTTCATCGTTTCGGCCCTGCTCGCCTGGCTCGCCTACTGGCTGCTGCCCCTGTCGCTGATCGCCCGCTCGGATTTTTTGGCGGTTACCCTGGCTGTTTTGCTGAACTATGGGTTCGCGTTCGTTCTGATGCTTTTGCTGCCCCAGTCACGCAGCGCTCTGTCGGCCATCTGGTCCAAGGTCGCGAGCAACATTCGCTGAAGGCGCGGCAAGAAGCGGCTTCAGAAGCTCAGTCGCGGACATTGCCGATGCGTGCTCGTCAAGAACAGCCTTGAGGCTCGTTCTGCGATAATGTTCCAGATTTTGGATGAACGTATCGAGTTTTTGACCGGCTTCTTCCACGGTCACCGTGTCAATGTCGAGCAGAACGTCGGACACGCCGATGCGCTTGGCGACTTCCTTGGTCTTGAACTCGTAGGCGATCGGCAACACCGGGGTGCCGACGCACAGCGACATGATCATCATGTGCATGCGCGTGGCGACGACGAAATCGAACCCTTTTACAAGCGCCATCAGTTGCTCTGGTGTATGAAATGACGCGTCCACGCTGACATGGCGGGCAATCTCGGGATCGAGCTCGGCAACGATCGCCTTGGCCGCCTTGGAGTCGTCGTGGGCATATTCCGGCACGCCCTGGCAAGTCGACAGGAAGGTCACCTCTTTGCCCTGATCGCGCACCAGGGTGGTGACGATGTTGCGGATGGAATCAAGGTAGCGGCGCATGCCGTCCCCGCCGCCCTTGACGTAGTTCCAGTGCCGGACGGATATAGCGACGCGACCGGTTTTCGGTGTCTGGTCCGCAGCCAGAATTCCTGCGATCCGGTCCGTGTCGGCGAGCGCGAACACCGCATCCGCCACCACGTGACATTTGTCGGGGTCTTCGACGAGATCGACAATATGGTCCTTTGACCGGGAATCGCGAAGAAGAATGAGCGGGCTCCGGTCAAAGACGGGTTTCAGTTCCTGGCGATTATAGTCCTTGTTGAAGGGCCCCAGTGACTGCGTGAAGAACACGGGATCCTTACCGACTATCGCGTCGATACGGAATTGATTGAGACGCCGTTCGAGGTTGTAGTTCTCGACCAGATAGGTTCCGCCCGTCGTGATGACGAGGTCAGCGTCCCGGTAGATCTCAAGCGAGCGCCGGTCGCTGTCGCTAAACAACATCTTGTCGATGGACCCGCCCCTGCCGAAGCGGCGCAGCGCCTCGATGACAATTCGATTGTAGAGCGGCTTGACGGCGTTCTTCAGGACGTTTTGATCGTAGCTGTACTTGAAGACGGACTCTGACAGGAGTTTGTGAAATTCGAGATCCGGATATTCTTTCGAAGGGTAAAGCCGTGCCGCCACTTCCGGCTGGCTGTCAAAGACCTGAAAACGCAAATCCTCGCCCCAAACGTTTCTCAGGATGTGCCTGATCGCTAGAAGAATGGCGGCGTCGCCAGTATTCAGGCAGACCGTGTTCTCGACAATGATTTTCATAAAACTAACCCTGGTATCTGATTGGCGGCATGGGGTTCGTTGGCTGCAAGTCAATCATGACTGCATCCGTTGCGCGCTCAGTTGTCGAACCCAACTGAGCAAATCCGCTCATATTGACCCCTGATCTATTCTTGAAACAGACTAGTCCATTGTGTCTTTTTGTGCAACGCACAATAAATTCGAACTGATATCCGCGTCAGGCTCACTGCGTTTTGGCAGTTGCCGGAAACAGATAGCGCAGCTCTGGTTTGATCTGGGGGGCAGTCGATCTGTTTTTGACGGCTCCATCGAACTTGTCGGTCAGGATGCCCCTTGCGATTGGAAAAACCGCAGACGGATTGCGCAGACCATAGACAGCTGCCGCAGCGAGCCCCTTCTGCGACTTGACGTCCAGAAACTGCCTGTGATGGAATTTGGAGCGAATATGGCGCTCATGCTCGCGGACGGCTTCCAGCCCCCCTCCCGACAGCATGCCGCTATCCAGAAGTGCCCTGTCGGCATCGGCGAGTTGTTTCAGGTCGTCCGTCCTGTGCCGCCCGCTCAGCGAATCCGCACGCACGACGGCTCCATATCCACAATTGTTGATGATCTGAAACCGCGCACCCAGGGCCAACGCTCTCGTATAGAGATCGTAATCCTCGCCGAGCCGCAGCTTTTCATTGTAGCGCAGGCTGTGGCGATCCAGAAACTCGCGACGGATGACAGGCTTCAGGAAGCCGAGCTCGCCGCGCTGCTTGCTGCGCCTCGATATATTGCGGTCGACGAATGTCGGCAGGTCGAGAAACCAGGTTTCCGGAGGAAACGTGTCAATGGCGAGTGTGTTGAAGTGGCTGACCCAACGTTGATCGACAAAGACGATGTTGTCGGCGGCCATATCCCAGTCCCTGGTTGACAACAAATGGGAAAAGCGCCCCGGGATAAAGAAATCGTCGGCATCGAGAATACTGATCAGGGCCGCCGACGAACAGGAGATGGCGTGATTACGTGCGTAAGATGGCCCCCTGTTCGCGTCGAAACGAATGATACGCAGCCGCCCGCTCGCGTCATCGGCTCCTCCGGCGGCTTCCGAAGTACCATCGGTCGATCCATCGTCGACGACGATCACTTCTGCCACGTATATATCCGCCAAGGCGGAGGATATGGCGGCCGCGATGGTATCGGCTGCGTTCTTCGCAGCGATGATCACACACACACTATTGTCCGGATTATCTGTAATTGCCCCTGCCCTCGACTGTGCGGGTCTCTACTGGATGCACGAAGGCGTGTTAGCGCGCACCACGTATGGTCTGTGGGCGTATTGCCAGCACCAGACCGATGCAGCAAGGATACAATTATTTCGGCCTCCCGCAAGAGGCAGACGTCTAGAGCAAGGTTCTGACGCCCGGAAGTTGCTCCGGATCGCTTAAGGGTCTGTTGAGATTCATGTCAGGGCGAGGCGAAAACGGTGGTTTTCGAGTACCGGAGCGCAGAAAAACGCCGTTTGAAGGCCGCCATGGCGTGAATATAAACAGACCTAGTGCGTTTCTGTGGGTGTAATTGATTTAAACGGCGGCTGCTTGTTGGCGACAATGCCGGTTGGCTCACTAGTCCCGGACTGCTTCCACTCGGACGTCCGTGGTTTCTCACGTGCGACAAGGAAGAGCACAACGGCGAAATATCCTACCTGGATGACGACTGCGCAAATTAGCGTCTGGACTATCGTTGCCCACAGGGATTGCGTGAGAACATAGGTCGTGATCGCAAATGCGATAAGGACGCCGAGCATTCCGATTAAAAAATTTGGAAATCTCATAATGCTCAGCTCCTCCCATTCTTTATGCGGAGAAAAGCTGGCGTATAGTTTCTTATCATTTTATCTCCCCCCACAGACGCTAATGCGCGTACATGAATGTTTTTTTGGCTGCCAATTTGTCTATACCAAACCCCTTGAGTTTAGATGAAAGCACCTCGGCTAATTTTAAGCCGGAATATAACAGTTTTCTTACTTTGTAACCACAATTTTTCTGCGCTTTTGGAGCTGGCGAGGTATTGCGACCCGCGAATACAGCATACAACGCAAGCGGACGGCTGAAGCACGTCCTGTCTTCACTCAAAATAACGAAACACGACACATTTTCACGCTATGTTGCAGCGCAAATAAAAAAATTACACAATATCTCGGGGCTATACAACCCATCCAATTGTCTAGAAGGAGACAAAACTAATTACAATCACTCAACTATATAAGCATATTTAATTATGTTTATGGCGCGAACGCGTGGAATTGCGATCTCAAATTACATAACATTCCGGCAAAATACGAGGTCATTTCGGCGATCGCGACCAGAATATACAGCCAATATGCCATTCAACTCGCATGCTGCAAACGACGTTGTGTTGCAACGCACAATTTTTATGTTATCTTCCGAACAATCATTCGCGTCCGTTCCAGGCTGACTGGGGCGGATATACGAGGGCAGCGGTATTACCTTCGACGAATGCCTTGTTTTCGACAAGCATTCCGTTGAAATTGGCCTTTTCGGAAGGACATTGTGATCGTTCGCATGATCATTCCCGCCTCATATATGTCACGCGATCCTGCTTATGAGGCTTGGGCCGGGTGGCTTTGCCAAGATTAGGGCGGAAATAGCCTCACCGATCCCGATTGATTTACAGGAGTAATTGTTGGAAATGACCCCGATTTCCCCGTCAAGTGCGTGCTCAGGCATGCCACGCGGTTTCACCGCTGCAACGCGCTGGTTCTTTTATGGCTGCATGCTGCTTCTCATGATGCTGTTTGCGCCGGGTGCCCATGCTGCGGATTACGCGTTGGGCCCGATGGACAAGGTCACCATACGCGTGATCGAATGGCAGACCGCAGAAGGCACCTTTCGCGAGTGGCCCACGATCACGGGTGATTACAGGGTTGGACCCTCAGGCACCTTGTCTCTTCCCTTCGCGGGTGAAATAGCCGCCGGCGGCAAGACCACATCCGAAATTGCCAAGGAGATCTCCGAGAACCTCCGGCAGAAACTCGGCCTTAGCGATCTTCCGGAGGCTTCCGTAGAGATATCCGAGTTTCGGCCGATTTTCGTTTCAGGCGACGTGCAGACGCCAGGAAGATATGCATTCGAGCCTGAAATGACGGTTCTCAAGGCTGTTAGCCTTGCTGGCGGTATGCCGCGAACGACCGGGCAGCGCTTCGAGCGGGATTACTTCAATGCGCGCGGGGACTATGATGTCATCGTAGCCGCGCATGACCGGGCGGTGGTCAAACTCGCAAGACTGCAAGCAGAATTGGCCAATGTGCAGGAAATCAAGGTTCCGGACGATTTGATCGAGAAATCGAACACCAAGAGACTGGTCGACGATGAAACGGCAATCATGCGCACGAGGAAGAATTCCCTTGATCTCCAAATCAATGGGCTGAACGACCTCAAAACGCTCTATACGAACGAAATCAGTTCGCTCGAAAAGAAAATGGGCGTGCAGAACCGGCAGCTGGATCTGACCCGAAAGGAACTTACCAGCATCGGCGGACTGGCGGATCAGGGCCTTGTCGTGAACTCGCGCCTCCTCGGGTTGCAAACGTCGGTTGCGGACATGGAAGGCAAGCTTCTGGATCTTGATACCGCGTCGTTGCGTGCCAAGCAGGAAATCAGTAAATCGACCCAGAACGAGACCGACCTTGATAATGAGCGCAAGTCGGAATTGGCAACCGAGATGCAGGCAACGCAGGCCGCGCTCGATGAAAGCAATCTGAAGCTTCAGATGAACAAAAACTTGATGACCGAAGCGCTGGTCAACGCGCCGGCTGCCGCGGGCAACGGCTCAGATCCTGTTGTCATGCAATACAGCATTGTCCGCAACTCCAACGGAAAAACCGAAGAGACGACCGCTGAAGAAGGGACCATCCTGCTGCCCGGCGATGTGGTCAAGGTCAAAATCGACACCGAGCATTCGTGACGCGCATCACTGATTTCGCAAGGTCTCGGCTTCAGCGTAAAAACGTTTTTCCCATTCCTTGTGGTTGTCGAGGCCTTCACGGATAAATGGCGTGAAGATCGCCAGGTTCATAAGCGCCCAATTGATGAAACTGGCGGGAAATTTTAGCGGCTTCACGAAATCGACGAACAGGACGACGCGCGTCTTGTCCGTATGATTCCAGGCTTCGTGTTCGTAGGCATCGTCGAAGATCAGGGCTTTGCCCTCTTGCCAATGACATATCCTGTCTTTGACCCGGATGGCGAGCTTGTCGCCCGGCTCCGGCACGATCAAACCGAGATGGAGCCGCAATACGCCGTTGTAAGGCCCCCGATGGGCAGGCAGATGTTTGCCGGGTTCGAAGATCGAAAACATGGCTGTCTTCAGGTTGGGGATCTTCTGTACCGCCGTCCACGTCTTGGGACAGGCTTGAATGTTCTGTTTTGACTTCACGCCGAATCCGACGAGGAAAAAGGTTTTCCATTGACTGTCCGTCGAGATTGTTTTGACGTCCGTCGAAATATCCTGAAATGCAGGCAGTTCGCTCTGACGCAGAAGAACGCGGTCGAGTTCAATGCGAATGTCCGGCCAAGCCTTTTCTATCTCGCTTGTCCAGGGAAAGACCGCATTGTCATAGACTGGAGGGTTGCCAAACCTGGCGTGTTTGAGGTTGAGCTTCTCTGCCCAGGAGACGATGCCCATGAAAAAGCGTGTGGTCCTGCTTGGGCGAGCCATTGGCGCAATTCCGGCTGTCCCGAATTCCTGCTCGACTTCTTCAGCCTCAGAGTCTTGAAGACTTGGTTCCTTCAACGTTCCTTCGGTCATAATCATTCCAATGCGTTGCTGGCTTTGCGGAACGGGACGCTATGCAGGTACGTTCGGTTCCGATGACAGGAATCTATTTAGGCGACGATAGACCGGTGCGCCAGATCATTCACCAATTTTTGGTCTAGCGCGTCGGAGATGCCATGAGAGCCCAAATGAAAATTCGTCAGGGGGCAGCGAAAATGGTGGTTTTCGAGCACCGAAGCGCAGCGTACATTTGGTACGTGAGCATCGGAGCGCATAAAAACGCCCATTTGCAGCCCTCCATGGCGGATTTTGGTTCAGGCTCTGAGGCTAGCCATTATGCCGCCAATCAGGTCCTCTGTCGTTTTGTATTCGTCAACATCGAGGACCTTGCAGCCGTGCTCGCTAACGAGTTCGGCGGTCTTTCGATCGAATAGCAGCGTGCGTTCGAGAAATCTTGAGATCATTCCACGGTTCTGTTCGCTGGCATTGTGGAAACCGCTTGCTTCATAGATCCGTGTGCGCAAGGTGTCGGAGCTGGCTGTCAGCCAGACAGTTCCAACTTCCTTCATGCGGTGTCCACTCGTGATGAAAGGCCAAAGTGCCGATCCCTCGAGCACTAATTTCTCCATGCCTTCATCATGCACCGTTGCCCGGACAAGTTCCGCAACGAGTGGCGACATCTTGCGGTGATGCAGAATGACGGATTCCAGCAGTTCATTGGCCTTTAAACTAAGATAGTGCTCGGCCACGTGGTTGGGGACTTTCTTGTTCGACTGTCGCCAAGGCCTGCCGGGGTGCCTGGCAAGGCTGTCCGTTGAAATACAGCGCCAGCCAATTTTGCTCGCCAATGCGCCTGCCACCCTTGATTTCCCGACATTGGACGAGCCTCCGATCAGGATAATTTTAAGCTGCGGATCAATCCGTGTGTTCAAGGGCGCTATCCTGGTCGCAAGTGAGAAAGAACTTCAGAAGTGTTTATCGCCGACTATTTTACGATTTTCCATCATCTGCAACCAGAATGCACCTTCACGCAAAGAGCAACAAAAAACTGATCCCAAAACATAACCGGGTAACAAAACGTTTGATGGTCGTGACAGGTTGCACTTCCTCACCGAAGCAAAACAAATCCATGCTAAGCGAAAGATCAACGACATCCGTGTCACGTTTTCTTTTCCATCCGAACGCTTCATCCTTCTGGCCGCCTGAATCTTGACCTTTTATCGAGTAATCTTTTGTCCCATTCTGCGTGAACGGAAATCCTTCCATGTCCAACATCACGACCATAGTATCGACTATGACGGCAGCTTTCCTCGGCTCCTTCGTCGAAGTCGTCGAAGCCTTCACCATTATCCTCGCCGTCGGGGTTTCCCGCAGCTGGAAGCCAGCCTTCATTGGCACGGGGCTGGCGCTCATCGTGCTAGCCGCTCTGGTTGTCATTCTTGGACCGCTGCTCGGGCTGATCCCGATCGAGCTTCTGCAATTTGTCATCGGAACCCTGCTGATCCTGTTTGGAATGCGCTGGCTGCGCAAAGCCATCCTTCGCGCTTCAGGCATCATTGCTCTTCACGACGAGGCAGAAGCCTTCGCCAGGGAGACCGATCAGCTCAAGCGTCAGGACGCCGAACGACGTGCGGACTGGATCGCCGGAACCGCTGCGTTCAAGGCGGTACTGCTCGAGGGTATCGAGGTGGTTTTCATCGTCATCGCGGTTGGCGCTGGACGCGGCATGCTCGGTTATGCCGCCCTTGGCGCGGCTATAGCCTGCCTCCTGGTGCTGATAATCGGTTTCGTCGTGCACAAGCCGTTGTCGCAGGTGCCTGAAAACACCTTGAAATTCGTCGTCGGACTTCTACTTACGGCATTCGGCATCTTCTGGGTCGGTGAAGGACTTGGCGCCGATTGGCCGGGCGCCGATCTGTCGCTGATCGGAATCCTTGCCGTCCTTGCAATCTTCTCGTTTGTCGCCGTGCGGATGCTGCGCGACTATCGCAGCTCCAACGCAAAGGCAGTCGCCTGATGAACATCATACGCATCACCATACGAGAACTGATCGGCATGTTCATCGATGACGGCGCTCTGGCACTCTGGTCGATTGCCTTGATCGGCGTCATTGCGGCCGCTGTGGAATATGCCGGATTGCCTGGATTCGCCGGTGGTATCCTGTTATTGGCGGGCTGCATCCTCATCCTCGCAGAGAGCACGTACCGTGCCGCGCGGAAAAAATCCCACGGATAATGCTGGAGTAAACTGGAATTGGTCAGCTTAATGACGTCCGGGCAGGCGCGCGACGGCCTGGCTTATCGCCGCGACATCGATGGCCTCCGGGCCATCGCGATTTTGCCGGTCGTATTTTATCACACGGGCATGTCGGGCTTCCAGGGCGGGTTCGTCGGCGTCGACGTTTTCTTCGTCATTTCCGGCTATCTGATGGCCCTGCGGATCATCGGAGGAATCGACCAGGGCGATTTCAGCCTTTGGCGGTTTTACGAAAGCCGCATTCGCCGCATCTTTCCGGCGCTGTTCGCAATGATCGCAGCATCGGCAGCGATGGCATGGATATTTTTCATGCCAGTCGAATTCGAGTATTTTGCCCGCAGTGTGAAGGCGGCTGCTCTTTTTGTTTCCAACATCCAGCTCAACAGAGAGAGCGGATATTTCGATATCAGCGCCCAGCTGAAGCCGTTGTTGCACACATGGTCGCTCGCCATCGAAGAACAGTTCTATATCGTCTTTCCGCTGTTGCTCCTTCTTTTGAGCAGGATCAGCCGGGAATGGATCAAGCCGGCGCTCATTCTGCTGTTTGTCGGGTCGCTCGCCGCGAGCGTCTGGGCCGTCGAGCATAGGCCTGTCGAGGCGTTTTACCTGTCGCCCTACCGCGCCTGGGAGCTGCTTCTCGGCGCCTTGCTAGCACTGGGTGTCGTACCCCGGCCGAAACAGCCATTTATCGGCGAAATCCTGGCTGCCGTCGGACTCATCCTGATAGGCTTTGCGGTCTTCTTCTATAATGACAGCACTTCGTTTCCCGGCCTTGCCGCACTCGTCCCCTGCATTGGTGCCGCTCTCATCATTCAGGGGCGAGCCGCGCGCGGTCCGGCGGGACTGTTTCTCACGTCCTCGCCGCTTGTGTTCATCGGTCTGATTTCCTATTCGCTCTATCTCTGGCACTGGCCGATTATCGTCTTCACGCGCTACCTGAATGGTCACGAGCTCACCTTTATCCAAAACGGTCTGCTCGTGGCGATTTCGATTATGGTGGCTGTTTTTTCCTGGCAATTCATCGAGCGGCCGTTCCGCGGGCATGCCGGCCCGGTTCCCCGCAAACCCGTCTTCGCCGCTGCGACGGCGGTTATCATAGCGGTCGTGGCTTTCGGCAATTATGTCATCACCGAAGTCGGGCTTCCCGGCCGCCTTACTCCGGTTGCCCAGAAAATCTACAATGCCACCTATGACGAAAGCCGGTTTTCCAGTCCCGAATGCATGCAGGACACCAGTGGAAAGGGTCCTTCCCTTTCCGACGTCCAATCAGGCAACCTTTGCCAACTGGGAATCCCCGGAGCGGACAATGTGAATTTCCTCGTTTGGGGCGACTCGCACTCCGGTTCAATGGCGCCCGCCATTGACCTTGCGGCGACGAAGGCCGGTGCCAGCGGTATTTTGGCCGCACGGGCTTCGTGTCCGCCGCTTCCGGATGTGGAACTGAAAGACGAAAAAGACACGCTGCGCTGCGTTGACTACAATGCGGCTGTGCGGGACCTTATCATCAGCAAGCGCATACCGTTGGTCTTCATGATTGCCTATTGGCCCAAGTACGTCCTCCGCTCGGAGTTGCCTAATCAGGGACTTTATTTCGATCCCAAGATCCGCCCGCAGCTTGACGACGAATCGGCGCCCATTGCTACCGCTCTGGACCAGACCCTCGCCGACCTCAAACGACATGGCACGCAAGTGGTGCTTGTGATGGATGTCCCGGAAATGGGGCACTACATGCCGGAAGCCCTGGCCAAAGCGGCAACGAGAGGCACGTCTACCGATATCGCACCGTCATGGGCCTACACTACAGAGCGGCAAGCTGCCTCCCGCGACATGCTCAGCGAATACGCCGCGAAATACGGGGCCATAACCGTCGATGCGCTTCAGGGTATCTGCGACAATGGCCGCTGTGACAGCATGCGAAACGGCCTGCCCCTGTACAGGGATTCAGACCATATCACCGCCACGACGGCCCGGAGTTTGAGCTACCTCTATACGCCCGTGTTCAAGACACTGGCTGGTGCGTTGGGAATCGACATCGACTAGGGAAAATTTTGTCTATTTAGCCAGAAGTCGTGGAACTACCGGCAGGCCAAGCGGAAAGCGCTTGCTCGGCAACAGCCTCCAGCATGTCGCGGCTGAAGCCGGCTTTGGCCTGCACCGCCATGCCGTGAGAGACAGCCATCACGAATGCCGCAAGGGCCTCAGGTTTGGCCGTCTCCGGTAAGTCGCCTTCGGCCTTTGCCCGTTCGAGGCGTTCACGAAGCTGCGCCTCACCGCCGGCGCGAGCTTCGATCAGCGCCTGCCGCACTGGCTCCGCTTCATCCGATCCTGCCAAAACCCCGTTTATCCCGAGACACCCCGTATGGTGGGAATGACGTGTATGGAGTTCGGCTGCACTGTAAAGGATATGCGCAGCAACTGCCCGCGCTGTCGGGAGCTCAAGCGACTTCGGGATGAAATCCAGGTATCGCTCATAATAGCGATCCAGCGCTCGGCGGAAGAGAGCTTCCTTGTTGCCGAATGCAGAATAGAGGGCGGGCCTCTCAACGCCGGCAGCCTCTGTCAGGTCAGAATAGGATGCGCCCTCGTAGCCCTTGCGCCAGAAAACGCACAGCGCCGCGTCGAGCACCTTCTCCACATCAAATTCGCGATGGCGTCCCATCAGCGCAACCCGGTCTTTTTCATAATGATCGTTATTTAAAACACTTGACGGCATCTGTCAAATTTCATACCAAGCGTTATCGTAATGCTCGTTATGGAAACGGGCTACGTTCGTTCACCAGGATCAGGCGGCGCCCTGATCGTCCACAGAAAGGGACTCTCATGTCGAATACATTGAAGGGCAAGACCGTGCTCGTTACGGGCGGATCGCGCGGGCTCGGCGCCACCATCGCGGAAGCGTTTGCCGATCAGGGGGCTGACGTCGCGATAAGCTACGTCGCGTCAGCCGAGAAAGCCGAAGCCGTCGTGGAGAAGCTCAAGGCGAAGGGCGTCCGCGCGATTGCGATCAAGAGCGACCAGGCCGACCTTACTTCCGCCAAGCCTTTGATCGACTCGGTGATTGCTGAATTCGGCAAGCTCGATATCCTCGTCAACAATGCGGCAATCGTCGTACAGGGCAAGACTGTCGACGATCCCGAACTCGACACGGTCAATCTCGACCGTCTGTGGCAGACCAACGTCATGGGCGCGGTGGCGACCACGCGCGCGGCAGCGCCGGCGCTCCCCGATGGCGGGCGGATTATCTTCATCGGCTCTGTGAGCGGCACCCGCTCCCTGTTCCCCGGCCTCGCGGACTATGTGGGAACCAAGGCTGCCATCAACGGCTATGCGAAGGGCATTGCCCGCGATTTGGGCGGACGCAACATCACCGTCAACGTTGTCCAGCCCGGTGCCATGCCGACCGATATGATGAGACAAGTTATGGGCGACGTTGATGCTCCCGACGCGTTCCTCGACCTTCACCCCATCCGCCGCATCGCAAAGCTCGAGGAAGTTGCCGCGCTCGTCACCTTCCTCGCCGGACCAGACGCCAGCTACATGACCGGCGGTGTAATCGACGTCGGCGGTGGTCTCGGAATCTGAGCGTCGAAAGCAATAACCCATTCCACTTTCGCACTCGACTGGGTCAGCCTGTTGATCCGGTCGAGATGGGATAGCGGTAGTCGAGCAGGCCAAGAGTCTGTTTGGAAAGTCGCTGCGGCGAGTCAGATGGCGTGGTTTTCGAGAACCGGAGCGCAGCGTACATCAAGTACGTGAGCACCGGAAGCGCAGAAAACCGCGTCAGATGACCGCCGCAGTAGAGTTTCAAAACCGGTTCTAAGTTATGTCCTGAAGCTGGGCCTCGCCATTGTGCAGGAAGCAGGCCTTCGTGAAGAGCCCTAAATTGACAAGATTGGGTAGGCGAATGTCCCGAATATCCGGCAGAGGCCTGATTGATGGATCAAACGACCGATCGATCTGCGAGATGAACCCCAGTACGACGCCGGTCTTTCTGGCGAAATCCTTAAGAGCGAGAATTTGGTCGGAGAGTGCTGGGTTGCTTCGTTGCTGGTCGAGTATTTGAAGATAGTCGATAACGGCAACTGTTCCTCGGTCCGAGGCTGACAAGTGGCGAATAATGTAGTCCGCGCTGATTTCACTCGACGTCACGATTTCCAGAGCGTCGCCAAGATCCTGATAACCTTCATCCAACGAGCGGATGTGTTTCCGTGCCTGTTGCTCGGTAAATTCCAGCGTGAAGAATATCGCCTTTCTGCCGTCTCGGGCGGCGTCGAGCAAAAGCTGAAGTCCAAGCGTGGTCTTGCCATGTCCGGGGCGACCGGCCACAAGCAGCAGATCGCCGTCATTGAGCCGGGATAATACGGTTTTCGACAATGATCCCGCTGCGAGCCGGGATGAAAGCAGGCTCCACCTCGCAAACCCCTCCTCGCGCGCAATTTGGTCCAGCGCTTCGTGCAAAGGAACATTATTTTTCCGGACCAGTAGCTTGGCACGGCGTTTCAATTGGAAGATAGGGGCAGAAAGCTTCATCAAGGACCTCCGTTGCGAGCCGGAAACGCAACCCCTCCTTATGCGTCGCTCGAACAGATGGTTCGATGATGATGTCACCCCGTATGTGCGATACTTCCCGAAAGGAGGGAGGAGGCGTGGGCCAAGCCTATGCGGCAAAGGTTAGCGGGCATCATGATTCGCGACAAGCACAAATGACAGCTTTGTGCCTCGCGACTCGGACAATGAGCCTCATGGCACAACAGCCAATGCGTTGCCGCTCGTGCCTATAAGAGCATGACCGAAAATCCGTCAGGGCGTGGCGAAAATGGTGATTTTCGAGCACCGAAGCGCAGCGTACGTTGGGTACGTAAGCACCGGAGCGCAGGAAAGCGCCATTTGCAGCCCGCGTTGGCGAATTTTCCGTCTAGATCAGCCGCGCTTCTTGCGCAGGCGGATGATGATGTCGACGTTGACGATTTCCATGCCTTCCGGAACCGGAGGCAAATTGCCAACCATGGTCGAACCACTGGGGATATCGATCACCTCATTTTCGCCTTCAACGAAAAAGTGATGATGGTCGGAAACGTTCGTGTCAAAATAGGTCTTTGCGCCCTCGACGGCGAGGATGCGGAGCATTCCGGCCTGGGTAAATTGATGCAGTGTATTGTACACCGTCGCCAGCGAAACCGGCACATTGGCACCAAGCGCCTCTTCGTGCAGTTCCTCGGCGGAAAGGTGCCTGTCACCCTTGGCAAAGATCAGGCTGGCGAGCGCGATACGCTGACGGGTCGGCCGTAGTCCTGCAAAGCGCAAGCGCTCCTGCAAGGATACATCAGCGTCAATTTCATAAGAAATATGCATGGCCCGTCTGCCACTCCGTTAACTCATATCAGAAGTCCCACCACAGACACATTGTCCGTCGTGTTACGTGATTGATATATGCTGTCTTGCGAAATCGATCAATAGGCGGCATTTACACCATTTGTCTAAGGAAAAAAGCTGGAGCCTTTGAAATATTCCGTCATACGAAATTCGCATTGGTCTGGGCTGGGAGTGTCGAGATTCAGGTCAGGGTGAGCCGAAAATGGTCGTTTTCGAAACCCGGAGCGCAATGTACATAGAGTACATGAGCCTAGGTAAGCGCAAAAAATGCCATTTGCAGGCCGCCATGGCCTGAATATCGACACGCCCAAAAGCGAGGGTTCCATTTGAGCGTGGTTTGCTCTATGCAGCGTTTTCAGGCGGAAATACTCTATGATAGGTTCCGCTCGCGCCGGAACATATCCAGGCGCAAGCCTTGACGTTACCGATGGGAGAAAGAATGCCAGAACAGAAATCAAGCTACGGGTATGAAGAGCTCCTTGCCTGTGCCCGCGGAGAGATGTTCGGTCAGGGCAATGCCCAGTTGCCAGCACCGCCCATGCTGATGTTCGACCGTATCACCGAGATTTCTGAAACAGGCGGCGAGAATGGCAAGGGCTATATCCGCGCTGAATTCGATATCAAGCCTGACCTTTGGTTCTTCCCCTGTCATTTCATTGGCGATCCTGTAATGCCCGGCTGCCTCGGCCTCGATGCCATGTGGCAATTGACCGGCTTTTATCTCGGCTGGCTCGGTGAACCCGGCAAGGGCCGCGCCCTCTCCACCGGCGAGGTCAAGTTCACCGGCATGGTCACGCCGAAAAACAAACTTGTCGAATATGGCATCGACTTCAAACGCGTCATGCGCGGCCGTCTGGTGCTTGGAATTGCCGATGGCTGGTTAAAGGTCGATGGCGAGACTATCTATAAAGCAACTGACCTGCGGGTTGGCCTATTCAAGGAAAGCGCTGCCTGACAAATTTGGCAACGTATTACCTTTAAGGAGATCGCGATGCGGCGAGTGGTTGTGACGGGCATGGGTATCGTGTCCTCTATCGGCAACAATGTAGAGGAGGTGCTGGAATCGCTGCGTGCAGCGAAATCGGGCATCGTCTTTGCTGAGGAATATGCGAAGCACGGCTTCCGCAGCCAGGTCCATGGTGCACCCACACTCGATCCGTCAACGCTGGTAGACCGCCGCGCGATGCGCTTCCACGGTGGCGGCACGGCCTGGAACCATGTCGCCATGGATCAGGCCATCGCTGACGCCGGGCTCGATACGGATCTCATTTCCAATGAGCGTACCGGCATCATCATGGGTTCGGGCGGCTCCTCCACCCGCACGATCGTCGAGGCTGCCGAAAAGACCATCGAATCCGGCTCCAGCAAGAAGGTTGGCCCGTTTGCCGTGCCGAAAGCCATGTCTTCGACCGCCTCGGCAACGCTCGCCACATGGTTCAAGATCAAGGGCGTCAACTATTCGATCTCCTCTGCTTGCGCGACATCCAACCATTGCGTCGGCAACGCCTATGAGATGATCCAGTACGGCAAACAGGACATGATGTTCGCCGGCGGATGTGAGGATCTCGACTGGACCTTGTCCGTGCTTTTCGACGGGATGGGCGCCATGTCCTCCAAATTCAACGACCGGCCATCTGTGGCCTCACGCGCCTATGACAAGAACCGCGATGGCTTTGTCATTTCGGGTGGCGCGGGCGTCCTCGTTCTCGAAGAGCTTGAACATGCCAAGGCGCGTGGCGCAAAGATTTATGGCGAACTTGTCGGTTACGGCGTGACCTCGGATGGTGCCGATATGGTCGCACCGAGCGGCGAAGGTGCGGCGCGCTGCATGCGCATGGCGATCGCCAACGTCAAGGGTCCGGTCGACTACATCAACCCGCACGCCACCTCGACGCCCGTCGGCGATCTCAAGGAAATCGAGGCCATCCGCGAAGTCTTCGGTTCGGGCAACCAGTGCCCGCCTATTTCGGCGACCAAATCACTGACAGGCCATTCGCAGGGTGCGACAGGCGTGCACGAGTCCATCTATTCACTTTTGATGATGAATCACGATTTCATTGCGGAAAGTGCCAATATCGAAGAACTCGACCCGGCATTCGAAGATATGCCCATTACGCGCCGACGGATAGACAACATCAAATTGAACACTGTCCTGACCAATTCCTTCGGATTTGGCGGCACGAATGCTTCGCTGGTTTACCAGCGCTACGAGGGGTAAAATATGGCAGATTTAATGAAGGGCAAACGCGGGCTCATCATGGGCGTCGCGAACAGCCATTCCATTGCCTGGGGGATCGCCAAGGAATTGGCAGAGAATGGCGCCGAACTCGCATTCACCTACCAGGGCGAAGCCTTCGGCAAGCGTGTTGCGCCCTTGGCAGAACAGCTTGGTTCGAAACTGTTGCTGCCTTGCGATGTCGAGGATATCGCGACGGTCGATGCGGTTTTCGAGACGCTGGAAAAGGAATGGGGCGCGATCGATTTCGTCGTCCATGCCATCGGCTTCTCTGACAAGTCGCAGCTCAAGGGCCGCTATGCCGATGTGACGACGCGGGACAATTTCTCGAGAACCATGGTCATCTCCGCCTACTCCTTCACCGAGGTCGCCCAGCGTGCGGCGAAGCTGATGAAGGAAGGCGGTTCTATCCTGACACTGACCTATGGCGGCTCCACCCGGGTCATGCCCAACTACAATGTGATGGGCGTGGCCAAGGCCGCGCTCGAGGCTATGGTCCGCTATCTCGCCGCCGACTACGGTCCGGAAGGAATTCGCGTCAATGCAATTTCTGCGGGTCCTGTACGCACATTGGCGGGTGCCGGCATCGGCGACGCGCGCGCCATGTTCTCCTACCAGAAGCGCAATGCCCCCCTACGTCGCACGGTCGGCATAGAAGACGTCGGCCGGTCTGCCCTCTACCTCCTGTCGGACCTTTCGAGCGGCGTCACCGGTGAAATCCACTACGTGGATTCCGGCTACAACATCGTATCGATGCCAACTCTGGAAGAGCTGAAAAAGTCCGACGACGGCAAGGAGTGATTCTGGTACGGCCCTACCCGGAACCGGGACAAACTTTCCGCAAGTTTTTGCAAATATGACGCAAGTTCCTGCGAAACTGATGCAACAAATGCCAAATCTGACATGGTTTTTACCACCGCGGGTGGCATTTTAGTTGTGACAGGTAGAAATTACTTCTTAGCTTCGATGATCTTGTAACCGGCATTGTCCTCAAGCGGCAGCACCGATTTGAACAGTGATTTCAGGCCCGCCTCATAGGGCATCTGCCGGTTGGCAACGAGCAACAGCTTGCCACCTGGCTTCATCCGTTTGGCAGCCGCTGCAATGAAACCCTGCCCCATCGTAGGGTCCGCACTGCGCCCTGCATGGAACGGCGGATTCATGACGATCGTATCGTAAATCTCTGTAATCGCTTCACTATTCACGTCATGCCAATGGAAACTCACTGGGATTTCACCCCCTGATATATTCATTTTGGCGGCTTCCAGCGCCTCGAAATCGGCTTCGTAAAGAGCGAGCGATTTAAGCTTGTCCGCGTGGTTCAAAACCTCGCTGGCAAGGTAGCCCCAACCCGCACCGAAGTCCGCCACGTGCCCGCTGATGCGGCCGGCGAAGTGCTTGACCAGCATGGCCGAACCCTTGTCGATGGCGGCATGCGAGAACATGCCGGGCGCTGTCGTGAAGCGATCTTCAAGCTTTGTCGACTCGCCCGTAAGCCTCTCAATTTCCTCACTATTTAGCATTTCCGGCCGCATGAACCAGAAGGCGACGGCATGATGTTTGGATAGCCTGTCGGCGACCGGAACGATGCTTTCCACCGTCTTGCGGAAGCTGTCGACGCCGAGCTTCTTGTCGCCTGAAACCACGATTTGGCCTCCGGGTTTGACGCGCTTCAGTGCCTGCGCCAACCAGTTCTCATTGCGTCCCTTGTGCTTGCCTAACAAGATCAACGCGCCATCAAACTGCTCATTGCCAAGTAACCTTGGCACAGCGCTAAAGCCTGCCTTCTGCAATGCCAAATAGTCCGGTTTGAATGGTTGAAGACAGGTCAGGCTTGTCTTCCACTCATCACCTACATCGCGATCTACTTCAGCACCGAGAAAAAGCCATGCGGAGCCTTTGTCTGGCACAGCCAGTATCTCGTCGTCAAAAGGCAGGAAGAGCGTCTGCAGGGCGCCGTTGGCCATAAATAATCCATCTATAGATATGTTGTGACAAGAAAAAAGCGCGCCACAAGGGCGCGCTTTCATTATAGCCTATTCGGAAGATTACTCAGCGTCTTCCTGAGCCTTCTTTTCCTGAACGACTTCCTTGCCAGTTTCCTGGTCAACGACTTTCATCGACAGGCGAACCTTGCCGCGTTCGTCGAAGCCCATGAGCTTGACCCAGACCTTCTGGCCTTCCTTGACCACGTCTGAAGTCTTGGCAACACGATCCGAAGCAAGCTGCGAGATGTGAACCAGACCGTCGCGTGGGCCAAAGAAGTTTACGAACGCACCGAAGTCAGCAGTCTTTACAACTGTGCCTTCATAGATCTCGCCTACTTCCGGCTCTGCAACGATCGAGTGGATCCACTTGCGTGCAGCTTCGATTTCCTTGGCCGAGGACGAGGCAATCTTCACTGTACCATCGTCTTCGATGTTGATCTTCGCGCCAGTCTTTTCGACGATCTCGCGAATGACCTTGCCGCCGGAACCGATAACGTCACGGATCTTGTCGGTCGGAATGTTCATGACTTCAATGCGCGGTGCAAATTCGCCGAGTTCCGAACGGCCTTCGGTGATGGCCTTCGCCATTTCGCCGAGGATGTGCAAACGCCCATCCTTGGCCTGCGCCAAAGCAACCTTCATGATCTCTTCGGTGATGCCGTCGATCTTGATATCCATCTGCAGCGCGGTGATACCATTTTCCGAGCCGGCTACCTTGAAATCCATGTCGCCGAGATGATCTTCGTCGCCGAGGATATCGGAGAGAACAGCGAACTTCTCGCCTTCGAGAATCAGGCCCATGGCGATACCGGCGACCGGACGGAGCAGCGGAACACCAGCATCCATAAGGGCGAGCGATGTACCGCAAACCGTTGCCATCGAGGACGAGCCATTGGATTCGGTGATCTCGGAGACCGTGCGGAGCGTGTAGGGGAACTGTTCCTTGGCAGGCAGAACCGGGTGGATAGCGCGCCAGGCGAGCTTGCCATGGCCGATCTCGCGACGCCCTGGCGAACCCATGCGACCTGTTTCACCGACCGAATAGGGCGGGAAATTGTAGTGAAGCATGAAGGTTTCTTTGTACATGCCGGTCAGCGAGTCGACATACTGCTCGTCTTCGCCGGTGCCCAGCGTCGCAACGACGATAGCCTGCGTTTCACCGCGGGTGAACAAAGCCGAGCCGTGTGTGCGTGGCAGAAGACCAACTTCCGAAACGATCGGGCGAACTGTCGAAAGATCGCGGCCGTCGATACGGCTGCCGGTATCGAGAATGTTCCAGCGAACGATCTTCGCCTGAACCGATTTGAACACCGTTGCGATTTCCTCGGCAGAAAACTCTGGTTCTTCAACGCCTTCCGGGAAGAAATGCGCTTTGACCTTAGCTTTCGCCGCATCGACCGCGTTGTAGCGATCCTGCTTGTCGGTGATCTTGTAAGCATCACGGAGATCAGCCTCAACAACCTTCAGAACGGCTGCTTCTGCGGCCGAAAGGTCGTCTGTCTGGAAATCGCGCGGCTCTTTTGCGGCAACTTCAGCGAGCTTGATGATCGCATCGATAACCGGCTGGAAAGCGCGATGGCCGAACATCACGGCGCCGAGCATGACATCTTCAGCCAATTCCTTGGCTTCCGATTCAACCATGAGAACCGCGTCGCCCGTACCGGCAACGACGAGATCGAGGCTCGATTCCGGCATTTCGTCAACGGTTGGGTTCAGCCTGTATTCGCCACCGATATAGCCGACACGTGCGCCGCCAATCGGGCCCATGAAAGGCACGCCGGAAAGTGTCAGGGCAGCGGAGGCGCCGATCATCGAGACGATGTCCGGGTTGTTTTCGAGATCGTGCTGGATAACGGTCAGAACAACCTGTGTGTCGTTCTTGTAGCCATCAGCAAAGAGTGGGCGGATCGGGCGGTCGATCAAACGCGAAACCAATGTTTCGTTTTCGCTTGGACGGCCTTCACGCTTGAAATAGCCACCGGGGATCTTGCCGGCTGCGTAGGTCTTTTCCTGATAGTTGACGGTCAGCGGGAAGAAGTCCTGACCAGCCTTCGGGGCCTTGGCGGAAACGACTGTCGCGAGTACGACGGTTTCGCCGTAGGTGGCGAGAACGGCACCGTCAGCCTGACGGGCGATCTTGCCGGTTTCGAGAATGAGCGGACGTCCGCCCCATTCGATTTCAACTTTGTGTTGATTAAACATATCTTGTCCTTCAGTGGAGAAAGACGCGCTTCCCTTTGGATAGCAGCATCGATCTCCCGTTTCGATTTAGACCAATCACGGGCAAGACAATTTGCAACTCGCACTTTCGAGTTGCCAGCAATCCTGCCCCATGACCTGTCTCATGGTAGAATTCATTCCTCACCGGAATGAAAGAAACCGGCGGAACGCAATGCGTATCCGCCGGTTTAATCCGTTATTAGCGGCGCAGGCCGAGCTTTTCGATCAGCGTCTGATAACGGCCCTGATCAACTTTCTTGAGATAATCAAGAAGGCTGCGGCGCGTCGAGACAAGCTTGAGCAGACCACGGCGGGAATGGTTATCCTTCTTGTGGTCCTTGAAATGTTCGGTCAAATTGACAATGCGCTCTGTCAGAACGGCAACCTGGACTTCCGGAGAACCGGTATCGCCTGGCTTCGTTGCATATTCAGTGATCACTGCCTGCTTGCGTTCAGCGGTTATCGACATCGTATATCCTTTCATTTGAAGAGGAAAACAGGATGCCCACGGCCGGGATGTCGTCCAGCGGGGGCCGGTTAAAGCGACGCGCAAAGCCATCGCTGCGGGCCGTATAGTCGAAAATGTGACAAATTACCAGCCGCAAATGATTCTGGCCATTTCAGGCCGTGAATACGCGCTTTGGCTGGAACTGGCCTTTCTCAATAAAACCGATCGCCAGCAGCTTGCCCTTGGCAGTCACGCAGGCTTCGTCAGCTTCGACAGGTGCATCGCGCCCACGCAGGACCACAGGATTTCCCATGCGAATGCGATGCGCCTGATCATCGGAGACGGCTACCTGGGGCAGGCTTTCCAACGCTGCGCCCGTATCGATGAGGAACGTATCCATTACCGAGAAGCGCTCGGCCAGCCGCTCATAGGAGCGATCCTCCCCTTCTTCCTCAGCAGGAACAGCAGGGTGGGCAGCTTCCAACTCCGCGAGTGTGACGAAATCGGACTCGTCGAACGGTGCAACCTCAATGCGGCGCAGGTCGGAAATGTGGCCATAGCAACCAAGATCGCGGCCCATGTCGCGTGCGAGAGAGCGCACGTACGTGCCCTTCCCGCATTCAACTTCGAAGATCGCCGTCGAGGCATCGCCCTGTTCGATCAATTCCAGTCTGCCAATTTCCACTTCGCGGGAGGGTATCTCGACCTCTTCGCCACCACGGGCGAGATCGTAGGCTCGTTCGCCGGCGATTTTGATGGCAGAGAATTTGGGCGGCGTCTGTTGGATGACACCGACATATTTCGGTAACAGCGCTTTGATTGCGGCTTCGTCCGGACGCAAGTCCGAGGTCACAGTCACCTCGCCCTCGAGATCATCCGTGGAGCGTTCAGCCCCCCAGGTCACTTCAAAGCGATAGATCTTTGTTCCGTCCATGACATAGGGAACCGTCTTTGTCGCCTCACCCAAAGCGATCGGCAGCATGCCGGATGCCAGAGGGTCCAGCGTGCCCGCATGTCCAGCTTTCTCGGCCTTGAACAACCATTTGATCTTGGAGACGGCCTCGGTGGATCCCATGCCCTTCGGCTTGTCGAAGATCAGCCAGCCGGAAACCGGACGGCCCTTTTTCTTGCGCTGCCGTGTCATCTCAGTCGTTACCGTCGCCGTCATGGCCTGGCACGTCGCCCGGATTAGGATCACCACCGTCGTCATCCTCATCGTCGACGAGGTCGCGGGTGACTTCCGGCTTGCGCAAGAGAGCGTCAATCTTGGCGTAGTTGTCAAAGCTGGTGTCAATGCGGAACCGGAATTCCGGCATATATTTCATCTGCTTGAGATGAGCCGCGGCGCGGCCGCGAATGAACTTGGCATTTTTGTTAAGGGCGCTGATGACGCCATCACTGTCAATGGCACCTACGGGCGACACAAAGCAGGTCGCGATTTTCAGATCTGGCGACATGCGCACTTCGGAAATGGCAATCACCGCGTTTTCCAGGGTGTCATCACGAACATCGCCACGCGCAAGCACTTGCGAAACCGCGTGGCGCACTTGCTCACTGACGCGCAACTGACGTTGAGAAGGGCCTGTTCCTGTAGCAAAGCGAGCCATTAATTGCTGTATCCCAAAAAATTCGCATCCCAATAAACAATGGATCGCCGGCTTTTCATTCCGGCGATCCCATCCTTAGCGATTTGATCGCTGCTCCTTAGAGCGTGCGGGTCACGTGTTCGACGCGGAAAGCTTCGATCGTATCGCCTGCGCGCATATCGTCGTAATTCTCGAACGCCATACCGCATTCCTGGCCGGCCGGGACTTCGGTAACTTCGTCCTTGAAGCGCTTGAGCGTCTTGAGCTTGCCTTCATGGATGACGACGTTATCGCGGATAAGGCGGACGCCGGCACCACGTTCGACCTTGCCTTCCGTGACACGGCAGCCAGCGACCTTGCCGACCTTGGTGATGTTGAAGACCTCGAGAATTTCCGCATTACCGATGAAGGTTTCACGACGTTCTGGTGACAGGAGACCCGACATCGCTGCCTTCACATCATCAACGAGGTCGTAAATGATGTTGTAGTAGCGGATTTCGATGCCTTCACGCTCAGCCAAGTCACGGGCCTGCTTGTTGGCACGCACGTTGAAGCCAATGATCGCCGCGTTGGAGGCCTCTGCGAGGGCGATATCGCTCTCGGTGATGCCGCCAGCACCCGAGTGGATGATGCGCGCACGCACTTCGTCGGTTCCAAGCTTATCCAGGGCACCGGCAATGGCTTCGATCGAGCCTTGTACGTCGCCCTTGATGAGAAGCGGAAATTCCTTCAGCCCGGTTACCTGCAACTGACTCATCATCTGTTCGAGCGAACCGCGCGAACCAGCCTGACGTGCCACTGCCTTTTCACGGGCAAGACGTGTACGGTATTCTGAAATTTCACGCGCCTTGGCTTCGCTTTCAACGACAGCAAAACGATCACCGGCCTGCGGCGGTCCGCCTAGACCAAGAACCTCGACCGGCATTGCAGGTCCGGCATCCTTGAGATTTTCACCGCGGTCATTGACCAATGCTCGAACACGACCCCACTCGCTGCCTGCGACGATGATATCGCCCGGCCTGAGAGTGCCCTTCTGAACCAGAACGGTGGCAACCGAACCGCGACCGCGATCAAGCTTGGCTTCGATCACGACACCTTCAGCTGTCCGCGTAGGATCGGCCTTGAGGTCGAGAACTTCCGCCTGAAGCAGGATCGTTTCCAGAAGCTTGTCGAGGCCAGCACCTGTTTTGGCCGAAACCTCGACGTCCAGTGTTTCACCGCCCATCGATTCCACGAAGACTTCGTGCTGCAAAAGACCATTGCGGACCTTCTGCGGATCGGCAGACGGCTTGTCGATCTTGTTGATCGCTACGATGATCGGAACACCTGCAGCCTTGGCATGGTTGATCGATTCGATCGTCTGCGGCATGACGCTATCATCGGCAGCAACGACCAGAATGGCGATATCGGTTGCCTGCGCACCGCGGGCACGCATGGCCGTAAAGGCCGCGTGGCCCGGCGTATCGATAAACGTGATCTTCTGGCCGTTCTGTTCAACCTGATAGGCACCAATGTGCTGGGTAATACCGCCCGCTTCGCCGGAAACGACGTTGGCCTTGCGGATCGCATCGAGCAGCGAGGTCTTGCCGTGATCGACGTGACCCATGATGGTGACAACCGGCGGACGCGACACGAAAGATGCCGTGTCGTCCTGCACATTGAAGATACCTTCTTCGACGTCGGATTCAGCAACGCGGCGGACCGTGTGGCCAAATTCTTCGGCAATCAACTGAGCCGTATCGGCGTCGATCAGATCGCCTGGCTTCATCATCTGGCCTTCCTTCATCAGGAATTTGATGACGTCGACGGAACGCTCGGCCATACGCTGTGCGAGTTCCTGGATCGTAATCGTCTCCGGCAGGATAACTTCACGAGCGATCTTCTCACGGGTCTCCTGCTGCATGCCGCGCTTGAATTTCTCCTGACGGCGGCGCATGGCGGAAAGCGAACGGCTGCGACTTTCATCATTGAGCGCAGTGCCCAATGTCAGCTTGCCGCGACGGCGTTCATCTTCGCCCTTGACCACCTTTGGTGCCCGGACTTCCGGCTTGGCCGGAGCAGCACTGGTGCCACGGCGGGCACCAGCAGGACCACGACGATCGTCGTCTTCTTCAGCAGCATTCGGCTTGCGCGCCGCTGCTTTCAATGTTGCGTCGTCGGCTGTCTTCAATTCGGCAGGCTGGCGCTTGCGGGATTCTTCTTCCGCACGCTGCTTGGCCTCGGCCTCTTTGCGCAGGCGCTCTTCTTCCTCAGCCTGACGGCGGGCAGATGCTTCACGTTCCTGAGCACGCAGTGCGTCGTCTTCAGCACGGCGGGCGGCTTCGATCGCTGCCTTGGCGCGATCTTCGGCATCACGGGCCTTGGAACCTTCAAGCGCCTTCCGGCGCGCTTCGAGTTCGGCTGTGGACAGCGTATTGAGCACCATACCGGAACGATCATTCGGGCGCTGACCAGAAGGACGATACGGCTGTTGGGCGGGGCGCTGCTGGGCTGGCGCAGCGGGACGCGCACTCGTCTGGGGCGCTGGTGCCGATGCTGCTGGAGCCGCCGGACGCGGCGCCGGTGCAGCAGCAGCACTTGGCTGCGGTGCGGCCGGCTGGGGCGCGGGGCGCGCGGGCGCAGCAGCCGGCGTTGGCACTGGAGTCGCCGCAACAGGAGGCGCAACCTCCGGTTTCTGATCCGGGAGGCTGAACTTGCGCTTCTTTGTTTCAACGACAACAGACTTCGTACGCCCATGGCTGAAGTTCTGACGCACGGTGCTCTGTTCAACGCCAGGCCGCTTCAGGGTCAGGGTCTTCTTATTGACGCCTAGCGTCTTGTCGTCTGTCGATTTTGTATCGCTCATTCCGTTTCCGTTTCCTTCGCGACAGTCGCCGCTTTAGCGTCGGCCACATCCGTGGGGCCATCGCGAAAATGCTGTAGAAGCCAGGCTCGTTTTATCAACCCGGCAGCTGCCTTCCCCTTGAGTACGGCAGCATGTATCACATTTACCCCGCCCAATGCCAAATCCATTTCACTGCTTTCGAACAATGAAAGGGCGGGTATTTCAGGTCCGCCCGCATAAACAACCGAACGGCGGGCCTGGTCAAGTTTGCGGACACCATCTTCCGCGGCTTCAAAGGCATGAAGCACGAGTGCAGCGGTGCCGTTGCGGATCGCAATATCCACTTTTGCGGCCCCTGTTACCACAACCCCGGCCTTTCGCGCCAACCCAAAACTGCCCAACGCCGATTTTGTAAGCATCTGGTCCACTGTCTGCCCCAAATTATCGGGAGCCGTGACGCCGCTTTTCAATCCGCGCGGAAAAAGTTTTCGCTTGACCGCTTCATCAATGTAGTGCCGTTGGGCTTTCACCCAACAGCCTCGGCCGGGAAGATTGCGCTTCAGATCGGCCACAACCGTGCCATCAGGACCAGCGACAAACCGGATCATGTCATCGACAGAACCGCTTGTCCGCGTGACAATGCACGTTCTGTCGTTCATTTCCGGTTCCACGTCTGGATCGCTCGAAATCAGCCAGCGACCTCTTCTTCAGCCGTTGGTTCAGCTTCAGCAGCAGCAAGATCGTCTTCCGTGATCCATCCGGCTTTCAGGCGTGCGGCAAGAACCATCTGTTCCGCGTCAGCACGGCTGACTTCGAACGACGACAAAATGCCCGGATAGTTGATTGTCTCACCATCCTTGCGTTCACGCCAGCCGGTCAGTTCGTCGACCGCGTAGCCAGCGAAGTCCTCTACCGTCTTGACGCCATCTTCACCGACAGCAACGAGAATGGCGTTGGTCATGCCCGGTAGGTCACGAAGCTCGTCCGCAACACCCAGTTCCTTACGGCGCGCATCGCGTTCTTCTTCAATGCGGCCAAGATATTCCTGGGCACGCTGCTGAATTTCAGTTGCCGTATCCTCATCGAAGCCATCGATGGAGGAAATGTCGTCGGCATCGACATACGCGATTTCCTCGACACTGGCAAAACCTTCGGAGGCAAGGACCTGGCCGACCATCTCGTCGACATCAAGCGCTTCCATGAAGAGGTTCGAGCGTTCGACGAATTCCTTCTGGCGGCGCTCGGATTCTTCCTGCTCCGTAAGAATATCGATGTCCCAACCGGTCAACTGCGAAGCGAGGCGAACATTTTGTCCACGACGACCGATTGCAAGTGATAGTTGGTCATCCGGGACCACAACTTCAATACGTTCGGCGTCTTCATCGAGAACAACTTTGGAAACTTCTGCCGGCTGCAGCGCATTGACAATGAATGAAGCGGGCTCAGGTGACCATGGAATAATGTCGATCTTTTCGCCCTGAAGCTCACCAACAACCGCCTGAACGCGCGAGCCGCGCATACCAACGCAGGCGCCGACCGGGTCGATCGAGGAATCACGGGAGATGACGGCGATCTTGGCGCGTGAGCCTGGATCGCGGGCTACCGACTTGATCTCGATGATGCCATCATAAATTTCCGGCACTTCCATGGTGAAGAGCTTTGCCATGAACTGCGGATGCGTGCGGCTCAGGAAAATCTGCGGGCCTCGCTGTTCGCGGCGCACATCGTAAACATAAGCGCGGACACGATCGCCATAACGGAACGTTTCGCGGGGGATCAGCTCGTCGCGCCGGACAATGGCTTCGCCGCGCCCGAGGTCGACGATCACGTTGCCATATTCAACGCGCTTGACACTGCCGTTGATGATCTCGCCAACGCGATCCTTGTATTCATCGTACTGGCGGTCACGCTCGGCTTCGCGCACTTTCTGCACGATGACCTGCTTGGCGGATTGCGCAGCGATACGGCCAAAATCCATTGGCGGCAGCTGGTCGGCAAGGAAATCGCCGGGCTGTGCATCTGGATTGCGATCCCGCGCAGCTTCCATGCTGATCTGGGTGACCGGATCTTCGACATCGTCGACCACCTCAAGCAGGCGCTGAAGCTTGATCTCACCGGTCTTGGCGTTGATATCGGCCCGGATATTGGTTTCCTGGCCATAACGCGAGCGCGCGGCTTTCTGAATGGCATCGGCCATCGCCGCAATCACGATCTCGCGGTCAATCGACTTCTCGCGCGCCACCGCATCGGCGATCTGCAGAAGTTCTAGCCTGTTTGCACTGACTGCCATGTTCTTCTCCTTGAAGTTCCCCTTTGGGGTTCATCGCCGCATTGCTTCTGCGGGCGTATGAAATATCAATCCTGTTTTGTCTGTTCCTGCCCAGCCGTCGAAGCTTCCGCCTCGTCTGCCTGGCCAGCACTATCTTCCGGGATCCGGCCTTCGCGCAGATCCTTGTCGCGGCGCAGCGCATCACGAATGAGGTCGTCCGTCAGGACAAGCCGTGCATCCGAAATCAGTTCGAACGGGACCTCCACGACTGGTTTGTCGCCATAGCTTGCCTGGTCGCTCTCGACCGTGACACCTTCGGCGGAAACCTCGGCTATGCGGCCGCGAAACTTTTTGCGTCCTTCGTGAACGGCTGACGTATCTATCTTGGCGATATGGCCGATCCATTTGGTAAAATCTGATTTGCGCACCAACGGCCGGTCAATACCAGGTGAGGACACTTCGAGATGATAGTTCCGGTCGATTGGATCCTCGACATCGAGCACCGGTGACAATGTTCGACTGACGAGTTCACAATCTTCCACGGTCATCGTGCCATCGTGGCGCTCGGCCATGATCTGCAGCGTCAAGCCATTGAGACCGGAAAGCCGGGCGCGTACCAACCGAAAGCCGATCGACTGCAGCACCGGTTCAATGATACCGGCAACGCGGGAATCAATACCCGTTTCAGTAATGATCCGCTCGTCCGTACCCTCTACCGGGGCCATTTCCTGTTTCGTATCAGCGTCGTCTGTCACGCAAAGATTTTCCCTGTTTCGGCCTTAAGAAACAAAAAAGAGCGGGACCGGTCTGGACCCACTCCTGTTCTATCGACCAAGAATATGACGCTTATATACCGAAATGGTGCGCGAGTTTCAAGCGCAGAGGTGATTTTCTGCTGAGTTGTTTACAGACGCCAATCTCGTCATGCGTTTTCGCATGGCTGCCCTGCATTGTTGGACCTAAATATATCAGCTCGTTCATCCTATCTATGCTGCAGTGCAATATAGATAAAAGGATAAAAAAATGTCCAAAACTCAACAGCTTTCGAAGATCGGCAACTTCTTCCGCGCGTTCGGAAGTGCGGTTGCTGTCGCCGAAGCTACTCGACTTGGCCACCAGCCCGTCGCGTCTGACCTTCGTGCGCTCGGCATCGATCCAGTACAGTTCAAATCCATCTACCGGCGCTAATCTCCGGTAGACGGATTAGCAGACCTTCTCAATCCTCGTTCGCCGCGAGGGCGGCCAGGACTTTACCCTTGCCTCGCGCCCGCAGGATAAGCGGGACGACAACTGCGCATACTGCAAGCAACAGCAGTATCACCGATATGGGCGACCCGACAAAGACGGTGAAATCACCCTGACTGATCTGCAGTGCGCGGCGGAAATGGATCTCCGCCATGGGTCCTAGAATCAGTCCCACGACCACCGGTGCAATCGGATAGCCAAAAAGCCGCAGAAAATAGCCGAGCAGGCCAAATAGCAGCAACATGCCTAGCTCGAATGTCGAGGGATTGGCGCCAATGGTTCCGAGTGTCGCAAAGACCAGGATACCGGCATAAAGCCAATGCCTTGGGATGGATAGCAACCGGACCCATAATCCGACCAGCGGCAAATTCAGGACCAGCAACATGAAATTGGCCACGAGCAGGCTGGCGATCAAACCCCAGACCAGCTGCGGATTGGTTGCGAACAACAGCGGACCGGGCTGCAAACCGAACTGCTGGAATCCCGCCAGCATGATTGCGGCCGTCGCGCTTGTCGGAAGACCAAGCGTCAGCAGGGGAACAAGTGTGCCTGCGGCCGATGCATTGTTGGCGGCCTCGGGACCGGCGACACCTTCAATGGCACCGTGGCCGAATTCTTCAGGCTTTTTCGAAAGTTGCTTCTCTACCGAATAAGACAGAAACGTACCGATTTCGGCACCGCCCGCTGGCATCGCTCCGATCGGGAAACCGATAAATGTTCCGCGAAGCCAGGGTTTCCAGGAGCGTGACCAGTCTTCCCTGTTCATCCAGACTGACCCTTTGACGGGCTCGATTTTTCCTTCGCCGGTGCTTTTCGATGCAGCGACACTCAATGTTTCACCAATCGCAAACAAGGCAACGGCAAGCGTTGTAATCTCGACGCCATCGGTCAGATCAGGGATGCCGAAGCCCAGGCGCACTTGTCCCGACAGACCGTCGGCTCCTATCAAACCAAGCGCGAGGCCAATGAACAGCGCAGTCAATCCACGCAAGGTGGAATCGCCAAAAGCTGCCGAAACCGTCATGAAAGCCAGCATCATCAGGGCAAAATATTCGGCCTCGCCAAAGGAAAGCGCAAATTTGACAATGGTCGGAGCAATCAGCGCCAGCGCCATGGTCGCGATTAACCCCGCCACGAAGGAACCGATCGCGGCTGTCGCCAAGGCGGGACCACCTCGCCCTGCACGGGCCATCTTGTTGCCTTCGAGCGCAGTGACGATCGATGCGCTCTCCCCTGGCGTGTTCAAAAGAATCGACGTGGTTGACCCGCCATACATGCCGCCATAGTAGATACCGGCAAACATAATCAGCGAACCTGCAGGATCGAGCTTGTAAGTAACCGGCAGCAACAACGCGACCGTAAGAGCTGGTCCAATGCCGGGCAGAACGCCAACGGCCGTACCCAATGTTACGCCAATGAGCGCATAAAGCAGATTGAACGGCTGGAATGCGACGGCAAAACCATGTGCCAGTAGGGTAAAACTATCCATAGCCGGTCCTTAAATGAGACGTTCGAGCGGTCCAGCCGGAAGGGACAACTGCAGTCCCTTGGCAAAAATGACCCAGATTACAAATGACAAAACAATACCGACTGGAATTGTCATCCAGAGCGGTCCCTTGCCGAAGCCGCGCGCAGTAGCGGCGAAAAGCAGTCCGGTCGCAATGGCAAAGCCCGTTATATGCAAAAGCACCATCTGGGCGATGAGACCACCCACGATCCAGACAACAGGCTGGATCTGCTGTTCCTCACGTTTAGGGAAATCACCGCGCATTGCCTCAAACGCGGTCCAGATCGCAAGAATAAAAAGACCGCCGGCAATCGTATAAGGGAAAACCGCGGGACCGATGCGTGTCGCGCTGCCGCCAACGGCGGTGGCCGTACTATAGGCAATTATCGCAGCAACAACTGCGATACCAGCGGCAATTGCCAGCGCCGCCCGATCGGGGCGGCGCGCTTCGGAACTCGGTGTCTCTTGTGTCATTTCACGAGGCCAATATCTTTCAGGATAGCTGCTGTTGCGTCGGTATCCTTTTTCAGCTGAGCTTTGAACTCGTCACCGGCAAGGTACGTGTCGGCCCAGCCCTTGGCTTTTAGCTGTTCCTGCCAGGTTTTCGACTTTGCCAGTTTTTCAACGTCTGCACTGATCGCAGCTTCCTGTTCCGGTGTGATACCGGGAGGGGCCGCGATCATACGCCAATTCTGGATAGCGACATCCACCCCGCCCTCCTTGAAGGTCGGCGCATCGATGCCTTCAACCTTTGCATCGCTGGAAATGCCAATGATGCGCAGAGCGCCGGATTTGATCTGCGATTCGAATTCGCCGTAACCGGAAATGCCGACCGTAACCTGTCCGCCAAGGAGTGCAGCCAAAGCTTCACCACCACCGGAGAAGGCAACGTAATTGATCTTTGTTGGATCGACGCCAACAGCCTTTGCAATCAGACCAGCTGTGATCTGATCAGTGCCGCCGGCCGAGCCACCGGCCCAGGAAACCGCTCCTGGATCAGCCTTCAGCTTTTCAACCAGTTCAGCCATCGTCTTGATCGGCGACGCAGCCGGAACAACCACAGCCTCGAACTCACCTGTCAGGCGAGCGATCGGAGTAACCTGATCGAGCGTTACAGGGGATGCGTTCGTCAAAATGGCGCCCACCATGACGTAGCCGCCAACCATGAGCTGCGAAGGATCACCCTTTGCCGAGTTGGCGAACTGAGCAAGGCCAATGGTACCGCCCGCACCGGGCACGTTCACGACCTGCACGCTGCCGGAAATTTTTTCATCCTGCAGTGAACTCTGGATCGTGCGAGCAGTCTGATCCCAACCGCCACCTGGTGCTGCTGGAGCCATGATCTTATAATCGGCGGCGAAGGCCTGGCTGGACAGGACCATCGCCCCGGCGGCAACACAGGCAAGCAAGATTCTACGCATTCTGGAAATCCCTCCCATGACGGCCATCGGCCGTCTGTTTTTGATAGATACTGAAGAAAACGGGAAGATGCCAAAGCGCATTGAACCGGATGGCAGATGCCAAAGTCCCTGGTTCTATAACTTTAATATACGGACAGCCTCCCAGCGGTCTCCTCATCCTTAAAATGATACTAGGAAACTGTCAGGAAGCTGTCACGCGAAATGAAGAACTAAACACGATCGCATTGTAGATTGGTATTACAGACGCAAAAAGGTCAGGTAAGCACCGATACGGCCTTCACGATGGGCTTTTTGTTCGTAACGAGTGCCCGGCCACGCTTCGTAGGGTGTATGCCAGTCGGCCGAAGTCTTCGCCTGCCACTCAAATTGTCCGTGCGCTTGGCAATGTTGCAGTGTCCAGTTCACATAGGTGTCGATGTCGGAAGCAAACCGGAAACGACTCCCGGACTTCAGTACGCGGGCAAAACGGTCGAGATTCTTCTGGCTCACGAAGCGGCGTTTCCAGTGCTTCTTCTTCGGCCATGGATCGGGATAGAACAGATCAATGCCATCCAGAGAGTTGTCCGGCAACCAGTCGAGGACCTGTGTTGCATCATCATCATAGAGCCGAATGTTCAGTATCGGGTCATCATGGAGATCGACGACGAGTTTCGCCATGCTGTTGACGAACGGCTCCACGCCGATGAAACCGGATATCGGACAACGCCGCGCCTCGTGCAAGAGGTGTTCGCCGCCGCCAAAGCCAATTTCCATCCGAACCGTTTCGACCTCCGCAGAAAACAAACTGCGGAGGTCGTCGGGTGCCGGCGCACCAATATCGAGTTTGAGCAGCGGCAAGAGTTCATCGCGGATGGAGCGCTGCAAAGGACGCAACGCTTTACCGCTTCTTCTACCGAAGAATGCCTCCGTTGAACGCTCGCGCCGTGTCTCCGTCATAGGATTGCAATGGCCGCTCAAGCGGCCAGAGCGGACTTCAACTGCTTGGCCAGATCGGTCTTCTCCCAGGAGAAGGAGCCGTCGCGGCCGGGCTTGCGACCGAAATGGCCATAGGCGGACGTCTTGGCATAGATCGGCTTGTTGAGGTCGAGATGCTTGCGGATGCCGCTTGGTGAGAGATCCATGACCTTGCGAAGCGCGGCTTCCACTTGATCCTCATTCACGCTGCCGGTTCCATGCAGATCAACATATACCGACAGCGGCTGGGCAACGCCAATTGCATAGGAGAGCTGGATCGTGCAGCGATCGGCAAACCCGGCAGCAACGACGTTCTTCGCAAGATAGCGGGCGGCATAAGCGGCGGAACGATCGACCTTGGTCGTATCCTTGCCTGAGAATGCACCACCGCCATGGGGCGCGGCGCCACCATACGTGTCGACGATGATCTTGCGGCCCGTCAGACCGGCATCCCCATCAGGCCCGCCGATAACGAACTTGCCGGTAGGATTGATGTACCAGACACAATCGTCCGCGATCTTCAGATCGCCCATCGCTTCGCGGATATACGGCTCCACGACCTTGCGAACCTTCTTGGAATCCCAGCTCGCATCCATATGCTGCGTCGAAAGCACGATCTGCGTAGCTTCGGCTGCAACGCCGTCCACATATCGCACAGTAACCTGGCTCTTGGCATCCGGTCCGAGCTTACCAGCCTCGCCTTCGCCCTTGTGGCGAGCACTAGCCAGAAGTTCCAGAATTTTGTGGGAATAATAGATCGGAGCTGGCATCAGGTCTGGTGTTTCACGGCAGGCATAGCCGAACATGATGCCTTGATCGCCAGCACCTTCTTCACCCTGGCGGTCGGCAGCATTGTCAACGCCCTGCGCTATATCAGCTGATTGTGGATGCAGGAGCACTTCGATCTTTGCCGTCTTCCAGTTGAAACCGTCCTGCTCATAACCGATGTCGCGAATGGCGCGGCGGGCAGCGGCGCGGAAGCGCGAGGGATTGATTACCGGATGTCCCTTGGCGTCTTTCAACACGACGCCGTCCTTGTCTTTCTTCAGCAATGTGTCAGGCACACGCACTTCGCCGGCGATCACGACGCGGTTGGTGGTTGCCAGCGTTTCGCAAGCAATGCGCACAGTCCACGGGTCAACGCCCGTTTTCTTTGCCTCTTTGTAGATCATGTCTACGATTTCATCGGAAATGCGGTCACAGACTTTGTCTGGATGACCTTCAGATACGGACTCACTGGTAAAAAGATAAGAACTGCGTGTCACGGGGAACCCCTCTTGAAAGCGAACGAATGCTCAATCAGCAAAGTCTGAATTGGGCAGCGTAGTCTTTGCCAAGGTCGAGAGGATCAGTCAATTGCTTTCGTTTTTAAACAAATGGCAGTTTGAGAATTTTTTTCTAAAACGTCGAAATGCGCTTTAGTGTCCGAACACGCATTTCAGCCGATTATTCCTCTTCGTGACCCAACGTACGGACAAGATCAAGAATTTTCCGCCTTATCTTGGCATCGCCGATTTTCGCAAATGCACGGGCAAGCTGAATCCCCTCGGAACTATTGAGGAAGCCGACGACATAGGTGGTCTCGCTCTCCTCCTCGAACCCCTTGGGCTTGTCGGATTGTCCGGGCATGTCGTCGAAGAAAAATGTGACCGGTACATTGAGAATATTGCCAATAGCCTGCAAGCGACTGGCGCCGACCCGGTTCATTCCCTTTTCGTACTTCTGAATTTGCTGAAATGTTATTCCAAGGCTTTCACCAAGTTTTTCTTGGCTCAATCCAATCATGTTGCGTCGCAACCTAATGCGTGCACCCACGTGTACATCTACTGGATTCGGTCTCTTCTTATTAGTATCAGTCATAAAAATCTCATTCGTATGAAATGAAGCTTAAAACGAATTTTATCATCAATGCATCAACGGGCCAAATATGGCTTTATTCGATAGGTCCACGTCTGAAATGTCAACCAACCCTCGCCCTATAGCGAAAAAAATAAGCCAGCGTTACAACCAGAACAATGCCAATTACAATCCAGAATTGAAAATGGCGCGCACCTGCACGAATTGGTAGTTCCACTTTCGTTGGAAGTGCGACATCGATCACGCCAACAGCGTCGAGCGCCAATGCATCAATGATTCGGCCATACGGATCTACAACACCGGAGAGCCCGTTGTTGGCAGCCCTTACAAGAGGCAGACCCTGCTCCACAGCGCGCAATTGAGCCTGCCGGAAATGCTGGTAAGGACCGGGAGTGTCTCCATACCAAGCATCGTTCGTGACGTTGACAATGGCGTCGGCACGCGGACCTTCATAAGACATTTCGGCTGGAAAAATCGCTTCGTAACATATGAGGGGCAACGCGGTGAAATTGTCCCTCACGGTAAGCGAACGACGCGTCGCCGCTGCTGTGAAGCCGCCAGGAAGCTCGATAACTTCGCTGATGCCAAACCTGCGCAGAATATTCTCCAGCGGCACATATTCTCCAAAAGGAACGAGATGGACCTTGTCGGCCGCTCCCGTAATTTCTCCCTCGGCGTCGATTGAATATATTGAATTGTAGTAAAGCGGCGCATCACTGCCGCCGGGCTCTTCCATCCGAATGGCGCCAGCTAACAAAACCTGATCATCCGTTAGAATGTCGGCAATGCTCTTCAGTGCTTCCGGCGTTTTCGTCAAAATATAAGGAACTGCTGTTTCCGGCCAAACGATGAGCTGCGGCTTGGGCTTACCGCCCTTGGGTACTTCGCCGGTCATGGCGAGGTATTTATCCATTATGCCCCGCCGTGCGTCGGCATCCCATTTGAGATCCTGCGCGATCGATGGTTGGACCACACGTACTTGCAGCCCCTTGGCCTCGACCTTTGCATGGCTGAGACGATAGACGCCGAATCCGACGTGGGCAGATATCAGGACAAGGGCGAGAATAGTGCCAGTTCTCAGACCATGCCGACCTGCCAGCAGCGCAGGCATTGAAAAAACGATCACGGCCAGCACATTCATCGCGAGCAGCCCGACGATGACCGATGATTGCATCAGAACCGGGACCGGCATAGCCGCATAGCCTATGGCGTTCCAGGGAAAGCCCGTCAGAACGAACGATCGCAGCCATTCTGCGATGCCGAAGCCAAAGGACAGCGCGAATATTCGGCCAAGACCATCGCTCCACAAGAGCCGTGCGAGCGCTGCCGCAAGGGCATAAAAGATGGCGAGGAAAGCGGGAAGTCCGAGAATGGCGAAAGGTATGGCCCAGGCAAAATTGGCAGCGTCGACAAGCAAAGCATTGCCGATCCACCAAAGCCCGAATACGAAATAGCCAAAGCCGAACCACCAGCCCACCATCGCGGCAGGTAAGAGACGGCGGATCGGCCCGGCGCCAGCATTGTCGACGGCCCCATCAATAAGCCAGACAAGAACCGGGAACGATATGAAACAAACGGCAAAGAAATCATAGGGCGGAAGCGCAAAGCTTGCGAGCGCGCCCATAAGGAACGCCAGCGCAACCCGCCTCCAGCCCGACAGAAGAATGATTTTTCCCGCCAACCGCTTCACTACGCCCGTCTCTTTTTCGGCTCGGGATATTGTAACATTCACAGGCGCGACACGAGGAAAATGATCATTGGCCATCATCCGACGGCTGATCCGCAGGATCTTCTTGCTTGACAGGGCGGGTTGGGCGGCGTTCCGCCGCGTGGCGTAGAGGCACAATACGTACCTTGCGAATGCGTCGGGGGTCAGCTTCCAACACGTGAAACTCATACCCAGGGACCGCCTGCACCATCTCGCCCCGTACCGGGATACGGCCAAGGATCGAGAAGATCAGTCCCCCCACGGTATCGACATCCTCACCGTGTTCACCAACGACGAATCCAGCTCCGATCTTTTCAGAAACCTCATCGAGATCGGCGCGAGCATCGGCAATGAAAACGCCTTCCGGGTCTTCAACGAGCATCACTTCATCGTCGTCATGCTCGTCTTCAATATTACCGACCACCATCTCGACGATGTCTTCCAGTGAAACCAGACCGTCGGTTCCGCCATACTCATCAATGACAAGAGCAATCTGGATGCGTTGTGCCTGCATTCGGCCCATCAGATCGTTGGCAAGCATCGATGGCGGCACGAAAAGAACCGGCCGCATGAGGCTTAAATCGGCGATCGTCTTGGTGAGATCGACATTGGAGAGGTTGAACTTTGCTGCAACGGGCGTTTTCGGTGCGCGCGCAACGCTCCTGCGCGGGGTTTTAACGCGTGAAATATTGGTGATGTGATTGACCACATCCCGTATGTGGACCATGCCGCGAGGGTCGTCGAGTGTTTCCGCGAATACCGGCATACGCGAATGGCCAGACTCCTCAAAAACCTTGAGAAGGTCGCCAAGTGTCGTGGAAATCTCTACGGCCTCAATATCGGAGCGCGGGATCATGACATCCTCGACCCGCAACTCCCGCAGGCGCAGGATGTTGTGTAGCATGGCGCGCTCTTCGGGCGAAAACGCCGTGTCTCCATGTTGGCTTTCGGCCAGGGCCGCGTCCAGATCTTCCCTGAGAGACGTACCGGGGCGAGCGCGCAGAAATGGAAATATGGTGGAAAGAAGCGAGCGCTTTTCTGGACCTTGCGCTCTGGTACTACTCTGCCCTTCGGCATCACTCTCCTGCCCCGACATTCCCTTTGCGGGAGCGGCGGCAGAATCGTTCTGGTGTGACGTGTCAGACATGGTCCTCAATCGAATTGATCGTCAATGACGGATAGCGCATATGGGTCAGGGATGGCAAGACGTTCAAGGGCTTTGCGTTCAAGTCCTTCCATCTCCTCCGCTTGCGTCTCGCTAAGATGATCATAGCCGAGCAAATGCAGAAATCCATGAACGATGAGATGGCTGACGTGGTGATCGAAAGGCTTGCCTTCATCCACAGCTTCGCGCGCCACTGTTTCATGCGCGATGACAATATCGCCGAGCATTGGCCCAGGCTTCTGACCAGGCTTTAGCGCAAAAGCTGGAAACGACAGGACATTGGTGGGCTTGTCCTTGTCACGCCAGTCATAGTTGAGTTCCTTGATCGTGGCATCATCGGTAAAGACCAGACTGAGTTCGCTTGCCGGTTGTTCCCCTCGCTCAAGCGTTTGCCACGCAGCGGCAATGGCATTGGTCGCCAGATGGCGCAACACGGATTCATCGCCCCAGTCGTCCGTTTCAACCAGTATGTCGATATCGATCAAGACAGTATCGCCAAGTGTCAGGGCTTGGCGCCTTCCTTGTCATAGGCACGGACAATTGCAGCAACAAGCGGATGCCGTACAACATCTACATCGGTAAACCGCACGGTGACGATCCCGCTGACGCCGTCAAGAATTCTCAGCGCCTCCACCAATCCGGATTTCTGGCCCGGAGGTAAATCAATCTGGCTCGGATCACCGGTGATAATCATTCGGCCGTTTTCACCCAAACGCGTCAGAAACATCTTCATCTGCATGGCGGTCGTGTTCTGCGCCTCGTCGAGAATGATTGCCGAATGGGCGAGTGTACGGCCGCGCATGAAGGCCAGCGGCGCTATCTCAATGACGCCAGCCGCAATCGCCCGCTCCACCTTGTCGGCAGGCATCATGTCATAGAGCGCATCATAGAGCGGTCGCAGATAAGGATCGACCTTTTCCTTCATGTCGCCCGGCAGGAAGCCGAGTCGTTCGCCGGCCTCCACGGCGGGACGCGACAGAATGATCCGATCGACAAGCCCGCGCTCCAGCAGCATGGCTGCGTGCGCGACGGCAAGATAAGTCTTGCCAGTACCTGCAGGCCCGACACCGAATACCATTTCCGAGCGATCGAGCGCCCGCATATAGGCATCCTGAGTCGGCGTGCGAGCGAAGATCGTCTTTTTGCGGGTGGATATCTGGGCTGCAGCCATCTTGCTTTTGTTTTCCATCGTCGGGAGCGTCAACTGGTCATCGGCGGCGATTGCCATGCGCAATGCGCCATCGACATCGGACGCGGAGATGTCATGGCCTTTCTGCAGAAGCTCGTAGAGCTGATCGAGCGTCCTGCGTGCCTGTTCCGTTGCGCCAGGCTCACCCCGAATGGCAAGCTGATTACCTTTTGAGCGAACATCGACACCGAGCTTCTGCTCGATGCGGGCGAGATTTTCATCGAACTGGCCGAACAGCGCACTCGCCAGCCGGTTATTATCAAATGTCAGTACGATATGCGCCAGATCTGAAGCTCCTGAGGGAGCGGGTTTCAGTTTTTCGGTGGCGTTCAAACGGCTCTCCTGAATAAGTGTTCAGCCTTTTATATAATCCCATTGCTCGCCGAGTTCATCTCCCGAATGCCAATCAAACTGTTGGTACCGGTGTCGATGATTCGTACATTGATAATGTCGCCGATTCTTGCCCCGTGTACATCGATAATTACAGGTTGTAACCAGGGAGATCTTCCGACCATCTGGCCAGGTACTCTGCCCGGCTTTTCTATCAGCACATCCATGCTCTTTCCAACAAGGCTGCGCTGGAACGCATACTGCTGTTCACTGAGCAAGGCCTGCAGGCGCTGGAGTCTCTCATCCTTCACCGCTTCATCGATATGGCCGGTCATATCAGCACCGGGCGTGCCGGGACGCGGCGAGTATTTGAACGAATAGGCCGCAGCATAGGTCGCATCACGTACAATCTGCATCGTCGCCTCGAAATCTTCTTCCGTCTCGCCCGGAAATCCCACGATGAAGTCACCGGACAGGGCGATATCGGAACGGGCAGCGCGAATGCGCTCGATCAAACGCAAATAGTCGGCACTTGTGTGCTTGCGGTTCATGGCTTTCAGGATGCGGTCGGAGCCGGACTGAACGGGCAAATGCAGGTAAGGCATCAGCATATCAAGATCGCGGTGCGCGTTGATCAACGTATCGTCCATATCGCGCGGATGACTGGTGACGTAACGGAGCCTTACGATTCCAGGGACCTCGCCCAAACGGTACAGCAGTTTGCCCAAGCCCCATTCGCGTCCATCTGGACCCTCGCCGTGCCAGGCATTGACGTTTTGACCGAGCAAGGTCAACTCACGCACGCCCGCATCGGCAAGCTTTTCAGCCTCTTTCAGAATTTGCGCGACGGGACGAGAAACTTCCGAACCCCGTGTGTAAGGTACCACACAGAAGGTGCAGAATTTGTCGCAGCCTTCCTGCACCGTCAAAAACGCCGTTACGCCACGGCTTCTTGTCTGCTCTTTTGCAGGTGCAGGTAGATGCTCGAACTTGTCTTCTATCGCATATTCGGTTTCGACGACGCGCTCACCCTGGCGAACGCGGGCCAACGCCTGGGGCAGCCGATGATATGTCTGCGGACCGACGACGAGATCCACCACCGGCGCGCGGCGCGTGATCTCATCACCTTCTGCCTGCGCAACACAACCGGCAACACCAACAGTCAGTTCGCGCCCCTCTTTTGCCCGCGCATCCTTCATCTTGCGCAGACGGCCGAGAGCAGAATAGAGTTTTTCGGAAGCCTTTTCGCGAATATGGCAGGTGTTGATCAGCACGAGATCAGCATCATCAGCGGTATCGGTCGGGCTATAGCCTTCGGCCGCGAGGCTGTCTGTCATCCGCTGGCTGTCATAGACATTCATCTGGCAGCCATAGGTCTTCACATAGACCTTGCGCGTATTCGCGAGCGCCGGCGAATGCGGAGCGGTGCCGGAAGCTTCGCCCGGCTCAGTTTTGATGTTCATATCGTCCATTTGCAGGCTTCTAAAGCTTTTTGGCGTCGTTGAGAATAGCTGAGTCGCTTTCGGCGTCCGGATTGACAAAATCACGCCCCATCACCGAAGATCGCACCATTGCGCGGACACGCTCTTCCATCGTCCGTGCTAAAGCCTTGCGGTCACTTTTCCTGTCGATGACGACTGGTTCGCCAAACCAGACATCGACGTCGATAGCGCCATCTTTGAGAAGACCAATCAAACTTGGGCCGAGGGGTACATCACCCGGCCAGGCAACAAGCGGTCTATGTGACCGTCCCATCGGTATGCCATGAACTCGTGTATAGGCAATCGCCACCGGCTGTACCGTCACGGTTTCTGCGCCCGCATCGCGGATTGCCACCTGCGCGGCGCCAAAAAGTGATGTCTTGAACGGAAGGACGCGGTTGCCGTCGGAGGTTGTTCCCTCGGCAAACAACACCATGGCGTCGCCCCCAGCAAGCCGGGTTGCGATTTCACTGGCTTGATGATGGGTCTTGCCGCGCTTTTCCCGCTCGATGAACACCGTCCGCTGCAGCTTGGCCAACATGCCAAACAGCGGCCAGTTCGCCACTTCCGCCTTGGCGATAAAAGCCATCTCGTGCAACGAGCCGAGGATGACGATATCCGTCCACGAGGAATGATTTGCCGTCAACAGAAGGGGCCGTCCCTTTGCCATATCGCCATGGACATGCACTCGAAAACCAAGGAGACGGCGCACGATCCGATGAAACAAAATTGGCGTGGTGGTGCGTGGCCACCAGCTGGTTTTCACAAACAGGAACTGCAGGGGCACCAGGAGGATTATAACGAGCACAAACGCCGTCGCCGTCACCAGAAAACGCAACCACGCTATCATTCAACGGCTCTTTTTCAAATCGCGGCGCATCGTCAAGGCTGCCGAGCGTCCTGCCGCCGTTTCATAGTAGCCCGGCCGCTTTCCAACCTGCTTGAAACTAAGCCTGCGATAAAGTGCAAGTGCCGGTATGTTGAGCTCATCGACCTCGAGAAACAGCATAGTTGCGCGCGCATTGTGAAGATAACGGAGCGCTGCATCCATCAGAGCGTGGCCAAGACCCTTGCGTTGCGACTGGGGTGAGACAGCGATAGTGAGTATTTCCGCTTCGTCCAACACGCGACGTGCCAAAACGAACCCGCCTGGCTGTGCTTTGCGGTTGCCCTCTTCTCGAGCAATAAACCCGAAAACCTTGTCATCGACGATAAGGGCATGAAATTCCTCGTCGCTCCACGGTTGCCGAGATGTCCTCTCATGAATCTTGGCCAGATGTGGCGCATCCTCTGGAAGAACCGGCTCAATCACAAAGGATTGCGATCGCATGGTGTCGAATGGAAAGCCGATCATTCGACGATCTTCCTTTTCAGAACAAAACCCTGCTGTTGCTTGACATCAAGACCACGCAGATAAAGCGGCCTTGGCCCTTCGCCGTCGTCCCTCCGCAATGCGCCAAGCCGCGCGAAGGCTTCTATGCTTCCTGTCGCCGTGGTTAGGGCAATGTCGAGAGGACGACCCAGCTCTTTTTCGATTAGAATTGCACCCGAACCCGCGAGCACGGGTTCGCCTCCTCGTTCTTCCAATTGTTTCACAATCAAGGGCAATGTCGTCACCGTCGGTTCCGATGCCGCCGATCCATCCTCACCAAAAAATTGGACATAAAGCTCGTCACGCCGTGCGTCGATGATCGAAAGGATCGGCCTTTGCGAAAATGCCTTGGCAGCATCATAAGCGAGTGCCTGAAGAGTGCTGATCCCAACTGCCGGACATTTCAGCGCAAGTGCGAAGCCCCGCGCCGTGGAGACGCCGACGCGGACGCCGGTGAATGAGCCAGGTCCAATGCTGACAGCAATCTTGCCAATATCCGTGATGGAAATTTGGGCATTAGCGGCCACCTGCTCGATCGCGCCCATCAACCGCTCCGCATGCCCTTTGCCGATATCTTCGCTAGACGCCGCCAGTATAGTCCCGCTTTCAACGTCGAGAACGGCGACGGAGCAAAGATTGGCAGCGGTATCGAGCGCAAGCAGTTTCATGCGCCTCGCCTAAACAAGAATCACCCAGCACACAAGTAGGCGGGTGTGACGGTTCGGATATAGAACTCACGTCCGTCCAATCCCAGTCCATCTCCCCTCTATGAAATCGGGCAGCTTTCGGCAGTCACATCGAAACTTTTTGCTACCAGTTCCCGACCGGACAGGTCACGCAATGAGATCGTCCACTCACCGGAAACGAGTTCGAAGTCCTTTTCGAAAACCCAGCCAGCATAGCGCCGCAGGGACGTCGCACTGTCAGGCCAGCTGCTTTTCAGCATCGATCGGCCGTCCTCTGTTTTGATCATCGGATGGAAAACCACGACCGTGATGGGAAGGACAGCCTCACCGATATCTGATGTTCTGTAGAGAATACCAAAACTTGTGCCGATGCATGCTCGGATTTTCGCGGTTCGCGTGACATCGACTGGACCTTCGACCAGCCGGTTCACACCCGTCGGTGTATCGGGTGAAACTTCGGATCCGACTTCTTTCGGGCTCGTCAGCCCCCAGTCGACAATCTCTACCGCTGACGTTAGTCGTTCTTCTGCCAGACCAGTGTTCCACACCATCACGGCGGTGAGGAACACAAGATATCTGACGTAGTGAACCATGTTCTTGACCTAGATGGCAGTCTGCTTTGCCTTCAGCTCGAGCCTACGGCGATGCAAAACCGGCTCCGTATAGCCATTTGGCTGTTCGCGGCCTTTGAAAACGAGGTCGCAGGCCGCTTGAAAAGCAATTGAACTGTCGAAGTCGGCGGCCATCGGGTGATAAAGTGGGTCGCCCGCGTTCTGCTTGTCGACGACGGCTGCCATGCGCTTCAGCGTCTCAAGCACTTGCGCCTCGCTTGCTATACCGTGATGCAGCCAATTGGCGATATGCTGGGCGGAGATACGAAGCGTTGCGCGGTCTTCCATCAAGCCCACATTGTTGATGTCTGGTACCTTGGAACAGCCGACGCCTTGGTCGACCCAACGCACGACATAACCGAGAATTCCTTGAGCGTTATTGTCGAGTTCGCGCTGGATATCCTCCGGCGTCCAGTTGGGCCGGGATACGACGGGTACGGATAGAATATCGCTGAGCTTGGCTCGCCCGCGCTTTTTCAAACTGGCCTGGACCTCGGCGACATTGACCCTGTGGTAGTGGGTGGCATGCAGTGTTGCCGCTGTCGGTGATGGTACCCATGCGGTATTGGCACCGGCTTTCGGGTGCGCGATCTTCTGCTCAAGCATCGCTGCCATCAGGTCCGGCATGGCCCACATGCCCTTGCCGATCTGCGCATGACCTGAAAGTCCGCACTCAAGACCGACATCGACGTTCCAGTCCTCATAGGCACCAATCCAGGCGGCCTGTTTCATGTCGCCCTTGCGGATCATGGGACCGGCTTCCATCGATGTGTGAATTTCATCGCCTGTACGGTCGAGGAAGCCAGTGTTGATGAAGACGACGCGTTCCTTCGCAGCACGTATGGATTCCTTCAAATTGACCGTGGTGCGTCGTTCCTCATCCATGATTCCCATCTTCATGGTGTTCGGCTGCATACCCAGCAGTGCTTCGACCCTTCCAAACAGTTCGGAAGCGAATGCTACCTCTTCCGGACCGTGCATTTTTGGTTTGACCACATACATGGATCCGGCGCGGGAATTCATATGGCGACCGCCTGGTCCTATGTCGTGGAGCGCAGCCAATGCGGTAATCGCCGCATCCATGATACCTTCGGGAACCTCATTACCCTCGCTGTCGAGAATAGCAGGATTAGTCATCAGATGGCCGACGTTGCGCACAAGCATGAGCGAGCGTCCAGGTACGGTCAGAGACTTGCCGTCCTTGCCAGCGTACTCCCGATCTGCATTGAGTTTGCGCGTAACCGTCTTGCCGCCCTTCTCGAAAGTATCTTCGAGATCGCCATTCATCAGGCCGAGCCAGTTGCGGTAGACGACAACCTTGTCTTCCGCATCGACAGCCGCAACGGAATCCTCGCAATCCTGAATCGTAGTCAGAGCCGATTCCAGTAAAACATCGGCGATATGTGCGGAATCTGTTTTGCCAATCGGATGATCGGCATTGATGACGATCTCGACATGCAGGCCATTCTTTACGAGAAGAATGCCGGTCGGCGCCGTCGCGTCGCCTCGATAACCGGCAAACTGTCCTTCATCTTTTAACGCAGCAAGCTTGCCATTGGCCTTCAGAATAAGCTCGTGATTTTCGATACTCAGACTGGAAACATCGGCCCAATGCGCACCATTGAGCGGCGCACTGTCGTCGAGAAACGTTTTAGCCCAGGCAATCACCTTCGATCCTCGCACCGGATTGAACGCTTTGCCTCGTTCGGCGCCATCCTCGTCAGAAATCGCATCCGTGCCATACAATGCATCATAGAGCGAACCCCAGCGCGCATTGGCGGCGTTGAGCGCATAACGAGCATTCATGACGGGAACGACAAGCTGCGGACCAGCGACAACAGCAATTTCAGGGTCGACATTACTGGTTGAAACGGCGAAGGCTGCGCCTTCTGGCAGAAGGTAGCCGATCCCCCTCACAAAAGTTTCGTATTCTTCTTGGCTGTAGCCACTGTCGCGCTTGCTCTTATAAAAATCGTCCAGTTTCTGCTGAAGTGCGTCGCGTTTTTGCAGAAGTCTGCGGTTCTTCGGAGCCAAATCGTCGACAATCTGTGCAAAGCCAGACCAGAATTGCGCCGCATCGATACCGGTACCCGGGATAGCTTCGTTGGCCACGAAGTCGTGGAGTTCCTTTGCCACCTTCAAGCCATTGATTTCGATGCGTTCAACCATAGTTCATTCCTTAAATTTTCTTAGGCCTACCCTTGAACACGCAGAAGCATTGTCAGTCAATTCTTCAATAGCGCCAGAATTCGAGCTTAGTTGGAGAGAATGCTTCAATGCGCAATGCGCGGCCTGCCGGAAGCCGTCGCTATCACTACCGCTTCGATGAACTTGCGCTGATCCTCGACTGTGGCGGCGTTGATGTCGCGAGCGATGCTGATCTGCGCCTCGTCGGTTCCAGCTTCCAATGCCAACTGCCCGACTTGATGCTCCAGCGTCGTTTCGGCAAAGGCGATCGATTCTTCCTCAATCTGAAAATCCTTGACGACCTCCCCGGCCATGACGCGGAAGATGCCCTCGGCGGGCTGGCTGATATGGGCCTCAACCGAAACACGAACCTGGCCAACGACAGCGCCCAGAGCGTTGGCGACGTCCGTATCTCCAGGGATTATGCATTCTGTGCCAAGCATGTCACCCACGGCCGGATAGTAGACCGGTGCAGACGCGCCCAGCCCAATCAATGGCCGGTCTATATCGAGCTTTGCTCCGGCAATCCCGCTCTCGCCCAAAAGGGCCCGCTGAACCAATGGGCTCGCCACTGTTTCCGGTCCTTCAAGTCCATCCTCGGCGAAAACCGTCTCGAGGACCACTTCGGACGAGCGCCGGATCAAGGCATAATAGGTACGGTGGGAGACTTCCTCGGGCGTATCGCACAGTGGACGCCCGGCGCCATCCTTACGCCGTGCATAGAGTATGGCGCCGTAGCGTGCGGCCTCTGCATTCCAATTATTCTGCAGCCCAAGAACGTGGCAAGCATCTGACGGCGTGAAACCCGACAGATGAACTAAACCCCGCGCCACAAGACGGTTGACAGTGGTTGCCTGTGATATGGAATTCAAAAGCCTGTCCAGCGGCTGCGGTTCGGATGTGATGCGTCCATATAGTTCGGCTTCATTTTTGCTCAAACCGGATGCCATTTGCACCGGAACACCGGTAAGAAGCGCAAAACGCCCATCCAACCGGCCGGCAGTGGCTGCCTTTGCTTGGCGCATCAAATGGTCGATGACAAATGAGCCATGATTGGCGGCAAGCAGCGACAAGGGCACGAGCCGTCTCGGGCCAAGCTTGATGCCTGGAACCATGGCATTATCATCAAGGGATACTTCCGAATCTCCCCCAAGACCAAAAGTATGCATGGCGACCGCCTCAACCATCGTACGGAAGCCACCAACGGTGGCGCCGTTGGGGTCGAGCCGTGGCCGACCCTTGTCGAGAACCGCGACGTCGGTCGTCGTGCCGCCAATGTCGGAGACGATCGCATTATCGAGGCCCGTCATGTACCGTGCACCGACAAGACTGGCTGCTGGTCCTGAAAGAATGGTCTCAATTGGCCGATGCCGGGCGAAGGTGGCAGAGACAAGAGCGCCGTCGCCGCGCACGACCATGAGCGGGGCGTGGATGCCGCTCCCATCGAGAAAACCTTCCGTCGCCGCCACTAGCCGATCAATCATGGCGATGAGCCGGGCATTGAGAACAGTGGTCAAAGCACGCCGGGGGCCGTTCAATTTGGCCGAAAGTTCATGGCTGCAGGTAACTGGCAAACCGGTTTCTCTTCGCACGAGATCTCGAACTGCGACTTCATGTTCAGAGTTGCGCACGGCAAAATAAGCGCAAACGGCAAAACCGGTTACCTCCCGCATCAATTGTGGCAGGGCTTCACTCAAGGCACTAGTATCGAATGGCTGTGCCCGGCCATAGACGTCATGTCCACCGGGGATGAAGATGACGGGATCCGATCCGAGGGCCGTGCCAAGATCGGCCTTGTCCAGATCAACTTTGGAGAATCCAACCATGACGAGGGCAATACGGCCGCCTTGCCCCTCTACAAGGGCATTGGTGGCCAGCGTTGTCGACATGGAAACAAGCCGTATATCGGCGGGAGCGACCGATGTCTCAGCCATGATGCGCTTTACGGCGCCGGAAATGCCCACGCTCAAATCATGCCGGGTTGTTAAAGACTTGGCTTTGGCAATGACGCCGCGTTGCTCGGACCAAAGCACGGCGTCGGTATAGGTACCGCCGGTATCCAACCCGAGGAAGATAGCATTTTCAGCTGTGGATTCACTCATGATGCCCTGCACTATTTTGAGGCAGGGTTATCGCATGAATGGTCGAAGAGCTAGCGCCATTCCGACCATTCTCTGCCGCAACTTACTAAGACACGTCGTCATGATCGGATCCGGAACCAATCAAACCATTTGGCGTTTCGCAAGGTCAGGGGAATCGCGATGTCATCACAATCAGCAACGACGCACGCTGGATCGAAGAAAGTGATCTACGCTGCGATCCTTGGCAATCTGCTCATTGCTGCAACCAAGTTTATCGCAGCTTTTTTCACCGGTAGTTCGGCAATGCTTTCTGAAGGTGTGCATTCGCTGGTGGACACCGGCAATGGCGGGCTGTTGCTCTATGGACTTCGCCGCGCTGCTAGGCCCGCAGACAAGACGCATCCGCTGGGCCATGGACGCGAACTTTATTTCTGGAGTTTTATCGTGGCCCTGCTCGTCTTTGCGGTCGGTGCCGGCGTGTCTTTTTACGAAGGGATCATTCATATCCTGGACCCTGAACCTGTCGCCAATCCGATTGTGAACTACGTTGTGCTGGGCTTTGCAACGGTTTTCGAGGGAGCATCGTGGTCAGTCGCCCTGAAGGAATTTCGCGCGGCGAAAGGCGACCTTGGCTATGTCCGAGCCGTACAGCAGAGCAAGGATCCGAGCGTTTTCACCGTACTGTTTGAGGATACAGCGGCATTGCTGGGGCTAGTCATAGCCTTCATCGGCATCTCCACTGCACAAATCTTCGCTATACCGGAACTCGATGGCGTTGCATCGATTGGCATTTCGTTTGTCCTGGCCGCGACAGCTATTTTCCTGGCGCGCGAAAGCAAAGGCCTCCTTATGGGCGAATCGGCGTTGCCCGAAGTCGAACAGCAAATACTCGACATCGCCAACGGCGATCCGGACGTTCAGAGGGCCAATGGTGTTTTGACTGTGCACATGGGCCCCAAACAAATCGTGGCCGGCCTCAGCGTCGAGTTTGAGGATCGCGTCCAGGCACCCGAAATCGAAGCCTGCGTGGAACGGCTCGAAGCCGCCATGAAAAAGGCCAATCCGGATATTGTCACGCTATTCGTCAAACCCCAGACGACCGGTACCTGGAAAGCACGGCGTCAGAAGATCGAGGCGGCTTAGGTCTCAGTCGTCGCCGTCAACCACCCGCAAGCGCAATTGACCTGTTGCCGAGGCAGCGGAACGCGTCGTTTCGGCATCTTTAAGAGGGTCGCCAACGGGCGCTTCGGCAAACTCCAGAGCTTCAATTTTTTGACCGCGCTTGGTTACCTTGCTGGAAGAGACCAAAATGTCGTCGATATCCTTGTTGGCCTGACCGAAATGCGTCTGCAAGCGGCGCACCCGGTCATCAAGCCGCACCACGTCCTCCATCAGCCTAATGACTTCGCCCTGAATGAGATGGGCCTGCTCGCGCATACGGACGTCCTTGAGAACGGCCTGGATCACCTGAATAGACAGCATCAACAGCGACGGCGAGACAATCACAATGCGCGAACGATGCGCCTTTTGGATTACGGCCTCAAAATTCTCATGAATTTCCGCAAAAATCGATTCGGACGGCACAAAGAGAAACGCCGTATCCTGGGTCTCGCCGTTGATCAGATATTTCTCCGCCACGTCCCGAATGTGAATCTCGACGTCCCGGCGGAACTGAGCGACTGCAATCTTCTTGGTATCTGGTGTTTCCGATTCGCGGATGGCATTCCATGCTTCCAGTGGAAACTTTGCGTCGATAACGAGATTGGGCGCGCCATTCGGCATGCGCACCACGCAATCCGGCCTGCTGCCGTTGGAGAGCGTTGCCTGGAACTCATATGCGCCTTGGGGCAGGCCATCAGCAATGATCGCTTCCATCCGTGCCTGGCCAAAGGCGCCGCGCGTCTGCTTGTTGGCGAGGATCGCCTGCAGCTGCACCACTTGACCGGCGAGCGCCTGGATGTTGTTCTGCGCAGTATCGATGACTGCCAGCCGTTCCTGCAATTTCGTCAGATTTTCGTGTGTGGACTGCGTCTGTTCCGTCATTGTCTGGCCGATTCGGCTCGTCATGCCATCGAGCCGTTCGCGGATCGATTGATTGAGTTCGGCCTGCCTTGACCCGAACAGCTCAGCCATTGTCTGCATGCGGCCTTGCATCTCCGACTGGCTTTTCAGAATTTCGCCCATGCGAGCTTCCGCATCCCGAGCCCGGTCTTCTGCCTGGATCTCGGCGACCATCCGCATCCGGGTCGAGCGCAGCACTGCAATGACAGCGAAGAATACTATAAGCGCCGTAGCGACACCCGCTATCAGCAAGGCGGTACCAAGCGATACAGAGCTCGAGCCAAGTTGAAACAAAGTCTGATCCAGAGAAATTGACGTTTCCATGATGTGCAGACTAACCGATTCGGATGGCAAATGTGAGATCAAAACGAGAACATTTTTATAAACGACTTTCACGCCGGATTGACGGTTGAAAGCCGAGATATTAGGTGATGCTCATGTCTATAAAACCACTTGTCATTCTTCCCGATCCATTGCTGCGCCAGGTGTCAAAGCCTGTGGAGCGTTTCGACGCCGATTTGCGCAAGTTTTCGACCGATATGCTCGACACCATGTATGACGCGCCCGGTATTGGGCTCGCGGCCATTCAAGTCGGTGAGCCGCTGCGTATGCTGGTTATCGACCTTGCCAAGGAAGACGAGCCCAAGGCACCTCAGATATTCATTAACCCTCAAATATTGTCTTCGAGTGAAGAGCGTAATGTCTATGAGGAAGGGTGCCTTTCCATTCCGGACTACTACGCAGAAGTCGAGCGGCCGGCCGAGGTGCGCGTTTCTTACGTCGATATCGACGGCAAGCAGCAAGAGGTTGCCGCGGAAGGGCTCCTCGCCACTTGCCTGCAGCACGAGATCGACCATCTGAACGGTGTTCTGTTCATCGACCATATTTCGCGATTGAAGCGTGAGATGGTCGTGAAGAAATTCAAGAAACTTGCCAAAGACCGCCCGCCGAGCCGGTTGGCGGTGTGAGCCGATGAGCCTGCGAATTGTCTTCATGGGAACACCGGAGTTTTCTGTGCCCATCCTCAACGCCCTGATCGGCCAGGGTCACGAGATCGTCGCGGTGTACAGTCAGCCGCCGCGCCCTGCAGGACGGCGTGGGCTGGAGCTGACGCCCTCGCCGGTGCAGCGAAATGCCGAACAGTTCGGCATCGAAGTACGGACTCCAAAAAGCTTGAGGTCCGAGGAAGAGCAGCAGGCGTTTCGGGACCTTGAGGCCGATGTTGCTGTGGTCGTCGCGTACGGGCTTATCCTGCCTGCCGCAATTCTCGAGGGCACGCGGCTTGGTTGCTACAATGGACACGCTTCGCTGCTGCCGCGTTGGCGCGGAGCGGCGCCCATTCAACGCGCAATCATGGCTGGTGATGATGAGACCGGGATCATGATCATGAAAATGGACGAGGGCCTCGACACTGGCCCTGTCGCCATGGCGGAAAAGGTGAAGATCACGGCTGATATGACTGCCGGCGAATTGCACGACCAGCTTAGCATGGCTGGCGCCGATCTGATGGTCCGCGCCATGGCGGCACTGGAGCGCGACAGTCTTACGCTCACGCCGCAGTCCGAAGACGGCGTCACCTATGCCTCCAAGATCACCAAGGCGGAAACGCGCATCGACTGGACGCAAGCTGCCATTGATGTCCATAACCGCATCCGAGGCCTTGCACCGTTTCCGGGTGCATGGTGCGAGATGGAAATCGGCGAGGAACTCGAACGGGTAAAACTGCTGCGTTCGATCCTGGCAACCGGGGTAGGTGATCCTGGAACGGTCCTTGGCGACGATCTGCGGATTGCTTGCGGCGAAGGCGCTATTCGCCTTCGCTCTTTGCAGCGTGCGGGCGGCAAAGTCATGGATGGCCTCGAGTTCCAACGAGGCGCCAAGATCGCACAGGGAACGCGCCTGCCATGAACGGCAAGACCTAGGGTCAGGACCTGTTAATCTGATGGAAATGGTATGAGGCCATCTTTTCGGATACAAGGAGCAAAGGCGATGGAAATGCTTATCCATTTTCAAGTCCTTTGCGACGATGTTGCCGGAAAGATGGACCATATCCTTCGGACGCCGAAACGGCTACAAGCTGCAGTGTCGAACCGTTCGGCCGGGCGAAAGACCCCACCCATCACGCTTCTCCTCGCATCTTCTTGCCGTTTCAGGCGCCATTTCGATCACATTAATAGGTCCTGACCCTAAGTGCCTCGTTACAAGCTCACCATTGAATATGACGGCACGCCGTATGCCGGCTGGCAGCGGCAGGAGAACGGTCATACGGCTCAGGCTGCCATCGAACAGGCGATCTTCAAATTCTGCGGCGAAACGGTTGCACTTGGTGCCGCTGGGCGTACGGACTCCGGTGTGCATGCAACCGCACAGATCGCGCATGTTGATCTGACGAAAGACTGGGCCAGTTCCAAGGTGCGCGAAGCGTTGAACGCCCATCTCGTCATCGCAGGGGAAACCGTCGGCATCATCAATGTCGAACTCGTCGGGCACAATTTCGATGCGCGGTTTTCAGCGACGGGCCGGCATTATCTTTACCGCATCGTCAATCGCAGGCCACCCGCTCCGCTTGAGGCGCATCGCGCGTGGTGGGTAAAGAAACCGCTTGACGAAATGGCCATGCATGACGCCGCACAACGGCTCATCGGCACGCATGATTTCACCACGTTTCGCGCAACCCAATGCCAATCAAAGAGCCCGGTGAAGACACTTGAGCATTTGAGTGTGAAGCGCAGCGGTGAAATCGTCGAGATCAGGGCATCCGCGCGATCATTCCTGCACAACCAGATCCGCTCTTTCGTCGGAACACTCAATGAGGTCGGATGCGGGAGATGGAATGCAGATGATGTCACCGCTGCGCTTGTCGCCCGCGATCGCCAAGCCTGCGGGCCAGTTGCACCGCCGTACGGTCTTTATCTTGTCGGCGTCGACTATCCCATCATTACCGGTTCGGGCAGAGAAATCCCCAACACGTTCTGAAGCAGGATCATCAGGAACAGCGAGCCGACAATCATGACCACGAAAAACGTGGCCGTATAGGCATGGGATTTCTTCAGCGCGACATGCGTCAAACGGTAGGTCAGGTACATTACGCCTCCATAGAGGACAAGGCCAAAACCTGTGGCCAAAGCGGGCCAACCGGGCAGCAGTAGCCGTGCCAGCGTCGCTGGGACCATGAGCCAGGCTCCGATCGCGGTCCCCCAATTGCTTGCTACGACATAGGGACTGAAACGCTTGTTAAGACCAAGCCGCTTGGCACTGAGGGCGAGAACCACCAGCGGTACCACCCACGATGCAAGATCGACGAACGCCACCCGGCCCATGATGGAAAAGCGGTTACCCGTTTCCGGCTGCAGTGATATCATGTCGTTAGCGAAGATAATCCAGCCGAGGATGAGCGGCGGCAAGGAAATCGTAATCGCATGGAATGACTGCCAGAAGCCATCTTCGGAGAAATCGAGTTGGTCAAGCCCGTCGGCATGACCATTCATCATCCGCCACGCGCCCCACAGATATTGCTGAATCTCGTCAAAATCCGGCATTTCACTTGTAGTCATGCAAAAAAATCCGCGATGAACCGTTCGTAGATTTGCGTCAGTGTTTCAAGATCGGCAATCGCCACCCGTTCGTCAACCATATGCATAGTCTTGCCGACAAGTCCGAATTCGACGACGGGGCAATAATCCTTGATGAAACGAGCATCCGAGGTGCCTCCGGAAGTTGACAGTTGCGGGCGTTTTCCTGTTGTCGCTTCGACCGCCGAGGTCAAGGTTCCGATCAGCTTTTCATCGTGTGTCAGAAAAACATGACTTACACGGTCACGCCAGGTCAGCTCGTAGTTCACTGGCGCCTTTTTGTTGGGGCGCAGCTTGCGACGGCCAGAAGCCTTATCGAGACGGTTGTGGATCTCGGCCATCAGCGTCTCATCGGTCCAGGTGTCGTTGAAACGAATATTGAACGTTGCGGTGGCCTTTGCCGGGATCACATTTACCGCAGGATTGCCGACGTCAATCGTTGTGATTTCGAGATTGGTGGCCTGGAAGTCTTTCGTTCCAGTGTCGAAAGCTGGATAAAGCAGGCTTTCAACCAGTGTCACCAGCCCTCGGATGGGGTTGTCCGCCAGATGCGGATAGGCAACGTGGCCTTGCACGCCACTAACGACGATCGTGCCCGACAACGAGCCACGACGCCCGATTTTCATCATGTCGCCCAGTTTTTCGGGATTGGTCGGTTCGCCAACAACTGCAGCATCCCAGCTCTCGCCTTTCGCCTTGGCCCACTCCAACAGCTTCCTTGTCCCGTTGATGGAGGGTCCCTCTTCATCGCCGGTAATCACAAAGGATATCGAACCGTTGAGTCCCCCGCGCTTCTCCAGATGGCGCCCTACAGCAGCGACAAAACAGGCAATGCCACCCTTCATATCGACGGCGCCGCGTCCATACATTTCGTCATTGTGGATCGATGCCGAGAATGGCGGGTAAGTCCAGGCTGCTTCGTCGCCAACGGGTACGACATCCGTGTGGCCCGCGAACATCAGGTGAGGTCCGTTGCCGGAGCGCCGCGCATATAGATTTTCGACGTCCGGTGTATCGTCCTCACGGAAAGTTGGTCGTTCCACGGAAAAACCCAACGGTGTCAACATGGCTTCAAGCACCGTCAATGCCCCCTCTTCCGCAGGCGTTATCGACGGACATGTAATGAGTTCAGCAAGGTTCTGGACGGGGTCGATTGAGGATTTCATGGTCAAAGCGATAATGGAAAAGCACGATCCTGTCACGCACTGGATGGGGGTTCCTCCGTCTGATTTAATAACACCAGCGACTCAACCAAGGACCAGCACCATGATCGGAATTGATAGCCGGATCGTCATAGCCGGCGCCGGGTCGATCGGATGCTACGTGGGCGGGCGTCTCGCTGTGGCAGGCAAGGCAGTGACCTTGTTGGTTCGGCCTCGGATGATTGAAAGACTCCAGCAGGAAGGCCTGAGAATCATCGACCCGGATGGATCGGAAAAACTGGTAGAGCCCGGGCAATTTTCCCTGACTAGTGATTCTGAGATCGCCTTCCGGCAAGCCGACATTATTCTCGTCACCGTCAAGAGCGGCGCTACCGAAGAGATGGCCAAGTCGATAAGGGAAAGTGCGCCATCCGATATTATTGTGGTCAGCCTGCAAAATGGCGTCGGAAACGCTGAAACTCTCCGCCAACATCTGCCGCCGGAAGCGACTGTTATCTCCGGAATGGTTCCGTTCAATATCGTTCAGTCTGAACCCAGCGTCAGCCCGCTTAATGTGAGGCGGACAATGCCAGGGACCATTCTCATCGACGATACCCTGGGTGGCTTGGCAGAGGTTCTTTCCGATCCAGGGCTCTCCGTCCAAGCCCACCCGGATATGCAAGGTATTCTTTGGGGCAAACTGCTGATAAATCTCAACAATGCTCTCAATGCCCTTTCAAACCTGCCTCTCGTTGAACAGTTGGCCGACCGAAATTGGCGGCTTCTGATAGCGGACCAGATGAGCGAAGGTCTCAAAGTTGTGAGAGCGCACGGTATCACGCCGGCAAAAGTGCAAGGGGCATCACCCTCAGTGCTTCCCTGGATACTCCGATTGCCGAATTTTCTGTTTCGCATCGTCGCGGCGCGAATGCTCGCGATCAACCCGCACGCGCGCTCATCCATGTGGGAAGATCTGTCGCGAGGCCGCGCCACCGAGATCGACTATCTGCAGGGGGTGATCGTCCGGTTGGCCCGCGAGAAAAACATCGCAGTCCCGCTCACCCGCAAGGTCTCTGCCTGTGTGAAACAGGCTGAGGGAAAACCATTGCAAAGTCATTCCGTCGAAGACATTCGCGGGTGACCATTCAGAAGAGCGGGCTCTAATAGCCCCTCTCCCGATTTGGATCAATCACGCAGCAGCTCGTTGATGGAGGTCTTCGAACGCGTCTTTTCATCGACGCGCTTGACGATCACGGCGCAATAAAGGCTGGGACCCCAGTTCTCGCCCGGGACGTTCTTGCCGGGCATTGAACCGGCTACGACCACCGAGTAGGGAGGGACTTCGCCATAGAAAATCTCACCGGTAGCGCGATCGACAATCTTGGTCGATTTGCCGATAAATACGCCCATACCAAGAACTGAACCTTCACGAACGATGCAGCCCTCGACCACCTCGGAACGTGCTCCGATAAAGCAATTGTCTTCAATGATCGTAGGTCCTGCCTGCATGGGTTCGAGAACACCGCCAATGCCGACGCCACCTGACAGGTGCACGTGCTTGCCGATCTGTGCGCAGGAACCAACGCCCGCCCAGGTGTCGACCATGGTCCCCTCATCGACGTAAGCGCCGAGATTGACGAAGGACGGCATCAGGATCACGCCCGGAGCGATATAGGCGGAGCGGCGGACAATCGACCCGGGAACGGTGCGAATACCTGATTTGGCAAATTCGGTGGCGCCCCAGCCGTCAAACTTCGACGGCACCTTGTCCCACCAGGTCGCACCACCTGGACCGCCCTCGATAATGCCCATCGGGTTAAGCCGGAAAGAAAGCAGGACCGCCCTTTTCAGCCATTGATTGACTTTCCAGTCGCCGTTCGACTGCTTCTCCGCAACACGAACTTCTCCACTATCGAGCAGCAAAAGAGAGGTCTCGACTGCTTCCCGTATTTCGCCACGCGTTTCGGTGCTGATTGCATCGCGTTCTTCGAAGGCCTTGTCGATCGTCTTTTCGAGACCGGTCAGATCGGGCTTGGACATTTTCAGATCACTCCATTAAACGGGCGGGCTATGGCTAATGACAAGGGCTACTATGTTAAGTCTGCGAGAGCGTCAATTCGCTGCGCCACATTGTTGGATGACGAATCGATTTTTATGTCTCTAAGCGCCATAAGTGTCCGCAGAAGGAGAAAAACAATTGAACACTGATGAAAAACACAGCTGGACGCCATTCTCGCATTCTTCCGAAGCCGTGCGCCGCGTAGAGAGCGCACCGGAAACGCCGCAAACCCAATCACCTACCTATCGGCTGGCCTTTGCCGATCCAGATTTCATGACGAAGCGTGAACTTCGTGCAGTGCGGCTACAACTCGAGCTACTTAAACCGGAGATGGCGCTGGCCGAGCGCGGTATTCGGTCAACCGTCGTGCTTTTCGGCGGCGCACGTATTCCGGAACCGGGCGGTGCTGCCTGGGCTGCAAAAAACGAAATCCAGAAGAAGAACCTCGAAGCCAATTCCCACTACTACGCCGAGGCGCGCAAGTTCGCGCAGCTTTGCTCGACCTATTCCTCAACGACCTACAATCGCGAATTCGTTGTCGTTACCGGAGGCGGTCCCGGGGTGATGGAGGCCGGCAATCGTGGCGCAGCGGACGTCGGTGCGCCAACGATCGGCCTCAATATCGTGCTGCCACACGAACAGGCTCCTAACGCCTATGTGACGCCGGAGCTTTGCTTCAACTTCCACTATTTTGCCATCCGCAAGATGCATTTCCTCATGCGTGCCAAGGCTATGGCGATCTTTCCCGGTGGCTTCGGGACGATGGACGAGACTTTCGAAGCCCTTACCCTCATTCAGACCGGACGTATGGAGCGCATTCCTTTTCTCCTGTTTGGCAAGCCATTTTGGGAAAAGGCTATCAACTTCGATTTCCTGGCGGAGCAGGGCGTCATTTCGCCGTCCGATCGCGAGCTGATTACATTCGTCGATACTGCCGAAGAGGCTTGGGACGTGATCAAGACCTTCTACGAACTTTCCTGATTCTCGTCATTGTCACGTGGCGGAGAAACCCAGGTTACCAGTACGACGGAAATTATCATCAGCAGGTACCAGGATCCCAGCTTTGCAAAAGACACCGGCGCCCATCCATGTGCCTGCGCCGGATAAATCCACGCTCTTGACCAGGTACCGATGTTTTCGGCAGCCCAGATGAACAACGCAACAAAAAAGAAAGCTATGAGCAAGGGCATTTTGTGGCGAAAGCGGAAGACGCGATAATGCATCGTGGTGCGCCAGAACAGGGCGATTGTCGCAGCAAAAAGGACAAGCCGGATGTCCGGTATGAAATGATGCGCAAAGAAGTTCGCATAAATGGCAATGGCGAGCAGAAAAGTCAGCGAGAATGACGGGTAGCGTTCAAGCCTGATATCGAATATCCGATTGATACGCGCCATGTATGAACCGACGGCTGCATACATGAAACCTGAAAACAGCGGCACCCCGCCGATTCGGAAAATATTGGCTTCCGGATAAATCCATGAGCCCACATGGGTCTTGAATATCTCCATGATTGTTCCGACCACATGGAAAATGAAAATGACCTTGGCCTCTTCCCAGGTCTCCAGCCTGAATACCAACATGCATAGTTGAATCGTGAGGGCTACAAAAAAGAGAAAGTCGTAGCGCGCTAGCCAGCTGCCGTCGGGCCAGAAAAACCGTGTCAGCATGATTGCGGCAAGCAGCGCACCACCGAAGAGACAGGCCCAAGCCTGTTTGATCCCGAAAACGATAAACTCGACAAGAGCGCCACAAAAACCGGACTGTGGCAATCGTTCAAGCACACGATGTGCCGCATCATCAATTATCGCTTCAACGGAGGTAACCCGCTTCAAGCAGGCACATTCAGCGCCGTCTGACCGGGCAGGATAGCGCTGAGGAACGAGGCCAGGTTGTCCGTAACGTAGTCGACGTGATCGGTATGACCTGGATCGCGCTCCCAGATTTCCGAGAATGTCGGTTCGAAATTGTTTGGAACGATCAGAACCGTCGTCATCCCCAAGGCTTTCGGCACGACAAGGTTGCGCGCCAGATCTTCGAACATCACGCTGCTTGCCGCGTCGATCTTGTGCAGCGCTAAAAAGCGGTCATAAGTCTCTCGAGCAGGCTTCGGCAGCAATTCCGCCGCCACAATATCGAAGATGTCATCGAACTCATCAAGAACGCCAAGCTGACGCGCAGCGCGCTCGGCGTGTCCGCGATTGCCGTTGGTGAAAATGAACTTGCGGCCGGGCAGTTGCCGGATGGCGGTGGCCAATGAAGGGTCCGGCACCAGCCAGGAATAATCGATGTCGTGGACTTTCTGTAGAAAGTCGTCCGGATCGATCTCGTAACGGTCCATCAATCCTTTGAGCGTCGTGCCGTAATCCTTGTAAAATTGCTTCTGCATCTGCCGCGCATCGGTCCGGGACAGCTTCAGAAGATCAGCAACATAGTCCGTCATTTTCACATCGATCTGGGAAAACAGATTTGAATGATGTGGATACAGGGTATTGTCGAGATCAAAGACCCAATCGGTCACATGGGCAAAGTTCAAGGATTCTGGTTGATTTGTCATACGCGATTAAGGTTCCGCCGTTTTCTGATAGGCAAAAGCAAATGCAGAAAATTCTGTTTCGCTCCCGAATCAATAGACGAAAAGAGTCTGAACTACGACCGTTTTTAAATTTTTCGCTAACAACCGCTTCATTTGTTCCTCGTATTGGTTAAGAGCTGTCTCCGAGGTCCGATGTCCAGAATTCTCCTTAAATGTGCAATGGTTGTGGTCGTTTCCGTTATGTGCTCCCTGCTGATTACCGGAGCCATCATGACGGCCAACGACATGCATGACGCAAGGGGCTATATGATCGCGACCATTTGCCCGCTGGTGATTTCGCCAGCCGTTTCCTTCATCGTCTTTCGCCAGTCGGAAAAACTCCGGCTGACCCTCGAAAGACTCAATCACGTCATGCGGGAACTTGAGGCAACCAATGCGAAACTGTTGGAGAAGTCATCACGCGATAGTATGACGGGCCTCCTCAATCGCGAAGCGTTCTTCAACCATATCGAAGATGTCCGTACGCGAAAGGCGAGTTCTCTCCTGATCATAGACGCGGATCATTTCAAAAAAATCAATGATGTTCATGGCCATTACAATGGCGATGGCGCGTTGATGGCAATCGCACAGAGTATCGCTGGCTGTCTTGGAAAAGAGGACAGTATCGGACGCATCGGAGGCGAGGAGTTCGCTGTCTTTCTCGCAATGGATGATGAGGACAACGTAAAATCGATTGCCGAAAACATTCGGGTGGCAGTGAACCGCATTGAGTTCCGTACTCCGGAAAACGAACGCGTCTCGCTGAGCGTCAGTATTGGGGGTATTGTTGGGCTGGCAAGTGGAGCGATCGCCGATCATTTTCAGGTCGCCGATCGCAGGTTGTACGAGGCTAAACGCAATGGCCGCAATTGCGTGATCATCGAGTCCAACATGAAGAATGCGGCCTGAGATGACCATCTTTAGCGGCTTGTTTTTGGCCGTCTTAGACCATCGCCGGATCCAATGGATCAACATCTTTCCAGCGCGCAACCAGTTTTTCCATGTCGGCTTTCTCAAACGCATCTCTCAGCGCGGCGAAGGATGGCAACACGAAATATGCCCGTTGGAACTTGTCGATTTCATATGCCGTATGCATCACCGTTTCCAGATCGAATGGTACGTGATGGGCGTCCGGGCTCGTTACAGCGAATTGCAGTTCACTGAACGACGACATAAGACCGGCACCAAACGCTTTGAGTGATGCGCGCCCCTCACGCATAAGACCAAACTCGGCAGTGTACCAGTAAAGCCGGCCTGCCAGTTGTTCCCCGCCCATGCGTGATGCTGCTCCACCCTTTACGCCGTAGAGCTGCATGAAATCCGCAAATACCGGTTGGCTGAGAATAGGAACGTGACCGAAGAAATCATGAAACATGTCCGGCTCAACGATATAGTCGAGTTCCTTCTTACTGCGCAGCCAGTTCGTCACCGGAAAGCGCCGGTTGGCAAGATGGTCGAAAAACGGCTCATTCGGGATAAGGCCCGGAACGGCGACGATTTCCCAACCGGTCAGTTTATGGAGCCGCTCACTTACCTCGTGGAAATCCGGTATTCGGTCGAGAAGTCCTAGGGCATCCACGCCGTCGAGATAGCTGTGGTGCGCCAACTTCTCCGTCAATTTCGTCTGGCGATCGCACAGGGCGCGCCAGACCTCTTGGTCTTCATCGGAATAGTCATATTTCTGTTCAACGGTGAAATCCGCCTGGCAGACCGCGTAGTTACCGCGAAGTCCCTGTTCGGCACACTCCCGCGCATAAGCCTCAACGCTGATAGTCATCGTTTCCTCCTTGATTGGTTTCCAGGAGGATACGATGGGGAAATGAGAGGATTTGACTTAATCAGCTGCGTTAAGCATCATTATGAGTTAATTAACAAATCATAGGGAGAATTTTGAGTGACTTCACCTCAATTCAGCGACTTCGAAATCAAGATGCTGCAGATTCTGCAAAGCAATGGGCGCGTTGCGATAACCGACCTCGCCCAATTGATCGGCCTGTCCGCCACGCCCTGCGCCCGACGGTTCGAGCAGTTGCAGGAAAGCGGGGTTATCAAAGGCTTTGCAGCCACCATCGACAGACGATCCATCGGACTGATGGTGGAAGTCTTCATACAGGTGCGTCTCAACACCCATAGCGACGATTCTCCCGAGCGCTTTATCGCGGAAATTCAGCGCATGGACGAGGTTTCGTCTTGCTGGACCATGACCGGAGAACATGATTTTCTCCTGCACGTCATGGTGCCCACCGTGGACGATCTCAACGCTTTCGTCATGCACCGGCTGATGCGATTGAAGGGCGTCCGAGATGTGCATACCCAACTGGTGCTGCAGAATATCAAAGGGCCCGGGAAAATCCCGCTCGATCATCTCAAGAAGTGATCAGGGCCAGGAACCTAGGGAACGAGTAGCGTTCCCGCACCGCGTTCTGTGAAAAGTTCGAGCAGAACCGAATGAGGAGTCTTGCCATTAAGGATGACCACGCCCTCAACACCGCGATTGATCGCATCGATACAGGTTTCGACCTTCGGGATCATACCGCCGGATATGGTGCCGTCCTTGATCAGAGCACGTGCCTGCGCGACGGAAAGTTCCTTGATAAGCTGCTTGTCCTTGTCGAGAACACCGGGAACGTCCGTCAGAAACAAAAGGCGAGAGGCGGCAAGTGCGCCGGCGATAGCGCCAGCAAACGTATCCGCATTGATATTGTAAGTGTGGCCATCACGCCCGGGCGCTACAGGCGCAATGACGGGTATCATCTCGGAACGAGCGAGAAGGTCGAGCAGCGTGCGGTCGACTTCTACCGGCTCGCCGACAAATCCGAGGTCGACGATCTTCTCGATGTTGGAATCGGGATCGATGATGGTCTTTTTCGCCTTTTCGGCAAAGACCATATTGCCATCCTTGCCGCACAGGCCGATTGCCCATTCGCCCTCGGCATTGATCAAAGCAACGATTTCCTTGTTGATCGAGCCAGCGAGCACCATTTCGACGATTTCGAGCGTCTTCGCGTCGGTTACGCGCAGTCCCCCCTCGAACTTGGACTCGATGCCCATGCGTGCCAGCATGGATGCGATCTGCGGTCCGCCGCCGTGGACAACGATGGGATTTATACCGGACTGCTTGAGAAGCGCTATGTCGCGGGCAAACGCCTTGCCGAGAGCCGCGTCACCCATGGCATGGCCACCATATTTTACGACGACAGTCTTGTTTTCATAACGCTGCATATAGGGCAGAGCAGCGGAAAGCAGACTTGCCTGGATTTCAGCAGTGTGGTCGGCGTCGGATGTGGAGGACATGCGCAAGCTCCAGCTTGGGAAGGACGGGGGTTCTTAACGCTAAAGACGGTTTCGGGCAAACATGATTTAGGCCATTGGCAGACGTTTTTTTCATCTGCCATTGACAGCGCAACCCCTCGGCAGATTTAAATTGAGCGATAAGAGTTGGAAACGCCATCTGTATGACGCCTGAAGGCATATCGGAGCTGATCTCGCGAGTTTCGCTACGGGACCGCGCGGCCTTCGATGTGCTGTATGCCGCCACAAGCGCGAAACTTTTTGGTGTATGCCTGCGTGTCTTGGGTAATCGAACGGAAGCAGAAGACGCGCTACAGGACATCTACGTCAAGATTTGGAACAAGGCGGGCCGATTCGCCGTCGCGGATACCAGTCCTATTTCATGGCTGGTGGCGATCGCCCGCAATCACTGCATCGACGTATTGCGGTCCCGCAAGCCTGCAGCTGTTGAATTGGATCAGGCTGCAGAGGTGTCCGAGCCGTCACCCAATCCCGAACAGGCTGCCGTCGCCAGTGGGGAAGCGCAACGGATCTATGATTGCCTCGGCCAGCTGGAGGCAGACAGAGCAGCGGCCGTCCGTGGCGCCTACCTGAATGGCGACAGTTACGAGGCATTGGCCAGCCGCCATAATGTGCCGTTGAATACAATGAGAACCTGGCTGCGCCGCAGCCTGATAAAACTGAAGGAATGCCTAGAGGGATGAGCCCGACTGAACCCGATGACAACATGATACCGGAGGGCGATGATTTCATCGCCGCCGAATATGTGTTGGGTGTGCTCCCCGAACAGGAGCGCCGGGAGGTTGCGCGCCGTATAGAAACGGACAAGCCGTTTGCGGAACTGGTTGCACGCTGGCAGACTCAATTCGACCCTCTCAACGATGAATACGATGCGGCGCAAGCTCCGCAACAGCTGAAGAGCCGGATCGATCAACGCCTCTTTGCCATCGAAGTAGCCTCCAGCTCGTCATTCTGGAACAATATTGCCTTTTGGCGCGGCCTGGCCTTCGCCGCACTTGCTTTTGCTGTGATCGGAATTGGCCGTGATTTGATCGAGCGCCCTGCCCGGATCAGCGAGCAACTGGTCGCATCGATGGAGACACAAGGCAGCAGCGTCCACACGCTGGCGATTTTTGATGACCAGACCAAAAAACTGAAAGTAACCGTCGTCAGCGGCGACATGCCGAAGGACCGCTCGCTTGAACTTTGGCTGATCGCCGGCAATGAAGCGCCCGTCTCCCTCGGCCTGATGGTTTCGCCGCAAGTGACAGAATTCAACCTATCGTCGCCACTACTCGCCAAGCTGCGTGACGGCACGACACTGGCGCTGACTGTAGAGCCCGTCGGAGGTGCACCAGGCGGTGCGCCTACCGGCCCAATTGTCGCTGCGGGTATCGTGCGTAAAATTTAGAGCGTTAATTTTAACGCCTTCTGAAACTTAAGCCTCCAACCTCCCGTATCTCCATCTGTCCTCACCTGAGGGGAAACAAACAATGGAGATGAATTATGTTGAAGAAATCATTGGGCCTGATCGCACTTTCGGCCATGTTGGTTGCCGGAACTGCGTACGCCAAGAACCCGACGGTCGGCGGTGCGGCCATGTACGAGAACAAGAATATCATTGAAAATGCCGTGAACTCCAAGGATCACACAACACTGGTGGCTGCAGTCAAAGCGGCCGGCCTTGTCGAAACACTTGAGGGTAAGGGACCTTTTACGGTATTCGCCCCCACAAATGAAGCATTTGCCGAGCTTCCGAAAGGCACCGTCGAGACGCTGCTGAAGCCTGAAAATAAGGACAAGTTGGCGAAGATCCTCACCTGTCACGTCGTTGCTGCCGACGCTTCATCGAAGGCCATCATGAAGATGATCGACGATGACGACGGCGCTCATCCAGTAAAGACGGTCGGTGGATGCGTTTGGACCGCCAAGTACAAGGGCAAGAAGCTTACTCTGACCGATGAAAATGGAACGGTGGCTACCGTTACCATCGCAAATGTCAAGCAATCGAACGGCGTCATCCATGTGATCGACAAGGTTCTCCTGCCAAAAATGTAGTCAGAGACGCCTGGTTCATTTGCGCAGAGTGCGCCAGGCTTTTGCCCCGCCGATCCGCCGGATCGCGTGGGGCTTTTTTTATTTACGCTGTTCCTCGAGAAGCTGGGCAATTGCCGCCCGGAGTTCATCGAGCCCTGCGCCCTTTTCAGACGATGTCGCCAGGATTTCCGGATAGGCCGCGGCGCGCTTTTTGATGGCCTGTAATGTCTCTTCGATCAAACGCGGAACGCCGGCGGGTTTGATCTTGTCGATCTTGGTCAAGACGATCTGGTAAGATACAGCGGCTCGATCGAGCAGGTCCAATACCTCGGCGTCATTCTTCTTCACGCCGTGGCGGGCATCGATCAGGAGGTAGACACGCTTGAGCGTCGTACGTCCGCGCAAATAATCGAAAACCAGCCGTGTCCAGGCATCGACCTGTTCTTTGGGCGCTTCAGCGAATCCATACCCCGGCATATCCACGACCGCGAGGGGAGGAAGATCGCCGTCTTCGCCTGAATGGCCATCTGGAACGAAATAGTTGAGCTCCTGTGTCCGTCCAGGTGTATTCGATGTTCGGGCCAACCCCTTCTGGCCGATAATCGCGTTGATCAAAGACGATTTGCCGACGTTGGAACGCCCGGCGAACGCGATTTCGAGCGGGCCCTCCGGCGGCAGGAATTTCATCGCAGGAACGCCGCGGATAAAAATCCAGCCCTGTGCGAAGAGCATTCTGCCCTTCTCGATGAGCCTGTTGATGTTTTGCTGCGTTTCGCTCAATTTCTTCCATCCATTCGCCGCAGACGGCCATGCTTGCAATCAATGTTTATGGGAGGCTTGTCAACCGCGCAAAAGAAAAGCCCCCGATCAAGCCGGGGGCCTTCTGAATAGTTTAGCGGTTCGTTGCTATTCGGCGGGTTTCGGCTTCTTGCGGAAAAGCCCTGTGAGATTGTCCCACAATTCGACCTTGACCCCCTGGCGCTTCATGATGATCGCCTGTTGCGTGATCGAAAGCGTGTTGTTCCACGCCCAGTAGATAACCAACCCTGCGGGGAAGCTTGACAACATGAACGTGAAGATTAGCGGCATCCAGTTAAAGATCATTTGCTGGGTCGGATCCGGCGGTGTCGGGTTCATGCGCATCTGCAGGAACATCGTGACGCCCATGATCAAAGGCCAGACGCCGATCATCAGGAAAGCAGGGACTGCCCATGGGATAAGGCCGAAGAGATTGAACAAAGATGTCGGATCTGGAGCAGCCAGATCCTGGATCCAGCCAAAGAACGGCGCGTGACGCATTTCTATGGTGACATAGAGGACCTTGTAGAGCGCAAAGAAAACCGGAATCTGAATCAAGACAGGCCAACAGCCGGCAATCGGATTGATCTTCTCCGTCTTGTACAATTCCATCATGGCTTGCTGCTGCTTGACCTTGTCATCCGCATACTTCTCGCGGATTTCGGTCATCTTCGGCTGTACCAGCTTCATCCTCGCCATAGAGGCATAAGACTTGTTGGCAAGCGGGAAGAACAAACCCTTCAAGATCACGGTCACGACCAGGATGGCCACACCGAAGTTTCCAATAGCTTTGTAAAGCCAGTCGATAAGATAGAACATCGGCTCGGTAATAAAATAGAACCAGCCCCAATCGATCAGATTCTTGAAGAGTGGAATATGCAGATCGTTCATGTAGGCGTTGATTCTGCCGACCTCTTTCGCGCCTGCGAATATGAGATTGTCGGTCGACGCAGACTGACCCGGCTGAATTGTCGTCGGATCAGACAGATAGTCGCTTTGATAGCGCGGGCGTCCATCATCGAAATATGAAAAGCGAATCTTGAACGGCGTTGCCTGTGCTGGAACGAGCGCAGCGGCCCAGTACTTGTCGGTAATTCCAACCCATCCGCCGGTGGTCGAACGATCCGGCGCAACTTCGCGCTCTTTTTCAATTGCGGCAAACTTGTATTCGATCAGTTTGTCGTTGACCACGCCAATCGGGCCCTCATGCAGCACGTAGGTGCTTGGATGCAGAGGCTTCGAAAAGCGCGTCACACGTCCGTAAGAGGCCAGCGAAACAGGTGCTGAGGTCGTGTTGGTCACAGCGTCCTTGACTGTGAACATGTAGTTCTCGTCGACACTGATCGTCCGTTTGAAGACCAGACCCTTCTCATTGGTATAGGACAGCGTAACAGGTGTGGACGCCGTCAAATCGTTGTTGCCCTCGCGGGTCCAAACGGTCGTCGGGCCTGGGACGGTACCGGTCAGATCATTTCCCGCGAACCCGACCTCAACAAACTGGCCATCGGCCATCTGCGCAGGGCTTAGCAACTCGATGTTTGGCGAATTATCGTCGACAGTCTCGTGATAATGCTTCAGCTGCAAATCATCGAGCCGCGCTCCGGTCAGGCTGATCGAGCCGCCAAGGCTGGGTGTGTCGATCTTGATACGCTGTGTCTGGCCGAGCGCGGCGGCGCGCGTGAGACTACCGGCCTGCGCAGCATCTTGCGACTGGCCTGGGACATTTGCAGTGGGAGTAGCTGGGGACGAAGACGGGAGATTATTTGCTGCATTGCCGTTGGTGGCAGTGCCGGCCGGCGTGCTCGCCTGTCCGTCAACACGCGTTTGTCCTTGCCGCGTAGCCTCGATCTGGGCCTGTTCGCGCTGCGCTTCGATCTTGGGGTTCATATAGAACACCTGCCAAAGCGTCAGGATCACAATGGACAAGGCAATGGTGATGAAGAAATTACGGTTGGTTTCCATTGTCAGTCCTTGGGTCGGGTTCGCGGGTACCTGTCAAGGCTTTGTCGAACGCCGGGTCAATATTTTCCTGGAAACCCGTTTGGAGAGTTCCCGCGTCAAGTCAGCGAACGGCGCGTTCAGCGCATCGCGGCGAGCAACGATCACATAGTCGGTTCCAGCTTGCATGTCATCAGCAACATTGACGCGCACCGCCTCTCTGAGACGCCGCTTGATGCGATTGCGGATAACAGCATTCCCGTTCTTTTTGGTGACCGTGAAACCTACGCGCGGGGGTCCAACCTGGTCCTCTCGCTCTTTGACTTCGACAAGAAAGTAGACGCCGCGGCGCTTTTCTCCGTTTCGGACAGCCAAAAACTCCGCTCTCTTGCGAAGGCGGAGTGGTTTTTGCTCATTCATTCTATAGTGCCAACTCTGGCCAACCGCACAAGTCTGCGCGGAATGCCTTATGCCGACAACCGCTTGCGACCGCGAGCGCGACGCGCTGCAATAACCTTGCGGCCGCCTGCCGTTGCCATACGGGCACGGAACCCATGGCGACGTGCGCGGACAAGCTTGGATGGCTGATAAGTACGCTTCATTTGTTAAATACCGCGGTGTGCGGCCCTTCTTGTGGTCTGTTCTTGACAGGAGCATATCAGGACCGCCGTTAGCATATGCGAATATGCCGTCGATATTCGTCGTGGGGGCGGTCAGCCCGGACGTGCGCGGCTTATAGAGGCACGATGCTGATAAGTCAATTGATTGACGCGATTCAAAAATAGGCAAATCCACGCAACTGATTTATTGTGCTGGGCAAGCATTTGACCTACATCGAATGCCGATGGAGCGTATATGACGGCAACTCAGCAAAAGCCAGAAAACACGAGTGTGCCTCTGCATGCCGGTCGGCGTTTGCCCGTTCTGAAACGTCTTTCCGGCAAGTTGCTACGCCTCACCCTCTTGTTCGGCCTTCTCGCAGAAGTGATGATTTTCGTACCTATTATTGCAGATATGCGTGTTCGCTGGCTTTCCGACCGGCTCAACACCGTTGCTGCGGCGAGCGTCGTGCTCGCTGCGAGCGATAGTGAGAATGTACCGCAATCGGTGCAGAATGACGTCCTTCTTGCGACAGGAACGAAAGCGATCGTTCTGCGCGAAAAAGGAGCTTCCCGGCTTCTCGCGGTATCGGAGATGCCTTCCAAAGTGGACAAGCACATAGATATCACTGTCACCGATCCGATTACGATGATCCGCGATGCATTCGATACTCTAATCAACGGCGGGCATCGAATTATCCGCGTTTATGGTCCGGTCGGAGATACCGGCAAGATTATCGAACTCCTTACCTCCGACGCCCCGCTGCGGAATGCGATGTTGCGCTATGCCGGGAATGTCGCACTGATCTCGTTGTTTATTTCGCTCATTACCGCTGGCCTGGTTTTCCTGACGATCAGCCGCTTGCTGATCCGACCGATCCAGCGCATGAGTGACAACATGCTGGCCTTTGCCCAGGCACCTGACGATCCGCAGCGTATTATCAAGCCGGAAGCTCGCGAAGACGAACTCGGCATCGCCCAGCGGGAGCTCGCAGATATGCAGCACCAGTTGCAACGTACGCTGTCGGAACAGAAACATCTCGCCGACCTAGGCTTGGCGGTTTCCAAGATCAACCACGACATGCGCAATATCCTGGCCTCGGCCCAGCTCATATCCGATCACCTCGCAAACACCAGCGATCCGGCGATCCAGCGTTTCGTGCCCAAGCTGGTGCGGACCATCGATCGCGCGATCAATTATTCGCAGACCGTGCTCGCCTATGGCGGCACACAGGAAGCACCGCCACAGAGACGGCGGGTCAAGTTGCGCACGATCATCAGCGACGTCGAGGAGATGCTTAACCTCGACACAAAATCCGAGATCGAATTCAAGAACCTGGTGCCGGCCGACTTTGAAATCGATGTCGATCCGGACCAATTCTTCCGTGTCATTTCCAATCTGTGCCGCAACTCGGTTCAAGCTATGGCCAGCGACACCCGAAGTGATCCGTCCGTGGTCAAGCGATTGACAATCACCGCCGGGCAGATCGGCACAACCTCTATCATCGGCATTGACGATACTGGGCCGGGTCTGCCTCCCAAGGCGCGCGAGAATCTCTTCACCGCTTTCAAAGGGTCGGCGCGATCGGGGGGCACCGGCCTTGGTCTTGCTATTGTGCATGAGCTTGTCCGAGCTCATGGGGGAACGATTGAGCTAAGGGGCGGCGATGGAGCGGGAACAAGTTTTGAGATTCGAATTCCGGATCAACCGGTATCCTTGGCCGAATGGCGTTCCCGCCGGGACTCAGCGTCCTGACATGAAACGCCGCAATGGCTGATTACCTCTATACCCACCTACCACACATCTTCTTTGTGCTGTCGATCGTTCTGGGCGTCCCGGCCGCCGTTCATGCGACCATGACTAAGGAAGAGGTTCGCGCCGCCATCGGCTGGGTCGGCGTGATCATCCTTTCTCCGGTCATCGGTGCACTCATCTATGCCGTTGCGGGGATTAACAGGATCAGACGGTCGTCCATCTCATCGCAGCGCAAATTCCTGCATGAAATTGGCCAAGACGTCTTCATGCGTTTCGACGCTACCGACAAACAGATTCTCGCACATTTCGAAAAGCGTTTTACGGCCATGAAGACGCTCGGAGACCGCGTCAGTCGATGTCGGCTCACTACTGCAAATGACATCGATATCCTGCAAAGCGGCGATGAAGCCTACCACGCCATGCTGACCGAGATTAATGAAGCTCAGCGCAGCATTCTGGTTGAGACCTACATCTTCGACCGAGACAAGCTTGGCCTTCGCATAGCGACCGCTCTGATTGCCGCCGTCAGACGCGGGGTCGAAGTGAGAATCCTCATCGACGCGGTCGGGGCGAGATATTCTATTCCAAGCATTGTCGGCTACCTCGCCAAACACGGCGTCAAGGTCGATGTCTTCAACGGCAATATCATCATGGGATTGCGCTTGCCCTATGCCAACCTTCGCACTCACCGCAAAATTATGATTATCGACGGGCGTGTAGCCTTTACAGGCGGTATGAATATCCGCGCTGGCTTTTCTGCGGAAGTGGTGGGCGAAGACAATGCGCGGGACACGCATTTCCGATTGACCGGGCCTATTGTGACGGATCTGTTTCACATTGCTTCAGAGGATTGGCGATTTACGACGCATGAGATGCTGACGGGTGAGCCCTGGCACCTTGCCGCGCCGGAAAAGCAGCCGGGAGACCCCGTGTTCATTCGCGCCGTACCGTCGGGACCAGATCGCAGTGTCGAAGCCAATCACCGGATGCTGATGGGCGCATTTTCCGTTGCGCAATCACGCATTCGCATCATGTCACCCTATTTTCTGCCGGACCGCGAATTGATCAGCGCGCTGGTAACGGCTGCGCGTCGAGGGGTCGAGGTGGACATCGTCGTGCCCTCAATCAACAATCTCAAGCTGGTGGACCGCGCCATGACGGCACAGTTCGACCAGATCCTCAAGGGTCACTGCCGAATCTGGCGCGCCCGCGGAAACTTCAACCATTCCAAGCTCTTGGTGGTCGATGGGCAGTGGGCCTATGTCGGATCGTCAAATCTTGATCCGCGGTCGTTACGGTTGAATTTCGAAGTCGATCTCGAGGTGATGGATGCAGCATTCGCGTCCGAAGTGGAAGCCCTTGTGGAGAACGCAATGGCCTCAGCGAAACCGGTTCTGCTTCAAAACCTGCGCGCCAGATCGTTCTGGGTACGCCTGGTTGAACGAATTATCTGGCTAGGCTCGCCCTATCTTTGATTTCTTCCGTTACTGACAACGCCGATTTCAGATCGACATAGGCCTTGATTGGCAGATGATCGGATGCAACACGGGCCAAGGGTGTGTCGTGAACCTCGATCGTTGTAACAAGGCTGTGGGGGTGGCCAAGAACCCGGTCCAGGGCCAAGACAGGGAACCGCGACGGAAAGCTTGGCACCGCATTTTTTGCCGGGTCGAAGACCGGGCGAAGAAAGTGCAATGACGAACCTTTGCCCACGCGCCATTCGTTCAAGTCGCCCAATAGCAAAGTTGGACGCGATGGATCTGCCTTCACGGCATTCAAAATTGCTTCCGATTGTTGTTGTCGCGAGTGTCTAAGGAGGCCCAGATGTGCGGCAATGATGCGAAGTGGGCCTGCTTCCAGATCGATATCGACTACCAGTGCACCGCGTGGCTCAAGGCCGGGTAGCACAAGCTGCTGAACACGGCGAACGACGCCCTCGCGGAACAGCAGCAGATTGCCATGCCAGCCATGGCCTTTTGGGTAAAGCGAAGTTACCGGAACTGGAACGAGGCTGTTCTCGCGATGGAGACGGGCAAGATCGAGCAGGCCCGTCCTTTCGCCAAAGCGCTTGTCGGCCTCCTGGATGGCGATAACGTCAGCCCCAATTTCGCCGATTACGTGCGCAACACGATCTGGGTCGAATTTCTTATCGATCCCGACACATTTGTGGACATTGTAGGACGCAATCAGCAGATCGTTGCGCACGACTCGGGTAATGCCAGCCGGACGTTTGTTACGGTTCCTGACCGCGGCGAAAATGCTGGCGGAGACGCTGGGTCTGGTGTGCCGCATCGGCTTCTTGCTGTCCATCACCTAGAGATATGTCGGGATGCCAAGAATGGCAAGCGAATGAGTAGACGGGGTTAACGTGATTGCTCCCTCACCGACGCTCTTAGTCTATCGTCGGGGTGGTCGATTGTCATCGATAACCATAATCTCTTGGGGATGAGTCCATTTAGTTTATGAGCGATCTCGCATGAAACTCATACACAACGAGCGTACTAAACTGCTTGCAAACTCAATCGACCGAGCATCGACATCGTGTGTTACAGTCGGTGTTTTGGCTCCCGGGGCAGCGGCCATCTACACTGTTTCTGGAACAGTTGTGCCGTCTTTGATCTTCCTTGTTGGGACTGTCATTTGGCTTTTTGCTGCGGTAGCGTTACATTTAGCTGCACGCAGGACTCTAAGAGGACTACGGTGATGAACGGCATTCAACTCTTTGCCTTTGTTATTCTGCCGCTTGCGCTCGCTGCCGGAGGCTGGCTGATCGTGCTGTTGAACGAACGGCACAACCGGCGATAGACGTGTTCGCTTAAAATCTGTTCCCGACCAGATGCGCCAGCTGCGCACCGGCTTCATAGTATCCTTCACGCATTGCTCGAAAACCCTGTTCCTTTGGCGGGGTTACCGGTAGCGGTAAATCCGCTTCCGTGATTTTGCCGACTATTTGCTCGGCGAGAAGACGGCCAAATACTGTGCCCGGCGCTATGCCGCGACCATTGTAACCGCTGAAACTGATGATGTTCGGAGCGAGCGTGTGGAAGCGCGGCAGGCTATCATCGGTCATGCCGATCTTGCCATACCAGCCAGCTTCGAATTTCACATCCTTGATCTGCGGAAAAAGCTTGCGGATGGATCTCGCGGCCCACGCCTTGTGCACGGCCATACCGGTGCCGCGCAATGAACCGACGCTGCCGAATATCAGTCGCCCCACCCGATCCATGCGGAAGGAGCTCAATATCTCTTTCGTATCCCAGCCGCCTTGCTTGTCGGGAAGGACGGTCTTCCGCACTTCTTCCGGCAGCGGCGCTGTGGCGAAATTGAAATAGGGAAGATGCAGAAGTTCCGCCCGCAATTCCGGCCAGGGCGATGTCGTGTAGGCGTTAGTCGCGACAACGACCCAGTCAGCAGAAATCGTGCCAGAAGCCGACCGCACAATCCAACGCTTACCCGAACGCTCCGTCGCCATTATTGGCGTTCCAGTGTAAACAGCGGCGCCACCACTGAGAGCAGCCTTGGCGAGCCCTCGAACATAGCCCAGCGGCTGTATTGTGCCGGCCCGGTTATCCAGCAATGAAGCCATGTATGCATTCGAGCCCACCTTGGCGGCGGTTTCTTTTGCATCCAACAGTCGAACCGCAGCGCCACGGGCGAGCCACTGTTCGGCGCGTTGCTCCAACTGCTTCAGCCCGTCCTGGCCAACCGCACAATGCAGTGTGCCTTTGCGCTCGAGTTCGCAGTCAATGTTGTATTTATCGACAAGATTGAAAACCGATTGCGGCGCGTTTCCTAGCAGCTCCAGTAGGCGCTCGCCATGAACTGCTCCCAACACCCCAGGCAGATCATTCGGCATCACCCACATACCCGCGTTCACGAGGCCGACATTCCTGCCTGAACCGCCGAACCCTATCTCAACGGCATCGACGACCGCCACCTTCGTTCCTGCTTCGGCCAGATGCAAAGCCGCAGAAAGCCCGGTGAAGCCTGCACCGACCACCGCCACATCGACGGAGATATCCCCATCCAGCCGTTCCGTCTTCGGCGCGGGTGGCGCGGTCTTTTCCCACAGGCCGTGGGAACGTTCATCATTCAGCATGGGATCACCGCCAGGTCGGCCGGAGAAAACCGGCTTATAATCATGTCGTTATAGGGTGTGATCTTGCCAACGGAAATGAAATTTCTTGAAGACATGATGCGGTTATCGAATGATTAGGGTCGCGTCGGTCGTTCGGTAACCTGATCGGCAATCCAGGTGAAGAAGCTTTGTGCCAGAGCGTTCTCCTTCTTGTGGTCGGGCACCACAAGATAGTAGCTGTTTTCGGTCTGGAGCGGCTGCTCGAACAGCACCAGCAAGCGCCCTGATGCGACCTCTTGCTCAATCAAATAACGTGGGAGCAATGCGAAGCCCAGACCGGCGAGCGCTGCCTCTATAACCATGGAAAAATGTTCAAATCGGTGCCCCTTGTATGGGGTGGCAATCTCCGCCTGTACTGTTTCGAACCAGGAGGCCCAAGCCTTGGGCCGTGTCGAGAGATGCAACAATGGCGCTGAGCTTGCCAGTTCGGCTGGTGTTTTTACGGGATTGGCCGCGCAAAGCTTCGGGCTCCCCACGGGTACAATCAGTTCACTACAGAGATAAGTGCATGTGGCATGCGCCCAGACCGGCTGGCCATAGTGGATGGCCAGATCGAACGGCTCCTCCTCGAAATCGAAGGGTTCCGACCGCGATGCGACGCTCAGCGCCATTTCGGGGTGGCGGCGCAAGAAATCGGGGAGCCTTGGCATCAGCCAGCGGCTGCCGAAGGTAGGCAGCGTGGCAATGTTCAGCGATGATGCTGATTGTGACGCGGCCATGGCACGCAGCATCGTCTCTTCAGTCAGGCCAAGCAGGCGTCGTACTTCCGGAAGAAACTTCTGCCCGGCATTGGAAAGAACAACACGCTGACGAATGCGCTCGAACAACAGTACGCCGATCTGGCCTTCGAGTTCGCTCATCTGCCGGCTGACAGCACTTTGCGTCAGATTGAGCTCTCTCGCCGCTTGGGTAAAACTGCCATGCCGAGCCGCACACTCGAATGTCTGCAGAATATCGATGTCCGGGATCAATCTGCGGCTTAACTTCATTCTTATCTCGCATCAACCCAGTTTCAATCATCGCAATCCGCGGGCCATTATCTTATCTATAATACAGTCTAAGCATGACGGCGATGAAATTGCTGTCGCACCACTGCAACGGAACCATCATTGTGAAATCAACGAGTTTTGTCCCGACAGATGCTATCCGCGCATCTTTCTCTTCAGCCATGTCATCCATGTACCGGACGGAAGTGCCCGCCTATGGAACACTTCTGTCGCTCGTCGCGAAAGTGAATGCACAAACGCTTGCCGGATCGCCGGAACTGAGGCATCGCCTGGAAAAAACCGACACGCTTGACCGTATTTCGGAAGAGCGGCACGGTGCTATCCGTGTCGGCACGCCAGCAGAACTCGCCATGCTGCGCCGGGTCTTCGCCATCATGGGCATGTATCCGGTCGGTTATTACGATCTGAGTGAGGCCGGCGTTCCCGTCCATTCCACCGCCTTCCGGCCGTCAAGCGATGCGTCGTTGAAGATCAATCCGTTTCGGGTTTTTACCTCATTGCTGCGGCTCGATCTCGTTGTGGATCCAGAGCTTCGCGACGAAGCCCGGAAGATCCTCGAAGCACGGCAGATCTTTACCGAAGAGGCGATTTCTCTCATTGAGAAAGCCGAGACTGAAGGTGGCCTCAACGCTGACGATGCGGCGCTTTTCGTACAGGAAATCCTCGAAGCCTTCCGTTGGCACGACCATGCCAGCGTTAGCGGTGAGCTCTATGACCGCCTGCACGATGCACACCGGCTGATCGCCGATGTCGTGTCTTTCAAGGGGCCGCACATCAATCATCTGACGCCGCGCACACTGGATATCGATGCCGTTCAGGACCTGATGCTTGCACACGGTATTTCGCCAAAGGCAGTCATCGAAGGCCCTCCGACCCGGGCCTGTCCCATTCTTCTGCGCCAGACCTCTTTCAAGGCGCTTGAGGAAAACGTCTCGTTTCGCAACGCTCAAGGGCAATGGGAAGCCGGCTCGCATACGGCCCGCTTCGGCGAAATCGAGCAACGTGGCGTTGCACTGACCCTTCAAGGTCGCGCGCTCTACGATCAACTCCTGGCCAAATCGCGTGAAGTAGTTCGCCCTGCCGCCGATGGCTCGAATGCCGAAGCCTACGTTGCTGCGTTGGCTGGTGCGTTCAAAGCCTTCCCGGATGATTGGAATACTATCCGCATCAATGGACTCGGTTATTTCCGCTATTCTGTCGTCGAGTGCTTTCCACAAAACACGCTGTCGCCTCGCGAAGCCGCCAACATCGAAACGCTCGTCGCGATGGGCGCCGTCCAGTTCGACCCGATCGTCTATGAGGATTTTCTGCCCGTGAGCGCCGCCGGAATTTTCCAATCCAATCTCGGCGACGATGCGAACCTGAAATTCGCAGCAAGCCCTAGTCAGCGGGAATTCGAGGAGCAGCTTGGCGTACCGGTTCTCGATGAATTCACGCATTATGAAAACCTTGAAAAAGCATCTGTGGATGCGTGCCTGAGACACTTCAAACCCATCGCGCTCGCAGGCTGAGCAGCGGCAGTATCAAAAATTAGAACGGCCTGATAAAAGCTCCCCCAAACGGGCAGGCAACAGACAAAGGAAAAGCAAGATGACCATTGCTCAAGAAGTGAAAACACTCCTTTCCAAGCTCGGCGTAGCTGAATCCGCTTATACCGGCGGAAGGATGCCCTCCTCCAGTCCCGTCAGCGGTGAGAAAATCGCCGATATCGTGGTTCATTCGGCGGACGATACGGCAAAGACCATCGAACGGGCTGATGCAGCGTTCCGCGAATGGCGTCTGGTGCCGGCCCCAAGGCGCGGCGAACTCGTGCGTCTGTTCGGCGAGGAGTTGCGGGCGCTGAAGAGTGAACTCGGCCGCCTTGTTTCGATCGAAGCTGGCAAGATCCCGTCGGAAGGCCTCGGCGAAGTCCAGGAAATGATCGACATTTGCGATTTTGCTGTCGGCTTGTCGCGCCAGCTCTATGGCCTGACCATCGCAACCGAACGTCCCGGACACCGCATGATGGAAACCTGGCATCCGCTTGGCGTCGTTGGGGTTATCTCCGCTTTCAATTTCCCGGTTGCCGTCTGGTCGTGGAACACGGCGCTCGCACTCGTCTGCGGTAATGCTGTTGTGTGGAAGCCATCGGAAAAAACACCTCTAACCGCGCTCGCATGCCAAGCCATCTTTGAGCGCGCCGCCAAGCGTTTTGGTGATGTTCCCGCCGGCCTTACCCAGGTGCTGATGGGCGACCGCACCGTTGGCGAGACCCTCGTCGATCATCCGAAGGTTGCGCTCGTATCGGCGACGGGATCTACCCGCATGGGCCGCGAGGTCGGGCCGCGTCTCGCCAAGCGTTTCGCTCGCTCGATCCTCGAGCTTGGTGGCAACAATGCCGGCATCGTCTGCCCCTCGGCCGATCTGGACATGGCACTGCGTGCTATTGCCTTCGGTGCAATGGGCACCGCCGGTCAGCGTTGCACCAGCCTTCGCCGTCTTTTCGTACATGAAAGCGTCTATGAAACGCTCGTGCCCCGCCTGAAGAAAGCCTATGAAAGCGTTTCCGTCGGCAGTCCACTCGATACATCGGCGTTGGTCGGTCCGCTCATCGACAAGGCTGCCTATGACAATATGCAAAAGGCGCTGAGGCAAGCAATCGATCATGGGGGCAAGGTAACGGGCGGCGCGCGCATCGATACCGGGTACGCCAATGCCTATTATGTCCGTCCCGCTCTTGTCGAAATGCCGAGACAGGATGGGCCGGTAACCGAAGAAACCTTCGCTCCTATCCTCTACGTCATGAAATACAGCGACTTCGACAAAGCGATCGCCGATCACAACGCAGTCGGAGCGGGGCTTTCATCCTCGATTTTCACGCTCAATTTACAGGAAGCCGAACGTTTCCTCAGCGCTGATGGGTCAGACTGCGGTATCGCAAACGTCAACATCGGCACGTCCGGCGCTGAAATCGGCGGGGCCTTTGGCGGCGAGAAGGAAACAGGTGGCGGGCGCGAATCCGGATCGGACGCATGGAAGGCCTATATGCGCCGTGCCACGAACACGGTGAACTATTCGTCAGCCCTTCCCTTGGCACAGGGCGTATCGTTCGATATCGACTAATCAGATTTTAAACGCCGTTCCCCGGAAACGGGGGACGGCGTTTTGCGCAGAATATCATGCCTGAAATTGTTCGCCGACAAATTCCCAGTTAACAAGCTTGCCAAGAACTGCCGCAACGTGTTCCGGGCGGCGGTTCTCGTAATCTAGATAAGCGTGCTCCCAGACATCGATACCGAGCAACGCTTTCTTGCCCTTCGCGAGCGGATCACCGGCATCCTGCATGCCAACGATTGAGAGCTTTTCCCCATCCTTGGTTAGCCATATCCATCCTGTGCCGAACACGTTGTCGCCCTCGGCGGTCATCTTCTTCTTCAGTTCGTCAAAGCCGCCAAAACTGCCCTCGATGGCTTGCAGGATTTCACCTTTGGGTGCCGCAGGTCCGCCTTTGAACTGTTGCCAATAGAGATTGTGGTTCCATGCCTGTGCGGCGTTGTTGAAGATCGCGGTATCTCCATCCTTTTTGGCACGCACGACCACCTCTTCGAGTGAGAGATCCGCATAGGGTGTCTTTTCAACCAAGGTATTGAGCTTCTTGAAGTAACCAGCATGGTGCTTTCCATAGTGGAGGCCAACTGTTCTCGCTGAAATCACCGGCGCCAGCGCATCTTCCGCGTAAGGTAGTTCGGGCTGTTTGAAGGGCGCGGCTGCGCGAGCCTTGATGGCCGGGGCAAAGAGCGTTGTCGCAGCAGCGGCTCCGGAGAGCGCCAATACATGACGTCGGTTCATCTGCATATTAATCTCCTTCGGTCGTCTACGGACGCAAGCCAATAGATATCTCATAAATGGCGTCGCAACTGCTTTAACATGTTTGTGATGGCGAAGCGCCAAAGCAACCTCTCCATGATCGATTTTTCGGCGCCTCATACGACCTGTGATGGTCGGGGCGCCCTTCCACAGTCGATGGACTCCGCACAAACATCCCGCACGACCCCGCGCAACCAACGATGCGCGGGGTCGGCGTCCAGCCGCGGATGCCAGAGCAATGAAATTGTGACCTCCGGCATGGCTATCGGAATGGGAAAACTATGCATTCCGGCGCGCAGGTTTCCCGTATAGCGTTCGGGAACGCTGGCGATCAGGTTCGAGGCACCCGCCAGAGCCAGGGCCTCCGAAAAGCCGGCGACGACCGTCACGATCTCTCGTTTCAGCCTTAACGGCTCGAGGGCATCATCGATCGGTCCACTGTCGAGCCCGCGACGAGAGATGAGGATGTGCCGACCGGCCGCATATTGGGCAGGCGTGATCGTGACGCCGCACAACGGATGTCCCATCCGAACGACACCAACGAAACGATCACGGAACAGAGCCTGTGCGCGCACTTCAGGACCCGTTGTCTTGCCCACAACGCCGGTTTCCAGATCAACCGTTCCGTCCCGAAGGGATAGACTATCTTTGCTGGTCTTCTGCACGAAGCGCAACCGTATGCCTGGTGCTTCTTCGCTTACCCGCGCAATGAGACGTGGTCCGAAATTCTCGACAAAGCCATCCCTGTTTCTGATCGTGAATGTTCGTACAAGCCGCTTCAGGTCGAGCATTTCCTGAGGACGCAGAACGGCTTCTGCATCCTGCACAAGCAGAGCGACGCGTTCCCGAAGCTCTAGGGCCCGGGGTGTGGGAACAAGGCTGCGTCCGGCCCGGACGAGCAGTGGGTCGCCGGTCGTTTCCCGCAACCGTGCCAATGCGCGGCTCATCGCGGACGGGCTCAGCCGTAGCCTTTCGGCGGCGCGAGCCACGCTTCCTTCAGCGAGCAGCACATCAAGGGTGACAAGCAAATTGAGATCGGGATGCGACATGCATTGATCCTAGCACAGTTCAATTGTGATATAGCGTCAAACGCACGAACAAAATGCAAATGCTGCGTCTTCCGCCATGCCTGGCATAAGACTACGTATCTGAGAGCTCCGTTTCAGGAGACAGCAGAAAGCGGAGTTCATGTTGAAGCCAATCATCGCAACTCAAAACGAGGCAGTACATGCAGAACGGACAGCTTCGACCCCGTTGGCGCTTGCCGGCCTTTCGCTGTCCATGTTGCTGTCCTCGCTCGGCATCAGCATCGCCAATGTTGGCCTGCCGACATTGGCTCAAGCGTTCAATGCCTCCTTCCAGGAAGTGCAGTGGATCATCCTCGCTTATCTTCTCGCCATCACTACTTTGATCGTCAGCGTCGGACGGCTAGGCGACGCTATAGGTCATCGACGACTGCTACTGGCCGGAATCTTCCTTTTCACGCTTGCCTCGATCCTGTGCGGTGTCACCTCCACGCTCTGGCTGTTGGTTACCGCACGGGCAGCGCAGGGCCTCGGCGCGGCCATCATGATGGCTCTTACCGTGGCATTCATCAGCGCGATCGTTCCAAAGACAAAAACAGGCAGCGCGATGGGGTTGCTCGGAACGATGTCGGCGATTGGCACTGCTCTCGGTCCATCGCTCGGCGGCGTTCTGATAGCCGGGCTAGGTTGGCAGGCAATCTTCCTCGTCAATGCGCCGCTGGGTATCCTGGCTTTTCTTCTCGCCTATCGCTATCTGCCCGGTGATTACCCACGACCGAAGGCTGATCGAGCCGGTTTCGATATTATGGGTACACTGTTGCTTGCTCTGACGCTCGCCGCGTATGCGCTCTCCATGACGATCGGGCGCGGTGGCTTCGGTCTGCTCAATATAGCTCTGCTGCTGGCCGCCGGCTGTGGAACCGGCCTGTTCGTTCTCACCGAGGCGCGTGCAGCGTCACCTCTGATCCGGTTGGCTATGTTCCGCGATCCGGTGCTGAGTGGCAGCCTGACCATGAGCGCGCTCGTCTCGACTGTGATGATGGCGACGCTGGTGGTCGGGCCGTTCTACCTCTCCCGTGCACTCGGGCTCAACGAGGCTCTTCTTGGAATCGTTATGGCGATCGGACCAATCATGTCCGCATTGAGCGGCGTCCCGGCTGGTCATTTGGTCGACCGTTTGGGCGCGCCAATCATGGTCATGATTGGACTAATCGAAATGGCGGCCGGTTCACTAGCACTAGCCGTGCTTCCGGCGATGTTCGGCATTGCGGGCTATATTGCTGCCATAGCCGTCTTGACCCCCGGCTATGCATTGTTCCAGGCCGCCAACAACACGGTCGTCATGATGGATGTCCCCTCGGACCAGCGGGGGGTCGTTTCAGGGCTGCTGAGCCTGTCGCGCAACCTCGGGCTCATCACCGGCGCATCCGTCATGGGTGCTTTGTTCACGTTCGCGTCAGCAACGGTGGACATAGAGACGGCGCGACCCGAGGCCATTGCTACCGGTATGCGCATAACATTTGTCGTGGCGGCAGTTTTGATTGCGGTCGCGCTTGCCATCGCCATTGGACGCCATGCTCACGCAACACCCATTCGCACCGCAAAGACTCGCTGAGAAATCCACTACTTCACGAAGGCCTTCGTCAGACCCATTGTCCGATCCACGATCATGACCACTGCCAGCGTCATCAGGATCAGAAGAACTGAAACGCTTGCAACCAACGGGTCAGCCTGGCTCTCGACGTGATGGAACAGCTCAACGGGCAGCGTGGTCATTCTGGGTCCCGTCAGGAACAGCGTGATGACCACTTCATCAAATGAAACGAGGAAACAGAGCGCCGTAGCCGCAACGATACCCGGCGCCATCATAGGCAGGGTAACCTTTCCGAAAACGGCCAGGGGTTTGGCTCCGAGCGACGAAGCCGCCTCTTCGCAAGCGAGGTTGAGATTGCCGAGCGACACGGAGAGCACCCGCAACGCATAGGGAAGCGTGATCACCAGATGGCCGATCACGAGGCCTGTGAACGTTGCCAGGAGACCCATCGACGCAAAAATGATCAGGATGGCCAGCCCCAAAACGATTGTCGGCAACAGCAAGGGGGCGGTGAAAAGATTGAACAGGAATTCCGACCCGGTGACCTTCAACCGGACAATCGCATAGGACGCGGGAATTGCGATAATCAACGACAGGACAGTAACAACGCTTGCAAGCCCGAGACTTGTCAGAAACGCCGACATCATGACGTTGTTTCCGAGCAGGGCCTCATACCACCGCAGCGACCACGAGCTCGGCGGAAAGGCGAGGATCTGGTCGCCACTGAAGGAGATCGGAAACACGAGCAAGACCGGTGCCAGAAGAAACAGGAACAGGATGGTTACGGTGATACGCATAAACCAGGAGGTGGGATTGTCTTCCATTACCGTTACCCTTCGATCATGCGCAGCACGCGCGAATAGACAGCCAATGCAGCTCCGAAAATGATGAGCACGAGCATTGACAGCGTCGCGGCCAGCGGCCAGTTCAATGTCACGATTGCCTGATCGTAGATCTCCGTCGCCAGCAAGAACACCCGTCCGCCGCCCATCAGCTTCAGCGTAATGAAGGAGGAGATGGCGAGAACAAAGCAAAGAAGGCAGCCAAGGGCGATACCAGGCAACGTCAGGGGCAGGATAACACGCCAGAACGTCCTGAAAGGTGTCGCGCCGAGCGTTCGAGCCGCCTCCTCTACCTTGGGGTCGAGCCGCCCGAATCCGGCCATCAACGACAAGATCATATAGGGCATCAAGATCTCGGTCAGTCCAATGACGACGCCGGTGGTGTTGAACATCATACGCGGCGGCTGAAAGCCCATTGCCGCAATCACATTGGCAACTGGTCCCTGTTCGGCAAGGAGGGCGATCCAGCCATAGGTCCGCACGACGGCTGAGGTCAGGAGCGGTGAAATGACGAGCACCGTCAAGAACGTTCGCCACGCACCAGACGCGCGATGAAGATATAGCGCTATCGGATAGCTCGCCAACAGGGTTGCGAAGGTAATTCCTAAACTGACCATGATCGAATTCAGGATCAGTTCGATATAAAAACTATCCTGAAGCAAGCCCGTCCAGTTGGCAGCCGTGAAAGCCTCTGCAATACCGCCGCCAGGCAAGGCTTCATTGAAGGACATTCGTGCCAGATTGAAAACCGGAAGAATAAATCCGATGGCGTTGACCAGGGCGATTGGCAACAGCAGGGCAACAGCGATACCGGCAGTGCTGGAGGGTTTCTGTGCGCCGACAGGCATATCGAAGGTTGCTGTCGTCATTGATCCGCTCCGAAGACGAGTGTGTCCTCGACGCTCCAGGAGAGGACAGCTTCGTCCCCCTGGCGACGGCTGGCTTGAGACTTTTTGGTCGACTCTTCAACGATGAATTCGGTACCGCCCACGTCAAAATGGTACTGGATGACATCGCCAACGAAAGTGATCCGCGAGAGTACCGCAGCCATCCGGTTTTGCGTTTCACCTTGCCGTTCCGTTGACGCTGCGCTCCAATCGACATGAATGCGGTGCGGGCGCACCATCACCATAACATCGTCTTGGACCGCCGGTCTGGCCGACCGGATCATCGATGAACCAATTCGTATGCAGCCGTCTCCCGTGCGCTTGCCCTTGACCCGGTTCGTGCGACCGACAAAGGAAGCGACGAAAGGTGTCGTTGGCCGCTCGTAGATCTCATGCGGCGTGCCAACTTGTTCAATCAGTCCGCCTTTCATGACCACGATGCGATCACACATGCTCAAGGCTTCTACCTGATCATGTGTCACAAAAACTGTCGTAATGCCCAGCTCCTGCTGTATGTCCCGTATTTGCGTCCGCATTTCATCGCGCAGTTTTGCGTCGAGATTCGAGAGCGGTTCATCGAGCAGAAGTATCGACGGTTCAATGACGAGAGCGCGAGCCAACGCCACACGCTGCTGCTGGCCGCCGGAAAGTTCCCGTGGTTTTCGCTCGGCAAGATGTCCGAGCTGGACCATGGCGAGCGCCTTGGCCACCTTGTTGGCAATATCGGCCCGCGACAGGCCGCGCATTTCCAGACCGAACGCGACATTCTTCGCTACGGTCATATGCGGAAACAGCGCATAACTTTGAAAGACCAGGCCCATGTCCCTGCCATGCGGCGCGATATGAGTTACATCGCGTCCCCCGACGGCAATCTTTCCAGCTGAGGGAGCGATCAGTCCGGCAATCATGCGAAGAGTGGTGGTCTTGCCGCATCCAGAAGGACCCAGCAGGGCAATGAGTTCGCCCTTCCGGACCTCGAGATTCAGATTTGAGATGACTTCGACAAGACCGTATTTCTTATTGATACCTTCCAGGCTGAGGTGTGGGTTGCCAATCGTTTCAACGCCATCGCGTTTGATGGTCTGATGCATCATGGTAGCCTCCAAATTTTCACGGCTTGAACTTTAGCGGCTGAGCGGAATGATGCGACGACGCCATTGCTCGGTGATGCCGTCACGGACTTTCGCGACTGCCAGCCAGTCAATATCGATCATCTTATCCATATCGTCGGCGGCGGTGCGCTTCAAAGCATCTTGTGCAATGACAGTTTTGGAATTTGTGGGAGCGTAGAACATTTCGCTGGTGAATGCCGCTTGGGCTTCAGGGCTGAGCGCGTAATCGATGAATTTCTTCGCAGCATCGCCCGCCGGAGCGTTCTTCACGAGATTGATCGTATTGATCTGGAACCCGCTCCCCTCTTCCGGCAGGGCAACGCCCAGTTTTCCACCAGAGGTCTCGGAGTAAATTTGAGCGCGCGCATTCCAGCCGATACCCAAAGCCGCCTGTCCGTTGGCGATTGGAGCATAGACATCTGGCTTCGGATCCCAGGTCTGTACGCCCGGCGCGAGTTCGCCAATCTTGGCGATGCCCGCCGAGACGTCGGTCTTGTAATCCCCGCCGCCGGCAAGCTTGTTCGAAATGATCGTAAATGTTGTTCCTTGAATATCCGGGGCAGCCTGTATGATCACCTTTCCTTCATACTGCTTGTCCCAAAGGGCGTCCCAGGACGTCGGCGCTGCCTTCACCTGATCAGTGTTATAGATGATCACCAGATTATCGAAGGTAACGCCGACGCCTGCAACACCTTCGGCGTGAGCGTTCGGGTAAAGATCCTTGACGTTTGCAGACACACTTTCATCGACCTTGTCGAACAGACCCTCATCCGTGCCCGCCTTCGCTACACTCACATCAAGTATCGCCACGTCTATTTGTGGGCTGCTCTTCTGCGCACGCAGGGTCCCGAGCATCTGCGCCGAGTTCGGCATGCCATAGAACTGCACGGTGATATCGGGATATTTTTTCATGAACGGCTCGATGACGGCCTTCGTATAGTGTTCTTGAAAGATACCGCTATAGGCCGTCAGCGTTACAGTCTCCGCCGAAGCGCTACTGATCGCAGCGATTATGAGTGCTGAAACAGCAATTGAAAGTCTTGCAAACATCATCTCGTTCCCTGTTTTTATGAGTTGACTGTTATGGATCAGGCGACCTGGCGCTTCTGGCCCTCCACGATTTTCGTAGCTCCCGAAATGTCGGGAAGAAATTCGCCTTTGCGCAAGCGTTCGAGCAATATGATTTCGTTTTCCTGCATGCCGAGCGCTTTCTCCGCGGCAGCCCGTGCCTGGGATGGTGCCAGGACCACGACACCACTTTCATCCGCGATGATTGCATCGCCTGGCTTGATAACTTGACCACCGACCGTAACCGGGACGTTAATCGCGCCTTCCAGGCCCAGAATTTTGGTCGTTATCGGTGACGGTCCACGACACCACATGGGCATTTCCACCTTGCGTATTTCGGAGAAATCCGTGGCCGGACCATCGATTACCGCGCCGACAACGCCGGCCAGCTTCATGGCATGTGTCACAACACCGCCCCAGCAGGCGTGACGATTATCGCCACACCGTTCGATTGCGACGAAATCGCCAGGACGGACAATCTTGGTCAGGTAATGCAGGATGGTCGAATCGGCATGCGGAATCCGGATGGTGACAGCCGTTCCGGCTACACGTTTTTCCGGCAGAACAGCGCGAATTTCCCGATCGACGAAACCCGAATGCAGGAAGTGTCCAATCGTGGCAGTCTCGACCTGTTCCATGAGCTTGATCAAATCAGCATCGATCTGACGTGGCATTTCATTGACTTCAAACATGGTCTGACCTCTCAAAGCACGTGGTGGCGGGCAACGGGAACATCGCCGCGCACTTTTGTGACGTAGCCAAGGTCCAGTTTGGAGCTGGTGGTTCCGACACCATCGGAGCATTGCGCCACGATGTGGCCCCATGGGTCGATGACCATGGAATGCCCCCAGCACCATTTTCGCCCCTCGGCATGGGAGAGCGTCTGCCCAACCGCAAGGAAATAGGTCTGCGTTTCGATGGCGCGGGCGCGGGCAAGCACTTCCCAATGATCCTTGCCGGTCATCAGGGTGAAGGCAGCGGGAAGGACGATGACTTCGGCTCCCTCGTCACGCAGCTTGCGGAACAGTTCGGGGAAGCGGACGTCATAGCAGATGGCGCAACCGACCTTTGTGTCACCAACTTGGTAAGTTACAACGTCCTCGCCGCGACTGATCGTATCTGACTCGCGGTAGACCGTGCCGCCTGGCGTATCCACATCGAACAGGTGAATCTTGCGGTATTTCGCTAGTTCCTTACCGTCAGGGCCAAAGACAATCGTCGTGTTGTAATATTTGTTGCCATCCTGTTCGACAATGCTGCCAGCGTGAATTGTGACGCTGTGTTTTTCCGCCAGTCCTGACATCAGCCGGTAGCCGTCGCCATCCGGAAACGTCTCGCCATTGGCGTAGATGTTGTCCCGGCCTTCGCCAAGGAAGGCATAGTATTCGGGTAATACGATGAGGTCTGGTGCGTCATTCTCAACGGCTTCGTTGATCAGACGTGCCGCCGTGTCCAGATTTGCGGCCTTGCTGTCTTGCGAGTTCATTTGTACTAGACTGACTTTCACGCTCATACCTCCATTTTCGGTGAAGGGATCGTGCGAAAAATATCGTGGTGAGACAAACTCGAAATAATTGAGCAATCCTATAGATTTTTCTTATGCATACGTGGCCCGCTGTCGCGTTCCGTCAGAATGCTCTTACGCGTCGGCCATGCAGAGTGATACTTCAGCTGCCATCTGGGCAATGATGGACGGAAGAAGACTGTCCGGGTGATCGGCATAGACCGCATGAAATGTCAGCGGATGAAACGCTGGCGTAACGTCAAGAATCTCCAGTGCACCTGCATCGACATATTCGCCGAGAATGACGCGCGGCAAAGGCGCAACGCCAAGGCCATCTTTGGCGAGACGCATAATGGTGGCAAGCGAATTGGAGTTCGAGATCGCCGGTGCTTCAAGCCCGGCTTCGCGAAACTGCTGCAACAGCCCATGATGCGGAACACTGCCTTTTGAGAAGGCCAGCAAGGGGTAGCTGGCAAGGTCGGCGAGTGTGAGTTTCTTGCCTGCCAAGCCGTATTTGGGGCTCGCGACCCAGACGCAACGATAGGTGCCGAGATCGATATTGACCAATCCATGATCAAGCGCCGGTCCCATGATCAACGCCAGGTCAATTTTTCGTTCAATGATTTCCCGCGCCATATTGAGGCTGGTGTCGACGTTGAGGTCGATGGCGATCCCCGGATAGCGCTCTTGGACACGCTCTACGAGGCGTGGCAGAAACGAGTGGACGATGGAGTCGATCGTGCCTATGCTGACTGAACCTTTCAGGCTGGTGGGGTCGGCAATCGCCTCGCGAAATTCTCCGACAGCTTTCACAATTTCTTCGGCTCTGGGCACCGCCTGCTGGCCAACGGGTGTCAGTTTTACAGTGCGCATGTCGCGATCAAACAGCTGAACGCCAAGTTCGCGTTCGAGTGTGGCAATGCGGTTGGAGATCGAAGCCTGAGTTGTATTCAGTTTCTCCGCAGCGGCACTAAAACTGCCGAGGCGGACGATCCAGAGGAATGTTTCGACGAAGCGCAGGTTCATGGTGTTCGACTCTTTCTGCGGCCATCTTCACGCAAACGGAGCGTGATGCCAATGGCCGAACTATGTCGAACTGGCACGATGCAGGGCGCCATGCCTGGTTGATCACGTGAGGCCTGCTATGGACCGCAGCTCCATCGGCGCGTCAGGCGCGGCCCAGAGTTTGTTCGACCTGTGCCTTTAGCCTCGGATCGATCTTAAGAGCACGCGCGAGCCCGTCGAGATAATTTCTCTCAGCGGGTGTATCGACCGCTATCGCCAGAACTGAAGCCATGTAAATCTGGAGCGCCACCTCCGGCGAAGTCGCGGCGTTTAGGATCTCTCGAAGATCCACAGGCGTCGTCAGCTGTTCGGCCAAGCCGCGGCGGTCGGCGGAACTGATACCGAGCTGATCAAGGCGCCCGGCCAAGTTACGCTGTTCATCTTCGTCGATGGCGCCGTCGGCTTGTGTCGCGGCCACCATTGCCTTGACAAACACACCTGAGAGGGCATCGGCCCCACCAGGCGCCTGCGCTGGATGAAAACCATTGTCGGCCGGCGGCGCCACTGCAGCCGTATCTATTCCGGACGATTTTGCTTCCGACTGTCCAGCTTGTTGATATCGCTTGAACACCTGGTAGGCGAGTACGCCGATCACCGCCATGCCGCCATAGCGGGCGAGATCGTTCGTTCCTGCCTTTTGTGGCATTTGGGCCTGGGGCTGGGGCGATCTCGTTGGAACGCCGCCACTGCTCGCGCCGTTGCCGGCTGCTGCACCCCCAAGGAGACTGCCCAGAATGTCGCCAAGCCCACCGTTGCCACTAGGAACCGATCGGCCCACGGCTGCTCCGCCCCCACCCGCTGCTGGGCTACCGCCCAGCAGGCTTCCCAAAATATCGCTAAGATTGCCCGACCCGCCCGGCGCCGGCTGGCTAGGCCTACTCGTTCCTTGGCCCGCGCGCAGTCCACCTCCCTGCAGCGCAGCTTGAAGCATCTGCTCTAGCACTGACTGGTTGCTGGCCATTGAAACGTTCCTCTCGTAAATGTTGATCTGGCCGTTCAAGCGGTGAGCTTAAGCGCCTTCGAAATCTCGTCCAGAGTGGCTTTTTCCGCGTCGCTCACCCGAACGCCGCCAAAACCCAAGAAACCACCTTCGCTGGCTGCATTCGCCACGCGTTCACTGATGCTATAAAGCCAAGCCTTGAACCCGGCAGCGTCATCTGGAGCTTTCGCGTCAACGAGTGCGACGGCTTGGCCGAGCGTTTCCAGGATAGCGCCTTTCATCTCGGCCGCCTGCTTGCCAGCAAGCTTGCTTTTGATCAGGCCGCGCGCTGTCGTGCGTCCCTCGGACGTCTCGAAGTCGGATACCACCGACTTGATCAAGGCATTAGAATTCGGATCGGTCTTGGCTGCGAGCAGTGCGCTGCCACTGGCCAGTCCCTCCTGGGTCATGCCGATGAGGCCGCTTGGATCGGCGAATGTGATTGCGATCCCCGCCATCATGACGCTGCCAAGCACTTCGCTCCATTCCTCTGCGGTGAAATCTGTCTTGGTCGCCATGGGAAGTTTCCCTTTTCTGTCAATGAGGCCTTTGATGGCCCAGCCAAGCACCTGTGAGACATCATTACGCCGTGCGAGGTGGGAATCAACGCAAAGTTCGCCTTTTGGCCCAAGGCTGCATCAGTTCGGGACATTATACTTCCCACACGTCAGGTGCATGACAAGATTGGAAGCTTGGGCCCTGCCCTCGGGAATTCCCACACCTTCCTTGCGCACAAACAAAATTTGCCATTGAAGCCTTGGCCCGCACTGGCGCATTCTGCCAACGCTCTTGCTTTCAGTTTCATAACGTGTTATATAACGTATTATATAACTTGTCGCGAGGAACCATCTTGGTTGAAGATATCGTCAAATCGTTGGGCTTCCTCTGCCTCGGCAGCCGCTTCCGCCGTATCGGCGAACGCCTTCAGGCTGATACGCAGCGTATCATGGAAGAGTTCGGCGTCCCCATCCAGTCAGCTCAATATCCCTTCCTTGCGGCGATCGACCGTGCCGGCCCGCTGACCACAGGGCAACTTGCCCAAGCTGTCGGTATCACACAACCGGGTGCCACCCGCATCATCTCGCAGCTTCAGGAACTGGGATATGTCGACATGCAGACTTCAATTGAGGATCAGCGTCGAAAGCTGGTATCGCTGACGCAGAAGGGACGTGAACTTGTCGATTATTCGAAACGATTGATCTGGCCGCGCATAGAACGGGCAGTAAGCGAACTTTGTGACGATCTTCCTGGCCCAATCCTGGAACAACTGACGGCAATCGAGAGCCGGCTTGCAGATGCGCCACTTGCCAATCGCGGCAAATTCGACAAGGAGCAGAAATCGTGAGCCACGTTCTCGACCGCCCGGCCTGGAGTGCCCTTAGAACCACCCATTCGGCATTGGCCCAAGGCAGTGAGCGCGCCCGCCGGTATCCACCCTCCATCGTCCCCTTTGCCGCCGCAGCCGACAATAGGGCCGAAAGCCTGGAGGCCCTGGAGAATTTGGTCACTGCCCATGAGGTCATGGCGCTCGTCGAATCCGATGCCATCACAGTTCCAAAAGGCCTGACGGTTGTCTCCGAAGCCAAGCTCGTGCAGATGATCGCCGAACAGGCCTTCGAGCGGATCAGCGACAGCAGGATCGAACTGCTGACAGAAGCCGATTCAGCCGACATGCTCGCCTTGGCCATGCTGACCAAACCCGGACCCTTCACACTTCACGCCCAAAGCCTCGGCAACTTCTGGGGTGTCAAGATCGACGGCAGCCTTGTCGCCATGGCTGGTCAGCGGATGCGTCAGCCCGGCTTTGCCGAACTCAGCGGCCTTTGTGTCCATCCCGATTTTCAGGGTCGCGGTCTCGGCACGATGCTCTTTCGCTTCGTCGCTGGCGAGATTTCGGCAAGCAATGAGATTGCCTACCTCCATGTCTATGCCACGAACACGCCCGCCATCTCGCTTTACGAGGCGATGGGTTTTCGCGCGCGCTCCGAGATGAACTTCGCCGTCATCAAGCGTCCTGATCAAGCGTAACGACGAATGCCCTCCATTTCCCAGCACACAACTGAAATTCTCCATTGAAGCCTTGGCTCGCATCGGTTAGAAACGCTTCGCGCATGTAAGGCCAAGCCTTGTATCAGCACCCGTAGCTCAGCTGGATAGAGTGCTGCCCTCCGAAGGCAGAGGTCACAGGTTCGAATCCTGTCGGGTGCGCCAAAATACATAATGATTTCCGATGGATATACTTACGTAATCGCCGATCGAAAAACGCGGCCCCTATAGGTAAGCAGGCAAAATCGGACCGCTTTGGTCCACTTTATAGATCGCGAATAATTCTGCCGGGTGGCGCTGACTCCTGAGCAATCCGTTTCATGGGTGGCTGGTTTAAATATGCTTCTGACGAAGAATGCCGTTCGGTTCCTTGAGAAAGTAGCGCGCACATGTCCCGGCTAAAATTTTTACAGATCGCTTTGTTTGCCTTCGGTGTCGTATTCTGTCTGGTCTATCCACTCGCGATTATCTGGCCGTCGGGTTGGGCTTGGCATGATGGCCCGCCGACCGCTTCGCACTATTTCATGATGATCGTGGGCATATACGCAACGCTTGGGTTATTTCTGATCCGTGCGTCGCGCGATCCCTTGGCACATCGGTCGCTAATCGAGTTCACGATCTGGTCGAGTATCGTGCACGCGCTGATCATGGCGGTCCAGTCCTACAGCCCGGGAGCGCATATGGGCCATATGCTGGGCGACGTGCCAGCCTTGCTACTCGTGGCGGCGGTGCTCGGCGGGTTGACCTACGGCGCAGCGAACGACGGCTAGAGGCCGAAGCGCCAATCTAGCATGCCCGTCTACATCTGACCGCGAATTGCGGAGTCTGACGTTACTGCGCCAATCCCGGTTGAACAGTCGACGCTCGCTGATCTACCCCCTGCCGACCCTTCTCCAATGCAAGATCACGGCAGTCCTGATCCAGAATCTCTCTAACCAATAAGGATGAAGGGACACTTGTCCCTATCGCATGTACTATGTTCCGCTTCAGATGGGGGTCCAATGCCGTACTCGCGTGCTGCCGCCGTAGCGGCGCTCAGTATGATGCTTTCAAGCCCGCTGCCGACGATGGCGGCGGAGCCTGTCGGTGAGGCTGTCCTTATCAAAACGGAAGTAACTGGTGGAGGCGGCCCTATCGCGGTGGATACGCCAGTCCATCGGGACGAAAAGATCAAGACCTCTCAGTCGGGTCTTGGTCAATTCCTGTTCCGTGATGGTACCAAGCTGGCGGTGGGCTGGGGCTCATCGGTTACGATCGACAAGTTCGTCTATGATGACACCAGCTCGGTCAAAAATCTGACGATCAAAGCTGCCAAGGGAACGTTTCGCTGGGTCAGTGGAAACTCAAAGTCGTCGGCCTACAATATCTTGACCCCTGCCGGAACGATCGGCGTACGTGGAACCGCATTCGACTTCTATGTGGGCCCAGACGGAACCACAGCAGTTGTCCTGTTGAATGGTTCGGCGCGATTTTGCGGCGCGGGCGGCTGCAAAGAAATGAAGCGCCGTTGCGATTGTGTCGTTGCCAAGCCCAATGGCCAAATAACCGATACTCGCCGCGTCGATCGGAACATATTCAAGACGTTGGGCAGTACGAAGGCACTGCCCTTCCTGTCGGGCAATCAAAAGCTCTCGGGAGGATTGGGAATAACTGGCACAGGGTGCGGCCTTTCGATGGCAGCAGCGGAGCCTGCGGATAATGGCTCGCTTCCTCCAGCCAGAGCACCCAGTCCCGCCCCGCAAAGTCCGCGAGCTCCTGATCCGCCTGCTCCTCAAAGTCTTCGGGCATCTGATCCGCCTGCTGCAGCCCCCCCAGATCCGCCCGCACCGCCGGCCACGCCGAGGACGGATCCACCATCCAAGCCGGACAAACCAGATAAGCCGCATCATCACGATAGACACCATGATAAAGATCGTCATCACCATGACAGGCATGATGATGATCGGCGCGGTAGAGATCGCCACGATCACGATAGAGGCCGCGACAACCGGGATGATAATGGACCAAGGCACAACAGATAACCAGATCCGATCACGTGTCGGGGGACCGGTCCTTCCCTGCCGGCTGATCGATGAAGTGATCGGATCGGCGCGATATACGGCGATAGAATTCTGGCAGACCGCTTGTGAGTTCCACCGCCTGCAATTTTACGATCCGCAAGAATTTACGACTGCTTGAAGACCGCAACCGTAAGGCTTCGATGAGTTGGGCGTGGATCGCCTGCAGTTGCACAAATTCGGCAGTAACGCCGAGCTTTTCATCACCGACCACCGCGAAAAGCCTGGTCCGCATACTTTTCCCTTTCAAGGCGAGGGCGCCTGCTTCAAGCAAAGCATAGCCCGGCAGCATTTCGGCTGTGCTGTCTGACACAAGAATGTCGAAGCTGACCTCCTTGCACGAGGATTCGATGCGCGCAGCAATGTTGACCGCATCACCGATGGCGGAATAATTGAAGCGTGTCTCCGCACCCATGTTTCCGACACATGCAAGTCCCGTATGGATACCAATACCTATTCCGACCTTCTGTTCGTCTCCAAAGCCAAACGCATTATCCTGATTGAGGCGCGCGAGTGTCTCACGCATGGCCAATGCGGCATGGACCGCTTTGTTGGCATGGTTGGCCACATCCACAGGCGCGTTCCAGAAGGCCATTATCGAGTCGCCGATAAACTTGTCGAGAGTTCCTTCATTGGCGATCACGTGACGGCTGAGCGCATCAAGAAGCGTATTAAGGAACAATACGACTTCTGCCGGAGTCAGGCGCTCGCTGATTTCGGTAAAGTTGCGGACGTCGACAAACATAACCGTCAGTTCCCGGTCGTCTCCTCCAAGGCGCAATGCATTCTGCGTGTGCTCGATACGATACAGCAGCGAAGGCGAAAGATAGTGACCGAATGCGCGTCTGACCGCTCGGCGTTCCCGATCGATTACCAGAAAGCGGAACGACGTCGCCGCAAAATGGGTTATCGACCCGCTGACGATGGGCGCCAGCGGATCAAATAAAAGGCCCGCGTAGAAAAAAGCGAGCCACGACGCGACAAGCGCCATAACCGTGATCAGTAGCCCGCAAACCAAGGCGACGGCCGGACTAACGAAAGTCGTCAATATCACGAGCAGACTTCCCATCGCTGCGATCGACAGGATTTCGAGCCCATTTGCCCAATCCGGACGCGAGAGAAACCGTCCCGACAATATCTGCTCGACGGTTTGCGCGTGCAGCGAAACGCCAGGCACGTTCTGTCCAAGGGCAGTGGTACGGATGTCCTGAAGCCCGGCAGCGGATGTCCCGATAAAGACGATGCTGCCGTCGATAGCGTTCTTTATCTCGGGAGCGGCGCCTCCAGGCGCCAGCACCTGCCTGGCCGAAATATATCTCTCGGCGGTATCGGGGGTGATATAGAGCCATAGTTCACCCTCGGCAGTCACGGGAACTTCGAATTCCCCGATTTTGACCATGGTTATGGTGTTAGGCACGTTTGTCGCCCCTGCCAGCACATAGGTGGAAGCGCCCTGGGCTACGCGTAGCGCTTCAAGCGCGAGGTTGGGATAAAGCTGTTCGCCATCGCTCAGGAAAAGCGGAACCGCGCGAACGACCGCCGATGGGTCACGGGGATTGAGGCTGATGTGCCCGATGCCGGCGGCATTCGTTTCAAATTCCGGCCGCAACGGTGTTGCGGCCTTGATGCGTGGAGGCGCGCCGGTAGGATTTTCACCTGTAAAGGCAAAGCCGGCCTTCACCTGTGGGCGATAATTCCCTTCGTTGGACAAGCCAAAGCCCAGGACGACAGGTTTCCCGGCAATCGCTTGAGCAAAAATTTCATCATTGTCAGGCAGTTGACCAAGCAGCGAGGGATCGATTCCGGCAACGTCTCGCACGACAGTACGCGGCGATAGGCGGTCCGGTTCAGCGAAAAGAACATCAAACGCGATTGCCGATGCCCCCATTTCAGTGAGCCTGTCGACTAGGGTGGCAAGCCGGTCCCGCGGCCATGGCCACTGACCGAACTCCCGCAGCGAGGCTTCATCTATATCGACGACCTTGACGGGCAGGTTTTCGAACGTTCGTGGCGCGATGCGCTGATATTCGTCGAATGTGAGGTCGCGGGCCTGCTTCAGCAGTGGCGGGTCACTTGCCCGCAGGATCGTGAGCGCCGCTACGATCGCTAAGCCGATAAGTACGCCAACTTGCTGCGCGCGCGTCATGGATGCCGTATCAGACCCCTTCTACCGAAAGCCTGACGACAAGGAGTTCTAACCCGGAGGAGTAAGTCCGGTCTGATGGCCTGCCGCCGCGCCAGAAATGGTATGCTGCATTTTTCTTGGCTTCTATGCAATCGGGACATCATTTGCCATCAAATTGCAAAGAGTGGCGCACCCGAATGTAATTTGACGAAGGGGTTGCCGAGAGTCACGCTTCATCCTGCCCTCCCCTGGGTACAGAGGTTCGGCGCTTGACCCCCAGTTAAAAAGGTCTTTCGTCGGGCCTCGCCTCTAGCCAGCCATGAACCCGAAAACGACGTCGCACGGTTGGTGTCGTACATACAACCAAACAGAAATCACAGGCTGTGAATTCACCAAATGTTTCTTGTCGAAACATCTTGCGCGCGCTGGCACGCCAAGGGTATGATAGCCGATGAAAACCACTTTCGCTAAAACTTTACCTGCAATTGGCTCGGGCGACCGTCCTTGGCTCAAGATTCTTTCCAGCTACCGTAAACCGCACAGAGGACGCAGCGCCTTCGAACTCGCTGTTACTGTCATTCCGTTCGCTTTTTTCTGGGCACTGACCTGGGCGGCCGTGCATTATGGATACTGGTGGGGTCTGGTATTGATTGTCCCCGCTGCCGGCTTCCTGCTTCGGCTGTTCATGATCCAGCACGATTGCGGGCATGGCTCTTTTTTTGCCCATCGTCACACGGATGACTGGACCGGCAGAGTGATCGGCGTTCTGACGCTGACCCCTTATGATTACTGGCGTCGTACGCACGCTTTGCATCACGCTTCGGCCGGCAATCTCGACGAGCGCGGCGATGGTGACATTACGACGCTGACCGTTGCGGAATATCGCGCCCTGTCGCGTTGGGGCCGGCTTGGGTACAGGCTTTATCGCCATCCAGCTGTGATGTTCGGTATCGGACCCGTTTGGCTTTTCATCTTCAAACAGCGACTACCCTTCGGCATGATGCGTTCCGGCTTGGAGCCGTGGGTTTCGACGATGGCAACCAATCTCGGAATAGCGGTTCTGGCGATATCTCTTATGTGGCTGGTTGGCGTCGGTCCGTTTCTCCTGATCCATCTGCCGATCGTCACCCTGGCCGGCGCTGCCGGCATCTGGCTGTTCTACGTGCAACATCAGTTCGAAGAAACGCATTGGTCGTCCGGTCCCGAGTGGCAATTTGCAGAGGCCGCGCTGCATGGTTCTTCGCATTACGTGTTGCCGGCCGTGCTGCGCTGGATGACGGGCAATATCGGTATTCATCACGTGCATCATTTGTCCTCGAGGGTTCCCTGTTACCGGCTTCCGGAAGTGCTGAAAGACTATCCGGAGCTCGGCAATGTCGGCCGCATCACCATCATGGAAAGTCTTCGCTGCGTTGACCTCGTCCTTTGGGATGAAAATCGTCGCAAGCTTATCTCGTTTCGCGAGGCCAAAAAGCTGGCTTGAAGCAAGCGAAAAGCTCGGAACCATCTTCCAGCCGGGCCGTTGACTTCCTGGAAAGTGTGATGACCGTGTCAACCGGACGTGATGGCAAGGCGGACAGGAACGTTTTTCCGGTTTCCAATCCTGGCCAACGAAATGGCAGACGAGCGCCTGTCCCATCCGGTCCACACTTTCCTTTCAAAGCTTGGACCTACTAACGAAAGTCCGTTACGGTCAGAACGTACATGGTTTTGCGTCCGTGGGAATAGGCCTTTGTTGCCGCGCTCTGGATCGACGCACGCGCCGCGTCGAATGCCGCGAGATAATCGTCTTCGGCCGATTCCGGCGTCGGTGATACTTTGGCAAAAACGTCAATATCAACAAAGAACGGTACCTGGAAAAGTCCGTCGTAGCCGATGAAGCGCACGCGTTGGCCCGCCGCATCGTAACTGCGACTGCGATTAGGAAAACTTAATGCCATCATCGATACCGATCACTACTATTTCTAATATTATTCTGACTAGTCGCCCGCTTATATTGCGATTAAATTTGACTTATGGGGCCTTTTGGCAGACTATCACTCTAACATAAATACTGATTGAATGGTTATCTATATATAATATTTAATTTTTTCTTTGGCACTCATTGACGACGCAATTGGAGTGCAATCTGTATTACTCTGTCCGGATCGAATTGAGCCAGTTTGGCTCCTCGGGATGTCGAATATTTCGGTCCATCAGTTCCTCCCAGACCTAAAGTTCCGTATGCGACAAACTGGAACCGGTGGACTGTCCCGCCGAACTGCACATCGTCAACCAAAGCAAATCATCTACCAGGAGAATTCTCGATGAACATGCATCGACGCTACAAGACACCCGATATACCAAGCCACCGCTTTGCGGTCGGCCAGAAAGTCCGTATGAAGGGCTGGGGCGGCAACAAGGTGAAATCGGCCGCGACGTTCGAGATTATGGCAACCTTACCCGCGGCGGGTGGTTCCTTGCAATACCGCGTCCGCGATAACGATGAGAAACACGAACGAATTGCGACTGAGGATAATCTTGAGGCTGCTGACATGTGGAGTACCAAGGAGCGCAGCAGTTTCGATCGGAAAGAAGAATCTTGACGGCTGGTCCCGATGCTGAAATTCTCGTTGTTGAAACGGTGGGCCGATGATTATTAAAGAGATGACACAGCAGGAAATCCGGGAATTGCTCGAAAGAGCAACGATCGGCAGGTTGGCGTGTGCAAAGGACGATCGACCTTACATCGTGCCGCTGACTTTCGCCTATCATGCCGTGTTTCTCTATTCATTCACGACCGCTGGGCAGAAAGTCGACTTCATGCGCGCAAATCCGCATGTCTGCGTTGAATTCGATGAGATATCCGCGACGAACAATTGGCAGAGTGTCATTGTGACTGGCAAGTTCGAGGAACTTACGAAGGAACCCGATCATATCGACGGCAGAAACACGGCCCATGCGCTTTTGAACAAGAGCGCCGAATGGTGGCAGCCTGCTTTTGTGAAGACCGTCATTCGAGACCATGAACGAACCCTGGAACCGGTTTACTTCCGTATTTCGATACTTCAGACCACCGGGCACAAGGCCGTCAAAAGCGAATAGACCCGTGTAACCAATAATGCCGGTTATGTTCAGTCAGGCGACGGACAGTTGCTGCTTGTTTGGCGACCCTGCCAGCCGCATGACAACCAGACCCATGAGCGGGAATATACCGCCGATCCAGCCGAGATATTCGAGGCCGACATTGGCAATGACGAGCCCGCCGATCATCGAACCGAGTGCGACGCCGAGATAAAGCGCCGAGTAGTTGAGCGACAAAGCCAATGGCGCGCTTTCTGGTGCAATGGCCAGAACCCGGCTCGCCTGCGCTGGCGGGAACATCCAGGCGATGACGCCCCAGACCACCATGATTGCGATGAGAGCCGGACCGGCAATATTGTCAGGCAATTGCATGATCCAGCTCACGGCCATCAGCACGATGGCGTTGAGCACAGATGCCGTAATGACAGTTTTCTTGGCTCCGAGACGATCCGAAAGCTGTCCCCCGAGGATATTTCCAAGAGCAGCACCAATCCCGAACGTCAGCAATACGACTGGCATCATTGAATGGCTGAGTCCGACGCCTTCGACGGCGATAGCCGCTACATACGTGTAAACCGCAAATGCGCCGGTCATGTAAAGCAGCATAGTCAAGAGCGCCGGCGCTAACCCGGGATGACGAATAACGCCAAGGCGTTGCGCCAGGGTCAATCGATCTGCATAGAGCCCGCGCGGCACAAGGAACCAGACGATCAGGGTAGCCAACGCTCCTATCGAAGCGATGAAGAAATAGGTGCCGCGCCACCCTGCCAAGTCGCTGATGAAGGCGCCAAGCGGTGCGCCAAAGGCAACTGCCAGCGTCGTGCCACCGACAATTGCAGCGATGGCACGCGCACGGTGATGTGGTTCAGAAATGGCGACTGCCGTCGCCTGAGCCGTGGCTGCATAGAGCCCCGCCATCACCGCGATCAACACACGTGCGGCCATAAGGAGGAGATATGTCGGTGAAACGGCGGCAAGAATTGCGCCTGCCACAAATATGAGAGCGCTGCCTGTCAGGACGTTACGCCTTTCGAATGCACCTGTGAGTGCAGCAGCGATCGGGGCGCCGATTGCATAAGCCAAGGCATAGGTCACGACGAGGTAGCCGGCCTGCACCAAGGTAACATCTGTGTCTCCGGCGATCTGCGGCAGGAGGCTGGCGACAACGAATCCCTCAATGCCGATTGCAAATGTGCCAAGCGCCAATCCGACGAGACGAATATCCATGGGAGCACCTTAATGTTCAATGATCATTGAACTAATGAACCTACTCTCTCCGGGTGTCAAGAATAAAGTTCAACAACTATTGAACATTGAAATCTCTCCTGACAATTGCTATTAAAACTCCCATGACTGAGTATCTCCCACATCCGCCAGCTGAGTACATCGCGCTGCCTGCCGTCTTGACTGCACTTGGTGATGAAACGCGCCTTGCGATCATCGCCATTCTCGCCCGTAACGGCGAACGGGCCATGACTTGCGGCCAGTTTCTGCAGTTTGGCTCAAAGACAGCAATCAGCTATCACGTAGCCAAGTTGCGTGAGGCCGGTATCATCCACGTTCGGCCCGAAGGTACAAAACGGCTACTGACACTTCGACGCGGCGATCTGGAAAGCCGGTTTCCTGGTTTCCTCGATACGGTGATCGCTTCTACTGCAGCAACACTGCCGTACAACAGCCTTGGCATGCCGGAAGCGGCTCAATTTGCAGGAGAATAGAAATGGACATCAAACCATCCGGATCGGTCCCGACGCGCCGCGCCTCATCCGACTGGTTCTCCGGCACCGTCTGGGTAGAGCCGATTATCGATGCTGGCGCACCAGCGCGACTGCAAGCAGCTGTTGTACGCTTTGAACCTGGTGCCAGGACCGCATGGCATACGCATCCTCTTGGCCAGACACTGCACGTAACGTCAGGATCGGGTTTAGCGCAGGTTTGGGGTGGGCCGATACAAAAGATCAAGGTCGGCGATACGGTATGGATTCCGCCTGGTGAAAAACACTGGCACGGCGCTGGTCCCGAAAATTTCATGGTGCATATCGCAATGCAGGAAGCCCTAGACGGTAAAACCGTCGAATGGATGGAAAAGGTCTCCGATACGCAATATTCCGGCCATGATTAATCTGGTAATGTACTATTTGCAGTGCATGTGAAAGGAACCACCATGGCGTTCGAAGACATCAAGGCCCGGATCGCGCTTCTGGTCGAAGAGATGGTGCGACGGCCAACGGATGCTCATGAAATTCACGAGACACTGCGCGAACACCTCAACGAGTTGAAGGCCATGGGCATGCCACTGCCGGATGACCTTGTTGCGCTTGAAAAACGCTTGGAAACCGACTTCGACTCTTGAACATCGCACTATAAAAAGCGCTTGGGATGGTCGCTGAGCAAATCATTCAAATCGTCGTGGTCTGTTCGTTCGCCCCTTATAGTCCGGCCATCGAGCATACCGATATCCCTGAGCAAGTGATCGGAAAAATCCTCGGTATCGATATTGGCAGGCTGACTTTCGTCGTTGTCGGGCTTCCATGGATTTGCGATTCGACTCCACCATGAAGAGTGGCTTGATAAGCGCGATGTGGATGCCACGGGGTTCATAACTTCGACTCCAAATGTTGTGACGTGTTGCGTCCCCGTTGTAGATGCGCCCTTCTGCGCTTGTTTTCCAACAAAACGCCGAGTAGCATGCATAAGGACAGCTTATGCGAGACTATTGATGAATCTGCCTCCCCTAGCCGCCATTCGCGTCTTTGAAGCTGCCGCGCGTCACGGCAGTTTTACCAATGCCGCAGAAGAACTCGGAATGACGCAGGCAGCAGTGAGCTACCAGATCAAGCTCCTGGAAGAGAGAATCGGGGCAGCGCTTTTCCTGCGCCGTCCGCGTCAGGTTATTCTGACGGAAGTCGGAGCGCGTCTCGCGCCGGTAATCAGCGAGGCGTTTGACATGATGCGTGCGGCAATTGCCGCCACTCGTGAAAACGCCGATGGTATTCTTACGATCACCACCATTCCGACATTTGCAGCCAACTGGCTCGTGCCACGGCTGGGTTCGTTCCAGTTGGCGCACCCATCTCTCGCGGTGCGGTTGCAGGCAACGCGCGAGATAATTGACTTTGCCCGCCAGGACGCCGACGTCGGCATACGCTCTGGCGGGGGGCGTTGGCCCGGCATGGTTTCGCACAAGATTTTTGGCGCCGACTTTGCGCCCATGCTCAGCCCTACGCTTGCGGGAACTATTGGTGGCGTAAAAACACCGGCGGACCTTCTGAAGTTGCCGATTGTCGATCCGAGCGATCCATGGTGGAAAATATGGTTTGCAGCAGCTGGCGTGGCAGAACCCGATCTACGCGGCAATCCACTCAGCCGCTTCGGTGATCAGCACCTGGAGGGAAAAGCTGTGATCGCGGGCCAAGGTGTTGGCATTCTCACACCCGTCTTTTATGAGACGGAGTTGAAACAAGGCCAGCTTATCCAGCCATTCGATATTGTCGGCAATGACGATCATTTCTATTGGCTGGTTTATCCGGAATCCCGGCGGAATGTGCCGAAGATTCGGGCGTTTCGTGATTGGTTGTTGGAGCAGTTGGGGGAGCAATAGAATGCGGGCGGAACAAAATATCCCGCCCGCTGAAATGCTTAAAAAACGGCGAGATAGCGCAACAATGAGATAATACCGATCACCACCACAATGACTTGGGCGATCTGTTTTGCCCGCGCATCCAGGGGCAGCATCTGGACGAGGTAAAGAACAAGAAAGATCACCAGAACGGTGATCAAAAGACTGATCAATATGGACATTTCAAACTTCCTGTTTTCGGGATCAAAGCGAAAGTAGCCTGATACAACTCACAGTTGGGTTATTTGGTTCCCCAGAGCAGAAGTTGAAACCTTGCATTTCCTGCAACCTTTCATTGTCTGCTTGGATATCTGCTGCTAGGTTCCAGCGTACTCCCGCCCACCAGGATATCTCCAATGCGCTCATTGTTTCACCTTGCCTATCACGTCACCGATCTCGACGATGCGAGGCGCTTTTACGGAGGCATCCTTGGCTGCCAGGAAGGCCGCAGTACCGACACTTGGGTGGATTTTGACTTCTTCGGCCATCAGATTTCACTGCATCTGGGTAAGCCTTTCGAAACAACAAATACCGGCAAGGTCGGCGATCACATGGTGCCAATGCCGCATCTCGGTGTTGTCCTGCCGTTGGATGACTGGAATGCCCTGGCCGACAGGCTAAAACAGGCGGACGTCGACTTCGTCATGCCGCCGGTTGTGCGATTCAAGGGTGAGCCCGGCGAGCAGTGGACGATGTTCTTCCGTGACCCCTCAGGCAATCCGATCGAGGTCAAGGGTTTTGCCGATTTCGCCAGCGTCTACGCGAAGTAACGCCCGTTCATCGTGGAAGTACAGCAGTCCAACTTGAAAGCAGCGTTCTGGATGACCGGTTCGCTTACCGCCATCCTGCTCATGGCGATTTCCGGCCGCGAAGCCTCGAGGGAGCTCAACGTTTTCCAGATCATGGAAATGCGCTCGGTCATCGGACTTGCGATGCTCTATCCCTTGATACGCTCATCAGGCGGTTTCAGGGCTATGAAGACCGCGCGTATCTGGCAGCACCTCGGACGAAACACAGCACATTATGCTGGGCAGTTTGCCTGGTTGCAGGCCCTGTCGATGATCCCGCTCGCACAGGTCATCGCCATCGAATTCACAACGCCGGCCTGGACAGCGGTAATGGCTGTGGCTTTTCTCGGCGAGCGATTGAACATCTGGCGGATCCTGACGATTGCCCTTGGTATCATCGGCGTCATCATCATCGTCCGGCCTGGCATAGGCACGGTGGAGGTAGGGCAGCTCATCGTGCTCGGCGCCGCCCTCACCTTTGGCATATCGTTCACGATGGTCAAATCTTTGACCCGAACGGACAGCGTCGTGAAGATCATTTTCTGGATGTTGATCATCCAGTCGGCGATAGGCCTTCTGCCCGCCATCTATGTCTGGCACTGGCCTTCATTTCATATCATGCCTTGGGTGGTGATCATTGCTTTCACCGGCACGTTTTCGCATTTTTGCATGGCGAAGGCCTTGCAGTACGCCGATGCGACCGTAGTCATTCCCATGGACTTCCTGCGCGTGCCGCTGACGGCTGTGCTCGGCTGGCTGATCTATTCCGAACGGATCGATGTTTTCACCGCTCTTGGTGCGGCGCTTATCCTTTCGGGCAATCTCCTTAATCTCAAGAATCGCACCCCTGCGCCAATAGGGGCGTAATTTCCCGCAAATTCTTTCATCTTACCCGTTACTATAGGCAATAGGACTTCCTACATAGCCATAGGAAGGACATAAATATGCGGGATGGTAATCGTTCGACGGCGGACACATCTCAATATCTTGATTGATATATACAATATTATAGCAATCAGTGTCTTGCGCAGTGCAGCGACTCATCCGACACTGTGTCCATTCGGCATGCAATCCTCTGAGCGAGGGGCGGCCCCTTCAGCTCAGATTCCACTGAATTTGCACGTGGCTGGAGGTAAACATGACTACGCAAGCTTCTGACGTATTTAGCCTCTTCTCTGAGATCTACAGCAGCGAGAAGCAGGAAGAGATGAGCCTGCAGGAATATCTCCTCGCTTGCCGCAATGATCCAAAGATGTTTGCCACCGCTTCCGAACGAATGGTGGACGCTATTGGCGAGCCGACCCTGGTCGATACCAGCGATGACGAACGTCTCGGCCGGATCTTTCTCAACCGCACCATCAAGATCTATCCAGCCTTTGCCGACTTCTACGGCATGGAAGATACGATCGAACGGATCGTCGGTTATTTCCGCTATGCTGCCCAGGGTCTCGAGGAGCGCAAGCAGATACTCTATCTGCTCGGCCCCGTTGGTGGCGGCAAGTCTTCGTTGGCCGAGCGGCTCAAGCAACTCATGGAACACCGGCCCATCTACACGCTGAAGGCCGGGAACCAGATCAGCCCCATCTTCGAATCTCCGCTGGGCCTTTTCCACCCGGAACGAATGTCCGGTTTGCTCGAAGACAAATATGGAATTGCCCGTCGTCGTCTCAACGGTCTGATCTCACCATGGGCCACAAAGCGGCTTGACGAGTTTGCCGGCGATATCTCCAAATTCAGCGTCGTCAAGATTATGCCGTCGCGACTGCGCCAGATCGGCATTGCCAAGACGGAGCCCGGCGACGACAACAATCAGGATGTCTCTTCGCTGGTCGGCAAGGTCGATATTCGCCAGCTCGAAAATTTCAGCCAGGCCGATCCTGACGCCTATTCCTTCAGTGGCGGCTTGAACCGGACGACGCAGGGCATGCTTGAATTCGTCGAAATGTTCAAAGCGCCGATCAAGGTCCTGCATCCTTTGCTGACGGCGACGCAAGAGGGTAATTACAACGGGACCGAGAACTTCGGTGCTTTCCCGTTCCAGGGCATCATTCTGGCACACTCGAACGAATCCGAATGGCTGCAATTCAAGAACAACAAGAACAACGAAGCATTCCTTGATCGCATGTCGGTGGTCAAGGTTCCCTATTGCTTGCGGGTCACCGAGGAAAAGCAGATCTACGAAAAGCTGCTGCGTGAGAGCGAGCTCTTGAATAACCCATGCGCACCCGAAGTGCTGGAGATCCTTAGTCGGTTTACGGTCTCCACCCGTATGGCGGAGCATGAGAACTCGCCGCTCTATACCAAGATGCGCGTTTACGACGGCGAGAACCTGAGAGAGTCCGATCCGAAAGCGAAATCCGTGCAGGAATATCGCGATGCGGCCGGTGTCGATGAAGGCATGAATGGCATCAGCACGCGATTTGCCTTCAAGGTGCTCTCCGAGACCTTCAACTACGATACCAAGCAGGTGGCGGCCGATCCAGTGCATCTCATGTATGTGCTGGAGCAGGCAATCAAACGTGAACAGTTTCCTCAAGAGCTCGAGGCGAATTATCTCGATTTCATCAAGACGGAACTCGCCTCGCGCTATGCCGAATTCATCGGCCACGAAATCCAGAAAGCTTATCTGGAATCCTACAGTGAATACGGCCAAAACCTGTTTGACCGCTACATCGCCTATGCCGACGCGTGGATCGAGGATCAGGACTACAAGGATCCAGATACGGGGCAAATACTCAACCGGGGCATACTCGACAGCGAATTATCGCAAATCGAAAAGCCTGCGGGCATCGCCAATCCGAAGGATTTCCGCAATGAAGTGGTGAAGTTCACCCTGCGTGCCAAGGCCAAGAACAATGGCCGCAACCCGTCGTGGACAAGCTACGAAAAGTTGCGCGAAGTCATCGAGAAACGCATGTTCGGTCAGGTGGAGGATCTGCTGCCTGTTATCAGCTTCGGCTCTAAGAAGGACGGCGCCACCGAGAAGCAGCATACGGAATTCGTCCAGCGCATGGTCGAACGCGGTTATACGGAGCGGCAGGTTCGCCGCTTGGTCGATTGGTATATGCGGGTAAACAAGGCCGGCTGACGACCGCCGAAGAAAGGTGCGTGAATGCCGAACTTCATTGATCGTCGCCTGAACCCGAAAGACAAAAGCCTGAGTAATCGCCAGCGCTTTCTGAGGCGCGCGCGTGTGGAGTTGAAGCGGGTCATCAATGAGAAGATATCGACTGAAAAGATAACGGATGTCGATGCCGGGCACGCAATTTCTCTGCCGGTGAGTGGCACCAGTGAACCCAGCTTCTCGCCCGACCGCGGCACCGGCCGCCGCGAATATGTCTTGCCAGGCAATCGGGAATTTGTGCTGGGCGATCGCTTGCCAAAGCCGGGTGCGGGTGGTGGCGCGGGTGCCGGCAAAGGCGGCGCAGCCGATCTCGAACTCGAAGACGATTTCCGTTTTGTGCTGTCGCGTGAGGAGGTTCTCGATCTGTTTTTCGAGGATCTGGAACTTCCGGACATGGTCAAGTCGAGCCTGAAGGAAGCCATTGCTTTCAAGCCTCGCCGCGCTGGCTTTACGACTGCCGGAGCTCCGACCAATATCAACGTCGGGCGGTCCATGCGCAACAGTTTCGGCCGGCGCATTGCCCTGAGGAGACCGAAGCAAGCCGATCTGGATGCTATCGCCGATGAGATAGCGGTACTGGAGGCGGAGGCTAAACCAAGTGCGGTATCAAGCGAACGCCTAGCCGGATTGCGCCGGGACCTTGAGGTTCTGCAAAGGCGGCGCAAACTGGTGGCTTACATCGATCCCGTCGATATTCGCTTCAACCGCTTCGAGCCCATGCCCGTGCCTAACTCCAATGCGGTCATGTTCTGCCTGATGGATGTTTCCGGTTCCATGGGCGAGCGCGAAAAGGACCTCGCCAAGCGATTTTTCGTCCTGCTGCATCTGTTTCTCAAGCGGCGGTACGAGCGCATCGATATCGTCTTCATCCGCCATACCCATCAGGCTCACGAAGTGGATGAGGAGACATTCTTCCACAGTACACAAAGCGGCGGCACAGTCGTATCGACAGCGTTGGAGGAAATGCGGCGTATCATCGAGGAACGTTATCCAAGCAGGGACTGGAACATTTACGCGGCCCAGGCCTCAGATGGAGACAATCTGACGGGCGATTCCGAAAATTGCGTCAATCTTCTGAATAACGAGCTGATGAAGCTTTGCCAATATTATGCCTATGTCGAGATTCTGGATGAACGGGAAAGCGCGATTTTCAGATCGACGGACAATGGCACCTCGCTTTGGCGCTCCTATCGCCTTATTGGAAAAAACTGGCGCAATTTCCAGATGACGCGAATAGCCAAGCCCGGGGACATATATCCGGTGTTCCACCAGCTTTTTGCCAAGCAACCAAAAACAGCGAAAAGCGGTTGAGGGGCAACGGCGAATGAACAAGCGCGCAGACACCTCGAATCTTCTGTTTCAGAGTTCCGAATGGAATTTCAACACCCTGTACCGCACTTATGACGCGATCAAGGAAATCGCTATCGATGAGCTTGGTCTTGATGTCTATCCCAACCAGCTGGAGATCATTTCGTCCGAGCAAATGCTTGATGCCTATTCCTCCAATGGCATGCCGCTGATCTATCGGCACTGGTCATTCGGCAAACATTTCGTTTATGAAGAGCATCACTATCGCAAGGGGCATCGTGGACTTGCGTACGAATTGGTCATCAATTCCAATCCCTGCATCACTTATCTGATGGAAGAAAACACCATGTCGATGCAGACATTGGTGACCTCACACGCCGCCTTCGGCCACAATCATTTCTTCAAGAACAACTATCTGTTCAAACAGTGGACGGATGCCGACGCCATTTTGAACTATATGGAGTTTGCCAAAGGCTATATCGCACGCTGCGAGGAAAGGTACGGCCTCGCTGCGGTAGAGCCTATTATCGATGCCGCTCATGCACTCATGGAACAGGCGGTGTTCCGCTATAACCGGCCTCCGCGTAATTCCCCCCTGAAAGAGCGGGAGCGGGTCCGCGACCGGCTGGAATATGAGGAGCGCGCCTTCAGCGACCTATGGCGCACCCTGCCGCAGCGCAAGGCCGACGAGGATCCTACCGAAACAGAACGGGACCTATCCGAGCGCAAGAAGACACTCAACCTTCCGGAGGAAAACCTTCTCTATTTCATCGAGAAGAACAGCATCATCCTCGAACCATGGCAGCGGGAGATCCTGCGCATTGTTCGTGTCGTCGCACAATATTTTTACCCGCAGCGCCAGACAAAGGTGATGAACGAGGGCTGTGCCACGTTCGTTCACTACACGATCATGAATATGATGTTCGACAAGGGGCAGCTCAGCGAAGGCAATCTCCTGGAGATGCTGCACAGCCATTCCAACGTCGTGTTTCAGCCAGGGTTCGATGATCCACGCTTTTCCGGTCTCAACCCTTATGCGCTCGGTTTTGCGATGATGCAGGATATCGAACGTATCTGCACCAAGCCTACCGCAGAGGATCGCGACTGGTTTCCAGAATTTGCCGGCAATGGCGACTGGCGTGGAACATTGCTCGACGCCTGGGCCAATCACCGCGACGAATCGTTTATCCTGCAATATCTGAGCCCGGCGCTCATCCGCAAGTTTCGATTGTTTGCTCTTGAGGACGAGACCAAGGAAAATCACTACAGGGTTGCGTCCATCCACAATGAGCGCGGTTATGAGAGTATCCGCAGCACCTTGGCGCGGAGCTACGATATTGGCGTGAACCAGCCCAACATCCAGGTCGTCGATGTGGATTTCCGCGGCAACCGGCATCTCCACCTGCAACACACGGTGCGGGATAGCATTGTTCTCGACGAGCACGCGCGCAGCGCGACTTTGCGGCACGTCCGCCGTCTTTGGGGTTATGATGTCAGCCTTGTCGGGGTCGAAGCAGGCTCGGACAAGACCCTTTACGAAACCTCTTCCAGTAAGCTCGCGGGATAGCGTCAGCACCTATTCTGCAACCCGTGGACACGGCGCTACATCCGGCGTATCTTCGCTGAGGATTTGACGAGAGCGCAGATGCTCTCCCCTGACTTTTTAGCTCGTGTCAACTCCACCTTTCCCCCTGCCCCAGCCACCCTCGAGGAAGCCATGGCCTATAATCTCAAGATTAACGGAACCGCTCATAGCGTGGACGTCGATGACGACACACCGCTGCTTTGGGTAATACGCGACGTGCTCGGCATGACCGGCACAAAGTTCGGCTGCGGCGCGGCCCTCTGTGGTGCGTGCACTGTCCATATCGACGGCGTAGCAACACGCTCCTGCATTACTACCGTCGACAGCATCGGCGATAGCGCCATTACAACAATCGAAGCGATCGGAGAGACGCCGCAAGGCGCGGCATTGCAAAAAGCCTGGCTAGACCTCGAGGTCGTTCAATGCGGCTACTGTCAATCCGGCCAGCTGATGTCGGCTGCCGCCCTGTTGGCGGAAACACCAAAGCCCACCGATGAAGACATAAACAGCGCCATGTCCGGCAATGTCTGTCGCTGCGGCACCTATCAGCGCATCCGCGCCGCCATCAAGCAAGCAGCGGAGGCCTGAGCCATGGACACTCTCAATCTCAACGAACCGACTTCCGGATCCAGCACGTCGCGCCGCACTTTCCTGAAAGGAGGCGGACTGCTTCTCGGCTTTGCCCTGCTCGGCGGTACGACGACGTCGGTCTTTGCAGCAAACGCAGCGCAAGTGACCGAGGATGAAGTAAAGGCACCCTTCGCGCCGAACGGCTTCATTCGTATAGACCCCAAGGGCACGGTCACACTGGTCATGCCAATGGTCGAAATGGGCCAGGGTACATATACCTCCCTCGCCATGCTGTTGGCCGAGGAGCTGGAAGTCGACCTTGATCAGGTCCAGGTGCAGCATGCACCGCCGAACGATGCGCTCTATGCAAATTCGATCTTGCATATTCAGTCAACCGGCCTTTCATCATCGGTACGAGCGTTCTGGACGCCATTGCGTCAGGCTGGCGCTGTCGGCCGCACACTCTTGATCGCTGCTGCGGCCAAGCAATGGGGTGTAGAGCCCGGCACCTGCAAAGCCGCACACGGGGTGGTCACGGATGCGTCCGGCTCGAAGCACCTAAGCTATGGTGAACTGGCGGATGCTGCATCGAAGCTGCCCGTACCGGCGGCTGACAGCGTCAAGCTGAAGGAACCAAAAGACTTCACCCTGATCGGCACACCTGCCAAGCGAGTCGACACGCCGATGAAGGTCGACGGCCGCGCCATCTATGGCATCGATACCAAATTGCCGGGAATGAAAGTTGCAGCGATTTCGATTTCGCCGGTGTTCGGCGGCAAGGTGAAGACGGTCGATGAAAAGGCAGCCCTCGCCGTGAAGGGCGTGCATCAGGTCGTCAAGATCGATGAGGCTGTAGCGGTGGTCGCAGATCATCTGGGTGCGGCCAAGAAAGGGCTGGAAGCCGCTGCCATCGAATGGGATGACGGCCCGCACGCCACGGTAAACACTGCGGACATCATCATGGAGCTCGAAGAAAAGTCGAAGCAGCCCGGCGCGGTCGCACGCAATGAAGGCGACGCTGAAAAGGCACTTGGATCGGCGGCCCAGCGCATAGATGCGATTTACCAGGTGCCGTTCCTCGCACATGCGACCATGGAACCGATGAATTGCACGGTGCATATGCAGAAGGACAGCTGCGATATCTGGGTGGGTACGCAGGTGCCGACGTTAACGCAGATGTTCGTTGCCGGTGTTACCGGATTTCCCAAGGAAGCAATCCGGATCCACAACCACCTCTTGGGTGGAGGTTTCGGCCGGCGTCTCGAACCGGACGGCACAGTATTGGCCGTCAAGATAGCAAAACAGGTCGATGGCCCGGTCAAGGTCGTCTGGAGCCGCGAGGAAGACATCCAGCACGACATGTACCGGCCCTATTATTACGATCGGATGTCGGCCGGACTGGACGCTGATGGCAAGCCGGTCGCATGGACCCATCGTATCGCCGGTTCCTCGATATTCGCGCGCTATGTCCCGCAACTATTCGTCAACGGGCTTGACCCCGACGCCGTCGAGGCGGCAGCCGAACCGCCCTATGCCTTGCCGAATATCCATGTGGACTATGTCCAGGTCGAGCCTCCCGGTGTGCCCACCGCATTCTGGCGCGGCGTTGGTCCAACCCACAATGTGTTCGTGGTCGAGAGTTTCATGGATGAACTCGCCCATGCTGCCAAACAGGATCCGGTTGCCTACCGCAAGGCGCTGCTCGCAAACAATCCGCGTGCGCTCGGCGTTTTGACCTTGGCTGCGGAGAAATCCGGGTGGGACACGCCCTTGCCCGATGGTCAGGGTCGCGGCGTTTCGGTAGCCTTCATCTTCGGCTCCTATGTCGCGCAAGTAGCCGAGGTGACGGTTGGTCCTGACGGGGCCGTCAAGGTCAATCGCATCGTCTGCGGGCTCGATTGTGGTCTGTCGGTCAACCCCGATACGATCGAAGCGCAGATCCAGGGCGGCTCTATCTTCGGCCTGACTGCTGTCTTGCACGGTGCGATCACCATAAAAGACGGCCGCGTGGAGCAGAGTAATTTCGACAATTACCTTCCCATGCGGATCGATGAAGTGCCGGTGATCGAGACCCATCTTGTCAAGAGCGCAGAGGCTCCGGGTGGCATTGGTGAAGTGCCGACCTCCATTGTCAGCGCGGCCGTGACGAATGCGATATTTGCCGCCACCGGCAAGCGTGTCCGCACACTTCCTGTCGATCCGGAAATGCTGAAATCATCCAGCTAAAACAACTGCACAAATGCATCGGGGGTAGTCCTCCCGATGCATTGGACAAGATGGTTCTCAGTCATAGGCCAATGCCCAGCCGGCACCCTTGAGCCAGCAGCGATCATCAGCGATGTTGTCGCTACGGTGGAGGCGCGTGACGCGGTCCCAGCCGCCACTCGCAAAGGCCTTTGCGAGTGCATCCTCCGATTTTTCGTCCCGCAGGCCGGCACACGGATAAATCGCGACACCCGACACCCAGCGCGCCGCAAAATTTTCGCCTTCACGCGTGATAACGAACACGGCACCGCGCGGCCTGCTGCGCCGGCTTTGGCTGGAATATCCATCGTCGGTGGTCATGGGCAGAACCAGGCGCCCGCCATCTTTGAGCCGGTCCAGCCAAATATCGGCGGGGCGCGTTGCACCCGCGTTGACATAGATTATGTCCGCCGGTTCGAACTCGACTTTCGTACCGTCACCTTCAATCACTTTGACATTTGGGTAGGCGGAAAGATTGGACTTGGCGCGTGCCGCGAGGTCAGTCTCCAACTCAATCCCCGTAACGTGCCCGGACGGCCCCGCCAGATGCGCCATGATCGCCGTGTAATAGCCGACCCCAGCGCCGACATGCACAATATGTTCGCCTGCAACTGGATGCGCGCACCATAGTAGATGCGCATGCAATGACGGTTCGCCATTGTTGATGTGCCGCTCCGGCGATATCCCGACCAGATCGTCCGTATAGAGGTAAACTGGGTCAGCGTTTGGCGTATCGACATAGCCAACACCGAAACGGCGCATCGGCCACGGGCCGGGTCCGAGAAAATCCTCGCGCGGCACTTCCGCAAAGGCATTTTCGATATGGTGATCCTCAACGCCAACGCTCGCCAATATCTGCTTGGTGAATGAGCGGCGAACGATCTTCAGTTCGTCAGGATCGGTCATCCATTACATTCCGGTTGGACTACGACATTGCTATTGTAGTCATGTCATGCCGGAAGGTTCAACTTCAATGATCACAGCTAGTTGGCCAGCTCGTGGTGCATGCTTGTCGAGCTCGTCTCATGTGCAGCGCATAGCCGGCTTGTCAGCTCGGGGTCTCGCGCTTCTATGGCGGAGACAATAGCACGGAGCTCGTCGACCATATCCCTATTCTGGCTAATGACGCTCGGCACGAGATGCTGGATAATGATAATTCGATTGTTGAGAAGCGTTAGCATCGCGCTTGCAACACTGTTGCCGCACCCTTCGAGCAATATGGAATAGAATTTATTCTCTGCGGTCATGGCGTTTTGGTCGTCCATGCGATCGACATGCGCACGCAGGCGCGCCACCTGCGCGTTGCTCGCATTGCGGGCGAACTCCTCGCCCACCAACGGCGTCAACGCCTGCCTGACGCGAAGCATCTGGTTGGCCTCCTCCGCGTTGGGTTTGGCCACCGAGAGACCCCGTCGCGGCGTACTGACGATCACGCCCTCGGCTTGCAGATGCTGCAATGCTTCACGCAATATTGTGCGGCTCACAAGCAATTCCTCGCAAAGCAGGCGCTCGATCAGTTTCTGACCCGGGCGCAGGGATCCCGACAGGATCGATTCACGCAAGGTGTCTGTGACTTGCTGGCGCAAGGATGTTGTTTCGCGCGGCATATGTAGGCCCAATAACGCCATAGCCCTTCCTCGATTCCACATTCGCCCGATCATCGGGCTTCTGCTTATTCGTTATATTTCATTGAATATAACGTCAAGGGAAAGTCATTCACGCGATCCCGTATGCGTTGCTAAATTCTCGGTCAAGAAATCGACGAAGCTCCGCACGCGCGCCGCAAGGTATTCATGACCGACGAACACCGCATGGATGAGTTCAATGTCACCCGGGTTGTAGTCCTCAAGCAACGCGACCAGCCGCCCGGCCTCGATGTCGACTCTGACATGAAAGAGGCCCAGTCTGGCAATTCCAAGCCCGGCCACGCACATCTGCTGCGCGGTCGATCCATTGTTCGAGAGGAAATTGCCGGCGACCGCGATCGTATCGATCTCCCCGGTTTTGGGATCGCGAAACGGCCACTCATTCAGTATCCGCCGAAAGTTGAAGTTGAGACAGTTGTGGCGCTCAAGGTCACGGGGATGCATCGGGGTGCCGTGCTCGGCGAGATAGGCTGGTGAAGCGATGACCACCACCCGGCTCTCGAAAAGCTTGCGCGCCTTCAGGCTCGAACTGCGCATGGGTCCAACGCGGATGGCGACGTCGGCACGCTCCTCGATCAGATCGACCACGCCGTCGCTAAGCGAAACGTCGAGTTCCACCTCCGGGTAGCGTCGCAGGAATTTGGGAACGAGCGGCAGAATGCACATCATTCCGACTGGCACGGAAGAGTTCACGCGCAACAATCCGCGTGGCGCCGCCGATGCACCCGAGGCTACAGCCCGTTCAGCCTCGTCAATCTCCGCGACAATGCGCAGCGCCCGCTGATGATAGATTTCACCCTCCGGCGTTAGCCTGAGCGTACGCGTCGAGCGCACGAGCAGACGGGTCCCAAGCCTCTCTTCGATACGGCTGATGATTTTGCTGACGGCTGATGGCGTAAGGCCTAGGCGTCGCCCCGCAGCAGAAAAGCTGTTGAGGTCGACCGCCTGAACGAAAACTTCCATTTCTCCGGCTCGATTGTCCATGTTCGCTACGACCTATGAATTCGTTTCACAAGTATTGAGCAGTATGAAGCGATTATCAAGGTAATGACGATGCGCCATATTCCCCTCGGCTTTCGTCAATCTCTGGCTGACTCCCAAGCAGCCCCCATTCAAAGGACAAGACAATGCCTCTCGCTCTTCTGGCGTTGACTATCAGCGCCTATGCCATCGGAACGACTGAATTCGTCATCGTTGGCCTTTTGCCCACAGTCGCCGCCGATCTCAATATTACGCTGCCGCTCGCCGGTCTTATCGTCAGCGTTTACGCGCTCGGCGTGACCTTCGGCGCACCCATTCTGACCGCCCTTACCGGCCGTATCGAGCGCAAGCCTCTGCTGCTCGGTCTGATGGGGCTTTTCATCATCGGCAATACCGCCGCCGCGCTTTCGCCGAGCTATGAACTATTGCTCGTCGCCCGCGTGATAAGCGCTTTTGCCCATGGCGTATTCTTCTCTGTCGGTGCCACAATCGCCGCCGATCTCGTGGCGCCAAACCGCCGCGCGTCCGCCATCGCCATGATGTTCCTGGGCTTGACCGTCGCCATCGTTACCGGCGTACCGCTCGGCACCTTCATAGGCCAGCAGCTCGGCTGGCGCGCAACATTCTGGGCCGTGTCCGGACTTGGTGTCATTGCCTTGCTCGCCATCGCATTCCTTTTACCGTCAAAGATCGCCAAAGCAGAACCTGCGCGGCTCATCGATCAGGTTCGTGTTCTCGCCAGTGGCCGCCTGCTTCTCGCCTTTGCCATGACTGCGCTCGGCTATGGTGGCACCTTCGTCATGTTCACGTTCCTAGCGCCAGTTCTGCAGGAAATCACAGGCTATGCCGGCTCGACCGTCAGCCTGATACTCGTCCTCTACGGTCTTTCGATTGCGGTGGGCAACATGGTTGGCGGACGCGTCGCCGATGGTAATCCGGTCGGTGCCCTTGCGGTCATGTTCACGCTGCAAGCGGCAGTGCTGGCGATTTTCACTTTCACGGCCGTCTCGCCCATATGGTCATTGGTGACGCTTGCCGCACTCGGTGCGCTCTCCTTCTCCAACGTCCCCGGCCTCCAGCTCTATGTCGTGCAGCTTGCCAAGATTCACACACCTGAAACGGTAGACGTCGCTTCGGCACTGAACATCGCCGCCTTCAATCTCGGCATTGCCGGAGGTGCATTCCTCGGTGGTCTGATCGTCGCCTCGCCCCTCGGTCTCGGCGCAACACCCTGGGTCGGTTCGCTTCTGGTGGTCGGAGCGCTCGGTCTGACCCTCTGGAGCCAGATGCTCGACCGCCGTGCGACGACCGAAGCTCTCGCCATCTGCTAAAGGGAAAATGGTGGGGCGGGGTGACAGGACAGGATAATTTGCTAAGGTCGGCATGAGATTCGCGAAAGGTTTTCCATGCTGGCCGAAGTGGCATTGCCCATCAAGCTGACATTCAGGCTCTGGTTGCGCTTCTGGCCACAGCTCATTGCTGTTGTCCTGCTAGGGCTCACCGTATCGGATCTGTTGATGTGGGTAGCGGTCAAAGCCGCCTATATCAACCACTATGCCGGTCTTGGACTGTTGACCCTCGTTGCGCTTACCCAACTCGTCACGACGGTTTCCATGATCCAGATCGTGCGGCCGGGTTTGCCCTCCGTCAACGCCGCACAAACCCAGGCGGATGAACACGCGGACAGACGCGAATTCGGCCTGTCTCGCCTCACCACGATCATTGCCGTCGCATTGCTTCCGTTCTTTGCCTACTACGCAGCCTGGGGTTTTCTTGGCGACACGGTGCGCCAATATTCGCGCCTCGCACTTGAGTTGCGGCCATTCGAAGGTGGTGGCGGCAGCGTGCTCGATGTTCTCGATTCGAAATGGATCCTTCTGTCGGTTGCCATTTCGTGGATCGTGCGCAGTTTCGCAAAGGCCATGAAGGAACGCACCAAGCGCTCGGTCTGGGACATTATCATGGTCGTTTGCGAGACCAACTGGATATTCATCGGTCTTTATATCATCAGCCGCTGGAAGGATGACTGGTTGCAGGCGCTGGTCGAAGGCCGGCTGTGGTCGTGGTTCGAACAATTCTTCGCGGCACTCGCCCAGCCGGTTTCATCGGCCTTTGCCGCGGCCCTGGTACCGGTCGAGCAGGTTCCGGAGAACTTCAGTGCGGTAGCGGTCAACCTGTTCTTCCACGCACTCCTGCCGGTGATCTGGCTGGTCATGGTCGCACTTGTCTACGGCTATGACGTCCGCGACCAAAAAGAACTCATGCGCATCCACCATCGCGTCGAACGCTTTGGCGAGCGGTATCAGGCCATTCCGAAATTCCTGCGCGACTTCATCGAGCATTTCATCAGCGGTTATCGCTCAAGATATTTGCCCATTGCCAATGGTGTGAGGCTCACGCTGAATTCCGGGCTGCTGCTGATCATCACCTTGATCCTCGGCTATCGCTTTATCGAATGGGCGGCGGCTTGGCTCTGGCTCGGTACGGCACACCTGATAGGCCCGCACTCCATTGCCGTGTGGGAGGTCCTGGCGAATGGAATAAGCTTCCTGTTTGGCAGTCCGCTACAGGATTCATCGACCGGAATTCTCGTAGAGCCCCTGCGCATTTGCTTCCTTGCTGCAGTCCTAGAAACTGCGTTTTCGATGACCCGGAAAACTACGGCTTAGCAAATCTGAGATAGAACGGGCGCTCGCTGTGCATCCCTAAAGTCGCGACAAGTTCGTCTGCGACATCCGCTGGAACGAGATAGTTCTCCTCGATCACTCTCCGCTCCCCCTTTTGCGCGCCGGAAAATACTGTGGAACTGCAGGTCTCGATGCCCGGTTGCGGCGAAGGTATTCCCGGCACGCTGGAGGGGTACCAGGTGCGTCCCGTAGGATCGGTCAGCTTGATAGCACACATAAGCCAGAGATTTTGAAGGTCGGGATCACCGATCTCGACTACAAAACGCGCGATGATTGGCGCTGAACCCGCGGGAAGCCGGCCGGGTCTTATGCCTTCCACCTTGCGCAATCCCTGAAACTGCCAGTCGCTGCCGCCATAGTGTTTGGTCTCTCCTGCAGCGACATCAACCGGCAGCATATCGCGATACCGGACGAGTTCATTGATGTCTCTGTACGAGACAGATAACAGTGAAATCGGAACGAGGAATAGCAAGGCCCACAGGCTGCGCTTGCGCCATCTCCGCTCCAAAGCGTTTTGCTTGTCCTCGATCAAGACCGACATTTCATGTCCCTGTCAGCGGACGCAACGGGTCGTAACTGTCGACGACCAGAGGCTGCCCGTCATTGAACGTCTTGATGTCATCGATTGAAATGCGCGCCTCGGAATCCAATGCCGGCTCTACCTTGCCCGAGAGAACCAGCGTTGCCCCGTTCACCTGGTCGGGCATTGTCTCAAAGATGAATCGAACCTTCTTGGGCAATCCCGGAGCAAGCAGGTGCGGCGGCATTCCCGGCGCCCAGCCGATCCGGCCGGACGTTGTGAACTTCAGACCTGTCGGCCCGAGCCAGGTTGCCGCGGCAACACTCGTACTGTTTGTCGTCGCCGCAAGGTTTGCGGTGACAATTACCCAAAGACCCGAAGTCGTCAGCGTTTTCTTCTCGCCATACTGGGTGAAGTCCAGTTGGCGCGCGAAAATGACCTGATCGAGCGTTACATCGAACTCGCGGGTGTGAACCTTATCGTGCATCTCGCCATAGACGGGAATAGGAGCCGTCAGCTCACCGAAGCGTGGCTTGGTCTGGTGCATGCCGTAAAGCACGCCGACGGCAACGATCAAGACGAGAATATTGGCGAGCCGGCGCATTTTAGCCCTCACTCTGAGAAAGTGGCAGACTTACGGTGCCTGCCGGAGCCTTGCTCCACCAGCCCGGAGTGCCAGTCAGATTGTTGCGCAGCTTGAACTTCCATGCCTCGATGCCAAGTTCAATCGTGCCGGTCGGGACAGCATCGGATGGTACCACCCAGACATAAGTAATCTTTTCGGGCATTTCGGGTTGCAGATCGGGCAACGACGACCCATCTCGATCGAGATAGGCAAGCGGCTGCTCGGTGATTGCTTGCAATTTCCCGAGCAGATGAAATGTATTGGCATAGCCGCTGTCGGACTGGGTCGTGCGGTTCATCAATTCGACTGCGAAAACGACGGCCTTCTGCCCTTCCTTCGGGTCACACTGAAGATTTTCTGGTCGGTCACCCAAGCTTTCAAGGGTTTGATCAGCCATTTGCCCGCATCGATCGACTGGCCGGCGGTGATTTGCGGGAGCTCTTGCTTGTCCGCTGCCTCGAATGCCCCGAGCGCAAATGCAGTGGCCAGTGCTGCAAATGAGCCGATACCCGCCGTCAACCAGGCGATTGCTTTGCTGCGCAGGTTCAGGAAACGGGATCGCATCGGCCCGATCGTTCTCCTCTCGATCTTTAGGATCAATAATGAGTCGCTGTCATCACGCACCATGCAATGTTTGCGGGGTAAATTTCAAGTCTTGGATTTTAACGCGCGATAACTTGTGGAAGTTGCTGCAAGTCCGTGAACCTACGCGGTCGCGGAAAATCGCATCATGTCCCTCAGAACCGTGAGGCAACCTGTGGTAGGTAGGCGTTGACCAGACTTACAACCTGTGCGTCGCGGCTTCGTGCTGTCTCGCCGCCCATGACGACTGCTACAAGTTGCCGGCCATTGTCGCTGATCGACGTGACGATGTTGAAGCCGGAAGCCCGCACATAACCGGTCTTGATGCCATCTGCGCCGTTCAATTGCGCCAGAACCCGGTTATGCCCGCGGATCAATTTGCCATTGTAGACGAAATCCTGGGTGACGAAATAATAGTATTGCCCAGGGTAGTGCCTGCGCAGTGACATACCAAGCAGCGCCATGTCACGCGCCGTCGTGATCTGCTGCGGGTCGGGCAGACCGGAAGCGTTGTGGAAGTTGGTGCCCCGCATGCCGAGTTGACGTGCTTTCGCCGTCATCTGGGCTGCGAACTGGTCTTCCGTGCCGCCGAGATATTCGGCTAGAACCACGGCGACATCATTGGCGGATTTGACGACGATCGCCTTGATTGCGGTATCGACGTCGATCGTCTGGCCCGGCTTCAAACCGAGTTTGCTTGGCGCCTGCGATGCAGCGTGAGCGGAGACCGGCAGGAGAGTCGTCTTGGTGATCCGGCCGGATTTCAGTGCCTCGAAAGTAAGGTAGAGCGTCATCATCTTGGTCAGCGAGGCAGGCACCCGCGGTAGATCGGCGCTTGCCTGATAAAGAACCGCGCCCGTGCTGCCATCGACCACGATTGAGGCGGATTTTTCCGAAACCGGTGCAACCGTCGTCGGGGTGACGGTACTCAGCGTTGCAGCAGTCGTACAACCGCTGGCCGTGCCAAGAATCACCCCTATCAACACCACGACTTTCGAAAATGAATAGAACGACATATGAACTCGCAGCACGTTTATATTCCGAACATAATGCTTATGCGAAAGAGCAGATGTCTAGCGCAGGAGAGGTTAACAATTCGGCTTAGAGCCTTTCATGAAAGGCTCTAAGCGCGCTTGTTAGCCGATTTGACCCCGTGCGCCAAGCGTAGTCTCCCACACCAAATTGTCGCGTGCTACGCTGTGAGCACCACCTTGACGCTGCGCGAGCGGTCCAAAGCCACACGAAACGCCTCAGGCGCGTCGGCGAGTTTGAACTCGCTAGTCACCAGCCGGAGCACATCGATCTTGCCCTCTACGATCAACTCGACCGCTTCGAAAAACTCCTCGCCAAAACGGAATGTCCCGATCAGATCGAGCTCCTTAGACATCACCGCATTGGCAGGTACGGGGATAGACCCACCGGAAAGATTACCGACCTGAACCACCGTTCCGCCCCGCCTGACCGTGCGAATGGCCGAGGCCAGTCCCGCCGCCGTTCCCGAAATTTCGAAGGCGATATCGTAGGGCGTGGCGGCTGCAAACGCCGCCAGCTGTTCCTCGCCTTGCGACAGGTCTATCGTCTGGTCAGCGCCGAGCTCTTGTGCGAATTTCAAGGGTGCGGCGGCAACGTCGACCATGGCAACCGAGCCTGCACCCGCATGTTTCAGTGCCAGCATGGTCAAGAGGCCGATCGGGCCCGAACCGAAAATGATGGTTGAAGTTCCTTTGACGTGGCCGGCGCGGCGTACCGCGTGCAGGCAGACCGCCAGTGGTTCGGCGAGCGCCGCTGCCTGATAAGGCAAGTCCGCTGGCACCTTGACGCATTGCGATGCGGTCGCATCGAACAGGCTGGCAAACCCTCCCTGCATGTGCGGCGTTTTCGAAGCCGAGCCCATGAAGTAGATGTTCTCGCAAAGGTTTGCCCGACCTTCATGGCAATAGGCACAGTGTTCGCACCAGCGCGACGGATTGACCGCAACCCGCTCACCAACCGCCAGTCCGGTCACGTTGCTCCCGATCTCGACGACCTCACCCGCCACCTCGTGGCCAAGTATAAGCGGCGAGGTAACGACGAAATCGCCTGTTCTCGCATGGCGGAAATAATGCATGTCGGAGCCGCATATGCCGGCAGCCCCGAAGCGGACCCGCACCATGTTCGGTGCGAGGTCTCCGAGTTCGATATCGACGACACGAAGATCTTCGGCGCCGAAGAGAGTTGCAGCAATGCCCGTGGTACTCATTTGATCAGACCCAGTTGTGTTGGCAGCCAGAGGGTGATGGCCGGAATGAATGTGATCGCAATCAGTGCGATGAACAGTGGAACGAGCCAGGGCAAGATTGCCATTGTGGTGCGCTCGACCGAGAGCTTCGCAACACGCGACAAGACGAACAATACCATGCCTAGCGGCGGATGCAGCAGGCCAATCATCAGGTTCAGCGTCATGATCAAGCCGAAATGCACCGGATCGATGCCGAATTTGAGTACGAGCGGCAACAGGATCGGCACGAGGATGGTGATGGCCGCAATCGTATCGAGGAAGCAGCCGACGAACAGCATCAGCAAGTTTACCAGGATCAGAAACACCCATTTATTCTCGGTGATCGACAGGATAGCCGTCGACAGGAGCTGGGCTGCCTGGCTGACGGTCAAAAGCCATGCGAAGACCGAGGCCGCCGTTACGATGAACAATACCGAAGCGGTTGTTTCGATCGTATCGAAACTCGCCTTGGCAAGGCTCTTCAAGGTCATCGTTCTGTAACGCACAAGGCCGAGGAACAGCGACCACAAGACAGCCGCGACGGCTGCCTCTGTCGGAGTGAACCAGCCCATGGTCATGCCACCGATGAGGATCACCGGCGTCATCAGCGCCATGACGGCGGAGAAATCGAAATACCAGTCAGCGGCGAGGAGTAGCACCAGCGCGATACCGACCGACGCGTTGATGGAAAGGCCGGTGAGCATCAACAGATAGATAACCACAGGAACGCAGGCGACAACCACGATCTCCAGGGAAGCTTCCAGGAGCTGCTTTATCTCGAAAGGCGCATCGGAGCCCCAGCGCTTCACATAGGCGAAGATGGCAACGGTAACCATCATCAGCACGGTCATGACGATGCCCGGCAGGATGCCCGCCATGAACAGAGCGCCGATGGAGACGTTGGCCATCATCCCGTAGATCACGAAAGGCAATGACGGCGGGAAGATCGGTCCAAGCGTTGCGGAAGCCGCGGTAACGCCGACAGCCGCCTCGACGGGATAACCGTGATCCTTCATCGCCTTGATCTCGATGGTGCCGATGCCTGCGGCGTCGGCGAGAGCAGTTCCAGACATGCCGGAGAAAATGACAGACCCGATGATATTGACCTGCGCTAGACCACCCTTCATCCAGCCGACGAGCGCGACGGCGAACGAATAGATACGCCCGGTGACACCTGCAGAATTCATGAGATTGCCGGCGAGGATGAAGAACGGCACGGCGAGAAGCGGGAAGCTTTCAACACCGGCGATCATGCGCTGCGCCACGATGATGTCCGGGGCGACGCCGAAGAAGACGAGATAAAGCACTGAGGCAACGGCCATGGAAATGGCGACCGGCACGCCGACAAGCATAAGAATAAGGAAAGTTCCAACAAGCAATAACATTGATCAGTCCTCAATCTTCTGGAATTCTTCGGGACGCTCCAGGACAGAATAGCCCCGGCGAACATTGCGGATGAAAACCTGAACGGCGCGGAGCAGCATCAATATGAATGCGACGAACACGCTGTAAAAAACGATGTTGCGTGGAAGATCGACTGTGACCATGCGTTCTTCCGCAACGATGTCGACGTATCGCCACATTAACCAGACCGCATAGGCGAAGAAGCCGATGCGCACGATATCGACAAAGTTTGACAGCGCGCGAGCGACACCCGCCGGCAAGTAATGGTAGAGCACATCCACCTGAATATGCCGCGAGACGCGGACGCACATCACAGAGCCGAGAAACACGACACCGATCAGACAGTTGATGGCGATTTCTTCGGTCCACGCATAGCTGTCGTTCATGACGTATCGCGTAAAGAACTGAAGGAATACGCATCCCGTCATGAGCCAGAAGACGATCAGTGTCAGCCAATCTTCAATGGCATAATCCGACAGATCAGCCACCGGGCCAGCATCTTCGAAGGAATGAGCAAGCTCTTCGGCAGTTACCGGGGTATGAATTTCATTTGACATGTTCCGTCTCCGGTTGGCGTCAGCATGGGATGCGGCCGGGCGATAGCATCACCGCCCGGCCCGATGGATCATTCCTTGATCGCGCGAATGGCTTCCCAATCGGATTTCTCGTAGCCGAAATCCTCGAATTTGACCTTTTCCACCACGTTCTTTTCGAAATCGGCCTTGTCGACTTCCGTCACGTTGATACCCTTTTCCTTGAATGTCGCGACGAGCTGTTTTTCCTTCTCCGATATGATCTTCGTTGTGCGTTCGGCAGCTTCCTGCATCACATCACCGAAGATCTTCTTGTCTTCATCGGAAAGGCTGGTCCAAAGCTGCTTCGAGATCACCGTGTTCAGATGATCGACGATGTGACCGGTAAGGATGATGTTCTTCTGAACTTCGAAGAACTTCTTTGCTTCGATCGTCGTCAGCGGATTTTCCTGCGCCTCGACCGTGCCGTTCTGCAGCGCGAGATAGACTTCCGCGAAAGCGATTGGCGTCGTGTTGGCGCCGCAGGCACGCGGCATGGCGAGATAGGCGGGCACGTCAGGCACGCGGATCTTCAGACCTTCCATATCCGAGCACTTGGTGATGGGTTTGTTGGATGTGGTTTGCCTTGTGCCATAATAGCTGACGGCTGCAATGTGGTTGCCGCTCTTCGCCTCGTAACCGGCAGCAAGACGCTTGAACACATCACTCTTCGTATAGGCAATCAGATGTTCCGGCCCGCGGAAGATGTAGGGAAAATAGGTGACGCCGATCGGCTTGTAGTCCCGGGCGGCAAAGCTCGATCCGGAAATGATGATATCGACCGTGCCAAGCTTAAGCCCCTGATTGATGTCGGCTTCCTTGCCCAGCTGTGAAGCCGGGAATACGTCGATCTTGTAACGTCCATTGGTCCGCTTGGCGATCTCTTCCGCCGCCCAGACGGACTCCGTATGGAACGGCTCCGACGTTTCGTACACATGCGCCCATTTGAGCGTCGTTTGCGCTTGCGCCACCACGGCCGATAGCGCGAGAGCGGCAACCGCCCCCAGAATTGTCATCAGTTTGATCTTCATATCGTAGTCCTCCCAGATTGAATTCAGATCTTGGTACTTCTGCTCCGGCCTCCCGCGGGATGGCCCTTTTCACTTTCCAGTTCTTCATCGAAGCTCTTGGAAAATCTCACTTGCGATTGCAGCAGATGATGCTGCATCGCCAATTTGGCGCGCGCCGGGTCGCCCGAAGCGATGGCGTCGCGGATGGCCCGGTGTTCCTCGAATGCCTCGCGCCAGGAAGCGGGACTTTCGAAATAGCTCGCCAGCTTCTCGAAATAAGGCGTCATCCTCTGGTCGAAGAGCTCGCCGACAAACCGATTGAGCGCCGCGTTTTCGATAATGCCGGCGATCGTCGTGTGAAAAGTCCGGTCGAGCGCAATCGATGTGCGTGGATCGTTGAAGGTGCTCGCCATCTTCGTCAGCACGTCATCCAGCGCATCGATATGGGCGGGTGTAGTTGCTTTGGCCGCCTCTTCCGCGATCGCACATTCGATCAACGCACGGGCGCGCAGCAGTTCGAATGGTCCTTCCAGATCTTCGGCTTCGGCTTGTACAGGCGCAGGCTTCTCGCGCTGCTGGCGCGTGACATAAATGCCGGAACCCATGCGGATATGAACAAGCCCTTCAACTTCAAGCGCAATCAACGCTTCGCGGATGGTCGGGCGGGATACGCCAAGTTTTTCCGCAAGTTCGCGCTCCCCGGGCAGCCGCTCGCCGACGGCAAACTCGCCGCTTTCGATCAGCGTGCGTACCTGGTCTGCCACCTGCCGGTACAAGCGGCGCGGCTGGATCGCTGCAAACATTGGTCCTCCCCGCACGGCTCTCCCTTCCGCACTCGACTGGTAAACTGGCCTTACCAATATGCAACTGATACATTGGTATATATGCTGGAGTCAAGACAGTCGCTTAAACGGGAACTCTTACTGTAACAATCTGCAATGGAAAGTGATTGCCCCACGCCCCTGCGAACAAGCTATGACAGCTCAACATCTGCCTCGTCCGACCGGTGACAAATGCTGCCTGATATTCGATTGCCGCGCGCCTTTGCCTGCCTGAGCCTTGCTCTGGTACTCGGCGCTTGCACGACAGCCGATCCGAAATTGCCCAGTGCGACGTCAATTCCGCTTCCCGAACCATCGCCGCGGCTTGCCAACGCTGTAGATACCAAGCCGCAACCCAAATCTTCCGATAGGTCGTCCGTCGATGGTCTGATCTCGAAATATTCCGTCGCCTATGCTGTTCCGGAATCGCTGGTACGCCGCGTCGTGCAGCGTGAGAGTCGGTTCAATCCGGCGGCCCGCAACGGACCATATTGGGGCCTGATGCAGATGCTGCCCGCGACCGCGCGCGGTATGGGGCATGACGGCAGCGCCAAGGATTTGCTCGATGCCGAGACCAATCTCAAATATGGCGTGAGATATCTGGCCGGGGCCTACAAGGTCGCCGATTACAATCCGGATCAGGCTGTGCGACTTTACTCACGCGGCTACTATTTCCAGGCCAAGCGCAAGGGCATGCTGGGCGTATTGGAGCCGGCGTCGCCGGTCGAAACCGCAGCCGCTTCTGAACCTGCTCCGGTTGCCGGCAATACCGCGGTGACCGTGACAGCTGGGACGGCAACCCAGCCGTTCCCGCCGGCAGCTCCGGCCGCCGCGCAACTCGCTTACGCGAGCGATCAAGTCGTTCTTCCCGCGATGGTCCCCTTGCCGTTCGAGCGGCCCGAAATGATCGACACCGTCATGCCGGCCACCAGCGGTGGAAGTGGTGCACAGGCCCGCGTCCCTGCCCCACTTTAAGTATTCCGGCCGCGGCAATCGCCGCCGTCAGATAGTCTTTCGCATCAGTTACAGCCTCACCTAGATCAAGGCCTTTGGCCAATCCGGCGGTTATTGCGGCGGCCAGAGTGCAGCCAGTGCCATGGTCATTGTTCGTCATGATGCGCGGGCTTGAAAAGCGCTGCATCATGACACCGTCGAACAACAGGTCCGTGCTCATCTCGGATTTCGCGTGACCGCCCTTGACCAGCACAGCCGCCGCTCCGAGCGCCAGCAGTTTCTCTGCCTGCCGGGCCATCCCGGCTTCATCCTCTGCTATAGTCTCACCTGTCAGCAATGCTGCTTCCGGCAGATTGGGTGTCAGTACCAGGGCGCGCGGCAGAAGAAGCTGCCGCAATGCTTCAATAGCCTCTGGCTGCAACAAGCGGTCACCGGACGTAGCGACCATTACCGGGTCCAGTACCACCCTCCGGTTCCAGTGCTCCAGCGCGTCGGCGATTGCCTCGATCGTTTCGACCACGCCGACCATGCCGATCTTGATCGCGTGCGCGTCGATATCGGACAGGACAGCATCGATCTGTGCGCGGACGATGCCAGGCGAGAGATTCTCGATAGCGGTCACTCCGCGTGTGTTCTGCGCGGTGATCGCCGTCAAAACACTGGTGCCATAAACGCCAAGTGCCGAGAATGTCTTCAAATCCGCCTGGATGCCTGCGCCTCCCCCGCTGTCGGAACCGGCAATGGTCAATGCAATGGCTGTTTGGGCAATCGCAGTCATGCCCGTTCCTTCAACGCTGCATCGACCGCCGCCAGCAACGCAGCGGTCGCGCCTTGCGGATCGTCCTGCCGGAAAATCGCCGAAATCGCAGCCACGCCGTCGGCTCCGGCCGCAATCGCAGGCGGCGTACGCGCAAGATCGATACCTGCGATCGCGCCGATCGGCAGGTCGGGTTTCACCTTGCGGATGATTGGTGCCAGACGGCTGAACCCTTCAAAGCCGATAGGCTCCAGATTTTGCTTTGCCGGTGTTTCGAACAGGCCGCCGATACATGCGTAGTCGATATCGGCCTCGATAGCCGCCTGAGCATCTGCTTCATTCTTGACCGTCAGGCCGAGGATCGCGTCCGGTCCGAGCAGACGGCGCGCATCCGCCACGAGCATGTCCTCGCGGCCGACATGCACCCCTTCGACGCCGGCGGCGAGCGCCACGTCGATACGGTCATTGACCACCAGTGGCACCCCCGTCCCCTTCAGTGCGGCATGGATCGTTCTGGCCCGTTCGACCATAAGGCGCGTTGGCGAGTTCTTGTCACGATACTGGATGATCGTAGCGCCACCCCGTGCGGCGCTAAGCGCAAGCTGGCCTAGGTCCCTGTCGCCGCCGATAGCATCGACATCGACAATGGCATTCAGCCGGTAATCTACTTTTGGCATGTGTTCTCTCTTTAGTTGAAATGTTCAGTTTAATTCCACGGCGATGTCGTCGACCTTGGGGATGCTCTTGATCAATCCTGCGTCGTGCATGAAGACACCGAACCGTTCGTAGCGGCCGCGATCGAGCGCAGCGGGCCGCTTGGCAAATCGCGGCAGCGTGTCGATCCAGGCCTGCTTGTTCAGTGGATTATCCAGATCCGGATAGGCCTTGACGAAGAGCTGCCAGGATTCGTCCGGATGGTTGGTCAGGTAGATCGCTCCCTTCTCCACCGCGCCGAGAAAGCGCTTGAGCCGGTCGTCCTTCAGCAAATCCGGATAGGTAACGAAAATGAGCTCGTCATAGGGGGGCACGCCATGTTCTTCCGGGAAGAAGGCGAGCCCCTTGTGCCCTTCCTGCGCCATCTGCGTCAGCTCGAAATTGCGATAGGCACCGACCGTCGCATCCACCTGCCCGGAAATCAGCGAGGTGGAGAGGGCAAAGTTGACATTGATCAACTCGACATCCTTGGTTGAAAGGCCTTCCGCTTTCAGCATGGCACCCAGCATCGCATCTTCGAAGCCCGCGACGGAAAAGCCAATCTTCTTGCCCTTCAAATCCTTCAAGCTTTTGATTTGCCCGGCCGCCAGTGTCATCACCGTATTGAGCGGCGTTTCAACAAGCGTGCCGAAGCGTACCAGCGGCAGGCCTTCATCATGATCGAGAAAAAGCGTGGGCTGATAGTGGATGGCGATGTCCGCCTGCTTCGCCGCAACAAGGCGTGGCGGCGCTGCCGGATCAGCTGGCGGGATGAGCTCGACATCGAGATCGGCCTCCGCGAAGTAGCCCTTCTCCCGGGCGATGACAAGTGGCGCATGGTCGGGATTGACGAACCATTCAAGAAGAACAGTCAGCTTGTCGGCTGCCATGACCGGACTGGAAATGCCGAGGGCAGAAACGGCGAGGCCGACCATGAAAATCAGGGGATGAATGCGAAACATCGAAGATCCTTTACATGCGATCAAATGAGGGAAAATTGTCATGCCTCCCGCGCCCATGGCGTCAGCCGTTTTGCCAGCGCATCCACAAGGAAGCGCAGGACAATAGTCAGCGTGGCGAGGATGATGAGGGCAGCAAAGAGCGTATCCGTCTGCATGCGCGCATTGGCCTGAAGCATGACGAAACCGAGGCCACGCGAAGAGCCAACCCACTCGCCGATGACGGCGCCGATGGGTGCGAAAACTGCCGCGACGCGCAAGCCGGAACCCAGTGCCGGCAAGGCGCTCGGCACGCGCACGAGGAACAGTGTCGCGAGAGGCGATGCCTGTGTCAGTGCCGCCGCGTCGAGCAGATCCTGATTGGTGCGCTGCAGACCGTCGGCGAAGGCCGAGGCCACCGGAAAGAAGATGATGAGGCTTGCCATGACGACCTTGGAGGCAAGACCGAAACCAAACCACAGCACCAGCAGCGGCGCGATCGCGAAAACCGGCAACGCCTGTAGCACGAGCATCATCGGCCAGACGATCTGTCGGAAACCCGGCACAGCGCAGACGAGAAGCGCAGTCAGGATGCCTGCCAGCGCCCCAAACATCAGCCCAAGGATGATCTCCACCAGCGTGATGGCGGCGTTGGCCAGCAGATAGTGCTGCTCGTCGACCAGCGTAGAGATAACCGTCAATGGTCCTGGCAAGATGAAACGCGGCGGCGCCATCACCCAGACGATCGCTTGCCAGCACAGGACCACCGCCAGCAAAGCTGCCGCTATCTGTAAAACCAGGCGCATGGCGCTGTTCACGCCACTACCGTTTTTGCCGGAGAAATTTCAAGGAAACGGGCACGGTCTGGACTCCATCATGATCGGAGATCCGGATATGCGCGAAGACAAGACTTGAGGTGTGCGAAGAAGGCTCAATTCCCGTTCCTACGCCGGCATAACCCGGATCAGGTTCAAGGGTCCAGCTCGACGCTATCTCAGCACTGTACAGTGCCCCCCTCGGAATAAAGTCATGATGGAGCGGCGCAAGGACAAAGTCAATTGCGCCGCTGTGGTTGCTATCGGTCTAGTTTGTCAGACGGACGTTCTCGCCATCGACGGATTTACAAGCGGCCTCTACCTGGTAGAAAAAGTCCTGCTGTGCAAAGCCACCGCCGTCTTCCCAGGCATGATCTTGCCGGCCACCGCAGTTGAACAGGGAGTCCAGTGGAGGCGTGGAACCCTTCTTTAGCTGCACGCCCTCAACGAACAGGTAGTCGACCGTATTTGGATCGTCAGTGCGCAACGTCAGGTTATAACTGCTAGAGGAAGCGCTCGGTACGCAAAGAGTATGGTTGGGGTCCGCGGGATCGGCGGTGTACTTGTATCCAATGTCGCAGCCATCGTTTTTGACTTCCATCTTGAGATACAACTTGTCGTAATCGCCGAGATTAATGGTCGTATTGTCCGGCGGGACCTGGGTTTTGACACCCGTACCACGACCATTCGCGCTGTTAGGACCACTTCTGTAGGCACTTGTGTAGGTTATGGTTCCCATCACGGTTTCCACGCCATTCTTCACGACCACAATGGAAACCTTCTTGAAGTACCAACCGTACATATCACCTGGAATGAATTTCGCCGTTGTAGGTTTCAATGGCGCCAAAGCCGTTGCATTCACACCGATCGCAACCTTGTCCTGTTTTAGCAGATGCATGAACACTGTGTTTGTCCCGCCGCTGATTGCAACGTTGACCTTTTGATCGGCCGCAGTGAATTTGATGGTAACCTTGTCCGCTTCCGCACCGAGATTAGCCTTGAGGTAGGCTTTTGCACGCGCTTCTGCCGCCGCAGAATTCGACCCGGTGAAAACCGACGCGCCGGCCAACGCGGCCGAGTCAGCGGCGTTCTGTAATTTGGACCGCTCATTGCTCGCCAGGCTGTAATCCACAGCCAGCCCGGTCATCCCCATGATGGGTATGAGCAGCAATCCGAAGGTTATTGCTGTTGCCCCGCTGCGGTCTTTTAGGAAATTTCGAATTTTTTTCATTGGCCCACTCCGTCGTTACCTGGACCTTTGAATCTCCCGCGTAAATTCGTGCTTAGTAAATTCATTCATATTTTCACGATCATGCTCGGTCAGCACGATTTGTGTAAAATCATTGTTGGAATGGTAAAAATCCGATGAAGATTGTTAGTGCTCAGGCTGGATATCCGGCCGGACGAATCCTTGGCTCGCGATGAGAAGATTGCGCGTGTATTCCTGCGTGACCTTGCGTTTGGCAAGCTCCGATGCCGTCAACCGCTCCACTTCGGCACCATTCTGCATGACCATCAGCCGGTCGCACATATGGGTAACCACGGCAAGATCATGGCTCACCATGAGGAAAGTCAGTTTCCGGTCGCGCCTGATCTGCTCGAGCAGGTTCAACACCTCCGCCTGAACCGAGGCATCGAGCGCCGATGTGGGCTCATCAAGGAGCAGGATCGATGGTTCGAGGATCAGCGCCCTGGCAATAGCGACGCGCTGACGTTGACCGCCCGACAGCTGGTGCGAATAGCGGAAGCGGAAACTCGACCCCAATCCCACTTCGTCGAGTGCGCGAAGGATACGCTTTTCGATATCACCGAATCCATGGATCACCAGCGGTTCCAGGAGCAATCGATCCACTGTCTGGCGCGGATGCAGCGAGCCATAAGGGTCCTGAAATACCATCTGTACTTCACGGTAGAATGCCTTGGTGCGGGACGAACCCAGCGTCGTGCCGTTGACGGTAATCGTTCCGGCGCTGACCGGAGCGAGACCTGCGACAGCACGCAGCAATGTGGATTTTCCCGAGCCGGATTCACCGACGAGACCAAAGGATTCGCCCGGCGCCACGTCGAAGCTGACACCGCGCAGGGCGAGAAAGCGGTCGAATTTCACTTCAAGCTTTTCAATGACCAATGCGTTGGACCGGGTTGATGTCATGCGGCCCACTCCGGCTTGCGGTCAAGCACCGGCAGCGGATGCCGGTCGGCGCCGATCTGCGGCATGCAATTGAGCAAGCCTTGTGTGTAGGGATGCTTGGCATTGTGCAAATCGGTTGCGGCAATCTCCTCGACGATCCGCCCCGCATACATGACGATGACGCGGTCGCAGAACGATGAAACCAGCCGCAGATCGTGAGAAATGAAGATCAGGCCCATGCCGCGATCCCGCACCAGATTGTCGAGAATACGCAGCACGTCGAGTTGCACGGTCACATCCAGCGCCGAGGTTGGCTCGTCGGCGATCAGCAGTTCAGGGCCGGTGATCAGCATCATGGCAATCATGGCGCGCTGCCCCATGCCGCCCGAAACCTCATGCGGATGTAAATCGTAGACCCGCTCTGCGTCACGGATCTGCACGGCGGCAAGCATGTCGAGCGCCCGTTTGCGTGCCTCGGCTTTGCTGACCTTCTCATGCGTCCTGAGTGTTTCGACGATCTGCCGGCCGATACTCATGACAGGATTGAGCGAATATTTCGGATCCTGCAGGATCATGGCAATGCGGTTGCCGCGAAGGCTCCGCCGCTGCTTCACCGAAGCCTCCAGCAAGTCGATGCCGTCGAAGTTGAGCTTCCGGGCAGTGATCTTTGCATGCGGCGGCGTCAACCCCATGATGGCGCGGCCGGTCTGCGACTTGCCTGAACCGGACTCGCCGACGATGCCCAGGCGCTCGCGGCCAAGCGTGAAGGAAACGCCGCGCACCGCATCGACGGTGCCGTTACGCGTCGGAAACTGCACGCGAAGGTCCTCTACAGTCAGCATGTTGCTCATTGATTGCTGCCCCGCGGATCAAGCGCGTCGCGCAGGCCATCGCCTAAAAGATTGAAGCCGAGGCTGACAATCAGGATGGCAAAGCCCGGCGCTGCCGCAACCCACCACTGATCCATAATGAAGCGTCGTCCTGAAGCGATCATGGCGCCCCATTCCGGCAATGGCGGCTGTGCACCGAGGCCAAGAAAGCCAAGCCCGGCGGCAGTCAGGATGATTCCCGCCATGTCCAGCGTTACACGCACGATCAGCGATGAGAGACACAGCGGCATGATGTGACGCAGCACGATCCGAATTGGCGACGCACCCATCAGCCGCACCGCGGCGATGTAGTCGGAATTGCGCACGGTCAGCGTTTCAGCGCGGGCGATACGCGCATAGGGCGGCCAGGAGGTGATCGCGATGGCGATGACCGCGTTCTCGATGCCAGGCCCGAGGGCGGCGACGAAGGCCAAGGCAAGAATAAGCTTGGGAAACGCCAGGAAGATATCGGTGATGCGCATCAGAATTGAATCGGTCCAGCCCCCAGCATAACCCGCAATAGTTCCAACCAGAAGCCCGATAGGCGCTGCAATGATGGCAACGAGGATGACCACATAAAGCGTGAGCCGCGAGCCATAGATCAACCGCGAAAGAATATCGCGGCCCTGGTCATCGGTGCCAAGCAGATATTCGCCGCCCGGCGGCAACAGGCGCGCATTGCGCAAATCGCCGACCACCGGCGAATGTGGCGCAAGCACATTTGCGAAGGCGGCGACAAGCAGCAGCGCAATGATGATGCCGAGACCAACGACTGCAAGCTTGTTGCTGGCAAAGCGGCTCCAGACCAGATAGGCCCTGCCGAGCCGAGCCTGCATGCGCGATTGCGGCCGGTCGCTCATCAGCCATTCACGGCGGGAAAGGGGGCGTGTTATCATCTCAAAACCCACAAAATTGGGCAGAGGGCGGCGAAACCGTCGATTTTTGAGCACCGGAGCGCAGTGTACTTTTGGGTACATGAGCACCGGAGCACAGAAAATTGACGTTTGCAGCCCGCTCTGGCAAATTTTTCATCGTGCGCGCGTCCGTGGGTCAAGCGCCCGATACAAAAGATCGGACAAAAGGTTGATGGCGACGAAGACAGTGCCAATGATGATCGTACCGCCCAGCACTGCATTCATGTCGGCGTTCTGCAGCGAATTGGTGATGTAGAGCCCCAGCCCCGGCCATGAGAAAACTGTCTCGGTCAGCACCGAGCCCTCGAGCAATCCGGCATAAGACAGCGCGATCACGGTGACCAGCGGCACCGCGGCATTGCGCAGGGCATGGCCCCAGATGATGCGTGTTTCGGAAAGGCCCTTGGCTCGCGCAGCGACGATATATTCCTGTTCCAGCTCATTGAGCATGAATGATCGCGTCATGCGGCTGATGTAGGCCAGCGAGAAATAGCCGAGCAGCGAGGCGGGCAGGATTATAAAGCTGAAAATGTTGCGAAACGCTTCCCAGTTCTGCTGCAGAACGGCATCGAGCAGGTAGAAGCCGGTGATAGGCGTGAAGGTGTATTCATAGACGACGTCGATACGGCCCGGACCCGAAGTCCAGCCGAGCTTGGCGTAGAATACGACAAGACCGATCATTCCGAGCCAGAAGATCGGGACCGAATAGCCGATGAGACCGATGACGCGAACGATCTGATCGATGATGCTGCCGCGTTTGACCGCCGCGAGAACGCCCAACGGCACCCCGAAAACCGCGCCGATGAGCGTGCCGAATGTCGCAAGCTCCATCGTGGCGGGGAAGACGCGTCTTATGTCCTGCATCACAGGATTGGTGGTCAGAACCGAATTGCCGAAATTACCCTCCAGCACGCCCTTAACGTAGATGAAAAACTGCTCGTAGAGTGGCAGATTAAGACCGAGTTCTTCGCGTACCCGTTCGACCACGTGGGCAGGCGCCCTGTCGCCAACTATGGCAAGAGCCGGATCGATCGGAATGACGCGTCCGATAAAGAACGTGACGGCGATCAGCCCCAGGAACGTGATGATGCCGATCAGGATGAACCTGCCGGCGGCCCAAGCGAAGTTGGTAGCCCAGGCGCCTGAGCGCCTGGACTCCAGTTGCATGTCGGGATTGGTCAACGGTGCGAACCCCGGATCACTTCGAGATATTGAAAACGTAGTTCGTGTCGAATGACGGTCCGAGCTTGAAGCCCTTGAGGTTCGAACGATAGCCCGCAACCTCGATCTGCTGGAAAATCATGATGAAGGGGCTGGTTGCGAGAACTTTTTTCTGCAGGTCCTGATACATCTGTGCTCGTTTGGCACCATCTCGCTCAAGCAGGGCAGCCTTGGTTTCCTTGGTCAGGTCCGGCACATCCCAGGCGTTGCGCCACGCCAATGTCTTATTTGTGCCTTCGTCGGAATTGTTGGGGTTGTTGGTGAAGGTGTCCGCATTGGAGTTCGGATCCCAATAGTCCACGCCCCACTGACCGATATACATGTCATGGGTACGAGCACGGTACTTGGTCAGTGTTTGCTTACCATCACCCGGGATGATCTCCATCTTGACGCCGCCCTGAGCGAATGTCTGCTGTACGGATTCGGCAATGCCCGTCACCGGCTGATTGTTGCGTACGTCCATGGTAACGGTGAAACCATCCTTCAGGCCTGCCTTTTCGAGCAATTCCTTGGCTTTGGCGACATCGAGCTTGTAAGGGTTCTCGTCGAGTTCGCCGAGGACGCCCTTCGGCAGAAATGTCTGGTGGATTTCACCAATGCCCTTGATCAGCTTTTCGCCGATAGCGTCATAATCGACGAGGTATTTCAGCGCCTCGCTTACGCCTGGCTTGGCAAGATCTGCGTTCTTTTGATTAAGGCTGATGTAGTAGACGGTGCCTTTGGGCGCGTTGGTGGTCGCAATGTCGCTGTTCTTGACCACCTGCTCCAGATCGTTGGGCTCGAGATTGCGGGCAATGTCGATATCGCCCTTCTCAAGCAGCAGGCGCTGCGCTGCGCTTTCCTTGACGTGACGATAGATGACACGCATGAGAGGCGCCTTGGTGCCCCAGTAGTTGTCATTGCGTTCCAGCACGATGATTTCGTTGGCGCGCCAGTCGCGGATTTTCATCGGACCGGAACCCGCATAGGCGGTCTTCAGCCATGCCCAGCCAAAATCATCATTGACGACATGCTCGGAAGTGAGCTTCTTGTCGACAACCGAGGCGACTGTCGCAGTCAGGCAGTTCAGGACGAAGCTCGGCGCGTAAGGCTGATCGACCGTGAACACGAAGGTCGAAGGATCGGTTGCCTTGGCCTTTTCGGTTACATTGTCCGGCTTCAGGCCAAACTGGGTCAGGATGAACGCCGGGCTCTTGTCGAGCTTGACGGCGCGCTCGAACGACCAGGCGACATCATCGGCCGTGACCGGATTACCCGACGCAAATTTCAGGCCCGGCTTCAGTTTGAAAGTATAGGTCAGGCCATCATCGGAAACCGTCCAGCTTTCGGCGACATCGGCAACGACCTTCGAAGGATCGTTGATATCGAGCCGAACGAGCTTGTCGTAAGTATTGCCGTTGATTTCACCGGTGGTGAGTTCGAATGCTTCAGCGGGATCGAGCGTTATCACATCATCGATGGCGAAGGCTTCGACCAGTGTGTCGGCCGGCGTCTCGGCCCATGCCGGTAGACCGGAAAGCAACATAGTGGACAGCGCCGCGCTGCCAAGCAGAAGCCGGAATTTCGGGTTTATCTGTTTCATCAACATTGTTCTGGTTCCCTGTTTATGAGCAATTTGACTTTTTTAGTTTTCTTCGTGCCAAGCCGAGCGTAATACCCGCAGCCAGTTTTCGCGGCAGATTTTTGCCAGGTCATCTCCGGCATATCCGGCGTCCCGCAACGCCGCGACAAGATTTTGATTGCCGCTCGCATCGGCAATCTCGCCGGGGATTTTAGCACCGTCGAAATCAGAACCAAGCGCTACGCAATCGATACCCATGCGGTTGACCATGTAGTCGATGTGGCGGACCATGTCGGTCAGGGGCGTATCGGCATTCTCACGCGCGTCGGGGCGCAGCATGGCCACTGCATAATTCAGCCCGACGAGCCCCCGGCTTTCTCGTATGGCGTCAAGCTGCTTGTCTGTCAGATTGCGCGCGACAGGCGTCAGCGCGTGAACATTGGAATGACTGGCGACAAGAGGCTGATCGCTGATCCGCGCCACATCCCAGAAACCCTTTTCGGTGATATGCGCGAGATCGACGAGGATGCCGAGCCGATTGCAGGCCTTGACCAGTTCTTCGCCGATCGCGGTAAGTCCAGGGCCCGTATCCGGGCTCATCGGATAGGCGAAGGGCACACCGTGGGCGAAGATATTGTTGCGGCTCCACACTGGACCGAGCGAACGCAAGCCGGCGGCGTAGAATACATCGAGCGCGGCAAGATCACCGTCAATCGCCTCGCAGCCCTCCATATGGAGCACCGCAGCGAACATATCGTTTTGCATGCACTCGGTAATCTCGGCCGTGCTGCGGCATAATTTCCAACCGCCGGAACGCTGGAGCTTCAGCGCTATCGAAGCCATTTCCAGCGCGATGTCGAGGGAGGGAGAACGCTCCAGTGGTGCGGCGAGCGGTGTCGAATAATGGCCATTGGCGTCTGGTGCCTTGAAGGCAAGATCACCGGATGGAACATAGATGGCGCAGAGCCCGCCGATCAACCCGCCCTTGAGCGCCCTGATCTTGTCGATGTGCCCGGAGGTGGTGCCTTCGATGAACTCCTGAACCGGATCCGCTCCGTCTCTCGAATGTTTCCACAACCGGTAAAGCACATCGTTGTGACCATCGAAGACAGGCTGCATTTCAATTCCCGATCAGATTGACTTGAAAAAAGACCGCATGTTCGCCGGGTAATCTTTTGTCGACCTCTCGGTGCCCGCCGCCTTTTTCGACAAAAGATCATGATGCCCGCGAACAGGCAAGAGAGTTGTTGTACAAAAGTATAAAAAGCCCCTGGGTTGCAAACCGCTGACGAGTGGCTGTCTGGCGTAACCTGCGGATCGTGGCTGTCGCGCCTGCGATGTGAACTATCTCTCGATTGGCTATTGATATCAAACTCCACCATATGATATCACGAACCTCAGGAGGTTGAACAATATGCCGGCTGTCACTGTTAGAAATCTGCCAGAGGAAACTCACCGCGCGCTGAAGCTACGTGCAGCTCAGCATGGTCGCAGTACCGAGGCTGAAATCCGCGAGATACTTGAGGAGGCAATCCGTCCGAAGGACCGCGTTAAGGTTGGTTCGGAGCTTGCCGCATTTGGCCGTCGATTTGGCGGTCTCGACCTCGACGTACGACGTGATCAAACACCCGCCGAACCGGCAAAGTTTGAATGATCATACTCGACACAAATGTCGTTTCAGAACCGATGAAATCCGACGCCAGTCCTGCTGTCTTGGCTTGGCTCGACAGGCAGGCGGCAGAAACGCTTTACCTCACGACCACAAGTATGGCCGAGTTACTATTGGGGATAGCGATTTTGCCGGGCGGCAAGCGTAAAGAAGGTCTGGACAACGCACTCTCCGACCTCATGAGCTATCTTTTTGGGTCGCGCATACTGACGTTCGACCAAGCTGCTGCTAAAGCCTACGCGCCTCTTGTCAGTCGCGCGCGCGTTTCAGGCACCATCGCAGTTGCGGACGGCCAAATTGCCGCGATAGCTACGGCCAATGGATTTGCCGTCGCTACACGCGACACCCGCCCATTTGCCGCCGCTGGTGTTGCAGTCATAAACCCTTGGCTTGAGGAATAACTGCGCAATCGCGATGATACCTAAACGTCGAGATTGGCCACGCTCAGCGCATTATCCTGGATGAATTCACGCCGGGGCTCGACATCGTCGCCCATCAGCCTTGAGAACAGGCTGTCGGCATCCGTCGCATCATTCACCTTCACCTGCAGCAGTGAGCGCGCATTGGGATCCAGCGTCGTTTCCCAGAGCTGGTCGGCGTTCATCTCGCCGAGACCCTTGTAGCGCTGCAACGATAGACCCTTGCGCCCGGCGGCAAAAACGGCTTCCAGCAGGGCAATCGGTCCTGCAACGGAATCCGATTTGTCCTTGCGGCGTAGAACCGGCGGCTTGGAATAGATATCATGCAGACGCGCCGAATAGCGGTCGAGCTGGCGTGCATCGGCGGAACCGATCAGCGCCATATCGAGTGTGACCGTTTCCTTGACGCCGCGCAGCGAACGCTCGAAGACATAGCCGTCGACACCATCATCCGGCGCCGCCAGACGGCCGCTCCAGCCCTTTTCGGTTTCCTCTGCGATCAGATCAAGGCGTCCGGCGACCTCGGTCACCAGCGCCTGGGCTCTCGCCGTGTCAGAAATGGCTTCCGGGTTGAGAGCACCGGCAATCGTCGCCTGTTCAACGACCGCGCGATCATAACGGGTGTTCAAACCCTGCAGCAGATGACGAACAGCCAATGCGTCGGTGATGACGGAGCGCAGGTCGGGACCGGTGCGAACCTCACCGGAGTCGAGCTCCAGCGCGGCTTCTTCCAGCCCGGAATCGATCAGAAATTCCTCATAGGCGACTTCGTTCTTGATGTACTGGGAGGATTTCCCGCGCGAAACCTTATAGAGCGGCGGCTGCGCAATATAGATATGGCCGCGCTCGATCAGCTCAGGCATCTGGCGGAAGAAGAACGTCAAGAGCAATGTGCGAATATGCGCGCCATCCACGTCAGCATCGGTCATGATGATGATCTTGTGGTAGCGCAGCTTGTCCGGATTGAACTCGTCCTTGCCGATGCTGGTGCCGAGTGCCAGAATCAGCGTGCCGATCTGGTCGGATGACAACATGCGGTCAAGCTTGACGCGTTCGACATTGAGAATCTTGCCACGCAGCGGCAGGATCGCCTGGTTCTGGCGCGAACGCCCACCCTTGGCGGAACCCCCGGCGCTGTCACCCTCGACGATGAAGATTTCCGACTTGGCCGGATCTTTTTCCTGGCAATCGGCAAGCTTGCCCGGCAGCGAGCTGATGCTCAGCGAATTCTTGCGGGTGATGTCGCGCGCTTTGCGAGCGGCTTCGCGAGCGGAGGCCGCCTGGATAACCTTTTCGACGAGCACCTTGCCCTCAGCCGGATGTTCTTCGAGCCAAGTCGACAGCGCCTCGTTGACGAGGCTCTCAACCACTGCGCGCACTTCGGACGAAACAAGCTTGTCCTTGGTCTGCGAGGAAAACTTCGGGTCTGGAACCTTGACGGAAAGAACTGCGGTCAAACCCTCACGGCAATCATCGCCGGTGAGCGTCACCTTGGCCTTCTTGGCCTGGCCGGTGTTTTCCGCATAGCCGGTCATCTGGCGTGTCAGCGCGCCACGGAAACCGGCGAGGTGTGTGCCGCCATCGCGCTGCGGAATATTGTTGGTGAAGCAGAGAACATTCTCGTGGTAGCTGTCATTCCACCACATGGCGACTTCAACCACCGTGTCATCACGCTCGCCGCGAATATAGATTGGCTCGGTGACCAGCTCTTTCTTGCTGCGGTCAAGATACTTGACGTAGGCGGTCAGTCCACCCTCATAGAAAAGTTCAAGATCGACAGGATCGGCATGGCGGCGATCGGAGAGCAGGATACGCACACCCGAATTCAGGAAAGCGAGTTCGCGCAGCCGGTGTTCGAGTGTCTTGAAATCGAACTCCACCATGGTGAATGTGTCGGTCGATGGCAGAAACGAAACTTCCGTTCCGGTCAACCCATCGGAATCGCCCGTCTCCCGCAATGGCGCATCGGCGACGCCATGGGTGAAGCTCATCTCGTAGATTTTGCCCTGGCGGCGAATCTTCAATCTCAGCCAGACAGAGAGCGCATTGACGACGGAAACGCCAACGCCATGCAGACCACCGGAAACCTTGTAGGAGTTCTGATCGAACTTACCGCCCGCATGCAGCTGCGTCATGATGACTTCCGCTGCGGAAACACCTTCGGAGTGCATATCCGTCGGGATGCCGCGACCGTTGTCGGTCACCGTGCAGGAACCATCCGGATTCAATGTGACAGTGACGCGCGTCGCGTGGCCCGCAAGCGCTTCGTCGATGGCATTGTCGACGACTTCGTAGACCATGTGGTGAAGGCCGGATCCGTCATCCGTATCACCGATATACATTCCAGGGCGTTTGCGTACAGCATCCAACCCCTTGAGGACTTTGATGGACTCCGCACCATATTCCGGTGAGGATTCGACTGTCATCTCGGGTGTATCACTCATATAAAATTCAATCTTTCCTGGACAGCCTGAGAGCCCGCTTTGGAAGTCGCTACGGCGAGGCATATGGCGTGGTTTTCGAGAACCGGAGCACAGCGTACATTAAGTACGTGAGCACCGGAAGCGCAGAAAATCGCGTCAGATGTCCGCCGCAGCAGACTTTCCAAACGGGCTCTAAACTGGCGCGCCCATCCTTATAGCATAGCTTGGGCGAATCATGGCCCCATTACCGCGTTAGATATAGTGATTAATGCAGGTTTTTCCAATTCTGGAGGGCTTGATATCCACGGATGATGGCGGGAATTTGCCCCTTGCGGCGCAACATGCCTGCAAGCCATATCGCATGACAGCGGATTGGGCGTTCCCCGACAGGCTGCCTCATTTGCAGCAAACAGCATCCCCTACCGCCCGATGGTTCCCATCGGGGCGCGCCGGAAATTGACAATTTCTGCACGGACTCAAATCATTCGATGATCTGCACGCTGCCCTCGGCGGCCGGCTTTGCAACGGGCGATTGCGCATCGAGGAACCCTTTCACCTCGCCAAAAGTGAGGCTGCCGTCACGATTATCGTCGATCTTATCGAAGTGACCGGTGAAATAACCCGCGCCTGCCTTTTCTGCCGACCCAATGGTGACGAGTCGCGTTGCAGGATCAGCCGCATGATCGAAAAGGGCCTTGATCCTGGCGTCGACTGCAGCATTCACCGCTTCACGGGACAGGGGAACTCCACCTTGGTTCAATCGATTTGACGGCGGCACAGTGCTCCGCAACAATCGTCCCTGTATCTGTCTGTCAGGCTTGAAGTGCGCCATGGTTTCGGCAGCGTTCGATGACGTTACCTGCCATTGCATGGCAAATACCACCGCCATTCCGATGACAAAACGAACCTTCATGGCTGCACCCTTTCAGGACGAGGAGAACGCATGGCGGTCAACACGTTACCCGGCTGCGGCTGATCGTAGAATGTATCAAGATCACTCAGCACTCGGACATAGAGAGCGAGTTTGTCTTCAGGGCCATCTTCAGGACCAATACCATGACCGGCTTCGTACAGTTTGACGGGGACTTTCATTGCTGCCGGCAACGCGGCAAGAACAAGCTCCGACTGGTAGAAAGGTGTGTTGAGGTCGTAATATCCGTGCTGAACCAAAACCTTTAAATCGGAGTTGAGGCGAAGACTCTCGGAGAGGTCCGGAATACTTGATACTTCCCTGTCGGGCTTGATGGGATCATTGGGATGATGCGACCCGAAATCCCAACTGTCGATGACTTCGCCATTACTTCCCATGTAACCTAAATTGGAACTATAGCCTATAAATTCCCTTTGATATCGTTGGGCAAGAGGATCGAAAACGTTTCTGCGGTCATATGCCGGATCGGTATCGGAAAGTTTGATGGTCATCCGCCCATCGGCGAGCAACAACATCCTGTCTTCGCCTGAATCGAAGAACCAGCTGAATTCGAAGCTGTTCATGTTCGGTTCTTCTATCCAGGGATTGTTGGCTTTACTGTCGCCAGGCGCGTAGATCTTACCTATGCCGGTCAGTCGATACAACCGGTCCAGAAAGGGCGGAGCCTCTGGCTGCTTGAGAAAAGCTTCCCATTTTGTCCGGTCTTTTACCTTTCTATTATCGACGCCACTGAAAGACGAATAATAGTATTTGTTATAATCCCGGACAAATGCGCCTAAATCGTCCGGAATTGCCTCGATCGGCTTGCCGCTGCGTTCAAGGGATTTCTCCCAGTCAGCAGCAACCGCGGCATAGGTCCGAAGATTACCGCCGCATGGTGCATCATTCGACAGACAATCTGCTTCATAATCGAGAACCGGCGAATTCAGAATCAAGCCGGCAAGAACGTTCTTCGAATCCTTCTTCTCGGTATATTTGGTTGTCCCGCTTTCAATCAGCATCCGCCCGATAATTGGAACGCGAATGCCGCCATACGAAACACCATAGAGATATTTTGGCGATTCCTGGCGTTGATTGGCGTTTATATATTGGATTATGAAATCGGCGAGTATGCTTGCGTCATCATCGACTCCCCAAAAATCACCATTTTTATTTGGAAAGATGGCTTTGGAATAGCCCGTGCCAACCGGGTCAACAAAGACGAGGTCCGTCTTGTCGAGCAACGTGTTGGGGTTATCGGCCAACGCAAACGTTGGCGCATCCCAGTCGAACCGCATCGGTCCAAGGAAACCAACGTCCATCACTGCCGAAGCGCCACCCGGGCCCCCGTTGAAAATGAAGGTTAACGGACGTGTGGTCTTTGGCAGGTCTTGCCGCGTATAGGCCGTGTAGAAAATTGCCGCCTTCCCAAGACTGCTCGCCGAAGCGTTGCGGGAACTTTCGGCCTTTAGATGTCCGGCCGTTACTGCGAATCGTATCAGGCTGCCTTTCAGATAAATCCCATTTATTTTGCTGGTTGGCCTTTCACTGAATTCGTTCTCGTAAAACTTGCCCTCTGGCCCATAGTCAGGATCACTCAAGAATTCCGGGTGGATAGCGGGAATGTCTGGTTCTTGCTTAGCCTGCGAAAGATCCGGAATTTCAAACGTGCTGATGGCGGATCCACTGACATCCTCTTCCTCAGAATCCGAGCCCCCGCTGCACGACGCCAGAAAGACCGCCAGAAAAAGCCAGCACAGGCGAAAAAGCATAGTGAAAAACCTCACAATATCGATTTGAATATGTTTCTGGTATGTTCTTCAAAAAATGATGCGCAAAATAGACTGTCGGACGTAATCAGGCTGAACCTGAACGCATTCGGCTCTTTGCGTCAAGGCAGCAATTAGTAGGGTAAGGAGCCGCCAATTCCGGTCAATTGGTGGACATTTTCCCCGCTTGTCCCCACATCCATGGCGGAGGTGATGAATGGATACGATACCGACCGCTTTTGTCCCGCCGGCGCCAGTACCGCGTACCGGTCCGGTCGGCACATTGCAGCTTATTCGCACCATTTACCGCAATCCGCTGGAGCTGTGGGGGGAGCCTTCTTATAATGAACCCTGGGTTTCCATCGACTGGTCCTTCGCCCACACGATCATCGCCAATGATCCGGGGCTGATCCGTCATGTGCTCGTCGACAATGCGAAGAATTACAAGATGGCGGCGGTACGCCAGCGCATCCTTCGCCCCATCCTGCGCGATGGATTGCTGACGGCGGAAGGCGATGTCTGGCGGCGTTCGCGCAAGGCGATGGCGCCGGTTTTCACGCCGCGACACATCGATGGTTTCGCGGAAAGCATGAAGCGGACAACCGATGTTTTCGCCGACCGCTACGACGGTCTTACCGGCACGACCGATGTATCGCGCGACATGACCATGCTGACCTATGACATTCTTGCGGACACGTTGTTTTCCGGAGAAATCGCCGGTGATCCGGACCAGTTTTCCCATGAGGTCGACCGCCTGTTCGAAACCATGGGCCGGGTCGATCCTCTCGATCTTCTCGGAGCACCAGCTTGGCTGCCGCGCTTCACCCAGATAAGGGGTCGCCGCGCTCTCGCCTTCTTCCGCCAGATCGTCGCCAACACGATGGAGATGCGCAAGGCCCGCATGGAAAAGGAAGGTGACAAGGTCCCGAATGATTTCCTAACCCTCCTGCTGAAAGCCGAAGGTCCGCGGGGGCTTTCGCGCGCCGAGATCGAAGACAATATCATCACCTTCATTGGCGCGGGCCACGAAACCACCGCGCGGGCACTCGGGTGGACACTGTATCTATTGGCAAAGGCGCCATGGGAACGCGATCTGATCGAGCAGGAGATCGATGCCTTCATGGGTCAGCGTGAGGTCCCGCCGCCGCATCGATGGCTGGACGCCCTGCCCTTCACCCGCTCGGCATTCGAGGAGGCCATGCGGCTTTACCCACCCGCGCCGTCGATCAATCGCGAACCTATCGAGGACGATCAGTACAAGGATTTGAAGCTTCCAAAGGGTGCCGCCGTCCTTGTCATGCCCTGGACCGTGCACCGGCACCGGCTCTACTGGGAAAACCCCGAAGCTTTCATGCCCTCGCGCTTTCATCCGGAAAATCGCGACAAGATCGATCGGTTCCAATATCTGCCATTCGGTGCCGGGCCACGTGTCTGCATCGGCGCCAGCTTTGCCCTGCAGGAGGCGATCATCGCTTTGGCGACCCTGCTGCATCGCTATCGCTTCGATATCGCAGAGGATATAAAGCCATGGCCCGTGCAGAAGCTGACGACACAGCCGGACGGCGGATTGCCGATGAGTGTGACAGCGAGACGGTAGATGCCGATTATCTTCCCGTTGTGGGGGAGAAAGTGATTTCAGCATCTTAGCCCTTGCTAAGTGCTAGAAATCGCAAGAGCGAGGATTTGCTTCATTGAACTACCCCCTCACTTGGATTTTCCAAGGATTTAGCAAAGAAACTAAATCCAGGAAAATCCTTTCTGTCCCGCAGAGGGAAGAGATAACCGCCGCCGCCATCTCTTGATTTCACCAGAAATTTAATATATATTTATTTCCAGTGAAAGGACATCCCATGCGAACCACCGCGCAACCTATTATCGACACTCCAAGCAAGACTGCCGTTGTGTCCAAGGCGCTGCTGCGTTCCGCTGAATTGCTCGGTCTGACCGCTAGAGAGCTGTCAACCGTCGTCGGTCTGTCCGAACCCAGCATTTCCCGGCTCAAGCGCAACGAAGGAGTTGCCGGCCCGCTCACCGGCAAGAGCTATGAACTCGCGCTCCTGTTCATCCGCCTCTACCGTTCGCTCGACGCGATTGTCGGCGGCGACGATGGCGTAGCGCGGCAGTGGATGCGAACTGACAATACCATGCTCGGCGGCAAGCCGCTCAACCGGATCAAAACCATTGACGGTCTCGCCCATGTCCTCGCCTATCTGGACGCCCGCCGCGCTCCTATCTGAGTCGCGATCTCTGCACGGCGCATGCTGGCGTCTGGTTGAAGCGCAGCACCGCGTTTCCACCATGAAGCTGGTCGACACGCTCGACGAGCAGGCCGTGCTTGAAGACGAGCTTGAAGCCACCAAGCCACCGCTTCCGCCAGCGTGCGTACATCTCGATTACCTGTTGGCGACGCCGTTTCGCTATGGCCGCTATCCCGGCAATTCGCGCTTTCGGCGCGAAGGTTATTCGCCCGGGGTTTTCTATGCCAGCGAGAACGTTGAAACCGCTGTGGCGGAAACCGCCTTCTACCGCCTGCTGTTCTTTGCCGAAAGTCCCGCCACACCTTGGCCGCGCAATGCGCTGGAGTTCACCGCATTCGAAGCACGTTACGCCACCACCAGCGCGATCGATCTGACTGCAGTACCCTTCATCGAGCAAGCGTCACAGTGGATGCATTTGACCGATTATTCCGCTTGCCTTGATCTTGCCGACAAAGCACATGAGGCGGGTATCGGCCTTATACGCTATCAATCCGTGCGCGATCCACTTGGCGGGATCAATCTTGCGCTGCTTTCGTGCGGCTGCTTTGCCATGCCGAACCCCGTTCGCATGACAACATGGCGGCTGCATTTCTCCAGCTACGGCGTCAACGCCATCTGCGATCATCCAGAAGTCAGGCTTGGGTTGAGCCGGGAGATTTTTGCCAACGACCCGCGACTGGCGGAAAAGTCCAGATCATAATTTCATTTTTTGGCTTGACAGATTCATAACTGTAGAGCTATGGATTAATTCATAGCTCACGGGTTATCAATTATGGACACAACAGCCGACAGTATTTTCCGCACTCTAGCCGATCCGACACGCCGCGCGATTTTCGAACAGCTGATGCGGCACGGCGAACAAAACGTGCGGGGATTGACGGAGTATTCCGGCATCTCGCAGCCCGCCGTATCCAAGCATCTCGGCGTGCTCAAGCTTGCCGGCCTGGTGCGGGATAGGCCCGACGGGCGCCAAACCCACTATAGCGCAGAACCACAAGGTCTTGCGCCGCTGATCGACTGGATGGGCCTCTACGGCGCATTCTGGCGTGAGCGGTTCGATCGTCTCGAAGATTTGCTAAACAGGATGGACCAATGACACAACATGCTACAGCTACACGTTCCCTTATCGTCGAACGGGAAATGCCGCACGCGCCGGAAAAGGTCTGGCGTGCACTCACCCAAGGCCCGCTCATCGCTGATTGGCTCATGAGCAACGACTTTGAGCCCGTCGTCGGTCACAGATTTAACTTCCGCGCCCCGCCAATGCCGAACTGGAACGGCGTCACCGATTGCGAAGTTCTGGTGGTAGAACCGCAGCAGCGCCTCTCCTATAGCTGGAGCGCCTCAGGCGATGAAGCCGAAAACGGCGTCAAGACCATCGTCACCTTCACGCTCACCCCCGTGAAAGACGGCACCTTCCTGCGCATGGAGCAATCCGGCTTCGGTCAAAACGACGAAGCCAATTATCGGGGTGCGCAATATGGCTGGCAGAAATTCATCGGACAGCTTGAGCACGTGGTTGATAAACTCGCCTGATATCCAACAGCGCAGAAGCTGCGACCATCTCACATTGCTGAGATGGTCGCAGACGTTTAAGACAGCCTGTCAGCGTGCCAGGCGATATGATCGGCCATGAAAGTCGAGATAAAGAAATATGAGTGATCATAGCCGTCGCGCATGTTGAGCGTCAGCGGGATGCCGACTTTGGCACAGGCCTCTTCCAACAGCCAGGGCCGCAGGCCGTCATCAAGAAAACCATCGGCCTTTCCTTGGTCTACCAGGAGCTCGGGCACACGATAGCCGTCCTCGATCAGCGCCACGCTGTCATAGGCCCGCCATGCCGTTTCATCGTTGCCGAGATATTTCTCGAAGGCGGGACGCGACCAGCCCGCAACCATCGGCCGTGCAATAGGCGCAAAGGCGGACACCGACCTGAAGCGTTCCGGATTTTTTAAAGCCAGGGTAATGGCACCATGACCGCCCATGGAGTGGCCAAAAATGCTCTGGCGCGTCACGTCGACTGGAAACTGCGCGGCAACCAGTTCGGGAAGTTCATAAGCGATATAGCTCGCCATACGATAATTCGTCGACCAAGGTTCCTGAGTGGCATCCAGATAGAAACCCGCACCGCTGCCGAACTGCCAATTGTCCTTTTCATCGGGGACATTCTCGCCGCGCGGGCTGGTATCCGGGCAGATGATGGCAATTCCAAGCTCGGCGGCAACGCGGCGATATTCGCCCTTGTCCATGACGTTCTGATGAGTGCAGGTCAGGCCCGACAGGTACCAGAGCAGCGGCACCGGATGCTCCTTTGCCCGTGGAGGCAGGAAAACCGCGAACGTCATGTCGCACTGGCAGGCGTCGCTGCGATGGCGATAGACGCCCTGAATACCCTCAAAGCTTTTGGCGATCGATAGCGTTTCCATAAATTCCCCTGATTATTGACCCAGCGAAACGATGACGTTGACAGCGGCCGCAACAAGCACCGTGTTGAAGACGTATGAGACAATGGCATGTAGCAGATTAATCTTGCGCATATCTGTACTGGTGATCGCAGTATCCGATGTCTGGGCCGTCATGCCAATAACGTATGAGAAATAGAGAAAATCATAGCCGCCGGGCTCCTTGTCGCCCGGGAAATCGAGGCCGCCGACATGTTTGCGGGGCGTCTGCTTGGCACCCTCCGCCGTCTCGTCCGGCTGCCAGTAGAGATGGGCATAGTGGATGGCCGCCATCATGTGTACGGTGAACCAGCCAAGCGGCACTGCGGCGAGAGCCAGCGAGAGATCGAACGGGTGCGGATCCTCGCCGGAATTGATCAGCACGAAAAGCGAACTGACGGCGACGACGACCGTGCCGAAGGTCACCGCAAAAATGATCCACACGGGTTCATCGGATTTGGCGGCGTTTTGGTGCAGGTATTCCGGTGTCAATTTCCGGACCTTGATGATGGAAAGAACCAGATAAATCACGAAGAAGACATTGGCCGCGACGACATAGGCATTGCGTGGCGCAAAGTACAGCGCCAGAGCGAGAGTGATAATCCCGACGAAGGCGGCAAGATAGAATGGATTATGCCGCTTCCACATCGCGTCTCACTCCGTGGTCAGCGCGGCGGGGCGCTGCATGTCGACATGGGGAATCCCGTCTTCGAGATATTCCTCCGAGATCGGCACGAAACCGAAGGATCCATAAAACCGCAGCAACTGGCTTTGCGCCGATAGTTTGATCGGGCTTTCGGGATAAAGCCGCTCGCACTGCGCGATGGCCTCGACCATGAGCCTGTCGCCAAGCTTCTTGCCACGATGTTCGGGTGAAACGACAACCCGGCCTATCCGCGCCGCCGGATCGGTTTTCGCCGGCTTCCTGATTCGCGCGCTTCCGACGAGGTCGCCTCCGGAAAGCAGCCGCAGGTGGAGCGCATCCCCATCCTTGCCATCCAGCTCGGGATAGGGGCATTTCTGCTCGACCACGAACACATCCACCCGCAATTTCAGCATGTCATAAAGGTCGCGCGGGCTAAGCTCGTCCAGCCCGCTCAAGACAACCTTGAGGTTCTCATCCATCAAAATGTCACAACGCTGCGAATCGACTTGCCCTCATGCATGAGGTCGAAGGCGGTGTTGATCTCGTCGAGCGGCATGGTGTGGGTGATGAGCGAGTCGATGTCGATCTTGCCTTCCATGTACCAGTCGACGATTTTCGGCACATCCGTGCGGCCGCGCGCACCGCCAAAGGCCGTGCCGCGCCAGTTGCGCCCGGTGACGAGCTGGAATGGGCGCGTCGAGATTTCCTTGCCGGCTTCCGCAACGCCGATGACGATGCTGGTACCCCAGCCGCGATGACAGCATTCCAGCGCCTGGCGCATGACGTTGGTGTTGCCGGTCGCGTCGAAGGAGAAATCCGCGCCGCCATCCGTCAGGTCCTGGATCGCCTGCACGACCTTGTCGTTGCCGACGTCGTTGGGATTGATGAAATCGGTCATGCCGAACTTCTTTGCCATCGCCACCTTGCCGGGATTGAGGTCGACACCGATGATCTTGTCGGCGCCGACCATGCGGGCACCCTGGATGACGTTGAGGCCAATCCCGCCGAGGCCGAAGACCACGACATTGGCACCCGGCCAGACCTTGCCCGTATAGATGACAGCGCCGATGCCGGTGGTGACGCCGCAGCCGATATAGCAGATCTTGTCGAAAGGCGCGTCCTCACGCACTTTCGCCAGCGCGATTTCCGGCAGCACGGTGAAGTTCGAGAAGGTCGAGCAGCCCATATAATGGAACACCTCGCCGCCATCGCAGGAGAACCGGCTGGTGCCGTCGGGCATGACGCCCTGGCCTTGCGTGGCGCGGATCGAGGTGCAGAGGTTCGAGCGCTGCGACAGGCACGTCTTGCACTGACGGCATTCCGGCGTGTAGAGCGGAATGACATGGTCGCCGACCTTGAGCGAAGTGACGCCCGCGCCGATCTCGCGCACGATGCCTGCGCCTTCATGGCCGAGAATAGCGGGAAACTTGCCTTCGGAATCAAGGCCGGAAAGCGTGTAGGCGTCGGTATGGCAGACACCGGTCGCCATGACCTCCACCAAAACTTCGCCAGGCTTCGGTCCGCCGATCTCGATGGTTTCGATGGTCAGCGGTTTCTTGGCTTCCCAGGCAACGGCGGCGCGCGATTTCATAAAGTCTCTCCCAATGCGTCTCGATCAATGCAACGTAGTGATTTGCTGGTTGCACTATCAGGATCGCACCAAGGGTCGTCAATCGAATGAACGACATTTCTTATCGGGAATGGCGTGCCTCTCATGGCGCGCCTTTTGCCAAAGTGGCCGTTTCTTACTCCACGACCTGCACCTTCGCCGCAGCCCTTGCTCTGGCGGCAGGCAGGGGCGAGCGGCCATCGAAGAAGGTCTGCACCTCATCGAAACTGGCATAGCCGTCATGATCAACGTCGATCTGGGCAAATTGATCGGCGACGAAGCCCCAACCCGCATCGTTGGCTGCTTGCGCTGTCAGAAGGTGATTGGACTTCGCTGCCGCCTCGAATTTGGCCCGCAGTTCCTTGTCAAGCAGCTTATGGATCGATGCCGCATCTTGCTTTTGCGTTTTGGCTCCTGGTTTCGGGTGCCACATGCGGTCGCCGGCATGGCCTGACCCGGCCGTTACGGTGAAGAGAAGCGCGATGATGATTGTGCGTGAAATGGTCATGGATCGCTCTCCTAGTGCAGGGCAATGGCAGGGACAGGGGCGGCACGCTGCGCCGGTATGGTAGCGACAAGATCGCGGGCTTTGACAATTGTCGGCCCGTTGCCATGGGGCGGCGCGTCATAAAACTCGTCGAGCGTCTTTTTCAGCGGCGCGCGCGCCTCTTCCGAATAGTAGATCATGTGCCCGCCCGCAAAGTTCTTCACCGGAATGCGGTCAAGCAGGGTCAGGTTCTTGTCTTTGTCGAAAACAACGCCCTCGAGATCGAGTTCGGAGCGGCGGAAAGGCGTTACCGTATCGTAGTAACCATGTACGGTGAGAAGCTTTAGAGAAGGATCATACTTCAAGATTTCAACTATATCCGGCAGACCGTTCGCGCTATTGTCGAAATCCCAGCTTTCAAACGCGCCGCTGGCCGAGTGAAACCAATCGGACCAGGATGCGCTTGTATAAGCTGACGCCGATTTATAGTTTACGTGGGCGGGGAGATATGCAGTAATTATGTTATTCAGAGCGCGCTCTTCAAAGAAATCGAATTTATACCAAGGCTCTGTCGGAAGCTTTACAGGCGCCCCCCAAAAGGATGCCGAAACCCAATTTACCTTGAGATACATTCTGTAGTCATAGGCATTGTGAATGGCATCTTCAATCAACGGGTCGGGCCCGAGATACTTCGAAAGGTCAATTCCATCCGAATGTTGCTTCATCATTGAATCACGCAGTACCTGCGCATATTCATCCAGGCTGAGATCACCCCGCGCCGTGGTCTTTTTCAGGTAATCCGCCGTCATCGCTGTTGTGGGGAGTACGGCGTCTTCGGCGGCATAATCAAATGCGGGCGAATGAAAGACGACACCGGTTAGCACCGTGGCTTTCGACACAGAATCGCTTTTTTCGTAATCGCCCTTGCCTGCCTCCAGCAGCGCTCGCGCCAACTTTGGCACGCGAATGCCGCCGGCATAGGATTCGCCGTAAAGATATTTGGGCGAGACTTGGCGGTGATTGAAATTGACGTAGCGCGTGATGAACTGCCGCGATAGTTCCACGTCGACGGTGACGCCCCAAAAGTCTTGGTTTTTCTTCGGCGCGATCGCCTGCGAATAGCCTGTGCCCGGGGTGATATCAACAAAGACGAGGTCGGATTTGTCGATGAGCGACTCCTTGTCGTCGATCATCGGAAAGGAATCCGGCGGATTGTCCTTCCATTCGGGCTTGACCTCGGGGCCATTGAGAAAGGCGCGTTGCGGCGCATACGACGCCAGATGCAGATAGATCGACGAAGCGCCCGGCCCGCCATTGAAGAAAAAAGTGACCGGACGGCTCTCTCTCGGCAGATCGTCGCGCGTATAGGCCGTATAGAAGACCGACGCCTGCGGCTCCTGCTTTTCCGGGTTCTTGGCAAAGGCGGTCAAATGACCGGCCGATGCGGTGTACCAGAAGGTCTTGCCGTTCAGCGTCATCTTGTGGCGCATGACCGATGGTTTCTCATCGACGGCAGCAGCGAGCTGTGCATCCGGCGAGTCATCATATTTCGTTGTGTCTTCCAGTTTGAAGTCTTCCGGCGCGTAGAGCTGGTAGGCTTCCTCGTCGAGGCCAGCGCTTTTGAACACCCCGGCGGCCTCACTGATCAATCCCGCTTCTTTCAGGACCAGTGCCGCCTCCTTGATTTTACCCTGCGCCTGCAAGTTGGCTGCCTTCATTCGGGCTATTTGCTGCGCGGTAGGCTCTGGCTCGATAATTTTTGTGCCGCCTGTGTCGACGACAGCGACAGGTGGTACGAAGGTGCCTTCACTTGTCTGCTGAGAGGAAGAACCGGGGTCATTGCAGGCGCTAAGGCCGAGCGCGAAAAGCAGCAAAAAGCGAAAATTCATGGATGAAAAAATCCTGATTGGAAAACAGAACAATCATTCTCGAATTGCCCCGGTTAAGCAATTCGCCTAAAGTTTAATCTGATCAAAATTTTGCATACTAATTCAGCAAATCACTACTTCTGCCGTTCAGCGTTGCTCCTGGTTATAAATGCCGCTGGACTTGGAGACCCAAACCTTGTCAAAACGCCGCGATTGTCATTTGCGGATACACGCCTTGATCGACCTGCCTGCCCTTCCCGTCGCCGAGATCCTGCCGTCGCTCGATGATGCGTTGGCGAGCGGCAATGCCGCCGTGCTGGTCGCTCCACCGGGCGCGGGCAAGACCACCCTCGTTCCGCTGCACTTGCTCGGTGCATCGTGGCGCAAGGACCGTACGATCATCCTGCTCGAACCGCGCCGGCTTGCCGCACGCGCCGCTGCCAGCCGCATGGCAAGCCTCCTCGGCGAGCAGGTCGGCGAGACCGTCGGCTATCGCATGCGGCTTGAAAACAAGGTCTCGGCGAAAACGCGCGTCCTCGTTGTCACCGAGGGCGTTTTCGCCCGGATGATCCTCGACGATCCCGACCTGAAAGACGTCGCCGCTGTCCTATTCGATGAGTTCCATGAGCGCAGTCTGGACGCGGATTTCGGCCTTGCATTGGCGCTCGATGTCCAGGCGGCCTTGCGACCTGACTTGAAGTTTCTTGTCATGTCGGCAACGCTCGATGGCGCCCGGGTCGCACGTCTGCTCAAGCAATCCCAGGAAAAGTGTGAAGCGGTTTTCCGTCCGGGATTGCGTCAAGACAAAGAACTTGACGCGCCGGTGCTGGAAAGCAAGGGCCGCTCCTTTCCCATCGATATCCGCTACCGAGCCCGCAATCCCGATGAGAGGATCGAGGATGCCATGGCCAAGGCCATTCGCGATACGCTTGCCGACGAGACCGGCAGCATCCTCGCCTTCCTGCCGGGCCAGCGCGAGATCGAACGCACCACTGAGGCGCTGCAAGGCCGCGTTGCCGCAGATGTGATGATCGTGCCGCTTTATGGTGCGCTCGAAGGCCGCGATCAGGACGCGGCGATCAAGCCGGCACCTCCCGGCAAACGCAAGGTGGTGCTTGCCACCTCCATAGCCGAAACCTCGATCACCATCGATGGCGTGCGCGTTGTCATCGATAGCGGCTTGGCGCGTCTCCCGAAATTCGAACCCGCCACCGGGTTGACCCGTCTGGAAACGGTGCGTGCGTCCCGCGCTGCCGTCGACCAGCGGGCGGGCCGCGCCGGGCGAACCGAGCCCGGCATCGCGCTGCGCCTCTGGCGAGCCGAACAGACGGCGGCGCTGGAAGCCTTCGCCCCGCCGGAAATCCTCGAAGCGGATTTGACCGGCCTCGTGCTCGATTGTGCCGCCTGGGGTGTTGCCGACCCGACAAGTCTGGCGTTTCTCGATACGCCGCCGGCTCCTGCAATCAAGGAAGCCAGGGCGCTTTTGGAAAATCTCGGAGCGCTGGAGAGCAATCGCGTCACGCCCATGGGCAACGCGATGCGAAAGTTGGCCCTGCCTGCCCGCCTTGCCCATATGGTATTGACCGCGCGCGTACGGGGGCAGGCATACCGAGCGGCGGAACTTGCCGTACTCCTTACCGAACGCGGCCTCGGCGGCAACGATATCGATCTCGATGTGCGTCTTTCACGCTTCCAGCGCGAACGCGGGGATCGTGCAACGCGGGCGCGCGGACTGGCAAAGCGGTTAGCGGGAAACAGCAATGCCGCGGAACCCGACAGTGTCGGCCGTCTGCTCATCGGCGCCTATCCCGACCGCATTGCCAAGGCGCGCGGCAATGGCCAGTTCACCCTCGCAAACGGGCGCGGCGGCGAGGTCGATCCCGCCACTTCGCTGGCGAAGTCGCCATGGCTCGTCGTTGCCGATCTCGCCGGACGTGCGGGGCGTGCGCGCATTCTCGCTGCTGCCGAGGTGACCGAAGCCGAAATCCGCGATGCCTTGGCCAATCGCATCGTCAGCGGGCGGCAGGTGACCTACGATCCCACGCGGAATGCCCTGCAGGCACGCGATGCCACCCGTATCGGCGCTATTGCATTGTCCGAAAAGACGTTGCCTGCACCGACAGGCGAGGAGGCTGATCTTGGCGTCATCGCCGCCGTCCGCGCGCATGGTCCGGGCATTCTGCCATGGTCGAAGGAAGCGACGATCCTGCGCCGCCGGCTCGCCTGGCTGCATCAGGGGCTCGGGGCGCCTTGGCCAGCCATGGATGACGATGCTCTCATCGCGGCGCTGGATGACTGGCTGTTGCCCTTCCTCAAAGGCTCTGCACACTTGAGCCAGATCCCCGCCCACGTGCTTATCGAGGGGCTGCGCTCCGCTGTTCCCTATGATCTCCAGCGGAAGATCGACACGCTTGCGCCAACCCATTTCGAAGTGCCGACCGGCTCGAATATCCCGATCCGCTATGATGAAGGGGAACCGGTGCTGAGCGTGCGCGTGCAGGAGCTCTTCGGTCTCGGCATGCATCCCGCCATTGCCGGTGGCACCATCCCACTCCTGCTCGAACTCCTGTCGCCCGCACACCGCCCGATTCAGATCACACGCGATCTTCCCGGCTTCTGGAAAGGCTCGTGGGCGGATGTGCGCAGCGACATGCGCGGCCGCTATCCAAGACACGTCTGGCCGGAGGATCCGGCAAATGCATCGCCAACCGCCAGGGCAAAACCTCGGGGGACTTGAGTGGGCCGCAGCCCCCCTTGTGGGGAGGGAGGCTGCGCAGCAGCAGGGAGGGGCGTTCGCTCGTTTTTAGAAAAGAACCCCTCCCCGTCGCTTCGCTCCGCCCCCTCCCCACAAGGGGGAGGGTAAGGCGGCAACGCTGCTGCCTCCCCAAAAACTCCACAATTCCCTTTGCACTCCGTTTGTTCTAAAGCTCCCGCATGGTTCAGGATTTCGGCATACGCTCATCATATCTGTCGCGGCGGCTACGGCTGACGACGCTCATTCGCCTGCGCTGGCTTGCCGTTGCCGGCCAGAGCATCGCGGTGCTTTTCGTCGCGCTCTACCTCAAATTCCCCTTCCCCGTCAGCATCTGTTTCGCGATGATCGCCTGTTCGGCGTGGCTGAACCTCCTGATGTCATTCCGCTATCCGATCAACCACCGGCTCGAGCCGCGCGCGGCGGTCACTGTCCTAGCGTTCGATATTCTGCAGGTGGCGGGTCTCCTTTATATGACCGGCGGATTGCAAAACCCCTTCGCGGTGCTGATGATCGTCCCGGTGATCATTTCGGCCACCTCGCTGCCGGCCTACGCTACGATCGCGCTCGGCCTTCTCGTCACCATCTGCGCCACGGTGCTTGCCAATGTCTATCTGCCGCTGCCCTGGTATGAAGGCCAGAGCATGCAACTTCCCTTCGTGCTCATTGCCGGCGTCTGGTGTTCGGTGGTCTCCGCCCTCGCCTTTACTGCCGTCTATGCCTACCGTGTCGCGGAAGAGGCGCGCCTCCTCGCCGATGCGCTGACCGCGACAGAACTGATCCTGCAGCGCGAGCAACATCTCTCCGCGCTGGATGGGCTTGCCGCTGCCGCAGCGCATGAGCTCGGCACCCCGCTTGCAACGATCGCCCTCGTCGCCAAGGAAATGGAGCGGAGCCTCAAACAGGACGACCGTTTTGCCGAGGATATCGAGCTTCTGCGTTCGCAGACCGACCGTTGCCGGGAGATTCTGAAGCGGTTGACCAGCCTGTCCTCGACCAGTGAAGAACACATGTCGCGGTTGAAGATCTCCTCGCTCATCGAGGAAGTCATCGAGCCCAACCGCAATTTTGGCATCAACATCGTGGTGAAGAAGCTGAGAGGCGACGGTGTCGAACCTATCATCCGGCGTAATCCCGGCATCATCTACGGGCTGGGCAATCTGGTCGAGAACGCGATTGATTTTGCCAGGGCGACAGTCGAGGTTAGCTGGGGCTGGACCGACAGGACCGTGGAGATCATCGTCAGCGACGATGGCCAGGGTTTTGCCGCTGAAATTCTCGACCGCATCGGCGAGCCCTATACCACCGGCCGCGACCGCGAAATCAATGAACATGGCGGCGGGCTCGGGCTCGGCCTTTTCATCGCCAAGACGCTTTTGGAGCGTTCGGGCGCGACGATTACCTTCCGCAATCGCAACGATCCGGGCCAGGGTGCGGAGGTCATCGTTAGTTGGCCGCGCAATCAACTCGCTGCCGATTGATAATCTTTGACTTTTTGTTCATTGCGAACCATTAACAACGAATAATAGTAAAAAAAGAGCAGGAAACCCTGATGGAAAACACGGATCAGGACGATATTGCAGCCATAGGCGGCGATCCGACACTTCTTCTTGTCGATGATGACAAGCCCTTTTTGCAGCGTCTTGCACGCGCCATGGAAACGCGAGGGTTTACCGTCGCCATTGCCGATTCGGTCGAGGCCGGACTTGCCAGCGTCAAGACCCACGCCCCAGCCTATGCGGTGGTCGATATGCGGCTCGGCGATGGCAACGGCCTCGACATTATCGAGGCTATCCGCGCCCGGCGCGAAGACACGCGTGCAGTCATCCTTACCGGCTACGGCAACATCGCGACCGCGGTCAATGCGGTCAAACTCGGCGCCATCGACTACCTGTCGAAGCCAGCCGATGCCGATGAAGTCTTTGCGGCATTGACGCGGCGTTCGGGGGAAAAGGTCGCTCCGCCGGAAAATCCGATGTCGGCCGACAGGGTTCGCTGGGAACATATCCAGCGCGTCTACGAGATGTGCGATCGCAATGTTTCCGAAACTGCCCGCAGGCTGAACATGCACCGCCGTACGTTGCAGCGGATTTTGGCCAAACGCGCTCCGCGTTAGCCTATTCTACATCCGTTTCAGGCAAGTCTATCCCTGACAGTTCCGCCAGCGTCATGCGCGCTGCACTCACGCGGGCAAACCGCAGCGTCATCGCCTTGCGGGTTGCGCTTGCAAGCTTGTGCTCGGGTGCATCGCGGATGATTTCGGCGCCGTAGCCGTCCGAAAGAATGAACCCGCAATCTTCGGGGAAAATGTCTGATGGAACACCGGGATGCGTAGCGAAGAACAACCGGTCGCAATGCGCCCGATAGATCGGCCATTTACGATCCACCTTCCAGTCCTCGATCGAGGATTTGATCTCGACGATCCAGATTTCTCCGCTGCGCGTCAATGCCACAAGGTCGGCGCGCCGACCGGACGCCAAAGGCAATTCCGGCATCACTGCAAGTCCGAGTTCAAGGAAAAGCCGCTGCACGCCGCGGCGCACCAGCATGGCATTTTCCGATTGCCGCCCATCGATGAGCGGGCTTGTCTGACCCAGGCTGACTAGAGGCATGATCCGCAGAATATCGGCAAATTTGCAACCATGGCAAAAAAACTACACCGCCCGGTTGAAGATTGAGAGGTTAACGAAAAACTTCGCTTTACGGTTAATCAGCCATTAACAATAATGGCGCTAGAGAGGCAACACAAGAAAACGCACATAGATCCGTCTTAATATTGGGGTGACCATGCCATTAAAGACTATCGTCGTCGCAGTTGGGCTGATGGCTACAACTGCTCTGACCGGCTGTTCCACGATCGGCTTCAGCTATTCCACAGCCTCCTACAATTCCGTCGTCGACGCCGGCTACGTGATTCCCGCTGTTCCCCGCTCCAAGATCCCGCCGCAGTATCTGCGCCAGGAAGTCAACTATGATGGCAGCGAAGCTCCGGGGACGATCATCGTCGATACGGGTACGAAATATCTCTATTATGTGCTCGGCGGCGGCAAGGCGATGCGCTACGGCATCGGCGTCGGCAAGCAGGGTTTCGAATGGCATGGTACCGCGCGCGTCGCAATGAAGCGCGAATGGCCGACATGGACACCGCCGCGCGAGATGATCCAGCGCCAGCCCAAGCTTGCGGAATTCCGCGACGGCATGGACCCCGGCATCACCAACCCGCTCGGCGCCCGCGCGCTTTACCTGTTCAACAAGGGTGGCGACACCGGCTACCGCCTGCATGGCACGCCGGAATGGTGGTCGATCGGCAAGGCCATGTCTTCCGGTTGCATTCGCCTGATGAACCAGGACATCATGGACCTTTACAACCGCGCAGAAGTCGGCGCCAAGGTCATCGTCAGATAATTTGCTGGCTCAGCAACACGTCGGAAAGGCCGCTTTCGAGCGGCCTTTATTCATTCCAGGGGTTGAAGATGGAAACTCCGGTGGATTGAAAGTCGGCCACATTGCGGGTGACGAGAGTCATACCGTGAACGATTGCTGTTGCCGCAATAAATGAATCCCGTTCCGCTTGGGGATTTGGAACATGCAAATGCGCGCAACATTGTGCAACAGCACTATCTACCGCAAGAATTCGTTCTCTGAATTCAACGAGAACCCAACCGTTCAGCCAAGCGCGTAAAACCAGGCCTTGCTTTGCATCTCTGCGCTCCATCAGCAGAGTACCTAATTCGAGCTCGAAGACGGTGATCGAGGACAGAAAAAAATCGTTAAAATTATTCGCAGCCGCCCAAGCCAAGACTTTTGGATCCGCCTTGTTTGCCCGGCGCATCTCTGAGAGAAAATTGGTGTCCAGAATGAACATCAAGAAAAATCAACAGGCTTGAAATGTATTTCCAGCCTTGGAAACTCGTAATCGAAATCTCCGTCATCACCTTGCTGGGCCAAGGCATCCGCAAGACTTTTGCCTGTTCCTGTCAGCTTTCTGTACTCTTCGATGCTCAAGAGAACGTGCGCAGGTCGGCCCCGATCCGTAATGAAAACAGGTCCGTCATTCGCTGCCTTTTTAGCCTCGCTAGCGTGCTGATTGAACTCTCTACTGGAGATGGTGGTAATGCCCATAAAACCTCCTTTTGGTTGTAGATATGTTACTACATTCCGCCATGGCATTCAACCTTTGGAATTTCATCGTGCCTTCGAAATTCTGTCGTGTTGACCTGATACACGACCGGCCCATAGATTGTCGCAGACGCTTAAGTGAGACTGGAAGCCCATCATGTTCAAGACCGTTGCCACCAAGCCATTTGACGACCAGAAGCCCGGAACATCGGGCCTGCGCAAGAAAGTGCCGGAGTTTCAGCAGGAAAACTACGTCGAGAACTTCATCCAGTCGGTGTTCGATTCGCTTGAAGGCTTCAAGGGCGAGGCATTGGTGATCGGCGGCGACGGCCGCTACTATAATCGCGAAGTGGTTCAGATCGCGGTCAAGATGGCTGCCGCCAATGGCTTCGGGCGCGTTCTCGTCGGCAAGGGCGGCATATTGTCGACGCCGGCGGCCTCGAATGTCATTCGCAAATACAAGGCGTTCGGTGGGCTCGTCCTTTCGGCCAGCCACAACCCAGGCGGTCCTACCGAGGATTTCGGTATCAAGTACAATATCGGCAATGGGGGACCTGCTCCCGAAAAGATCACCGAAGCGATCTTCGCCCGTTCCAAGACGATCACGCAATATGTGATCGCCGATGCGCCTGATATCGATATCGATACGATCGGCACGCAGAAGATCGGCGAAATGGATATCGAAATCATCGACCCCGTCGCGGATTATGCCGAACTGATGGAACAGCTCTTCGACTTCGACGCGATCCGCGCCTTGATCAAGTCGGGCTTTACCCTGCGCTTCGACTCGATGCATGCGGTCACGGGGCCCTATGGCAAGGAAATCCTCGAGCATCGCCTCGGCGCCCCGGACGGCACCTGCATCAATTTCGTGCCCTTGGAGGATTTCGGCGGGCATCATCCCGATCCCAATCTCGTTTATGCCAAGGACCTATACGACCTGCTGATGTCGCCGGACGGTCCTGATTTCGGCGCCGCCTCCGATGGCGATGGCGACCGCAACCTCATCATCGGCAAAGGCATCTTCATCACCCCTTCCGATTCGCTGGCCATGCTTGCGGCCAATGCGCATCTCGCGCCCGGCTACAAGGCCGGCCTCAAGGGCATCGCCCGTTCCATGCCCACCAGCGGCGCGGCTGACCGCGTCGCGGAAAAGCTGAAGATCGGCATGTATGAAACGCCAACGGGGTGGAAATTCTTCGGCAATCTGCTCGATGCGGATATGGCGACGATCTGCGGCGAGGAAAGCTCCGGCACCGGCTCCAACCATGTGCGAGAGAAGGACGGCCTCTGGGCGGTGCTGCTTTGGCTCAATATCCTTGCCGTGCGCAAGGTGAGTGTCCAGGACATCGCGCACGAGCATTGGGCGACTTACGGGCGCAATTATTATTCGCGCCACGATTATGAAGGCGTCGATACGGCTGGCGCCAACAAGCTGATGGACGATCTGCGCGCCAAGCTGCCAACGCTACCCGGCACTTCGGTCCAGGGCCTCAAGATCACGCATGCGGATGACTTCGCCTATCACGATCCGGTCGACAAATCGGTCAGCAAGAACCAGGGCATCCGCATCCTGTTCGAAGGCGGCTCGCGCGTCGTCTTCCGCTTGTCGGGCACCGGCACCTCAGGCGCAACCATTCGCGTCTATATCGAACGCTACGAACCCGATCCGAAGCGCCACGATCTCGAAACGCAAGGCGCGCTCGCCGATCTCATCCGCGCCGCACACGACCTTGCCGATATCAAGGGTCATACGGGGCGTGACGAGCCGAGTGTTATTACGTGATTGATCGCTGACAATTAGAAAAAGGGCCGTCAAGACGGCCCTTTTTATATCTATTGCAAAGCACATGCTTCGACTGGCACCAATAGCGGCGTATCTTTGCCGTCGGGACCAAAGGATGGCGCGATATTCGCCGTCGGCTTCGATCCCCAGCAGCTCGGCTTGTCGCCGAGTGTGAAGTCGAGCTTCGCACCGCTCTTGGCTGGATCAAATGGCAGCCAGGTGCTGCCATAAGCCTCGCCATTGAGCTTGACGTCCTGAATATAGGTCTTGCCGGGGTTCTGCGCATTGATGGTCATCAGCTTGTTGTCTCCCTGCCAGACCACCGCTTTTTCAAAAAGCGGGCTAGTCAATGTGAGGCCCGGTACGGCCGGAATTTCCGGATAGAGCCCAAGCATGCTCCACACCAGCCAGCCGGATTCAGCGCCGAGATCGTCATTGCCCGGAATCCCATCCACCTTAGTGGTGAACTGGCTGGTCCTTATGCGCTGGACCACGGCCTGCGATTTATAGGGCTGGCTTGTCCAGTTATACAGGAATGGCGACGCAAAGTTGGGCTCATTGCCGATCCACATATAGCCGGGCTCCGCCGTCGAACCAATTTCGTAGGCGTTCACATACTTCATGAATGTATCGAGCCGCGACAGTGCTGCCTTGTCGCCGCCAACGGCATTGATAAGTCCACGAATATCATGCGGCGCCATCCAGGTATATTGTTCGGCATTTCCCTCGCGGTACTGCTCTTTGTAGCTGCCGCCATACCCCGTATTATCGCGCACAAAGCCAGCCGGCCATTTCCTATCCTTACCGCGCGGCTGAATGAGGGGGTGCGGTTGATCCTTTACATTTTTCCAGTCAGGATTGAATAGATTACTCCAGTTGCCGGAACGCTTGCGTAACGTCACTGCCTCATCCGTAGGGCCGCCAACGACCACCTGATCGTCCTTCGTGCCAAGCGCCGTGACGAACTGTGAAATGGCAAAGTCGGTGCTCGTATATTCCATATTGGACGAGGTATCGCCCTGCTCATTGCTGTTGTAGGGGATGTAGCCCAGCTTCATGTAGTCGCCGAGCCCGGGAAGGGTCGTACGCCCATCGCATTCCGTTGTCCGTCCGAAGGCGGTATCGCGCATGATCTTGCTCGCAGCCGCAGTATCGAAGTTGCGAGCGCCATAGGCATGAGCCTGCGCCACGATGATCGAGACGCCATCCCCCGGCATGATCGGGCTCGAGGAATTGCCGTGAACCCACATCGGGAAGGTGCCGCCGCACTGTTTTGCGTCGTTGACCAGAGTTTGCATCATGTCGCTGAGTTCATGCGGATAAAGCAGCGATTGCAGCGGGACCAGCGAACGATACGTATCCCAGCTCGAAAAGCTCGAATAGTGGACGCGATCCTTTTCAACCTTCTCCGTCTTCTCATCGCCGAACCTGATATACTCGCCGTTGACATCGCTGAAGGTCGAGGGCGTCTGCAGCGAATGGTAGAGCGCCGTGTAAAACTTCTTGGTGTCGTCGGCGCTGCCGCCGCTGACCTGGATGGCGTTCAGCCGCTTGTTCCAATCGGCACTTGCTTGCTCCCGCACCTGCTCGAAAGTTGCATTTCCGCTTTCCTTCTCCAGGTTTTCCTTGGCATTCGCCGTGCTGACATATGAGAGGCCAACCTTCACACGCATGACGGTCGGCGCGCCGGCAGCAGCAGTGAAGGTGAGCGTCGTGGCATTTCCGGAGGAAGTCGAGGGCGTGAAAGCCTGATCGAACACTGCGTGGAAGTACACGTTGAACCGGCCGCCGGCACCGCAGAAGCCCCCGTCACTCGTAGAGCCGGAAACGCTCTTCGACGCTACATCGACAGCAAGCGTGCCGGAGCCGGTGCTGGAAGCGGCGTCGATGCGCAGCAGCGCGCTCCTGCCCGCCGGATAGGTGAACTTGCCGAGCCCCGAGCGTGTCGTTGCCGTCAGTTCGGTTTCGATATCGCTGCCGGGGAACTTGATGTAGTAGTAGCCGGGCTGAGCGGCTTCCTGTTTGTGATCGAGGGCTGGCTGCGTTTCGCTCGCAGCGGACATCGGCAAAAACGGAATAGCGCTGCCCGCATCGCAGCCAACGCCGCTCAAGTGGGTGAGCGGAAAGCCGGTAATGCGGTTCATCTCGTAGTGATAACCTTTGACGGAATAGCCTCCCGGCGTGTTCGTATCCGGTCCCCAATTGACCATGCCGAACGGCCTGCCTGCAGCAGGGAAGGTGAAGGCACCCATGCCATTGCCGCCGGTATCATGTGGCGCACCGGGCCCCGTTCCGATAAAAGGATCGACAAACTGCGTCAGCGCGATATCGACACGCGGCGGATTCTTGAGCTTGTCGATTTCCCCCTCCAGCGCCTCGATGCGCTTTTTGAAATCGCCCGTCGCGCTTGAGCCAAGCCTGGCGGTATCGTCGAGTGCGGCCAACTTCTTCTCGATCTCCAGCGCCAACGTCTCCAGTGCGCCCTTGTCCACTTTGCCGGATTCCAGCGTCGCAACTTTATCCTCCAAACTCTTCAGATCGGTCGCAACCAGCTTCTTCTTGAGTTCCTGGTCGATATCGTTCCGCAAGGTTGCAAGGCTTTCTGTGATGGTCTGGACACTTGCCTTCTCAGCCCCCGTCAGGCTGGTTGTTTCCAGCGCCTTGACCTTCTTCTCCAAATCGGCGAGCTGCGCATTCAGGCCCTTCAGCGTGGCGATATCGGCTTCCGTCGCCGTCACCCGGGCCACAAGTTCGGTAAAGCCGCCGCTCAGCGCCGCAAATAGTTTCTTCAGTTCCGCCACGTCGCCTTGCGTGCCGCCCAGGCTTTGCTCCAACGCCTTGAAGCGTTCCAGCAGACCGTCCACGGTGCCCTTGAGCTGCGCATTCTCCTGTTTGAGCTGGTCGAAGGTGCCTTGCGATGTGGTATCGGCTGGCGGGCTCTTATCGTCGCCGTCGCAACCGGCGAGCATGGTGCAGCCGAGAAGCCCAGCGATGAATATACGTCGCAATATCATTATTTCCTCCAAATGGATTTTTTGAAAATGTTCTTGAACTGAAAAATCACCGCGTCAGGGGCGCGAGAGTGGTTGCAGCCAACCACGCTTCAAACCGCGCTCCTCCCAGGGCGGCTTAAGCCGATTAAATAAGATTCTGTGATTAATTCGCCTCGGCGACAGGAGTCAATTCGCCTTAAGTCTAAGAGAATGAACCAATCAGGGGTCCGTAAAAACAAAACCCGCCACGAGAAGTGGCGGGTTTTACAGCAATTCCGGGAAAAATGTGAAGCCGTTCTCCGTGCGGAATTGCTCTACTCAAACACAATCGCCGGGGCGGCGCGTCCGCCTTTCGTCGCCGCCAGCTGGTCCCAGACTTGTGCGGCGATCTCGCGATAGGCTTGTGCCTGCGGACCGTCGGGATTGCTGACAACTATAGGCGTTCCGGCATCGGACGTCTCGCGGATTTCCATCACCAGCGGCACCTCGCCGAGGAAGGGCACGCCGAGGCGTTCCGCCTCCTTACGTGCACCGCCATGGCCGAAGATGTCGTAGCGTGTGCCGGTGTCCGGGGCGATGAAATAGCTCATGTTCTCGACGATGCCGAGCAGCGGCACATCCACCTTCTTGAACATGTTCAAACCCTTGCGCGCATCGATCAGCGCGAGGTCCTGCGGTGTCGAGACGATGACCGCGCCGGCCAGCGGCACCTGCTGGGCCATGGTCAATTGCGCATCGCCGGTGCCGGGCGGCATATCGACGACAAGCACGTCGAGATCGCCCCACTGCACCTCGCGCAGCATCTGAGTCAGCGCCGACATGACCATCGGCCCGCGCCAGATCATCGGCGTTTCCTCATCGACGAGGAAGCCGATCGACATGACTTTGAGGCCGTAGCCTTCCATGGGCTTGAGCACGCGGCCGGAGACAACCTCCGGCCTGCCATGCAGACCAAGCAGCCGCGGCATGGAGGGCCCGTAAATATCCGCGTCCAGAATGCCGACGCTGTGGCCATTGGCCTTGAGCCCCAGCGCGAGATTGACGGCCGTCGTCGACTTGCCGACGCCGCCCTTGCCCGAGGCGACGGCGATGATCGCGCCGACACCGGGCACGCCGGATTTGACCGGGGCGCCGTGACTGTGTCCATGCGCCGCTTGCGCGGGTGCACCCTGGCCTGCCGCGCCACTCTGGGCCACGACCCGTGGTGGCGGAACCGCCCCCGCCGGCGCCGGACGTTGCGCCGGGCGCGCTGGGGGTGTTGGGCGGGGCGGGGCATCATCGCTTGTCGGCCCGCCTTTTTTCTCGGCGGTCAGCGCGACGATAGCGCCGTTCACCCCCGGCATCGCCTTGACGACACGCTCGGCGGCGGCGCGCAAAGGTTCGAGTTCCTGCGCTCGCGCGGCCGGCACGGTGATCGAGAAGAACACCTTGTTGTCTGCGATGAAAATATCCGAAACCAGACCGAGCTCGACAATATTGCTGTTGAAGTCCGGGCCAGTCACCGTCTTCAATTGCTCGAGCACCTGCTCCTGCGTCACGCCTGCCATTCTCAAATCCATCCCTGTCATTCCCTCCAACTCAAATAGTGGAGTTGGAGCGAATCGCCAATGGTCATTATCCGCGCAAGTCAGAGCTTGGAGAGGATCGGCGCCAGGCGCGCTTTGTAGGCGGCGAATATTTCATCCCGGTCGCGGTGGCGGCCCTCATGCACCACATGCCGTCCGGCTGACCAGACATCGCTAACCGCGTGGCGGTCGCCCGCGAATATCCAAGCGTCGAGCAGCCGGTCGCCGTTCAGCCCCAACAGCGCGGGGTTTTGAGCATCGAGCGCGATCATGTCGGCCCATTTGCCGGGAGCAAGACTGCCCGCGTCGCGGCCGAGAGCCTGCGCGCCCCCGACCAGCCCGGTGTCGTAAAGCGTGCGGCCGCAGGATTTGCCGTCGACTGACAGCGTAACACGGGAGACATCGCGCAGACGCTGGCTGTATTCGAGCTGGCGCAGTTCCTCCGAGGGTGAAATTCGGATGTTGGAGTCCGATCCCGTGCCGAAGCGCCCGCCCGCGCCGAGATAATTCACCCCGTCGAAGATGCCATCGCCGAGATTGGCTTCGGTGATCGGACACAGTCCGACAACCGCATCGCTTTGCGCAACCCGGCGCGTTTCTTGCGATGTCATATGGGTCGAGTGGATCAGGCACCAGCGCTTACCGACCGGCAGGTGGTCGAGCAGCCACGTCATCGAGCGCTGGCCGTAAGCCGCCTGCACTTCTTCGATTTCCGGGATCTGCTCGGCAATATGGATGTGGAACGGCATGTCGCGAAAATGCTGCTCCAGCGCCTTCAGATCGCGTTCGTTGACGGCGCGGATCGAATGCGGTGCGACGCCGAAGCCGGCATCGGTGCTGACAGCTTTGGCCGCTTCCTGCGCCTGCCCCGCCAGTCGCACGTAACGGTCGAAATCGTTGCCGAAGCGCAATTGCCCGCCCGCCAGCGCCCGTCCGTCGACGCCGCCCTGCATATAGGCGACCGGCAACAGCGTCAGGCCGATGCCGGTGGCGCTCGCCGCAGCGGCGATGCGTTCCGACAATTCGCCGAGGTTCGCGTAGGGCTGTCCGCCCGGCTGGTGATGTACATAGTGAAATTCCGCAACGCTGGAATAGCCGGACTCCAGCATCTCGACGAAGGCGAAGGCGGCGATCGCCTCGACATCCTCAGGGTCCAGAATGTCGAGGAACCGGTACATGATCTCGCGCCATGTCCAGAAGCTGTCGCGCCCCGCAGGGCTGCGTGCTTCGGAAAGCCCGGCCATCGCCCGCTGGAATGTGTGGCTGTGGAGGTTTGCCTGCGCCGGCAGCAGGACATCTACAGCGTAAGCATTCGATGCGCTTTCGTTCCCGGCCACAACCGAACCAATGCGTCCCGCACTGTCGATCTCGATCAGAACATTGTTCTCCCAGCCATTTGGCGTGAGCGCTGTCCGGGCGAACACCGATTTTCTAGCCTCAGTCATTTCTTTCCTCCCGCCGGATTGACACGTTATGTATATACATATTAACCTTGCGGGCAAGACCAAAAACGGGAGCAGGTCGCAGCCGATGAGGAAAATTCTGTCCGGATTGAGGATCGCCACGCTGGAAGATACCGGCGCGCCGTATGGCCTCGTTGAAAACGGCGCGATCGGCATCGACGGCGAGCGGATCGCCTGGGTTGGACAGTCCATCCCTGCGGACTGGAATGATGTCGAGCGCCAGGATTTTGGCGGTAGGCTGGCCACCCCTGCCCTCATCGATTGCCACACGCATCTGGTCTTTGGCGGCAATCGCGCCCGCGAGTTCGAGATGCGGCTCGAAGGCGCGACCTATGAGGACATCGCGCGCGCCGGCGGCGGCATTATCTCCTCGGTCAAATCGACCAATGCCCTGAACGAAGAGGTGCTCCTGGCGCAGAGCCTGCCGCGGCTCGATACCTTGCTCGCCGAAGGCGTCTCCACCGTCGAGATAAAATCCGGCTATGGGCTGAATATCGACGCCGAGCTGAAGATGCTGCGCGTCGCGCGCCGCCTCGCCACCATGCGCCCGGTGCGCATCCTCACAAGCTACCTCGCTGCCCATGCGACACCGCCGGAGTATAAGGGCCGGCCTGATGACTATATCTCCGAAGTCGTCCTCCCCGGTCTCGATGCAGCGCATGCGGAAGGTCTCGTCGATGCGGTGGATGGGTTCTGCGAGGGTATCGCGTTCTCGCCCGCCCAGATCGCCCGCGTCTTCGACAAGGCGAAATCACTTGGCTTGCCGATCAAACTCCACGCCGAACAGCTCTCCAACCTGGGCGGGGCCAAGCTCGCGGCGTCGTATGGCGCCTTGTCCGCCGACCATCTCGAATATCTCGATGAGGAAGGCGCCCGGGCCATGGCGGCTGCCGGAACAGTCGCGGTGCTCCTGCCGGGTGCGTTCTATGCCTTGCGCGAAGAGCGCGCGCCGCCTGTCCAGATCCTGCGCGATGCCGGTGTCCACATCGCCGTCGCCACCGATTGCAATCCCGGCACATCGCCGCTCACTTCCCTGCTCCTGACCATGAATATGGCATGCACGTTTTTCCGGCTGACCGTCGAAGAAGCGCTCGCCGGCGCCACGCGTGAAGCCGCGCGCGCCCTGGGCCTCGCTGACGAAATGGGCACCATTGCGCCGGGCAAGCGCGCCGAGATCGCCATCTGGAACGCAGAGCAACCAGCGGAACTTTGCTATCGCATCGGCTTCAACCCACTCCACCAGCTCGTTTTGAAAGCATAATTGACGATGACGATAATCTTGCACCCCGGCGCAGTGCCGCTTGCCAATCTCGAAACCATCTACTGGCATGGCACGCCGGCAAAGCTCGATGTGTCCTTCCACGCGGGGATCGAATCGGCAGCGAAACGAATTGCCGAAATCGCCGCCGGGAATGCGCCGGTCTATGGCATCAATACCGGGTTCGGCAAACTTGCCTCGATCCGGATTGATGCTGCGGATGTCGGAACGCTGCAGCGCAATCTTATCCTTTCGCATTGTTGCGGGGTCGGGAACGCGCTGCCGGAAAACATCGTACGCCTGATCATGTCGCTGAAGCTGATCTCGCTCGGTCGCGGCGCTTCCGGCGTGCGCCCGGAACTCATCAGCCTTATAGAAGCCATGCTGGAAAAAGGCGTGATCCCGGTCATTCCCGAGAAGGGCTCCGTCGGCGCTTCCGGTGATCTTGCGCCCCTCGCTCACATGGCCGCGGCGATGATCGGTGAAGGCGACGTCACGTTCGAGGCTAGACAGATGCCGGCGGCCGAGGGCCTTGCCGAAGCGGGGCTCAAGCCCGTCGTACTGGCGGCCAAGGAAGGTCTCGCGCTTATCAACGGCACGCAGGTATCGACGGCTCTCGCGCTTGCGGGGTTGTTTCGCGCCCACCGCGCCGGTCAATCGGCGCTGATCACCGGCGCGCTCTCCACGGACGCCGCAATGGGCTCGTCAGCGCCATTCCATCCGGATATTCATGCCTTACGCGGTCATCGCGGCCAGATCGATACCGGCACGGCGCTTCGGCGACTGCTTGAAAACTCGCCCATTCGCGAGAGCCATATCGAGGGTGACGAACGTGTGCAGGATCCCTATTGCATCCGCTGCCAGCCGCAGGTGGACGGCGCCTGCCTAGACCTGTTGCGTATGGCGGCGCGTACGCTCGAAATCGAGGCCAACGCCGTTACCGACAATCCGCTGGTGCTCAGCGATGGCTCCGTCGTCTCGGGCGGCAACTTCCATGCGGGGCCGGTGGCCTTCGCTGCCGACCAGATCGCACTCGCCATTTGTGAAATCGGCGCGATCGCCCAGCGCCGCATTGCCCTCCTGGTCGATCCGGCCTTGAGCTACGGCCTGCCGGCGTTCCTTGCCAGAAAGCCCGGCCTCAACTCCGGCCTGATGATTGCCGAGGTCACGTCGGCGGCGCTGATGTCGGAAAACAAACAGATGTCACACCCGGCGTCGGTGGATTCAACGCCGACCTCGGCCAATCAGGAAGATCACGTGTCGATGGCCTGCCATGGCGCGCGCCGCCTGTTGCAGATGACGGACAATCTGTTCTCGATCATCGGCATCGAGGCGCTGACCGCCGCACAGGGGATCGACCTGCGCGAACCCCTGCAGACCAGCCCGGAACTCACGCGTGCGCATGGCGTTATTCGGGTCGCAGTGCCAACGCTCGACGAGGACCGCTACATGGCGCCGGACTTGAAATCCGTTTCCGTTCTCGTTGCTTCGGGCGCGCTCAACGCCGCAATTTCTCCCGATATTCTGCCAGTTCTGAGTGTGAAGGGTGTCGGTAATGCATAACATTCCCGCATCCTCTTTTACTTTATCTGACGCAAACGTTGCCGTCCTTGCCCTCCCCCTTGTGGGGAGGGACGGAGCGAAGCGACGGGGAGGGGTTTTTCTAAATGAAGCAAGTCCCCTCCCGGCTGCTTCGCAGCCACCCTCCCCACAAGGGGGAGGGCAAGGACCGCAACGTTTTCTCCAAATCGGCAAACTGCCCAACACCACAAACTCCGCTATCGACAAGTTCCTGGATACACAATTATGAATCCCGTCGACGTCAAACAGGGATCATCCCCGATAATTCTGGGCTTTCCGCACACGGGAACCGATGTGCCGGACGACATTCGCGCCCGGCTCAATGAAACCGGCCAGATGCTCACCGATACGGACTGGCACATCGACAAGCTCTACGATGGCTTGCTTCCAGAGGTCACGACTGTCCGCGCCACCTTTCATCGCTACGTCATCGATGCCAATCGTGATCCCTCAGGCGTCAGTCTTTATCCGGGACAGAATACCACCGGTCTCATTCCCGATACTGATTTCGACGGCAAGCCGATCTGGCGCGATGGCGAGAAGCCAACGGCCGCGGACATAGAATACCGGCTGAAACAGTTCCACAGCCCTTACCATGTCGCACTGGCCAAGGAGATCGAGCGCGTGCACGAAGCGCACGGCCTTGTCGTTCTATACGACTGCCACTCCATACGTTCGCACATCCCGTTTCTCTTCCAGGGCAAGCTTCCGGATTTCAACATCGGCACCAATGAGGGCAACAGCTGTTCTCCGGAAATCGCCTCGGCAGTCGGCCGGATCGCATTCGCGGCGCGGGGTTATGACGCCGTCATCAACGGCCGGTTCAAGGGTGGCTGGACGACGCGGCATTATGGCCAGCCAAAGCTCGGCATCCACGCCATCCAGATGGAACTGACGCAGTCCTCGCATCTGACGAAGGAAGCGCCGCCTTTCGCCTATGACGAGGCCAAAGCCGAACGGCTGCGCAAGCACCTCAAAGACATTCTCGAAATCATCCGACAGACCGCGATCAAGCTGGGGAGCAAATAATGAACAATCCGCGGCATAGAGCGGTTTGTGACCATATTGTATCAATCCTGTTTCTCGGACGGCGAGACAATCCACGCGGAAGGTGGCGAGGTCGATGCCCTTCCATCGTCCGACGCCGCCTGACAAAGTGGTTGGCCGCCAGCCGGAAACCCGAAGGGCCGGGTGAATTTGGCCCAAATCCATCGGGCTTCGGCGTCGTCCGCTGCAACCACATCGGCCTCGCCAAACCCCTCGACCTTGAACCAAATTCCCTCCGGCAGGATGATTCAATATGATTACAAACCGCTCTAATATCCGTGAAGTGCGCGCTCCGCGCGGCGACAAGCTGAACACCAAATCCTGGATGACCGAAGCGCCGCTGCGCATGCTGATGAACAATCTTGATCCCGATGTTGCGGAAAATCCCAACGAGCTCGTGGTCTATGGCGGCATCGGCCGTGCCGCCCGCACATGGGACGATTTCGACAAGATCGTTTCCACCCTCAAAACCCTGAACGAGGATGAAACGCTGCTCGTCCAGTCAGGCAAACCGGTCGGTGTGTTCAAGACCCATGCCAACGCGCCGCGGGTGCTGATCGCCAATTCCAATCTCGTCCCGCATTGGGCAACCTGGGATCATTTCAACGAGCTCGATAAGAAAGGTCTTGCCATGTATGGCCAGATGACCGCCGGCTCGTGGATCTATATTGGAACGCAAGGCATCGTTCAGGGCACCTATGAAACCTTCGTCGAAGCTGGGCGCCAGCATTATGGCGGCAATCTGAAGGGCAAATGGATATTGACCGGCGGACTTGGCGGCATGGGCGGGGCACAGCCGCTGGCTGCCGTCATGGCCGGGGCCTGCTGTCTCGCCGTCGAGTGCAATCCGGACTCGATCGATTTCCGCCTGCGCACCCGGTACGTGGACGCCAAGGCCGAAACACTCGATGAAGCGCTGGAAATGATCGAGCGCTGGACCAAGGCGGGCGAAGCCAAATCGGTCGGTCTGCTCGGCAATGCCGCCGATATCCTGCCCGAGCTCGTCCGGCGCAATGTGCGCCCGGACATCGTCACCGATCAGACCTCGGCCCATGATCCGGTCAACGGCTATCTGCCGAAAGGCTGGACCATGGCCGAATGGCGCCAGAAGCGCGAGACCGATCCTAAAGCCGTCGAGAAAGCCGCGCGTGCTTCGATGCGCGAACATGTCGAAGCCATGATCGCCTTCTGGGAACGAGGTATCCCGACACTCGACTATGGCAACAACATACGTCAGGTCGCCAAGGATGAAGGACTGGAAAACGCCTTTGCCTTCCCCGGCTTCGTCCCCGCCTATATCCGTCCTCTGTTCTGCCGGGGCATCGGGCCGTTTCGCTGGGCGGCGTTGTCGGGCGATCCGGAAGACATTTACAAGACCGACGCCAAGGTGAAGGAACTGACGCCCGGCAACACGCATCTGCACAACTGGCTCGACATGGCGCGGGAACGCATCGCGTTTCAGGGTCTGCCGGCGCGCATATGCTGGGTCGGTCTCGGCGACCGCGACCGGCTCGGACTCGCTTTCAACGAGATGGTGCGCAGCGGCGAACTGAAAGCACCGATCGTCATCGGCCGCGATCATCTCGATTCAGGTTCGGTCGCCTCGCCGAACCGCGAAACGGAAGCCATGAAAGATGGCTCCGATGCGGTCTCCGACTGGCCGCTTTTGAATGCACTGCTCAACACCGCCTCCGGTGCAACCTGGGTCTCCCTGCATCATGGCGGCGGTGTCGGCATGGGCTTTTCCCAGCATTCCGGCATGGTCATTTGCTGTGACGGAACTGACGATGCGGCAGAACGCATCAAGCGCGTTCTCTGGAACGATCCGGCAACCGGCGTCATGCGCCACGCCGATGCGGGCTACGAGATCGCCATAGAATGCGCGAAGGAAAAGGGCCTCAACCTGCCGGGCATCCTCGGCTGATGCAAATACTCCGGGCCAGCGATCACCGGCAAATGCCGTGGAAGAATGGCGGCGGCGTCACCACCGAGATTGCCGTCGCTCCTCCACTCGCATCTGTCGCCGATTTCGACTGGCGCATCAGCATGGCGACTGTTGCTTCCGATGGACCATTTTCGCGGTTTGAGGGCATCGACCGCACGCTGGCCGTGGTTAGCGGCGAAGGACTGCACCTTGCCGTCGAGGGCACACCACTCGTTCGACTGACCCCTGCGAGTAAGCCTTATCCATTCCCGGGAGACGCGACTGCATCCGCAAAATTGATCGCTGGACCCATCACAGATTTCAATGCCATGACACGGCGCGGGCGCTGGACTCACAGCGTCGACAATCTGTCCATCGATGGGACACAGCTTCTGCCCGTCACTGCGGATGCCTGCATCATCTTCTGCCGCAGTGGCCAGATCACTCTTGGTGAGTCGTCAGTGCTTGACGCGCATGATGCTGCGTTGATCGATGCTTCCGCAGATACGCCAGAGATTTCCATTGGCGGATCGGGAGAGGCCATCATCGTTCGCCTGTCGCAAACTCTATCGGCCGAATAAGAGGTCGCTTTGGATCAATTGGAAAAACCCATCACCGATACGCCGAAGGGCCAACTCTCCGCCCGTATCCGCCATGACATCGAACAGCGGATCCTGCTCGGCGAATGGGCGCCCGGTTTTCGCATTCCGATGGAACGCGAATTAATGGAAACCTACGGTTGTGCGCGGATGACGGTGAACAAGGCTCTGTCGGCGCTTGCCGCTTCCGGGCTCATCGAGCGCCGCCGCAAGGCGGGAAGCTTCGTTTCGCAGCCGCTATCCCAATCGGCCGTCATCGAAATTCCCGACGTGCGTGCCGAGGTCGAGGCCATCGGGCAGGTCTACAGACTTGAGGTGATCTCACGGCAGCAGCGCCGCTCGACACGGGACGATATGGAACGCCTCAATGTGCAAACGCCGCGTCAGGTTCTGGCGATTTACTGCCGTCACTTTGCCGGCCGGCGCGTCCATGCTTTCGAGGACCGACTGATCGATCTTGTCAGCGTGCCGGAAGCCGCCAATATCTCCTTTGCCGACGAACCTCCGGGAACTTGGCTGCGCGGTCATGTGCCCTGGTCGGAAGCCGAAAACCGGATCAGCGCGTTCAACGCAGATTCCGTGCTTGCCTCTCGTCTCGAGGTGCCGGAAGGCTCGGCCTGTTTGCAGGTCGAACGATCGACATGGCGGGGCAAACGGCCGATCACCGCCGTTCGGATGTTTTACCCGGGTGAAACCTACCGGCTGGTCGCCCATTTCAGTCCCAAGGGTGACATGCCGCGCCGCGATTCTGCGTAAATCTGAATTTGGAATCATGCTGATCGGAACCGAAACATTCTTTGCGCAAGAATAGGCAAAACTCATGCAAGAGTTGCCTAAACTGGTGCAAGAATCATCGAATCTGGCGCAAGATTTTCCACCATCGCGGGAAATTTGGGTGTGCTCAGTTGCATTCCTCTTTGCCGCATGGATTTTCAGGTCTGGCTCCTGTATTTAGACTGCGAAGTGAAAATGAGGCGGTAATGCGCAATATTCGGAACGACGGGCGATTGGTGGTGCGCATGCTTTGCGCATTGGCGCTCGTATTCGTTGCCTTCGCGCACCAGCCCATTTCAGCCTCTCCAGCCAGTGATATCGACCTTGCCGCCTATACTTTGCCGGACGGCTCAGTACCCGTTCTCTGCCTCGACAACAAGGTGGATCAAGGTTCACACAAGAGCGCCTGGCACGGCAATGGCTGCGAGGCCTGCCGCCTCTCGGCATCCGTCGTTCTGCCGGTTCCGCCCATGGCGTCCGGCTTGAAAAACGAGCCGGTTCAATCACTTACGATGAAGCGAGAGGCGGTCCGGATCGCGCGCAGCCTCTTTCCGCCGTCGGCTCCGCCGCAAGCTCCTCCCCTCGTCTGACATAAAATGCGCCCTCGATGGCGCGTCGCGGCGGCCCGCTCCGGCGGTGCCGTCACCCTTGCTGTCAGACGACAGGAACACATATGACCGTCTCAAGCATGGCTTCCGGGAAGCCTTATTATCTCAGCCTTTCACTCTACCGCGCCATCTGGCGCTGGCACTTTTTCGCCGGCCTTCTGGTCATCCCTTTCATGCTCAATCTCGCCGTTACCGGCAGCCTCTATTTGTTCAAGGACGAAATCGACAATACCGTCTTCGCCTACCGCAACGTGGTTCAGCCGCGCAGCGAATCGCTCGCCCCTTCGCTCCTGACCGACAACGCGAAAGCGGCTGTGCCGGGATCAAAAGTGCTGCGATATCAATCGCCTGGCACTCCAACTCAGTCGGCAAAAGTCACCGTCGGCACTCCCGGCGGGAACGTTCTGGTCTTCGTCGATCCCTACAGCGGCGCGGTCCTTGGCAGGGTCGGCGAAGAGGAAGAATTCAGCTGGGTGGTCAAGAAGATCCACAGCCTTGAATATTTTGGCCTTGCCTTCAACCGCATTGTGGAAGCTGTAGGCGGACTTGCGTTAGTCCTTGTAACTACAGGCTTTTATCTATGGTGGCCGCGCAAGCAGACCGGCGGTGTCATCACTGTGCGCGGGACTCCGGATAGACGCGTGTTCTGGCGGGATCTGCATGCGGTCACCGGCGCAGGTGCCGGCGCATTGATCTTCTTCCTTGCGATATCTGGTATGCCGTGGTCGGGCTATTGGGGTGACAAGCTGAACACGACGTTGGCCGGCTATGGACTTGGCTATCCCGTTCAGCTCTGGGACAACGTGCCGGTTTCAAAACTTCAGACAAAACGAGTACTTGGCAATTCCGGATGGACTGTCGAGAACGCACCGGTACCCGTGTCGACGCCAGGCGGGACGCCCGTCGGCCTTGACCGGATTGTTGCCTCCGCGGCGGCAGCGGGCATGACACCGGGCTTTGAAATTTCCCTGCCTGCCAGCAAGAAGGGGGTTTATACCGCAGCCGTTTTCCCCGACGATATCGCAAAACAGCGGACAATCCACTTCGACCAGTATAGCGCTAACCCATTGGTGGATTTGAAGTTTTCCGATTATGGAGCTGGAGCCAAGGCAATTGAATTTGGGATCGGCGTGCACCAGGGCCAATATTGGGGCCTCGCCAACCAACTCGCCATGCTAGCGACATGCCTTGCGATCATCCTCGCCTCGGTCTCTGCGGTGGTGATGTGGTGGAAGCGGCGTCCTTCAGGACGGCTCGGCGTGCCACCGATGCCGCAGCAGAAAAGTGTCTTTGCAGTATTTACCTTGGTTATACTGGTATTCGGCATCGCCTTTCCGCTGACCGGGTTCGCAATTCTCGGCATGCTGATCCTCGACCAGTTGATCACGCGCATCCCTTCGCCTTTGCAACGTGTATTCTCATAAAAATATGGATAGGAGACGCCTCATGAAATCTTTTTCCAGAATTGCCGCCGTCGCGCTGGTATTTGCGGCAATCTCGTCTGCTCAGGCGCACGATCATTCCAAGATGATGCAGGGTGCCACCATGAGCGAAGACAACTCGATGGACCCCGTAAAAGCTGGGGATCTGACCTTGAGCGGCGCCTTTACCCGCGCCACCCTCCCCGGGGCGAAAGTCGGCGGCGGCTATATCAAGATTGAAAATCAATCGAACGCGCCAGACCAGCTCCTCGGTGGTTCGAGCCCTGTTGCTGCCCGGGTCGAGGTGCATGAAATGAAGATGGATGGCAACGTCATGCAAATGCGCAAGCTGAAGGACGGACTTGAGATTCCGGCTGGCGGCAGCGCCGAACTCTCTCCCGGCGGCGCACATTTGATGTTGATCAACCTTTCAGCACCCCTGAAAGAGGGTGATATGGTGCCTGTTACGCTTGATTTTGCCAAAGCCGGCAAGGTCGACGTCCAGTTCATGGTCGGGCCTGCGGGCGCAACAAGCATGGAGCACAATTGATGAATTTCCGTCTCTTGCGCTATGCATTATGGGCGCTGATCGCTGTATTGTGCGGCTTCTTGGTTTTCACTTACATCAACGCGCGAAATGGCGGCAATGCGCAGGCTGTGCAGCTCGGCGTTCCGTTCAATCTTGTCGACCAGAACAACGCTCCGATCACGGACGCGGCCTTCACGGGCCATCCAACAGCACTGTTCTTTGGTTTCACCCATTGCCCCGAGGTATGTCCGACAACCCTCTTCGAAATGGCCGGATGGCTGAAGACACTTGGCGATGAGGGCAAAGACCTGCGCGTCTTCTTCATTTCCGTCGATCCGGAGCGCGACACTCCGGACGTCATGAAGGGTTATACATCGGCCTTCACCGACCGGATCACCGGCATCACTGGCAATCCGCAGGAAGTCGAGAAGCTCCTCAAGGGCTGGAAGATTTATGCAAAGAAGGTGCCAACTGAAAACGGCGACTACACCATGGACCATACCGCGTCGGTGATGCTGCTTGATCGCGACGGGCGGTTAAAAAGCACGATCGACTACAAGGAAAGCCCTGACATTGCGTTGAAAAAGCTTCGGCTGCTGATCGCCGGATAAAACATGCATCTGTCATCTCTTCCGGCCCCCGGTCCGGAAGAGAACTATGCTCTTCGCGGGCTAATCCGAACATTTGTATACTAAAAAACTCATAATTTACTAGAATTATTCTAACCTATTGATATTTTTATGGGTTTTAAAGATTTAGTGTTTGACATTGCGATTATCAGAAGCCTTTATGCGGAAAGTGCAAAAGCACATCCCTTTGATGTCTGGGCCTTGAACCCTTTCGATTGGAGGACCCTATGATAGGTCTTTTTCTGCCACGCCTGCGCGTGGTTTCCCTGCTGAACCATCAGCAACTGTCTCCTGTCTTTGGCCGTAGCCTAAGGCAGCCGGTCATCCGCGGTTACCGCAATGGTCCCTTCGCCCTGATCCGCAATAACGAACAGGAAGGGAGCGGCGATGTATCCACGCATATCTGAAGCCGGCAACAATGCAGGTTGCTATTTCGATCGCACACCGGAAAAGCTCGTGCTCGAAGGCTACCGGCGTTGGACGGCAGGTTTCGAAACGGGCTCCGTCATCGCGTGGGAAATGGCTTTTGGGCTCTATTGCGAGCTTCTCGGCACGCGCAACGGCAACCGCGCCCTATCCGAACTGTCGTTCTTCATCCGGACGCTGCGCCACTGCGCATTATGCCCGCTCAAGACTTTTCCATTTGGCTCGCACCATGTCTGCCGGGAGGAATGCATGACTTTGGGGCTTATCGCGGGGATACAAAATTGCGACATGGTTGCGGCACGAACCTGCCTCAATGCCATGGCATGTCCCTCGCGCCATGAGGAAGTGGAGAACGCAGCGATCGGTTTTGCCGAAACGCTGGCCGAGATGGATCAGATGCTCTTGCCGATCCCGAAATCCGCAATCGAGGACATTATTTCCCGCCCGTTGCGGGCGAACTTTCACTGAGGAGAGAAAGCGCATGATCATTACTTCACGTATGGAACGCCGCCTTTCCATAGCAGCCACCGCTTTGTTGACAGCGGCAATCTTCGTCATGCCGATCAAGACGCGCACCTTCAAAGATGCCCACAACAATCCCGCCAACTATACGCGGCTTGCTGACGCGACGCCGGTGAAAATGCTATTGGGCAAATAGACATTCGAGCGAGTCTACGCAGCTCGAGCGGCCGAAAAGACGCGGCTCGGTCGTGTCTTTTCGGGGCGGGACAATTATTCCAGCATGGTCGCATTTTCCAGAAAAGACCCAGCGACCTACTCAATCGGCCACAAACGGCCGTGCTACTTAAGTTTGAGAGAATCCTATGCTCACTCATTATAGACGACTGTTTCAGTAGACTATGCCGATCTGGTAGAATATTCTAATTTTTCACTGTAAAAGGAATTCTTTCTAACGCCCCTATTTGGAGACGCTCTGCTACGCTTCAGTTCTAATCATACGGAGGCAGGCATGAAACATTCCCGATTTTCCCTAGCACTGGCGGCTGTGTTGCTTGCAGCAACAGTCGCCATTCAGCCGATGTCTGCTGCCAACGCGGACACCACCCTTTTGAACGTGTCTTACGACCCGACACGCGAGCTTTACAAGGATTTCAATGCGGCGTTCGCCGCCAAGTGGAAAGCCGACACGGGCGAGACAGTGACCATCCAGGCATCTCACGGCGGCTCAGGTGCGCAGGCGCGTTCCGTCATTGATGGGCTGGACGCTGATGTCGTGACGCTGGCGCTTGAAAGCGATGTGAATGCCATCGTCAAGGCCAAGAAAATCAATCCCGACTGGATCAAGAAATTTCCGCACAACTCTGCGCCCTACACGTCGACCATTGTTTTTCTCGTGCGCAAGGGCAATCCGAAGGGCATCAAGGATTGGGGAGATCTCGTTAAAGATGGCGTCGAGGTGATCACGCCTAATCCTAAAACGTCCGGTGGCGCCCGCTGGAACTACCTTGCGGCCTGGGCTTGGGCCAACGCGCAGTACGGCGGCGATGAAGCCAAGATCAAGGAATATATTGGAAATTTGTTCCAGCACGTTCCCGTACTCGATTCCGGTGCACGCGGCGCGACCAATACATTCGCCCAGCGCGAACTCGGTGACGTATTGCTTGCCTGGGAAAATGAGGCCTACCTCGCATCAGCGGAATTCGGCGATGACAAATTCGATATCGTCGTTCCACCCAGCTCGATTCTCGCCCAACCATCGGTTGCCGTGGTGGATGCGAATGTCGATGCAAAAGGCACACGCAAGGCAGCCGAAGCCTATCTTGGATATCTTTATTCCAAGGAAGGCCAGACGATCGCAGCCAAGCACTTCTATCGTCCCTCCGAGCCTGAACTGGTACCGCCAGAGCTCATCAAAAAATTACCGGAGTTGAAACTGGTTACGATCGATGATCCAATCTTCGGTGGGTGGGCAAAGGCACAACCCTATCACTTCGGAGATGGCGGAACGTTTGACCAGATTTACAAGCCGAAACAGTAACAGCATGACATCCAACCTTGCGAACGCGGGTTGGCGGTTTAAGCAGCCGAGCGTTATTCCAGGATTTGGAATGACGCTCGGCTTCACTCTTGCCTACCTCGCACTCATTGTTCTCATTCCTCTAACTGGCCTTGTCTTGCGCTCGGCTTCATTGGGTTTTCCCGGATTTTGGCACGTAGCGACTGATCCACGGACCGTAAATGCGCTGAAAATCAGCTTTGGGACATCCCTTATTGCTGCTGTGATCAACGTCATCTTCGGTGTCATCGTTGCGTGGGTTCTGGTGCGCTACCGGTTTCCAGGCCGTCGAATTGTCGATGCCATAGTCGATCTGCCGTTTGCATTGCCGACGGCAGTTGCCGGCATTGCGCTGACGGCGCTTTATTCCAGAAATGGCTGGATAGGTCATTGGCTCGATCTGATCGGGATCAAGGTTGCTTTCACGCCGATCGGCATAACCATCGCCCTGATCTTTATCGGGCTGCCCTTTGTTGTTCGGACCGTTCAGCCAGTGATGGAAGAAATCCGCAAGGAGGTCGAAGAAGCTGCAGCGACACTCGGCGCCAATCGCTTCCAGACAATTACGCGGGTGCTCTTGCCGGGCTTGCAGCCGGCCATCCTGACCGGATTCGCGCTGGCATTTGCGAGGGCGGTAGGTGAGTACGGTTCTGTGATCTTTATCGCCGGGAACCTTCCTTATGTCTCAGAAATTGCACCGCTTTTGATCGTGATCCGACTGGAGGAATTTGATTATGCGGGTGCGACCGCGATTGCGACGATCATGCTGTTGATCTCATTTTTCATGCTTTTCGTCATCAATCTCATTCAGGCCTGGAGCCGGAGGAGGTATGGTTATGGCGCTTGAACCCGTTCAAGTCATAGACCCAACAGCCACGGCGCGGCACGCCACCACCGAGCGGCGCACGGCACGCTTTGTTCTGACCGGGATTGCCCTGGTTTTTCTTGCGCTGTTTCTTGTGCTTCCGCTCGTGTCGGTTTTTGTCGAAGCGTTTCGCAAGGGCCCGGCCGAATATTTCGCTGCATTTTCCGAACCTGATGCTCAGGCAGCCATTCGTCTGACACTGCTGGTAGCGTCCATCGCAGTACCGCTCAACGTTGTTTTCGGCGTTGTTGCAGCGTGGGCGATCGCCAAGTTCGAATTCAAGGGCAAGGCTTTTCTGACCACATTGATCGATCTCCCGTTCTCGGTATCGCCGGTTATTTCCGGCCTCGTATATGTGCTGTTGTTCAGTTCGCAATCCGCATTGGGTCCTTGGCTGAAATCCCATGGCATCGAGATCCTCTTTGCCGTGCCAGGAATCGTGCTGGCGACCATGTTCGTCACCTTTCCATTTGTCGCGAGGGAATTGATTCCGCTGATGCAGGAGCAAGGTACGACCGATGAAGAAGCCGCGTTATCGCTCGGGGCCAATGGCTGGCAGACGTTCTGGCATGTGACGCTTCCAAATATCAAATGGGGCTTGCTCTACGGCGTACTTTTATGCAACGCCCGGGCCATGGGAGAATTTGGCGCAGTGTCTGTCGTTTCAGGACATATCAGGGGCCTCACCAACACGATGCCGCTGCATGTCGAAATTCTTTACAATGAATATAATTTTGTCGCTGCTTTCGCAGTGGCTTCGCTCCTGGCGCTTCTTGCGCTGGTAACACTCGTTCTCAAGACTCTTCTGGAGCTGAGATACGGCGCGGAGTTACGTGCAGTTGGCGGACACTAAAGGGGAATAGAATTTATGGATGTTCGCGTAAGTGGTGTACGCAAGGAATTCGATCGGTTTCCAGCGCTGCACGACGTTTCACTTGATATCAATTCTGGCGAACTCATTGCGCTGCTCGGTCCGTCCGGATCTGGCAAGACTACCCTGTTGCGCCTGATCGCAGGGCTTGAAACTCCCACCGAGGGCAAGGTTTTCTTTGGCGACGAGGATGCTTCGCTGAAGTCCGTGCAGGAGAGGAACGTCGGTTTCGTCTTTCAACATTATGCTCTATTCCGCCATATGACAGTGATTGACAACGTCGGCTTCGGCCTGAAGGTACGTCCGGGTTCAAGTCGGCCCAGCAAGGACGAAATCCGTCGACGCTCGTCGGAACTTCTGGATTTCGTGCAGCTTTCCGGCCTTGAGAAACGCTATCCTGCGCAGCTCTCGGGCGGCCAGCGTCAACGCGTCGCGCTCGCCCGTGCCATGGCTATCGAACCACGAGTGTTGTTGCTGGACGAACCCTTTGGCGCGCTCGACGCGAAGGTCCGCAAGGAACTTCGCCGCTGGTTGCGTGAGATCCACGACAAGACCAAGCACACGACTGTTTTCGTAACGCACGATCAGGACGAGGCGCTGGAATTGGCGGACCGCGTTGTGGTCATGAGCCAAGGCAGGATAGAACAGATCGGTACCCCCGATGAGGTCTATGACCGCCCGAATTCACCGTTTGTCTACAGCTTCATCGGTGAGTCGAGTTCCATCGAAGTTCACGTCAAGAACGGCGAATTATGGCTCGATGGCCAAGCGCTGGGCATCTCCAGCGATCGACCTGACGGTGAAGCACGGCTATATTTCCGACCCCACGATGTCGACCTTATCGAGGACTCCAACGGCGGAATCGCCGGTACAGTCGTTGCAAGCCGCCGTGTCGGTGCTACGCGGCGCATTGAGCTGCGAATAGCTGGGGTAACCGATCATGTGGAGATCGAAATTCCAGCGGACCATCCGGCAACGGAAACAAGCCGCATCGCTTTTCGCCCCAAACATTGGCGCGTGTTCCCGAAGAGCTGATGCGACCCAACTGAGTGAAAGACCGGGATGGCCAAATCCCGGTCTTTTTTGTTACAGTTAGTGGCTGCACTGTTGTCGCGAAGCGTTGGGTTGTTCGGCTGCGACCCGCCGCTACAGCGGCTTTCCCCCTGTGCAGAAGCTTCAAAATTGCGTACAAAGGCTAATAGAAATCTGACTCATTTTCATCAAAACTGATCGCTAACGATAAAAGTGGTGATAGCTTAATTGCCATGACCTGATTAGACCCTAAACTGAACGTGGGACGATCGGCCCCTGATCGCCTTAGTGCTGCAATCCCGAAGATTCTTTCTTCCAAACTGAAATGAAAACAATGCCCGTATTGAGCTTTTTTCAAGCGTTTGCATCCCAGAAGAAGACTGTTGGTCAGATTTTTGCTGTCCAACCTAACCCTATACGGGCTCATTATAAATCAATCGACGATTTGAGGGACCTTGGGACCCGGGTAGCGAAGGGCGAAGACGTCCGATTGCCCGACTACGAGCCGATGGTTTTCGAGCAGCGAACAGTCGAAAACGCCAGGCTGATCCTGCATTCCTACCGTTCTTCCGATGCAGCAGCACGCAACGGCGAAACGATAACACCAGCGGCTCAGTGGCTTTTGGACAATTATTACCTGGTCGACCAGAACATACAGCAGGTCGAGCGCGACCTGCCCAAGAAATTCTTCAGACAGTTGCCGCCACTTGCGAGTCAGCCCAACATCCCACGGGTAATGGCGCTCGCCTGGCTTTACGTCGCGCATACGGACAGCCAGTTTTCGCTGAATAGCCTGAGCGCCATCGTTGAAGGCTTCCAGACCGTGGAACCTCTGCATATCGGCGAATTGTGGGCCCTTCCATCCGCCGTTCGCTTCATTCTAATCGAAAATGCCCGGCGTCTTTCGCTGCGCGTCGAGCGTGCCCGCCGCATGCGCGCCTATGCCAATAGCGTTGCCGACGAAATCACGCTGAACGCTGAGAAAGATACCCTCCCGCAGCTTCTGGCGCAGTATGCGCCAGCGGCCAAGGACAGCACTTTTGCCACCCACCTGCTCTACCGTTTGCGTGGCGGCACCGCTCATTCTGGAGCCGCGGTCGCGTGGCTCGAAGACGAGCTCGAAAAGAATGGCAGCGATTCCGAGGATGCCATCATTCAGGAACATACCCGCCAATCGACGGGTGGCGTGAGCATGGGCAATCTCATTCGCAGCCTGAAGGCGATCGATGACGTTGACTGGATTACCTGGTTTGAGACAGTCAGCGGTGTCGATGCCGTTCTGCGCGACAACTCCAATTTCGATGCGCTCGACTTTCATTCTCGCAATGCCTACCGCGTTGCTATCGAAAAGATTGCCCGCCGCTCAGGCAAGAGCGAACACGACATCACACAATCGGCTCTCGAGCTCGCACATAAAAGTGCTGAAGAGACCGCTGGCGCAGGCGGTGTTACCGAGCAGCGCAAACGCGATGTCGGCTATTATCTTGCCGGAGAAGGCCGTCCGGAACTTGAAGAGACATGTGGCTACAAGCCAACCGTGCTTATTCGCTGGGTACGTTTCTACCGGAGATTGGGTCTCGCCGGCTTGTGGGCGCCGGCTTCGTTCTTCTCAATCGCCATCCTCCTACTGATCAATTATTTCCTGCGCCGTGCCGGACTGTCTGACGGCATGACCTGGCTGTTCACTTTGCTGGCAGTGTTCCCCACGATGGAAACAGCCAACGGCTTCGTCAACTGGATCATACCGATGTTTATGCCGCCGACGCGGCTAATCGGCTTCGAGTACAAGAATGGCCTGCCTCCAGAGGCAAAAACCCTCGTTGCCGTGCCGACGCTGATTACCTCGCGTGACTCCGTCGATGAGCATATTCGCAATCTCGAAGTGCACTATCTCACTAATCCGCGTGGCGAGGTCTATTTCGCCCTTTTGACGGACTGGGCCGACAGCAAATTCGAACAGACCGACGATGATCTCGACATTTTCGACTATGCGCGTGAGAAAATCACCGCGCTCAACGAGCACTATACGCAAAACAATCCCCGCTTCTTCTTGTTGCATCGCAAGCGTCTGTTCAATGCGCAGGAGAACCGCTGGATGGGCTGGGAGCGCAAGCGCGGCAAATTGCACGAGCTCAATATGCTGTTGCGCGGCGACAAGGATACGACGTATTTCCCGTCGAACGAGGAAGTCCCGACCGACATCAAGTTTGTGATGACGCTCGACTCGGACACGCGCCTGACGCCGGACTCGGTCAATCGCCTGGCCGGCAAGCTTATTCACCCGCTCAATCGGCCCATCTACAGCGCCAAAGCAGGCCGTGTGGTCAGTGGCTATGCCATCTTGCAGCCTCGCGTCACCCCCTCGCTGACAACCGGCGATGATGCCTCGTTCCTGCAGCGCGTCTTCTCGGTCAATCGCGGCATCGATCCTTACGTTTTCGCAGTTTCCGACGTCTATCAGGACGTGCTGGGAGAAGGCACGTTCACCGGCAAGGGTCTTTATGACATCGATTTCTTTGAAGCTGCACTCGACGGAAAGATCGGCGAGAACGCAGTTCTGAGCCATGACCTGCTCGAAGGCGGCTATGCGCGTAGCGCGCTCGTAAGTGATGTCGAAGTGGTCGAGGATTACCCCACGGGCTACAATGTCGATATCTCGCGCCATCATCGCTGGACGCGTGGCGACTGGCAGCTCCTGCCTTATCTTTTCAGCACACGACCTGGCGTCACCGCGGTCACGCGCTGGAAGATGGTCGATAATCTTCGCCGTTCGCTTACGCCGATCTTCTGGATCCTGGCTTCCATTGCAGGTTGGACATTGCTGCCACCGGGACTTGCCACGCTGTGGCAGTGCTTCATGATTTTCAGCATGTTCATCGTGCCGACGATGATACTATTTACAAACCTGGTGCCGACAGACATGAACCTGTCGCTCAAGGGGCACTTCCAGGCGATTCTCACGGATATTTTTGCCGGGGCGGCAGACATTGCCCTGCGTATCACCTTCATTGCCAATATGGCCTGCTTGATGCTCGATGCGATCGTCCGCACGCTTTATCGTCTGTTCATTTCACGCAAACATCTGCTTGAGTGGCGCGCTGCAGCACAAGCAAAGACGAGTTCACCCGATACGCTGAGCTATTACCTGCAACTCATGTGGCCAGCAATAATTGTCGCGCTGATTGCCATTGGCCTTCCCTTGGCAGTTCAAAGCCGGGCTTGGTTCCTCGCCGTTCCTTTCGCATTGATCTGGCTGCTATCGCCAGTGATTGCATGGCTTGTCAGCCGCTCAGCCAAACCGCTCGATGATTTGAACGTGCGCTCATCCGACAAAGGTGAACTGCGGCGTTTCGCCCGCCGTACCTGGCACTACTACGATACATTCGTCACCAAAGAGCAGAACTTCATTCCACCGGACAATTTCCAGGAGGATCCGCATCCAGTTATTGCGACGCGGACGTCGCCTACCAATATTGGCATGTATTTGCTCTCGACCGTCGCAGCCCGGGACTTCGGCTGGATCAGTTTCAATGAGACACTGACGCGTATCGACCAGACCCTCGAAACCCTCGAGAAGATGGAGAAATACCGTGGCCACCTCTACAACTGGTACGAAACGACAACTCTTCGCCCACTACTTCCACTTTACGTTTCGGCAGTGGATAGCGGTAATTTGGCAGGCCATCTCGTCGCTTTGTCTTCGGCGCTGGAGAAATGGGCTGAGGCACCCTCAGTTTATCTACAGAGCGATCTCGACGGTGTTCTCGACGTCAGCGATATTCTTGAAGAAGCCATCAGTGACATTCCCGATGATCGCCGTGTTTTGAGGCCCTTGCGCCGTCGCCTTGAAGAACGCGTTTCCAATTTCCGCCGGGCAATCACGACGATCAAGGAGGAGCCTGAAACCGCATCGCTGCGCACAATCAACCTTGCTCTCTTCGCGGGCGATATCCAGCGCCTGACCGAAGAATTGCATGGCGAACTCGAAAGCCCGATCAGCGCCACCGCCAATGAGTGGGCGCTCCTGCTCGTCAAGACGTGTCAAGGACATACTGACGATGCAATCGGCAGTCACGAGAGCACAGACGTTCTGCGCGAACGCTTGGGTACCCTCGCCACACGAGCGCGGCAACTCGCTTTCGATACCGATTTCACCTTCCTGGAGCGCAAGGAACGACGCCTACTATCCATTGGCTTCCGTGTGGAAACCAACGAGCTCGATGCAAGTTGTTATGACCTTCTCGCCTCCGAAGCGCGTTTGGCCAGCCTCTTCGCCATTGCCAAAGGCGATATACCTGTTGATCACTGGTTCAAGCTCGGCCGTTTGCTGGTGCCGGTTGGCTGGCGCGGTGCGCTGGTCTCCTGGTCCGGGTCGATGTTCGAATACCTTATGCCGCCCCTGGTCATGATCGAACCGCTCGGGAGCATGTTGGATCAAACCAACAAGTTGATCGTGCAACGGCAGATCGAATATGGCGAGTCCAAGGGGTTGCCCTGGGGCATTTCTGAAGCGGCTTATAACGCTCGCGACCCGGAGATGAACTACCAGTATACCAATTTCGGCGTTCCGACACTCGGCCTCAAGCGCGGCCTTTCGAAGAATTACGTTGTAGCGCCGTATGCCAGCATCATGGCCAGCCAGTATCAACCGGCAGCCGCTGTCAAGAATCTGCAGCGTTTGCGCGCCATGGGCGCACTGGGACAGTATGGTTTTTACGACGCCGTGGACTTTACCAAGTCACGCGTCCGCGAAGATGAAGAATATGCCGTGGTCCGCAATTACATGGCTCACCATCATGGCATGTCGATTGTTGCCGTCAACAATGTTGTGTTCGAGGGTCGAATGCGTGAGCGTTTCCACGCGGATCCTGTGATCGAAGCAGCCGAGCTGCTTCTGCAGGAGAAAGCTCCACGCGAAATACCGGTTCTGCAAGCCAAAGCAGAGAACCCTATGCGCAAGGCGGTGGAGAGCTCGGAAGAAACGGCTTCTATCCGCTTCATCCAGAATCCATTGAGCGCGCCAAACGCAACGCAAATAATGTCGAATGGACATTATTCGGTCATGGTGACTGCCAATGGCGGCGGGTACAGCCGCTGGAATGGCCTTGCCATTACGCGTTTCCAACCCGATCCACTCGAAAGTGGCTATGGTACGTTCCTGTTCTTGCGGGATCTCGAAAATGGCGAATGGTGGTCAGCGACAGGCGATCCTGTGCGCGTTGCGGGCGAGAAGAGCACCACCATCTTTGCCGATTACAAGGCGGAATTCGTCAAGGAGATTGGCACGCTCCATACCACCGTAGAGACCATCGTTGCCTCGGATTCCGACGGCGAAGGCCGCCGTATCGTCATCACCAACACCGGCACCAAAGATCGCATCATTGAAGTCACGTCTTACGCCGAACTGGTATTGACGAACGAAGATACCGATACTGCTCACCCGGCGTTTGCCAAGATGTTCGTGGAGACCGAGATCGACAAGCGTGGCGATGCGATCTATGCCACGCGCCGCAAGCGGGGTAATGACGATCCGGATATCCATGTGGCCCACGTCGTAAGCGACAGTTCCGGTGCGATGCGTGAAATTCAGGCTGAAACCGACCGGCGCAACTTTATCGGACGCGGACGCTCTTTGCGGAATCCGGCTGCTTTCGACGAAGGCGCGACCCTCAGCGGCAGTCATGGTTTTGTGCTCGATCCCATTGCTTCGCTGCGTTGTCGTGTCCGCGTCCCCGCGCACAAGAAAGTAACACTGGTATTCTGGACTCTCGTACGCCCAAATCGTCAAGAGCTTGAAGAGGTGGTCTCCCGCTTCCGCCACCCGGATTGCTTTACCCGTGAATTTTCGCTGTCGTGGACGAGTTCGCAGGTTCGCCTCCACCACATCGGCATCAATCCGGACGAGGCAGCTGAATTCCAGCGCGTCGCAACCAGCCTGATCTATCCCGACAAGGCACTGCGCATGCCGTCCGAAAACATCGCAAGCGGGCTCGGCAGCCAATCCGAGCTCTGGCCCATGTCTATCTCCGGTGACTTCCCGATCCTTGCGCTGCGCATTGATGATGAAGCCGATATGGAAACGCTGAGGAACCTCTTGAAAGCGCACGAGTATTGGCGTGCGAAGGGTCTTGTTGTCGATGTTGTGGTCATCAACGAGCGTTCATTCTCCTACGCACAGGATTTCCAGCGCGGCTTGGAGGCGATCTGCGAAAATAGCCGTGCCCGCGGCGCTCAGCTTGGACCGCGTGTCCACATCTTCGCAGTCCGCAAGGATCAGATGAGCGACGCCAGTTACAACACGCTTCTAGCCGCAGCCCGTATTGTCATGCACGCGCAGAATGGTTCGCTTTCCGAGCAACTGAAACGCATGGAAGGTCTGAGTGCTGACCTGGTCCCCGTCACGGAAACGAGGGGTAAATCGATAATAACCGGTGACATTGAAAATAGCGATTTGAGGGGGATCGCGCCGGCACCGACACAACTCATGAACAAGCGCCGTCCCAAGATTTCGGCAGACGACCTTTCATTCTGGAACGGGTTTGGCGGCTTCGACATGAAAAACGGCGAATATGTCGTTCGTCTTGGTGGATTGGGCAGTACCCCACAGCCCTGGATCAATGTGATTTCCAACCCGAATTTTGGCTTTCACGTATCAGCCGAAGGCGCAGGTTTCACCTGGTCCGGCAACAGCCGCGACTATCAGCTGACACAGTGGTCGAATGATCCGGTCATCAACCGGTCCGGTGAGGCGATTTATGTGGTGGATACGGATAAGAACATCGCTTTCTCACCGACGGCATCGGTGCTCCGTGACCCCTCTGTCCAATATGAGACCCGGCATGGACAAGGTTATTCGACCTTTATTTCACGCCACGGCAATATAGGACTTGAACTTACACATACGATCGATCCTGACCGACCCGTTCGCCTATCGAGCCTCAAGATTACGAATAATGGCGGTACTGCCAAGCAACTTCGTGTTTACGGCTTTGTTGAATGGGTGCTGGGCAACGCCCGCGCAAAGACCGCACCGTTCATCGTGCCGTCGTGCGACGCTGAAACGGGCGTTCTGTTTGCCCGTAATCCATATGGCACGGACCGGCGTGAACGTGTGGCGTTCTATGCTGCCAGTGTAAAGCCGCAGTCCTATACAGCTGACCGTGCTGAGTTCTTCGGAGCGCTCGGTTCTGTTGATCGCCCAGATGCGGTGCTTCAGGCAAAGAGGCTGTCAAACCTGGTCGAAGCTGGCGGCGATCCCTGTGCTGCACTAGCAGTCGATATCAAAGTCGCCGCCGGTGAAACGCAGGAGCTGGTCTTCTATATGGGCGACGCCGGCAGCCGCGAGGAGGCCCGCGAGATTCTTGCAGGTCATAGCAAGCGGCCGTTCAAAGACACTCTCTCGTCTTCGAGAGCTATCTGGACAGACTTCCTCGATGGATTGCAGGTAGATACTCCGGACGATGCGTTCAACCTCATGGTGAACCGCTGGCTGCCTTATCAGAGCCTCGCCTGTCGTATCTGGGCACGTTCGGCTTTCTACCAGGCGAGCGGCGCCTTTGGCTTCCGCGACCAGCTGCAAGATACACTATCCATGTTGATCCTGGATCCATCGCTCGCACGTCACCAAATTCTCAACGTCTCGGCCCGCCAATTCAAGGAGGGCGACGTTCAACACTGGTGGTTGCCAACGACTGGCGCAGGCGTTCGCACGAAGATCTCCGACGATGTGGTCTGGCTCGGCTATGCCATTGCCCACTATACCTCGGTGACCGGCGACATGAGTATACTGGATGAGCAGGTCGCATTCATCGAAGGCCGGGCACTCGAGAACGGTGAGCATGACGCCTTTTACCAACCGACGATCTCCGACGAGAAAGTCAGCGTTTATGAGCATGCAGCCCGTGCACTTGACCTTGCCGTTGCCCGCACAGGCTCCCACGGCCTGCCGCTGATGCTGACGGGTGATTGGAACGACGGCATGAACCGTGTCGGTGAAGACGGCAAGGGCGAAAGCATATGGCTTGGCTGGTTCCTGATCAGCACTTTGCGCGATGTCTTGCCGATCGCAAGGCATTTCAAGGACAAGGAACGCATTCAGCGATGGGAGGCCCATATTGAAAGTCTGAAAGCCGCTCTCGAGAAGGACGGTTGGGATGGCGAATGGTATCGTCGCGGCTACTTTGACGATGGTGCTCCTCTTGGCTCGAAAAAGAGCGATGAGTGCAAGATAGACTCAATCGCGCAATCCTGGAGTGTCATATCCGGCTATGGCGATCCAGAACGCAGCAAGCGGGCGATGCACTCGGTCGCAACGCATCTCGTCGACGATGAAGTCGATATCATCAAGCTGTTCACCCCACCATTCAACAAAACGCGGCATGATCCAGGCTATATCAAGAGTTATCCTGTCGGCGTCCGCGAAAATGGCGGGCAATATACGCATGCCGCAACCTGGGCAGTTCTTGCCATGGCGAAGCTCGGCGACGCGGATGAAGCGTACCGCTGGTTCAAGAAGCTAAACCCCATCAACCATTCGCTGACAATGGACAAGGCCGAGTTTTATCGTGTGGAACCTTACGTAGTGGCTGCAGACGTTTATTCGGTAGACCCCATGCGCGGACGCGGCGGCTGGACTTGGTATACCGGATCCGCCGGCTGGCTCTACCGTGTGGCAACAGAAGGTATCCTCGGCATCAGTCGCCGAAATGACAGGCTGTTCGTCGATCCTGCGCTTCCATCGGAATGGAGCGGCTTCAATTTCGTTCTGCGCAATGGTGAAGCCCGCTATTCGATAGAAGTCAAATCGGCGTCAAAGGGCGCCGGTAAGATCACTGTCAACGGTAAGAAACTCACCAAAGCAGAAAATGGCATTCCATTGGAAACCACGGGTGAGCATAAAGTCATAATCGAAGTGCTCGCGTCATAACGCCAGCTTTCGCGTTGTCACACACCTGCCGCCTGTGACATTTCACGGGCGGCAGGTGTTGTTTCAGGCTGGAGGGCTCATTTCCAGTCGGATTACCAGTTGAGAATCTTTGCAACTGACGTCGATCTGGCGCATAGTCGGCGTTATGAAACATGCCCTGAATCAGAAGCCAGATTATGAAAAGGAACTGCGCAAGGCTGGTGTGCGTATCACCAGGCCTCGGCGGATTATCATCGACATTCTGACATCTACCGAAGATCACCCTGATGCGATGAAGATTTTCCATCGTGCCATAGAGATTGACGACAGCATTTCTCTTTCAACTGTCTATAGGACCATGAATCTGCTGGAAGAGATGGGTGCCATCCATCGCCATGCTTTCAATGGCGGACCATCGCGTTTCGAACAGGCCCACGGCGAGCACCATGATCATCTGATCGATATCGATACCGGTGCGGTAGTGGAATTCAAGTCAGACAAGATTGAAAAACTACAGGAAGAGATCGCCAAGTCGCTCGGCTATGATATCGTCCATCACCGACTGGAACTCTACGGGCGCAAGACCCGCCACTCCTCATAAAGCCGCTTAAAAGGCGGCTTTATGAGCCAAACCTCAGGCGGCGTTAGACGCTGGCTGCGATGTCAGCAGCTCGTAGATCAAGCCCGCATCGTGGGCGGTGCGCAGTTTTGCGATGCGCTCGGGATCACGCAGCATGCGCGCAATGCGGGATAGTGCTTTAAGATGATCAGCCCCGGCATTCTCCGGCGCCAAGAGCAGAAACACGATATCGACCGGCTGGTCGTCCAGTGCTTCGAAAGCGACGGGCGTTTCGAGCTGAGCGAAAACACCGGCAATTCGCTTCACGCTATTGATCTTCCCATGGGGAATGGCAATGCCGTCGCCAATACCAGTTGAGCCCAAGCGTTCACGCTGTATGATCGTGTCGAATACTTCTCGCTCGCTCAGGCCGGTCAAGGCGGCCGCCTTTTCCGACATGATCTGCAAGAGTTGCTTCTTGGAATTGACTTTCAATGCGGGCAGGACAGCGTCGGGCTGAATGAGATCACCCAGATCCATTATCTCTCTTCCTTCCAATTACCACCCGCATACTGACTGTACGCGGGCGGTAGTTCAAAACTCGCTATGAATCCGCTTCTTCACGTCGGAGCAACGTTTTCACCCGCCACTGTCGATGGATCGATCCAGCCAATATTTCCATCGGCGCGGCGATATACAATATTTACCTGCGTACTGCCAGCGTTTCGGAAAACAACGACGGGACTATCCTTCAAATCGAGTTCCACAACCGCAGAAGCCACACTCATGCTTCTGAGCGCCATCGATGTCTCCGCAACTATGGTTGGTGCGTAATCTTCCGGAATATCCTCATCATCATCCGGCACGGGCGCCATCACCGTGTAAGAAACATCATCGAAAACTCCATTTGAACCTGGAGCCTGATGCGACTTCAGGCGTCTTTTGTAGCGCCGGAGACGCTTGTCGACGCGTTCACCCGCAGCGTCAAATGCAAGTAATGGATCCTGCGCTTCGCCCGCCGCCTGCAGCACTGTACCGGTATCGAGGCGGACAAGACAGTCGGCAATAAATCGAGATCCCTGCTTTTCCACCGTGACATGACCGGTATATCCGCCATCGAAGTATTTGGAGACCATCTCCCCTATCCGCTCTTCAATACGAATGCGGAAAGCGTCACCAATGTCCATATGTTTCCCAGATACACGCAGACTCATGATACCTCACCTTCATTGCGATTTTTTCATTGCCCTAACCAATCTACACTGTTGTGGGGAGGCGAGCAAAGACATCCCGTACAACCCGTGCGAGCGTTTCATCGCGTTTTCAATTGCTGATTCTTCATTCAAAGGTGCGCTTTCACTTCAATTGTCGCAAATTACCGGCGCTTGTCTCCCTCACCAGACTTCTTCGGTCCGGTTCAATTACCCACTCAACAAAATTCTACACCCACGTGGCGGATGAATCCAGACTTTCCATCGTCCTTGCCCGCCGATGCCTGAGCTTTTTTTTCTCGCCGCCTTTGCACAGAGGAAGCAATATTCATCCCCTCCCGGTATTTTGCGACGGTACGCCGTGCAATCTCGATCCCTTGCTCCTTCAACAAATCCACAATTGTATCGTCCGATAAAATGTCGTCGGGTGTTTCCACGTCGATTAGCTGCTTGATCTGATGGCGTACCGACTGCGATGAATGCTGCTCTCCACCTTCCGTTGCCGCGATCGCCGCATTGAAAAAATACCGCAATTCGAACACCCCCCGCTTCGTCAACATGTACTTGTTCGCTGTGACCCGGCTGACCGTAGACTCGTGCATACCGATCGCGTCAGCCACATTGCGCAAGTTGAGCGGCTTCAGATAGGCAACGCCGTGACGAAGAAATTGTTCCTGTTGGCGAACAATCTCAGTGGCGACCTTGAGAATTGTTTGTGCCCGCTGATCAAGGCTCCTCGTTAGCCAATTGGCACTTTGCAAACATTCGCTCAGAAACGTCTTCTCGGCGGGAGAGGTTTTCGTTTTCGCTATTGTCGCATAGTAGCTGTTGTTGATGAGCACTCGCGGCAGGGCATCGGGATTAAGCTCGATTCGCCAACTTCCATCAGACGCGATGTCCACCTGCACGTCGGGCACGATGCTATCCGCTACGCCAGAAGAAAAGGCTGTCCCAGGTTTTGGATCAAGGTGCTGGATTTCCTGCAGCATGGCCAGAATATCCGCGTCACCTACATGACAAAGCCTCTTGAGACTGTGGAAATCCCGTTTGGCTAATAAATCGAGGTTTTGCAGCAAGGTTTTCATGCTCGAGCCCAAGCGGTTTTTCGCGCGCAACTGGAGTGACAGGCACTCCGCAAGGTCACGCGCGAACAGCCCTGTGGGCTCGAACCCCTGCAAGACTGCAATCAGTTTCTCGATGTGACTGGCATCGACACCAAACCTTGCGGCGATTTCTTCTACGTCAGCGCGCAAGTAACCTGTCTCATCGAGATGATCGGCAAGCTCAGCGGCGACAAGGCGGTCGCCCGCCGATGCAAAGCCGAAAATAATCTGCTCGGCGACATGGTCCCGAAGGGTCCGCGGGGTTGGTGTCACCTGTTCAAGATTATATCCCTCGCCGCCGGTTGAAACATAGCCATCACCCGAAGACGACTTCCACTGCGAAGCAAGGTCGCCGGCAATAAAATCATGTGTCCCCGGATCGTCGGGAAAGATGTTCTCGAGAGAACTATCAAACGTATCCGACATCGAACCAGAACTCGTCGATTCACCGCTCATCAGCCAATGATCGGCTTGCCCATCCAAAGGGTTATCAGCTTCGGCATCGGTGCTCACCGCTCCTCTGCCGAATTCGCGTTCATCACCGGAAATCCGATCGGTGCTGAAGCCGCGCTCATCAAGCGAAAAATGCTCGCCCGTTGTATCATCGCGCTCGAGCAAGGGGTTCTTTTCAATCTCCTGCTCTATGAATTGTTCGAGCTCGATATGCGTCAGCTGCAGCAGTCGAATCGACTGCATCAGCAGCGGCGTCATTACCAATGCCTGGGATTGCCTGAGATCGAGCTTTGCCGACAGAGCCATGGTGGGCGCGGGTACTCCCGTACGATTTCCTTTGCAGCTGTACAGAACTGGCCCAATCCTTGCTTGTCAATCACAAGCAAGGGAAAAACGTGTGGGCGCGGCGATTTTCAATCTAAAGACGTAGAGGAAATGGCATTTCTGGCGAATGAAACCCCGAAAATGGGAAAATCAAAGCTTGAACTGATCCCCAAGGTAAAGTCGTCGAACGTCCTGATTGGCAATAATTTCATCCGGCCGACCGTGAGTAAGCACCTGTCCTGCATGGATGATATAGGCCCTGTCGATCAGCTTCAGGGTCTCACGGACATTATGGTCGGTGATCAGCACACCAATGCCCCGACCGGTCAGATGACGCACCAGTTGTTGAATATCAGCAACTGCAATCGGATCCACACCTGCAAAGGGTTCGTCCAGAAGCATGAAATTAGGGCGAGACGCCAGGGCGCGGGCGATTTCCAGCCGTCGGCGTTCGCCACCTGACAGGGAAAGCGCGGGCGCCTTGCGCAGGTGAGCGATGTGAAACTCCTCAAGCAATGAGTCGAGCTCTTGAGCACGAGCACTCCGATCTTTCTCGACAACCTCAAGGACGGCCTTGATATTGTTTTCAACCGACAGACCGCGGAAAATCGAGGCTTCCTGCGGCAAGTAGCCTATACCCAGCCGAGAACGGCGATACATCGGCATCGTCGTTACGTCGAAACCATCGATTTCTATCGTGCCCTTGTCGACCGGGACCAGACCAGTCACCATGTAGAAACATGTCGTCTTGCCGGCGCCATTGGGGCCCAGGATACCAACGGCTTCGCCGGCGCGCACCCCAAAGGAAACACCGTTGACGACCTGGCGGCCATTGTAGCTCTTGGTGATGCCACGTGCGACAAGCGTGCCTTTCATACGGTCGACGGCCGCAGGGTCAGCAGGACGCATTTCCTGAGAGATGGTAGAGTCAGGCCGAGCGGAAAGCTTGCTGGAAGAGCGACGCGAAAACAAGGACACTATAGGCTCAGTTCTTCGGCGCGTTCTTGGGAGCCACAACGATAGAGACACGACCTGTCTGACCACTCTTGCAGCTTTCAAGCTGGGCCTCGCCCGTTTTAAGCTGCGCTGTCAGCTTGCAGCCGACGGCAACATTGTCGCCTTGGGAAAGAACAACCTTGTTGCCAGTCAAAACCAGCACTTCGGTTTTCATATCGAAGGTCCCGTGATCACCGGTAGCGACCTGATCTTCGGATTTGACGTAGACCTTGTCATTGACCTCAAGATGATCGATATCCTGGGCCCCGGCACCAGTCACTCCCGTGGTTTTTGGCGCGTCCGCAGTGGCAGCAGCGCCAGTTGTGTCTTTGCCGGTCGCGTCTTTCTTGGGACCCTTGACGTAATAAACAATCATGGAACCCGCTTTCAGAAGCGTCGCACCTTGTACAACGGTCACATTGCCTGTGAAGGTGGCAGTGCCCTCATTGTCATGAACAACAAGCTTGTCCGCATCGATCTGGATCGGCTGGTCGCCCGACAATTTGATTCCGGTTGTTGCTGTTGCGGCATCCTGGGCGAGGACGGGAGCCATCATCACGGACGATGCCAACAGGCCCAACGCAATGGTCGAAATGCTGATCAGTTTTGCCCCGCACGACATCGTCTTCTCTCCTAAATCCGGGATTTCCCTCGAAATCAGCAACAATCCCCAGACATTACTCCGACGATTTGATTTCCTTGTCACCTTCTTGCAGCTTTGTAGGCAGAATGACAAGCCTTACGCGCTTTTCAAAAGTCATTACCTTGCCGCTTTCGGTAATTTGCATACTGTCCGCGGTTATACTCGACTTGCTATTTTTTACGCTGACTGGATCATCGGTCGACATGGTGTTGCCAGCTATATCTATATTAGCCGATTGCAGCAGGGCAGTGATGCCATCGGATGTTGTCAAGCTTATGGCGCTGTCGAGCTTCAACTGCCGGTTCGCATTGTCGTATACACCCGATTTCGCAGTGACCTGCGCACGCAGCTCCTTGCCAATCGGAAGTTCCGCACTAATCCCCTCCAGAGAGATAACATTGCTGTTGCCTACGTCCTGCAATGCCTTTACGGCGCTCATTTTGTACGGAAGCTTGTCCTTCGTAAATCCGTCAAGTTTCGGGTTGGTCATGACAAGTTTACCGTTTTCCATCCCGGCATTATCAAGCGAAATATTGCTCGGCACACTCGATGTGGAAAAGAAAGTGAACCAGGAAAAAACAGCAGCACCGATCAACGCGACCGCAGGCAAGGCAAACTTCAAAAACCGGACGCGCCGAGAGTGGCGTTCCGCAGCACGAAACACCATCGAGTCTTTGTCAGAGCCAGCGAATTGCCGGGCGACCTCAGCATGATGGTCGGCGTCGGCGGTGGCATCGCGCCCCGCATGTGTATCGTTTCTTTCGATGGACATAGGTCTGGTTGTGTTTACCGATTACAATATAATGGCTAGTTGAACGCCAATATGGTTATTTTTCGATGAAATGGACAAGTACCTGTCGCACAAGTTGCACTCGGTGCAACAAGTATGCCGTCGTTTGACGAGATACAAGGTCCAAACTGCCGAGCAAGCGCCCGCAGCAAGTCTGGACTTCGACGAAATGATACCGCAAAGAATAACTGACCCTGGTTTGAGAGCGAATGGATAGGACGATGGCAAACACTGCTGACGCAATTCTCGATAGACGACGGCTTCGCAGGAAATTGACATTTTGGCGTGCATTCACACTCCTGCTCATCGCCCTTGCATTGATTTCACTTTATTTTTTCAATGGTTCCGAAAGGTTTTCCGGTAAATCAGCGCCGCATATCGCCAAGGTTCGCGTTGAGGGCACGATTTTTGAAAATGATGAACTGCTTAAGCGTCTGAAGGACGTGGAGGATTCCGACGCGGTCAAGGGCGTGATCCTCTCCGTCGATTCACCAGGGGGAACAACGGCCGGCGGTGAAGCAATCTATGAGGCTGTGCGCAAGCTTGCCCTGAAGAAGCCTGTCGTTGCCCAAGTTGGAACGCTGGCTGCCTCGGCCGGGTACATGATTGCGAGTGCGAGCGATCACATCGTGGCTCGCCAGTCTTCGATCATCGGCTCCATTGGCGTGCTTTTCCAATATCCTGATATTTCGGAGCTCTTGACCAAGATAGGCGTGAAAGTCGAAACGATCAAATCCAGCCCGCTCAAGGCAGAACCCAATTTTTTCAATCCGGCGAGCGACGAAGCAAAGGCGATGATTCATCGCATGATCATTGATTCCTATGACTGGTTTGTCGGTCTGGTCCAGGAACGGCGTAAATTCACGCACGAACAAGCGCTGGCCCTAGCGGACGGATCTGTCTTTACAGGTCGCCAGGCGGTTGCCAACAAACTGATCGACGAACTTGGCGGCGAAGACAAGGCGATCGCCTGGCTCAAAACAAAGGGTATCGATGCCAAACTTCCAGTCGTCGAATGGAAACCCGTCGAGAAGTCCTCACTCGGTATGTTTTTTTCGCAATCGGCCCTGAAAATGCTGACCCGATATCTCGGTATTCCGGAAGAAAGTGCGGGGGTGCTGCGCGAATTGACAGGTGATCGCATGTTCCTTGACGGACTCGTTTCTGTTTGGCACGTTGACGGCAAGCCTGTCGGCGCGCAATAAGGATATTAAACTCATAAGATCAGTGACATAGTAATCAGGTTAGTGCTTTTTGACCTTGTCCTCCTGATCTTGAACCGGAAGGGATTTCGCTGTGATCAAATCAGAGCTCGTGCAGATCATTGCCAACCGCAATCCGCATTTGTTTCAGCGTGATGTGGAAAACATCGTCGGCGCCATCTTTGACGAGATCACCGATGCACTGGCCGAGGGCAATCGGGTCGAGCTGCGTGGCTTCGGCGCATTTTCCGTCAAGAACCGCCCGGCGCGCAGCGGACGTAACCCGCGCACCGGCGAAAGCGTCGACGTTGAGGAAAAGTGGGTTCCCTTCTTCAAAACCGGCAAAGAATTGCGCGACAGGCTGAATGGCAACGGCTAGGGGCGCGTCCCTCAAGCATCAGAAGCGTTGCAGGAGAGAAATATGATCAATCGCATCGTCATTGTCCTCATTCTGGTACCGCTTGCCGTCATCCTGATTGCCCTGTCAGTAGCAAATCGCGAGGCGATATCGTTCACAATCGATCCTTTTAACCCAGGCAATCCTGCCCTCTCCTACTCTGCGCCGCTTTTCGTCTGGTTGTTTGCCTCCCTGATTCTCGGTTTGATCCTCGGGAGCTTGGCAACTTGGTATAATCAGGGGAAACATCGAAAACTCGCTCGTCAGCGCAAGCTCGAAGCGGAGCTACTGCGCAAGGAAGCCCGCAAAGCGTCGGCCGAGACACAGTCTACGCCAAATCTTCCTTCACTCCATTAAACAACCGTCAAGGATATGAAATGAAACTGATCTCCCCGGCCGAGGTCGACGGGCTATTGAAATGGCCGGATATGATCGACGCACTCGAACAGGCTTTCCGTCAGGGAGTGATTCAGCCTGTGCGCCATCATCACACCGTCGATCGCCCGGACGGCGCCGCTTCTACGCTGCTGCTGATGCCGGCCTGGTCCGACTTCAATGCCTTGGGGGATTCCTCAAAAGGCTATATGGGCGTGAAGATCGTTACCGTATCCCCGGACAATGGTACCATTTCGAAACCAGCTGTCATGGGTGTGTATCTTTTGCTTGACGGCAAGACCGGCGAACCACAGGCGCTCATTGACGGACAGCGGCTTACCCTGTGGCGCACTGCAGGCGCATCGGCGCTCGCAGCTCGGTATCTGGCTCGTGAAGATGCGTCCAATCTCGTCGTGCTCGGAGCCGGTGCGCTTTCGGGATTTCTCGCTCGCGCGCACAGTGCCATCCGTCCCATCACGAAAATTTCCATCTGGAACCGCAACTTCGCTGGAGCCGAGAAAGTAGCTGCCGAGCTCGTTGCGGATGGCTTCAACGCCAAGGCTGTGAACGACCAGCATGAGGCAATCGCGGAAGCCGATATCATAACTGCAGGGACGCTTTCGACTGAACCATTGATCCTTGGCAAACATTTGAAACCCGGCGCCCATGTGGATCTGATCGGAGCATTCACGCCTTCCATGCGCGAAAGCGATGACGAATGCGTCAAACGGGCGCGCGTTTTTGTTGATACCAAGGACGGCGCGCTGAAAGAGGGTGGTGATATCGTGCAACCGATCAAGGCGGGCGTCGTCACCGAAAGCCATGTTATCGGTGATCTTTTTGACCTGACGCGCGGCACGATCAAGGGGCGCCAATCCCCGAGCGAAATCACGCTGTTTAAATCGGTTGGCGCCGCTCTGGAAGACCTTGCGGCGGGCATTTTGATCTATGAAAGGGCGATCTCGGCTTCCGCGTGAGCGTTTTTGCTTTCGCCTTCCTTCCTCTTGACATAGGAAACATCCAATCAACTGCGAGGGTGCACGGCTTGAAATCGTCTGGCGGAAAAATCAAGAAGGCAAAAGGGCTCGGTCCGAAAGCGAGCGCTCCGAAAGGAGCAGCGCATCGGCAAACCGCAACGAAGCCGCGGCCGCAATTTGCCAAAGCCCCCCGCGCCATCGATATCGATCCTCAGCAAAAGTCCTCGCCTCGTTCGGAAGCGGCTCCAAAGCGCGTTTTGACTCGCCGTACCGGCGTACGCCCTCTGGAACGAACCGGCCTCATCCTGGAAACCTCGCCTTCCGACGATTATGCACTGCTTGACAGCGGCAATGGTCTAAAGCTTGAACAGTACGGTCCCTATCGCATCGTCCGCCCAGAAGGTCAGGCGATCTGGTTACCTGCCTGGGACCGACCGGAGTGGGACAAGGCCGATGCGCTATTCACCGGCAATACGGATGAGGAGGGCGTCGGACGTTGGCATTTTCCAAAAGTTCCGCTTGGTGAAACGTGGCCGCTTGCCTTTGACGGCATCTCGTTTTTCGGACGCTTCACGTCGTTCCGGCACGTCGGCGTTTTTCCTGAACAAGGCACGCATTGGTCACACATGGACCAGCTGATCCGAAACGCCAAACGCCCGATCAAAGTGCTTAATCTCTTCGGTTATACGGGAGTCGCGTCCCTTGTCGCGGCTCGAGCCGGAGCCGAGGTAACCCATGTTGATGCTTCGAAGAAGGCTATTGTCTGGGCGCGGGAAAATCAGGAGATGGCAGGGCTCTCCAGCAAACCCATTCGCTGGATATGCGAAGACGCAATGAAATTCGTCGCACGCGAAGAGCGGCGCGGCAGTGGCTACGACATCATTCTTCTCGACCCGCCCGCCTATGGACGCGGACCCAATGGCGAGGTGTGGCAGCTGTTCGACAATCTGCCGGACATGGTCGATCTTTGTCGCTCGATCCTCACGCCAAATCCACTTGCGGTCGTTCTGACCGCCTATTCAATCCGCGCTTCGTTTTTTGCGATCCACGAGTTAATGCGCGATGCGTTCACCGGGCTTGGAGGAAAGGTCGAGTCAGGTGAACTTATTCTGCGGGAACGTTCATCCGATCGTGCCCTTTCCACCTCTCTTTTCAGCCGCTGGAGCGCTTGATGACCAAACAGGATGATCACCAGCGCGGCAATGGACTGGTTCGCCCTGGCAGGGTCAAGGAGGTCACCAGCCTGACCAATCCGATCGTCAAGGATTTGCGTGCGCTGGCGATCAAAAAATTCCGCGACCAGCAGGGTGTTTTCCTCGCCGAAGGACTGAAACTCGTCATCGATGCTCTTGACCTGGGTTGGACCATCAAGACCCTCGTTTACTCAAAGGCAGGCAAGGGCAATTCGCTGGTCGAGCCAGTTGCCGCGCGCACGATCGCCAAGGGTGGTGATGTTCTTGAGGTCAGCGAAAAAGTCATTGCGGCCATAACGCGTCGCGATAACCCGCAAATGGTCGTCGGTGTTTTCGAACAGAAGGTGCAATCCTTGCTAGCGATCAAACCGCAAGGCAATGAGGTTTATGTGGCACTCGACCGCGTGCGCGATCCCGGCAATCTCGGCACGATTATTCGAACCGCGGACGCAGCGGGCGCAAAAGGCATCATTCTCATTGGGGATACCACTGATCCGTTCTCGCTGGAAACGATCCGAGCCACGATGGGCTCGGTTTTTGCAATGCCTGTCATACGTGCGACTGAAGCCGAGTTTCTTTCCTGGCGAAAAGGTTTCTCTGGGCTAGTTGTCGGAACGCACCTGAAAGGTGCCGTCGATTATCGAACGATCCCCTATGCCAATAAACCGGTCGTTTTGTTGATGGGGAACGAGCAACAAGGCTTGCCGGATCAATTGGCTTCATCGTGCGACAAGCTCGCGCGTATTCCGCAGGAGGGCCGTGCCGATTCGCTCAATCTCGCCATTGCGACCGGCGTCATGTTGTTCGAGATCCGGCGGGACGCATTGAAACTTGCCCCTGACGTTTGAGAAAATGGATTTATGAAAAGCAAAGCATTCTACAGTCTTCTGGCCATCATCGCCTTCGCCACGGTCAGTGATCAGATCGTCAAGTATCTCATCGAGACTGGCATGGACTACCAGCAGCAAATCGATCTCTTGCCTTTTTTAGCGTTGTTTCGCGTGCACAATGATGGGATCGCCTTTTCGATGTTAAGCGGGTTCGGAGATACAGCGCTGATAGGCCTGACGATCATCGTCATTTGTTTTGTCAGTTATCTGTGGTGGAGCACGGCGTCCACGCGCTGGATTTCACGGTTTGGTTTTGCCCTTATCATTGGTGGTGCGATCGGCAATCTCATCGACCGCATCCTGCATGGGTATGTCATAGATTATTTTCTTTTCCACCTGCCGTCATGGTCGTTTGCCGTCTTCAATCTCGCTGACGCCTACATATCGGTTGGCGCAGCATTGGTTGTAATCGAGGAAATTTTTGTCTGGTTGCGCGATCGGCGGACGGACCGCGGGCGAACCGGCAAAAATTGAAGCGAAACTGGGTAATTAGCCCATCGTCACGTCATGTAGCCGTCATCCAATTGTTGTATTCAACGAACGAACGAATACCGATAAATCTCCTGGATGAGCCAAATCGATATGACCATCGCCTTGCTTGAACCGGCTTCAATCACTAAAGATCAACGCGTGATGTCGCACGTTGATTCAACTCCCTCGCCGTTTACGGCGCCACACCTTGCGTCGGTGCTTGGCCGCATCGGCACGATGGAGGTTTGCCTCGCGCAAACGGAAGATGAAATCGCTTCGTCACAACAATTGCGTTTCAAGGTTTTTTTTGACGAGTTGGGCGCCAAGGGCTCTGCCACGATGGAGCAGCGTGATGCAGATCGTTTCGATCCCTTTTGCGATCACCTCCTTGTCTATGACACCTCCATAGCCGGCCCAAAACACAAGCAGATTGTAGGCACCTATCGGCTGTTGCGCTCGGAAAAAGCTTTCGAAACCGGCGGATTCTATTCAGCCAGCGAATTTTCGATCGAACGGCTTGTTACCGCCAAGCCGGAATTGCGTTTTCTTGAGCTCGGCCGTTCCTGTGTCCTCCCGGAATACCGGTCAAAACGGACGGTCGAATTGCTCTGGCAAGGTATCTGGACCTATTGCCGCCATCACTCCATTGGTGTGATGTTTGGCTGCGCATCCTTCCAGGGAGCGGTTCCTGCTGCGCACGCACTGCCGCTTTCCTTCCTGCAACATAATTGCCGTGCCACACCCGACTGGGACGTTCGCGCATTGCCCGCACTTTACCATGCGATGGATCTCGTTCCGAATGAAGCGATCAATCCAAAAGTGGCTCTCTTCGCCATGCCGCCGTTGATCAAGGGCTATTTAAGGCTTGGCGCGATGATTGGCGACGGCGCCGTGGTCGACCATGACTTTGGTACAACCGATGTCTTCATTATTCTGCCAGTCAGCCGTATTTCGGAACGCTATGTCAGCCATTACGCTGCTGAAGCGAAGCGCTTCGTCTAGAGACCTTCGACTTGGACCGATCATCTGTGGAGAAAAGCCATGGTTGAACTCGGAAGAGGTGTGTAAATGTCCCGTTAGCGAATAGATTGCTCCTGATCGAAATCAGGAGAGCGTCTTGGCCGAACTGGCAGCCATCATCGAACAGCCCCCTTATGACGTTGACATATTGGCGCGTCCCACGCCGATGATGGAGCAGTATATCGAAATCAAGGCGACGAACCCCGATAGTCTCTTGTTCTATCGTATGGGCGATTTCTATGAATTGTTTTTCGATGACGCGGTCGAGGCATCTCGCGCACTCGGAATCACATTGACGAAACGCGGAAAGCATCTGGGTGACGATATTCCCATGTGCGGCGTACCGGTCCACGCCGCCGACGATTATCTGCAGAAGCTGATCGCGCGTGGCTTTCGCGTCGCGGTATGCGAACAGATCGAAGATCCTGCGGAGGCCAGGAAACGTGGGGCAAAGTCCGTCGTCAAACGTGATGTCGTTCGATTGGTGACTCCCGGCACGATTACCGAAGAAAAACTGCTCGACCCATCCGAAGCCAATTATTTGATGACGCTCGGCCGCGTAAAGGGCTCGGATAAAGGTCATTTTGCGCTTGCCTGGATTGACATATCAACCGGTACATTCCGCGTCAGCGAAACCGATCCGGGCCGGTTGCTCGCGGACATTTTGCGTGTTGATCCACGCGAATTGATTGTCGCAGATCCGGTATTTCATGATCTGGATCTGCGGCCGGTGTTCGATGTCATCGGCCGGGCGGTTAGCCCGCAGCCACCCAGTCTATTTGACAGCGCTACGGCAGAAAGCCGTATCCAGCGCTATTTTGACGTCAGCTCGCTGGATGGGTTTGGTCAATTCTCGCGTGCCGAGCTTTCAGCCATTTCCGGTGCTATCGCCTATGTCGAAAAGACACAGATTGCCGAGCGGCCGCCACTGATGCGGCCCGAGCGGGAGTCGGAAGGTTCTTCGCTTTTTATCGACCCAGCAACCCGTGCCAATCTTGAACTTCTGCGCACGCTTTCCGGCAAGCGCGAAGGAAGTCTGCTGCGGGCGATCGACAGAACGGTGACAGGTAGCGGGGCGCGGCTCCTGGCGGAACGGTTGACCTCACCTCTGACTGATCCGGCGGCGATCGCGGAACGATTGGATTCGATCTCGTTTTTCCTCCTTCGCCAACCGCTGGCAGATTTGGCGCGCGAAGCGCTGAAAGCCGTGCCCGATATGCCCCGCGCCCTGTCGCGGCTTGCAGTCGGTCGCGGCGGTCCACGCGATCTGGGTGCACTCGCCCGCGGTCTTGAAACAGCCGGCGATATCGCACAATTGCTGGAGCGTAAAGAACTGCCGACAGAACTCACGCGAGTGAGAGAATGTCTTCGCCAATTGCCGCTGGAATTCGCCGAACACCTTGACCGGGCGCTTGCCGATGAGCTGCCGCTTCTCAAACGCGACGGCGGGTTCGTCCGGCCGGCATATCATGCCGAGCTAGACGAAATGCGGGCACTGCGGGATCATTCGCGCCGCATCATCGCTGGCCTGCAAGCCGACTACATGGAAACGACTGGCGTCAGATCGCTGAAGATCAAGCACAATAATGTGCTTGGATATTTCATCGAAGTAACCGCCAACAATGCCTCGGTCATGACCGATACGGATGAAGCCAAGAGCAAATTCATTCATCGTCAGACCATTGCCAATGCGATGCGGTTCACGACGACGGAACTGGCGGAGCTTGAAACCAAGATAGCAAATGCCGCCGAACGCGCGCTTTCGATCGAGCTTGGCGTTTTCGACGTCTTGACCAATGAGACCGTGGCCAACGCCGACACCATTCGTGCAGGTGCTGCGGCGCTGGCGGCGCTTGACGTCTCCATATCGCTGGCGGCGCTCTCCGAAGAACAAGGCTACTGCCGACCGCAGGTCGATGACAGCCTTGCATTCGAGATTGTGGCCGGACGACACCCGGTCGTCGAGCAATCGCTACGTCGGCAAGCGGCCGCTCCCTTTGTTGCCAATGATTGCAATCTTTCTCCAGAGGGAGCCGGCAAGGGAGCAATCTGGCTGCTGACCGGCCCGAATATGGGCGGTAAATCGACCTTTCTGCGTCAGAACGCATTGATTGCGATTCTCGCGCAGATGGGTTCGTTCGTTCCGGCCGGCTCTGCTCATATCGGCATTGTGGATCGTTTGTTCTCGCGCGTTGGTGCCTCGGATGATCTTGCGCGCGGGCGTTCTACTTTCATGGTGGAAATGGTCGAGACCGCTGCTATTCTCAACCAGGCCAGCGATCATTCGCTCGTCATCCTCGATGAAATCGGCCGCGGTACCGCGACCTTCGACGGCCTTTCGATTGCATGGGCCGCGGTCGAATACTTGCACGAAAAGAACCAATGTCGGGCGATTTTTGCAACGCACTTCCACGAAATGACCGCACTTTCAGAAAAACTTGAACGGCTCAGCAACGTTACCATGCGCGTGAAGGAATGGGACGGCGATGTCGTGTTCTTGCATGAGGTCGCCAAGGGCGCAGCTGACCGATCATATGGCGTGCAAGTGGCTCGTTTGGCTGGTCTGCCGGAAGCCGTCGTCAATCGCGCCCGCGATGTTCTGCACCAGCTCGAAGCAGGAGAGACCTCTGGCAAGGCCGACAAGCTGATCGACGACTTGCCGCTGTTTTCCGTTGAAGTGAAGCGCCAAGCACCCAAGCTTGTTCAAGGTAAGGATAGTGGTCTGCTCGCAGCTATGTCCACCATCAATCCGGATGAGATGACACCGCGTGAAGCGCTGGAGGCGCTCTATCGGTTGAAGGGCCTCGTCGCGAACACGACATCTTGACTGGTCTCCACAACAAACGCGTCAAATGTAATCGTTTCGTTTGACGCAAATTCGCGCTATAGCGTGCGGCCATTATCCATAAAGACGTATTCATGAGCGCTTCAGACCTGAGACTGGAACAGATCGTCAACCCGGCCAAGCTTCATCGCCAATTTGAAGAGTTGGTCACGTCAACGAACAAACTGGGCACTGCCACCGTCGAGCGTAACGACGTGTTGCAGCTTGTGAAACAGACGCTGATCGCGGGTCGCAAGTCGGCCGAAGACATGCTGATGAAGGATGCTAGCGGAACGCACTGTTCCATCCGGCTTTCTTATCTGATGGACCAGATTATTTCTGCGCTCTATGACTTCGCAATTACCCACGTATATCCCGCTGTGAACCCATCTACTGCGGAACGGATGACGGTCGTGGCGGTTGGCGGTTATGGTCGCGGGGGACTAGCACCCGGTTCCGATATCGATCTGTTATTCTTGCTACCTTACAAACAGACACCTTGGGGCGAGCAAGTCGTCGAGTATATTCTGTACATGCTGTGGGACGCCGGTCTCAAGGTCGGCCACGCGACCCGTAATCTGGATGAGTCCATCCGCCAGTCCCTGGGTGATATGACGATCCGCACCAGCATCCTGGAAGCCCGTTACCTGTGCGGGAATGAAGACCTTTTCGCCAAACTGGTGCAACGCTTTGATGACGGGGTGGTCAAGGGTACCGGGCCCGCTTTCATCGAGGCCAAGCTTGCCGAACGTGACGCGCGTCACCGCAAGGCGGGCGAGACGCGGTATCTGGTGGAGCCGAACGTCAAAGAGGGTAAGGGCGGCCAGCGCGATCTGCATACACTGTTCTGGATTGCAAAATATTATTACCGGGTGAAGACAAGTGATGAATTGGTCGACCTGGGGGTTCTTTCTCGTGCGGAACACAAGATCTTTCGTAAGGCGGAGGATCTGCTATGGGCTGTACGCTGCCATATGCATTTCTTGACGGGCAAGGCCGAGGAACGCCTTTCGTTCGATATCCAGGGCGAGATCGCCCGGCGGCTCGGCTACACCGCCCATCCCGGTCTGCGAGACGTCGAGCGGTTCATGAAACACTACTTCCTTATCGCTAAGGAGGTCGGTGATCTTACACGCATCATCTGCGCCGCTCTGGAAGAAGAGCAAGCCAAGCACGTTCCCGGTTTCAACCGGATTTTCCTCACGTTTTCGCGCCGCAAGCGAAAGCTCCCCGGCACAAGCGATTTCGTCGTCGACAACCACCGCATCACCATTGCCAATGACGACGTCTTCCGGAAAGACCCAGTCAATATAATCCGCCTGTTTCGGCTGGCGGATCTGCATGGCCTCGAGTTCCACCCCGACGCTATGCAATTGGTGTCGCGTTCGCTGTCATTGATCAAAGCTGATCTGCGGGAAAATCCTGAGGCGAACAGGCTTTTTCTGGAAGTGCTGACCTCGGAGCGCAACCCCGAGCTTATCCTGCGGCGAATGAATGAATCCGGCGTACTTGGCAAATTCATTCCGGATTTCGGCAAGGTCGTCGCGATGATGCAGTTCAACATGTATCATCACTATACTGTCGATGAACATCTGTTGCGTTGCATCTTAGTCATGTCGGAAATCGATCACGGCGATCTTGGACAGGAACACCCTCTTGCCAACCAGATCATGCCCGGTTTGAAAAAAGACCGGCAGGTCCTCTATGTGGCGCTGCTTCTTCACGACATTGCCAAGGGAAGGCCGGAAGACCACTCCATTGCCGGTGCGCGGATCGCCCGGCGGATTTGCCCGCGCCTGGGCCTGTCACAGGCCGACACTGAAACCGTTGCCTGGCTCGTCGAACAGCATTTGACGATGAGTAGAGTGGCACAGTCGCGCGATCTGAACGACCGAAAGACGATCGAAGATTTTGCTGAGATTGTCCAAACCCTCGACCGGATGAAACTGCTGTTGGTCCTGACCATCTGCGATATCAAAGCAGTCGGACCCGGGGTCTGGAATGGCTGGAAAGGCCAGCTTCTGCGCAATCTCTTCTATGAAACGGAATTGATGCTGACTGGCGGATTTTCGGAAGTCTCCCGCAAGGACCGCACCGATCACGCCCGCACCCAACTGGACAATGCGCTGTCATCCTGGCCGCAGATCGAGCGCCAGTCATATCTTGCATTGCATTATCAAAACTACTTGCTGACTGTCAGCCTCGAAGATCAGATTCGACATGCCAATTTCGTGCGCGAGACCGATGCCAGCGGCAAAGCACTCGCCACCATGGTAAAAACCCATGATTTCGAGGGTGTAACCGAGATCACCGTGCTGTCCCCCGACCATCCGCGTTTGCTTTCAATCATCGCAGGTGCCTGCGCCGGGGCCGGCGCCAACATCGTCGATGCGCAGATCTTCACGACGAGCGACGGGCGCGCACTTGATACGATCCTTATTAGCCGCGAATTCCCGACCGACGATGATGAACGGCGGCGGGCCATGCGCGTCGGACGGCTGATCGAAGACGTGCTTTCCGGGAAATCCTACCTGCCCGAGATGCTGGCAAGTCGCACTAAACCGAAGCGCGCGGTCAAAGCCTTCCGCATCACGCCGCGTGTCGAGATAAACAATACGCTGTCCAACAAATTCACGGTCATCGAAGTGGAAGGCCTCGACCGTCCCGGTGTTCTATCTGAGATAACCGGTACTATCTCTGATCTCTCACTCGATATTGCCTCTGCACACGTGACGACCTTCGGTGAAAAGGTCATCGACGTGTTCTATGTCACTGATCTTGTCGGTCACCAGATCACCAATACGACACGCCAGAATCGTATCCGCAAGAAGCTGCTTGCTCTCTTTGGCGAAGGAGACATCACGACCGCCCAGCCGCAACGGCAAAACATCCTCATGACGGCTGAATAGAATGAGTTTGGTCAAGAAATTTGCGACGGTTGCGTCTGGCACGTTGATGAGCCGCGTCTTCGGTTTCACACGCGAAATGCTGATGGCCTCTGCTTTGGGCACGGGTCCTGTCGCCGATGCTTTCAATGCTGCCTTCCGTTTCCCAAACACGTTCCGGCGACTCTTCGCGGAAGGCGCGTTCAACTCTGCTTTCGTGCCCTTGTTCGCCAAGGAAATCGAAGCCAACGGGCTTGATGGAGCGCGCCGTTTTTCCGAAGAGGTATTCGGTGTCCTCTTCACCGTGCTTCTCGGCCTGACGATCCTGATGGAACTGTCAATGCCACTGATCGTGCGCTTCGTCATAGCTCCGGGCTTCGTGGCTGACCCGATGAAGTTCGACAACACCGTATCGATGGCGATCATCATGTTCCCCTACCTCGCCTGCATGTCGCTCGCCGCCATGATGAGCGGGATGCTGAATTCCCTGCATCGCTATTTCGCCGCGGCGATCGCTCCAGTTTTCCTGAATGTCATTCTCATCGGCGTGCTCGGCTATGCCTGGTGGAAGGGCCAAGACGGCAGGGCCGTGGGCTATGCACTGTCCTGGGGTGTCATGGTCTCCGGCGTGGTTCAACTGGCCATTGTCTGGTTTGCCGTGCGCAATGCCGGCATTTCCATCGGATTCCGGTTGCCCCATATAACCGCCAACGTTAAACGCCTGCTGATACTCGCCTTCCCTGCCGCCGTAACTGGCGGCATCACCCAAATCAACCTGTTGATCAACACGAACATTGCTTCGGCAAAATCGGGCGCCATCTCGTCTCTGGCCTATGCTGATCGCATCTATCAATTGCCGCTCGGTGTCGTCGGCATAGCGGTCGCGACGGTACTCCTGCCGGAGTTGGCACGTGCGCTGCGCTCTGGAAATCTTAAGGAAGCCGGTAGCCTGCAGAACCGTTCGGTCGAGTTCACACTGTTTCTTACGCTTCCTGCTGCTGCGGCGCTGTTGGTAATGTCCGAACCGATCGTTCGGATGCTGTACGAACGCGGCAATTTCTCCACCGCATCGACGCACACGGTCGGCAATATCCTGGCGATCTACGGGCTCGGCCTCCCGGCATTCGTCCTGATCAAAGCCTTCTTGCCGGGGTTTTTCGCCCGCGAAGATACCCGCACACCGATGATCTTTGCTGCCATCGCCGTCATCGTGAACGTCAGTCTCGCGCTGACGCTATTCCCGATCATGGCAGAGACCGGCATCGCAACGGCCGAGATCGTCGCCGGCTGGACGAACGCAATCCTACTTTTCGTTACCCTCGTCTGGCGCGGACATTGGGGGCGCGACATTCCTTTGCTTACCCGCATCCCACGGCTGATTGTTTCCGCCGGTCTCATGGGCGTTGCGCTGTACTATGCAATTCGCTGGATGGGCCCGGCGCTAGAACCACATGCGCCTCTGCATACGCAAGCCATCGCAGTCGTGTCGCTGGTCGGGTTGTCGATGATCCTCTACTTTGCGCTCGCTTTCGGGACAGGTGGCGCTAGCTTCGGCATGATCCGCCGGAATGTGAAACGGGGAACAAAAGCGCCTGAGGACGTGTCGTGAGCCGGTTCATCGGCATGGTCACACTTGTCGTGCGCGATTATGACGAGGCGATTGCCTGGTACACGAAGGTGCTCGGCTTTTCGCTTGTCAACGATACGGCGCTCTCCGAAACAAAACGTTGGGTTGTCGTCGCGCCCGAGAGTGATGGCGCCCGGCTATTGCTGGCAAAAGCGGATGACGACACGCAGAAAGCCAGCATTGGCAATCAAACCGGCGGCCGCGTTGCATTGTTTCTGCACACGGACGATTTCCCCGTTGACCACGCGAAGATGGTGGAGGCGGGCGTCCATTTTCTTGAAGAGCCTCGCCATGAGCCCTATGGCAGCGTCGCAGTGTTCGAAGACCTCTATGGTAATAAATGGGATCTGCTGGAATTCAAATGAAGGTTGGTATCGATTGGGCTTGAATAGAGCGTCTCCCTCTGCCAAAAGCTCGGTTTCATTGCTTTCGGAGCCTGCAAGCCCGATCCCCGAACGATCAAGGACGATTTTATGAGCACGTTTGAACCGCTCGTCTTTTCCGGTGTCCAGCCTACCGGCAACCTGCATCTTGGCAACTATCTCGGCGCGATCCGTCGCTGGGTTGCTTTGCAGGAAAGCAGCAAATGCATGTACTGTGTCGTGGACCAGCACGCGATCACCCCTCCCATCTCCGTCTGGGGCGGCCCGGCTGAACTCATGCGCAATACGCGTGAAGTCACCGCAGCCTTCCTCGCATCTGGCATCGATGCAAAAAAGAACATCGTTTTCAACCAGAGCCGCGTGCACCAGCATGCCGAGCTGGCATGGGTTTTCAACTGCGTTGCCCGGATGGGTTGGCTCAACCGCATGACCCAGTTCAAGGACAAGGCAGGTAAGGACCGTGAAAATGCGTCCGTTGGCCTGTTCGCATACCCGAATCTGATGGCGGCGGACATCCTTGTCTACCGTGCCACCCACGTACCTGTTGGTGAAGATCAGAAGCAGCATCTAGAGCTGACGCGCGACATCGCCCAGAAGTTCAACACAGATTTTTCGGACCGGATCGCTGAACTTGGGCTTGGTGTTGAAACGCAATCGGGGGATGAAACGATTGCCAGTTTCTTTCCGTTGACCGAACCGGTCATCGGCGGGCCCGCAGCACGTGTCATGAGCTTGCGCGATGGTACCAAGAAGATGTCAAAGTCCGATCCGTCGGATCTCTCGCGCATCAACCTGACCGACGATGTGGATACGATCTCGAAAAAGATCCGTAAGGCCAAGACCGATTCGGAACCCTTGCCATCGGAGCTTGAAGGATTGAAGGATCGGCCGGAAGCTGACAATCTCGTCGGTATCTATGCCGCGTTGGTCAATAGCGACAAGGCCACTGTGATCCGCGATTTCGGCGGACAGCAATTCTCAACCTTCAAGCCCGCCCTTGCTGACCTCGCGGTGGAAAAGCTGGCGCCGATCGCTGCGGAAATGCGGCGAATTTCTGCCGACCCCGGCTTTGTCGATGCCGTCCTCAAAGACGGTGGTGAGCGCGCGAGCGTTCTTGCAGAGAAGACGATGCGCAATGTCCGTGATATTGTCGGATTTCTGCAGAACTAGACCGCGCCAGGGAAAGCCTTGCGAACGATCAATGCTTAGGGCAGGTTGCGCACATGGTATCAAGACGTCTTAGCCGCGAAGCCGGCCACCGCCGCAAATTTCTGGCCGTCATTGACGAAACACCAGAATGTGAGCGGGCCGTTGCCTATGCCTCGCGCCGGGCCAAGACGACCGGCGGCGTGCTCTTGCTGCTGTTCGTTATCGATTCAGCAGACTTTCAGCAGTTTCTTGGTGTTGAACAGATCATGCGCGCGGAAGCCCAGGAGCGGGCCAATTCGACGCTCAGCAAGTTTGCCGCCAGCGTCCGGGAAACGATAGGGATCGAGTCGGAACTTGCTGTTCGCGAAGGCATTACATCCGAAGAGATTCGGAAGCTTATCGAAGAAGATCAGGATATCGCCATCCTCGTCCTGGCGGCTGGCTCCGGCAAGGACGGGCCTGGCCCGCTCGTTCAATCGCTGGCAGGGCGAGAATCCTTTTCCATTCCGGTCACGGTCGTACCCTATAATCTATCGGATGAGGATATCGACGCGATTACCTGATTACGTCGACCAAACGTGATATAATCCTGACTTGAAGAGAATGGTTTAAAGGCCTATATGCCTATTTGAATAGTTCTAAACTAGATACGCGAGATCCGTCATGTTCATCCAGACCGAAGCAACGCCCAATCCAGCGACCTTGAAGTTCCTGCCTGGAAAGGTGGTGCTTGAAGAAGGAACCGCCGATTTCCGCGACGCAGCAAGTGCTGGCGAATCTTCACAGCTTGCTGGCAAAATTTTTGGCGTCCCGGGCGTCACCGGCGTATTTTTCGGCTATGATTTTGTCACCGTCACCAAGAGCGAAGGCCCGGAATGGCAACACCTGAAGCCTGCCATTCTAGGCGCGATCATGGAGCATTTCATGTCCGGCGCACCGGTCATGGCCAATGTCAGCCAAATCGCTGACACCGCCCAGCGGGAAACCGATGGTGAATTCTTCGACAGCGCCGATACGGAGATCGTCGATACGATCAAGGAGTTGCTTGAAACGCGTGTCCGCCCGGCCGTAGCCCAGGATGGCGGCGATATCACATTCCGCGGTTATGAAAACGGTACCGTGTTCCTGCACATGAAGGGCGCTTGCTCGGGCTGCCCATCGTCCACCGCGACGCTGAAGCACGGCATTCAGAACCTGTTGAAGCATTTCGTTCCGGAAGTTCAGCAAGTCGAGTCGATCTGAATTTTCAGTTTGATGATTGAAAAGGCCGCTTTGAGCGGCCTTTTTTATTGGTCTAGTTCACCGCGCCAGGTCCCGGTATCGCACCGGGCGGGCATTTGCCGAGGATGATCATGCCGAGCACTTCGTCCTCGTTGACATCGCCAACCTTGGCGGTGCCAACCACCTGACCGTTTTTCATTACCGCCACCCGATCGGCGAGGTGGAAGACGTCATGGATATCATGGCTGATGAGAAAGATACCGATGCCTTCACTCTTCAATTGCTTGATCAGTTCGCCGACCTGTGCGGTTTCCTGCGGTCCCAGCGCCGCAGTCGGCTCGTCCATGATCAGTATCCGGGCGTTGAACAAGATCGCGCGTGCGATTGCCACGGATTGCCGCTGACCACCAGAAAGTGCCTTGACCGGGTCCTTGAAACGCTGGAATCGTGGATTGAGTCTACCCATGACTTCGCGGGCGCTGTGCTCCATCGCGACGTCATCGAGAGTGCCCCAAGGCGTCATCAATTCACGGCCGAGATAGAGATTGGCGGCGGTGTCCACATTGTCCGCCAGTGCCAGGGTTTGATAGATCGTCTCGATACCATAGGCCTTGGCATCACGCGGATTGTTGATTGCCGCTTCTTCCCCGTTGACCTTGATCGTACCATTGTCGCGCTTGTAGGCGCCCGACAGTATCTTGATCAGGGTCGATTTTCCGGCACCGTTGTGACCGAGTAGCGCAACAACTTCACCCGGAAAGAGATCGATCGAAGCTCCATCCACTGCACGGATGCCACCAAAGGCAATCGAGATGTCTTCCATATCGATGAGAGGCGTTTGTGTGTTTGTCATGATTGTTCCTCCCTCAAGCTGTACGGCGGCGATAGATCGTGTCCAGCCAGACGGCCACGACAAGAACCAGACCGACAACGATATTCTGCAGTGGCGTATCGAGACCGAGCAGAACCATGCCTGAGCTTAGTGATTGCATCAGCACCGCTCCGATCATGGCACCGGCAATGGTGCCGACACCGCCAGCCAAGGACGTTCCGCCAATAACAGCTGCGGCGATGGTCAGGAGCTCATCGAGGGTGCCTTGTGCATTGGTTGCCGCATTGAGGCGAGCGGTGGAAATGGCACCCGCAATGGCGCAGAGAACCCCCATAATGATGAAAATCTTCATCGTCACCCAGCGCGTATTGATACCGGCAAGGTCTGCCGCTTCCGGATTGCCACCCATGGCGAAGACATAACGGCCGAATCGGGTGCGCGTCGACAGGAACGTCATGATGAGACCGGCGGCAACGGCGATCAGCACCGGAATTGCAATGCCGTGTGAGATGAACAGCCCGCCATCGGGAATTGTGATGTTGTTGGCTTCGGCATATTTACGGACGATGCCGATCGGCCAGTAGTATGCGTTGGCAATGGCGACTGCGCCGAGCACAAGAACGCACCCCACGGCAGCCATGAAGGCTTCAGCCCATATAGGACGACGGGGAAAGTTGAAACGTTTACGCTGGCGCCTACTGTTAATGATCATCCCGACGATGGCGACACAGGCGACGACGCCAACGACCCAGCTCCAGAATGCACCGATTGAACCCTCGGGGCCTCCGCCCATAAGACGGAACGTCGAGTCCATTGGCGCAACCGTGCGGCCCGAGGTAACCCACCAGGCAGCGCCACGCCATACGAGAAGACCACCAAGCGTAACGATGAAAGCAGGCACGCCCAGGAATGCAATGATAAAGCCCTGAAATCCACCGATGAGCGCGCCGGTGATGACGCCAACACCAAGCGCAATGATCCATGTCGCCGGATGCTCGAAACCAATAAGCCTTGGCAGGAACTCGGCCTGCGTCACACCCATGATCATACCGACAAAGCCGAGAATCGAGCCAACCGACAAATCGATGTTACGGGTAACGATGATCAGCACCATCCCGGTCGCCATGACAGCAACCGACGATGTCTGAACAGACAGGTTCCAAAGGTTGCGTGGCGTCAGAAACTGACCGCCCGAGAGAAACTGGAAGGCAAGCCAGATAATGACCAGCGCTCCGATCATACCGAGAAGTCGGGTGTCAAGCTCAGTCGCCTTGAAGAATCTGGCGACAATGCCGAGCTCCGACGAACGGGCCCGATCGAGGCTGATGGCCGGATCACTCATTGTACTCTCCCAGTTTTATTGTCTTCTTAAAACGCCGCCGATCCAGTGGACCAGCGGCGTTCGATTTTAACAGATTTAACGATGTTACTTGCAGGCTGCTACTGAACCTGCCTTGACACCCTGACAGACCACGTCCTTCTTCACCCAGCCAGCATCGATGACGACATCGAGATTATCCTTGGTGACCGGAACCGGAGTGAGGAAGACAGCGTTGACCTCAACTTTATTAACGCCGCCAGCAAACTTCTGAACGTTCGGGATTTCTTCCATTTTCTTGCCATCTGCTAGGGCCGAGGCGATACCTGCGGCTTGCTTGCCAAGTTCGCGGGAATCCTTCCAGATCGTCACGGTCTGCGTGCCGAGTGCTACGCGGTTAAGTGCTGCGAAATCGGCATCCTGACCGGAAACAGGAACAGTGCCGGCAAGGCCCTGAGCCTGCAGCGCTGCGATAGCACCGCCGGCTGTTCCATCGTTCGCAGCAACGACGGCATCGACCTTGTTGTCATTTGCAGTCAGGAATTGTTCCATATTCTTCTGGGCGTTGGCGGGAAGCCAGCCATCCGTATAGGCTTCACCGACGTTCTTGATCTTGCCGGAGTCGATGGCCTCTTTCAGCACTTCCTGGGCGCCGGAGAAAAGGAAATCTGCGTTCGGATCGGCGGAGCTGCCCTTGATGAACACGTAGTTGCCTTCAGGCTTGACAGCAAATACGCCACGCGCCTGCATGCGGCCGACTTCCTTGTTGTCGAATGTGATGTAGAACGCATCCTTGTTTTCGATCAGGCGGTCATAGCCTACAACCGGAATGCCTTCAGCAACGGCCTTCTCGACAGCAGGTCCGATGGCGCTCGAATCCTGCGCCAAAATGATGAGGGCATTGGCGCCTTGCGAAATCAGGCTTTCAACATCGGTCAACTGCTTGGAAGCAGAGGACTGCGCATCTGCCGAGATGTACTTGTCGCCGTTGGCTTCGAGCGCTTTCTTGATCGCAGCTTCGTCCGTCTTCCAGCGCTCTTCCTGGAAATTCGACCACGATACACCGACGATCTTGTCCTTCGCCAGAACGGGGCCGGCAAATGATACAGCAAGGACAGCAGCCCCCGCCAATGCGGTTGCATATTTCTTCATGGTAACCCTCCCGGTGCATTAGCACGTTGACTGAATGGATGCAGGCACTCGACCTCCGGCCAGCATCTAAACCTCTTTAATTCGAGGCTCGAAAAAAATAGTGACTTAAAAGCATTTACGTGTCAACTTAGATTTTCGTAGCATGGCACACCGCGCCGCATGGGGTATTGTGGTGCACTGGAATCAGGTTTTTGGGAGGAAATCGTTTGTTCCTAGATGAGATTGCGCGTCCTGACGACGTCAGGCGGCAGAACCGACGGCTTGTGCTCGCTACGTTGCGGCGTCACGGACTGCTTTCTCGCACAGACATTGTAGCGCAGACCGGCCTCAGTCCGTCTACCGTCTCAGCCATCACGACCGCGCTTATTTCGGAGGGAATTATTGCCGAGAGCCGCGACGGCGATATCATCGCCAATCGGCGTGGACGCCCTCAGGTAGCACTCACGCTGAACCCGGCTGTAGCGACGGTTGCAACCGTTGAACTCGCGCTCAATCTCGTCCATGCCGTTCTGTTCGATTACAAAGGTCAGATGATCGCCGAGGAATTCCACCGCGTTTCAACACTCGATGCAAAGTCGGATGATCTGATCCATTCCATATGTTTGATGCTTGACAATCTGCTCGAAAGCCGGCCGCCCAACGCAGGCCGGCTCATGCATATTTCGATGGGCGTGCAGGGCGTGACCGACGCGGCAAGAGCAACCATGCTATGGTCGCCGATCACTCCGGATAGCAATATCTCTTTTGGAGATGCCCTCTCCAAGCGGTATGGTGTTGCAGTCGCTGTCGCCAATGATTGCAATATGATCGCAGAGGCGCTGCGCTGGATCGACCCGGATTATTATGCCGAGGACTTTGCGGCAATCCTCCTCTCCCACGGGATCGGCATGGGCCTCTATCTTAAAGGCAAGCCTTTTCTCGGTGCCCACTCCTCCGCCGCGGAGTTCGGTCACATGTTGCATGTACCAAATGGTGCACTTTGCCGTTGCGGACGTCATGGCTGTATCGAAGCCTATGCCAGTGACTATGCCATTTTGAGGAGGACATCCGGTCAGGACGAGAAAGACCAGCCGGCACAGGATGTGGATGCTGCAACCTATAATGAGATTGCCAACCGGGCACGCACCCGCGACGGCGAAGAACGTGCTGCTTTCCGCAAGGCAGGTCAGGCAATAGGTTCCGGTTTGCGGAGCCTGTATTCCCTGATCGACCCCATTCCGATCGCATTGGTTGGATCAGGCGCAGCTGTTTTCGACCTCATCGAAGCTGACTTGCGTGATATCGTTTCCGGTACCTCCGGCTGGGGAGCAGCGCAGGAGTTGAGTATACGTTGCTATCCGGATGAACATCCGCTCATCCTGCAAGGCTGCATGATGACTTCCTTGCTTCACCTCGATACACAGGTTTTTGCCCCCGGCGATGCAGGTGATACGCCTCTTAAGCGGGCGATTTGAACAGAATTCAGGAGGAGAATCCATGTATCTTGGCCTCGATTTGGGCACGTCCGGCGTCAAGGCGCTGTTGATCGACGAAGACCAATCGGTCATCGGCTCCGGAACCGGGACGCTCGATATTTCACGACCACATTCCGGCTGGTCGGAGCAGGATCCATCGCATTGGATCAAGGCCACCGAAGACGCAATTCAGGCGCTCAAAACCACGCATGCCAAAGAGCTTGCTGCAGTCAAAGGCATCGGCCTATCCGGCCAGATGCATGGCGCGACGCTACTCGACAGCAATGATCAGGTACTTCGTCCCTGCATCCTGTGGAACGATACCCGCAGCCACAAGGAGGCTGCCGTACTCGACAGCAATCCGCAGTTTAGGGCGCTGAGCGGCAACATTGTTTTTCCAGGTTTTACCGCACCGAAGGTCGTTTGGGTCAGGAACAACGAGCCGGAGACGTTTGCCAAGCTGCGCCGCGTGCTGTTGCCAAAAGATTATTTGCGGTTGTGGCTCACCGGGGAACACGTGTCGGAAATGTCGGATGCTGCGGGGACGTCATGGCTCGATGTCGGCAAGCGCGCGTGGTCACCGGAGCTTCTCGCCGCAACCGGTCTCGATGTCAGCCACATGCCTTCGCTGGTCGAAGGGACCGAAGTCACCGGCAGCCTCAAGGCGGATATCGCTTCACGGTGGGGCATGGGTAGCAGCGTTGTTGTTGCGGGCGGAGCGGGCGACAATGCCGCTTCGGCCTGCGGCATGGGGACGGTCGGCGAAGGCCATGCCTTCGTCTCGCTCGGAACATCCGGCGTGCTCTTTGCTGCCAATGGCTCCTATCTGCCAAATCCCGAGAGCGCGGTTCACACATTCTGCCATGCTTTGCCCGATACCTGGCATCAAATGGGTGTTATCCTGTCGGCAACCGATGCACTGAATTGGTACGCTGGCATTACATCGCGCAAACCTGCCGAACTTACCGGAGAACTGGGCGATGAACTACGCGCACCGTCGGGCGTGACTTTCCTGCCGTATCTTTCCGGTGAACGTACGCCGCTCAACGATTCGGCAATTCGGGGTTCGTTTCAAGGGCTCGAGCATGGCAGCGACCGCAAAGTCCTGACACAAGCGGTCTTGGAAGGCGTAGCTTTCGCATTTCGCGATTGCCTCAACGCACTTGCGGCGGCGGGCACCAAACTCGATCGTGTCACTGCGGTCGGCGGCGGATCGCGTTCGACCTATTGGCTTAAAGCCATCGCAACTGCGCTGAATATCCCCGTCGATGTACCAGCGGACGGCGATTTCGGTGCGGCTTTTGGTGCAGCGCGCCTCGGATTGATCGCTGCTGAAAAAGCCGATCCACGGGCGATTTGCGCCGCGCCAGCAACCGACTACACGATCGAACCGGAAGCCAGGCTCACCGGCAATTTCGACGCGGCGTACAATCGCTACCACAATCTCTACCCAGCATTAAAAGGAGTTCAATCATGAGCAGCGGATTTTTCGGCGACGTAAAACCAGTCAAGTACGAAGGGCCGGACAGCACCAATCCGCTCGCCTATCGCTTTTACAACCCCGACGAAATCGTTCTTGGTAAGCGGCTTGAGGACCATTTGCGATTTGCCGTTGCCTATTGGCATTCGTTTGTCTGGCCGGGCGGCGATCCGTTCGGCGGACAGACCTTCGAGCGTCCCTGGTTCAACGATACGATGGATGGAGCCAAGCTCAAGGCCGACGTGGCGTTCGAAATGTTCTCGATCCTCGGCGCACCCTACTTCTGTTTCCACGATGCCGACGTGCGCCCAGAAGGCGACAGCATCGCGGAAAGCGACAAACGCCTGCATGAAATCGCTGATTATTTTGCAGCGAAAATGGAAAAGACCGGGACCAAGCTTCTGTGGGGCACTGCCAACCTCTTTTCCAACCGCCGCTACATGTCGGGCGCCGCGACCAATCCTGACCCGGATGTCTTTGCCTATGCCGCCGCGACGGTGAAAACCTGTATCGATGTGACGCAAAAGCTGAAGGGCGAGAACTACGTTCTTTGGGGCGGACGCGAAGGCTACGAAACGCTGCTCAACACCGATATGAAGCGCGAACTCGACCAGATGGGCCGGTTTTTGAGCCTCGTTGTCGACTACAAGCACAAGATCGGTTTCAAGGGCGCGATCCTGATCGAACCGAAGCCACAGGAGCCAACCAAGCATCAGTATGACTACGATGCCGCGACGGTCTATGGTTTCCTCAAGCGCTTCGGCCTTGAGAAAGAGGTCAAGGTCAATCTGGAACAGGGCCACGCCATTCTCGCCGGGCATTCGTTCGAGCATGAAATCGCCACTGCAGCGGCGCTTGGCATCTTCGGTTCGATAGACATGAACCGCAATGATTACCAGTCGGGCTGGGATACGGATCAGTTCCCGAACAACGTGCCAGAAGTTGCGGTCGCCTACTACGAGATTCTCAAGGCCGGCGGCTTTACGTCCGGCGGCACGAATTTCGACGCCAAGTTGCGCCGCCAGTCGCTTGATCCGCAGGATTTGCTGATCGCGCATATCGGCGGCATGGACACTTGCGCGCGAGGCCTCAAGGCAGCGGCGAAGATGGTCGAGGACAAGGTTTTGACCGGGTTTGTCGATGATCGCTATGCTGGCTGGTCGAAACCAGAGGCGCAGGCCCTGCTCTCTGGAAAGGTCTCGCTTGAAGAGATCGCAAAGCAAGTCAATGACAGAAACCTGCAGCCGCAGCCGCGCTCCGGACGCCAGGAATATCTGGAAAACGTCGTTAATCGCTACGTTTGACGCTACTCATGAAAGGAATAAGTTCTCAGCTGAGAACTTATTCCTTAGAGCCTTGGAATAGAGCCGGCGAATCTTTGTGCGCGTTCACTCCGTTTTTGAGTGAAAACGAGCTATTCTTGCGCCAAATTCGCCAAAACTTATCCCGAATTTCGTGGCGATACCGTGGCTTTTTTGTGAGGTCAGGACACAATTGACTCGCAGTAACGCGTTGTCAGATGCCACCGCCCAATAACCCTCCCCTTGTGGGGAGGGAGGCTGCGCAGCAGCAGGGAGGGGTATTTTGCGACGCTAAGAAAGACCCCTCCCCGTCGCTCCGCTCCGTCCCTCCCCACAAGGGGGAGGGTAAGCCTCCGCGCTCTAAACGTGCTGGCCGCCGTTGATATGGATCTCGGAACCCGTCACATAGGATGACGATTCGGTGCAAAGGAAGTAAATCGTTTCGGCCACCTCAGCCGTCTTTCCGAGCCGCCGTAGTGGCAGATGCTCAATCATTTTGTCGGTGCCGGGAGACAAAATCGCCGTGTCGATTTCGCCCGGTGCAATTGCATTGACGCGAATGCCATGCGGCCCGAAGTCCGACGCCATTTCGCGTGTAAGAGACGCCAGCGCCGCCTTGGACGTAGCATAGGCGGTTCCTGCAAAAGGATGGACGCGGCTGCCGGCAATCGATGTCACGTTCACCACAGATCCCTGCGCCGCCTCAAGTTCGGCAAACAGGCCACGCGCCAGCATGATGGGCGCGAAGAAGTTCACCTGGAATACGCTCATCCATGTCTGCATGGGGGTCTCGATGGAATCGAGACGGGCCCCCGAACTGTTCTTCGGTGAAATACCGGCATTGTTGACCAGCGCATTGAGCTTGCCGCCCTCCACCGCGAGCCTCTGCCTGATTTCGGACACCGCATGGTCGACATCGGCGGGGTCTGCGAGATCGACTTTTATGTGATCGTCTGGACCAGCCGGCCAAGGGCAATTATCGTCGAAGCTTTGGCGGGAACAGGTGATGACGCGCCAACCGGCGCGCGAGAAGCGTTTGACAGTGGCGTGGCCGATACCGCGGCTCGCGCCCGTCAGGACAAGTACCTTGCGTGGTTCTTCATTGGTCATGGGAATACTCCGTTGCACCAGCAATAGCTTATCGCACTGCAAAATTCGAGGCATATCATGTCGCAACGATTGATCCGCCCGGGCGAAGCCAATATCGTGGCGCGCAAACTAGAGCAAGTTTTGTCCAAATAGAGTCGTTCTGCCGGAGGGAATTCGTGGACAAGGTCAAGGGGTTTGGCGAGGCCGATGCCTTTCCATCGGACGATGCTAAAGCCCGATGGATTTGGCCCCGAATTCACCCGGCCCTTCGGGTTTCCGGCTGGCGGCCAACCACTTTGTCAGGCGGCGTCGGACGATGGAAAGACATCGGCCTCGCCACCTTCCGTGTGGATTGTCTCGCCATCCGAGAAACAGAACTGGCTCTATTCAGGCAAAATTTGCTCTAGGGGGGAAGCATGAACGGATATATTCTGGCCATCGACCAGGGAACGACGTCGAGCCGCGCTATTGTTTTCGACAAGAACCGCAAGGTTGTGGGCAAGAGCCAGCAGGAATTCACGCAGATCTATCCGCAATCTGGCTGGGTGGAGCATGATCCGGAAGAAATCTGGCGATCGGTACTCAAAACGTGCGAAGTGGCGATCGAGAACGCCAAGATAGAGGCCGGCGACGTTGCGGCTATCGGCATAACCAATCAGCGCGAGACGGTCATCGTCTGGGACAAGGAGACCGGCAAACCAATTCACAATGCCATCGTCTGGCAAGACAGGCGAACGGCGCCGCTCTGCCAGAAGCTGAAAAAGCAGGGCCTGGAAAAGACGTTCACGAAGAAGACAGGCCTGCTGCTCGATCCGTATTTTTCCGGCACCAAGCTCTCTTGGATACTCGACAAGGTCCCCGGCGCACGCAAACGCGCTGCAAACGGCGAACTACTCTTCGGCACGGTCGACAGTTTCCTCATTTGGCGGTTGACCGGCGGCAAGGTGCATGCGACCGACGCTACAAATGCTTCGCGAACGTTGATCTTCAACATAGCGACGAATGAATGGGACGATGAACTCCTCGACATCCTCCGCATTCCTCGCGCCATGCTGCCGGAGGTAAAGGACTGCGCGGCAAATTACGGCGCCGCCGAAGCTGACATTTTTGGCGCTTCCATTCCCATTCTCGGTGTTGCGGGCGACCAACACGCGGCGACTATCGGGCAAGCCTGTTTCGAGCCGGGCATGTTCAAATCCACCTATGGAACCGGATGTTTTGCCGTTCTCAACACAGGCAGCGACATGGTGCTGTCGAAGAACCGGCTGCTGACGACAATTGCCTACCGTCTCAATGGCAAGACGACCTATGCCCTGGAAGGCTCGATCTTTATTGCCGGCGCCGCCGTGCAATGGCTGCGGGACGGGTTGAAGATCATCGGCTCGGCGCCTGAAACCGGCAAACTCGCCGACCAGGCCGATCCGAGCCAGAACGTCTATCTTGTTCCGGCCTTCGTCGGCCTTGGCGCGCCGCATTGGGATGCCGAGGCGCGCGGCGCCATCTACGGCCTTACCCGCAACACCGGTCCGGCCGAATTTGCCCGCGCCGCTCTGGAATCGGTTGCCTATCAGACGCGAGATCTGCTCGATGCGATGCGCAAGGACTGGAAGTCGTCCGGAACCAAGACCGTTCTGCGTGTCGATGGCGGCATGGTCGCTTCCGACTGGACGATGCAACGTCTCGCAGACATTCTCGATGCGCCGGTGGATCGGCCGACGATTCTCGAAACGACGGCACTCGGAGCCGCATGGCTGGCGGGCTCGAAGGCGGGCATCTGGCCGGGCAAGCGCGATTTCGCCAAGACCTGGGAACGCGACACTCGGTTTGTGCCGAAGATGGACGACAAGACGCGAAAGGCCAAGATTGCAGGATGGCGGGTCGCGGTGAAGCGGACTTTGACGAGTTAGCGGGAGTTATTTCTCCCCTTGTGGGAGAGAAAGGATTTTCTCGGATTTAGCCCCTTCGCTAAATCCTTAGAAAATCCAAGTGAGGGGATTTGGAGCGCAATATATAAAATCCCCTCTCTTGCGATTTCTAGCACTTAGCAAAGAGGCTAAGATGCTGAAATCGCTTTCTCCCCCACAGGGGGGGAGATAAGAACGATGCTCAATTGCCCATGATCAGATCGAACAGCGTCGTCTTGCGGCCCTTGTGGCCAACCTCTCCGGGAGGCACAGGGCGGGTTGATCCGGTTTGATCACCGAGATCCGCAGGAGGAACCGGACCGACGGGATCGAGTTGCGCGGAAGGCACGCCCTCGGCTGCTGGTACGGTCGGATCAACCCCCGAAGAGGGCAAGATATCGTTGCCGTCATTGACTTGCTGATGCAGCTGATAATCACCCGGCAACTGCGCCACCGGCACGCCCTTGTGTGCAGCAACCATGAAGTCTTTCCATGCGATGGCTGGCAGCGAGCCGCCGGTGATCTTCTTCGTCGGCTTGCCATCATCATTGCCGAACCAGACGCCGGTCGTCAGGTTCGATGTGTAGCCGATGAACCAGGCATCGCGGAAGTTCTGGCTGGTCCCGGTCTTGCCCGCTGCCGGCCAGCCGAATTTGGCTTTCGTCGCCGTACCCGTATCGACTGTCTGGCGCAGCATGGCATTCATCATGCCGACATTGCGCGGATCGATGACACGGTCTGTAGCGGTGTTTTTGTGCTGGTAGAGAACCTTGCCTTCATTGGTCGTCACGCGGCGGATGATATAGGGCGGCGCCCTGTAGCCGCCATTGGCAAATGGCACGAAAGAGTCGGTCAGTTCGAGAAGCGTGACTTCCGATGTTCCAAGTGCCAGTGAAGCGTTTGCCGTGAGGTTCGACTCGATGCCGAGGCGATGGGCTGTCGACACGACTGTCGTCGCGCCGACTTCCATCACGAGCTGCGCCGAAACCGAATTCAGCGAGCGCGCCAATGCTTCAGCCAAGGTGACCTTGCCGAAATATTTGCCGTTGAAATTACCCGGCGTCCAGTTGCCGATACGGATTGGCGCGTCGTTGCGAACGGATTCAGGTGTGAACCCTTGCTCAAGCGCGGATAGATAGACAAACGGCTTGAATGCAGAGCCCGGCTGACGCTTGGCCTCGCTCGCACGATCGAACTGGCTGTTGGCATAATCGTAGCCGCCGACCAGCGCCCTCACCGCGCCGGTGCCATCCACCGAAACCAGCGCGCCCTGCGAGACATTGAGTTTCTCACCATTCTTGCTGATCAGATCGCGGATCGACGCCTCGCCGAGCTTTTGCAGCCCGAGATCGACAGTGGTGTCGACGATCACATCGCTACGCACATCGCCGATCAGATCCGGCAAGTCTTCCATGACACGATCGGCGACATATTGCTCCGAACCGCTCCAATAGGAGGCGGCGCGGGTTGCCGGCTGTTTCATGGCGAAGTTGAGTTCCTTGTCGCCGATCATGCCCTGTTCGCGCATGGCCGCGAGCACGAGCTGCGACCGTTCACGCGCGGCTTTCGGATCACGCGCAGGCGACAGGCGCGATGGTGCCTTCAACAGCCCGGCAATCAATGCGGCTTCCGGCAGGGTCACTTCCTTGGCCGATTTGTTGAAATAACGTCGGGAGGCTGCGGCAACGCCATAGGAACCGGAACCGAGATAGACCCGGTTCAGATACATTTCTAGAATCTGATCCTTGGTATATTTTTGCTCGAGCCAGAGGGCGAGCATGACTTCCTGCACCTTGCGTTCGATGGTGCGGTCCGGCGTCAGGAAAAGGTTCTTGGCCAGCTGCTGGGTAATGGTCGAGCCGCCCTGAACAAGCCGCCCGGACATGACATTGGCAACCATCGCACGCGTGAAGCCGATCGGATCAACGCCAAAATGCGCATAGAACCGGCGATCCTCGATGGCGACGACAGCTTCCGGCAGATAGGGCGACATGTCATGCAGGCTGATCGCCTCGCCGCCCGAGGCGCCTCGATTGGCGATCAGGTCACCCTCGACCGAAACGATCTTGACGTTGGGCGGACGATCGGGAATGGCCCATGTGGTCGTCTGCGGCATTTTTGCGGCGAAGTAAATGACAGTGCCCGCCAAGGCTATCCCGCCCCAGATGCACAGAACGAACGACCAATAGACCAGACGGCGCAGCGCACCAAGAAAACCGCCGCTGCTGCGGGCGCGGCGCGATCTGCCACGTTGCGATTTGGCCGGTTTGCGTGCCGTCTTGCGTTTTGCCACAGGCCTGTCCTCCGGATCTGCGCGCAAATCATCGCCCGAGCGGCGGTCCGTACCGAACCCGGGCTCAATGCGCTGTCTGCCCTTGTCGCGTGATGCCATTGATGAGAAGTCCCGCCCCGATGAGCCCGAATAATTGCAAGCGCCCCGTTGCAGGGTAAATGCGGCGATTTAAGGTGCGGTTAAGACCCGATCCGCGATTTGGATCGAGGACTATCGCGATTGAGAAACCGGCCAACCGGCGCTAGGGTCGACCGAGCAATCTCACGGAGTACATTATGCGTTTTGTCGTTTTTGCAGGTTTGGTGGTGATTTTGAGCGGTTGTGGCGGTGGCGCGTTCCAGAGGCTCAATCCAAACCCTGACGCGGAAGCGCAGTATCGCCTCGGCGGCTGTCAGCTGCGCGGACACGGCGTCTGCAAGGACCTGCAGGAATTCTCCGTTCCCAGCCAATAAACACAATAATATCGCGGGTTTCAGGTAGGTCGTAAACTCATAAATCTGATCGAAATGGCGCCTGAAACGGCAAGAAGATGCGAGGAGAACTGGGAAGGGCGGGGTCTTTCCCCCGGCCAAACGGTTCGACACTGCAGCTTGCAGCCGTTTCGGCGTCCGGAGGATAGGGTCCATTTGCCCGGCTACTTTGACGCAAAGGCTCGACAATGGATAAACATTGCCATCGCCTTTGCTCGTTGTATCCGAACAAATGGCCTTCTACCATTTCGGCCAGATTTATGGGTTCACGACCTAAAATCATCGCGCGCGTAAAATATTATTTTGCGGCCCTTGAAAACTTGCCCGGGTGGTTCTACTTTAATCCTTGCGTAACGAGTGGTTCTCCTCCCATTTTTCACTCGTTGCGTGTTCCCCTCTGGACGCTTTAGCGTTCACAATTCGCCGGGCTTCTGCCCGGCTTTTTTGTTTCTTCGATTTCGACGCGTTATCACCCGAATTTTACTTTCCCTTCTCAATTTTCGCGTATCAAAGGGGAATGGGTTCTGGGGCACAAAGTTATGAGCACGGGTGAAAAAGCACGCGTCGATTGGGTCGATATCGCCAAGGGTATCTGCATCATCTTTGTCGTGATGATGCATTCGGTGCTCGGCGTCGAGAACGAAGCCGGTGCGCGCGGCTGGATGCATCCTGTCGTTGCTTTTGCCCAACCTTTCCGCATGCCCGACTTCTTCATGATCTCCGGTTTGTTTCTCAGCCTTGTGATCGACCGCTCGTGGCTGCGCTATACCGATCGCAAAATCGTGCACTTCGCCTATTTCTACGTGCTTTGGCTGACCATCCAGTTCCTGTTCAAGGCGCCAGGCATTGTGGCGGAGAGCGGCACAGGGGGAGCGTTATCCGCCTATCTGCTGGCTTTCATCCAGCCGTTCGGCACGCTGTGGTTCATCTATCTCCTGCCGGTTTTCTTTGTCGTTACGCGCCTCGTCAAAGGCGTCAATGTCTGGCTGATCCTGCTGATCGCTGCCGTGCTCGAAACATTGCCGATCCATACAGGCTGGCTGGTGATCGATGAATTCTGCAGCCGTTTCGTTTATTTCTTCGCTGGCTATGCATTTGCACCGGCGATATTCCGCCTGGCCGAATGGCTGCGGCAGCGGCCCGTTACGGCCCTCCTCATCATCGCCGGATGGGCATTGATCAATGGTTTTCTGGTGTTCACGCCCGCGTCCGAGGCCTTCGCCGCATGGATACCCGCGGAGGCCTATACGTCGGGCGGGCTTGGCGGATGGGCTAACGTGCCGCTGATCTCACTCGCTGCCGGAGGTGCCGGAGCGCTGGCGATCGTGTCCGTTTCCGCGCTGATTGCCCATGTGGCGCAGTCGTGGGAAGCCATCGTGAAGCCGCTGCGCTGGCTTGGAGCGCATTCGATCGTCGTCTATCTCGCCTTCTTTCTGCCGATGGCGCTGGCCCGTACCGTTCTCCTGAAGACCGGCATTATCACCGATATCGGCACGATCTCGCTTCTGACCGTCATCTGCGGCGTGATCGGTCCGGTCGTTCTCTATTGGCTGATCCAGTGGAATGGCTATGGCCGGTTTCTGTTCAAGCGGCCGCAATGGGCCCATATCGATCGCGCCCCGTCTCCACGGGGGGCGCTGGCCTCAGCTGAATAATTAGCTGTGGGCGAAGATATCCTGCTCGTCCCATCCCATCAAATCGAGCCTGGAGCGAGTTGGCAGGAACTCGAAGCAAGCTGCTGCTTCCTCCGAACGCCCGTCGCGAATGAGCCGTTGCTGCAGGATCGTGCGCAAACGGTGCAGATAAAGGACATCTGAAGCGGCGTATTCAAGCTGCGCCTGCGACAGATCGGGGGCTCCCCAATCCGATGATTGCTGCTGCTTGGAGAGATTGACTTCCAAAAGCTCGCTGCAGAGATCCTTCAGACCATGGCGGTCCGTGTAAGTGCGCACCAGACGCGAGGCAATCTTCGTGCAGAACACCGGCTTCGGCATGACCCCAAAAGCGTGGAAAAGTACCGCCAGATCAAACCGTCCGAAGTGGAAAATCTTGGTGATGGCGTCATCGCCAAGCAATTTGACGAGATTCGGCGCTGCCGTCTGACCCTTGTCGATCTGGATCACATCCGCCGAACCATTGCCCGGTGATATCTGCACGACACAGAGCCGGTCGCGATGCGGATTGAGCCCGAGCGTTTCGGTGTCGATTGCGACAGCGTCGACCTGATAATGCTTGAGGTCGGGCAGATCATTGCGGTGAAAGCGGATGGTCATTGTCGTTTCCTGTCACTTCTATTTTTGCGTACGCACTTCCGATTGGTAAAACCGCTTCACACTTTTCCTGGAATTGCCAAAGCGTCGAGAATGCGCGCCCAGGAGCGCTGACCCTTGTGGAACGAGGTCAGCTCGTATTTTTCATTCGGAGAGTGGATGCGGTCATCTTCCAGCCCGAAGCCGACAAGCAGCGATTCCATGCCGAGCATACGCTGGAAATCCCCGACGATCGGAATCGATCCGCCCATGGCGATCAACACGGCAGGCTTTGGCCACTCGTCGCTCAAAGCATTCTTCGCCTTGCTAAGCAGCGGCGATTCGTAGGAAAGCTGGATTGCGGGCGATGCACCGTGTTCATGGAACTCGACCGAGCAATCGGCAGGAACGCGTTCGCGGACGAAGGCACGGAAAGCTTCGCGGATTTTCGCCGGATCCTGCTTGTGCACAAGCCGAAACGACACTTTGGCAGAGGCTTCAGCCGCGATCACCGTCTTGAAACCCTGCCCCGTATAGCCGCCGGTGATGCCGTTAAATTCGGCTGTCGGGCGCGCCCAGATCAGTTCGAGAAGCGAACGACCCTTTTCTCCGGACGGTATCGAAAGGCCGACTGGCCCCAGGAAATTCTCCGGCGTGGCATCGAGCCCTTTCCACATCTGCAGGATCTGCGTCGGCGTTTCCTCAACGCCGTCATAGAAGCCAGGAATGGTCACCCCGCCATCCTCGTCGTGAATATCGGCTAGGATCTTGGCCAGGATACGGATCGGGTTGGCGGCAGCGCCGCCGAACATGCCGGAATGGAGATCGCGATCAGCAGCCTTGATGACGACTTCTTCGCCGACAAGACCACGCAGACCAACCGAGATCGCCGGGGTATCTCCGTCCCACATGCCCGTATCGCAGACGAGAGCAAAATCCGCCTTCAGTTCATCCCGGTGAGCGTCGAGAAACGGCTTCAGCGATGGCGAGCCTGATTCCTCTTCGCCCTCAAAAAGAATGGAGATCTTGACCGGCAACTTGCCGTGCACTTCCTTATAGGCGCGGCAAGCTTCGACGAACGTCATCAGCTGACCCTTGTCATCGGATGTGCCGCGACCCGTCAGGATCTTGCGGCCATTACCGACATCCTTGATCGCCGGTTCGAAAGGATCGTGATCCCACAGATTGAGTGGATCCACCGGCTGCACATCGTAGTGGCCATAGAACAAGACATGCGGCGCATCGGCGCCTGGGCCTTCATGATGGCCAACGACCATGGGATGGCCCGGCGTGTCGCGGACGCTGGCTTCAAAGCCTATCGATTTCAGATCGGCAACCAGCCATTCGGCAGCCTTGCGGCACTCGGATTTAAAGGCGGGATCGGTCGAGATGGACTTGATTTTCAGGAGATCGAAAAGCCGCTCCAGGCTTTTATCCAAATTATTATCGAGCGTATTCAACACAGGTTCGAGAGCTGACATGCTATTTCCTGAAAGGCTGGAATTGGTGAAGGGAGTTCTTCTTAGCGCATTTTGGACGCGGCGGCACATAAAATTGCTGCGTCCCATCGCCCAAAAGAAATGGCCGCCGTGGCGGGGGGACCACAGGCGACCAGATCACTACACTCACTTTGCGGTCAACCCTGGAGAGGGGGATGAGGCTGGCCGCAAGTCCGGCGTTAGGCGGGGGACGAGCCTTATAAACCGGACATCGATCTAACGTCGACAAGTATGGATTTGGGGGGCAAACCGTGGCAATTCAAGGGCACAAGAGATTACATATTTGTAACAAAGGTGTGATGCGCAAATGTCAGGATGATTATGTTTCCAAGGGTAGTTTCCGCGAAACCGAAAGACACCGCATTCCCTTTTCCCCGATCATCATTTAATCGTAGGCGCCATGAAAAAAGGTGATCATCTCTTCCTCGTCGACGGTTCCGGTTATATCTTCAGAGCCTATCACGCATTACCTCCTCTGACTCGCAAATCCGACGGTTTGCCGGTCGGCGCTGTGTCGGGTTTCTGTAACATGCTGTGGAAGCTGCTGCGGGAAGCGCGCGACACGTCCGTCCGCGATACGCCCACACACTTTGCCGTGATCTTCGACTATTCGTCGCATACATTCCGCAAGGAAATCTATCCGGAGTACAAAGCAAACCGCTCGGCACCACCGGAAGATCTCATCCCGCAGTTCGGCCTGATTCGCCAGGCAACCAAGGCTTTCAACCTGCCTTGCATCGAAAAGGACGGCTATGAGGCGGACGATCTGATCGCCACCTACGCCCGCCAGGCCGAAGCGGCCGGCGCGGAGGTCACCATCATCTCTTCAGACAAGGATCTGATGCAGCTCGTCACGCCGATGGTGACGATGTACGACAGCATGAAGGACAAGCAGATCCGCATCCCCGACGTGATCGAGAAATGGGGTGTGCCGCCTGAGAAGATGATCGACCTGCAGGCGATGACCGGCGATTCAACCGACAACGTGCCGGGCATTCCCGGCATCGGGCCGAAAACGGCGGCACAGTTGTTGGAGGAATTCGGCGATCTCGATACGCTGCTTGCACGGGCCGGCGAGATCAAACAGCAAAAGCGGCGCGAGAACATTATCCAGTATGCGGAACAGGCTCGCATCTCCCGCCAGCTGGTAACTTTGAAGACAGATACCCCGGTCGATGTCGGCATCGAGGATTTCAGCCTGGAGCCGCAAAACGGCCCCAAGCTCGTCGCCTTTCTCAAGGCGATGGAGTTCAATGCGCTGACGCGCCGTGCGGCAGAGGCAACGGGCGTCGAAGCCAGCGAGATCGAACCGGCGAACGTACTCATCCAGGCTGTTGCAGAGGCGCACGGACCCGACCTTGATGTCGCGTCCGAAGGCGATCTCCCCAGCCCGCCAAAACCGGCTGCATCAGCAACGAGTAGCGCCAAGCCAGCTTTTGGCAATGTTGAGGGAACACCCGCCGGCCTGGTGAAGGCCCGTACCGACCAGGCTCTTGCAGCCAAGATCGACCGCAGTTCCTATGCCACCATTCGGGATGTTGCTACGCTGCAGGTCTGGATTGACGAAGCGATGGCATCAGGTGTCATCGCCTTCGACACGGAAACCACGTCTGCAGACCCTATGCAAACCGAAGTCGTTGGACTGTCGCTGGCGACGCGGCCGGGACGTGCTGCCTATATCCCGATCAATCACGTTTCCGGCGACGGCGATCTTCTTGGCGGCGGGCTGGTCGAGCACCAGATACCCGAGCGCGAAGTATTTCGCATGTTGAAGCCGCTTCTCGAAGACGCGTCGGTCCTCAAGATAGCGCACAGCATGAAATATGAGTGGCTGGTCATGCACCGCTACGGGATCGATCTTCATCCACTCGACGATACGATGCTTATCTCCTATGTGCTTGATGCCGGTGAAGGCAGTCACAGCATGGACAGCCTTTGCGATCGCTGGTTGGGTCACAAGCCGCTCGCCCACAAGGAGTTGATCGGCTCGGGCAAGTCATCGGTCACCTTCGACAAGGTTTCTATCGAGCGGGCAACAGAATATGCGGCGGAAGATGCCGACGTCACCCTGCAGCTCTGGCGTCTGCTAAAGCCTCGTCTCGTCGCCGACGGGCTGGTGTCGGTGTACGAGCGGCTGGAGCGGCCGCTTATTCCCGTGCTTGCACGCATGGAAGAGCGCGGCATTTCCGTCGATCGACAGATCCTTTCGCGCCTGTCGGGTGATCTCGCCCAATCCGCCGCAGCGATCGAGGAGGACATCTACCGGCTCGCCGGCGAGAAGATCAATATCGGCTCGCCGAAGCAGATGGGCGATATCCTGTTTGGCAAGATGGGCTTGCCCGGTGGTTCCAAGACGAAGACCGGGCAATGGTCCACATCGGCCCAACTCCTTGAAGATCTTGCTGCGGAGGGTCACGAGCTGCCACGCAAGATTGTCGACTGGCGCCAGCTGACTAAGCTCAAATCGACCTATACGGACGCGCTGCCCGGCTATATCAACCCCCAGACCAAGCGCGTGCATACCTCCTACGCCATGGCGGCGACCTCTACAGGACGCCTCTCGTCGTCTGAACCGAATTTACAGAACATTCCGGTGCGCACGAGCGAGGGCCGCAAGATCCGCACCGCCTTTATTGCCGAGCCGGGCAACAAGTTGATTTCCGCCGATTACAGCCAGATCGAACTGCGGGTGCTGGCGCATGTCGCCGAAATTCCGCAATTGACGCAGGCTTTTGCCGATGGCATCGACATTCACGCCATGACTGCCTCCGAAATGTTCGGCGTGCCGGTGAAGGATATGCCTTCGGAGGTTCGGCGCCGCGCCAAGGCGATCAACTTCGGCATCATCTATGGCATTTCGGCATTCGGTCTCGCCAATCAGCTGTCCATTCCGCGCGAGGAAGCCGGCCAATATATCCGCACCTATTTCGATCGTTTCCCCGGCATCAAGGATTACATGGAAGCGACGAAAGCCTTCGCCCGCCAGCATGGCTATGTCGAAACGATCTTCGGCCGTCGTGCACACTATCCGGAGATACGTTCGTCCAACCCGACACACAGGGCATTCAATGAACGTGCCGCGATCAATGCGCCGATCCAGGGCTCAGCAGCCGATATCATTCGCCGGGCGATGGTGCGCATGGAACCCGCGTTGAATGAAGCCAAGCTCTCGGCGCGTATGCTCCTGCAGGTGCATGACGAATTGATTTTTGAGACTGCCGAAGAAGAAGTCGAGGCGACTATTCCAGTCATTCGCCATGTCATGGAAAATGCCGCCATGCCTGCGGTGTCGCTGTCGGTGCCGCTGCACGTCGATGCGCGCGCGGCTCATAACTGGGATGAAGCGCATTAGGATCAGCCGCCAAACCCTCCCCTTTGTGGGGAGGGTCAGGCCGGCACACTGCTTCCACAATTTTCGTTACTGCAGCGAATCCAGCACTTTGCGCTGGGCATGCATCTCAAGGAAAATACGGTAGTCCCTGTCGAGACGGGCGCGCGCGGTCGGGTCCGGTTGGCGCGGCCGGCCACCCTGTTTCATGGCAATGCAGGCGGAAGGCAAATCGGGATAGAGGCCGGCCGCCGTCGCAGCCACCATGGCCGTGCCGAGGAGTACGGCATCTTCGGCTGCCGATGTGATCACCGTGCAGCCGGTGGCGTCCGCATAAAGCTCCATCAGCAACGGGCTTTTGGTATGGCCCCCGGTCACATGCATAGTATCAATGGCATAGCCCTTGTCATTGAGCGCATCGAGAATGTGCCGGACACCCAGCGCAATTCCGACGCAAGTGCGCCAGTAGAGCCGACAGAGGCTGTCGAACGATGCGTCCAGTGTCAGACCGCTGATCACACCCACCGCGTGCGGATCAGCGAGCGGCGAGCGATTGCCGTGGAAATCCGGAAGAACATGCAGGCGGCTGGCGAGATCCGGCCCTTCGCTTTCGCGCAGTTCCATGATCCGTTCGGTGATCTTCTTGTGCACGGCAGCGTTCGGATCACCGACAGCGCCATGCCAGCGGGTGACGTGGTCCAGCAACGCTCCGGTCACGGACTGTCCGCCTTCGCTGAGCCAGCAATCCGGCAGAGCGACGCCATAATACGGCCCCCAGCCGCCGCTGAACGAGATCGGCTCTTGCGATAGCGCCATAAGGCAACTCGACGTACCCGCGATCAGCGCGAGGTGGCGATCGATCTGTGACAGATCACCGGCAAAGCCGCCGAGTACGCCAAGCGCGCCGGCATAGGCATCGATCAACCCGGCTCCGACGTGGCAGGAAGTGGTCAGCCCGAGCGCCTTGGCGGCTTCGGGCGTCAACCGTCCGACATCTGCCCCCATGGGACTGGCACGCTCGGGCAGATTGCCGCGCTCAACCAGATCCTCCAGGCCGATGGTTTCAAGATAATCCGGCTGCCAGCCCTCCAGCTCATGCGCAAGATAAGTCCATTTGCAAGTCAGGGTGCATTGCGAACGGGCCAGCGAACCTGATGCTTTCCAGCTCAGATAATCGGCAAGGTCGAAGAAATAGCCGGCTTTGTTCCATGTCTCCGGCAGATGGCGCTTCAGCCACATCAGCTTCGGCGTCTGCATTTCCGGCGACATGACGCCGCCGAGATAGCTCAGCACTTTGTGACCGGTCGCCGTGCATTCATCCGCCTCATCCAGCGCGCGGTGATCGAGCCACACGATTGTATCCCAGCGTTTCTCGCCGGACGTCGAGACGGTCAGTTGACTGCCCTCTTCATCTCGAACGACGAGGGAACAGGTGGCATCAAAGCTTATGCCAACGACATGGGAGGGATCGACCTTGGACGCGGCAACGGCGCCCTGTACGGCGATACAGACGGATTTCCATATGTCTTCCGAATCATGCTCCGCATGACCGGCAAGCGGCTGGTTCATCAGGATTGGATGTTCGACGCGACCAAGGAGTTTTCCACTGGCATCGAGAATGCCCGCACGCGCGCTACCTGTCCCGACATCTACAGCACAGAGATATTCCGGCATCAACGAACTTTCGGTGTGGCCTGCGTGAGCAAGCCCGGCAACTCCAACATGTCGCTGAATATACGGTCTGGATTACGGGACGCAAGTGCAGCCTCGAGCCGTCCGCCGCGCGAATGCGTACCGCCGGTGAAAGCAAAGACGCGCATGCCGGCACTCTTGGCCGCTTCGATCCCGGCCGGGCTATCCTCAATCACGAGGCAGTCCTTCGGCTCGACCTTCATCGTTTTCGCAGCCAGCAGGAAAAGATCCGGTGCCGGCTTGCCGTGTTTTACCATCGTGGCACTGAAAATATGCGGATCCAGAAGATCGAGCAATCCTGTCAATTTCAACGACAGGCGAATGCGATCGGGCTGGCTCGATGAGGCCACGCAGCGCGGCACATCAAGTTTGCGCAGAGTCTCTGCGATACCCGGTATTGCCTTCAGATCGAGTTCGAAGCGAGCGAAGAGATTGGCCCGCATCTCATCGAGATCCGCCTCGCTTGCGGCGAAACCATATTCTTCGTGCAGGACCTTGCTGATCGTCGTCATGCTGCGCCCGAGAAAACGGTCGTAGGCGTCATCCTCCGACATGACAGTGCCGTTCTTGGCAATCATCTCGAGCAGGACAGATATGGAAATCGGTTCACTGTCGACGAGAACGCCGTCGCAGTCGAATATCACCAGATCTGGTTTCGCTGTCGTCAAAGCTTGTCATCCAGGTAGAGCCTGAGGGTCTCGCGCGCGCCCTTGTCCCAGAGCGTCCGGAGGATTCGCGAGAACGATTCGGCGAAAATCGGCGATGTGCCGACCTCTCCGAAAATATCGGTCATCGCGAGGAATGCTTTCGGATCATCCTTGGCCTTCAAGGCTTCAACTTTCAAGCGTTCAGCGCTGGCATCAAGATAGTTCGTCGGCTTGCCTGTATCGGTCGTCCCTGCGCAGAAGCGGCACCAAAGCGCCGAAACCAGCGAGAGGCCGGTTACGCTCTTGCCGGCTTTCAGCCGGTCTGCCGTCGTCGGCAGAATAAACTTCGGCTGGCGATTGGAGCCATCCTGGCAGAGGCGCTGGATCGTGTCGCCGATCTTCGGATTGGAGAAACGCCGCACGATGAGGTCGAAATAGTCCTCGAACGGCATGTCGGGTACGGGCGGCAGGACCGGAACAATCTCCTCCCGCTCAAGTTTGGTCAAAAATTCGCGAATCAATGGTTCTTCCATGGCCTCGTGGACAAAATGAATATCCATCAAAGCTGCGGGATAGGCAATCGCCGCATGACCACCATTGAGGATGCGGATTTTCATCAGCTCATACGGTGCGACGTCCCTGACGAAGGTAACGCCAACTTTTTCAAGCGCCGGTCGCCCGGTGGGGAAATGGTCCTCCAGCACCCATTGCTTGAATGGCTCGCAGAAAACCGGCCAATTATCATCTATGCCGAAATCCGTCGCCAGGAGGTTGCGCTCGCGATCGGTTGTCGCAGGTGTGATGCGATCGACCATGCTGTTGGGGAACGCAACGTTTTGCCTGATCCATTCGGCCAGATTCGCATCGACTAGCGCGGCCAAGCCGCTGACGGCATCGCTGGTTACATGGCCATTGCCTGGAATATTATCGCAGGACATGACGGTGAACGGCGCGGTGCCTTCGTTGCGGCGGCGAATGAGGCCAGCGAGGATAAGGCCAAAGACGGTTTTCGGATTTGTGATGTCGGCTGCATCGGCCACGATTGCCGGATGCTGCGGATTGAACACGCCTGAAGCCGGATCGATGAAATAACCACCCTCGGTGATGGTCATCGAAACGATACGGATTTCGGGATCAGCAAGTCGTGTGATGGTATTTGAACTATCGCCGGGCTGCAGATAATCGATCATCGACGACGTGACATGCGCGACCCGGTGTCCGCTGTCTTGTTCGACGACCGTGGTCAGCCAATCCTGCTCCTTGAGCTTCTGCCGCATGACCTCGTCGGAGGCAAGCACACCCGCACCGACAAGACCCCATTCATGATCTGTCCCGGCGTTGAACAACGCGTCGAGATAGACGGCCTGATGTGCACGGTGGAAATTGCCGATGCCGAAGTGAATGATCCCGGCCTTCAGGTCGGACTGGCTATAGCCAGGAACGCCGACATTCTCCGGCAGGTTCTGCAGCGCGGCTTTCGAGAGTTTTACAGTCATCGGGCCTAACCCTTCTATTCTTATAGGTTGCATGCACCGTTCAGCGCTGCGGAAACATCAGCTCATCCAATTGCCGCCATCGACATTGTAGGTCTGCGCGACAATGTAATCGCTCTCACTGCTTGCGAGGAAAATCGCCATGCCGGTCAGATCTTCGGCGGTGCCCATGCGGCCATAGGGCACTGCTTCACCGACGAGGCGTTTCTTCTCGCCGCGCGGCCTGTTTTCATACTTGGCAAAGAGGGCGTCCACGCCTTCCCAGTGCTCGCCGTCGACCACACCCGGCGCGATGGCGTTCACATTGATGCCGTGTTCTATGAGGTTCAGGCCGGCGGACTGGGTAAGGCTGATCACCGCAGCCTTGGTGGCGCAGTAAATCGCGACCAGTGGCTCGCCGCGACGCCCCGCCTGACTGGCCATATTGATGATCTTGCCGCCCTTGCCGCGTGCAATCATCGCCTTGGCGACAGCTTGCAAGGTGAACAGCGTGCCGGAGAAATTGACGGCGAACAGCTTGTTGTAACTTTCACGGCTGATTTCCACGATCGGTGCCAGATCGAACAAAGCGGCATTGTTGATCAGCACGTCGATTCCGCCAAACTTGTCGACGGTTTCCTTCACGGAGGCATCAATCGAGGTCTGGTCTGTAACATCAAGGCGGACCGCATGCGCCTGGCTGCCAAGTTCCCTGGCAGTCTCCTGCGCACGTTCCAGATTGATGTCGGCGATGACTACATGCGCCGCGCCTTCGCGTATATAGGCCTCGGCGAACGAACGCCCGATGCCCCGCGCCGAGCCCGTGATAAATGCCGTCTTGCCTGCCAGTCTGTTCATTTCATTGCACTCATTATCTCTGTTTTATTTTTCGCAATTTCCGGACGGAAAACCGGTTCCCACTTTTCCTCGAATTGTTCAGATTGCCTGGCCGTTCGCATCAAAGCGATGCAGCCGCGCCGGTTCGGGCGTGAGAAACACCTGCTGGCCGAAATCGGTGCTGAAATCGCCGTCGGTCCGCACGGTGATCTTGCCGAGGCCGTCAACCTGTACGTGGATGAAGGTGTCGGAGCCGAGGTGTTCCGTCACTCCCACAGTGCCCTTCCAGGCGCCCTCGGTCTTCGAGATACGCACATGTTCCGGCCGCACGCCGAGTGTGACCGCGTTGTGCTTGGCCGCTTCCTGTCCCTCGATCAAGTTCATGCGCGGAGAGCCGATGAACCCGGCAACGAAGACATTTTTGGGGGTCTTGTAGAGTTCCAGTGGTGATCCGACCTGTTCGATACGTCCGGCATTCAGGACGACGATCTTGTCGGCCATCGTCATCGCCTCCACCTGATCGTGGGTGACGTAGATCATCGTCGTTTTCAGCTGGTGATGCAGATCGCTTATCTCCAGCCGCATGTTGCCGCGAAGTGCAGCATCAAGATTGGATAGCGGCTCGTCGAAGAGAAACGCCTTGGGTTGGCGCACAATTGCACGACCGATTGCGACACGCTGGCGCTGACCGCCGGATAGTTGTCCGGGCCGGCGATCGAGATAGTTGGTGAGATTGAGGATATGCGCCGCGTCCTTGACCTTTTTGTCGATGGCAGCCTTGTCCTGGCCGTCCATCTTCAGGGGAAATGCGATGTTACCATAGACGCTCATATGCGGATAAAGCGCATAGGACTGGAATACCATGGAGAGGCCGCGTTTGGCAGGCGCCTCGCTCGACATATTCTTGCCATCGATGATGATGCGGCCACCGCTCAAATCTTCAAGACCCGCGATCATCCGCAAGAGTGTGGACTTGCCGCAGCCCGAAGGACCGACGAAGACAACGAATTCACCATCAACGATTTCAAGGTCGATTTCCGGAATCACCGCTGTGGTTCCAAATGATTTCGATACTTTTTCGAGTGTAATGCTTCCCATAATACTTCCCCTTATTTCACAGCGCCGAAGGTCAGACCCCGTACCAGCTGCTTTTGCGAAAACCATCCCATGATCAGGATCGGCGCAATCGCCATGGTGGATGCAGCCGACAATTTGGCCCAGAACAGGCCCTCGGGACTGGAATAGGACGCAATGAAGGCGGTGAGCGGCGCAGCATTTGCGGCTGTCAGGTTCAACGTCCAGAACGCCTCGTTCCATGCAAGAATGATATTGAGCAGCATGGTCGACGCGATCCCCGGTACGGCCATCGGCGTCAGCACATAGACGATCTCCTTCATCAGCGATGCGCCATCCATGCGCGCTGCCTCGAGGATTTCACCCGGGATTTCCTTGAAGTACGTGTAGAGCATCCACACGATGATCGGCAGGTTGATCATTGTCAGGACTGCCACAAGACCAAGACGCGTGTCCAGAAGCCCCCAATCGCGGAAGATCAGGTAGAGCGGAACCAGAACCCCGACCGGCGGCATCATCTTCGTGGACAGCATCCACATCAGCACATCCTTGGTGCGCTTGGTTGGTGAGAACGCCATCGCCCATGCCGCGGGAATGGCGAGAGCCAGACCTATGAGTGTCGAGCCGACAGAAATCACCACCGAATTCGTGACGTGTTTCATATAGTCGGAGCGGTTTTGCACCTCGTGGTAGTTCTCCAGGGTCCAGTCGAAGAACAGGAACTGCGGCGGTGTTGCCACCGCGGTTCCTTCTGTCTTGAAGCTGGTCAGAAATGTCCACAGGATCGGAAAGAAGATCAGCAGACCGATTGCCCAACCGAGGATGGTGAATGTCAGCTTCCGCTGTGTTGTGACTGAGCGGGCCATGATTCTACCTCTCCAGGTTCTTGCCGATGAGGCGAATGAGGAAGAAAGCGACGATATTGGCCAAGATCACCGCGACGATACCGCCTGCCGAAGCGCCGCCCACGTCGAACTGCAGAAGCGCCTGTGCGTAAATCAGATAGGTGATGTTTGTCGTCTGAAGGCCCGGACCGCCATTGGTCGTCACCAGAATTTCCGCAAACACGCTGAGCAGGAAGATGGTCTGGATGAGGATGACGACAGTAATGGCGCGGGACATATGCGGCAGGACCAGATAGTAGAACCGCGAGAGCGCCCCTGCACCGTCCATCTCCGCAGCTTCGATCTGTTCGCCGTCAAGCGATTGCAAAGCGGTCAGCAGGATCAGTGTGGCGAATGGCAGCCATTGCCACGCGACGATGAGGATAATGGAAAACAGCGGCAGCTGGGCAAACCAGTCGATGGGCTGGAACCCGAACGAGCGGGCGATCCACGCGAACAGGCCGTTGACCGGATGCATCAGCATATTCTTCCAGACGAGCGCCGAAACAGTCGGCATGACGAAGAACGGCGCGATGACCAGAAGCCGAACGATGCCCTGACCCCAGAATGGCTGATCCAGCACGATCGCCAGCAAGATACCGCCAATAACCGTGATCAGCAGGGTACCGCCGACCAGCATGAGCGTGTTGCCGAGCGCAGTGAAGAAAGCCGGATCGGTGAGAAAGTACTGATAATTGAGAAAGCCGATAAATTCCTCGGTTCCCGGCATTAGCAAATTGTAGCGCAGGAACGAAAAATACAGCGTCATGACAAGCGGCACGATCATCCACAAAAATAGAAGGATGACGGCGGGCGACATCATGAGACGGGCGGTTGCACGTGTCTGAAGCGTAGCCATGGTCAGGGTTCCAATACAGCAATCATCAAAAAGCGAGAATGCAGAAGGAGGCCCGGGCGGATCCTGACATTCGCGTCAGGAAACCGTCCGGATGCCTAAGAGGATTCTACTTGATGTAGCCGCCCTTGGTCATCTCGCGAGTCGTGAGCGCTTGCGCACTCTGCAAAGCCTGATCGACCTTCATCGAGCCGGCAAGCGCCGCCGAAAACTGCTGACCCACGGCTGTGCCGATACCCTGGAACTCAGGAATGGCGACAAACTGGCCACCCGTATAAGGCACCGGCTTGACAGTCGGCTTGGTGGTATTGGCCGCGTTCATCGCATCGAGCGTGATCTTGGCGAAGGGAGCGGCCTTCTCGTATTCAGGGTTGGCATAAAGCGACTTGCGTGTGCCAGGAGGAACATTGGCCCAGCCTTCCTTGCTTGCGACGAGTTCCGTATAGGCCTTGTCGGTTGCCCAGGAGACGAACTTCTGCGCAGCCTCCGCCTTCTTCGTGCCTGCCGGAATACCGAGGTTCCATGCCCACAGCCAGTTGCCATGGTTTTCGACGCCGCCCGTCGGGAACAGCGCATAGCCCACCTTGTCGGCAACCTTTGAGTCCTTCGGGTTGGTCACGAAGGACGCAGCCACGGTCGCATCGATCCAGATGCCGCATTTGCCGGTCTGGAAGAGCGCGAGGTTTTCATTGAAGCCATTGGACGAGGCTCCGGGAGGTCCGGCTTCCTTCATCAGGTCGACGTAGAAGGTCAGCGCCTTCTTCCATTCAGGCTGGTCGAACTGCGGCTGCCACTTTTCATCGAACCAGCGCCCGCCAAACGAATTCGACATCGCGGTCAGGAGCGCCATGTTCTCGCCCCAGCCGGCCTTGCCGCGCAGGCATATGCCGTAGGTCTCGGTCGACTTGTCCGTCATCTTCTTCGCCGCATCGGCGATCTCGTCCCAGGTCGGCTTTTCCGAAATCTTGACACCGGCCTTTTCGGCGAGGTCCGTGCGGTACATCACCATTGCGCTTTCGCCATAGAACGGCGAGGCGTAGAGCTTGCCGTCAACGGAGACGGCGGCATCGATAGCCGGCAAAAGGTCGGCCTTGTCATAGTCGGCGCCAAGGCCGTCGAGCGGCAGGAGCCAGCCCTGCTTGGCCCAGATTGGCACTTCGTAGGTGCCGATGGTCATGACGTCGTACTGACCGCCCTTGGTGGCGATGTCGGTGGTGACGCGCTGACGCAATACGTTTTCCTCCAGCGTCACCCACTCAAGTTTGATGTCCGGATTTTTCTTGGCGAAATCGTCGGTGAGTTTCTGCATGCGGACCATGTCGCCATTGTTGACCGTGGCGATGGTCAGCGTTTCCGCATGCGCGAAACTCGACATGGCGAGTACCGACGCCGCGCCGAGCAGAAGCGTTCTTGATAACATCTCATTCCTCCCGAATGTTATGAGCAATTGCTTGTGGTATGGGCAAATACTCACACAACGGCAAAACAAGTCAAGAGCAATTCGTCGTTGCGCTGCAGCAAATGGAGAAAGTCAGCCCGCGAGCAAGGTCTCCGCCGTAGCCTCGTCGGTTATCAAGCCATTGATAAGGCTGCCTTTCAGCGCCGCCGCTATACCTGGCAGCTTTTTCGGCCCCTTGGCGATTGCGATGACCATGGCGGTGTCGCGCGAAGGAATCTGCGCGCTGGCGACGCGATCATTGGTCAGGCCCTTGAGCGGCACGCCGTTGCGGTCGAAGGCGCGCCCGACGATTTCGCAGACCCCGCCCGCCTGCCTGAGCGCCAGGAGTTCCTCGCGCGAAATGAAGCCATCGATGAACAACGGCGCATCCTCCGACAGGTCCCCTATGCCGACAAAGGCGACAGTCGCCTGCGCCGACAATTCCAGCACCGGGCGGATCATCGCCTGGCTGTGCAGCAATTCGCGCTCCTCCGGCGAAGAGGCGATGACAGGCAGCGGCATCGGGAAGGAGCGTGCCTTGATCTTGTCGGCAATATTGAAAATGACGTTGTAGAAAGCCGCCGAACCATCCGGGGCGATATTGCCGGTCAGCGACACCACCTTGTGCTGCGGACATTCGATCGGCGACAAAAGCTCGATTGCCGCCTTCAGCGTACGGCCCGTGCCGATGCCGAGAACGATCGGCGTTTCCGATTTCAGCCAGCGCGTCATCTCGGCCGCCGCCGCATCGGCAACGCCGAGCGTCGTCGACGTAGAGCCCGGATCGGTCGGCACCACTTCCGCCATCTTCAGGCCGAAGCGCTGCTTCAACTGCTCGGCGAGATCGAGGCAACGGGCAATCGGATGGTCGAGCCGGACCTTGACCAGCCCTTCCGACACGGCGAGCGATACCATGCGCTGCGCCGACTGGCGCGAAATGCCAAGCTTGGCGGCAATCTCATCCTGCGTGTTGCCGGCGACATAATAGAGCCAGCCGGCGCGTGCCGCATCATCGAGCCTGGTCGTGGTAACCTCCGGCTTACTCACTTGTCTGCCCCGCCCTTAAGCGCCTCGCCTTGCTCGTTGCTGGCGGGGACCCCGGTGGCCTTATGCCCGTCCGAGTGGCCGAGATCGCGTTCGGGCCAGACGATATCGCGCACTTTTTGCTTCAAGACCTTCGCCTCGGGAAAGCCGCCATCGCGCTTGCGTTCCCAGATCAGATCGCCGTTGACATGGATCTCGAAGATGCCGCCGGTGCCGGGGATGAGCGCCACCTCGCCAAGATCGGCGCCGAAGGTGGACAGCAGTTCCTGCCCCATCCAGGCGGCGCGCAGCATCCAGCTGCATTGGGTGCAATAGGTGATGGTGATGCGCGGTTTTGTTGTCATGTTTCGTCTTCTAGCATTTCCGCACCCGGATGTAAGCTGCCGTCTGGGGCAACCATTGCACGATGGTTCGTGGCAACGATGCGGGACATCGCGACGATCCCACTGCGAGCCCGTTCGGCCATCTCGATGGTACCGCAGAGCGGGAACAGTGGAACTGGATAATCGTCGTCCTCCTCCAGCCTTATTCCGGTGCAGCGGTGCTTGCGCCGGCATTGCGGGTTCTTGCAGGTCTTGTGGTAGCCATAGATCGTTGCCATTGCCTGAAAAGCCGACAGCGCAACCACCCATCGCCGATGTGCCCGCTTGGTCATCTCCCATTGCGCAGCATATTGCTCATCGGTCTGCTGGGGCCAGCGGGGCGCTCGTTCCAGGGGCACCGGCGCCAATGGATCCGGCATGAACTCGACGAATGGAATCATGTTGTCTGTCGAAGTCTGTTTCTGCTTGCCCATGCTTCGCCTCCTTGCGGTTGTTCCTTGCCACGCCCTCATCCCGAGTCTGGCCATTGAATGGTTGGGAAGACGGGCGGTCGTCGAAGCGCGTCTTTGTAGAATAAAATGCGGTCCGAAGACCGCCCGTCCGGCGTCTTTTGATCCCGTCCGTTCCGCTTGGGAGGCCTCGACTTTGAGTGAATTGCTTCACCCGCTGCCGAAAGCCCCTTTCGAAGTGCTCGTCCAGCACACGCCAGTCGTAGTACCGGCAGGGGAACCCTTGGACAGAACTTCCCCGGACAGCGGGTCCGTTACCCGCCATCGGAGGCGCCGATCCTCTCCCCACTTCGAACGGCTCCGGAAGCAGTTCCCGTGAAGAGGACGGGGATAGAATAAGTCAGGTTTGGAGGGCGTGGATAAATGGCCACGATTATTTTCGTGCAAAGGCACTGCGCGTGGTCCGACAAGTTCGGCACCCACAGCCGATGCCGATTATCTCTCCCCTTGCGGGAGAGAAAGGATTTTCTTGGATTTGGCCTCTTTGCTAAATCCTTAGAAAATCCAAGTGAGGGGGTAGTTTAGTGAAGCATATCCCCTCTCTTGCGATTTCTGGCACTTAGCAAGAGCTAAGATGCCGAAATCGCTTTCTCCCCCACAGAGGGGGGAGATAGCCGCGCTTCTTGCGCCAAAAAATCCCGCACTTACTGACATCCTCCTGACAGTAGGTTGTCAGTAGCCCTGCGCTATATTTATCCACGAAACGGGATGAAATAACGGGAGGACGGCATCATGGACGGAGCGATCGACACCCTTGGCAGCGCGGCGGATTTTGATTTTTTCATCGGGGACTGGAACATCCGCAATCTGCGCCTGAAGGAACGTTTTGCCGGCTCCGACGACTGGGAGATCTTCCCCGCCACGTCGAGCGTGCGCAAGATCCTCGAAGGCACGGGGAATTTCGAAGAGATGCATATGCCCTCGCAGGGCTTTACCGGGATGACGCTGCGCCTGTTCAATCCGCGCGACGGATCATGGGCGCTACACTGGGCCGACAGCCGCTCGAATGTGCTGTTTCCGCCGGTCATTGGCCATTTCGACAATGGCAAGGGCATTTTCTACGGCGAGGATACGGATGACGGCGTGCCTGTGCGCGTGCGCTTCCTGTGGACCCCCTCGCCCGAAGCACCACTGTGGGCGCAGGCGTTTTCCAAGGATGGCGGCGAGAGCTGGGAAACCAACTGGGTAATGGAGTTTACGAGGGCGTAGCTTACTTGACCCAGAGGTGCTGTGGGCAATCACATTGCAGTGGCGCTATGCGTGGTTCGACAGGCTCACCATGAGGGAAGTGGCGGGCTGCATCGATAGTCACCAGCATTGCAGAACCTCACTCCATGCAATCAACCCACGTCCCTCATGGTGAGCCTGTCGAACCACGCAAAATTCAGCGGCGCGACATCTCGCGCGCAATGCGGGCGAAATCACCCTGCTTGATGCCGATGTCGGCGCGATCCCGCGCGCTCATGCCCTGCAGCACGGCAAGCGCGTCGCGATAGGCGCTGTCATTGCGGCGGCGGGTGGCGAAATCAATCAGAAAGCTCATGGCCTGTTTCCTGGTGGGTCTGGTTCAACAACCACAGGATAGGCGCAGGTGCGGATATTGTGCAGTGCAATATGCGCATGGGTGGTATGCGGGGCAGTCTCTCAATCGCGGAACGATGAGTAATCCGTGGCAAAATGATTCCGCCTTAATCCACATCCCGCAAGGAGGATAACAGATTGAAAACAATGTGATAAAAAAACAATTGTGCATGTTCTTGTTTTGTTCTATTTTGTCTCTTGACTCCTTTATGCTCGTACACGCCTGGCTATCTGGTTACAAAGAAATATGAATGCAGCCCTACAGTTCGACTTCAACTCGAAAAGCCCTATTTCTCCTTGGTTAGAAATGGGCGCGTATGAGGCATTGTGGTTAGAGCAGGGTGCATCTTTCAAAACGATAGCTGAAAAATTTCTTAGCCGCCCTAGTTCGTTACCTTCGGATTTTGTTTCGAACGGTACAGCGTTGGAGATGGCGAGCGTCGCACATGATAAGATTCGAAAACACTCATCTTTGCCCTACGGAGTGAGAATTCACGGCGCGGGGGAATATCCAAATAAAATACGGGTTGCAAAACATCCGATCGAGCTGTTGTACTATCAGGGGTTGTGGGCATTGTCTGAGCAGCCGTCAATTGCGGTTGTCGGGACACGACAGCCTTCAAATGAGGGCATAGCTAACACCCGAAAAGTAGTACAGGCTCTTATTGGTAATAAAATTATACCTGTATCTGGCTTGGCCAGAGGCATTGATTCAATTGTCCACGAAACAGCGATAGAACAGCGCTTTCCCACAATAGCAGTTATTGGAACACCCATTTCGATGTCTTACCCAAAAGAGCATCGAGAATTGCAACGGCGAATTGCTAGAGAACATTTGTTGATCTCCCAAGTTCCTGTTGTATCCTATGAAAATATGCCAATAACAAAGACACGGACATTTTTTCCGGAACGTAACGTCACTATGAGCGCGTTAACGGACGCTACTATTATAATCGAGGCAGGCGAAACATCAGGAACATTGACCCAAGCACGAGCGGCTTTGGAACAAGGCCGAACGTTGCTAATATTGGATAGTTGCTTCCAGCGGCCGGATATCACTTGGCCTCGTAAATTCGAACAACTTGGTGCAATTCGCGTATCTCGGATCGAAGATATTTTCGCCAATGTCAGTTCGACTTACAAAGATTGATGAAATGCATCTTCATGATCATCGCTTCATTACAAGCGATGACGAGTGCTATTTTTTAGGAGAGTACACAGCGCGAAAGGGTTTCAGTCACAGCGAAACCAACGACAAGATAATAAGCCTTAAAATGAAGCCGAGTATACAATATTCAAGCCCAGCTCGTTTTAAATACAAGCGTCGAGCAATAGAATATTGGGGTAGGATGCTCGCTGGCGCATTGCCAGTGGATGAAGCGCAAAAAGCAATTTGGGTGCCCATTCCGGGAAGCTGCCCAATAGGTGACCCCGAGTTTGATGATCGTCTAGTTCAGATTATCGAGTATGCCTATAAGGGTGGCGTGACAATCGCTAGTCCTTTCAGACAAAAGAGCCTACGTGTTGCAGCCCACGATAGTCACGAACGTCCGGACAGCGAGACATTAGTTTCCGAATGGACCTTTGATGTATCGACGATCTCAAGCGAGGCCGGACAAATCATAATTTTCGATGATGTGATGGTGAGAGGCGCGTCGTTCAAGGCTGCGAAAGATCTGCTGAAAGCGCACGCCGTTAATGCCACTATCCGCGGCGTATTCCTTGCACGAAATATCCACGATGACCCACCAATCTTGTTTGATATGCTCGACGTATTTGAATAAAGGAAGCCAGCATTTTGCAATGCCCGCGAATCGGAGTATGTTCTTCCTATGTTCTCAATTTAGGAATATATCAGATGGCAAAAAACACTGGCAACGACTATCGCAAGGGTGCCGTAACAGGACGCACTCAGTTTCAACAAAATAACGGCGATTGGCAAAAACGTAACGAACGAAATGGCCAATTCATGGAGAGAAAATCTAGTGACGGCCCATTCAAAGGGGTCGCAAAAGAACCTGACGGTAGAGATACCGATAATTCCTAGTTAGCTCTACCCGCCGAACTGCTCCTCCTGCTCGACCGTCAACGGCTTGATGCCGGGCGTCGGCGGTTCGGGCTGGTCGTCGCCCTGCGCGACGGGAGCGGCGGCGGGCGGGGTGCGCGGCGCGGTTGTGGTGCAGCCGGCAAGCGCCGCGCTGCACAGGATCAAAGCGAGAAGCGAGAGAGTGGCTGGGCGCATAAAGCTCATCAGTACGGGGACTTGAGGACCAAAGCCCTCAACTATCGCCCATCTTCAGCGCCTGGATGAACGCTTCCTGCGGGATTTCGACCTTGCCGAACTGCCGCATGCGCTTCTTGCCTTCCTTCTGCTTTTCCAGAAGCTTGCGCTTGCGCGAGACGTCGCCGCCATAGCACTTGGCCGTTACGTCCTTGCGCAGCGCCGAGATGGTTTCGCGCGCGATCACCGTGCCGCCGATGGCCGCCTGGATCGGGATCTTGAACATGTGCTTGGGGATCAGGTCCTTGAGCTTTTCGCAAAGGTCGCGGCCGCGCTTTTCGGCGGCGGCGCGGTGCACCATCATCGACAAGGCGTCCACCGGCTCGCCATTCACCAGCACCGACATCTTGACGAGATTGCCCTCGCGATAATCCGACAGATGATAATCGAAGGAGGCATAGCCCTGGCTGATCGATTTCAGCCGGTCGTAGAAATCGAACACCACCTCGTTGAGCGGCAGGTCATAGGTGACCATGGCGCGCTTGCCGACATAGTTGAGATCGATCTGGATGCCGCGGCGGTCCTGGCAGAGCTTGAGGATCGAGCCGAGATAATCATCGGGGGTGAGGATCGTCGCGCGGATCCACGGTTCCTCGATGGAGGCGATCTTCATCACCTCCGGCATGTCTGCAGGATTGTGCAATTCGCGCTGGGTGCCGTCGGTCATGTTGAGCTTATAGACGACGCTCGGCGCGGTGGCGATGAGATCGAGGTTGAACTCGCGCTCCAGCCGCTCCTGGATGATCTCGAGGTGCAGCAGCCCGAGGAAGCCGCAGCGGAAGCCGAAGCCGAGCGCAGCAGAGCTTTCCATCTCGAACGAGAACGAGGCATCGTTGAGGCGCAGGCGGCCCATGGCGGCGCGCAGATCCTCGAAATCCGCCGCATCGACGGGGAACAGGCCGCAGAAGACGACAGGCTGCGCCGGCTTGAAGCCCGGCAGGATCGACGCAGTCGGGCGCTTGTCCTCGGTGATGGTATCGCCGACGCGGGTGTCGGCGACTTCCTTGATCGAAGCGGTGATGAAGCCGAACTCGCCGGGGCCAAGCTCATCGACGGCGAGCATCTTCGGCGTGAACACGCCGGTGCGCTCGACCGGATATTTGGCGCCGGTGCCCATCATGCGGATGGTCTGACCCTTTTTCAGGACGCCATCGATGATGCGCACGAGAACGATGACGCCGAGATAGGCATCGTACCAGCTATCGACGAGCATGGCCTTCAGCGGCTTGGTGCGGTCACCCTCGCGCGGCGGCGGCAGCTGGTTGACGATGGCTTCCAGCACATCCGGAATGCCGAGGCCGGTCTTGGCGGAGATCAGCACGGCCTGGCTCGCATCGATGCCGATGACCTCCTCGACCTGCTCGCGGATACGCTCCGGCTCGGCGGCAGGGAGATCGACCTTGTTCAAGACAACGACGATTTCGTGGTTGTTGTCGATGGCCTGATAGACATTGGCGAGGGTCTGCGCCTCGACGCCCTGCGAGGCATCGACGACGAGCAGCGAACCTTCGCAGGCGGACAGCGACCGCGACACCTCATAGGCGAAATCGACGTGACCGGGCGTGTCGATCAGGTTGAGGACATAGGTCTCGCCATTGTTGGCCTTGTAGTTCAGCCGGACTGTCTGCGCCTTGATGGTGATGCCGCGCTCGCGCTCGATATCCATCGAGTCGAGCACCTGCTCCTTCATGTCGCGCAGCTCCAGCCCGCCGGTCGATTGGATCAGCCGGTCGGCAAGGGTGGATTTGCCATGGTCGATATGGGCGACGATGGAGAAATTACGAATGTGATCTACTGGAGTGCTCATGCGCGCCACATAGAGCATTTCGGGCGGATTTGGAAGGGTAGCGTGCGAGTGGTGACAGAATAGCGGAGAATAATTTTACCCGGGTATATTGACGAGTGTATTTTACCCGGGTAAAATCCTGCCATCCAACAGGTGAGCAGGATCATGGAAACGACAGAACAGACATGCACGGCCTTTCAGGGCATGCGGAAGATCGCGAGTGGAACGCGGGTTGAGGTGGCGCTGGCGCTGAAGCGTGCTGGCGATACCGGCGAGGCGATCCTCGTCTTCGACGATGCCACGGGGAAGCAGGTGGAATTCGACCTGCGCGGCAGCGATGCGGAGATCGCCGCGCGGCTGAACCAGAGCGAGCCGCGCAAACCGGGCCGGCCGAAGCTCGGCGTTACGGCACGTGAGGTAACGCTGCTGCCGCGGCAGTGGGACTGGCTGAACAGCCAGCCGGGCGGCGCTTCCGTTACGTTACGCAAGCTGGTCGACGCGGCACGTAACGCGAATGGCGGGCGCGAAAGGAAGCGGCAGGCGCAAGGTGCCGCCGACAGTTTCATGATGGTGATGGCCGGCAACGAGCCGCACTACGAAGAGGCAGCGCGTGCGCTCTATGCTGGCAATATGCAGCGGTTCACGGATTTGACCGAAGCCTGGCCGCAGGACGTGCGCGACCATGTGCGCATGCTGAGCGAGCCGGCGTTCGGCTGGGAGGACTGACCCGAGCGCCCGGCAAGCCTCATACCTTCGCCTTATACGCCAGAATCTGGCGCGCTTGTTGCATTTCAAGTTCTGTTAGCAGGCGGGGCCGCATCCATTTCAAGCGGCCCTGACATCGATATTTTTGTGTGTTTTCAAGGCAGAACGAGCGCTGCGGCGGGCATCTGCCAGGTCAGGAGTTTCCAATGAAGAAATGGAAGACGCGGGATGTGACCCGCGCGTGCCTGTTCAGTGCGCTGCTTGCGCTTTTGATAGGCTGTAACAATGACGGCAGTGATACAAAAACGAGCTCGGAATCAACGTTCTCAGAAAACAAACCATCACCGGTCGATGATACCAAGGTCCCAAATGAGCCGGTGGTTGGCGATGTGAAAGAGGTACCCAATACCGATCCAGCGCCGCCGGTAAAGACACGCGGTGAGTCCAGCCCCATCGAAGGTTTGCTCGATACCGCAGCCAATCAAAAAGCGACCCGCTTCATAGGAAGGGCGGCGCCGGATACGGCAGATGACCAAACCTACGATTCATCCCCCCCATTAGATTATAATCTGGGCAATCTCGTCACGATGAACAGCCCGGACTCGGTGGGTTTCACCGATGGGAAAGTCCTTGTAACCCCCGTGAAAGGTCTGCTGCGCTACCCGGAAAAAGCTCGCAACGCGTCGGCAAAGACCGAACGCTTTCCGGTCATCATCTTCTTGCACGGGCAACATGGGCAGTCTCCAAGCTATCTTGGCTATGACTATCTGGCCAAACAACTCGCCGAACACGGGTATGTCGTTGCTTCCATTGACGCCAACGCCATCAATTACCAGAATTTGGATAACAGGTCGGGTCAATCTCGAGCGCAATTGGTTTTGGGGACGCTTGATCGCTTGCGCCAGCTTGATGGCTTCGGGCAAATCGACTTGGGTGGGAACAAAGGTAAACTTAATGCCCTGATGGGCAAGCTCGATTTTTCCCGCATCGGCATCATGGGACATTCGCGCGGCGGCCAAGCGATTGCCACTACTATCCTGTTCAACACGAACCGGCATGGCACGACGGAAGCAGATATGAGGGCCGCTCTAAAGAATACACGCAGCGACCTCGACTCGTATCCCAAACTCAAAGCTGCGGCAGCAATGGAGGGGGAGGCGGGTAAATCGGCGTTCGAGGCGGCCCGGGTCGAATACAACATCTTTTATGCCGCCGGTAGCGGAAAGGACGCTGGAGTAACGCCCCCCTACGATTTCAAGGGCGCGTTCATGCTGGCTCCGACGGATTTCGGCGGCAACGCGGAGCTTAATCACGTTCCTCTCGCAAAACCTGCTCCCATCTTGTGATGGCGACTTATCCGATCTGGAGGGTGCGCGGGCCTATGATCACAACCGCTTTGGCCCGGAAGATGATGTGGCACCCCGGTATCAGACTATGGTGAATGGCGCGAACCATAATGATTACAACACGGACTGGACAGAGGACGATTTTCAACAATGGGGGGACACTTGGCCTGGACCCAAATATTGCAACCGGAACAGAGACCAAAAGGATAGTATCCGTCTGAGCGCAGAGGATCAAAGGCGCACCGGCCTTTTCATCATCAATTCCTTCATGCGCTATCATGTCGGTGGAGAGACGCAATTTGCGGCTTATTGGAATGGGGTGGGCGCGTTGCCTAAAGCGGCCTGCCCGTTGGGGATCGGGCCTTGCGACGAACGGATTGTCTTGACTGTGCAGAAGGGTGGCGCGAGCCTGACGTTGGTCCAGCGTTTTGACCAGTCCAACAGCCTCAAGCTCAACGCACTCAAACGCGCGATCACCTTCTCTGGTTTCGATGATGAAGTTCGCTGCGGGATGCCGGCCGATGTGACCGACGATTGGGGTTCATTGCCCCTACTCAGATGCGATCCGAAATCTCTACCTGATTTTGGATATGGCAGCTACACGGGTTTGGCGTCTATCGCCGATCACGTGAAACTAGTTTGGTCGAAGCCGGCTACGAATGCGCCGAAGCGGGAAGTATCGATCGTCGAGGATATCACCGGCATTTCCGCTAAGGGCTTTGACTCCCTGACCTTCCGCATCGCAGTGGTGCGCCCGATGGGTCAGGAGGTGGAGGTTACACTTACCGACACGGCCGGCAAGTCGCATACGGTGGATGCAAGCAATTTCAGCGATGCTCTTTACAATGCACCGAGGCGAAAGAAGGGTGGAACAACACCCAAAGAAGAAGACTTGCCGATGCTAGACGACCCGACTGATGCGCCCTACGCCAACGGCGAGGTGAAAATCCTCTTGAACATGGTTGCTATTTGAGGAAATTGATCTTGATCACCTCAAAGAACTAAAGCTCGCTTTCCCCAAGGAGAGCGGCAAGGTGGCCCTCACCGATATCGAGCTGCAGAACTTCGGACGTGGTGAGCGGCTGGCGGAGATTGCATTGGAGCAGGCTGGCAAACTCGGTGGGCTAGGCGGCGGTATTGCCCTTGGCGGCAATGGGCCAGGCAAGTCCGGTTCCGGCAAGCCTGAAGACAAGCAACTAGTCGTGAATCATTGAAGTATCGCGCCACGCTGCTCACCCTCGGGCGGCGTGGCGTGAACCTATTTGAAGTGCAAGGAACAAGCGTTGACTTGGGCAATTCCCGCAAGCCGACTCTTTTTCTATCTCACATTTGACTTCGCCCCCACCCGACGTCTCCTGAAGCGGAGGCCCTAAGGACCGTGTCATTACATTAGCGCCGTCATCCTCGGGCTTGACCCGAGGACCCGCGTTTCCTTCCAACGTACGCAAATATCCCTACATACCATTTCGCCCTGCGAATGGGTCCTCGGGTCAAGCCCAAGGATGACGGCTGTGGTGGAATGCCTCGCCCAGCTGTGGATGAGAGATGACGGTTCTCCGAGAACACCCAACCACAATCAAACGCCGATTTTGCCGCCGCCCTTTTTTGTGATGGCGAGGACCGAGGGGCGCACCGGCATGTGGTCCTTGAAGTCTGGCCAGCGGGTGGAGAGATCCTCGTAATAGGATGGACGGCCGAAGGGCTTCCAATCGTCGCCACCGTCGCCCGGATGCTGGACTGCAACCATGAAGGTGGCCATATCCGGCAGCATAAGCGGGCCGCACATTTCGGCGCCGACCGGCACACGGAAGAACAGTTTCGACGTGCCGCGAGCACCGCCTTCGGTATCGACAGCCCAAAGGCCGTCGGTGCGGCCGGTTTCCTTGGGCGAATTGCCGTCGGTGGATATCCACAAGCGGCCATCCGCATCGACCGCGCAATTGTCCGGCATGCCGAACCAGCCATTCTTGGTGGTATCGGTAGAGAAGGATGCACCGACATCGGCGACAGAAGGGTCACCGCATTTCAGCAAGATTTCCCACTTGCCCTTGGTGGCGGCGAAATTGCCGTCTTCCTCGGCAATCTCCACTATATGGCCGAACGCGTTTTTGGCGCGCGGGTTGACAGCGTCGACCTGATCGTCCTTGCGCTTGGTGTTGTTGGTCAGCATGACATAGACTTTGCCATTGACCCCGTTGGGGCCAATGTCCTCCGGGCGATCCATCTTGGTCGCGCCGAGCAGATCGCCCGCACGGCGGGTTTCGATCAAAACGTCGGCCTGGCTGGCAAAGCCATTGGCTTCCGTCAGCGGGCCTTGGCCAAAGACGACGGGCAGCCAGTTGACAGAGCCGTCGACATCGAATTTGGCAACGTAAAGCGTGCCATCATCGAGAAGATCCATATTGGCAGCGCGGTCATCCGGGTTGAATTTGCCGGTGGTGACGAATTTGTAGACATACTCGAAGCGCGAATCGTCGCCGAGATAGAAGACGACGCGGCCATCCTTGGCGACGATGGAATCGGCGCCCTCATGCTTGAAGCGGCCGAGCGCCGTCCGCTTCTTCGGGATCGAATTGGGATCGTTCACATCGATCTCGACCACATAGCCAAAACGATTGGCTTCATTGGGGTCTTTCGACAGGTCGAAGCGATCGTGAAACTTACCCCAATCATAGGCGGTTTCGGGAATGCCATTGCGCTTGTAATTGGCGGCTTCCTTGCTGTCTTCCGGCAGTTTGCCGGTGAAATAGCCATGGATATTTTCTTCGCCAGAAACATAGGTGCCCCAAGGGGTAACACCGCCTGAGCAATTATTGATCATGCCGAGAACTTTTTTGCCGGAAGCATCGGCAACGGTCTTGACGCGATCATGCCCGGCAACCGGGCCGGACAATTGCATTTCCGTATTGGCGGTGATGCGCCGGTTGAGCTTGCCGTCCTTGACGACCTGCCACTTGCCATCGGTCTTTTTGATTTCGACGACGGTGCCGCCATGGGCGGCCATTTCGATATCGACACGCTTCTGGTCAGCCGGCGCAATCTCTATCTTTGCGTCGCCTTTGTCATCCTTGACGACTTTGACAATACCCGGGAACATCAGATGTTCATTGGTGTATTCGTGATTGACGACGAGCAGGCCGTGCTCGGAAGAGCCGTCGATCGGAATATAGCCGACATAATCATTATTGTAGCCGAACTGCTTCGCCTGAGATTCCGGAGTCTGGTTCAGCGGATCGAACTCGGGCGAATCGGCAAAAATGCCATCACCCCAACGCAGAAGGACATCCGCGTCGTAACCGGCGGCGACATGGTGCGTCTCATCGATGCCGACCTCGACTTCCTCGAAAGTGAAAGCCGATTTGCTCTCGGCGCGCGCATCGTCCGCCATCATCAGTGCCATGGGGCTAACGGTTGCGGCAATGGCCGATACGGCGAGAGAGCCCTTGAGAAAACCCCGCCGCGAGAAGCGAGCTGCAATGAGTTCACCCATGGTGGCATTGTCGGTCGGGTTGTGGCCCGGACCGGTATTTTCCTCGAGCTGGCTGGTGCGGAATGTCGGAGACTGGTCGTTCATGGCGCTTACCTCTGGCTATCTGGCTGGGTCCTCAACGTCTCTTAAACGTACCTCCCCGCTATGACGCCAGAGTAACAATATGATGACAGACGCGCGCTATTAGTACCTCTGAGACCAAGGTCTAAGCCGCCGCGATGAATTCGCCATAGAGGTCGAGATCGACATTGCCGCCGGATAGCACGACAGCAACCGTCTTGCCCTCGATGTCGACTGCGCCGCTTGCCAATGCCGCAAGCCCAACGCAGCCGCCGGGTTCGACGATCAATTTCAGGTAGTTCGCTGCATCGCGCATTGCGGCCTTCACGGCGTCATCGGTGACTGCGATGGCGCCGGCAAGATTGCGCTTGTTGACCGGGAAGGTGAGATTGCCCGGCTGCGGCGTCAGGATCGCATCGCAGATCGAGCGATGCCCGGGTTCATTGGCGACGGGTTCACCGGCGATGAGCGAACGGCGCAGATCATCGAAGTTTTCCGGCTCGACGCCCCAGATGCGCGTTCCAGGAGACCCAGCCTTCACTGCCACGGAAATGCCGCTGATAAGACCACCACCGCCGGTCGGTACGAACAAGTGATCGAAGGTTAGTCCACGCTCATTGGCATCGGCCACAAGCTCAAGGCCGATCGTTCCCTGCCCGGCCATGATGGATGGATCGTCATAGGGCGGCACCAGGATCATGCCGCGCTCTTCGATATAGGGTGCAGCGACCTCATCGCGCGTTTGATTATAGCGGTCGTAAAACACGACTTCCGCACCATAGGAACGCGTGTTTGCAACCTTTGTCTGCGGGGCATCAAGCGGCATTATGATGGTGGCATGAATGCCAAAAAGCTTGGCTGAGCTGGCAACGCCTTGGGCGTGATTGCCCGAAGAATAAGCGATAATGCCGCGCTTGTGTTCGTCGTCGGTGAACTGGCTGATACGGTTGTAAGCGCCGCGAAATTTGAACGAGCCCGTGCGTTGCAGACATTCCGGCTTGAACAGGATGCGCGCCTTGTACTTCGCGTTCAGGGCTTCGGATTCTACAAGCCGCGTCGACACGATCTGGCCTTTGAGCCTCGCGGCGGCGGCCTCGACGTCACCTATATCAATCGCCAAACCCTGACTGTCCATGCTGTCCTCACTTTAGGTCTTACAAATGCGAAAGATTGATAGCACCGCGATCCGCAGCAGGCACTCAAATCATTGTCATCATAGCAATCGGAGGGTGCGGTGCTCTAGATCAAGATTGAGCACGCTTTTCCAGAAACTGCGGCAATTCGGCGATGGAACCCAGGATGGCATCGCTGAGATGCGCAAGGTCATCCAGTGTGCTGTTGCCGGACAGGACGCCGATGGCAAGGCCGGCGCCTGCTGCATGGGCCATTTCCAGATCGTGGGCATTGTCGCCGACCATGGCGATAGAATTTGGCTCAAGGCCCGTCTTGGCCGCGAACAAATGTAGCTGGTCCGCATGGGGCTTGGCGCGCGCCACGGAATCATAACCGATAATCACATTGAACAATGCGGCCAGACCGAGCGCTTCCGCCGTTGCGCGTGCACCGGCTTCCGAGTCATTGGTCGCGATGCCGAGGACAAACCCTTGCGCCACCAGCGCTTCCAGCGTCACGTGCAAGCCTTCGATGCCCACTGCACGGCGCGAGCCCTCCTCTACAGCATAGGCGTCATAGGCCATGATGCGCTCACGCTTTTCCTCAAGCGTCAATTCGGGATGCCACAGATCGACAATGTCATTGACAGTTCCCGCGGCGATGACCGAGCCGCCGCGAAACTTCTGCATTTCCCAGTCGTAACCGCCGGCTTCGACCAGTGCCCGCGCCCGTGCCTCATTACCATCGGCTGCCTTGTGCGCCAATTCCATGGTGATTCCGAACCAGGTGCGATTGAAATCGACGAGAGTGCCATCCTTGTCGAAGAGGATGCCGCGGATCTGGGAGGAGCCGGCCGTCGGCATCAGGCTTCCAGCGAGCCCGGCCGGGCGTTTTCCGAACGCTTGCCGCCGAGAAGTTTCAACAGATCATCGCCGCGACGGGTATAACGGTGGCTACGGCGGGTGAGAATCCGCCCCGCCTGCGGTGCGGTCAGCGTGATATCGCCGCTCGGATCACCGGGGACAGTCACGACCGTCACCAGGTTGGCGCCGGCTTCGACCTCAGCGCCGATATCGACGTGGAAGAGAACCATCCCGCCCTGCGGCGCACGGATCATCTCGACATTTTCGAGTGGCGTCACCGGGCCATTGAAATCGACCTTCAGCTTGACGCTGTCGTCGATGATCACGCCGCGATGGACCAGAAACCTGTAAAGACCCTCGGCATCATGTTTGCCGGTTTCGATATCGACATCGTTCAGGCCGCGAAACTCGACGGTGGTAACCGCGCGGGCCTTTCGTTCTTGCTCGGACAGATGCAACGCCGGATGCGCGCACGCCTCTTCGAAGGCAGCATCGGCCGTGCTATCCCATGAGAGGATGGCGGTCGAACCGAGCGCGGAAGCGAGATCGTACATTTCCGGCAAGAAAGCCTGGTGGATATAAAGGTAGTTCTCGCTCTCGTCGTCGCAGTGCAGGTCGAGCACGATTTCGTGCGGCAACGCCAGACGCAGGAGCTGCGCCTTCAACCGCTCCGCCAGCGATTTCGGGGCATCGATGGCGGGGAGCCCAGTGGTATCGAACGATGCGAGCAGCGGGAAGGAACGGTTGAAATTAACGCCGGAAAAATAGTCGAAACGGCCAAGATGCTGATGCGCCTGCCATTGCGCCGAGCCGATCGGATTGGCCTGCGGAACGACGGTGATATTGCCGGCGATGCGGCCTTCCTTCTCAGCCCTCTCGAGCATTGGAATGAGGAAATGCAATGCCGCCTGGCCCGGCAGTTCCGAACCATGCAGCGACGATTGCAAATAAGCGCTCACGCCTTCGTTGTCCTTGCCTTCAAAGCGCAGGACGCGCAGTTCAATGCTGTTGCCCGGCACATCGCCGGCCAGCGTGATCTTTTCCGTCTTCATCATTCTTTTCCGATTATTTCGTGTGACTTTAGCTCTATTTCTCGCGACGCTTGCGCAGGTGCGCGACAAGACCTTGCGTGGAAGCGTCCTTATCCTTCGGCTTCACCTCCCCGGAGACTACCGGCAGAAGTTCCGTCGCCAGTTCCTTGCCAAGCTCGACACCCCACTGATCGAAAGCATTGATCCCGTAAAGCTGTGCCTCGACGAACACGCGGTGCTCGTAAAGGGCAATGAGGCGTCCAAGCGTATAGGGGTCGAGAATGTCATGGATAATGGTGATCGATGGGCGGTTGCCGGTGAAAACCCTGTGCGGCGCAATGCGGTTCACTTCGGATTTGGGAAGGTTCTTTGCCGCGAGCTGCGCCTTGGCTTCGTCGAGTGTGCGGCCGCGCATCAACGCTTCCGATTGGGCGAGGCAATTTGCGAGCAGCATTTCGTGCTGGTTGTCGAGCTGCGGCTCATGACCTTTGGCCGCAACGATGAACTCCACAGGAATTGTGTCTGTACCCTGATGCAGGAGTTGAAAGAACGCATGCTGGCCGTTGGTGCCGGGCTCGCCCCAGACGACGGGTCCGGTCGGTCCGGTAACCGGCTTGCCATCGATGGTAACGCCTTTCCCGTTCGATTCCATGTCGAGCTGCTGCAAATAAGCAGGCAACCGAGCCAGCCGCTGGTCGTAAGGGATCACGGCGCGGCTGGTATAGCCCGAAATGGCGCGGTGCCAGTAGCCGATCAGACCCAGCATCATCGGCAGGTTTTTCTTCAGCGGGGTTTTACGGAAATGCTCGTCCATAGCATGGGCGCCATCGAGAAAGCGGCCGAAATTTTCCGGTCCAATGGCGATCATCAGCGGAAGACCGATCGCCGACCAGATGGAATAGCGGCCGCCAACCCAATCCCAGAAACCGAAAATGCGGTCTGCGGGAATACCAAAGGCGTCAACCTTGTCGAGCGCAGTGGAAACAGCGGCGAAGTGCTTGCCGACGGCCTTTTCGCCCAGTGCATCGGCGATCCATTTGCGCGCCGCCTTGGCGTTGGTCATGGTTTCGATGGTGGTAAAGGTTTTCGAGGCGATGATGATCAGGGTTGTGGCCGGATCGAGACCGGCAAGCGTATCGGCGATATGCGCGCCATCGATATTGGAGACGAAATGCGCTTTGGGGCCATCATGGTAGGGCGACATGGCCAGCGTGGCCATGGCCGGGCCAAGATCGGAACCGCCGATGCCTATATTGACGATGTCAGTGATCGGCTTGTTCTTCGCGCCCTTGATTTCGCCGGAACGCAGACCGTTGGCGAAGGCGGCCATGCGATCTAGCACCTCCTTGACGCCGGGCATGACATCTTCGCCATCGACCTTGATCGGCTTGCCCGAGCGGTTGCGCAGGGCTATGTGCAGGACTGCGCGACCTTCCGTATTGTTGATTGGTTTGCCGGCAAACATCGCGTCGCGACGTTCTTCAACCTTGGCGACCTTGGCCAGATCCCCGAGCAGCGACAACGCTTCGTCGTCTACGAGGCATTTCGACCAGTCGAGAAGCAGATCGTCGAGCTGAAGCGAATAGCGGGAGAAGCGCTTGGGGTCATCGGCGAAGGTCGCACGCATGTCCTTGGGCGCACCCTTTTTCCAATGTGCTTTCAATGCCAACACCTGCCGCTTGAGGTCGTTCGCTTGTCCTGACGCCATGTCTGTCTCCTGAAATCACGCTTGATGGTGGGCAAACTGCCACTGGAATGGTTTTAGTTCAATCAACCGGAGGAAGAATCTCGGTCTTTCCATAATACGGTAAGTCTGTGCCGAAAATGCTGGCGGAACTGCGGCGCTTCGAACGCTTCTATTTGCCTGAATAGTATTCTAATTTGTTTCAAAAGGGAGGACTGAGCATGGACTTGACCGGAGAAGAACGCATTGCCGCATCGCGCGACACTGTCTGGAAAGCCTTGAACGATCCGGAAATATTGAAGGCGTGCATACCCGGATGCGAAAGCCTCGAGAAAATCTCGGATACGGAGCTCGAAGCCACCGTCGGCGTAAAGATGGGACCCGTGAAAGCCCGCTTCAGCGGCAGAGTGGAGCTGACGAACCTCAATCCGCCCTCCTCCTATACGATCTCCGGTGAAGGCAAGGGCGGCGTTGCCGGATTTGCCAAGGGCGGAGCCGATGTCACCTTGACGGACGAGGGCGCCGAAACTGTGCTGGCCTACGTGGTCAATGCGGATGTCGGTGGCAAGATCGCTCAACTCGGCAGCCGGTTGATTGCCTCGACCTCCAAGAAACTCGCCACGCAGTTTTTCGAGAACTTCAACGCAGCGGTGAGCGGGACCTAGGAAAGGACCATCTGTCGCAATTTCCATAAGCCATGGCGGAAAGCCGTTTGGGTTTAAGGAGTCGAAGCCGGATATCCTGAACGCATGCAATAACGCATTTGGAATGGCATGCATGCGCTCCTTTGATTTTGTCATTGTCGGATCAGGATCGGCTGGATCGGTCGTCGCGGAGCGTCTTTCAGCAAGTGGACGACATTCCGTGCTGGTGCTGGAAGCCGGCGGCTCGGACCGGCGCTTCTTCGTGACCATGCCGCTCGGCTATGGCAAGACGTTTTACGACAAATCCGTCAACTGGATGTATCGCGCGGAACCTGATCCCGGCCTTGATGACAAGGCCGACTACTGGCCGCGCGGCAAGGTGCTCGGCGGATCGAGTTCGATCAATGCCATGGTCTATGTTCGCGGCGCACCCGAAGACTTTGACGAGTGGCGCGACAGGGGCAATCCGGGCTGGGGCTACGCCGATGTTCTTCCTGTATTCCGCTCGCTTGAGGATCATGACGGGCCAGCACAGAGCCTTGGCAAGGGCGGGCCGCTGCATGTCTGTGACTGCTCAAAGCTGTTTCATCCGCTTGCCCATCAGCTGATCAAGGCGGCGCAGGAAGCCGGACTTGCCTATAACCCTGATTTCAATGGCGCGCGCCAGGAAGGCGTCGGGCCTTTTCAATTGACGACGAAGGGCGGAAGGCGGATGTCCGCCGCTCGGGCTTTCCTGCGACCTGCGATGAAGCGGCCCAACGTCACCGTCATCACGCAGGCAATGGTGACCCGCATTCTTTTCGAAGGAAAACGCGCCTCTGGTGTCGAATTCGTCCGGAACGGCGAGAGCGAAACTGTAATGGCTGGCCGCGAGGTCATCCTCTGCGGCGGCACGATCAATACACCGCAGCTCCTTGAGCTGTCAGGCATCGGCGATGCCATGCGTCTGCGCGATCTTGGCATTGCTGTGGTGCATGACAACGCCCAGGTGGGCGAAAACCTGGCAGACCATCTCGGCATCAACTACACCTATCGGGCCAATGTTCCGTCGCTCAACCAGGTATTGCGGCCATGGTGGGGAAAGGCGCTTGCGGGCATGGAATACTTGCTGCTGCGGAGCGGACCCCTGTCAATCAGCATGAACCAGGGCGGCGGCTTTTTTCGTAGCGATCCATCACGCAAGCGCGCCAATATGCAGCTCTATTTCCAGGCTTTTTCAACGCTGGTACCCAAGAACGGCGAACGGCCGATCCTGACGCCCGACCCATGGCCAGGCTTTTCCATCGGCCTCTCGAACTGTCGACCGACGAGCACCGGTTCGATCCACATTCGCTCAAGCAACCCGCTGGAGCAGCCACGCATCGTGCCGAACGCGTTTTCCACTGACCATGACGTGGCCGAGATGCTCGACGCGGTGAAATTCCTGCGCAAGATCGCCGCAACGCCGACAATGTCCAAGCTGATCGTGGAGGAGTTGCTGCCGGGTCCAGCCTGCCAGCGCGATGATGAATTGATCACGGATTTCCGGCGGCGCAGTGGCACGGTCTACCATCCCGTTTCAACCTGCCGCATGGGCCCGGATGCAGCGCAATCGGTGGTCGATCCGCGTTTGCGGGTTCACGGTGTAGAGGGACTACGCATCATCGACTGCTCGGTATTTCCCAATATCATTTCCGGCAATACCAACGCCGCTGCCATGATGGTAGGTGCCAAGGGAGCAGAACTTGTTCTGGAAGACAGTGACTAGCACGGCATAGCACGCTCGAAGTCGAAAACGCTTCCGATGCCGCCGACATACGGTTCCAGCGGCAACCATTTGAAACTGTTGCCGCGGTGCTGCCGCCGGCATCCACCCAGGTTATTCGACGCCCCGCAACTTGAATGGCAGGACCTATACCGTGGTATGGCTCGCCCTACCCCTCGACCCCAATTTACCGCGAACACGCCTCAACGTAGCTTCGTCGATGCCGTGTGTAAGGCGGCGGTCAGCAAACACAGGAGGCAAACATGAACCTACAACACACTTCGCATCCCGCTAAATCGGCCCCAGACGAGTTGGTTCCGTCGCGCTACGCGTTGAAGATCGGCGAGATCGACGTCATGGTGATCAGCGACGGGGTACTACCGTTGCCAGGCAAGATGTTGGGCCACAACGCCGATGCTGCCGACCGGGCGGCTTGGCTCAACTACAATTTCCTGCCGACGGATAAGCTCGACTGGGGGCTGAACGTGGTCGTGGTTCGAAGCGGCGGCAAGACCATCCTCATCGACGCCGGCCTGGGAGACGACCCGAACTTGAATTTGCCGCGGGCCGGGCAACTGGCCCATCGACTGAAGGCCGCCGGCATCGATCTTGGCTCCGTGACCGACGTGGTGCTTACCCACATGCACATGGACCACATCGGCATGCTGCTCGTCGACGGGGTGAAGGACCAACTGCGTAAGGACTTGCGGATCCACGTTGCAGCCGCCGAGGTCAAGTTCTGGACGCACCCAGATTTCTCCCACGTCTCCATGCCGGAGGGGTTCCCGGACGCGCTTCGGGCCGCCGCCAAGCGGTTCGCGGAGGAGTACCGCAGTAATCTGCAGACGTTTGAGGAGGAGTATGAGGTTGCGCCGGGGGTTGTCGTCACCCGCACCGGCGGTCACACCCCGGGGCACAGTGTGGTGCGCCTCGCGTCGGGCGGCGACCGGCTGATGTTCGCCGGAGACGCCGTGTTTGCGGTCGGGTTCGAGCACCCCGACTGGTTCAACGGCTTCGAACATGACCCCGAGGAAGCGGCGCGCGTCCGCGTCCGTCTTTTGAAGGAGCTGTCGACGAGCGGCGAGCTGCTGGTGGCCACTCACCTGCCGTTCCCATCCATCGGCCATGTAGCGACCGACGGCGATACCTTTCGTTGGGTACCGATATTCTGGGACTACTGACCCTTGTTGGGTTAGGAGCCGCACTAGGGCGCGTACTTGTAGCGTTAGTCAGTCCGTGCCCTAGTCAGCTATATCTTGCTTCGAGCAGATCGATATCGCGCACCATTTTGCTGGCGACGGTGCTTTCCAGCCGCCGCGCCCGCACCAGACGGTAGATTTCCTGCCGCTCTGCCTTCAGCGCGGTAATGTGCAGCTGTTTTCCGATTTCCTCGCTTCGTGCCGCCTGTTCGCGTTCCTCACCAAGGTGCATGCGCCCGTCGATGCGCGTGCGATAGAGCTCCATGATCTGTGTGGCCACATCGGTGAAAGCATCGGCGTCGGCGCGACCGGATGCGAGTTCGTGTTGGGCCTTTTCGATAGCCATGATCGCGGCCTCCGCCGCGGCAATTCGGGCGTAGTCCTCCTCCCGCTGGTGGGAATCTTCTATCGGCAGGTCGATGTTCTTAAGCAAGCGCGGAAGACAAATGCTTGCCATAATGAGGGACAGGATAATGACGCCGGCCGCCAGGAATATTACAAGATCACGGGCGGGAAACAGGCTTCCATCATTGAGGAAAAACGGTAACGTCAGGATACCGGCCAGGGTGATGGCACCACGAACCCCGGCAAAGGACATGGCGGCGACAAGCTGCCAACTCGGCCTCACGCCGGGCTGTCCACTTTTGGAAGACCGTCGAAAGGCAAAGCGCCACGAGACCCAGACCCATGCAAAGCGAAGCGCGACCAGCGACGCATAAATAATCACCACGTAGACCGGCAACCACCAGTAACTCGCCCTCCCCACGTGATGGACGTTATCGACCGCACCCGAAAATATGCCCGGAAGCTGCTCACCCAGAAGTACGAAAATGGCGCCGTTGGCAGCAAACTGTGCCGTGTCCCAGACGGCCGCGCGTCTTACCCTTGTCAGGGCCAGAGACTGGCCGGTGTTCTCGGCGTAGCTCATGGTGATGCCGGCGGCGACGGCTGCAAGAATGCCGGAGGCATGTACATGTTCTGCCAGAAGATAAGCACCGAAGGGGATGAGCAGGCTGATAAGGATTTGCGAGCCGCTTTCTTCACCAAGATGCCGGGTCAGGAATGCCTTGCCCCTTGTGACGCCGAGGGTCACACCAACACCGATTACAATTCCCGCAAAGGCAAGCCAGAGGAATGTCAGGAATGCCGCCTGCAGCGAAAACGCGCCGGTAAGCATGGCGGCAACTGCAAAGCGCATGCAGACAAGGCCGGACGCATCGTTCAGCAGCGATTCGCCTTCGAGAATGTGCATCATGCGCGAGGGGATTGGCACGCGTGCCGCAATGGCGGAAACGGCGATCGGATCGGTCGGCGAAAGGATTGCGGCAAGCGCAAAGGCGACTGGCAACGGCACGGACGGGATCATCCAATGGACGAAAAAGCCCACGCCGACAACAGTAAAAATAACCAGCCCGAGCGCCATTTCGAGAATGATGCCCTTGTCGCGGAAGAGACCTTCCTTGGGAATGCGCCAGCCATCAAGGAACAGCAGAGGCGGCAGAAACAGCAGGAAGAAGATGTCCGGATCAAGCTGGACGCGAATATTCGTCACCGAGGCGATCGCCGCTCCGAGGCCGATCTGCACCAGCGGCAGCGGCACTGGAAGGGGAAGCACCCGAATGATGGAATCGCTGACCACCACGGCCAGGAGCATCAGCAGGACAATGGTTATTGTTTCCACGGAGAATCCAGTTTTGATCGGGAACAGGATGGAGGAAGTGCGGGTGCTTTGTCGAGCCGAACCTTGGCGACTTTGTGCCCAGATAGTGCCGAAGAGATGAATTGCACGATTTCGTCGAAGGATCAGGCAGAATGATTTTACGTTTACGTCAATGTAAATACTTGCAAGCAACCTGCCTCTCGCAATAGATAGCGTTGTTAAGTAGCATGCATGCGGGTTTGGAGAACTGCGCGCAGGCTTCAAGGAAATCAACTGGGAGGTTAATGTGGCGAAAAAGACAACACCGGCAAAATCAACCAAAAACGCGGCGGCAAAAGCGCCAATTGATAAAGTGGTGAAAACCGCCGCGGCAACTTTGAAAAAGCAAACCGGTAATGTCAGGAAGGCCGCAACAGACAATTCGGTAAAAGCGCCTGCGAGACCAAAACCAGCAAGCGCTTCAAAGGCGCCTGCCCAAGCAAAAGCCGGTGCGCTCGCTGAAGTCGCGGCAAAGGCAACGCCTGCCAAGGCCAAATCGGCGGCAAAGGCAAAGGCAGTGACTGTCAATGCAATTACCGACACTCCAGTAAAAGTCCCAGCGAAAACGAGAAATGCCGGCGCGTCCAAGCCAGCAGCTGTCCCAACAAAATCGGTTGTTGCGGAAACCGCTGCAAAGCCGGTTGCGAAGGCAAGGCCTGCCAAAGCCAAACCGGCGGCAAAGGCAAAGGCAGTGACGGTCAAGGCGGCAAGCGCCAAGCCTACGCCGCGCCTGTGGGTGAAATCCTATCCGGAAGGTGTTCCAGCGGAGATCTCTGCCTCGCAATATGAGTCGGTCGGCGATTTGCTTGCGAGGGCTTACAAGCAATATGCCGACCAACCCGCCTTCAGCTGCATGGGCAAGAGCATGACCTATGCCGATCTCAATCGTCATTCACGCGCCATGGCCGCATGGCTACAATCGCGCGGACTGGTCAAGGGCGATCGCGTCGCCGTCATGATGCCCAATATCTTGCAATACCCGGTCATGATCGCTGCCATCCTTCGAGCGGGCCTGACGGTGGTCAATATCAATCCGCTTTATACGCCGCGCGAGCTCGAACACCAGTTGAAGGACAGCGGCGCCAAGGCAATTATTATTCTGGAAAACTTTGCCTCAACGCTGGCAAAAGTTGTCACCAAAACGCCTGTTCAGCACGTGATCGTAGCGGCGATGGGCGATATGCTGGGCCTGAAGGGCCACCTAGTGAATCTCGTCGTGCGGCGCGTCAAGAAGATGGTGCCTGCGTGGTCTTTGCCGGGCCATACGCCATTCAAGACAGCACTCGCTCAAGGTGCAGCTCAGAAGCTGAAACCCGTTGAAGTAACCGGGGCCGACGTTGCCTTCCTGCAATATACCGGCGGCACGACAGGCATCTCCAAAGGCGCAATCCTTACACATAGCAACATCGTTTCCAACGTCGCACAAATGCGCCTGTGGTGCGATGTCGGGTTTCGCGTGAAAGGGCGCCCGAAGGACATCGTCTACATTTGCGCGCTGCCACTCTATCACATTTTCGCTTTGACGGTGAATGCGATGATGGGCATCGATCAAGGTGCGCTGAATGTGCTCATTCCAAATCCCCGCGACATACCCGGCTTTGTCAAAGAACTGCAGAAGCACAAGTTCCACATTTTCCCCGGGCTAAACACGCTGTTCAACGGCCTTCTCAACAATGAAGAATTCCGCAAGCTCGACTTCAAGGAAATGATCCTATCGCTTGGCGGTGGCATGGCGGTGCAGAAGCCGGTAGCCGAGCGCTGGAAGGAAGTAACGGGCTGCCTGATCACAGAAGGCTATGGCCTGTCGGAGACTTCCCCGGTGGCTTCGGCAAACCGACTCGATGCAATCGAATTCTCCGGCACGATTGGACTGCCGCTTCCCTCGACGGATTTCTCCATCCGCGACGATGACGGTAAGGAGCTTCCGTTGATGGAAGTCGGCGAGATCTGCATCCGCGGTCCGCAGGTCATGGCAGGCTACTGGAATCGTCCGGACGAAACCGAAAAGGCGATGACCTCCGACGGCTTTTTCCGTTCCGGCGATATGGGCTACATGGATGAGCGTGGATACACCAAGATTGTCGACCGCAAGAAGGACATGATCCTGGTTTCGGGTTTCAATGTCTATCCGAACGAGATTGAGGAAGTGGCGATGGAACATGCGGGCATACGCGAAGCGGCCGCCATCGGCGTGCCGAACGAGCATTCGGGAGAAATCGTCAAACTCTTTATCGTCCGCAAGGATCCGGCGCTGACCGAGGAGGTCGTAAAAGCCTTCTGTGCCGAACGGTTGACCAATTACAAACGCCCGCGCATCGTGGAGTTTCGCGATGAGTTGCCGAAGAGCAATGTCGGCAAGATATTGCGGCGCGAACTACGGGATTGATCGGGAGCTACGCCGCCTTGTCGCGAACCTGATAATCCTTGATCGCGGCGAAGCGGATCGCCTTCCAGCGTTCCGCTTCGTAAGACAGCGAAAACGTATTCTGGGCGAGAAACACCGGATCATTGTCGAGATCATGTGCGATATCGGCACGATGTGAATTGATGAATCGCTGCAACTCTGCCGGATCGTCCGCGGAAATCCAGCGCGCGACAGTAAAGCGGGCAGGTTCGAAGCCAACGGGGAGCGTATACTCGACCTTCAACCGCTCGGTCAGAACGTCGATCTGCAGCGCGCCAACAACGCCGACGATAGCGGGCGAGCCGTCATCCGGCAGGAAGAGCTGGACCACGCCCTCCTCCGCCATCTGCTGCAGTGCCTCGCGCAGCTTCTTCGCTTTCATCGCATCATCGAGGCGCACGCGGCGGAGGATTTCCGGCGCGAAGTTGGGCACGCCGCGGAACAGAAGGTCCTCGCCTTCCGTCAAGGTATCGCCGATACGCAGCGTTCCGTGATTGGGAATGCCCACCACATCGCCGGCCCAGGCCTCATCGGCGATCTGGCGGCTGCGCGCGAAAAAGAACTGCGGCGCAGACAGGCTCATCGGTTTGCCTGTGCGCACCAGCTTGGCTTTCATGCCGCGTGACAGCTTGCCCGAGCAGACGCGCAGGAAGGCGATGCGGTCGCGATGGTTGGGATCCATGTTCGCTTGAATCTTGAAGACGAAGCCCGTCATCTTGTCTTCCGTTGCCTCGACCTTGCGCGTATCCGCATCCTGCGCACGCGGGCTCGGGCCATAATCGCAGAAGGCTTCGATCAGATCACGCACGCCGTAATTGCGCAGCGCCGAACCGAAATACACAGGAGTAAGATGACCCTCCTGGAAAGCTTGCAGATCGAACGGATTGCAGGCGTCCCGCGCCAGCGTCACCTCGTCGATCCAGGCCTGACGTTCATTTTCCGGCAAAAGACCTGATGCAGCGGAGGATTCAGGCCCGTTGACGGGTGTCGGCACCTCTTCCTCGTCGCGCCGGCGCACCGTGTTGTTCTGCAAATTATAGGTTCCGGCAAAGCTCTTGGCGCGGCCAATGGGCCAGGTGATAGGCGCGGTGTCCAGCGCAAGCTTCTGCTCGATCTCGTCAAGAATTTCGTAAGGGTCGCGACTTTCACGGTCCATCTTGTTGATGAAGGTAACGATCGGAATATCGCGCATCCGGCAGACTTCGAAGAGCTTGAGCGTACGCGCTTCGATGCCCTTGGCGGCATCGATGACCATTACCGCGCTATCCACGGCAGTCAGCGTGCGATAGGTGTCGTCGGCGAAGTCCTCGTGACCAGGCGTATCAAGCAGATTGAAGATGCAATCCCTGTACTCGAACGTCATGACCGAAGTGACCACCGAAATACCGCGATCACGCTCGATATTCATCCAGTCGGAGCGTGTCTGGATACGGTCCTTCTTGGCCTTGACCTCACCCGCGAGCTGGATTGCTCCGCCGAACAGCAGCAGCTTTTCGGTCAGTGTGGTTTTACCGGCGTCAGGGTGTGCGATGATCGCGAAGGTACGGCGCTTTGAAACGGGATGGTCGGCAGAAGACATGGAAGCTCAAACTCGGTGAAGGAAAGGTTGCGCGCCTTCTATCAGCCGCAGGCTTCGCAGTCGATGGTTGATTGCTAGGCGCTGTGCGTGATCGTCACAGGGGCTTTTGTCAGCCGTACTTTTCGGGCTGGTCGGCACGTATTATGTGCAAACAACGCACCCTTCATATCTTGTGAGTTGACCGTGGCCGCCGTCTGGTGAAAAAGGTCTTTTCATGTCCAAAATATCCGATTCCGTTCGTCACAAGAATCCCGCTCTCGGTATCATCCGGTTGCCGCATGGGCTGGATATCGAATTACCCTCCTATGAAACGTCAGGCTCGGCCGGCATGGACCTTCGAGCCGCCGTGCCGGAAGATCGGCCATTGCTGCTTTTGCCCGGCCGGAGAGCACTCGTGCCCAGCGGCTTGATCTTTGAAATACCACAAGGTTTCGAGGCGCAGATCCGGCCGCGTTCGGGCCTCGCACTGAAAAACGGAATTACCTGTCTCAACACCCCCGGAACGATTGATTCCGACTATCGTGGTGAGGTAAAAGTATTGTTGATCAATCTCGGCGATGACGATTTCTATGTGACACGCGGCATGCGTATTGCACAGGTCATCCTCGCTCCGGTCGTACAGCTTGATGTCGAAGAACGGCAGCATGCCAGCGAGACAGTTCGAGGCGCCGGAGGGTTCGGTTCAACAGGTACGTCCTAGCATAAAGGACGTCCGCACTGGAGGTCGTCATGGACAAGGGCAGGGTTTTTCGTCAGCTGCATGAAGCCCCCGGGACTTTTCTCATGCCCAACCCATGGGATCCCGGCACAACGATGCTCCTGGCATCGCTCGGGTTCAAGGCACTTGCGACAAGCAGCGCAGGTTTTGCGTTTTCACGCGGTCTTCCGGATGGCGGTGTGCCGTTTGACATGATGATCCAGCATTGCAAGGATCTCATTTCTGCCACGGGCCTTCCGATGAATGCCGATCTCGAGAAGGGCAAGGGTGACAGTCCAGACAGCGCGGGCGAAACGATTTTCGCGGCCCAAGCCGCAGGGCTCGCCGGCTGTTCGATCGAAGACTATTCCGGGGACGACCATAAACCCATCTATGATTTCTCGCTTGCAGTCGAGCGTGTCGCTGCAGCGAGCGAAGCGGCCAAGGCGTTGAAGGGAGATTTTGTCTTTACCGCCCGCGCTGAAAACTTTCTGCATGGCAGACCCGATATCGAGGACACGATCAAGCGGCTGCAAGCATTCGAAGCAGCTGGTGCCGACGTTCTCTATGCGCCGGGTATCCGCGATATCAATCTTGTCCGGCAAGTCTGCTCTTCGGTTTCCAAGCCGGTCAACGTGATGGCCGGCCCCACCTTCACGGTTGCGCAGCTTGCGGAGGCGGGCGTCAAGCGAATATCGCTAGGTCCATACCTGACGACCTTCGCCTTTGCGGCGGTCCGGGATGCAGCCCGCGAGCTATTGGACAAAGGGACTTTTGAATTCAGTCAACAGGCGATGCCCTTCGGCGAATTGCAGCAACTCTTTTCGCAGGGCGCAGACAAGGACATCTGAAATAATGACAAAACCCGAGCTGGTGATTTTCGACTGTGACGGAGTTCTGGTCGATACGGAGACACTCGGCAATCAACATCTCGTCAAAATGCTCGACGCTTCCGGCTACGCAACCACTTTCGAGGCTGTACGCAAAGATTTCTGCGGCATGCCCATGCGTGCAGTGAAAGAAAAGATCGAGGCCGAAGGTTATTCGCTCGGCGACGATTTCGTCGACCGCTGGTATCAGGCGATACCGGTCATCTTCGAAAACGGCGTCGAGGCCATCCCGCATATTGAAGAGGTCATCGCCGCGGTCAAGAAGGCCGAACTTCCCTACTGCGTTGCTTCATCGGCCAATGTCGAGAAGATGCACATCACACTGGGCAAGACCGGTCTGATCGAGCATTTTCAGGATGTGCTCTACAGCGCCTCGATGGTGGCCCGCGGCAAGCCGTTCCCAGACCTGTTCCTGCATGCGGCCAAGGAAATGGGTTACGAGCCATCCCGGTCTGTCGTCATCGAGGACAGCGTTGCCGGAACGAAGGCGGGCACAGCCGCCGGCATGCGCGTGTTTTCCTACTGCGGCGATGCTCATGCAGACCACGAGGGTCTGGCTGCTGCCGGTGGCATTCTCTTCGATGATATGCGCCAATTACCCGCGCTGCTGGGAGTCGCCTGATGGCCGAGCCTTTGACTGCTATCGACATGCACACCGGCGGTGAACCCTTGCGTATTGTTACCGGCGGCTATCCCAAACTGCCAAAGGGCACTATCCTCGAAAAGCGCGCCTATGTGCGTGACAGGCTGGATCACCTCCGCAAGATACTGATATTCGAGCCACGCGGCCATTTTGATATGTATGGCGCAGTTCTGGTCGAGCCAAACCTGCCCGGTGCCGACCTTGCAGTGCTGTTCATGCACAATGAAGGCTACTCCACCATGTGCGGCCACGCCATCATGGCGCTCGGCCGCTACGCTGTCGATTACGGGATTGTGGCGAAGGTGGAGCCCGTGACGACAGTCCACATCGAATGCCCTTGCGGCATGGTCGTGGCATCGGTCGAAATACGCGATGGCAAATCCGGCGGTGTCTCATTCGAGAGCGTGCCTGCCTTTCTTTATGCTGGCGACCAGACGATCGAGCTGCCGGGATTCGGCAAAATCAATTTCGATGTGGCCTATGGCGGGGCCTTCTATGCCTTGGCGGACTGTCATCAGTTTGGACTCGAATTCGGCCGTGATCCGGCGAGGAATTTCATTGACGCTGCAACTGTCCTGACCGAGGCCGTAAAGGAGGCGGTGTCGCTCGACCATCCAGACCATAAGGATCTGGCGTTCCTCTACGGATCGATCCTGACAGATGGGGCGGACGACTGGAATGAAGGCCCGACGAAGAATGTCTGCATCTTTGCCGACGCGCAGCTTGACCGCTCCCCGACGGGTTCGGGCGTGACTGCGCGGCTCGCTGCGATGTTCTCCAAAGGACAAATTCGCGAAGGGAATGCGCGGATATTCGAAAGCATTGTAGGCTCACGCTTTGCGGGCTTCGTTGCCTCAACGACCAAGGCGGGCGAATTCGACGCCATTACCGCCCGCGTTTCCGGCCACGCTTATTATAGCGGCAAGGCTGAGTTTATCGTCGAGGACGACGATCCCTTGGGCCAAGGGTTTCTGGTTCTCTAGAGCAAATTCGCTCCGTTTTCACATGTCCAAAACACTTGCTTGAAAATATATTCAACCAAATGGTTGACTATTGAATATTGCAATGATATTAAACCATATGGTTGAATTTCAGACACCTCACCTCGACGCCGTTTTCCATGCTCTCTCCGATCCAACACGGAGAGCCATTCTGCATCGGCTGACCGAGGGCGAACGCACCGTCAGCGAGCTCGCGACACCTTTCAACATGTCGCTGGCTGGTGCGTCGAAACATATCAAGGTGCTGGAAGGAGCCGGATTGGTGCGCCGCCATGTCCAAGGCCGCACACATTATTGCCAGCTTGAGGCGGCTCGCCTTGCGGAGGCGCAAGAATGGCTACGTACCTATGAGCGGTTCTGGACAACGCGTCTCGACGATCTCGAGGAAATCCTGCGCGAGGAAGATCGCGCGTTGGCTCGATCAAGCGAACAGTCGCCGTCGAGCCCTGCCAAATCTGATAATACGTCAAGGAGCAAGAAATGAACGAGCATGTCGGAAATGATCGTCTCGGTGTTGTGACAGCACCTCGTACGATTCGCATCGAACGCATCCTTCCCGGCCCGGTCGAACGGGTCTGGGCCTATCTCACTGAATCGGACAAGCGTAAGAAATGGCTGGCCGAGGGGCCCATGGCCAATCATGTCGGCGGCGATGTCGAACTGACCTTTTACCACTCGCAGTTGTCGGACGAGCCCACCCCGGCCGACTACCAGAAATATGAGGGGCACACGAACAAAGGCAAGGTCACTCGTTATGAGCCGCCTTCATTCCTCAGCTTTACCTGGCCGGAATCCACAGGAGAACCTTCCGAAGTAACATTCGAACTTACGGCCTCGGGATCGGATACATTGCTCAGAGTCACACACACACGACTTGGCAGCAACGACTCCATGGTGAGCGTTGCCAGCGGCTGGCACACACATCTGGGTGTCCTCATCGATCATCTCAGCGGTGAACAGACCAGCGGATTCTGGGACAAGTTCACCAGGCTTGAGAAGGAATACAAGCAGATCATCGCAGGCTGATTGCGTAAGATATCGCCTACATAATATTGTTGGCCGGCATCGTCCGCCGGCCTTCGAGCAAATTCCGACCATATTGAATCGTTCTGCCGGAGGGAATTTGCTCTAACTACGGTCGAAATCGCCTCTCGAACATCCAGACCGGCTCCCCCGTATAGGTCGTTTCGGCAATCTTGCGGAAACCATTCTTTTCAGCGATCCGCTGCGATGCGGCGTTTTCCGGAGATATAATACAGACCGCCCGATCGTGCTTGAAGAAAGCATCGCCCCAGGCGACCACCTTGGCGAGAGCTTCACTTCCGAAGCCTTTGCCGTGGATTTCCGGCGCGAGAACCCAGCCCATCTCCGGCGTATCGCCAATGCGCGGTTCCATATCGCGTTCGAAATCGCCAAAGCCAAGCTCCCCGACGAAACGTCCGCTGGCCTTCTCTTGCATCGCCCAGAAACCGTAGCCAATAAGCTGCCACATGCCGGCATAACGCAGGAGTCTCGCCCAGGATTGCTCCCGCGTGGAGGGCTTGCCCGAGATGTATTTATACACCGAAGGATGCGCCCACATTGCATGGAGTGCCTCAAAATCATCGCGCCTGTGAGGGCGCAAGACGAGGCGTTCGGTTTCAAGTGCTGGAATCACGATTCTGGTCTCCTGATCCATACTTAAACTTCCACCGTCTGCAATGCAGCTGCTATTTTAGCCGCCAGGCGCTCCGCGACCTTTTCCTTGCTCATATCCGGCCATTCCTCGACGCCTGAACGGGTGACGATCCGCACGGCGTTTCGGTCGCCGCCCATGACGCCGGTCGCGTGGCTGACATCATTGGCAACGATCCAATCCGCCCCCTTCTTGTCGAGCTTCCGCTGAGCGTTGGCAAGCAGGTCCTGTGTTTCGGCAGCGAAGCCGATGACCAGACGCGGACGCGATTTGCTGTGTCCCACCCCGGCGAGAATGTCCGGATTTTCGATCATCTGCAGTACTGGAGCTTTTTCACCCGGCTTCTTCTTGATCTTCTCGCCCGCTTCGTTCGCGGTGCGCCAATCAGCAACGGCAGCGACCATGATGGCGGCATCGGCAGGCAATAGCTGCTCCACGGCATCGCGCATTTCACGTGCCGTTGAGACGTGGATCACCGCAACATCTTCCGGATCCGGGATCGTGACGGGTCCAGAGACCAGCCGTACGGTTGCGCCGAGCCTGGCAAGGGCCGCGGCAATGGCGTGCCCCTGCTTTCCGGATGAGCGATTGGCTATATAGCGAACCGGATCGATGGGCTCGTGGGTCGGCCCCGAGGTCATGACAATGGTTTTACCCGTCAGTGGTTTCGGACTGCGATCCAGCAGCTTTTCAATAGCACCGACAATCTCAAGCGGTTCCGCCATGCGGCCATCGCCGCTCTCACCACTCTCCGCCATTTCGCCCTTGTTGGGGCCGACAAAACGAATGCCGTCCTTTTCAAGCATCGCGCGATTGCGCTTCGTTGCCGGGTGGCCCCACATTCTCGGGTTCATCGCCGGCGCTATCAGCACGCGTTTATCGGTCGCCAGGAGGATTGCCGAGGCCAAATCATTAGCAAGGCCAGTCGCCATCTTTGCCATCAGGTCAGCTGTTGCCGGCGCGACGACGATCAGATCGGCCTCACGGGACAGGCGGATATGGCCGACATCATGCTCGTCTTCGCGCGAGAAGAGTTCCGTGAAAACCTTGTCAGCTGCGAGCGCACCCACTGCCAATGGTGTCACGAATTCTTCTGCCGCCTTGGTCAGTACCGGACGCACCTGTGCACCGCGCTCGCGCAGACGCCGGATAAGATCGAGGCATTTATAGGCTGCGATTCCCGCACCGATGATCAGCAGGATGCGGCGGCCGGATAGTGCGCTCCCTTTACCCTCCCCCTCGTGGGGAGGGAGGCTGCGCAGCAGCAGGGAGGGGTCCTTATGCAACGTTAAGAAAGACCCCTCCCCGTCGCTTCGCTCCGTCCCTCCCCACGAGGGGGAGGGTAAAGGGTCGCCCAGTTCCCCAAGGACAAGCCGCACTTCTTCTTCCATCGAGCGGCCATGCGCCGCGGCACGCAGACGCAGCTTTTCTTTGATGGCACCGTCGAGATTGCGGATGGTGATACTGGCCATTTGATTGCGCCCATTTGGATAAAGATCGCTAAAATGCAATCATTGCAATCATATTAGCCGATATATGCCTACCTGAGAAGCTCGTACGTGATGATGACAAGACAAATTGCAATCACCCAGAGCGCGATACGCCCCGAGCGCGTATGTCGAGCCTCTGCCTTGCCAATAGCTTGTGCCGTCTGATCATCAAACCGCAAACCATGTTCGGCCATCCTGTCGAGTTCCTTCGACAGCCTGTCAGCGCGCCCGACCAATTCGGGCACCTGGCGGGCCAGATGCAGGACTGCCTGAGCTCCTTCACGCGCATCGACGAGAATGCCTTGCGGCCCGAGATTGCGGCGAATCCAGCTCCCGACCACCGGTTCCGAAGCCTTCCACATGTTGAAATGCGGATCCAGCGTGCGCGATACCCCTTCGACCACGACCATGGTCTTCTGCAGCATGACAAGTTCAGGCCGCGTTTCCATGTCGAAGAGTTCCGTGACCTCGAAAAGCAGTGTGAGCAGCTTTGCCATGGAGATGGTTTCGGCCGGTTGGCCATGGATCGGTTCGCCGATAGCGCGAATGGCCTGCGCAAAGCTCGCGACATCGTGCCGGTGCGGCACATAACCCGCCTCGAAATGCACTTCTGCAACGCGGACATAATCGCGCGTTATGAAGCCATAGAGGATTTCGGCGAGGAAACGGCGCTCCTTCTTGCCAAGCCGGCCGGTGATGCCGAAATCCACCGCAACAATATGGCCCTCGTCGTCGACGAACAGATTGCCGGGATGCATGTCTGCGTGGAAGAAGCCATCGCGCAATGTATGGCGCAGGAATGACTGAATCAGAGTTTCCGCGAGCTTGATGAGGTTGTGCCCGGCGGCACGCAGGCCCTCGATGTCCGACATTTTGACGCCGTCGATCCACTCGAGGGTCAGGACATCGCGTCCTGTACGCTCCCAATCGACAGTCGGAACACGAAAGCCCGGATCATCCTTGGTGTTCTCGCCGATCTCCGAGAGCGCGGCGGCCTCAAGGCGCAAATCCATCTCAATACGGGTCGTCTGCGCCAGCGTCCGCGTAACTTCAATCGGGCGCAGACGGCGGGTGGCAGGTACATACCGCTCCTGCCATCTTGCCACCAAAAAGAAGCTCTCGAGGTCGTTGTTGAAACGCTGGCGCACACCCGGGCGCACGACCTTGACCGCAACCTTCTTGATGTCGCCATTGCTTGCAACGAAGGCCGGGTGCACCTGCGCAATCGATGCGGCGGCAATTGGTTCGTCAAGACTTACAAAAAGGTCGGAGACGGAGCGTCCGAGCGAACCCTCGATAGCCTTGATCGAAGCGTCCATAGGGAAAAAATCGAGCTGATCCTGCAGGAGTGCCAGATCGTCGGCCACTTCGGTCCCGACCACATCGGGCCGCGTTGCGAGGAACTGCCCGAGCTTGACGTAGGATGGTCCAAGCTTGTTGATGGCGCGCGACATGCGCTCGGAGCGCTGTGCCGTCATGGCGCGGCGGCGGGCCAAAAGGCCGGCCACCCGGTGCCCAAAGGCGGGGAGACCACTCAGACCTTCGGCTGGCAAAGCGGATATGACGCCTTCACGCGTCATGATCCATCCGGCCCGCATCAGGCGAAATATTGCTGCAGGACTACTCATGCTGCGATCACAGCTTCCAGCCGGAATGCAGCGCGGCAATACCACCGGTGAAATTGCGCCAGCTAACCCGTTCGAACCCGGCCTTGCGGATCATCTCCGCAAAATCGGACTGGCGCGGAAACTTGCGAATAGACTCCACCAGATATTGATAGCTGTCAGCATCGCCCGTCACGGCCTTGCCGATCTTTGGAATGGCATTGAACGACCACGCGTCATAAATCTTGTCGAGAACCGGCAATTCGACCTCGGAGAATTCGAGGCAGAGAAAGCGTCCGCCGGGCTTAAGCACGCGAAAAGCCTCTGCAAGCGCCCTGTCGATGTGCGGCACGTTGCGGATACCGAAAGCGATCGTATAAGCGTCGAAACGCGCATCCTCGAAGGGAAGTTCTTCGGCATTGGCCTCTACAAACTCGGTATTGTCCGCAAGCCCCAGCTTTTCCGCGCGATCGCGGCCGACGCCAAGCATCGAACCATTGATATCGAGGACTGTCGCATGGGCATTGCGGTTTGACGCCTCAACGATACGAAAGGCAACGTCGCCGGTGCCGCCAGCCACATCAAGCACTTTCCAGCCGGCCGTTTTTGAGGGGGCGAGCCAGGCAATCATCGAATCCTTCCAGACACGGTGCAGGCCACCGGACATCAAATCATTCATCACGTCATAGCGTTTGGCGACGCGATGGAAGACGTCATTGACGCGTGTCTGCTTTTCCCCATCGCTGACATCCTGAAACCCGAAGGACGTTTCCATGCCGCCATGGGCACCGGTGCGTTGCTGGCTCATCGTACTACCTGCTCATCTCTGTTGCGGCAAACCATAGAAGATTGAAACGCATAAGGCTATTGTCTCTTGCGCGGTGAAGCGCCGCGTTGATTTGTTTTATCGGGGGTTGACCGGGATGGTTCTGAAAGCCGAACTGCATTGCCATATCGAAGGCGCCGCCTCACCTCGTCTGGTCGAACGGAAAGCCACCAAATATGGTGCCGACGTTTCTGCATTCATCCAGGATGGTAAATTCGTCTGGCACGATTTCACCTCATTCTTGCATGCATTCGATCAGGCTTCGATGCTTTTCCGCACTGCGGAGGATTATGCGGATCTCGCGGAAGACTATCTTCTGTCGTTGAGTCGGCAAGACGCCATCTATTCCGAGTTTTTCATATCGACGGATCACGCCATTAGCGCTGGGCTCGACCCGCGCGCCTATATCGACGGGCTGGCGGAGGGGATGCGGCGGGCCAAGGCTGCGACTGGTATCGAATCCCGGATGATTGCGACAGGCCTGCGCCATAAGGGACCGGAAGCCGTCACGGCAGCGGCACACTATATCGCCGCTAATCCGCATCCCCTCGTCACCGGTTTCGGCATGGCAGGCGATGAGCGCATGCATCAGCCTGGCGATTTTGCGGCTGCATTCGATATTGCGCGCGGTGCGGGACTCGGCATCACTGTTCATGCGGGCGAGCTTGCTGGGTGGGAAAGCGTGGCTAACGCGCTATACGCTCTGAAGCCCGCGCGCATTGGCCATGGTGTTCGAGCGATCGAAAATTCCGATCTGGTTCAACGGCTCGCCGATGAGCAGGTCGTTCTGGAATGCTGTCCCGGCTCGAACATCTCGCTGGGCGTCTACCCGGATTTTCCATCGCATCCTTTTGCCGCGCTGGCCGAGGCCGGTGTCCCCATAACGCTCAATGCCGACGATCCGCCCTATTTCCATACGGATCTTGCCCGGGAATATGAGATCGCAGCCACATATTTCGGCTATGACGACGTGAAGCTCACGGAAGTTACCGCGACGGCGCTGAAGGCCGCTTTTGTCGATAAAGACACCCGAACTGCACTGTTGGAGCGGCTCTACCCGGACAAAACTGTGCGCGTTTCGGCTGAGGTCTTTGCAGGATCAGTCTCAAGCAGCTAAGAACCCGTCTTGAAACTCTACTGCGGCGGTTATCTGACGTGGTTTTCTGCGCTTCCGGTGCTCACGTACTTAATGTACGCTGTACTCCGGTTCTCGAAGACCACTCCATCTGACTCGTCGCAGCGACTTTCAAAACAGGCTCCAAAGTCTGCAGAATTTCTAGTAAGAGGGGTTTCCAATGGGCGTGACGATTGTTTCCCACCCGCTTGTCCAGCACAAGCTTACCATAATGCGCGACAAGGATACCTCTACCGCGGGCTTCCGGCGACTGCTCAAGGAAATATCGCTGCTCCTTTGCTATGAGGTGACGCGTGACCTGCAATTGACCAATATCCGCATCGAGACTCCTTTGACGGAAATGGATTCCCCGGTGATCGAGGGCAAGAAACTGGTCTTCGCCTCGATTCTCCGCGCGGGCAATGGCCTGCTCGAAGGTATGCTCGACCTTGTTCCCGCTGCACGGGTCGCCCATATCGGGCTTTATCGCGATCATGAAACGCTGCTGCCGGTCGAATATTATTTCAAGGCACCCGAAGATATCGTTAATCGGCTAATCATCGTGGTCGACCCGATGCTTGCAACAGCCAACTCGGCTATCGCCGCCATCCAGAAGTTGAAGGATCGCGGAGCCAGCAATATCCGTTTCCTCTGTCTTCTCGCGGCGCCGGAAGGCATCGAGCGCTTTACCAATGCGCATCCGGATGTGCAGGTTTTCACCGCTGCAATCGACAGTCATTTGAACGAGAAGGGCTATATAGTTCCCGGCCTCGGTGATGCCGGTGACCGCATGTACGGGACGAAGTAGTCAGCCACCTACTCGGCGAAGCACAGGGTTGACTGTGCGGGGCTTGCGCTCAGAAAATCCATAGGCGGCCTGGATTACCCTTACCGCTGCTGCAGCGTCCGCGTCGGTTCGCGCGTGGACCAAGGCAATCGGTTCTCCCTCTTCCATTCTTGCCCCGATTGGCTGTAGCGCCGTGATGCCGACCGCATGATCGATGGGATCTTGCGGACGAATGCGCCCACCGCCGAGTGTAACGACAGCTACCCCGACAGCGCGCGTATCAACGTCCGCGACATAACCCGCTTGCGCGGCTTTGACTTCGCGCGTGATGGGCGCAACGGCCAGGTGGTGGCGCGTCCGGGAGATGAAATCCGTTGGCCCGCCGAGGCCTGCGACCATCCGGCCGAAAATCTCCGCTGCCTTGCCACTGCTTAAAGCTTCGCTTGCCTTGTCGGTTGCGGCTTTATGATTTGGGGCAAGCTTGGCCGAAACCAGCATCTCTGCGGCAAGCGCCAAAGTCACCGCTTCGAGCCGCGTATCACGCCGGTCTCCGGTAAGGAAATCGACAGCATTTCTGACCTCGACCGCATTGCCGGCGGCAAGTGCCAGAGGTTCGTTCATATCCGTGAGAACGGCCGTCGTTGTCAGCCCAGCTCCAGCCGCGACCGCCACAATGCTTTCAGCCAACGACACGGCGTCACGGTTTCTGGTCATGAAGGCGCCATTGCCCGATTTCACATCCAGAACCAGCGCATTGAGGCCAGCAGAAAGTTTCTTGGACAGGATTGAAGCGGTGATAAGCGGGATCGATTCGACGGTCGCCGTCACATCGCGGATCGAATAGAACCGCTTGTCGGCGGGTGCGAGATTGGCGGTCTGGCCGATAATTGCGCAGCCCACCTCGTGGACGACCTTGCGAAACAAAGCGTTGTCGGGCTGGCTGCGATAGCCGGGGATCGAGTCCATCTTGTCGAGCGTACCGCCGGTATGACCCAGCCCACGTCCCGAGATCATCGGCACGTAAGCACCGCAGGCGGCTACGATGGGTGCGAGTATCAGCGAAACATTGTCCCCCACGCCGCCAGTCGAATGCTTGTCGACGGCGGGTCCGGGCAAGTCCGACCAGTCAAGAATATCGCCGGAATCGCGCATGGCCAAGGTGAGTGCCACGGCTTCATCGCGTTTCATGCCATTGAAAAATATGGCCATGGCGAAGGCTGCAACCTGTCCCTCGGTGATCGACCCTGAACTCATCGCATTGATGAAAGCCGTGATATCGGCAGCGTCCAGCGTATGACCGTCGCGCTTTCGCCGGATAATTTCTTGCGGCAACAACATTGCTCAGCCTATCTCCCGGATCAGTACGCGGATGATCTTTTGAAGACGGGCGCCGCCCTTCGGCGCAACATCCTTGGTTTCCTCATGCGAAAGTTCCGCGCCAGTCATGCCCGCCCCATAATTCGTGACGACCGAGCAAGCGGCAACACGCAGTCCTAAGAATCGCGCAAGAATGACTTCCGGAACAGTGGACATGCCGACCGCGTCCGCGCCCATAGTGCGTGCCATGCGAATTTCCGCCGGTGTTTCGAAGGACGGACCTGAAAACCACATGTAAACGCCCTGTTCCAGCTTTTCGTTGACCTCGCCAGCAGCAAGGAGAAACGCGTCTTTCAGTTGTCTGTCATAGGCTGTCGTCATGCCGACGAAACGCTGGTCGGACGGTTCTCCGATGAGGGGATTGAGGCCGGAGAAATTGATATGGTCGTCGATGAGCATCAGACTACCCGGCGCAAGATCGTGGCGGACCGAGCCGGCCGCATTTGTGAGGATCAGCATCTCGACGCCAAGATCGGCCAACGCAGCGATAACCGGCCGCATGACCGAAGCATTTCCCTGTTCGTAATAATGAGCACGACCCGCCAGCATCAGAACCGGCTTGCCCGAGAGGTACCCGGCAACGATCTCCCCCGCGTGGCCGGAAACGCCGCTATGCGGGAAGCCGGGCAGGTCGGCATAAGGAATGCGAACCGCATTTTCCACTGCATCGACCAACGAGCCGAGACCGGAGCCGAGGACAAGCGCAACACGCGGCGCCAAACCGTTAAACCGCTGAATAAGCGCGCTGGTCGCGGGCGCGATCATGTGGCGCCCTTGCCCAAAACGTCCGCCTCGAAGCCGTAAGGGAAAATATCCTTCATGGTCAGCGTTTCAACGATGCCTTCATTGTCACAAAGGTGCAGCCGGGCATCTGGCCCAGCGAATTCCGCCAAGCGCTGGCGGCAGCCTCCGCAAGGCGTGCATTTCGCCTTCTTTTCTGCGACTACTGCGATATCCGTGATCGAACCGCCGCCACCCATGACGAAGTGCCCCAGCGCCGTCGTTTCGGCACACCAGCCTTCAGGATAGGAGATGACCTCGATATTGCAGCCGGAGTAGATGCGTCCGTCGCTGGTACGAATGGCCGCTCCAACCGGAAATTGCGAATAGGGCGAATGCGTCTTCTGCATGGCAGCGAACGCCGCATCGAACAGGTCTTTCATTATCTCTCTTTCACATAAGCGACACCGCCGGCCTTTGGCGGGATCGCCTTGCCGATGAAACCGGCAAGAAGCACAACGGTCAATATATAGGGCAGAGCCTGCATGAATTGCACAGGCACCTCACCGATAATTGGCAGCGGATGCCCCTGCATGCGTATTCCCACCGCGTCGAGAAAACCGAACAGGAGGCACGCGAACATGGCCTGAACCGGACGCCATTTGGCGAAAATCAACGCCGCGAGCGCGATGTAGCCCTTGCCGGCAGTCATGTCCTTGACGAAACCGGCCCCTTGCGCCGTCGCCAGATAGGCGCCGGCGATACCGCAAAGCACGCCGCAGCAGATCACAGCGCGGTAGCGCAGCCATGGCACCGAAATGCCGGCCGTATCCACAGCTGCCGGATTTTCGCCAACTGCACGCAGGCGCAAGCCAAAGCGCGTGCGATAGAGCACCCACCACGTAAACGGCACAAGCAAGAACGCGAGATAAACCAAGATAGAGTGGCCGGAGATCAGTTCGTAGTAGAGCGGGCCGACGACCGGTACACCGCGCATGGCTTCTGCACCCGGAAGATTGATCGGATTGAAGCGCGCAGCATTCGGCAAGGACGGCGTGCGCCCACCCTGGCTGAACCATGCCTGACCGAGGATGACGGTCGTGCCGGCGGCGATAAAATTGATCGCAACACCAGAGACAATCTGATTGCCGCGGTGGGTGATGGACGCGAAACCATGCACGAGCCCGAGCGCGACCGATACCAGAACTGCCGCGAGCAAAGCAAGGTAAGCAGAACCAGACCAGGTCGCGACTGCGCCGGCGGCAAAGGCACCGGCCAGCATCTTGCCCTCAAGGCCAATGTCGAAAATGCCGGCCCGCTCAGAATAGAGTCCGGCAAGACAGGCAAGCAGGAGAGGCGCCGAAAGCCTGATCGTCGAATCGAAAAGCTGCAGGATCGTTGTGAAAGAATCCATCACTGATTTCCTCCAGCAATGACCGCTGCGGCAGTTCGATTTTTTGCACGTCCAAGGCGATAGAATATTCGTTGCAGCGAGGGCCGGAACATATGTTCGAGGGCGCCCGCAAAGAGGATAACCAGGCCTTGGATAATGACGATCATATCCCGCGATATGTTGGGCATATCGAAAGCGATTTCCGCGCCGCCCTGATAGAGCATGCCGAAGAGAATCGCCGCGAGGACGATTCCGGCCGGATGCGACCTGCCCATCAATGCGACGGCAATACCGACAAAGCCTGCACCAGCGACGAAATCCAGCTGCATGCGATGTTGCGCGCCCATGATCGGATTGAGCGCCATCATCCCTGCCAGCGCCCCCGAAATCATCATCGTGATGATGATGATCCGCAGCTCGCTGATACCGGCATAGCGAGCCGCTTTCGGGCTAAAACCCATAGTACGAATCTCATAGCCGAGCTTGGTGCGCCAGATCAGCACCCAGACCAGAAAGGCCGCCACCAGCGCCAGCAGGAAACTGACGTTCAAGGGAGCCGAACGCATGGAGAGCCCGACAAGGTTGAGCAGCCAGCCAAGACCCGGCAACTGTCCGCCCTCTGCAAAGACACGCGTCTCGGGTGCCTGGCTGCCCGCAGGCTTCAGCACCCCTACCAACAAGTAGACCATGATGCTTGCAGCGATGAAATTGAACATGATCGTCGTGATAACGACGTGCGAGCCGCGCTTGGCCTGAAGCCATGCGGGGATAAGCGCCCACAACGCTCCGACCAGCGCCGAGGCGAGTATCGCCAAAGGGAAGGTCAGCCACCAGGGCAAAAAATTGCCGAGCCAGAGCCCGACCAGCGAAACGCCGAGACCGCCAATATAGGCTTGGCCCTCCCCGCCGATATTGAACAGTCCGCAATGGAAAGCGACGGCCACACAAAGACCTGTGAAGATGAAGTTCGTCGCATAATAAAGCGTGTAGCCAACACCGTCACCCGAACCGAATGCGCCTTTGACCATCAAGACAGCCGCATCGATCGGACTTTCGCCGACCAGAAGTACCACGAGACCAGCAACCAGAAACGCGACGATCAGATTGATCAGCGGAAGAAGGCCGTAGTCCGCCCAGGCAGGCAGTTTGGCAAAAGGTTGGCTCATGGCAATGTCTCGATAATTTCGTCGGACGTGGTGATACGGGCGTACTCGCCTCCCAGTACGGACAGTGCCAGCGCGTGTACGTCCTCAGCCGTCCACAGCTTGCCGCGGTGATCCTTCCTGTCGATGCTTGCGACAGCATCTTCAGGGATACTCACCTCAAAGCCGAGATTGGCTGCCATACGTACGGTCGCATCGACCGAATTTTCCAGAAGAACGCCCGTGACGACAAGGCTGTGAACCTGCAGTTCATCCAGAACATCCATCAGATCCGTACCGATAAAGGCATTGTTGGTCCGCTTGTCGACGACCGGTTCGCCGACTTGCGGGGCGACCTCCGATTTGAATTCATTGCCCTCTGTGCCGGGTCTGTAGGGCGACGCCGGATCAGTGGAATCGTGGCGGATATGAATGACTGGCAGTCGCCGCTCACGCCAGGCGGCAAGTAGTTTGGAGATCATGGCCTCGGTGTCCGGCTGGCCGCGCCTTCCCCACTTCGGATCATCGATGGCATTTTGCACATCGACGACGATAAGCGCCTGCGTCGTCATTCCGCGGCCTCCTTGTGTTCGACACCGGCCATCAGCAAGCCAAGCTCGCCCTCGTCAGCGTCGGAGTCACGTTCACCGACGATGCGACCGGCAAACATCACCAGGATACGATCGGACAGCGAGCGAATCTCGTCGAGCTCAACCGAAACGAGCAGGACGGCCTTGCCGGCGTCGCGCATCTCGATGATCCGCTTGTGGATGAATTCGATCGCGCCGACATCCACGCCGCGTGTCGGCTGGCCGATGATCAGAACCCCCGGATCGCGTTCCATTTCGCGCGCGAGCACGATCTTCTGCTGGTTGCCGCCGGAGAAATTGGCCGTCTTCAACCGGGGATCACTTGGTCGGATATCGTATTTCTCGATCTTCTTGCGCGCATCCGCCTTTATCGCCTCCAGATCAAGAAATGGCCCGTTCAAATAGAGCGGATCGTCTTGATAGCCGAGGATCGAGTTTTCATATTCTTCGAAGGCCAGAACCAGCCCCATGTGGTGGCGGTCTTCCGGCACATGGGCGAGGCCCCGGTCGCGCAGTTCTCCAGGATCGGCAGCGCCGGTTATATCGATGATCTGCCCATCGAGCAGTACACGGCCCGAAACTGCGGCGCGGATACCGGCGATGGTTTCGATGAGCTGCGACTGGCCATTGCCGGCAACACCTGCAATCCCGACAATTTCGCCTGCACGCACGTCAAACGATGCGTCATCGACCATCACCACACCGCGACTGTCACGCACCGTCAGGTTTTCGACAGAGAGCTTGACACCGCCTGGCTTAGCCTCGCCCTTTTGCACCCTTAGAAGCACGCGGCGGCCGACCATCAGTTCAGCCAATTCTTCGACGGTAGTTTCCTCGGTCTTGCGCGTTGCAACGACCGCACCCTGTCGCATGACCGAAACATTGTCCGTCACGGCCATGATTTCGCGCAGCTTGTGCGTGATGAGCACGATCGTCTTGCCCTGACTTTTCAACTGCTCGAGAATACGGAAAAGGTGATCTGCCTCCGGCGGTGTCAAAACGCCGGTCGGCTCATCAAGCACGAGGATTTCAGCGCCACGATACAGCGCTTTCAGGATCTCCACGCGCTGCTGCAGCCCTACCGGCAGCTCCTCGATCAGCGCATCGGGGTCGACATCGAGCTGGTATTCCCGTTCAAGCCGCTTCAGCTCGGCGCGCGCCTTGGAGATGCCGTTCTTGAGCAGCGGCGCACCCTCGACACCGAGCATGACATTTTCAAGCACTGTGAACTTTTCAACCAGCATGAAATGCTGATGCACCATGCCGATGCCGAGCGCGATGGCAGCATTGGGATCTGCGATCCTGGTCGCTTGTCCATTGATGCGTATCTCGCCACTGTCAGCTTGATAAAATCCGTAGAGGATCGACATCAGGGTGGATTTGCCCGCGCCGTTCTCACCAATAATGCCATGGATCGTGCCCTTTTCGACACGCATATGAATATCGCGGTTGGCATGGACGGCACCAAAGCGCTTATCGATTCCAACTAGTTCGATCGCCGGTTCGGCCATATCCCCATCCGCTGTTGTTCAGCTTTTCGTCTTTTCGAGGTTTCGACCCTAACACGGGATTTTTTTCTTTCCAGTCAAGAAACACAAGAATAGACAAGCTATTGAAGATGGAGACGAGCAATGACAGCCGACGACCCGGAGCGTTTGACCCGCCTCGAAATTCTTGTGACGGAGCATGAGAAAACCGTCGAGGAGCTTTCCAGCCAGATCGCGGAGCAATGGAAAGTGATCGAGGCCATGCGCCGCAAGCTCGACGCACTGACGGATCGATTTCTGGTTCTAGAGGAGCAGACGGCGCCCGATGTTCCCGTGACCAAACCGCCGCACTACTGACTACGGCTTGGCCTTCAGTGCTTCGACCATAAGTTTGATGCCCAACGCTCCCATCACCATACCCGCGCCGCGATCGATCCACTGTTTCAGCCGGATATAGACTGACCGCGCGCGAGAACCTGAAAAAGCAAAGGCAACGACCGCGTACCAGCCGGCTTCGACGCAAAACAGCATCGGCGGCAACGCTAACAGGAGCCATAGCGGCGGCGAAGGTGGCATGAGAGCGGCAAAGATGCTGGCATAGACGATCGACGTCTTGGGGTTGCTAAGCTGTGTGATCAGCCCGAGGAAAAACGCGCGGGAAACGGATATGGCCTTCGCGGTTTCGCCAGCGCCTGAGGTCGTCGTCAGTGGTTCGGACGCTCCGCGCCAGATGCGGATACCGATGTAGATCAGGTAGGCTCCGCCAAGCAGCTTGAGAATAAGATAGAGCCACTCGAACTGCATCAACAATGCCGTGAGACCAAGGACGGCGAGCGCCGCAAATATGGCGCCGCCCAGACCCATGCCCAAAGCCGAAGCGAGACCATGCGTTCGCGACGATGCGATGGCAACGCGTGAGACAAGCACGAAGCTTGGACCGGGACTCATCGCGCCAATAAAAATCGTGGCGAGGATGCTGAAAAGAACGGCAACTGCTGTCATGGGGCATTCTCCTTTCATGCAATCTTCGAGCAAAAACCGCCGATCATATGACCGGCGGTTCAATGACTAGCAAAGCCTATTTGTACGGGCAGGCATTGTCCGAGAAATAGCTGTGAACCTTGACCTTGCCGGAAATGATATCCGCCTTGGCAGCTTCGACAGCCGTCTTGACATCGTCAGTCATCAGTTTGGCGTTGTTCTCGTCGACCGCATAGTCGACGCCGCCTTCCTTGACACCGAGGACATTGACGCCGGCTGTGAACTTGCCATCCGCAGCGTCTTTGAAGGCGTTATAGGTCGCAACATCGACCCGCTTGAGCATCGAGGTCAAAACCTTGCCCGGATGCAGGCCGTTCTGATTGGAATCGACGCCGATTGCCAATTTGTCAGCGTCGGCAGCCGTTTGCAGAACGCCGATGCCCGTGCCGCCCGCAGCCGCGAAGATCACGTCCGAACCCTGATCGATCTGTGACTTGGCGATTTCGCCGCCCTTGGCCGGATCATTCCATGCCGCAGGCGTATCCCCGGTCATGTTCTGGATAACCTTGGCGTCGGGGTTGGTGGCCTTGACGCCGCCAACATAGCCGCAACCGAAATTGCGGATGAGCGGGACGTCCATACCGCCGATGAAGCTGACAGTTCCGGTTTTCGACGATTTTGCCGCGATCACGCCAACAAGATAGGATCCCTCATTGTCATTGAACACAACGGAGCGCACGTTCGGCTTGTCGACTTCCGCATCGATAATGACAAATTTGGTATCAGGAAACTCTGCAGCGACCTTTTCGATCGCAGCAGCGGCGGAGAAACCCGCGATAACGATAGGGGAATTGCCATCCGATGCGAATTTGCGCAAAGCCTGTTCGCGCTGCGCCTCGTTCTGGATTTCGAACTCGCGATATTTGACGCCGGAGTCGGCCGTATATTTTTCGGCACCATTGAACGCAGCTTCGTTGAAGGATTTGTCGAATTTTCCGCCAAGATCGTAAATGACGGCCGGCTTGTCATCCGCAGCAAAGGCCGAGACGGACATTGCTGTGGCAGCCAGGAGACCAAGAACAATACGCTTCATTTGATACCAACCCTCTGGATTTTGTTGAGCAGGTCCAACTTCTGTCGAACCTTAAAATCGTTGCGGATGGTCACTCCCAGCCGCCCCGGAAGCAATCTTGCATGCCAAGAGGCAAAATTCACGCGGAATTTTGCCTCTTGGTCAAAGATCCTCCAAAAATACAGTCAAGTCAGTCTGTTAGATCGTTCTCGCACCTAGCGGGGACGTGAAATACGGGCTACCGGCATCGGATGCTCAACGGGCGGCGAAACGACCGGCCCTGTTCTCGCGTTTATAACCCATTGCATAGAACAGAAATGCGAGCAGCGCGAAAATAACGAAGGTTGGCGCCTCGAGTATCCAAAGCATCAAAGGGTCCCACAGGATAGGATAAATGTGGGTTTTGATGCTTGTTTCGGCCAGGGCGAGCGAGGAGGCGGAAATAGACTGCCAGCTTTCCTGCAGCGATGTCATGGTCAATTGCGATGCCCCGACGGAACGTGCGGCATCGAGAACAGCGGCAATGATAGCCAGGCTCAAAGCGATATAGGCGAGAAGCCTGAACATAAATCGGATCACAATGGTCTCCAAAAATACGGTAACACAACCGGGTCTCTGACTGATGGAATAACATGGTAGCGCCGGATCAAGGCCACATGAATTCACTTTTACCGGCATTTTGACGGGATACGATGAATTATTCGAGAAAATTCCCAGCAATTTCAGCGGGAAATCCGGCAAATCCACACAAAGCATGATTATGTTGAAATAGGTGTTGATCAAGTGCCTGTTCTGACTATAGTGCGCGCCGCACGGGGTCGCTGTCGGCTAACCATCGACGGGTGTCGCGTGCCTATCCAGATCTGAGTGACCGATGGTTGACGGTGCTCTTGAAGCCGGTTTTTCCGGCTGCAGTAAAACAACCCGACCGGCCAGATGCCGGCCGTATTGCGGAGAGGTGGCCGAGTGGTTGAAGGCGCACGCCTGGAAAGTGTGTTTACGTCAAAAGCGTAACGCGGGTTCGAATCCCGCTCTCTCCGCCAGCTACTTTTTTACCCATAAACGTAATGATTTCAATGCTTTTGGTGAGCGGTCCAATGTCCAAGCAACGTCTTCTTATGACTACGACTGCCTTGTTCTTCTTTTCTCTCAGCCTTGTCGCCTGCACCGCCAATGGCAACAATGCCAATGGCGGTGGTTCTGTGGATCGCTGCAATCCAATTGCTGCACAGACACTCGTTGGACGGTCGGGCGTAATGGAAAGCGAGGCAAAGTCAGTCACGGGAGCAGTTACGGTACGCCGAATATCGCCTGGAGATATGGTTACGCAAGATTTCCAGAAGAACCGGCTGACAATGGAAGTTGACGGTCATGGTATCGTTGTGCGAGCCGTCTGCGGCTAGTCGAATCCGACTGGTGCCTAAGAATCCACAATCGCCGATCTGCTGCTAGAACGTCTAACTTATATATTTGAAAGTCGACTTTGCGCCAAAAGCGCGCAACAGCATTCGTGAACTCCAGATTGGCATTTGCCGGTTACTTCGATGATATGGACCATCCGCCATCGACCAGCAAATTTAGTCCCGTGATGAGGGAGGCTGCCGGGGACGCTAGAAATACGACGGCACCCACAACATCATTCGTTTCGCCGATCCGGCCCATGGGAATATGTGCGAGTGTTCTGTTATAAAAGTCTTTATCAGCCAGTGCGGGCCTTGTTCCGTCGGTCCATACGAATGTCGGCGCGACAGTGTTGACTGTGATACCGTGCTGCGCCCACTCACCTGCGAGACAACGCATCAGGTGATTTATGGCGGCCTTGCTCATACAATAGATTGCCTCGCCGCGAAGCGTCACCGTACCAGCCTGGGAGCTTATGCTGATGATGCGGCCTGCCTTTTGTGCGATCATCTGCCGGCCAACGGTTTGGGTCATCAGGAACGTGCCCTTGATGTTCACCTGGAGAATCTCATCCACATCTGCCTCAGCAACACGCTCTGCAAGATCACCGGGTGCTACGCCGACATTGTTCACCAGAACATCAATCCGTCCGAAGCTCTCGATCGCCTTGGCGATGGACGTCTCTATCTGATCTCGTTGTGAAATATCCAGCTGGACGGGAAGGACTTTCCGTCCCATACCTTCTATCTCCTCGATCAGTTCCTTGGACGCAGCAACGTTACGCAGTCCAAGAACAATATCGGAGCCTGCGGCAGCGCACGCGAGGGCGCAAGCTCTGCCTATCCCGCGAGATGCGCCAGTCACCAAAGTCACTTTTCCTGCAAGGCCAAAATCCGGGGCATGTTTAAGCTGATTTGCCATGATACTCCTCCGGAGTGATAAATTCACATCCCACCAAGCGATAGGATAGCTGGCACGTCGAGTAAAGTTCCAGCTCTACTGCTGCAATCCCATCCGAAGCTCCGTCCTTATCTCCCGATCGACCGACTGCAGCCTTTTGAAGATGCTATAGCGTGTTTCGTGGACCCTCTTGAGTGTACCTTGAGCGGGCTCGAAGACCCTTGATATCCTTGACATGGTCGTCATCGCATTGGCCAAGTTCGCGCGATGACCAGAAGCCACCGCGGCCAGCATGGCCGAGCCGAGCAAAACAGGCTCAGGGTTGTCAATCACCGCCACCTGGACACCTGTAGCGTCGGCCAACAGCTGCCGCACAAGGTCGCTCTGCGCCGCGCCGCCGCTTGCCATGATAAGGTCGATCGGAATTCCATCTTCGCCCAATTTGACCAGAAGCTGTTTGAGCCCGTAGCAGATTCCGCAGAGCCCTGCGATGTACAAAGCGACGAGGTCGGGTATTCCCGCATCAAGGCTTAAACCAGCTATGACTGCGCGTGCATCCGGATCGGCGTTTGGCGATCTGTTTCCCAGAAATTCCGGAACGACGTGAATCCGATGTGCCAGAGCCATAACATCCTCTGGGTTGCTGCACATTTTGGACACCTCTGCCTCAAGCCAACCGACTAGCGATGTCCCGGCCGCTTCGGCAAGCTCGGCGGCCGATGCCGACGCTGGGTGCATTGCCACGAGGTGGTCGATCGCAGCACCGGCGGCCGATTGTCCGCCTTCGTTGAGCCATAGATCCGGGATCATGGCGGAAAAGTATGGCCCCCATACGCCATTTACAAAAACTGGCTTTTGACTGGACGCCATGGAACAAGCCGAGGTGCCGAATACGTAGGCAAGCCGGCGACCGATGTCCGAGGTCACCCCTTCTCCCGCCGCTCCCAAAGTCCCGAGGCCGCCGGCATGCGCATCGATCAGAGATGCGGCGACCGCGGTCCCCGGATGCAATCCCAACTCCGCAGCGGCCGATTCATTCAAACCGGAACCCAGCGGGGTACCCGGCTGCGCGATCTCGGTCCCAATTCTGGCGAAACGCTCCGCAACCAGTTCCTCCAAACCGATCTTGTTGAAATAGTCCGAGTCCCAGCGATTTTCGTGGGCAAGATAGGTCCACTTACACGTGACGGTGCAGGTGGAGCGCGTCAACGAGCCGGTTGCCCGCCATGTCAGATAATCGGCGAGGTCGAAAAAATGCCCGGCGGCAGCAAAAGAGTTCGGAAGATTGCGCTTCAACCACAAAAGTTTCGGCGTCTCCATTTCAGGTGAGATGCGACCACCTACGTACCTCAGGACTTCGTGCCCGCCGGCATTGATCTCTTCTGCTTCGCCAGCGGCGCGGTGGTCCATCCAAACAACGATGTTTCTCTTCGGATCGCCTGAACTTCCAACCGCAACCGGGGAGCCATCGGCTGCGACCGCGACGAGCGAACATGTGGCGTCGAATCCCAGACCCCGAATGTCCGCCGTATCGACGCCGGAACCCGCCACTGCCTCCCTCACGCTTGTGGACACTGCACTCCAGATATCTTCACTCGATTGCTCGACGACGTCCCCTGCCTCTTGCCAGATGTTGATCGGACGCTTCGCCACGGCAAGCAGATTGCCGTCCTCGTCAAAGACCCCCGCGCGAGCGCTGCCCGTCCCTACGTCGACGCCGATGAAGTGGGCGGCCATCTTCACAAGTCCGAACTGAAGGGCAGAATGACCATATCGCGGATGGTAACGTTGCGCGGTCTGGACAACATGAACAATACTGCCTCCGCCACTTCGCTTGCTTCCATCAGCCCTCCCGCCGCGATCGCGTCGTCGAGCTTCTCCTTTGGCCAGTCGCTAATCAAAGCGGTTATTACCGGGCCTGGCGCTACCGCACCTACCCGGATGCCGTGCTTTACCACCTGGCGTCGAACCGTATGGACGAATGCTTGCACCGCATATTTTGATGCTGTGTAGATCGGTTCCCCTACCACCGGAACCAGACCGGCGATGGAGCTGGTCATGATGATATCGCCAGTTTTGCGCTCAACCATATGAGGCAGCACGGCTTGGACCGATCGGAATGCAGCGTTGATGTTGAGGTTGAGCATTCGGTCCCAGACATCCGGGTCTCCATCCACAACTTCCCCGCCCACGTAAGAGCCGGCATTGGCGTGGAAGATATCGAGACGCCCGAACTTCTCCAGGATACGTGGAAGCATTGTCGAAACTTCGGCCGGCTTTGTCAGGTCGACGACCACGGGATGGGCTTGTGGCCCCAAGTCGGAACATAATTTGTTCAAGGCGTCCTCTGCCCTGTCAACGAGGGCGACACTGACCCCTTCGCGCAGTAGATATTTGGCACATTCGAGGCCGATTCCAGAGGCTGCCCCGGTAATGGCTGCGACCTTTCCTGACAGTTCCTGTTTCATGGCAAACCTTACTTGTTAGAACGTTGCATCAAGCGCGACCGTGGGAAACTCTCGACCGGCGCGCCAAAGAGTCGACGATGACGGCGATTGCAAGGACACCGCCCGTGATCATGTACCGAAGGGAAGATGACAGATCGAGAAGCGTCAGGCCGTTGGCGATCGACTGGATCACGATGATGCCGAGCAGCGCTGAGTAAGCATTGCCCCGTCCGCCGAACAGGCTCGTTCCACCGATGACAGCCGCTGCTATCGCATTGAGATTGACGTCGCCGGTACCGGCTTGCTGGCTTGCAGACGCCAGGCGGGACGCTGAAAGCACGCCGCCGAGTGCCGCCAACATCGAACAGAGCACGAAGGCGCTGGCGTAGATGCGCCGGACGTTGATGCCGGCACGGCGAGCGGCCTCGCGGTTTCCGCCTACCGCTGTCATTGACCGGCCCCACTGGGTGCGCGTCAACGCATAATTCATCAACATCACCAATCCCACGAAAAGACCGAACATCCAGGGAATACCACGATCCTGGTTCAGGTAGAGGACGATGATCTCCAGCACCAATGTTGTGGCAACGGCACGAAGGACAATGCTTCCCAAAGACGGCGCGGAGAGATTGGCTTCGCGGCGGCGAGAAATCGTGCGAATGCCCGTCGCGAGCATCACCACGCCGGGGACCACAGCGAGGACATGGGCCAAAAGGCGGGGCATCACCAACATCTGCCCGAAATTGACCATAGCCGACCCGTACGGCAGGTTGATCGAGCCGGTGGAGCCGAGGATATAAAGCTGCATCCCCAGGACCGCCAGCAAACCGGAAAGCGTCGCGACGAAGCTTGGCATACCCAGGCGATTGTACAAAAGCGCATAAAGCGACCCGATGAGACCCCCGACGGCAACGGCGGCCAGGATGGCCAGGGCAACTGGCCAACCTTGGTTGACCCATAGTGTGCCAACGATGGCCGAGGCAAAGCCACTGATCGATCCTACGGACAGATCGATCTCACCTACCATAAGCACGCACACGATACCGAGTGCGATGACGCCGACTGTCGAGCAGTCGAACAACAGGTTGACAAGATTGTTGCTCGACAGAAATATCGGATTGAGGCTGGCAAATACTGTCCATATCAATACCAGGCCGACCACGACGGGAAGCGAACCGAGGTCGCCCGACCGCACGCGATCGATGAAGCCGCGGACGGCGCCGCCAATACCCGCTTCGTGCTTCAGGCGCTCGTCGCTGCGATCCAACATAACGGCTGGGAGCGCATTGTCGTTGACGTTGCCCGTCATAGCTGTCCCCCTTCAGAAAGCTGTTGCTCGGCGTGACGCCGCTCTTCCCTTCGCGTGACAGAGTTGTCGACTGCGCCGGTGATTGCACCAACCAGTTCTTGGTTCGTCGCATCAGGATAGAACACACCATTGTTGCGGCCGAGCCTCAGGACGACGATCCGGTCGGCAACGGCACGGACGTCTTCCATGTTGTGGCTGATCATGATGACGCCGAGTCCGCGATCCCGTACTCTTTCGATCAGGTTCAGTACTTCGGCGGTCTGCGCTACGCCCAGGGCAGCGGTTGGCTCGTCAAGGAGAATAAGTTTCGGTTCGAGTAGTAGCGACCTGGCGATTGCAACGGTTTGGCGCTGGCCCCCGGAGAGCGACGCGATTGGAATGCGGACGCTCGGGATTCGCGCGGAAAGTTCGTTCAGCAGGGTCCAGGACCTGACTTCCATCGCCGTTTCGTCAAGCTGCATCGGTTTGAGCTCGCGTCCCAGAAAAATGTTGGCGACGACGTCCAGGTTCTCGCATAGCGCCAGGTCCTGGAACACCGTGGCGATGCCGAGGTTAAGCGCGGCGCTCGGGTCAGTCATCGTGACGGGCTGGCCACGGAAGGTGATCGTTCCAGCTGTCGGTTGATGCACGCCCGCGAGCGTCTTCACCAAGGTTGATTTCCCGGCTCCGTTGTCGCCGACGAGGGCAACGACCTCGCCCGCATGGACATCGAGATCAATGTCGGTGAGCGCCGAAACAGCGCCAAAACTCTTGGAGATGCCCCGTAGGCTAAGCACCATTTCGCCCGCAGGCGTTTTTCGATCGACGGTTTCGGTCATTCGCGGCAGGCCTTTCCGATAGGGCTGGACGAGGGAAGTTCCGGCCGCGCGCACCGCGGCCGGAACTTCCGCTTCATCAATTCATCCACCAATGCCTAACTTCTTGCATCCCTCGGCATAGCGATCGACGCAAAGCTGTTCAGCTTTCATGATGTTCTTGTCGATGATCTCCGCTTTCAGGTTCTCGGCCGTAACGACGGCGGGAATGAACAGCTGGGACGGGGTGTCGTACAAAGTGACGTCAGCCTTTGGCGTCTCGCCTGCCAGCAATTTCACTGCAGCGTTGGCTGCTGCAGCCGCGACGATTTCGCTGGGCTTGGAAATCGTGTTGTACTGGTCCCCCGAGATGATCAGCTGGAGCGCTGCAATCGTCGCGTCGTTGCCGGTCACCGGCGGTACCGGATCCACACCGGCTGCCTTCAAAGCTGCGATCGCCCCACCGCCGGTTCCGTCGTTCGCCGCGACAATCCCCACGATTTTCTTTCCGAAGCGAGTGACTTGCCCGCTCGTCCATTGCTGCGCCTTTGGCGGAGCCCATTCCGGCGTGTCGTATTCAGCCAGGATTTTATAGCCGCTGTTGTCCAGACCGGCATGAATACCCTTTTTGATCAGTCCTGCCGCTGCATCGGTCGGGGAGCCGTTGATCTGCAACACGCCGCCGTCCGCAGCAGCCACCCCCTTTGCCTTCAGATGCTCGACCAGTGAATCGGCGATCGCCTTGCCGATGCCTTCATTGTTGAAGGAAACGTAGAAGTCGGCCTTTGCGTCCGGAATGGGCCGGTCGTAAGCAATGACCTTGATGCCTTGCGCTTGGGCCTGCTTGACCAGCGATGCGGCCGCCGTGGAGTCGACAGGATCGAGCACAATGACCTTTGCGCCCTGTGAGACGACGGAGTTAAATTGCTGCTGCTGACGTGAAGCGTCCGCATCGGCGTTCTGGTAGAGTACCTTGCAGTCAGCGCATAGCTTTTTCATTTCGGCCACGAATCCGGGAGCGTCGTGCTCCTCATATCTAGTCGACGCTTGGTCCGGCATGAGAAAAGCCACTGTAGCGCCGGACTGGGCAAATGCCGATGTCCCTCCGAGAAGACCGGCGACAAGCGCTGCGGCTCCTGTCATTTTAATTGCGATTCTCGTCATAGAATTTCTCCCTTGTCGTTTGATGATGGTTTTCTGCGTTCCCGCTTTCATTCTAAAGCATGTTGAAGCTGGCCATGGGCGATGACTTGCCGTTTGCCATCCAGAAATTGGCATAGCGATTCCGACGGCGCGCAGCTGCGCTCCGCACTTCTCGCCGATTTTGGTCCTCCCTTTCCTCCTCTTATGCGGCCTCCACCGCTCTAACGTTCTGTGCCAATAATGTTTTAAAGCGCGAAGGGGCCATCCCCTTTTGCGCCAGGAAATGGCGATTGAAGTTGGAAATATTGTTGAAACCCGCCGCGAAACAGATGTCGGTAATGGTCATTGCGGGCTCGCTCATAAGCAGATGGCACGCGAAATTAATGCGCAGCCGATTGACGTACTGGACGAGCGCCATGCCGGTGTGGCGGCGAAAACTGCGCGAGAAAGCACTGGCGCTTTGTCCCGTCAGGCCAGCGAGATCCCCCTCGCTGAAGGGTTCGGTCAGGTGGCTGTTGATGTACAAAAGAGCCTGGTTGACGCCAGCCGACATGAATCCAGACGGATCGGGCATGTATCGCGAGCTTGCCAGCGAACGCGTTCCCGTCGCGGAACTCATTGCATTCAACACCCCGATAAAGAGTTCGATGCGCCGCAAGCCTTTGGCTGCCACAAGTTCCTTCAACATCGGTCCGACCGCACCTGCCGTCGCTGCGGAAAACAGCGCTCCGCGCCGACTGAGCTCCAACATGGGCAGGCACGCCGCCAGCTCGGGAAAGACGTTGGTGGCGTCCGTTATGAACGCTTCGTTGAATTGCACCACCCTGCCCCGCAAGGGTATGCAGGTGCCGGCAGGAATGTTGCTTACCCAGTTATGCGGCAAATTGGGGCCGGTGAGAACCAGATTGTCCGGTTCGAACTCACCGATGAAGTCGCCTACGAAATATCTCCCGGTTGTCGCGACGACGTGATGTATTTCGTATTCCGGATGAAAGTGCCAGCGCACGGTGTGGAAGGGATAGCCGTGCTCCCAAGCCTTGAACGACTCGCCGCGGCCGATCTGGACGACTTCCAAATCTGGATTCACTTGAATCTCCTCCTTGCGCCTCTCAACTTGCGGTCCTAACAGGACGCCTCCTCCCAGAAGCATTTTCACAAGCGCGCTTGGAACGTAGCTGTCATATAGCCCGAAGGCTACTACGGTAGCGCCACATGATTGATACTTTTTTGACATTTTGCTTCGAAAGAAGCGCCGTTTCGCACATGCGAACAGGAAGGCGACTGTCCGATTGCCATTACAAGGCAACCACCGAAGCGCCCACGGCAATAGTGCCGATGTTGACATCTTCGGCCCGGCGATTCATCAAAGGTCTATGAAATCGCAGGAACTATTGCTCGCGTCCGAGCTCACCTCAGGTTTTCCAAAAATCCGTTCGATCCTCGCGGACAGATTTGCGGGCACGAAACTCATGATCGTTCCCACTGCGGCTTACGGCGAAGGATGGAAGCCGGATTACGAGGGCCACTACCGCCCATTTGAAGAAATCGGTTTTGAGGTTATTGACTATGATCTCGTTGGCAAGACGGCGGATGAGGTGAAGGCCGCTCTCTGCAAGGTCAGTGCCGTTTACATGAGCGGAGGTAACACCTTCTACCTCCTCGACCAAATGCGCAAAAGCGGCTTCTTTGATCACGTGCGCGAACGGATTGGGGAAGGACTGGTCTATATTGGCTCAAGCGCCGGCTCGATTGTCGTGACGCCGGACATCGGTTATGCGGACGCCCTGGACGACCGATCAAAGGCGGAGCAAAACAACGATATTGGTCTCAACCTGGTGAATTTCTCGATCCTGCCACACATGGATCATGCCAGCTTCAGGGCTTTGGTTCAGAAAACCTACAACGCGTTTGAAGGCAACGGGACGATGTGCCTCGGCCTCAACGATGATCAGGTCATCCACGTTGTGGGCGATTCATTCAGGGTGATTTGAGGCTAGCTAGCCTTTCTCACAAAAACAAAATACCGCTTCGCGCCAGCTGGGAAGCCTTAACGCTTGTTGACTTAAAAGCTGTTGCGCTCGTGATAGGTACGCAGGAACGACTGAATACGCGGATCTTCGGGATGATGCAGGATGCGATCGGGGCTGTCCACGCTGACCAGTTCGCCTTTTTCCATGAAGCCCACCTGATCCGCAACATGGGCGGCGAAACCCATTTCATGCGTTACCACCACCATCGTCATCCCCTCTCCAGCCAACGTCCTCATGACGCTCAGCACCTCGCCCACAAGTTCCGGGTCAAGCGCGGATGTCGGCTCATCGAAAAGCATCAGCCTGGGTTCCATGGCGATTGCGCGGGCAATTGCAACGCGCTGTTGCTGACCGCCGGAAAGCCGCGATGGATGGCTTGCGCTCTTGTCTGCCAGTCCAACCTTGGCCAGCGCCTCGCTGGCACGCCGATCCGCATCGGCTTTCGATATTCGGCGCACGCGGATCAACCCCTCAGCCACATTCTCCCTGGCGGTCATGTGCGGCCAGAGGTTGAACTGCTGGAACACCATGCCGATCGATCGGCGCATCTCGCGGAGCCTGCGGCCCGACATCTTCTTGTTGGGCGCATCATAGCCGATAAGCTGACCGTCAATGCGGACTTCACCGGAATCATACTCTTCGAGGAAATTTATGCAGCGAAGAAGGGTCGACTTTCCCGAACCCGAAGGGCCAATGAGACAGGTGACCTTGCCTGGCGGTATCGATAGATCAATGTCTTTCAACGCTTGAAACTTGTCGTAGTATTTGTTGACCTTGCGCATTTCGACTGATGACGCAGCAGGCATCTTACGTCCTTTCGATCAGATGTTTCGTGATGCGCGCTTCCAATCTGAGTCCGACGCGCGAGATCGTCTCGACCAGGCCCCAGAAGAACAACGCCAGCACCAGGTTTGCCTCCACGTAGCGGAAGGTTTCGGCGGACATGCGCTGCACCTGATACAGCAGTTCGGGAACGGTTATAATCGACAGAATGACCGTTTCCTTGGTGAGGATAATCGAGAAGTTTACCAGCGCTGGCAGAGCAGAGACCAGGCCCAGAGGCAGTAGGATTCGTCGCACGATATCCGATTCGGACATGCCGATCGCACGGGCCGCCTCGATCTGGCCATCGGGTACGGCGCGGAAGCCCGAACGAAATATCTCCGCGAAGTAGGGACTGCCATAGATCGTCAGACCCAGCAGGCCTGCAGGCAGCGCGTCAAGGCGCAGGCCGACGAGCGGACCGCCATAGTAGAGCACGAACAACTGGACGAGGAAGGGCGTGCCGCGGATCACTTCGATATAGGCCTGGACGATCCATGTCACCCAGCGTGGCGCATAGCGTTGAACGAGCGCGATGACGAGGCCAAGCGCCATGCCGAAGACCGTGCCAAGCGCCCAGCACAGGATGGTATTGCCGAAGCCCTTCAGCAGCGAGGGGCCGTATTGCTGCAGAACGCTCCATTCCATCAGACGGCCGTCCTGTGTTCGAGATAACGTCCCAGCGCCGCCAGGCACAGATTGATCAGCAGATAGATGCAGGCCGCCGCTATATAGACTTCAAGCGGACGGAAGGTGGTGGCGGCCTGCGCTTGGCTGGCGCGCGTGATTTCGAGAATGCCGACGACCGAAACCAGTGAAGACGCCTTCACAAGCAGGATAAGTTCATTGATCAACGCCGGCAGCGATAGCGTCACGGCTTGTGGGAGGATAACCCGGGTCCATACGTCGACGGGCGTCATGCCGATGGCGACCGCAGCCTCAGCTTGTCCTTTCGGTAACGCCGCGATCGCGCCGCGCCAGATTTCGGAGATATAAGCGCTGGCGCAGATGCCCACGGTCACCACGGCGGCGACCATTGCTGGCACGTCCAGGCCGATAACCGGCAAGGCATAGTAGAACACCAGCAATTGCACCAGCAGCGGCACGCCGCGCAAGAAACTGACCCAAATGGCCGCAAAGCGGCGCAGTGGCGGGTACGGCGACAGGCGAGCGGCACAAATCAGCGTGCCAATCACAATACCCAATCCGATGCCCAAAACCGAGATCAGCAGTGTATATCGCGCTGCCCAGAACAACGGCCCGAAGCTTTGAAAGAATACCGCTAGGGAAAACATCCACCCTCACTATGCCCAAGCGCGCGGGGGGGGGCCCCCCCCCCCCCCCCCCCCGCGACTTATTTGGTAGGAACTTCGCGGGGCAATTCGGTATAGCTGCCCAGCCACTTTTCCTGGATAGCCTTGATGCGGCCGTCGTCGGTCATCTTGAGCATCGCAGCGTTGATTGCCTTGTTGAAGCTTTCGCTGTCAGCATCCTTGCGCACAACCCATGCGAAATATTTCGGTTCACCGAACTGGGCTGGCGTGAAGAGAGCAAAGCTCTCCGGGCGGCTCTTCACGAGAGCGGTGAGATTCGGAAGTGAGCCTGCGACCGCATCCAGGCGGCCGGCGGCGAGATCGGCATAAGCTTCGTCCGTGGTGCCGTATTCCTTGATCGTCACACCGCCCAGCTTCTGGCCATAGGCCTCAAGCTGCTTGAACTGCGCCGTGCCCTGCTGGACGCCGACGGTCTTGCCCTTGATGTCTTCAGGTTTGGTAAGTTCGCTGTTGTTCGCGGCCTTGAGCAGCGAGACGGTTGCATCAGCAATAGGCAAGGTAAAGCCGTAACGCTCCAGCCGCTCCGGCGTAATGGTCACCGGGGCGATCACGATGTCGAACTTCTTGACCTCAAGTCCCGGCAGCTCGGCAGTCCAGGGGATATCCTGATACACTGGCTCGGCCCCGATTTCTTTGGCAACCTCATCGAACAAATCCTTGGTCATGCCCTCATAGGTGCCGTTGTTCAACATGTCGAAGGGCGCGTAGTGCATATCGGTGGCCGTGACGATCTTGCCGGCCGCCTTGATGTCCGCAAGCTGGTCGGCCCCGGCGGCGCTCGCAAAACAAAACGCGGCTAAGCCGAGAAGCGTGCCTTTGACGGTCATGTGAATGTTCATTGCAGTTGCTCCTTTTGAACCAACGGGATGGATACGGCCAACACGCACTGCGTCACCGTATCCCAGATCAGAGAGTACCGGACCGACGTACGTGTTTTGCGCGCAATCGGCCGCTTCCACCTTCGAGCGGCGTCAGCGTGTCACGTTCATCGCCCGGTCACTCCACAGCGACAGGGGCAGCGCCCCTGCTTATTCTGCTTCGCCAACGCAAGACTTGCCATGCCTGAACGCTAGAGAAGTCCTTGTTTCCGCGATTCGGCAACGCGACCGAACTTGGGAGTCTACTCATACGTTTCAGCCAAGCGGGAAAGCAAGAAAATTGACGTCATATCCTCATCGTTAATAAGTGCGGTTCCGATGAAACGTTATCCAACGTTTGGAGCACCAACCTGGAACATTGGACAGCGTGAAGCCAGCTTCGCGCCACAAGCAGTCATAGTTCCCACTAATGTGGAGACCGATCCGACCAAGGCAACTTCCAAGTCCGTTTCGGCCTGCACCCACCGCTGGTTCGAGGTCTTAGTCAAAAGAGATCGCGCAGCATTTCTACCGGATTGCTCGTCGGACCGAGAGTTGGCGGTAGGGGGGAAGGTATTTTCGGCATTGTGGGGTCGGAAGTTGGCGGCAAAGGGGACGGTATTTTCGGCGTCGCGGGATCGGGAATAGGCGATATCGGGGACGGTGTATTCGGAATTGTGGGATCGGTAGTGGACGGTATCGGGGATGGTGTCGGAACCGTGAGGCCTGGAACGGGCGATATTGGGGATGGTATCGTCGGGCCCGTGCCAGGAATGCCGGGCAATCCACCTAATATCTGCGGCAAAGGCAATCCTCGTTCCTGGAAGAACTTCACAAGCTCTTTGTTGCCGCCAAACTCGAGATCGCCGATCGTCAGCGCGAAGCCAGGTTCGCCCGGGCAGTTGGTCCTGACCTGTCCTCCGGTCGCCGTGGCAGCCAGTTTCTTTTCTGCAGCAGCGCGATCGTAACCTGCCGACTCGGAGCCAAGCAATTTGGCGGTCAGATTGGCTGCTATCCAGAGTCCTCCATCATCACCTTCGACCCGCTTTGGGACGAGTGCATACTGGGCCTCGGCCCACGCCGGTGTGAACAGCAAGTGGTCTTCCCCGCCTTTGATCTTGAGCGGTTTGCCATCCGGGCCTCGGCCCTGTCTCTGAAAAGGCAAATCACTCAAGAGCAGCACATCCGGGGCGGTCTGCAGGCCAACCGGAACAGTAATGTTTGCGCCGACTGACGGAACCGATACCCAAGCTTCCTCGAACTCCGCTTTTCTGTCTGTCTTGAGCGCCAGCTTGATGTCGCGGCAACCGATGTCGGGCTTTAGCATCACGACTGTATTGCCACCCACCTCCCCTATTTCGAAGCCCGCATCGAACCCGGACGCTATAGCTGTGTTTCCGAGCAGGTCGACCGTCGTACCGACACCTCTTCCTATCAAGGGGTCGACATGCAGATCTACGGATGCCTTGGCGTCGACCTGCGCATTGAGCGAAACCTTCAAGCGTCGCCCTTTGGTCCAAGATATGCCGACTGCATTTACCGCTATTGTTGCCGCTACCGCTCCTGGGTCGGCAAGCTCGGCGAAAACCCCGCCTCCACCTAGAACATCTGCGTTCCATTTTTGATCGGCAAGCCGGCCCTTGAATTGCACCGACTTGACGGTTGCAGTCCTGTTTACAGCAGGGAGCTGGTTGAATTTGTCTTGAACCAGGTGAGCCACCGTCCCGTTTATCCAAAGTGCAATATCGGCGTCGTTCAATTTGGGTATCCGGATTCGCTCCAGATCTTTTCGCATTCTGACGATGTCATCCTGAATTTCGCGCGGGGGCTCACCTATACTGGTTGCCACTGGTTTTTCGTTGAAATCAGTCAGCAGCCATATCCCGCCATCGAGGACGACAGCGTTGGCGGTGTGAATTTTTTGCGCCAGTTCGTTTGGCGGTACGGCGATCTGAACCTTGATCCAGTTTTCATCTTTTGGATCGCGAACTGGAACTGTCTCTGTCACATCCTGCTTCAAATCATAGGCGAAGCTGTTTTTGAACGGGAGCTTCAAGGTGAAAGCTTCGGTGAACTTCGGCATGAGACCCGTTTCAATGAGGTCGCTAGCATAGCTCCTCGACTTGATAATGGACCATCCCCATCCGAATTCGGGATCGAGTCTCAAAAGAGAAAGAGCGAAGACGGCTTGCGCTTCCCCATTTGCCTCTTCTTCTATGCCTTTGAAAACGAGGGAGGCTTGGCCGTCAAATTTTACAGTCAGATCCCTTTTATCCGAATGGGCGTCAAGGCGAAGGAATGCCCAGGCAAAGCCAGGTTGAAAGTCGACGGCGACATTCCGCAGATGTACGACGGTGTCCTCATCTGCCTTGAATTCGGGGTCGTAGGCAATTTGTGCATCCTTCAGGCTTTCCAGTGCGGTGTTCAATCCGCGCTCCGAAATGAACAAGCCCGCCGGCCATGCTTCTGGAATGGGCTTCTGCCTCAGGAGGTCTTCGGCTTCCGACAGTGATCTCCATTCCGATAGGGTGCGGTCACGCTCGAAACTTAAATCCTGAAGTGCCAGCCACCCGATACCCATGGATGCAAATAATGCAATTGCAATGATGACGCGTGCGCCCGTTCCCATGGCATGATCCCAACGCCAGATGATTGCAGTGTCAAATAGATGATAGCATTTATTGCCGGAGCCGGTAGCCCACTACTTGGATCCATGTGCGCATCAGATGGCTTGACCTGGGTGTGTCAGCCGCGCAATCTTTTTCACGTGCTTCACCGCCGCGCTACCACCTGTCGTTCTGGTGAAGAGGTCAAGTTTCTCTTCATCATCAGCACCGACGGGCATCAATGCCCGATCCATGTATTTCCTTGAGCCCGGGCTTTGCGAAATCAAGAACCCCGTCGAGACCAGCCGGACAATCGTAGCGGCAAGGATGACATGCTTGGCAAGCGTTCCACAAACAAAGCGAGGCCAAAAGATCATGGGATTTTCCTGCGGCAATTCGGGCCGTCGTTCTGACCGACGTTTCAAACGCAGTATACCGCTCTGCAATGGATGCACGTGCTCAAGGGGGACCATCGTCGCGAACGTGACGAGCACCTTGACAAGACTGCCGACTGGAACGCCAGTTGCAATCGCGCGACGCAGCAGGGTCTTCATGTGTTTCGGTGTGTAGTAGAGCAACCACGCCTCCCGATAAATGGCCTCCCATTCACGCTTGGTCATCTTGGCGTGGGCGGTGCAGACATGCTCTACATCGTAAATGTTGAGATCGGCGTCCATCTCGACGCCACTCTTCCACAGGACCTGATGATCCTCCGATCCGGGCAGCGGTGTAAGGCAGAAGAACTCAATGACATCGATCGGGAGCTCTTCCTGAATGATCGCAATATCACGTCTGATCGTTTCGGGCGTGTCCGCTGGAAAGCCGAGGATATAGCCAGCCAGTGTCATGATGCCCTGCTCCTTCCACGCCAGCAGCATCTTGCGGTATTCGGTGATCTTGTTCTGGGCCTTTTTTGCCGCGATGAGATTGTCCGGGTTGACGTTCTCCAACCCGATGAAAACGCGGGTGACACCAGCGCGCTTCGCCTTCTCTATGAAGTTTTCAATCCTGTGGCAGAGCGTATCGACCTGGATCATCAAACCAAGCGGGATCGCTTCCTTCTCTTTCAAAGCTATCAGTCGATCGAAGATCGCTTCCCACTCTTTGTTTCGCGCAAAATTATCATCGGTAATGAAGAACTTGTGGATGCCATTCGCCCAGTTCAGGCGCACCAGTTTCTCGACATCATCAGCCGAGCGAAAGCGCGATTTGCGTCCCTGCACATTGATGATTGTACAGAATGAACATTGATAAGGACAACCGCGTCCAGCATCGAAGCTCGCGCTGAGGCCGAGTGTGTGCTCAATATAACGTTTGGGCAGGAACGGTACAGGGGCACCGTCGATGCTCGGCAAGTCATTCATGAAGTTGTAAAGCGATTGGAGTTGGCCCGACGCAGCATCGCGCAGCACGGTCTCCAGCCGGCCCTCGGCCTCGCCGGCAAACATGGCAATGCCCATTTTGCGACATGCGTCGAGCCCGACAGCGCTTCCATCAAGCATGGCCAAGCAACCCGACACATGAAAGCCTCCCATGGCGACGGGCAGTGATGCATCGCGGAAGGGGCGGGCAATGTCGAGAGCGCGTGGATATTGATTGGACTGAACGCCAATCAGAGCGACCATTCCAAAATTGTCGTTCCGCCGAAACTGATCCAAGAGCATCGGAATATTGACGCGTGTGTTGGTCTCGTCGATGACCGTGATGTCGATGGCAGTATCCGCACCGAGTACCTCACGATCTGCGCAGTCAAGGGCAATGCCGTATAGAGCAGCGAGCGAATTCGAGGGAATCATAGCGCGCCACCAACGGATCACATATCCGTTGTCGTCGTAGTGCGACGGTTTGATTAGAATCAGCTGGAAGCGTCGATTTCTAGCCTCTGAAACATGTGACAAATCAGTCTTTCGGGGTTGGCGGAAGTTCCGCAGGCACCCCTGCACATCACAACAGTCGGTGCTGATAACGCATAACTGATTTCATCCTATCGCACTTTCCAATAAATGTCTTGTGGAAGACAATCGTTCGAACTGGTGGAAATTGTTGCGGTCTAGAGGGGAGCCTTCGCAATAATGACCGAGACTGGATTTACCTGCGGAAAAATGATTACAAAATGGAAGACGTTGTCTTATCCGACCCATATACCGTAGGAGCATTCAAATATTGGTTACGGCCGTTGTGGGCGAACCCTTCACGGCAGTCTATCAGGGTATTGCTTTTGCAAAGAAGGACACGGAATTGCGCGACGCTTACGCCTCTGCACTAAGAGCGCTGATGGCATCGGGCGAATACAAGACAATCTTCGCTAAGTACGGCCTTGAGGGCACGTTGTTGGACGGTATCTATATCAACGGTGAAGCTGCAAAGTAACATTTCGGCATCGGTGTCCCGGCGGCGATGCTGCCGGGACACCATCTCGCTCAGTGTATCCTGTATCAGTCGAACGACAGCGTAAAATTTGAGAAGATTCCTTCCATGAGCATTGCCACCCTCCACGGAACTCCTATCGAACGCCTTGCGACTCTCGTTGCGGATCTTCGTTTCGAAAACATTCCAACGGACGTCGTCGCCAAGACGAAAATCCACATCGCGGATACGCTTGGTGCCGCCCTTGCCGGTGCGCGCTCAACGGAGTTCGGCCTGGCACGCAAGATTGCCGACGGGAACGGCAAGACGCGTCTGTGGGGCACGCAAGCCTTCGCATCTGCTCGCGACGCGGCACTAATCAACGGTGTAGCCGCCCATGCCTTCGAGCTCGACGATGCCGGCGGGTGTGACCATTCCGGAGCCGTCGTCATGCCCGCGGTTCTGGCCGCCGTGTCTGCGTCGCAACATGCGATCAACGGGAAGCGCCTGATCGCGAGCGTCGTGGCGGGATACGATGTTGGACGGCGAGTTCTCGAAGCCGCCGGCGGCTATGATAGTCACAACAGTCTCGGTTGGCATTCAACAGGCACCTGCGGAACAATGGCGGCAGCAGCAGCCCCGTGGCCAATCCGCAGGGTTTGTCGCAGCAGGGCTGTCTTGATGCAATCACGCTGGCGACAAGTTTTTCATCCGGATTGTGGGGATTTATTCATGATGGCTCGCAGGCCAAAAAAATTCACGCTGGGCGTGCGGCTGAGGGGGGATTATTAGCCGCCACGCTTGCTGGTGAGGGATTTGCCGGACCCTCGAAAGTGTTCGAGGATTTGTGGGGCGGCTTCTTCCGTTCTTTCAACAAGTCGTCGGGCGAACCGGAAAAACTATCGGAGGCGCTTGCGGAGAAATGGAAAATCAATCGTGCTGTTCTGAAACCCTATGCCTCCTGCCGCGGCGCTCATTCGGCGATCGATGCGCTGGAAGATATTCTCCAAGAAACTCAACAAAAACCGGAGAATATCGTGTCTATGCATTTGCAACTCAGCGAAATGCTGATGGGCATGTGTGGTCACAAAACCAGTAAGTCCATGGCCGGTACGCAGATGAGCCTGCCCTATGCCCTTGCGGCACGCTGCGTTTTCGGCACTGCCGGTCTCGTTGCCCATTCCTCCCAGTGTAGGTCAGATCCACGCATCGGCGCAATCACGCAGCGGATGAACCTCGAAATCGACGGGGCCATGCGGCCGCTGGACGAGCCGATCCTGACTCTTTTGTTTGCCGACGGAACTCGCGCCCCGCGCATGGTGCCGCGCGCGACCGGATCCTCCGAACGACCGATGCAGCGGGAAGCAATCGCCAACAAATTCCGGCATCTTGCCGGCACGACCCTCGATGACGATCAGGTGTCCAATCTCTTGAACGTGCTCGATAAACTCGAAAATGTCGAGGATTGTCGCCAGTTCGAGACACTGCTTGCAAGTGACACAGATAATCGGCCAACCTTCCGCTGAAGGAGTTCCAGCATGATCTACGATCTTTCTCCACGGCCGCTCAATCCAGCGCCCAAGACACCGCCGATGACATGGCCGAACGGTGCGAAAAGCGCCCTTTTCATCGGCTTTGACGTCGATGCAGAAACTGCTTGGATTGGTAACAATCCGTCGAACGTCGACCGGATGGTCACGACTTCGCATGGTGGCTACGACGCCCGTGTCGGGATTGCTAAAATACTGCAACTCATGGAGGAACTGGCCCCTAAGGCCACATTCTTCGTTCCAGGCTGGACGGCGCTGGCGCATAGGACTGCGTGCGAGCCCATAGTGAAGGCGGGTCACGAGATTGGCCATCCTGGTTTTCTGCACAAAATGCCGGACCGCGAAAAACTAGATGAAACGTTCGAGGAGATAGACCCCGGATTCGAGGCACTGGAGAAAGTGCTGGGCGTGAGGCCAATTGGCTACCGGGCACCGTCAGGTGAAAATTTCCCCGAGCTTCTTGCCCATCTGGCGAAGGCCGGCATTCGCTATTCAAGTTCGTTTCGCGACGACATACTGCCCTATCGTCACCAACTCGCGGACGGCAAGCCAGGCATCGTTGAAATCCCCGTCAATTTTGCCTTCGACGACTGGAACTTCGGAATGTCGAGCCGGACCAGCCCACGCGCACTTTTCGGGCGTGAAGCGATCCTTCCGCTATGGATCGACGAATTTGAGGCAACTCATGCTTGGGGCGGCGTAACCACACTTGTCCTGCATCCGCAAGTCTCAGGACGGCCAATGCGTTGGCATATTCTCAGCGATTTTCTGCGGCATGTTCAAGCGAAAGGCGACGTCTGGATCGCGACTGGCGCCGAAATCGCCGGTCATTTCGAGCAAAGTAATCTGGATACTTGAAAGTGAGGATAGGAAAGAGATGGCGCAGTGGCACACACGACGAGACGTTGAACATTTACAGGAAAAATCCGCCTCGTCTACTTCGAACAGCGTAGTATCGCGGCTGGCCGAAATGGATACCCGGACACCTTTCGCTTGGTGCAAAAGCTAGCTGTCAGAGGTCGCAAAGCCGGTGCAATTCAGATTTCCGGAGAGCTCCATTGCAATGCAGCTGTCGAAACGGGACTATCCCAAAAATGCAACCCCTCCTCGTCAAGCAACGACAACGTGACAGAAAGACCAGCCATATCGAGCGAGGTCACGTAGGTTCCTACCAATGATCTCGCGACACTGATGCCTTTGGCTTCGAACAGGCGACGGACAATGTTGTAAATAAGGTAAAGTTCTGGCGTCGGAGTACCCCCGAAGCCATTTACCACGACCAGCGCACGGTCCGCGTTTTGCAGCTCTATATCCGCGAGGATGGTATTGCACATCATGCTGGCAATAGTGTCGGCATCGGCCAGTTTCTGCCGGGAAAGCCCGGGTTCGCCATGTATCCCGACCCCAACTTCCATCTCGTCCGGGTTCAGCACAAAGGTGGAACGTGCCGTGTCGGGAACGGTAACGCCACCGAGAGCCACGCCCATTGTACGTATCCGCGTGTTCAACCGGTCACCAAGCGCCTTCAATCCGGCAAGATCCATTCTAGCCTCGGCGGCCGCTCCAAGAATCTTCTCGACGACGAGTGTACCAGCAACCCCCCTCCTGCCAGAGCTTCGCGGCGGGCCTGGCACCGCAATGTCGTCGCTTACAATAACCGTCTCGATCCCATGCCGCCCCGCCACCACCTCCGCAGCCATTTCGAAATTCATCAAGTCCCCGTCATAATTCTTGACGATCAGCAGGCATCCCGCTCCTGTGTCTGTTTCTTCGATGGCAGCGACAATCTGGTCGGGCGTCGGAGAGGTAAAGATATGTCCGGTGCAGGCGGCATCCAGCATGCCTAGGCCCACAAAGCCGATATGCATTGGCTCATGACCCGCTCCCCCACCCGATATGATCGCAACTTTTCCTGGCGTAAGATGGCGCCGCCTGACAAACTTCCGGTCGGAACCGAACACAACCAGACGGTCGTGAGCCGAAACGAAGCCCTCAAGGCTTTCGGCAACCATCGACTCGGCCTTGTTCATGAATTTTTTCATCGTGCCCCTCCACTGGCATCGACTTATTCAAGCACGGCTCTTGACCTCCACCAAGCCATCCTGAGAATAACGGTCTAAGGTCAGGACCTTTTAGTCTGAATTCCCCAAAAGTGTTGCGATCTTCTGGACAAAGTCTGTGATTGCTTCATCCACCAGTCGATTTTTCTTATCGTCACCAAGATCCGGAACCATCAGGGACAGCGATCTCAATCCTTCGGTACTGCCAAAGTCCGGCAATTTTCCCGGATGCGCGGCATGATAGGCCGCCACAAACTGTTCCTGCTCGGTCGGACTAAAGTGACAAACCCTGAAAATTGTCGCCAGATGCCGCGCCGGCAATGGCGTGGAATAAGCCGGACTTGTAATCTGGGTGACGAAACTGCGGTGTTTACCGAGCGCCGCGGCCAGACGTTGACGGGTTCCTGACGGGCGATTGTCGATGATCTGGGCCAGAATGGTCTTGTAGACCACAATGGGATCTTCCATGACTTCCCGCGTCATCTTAATTCGCCGCCGCCGTGCGCTCAGCGTCGTTGAACTTGAGCCTTGGATGGCCTTGCAGTCTAAACATTTCGACCATCGACTTTTCCCTCGTCGAAATTGTGTTCGACCAGTTCCTTCAACGCCGCAATCGCTTCTGCCGCCCCAATTCCGTCAGCGCGAATTTTCAGAACGGAACCCTTCCTGATTTTGGCTCCCATAACCTTTACGATGCTTTTGCCATTCAGCCAGATGCTGTTACCGTTCACCTCTATCTCGATCGTGCAGGGAAAGGATTTGGCAAGACGGGTGAAAATCACGGAAGGGCGGGCATGCAACCCGGTCCCGTGCACAACTTCAATTTCCGTCTGTCGCTGCGCCGTCACGCGATCTGTCTCCTGTATTCTCGCATCCTGCTTGTCACTCATGAGGGCGAAAGTTCCTCGGCTGTGGCGACTACTTTTGCAAGCGACGCCCCACCGGACGCTTCCGCCGCGGCAATGACCGCACCCTCGACAATAGGTGCATTGCAGATGGCGACCATCCCGGAACGTGGTTCGCCCAGCATTTCGATTGCCATTTCGCTGTTGGTCTCCGCGCCGCCGAGATCAACAAACACCGCAACTCCATGATCGGACCATGCTGCCTCTATGGCCGAGAGAATACCCATTGCATTGGTACCGAGGCCGCCCTCGGGATTGCCTCCGCACCATGAAAGCGGCACGCTATCGCCAACCATCTGGCGCACCATATCGGCAGTGCCTTTCGCAACGAGTGGCGAGTGCGATACGATCACAATACCCACATTTGCAGTCTTGCCTTTCATGCCGGACGGTACTCCTTCAGGTAGCGGCAAATGGCTGTTGTCAGGAGAGCACAGCTCGATGCCCCCGGATCGACATGGCCAATGGAACGATCCCCAAGGAACGAAGCACGTCCCCGCATCGCCTTCATGTCAGCGGTTAGTTGAGCAGATACCTCCGCCCTTTTGGCTATATTGATCAGGGCTGATTGCCTTACCATTTCTGTTTGAACGGGGTAAAGCACGTCGAGCAACGTTTTGTCACCTGCATGAGCGCGCCCGCGCCGCGCCACCGCATCGACCGCCTCTCCAAGGATGGTGGCGAAATCCGCCTCGTTTTCCCGGGCGCCAAGCCGCCGCCCAATCTCTATTAGCAAGGTCCCGTACAGCGGCCCCGCAGCACCGCCAACGCTCATGACAAGCGTCATCCCGATTGTCTCGATCGCCTGCGGCAGCGGCAGGCTGCAAAGCCTTTTTCGATCGAGATACACCGCCTCGCAACCGCGCCGCATGTTGGTCCCGTGATCCCCGTCACCGATGGCCCGATCAAGCTCGCACAGGTCATCAGCATGGATCACGATGGCCTCGTGGCAGGCTTCGATCAGTCCCAGCACAAGTTCCCGATCAGTCTGCAACGACGGAAGTCTCCCCTCGCGCGACTTTACCATCAATCACTTTTGCCGCGATCTCGAAAGCAGCAGCGACAGCGATGGCTCCCGGATCAGCGACACCGGCGAGATGCCCTGCACCCACATACGATGCACGGCCCGCATTTGCTTTGGTCATCGCCATGGTGGCATTGGCACCCGCAGCTGCCGCCCTGGCAGCGTGAGACGGTCCACTTGCCGCCAAGGCTCGCAATGCCGGATCGAGCGCGTCCACCATGGTTCTGTCACCAGGTCTGGCTCCGCCGTAAAAAGTCATGCGGTCGAGGCCCTCAAGCAGCGCGGCCGGCAGATTGTTCTTCTCCGTCATTGCCTTGGCCGCTGCCGTGAAAAAGATCGAGAGCAGAACCCCACTTGATCCACCCATACTGGTTGCCAAAATCCCACCGATCGCTGCAAATGTTCCCGCGTTATCAGCGAGCGGCAATGATTTGATCTTGCCAAGCACGCCTCGTGCCCCGGCAGCAACTGTCGATCCCGTATCACCGTCTCCAGTGCGGGCATCCAGACGATTGAGCTCGGTTTCAAGCGAGATCAGATGCTGGCACATGGCGGTCACCAATTCCTCCGCCAACGGATCGTGGCTCGCCGCGGCGATGGCCTCTCCAACCGGGACCTTGGGCGCGGGAAGAATATCCAGGCCATGCCGTAGAACCGGAGGAGCCCACGCATGAGGGTCGACGGGAGAGGCAAGCGCCGTCTCACGTTCCGCGTCGAGTCGGATGAGCGAAAGCGAAAAGCCGTTCATGTTGAGCGCTGTCATCATTGGCGAAGGGCCGATCACCAGCTTCACCCGATCCGCCAGCGAAGACGCAAGAACATCATGGGCAATGAGGCTCATTTCCAATGGCGGCACAGCCCCAAGGTTGTTGATCAACAACGCATAATCGCCCGTCCCCGGCAGAGACGCCGCAAGCCGCTCCGCCATGAGGGCGACGATCTTCCCGGACTCCTGCAGCGCGATACGTTCGACCCCCGGCTCGCCATGAATGCCAAGACCGAGTTCGCCCTCGTCAGCACCGAGGCGTTGTTCCTGCTCCTGGCCCGGGATCGAGCATGTCGACAGCGAGACACCCAGCGACACAATCTCGCTGGCCGCCGACGCAGCAGATGCAGCCACATCGTCAAGGCTATCGCCGCGTTCGGCGAGAAAACCTGCGATCTTGTGAATGAACAGCGTACCGGCAACTCCACGCGGCTGGGCAAGGTCCGGAAGCGCGATATCATCGGCCACGATGACCATCTCCACCCTGAACCCTTCGGAGCGCGCTCTTTCAGCGGCGAGCCCGAAATTCAGCCGGTCGCCGGTGTAATTCTTGACGATCAGCAGGCAACCTTTCGGCCCTGTGACGGCACGGATCGCCGTAAGCACGGCATCAACACTGGGAGAGGCAAAAATCTCGCCCGAAACGGCGGCCGTCAGCATGCCCCTTCCGACAAACCCGGCGTGGGAAGGCTCATGACCCGCACCGCCACCCGATATGACGGCGACCTTGGACTTGTCCCAGTCCGCACGCAGGATGACCTTGATATCCGGATAGCTATCAAGCCGCGCTAGCATTCCGGGACGACTCGTCAGCAACAGACCATCCAGCGCCTCGGTAACTATGTTTTCCCTGCGGTTGAAAAAGTGTTTCATCGGCATTTTCCAGTCTTTTCGCCTTTTACGCGTGTTGAACAAACCATTCGGATCGCGGCAATCCCTCAAACCACCCTGTTTCCATCCGCACCGAAATACAGCGGATTTCTGAGCGCTAGGCCAATTGGATCTCCCGGTTTTACCGGCAGACGCGGATTGGCCAAAGTGATCAGCTTGCAGTCGCCGACCCGTATATGCAGGTGATTCTGGTCTCCGAGGTGCTCCACCCAATCGACGTGCGCATTGACATCGCCGCCTAGCGTTATGTCCAGATGTTCGGTCCGCGCCCCGATCGTTCGTGTACCTGCCGGGATCTTGCTGTCCGGCAGAAGGTTAGCCGGAAAAAGATTAATGTGCGGCTGCCCGAGGCGCGCAGCGACATGAATATTAGCCGGGTTGCTGTAAATTTCTCTCGGCGATCCGATCTGCACCAATCGACCCTCGGTGAGAATGCCTATGCGATCGGCCATTGTCATGGCTTCGATCTGATCGTGTGTCACGTAGAGAAGTGTTGATCCGAGCTCTTTCTGAATGCGTTTGAGTTCCAGCCGAAGATCGGCGCGCAACTTCGCGTCCAGCGAGGAAAGCGGCTCGTCCATGAGATAGATCGCGGGCCGGCGTACAAGCGCCCGGCCGATAGCGACGCGTTGCATTTCGCCGCCCGAGAGCCGGGTCGAGCGGTTTTCGAGCTTGTGGTCAATGCGCACCATCCGCGCGACTTCCCGAACCCGGCGATCGATCTCATCCTTGCCGAGACGGCGTGCCGGCGACCGCAGGGGAAAAGCGAGGTTGTCGTAGACCGACAGATGCGGATAGAGCGAATATTGCTGAAAAACGAACGCGACATCGCGGCCCGCCGGCGCTTCTTTCGCCACGTCATATCCGCCAATAATGATGCGGCCACTGTCGGGGCGCTCCAGCCCGGCAATCAGACGCAGCGTAGTGGTCTTGCCGGCACCGGTGGGGCCAAGCAGGACGACGCATTCTCCGTCGGCAACAACCAGATCCACATCCGCGACGGCACGGGTTTCGCCAAAATTCTTGTTGATGCCTTGCAGGACGACTTCAGCCATGATGATGCTCCGCATAGCGAGACGATGGAACCGCCCTGCCCGACTTGCAGTCGAAGAGAGACAGTCTGTCGTAGTTGAGTTCAAGTCCCACGGTTTCGCCAATATGGAAATTCTGGTCGGCCGGTACACGCGCCTTGACCAGTCCCTTCCCCATCTCCACTGCGACGATCTGGTTGGTCCCGTGATATTCGCTGCCAAAGACAGCGCCGCGCAAAGGGGATACATCGCTGAAACTTATATCTTCGGGCCGCACCCCAAGCGCGAGTTCGCTTTCCGCAAGGTCGAGATGGACTTCCGGAACAGAAATATCCACGCCATCGACGACAACGGATCGCGCACCCTTTTGTAAGCCGGCCGTAAACCGCAGAAAATTCATTGGCGGCGAGCCGATAAAATCAGCGACATACATGGTAGCCGGACGATTATAGATTTCCTGAGGCGTACCGAATTGCTCGATGATACCGTGATTCATCACAGCGATCTTGTCTGCCATTGCCATCGCCTCCAGCTGGTCATGGGTGACGTAGACCGTGGTGGCACGGATCCTGTTATGCAACTCCCGCAGTTCCCGAACCATCAGATCACGAAACTCTGCGTCCAGCGTGCCGAGAGGCTCATCCATCAGAAAGCATTTGGGACGCCGGACGATTGCCCTTCCGAGCGCCACGCGTTGACGATCGCCCCCGGCCAGACCCGATACCGACCTGTCGAGAATATGGTCGATCTGCAATAGCTTTGCCGTCTCCTCGACGCGCGCGCGGATTTCTGCTTTGGCAACACCTTGCGCAAGCAGTGGAAACGCTATGTTCTTGCGTACATTCATGTGCGGATAAAGCGCAAAGAGCTGGAAGACAAAAGCAATATCCCGCTCCCGGGCTCGATTGAACGTGACATCTTCACCGCCAAGGAAGATCTTGCCGCTGGTCGGCAGCTCAAGACCCGCAATCATCCGCAGCGTCGTTGTCTTGCCGCAGCCTGACGGGCCAAGCAAGGCCAGGAATTCGCCATCCCGGACAACGAAGCTCGAATCTTCCACTGCGCTGAAAGCACCAAATTCCTTGCGCAGATTTTCTATTCTGATCTCTGCCATCGTCTACTCCGGGAACTTTGAAACGATGATGAACATGAGAGTACCCGCCAGCAGTGTGACCAGCGACCATGTGTAAAAGATCAGAAGGAAGGGCTGGAACAGCATCAGGAATCCGAGGCCGATCAGACCAGTCGCAATGTTCTCCATAGGACCGCGCCTGAGAAAGAACGGCCGTTTTTGTTTCGAGGGGACAGGTGGTTGCGCGGTCATTTGCGTACGGCTCCAAAAGTGATACCGCGCAACAGCTGCTTGCGCAGAAGGATCGTGAAAACCAGGATCGGCACGACGAAGATCGTGGTTCCCGCAGCAACGGCCGGCCAGTCCTGCCCGCCTTCACCAATGATCGTTGGAATGAACGGCGGAGCAGTCTGGGCTGCGCCCGACGTCAAGAGCACCGCGAAGGCGTATTCATTCCAGGCAAAGATGAGGCAGAAGATGGCCGTTGCGGCGATGCCCGTGGTCGCCTGCGGCAGGACGACCTTGAAAAAGGCCTGCATGCGCGTGTAGCCGTCGATCATGGCTGCCTCTTCGTATTCGCGCGGAATTTCGTCGATGAAACCCTTCAGGAGCCAGACGGCAAGCGAGACGTTTACGGCCGTGTAAAGCAGGATCATGCCCAGCGCCGTGTCAGACAGGCCAAGCTGCCGATACATCAGATAAATGGGGATTGCGACGGCGATGGGCGGCATCATGCGCGTCGAGAGAATGAAGAATAGCAAGTCCTCGGCGAGCGGAACCTTGAAGCGCGAGAATCCATAGGCTGCGAGCGTGCCAAGCGAGACGGCGAGGAACGTCGAGCCGAAAGCGATCACCAGCGAGTTCTGGAAACGCGGCCAGTAGTTCGAAGGCCCGGCGATGACCATGTTGCGGCTTCGGGTGATCTCATCGCAGGTACTCGTCGGAGCCCCGAGCGAAGCGATGTAGTCGGAGGTTTGCCTCGTGCGCGTGGTAAACAGGTTGCAATAACCCTCGAGCGTCGGCTGAAATACGATTTTCGGCGGATAGCTGATTGAATCCGGTGGGGATTTGAAGCTGGTCAGAACGATCCATGCGAGCGGGATCATCGTGATCACTGCATAGGCGATGACGATGGTCGCAGCGATGCGCTTGGAAGTACGGCTCGGCTCGACGACCGAATGGGCGGTGTTGATAGAACTCATCGCTGTTTCACCTTGTTGAGGGCTTTCACATAGATGTTGGCGAGACCGAACACCGCGACAAACAGAATGATGGCGAAGGCGGATGCACGTCCGGTGCGCCAGCTTTCAAACGCCTCTCGCTTCAGCGTGATGGAGGCGACTTCTGTTGTCGAACCCGGGCCACCGCCAGTGAGAAGGGTCACCATGTCGAACATCTTGAAGTTTTCGATACCACGGAAGAGTACCGCCAGCATGATGAAAGGCAGCGCCATCGGCAGGGTGATCGACCAGAACTGGCGCCAAAGCGAAGCGCGATCCACCTCGGCAGCCTCGTAGATATAATCGGGGATCGATCGCAATCCGGCCAGGCAGATCAGCATGACGTAAGGTGTCCACATCCACGTATCGACAATGATAATCGCCCAGGGCGAAAGCCGAACCGAACCCAGCATTTCGAACGAGGACGGCGGAATACCCGTTAGAAAAGACACGATGTGATTGAAAAGGCCAATCTGCGGTTGATAGAGAAACCGCCAGAAATTGCCGACGACGGCTGGAGACAACATCATTGGAACCAGGATGATCGTCGTCCAGAAAGCATGACCGCGAAATTTGCGGTCAATCAGATACGCAAGGGAAAATCCAATCAGCGTCTGCAGCAGGATCGTCCAGAAGACGAAATGCGCCGTCGTTTGCATGGCTTGCCAGATATTGGGATCATTCAACACCCGGCTATAATTGCTGAGGCCAACGTTTTCCAGCGCAGCATTGGGCCGGTTCGCCCGAAAATTCGTGAAGGATAGATAGATCGCCCAGATGAGCGGAAAAATATTGACGGCCAGAAGCAAAGCGATGGCGGGCGTAATGAACAGCCATGCCATGGAGCGATCGGACAGGCCGCGAATTCTGGAAGCGATGGGCACGGGCGTAGCACGGGCAACAGCCTCACCCAAAATGGTGGAACTTGTATGGGTCACGGACTTCACCTGGGTTTTAAAGCGTCGCATTCGAAAGAACTGCCCGGTACGTTTTCGGATCCGGGCAGTCATTTCAGCACGGGGTCATCTGAAGCGCCGGAGCTTTAAAGCTTCCCGTCGTCTTTGAAGACCTCTGTCCAGTCCTTGACCAGCCCATCAAGCGCCTCTTTCGCCGTGCCCTTGTCTGCAACGACGTAATCGTGAAGGCGTTTCTGCATTGCCTGCAGAAGGATAGCATAGGACGGTTCCTGCCAGAAATCCTGAACCTGATTCATGGCCACAAGGAAGTCCGCGGCAAATGGCTGACTCTCCGTAAATGTCGGGTCGTTCAGCACCGTCTTGTGCACGGCGTATCCGCCAAGCGACCACCATTTTTTCTGAACATCCGGTTGGGCAAACCATTTGATATAGGCAAGAGCGCCGTCCATATTATCAGTATTCGCAACAACGGAAATTCCCTGTCCGCCGAGTGTCGATGCCGCAACCTTCTCTTTCGGATTGACGAAGAACCCGATCTTGTCGCCGCCGACCTTCTCGTCTTTGTAGAGACCCGGAAAGAAGGCGAACCAGTTCATCGCCATGGCCACTTGTCCGGATTTAAACGCATCGAGGCTTTCGCCCATATACGCATCGGTATATCCGGGCGGTGTGCAGCATTTGTAGAGTTTCTTGTAGGCCTCGAGCCCGGCGACTGCTTCTGGCGAGTTGACCGCGCCCTCCATGTCATATTTGCCCGGCGTATTTTCATACTTGAAGCCATAGGGATAAAGCGCCGACGTTGCGCCCATGGTGATGCCTTCGGACGCGCGTTCGGTGAAGATCGCGGCTCCGTAAACCTTCTTGCCGTCGATTTCCCGCCCATTGAAGAACTCGGCGACCTCGAGCAGCTCATCCCAGGTCGTTGGAGCGGCCAGATCACGATTGTACTTCTTTTTGAATTCAGCCTGGATTTCCGGCTGGGCAAACCAGTCCTTGCGGTAGAACCAGGCATTGGCATCGCCCATCGCCGGCAACGCCCAATAGTTCGGTGTGCCTTTCGGCCATGTCGCATAGGCGTTGACCGCAGCATCGGCGAAATCACTCATCTTGATCCCTTCCTTGTCGAAGAAATCATTGAGCTTCACATAGTAGCCGTTTTCCGCCGAACCACCGAGCCACTGGCTATCGCCAATCAGAAGATCGCAGAGCTTGCCGCCGGAGTTGAGTTCATTGAGGATGCGGTCGGCGAAATTCGGCCAAGGCACGAATTCGAACTTCATGGTCGTTCCGCTTTGAGAAGTAAAATCTTTCGAGAGTTCAACCAATGCGTTGGCGGGGTCCCAGGCCGCCCAACACAGGGTGAGCTCATCGGCTTTTGCAAGGTTCGGCGCTGCCACAAACAACACAAACGCCGAGGTCGCCCCGAGCAGGGCCTGCTTTATGGTTTTCATGCATTCCTCCCAGATACACAAGCGACACCGCGCCGCTCTTTGAAAAGATCCTTCGTTCCCTTGTTCTCACACGATCTCTCACCGTGTTGAGTAATTTTGTTAAGTAATACCCTTTTTACTGAACATTTCAAGCATGAATCGTTGCTGCACCGCACACCTTGGCGTTGGATTGGGCTGCACTTACGTAGCCTTTCCCAAGAGCGACCAAAGCTTGTCGACCTCCTGCGCAAGGGCGCGGATGAGATAAGGACTTCCTTGTTGAGCCGCTTCGCCAAATGAAAGACGGTGTTGACAGCACTGCGACGGAAAGCATGCGCGAGCCCTATGGGTTGCCTGTGCGGCTGGCAGTCCATCATCCCAAGATCAACGTTATCCGCGGAAATAAAACGGATAATCCGACTTTTCCCAAGGTATTTGGACCACAACCTTTGAACGAATCAGTACGATGCCCTACGCTTTTTTGATGTACATGAAGGCGGCAGGGCTGATCTTAATTTCTTTGCTAGCGGGCTGCGCCGCCGGTGGTGCGCCGCAGATATTGGTATCGACCCGTACCGTCGACACCAGTCAGGCTTTTGCGCTGCCACCCCCCGGCGGGCCGTCGATCGTCAGCGTCATCGAGCGGCCGTATAACAATGCCGTCCAGCAGGAGATCCTGCTCGCCACCTCCGCACGTACGCCTGGCCAGAACGTGTTGCGCGTACAGTTTTTTGGACCTGTCAAAGCCAATTTGTCCGGAGGCGATAAATTGCGTGACTCACAACTAGGCGTCACGGACATTTCGCGCGAACTACGCGGTACTCTTCCCGGAATAGCCATGCATCGTTCGCCGAACTATGTACAAAATCGCTACGGTCCGTTTGGCTTCGCATCGGGACGGTCGCGCTCAGGCGATACATGCGTTTACGCGTGGCAGCGCATTCGCCCGGGGGAAAGCCAGACCCGCTGGTTGACCGGTCGGGGATCCATCCAGGTTCGATTGCGGCTGTGCGATTCAAACCTGAGCGAGCAGCAATTGCTGGCGTTCATGTACGGGTACAGCGTCAACGCAGCATTTAACGACTATAGCTGGAATCCGTACGGCGACGCCCCGGGCCCTGCCGAAAATCTCGGTAAATCCGGTGAAGACATCTATACGTCCGGTCCGAAGGCACCACCCGCCGAAGCGTTAATGCCGCCTCCCGCCCAGCCGCTGCGGGCGCAGCCGCGGCAGCAGATCCAGCGCAGGGTCGACACCCAAGCTGCACCTGCAGTTCCTGTGAGCGTGAGGCCTGCACCCATCGGGCCACTCGTTCCACCTCCGCCCGGCATGCAGGGCACGAGTACAAGCCAGCCGATCGGTACCGCTCCGGTAGTGCCGGGAGCGGGCACTCGGCCAGCAAATACGAATAGCAATATTTACGTTCCACCGCCTCCGGCAACCGGCCAGCAGTAAACCAGAAACTTTTGGAGCGTTACAATCATCAGGGGGAAGCATACACAAAGCGATTACAACCTCACACAATCGGGAAATGATATGAACGCCTCAACTGCCAATCATCATATCCAAGTGGTGATTCATGCGTAGACTAGGCATCATCATGACATGGATGTTCATGTCGATCTGCGTGCTGCTGCTCGTCACTTTACCGGTGAACCTGCAGACGCAGCTGATCGCGGGTGCAACGGTGCTGGCGATCATGATGGTGCTCAAGACACTGAATGCAGGCGGTATCTGGCGATTGATCGCGCTGGCCTTCGGGACGGCTATCGTCATGCGCTATGTCTACTGGCGCACGACGAGTACTCTTCCCCCGATCAACCAGCTGGAAAACTTCATCCCGGGTTTCCTGCTGTATCTGGCGGAAATGTACAGCGTGATGATGCTGGCGCTTAGTCTGTTTGTGGTGGCTATGCCTCTGCCGCACCGGCCCGGCCGGCCAACCGTCAAGGGTAAACTGCCGAGCGTCGACGTCTTTATTCCGACCTATAACGAGGACATCGAACTCTTGGCCAATACCATGGCGGCGGCAAAGGCCATGGACTATCCTGCCGACAGGATGAAGGTCTGGATTCTTGATGATGGCGGGACCGTACAAAAGCGCAATGCCGAAAAAATCGTTGAAGCCCATAGCGCGGAGAAGCGGTTCACCGACCTTAAAGCTCTCTGCGAAGCGCTTGATGTCCACTACCTGACCCGTGAAAAAAATGCGCATGCGAAAGCCGGCAATCTCAACAACGGTCTGGAACATTCGACTGGCGAGCTGATTGCGGTCTTCGACGCCGACCACGCGCCTGCGCGCGATTTCCTATTGGAAACAGTTGGCTATTTCAATGAGGACGAGAAGCTGTTCCTTGTCCAGACACCGCATTTCTTTCTCAATCCCGACCCGCTCGAACGCAATCTGCGGACATTTGAACAGATGCCGTCCGAAAATGAAATGTTCTATGGCATCATCCAACGCGGCCTTGATAAATGGAACGCCGCGTTCTTCTGTGGATCAGCGGCGGTCTTGCGCCGTGAGGCTTTGAACGTGACCGGCGGTTTCAGTGGCGTCAGTATCACCGAGGATTGCGAGACGGCGATCGCACTGCATTCACGCGGCTGGAACAGCGTCTATCTCGACAAGCCGCTTATTGCAGGGCTACAGCCTGCGACCTTTGCGAGTTTCATCGGCCAGAGAAGCCGCTGGGCACAAGGCATGATGCAAATTCTGCGCTTCCGTTTTCCGCTTTTCAATGGCGGTCTCTCCTTGCCGCAACGTCTGTGTTATCTGTCCTCGACGCTGTTCTGGCTGTTCCCCTTTCCCCGCGCCATATTTCTCGTTGCTCCCCTGTTCTATCTTTTCTTCGGCCTCGAAATCTTCACCGCATCCGGCGGCGAGTTCCTTGCCTATACGCTCATTTACATGATCGTGAACCTGATGATGCAGAATTATCTCTACGGCGCATTCCGCTGGCCGTGGATTTCGGAACTCTACGAATACGTACAAACAATCCATCTTTTGCCCGCCGTCATCTCGGTGATGCTGAATCCGCGCAAACCCACTTTCAAGGTGACTGCAAAGGATGAGCGGATCGACCGCAGCCGCCTGTCGGAGCTGGCCGCACCTTTCTTCGTCATTTTTTTCGTGCTGCTCATCGGTGTCGGCGTGACCATCTATCGTATTTATACGGAGCCGTATAAGGCCGATGTCACGTTGGTTGTTGGCGCCTGGAACCTGCTCAACCTGATCTTTGCTGGTTGTGCCCTTGGCGTGGTCTCCGAACGAGGAGATAAACGGCCCTCCCGCCGCGTCAAAGTTTCGAGGCGTTGCGAATTCCGGTTTGGCGACAAATGGGTTCCGGGAACGATAGACGACGTTTCCGTCAATGGCATACGCGTCCAGCTTTTGGGAAATCTCACCGATCAGCTGTCCATCGATATGGCATCGGACGTTCGCTTCAAGACATCGGCGACTGGCGAAATGGGCGATCTTCCCATCCAGGTACGAAACATCCGAAAACAGGCTGGTGAGACTGCGGTTGGGTGCCTGTTCATGCCTGATGATCCCACGGACCATACGCTGATAGCAGATCTAATCTTTGCAAACTCTTCGCAGTGGACGAAATTCCAGCTCGACAGGCGCGGCAATCCAGGCCTGATCAAGGGAACCATCTGGTTCTTCGGCGTAGCCATGTTCCAGACCTATCGTGGCTTCTCCTATCTTGCTCGGCAGATCACCGGAAGGGACAAGGCGGGATGGGAGCGCACGTGATGAAACGGCTGTTCACCGCCTGCCTATTGACAGTTCTTGCTACGCTGCCCTTGCAGGCTCAGGTCTCGCCGTTCGACATGTCACCTGAAAAACCGGCGGAGGAACCAGCCCCACCACCGGGACAGCCGACTGTGCCCGCAACGCCCGATCTTGTTCCCGTATTGCCCGCCCCAAAGGTAGAAACCCCGGCTGTCCGCTATATCATCCCGCAAGACAGCTTGTCCTTCAGTGGAGAGACCGGCGAGAAAACCTGGGCCGTCTTCATTACCGAGGATCAGGCGGCGTCTGCAGCAACGTTGTCATTGACTTACCAGAACAGCCTTATTGTCGCGCCGGAATGGTCGACACTGACGTTGGCAATCAACAATGCCCAGATCGTCAACGAACCTGTGCAATCTTCGGAAAACCGGAAGACGCTGACGGTCGATGTCCCGGCAGGAGTATTGAAGGCAGGTCTCAACGTCTTCAAGATGAGCACCAGCCTACGTCACCGTACGGACTGCACCGTGCAGTCGACCTATGAATTGTGGACGGAAGTCGATCCGTCCAAGACCTTTTTGTCATTTACGGGAGATAGTGCCCGCAGATTCAGGAAGATCGATGATATAAGGGCCATTGGCGTCGATGCCGCAGGTCGCACGACCTTTAATCTCGTCGTGCCCGCCATCAATCGTATGGCGGCGACAGCGCCAATGCTGCACCTTGCTGAAGCACTGGCAGTCCTTGCCAATATGCCCAATCTGGCAGTTACGATCTCTCCGGCAATGCCGAAAGAGCAATTGCCCGGCTCCCTCACGATCTTGGTTGGCACCGATGATGAACTGCAAGGCTTGCCGGAAGCCTTGCTTGCGAACACCCCTGGAGCACCCCTTGCCGCTTTCGTCGATGATCCGGCCACAGGAGGTTCTGTGCTGCGTGTGCGCGGGCCAGATTGGCAGACCGTAACGAATGCTGTCGCCAGCATAGTCGATCCGTTGAAGCGCGAAATCGGTGTGCCGCGCTCGTTCCTGTCAACGCAGACATGGCGCTCCCCTGATGTCCCGTTGTTCACGGCTGCATCCCGGGCGAAGTTCCGTGATCTCGGTGTGCCAACACGCAATTTCAATGGGCGGCGTTTACGTACGGAGTTTGCAATCGGCGTACCATCGGACTTTTACGCCAACGAATATGGCAAAGCCACAATTCTGCTGGATGCAGCTTACTCCGAAGACGTTCTGCCGGGGAGCCAGATCAATATCTACGTCAATGACAATATCGCTGCGACGCTTCCCATAACCACGAGAGGCGGCGAGATCCTTCGGCATTTTCCTATCGGTTTCACCATGCGGCATTTCCGTCCCGGCGTTAATCTGATCACGATGGAAGCCGTACTGAACACGCGTTCTGACACGGTGTGTGCGCCAGGAACGGGCGCAACCTCCCCTACGCGTTTCGCCTTGTTCGACACGTCAGAATTCGTGATGCCTGACTTCGCCAGGATCGGCACCATACCTAATCTGGCAGGCCTGAGTGGGACGAGCTTTCCCTATGGCCGCTCGGACAAACCGCTGCCGGTGATTATCAACAATGGAGGCGAAAAGAGTTACTCCGCCGCGGCTACCCTGCTCGCACGCATGTCCGTCGCAGCCGGAAGGCCGCTTGAGGTCGACCCTCGCGCTACGGCGAACTCCACCGTCAATTCAAACGCCCTGTTTATGGGCGCAATTCCCCAGATTGAGTCGACGGTGCTGACCCAGACCGGCATTGCCGAAAACATCCGTACAGTCTGGAGCGACGTGCGCGGCGTCGAACCGGCGGCCGATACAGGTCCCACGCAGGTCGAATTCGATCAGTGGCGAGAGCGGCTCGCCGGACGCGGCTGGCGCGGCCAGATCTCTTCGTTCGATGACTGGCTCAACCGTACCTTCAACATCTCGCTGAATTCATTCTCTTTTTATGCTGGACGCGACGAGGCCTATGCACCGGAACCTGCCGCTTCGCTATTGATCGCGCAGAGGGCCAATCCTGCCGGTGATGGCGTGTGGACCCTGGTAACCGCGCCTACGGACGACAGCCTTCTGGACAGCGTTCGCGCAATGACACAGCAGGATCGCTGGTCCAAACTCGACGGCCATATCTCCATCTATAAAGGCGGCACCGACGAGATCCAGGAAGTGCCGGTCGGTGAATTTACTTTCGTGCCAACGCAGCCCCTGTCCTTTTCCAATATGCGCCTGATCATCGCGAACTGGCTTTCCGGCAACATTCTCTCGTTTTCGCTGCTGCTCATCGTCTTTTCGACTTTGCTTGGCGTCGCCACCTCCGGCCTCCTTTCCAATTTGGGGAGGCGCGTATGAAGCTGTACAGTCTTGCCTTGGCAGTTCTTCTGGCTCTTGTTTGGAGCAACACTTCCATGGCGCAAACATCGGCAAAGGCTCACGTAAAGCCGGATGACTGGCGGGCCTACAAGTCGCGTTTCATCGACACGAGCGGCCGTGTCATCGACGACGCCAACGGTAAAATCAGCCACAGTGAAGGCCAGGGCTATGGATTGCTCCTTGCGTACCTTGCCAACAGCAAGGCAGATTTCGACCTCATCTGGTCGTTCACGCGCACAGAGTTCTTGCTGCGTGACGATGGCCTTGCCGTATGGAAATGGGACCCCAACAGCAAGCCGCATGTGACCGACAGCAACAACGCCTCCGACGGCGACATTCTAATCGCTTACGCGCTTGTTCTGGCGGGATCGGGGTGGGACCGCAAAGATTTTACGGCAACTGCGAAAACCATGGTCCGGGCCATTGGCAAAACCAACGTGATCGAGGCGCAGAAACAACTCCTGCTGCTTCCCGGTGTGACCGGCTTTTCCGCGACCGAGCGCGAGGACGGTCCGGTTATCAACCTCTCCTACTGGATTTTTGAAGCCTTCCCGAAATTTGCAGCCCTCGACCAAGCGACTGATTGGAACAGGCTTGGTAAGGATGGCTTGTCATTGATCGATGTCGCGCGCGCGGGTCCACGCTCTTTGCCTGCTGACTGGATCTCAGCAAGAACGGTTTTCAAGCCAGCCAAGGGATTCCCGCCTGAATTCGGCTACAACGCCTTGCGTATCCCGCTCTATATGATGCGTGCCGGTGTCACCGATCGCGCACAGCTCGAACCGCTGCGTCATGGCATGTCGCCTGACGGTACAAACGTCGCGATTGTCGATATTCCGAGCGGAACTGCGACAGAGACCCTGACCGATCCCGGTTACACAATTATTCCCGCGCTGGTCGATTGCGTACTCGACAAGAAGAAGCTTCCCGAAAGCGTAACGTCCTTCCGGCCAACTCTTTATTATCCATCGACACTCCATTTGTTGTCGCTATCCTTTGTCTACGGCCAACATCCGGAATGCCTATGAAGAAGTCGACGCTGCTAATCCTTCCCACTATCGCCGCCTTCGCCGGACTGGTTGCGGTTCAGTTGGACTATGTTCCAGCTCTCGCAACCACGAACGGCTCAGTCCGTTTGGCAATGCTTGAGAGCAGCGATCCGCCGCCAGACGCGCAAGCCGACGATAGCTATATCGTAGCTCAGTCCGGGCGGGCACCGAAAACGCAAGCCCCCAAGCCGGCTGCACCAGCGCCCGATGCAGCGACTGCGCCCAAGGTGGATGAAACGGCGCTTCGCTATTTCGCCCGTCAAGGAGACAAGCGCAGGCTCGAAGCGGAGATCGCTCGTTTGCGCGCGCTTTACCCTGGCTGGACGCCGCCGGCCGATCCGACTTCTGTGATGCCGCAGGCAGACACGGCGCTCGATGCGATGTGGAAGCTTTACGCAGCTGGCAAACTCCCGGAACTGCGCAAAGCCATTCAGGAACGACAGACCTCCGAGCCGGGCTGGAAGCCTCCGGTGGATATGTTGCAGCTGGTGGAACTTGCAGAATCACGCGAGCAATTGATCAACGCATCAGACCTCAAGCAGTATGATACCGTCATCCGCATCGGTTCGTCCCACAACAGTCTTTTGACTTGCAGCGATGTCGATGTGCTCTGGCGGGTTGCCGAAGCATTTGCCAAGACTGACCGCGTGGCGCGAGCGAAAGACGCGTATGGTTATGTTCTTGACAATTGCACCAAGCCCGAAGAACGGCTGGCGACAGTTCAAAAGGCGCTGCCGCTATTGAGCCGGGCCGATCTCGACGCCTTACTTGCAAGAGAAAAGACAAATACGGACGGCAGCAAGGAATTCGATTCCATTCGCAATGACCTTGCACGAAAAGCAGTTGCCGATGCGGGCGCAGACCCAAAGTTGATGGTACCGCCAGCCGATGTAAGCCGTGTCGAGAAACTGGCAAACGATATTGTCGAGCCTTCCGATCCGTTGATCCTTGGTTGGTACTACCTGCGTCGCAACGACCCGGTGTCCGCGGAAAAATGGTTCAGGCTTTCCCATGACCGCGAAAATGCGGCCTCGTCTTCGCAGGGCCTCGCGCTTGCGATGATCGCGCAGTCCCGGCCTGCAGAAGCCGAGGCAACCATCTATGAATGGCGCGACAGTTCAGACGGTGCGAAAGCCGTTTATATGGCTGCCGTTGCAAATCTTCTGGCACAAGACCCACCTGTCGAGATTGCTCCGGCGATACTGCAACGTATGGTTCCGGAGGTCATGAAAGCCAAGGACGCCAATGCGGCACAACAGCTCGGCTGGTATGCCTATCTTCTCAACCAGTTCGAAACGGCCTCCGGATGGTTTTCAACAGCGTTGCTATGGAAACCCGACGATGAGCCATCGTCCTATGGTCTGGTTCTAACCCACGAGCAGCTTGGCGACACGGCGGGGGTCGCCGATATCCAGCGGCGCTGGGCAGGCAAGTCCGACCGGATCGCGCGGCTCGGCGAATTGCGCAACACGCGTCAACGCGGTCTCGTTCCGTCACCGGAGCGGTTTGGCACCGATACCTCGACGGCAAACCAAACGGTGACACAACCAACGACTAACCCGGGAGCTCCGGCGACAGCGCTTCCCCAAGACAGTTCAGTTGTCGAAGCCAATCCGCTCAGTACGACTCTTGCCCCTACGCTCGCGGACCGGGTCGCCGAGACCATCGCGCGGACCAGGGCTATCCAGTCGCAAAATCAAACCGAACCAGTACGATCGGCCCCAGAACCGCGACGTACACGTCCCCCTCAGCAGACGATGGTCAATACCGGCCAGCGCGCCTCCCGGGGGTGCACGACAACGATCGATCCGCAAACACTCTCGCCCGACGGTGCGTTGACACGTGGTTGGTGCCTGATGGACATGAACCGTCCGCTTGAAGCAGCGGCAGCATTCGAACGAGGTTTGCTCAGCCGATCGGAAGCGGCCAAAAGCGACGCCGCCTACGGCCAGAGCCTCGCTTATCTACGCGCTGGACTTGCCGACAAGGCTGCTGTCGCGGCGTCCAAAGCGCGTCAGAAACAGTCACGTCAGATCGAACTCGACACCGCATTGCTGGCATCCCGCGCCACGGATTCTTTTACCGCCGGCCGCTACAACGAAGCCCTGCTTGCGCTTGACCAACGGGCGCGCATAGCACCGGAGCGCAACGACCTCATGGTCTTGCGCGGTTATGCCTACATGAACTTGAACCGCTTGGCCGATGCACAACGAGTGTTCAAAGCTGTGGCGGCTACAGGAAGCAAGGACGGCTTGCGCGGCATGGCAACGATCAGGGCAATACGGAACAAGGAGTACTGAGGGCATCCGAATGCTCGGTTATTTTGACCTGCTGTTGTCGCTGGGCTTTATTGTACCGAACCGTTGTACGGTATTGTAGCGTAGATTCCTGATTTCAACGATGCCACCTTCTAGAACGGTGTAGATGACTTCGCCGTTCTTCGTTGTAGCGGTTTCACCGGGCTTTCCCTCCCCTCTTATGATCTTGTTGATCGTTGCAAGCTGCGATGCACTGTCCTCTTCGGCAAATGCAAACGGAGAATGCAAACCGATGGTTAAGACCAAAGGAAGAAGTGCCATTATTGGTCTGTTCATCATCATTCCTTGAGCAGAGTTATCGGAAAACAAAGCGTACCAATCTAACTCATTTCAAAATATACGCTTGCTCGATCATGAAAAAATACAACTAACCCAAGCCATCCCAGCCCGAGTGAAGAGCTTTCGCTAAATTCCTGGGAAGAGTCCTTGAGGGCAAAACCCTCTTTCACACTGGTGTTTTCAAACCACTCCCTCGTCGTTGGATCGAAACTGGCTGGTATTGGACTTGGTACCATGAGCGCCTCCTTCATCTGCCTTCGCGTTCACGTGATAGAAATACGTTCAGCTGCTGCAGGACGAGATCCGGGGCTTCAAGCTGAGGTAAGTGGCCGACGCCATGCAAGGTTTCAAACGAGGCCTGCGGGATCAGTGCATGAAGCGCTTTGCCTCGCTCCAACGGTATCCATGGATCGTCCTCCCCCCAGATGATCTTTACCGGACACCGAATATCTCTGAACATCGGCTCGACGTCGGCGGTGTATTTTTCGTCGGCTTGCGCGAATTGCCGATAGAAGCTTCCTCGCCCCTCTTCGGAAAGCCACGGCTCGACAAGTTTCTCGAAATCACCGGCATCGACGCTATTGACTATCGCCCCTTGGATGTAAGCCCGCACGATCGCCTGATGGATGTGCTGCGGTATCCCCAGAAATGCATCCACATGGCGACCAACATGAGCGAAGAACTCCGATCCCCAAGGACGCATCGCGACAACGTTCATGAGAACATACTTGTCGAAGTCGCAATCATGCAGCAGGTGCGCTCGCAGCGTCGTCGCTCCGCCCATGTCATGGGCAACGACGATCGGCTCCTTAAGGTCCCAATATCCAAGCATCTCGGCAAAGACCTGTCCTTGCACGTCCAGCGAAGTGCGGTGCTCCGCGTCTTTGTCGGATCTTCCGTATCCTGGCATATCGTACCAATGAACGTGGTATCTCTTTGCAAGATCCGGAATTATCCGATGCCATGAGAACGAAGACCACGGCCAGCCATGGGCGAGTACGAGTGCGGGCCCGTTACCAAGTCGACCCGCCGCTACGGTGCCAGCAGATGTTTCGACGATTTCATCGAGTTTCCACAACATCAAATATTCTCCTTATGTTCGAGAAGACATCGTCGTGCGGATTGCCGCAGACTGTATCTTTCAAGGAGCGTATCGGCGATACTTTCTATCGTTCATCTACCAAATCGTTCTGGCGTGAAGCGTGCCGTCACCGGGTCCGTGTTGCCGCTGATGACACCGGCGACTAATCTGCTCGTGATGGCGGCCAAGGTGAGTCCGAGATGGCCGTGCCCAAAGGCATAGACCACATTCTCGCTATTGCGGCTCCGTCCAATGACCGGCCGCGAATCCGGCAGAGACGGCCTGAAACCCAGCCACTTCGATGAAGCCTTGTCCAATTCCGGGAAATACTGCCGGACTCCGCGGTCCAGAAGTTCAAACCGCGATTGATTGGGGCCAGCTGAGGTTCCGCCAAGTTCCACGGTGCCGGCAACCCGAAGCCTGCCGGCCATCGGCGTCATGTAAAATCCGAGATGGGTTGGACAAACAGGACGCTGGAGCAGCGGACTTTCCGTTGCATATTCGAGATGATAACCCCGTTCGGTTTCAAGCGGAATCCTGTCCCCCGCCTGCAAAGCGAGTTCCCTGGAAAAAGCGCCAGCCGCGATCACTACGGTTTCGGCTGTCAGATCAAGATCGGGCCCGCTGAGATGGGTCCGATCGCCAGTGATTTTGAGTTTAACCACTCGCGATCTATGAACGCCCACGCCTTTGGCGTTTCCTGCTGCGGCCAGCCGACGCATCAACGCGCTCGGATCCGTGACATGTATGGAGTCGGGGAAAAAGACGCCGGAGCCCTCGAACCGCGGAAGCGTCGGCTCCATCGCAGCCACTTCCTCCGCACTGAGTGTTTCCTGACGCATCCCGAGCTCGCACCGAATCGAATGAGCCCACGACCCGCGGGAGCGGTTGCTCGTGTTTTGCTGCACATAAAGACAGCCGTTCCTGCGCATGAGTTTTTCGGCTCCGGCTTCCACCGTCATCTCTTCCCAAGCCGGCAGAGCTTCGACCAGCAAGTCTGCCAGAGCAGCAGCATTTGCGCGAGCAGCCGCAGGCAGGGATTGACGTACAAACCGCACCAGCCAAGGTGCAATCTGGTGGAGTGCAGCCCAACGCAACGAAAACGGGCTGTTGGCATCGAACAATAGTCGCGGCAGATTTTTGAGAACATCCGGGTTGCCCACTGGCACGCAAGCGTAGTCTGCAAATGTTCCGGCATTTCCGAACGACGCCCCTGAGCCTGGCTCATTCGGGTCGATCATGAGGACCTCGCGCCCCTCTGAAGCCAGTCGCAATGCTATCGTTAGACCGATCACGCCAGCGCCAACAATTGCGATTTCGACGCTCTTTGACTCGCTCACTTGATTCTCCTAGACGAAGCCCGGAATCTGCAGATGACCCGCTTCCAACAATTCGCGCATTGTCTTCAGAGCACGCCGGAGGTCGTCCCGGGAGCGAGCCGCACCGACATTGATGCGTACGCCGTGCTGCACGGGTTCACGTCCGATTGCGAAAGCATCGCCGGGCAAAACACCAACGCCTCGCTGCAGGCACGTGCGGGCAAAGCTGGCGCCGCGCCAGGGTTCGGGCAAGTGTAACCAAGCGTGGGTTGAGGTCACATCGGTCTGAAGATCGAAGTCTCCAAGCATTTCGGTGAGAATGTGTTGCCGTTGTGAAAGCTCCGCTTTCTGGGCGTCGATCACCTCAACCGCGGTACCCTCTTCAAGCAGAATGGTTGCGATCAGCGCCGCCATCGGATTGACGCTCCAGCAGTTGATCCGGAGCGCAGCCGCCACCTGCCCCATCATGAATCGCGGCCCAATGACAAAGCCAAACCTCAATCCCGGTGCCACACACTTGGAAAATCCGCCGATATAAACAGTTAGTTCCGGTTCGAGACTAGCGAACGACGGTGGGGACTCGTTAAGCAGCGGACGGTAGACATCATCTTCGATGATCAGCACATTGTGTCGCCGCGCTATTTCAACAATTTCTCTGCGTCGTGCTTCCGAGAGTGTAATCGTTGTCGGATTATGCAGGCTGGGTACCAAGAAAACCGCTCTCGGTCGCCATTGTACGCAGGCGGCGTCGAAGGCGTCGGGCCTGAGCCCACCCTTGTCCATCGCGAGGCCCCGCAGGTCGAGACCGTGCGAGCGACAGAGGGCATTGATGCCCTGATATGTCACTTCATCGGCTAGAATGACGTCGCTTTTCTGGGTCACGGCACTAAGGACGCAGTCGAGAGCATGCTGGGCACCGATTGTCAGTACAACCCTCCCCGGATCGCCGTCACCCGCAACTGACTTCAGCCAATCCGCCACTGCCGTTCGTGCCCAGAGCGGCCCCTCGGCAGGATGGTAGTCCTGAATTGAATCATAGTGGCGGTTCTTGGCAAGTCGTGGCAGAAGCGCTGTGAAAACGTCGAGATAAGCATTGGTAGCGGGGCGGTTGATCGAAAGGTCGACGATACCCGCCTCTTCGCTTGGAGCAGAAACGAAGCCAGCCCCTGCGTCATTCTTCTGATCCGCGACAAGCATGCCCCTGCCTGGCCGCGCATCGATGAGCCCGCGCTCCTGAAGCGTGGAGAAAGCCCGCGTTACGGTTGTTACATTGATTCCAAGGCTTTGGGCGATCTCGCGTTGGGGCGGCAGCCGTTCGCCGGCAGTGAGCAGACCGCTCGCGATCCGGTCGGCAATTGCGTCCGCAAGGCGACGGTAAACTGGGCCTTCGCCTCCGGAAAGCTGCAAATCTTGCATCATCAATATTGGAGCCATTCTGCACGTTAACATCCGACTTGTACCATACGATAAATGGCCGAACAATCGAATTCATGTGGGATAACTTTTCAATCAACATAATTTTTGTTGGAAATACCACACAATTAGAACTTGACATACCGATTGTATGGTTCATTATCCCACCAACGGCTGATTGTATGATCATATAAGTTCAACGATCCCCAAGGAGGAGCAGATGTGCCCAAAACGTTGGTTGCGTGAAGCAGCGTGGATGCAACTCCAACCGCGCGCGCCGCACATAGTAGCTGGTGACCCGGTCCAATGATGGTCGCGCATACGAATAGACAATTCGAAACGTTAGCTGCGAAAGGCGTCTCTCACGCCGAACCCGATCGCTTTGTCGAATTTGTTGACGTGGAGAAATCCTACGACGGCTGTTCGTTTGCTGTGACACGGCTCAACATGCATGTGGCAAAGGGCGAATTCCTTACATTGCTCGGGCCTTCAGGCTCCGGCAAAACGACCACGCTGAATATGCTGGCGGGCTTCGAGCGTCCAACCAATGGCAGCATCATGTTAGACGGGCAATCGGTCGACCGTCGACCACCCTATGAACGCAACATTGGCATGGTCTTCCAAAACTACGCGCTGTTTCCGCACATGACTGTCGAGGAGAACGTCGGGTTCCCGCTTTCTGTACGGAAATTTTCGAAAGCTGACGTAACCGCCCGCGTCCATAAGGCGCTGGATATGATCCAGCTGCGGAAGTTCGGCGACCGTCGGCCTGGGCAGCTCTCGGGTGGGCAGCAGCAGCGCGTCGCACTAGCTCGAGCGCTGGTGTTCGAGCCAAGCCTTGTTCTCATGGACGAGCCGCTTGGAGCGCTTGACAAGAAACTGCGCGAACACATGCAGCTTGAGATTAAGCAGCTTCATTCCATGTTGGGAGTGACCATCGTTTACGTGACCCACGATCAAAGCGAAGCACTGACCATGTCGGATCGCGTCGCTGTATTCAACAACGGCGGCATCGCCCAGATCGGCACGCCGGACAATTTGTACAAAAAGCCGGAGAGCCCTTTCGTCGCGAGTTTTATCGGCGAGAACAATACGCTCGAAGGCATTGTCGAACAGGTTTCAGGCCATGTTTGCCAGGTGGCCTTGAGGGGTGGCGGACTCCTCCGCGCAACTCCCATCGACATTGGAACTCAAGGAACCTCGTGCCAAGTCGCCATCCGCCCTGAATGCATTCGGATCGCTGCGGCTGCCGATGAGGAGAACGATTTCGAGGCAACTGTCGAAGGAAGAATCTATCTCGGTGATCATTTGCGGCTCCTTGCGCGGCTCGACAATGGTCAACTGCTGAGCGTGAAAGTGGGCCCTGAAACGATAACGACAGAAGCTCAACGAATTAGGCTCGGCTGGTCGCACACGGAATGCCGCGCATTTCCGGCGCAACAATAGGTACAAGACCACAACTAAGAACAAGAGAGGGACCCATGAAACGCAATTCTTTCCATTCCGTTGCCTTGGCGACAGTCGCCGTCTGCGCACTTTTCAGTCATTCCGCCATTGCCGAGGAATTATCGATCATGGCCAGCGGCGGTGCGTGGCAGGACGCGCAGCGTAAAGCCTGGTTCGAACCTTTCAGCAAGGAAACCGGCATCAAGATTGTCGAACAGGAATATCTTGGCGATCTAGGCAAGGTCAAAGCCATGGTCGACACGGGTAATGTGCCGATCGACCTTGTTACCGTCGAGACTGCTACGGTTCTGCAGGGTTGTGATGCAGGCATCCTCGAGCCCCTCGATTATTCAAAAATCGCCGACCAATCCAAATTCATCGAGGGCTCCGCTCTCAAATGCGGTGTCGGCCTTGATGCCTATGGCGACATCCTCGCCTATGATCCGAATGTCCTGAAGGAAGCGCCGACGTCGGTGCTCGACATCTTTGACACGACGAAGTTTCCCGGCAAGCGCGCAATGCGGAGATTCCCCGCGCAGAATCTCGAATGGGCGCTCATGGCCGACGGAGTGCCTGCAGATCAGGTTTACGAGGTCCTTGGCACCCCGGAAGGCGTTGATCGCGCGTTCAAGAAGCTGGATACAATCAAGAGCGATATTGTCTGGTGGGATGCCGGCGCACAACCGGCGCAATTGCTTGCCTCAAAAGAAGTGGTCATGACGACGGCGTGGAACGGCCGCATCCAGAATGCGATCGACACGGATTCAAAGCCGTTCAAAATCGTCTGGGACGGTCAGATCCTCGAATATGACATGATCAGCATTCCGAAAGGCGCGAAGAACCCGGAGCTCGCCTATAAATATCTCGCCTATATCAGCAAGCCCGAGAACAACGCCAAGCTCGCTAGTCATATCACCTATGGTCCGGTGCGTACCGACGCAACTGAGTTCGTGGCTGCCGATGCGCTGCCCAAATTGCCGAATGCTCCAGAGCACATGAATTCCTATCTCGTCGCCGATACCGAGTTTTGGGGCGACTATGGCGAGGATCTGGTCAAGCGCTTTAACGCCTGGCTAGCGCAATAGCCGTGTCCGCGGTCCAGCCCACCAACATGGATCAGGGGCAGTTCATTACCGCTCCCAACGCAGCCGACACCAGGTCTGTCGCGGCAGCGATCCGGAGATCCCAGGCACGCGAACGCCTGCGCTCGTTCGCGCTTGCCATGCCCCTCCTGACCCTGTTGCTCCTCAGTTTCGGCATTCCGATTGCCATTCTCCTGTCGCGGGCCGTTTACGACCCAACGATCGCCAATGCTTTACCACTTACCGGCGCTGCGATGCAGAGCTGGAGCGGCAACGGAATCCCCGAGGACAAAACCCTTGAAGCACTCGCCGCCGATCTCAAAGCCAGTCAGCAAAATGGAAATCTCTCCGAATTTGCGAAAGGTTTGAATGCACGGTTACCCGGGGCCCGCAGCCACATTCTCAAGACTGCCCGGGCGCTCGACAAGGAAGGAGTGGCTGACACTGTATCCGTCATCAAATCGATGCCGTTCTGGACCAGCCCTGGCACATGGGCAACGATAGTGAGAGGAAGACATGCCCTCACTTCATTCTATCTCTTGAGCGCGGTCGACCTTCGCTGGAATGCCGATGGAAGCATCGAACGCGTCCCTCCCGAGCAGGCTATATTCCTGCGCGTTTTCGCACGTACCTTCCTCATGGCGGCTACGGTCACACTTGCTACGCTCGTACTCGGCTTTCCTCTCGCCTACCTGATTTCCAGCGTGCCAAAGACACTTGGGGCGATACTCATTGTTGCCGTTCTACTACCGTTCTGGACGTCGATCCTTGTGCGGACCGCAGCGTGGACTGTGCTTTTGCAAAAATTCGGATTGGTCAATGATGTTCTCCTTTGGCTCGGCGTGACCGGCACCAGACTCGACCTGATGTACAGCCGGCTCGGGCTCGTCATTGCTATGACCCACATCCAGTTACCATTCACGCTACTGCCGATCTACAGCGTCATGCGCACCATCCAGCCGTCGCAGATGCGCGCAGCTTATTCCCTCGGCGGCAGGCCGCTGACATCGTTCCTGCGCGTCTATCTTCCGCAGGTGGTGCCGGGAATTATGGCGGGCTGTTTGCTGACGTTCATTCTTTGCCTCGGCTACTACATTACGCCAGCTCTTATCGGCGGCGCCGGCGACCAGCTGATCAGCAACTTCATTGCCAACTACGTCAATGTCGAACTGAATTGGGAAATGGCTGCTGCGCTCAGTTTTATCCTCCTCGTTTTCACCATGGGACTTTATGCGGTGTTTGCCCGCATGCTCGGTCTCGATCGCCTGAAGCCGGTGTGATCATGCTGTTGTCTCCCTATCCCACGATCGGTGAACGAATACGGGTTACATTATTGTGGCTCTGGGGCGCCCTCGTAATCGCCTTTCTGATGGTGCCGATTCTCATTCCTGTGCCGCTTTCGTTCAACAGCGGAACCTTCTTCGTGTTTCCGCTGGAGGGGCTTTCCACACGCTGGTACGAGGTGGTTCTCGGCACCGACCGCTGGCAGACGGCAATAGGAAACAGTCTGGTCATCGCCTTTGGCACCACCGCCCTCGCCACAGTCCTCGGGACACTAACAGCGATAGCGCTATCCAGCGACAGATTCCCGGCGCGGCGCATCATCATGCCGCTGGTGATCTCTCCCTTGATCGTGCCGGTGGTCATCACCGCTGTAGGGTCTTATCTGTTCTATGCACGGGTTGGTTTGGCGAGCACCTATCTGGGGATCATTCTGGCTCATACCGCCCTCGCCAGTCCCTTTGTGGTCGTGACGGTTGGTGCAAGTCTGACGGGATTTGATCGCAACCTTATGCGAGCGGCATCGATTGCCGGCGCCAAACCCGTCGTGGCATTCTACCGGGTAATGCTGCCCTTGATCCTGCCCGGCGTCCTGTCGGGAGCAGCTTTTGCTTTTGTCACATCGTTCGATGAAGTGGTCGTTGCCCAGTTTCTTGCCAGCGCCAATCAGCGAACGATGCCACTCGAGATGTTCATCGGCCTGCGGGAAAGGCTGAGCCCAGCGATCACTGCCGCCGCAACCTTGATGATGGTTCTTTCCATCCTCCTCCTTGTCGTCGCCAATCTTCTGGCAAGACGCGGTGCCAGGAAGGTAAAATCAGTCGCTTGAGATCCGTGTCTACGTGAACGTGACGTAGCACCAAATGTGAGCCGTCGGCGTGGCCATCAATGGTTTCCGGGTGAGGCCTTCGGTGGAAGCTGGTAGGCAAACATGATGATCAGCAGAGGTATCAAAGTTATCAACGCTATCATGGCCCATGCCTCATTGATGGATTGCACCATCGCCGCCCTTGCAACCATTGGGCTGAAAATGCTCTGAGCAATCGCATCGAATTTACCCGGCATATGCGCAACAACCTCGTTGGCAGGCATTCCAATAAATCTTTCCGTCCGCTGATCACCCGCCAGCAAACCGTTGGCTATTGCGATGCCGTGCGTTGTTGATCGCGTATAAATGACCGTGTCAATCAGCGCCAAACCTATCGCGCCGCCGAGATTGCGCATTAGATTGAACAAGCCACTGGCATCCGGAACCCTGTCATCTTGGAGACTACCCAGGGCAAGACGCGTCGGCGGGAGCAGACAAAACATTATTGCCAGACCGCGGATGACTTGTGGCCAGAACATCGCGGAAGCATCGGTTTGCGGTACTTGAAACGCACTGCAACCGAGGCCAATTGCGAACAACAGAAAGCCTATGGTTGACAGCAGTCTTGCTTCGACCCGTTGTTCCAGCATGACGGCAAAGGGCGCTATCATCAGCTGCGCAATGCCGGTCACAAGCATTATTTCGCCTATTTGCAGCGCGTTGTGGCCCCTGACGAAAGCCAGGAAAACGGGCATGAGATACACCGATCCGAACAGACCGAAGCCCAGAACAAAACTCAGAATGCAGCCAATGGTGAAATTTCGATCCTTGAAGTTATGCAGATCGACTATCGGAGTGAGCGACGTCCATGTTCGCCGGGTAAAGGCAGCCAGCATAACCATACTGAAAGCCGAAAGTGACAAAACGACGGGGCCTAGCCAGCCGCGTTGCGGCGCTTCTTTCAATGCGATCTCCAAGGCGGCAAGACCCATCGCCATCATTGCCAGCGATTGAAAATCAATCGAACGGAAATACTTGAGCTCCATTGGCGCGCGCGGAAGCAGTAAAGCTGCCAATGACGCCGCGACCAGGCCAGGGACGACATTGATCAAAAAGAGCCAGTGCCATGAGTATGTCTCCGTTATCCACCCCCCGATGATTGGTCCAACCGTCGGAGCCATGACTGCAACGACGCCAGCGACGGTTGTGGCGATGCTTTGGTGCCGCTGCGGGAACAACAAGAAAACCGCAGAGAAAACCAACGGGATCAAGGTCCCGCCCGAGAACCCCTGCAGGACGCGCCAGCACAAAAGGGCATTGAAACTATCGCTTTGTGCACATCCGACGGAAGCAGCGGTAAACAGCAAAGTGCCAGATACAAAAAGCCAACGCATACTAAGCAAGCGGGTCAAGAAACCCGTAAGCGGGATCGCAACGATTTCGGCGATCAAATAGGCAGTCTGAATCCAGCTCATCTGATCTGGGTTGATGCCTAAAGCACCCTGGATTGTTGGTAGCGACGTGGCGACGATCTGGACGTCGAGAATGCCCATGAACATCCCGATGCACATTGCGAAAAAGCCCAGCCAAGTCGAAAGACTTGGCAACCGCGCTTCGCCTGCATCAGGGCATTGCATCATGGCGCAACTCCGAAAGCGCGGAATTCTCTTCGCGAATCCTTACCGCCAGAACGAAGGCATTCAGCGCGGAGAATGCGACAGCATACCATACCAGCCCAAAGCACAAGGGCAGCACGGCGATCTCTCCGATCACGACGACATAATTCGGATGCGAAAGGAAACGGTAAGGGCCTGTTCTCACGAGAGGGCTTCCCGGCAGAATGATGATGCGCGTGGTCCAGCGCTTACCCAACGTCACAAGCACCCAGAACCGCAAGCCTTGGAGCAATATGAAAGCGGCAAGCCAAACCGGTTCAATCGGCTTGTCCCAGGCAAAAATCCACAACCCGACAAGCCAGGCAGCATGCAACGCCACGATGAACATGTAGTGACCCGGCGCGGCTTCATATGCTCCCTTCGCCAGCAGAGCTTTGGTGTTGCGTCTGGCGAGCGGGAGCTCGCCGAGACGCTCGATGGTGACGAAAGCGAGAAGCATCGAAGCCGCGATCATGCGGCTCTCTTGAGTGAAACACAACTGACGCTGAAGCCGGGGCCCATCGCTGTTAGCAACGTCCTGGGTGGCAAACCCGGCTCGACGACGCGGTCGAGAACGAACAATGCCGTAGGGGCCGACATATTTCCATATTTGGATAGCACGTCTCGTTCATGGTCCAAGCTCCCTTGACCAAGGGAAAGCGCAGTCTCCAGTGCAGTCACGACTTTGGCTCCGCCGGGATGACAGGCAAATCTATCGACATCTGCAAGTTCAAGATTCGCGCGTCCGAGGATTCCGGAAATAGCCGGGGCGATGCGCTCTTCGGCAAAAGGCGGAATATCGCGATCGAAAATGACGCCGAAACCCTGTCTGTCAACGCTCCAACCCATTATGTCCAGCGTGTTTGGCCAGGTGTGCTGGCCGGACATCTCGATGTCGGCTATTCCTTCGTCTGCAACCTTCAGGACGCATGCCGCCGCACCGTCCCCGAAAAGCGCGCTGGCAACGATATTGGCTTTTGTCAGTTGATCCAACCGGAACGCCAGTGTGCACAGTTCAACAGCGACTAACAGGACGACGGTTCCAGGTCTTGACTTCGCAAGTCGAGAGGCAATGGAGAACCCGGATACACCGCCCGCACAGCCCAGACCAAAGACGGGCACTCGTTCGATGTCATCGCGAAATCCCATTTGTAGGGCCACGCGGGCTTCCAGACTCGGAGTGGCGATACCCGTCGACGAAACTGTCACAACCGTATCGACATCTTTTCCCCTGATGCCTGCCTTCTCCAGGGCGGTATTGGCAGCCGAGACGAACAAACTGCACGCTCCCTCGATATAGGCGGCATTTCTTTCCGGCCACCCCAAAGGTTCCAGATACCATTCCAGTGGCTGGACAGCGTAGCGCGTGCGAATACCCGAACTCTCGAAGACTTTCGCCAAACGGTCAAAGTCTCGGAATCGGGCCGAAAAAGCCTTATGTGCCGCAGCGGCGGCATCACGTTGCTGAATAATGTGGGCGGGCACTGCTGTGCCAATTGATATCAGTTTCACGGATTGAGACATCGACACTCCTTGGTGACATTGCCTCTGCTGTCGACGTGGCACAAGTGCTGCCACGGGGATCCTGCAGGACACATCTCTTCGACAACACCTGAACTGGTATCAATATTCAGGGAATAATTATACCGCCGGGTCTCGATAAATACTGGCAGTAAAAGGTCGTGGCCACTGAAGAAGGCGCACCTGCAACCCTACGGCGGCGAAGGCTTCGACACGTTGGACATGTCCCAGGCACATGATCCCGCCGATATCGGTCCGGATTACTATCTTGATATAGAACATTTCATTGGAAGCCGTTTCGACGATTCAATCGGCGGCGGTTCTGCTTCGCACAATATCATCGAAGGCGTGTTCGGCTCTGATACCCTTCTTGTTTGACAATTCAGGCCACCTGTCGCCTCAAAACCCAAGAAGCGCCAACGACCGTTGATCCATATGACCGTCGCAGAATTGATCCAGAGCACGTTTGAAAACCGAAGGATCAGTCGATGCCAGTGAAAAGAGCGTCATCGACGAACAGAACTTCAGATCATCTGGAGATCCCAATATTTGATTGAGAGGCGTATCGATGTGGGTCAACAATGTTTCGGTACAGATCACCAACCGGTTGCCCAGAAGCCGATGACGCAGATAAGCCTGCGCTTCTTCAAGCGATGCCATGCCGTAAAACTGTGCCATGGAGGAGCGGCCAAGGTTCTTCAGCTGTGGAAAGACGAACCACATCCAATGACTGCGTTTTTGTCCTGACCTCAATTCCTCGAGCACTTGCTCGAAGACAGGTTCCTGCGCTTGGACAAATCTTCCCAGGTTAAATTCGGTTGCTTCTGTCATTACACTATGTGTCGCGACCTCCTGGTCGAGCTTTTCGGCGCGCCCGCTATTGCCACATGCCTCGCATACGCGCTCCGATGTCTACGCGCATCTTTGGCTGCTCCGTTTGTCCGGCCGCGGTAGACCGTGCCAGGGGCCATGAGACGCATTCGAAGTATTGCAGCAGCGTCGCCGGGATGAATCGCGTCCGAGAAGCATAAACATGCCGGTCACCCTGGGCATTCTGGCCATGGGTAAAGAAGCGCTGCGGCACAACAAGGTGGAGATTGTCCTTGGCGCGAGTCATGGCGACATAGAGCAATCGCCGTTCCTCTTCCAGTTCCGCCGTGGAACCGACACCGAGATCGGAAGGCATGCAGCCATCGACAACATTGAGCATATAAACGGATTTCCACTCCTGGCCCTTGGCCGAGTGGATAGTCGAGAGAATCAGATAATCCTCGTCAAGCAGCGGCACGCCGGACTGGTCGCTGGTCGCGTCCGGCGGATCAAGAGTCAATTCAGTGAGGAATCGCTCCCGCGATGGATAACCCGCCGCGATCTGTTGCAATTGCAAAAGATCAGCTTGCCGCATCGACGCGTCTTCGTGGATGCGTTCCAAATGCGGTTCGTACCAGAGCCGAGCCTGCTCGATCTCGGCCGGCCACACCGGTTTACCTGCACTGATCTGCTGTAACATTTCCACGAAGCCCACCCAGTCCTCGCCGGCGCGCGGCGGCACGGGGATGTCGGCGAGTGCTGCAATTGGATCCGCTCTTTCCGCCATTTGATCCAGCACACGTTGCGCAGACGAAGGCCCGACACCGGGCAAAAGTTGCATCAGCCGGAAACCCGCCACGCGGTCGCGCGGGTTCTGCGCAAAACGTAACACGGCAAGCATATCCTTTATATGGGCGCTATCGAGGAATTTGAGCCCGCCGAATTTGACAAAGGGTATGTTGCGGCGTGTCAACTCCACCTCCAGAGGCCCGCTGTGATGCGATGTTCGGAAAAGCACTGCCTGCTGTTTTAAAAGGGTTCCGGTTTCGCGGCTCTCCAACACACGTTCCACAATATAACGCGCCTGATCGGTCTCATCGCGAACGGTGACAAGTTGCGGCCGTTCAGCCGATTGCCGTTCCGTCCAGAGATTCTTGGTGAACCGTTCCGAGGCCAGGTCGATGACGCCGTTGGCGGCGGCAAGGATGGTCTGCGTAGAGCGGTAGTTTCTATCGAGCGTTATGATATCCGCGGACGGGTTGAACGCCTTGGGAAAGTCCAGGATGTTACGAACTGTCGCGGCGCGAAACGAGTAAATCGACTGTGCGTCGTCTCCAACCACGGTAAGGCCCCGTCCACTTGGCTTCAACGCCAAGAGGATCGAGGATTGCAGGCGGTTGGTGTCCTGGTATTCATCTACTAAAACATGGTCAAATCGGCCGCCCATATCGTCGGCGAGCATTGAGACACTGGCAGTTTGCGCCCAGTAAAGCAATAAATCGTCGTAATCCAGAATGTTCTGATTCTGCTTGGCCTCGACATAGGCGGCGAAAAGCTGGCGCAGTTGAGCATCCCAGTTAGCACACCAGGGAAAGGAGGTCTTCAGCACTTCGTCGAGCGGCTGTTCCGAATTGACGGTGCGGGAATAAATAGCGAGACAGGTGCCTTTGGTCGGAAATCTGCTTTCCTTTTTGGAAAAGCCCAGTTCATGCCGGACGATATTCATCAGATCGGCAGAATCCTCGCGGTCATGAATGGTAAAATCCGGGCTGAGGCCGATCCGATCCGCATATTCGCGCAAGAGACGGGCGCCAATGCCATGGAATGTACCCGCCCATTCCAGAGCGTCTACCATGATACCGGACTTCGCACCCAATACCTGACCGCATATGCGCTCGACGCGGCGGGACATCTCGGCGGCGGCCCGGCGTGAAAACGTCATCAGCAAAATCCGGCGTGGATCAGCTCCGTTTACGATCAGATGTGCAACGCGATGCGCAAGCGTATTGGTCTTGCCCGAACCGGCTCCGGCAATCACCAGTAGCGGGCCAGCCACCTGTCCTACGCCATATTCCACCGCCATGCGCTGCTCGGCATTCAGTTTTTCCAAATAGACAGCGCTCATATGGTCCCCAACAGGCAGCCTCGCGAATCAGCCGCGAACAGAGAGTGAACGTAACATCACGGAAATTGGTTGGGAAGGTCAAGCTTGAGTGCACGGTTATAGGGGGCTTTCAGCGAGATGAAACCATCGGCGTACCAACGCGTTCTGCTATTGCTGATCATTTCAGCGAAGGCTCATTTTGGAGTTCCAATACCCTGCGATCGAGCCACATCGCTCTGGCCACCGAAAGGATGATACCATGGTCGATGACTTCGACGAAGACGATGAAGATGTCTGGGCAGTTCACAATTCCCTCGGCTGGTACATCGGCATATTTGTTGCTGGCGTGATAGTGGCGGCACTCGTCGCGAATTTTGTTTAAAATACCTTGTATTAATAAACGAGTGCGCGAGAGCTTCGGCACAATACTTTTGGATACTGTCTAAGAAATAGTAGCAAACCGCGATTGATTGAAGCGACTGCCATATTCGTGCAGACTGACGTGGCTGATTGACCCCAGCAGGCCCGGTGCCCATCCCCCCAGCCCCGCCGGGCCTTTTTTCCATGAAAGTGCATATGATCCGAAATGGATTCAGACGACCAAGACCCACCAAAAGCCGAGTATGATCCGTATCTTACGCCGATGCGACCCTACGTGGTGCTTTTCGTCGTGGTAACCGTCGCAGTGCTTTTTGCAGGTTGGTTGTTCAGTCGGTGACATCCAATCCCAAGAGGAAAGCTGAGCTCGTTCATGTCAAAACAGGCTCCGAAGATTTGAAGCCTGCTTTGAATTCTTAACCTCAGATATTCTGATAATTTGGCCTATCGTTGGCCGTTACCCCCTTTGCCGCCGCCACTATTGCCACCGCCGTTGTTACCGCCATTTCCGCCTTGGTTGCCGTTCCCGCCACCGGAATTACCCTGTCCGGAATGGTCACCGTTCTCGCCGTTGTTGTGGCCGCCGGAATTGCCGGGAGCATCCTGGTCGCCGTTGCCATGACCATTGTTGCCGCCGCCATTGTTGCCGCCGCCATTCTTGCCGCCGCCATTGTTGCCGCCGCCATTGTTGCCACCGCCATGATTGCCACCACCGCCGTGATTGCCGCCATCACCGTGATTGCCGCCACCGCCATGATTGCCACCATCGCCGTGATTGCCACCACCGCCGTGATTGCCGCCGCCACCGTGATGACCGCCATGGTGCCCGCCGTGATGACCGCCGGGTCCTCCAGTACCAGGGTCGCCAGCGCCAGGTCCGCCAGTGCCAGGGTCCCCAGCGCCAGGCCCGCCAGTGCCAGGGCCACCAGTACCGGGCCCGCCAGCGCCAGGTCCACCAGCGCCAGGTCCACCAGTCCCAGGGCCACCTGCGCCGGAACCACCTGTACCAGAATTGCCGCCTGCGCCAGAACCACCCGCGCCGGCGCTGCCGCCACTACCAGAACTGCCGCTTCCAGATTTTCCGCCCGACTTGCCGCGGCCCGCTGTTCCATCGCCACCCGAACGCTCGGCAGTTGAAGTCGTGGTGATTGCCCCCGTAGTTAACGGCGGACACATATCGAGTTGTTGCTTTGAAAGAACCAGTTTTCTGTTGAGAGCAAAGCAGCAAAGCCCTGCGTTATCGTTAGTAAGTGTTCGACATTGAGCTGCACTGGCAAAAAGAGCGCGTTTGGCTTGCGCATATGCTGGAGCGCTCGAAAACGTCGTCGAAACTAATCCTAAAGTGGAAATCGCCATTACAGCGAGTAAACCACCGCGTTTTGCCTTGTTTATTTTGTTTGTTATTGTAGGCATTTTACGTTTCCCTTAGAGTTAACTTTGTAAGCAACTCACCATACTAGGAAAACATTTCGTTTTTTTCTTAGCCATTGATGGCTTTATTGCTTATCCAATCTGTAAGCTAATTATTATTTGGTTACTATTTAACAATGATGCTTAGGGGCCTTATAAAAAGATTAATGAAATGATTCAAAATATACCGTATTGTTTAACCTGATCCCATCGCGGATTATCAGCCGCCCAATCGTTCCAGAGGATAGTGTTAATCCTCGCCAGTAGCGGCAAAGACGACGTACCCAGCCTCAGGCCCTGAAATTAATGCCGTCACGGCATGTTAATAACCGACGTAAAACTTCAAGGCCGAGAACATGATTTTAACGGGTTAACGCGCAAGCTGCGTTTGGCAATTCGCGGGAGAGCGTCGAATGATTCGCAAATATTCTCTGCTTGTTTTGACGGCATTGGTCATTGGAAGCACAATTTCAGCTCCGGCATTTGCGCGGGGCACTGAAATGCAACTCAACGGCAAGGGCTTTGGCCCACCGGCATTCCGCTCCTTTTGCGGGCGCTTCGCGAGCCTTTGCAACACCCGCTCAGGCGCCAGGGTTGTCCAGTTGACAGCGGATAAACGCCAGCAACTTCAAACGGTTAACTCAACCGTCAACTCGAGCATCAAGCAACAGAGCGACATGCAGACCAACGGTGTCGAGGATCTCTGGACGATCCCGACGAAAGCGGGGGACTGTGAAGATTTCGCCATCCTGAAGAAGCGTGAACTCCTGAAACGAGGCTGGCCCGCGGCATCACTGTTACTTACGGTTGCCCGCCTTCCCTTCAGCAATGAGGGGCATGTGGTGCTGACCGTTCGCACTTCAGATGGTGACCTTATTCTCGATAACCGCACCAATTCGGTCAGGGACTGGTCGAGCACATCGTATCGCTATTATGCGCGGCAATCGCAAAAATCGGCGGGCTGGGATAGAATAGGTAAAGCAATCCCGATCGACGTTACCGCGCGTCTGAAGTAACGACCTCAACCGCCTGCATCTAAAGTTCAATCGCAGGATGAGATTCTTATCCCGGATTCGACCCTTCTTGCATAGGAATCGGATCAAACCGTGTAAGAATCGCGTTTTTTTATTTTATTTTCGCCCCGGATCAAGCTTGCGGTCGACAAGTCGTGCGGCGCGTTGCCGCCTTCCTGTGCCAGATGTTGCTATTGCTGCAATCAGGTGAAAAACTGGTGGCCTATTCGCTCTTGCAATGAGAGGCCCATCGAAATTTTCCGGTGGGAAAACTGATCCCCGACATGACTGACATCGATGAATCCGGCTCCTCGAGTGAGTCGCTCTATTGGCGGCAGAACCTCGTCGTCTGCCTGCTTGGCTCTTTCACGACGATCGTCGCGATGACGTTGATCTTGCCTTTCCTGCCACTCTACGTTGAACAGCTTGGTGTGAAGGACCATGCGGCGATCGTGCAATGGTCGGGTATTGCCTATGGCGCAACATTTTTCACAGCGGCGCTCGTGGCGCCGCTTTGGGGGCGTCTCGCCGATCTGTATGGACGCAAACTGATGCTGATCCGCGCCAGTCTCGGCATGGCGGTCGCCATGTCGCTGATCGGCATGGCGACCGATGTCTGGCAACTTGTGTTCCTGCGGCTTTTGACCGGACTGCTCGGCGGCTATGCATCGGGTTCCACCGTCCTGGTGGCAACACAGACGCCAAAGGCGCGAACCGGCTGGGCACTCGGGACCCTTGCGTCAGGCATCATGGCCGGCAATCTTGTCGGTCCGCTGATCGGAGGCGCGCTGCCGCCCTTGATCGGCATCCGCCAGACCTTCTGGCTGGCGGGAGGCGTCATTTTCATCACCTTTCTGGCGACGAGTTTCTTCATCAAGGAAGAATGGCGCCCGGCAAAGTCGAAGACTGGCAAACCGGGCGGCGGCTGGGCGGCCATTCCTGATAAACGGCCGATCATCGTGATGCTGCTCGCAGGCATGCTGCTGATGCTCGCAAATATGTCGATCGAACCGATCATCACGGTCTATGTGGCGCAGCTCGTCGACAATCCGACCCATGTCACAATGGTCGCCGGTATCGTCATGTCGGCGGCAGCGCTGGGAAGCATCCTTTCGGCATCGCGCCTCGGCAAGCTCGCTGACCGCATCGGCCATTGGAACGTCATCGTTGCGGCGCTTGGTGTATCGGCGCTCCTGTTGATCCCGCAGGCATTCGTAACCGAGGGGTGGCAGCTTGTCGTTTTGCGCTTCCTGATGGGGCTTTCGCTCGGCGGGCTTCTGCCCTGCATCACCAGCGTGATTCGCCACAATGTTCCCGACCGCGTCTCCGGCACTATTCTCGGCTATGCCACCTCTTCGCAGTATGCCGGGCAGGTAATCGGCCCCCTTGCCGGCGGGTTTGTCGGCGGGCATTTCGGCATGCGCGCGGTCTTTCTCGGCACCTGCTTGATGCTTGGCTTCGGCGCGCTCTACGGTTGGCTGGCGCGTCCACGATAGAGCAGCTGTTGGCCGGCTGGTTCGACAAGTTCGAAAGCGACGTTCTCGGCGAGATGGGCGATGAACTTTTCGATAATACTCAGCGCTACTTTCGCATGGCCGGAGATCGGGCGACCAGAAGGTTGCAATAGAAAAAGTGTGCGCGTGAGCGGTGGATTGGCAATCTTCCGCGCAATCAGCGTACCGGCCTCGACCTCGCGCGCGACGACGCCATAGGGCAGAAGTGCAGAAGCTGTACCTTGCGCTATCAGTCCCTTGATCGCCTGTTTCGATTCAATCTGATAGGTGACATCGAGTGGCAAATGCAGTTGCTCCATCGTCTGTTTGACAAGCTGGATGATATGGCTCTTTTCGGTGGAGATCACGAACGTCGCCCTGGAAAGTTCGGCGAGATCGATTGGCCCCTGCTTGTTGAATTCCGTTGCCGGACCGGTGACGAAGAAAAGCGCTTCGGTAAGGACTGGAGTGCAGTTGACCGCCTTATTATGAGGAGCAACGTCGAACGCCAGCGCCAGATCAATCTCACCTCTGGCAATCCGTTCTGGCAAATTGTGGCTGATATCTTCGATGATATGGACCTTGGCGGCAAGGTTCTGCCGATTGAATTCCTGCGCTAGCGGGGCTGCGAGCAGCATCGAGAGGCTGGCTGTCAGTCCGATCGAGAGATGCCCGGGCTCCGAATTGTTGAAGGTCTTTATGTTCTTCCTGATCGCCGCGAACCGTCCCAGCATGTCCCTGGCTTCTTCGAGAAAATACTGGCCCGCAGGCGTTGTCTTGATGCCCCTTGGGCTGCGATCCAGCAATTGCACGCCGAGCTCCTGCTCAAGCGCATTGATTTGCGAGCCAAGCGCCGGCTGGACTATGTTCAATATGGCCGCGGCCCGTGTGATGCTTCCGCTCTCACAAACGCATACGAACGATTCAAGCTGACGAACCCTCACAGATTTTCCTCCTCTGCACGAGGCCCGTCTTACCATGCCGGCAGGATCAGGTCATGCGGAAGAAGGTTCAGCAAGCGAAATACAGCGGAGGATAGAGCCTTTCATACCTAGAGTGTTTCGGGTTTGAAACATACCCGCTTCGCCACCTCTGCTTCATCCCCGACCTCTCCGTCATCCTCGGGTCAAGCCCGAGGATGACGGAGAGGGAGGCGCGTTTCAGTCAAAACCTGAAAGGCTCCAGGAATCAGATGACGATTTTGGTCATGATGCCCGCCGGAAAAACCTCCTCCGGAGTCATGTGCCGTTGGGCGATACCTTGCTGATAGGTATAGAGCATCATTTGTTCAAAGGTTGCCCGGTTTTTTTCGATACCGAAGGGAAATGTATCGCCATCGAAGAGCGTGCGCATACGGCGGGCGTAGGTGGCAAGCCACGGCAATGGATAACGCGAGACGGCAGGATCGAGCAGACGTTCGAGACTGCGATTCTTCGACTCCTCGAACGCGTTGTAAAGGTTGCGGGCGATCCATGGGTTATCGTCGAGCAGGTGTTTCTTGAGCGCGATGATGTGCATGATCGGCCAGATGCGCGTACGCGCGTAGTATTCCTCCTCCATCTCCAGATAATCTGGAAACAACCGCTCGATATTGGGATCACCCTCGAGGAAACAGGTGGGCGGCCGGGCGATGATGGCGCAATCGATCTCGCCGGAGGCGAGCATCTCCGAAAGGGACTTGTCGCCGACGCGTGTCAGCTTGACACCTTCCGGCAAGGCGAGATCGACCTTCTCGATGCGCCCGGGTGCGTTTGCCCCGGCCTGATACCAATGAACGTCGTGCAGTTTGACACCGCAATAATTGTGCATCCAGCCGCGCATGTAAACGGCTGCGGAATGTGCCCATTCCGGCGAGCCGATACGCTTCCCGCGCAAGTCTTCGACCGTCTTGATGCCGCTGTTCTTGTTGACATAAAACGAACTGAACCGGAACAGGCGCGAGCAGATGACCGGCAAGCCGATGATGTCACTGTCAGGCCTGCTGATCTGCGCCATGAACTTGGCAAACGAAAGCTCGCTGATGTCCCATTCTCGATTGAAGGTGAACCGCGCGAAAATCTCGTGGTGACCGAGGGTCAACCAATTCAGGTCCAGTCCCTCAGCTTTCACCGCGCCAGTGCGAAAATCGCGAAAGTGATCATAGTCGGTGGTGGCTATCGTAAGCTTTTTGCGAGTCATTCCAGGTTTCCGATTGCTTGCTGTTCAGAGCAGAAAAGCCTCATGTTATTTCGACCAGATCAACGAATCCGGACGTTAATGTGAGTTCCGGAACCTATCCAATACATAGATTGTTTGGGGTCATCTAAAAAACAGATGACTGGCATCCAGACCGGGCTGAACGGCCTGCTCCGCGCAATCGATCATTCAAAAATAATTCTTCCAATTGTCATGGAACCGGACTCATACCGGACTCATTTCTATGGTTGGCTGAGCGGCGCAAAACTGCTGCCAAACTATCCGACATTTATGGAGGAAGTGATGAACGACAAGCGTTTTCCCATCCCGGTTATGATCACTCTTGGAGCCGCCGGCCAACGAGCAGTCTCCAGCGTTTGGGAAGCGATAGAATGCCTGCGAAGTTATTGGCCCGCCAAGAAAGGACCGAGCTATCGCCGGGCTTTGCAAGCCTGTCTTGATGCACTTGATGGTTGGAAGCCCGCACACAAGGCGCGCCATGCCTTTATCAGCGCCGCGCGCGAGGCTGGCGTATTTCTGGATACCCGACTTCATTGAGGTGCCATAGGCGCTTATCTCCCCCTCTGTGGGGGAGATAGGATTTTCTTGGATTTAGCCTTTTTGCTAAATTCTTAGAAAATCCAAGAGAGGGGGTAGTTCAGTGAGACAAATCCCCTCTCTGGCGATTTCTAGCACTTAGCAAGGGCTAAGATGCTGAAATCGCTTTCTCTCCCACAAGGGGAGAGACAATCCGCATTCACCGTCAGCGAATATCTGCCCGTGCCCGCGGGCGTTTTTCATTCATTTCGTTAGAAAATATTGCCGGCGGCAGCGGTGTCATTTCACGAATGATATCCGCGCCTTTTTCACCCATCATGATCGTTGGGGCGTTGGTATTGCAGGACGGGACGCGCGGTATCACCGAACTGTCGCAAACGCGCAGGCCTTCAAGACCCCGAACTTTCAGCTCCAAATCGACGACGGCCATGGGGTCGGTGCCCATTTTGCACGTACCGACCGGATGATGGTCGGTCTTGGCATTAGCGCAGCCATAGTCGAACAGTTCCTCGTCGGTATTGTATTTTGGTCCGGGCAGGCGCTCCGCCATGACGAATGGTTTCAGCGCCGCCTGCTGCATGATTTCCCTGGCAAGCTTCAGCCCCTCGATCGACATCTTTCGATCATGCGAATCGCTCCAATAGTTCGGATCGATCAGCGGTGCCGCGGATGGATCCGCCGATTTCAGCCGAACGGTGCCGCGCGAACGGGGATGCAGATAGGCCGAATTCAACGTGACGCCAGCATTCTTCAACCGTTCAACACCTGCCTCGATGCCGGAACCGAGGCCAAGATGAAACTGGATATCGGGAGAGCGGGCTTTGTCATCAGCGTACCAGAAGCCGCCGGTCTCGAACAGGCTGGACGCCACCGGCCCCGAGCGGAACAACACATATTGCAGTCCGGCCCACAGGGTCCTGTGCAGCTTGGCCACACCATCATAGGTATGATCGCCGGTGCATTCGCAAATCACGAACAGATCAAGATGATCCTGCATGTTCTCGCCGACACCCGGCAGATCATGAACGACGGGCACGCCGGCGGTTCTCAGATGATCGGCAGGGCCGATGCCAGATTGCAGCAGGAGCTTTGGCGAGCCTATCGCGCCGGAACTCACCAGTACCTCACGGTTGGCGCGGACGATTTCGCGTGCATTGTTGTTGATGATCTCAACACCAATGGCGCGTTTGCCCTCGACGATGATCCTTGATACCTGCGCGCCGGTGCGGACCGTCAGGTTCTTGCGCTCTTTTATAGGCGTGAGATAGGCCATCGACGCGGACGACCGGCGGCGATCCCGCTGGGTCAGCTGGTAGAAACCCACCCCGCCTTGCGTCTTGCCGTTGAAATCATGGTTGTAGGGTATGCCCAGCTCCTGACCGGCGCGGATATAGGCATCGCAGATCGGCAAGGTGGCTGCAGGCATGGAGACGCCCAACGGCCCGCCATAGGAATGGTAATCGTCAGCAAAACGCTGATTGTCTTCGGCGCGCTTGAAATAGGGCAGGACATCGCGATAGCTCCAGCCTTTGCAACCATCTTCGCTCGCCCACAGATCGTAGTCAGTTGCATTTCCGCGCGTATAAAGCTGCGCGTTGATGCTCGACCCGCCACCAATGACCTTGGCCTGCGTATAGCGAAGGACACGGTTTTTCATGTGCTTCTGCGGCACGGTTTCCCAGCCCCAGCTTGCGACGCCCTTGGTCATCTTGGCAAAGCCGGCGGGCATATGAAACAGCGGATTCCAATCGCCGCCACCAGCTTCCAGCAGCAGCACGGAAATCGCCGGATCTTCACTGAGGCGATTGGCGAGGACGCAACCCGCGGGACCCGCGCCAGTGATGATGTAGTCATAGGTCATGGTCTAACTCTTTGTTTTTACGCAATTTCGGACGGGAAACCGGTTCCCGCTTTTCCCGCAATTGCTTTAAAGCCTGCTTATCGAAAGGGCGCCGTCGGCATTGATGACGGAGCCTGTGGCAAAGTTAAAATCGCCGCTGGCGAGCGCCGCGACGATGCGGCCGAGATCTTCCGGCTCGCCCCAGCGCTTCATCGGCACCAGGCCTTCGGCGATAAGTTTGTCATATTTCGCCGCGGCAACCGCGGTCATGTCAGAGCGTATGATACCGGGGCGCACGTCGAAGACGCTGATACCCTGGTCCGCCAGGCGCAAAGCGAGACCTTGGGTGAAGGCAGCCAGCGCCGCCTTTGTCATGCAGTAATCGAGCCGTTCCGGTGAGGTCATCCCGGCGGAAACCGATGTAATGTTGATAATCAAGCGTGGAAGCGATGAGGTGTTCCCCAGCATCGTTCGCAATACGGCCTGTGTGAAGAACACAGTTCCGCGCAGATTAACGTCGAAAATGGCATTATAGTTAGCTGGCTCAAGATCGAGGAAGTCTCCGCGAACCTTTGAGCCGATACCGGCATTGTTGACGAGGCAATCGATGTGGCCGAACTTCGCGATGGCCGTCTCGGCTGTTGCGCCATGGCTTGAAAGATCAGCGATATCCGACTGGATGAAGACCGTATTTGCGCCTAGCTTTTGTAGCGCCTTGACTGCCGATTGGCTGGCCGCGTCATCGACAATGTCGGTGATGGCAAGGTCGAAGCCCTTCGACGCCAGAGCTTTGGCTATGCCAAGCCCGATGCCGCGGCGCGCGCCGGTGACGAGAGCCACAGGTTTCATCACGCAAGCTCCTTCGACACGATATGATCCGCCACACGCAACGCCTGCGCAGCAATAGTCAGTGCCGGATTGACGGCGGCGGAGGTTGGCAGGAACGCCGCGTCAACCACAAACAGATTGGGGTGCTCATAGGCGCGGCAATAGATGTCGAGCGGCGCCTTTGCCGGGTCATCACCCATGCGGACGGTGCCGCATTGATGCGATGGGGTCTTGCGGTCAAAGGCCTTGGAGAGAACGAGCGGGAAACCGGCCGAGCGCAGCACCGACTTGATCTGCGCAACCAGCTTTTGATGCGCCGGCCAATTGCTGCGGATCCATTCCAGAATAATCCTGTCACCATCGACACCAACGCGGCTCTCGGGTTTTGGCACATCCTCGCTCATGGCGAGGAAATCCACCGTATGGGCGCAGAAGCGGTCGAGTATCCATTCGGGCACGAGCTTCAAGTCGGACTTGAGCACCGGCCCGCTTATGCGCCCGAGCAGTTGGGCATTGCCGAGCGGCGCACCGCCCTTGCCGTCGGACAGGTAGAAGTCATTGAAACCAAAGGTTTTCTGGTAGACGGAATCGTTCCTGAAGCGTGGGTCGAAGCCGATGACAGCCGAGAGATTGTGGTTCATGAAATTGCGCCCGACCTGATCGGAGCGATTGGCAAGTCCAGCCGGGTTGGCATCGTCGGCGGAACGCAACAGCAGCACGGCGGACTGGACGGCACCCGCGGAAAGGACGACAAGCTTGGGCTTCATGACATAGCTCTTGCCGTCTTTTTCATAATGCACCGCGGCGATGGTGGTGCCGTCAGGTGCAGTTTCAAGCCGGGTGACCTTAGAAAGGGTCTGCAATCTGACATTCTTGTGTTTGAGCGCAGATGCCAGAGCTGTGGTTTCAGCATCCAACTTGCCGTTGAAACTGTTGGGATGCGCATCCCATGGTGTCTTGCCATGCGACAGCCACGCATCGATATCGACTCCGAGCGGCAAAGTGGATGGGTGGACACCCGCCGTCTTCAGCCGCTCCCGCAAGGCAGCGATCGGCGCTTCGTCGGGAACCGCGGGGAAATCATAAGGTGTCGAATGCAGCGGTTCAGTCGGGTCTTCGCCCAACTTGCCGCGAACCTGAAACAAGGCTTCGGCCTTGCCATACCAGGGCTCCAGTTCCTCATAAGGAAAGGGCCAGGCGGGGGACACGCCTTCGAGATGCTGCATCTCCTCGAAATCCTCGGAGCGATAGCGCGTCAGCACCGCCCCGTAGAATTTCGAATTGCCGCCCACATTATAGTAGTTGCCGGGGTTGAAGGCGCTACCGGTCTCGTCGTACCAGTTTTCCCTCGGGCGGAAGAAGCCGCGCTGGAAGATCGCCCGAGGATCGCGATTCTCGGGCCGATCCGGCAGATGATCGCCCGCCTCGAGGATGAGAATATCCGCACCCGAGGCGGCAAGTCCTGCCGCCATTGTCGCGCCGCCAATGCCTGAACCAATGATCACGATATCTGCGGCTGTGGCCGGTTGTATCTCTTGGCTCATGCGCATGGACCGTTCATGAGGTGCGTTTCAGGCGCCGATACGCAGTTGCGATTGCGGATCGAAGAATACGGCCTTGTCCAGATTGAAGGCGAGCTGTGTTTTCGCCCCGGGAACAATCTGCGCATCGGCACGCAGGCGGGCGACGACTTCCTTGCCGCCAAGCTTCGTCACCGCGAAAGTATCCGAACCTGCGGGCTCGACCACTTCGATCAGGCATTCGCCTTCAACCAGCGACCCCGCATTGCGGTCCGCGCCATCCGGATCAGTCAGCGCTTCCGGGCGAATGCCGAAGACGACATCCTTGCCGGCATATCCGACGAGAGCGCTGTTGGTCTTCTTGATGGGCAAGCGCAGCGGTGGCGCATCTGGCCTTTCGAGCACGACATGCAGGTCCGAAGCGCTGCCATCAATCTTGGCCTTGAGCAGGTTCATGGCCGGTGAGCCCATGAAATCGGCAACGAACAGATTGGTCGGGTTATTGTAGATTTCCGCCGGGGTGCCGAACTGTTGCAACACGCCGTCCTTCAGCACCGCAATCTTGCTGGCGAGCGTCATCGCCTCGATCTGGTCGTGCGTCACATAGACGATCGTGGTCTTCATGCGCTGGTGCAGCCGCTTGATTTCCGTGCGCATGTCGACGCGCAGCTTGGCATCGAGATTGGAGAGCGGTTCGTCGAACAGGAATACCTGCGGATTGCGAACAAGCGCCCGGCCCATGGCGACACGCTGGCGCTGGCCACCGGAAAGCTGACTCGGCTTGCGGTCGAGCAGATGGCCGATCTGCAGCATGTCGGCAACCTGCTTGATGGCCTTTTCGCGCTCCGGCTTCGGGACGCCGCGAATTTCCATGCCGAAGGCGATGTTGCCGCCAACGGTCATATTTGGATAGAGCGCATAGGACTGAAACACCATCGCGATATCGCGCTTGGAGGGATGCAGTCCGCTGATCGACTTGCCCTTGATGGAGATATCGCCTGAGGTGATCGGTTCCAGGCCGGCGATGGTGTTGAGCAACGTGGACTTGCCGCAGCCGGAAGGACCGACGAGCACGAGGAAGCCGCCCTCGTCTATCTCGATATTGATATCCTTGAGGATCGGCACATTGCCGTAGGATTTATGCAGGTCTTTGATCTGGAGAAATGACATTGATTTATCCCTTCACGGCACCGGACATGAGGCCGCGGACGAAATAGCGTCCGGAAACGATGTAGACGATGAGAGTTGGCAGCGCTGCGAGAATGGCGCCGGCGAAATGCACGTTATATTCCTTCACGCCGGTAGACGAATTGACGAGATTGTTGAGCGCAACCGTCATGGGCGTGCTTGAGAAACCGGAGAAGGAGGCACCGAACAGGAAGTCGTTCCAGATATTGGTGAACTGCCAGATGACGGACACGACGATGATCGGCCCCGATGACGGCAGAAGGATGCGGCGGAATATCTGGAAGAAGCTCGCGCCGTCGATCTGCGCGGCGCGGACGAGTTCGGTTGGAAACGCCTCATAATAGTTGCGGAAGTAGAGCGTGGTGAAGCCAAGGCCATAGACGATATGGACGAGGATCAGGCCCTGGATCGTACCAGCCATGCCGAGTATCCCGAGCATGCGGGCCATGGGAATGAGCACGATCTGGAACGGGATGAAGCAGCCGAGCAGCAGCATGCCGAATATCAGATTGGAGCCGCGAAACTTCCATTTGGTCAGCACGTAGCCATTGAGCGCACCGACAACCGTGGAGATGGCGACCGCAGGCACGACCATGAGGATCGAATTGATGAAATAGGGCCTGAGACCTGTGGGCTGCACACCGATTTGTGCTGTTGACCAGGCGGTTAGCCAAGGCTGGATGGTCCATTCGCGTGGAGGCGAAAGCATGCCGCCCTGGCGGATTTCTTCCAGCGGCTTCAGCGAGTTGACCAGCATGACATAGAGCGGCAGCAGGTAATAGAAGGCGAACAGAAACAGCGCCGCGTAGATGAGAACGCGTGTCAGCTTGCCACTGGAGATGGCATTATCCGGGCTCTGGGCACTCATTTGTTGCCCCCTCTGATTTCTGAGTAGAGATAGGGAACGATGATCGAGAAGATCATGATCAGCATGATGATGGCCGACGAAGCGCCGATGCCCATGGAATTGCGGGTGAAGGTATAGGAATACATGAAGGTCGCGGGCAATTCGGTGGCTTGGCCTGGTCCGCCGCCGGTGAGGGCGATGACAAGATCATAAGCCTTGATGGCAAGGTGGGCGAGCACGACGAAGGCCGAGAGGAAGACCGGGCGCATCAGCGGAATAATGATGCGCCGGTAGATCGTGCCTGTCGAAGCGCCATCGATCTGCGCCGCCTTGATGATTTCATTGTCGACACCACGCAGACCGGCAAGAAACATGGCCATGACGAAGCCGGAGGATTGCCAGACGGCGGCAATGACCACCGTATAGATCGCCATTTTGGAGTCCTTGATCCAGTTGAAGTGAAAACTCTCCCAGCCCCATTGGTGCATGGTATTTTCAAGACCGATGCCGGGGTCAAGGAACCATTTCCAGGCAACGCCGGTGACGATGAAGGAAAGTGCCATCGGGTAGAGATAAATCGGGCGCAGGAGCCCTTCGATACGGATCTTCTGGTCGAGCAGGATGGCGAGACCGAGGCCAATCACCGTGCAGATGATGATGTAGAGCGAGGCGAAAATACCTAGATTGGTGATCGCGCGCCACCAATGCGGCAAGGCCCAAAGCCTGCGGTAGTTGTCAAACCCGACAAAGCCGTAGGATGGCAGCATCTTACTATCGGTGAAAGACAGGATGGCGGTATAGGCGATGAAGCCGTAGACGAAAATCAGGACGATCAAAAAACTCGGTCCCAATACCAGTTTCGGTATCAGGTCCTGTATGCGGCTGCGGGTATCCATAGCCTCACCCCTCGATGTGTAATCTTATATTGCCGCGAAGCATCGCGGGAACCTGTCCGGGGCGATATGGCCCCGGACAGAAACACGAGACTTATTTCGCAGCAGCAACAGCGGCAACGAGTTCCTTGACTGCTTCTTCCGACGTCAGATCGCCGTTGAATTCACGGGTCACAACGTCGTAGATCGCGTTCTTGACTGCTGCCGGATTGGCATGACCATGGGCCATGGATCCAAAGAGCGTGCCAGCCTTGTTGGCTTCGGCAAGATCCTTGATGGCCTTCTTGCCGCAATCGTCAAAAGCCGTGTCCGGTACATCGGTACGTGCAGGAGCAGAGCCCTTCACGACATTGAACGCGGACTGGAAGGTCGGGCTTTCTATGGCCGATGCCATGACGAGCTGCGGCTTGAGCTGTGCTTCACTGACCTTGAACATGGCGAACTGGTCGGAGTTGAACGTTACCGAACCCTGAGTGCCCGGGAAGCGCATGCAGACGAAATCCTTGCCTGGCACTTTGCCAGCCTTGATGAATTCGCCCTTGGCCCAGTCGCCCATGAACTGCAGACCCGCCTTGTTTTCGATGACCATCGCGGAAGCAAGATTCCAGTCGCGACCGGAGAAGTTGTCATCCACATAGGTACGCAGCTTGGTCATGCGGTCGAAGGCTTCCTTCATCTTGTCGCTGCCAAGCGCGGCGGGATCAAGGTCGATGAATGCCGACTTGTAGAAGTCGTTGCCGAGCGACAGAACGACGGCATCGAAGATCGTCGCATCTTCCCATGGCACGCCACCATGGGCGATTGGAATGATGCCCTGCGCCTTGAAGTTGTCGAGAAGAGCAATCAGCTCGTCCCAGTTCGCAGGCTCCTTGCCACCGGCCTTGTCGAGGGCCGCCTTGTTGATCCAAATCCAGTTGGTCGAATGGACGTTGACCGGCGCAGCAATCCAATGGCCGTCATACTTCGAGAACTTCTGCAGAGCGGTCGGGATCACGTCGTCCCACTTTTCCTTGGCCGCAACTTCATCGAGGTTGCCGAGAGCACCCTGCTTCGCCCAGTCGGTGATGTCGAAACCGAGCATCTGTACGGCCGTCGGAGGGTTGCCGGCAGTAACACGGGCACGCAAAACGGTCATCGCTTCTGTACCGCCACCACCGGAAACCGGCATGTCGGACCATGTGATGCCCTTGGATTCCAGATCCTTCTTGAGCACTTCCAGTGCGGTCGCTTCACCGCCGGAAGTCCACCAATGCAGGACCTCGACGTTTTCGGCCGCACGGGCCATCGTTGCTGTACCGAGCAGCATTGCTGCAGCGGCAACAGTATTCATCAGCTTTTTCATAACAGTCCTCCCACGAGAAAAAAGAGATAAAATTTAACATGTCCGACCGAAGGTGCCCTTAGGTCTGAGGCATTCATACAATAGGCAGAACGGCTATTACAATCGATTTAATCTCCTGACCATACTACTTTCCGCCTACCCATGTGCATGTTCAAAGTTTTGGTTTCCGTATAGTCTTCTACCGCGTGCCTGCCGAGTTCACGGCCGAGCCCGGATTGCTTGTATCCGCCGAAGGGTAGTTCCGACGCACCGTCCATGAAGGTGTTCATCCAGATAGTTCCAGCACGTACCTGACGGCCGATTGTCATGCAGGTATCGAAGTCGCGGCTCCAGACGCCAGCGGACAATCCATAGTCGATGGAATTCGCGATACGGACGGCGTCCTCCAGCGTGTCGAATGTTAGCACGGACAGCACCGGTCCGAATACCTCTTCCCGCGCCACGGCCATCTCCGGCTGGACGGCCGAAAGGATCGTCGGTGCCATGAATTGTCCCATGCCCAGATCGAGCGCTTCACCGCCATGGCTGACATTCGCCCCCGCGGAAGCGGCGTTGCGGACATAGGCGCCAACCTTGGCGAGGTGCTCCGGCGTGATGATCGCGCCAACCTTGGTGCGTGGATCGAGCGGATCGCCAACCCTGACCTTGGCGGAAAGCGCCGCCACACGCTGGACGACCTCATCGGCGATATCGCGGTGAACGATCAGGCGGGATCCGGCATTGCAGCATTCGCCTGCGTTAAAATAGGCGCCGAACACCGCTGCATCGATGAAATCATCGAGATTGGCATCCGGAAACACGATCTGCGGGTTCTTGCCGCCGAGTTCAAGCGAGACCTTTTTCAGGGTCTGGGCGGCATTTGCCATGGTCAGCTTGCCGACAAGGGTAGAGCCGGTGAACGAGACCATATCGACATCCGGATGCGTGGTCATCGGCGCACCAACTTCGGCACCCGTACCGACGACAATATTGACCACGCCAGCTGGAACACCGGCTTCCATGAGGATTTCACCGAGCACCAGCGTCGAGCCGGATGTCAGCTCAGATGGTTTCACCACGGCTGTGCACCCGGCGGCGAGCGCGAAGGGTAACTTCTGGCTTACGATAAGGAACGGGAAATTCCAGGGCGTTATGATCGAGACGACACCGATCGCCTCGCGCAGGACGACACCCAGTGTTGCATCTCCGAGCGTATTATAGCTTTCGCCATGCAAGTCGCGGCCAAGTGCAGCCGCGTAGCGCCAGATATCGACGGCGCCACCGAGTTCGGCCTTGGCCTGGCTGATTGGTTTGCCGGATTCGATGCAGTCAAGATAGGCAAGTTCGTCGGAGCGCGATGCGATGAGATCGGCGGCCTTGAGAAGGATGTTCGAACGCTCCGCGCCGGTCATGCGCGACCACGGCCCATTGTCGAACGCGTGGCGTGCGGCAGTAATTGCGCGTGTCGCGTCGGCCTTGGTTCCCGCCTGGTAGCGCGAGACGACCACGCCATGACCGGGGCTCTTGCGCTCGATGACCCCGCCTTCAGCGCCATCCGTCCATCGGCCGTCGATCAGCATCTGGAATTCGCGCACCTTGAAATTATCGAGTGCCTGAGGCCGCACCAGAACTGTCATTACCATTCTCCCTTGAACACGGGCTCACGCTTTTCGGCAAAGGCCGAAACACCTTCTTTCAGGTCCGCAGTTTTTGCGACGAGGATCGAGCCTAGGGCTTCAACCGCCGTTCCATTGTCTTCGCCATTGGCTGAAGCGATCATCAGTTTTGCCACCTCCACGGCAGCCGGGCCGCGCTTGGCGATGCGTTCCGCGTAGGCTTGCGCTGTGGAAACCGCGCTACCGGTTTCGACCACATGATCGACGAGACCGAACACCTGTGCCTCGCCGGCGCTGAAAATCTCGCCGCCAAGCGTCATGCGGCGAACCACTTGCGCGCCAAAACGCCGGACCAGCCGCTGCGTGCCGGACCAGCCCGGCACCATGCCAAGTCCGGTCTCCGGCAGCCCAAGCTTGATCTGTGTTTCAGCGATACGGATATCCGCGGCAGCAGCCAATTCGAGGCCACCGCCAAGCGCATGGCCGTTAAGAGCCGCGATCAACGGCACACGGAGTGTCGCCAGCCGTTCGAAGACACGATGGCCGAAACGCACCCAGGCGTGGCCGAACTCATTCGGCGTCATCGCTGCCCAAGCCTTGATATCGCCACCTGCCGAAAATGCCTTGCCAGCGCCGGTGAGGATCGCAACCCGCACTTGCGCGTTGGCCTCCACTGTATCGCAGGCGGCGCTCAACTCCTTCAACATGTCGAGGTCGAAGGCATTGAGCTTTTCCGGACGCGCCACGGTGATCGTGGCGACAGGGCCTGCGAAGGTTACGTCGATGCGCGGGTCAGCCATGGAGCGTCCTTTGCGGTTTCTGCGGCAGTTTCAGGCCAAAGGGTTCCGGCGCGAACAGATGCGCGTCCATCAGCTTGAGATCACGGGCAACGACCAGTGGGAATTCCGACTGATCGAGAATGTGGGACTGGAGGTCTACGCCCGGCGCGATTTCCGTCAGGACCACGCCCTCAGGCCTCAGGACCATGACGCAACGTTCGGTGACATAGGTGATGTCCTGGCCTTGCTCGACGGCGCGACGGCCGGAGAAAGTTACGTGCTCGACTTGCGTGACCAGCTTCTTCAGCTTGCCTTCCTTCTCGATGACCAGCTTTCCATCCTCGACATGTACCTTCGCACCGGCATTGAACATGCCGGAGAACACGATCTTGCGCGCCCGTGCGGTAATATCGACAAACCCGCCTGCGCCAGCGGTCACATGCGGTCGGAAGCTCAGCTTCGACACGTTGACGGAGCCGGATTTGTCGATCTCGAGGAACGACAGCAGCGAGGCATCGAAGCCCGCGCCCTGGAAATAGGTAAACTGGTGCGGCGACGGGACAAAGGCTTCCGCGTTGGAAGCGCAGCCGAAAGCGAAATCCAAAAGCGGAATACCGCCGACAGGGCCTTGCTCGATCACCCAGGTGACCACCCCGTGCAAGCCCTCCTCAAGCAGAATACGCGGTACGTTGGCGGAAATACCAAAGCCGAGATTGACGGCACTGCCCGCTTCGAGCTCGGTTGCGACGCGGCGCGCAATGACTTTCTGGATATTGAAATCCGGGAGGGCGAAATCCTCCAGCGGATGGAAAATTTCGCCGGAAATAGCCGGATCGTAGAGCGTTTGCGTTGTCTGCTTCTGGTCGGGATCGACGACGACGTAGTCAACAAGGATGCCCGGCACGCGCACATCGTGCGGCTTCATCGAACCGCTCTTGGTGATGCGTTTCACCTGCGCGATAACGATGCCGCCATTGTTGCGTACCGCAAGCGCCTGATCGAAGCCGCCGAGATAGGCGCCTTCATGTTCGTAGGTGAGATTGCCGCGCTCATCAGCCGTGGTTGCGCGAATGATCGCGACTTGCGGAATGATCGGCTTGAAGAACAACCATTCCTCGCCGCCAAACTCGATCTTGCGAACGACCGGCTCTTCGGCAGCAGAGGCATTCATGGCGCAGCCCTGGCGGTCCGGGTCGACAAAAGTATCGAGCCCGACCTTTGTGAAAACTCCCGGGCGCTTCGCCGCCGCTTCCCGGTGCATGTCAAAGAGAATGCCGGAAGGAATATTGTAGGCCGCTACCTCATCATTGCCGATCATCTGCCAGATCAGCGGAGGTTCGGCGCTGGACGGACCGGACGGATAGGAGCCACCGATGATCTTCTTGAGCAAGCCCTTCTTGGCGATGTGGTCGATACCCTTGATGCCGCTCATATCCCCCGCCGCAATCGGATGCAGTGTCGTCAGATCGCGCGGATGGCCGGTCGCATCGAAGCGGGCGCCGATGGCTTTCAGCATCAGATCCGGACAGCCGAGACCGCTCGAGGACGAGACCGAAACGATCGCTTCGTCGGGAATGAGGTTCGCGGCCTCTTCGGGGGTGATGTGCTTGTTCATATTGTAGTCGTTTTCTCAGAGGCCCGGATTGATCGGTTGGGCAGTTCCGGTCCTGGCAGCTTCAGCGACGGCGAGGCCGGCGGCCAGTGACCACAAGCCGTCTTCGCCACTGGCTGCCGGCTTGCCTTGGCCCGCGATGGCGGCATGGAACTTGGCAATGCCGGTTTCGTAGAGATTTTTCTGATCGAGCTTCAGTTCAGTCTCGCCGTCTTTGTTGCGAAGAGTGACCGTGCCGATCGGCTTTTGCGACATCACATTAAGGCCGACGAGCGAACCTTCGGTGCCGTGCACCTCGAAGCCGGTCTCGGAGTATTTGGTTGTGAACCCATCATGAAACAGAGCGATCAATCCCGACTTGAAACGCATGACGCCCATGACCGCGTCCTCGAGGCCCGCCTTGGCCAAGCCGCTCTTCTGCGAGAACGCCGTGGCTTCGACAGGATCATCGCCAAGAACGTAACGCAGCGTGTCCGTGTCGTGCACTGTTATGTCGAGAATAACCCCGCCGCCGGCCTCTGGACGATCAAGCCGCCAGCCCTGCAAATGCGGCGGCAGATAAACCGCATGGAAGACCTTGGCGGCAAGCGGCGTGCCAATCCTGCCAGCGGCAATGGCATCGCGCATCGCCGTATGGCTGGCCGCATTGCGCAAATGATGATTAGTGGCGAAAACGACATTGGCGGTGCGGCAGGCTTCGACCATGGCGCGCGCGTCGGCAAGGCTCGTTGCCAGCGGCTTCTCGCACAGAATGTGCTTGCCGGCCTTTGCAGCGGCCAGCACCTGATCCTTATGCAACTCGTTGGTCGTTGAAATATAAACGGCATCGACATTCGGATCGCTGACCAGCGCGTCGAGCGTGGTCACCGACCTGGGGATGTTGTGCTCCGCTGCATATTTCTTGCCGCGCTCCTCATTCGTGCTCATCACGGCGACGATTTCGCCGCCACTGGCACGGATGGCATCGATTACCCACTCATGCGCAATCGTGCTTGCGCCGATCAGTCCCCAGCGTGTCATGCCAACTCCTCCCACTGTTTTACGGGCGCACCGCAGCTTTGGCGCACGACAAGGCGCACAGATGTTACGATGGATTCCGGATCTGTTTGTCCGGCATTGATCTGCTTCAGGACCAGCTGCGCCGCGCGCTGCCCCATGCCCTGCGGATCAACCGAGACCGTGGTCAGCGCAGGTACGGCCGTCTTCGCCTCGATCACATCGTCGAAACCGATGATGCCAAAACCCTTGCCGGGCTCGATATTATTGGAACGCAAGCCGTCGCAGACGCCAAAGGCCACCGCATCATTGAGGCAGAGGGCAGAGGTCGGGCGCTCGGCAAAATCCATCATGCGATCGACCGCAGCGACACCGCCGGCGCGGGACGGCGCGGAATGAATGACGAATTTTTCGTTGAGAGGGATGTTCGCTTCAGCCAGTGCATCACGATAACCGCGCAGCCGCTCGCCGAAAACCGCCGTATCCACGAAACCGCCCATAAAAGCGATCCGGCGATGGCCCAGAGAGATCAGATGGCGGATGGCAGCCTTGGCGCCGGCATAGTTGTCGGAAAGAAGCGTCGAGACTTTCGTGCCGGGCACATTGCGCACGACCAACACCACAGGAATGCCGCTATCAGCGAGCGGCTTGATATCGCTGGCTTTCGTACCACGCGCCGGTGACAGGATCAGCCCGGCAATCCCATTCTCGCGCATAGAGGAAATGACTTCGCGCTGGCGATCGACACTCTCGCCGCTATGGGCCAGGAACTGCACGTAGCCCGCAGACTGGACCATCATATCCATACCAACAGCAAGCTCGGCGAAGAAACTGTTGGTGAGATCATTGACTACAATGCCGATGATTTTCGATTTCGACTGCCGCAAGTTTGCAGCGCCGCGATTATAGACATAGCCAAGATCGCCGATCAGCGCATTGACCTTTTCGCGGGTTTTTTCATTGACGAGCGGACTGCCCTGCAGGACCAATGAGACAGTGGATTTCGACACGCCGGCGGCGTGCGCAATATCCACAATGCTGGTCCGGGTTTTGTTCAACGAAAATCCTCCATCGGTCCTTATATAATTGGAACGTTCCAAATTCGTCAAGTGCTTTTATTACTACGAGGCGCTACTATGGGATATTATTGATTTCTGGTGTCATTAAATTGTCGCTTGTTTTTTGGAACGTTCCAAATTAAAAGAGACCGCTTGATCTGGGAGCAACGCAGAATGACCCTCAAAATCCAATTGCCGAATGGAAGTGGGACGACCGTCGACTACGTTTTGAGCGGCGTTCCGATTGCCCTGCCTTCGCGCCCTCCAACATTCAATCGGTTCGCCTATGCGGCCGCCCATGTGGTGTCCGACCCGCTGGGGGACGCTCAGCCTTGGGGCAAACCTGCAATCGATTGGGATGCAACCATGGCGTTTCGCCATCACCTCTGGTCGCTTGGTTTCAAAATCGCTGAAGCCATGGATACAGCGCAGCGCGGCATGGGCGTTGATTGGACAGGTGCACAGGAACTGATCCGGCGATCGCTGGCCGAGGCGCGAACTTTTGATGGAGCGGACCTTGCCTGCGGCGCCGGTACCGATCAACTGGCACCGGAGGATGCCAGGAGCCTCCACGACGTGATCGATGCCTATGAGACGCAGATTGGGTTTGTCGAAGTCGAGGGCGGACGTGCCGTAATGATGGCGAGCCGTGCGCTGGCCCGCGTTGCCCGTACAGCGGACGACTACCGCATGGTCTATGGCGAGATCCTGCGCCAGACCGGCAACAGGGTCGTCCTGCATTGGCTTGGAGACATGTTCGACCCGCAGCTCGCGGGATACTGGGGTTCATCCTCCTTCGAACAGGCACTTGAAACGGTGCTCGCGATCATTAGTGATAATAAAAAGAAGGTCGAAGGCATCAAGATTTCGCTGCTGGACAACGCCAAAGAAATCGAACTGCGCAAGCGGTTACCGGAAGGCGTGCTTTGCTTCACCGGCGATGATTTCAACTATGCCGAACTGATCGAAGGCGACGGCGAACGCTACAGCCATGCGCTGCTGGGCATCTTCGATGCGGTTGCACCCTCGGCGTCCAAGGCCTTGGCGCAACTTGCGAAAGGCGAAACGCAGGCCTTCCGCGACGTCATCGAGCCGACCATACCGCTGTCGCGCAAGATTTTCGAGGCGCCTACTCAATACTACAAGGCCGGGGTGGTATTCCTCGCCTGGCTCAACGGCCATCAAAGCCACTTCACCATGCCGGCCGGCATGCAGTCCGCCCGCGGCATTGTCCACTACGCGGAAGTCTTCCGGCTTGCTGACCAGGCCAATGTCCTGGACAAGCCGGAGCTTGCGGTTAGCCGCATGAAGGGCCTTCTGCAGATTTATGGGATCTGCTAGAAAAAAGGGGCAGCGCCGAAGCGCCACCCCTCCCCCCACCAAAACGCGTGGAACTTACTTGCTCCAGCTCTTGACCAGCTCATCGTAGTTGACGGTCTGGGGCTTTTCCTTTTCGTTCTCGATCTTCAACTGGGGTGCCAGATGGCCGTTTTTGACGGCATCGGCATTCCAGTAGGCAAGGTCATGTTCTTCGGCCAGTTTCGGACCGATATCACCCTGCACGCCTGACTTTTCGAGGCGTCCGAGAACCTTCTCCTGTTCTGAACATAGCGAGTCCATGGCTTCCTGTGCGGATTTCGCACCGGAAGACGCATCGCCGATCGCCTGCCACCAGAGCTGAGCCAGCTTCGGATAATCCGGAACGTTGGTACCCGTCGGCGACCATTGCAGGCGTGCTGGCGAGCGATAGAACTCGACCAGACCGCCGAGTTTTGGCGCACGGTCGGTGAAGCTCTTGTGATCGAGCGTGGACTGGCGAATGAAGGTAAGACCAACATGGCTCTTCTTCACGTCGACAGTCTTCGAAGTCACGAACTGGGCATAGAGCCAGGCAGCCTTGGCCCGATCGTCCGGAGTGGACTTCAGCAGCGTCCAGGAACCCGCATCCTGATAACCAAGCTTCATGCCGTCTTTCCAGTAAACGCCATGCGGGCTTGGGGCCATGCGCCATTTCGGCGTACCGTCGGCATTGACGACCGGTAGTCCGTCCTTGACGCTGTCTGCGGTGAAGGCCGTGTACCAGAAGATCTGCTGGGCGACATTGCCTTGCGCAGGGATCGGCCCGGATTCGGAGAAGGTCATGCCCTGAGCTTCCGGCGGAGCATAGGCCTTCAGCCAATCGAGATATTTCTGGATCGAGTATACCGAGGCCGGGCCATTGGTATCACCGCCGCGAGCGACGCACGAGCCAACCGGCTGTGACTTTTCGTTGACCTTGATGCCCCATTCATCGACTGGCAGACCATTCGGGATACCCTTGTCGCCATTGCCGGCCATGGAAAGCCACGCATCGGTAAAGCGCCAGCCGAGCGATGGGTCCTTCTTGCCATAGTCCATATGGCCGAAGACCTTCTTGCCATCGATTTCCCGGCCGGTGAAGAACTCGGCGATATCCTCGTAAGCTGACCAATTGACCGGTACGCCGAGGTCATAGCCGTATTTCGCCTTGAAATCCGCCTTGTTCTTCTCGTCGTTGAACCAGTCATAGCGGAACCAGTAGAGGTTGGCGAACTGCTGGTCGGGCAATTGATAAAGCTTGCCATCCGGTGCTGTGGTGAACGATTTGCCGATGAAATCATCGACGTCGATGCCCGGATTGGTGACGTCCTTACCTTCTTTGGCCATCCAGTCGGTCAGGTTGCGCGCCTGCTGATAGCGCCAATGCGTACCAATCAGATCGCTATCGTTGATATAGGCATCATAGATGTTTTCGCCCGACTGCATCTGCGTCTGCAGCTTTTCCACCACGTCACCTTCACCGATCAGGTCATGGGTGACCTTGATGCCGGTGATATCGGTGAATGCCTTGGCGAGTGTCTTGGACTCGTAATCATGCGTGGTGATGGTTTCGGAAACCACCTTGATGTCCATGCCGGCGAAAGGCTTCGCTGCATCGACAAACCACTGCATTTCCTTTTCCTGTGCCGCCCTGTCGAGGGTCGACATGTCGCCGATCTCCTTGTCAAGGAATGCCTTGGCTTCGTCCATTCCGGCCCAGGCACTGCCTGCACCGAACAGCAGCGCCAAGGCTGTCGTTGTCGTTAAAATTCGCGTTCGCATAGTATTGTCCTCCCAGAGTTGCGATTGCATCGTCAAGTGCGGGGCGGGATGCCCTACACTTAATTTCTAAACGAAGCGGAATACGCCGATGGCGTAGACCACGGATAAAGCCAAAGCCCACCAGAGGTTCGGACCGACAAGTCCAAGCCAGGCGAGATGAATGAAGGCGCTGCCGAGCAGCGACACGAACAACCGGTCGCCGCGCGTGGTTTCAAAGCGCAGGATGCCGACACGCGGATTACCGCCCGGCGAGGCATATTCCCATACGGCCATCAGCGACATCAGAAAGAAAATAGTCAAGAAAAACAGTGCCGTGGGGAAGGTCCAAGCCATCCAACCACCTTTGATCAGTGGAGCGAACCAGTCACGCGCACCATCCTTGAAAGGGACCGCTCCCACGAGCAGCCCGACCATGATTGCAAAAGCGGCGACGACTGCCCCCAGCACTACAGGCCAACGCCTAGTCGTTTCCATTATACCCTCCCCAGGGCGAAGCCCTTGGCGATGTAGTTGCGGACGAAGTAAATAACGATGGCGCCCGGGATGATGGTCAGCACACCGGCCGCAGCCAGAACGCCCCAATCCATGCCGGAAGCCGAAACCGTGCGGGTCATGATGGCAGCGATCGGCTTGGCAGCAGTCGTCGTCAAGGTTCTGGCAATCAGCAGTTCCACCCATGAGAACATGAAGCAGAAGAAGGCAGCAACGCCGATGCCGCTGGCGATGAGAGGTACGAATATCTTCACGAAGAAACGCGGGAATGAGTATCCATCGATATACGCCGTTTCATCAATCTCCTTGGGGACCCCGGACATGAAACCTTCGAGGATCCACACGGCGAGCGGGACATTGAACAGGCAATGTGCCAGCGCGACGGCGATATGCGTGTCGATCAGGCCAAAGGCCGAATAGAGCTGGAAGAACGGCAACGCAAATACGGCGGGCGGTGCCATACGGTTGGTCAGCAGCCAAAAGAACAAATGCTTGTCGCCGAGGAACCGGTAACGCGAGAAGGCATAGGCTGCAGGCAGCGCCACCAGCACCGAGATCACCGTATTCATCACCACATAGATGATGGAATTGATATAACCCTTGTACCAGGATGGATCGGTGAAGATGACCGCATAATTATTCAAAGTCGGGTTCTGCGGCCACAGCGAGAAAGCGCCGAGGATTTCCTGATTGGTCTTGAAGCTCATATTGATAAGCCAGTAGATCGGCAGCATCAAAAAGATGATGTACAGCGTCGGGATCAGCCACCAGAATCTGGATTCGTCGCCGCGCTTGCGCATGCGTCGGGCCAGCGCCTTGTCGATCTGGCGCTGTTCGGCTTCGGGCCGCCCACTCGTTCGTGCAAGTGTGTCGTTCTGCACGCTCATATCAGCGCTCCGCATCGTAATTGGTCATGACGGTGTAGAAGACCCATGACAGCAAGAGAATGATCAGGAAGTAGATGATCGACATGGCCGCGGCAGGCCCCAGGTCGAACTGGCCGACCGCCATCTTGACGAGATCGATCGACAGGAACGTCGTCGAATTGCCCGGTCCACCGCCGGTGACGACGAAGGGCTCGGTGTAGATCATGAAACTGTCCATGAAGCGCAGAAGTACGGCGATCAGAAGCACGCGGTTCATCTTCGGCAACTGGATATAACGGAATACCGCCCAGCGTGAGGCACCGTCGATCTTGGCCGCCTGATAGAACGCATCGGGAATGGATACAAGACCGGCATAGCAAAGAAGCACGACGAGGCTCGTCCAATGCCAGATATCCATGATGATAACGGTGACCCATGCGTGCATCGGGTTCTGGACATAATTATAGTGGATGCCAAGCCTTTCCAGCGTATGGCCGAGCAGACCGATGTCGGTGCGGCCGAAGACCTGCCAGATCGTGCCGACTACGTTCCACGGGATGAGGAGCGGAAGTGCCATCAGGACCAGGCAGACGGGAACGCCCCAGCCCTTGCGCGGCATATTGAGCGCAATGATGATGCCCAGCGGGATCTCGATAGCAAGGATGATAAAGGAGAAGATGAGATTGCGCCCGAGCGCCGCGTGAAAGCGTTCGGAGTGGAGGATTTCGTCAAACCAGTCGGTTCCGGCCCAGAAAAACTGATTGTTGCCGAAAGTATCCTGCACCGAGTAATTGACCACGGTCATCAGCGGGACAACGGCTGAAAAAGCCACGAGCAGCAGTACGGGCAGGACCATGAACCAGGCTTTGTTATTCCAGGTTTTCTCCATGGCTACTGCCCCCCCACGCGCCAGCTATCGGCATAGATGTTGATGCCCTTCGGATCGAAGGCGATGTGCGGTTCAGCCGGGATATCCCCGCCCTCCTCGACAATGATGGCGATGTCCTGGTTTTCGAGACGGGTCCGGACGATCTTGTGCCGGCCGATATCCTCGACCTTGGCAATTTTTACCGGCATCCCCGTGCGCCCGAGCCGCACATATTCCGGACGGATGCCAAGTTCGATGATCTTCGCATTGGCGGGCATCACCGGCGAAGGCAACTCGATCTGATGGCTGCCGATCTGCGCGATCCCGCCGGAAAGTTCCACGGGCATGACGTTCATGCCGGGCGAGCCGATGAAATACCCGACGAAGGTGTGCTTCGGCCGCTCGAACAATTCTTCCGGCGTGCCGATCTGCACGATCTCGCCGTCATACATGACGACGACTTTCTGGGCGAAGGTCAGCGCTTCCGTCTGGTCGTGCGTGACATAGACCATCGTGTAGCCGAAGCGCTGATGCAGCTGCTTCAATTGCGAGCGCAGCACCCATTTCATGTGCGGATCGATGACGGTTAGCGGTTCGTCGAAAAGGATCGCATTGACGTCGGACCGGACGAGACCGCGGCCGAGCGAAATCTTCTGTTTCTGGTCGGCGGTAAGGCCGCGTGCCTTCTTCTTGGCCCAGCTGGCAAGGTCGATCATCTCCAGCGTCTCGCGCACCTTGCGGTCGATTTCCGCTTCCGGGACGCCGCGATTGCGCAAGGGAAAGGCGAGATTGTCGTAAACAGTCATCGTGTCGTAGATGACCGGGAACTGGAACACCTGCGCGATGTTGCGTTCCTGCGTCGACAGGTTGGTCACGTCGACGCCGTCGAACAGCAATTGCCCGTGCGAGGGATGGATCAACCCGGATATGATGTTCAAGAGCGTGGTCTTGCCGCAACCGGACGGTCCAAGCAGCGCATAGGCACCACCGTCTTCCCAGCTGTGATGGACTTCCTTCAGCGCGTAGTCCTTGTCCGACTTCGGGTTGGGACCGTAGGCGTGGCGGATATGGTTGAGGTCGATGCGTGCCATGGTTCCCCCTATGCCGCCAGCTTCTGGCGGCGGCTGACGGAATTGCCGCTCGCGTCGAAAATCACCAGATTGCGCGGGTCGATGAAGATGTCGATCTCCTCATCGGGCGCATAGATATGGATGCCATGCGTCAGCATCGTCCAACGCGCATCGGCGAAGGAAAGGTGAACAAAGCTTTCAGAACCTGTGATCTCGGTGGCCGTAACCGTGGCTTTGAGGCCGATCTCGTCAGGATTCCTGCGGGTCGTATTCACATGATGCGGCTGGAAACCGATCGTATAAGTACCGTCGGCGAACTCCGCGAGATGCGCCGGTACCGGTAGCGCAACCCCGCCGTCGAGCTGAAATGCTTTACCAAACTTCGCCAGCGCAATCGTGTTGAGCGGCGGATCGGCAAAGGTCTGCGCGGTTATCAGGTCATCGGGCTTGCGGAAGACATCTATGGTCGGCCCGAACTGGGTGATGCGGCCTTCGGACAATGTCGCCGTGTTGCCACCAAGCAGCAGGGCTTCATGTGGCTCGGTCGTGGCATAGACGAAGATCGTACCGGATTCGGCGAAAATCCTCGGCAATTCCTGACGCAGTTCCTCGCGCAGCTTGTAATCGAGATTGGCAAGAGGTTCATCGAGCAGAACCAGCTTGGCATTCTTCACGATAGCGCGTGCCAGCGCAGTGCGCTGCTGCTGACCGCCGGAAAGATTGAGCGGCGTGCGATCGAGGAAGGGCGTGAGCTTCAGCATCTCGGCTGCCTTGCGCACTTCGCGGTCGATTGTCGCTTTGTCGGCACCAGCCACGCGCATCGGCGAAGCGATGTTCTCGTATACCGTGAACGCCGGGTAATTGATGAACTGCTGATAGACCATGGCGACCGAGCGCTTCTGTACCGGCACGCCGGTCACGTCCTTGCCGTCGAACCAGACAGACCCGGAGGTCGGCACATCCAGTCCTGCCATGATGCGCATGAGGCTGGTCTTGCCGGACAGGGTCGGCCCGAGCAGGACATTCAGCGTCGCATGTTCCAAAGTCAGCGATATATCGCTGAGATGGGGTTTTCCGCCCACTACCTTGGATACATTCCGCAGTTCCAACATTCCAACTCCTCCCAGAGACAGTGCAGACCTGTCCGCACCGTGTCACTTAATTCTATTCCGCCGCTATCTGGCGCCGTCTATCGACTGCATTTTCCATGAATCGGTCGAGCGCAGCTGCCTCATCAGCGCTCAAATGCAAACCCTTCTTTGTCCGACGCCAGAGGACATCCTGAGCCGTCACCGCCCATTCATGTTCGATCTGATAGCGCACCTCGGCTTCGTAGAGGTCAGAGCCGAAATGCCTGCCGAGATCGGCGATAGAAGCGGCTTTGCCCAGCAATATGCGTGCCTTCGTACCGTAGAGCCGGAACAGGCGATGCGCATGGCGTGGGTCGAGAAATGCATAATCGGCTTTGAGCTTCTGCAGTTCCGCATCAAAGGCGGTGACCGCAAAGTCGCCGCCCGGTAGTGTTCCGGTCGCTGTCCAAGGCTTGCCGCGCTTGCCAAGCTGGTCTTCGATCTTTTCCAGCATATGTTCGGACAAGCGCCTGAAGGTGGTGATCTTGCCGCCAAATATATTGAGCAGCGGCGCCTGGCCTTCCGGCGCGTCAGTCTTCAACACATAGTCGCGCGTTGCTTCCTGTGCCTTCGAGGCACCGTCATCGTAGAGCGGGCGCACGCCCGAATACGTCCAGACGACCTGGTCGCGCTTCACTGGCTCGACAAAATATTCGCTGGCGGCAGCGCAGAGATAGTCGATCTCGGCATCGCTGATTTTCACCACGGCCGGATTGCCGTGATAGTCCTGATCGGTGGTGCCTATGAGGGTGAAATCCTGCTCGTAGGGAATGGCGAAAATGATACGCCCGTCGGTGTTCTGGAAGAAATAGGCGCGCGGATCGTCGAACTTCTTCTTGACAACGATGTGGCTGCCCTGCACGAGGCGAACGTTGTGCGCATTATTGCTGCCGACGACTCCGGTCAACACCTCATCGACCCATGGACCTGCGGCATTGACCAGAAGACGCGAGCGGACTTCTTCCGTGGCGCCCGTCAATCCGTCCTGCAGCGTCAGCGTCCAGTGATCCGCATCGCGGCGGGCACTGACAACTTTCGTACGTGTGCGAATGACCGCGCCACGATCGGCCGCGTCACGGGCATTGAGCGCAACCAGCCGCGCATCGTTGACCCAGCAGTCGGAATATTCGAAGGCTTTTGTATAGAGCGACTTCAGCGGCTTGGCTGCCGGATCGCGCGTCATGTCCAGCGTGCGTGTGGCCGGAAGCTTCTTGCGCCCGCCAATATGATCGTAAAGAAAAAGTCCGAGCCGCAAGAGCCATGCTGGACGCAACCCCGCATGATGCGGAAGAACAAAACGCAGCGGCCAGATAATATGCGGCGCGCTGGCCCATAGAACTTCGCGCTCCATCAGCGATTCGCGCACCAGCCGGAATTCGTAATATTCCAGATAGCGCAAACCGCCATGGATGAGTTTGGTCGAACCGGAGGATGTACCGCTGGCGAGATCGCTCATCTCTGCAAGGAAGACCGAAAAGCCACGGCCGACAGCATCGCGCGCAATGCCGCATCCATTGATGCCGCCGCCGATGACAAAAATGTCGTAGACCATGTCGACCAGATTAGACAATCCCTGCGCTCCCCATTTCGCAGCGCACCATTTCTTCGCAATTGCGAAAGATATACGGAAGCATTACGAAACCAATACGAAACTAAAAGGAACTATACCGCGCATGGCTGCGCCGCACAAGAGCATTGTCAAATCGAAGTTTCGATGAGCCGAACGTCCGCATCGACGCAAATCTGGCGGATTGCTTCACTCTCGCAACGATCTGTAATGAAGGTGTGGACCTGAGAAAGATGGCCGATGCGAACGGGTGCCGTGCGCTCGAATTTGGTTGAATCGGAGACGAGGATTACATGGCGTGCATTGGCCATGATTGCTTGCGCCACCTTGACCTCGCGGAAATCGAAATCAAGCAGCGCTCCATCGCTGTCAATGGCGGACGTCCCGATGACGGCGAAATCCACCTTGAACTGACGGATAAAATCGACCGCCGCTTCGCCGACGATACCACCGTCCGACCCACGGACGACACCGCCTGCGATAACCACCTCAATGTCCGGGTAAATACGCAACTTATTGGCAACATTGATATTATTTGTGATTATCATCAGACCCTTGCGATCGAGCAGGGCTTGGCCGACCGCTTCCGTGGTGGTGCCGATGTTGACAAATAGAGAGGCATTGTCGGGGATGAGATCGGCCGCGGCGCGGCCAATCGCTTCCTTTTCGCTCGCAGCAATCAAACGCCTCGCCTCATATTCCAAATTCTGCACGCCGGAGGGAAACAGTGCGCCGCCGTGGATACGGTTGAGCAGGCGCTGGTCACACAGGTCGTTGAGATCCTTGCGAATGGTTTGCGGTGTGACATTGAAATGAACGGCGAGATCGTCCACGAGAACGCGTCCGTGCTCCTTGGCCATTTCCAGAATTTCGGCGTGCCTGGGAGCGAGAAACATGGCCTGTGCTTTCATTTTCGTTTTTCCGCAGTCTATACGAAAACGAAAATGAAAGCTCGTGTCAATCTATGGACAAACGAACCCGGCTCATTTCCCTATGCCGTTGCGCCCTCGATGATATCGAATCCGGTATTGATGATGGTCTTTTCGGGGGGCCGCTCGCGGCTTTCAAGCAATTTTTCGGCCGCGGTTTTTCCAATCAGAAAGCGCTTCGACAGGATCGTTGAAAGAGGCATTGGCATGGCCTGGCCGATATCCAGCCCGTTGAAACCGAATATACCGAGCTTCTCCTTCACTGCGATTCCCGCATGCATACAGTGAAAAATGCCGCCCATCGCCATATCGTCATTCGGGAATACGACAACGTCCAGGCCAGGATGGGCGGCGAGAAGTATCGCCAGCGCGTCGCGCCCTGCCTTGGTCGAACTCGCGTCGGGATAACAATGCTCTGCAACAAGAGACAAGCCAGCCTCATGCAATGCCCAACAAAGCCCTTCATAACGGGCACTGGCGCGATCGTCTGTCGTTACATTGTGCCTGGCATAGCCAAAGCGGCGATAGCCGCGCTGGATGAGATGTTTTCCGGTTTCATAGCCAGCCTGGCGATGCGACATGCCAACGGCAATGTCCACAGGCTCTCCATCGATGTCCATCAGCTCGGCGACCCGGAAGCGACCATGCTCGAGATGCCGGCGCGCGGTCGGCGTGTGATGCAGGCCGGCGAGGATCACCGCTGCTGGCTGCCATGCAAGAAAGGAGACGAGAATCCGCTCTTCGATCAGCGGATCATAGTCCGTGACACCGATCACGGGCTGAAACGCCGTTTCGGTGAGCGCCGTGTGGATGCCGCGCAGCACATCGGGAAAGACGATGTTGGAGAGCGATGGCAGCAGCACGCTCATCAAAGTCGATCCTGCAGAAGCAAGGCTACCAGCAGCACGGTTCGGAATATAACCAAGCTCGGTAATGGCCGTCAGCACACGCGCTCTGGTTGCATCGGCGATCGGGCCTTGTGCACGGACAACGCGTGACGCCGTGATTTCGCTCACGCCCGCAAGCCGCGCAACATCGGCAAGCGTCGGCATTTCGGGACTTCGGTGAGCGTTGCGTTTGCGCGGCATAGGCACCAATCCAGTGCGATTGACAAGATTTATGACAGCGCTACCATAAAAGGCTTGATGAATGCTAGTCAGTGTGCATAACTTTGCGCCACGTTCTTATATATTAGTGCGACGAGCCCGGGAGGGGCTCGCAGGGAGGACTTCTTCGTATGCATGTTTTGGTGATCGGTGCAGCCGGAATGGTTGGCCGCAAATTGCTCGACAGGATCGCTGCAGAGCCCGGCTCTTTGGGCGGAGACATCGACAGGCTGACACTGGTCGACGTCATCGAACCGGCCGCGCCCGGATCCTTTGCTGACATTTCCGTGACCAAGGCGGCAGACCTCTCGGACGCTGGCGTCGCGGAATCATTGATCGCAAGCCGTCCGGACATGATCTTCCATCTCGCCGCCATCGTCTCAGGTGAAGCCGAAGCCGACTTCGAGAAAGGCTACAAAGTCAATCTCGACGGCACGCGCGCGCTGTTCGAGGCGATCCGGCTGGAAAGCCGAAATGCTCCCTACAAGCCCCGCGTGGTATTTGCCTCATCGATCGCCGTGTTCGGAACGCCGTTTCCGGAGAAGATCGGCGACGAGTTTTTCACAACCCCACTGACAAGCTACGGCACGCAGAAGGCGATTTCCGAACTGCTTCTGTCGGACTACAGCCGCCGTGGTTTCTTCGACGGGATCGGCATTCGTTTGCCGACTATCTGCATTCGTCCGGGCAAGCCCAACAAGGCGGCGTCCGGTTTCTTTTCCAATATTCTGCGCGAACCCTTGGTAGGCCAGGAAGCAATACTTCCGGTCGATGAGAGTGTACGCCACTGGTTTGCCAGTCCGCGCGCTGCCGTCGGGTTCTTCATCCACGCCGCCACGCTCGATCTCGACAAGGTCGGTGCACGCCGCAATCTTTCCATGCCCGGGCTTTCGGCGCTCGTCGGCGAGGAAATCGCCGCGCTGCGCCGCGTGGCCGGTGACAAGGCGGTCAAGCTGATCCGCCGCCAACCCGATGCAACAATCCAGAAAATCGTCTCCGGTTGGGCGACGGATTTCGACACCACGCGTGCGGCGAAGCTTGGCTTCAAAGCAGAAACTGTCTTTGACGATATCATCAAGGTACATATCGAAGATGAACTCGGCGGGAACGTTGCGGCATGAGTAAAGAGGATTCAGGCAAAGGCAAGATCGCGCTGGTTACTGGCGGCGGCACCGGCGTGGGCAAGGCGATTACCACGGCGCTGCTTGGCGCAGGTTATACGGTCGTGATTTCCGGTCGCCGCAAGGATGTACTGGAGGATGCCGCCAGGGCATTGGGGACCGAAACAGGCGGCACCGTAAAAGCCATTTCTGCGGATGTCAGCGATCCGAAATCGGTCGCGGCGCTTTTTGAAGCAATCAAATCCGGGTTCGGGCGGCTCGACCTGCTCATCAACAATGCAGGGGTCAATGTTCCGAATATCCCGATGGAAGAACTGACCTTCGATCATTGGAATTCGATTGTCGGCGCCAATCTCACCGGTGTTTTCCTGTGTACTCAACAGGCAATGAAATTGATGAAAGCGCAAACACCACGTGGTGGACGCATCATCAACAATGGCTCGATTTCGGCACAGACGCCGCGGCCGAATTCCGCGCCCTATACGGCAACGAAACATGCCGTTACCGGCCTGACCAAGTCGACAGCGCTGGACGGCAGACCATTCGACATTGCCTGCGGTCAGATCGATATCGGCAATGCCACAACCGAGATGACATCGAAGATGGCAACCGGCGTGTTACAAGCCAATGGCGAAACCGCCAGCGAGCCAACCATACCGGCGCATTATATCGGCGATGCGGTAGTGCATATGGCCAGCTTGCCGTTGGAGGCCAATGTGCTGACGATGACGATCATGGCGACGAAGATGCCGCTCGTCGGACGCGGCTAAAACATATTTCGACAGCGATTTTTCGAAAAACGTTGTCTCACAGAATTTTGGAGGAGAAGGCATGGCATCGGTTGAATTCGCCAATGTACGAAAATCATTCGGGACACACCCGGTTATCAAGGGTGTAGATATCGAGATCGCCGACGGCGAATTCGTCATTCTCGTCGGGCCTTCCGGCTGCGGCAAGTCCACATTGCTGCGCATGCTGGCGGGGCTTGAGAACATCTCTGCGGGCGAGATCAAGATCGGCGGAAAGGTGGTCAACAACCTCGCGCCGAAAGAGCGTGATATTGCCATGGTGTTTCAGAACTATGCGCTCTATCCGCATATGACCGTCGCCGACAATATGGCCTTTTCCCTGAAGCTGAAGGGAGCGCCAAAGTCGGAGGTCGACAAGCGTGTGAAGCCCGCAGCGGAGATCCTGGGACTCTCGCCGCTGCTCGACCGCTTTCCACGCCAGCTCTCCGGCGGTCAGCGCCAGCGCGTTGCCATGGGCCGCGCCATCGTGCGCGATCCGCAGGTCTTCCTGTTCGATGAGCCGCTATCCAACCTCGATGCCAAGCTGCGCGTCGCCATGCGCGCGGAAATCAAGGAATTGCACCAGCGCCTGAAAACAACCACCGTCTATGTCACGCATGACCAGATCGAAGCCATGACCATGGCCGACAAGATCGTGGTGATGCATGACGGCCTGGTCGAACAGATCGGCGCACCGCTCGAGCTTTATGACCAGCCAGCCAATCTTTTCGTGGCAAGCTTCATCGGCTCGCCGGCGATGAACATGATCAAGGGTAAGCTTGATCCGAACGATGGGCAGAAATTTACGACGGAAAAGGGCATCGTCCTGCCTGTAGTGAAGGCACCGGAAAGCGCCAAGGGCCGCGCGCTGATCTATGGTCTACGCCCCGAACACATGACAATTGCAAATGGCGGTATCCCGGCCGAAGTGGTGGTCATCGAGCCAACCGGGTCGGAAACCCAGATGATCATGCGTGTTGGCGGTGATCTCATTACCGGTGTGTTCCATCAGCGCATCAGTGCGAAACCCGGCGAAACTGTCGGCCTGTCGATCCACGCGGAGGCGACATATCTGTTCGATGCAGAGACGGGCAAGCGCTTGGCCTAAAGCTAAACGGCATCTGCCAGTCGGGGTGCAGATGCCGGATACGATTCCCCGCAACCAGGCCCGGAATGCGGGAGCATTTTGAACAAGCCTTTCTAGTTTATCCGGTCGTTAAATGGAGGAGCATCAATGACCATCAACAGAAGACACCTACTCGGCGCATCTGCCGGGCTCGTTGCAGCAGCTGGACTGAACCGGTTCGGTCTCACGCCGGCCTTCGCGCAATCGGCGCCCGCCTACAAACCGGAAGAGGGCGCAACCCTTCGCCTCCTGCGCTGGGTGCCGTTTGTCCCGGCTGAAGAAGCCGCATGGCTCGCCAACACAAAGAAGTTCACCGACGCCACCGGCGTTCAGGTGCGCATCGACAAGGAGAGCTGGGAAGACGTTCGCCCGAAGGCTGCCGTTGCGGCCAATGTCGGCTCCGGCCCGGACATGGTCATGAGCTGGTTCGATGATCCGCAGCAATATCCGGACAAGCTCGTCGACGTGACCGAGCTTGGCGAATATCTTGGTGGGGCACACGGCGGCTGGTATCCAGGCCTCGAAGGCTATGCCAAGCGCGACGGCAAGTTCATCGCATTGCCGCTCTGTGCCATCGGTAACGCGGTCGTCTATCGCGATAGCCACATGAAGGCTGCCGGTTTCAGCGAATTCCCGAAAGATACGGCTGGTTTCCTCGAGCTTTGCAAGGCCATGCAGGCAAAGGGAACCCCGGCGGGCTTCCCGCACGGCAAGGCGGTCGGCGACGGCAACAACTATGCCCATTGGCTGCTCTGGAGTCATGGCGGCAAGATGGTGGATGAAGGCGGCAAGGTGGTAATCAACAGCCCCGAGACGCTGGCATCTGTCAAATATGCGCAGGAGCTCTACAAGACCTTCATTCCAGGTACGGAGAGCTGGCAGGACGTCAACAACAATCGCGCATTCCTTGCCGGTCAGGTGTCACTGACGGCCAATGGCGTGTCGGTTTACTACGCGGCCGTGAAGGATCCCGCGATGAAGGCGATCGCCGACGACATGCGCTCGACCAACCTGCCGATCGGGCCCGTTGGTCAATCGGTCGAGCTGCACCAGACATCGACGATTTCGATCTTCAAGCACACCAAATATCCGGAGGCCGCGAAAGCCTATCTGCAGTTCATGTATCAGGCCGATAACATGAATGCCTGGATCGAGGGTGCCAGCGCCTATTGCTGCCAGCCATTGAAGGAGTTCGCCGCCAATCCGGTGTGGACCGCTAATCCGATCCATGCCGCCTATGCCAAGGCTTCCGGAACGCTTCGGCCGAACGGCTATGCCGGCCCGCTTGGCGCAGCCTCGGCGGGAACCATGGCCGACTACGTGCTCGTGGATATGTACGCCACGGCCGTTACCGGCCAGATGACGCCAGAAGACGCCATCGCCCAGGCCGAGAAGCGGGCGAACCGCTACTACAAGGTCTAGGCAACAAGACTGGCTTCCGCTGTCCCGAAAGGCAGCGGAAGCCAACTCACTAAGCTAATTCGGCAACCGGAGATATCCGATGACAATGACGACAACTGCGAAGCAGCCCTTGGCCTTCGGAAATATCGCCCGGAGCAATACCGCCGTCGGCTTGTTTTTCATGCTGCCGGCGGCCGTCTTTCTCCTGTGCTTCTTGACTTATCCGCTCGGCCTCGGCGTCTGGCTCGGCTTTACCGACACGACAATAGGCAGGGAAGGTATTTTCATTGGGCTCGAAAACTATGAGGCGCTCGCCCGCGATTCAGTTTTTTGGATGGCGGTGTATAATACGATTTTCTACACGCTCATCGCCTCGATCCTCAAATTCGGCCTCGGCCTCTGGCTGGCATTGATTCTCAACGAACATCTGCCGTTCAAGTCGTTCTTCCGCGCCATTATTCTTCTGCCATGGGTGGTTCCGACTGTCCTTTCGGCCCTCGCATTCTGGTGGATTTATGATGCGCAGTTCTCGATCATTTCCTGGTCATTGATGAAACTCGGCTGGATCCACAGCCCGATCAATTTCCTTGGCGATCCCAACAACGCGCGCGCTTCGGTGATCGCGGCCAATGTCTGGCGCGGTATCCCCTTCGTCGCGATTTCGCTGCTCGCCGGGCTTCAGACCATCCCGCAATCGCTGCACGAGGCAGCGTCCCTTGATGGGGCGACCGGGTGGCAGCGTTTCCGCTTCATCACGCTGCCCATGCTGACGCCGATCATTGCGGTGGTGATGACGTTCTCGGTGCTGTTCACCTTCACCGACTTTCAGCTTATCTACGTCCTGACCAAGGGTGGGCCGGTCAACGCCACCCACCTGATGGCAACACTCTCGTTCCAGCGCGGCATACCCGGCGGTCAACTTGGCGAAGGTGCGGCGATTGCCGTTGCCATGATCCCGTTCCTGCTTGCATCGATCCTGTTCTCATTTTTCGGCCTGCAGCGCCGCAAATGGCAACAGGGTGGACAGGATTGAGGGGGAAACGAACATGAGCATTACCGAACAGACCAACCCGCATATTCTCACCGACGACGCGCAGGGCATGAGCTATCTCAATCGGCTGCCGCGGCGCATAGTCGTCCTGTACCTGCCGCTCGCCATCTTTGTCTTCGTGCTGATATTCCCGTTCTACTGGATGGCGATCACGGCGGTAAAACCAAACTCGCAGCTGACGGACTATAATAATTTCAGTCCGTTCTGGGTCGTGAAGCCGACGCTCGACCACATCAAATACCTGCTGTTCGAGACATCCTACCCAGGCTGGCTATGGAACACACTGGTCGTTGCGGTGTGTGCCACTGCGCTATCTCTGGTGGCCTCCGTTCTTGCGGCCTATGCTATCGAGCGAGTGCGGTTCTCCGGATCGCGTCCAGTCGGCCTTTTGATCTTCCTCGCCTATCTGGTGCCGCCGTCGATCCTGTTTATTCCACTCGCAGTCATCGTCTTCAAGTTTGGCATCTATGACACGAAACTCGCGCTGATCTTCACCTACCCGACCTTCCTTATTCCCTTCTGCACCTGGCTGCTGATGGGCTACTTCCGTTCGATCCCGTTCGAGCTTGAGGAAAGCGCACTGGTGGATGGCGCGTCGCGTTGGCAGATCCTCGTCAAGGTCATATTGCCGCTGGCGGTACCGGGATTGATCTCGGCTGGTATTTTTGCCTTCACTTTGTCGTGGAATGAGTTCATTTATGCACTGACCTTCATCCAATCCTCGGAAAACAAGACTGTCCCGGTTGGCGTCCTGACGGAACTGGTGCGAGGTGATGTTTTCGAGTGGGGCTCACTGATGGCAGGCGCACTTTTCGGGTCGCTGCCGGTCGTCATTCTCTACTCATTCTTTGTCGACTATTACGTCTCTTCCATGACCGGCGCGGTCAAGGAATAGCGGACACCCAGGAGCTCCTTGCAATGACGACTTCCCACACCCCGAAAAAACTTCGCTCGCAGGAGTGGTTTGACAATCCTGACAATCCGGGGATGACGGCGCTCTATCTGGAGCGCTACCTGAACTACGGCTTGACCCGCGCCGAGCTGCAATCGGGCAAGCCGATAATCGGCATCGCGCAGACCGGCTCCGACCTGTCGCCGTGTAACCGCCATCATATCGAGCTGGCCAAGCGTGTGCGTGATGGCATCATTGCGGCTGGCGGAATTCCTTTCGAGTTTCCGGTGCATCCGATCCAGGAAACCGGCAAGCGCCCAGGTGCTGCGCTTGACCGCAACCTTGCCTATCTAGGCCTCGTTGAAGTGCTGTTCGGCTATCCGCTGGACGGCGTCGTTCTGACTATCGGCTGCGACAAGACCACCCCGGCCATGCTGATGGGCGCGGCGACCGTCAATATCCCTGCGATCGCGCTTTCTGTCGGACCGATGCTGAACGGCTGGCATCGCGGCGAACGCACCGGGTCCGGCACGATCGTCTGGAAATCGCGCGAGAAACTTACATCGGGCGAAATCAACTATGACCAGTTCATGGACATCGTCGCATCGTCGGCTCCCTCGGTTGGCTATTGCAACACGATGGGCACGGCGACCACGATGAATTCACTCGCTGAAGCGCTCGGCATGGAATTGCCCGGCGGCGCTGCGATACCGGCGCCTTACCGTGAGCGCGGACAGATCGCGTATGACACCGGCAAGCGCATCGTCGATATGGTGTGGGAAGATCTGAAGCCCTCGGATATCATGACCCGCGCGGCATTCGAAAACGCCATCGTTATCAATTCGGCCATTGGCGGTTCGACAAATGCACCAATCCACCTGAACGCCATCGCCCGCCACCTCGACATTCCACTTGACAATGACGACTGGCAGGCTATCGGCCACGATGTGCCGCTGCTGGTCAACCTACAGCCGGCAGGCGAATATCTCGGCGAAGATTACCACCGTGCGGGGGGCGTGCCCGCCGTTGTTGCGGAGTTGATGAAAGCCCGCAAGCTGCCACATCCGGGTGCACTGACCGTCAATGGCCAGAGCATCGGCACAAACTGCGAAAACGCCGAAAATCTCAACACGGACGTCATCAAGACCTACGATGCGCCGCTGAAAAAGAAGGCCGGGTTTATCAATTTGAAGGGCAACCTCTTCGATAGCGCCATCATGAAGACCAGCGTGATTTCCGAAGAGTTCCGCGAGCGCTATCTGTCCAACCCGGACGATCCGGAAGCGTTCGAAGGCATTGCCGAAGTATTCGACGGGCCAGAGGACTATCACCACCGCATTGATGATCCAAAGCTTGCTCTTAACGAGAACAGCATTCTGATCATGCGTGGCACCGGGCCGATCGGTTATCCGGGCGCGGCGGAGGTCGTGAACATGCAACCTCCGGCTTACCTTCTGAAGAAGGGGATCCATGCGCTGCCCTGCCTCGGTGACGGGCGTCAGTCGGGAACGTCCGGCTCGCCGTCCATCCTCAATGCTTCACCGGAAGCGGCAGTGAATGGCGGCTTGGCGCTGGTACGCTCCGGCGATCATCTGCGTATCGATCTCAACAAGGGCACGGCGAATATTCTGATCGACGACGAGGAGTTGCAAAAGCGCAAGGACGATCTGATCGCGGCAGGCGGTTACAAATATCCGGCAAGCCAGACGCCTTGGCAGGAAATCCAGCGCAGTATGGTCGGCCAGCTCGATGAGGGCATGGTGCTGAAGCCAGCCGTGAAATATCAGCGCGTCGCCCAGACCAAAGGTCTGCCCCGCGATAATCACTGACCTGGAGAGCAGGAAATATGGTGAATTCGATCAGGCGCTATGAGGGGCGGCACGCGGTCATTACCGGTGGCGCTTCCGGCATCGGCTTCAGGACGGCGGAGCGAATTGTGTCCGAGGGCGGCACTGTTTCGCTCTGGGATGTCGATGCCGCCAAGATCGATGAGGCGCGTGACGCACTTGGATCGTCGTCAACGCACGGTGTAACGCTTGACGTCTCGGATCCGGATCAAGTCGAGAAGGCTGCAAAGGAAACAGCCGAGAAACACGGCAAGATCGACATTCTGGTCTGCTCTGCCGGAATCACCGGCCCGAACGCCAAAGTTGCCGATTATCCGATCGATCAGTGGAAGCGCGTCTTCGACATCAACATCCACGGGCTTTTCTTCTGCAACCGCTTTGTCGTGCCTATAATGCAGAAGAACGGGTACGGCCGGATCGTCAATGTCGCTTCCATCGCAGGCAAGGAAGGTAACCCCAACGCCTCGGCCTATAGCGCATCGAAAGCGGCGGTAATCGGCCTGACAAAATCGCTCGGCAAGGAGCTCGTCAGCGATGGCATCACCGTCAATGCGATTACCCCTGCCACGGTGGATACACCCATCCTCGAGCAGCTAAAGCCCGAATTCATCGACTATATGCTCTCGAAAATTCCCATGCAGCGCTTCGGCAAGGTCGAAGAGCTGGCATCGCTGATCACATGGATCGCCAGCGAGGAATGCTCGTTCACGACCGGTGCCGTCTTCGATATTTCCGGTGGCCGTGCCACATACTGATTCTCCCAGCTAGAAAGGTTATCCCATGAAACTCTTGCGCTATGGTCCTGTTGGTCAGGAAAAGCCCGGCCTTGTCGACAAGGACGGCAAGGTGCGTGATCTCTCCGCCCACGTCAAAGACATCGCAGGCGATGCGATTTCACCCGAGGGCCTGAAGAAACTTGCGGCCATCGATCCGGCGAGCCTGCCGGTTGTCAGCGTAGATCGCTATGGACCCTGCGTGGCCGACACCGGGAAATTTATCTGCATCGGCCTCAACTATTCCGACCATGCCGCCGAAACGGGGGCAACGGTGCCACCAGAGCCTATCATCTTCATGAAGGCGACCTCGGCGATTGTTGGTCCTAACGATAACGTTGAAATCCCGCGCGGTTCACTCAAGACCGATTGGGAAGTCGAACTCGGCGTTGTCATCGGCAAGCACGCAAAGTATGTCAGCGAAGATGAAGCGATGGACCATGTTGCCGGCTATTGCCTGATCAATGACGTATCGGAGCGTGCGTTTCAGGCAGAGCGCCAAGGCCAGTGGACCAAGGGTAAGAGCGCCGACACGTTTGGCCCGACCGGCCCATGGCTGGTAACAAAGGATGAGATCGAAGATCCCCAGAACCTGAAAATGTGGCTCGATGTCAATGGCCACCGCTACCAGAACGGTACATCGGCAACGATGGTCTATGGCGTCAAGTATCTCGTGTCGTACCTTTCGCAATTCATGAGCCTGCATCCCGGCGATATCATCTCGACAGGCACGCCTCCCGGCGTCGGCCTCGGGCAAAAGCCCAATGTGTTCCTCAAGGAAGGCGACGTCATCACGCTCGGTATCGAGGGACTTGGCGAGCAGCGCCAGGACGTAGTGCAAGGATAATTGACAGTAGCAAGCTACCCCCTCATCCGACCATTGGTCGGACGGGGGGATAGTACAGGCTAGTAGTCCTTTTCGAAGAACAATCCTGCGCCGGAATCGCCATCGGCTCCTACTGAGCCCTTGGCTTTGAGGTTCGGCGTAATATCGAGATTGATGGTGCCCTTGGTGGAACCCGCTGCGCCGGCCTCGACGCCCAGATAGACATTGTCACGGATATAGCGGCCGGCGCGCACGCCGGCGTTGCCCTTACTGTCAGTAACGACATCAAGGTCATCGAGCCCGGTGTTCTTGCGCAGACTGTTCAGCAACGACGAGTTCGAACCACCGGCAAGTTCTGCTGCCGCCGCAGCGAGCCGCGCAACCTGGAATGCGGACAATTCGCTGATGGAGCGGTTGAAGATCAGCCGGGCCATGACCTCGTCCTGCGGCAATTCGGGCTGTGACGAGAAAGTGATCTGCAAGTCCGACACACGGCCTCTCACCATGACGTTCACGGTGATGTCAGAGCCCTGCGTACTGGCAACGAAATTGATTTCCGGATCGAGATCGCCGACCAGTGTGACCTGGCCTTCGGTGAAAGTGATGCGCTGGCCAAGAATTCCAAGGCGGCCGCGAATGAGATCGAATGCACCGACCGGCTGGACGTTCGTCGCCGGACCGGTGATCCGCACGGAACCGCCGATTTCCGCATCGAGACCACGACCGCGAATGAAAATCTTGTTGGGCGCGGTGACGTTTATATCGAGCCGCACGACGCTTGGACGTGCTGTTGGCGTTGCCACCTGTGGCTGGTCGGCCTTGGCGCGTTTCAACGTCTGCTCAACCGCCTTTGACGGATCCTTGTGCTTGACATCGATAACGGCAGAAGAGCCGCCAAAGCTTTCGGGCACGGTAATTTCCGCCCGGTCGATATTGATGTTGCCGGAGATAACAGGATCCCGAGTGAGAGGCCCCTTGACCGCGAGTGCACCGGTCACTGTTGCCGCAACCAGAGTGCCATCCACATAGCGCGCCCTGTCCAGCTTGATATCGATGTTGGCAGGAAAGTTGGCGGCCGCATCGGTCGAAATCGTCCCGGTTGCGCTGATGGTGCCGCCGGTCGACAGGCTCGCATTGAACGTACGGATGGTGACCGTGGTTCCCTCCATGCTGCCGAGTAGGGTGATGCGCTGCAAGCGGATATTGGCCTCCGGATCTACAACCTCGGCACCATTCGCGGAGAACATGCCTCTGATCTGCGGCTGCGCGAAGCTGCCGGAGATCGAAGCCGTCAGGTCGATGTTTCCTCTGGCCTGAGTGCCTCGATCCGCAAGGAAGCGGTTGGCCAACGACAAGGGAATATTGCCCGTGACGTTGATGCCGAGGCCGGACCCGGACACCGGAACATTGCCACTTGCCGAAACCGTAAACCCTTGTGGGCCATCGACTTTGGCCGAGGAAAGCGTCAGCGTATTGTTGGCAAAACGGCCGGCTGCCGCAAGCTGCAACGGGCTCAACCCCGCCTCCTGCAACGGCCTGGCCGAAAGTCCGGCGCCTTTCAGGTCAAACTCGGCATTGGGTCTTTGCAACGTACCGGTGACCCGGCTCCTGCCGGAGATAACCCCAGCAAGATTCTGGTTTTTGACGACGCCATTCAGGGCCGTCAACGGGAAGCTCTTCAGATCGAAATCAACGCCGAGTTGTCCTTGTGCCAGCGGTACAGAGCCCCTTGCCGAAGCATCCAGCCCGCCCGCCCCGGTCAGGTGCGCATCGACATTGAGCTGGTCCGTGGTCGACGTGCCCTTGGCATCAAGATTGAGCGCGTCGAGTCCGGCTTTTTTAAGTGCTGCGGCGGTGATGCCGCGGGCCTGCATGTCAAAATTCACGTCAGGCCTTTGCTTGGTGCCCCCGATCTTCGCTGTGCCATTGATCTCGCCGCCAAGTCCAAGGTCGGGTTTAATAGTATTGGCGATATCGAGCGGCAATCTTTGAATCGCGACTGCAAGGTTGAGCGTTTCCGCCACTTCGCCGCCGACTGTAACCCTGCCCTGCCCAACGTCGAGCACGATATCGCCAAAGGACACATTACTGCCGGCAACATTGATGGCGGCGGGCTGCACCAGCCGCGCAGCGAGCGCGCCGCGGGTAAGCTCGGCGTTGGCCAGCGACAGAAGATAGCCCTTGTCCGTCGGCTGCAAGGCGCCCTGAAGTGACGTCCTTGCGCCATTGTTCAAGCCGGCGTTCAGCTTGAAATTGGTGGTTTTGCCATCCTGAGTTGCCTGTGCATCAAGATTGTTGACGACGATGCCCGAGGCCGAAACATCCGATGCAGTTACACTGCCGTTCGCCGAGGGAACCTTGAAAATGTCCTGGGCAGCCAATGCGATCGCTGCCTTGCCGACGATGATATCATTGGCCTTGAGATTGTCGATCTGACCCTTGATATCGACGTTCTGTTTCTCGTCGTCATGCGAGAGGGCGATGGTGGCATCGGCCTTGCCGGTCGCCTCGACAAGAAACAGCGCTGCAGCTGTCGAGACATCGCTGGAGGCAAGTGTCAGGTTGCCGTTGTAGAGGCCTTGTTTCGACTGCGCAACATCACCGCGCAGCCGAGTGCCGCCTGCGATGAAGGAGATATTGGTCAGCCGCTTTTCGTCTTGGCGCAGCGCGATTTCCGTTGCAAGGTCGGCGCGAATACCATCGAGGAAGGCAAGACCCGAGACCTTGCCATCGACGATGTCCTTGTAGAGCGTGCCGTTGAAGGTCAGATCGCCCTGCGTCAGCTTGCGACCGGAAAGCGTTCCTTCAGGGACCCCGGCATTAAAAGCGAGGGCGATGATATTGTCCTGGCCGCGCGCGCTGCCTTTGACCTTGAGTTCGCCACCTGCTTTTTCCGACAAGAGCGCTAGATCGGTGAGGTCGAGGCCGAAATCGAAGTTCGCGGCACCCGTCGCGAAAGTTCCGTTGGCCGTTACCAACGTTTGCGGATTTTCGACCCGGAAGTTCTTCGCGCTCAGCCCGGCTTCGCCGCGCGCCACACCGCCAGTGATCCGCGTTTCACCCGCCAGCACCTTGTCTGCCGCATCGATGCCGAGTGTCATGCCGGTGGCATGGCCATCGAGCATGAGGTCGAAGCCCCCGGTAAGCGCCTCGACAAGGCCATTGGCTTTAAGGTCGATCGCCCCGGCGAGATCGCGCCCCACCAGGGCCGAAAACGGCGCGAGGCTCGAAGCCTTGACGAAAATGTCGCCCCGGTAGGCAAACTTGTCGATGGTCCCGGCCAGAGCCGTGCTGAACCCGTTTGCTGCAATCAATGCCTGCTTCAGATTGACGGGCGTTCCGGCTTTCCAGCCGCCGTTGATCTTAAGCTGGATCAATTCCCCCAAGGCTTCGGCGATATCAGCGCGCGTGGCCGTGATGCCGGCGACTTCGCCAGTCACATCATAGGTGAGCGAGCGAGCCTTGGGATCGTCGATGTTCTCCGCGAGACCTTTAGCGACGAGATTGATGGATTTCGAGGCAAAGCTATCCGTGGTGAAGTTGGTCACTTCGACGGTGCTCGACCAATCATTGTTGGTGCTCGTCCCAAAACCTACCGCCAGCACGGCCTTGTCGACCGTAGTTTGCCCACCTTTGACAGGCAAAATTACCTTCTTGCCGGTCGGATCGGCGATTGTCGCATCGACCTTCAAGCGCTTCAGAAAGCCGTCATTCGTCGTTTCGCCGTTCGCATCGAGCACCAGAGCATTGCTCTTGATGTTCAGGCGGTCCAGCCCCACGCCGCCGGCGTCGCGCATCACGCCATTGACAATCAGTGTCGTTTCATTGCCGAAGAAATCCCGAAAAATCGGCGGGATCAGCGCCGCGATTTCACCGTTGAGATTGGTCTTGAAACCAAGCCCATCGCTCTGGCGGTCGAGTTTGGTGTCGCCGGTGAGCACCCGCTTGCCTGCCGCATCGAGCGTCAGTTGCAACAGGAGATCGCTGAGTGGGCCCGAGCCTTTCAGTGCGAGAGCAACTCGCGGTTTGCCTTCGATGTTGAGGAGATTGGCAACGATGCCATTTTGCGGCTCATTCAAGGTCAAGTCGAGATCGAGCTGCTGACTTTGATTGGCATAAGCAGCCTTGATTCGGAATTCGCCGCCCGGTCCATCGAGGCGTTGCACTTGCAAGTTCGAATCCAGCGACCCGCTTTCGAGCGTCAGATTGCCGGCAAGCGAAATTTCGGACTTCAGACCAAAAACACCATCGCCAAAAGCGATGCGCCCTATATTCAGCTGCTGCAGGATCACCGCCAGCGGCAGTTCCGGCAGGCTAAAACCCGTGGCCTCCGGAGAAGGTAGGCTCTCGTCCGGCAACGGCTTGCGCAGGATATCGATACGATCGGCAGCGAGCGTATTGATATCCAGCCGGCCCCGCAGCAATGCAAGCCGGCTCCAGACTATCCTGGCATTGGTGACCCTCAGCCAGATACCATCGCGGTCGGCAACCGTGATGCTGCCGATGCTGGCTTCGGAGGAGAGAACACCCTGAATACCGGAAATGACGATCTGCCGGTTAGGCGTGGACAGCTGATTCTGTACGAAGCTCAGAAAATATGATTTCTCAGCTTCGGCGCTTGCAGAGTCCTGAGCCTGCGCATCTGGCGCGAGGATAGGGCTCATAAAGAGCAGGAGAAAGAGAGCTGCGATAATCCGGGTCAAAACGCCTGTCCTATGCCAACGTAGAAAGCAAAATCGGGATCGTCGCTCGTTCGATCGAGCGGCACAGCGAAATCGAGTCGTATTGGACCGAGGCCGGTATTATAGCGCAGACCAGCGCCAACGCCGAGCCGCATCCGATCGGCGAAATCAGGAAACGACTCTTCGCCGACATAGCCGGCATCAACAAAGCCAACGACGCCGATCGTATCGGTCATGCGGATGCGCGCTTCGACCGAGCTTTCGACCAGCGAGCGACCGCCAATGACAAATGTCTCGCCATCACGGGTCACGTTGACGCCGACATTGCGATAGGCATAGCCGCGGATCGAGCCACCACCACCGGCAAAGAATAGCTGGTCCGGCGGCAATTCAGAAACCTCGGCGCCAACGATGGAGCCAAGTTTCAGGCGTCCAGCAAGAATAAAGCGGTTGTCGGCATCGAAACTGTAATAGGTGCGGCCTTCGGCAGTGAATTTGGTAGCGAAATTGCCGTACTCGAATTCATAGAATGGCGAAATCAGTCCCTCAAGGAAATAGCCTCGTGAAGGATCGACCTTGCTGTCGCGACTGTCATAGGTAAGACCGCCGAGGAGGCCGGCAGTCAAGAAATCCCGCTTGCCGAAGAAATCATCGTCGAAGCGTGACTTGGAGACAATCGCGCTAATCTTGCCGGTCAGTTCATCCGAGAAAATCTGCGTGAAACCTGCTTCGGCTGTGATCGAAGTCTGGGTATAGGCATCCAAGACTTCCCGCCTGCCAATCAGGGACGAAAAGAAATCCGTATCGGGCGTATAGACACCGGGTTTGGTGAAGGTCACGCCGAGCGTGTAGTTATAATCCTCGGGACTATAGGATTGTGCGCCAATGCCACCGATCTTGGCATCAAACCGCAGGCGTTCGGCACGTCCGAACAGGTTGCGGTGAAGCCAATAAGCATCCAGACCTGCACCGTCCAGCGTCGAATATGATCCGCCGAGACCGAAGCGCCGCAGCTTTTGTTCCTGGACGGCGACCGTGATCGGCAACAAACCGTTATCAGTAATCGCGTCAGCTTCTTCGATGCGGGCCGAACGGAACACTTCGAGGCGCGATAGGCGCTTCTTTGCCCGCTCGATTTCGTCTGGGTCGTACTCGACACCCGGTTGCAGACCAGTGATGAAGGCGACGAACTCGGGATCCATGCGCTCGGTGCCAGTCACCCTAACGGGACCAAAGGCCGCGCGACGGTCCGGATCGACGTCGATCGTTGCGTCGACCTTGTTGTTGTCGTGATCCGCTAGCACGTTGCGCGATACGATCTTCGCTTTCGGGTGGCCCTGCTCGCGCCACGCATCTACGGCAAGCCGTTCCGCCTTGACGATCGCCGTTGACCTCGCGATATCGCCGGGCGCAAATCCTTGCTTTTCCGGCCGGTCAACCATGTCCTTCCGGTCGAGTGTGGGCGGGGCCATGTTCTCGACACGGGCAGTAGCGAACAGGAACTGCGGTCCGGGATCGACGGAAATCACCACGGGTGCCGGGTTGGCCAGATCAGCGTCGGGAGGAATATCGCTGGCTTCACGCCCATCGACCTTGATGCTGATCGTGCCGCCATAGCGGCCCTCTGCATACAGCGCACCGAGAATCCGGCGATAATCACCCCGCGCCTTGGCGAGCAATCCAGCCGCCCCCGAAGCAGGCTTGTCCTCGTCTGCGATGAGGCTGGAAGCCCCTTCGACCAGCTTTTTGGTGTCCTTGTCTTCGTCTGAAGATATTTCAACGGTGTATTTGTGTGGATCAGCGATCACCGCATCGGCATCGGCATCTTTCTTGGCACCCCAAAGATGAATACCAAAAAGGTCGAATGCATGGGCGGGCGAAACGAGCGCCGTACAGGCCAAAAGGGCTGCACCAAACAAACTGGCCTGTGGGCGCTTGAAGTCCATCAACCAGTAAAATCCCCAACTCAGACACACACATACGCCGCGGATACGGAAAAACCTTACCTGCGATCGATAAAATTCGCCTCCCGAGCTTAAGAAAACGATAACATGGGGGAATAGGCAGGCCAACCCGCATTAGGTTGTGCGAGGTTCCGCAGAGCTTGGCTTGTGGCAGTACAGCCACAAAAGGGCCGTGTATGAGGCGGACACGGCAATCACTTTTTGTTAGGCCTTTGTAATGACAGCTATCCAGAGACGTGGGTTTGCCTCACGCGCAATTGCGCTGCGCGCGCAAGCAAATTAGGCTATGGAGATTAGACTTGACCTCCGGAGTGAAATTTTATGAAACCCGTCTTCCTGCAGCTGCAATGCTTTCCCGGCAAAACCTACGAGGTGGCTGCTGCGCTTTTCGAACGCGAAATCGTCTCGGAGCTTTATTCGACCAGCGGCGACTACGACCTTCTGATGAAGATCTATATTCCCGAGGATCAGGATATCGGCAAATTCATCAATGACAATGTGCTCGACATTACCGGCATCGCTCGATCGTTGACGACAATGACCTTTACAGCGTTCTGAACCGAGACATTACGTCCCGTTTTATTCGCCCACGACCTTCCCTATGTAATCACTGGAAATAAAACGGCCCTGCGGGGCAACAAACCTCCATTCTTTTGCCATGGAAGTGGTTTTTCTATAAAGATACTTCCTCAGCAATTTTTCATCAGGAATTACGCAGATGCCGCCCTATCGTTCACGCACAACCACACATGGCCGTAATATGGCAGGAGCCCGCGGGCTCTGGCGCGCGACCGGCATGAAGGACGAGGATTTCGGCAAGCCGATTATTGCGGTGGTCAACTCTTTCACACAGTTCGTTCCAGGCCATGTTCATTTGAAAGATCTGGGCCAACTCGTCGCGCGCGAGATCGAAAGTGCGGGCGGCGTCGCCAAGGAATTCAATACGATCGCTGTCGATGATGGTATCGCGATGGGTCATGACGGCATGCTCTATTCGCTCCCCAGCCGCGAGATCATCGCCGATAGCGTCGAGTATATGGTCAATGCCCACTGCGCCGACGCGATGGTCTGCATCTCCAATTGCGACAAGATAACCCCCGGAATGCTGATGGCGGCACTGCGCCTGAATATCCCGGTCGTGTTCGTTTCCGGCGGACCAATGGAAGCTGGCAAGGTTATCTGGGATGACAAGGAAAAGAAGCTCGATCTGGTCGATGCCATGGTTGCTGCTGCCGATGACCGCATCTCCGATGAGGAGGTCAAGGCAATCGAGCGCTCCGCCTGCCCGACCTGCGGCTCCTGCTCCGGCATGTTCACGGCAAATTCGATGAATTGCCTGACCGAGGCGCTTGGCCTTTCATTGCCGGGCAACGGCTCGACACTGGCAACCCATGCGGATCGGCGCCGTCTCTTCGTCGAGGCTGGGCACCTCGTTGTGGATCTCGCTCGCCGCTATTACGAACAAGATGACGAGACTGCCCTGCCACGCTCCATCGCATCGTTTGCCGCATTCGAAAACGCCATGACGCTGGATATCGCCATGGGCGGGTCAACGAATACGGTTCTGCATCTGCTTGCTGCCGCGCATGAAGGCGAGATCGATTTCACCATGGCGGATATCGACCGCCTGTCGCGCCGCGTTCCGGTTCTTTGCAAGGTAGCGCCCGCGGTAGCCAATGTTCACATGGAAGACGTCCATCACGCCGGCGGTGTCATGGGCATTCTGGGTGAACTCGACCGGGCCGGACTGCTCGACACATCGGTTTACTCGGTGCATGCGGCCAATCTCGGTGCGGCACTCGATCGCTGGGATGTCGTTCGCAGCAAGAACAAATCCGTTCATGATTTCTTCATGGCCGCGCCGGGCGGTGTGCCAACGCAGGTCGCCTTCAGCCAGGAGCGCCGCTTCGCCGATGTCGATCTCGACCGTGAAAAGGGCGTCATCCGCAACTTGGAACACGCCTATTCGAAGGATGGCGGGCTCGCGGTGCTTTATGGCAACCTCGCCGAGGATGGCTGTATCGTCAAAACGGCAGGCGTGGACGATTCAATCCTCAAGTTTTCCGGCCCCGCCCGCATATTCGAGAGCCAGGACAGCGCTGTGCTCGGTATCCTGAATGGCGGCGTCAAACCCGGCGATATCGTGCTGATCCGCTACGAGGGCCCGCGTGGCGGACCGGGAATGCAGGAAATGCTCTATCCCACCAGTTATCTGAAATCGAAAGGCTTGGGCAAGGCTTGTGCCCTTGTGACGGACGGGCGCTTTTCGGGCGGATCGTCGGGCCTTTCCATCGGTCACGTCTCGCCGGAAGCAGCCGAAGGCGGGCTGATCGCGCTCGTTCACGAGGGTGATATCATCGATATTGATATCCCCAATCGCAAGATCCATCTAGCCGTGGATGATGCTGTCATTGCCGATCGTCGTGCCCATATGGAAGCCAAGGGTACGGCCGCGTGGAAGCCGGAAGAAAAGCGCAAGCGCAAGATCACCACTGCACTGCGGGCATATGGTGCAATGGCGACCAGTGCCGCACGTGGCGCTGTCCGGCAGATCCCGGATCATTGGGAATAGTCAAACGGGTTCCCAATCTCCCCCTGTGTGGGGGAGATAAGACCGCACCACTTACTTCGCGGCATCCGTGATTTTCGTCGTCCAGGCACCTTCTGGCTTTTTGGTGATGACCGGATCAGAACCACCGCCGAGCAATGTCTCGACCGTGCGCTCCGCCGCCGCTACATCGAGCACGCCGTCGGAACCTTCCGTCAGCTTGTTGATCTCGGCGACCATGCGTTTCTGGTGCTTTTCCGTCTGGGCGCCACTGGCGTCATTGTCGAGCACAATGGTCGCGGCTTCGTCCGGATTGGCGCGTGCGTAGTCCCAGCCTTTCATCGAAGCCTTGACGAACTTCGCGAGCTTTTCGACCATTTTCGGATCGTCCAGGCTCTTCTGCAGGACGTAGAGACCATCCTCCAGCGTCGCGACCTTCTCGTCCTCATACTTGAACGTCACAAGCTGATCCGCCGGGATCCCGGCGTCGATCACCTGCCAATATTCATTGTAGGTCATGGTGGAAATGCAATCGGCCTGCTTTTGGATCAGCGGATCGACATTGAAGCCCTGCTTCAGAACCGTCACGCCGTCTGGTCCGCCATCGGTCTTGAGGCCAAGGTGGTTCATCCACGACAGAAATGGATATTCATTGCCACCGAACCACACGCCGAGCGTCTTGCCTTTGAAGTCTTCCGGCTTGGTGATGCCGGTCTCCTTGCGGCAGGTCAGCATCATGCCCGAACGTTTGAACGGCTGCGCGATGTTGACGAGCGGCAAGCCCTTTTCGCGTGTCGCCAACGCCGAAGGCATCCAGTCAACCACAACATCAGCGCCACCGCCTGCAATCACCTGTGGCGGAGCAACGTCGGGGCCGCCCGGCTTGATCTCCACATCCAGCCCGGCTTCCTCGTAGAAGCCCTTGTCCTTTGCCACGTAATAGCCGGCAAACTGGCCCTGCGTGACCCATTTCAGCTGGAGTACCAGCTTGTCCGCGGCAAGCGCCGAACCGGCCATCAAAGTCATGGCGGCCAGCCCCAGCGAAAATGCGATTTTGTTTTTCATGCTTTAGTTCTCCTCTGTTCTTGTTTTTTAGGTTCGATAGGAAGGATGCCAGAAGGTGACGACCCTTTCGATGAGTGTGATCAGCCCATAGGATAGCGACCCCGCGAGGGCTGCAACAAATATTTCGGCCCAGACCATATCGACGTTCATACGGCCAACTTCCGCCGAGATGCGAAATCCCATGCCGACGATAGGCGAGCCGAAGAATTCGGCGACGATCGCACCTATCAACGCCAGCGTCGAATTGATCTTCAGGGCATTGAAGATGAACGGCATGGCTGCAGGCAGGCGTAGCTTGAACAAGGTCTGCGTGTAGCTCGAACCATAGGTACGCATGAGATCGCGCTCCATGGCACCGGACGCGGCAAGACCTGCGACGGTGTTCACCAGCATCGGGAAAAACGTCATGATGACGACCACAGCCGCCTTCGATTGCCAGTACGATCCGAACCACATGACCATGATCGGCGCTATGCCAACGACGGGAAGCGCCGCCACGAGATTGCCGACCGGCAACAGACCCTTGCGCAGGAAGGGCACGCGGTCGACGACAATGGCCGCGAGAAAACCGGATCCGCAACCGATCACATAGCCGGCGATGGCAGCCTTCAAGAAAGTTTGCTGGAAGTCTGCCCAGAGAGTTGGCACCGATCCGGCGATCCGCGCTGCAATCATGGAAGGCGGTGGCAGCAGGATTGCCGGCACGCCAAAGCCCCGAACGACGATCTCCCAGAGGATGAGCAACCACGCGCCGAACAAAACCGGCAGAGCGAGGTTGACCATTCGTTGCAGACCGACGGATTTCGGTCGGAGCGCAGCCAGCCTTTGTACGGCGAGCCACGCCAACAACCAGGCGGCGACCACCATACACCAATAGCCCATCGCGGGAGCCGCCATCGCAAAGGAGCCAAGCAAGCCGATCAGAAAGATCGCCGCCAAGTGAACCAGTATTAGCAGGGCGATCAGCGAGCTGTTCGAAGCAGAAGCGAAAAGCGCCAAGGCGGATGCCGCGAACAACAAGGCAGGCGTTGCAAAGAAAAAGAATCCGGGGGCGTCGGCGCCCGTCGGCAGCACCAGCGACGCTGCTGCCAGCAGGAAAGCGACAATCGCGAGCGGCGAACGCTTCATGCCCGCGCACCCATGCGCCGGTTGACGAATGTAGCGATCAGGCCGATCAGGCTGACGAGAACCGCCGCCATCAGTGCCGCCACAATCAGCGCCGCCCAGATCTGGACAGTCTGGCCGTAGTAGGACCCAGCAAGCAAACGCGCGCCAATGCCAGCCACTGCGCCAGTCGGCAATTCCCCGACAATGGCGCCGACGAGGCTGATGGCAACAGCGATCTTCATCGACGTGAATAGATATGGCATCGAGGCCGGCCAGCGCAGCTTCCAGAACACCTGAGCTTTTGATGCATTATAGGTGCGCATCAGATCGAGATACATGATCTCGGGCGACCGCAGGCCCTTAACCATGCCGACGGCAACCGGAAAGAATGACAGGTACGTGGAGATCATCGCCTTGGGCAGTAGTCCGGTAATGTTTACTGCGTTGAGCACAACGATGATCATCGGCGCGATTGCGAGAATCGGCACGGTTTGTGACGTGATGATCCACGGCATCAGGCTTTTGTCGAGCGTGCGCGAATGGACAATGGCAATCGCGAGAAGAATCCCGAGAAGCGTTCCTAGGCCAAAGCCAAGCAGCGTCGATGAAAGCGTCACCCAGCCATGGTAGACGAGGCTGCGCTTGGATGTGGGGCTGATGTCGAAGACAGTCTTGCGGATTTCCGCCGCCACCTGATGCGGCGCCGGCAGGACCGGACGTTCCTGCGCCATGGTGTTCTCGATCAGCTGACCAGTCGAAATCGTCGTGTTTGCTCGCGCTGCCTGATCGCGTTCGAAAGGTGCATTGAGAATGACAGTGAATGCATACCACACTGCGAGAATGCCAATCAGCACTGTTCCCACTGGTAGGACGCTGTTGCGGACGAAGTTCATGGCGTCGTCTCCGGGCCGACCGGCTGCCAACGATAGAGGATGTCGGGGAGTTTCTCCTCGTTATCGCCCTCGGTACGGCGTATTTCCTTGAACCCCTCGCGCTCATAGAAGGCCTGAGCATCGCGGTTTGCGACGAATGCCCATAGTTCAACCGGACCGCCAGCCTCTTTCTTCGCATGATCGAGGAGCGCTTTACCGACGCCTGTACGACGTTCGCTTGCGCGTACATAGAGCGCACTGACAGTGTTGTCCGGGGCCAGCGCAACCATTCCAGCAACGTGATTGTCATTCTCGGCCACAAAGACCTGGAACCTCGAGAAGACAGTATCGCGATAAAACTCTGCGACATCTTCCTTCGGGTGAACGCGCGGCATCCATTTCGTCGCATCGATCCACGCGTTGACGATTTCCGCGCATTCGGACATGTCGCGCAGTTTGGCGGCACGAATGATCATCATGTGCCTCGCTGTCGCGTCATAGATGCGCCTGGTCGTAGGAATGGCCGTGGCGCAGACCTTCGCGAACGCGATGGGCAATTTCGAGGAACTCTGGCGATTCACGAATGTCGAGCGTACGTTCCGAGCCGAGATTGCAGTCGATAACCTCGTGAATGCGTCCTGGACGCGGGCTCATTACAACGATCTTCGTGGACAGGAATACAGCCTCAGGAATGGAGTGCGTAACGAAGACCACGGTCTTCTGCGTCTTCGCCCAAAGCTTCAACAACTCCTCGTTGAGATGATCGCGGACGATCTCATCCAGCGCTCCAAAGGGCTCGTCCATCAGAAGCAGGTGAGGATCAAACGAGAGCGCGCGAGCGATGGAGGCACGCTGCTGCATGCCGCCAGACAATTGCCATGGAAACTTCTTCTCAAAGCCTGAAAGATTGACCAGTTCCAGATTCCTGGCGATACTGTCCTTCCGCTCCGCCTTGGGAATGCCCATTACCTCAAGCGGCAAGGAAATATTGCCGGCGATCGTCCGCCACGGGTAAAGCGCTGCCGCCTGGAATACATAGCCGTATGCGCGCTTCTGCCGTGCCTCGGAAGGCGTCATGCCGTTGACGGAAATCGAGCCGGATGTCGGCTGCTCCAGATCGGCGATCACACGCAGCAGAGTGGTCTTGCCGCAGCCGGACGGGCCGATGAATGAAACAAATTCACCGCCATCAACAGAGAGATTGATATTCGACAAGGCGTTGACCGGCCCATCATTGGTTTCGAAAACCAGTGAAAGATCTTTGACGTCGATCACGTTTTTGGCCGCTTGTGGCATTGGCTTCGCCTTGGGTCGGAGCGTGACAACGGACATGGGTCTATACACCTGCCGGAATGTTTTTCGGATCGCGCTCCACTTTACGCGGAGCCGTCAATTCCTTCCAAGTGGAAAGTGCGCGGTTTTGAGATGGGTTAGCTTCTCGTTCAACGAAACGTCCGCTGCCAGTCGGCGCCAGTACTTCGCCGTCCTTGTAGGCGATGTTTCCGCGCGAAAGTGTCATGCGCGGGAGGCCGGTAACTTCAATGCCTTCGAAGACATTATAATCAATGGCTGATTTCTGCGTCTTTGCCGAGATGACCTTTTTTGCTTTGGGATCCCATATGACAATGTCCGCATCCGAGCCCGGGAGGATCGCGCCCTTGCGGGGATAGATGTTGAGTATTTGCGCAATATTCGTCGATGTTGCAGCAACAAACTCGTTCGGCGTCAGCCGCCCCGTAAGCACGCCTTTCGTCCACAGCACGGGCATGCGGTCTTCGAGCCCGCCCGTTCCGTTGGGAATCTTGGTGAAATCGCCGACACCGAAGCGCTTCTGCTCGGTCGTGAAAGCGCAGTGGTCCGTGGCGACGACCTGCAGGCTGCCGGAAGCCAGGCCAGCCCATAAACCGTTCTGATTGATCTTGTCCCGGAACGGCGGTGACATGACGCGACGCGCGGCATAATCCCAGTCTTGGTGTTTGTACTCGTTCTCGTCCAGAACCAGATGCTGAATCAGCGGCTCGCCGTAGACGCGCATCCCCTTGGCACGGGCGCGGCGAATGGCTTCATGCGATTGCTCGCAGGATACATGCACGATGTAGAGCGGCACTCCCGCTTGATCAGCGATCATGATCGCGCGGTTGGCAGCCTCGCCCTCGACTTCCGGCGGGCGCGAATAAGCGTGCGCCTCCGGTCCGTTGTTGCCTTCTGCCAGCAGCTTCTGCTGCAGGTGGGCGACGACGTCGCCATTCTCGGCATGAACGAGCGGCATGGCACCGATCTCGCCACAGCGCAGGAACGAGGCGAACATCTCGTCATCGTCCACCATCAGCGCACCCTTGTAGGCCATGAAGTGCTTGAAGGTGTTGATGCCGCGCTCGACCACTTTCGGCATCTCGTCGAAAACCTGCTTGTTCCAGCTGGTTATGGCCATGTGGAAAGAATAGTCAGTGCGTGCCTTGCCCGCTTTCTGGAACCAGTCTTGCAAGGCGACCAGCAAACCATCTGACCCCGGAAGAACGAAATCGACAACCATCGTTGTTCCGCCCGCCAGAGCCGCTGCAGTGCCTGTATCGAAATCGTCGGTGGAGTGCGTTCCCATGAAGGGCATTTCGAGATGGGTATGCGGATCGATGCCGCCCGGCATCAGGTAGCAGCCCGTCGCATCGATAATCTCGTCGCCGGAAAGATCCGCTCCAATGGCAGCGATGATCTCACCGTCGATCAGCACATCCGCTTTGTACGTGCGGTCGGCGGCAATGATCGTACCGCCCTTGATCACTTTCGTAGCCATGTGTCCGTTCCCCTTTTTGGTCTTTTTCGAACATGTCGCTGTCTGTTTGGGCTATCGGTCAGGCTTGGATCTCCGCCTTCTCCAGAACCGCATGCAAGAGGACATCGGTGCCGGCAGCAGCCCATTCCTTTGAAATATCTTCGTCCTCATTGTGGCTGAGTCCATCTACACACGGACACATCACCATCGACGTCGGAGCGACACGGTTGATCCAGCAGGCATCGTGCCCCGCGCCGGAGACGATATTGCGGTGGCTGTAACCAAGCCGCTCTGCAGCATTGCGTACCGCGGTCACGCAACCTTCATCGAAGGTCACCGGATCGAAATGACCGGCCTCTTCGATCAGTATCTCCAGACCGAGCTCCTTGGCGATTTTCGGCGCCTTATCCTCAATCTCCTTCTTCATGGCGGTCAGAGTCGAAAGATCAGGAGAGCGTATATCAACCGTGAAAACCACCCTGCCGGGAATGACATTGCGGGAGTTCGGATAGACATCGACATGGCCGATTGCGCCGACGGCACTCGGCTGATGGGCCATCGCGACAGCGTGGACGAGTTCGGTGATACGGGCCATACCAAGCCCGGCGTTCTTGCGCATCGGCATCGGCGTCGAGCCCGTATGGCTTTCCTTGCCAGTCAGTGTGATCTGCAGCCACCACAGTCCCTGCCCGTGGGTGACCACGCCGATATCCTTGCCCTCGGCTTCGAGGATCGGGCCTTGCTCGATATGCAGTTCGAACAGCGCGTGCATCTTGCGCGCACCTACCTTTTCATCGCCCTTCCAGCCGATACGCTCAAGCTCGTCACCGAACTTCTTGCCCTTGGCATCTTCGCGATTGTACGCCCACTCCTGGTCATGAATACCCGCGAAGACACCCGAAGCCAGCATGGCCGGAGCAAAACGCGTGCCCTCCTCATTGGTCCAGTTGACGACGACTATCGGATGCTTGGTCTTGATATTGAGATCGTTGAGCGTGCGGATCAGTTCGAGCCCGCCAAGCACACCAAGCACGCCGTCATACTTTCCGCCCGTCGGCTGGGTATCAAGGTGACTGCCGACATAGACCGGCAGCGCATCGGGATCGGTCCCCTCGCGGGTAAAGAACATGCTGCCCATGGTATCGACGCCCATGGAAAGGCCTGCCTTCTCGCACCAGGACTGGAACAGGCGGCGGCCTTCGCCGTCTTCATCCGTCAAGGTCTGGCGGTTATTTCCACCGCGCAAGCCCGGTCCGATCTTGGCCATCTCCATCAGGCTGTCCCAAAGACGGTCGCCGTTGATACGGAGATTTCCTGTCAACGCCATGTTCAGAGTCCTCAATCGAGATTTTTCAAAACGTCGGCCAGCGTGTCGAAGAGGTGCTCGATCTGCCCCTTGCTGATGATCAGCGGCGGGGAAAGCGCGATAATATCGCCAGTGGTGCGAATCAGCACGCCCTTTTCATAAGCCTTGAGGAACGCCTGGAAAGCCCGCTTCGTTGGAGCACCTTCGATCGGCTCAAGCTCGATGGCGCCGATCAGTCCGAGGTTTCGGATGTCGATGACATGCGGCAAGCCCTTCAGCGCATGCAGCGCATCCTCCCAGTAACTTGACAGCTCGGAGGCGCGGGTCAGAAGGCCTTCTTCTTCATATGTGTCGAGCGTTGCCAGCGCCGCCGCACAGGCGACGGGATGGCCGGAATAGGTATAGCCGTGGAAAAGCTCGATCATGTTTTCCGCGCCGGTCATGAAGGTTTCGTAAATCTGCTTCGATGCGAATACCGCGCCCATCGGGATGACGCCGCTGGTGATGCCTTTTGCCGTGGTGACAAGATCTGGAACGACCCCAAAATAATCGACCGCAAACGGCGTACCGAGACGGCCAAATCCGGTGATGACTTCATCGAAAATCAACAGGATATCGTGCTTGGTGCAGATCTCGCGCAGGCGCTTCAAATAGCCCTTCGGCGGGATGAGGACACCGGTCGATCCGGCTACCGGCTCAACAATAACCGCCGCGATGTTGGAAGCGTCGTGCAGCGCGACCACCTTTTCCAGGTCATCGGCAAACTCGGCGCCATATTCCGGTTCGCCGCGCGTATAGGCATTGCGCGCCAAATCGTGGGTGTGGCGGATATGATCGATGCCGCCGAGGGCATTGCCGAACGCTTTGCGATTGCCGGAAATGCCGCCAACTGAAATGCCGCCGAAGCCGACGCCATGATAACCGCGCTCGCGGCCGATCAGCTTGACCTTGGTGCCATTGCCCTTGGCGCGATGGTATGCCAGCGCAATCTTCAACGCCGTATCGACCGACTCCGAGCCGGAATTGGTGAAGAACACATGATCGAGCGGCGATGGCAGCATTGCAGCGAGGCGGGCGGCGAGCTCAAATGCCTTGGGGTGGCCCATCTGAAACGCAGGAGCATAATCAAGCTCGGCGACCTGCTTCTGCACGGCCTCGACAATCTTCGGCCGGCCATGACCGGCATTGCAGCACCAGAGGCCAGCAGTGCCGTCGAGCACCTCGCGGCCGTCATGGGATTTATAGTGCATATCCTTGGCACTAACCAGAAGTCGAGGATTTTCCTTGAACTGGCGGTTTGCCGTAAATGGCATCCAGAACGCGTCAAGGTTATTGGTCCCGTATGCCGCTTTAGACATTGTGAAGCCTCCGAAGAGCGGATGTTACCGCTTGTTTTGTGTTCCCGAATGATTGAACTTGCAGCACAATCAAAAACTTGACTACTTGGTCAAAATGCAGGCTAGAAGAGCATAGGAAGACGGTCAAGCGCTTTATAAGTCTTTAGAGCAGTTCCAGGATGCGACGAAAAGGCCCGTCCGGACAAATAATAAAGGGACGCTAAGCATGGCGAGGGCGGAGAGCAAAAAACTGAAGGAAGCGCCGGAAAAGACGACGCGGATTCAGGAAATCAACCGCCGCCTCATCCTCGACGCGGCACTCGACGTCTTCTCGACGTATGGCTTCCGCGGCACAACGATCGACCAGATCGCCGAGCGAGCCGGCATGTCGAAGCCGAACCTGCTCTATTATTTCCCGCGCAAGCAGAACATCTATGTCACGCTGCTCGAAGAGACATTGACGGAATGGCTGGCCCCGCTTGCCGAGATCGATGCGGAGGGCGATCCGATCGAGCAATTGCGCAAATACATCACCCTGAAGATCAACATGTCCGAGACCCATCCGGAAGCGTCGCGGTTGTTTGCCAATGAGGTTCTGCACGGCGCACCGGCCATCAGCGATTTTCTCACCAAGTATCTGAAACCGCTGGTTGACGAGAAAGCCGGTGTGATCCGTCGCTGGGTGGGCGAAGGCAAACTCGCGCCAGTCGATCCCTATCACCTCATCTTCATGATATGGGCAACCACGCAGCACTATGCGGATTTCGACGTGCAGGTTCGCGCGATCATGGGCAGTCAGGTCGGCCGCCCAGGCTTTAAGGAACAGACAGCACAAGCGGTACTGAGCATTATTCTAAACGGAATCAGGCCGCGAAATTAGCTCGACGAGCACAGAACGGTTATGAAGGCGCACCCACCCTTGGCATTTGCAGTCAAGCTGGGCTAAACGTTCACATGCTCCACGCACGGAACGAAAATTTGAGGCGTATATGGCCGATCAAGGTCAAAAAAATCGACCAGATCCGGATAAATTGCTGCAACTTGCCGCTCGCGAGACGCGCGGTAAACTGACTGTATTTCTGGGCGCTGCCCCCGGTGTGGGCAAGACCTATGCGATGCTGCTTCGAGCCCGCCGCCTGAAGGAGGATGGCGCGGACATCGTCATCGGCCTCGCCGAGACCCACGGCCGGGTCGAGACGGCAGAACTGCTCGATGGACTGGAAGGTATTCCGCGCAAGCAGGTCAACTATCGCGGCAAGGTACTGGAAGAATTTGATATTGACGCTGCGATTGTCCGCAAGCCTAAAATTATCATCGTGGACGAGCTCGCTCACACCAATGTTCCCGGCAGCAGGCATCCGAAACGCTATCAGGATATCGAGGAACTGCTTTGGCAGGGCATCGATGTCTGGACGGCAATGAATGTCCAGCATCTGGAGAGCCTGTCCGATGTCGTCACCAGCATTACCGGTGTGACTGTTCGGGAGATCGTGCCGGATATTGTCCTGAAGCGGGCTGACGATGTCCTGCTTGTCGACCTGCCGCCGGCAGAACTGATCGCACGCCTGAAGGAGGGCAAGGTCTATCTGCCCGGCAATGCCGAGCGCGCGGCATTGGGTTTCTTCAAACCCGCTAATCTGACGGCGCTCCGCGAACTGGCGCTCAGGCGCACAGCGGATCGCGTCGACGACCAGATGATTGATCTGTTGCGGCAGAACGCAATCGAAGGGCCGTGGGCGACAGGCGAACGGCTGCTTGTCTGTGTTGGTCCCGACAGCCTCTCCGAAAAGGTAGTGCGCACGGCCAGCCGCCTTGCGTCGGGATTGAATGCCCGCTGGCTGGTGGTCTCGCTGACCCAGACCAACGACGCTGGTGGCGAGACCAGCCAACGCCTCGACAAGCTTCTAGACTTGGCGGAACGGCTCGGTGCGGAAACGCGGCGGGTGATCGCGCAGGATTTTGTCGAAGAAATTTTCCGCATCGCCCGGCGCGAAAACGTCACGCAGATCGTTGTGGGTCGCCCGAAGTCAGCGCGGTTCGCCAATCCTTTCCGGCGTTCGCTGCCCGACGAGATCATCAAGCGTTTCACCGATATTGGCGTGCATATCGTCACTGGCGAGGAACAGGGCACACCTTACGTGCCGCCGTCGATGCGCAAGCGTACCCGGCTCGAACTTGCCAAGGCAATCGCGCTGCCCGTTGCAGCGACGGGTGTGACCACACTGCTTGGTCTCGCCGCCAGCGATATCGTTCACGCTCAAAATCTGTCGATGCTGTTCCTTGTCGCCGTTATCCTCTCGGCAATGATTTGCGGGCGGCTTTCGGCGGTGATAGCGGCCGGCCTCGCCTTCGTTTTCTATAACTTTTTCTTCCTTGAACCGCTGCATGATTTGAGCATCGCAAAACCGCACCAACTGTTCTCGCTGATCATCTTTCTCGGCGTTGCCTTGATGATTGGGGATCTTGCCGGTCGCTTGCGCGACCAGGTCGCCCGATCGCGCAACCAAGCGAAGAATACACAGGCTCTCTATGAATTTTCGCGTAAGCTTTCGGGCACGGCACGGCTCGATGATGTTCTGATCTCCACCGCCACGCATCTACATTCGACCTTTGGAACCGGTATTGTCATCCTGATGCCTTATGACGGGGAGCTTTCGCTGCAGACCGCATGGCCGCCAGACCTGACACTGGATGGCACGGATATGACGGCAGTTCGCTGGGCCTACGAAAAGAACGAGCGCGCGGGTTCCGATACGGCAACGCTGCCGCAGATCGGATGGCAGTTTCTGCCCATTCTCACTTCAAATGGCGTGGCGGGCGTCTTGGGCCTGTCCACGCAGCATCGCGCGGCTCTGAGTGAGAACGACGACCGCATGCTCACCGCGATTCTCGATCAGACTGCTATCGCCATCGATCGCGCGCAGCTCGTACGGGAAAATGCCAAAACGACTGCATTGCAGGAGAGCGATAAGCTGCACACGGCACTGTTCTCATCGCTTTCCCATGATCTGAAAACTCCGCTTGCCTCGATTACCGGCGCGGTTACGACGCTGCGGCAGTTGGGGAGCCGCATCAAAGCCGATACGCGTGACGACCTCTTGCTTTCCATCGAGGAAGAAGCCGGGCGATTGAACCGCTTCGTGGCCAATCTGTTCGATATGACGCGGATTGAAGCTGGAACGCTCAAGGCCAACAATCTTCCCGTCGATGCGGCCGAAATTATCTTGTCTTCCATTGAGCGCACCAAAAAGCTCAAACCCGGCATTGCCATCGACACTAGCATCGCTTCGGACTTGCCGATGGTGAACGGCGACGCTTCTCTGCTTGGCCAGACTCTGTTCAACCTTTTGGACAATGCAACGAAATATGCGGGGGATGGTCCGATCGCCGTCTATGCAAAGCAGGATGGTCCGGAAGTTGCCATCAGTATCACGGATCAGGGAAGGGGCATCCCACCCAAGGATCTCGACAAGATCTTCGACAAGTTCTACCGGCGCGTCAAAGGCGACGGCCGTGCGCCGGGGACGGGGCTGGGCCTTTCCATCTCTCGCGGTTTTATTGAGTCCATGGGCGGTACGATCAGGGCGGAAAGCCCGGCCATTCGCAAGCGCGGAACGCGGTTCATCATCCGGCTTCCTGTCGCCAATCCTGACGAGACGATGACATGAACCAGCATCGTATTCTGGTTGTCGATGACGAGCCGCAGATCCAGCGTTTTCTAAATCCTGCCCTCACTGCATCGGGCTACGAGGTGATCCTGGCTTCTACCGGCGCCGAGGCCGAGCGGCTGGCTGCGACCAGTGCGCCGGATCTGATCATCCTCGACCTTGGCCTTCCCGACAAGGACGGCAAGGAAGTAATCGAGACCGTACGCGCATTTTCCGAAGTGCCGATCATCGTTCTGTCGGCCCGTGACCGCGAGGCCGAAAAGATCGCGTCCCTCGACCTCGGCGCCAATGATTATGTGGAGAAGCCCTTCGGCATCGGCGAGCTGCTGGCGCGCATACGCACCGCGCTGCGCCAGCAAGTGGCCGGCACGAGCGTTCCTTCACGGTTCGAAGCCAATGGACTTGTCGTTGACATGGTCAAGCGGATTGTCAGCCGCAACGGCGAGGAAGTGCATCTGACCCGCAAAGAATACCAACTGCTCGTGCATCTGGTATTACATGCGGGCATGGTGGTCACGCACCGTCAGCTCCTCGCCTCGGTCTGGGGCGCTGCACATGTGCACGATCTGCAATATCTGCGCGTCTTCGTTGGCCAGTTGCGTGCCAAGATAGAAGACGATGCCAACAACCCGCAGTTCATCCGCACCGAAGCCGGCGTTGGCTATCGGTTCATCGCGGAGTGAAATGAGTTGCTCTATCCCTGCGTCGAATTGTACGCACCACCGTCGAGCAACAAGTTCTGGCCGACGATAAAACCGGAATACTGGCTGCACAGGAAAGCCGCGGCGGCACCAAATTCCTCGGCCGTTCCATATCGTCCGGCAGGATTTTCCGCATAGGCTTCGGCCCGTGCCTCCTCGATAGGAATGCCCTTGGCCTGCGCCGTGCGCTCCAGAAAGCCCTTTGTCCGATCCGTATCATGCGATCCGGGAAGAATATTGTTGATGATCACGCCATGCTTGGCCACTTGCCGCGCAGTGCCGGCAACGAAACCGGTCAGGCCATTGCGAGCGGCGTTGGAAAGCCCAAGCGAGGAGATTGGAGATTTCACCGAGCCCGACGTGATATTGAGCACGCGGCCCCATTTCCGCTCGATCATGCCGGGCAAGATCGCGTTCATCAAAAGGATCGGCGTCAGCATATTGTTGTTGATCGCCTTCAGCCATTCCTCTTCGCCCCATTCGGACCAATTGCCCGCTGGCGGACCACCTGCATTGTTGACGAGGATATCCGGTTGGGGCTCGGCCTTCAGCAGCGCTTTGCGCCCGGCTTCCGTCGTCACGTCCTCGGCAACGATCTGAACCTTGACGCCGTACTTGTCCGCAATCTCATTGGCCGTGGCGCGCAATGTAGCCTCGGTGCGCGCATTCAGCGTCAGGTCGACGCCAGCCTCGGCCAGTTTTTCCGCAACGCCGCGGCCAAGTCCCTTTGAACTTGCGCAGACGATGGCGCGCTTGCCTTTGATACCCAGATCCATGATGTCCTCGCCGGTTGTTCCCGTATCATCCCTTATCGACAATTCCAGCATGTTTTGACAAGCTCGACCTCAAACAAATCGGATTAGGGAACCGCAAGCCATGACGACATTCGGTGCAACTATTCTATGGACGCGGCCGGAAGGCGCTGCTTTCACCGACAACAAATATAGCCGGGCGCATATCTGGCTGTTTGATGGCGGTGCAGAGGTGCCGGCTTCGTCTTCGCCGCATATTGTCCGCCTGCCCTATTCCACGGCGGAGAATGTCGATCCCGAAGAGGCTTTCGTCGCGTCACTGTCGAGCTGCCACATGCTGTTTTTTCTCAGCGGCGCCGCCAGGAAGGGATTTGTCATTGACGAGTACCGCGATGCCGCGGAAGGCGAACTCGCAAAAAACAATCAGGGAAGGCTCTATGTCAGCCGCGTTACGCTGAAACCGCATGTAACCTATGCGGGTGCTGCGCCCGATGCGGAGACTGAGCAACACCTGCACCACGAAGCGCACGAGCAATGTTTCATTGCCAATTCCGTGCTCACCCATATCGACGTTCAGCCTGTCTGAACTCACAGGAGGAAGTATCATGTCTGAACTCAAGATCGGCGATGCGATCAACACTAGCTGCCCTTGGTCGGGCGATCCGATCAAGGCGGATAGCTTGACGCTTTACAACGGCGCAGTCGTTGGATTCTGCAACACGGGCTGCCGTGACAAGTTCGAAAAAGCGATCAATCATTTCGAGGCGGCGCTCCGGCGCCGAGGTTACGAAAGCGTCTAAAACTAAAAAATTCCATTGACAATTTTCCTTGATCGCAATACTTAAGCACATGCTTAACCAACAAGCACCACTCGATCTCATGTTCCAGGCGCTGGCGGATCCCTCGCGCCGCACCATGGTTGAACGGCTGAGCCGTGGACCCGCCTCGGTCAGCGAACTCGCCAAGCCGTTTGCCATGTCGCTGCCTGCGGTGGTTCAGCATCTACAGGTGCTGGAGGCAAGCGGACTTATCCGCTCGGAAAAGATCGGGCGCGTTCGCACCTGCCATATCGAATGGGCAGCTCTGCAAACCGCGGAAGAATGGATGCTGGAACGGCGCAAGACCTGGGAACATCGCCTCGACAGACTGGGTGATTTTCTCGCTGATCAGGAAAAAGGATAGATCAATGACAAAACGATCCGTGACACACGACACCTTCGTCCTCGAACGCAGCTATTCGGCCTCTCCAGCGCGCGTATTTTTTGCGCTCAGCGACAAGCAGGCAAAGGCCAAATGGTTTGGCGATCCCGATGAATGGGGCCAGGGCAAATATGAAATGGATTTCCGTGTTGGCGGGCGAGAGATCAGCAGCGGCGGTCCAAAGGGCGGGCCGGTGCACACCTACGTAGCCGTCTACCAGGACATCGTGCCGGATGAGCGCATCATATACACCTATGACATGCACCTCGATGACAAACGCATCTCGGTGTCACTTGCGACGATGGAATTGCGCCCCGAAGGGACGGGTACGAGACTGATTCTCACCGAACAAGGTGCCTATCTCGACGGCTTCGATGACCCGTCCGTGCGCAGGCAAGGCATGGAAGAACTCCTGGAGGCATTGGGCAGATCCCTGGAAAACACAGGCGTCAACGCGTGATCCAAGATATCAAGGCGCTTCGCCCGATCCAGTGACCACGGTCTCGGCCGGCACCTTGATCTTGCCCTGACGCTTCAGCTGCTGTTCGCGGAAGAAGATGAACAAGCCCGACACGATGATGAAGCCCGAACCGACCAGCATCGATACACGCGGCACATCTCCGAATACCAGCCAGCCAAAGACGATCGCCCAGAAAAGCATCGTGTATTGCAGCGGCGCGACGGTCGCAGCATCGGCAACCTTCAGCGCCCGGTTTACCAGTACGTGCGCGAGCATGGCGACAACCCCGAGCAATGCCAGCAGAACGAGGTCACGCAAACTCACGGGCGTCCACTCGAAGCTGACAGCGACCAGGCCCGCAAGCCCGGCGCCGACGATCTGCCAGAAGACCAGCGTCGTGTCCGGGGTGCCGCGAAGTGAACGTCCGAGCAGCAGCATGAATGCAAAGAACATGCTGCCAAGAATGGAGATGATCGCCTGCGGGGTCAGCGCCTGTGACGAGGGCTCGAGCGCAATCACAACGCCGACAAAGCCGACGATGATGGCGGTCCAGCGTCTCCAGCCCACGGGTTCCTTCAACACAAAGGGGGAGATGGCCGCCACATAGATCGGCGCAGCCAGCCAATAGGTCATGACATCAGCGAGCGGCAGATAGACAACGGCGAAATAGAAGGCGAAGACTTCGGCTGTCGAAAGGACAACGCGAACGACCTGCAGCCAGGGTCGTTCGACCTGCACGATCTTTGCCGGTCCGTTGAACCAAAGAAATGGCGCAAGCACGATGAGTGCTGCGATGCTGCGGATGAAAACCACCTGGCCGACGGAATAGGTCGATACGAGCCATTTGCCCATGACGTCATTGAGCGAGAACATCAACATACCGAGGAGCATAAGCAGGACGCCGCTGCGTGCTGCCGAGGATATGGACGCGCTGGAAAAGGGCGCCGGGGCGGTAGTCATGGGCCGTTTCCTGGATCCAGATGTTTTTTCGATTGCTTTGGGCTATTTTCCGCAGCCAATCCAGCCGAAAAGCACTAAAATCGAAAAACTTTTATGAACCCAAGAGGGTTTCCAGCTGTTTGGCGCATGCTCGCAGCGGCTCGGCGCTCTGGCTCGCCTTGGCCATTGCCATGGCACCGGAATAACTCGCGACCACCAGTGTCGCGAGATCATGAGCTCGTGACGCATCGAGATCCGGCCTGTCAGCTCGCAATCTGAGTGAAAGCGCCGAGCGCCAGCGGTCGAATACAGCATTAACCGCTTCACGAAAATCCGTATCCGCCAGCGATAGTTCCAGCGCCAGATTGTTCAACGGGCAACCAGATACCGCGCGGTTGCGCTCCAGTGTATCGGCCACGCCATTGAAAACCGTCCGAATGCCCGCAGCGGCGGAGGTGGCGGTCATGATGGGCTGGATTGCGGTCTCGTCCACTTCCTTGGCTACGCGTTCAGCAATAACGGCGAGACCGAGGGTTTTTTTCGTCGCGAAATGATGATGCAACGCGCCGCCGGTCGTCACTGCGCCACGCACCACATCATGGACGCTGGTCGCGTTATAACCGTTTCGCTGAAAGAGATCGGCTGCAACATCGAGGATGCGTGTACGCATCGCCTGCGGATTGTTGATGCGTCTGGGCCGTTCAATGGTGTCTTGCGTCATGATGAGCCTTTCAACGCTTAAAATAACAAATTGACAAAACAGGACAACCGGTTTTATTAAAACAGGATAACCGGTTTGTTTTGGAGCATCTTATGGCTACCGCCGAACTTGCGCAAAAACTCGACAGTGAACTCCACAGTCCGGTCGTGGAACTGCGCCGCTACACGTTGCATCCGGGACGGCGTGACGATTTGATTTCGCTCTTCGATACGCATTTTCTGGAAAGTCAGGAATTATGCGACATGAAGATCATCGGCCAGTTCCGCGATATCGATGATCCCGACGCCTTCGTCTGGCTGCGCGGTTTTGACGACATGCAAGCTCGCCATCAGGCACTGACCGCCTTCTATGACGGTCCTGTCTGGGCCGCGCATCGCAACGCGGCCAACGATACGATGATCGACTCGGACGATGTACTTCTGTTGCGCCCCGTCGGCCGTGACGCCGGTTTTTCCCTTCCGCACGAGCGATCTGGACGTGTTTCAGGCGCTCCCTCGCCTGCAATCATAGAGGCTGCGACGTATAAGCTGAAAAATTCTGCTGACGGCTTTATTGCTTTCTACGACGATGTCCTTGCACCCCTTTTGCGCGCCTCCGGCAACCACGCCATTGCAACCTTCGCCTCGGAACACAGCCCCAACACCTTTACACGCTTGCCGGTGCGCCTCGGTGAGAATGTCGTCGTGGTTTTCTCACGTTTCGATTCAGTCGTTGACCAATCGGCATTCAGGGATTTGCTCGATGACAATCCGGCATGGCAGGCAGCGCAACTGCAGCTTGCGACCTATCTGACAGCACCGCCGATCATCGCGCGGCTGTCACCAACCGCAAGGTCATTGTTGAGATAGGCATCCCCGTTGCCAAAAAACTTGAGATCAGGGGTTTGCATATCGGTGGAATTCAACTATATGACGACCCGCACCGGCCAATGCTGCCAGCATTTTTGGGGAATAGGTTAACGGTAGACCCACGGACTCTGACTCCGTTAGTCCTGGTTCGAATCCAGGTTCCCCAGCCAAACATTTTCAAAGCAAAATCAAATATTTAATCGAATGACCGTTACGGTCCCACTGGTTTTCATGTTGCGTCATGTTGCAACTGGCTCCCATTGATTTCCAATGGTTTTCTGCAACACTCGGCAAATCCATGCGACATGGATGCAACATGGGAAACGAGATGGCCTATATCGATGCAGGCAATATGACCGACGATGCTTTGGCGGGCTACGATAAAATGATGGTCTAGGTGGCAGTCACGATTAACCCTTTCTATGACGATATGGTCAGACGTCCTCAAGGATTTGGATCGCTGGGGTAAGGTGACGCTTGTCAGTGGTTCCTACGATGACATTGGCAACGCGTTGATTAACCGGTCATAACCCAAGCACCAAAGGTTCGCATAAAGCCCCCGGATTAAAATGCTCAAGCCCCTCGGAACCTCGGATCAAGCCTCTGTCTCGGGTGTCCCGGAAGAGCAAGAGCTCTCCCGATTTCTCGTAAACGACCCGAACCTCGGTCATTCCCGCCGCTTAGTTGCTTCGCACGCACGCGAATGCGGAGACCAAGTCCATGCAACTCACGCGCAGCGACACATAATGGCTAGTACAGCCGGACTGGACGTATCGAAGCTTTCGGGCCATTCGCTGCGCGCCGGCAAAGATCTTGGGAGATTTCCGGCATAGGGGTTAATGTAAACTAACGGCTACCACCATCATACCAATTCACCAGATTCCTGACCTTGAGTAGAATAGTAATCCTCGGCCGCGCGATGAATACTCGCACCTTTCCAGACTCACAGCATTCCCAACGCCAAATCGGAGGAATAAGCCGGGGATGCCTTAGCTGGATGACGCGAGTTTCCTCCTGAGGAGAAGCAAATGAGATGGATTATTTTCAGAATTGATGTGTTTGTTGTGCTGCGATACTTTCACAACATATCCGGCGCCTGGCGGTATAGCCGCCATTTCAAAAACTATATGCGGGAGGGCATGAGTCCGGCCGAAGCCGTGGAATGCGACAAAACCTATTGGGGCATTGCAGACGGTGGGCACATACGATCGGCGGGCAAGCCGAACAACCGTATGACTTCTCCGTTGATGCCAACGATGTGGATGGCGACGAGCAACATATCGAGCCGATCCTGATGGCTCTGTCGCATACGTTAGTAATTCTGACCGAGATATATGTGTTTCTGATCATATCTCGGAGATGCAGTATGTTCAAAGGTTCTGTTGCGGAATTTTCTGAGTATGGAATAAAATCTCCTGATCTTGCCTTGGCCGAACTTTAATATGGCAACCGCCGTCGCAACTTGTGACAGCGATACTTTCGCAAGTCTGCTTTGCGCCAAGAAACCCCTGAACTCAGGTTGAGCTCGGATCGGCGGGAGCAGGCGCGGCAGCGACCGCGGTCAAAATGAGGTCGGCGTGGTCGGCTGGTTTGGCGGCCTTCTGCGTTTTCGTAAGTTCCGACACCAGCAATTCCACCCATGCGTCGTTGTAGGTGTAGCTATTATACGCCCTGTGGAAGATGCAGTAGGTGCGGTTGGTCTTGTCGCCTTTGGCGGGACGCACCTTGAACGTGCGCCATGCATCCGTGTGATCGCTGACGGTGAAGCGCCTGCCGCTTTTCTTGGCCACCAAGGTTGCCACCTCGCTTGGCTTGTGAGGGTACAGCTCGTCTGAAATCTTGTACTTCTGAAGGACGTTGTGAACGCTTTTCCCTTCGTCGGAATCTGGTGTGAGAAACTGGATGTGGGCACTTCCCTTCGATGCACTGTCGAAGGTGTAGACGACCCGGAACTGGTACTCGATATCGTTCAGCTCCTCCTCGGTGAGATTTGCCGTCAACAGAGCGTCCAGTGCAGCGATGTGCTGGGGGACGTCATACATCTGCATCTGAGCGGCATGGTCGATCTGGAGCTTCCCAAATTGCAGTGCTACGGAAATTTCGTTCTGAAGGCTGAGCCTGGAGCCATACATTCAACAATGGTCTTATCGAAATTCAGGCAGCAAGCCTGAAAGACAGAAAGCCATCGCGGGTCGCTCCGACCCAACAGCTTGTGTTCAACTTCATCCCGGATTGCCTTGATGGTATTCAGATTGTTCCTCATGCCCTTCGAGAGGGGGCAATCCGTTCTGCTTAGCATGTGGCTAAGCGCAAAGGTCGTTCCGTCATTGTTCAGGATCGAACCGTCCTTGCGGTGATGGAATTCGTGGAGAAGGTAAGTCCAAGCGATGTTCGTAAGAATGGCGAACATACCGGTTTTGAATTTATAGGTGCTGCTGTTGAAGATGGTCACCGCAAGAATCATCGCCTCGCGGGCGCGCATCAGCCGCTCGTCGTAGTAGAGATTCAGTCCCGTAACGGGATCGAAGCTTTGCTTTCGCTTCTTGAAAAATTTCGATTTCCTCATCCGACGCCGGCTGGATCGTCGCATCCTTCTTAACTGTGGTAATGCGACCAAAATTGACGGTTGGCGTCCGTTCATAGTTGATAAGAGCGTGGATATCCTGATTGCGTTCACCTTTGGCCAGCAACGCCTTAACTATACGCTTTTCAAGGGCGGTCAGCCCTTTGTCTCCAGCCATCGTTCTCCCCCCGAAAAACTGCGTGATGGATCAAGAACGGGAATTGTAGTGCCCAAAGTCGCACAAATGAGGCAGGGAAAGTTATTGGGATCGAAGGACCTCGAGCGCGTACTGCGCAAGAGTATAACGATCGCCATGAAACTGTCCCACGTTTCCCGACACCTAAATGCCACCCGTTCCGCAGTACGAAAAGAGCCGGAAAAAGCTCGGGGTCTAGCTACCATTCGGGACCGCAAGCAGTCCGTCTGCTACAGGGCGCATTGAGCGAATAGCTTTCGTTCAGCAAGCGACTCAAATCAGACTTTGATAAGAATTTGCGGCGAGCCCTTTCCTGCCGAAGCGATGCGTCTGCTGTCGGCCTCTTTTGCCGACGCCTTCGTAGTCTGTTCCCTCACTTTTTTTTCGGCCCCTTCTGGTGCTGGTCGCGCAAAGGCTTTAGCGTCCGGCCTCCCCTTATTTCCCTCATTGCCAGAGGCGACCCATGGCCGAGTCTTCCCCATTCGCCCGATTTATTGCGTTTGTCAGCAAAGGCGTTGCTGCCGTTCGTCATTCGGGTGATGGCGCGCGAGCGCCCGTCTATGGCACGACGCCGGTCATTCCGGGAGCCAAACCGCAAGGCAAGATACCGACGTTGAAGATGCCGACGGCCAAGGGCTGGGAGGGCGAGCACAAGCCGACGGCCGCCTCCGGGCTAAAGGTCAATGCCTTTGCGCGGGGGCTGGTGCATCCCCGCAATATACATGTGCTGCCCAATGGCGATGTGCTAGTGGCTGAATCGATGGGCGAAACGGGAAATCCACGCACCTTGTTCGACCATGCCATGTCGGCCACGATGCAGCGGGCGCGCGCTTCCGGCGACAGCCCCAACCGCGTGACGCTGTTGCGCGATGCCGACGGCGACGGGGTGGCCGAGGAAAGTCACGCCTATATCGAGAATGTGCGGCAGCCCTTCGGCATCGCGCTTGTCGGGGAGACGCTTTATGTCGGAGCCAGCGACGCACTTCTGGCCTATCCCTACGAGGCAGGCGCGACCAGAATCTCCAAACCGTTCAGAAAGCTAATGGATCTGGTGCCCGGCGGGCATTGGACGCGTAATCTGATTGCCAGCAAGGACGGTACCAAGCTTTACGTGGCCGTGGGGTCGCTCACCAATATCGGTGACGCGGGCATGGCGGCCGAAGAAAGCCGGGCCTGCATTCACGAATATGACCTCAAATCGGGGCAGTCCCGTATTTTTGCCGGTGGCCTGCGCAATCCCGTGGGCATGGCCTGGGAGCCCGAGGAAGGGATGCTTTGGACAGTAGTCAATGAGCGCGACGGGCTGGGCGATGAGACGCCGCCTGACTATCTGACATCGGTGAGCGACGGCGGGTTTTACGGTTGGCCCTATTGCTATTGGAACCGGGTGGTGGACGATCGGGTGCCGCAGGACCGCACCAAAGTGGCCTTGGCGCTGCGGCCCGATTATGCGCTGGGCGGGCACACGGCCTCGCTGGGTCTTTGCTGGCTGCCCGAGGGCACACTGCCGGGCTTTCCGTCGGGCATGGCCATCGGCCAGCACGGGTCGTGGAACCGCTCTAAGCTCTCGGGCTACAAGCTGGCATTCGTCGCCTTCGAGAAGGGCAAGCCTGCGGGAATGCCGCGTGACATTCTCACCGATTTCCTGTCGCCGGACGAGAAATATTCCTATGGCCGTCCGGTCGGAGTGGCGCTGGCCGCCGACGGCGCCGTGTTGATGGCAGACGATGTGGGCGACGTCATCTGGCGCGTTACCGGCAGTTGAGCGCGGGGTGACGACGAAACTTTCCCGTATGTTTGTACATTATCGGAACGACCGCTTCCCACCATAGTTGTCCGGTTGCAAATATGAGAATTGCAACATTTGAGCTGACACGTGCCTCCCCGCTGTGCGTGGAGCGGCACTCTTGACGACGACCTTTCGGCCGGCGTTCCAAGCCGGACGTCCCAGTGAGTTAGGATCATACTGTTCAATACTTATTTTCGTTCTCCTTTGACCAACATGAGGCCGGTTCCGGTCAGGCAGCTTTCAAGAACCGCCCTGCGAAAGCAGACGTTTAAGTCGGCTCTGGGTCTGGCCCCAAGTGGCGCAAGAGACCTGTGCCGGAGCGGTGTTGGGTTTGGCTCTATTTCTCAATAAATCCATGGTTTTTTAGGATCATCTGGCTGATTTCGGCCAACAGGAACTCGCCAAACACACGTGCGCCCTGGCTTGCGGCAGGATTCGACGTAAACCCATACTCCGCCGTAGGATTCAGCGCATCGGGCAAATCAACGACGATCAAATCGGAATCATGCGAGGCCAGTATGCCATTCGAACTGTAACTGATGAACAAATCGGCCTTGCCTTGCGAAATCAGCCATCCGGCCGCGGATATTCCCGTCGGAATTGCTGGTGAGTCTGGTCCGCTTACTAACTGGAGAGCCTTGGCCGCCAGATCATCGCCAATGCCAGGGCGAAGTGCGTTGGCTCTTGCGAAGAACTCGAGTGCATAGTCGCCCGAAGGGTCTGCATGGGGGGTGGACGTGCCGAGCTTCACACTGGGATCGAGCATGACATCCAGAAGATTTTCTCGCGTTACTCCAAGATCACGCTCGGCAATGATACAAAGCCGGTTGCGGGCAAATCGCATAACTGGACCAGCAATGCCCTTTTCCTGCAAGTTGCGAGGATGATCCATATTGGCGGAAGCGAACAGATCGAAATAAGCGCCTTGCTCGATCCGTTCTCTCAACAAACCGGCCGGGCCATAATCTGCCTCCACCAGAATATTCGTGTCGCGCCGAAATGCGTCGATTATAGCGCCGAAGGCATTTCGCAGGCTTCCAGCCGCCAGAACGATGATGGGCGGAGTCGGGTTGTCGTTGCTCACAAGCGTTACTTCACAGTCTTTTCCGTCGAAATGGCGCTCGCAGAGCGATCTCGGAAGATCGGTACAATGGCGATGCGCTCGACGTTTCCTTCCTGAAACTTCAGCGAACGAACCGGAATACCGTACAGCGCCTCCAGGTTTTGATCGGTCATGACCTCGTCCACGGGACCAAGGATCGTGCGTGTCTCGTCGAGCATGAGCAGGACGTGGTCGGCCACGGCCAGCGCATGATTGGGTTGGTGGGTTGTGAACGCCAGCGCCAAATGCTTTGCGCTTGCAAGGTCGCGCATCAGGCCAAGGATGTTGTCCTGGTTTTTTAGATCGAGAGCCGATGCTGGTTCATCCAGCAGCAGTATGGCATTTTCGCCCGCAAGCGCCCTGGCGATCAGCACCAATTGTTTCTCGCCACCGGACAAGGCATTGAAGCTTTGCTCGGCGTATCGCTCCATGCCGGTAGCCACAAGGGCATCCATTGCTATCGCCGTATCAGTCTTGGTTGGATTACGGAAAATCGGCACGTGCCGGGCCCGCCCCATCAACACGATGTCGAGGACGGAATAGGGAAAAGAACCCGCAAAATCCTGCGGTACGAAGCCCACTGTATGCAGAACGTCGATCATGCCGCTATTCAGCTTGAGGAGGTGTGCCATGGCGCGCAGCAGCGTTGATTTCCCACGGCCGTTGGGGCCGAGGATGGCGAGTATGTCGCCGCGTTTCATGTCGAGATCGAGGTCGCGAAACTGCCAATGCCGGCCGTCATAGCTATGCCCGGCACTGCGAATGGTCACGACGGATTCAACCACGACTCCCGCCTCCTGCCTGACTATGGCGTAATAGGATCGCAAAGACCGGAGTGCCGATCAATGCAGTAAGAATACCGAGTGGGATTTCAGTGCCGGTGAGTGTTCGCGCAACGTCGTCGATGATGATGAGGTATAGTCCACCGATCAGAACCGAGGCGGGCATCATGACGCGATGATCTGGACCGATAAGCATGCGAGCGATATGCGGCACAACCAATCCGACCCAACCTATGATACCGCTGACTGCAACCTGAGCGGCAACGATGCATGCCACCAGCGTCAGTATGAGCCAGCGCAGCCGCTCCACCTGCACGCCGAGCGCTCTCGCGTCCTCGTCTCCGACAGACAGGAGGTTGATCCGCCAGCGCAAAGCCAATAGCAAGCCGCCTGCAATCAGCACCGGCGGGCCAATAAGTACTATTTTTTCGTGATTTGCAGTGGCAAAGCTGCCAAGCAGCCAGAACACCATGGTCGGAAGCTTGTCTTCAGTGTCGGCAAGATACTGGACCAAGCTAACCAACGCGCCGAAAAAACCGCTAATCACGACGCCGGCGAGAACAAGCGCAAGGATATTGCGGCGCGCCACCAGGGAATTCAGGCCATAAACCAGGATCAGGGCGAAAAGGCCGAAGACGAAGGATGTACCAAGCAAACCAGCACGCGGCAGGCTCAAGAGGATGGCGAGCGTGCCGCCGAATGCTGCCCCTGACGAGACGCCCATGATTTGGGGGCCGACGAGCGGATTGCGGAAGACGCCCTGAAGGGCGGCACCCGCAAGAGCGAGACCGGACCCTGCAAACATCGCCAGCAGAATACGCGGCAGGCGAACAGTGAAGATCACATTCTGCTCCACTGCGGATATAGGCGTCGTCGCGGGTATCAGCGGATCAAGCAGAATTTCGACTACGCGCCCGATCGGAATGTCAAAACGGCCGATGCCGAGCGAAGCCACCGCCACCAGCAGAAGTATGCACGCAAGGATAACGAGCACGATGCCGGCAGAGCGCCTTGCGGACTGGATGGCGTTCTCGCTCACTGGGCGGCGTGATAGTCGGTGCGGTAGAATTTGCGATAATAGGCGTCGGCTTCCGTTTGCATGTCGATGTCCTTGAAGCGGTCGGGATAAAGCTGCTTCGCCATCCATAATTCACCAAGCGCCATTGCTTCCGGCATTGGATAACCCCATGCCTTGGCGTATTCCGGCATCAGATAGACGCGGCCGTTCTTTACCGCGTCGATCGTCTGCCAGGAATCGGATTTCCTGATCTCATCGACAACGGCGGGATAGCGCTCTTGCACGAAGATGACGGAAGGATTCCACGAAAGCACGTCCTCCATCGTTACCTGCTTGAAACCGGCAATACCGTCGGCGACATTGCGCCCGCCGGCCTTCGCCATCATCAGCCCAGTATATTTGCCATGGCCATAGGTCGTCAGATCGGGATTGGCCATGTAGAGCGACACACGCTGGGCTTCATCCAGGCCGGCGAGGCGATCCGCAACCAGTTTCCGGTTTTTCATAGCATAGGCGATGAGCTCTTCGCCCTGTGGTTTCTTGTCGAGCACATCGGCGATGATGCGGATCCCTTGAGCAAAACCTGCATCATAGGCGGCAGGTTCGTCCTTGACGGAGGGGTTGAGCTTCGTAGCTTCCTGGGGCGGGACGGCGAGCAGGGATATGGCGACGACGGGAACACCAACCGCCTCAATCTGGCTGATCATGTCCGCGGGCGCATAATTGGTGACGAACGCCACATCCGGCTTGAGCTTCAGCAATTCCTCGATGTTTACTTTGGTGAGGCCACCCGGCATCGGCATGTCAGCAAGCTGTGGTGCTAGCCTCAGGTAGTTGGCGCCGAGCTGCTTCTTCCATTCGTCGAGCACGCCGACGACCTTGTCCATCGCGTCGAGCTGTACCGCTATGTTCAGTGTCTGATGCTGCAGGATCACCACCCGATTGACCACATCCGGTACGCTCACCTGTTTGCCGAGCTGGTCCGTAACGGTCCTGTCAGCCCAGGCGGGTGCCGCGATAATGAGGCAGGCCAGAAGAATGGCGAAATGGGTCAATGAACATTGGCGAGCAATATTAATCATAGGGCGTTGGTTCCGTGCGTGAAGGATGCGAGGAGGCGTAGCATTATATTTTTGCAGATACAACGAAGATGGGATCCATTGCGGCAATCTGCACTTTACGCGAGCCTTCGGGGCTGATTTTATCCGTTCGCATCACACAAGGAGAGCAAACATGAAGATCAGTGCACGCAATCGCCTCAAGGGCAAAATCGTCGAAGTCGTCAAGGGCGCAACAACAGCGCATGTCCGCATCGATATCGGCGGATCGATCGTCACCTCCTCGATCACCAATGAAGCCGTGGACGAACTCGGCCTGAAGGTTGGAGACACGGCCTACGCCGTGGTCAAAGCTTCAGACGTAATGGTTGCCATCGACTGACGATTGCTCAATCAAGCCTTCTGGCAATCGCGCGCAGTCGGGCCATCACCTGTCTCGAAATCGCCGGCTTGCGGTGGCGAAATCGGCTTGAACAAAGTTCTGTCGGGTTTGATGTCGAGTAGCGGCGTGCCATCGAGGCAGTCGAGGCCGCGGACCGACAGGATCGCTCCCTCTATGCTTTCAAATACGACAATCGAACTGCCGATCGGATTGGGCCTCACAGGCGAGCGAAGCGAGAATGTGCCGCGTACCTCACCATTGCTGGCGGGACTTTGCATGACAAGATCGCGTCGGGACTGGTCCAGCCAATACAGAATCTCCAGCCGTTCGAATGCATCTACGCCATGCAGAGCCTCAACCCATGGCTCGAATATTTCGATCCGGCAGATTGGACCATCATGGCGTCCTTGACGGGGGCAGGTGAGGCGCGATGTCCAGGGCGTCGATATCCGTCCGATGAACGTCAGAGCAGCGTCGTCAGCTTCAGGAGCGGCAACCGCAACTTCGTTTTGACGGATTTCATTTTCCCGGACCATCAGCCTGTTCCTTCAATTTCAAAGTTAACTTCATTGCCATCCCTTTCGCCCCGAAGCGAGAAGCCAGATGAAGAATGGTGCGCCGACGGCGGCTGTCAGGATGCCGAGCGGGATCTCAATGAGCGCTATCGTTCTTGCCAGCATGTCGACGATGAGAAGATAGCACGCGCCAAGAATCATCGATGCCGGTAACAATCTGCGGAAATCCGGCCCAACCAGCAACCGCGCGATGTGCGGAATGACAAGTCCGATCCAGCCTATGATGCCAGTGATCGACACGGCGGCGGCAGTGATCAGCGTTGCCGAGGCGATCAATACAGGTCGAAGCACGCGTGTATCGACGCCCAGACTTTGTGCCTCCTCTTCGCCCAGCGTCAGGAGGTTGATCCGCCAGCGCAGAAGTATCAATGGCAGTAGGCCAACTATGAAGGCGGGCAAGACCGATAACACGTCATTGCCGCTAACCGCCGTCAAGCTGCCGAGCAGCCAATAGGTGATTGCCGGCAACTGGTCATACGGATCGGCGAGGATCTTGATCAGGGAGATTCCCGATCCCACCAAGGCACCGATTGCGACACCTGACAGGACAAGCACCAAGACGGGATCGCGGTTGCGTATCGTCGATCCCACGGCATAGACTGCTGCAACGGCTAGCAATCCACCGACGAATCCCAACAACTGGATCGCAACGACAGGCAGTGACAGGAAAATGCCGACGACAGCGCCGAGGCTGGCTCCTGCGGAGACACCCAGGATATCCGGGGAAACCAATGGATTGCGGAACAGGCCCTGATATGTCGCACCCGCTGCTGCCAGCACCGCACCGACACAAAGTCCGGCGGCAACACGCGGCAGGCGTACGTTCCAGATGACATTGGTCAGAATTGGATCAACCGTGGCGGACCCGCCGGAGATCTTTGCGAAGAGCACATGAAGGACGGTGCCCGGACCGATTGAAAACTTTCCAGTCATGAGCGACAGGATTACGAGCACGAGAAGAGCGGTGCAATAGGGCCAGAGCCATGTGGATGCCCTTGCGATCGCAGTCCTCTCTGCAAACCTATCAGTCATTGTAGAGCAGCCACCGCACCGGTAAGGAGATCATCGGTCTGCTGATCCGACAGATCGACCTGATAGAACAGTTTGTAGAACTCGCGTACGTCGTCGCGCAGGTTGGTTTTGTAGACATCAGGATAAAAAAGCTCTTCAAGCCAGCGAATACCGATCAAACGGTTCACGCCTGGCGGCGTATCGAACCAACCGAACGGCAATGATGGCGGTACAAAGATACGGCCATCTCTGACCGCCTTGACACCGCTCCAGCGCGCATCGGTTTTCACTGCTTCGGCAAACTTGGGATCCTCGGCGATGATCTTGTCAGGGTTCCACTGCAGGAGTTGTTCGAGTGAGACATTGGTCAGTCCGCCTTTGCCGGCAGATGCGGCGACGTTCGTCGCACCGGCCGCCTCCAGGATTTCCAGATTGATGGAGCCAGCCAGCCCGGTTTCGAGTCCTTCCGGGCCGCGACCGTAATAGACCCGTGGACGCTTCCCTTCCGGAACAGCGCTCAGGGTTTCGTGCAATTGGTCCAGTGTTACTTGTGTATAGGCCGAGAGCTTGGCCGCCCGGTCCCGGGCTCCGATCAGATCTCCCAGCAATTTGTAGGTTTCAGCTGACTTTGCAAAGCTGCCATCAATCAGCACGTAAGGAATTCCGGTCTGTTGCTGAACCTTGTCGGCAAGAGAGATATAGGTGTCATTGATTGTGCCAACGTCGATGATCAAATCGGGTTTCGCCGCCAGAACCGCCTCGACATTGGCGGTGCCGCCTTTTCCAGTCAATCGGCCATAGGTCGGCAAGCCGCGCACTTCAGGAAGCAGGAATGGAAGTTCTGCCTTTTTCGGTTCGCGCACCCATCCGGCCAGTTTTTCCGGCGCGAGGGTATAAATGAGAACGGAGGCTGGCGGCCCTGCCGTGAGCACCCTTTCGATTCGGTCTGGAACTTCAACCGTTCGTCCGGCAGAGTCCGTAAAGGGTCGTGCCTGTGCCATTGTTGTGATGATCGCGAACATCGCCAGCGCATAGATCAGTTTTTTCACGATTCACTCCCATTGCTGCGATCAATATATTCGCAAGAACATAGCGCTGGCTATGGCGGATTTGGCGCACATGATGGGCTGTCTCGGAAAGTAAGCGGATGAGCTTGCACAGACGGCCAATGCATGGCAGTGTTATATTCGATAAGATATAACGCTACGAGACCACGATGCGAGCATTGGCCGGACTTCATCACCACCATGGCGGTCCCCTCGGGACGATCCAACTCCCGCGTCCTATGGATGCTCCTCTAGTCAGCGCCGACTCCAGGAACCAGCAGCGTTCGAAAATCTGGGATATATCGCCGAACCTTCATTGTTCGATCATAGGCACGTGCCTGACAGCAGCTGAGCTGCGGCAATTCCTGCTCAAGATGGGCGAAACGGATGCCCGCACGGCAACCGACCATTCATTGCATAGCCGCGGCGTGCTTGCTGCTGGTCGGCGCGACACAGCGGGAAAGCTTCTGAACAAAGTGCTCGACAAGCGGCACGAAGCGTTGATCAAGCGCTTTTCAAAAGCGTCGACCACGAAAGACGTTCGGACCATGTGGCTCGCTGCGTTGGAACAGGGCGACATTCCCGGAGCGTATTGGGCTGTGCTTACGCATCCAGCCACCGACCGGCCGCTGGTTCAGGAAGTCTTCGGCGAAGTGCACATGCTGTCGCATCTGGTCGGCCGCTCAAATCGACTAGACATCTCCCGGTTGCAGAAGCTTCAACGTGAACTCGACGAAAGGGACGCGAAAGTCGCCAAACAGGAAGCTCGTCTCCTTAATGCTGCCAAAGAGCGATCCGAATTGCTTCGCAGAATTGAGGAGATGGAGCAAACCGTAATCCGGCTAGCGGCCCGCCAGAACAGCAATCCGGGAACCGAAGACGAAAAATCTCCGGTGACTTCTCGTTTGCAAAAACTGGATGCAGAAAAAGTCCGCTCCGACGTCTTGGTGGCGAGGTTGCAGGAGAGCGAAGACAAACAACGTCAAACGGAAAGCCGTGCGAATCGCTTGTCGCGTCAAGTTGCCGAGTTGCAGCACGAACTTGCAGCAGTGAACACTGTTCTCAACGTTGAGAACACCCCCGAGGTCCCTCCCGGCGCATCCTCCCAAGCGCTGCTCTATGTTGGTGGACGTCGCGGGCTGTTCGACCGTTTGAGGACATTGGCTGAACGGCACGGATATGAACTCTTCATCCATGATGGTGGTGTCGAAGACAACATCTCCTTGCTGCCCGGGCTGGTTTCCCAAACAAGCGCTGCGCTGTTCCCCGTGGATTGCATAAGTCATTCGGCGGCCGGGTTAGTGAAGCGCTTGTGTCAGGATGAACAGAAGAAATTTGTTCCATTGAGGACGGCGAGCCTCGCCAGTTTCATTGCCGCGGTGTCCGCGGAAAGACTCGCCAATTATCACACCCCTTCGATTTGATGCCCCCGTGACGGCACCATTGGAATGTGCGCTTTTGGCGCAACCGCGACCTCAGCGTGATCGTCGGCAATGGCTGCTTTCAGCCGGTGGCAAAACTGACCTCAACGGCCAACATGCGGGCGCAACGCCGTCGTTCTGTTATGAAATCCAAGATGTCCGCTTCTCTAATCGGGCATTTGGGTCAAGCTCTTTTCTGATCGTCGGTAGCCTGGTCGTTCACGCGGGTCACGCTTCTCTTCGCAGTCTATTGGCTCCCTTGCGTTCGGAGCCGCTGCATGCATGCATGGGAAAGCCGGCTGTTAGCCGCGAATGCAACATAGGCGCGACATAGCCGTAAAAAGCACAATCAAAACAACTTGAATTAAAACACTCTGACTCCGTTAGTACTGGTTCGAATCCAGGTTCCCCAGCCAGCAAAATCAACTAATTCTCATAAACGATTTGACGCCTTGGTCCGTTCTGGCGGATATCGAGCGTTTGTTGCTCCCGGAACATCTGCGCACCCGCGTTGTCATGCCCGGTGAAAAGCGTTACACGAGCGACAAAGCCCAACGCGACGTTCCGCTCAGCAGTGGTGTTCCGGATTCCACGATGATGATATTCCCATGACAAGTTTGAAGTTTGGAACAAGCGGCCTTCGCGGCCTGGTAACTGAACTGCCGGATCAGGTTTGCCGCGCCTATACGTTGGCGTTTCTCAAACATATGCAAAGCGCTCACGCCGCGCCTGCCGTCGTGCTAGTTGGATATGACCTGCGATCAAGCAGCCCGCAGATGGCCGCTGCCTGCATTTCCGCAGCGCAGGAATTTGGCGTGGCCGTCGAAAACTGCGGCCCGGTACCGACGCCGGCGCTGGCCTTCCGGGCGATGAGCCTGAAGGTGCCCGCCATCATGGTGACAGGCAGCCACATTCCGGCAGATCGCAACGGGCTAAAGTTCTATCGGCCTGATGGCGAGATCGACAAGGCCGATGAGGCCGGCATTCTTTCCGCGCTCAAGGCAGAACCGACCGAGCTCGTGTCCTCACCTGAACCTTTGCCGGTCGCATCGGATGCACTGGAAAACTACATCAGGCGTTGCGCTTCTCTTCTTGCGCCAAAATCCTTGGCTGGCCTGCGGATAGGCGTTTATCAGCATAGCTCCGTCGCGCGCGATTTGATGGTGACCATCTTGCAAGACTACGGCGCGGACGCGGTTGCTCTCGCCCGTTCAGAGGTTTTCGTTCCAGTCGATACCGAAGCGCTGCGGCCGGAGGACGTTGAATTTGCCCACGCAGCTGCCAAGAAATACAAGCTTGACGCCTTGGTTTCCACGGATGGCGATGCGGACCGGCCTCTCATCGCCGACGAGCGGGGCGCGTTCTTGCGCGGGGATAGTGTTGGGCTTCTGACCGCGCACTTTCTGCGTGCCGATGCCGTCGTCACCCCTGTGACCTCGAATACGGCGATCGAACTTAGCGGCCTGTTTTCAAAGGTTTACCGCACACGCGTCGGCTCGCCATATGTCATTGAGGGCATGGAACAGGCCAGCAAGGACGGCCACCAGCGCGTCGTCGGTTTTGAGGCCAATGGCGGTGTTCTGCTAGGTTCGCAAGTCACTGCGGATGGCGGGCGTCTCGAGGCCCTGCCGACGCGCGACGCGATGCTTCCCATCCTCGCGGTCTTGGGTGCGGCTGCAAAAGAAGGTGTTGCTCTGTCGAAGCTGCTCGATAGTTTGCCAGCGCGATTTACACGCAGCGGCCGTCTCGAACATGTCGATGCGAGCCAGAGCGGACCTTTCCTGCAAAATCTGGGTGACGGCAGCTACCGGGAAGAATTTTTTGGAGATCTCGGGACTATCAAGGAAACCGACACGATCGACGGTGTTCGCATCGTGTTTGCAACCGGCGAGGTAGTCCACTATCGCGCCTCCGGCAACGCACCCGAATTGCGCTGCTATGCGGAAGCGGCAACGGACGGGCGGGCCGAGGAGCTTTTGCAATGGGGCTTGAAACGGGCGCGGGAAACACTGGTTTCGGACTAGGGTCAGAACACTTTCATCGTATGCTGCGTGAAGAAAATCCCGGCTGAGCGCACAAATTGCCAAATATGCCAAAGGCCTTTGTCAGCCGCACGTCCACCTTCGTGGACAATCCTGACTGTCGGAACATAGGCGATGCGAGCGATTTCCGCTGTGCGTAGCGAGACGTCGAAGTCTTCGAAATATAGCAAGTAACGCGGATCGAACCCCTGCAATTTCGTGTAGACTTCGCCCCTGAAAAACATGAAGCAGCCGCTGACAATTGGCGGATCCCATGCGATGGAATTGGCCGGCTGGTCATGCATCTCATACCGGTCCAGGCGTTTGTGAAACCAGGATTTGAGCCAGCTCGGCGCAAACCCGCGCAGAAGAAGATCGAACAGCGTGGGATATCGTTTGCACAGATATTGTTTGCTGCCGTCGGGATTGAAAGCCTGCGGGGTAAGAAGGCCACATTCCGCGTTGTCACGCATGAATGACAGTGCCTGTTCGATCGCGTCTGGCTCCATTTCCACGTCCGGATTGAGCACCAGATGATATTTGCCCGTATGGCCCAATACCAGATTATTGGCTCGACCGAAGCCTATATTGCCCTGGCCTGAAATGATTTCGCAAGGCAGATCGCCACACGCGGCAGCGAGCCAGGCATGGTCGGAAGGTTCGGGCGAATTATCGACAATGGTGAATTTCACTTGCAATGGCGGCAGGCTACCAAGCGCATTCCGCAAGCTTTGCAATGTCCTGAGAACGGTCGGTCTATCGGGTTTGAAGATGACAATACAGACCGTGAGCTCGAAATCCTGCGGTTCAGCCATTGCCGGCCCTCTTTCCCATCTTGCCAAAAAGGCCGTGAAAGATACCGATTGTCATCATCTTGGCATGCTCAAGCCGGGGCACGGTCATCAGACTGTAAAATATATATTTTCGCAGGAGGCGGGACCCGTCCACAATCTTCCAGTTGAACCGCAACCACGGCTGACGGTAGAGCCAAACTGCATTTCTGAAATGGTAGTAATGCCTTAACGGACTATGAACGGGAATTTGCCTGCCGAGAAACAAGATTGGTTCGTCGCCAAGGTCATGCTCCATGAGCGCCGCGCAAACTCCGAAGGAGCGATACCCCTTCTGCTGCGCCCGCAGACCCCACTCGATATCCACATAGTCGATGAACAATTCCTCCCGCATACCACCAACGTCATCGAGCGTTGACATCGGGATGAGACAGCCAGATGCGATCAGATAGTCGACATCCACAACAGCATCCGGTGTCGCGCAGGCCTGCCGCTCCAGCCGGAAGCCATTCGTCCGGATAAAAGGCGGCGGGTTGTTCTGGCGGGTGTCTTCATATCGTGGGCCAACGCAGCCGAGTTTCACACCCCTGGAAATCTGCACTTTCGCCGCTGCCAGCAGCGTCGCCACCATGTCGTGCGCGGGGAGACTATCCTGATCGAGGAGCAGCACAAACCCTGATCCATGTGCGCGGGCATGCTCGATGCCGACATTCTGCGCCGTGGCGATGCCCAGATTTTCGCCGAGCGCCACAAGGTCGACATGGAAATCATGCCCGCGCACCCATGCTCCGATATCGGCTTTCGAACCATTGTCGACGATGATCACCGAGCCGAGTTGCGGAACAATCGCATCGAGTAGCGATCTCAGACCTTTGAGGTCAGGATTGTAGGTGACGATAATGCCGCTGACTTCTGGCTGGCGTTCAATTTGCATTTCAAACCCATGATTCGCTATCTGGTGCGATCGCGTTGCAAAAAATGTTATCTGTAGGAAGCAAACCGAACTGAGCCCTCGGTGCGGTTGACTTGTCCAGGCATTGCCGCGAAATGACTGCACATAGATGAGCGAACCGCATCCCGCGCTTGTGCTGAAATCGGTTCTGTTTGTCCAGTACATTATTTTCCGCGTTCTCTTACGCGTCTTATGTAAGGAAGAGGTCTAATGAAGGGAATAATCCTCGCAGGTGGAAGCGGTACACGTCTCTATCCATTGACCATCGCCGTCTCGAAGCAAATGCTTCCCATCTACGACAAGCCGATGATCTATTATCCGCTGAGCGTTCTGATGCTGGCGGGAATACGCGACATTCTGGTGATTTCGACACCGCAC
>NZ_JAQMHX010000003.1 GCF_028331445.1 Candidatus Phyllobacterium onerii | reverse complement strand
ATAAAATTTCCCAAAATGAAAACCTTTTACAATTGTTTTGCCGTTAATATTTTTTTTTCAGGGCGGGGGGGTGGGCGGGGGCTTTGGTAAAACCCGCGCCCTCGCCACCTTCCGCGTGGATTGTCTCGCCATCCGAGAAACAGAACTGGTTCTATCTGGATATCCTTTGCTCTAAAACTGCCAGGATTAACTTATGGGTAAACCTTATCTTTATGGACTATTAGCCGGGCTCTCGATCATCGTTGCCGTGTATCCGGCTAGCGCGCGCAATACCGCGGATTGCGACAAGTTGCAGTCCGGTAAAGCGGAAGTGTTGTTAAATACGATTGATCCACAGCCCGACGTTGATAAAAATAGCACCGGAGATGCCTGCCCGCAGAAGGGTCCGGCAAATTCGCAGACGCCGGTAAAAGCGGTGCCGATTAGCCTCGGAGCAACAGGCAGTGGGACTATTGTGAAGAAAGCGACCAAGGGTGACATTCTCCCCCAGAGCGAAGGTTCGCTCCATGAGGATCTTACTTTCAAGTACCGAATCTACCGTCCGGAAGTTCAGAACGGAGATACGATGGTTCTTCTGCATGGCTCAGGCCAGGATGAAACCAGCCTCGTTTCCTTTGCTTCCAAGATCGCACCGAATGCTCTTCTGCTCGCCGTGCGCGGGCGTGTAGTCCAGGATGGTTCGAACCGTTGGTATCGCCGGCTGACACCCATCAGTTTCGACCAGCAGGGCATACGATCTGAAGCAAAGGCTTTTGCAGACTTTCTGAAGCAGGTCACACGGGAATACAAATTCGACCCCAATCACACAACGTTTCTCGGGTATTCCAATGGCGCCAATTTGGTCAATGCCGTGATGATGCTTTACCCGGACCTCGTGAAACAAGCGGTGCTGTTGCGTTCGATGCCGGTCCTGACGGGGACAATCGAGGCTAATCTTGCCAATGCCCGAGTGTTGACCGTTTCCGGCGCTTCGGATCAGCTCTATGCACCCTATGCGCCAGCCCTTGAGGACTTGCTTCGCTCGCACGGTGCTCGCGTGGAAGCGCGTTCGATCAAGTCCGATCATGGATTGGGCAAGGATGACGTGAAAGTCGTCAGTGAATGGCTGGCTGGCGGTGCGACGGCTCAGTTGAAGAAGAACTAGACAAACTTGCTCTAGCATTCTTCTTGCATCCGGCCCGACAGTCGTTTAATTGTCTGGCCATGAAAACGCGCCCGACCCCACAGTCATTCGTTCAGTCCGCTTCCGCGGGCGTGACCAATCGCGCATTTCTCCTTCCGCTTCTTCTTAACCTTACTGGCGATCGCCGGGCTCGTTAAGAGGAGCGTCCGGCGGTCGAATTGGCCGCCAGGCAATCGCTCCTTATTCCCTTACAAGATAACTGTAACACTTAAGAAGAGTGCCGAAATCGCGCCAGATTTGATGCGCATCGGCCGGAAACGAGAAACAAATGATCGACATGATCCAACGGAACATGGGCATGCCCTATGCCGCCAAGAAATACGAACCTTATCCCATGGTCGATCTGAAAGATCGGCAGTGGCCTTCCAAACGTATCGAGAAGGCACCCATCTGGTGTTCCGTCGATTTGCGCGATGGTAACCAGGCATTGATCGATCCGATGGGGCACGACAGGAAAGTGCGCATGTTCGCGCTGCTGCTCGAGATGGGATTCAAGGAAATTGAGATCGGTTTCCCTTCCGCCTCGCAAACGGATTTCGACTTTGCGCGCTGGTGCGTGGAGGAAGGCAACTCTGGCCCGGATGTTTCCCTGCAGGTGCTGGTGCAGTGCCGTCCTGAATTGATTACCCGTACCTTCGAATCCTTGGAAGGCGCGCACAAACCGATCGTACATTTCTACAATTCAACCAGTGAGTTGCAGCGGCGCGTCGTGTTCAACAAGGACGTTCACGGCATCAAGACCATTGCCACAGATGCCGCCAAAATGATCACGGATATGGCGGCAAGGGCAGGCGGAGGCTATCGTTTTGAGTACTCGCCGGAAAGCTTTACGGGCACCGAACTCGAAGTCGCATTGGAAATCTGCAATGCGGTAACGGAAATCGTCAAGCCAACACCTGACAACAAGTTGATCATCAATTTGCCTTCGACGGTGGAGATGTCCACGCCAAACATCTATGCGGATCGCATCGAATGGATGTGCCGTCAGCTCGACAATCGCCAAAATCTGATCATCTCGCTGCATCCGCATAATGATCGTGGCACCGGCGTTGCAACCACCGAACTCGGACTGATGGCTGGTGCCGACCGCGTCGAAGGCACCTTGTTTGGCAATGGCGAGCGCACCGGCAATGTCGATATCGTTACGTTGGCTCTGAACATGTTTACGCAAGGCGTCGATCCCGAACTCGACTGCTCCGACATCAACCGGATGAAGGAGGTATACGAGTATTCCAACCAGCTTATTATCCCCGAGCGTCACCCTTATGTCGGCGAACTGGTCTACACGGCGTTTTCCGGATCGCATCAGGACGCGATCAACAAGGGGATGAAGGCAATCAAGCAAGCCAACAAGATGCTGTGGGAGGTGCCTTATCTGCCCATTGATCCGCAGGATGTCGGGCGCAGCTATGAGGCAATCATCCGCATCAACTCACAGTCCGGCAAGGGCGGCATCGCCTATATCCTTCAAGCCGACTACGGCCTGAATTTGCCGCGTGGCATGCAAGTGGAGTTTCGTGAAGACATCCAGCAGATCACGGATGAGGAGGGCAAGGAGATGCCGTCCAAGCGCATCTACGATCGCTTCCAGGAACTCTATGTCGAACAGCCGAACGCGCGGTTGAAATTCGTCGACCACCACACCTATCCCGATACTGAGCGCAAGGGGGTGCGTGTGCTTTCTGCGGAGATCACTGATCGCGGTGAAACAAAACGGATTGAGGGAAGGGGCACCGGCCCGGTCGATGGTTTCATTGACGCTCTTTCGCACTATCTCGGCACTAAATTGTCGGTTGTGAACTATTCGGAACACTCGCTCCAGCACGGTTCGGATGCAGCCGCGATCAGCTATATGGAAATCGAACATCCCGGCGGCAAGATTTTTGGTGCAGGTATCAACAAGAACATTGTGACTGCCTCACTTGAGGGCATTGTCTCGGCAGCAAACCGGATAATCGGAAAGTGATGAAGGGCCCTTCGGGGCCCTTTCATTTATACGGGGAACGAAAATCATTCCAGACAAGTTTCTGATGCAATGGCCGCGACAGATGGTTAATGATGCTCTAACCCTAGCTCGTGCCGGAAATGCTTATGAGTGAAATGCGAGAGAAGATCACCGCCGTTGGTAATCGGCGAAAACTTGCTGACGCCGTTCGAGGTGTGCAAATTGCTGCCGCCGATCGCGGCGATGTTGTCGTCGATATGAAGGAAGCGGACCTCGCCAGGATCGAAATCCTTGCCCATGATCTGAAGCCGGTATTCGATGATGTACCTGTGGACGATCTGCAATGGGATTTCGCAATTTCCAAAGGGCAGCAGCCGAGATTGTGGATTGATCCGACGTCGCATGTCATGATGGGCCGTGATCGTCGGACGTATCGGTTTGTCCGCGACACGAGGCTCGGGCGGATCGTGGTGGCGGAATCGCCCGACGTGCAGCCCATTTCAGACGCGGTAACCAATTATATCGCCGAGCGGATTGTTGAGCGTCAACGCCTGATGGAGGGTGAGAGGATCAACCTTCGCTCAGCCGTCATTTATCAGGAAGATGAGAACTCTGGTTCAACTGAACATGCATTGGTTCGACCAACCGTCGTTTCTTCCAACACAACCTATCGCTCCAGATCGGTTGTGGGCGAACTGGTCACTGTATTGACGTGGTTTGCTATCGGCGGTCTGGCGGGTGCAGGAGCGCTCCTGGCATTTTTCTGGGATCGCTTATCGCCATATTTTTGAGTCACACCGGGGCGAGTACAGCGCCGACTTGAAGGTCATGTTCGCGGATAGTCCGGATGCTCATCTGCTCATCGACAATTCCGCGCTCAATCATATGACACGACCAGCCAATATTGGTTTTGGCAATGGCAAACAGATTGAACGCCGCGGGAGGCTTATGATTTCCACCAAAACTCTGGCTTGCCGAGGGGACGCATATCACGGGTATTTTCCAACTTGGACCTTCAATCTCGTAGCGTGTCGCCAGGTGCGTATGGCCATGGAGAACCAATTCAGCTCCATGTTTGCGAACTGTGCGCTGAAAAAGACCGATGCCAAGCAGGCGCTTGTGAGAAGGCGCGGCGCCGCGCACTGGCGGATGGTGGATCATAATTACCCGGAAGAGGCCAAGTTTACCTGTGTCATCGAGGAGTTCGCCCAATTTTCGAGCTTGCCGCTCGCGAATATCGCCGGTCGCCATGAAGGGAGCGGTAGCGCGCGCTGAGGAAACTCCAATAAGTGCTACGTCGCCGCGGACGCGAAGATATGGGAACTCCACAGGGCTGTTTGCCGCTGCCTGAGCATCGCCACGCATCCACGGTTGCCAAAAGCGGCGTGTCTTTTTTAGCGCACCCGGCACGTACGCATCATGATTACCGGGGACAACCGAGATGTCAGCGGGGTCACCCAAGGTTTTGAGCCAGCGCTGTGCCGTCTCCAGTTCCTCATCCAGAGCCAAGTTCACGAGATCTCCGGTGACGGCGATATGATCCGGGGACTGTGCCTTCATATCGGCCACAAGAACATCCAGTGTACCGCTTGTCATCGAGCCCTTGCGGTTCGATCGCCAATTGATATAGCCAGTAATGCGCTTGGAGATCAGTTCACGCAAAGTCAGCGCGGGTAAAGGCGACAGATGTATGTCGGAGATATGAGCGAGGTGGAACATCGACTCAGCTTTATGAGAGTATTGGCGCGAAATCCAGTGATACAACCGTCGCACACCGGAGCAGTTCCGGCCAAGGTCAGACAGAATGGTTGAAAAACGTTCAAAATGGCGTCATCGCCTGTTCCATACCTACTTTCTGCTTCGTCGACCCATGACCCTTGGTGCCCGCGGTGTTGTTCTGGATGACAAGGAGCAATCGGTATTTCTCATTCGCCACACTTATGTTCCCGGCTGGCAATTTCCGGGCGGTGGCGTGGAAACGGGGCATACGATTGAAGAGACGCTCAAGAAGGAACTGATGGAGGAAGGTAATATCGAGCTCACCGGCAGGCCCCAGCTTTTCGCCATCTATCATAATGCGCACGCGTCAAGACGCGATCACGTTGCGCTTTATGTTTGCCGCTCGTTCCGGCAGGTAACACCGTTCATCGCCAATCGCGAGATTGCCGAAGCGGGGTTTTTCAAACTCGACGCCCTGCCACAGGATACTACACCGTCCACACGGCGCCGGCTCGCCGAGATTCTGGACGGCGCTGACGTCCCGCTTGACTGGTAGCGATCAGAAACGGTCGCGATCGTGCGGGGCCGTGTAGTCAATTTCCGGTCCGACAGGAATTATCCCGCTTGGATTGATGGTTTTGTGACTGCCGTAGTAGTGCGCCTTGATGTGTTTCAAATTCATTGTCGGGGCCACGCCCTGCACCTGATATAGTTCGCGAGTGTAGTTCGACAGGTTCGGATAGTCGGCAATGCGCTGGCGATTGCATTTGAAATGACCCACATAGACGGGATCGAAGCGTAGCAGCGTGGTAAACAGGCGCCAGTCGGCTTCTGTTAGTTGATTGCCGACGAGATAACGCTGACGGGACAGCCGTTCCTCCACCTGGTCAAGCGCATCGAACAATTGTGCAAACGCCTCTTCATAAGCTTCTTGCGTCGTGGCAAAGCCAGCCCGATAGACGCCGTTGTTGATGTTCGGATAGACCAGCGCGTTGATCTCATCGATCTCGCCGCGCAGTGCTTCTGGATAAAAATCGAGGGAGGCATCGCCGAAGTCGTTGAAAGCGGAATTGAGCATTCGAATGATCTCTGACGATTCATTGGAAACGATGGTCTTCTGCTGTTTGTCCCAAAGAACCGGTACGGTCACGCGGCCCGAATAATTGGGATCGGCGCGTGTATAGACTTCGTGCAAGCGCTTATAGCCGAAGAGGTGGTCCGGTGTTGCGCCGTCCTTTTCGTAGAATGTCCAGCCTTCCGCTCCCATGTAATGGTCGACGACTGACACCGAAATTACGTCCTGCAGTTGTTTGAGTGCACGGAAAATCAGCGTGCGGTGCGCCCAGGGACAAGCATAGGAAACATACAAATGATAGCGACCAGGTTCGGCCTTGAATCCGGCCTTGCCCGATGGTCCCGCGCTACCATCAGCAGTCACCCAATTGCGAAACTGTGACTCGGTCCGGATGAAACGGCCGCCAGTGTCCTTTGTATCGTACCACTGGTTGTGCCACACGCCATCAATCAATAAACCCATCTCGTCTCCTGGAACCACGCCGTGCGCTGGTTGATTTCAGTATTTCGTTGTTCCTCACAGTTAAGCTCAATTCCTCTCGGTTCCATGACCAAGCCGGTGAACAGAGTGTCACTTTTTGCCGGACAAACCGGATTTTCGGTTTACGGCAGTTTCTTTTGATGTTACGCGAACAAAAAAGGAGACTTTTGTGGCAGGAATTCTGTTCATCCGACGATGAAACCCGAACCGGCGCTTTTTCCAAGCGGCGGAAATTCCTGTGTTGCCAACAACCGGGTTCGAGGCGCGTATCCACTCCTTTCAAAAAGACACTCAGCATGCTGACCCAAGTCGTGACTTACGCCCCGGAGAACCCGGTGCATGACGCTGCCATAGAAGACATCAACAAAGAAGCTTTCGGACCTGGACGGTTTGCTCGTGCTGCATACCGGATTCGTGAAGGTGGCCCGCACGATCGCGCGCTCTCCTTCGTCGCGTTGAACGGAGAGCACGTGGTAGCATCGGTCCGGCTAACGCCAATCCATATTGGCACGACTTCGGCTTTGCTTCTCGGCCCCTTGGCGGTACATCCTGCATGGAAAAATCAAGGCATCGGGGCTGCGCTGATGCGCACCAGTATGAAAGCGGCGCGTGTCGCTGGCCACCATCTGGTTGTCCTTGTCGGCGATGAGCCTTACTATGCGCCTTTTGGCTTCCGCCAGATACCAGGTCATCTGATCGAAATGCCCGCGCCCGTGGAACCGACCCGGTTTCTCGCCTGCGAACTAACACCGCGCGCCTTGGAGGCCGTGCAGGGCGGGTACGCCACGCCACCCAGACCTGATAGTAATCTGGCCTGACGATACCACTACTTGCCTTCGCGGTACCACATGCCGCCCAGCACCAGGATCATCGCAGCGAGGCCGAGGAAGCCTGAAAACAGCGGCAGGCGATTGACGCTCTTGAGGATCGTCTCGTTGGTCGGGCGCAACCCGATCCAGTTGTCGCCACTCGCGCTCGCCATGCCGCGCGACGCGACGATATTAGGAACCTCGATGGTGCTCTGGTCGGCGGCTGGCCGCAGCCGCCGCGTTCCGCCACCGGTTTCGCGTGCCAGCGGATCGAGCTTGGCGGTTGTGGAAACATTGTCACTGAATTCTGGTGCGTCGACGGGTCCGACATGGGCAAGCGTCGTCAGATCACCATTGGCCACCTGGTAAAGGCCGATTTCATCGGTCGTCACTGAAGCTGTAAAGACCCCTGGCTCGGTTTCCGTCAGGGGAATGGACCTCGTCTTGCCCGATGGCGTGATGACGCTCGCAGCGTTGGCGGTCTTCTGCATGGTCTGCCGGCGGATCTCCAGGTTGCGGCCGCTACCGCTTGCTGTCAGTGCTTCTTCTTCCAACTCCGGCTCTTTCATAAGCCAGTGGGCGATGCGCCGGTAGAGCGCGGCATGCGGGCCGCCGCCTTCGAAGCCGCGCGCCCAGAGCCAGCCTTGGTCGGAAAGGAACATGCCTACACGGCCTTCTCCAACATGATTGAGCACCAGTAATGGCTTATCGCCCGCATCCATGACTGTTGTGCCTTCGGGTTGATTGACGTCAATAACGCGGAACCAGCGGCTCCAGTGCGGTGGCTCCTGCGTACTGCCCTCAAGGCCACGTGTTACCGGATGGCGTTTACCTTGATCGCTCAGACGCGGATAGAACGCTTTTTCTTCGATGTTCCCCGTTGGCGTCGCAGGCAGGACCGAAAGGAGCGGCGTATTGGCGATCGACATATTGCCCGCGTATTCAGGACCTGCGGCGATGAGAAGTGCGCCACCCTTTTGGACATAATCGTTGATGTAGTCGTAATAGAGCAGCGGAAGCACATCGCGGTGTTGGTAGCGATCGAAAATGATGAGGTCAAACTGCTCGATCTTGTCGACGAAAAGTTCCCGCGTTGGGAAGGCAATCAGCGAAAGCTCGTTGATCGGTGTCGAATCCTGCTTCTCGGGCGGCCGCAAAATCGTGAAGTGCACTAAATCGACGGATGCGTCGGATTTCAAAAGATTGCGCCACGTGCGCTCGCCATTATGCGGTTCGCCGGAAACCAGCAGGACACGCAGATTCTCGCGAATGCCGTCAACCATGGCAACGGCCCGGTTGTTCACTTCCGTGAGTTCGTTCGGAACGGCATCCACGACAATTTCGACAATGTTCACGCCTGCTCGCGGTAGCGTAACCTCCAGCGGCATCTCCTGACCGATGATGGCATCGTGATTGCTCACCTCATCACCGTTCACGCGCACGCTAACACGCGCGCGGCCGCCTTGCGGCTCGCCCGACGCCGTCACCTTGTATGTCATTTCCTGCGGCTTGCCGGTCAACCCGAAACGTGGCGCTCGGACAAATTGGATACGGCGGTCGATTTCGCCGGGCGTGCCGGTGATTAGCCCATGCACCGGAGCACTGAACCCGAGACCGGCCATATTGGCAGGGATATCATGAATCTGGCCGTCCGTGATCATGATCGCGCCGCCGATACGCGCTGGCGGCACATCACGGAAAATGCCATTCAATGCCTGGAACAAACGTGTTGAGGTTGCGTCATCATTTTCGGTTGCTTGACCGGTTTCGACCGTCCTGACCTCGAACTGCGGCAGCCGACCAAGTTCTGTCTGAACCTGTTTCAAAGCTGCATCCGTGTCTGCAGTGCGGTTGCCGATATCCTGACTCTGGCTGCGGTCAGCAACGACAGCAACGACGCTTTTCAGCGGCTCGCGTTCCTCATTCACGATAATCGGATTGAAGAGTGCCATGGCAAATGCAGCGACGGCCAACAGCCGGATCAGGCTGCCGCGCTGGCGAAAATAGATTCCGGCCAGCGTAAGAATGAACAGCGGTACGAGCAAAAGCGCGAGAAGTGTGTTTGAAACAAGAGGCTGGAAATCCAATGACAGATACATGACTTAGTTTCCCAACCGCTGCAAAAGGTCAGGCACATGCACCTGGTCGGATTTATAGTTTCCGGTCAGCATATACATGACAATGTTGATACCGGCGCGGTAGGCGTAGACACGTTGCATCGGATCGTTGGGGATTGTCGGGTAGAGTGGAGATCCTTCGGCATTTGTCGCCCAGGCGCCTGCAAAATCATTGCCGGTTATCATGATGGGCGTGACACCATCTCCTGCCCTCACAGGCCGATCGGAGCGGGCTTCGGTCGAGAGTGATGCCTGCACCCACAAAGGGCTCCCGCGGTAGCGGCCAGGAAAATCCTGCAGAATGTAGAAGGATTTGGTCAAGACGTGGTCGCTCGGGACTGGCTCAAGCGGTGGTATGTTGAGGCCGGCAAGAATGTCACGCAACCTCTGATTGGCGGGCGTTGTCGAGTTGTCAAAATTGATCGCGGCTGCATCCTGATCGCGGGTGTCAAACAGCACCGTTCCGCCCTGCTGCATATATGCATCGATCTTGGCGATCGCCTCTGGCGGCGGCATTTTTGCCGTTGCATCGACAGGCCAATAAATCAAAGGATAGAAGGCGAGTTCATCAGTCGCAGGATTGACGCCGATGGGTTCACCAGGTTCGAGAGCTGTGCTGTCGGAGAGAGCTTTCGACAGGCCAAGCAGGCCCGCCTTGCTGACATCGTCGACGGCACCATCACCAGTTATGACGTAGGCGAGATGCGTGGCATTGACGGCTTCCAGAATGGATTGGTCGCCGGGCTTGCTGTCATTCTGCTGAGCTGACGCGGGAGAAGGGCCAAGGGCAAGTATGGCCGGCAACAGGAGGATGGCCAGCGACGCCGCCGCAGCCGCACGATAATGGCGACGCAGATGGCCGCCGAGCCAGAGTACGGCAATGGCATCCAGTGCCAGTAGCAGCGCTGCAAGAGCCAAGAGCGGTCCACGCAATGGCAAGGATTCGTCCACGGCGTAGCGTGCTGTCGTTACCGGAAATGCCAGGTCGGGTTGAATCAGCGGCTTGATTTCGCCGTCAGGCTTGAAAAGGTTGAGCGCCGTCATGGCATCCTCAACACCGTAGAAGCCGGGAGGATTATCGAAACTCACCTGTGGGCTAGCACCATTCCCGATCAGGAGCGGTCTGGTATCGCCGTTGGGCGGGACAAGCGAACCCTCGGCATTCAATGCCAGATACGGTGGAAGGACACGCGAGCCGCTTGTGCCATTATCGTTTGTCAATGGTCCGGCTGCGTTGGACAACGAGACGAGACGGTGCAGCATATCGACAAAACTGCCGCTGATCGGCAGGTTTGACCATGTGGCTTCAGGTGTTACATGGAACAGTACCAGCTGACCGCGCTCGCGTGTCCCGCCGGTTACGAGCGGCGTACCGTCTGCCAGATTGGCCCAGCTCTTGTCGTACAAGTCGGAAGATGGTTCTGCGAGAACCTGTCGCGTCACGGTCACATCTTGCGGAGTTGGCAAGCCGGCGAAGGGCCCGTTCTCCGGGAAGGCCGCAACAGGTTGCGATTCCTTCCACGATAAAGTGCCGCCAAGGGACCGTTCGCCTTTACGCAAAGTGACGGGCAGCAACGGATCCTGATCACTGTTGCCTGCAAGGCGCGGTCCAGCAAAACGGATCAGCGTACCGCCCTTATCGACCCAATCTGAAAGTGTTTGCTCAGTCTCCGGCGGTAGTTTGCCGATATCCGCCATGATGAAAACCGAGGGCTTCTGTTCAAGGAGTTCGGGGACGGCGCGCACAAGTTCCGGGTTACGAGGGCGTAATAGATCGGCAAACGGTTCGAGCGCACGCGATATATAGTAGAGTGGCGAGAGCAGCGGTTGTGAAAGGTCTGCGTCAGAACCGGAAAGTAACGCAACGCGCCTTCGCTTGTTGTTGTCGTCAATCAGGTAGGTGGCCCCCGCCTGCTCAGCTCCGTCGACCCGCAATGTGTGGAAGTCATTGCGCAATTCGTAAGGCGCGTTGATGACAGCTTCGCCGCTGCTCTCACCCGCGGCAAAGACCAAACCGGTTTCAGCTATACGCCGGCCTTTTTCGTCAAATGCGCCTATTGTAATTCCGTTCTGGCCGCGATCATTGCCTGGCCGTACCGCACGAACAGTTAGACCATTCGCGTTGTTGACGGCCTGTCGAAGAGCGACCAGCGATGTAATCGATGGTTGGTACCAGATTATGGATGCGATACCTGAACCTTCGAGCGCCTTGACTGCTTCCGTAGCCTGTGGCGTGTCGACACCATCGTTGAGATAAGCAAGCCTCGTACCGGACACATTTGCAATCGCCGTTTTCAACCGCGCAAACGCGGCCGACCGGTCGACTGGGATTGGGCGCACGGCCATAGCCCTGAGCCGTTCTAGCGCGGCGTTGGCATCGAATGGTCCGATATCGGTATTGGCTTTTTCTGCCGTACCCAAAATGTAGATCAGCGCTCCAGAGTTCTCCGCATCGGAGATCAGGCGCTCGGCTGTATCCTTGCGTGCACTCCATTCCTCGTTCGACGACCAGCCATTGTCGAGGACTATTGCAACCGGGTCCTTGCCTGTCAGTGTTTCAGCCCGGGGATTCCACACGGGTTCCGCCAGCGCGAGAATCACGAATGCCGCAAGCAACAACCGTAGAAGCGTCAACCACCATGGGCTTTTGTTGGGTGTCTCTTCCTTCTTGAGGAGTTGAGCAAGGATTTTCAGCGGGGGGAATATTTCCGTGACCGGACGGGGCGGGGTCACCCGCAAAAGCCACCAGATGATTGGAAGAACGATGAGTCCGGCAAGGATGGCAGGCGCACCAAAGGCCAACGGGAGTGCATTCATGCGCCGTTCCCCTCGTAGCCAATATTGGCGGTCATGTTCATGTGAACCGATACGAGCGCATCGGACGCCAAGCGATCGGTACGATTGGTGGTGTAACTCCAGCCAATCCGCCGGCAAAAATCGCTGAGGACCTCACGTCGCGCGTAGAACAATCGGCGATAGTCTTCGGCGTAGTCCTCTGCGCGCCCGAACGTTAGAGACGCGCCGGTTTCAGGATCGACGAATTCGGTGCGCCGCTTGTAGGGAAAATCTTCTTCGGCTGGATCATAGACCTCTATCAGGTGCGCACGGGCGCCAGCCTGAACGAGTTGTTGAAGAAGAGCCAGTGTATCTTCCACGGGCTCTAAAAAATCACTGACTAAAACTACATCGGAAAAGCGCCGCACTCTGCTCAGATCAGGCTTGGCAGGCGGGTTCGTCGTGTGGGCGAGTAGGGTTGCGAGGCGTTCCGCACCGTTTCGAGCAGATATGGGGTCTGCCACGCCAGGGAAGCCGATCCGCTCACCACTGCGTGATAAAAGTTCGTCCAGTGCCAGAACGAGTACCAGAGCGCGCGATTCTTTCGATACATGGGCTTGTTCGGACTTGTAGAGCATGGAAGGCGAAGGATCGGCCCATAGCCACACCGTATGAGCTGCTTCCCATTCCTGATCGCGGATATAAGTACGATCATCGCGGGCAGAGCGGCGCCAGTCGATACGGGAGATAGCCTCACCCTGAGCGTAGGGCCGAAATTGCCAGAAAGTTTCGCCGACGCCACTTTTCCGCCGGCCATGCCAACCGGTGTTGACGGTATTGAGAATACGACGCGCTTCGACGAGTAGGTCAGGTAGCAGAGCGGCACGCTGGCGGGCACGCGCAAGCGCATCTCCTGTGTCAGCCCGTGCTACCTGCGCGCCAATTGCTGCCATTAGAAAGCAACTTTTGTGAGGTTGCCAATAACATCGCGTACATTCATACCATCGGCGCGCGCAGCAAACGTCAACGCCATCCGGTGCTGCAATACTGGTTCTGCCAGAGCCTTTACGTCGTCTACCGATGGAGCGAGCCGGCCGTCATAAAGAGCGCGTGCCCGAGCGCAGAGCATCAGGGCCTGACTAGCGCGAGGGCCGGGGCCCCAGGAGATGAATTTTTTTGCAATTTCGTTGTCAGCCCCGGGACGAGCGGAGCGAACAAGCTTGAGAATGGCATCGACAACACCTTCCGGTACCGGCATCCGACGGATGAGGTGCTGCATGTCGCGCAGGCGCTCCGCATCGATTGTCTTTTCCGCTCTAACATCTGAAATACCGGTGGTCTCTAGCAGCACCCTGCGTTCTGCTTCGAGTTCCGGGTAGAGAATATCGATCTGCATCAAAAACCGATCGAGCTGCGCCTCCGGCAGCGGATAGGTCCCTTCCTGTTCAAGCGGGTTCTGCGTCGCCAATACATGAAACGGTTGTGGCAAATCGTGCCGCTCGCCTGCAATCGTAACGTGATACTCCTGCATGGCCTGCAGGAGCGCCGACTGTGTACGAGGTGAGGCGCGATTTATTTCGTCCGCCATGAGCAATTGAGCGAAAATAGGGCCTCTGACATAGCGGAAATAACGTTTGCCATTGTCATCCTGCTCCATGACTTCAGAGCCCAGGATATCTGAAGGCATAAGGTCCGGCGTGAATTGAATGCGGCGGTCGTCAAGACCGAGAACAGTCCCCAGCGTTTCCACCAGCTTTGTCTTTGCCAGGCCCGGGACGCCGACAAGAAGCGCATGTCCGCCTGCCAGCAGCGCCACCAACGTTCGCTCGATGACGCTCTCTTGTCCAAAGATGACAGTGCCGATGCCGGTCTTTATCCTTGAGATGTCTGCCAGCGCTTTCTCAGCCTCGGCAATCATTGCCTTGGGATCGGACGGTACCTCAGGTTTAATCATGGTCATGGGTCACCTCACCGCTGGTATCTGCACAGAGTCTCTCTTAAATGACTCTAACGTAAAACGACTCTAAGTCACTATGACATGCTGACAAGCGGTCCAACGTTGACTATTTCGTGACGCAGATAGAAAAAAGGCAGGCCATGGCAGGATCAGAGGACACTCTACGGGATACAGCAGGGCTGGAAGCGCTGATCTCGCGTGCCGCCACACCGGGCAAGGGCCTGCCACCTGTTGACAAATGGAATCCCGATTTTTGCGGCGATCTCGATATGGAGATCAAGGCCGATGGTACCTGGTTCTATATGGGTACCCCTATTGGTCGACAGCCGCTTGTGCGCCTTTTCTCCACGGTCCTGCGCAAGGACGCCGACGGACGGACCTATCTCGTGACGCCGATTGAAAAGGTGGGAATCCGCGTCGAGGATGCACCTTTTCTGGCGGTTGAACTCGATGTCTCAGGCGAAGGGGATGCGCGGGTCATGACGCTACGCACAAATGTTGGTGATATCGTCGAGGCAAGCGCCGGCAATCCGTTGCGGTTTGTCATCGATAAAATCAACGGTGGACTAAAGCCTTACCTCTTGGTGCGAGGCCGTCTTGAGGCGCTTCTGGCGCGGCCGGTGATGTATGAGCTGGTCAGCCATGGGGAGGAAATCATCATCGACGGAAAGCCGATGTTCGCGGTACGATCAAAGGGAAGTGTGTTCCCAATCATGCCGTCAGGTGAACTGGAAAAGCTGAGCCAATGAGTCTGACCAAATCGCTGCATGAGGGTTTTTCCGCCCGTGCATTCTCACAACGTGTGGCGCTCAAGGGCAGTGAACCCTTGGACCGGGATCATGGCGATCATTTGCTCAATCCTGAACTCGATGCGTTGATCTCAGCAAATCCCCTGCGCGACGCTGCTGTCCTTGTGCCAATTGTGGATCGCGGCGATGAGGCAAGCGTGCTCCTCACCCTGCGCAACGCCAATATGCGCAAGCATTCGGGGCAGGTCGCTTTTCCAGGTGGGGCGATTGACCCGGAAGACGATTACGAGCCGGAGAAAGCGGCACTACGCGAGGCCCATGAGGAAATCGGGCTTGAGGGTCGCCATGTGGAGGTCATCGGGCGGCTGCCTCGCTACTTGACCACGACCGGCTATTCGATCACTCCGGTGCTAGGGCTGGTGCATCCGCCATTTGAACTCACCCCGAACCCCGCTGAAGTCGCCGACGTGTTCGAGGTGCCTTTGTCTTTCCTGATGGATCCCGGCAACCATCGTCGCGAAAGCCGAATATGGCAGGAAAAGGAACGGTTCTACTACACGATGCCGTTCGGTGACCGCTTCATCTGGGGCGTAACTGCGGGCATCATCCGGACACTTTATGAAAGGCTCTATTCTTGAGCGAGACTGTTTCCATTGCCGACAAGGCTTCGTGGCTCAAAGACGAGTCCTTGCAAAAGCTGCTCGCCGTACTTGCCGCTGACGGCGAGGCTGCGCGCGTTGTCGGCGGTGCGGTAAGAAATACGCTTTTGGGTGAAAAGGTTAGCGATATTGATATCGCAACGACCTGCTTGCCGGAGGAGACTATGCAGCGCGCGATGAATGCCGGACTGAAGGCTGTTCCGACCGGCATAGACCATGGCACGATCACGGTCGTTGCGCATGGGAGACCGTTCGAGGTGACGACTTTGCGCGCTGATATCGAGACAGATGGACGGCATGCTGAAGTTGCCTATGGCCGCGATTGGCAGGTGGACGCAAACCGGCGCGACTTCACCATGAATGCCTTATATGTCGAGGCGGATGGTACCGTCGTCGATCTTGTTGGTGGTCTTGCGGATGTTGAAAGCCGCACGCTGCGCTTCATCGGCAATCCGGAGCAGCGTATCCGCGAGGACTATCTGCGTATATTACGGTTTTTCAGATTTTTCGCCTGGTACGGCAAAGGCAGACCTGAAAGCGACGGGCTGAAGGCTTGCGCGCGTCTGAAAGATGGACTGAAACGGCTCTCGGCTGAGCGCATCTGGTCGGAGCTCAAGAGATTGCTGAGTGCGCCCGATCCCTCGCGTGCATTGTTATGGATGCGGCAGGCGGGCGTCCTGACGGCAGTTTTGCCCGAAAGTGAAAAATGGGGCATCGACACGATCCACTCTTTGGTAAAAACCGAGCAGGACCTGCATTGGGAGGTCGATCCGCTTTTGCGGCTGGCAAGCATGATACCCCCGCAAATCGGCCGCATCGCCGAAATGGCGTCGCGGCTGAAACTTTCCAACAGTGAACGAGTACGACTGGAGGCTTGGGCTGAAACCGCAATGCCGCAATCCGAGATTTCCGAGAGCGGATTTGCGAAACAACTTTACCGCAGCGATCAGCAAGGCATGCGTGATCGGCTCAGTCTGGCTCTGGTTTCAGCACGTGCCGAGGCGATCAACGATAACGCGGCGATGATGAGGGCCGGGCGTCTATCCAAATTGCTCGAATATCTCGATAGCTACGAACGGCCGAAGTTTCCTGTATCCGGCAGCGACCTACTCGCTGCGGGTCTCGAAAAAGGACCGGAAATCGGCAAGGTCCAGCGCGCGCTGGAGGACGACTGGATTAGTTCGGGCTTTACCCTCGAGCGCGATAAATTGCTTGCCAAAATTCCTGAATATGCAGGAAAAGCCTGATCAGGCTGCCTGGCCTTTCGACGGCTGGATATTCGCCTTGATAGTTTCGAGCATTGATTCACGAATAACGGTTTCACCGTGGGTTTCACGCAAATGCTCAGTAGTGCGGCGAATGATTTCAGCTTCGGTGTCGTGACGTGTATGCCACTGGCAACCGGGAACAATGCAATGAAGTTCTTTCATGCCTTCTCTCCCTGTTGTAAGCCCGCAAAAATACGTGCTCCGTCCACAAGAGCGCGGCCCTTTTTGCCGCACCAGAGGGTAAGCATAACGCATGAAGCGGCGGATTGATCCCCTAAATATCTATTTCACGGCCATTTGACCGTAGGTGGCATCGAAGAGAGAATTGAATCGACATTCCCGCCGGTCTTCAAGCCAAAGATCGTGCCTCGATCATAGAGCAGATTGAATTCGACATAGCGGCCACGGCGGACAAGTTGTTCCTGACGATCGGCATCCGTCCAGTCATGATTGAAATTCTGCCGCACGAGATAGGGGTAGACTACGGAAAAGGCGCGGCCAACGTCGCGCGTGAAATTGAAATCGGCCATATAGCCGCCATTTTCTTCGGAGGAGTGTAGCCAATCATAGAAAATACCTCCGGTTCCACGCGGCTCCTTGCGATGAGGAAGATAAAAATACTCATCGCACCATGTCTTGAATTTCTCATGATCGGCGACGGCTGAATGCTTGTTGCAAACAAATTTCATCGCCTTGTGGAACGCTAGCGTATCCGGGTCGTCCTGTGTCCGCTTGCGATCAAGAACCGGCGTGAGATCGGCACCACCGCCGAACCATTGCCTCGTCGTTACAACCATGCGCGTGTTCATATGTACGGCAGGGACAAACGGACTTTGAGGATGTGCGATCAATGAGATTCCCGACGCCCAAAAACGAGGGTCTTCGTCAGCTCCGGGTATCTGCTTGCGAAATTCCTGCGAAAACTCGCCATGGACGGTCGAGGTGTGGACGCCAACTTTTTCGAAGACGCGGCCGTGCATGACCGACATAACGCCGCCGCCGCCCTTGCCATCATCGCGTTGCCATGGGGTCTGCTTGAAGCGACCCGGCGTGCGGTCCGAGAGCGGTCCGTCCAGTTCGTCTTCCAACTGCTCGAAACTCGCGCAAATCTTGTCGCGCAATTCCATAAACCAAGCGGTCGCCTCAGCTTTCTTTTCATCGAGCGCTTCGGGAAGTACAGCGGGGATATCTGGACGGTCCATGGCAAAGAATCCTTTTTCGCCTGGACATTATCACATCAACTTGAAGCCAAAAGGAAGTTGCTGCCGTTCATTCAGCCTATCCATAAAAAAATGACTCGTTTTCCGGCTTTGCTGCACCTACTCTTATGATTGTAGGGTTCAGTGAGGATACGAGATGGTCTCCAAAGCGCCCCGATCGCAATATCCAAAACCGCCGCTTGATGGTTTGCGAAAGAGACTGAAGGAAAGCCGCGAAGCTCCCAACCAGCAACGCGGTGCATTTGTTCGCGAGAGTTTTAAACTGCCGCGTCTGGCGGCGCGCGAAAAGGCACGCGAATGGTTCGAGCAATATCCGAAAGCAGCTTATTGGACCGAAATTGAAAGCTGGTATGAGCGTCCCGGCGATATCATCGAATTCACGATGCGCCGCTTGCCGAACGCGGATTGAAAACAGGAAAATCTTTGATTCAACAATAAAATTGATGTTCTTTTTCAAATATTTGATTGTTTTAGCTCAAAACGGCCTCAGTTTTTGAAAATTCTCCAAATTTTCTTCCATTTGTGCAGAATTTCGAGCGATCGCAGCTGACAGCCATTTCCAAAGACAGTAGAACTTTGCCAGCACCGGAGCTCTTCCGGACGCATAAGAAAATCCAAGGAGGAAATAATGCGCTTATCGTTGATCTCTGGCGTGGCGTTGGCCGCTGTCATGGCGATGACGTCGTTTGCCAAAGCCGACATCGTCGTCGGAATTATCGCACCTGTGACCGGGCCCGTCGCGGCTTATGGTTTGCAGGTAAAGAATGGCGTCGAAAGCGCTGCCGAAGCCATCAACGCGGCAGGCGGCATCAAGGGCGAAAAGATTGTGACGAAGATCTTCGACGATGCCGGCGAACCCAAACAGGGTGTATCAGTTGCCAACCAGGTCGTTGGTGAGGGCATCAAGTTCGTCGTGGGTCCTGTGACGTCCGGCGTAGCCATGCCTGTATCGGATGTTCTGGCCGAAAACGGTATCGTCATGGTCACGCCTACGGCCACCACTCCCGATCTCACTACACGTGGTCTCGAAACTGTGTTTCGCACCTGCGGCCGTGATGACCAGCAGGCTGATGTTGCCGGCAAGTACATGCTCGACAAGTTCAAGGACAAGCGGATCGCTATCGTCTACGACAAAACGCCGTATGGTACTGGTATCGCCAACGGTCTGAAGGCCGTACTTAACAAGGGCGGTGTTACCGAAGTCGTCTTCGAAGGTATCAATGCCGGCGAAAAGGACTACAGCGCGCTCATCACACGCATCAAGTCTGAAAAAGCCGACGTGATCTACTTCGGCGGTTATCATGCCGAGGGTGGTCTTATCGCCCGCCAGTTGAACGATCAGGGAATCAAGGCTCAGATCATCGGTCCTGACGGCTTGTCGAACACCGAATATTGGGCAATTGGCGGCGATGCCGCAGCGGGTACACTGTTCACCAACAGCGCCGATCCGACCAAGAATCCTGCCGCGGCAAAGGTTGTGGAAGCACTTCAGGCCAAAAACATTCCGGCTGAAGCGTTCACGCTCAACGCTTACGCCGCGTTGCAAGTGATCGCCGGGGGTATTGAAAAGGCTGGCTCTGCTGAACCATCCGAGGTTGCGGCAAAGATCAAATCGGGTGACGCGTTTCCGACGGTGGCAGGCGATCTCAGCTATTCCAGCACCGGAGATCTGAACACGCCTGCATTCGTCTTCTACAAGTGGGAAGGCGGCAAGGCCACCCAGATCGACTGACAACGGCGGTTAACAGCTTATCCGTCGGCCAATTTGGCCGGCGGATAGTCAGCGGAGCAATGAAAACTGTCGTTGCGCTTCGGCGGTTGCTATAGCTGCGGAGAGCGCCAGATTGAGCGAGCGGGCGCCAGACACCATTGGAATGATGAGTCTGGCGTCGGCCGCCTGATGAACCTCATCGGGAACACCGGCAGATTCGCGGCCGAACATCAGAATATCGCCGGGTTTGAAGTTGAAGCGAGTATAAGGCTCGGCCGCCTTGGTGGAGAAAAGCAGAACCCGGCGTTTTTCACGAAGCCGCCATTCCTGAAATTGTGCCCAATTGGGATGACGCGTCAGGGCGGCTTGTTCGAGGTAATCCATTCCGGCCCGTTTCAGCGCGCGATCGGAAATATCGAATCCGGCCGGCTCGATGATATCAACGGCGACGCCAAAACACGCTGCCATACGCAGAATGGTCCCAGCATTGCCAGGTATATCTGGCTGGTAGAGTGCAATGCGTAAGTCGGTATATGGTTCGCTCAACGAGATGCCTCCATGAGTCGGCGTGGAGTGACGATGAATGAGGTTTAACAATGTTTCGCTGGTTTGAAGAGAGGCTCGAACCATTTCCGACGGCTGAACCCGCTGAGCCGCCGAAACCGCTCGTCGCGTTTTGCCTGCATTATACCCAAGGCGCTTGGCCATGGATTGCCGTTATGGCTGTTTGCACGGCGCTGATCGCTGTGCTCGAAGTGTCCATGTTCGCCTTCATGGGCAATATCGTCGACTGGCTGTCCAATCATTCGCGCGAAACCTTCCTTTCCGATGAAGGGTGGAAACTGGCGCTGATTGCCGGTGTCGTATTGATCGTCATGCCAGGCATCGTACTCGTGGATTCGCTCATCATCCATCAGACCTTGCTTGGCAACTATCCCATGCGCATCCGCTGGATGGTGCATCGCTATCTCATTCGCCAATCGATGACCTTCTTCCAGGACGAGTTTGCCGGGCGGGTTTCCACCAAGCTTATGCAGACCTCGCTTGCCGTGCGCGAAACGGTTATGAAGCTTCTTGACGTGCTAAACTACGTCATCGTCTATTTCACCGGAACATTGATCATCGCGGCAGCAGCGGATTTACGGCTCATGCTGCCTTTCCTTGTCTGGCTCGTTGTTTATGTCGGACTGCTTCGCTATTTTATTCCGAAAATCCGCGTCATTTCCGAGCGACAGGCTGATGCGCGTTCGACGATGACCGGACGGATCGTCGACAGCTATACAAATATCGCCACGGTAAAGCTCTTCTCGCATTCGAAACGCGAGGAGAGCTATGCGCGTGAAGGATTGGAAAACTTTTTAAACACTGTCCACGGGCAGATGCGGCTGGTAACCAGTTTTCACTTCTCGCTCTATGCAATGAATTGCCTGCTGCTTTTCTCGGTAGGCGCAATTGCCATCTGGCTGTGGCTCGGATCGGCGATCTCCGTAGGTGCTGTAGCGGTGGGCATTGGCCTTGTGCTCCGCCTTAACGGCATGTCGCAGTGGATCATGTGGGAAATGTCAGCGCTATTCGAAAATATCGGTACCGTCGAAGACGGCATCACGTCCATTTCCTTGCCGCGACTTGTACCCGATGTCCCCAACGCGCCGGAGCTCGAAGTCACTGCAGGGGCGATCGACTTCGATTCGATCGGCTTCCACTACGGAAAAGGCGCAGGCATTATAGATCGTCTGTCTCTCGATATACGTCCAGGCGAAAAGATCGGCCTTGTTGGGCGATCCGGAGCCGGCAAATCAACACTCGTCAATTTGCTGTTGCGATTTTACGATCTCGAGAACGGCCGGATACTTATCGATGGTCAAGATATATCCAAGGTCTCACAAGACTCTCTCCGTGCACAAATCGGCATGGTGACGCAGGATACATCACTTTTGCACCGCTCGGTTCGGGACAACGTGCTTTACGGTCGTCCCGATGCGTCGGAAGAGATGATGCTGCAGGCCGTGAGAAATGCCCAGGCCGACAGCTTCATCGAAGACCTATCGGACCCCAAAGGCCGGCGCGGTTTCGACGCCCATGTCGGCGAGCGCGGGGTCAAGCTTTCCGGCGGGCAGCGCCAGCGTATCGCCATTGCACGTGTAATGCTCAAAGATGCTCCTATTCTCATCATGGACGAAGCGACTTCGGCGCTCGATTCAGAAGTGGAAGCGGCGATACAGGACAACCTCTATCGGCTGATGCAAGGGAAGACGGTTATTGCCATCGCGCACCGGCTGTCGACCATTGCGGCGCTCGACCGGCTTATCGTCTTGGACAAGGGACAAATTGTCGAAAGCGGCAGTCATGAACAGCTGATTGCGGCCAACGGCATCTATGCCGGATTGTGGGCACGTCAGTCTGGCGGTTTCCTTGGTCTCGACGATCAGGAAGCTGCGGAATAATACCGTCGAAGTTAAATCGGCCCAAGGCGATGTCATCGTAGCCGGCAGCATTTATGCCGGACTTGAATGAGGCAATCGGGAGTTTTTGCAGGGTATGAACAGGATCGAGGTCTATCCCTGCGACATCCTGCCCTTGTGACGCTGTCTCACTGGACAAGCTCAAGCGACATGCTTAGAAACCACGCCATATGTTGGGGATTCCTCGTGGCTCAGCTCTTGGGCCAGTCTTCTATTGTGCTGACAATGTGGACTCTCCCGCTGCGTTGTTATTCGGAAAGGAACAGGCCCCGTGAGCGCACACGATACGACCGAGCCGACACGGCGTGACTTCCTCTATATTGCGACAGGTATGGCCGGTGTGGTCGGTGCGGGCGCCTTTGCTTGGCCCTTTATTGATCAGATGAGACCGGACGCGTCTACGCTGGCAGTCTCGTCCATTGAAGTTGATGTTTCGGCTGTTCAGCCAGGCATGTCTCTGACGGTCAAATGGCGCGGCAAACCGGTTTTCATTCGCAACCGGACGCCGAAAGAAATCGAAGACGCCAAGAACGTTCAAATGGGTCAGCTCAAGGATCCGATTGCGCGCAATGCCAATTTGCCGAGCGACGCCCAAGCGACTGATGCGGATCGTGCAGCAGCCAAGGACAAGGAAAACTGGCTGGTGATGATCGGCGTTTGCACCCACCTCGGCTGCATTCCGCTTGGCCAGCAAGGCGAATTCGGTGGCTGGTTCTGCCCTTGTCATGGTTCGCAATACGACACTGCCGGACGCATTCGTTCAGGTCCAGCGCCGGAAAATCTACCTATCCCGCCACTTACTTTCACTTCCGACACCGTCATCAAGATCGGCTAAGGTTCCACGGGGAGATACGACATGAGCGGTGGACATTCATCCTATACGCCGAGCACAGGCATCGAAAAATGGATCGACGCGCGACTACCGTTGCCGCGTTTGGTCTATGATTCTTTCGTCGCCTATCCGGTGCCACGCAATCTGAACTACGCCTATGCATTTGGCGGCATATTGGCGATCATGCTGGTTTCGCAAATCTTGACCGGTGTTGTTCTGGCAATGCACTACGCTGCCGACACAGGCCTCGCCTTCAACTCCGTTGAAAAGATCATGCGCGACGTCAATTCCGGCTGGCTCCTGCGCTATCTGCACTCGAACGGCGCATCGATGTTCTTCCTCGCCGTCTACGTGCATATATTCCGCGGGCTTTACTATGGCTCCTACAAAGCGCCGCGCGAGCTTCTGTGGATTCTCGGAGTAATCATTCTTCTCTTGATGATGGCGACCGCCTTCATGGGATACGTGTTGCCATGGGGACAGATGTCCTTCTGGGGTGCTACCGTTATTACGGGCTTCTTCACGGCATTCCCCATCATTGGCGACCCGATCCAGCAGCTGCTGCTCGGTGGTTTTGCCGTCGACAATCCCACGCTCAATCGTTTCTACTCATTGCACTATCTATTGCCGTTCATGATTGCAGGCGTCGTTGTGCTGCACGTTTGGGCATTGCATGTTTCCGGACAAACGAATCCGACCGGCATCGAAGTCAAATCAAAGACAGATACAGTTGCCTTCACCCCCTATGCGACGGTCAAGGATGCATTCGGATTGGTGTTGTTCCTTATCCTCTTCGCGTATTTCGTCTTCTATCTGCCGAATTTTATGGGCCACCCGGACAATTACATTCAGGCGGACTCGTTGAAGACGCCGGCCCATATTGTTCCGGAATGGTACTTCCTGCCATTCTACGCAATGCTGCGGGCCATCACCTTCAACATTGGACCGATCAATTCCAAGCTCGGCGGCGTTCTTACAATGTTCGGCTCGATCGCCATCCTGTTCATTGTACCCTGGCTCGACACATCGAAGGTCCGTTCGGCTGTCTACCGTCCTTGGTACAAGCTCTTCTTTTGGCTCTTTATTGCCAACGCAATCATGCTTGGCTGGCTTGGATCGCGCCCGGCTGAAGGCTTGTACACGCTGTTTTCGCAGTTCGGAACGGCTTATTACTTCGGCTTCTTCATCGTTATCATGCCCTTGCTTGGTCTGATCGAGACGCCGCGCCGGTTGCCAAATTCGATCACCGAAGCTGTGCTTGCGAAAACCAAGAGTGGCGGCCAGCTGGCTGGTGTCGCTGCCGCTCCGGAAACCAGGGCTTGAGAATCGTGAAGGGCTCAAACATGAAAAAAATCCTCCTCGGTCTCGCAGCTGCCGGCATTGGTACCATGCTCGCATTCGGTACCGCCAATGCCGCCGAAGAAGCCCACAATCCTGCTGAGCCAACGCACTTCCCGATCAAGGAGCCAGCCGAGGTAAACTGGTCCTTCGCCGGTCCGTTCGGTCACTATGACAAGCAGCAGTTGCAGCGCGGTCTGAAAATCTACAAGGAAGTGTGCTCAGCCTGCCATTCCATGCATCTGGTTGCATTCCGCTCGCTGGAAGAACTGGGTTATACGGAAGCGCAGGTAAAGGCGTTTGCCGCAGAATATGAAGTGCAGGATGGCCCCAATGCTGAAGGTGAGATGTTCACCCGCAAGGCATTGCCCTCCGATTACTTCCCGTCGCCTTTTCCTAATGCTCAGGCAGCCGCTGCTGCCAATAATGGTGCTGCACCACCCGATTTCTCGCTGATTGCCAAGGCGCGTGCGGTGGAACGCGGATTTCCGCGCTTCGTATTCGATATCGCCACTCAGTATCAAGAAGGTGGCCCAGACTATATCCATGCGCTGCTGACCGGGTTTGGCGAAACGCCGCCGGAGGGTATGCAAATCCCAGAAGGCACGCACTACAACCCATACTTCATTTCCGCAAAGTCGCTTGCAATGGCGCCGCCGCTGCAGGATGGCCAGGTGACCTACGATGATGGTTCGCCGCAGACTCTGTCTCAGTACTCGCAGGATATTTCTGCGTTCTTGATGTGGGCTGCAGAACCGCATCTTGAAGAGCGTAAGAAGACCGGTTTCCGCGTCATGGTCTTCCTCGTTCTCTTCGCCGGTCTGGTCTATGTGGCGAAACGCAGGATTTGGGCCGACGTCGAACATTGAGCAGTGAAGATAACGGATTCTGAAAGGGCGCGCTGCGCCCTTTTCTTTTGAGTGCAGGGCGCTAGATTGTCTGCACGCTGCGGACAGCAGGAGGAATACACGATGGACTCAACACTGAAGCAGACGCTGGTCGAGGCCATCCGCAACATTCCTGACTATCCGAAGCCAGGGGTGATGTTCCGCGATATCACCACATTGCTTGGCAATGCGCGGGCCTTCCGACGCGCTGTGGACGAACTCGTCCATCCCTACGCGGGCGGCAAGGTTGACGAGGTGGCTGGCATCGAGGCGCGGGGCTTCATTATCGGCGGCGCCATGGCACACCAGCTTTCTTCCGGTTTCGTGCCTATTCGTAAAAAGGGTAAGTTGCCGCACGACACGGTACGTATCGCCTATAGCCTCGAATATGGTGTCGACGAGATGGAGATGCATCGCGACGCGATCGTGCCGGGTGATAAGGTCATACTTGTCGATGATCTGATTGCCACCGGCGGTACTGCCGAAGCCGCTGTGAAGCTATTGCAGCAAATGGGCGCTGATATTGTCAGCGCCTGTTTCATTATCGACTTGCCGGATCTGGGCGGGCGCAAGAAGCTCGAAGCGCTTGGCGTCAACGTCCGGACGTTGATCGCCTTCGAAGGGCACTAGAGCCTTTCATACCTAAATGGAACCAGTTCTGTTTCGCGGATGGCGAGACAATCCACGCGGAAGGCGCGGCCGATGTCTTTCCATCGTCCGATGCCCCCTGACAAAGTGGTTGGCCGCCAGCCGGAAACCCGAAGAGCCGGGTGAATTCGCGCCAAATCCATCGGGCTTCGGCTTCGTCCGATGGAAAGGCATCGGCCTCGCCAAATCCCTTGACCTTGTCCACGAATTCCCTCCGGCAGAACGGTTCTATTTAGGTATGAAAGGCTCTAGAGCTATTCGGGCAGGGCTATGAGCGCCGCGCTATCGAATTCGAGTACTTTATCGCCGGCCTGGTTGTAGGCGGCTGACGACATCTGCATCATCGACCAGCTTGGACGCGATTTCAGGGCGCGAATATTGTTGATTGTTCGTGTGAAGCGGATCGTATCGCCAGCATAGACCGGCTTCAGCCATTTAAGGTTTTCAAAGCCAGGTGAGGGGCCAAATTGTGGAGGCTGTTCGCCGCGCGCGATTGCAGATTTAACCTCGTTCCTGATGTCGTCGACATTCAACCGCATCCAAATGGCGGTGGTATGCCAACCAGAAGCGCAGAGCGCGCCAAAATTGCTTCTCTTGGCAGCTTCCGGATCAACGTGGAAACGTTGGGGATCATATTTGGTGGCGAATGCAATGATTTCGTCCGCCTCAAATGTGTATGTTCCAAGGTCGCGCTCGACGCCTGTCAACAGTTCTATCCTGTTCATTTGGCTGGCTCCCTTAACGAGAACATTGCGGTATGTTCGAGCTCGCAAACAATCAGACCATCCTGGTTGAAGACCGAATGATGCAGCTTGACGAAGCCTAAAGAGGGCTTCGAGTTCGATACGCGCCGGTCGAGAATGGTAGTCCTTCCAGTCAGTGTGTCGCCAGCAAGAACCGGCTGGGTCCACTTGACATAGTCAATTCCCGGAGCGCCCTGTGACGTGGAATCGAGAAGGTATGCGTCGCACAGCATGCGCATGAACATCGAGACGGTATGCCAGCCGGACGCAGCCAAGCCCCCAAGTATGCTCGCCTTGCCTGCTGCCTCATCGAGGTGAAAAGGCTGCGGGTCGAACTGTCTGGCGAATTCGATAATTTCCTCTGCCGTTACGATTTTTGATCCAAGTGGCCATTCGCTGCCAATCGTGAAATCCTCATAGGCGTATCGGGGAGAGTATTCGCTCATCTTTTGCCTGAAGTTTACGTATTGAACCTGAACAGCATGATGTCGCCGTCCTGCACGATATATTCCTTGCCTTCATCGCGCGCCTTGCCGGCTTCCTTTGCGGGCACCTCGCCACCAAGGGATACAAAATCACTATAGGCGATCGTCTGGGCACGAATGAAGCCCCGTTCGAAATCCGTATGGATGACACCGGCCGCCTGCGGTGCTTTCGAGCCGCGGTGAACCGTCCATGCACGGGCTTCCTTCGGCCCGACGGTGAAATAGGTGATGAGGTGAAGGAGTTTGTACCCGGCCTGTATGAGACGGTCGAGGCCAGGTTCATCGAGGTTCATGGCGTCCAGATATTCCTTCGCTTCCTCCTCCGGCAATTGCGCCACTTCCGCTTCTATGGCGGCAGAAATAGTAACCGTTTCAGCGCCTTGGCCCGTCGCCATCTCTTCGACGGATTCGGTATACTCATTGCCTGTGGCTGCATCTTCTTCGCCAACATTGCAGACATAGAGTACCGGCTTTGATGTCAGGAGATTCAGTCCTTGGAGAATAACCAAATCTTCTGAGGCAATACCGTTCAACATAAAACGAACCGGTTGGCCTTCCTGCAAGAGCGCCAGCGCCTGCTCCATCACCGGCAGAACGGTCAGTGCCTCCTTGTCCTTGCTGCTCGCTCGCTTGCGGAACTGAACGATACGACGCTCAAGGCTTTCGAGGTCCGAAAGCATCAGCTCTGTCTCAACCGTCTCGGCATCGGATACAGGGTCGATCCGTCCCTCAACGTGGGTGATATCGTCGTCCTCGAAACAGCGCAGCACATGGACGATTGCGTCGACTTCGCGAATATTGGCCAAGAACTGGTTACCGAGACCTTCGCCCTTCGATGCACCACGCACGAGGCCAGCAATGTCAACGAAGCTGATGCGAGTCGGCACGATATTTGCCGATTTACCGATCTTGGCGATTGCCTGCAGCCGCGGATCGGGTACTGCAACTTCGCCCGTGTTGGGCTCGATCGTGCAGAACGGATAGTTAGCAGCCTGGGCAGCTGCTGTCTTGGTCAGCGCGTTGAAAAGCGTCGACTTGCCGACATTAGGCAGACCAACGATGCCGCATTTGAAACCCATAATTCGCTATCCTTATTCTTTCTTGCCGAAGAGCTTGTTCAGCATATCCGCCATGGGGCCAGATTTTGGAATGTTCACAGCAGGCTTTTGCTGGCGAGCTTGCCGGATATGACTTTGGCCGACAGATTTTGCAACCGGCTTTTCTCCAGTTTCCCGCTCAATCTTGCTCCCTCCGCCGAGAGCCAGAGAAACGCGGTTCATAAAACCGGCGTCGTCCTTTTTGGCGAGTAGTCCTACATTCGTTGCGATCGCGTCGAGCAATGGTTCGACCCATTCACTGTCCGCTTTGGCAAAGTTGCCGAGTACATGATTGCTGACCATTTCTTTAACGCCGGGATGACCAATACCAAGGCGCACGCGGCGATAATCCTTGCCACAATGTGCATCAATGGACTTGATACCATTGTGACCGCCTGAGCCCCCACCGGTCTTCACACGTACCTTGCCGGCGGTCAGATCAAGCTCGTCATAGATGACGACGAGATCGCTTAAAGCCAGTTTGTAGAAACGCATCGCCTCGCCAACAGCTTGGCCGGACAAATTCATGAATGTCTGGGGTTTGATCAGGATAGTCTTTTCGCCTTCGATGGTACCATCGGCGATCAGCGCCTGAAACTTCTTGGTCCAGGGAGAAAAACTATGGCGGCGGTGTATTTCATCCGCCGCCATAAAACCAATGTTATGCCGATTGGCAGCATATTGGGAGCCCGGATTGCCAAGACCTGCGATAAGCAGCACGTGCCTAGCTCCCAATAATAAACAAGACGATTACTCGCCTTCGTTTTCCGCCGTTTCAGTGGTTTCCGCTGCCGCGGCTTCGGTCGTCTCTTCCTCAGCGGCGAGAACAGCCGGAGCTGCAATCGTCGCGATGGTGAAGTCGCGATCATGAATAACCGATGTCACACCCTTAGGCAGGGTAACAGCAGAAATATGGATCGAGTCGCCGATCTGCGTGCCAGTGAGATCGATTTCAATCGCATCTGGAATAGCGTTGGCCGGGGCATGAAGTTCAATATCGTGACGAACGATGTTGAGTACGCCACCGCGCTTGATGCCAGGCGAGGCTTCCTCGTGGAGGAAGTGGATCGGCACATGCACGTTCACCATGGACTTGGCCGATACACGCAGGAAGTCGACGTGTACTGGCTTGTCACTGACAGGATCAAGCTGGAAGTCCTTGGGAAGGACCTGAATCGACTTGCCGTCCAGAAGGATGTTGGCAATTGTCGTCTTGAAACCGCCGCCGTGAATCTTGTAGTACAGCGTCTTGTAGTCGAGGGTAATAGAGACTGGCGCCTGTTTGTCACCGTAGATGACAGCTGGCACTTTACCGTTGCGGCGAATTTCCCGGGAGGACCCCTTACCAACCCGTTCGCGCGCCTCGGCCTTGAGCTCGTATGCTTCGCTCATGGCATTTCCTTTCGAGGTTCAAATCTGGAGTGTTTTTCGAGGCCAATGGATGGCGGTTCAAAAAACATGAAGCGGTCGCACGCTCACCCGAAACCGGATGACATGACCGCTCCATTCCGCGTTGCCTCCAAGGGTGTCTACGCGGATGGCGGCTCTATAACGGAAAGGCGACAGATGTGCAAGTTTGTTGCTTGCGCAGGAGCAGACAGTTCTTGAAGTTTAATCGAAAAGGCTGGAAACGGACTCTTCCGAGGCCGTTCGCGAGACGGCTTCGCCGATCAGGTCGGAAATCGACAGCACTCGAATATTGGGTGCAGCTTCAATGGCAGGGGTCGGCTGAATGGAATCGGTAATGACTAATTCCTTGAGCTTCGAACTGGCGATACGGGCGGCGGCCCCGCCAGATAGTACGCCGTGCGTGATATAGGCGGTGACGCTGGTCGCGCCCTTTGCAAGAAGCGCTTCGGCCGCGTTGCATAGCGTGCCGCCAGAATCGACAATATCGTCGAACAACAGGCAATCCTTGCCGCGCACATCACCGATGACATTCATGACTTCGGACTCGCCGGGACGATCACGTCGCTTATCGACGATGGCGAGTTGCGCATCGATGCGTTTTGCCAGAGACCGGGCGCGTACGACACCACCGACGTCAGGGGAAACGACCATGACATTCGACTTGCCGTAGTGTGCGCGGACATCACGGGCAATGACCGGAACAGCATAGAGATTGTCGGTCGGGATATCGAAGAAGCCTTGAATCTGGCCAGCATGCAGATCGAGCGTGAGGACGCGATTTGCACCAGCCTCGGTGATCAGATTTGCCACTAGTTTTGCGGAAATCGGCGTGCGTGGGCCAGGCTTCCGATCCTGACGGGCGTAGCCGAAATACGGAAGAACTGCTGTGATACGTTTTGCCGACGAACGCCGGAACGCATCGATCATGATCAGCAATTCCATCAAATGATCGTTTGCCGGAAAAGAAGTCGACTGCATGACGAAGACGTCTTCGCCGCGAACGTTTTCCTGAATCTCGACGAATATCTCTTGGTCAGCGAAACGGCGGACGCTGGCCTTGCCAAGAGGGATATTGAGATATTTGGCGACAGATTCGGCAAGAACCCGATTGGAATTGCCCGCGAAGAGTTTCATGCCGTATTTTCTCCACGTCTTTTTCAGAGCGCAGCCAAAGTAAAGGGTATGGCGGGCCTTTTACTGCCCCTGACGCACATTGCAAGCGGGCAGGCAGGATTCATACACAATTCCGCGAGAATATCGCCTTAAACGTGTAAATATGTCACGTCTTGCCGCCTGATACCCACGTCATATAACCTTGGATAGCCTTGTCAGCGATGCCTTCCATAACCTTGGGGGGGACGGTACTCCACGGGTCAGTTCCTCCTCCAGGTACCTTTTCTTGACCCTGTATCCGGTGCAGACGTGTGCCGGCCGGATCAAGCACATCCCATACGTAGATGATCGTCGTCTGGTTGCCGTCGGGGAGAGCAGAAAAGTAGCCCTTCATGATGTGCGTGTTGTCGGTGTCGCCGGCTGTGCCGAGCGTGATGCCTTTTTCCTTGGCAAGCGCCGACAGACGTTGCGATAGTGGCGTAGCCGCAGCGATAGGTGCGCCGACAATCGGTGCAAACCGCAACTTTGCCGTGGGCTGGGCGCTCGGCTTCCCGCTCTGGGTGGCCCCAGATGCCGTTGTGGTTGTGTTCGAGGTTGCGGGACCGGTGCCCGGTGTGCCCGTTCCTTGTGCATTTGTGCCCGCTGAAGCGCCTGGTATTGCGGTGGCTCCCGGCGCGGGCGGTGTTGTCTGGCTTCCCTGCGCTGGCGGTAGATCAGCTTTGGTTACGCCAATAGGGGATTCTGAGCTATTGCACGCTGTAAGTGTGAGACCGGCCAGGACTGCGAATACACATGTCAGTGAGTTGCGAGACTTCATTTACTCAAACCCCGTCGTGAGTCACCAATGTGCTCATTTGCAAGCAAAAACAGACAAAAGTTTTATTTTACGATCAAGTCAAGAGATTGGCGGGAAAGCGGCTCCGCCTGACCATTGGTCGTAAGGTATGTGCGGCCCAGCGTCATGGCCGTATTGCTGTCGGAGTCCATGATGATCATGTGAGCAAACAGTGTCATATCGGGCTGGATACGTTCGGGATTTCCGGAATAAAACATGGGCATGTCCATCCAGGAAGGTGTGAAGCGGGCACCAACCGAATAGCCGCAGGCGTTGAGACGATGGCGGGTCAATTCATGCGCCTCCATGACCTTGGCGTGCGCATCGAATACATCGCCAAAAGTAAAATCAGGCGTCATCGCAGCTTCTACAGCTTCAAGCGCTTCGTGTGCCGCGTCATAAAGCTCTTGGTGCCGTTTCGATGCCTTGCCGGTTAATATCGTGCGCATCATCGGGGCGTGGTAGTGGCGATAGACGCCGGCCCATTCCAAAGTCAGTTGATCATTTTTGGCCAGCTTGCGTCGCCCGGATTTGTAACGGCAGAGAAGCGCGTCTTCACCCGAGCCAATGATGAACTCGTTGGCCGGATAATCGCCGCCGCCTGCAAAGATTGCCGATTGCATGGCAGCAAGTATGACGCCTTCATCTGCACCGGCTTTCACCAGTTTTAGCGCCGCATCGAGCGCTTCATCACTCAGCTCCGCGGCCTTGCGGCTAAAGACGATTTCGGCGGGGCTCTTTAGCACACGCAATTTGTCGACAATGCCTGAAATGTCGACGAGTTGCCCGAATGCTGTGAGCTGTTCGTCAAGCTTCCGGCCGTTGGCGGCGGTGAGTCCGTGAGTTTGGTATTCGATTCCAATGCGGCAACCAAGCAGATCGAGATCGTTGAGAAGTTCGCGCAAATCGGCTGCGGGATTGGCGTTGTCGCGGTCTGCCCATACCATGATATTTTCGATGTTCGACGTTTGGCGCGCTTGTCTCAAATCCGCGGAACGGGTCATCAACACGTTGCTGCCATCCGCCTTGACGACCAGGCATTGGAAGAAGCAGAAGCCGAAGGTGTCGTAGCCGGTGAGCCAGTACATGCTTTCTTGGGCAAACAGCAAGACCGCATCAAGCTTCTGCTCGGCCATGACCATCATGAGCCGGTCACGGCGCGCAGCAAATTCTTCCGGTTCGAAATGGAGGGCCATACTCTTACTCCGTGATCGTAATCGCTGATATCTGCCGGCCGTAGTCAGCTTCCTTGCGGTGGGTCGTCCGGCGGTAGGAGAAAAACTGCTCCTCATCCGCGTAGGTGCACTGTTGAAGCCCGGAGGCTTTTACCCCGGCACGTTCAAGCCGCGTAGTTATAAAGGCCCATAGGTCAAACATCTTGTGACCGTTATTGGCCGAATCGCGGAAAAACGCGCGATAGGAAGGGTCCGTTCCAACGAACTGGTCATAGAACTCTCCTCCCACTTCGTAGTTGTCGGGGCCGATCGTTGGGCCGAGAACAGCCTGGATCCGGTCGCGACGTGCGCCCAGTGCAATCATCGCGTCAACGGTATTTTCGAGAATGCCGTCGATGGCCCCGCGCCAGCCGGCGTGCGCTGCGGCCACCACTTTCGCTTCGGTGTCAGCAAAAAGGATAGGACCGCAATCGGCAGAGAGAGCACCAATGACGATGCCGGGAGTGGTGGTTACAATGGCGTCGGCCTTGGGTCTGTCCCCATTTAGCGGCGTTGTCACGGTGATGACATCAGAAGAATGAACCTGATGGACAGTGACAAGCTGTGATAGGGGAGCACCGAGCGATTCAGCCACGCGCCTGCGATTCTCCTTGACGCGATCCTGATCGTCATTTGAACCGCTGCCCACATTCAGGCCGCGATAGATGCCGTCCGACACGCCGCCTTCGCGTGTAAAGAAACCATGGGCGATTCGGTCTTTTTCAGGGGATCCCAGCAAGGAGGAACGCAGCGGTGCTGGTTTGTCTGACGTAATCATACCGAATGCCTTTCAAGGGAGCGGATGGTGGTTGAGCAATCGATTGAAGTCAATTGCCAGAATTTATTTCGCTTCGAATGGGAAAACATGTGTCGACGCATCGCTCACACAGAGCACCTTGAACAATGTTCCCATTTGCTCCGGACCCGCCAACCGTTCGACGTCGAGGCGAATTTGTTCCTGGACCTCCGCAGATTTGTGTTGGCCCAGGGCTCCGGCGCGATCAAGCAAACCCATGGCTAGTAAAAAATCGCCTTGCGTCATCGCACTGGTCTTGCAACCTTCCCTGCGTGCAGCCAGCGCGAGAGCATGAAAGTCCACATGGGTGGTGAGGTCTGCTGCGCCAGGAATATGCAGGACATCGACAGAGTTGTGGTGGCTGAGCGCTTGCAAAGTATCGCCGAAGCCCTGTTGCAAATGTCCGTAGTCGAACAACAGGGCTGCTCCTCGCTCATGATGAATGCGCGCTGCAATTTCCTGCATGAGGGCATTGCGGGCCGGAGCAATCTCGAAAATACTCCCTTCCGGTGCGATGTCGCTACCCGGCGGAAGCAGATCTGCGTCAATCGAGCCGGAACCGGCAGCAAAGACAAGGTTTTGCGCTGCGTCGAGCGCGAGTACGCGTTCGACAAAACGCCCTTTCGTCTTCACATATTGACGTGAGGGAATGGCATCGAAAAGCTCATTGGCGATAACAATCAGCGGACCTGACACTACATCGCCGAAGTTCTTTTTCCAGACGATGGCACCACTGTGTTCTGCTAGCGACTTTTGTTGAATTTGCGTCAAACGATCGCTGATTTCCACCATATGGATTTTAGCAGCAGCGATAAAACCCGGTGCGATCTTGTCGGCCGTGCGAATGAGATCTTTCATGAGCGTGCCGCGTCCAGGCCCAAATTCGCAGAGAACGAAATCGTCGGGCGATCCAAGCGCTTGCCAAGTGTCGACACACCAGACCCCGACGAGTTCGCCGAACATCTGGCTAACCTCGGGCGCCGTAATGAAATCGCCATCTTTGCCGAATGGTTCGCGCGTTGTGTAGTACCCCGCGTCTCGATCGAACAGACACATGGCCATATAGTCAGCAACGCTAATCGGGCCGTTGGCCTCGATTTGCCTGATGATGCGTTGCCCGAGGTTCATCGTCCGGTTGCCACCTCAGGGTTGCGGGCAGACAAGATGAATGCCAGCCCGACGAGGACCATGGGAACGGAAAGAACCATCCCCATCGTTAGCCAGCCACCATAAAGGTAACCCAGTTGCGCATCCGGCTCCCGGAAAAACTCGACAAAAATGCGCGATAGTCCGTAGAGCATAACGAATGTTCCGCCGATAAATCGCGGACTTTTCAGTTTGCGGCCATAGAAGATCAATAGAGCCAAAACTGTGAACAATACGATTCCCTCAAGTCCTGCCTCGTATAGCTGGCTCGGATGGCGCACGAACGGGCCCCCCGTCGGGAAGACCATGCCCCAGGGAACATCGGTCGGTCGGCCCCATAACTCGCTGTTTATGAAATTGGCAACACGTACAAGGCCGAGACCAACGGGCACCCCTGCGGCAATCGTATCGAGCATGCTGTAGACGTTGATCCGGCGTGAGCGGGCAAAGAGCACCATTGCGAGAATAGTGCCGAGCATGCCACCATGGAACGACATGCCGCCTTCCCAGACTTTGAACATGTCGAGCGGATGGGCGATATAACGGGCAAAATCATAGAACAATATATAGCCGATGCGCCCGCCGAGAACGACACCGAGCGCTGCCCACAGGACGAAATCGTCCAGGTCCGCAGCCTTCATCGGTGGTGTATTGTTTGCCCAAAGCCGAGGCTTGCTTATGAGCTTCTTGGCATACCACCAGGAAAATAGAATGCCTGCCACGTAGCCGAGGCCGTACCAATGTACCGATAGCGGACCCAAGGTGAATATTACGGGATCGATGTTGGGAAATGCGATAGCGGCAAATGTCGGTAGAAGTATTTCGCTCACAAGGCACTCCATAGTCGCGATTCAATTTGGCGGGACCATGCGCGAGGGCAAGAACAGCGTCAAGTTTCTCCTCCGGTAACATTTGTGCGCCGCCGCTCCAATATCAACTTGCTTGCAATCGCCTGGAGCGGCGATTATTTGATTGAGAAATGAGAGAGGTGTCGCCATGACCAATGGATCAAACCGCGTTCTTGATGAACTGGCAAAGCTCGTGACCGATGCGGCGGGTGCCGCTCAGGGTGTACGGCGCGAAGTCGAGACCGCATTCCGCGGTCAAGCCGAACGATTGCTCAATACGATGGATGTCGTTCAGCGCGAGGACTTTGAAGCTGTGCGCGAGATGGCTATTCGGGCGAGGGCGGAAAACACCGCACTACTTGCGCGCATCGAGGCGCTGGAGGCGCTTGTAGGCCAGAAGGGTAAAGCGTCGAGCGATACTCCTGAAAAACCAGCAGCTTCTGGTCGCACGAAGAAGGCCTGATACCGAACAAGCACGGAAGCCTGTTCGGTAACCAACGGGCAAGCGCTGGTCTTGTCTCAATTCCAGCGCTTTAGGCGTTACCGCTTTCCGCCAATTTTTGCTGGCCTGCAGCGATTGCGGCTTCTTGGGTGTCGTAAGGCCCCACTTTGTTTCCCTCCTCTTGATCGATGGTAATCACATAGTACCACCGTCCATCATCATTTTTCTGAGTTGCAGTTACCTTCGTATTTGGCTCGCCTGTCATCGCCACCTCCTGTTACGTTACACCGAATAGGTAATCTAGATGATGTGGATATCGGAGATATGACGAACGCTTGACGACGGGCTCGATGCTTGCCGGCGGAAAGACGTTGGGATCAGGTTGCCTTTATCCGATATTTCGATGCTCCTTGTGCCTATCCCCAAAATAAATCTTAAGTATTTATCAACAGGTGGAAATCGCCGAAAATCGTTGTCTTAGAGTCAGTTAAAGGCAGCTCGTGAATCTTTTTCCGAACTTCTGTCCACATCCATTCCCAGCATTCGACCAAAAGGGGACTGGCGCTCGGACTCAGCATCAATACACTGAAATTACAGCATGATTCGTTTCGGCGATCATGTAGCGGTTATCAAGGTTTGTTGCCGCGGCCCGGCTGGCGCGTTCTGCCTGTTCATTGGGTCTAAGCGTTTGGTGTCCTCTGGGTTGGTTCGCTGTGTCCCCGCAGCTTCATACGAGATTCGATTTAGCAGGTAGTGGCAATGAGCCTTCTGGAAATAGAGATTGCGCGCGATTTGCATCCAGTTGATGTGATCGAGCATGTGGCCCATGCCAATGAGTGGGCATTCGAGCGCACTGGAGAGGATGAGATTGCCATAACGGTAGAAGGAAGCTGGACCGATTATCAGATTTCCTTCTCGTGGATGGAAGATTTCGAGGCGCTCCATTTGGCCTGCGCCTTCGACATTGCGATCAGCGAGCCGCGGGTCAATGAAGTCATGCGTTTGCTGTCGTTGATCAACGAACAGCTTCTCATGGGGCATTTTGATCTTTGGCGGCAGGAGGGCGCGGTTATGTATCGTCAGTCACTGCTGTTGTCTGGTGGTGCCGAGCCCACGAGCAAACAGGTCGAAGTGCTGCTTTCCAGCGCGCTCGACGCCTGCGAAACCTATTTCCAGGCATTCCAGTTCGTTGTCTGGTCTGGTTCGACGGCACGGGAATCGCTCGACAGCATCCTGTTCGAGACAGTAGGCTCGGCCTGAGACAATCATTCAGGACAGCAGCGTGGCCACAATTACCTTTGATGATTTCGAGAAAGTGGATATCCGCATCGGTACCATCGTTGAAGCCGAAACCTTTCCCGAAGCGCGCAAGCCCGCATTCCAACTGAGAATCGATTTTGGCCCCGAGATCGGGATCAAGAAATCATCAGCTCAAATCACCAAGCACTACACATTGGAAGAGCTCAAGGGCCGGCAGGTCATTGCAGTGGTCAATTTCCCGCCACGCCAAATCGGGCCGTTCATGTCCGAAGTGCTGACTTTGGGTTTTCCGGATGAAGAAGGTGCAGTCGTCCTAGCAGCAATCAGCAAACCCGTCCCGAACGGTGGCAAGCTCTTCTAGAGAATAGAGAACCATACCATCGCACGGAATGCGATGGTATGGTTCAGCGGTCGTGCCGCCGGGAGGATTCTACGCTATCAGATCGTTTTGGCTGCCATCTCCTTGGCAATGTAGTCTGCTTGGCGTATTGCAAGACTGACGATCGTGAGCGTCGGGTTCTCCGCGCCACCGGTGGTGAACTGGCTGCCATCAGACACGAACAGATTTTTGATGTCGTGGCTTTGGCCGTGCTTGTTCACCACTCCATCTTTTGCTTTTTCGCTCATGCGATTTGTTCCAAGATTATGCGTCGACGGGTAGGGCGGCGTCGGGAAGACGCGGGTTGCACCAACGGCTTCGTATAAAGCCTTGCCCTGTTCGTAGGCGTGATCCCGCATGGCTATATCGTTCTCATGGTCGCTGAAATTCACATTGGCGATGGGCAGGCCGTATTTGTCCTTCTCATCCTTGTGCAAGGTGATCCGGTTGTCTTCCTGCGGCATGTCTTCACCAACGATCCATAGACCGGCCATATTCACATATTGGTCGAGCGCTGAAGTGAAAGAGCGTCCCCAACCACCGGGATCTAGAAAGGCCGCCATGAACGGCAGACCAAGCGACAATGTTTCCATTTCATAACCGCCGACAAATCCCCGTGAAGGATCGTGGCGGGCCTCATCGCGAATAATGCCTGCCATAGTCGTCCCGCGATACATGTGCACCGGTTTTTCGAATATGCCGTATACCGATCCGGTCGTATGGCGCATATAATTCCGCCCCACCTGACCGGATGAATTGGCAAGACCGTTGGGGAACATGCTCGATTCGGAATTGAGCAACAGGCGTGGGCTTTCGATCGAATTGCCGGCAACGGCGACGATGCGAGCCTTCTGCAACTGCTGCTTGCCATCTTTATCCGTGTAGAGGACGCCAGTTACCTTGCCGCTCTTGTCGTGTTCGATCTTCTGGGCCATGGAATTAGGACGAACTTCAAGCTTGCCGGTCTTTTCGCCTTTTGGAATTTCCGTATAGAGCGTCGACCACTTTGCGCCCCACTTGCAGCCCTGGAAGCAGAATCCGGTCTGCTGGCAAGACATGCGATCGTCGCGCTCGGCGGAGTTGATCGCCATATTGCCCGTATGGCACTCCTTGTAGCCAAGCTTGTCAGCACCAGCTTTGAGCACTTTGAAATTATTGTTGCCTGGCAGACCTGCAATCCCGTTGGTGCGGGTTACGCCCATCTTGTCTTCCGCTTTGGCATAGTAAGGCTCAAGCTCTGCCAAGGTGATAGGCCAGTCGAGCAGGCTTGTACCTTTCACTTTGCCGTAGTGTGTAAGCGCCTTGAATTCATGGTCCTGAAAACGAAGCGAAGCGCCAGCCCAGTGGGTCGTCGATCCGCCGACAGATTTGACGATCCATGCGGGAAGATTGGGAAAATCCTTGGCGACACGCCAATCCCCGGAAGTAGTCCGTTTGTCGACCCAGGCAAGCTGGCCGAAACTGTCCCACTCATTGTTGGTGAAGTCTTCATATTCGTGGCGGGCACCGGCCTCTAGAATAACGACATCAATGCCTTTTTGTGCAAGTTCGTTGCCGAGCGTTCCGCCGCCCGCGCCAGAACCTATGATGACGACGACACTGTCGTCCTTAAGATCAAAAGGTGCAGCCATGGTTTCCTCCCAATAGCCTGTAAATATTCAGTTTGCTTAGGCCGCCGGTTACAGCCACTCGATGTTGCTGAAGCCTCGCGCGATATAACCGCCCTTTGAGTAGGACTCGCCCTCGTAGCCAAAAAGTGGCCAGATCTCCTCCTGATTGTAGAGGCCAGTGACAAGCCCGCCGCGAACTGTTTGAAAGAAAGGCGTGTCTTCAACTTTTCGAAGGATCGCCAGCCGGTCATCTTCCCATCCGAGACCGATATAGCCGCCCTTGCCGGCGCGCTTGTCGAGATCGGCAATGCCCTCCTCGATCATCTTCTTGGTCTTGGGGTCCTCTCCTGCCTTGGCGTCGTAGGGCTTGACTGCGATGGCATAGAAGCGGTCCGGAATATGGTCGTGTGGATAGATATCGCGCGCCAGCTGGATCAGGGTTGCCATTGTTTCTGGCTTGAGATTGGATGTCTCTAGGCCCCAGGCAAATTCTGGATGGATGATCGAACTGCCGCTGATCACGAGGATTGCGCCAAGGCTGATCGTACCGCCTTTCAATAGATCGCGTCGCGATAGTACTTGTTTTTCAATTGGTTCCGGCGTGTCAGGTGCCGCCGCCTTGCGGTTAAAGATGGTAACCATAGACTTCCTCCCTTGCTTGCTATCGGCATTCTGGCGGGAATTTCCGTCGGATGCCCTTGCTGGCCGATGGCGTTCCTCCAACGCCATTGGCCGGTATTACAAATACCGGCCTTGTCGTTCCAAAACCTCGATCTTGTAGCCATCCGGATCCTCGACGAAAAAGAACCGAGCCAGCATTGTGCCTTCACGTTTGAATTCCACGATATCGCGTATTTTGAGTTGCTGTGCCTTCATGCGAACGTGCTCGGCGTCTAGATCGTCGACGCTAAAGGCCAAATGGCCATAGCCATCGCCAAGATCGTAGGGCTCGGTGCGCCCCTTGTTGATGGTCAGCTCAAGTTCGAAATCCGTCTCGCTGTTGCGCAAATAGACCAGGGTGAAATTGTCGAAATCGAGCCTGTCCGCTACGTTCAAACCGAATGCAGATTTATAGAACGATCTCGACTTCTCTTCGTCGATAACACGGATCATGGAATGAATGGCTTTTGCCAAAAGCTCCTCCTAACGAACGATATGCCGCCCGAAAACTATTGTTGCAGTGTCAGGGCTTGTCGGCGATTATGAGCTTGGGAGAACAGAAGTGGTGGCAATCGGCTACCACACCGCGATACGAGCGGAATAATTTTTGCCCAGGATGCACTGACGCGCAAAATATCACCTTTGCGCATAGGTGGCGAGCATAGGCACTTTGAAGGGAGGTTCTTGGAATGTGTAAGGTATTTGCAGAACAGGATCCGCAAGGCTATCGGCAGATCAATCGTTCTGTGCGCATTGGCGGACATTCGACGAGCATTCAACTCGAGGTAACGTTCTGGAAACTACTCGATGAGATCGCCGAGAGCCAGAATATGACCACACCGCGGTTCATCTCCACTCTTTACGACGAGGCGCTTCAGGCGCAGGGAGTGATTCCGAATTTTGCCTCGATGCTCCGCACCACATGCGCGCTCTATTTGCGCGGCGTGCAGACCTGCGCGGAAACAGTGGCTGGGAAGAACCAAGCCCTCGTTGGAGAACATGCTGCCTAGGCAGGAATCCTGACAACTGCTCTCAAGCCACGGGCGGGGTTGTCATCAAGGATAATGTCCCCGCCATGGCTGCGGGCGATATCCAGTGCTATTGCGAGGCCCAGTCCTGTTCCGCTTGAATCCTGATTGCGTGCTTCATCCAGCCGGAAGAATGGCTTGAACACCTCATCACGCATCTCCTTCCGTATCCCTGGTCCATCGTCGTCGATCGTTATGGTCAGCCATCCGTCGCGGTGATCCGCAGCAACGGACACGTTTTTCGCGTAGCGGAATGAATTCGATACCAGATTGGAAATCAGGCGGGAGAACGCATTCGGCCTAACCTGTATTTCCGGTTCACCGCGGATTTTCGACGTGAAGCCGCGTTCGAGCAGGATACCTTCTTCCTTCAGCTTGCCAAATAACCGCTCCAGATTGAAGGTGCCGGTCTCTTCCTCTGCCTCGCTGCGAGCGAAGGCGAGATAGCCCTCCAGCATCGATTGCATATCTTCGATGTCCTGCTCCATAGCTTCCGTGTCGACCCTGTTGCCGACGAGAGCGAGCTGGAGTTTGAAGCGGGTCAGGATCGTGCGCAGGTCATGGCTGACGCCACTCAACATCGTTGTGCGCTGCTCGATTTGCCGCTCGATACGCTCGCGCATGACGATAAAAGCTGCGCCGGCCCTGCGTACCTCTTCTGCGCCGCGCGGTTTGAAATCTGGGGGGCCGGCGCGGCCCTTGCCGAAACTATCGGCGGCGGTGGCAAGCTGTTGAATTGGCTTGATCTGGTTGCGCAGGAAAAGGATGGCGATGGCAAGCAAAACGAGTGCGGAGCCCGCCATCCAGACAAGGAATATCAGCGTGTTGGATGCATAGGCTTGGCTGCGGCGCGCAAAGACCCGCAAGACTTTGTTGTCGAGCTGGATGCGGATTTCCACCAGATCGGAATCGCCGATCGTGTCGATCCAGAACGGGCGGTTGATCTGCTTGGTGATCTCTTCGCTCAGAATACTGTCGAGAATTGAGAAGAAGGGTTTGGGGCCAGGTGCGGGGAGGGGATCGGCGGGCAGGATTGAAATATTGAGCGATAGTCTTTCACGCGAAATGCGGATCAGGTTTTCATAGGCTGGATCTTGAGGATAAGTCTCCATGAGATCGATGATGCCAGCAATGTCGCGCACGACGGCCGTTGAAAGGCGCTGTGTCACGGTCTGCCAGTGGCGCTCCATGAAGACAAAGGCGATCAGCGATTGCAACAAAACCATGGGGGCGATGATGATAATGAGTGAGCGCGCGTAGAGCCGCTTGGGCATCCAGTGCGCTAACCAGCGCGTGAACTTTCGCCAAGGGCCCAGCAATGTACTTCGCCGACGCCGCCAGTGGCGCTTCCTGACTGCCAATGCGCGTTTCGCGGTGTCCGTCGGTGCCATCTATCCAGTATCCGCTTGCGCATTGAAATGGGCGGATCGCTACTCCACGCTTAGTTTATAGCCGACGCCCCGCACCGTCTGCAACCAAACTGGGTTTGCCGGATCATTTTCAATCTTGCGGCGCAGGCGGTTTATCTGGACGTCGATCGTCCGCTCGCCCACATCGCCTTCCTGTCCGGTCAATTCGTGACGCGGGACGGTTTCACCGGCGCGTGCAGCGAAAATTGCCATTATATCCTGCTCACGGTCTGTCAGTCGGATCATTTCGCCCGAGCGCTTGAGTTCACGCTTCGCGATGACGAATGTGTAGGGACCAAAGACAATCTGCTCGATCTTCGCTTGTGTAGCCGGGGCGCCACGCCGAAGGATGTTGTTGATTCGCAGGATCAGCTCGCGCGGATCAAAAGGCTTTGGCAGGTAATCGTCGGCGCCTGCTTCCAGACCGGTAATACGGCTATCGGTCTCCGAGAGCGCCGTGAGCATAAGTATTGGTACGTTCTTTTCCTGACGCAGCGACTGGGTCAGGGCGACGCCGCTTTCTCCTGGCATCATCACGTCGAGGATCAGAAGATCATAGTCGATCCCGGCCAGCTTGCGCCGAGCCTCATCGGCATTGGCAGCCACCGTAATGCGAAAACCGCTGCCAGTAAGATATTGCGACAGTAGATTTCGAATTCGGGTGTCGTCATCGACAATGAGCAGGTGCGGTGCATCGTCTGAAAGCAGCAGTTCGTCACTCACCAATGTATTCCTCTTTTCTCGCGGACATTCGTCCTCCCTTTTCGTAAAACTTGTTTTATCCTGCCTTCGGCAGACTGTCGATCTGTTGCCATTGGGCGGGATTCACCATCGCCTTAAGGAAATGCTCGATCACTGACCGGTCGGAATCACCGATCTGCTCCAATGCACTGGTAATGCGGCGTGATTGCGGTGCAGCCAGTTCCAGCGCCAGTTCGCGACCCTTCGGTGTTGGATAGAGCTCGCGCTGGCGCCTGTCGCGAGGCCCGGTAATCTGAACCACATGATCCGTATCGATCAGTTGCTTGAGCACGCGGGCAAGGCTTTGCTTCGTGATCTGTAAAACATCCAGTAACTCCGCAACGGTCATCCCAGGCTTACGATTGATGAAATACAGCACGCGGTGGTGCGCGCGGCCAAATTCAAGCTTTTCCAGTATCATGTCGGGATCGGCGGTAAAGTCGCGATAGGCGAAGAAAAACAACTCGATGATATCGAGTTGACTTGCATCTTTCTGGGTTAGGGCTGTCTCAATATGCTGCTCTGGAGTATAAGATTTCATGCAATGTTCCCGCTCTTGTTGAAAAATATGTCAGTCTTGTTGACTTAATTTTAGACTGCTGATAATTTTTGACAAGCTGTTGGCCACATTTTGAATTAAACGCAAAGCCAGTAGGCGTGTCTGAGACATTTTTCTCATTCAACCGCTTATTGTGTTGGTGGGCAATGGTACACCAATTGGTAATCGGGACCAGTTGGCGGACACATCAGACCCGCAAAATTGTCAGGAATTAAACGCCTGGAGGAAAACATGGCATCCGTTCCATTCGACCAGCTTGAAGGTTTTATCTGGATGAACGGCGAATTCATTCGCTGGGCGGACGCAAAGGTCCATGTGCTGACCCATGGCTTGCATTACGCCAGTTCGGTTTTTGAGGGTGAGCGCGCTTATGGCGGCGAGATATTCAAACTCAACGAGCACACCGAGCGCCTGCATGAATCTGCACGCATTCTTGGCTTCAAAATACCTTATACCGTTGAAGAGCTGAATGATGCGAGCCGCAAACTATTGGCCAAACAAGGCTTCCAGGATGCCTATATCCGGCCTGTAGCCTGGCGCGGTAGCGAGTCAATGGGCGTTTCTGCCCAAGCAAACAAGATCAACGTCGCCATCTCTATCTGGCAATGGCCGAGTTATTTCGACCCGGCCCAGAAGCTGAAAGGCATCCGCCTGGACCTCGCGGAATATCGCCGTCCTGACCCACGAACCGCTCCATCGAAGTCCAAGGCAGCGGGTCTATATATGATATGCACGATCTCCAAGCATGCGGCGGAGGCAAAGGGATATGCTGACGCACTAATGCTCGACTGGCGTGGACAGGTCGCGGAAGCAACTGGCGCGAACGTGTTTTTCGTCAAGGATGGAGTTCTTCACACACCGACGCCCGATTGCTTCCTCGATGGTATCACACGCCGGACAGTCATCGATTTGGCCAAGCGCCGTGGTTATGAAGTTATAGAGCGCGCCATCATGCCAGAAGAACTGGAGACTTTCGAGCAGTGCTTCCTGACGGGGACAGCCGCAGAAGTTACGCCGGTGGCGGAAATTGGTCCTTATCGTTTCACCGTCGGTGAGATTGCAGCTAATCTAATGAATGATTATGCAGCGGAAGTAATGCCAAAGAAAGCAGCTGCTGAGTAACATCTGGATAAAACGAAGAAGTGAACTTGATACCTGCGCTATGAGGTAGCAAGTTGTTTGACATTGATTAAAACTTAGTCATCATGTTGCATGTCAGGCATGAGTCTGGCTTGAAACGTTGACGGGGTACAATCATGGAAGCGCTTCTTCCTATTATTATCCAGCTTATCTCGGGTGGTGTCGGCGGAAATATTGTCGGCGGTCTTCTAAAAAACCTGAGTCTCGGTACGACCGGAAACACAGTTGCTGGTGGTATCGGCGGCCTTGTTGGTGGTTACCTGACGCAATTCCTTGGCGCAGGCGGCGCCGAGGTGGTAGCAAATGCGGCGGCGTCCTCCGGGCTTGATATCGGATCGATCATCGGTCAGGTAGCCGGCGGTGGTGTCGGTGGTATCATCTTGACTGCAATCGTCGGCTTCATCAAGAATTCGATGGCAAAGGCCTGATCGATATCATCAACAGCGAAATCAACTGTTTTCGAGGGCGGCACACGGCCGCCCTTTTCATTTGAGGATTTATTGTCCTACATATTGATCCAGCGATGTATTTCATAGGATTTTGGTACAATGGGACAATTACAGGCCGGTATTATTCCCGTCACGGCCTTCCAGCAGAATTGCACGATCCTTTTTGACAGCGAGGACAAGCATGGTGTGCTCGTTGATCCGGGCGGCGACAACGATCAAATATTGAATGCCATCCGTTCAAACGGCATCACGATTGAGGCAATCTGGATTACACACGGGCATATCGATCACGCTGCCGGTGCGATGGATATGAAGGATGCACTGGGCGTCGATATTATCGGACCAAATGAAGCCGATCGATTTCTGTTGGACAGCCTTGAATCCAAGGCGTTGAAATATGGCATCACGGACAAGGTCCGCAATTGTGTGCCGGATCGCTGGCTGAACGATGGTGATACTGTATCTTTCGGATCGCATATCTTTGAAGTATTGCATTGTCCGGGTCATGCACCCGGCCATGTCGTTTATTTTAACAGGGCGGCGAAATTCGCACATGTTGGCGATGTGCTCTTCAACGGTTCGGTGGGGCGAACAGACCTTGAAGGCGGCGATCATGCCGCGCTGATCAACTCCATCAAGACCAAGCTCTTGCCGCTCGGTGACGACATCGGTTTCATCTGCGGACATGGTCCCGGCGGCCGCTTTGGCGAAGAACGCCGCACCAACCCATTCCTGAATGAAGCATAAAAAAGCCGCCGGATTACCGGCGGCTCGTCAAACGCGACTGATTGGAAAATCAGTTGGCGTTGCAGAAATAATCACGCCCATCATAGCCGCGGAATGTACCCGTCTCAGGATTGAACGAGCGATAGCGGTCGGCGCAATAGCGGTACCATGAAGGTGACCAAGGCTGTGCACCGCCGTAATAACGCGGTGCCACTTCACGATAAACACGGACCGGGCGGCGATAGTAGCCGTCATCATAATCCCGGTAGATCGGCTCGGCCGGTTGGGCCAGTGCGCTACCAAGCAAAGCGCCTGCTGCAAGACCGACTGCACCGGCCGCCCATGCGTCGCCGTTATTGTTATGATTGTGATGACGGTAGTACCGATCGCCACGCCAGCTGTCGGCCGAGGCAGATGTCAGAGGAACCGCGACCGTCGCAAATGCAGCGGTTGCAAGAATGGCAATCTTAATACTCTTGTTCATTTGTGCCTCCTTTGAAGCATCCTTGGCGAGTGCTTTTCGGCGTCGCCTGATCGATATTGGCCGGAATCTATGGGACCTCCAGCGGTAGTTCTGTTTTATTCGCTTCAGAATGAATGCAAGCTGAACGGCACTCATACAAAATGGTTCCACCGCCCATCCTGAGGACGAGAGAAGCACATATAATTTTAGCAAATCCGAGGCGGGAAAAAGGCACGATTACAACTACAAGCACCACATGGAGGTGTGCGCACTCCACTGGGCGGCAAAGTGGACCCTGCCGCGTGATATCAAAGCAAAACCCCCGACTTCTGCCGGGGATCGGTGGCGGCTCCAGCCGCTAGAATTATTCGGTGACCGCGATGTTTACGGCCTTTGGTCCTTTGCCACGACGATCAGGCTCCGTATCGAAGGAGACCTTCTGATTGTCTGCGAGACCTGTGAGTCCGGATGCCTGAACGGCGGAAATATGAACGAAAATATCCGCTGCGCCATCATCCGGCTTGATAAAGCCAAAGCCTTTTTCACTGTTGAAGAATTTGACCGTACCGGTCTGTGCCATGCTCAGTTCCTTTTCCTTACTTACCGCGCTCCCCTCCGGGTTTGCGGGATTGGTAGTGCCGTTTTCAGTAAGATACATTCAACGGAGATCATGCAGGCAGTTCTCGAATTCAGGAAAGGAGCCGATCATTGCCAGGATTACTCCCGGCCCGGTATTCTTGCGGTTCCGGCGCGCCGTTCTTCCAGTCTTCCAGTGTTCGCAAATGCCCGAACGCTTTGAGACTGCTAGAATAAGTGTTTTTTGGCAAGCAAAAGTTTTTCTACCATTTAGGCGACTATATCGAACGGCTTTGCAACCTACATACTTGGGGGTAGGAAATTTCGTTTGGCATTCGTCCGCCAGCACCTCTCAAGATCACCACACGCAAGTTGAAGTCGCTGCTTTTCTTTCAGCTTTATCGATTACGCAGCACGATACAGGCACCACCAGCGCTGTGGAGTTGCGAACAGATTTGGTTGGCCTCGCCGCGATTGTCGGCGCCTATACGCACGGCATAGATGCCGCGCCGCCCCATGGCTGTGCGATTTCGGCTGATCACAGCCTCATGCTTGTCGAGGATGGCCGGAAAGGCGCGGCGCAGGCGTTGAAGCTGTCCCACTGCTGCTGCGCGGCGGAAGTTGCCAGCAATCTGGATTCCCCAGGGCTTCGGCTTGATTTGGGCCATCGCAACTGTTGCAAAGCGAACAATCGGGAGCTTCCGGCAAGCCGCATCGAAGGTCAATTTGGCGTTTAACGGATGCGTCGATATTTCGGTGCCGGCGGCAAAGTCGTCAGCCGACTTTCCGGTTATATCCAGTACATATTCTTCGGTTTCGAGAGGGAGGAAGCCACCGCTTGATAACCATTTTGACACTCGCGTTGGCCCCGCATTATACGCAGCTGCGGCGAGCCCCCAGTTGCCGAATGCTGTTCGCAGATCCTTCAGCAGCGCCGCGGAAGCAGGAAGAGCCTTTGCAAAGTCGAACGGATCGTCGAGATTTCGCTCCTTTGCGGTGCCGGGCATGAACTGTGCGATGCCCTGCGCGCCAACTGGACTTGTTGCCTGGGAGTCGAAACGGCTCTCTTTCCAGATAAGTCTGGCGAAGAAGTCACGCGGAACGCCATGTCCATCAGCATTGGTCGCTATGGCTGCGCAAATCTGGGCCACTGTTGGTGTTGGCGGTTTCGCCGGTACAGAAACCGACGGATTATCGGCCGACAATGCCTTTAGCAATGTCAGTAGCAGGAATGCTGCAACGATGATGAGTTGTCTGAACCAATACACCCTGTTGCCGATCCCCTTGATGCGTTAGCATATTGGCATAATGCACAGCCATATTTCTAACAAAAGACACCCGCCACTGATTTCATCAATCCGGTAAACATTGCATGACGATGATGACGAAGAACGAGTGAACACGCCCATGCCTCTCTCAATCACCACAATCGGTTTCGACGCTGACGATACGCTCTGGCAAAACGAGCAGTTCTTCCGAACCTCCGAAGATCAGTTTGTCAGTCTATTGGCTCCCCATGTGGACACGACCGACCTTTCCGACCGGTTGCTCGCGGTGGAAAGGCGCAATCTTGACCTCTATGGTTTCGGCATCAAGGGCTTCACCCTTTCCTTGGTGGAAACAGCGGTTGAAGTCTCCGAAGGCAACGTGCCGGCTTCGGTTATCGCAGAAATTCTGGCGGCAGGCCGGGAGATGCTGCGTCATCCGGTAGAGACCTTGCCCCATGTTCAGGAAACTCTTGCGCAACTAACTGAGCGCTACAGGCTCGTCCTGATAACCAAAGGAGATTTGTTTGATCAGGAGCGCAAACTGGCGCAATCGGGCCTGGGCGATTTTTTTGATGCGGTTGAAATTGTAAGCAGCAAGGACAACACCACCTATGAGCGAATATTCAAGCGTCACGGAGAGGGTGCGACCCGGAGTATGATGATCGGTAACTCGCTGAAGTCCGATGTGGTCCCGGCAATCGAAGCGGGCAGTTGGGGCGTGTTCGTACCGCACGCGCTGACCTGGGCGCTCGAACATGTCGAAGCACCGGTGGCTGCGCCGCGCTTCCGTCAGATTGAACATCTGGGCGAGTTGCCGCCGCTTTTGGCTGAGATTGGCTGATTATTCGGCGGCGTGTTGTTCCTGCGCGCCTTCATCCGGACCGTTCGGATCGCCCGGGCCAGTCTCACAGCCAAGATCGGGAAATGCAATCACACGATTGCCGGTAAAATCGGTGCGCACTACAACGAGTCCCTGTTCTTCGAAATACGTGAGAAGCCGTCGCGCTCGGCGTGCCGAATGAGTGCCATAGGCGCGGGCCAACGTTGCGTCGGACGGGCAAGGGTTACCCGTCACTGCGGCCTGGGCGACAATAAAGAAAACACCTTGAACATCATCCGGCAGGCTTTTTGAAAGTTCAAGTGCCTGCTGCCACGGCTCACCTTGCGCGGTCTCTCCATCGATGCCAGCTCGTGCGACCGCAAGATTGCGGCGAAATGCCGGCAGAGAAAGGGGATCACCCGGGACACGGCGAATGCGGCAACGAACGAGAAAATCCTGGTAGAGGACTGCATCCGTGCGAAAAGATGCATCGGGGTCGTTGAGCATTTCATGCATAATCGCGTTGATCAGGCCATTGCGCTCGGCCTCGTCAATCTCGGGAAACAGTGTCGGTGCCGGAGTTTCTGCCGCGGCCACAAATTTGGTCTGGGTGAGCTGGCTCAAAATATCGGCTGTCGGTGTGGAGGTGGGGGGCGCCACTGCACGTCGAACAACCACCCGGCGCTCTTCGGGCGCTGGTGTAAAAATCAAGTCGCGCGCATCTTCGCCCGGCTGCGGTAGCGGAGTGAGCTTCGGGCTCGCCGAACGGGCAGATGTCTCTACTGGTCCAATGGTAACGGCCAATGGGCGCCGCGACAGGGCAGGGCCGAGCGCAACGAAATGGCCCCGTGCGAGATCACGGAACTGTTCGGCCTGCCGCCGTTCCATTCCAAGAAGATCCGCGGCACGGGCCATGTCGATATCGAGGAAAGTTCGGCCCATCAGGAAATTCGATGCTTCAGCCGCAACATTCTTGGCGAGTTTGGCGAGGCGCTGTGTGGCGATGACACCCGCAAGACCACGTTTGCGGCCACGGCACATCAAGTTGGTCATGGCACCGAGCGATAGTTTGCGGGCTTCGTCTGAAACCTCTCCGGCAACCGCCGGTGCAAAAAGCTGGGCTTCGTCGACAACGACGAGCATCGGGTACCAGTAATCGCGTTCTGCGTCGAATAGGCCACCGAGAAAGGCTGCAGCACAGCGCATCTGCTGTTCGACGTCCAGTCCTTCCAGATCAAGCACGACGGAAACGCGGTGCTGGCGAATTCGTGCCGCGATGCGCGTAAGTTCACTTTCGGTCCGCGCACCATCGACAACCACATGGCCGTATTTATCGGCCAGCGTAACGAAATCGCCTTCCGGATCGACGACGCATTGCTGTACCCACTGCGCGCTTTGTTCGAGCAGGCGGCGCAGCAAATGCGATTTGCCTGAACCCGAATTGCCCTGGACGAGCAGGCGAGTTGCCAACAGCTCTTCCAGATCGAGCATGGCCTTTGCGCCGGCTGGCGCCGCTCCCATGTCGATATCGACCTTCATCGTCTCTCCAGCGTTTAAGTGATTCTGCGCGCGGTATAGTGCGCAAAATCACTTAGCATTCTTTGCCGTGCTGCGTGGAGGATATGCGCTCCAGTGTTGGAAAACTCACAGGTGATTGATCCGCTATTCGGCTGGCACCGGCTCTGGCAGCATGTTTGCCCTGCTGTGCTTACTCAGCGTCAGCACCAGCAGCGCAGCAATCAGGCAGAGAATTCCCGCAACGAAAAATGCAGGCATATAAGTTTGGTATTCGGTACGGGCAAAGCCGCCACCATAGGCTGCCGAGGCTGCACCCAATTGGTGTCCGGCAAAAACCCAGCCAAATATCAATCCAGCCTTTTCACGTCCGAAACGATCGGTTGCCAATTTAACAGTCGGGGGCACTGTGGCAATCCAGTCGAGACCATAGAACATGGCAAACAGGGACAGGCCGTAAAACGAAAAACTGGAGTAGGGCAAATACAGCAGCGAGAGGCCGCGCAGTCCATAGTACCAAAAAAGCAGCCAACGGTTGTCTACCCGGTCCGAGAGCCAGCCTGAACCAATAGTGCCGAAGAAATCAAAGAAACCCATCATGGCCAGGACGCTGGCGGCCGCTACGGGGACCATGCCGAAATCTCCGCACATAGCCACGAAATGCGTGCCTACAAGGCCGTTGGTACTCGCACCGCAAACGAAAAAAGTGGCGAAAAGCACCCAGAACGTGCTCGAGCGCGACGCTTCCTTCAAAGCGAGCAGTGGCATGGTTATGAGGGATATTAGCCCGCCCGTAATGGGCGGGACGGGTGTGATCTCCTTGTCTCCATAGGCGGGCAGGCCGATATCGGCAGGTCGGTCGCGCATTAGGAAAAAGACTGCCGTGACAGCGATGAGCAATAGAGCGCAAATCAGCATGATTGCTGCGCGCCAACCGTAGTTTTCACTGAGAGAAGCCATGAGTGGCATGAACGCCAGCTGACCCGTAGCCGAGCTTGCGGTGAGCATTCCCAAAGCCAAGCCACGGCGCTCGGTAAACCAGCGGGCGGCGACGGTGGCGCCCAGAACCATGGCAGTCAGTCCCGTACCAAAGCCTACGACCACGCCCCACAAGAGAATTAGTTGCCAGATTTCCGTCATAGCCAAAGAGGCGAAGAGGCCGGCCGTGATCAGCACTAGCGCCACGCAAACCACTTTCCTTACGCCAAAATAATTCATGAAGGCCGCTGCAAACGGCCCCATGAAGCCAAACAACAAGAGCCTGATCGAAAAGGCAGTGGCTATTTGCTCCGTTTCCCAGCCGAACTCTTTCTCCAGCGGAACAATCAGCACGCCGGGCGCTCCAACGGCTGCGGCGGTGACAAGCATCGTTAGAAACGTTACCGCTATGACGACCCAGCTATAATGGATATTGCGGCGGGCAAGCGAAGCGGCGAGCGAGGAGGAGATCATGGGCTGTCTTTCGAGAAGTGGAAATCCGTGCGAGTTATATGATGATCATCATCATTATTGACTATTGATGATGACAATCATATAAATTGTCAATAGTCTTTTTCGAGGATACTGCACATGCGTGTCAGCAGAGATCAGGCAGCGGAAAACCGCGCCCGCATCATTGAAGTTGCCAGTCAACAATTTCGTCAGAAAGGTTTTGACGGGATTGGTGTTGCCGATGTGATGAAAAATGCCGGCCTAACCCATGGCGGCTTCTATGGTCATTTTGCATCGAAAGATGACCTTATTGCTCAATCCTGCGATGCGGCAATGAAGCGGTCGGCGGAAAAATGGTCTGCAATTGCGCAGGAGGGACCTGAGGTTGCGCTCGCCGCGATCACGTCGTCCTATCTAGCCAAGAATCACAAGGGTGACTTGGCAAACAGCTGTACCATGGCGTTGCTTGCGCCCGATATTGCCCGGCAAGGAGGAGCGGTCCAGACCCGATTTACCGAGGGTACCAAAAGGCTGCTGGAAATATTGTCGGATTTGGTGCCTGGCCGATCAAAAGCAAAAAAACGCCAGAAAGCCTTGGCGACGATGGCCGGTCTCATTGGTGCGGTTGTCTTGTCGCGAGCCGTGGATGATCCGGAGTTTGCCGACGAGATTCTCGACGCAGGCCAAGCGTTCTTCGGCTGCTCTGGCAAACCTGCAGACGAAATCTGAGTTAACGTCCCGGACGTCCCGTCTTGCCTGGACGCCGCTTCTTACGATCGTTAGCGTCCTCATATGAACCAGCACCTGTTCGCTCGCGGCGAATAATCTTTTGGTCATTGCGGTTCGTACCAGTAAAGACAGGCTTTTCAGGAACATGGCCGGTAACCGGCTTCTCTGTACGCCCAACGGTCATCTCATCCAGCGAATTCTTGCGGAAGACGCCGGGTCCGAGCGGGCGCGTCGTGTCTCCGCCCATTTCGTCGAGGTGTGGTTTGCGGAACAGTGCCGAATCCTTGTCGCCCTCGTCGGTAACCACACGGTGCATCGCGCGTCCGGCATTGTGCCTGCCCTTGGTGCGACCGGTGACCGGACTTTCCATCTCGACTTCCCGTGCCATTGGATCGTCCGAAATTGCCAACTCCATCTCGCGCAGACGCTTGATCTCGTCGCGTAGGCGAGCGGCGACTTCGAAGTCGAGATCGTCGGCGGCATCGCGCATCTGCTTCATCAGATGTTCGAGATGAGCCTTCAGGTTATTCCCCATCATTGCGCCAGAATCGGTGAAGTCGGAAATATCGGCGCGAACGTGGTCACGCTCGTAGACACTGTTGAGGATGTCGCCGATGTTTTTCTTGATGCTGGCAGGCGTAATGCCGTGCTCGATATTATAGGCTTCCTGCTTCTCGCGGCGGCGATTTGTTTCCGCCATCGCCCGTTCCATCGAACCGGTGACATGATCAGCATAGAGAATGACCTTGCCGTCGATGTTACGCGCGGCACGCCCAATCGTCTGGATCAGCGAGGTTTCCGAGCGCAAAAAGCCTTCCTTGTCCGCATCGAGAATGGCGACAAAGCCGCATTCTGGGATATCGAGACCTTCACGCAAAAGGTTGATACCCACGAGCACGTCAAATGCTCCAAGGCGCAAGTCGCGCAAAATCTCGATACGCTCCAGCGTGTCGATGTCGGAGTGCATATAGCGAACGCGAATGCCCTGTTCGTGCAGGTACTCTGTCAGATCTTCGGCCATGCGCTTGGTGAGAACCGTCACAAGCGTACGGTAGCCCTTCGCCGACGTTTCACGAATTTCCCCGAGAACATCGTCAACTTGGGATTTGGCGGGACGGACTTCGACTGGCGGATCTATAAGGCCGGTTGGCCGAATGACCTGCTCGGCGAAGACGCCGCCGGATTCTTCCATCTCCCATTTGCTGGGTGTCGCCGAAACCGCAACCGTCTGTGGGCGCATGGCGTCCCATTCCTCAAACCGCAACGGGCGATTGTCCATGCACGAGGGCAGGCGGAAGCCGTACTCGGCCAACGTTGCCTTGCGCCGAAAATCGCCTTTATACATCGCACCAATCTGCGGAACCGTTACGTGGCTCTCATCGATGAAAACCAACGCATTGTCTGGAATATACTCGAACAGCGTGGGCGGCGGCTCCCCAGGCTTGCGACCGGTCAGGTAGCGCGAATAGTTTTCAATACCGGCGCAAGAGCCGGTTGCCTCCAACATTTCCACGTCAAAAGTACAACGTTGCTCAAGCCGCTGTGCTTCCAGCAAACGACCGGCTGCATTCAACTCAACAAGGCGGTGTTTGAGTTCTTCCTTGATGGATTTTATCGCCTGATTGAGCGTCGGGCGCGGCGTCACATAGTGCGAGTTCGCGTAAATCTTGACCGAACGCAGGTCGCCGGTCTTTTGACCGGTAAGCGGGTCGAACTCGGTAATTGCCTCGATCTCATCGCCGAACATGGAAATGCGCCAAGCGCGATCCTCCAAGTGAGCAGGAAAAAGTTCGATCGTATCGCCACGCACACGGAATGAGCCTCGAGTAAAATCCATGTCGCGCCGTTTATACTGCTGCGCGACAAGATCTGCGAGCAGCGCTCGTTGATCCAGACGGTCGCCGATCTTCATTTCGAAGGTCATCGCCGTATAGGTTTCGACCGAGCCGATACCGTAAATGCATGAGACGGAAGCGACGATGATCACATCATCGCGTTCAAGCAGCGATCGGGTGGCGGAGTGGCGCATCCGGTCGATCTGCTCGTTGATCGAGGATTCCTTCTCAATATAGGTGTCGGAGCGCGGCACATAGGCTTCCGGCTGGTAGTAGTCATAATAGGAAACGAAATACTCGACCGCGTTGTTTGGGAAGAACGATTTGAATTCGCCGTAAAGCTGGGCGGCCAACGTTTTGTTGGGAGCCAGTATCAAAGCAGGACGTTGTGTTTCCTCAATGACTTTCGCCATGGTGAAGGTCTTGCCGGAACCCGTGACGCCGAGCAAAACCTGGGTCTGATCAGAGTCCCTGACGCCGGAAACCAGATCCTTGATGGCGGTCGGCTGATCACCCGACGGCTTGAATTCCGTTTCCATCCGAATGGCGATGCCACCTTCGGATTTATCCGGCCGGGCTGGGCGGTGCGGTTGCCACGCGGTACCATTTTTGAAAAGCGGATTGCCGCTTTCGATCAGGGCGGATAGTGCAGCCACGGTAGCCGTTGCGCCGCCAGGCATGATGCCGGCTGCGTCTTCCAGATTGATATCCAGTCCGGCCACGGGGTTGAGGCCCGCAGCAGCGCGCGTCTTGGGATCGGTCGATCCACCAATCGACGTCCCACGAGACGTACGCGACGCGCTGGACTCTTTGCTTGCCGGCTTCTTTGCCTTGACTGCCTTCGGCGGAGCTTTCTCGGTCTCATCGGTGATCTGCTTTGCCCAATCGCTGAAGGACCCGGAAAGCGGGGTGCCTTCCAGCTCAGACTGCTGCGCTTCGCCGAAACCGTCGGCGTTATATCTGTCAGGAGATTTAACCATAGGTTGAATATGGTGGGAGTCCGGCAAAATGGAAAGACCCGAGTGATGAAAACTGGATTTTCCAGATTTCTCCTGACAGCAGGCTGTCATGAGCAATGCAGATTTATGGGAGGAATATGTGTTCGCGATGGTAGCGCAGAAATTCCGGATGGGGGAAATGGCTGCTATTTTTTGGAAGAGTGATTTTTCCTGATTCGTTGAGAAGACCGTCAATCTTGGGTTCGTTATAGCGAGACGATTTCAGGATCTGGTAGTCTGGACCGATGGAGATCAGACCGTTATCGAACATCCAGTGGATCGATTGAAACAAGAGTATCCCGTTGTTGAGGGAGTCGGGACCGCCATCTTCTACGGGTTTGATGTGCGCACATTCCAGTTCACAGGTTCCGTCCGGAGCTTGCAGTGATATGCCTGTCATTGCACATCGCATATTGTAGGCTTTGCCCACGCGTTGCCTGAACACACGATCCCGGAAGGCTCTTGATGTCAGTATGCGGTCGCGCTCGACAGATTCCGGTGGGTCTTCGGCGAAACCGTAAGAAGGCGCTACCACTAACAGCTCCTCGTATTCGTGCCAGTTCTTTCTGAAACCAGCTCTCTCGATTTTTTCATATTCTTGATTGGAGAGGGCTCGAACCTGCTGCTGGATCGTATGCGAATTCATCCTGCCATCCGACTGCACCATGCTCTTTTCGAAATAGAATTTCTTGTTGAGCTGAAAATCAGGAACGCTGAATGGCACCGTCTCTTCAAGTTCGAGATATTGTTCAAGCGATGCTTCGTAATATCCGGGGCGACCCGCCAACGGATATACGGACGTGACCCGCGCTGTCGCAAAATATCCCGTCGACCCTATGACGCGCGTACCTGCGCGAGGTGCGGGTTGGTAGTATATGATCCAGTCGTCCAGCGCGTCGCGAACAATGTCGAGATACTTGTCGCGGAAACGATAGCGTCGGTCGTGGCCTCCGGGGGCAGCTTCTTCGTCTGTCAACTTGATTTGAAATATTGCGTGCATTCAGCGGGATTTGCCTGTTGAAAAGATGGTTCAACATGGCGTTATCGCGCAGCAAGCGAAACGCATCCGAAATTGTATTTTTTTGGTTTCAGCTCAATCTGAAATGGCAGCCTCTCAGCCGTAGCGGAGCTTAAGGCCGAGAATTGTGAGAATAAGCAGGAGGGTTACACCATTTGCTGCCATGACCGGCCAGGAGCTGATCATCATTCCGTAAAACAGCCAGAGCAGAACTCCGAGGGCGAGAGAAACGTTGGTGACGAGAGAAATGCTGTCTGTTTGACGGTGCCGGACGATCTTGATGATCTGGGGGATCCAGCACAGTGTGGTGATCGCGGCAGCAAGGCTACCAACAAGCTCGATGTAGATTGGCACGGGTAAAACTTTCAGAGGAATGGATCTAGATTATAGTTGGCGATATTCGCTTGAGAAATATAGCGGAATCATGTTCCGACGCGATCGCTTCACATAAATATTTGTGCCGCACACCCGACTATACAATCAATGGATCGCGTCCCATGTTGAGATGCAGTTCGTGGCCTTCATAGGCATGGGCTGCCGCCACCTTTTCATCCAACTCCACGCCGAGGCCCGGTTCCGACGACGGAATGACATATCCGTCTTCCCATTGAATCGGTTTCTTCAGAATATCGGCGTGGAAGCCACCGAAAGCCTGGATACATTCGAGAATAAGAAAGTTCGGGCTGCAGGTTGATATCTGAATATTGGCGGCACCGACGATCGGGCCGCAATAGAGGTGCGGCGCGATCTGGGCATGGAAAGTTTCTGCCATCCCGGCGATTTTCTTTGCTTCCAGTATGCCGCCGACGCGGCCAAGATTCATTTGCAGGATGTTTGCAGCCTGATTCACCAGCAGGCGCTGAAACTCATACTTCGTCGTCAGGCGCTCACCGGAAGCAACCGGGATCGACGTATGTTGCTGCACATAGCCCATATTTTCCGGCATATCCGGCGGTACTGGCTCTTCCAGCCATAGGGGATCGTACGGTTCCAGGCGTTTTGCCAGCCGGACAGCGCTGGTTGGGGTCATCTGACCGTGAGTTCCGAATAAAAGATCAGCCTTGGAACCGACGGCTTCACGAACCAGCCGCGCGAATTTCTCACCAAGATCAAGCTGTTCCAGCGACAGTTGACGCGGGTCGAACGACGTATAAGGGGCGACCGGATCGAACTTCACCGCCGTATAGCCTTGCGCTACGTACTCTGCCGCCCGCTCGGCAGAGGCTTCGGCGTTCCAGTAAATGGCCGACGTCTCACCCAATTCCGGCTTGGGATAGATGTAGGTGTAGCTGCGCAGCCGTTCATGCACCTTGCCACCGAGCAGTTCGTACACCGGCTTGTCGGCTTCCTTGCCGATGATATCCCAGCAGGCCATTTCAAGTGCAGACACCGCTCCCATGATCGTCACATCGGGGCGCTGGGTAAAGCCGGCGGAATAGGCGCGGCGAAAGAACCGTTCGATATGGTGAGGGTCCTCGCCGATGAGCCAGCGCTCGGCTACGTCTTCGACGACCTTTCGCATGACTTGCGGACTGATGGTCGAATTGTAAGCCTCGCCATAGCCGACTACACCTGAATCGGTGGTGAGTTTGACAAAGAGAAACCATGTCCCACCGAAAGAAGGCGGCGGATTGCCAACCACGAAGGTTTTGACATCTGTGATTTTCATGATCCCTCCGGATGCTCACTATCGATCAGACTAGGCCACACTCCGCGTCATGCCGAAACCACGTAGCGACCCGCACTGTCGGGTTTCCGACAGTTCTTGCATCGGGCCCTTTCCAAATCTGCCGCTGCAAAGCATCATGCTGCAAATCCGCATTAGTCGATGGAGACAGCAGTTGAGCGAACAAACCAAACCTATCGGCGAATTGACGCTGCGTACACTGGCGATGCCGGCCGATGCGAACGCAGCGGGGGACATTTTCGGCGGTTGGGTCATGGCACAGATGGATTTGTCCTGCGGTATCAGGGCTGCAGAGCGGGCAAGGGGCAGGGTGGTGACCGCCGCGGTCAAGGAAATGGCCTTCGCAAAACCGGTAAAGATCGGCGACACATTGTGCGTCTATACTCATATCGACCGTGTCGGACGCACTTCGATTACGTTGAAGGTCGAAGCCTGGGCACAACGCTACCTCTCGGATCTGATGGAACGCGTCACGCACGCCGATTTCGTGATGGTTGCCCTCGACAAGGAGGGCAACCCGACGCCAGTGCCGGGCGAGCGCTAGCCGCCGATCATATATTTGTCCCAGAAACCGGCTTCTGATTCGATCTGTTCGACCACGTCGATCCACAGGCCGGAGGGATCATGAAACCCGAAACGGCGTTGCCCAAAGGGCTCGTCCGTCAACGGATATTCGATTTTCAGACCGGTAGCGTTCATCTTTTCAAACGTTGCTCGGGCATCCTCCACCTGCAGTTCAAAGCACATGCCAGTGCCGCTGAAGCTCTCGGAACCGGGCGGTGCGGAGGGGTGATCGGGGGTCATGAACGCGATGGATGCGGACTGGTCTTCCGCCAAAAGCAAGCAAAACCAGGTACTATCGAAGCCACTGACGAAGCCCAGGTGCCGGATCCAGAAATCGCGGCAGGCTTCCTTTCGTGGCGTGACGATAATCGGATAGCGGTCCATGAAAGCCATTTTCTTCATCCTGTAATTTTGTGAGTCACCGCATTAAACAGGGACACAAAAGACATTGGCAAGGCCCTTTTGTCAGGAGTAAAATAGGAATAAGTTCTCAGCTGAGAACTTATTCACGCGACGTTCCCATCAATTACCGGATGACAGATTCATTCTGATGCGATTAAGTGGCGATCAAATTCTTGCGCCGCTTCGGGAAAAAAGCATTCCATTTTTGGTAAAAAGTATTCCATTTTGAGCAAAAAGCGTATGAAAAATTGGGGCAAAAACGTGGCTTTTTTCGGAGCAATTCAAGACTACTCCCGCAAGCGCGGCGATGCGAACAGCGCGAAAGTCGACTTCGTCGAACTCTTTTTCGATCTCGTATTCGTCTTCGCCATCACACAGATATCGCACTTGCTGCTGCATGATCTCAGCCTCAAGGGGCTCGTCGAAAGCGCGCTGCTCCTTTTGGCAGTCTGGTGGGTCTGGGTCTATACGATGTGGTGCACCAATTGGCTCGATCCGGCGACACCGCCGGTGCGCACAATGTTGTTCGTGCTGATGCTGGCCGGGCTTGTGCTTTCGACGTCGATCCCCACTGCCTTCGAGGCTCGTGGATTGGTGTTCGCCTGCGCTTTCGTCTTCATGCAGCTCGGCAGGTCGGTTTTCATGGTGTGGGTGCTCCGACACCACAATCGGGCCAATTACCGCAACTACCTGCGGATCGCGATCTGGCTCGCCGTGTCGGGCTCATTCTGGATTGCCGGCGGTTTCGCCGAACCGGAACATCGGCTTGTTTTTTGGGCAATAGCTCTGGGAATAGAAGTGGTGGGACCAGCCCTTGGTTTCTGGACATTCCGCCTTGGGGCATCTTCGACAGGAGAGTGGGATGTCGATGGTGAGTACATGGCGGAGCGGGCCGCGCTGTTTGTCATTATCGCACTTGGAGAGTCCATCCTCGTTTCCGGCGCGACTTTCGCCGATCGGGAATGGAATTTCATCTCCTTTTCGGCATTTCTGACGACCTTCGTTGCTTCTGTTGCCATGTGGCTGGTCTATTTCAATGTCGGGCAATCGGCCGGCCATCACAAGATTGCGGCGACCGACGATCCCGGCAGGATCGCCCGGGTGGCCTACACCTATGTTCACGTTCTGCTTGTGGCCGGTATCATCGTCGTTGCAGTATCGGATGAGCTTATTCTTGCGCATCCGACGGGCCATTCGGACGCCGCGACGATCTGGACGTCAATTGGTGGTACGGCGCTTTATCTTGTCGGGAATCTGCTGTTCAAGTTCTATATCGCCGGAAGACCGCCACTGTCTCATATGATCGGTCTGGGATTGTGCGCGATGCTTGCGTTATTTGCTGGCGGACTGTCGCCATTGGTGCTCGGCTCCCTCACCACCGGCATTCTGATCATCGTCACGATCTGGGAGTATTTTGGCCAGGTGAAGGCCGACAGCCCTGTCAAACACTACAGGCCGTAAAAGTTGGATTTAGCATGGGCCGAAGGTGGCCGCTTCTCACCCTCCCCCTTGTGAGGAGGGACGGAGCGGAGCGACGGGAAGGGGTTTTCTTGACTTAAACGGAAGAAGAGCCCCTCCCAGCTGCTGCGCAGCCTCCCTCCCCACAAGGGGGAGGGTAAAGGCGGCGTCAGCGGCAGGCGCGATGTCCGCTCCGGCGTTGCATCAGATCGAAATGGAAATGCGTGCGATGAAACCTGTCATAGCCGGGACCAAGAACCGTCGAGAAGTAATCGCAGGCATCGGAGCGTACCGTGTTGAGGAGCCCGCGCTGGCGGAATGAGAACCAGCCGGGCTTTTGCACCTGGATATCCTTGCCATTGTTGAGCGTGATCTTCGAAATGTCGAGCGCGTTCCCCTTGGAATGTTCCGACATGCTTCTCCCGCGCTGGTTGCTCATCGTGCGGCAGGAATAGCTCGACGCCTGATGAATCGTGTTGATACCGGAAAGATAACGCAGGCGCGTTGAGGGTGCGAGATCGCCTTTGACCCAACGTGCGAAAGCAAGGGTCATCTGGCAATTCAGCGTGGCACTCGGCTTGAGCCTGATGCGTCCACTGGCAAATCCGCTGACAGTCAGCGGGTGGTCGATCTTGCAGACGCCTCCGTCATTGATGGGTTCCCGTTCCTGAAACACAACGCCAAGCTGTTTAAGCTGGGTACGACAGGCAATGTCACTGCCCGACATGGCGAGCGCACTTTCGCTGCGCGCAATGGGATCCCTGATGCCGCCCGCATAGCCGTAGCTTTCGGCGTCGTCGGAGGCCGGTTCGGATTCCGGCAGTGAGTAGGGCTTCGGCTCTGCGACTTGCGGAGCCTCCGGTACGATAATTCTATCCTGTTGCGGTTCAGCGTCCGGTACGGAAAGGACTTCGGGCTGCTGTGTGGCAATATCGTCAGACTGCGGGGTCGATTGCTGCTGGGGTTCTTCGGCGGTGACCTGCGTGCTTTCTTCGCTTGCAAGCGATTGGCTGGCAACTGACGTGTCCCCGCTGCCAACATCCGCCATGGGTCGCCGTACATCGCCCATGCCGCAACTGCTCAGCGCCGTCGACGTGAAAAGGACAAGCATGATCGAAAGGTGCCTGAAACGCACGGCGGACGACAACGCAATACTCATGTCACCACATCCCCTTTGCCCCGTTACGCAGGCGGATGCAGCTAAAAATAGAGGCAAATTGTAAAGGAAAGGTCAGCGTCGCTCTTAAGACCTGCGTCGAAAATGTGATCTGATGCTGGTTGATCCCTGCTTGATTTTGCTGCAATCACCGCGGCAACTGTTTTTCCTTGTCCTTCCTCCCGGAAACCATCCATGACATCTCTGTTTTCACCCTACCTCATGCCGATCTTTCTGCTTGCGGCGTCGAATGTGTTCATGACTTTTGCCTGGTACGGCCATTTGAAATATCCGATGGCGCCGCTCACGCTGGTGGTTTTCATCAGCTGGGGTATTGCGCTGATGGAATATTGGCTGGCCATTCCTGCCAACCGCATCGGTCACACGGTCTATACGACAGCCGAGCTGAAAACGATGCAGGAAGTCATCACGCTGGTCGTGTTCAGCCTGTTTTCAGTATTTTACCTGAAGGAATCCTTCACCTGGCAGCACGTAGCCGGTTTTGTGTTGATAGCCGGTGGCGCGACGCTGATCTTCAAGGCCTGAGACTTAAGGGGTCCTGACCCTGATCCGGCTCCGCAAAGCAGGTATCAGTTCGACGGCGATCATTGCGAAGAAGATGAGGGCGCAACCCGCTACACCCTGAAGCGACATGCGTTCACCCAACAATATGGCGCCGAAAAGCGCCGCAAAAAGCGCTTCGGAAGACAGCATGATTGCTGCCTGCGGAGCCGTGGTGAAACGCTGTCCAACCACTTGAAGCGTGAAGCCGATGCCGGATGAGATCACCCCCGCAAAGAGGATTTCCGGCGCGGCCGCCAGGATCGAGAAGAGTTCGGTGCGCTCGGTGGATAGCGTCGCCACGAGGCCAAGCAAGCCGCAGACCATGAACTGAACCAGCGACAACATGATGGGTCTACCGCTTTTCATGCCGATGCGATTGATAAAGATAATCTGCAACGCCCAGAATATGGCGCAGGCTACGATGAGCAAATCACCGGCCGTCAGCCCTTCGAGATGTCCTCCGGACAACAGATAAATGCCGGCAAGCGCCGTCAAGGCGCAGGGCCAGACAACCGCATGAGGCCACTGCCAAAACAGAATGACGCCGAGAAACGGCACCATGACCACGTATAGGCCGGTCAGAAAGCCGGCATTGGTGACGGACGTCGTCTGCATGCCGACCTGCTGCAGCGCGGCCCCGGAAAAGAGCAGAACACCGATGAAAAAGAAGCCGTAATAATCGGCGCGCGTCAATTTCACCGGCGCAGCCTTCGCTTCGCGAACGGCCAGCGGCATGATGGTCAGGGCGGCGAGGAAAAAACGCAGGGTGACAAACATGAATGGCCCGACGCTGCCCATCGCGCTGGACTGGGCGACGAAGCCAAAACCCCAGATCGCTCCGGCGAGAAGCAGCAAAGTGTTGGCACGTCCATGCGTCATGAGAATCCTGCGAAATAGGGCGGTCATCAAAGGTCCGCATTGATCGCTGTCTAGCGATTGCAGTTCACGGCGGCAAGGGTGCTACAAACGTTATGCGCGTGTCAGCCGTATGATTTTCCCATCGCCTTCATCGGTGAGAAGGTAGATCGAGCCATCGGACGCAACCCGCACGTCGCGGACGCGGCCAAACTCGCCCTTGAGCATCCGTTCCTCACCCTTGATGGCGCCTTTCTTGTCGCGGTCCAGACGCACGAGCATCTCGAATTTGAGGGCACCTACGAGAAGGTCACCCTTCCACTCAGGGAACATCGATCCTTCATATACGGCGAGCCCGGAGGGGGCGATCGAAGGGTCCCAATAGTAAATCGGTTGCTCGTAGCCCTTTGCATGGGTGCCGACGCCGATTTTCGCGCCGGAATAGTCCACGCCGTAGGTTATGACGGGCCAACCGTAATTCTTGCCCGCTTGGGGCTGGTTGACTTCATCGCCGCCCCTGGCGCCGTGTTCCACAGTGATCAATGAATCCGTGATGGGATCCCAGACAGCCCCTTGCGGATTACGGTGGCCCTTGGACCAGATTTGCGGCAGGCCTTTTTTGCCGTCGGCGAATGGATTGTCCGCCGGAATGGTGCCATCCGCATTGATGCGGAGTATGGAGCCCGCCTCATCTCTGAAATCTTGCGAGCGCTTCATCGTACCCTGATCGCCCATCGTAACGAAAAGCTTGCCATCGGGTGCAACGAGAACACGCGAGCCGAAATGCGCCGATCCCTTGGTGCTTTGCTTTACCGATAGCAGAACCGAGACATTTTCGAGTTCGGCTCCGTCGCCATTGCTAACGAGACGCGCACCCGCCATGACGGTGCCGGTACCGTTCTGGCGTGGTTCTGTGTAGCTGAAATAGATGTTTCCACTCTTGGCAAAGTCCGGCGCAAGCGCGACATCGAGCAGACCACCTTCACCCTTGACGACGACCTTGGGAACATTGGCAACGGGCTTCGACACTTTACCGTCCTTGACGATGCGCATCGTACCACCGCGCTCCGTCACCAGGAGTGCGCCGTCGGGCAGGAAGGCGAGGCCCCACGGATGATCAAGTCCATCTGCTATCGTCTCAGCAGAGAGCGTCACCGTTTCAGTCTTGAAATCCTTGGCGAGAGCGGTCAGGGGCATCGATATCAAGACCGCAAACAGGCCCGCAGCAGCAATCTTTGGTCCTTGTTTCATTGACGGCGATCCTCTTCGTCGTTCGATAGATGAACGCATTTTGTGCATAATTCGCCAATCCGGTCGTCTCACAGTGATGTGAATTGTCGCGTCTGCGAGATTGATTTGCCTGCGCAAATTCCCGACGTGCGACATTTTCCACTTTCTACGTGAATTCGCCGGAATCGGTGCTATATTAAGGGACGAATGACTGAACGGTTCCGAAGTCTTGAGCTTCGGCGACCGTTTTCTTTTTGTGTCGAGGGGCATCGATCGATGCCGTTCGACATTGACTACGAAAGGAGAGGGCATGGAAAAGGTCCCGATGACTCAGGCTGGATTCGACAAGCTCAAGGAGGAGCTGCGCTGGCGCCAGCAGGAAGAACGTCCACGTATTATTGCGGCAATCTCGGAAGCGCGCGCCCATGGCGACCTTTCGGAAAACGCCGAATATCATGCCGCCAAGGAAGCCCAGAGCCACAATGAAGGCCGGGTCGGCGAGCTCGAGGATTATACGGCACGCGCCGAAATCATCGATATTTCCAAGCTGTCAGGCGACAAGATCAAATTTGGCGCCACGATCCAGCTGATCGATGAGGATACCGAAGAGAAAAAGGTGTATCAGATCGTCGGCGATCAGGAAGCGGACCCCAAGGCTGGCCGCATCTCCATTTCCTCGCCCATCGCACGCGCGCTGATCGGCAAGAGCGAAGGCGAGACGATCGAAGTCAACGCACCCGGTGGTGCCCGGTCTTACGAAATCATCGGCTTCAGGTTCCTCTAGACTTCGTGCAGGAGCCCCTAAGCAGCGTCGAAGTGATCGCTCCGAATTTCAAGCGAAAGCTTTCCGGAGTCACTTCGACGATCATTCAGCTCATCCCGCTACAGCGGGCCAATGGCCTCAATATTGTCACCATGGGCCCCGGATTGCCCGTGGAGCTACCGAGCATTGGCTGGACATCGCTCCCCGGTCTCTGGTTCAAGCCGAAGACGAGACCATTTCGTATCTGGCACGCGCGCCGCAACAATGAAATGATTGCCGGCATCCTCATGCGCCATGTGTTGCGCATGAGATTGAAGCTGTTGTTCACTTCAGCTGCGCAACGTGACCACCAGCCTTTCACCAAATGGCTGATCCGGCGAATGGACGCAGTGATCGCCACGAGCGGCAAATCCGGAAGCTTCCTGAAGGTGCCCCATACCGTCATCATGCACGGTATCGATACCGAACTGTTTCATCCGCCTGAGGACGATCAGGACAGGTTTGCAGCCTCGGGCCTCCCGGGGGAATTTCTGGTTGGTTGTTCGGGGCGTATCCGGCCTTCGAAGGGTACGGATCTCTTCGTCGATGCCATGATTCAGTTGCTGCCGCAACACCCGCAATGGACGGCGGTCATGACGGGCCGCACGACTGCGGAGTACAAGGGCTTTGAACAGGCCCTCCGCGACAAGATTGCGAAAGCCGGGCTTGGCAAGCGCATCCTGTTCCTGGGGGAGGTGCCCGATGTGCGCCTCTGGTATCGCCGCATGTCGCTCTACGTTGCGCCGTCGCGCAACGAGGGCTTCGGCCTGACACCGCTTGAGGCCATGGCCTCACAGACTGCGGTGGTGGCGAGCGATGCCGGGGCCTATGCCGAGATGATCGAACCGGAGACAGGAACTGTGGTTGCCGCGGGTGACGGGCTCGCGCTTGAACAGGCAATTGCGCCTTACCTCGCCGATCCGGCAATGTGTGTGGAGGCTGGGAAGCTGGCACTAGCCCACGTGCGCAAGAACTTTCCGCTGCAGAAGGAAGCCGGCCGTATTGGCGAAGTTTACGAGCAGCTTTTCGCTGCCGGATCGCGGCCGTGACTGTTACTGCTTTCATCATCCATCTCGAGCGCGCGACAAAGCGCGGCGAGCATGTTCGCGGATTGATCGAGCGCTTGCCGGTGAAGGCGGAGATCGTCGATGCGGTGGACGCGCTCGCAATGGGCGAGGGTGATATTGCCGCCGTCTATGCTCGCTCGCTGCACAGGCCGTACTATCCGTTCGAATTGCGGAAATCCGAGGTCGCCTGTTTTCTGTCGCATCGCAAAGCTTGGGCTGCAATTGTCGATCGCAAGCTCGATGCGGGTCTCATCATCGAAGACGATGTCGAGGTGGATGCGGGTTTCGCGGCACAGTTGCAACTGGCGATCGACACAGTGCGGCCAGCCGACTACATCCGCTTTCCGCGCTGGCCGAGGGGTGAGGCGGGGGCTGAAATCGCGCGCGATGGCGCCAACAGCATCATGGAACCGGAACTTCCCGGACTGGGGATGCAGATGCAACTCGTCGGACGCGAGGCGGCGATTGCGCTTCTTGCGGCAACGGAACGATTTGACCGGCCGGTAGATACGACGATCCAGATGCGCTGGCTGCATCCCGTCCGTGTATTGTCAGCGCGGCCAATTACCATTCGCGAGATCGATTTCGATCTCGGCGGGTCGGTCGTTCAGGGCAAGAACAAGACTTTTGCCGGCAGGCTGAAGCGGGAAATTCTGCGCCCCCGGTACCGCGTCACGCTCTACTTGTACAATAAAGTCCGCCGCTAGAGAACCATCAATGGTTCGTTCTTGACCGAACGGATGGTGAGGGACGTTCGAACGGAGTCGACGTTGGGCGTCGAAGTCAATTCTTCGATGACGAAGTTCTGGAACGTGCTCAGATCGCTCGAGACGCAATGCAGCAGGAAGTCTGACTCGCCGGAAACCATCCAGGCGCGGCGCACGAGCGTCCAGTTCTTGGTTTTCTCGGCGAAATTCTTCAGATCGGCATCAGACTGGCGGTGCAGGCGGATCATGCAGAACGCGACGATATCCTGGCCGAGGATCGCGCCGTTCAAGATCGCGCGATAGCCCTGGATGATGCCGGCTTCTTCGAGCTTGCGCACGCGGCGCAGGCAGGGCGGTGCCGATATGCCGACGCGTTCCGCCAGTTCCACATTGGTGATGCGGCCATTGTCCTGCAATTGTTTCAGGATTTTCCAGTCGATCGCGTCGAGATCCGCCTTCAAAGGCATATTCCATCCTGTCCCAAGAGAATTGCGGTCACCATAGGCGATTCCCCATGCTGTGTAATCACATCCCGTTACGGTTGCAAACAGGTTCCACAAATCTCCTAGAAACGCCGCGCTTCCGCCACAAGCTGTGGCTAACCCGTCTATGTTGAGCGAAGACCTTGCAACAAAGGGTACTGAACCACTACTTTATAGTCATTGAAAGAGCATGGTGGTCGTGCCATCTCTTGTATGTCGAACACATATTACTTCAAGGTCTAGTCATGTCACAGCGCCATGTGCCCGTTCTTATCATCGGTTCCGGTCCCGCAGGTTATACCGCGGCGATCTATGCGGCTCGTGCAAACCTGAAGCCCGTCATCGTCGCCGGTCTGCAGCAGGGTGGCCAGTTGATGATCACGACCGATGTGGAAAATTATCCGGGCTATGCCGATACGGTGCAAGGCCCGTGGATGATGGAGCAGATGCGCATCCAGGCCGAACATGTCGGCACCGAGATCGTCCACGACATCATCACGGAAGTTGACCTTTCCGTGAGGCCATTCCGCCTCGTCGGTGACGGCGGCACGCAATACACGTGCGATGCGCTGATCATCGCGACGGGTGCACAGGCGAAATGGCTGGGCATTCCAACAGAGCAAACTTTCATGGGATTCGGCGTATCTGCCTGCGCCACATGCGATGGCTTCTTCTACCGCAACAAGGATGTCGTGGTCATTGGCGGTGGCAATACTGCTGTCGAAGAGGCGCTTTATCTCGCAAACCTTGCCAAATCGGTCACGATCGTGCATCGCCGCGATCATTTCCGCGCGGAAAAAATTCTGCAGGACCGCCTGTTCGCCAAAGAAAATGTCAAAATTATCTGGGATAACGTCGTAGACGAAATTACAGGAACAGTAGCCCAGGCGCCGATGCCTGCATCGGTATCAGGTATACGCCTGAAGAATGTGAAAACGGGCGAAACCACGGAATTGGCAACCCATGGCGTTTTCGTCGCCATTGGTCATGCGCCGGCGGTTGAGCTTTTCAAGGGGCAACTCAAACATAAGCCGAATGGCTATCTCTGGACCGCAGCCGATTCTACCGCAACGGATGTACCGGGCGTCTTCGCCGCCGGTGACGTTACGGATGACATCTATCGTCAGGCGGTCACCGCTGCGGGCATGGGCTGCATGGCAGCTCTTGAGGCCGAGCGTTGGCTGGCTGCGCAGGAACCAGTGCGTCAAGCTGCCGAATAGCAGCCGTTAATTTAGAGCCGGTCTCGATGTGCGTGGCCGGAATGGGGGAGAGACTGCGCGATGTCGCTTGATTGGGACAAATTGCGAATATTCCATGCTGCAGCGGAGGCGGGGTCCTTTACCCATGCCGCCGAGACCCTGCATCTGTCGCAATCGGCTATTTCCCGTCAAGTCAGTGCGCTTGAGCAGGATGTTGGCGTTCCGCTGTTTCACCGCCATGCTCGCGGTCTTATCCTGACCGAGCAAGGCGAAGTGCTTTACCGCACCGCCCATGAAGTCCTTATGAAGCTGGAGAACGTCCGCTCTCGCCTGACAGAGAGCAAGGACAGGCCGTCGGGCAAATTGCGCGTGACGACAACGGTCGGCCTTGGTTCGGGCTGGCTTATCGAGCGCGTGCAGGAATTCATCGAGCTCTATCCGGAAGTTCAGCTGCAGTTACTTTTCGACAATGAAGAACTCGACCTGACGATGCGCCACGCGGATTGCGCTATTCGCCTGCGTCAGCCGCAGCAGCCGGACCTGATCCAGCGGCGGCTCTTTACCGTGCACATGCATGTCTATGCTTCACCGGCCTATATCGCCAAATATGGCAAGATCGAAAGTATCGAGGAAATCGATACCCATCGCATTGTCAGTTTCGGCGAGCCTGCGCCGTCTTATCTCACCAATCTCAATTGGCTGGAGGTGATCGGCCGGACGGATGGCAATCTGAGACCCGCTGTCCTGCAGATCAACAACCTCCTGTCGATCAAGCGCGCCATACAAAAGGGCGTCGGCATCGGCGTGCTTCCCGACTATATGGTGGAAAAGGATTCGACGCTGGTCCGGCTCCTGCCGGAGATGGAATTGCCATCCTTCGACACGTTCTTCTGCTATCCCGAAGGAATCAAAAACGCCGCTAAATTGCACGTGTTTCGAGATTTTCTTTTCTCGAAAGCACGTACTTGGTCGTACTAGGCAAGCCATTACGACATTTTACGAAAAGTTTTTCTTTCCAATCTCGTGCTGCTTTGCAGCATGATTTTGCCCGCGTCACCGACATTCCACACCTGCAATTCCAACATTTCCCTTGATTTCGCCGGTATGCACCAAACGCATGGGTGCGATGCACAATTGGATGTTGCGAGACAGCGTCAAAGGGCTCATATCCACATCACTTGCCGGTGCGTCTCCTCCTCCCATTGCGCGCCCGCAAGTGTTCCCCTCTGGAGGTATAGCCGGAAACGGCACCTTCAAAACTTAAGGCCGGGCAATTGTCCGGCCTCTTTTCTTTTCTGGGGTGAAGGAACATCCGATGCGCAATAATATAGTTAGTGAGCTTCGTGCCGATTGGGCAGAAGACGCAAAGCGAATAGCGGAAGCAATGGACGATGTTCTCGTCTGGCCTCAGTTTTCAAACGAAGACGATGATATGGCCGGCAACGCTTGGGCCGACAGCAGACGTCGCAAAACGTCTCCCTCTCCGTCATCCTCGGGTCAAGCCCCAGGATGACGGAGGGAGAGGGTGCTTTAGGACAAGGCGATGTTCCGAGCTACATTCGACGAATGAAAAAGGGGCCATTGGGCCCCTCGATTTCATCTATTGATCTTCTTAGCGAAGGTTGGCGCAGAAGCGCTGGATCCGTTTTCCGGCTTCTTCGAGATTGGCATCAGAAGTGGCGTAGGAGATGCGGAAGTTCGGTCCGAGGCCAAATGCCGATCCATGCACGGCAGCCACGGCTTCCGTTGAAAGCAGTTCGCTGACGAAATCCTCATCGTTCTCGATGACCTTGCCGGATGGCGCCGTCTTGCCGATCGCAGCCGCACAGGAGGGATAGACGTAGAATGCACCTTCCGGCTTTGGGCATTCGAGGAAGTTTGTCTGGTTGAGCATCGAAACGATGAGATCGCGACGGCCTTCGAATGCTTTTTTGAAGACCGGCAAATGCGCCTGTGTTCCGTCGAGGGCTTCCACCGCTGCCCATTGCGAGATCGAGCTTGTGCCGGACGTCTGCTGGCCCTGCACCATGTCCATGGCCTTGATCAGCTCGATCGGGCCGGCCGCATAGCCGATACGCCAGCCGGTCATGGCATAGGCTTTCGACACGCCGTTCATTGTCAGTGTGCGGTCATAGAGGTTCGGTTCAACCTGTACTGGCGTCACGAACTTGAAGTCGCCATAGGTCAGGTGCTCGTACATGTCGTCGGTCAAGACCCATACATGTGGATGACGCACGAGGACATCGGTAAGCTTCTTCATTTCGTCCCAGCTATAGGCTGCGCCGGACGGGTTGGAAGGCGAGTTCATGATGATCCACTTGGTCTTCGGCGTGATGGCACGCTCCAGATCTTCCGGCTGCAACTTGAACTCGTTGGCCTGAATGGCGGAGACGATGACAGGCGTTCCACCGCATAGCGAAACCATTTCCGGGTAGCTTACCCAATACGGCGCGACGCAGATCACCTCATCGCCGGGGTTTAGCGTAGAGAGCAGGGCGTTGTAGATGACGTGCTTGCCGCCGGTACTGACGATCGTCTGGCTTGCCTTGTAATCGAGTTCGTTTTCGCGCTTGAACTTGCGGGCAATTGCTTCGCGCAGTTGCGGAATGCCGGATACCGGGGTGTACTTGGTCTCGCCGCGCCGAATGGCAGCGATGGCAGCTTCCTTGACATTGTCAGGCGTGTCGAAATCCGGTTCGCCAACTGACAGCGAGATGACGTCACGGCCCTCAGCTTTCAGATCGCGTGCTTTCTGGGTGATCGCAATGGTTGCGGAAATCTTCACACGGGAAAGGGCGTCTGCGAGGAATGCCATGGTATCGTTCTCCTGAAACGGGTTTGCGGGCCTGCTATGTCGCAATGGCGGCCGAATCGCAAGCAAAAGCATGCTCGCGGGACTTCACATTATGCAGTTTCTGTGCAGGGTGTGGCATCGAATGCCGAATACATCAGCAATGTTTGAAGAATGCTTCAATCAAAATGATTGGACATATCGGCTCGTCGTCGGAATAGTCGCCCGCCAACCAAGCCGTCATTTGTGTGCCCGCACCGACGCTCTCAGGAGACCGCTACCATGCCAAGACTTTATTCACAGCCTGATTCAGGAAATTGCTACAAGCCGCGGCTTTTAATGGCGAAATTGGCGATGCCTTTCGAGCACATATCGATTTCTTCAACCGATGGTTCAACGCGTAAACCTGAATTCATGGCGAAGAATCCAAACGGCAAGGTGCCTTTGCTTGAGTTCGACGACGGACGCTTTCTTGCAGAATCGAATGCCATTCTGCTTCATTTGGCGGAAGGCAGTCGTTTTGTTCCCGAGGATTCGTACGAGCGCGCCTTGATGTATCAATGGCTGTTCTTCGAACAATACACGCATGAGCCAAATATCGCCGTTCGCCGGGCATTGCTGGTCTATCCGGAGCGGGCAAAGGATGCGACGCCGGAGCGCCTGGCAGCAACGCTGGAAGGCGGCAACAAAGCATTGCTGGTGATGGAAAACCAACTGCAGAAGACGCCTTACTTCACAGGCAGCAACATCAGCCTCGCCGATATTGCACTCTATGCCTATACCCACGAAGCCAATCGCGGCGGATACGACCTCTCGGCCTATCCATCCGTGGCAAAATGGCTGAGCCGCGTCGCGGGCGACCAGGGCCATGTTCCGATCACATGGCTGCCAGACTGAAAATGAAAAAGGCGGGATAAAATCCCGCCTTTTAAATTCATGTGCGTTCAGAAATCAGACGATTCCCGTATGTGTTATCAGCCGGCAACGCTAAGGTTGTCAGCGGACGACTTGCCCGAACGACGGTCCTGTACGATCTCGTAGTTGACCTTCTGGCCATCATTGAGACCGCGCAAACCCGCGCGTTCAACAGCGGAGATATGGACGAATACGTCTGCACCGCCAGTATCAGGCTGGATGAAACCGTAGCCCTTGGTGCCGTTGAACCATTTCACTGTTCCCGTAGCCATGGGAAATTCCTTTCAGATATATAAGACAGGCAGCAAGCACATTTGCGGCCCAGGGAATCGAACCTATGCAATGGAGTTCATCAGGAAGCGCAACAGGTTACGCAGGTCGCAAAGTCACTCGACCGATAAAATCGATGCGGATTACATATGACAGAATTTGCCCCAAAACAAGCCATATTGGAATGGGTTTATCGTCAGGGTTAAGTGCGGCGGGTTGCATAGGCAAATTTTGGCCCTACATTCCTTGTTGAATTTCAGCACACTGTCCGACGTGTTTTAATAGTAGATGCTAATGTGAACTGGCCGAATCGCGGTCGTCCACGGGGGAGACTCATGGCGGAGCAGAAACCAAGCCGATCCACAGCCACCTCGGTCGCGGGCGAAGTGGAAGCAGGGCTGCTCTCCCAGTTGCGCGTGATTTTGGATATCTACTGGATATCGCCGGTTCGCAACCGCCTGATTCTGATGATTCTCGGCGTGGTCAGTATCATCATCGTCACATCAGCGGGCCAGGTACTGCTGAACCGCTGGAATGTCCCATTTTACGATTCACTGTCGCGACGTGATTTCCCGGCATTTGTCGACCAGCTGATGGTTTTTTTCGCAATCGCTTCGGTTCTTCTCGTTTTCAACGTCGCACAAACCTGGCTGAACCAGATGACGCGGTTGAAGCTGCGCGAGGGACTGACCCGCGATCTGGTCGGTGAATGGCTGGAACCGCGCCGGGCATTCAAACTTTCAAATTCTGGACCAATTGGCGTCAACCCCGACCAGCGTCTGCATGAAGATGCGCGGCATCTTTCGGAAATGTCGACTGATCTCGGGTTTGGATTGTTGCAGGCCACGATACTGCTCGTGAGCTTCATCGGCGTCCTGTGGACGTTTTCCAGTGGTTTCGTGTTCAATGTCTATGGCTATAGCTTTTCCATCCCTGGTTACATGGTGTGGGCAGCTATCCTCTATGCCGCATCTGCATCGTGGCTCAGCTGGTTCGTCGGGCGGAAATTGATACGGTACAACGCGGACCGCTACCAGAAAGAGTCCGAGCTTCGTTTTTCGCTGATGCGAGTCAACGAGCACATCGATGCAATTTCGCTCTATAGAGGAGAGGCTGACGAGAATCGCCGGATCGGTTTTGATATCGATAGTCTTCTCGCGGCAATCCGCTTGCTGGTTACGGCGCTGACACAGCTGACCTGGGTCACTTCCGGTTATGGCTGGATCACCATTGTCGCGCCCATTCTTGTGGCAGCACCCGTCTACTTTGCTGGAAACCTGTCATTTGGCGGGTTGATGGCGGCGATTGGGGCGTTCAACCAGGTGCATGATGCCTTGAAGTGGTTCGTCAATAATTTCGGTGCTATCGCCGACTGGCGTGCCACGCTCTTGCGCGTGACCTCGTTCCGGCAGGCCGTACAGGCGACCGACATCAAGAGCAGCGTCGAACAACGGATCAAGTTCACGCAATCGGAGACGAACCAGATCGTCCTCGACAAACTGAAGATCACGGCCCCGCGCGAGACGGTCCGCTTGAAGGAGAAGAAGGCCGTGGTCAAGGAGGGCGAGCGTGTGTTGATTACCAGCGAACCCGGGATCGACAGAACCCTGCTCTTTCGGGCCATGGCCGGCCTCTGGCCTTGGGGGGCCGGCACCGTCAGCCTGCCGGCGAATGCCAACATTCTTTTTATGCCGCGCCTGCCTTATTTTCCTCCAGGCAGCTTGCGTGAGGCGATGTCCTACCCTGTCGGCAAAGACGGATTTTCCGATGAGGAACTTGTCTCGGCGCTACACGAGCTGGGTTTGACCCGGCTCGAACCGATGCTTGACTTCAGGGCGCGCTGGGACAGGGAATTGAGTGACGACGAACAGCAGTCTCTCGCTTTCGCGCGGCTCAAACTGCATAAACCAACCTGGGTCGTGATCGATGAGGCGCTGGACGGTATGGAGAAGGACGCCTACGAACGGGTTACCGCTGTGCTGCGCGTTGACCTGGCCAAATCAACAGTCGTTCATATCGGGCGCGAGGACAAAAACGATCATGTCTTCTCCAAGGTGCTGCATTTCGTCAGCGATCCATCCGGCCATGGACTGGAAGAAGAGGGTATTGCAGGCGTTTGAATGGTCGTTTCGTGTTCAATCAGGACGGAGGCTAGCTTACTCAGCATCCTCCGGCCTGACCAAATCAGAGAAAATAATCCTGCAGTGGCCTGACCTCCAGCGATCCCGCCTTCAGCGCGGCGATAGCTTCGGCAACTGCGTCAGCTCCCGACAACGTTGTGTAATACGGCACCTTCTGCATCAACGTTGCACGGCGGAGTGATTTCGAGTCCGAGATCGCCTTGGCACTGTCGGTAGTATTGAAGACCAATTGCACCTGGCGGTTGCGGATGGCATCCTCCACATGCGGCCGGCCTTCCTGCACCTTGTTGATTTTCTGGGCTTCGACACCATTTTCGCCGAGGAAGCGGGCGGTGCCTCCGGTAGCAAGAATTTTGAACCCCAACGCCGCCAGACGTTTTACGGGCGCGAGAATGCGTTGCTTGTCCTCGTCACGGACCGACACGAATAGCGTTCCATCTCGCGGCAGGTCGACACCGGCACCTAGCTGTGACTTGGCGAAGGCCAAGGCGTAATCGTAGTCGAGCCCCATCACTTCGCCGGTCGAGCGCATTTCCGGTCCGAGCAATGTGTCGACGCCGGGAAAGCGCGCGAATGGGAACACGGCCTCTTTTACCGCGATGTGTTTGCGCGCCGTCGTCGAAGGTTTGCCGCCATAATTGGCCAGTGCTTCATCCAGCGTTTCGCCAGCCATGATACGCGCCGCAACCTTGGCAATAGGCGTACCGATGGTCTTGGCGACAAAGGGGACTGTGCGCGAGGCGCGGGGATTGACTTCAAGCACATAGATTGTGCCGTTCTTGATGGCGTATTGCACGTTCATCAGGCCGACGACATTGAGTGATTTGGCGAGCGCAGCGGTTTGCTTTTCGAGTTCGGCAACAGTTTCTGCCGAAAGCGAGTGGACGGGTAACGAACAGGCGCTGTCGCCCGAATGGATACCGGCCTCTTCGATGTGCTCCATGATGCCGGATATCCAGGTATTCTTGCCATCGCAGAGGCAGTCCACGTCGACCTCGATTGCTTCGCTCAGATAGCGGTCAAAGAGGAGCGGGTTTTTGCCCAGCAGCGTGTTGATCTGGCCGGTCTTGTCGTTCGGGTACTTCTGCTTGATATCCTCGGGCACGAGTTCCGGCACCGTATCGAGCAGGTAACTCTGCAGACCGCGCTCGTCGTGGATGATCTGCATGGCGCGGCCACCCAAAACATAGGACGGGCGAACGACGAGCGGAAAGCCGAGCTCGCCGGCAATGGTGCGGGCCTGTTCAACGGAATAGGCGATGCCATTTTTCGGCTGGGCAAGGTCGAGTTTGATCAGAAGCTTCTGAAAACGGTCGCGATCTTCGGCAAGATCGATTGCATCGGGGGAGGTGCCGAGGATTGGGATACCGGCTTTCTCAAGGGCATCCGCAAGCTTCAGCGGGGTCTGACCGCCAAACTGGACGATGACACCGTGCAGCGTTCCTGCGGTCTGTTCGGCGCGCAGGATTTCCAGCACGTCTTCGGCCGTCAGCGGTTCGAAATAGAGCCGGTCCGACGTGTCGTAGTCCGTTGAAACAGTCTCCGGATTGCAGTTGATCATGATGGCTTCGTAACCTGCATCACGCAGGGCGAAGGCGGCATGGCAGCAGCAATAATCGAACTCGATGCCCTGGCCGATACGATTGGGACCGCCGCCAAGGATGACAACTTTCTTTCGATCGGAGACCTGCGCTTCGGACGCGAGCGCGCCGGCGAATGGCACTTCATAGGTCGAGTACATATAGGCGGTCGGCGAAGCAAATTCGGCGGCGCAGGTATCGATGCGCTTGAAGACCGGATGAACATCGAGCTTGTGACGCAGCTTGGTGACGTCGCTGGGTTCGATTTTAGCAAGGCTGGCAAGGCGAGCGTCAGAAAAGCCCATGCCTTTCAACATGCGCAGGTTCTGCGCATCCTGCGGCAGGCCGTGCTCCCGCACGCGCTCTTCGGTAGCGACAATCTCCGCCATCTGTTCCAGGAACCATGGATCGATCTTGCAGCCTTCGTGAACTTCCTCGACAGATAGGCCAAGACGCAGGGCCTGGCCCACCATACGCAGGCGGTCCGGTGTCGGCACGCCGATGGCGGCACGGATGGCATTGTTGTCATTGCCTTCGCCAAGCCCGGGAATTGCGATCTCGTCAAGGCCGGTAAGCCCGGTTTCAAGGCCACGCAGCGCTTTCTGCAATGATTCCTTGAAGGTGCGGCCGATGGCCATGACTTCGCCCACCGATTTCATCGCAGTCGTCAGCGTCGGTTCGGCGCCGGGGAACTTTTCGAAGGCGAAGCGCGGGATCTTGGTGACGACATAGTCGATCGAGGGCTCGAACGAAGCGGGGGTGGCTCCGCCGGTAATGTCGTTGTCGAGCTCGTCCAGCGTGTAACCGACGGCAAGTTTCGCCGCGATCTTGGCGATCGGGAAGCCCGTTGCCTTTGATGCCAACGCCGATGAACGTGACACGCGGGGATTCATTTCAATGACGATCAGACGGCCATTTTCCGGATTCACCGCGAACTGCACGTTCGAGCCGCCGGTTTCAACACCAATCTCGCGCAGCACCGCGATCGAGGCGTTGCGCATGATCTGGTATTCCTTGTCCGTCAGGGTCAAGGCAGGGGCGACGGTGATGGAGTCACCGGTATGGACACCCATCGGATCGATGTTTTCGATGGAACAGATGATGATGCAGTTATCCGCCTTGTCACGGACAACCTCCATCTCATACTCCTTCCAGCCTAGGACCGATTCTTCGATCAGCACTTCGGTCGTAGGCGACGCATCGAGACCGCTGCCAATGATCTCGTAGAATTCGGTGCGATTGTAGGCGATGCCGCCGCCGGTGCCTCCCATTGTAAAGGACGGGCGAATGATGGCGGGAAGCCCGACGTGATCGAGCGCCGCACCTGCCATACCCAGCGCATGGGAAACATAGCGCTGCTTGCGGTCGCCTTCGCCAAGCTGCCACTCGGTCTCAAGCTTGTCCAAAGCCGCGTCGAGTTCGGCGCCGGAATATCTGGCTTTTACGGTTTCACGCTGCTCTTGATGCAACTTGCGGTCGTGGTCCTTGACTTCGGTGGCATTCGCCAACATGGATTTTGGCGTTTCGAGACCGATCTTGGCCATCGCCTCGCGAAAAAGCGCGCGGTCCTCCGCCTTATCAATAGCCTCGGCGTTGGCACCGATCATTTCGACATTGTAGCGGTCAAGTACACCCATGCGACGAAGCGACAGCGCGGTGTTGAGCGCAGTCTGTCCGCCCATCGTCGGCAGCAGCGCGTCCGGGCGCTCCTTGGCGATGATTTTGGCGACAACTTCCGGGGTGATCGGCTCGATGTAAGTCGCGTCGGCCAACTCCGGATCGGTCATGATTGTCGCCGGATTGGAATTGACGAGGATAACGCGATAACCCTCTTCCTTTAGTGCCTTGCAGGCCTGTGTGCCGGAATAATCGAATTCGCATGCCTGACCGATGATGATCGGACCTGCGCCGATGATCAGAATAGATTTGATGTCGGTGCGTTTTGGCATGGGTACGTTCCTATCAATAGCGTGCTGCACAAAAAACCGCACGGTTTGACCGTACGGGCAGGCATATAATTCCAAATGCGAGGCTAAGGCTGCCTTATAGGCAAAGGAAGCGCATTGTGTAACCCCAAAAACGCGCGATTTTACGGTTTTTCGCAGCAGTTTTCGGCCAGATATATCGTGTGCATTAATCAGTCACGAAAATTGATTATCCATGGACTGCAGCTACACGTTGAAAAATAGCACCGTGCGTGAAACAAATATCGCACTATACTGTTGGAACTACAGCGCATCGACGTCTGTGCCGATGCAAGAACCGGGAGACAGGAAATGCGTTGGCAGGGCCGCAGGCAGAGTGACAATGTTGAAGATCAACGCGGCGAGGGCGGTGGTTTTCCGGGCGGTATTGGCCGCGGTGGTGGCTTTCGCCTTCCCGGCGGATCCGGCTTTCGCACAGCGCGCGGGGGAGGCTTTTCCGGTATCGTCATACTTGCCGCGATTTTCCTCTTCCTGAAATTCTGCACGAGCATCGATCCGATGCAGATACTGGTCGGCGAAGACGGCGGCCAGCTGGCGCCGGGCCAGAGCCAAGCGCCAAGCAGCGGCACGTCGGTCAAGAACGACGATCAAATGACGCAGTTCGCGCGCACTGTTCTTGCCGAGACCGAAGACGTCTGGAGTGGCATCTTCCAGGCCGAAGGACAGCAATATCCGGCTCCGACCATGGTGTTGTTCAGTGGCCAAGTCCGCTCCGCCTGTGGCTTTGCAAGCGCTGCATCCGGGCCCTTCTACTGCCCCGGCGACAAGAAGCTCTATATCGACTTGAGCTTCTATGACGAACTTGAACAGAAATTCGGCGCTTCCGGGGATTTTGCACAGGCCTATGTCTTAGCGCATGAAGTCGGTCACCACGTACAGAACCTCATCGGCGTCCTGCCGAAATTCAACGCGATGCGGCAGAACATGAGCCAAGCCGACGCGAATTCCATGTCTGTGCGTGTCGAGCTTCAAGCGGATTGCTTCGCCGGTATCTGGGGGCACTTCACCAAGCAGCAGGGTATACTTGAAGCTGGCGATCTTGAAGAGGCACTCAACGCTGCCCAGCAAATCGGCGATGATAATATCCAGCGGCGGACGCAGGGCTATGTCGTGCCGGAAAGTTTCAACCATGGCACGTCAGCTCAACGCGCCAACTGGTTCAAACGTGGTTTCGACAGCGGCAAGCTGGAAAGTTGCGATACTTTCAGTGGGAATATTTGAGCCTAGTTATCTCCCCCACAAAGGGGAGATAAGAGCGTTAACCCGCGTCCTGCTCGCTTATAAAATCCAAACCTAGCGCGTGTGCCACGGCGGCGTTTGAGTGAATAGTCGTTGAATCGAACACTGGCAGAGCGAGATTGTCGTCGGTCAGGGACAGACAGATTTCCGTGCAACCGAGAATGACGCAGTCCGCGCCGGCATCCTTGCCGCGCTGGACGATCTTTTCCAACGCGTGACGGGAATCATCCTTGACGACACCGCAGCAAAGTTCGTCGAAGATCACCGAATGCACCTTGGCGCGGTCAATCTCATTGGGCACGATTAACTCCATATCGAAATGGTCACGCATGTAATCGGCGTAAAAACCGTGCTCCATGGTGTAGCGCGTCGCAAGAAGCAGGGGCCGCTTCTTGCCGGATGCCTTCAGCGTGCGGCCGGTTTCATGCCTGATATCGATGAGCGGAACATTGACGGACGCGGCAACCGCATCGGCCACCAGATGCATCGTATTTGTACAGATCAGGACGCAGTCCGCACCGGCGCCTTCAAGTCGCTTCGCCGCGTCGGCGAGAAGAGCTGCCGCTTCATCCCAGCGGTCGCTTTTCTGCAACGCGACGACTTCGGCGAAATCGAGCGATTGCATGGCGATTTTGGCTGAGGCAAGACCACCCAGACGTGCCCGAACCATTTCGTTGATCTGGCGGTAGTAGACCGCCGTACTCTCCCAGCTCATTCCGCCGATCAGTCCGATAGTACGCATTCGCAAGTTCCCTAGATTGTTTACTGGCAGGATAATAAATCGGCATGGGCGCTGAGTGTTGGCAAAGTTTGTGGAAGTTTCTTGCGGGTGGGCAAAAATCAGGCGTATAATTCTCCAAATGCGCTGAGAAATTGCTGGAGGGGCGAGATGCTGGATGATCGTGATCGCAAGATTCTCAATTTGCTGCAGGAAAATGCGTCGCTTGCAGTCTCTGATCTGGCAGATCGGGTAAGCCTTTCGATCTCGGCCTGTTCGCGGCGCATTCAACGCCTGGAGGACGATGGTTATATCGCCAAGCGGGTCGTGCTTCTGGATCGGGCACATGCCGGCTTGCCGACGACGATGTTCGTGATCGTGCGTACAGCCCGCCATTCCGCTGGTTGGCTTGAACAGTTTCGCGCGGCGATCATCGACATCCCCGAAATTGTCGAAGTGCATCGCATGACCGGGACGATCGACTATATCCTGAAGCTGGTACTGCCGCGCGTCGAAGCCTATGACGACATCTACAAGGCGCTTGTGGAGAAGGTCGAATTTTTCGATATATCCGCTTCGGTTTCGATGGAAACATTGAAAGCCACCACTGCGGTGCCCACTGGCTATGCACATTAGATTCAGGTCAGGCCTGCCTGCAAAAGGCGTCTTTCTCCGCTTCCGGTGCTCACGTACTTTATATACGCTCCGCCGCTCGGTTCTCGAAAGCCACCATTTTCGGCGCGGCCTGACCTGAATCCTCAACCTCTGATCGCGGATAGTTTGACAGGGTTTGTCAGGAGGATTTTGCCTAAAAAGCACTTTCTGGTGGCGGAATGGCGGATTTCCTGATCATGTTCACGTATTGTTTCGCGCCCTCGAATGCAATACAACGATTTTCCGCGCAATCGCGGACATAAACGCCAGTTGCGAGTTTTCCGATGATTGACCCCATCCTGGCCAAACGCGGCCTGACGCTCGTCTTCATGATCCTGCTGCTGGATATCATCGGCATTGGCATCATAGTGCCAGTCCTGCCGGAATATCTTGAGGAACTCACCGGCACGGATGTGGGGAATGCAGCAATTTACGGCGGGTGGCTGCTTTTCGCCTATGCCGGAATGCAGTTTGTTTTTGCGCCGCTGATTGGGAATCTCAGTGATCGTTTCGGCCGCAGGCCAATATTGCTGACGTCGGTTATTACCTTCGCATTGGACAACCTGATTTGCGCGCTTGCACCAAACTTCGCCATCCTGCTGATTGGCCGAATCCTTTCAGGTATCAGCGGCGGCAGTTACTCCACGGCCTCCGCTTATATCGCCGATGTCAGCACGGACGAAAACCGCGCCAAGAATTTCGGCCTGCTTGGCATTGCATTCGGCGTTGGTTTTATTCTTGGGCCGATCATTGGCGGCTTCCTTGGCGAGTTTGGCCCACGCATACCGTTTTACGGGGCGGCGCTGATCTCGTTTCTGAATTTTATCGCCGCTTATTTCCTTTTGCCCGAAACACTTGCCGTGAAAGATCGCCGGAAATTCGAATGGAGACGGTCCAATCCGCTCGGCGCCCTGAAGCAGATGCGCAATCACACAGGCATTCTGTGGCTCGGGCTCGTTTTCTTCATGCTGACTCTCGGACACATGTCGTATCCGGCGGTATGGGCCTATGTGGGCAGCTACCGCTATGGCTGGAGCGAGAGCGATATCGGCATATCACTTGGCATCTACGGCCTCTGTGCGGCAATCGTAATGGGGCTTGTCTTGCCTCGCATCGTGTCGAGATATGGTGAATGGCGCACGGCCGTCATCGGCCTCGCCTTTGCCGCGCTCGGTTTCTTCGGGTATGCCAGCGCCTGGCAGGGATGGCTGGTCTATGTGGTGATCGTTGCGACCTGCCTTGAAGGCATAGCTGATCCGGCGATGCGCAGTATTGCCTCCGCCAAAGTGCCCGCATCGGAGCAGGGCGAGCTGCAGGGGGCGATGACCAGCCTGTTCAGCATCACGAATATTATTGGCCCGCTGATCTTCACGCAGATATTCGCGATCTTCACAGCGCCGGGTGCATCCATCACCTTTAGCGGCGCGCCCTATGTGCTCGGCGGGATTTTCGTGCTGATCGGCCTGATTGTTTTCGTGCTGCGCATCGAAAAGCCATCGCTGGCCAAAGACGAGGTTCTCGTTCCGGGTGCGCTGGCCCAGAACGAGGCCGGATAAGAGGCTTTATAGTCCCAAGTCTGACAGACCGGGATGATCGGCTGGACGTGGTCCAGACCGATCCCAGTGAAACTTGCGTTCGGATTCCTTGATCGGGAGGTCGTTGATGCAAGCAAACCGCTTTTGCATGAGGCCGTTTTCGTCGAATTCCCAGTTTTCATTGCCGTAGGCGCGAAACCAATTGCCGGAATCATCGTGGTATTCATAGGCGAAACGAACTGCGATTCGATTGTCGGTGAATGCCCAAAGCTCCTTGATCAGCCGGTAATCGAGTTCACAATTCCACTTGCGCGTGAGGAAAGTCACGATTGCCTCCCGCCCCTCGACAAACTCTGCACGATTGCGCCAATAGCTGTCGATCGTATATGCCAGCGATACGCGCTCGGGGTTGCGGCTGTTCCAACCGTCCTCGGCACCACGAACTTTTTGCACCGCGGTTTCGTGCATGAATGGAGGTAGGGGCGGGCGCTGTTCCGACATGGTCGATACTCCTCATTTCTACGTTCCGTGCGTCACACGAAACTGATCGAGGCAATGATTATTCCAACCGAGGTGATTTTTCCATGTCCTATGAAAAGCGTATTGCACTCAATGCCCGCGGTCTCTCCCTGTCCCGGCTGGTTCTAGGTGCCTGGCGCCTGCTGAACGAACCGGAAAAGCCCGACGCGGACAGTGTGGCAAGGCTTGTCGCTGCGGCGATTGATCTCGGCATGACGAGTTTCGATCACGCGGATATCTATGGGAACTACGGTGTTGAGGAAGCGTTCGGCGCCGCTCTCAAGCGCTGGGGCGGCAAGCGCGAAGCGTTCGAACTGGTCACCAAATGCGATATCATGCTGAAGTCGGATGCGCGGCCTGATAACCGGATCAAGCATTACGATACCAGTGCCGCACATATCAAAGCGTCCGTGGATCGTTCCTTGAAGAACCTGCATACGGACTATATCGATCTACTGCTTGTTCATCGCCCCGATCCGCTGATGTATGCCGATGCAACAGCGGCAGCGCTTGAGGCTATCGTCAAGGCAGGAAAGGTGAGAGCAGTCGGCGTCTCCAATTTTTCGCCTTCGCAGTTCGATCTGCTGGCTTCGCGATTGCCCTTTCCCTTGGTTACCAACCAGATCGAGATGTCTGTCCTGAATACCGCGCCGCTTTCGGACGGCAGTCTCGATCACGCACAACGCCTGCGCTATGTGCCCATGATCTGGTCTCCGCTGGGTGGCGGTAGTCTGTTCACGGGCGATGGGGTGCAGGAACAACGCGTGCGTGAGGCTTTGAAAGCGGTTGCAGACGAAATCGGCGAAGCCGACATATCTGCGATAGCCATCGCATGGCTGTTGCGCCATCCGGCGAGGCTGATCCCGGTTCTTGGCAGTCTCAAGGTCGAGCGGCTGACCGCGATGGTATCTGCGCTGGATATCGAACTCGATCGCCAGCAGTGGTTTGCAATATTAAAGGCAAGTACTGGCCACGACGTCGCCTGATCAGGCGGCGTGATCGCGTTCGGGCAGTGTCTCCATGCCCTTGCTCTCCCGGATCAGGTTGAAGAACCGGCGGAACAGATAGTGCGAGTCTTGCGGACCGGGCGACGCTTCGGGGTGATGCTGCACTGAAAAGACCGGACGACCGACAACACGCAGGCCGCAATTGCTGCCGTCGAACAACGAGATATGGGTTTCTTCGACGCCATCCGGAAAGGACTCTGCATCGACGGCAAAACCGTGGTTCATCGAAACGATCTCGACCTTGCCTGTTGTGTCGTCACGCACCGGATGGTTGGCGCCGTGATGGCCCTGGTGCATCTTCTTGGTATCGCCGCCAAGCGCGAGCGCCAGCATCTGGTGACCGAGGCAGATGCCGAAGACCGGAATGTCGGTCTTGATAAGCTCCTTGATGGCGGGGACGGCGTATTTGCCGGTCGCCGCCGGATCACCTGGACCATTGGAGAGGAAGATGCCATCCGGTTTATGGGCCAGAACGTCTTCGGCGGTTGCGGAAGCCGGGAGAATAGTGACTTTTGCACCAAGACCGGCGATGAGCCGCAGGATATTGCGCTTGATGCCATAGTCGATGGCGACTACGTGGAATTCCGGCGCTGTTTGCTCGTCAAAGCCTTCGTTCCATACCCATGGCTTCTCGGTCCAAACGGAACTCTGCCCCGAGGTAACGTCTTTGGCGAGGTCGAGATCAAGCAGGCCATGCCACGCCGCGGCGCGCTTTTTCAGCGCTGGGATATCGAACTTGCCGTCCGGATCATGGGCAATCACTGCGTTCGGCATGCCCTTCTCGCGGATGAGAACCGTCAGGGCACGCGTGTCGACGCCAGCCAGAGCAATAACGCCGCGCGCTTTCAACCAATGATCCAGGTGATCGGCAGCGCGATAGCTCGAAGGCGCAGTAATGTCGGCCTTGAAGATCGCGCCAACCGCACCGGCACGATTGGCCGGGGTCAGATCCTCGATGTCTTCCTTGTTGGTGCCGACATTGCCTATATGGGGGAAGGTGAAGGTGACGATCTGGCCGGCATAGGACGGATCGGTGAGAATTTCCTCATAGCCGGTAAGCGCGGTGTTGAAGCAGACTTCCGCTTCGCAGATGCCGGTCGCGCCAAGGCCCTTGCCTTCGATGACGGTGCCATCGGCCAGAACCAGCAATGCCGTCGGCTTGAATTCAGTCCAGCCCGCGGTCTTTGACGATGTACCGGCGTCTGTCGTTGTGTTGGTGGTCATGCGGCACTCCTGAGCGCGGGCTTGCGTCGTTGGCGGCGTTGAAAAACGCCGTCCAACGTTCCATATGACATGGCTGAACGCGGTGGTGACTTGGCTCCCCACCGCAGCAACAACAAAATGTCTGGCTAAGACCCAGTCCATAAACAAAGCCGCGCTCAACGTCAATTGCGACACAAGAACTCTTCATGGAATCATGCCAAACCGCATGGGACGATGATTGTTTTCGTGTCGGGCCAGCCATAAAGTGCGCGCAACCAGGAGGCTCCAGATATGCGCGATACCATCGCAGCGGCACTAACCACAGCCATCAAAGCACAAGACAAGCGCCGCGTGCCGACGCTGCGCCTGATCATGTCCGCCATCAAGGATCGCGATATTCTCAACCGGGGTTCGGGCAAGGAGCCCGCAACCAATGACGAGATAAGCTCCATTCTTGCCAAGATGATCAAGCAGCGCGAAGAGTCGGCCAAGCTTTACGAAGAGGGCAATCGTTCGGAACTTGCCGCGCAGGAACGTGCGGAAATCGAGATCATTCGCGACTTCATGCCGAAGCAGTTGAGCGATGCGGAGATACGCCATGCGGCCAGGCAGGTTATCGACGAGATCGGTGCAAGCGGCCTGCGCGATATGGGCAAAAGCATGAACGTGCTCAAGGAACGATATGCCGGCCAGATGGATTTCAGCAAAGCCAGCAGCATCGTCAAAGAGATCCTGCAGTAGACTTGCCCTTTGCCATTTCTGGGACCATGGTGCCGCCTATGCCGCTCAGACCGGGTAACTAGCAGCATCACGGCCCGCACCTTCAGGCATCCAACCAACCCTAGCACTCACCTCTTGTCTGCAGGGTTCGTCCTGCCGTTGCCGGAAGATGTGCATGAAATGACCAGATTTCGCGCCATGTGCTGACTTCAGTTTTATAAGCCAGGGAGACAAGAAATGCGCATCAAAGATTCCGTTGTTTTTGTAACTGGGGCTAACCGTGGTCTTGGTTTGGCTTTCGCTACGGAGGCGCTCAGGCTCGGCGCAAAGAAAGTTTATGCTGGCGTCCGCACTCCGGCTGATACCGATACGCCAGACATTATTCAGATCAAACTCGACGTCACGGATAGCGCTTCGATAGCGGCGGCGGCAAAGCGCTGCGAGGATACAACGTTGCTGATAAACAACGCGGGTATAGCTCGTCTGACCAACAGCGTCCTTGATCCTCAAATGATCACGGACGTGCGAGAAATTTTCGAAATCAACTTTTATGGAATGATAGCCGTCACCCAGGCATTTGCACCCATCCTCGCCAGGAATGGCGGTGGTGCGATCGTGAATGTCTTGTCCGATTCTGCATGGTTCTCCCGCCCTCTGCTCGCTGCATACTCCGCTTCAAAATCCGCGGCATGGAGCTTCACCAATGCCTTGCGCATTGAACTGAAAGGTCAAAAAACGGCGGTTGTCGGGGTTCACGTCAGTTTTATGGATACCGACATGACCCATGGGTTTGAGATGAAAAAAATCCATCCAAATGAGGTGGCTGAAGCTGGGTTGATCGGTGTCGAAACGAAGAGTGATGAAGTGCTCGTGGATGACTTCACCAAACAGGTCAAAAATAGCCTGTCTAGCAAGGATGCAGTCTATTTCAATCCTCCTGAAATCGCCTAACGTGCTCAAGGAACGATATGCCGGCCAGATGGATTTCAGCAAAGCCAGCAGCATCGTCAAAGAGATACTGCAGTAGGCGAGTTCATCTCATCTTGTGACACTTGTACGATCCGAAGACGATGAACTGCCGACCCAATCGGCTCTACCTTATTTTCTGATGGGCCTTGTGCCCCGTCCCCACTTCGAAAAGCGTTGAGTGGATTCGTCGCAATAGACGGGAAAATCGTAGCGGTACGGGAAATAGCAGTCTTTAAATTGTGGGTACCAATAACCATTCGCACGCCAGAGGCCGTCAACGCGATGCACGTGGTATTTGTGAGCGCCATGAGTTTTACCGTGCGCCATCGATATGGTTGCCGAGCCGGACGCCAGTATTGTGCCTAAAGCCAACGTTAATAAGATTGTTCCTGATTTTCTCATCATTTGCTCCTACATTGGAAGCCCAAGATTGTTGGAAGCCATCCTAACATAGGTTCAGCAAGTCGGTCACAACATACGTTGGTTCAGCGCCGATCCATTTTCTCCCGCAAATCGGCCAGCGCTTGCATTGCCGCTTCCTCGCGCGTCATGCCCTCTTTCATGTATTTGATAATCCGACGCTCCTGAAATTCCAGCTCTTCCACAGTATGTTTGTCTAAGGGGCTCTTTGGGGATTTTGACTTGCGTTTCATGGCCACTCAACCTTGTTCCAGCAGGAACATTGTCAGGAAAATGTGGCATTTCATGATGCCGCGAAGCGGGAATTACGCTCGGCGCGGACCAAAGACTGAAGTCCAAGCTTCAAACATATCGTCGTGCTTGCCTTTTGCTTCACTCAAATTTCCGTTGTGGTTATGGCGGAATGTTCCGTGACGGCATATCGTCTACGTCGGATTGTCATTGGTGCGCCAGCTTTTGGGAGACTATCATGGCTAAAACCGCCGCTCATCTTGATTTCAAGTCGGCTTTCAAGATGGAGCCAGATCCAAAAAATGCTCTCGTGTTCAAGATCACGCCGCTGAAGGGTGTTTCGGCATCTGATGCCGTTAGGACAATGCGGCGCATAACGCTTGCGGAGCAGCTCGTAACAACAATGGCGGTGGGAGGGAGGATAAAGATTCTTGCCGAGGGAGATTCTTGGATCAACATCCTCTGGCCCGAGTCAAGCGCGTTGGGATACGAAATGACCTTTGTTAATGCCCTCGCTAAAGATACTGCAAAGTACGACACACTTAATATTGGTTTTCCTGGCGACACGTTCGCGGAAATTACAAGAAATCCGCCCCAGTACAAACAACCGATTTCGGGGGGACAAAGGCAGTTTTTCATATTTTCAGGTGGCGGCAATGACTTTCTTGGAGGCGGGAGTTTGGCCAAGTACGTCAAGCGCTTTTCTCAAGGCGGAGGCTCGAGTGATCCGCGTGACTACATCAAGGATAGCGAATTCAAACAAATCTTGAACGGGCTCAAAGCCGGATACAGACAGATGGTGAAAAACGTCAACGTCTGGTCAAGCGGCTACACCCATGTCCTGCTGCAGGGGTACGACTATGCGCATCCGCGCAACAACGGGCCATGGCTGGGCAAACCGTTCAAGGCGCTGGGATACGCCTGGGACAGTGATATCGCCAAAGAGATCGTGAAATACTCCGTCGACAGATTTTATGAATTGCTGGCGGGGGTCGCGGATTCGTCCGCAAAGGTGCATCTTGTCGATGCAAGAAATTGCTGCCAGGGCAATTGGCATGATGAACTTCATCCGAACGAAAAAGCTTCAAAGAAGATTGCAAAAAAATTCGACGCGACAATCGACCAAATTCTGGCCGTGTCCTGACACCACGAGAACACCTCGGAAAACGTTGAGGCAGCTGGCTTAAGCCGGCACCAGTGCATCCAGTTCCGGCAGCAGTACAACGCTTTCCTGCTCGTTCGGGTCGGTGCGGGCGATGATCGCGGTGCAAGGCGTACTGCTGAGATTGGCCGGCAGATGCGGAACGCCGGCCGGAATGTAGAAAAGCTCCCCGGCATGCACCACGACATGCTCCTCCAGTCGATCGCCGTACCAGGTATGCGCCTCGCCGGACAGCATATAGATCGCCGTTTCGTGGGCCTCGTGCAGATGCGCCTTGGCGCGCGCGCCGGGTGGGATAGTCAGAAGATGCATGCAGATGCCTGTGGATCCGACCGTCTCCGCCGCTATACCTTCGAAATAGTCGAGCCCCTGCTTGCCGCCATAGGTGTGGTGGGGTTTGACAATACGGCAGGTGGGTTTTGATTTTGCGTCCATCAATATCCTCCATGGAATTCATGACCGGGCGTGAACACTAGCATAAAGGGTTGGCAGCAGCAGGTATCAAAAACTGTTGACCCAAGGCCGCCTTTCGCGGCAGTCGCTGGCTAACGCCGCAAAATTCGAAATTCGACATAGTACGGTTCTTACGGGTGAGTCGGCATCGATCTGGTCAATGCGACAATTTGCATAGCTATTATGCATTTTTGTAAGTTGCCAGATTTTTGTGCGGTGCTAACTTATTGGTGTTGGGTTCTTCTCCTCCCAGATACCCCAACATGGAATGTACTGCACCTCCTCCCGCGGTACATTTACAATCAGGACCGCTGCACCTCCTCCCGCAGCGGTCCTTTTTATTTGGAAGTGTCACCGGCCTCTTCGGGCGGTTGCTTCTGTGTTGCGAGTTCCTCGACTGCCTCCGTGAGGGTCACCACTTCCTTTTCCCGCATCTGGTCGATCTTCTGGTGAAGAAGTTCGATCTTTTCATGCAGCAATTCGATTTCGAGCTCTGCTTTGATGTTGATGCGGTAGTCGTTCTCCGCTTCCTTCCGATCGATATCCTGCTGGCGGTTCTGGCTCATCATGATGAACGGCGCGGCGTAAGCGGCCTGGAACGACAGGGCCAGGTTGAGAAGGATGAAGGGATAAGGGTCCCATTCCCGCACATAGGCGGTGACGTTGAGCACAATCCAGAAAAACAGGATTGTCGTCTGGATGATGATGAATGACCAGGATCCCATCGTTGCGGCAACTCTGTCGGCGATCTTTTGTCCGCGTGTAAGCTGATTTTCGAGGTCAGCGGGTTTGATGTCGCGATCCCGCCGTCTAATTGCCCTTAAATGGTGAAGCAGCTTTCGTTCGGTATCCCACAGGCCTTTTTTCACTTCTTCGACATTGGTCATTCTGTTATCCGATCGCTTTGCTCATATTGACGCCTGTCACGCGAAATCCAGAAACATCATAGACATGTTTTGCCCGTTTGTTGTCTTCAGCCACGCGCAACTTGATTTGCGTGAACCCCGTTTTGGACAGTCCCAATTCCAGAGCGGCCAAGGCCTCCTTGCCGTAGCCTTTTCCCTGATGCGCGGCGAAAATATGGAAATCGCTTATGTGGATCGAACGTGCCGGGATATCCGGCCGGTACCAGAAATACCCGACTAAACTGTCGTCAACTGAAATGCTGTCGATTATACACAGCAGCACCTGGCCCGACGTTTCTACACCCTGCGGCAGATCCTCATCAATTTCCCGCAAGGCTTGTAAACGGGATTCGACAGGTGAAAGGTGGTAATTGGCTGCTATTTCCGCCGCGTAGTCAGGAATGAAATAATCCAGATAAGCCGAGTATTCATCGGCACGCATCGGTCTTAGCGAAATCATCACGCGCATTTCCCGTTTTGTTGATGTGTAGTCCAGTGCTCCGCTGGAACTCGAATGACTTTGCCGCGTTCATCGATAATAAAAACGGAGGCTAAAATGAAAGAACAAACTTGGTCTACCATTATTGGAATGCTTGCTGGATTATCAGTTGGCGCGGGTGTTGGCGAAGCAATCATGGGCAATGTACTTCTTGGACTACTGATCGGCACCGCCATGGGCGCCTTTATTGGGTCCAACAATCACATTCATCGCGATTATTGAACACGAAATACGCTGGCACAAGTGAAATGGCCTTCGTTTTAGATAGCGCCGATGGCTCGACGCCATAAACGGTCAGCTGTGCAAAGCGCGCAAACGTGTGGTGTTCAAAAGGCCCTGTTCTTCGAGAACGGGATACGCCATGGCTGCCAGCAGCGAATTGACCTGTTTCAGATCGCGGATCGTGTCGAGGTGAATCGAGCTCGTCTCGACGCTTCGTGTCGTTCCTTCACGAAGGCGGCGGAAATGCCGCTCGCTGCTCTGCTTTTCAAGGTCGCGCAAGTGGTCTTTTTCAAGCACCAGTTGATGGGCCGTTTCGCGATCACGTGAGACGAGAACATTGAACGCCATACGCGCGTTGGTAAGCACCTTGGCGTGGAAGTTGCTGAGTTCTAGCCAGCCTTCGTCGGTGAATTTGAGTTTCCGGTCCATTTTCTTCTGCACCAGCGCCAGCATATTGCGGACGATGATGTCGCCGACCTGTTCCAGCTTCACGCAGGCACCCAGCAATTCCCGAGCGCGTGCAACTTCAAAGTCGCTCAGAGGCTTGGTCGTCAGCTTGGCAAGGTAGAGTTTGATGGCCGCGTGCTTGCGGTCGACCTTGTCATCAAGGGCGGACAATTCGTCGATACGCTCCTGAACGGGGTTCTCGTAGAGCCCGATGATCCCGCGCAGCATGATCTCCACTGTCTCGCACACGCGGACGGTCTCGCGGGTGGCGTTGGCGAGCGCAAGGCTTGGGGTATCAAGAACGCTTTCGTCCAATGCGCTGAGTTCCGCTTGATCAAGCGATTTTGGTTGTTCGACCGGGACATTGAGCGCGACGACAGCCTTGGTAACCCTAAGAACAAGCGCGGAAAGCGGAACGCCAGCAAGCAGGATGATGATGTTGAAGAGGATGTGGCCATTGATGACCTGATCAGCCGGTGCGGAGCCGAGGAAGGCCACAGATGGTTTGAACGTCAGATAAAGGATCAGGATGACCACTGAACCGGCTCCGCGCATCAGCAGATTGCCCATCGGCACGATACGCGTCTGCGGGGCGGCATTGCGGGTCAAAAGCGGTGCGATGAAGGAGGAGCCCAGGTTCACACCAAAAATCATCACGATGCCGAGTTCGGGCTGGATGAGGCCACGAGAGGCAAACGTCACCAGCAGCAGTACGGCGGCGATGCTGGAGTGGAACAGCCATGTCATCAGCGCTGCAATCAGGAACGCGGTGACGGGATCGGTATTCAGATAGCCGACAATCACCGGCAGCAATTCACTGTTGCGCAAAGGTTCTGTTGCCTGGCCGGTCATTTCGAGCGAAAGCACGAGAAGGCCGATGCCGACGAGGATACGGCCCACTTGCCGCCAGCTGCTTCGTTCGGTCGACATGAAGATAACGGTCCCTGCCACCAGACAGAGTGGTACCAGCAATGTCAGGTCGAAGCTCAGGATCTTGACGACGAGCGCTGATCCAACCTCGGCGCCTCTCACGGCCATGAGCCCGGCAATGCCGCTGACAAAGCCTGATCCCACGAAGGAGCCGACCAGAAGACTCACCGCCGTGGAGCTTTGCAGCGCGATGGAAAGCATCAGTCCCCAAAGGACTGCGAGAACAGGATTGTGCAGTACGCCGCGCAAGCTTTGGCGCATTCGCTCGCCATAGGCGCGCTCGACGCCGGTGCGAACCATGCGTGTCGCCCACAGCAAGAGCGCCACTGCGCCTGCCAGATGCAACAAAATTGCGGAACCGTTCACTTGTTATGATCCTGTCGAGTACGGAAAACACGGTAATGCAACTATACGATTTTAGTTGCGATTTATTAAGATAACATATCAATCAAAAAGGGAAAAAATTATGTTCCGGCTAAGAAAAAATGTGTCGCTTTTGGCGCATTGTAACAATTTTATGACAGTTTTGTATCGGTCGCTTATCGTTTGCCGGCTTGTAAAAGTTTAGAGTCCGTCGAGAAGCGATTCGACGCGATGAACGGGGGATGACGTGCTTGCGGACTTCCGTCGCGTTCTTATTTAATGCAGTATGGTTCAAGCCTGATAGATGGAGTTTCAGGCCGTCAAACTGACTTTCCGAAGCGCCAATTTGAAGAACGAAGAGCCGCATGCGATTTCCGCCGTCCTTTCTCGATGAGATCAGGGAGCGTGTACCGATCTCTAGTGTGATCGGGACGCGCGTTTCGTTCGACCGGAAAAAGACCAACGCGCCGAAGGGTGATTTCTGGGCTTGCTGCCCGTTTCATGGCGAAAAGTCGCCGAGTTTCCACTGCGAGGATCGCAAGGGCCGTTATCATTGTTTCGGCTGCGGCGTTACCGGCGATCATTTCCGTTTTTTAACCGAGCTCGAAGGGTTGAGTTTCCCCGAGGCCGTGCAGCGTGTTGCAGATATGGCCGGCGTGCCGATGCCTGCGCGTGACGCCGAAATGGAAATACGCGAGGCGAAACGTGCCACGCTTTATGACGTCATGGAGATGGCGACCAAGTTTTTCGAGGAACAGCTGCAAGCGGCGGGCGGAGCAAAGGCCCGTGCTTATCTGCGAGAGCGGGGCCTGAGCGCCTCGACGCAGCATTCCTATCGTCTGGGTTATGCGCCCGAGAGCCGCAACGCCCTGAAGGAACACCTGGCATCGAAGAGTGCCACCAAGGAGCAGATCGAGGCCTGTGGGCTGGTGGTCTATGGCGATGACAAGCCGGTGTCGTTTGATCGTTTCCGTGATCGCATCATGTTTCCGATCGAGGACTTGCGAGGCCGTATCATTGCCTTTGGCGGGCGGGCGCTGGCACCCAATGCCATCGCGAAATACATGAATTCCAACGAGACCGAACTCTTCCACAAGGGTAAAATTCTTTTTAACGCCCTGCGTGCCAGAAAGGCGGCGCAACCGCAGGCTGGCCAACCGGCAAAGGCCGTCATTGCCGTTGAAGGCTATATGGATGTGATTGCCTTGGCGCAGGCCGGCTTCACCCAGGCTGTCGCGCCGCTGGGGACCGCATTGACGGAAGATCAGCTCGATCTCCTCTGGCGGATGTCGCCGGAGCCCATACTTTGTTTTGATGGCGATAATGCGGGCATCAAGGCTGCGCACCGCGCGATCGATCTGGCTCTGCCCGTGTTGAAGCCCGGCTTCTCCTTACGTTTTGCCGTGCTGCCCGAAGGTAAGGACCCTGACGATCTGGTCAAAAGTTCCGGCCCGCAAGCTTTCCAGGGTGTGCTCGACGATGCACGACCCCTTGCCGACATGCTGTGGACGCGCGAAACGGCGAGCGGCGTCTTCGACACGCCGGAGCGGCGCGCCGAACTTGAAGCGCGGCTCAAACAGATGACGGCGTTGATCGGTGATGAAAACGTACGGCGTCACTATGCGCAGGATGTGCGTGAGCGTATCCAGCAGTTCTTCGGTTCGAACCAGCGCAGCAACAATAATCCACGCGGCAACAACCAGAACAGTTTCGGCCAGCAGAATGGTTACGGCCAACGGGGCAGGGGCGCAGCCACTGGCCGTTTTGCGGTTTCGGACAGTCTGGCGCGTTCCGTTTTGGTCAAGACCACATCGGCAGCGCCTCCCTTGCGCGAGACCGCTATCCTGATGACGTTGTTCAATCACCCGCGGTTGATCGAGGAGGATTTCGAAGCCGTGGTGCGGCTTGAATTCAGCCACCCGGACCTCAAGCGCTTTCATGCGGCCATGCTCAACGCGATGGCCGAGCATCATGTCGCCAACGGGACAGAGATGCGCAAGGCGATGGTTGATACCCATCATGGCGCCTTGATTGAAGCGCTGGAAGCATTGACGCGGCGTGCGCGCATGTGGACCGCGACGGCGGAAGCGGCAGAAGAAGACGCTTTGGAGGCGCTAAAGCAGGCGATTCACTTGCATCAACGCGCAAGCACACTACATAAAGAGCTGAAAGTAGCTGAAACCGCCTTGGCGAGCGAAGCCACCGATGAAAACCTTAACCGGCTCCTCGATATTCAAAACGATATTCGCAATGCGCAGGCAACTGAAGCGCTGATCGAAGGGTTCGGAATACCGTCAGGGCGATCGGGCAAGGGGTTTTGACCGAATTGATTCGCTTTTTTCCTACGAATCAGTTGAGTCGGGGTTGACGTGGGTCAATAATGACGGAATCAGAGTGCGCGAATTAAAGATATTTCGTTGATGTTTGCGGGTAAAGCGAAAAAACCGGCAAATTCGGCAGATATGTAGCGTGACGGAATAACAAGGTTAATCCGCCATTAACAGGATTTCGGCTAGTCGATCATTTATACCTTGATGATGTAGGGGAACCGGTGCGCTGCCGCGCTCGTTGTTTTCATGCATAAAACAAAGCGCCCATCAGGGGAACAAAGCGAACACCGCTTGGAGATATAGAATATGGCAACGAAGGCAAAGGAAAACGAAGAAGTAGAAGTCGAGCGCGAAGGCGCGCCAGACGGACCGCTTCTCGACCTTTCCGATGACGCTGTCAAGAAGATGATCAAGCTCGCGAAAAAACGCGGCTATGTGACGATGGACGAACTCAATGCAGTTCTGCCATCCGAAGAGGTCACTTCCGAACAGATCGAAGACACCATGGCCATGCTGAGTGACATGGGCATCAACGTTGTCGAAGATGACGAGCAGGACGCTGACGCTGAAGAAACCGACAACAGCGCCGACGAGGAAAGCGATGCCCGCGAACTCGCGGAGTCGACTGGCACTGCCGTAGCACCGACGACCACCAAAAAGGAACCGACCGATCGCACCGACGATCCCGTCCGCATGTATCTGCGCGAGATGGGCACGGTCGAACTGTTGTCGCGTGAAGGCGAAATCGCCATCGCCAAGCGCATCGAGGCTGGTCGCGAAACCATGATCTCGGGTCTTTGCGAAAGTCCGCTGACCTTCCAGGCGATCATCATCTGGCGCGAGGATCTGAACGAGTCGAAGATCCTGCTGCGTGAAATCATCGACCTTGAAACCACCTATGCGGGTCCCGAAGCCAAACAGGCCCCAGTGATCGAGCGCGTCGAGGAAGAAAAGCCTGCTGCGGCCAATGACCGGATGCGCAGCCGCCGCGACGATGACGATATCACCAATGTTGGCGGTGATGCGCCCGTCGAAGAAGATGACGACGAGGATGATGAGGCAAATCTGTCGCTTGCCGCGATGGAAGCCGAACTGCGTCCGCAGGTCATGGAAACGCTCGACGTTATTGCCGATACCTACAAGAAGCTGCGCAAATTGCAGGATCAGCAGGTGGAAAACCGCCTCGCTGCCTCCGGATCGCTGTCGCCGAGCCAGGAGCGCCGCTACAAGGAACTCAAGGATCAGCTGATCAAGGCGGTCAAGTCGCTATCGCTGAACCAGAACCGTATCGAAGCGCTGGTCGCCCAGCTATACGACATCAACAAGCGTCTCGTTCAGAACGAAGGGCGCTTGCTGCGCCTGGCCGAATCTTACGGGGTACGTCGCGAGGACTTCCTCAAGGAATATCAGGGCAACGAGCTCGATCCGAACTGGTTGAAGGCTGTTTCCAATCTCACAACGCGCGGCTGGAAAGAATATACCAAGAACGAAAAAGAGACGATCAAGAACCTGCGTACGGAAATTCAGAACATGGCGCAGGAAACCGCCATTTCGATCTCGGAATTCCGCCGTATCGTCAATCAGGTGCAGAAAGGCGAACGTGAAGCCGCGCTCGCCAAGAAGGAAATGGTCGAGGCAAATCTGCGTCTCGTTATTTCCATCGCCAAGAAATATACCAACCGCGGTTTGCAGTTCCTCGATCTGATCCAGGAGGGCAATATTGGCCTCATGAAGGCGGTCGACAAGTTCGAATACCGTCGCGGTTACAAGTTCTCGACCTACGCGACCTGGTGGATTCGTCAAGCGATCACCCGTTCGATCGCCGATCAGGCGCGCACCATCCGTATTCCGGTGCATATGATCGAGACAATCAACAAGATCGTTCGGACGTCCCGCCAGATGCTGCATGAAATCGGCCGTGAACCGACACCGGAAGAGCTGGCTGAAAAGCTTGCCATGCCGCTTGAGAAGGTGCGCAAGGTGCTGAAGATCGCCAAGGAACCGATCTCGCTCGAAACGCCGGTTGGCGACGAGGAAGATTCGCATCTCGGCGATTTCATCGAGGACAAGAATGCGCTTCTGCCGATCGACGCTGCCATTCAGGCCAATTTGCGCGATACGACAACGCGGGTTCTGGCTTCATTGACACCGCGCGAAGAACGCGTGCTGCGCATGCGTTTCGGCATCGGCATGAACACGGATCACACACTGGAAGAAGTTGGCCAGCAGTTCTCGGTAACACGTGAGCGTATTCGTCAGATCGAAGCAAAGGCATTGCGCAAGCTGAAGCATCCGAGCCGCTCCAGAAAGCTGCGTTCGTTCCTCGATAGCTGATATTCTGAAGTCACGACAAACAAAAAGCCCGGCCAAGTGCCGGGCTTTTTGTTGTGCAGTTCGTTCAGAGCGACGGCTCTTCGGCCTTCTTGTCGCCCTTGTCCTTCACCATCAGCTTGTCGATATAGGCGAGAAACAGCGCCGAGAACACGAAGGCGAGGTGGATCACGGTGAACCATGTCAGCTGTTCGGTACTGAACTGGGTCAGGTTCAGAAAGACCTGCAGCAAATGGATCGACGATATGGCGACAATGGTCGATGCCACCTTGATCTTGAGCGATCCTGCATCGATCGTTCCAAGCCAGTGAACCTCATCGGCTTGATCGAAGCGGCTGACGAAATTCTCATAGCCTGAAATGATGACCATGACGACGAGGCTGGCGACCAGCGCTGCATCGATCAGGCTGAGCATTTTGAGGATAGTATCGGTTTCATTGAGGGTGGTGACCTTGGATACGAAGTCCACCAGCTTGCCGGCGAAAGAGAAAGCATAGATTGCAAGCGCTGCGGCAAGGCCAAGGTAGAAGACGACCAGGAGCCAGCGCGAGGCGAGGATGATGTTTTCGACGAAGATTTCGAGACGTTTCATAAAATAAGGGTCCGGTTGAACAATCGGGCTCAGCTCAACAAATAGCGACAACATACCCGAACTCAAGGATTTAACACAAAAAACCCGGATCAAAGTCCGGGTTTTTCGTTGGAGGGCCGGTATCAGTTGCTGGCTACCGGGGCAACCAGCGGTGTAATGCGGCGAATGGCGACGCGGCGGTTCTCCTGTTCCGGGCCGTCGGCTTTGATCTTCAGATATTGCTCGCCATAGCCCTGGGTAGCCATGTTTTCCGGCGGGATATCGAAAACATTGGTGAGCGCCTGGGCCACGGATTCCGCCCGCCTGTCCGAAAGGACAAGGTTTGCCTGGTCGGACCCGACGGCGTCGGTGTGGCCCTCGATCAGGAAGGTCTCGGCCGGGTTCTTCTTGAGGATTTGCGCCATTGCCTTTGCAACGCTTTCAATGTGGCTGATCTGGTCCTCGCCGACATCCGCGGAGCCGAACTGGAAGGTGATCGTATCGAGATCGACGCGGCGAACCTTGTCGCGGATGCGTGCCGAGCGCTTGACTTCGTCGATCGAATAGATGCGTTCAACCCGTTCGACCGGCGGCTGCTCGAAGAAATCGTACACCTCTTCCTGAGGCGCCTCTTCCGCGTCCAGAATATAATCGCGAACCGGAATATTGAGTGCGAGCGGTGGCAGGTCATCACCTGGATCACGCCATTCCTGACGCTCCTCGCGGTCGTAGTCGGGCGTGTATGTCAACACAATCTCGTGGCCGTCCGGCATGACACGTGAGCGCCGGATCACATCGCCATAGCGATTGCGGATCGTGACAATCTGCACGCCATTGTCACGCACGATGGTTTCTCTCGTACGGTTACGAGGCAGGTCTTCGTAATAGACGTCCTTCGAGTCGCGTGACATGCGCGGCCGGTCGGAGCTCTCGACGTAGACGTTATTGTCGATATTGACGACGGTCCGGTCTCCGAATTTCTTCACTACCTGTACATCGCCTGGACGCTCATCAGGCCTGCGGTCTTTGGTGCGGGTACCCTTTTCAGTGAGGACGGGCTCGATCTTGACGGGAGCAAGCTCCTGTTGAACATCCGCATCGTTCTTCGGCGGAGCCACTGCGACCGCCGGCTGCCCGGCAACGGGTTTTTGATCCGCAGGTGCTTCGGCTGCTTGCCCCTGCTTTGCTTTATCGGGGACTCCACCAGCAGATGGCCGTTTGGCGCTGTCGAGTGCTGGAGCAGCGTTTTCCGGTAAGGTTTCCTGCTGCGCGGCTTTGCCGGTGGCTGGGTCGACAGGCTTGGCTTCCTTGGTGGTCGGCTCTGCAGGCTGAGAAGGCTGTTCTGCGGTAGCGGGCGCGTCGGGTGCAGGAGTTACCGGCGTTTCCTTGGCAGCCTTATCAGTTGCCTTCTTTGCGGCCTCGGCAGCTTTGTCTGTTTGCTTGTCCGCCGCCTTCTGGGCGCTATCAGTCTTCTTGCGAGCTTCTTCCTCGGCGGCCTTTTGCGCTTCAGCAGCCTTGTCCGCTTCCTGCTCGGTCGCCTTCTTGACCTTTTCTGCCTCCTTGGCGGTTTGCTTCTCGGCCGCCTTTGCGGCATCGGACTCTGCCGCTGCCTTCTTTCGCGCTTCCTCTTCTACGGCTTTTTGCTGCTTGGCAGCTTTATTGGATTCGGCTTCGGTAGCCTTTCTCGCTTTTTCGGCCTCCTGCGCCGCTTCCTTTTCGGCGGCTTTTGCAGACTTGGCTTCCTGCGCGGCTTTCTGTTTGGCTTCTTCTTCTATCGCGTTCTGTTGCTTGGCTGCTTTGTCAGCTTCCGCATTTGCAGCGCGCTTTGCCTCTTCGGCCTTCTGTTCATTTTCCTTTTCGGCAGCCTTGGCGGCTTGATCGGCCTGATGTTTCGCCTGCTCTTCGGCCTTCCGCTGTTCCTTCGCTGCGGCTTCTGTTTCATCAGCGGCACGTTTCTTTGCTTCTTCTGCCTGGTGGTCGCCGCCCTTGTGCTTCTTCAGCTCCTCAACAGGTTCTTCCGCCTGAGGCGCGGTCTGTTCCGCCTGCGCCAACATTTGCGAGGGTACATTGCTGTTTGAGGAGATGAAGGGGCGGTTGATTGGGGCTTGTTCTGCCATTGCCACTGGCGAAGAAAAGAGAATCGCCGTCGATGCAAAAAAGAGTGCTGTCCGTTTCATGTTCATCCCTGTCTCGCGTTTCTTGTCGTTGAAACACGTCAAATGTTTGTGATCGCAACCTTGTTCCCGTTTGTGGGCAACCGTTTGTCGGGTGCGATCCCGATTAGCAATGGGGTGAAGGATTGCAGGGGCAGCCTGTATCTCAAGTGAAGACGCTGTTCATCCCGCGTTCATGTTTAAAACGTGGACGCGGCGGCGTCCGGGATGTATTTGAGCCGCATGCCTCAAGAACCGTTCTGGAAAACGAAGACTCTGGATGAGCTGAACCGCTCGCAATGGGAGAGCCTGTGCGATGGCTGCGGGCGCTGCTGTCTGCACAAGCTGGAAGACGAGGACACAGAAGAAATCTATTTCACAACAGTGGCTTGCACCTTGCTGGACGCCGGTACGTGCCAGTGTTCAGACTATACACATCGCAAGAAAAAGGTGCCGGATTGTGTATTCCTGACACCGGAGATCGTCCGGACAGTCGATTGGTTGCCGGAGACGTGTGGTTACCGTCTGATCGATGAGGGCAAGGATCTTTATTGGTGGCATCCGCTTGTTTCAGGGAACCCCGAAACAGTCCATGAAGCCGGGATCTCAGTGCGCGGCAAGATCACCGCGTTCGATCACGAAATGAAAGGGGATGAAGATTATTTTGATCATATGATGCAGGAGGAATTGCCTTCCTGAACGGTTTGCAAGTGAACGCGGCGTGAATGAGGCGTTGAGGATTTGTTCAGATCGTCTGTGAAACAAAGGGCGCCTGTCCGGTTTTCAGAATGTCTGAAAACACTTCCCCCAATTCCCGGACAATCAAACAGGAGAACGCTCATATGGCTAGTCTTTCACTCAAGTTGCTTGCAGTCGGTGCTGCAATCAGCATCGGTGCCATCCTCGGCGCAAACACATCGTTCGCGGCACCAGCCTTTGCATCACCGATCGTGGTCCAGCATGGAACAACTTCCGCGCCACTCGTCGATGTCCAATATCGCTATGGCCATCGCCCAAATCGTGTTTGCACTCCGGGTCAGGCTGCCAGCAAGGCAAGCCGCATGGGGATCCGCAACCCACGGGTTGTCGCTAATCGCAACGTTGTTCGTGTAACTGGATGGAAGCGGGGTCTACGCACTGCCGTTGTGTTTGCCCGTGCACCTGGCTGCCCGATCATCCGCTAATAGCCCGTCTCGAAAGTCTACTGCGGCGATCATCTGACGCTGTTTTCTGCCACAAGAAACAAAAAGGGTGCCGACTGGCACCCTTTTTCATTTCCAAGAATTGATCAGGTCAATTCTTCAATTCGAACGTGACGTTGACATTCACATTGTAGGTGTTTTCACCCGCAGCAACAGGAACTGAATCCGCGGGTGCGGCCGCCATCATCTTGGCTTGGCCCATCGGCATCGGGCGAGGGCTGTAGGACTGCTCGCTGATCTCGAGCACCTTGCCGAGACCAACACCTGCAGCTTCCGTCAGGGTCTTCGCCTTGGCCATTGCATTTGCAACGGCGTTCTTGCGGGCTTCTTCAACAATTGCCTCGGGTTTATCATTGGTGAAGATGAGGTTGCCACCCTGATTGACGCCGAGCGTCACGGACTGATCGAGAATGTCGCCAACCTTCTTCAGATCACGCACGCGTACAGTCAATGAATTGGAAACAGCGTAGCCGACAATCTTCGGTGCTTCCGGCGGTTGTGTATTGTCCTTGTTGTCCGGGTAGACATAACGAGGCTCGATATTGAAGCCTGACGTCTGCAGGTCGCGTTCCGCGATGCCTGCCTTCTTCATTGCGTCGAGAACCTTGGCCATGGCTTCATTGTTAGCCGTCAGCGCTTCGCGCGCGGTGGGCTTCTCCTGCAGTACCACCATTGAAACAAGGGCCATGTCCGGCGCTAATGCTGCTTGGCCCTCGCCAGTAACGGCAATGCGTGGTCGCGGTGTTTCGTCGGCCAATGCGGCGAACGGCACTGCCATCATTGCGGTTGTCGCAAAGGCCAGGCTCAGAAATTTCGATGTCATGGATATCTCCCCGAATAAGATGGAGCTGCTGCGTCGCAGGTGATTATGGGTGGATTAGGGCAAAAGGCAAAACATTCGAAGACCTATGCATTTTATGCATCCAAACAGTTTCTGAGGCGTTTCCTTTGCAACTAAAGGAGCACAACATGTCTGGTAGAGAACCCAAGAACAGTCCTGAACGTATTGAGCCCTGGGAACCGGCGTCGAATATGCCCATTGAAACACCGGACTTAGACGATATCGGAACCGGCGAAGCGGAGATGCAAGCCGACGATGAGCTTGCCATTCTGGGTGAACGGCAGGTCGAACCGGAAGATGCAGGGCTTGCAGAGGAAGATGACGATAATCCGTACCAGGAAAGCGACGAGGCCTTGCCCGATGATGAGGAGGAGGCGGAGATCTCGCGCGATCCGGAACGGGAAGGGCATCGCTTCGAGTGACCGGCGCTCGCGAGAGTGGAATCTGCCTGCCGTTTCCTGTTGTCATTATGCACATAGGTCTTGACTAAAATACAAATGTTCAATATTCGATGTCTTGATTGACCAGCCTCGAAGTCCCCATCAGAGGCTGGCACAGGGAGGCATTGATGGCTACGAATGTTGCATTGACGGGATTGGCGCGGGATATGCAGGCGCGAGCGGAGACCGGCCGTCCGATCCGCATCGGCCTGATCGGTTCGGGCGAGATGGGCACCGACATCGTCACGCGTGTGGCGCATATGCCCGGCATCGAGATCGGGGCGATTTCCGAACTCAATTTGCCCCACGCGGTCAAGGCCGTCGACATCGCCTACCAGGAAGCGGGTCATTCGCGCGAAGTCTCGAATGCTGCGGCGCTGACCGCGGCGATGGAAGCCGGCAAGATCGCCGTGACCAATGATGCCGATCTCATCCTTGAGAACGAGCTGATCGATGTGGTCATCGATGCGACCGGGGTGCCGGCGGTCGGGGCCGAGATCGGCTTGAAGGCAATGGAGCACGGCAAGCATCTGGTCATGATGAATGTCGAGGCGGACGTGACCATCGGCGCCTATTTGAAGAGCGAGGCCGACCGGCTCGGCGTCACCTATTCGCTCGGTGCCGGCGATGAGCCGTCCTCGTGCATGGAGCTGATCGAGTTCGTTTCGGCCATGGGCCATCCGATCGTTGCCGCCGGCAAGGGCAAGAACAACCCGCTCAACATCGATGCGATACCCGACGATTACGAGGAAGAAGCCAGGCGCCGCCACATGAATGTGCGCATGCTGGTCGAGTTCGTCGATGGCTCGAAGACCATGGTGGAGATGGCGGCGATCGCCAATGCCACCGGGCTCGTCCCCGACAGGCCCGGCATGCATGGCCCGGCGGCAACGCTCGACCAGTTGTCGAAGGTGCTCGTGCCGGAAAAGGATGGCGGCGTCCTGTCGCGCGTGGGTGTCGTCGACTATTCGATCGGCAAGGGCGTGGCGCCGGGCGTCTTCGTCGTTGCCGACATGTCGCATCCGCGCATCTCGGAGCGCATGGAAGACCTGAAGATGGGCAAGGGTCCCTACTTCACCTTCCATCGCCCCTATCACCTGACTTCGCTCGAGGTGCCGCTGACCTGCGCCCGCGTCGTGCTTTACGGCAAGGCCGACATGGTGCCGCTGGCCAAGCCGGTGGCCGAGGTCTGTGCCGTCGCCAAGAAGGATCTGAAGCCCGGCGACAGGCTCGATGCGATTGGCGAATATTGCTACCGCGCGTGGATCATGACGGCGGGCGAAGCGCGCGTCGCCGGTGCCATCCCTTGCGGCCTTTTGCAGGGCGGCAGCGTCACGAAAGCCATCAGGAAGGGTGAACTCATCACCAGCGCCAATGCCGCCCCCGCGCCAGGCTCGAAGATCGTCGAACTCCGCGCTCGCCAGGATAAACTGGTTTATGGGGCGTGAGCCTCGAAAGCATCTAGAATCAGACAGGGAGTGCCGACATGGCAGCCGCCAGAAATTCAAGCGCCAAGCGCCATGACGATGGTAGCAACCTTCCCTTCGCGTTTCGGCATTATCCGCCGGAGCAGCTGAAGGAAGCACTGCGCAAGATGTATCTGATACGCCGCTTCGAAGAGGGTGCAGAGGAGTCCTATACGCGCGGCCTCATCCACGGCACCATGCACCTGTCTATTGGTCAGGAAGCGAGTGCGGTCGGCATTTCGATGCCGCTCGCCGAAGATGACATGATCACCTCGACGCATCGCGGTCATGGACATTGCATCGCCAAGGGCGCGGAAGTCTCGAAAATGTTCGCCGAGTTCTTCGGCAAGGAGACGGGTTACTGCAAGGGCCGTGGCGGCTCCATGCATATCGCCGACGTCTCCAAGGGCAATCTCGGTGCGAATGGCATCGTCGGCGGCGGTATCCCGATTGCGGTTGGGGCTGCTCTGTCCGCAAAGAAGCAGAAGAACGGCAAGGTCGTCATCTCTTATTTTGGCGATGGCGCCAACAATGAGGGTGCGTTTCACGAAGCGCTCAACATGGCTTCGATCTGGAAGCTGCCGGTGGTTTTCGTCTGCGAGAACAATGGTTATGGCATGTCCACATCGACCAAGCGTTCGACGGCTGTTGCGAACGTTGCTGATCGCGCGGTCGCCTACAACATGCCGGGCGTTGTCGTCGATGGTAACAATCTCTCCGATGTCGCCGAAGCGTCACACGATGCTGTGGAACGGGCCCGCCGGGGTGAGGGCCCAACCCTCATCGAGTGCAAGACGTATCGTCACCGCGGTCATTCTAAGAGTGACCGCAACCGCTACCGCACAAAAGAAGAGATCGAGGACTGGATCAGCAATCGCGATCCGATCCAACTGTTCGAAGATCAGCTCAAGGAATTCGGTTTCGTCAACGACGCCGATATCGACGCGATCCGGACAAGCGCCGAGGCGGAGATTGCCGAGGCGATCGAATTCGCCAGGAACAGCCCATCACCTACGCTCGATAATCTGACACGCGACGTTTATACGGTTGAAATTTAATGGACGAGATAATCCGCGAGCTGAGCTATTCGCAGGCAATCCAGGAAGCCATGGCCATTGCCATGGAAGCCGATGACCGCGTGTTTCTAATGGGCGAGGACATCGGCGTCTATGGCGGCGCTTTTCAGGTGACGGGTGACCTTGTGCATCGTTTCGGTGAAGATCGGGTGATGGATACGCCCATCTCCGAGCTTGGCGGTGCGGGCGTTGCCGTCGGTGCGGCCTTGACCGGAATGCGGCCGATCTTCGAGTTCCAGTTTTCGGATTTCGCAGCGCTGGCAATGGAACAGATCGTCAATCAGGCGGCGAAGATTCGGTATATGCTCGGCGGCGCTGTCTCGGTGCCTCTGGTGATGCGCTTTCCCGCCGGCTCCGGTACAGGCGCCGCGGCGCAACACAGCCAAAGTCTTGAAGCGTGGTTTGGCCACGTACCTGGCCTGAAGGTTATCCAGCCGTCGACGCCGTATGATGCCAAGGGCATGTTGCTCGCGGCCATCGAAGACCCGGATCCCGTCATGATTTTCGAGCACAAGCTGCTCTACAAGATGAAGGGTCATGTTCCGGAAGGACATTATACCGTGCCGATCGGCAAGGCTGCTGTCGTACGCGAAGGAACTGACCTGACCATCGTTGCTTCGGCCATCATGGTGCACAAAGCACTGGAAGCGGCGCGAGAGCTCGAGAAAGAAGGCATCGATGTCGAGGTCGTCGATTTGCGCACCGTCCGTCCGATGGATAAGGAAACCATCATCGCCAGTGTCAAAAAAACGTCGAAGCTGATGTGCGTCTATGAAGGCGTGAAAACACTTGGCATCGGGGCAGAAGTCAGCGCGATGATCGCCGAAAGCGAGGCCTTCGATTATCTCGATGCGCCGATCGTGCGCCTGGGTGGTGCGGAAACGCCTATTCCCTATAATCCGGAGCTCGAGAAGGCGACGGTGCCGCAGGTGCCCGGTATTCTGAAGAGCGCTCGCGATCTCGTTAAGGGGATACGTTAAGCCATGCCCGTCGAGGTGATCCTGCCCAAGGTCGATATGGATATGGAAAGCGGCCAGATTTCGCGCTGGTACGCAAAGGATGGCGATGCTGTCACCAAAGGGCAGGTGCTGTTCGAAATCGAGACTGACAAGGCAGCCATGGAAGTGGATGCACCGTCTTCGGGCATTTTGCGCAATGTCACGGCGGCGGAGGGCACGACAGTTCCTGTGGGCCAGGCCGTAGCGTGGATCTTTGCCGAAGGTGAGGCCTATGCACCAACAAACATTGCAGATGCACCCGCAGTGGTTGCGCCAGAGGCAAAGCCTGCGGCTGAATCGTTGGAAACCGCGCCCGCAACAACGACAACGACCGCTGACAAAGCCGACGGCGTTCGTGCAACGCCGCTCGCCCGCCGCGTTGCCAAGGAAGCCGGCATTGATCTGACGTCGGTTTCAGGGTCTGGACCGAAGGGACGCATCCAGAAGAAGGATGTCGAAAATGGCGTTGCGCTGGGTGCGGCGGTCACGAAGCCAGTTGTGCAGCTTCGCGAACCTGCCGTTCAAGCCGGTGCTCCGCTGCATGCGGCATGGCTGCGCGAAGGCAACAATTCGGAGCTCGCGCCGCTTGTCCTGATCCATGGCTTCGGCTCCGATCTCAACAGCTGGAGACCGATGCTGGGCGGTGGCACGTTGGACAATCCGATCCTTGCCATCGATCTGCCCGGCCATGGCGCATCGCCGCACACCATTCCAGATGATCTGCATGCGATTGCCGAATTGGTGGAACAAACCGTTGCTGCCTATCACTCTGGACCAATAATCCTGGTTGCGCACTCATTTGGTGGCGCGGTCGCAACCGAAGTGGCTGCCCGCAGCCATCTCGACATTCGTGCACTGGTCCTGATCGCATCGGCCGGGCTTGGACCTGAAATCAATGGTGCGTTTCTTTCGGGGTTCGTCCGGGCTCGTACCGAGCCGAGCCTCGTCGCGTGGATGAAGCAGCTGGTTCAGGATGAAAGTCTTTTGACCAAGCCATTTATCAGCGCAACGCTGGCTCAATCGCAGAATGTGGCGTTGCGCGATGCGCAGCAGCTCGTTGCCGACCGTTTTTTCGCTGACGGAACGCAGGTCATCGATGTCAGGCAGACCCTTGCCAATCTGACCATTCCAGTCCGTTTGATTTTCGGAGCAGCCGATCGGGTGATCCCGGCGACACATGCCACCGGGTTACCGGGCGAGATCGCCGTGCATCTCTTTGCCGGGACCGGACATATGCCGCAGCTCGAACAGCGTGAAAAGATCATGCGGATACTGACAGAGGTCAGCCGTTCGGTAGCGTAGCGCTTGGTTTCGGCGAAACGAGCGCTCGCTGAATGGCACTGCGAGCCGAAGCCAGATTGGGCATGATCCAGTTGGGCTCCGCGCCAAGGAATTTGTCGAGAAAGGCGATCGCTTGATCCGGAATCTCGCGGACGTTCTCGCGGTACGACCACCATGTGCGCAGATCGTCCGCGCATGCGTCGATCTTCGGAGCGGTACCAAATTCCTGCTCACAAATTGCCGCGATCGCGCCGACACAGTAATTGGTATAGAGGAACCCTTCAGGCCAGAACGCGATAATCTCCTGCATTTCTGTCAGCTGCGATTCGCTCTGCTTGGGATGGCTTCGGACTGTCGCCGGTCCTATGGTGATAAGCTCTTTGAGCACAAGGCCCGCAGCAAAAATGATGAAATCCTTGCGATCGATCTGCGCATAGGACTTTTGTTGTTCAACCGTCTCGACCCAGTTGAGAAAAGCTTTGGTCAATCTGGTTTCATCGATGGCAAATTGATATCCGTAGTGTTCCGCAATCAGCGCGGCATTCTTGCGAAAAGCCATGCGAAACCAACGCAGTTGGCGAAGCCGGTGCCGTAAATCCGGCATATGGACTAATTCGTCTCTGAACAGAAAATCCATGCCTTCCCACCTTCAAATTCATTGTATCACGTCATACGCCGTGATGCAGCACAAGCCAAGTTTTAACAGAACCGAAATCATACATATTGACATTACAAAAAACAAATGTTCTATATTTTTTCGTTCGATCATAGCATATGTTTGCGGTCGGGCGTTGGGAGGTTGAAGACATGGCAATGTGGCAATGGGGATTGCTGGCCCTTGGGATTTTGTGGGCGCTGCAATCACTGGGCGTCTGGTACCAGATGCGCCACTATAGCGATGTGATGAAAGGCATCACTTCCAAATACAATGATGGTTTTGTTGGCGCGGGCAATGTTCGCGGCCGCTTTGGCAAGGGTGTGATCGTCCTCATTCTCGTTACGCCGGACCTTGCGGTTCAACGTTTTCTCGTGATGAGCGGTAGATCGGTTTTTGCGAAATTCAAGCGGCGCGAGGAGTTTGAGGGTAGCTCGCTGAACGCATTGCGCACCGATCCTGTGATGACAGGTCTGGGGGAGCCGAATGTCGCCAAAGCGGCGGAGCGCGCAATCGAACAGATAGACAAGGCCAGGGCAGAACCAAAGCGGCCCGGTCTAATCGGGATCAAGCCAGTCAACGCATAGGGACGGCCGTTTGGAAAACGGTCGATAAGGAGGAGGGAACATGTCAATTTTAACAATGCTGGCGCAACATGCGGACATCGCCGCGCACCATATTTCGGTGGCGGGATCGATGGTCTCGGATGCGGCGCTCCACGGCAAACAGGCCATCACGCATGCGGGCAACGATCTTGTCGTGCTTGTGCAATCGACGGGGGATATCACTGTCGAGGAATTCAAGGACAAGCTGAAGAATGTCCAGCAGGAAGAGCAGCTCGGCTGGCTGACCCACATCGGTAAATACTTCATCGGTATCTTCCAGAAGGGCGGCGAGGTCTTCGCCGGATTTGTAACAGGCATTATCCCGACGCTCGTCGTGCTGATGACCGCATTCTACGCTTTGACGGAGCTTGTCGGCGAAGAACGCGTGCATGGCATCGCCCGGGGTGCAGGTCGTATCGCGCTGACGCGCTACACTGTCTTGCCCGTGCTTTCCGTGTTCTTCCTCACAAACCCGATGGCCTATACGTTTGGTTCGTTCCTCGAAGAAAAGCACAAGCCGGCGTTCTACGATGCGGCCGTATCCTATGTGCATCCACCGCTTGGTCTGTTCCCGCACATTAACCCGGGCGAATATTTCGTTTGGGGCGGTATTCTCGTCGCGCTTCTCGAACTTGAGAAAAAAGGCGCGGTTCCCGTCGGTTATCACATCAACGTCGCCATCTGGTACGCGCTCGTTGGTCTGGTAGTCATCCTCCTGAAGGGTATGCTGACCGAGCGCATTACTGCCATCATGGCACGCCGTCAGGGCATTGAACTTTAAGTCGGGGCGGGGAGAAGTAAAATGTCAAAGACCTATAAGGCAGTAAAGATTTCCAGAGGCGGTAATGGTTGGGGCGGCCCGCTTGTCATTCAGCTGACGCCTGAGCGTAACAAGGTCGTGTCCGTCACCGGTGGCGGCATTCATCCCGTCGCACGCCGCATTGCAGAACTCACGGGCGGAGAGGCGGTTGACGGTTTCAAGGCGCCTCCGGTTGAAGGAGAGATGGGCGTCGTTGTCGTCGACTGCGGCGGTACTGCCCGCTGCGGTGTTTATCCACGGAAACGTATTCCGACCGTCAATCTGACGCCGGTCGGCCAAGCAGGACCCTTGGCGCAGTTCATTACCGAAGACATCTACGTTTCAGGTGTAAAAGAGGCCAATATCGAACTCGCCGACGGGTCACAACCGGCAGCAGTTGCAGGGGTAAGATCGTCACAGGACTCGCCGCCCACGCCTGCAGAACTTGCCGCGTCCATGGCAAGCCGGACTGCAACGTCGGACAACGGTGAAGGTGGGTTAATAGGCTTTATCAGCACTATCGGCCGAGCTATGGGCCGTGTGGTCGGCATTTTCTTCAATGCCGGTCGCCGTACCATCGACCAGGTCGTCCGCAACGTCCTGCCGTTCATGGCGTTTGTGACCATGCTCATCGGCTTCATCCTTTATACCGGGATTGGCGATGTGCTGGCGCAACCAATGGGACCGCTTGCCAATAATATCGTCGGTTTGCTGATCCTTTCAGCCATCTGCGGGTTGCCATTCCTGTCGCCGATTTTGGGACCAGGTGCGGTTATCGCCCAAGTTATCGGCGTCGCGATTATCGGACCGCAGATCGCCAACGGCACGATTTCACCGGCAATGGCTCTGCCTGCACTGTTCGCCTATAATACGCAGGTAGGTTGTGACTTTGTCCCGGTTGGTCTGGCGCTCGGTGAAGCCAAGCCCAAGACGATCGAAATCGGTGTGCCGGCGGTTCTGATCAGTCGCCAGATCATGGGGCCGGTATCTGTCGTTATAGCCTGGATCGTCAGCCTGATCGTATTTTGAGTTCAACGAAAAGAAAAAGAGGTTCGCCATATGTCAGTCCTATTGAAAACACGGGTAACAGCCGTTGGACCTGAGGTGGCGGATCTTGCCGAGGGAGGCGTGGTCATTCTGTTTGCGGATGGCGCGCCGCCTGAACTTGCAGAGGTTTCGATCCTGCATGCTGTCGAGGGCCAGCCTTCTGACGAGACACCGCCAGTAGGGGCTGCAATCCATATTGGCGATGTATCTGCCAGCATCACCGGTATTGGCGATTATGCCTGGCAGAAGGTCAAAGATATTGGACATGTGGTCATTACGTTCAATGGGTCCGATCAAGTTGAACGCCCAGGCGAAATTTGCGCATCGGAAATCGATACGGCTGAGCTGGTATCGGCGTTGAAAGTTGGAACGACGATTACCATCGGGTAATGAATTATCGAAGAGAGATTTGAATGGAACGCTCGACAATAGTGCGGGTGCATGACGGATTGCATGCGCGGCCAGCCACCAGATTTGTCAAACTCGCAAAGGGTTTCGAATCGGATATCGAGCTGATCAAGGCCGACAAATCCGTCAGTGCAAAGAGTTCCGTGAAGCTGATGCTGCTAGGCGTCAAGGAGAACGAGACAGTTACCGTAAGGGCGAGTGGTGCGGATGAGATCGAGGCAATCGAGGCACTGATCGGATACCTTGAAGATCCGCATGCAGGCACGGCGGAAGAGGAACGAGCTGAAAAAGCATCTGCCGAGCCCACGCCTGTTCAGTCCAAGGCCTTCTCGACAAATTCCACTACCTCAGCCACGGGCAAATTGCGCGGGGTTGCTGCCAGCGAAGGCTTTGCCATCGGGCCAGCCTTCGGCTTTTTTCCGGCGGAAATCAAACATGAAAACCGCCTGCTGGCAGCGGACGAAATACCGGCAGAAGCCGGCCGGCTGACGCAGGCTTTCGCGACCGTGCAACACCGCATGGATATGTCATTGGCCGCGACGGATCTCGCAGAAAGCGACCGCGGTATTATCGCTGCTCTCAAGGATATTGCCTGTGACGATGAACTCACACAGGCTGCGGAAGCGCTGGTGAGAGAAGGCATGGATGCGGTTTCTGCCGTCATTGGCGCCACGTCGAGAATTGCGGCGGATTTCGCTTCAATGGATGATCCTTACCTCAATGCCCGAGCCGACGATGTAAATGCAGTCGGGCGGCAGATCTGCCTAGCGCTACTGGGGCAGGACGATGCCAATCTTGACGCTATTCCTTCCGGTGCAATTCTGATCGCCGACGATATCGGCGCATGGGATCTGGCCCGCGCGCCATTGAAGCGTATCGCCGGTGTGATATGCGGCCATGGTGGCGCAACATCGCATGTCGCAATCATTGCGCGTGCGCACGGGATCCCTGCGGTTCTCGGGCTTGGACATTCCGTGCAGCAATTGCAGCAGGTCAAGAGCGTTGCGTTGGATGGTAATAATGGTGATGTCTTCCCCGATCCCGACCAGATGACGACCGATCGTTTCCATGCGCAAATCGGCGTCGCGGAAACGGAAAGGCAGGCGTTGAAAGCTTATAAGGATATCGTACCGAGGCGTGCTGATGGCACTATCATCGAGATTGCGGCCAATCTCGGCTCCCTGGAGGAGATCGAAGCGGCACAGGAAGCCGGTGCCATGGGCGTTGGGCTGTTCCGCACCGAGCTGCTGTTCATGCGGCACATTCATCTGCCATCGGAGGATTTGCAGACCGAAACCTATACGACGCTTGCCAAAGCGTTCGCGCCACACCCTGTGATCGTTCGTACGCTGGATATTGGCGGCGACAAGCCGATATCCGGTATTGATTTTCCGGATGAAGAAAATCCGTTTCTGGGCTGGCGCGGTATTCGCATGTGCCTCGACCGCCCGGATGTTTTCAAACCGCAATTGCGTGCGCTCCTGCGTGCCGCCGTGCATGGCAACATCAAGGTCATGTTGCCGATGGTCTCCGATCTTGGCGAAGTCCGCGCTACGCGCAGCCTGGTCGACGAGTGTGCCGCAGAACTCAAAACGGAGGGGAGGGACTACGCGAATTTCGACCTTGGTGTCATGGTCGAGACACCAGCAGCCGTCATGATTGCAGCCATGCTCGCCAAAGAGGTCGCGTTCTTTTCCATCGGTACCAATGACCTGACCCAATATATCATGGCGGCTGATCGCCTCAACCCGACTGTCGCAAAGTTGAATGACGTGACACATCCGGCGGTAATGGCAGCGATCGAACTTACGGCGAAAGCTGGTGTCGAGGCTGGAATCATGGTCGGTATGTGCGGCGAAGCCGCAGGCCGTGCTGATCTCATCCCGGCATTCGTCAAAATGGGGCTGACGGAACTCAGCATGAGTCCGGCATCCATTCAACGTGCAAAAAAATGCGTTTGGGAATTAGGGCAGGTGGGGAATCAAAAAGGCGAATAGATCGGACAAGGCTTTTACCTTATCCGATGCAGCGATTGCCTGATCGAATTTGTCCCCGCGGGCTTGTAGAGCCAACAACGCGCTCTCGACCAATCTTTCATCGTCCGGTTCATGATCCGCATAGGTGGCAAGACCGATCGCGAGGGCGATAGCGGAAAAGCACAAATACTGGATGTCCAGATCCGGCTGCTGCCCGGCATATCCGGCCAACGGCAAATGCGCGGATTGATATTGCGATTGCAACTCGACCGCCAGTCGGGCGCTTACCTCTGCAATGTCATTCGGATCGCCGTCCTTTGCGCCGGACAACAAAGCCGCGTGACGGCGAATCACTGTCGCATGCACGGATGCGAATGTTGATTCGTGAATGAGCGCATTGTGCGATCCCAAAACGCTCAAGATACGCTTCGTCAGGTAATATATGTCGCGCCGGAACAGCGCCTCGCCTTTGCCGGCATCAGCCGGAAAATAAACATCGAGACTGCGCGCTTCGATGGTTGTCGAATGGGCAGCCGGATCCTGTGAAACCAGGGAGATCGAAATTGTCTCTGCGGCAGTCAATGCCTTGTCCATGGCGCGCGCGGCCTTACCGAACAAGATATCGGGCAGATCCTGAGGCACGGGCGGGCGATCTTGCCGACTTGCCCTGATCAGGTGGCGTACATCGCGCAGGCGGTCTTTCAAACTGACGACAATCTCGCTTGAAATATCCCGGATCATGATGGCGTACCTTTGCGCGCAGGTGGATAATCGTTTGTACCTTTTTTTCTTGGCCTGCTAAACAACATTCTCGTGAGGTGTAGTGTGAAGGTCGCTCTGGCTTGATGCAGCATTGCTGCTTTGAAGGAACGGGAGCGATCAAAGGGGGGATGATTGAGCGATCGACGCAAGCGAACGAATGGTACGACGAAAAGCCTCCAAAAGACTCCTCTGGATGTGGGGCAGCCGGACACCAAAATCAGCCGGATGCGCATGCGCGCCGCCTGGATGTACTATATCGAGCAGATGACGCAGAACGAGATCGCCGAGATTCTCGGCGTTGGACGCGTGACCATTGTGCGCATGCTGGCCGAAGCGCGGGCGCGCAACGAGGTCAAGATCGGGATCCAGGGCTATCTTTCGGACCTAGTCGCACTGGAAAGGCAGGTTGAACGGCAATTCGGTCTCGACAAGGTGATCATCGCGCCATTGTCCCATCCGGACAACGATCCGATCCCGGCGATAGCGGCCGCCACGGGAGATTATCTGTCCGGGATCGTCAGCAATGGCATGCGTGTCGGCGTTGGTTGGGGGCGGACGCTTCTCAACACATTGTCCTATCTCGAAGCACGGGCGCTTGAGAACTTTACGGTTATCTCGCTGCTTGGCGGAATCAGCCAGCCGCGGCGCTTTAATCCGGCTGAATTTGCCTGGCAATTCGCACAATTGTTCCAGGGCGATGGGTATCTCATTCCCGCTCCTGCCATGGTGGACAGTATCGAGACCAAAACCGCCTTGATTGAACGCTGCGGCCTCAAAAGCGTGTTCGAGATGGCCGAGGATCTAGATCTGGTGCTTCTGAGTGTAGGGGCCATTGAAACGGCCTCCAGCACGCCCTACCACATCGGCTTCCTCAATCAGGGCCACCAGGCCTCCCTGGCGGAACGTGGCGCCGTTGGCGATCTTCTGTTCCATTTTTACGACAAGCAGGGTCAGCTGGTGGATCATCCCATCCATGACCTCGTCATGTCCGTAGGCATCGACACGGTGCAACGTGTGCCGGCGCGGGTATTGACGTCCGGCGGCAAGGAAAAGATCAGGGCGCTTTATGGCGCGATGGCGCTCGTTCGTCCGACAGTGTTCATTACCGATGAGGAAAGTGCCCGCCGCCTGCTAGTGCTTGCCGAACAGGAAAAAGGGTGAGCTTTGCTTGCAATTTCCGTTGGAAATCGGAACAAGAGCGCCCGGTTGCCCAAGTCAGGGATTGCATTCACAATTTTTCCCGTTATTGATCGCGAGAGACGCGCGGCCAGTTCCTCTGCGTCTGTTTTCAGGTGGGGCCTGTAGCTCAATTGGTTAGAGCCGGCGGCTCATAACCGCTTGGTTGGGGGTTCAAGTCCTCCCGGGCCCACCAAGAATTTCAAAGGCTTGGCGAGAAATTGCCAAGCCTTTTTTGCTTTTATGGGCCCTCGGGCCGGTAAGCCCAATTCAGGCCCGTCTGGCTTCGGGGATGGCTGCGATCTCCTTGGAGAACATCACCACGGCGAAGATCAATACGCCAGCGAAAACGACGAGCGATCCTATCCCGACGAGCGGTTCCAACTGGACATTGCCCAGTTCCATGAAATAGAGCGCCGGCAGCATGACGATCAGACCAAGCGCATAGACCACATAATGAACCATGGCCAATCTCTTGACTGCCTTGGCTGGGTTGAGCGCGTAATACCCACCGAAAATGGAACAGGAAACCCAGCCCAAGAGGTTGAGATGTGCATGAGCAGCGATCACCGTATGGTTTCCGGACATTCCCATTTGCAGGCCCATCGCGAGCCCGATCAGAAGACATATGATGGCCGTCTTGAAGAAAAGCTGAGAAATCTGTGGCATTTGGCTCCCCCTGAACCAGGATTCAATGATGCCGCGCACAATACACGCGAGCGACAGTGGTTTCCAGCAAGCTCAGTTAAGCATTAAGAATGAGGTTTGTGCGCTTTGTCAGGGGAGGGAAGCTGCAATGTTTTCCATTGGTGCGCGCAGAGTCCAGACGAGGCGTTTGGGCGCCTGTTCCAGGGTGCCTGCCGCCCCAAGGGATAGAGGGGTTACGCGCTCCAGCACAATCTTGCCAAATCCATGGGCACGCCCAAGCCTTACAGGTGGCCCGTCAGATTCAGTCCAGGTCAGATAAAAGTTTTTACCATCATCGCCGACATACCAATCGACTGCGATACTGCCCTGGTCAGCAGAAAACACACCATATTTGGCCGAATTCGTTGCCAATTCATGGAACGCAATCCCCAGGTACTGAACCGCATTGGGCTGCAGGACTATGAGGGGGCCTGAAATCGCAACGCTGGATTCATCGCCAAACGGCTTTATCTGCGCCAAAAGAAGATCCGCTACAGTCGCTCCGCGCCATTCGGCATGGACAAGCAGATCATGTGATCGCGCGAGAGCCATGATTCTTTCCCGCACCTGCTGCTCGAACTCGGTACTATCAGTAGCGCGATTGCCGGTTTCCCGGATCATGGACAGAATGACGGCATATTGATTCTTGACGCGGTGGTTTACCTCGCGCATCAACATGACGATCCGTTCTTCCTTCTCCTTTCTCTCGGTAATGTCGCGGGCAATCTTGGACGCGCCAATGATGCGCCCGGTCGAATCCTTGACTGGCGATACAGTCAGCGAAACATGAATACGCACCCCATCCTTGCGCACCCGAATTGTCTCATAATGATCCAGGCGTTCGCCCTTGCGAACTTTGTCGACGATGGACGCTTCTTCTCCCAATCTTTCGGGAGGAATAACAGTGGTGATCGAACGGCCAATCATCTCCTCGGCTGTGTAACCGAATACGCGTTCGGCACCCCTGTTCCAGCTCCTGACGATGCCTGCGAGGGTTTTACTAACGATCGCATCGTCGGATGATTCCACGATAGCCGCGAGGTGTTGAGCCGACTCTTCATTGCGCTTCTGTTCTGTGAGATCGACAAGCATATTCATGGCGCCAACGACTTCGCCGCTATTGTCCCGAAGCAAAACGGGGAATGGACGGAACGCAACGCGGGTGCCGTCGGGCCGCTCGGCTATGGCTTCCAGCCCTCGCACATCTCTGCCTTCGCGCAGGCTCGTCGCCATTGGGCACTCGTCATGCCGCATCGGCGTTCCGTCAGGCCAGTACAATTTCCATGATCCGCACCAAGCCTCTTCGCCGATCCGCGGCTCACGACCCCAAAACTCCGCCGCCGCACGGTTGTAGAAAGTAATGATGCCGGATTTGTCTGTCGTATAGACGGGGATAGGAAGTGCCATGATCAGGGAATCACGGCTGAGGCCGTCCACGCTGTGCAAAGCTGCAAGTGAAGAAATAAGGTTGCTTTGCGCAATATCCACTATTTTTCCTGCTTCAAGTAACTTCTTGCCAGTCGGGTTCTCGAATCAAGGGGACCAGTCGACAACAGCATACCCCCATATTCGAAACTATCTGCAACGATTTTGGTTCCAACAGCGCCCAGCGTATGAAGGATCAATGGGGCAGTATTTGCGTTTCCATTCAATCCTAGTGAATGGAGGAAATCACGCCTGCTGGGAAAGGATTAGAGGCTCAACAATGCAATGGGCCAATTTCACTCGGAAACCAGCCCACACAAATCTGATGCGCGTTCTGTCAGACGCACATGAACTATCGAAGTTTTATTTTGATCGGGTCAAAGCCCGATAGTCAAACTGCAAAGACGACGGCTGCAACTGCCAGCGCGCCAAACAAAATCATTGAGCATGTCATCCAGTTGGAGATATCGCCGTTTTCTTTCGTGTGTCGCATCGCCTGACTCCTCCTGAGCGTAGCCGGATAGGACCGGCGCGTTCTCAAAAAATCATAAACACCCGTCGCTGATTTCAGTTCCCAGCGATCAATTCAAATTGTGGTGATCATGTGCTTGACCAAAATCATGGAAGGCTTAGTCCCATCATCCCGGCTTCACTGAAAAGGATTATAGCGCTTTCAATGTAGAGCGCAATTTGCGCCGTGCCTCAGTTTCATCACATTTTGATATCGAGTGAAACGAAAGCGATACCGGTAAACGTCAGGCTGCGGTGGCCTCGACGAGCTTTGGAAAAGTCATTCGCACCATCGCTCCGCGACCGGTATGAAAGCTCGCAGGAGCATCCAGCATTTCGAGATGTCCACTATGATCTTCGATGATTTTCTTGACGATGGCGAGGCCGAGGCCGGTGCCCTTTTCGCGCGTTGTCACATAAGGCTCGAGCAGTCGATGACGGTTGTCAGCGGGCAATCCTTTGCCGTTGTCAAGCACTTCGACAATGATGGACGAACTGGTACTGACAGCGCGAACGAGAATGAAACCTTCTTCTATCGCTCCGGTCTGGAGCGCCGTCTCAATGGACTCCGAAGCGTTCTTGATGATGTTACCGAAAGCCTGGCCAAGGAGCCTGTTGTCGAAATTTCCAACGAGCGGCTCGTCGGTAAAGTCATGCTCGAACTTGATCTGATTGTTGCTGATTTCCACGAGAAAGGATGCGTCGCGCAGCACACCACGGATGTCCGTTGCTGCGAGTTGCGGCTTGGGCATACGAGCGAATTCAGAAAACTCATCGACCATACGACCTATATCGCCGACCTGGCGGATAATCGTTTCGGTGCATTGGTCGAAAACCTCGCGATCCTCGACAATGACCTTGCCGTAGCGGCGGCGAATGCGCTCGGCGGACAGCTGGATTGGCGTTAGTGGATTCTTGATTTCATGGGCAATACGGCGTGCAACGTCCGCCCAAGCGGATGAGCGGTGGGCAGCGACCAGATCGGTGATATCGTCGACCGTCACCACGTAGGAGGTGTGCTGTGTATCGGCGTCTTCCCGGGTAATCTGCACGTTGAAAGAGCGTACGATACCATTGCGGGTAATGCCTATCTGCTGGCGGCTGGAAGACCTGCCGTTCTCCCGCGCCGCCTCGAACACAGCACCGATTTCCGGAAGGATATGAACGAGGTTCTTGCCGATAGCTTGTGCACCATCGATCGATAGCATGTGCTCGGCTGGCCGGTTTAGACCGGCAATATCGCCTTGCGAGTTGACGCTGATAACGCCGGCTGTCACGCCGGACAGAACCGCTTCAGTAAAGCGCCTGCGCTCATCGATCTCGTCCTTTGCCGAGATCAGGTCGTTATGCTGGGTTTTCAACTGCTCGACCATATTATTGAACGTATGGGATAGTGAACCGATATCGCCATCCGAAGCGCGGACAGGCACTGAGACGTCAAAATTGCCGGTGGCAACGTCGCCGGCCGCGCCGATCAAAAGGCGAATGGGTCTGACCACACGATTGGCGACGGCAATGCCAGTCCAGACGGCGGTCAATAGCAGCAACAGTGTCAGCTCAATATAGAGCAGCGCGTAGGCGATCTGCGTATTCTTCCTGTTGCTGGCCAGCGACTGATATTCGGCATTGTTGTCGGTCATGATGCGCATGTTATCCAGCGCCGAAGAATCCACAGCGCGGATCGTATAGAGATATAAATCCGGCAGCGCCTGCATCTTGATGATGGCGCCGACAAGGTTGGTGGCTTCGGGCGGGATCAAGACCGGCCTGTCGCCCGCCGCAGTTTTCAACGCCTCCAGCGGCGCTTCGGGAAGGCTATGATCGTTGAAAAGTTGGGCGCTGACGACAACCTCACCGTTGGATCTAACTAGGGATGCGCCAAGCAGATTGTTGCGGCCTGCATCATAAGTCAGCCAATTTTCGAAGGCACCTCGATCAAGACTGTACAGCATCCGCCGCTGATCCAGATCGATCGCCATCGAAAGAGTTGTGGTCAAAAGACTTTGCGCATTGTCCTCGGTGTAGGACTGCGCAGCCTTGATCGACATATCAATGATCTGATTGTTCTCGGGATTGATCCAGGCGTTTAAACGATTGTCGAGGACAATGAGTGAAAAGCAGGCAACAATGATCGAAGGGATCGACGCGATCAGCGCGAAGATGATCGCTATGTTTGTATGCAGATCCCGGTGCTTTTCCTTGCTCTTGAACAGAAACAGCTTCCGGAGCGTCGCGTAGGATAAATAGATCAGCACCAGAATTGAAACCGCATTGGCTGCGATAATGATTTGTGTCGTCCGTTTGGTGGGCGAGATGTCGGTAATGCCCATCATGATGACGAACGAAATAATCGTTGTTGCCAACGACAGGAGCGTCATGATCAACGCGCCTTTCGGCAGAACCTGCGGTTTGACTAGGGTCTTGCTCATTTGCTGTCGATTATCGGTCGCAGCGTTGCTTGTAAAGGAAGCTTGCGCTCCGAATGCGGTTTGAGGCACGAGGCTTTAGCAACGTTGCTGATGTGCCACGTGCCAGTTTGAAAGGTCGAAGTTTTGACGATACGCCCAATCGTGAAATATCCGCATCCCGCACTGCGTTCATTGGCTGAAGGCGTTACAGAGTTTGGGGATGATCTCCGTTTGCTGGCCGATGACCTCCTGGAGACAATGCGGGCGGCACCGGGAATAGGCATAACTGCTCCGCATATCGGCCTTTTGAAGCGCATTGTCGTTCTTAAGCTTGATCGGGCGCAACCAGCTCGCTTCTACGTCAATCCGGAAATCGAATGGTTTTCGGCTGACACCGTCAGGCACGAGGAGGGCAGTGTTTCCATGCCAGGTGTTTCGGACGAGGTCGAGCGGCCCGCTTCGATTCGGGTTCGCTATGAGGACCTTTCGGGCGTGTCTCAGACAGAAGAAGCGACCGGTCTCCTGTCCATCTGTTTGCAGCACGAAGTCGATCAGCTCGATGGCATATTCTGGGTCTACCGTTTGTCGAAACTCAAGCGTGACAGATTGATCAAGCGTTATGAGAAGTTGTCGCGCAGTCAGCGGTGAATCGGATCCTTCCATAAAACACCCTCCGGCTTTTCCACCGGCTCGATATCGAGATTGACGACGACAGGCTCCTGACCGGAGCGGACAAGAACACATTCAAGCGCTTCGTCGGGACTGGCATTGATCTCCTGATGTGGCACGTATGGTGGCACGAAGATGAAATCGCCGGGGCCGGCTTCCGCAACATATTCCAGCCTTTCGCCCCAGCGCATGCGCGCGCGGCCTTTGACCACGTAGATGATGCTTTCCAGATCCCCGTGGTGATGCGCGCCGGTCTTGGCGTTGGCATGAATGACAACTGTCCCCGCCCAGATTTTTTCGGCTCCGGCCCGGGCGCGGTTGATGGCAGCGGCCCGGTTCATACCCGGCGTTTGTGCCGTATTCGGATCAAGAGAGTTCCCGGGAATAATTTTGACTCCATGCTCCCGCCAGTCGATTGGATGGTCATGCGTGTGCGCGTCGCCCTTTTGATGATCGTCGGACATCAATGCCTCCTGCCTCTTCGCGATGTTACCGGCAATGTAGCGAGGAGAATGCAGCGACACCAGAGATCAACCGCTGTCAGGATGTGCGCGTATCGGCGGTTGCAAACGCATAGTAAATAATTTCTACTTCTCTTGGAACATTGGCATATTGTTCTGCGAACTTAGGGCCCGAGATTGCTAGCATGCGAATTCGACAACGAAACCAGTAGGATACGGATGAAATCCTACAGTAGCTGCAGGGAAAACCATGATCTTGAAAAGTGTCGCCTCAATTGGGCTTGGCGTTTTGGTAGCATTGACGGCGGCAACGTCCGGCTTTGCGCAGACAGTGAAAATTGGCAGCAAGAATTTCACTGAACAGTTCGTTGTTGCTGAAATCTATGCGCAGGCGCTGGAGAAGGCCGGCATCACGGTCGAGCGCCGGCTGAACCTCGGCGCTACGCTCATCGCACATTCGGCGCTGACAAGCGGCGAAATCGATCTCTATCCGGAATATACCGGGACCGCGCTTGCTGCGGTGGTCAAGGGCGACCTGTCGGGCTCGGCCGACAAGATCTACAAGGACGTCAAGGACTATTACGAGAAGAACCTGCAATTGACACTGCTCGAGCCAACGCAGATCAACAATGGCTATGCCATCATTACGCTTCCCGAAACCGCTGAAAAATACAAGCTCAAAACGCTGACGGATCTTGGTCCAGCTTCCAAGGAGCTCTCCTTTGGCGCCGAAGGCGGTTTTGGCGAACGCAAGGATGGTCTGCCGGGGTTGAAGCAGGTTTACGGGATCGAGTTCAAGGATTTTCGCATCTTCGCCAAGCTTGGTATCCGCTACAGCGCGCTCACGAGCAAGAACATCGATGTGTCCTATGGTTTCAGCACCGACTGGCAGATCGCTGACAGCGGCCTCGTTGTTCTTGACGACGACAAGCATCTTTTCCCTCCCTATTATCTTGTGCCTGTCGTTCGCCAGGATGCCTTGGCGAAAAACCCGAAGATCGCTGAAGTGCTCAACAAGGTCAGTCCGCTTTTGACCAACGAGATCATGCGTGACCTGAATGCGGCCGTCGAACGCGACAAGAAGGAACCAAAGGAAGTCGCTGCAGAGTTCCTGAAAGAAAAAGGTATTTGATTATACTCGGCGGAACCGCAGAGTTTCGCCGATCATTTGAACGTGTATGGCGGAGATGACCACATCTCCGCTATTTCATTGCTGAAGCGACCATGCAGGCAGGACAGTACCCTTGAACTGGGCTCCCAAAAACATTCCGGAAATACTCATTGCTACGTGGCAGCATCTGGTGCTCTCGGTTTCCTCGGTGCTGATCGGGCTGGTGATCGCGTTAATCCTCGGGATCATCTGCGCGCGACGGCCAAAGCTGTACGCGGTCGTCTTGACGATAACCGGCATCATTTTCGTCATCCCCAGTCTGGCGCTATTCGCACTTTTGATCCCCTGGCTTGGCCTTGGGACAAAGCCGGCGCTGGTTGGACTGTCGTCTTATTGCCTGCTTATTCTCCTGCGCAACGTCGTAACCGGATTGCGGGGCGTACCGGCCGATGTTCTCGATGCCGCAGATGGCATGGGTTACAATACCTGGCAGCGGCTTGTCGGGATCGAACTTCCTCTCGCACTGCCCCTCATTGTTTCGGGCATACGAATTGCCCTTGTTACCGTGATCGGCATAGCCACCGTAGCGGCCTTCATCGACGGCGGCGGGCTTGGCACGATCATTCTCATGGGGATCGATCAGAACTATACCGAGAAAATACTCGTCGGCGGCATTTTGACATCCTTGATGGCGATCTTCTTCGATGTTGTGCTCAGTCAGGCCGAGAAATATCTGGTTCGGGGGAGGGCATGATATGTTGATTACCGCCTTCACTTGGATCATCAATCATCAGCCGGAATTCTACCAGGCGCTTGGCCAGCATCTGATCATGTCAGGCGTCTCGTTGGCCTTCGCGTTGGCCATTGGACTGCCGCTGGCGATCCTGATCATCAACCGGGGCGGCCTCGCCTTCGCAGTCATCAATACGATCAATGCCCTGCGCACGATTCCCAGTCTCGCAATCCTCGCTATCATGATGCCGCTTCTTGGCATCGGATTGTGGCCGTCCATCGTGGCTCTGACCATTCTCGCTTTGCCGCCGATCCTGCTCAACGCCTTTATCGGATTGCGCGACGTCGACCCCGATGCCGTGGAAGCTGCAACGGGTATGGGCATGAGCAGGGGGCAGGTCCTGCGCAAGATACGCATTCCCCTTGCAGCCCCGGCCATGTTTGCGGGCGCTCGCACCGCCGCCGTTCAGGTGCTGGCCGGTGCTACGCTTGCTCCTTTCATAGGTGGCGGCGGCCTCGGAGATTTCATCGCCGTCGGCATCAGCATGATGGATATGTCGAGGCTGCTGGTTGGCGCCATTCCCATTGCGCTGCTCGCCCTGACGACCGAGTTTACTCTCGGCATCGCCGAAAAAGTCTTTTTTGCAGAGAGATCTACCGCATGATCACCATGGAACATGTGACCAAACGTTTTGCTGCGGACGGACCGGCTTCAGTCGACGATCTTTCGCTCGTCGTTCCAGAAGGGACGACAACAGCGCTCATAGGTCCATCGGGCTGCGGCAAGACCACGACAATGCGGATGATCAACCGCCTGATCGATCCGACGGAAGGCAAGATCATCGTCAATGGCGAGGACGTCACGAAGGTCGACCCGGTCGAACTGCGCCGGCACATTGGCTACGTGATCCAGCAGGTCGGTCTGTTTCCGCATATGACCATTGCTCAGAACATTGCGGCGGTGCCGAAATTGCTCGGCTGGACTGAAGCGAAAATTACCAGCCGTACGGAAGAACTGCTGGATCTGGTCGGGCTTGACCCGAGCGAAATGCTGAAGCGCTATCCCCGCCAGCTCTCCGGCGGGCAGCGCCAGCGTATCGGCGTGGCCCGCGCGCTTGCAGCCGATCCACCCGTGCTGTTGATGGATGAGCCCTTTGGTGCGATCGATCCGATCGCCAGGACGAGACTTCAGGACGAATTTCGCCAGATATTGCGTCGCGTGCGCAAGACGGTTGTGCTCGTCACCCATGATCTCGACGAAGCCATCCGGCTTGGCGACCGTATCGCCATCATGAAAAGCGGCAAGATCGTCCAGTACGATACGCCGGATGCAGTGCTGTCTCACCCCGCCGACGCTTTTGTGGAAAATTTCGTCGGGATAGACCGCGCGATCAAACGGCTCAGCCTGTTCACTGTGAACGATGCGATGAACCCTGCCGCGCCGCGCACGGGTGCCAGTACGGTTGCACCGACCAGCAGTCTGCGCGACGCACTGGCGTTGATGGTTGCCGCCAATAGCGACGTTCTTGCCGTTGTTGACGAGAGCGGCGCAGTGAAGGGGCAATTGACACGGGACGCTATTTTTGCGGTCTGACGGCCGGTACGAAAGCAAGGGTAATCCAGCAATGCACATCGGAATATCGATCACGCCGTTTGGCCATCATCCCGCCGCCTGGCGGGAGAAGTCGGAAGATGCGATTCATTTCAACGCTTTGGCGGCGCAGGTGAAGAAAGCAGAAGAAGGCGGGTTGGACTTCGCATTCTTTGCCGATCGGCTTGGTCAGCGGCCCCTGAACGATCTGTCGCCGCAGGCCGTGCCTTTTGAGCCGACGACGCTGGTTGCGGCGCTTGCCACTGTCGTCCGCCGGATCGGGCTGATCGCAACCGCTGCAACCATCCAGCACGAACCTTACAACCTCACGCGCCGCTTTGCCTCGCTCGATACGATCAGCAAGGGCAGGGCTGGGTGGAATGTCGTGGTTCCGTCGGGCGTAACCGCGCGCGATCAGGAATATCTCGATGTGGTCCACGGACTTTGGGACAGCTGGGAGGATGACGCCTTTGTTTATGACAAGGCCTCAGGCCGTTTTTTCCTGCCGGAGAAAATGCACCTTCTCGATCACAAAGGTGAGTATTTCACCGTGCGTGGTCCGCTCAACGTCAATCGTTCGCCGCAAGGCAAACCAGTTGTTTCGCACGTGCTAACGGCTGATACCGCCGAGATTGCCGCGCGGTCGGCTGAACTTGTTTTCATTGATCCGGCGTCGATGGACAAGGCGAGGACGCTTGTCTCCGATTTCACGCAGCGGCTCGAACGTCACGGCCGTAAACGGTCCGAGGTGAGGATCCTTGCAAATGTCATTCCGTTCATCGGCGCTACCAAATCTGACGCACAGCAACTCCATGACAGACTGGATACGTTGTCGCCCGATGGAGAAAGGCTTTGTGGGTTTGAGGTCATAGGCACGCCCCTCGATGTGGCGGATGCGTTGCGAGCGTGGTCAGGCATTGTCGATGGTTTCACCGTCCTTCCTCCGGTGGCGCCGGAAGGTATCGACGCCTTTGTTGATCACGTCATACCGGAACTTCGAAAGCGCGGCCTGTTCCGCAACTCCTATGAGGGCAACACGCTGCGCGAGCATCTTGGAATGCAACGTCCGCGCCATCCGGCCAGCCAAGCAGCGGAGCAAACATCATGAGCAAAGCACAGATGAAGCTTGGCGCCTTTCTTATGGCAGGCGGCCATCATATCGCGGCATGGCGGCATCCGGACGCGGTTGCCGAAGCCGGTGTGGATGTCGATCACTTCATAGCCCTGACGCGCCTCGCAGAATCTGCCAAATTCGACATGGTTTTCTTTGAAGATGCTGCCGCGATCCGCGAGCGCAACATCAACACCGCGAGCCAGGCTGCGCGTTCGACCATGTTCGAGCCGTTGAGCCTGCTCGCGGCGCTGGCGGTCAATACGTCCCATATCGGCTTGGTCGCTACGGCCTCCACGACCTACAACGAGCCCTATTGCCTTGCGCGCACACTGGCCTCCATCGATCAGTTGAGCGGTGGTCGGGCTGGTTGGAACCTCGTCACGTCTGCGAGCGAACTCGAGGCGGAGAATTTTGTTTCAAGCGGCTTGCGGCCCCATGCGCAGCGCTATGAGCGTGCCGAGGAATTTGAACAAGCCGCAAGGGCGGTCTGGGACAGTGTCGATACCGGCGCTTATGTCGTCGACGGAAAAAGCTACGCTGACCGATCCAAACTACATCCCGTCGATCATCACGGCACACATTTCGCTGTCAGCGGACTTCTCGACAGCCCGCGTTCGCCGCAGGGTCGTCCGTTGATGGTGCAGGCCGGTGCTTCGGACGCGGGCAAAAACCTCGCAGCGCGTACAGCGGATGTGGTGTTTGTGGCGGCCCAGACCTTGCAGGAAGCTCAAAACTACTATGCTGACTTGAAATCGCGCATGCCGGCCTTCGGCCGAAATCCGGACGATCTGAAGATCCTGCCCGGTGTGTCGCCCATCGTCGGCCGAACCGAAAGCGAAGCGCGGGCGAAATATGATGCCTTGCAGGAACTCATTCCCGACGAGGTCGGTGTGGCGTTGCTCGCCAGCTATCTCAGCATCAAGGACCTGTCGCAGTACCCGCTGGAAGGACCGTTGCCTGAAATGCCAGCTACCGATGGCATTCAAAGCCGGCAGCAGCTGATCATCGATCTTGCGCGACGCGAGAATCTGTCTATCCGGCAGGTGGCTCGCAATTTCGCCGGAGCGCGCGGCCATTGGCAATTGATCGGCACACCGGCGCAGATCGTCGATGAACTGGAGGAGCGGTTCCATGGCAAAGCGGCGGATGGCTTCAACGTGATGGGTGCCTATTTCCCGGGGGCGCTTCAGGATTTCATCGACCTGGTTGTTCCTGAGTTGCGTCGCCGCGGCCTCTTTCGCAATGAGTATGACGGGCGCACATTGCGCGAAAATCTCGGAATCACAATCCCGGCACATGCAGCATGAGCAACATGAAACCCATTTACATCGACTATCTGAATGCGCTCGACATCGATGCGCTGGCGCTGACGGATGCCGAAATTCTCGGTGCAATCGAAACCTCGCTTGCCGCGCAAGGCAATGGCGATACCGTCATTGAGCCGCGAGTGCACCTTGAACCGGATGCAACTTTCAATGGCCATTTCAACGTGTTGCGGGGATATGTTGCGCCTTTGAATCTGGCTGGCGTAAAGATCGTCGGGGACTTTGTCGACAATTACAAGCTGAACTACCCGTCAGAATTCGGTGTGCTCAATCTGTTCGATCCACGTACCGGTTCACCGCGCGCTATCCTTGACGCAACGGTCATCACCGATATGCGCACGGGCGCGGTGACTGCACTCGGCGCAAAATATCTCGCGCGCAAGAATTCGAAGATCCTTGGCCATATCGGAGCGCGCGGCACGGCCTATTGGAATGTAAGGCTCCTTGATCATCTCTACAATTTCGACGAGATCCGCGTGCATTCGCGTCGTCCCGAGAGCCGCAACGCCTTTGCCGAGAAACTCTCCCATGATCTTGGCAAGCGGATCATCGTCACCGATGATTGGCGCTCCTGTGTCGAAGGTGCCGACATCGTCGTTGAAGCGTCGCGCCTGCCGGAGCCGCAATCGATGTTGAAAACGGAATGGATCAAGCCCGGCGCGTTCGTCGTGCCTTACGGAACAATGAGCGCGGTGGAGCTGTCGTTGACCGACATCATGGACAAGCTCGTCGTCGATGACTGGGGCCAATGCAAGGGCGGGAAATTTGGGTCCCTGCGCGCGCATGTGGAGGCGGGAAAACTGTCAGAGCAGACGTTGCATGCTGAGCTCGGCCAGATCGTCGCCGGACACAAGTCCGGCCGTGAGAATGAAGATGAGACAATCCTGTTCTGGCATCGGGGCTTGTCGTTAAGCGATATTGCGCTTGGTTACGCCCTGCTGGAGAAAGCCAAAGCCTCCAATATCGGCCAGCGGCTGCGCTTTGCATGAGCCCTGTCGTCTTCAGTGGAGCGACCACCACAATCGCTGATATCGCAGCGATCGCCCGTGGGAATGCGGCGATCGAAGTCGAGCCCCATGTGTACGGCAGGCTGGAAAAGGCGCGGGCGATCCTCGACAGAGCTGCAGCATCCGGACAGCAAATCTACGGTCTGAATACTGGGCTTGGCGCTAATTTGAAAACATCGGTGACCGAGGACATCAGCGCATTCCAACAGCAATTGGTGCGCGGGCGCGGCATGGGTGTTGGCCCGTCCCTGGAGCGCGATGTTACCCGCGCGGTCATGGCCACGCGGCTTTCAATGCTGGCTGTCGGGGGATCCGGAATTTCTCCGTCAGTTTTCAATGATTTGCTGGCGTTGCTCAATAAACAGATTCATCCTGTTATTCCATCCATTGGCTCCATAGGAGCTGGTGATCTCGTCCTCCTGGCGGCTATGGCATCGACGCTGATCGGCGAAGGTTCTGCAGAATATCAAGGTAAGGTCTACCCATCTGCTCAGGCTTTGAAAAAGGCAGGCCTTGAACCATCGGCGCTTGGCCCGAAAGACGGGTTGTCGCTGCTCAACGCCTCAGCGGTTTCGGTCGGACGGGGTGCACTCGTTGCGACAGACGCTGCTGTGCTTCTGGATTTTCAGCGTGGAGCGGTCGCCCTGAGCTTCGAAGCTTTGGGCGGCAATCCACACATTCTGACACCTGCGATCCAGATTGCGCGCCCCGCTGCGGGTCAGGTGGAAGAGGCGGAAAAGCTTTTGGCATTGCTTGAAGACTCGTCATTGCTGGAAGCAAGGACAGCGATTCAGGATCCACTTAGCCTGCGTTGCGCGGCGCCCATTCAAGGGGCACTTGCCGATGCCCTGAGGGCCGCGACAGACGCGATCGAACTTGAGCTCAATTCGGCCGCGGATAATCCGCTGGTGATCATTAATGAAGCGCGAGTACTGTCGACGGGAAATTTCCATACGCCGTCGCTGGCGCTGGCTTTCGAAACACTTGGTCTCGCCATCGCACAAGCGGCACTCGGCAGTGCTGCACGCTTCATACAAATCACGGCCTCTGGGCGTCATGGCCTGCCGCGGTATCTGAGCCCAGTCGGCGGGGCGTCTGCCGGTTTTGTACCTTTGCAGAAGACAGTAGCCGCAATCGTTGGTGCCATTCGTCACAAGGCCAATCCAGTGTTGCTCGATTTCCTTGCCGTTTCCGAAGGAGTCGAGGACCACGCGACGCAGACGCCGCTCGCGGTAGCAAAATGTGCGGAGATTGTCGATTTGTGGCGACAGCTGGTTGCCTGCGAGATGCTGGCCGCGGCGCAGGCCATAGATCTGAGGCCGGAACTTCGCTGCGGCAGGGGGACGAGACAAACTTATGATTTCGTTCGGGCAGTTTCGCCCAAGCTGGAAGCGGACAGGGCGCTCGGAGCGGATGTTTCGGCATTGGTGGACAGCTTGCGCCAATGATCGAGATGTCGCCTTAAACGATCGGTCCCCGTGTCGCCGGATATGCAACGGTTTGGACACCTTTGCACGCTAGAATGGTGAACGAGTTGTATATTCGTCACCGATAAGTTTCATGATCTGCTCACCATCTGCCGCCAAGTTTCCGCAACACTATCGAAACGCTAAACTCTTGACGTCAGTCTAAGAACAGAACATTTGACTTATTTCCGCGAATAACATCGACTAAAGTAGGGTGCTGTAAAAGCAGCGTTTCTTGAAAAGCTGGATAGTCATGACGGTCGTGCGGAATCTTTTGTGGGCGCCAACAATAGGCTTATCCTGGCTGTGGGGATTGGGTTTCTTTTATTCCATCCACGTCACTCTGACCTATGGTTGGCTGGGGTTTTTTGGTTTTGCCATAGCCAATGTCGCCGGGCTCTGGCTGTTTGGATTTATTCTCGGGCGGACCAAGCGGCCGCCCGATCAGATCATCAAAGATATTGAAGGCCGCTACGCCGGCGTGTTTCTGCTGTTTCAGATGGCCGCGCTGGTTGTGACGATCTTCGGGTTTGTCGCCTATCTCTGGCAGCCTATCGTGGGTGAGGGATCGGCGCTCGGCGTTGCGCTGTTGTTGCTGTTTGCGTGTGCCATCGGTCATGCACTGTCGTTACAGCAACTCAAGCTGTTGCATATCGTCTATACGGTCGTCGGTGTGGCCGCAGGCATTGTCCTGCTCATCGGACTGCGGCAGACATCAGACTATCCGGGTGTGCCGTTAGAAAAGTTCGATAGCCGTTTCTACGGTCTGATCATGCCAACGCTGATCGGTTTCCTGCTTGGACCGTGGCTCGATATTCAGCATTGGCAGCGGGCGGTTACCATCAAACGCGAAGGTGGCGATGTTGGCATGGCCTATGGTGTCGGCGCGCTGATGTTCTTTGGCTTTTTGTTCCTTAATGCGCTTACCGCTTCGGCAGTCGGCCCGATCGGCAGCATTCTGTCTATCGATGGCCTTCCAAGCGCCCAGGGATCCGTCTCGGCAGCTACGGTTCTTGCTGCGGAAAATGGCCAGCCATATCTGGCGGTTGCCTTTGTCATCTGGACTGTCATTGCCCTGGCTTCAACCGTGGACAGCTTTTATTGCGCAACATCCTGGTTCCTGAAGGGCAAAAATCTGCGCAGCAACAGCCCCTTGCTTGCTCTCATCCCGGACGGCGTCGCTTCATCGCCGCTTTGGCTGTTGTTTGGCGCTGCCTGGATTGCCTTCACGGCGGTGCCCGCGAATTTTTCGCTGATGTATTTCATGATGCCGTTCGCAACCCTGTTCGTCAGTGCGTCGGCGAACTTGGTATGCGAGGCGCTCGGCGCGAAGCCAAAGTTCGATCCGGTGCTCAGCTTTATGATCGGTTGCGGCTCGTCGCTGATATTCATCATCGGCTATATCCAGCCGGTGCCAGGATTCCTGTTCATCTCTCCTTTCATCGGTCTGATAGGCGCTTTGCCAGTTCTCATCGAACTGTTCGGACCGGCCTCGAAAGCCATTCCCGTTGAGATCGTCGATCAACCTATCCGGATGATGTCGCCTACACCACTTACTACCGTCTCGGGAAGCGACGACGTTTCGCCATCGCATGGATTCGACGGTGAGTGGTTCGTCATGCAGCTCGTCCCCACATATGATGATACGAATTCCGTGGGAAACGTCTATTTCGCCAACTACGTGCGCTGGGTCGGCAAAGCACGGGAATTGTTCTTCAACGTCTGCATGCCCGATTTCGACCTGGCAACGACGCGGTTCTATATCCTCACGCGGTCATTCACCCATGATTACCGTCGCGAGTCGAAAGAATTCGAGCAGATCACCGTGCGCATCAAGATTGCGCGCCACAATCGGAAATTCGTGACGTTGCAGCATGAGATCCACAGCGCCGCACAAGGATTGCTCGGGCATGGCGAGCAGTCATTGATGTTCGTCGACCGCGACCACTACAATCCGCTCGATATTCCGGGAGAAGTGATCAAAGGGTTCCTGCCATATTGGCCGAAGGATTCGCGTTTGTCCGCGAACTACCGGCCAGTAAATATTCAGGATGCTGCCAAGCGGCAGGCGTGATCTCAGCGAACCGTTCGAGCCTTACGTGCCTGAAGAGAGAGAACCGCTTCTATTCAGTATGAAAGGCTCTAGCTGGCAACCTGGTATCGGTCACGATCGAAGGCGAGCAGCTCGAAAGTCTTCTCGACGGGTTCTGCCGGGCTGAACAGGAAGCCCTGCACCTGATCGCAGCCCTCCTTTTGCAGGCAGGCAAGTTGCTCACGGGTCTCGACGCCTTCGGCGGTGATCTTCATGCCCATACTGGCTCCAAGGCCCATCACAGCACGAATGATCGCAAGGCTGCCCCGGTTGTGCGGAAGGTCGCGCACGAAGGACTGGTCGATCTTGATTTTGTCGAACGGCATCTTGCGCAGGTAACTCAAGCTGGAATAGCCGGTGCCAAAATCATCGAGCGCGATGCTCACCCCCATGGCGCGAAACTGGCGCAACAACGAAATCGCGGCGACATTCGCCTCGAGGAAGACGGATTCCGTGATCTCCAGCTCCAGCCGATTGGGCTTGAGCTTGTTCTTGGTCAAGGCATCGCGGACGATGGACGCCAGGTCGGAGTGCCGGAACTGGATCGCCGAGATATTGATTGCAACGTGGATTTCCTGCGGCCACGACACGGCGATACGGCACGCTTCCTGGATGATCCATTCGCCGAGCGGAATGATATTGCCCGTCTCTTCTGCGATCGGGATAAAGATAGTCGGAGAGATGAAGCCATGCACCGGATGCTTCCAGCGCAGCAGCGTCTCGAACCCGACCGTCTTGAGTGTCTGCGCCGAAATGATGGGCTGGAAATGAAGGATGAACTCGTCCCGTGCCAGAGCGCCACGCAGGTCCATGGCGAGCGCACGTTTGGCTTCGATGCGCGCATCCATTTCCACTTCGTAGAAGCGGAAACTGTTGCGGCCCTCATTCTTGGTCCGGTAGAGCGCCAGATCGGCGCAGCGCATGATGTCGTTGACACTGTCGGTCGGCGCAATGGCTATGCCGACGCTGATGTGAATGTTGATCTGGATACCGTCAATCCAGAAGGGTTGTGCAATGCTTTGAACGAGCTGCTCGGCGAGTTCGGTGGCAGCAGTCTGGTCGGCGCCACGCGCCAGGATGGCGAATTCATCGCCGGAAAGGCGGGCAACGACATAGGTTGCGGGTGCTGCGCCACGCAGGCGGTCGGCCACCTGTTTGAGCAACTGGTCGCCGATGCCGTGACCAAAACTGTCATTGACCGTCTTGAATTCATCAAGATCGATACAGAACACAGCAAAACTGCGCAGCCCTTTTTCGAGGTCCTTGGTGGCCTGCGAGAGCTGGTCGGTAAACAGCGTACGGTTTGGCAGATCGGTCAGCACATCGTAGCGGGCAAGATAGGACAGTTGATCGTCAGACTGCTTTGCAGCGGTCACATCGGAGCCAACGCCGCGGTAGCCGACAAACTGGCCTGCGTTGTCGAAAATCGCCTTGCCGGTGAGCGACCACCAACGGGTCTCCCCCTTGATGTTGATGGGCAGGATATGGTTGCGGAATGTCGTGCGGTTCTCGATGGCCTGCCAGATCGAACCAACCTTGACCGCCTCTTCAGCATGGGACTGATCGATCTTGAACAGTTGCGCAAAAGGCATGCCTTGCAGCTCCTTGGTCGTTTTCGCGGCAATCTGCGCCAGACGCGGCGATGTATGCTGGAGCTTCAGGTCGGCGTCGGTTTCCCAAATCCAGTCGCTGGCGTTTTCTTCGAAGTCATACAGCAACAGGCTGATAACCTCCTTCTGCTGCTCGACCTTGATCTGGTCCAGCGTGCGCATAACGATAAGATTGCTCATGTGGACGATGGTGAACAGAATGAAGAGCGCATAGAAGGCGAGCAGGATCGCGATGAACAGAAAGAAATCTTCACCGGTCGACGCAAGCGCGAAGAATGAACCGGTAATGATTGTGCCCGAATAGGCGATCGCAGCCAGGGGTACCACTGCCACGCCGATGCCGGTTGCCATGAGACCTGCTGCTGTGCATGCGATCAAGAGCCTATGGTAGGGATCAGCGTCGAGAAACAGCATCAGGGGAATACTGGCAAGGCAGATGCCGTAAAGCGCGGATATGATGATCAGGTATTTGATCGCATCAAAGCCAAGCTCCTTGACCTTGGGCACCGTGTACCATTGCCAGCAGGCGAAAAGGGAGCCCGCAGTCATGAGCGCGACCATTATCGACACACCGGCGAGATAGGGGCGGGGGCCGAGGTCCCAGAAAACGAACGCGACGACAAACACAACGCACATTGCCACCAGAACCGTAAAAGGCGCGAGCCTCAGTGCAACGTCCATCTGCTCCGCATAGACACGACGCTTCACTGCCGGGTTGATAGCACCCCGCATACCGAACATCGATCGGATAGCGTCAAAAGTATGAAAATTGGACAATTGCACGCACAGACCTCAGGCAGGTGAGTTCATCTTTGACCCATGTTAGTTTTTTTACGTTCGGCATTGGTTAATATACTTAGCATTTTTTCTATTAGTTACCAATGTCTTTATGGCCTAGCGTCGCGCTTTGGTTAAGATAAAATTCGCGACTACAGGGTATTAGTGCGAGAAAAGACGTGAATTTTCTTCATATATGAGTATATCAACAATCTATACGATAAATCTCAAAGTAATATTTCTGAAACAACTTTTTTCTATTCAAATGTATTCCGTCGCTCAATCTACTCGATTTGCTGCGCAGTCAAGTAAGTAGTTCTTTAGAATTAGCTCTTATCGGCCAAATTTCAAGCGCCCGGAGTCGAAATTTTCCCCGGTACAGAGCCGATGTGCTGACCGATGCGGCCGTTTTGGAAAGACATTCCCGCAATTGATACAAATATGAAACCCGCTGCGTGTCGTCGGGCGACAACATTGCGTATCGTCATCTCTGCCGAGGCCTTCCGGCCACCCAAGATGTCTCAAACAGAGCTGAAAATGTTGATGCCTGTCGTCAAGGTCTATCGAAACGCGAAGATGGTCTGTATAGACCGCCCTAAAAAGGTAACAGGGCGGACGTGCGAGCTCCGCAAATGAACATGGCAGTTTTGAGAAATACGGCAACGACTACGCCGCAAGTGCTAACAGGTAATGAAGCGGCTGTGCCCGAGGCCGCCAATCCCATGGTTGTCTTCGAAGGCGTTGCCAAACGCTTTGCGGCGGGGAAAACTGGCGCCGAAGTGGTAGCGCTGAACGATATAGACCTCGTGGTGCCCCGTGGATCGGTAACCGGGATCATTGGCCGTTCAGGAGCGGGCAAGTCGACGCTGATCCGGCTCGTCAATGGGCTTGAAAAGCCGAGTTCTGGCCGCATCCTCGTTGACGGCGTGGATATCGCCGGACTGGACGAGAAAAATCTACGCGCTGTGCGCCGCTCGATCGGCATGATCTTCCAGCATTTCAATTTGCTTTCCTCGCGCACTGCATTCGGGAATGTTGCGCTGCCGCTGGAAATTGCCGGCATGGACAGCCAAGACATCGAAGAGCGCGTGGCGCCCTTGCTTGATCTGGTCGGCCTCTCCGACAAGCGCGACCGGTATCCTTCCGAGCTTTCGGGCGGCCAAAAACAGCGCATCGGCATCGCGCGCGCTTTGGCAACCGAACCAAAGCTGCTGCTGTCCGATGAGGCGACATCGGCGCTGGATCCAGAAACCACGCGCTCTATCCTTGCCCTGCTCCGGAAGATCAACAAGGAACTGGGACTGACCGTGCTTCTGATCACCCATGAGATGGAGGTGGTTAAGGCCATCGCCGACCATATTGCCGTGATCGATGGCGGCCGCATCGTCGAACAAGGCCCGACATTCGATGTGTTTACCGGGCATGTGCACGAAACCACCAAGGCCCTACTCGGTGGTCTTGCAGGCATGCATTTGCCGGAGTTCCTGACTAGCCGGATGTCGCAGCGACCGGAGCCCGGCTCCCGGACTATTCTTCGTGTCATATTCAAGGGTGAAAATGCCACGGAACCGATGTTGGCGCGGCTTGGAAGCGATCTTGGCATCGAGGTCAATATCATGGCCGGTGCAGTCGATGAAATCGCGGGGCGTCCTTTCGGCATGCTGGTAGTTTCCTTGCGTTCCGAAGAAGCAAAAATTGCCGAGGCCCGGCAGTTCCTTGCCAATCACGGCCTATCATCGGAGGTGGTCGGCTATGTCCGCTGATATCATCGCTCTCATCGTCAAGGCCACGGGCCAGACGCTGTATATGGTCGCGGTCGCCGGACTAATTGGTTCATTGTTGGGCATTCCGCTCGGCGTGTTTCTGGCGACGAGCGGGCGAGGCGAGCTTTTCGCGGCGCCTTGGGTGAACAAGGTGCTTGGCGCCGTCGTCAATGCCACACGTTCGACGCCGTTCATCATTCTGGTCGTTGCCATCATTCCGTTCACCCGGCTCGTTGCCGGCACATCCATAGGAACCACTGCTGCGATAGTGCCGTTGACGATTGCGACAATCCCCTTCGTTGCTCGTCTGGTCGAAACGGCAATTCGTGAGGTCGATCCTGGTCTCACGGAAGCAGCGCGCGCAATGGGTGCAAGCCCGATGCAGATCGTCTTCAAGGTGCTGCTTGCAGAGGCGCGCCCCGGAATCACCTCTGCACTAACCCTGACGATCGTCAGCTTGATCGGTTACGCGGCAATGGTTGGTGCGATTGGCGGCGGCGGCCTTGGCGACCTTGGCATCCGCTACGGCTATCAACGCTTCATGCCTGACGTCATGGCCGTCGTCGTTGTGGTGTTGATCGTACTTGTTCAACTTGTCCAGAGCGCCGGTGACCGATTGGCGCGGCAATTCGACAAGCGCAGCCGTCCCCGTTGAATTTATTATAAAAGCAGGAGAATGAAATGTTGAAGAAAATACTGGGTGTAGCAGCCTTGGCGGCGATCTTCGGCGCGACAAGTGCGCTGGCTGAAACGATCAAGATCGGGGTTACACCGGGCGAGCATGCGCAAATTCTCGAAAAGGTCGCGGAGGTCGCCAAGCCCAAGGGTCTCGATATCCAGATTCTCGAGTTCTCGGACTACGTTGTTCCAAATCAGGCATTGAACGACGGCGAGCTCGATGCAAATTCCTTTCAGCACAAGCCTTACCTCGACAATCAGATTACCGATCGTAAATTCGACATCGTCGATGTCGCCTATACCGTGAATTTTCCGATGGGCGTCTATTCTAAAAAAGTGAAGAGTTTCGACGAGTTAGCCGACGGAGCTACGATTGCGATTCCGAATGATCCGACCAATGGTGGCCGTGCCCTGCTCATCCTCGCCGATAAGGGGGCGATCAAGCTGAAGGACGGTACTGGCCTGAAGGTCACGCCCGCCGACATCACGGAGAACAAGAAGAATTTCAAGTTCGTTGAACTTGATGCCGCCCAGCTACCGCGTTCGATTGATGACGTCGATGCCGCGGCGATCAATACAAACTATGCTTTGGAGGCCGGACTTGACCCCATGAACGGCACGATTCTGAAAGAAGGCGAGAAAGCTCCGTACGTCAATCTCATCGCTGTCCGTACTGCTGACAAGGACAAGCCCTGGGTGAAGACACTCATTGAGTCTTACCATTCGGATCCGGTCAAGCAGTTCATTCTCGACAAGTACAAGGGTGCAGCCGTTCCAAGCTGGTAAATGCCAGCAAGCGAACGCCATCGCAATGCTAGGTGTAAGAAACAGCGGGCGGCGATCGACTAGATTCGCTTGCCGTCCGCGCCGAACAGATGCAGTTTTTGTTTCGGGATAATGACGCGCAATTGATCATCGGTGTTCGATGTTGACCGCCCTGGAACGCGCACGACAACCCTTTCTCCGCCGATGATGCCATACACATAGCTTTCGGCGCCGACCGGCTCTACACCCAGAACCTTGAGATCAAGCGCCAGTCCGCCGATATGCGTATCGGTGCCAGCGGACACCTCAAGATCTTCTGGACGGAAGCCGATCAAGGCTCCCGTCAATGGAATGGATAGCCCCTCTGCACCGATGCGTGTGCCATCCTTCAGAACCAGTCCCGAATGGTCGGCCTTGACCGGCACAAGGTTCATGGGCGGTGCGCCAATGAAGCTTGCGACAAAGGTGCTGGCTGGCTTCTCGTAGATATCGAGCGGTGCGCCGATCTGTTCTACCGAACCGGCATTCATGACGACGAGGATATCCGCGAGCGTCATAGCCTCAAGCTGGTCATGGGTAACATAGACGCTTGTCACGCCCAGCTGCCGCTGCAGGTTCTTGATTTCGACGCGCATTTGCCCGCGAAGCTTGGCATCGAGATTGGAAAGCGGCTCATCGAAAAGAAATACTTTCGGGCTGCGGACAATGGCACGGCCCATAGCGACGCGCTGACGCTGACCGCCTGAAAGTTCTTTTGGACGACGTTCCAAAAGCTGAGTCAATTCAAGGATTTGAGCTGCGTCTTTTACACGTTTGTCGATCTGATCCTTTGGCATACCCCGATTGCGCAGGCCATAGGCCATGTTGTCGTAGACCTTCATATGCGGGTAGAGCGCATAGTTCTGGAATACCATTGCGATGTCCCGCTCGGCAGGTCCGAGTTCATTGACCACCTTGTTGTCGATTTTGACTGTGCCGTCGGTGATAGACTCCAGACCCGCGATCATACGCAGCAAGGTGGACTTTCCGCAGCCGGATGGACCGACCAGCACGCACAGGGCGCCATCTTCGATGGCAATGTTGATGCCTTTGACCGCTTCGACGGAGCTACCATAGACCTTGCGAACATTGGTCAATTCTACATTTGCCATATCAGTATCATTTCTCCGTTTCGACCAAACCGCGCACGAACCAGCGTTGCATGAGAACAACAACGAGGATTGGGGGCAGTATGGCGAGAATGCAGGTCACCATCACCAAGTGCCATTCGGTATCGGCATCGGCGAAGGATATCATCTTGCGTAGACCAATGACGATGGTCGACATCTCGTTGCGGTTCGTCATCAGAAGTGGCCAGAGATACTGCGTCCAGCCATAGATGAAGAGGATCACGAACAAGGCCGCGATGTTGGTCTTGGATAGCGGCAGCAGGATATCCTTGAAGAATCGCCATGGTCCTGCGCCATCGACGCGGGCAGCTTCGACAAGTTCGCCGGGGATGGTCATGAAGAACTGCCGGAATAGTAGCGTGGCCGTTGCAGACGCCATGAGCGGCAGGATCAACCCCGTATAGGTGTCGATGAGGCCGAGATCGACCATGATCTTGTAGGTCGGCAGGATGCGAACCTCGACCGGTAGCATCAGGGTTATGAAAATGAGCCAAAAGAAGATCATGCGGCCGGGAAAACGGAAGAAGACGATCGCATAGGCAGAAAGGATCGAGATACAGATCTTCCCGATGGCAATGCCCAGCGCCATGACCAGCGTGTTGAACAGGAGTCGGTCTACGCCCACACCGCCGATACGGCCTACGCCGCCGAAGAGCGCTGCGGAATAGTTCTCCCAGAAGTGTCCGCCTGGCAGCAATGATAGGGGTGGGCGCAATATTTCCTGGAGCGTTTGCGTCGAGGCGACGAAGGTGTAGTAGATCGGGAAGGCCACGATCAATATACCGATGATCAATATCACATGGGCGATCAGGCGGCCGACAGGATTGTTCTGGATCATGAGCTTTCCTCAGCCGTAGTGCACTTTGCGCTCGACATAGCGGAACTGAATAGCCGTCAAGCCGATAACAATGATCATCAGGATCACCGACTGAGCGGCCGAGTCACCCAGGATGAGGTTGACGAAGCCGTCATTGTAGACCTTGTAGACGAGCGTCTCCGTAGCTTTGCCGGGGCCGCCTCCCGTGACCGCGTGGATGATGCCGAACGTGTCGAAAAAGGCATAGACCGTGTTGACGACCAGCAGAAAGAAGGTCGTTGGAGCCAGTAGCGGAAAAACGATGGTCCAGAAGCGCTTGGTTTCGCCCGCGCCATCAATCGCTGCCGCTTCGATCAGCGATTTGGGGATCGATTGCAGACCAGCGACGAAGAACAGGAAATTGTAGCTGATCTGCTTCCACGCCGCGGCTGAGACGATCAGCACCATTGCTTGATCGCCATTGAGCAGCGGGTCCCAATTATAGCCTGCCGAACGGACGAGATGCGCAAGCGTTCCCATCGATGGATTGAACAGGAACAGCCAGAGCATGCCGGCGATGGCTGGTGCGACCGCATAGGGCCAGATCAAAAGCGTTCTGTAGATGCCTTTGCCGCGGATAACCTTGTCGGCCATGACGGCTAAGAGAAGAGCAAGCGCCATCGCGATGAGCGCTGTGGCTACGGAGAATATAACGGTGACTTGAAGCGAGTTCAGATAGTTCGGATCTCCGAGGACGCGCCGGAAATTATCCAGACCGACAAATTGTGTAGACAGCCCGAACGGATCTTCGCGCAAGACGGACTGATAGATCGCCTGCGATGCGGGCCAATAGAAGAATATTGCGGTGATGGCGAGTTGCGGTGCCAGCAGCAGATAGGGCAAAAACTTGTTCGGAAAAGTGACGCGTGTTGACGATGCCATGAATGCCTCGTTTTGAAATAGCCCGTCCGTAAAATTACGGACGGGCTGTCATGAAATGAAGATTACTGGCCGATTGCCTGCTTTATCGCAGCGTTGCCACGCTTGACGGCGTTATCCAGCGCCTGCTGGGCGGTCTGTTTGCCCGAAAGCATATTTTCGAACTCTTCGTTTTGGATGTCGCGAACCTGCGGCAGGTTGACGAGGCGAACACCCTTTGAATTCTCAGTCGGTGCCTTGCCCATCATCTGCTGGATCGGCGTTTCGCGACCGGGATTCTTATCGTAGAAGCCGGACTTCTTGGTTTCCTCATAGGCGGCCAACGTTACCGGCAAATAGCCCGACACCTGATGCAGGCGTGCCTGAATCTCGGTCTTGGAGAGGAAGTTGAAGAAGGCTGCGACACCTTTGTACTGCTCGTCGCTCTTGCCCGCAAAAACCCAAAGGCTTGCGCCGCCGGGGATCGTGTTCTGTGGCGCATCTTTGGCATCCGGGTCATAGGGCAACGGGCCTGTTCCGTAGTTCATACCCGATTTGATCACGTCGCCGAGACCGCCCGATGAATCGTTGTAGATGCCGCATTCGCCGGAAAGGAAGAGTGGTTTGGCTTCGGAAGTACGACCTCCGTAACGGAAAGTACCATCCTTTGCGAGATCGGCGAGTTCCTGGAAATGCTTGACATAGATTGGCGCATTGATCTTCAGCTCGACATCGACGCCGCCGATACCGTTTTCATTCGAACCCCAAGGCAGGTTGTTCCAGGCGGCGAAGTTTTCGGTGTGAATCCAGGTCAGCCAGGCCGAGGTATATCCGCATTTGGCTGCGCCGCTTGTCTTGATCTTCTTCGCAGCGTCCCAGACTTCCGGCCATGTCTTGGGCGGCTTGTTTTCATCAAGCCCGGCCTTCTTGAAGATGTCCTTGTTATAGAAAAGGATCGGCGAGGAACTGTTATACGGGAAAGACAGCATCGTGCCGTCCGGCTTGGAATAATAGGCGACAATTCCAGGCAAATAGAGGCTCTTGTCGAACTTGGCACCGCCCATCGAAAGAATGTCGGCGACCGGTTTGATCGCGCCCTCGGCGGCCATCATCACGCCGGTGCCCGCATCAAACACCTGAATGATGTCTGGCGCCTGCTTGGCGCGGAAGGCGGCAATGCCGGCATTCAGCGTTTCGGGATATGTGCCCTTGAACACCGGAACCACTTTGTAGTCGCTTTGGCTTTCGTTGAATTCCTTGGAAAGCGTGTTGACGACCTCGTTGTTGGCACCAGTCATCGCATGCCACCAGCTGATCTCGGTGACGGCGAAAGACGAGGTGGATGAGGCGAGGACAATGCCGAGAGCAAGGCTCAGTGAAGTGCCGCGAATAGTCATGTGAATCTCCCATACACATAAGGCGTCGTCTGAAGTGCGCGCTTGAGGGCAGTATCGCCATTATGTGACAGGGAAACAACAGTTTTGTGACTGGAAGCTCATACCTTGGTTCAAGGCTGTGGAAAAATGCTCAGCTGTTCACTTTGAGGCCCTGTTAAACAAGCACAACGCCGGCCTTGCGCATTTTTGCGGTCATGGCAGCGAGCGAACCGCCAAGATCGATCCCGCGACATGCGTCGAGCAGGACCTCCGCAGTAAAGCCGTGCTCGATAGCGTCCAACGCCGAATATGCCACGCAATAGTCAGTCGCGAGACCTGCGAAGGTCACGTTGGTAATGCCGCGCTCGTGTAAATAGCCGGCAAGTCCCGTAGGGGTCTTGCGGTCGTTTTCGTAGAAAGTCGAATAGCTGTCGATATGCGGATGAAAACCCTTGCGGACCACCAACTCGGCTTTTGTCCAAACCAGATCCGGATGAAAGTCCGCACCTGAAGATCCCTGGATACAATGATCGGGCCAGAGCACCTGCTCTCCATAGGGCATCATGATTGTTTCGAACGGCGCCTTGCCGGGATGCGACGATGCAAAACTTGAGTGCCCGGGTGTGTGCCAGTCCTGGGTAAGGACGACGCGATCGAAACGCTGCATGAGCTTGTTGATGATCGGAACAATCTCGTGCCCCCCATCGACTCCTAACGCCCCGCCAGGACAGAAGTCATTCTGCACATCGACGACGATCAGCGCGTCCTTGGCCATCTCGATTCTCCAGTAAGGTGAAGGCTCTAGTATGACCAGTCGAACTGTTCCGTCAACGTGCGTAGTGCGAGTCGCCACCGATCCAGACGTGATTGACATCGAGCTTCTCGTCGAGATGCACGACATTGGCGATATAACCCGGCGCAAGGCGCCCGTAATGGTGATCGATACGAATACTCTGGGCAGGGTAGAGCGATGCCATGCGCAAGGCTTCATCGAGCGACAAGCCGAGTTCGCGATGCACAAAACGAACTGCGGATATCATATCGAGATCAGCACCCGCCAATGTCCCGTCGTCCAGTGTCAAACGTCCGCCGGCACGTGTGATCCTGCGTCCGTTCAGCGTGAACGATGTAATATCGGTGCCTATCGTGGACATTGCGTCGGTGACGAGGAATATCTTCGCCGGACCCTGCTTGGCACGCAGTGCGATCGCCATTGAGGCTTTGTCGACATGAAAGCCGTCGGCGATCAGCCCCGCCGACAGTTCACCTGATTCAAGCACCGCGCCGACCACGCCGGGACTGCGATGGCCGAGCTGGCTCATCGCATTGAACAGGTGTGTCACCATGGTTGCACCCGCATCCTTGGCCGCCAAAGCCACTTCGTAGGATGCGCCGCTATGGCCGAGGCTGACGATCACCCCGGCATCGACCATCGCCCGGATCTTTTCAGCCGATACCGTTTCCGGTGCAACTGTCGTCAGCAGAACGGGCAATTCTTGCACGGCTTCGATGATGGCAAGGAGATCAGCGTCGTCCATCGGCCGGATCAGCTTCGGGTCGTGCGTGCCCTTGTGTGTCAAAGACAGATGCGGACCCTCGAGATGCAAGCCGATAAATCCGGCCACTTTCTCTTGTGCCGCGGCCTTGCCTGCGGCGATAGCCGCCGCAGTTATTTCCGGCGTATCGGTGATCAGCGTTGGCAGCAAGGCAGTCGTGCCGAAGGCGAAATGCGCATCGCATATGGTGCGGATTGCCTCGATGCTTGGACCGTCGTTGAGGAGTACGCCACCACCCCCATTGACCTGAACATCGATGAAGCCCGGTACAAGCCTGCCGCCCTTCAATTCGACCCGGCGAATGTCACCGGGCAAATTCGACAACGGCGTGATACTCTTGATCACATCGCCATCGACAACCAGACCTGAATCGGTGTGCCAGGTTTCGCCGTCGAATATCTCGGCGCCGGTAAGGGCATAGATAGTGCTCATAGGGTTTCAGTCACTTTTCGTAAGTGCGGAGGTTCATCCGGATTTAACCCACGGCTGCGGGCAAAGCTTTCCACGAAAGCATAGAACGAAACGAGCAGGGCCAGTGGATCAGTCAGCGGGTGCGATGTCGCGACGAAGGGCAGGGCTGTAGCATGGGATGGTTTGGACGATGTGAGGAACACCGCAGCGCCTTGGTCGGCCAGACGATTGGCGGCGTCCACAAGGGAATCTTCGGCTGCGTCGCGTGCCGCAAGCACGAGAATCGGAAAGCCCTCGCCGACAATGGCCTTTGGTCCGTGCATGACCTCTGCAGCACTGAAGGCTTCAGCATGAACCGCACTTGTTTCCTTGAATTTCAGCGCCATTTCGTTGGCGATTGCCAGAGATGGTCCGCGTCCAAGAACGAACAGCGAGTTTTCGTCGGTCACTGCGCCTGCGAAGGCTGACCAGTCACAAGCGACGGCCTTGGCGAGCGCGGCTGGAAGATCATCGATTGCAGCAAGCAACTTGGTGTCTTCGGTCCAATGGCCGATCAGTGCGAGACCGGCAACCGCCGAGCTGATGAACGACTTTGTGGCGGCGACGCTGCGCTCCGGCCCTGCAAGGATATCGATAGCAAAATCGCTGGCATGCGCGAGGTCAGACTCGATGACATTGGTGATGGCGATGGTCAATGCCCCGCTTTCACGGGCTGCGTTTGTCATGCTGACAATGTCTGGGCTCTTGCCAGACTGTGAGATGGATAGCGTCGCAGCAGAGCCAAGTTTGAGCTTTACGCCATAGATCGAGGCGACAGAGGGCCCGAGCGAAGCAACGGGAATACCGGCGGTGAGTTCGCTCGAATATTTCAGGAAGGCACTGACATGATCCGATGATCCTCGAGCGATCGACGCAAGGAAGGGCGGGTTCTTTTCGCGCAACTTCGCGCCAGCCGCAGCAAGCGTTCCGCGGGAGGCGTCAAGGAACTTTGCTGTCACATCGGGAATTGAGAGTATTTCTTCCCGCATGAGGGTCGGTTTCGTATTCACAGCACTGCTCCTGAAATTTCCGAAGACTCGCCGAGCTTCAGTTCGGCGACAAATTCATAGGCGTCGGCACGGTAGATCGATCGGGTAAACTCGATCACCTTCCCGGATTCGAGGTAGGATATCCGCTCGATATTCAGGCTGGCGGAACCCGCCGGAACCTGGAGCAGTTTAGCATCATTCTCTTTCAATATGGCCGCAGAAATGCGCTGTATTGCCCTGACCGGACGATTGCCGCTCTCCGCCAGTACCGCATAAAGCGATAAAGTGACGAGTTCCGGGTTCGGCAGCACATGAATGGACAGGGCGGCACGCTCGATCGCCATGGGCGTGTCGTTGGCCACGCGCAATCGGCTGATCCGCGCCACCTTTTCGCCGGATGACAGGCCGAGCGTCACCATTTCTTCGGGAGAGGGCGCATAGACGCCGCGGTCGAGCCATGTCGAGCGGACGATCATCCCGCGCCGCGCCATATCTTCAGTAAAGGATGTGAGGTGCGACAAGGATTGCTCGACGCGTGCGGAACGCGGCGCAACAAATGTGCCCGAACCATGCCGCTGGACGAGCAGGCCATCATTGACGAGACCCTGGACGGCTTTGCGTACAGTCACACGCGAGATCTCCGCCATTGCAGCGAGCTCTCGCTCCGGAGGCAGTGCGTCTCCAGGTAGAAGTTTTCCTTCACGAACGGCGTTTTCGATCAGCCGCTGCAATTTCACGTATAGCGGACCACCGATGGCTGAACTTTCGTTGAGCGAAGGCAGAATATCGATCAAACCATCACCCATGACTAGAGCCCTTTCCGGCCATATTGGCCGTATTCTGTTTCGCGGCTGGCGAGACAATCCACGCGGAAGGTGGCGAGGCCGATGTGGTTCATCGGACGAAGCCGCCTGACAACGTGGTTGGCCGCCAGCTGGAAACCCGAAGGGACGGGCCCTGTTGCACCAATCCCTGCGCAAAGCCACTCGCCCGCACGAAGGGTGCGGGTCTTCCTGTCTTTGCTTGATCTTGTCACAACATGCCTCCGTCAGAATAGGTCAATATGGCCAGAAAGGGCTCTCGCCTCCGCCGATGACGAAGCGAAATTGCGTGCTGCCAGCTGGACGGCGCCTGTCAGAGCGTCATTCAGGGGTGCTTGCAGCATTGCCCGATAGCGAGGTGAAAGGCGCGGACCATAAAAAGCACCAAGACCACCCAATAGAGAAAGACGCATTGGGGCTGGAGACATGATGGCGTCGAGCCCTTCCTCGATTTGGCCAATGGTCTTGTCCAAAAGAGCAACGGCGACTGCGTCATCTTTCGAAGCATACTCGAAGACAGTTGGCGCAAACGTGCCGAAATCACTCGGCGTCGCGGAATGCGCGAATTGGACGATCCGATGCGGGTTGCCTCCGAACCGTTCCATAACTGCCGCCGTCATCGGCGAGCTCATATGAAACTTGTCATAGGCGAGCAATGTTTCTTCGAGCAGGTCCCGGCCAAGCCTTGCACCCCCGCCGAGATCGCTAACCTTGAAGCCCCAGCCGCCAGCAAATCGAATGTCATTGCCGAGCCGGGTAACATAGGCGGAACCGGTGCCGAGGATCACCACAGTGCCATCATGATCGCCAAGTGCCCCCTGGAGCGCGATCACGCCATCCGAATAAACAAGCGATTTTTGAAACGGCAGCATAGCTTCCAGCTTTGCACCGTTACCGCCCACATTGGCGCCGGCGAGGCCGAGGACCGCGAAGACCGTTTTGCTCTGGCCAGCGTCGTTTCCAGCCATTTTGAATGCTGCTTCAGTTGCATCGAGAATGTTCAGACGTGCTGTATTCATGTCGGTCATGATATTGGCCGAACCACTCTTGCCAGTGCCGAGAACATTGCCGCTCAGATCAGCCAATGCCGCCCTGCAACCTGTGCCGCCACCATCAATTCCAAGGAGATAAGTCACGTTCAATCGTCCTCCAGCATTCAGAATACCAATAAAATACCAATAGCCAAGCGTTAATTTGTGCCTCGACGGGTTTTTCTCAATCTAATTGAAATCATTAAACAAAAATCTATTGTCCTAAATCATCGCGTAAATTTTTTAAGGAATTGCTGGACAAGTGGTATTTTTTTGGCATTAATTATCGGAACGAGGAGTGAGCAGTGGCACTAACCCGCACCGAGCAGCGCAACGAGAACGCATTGGGACTGGACGAGAAGTCGCCAGAAGATGTTTTGCGGTTGCTGCACGAAGCACAGCTTGAGGCTGCCGCTTCGGTTTCGCGCGCCACGGATTCCATTGCAAAGGCCTCCCTGCTCGCTGCCGACACGCTCGCATCGGGTGGGCGTCTTGCTTACGCCGCCGCGGGCAGTTCAGGCCTGATGGCCATGGCGGATGCGCTGGAACTGCCCGGTACTTACGGCATTGCTCCCGACCGGGTCGTCATCCTGTTTGCTGGCGGTGTCGCAAGTCTCAACCGGTTAGCTGGCACTTACGAAGATGACGTAAGCCAAGCCGCGAGCGACATTACGGCGGCAGGGTTGATAGCTGGCGATTGCTTGATCGCAATTTCCGCCAGCGGCACAACCCCCTATGCGCTCGCCGCAATTGACGAAGCGAAGGAGCGCGGTCTCAGGATCATTTCGATTGCCAACAATCCCGACGTTCCGATGTTTGAAAAGGCGGACGTAGCGATTGCGCTGGAAACACCGGCGGAAATGGTGGCGGGTTCAACGCGAATGGGGGCGGGCACCGCGCAGAAAATCGCACTCAATCTCTTGTCCACTTTGATGGCCATCCGGCTTGGACACGTGCATGACGGCTACATGGTCAATCTCGTCGCGGACAATATCAAACTGCGCGAGCGAGCAGCGCGCATCGTATCGGCGATCAGCGCTTGCGATATGAGCGACGCAGCAAAGTTGCTCGAAGCCAGTGGTGGCTCGGTCAAGTCGGCGATCCTGCTCGCTGCTGGAGCAACGAGCGCTGAAAATGCATCAAAACTTCTCGAAAGCAATCAACAGAGGCTTCGCCCGGCGCTTTCGGAACTCAAAGAGAGTCATGGTTCCCGCTAGGAACCCGGGCTCTCATTAACGGCACTGCTCAAAAGGGTGCAACAGGAGACTAAAATGGGAAGCACGACTTTAAAAACATTGCTTATGGCGACAAGCATTCTGGCTACGGCCGGTTTTGCCCATGCCGCCGATACCACGCTGACGCTGGAAAGCTGGCGTACCGACGATCTGGCCGTGTGGCAGGAAAAGCTCATTCCAGCTTTCGAGGCCAAAAACCCCGGCATCAAGGTTAAGTTCGCTCCGACGCCTCCGACGGAATATGATGCTGCGCTTGGTGCACGCTTCGATGCGGGCAGTGCTGGCGACATCATTACGTGCCGTCCTTTCGACAAATCTCTGGAGCAGTTCAAGCGCGGCAATCTGGCGAGCCTGAACGATCTTCCGGGAATGAAGAACTTCTCGGACGTAGCAAAGTCTGCCTGGACGACCGACGATGGCAAGGACACGTTCTGCGTACCGATGGCTTCGGTTATCCACGGCTTCATCTACAACAAGGATGCATTCGACAAGCTTGGTATTGCTATTCCTACCACGGAAGCCGAGTTTTTCGCCGCGCTTGACAAGATCAAGGCTGACGGCACCTATATTCCGATGGCCATGGGTACAAAGGATCTCTGGGAAGCCGCGACTATGGGTTACCAGAATATCGGACCGACCTACTGGAAAGGCGAAGAAGGCCGCGCCAAGCTGATCAAGGGCGAAGAGAAGCTGACCGACGCTGATTGGGTCGAGCCCTATAAGGTTCTTCTCAAGTGGAAGGATTATCTCGGCGATGGTTTCGAAGCCCAGACCTATCCGGACAGCCAAAATCTGTTTACTCTCGGACGTGCTGCGATTTATCCAGCCGGTTCATGGGAAATCGGTCTGTTCAATACACAAGCCCAGTTCAAGATGGGAGCATTCCCGCCGCCTGTGAAGAATGCCGGTGACGCCTGCTACATTTCCGACCACAACGACATCGGCGTCGGTCTCAACGCCAAAAGCGGCCACGCAGAAGAAGCCAAGAAGTTCCTGGACTGGGTTGCTTCGCCGGAATTTGCAGAGATCTACGCCAACGCGCTGCCAGGCTTCTTCAGCCTGAACTCAACGCCGGTGAAGATGCAGGATCCACTGGCGCAGGAATTCGTTTCATGGCGCGAGAAGTGCAAGCCGACGATCCGCTCGACCTATCAGATCCTGTCGCGCGGCACGCCAAACCTCGAGAACGAAACCTGGGTTGAATCGGCTAACGTCATCAACGGCACCGACACGCCGGAAGCTGCAGCCAAGAAGCTGCAGGATGGTCTCGACAGCTGGTACAAGCCTGCCAAGTAAGTGATTGATGGCCGGGACGTTCTTGTGATCGTCCCGGCTATTTCTTTATCCGGGCGCAAGGCACGCTGTTGCGCTATCATTGCTAAAAACGGCAGTCGCAGGCCGCTTTCCATGCGACCAAAAATCATAAGCAGGGGTCTCAGTTTTCAATGAGCACAGTCGCAGAAGTATCGATCGATCGAGCTGAGGACAGACACCGCCGGCGCTGGCACATCCTTGTGTTTTTGGCGCCCGCCTTGCTCGTCTATACTGCTGTGATGATCCTGCCGCTCATCGAAACGCTGCGGCTTTCCCTGTTCAACGTCAAAGACAACCAGAGCATCTTTGTCGGCTTCGGCAATTTCCAGGTGCTCTTCGGCGATCCGCGTTGGGCTGCCAGTTTCTGGAATGCGCTGCGCAACAACTTCGTTTTCTTCCTGATCCACATGCTGGTGCAGAACCCCATCGGTGTGGCGCTTGCCGCGCTGCTGTCCGTGCCGAAGCTGCGCTTTGGTGCCTTCTATCGCACGGCGATGTTCCTGCCGACGCTTCTGTCCTTCGTGATCGTCGGCTTTATCTGGAAGCTCATCCTGTCACCAATATGGGGCGTTTCGCCTTTCCTGCTCGATCTGGTCGGGTTGAAATCTCTGTTTTCGCCATGGCTCGGCAAGCCGGGCAGTGCGCTGATCGCCGTTTCGCTGATCTCGGTCTGGCAATATGTCGGCATCCCGATGATGCTGATCTATGCGGCGATGCTCAACATTCCCGAAGAAGTTCTTGAAGCGGCCGAATGCGATGGCGTGACTGGATGGAGCCAGTTCTGGAAGATCAAGCTGCCGCTGATCCTGCCCTCCATCGGCATTATCTCCATTCTGACTTTCGTCGGCAATTTCAATGCGTTCGATCTGGTTTATACCGTGCAGGGCGCGCTCGCCGGACCGGACGGCGCGACGGATATTCTCGGTACCTTACTCTACCGAACCTTCTTCGGTTTCCAGTTGCAGATTGGCGACAAATCCATGGGCGCGACGATCGCGACGGTGATGTTCCTCATCATCCTGTCAGGCGTCTGCCTCTACCTTTTCGCCATCCAGCGGCGTATGCGCCGCTACCAGTTCTAGGAGCAGCGATCCATGGCAAAGCCAACAGCATCGCCCGTCCGCACCGGTCTCGTCCATCTGGCGCTCATCATCTATACGCTGATCGCATTGTTTCCGGTGTTCCTGACCGTCATCAATTCCTTCAAGGACCGGAGCTCGATCTTCCGTGATCCACTGGGTCTGCCAACACCATCGACATTTAGCCTCATCGGCTATCAGACCGTTCTCGGACAGGGGGATTTCGTCCTTTATTTCCAGAACAGCTTCATCGTCACGGGTGTCTCGATCTTCTTCGTTCTGCTGTTCGGAGCAATGGCCGCCTTTGCGCTGTCGGAATATCGCTTCCGCGGCAACACGCTGATGGGACTTTACCTCGCGCTCGGCATCATGATTCCGATCCGCCTGGGAACAGTGGCCATCTTGCAGGGCATGGTTGCTGCGGGATTGGTCAACACGCTCACCGCACTAATCCTTGTTTACACCGCGCAGGGTCTGCCGCTCGCGGTCTTCATTCTCACCGAATTCATGCAGACCGTATCGGACGATTTGAAGAATGCCGGGCGCATTGACGGCCTGTCGGAATATTCGATCTTCTTCCGCCTAGTGCTGCCGCTCGTGCGGCCGGCGATGGCGACCGTCGCCGTCTTCACAATGATACCGATCTGGAACGATCTGTGGTTCCCGCTCATTCTTGCGCCGAGTGACGCCACCAAGACCGTGACGCTCGGTAGCCAGGTGTTTATTGGTCAGTTCGTGACCAACTGGAATGCGGTGCTGGCGGCGCTGACGCTGGCGATTGTCCCGGTCCTCGTTCTCTATCTCATCTTCTCGCGGCAGTTGATCCGCGGCATCACTTCGGGAGCGGTCAAATGATGGCTCAAAAGCCGGTGCGGGTTCTCGTGGCGGGGCTCGGCAATATGGGCCGCAGCCATGCGCTCGCCTATCACCACAATCCGGGTTTCGAGATCGTCGGGCTGGTCAATCGCTCCGTCGTGCCCCTGCCGGAAGAGCTTGGCGCTTACGCGATCCATCCCTCCTTCGACAAGGCACTCGCCGAGTTGAAGCCTGACCTCGTTTCCATCAACACATATTCCGACAGCCATGCAGACTATGCAGTTGCGGCCATGGAAGCGGGCGCGGATGTCTTCGTCGAAAAGCCGCTGGCTACGACGGTGGTCGATGCGGAGCGGGTCGTCACTGCCGCCAGGAAACATGGGCGCAAGCTCGTGATAGGCTACATCCTGCGCCACCATCCGTCCTGGATGCGGCTGATCGAAGAGGCCCGCAAGCTAGGCGGTCCTTACGTTTTCCGCATGAACCTCAATCAGCAGTCGAGTGGGGCAACCTGGGAAACGCACAAATCGCTGATGAAAACCACGTCGCCCATCGTCGATTGCGGTGTGCATTATCTCGATGTGATGCTGCAGATCACCGACGCCAAGCCGGTTCAGGTTCGCGGCATGGGCGTGCGTCTCACCGATGAGATCGATCCGGACATGTACAACTACGGACACCTGCAAGTGTTGTTCGATGACAAGACCGTCGGCTGGTATGAGGCCGGATGGGGCCCGATGATGTCCGAGACGGCCTTTTTCGTCAAAGATGTGATTTCGCCGAATGGTTGCGTTTCCATCGTCATGGACCAGAACGCAAAGTCGGATGACATCGATTCACATACCAAAACTTCGACTATTCGTCTGCACTCGGCAAAGATTGGACCGGATGGCCGCTTCGCCAAGCCCGACGAGCTCTTGAGCATGGCTGGCGAACCTGGACATCAGGAACTCTGCGATCTGGAGCAGGCGTTTGTCCTCAAGGCTATCCGCGAAGATCTCGACCTCGACCGCCACATGCAGGATGCCGTGCGTTCGCTCAGCGTGTGCCTGGCAGCAGATGAAAGCGTGCGGACGGGTCAACCAGTTAATCTATGAATTTGAATCAAGAAACGGGAACAAGACATTGGGTTCTTTGAAGATTGAAAATATCCGTAAGTCCTTCGGTCAGGTCGATGTGCTTAAAGGCATCGACCTTGAGGTCAAGGATGGCGAGTTCGTGATTTTTGTCGGGCCGTCCGGTTGCGGCAAATCCACATTGCTGCGGGTGATCGCGGGACTCGAGGATGCGACATCGGGCGACATCCTGATCGATGGCAAGAAGGTCAACAATACGCCGCCCGCGAAACGCGGCATTGCCATGGTGTTCCAAACTTATGCGCTCTATCCGCACCTCTCCGTTCGCGACAATATGGGCCTCGGCTTGAAGCAGGCAGGTAAGCCAGCCGACGAAATCAAGGAGCGCATCGGGATCGCCTCAAACATGCTGTCGCTCGATGCTTATCTCGAACGCCGCCCGGCAGAACTGTCCGGTGGCCAACGCCAGCGCGTCGCGATTGGCCGTGCCATTGTGCGCGAGCCACAACTGTTCCTTTTCGACGAGCCGCTGTCGAACCTCGATGCTGCGCTACGCGTCAATACGCGTATCGAGATCGCGCGTCTGCACCGGCAACTCAAGGCGACCATGATCTACGTGACACATGATCAGGTCGAGGCCATGACACTTGCCGACAAGATCGTAGTGCTGAACCAGGGCAGGATCGAGCAAGTCGGCTCACCGATGGAGCTCTATAATTCCCCTCAGACAGTCTTTGTTGCCGGTTTTATTGGGTCGCCGCAGATGAACCTGGTCGACGCCACAAAGCTCGGCCTGAGCGGTGCGAAAACCATCGGCATCCGTCCAGAGCACATTCAGGTCAGCAAGACATCCGGCGAATGGAAAGGCTCTGTGATCCATGTCGAACATCTCGGTGCCGATACGATTATCTACCTCCAGACGGATTTCGGCCCGCTGACGGTTCGTCTCTTCGGCGAGCACAATTACGATGTGGATGGCGTGCTCTATGCCACTCCGGATGCCGGTCGGACCTACCGGTTTGACAATGAAGGCCAAGTCATCAAGGGGTAAGGCGCGCCATCCCTTACTATGGCAAATAGCAACGCTCTTCGTCGGGCGATCTGCGACACCACGAGCCAATTCATGTCATGACATCACCATGCGTATGGGTCATAGTCTGCCGCGCGTGGAGTCGCCTCCCGCGTCAATAATGTATGGACAAGAGCAGGACGAATACCATGAGCTGGACACCGGACTCCAAGCGCTACGACACCATGAAATACAACCGTTGCGGCAGGAGTGGACTCAAGTTGCCGGCCATTTCCCTTGGGCTCTGGCACAATTTCGGCAACGATACCCCGCACAACGTCAAACAGGCGATCTGCCGTCAGGCCTTTGACCTCGGCATCACGCATTTCGATCTTGCCAACAATTATGGTCCGCCTCCGGGTTCTGCCGAAGAAGCATTCGGCGACATTTTACGCAATGACTTCAAGGGTTATCGCGATGAGTTGATCATTTCGTCCAAGGCGGGCTACAACATGTGGCCCGGGCCTTATGGCGAATGGGGCAGCCGCAAATACGTTATCGCCAGCTGCGATCAGAGCTTGAAGCGGCTGGGTCTCGACTATGTCGATATTTTCTATTCGCACCGTTTTGATCCCGATACGCCGCTCGAAGAGACAATGATGGCGCTGGATCAGATTGTGCGGTCCGGCCGGGCTCAATATATCGGCATTTCGTCCTACAACTCCCACCGCACGCGCGAGGCGGCAGCTATTCTCGAAGAGCTTGGCACGCCATGTCTCATCCATCAGCCAAGTTATTCAATGATCAATCGCTGGATCGAGGAAGACGGATTGATCGACGCGCTGGAAGATCTCGGCATCGGTTCCATCGTATTCTCGCCCTTGGCGCAAGGAATGCTGACCGACAAATATCTCAAAGGTGTACCCGAAGAGAGCCGTGCGGCACAGGGCAAGTCGCTCAATCCGGATTTCCTCAACGAGCGCAACATCGACAACATTCGTGCACTCAATGAGATCGCATCAAAACGCGGCCAGACACTCGCGCAAATGGCAATCGCGTGGGTGCTCAGGAAGGGTCGCATCACCACCGCGCTGATCGGCGCCAGCAAGCCACAGCAGGTGATCGATTGCGTCAAGTCGCTCGAAAATCTTGCATTTACAGATGCCGAGCTTGCCGAGATCGATAGCTATGCAACCGATGCGAACGTCAATCTTTGGGCTGCCTCAGCTGAACGCAAGGGACCGTCACGCAAGTAAAGCACCTCAAAGCAACCTTGAAATTGGCAGGGCGGGGCAAGGGTCGTGATCCTAATGCGAAACGTCTCGCCAAGAACAGATAAGGATTGGACCGTTCAATGAAGATTGCGATGATCGGGACCGGGTATGTCGGTCTGGTGTCGGGTGTCTGCTTTGCCGAATTCGGCTTTCAGGTGACCTGTGTTGATAAAAACCCGGCGATTATCGACCGGTTGCAGGCTGGCGAGGTTACGATCTACGAACCCGGCCTCGATGAACTGCTGGTACGCAATGCGCGCGACGGCCGCCTGACATTCACGACTGAACTCGCCGAGACCGTTGCCGATGCCGACGTTATCTTCGTTGCGGTCGGGACGCCCTCGCGGCGCGGCGATGGTGAAGCCGACCTGCAATATATCCACGCGGCTGCCGATGAAATCGCCGCGGCAATGAAGCCGAACGCTGTCATCGTCATCAAATCGACTGTGGTCGTGGGCACCAACGCCGATGTGCGGGCGCGCATCGCCAAGGCACGGCCCGACGTGCCGTTCTCCATGGTCTCCAATCCGGAGTTCCTGCGCGAAGGCTCGGCCGTCGAAGATTTCCTGCGGCCAGACCGCGTCGTCGTCGGCGTTCATGATGATGCCGGCGCAGCGGCTATGAAGCGCGTCTATCGTCCGCTCTATCTGCGTGAAACGCCGATGATCGTCACGACACTGGAAAATGCCGAGATTATCAAATATGCGGCCAACGCCTTCCTGGCCATGAAGGTCACCTTCATCAACGAGGTGGCTGACCTGTGCGAAAAGGCCGGAGGGAATGTACAGGACGTGGCGCGGGCCATCGGCATGGACAACCGCATAGGTTCGAAGTTCCTGCATGCGGGGCCGGGATTTGGCGGGTCGTGTTTCCCGAAGGATACACGCGCCTATGCGGCGACCGGACGCAAGATGGATGCGCCTCAAACTCTTATCGAGCAGGTCGTCAGTGTCAATGAACAGCGGAAGCGTTCCATGGCCGAGCGGGTGATCGAAGCAGCGCGGCGCACGGGAGCGAAATCCGTTGCCGTGCTTGGCATTGCCTTCAAGCCCAACACGGACGACATTCGCGAGTCGCCGGCACTCGACATTATTCCGGCCCTGCAGAAGGCTGGTTTGAGCGTGCGAGCGCACGATCCTGAAGCACGCGAGGCAGCAGAGTCAGTCCTGCACGATGTCACCTGGTGCAAGTCTGCCTACGAAGCTGTCGACGGGGCAGGGATCACACTATTACTGACTGAATGGAATGCCTACCGTGCGCTCGACCTCAAGCGGGTTTCTACGCTTATGAGCGGCAAACTTCTGTTCGATCTGCGCAATGTCTTCAACGTGCAAGACCTCGAAGGCTCTGGCCTGGAATACCACTCTGTCGGACGACCGCTGGTGGGGAAGAGCGCCAATACCTGACGGAAATTCAGAGGTCATGGTTTGCATGACGACGAGCGAGAATCGACTACGGATTGGCTTCAGGCCAGTTGCCCTTTGTCGCTGACTAGCTAGCCGTCCTGCAATTCCAATGGAAATGGCGTTCGCTCCCAGATTTTTTCGATCTTATGGGTTTTGACGGAGATTGCCTCCCATTCGTGGAGAATTCGGGCAATTTCAGCTCGATCTCCAGCCAAGAGCGCTGGATAGAACTCCGGCGAAAGCCGATCCACATGCTCAGCTACCGACCTATTTTTCTGCAAAAAGCTCAGTGCAATATCAAATTCCCCTTTCATGGCTGGTATCAATACCTCGAAAAGTTCAATCGTGGTCGAGCTGACCTCTGGCACCGTCATGGCAGAGAGAAAGGCAAAATAATCATCCAGACTTGCGATGGCATAGAGCTCCGGCAGAGCGCCCTCGATTATGTCCAGCATTTGCGCGATTATGTCTGGCTTGTTCATAGTCCACCCGGACTTCCTGATGTACTCGCCATAGTTGGCTTGCCTAAACCGCATGCCCCAGCCAAGAGCTCTGATTTCCGTTTTAGGGGCAAGCAATTGCACTGAAATTTTCGGAACGAAGACAGTCGGATCCATCGAGCTTCCAATATAGAAACCGCGCAGCAAATGCTGAACGGGTTTAATGAAGACAAATCGTCCTGTCGAGATCAGGTCGTTCCGCCGCTCAATGAGCGGGCGCATTGCATCACGTACGTCTTTAATAGTGGTCATTGACTATCTCCTGATGGAACCGGCACTTGGCTTGATCTGTATGACAAAGAACTCCTCCGTTTTGGGAAACGTCTTCGCGGTTGAATGGGCAAAAACCCCCATCCGTGCGAGATCAAGCTCTTTTATCCCCGTCTTGAAATCGTAGATGCAGGTCAGATCGTTCCTGACTGTCTCATGAACATCGAGCCCGAGTGATCCTTTTTCCCTGATCCCGACTTCTTGCCGGTAGTAATCGGATGGAGTGCCGGCCAGTGGAGCCATAAGAAATAATTCTGCTTTCAGAGTGCTGTCGCCTAAGCCGTTCACCATATTTGCCGCACGCAGGTGAAACTGAGTTCCATAGTTTTGCGGTGTTCCATAGGACCCAATGGGTCCCATCGTAGATGCAACGCTGTCCGCTATAGTTTGTATCGTCCAGTATCTGGGGCAAAACTTGCTGACGGTATCCATATCCGCCTTGCGAACGCTCGCCCAGATTTTTGTGTCGGAATCGCCTTTGCTAAATTGCCTTGCGCGCAGAGAAAGGATTGGCACGACATAAGGATCATCAGCAGCTGCAATTGCGTTGTATTGCGCAACCGCGTCCGCTAGCGGGTATTCGAGTTCCGGTGCTTTCAGGAACGAGAGGAGAGCAGTGGCAGAACGGATAACGGGATTGTTTCTGACAATGGCCCGCAGTGGAGTTTCACGGTCGATCTGCAGTCCGAGTTGCTCGGTCCGTTTAATCCATGAGCCGCTTTGCGGGCTGGAACTACTATGCGCCAATGTGGCGCCCGCGGTGATTGGATCAATCCCGCCTTGGCCGTTCGTCCATTGCCCGCCATCAGAATTTCCAGGAGGCACGCGAGGTTGATCTGGATCGAATTTGAGGAAGAGGTCAAGTTCGTCCAAAAACTCGAGCTGCTTGTAGAGAAAATCCTGCTTCTGTTGCAGGAGTAGATGGTCCTGCTTGGCTTGCGCCGCTGAACACCCGCGTTTTGGAGTTCTTAGGCGAGAATCGTTGGCTCTTATCTGCCATAGCAGCTTGTGGTAGGCCGGGCTGTCTGTGGGTGATTGATGCATGAATAGGGTCCTTTTAAAAAAGGACTATATTCCTATAAACTTTGCGACGCCGTCAATTCGACATTAGTCGCGAGTCGTCGATTATTTCACCGCCTTGTACAGCGTTATGGTCGTCCTCCGGCCCTTGCTGTAGTTAATGCCGCTCACAGTACCGACTGCGGCAACCGACGTCTCGCCCTGCGGCAGAGCCTTGATGAAGGCGTCGTGTTCCCGTTCATCGACTGCTGAAATCGCACAGGCCGGATCGTTGCTGAGGTGCTTGGCCGCCCCTGCACCGTCGGTGAGGACCGTCTTCGTACCGGCAAGAAAGACCAGGCTTGGCTCAGCATAACTGGCGGAAGCCAGTACGCTGTTGTCGCACGGCTTGGCGGCATTGAAGGCATTGGCAATGGCCGGGCTGAGCCAGATCGGTGTCAGTGCCGGAACGACGCCCCATGTAAGCAGCGTGAGCGTAATAATCGCAAAGGTTGCAGAGGCTTGCAACGCGCGCTTGAGATTGTGATTCAACACTAGGCCGCTGGCAAAGACACCCGCGGCAGCTGCAGTAAAGAAAGCAATGATCCCCGGAAGGGAGAATGATCCGGTCATGACGTAGGGCAGGACAAGCCCCGCGCCCATGAAGCCGAGTGTCGCAGCGGCAAGGCCAAGAAGCGTCAGCCGCTCGACCCAGATTTGCCAGCGGCCGCGATAGGGCTGGGCGGCGACGCCGGTGTCGATGGCCCAAGCCATCATCAACAGCAGGGCCGGGTAAGCAGGAAGGATATAGTGGGGCAACTTCGTCGGGATCAGCTCGGTTACCAGCCAGAATGGAATGTACCAGGCAATCAGGAAGGCAAGGCGCGGATCCTCGCGCAATCGGCTCAACGCCTGCAGACCGCCGCGAATAGCGAGCACGCCAAATGGCCAGATGAACACGACGAAGATCAGGGCGAAATAGCCCGGCGGCGCGCCGTGACTTTCCTGCGCATCGCCAACCTTCGACAGGAAATCCTTGTTGACGGATTCGTTGAAGAAGGCACCGCCGCTTTTCAGCGTGATCAGGATGAGCCATGGCAGCACGATTGCCAGCAGGATGAGGATGCCGCTTAACGGCTTCAGGCGTTTCAGCCATCGCCACTCGCGGTAGAAAAGGCTGAGAGAGCCCATGGTCAAAAGACTGACAAAGGGAGTGATCGGGCCTTTGATCAGAACACCGGCTGCCGTTGCCACCCAGAAAATCACTGCTGGTGCCCATTTTGCTGCAGCCTGCTTGCGGCTCGCCATCCAGATCGATGCGAGCGCACCCTGTGCGATGACGACCGTCGCCAGCACCGTTGCGTCGGTCTTTGCCACCCGCGCCTCGAAACCAAGCATGACGATCGCAGCAAGGGCGATACCGGCCATAAGGCCGGCGCTTTGGCCAAAAAGGAATGCTCCCAGAGCAGCCGTGCCGAGCACAGCAATCGTAGCGCCGGCCACCGAGACGAGCCGGTAAACCCATATCGGCGCATCGTTATTGTAACCTGTGAGCTTGAGCGCAGCGCTCTGCAGCCAGTAAATGCCAACCGGCTTCTTGTAGCGTGATGCGTCCTGAAAGCGGATATCGACATAGTCGCCGCTCTCAGCCATCTGGTGCGTTGCCTGCACGTATCGCGCTTCATCGCGGTCCAGCGGCGGTATCGATGCGATACCCGGGACAAAGGAGATGAGGCAGATGAAAACCAGCAGCAAATAATGGCTGGCGCGAAGTTTTGTGCCGCCGCCGGGAGTGAGGTCCGAAGAGGTCATCAACATCGCTTGCTCACGTGTCCAGCGTCATCGCCTTCTTCTCATTGGCGATCAGCCAGAGATTGCGAATATAGACGATAAGCCCCAGGCCCTGACCGGCAATGAACACCGGATCCTTGCGCACGACCGCGTAGACGAAAAGCAGCACACCGCCAAAGAGTGAGAAGAACCAGAAGGTGACCGGGACGACGCTGCGCTTGGCCCGTTCGGAGGCAATCCACTGCACGACGAAACGCATGGTGAAACAGCCCTGCGCAAAAAAGCCCAGCAGGATCCAGGCGTCGAATTGGGCCACGAAAACCGAGTGCAGCCAATTGGTAATAGCATCAGCCATGACTGATCTCCGTAATCGTTGGAACGGTCTTGCGGCGCTTGCGCAGCCACCAGACGCCATAAAGGTCGAGAATACCGCGCAGGCCGCGGTCGAGAATGCCGTAGTTCGATTTGCCGTGACGGCGCTCGCGATCGAGGACATCGACATGCACGACGCCATAGCCTTCACGGATCACCAATGCAGGCAGGTAACGGTGCCAGCCATCGAAGAAAGGCAATTCCCGGAAAAGCTGGGTGTGCAGAGCCTTAAGGCCGCAGCCGCTGTCGCGTGTATTGTCCTTCAGGATCGCGCTGCGCAGCTTGTTGGCATATTTCGATGCGAACTGCTTCAGTTTCGTGTCGGTACGCTTCAGCCGTTGCCCTGCTGCGATCCCGATTGCCGGACCGGCCTGCAGCAGTGCATCGGCAAGCCGTGGCAGGTAGGCGGGGTTGTTCTGTCCGTCGCCATCCATGGTGACCACGACCTTACCCCTTGCCGCGAATACGCCGGAGCGAACGGCCGCACTTTGCCCCGCAGACTTGTCGTGACGAATATGACGCAGAGGCTTCCCGGCCTTGATCCGCTCGCCCAATGCTTCACCCGTCAAGTCGGTAGAGCCATCGTCGACCACGATCACTTCGTAGCTGCGGCCTTCCATGGCTGCATCCACTTCATCGAGGAGAAAGGTTAGATTGGCGGCCTCGTTGCGGCACGGAATGACGATCGTAATTGCCGGATTGCTCAAGTTGCAAGCTTTCGTAGTGGGACTTCAGGCGGGCTCCATAACATCGAAAGCGCCGCCGTGCCATCCTCATTTGCATTACGAAGCCGTAATGGTCACCTTGTCGGTCAACGCTTGTTGCGAATATCAGAGAGAGTCTTCGCCGGCGTAATCGCTTCTGGATCGAGACGGATCTCGATGATTGCCGGCTTGCCGCTTGCGATTGCCCGCTGCCACGCTCCTTCGAATTCTTCGGTCGACTCCACCGTCTCGCCATGCCCGCCATAGGCGCGCGCCAGCATGGCAAAATCCGGGTTGGTGAGGTCTGTTGCGGATACCCGCCCAGGGTATTCGCGTTCCTGGTGCATGCGGATCGTCCCATAGATGTTGTTGTTGATGACGAGGACGATGATCGGCAGGTCATATTTTACCGCTGTCGCAAACTCCTGGCCGTTCATCAGAAAGCATCCGTCGCCCGCAAAACAGACGACCATACGCTCTGGATAAAGCTGCTTGGCTGCAACCGCAGCTGGCAGCCCGTAACCCATGGAGCCCGACGTCGGCGCCGCCTGTGTGCCAAAGCGACGGAATCGATGGAAGCGATGCAGCCATGTGGCGTAGTTGCCTGCGCCATTGGTCATGATTGCATCCTCAGGCAGCACGCTCTCAAAATAGGACATGATTGGTCCCATCGCGACCTTGCCCGGTCCGGTCTTCGGTGGTGTTGACCAGGCAAGATAGGACTTATGCGCAATCTCGGCTTCGCCCGGCCAGTTGGTGTGTGATGGCGGGGCCAGGTGCTCCACGGCTTCAGCAAAAGCGTCGGGAGCTGAGTTGATCGCGAGGCTTGGGCGATATACTCGTCCAAGTTCATCCGCGTCTGGATGCACATGGATCAGAGTCTGCTTGGGGTAGGGACTGTCCATCAACGTGTAGCCGGACGAGGGCATCTCGCCGAAACGCCCGCCGACGAGCAGCAAGACATCAGCGTCTTTCACACGGGCAGCCAATACGGGATTGATGCCGATACCGACATCGCCCGCATAGTTGGGATGAAGGTGATCGAACAACATCTGGCGCCGGAACGAGCAGCCGACGGGCAGGTGCCATTTCTCTGCAAAGCGCGTGATCGACTGAACGGCATTTTCGTCCCAGCGCGACCCGCCCAGGATCATGAAAGGCCGTTTTGCGCCCTGAAGAAGATCGGCGAGCTTTTCGATACTGGCTGGAGAAGGACCCGTCTCGACCGGCTGCCAGCCCTGCGCCGCCACTGCTTCGACCTTGTCGGTCAGCATGTCTTCCGGCAAGGCCAGCACGACAGGTCCGGGGCGACCCGAGGTTGCGACCGAAAATGCTCGCGTGACGAATTCCGGAATGCGCCGCGCATCGTCGATTTCCGCCACCCATTTCGCTGTATCGGCAAAGAAGCGGCGGTACTCGACTTCCTGAAAGGCCTCGCGCTCACGTGCGTCGCGTTGCACCTGGCCAATAAAAAGGATCAGTGGCGTCGAATCCTGCTTGGCGATGTGGATTCCGGGGGAGGCATTGGTTGCCCCTGGACCACGTGTGACAAAGCAGATGCCTGGCTTGCCTGTGAGCTTTCCCCAGGCATCAGCCATCATCGTCGCGCCGCCCTCGGCCCGGCAAACGGTGACGCCTATCTTTGCGTCGTAAAGCGCGTCGAGCACGGCAAGATAGCTCTCACCCGGCACGCAAAACAACCGCTCGACGCCATTAGCCGCCAAAGCCTCGACGATCAATTCACCGCCCGTTTTCATTGGATATATCCTTCAGTTCTTCGAGTATTTCAGCGCTGTGCTCGCCAAGACGTGGCGAAGGCCGTTGATAGGAAAGCGGGGTTTTCGACATGACGATCGGCGTGCGCACCGAAGGTATGGTGCTGCCGTGACCATCGTCGAGATCAAGCCGCAATTGCCGTGACACGATCTGCGGATCGTCAAACATCTCGCCGATCCGGTTTATCGGTCCTGCCGGAACAGCATTTCGGGAACAGGCATCGAGCAACTCAGCGCGAGTACGTTTCTGCGTTTCGACCCGGATCAGGTCCGTCAGTGCTGCACGATTTTCCAGCCGGGTACGATTGGTCAGGAAGCGAGGATCGCTGGCGAGATTTGTCAGCCCGACGAGGCTGCAGAATCGGGCGAACTGCCCGTCATTGCCGACTGCAAGAATCATATGACCATCAGATGTCGGCACGACTTCGTAAGGGGAAATATTCGGGTGCGCGTTGCCCATGCGGTGCGGACTCTTGCCCGTCGCAAGATAGTTCATCGCCTGGTTGGCCATGACAGCCGATTGCACGTCGAACAGGGCCATATCGATCATCTGGCCTTCGCCTGTCTTCGCTGCATGTGCCAGCGCGGCCTGAATGGCGATGACGGAATAGAGCCCGGTGAAGACATCAGCGACGGCGAGGCCAACCTTTTGCGGCTCGCGGTCGGGTTCGCCGGTAACGGACATCAGCCCGGACATGCCCTGGATGATGAAGTCATAGCCTGCCTGTGCTGCGTACGGACCGTCCTGACCAAAGCCGGTAATCGAACAATAGACCAGGCGCGGATTGTCGGCGCTCAAAGTTTCGTAGTCGAGGCCATACTTCTTCAGACCGCCCACCTTGAAATTTTCGAGCACGACATCTGCGGTACGGCACAGTGCCTTGACGGTCTGCTGTCCCTCTTCGGTCGTGAAATCCAAGGTAATCGAACGCTTGCCGCGGTTACACGAGTGAAAATAGGCGGCAGAGAGGTTTTCGCCCTCGCTGCTGGCGATGAAAGGCGGTCCCCACCCACGCGTTTCGTCGCCTCCGGCAGGATTTTCCACCTTGATGACATCAGCGCCAAGGTCGGCGAGAACCTGTCCGGCCCATGGACCGGCCAGAACGCGAGCGAGTTCGATGACACGCACACCCTTGAGAGGAGCATCAGTCATGTTTCAAGCACTCTCCAGATGTGTCGGCCGTTTCGAAACTGTTCGTGTCGCCCAGTCAGCGAAATCCCACATGATTACCTCCCTGTTGATCTCGTTGAGGCCTTCATGCCGTGTACCCTCGTAGATATTCGTTGTGACATTGGAAAATCCAAGCTGTTTCATTCTGCGATCAAGATGCCTGACAGCTTTGCCCTTCTCGGTGGCCGGATCTTCGGCACCGCCGACGAGATTGAAGGGTAAGTCGCGAGGGACGTTGGCCAGCGACGAATCATTTGCGCCGGTGAAGATGAGGTCGAAAATATCGCGCCACATACTCACTGTCGGGTTCCAGCCCGATAATGGGTCGGCAAGATAGGCATCTACTTCGCCAGGGTCGCGCGATAACCAGTCGGACGCCGTACGAGCCTTTGCAACACTGCGGCCCCACTGCTGGAAGGTGAATTTCGGTAGCACCATGCTTGGAACGTCCGATCCCAAAAACATGCGCTCGGCACGCAGGACTCCTTGCGCGACCCGGCCGAGAAGTCCAGCAGAGAAATTGGCGTTCCAGATCGCCGCAGCGTCCACTTTGCGCGGATGCTTCAGCACGTAGTTCATTGCTATCAATCCGCCGAGCGAATGCCCGAACAAAATTATTGGGAGATCAGGATGGCGTTTGCTGGCAAGGCTGTTGATGGCATCGACGTCGTCCAGAACGCGCATGACTCCGTCGCTTTGCGCGAATCGTCCAGCCGGAGCTCCAGTTGCTTTGGTAAATCCGTGTCCGCGATGATCGTGAGCATAGACGTGAAAACCTTGCCCGTTCAAGAATCGGGCAAACCGCGCATAGCGCATGGAGTGTTCGCTGACGCCGTGACTGATCTGGACGATGGCGTGCGCCTGACCCTCGGCCGCGGAAAACCGCATCGCAAGTTTTGCCCCTGTCGCGCTTGCAATCGTTTCTACGTCCTCGAATGCCATTCACTGCCTCCCGTCGCAGTTGAAGTGGTGGCGCATGAATAGTCAATGCGCAATAAATTCCGATAAAATCCGCTTAATTTTTTTCGTTATTGCACAATAAATAATCACGCAAAAGCATATGCAATTTTATTTTGCAAAGCCTCTTGCAATCGATAAAAACTTGCCTCAGAACTTCACTCCGAAAGAGATTGAATGTGCGATCGTTGCAACTGCAACAATGAAACGCACTCGGTTTCTGCCAGTTACATGGCCGTTCAGGGGAGAAGAGGACGCTCCCCGAATGCGGCACCAGAGGGGAAACCGGGTGACGGAAATATCCGCGCCCGGTTTCGCTCGTTTGGATGTCCGGATGGCAATGCTGCTGTGCGTGGTTCGACAAGCTCACCATGAGGGACGTGCGTTGATTGCGGGGAGCCAGAAACAGCAACGTTGATGCCTGTCGCGACGCCGCCGGTTGTCGTGCAGCCCACCCACCCCCCTCATGGTGAGCTTGTCGAACCACGCACAGCAGCATTGCCATCCGGCAAAATTAGCAGCCGCGAAGACACCCCATCAAACCTCCTGACAAAAATAATCGTGGCTACTTATCCACGCCCTCCAAACCTGACTTATCCTTCTCCCCGTCCTCTTCACGGGAACTGCTTCCGGAGCCGTTCGAAGTGGGGAGAGGATCGGCGCCTCCGATGGCGGGTAACGGACCCGCTGTCCGGGGAAGTTCCGTCCAAGGGTTCCCCTGCCGGTACTACGACTGGCGTGTGCTGGACGAGCACTTCGAAAGGGGCTTTCGGCAGCGGGCGAAGCAATTCACCCAACGTCAAGCCTCCCAAGCGGAACGGACGGGATCAAAAGTCGCCGGACGGGCGGTCTTCGGATCGCATTATTTATCTACAAAGACGCGCTTCGACGACCGCCCGTCTTCCCAGCATGCAAACAATGGCCAGACGCGAAAGCGGGCGTGGCAAAGAAGGGGCTTAACCTCAGCAGATGCCCGAAATAAACCACCCATCCATTGCCACCGGAGCCCCTTTCGCCTACATACGGCGCAAATTCATGTCCCCAGAGCGGTTTGCAGTCATATTTGATCGTTCTGCCGGAGGGAATTTGGTTCAAGGTCGAGGGGTTTGGCGAGGCCGCACTGGTGGTGCGGGCGAAGCCGAAGCCCGAAGGATTTGAAGCAAATTCACCCGGCCCTTCGGGTTTCCGGCTTGCGGACACCCACTTTGTCAGGCGGCATCGTCCGATGGGTAAACATCGGCCTCGCCACCTTCCTAGTGGATTGTCTCGCCATCCGGGAAACAGAACTGATCCAATATGACTGCAAACCGCTCTCAAATCCCGAACACCGGAGTGACGCGCGTTATGGCACGCCAATTCATCTATCATATGGCCGGCCTGAACAAGGCATATGGAACCAAGAAGGTTCTTGAAAACATTCATCTTTCTTTCTACCCCGATGCCAAGATCGGTATCCTCGGACCGAACGGTGCAGGTAAGTCGACGATCCTCAAGATCATGGCTGGTATGGACAGAGAATATACAGGCGAGGCCTGGCTGGCCGAAGGCGCGACAGTTGGTTATCTCGCCCAGGAGCCCATTCTTGATCCCACAAAGGATGTGATGGGCAACGTCATGGACGGAGTTGCCGACAAGAAGGCCATTCTCGACCGCTACAATGAAGTCATGATGAATTATTCCGACGAGACCGCCGACGAGGGCGCGAAGTTGCAGGATATCATCGATTCCAAGAATCTCTGGGACCTGGAATCGCAGGTCGAGATGGCCATGGAAGCATTGCGCTGCCCGCCTGGAGACAGCGAGGTAACCAACCTTTCCGGCGGTGAACGCCGCCGCGTGGCTCTATGCCGTCTTCTGCTATCGCAACCGGACCTGTTGCTCCTTGACGAGCCGACCAACCATCTGGACGCGGAAACCACGGCGTGGCTGGAAAAGCATCTGCGCGAATACAAGGGTTCGGTACTGCTGATCACCCACGATCGCTACTTCCTCGACAATGTTACAGGCTGGATTCTCGAACTCGATCGCGGTCGCGGTATTCCTTATGAAGGCAACTACTCGGCCTATCTCGGTGCCAAGGCCAAGCGCATGCAGCAGGAAGGCCGCGAAGACGATTCGCGCCAGAAAGCTCTGGAACGCGAGCGCGAATGGATTTCGGCGAGCCCCAAGGCGCGTCAGGCGAAGTCGAAAGCGCGTATCAAGGCCTATGACGCCTTGGTGGATGCAGCCAACGATCAGCGGCCGGGCGATGCACAGATTCTTATCCCGGCAGGCGAGCGCCTTGGCCAGGTGGTGATCGAAGCGGAAGGTCTCACCAAATCCTTCGGCGATCGACTGCTCATCGAAAACCTTACATTCAAGCTGCCACCCGGCGGCATTGTCGGCATTATCGGACCCAACGGTGCAGGTAAAACCACCCTGTTCAAGATGATCACCGGGCAGGAAAAGCCCGATTCCGGTTCCATCCGTGTCGGTGAAACCGTGCATCTCGGCTATGTCGATCAGAGCCGCGATCATCTCAAGGCCGACAAGAACGTCTGGGAAGAAATCTCGGGCGGTAATGAAATCATCAAGCTCGGCAAGTACGAGATGAACTCCCGCGCCTATGTCTCGGCATTCAACTTCAAGGGCGGCGATCAGCAGCAGAAAGTCGGCAATCTCTCCGGCGGTCAGCGCAATCGCGTGCATCTCGCCAAGATGCTGCAGGCTGGTGGCAATGTTCTTCTGCTCGATGAGCCCACCAACGATCTCGACACCGAAACGTTGGCGGCGCTTGAGGACGCGCTGGAAAAATATGCAGGCTGCGCCGTGATCATCAGCCATGATCGCATGTTCCTCGACCGGCTGGCGACGCATATTCTCGCATTCGAAGGCGACAGTCATGTGGAATGGTTCGAAGGCAATTTCGAGGACTACGAGAACGACAAGATCCGCCGCCTTGGTCCGGACAGTGTCAACCCGAAGCGTCCTAGCTACAAGCCGCTAACTCGATAAACGGTAGTGGGAGGCGGAGACGTTCTCCCATCACCATTTTTGACGAACCCATCAGGCTTATTTGCTGGTTTTCGTGGCTTGAATTTCTAGTATGCGGGGAGTCTCACGGAGTGGCGCAATGACCGACCTGTTTGAAACCAGAACCGAAATACTCCCTTCACGCAAGCTCAGCGGGCGGGTAAGTGGACTGTTCGAAGCTCTCGCAGGCGACTTTGTCACGACGCCAGCAGCTTCTCTTGAGCTCACATTCGACGGGATCGTCGGCGATTTTCATGCGGGTCCGACGCGCAAGTCCGGCGGGCGTGAGCCCTGGTATCCGCGCGGCACGGAAATGCGCAACGAGCGCCAGCTTTCCATTCTCGCATCGGACGAACTAGCGGATGTCGCTGCTGGCATGGGATTGTCTGATTTGAAGGCTGAATGGATCGGCGGCAACATGGTCATTGACGGTATTCCGGCGCTTTCGATGCTGCCGCCACGGACGCTGATGTTCTTCGAAGGAGGCGTCACCCTGAAGGTCGACGGGCAAAATGCCCCTTGCAAAGTGGCGGGACGCTCCATCGGCGAACATGCAGACACAGAAGATCACACGACGACAGCGCTTGACTTCGTCAGGGTCTCGAAGCGCCTGCGTGGTATCGTCGCCTGGATCGAGAAACCGGGCACCATTCGCGCCGGTGAAAAAGTCGATGTACGGGTGCCTGAGCAATGGATTTATCCGATCTAAGGCTTGCGCCAAGAGCTTTTCTATGGCGAATGGACTGAAGGTCCGGTGCCTGCTTTTTGCAGGAGAATCGGGAAGCCGGTGAGAATCCGGCACGTGCCCAACGCTGTAAAGGGGATGGGCCGCGCATATGCCACGGATATACCGGAAGGCGCGCGGTTCAGATGAACCTCAGTCAGAAGACCGGCCGGACCTCATAGCTTAAATCGCGCGGACGGCGGGGAGAGTTTCCAAGCGTTGTTGGGAGCAAACAATGCAGAATGTTTCGTATCGTCCGGTCACCGCCGATTGCTTTTCCGATGATGAGCGCGCTGCGGTCTACAAAGCCATCTATACAAGGCGCGACGTTCGCGACCAGTTCCTGCCGAAACCGGTACCCGACAGTATCCTGATGCGGCTGCTGGACGCCGCGCATCATGCGCCGTCGGTCGGATTCATGCAGCCGTGGAACTTTATTGTCATTCGGGATGAAGCGCGAAAGGCGGAGATATATCGCGCCTTCACCCGCGCCAACGAGGAAGCGAAGTTGCTGTTCAGCGACGAACGGCAAGCGCTTTATGCTTCGCTGAAGCTCGAAGGCATTCTCAAGGCGCCGATCAACCTTTGCATCACCTGCGACCGCACTCGTGGGGGCAGGGTGGTGCTTGGACGCACGCATAATCGCCAGATGGACCTCTACAGTACCGTCTGCGCTGTGCAAAATCTTTGGCTCGCAGCTCGGGCTGAGGGCATCGGTGTCGGGTGGGTCAGCATTTACCATGATCAGGATATGCGCCGTATCCTCAGCATTCCGGAGCATGTCGAGATCATAGCGTACCTCTGTATCGGTTATGTCGATGAACTCTACGACACGCCGGAACTGCAAAAGCGCGGCTGGCGTAAGAGGCTGCCACTGACGGAGCTGATCTTCGAAGACACTTGGCGGCACGCGACCAGTATCAGCTCGGATCTTCCTCATCAGGATCCAGCAGACGCGTCGCCCGCCACTGCGTCAACTTCCGATTGATGGCATCAAGCACGAAGAACCGCGCACTCACCTTGTCATACCCTTCATCGCGCAGGGCGTCATAATCCGTGTGCTGGTGGCGGACATGCGCCACGGCAGCAAGCCACACCGCAATGGGAGGGGGCAATGACCGCATGTGCGGCGCGCCAGCAGCAGCCCTTATCGGTTCCGAATCCGAATAGGGCACCGCCGGGAGAAGCAGCGTCAGCGCCTTGTTGATCGCGCGCTGGCGGTTTGTTCCTGTGCTCATGCAGGTTCCTTGCGTGATTCTTTGTCGTATTTCAAACGCGGCAAAATTTGTCGTCAACGGCAAAAACAACTTGCCAAAATTCGATTTCTCACATAAACATATCTTTATGTCTTTTGAGGTGAATAATGGACAAGCGTAATCTCAATCTTGATCTGATGGTCGATACGCTGAAAGCAGCGGCCGAGCCAAGCCGTTTGCGTATTCTGGCGCTCTTGTCGCGCGGCGACCTGACAGTTTCAGACCTTACGACTATTCTCGGCCAGTCACAGCCACGTGTGTCACGCCACCTCAAGCTCCTGTTTGAAGCAAGCCTCATCAACCGTTATCAGGAAGGTTCCTGGGCTTATTTCCGTTTGGCAGAATCGCTGATCGTCGGCGACATCGCGCGCTCTCTTCTGGATCGTCTGGACAACGAAGATCCGCTGTTGGAGCGTGATCTTGAACGCCTTTCCTCAGTGAAGCTGCAGCGTCGTGAGCGTGCAGCTGCCTACTTCAGCGCCAATGCCACCAGCTGGGACGCGATCCGTTCATTGCATGTCCCGGATGGCGCGGTTGAGGACGCGCTCATCAAGATCGTCGGTCGCAAACCCTTCCAGGCCATGCTCGACGTTGGGACTGGCACAGGCCGCCTTCTGGAGCTTTTTGCGCCGCTCTATGTGCGCGGTGTCGGCATCGACATCAATCGCGACATGCTGACTATTGCCCGTTCAAACCTTGACCGCGATGGCATTACCAACGCGCAGGTTCGCCACGGCGACGTCTATTCGCTGCCGGTCGATCGGGAGTCGTTCGATCTCGTAACCATTCATCAGGTCCTGCACTTTCTCGACAATCCGGCGGAAGCAATCCGCGAAGCGGCGCGCGCGTTGCGGGCAGGCGGGCGAATGTTGATCGTCGATTTTGCCCCGCATGAGCTTGAGTTCCTGCGCGACAATCATGCGCATGTGCGTCTTGGATTCAATGACGGGCAGATGCGCGACTGGCTGACCGAGGCTGGATTGATGCTCGAAGAGAGTCGCGATCTACAACCGAAGGGCGATGACAAACTGACCGTCAAATTGTGGCTGGCACGCGACCCACGCCTGCTGATCGCCGATCCCGATTCAACCTCCCGCATAACGGAGAGCGTATAATGAGTTTTTTCCGCCAGTCCCGCCGTTCGGATATTGGGTCAAATATCCGTGTTTCGTTTGAGTTTTTCCCGCCGAAGACGGAAGTCATGGAAGAGCGGCTTTGGGAAACGGTGACGCGCCTTGCGCCACTCAATCCTGATTTCGTATCGGTGACTTACGGTGCCGGCGGCACCACTCGGGAGCGTACTGCCCGTACAATCAAGCGGATTTTGACTGAAACCGACGTCAATGCCGCCGCCCATTTGACCTGCGTCGATGCGACTAAGGAAGAAGTGGATACGGTTGTGCGCGAGTTTGCGGCCATGGGCGTCAAGCGCTTTGTGGCGTTGCGCGGCGATCCGGCCGGCGGCGTCGGCGCGCACTATAAACCAACTCCAGGTGGCTATGAGAACGGCGCCGAGCTGGTCGCGGGACTCAAAGCCTTCGCGGACTTCGACATTTCCGTCTCCGCGTATCCGGAAAAGCATCCAGAAAGTCCAGATTTTGCCACGGATATCGACATGCTGAAGCGCAAGGTCGACAATGGCGCGACGCGGGCGATCACGCAGTTCTTTTTCGAGAACGATCTTTATGAACGTTACGTTGAAAAGGTTCGCCGCGCTGGTATCTATATTCCGATCCTGCCCGGCATATTGCCGATCCATAATTTCACGCAGGTCACCAATTTTTGCTCGAAAGCCGGAACCCATATTCCCGCATGGCTTGCCGAGCGGTTTGACGGGCTGGACAATGACCCGCAGACGCACGCCTTGGTCTCGTCAGCGGTTGCCGCCGAACAGGTGCTCGATCTGGTCGAGCGCGGTATTCAGGATTTCCATTTCTACACAATGAACCGGGCTGATCTACCCTTCGCCATCTGTCATTTGATTGGCATTCGTCCTGGTGGCAGCAATGCGGTTGAGGCCAGTCTTGCCGGTGCTGCAGCCTAGGCAATTTGAAACGAAAACGGCCCGGTTGCTATAACCGGGCCGCCTTCCTGTTTTTTATTCGCTTAACGGTCAGAGACCATCTTCGTAGCGCTCTTATTTACAATCAGGGGATTAGTCCTACGACCATTGCACCAATAAATGCGAACGCTGCACAGATCATAAGGACATTCATCGATCGAGTTAGTCCCATCGCTCGTCTCCTGCAGTTAACCCATTTAGCATAGCGCAAATTTGCCACATAAAAAGCCCAAATATTGCGGTCTTGTGACATGGATAGTAGAAATTTTTTGCCGTCTAAACCTAAGTTTTTGAATTTAAACCCATTTAGAGCGGTGAAAAATATTCAAATCACGATAAAATGTTCCCAAAAGCGGTATATTTTTGCAGTGCAGCAAAAAGGTCACACAGGCGGGGTGTAGCTCGAACTTTGCCACAATTAGGCCAGAATTAAGCCGCGGACCCCGAGCAATAAGGCTAACGGTATATTGAAAACTTTAGGCTTTTTGGCGCTTTTGCAGTGCTGCGAACAGCCTGCCATCAATCGTCAACAATCCAAGAGCGATCAATGCCATGCCGAGGAAGTCCTGAAGCGCGAGCTCCTCGTCGAGAAAAATTGTTCCAAGCAGAATAGCACTGACTGGAACGATCAAAGTGACGAGTGATGCATTTGTTGCGCCGGCCGTCCGGACGATCGAAAAATAGAGGATATAGGCGAAAGCGGTCGACAGGAGGCCAAGACCGAGGATGGCCAACCAGACACCGGTATCGATGTTCGCTACGGCAGGAACGCCGTCGTAGATGAGCACCACGGGTATCATGATGAGCGTGGACGCGGTCATTTGACCGGTGGAGGTTACTGTGGGTGGCACTCCCTTGAAGCGCTTCGCCAGAATGCCGGCAAAAGCGTAGGAGAGGGTGGCGCCGATGACAGCAATTTCAGCCCAAAGCGGACCACCGGGACCCGTGAGAACACCAGGGCCGATCATGATGACGAGCCCGAATATGCCTAGGAGAATGCCGACGAGTTTGTTGATCGTGATCCTTTCGTCTACCGTAAGGATGGCAGCGACAACGACCGTCCAGATCGGTGTTGTGGCATTGAGGATCGACTCGACACCTGCGCCGAGAACCGTCTGCCCAATGAAGAGCAGGGAAAAGGGTATGACGTTCATCAGCAGGCCAAGGCCGGCGAACTCAAATGCATGATCCCGGTAGTCCCAAAACCGGATGCCGCGGCCAAGCAGATAGAGATGAAGTGCCAGAGCTGCTACCGCCACGCGAAAAAGAACCAACGTCAACGGGGGAACCACCTGAACCGCGACACGTGCAAAGAAGAATGATCCACCCCAGATTGCGCCAAGCAGGAGTAATTGCAACCATGCAAAGCTGGTCATGGCGAGAGGATTGGGCGACGTTGTTTGCGCGGTGGACACGGATAGATCCTTTCGACAGTGCTGTCTGAATAAGGTTTCTAGCTGTTCAACGGTATAAAACCACCCGATTCCAGCTGCAAGAAACCGACTTTCGTCTGTCACCTGTCCTTGATAAGAGTTTTGCATGACGCAGAACAAAACGATGCAACGATTCGCCTCAGCCCGTGAAGCAGCGCTTACCCTGCGGCCGGATCAGCCAGTCTACTGCTTTCGGCCGCAAGTTCTGATCGATGACGCGCACCAGTTCATGAAGATGTTCCCGGGCGAGACGGCTTATGCGGTCAAGACCAATGGCGAAAATCTTGTGCTCGAAACGCTGGCACGCAATGGCATCAGCGTTTTCGATGTGGCATCCCCGGGAGAGTTCGAAGCGGTGCGCAAGGTCGCACCGGATGCGCAGATGCTCTATATGCACCCGATCAAGGCGCAGTCGGATATTCGCCTGGCTCTCGAGACCTACGGCATTCGTGTTCTGGCAGTGGACCATGAGGATGAGATCGCCAAGGTAACCCGTATCGTGCGCGCACTCGATATCGATCCAGCGAGCATAACGCTGTACATACGGCTGCAAACCAAGGGACATGCCGCCTACGAGCTATCAAAAAAATTTGGTGCCGCACCGGCACATGCGGTCGAGCTTCTGCAGCGCGCCCACAAGATCGGCTACATGGTCGGCCTATGTTTTCATGTTGGCAGCCAGATCGAGGATCCCGACACCTATGAGCGTGCCTTGAGCTCGGCTGATTGGGTACGCAACCGCGCTGGGGTTCCCTTGGCGGGTCTCGACGTTGGTGGTGGCTTTCCGGCCGAGTATGGACATGACCCGAGACGCAAGCATGTCGAGATGCCTTCGCTTGGCCAACTGATGTCGCGGCTGCGGGGCGATATCAAGGAGTATGGTTTTGGTGATTTGCCCCTGGTGGCAGAACCGGGCCGGGTCATCGTCGCTCGGGCGTTTTCATTGATCGTGCGTGTTCTCTTACGCAAGGGCAGGCGACTCTACATCAATGACGGTATCTGGGCGTCGCTGTCGGATTCGTGGACCGGCAAGATCACGCTGCCTGCCCGCTTCATCCCAGATCCGGCCAAAAAGCACCGCCATGGCGATCCGAAGGAAATTGTGCCGTTCCGGGTGTGCGGCGCAACGTGCGACTCCGTCGATATCCTGTCACGCCCGTTCTGGTTGCCGGAAACGGTCGACACTGGAGACTGGATCGAGATCGGTAATATCGGTGCTTACTCGCTATCGCTGCGCACCCGCTTCAACGGCTTTTACCCCGACACGTTCGTCGAGGTGGAGACGCCCTTCGATGAGGGTGATCGACCGGAAGGTTTTGCCTCACTCGAGACGATGGCGCCTGCGCAGTAGGGTTAGAGCTTGCCGAGGAGTTCGGGTGTTGGCCATGCATCAGCGGGCAGACCGAGGCGGATCTGTTCGTCGCGCACCGCATCGCGGGTAAGAATGCCGAACACGCCATCGATCTTCGGGCCCATGTCGTGGCCGCGCGCCGCAAGCTTGTTCTGCAATTCCTTCATTTGTTCGGGATTGAGCCCGGCTTCAGGATTGGTTGGCTCCAGCGGGCCCGCGCCAGCCAAGCGGGTGGCAAAATAGGCTGCTGTGGTGGCGTAGATGATCGATTTGTTCCATTCGACGAAAATATCGAAGTTTGCATAGGAAAGGAAAGCGGGGCCCTTGCGGCCCATCGGAAGCAGCAGCGAGGCATCGCCATCGTCGGGACCGAGCGGTCCCTTCATACCGGTAACGCCCCACGCAGCCCATTTGGAGTGGGGCAGACGGTTGGTGCGCATGGCATTTTCCCAAGGCAGCTCCTGTGTAAGCTTCACTTCCTCCAGCCATGGCTCGCCCTTGCGCCAGCCCAAATCATGCATCACACGAGCAGCGGTCATGATCGCATCTGGTGCGCTGTGCTTCAGATCGACCTTGCCATCGCCGTCACCGTCGACGCCGCGCTCGAGATAATCGGTTGGCAGCATCTGCATCTGACCGATCTCGCCAGCCCAGGCGCCGGTCGTCTTGGCGTCGACGACACCGCTGTCAAAAAGCTTCAGAAGAGCGATCAACTGCGGGCGGAAAAGTTCTGGCCGGCGGCAATTGAATGAGAGCGTCAGGAGTGCGTTCAGCGTATCGAAATCGCCCTGAACCGCACCGAAATCCGTTTCAAGACCCCAGAATGCTGCGATCACCGGTCCTGGAACACCATACTCAGCTTCTGCTTTGGCAAAGGTATCCGCATATTTCTTGAGGTTTGCCGCGCCCTGTTTCAAGCGGTAATCGGACACCATGCGCGAGGAGAAAGTGAGGAAGGTCTGATTGAAGACGCCTTGGGCGCGGTCACGCTCAAGTACCTTGTCGTCCATCGAAGCCTTGAGAAGCTCACCCAAACCTCTATCGGTTACACCGGCTGCTTTTGCCTCGGCGATCAGTCCATTGAACCACGGCTCCAGTTCGCCCCCGCATGCAGGCTTTGCCACTACCGGCTGCGTCGGCGCCACCTGATCCAGGGCACGGGCAGTGCCGCATAGGGCAAAAAGGCTGACGGCAAGTGCAATCGATAGTTTGTTCATAAGAAAAATCTCATTGATAACGGGCGCGTGTTCACTACACGCAGAATTTTTCCTGCTAATGCACGAATATGTGGATGGCGTGAAGTCAAAGAAGTGCGAGAAAACGCTCGCGCTGAGCTTTATCGGACCTTGTTGCGCACCAGCCACTGTTTCCAGGCGCTTTCATTGCCTGCGAAAACATTGATATCCGCATCGCCGCGTATGCCGGGGATGGCTCCCGTCCCGGTATATTGCCAGAAAGTCCAGGGATGCGGTCCGTACTTCTCATCGGGGTGACCTGCCACCGAGCGCAACCAGAATGGATAATTGGCAAGCTGCTTCAGGTCGTTGTCGTCGAAGAAATCGACGGTCGTATAAATGATTGGCCGTTTGCCGTAATGACGTTCGAGGATGTCCAGGAAGGTACGCATTTCGCCGCGCACGACCGCAGCATTCGGCCTGAGCTTGCAGGTTGGAGAGGCGGCGTTCCACTCCATGTCGAGAACCGGGGGCAAAGCGCCGGGATCGTTAGGAACGTGCTCGATGAACCAGCGCGCCTGTTCCTTGGCGGTACGGCAGAAATAGTAGAAGTGATAGGCACCGCGAGGGATGCCTACGGCGCGCGCCGCTGCCCAGTTCTGGCCAAATCTTTCGTCGAACCTGTCGGCGCCTTCGGTCGCCTTTATGAAGACAAAGGAAATACGGCTGCTGCGTACCGTCTGCCAATCAACTGTGGATTGATATTTCGAGACGTCCGTTCCATGAATCGGATACCGCCACGGCGTCTTGCCGGTCCAGTCGTGAGGATCGCGATCACCGAAACGCGGCGCGCTTACATTGCCTGTCGGGGCGGCGATCTGCTGAACGGCCGAAGTTTGCTTTGGTGCGGAGAAGTCGTAGTCAACCGTGGTGCAGCCGGCGAGCAAGAGGGTCAATATACTGGCTGCAAGTCGTTTCATGAAGGAGTTCCGTATCGAATCGTGGACGGTGCGTCACAGGTACCTTACAGATGCGTCATTATGCTTAATAAAGATTGCATATCAGAAACTAGCCAAGGACAATTTAGCTATCTCATAAATTCCGCGTACTTTCAGCCATTTTGGACGAGATACGGTATCTAGTCGGGAATTGCAAAACCGCATTTCAAACTCTTTTTTCGGAACTTTTCTTGACTCCCCATTGACTCTACGCGTCGGCGATCTTGTCAAACGCAGTGCTCAATTGCACCTCAATCGCCTCGCTGGCCTTCTCATCGCGCTCGGCATTCGAGTGCAGATAAATGTTGTCCGCTGGTCCTTACCCTAGCATCAGCGGCGGTGATGCTCTCGGGTGGCATTGGGCAGCTTAACCTAATGATCATTCTTGGCTTGCTTACTATCGGGACGCAGCGTCGGCACGACAGCCAGAAATCAGGAGACCAGGAAATGCTCAAGTTCATATCCGCCGAAGGACAGATTGTTTACGTTAACCCCCATACGATCGTTGCGGTCCAGAAATATCCTGACGCGCAACATACAACCATTCACACTCTGGGGCCGCAAAGCCCTAGTCACTTCTGCATCCTGGTGAACGAAGAGCCCGAGGCCGTTGCAACGCAGTGGCGGGAAGCCATCAAACAGACTTTTCCTATTTAACTTTATCCTTTGCCGACAGGTACAGCGTCAATGGCACGACTGGCTTCAAGGTGAAGTTCTGATCAAGGTTCCAACAAAAAGGCGGTGGACTTTCGACCACCGCCAATCCGTTGGTATCAATCTGGATACCGGCGTCCATCAAACAAATGAAATATGCTTTAGGTCATCTTCAAAAGCCCGGTCAGCTGGAGTCTCAAGGGTCAGCTGACCGGGCTGTTGGGCCTTGGGGGCCCATGCCGACGCGGGGTGGTGTCGGCACCAAAGAGGATAGCCTTAATCAGACGATGCGAGATCGGACTAAAGGCCTACCAGTAAAAATCAAAAGTCCTACACATCGACTGAGTTTTCTCGATGGACAACACTAGGCACGCCTTAGCCTTGCGCCATCGCGTCGGCTTGCAACTAGTAGTGCAGGCTGCTGCCATTCTTTGCCATATTTTTCAGCGCCAGAATTCGTCCAGATAGTCAATGACCTCGCCGTCAGATCCTGCGACCTGGCTAAGCATCATCTGGTCGATCCAAAAGAGGATGGCCTTACGTATCTCCTGATCCTGCCAACCGGCTTCCCTGGCCTTCTCATGCACCCGGATGTAGGTACGGTGGTTGAATGGAAGGGCAATCTGATCCTTGAACATCTCCTCGATCGCGTCCGCACATTCAGCGCCGCGCCGAAGATAGGGGCCGTCCTCCTTGGGCGGCTTTATTTCGTATCGGGTATGATATGGAACATAGGACTCCTTGCGTTCTCTCATGGCATCACCTCATTATCAGGCGTTCTTAATCCAAGCCTCTTCCATGGCCTCTTCGCGATCGTCTCCACGCGAGCCAATAGGCGAGGCTAGGCACCCAAGTGCGTGGCCCTCTTGCCTCCGAGCCTCCTCGGACAATCGGCGAAACTCTTCGATGAAGCTAAACTGTTCGGCATGCTTGAAGTTCCCGCGGGGTAAACCGGTGGGGCTCGACGCTTCCCGTCCTATGCTGAAAGAGGGGCCCAACCGTGAGCCGTGCGCCTCTGGAGAGTGAGCGGGCCTGCGATCATCTCGATGAAGCTCTGGTGTCGGGTTATGGTTGCATTCTGCACGTAATGGTCGCTGCCAGCTGGCCGAGCGGCGCGACTAGTTCGGCGGACTCTTGAGAGGCCGTGCGAACTCACCACTTCCCGCATCGTTACAGTTACGTACTTGTTAATTGCCCACCGTAGGATTTCACTGGCCGAAAATAAAATACTCACGATCAAATCAAACGGTACCGTTGCCCACAAGCTCGGGTTCCCTTGGTTCTTGGTCCTGATGTCGGGAAGAACGCTCTCGGCGATTTGAGTTCTTGTGACGTACCTACATCTTAGAGATTTTGATGCGTCGAACACATCGTCGTGTTTTTTTCATTGAAAGCAGAACACAGGAGGAGATCATGCATTTATTAGTTCGGACTGCCCTGGCAGTTGCTGTCCTTACCGTTCCATGCGAGGCCCAGGATATGTTCAAGAAATATGGCAAGGCGGCCGGTTGGGACATATTTGTCAATGATAAGATGGGCCCTGGCTGCCTTATCGCCCGACAAAATGCCGACGATGGCGCACAGGTGGAGATCGGTATCAATGCAACCGCAAATCTGCGCGGCTATCTGGCGCTTTACTCCAAGAAGCCCGAAAAGATTACCGCAGGTGAACAGCTATCGGTAGTATTCGACGTCGATGGTGAGAAGTTCACGGGCGTTGCAACCGGCCAGGAGATGGAGGGATTCGACGGTGCATCCGTTCCCTTCAACGATCTCGATTTTATCTACAATCTTGCCAAGAAGAAAAAGCTGACGATCACCGCGAAAGGGCGTCAAACATTGGTGATTGACCTCACTGGTACCGACGCTGCGTTCAAGGCATTGCGCGCTTGTCAAGCCGCTCAGAAGAAGTAGCGGCGTCCGTCTGAAGGGAGAAGAGGAGCGGGTCGAAGCTTCCTGCTTCAGTTTAATGTCGATTCCGCATCTTTACATCAGATTGCGGAGTACATGGAGTACATAGCTCCGTACAGCAACGACATACCCGAAATCACGTCTACGGCCTGGTCGCGGAATTGGCATGATACGGCGAGGTTAACGAGCATATACGCGTTAGGCCCATTGATTTTACGGATAGGTCTTTAGTCCGATTTCTCTATCCTCGAAGAAGCCTATCTTTGGACTGTTGGCCCGGCTCTGTCGGCACGCAATTCATTGAGGAGGTGGACAATGGTTCAATTTAAAGTTGGTCTCGTCGCAGCAGCGTGTCTTGGTTTGTTTTTTGCCGGCGCAATGTGTGCAACCACCGATCATTTCAATCCCGTAGGTTCGGTCCTGGCCAAAAACGGCGGCGGCAATGGTGGCGGCAATGGCGGTGGAAACGGGAACAACGGTGGAAGCCATGGCAAGTCGTCCGACCGCGGCAATTCTGTAAATGCCCACGACAAAGCCAAAGTCGAGAAATCATCTCTGGACGCTGACGACGATAAAACTGGATTGGGTCCGCTGAACGCTGCGCATGCGTCTGCACGGGCAAGGGAACGGGCCGCACCGAACTCTTCCGTAGGCAAAATTGCAACCTACGAGCGCAGCCGGGAAGAGGCCTTGGCGCTGACTGACCCTGCGTTGCAGGAGCAGGCGCTTGACGATGCGGTTGCACAGCTTGAAACCGCCTTTGGCCGCACGCTCACTCCAGCGCAGGTCGATCGCATTGATGCATTGCTGGATGCGCGCCAATAAGATCTTACGGGATCTATATCTGCGGTAATCTTTCGACAGCGGCCTTCGGGTCGCTGTTTTCACGAGCAACCAACGGCGTCATGTTGGGAAGAATTTCTTCAGAAGTCGCGGAGTAGCCGAACATCGGGATGAATCTGGATTCACGTTTTGATTGCGTGAGGAAGTTTCTTGAGGGGTGAGATTGCGCCGGGTCTCCCGGCTCGTGCATAATTGCACGATGACAGACATTGCGGTAGCGGTGACCACGGCAACATAGAAACAAAAAACGGTGGCTCGCGACCGCTATGGGCAGACCAGTGCTACGATCGCACAGGCACCCAGAATGGAGATAAACAATGAAAGCATCGGGGTATCGGTGCCTACGTAACGTTCGAATATTGCCTCGATCAAATGGCTTTGGACCAACGCACCGTACACAGCCATGAATCTGCTGACCCGCTGGAATTCCCAGTCTCTTGCAAGGCAGTTTCTGCTCATTGGAGGGTTAGTCTCGGTGGGCGCGATGATTTTGATTGGCGCTTTTGTGGCGGGTCTGATTGAAGCTGCCGTGACTCGTAATTCGGCGGCGGCGACCGCTTTGTACGTGGACAGCGTTGTCGCGCCCATTCTTCCCGACATGCAAACCAATCAGATGCTCGACGAGACGGTTACGCGTGCGTTGGATGAGACGTTGGGGCAGGGGGCGTTGGCTAGCAGGCTCATGTCTTTCAGGCTCTGGCGAAGCGACGGGCTGGTTCTCTATTCCAATGACAAGGCGCTTATGGGCAAGCATTTTGCCGTCAGCGATGACCTGAAGACAGCGTTTGCTGGCAAGATGGTCGCTAATTTTAACAACGTTGACGATGTGGAAAGCGAAGCTGAGCGGGCGAGCGGCAAGCCACTTCTGGAGATTTATAATCCAGTCCTCCAACCTTGGTCGGGCAAAGTGGTCGCCGTATCGGAATTTTATGAGATAGCTGACGAATTTCAGCACAGTTTGGATCAGGCTCGCCTGCGCAGCTGGCTCGCTGTCGCCTTCTTTACACTAGCTTTTTTTCTGGTCTTGTCAGTTATCGTGTTCCGTGGAAGCAAGACCATCGACGACCAACGTCGGGACCTAAAGCAACGGGTGAGCGAACTTTCCGACCTGCTCCTGCAGAACAAGACGTTGCATGCGCGCGTCCAACGTGCCTCTCAACGCGCTGCTGCACTGAACGAAAGCTATCTCAGGCGCATAGGGGCGGATATTCATGACGGCCCCGCACAGCTCATGGCGTTCGCTGCGCTTAGGTTGGACAGCGATGTACTGGTTAATCCTGCTGTCTCGGAAGCAACGCGTGAGGGCGAAGTGATGGCGATAAAGGAAAGCCTGGACGAAGCAATGCGTGAAATCAGGAACATCTGCGACGGCCTTGTGCTGCCACATATAGAGGCGGCCGATTTGCCAGAAATCATCCAGCGGGCGGTTAAAGCCCACGAGTATCGTACCGGGTCGAGCGTTGATTTATCGATGTCAGGCACCCCGGCGCAACTCGAACCTTCCGCAAAAATTTGCATTTATCGCTTTATACAAGAGGCGTTGAACAATGGATTCCAGCATGGCGGAGGCATTGAACAGCGGGTTGTGGAAACTTTGCGAGGCGAACGCGTTGTAGTCGAGGTCTCTGACAGCGGGCCGGGATTCGATCCAGCCACTGGTCGTACCGGTATCGGACTTGCCGGGCTAAGAGATCGAGTGGAAAGTCTTGGGGGCCATTTTACAATAGAGTCTTCGGCACGAGGGACTAGGGTACGGATGTCACTGAATTTGGACGGACTGGAGCAGGTGTAATGACTGGACTAAGTATTGCAGTGATCGACGATCATCCGTTATTCAGGGAGGGCGTCAGGCGCAGCCTCGGCGAAATCAACGGCTTCCAGATCGTTGGAGAAGGCTGCACGAAGGAGGACGCGATCCGGATTGCCCATGATCACCGCCCGGACGTCATTCTAATGGACATCTCTATGCCAGGCGGTGGTCTAGACGCGATCTCTCCGATCCTCGACCATTTCCCCGACCAAAAGATCATCATGCTGACTGTGTCAGAGAGGAGTGACGATGTGACGAAGGCTCTGAACAGCGGCGCGAAAGCATATGTCCTCAAAGGCGTAGGCTCACGGGCGCTGGCTGAAATAATCCGAGCTGTTGCCTCCGGCGAAGGTTACGTTTCTCCGGCCCTATCGGCACGGATGCTATCGGATCTGTCATCCGTCTCCAATGCGCCCAATAAGTCTGATCCGATCTCCGAACTCTCCAGTCGCGAGTATGAGGTCTTGGATCTTGCCGCGGCCGGATTGAGCAACAAGCGGATTGCGCTGAAGCTCGACATTCACGAAAAAACTGTGAAACATCATATGGGACGCATATTTGCGAAACTTAACGTCACGAACCGGACGGAAGCTGCGATGGCACTGCGTGACGCTGGCCACGATATCCGCTTGGTATAATCGATCATTGCATGCTGCACCCAGCGTGCAAAACGATCAGCGGGCGAACGACTGTAATCTCGATTGATCGGAAATTGTTGCTGTGCGGTTAATGATGGTGCGCCCCCTCGCGTCCTTCATTGTGTAGCGCCCGGCCTCAATCCTTTCGCTCATTCCATTCTTGTGACGAACTTCAATCGAAGAGTCATCAACTTCCACGTTTTCGCGGGTAGCGGGTTTGGATTGATTGACTGTAGTGCCCTTTTCATCGCCGCTCTGGCCCGCATTGTCGTTTTTTCCGTCCTTGCCGTTATTACCTTTCCCGTTCCCTCCGCCGCTATTTCCACCGTCGCCGCCGTTGCTATTGCCTCCGCCCTTGCCGCCTCCATTACCGCCACCCTTGCCGCCGCCATTGCCTCCATCTTTTGCCCACGCCGATTGTGCGTGCAAACTCAGAGATCCACCATCAAAGGTGATTTCAAACGGCGTCGCCACCAATGCCGCCGCTACGAAAGCGCTACAAAGGACACGAGCCAGTCCAAAACAGGTATGCATAGTGCCTCCTAGAAGTTCTGTCCTCATAACAGAACGCAAGACAAAGGGAAGGTTTGGTCTCGGTTGCGGCTCAAAGCAACTGCAGTCACAGAAGTGGCGGGCCTCAAGAGGGCTTCCCCGAATTTGGCATGTGGCGTTCGCGTGTCAACATCGCCATACCCTTCCATACCAAACGATTGCCTCGCGGTATTCCGACTTTGGTCCGATCGTCGATTGTCATAAGTCTCATCCTTCGCTGGTCTGAAGTCCGAAGAGGAACGCGACCGCCCTTAGAGTCCGTCGAGCCGAGCCTCTTCATTGCTGAACAGCAAATCAGACTTTGGTCTGATCTTGGGCTTGGCATAAGTCCGACGCTTCCTAGGGCTGAAGCCCAACGGTGGAACGAAGTCGCCAGTCCTGGGTTGGCGTGGGGGATTGCCGCGCATATGAAGAGTTGATTTTGCCATTCAAAACACGAAACGAGCCAGCTTCTTGAGAACCACTCGAAAGGACTTCTTGTGACGACGAAAACAATTCGAGAATCCGAAGAACTTGAAAAACTTCCCATTGGAGGGCTCTTGAAACGATCGTTCGATGTGTTTGCCGCGATCCTTGCCCTTATCCTACTCAGCCCACTGTTTTTACTGCTCTCATGTCTGGTTAAGTTGTCGGATGGTGGACCTGTTCTCTATGGCCATCGCCGCATCGGGCGTGGTGGGAATGCGTTCTATTGCCTCAAATTTCGTACCATGGTTACAGACGGTGATGCCGTCCTTGAAGCCCATTTCGCTGCAAATCCGGCGGCACACGCAGAATGGGTGGCGATGCGAAAGCTGCAGGTCGATCCACGCGTCACCACACTCGGCATCGTGTTGCGGAAATTGAGCCTCGACGAATTACCTCAGCTGGTTAACATTCTTCGCGGCGAGATGAGTCTGGTTGGGCCGCGTCCTGTAGTGAAGGATGAGATCGAGCTCTATGGTTCCGCCGCAACCTATTATTTCAAATCGCGCCCTGGCCTGACTGGTGTGTGGCAGATCAGCGGGCGTAATGACGTCAATTATGACGAACGGATTGCTTTCGATAAGCATTACGTTGAAAACTGGTCTTTTCAGAAAGATATCATAATCATTCTCAAGACCATTCCCGCCGTATGTGCGTCTCGCGGATCGTATTAATACAGCTTGGTGGGCCGGATAGAATCGAGTGCAGCGCTCACCGCAAAGGGAAACGATTCTGCCAAAGAAAAAGACGATTAGTCGAGTTCGTCAGCCGTTTTTATGCTCGTAAAGTTGGTCCATACTCAATGAGGCTACTTCGGCAAATCGAGCCTGGCTCTTCACGTGACCGCCACTGAGGATCACAACATCATCGCAAAATGCAATCGTGCTCCTATGATGACTGATCACGATCGTTGTACGCCGTCCTGCCCTCGATTTTAGCGTCTCGACGATCGCTGCTTCCGAGAGACCGTCGACAGCATTTGTGGCTTCGTCCAGAATCAGGATGTCGGGATCGCGCACCATTGCTCTTGCCAGTGCAATGCGTTGCCGCTGTCCGGCCGACAGGTTGACGCCTCTGTAGCCAACGATCGTTTGATATCCGTATGGCAGGTTTTCTATAAACTCGTGTGCCTCGGCCAATTTTGCCGCGCCCTCCGCTTCGGCGGCTGTCGCCAGGTCTTGCCCGTAAGTGATGTTCTCCAGAATCGTACCGTCCACAAGTTCCAGGTCCTGGCTTGCCAGCGCGATCTGGCTTCGCCATTGGACGGGGTCGATCTGGCTCAAGGGCACGCCATCAACGATGATCTGCCCCTCATCCGGATCCACAAATCTGCACAAAAGGTTTACCACGGTGGTTTTGCCGGCACCTGATCGACCGATGATTGCTGTCGAGCAACCGCTGCGGATTTCGAAGGTCGCGGAATGCAACACCGCGGCGCGGGAACCTGAACCAGGGTATTTAAAGGTCACACCGTCGAATTGCATCCGTTGACGTAAGCCTTGGGCCGGCTGCGTGCCCGTTGGAGGTTCTGGCTTATCTGACGAATCCAGCAGCCATCTCACTTCTTCCAGTGACCCGCTCCAACCCTGGATCTGGCTCCACGACAATTGCAGGGCACGCATATGCGGCTGCAGCCGGTAGAGGAGGACGATGAATGCGACGATAACCGGAAAACTCACATTCACGAACCAGGCAACCACGACGACTGCCAAGAACAGCATCGCATGCAGGACCTCGGTCAGCGGCGGTAGTGCCCCCTGCCGGGTTTGGAGGACAAAGCCAGCCCGGCGAACGGCGTCGGATGCTTTGTCGAAAACCGCCTTTTCACGCCGCTCCTGCCCGAAGATACGGATCAGCCGGCCGGCGTGTACGAGGTGGAGCATTCTTGATGCAAGTTCGCTATTGAGCGATGTGACACTACGGCTCGGGTCTTTCAGACTAGCCGAAAGAATGGCGTGCGCCAGTTGGACCAGCGCCAAACCCAGCGCCACGAACAATGTCATCTGCCAGGACAGAAGCAGAAGGAACCCCAGTAGAATGATGGCGGCCGACGCGCTCACAATCGACGCGAGGACGGTCTGGATGGCATCCGAAGCCCGCCACGACTCATTGGAGATGATATTCAGCAATCGCCCCGGACTCTGTTGCAGGAAGAACGGGTATCCGATGCTGAGGAGCTGCTGTGAGAGCGCGCTTCGAATGGAGTGGCTGGCTTTACCGTAGATGTATGTCGTGAGCACGGTGTTCGAAAATGCCAAAACGTTCTTCAGCGTGATCAAGGCGAGGACAATGACCGCGATTACAACGAGTCGTTCTCCATCATCCAACCCCGATCCGACTTGTTGGAAGACAGCAGAGAGGCCGGCCATTCCCGCGTCATTCTCATGACCGGCAATGATGCTCAGCATGGGAATGACGAGACCTATACCGGCGCCTTCGAGCGCAGCGCTGCTCAGACCGAGGATGACCACAGCGGAAAGCAGGGGCAATTGGCGCCCCAGCGCGTCTCGGAGCATCTGCGTGCCTGGCAATACGAATTGCAACATGGTGTCACCTTAGCTCAAGAGCTGCCTGTTTGTCTTGGCGCACCTCTCGACGACGCCACCGTTTTGTTAGAAGAAGACCCGCGAACGCGACAGCGCCCAACAAGTTCATGAATACAATTGGCCAGTGCGACAGGTGCAGCTCAGGATCGAATCGAGGCCCGCCGAAAAGCTCCCTGCAGGCCGATCTCACGGACCAAAAGAAATGGCGAAGCAGCCAAGGAGCACATCGGATATGCTTCACGTAAAGCCCACCATTGCCCAAGCTGTAATTTCGATGGAGCCTCTCGACATCCTGGCGAGAGCTTCGTCCGTGATGGTGGAAGACTGTCATGTCAGGCACGTACTCGACCAGGACGTTCAGCTGGAATGCGCGAATCAGGTAGTCGGTGTCCTCTGCGGCTCGCAACGGCGCACCCGCGCCGAGCAGCTCGTCAAAATGGCCGATACGGGCCGCGACGTCGCGATGCATCGTCATGTTGCAGCCCACCACGAAGCCACCGGGATGGACGTCGCGGGTGAGCCGCGCACGCGTCGGCGATCGTTTGATCGTGAATGGTAAATCATTGGGGTTGCCGAGCTCGACTCGGCCGCCGCGGATGACCAACCGCTCACCGGTCGCATAGTGACGCTCCAGGTCACGGAGATAGTCTCGATGAACTTCGCAATCGTCGTCGATGAAAATGACAATGCTGCCCCGCGCATGCCGCAGCCCGGCATTGCGCGCGGCGGCAAGGCCCGGACGCGCTTCTGCAAGCAGCGTGATTGGAATATTTGAGGCAGCGGCCACGCCCGTCACGTACTCGGGCGTGCTGTCCGTCGAGCCGTTGTCGACAACAACGAGTTCGCTCGTAAAGGCAGCATGGGACCGGCATGCTGCCTCAATCGATCTAATGCAGGTCGCAAGAGCCGCAGCGCGGTTTCGCGTACACACAATGAAACTTGCCTGCACCGGTTTTTCTGACTCCGACGGAGCAATTGTCGACAGGGAGCGCGCCGTCTTGAAACTGTGTTGGGCGGTCTGGTGGAATTCTATATCCATTCTGCTCAGCCGATCAGGTCATAACGGGGAAGGACGGTCGCAGCGGGCACGGACTGCAAATATCGGGATAACGCGTCGACCTGCCTGTTGGCCGCGATTGAAATGCCACTGAACCACGGCATGTATGCACCAGGGCGGAGACTGTATCGTTCGCGGCGCCGAATGAGTCCCCATTTTTGCGTGCGGGTTAGGAACTCATGCGTTAACTCCGGTCGCTGTTCATCGCTGATGAGCTGATAGAGAAAGTAAAAGAGATTCAATCTGCCTTCTTCATAGCTCGGCCGTATCGCCTCGGGCTGTGTCGAGATATTCTCTTCGAGCCCCAGGATACATTCCGCAACCCGCTGAACACTGTTCATCGTCACGGCGTTGGCGATGTCGTCGAAGACGTCAGGATTGTCGACCAGACCTTCCCGCTCGAGATTCTCAGCAACGATCTTCAGATGCGTCTTGCGCATTTGTCGCTTGTGCTTGTTTGTGACGCTTTCGCCGTGGATACGGTAAGCGACCAAACTCTCACCGATCATTGCCGCCGAAAAGCGATCCGTAATCCGTCTGAAAAGATCGAAATCTTCTGCGTGGACATAACGTGGGTCATAGAAAAGCATCTCATCCGGGATGACGTTTCTGTTGTAGACCACGGTCGAGTGCATGAAGATCGTGAAGAACTTCGACAATATCCCTAAATTCGCCCACAGGTAGAGTGGATCAAGCGAGCCGCGCACGATACGGTCGCCGATGAGTGTGTCGATACCCGTCCCGCAGATTGCGAGGTGCGGTTGCTCGCCAAATACCGAAACTTGGCGCGACAGGCGAGCGGTGTAGCAGACGTCATCTGCATCCATCCTGGCGACAAGCTCGCCCTTGGCCAGAGCCAGGCCCTCGTTCAAGGTTGCGATAAGGCCACGATTCTCTCGCGAGACGATGGATATACGACCGTCGCCCTTCTGGTATCGCTGCAGAATCTGCAAGGAGCCATCAGTTGAGCCATCATCGATCGCGATGACCTCCAGACGTTCATGGTCCTGACGCAGAATGCTGGCGAGCGCCGCGGCGAGGTATGGTTCGCCGTTGTAGACGGGCAGCAGGACGGAGACCAGTGGAGTGGGCATGGTTCACCTGGGATCAGTTCGTTGACGATTGAGGGTTTGGGAGAGCGTCGCTGTCATCGATTGCACGGTGAGGATGGGCGGTGTCCCCGTGATATTTTGTCCCGTGAAGCCGTAGAGTGGTGCTGCGCTCTTTTGGAACGACGTAAGGGAAGAAATCTTTTAGCGCGTTGATCCGCTTTTCCAGGACCAGCCACGAGATCGAAGCGAGCATTAGTGTGCCCGCACCGGCAATGAGGAGCCGGCCAAATCCTTGCTCCGAGACATTGATGGGTATCCAGGGTTGAGCCTTGACGACAAAAGCAAGAACGATCGCGTGGAAAAGATAAACGCCGTAGCTGATGCGACCAAGAGCAGTCAGTGGCGGGCATTCGACAAGCCGACCGAGATAACCGCCCAATCCTGCCGAACAGTAGCCAACAATCATCACGAGCGGAACGAGAGGGAGGATCTCCAGCCCGATCCAGCGTGCCCAATCCAGCGTCATGGGCATCGGCATTGGTCTGAGCCACAACAGAATGAGGAAGGTGGCGGTGAGCGGCACCCAGCTCATCAACATCCATCGGGGCGAGAGCGCAGTCCTCGATCGCCAGGCAGCGAGCAATGCACCGCATGCCAGTGCGTCCATTGATGCCGGAGGAAGCAGATCACGCGCGAGAGAAGGCGTTCCTGTAACAGGCCAGTAGAAACGATATGCCAACGAAAGGAGGATGACGCCAATACAAATCCGTTCGATCGAACGGCGCGGCGCCAACAGAATAATCAACGGCCAAATGACGTAAAACTGCTCTTCGATACTCAGACTCCATGTGTGACACAAGATCCACGGCGTCCACTCATCGCGAAGGGCATACCAGAAGTTTGAAAGGTAAAAGGCGTGCCAGGCTAGCACTCGTCTGGATTCCTCTAGGCCCGCCAGCCAGACGAAGCCCAACATGCCAAAATATGGGGGGAAAATGCGCAATGCCCGGCGAATGTAAAACGACTTGAGTGCCGCAACGGGTTCGAATTCCGCGGCGGAGCGCGCCTCCAGGAGAAGCCGCGTAATCAGGAACCCGCTCAGCACGAAGAAGAGACGCACTCCGACGTGGCCCCAATAAGAGCCATCGGCAGCAAAAAAATGCGCATACAATACCATGGCGACGGCAACGGCTCTCAGACCGTCCAACTGCCGATAACGCACATTCGACATCGGGATCCTTCAGCGTTCAGCTATGCCGGCAAGCTCCTGGACCGCGCCAATCCTCCAATCAGTGACGGTTCTTGCCAATTGGCCTCCCTCATTGACCCAACAATTAGGCTCTCTCGGGCGTGATCACCTCGATCGGCGGACGTACCAAAGCTCCGTTCGCCGCAAACAATTGCGGCTGCTTCTATTTGGCACGTGGCAGAAAGCACAAGGGTGCTCGCCTGTCTTCCAAATCCCTCCATATCAAACATAGGCCGCACCGTAATCAGACTTTGGTCTGATTACGGTGCGGCATAAGTCGGGCGCGGTTCAATCAATCTAGGTCCGTCGCAATAATGCTGCGATGAACGAGAACTGACCGCGCGCCCATTCGGGCATGACATGCAATAAACGACCGATAACAGCGGTGGCCATTGCAAACATCCCGTCGTTGAGATTTGTGCTAGCGGAGCACCTGCGGGCGTCGGAGACGCGGATTGGATAGTGGCGTCAATGGGTACAGGCACTTCGCATAGCACGACGGCCAAAAGTGCGCTCGGCGCAGTTCCAATGGCCCAGATCATGCCCCCCATTTTCCTAGCTGCACGAATTCTTGGCGCGTGTTACTCGTTGCAACCTATGTTTGAGACGTTTGGTTGCAGCATTTGCCATTTGGGGGCAAGAAATGATCAGAAGACTTGGCTTGCTGGTTTTGCTCGTCGGCTTCGTCGCGTTTGCAAATGCCTTTTTGAGTTCCTGGGTAACGATCGATCGCAATGATTTGGGTGTTTCCGTCGGCCAAACCGGAAGCTGTATTCGCCCTGCGATCCCGAGTTTCTGGCGAAACTATCGCGGCTATCCCGATTATGACAATGAACTGATCTCCGATTATTTCGGCATATATGCCGCCTATGCGTCGAATGTTTATCAACCGATCCCGCGCGAGCGCTTCAAACTTCAGCCCGACTATTTCGGCTGGGCTCCGCAAGGTGGACCGATCGTAAGGCCAGGTGGCTTCGACGCCGAAGTGTACTATCGTCGCGCGGCTGATCGCCTGTCGGTGATGATGGTGTTCCGTGGGAAAGACAATTCCACAAGTCTCAATGATCTCATTAGCGAAAACACCTACTTTACCCAGATGATCAATCCCTGGGATCAATATCGCACCGCGCGCAAGGAGTTCGCCAAAGTTCGCAGGGAAGCCCAACGGAACGCGGCCGGCCTGCCGGTTGAATACATAATGGTCGGACATGGTCTCGGAGGCGGGCTCGCACGTCACATGGCAGCTGCGTTTCCTTGTACCGCTGCCATCGTCTTCAATTCGACCTTCATATCCAACAACCGCCGTCTTGCGGAGCCGTATGATGGCCAGGTCGTTGATCTTTTTTCCGACAATACCCTTCCGTCGAGGTTGGCGATCCTGTCCAACCCGCGCGCATTCTTCCGGATTTCGCGCGTCCACCAGTGGTATCGCGTGCGAAATGCCGGAGACTTCGTCGGGCCGCAAGGCATGCAGAGGGCCGCTGTTGCCATGGCCCGGATCCCCGTTATGTGCCTGCTTCGCGCCGATTGCGAATTGAACAAGACCACGAGTGGCGATGCCCAAGAGACAAATCCGCAAAACACCCGAACGGCTGCGGAGATGTCGATGCTCTATTGCCTCGCGGGTCCGAACTCGGAAGGCTCCAAGAGCGATCTGTGCAAGTAGACTTACTTCTTACGACGAATCACTGAAATCCAGGCAAAGCCGCGGTAGAGCCGCCGCGTTTCGCTTGTACAACCGGTCTGTGCAGCGATCGTGTCAGCTACATCGAACAGATTGTTGCGCGGTGTGACGTGATACCATTCCAGCCATTTATACAGGGCAGTCCTGGTAAAGCCCGGCAGGCCCTTCAGGTCACCAAAATCCACGATATGCAAGGCGCCGCCGCCAGGCGTCAGATGGCTCACAGCCTCGCGGATCACCTCTTGCCATTGCGGAATCATCGAAACCGCATAGGAGATGAAAATCCGGTCGAATTCACGCCGTCCGAAAAGCGCTTCCGGATCAAAATCCGCGGCATCGGCGTAAGCGAGGTGCGCGCGTTCGTCCAGTCCCGCTGCGGCTATTTTTTTGGTCGCGGTAGCGAGCATTTCATTCGAGATATCAATGCCGTAGAGCGAAGTCTTGGGGTAGGCTTCGCCAGCCAGGACGAGATTCCGGCCGGTACCGCAACCAATTTCAAGAATGCTGCCTTTCCCAGGAGGATTGAGGCCCGCGATCATGGGGTCGCGGCCAAGCAGGTAATATTTGCGGGTGGCGTCATAGAAATGACGCTGATGCCGGTAGACCCGATCCATCAGCGGACCATGTTCAATCTTGGCGAGCATCGAACTAGTCCTTCAGCGTGTAGAGGTGGAAACCGCCGTAGATCGACGAACGATCGCGGGCGTGAAGGGCGAGTGACTCTTCGTCCTGATAGGACCAGCGTTCGAGCAGGGCTTCGTCGATACGGCCCGGCAGGATGGTCGGCTCGGCAGCGGTCCGGAATATGACGCGAGCGCCTGGTGCGGCGGTGCGGGTAATTTCGTGCCAGAGTTCGTTGAGCTGGTTGTCGTTCATCCAATCCTGCGCATCGAGGAGGATGAAGCGGTCGACGGATGCGACGGCCTTTGCCGCGAGAAATTCTGTCAGGGACGCATTCACAACGCTCATCCGACCAGCGCGGTCGCGCACGGTGGCAAAGTTGTTGCGTGAGAGATACGAAGGCAGCGGGCCCGTTTCAGCGTTGTCGCTATAACCACGACCGAAGGCCTGCCAGGCAAAATAGTTTTCCGAAAGCGGGAAGCCACAAGCGAGCTTTTCAAGACGGCCGCGCAGGACCTGTGCCATATTGCCGTTTCCCGCGGTTGCAAGAGCATCATATTGCTGCGGTGGGATGCCAAGGCCAAAAAGGGACGATTTCCGCTTCGTCGCCCAGCGAATCATGCGCTTGTCAAAGAGCGGGGCCAAGGCGCTGTCGAAATAGGCGCGCTGTTCCTCCATGGTCGAGGATTTCAGAATATCGCGCGGATCGATGCCGTAAAGTTTTGCCACGCGATGTCCCATGCCGATGAACAGACCGAGCAAGCCGTGGCGATAGAGATCGCGGGAGAAGATCGTGATACGCCGGCGCCCCGACAACATGCGTTTTTCCCAATAGCCGCGGCTCGTGGGGTCCAGGTGTTGGCGTATGAAGCGTTCATAGGCAGCAAGGTTGGTCTTGTCATCGGCCGTGCCGTAGAAGCGATAGAACGCATCGTAGTTGGGCAGGTTTGCCACTGCCGCGAGCTTCAGGCGGTTGAACGCGACGTGGGCAGTATTCAGATCTACGGCCTCGACGCTGGCAGGGTCAGCCGTCAGGTAGGACATGGCATTGCAGCCGCCCGATGCGATTGTAACGATGCGATGTCCAGGGCGGATCTGCAGCGCCTCCATGTCGACTTCGGGATCTTCCCAGATTTGCGGATAGACCAATCCCTTGAAGACATGAGCGAAAAGCCGCTCGGATATCCCCGCTCGCGATAGAAATCTGTTCTGACGGACTGCCTTGTTCAGCTTCTCACTGCGCGGGAGAGGGGCATTTGTGGATTGTCGAGCAAACGGCATCTAATCGAATCCCCTTTGTTGGAAATTCCTGCTCGCCTAACATTTCGATGTAACAGACGGGTGACGGTGCCGGTGCAACGAATTGTCAAATTGATTCAACTTATAGCGGCAACCCATTGGGTTTGCTCGTTCGCGCAATGTGACACTGTTGCCGCATAAGTGATCGAATTCGGCTAATTCCTTGTTTTTCCCACTTTTCCCGGAACGGCCAGCTGATATATGACGTTTTAGTGACGGTTTTGTAACAACCGCCCGCGCATGCATTGTTGGAGATGGCGTTGGTCAGGCAGGTCGAGCAAGTCGAAGTTAAGACAGAGAGTGCCTGGCAGGCCGATGCGGCTGCGACTCAGCCCTCCATGTTTGCAATCTACCTAAGGCACACGGGTTATGTGATCGCTGTTTGCGTTCTTTCAACGGTCCTGGTGTTTGCCATTGAACTGGTATCGCGCGGCTCAATTTCGGAAACGATGCTGTTTTTTCAGGAGCTCTACCGGCCTGCCTGGACGACTGTCGGCTTCTATGCACTGGTGATGATTGCGTTCGATGCGCTTCTCGGACGTTCTCACAATGGACTGCTGGTCGTCGCTCCCTGCGTGTTGCTGTTCACGTGGATTGGAAGACAGAAAGCGCTGTATCTCGGAGATCCGCTTTACCCCACCGATTTTCTGTATTCGCGCCAGGTCGTGGATCTTCTACCCTTGCTCGTCAGGGAACGTCCGTGGAGTGCCGCCGGCATCGTCGTAATAACGATTTTGGTAAGTGCGGGACTGGTCTTGACCTGGCGGTTTTGGCGCCAGCGCACCTTCAGGCTCAACGGCAGGGGACGCCTGTGGCGGCTCGTTGTCGCGATACCGGCGTTGGTCTTCTTTGTTTCGATCATGGATTACAACAATTTTTCCTGGGCAAGGGACCGCCTGCGCGTACAGCCAATCATGTGGGATCAGAAGGAGAACTATGCCCATAACGGGTTTACGATGGCCTTCGCGCTCAATTTGCCCATGGCCGACCTAACCGTTCCTCAAGGCTATTCCTCCGATGCGATCACCGCGATTTCGATGCCTGCGATAGCGATGGAGTCACAGGACAAGCCCGATATCATTATGGTGATGAGCGAATCGTTCTGGGATCCGACACGGTTACGCGGCGTGAATTTCAATCGTGATCCGCTCCCGACGGTGCGTGCGAGGCAATCTGGATCGGTGTTCTCGCCAGAGTTCGGCGGGATGACAGCCAATGTGGAATTTGAGGCGTTGACAGGATTTTCCAACGCATTTTTGCCCTATGGCAGCATTCCCTATCAGCAATACATCCGCCATCCTCTACCTTCGCTCCCCACCTTTCTGAAAAGCAAGGGCTACGTTACGAAAGCAATCCATCCCTATCACGAATGGTTCTGGAACCGCCGGAATGTCTATCAGGCATTCGGCTTCGACGCATTCCGATCGGAGGAGAATCTACCGAAACTCGCGTCGCGGGGACCGCTGGTATCGGATGCGGCCCTGATGGAGGAAGTCATTCGGGAAGCGGACGAGACTAAAGGCCCGTTCTTCTTCTTCACCGTGACCTTGCAGGGTCATGGCCCTTATGAACCGTATCGTTACAAAGACCCATCTATTGACGTGGCGACAGAAACAGGTGTTGCCGAGCGCGAAGCCATCCGCACTTATTCTGAAGGTGTCGCCGATGCTGACCGTGGTTTGAAGAGACTGATGGACTGGGCGTCAAAGCGCAAACGCCAGACGATCCTTGTCTTTTTCGGCGATCATCTGCCACCCCTTGGCGACGCCTACATCTCCACGGGATATATGAAAGGCCGCGTTGCAGACAGGCGCGCGCCGCTCGACGAGATGCTCAAGCAGCATGAAACGCCTTTGGTAGTCTGGTCCAATCGAACGGGAACGAATCATGGCATCGGTACTGTCAGCCCGGCTTTCCTGCCTCTGCACGTGCTTGAGCTTGCTGGGTTAAGCCATCCATATTACACAGGTTTTCTTGGCGCGATCCGTGACCGCTACAAGGTCATAGACCGCCATCTGCTGTTGTCTACAGACGACATGTCAAATCCTGACTGGATCGAAAAACCAGGCACCGACCCGCTGATCAACAATTTCCGGCTGCTGCAATATGACATGATGTTCGGGAACCGGGCGGGTCAGGATAAATTCTTTCCCGAGTTGAATGTTCACGGCAGTTAAGACACCTGTTTATCTCAGGTCCAATCGCAATAGTTCATCGTCATAGGATTGATCGTTGACGCGCAAGGCATCTTTTTCAAAGCCGAACACGGTGAAGCCAAGCCCCAGATAAAGCGCGCGTGCCGAAATGTTTGTGGCCATTACGGTTGCGTGCAACGTATCGACATGACCCCGAGCATAATCGATGACTGTCTCCGTCAATTGCTTTCCGAGGTTATGTCCGCGCCAGTCCTTGTCGACGAAGACGCCCCACAGCAGCCCCTTGTGTCTTTGCTTGCTTTTGGTGTTCATGGCGAACCCGGCAACGCCGACAAGGATATCATCGACGAATGCACCAAAGGCTGCATTGGGGCGGTCATCGAGGCGCCGGCGGACCTCCTCGATGCCGAGTTCGCGTTCCTCTTCGTAGCTCGAACCGAAAGCCTCTGGCGCACTGCGCAACCCATACAGGCGCAGCGCGTGAAAGGCTTCGGCATCGGCGCCGTCCAAAATCCTAATGAGGGGAGTGGCGGCGCGCACCATTGTCAGGCTCCGATCTTGCCGTAGCCGCCGGGCGTTGGCGTTGTGACGATGACGGCCTCACCTGCCTCGAGTACAGTCTGATCGCACGCCTTCAATGTTTCAATAGTTCCATCGTTGCGGCGCACTTCGGTTTTGCCCACCTCGCCGTCGCTGCCGCCATCGAGGCCCTCTGGGGGACGATTGCGATGTGATGAGAGGATCGAGCAATCCATCTGCCTTAGAAACCGGATAGTGCGTTTGGTACCACCGCCTCCCGAAAACTTCCCGGCGCCTCCGGAATTTGCCCGAATGTGAAAGTCCTCAAGCAGGACGGGAAATCGCATTTCGAGTATCTCCGGATCAGTGAGGCGCGAATTCGTCATATGGGTGTGAACGCCGGAGGTTCCGGCAAAGCCCGCCCCATTGTTGAAATGGCCGGCGGGAGACCCTGAACAGATTGTCTCGTAGTACTGGTATTGATCATTGCCAAAGGTCAGATTGTTCATCGTTCCTTGCGAATTCGCCATCGCACCAAGCGCCCCGAAAAGCGCATTGGTAACATGCTGCGAAGTCTCGACATTGCCGGCCACGACAGCTGCTGGATAGGCAGGCTTGAGCATAGAACCATCGGGAGTGATGATGTCGATCGGACGCAGACAGCCTGCATTCATCGGGATCGCGCCCTCAACCATGACGCGGAAGACATAAAGAACTGCCGCGCGCGCCACCGGTTCTGGCGCGTTGAAGTTGTTCTTCATCACTGGCGAGGTGCCTGTGAAGTCGACAGTCGCCCGGCGCTCGCGCTTGTCGACAGTGATCTTGACCTTGATCGTCTGGCCCGTATCGGTCGCATAGGAACATTCGGAATGTTCAGGCAACCGGTCGAGAACGCCGCGGACGCTTTCGGCCGCGTTGTCCTGCACGTGACCCATATAGGCCTCGACCACATCGAGACCGAACTGCGCGATCATCTTCCTGAGTTCATTCACGCCCTTCTCATTGGCGGCGATCTGGGCTTTCAGATCGGCAATATTCTGGTGAACATTGCGCACAGGCCATGGATGGTTGGTCAAAAGCGCGGTCAGTTCTTCTTCGCGGAAGCGGCCCCGTTCAACGAGACGGAAATTGTCTATCAAGACGCCTTCTTCGTCCACGGTCGTCGCCAGCGGCGTCATTGACCCCGGCGCCGATCCACCGATGTCCGCGTGATGACCGCGAGACGCCGAATAGAAGAGGATGTTCTTGCCCGCGTCATCGAAAACCGGGGTAACTACTGTGATGTCGGGAAGATGCGTGCCGCCATTATAGGGTGCGTTGAGTGCGAAAACATCGCCCGGATGGATATCGCCTTCATTTAACTTGATGATCGTTTCGACGGAACGATCCATCGATCCCAGGTGCACCGGCATATGCGGGGCATTGGCCACCAGCGCGCCATTGCGATCAAAAACCGCGCAGGAGAAATCCAGCCGTTCCTTGATGTTGACCGAATAAGCGGTGTTTTGCAGCGTCACGCCCATCTGCTCGGCGATCGACATGAAGAGATTGTTGAACACCTCCAGCATGATCGGATCAGCCTGCGTGCCAAGCGCTGCAACGCGTGCCTTCTTCTCGATCCGCCGCATCAGAACGTGATTGAGCGCGGTGATTTCCGCTTGCCAGCCGGGTTCCACGACAATCGTTTGATGTGTCTCGATGATCAACGCCGGGCCACTGACCTTGTGCCCAGGCCTGAGATTGGCGCGCGGGAAGGTGACAGCGTCGTGGAAGGCTCCTCCGGTGTAGACCGTGCAGGTCTCACCGGCCTCGGGCTTCGAATTGTCCTGGCGTTGCTCGGTTTCAATCTGCTGGTGCCCGCGGCTATCGGAACCCTCCACGCCGACTGCTTCTACGACGATACCCTTGTCGTCATAGATGAAACCGAACTGGGCCTTGTGCGCAGCTTCAAAGGCAAGGCGCGCTTTATCGATCGAGAAACTACTGAAATCGACAGGGATCGTCGTATCGGTGCCGTCATAGCGCAGATGCAGGATCGGGCGTGAAATAATGTGTTCAGGGGGTACGCCTTGTTCGGTGATTTCCGCGATGACAGTTCCGGAGAGACGGTCGGACAGCTGGCGTATGTCGCTCAATGAGCTTGGGGACAAGGCTTTCACCAACGCTTGCTGACGGGAGGCGAATATGGAGGACAAGCCGATACCATAGGCGGAAAGCAGGCCGGAAAAGGGATGGATCAACACGGCTTCCATGCCAAGAGCATCGGCAACGAGGCAGGCATGCTGGCCTCCTGCGCCACCGAAACAATTCAGCAGATACCGGGTGACGTCGTAGCCCCGCTGTACGGAAATCTTTTTCACCGCATTGGCCATGTTTTCGACCGCGATGGTGATGAAACCTTCGGCAACCTCTTCCGGTGTTTTGCCTTCGCCGATTTCTACGGCGAGGGCAGTGAATTTCTGGACCACCACCTCGCGGTCGAGCCGCTCATTCTGCCCCGGACCGAAAATCGCCGGGAAATACTTGGGCTGCAACTTCCCGAGCATGACATTGGCATCGGTCACGGCCAGCGGGCCACCGCGACGGTAACAGGCCGGGCCAGGATTGGCGCCGGCAGAATCGGGACCCGCCTGAAATCGGCCGGCAGTATAGTGCAGGATCGATCCGCCGCCCGCCGCCACCGTATGAATGCGCATCATCGGCGCGCGTATGCGGACGCCCGCGACTTCGGTGTCGAAGGCGCGCTCGTAGTCGCCCTCATAGTGTGCGACATCGGTCGAGGTGCCGCCCATGTCGAATCCGATCACCTTGTCGAAACCGGCGAGCTTTGCGGTTTCAACCATGCCGACGACGCCACCAGCTGGACCGGAGAGGATCGCATCCTTGCCTTGAAACAAATCGGCGGCGGTCAGACCGCCGGAGGACATCATGAAAGAAAGGCGGGGGCCGTGATCGGACTTGCCCTTTATGCCAAGCTCGCGCGCAACGTGCTCGACGTACCGGCGCAGGATAGGCGAGAGATAGGCATCGACAACCGTTGTGTCACCGCGACCAACGAGCTTGGCCAGCGGCGAGACCTCATGGCTGACGGAGACTTGGCCGAAGCCCATTTCGCGCGCAATTTTTGCCGCTATCCGTTCATGCGCCGGATAGTTCCAGGCATGCATAAAGACAATCGCAACGGCATCGATGCCAGCCTGCTTGATATCGGTCAATGCAACACGGATTTGTTCAGCGTCAGGAAGGATTTCCACGGTTCCGTCTGTATGGACGCGCTCGTCGATTTCGATCACGCGCTCATATAGCTGTTCAGGGAGGATGATTTCCTTGGCAAAGATGTCCGGCCTCGCTTGATAGGCGATCTTCAAAGCGTCACGAAACCCTTTGGTAATCACGAGGGCCGTCCTGTCACCCTTTCGCTCGAGGAGCGCATTGGTGGCGACGGTCGTGCCCATCTTGACCTCACCGATACGCTGCGAGGGGATGGGGTCGTCCTTTTTGACGCCAAGCAAATCGCGAATGCCCTGGATGGCCGCATCGCGATAAGCTTCTGGGTTTTCCGAAAGTAACTTGTGGGCTCGTATAGCGCCTTCGGGATCGCGTGCGATGACGTCCGTGAACGTACCGCCACGATCGATCCAGAAATCCCATTTGTCGCTCATAATATTCGTCCGATCTCAAAATTAGTGATTTGCAAAATTTCGGCGAGCTTGCGCCGCCGCCTCACAATAAACAGGCCCGGTTAGCAAGCGCAATCGGCTGCAGCACTTGGATTAAATTTTCTGCGTATGTGTGGTTATCCACACAGGAATTAACCGAAAGCGAAAACAAAATCCAACTTTGCCTTATTTTCGATAAGGTGGAATCGAGGGGCCATCTAGCAATTTCGGAGAGGAAACCATGAAGAGTAAATTTGTTGTTTCGCTGGCGGCGGTTTCGCTTCTGGCGCTGGCCGGTTGCGGCGAAAGTGAGCAGAAGTCGGAGCAGCCGCCGGCAAAAGTCGAACAGCCGGCTCCGGCACCAGCACCAGCTCCGACCCCAGCGCCCGCGGCTACGGAAGCGCCGGCGGCGCCGATGAACGCGGAAGAGACCTTGAAGAAGATCAAGGATCAGGCAGCGACAATGACGGCTGAGCAAAAGCAGGCTGCAGTCGCGACCGCCCGAAAGGCGGCTGAGGATGCCGCGACGGCAGCCGGTCAGACGGCGGATCAGGTCAAGGCGGCTGCGGACTCTGCAGAAAAAGCCATCAAGGACGCGCTCGGCGTTCAGTAAAAACAGTCCCAGTCATGGGTAAGCGGCCAGCCGTGCGCTGGCCGCTTTGCCGAACGCACGCAAATGCTGCGTCAACCGGTCCCGGCAAAACGCGTTTTTCGACACACTATCTCTCTCGCAATTGCGAACGAATTTGAATAAAACGAACATATGTCGATTTGGCGCCGCATCAGCGATTTCATTACCAGCACCGCGATCGATGCCTTTTCGAGCATCATCGAGGCGGTGCGTACTGCGTTTGAAGGCGATCCGGAAACGCGGCGGCGCGTAGCCTTCTCCATCGCCATGATTGCATTGTCGGCCAAGATGGCGAAGGCCGACGGCGTCGTGACGCAGGCGGAAATCAACGCTTTCAATGATATTTTCCATGTGCCGGCGCAATATCAGGACCAGGTCACACGCCTTTATAACCTCGCCAAGCAGGATGTGGCGGGCTACGAAGCCTACGCCGCCCAGTTGGCTTCGCTGTGCGGCTCGGGCAAGCCCAACTGCAAGATGCTGGAAGACATCCTTGATGGGTTGTTCCACATTGCCAAGTCGGACGGCGCCTTGCACGACGAGGAACTGATTTTTCTCGGGACAGTCGCTGAGATATTTGCGATCGATGAGGAAGAGTTCGACATCATATTGGCACGGCATGTCGGTCGTAGTCAGGCGGATCCATACCTCGTTCTCGGTCTTCCACGGGACGTCAATTTTGAAACCGCACGTAAGCAGTACCGCGCGCTCGTTCGCGAAAACCACCCGGACATGTTGATGGCACGCGGAGTGCCGGAAGAGTTCATCGCCATTGCCAACCAGCGCATCGCCGCGATCAATGCGGCTTGGGATAAAGTCGAAAAAGATCTTAAGGCATATGAGCACGTTTGAGCCGGACCAGCCGCGGGCCGGTGTTCATGCCTCGCCGAATTTCGGTCCGCGCAAGGACGGCAAACGTCCCTCCATCTTGATCCTCCATTATACCGGCATGGAAACCGGCGAGGCAGCGGAAAGCTGGCTGGCAAATCCACAAAGTGAAGTGTCCGCTCACTACGTCGTTTACGAGAATGGCCGTATCGTACAGATGGTGCCAGAAAGCGAACGCGCCTGGCATGCGGGGCAGAGTTCCTGGAAAGGCGAGACCGATATCAATTCCTGTTCCATCGGAATCGAGATCGTCAACGGCGGTCCGCTGCTCGGGTTTCCGGATTTCCCTGAACGGCAGATCGAGGCAGTGATCGACCTTTGCAACGGGATCGTGACGCGCCACAGCATCCGGCCGGAGAATGTTTTGGCGCATTCGGATATCGCGCCGGCGCGCAAGATCGATCCCGGCGAAAAATTTCCATGGCCAGCACTTTACGATGCCGGCATTGGCCATTGGGTTGGCCCTTCGCCGGTACGCGGCGGAAGGTTCTTTTCGCTTGGCGATGAGGGGCAACCTGTCGAGGCCCTGCAGTCAATGCTGGCTCTTTATGGCTATGGCGTTCCTATCGATGGTGTGTTCGGTTCGTCGACACAATTGGGCATTTTGGCCTTCCAGCGTCACTTTCGCCCTGAAAAAGTCGATGGAGTAGCGGACGTATCAACCATCGAAACCCTGCACAAGCTACTTTCTGCGCTGCCAGTGGTCTCGTCATAAGTTGTTGAACGAAAAAGTCTTTTCTCGATAGGCTTTGTGCGCTGCAGCATATATATTTCAATGGGTTACACAAAGTTATTTGGCCGATCAATATTCGGCTGCATTGCGCCGTCAAATCCTTGGCCAATGTTCCGGGCATCGCCCTTGTGTTTTTTGGCACGGAACGGTCCCGGCGTGCACGTTCGTGCGGCCCAAGCTTCTAGACGGAAAAAGATGACAAAAAAATTTGGTATGATTTTCGCCCTCCTTGGGGCGATGGCCTTCTTCGGCACAAATTCAGCATTCAGCGCTCCAAAGGAGCCGACAAACCTCGCCGACTACATGAAGGCAAAACGAGCCGAAGCGGAACAACAGAAAGCCGCTAACAAGTCTACGAAGCCAGTACAGGCAAAGACCCAAGCCAAGCGCGGTGTTGAAAAGACAGCGGTCAAGAAAAGCGCAGTCAAGTCGCAGCGGGTGAGCAAAAAGGCTTCAACCCACAAACGCCCCGTGGTTCATGCTAAAGCGCGGGTGAAAACCGTCGTTCGCAATGAGACCATCGACCGCGTTGATACAATGACTACGGGTGGTGTCCCTTCAGCGATCGGATCGTCCAACTATTCGACGATTATCAGTTCCTATGCGTCGTCCTATGGTGTTCCTTTTGCTCTGGCGAACGCGGTCGTCAGGGTGGAAAGCAATTATCGTCCAAACATGACCGGCAGCGCCGGTGAAATCGGACTGATGCAGATCAAGCTCGAGACGGCGCGTGGTCTTGGCTATACCGGTACGCGCCAAGCGCTGTATAACCCGGAAACGAATATTCGCTGGGGCATGAAGTATCTTGCCGGCGCGCACAAGCTTGGCAACGGCACGACCTGCGGTACCATCCTGCGCTACAATGCCGGTCATGGTGCCACGCGCATGAACCCGGTTTCTGCCAACTATTGCAGCAAGGTGAAGTTGCAAATGGCCTCCATGTAAGGTTGGTCAATCCTCTGCTGAATTCAAAGGCCGGATTGTATCCGGCCTTTTTCATTTGCGTTTTTCCTCCGAAACGCATTTATACGCATCGCCAGCTGGTCGGGCAGCCGCGCATGTCATACGCCGAAAGGCGGCATGTGAGGAAAGTCCGGGCTCCATGGAAACACGGTGCCGGATAACGTCCGGCGGGGGTGACCCCAGGGAAAGTGCCACAGAAAGGAAACCGCCCCGTCTTTCGTTGCGCCGGATACGGCTCGTATCGGACGCAAGGAATGACGGGGTAAGGGTGAAAGGGTGGGGTAAGAGCCCACCGCGCAACTGGTAACAGGGGCGGCATGGCAAACCCCACCGGGAGCAAAACCGAATAGGGACGGCGTGCCGGGCGAAAGTCCGGCGATCAGTTTCCGGGTCAGTCGTCCGGGTGGGTTGCAGGAGGCGGATGGCAACATCCGTCCAAGATGAATGGCTGCCGCGTTGGATGAAAATCCAGCCATACAGAACCCGGCTTACAGGCCAGCTGGCATTTTCAATTCGTTGATTTCGCTGCTTTCGAGCGGTCCGGCCGTGCTTTGTCAATTACAACTTCTCGAAGAGTCCTAACCCTTCATTAAGCTTAATGAGCGATAAATTCAGAATCGCCGGAAGTGTGCCGGAATAACGGCTCATTCCCACTCTGTGTCTTGTAATCCCATTGACGCCCATAGTGCCCCATGATATCGATTGATTTCATCAGTAGCGTTCAGTCGACACGGTGTTTCCCGAAATACGATTTGGCATGCCAAGGCTGGCGTTCGGCTCAGTTTGCCGGTGCTTGGACTTCTATTGGTGGGGCTCGCGCTTCGAAGCGATCGAAGGGTGAGGCAGAGGTAGAGATGATCGAAGCCCTGGGGGCGGAAACGGCGGAGTTGCGTTTTGAACCGGTTCCTCGGACATGTGACGAACAGGATCGATGCGAAGGGGCGGGTGTCCGTTCCGGCGCATTTTCGTTCGATCATCCAGGCGGCCGGCCACACGGAACTCTACGCCCTGCGTTCTCTGCATTTGCCTGCGCTCGATGCGGGCGGCCCGGAACTCTTGACGCGCTTCGACAACCATCTGGACAGCGAGGATCCTTTCGCGGAGACGGCGGACGACATGTCGTTTTATCTTCACGCGGATGGCGGTTTCCTGAAGCTGGACGGGGATGGGCGGATAACGGTTACGGATTTCATGCGCGAGCATACGGGCATTTCATCGGATGTGACCTTTGCGGGCGCCAACACGCATTTTCAGATGTGGCACCCGGAGCGGTTCGAGGCGCATCGGGCAAAGGTCCGGCAGCGACTGGCGGAAAAGCGCCGTCAGGAAAATCTGACCGCGGGGAAAAGCTGATGGCGGGTTCGCCAGATGCGGGCGATGGCCGTCATATTCCGGTCCTGCTCGATGAAGTCATTGCCGCGCTCCAGCCGGAAAAAGGTCAGCTGATTATCGATGGTACGTTTGGCGCAGGTGGCTATACAAAGCGGATTCTGGAAACAGGCGCTTCCGTAACGGCTGTCGATCGTGACCCGTCGGCTATCCAGGCCGGCCGTGCCATGGAAAAGGAATATGCCGGACGATTGACCCTCGTGCAGGGTGCTTTTTCGACACTGGATCAGGTCGCGATACTCGGTGCACCGAATGGCGTCGTTCTCGATATCGGTGTTTCGTCCATGCAGATCGATGAGGCGGAGCGCGGCTTCTCGTTCCAGAAGGATGGCCCGCTCGACATGCGTATGTCGAGTACCGGTCCGAGTGCCGCCGATGTCGTCAATCGTCTGAAAATCGGTGATCTGGCGCGTATCTTCAATTTTCTCGGGGAGGAGCGCCATGCCGGGCGCATCGCCCGTATGATCGACAAGCGCCGGGTGACCGAACCGTTCACCCGCACGCGCGACCTTGCCAATGCCATCGAAGCGCTTGTCGGCAGAAACCCGAAAGTGCCGATCCATCCAGCGACGCGGGTTTTCCAAGCCCTGCGCATTTTCGTCAACGATGAATTGGGCGAACTCGTACGCGCGTTGCATGCCGCTGAACGGGTCCTGAAACCTGGCGGGCGGCTCGTCGTCGTCACGTTCCATTCGCTCGAAGACCGTATCGTCAAACGTTTCTTTTCCGACCGCTCAGGGACTGGCGGCGGCTCGCGTCATCTGCCGCAACTCGAACAGCGCCTGGCAAGCTTCACTCCGGTCGGCAAGGGCATCGTTGCACCGAGCGAGGCAGAGGCTCTCCGCAATCCGCGAGCCCGCTCGGCGAAATTGCGCGCCGGTATCCGCACAGACAATCCACCGCTAGCCGAAGATCATTCGATCTATGGCCTGCCAAATCTTCCAGTGTTCCATGAAACAGCGAGGGGCTGATCCGTGCTGCGTACCTTCGACATCATATTGATCGGGCTGATGATCCTGGCGGCCGCCGTGACCTACAAGATCAAGCACGATGCTGAAAATCAGATGACGCAAGTTACCCGGCTCCAGCGCATGATAACGGATGAGAGGGATACGATTGATCTGCTCAAGGCTGATTGGAGCCTGCTGACCCAGCCGAACCGTCTGCAGAAGCTGGTTGAGACGTTTCAAGGCCAACTCGATCTGCAACAGGTGGAGGCGCAACAAATCATCAACATCAATGAATTGCCGCAGCCGAAACCTGTCTCGCAAGATCTGGATGACGTTGCGAACATTATCACCGAGGCAGATGCAGGTGAGAAAATCAAACCAGACACAACCATGACCGGCAGCATCAACAAACCGAAGACGGCGCCCAAGCCGCCCAAGCGACTTGTTCCGATTGCAGCGCCAAAGGCAGCGGGGCTCTATTGATGGCTGCGATCTGGATCAAACGGAAGAAAGCTGAACTGGTAACGGGCATCGCGCCTGTTTTCGCGCTGGACGCCAAAAAGAAAAAATCGGGCAATCGCGCCCGCAATCGTGTTGTGATGGCGATAGCCTGCTTCGTCGGCATATACGGGATTATCGGCGGACGTCTGGTTTACTACGGGATGCAGGAAGACACGACGGGCTATAATGGCCCGACCGGGGCGGTGCTTGCATCACGTCCTGATATTCTCGACCGCAATGGTGAAGTCTTGGCCACCGATATCAAGACCGCCTCGCTTTATGCCGAGCCGCGCAAGATCGTCGATCCGGACGAAGCCGTCGAATTGCTTTCGACGGTTCTGCCGGATCTCAACTTCGAACAGACCTATAGCCGCCTCAAGAGCGGGACGGGTTTTGCCTGGCTCAAGCGCGGCCTGACACCGCAGCAGAAAAGCCAGATCATGGCGCTGGGCATTCCAGGCATTGGTTTCCGCACGGAGAAATCACGTTTTTATCCGGGCGGTCCCACCGCTTCACATATCCTTGGTCTCGTCAATATCGACAATCAGGGTATTGCCGGCATGGAGAAATACATCGACGAACAGGGTCTGTCCGACCTGCGCGATGTGGGTCTTGCCGACAGCCGCTCCCTTGAGCCGGTGAAATTGTCGATCGATCTGCGTGTCCAACATGTCGTGCGCGATGTGGTCGTCAATGCGATGCAAAAATACCGAGCGATCGCGGCCGGCGCGGTGGTGATCAATGTGCATACCGGCGAAGTGCTTGCGATGGCTTCGGCGCCGGATTTCGATCCGAACAATCCGTTCAACGCGCTGGATAAAGACCATCTCAATCGCATGTCCGCCGGTACATACGAGATGGGTTCCACCATCAAGAGTTTTACTACCGCGATGGCGCTCGATTCCGGAAAGGTCAATCTGCAGAGTACGTTCGATGCGAGACGCCCGATCACCATCGGTCGACAGACGATCCGCGATTTCCACGGGAAAAATCGCATCCTGACCATGCCGGAAGTCTTCATCTACTCCTCGAACATCGGCTCGGCCAAGGAAGCGGACGTTGTTGGTATCGAAGGACACCGTGCATTCCTGCACCGCATGGGCCTGCTTGATCGAATGCAGACGGAATTGCCCGAAGTCGCACGGCCCATGGAGCCGAAGGTCTGGAAGAAGGTACACTCCATTACGATAGCCTTCGGTCACGGCATGGCAACGACACCATTGCAGACGGCGGTTGGTGCAGCCGCCTTGATGAATGGCGGCAAGCTCATTGAACCGACTTTCCTGCCCCGCACGATCGAAGCGGCAAACAAGGTCGCAAAACAGGTGGTGAGTGAAAAGACCAGCGAGGATATGCGCTATCTTTATCGCCTGAACGCCGAGAAAGGCTCTGGTGGCTCCGGCAACCGGGCATCGGTTCCCGGGTATCGAGTTGGTGGCAAGACGGGTACTGCGGAAAAAGTGATCAATGGCCGCTACTCCAGCGACGTACGCTTCAACGCCTTTGTCGCAGCCTTTCCGATCGACAAGCCAGAATATGTGGTTCTGACAATTATCGATGAACCCAAGGCGGAGATAGGCAAGGTCGGCGCTACGGCAGGTTTTAACGCAGCACCAATGGTTGCAGATATTATTCGCAGATCGGCATCGTTTCTCGGGGTTCAGCCAGATTTCCGCGAAGAACAAGAATCCGCTCCATTGATGGTTAATTTTGATCAATAACGGTAGAACGCGAATCATATCGTCGCGTGTTCGATGGTTTTTAAAGTGAAGATGGGTCCAGTCCGGCCATGAAACTGAAAGATCTGAACGGCATACCAGCCTTGGCTATCTCCGAACTCGGAGAGAAGACAATCCGTGGCCTGACGTCGGACTCCCGTCAGGTTGAGCGTGGATTTCTGTTTGCTGCATTGAAGGGCTCGAAGGCCGATGGCGTCGCCTATGCTGCCGATGCGGTGGCGCGCGGTGCCGTCGTGATCGTGACGTCGCGCGGAGCAAAGCTTGGCAATGTCTCCGTACCCATCATTTATGTCGATGATCCACGCAGGACATTGGCACTGGCCGCCGCCAGTTTCTACAAACTACAGCCAGATGTGATGGTTGCCATTACCGGCACCAGCGGCAAAACCTCCGTCGCGTCATTCACGCGTCAGATATGGGCGCAGGCGGGCTTTGCTTCGGCAAGCATCGGAACCACTGGCGTCGTCTCACCGAAGCGCGATGATTATGGTTCGCTGACGACACCAGATCCGGTCGAACTGCATAAATTGCTGCGCGAATTGGTGGAAGAGGGCGTAACCCACGCGGCGATGGAGGCCTCCTCTCATGGTCTCGACCAGCGCCGGCTCGACGGCGTCCGGCTTGTGGCCGGAGCCTTCACCAATCTCGGCCACGATCACATGGATTATCATGCGACCGTCGAGGAGTATCATGCGGCGAAGCTGCGGCTGTTCACAGAGCTTCTGCCCAAGGGCGCACCGGCAATCATCTTTGCAGACGATCCGTTCTCCAAACCCACTATCGCCGCGGCAGAGCAGGCTGGTTGTACGGTTTTGACCGTTGGCCGTAAGGGCGATTTCATCACCTTGAAGCGGGTCGAGCACGAGCGGTTCCGCCAGCACGTTGAAGTGCACATCGCCGGCGAGATCTTTGAGATTACGCTACCGCTCGCTGGTGATTTCCAGGTGGCCAATGGTCTGGTGGCAGCGGGCCTCGCGATTGCCACGGGTGTACCTGCCGCAGCTGCAATGCGCGGGCTTGAGCGGTTGAAGGGTGCGCCGGGACGGCTCGATCTTGTTGGTGCGACCGAAGACGGCGCTCCTGCCTATGTCGATTATGCTCATAAGCCCGACGCGCTCGAAAATGTGCTGACGTCAGTTCGGCCGTTCACAACGGGCCGTGTTATCGTGGTTTTCGGCTGCGGCGGTGATCGTGACAAGGGCAAGCGCCCGATGATGGGCGAAATCGCAACACGCCTCGCGGATGTGGTCATCGTCACCGATGACAATCCGCGTTCCGAAGTTCCTGCCACCATCCGTTCCGAAATTCTCGCCGCTGCTCCCGGTGCCCGCGAAATCGCAGACCGCCGCGAGGCGATTCAGGAAGCCGTCGCCATGATGAAGACCGGCGATACGCTGATCGTTGCGGGCAAGGGACACGAAGAAGGCCAGACCATCGGCGATACTGTGCTCCCGTTTTCTGACCACGTCGAAGTTGCCCAGGCGCTTAAAGACCGGCTGGCGCGGGAGAAGGACGCATGAGCCTGCTCTGGACTTCCGATGCGATGGTCGAAGCGATGAATGGAAGGCCCGTCGGCAAATTGCCCGAAGGGATCACCGGAATTTCCATCGATACGCGCACCTTGCAATCTGGCGAAGTGTTCTTTGCCATTAAGGGTGATGCGCTCGATGGCCACGACTACGCAACGGCCGCTGTTGCAGCTGGGGCTGCACTCCTCGTGGTCGCCGAAGCAAAACTGCCGGCGCTCGGAAAACTGAAAGCGCCGATGATCGTCGTTGATGATGTGTTGGCGGCGTTGACCCGGCTGGGCATTGCATCGCGGGAACGCTCGCATGCGCAGATCGTGGCCGTCACAGGATCGGTTGGCAAGACAACCACCAAAGAGGCACTGCGGCATGTTCTTGCACAAGCCGGAAAAGTGCATGCTTCTGCAGCATCCTTCAACAATCACTGGGGCGTACCGCTAACGCTCGCGCGCATGCCGGCGGACACTGACTATGGCATCTTTGAAATCGGCATGAACCATGCCGACGAGATACGCCCGCTCGTCAAAATGGTTCGCCCGCACGTCGCGTTGATTACGCTGATTGCTGCTGCACATCTCGGGCACTTCAAAAATTTACAGGAAATCGCCATCGCCAAGGCCGAGATTTTCGAAGGACTTGTACCGGGCGGCTATGCGTTGCTCAACCGCGATGACAAGCACTTCAAACTTTTGGAAAAACTGGCGCACGATGCGGGCGTCGAGCACATCAAGAGTTTTGGCGAGAATGCGCGTGCCGACTACCGCCTGATGAAGCTTAAACTTCACGACGAATGTTCCTGTTTGACGGCGCGTCTTGCGGGCGAGGAAGCTGTCGTCAAAATCGGTGCTCCAGGCAGGCATATGGTTCAGAACGTACTTGCAGTCCTCGGTGCCGCACACCTGACAGGCGCGGACATGACCAAGGTAACGCTGGCGCTCGCGTCCTTGCGGCCGGAGAGCGGTCGCGGCGCGCGTCATCTCCTCGAGATCGCCAATGGAACATTCACACTGATTGACGAAAGCTACAACGCTAATCCCGCATCGATGCGCGCGGCAATCGAACTATTGGCGGCCGCAACGCCTCATGGCAAGGGACGGCGCATTGCGGTTCTTGGCGACATGCTGGAATTGGGCAAGCAGGCTCCCAAGCTGCACGCCGAGTTATCTTCGGTAATCCTGGCCAATCCAATCAACATGGTTTTTCTCGGCGGACCGGAGATGGCAGCGCTGAAATCGGCCATGCCGGTTGAATTTCATGCCGAATACAGGCAGACCGTAGACGAATTGCAACCGCAATTGCTGAACACCATCAGAGCCGGTGACGTGATCATGGTCAAGTCATCCAAGGGGACCGGCTTCGCGCAGATCGTGAAAACGCTCCTGCACAAATACAACACCGTAGAGCCGCTCGGTCCTGCCGAATAGCCTGCGTGTACGGGGAATTAACACATGTTGTACTACCTCGCCGGTCTGGCGGAACATATCCAGTTTCTAAACGTGTTCCGCTATATCACGTTCAGAACCGGCGGGGCGCTGATCACATCTGCGCTGATTGTTTTCCTGTTTGGCCCGCGCATTATCGACTCGCTGCGCATTCGGCAGGGACGCGGCCAGCCTATCCGCGCCGATGGTCCGCAGACCCATTTCAAAAAAGCCGGAACGCCGACAATGGGCGGCCTGATGATTATGACCGGCATTGTCCTTTCTTCGCTGCTTTGGGCAAATTGGTCGAACGTCTATGTCTGGATCGTTCTGTTGGTCGCATTGTTCTTCGGAGCGATCGGCTTTTACGATGACTATCTCAAGGTCAGTAAACAGTCGTTCAAGGGCTTTTCGGCGCGTGCACGTCTCGGCATCGAATTCCTTGTCGCTGCCGTAGCCGGCCTTGCCATCATGCGGGCAGGGCAGGAGCCATTCTCGTCCTCGCTGACGTTCCCGTTTGCCAAGGAACTCATCCTTAATCTCGGCATATTCTTCATTCCCTTTGCTGCGTTCGTCATGGTCGGCGCCGGCAACGCGGTGAATTTCACCGACGGTCTGGATGGTCTGGCGACAGTTCCGGTGATGATCGCGGCCGCTTCGTTCGGCGTCATCGCCTATCTCGCAGGTAATGCGATTTTTGCCGATTATCTGCAGATTCACTTCACGCCAGGCACGGGTGAGCTGGCCGTCGTACTCGGATCGGTTATCGGCGCTGGACTTGGTTTTCTGTGGTTCAATGCGCCCCCTGCCGCCATTTTCATGGGCGACACCGGGTCGCTTGCCCTCGGCGGTCTCATCGGCGCGGTTGCAGTCGCCACAAAACATGAGATCGTCCTCGCTATTATCGGCGGCGTGTTCGTCATGGAGGCGATGTCGGTTATCATCCAGGTGGCATCGTTCAAGATGACGGGCAAGCGCGTCTTCCTGATGGCGCCTATTCACCACCATTTCGAGAAGAAGGGCTGGACGGAGAGCCAGGTCGTGATCCGCTTCTGGATCATTGCCGTGATCCTCGCACTGATCGGCCTCTCCACACTTAAGCTGAGATAGGTTCTTGCATGATCGCTGCCCACTCCATGAAGGACAAGACCGTCGCGCTCTTCGGACTCGGCGGTTCGGGCATTGCGACGGCGCAGGCGATCATCGCGGGCGGAGCCAAGGTTGTAGCCTGGGACGATAATCCGGAGAGTGTGGCACGCGCGCAAAGCGCGGGAATCGATACAGCCGATCTTCGTCAGGTCGATTGGAAGCAGTTCTCGTCATTTGTTTTGTCGCCCGGCGTGCCGCTCACTCACCCCCGACCACACTGGACGGTGGATCTCGCAAGGGCAGCAGACGTCGAGATCATCGGCGATATCGAGCTTTTCGTGCGCGAGCGCAACCTGGCCCACAAACACAGCCCTTTCATTGCGATTACCGGTACCAACGGCAAATCGACCACAACTGCGCTGATCGCTCATATCATCAAGAGTTCTGGTCGTGACATGCAGCTTGGCGGCAACATCGGCACGGCAGTCATGACCCTGGAGCCGCCGACAGATGCACGCGTTTATGTTGTCGAATGCTCTTCCTATCAGATCGATCTCGCGCCTTCGCTCAATCCGACCGCAGGTATCCTGCTCAATCTGACGCCGGACCACCTCGACCGTCATGGCACGATGCAGCACTATGCCGAGATCAAGGAACGTCTGGTCGCCGGTAGTGAAATCGCAATCGTCGGCGTGGATGACAGCTTTTCAGCCGCAATCGCCGACCGGCTGGAGCGGACAGGCAAATCCGTCATTCGCATTTCAAAACGCTTAGCCATTCGCGATGGGTATTTTGCCAACGGCCCCGAACTGGTCTTTGCCAGAAAGGGCGATGAAACAGTTGTTGCATCGCTCGCGGGCATCGGGTCGCTGCGCGGCGAACACAACGCACAAAATGCACTTGCGGCCTTCGCTGCCTGCCGCGCGGTCGGTCTCACGGCAGAAGAAATCAATGCGGGGCTGAAAACCTTTCCTGGTCTCGCTCACCGCATGGAGCAGGTCGCGCGGCTTGGCAAGACCTTGTTCGTCAACGATTCCAAGGCTACAAATGCGGAAGCCGCTGCGCCGGCTTTGTCATCGTTTCCGCGGATTTACTGGATCGCTGGAGGCTTGCCAAAGGAAGGCGGGATCGCTTCGCTGTCCGGCTTTTTTCCACGCATAGCCAAGGCATATCTGATTGGTGAGGCGGCGCCGCAATTTGCGGCAACGCTAGGCGACGCCGCACCATTCGAGATATCCGGCACAATCGGCGCAGCCGTAGATCATGCCGCGCGTGATGCCGCCAAGGACGGTTCGAGTGAACCCGTGGTGCTGCTGTCGCCGGCCTGTGCCAGTTTCGACCAATTTCAGAACTTTGAAAAGCGCGGCGACGCATTCCGCTCCGCCGTCCTTGCGCTTGAGGGCGCTGCACCAATCATGGGAGCTAGAAGCTAATGGTTAGTCGTGTTGACCGTGGTCCCGTTGCCGATTGGTGGTGGACAATCGATCGGTTTCTCCTCGCCGCCTGTCTGGCTCTGATGGGGCTGGGCATTTTGCTATCCTTCGCCGCGAGCCCCGCGGTAGCCGAGCGTATCGGCCTCGACAGCTTTCACTTCGTCAAGCGGCAGGCGCTGTTCATGGTGCCGGCGGTCATGGTGATGTTCGCAGTCTCCTTCATGGCGCCAAAGACAATCCGGCGCTTTGCCATGATCATGCTCGGTATTTCCCTCGTGGCTATGGTCGGCGCCCTGTTCTTCGGTATTGAGGTCAAGGGTGCCAGGCGTTGGGTCTCACTTGCCGGCGTATCAATTCAGCCGTCCGAATTCATGAAGCCGGCCTTCGTCATCATCTGTGCGTGGCTGTTTGCCGAAAACGAACGCCGCAAGGACATTCCCGGTAACTTCTTCGCTATGGTGTTGTTTGCCGTGGTTGCAGCATTGCTGGTTGCACAACCCGATCTTGGCCAAACCATCCTGACCGCCGTTACCTGGGGCGCGATGTTCTTCATGGCCGGTGTTCCATGGTTCTGGATTATTCTCCTCGGTGTCCTGGCAATTGGCGGGTTCTTCGGTGCCTACACGGTCTTTCCGCACGTTGCCGGCCGTATCGACCGGTTTCTGACCGGCGAGGGCGATACTTTCCAGGTCGATGCCGGGCGTGAGGCAATTGTCCGGGGTGGCTGGTTCGGTCAGGGTCCGGGCGAGGGCACCATCAAGCGTATCATTCCCGACAGCCACACCGACTTCATATTTTCGGTGACTGCTGAAGAATATGGCATTGCCCTCTGCCTGCTGATCGTGCTGATCTTTGCGTTTATCGTTATCCGCGGTCTGTCGATCGCCCTGAAAGAACGCGATGATTTCACCCGCCTTGCCGTATCGGGTCTGGTGATCCTGTTCGGGTTCCAGTCGATCATCAATATGTCGGTCAATCTGCACCTGATGCCCGCGAAGGGCATGACGCTGCCATTCATCTCCTACGGGGGTTCATCACTGATCGCGGTGGCAATTTCGACAGGGCTTTTGCTTGCGCTGACACGCCGCCGCCCCGAGGCACGGCGTTCCGCAACATTGGCAAATTCGAAAATGCATTCGATGTTAGGTAGCACCTGATCGATGTCCAAGGGGGTCATTTTTCTCGCTGCCGGGGGAACTGGCGGGCATCTTTTCCCGGCTGAAGCGCTTGCACATGAATTGATAGAGCGCGGGTGGGATATCCATCTGGCGACCGACGAACGTGCACAACGCTTCACGGGCGCTTTTCCAGCCGAGCAGATACATGTCGTCAGATCCGCCACTATTGCCGGGCGCAATCCGGTTGCCTTGGCAAAGACCTTCTGGACCCTTTGGCTCGGCAATCTCGATTCCCGCAAGTTTTTCCGGACATTTCGGCCAAAGCTGGTTGCCGGATTTGGCGGCTATCCAACACTGCCACCGCTCTATGCGGCGAGCGGCATGAAAATACCGACACTCATCCACGAGCAGAATGCAGTGATGGGACGTGCCAACAAGGCACTGGCTGCCCGTGTCAATGCAATTGCTGGCGGCTTTTTGACCGATACCGGTGGACCATTTGCACAAAAGACAATCGCCACCGGAAATCCAGTGCGCCCGGCAGTCTTGGCAGAAGTCGGGAAGCCTTATAAAGCCTCGCAAGCGCACCAGCCCTTCCATTTTCTGGTTTTTGGCGGCAGTCAGGGCGCCCAATACTTTTCTACTGCCGTGCCTGCTGCCATCAAGCTGCTGGCGCCGGAAGATCGCGCACGTCTTGTCGTGACGCAGCAGGCGCGCTCTGAAGACGAGTCATATGTCCGCTCCGCTTACGAATCGCTCGGCATCAAGGCAGAGGTTGCGCCATTCTTTCTCGATATGCCGCACCGCATCGCCGAATCCCATTTCGTTCTCTCCCGTTCAGGTGCGTCCACGGTTTCCGAGATAGCTGCCATCGGCAGGCCAGCTATTCTTGTGCCCTTCCCGCACGCCCTTGATCATGATCAGGCGGCGAACGCAGCGGCGCTCCAGGCTGCAGGTGGAGCGGACGTTATCAAACAGTCCGAGCTTTCCCCGGAGCGCATTGCGTCCATCCTGACAAGTGCGATGAGTGAACCGACCCGTCTGGCATTTATTGCGGAAAAAGCCCGCACAACCGGCAAACCTCAAGCCACAAGGTTGCTTGCGGACCTTGCAGAAGCTATTGCGTCCGGTCAACGGATTGAAGATTTCAAAAAAGGAGTGCGTCCATGAAGATGCCGCTCAATATCGGCCTCGTTCATTTCATCGGTATCGGCGGTATCGGCATGAGTGGTATTGCCGAAGTATTACATAACCTTGGCTACAAGGTTCAAGGCTCCGATCAGGCCGACAGCGCCAATGTGCAGCGTCTGCGCGAAAAGGGCATCGATATCTATGTAGGCCACAAGGCTGAGAACATTGGCGATGCTGAAGTCGTCGTCGTCTCGACCGCTATCAAGAAATCCAATCCTGAACTCATCGCGGCCCGAGAGAAGCTGCTCCCGGTCGTCCGCCGCGCCGAAATGTTGGCCGAACTGATGCGTTTCCGCAAGGCCGTCGCTATCGGCGGCACCCATGGCAAGACGACGACCACCTCCATGGTGGCTACCTTGCTCGATGCGGGCAATCTCGATCCGACGGTTATCAATGGCGGTATCATCAACGCCTATGGTACCAACGCACGCATGGGCGAGGGCGACTGGATGGTCGTCGAGGCAGACGAGAGCGACGGCACCTTCCTGAAGCTTCCCGCTGATGTGGCGGTTGTCACCAACATCGATCCCGAGCATCTCGACCATTACGGAACGTTCGACAGGGTTCGCGAGGCTTTCCGGCAATTCGTTGAAAACGTGCCGTTCTACGGTTTCGGTGTAATGTGCCTGGACCATCCGGAAGTACAGTCGCTGGTGTCGCGGATCGAGGACCGCAGGGTCATCACCTATGGGGAGAATCCGCAAGCGGATGTTCGTTTCGTCAATCTCGTCGTTGACGGCGCTGCCTCGCGTTTCGATGTTCATATCGCCAAGCGCAAGACAGGTGAGATCACCGAGATTACAGGACTGCGCCTGCCGATGCCGGGCAGGCACAATGTTTCCAACGCCACAGCGGCGATTGCCGTAGCGCATGAGCTTGGCATCTCGCCCGAGGATATCAAGAAGGGCTTGTCATCCTTCGGCGGGGTCAAGCGCCGCTTCACCCATACCGGTTCATGGAAGGGTGTCGAGATATTCGATGATTATGGCCACCACCCAGTCGAGATCAAAGCGGTATTGCGGGCGGCGCGGGATTCCGCAAAGGGCCGCGTGATCGCCATCGTGCAGCCGCATCGCTTCACGCGTCTAGCCAGCCTGTTCGATGAGTTTGCAGCTTGCTTCAACGATGCCGATACGGTTGTCCTGGCGCCTGTTTATGCGGCTGGCGAAGATCCGATTCCGGGCGTGACCTCAGAGGCGCTGGTTTCGCGTATCAAGACCGCCGCACACCGTGACGCGCGCTATATCGCGGGACCGCAAGAGGTGGCTCCATTGATCGCAGAGATCGCCAAGCCGGATGATTTCGTAATCTTTCTTGGGGCGGGCAACATTACCCAATGGGCCTATGCCTTGCCAAAGGAACTCGCAGCGCTCTAGATTTGGCGGTTGTTCCGACAGGGGTGGTTCGGACGGGAAGGATATGATGTCTCCACTTATTGATGGCGAGGCTCTGCTGAAAAAGCTGGGAGATCGGTTCTCTGGTCTGCGCGGACGGCTGACACCCAATATGGGCATGGAAAAGGTTACGTGGTTTCGCGCCGGTGGTCCTGCCGAAGTCATGTTCCAGCCTGCGGACGAGGACGATTTGTCAGCATTCCTCAAAGCTGTCCCGCCAGAATATCCGATCCTCGTCGTCGGCATCGGTTCCAATCTCCTGGTGCGCGACGGTGGTATTCCGGGTTTCGTCGTCCGCCTGTCGGCCAAAGGCTTCGGCGAGGTTGAGCTTGTAGGCGATACGCAGTTGCGCGCGGGCACTGCTACGCCAGACAAGCGTGTGGCTGCTGCGGCTTTGGAGGCGGGCATCGCCGGGTTTCATTTCTATCACGGTATCCCTGGCGGGATCGGCGGCGCTCTGCGCATGAATGCCGGTGCGAACGGCGTTGAAACGCGTGAACGTGTGATGGAAGTGCGTGCCCTTGATCGCAAGGGCGAGGTTCGAATTCTTTCAAACGCCGACATGGGCTACGCCTATCGTCATTCTGGCGCGGCAAATGATCTGATCTTCACTTCGGCGCTATTCGAGGGCGTTCCGGGTGATCGCGGGGAAATCCAGACAGCGATGGATGCCGTCCAGCAGCACCGTGAAACGGTGCAACCCATCCGGGAAAAGACTGGCGGTTCGACGTTCAAGAACCCTGAAGGCTCCTCTGCCTGGAAAGAGATCGACAAAGCCGGCGGGCGCGGACTGATGATCGGTGGCGCTCAGATGTCACCGATGCATTGCAATTTCATGATCAACACCGGCACTGCTTCGGGGCATGACCTCGAGACGCTTGGCGAAACCATCCGTTCGCGGGTCGTGCAGAATTCGGGTATTCGCCTGCATTGGGAAATAAAGCGCCTTGGGCTTTTCCGCCCGGGTCATGAAGTCCACGAATTCATGGGCCAGCTGCTTTGATGTGGATCAAATAGCTTTTTTCAAATAGTTCATTGCTTGTGAATGGTACTGAAAAATGGTACTCAATTTATGAAGCGTAAACACCATATTACCTTGGTGCAGATTTTCGCTCGTCCAGTCAGTGGTTCAGTTCGCTGGGTAGATGTGGAAGCATTGTTTGTCGGTCTCGGTGCTGAAGTCAGCGAAAGAGAAGGCTCGCGTGTCGGTGTCGTTTCATTTGGCGAAGTTCGAGGGTTTCACCGCCCGCATCCGTCGCCGGATACAGACAAGGGTGCAATTGCGAGCATCAGAAAATGGCTGGAAAGCCATGGAGTGGAGCCATGAAAAATGTGATTGATATCGACGGTCACAAAGCGGTCGTTTCGCTTGATCCGGAAATCGGCATGATCCGTGGAGAATTTCTCGGATTGTCCGGTGGGGCCGATTTTTACGCGAGGAGCGTCGATGATCTGATTGTCGAGGGTCGTAAGTCGCTCAAGGTTTTTCTTGAGATGTGTGCTGAGAAAGGCATTCCTCCATTTCGAGAATTCTCTGGTCGTTTCAATGTACGCCTTGCTGCGGAAGTTCACGAAGCTGCCGTCTTGGCAGCTGCTGCAGAAAACAAAAGTCTCAATGAATGGGTAGCCGACGCGATCGAGGCAGCTGCTCGCGCCGCATGATCTGCCCCTCCTGACATATTTTTTTACCTGAATTTCCATTGTTGAATCATTGGGGACTTGTCAGCGAATCAACTCTCTGATTCTTTAGGGACAAGCGTTAACTGATTTGAGTCGGCTGGTTTTGCCAGTCTCGGGTATCTGCGGTCCCGGCCGCCGGATGTACGCGGACTCATGTCTGTTTTCAGCTTTGATGGGGAAGTGTTCGAGGGGTTGCCTTCATGGCGAAAAAGCATGTTGCGGTGCTGATGGGTGGCTTTTCATCGGAGCGTCCGGTGTCGCTGTCATCCGGCAATTCATGCGCCGATGCTTTGGAGGCCGAGGGCTATACCGTAACCCGCGTCGACGTTACTCGCGATATCGCCAGTGTGTTGCAAGAACTCAAGCCTGATGTCGCCTTCAATGCGTTGCATGGGCCGTTCGGCGAAGATGGCACCATCCAGGGCATTCTGGAATATCTCGAAATTCCCTACACGCATTCAGGCGTGCTCGCATCTGCTCTCGCGATGAACAAGGAGCAGGCGAAGATCGTCGCCAAAGCGGCTGGTATTCCCGTGGCTGAAGCCAAGACCATGAACCGCCTGGACTTTACCTCAAGGCATCCGATGAAGCCGCCTTACGTCGTGAAGCCCGTAAGTGAGGGTTCCAGTTTTGGTGTCGTCATCGTCAAGGAGGATCAGTCGCATCCGCCGCAGATCATCACCTCTGCAGAGTGGAAGTATGGCGATAGCGTTATGGTCGAACGCTACATATATGGGCGCGAATTGACCTGTGCCGTCATGGGTGATGTAGCCATTGGCGTATGTGAAATCATCCCGGTTGGACACCAGTTCTATGATTATGATTCAAAATATGTTGCAGGCGGATCAAATCATGAGGTTCCCGCTAAAATTTCACTAAAAATTTACCAAAAAATACAAACACTGGCACTCAAGGCGCATCAGGCAATTGGATGTAAAGGGATTAGCCGGTCGGACTTCCGTTACGACGACCGTTTTTCCGAAGATGGCGAGCTGATCTGGCTGGAAGTCAACACCCAGCCAGGCATGACTCCCACCTCTCTCGTGCCTGATATCGCCAAAGCTGCGGGGCATACCTTCGGTGAATTGTTGAGTTGGATGGTGGAGGACGCATCGTGTTTGCGTTGAAGGGCAAAAATGTGCACCCGCGGGGTGCTGTGCCGGTGTCTTCGGGCAGGTCGGCGGCATTTGGCCGTTTCCGGATCGTCCTGCCAAAAATCCTGCGCAAGCCCGTTCGCGTTCTTGCGCGCACGATCGAAGGCGAAGTCACCATTCCGAACCATGTTGGGACATTCGGTGCCCTGGCTTTTCTGGCTTTGACTGGTGCTTACGGCGCGATCCTTGGCGGTCATGCGCCCGAAGTGGTCAAAGTTACAACCTCGACGTTCGGCTTCGCCATTGAAGATGTGAAGGTCGTCGGCAACAAGGAAACGTCTGAAATCGACGTTCTCGGCGCTCTTGGTCTTGATGGCGAGACATCGCTGGTCGGCTTGAGTGCTGCTGATGCTCAAAAGGCTGTAGCTGGATTGCCTTGGGTCGAATCCGTCGATGTGTTTAAGGTCTATCCGAACACGATCCAGATTTCGATCCACGAGCGCACCGCCTTGGCGGTGTGGCAGAATGGCGACCAGCTTTCGGTGATCGATGCCGATGGCCGCATGATCGTACCTTTCAGTGGCGGTCGCAGTGCTTCATTGCCGGTTGTCATAGGCGCCGGTGCTGACAAACAGGCAAAGCTTCTCCTGACGCAGATGGCTGCCTTCCCGCAAATCGCCGCCGAGGTAAAGGCCTATCAGCGGGTCGGAGATCGCCGTTGGGATCTGGTGCTGAAGAACGGCGTGAGCCTGATGCTCCCGGAATCCCGCATCGACCAAGCCCTGACTGATTTGGCCAATATGGACAGCAAGGCGGGGCTTCTGTCTCGCGATATTGCATCGGTCGATATGCGCCTGACGGACCGCGTGGTTGTCAGGCTGACGCCGGAAGCAATGGTACAGCGTGTTGAGTATTTGAAGGCCCGTGACAAGGCGCCCAAGCGTTCGGAGAAGCGTGCATGAGTATTCTGAACGGAAAAGGTTCATCGACAGGAGCGCCATCCGCCAAGCGGACGCGCTCGTTGACAGTTCTGGACATCGGTTCGAGCAAGGTCTGCTGCATCATCGCGCGTTTGCGTCCGCGTGAGGAAAGCGCGCATCTGCCAGGCCGTACACATCGCATCGAAGTTTTGGGAATTGGCCACCAGAAGTCGCGCGGCATCAAGTCAGGCGTCATCGTCAATCTGGATGCAGCCGAGCAGGCGATCCGTCTTGCCGTCGATGCCGCGGAGCGTATGGCGGGTCTCACGGTCGACTCGATGATCGTCAATATTTCGGCGGGCCGCCTGAAGAGTGAGAGCTTTTCCGCCAGCATCAATCTCGGCGGCCATGAGGTTGATCAGTCGGACATCCGCCGGGTGCTTGCAGCCGGTGCCAAGCAGGCGCTCGCCGCTGAACGTCATCTCGTGCATTCGCTACCGATCGCCTACGGGCTCGATGGTGAACGCGGCATTCGTGATCCGCTTGGCATGATCGGTGATACGCTAGGCGTCGAAATGCATGTCCTGACCGCCGACGCAGCGCCGCTGCGCAATCTTGAGCTCTGCGTCAATCGCTGTCATTTGTCTGTCGAGGCGATGATCGCAACGCCCTATGCCAGTGGTCTTTCAGCACTCGTCGATGATGAGGCCGAGATGGGCGCGGCCTGCATCGACATGGGTGGCGGCACAACAACGATTTCCGTGTTCTCCGAAGGCAAATTCATCCACGCAGATGCCATTGCCATTGGCGGCAATCATGTGACCATGGATGTTGCGCGCGGCCTTTCCGCCCATATGGACGACGCGGAGCGTCTGAAGGTCATGCACGGTTCCGCCCTGCCAAGTGCTGCCGATGACCGGGACATGATCAGTGTCTCGCCGCTCGGCAACGATGCACGCGATGTTCCCAATCAATATCCACGCGCGGTTCTGACCCGCATCATACGTGCCCGAGTCGAGGAAACGCTGGAACTCGCGCGTGACCGCCTCAACCAGTCCGGCTACGGCCAGATTGTCGGCAAGCGCGTGGTGCTTACGGGCGGCGCCAGTCAGTTGGCGGGATTGCCGGAGGCGGCACGCCGCATTCTGGCTCGCAATGTGCGTATTGGCCGTCCTCTTGGTGTCACGGGGCTTCCCGAGGCTGCCAAGGGTCCGGCTTTCTCTGCAGCGGTTGGTCTTCTGATTTATCCGCAAGTGGCAGGAATTGAAGAGCGTTCTGTAAAGGCTGGTTCATCTTCCTTGATGACAGGCACAGGTGGGCGTTTTCAGCGTATCGGCCAATGGCTGAAAGAGAGTTTTTGACTACTGCGCCGCGCGTCCTTCGGGACGCGTAAAGGTCGCAGTAGCGAGTTGAAACAGCCCATTCGTAGAATGGGCAGGCGGGGAAACCCAAAAAAACACCGCAGCGGCGAGGCGGTAGAGACGAAAAGGAACGAAACAAATGAGTATCAATCTGCAAAAGCCGGACATTACCGAGCTTAAGCCACGGATCACCGTATTCGGTGTTGGCGGTGGTGGTGGCAACGCGGTCAATAACATGATCAATGCCGGTTTGCGCGGTGTTGAATTCGTTGTGGCCAATACCGACGCACAGGCGCTGTCGCAGTCGAAGGCTGAACGTCTGGTTCAGCTTGGTGCCGCCGTGACCGAAGGCCTTGGAGCAGGCTCGCAGCCGGAAGTCGGCCGCGCAGCAGCCGAAGAATGCATCGACGAGATCAACGATCATCTCCAGGGCACGCACATGTGCTTCGTCACTGCCGGCATGGGTGGCGGCACCGGTACCGGCGCCGCACCAGTCGTAGCCCGGGCGGCGCGCGAAAAGGGTATTTTGACTGTTGGCGTCGTCACCAAGCCCTTCCATTTCGAAGGTCAGCGCCGCATGCGCACCGCCGATATGGGCATTGCTGATCTGCAGAAGAACGTCGATACGCTCATCGTCATTCCGAACCAGAACCTCTTCCGCATTGCCAATGACAAGACGACCTTTGCCGATGCCTTTGCGATGGCCGATCAGGTTCTCTACTCCGGTGTTGCCTGCATCACCGATCTGATGGTGAAGGAAGGCCTGATCAATCTCGACTTTGCCGACGTTCGTTCGGTCATGCGCGAGATGGGCAAGGCGATGATGGGGACCGGTGAAGCATCTGGCGATGGCCGCGCGATGGCTGCCGCGGAAGCTGCCATTGCCAATCCGCTGCTCGATGAAACCTCCATGCGTGGCGCCAAGGGTCTGCTGATTTCGATCACCGGTGGTCGCGACATGACGCTCTTTGAAGTCGATGAGGCTGCAACTCGTATCCGTGAGGAAGTTGACCAGGATGCCAATATCATCCTCGGCGCTACCTTCGACGAAAGCCTTGAAGGCATCATCCGCGTTTCTGTCGTGGCAACTGGCATCGATAAGCAGATTGGAGAGTCGGCGCCCGCGCCGATCGAATTTCGCCAGCCTCTGAAGCCCATTGCCAAGCCAGCGCAGCAGGCCGCCGCAAGTACAAATGCACGTCCGGTTGTTCAGCAGCCGGCCGCACGGGTAGCGGACCCTGTAGCCGATGCGATCCGCGCTGCGGAGCAGGAGGTGGTGCAGCGTGCTCCACAGCCCGCCGAGGAATTCCGTCCACAGAGCCGCATTTTCCAGGCTCCGGCGCCGGAAGTCTTTGATGCTCCCTTCGCTGCCACGCCCCAGGCTCCAGTGCATCAGCCTGCCCCGCAGCCACAGATGCAGGCGGCACCGGCACCGCAGCCGGCTGCCCCGCGCATGCCGAATGTCGCTGACTTCCCGCCTGTGGTTCAGGCAGAACTCAACGCCCGCGAGATGGGAAGCCGTGAGAACAATCGTGAGCCTTCCTATGACAGCCAGGAAGACCGTGGGCCGATGGGTCTTCTTAAGCGCCTCACTGCCGGTTTGACCCGCCGCGAAGACGACACCGCCCGGCTAGAACCAGCGCAGCCGCGTGAACCCGCAATGCGTCCGGTCGAACAGCGCCGGCCGCTTTCGCAAGACGCGTCGATCTATGCGCCACGCCGTGGACAGCTCGACGAGCAGGGCCGCGTTCAGCCACAGGCGCGCCAGGCTTCCGAAGACGATCAGCTTGAAATCCCGGCTTTCCTTCGCCGTCAGGCCAACTGATCTGATCACGGATTGTTAAAGGATATGAATTCCGCCATTGCCTCAATGGCGGAATTTTTCTTTCAAGCCATTGAAAGGCCAAAGAAACGACTTAGCTGATGGCGTAGTGGTTTCGTTACAAACGTCGCGAAACCGTGATTTTGCTTCATGGGATGTCGACTGTATCTTGCGCCGCAAAATAACGATGAGCGATGCTGATTCCAGAAGCGTGCAGCGCCGCAAGTTAATGTCGAAAACCTGATGGACGATCCGGCGCGGTACATGGGCACGAGGTTTCAATTGCGCGACTACCAGACAACGATTGCCGAGCGAACAACGCTTTCAGGAGCTGGCGTGCACAGCGGTGCGCCGGTGACGATTGCCTTCGTGCCAGCCGATCCCGATACGGGCATCGTGTTCCACAGGCTCGACGGAAGTGGCACCAGCCACGAGATCAAGGCGCTTGTATCTGAAGTCGGGACGACCGACCTGTCGACCACGCTTGCCAATAGGGCAGGGGTGACAATCAGCACAGTCGAGCACGTCATGGCAGCCATCGCCGGTTCGGGCATCGACAACATGGTCATCGAGATCAATGGCCCGGAAGTGCCAATTCTCGACGGAACATCATCGGTGTTCCTCGACGCGTTCGAGCAGGCCGGTTTTGTGCGGCAAGCGGCGAAGCGCCGTTTCATCCGTATCCTCAAGACATCGCGCATCGAGGCCGGGGCATCCTGGGCCGAGTTCCGTCCTTATGATGGAACGCGTTATGAGGTCGAAATCGATTTTGAGACGCCGGTCATCGGCCGGCAGAAATTTGCCGCCGATATGGATGAGACGGTTTTCCGCACGGAAATTTCACGGGCTCGCACCTTCGGTTTCATGCGCGACGTGGAAAAGCTCTGGGCTGCGGGCCTGGCGCTGGGTTCATCACTCGATAATTCGCTGGTCATCGGCGATGATCACTCCGTCATCAATCCGGGTGGCCTTCGCTACAAGGATGAGTTTGTCCGTCACAAGGCACTGGACGCCATCGGCGATCTTGCCCTCGCTGGCGCGCCGTTCATTGGCTGCTTCCGCTCGTATCGCGGCGGGCACCGGCTGAATGCTGCGGCGCTCCGCGCGCTCCTGTCCGATCATACGGCGTTCGAGATCGTCGAAATGGCTGGTAAACGCGGCCAATCGCGCGGCGCATCGCTTGTCGCCGTCAACGCTCCCGTCTTCGCGCCCTGGGCGATCTGAAACCTCTCAGTATGCTGGTATCGCATTGTGCACCGCTTGCAGCATTATCGATGCAAGGCGTGCGGTTGCCGGATCTGATTGCGCTTGCGATCGATGAAGAACGCTGGTCACCAACTGCCAACCAGTGATCTGCTGACCGGAGTAGACACCAGGCGCGCCAGGGTAGCCACGCGCTGTCGGCGAAATGTCGGTCGGTTCGGAGATGATCAAACCGCCGTCGCTCGCCCGCTGCCCATAGTATTCAGCGTTCCGTGCGTTGGGAACATCGCCCGGCTGCCGCGAGCGCAGTCGGGTCAGGGGCGCCATACGGTGCTTCAGGGACAGGGCGCCGAGGTGCGTGGCGGTAAACAAAGGATCGGTAGTCATATGCTAACTCCATGTTGTTGACAGAGATATTGGGAGGTAGACGAACAGGGATTGGCGCGCTGGAACGTGAAACCGGTATACCGTTTTCACGTTATAATGGACGTGTCGTCCGCCGGTGCCGCTCATCTTTAGTTTCCCGAAACCAGCTTGAGTCCGATAACGCCTGCCAAAATGAGAAGAATGCAGAGTATCCTCAACGGTTCGGCTGAATCTCCCAGCACGGCAATTCCCATAATGGCGGTGCCCGCCGCGCCAATTCCGGTCCAGACGGCGTAGCCGGTTCCAACTGGCAGCGTGCGGAGCGAGAGCGACAGAAGAAAGACACTCGACAGGCCGGTGGCGACGGTAAGCAGTGCTGGTATCAATCGCGTGAAACCGTCAGACCACTTCATGCAGAAGGCGAATGCGATTTCGATGATTCCCGCGATACTAAGTAGTACCCATGCCATAGTCGGATCCGTTCGTTGATTTCGCCAGCGTTGTGGCCGGTCGAGGGTTCTATTATCAGGCAACCGAACCACCTCGGGTTCAATCCCTGGGATAGCTTTCAAACCAGCCATTCCTTGAAGAGGTGAGAACTGACCATTGGAGATTTCTATGGGTCAAGCTCCCGCCCATGGGGTATTCAAGCTTTGCCAGCAGCAGCGGGTGTCGACCGGAAGCCAATTCCGAACCGGTTGAAGGCGTTCATCAAGCCGATCGCATATGTTAGATCAGCAAGTTCTTTATCGCCGAATTCGGCAGCGGCCGCTTCATAGTCAGAATCGGGAATGCCGGTTTCGGCCACGCGCGTTACGGTTTCCGCCCAGGCAAGCGCGCTGCGTTCGCGGGTACTGAATACGTCACCCGCATCGCGCCATACCGGTACCAATACGAGCTTGTCTACCGTCAGGCCATTTTTGAGAAGGTCGCGCGAATGCATGTCGATGCAATATGCGCAGCCATTTATTTGCGAAACTCGAAGGTACACAAGGTCGATCAGTTGTTTCGGGAGGCCACTTTTTTGAATTGTGACGTAAACCCCTCCGAAAGCCTTGTAACCTTCAGGTGAAGCTTTGGCATAGTCGATGCGATTACTCATGACGAATCCTTATGTTTGCTAGATCAAGAATTCATCGTGCTGCATCTTGGTCTATGTTAGAAGGTCCATGATCCGTCATCAGTACTGGGCCATAATCCTCTCAGTTCTCAGCTCCACTGCCCCTACCAAGGGAATGTGCGGAGGCAGAGCGTCAGAGCTGCACAGAGGATCGGCAGAACGGATACGACTGGTGCTGATTGCACCAAATCTTGAGGGAAACCCGACCACAGGGGTCAATGCCATGGCAATTAAATCGCTTAATACGTTAGCTGCACAGCACTTACGTCCTCGGCCGACACCGCAGTATTTTCGTTAAAGAGTGTCTCGGAAAAACCCATGCTATGAGCGAGCAGTCCCTGGCGAAAATAGAAACGCTGAGCCAGTGCTTTGTGCAAACCCGTATCTAGGACCAAATGTCCGCAGCTTAATTCTCGTGCATATGCGCGCGCTACAGAAAGTAGTTTTACTCCAATGCCATCATTTCGATACTTTTGATGTACCACCAGGTCGTCAACATAGACGAATCGCCCATACAACAGATTTTCCTGCAAGCGATAACCGATGACCCCTTCAATTCGACCGTCACACCACGCTGCTGACAAACGAAATCCCTGTTCACGTTGACGCATAACTTGTCGAACGAACGAATCGGTATCTGTCAAGTGTGGGCGTAACTCCATCAAAACGGCGTGACACGCACTGATATCTGTGAGCTGCTCGATACTTCTAACCTCAACATACTGGCCCATGGTCATGACGAATCCTTAAATTTACGGTCGAAGGACTCTATCGTGCTGCGTCTTGATCTGCCTTAGAAGGTCCATGATCCATCTTGGGTGCTATGGCATGAGGGGGGCCTGTCTTTATACCGGCTACTGCCCCTCAATCAGCTTCAAGATGCGTTTCCCGAGATTTTCGGCCACGCGTTGAGAGACAATATTCGTGAAATTGAGAAGCAAGGCCGATGCTCCATCGTCAGCCATCGTCCAATCCGTTAATGCTTCGGCGTACAGGCCGTCTTCTCGCATGCGCGCAGAAAGCAGGCGATCTGACTGATGGGCCTGCAATCGCAAGATGAGGTGCATTCCCCCCGGTTGGGAATCAATTCGCATGTGCTTCCCGAGCACGCTTTCCAGGCCCGCTGCTGTCACTTCCCGACGCTCGGCATAAAGCTTGCGCATTCGCTGGATATGGCGCGCGAAATGGCCTTCCGTTATGAAGGCAGCGACCATGGCTTGAGTAAGCTGGGGGCTGCCCCCTGCCAAAGCTTGGCTGATTTGCTCAAACCGCTCGATTTCCGTTTCCGGCACAACAAGATAGGCAAGCCGAATGCCCGGAAAAAGCACCTTGCTGAAGGTGCCTGAATAAAGGACCCGCCCATCACGATCCAAGCTCTTCAATGCGGGCAGGGGACGACTAACATATCGATACTCTCCGTCGTAATCGTCTTCAATGACCCATGCTCTATTTCGCGCGGCCCAATCTAATAGCGCCAAACGCCGGGGTAGGGATAAAGACACGCACAGCGGACTTTGGTGTGCAGGCGTGACCACAGCCGCGCGCGCGCGTGGCGCCGCTTTAACTCCTTCGGAAATGACCACGCCCTCCCGATCTACTGGCACCTGGATGGCTGCAATAGTCATATGTCCCAGGATTTCTCGTGTGGGCGGGTATCCGGGGTTTTCAAGCCAGACGCGATCTCCTGCCTTCAACAACGCGTGAACAATCAACTCAATGGTATGACGGTATCCCGATGTCACGAATACCTGAGATGGCGAGCAGGCAATACCACGCGAAATTTGGAGATATGCGGCGATCTCGGCGCGTAGTACCTGCAAGCCGTATACTGAGGGGTGGACCATGTCAGATGGCTGCATGGCACGCACACACCGCGCACCCAACCGCGCCCAGATCTTTCGAGGAAACGCATCCAAGGCAGGCAGGCCCATTTGAAACGGCAGAATGGAATCCGGACGAAAACTAACGGCAGCAATGCCGCTATTGGACGGGGGCATCGGGCTTGGAATAGGCGTTTGCGGTTTGAGGCCTGGTGTCACAATGGTCCCCGCCTGGCCGCGAGCTTCAATGTACCCCTCAGCGGCCAACAAGGAATATGCTGCCTCAATAGTCCCTCTTGCCAAACCCAATTCTTTGGTCAGCGCCCGTGCCGAGGGTATCCGGTCACCCGGCTTCAACAATCCGCTGGCGATGGCGGTGCGAAACCGATCGTAGATCTGTCGGTAGAAAGGTGCGGCGGCCGCTGGATCCAACGGCGAGATGGTGCTGGTCTTCGCGTGGGTCATGGGCCAGTCAATTTTCCAGATGAGTTAAAAGCCACTGTACCATAGTGCACACTCATGGTTCAGTTCTAATTTCCATTCATGGACCTTTGGTGCTGGCCACTGGGTTTGTAGGATGAATGCTCCATTCGTGCTTCAAATCTGTCGTGCAGAGTTCGGGCGTGAGCGGCAAAAACCTAGCAGAACTCGGAAATGGATAGATGATGAAAATCTTGCATGTTAGTTGCAGCCCTCGCGGGCAAGCCGCCGAGAGCTATCGGCTCTCCCAGAAAATCATCGGCTTCATGCTTCAGAAGGAGCCCACGGCTATCCTGGTAAATCGAGTGATCGGTGGCGGCACCATACCGCCCGTCGATGAAGACTACGCTATTTCTCAAGGATCCTCCGCGGACGTATCCCAGGAAGCTTCGATGGCCCGGTCTGAAGAGCTCATTCTGGAACTGGAGAGCTCGGACGTTGTGGTGATCAGCACGCCCATGCACAATTTGACGGTACCCGCCACCCTGAAGGTTTGGATCGACCATATCGTTCGAGCGCGCCGGACATTCAGTATGACCGCGGAAGGAAAAGTAGGCACGCTGCGCGACCGTCCCGTTTTTGTCGCCATAGCCTCGGGCGGACGATTTTCTGGGGAGCGCGCGCGTCAACCGGATTTTCTAACCCCGTATCTAAAAGCCATTCTGGGCATGGTCGGACTGCATGATCTGACTTTCTTCTCCGTTCAAGGGACAGGTTCAGGTCCGGATGCCGTAGCGGAAACCAGAACCAGGACAGACCAGGCGCTGCAAGAGTATTTCTCTTCGTTTTATCCCCGCGCTCAGCAGGTCGATCGGAGTGTGCCAGCGAACGCCCGGTAGACGTCAAATAATCCAACTTTGTGAAGGCTCATCGTTCTCTTAACGAAACGCGGATCTCACAATACAATACAAGGATTTTAGTGATGAATAATCATACACACTACGCAAAGACTTCGCCTGCAGGTGACAAGAATTTCGGAGAAGTGCGGCTTCAGCGCCGACCTCCAATGAAATCCAACTTTGTTTGGGCCATGCCTATGGCCGCTCTGTTTTTTATGGGCAATGGCAGCGGCGCATTCGCCGATACTAGCGACGTCAAAGGTCCGGCGCCGGTGGTCGTGGCAAAGTCAGGCGAACATTGCAAAGATGATCCGAACTGCTTCAACCGCATTCATTACGCGGTGAAGCCTGTTGCCCATGTACAGCCCGGCCAGACATTCATACTTGAAACCCGCGACGGGCTTGATTCTGACCTGAATTTCCTGTCGACGCCCGAAGACGTCGCGGCCGTAGACCTCGACCGTTGCCATCCGCTGACCGGCCCTGTCTATATTGAGGGAGCCAAGAAAGGCGACTCCATCGAGGTGACGGTAATGGACATCGCGCCGGATGATTTCGGTACGACCACGATCGTGCCGGGCTTCGGTTTCTTACGGGATGTATTTACCGAACCGTACATCGTTCACTGGGAGCTGAATCGCCTTGAAGCGCATTCGAAGGACATGCCGGGAATTTCGGTCCCGATGAATGCGTTCATGGGCACCGTGGGCGTACTCCCTGACAAGCCCGAGCTCGACAAATGGCTGAAGCGGGAGAAGGCGCTGGCAGATGCAGGCGGGGCCGTCTTGACACCGCAACCGGTCGATGCCCTGCCGGCTGATCTCTGCGGCGTCGATGGCACAAACAAGGATGAGTGCGTGCGGACCGTCCCGCCGCGCGAGAATGGCGGCAATATTGACTCCAAGGAAACTGTCGTTGGCACCACGCTGCACTTCCCCTGCTTCATCGATGGCTGCGGACTCTTTGCCGGCGACGTTCATTTCGCTATGGGCGGCGGCGAGGTCGCTGGCACCGCGATCGAGATGGGGGGCAGGGTAACACTCAAGGCCAAAGTGACCAAGGGCGGCGCTTCGCTGCTTTCGACTGTGCATTTCGAAGGCGGCTCGCAGCTCAAGGACCTCGCTCCATCGAGTTTCTACGCGATCTCCGGGCTGTCGCTTAAGCCCGAAGGTGAGTTGCCGGTGTTTGCCACCTATCTTGGCGGCGAAAAGATTGCGCCACTTGCCAATCTCTCGGAGGATTTAACCCTCGCAGCACGCAATGCCACGCTCAACATGATTGATTTTCTGGTCAAGACGAAAGGGCTAACTCCCGAACAGGCTTACGTGCTGACCAGTGTGGCCGTCGATCTTAATATAGCGCAGGTCGTCGATGTGCCGAACATGGGTGTTACGGCGATCCTCAATCGCGACGTGTTCAAGGAGCAATGAGGATGGATAGGCGCGCTTTGCTGACACTGGGAACAGGTTTGGCCGTATCTGTGCTGACCGGATATACGCCGGCTATCATGGCCACCGACAAGCACAAAGGCCCTGCCGGGCTTTTGTTCGCCGATATGGAACCGGACGGCCTGACGAAGACCTACCGAAAATACCGCCTTCTGATCATCGGCCAGCGCGATGACGGCAAAGCCACCGCTATCGCCCAATCGGTGGTCGATGTTCTGGCGCGCTTTCTACCTGCCTCGCGCTCCAGGCTGGTCCGTGCTGAAGACACGAGGCGTATCGGCGTGCTCATCGGCACACATCAACAGGATATTGGTATCATGACGAAGGACGGCGCCGAGGCGCTCTTTCTCGCCAAGGCACCGTTCACCGATATTCGCAACGTGCCGCTAAGGTCCATTGTCTCGTTCGGAAGCCACGTCCTGGTCTGCCGGACGGATTTTGTGGCACGCCACTCTTACCTCGTAGCCCACACATTGGTGGAGCACCAAGACTTACTCCCCACACCTGCCGACGCACCGAGCGGAATTGTCCCGGTGCACCCAGGATCACAGGCCTATTTCGATCCAACTTGACCAGACGTTTTCTAGGCATACGAAGTGAGGCATTAAACGATGCCAAGAAGGGTATATACGAGGCTACCGCGCTCAATCTTGGGGCACTCCAACATCATCATGTGCGGCGGGTTTCTTTGCCACCTCACTGGCTCCGGCAGTGTGGAAAGCGGCATTCGCGACGCGTTTTGGGAACTCGGCGTCAGCAGGGCGACGGTCTGGCGCTAACAGTGAGCTTCTTCCGGAAAAGCTGCTTCGTCGTGCCCGCATCGGGGCAGGGCTGCTCGAGCAAGCGGCAATGGCACCGTTCGTCTACGGTGCGCCATGTGGGCCGTCACCTTTGCCATGGCAATCAAGAATGTCCGCGGGGCTCTTGCATTCGCACTACAGAGCTTCAATCAGACGGCCCGGCTCTTCTCCCTCGCGGCCATCGCGGCGGCCCAGAAGCTATCAGAAGGAGCCCCGCTTGATTGCAGCAGTCGACCACATTGCGTGGCGACTAGCGCAAAGGTCAGGTCCCTTCAGGATTGAGTGGCACCGAGCCGACGGCGGCGAAATCTCATAATTAAAGGCAAGAAATGACGTCCAGCGCATCGTGTCTCAGATTTAGAGTCAAAGCGACAGCCGGTTTTTGAGGCTCCGTGCGCAACGCTAAATTCTTTGCCATCGAGAAGCCCTTTTAGGGTAGCCTTGGCGGCAAGCCCCTCTGGTCAAGAGATTTCGGACCGTCTCCTTATTGAAGGGGAATACGTCCAAAAAATCGCGTATACTTCGAATTGACTGAAACTGCCATAAAGCCCTTACACGGATCCTATTTCCCGCGGTCAGAGGCAGAGCAGCGTTTCGGACTCTCGTAGAGTTGGTGAACAATGAATCGGTTTTTCGGATCGAGAATCGATTTTCTGTCTCTTCATGAATCAAATTTTTCTTCAAATGGAGGCTTTTCAGGTAGTTTGCTGAATCGTTTTGAACTGATTGCATAACCTATCGAGAAAGGATGGTTCCATGCCCTTTACCCGCATTTCGCTTCTTGAAGGAAAATCCCCAGAATATCTGAAGGCCGTCTCCGATAGCCTGCATCAAGCCATGGTCGAAGCATTCAATGTTCCGCTTGCGGATCGTTTCCAGGCCATTCAGCAGCATCGCCCAGGAGAGTTCGTATTCGACCGCAATTATTTTGGCGGTCCGCGTTCAGACGACTTCATGGTGTTCGAGATTACCATCGGCAGACCTCGCGATGCCGCAACGAAGCAGGCATTCTACAAACGCTTGGTCAAGCAGCTCAGCGAAGCGCCCGGCGTCCGACCGGAGGACGTCATGATAATCATCAGCACTTCAAGCCGGGATGAATGGTCTTTCAGTAATGGTGAAGCCCAGTTGCTTGAAAACGCGTAGTTGAAACAAAATAAGCGAATCTTAGGGATTTACAGTTCATTTTCGGCTCCGCCACAAAATTGGACGATTACATGGCAATAAGATTGCTGATTCTCGTCGCTTGTGGTTTATGACCGCCCAACCGACGGTAGATTGACTATGCCTAGAGTGTGGGATGCAAACGTGATATCGGGTTTGCAATCATCGCTCTTAAATTAATATATGGGGCCGGAAACAGCATGGCGAATAGCAGAATGTCGATAAGTAAAGGCTTTGGGGGCAAGGCCAGGATGGCCTTTCTACTCCTTCCAGTCGCCAGCGCTATTGCAATTTCCGGTTGTGCCTCGAAGGACGATGACATCGATCTCAATGCATATGTCGACACGATCGAACCTGCAGACGTTCTTTATAACCAGGCTCTGGCCAATCTGAATTCCGGCCGCCTCGATGAGGCCGCCAAGAAATTCGATGCTGTCGACCGCCAGCATCCTTATTCGGAATTTGCCCGCAAATCACTGGTGATGGGCGCGTTCGCCAATTACCGCGCAGGCAAATATGACGAGTCGATTGCCATGACCAAGCGCTACATTGCGCTTTATCCAACGCAGCCGGAGGCGGCTTACGCTTATTACATCACCGGTCTTTGCTATTACCGCCAGATCCCCGATGTGACACGCGAGCAGAGCATGACTCGCCGCTCGATTGCTGCGTTCAACGAGGTGGTCGAACGCTACCCCGACTCAGAATATGTCGAGGATTCCAAGCAAAAGATCCGCTTCGGCCGCGATCAGCTCGCCGGCAAGGAAATGCAGGTCGGCCGTTACTATCTCGAACGCAAGGAATATCTGGCGGCGATCAAGCGCTTCCGCGGCGTTGTCGAACAATATTCGAACACACGCCAGGTGGAGGAAGCCTTGGCCCGCCTGGTTGAAGCCTATTACGCGTTGGGCATCACCAATGAAGCCCAGACAGCGGCCGCGGTTCTCGGCCAGAATTATCCGGACAGCGAGTGGTACAAAGACAGCTACAAACTGCTGCAAAGTGGCGGGCTTGAACCTCGGCAGAACGCCGGCTCATGGCTATCCAAAGCCGCAGAAGCTATCACTGGTGGTAAAGACGGCGTCTAAAGCAATTCCAGGAAAAGTGGGAACCGGTTTTCCGTCCGGAATTGCGTAAAAACGAAGAAACCCTAACCTGAGCAACCATGCTTTCGCATCTGTCGATCCGCGATATAGTTCTGATTGAACGGCTCGACATCGAGTTTCGCGAAGGTCTGTCGGTGCTAACGGGCGAGACAGGTGCAGGTAAATCCATTCTGCTCGATGCTTTGTCGCTGGCCTTGGGGTCGCGCGGCGATGCCTCGCTCGTGCGTCATGGCGCTGAACAGGGTCAAGTTACCGCAGTCTTCGATGTGGTGGGGAGCCATCCGGCTCGCGCGCTGCTGCGTGAGAACGACATTGACGACGATGGCGATATCATCCTGCGCCGTGTGCAGAATGCCGATGGCCGCAGTCGCGTTTTCATCAACGATCAGGCGGCAAGCGTCACCCTGCTGAAAGAACTTGGACGCAGACTTGTCGAGATCCACGGCCAGCATGACGATCGTGCGCTTGTCGATCTCGATATCCACCGCACCTTGCTCGATGCCTTTGGAGCCCTTGAAATCAAGGCGGCGCTTGTGCGTACACTTCACAAGACCTGGCGCGATACGGAACACACATTGGTCCGCCACCGTGCCAAGGTGGAAGCGGCGACACGCGAGGCAGATTATCTGCGCGCCTCGGTCGAAGAACTTGCAAAGCTCGATCCGGAACCGCTGGAAGAAGAGACGCTGGCGATCAGGCGCACGGACATGATGCGTTCGGAAAAGATCGCGGGCGATGTCAACGATGCCAATGAGGTGTTGTCCGGCAACGCGTCTCCCGTACCTTCCCTCGCAAGTCTCGTCCGAAGGCTGGAACGCAAGGTGCCAGAGGCCCCACAATTGCTGGAGCCGGTCGTCAAGGCCATCGACGAGGCCCTGAATGCGCTAGCGGAGGCGCAAAATGGCATTGAGCAGGCGATCCGCGCCATCGATTTCGACCCGCGTGTGCTTGAGCAAACGGAGGAACGGCTCTTCGCGTTGCGTGCCGCCGCGCGCAAATATTCCGTTGCCGTCGATGACCTTCCGGCGCTGCGTGACCGGATGGATGCGGACCTTGCCGATATCGACGCGGGAGCCGAGCGGCTGGCAGCGCTCGAAAAAGAGGCGCAGGCCGCACGCGACGCCTATGATCTGGCCGCTCTCGCACTTTCAAAAGACCGCCACGAGACTGCCGAACATTTGAAACAGGCTGTCATGGCGGAACTGCCCGCTCTGAAACTGGAGCGCGCCGAGTTCATCGTCGAGATGACGACTGATGCAGAGAGCCGCACAGCGGATGGGATCGACACTGTCGAATATTGGGTGCGGACCAATCCGGGCACTCGCGCCGGTCCGATGATGAAGGTCGCATCCGGCGGTGAGCTCTCGCGTTTCCTCTTGGCGCTGAAAGTAGCCCTTGCCGATCGCGGCTCGGCGCCGACGCTGGTGTTCGATGAGATCGACACAGGTGTGGGCGGTGCGGTCGCCGACGCCATTGGCCAGCGTCTGCGGCGGCTTGCGGGCACCGTTCAGGTTCTCTCCGTCACGCATGCGCCGCAGGTAGCCGCGCGAGCTCAGACACATTTCCTCATCGCCAAGGCCGCTGCCGGCAATGACCGCGTGGCGACATCCATACGGGCGATGGAGACCGGCGACCGGCAGGAAGAAATCGCCCGCATGCTGGCTGGCGCCAGTGTCACCGACGAAGCGCGCGCCGCAGCAGTGCGGTTGCTCCGGGAAAACGCTGCTGTCATTTAACGTGATGTCAGGAGCTGGCTGCAGCTACGTCGGATACGTACTTTCAACGATGCTTTTCCATTTCTCTTAAGCTAATCTCCCGCCCGAATCCGTATTCTCAGCGTCGGACAAAACATGGCAGATATTCCCGTAGAACAATTAAGCGAGTCGGATGCCACTGAGGAGCTTGGCCGCCTTGCAGCCGAGATTGCCCAGCATGACTACCGCTACAATACGGAAGACGCCCCGATCATCTCGGATGCCGAGTATGATGCGCTGCGGCGCCGGAATCTCGCAATCGAACAGCGTTTTCCGCATCTGAAGCGTGAAGACTCGCCATCGAACAAAGTCGGTGCCGTCGCTTCGGAAAAGTTCGGCAAAGTCACCCATTCAATTCCGATGCTGTCGCTGGACAATGCTTTTCACGACAGCGATGTCGAGGATTTCGTCGGCCGCATCCGCAGGTTTCTCAAGCTTGGAGCCGACGCAAAGATTGGCATCACGGCGGAACCCAAGATCGATGGGCTGTCGCTTTCCTTGCGCTACGAGCTCGGCAGGCTGGTGACGGCGGCAACCCGCGGCGACGGAACCACAGGCGAAAACGTCACGCTCAATGCCCGGACAGTTGCGAGTATCCCCAATGTGCTCAGCGGCAAACCGCCGGAGGTGCTGGAGGTGCGCGGCGAGGTCTATATGAGCCACGCGGATTTCGCAGCGTTGAACGAGCGGCAGGCCAAGGACGGCAAGCAGATTTTCGCCAATCCGCGCAATGCGGCGGCGGGTTCCCTGCGCCAGCTCGACCCTACGATCACTGCTTCGCGGCCGCTGCAATTCTTTGCCTATGCCTGGGGTGAGGTCAGCGAGATGCCTGCCAAGACGCAAATGGGCATGGTCGAAGCGTTCAAATCCTATGGCTTCCGCGTCAACCCGCTGATGCAACGGTTCGAGACGGTAGAAGCACTGGTGAAGCACTATCACCAGATCGAGGAACAGCGGGCGCTGCTCGGCTACGATATCGATGGCGTGGTCTACAAGGTTGATGATCTGGCGCTGCAGCAACGTCTCGGCTTTGTCTCCCGCAGCCCGCGCTGGGCGATCGCGCATAAATTCCCGGCTGAGCGAGCGATGACGATCCTCAAGGGCATCGACATTCAGGTTGGCCGCACCGGCGCGCTGACACCGGTCGCGCGGCTTGAGCCCGTCACGGTTGGCGGGGTGGTCGTGACCAATGTGACCTTGCACAACGAGGATTACATCAAGGGTATCGGTCAGAACGGCCAGCCTATCCGCGAGGGGCGGGACCTGCGCATCGGCGATACGGTCGTAGTGCAACGTGCCGGCGATGTCATCCCGCAGATTGTCGATATCGTCGCCGACAAGCCGCGAGGAACGACACCCTATAGATTCCCGGATATTTGCCCGGCTTGCGGTTCCCATGCCGTACGCGAGGAAGGTGAGGCGGTGCGGCGCTGCACGGGCGGGTTGATCTGCCCAGCACAAGCGGTTGAGCGTATCCGGCATTTCGTCTCGCGCAACGCCTTCGATATCGAGGGGTTAGGCGAGAAGCAGGTGGAGTTCTTCTTCAAATCGGAGGATCCGGCGCTGCATATCGGCACGCCTGCCGATATCTTCACCTTGAAGAAGCGTCAGGCGGCTTCGTTGGCGAAGCTCGAAAACATCGATGGTTTCGGCGCAACGTCGGTAAAGAAGCTTTATGACGCGATCGACGACCGGCGCGAAGTTTCGCTCAGCCGCTTCGTTTACGCGCTTGGCATTCGCCATGTGGGTGAGGTCAATGCCAAGCGGCTCGCCAGAGCCTACCGTTCCTACGATGCGCTTGCCAGCGTAGCCATGGCCGCGGAATCGCCCCGGGACAAAGCCGACAAGGGCAACGATGCGTGGCGCGAGTTGAACGAAGTGGAGGGTATCGGCAGCATTGTTGCGGAGGCGCTGGTCGATTTCTATGCCGAGGAGCACAACCGCCACGCTCTCGATGCACTCCTTGCCGAGGTCACGCCGCTCGATGAAGAAGTCAGAACCGTCAGCCACTCGCCGGTGGCAGGCAAGACCATCGTCTTTACCGGGTCGCTCGAGCGGATGTCACGCGACGAGGCCAAGGCAATGGCCGAACGTTATGGCGCCAAGACGGCGGGCTCCGTCTCCAAGAAAACCGATCTTGTGGTGGCAGGCCCCGGCGCGGGATCGAAACTTGCACAGGCCCAGACTCTCGGCATTGAAGTGATCGACGAAGATTCCTGGTTTACACTGGTGGGCGCATGAGCGACGTGGTTTTCAAAGGCTTTGGCGACAAGGCGTTGCCCTTTCTGAAAGCGCTCGATTTCCACCAGAACCGAGAATGGTTTCTGGAGAACAAGGATATTTTCGATACTCATCTTTACGAACCGCTGGGCGATCTTGTCGAAGATCTGATAGCCCGGTTCGCGAAGGCGGGCCTCCCCTTCAGGGGCGATCGCAAGAAGTCGCAATTCCGTATCAAACGCGATGTGCGCTTTTCCAAGGACAAGAGCCCGTATAACCGCCACTTGTCCGCGCTTCTTTCGCCAGACGGCACGAAGTGGGCCGAAAGCGGCTGTTTCTATGTCTGCATCGGCCACGAAGATTATCGCGGCTGTTACGCCGCTGTCGCATGGTGGCAGCAGAAGCCGGAACTCCTGCTCGCGATGCGCAAGGCCATCGTCGACAAGCCGGAAAACTATCGCGCCATGGTCAAGGCGCTCAAGAAAAATCGGCTGGCGATGAAAGATACGGATGCATTGAAGCGCACGCCGCGCGGATTTGAATCGGTCACGGATGCTGATTTGATAGAAGCGCTTCGCAACCGGAATTTCGTCGTCCGCCATGCGATCGGTCCCGCCGATATCACTTCGCCAAAGCTTGCGGATGATCTTCTCGATTTTGCGGTGCGCGCCAAGCCGCTGATCGATTGGGGCAGGGCTATCGAGGGCACTGCAACCTCCTGATTCATATCATTTTGCCGAGGTTCGAATGGCGAATGCCAGATTGTGACAATGTGTAATTAATTAATGTTGACTTTTATAGTATAGTTTTAGTAGTGAACATTTGTACGGCGTGGACACGCGCTGTTTATTAGCTCAGCAAGCCACTGACCCACAACGATATTTGCGTGTGACGTAAGCCAGCCAGGCATTCTCTTTTGGGTTTGGGGAACTGGGACATGGCTAAGAAGACTCTGCTTGCGCGCCTCATGTGTGGCGGCGCCAGTACATTGGTGATGTTTGGGTTGAGCACCGGCGCATCGATGGCGCAAAACACCACAAACACTGGTGACAATATCGAACTCGAAACAATCGTCGTAAAAGGCGCCCGGCCGAAAGCCGCCGAGGGTGAAAAATCCCCATTGACCACCGTGACCGACCGGCAAGAAATTCAGGAGCGCATGGTCGAGAGTTTCGAGGATCTTGGGCGCCGCGTCGATGCCGGCGTCAATTTCAATACGCAAAACAACAGCATCAATCTGAGGGGCCTGGATCAGAATCGCGTCCTGACGACAATCGACGGCATACGTGTGCCGTGGCTGACCGACCCGCGCAGCAATTCGGGCGGTTTGAACGCGGTGGATTTCGATGGGCTTTCGGCGATCGATATTACCAAGGGCGCCGATTCCAGCCGTTATGGCTCGGGCGCTTTGGGCGGGGTCGTGCAGCTGCAGACGCTTGATCCGGAGGACCTTTTGACGGACGGACGCAATTGGGGTGCTATAACCAAGGGCGTCTATGACAGTGCCGACCGGAGCTGGCGTACCAATGCCGCCGTCGCTGCGCGCGCCAACGATACGGAATTTTTGATCCAGGGCGGCTATAGGCAAGGCCATGAATTCGAAAATATGGGCGACGTTGGGGGCTATGGCGCAACGCGAACCGAAGCCAATCCTTTAGACTTCGACCAAGGCAATTTTCTCGCCAAGATTTATCAGAACGTCGATGGCGGCCATCGGTTTGGCATAACCGGCGAATACTTCAAGCGCGATGCGGACATCGATGACAAGATCGGTTCGACGGCAAGCTACGTTCGAGGAAGTCTCGAATCCGGAGACGATGTCGAGCGCAAGCGGATATCTGCGAGTTACGACTATATCTCGCCTGACAAGACCGGCTGGATCGATGAGGCGCATGCGATAGCCTATTGGCAGCAGCAGGTCCTCACCAAGACAACGGACGGCGTTCGTTTGCCTGATAGTCGGGCGCGAATAATTCGCGGAGATCCATTCTTCTACGGCTATCCCTCCGGCATCTATACGCGTGACAATGAGCTGAAGCAGGACAGTTACGGCCTCACCGGCAATGTTCTGAAAAGCACCGAGATCGGCAACCTCACACACACGTTCCGTGTCGGCGGAGAAATCTACCGCCAGGACCTGCACCAATATTCAGCAGGCGTCGACAATTGTCCCGATGTCGATTGGTCCACGATTCCACAACCTTTCGGTCCGCAATCATGCCGGATGCTGCATTCGAATTCATCCGATATGCCAGACGTCGAATCTCTCGCAGTAGGTCTCTATGCCGAGGATGACATCGACGTCCTGAATGGCCGTGTGACAATCACACCCGGCGGACGTTTTGACTGGTATGATCATCGCCCGCAATCGACTGCTGCTTATGAGGCTGGTCCCAATTTCGACGGTACGATACCTTCCTCCAACAGCGACTCGCGCTTCTCTCCGAAGCTCCGCGCAACGTGGCACGCTGCCCCGGACCTCGACTTCTACGCTCAGTGGGCACAGGGTTTCCGTGCTCCGACCGCGCTTGAACTCTTTCAGAACTACGGCGCGCCCGGCTCCTACGCCAGAATCGGCAATCCTGATCTAAAGCCCGAAACCAGCAATGGTTTTGAAATTGGCGCGAAACTCGAAAACGAGACCTATGGATTTGGCGGCAGCATCTTTAACAATTACTACCGCAACTTCATCGAGGAAGTGACGATCGCGCCTCCTGGCGGCGAATTCCCGGTCGGCGGTATCACGGGTTATGCCAACCTTGATCGCGTCCAGATCTATGGCGCAGAACTGCGTGGCCACGTGAACTTTGCCGACCATTGGCGCACCTGGGCTTCGGTCGCGTGGACAGTAGGCAAGGATACCGAGAATGACGAATACCTGAATTCGGTGCCGCCGGTTCGTGCGATCGTCGGGCTGGGATATGCGGTAGAGGAATGGGGTAGTGACGTGTCGCTGACCATGGCCTCGCGCCGTGACAAGGTCAGCGATGGCGGTTTCGTGGCTCCGGGATATGCGCTTGTCGATACCACTCTCTGGTGGGAACCAAAATTCGCCAAGGGAATGAAACTTCAGGCCGGCATCTTCAATATCTTCGATACCAAGTACTGGAATGCGCTCGATGTGCCGGATTCAATTTCGCCTGCAATAGCAGATCGCTATACGGAGGTTGGCCGCAGTTTCCGCGTATCTCTCACGCAGAAGTTCTAGAGCAATTCCAGGAAAAGTGGGAACCGGTTTTCCGCCCGGAATTGCGTCAAAACAATGAGTTAGATGCCTCTGATCTCCCCTCCATGTGGGGGGAGATCAACATTCTATTCAAGCCACTCGGTTACGAACACCTCGTTGGCGTGGATATCGATTGTCTCCAGCGTGCCCGGCCCGAGGTTTTCAAATTTGTGCGGCGTGTTGGCGGGCGAAACGACGATCTGACCTTCATGGGCATCGATGATTTGATCCCCGACGGTAAATCGTGCATGACCTTTGCGGATGATGAATGTCTCTGTGTAGGGATGTTTGTGTAACCGCGGCCCGGCGCCAACGCGCTCCTGATGGTTGAAAATCACCGAGACGTTGGTTCCGTAAGGCTTGCCCGTGACCTCTCCTTGCCAATTCTCGGGATCAGTCGCCCAGACATCGCGTTCTATTATATGCGGCATTTTTGGTCTCCCTTGTCTCGTGGATGCAAAATAATCGTGGCAAAATCGCCTGACAAGGACCGATGCATTCACGATCACTGCAGTGACATTGATGGTATCAATCAACAAATGTGACGTGACAGCCAGTTGAAGCTGGCCTAGAGCAGACCAATGGACGAACAAATATATCAACGGCAATCGGTTCCCGCCGATCCAGGCCGTGCGCGCACCCAGTTCTGGGAAGGCTTCGCCAAAGGCCTGCCCATCATGATAGCTTCTGCCCCGTTCGGGCTGTTGTTTGGCGCGCTGGCCGTCGACAATGGGTTCACCGTGTTCCAGGCCGTGCTGATGAGCGCCGCGATTTTTGGCGGTGCAAGCCAGATGGTCGGTATCGAACTGTTCGGCCACAATGTCCCTGCCTGGCTGATCGTTTTTTCCATTTTCGCCGTAAATTTCCGCCATGTGCTCTATTCGGCGGCGGTGGGACGGCGTATCGGCCACTTCAAACCGCTCCAGAGCGCTCTCAGCTATTTCCTTTTGACCGATCCACAATACGCGGAAACCGAGAAGCGCGCGGAATCCGGGAAACCCGTGACTTTCATCTGGTACCTTGGCGTCGCCACGCCGATTTACGTGATGTGGGTCACGGAAGCCTGGATCGGTGGTCTGTTCGGCAATCTGATATCCGACCCGCATGCTCTTGGAATCGATATGCTGCTGCCGATCTATTTTCTTGGGCTAGTTATGGGCTTTCGCAAGCGCGATAACTGGGCGGCGATCGTCATCGCCAGCGCCGTAGTCTCAATCATTGCCTATAAGACGATTGGCTCGCCCTGGCATGTCAGTATTGGCGCTCTTGCTGGCATTCTGATGGCTGTGATTGTCGCCAAACCAGCGAAGGAGCGGAGCTGATGTCCTCGATCACGTGGATCATAATCGCCGGTGCGGTTCTGACATTCCTGACGCGTATCGGCGGTCATCTGGTTCTGTCGCGCTTCGAGCGCATTCATCCTCGCGTCGAAGTAGCGCTCAATGCGGTGCCTGCCGCGGTTTTGACGACGCTTGTTGCACCTGCCGCGGCAGAAGCCGACTGGCGCGGATTGATCGCGCTTGCCTTCGCCGGTCTTGTGGCGCTGCGCTTCAATGCGCTGACCATGTTCCTCGCCGGCGGAGCGGTGATCATCCTGCTGCGCCAATTCTCGTGACTACAAACTAGCTCTCATGACCGAAGGGCTCGGTCGCGGCGACCAGCCATTCGCGCGCCGGGCCATGTGTGTGCGGCAGCAGCGCTTCGCGAACTCGCGCGTGATAGGCGTCCAGCCAAATAAGCTCTTCTCGGATCAACAGGCTGGCATCGATCAGCCGTCTGTCGATCGGGCAGAGCGTAATCGTCTCAAAACCCATCATCGCGATGTCGCCGCCTTCCGGCACTTCCGGCTCCGTGACGATCAACAGGTTCTCGGTGCGGATGCCATAGCCGCCAGTGCCGGGCTTGTAATAGCCGGGTTCGTTGGAAAGGATCATGCCGGGCAGCAGTTCGTGCACGCCGCGCTTCGATATGCTCTGCGGCCCTTCATGCACAGACAGGAATGAACCCACGCCGTGCCCGGTACCATGGCCATAATCATATCCCTGTTTCCACAGAGCAATGCGGGCAAGCACATCAATGTCCATACCGCGTGTTCCCTTCGGAAAGCGCGCAGTAGAAATGGCAATCATGCCCTTGAGCACCAGTGTGAATTTGCGCTTCATATCATCTGAAGGCTTGCCGACCGGCAGCGTGCGGGTGATGTCGGTGGTCCCGTCGCGATATTGGCCGCCGCTGTCGATCAGATAGAGCTCACCGTCCTCTAATGTGCGGTTTGACGCTGTGCTGACACGGTAATGCGCAAAGGCTCCATTCGGTCCAGCCCCCGAAATGCTGTCGAACGAGAGATTTTCCAGCGGCATCTGGAAGCTCTCCGCCACTGTCTGGCGGGTTTCTTCCAGTTTCGTCGCCGCGATGATCTCATCGATTGTGCCCGGCGCCTGGCTATCGATCCAGGAAAGGAAGGATACCATTGCTACGCCGTCGCGCTCATGCGACTTGCGTGCGCCCTCAAGCTCAACCGCGTTCTTGAGCGCGCGTGGCAACCGAGCCGGATCGAGGCCATCCACGACCTTGCCGCCGACTTTTTCGATGATCAGACGCAGCTTTTCTGCTGTCAGCGCCGGATCGAGCATCACAGTCTTGCTCTCAGCGGCAAAGGCCGCGACGTCTCCCTCCAATGCTGAAGGGGCGCGCAACGTTGAAAGCTGGGTGAGATAGGCTTCCGTCTCGATTGGCAGCTTGCGCTTGTCGATAAAAAGCAGCGGTTCGCCCGATGCCGGAATCAGCGCGAAGGCGAGGGGAAGGGGCGTGTTGCTGACATCATTGCCGCGAATATTGAAAGCCCAGGCAATAGAGGATGGATCCGTGAGAATCGTCGCATCGGCTTTGGCTTTGGCAACGGCTTCAGCCAGTTCATGCAGCTTCTGGCTCGCCAGCTTGCCGGCATATTTCTCCGGCTGGATCGTGACGGCTTCCAGTGGCGGGGCAGGCTGGTCGTCCCAGATCATGTCGACAAGATTGTCTTTGACTGCAACGAGCGTACCGCCGTTTTTCTCCAGAGCCTCGCGCAAAGATTTGGTTTCGCTGATCGTGTGGAGCCAGGGATCGAACCCAATGGTGAGCTTCTTGTCGACATTGCGCAGCCACACGGGAGGTGGCGTGTCGACAAGGCTTTCGATCGTGAAGACTTCCGGGTCGGTCTGCTCTGCTGCCTGCAACGTGTAGCGCCCGTCGACAAACAGATAGGCTTTGCTCTTCATGATCAGAGCAACGCCGGCAGAGCCGGTAAAACCCGTCAGCCAAGCCAGGCGGCGGGCGCGGGCAGGCACGTATTCGCCCTGGTGTTCATCGGCGCGCGGCACAAGAAAACCATCGAGGCCAAGGTTTTCGAGTTCAGCGCGCAGCTTGGCGACACGGGGCCCTCCGGTAGCAGGATTGCTTGTGACCTCAAACGACTGGAACATTGGAATCTGGACCTCTTTGCTTAGCGTACGACCCAAAAATCTTTGCGATTTTTTGAACAAGGATCATGCGCCAATGATAGGGTCGGAACCTAGCCTCCCGTTTTCAGACGCGCAATGGAGGAGTGCATTTGGCAACCGATTTAATCGGGGTTCAGATGCTTGTCCTGAACGAACATTGGATTGCTACTTCACCATCCAGCGTTCGAGCAAAGTGCGGGCGCCGTCTTTGACCGCCCGCCATTGGGGAAAGGCATCACCAGGAATCTCCGCCCTCAAAATCAATTGCAGATCGCTGTAATAGATGTTGAGTCGGCAGCTTCCCCCCACCTCGCAGTCGACAAATATTTCCTCTTTGTCGTCTTCAAAATTGATATACTGCGTCGATACAACCGGGGGATCGAAAAGAGACGAACGACCTGTTTCAATGATCTGTAGCAAGCCATCATGCGCCGGTCTGAGCACGTAACGTTGTTCGAACAGATCAATCCAGTTCCGAAACCAGCGCGACGGTAATTTGCTGTCGGCATAATCGGCATCTGTTGCCCGTTCGACAAACCGCACCAGAACGATATATTGGTTCTGGCCCGGTACAGCCTGATTGTCTTCCCTTGGTCTGCTTTCGGCCAAACCGAGTGGGTCTTTTTGCGGGGACCGCAAATCCGGCATCCAGAACGAAAAACGGAAGCGGCTTGTTTCCGGATGGCAATTCACATCTTCGGCCCTGGCTCGAAAGCCATAACCATAGGGAATGCGAAATATTTGACCACCTTGCAAGCGATATTCAACTGGATAACTTGGGTCCAACTCCTGAATGCCAAATCCAGGGGGTGTTGGATCAATATCCGGTTTGCAGGGATAGACTTCCGTGGCCATCGCAATGCTTGAAAAAAAAGCTATGCCAAATAACAATGTCATCAGCGCATAGCAGATGGCCAGAGTCTTGAGCATTGGCTTCTCCTGAACAGGAACCGCACTCTGATTGACAAACGTCACATAGACAATGCGACGTTCGTCGTAAGCTGGGTCAACATTCATTCTAATCCGCATTTTGCCAGGGGTGAAATTCTCCTTTGCTTTGGCGAATGTTATAACGCGTATTGAGCTCGTTGATTTTTAAGCCGTCGGTGACGTCGATTTCCTTGAGACGTTTATCCCGTGAAAACCAGCCGACCACATTGTCATCATCGTTAAAACGAGGGTGATAGCCATCGATATCATAAGGATCTCCGGCAAAACCGCCACGCTCGCCATTGATTCCATCAAGTGCGCGATCGATGATTTGCAATTTGATTTTTGCCGGCACCTGCGCGTTTAGTCCTTGTACTATCGCTTCGGCGGAATTTTCCGGGTAACGGTCAAGTCGGAATTTGCGAACAGTGTCCGCAAGCGCCCTGGCGTTCACCGAAATGAATTTCTCATACTCCGAGGGATTATTGGAAATACGGTCACCCACCGTATCACCCGGCTTACTTGATAAAGGCATATCCCAATAGTTGAATGAACCGCCCCAGCCACCTAATGTCTGCCTTCCTTCTTCGTCCGTTACGGAAAGGGCATCATTGGCAATGATCCGTTGCATGGACGGCATTTGACCTGTCTCCAAAACATCCTTCATCACAAACGCTCCGATGCGATTGGAATTTCCCTGTATCTTCTCAGGACCGGCCGGTTTGTCGTCAAAGCGCAAACCATTTCCTGTGACGCTGCGAATGAAGAAATTGCCCTGACTGTTCGGATCGTCGGCATTGATTTCTCCTGCCTTGCGCAGCCAGAACTCCTTCGCTTCCAATTCTTTGCGCTCTGCAACACTCAAACCAGGGTTTTGCAGACGATTTTGAACTTGCTGATGCAGATATTTGTACGATTCGACATACGCTCCTTTTCCGCTGCCGATCTTCCTTCGGAGCTCAGCCTTCTGACTTTCGTTGAATTCAAGATTGCGGCGCTGCCCTTGATCTGAATCTGATACGGGTTTGACAAGATCGTTGTTGCTACGCGGACGAGCCGATGTAGCGCCGGTCTTAATCGGATCGACAGATGGGCTGGATCGATCAGAGGCAAATCCTCCACCTCCATCGGTCCATTGTCCGCCATCGGAATTTCCCGCCGGTACGCGTGGCTGATCGGGGTGGTACCTTCGTAGAATATCCTCCGTGATACGCAGCCTGCTACGCCAGAAATCGTAGCCGAGTTCTGCTCCCCGGATATCCTTCGGCAGATAGGAATTGGGCGGCGCCTGCCGCATCGCTTTGAATTCGGCGGCGGCTTCTTCAACGCGGTATCTATGGTGGTGAACTTGGGACAGGTCATGTTCGTAATCTCTCATGAAATAAATCCTTTAAAAAGAATATATTCCTATAATCGATTGAGACTGTCAATTGGAATTTGATAATGCCATCCCGAAAGGCGCTAGTATGACGCTTTAGCTAGCGCCAAGTACGCGTGGCGCTGGAGGAGCGGCTGGACGATCTGGCGGACGTGGGCGATTGTCGTCATTCGAACGGCCTCATGCCGACGACAAAGTTGCGCGTTTGCGATGGCTCGGGCAATTGGCATCGCCGAAACAGGCGTCTAGGATGATTGTGCAGATATATTTTACTCAACTCGACGTTCCCTATAGCTCCAGCGGAAACGGCGTTGGTTCCCATACTTTGCCGTATTTCAGGTTTTTGACCGTTTTCGCTTCGAGCTCATGCAGGATTCGCGCCAATTCCTGCCGGTTATGGGCTACCAGCGCCGGATAGAATGTAGGGTAGAACGCGTCCATGGCCCGCCGAATTTCCATGGGTTTCATCAGCGTTGCGTCGATGATTTCGATTGCCTGATTGAGATCGCCGGTGGCAACGGCCATGAGCAGTCGTGCATAGGGATAGACGCTTAACGGCATCGGATTGTTTTCGGGCCGCGCGCAAAATGCGATCATTTGATCGAGCGTTACAATGGAACGCAGGGTATCCAACGCAACGTCCATAACTCTTACCAGATGCTTTAGGCTCGGTGGATTGTCGATCATCCAGTGAATGAATTTCGGGTCCGCCTTTCTCTGTCTCGCCAGATCATCGTCTAGTCCCTCGAACGAAAAATACGCAAGGTCCGTTCCCCAGCCCATGCCTAGTCGGGCGGAAGCATCGAATATCAACGACACGCTGGTCAATGGAACGAACAGTTTCGGGTCACTGCCACGGTCGATGATAATGCCGCGGGTGAAGTGATGCACCGGCGTGATAAGGAGATAGCGCCCGACTAGCGCCAGGTCCGCGTGGCGCTGGAGGAGAGGTTGGACGATTTGGCGGACCTGGGCGATCGTCGTCATTCGAACGGTCTCAAGCCGATGACAAAGTTACGGGCTCGCGAGGGCTCGGGCGATTGGCATCGCTGAAACAGGCGTTTAGAATGATTGTGCAGGTATGTTTTACCCAACTCCAAGTTCCCTATAGCTCCAGCGGAAAGGGCGTTGGTTCCCAGACTTTGCCGTAGTTCAGGGTTTTGACCGTTTTCGCTTCGAGCTCATGCAGGATTCGCGCCAATTCCTGCCGGTCACGGGCCACCAGCGCCGGATAGAATGTAGGGTAGAACACGTCCATGGCCCGCCGAATTTCCCTGGGTTTCATCAGCGTTGCGTCGATGATTTCGATTGCCTCATTGAGATCGCCGGTGGCAACGGCCATGAGCAGTCGTGCATAGGGATAGACGCTTAACGGCATCAGATTATTCTCGGGCCGTGCGCAAAATTCGATCATCTGATCAAGCGTTACGATGGAACGCAGGGTCTCCAACGCAACGTCCATAACTCTCACCAGACGCTCGAGGCTGGGTGGGTTGTCGATCATCCAGTGAATGAATTTCGGATCCGCCTTTCTCTGTCTCGCCAGGTCATCGTCTAATCCCTCGAACGAAAAATATGCAAGGCGCATTCCCCAGCCCATGCCTTCGACAGTCGAACCATCGAATATCAACGATACGCTGGTCGATGGAACGAACCGTTTCGGGTCGCTGCCACGGTCGATGATGATGCCGCGGGTGAAGTGATGCACCGGCGTGATAAGGAGATAGCGCCCGACTAGCGCCAGGTCCGCGTGGCGCTGGAGGAGAGGTTGGACGACCTGGCGGACGTGGGCGATTGTCGTCATTCGAATGGTCTCATGCCGACGACAAAAAATTGCATGCCCTCGCCAAAGTTGCGGGCCACAATGCCCCCGATTTCGTCGAGCCGGGGGAACGTGATTTCGTTGTCTCCGGTCTTCGGATCATAGACGCAGACAAGCTTTTCGGACGCCCCGTCATACACGTCTATTCGTATCGTACCTTTCATGCCGTATCTAACCCAGGGGCCACTACTATTGCCCGATGCAACGCTATCCTCGGCCGTCGCCGCCGATTTCAGGAGGGACATTTCCGCCAACAAATTTGGATTCCCTATTGCCTCGACTTTCTGCGCGGCCCGAGCGTGAATACGTGTGCCCCGATTTGCCATTGAATCAAATTTCGAAGCCGCGTCGACCTCCTCGGTCGCCTGATTGAGCAGTTCCTGCACTGTCAGGTAGTTCGGACAGTACTTTATTACCTCATCACGTGACAGAGTTCCAACGGCTACCTTCGTCGTATCCTTGTCGAGCGAATAGGAACGGGCGCGCGCCGATATAACGGGTATCAGGGTGGTGTCGGGTCCAATCTCCGTAGCCAGCCGGTTGTATTCCTGAATCTGGCTGTCGATGTCATCGGTCCAATCCATGCCGTCGATGATTTCAGAAAGGGCCGATACTCCGGGAATCCTGCGCACAAGTGGGCGTACAGCGCGCATCGCCTCGCCAATCCAGGAACCGGTCGAAGGCCCCTTCGCGGGAGCGGTTGTGGCAGGCTGGCTATTGGTAGCAGCATCCGCCGTCGCGCCGGTTTTGATAGGATCGACAGATGAGCTGGATCGGCCAGAGCCAAACCCACCACCGCCATCGGTCCATTGCCCGCCATCGGAATTACCCGCAGGTACGCGTGGCTGGTCAGGGTGAAACCTTCGTAAAATATCCTCCGTGATACGCAGCCTGCTACGCCAGAAATCGTAGCCGAGTTCTGCTCCCCGGATATCTTTCGGCAGATAGGTGTTTGGCGGCGCTTGCCGCATCGCTTTCAGTTCAGCGGCGGCTTCCTCAACGCGAAATCTGTGGTGGTAAACTTGGGACAGGTCATATTCGTAATCTCTCATGAAATAAATCCTTTAAAAAGAAAATATTCCTATAATCGATCGCGACTGTCAATTGGAATGTGGCAATGCCACTCCGAAAAGGTTCTAATACGCGGCTTTAGCTTTCAAATGCAGGGTAACCCAGCCCTCGCGGCGCAGTGTCTTCATATGAAACAGGCCCTGGACGCGGTAGGCGGCGAGGACTTTCTCCCGTTGCGTTTCGAGAATACCGGAGAGGATGAGCGAACCACCCCAAGCGAGGTGTTTGCACATTTCAGGGGCGAGTTGCATCAGCGGCCGTGCAAGGATGTTTGCGACGATGAGGTCGAAAGGCGCGGCGGCGCGCATTGCCGGATGATGAAAGCCCGTTGCGGTTTCGGTCTGTATCCGGGCGGCAACGCCGTTCTTCACCACATTCTCCTGCGCCACCGCGACTGCGACCGGGTCGATATCCGTCGCCAGAATACGGATGGGCGCAAGCTTGGCGATGCCGATGGCAAGCACAGCGCTGCCCGTTCCAAGGTCAAGTGCATTGCGCGGATGTTCGCGCCGGATGACCTGGCTGATCATGTCGAGACAACCGGAAGTGGTGCCGTGGTGGCCTGTACCGAATGCCTGTCCTGCATCGATTTCGATGCCGAGATCATTGATGCGGCGTTTGTCGCGATCATGCGAGCCATGCACGAAAAAGCGTCCCGCGCGCACCGGCTTCAGCCCTTCCAGCGAATGCGCGACCCAGTCGATGTCCGGCACCTGCTCACGGTTCAATTCAAGGCCGAAGGTGTCGCTGCCGAGAACATCGCGAATGCGTGTCTCGATTTCGTCGGGCTCGAATGTATAGACCGAAACCTCGAATATTTCACGATCCTCGTCGATTTCGGCGTTGGCGACCGGCAGACCATCGTCCTCGAATTCACGTTCGAGCATGGTGAAGATACGCTCGGCTTCGATCTTGCCGGCGGTAACGAAAAGGCGGGTCTGGGTGGTCATTCAAAAAAGTTCTCTGCTTTAGGGTGTGTCGAGTTCATCTCAGGGCGAGGCGAAAACGGTGATTGTCGAGCACCAGAGCGCAGCGTACATTTGGTACGTGAGCACCGGAGCGCAGAAAAACGCCGTTTGCAGTCCGCCCTGGCGTGAAATCTAGCTTTTGGCGAGGCGTTTCAGTTTCTCGACAGCCGTATCAGGATTTTCGCCATAGGCAATGGTGCCGAAGAAACGGCCTTTGCTGTCCAGAAGAAAGATCGAGGCGGTGTGGTCCATCGTATAGTCGCTGCCTTCGACGGGAACCTTGCGCGCAAAGACGCTATAGCCCTTCAGCATGGCTGCGATCTTGTCGGGATCGCCTGTCACGCCCGTGATCCGGTCAGACACATTGCTGACATAGGATTTCATCACGGGGACAGTGTCCCGCTCCGGGTCCACCGTGACGAAATAGGCGTTTAGGTCTGCGCCCTCCGTGCCGAGTTTCTTGAGCCAGCCGTCAAGCTCGAACAATGTCGTCGGGCAGACTTCCGGGCAATGGGTAAAACCAAAGAATATGGCGGATGGCTTTTGCCGGAATGCCGCCTCCGTGATCGGTTCGCCATTCATCGTCGTAAGCTGGAAGGACGTGCCGAACGGCCCCTGATTGCCGGTCGTCGTCTGGCGTGACGACTGGAAGGTGATCCAGCCGGCAGCCCCGGCAAGAAGCGCAATCGCCACGATCAAAAAAGGCAGCAGACGTTTGTTCATGGATGATTACTCAGGGACTGCCAAGCACTACATGCACCAGGCCAATCCCGCATTGATGAGAGAAAGGAAGATGGAATCGCCCTTGTTGAACCACGCAGCAAAGGTGAGCCCCGAAGCTATGGATGCTGCAAGCGCAAGAGCAGCATATAGCACCATTCTCGGTGTACTGATGGAGGATGACGTTTTCATGGTTCGATTATAGGATTTCGCTTGGGTTTATGCAAACAAGTGACCGGTACTTGCTACGGTCGTCTGACAATGAAAAACCAAGCAAATACGGACTTCTCCGGGCTCCCGCGTTTGTCGGACGCGAACAGATGGCGAGCCATCGTTTCAACTCGTCAACGACCGCAAGGGATACGTGCCATGCTCGCGCATGCCGCATAGTTTTCTGATCAGCAATTCCATTTTTTCATCGCCGAAACGGGCAAGGATTTTCTCGGCGCGTGCGAAGGCCTGCCTTTCGGCATCGGGAAAGTCGGACGGCTTCAGGCTGTTTCCCGATACCTGCGCCCCGGCGATATAGCCGCAGAATTCCGTAAAAGTTCGCTCTTCGAACGACAAGCTCGCAAAGCCGCCCGGCCCAAAATCGACGGGGGCGGTTTTCAATGAGGGATGGTCGGTGACGATGATGCTTTCGATGCGACGGCCAAAGCTCAGGACTGCGAGTAGCTTGCCGCATAGAACGCTCATCAAGGCGTTGCGCAAGTGATGGTCGATTTCAGCAGCATTGGACATGCCAGATACTATTTCATATTTTTTTGGCGCTCGACACCAGCTAGCCCATTTACCCTTAATGGCTGACTTGCTCGCATTCTTGCAAAATTCGTGTGAATCGAGGACTGGGCAGCCAAACCGACTTGATTTTATTGACGGATCTGGCTCGGGTTCACTTTTTGTGCAAAAGAGTTGGCTGAACAATTGAGAAAGATCATGGCCGATAACGACGATCCGCGCTTCCAGAATGACCAGCCGCGCATCCATCCATCCGCGCAGCTGAAAGGCGTCAAGCTCGGCAAATATACCGAAGTTGGCGAGCGCGTTGTCCTGCGCGATGTGACCGCCGGTGATTTTACCTACTTCGAACGGCATAGCGAGGGAATCTATGCCGATATCGGGCGGTTTTGCTCGATTGCAGCGAACGTTCGCATCAACGCACTCGAACACCCGATGGAGCGGCTGACGACGCACAAGATCAGCTACCGGCCCAACGAATTTTTCAAGTACCAAGGCATCGACAACGTTTTTCGCGCGCGCCGGCAAGCGAAACGCGTCGGGATCGGCCATGATGTGTGGATCGGCCATGGCGCGGTGATCATGCCGGCAATCCAGATCGGTCATGGCGCAGTCATTGGCGCCAACGCTGTGGTGACCAAAAATGTCGCGCCCTATACGATCGTCGCAGGCAATCCGGCCCGGCTGATCCGCCTTCGCTTCCCCGAAGAGATTGCCGCGCGCCTGCAGCGACTTGCTTGGTGGGACTGGCCTCCGGAAACGCTATTCGAAGCCATCCCGGACATTCAGTCACTCGGCATCGAGTATTTCCTGGCGAAATGGGAACGTTAGAGCAATTCCAGCAAAAGTGGGAACCGGTTTTGCGTCCGGAATTGCGTAAAAACAAAGAGTTAGAGCATTGCAGTGACTCGATTAAAAACGGAATGCTCTAAACACCGTTCGCGGTTTTGCTTGCAATCATTCCGCGCAGTATCCAACTGAGTTTTGCCCCAACGTCAAACCCTCGGGAGTTTTCTGATGAAGCGCACCCTTGCTGCACTGGCCCTTCTAGGCGCCGCAGTCCTGCCCACTCAGGCCGAAGAAGTCGGCAAGGTCGGTGTTGACTGGCTCGGCAATGATATCGTCATTGATGCCGTCACCGATCCGAAGGTGCAAGGCGTTACGTGCCATCTTGCATCGTTCTCGCGGGGCATGATCGACCGGCTGCAGAAAGGCAACTGGTTCGAGGATCCGTCCAATGCCTCGATTGCCTGTCAACAGACAGGTCCTATAACCATCGCTGATATCGAGCTTGGCGAAGGTGGCGAGCGGGTTTTTTCCGAGCGTACCAGCCTCATCTGGAAGAAGCTCGTTATTACGCGCATCTACGACAAGCCAAACAACACGCTCATTTATCTTGCCCATGCCACGCAGGTTCAGGATGGCTCGGCCAAAACCTCGATCTCGACAGTCCCGCTCTTTGCTGGGAACGTCAACTGGACCAAGGGCAAGCCAGAGTAATCATCTTGTCGTTCCCGATTTGGCAAACAATCTCATACCATTGGCTAATAGGAATTTAATCTTATTTATCGCAGGATGGATCGAGCTTTTATTTGAAGGGTTTGATCATGAATTTTAGCATTAAAAACCACAGGCTCGACACGGGTACTTCGAATGTGAATTTCGTCGGTTCGCCTAACATTGGCGGCGAATTGAAAGCCAGATTTCTGATCATTCACTACACCGCGAGCGGACCGGACGCCGATATCGCCAGGTATTTTTCGCAAAAAGCAGCCAATGTTTCGGCACATCTCGTTGTCCGCCGCGATGGGTCAGTCACGCAATGCGTGCCATTCAATGTTGTGGCTTGGCATGCCGGCAAGAGCCAGTGGACGGGGAAGGGCGGTACCAGATATTCGGGGCTGAACAGTTCGGCTATCGGCATAGAAATCGAAAACTGGGGACCGCTTGACAAGCGTGCTGGAGGCTGGGTCTCGTGGACCGGAGTAGCCGTTGATGGCTCGAAAGTCATCGAAGCCCGCCATAAATTCGGTGTGCCCGATTGCGGCTGGGAGGTATTTACGAGCGCCCAGATCGAGACCGTGATTGCGCTAGCGCAAGCCATCTGCAGCGCATATGCCGTCGAGGATATCATGGGTCATGATGATATCGCCCCCGGCCGCAAGTCAGACCCGGGGCCGGCGTGGGACATGGAAACGTTCAAGGCGAGGGTGAGGGGTGGGGGACTTTTCCAGCCGAATAGACAGCGTGCGATTGGTTGAAGAACGCGCCACGTAGTCGATCTTCAAATTTCCTTGCATTTTATAGCTATTGGTAATATATATGCCGAATAATATCGCTTATAGCAAACAGGCATCCCGATTTTTGCGGCGCATTCCGCGAAATGAAGCTGAGCGGATCCTGTTGAAAATTCGAACCTACGCGAATGACCCGACCAGTTTACAGAACAATGTAAAAGTGTTGCATGGGTTGGGTTTGAAGCGTTTGCGGGTTGGGGATTGGCGTATCATTTTCGATGAGAGCGGTAATGTGCTGACAATTGTAAGAATTGGGCCTCGCGGCGGCGTTTATTATTGAAGGAAGTGAAATGGGCGATCTGAAGGTAAGTTACATTACGCCGCCGGGCAGTGATCAGCGGTATGCAATGATCGCAGAAGGCGATTTTATCGCGATAAAAGATATCATTTCGCGCCTTGATGTTACTTTGTTGGAAGCAAATAGCGAGGCGCTAAAGGAGCTTGCAGAAGCGTTGGACATTCGTGCGCGAATAGCGAGTGGTGAAGAGGAGACTTTCCCCGAAGATATTGTATCGGCTTTGGTGGCTGGCCAAAATCCGGTACGCGTCTTTCGGAAGTGGCGCGGGATGACTGCCGTGGCCTTGGCGCGGGCCGCTGGTATCTCTCAGCCCTATCTATCTGAAATTGAAAATGGAGCTAAGGATGGTTCGCTATCCGTTATGAAGCGCATTGCTGAGCTCCTAAACGTAACTCTGGACGATTTGGCTGGTTAGACCTCTCAAATCCCTTTAACGAAACTATCCAGCACGCGTTTCTGACCGGCCTTGTCGAAATCGATCGTCAATTTGTTGCCTTCGATCGACGAGACGTTGCCATTGCCAAACTTGATGTGGAACACGCGGTCGCCCACATCGAAATTCGAGGGCGTTTCGCTGACGGATTTTGCCACCAGTTCGCCATCGATCGTGCGGCCCTTCACTGAACCACGTCCTGCGCCGAGGACGGAATCCGTTTCGCCGTAGCCGATGCGCTCCACTTTTGCGCCGGAGCGCGAGCCCCAATTGTTGCGGGTCGCGTCGGAGCGGTTTTGCTGGGCGCGTTGCCAGCCAGGCGTCGAATAGGTGTTTTCGAACGGGTCAGCGCGATCAAAGCGCGATTGGCCGTAACCGCCGCCCCGGCCACCATAGCCTCCGTAACTATCGCCGCCCGCCACCACGTCGACATGCGCTTCCGGCAGCTCTTCGAGAAACCGGGAAGGGATCGTCGATTGCCACAGGCCATGGATGCGCCGGTTCGAAACGAACCAGATATGCAGGTTCTTCTTGGCGCGCGTCAGTCCGACATAGGCGAGGCGGCGTTCTTCTTCGAGCCCAGAGCGACCGCCTTCATCCAGCGCGCGCTGGTGCGGAAACAGGCCTTCCTCCCAACCTGGAAGGATGACTGTCTCAAACTCAAGACCCTTGGCCGAGTGAAGCGTCATGATATTCACGGCATCGAGGTTCTCGTTCTGCTCGGCATCCATGACCAGTGCCACATGTTCGAGGAAAGAGCGCAGTGACTCATATTCCTCCATCGAGCGGATCAGTTCTTTCAGGTTTTCCAGCCGTCCCGGTGCCTCGGCGGAGCGATCCGCCTGCCACATGGCCGTGTAGCCGGATTCGTCGAGGATTTTCTCGGCGAGCTCCGTATGCGGGGTCGTGTCGATCTGCCCCTGCCAGCGCTGGAAATTTTCCACCACCTCGCGCAAGGCTGAGCGCGGCTTGGGCTTCAGCTCTTCCGTCTGGACGAGGTCGGCCGCCGCGTCGAGCATGCTGATGTCGCGGGCCCGCGCATAATCATGCACCTGCCGGATCGCCGCTTCGCCGAGGCCGCGCTTGGGCGTGTTGATGATGCGTTCCAGCGCGAGATCGTCAGCGCCTTGCGCTACGACGCGGAAATAGGCCAGCGCATCGCGGATCTCGAGACGTTCATAAAATCGTGGGCCGCCGACCACCCGGTAGTTCAGGCCGAGCGTGACGAAACGGTCTTCAAACTCGCGCATCTGGAACGAGGCGCGCACAAGGATCGCAATGTCATTGAGATTGTGGCCCTTGCGTTGCGCCTGCTCGATCTCTTCGCCGACAGCGCGGGCTTCCTCTTCGGAGTCCCACGAGGCGTGCACATTGACCTTCGCATCTTCAGGATTGGCCGCATCGGTGAAGAGGGTTTTGCCGAGACGGCCTTCATTGTGCGAAATCAGGAACGAGGCAGTGCCGAGAATATGCGCCGTCGAGCGGTAGTTGCGCTCCAGCCGGATTACAACCGCGCCGGGAAAATCCTTCTCGAAGCGCAGGATATTGTCCACTTCCGCGCCGCGCCAGCCATAAATTGACTGGTCATCATCGCCAACACAGCAGACATTCTTCGACCCCTGCGCGATCAGCCGCAGCCACATATATTGCGCGGTGTTGGTGTCCTGATACTCGTCCACAAGGATATAGCGAAACTTCGCGTGATATTCTTTCAGCACATCCGGATAGGCGCGGAACATGCGGATCGGATGGCAGAGCAGATCGCCGAAGTCGCAGGCGTTCAGCGTCTTCAGGCGGTTCTGGTAGGCGCTATAAAGCTCGCGGCCCTTGCCATTGGCAAAGGCGCGCGCGTCGCCTTCCGGTATTTCGGAAGGGCCAAGACCCTTGTTCTTCCAGCCATCGATCATGAGCGCAAACTGCTTGGCGGGCCAGCGTTTGTCGTCGAGGCCCTCGGCTTGGATGATCTGCTTGATCAGGCGAACTACGTCATCCGTGTCGAGAATGGTGAAATCGGACTTGAGACCAACCAATTCCGCATGACGCCGCAGCAGCTTGACGCCGATCGAGTGGAAGGTGCCGAGCCATGGCATGCCCTCGACTGCACCGCCAACCAGAACGCCGATACGCTCTTTCATTTCGCGGGCAGCCTTGTTGGTAAAGGTCACCGCCAGTATCTGGCTCGGCCAGGCTTTGCCCAGCGAAAGGATATGCGCGATGCGGGAGGTCAAAACGCGCGTCTTGCCCGTACCGGCACCAGCCAGGACGAGCACCGGACCTTCCGTCGTTTCAACCGCCAGTCGCTGTTCAGGATTGAGCCCGCTGAGATAGGGTGGCGCACCACGCGCTTGCATAGCACGCGCAGCTATGCCCGAAGGCTGGCGCGGCGGCATATCAGCTTCGTCAAAAAACGGCATATCGTCAGGTAATCCGGACATTTGAACCCAATGTAGTGATTCGGTACCGAAAAACCAGAAAAATGCGATACAAAAAGAGAACGGGTGGGCTTAGGCACAATCTTCTACACCTAAACTTGAAGTTGAAATATAGGCCGAGTGATATTGCGTCCTTTGGATTTACGGCATACCCATTTTGATTGAGACGACTCTTTGACTTGAGCACACCCTGACAACCGCCGGCACGTTCGCAGCCGCATGTCAGAGATCATTCGATCCTGATTGAGCTTGGAAAAGGACCCCCGCCCCATGGCAATCACTCTGACAGCCGTTGTTTTCCTCTTGATCGCTGCGGCGCTGGGTGCCGGTGGTGTCTGGCTCGCGGTGCTTGGTGGCAGTTGGTATTATATCCTCGCTGGGCTGGCTTTCCTGGTAACCTCCTATTTTCTCTTCCGGAAACGCGCCTCGGCGTTGCTTGTTTACGCGATCCTGGTGATCGGTACGCTTGGCTGGGCTATCTGGGAGATCGGCTTTGACTGGTGGCAGCTCGCGCCGCGCGGCGGTGCCATCATCCTGCTCGGGCTGTGGTTGCTGACGCCGTGGATTCGCCGTGGATTGAATGCCGGCACTGGCGCACAGCGCACTTCGTGGGGGCCGGCCGTTCCGCTGCTTCTTAGCGTCCTCGCCGCACTTGTTGTTGCCGGCTACTCCATGATTGGGGATCCGAAGCAGATCACAGGCGAGCTCAGCAAGGAGGTTATCGCAACCGAGCCAGATCTTGGCGGCAACGTTCCCGCCGATGATTGGCACCAATATGGTCGCACACCCTATGGCCAGCGCTATTCGCCGCTGAAGCAAATTACACCAGACAACGTCAATAGTTTGCAGGTTGCCTGGACCTACCAGACCGGCGATGTGAAACTCCCCGATGATGTCGGTGAAACCACCTATCAGGTGACACCCCTGAAAGTGCGCGACACACTTTATATCTGCACGCCGCACAATTGGGCCATCGCGCTCGATGCAGCGACGGGCAAGGAAAAGTGGAAGTTCGACCCGAATGTCGGGCTCAATCCTGATCGCCAGCACCAGACATGCCGCGGCGTCTCCTACTATGCCGATCCGGCTTTGCAGCCCGGCCAACCTTGTGCGGAACGGGTCTATCTTCCGACCTCAGACGCGCGATTGATTGCCCTTGATGCGGCAAACGGCCAGATCTGCCCCTCCTTCGCCGACAAAGGCACGTTGCACCTCGAAAAGGGTATGCCCTACAATCCCGCCGGCTATTATTATTCGACATCACCTCCCGTCGTCGCCGCCGGCAAAATCATCGTTGGCGGCGCGGTCAATGACAACTACTCGGTGCAGGAACAATCTGGTGTCATTCGTGCCTTCGATATCAATACGGGGGCGCTTATCTGGAATTGGGATTCAGGCAATCCCGACGTGACGACGCCCCTGCCGGAGGGCCAGACCTATACCCACAATTCGCCCAACAGCTGGTCGGTCTCAAGCGCCGATGAAAAGCTTGGGCTGCTCTTCGTGCCGCTTGGCAACCAAACGCCGGACCAGCTTGGTGCGGGACGATCGGAAAATGTCGAGAAATTCTCGTCGTCGATCGTTGCGCTTGACCTGAATTCCGGTCAATTGCGTTGGGTACGCCAGACGGTTCATCACGATCTCTGGGACATGGATGTTCCCGCGCAGCCGACGCTTCTCGATATCAATACCGCAACGGGCGCCATTCCAGCACTCGTCGGGCCGACCAAGCAGGGTGACATTTACGTTCTCGACCGGCGTACTGGCGAACCTATCCTGCCGATAGAGGAAGTCCCGGCGCCGACAGGTGCCATCGAGGGGGATCATACCGCTCCGACACAGCCAGTATCTGCTCTCAGCTTCATGCCGCAGCGTTTGACGGGCAAGGATATGTGGGGCGTATCGATGTTCGACCAGCTGGCATGCCGCATCGAGTTCCTCAAGCTACGCTACGAAGGCCGCTACACGCCGCCATCGCTACAGGGATCGCTGATTTATCCGGGCAATTTCGGCGTGTTCAACTGGGGCGGCATTGCTGTCGATCCCGGGCGCCAGATCATGTTCGGCATGCCGACCTATCTTGCCTTTACCTCAAAGCTGGTGCCGCGTGCTGATGTTCCGCCGCCGGGCGACAACACCAAGGGCAGTGAGCAGGGCCTCAATCGCAATGAGGGCGCACCCTATGCGGTCATCATGGGGCCGTTCGTTTCGCCGCTCGGCCTGCCTTGCCAGGCTCCGCCATGGGGCTATGTGGCCGGGGCCGACCTGCGCACCGGCAAGATCACCTGGAAACACCGCAATGGTACTGTTCGGGATTCGTCGCCGCTGCCATTGGCGTTCGAGGTCGGCGTTCCGGGTATTGGCGGTCCGATGATCACCGCCGGTGGCGTCGCTTTCCTCGGTGCTGCCGTGGATGATTACCTGCGCGCCTATGATGTCACGAGCGGCAAGCAGCTTTGGGAAGCACGCCTTCCGGCAGGTGGCCAGTCGACGCCCATGTCCTTCGCTTTGAACGGCAAGCAGTATGTCGTCATGGTCGCCGGCGGGCACGGTTCTGTCGGGACAAAACCCGGTGACTATGTCATCGCCTATACCCTGCCATGATAGTTGACGTTTTTAACGTTGCGGGAGCTTCAGGGGAGCTCCCGTTTTCACGGTGCGGATGGCGAAATTCGAACGGATGTCCGCGACGCCCGGAAGCAGCAACAGCTTTTCGGTGAGAAACCGCTCATAGGCGCTCAGATCCTCGACAACCACCTCGGCGAGAAAATCCGCAGTCCCGGAGATGAGGAATGCGGCTGTCACTTCGGGCATGGCAATGAGCGCCGCCTGTTGCGCGTCCGAATTTTCGCGACTGTGCTGCCCGACCTTGATTTCAACGAACACCGTCAAGCCGAGGCCGACTTCCTTGCGGTCAATATCCGCGCGGTAACCGCGGATGACCCCGGCCTTTTCCAGATTGCGGATACGGCGCAGGCAAGGCGAGGGCGAAAGATTCACCTTTTCGGCTATCTCGACGTTGGTCGCCCGTGCATCCTCCTGCAGCGCTTCGAGTATCCCAATATCAAATTTGTCCAGGTTTGGCATAAACCGCCTAATACTCCTATGAAACTTACCGAATATTGCTGAAAGTGTATCCATAGTAGCATCAACTTGCAAGGACATGCTCATGCCATCGGCGCTATCCTGCCTTTCAACCGAAGATGTTCGGGCAATTTGAAAGGAAGTTCCGATGGTTGCTCTCAGTCCAGAATTCAGGAAATCCAATTCCCTCGCCACCGGCTATGCGGGTGCGCTGGTCACCGTTTTCATCTGGGCGACGTGGATCATTGCCACTCGCCACAGTAGCGGCACGCATCTCGGCACGATCGATCTTGGCCTCATCCGCTACGGTGTTCCGGCATTGGTCCTCGCACCGGTGTGGTTGAAGACAGGACTTATCCCTCGCGACGTTCCGCTCGCCCTTCTGACGATCATGGTCTGTGGTGCTGGTGCGCTGTTCTTTCAGGTCACCACCTACGCCATCCATTCGACGCCCGCTTCGGCCGTCGGTGTTCTCCTCGGCGGGTCCATGCCGCTTGCTGCCGCGCTGATTGGTGTCGTTGTGTTCGGCGAGCGGCCGGATCTCACGCGCTGGCTGGGCCTCGGCTCAATCGTCGCCGGTCTTGCCATCCTTCTCGTACTTGCCCTGAACAGTCATGAAATCACCTGGGTCAGCTTTGTCTTCCTGCCGCTCGGTGCCTTGCTCTGGGCCGGCTATACCCATGCATTCAAGCGCTCCGGTTTGACCGCACTGCAGGGCGGTGCGCTGATCGCGGTCTGGTCTTTCCTCATTCACGTTGGCCTCGCGCTCACCTTCGGCTCCACGATTCTCGAGGTCCCACTGCCTGAACTCGGTTTGCAGTTCCTGAGCCAGGGTGTCCTGTCGGGTCTTGCCGCGATGTTGGCCTACGGCATTGCCGTCCGTTCCCTTGGTGGCAGCCAGGCCGCCGCCTTCAGTGCACTGACGCCGGTTCTGGCTGCCCTTGGCGGTGCCATATTCCTTGACGAGCCGGTCGGCGTCTGGGAGATTGTGGCAGCACTTATCACCGGACTTGGCGTTGCCCTTTCAACCGGTATCCTTTCGCATCGCGCCAAGGGCTGATGCGGGGGACGCGCGCCTCGTCCTCCACGTTAGGGTCAGGACCCATTAATATGATTGAAATGGCGTCTGAAACGGCAAGAAGATGCGAGGAGAGTTGCGATGGGCGGGGTCTTCCCCCCGTCCAAGCGGTTCGACACTGCAGCTTGCAGCCGTTTCGGCGTCCGGAGGATAGGGTCCATTTGCCCGGCAACGTCGTCGCAAAGGCTCGACAATGGATAAACATTGCCTTCGCCTTTGCTCCTTGTATCCGAACAAATGGCCGCCTACCATTTCGACCAGATTAATGAGTCCTGGCCCTAGAGGAAACAGTTATGAACAAGCCGACAATCACCCAAGCGATGGTCGAGGCCTACGACGAATATACCCACCTGTCGCTTGACCGCCGCGCCTTCATGGAAAAGTTGACCAAGCTCGCGGGTTCCGGCGCTGCTGCCGCCGTCATCGCCCCGATGCTGGCGGCAAATGCCGCACAGGCCGGAATCATAGCTGTCGATGACCCAAGGCTTCGCACCAAGGACATCGTTTTTTCGTCATCCGCAGGAGACATCAAGGGATATCGGGCAAGCCCGGCCGAACGCTCGGGCAAGCTCCCGGCTGTCATCGTCATCCATGAGAATCGCGGCTTGAACGAGCATATTCGTGACGTTGCCCGCCGCATGGCGCTCGAAGGTTTTGTCGCGCTGGCGCCGGACCTGCTTTCCGCATCTGGTGGAACGCCCGGCGATGAGGACAAGGCGCGGGATATGATCGGAGCGCTCGACCCAAAAACTGCGATTGCAGAAGGCATTGCGACCATCGAATATCTCAAGCAGGACAAAGGGACCACCGGCAAAGTCGGCGTCGTCGGCTTTTGCTGGGGCGGCGGCATGGTGAATGATCTTGCCGTCAACGCACCCGATCTCGGCGCCGGTGTGGCGTATTATGGCCGTCAGCCAAAAGCCGAGGACGTTGCCAAAATCAAGGCCCCGCTGCTTTTGCAATATGCCGGTCTCGATACACGGATCAATGCAGGTATCGATGCCTACAAGAAGGCTCTCGAACAAAACGGCAAGAGCTTCGAGATCCATATTTATGATGGCGCGAACCACGCTTTCAACAATGATACGTCGGAAGCCCGCTATGACAAGAAAGCGGCGGATCTCGCCTGGAGCCGGACGGTAGCCTTCTTCCAGAAGAATCTGGCGTGAGGACTACGAAAAACAAAAGCGAAACCAAAAGCTTGCGGGACCGTTCTAAGGCCACTACTTCTTTTGAAAGAAGGAATGACCCGATGCGAATTGTTACCCTCGCCTTAAGCGTTGCGCTTATTTTGCTGGCAAGCGTCCAGTTGGGCCTTGCACAAGAGCGGGTTTTTCCCGGCGGTTCCGGTGTCGGGCTCGTGCCTCCTCCCGGTCTGGTCCTGTCTACCAATTTCAGCGGGTTCGAAGATGCCGCCAAAGGTACATCGATCGTTCTGACGGAACTGCCGGTGGACGCCTATGCTGAGCTCGCGGCAAAATTCAATCCCGATGGTCTGCGCGCGACCGGTATCGAGGCTGGCCAACCGGAAGATTGGCCTGTCGAAGGCGCTGTGGTCTCAAAACTCATTCGCGGCAGCCAGGTCGCAGCTGGGATCAAATACCGGAAATGGGTGGTCCTGGTCGGTGCCAAGACGACAACTGCCATGGTGACGGTACAAATACCCGACGGCGTCCAGGGAGGCTTGTCCGATGCGGATGTCGAAACCGCCCTGCGCACCATCACGATCCGCACCCCGCCGAGCCTCGAAGAGCAGGTCGCTGCCTTGCCGTTCAAGGTGTCCGATACGGCCGGGTTTCGCCCGGTGCGCGTGATAGCAGGGGCGACTTTTCTTTTGACCGAGGGCCCGAATGATGTCGCGGCAAACTCGATGCAGCCCATCATCATCATTGCATCCAATCTCAATACTGCGCCGGAAGCATCGGCGCGGATGTCCTTTGCCAAACAGGCATTTGCCTCATTGACCGGTATCAAGGACGTGCAGTCGGACAACGAGACGAGCTCTGAAGAAAATGGCGCCGAATGGGTCGAGATCGACGGGAGTGCCAAGGATGCTGCCAGCGGAGATGCGCTATACGTTGCACAAATTGCTCGTTTTGAAACAAGCCGTTACGTGCGCGCCATCCTGATCGTGCGGAGTAGCGAGAAGGACAAGTTTTCTGATCGTTTTCGAAAACTAGCCAAATCCCTGACGATCAACTAAAATTGGCCATGGAGAAAAGCTACCGACTCACCAAGAACGAGATACGGCCATTGATCCGCAACTATGGCGGTTGCATTGCGACGGATACGATCACGATCGATGGCTATCCGGTACGCTTCATGTACCGCGAGGATCCTGACAACGAGATGGATAGCGGTTGGCGGTTTCTCTCCGGTTTCGAGAGCGACGACTATATGGAAGACCCGGACAATAGCGGCATCTTCGAGGTCAATACCATCGCCAATTACGATCCCAGCATCATTCCGCTTCTGGATGCACCTGTCGGCAGTGTGTTCGAAAAGACCGGCGAGCAGGAGCGCTTCATCCCCGTCACCGATTGGCAGCCGGGCGAAGACGATGATGAGGATGACGACGACAATTAGATCCCGCCTTTTCGCATGCGGGAAGTCGCCACGGTAATCACACAGAGTTACAACTGGACAAGTCGTGTGCATTCCCCGAAAATGCACGCGTGAAGACGTATATTGAAGGGTGGAACTGGAATGGCATTGGCAGATGCGGGCGCTTTGCTGCGCAACGAAAACGGTATCGCGACGGTTGTTTCTATTCTGAAGAAACGCTTCGGCGATAATGCGCAGTCTGGCAAATCCATTCGCGAACAGCACGCGCATACGACGAGCTACGTGCCGAACCAGGCGCCGGATCTGGTTGTTTTCGTTGAGTCCGCCGAGGATGTTCAGGAGATAGTGCGCCTGTGCAGTGAATGGGGCGTTCCGGTGATCGCGTTTGGAACAGGCACTTCGCTCGAAGGTCATGTCAATGCGCCGGCCGGCGGCATTTCCATTGATCTTTCGCGTATGAATCGCATTCTCAAGGTCTACAGCGAAGATTTGAATGTCGTTATAGAACCGGGGGTTACGCGCAAGCAGCTCAACGAATATCTACGCGACACCGGTTTGTTCTTCCCCATCGATCCCGGCGCGAATGCCAGCCTCGGCGGTATGGCGGCGACGCGGGCTTCGGGCACCAATGCCGTGCGCTATGGCACGATGCGCGAGAACGTGCTGGCACTGAAGGCAGTGATGCCGGACGGACGCCTGATCACCACGTCGAAGCGGGTGAAGAAAACGTCGGCAGGCTATGACCTCACACGTCTGCTCGTCGGGTCGGAAGGCACACTTGGTATCATCACGGAATTGACGCTGAAGCTTTATGGCATTCCGCAAGCGATTTCCGGGGGAATATGCGCTTTTCCAGATCTTGAAAGCGCTTGCAACGCGGTGATCGAGACCATTCAGATGGGCATACCGGTCGCGCGTATCGAATTGGTCAATCAGCTCGAAATGCAGGCGATGATCGCCTATTCCAAGCTGGATTATGAGCCTGCACCCTATCTCTTCCTCGAGTTCCACGGCAGCGAAACCAGCGTGGCCGAGCAGGCGGAACTCTTCGGTGAAATTGCCGCTGCCAATGGCGGCGGTGAATTCAAATGGACAGCCAATGCAGAAGAGCGTGAGAAGCTCTGGTCGGCGCGTCACAATTCCTATTTCGCCTGCATGACGCTCGCGCCTGGAAAGCAGTCGCTTTCGACCGACGTGTGCGTGCCAATCTCCCGCTTGGCGGAATGCATCGTCGAGACCGAGAAGGATATTGAGGAGAGCGGGCTGATAGCGCCCATCGTCGGTCATGCCGGCGATGGTAATTTCCACGTGCTCGTGCTTTTCGACGAGAAGGACCCGGCCGAGATCCAGAAGGTCGAGGCCTTTGTCGAGCGCCTCAATCTGAGGGCGATCGCCATGGATGGAACCTGCACGGGTGAACACGGCATCGGCCAAGGCAAGATCAAGTTCCTTCGGGCAGAGCTCGGCGGTGCTGTCGACGTGATGGAAGCGATCAAGCGCGCAATCGATCCGGATAATATCATGAATCCCGGCAAGATCTTACGTCTATAGGCTCGCAGATTGATTCCGGGCGCTAAACCATTGTGTGAGCGTTACAAATTCACCGATGATCGAAAGTTTTCGGTGATGGATATTGCATGTTTATACCCATTTAGGTATAGCCTTGATTTAGGACATTTGTATGAAGAAGCTGTTCTGGATCGGGTCAGCGAAGAAGGATCTGATAAGTTGCCAATGCAGGTGCAGGATACGTTCGGCTATGCATTGCACCTTGCCCAAACAGGCAGGAAACATAAGCAGACGAAGGCGCTGAAGGGCTTCGGTTCGGCAGGTGTTCTGGAGATAGTCGAGGATGCGGGCAATGCTACATTTAGAGCAGTCTATACTGTGAGATTTGATAACGCTGTCTATGTCCTTCATTGCTTTCAGAAAAAATCGACAAAGGGCATCGCGACACCGCAACCAGACATGAATGTGATACATGAACGACTGAAAGTGGCGGAAGCACATGCCAAAGGAGAGCGGAGTGACTGAGATCAAGGAAAGTAGCGGTAACATCTATGCCGATCTTGCAATGGATGATGCGGACGAAATGCTTGTAAAGGCACAGCTGGCAACCAAGATAGGCGAAATTGTCAAAGCCAGGAAATGGAGCCAGCAGCAGGCCGCTGACGTGCTTGGTCTTACACAGCCGAAACTGTCCCTGATGCTACGCGGACAGTTCCGAGGCATCAGTGAAGCGAAGATGCTCGAGTGCCTGACACGCCTCGGGCGCGATGTACAGATTGTCGTCGGCCCCGCGCGCCGGAAGACGACAGCAGGTCGCGTCGCAGTTGTCTTCGCGGCATAGGATCGGAGTAGGACACTGGCACGCCTGTTCGTATTTATCGGCGGATTATTGGTACTGGTGCTGACAGCAGCGCTGGTTGTGCCTTACTTTGTCGATTGGGCCGGTTACCGCTCCTCCTTCGAGCGCGAAGCTTCGGCGCTGCTCGGGCGCCCTGTGACAGTTGCAGGCAGCGCCAGCGCGCGGCTCCTGCCGTTTCCGTCTGTGACGTTTTCCGATGTCAAGGTCGGTGATCCGGGTTCCGAGCCGGTGATGACGATCGAGAAGTTTTCGATGGATGCTGAGCTTGCGCCATTCGTGCGTGGCGAAATCCTGATCTTCGACATGCGGATCGAGAAGCCGACGGCAAAGGTGGCCATCGACAAGAACGGCGTCATCGACTGGGCGATCCGGCCGCGCGCGCCGTTCCACTCGGCGCAGGTCAGGCTGGAGGATATGCGCATCACAGATGGCTCGGTGGTCATTCGCGATGCCTCGACAGGAACCACCCGGACGATTGGAAACCTTAACGCGTCATTGTCGGCAACCGACCTGTCCGGGCCCTGGAAATTTGATGGAACGCTGTTTTTCAACGGCGCAAAGACGGCTGTCTCCGCTTCGACGGGCGCTGTGAAGCCAGATGGGACGCTCAACGTCCATGCACGCGTTTCGCCCGACCGGATTCCGGCGGCATTCGAGACAGACGGCGAGTTGACCGTGAATGAAGGTGTGCTGAAATATGCCGGCAATATCGACATTCGCTCGGCTGACGAGGTGGCCGACGGTGCCAAGACTGCCGGGAAAACCGAAAAGCCGCTGCTTTCCAGCGTTCGCGTCACCGGGCGTTTTGAAGCCGATCACGCCAAGATCAACATCCCCGAATTTCGCATGGAACAGGGGACTGTGGACGATCCCTACATCGTTAATGGCAACGCGCTTTTCGATTACGGCAATGATCCGCGTTTTGAAATCAAGGCGGACGGACAGCAGGTCACGTTTGCCAATCAGAATGAACAAGCCAAAGGCACGACGCCCAAACCGGCCACCGCATCGGAACGGATGGGTGTGTTCCGGCGCCTGATGGATCAACTGCCAATACCGACTGTTCCCGGCACGATCGACCTCAAACTTCCTGCGATCGTCGCGGGTGATACGACGATCCGCTCGGTAACCATCGATGCGGCGCCGTCGAACGGGGCTTGGCAGATCAATCAGGTCAAGGCCGAACTGCCAGGGCGTACCCAGTTTGAAGCCAAGGGTACATTGCAGGTCGGGGACGATTTTGGCTTTGACGGGCGGCTGCTGATCGCGTCACGTCAGCCCTCGGGACTCGCCGCATGGCTGACGGATTCCGTTGACGAGTCGATCCGGCGCTTGCCCGGAGCCGGTTTTTCCGGCGATGTGAGCCTGCATGACGAGTTGCAGAAGGTCGATAATCTCGAACTGGCACTTGGCGGCGCATCGCTCAAAGGCTCGCTGGTACGCAGCGCCAAAGGCGAATCCCTGCCGCTCACGCAACTGACGCTTGAGGGTGGGGCGCTCGACGCCGATGCGCTGGAGGCTTTTGCGGCGATCTTCGGCAATACTGGAACGCCATCCGCAAACGGTTCGCCGCAGTTGCGCGGCCAGGATCTCGATGTGCATCTGAAGGCGGGGCCCGTCACACATGACCGGCTGGTCGCGGAAACTCTTGACACGGCTTTCCGCCTGCGCGACGGCGTTTTCGATATTGATCGACTGACAATCGGCAATGTTGCAGGTACCACCATAACCGCGACCGGCAAGCTTGCGCCCTTCAAGGCCGAACCTTCAGGCTCGCTCGACTCGACCATTCTTTCCGATAATCTTGCCCCTTTTATTGCGGCGATGACCGAGAGGTTTCCGGATTTCCCGTTCATCAGGACCTTGAGCGAGAACGCCGCCCGGTTTCCGGGTCTCTTCGAGGAGACCAATCTCAATGTCATTGCAAACACTTTGCATGGCAAAGGCGGATCCGAGTTCTCTTTGAGTGCAGCCGGTAAAACCGGGGGGATGGACGTAACCCTCTCCGGCACGACCACGGAAAGCGCCGACAAGTTGCGCTCGCTTGAGCTGACGATGGATGCGCGTAGCGCACAGGCGGAGACGCTGATGGCATTGATAGGGCTCCCGGCGCTGCCACTCGGCATGGCGGGCGAACTGGAGGCCGACCTCGCGCTGAAAGGCAATGAAAGGGATGGCCTCCAGACACAGCTTTCGCTGAAGTCCTCGGATGGACAGGCGCTTGTCGACGGCAGTTTTCGGGACATTGGCGGCGAGCTGAGCGGCGAGGGCCGCGCCTCGATCAAGGCAGCAGATCTCGAATCATATATCGCAACGGCAGGTTATTCATTGCCCGGCTTTGGCAATGGCATGCCCGTGGACATCGCAAGCAGTTTCCAGCTTTCGAAGGGTAAGCTGACCTTGCCCGATTTGAGCGGCGAAGTGAGCGGCAGGAAGATCGCTGGCCGACTGGGCTTCGATGTCGAGAACGGCATACCGGCGGCGCAAGGCGATCTGACGCTCGCACAGCTCGACCTTCCGTCATTGGCGCAATTCATGCTGGGCACGAATGCGCTCGAAACTGAGGGTCGCAATGTTTGGCCGACGGAGAACTTCGCGGCCGCACCGCTTTTTCCGGTAAATTTCAACGTGAAAATCAATGCCGCGGAGGCCCCGGCGGGGATTCTTGGCACGATGGGCAAATTCCAGACGATTGCTATCCTGAAAGACGGCTCGCTTCGTCTCGACGATGTAAAAGGTGATCTGCTTGGCGGCCAGGTCCACGGTATGTTCGAATTGCGCAATACCAGCGGTACCGGTCTTGCGACCGGACAATTCACGCTCGACCAGACGGCTCTCGAGGCCCTCTACAAGCCCGATGAAGACCAGACGCCGCTGAAGGGCAAGGCGAAGATATCGGCCTCCGTCAATGCGACGGGTACTTCGATCGCCGAGATGATGGAATCTGTCGCCGGTTCGGGCGTGGTCTCGGTCGCGGATCTTGCGATCAACGCAATCAATCCTGGCGCGCTGAAGCCCATTCTTCAAGCGGCGGACGCGATGGAGGGACCGGTCGCCGCCGCAGCCGTGACTGCCACCATTGGCAAATATTTGCATGAGGGCACGTTCAATGCCGGCGCTGCGGAATTTGCCTTCACGATTGCCGGCGGCATGGCGCGGACCTCGACATTCCAGCTCCAAAGTGAAGCCGCAACGCTGGCTGCTGATCTGCGGCTCAATTTTTCCAACATGAGTATTGCATCGCAAGGGCGTTTTACCTTCGATCCCGGCAAGGCCGTGGTTGCCGGAGCCGATCCGCTTGTCGAGTTCAGTCTGGCCGGTCCGTTGGACAATCCAAAATTGGCTTTGAACCGGCAACCGCTTGAACAGTTCCTGACCCAGCGCACCCTGGAGCGCGAACAGCAGCGCGTGGAAACCATGCAGGCCGCGCTTGTCGAAAAGCAGCGTCTGCGCCGCGAGGTGCAACTCTATCAGGCCCGCGCGAATGAGCGTGTGCGGCTTGCCGAAGAAGCCCGGCTCAAGGCCGAACAGGAAGCACGTGCAGCTGCTGAACGCGCCGAAGCTGAAAGGCTCGCCGCAGAGCAGCGGGCTTTGGCGGAAAGACGTGCAGCCGAGCAGGCGGCACAAAAAGCGATCGAACAATCGCAACCGGCACCAGCCCCGGCTGCGCCACAGACGCAAACGCCACCCGGACCGGGTGGCGCTGCAGCAGCGCCGCAGGGCACTGGAGTGCTCGACAAGCAGTCAGTCGATGAGTTCCTGAAAACGCTCGAGCCGAAGTCCCTGGACCCGAAGATTCAGTAACGCCCTCAATCGCTGGTGCCGTTATAGGCGTCCTTGATCTTCTGGATGTCGATTTTGTACATTTTCATCATCGCTGCCATGACACGGTCGGCTTTCGCCTGGTCCTTGTCCCGCAGCATTTCGGGAAGAATAGTGGGAACGATCTGCCATGAAAGGCCAAATTTGTCCTTGACCCAGCTGCAGGGGCGAATTTGCCCGCCATCGGCCGTCAGCTTTTCCGTCAGTCTATCCACTTCCTCTTGGGTGCTGCAGTCAATGGAGAGCGAAATACCCTCGGAAAACTGGAATTCCGGCCCCCCGTTCAAGGCAATATACTCCTGGCCTGCAAGCTGGAAAGTGGCAACGAGCAGCGAACCTTCCTTGGATCCACCCTCTTTACCCCAGTTCATCTTGGTGAGAATCTTGCTGTCCTCGAAAATGGACATATAAAAATCGATTGCCTCCTCGGCGTTTCCATTGAACCAAAGGCAGGGGGTGATTTTTTGTTTGGCAGGCATCGTTTTTCCCTTTCATAGCGGTTTGCACTATCTATAAGACGAACGAGGGTTTGCCGTTCCGACATGGCTTGCGAATTTTTTTCCGCAGGCGATTGATGAGTCAAAACAGTTGGCTATCGCCGATTATTGTTGTCGTTCCTCACCCAGTCCAGCACATAGATGCGTAGCGCCGATGACAGGTTGGAGTTGCGATCACGGCTTTCGTCAATTTCGGCGATCAAGCCCGCAAGTGTCATGCCGCGGCTGGTCGCGATCGAAATCATGATGTCGTAGAAAGGGTCTTCGAGCGAAAAGCTCGTGCGGTGTCCGCGAATGGTGACCGAACGTTTACGGACACCGCTCACTTAGCGTCCGCATCGTCTTCTGTGGAGGAGGGTTTTGTTTCAAGGCGGTGATCGTCTAGAAAGCGTGCTTTCCTGCGATTGGCTTCCCGGTCAAATTGCTTCTCGGCCTTGGTCCGTCCGAACAGGACCCGGTTTTCGGCTGCGGTCTTCTCCGCAGCGTCCTTGGCCTTGCGCTTCTTGACCAGTCGAAGATTGACGATCTCGGCCATAGCCAAGCTATTTCTTCTTGCGGAAAGAATCCAGCGACACCACGGACGCGGTGGCTTTGTCTCCGGTCCCATCGGTATCTGACTTGTCGCCACCAGCCTTGACCGGCTTTTTCACCGTCTTCACCGGTGGCTTCGGCTTGGTACTGGGCGTCGCAAGCTTGGGCTTGTCGGTTTGGGGGATCGGAGTAATGCTGGTTATGCCTTGATCATTATCGCCAACTGCCTCTTCGACCTCGACATCGAATTCCAGTTCGAAATTCACGGACGGGTCGTAGAAGCCGCGAATCGCCGAGAAGGGGACGACAAGACGTTCGGGTACATCGCCAAAGGAGAGCCCGACTTCGAAAAGCACGTCGGTAACCTGCAGATCCCAGAACTGATGTTGCAAAACGATCGTCATCTGTTCCGGATATTTTTCGTGCAGACGCGACGATATGCGAACACCTGCCGCACCGGTAAGAAAAGTGACAAAGAAATGATGGTTGCCGGGAAGACCTGCCTTGGCGACTTCGCCAAGCACCTTACGAATAACGCCGCGAAGCGCTTCCTGGGCAAGTATATCGTAGCGGATCATATCTTGTGGCATGCACTCTTATCCCATGGATTCACCCCTCCCTGTCAAGCGGAGATGGCTAACATCATTCAACCATTATGGCGCATGGCTAGCGGAATTGCGACCGCTTGTCTGCCGCACAAAAAAATTTAACGTTCGTCGGAAAAATTGACGAACGTAAAATACAACTTAAACGTCGTTTGCGGCGAATTTTAAGATGAAAATATCAACTTCAGATCAGCCAACGACAGCAAGGGCAGGTGTTCGCGGCGCCGTTTCACTTGCAGGCCCTGCATAGGCGCGGATGAAAGTCTGCACTGCGTTGCGCGCAGCGCTTTCGAGTTCTTCATCGGTCGGCGTACCGCCGAACAGCGTGATCATTTGCAGATCGGCGTTGACCAAGGCAAGAAACTGGCGGGCAGCAAGGTCGAAATCGTCGATCCGCAGCACGCCTTTGTGACTGAGGCGTGCAAAAAGAGCTCCCAGAGCCGTGCCGATCTTGCCGGGGCCATGCTGGCGCCATGTTTCAAACAGGTGCGGATAACGCTCGCCCTCCGACTGGACGAGTTTGCGCAGGAATTTGCCATCCTGATTGCACAGGCAATTTTTCGTGAGACGAACAGCAAAGGCTGTCAGATCGTCCTCAAGATGATCCGATTTGTCTGGAAAGGTTGATAATATCGAAAACAGCATGGCGTTGGCACGGTCCATGACATCCTCGACAACCGCGGTGAACAGAGTTTCCTTTTCGCGGTAGTGGTTGTATATGGTCTGGCGGGAAACGCAGGCCTCTACGGCAATTTCGTCGATACTCGCTCCTGAAAAACCTTCACGACAAAACACCTCGGCGGCGGCATCCAATATTGAAATGCGTTTTGCGCATTGACCGCGCTGGGTATGGCCCATTCCGGCTCTTGGTTCGTTGCGATTTTTCATGGACAGAAGATAATGCGTCTTGACGTTTTAGACAATGGTGTCTAGTTTGACATCTGTGTCCAAATTTGTTGACACGGCTTTTGCCCTGTTGATGCGCTATCCTCCCAAGCTCGCGCATTCATATCGGCCCCCGAAAATCAGTTTGAATCCCTCCTGAGAGCTGGCGCGAAGACAATCCGGTTTTTGCGCCGCGGTTTTCTGAAAGATCACCATCATGACAAGCTCCTTCTTTCGTAGTGCCCTCATCCTTGGCCTTCTGACAGCCATCGGTCCCTTTGCGATCGACATGTATCTTCCCGCGATGCCTTCCATCGGACAGGACCTCGGCGCAGAAAACAATGCCGTGCAGATGAGCCTCTTGGCCTTCTTCATTCCATTTGCGGTCGCCCAGCTCTTCTATGGGCCCATCTCCGATATGTGGGGCCGCAAGGCGCCGCTCTACATGGGCATCGGTTTGTTCGCCGTCGCGAGCATCGGCTGTGCGCTGGCAAGCGATGTCGAGACCTTGATCGCATTCCGCTTTCTGCAGGGTATCGGCGGTGCCGCTGGCATGGTCATTCCTCGCGCTATCGTTCGCGATATGCATACGGGCGTACAGGCCGCACGGCTGATGTCGCTGCTGATGCTCGTTTTCAGTATCTCGCCAATCCTTGCTCCTCTGACAGGCAGTGCCGTCATCGTGCTCTTTGGCTGGCGAGGGGTATTCTGGGCCGTGACGATCGCTGCGTTTCTCGGGCTGATCCTGCTGTCGACGCAGTTGACAGAAACGCGGACCAAGGACGCCCGCGCGGAAAGCGGTTTCGACAGCGCCATGGCGGCCTATCGCCTGCTGTTCAAGGATGGCAACTTCCTGACGCTCACCTTCATCGGTGGTCTTGGCCTGTCCAGCTTTCTCGTCTATCTGGCCAACTCGCCCTTCGTGCTGATCAACCACTACGGATTGACGCCGACGCAATACAGTTTTGCCTTCTCTATCAACGCCGTGTCGTTCTTTGCTGTCTCGCAGCTGACGGGTTGGCTTGGTGCTCGCTACGGCCTCGTTCGTGTGATGCGCAATGCTGTGACAGGCTTTTCGCTGGCCATGGTTGCGATGGTCGTCGTCATGAGCCTTGGCTTCAATCAGCTGCCGGTCATGGCGACCTTCCTCTTCATCGGCTACGGCTTCCTCGGGCTTGTCCTTCCGACGACCGGTGTGCTTGCGCTTGAAGATCACGGTGAAATCGCCGGCACGGCATCGGCGTTGATGGGGACGCTGCAGTTCGTTACCGCCGCTGTCGCCATGGGTGTTGCCGGCGCGTTCTTTGATGGCACGGCCTTGCCGATGGCGGCGGGCATCGCTCTTTGCGCCGTCGGTGCATTGATCGTCACGCAGACAACGATCGCTCGCCGCCGCGTCGTTGAGGCGGAAGCCGCCGCAGAATAAGAACTCTGATCCCTCCATCAGATGCGAAGCGAAAAGGCCCGGGACATCGTTCCGGGCCTTTTTCATCTTTTCAGCTTCTCCAGGATGAAATCAGTCCGTGCCGAAACTGGCACGCAGGGGACCTCGATCAAATCATATCCGGCATCGCCATATGCTCTGACCATGGCGTGATACGTTCGTTCGGCCTCGTTTAGAGTTTGTTTGCGCTCGGTATCCTGTGCGTAGATCTCGGGCCAGGGAGGAAGAATGAAGACGCGATCATTGTAGCGGTACAGTTGTGCGGCCCGTTGAAAATGGCTTGGCACGGCAATCCCTGAAAGCCGCAGATAGCCGATCAAATCCGGAAAACCTCTGTCGAAGAAGACGGTGTTCCAGTGTTGTGTCGCCAGATCATAAGAGCGCAACTCCCATGAGAGCATCAACTCAGCAAACAGGGCTGGGTCCTTCCATGGAAGGGCGGCACCATCAATTGTCAAGCAATGCTGTATGATAGCGCGTCCCGCTTCTACAGACGCAGTATAACCGCGTTCTTCAAGAGCATCTAACAGCGTGGTCTTGCCCGAACCCGGACCGCCGGTAAGGATGAAGAAGTTCTGGTTGGTTCTTTGCATGGAGTGTCTCCCGCTGGACCCCGGCGAGATGATGCCGGGCGTCGTAGAGCACAGGCCGGAATGCCTGCACCATTAGGCAAAGAGGGGAAATCGCGATTGGGGTGTTTCTGCTGGCGAGACTAGTCGGGGCTGGCACTGAGTTCCAGTGCTACCGGGTCAATTGCGTCCACGGCAAATCGGTTGAGCAATGAATTCGGCGAGGACTGTCCGCTCGTTTGCATGGGCGCGAGCGACGTAGTGGGAGATATGTTCTGCCGCTAGGGCCGAACCTCCGATCAGGGCAATAGCAACTGCCCCAAAGGTTGCGGCCGTTCGCGCACGTGGCCGCCAGTCCAAGAGGGCTCCGAACCGGGTTCGCCACGCCGTGACCAAGGCTATGAGTAACGCAGTGAGCGCGCAGCACATCGGCCTCACTCATGTATGGGCTGAACAAGCACAGTCGGCCGCGTGATAACGGCCATTATCGCCAACCGTGCCGCCTTTGCCGTACATCGGCCTCGGCCGCGCCCAATCAACGAGATCATAATGCGGTCCGGTCTCGTTGCGGCCCTTCGGCATCGAGATATCCGTAGATACCAAGGAATTGCTCGCCGCCACGGCTGAAGGCCGAGTAGGTGTGATAAATCTGGCCGTCACCGTCCTTATAGAAAACGCTGTCGCCGGACAGGTCCTCCAGGCCTGGATCGGTGGTCTCGAAGTTATAGTAAGCGTTCCTTCCAGCCACTTCCTTCGGCGTGAATGACACGTTGAAGTCATAATTGAAATCGCTGTGGAACGATGAAACCCAAGGAAAACGCCAGCCCATGGCCTTGCGCAGTGTTTCGATTTCTCCAATTGGCGCTCGCGCGACCGCTACATAGGAAACATCGTTGTTTTGAAGATATTCGAGCAAGCCCTCCACATGGTCTACCTCCAGTGTACAGCCGACGCATTGCTGTTCCTGGCCCGGTCCCATCATGAAATGCTTGATGAAAAGTTGGCTGCGTCCATCGAAGAGGTCCGAGAGCGTCATTTTGCCCGAGCGGCTATCGAAGGTGTATTCCTTCTCGACCTTGACCCAAGGCAGGGCACGCCGTCGTGCGCTCATTTCCTCCTCGGCTTTGGTAAAAGCCTTTTCCCTGGCAAGTAGCGCCAGCCGCGCCCTTAGCCACTCATCGCGTGATACGATCTCATGTTGCATTGCTTCCTCCTGTTGCGGAATGCTTCATTGGGAAATCGATTCATTCCCGGGCGAGCAACTCTTCCAGCCGGTCGAAGGTACTGTTCCAGCCCTCCCGGTGACCGTCGCAATCTTCAGGCGTATCGAATTCGCTCTGTTGGAATGTCATCAGTGTCTTGCCATTCTGGCCTTCGAAATTGATGTCGACGAGCGTTTCGAGGCCTGGCCTGCCGTTCTCCTGATCCCAGGCAAACGTATAGGAGAGGCGCTTGCCTGGCACGATCTCGCGATAGACGCCGCCATGCCACAGCTTCTCGCCGCTTGCTTGGCTATCGAGGCAAGCGCGCCATCTGCCGCCAACCCGCAGGTCCGATTCAACGTAGCTTGCCGGATAATTGCGCGGGCCGACCCATTGCAACATGCGTTTTGGATCGGAGAAGGCATCGAAAACCAGCGCGGGCGGCGCGTTGAAGATGCGTGTTATGGTCAGAACGCGACCGGCTGAGGCGTTCGTTTCAACGTTGGTCTGTGCCATCGTGATCTCCATTTGTCTGAACCTCCTGCAGATATTCTTCCAGCCGGTCGAAACTGGTTTCCCAGAAGCGCCGGTAATGTTCGAGCCAGTCCCTCACTTCCTTGAGCGGAGCCGCGTCGAGACTGCATGGCCGCCATTGCGCCTCGCGGCCGCGAATGATGAGCCCGGCGCGTTCGAGCACCTTGAGATGCTTCGATACTGCTGGTCCGGACATGCGAAACGGTTCGGCGAGTTCCGTCACCGAAGTCGTGCCCAGAGCCAGACGTGCCAGGATTGCCCTGCGCGTCGGGTCTGCCAGTGCCGAGAAGATGTTATCGAGACGATCGGTTGTCATTCTATGCTGAACCATTCGGTTATTTAACTATTTGGTTTTATACGCCGCAATAAAGCGCGCGTCAAGTCTTGCTTGAGGCTGAGCAGGAAGGGGCGAGGGGAAGCGAAATGGGAGGGGAGAAGTGAAGGCTTCTGTTGCCAGGTGCCTCCGAACCCCGCCTAGAAGTGCGAACCCCTAGGACTTAATTTGAAGCTATCGCACCGCATTAAGCGGCGAGACGTGCTTCCGCATAGTTGTCGTTTGCAACTACTAGGTTAGCCCGATAACGGTGGTACAATGCCGGGCAAAAGTTCGATCTTTACACTCTTGTCGATCCTATTTCGCCCCCGCCACAAAGCAGCAAAACCTGCTGCGTTCTGGTGGAGGCGCCGGGTACCGCCCCCGGGTCCAATAAGCTTATTACATCGTCCGTTTATCACCATAGCTGGCCGAAGCCAGCAGCTCTTATATAGGAGCTGTTTAGCCGAATTGAAAGAGTGGATTGACTTGGAACTGTTGCTGGGGAATGTTTCAAGGGTGTCTAGAAAGCCATCGCCTCATGCATCTGCCAGTTTGTGCGATGTCTTCATTGTCAGGGAGGTTGCAATGCCGCGCATTGAGCCTAGCAATCAGGGGGTTTTTCGATGAGTGACTATCTAAAGGATGTTCGTCATTACGATGCGGCTGCCGATGAGGCGACTGTCGCGAAAATCGTCAAACATCTCGGAATTGCTCTGCGCAACAGGGATTCTTCGCTGGTTTCCTGCACAGATCCGGACGAATTGAAGCGTGTTCGCACCAATTGGGTCGAAAAGAAGCTCGGTCTCACAGATACCGCCAAGGCCGACGCCGCCATCGAATCCGTGTGCGCGGCCATGAAGGCGGACAGCTCGAAGAGCCGCGTCACCTTTTATTACCTGACCGCCAAGGCCCTCGGCGCTCTCGGCAAGCTCTGATCAATTTCAATCGGCAAATCCGAATCATCCCCGGCGAATCACCGGGGATTTTTCATTAGGTGCATGGATTTGGGCTTGGCAGCCCTGTGGATCACGCACAAGTTTAAGTGTTTAATCAGCCGAATCTGCTAAAAGAAATTATGCGCACTTATCTCGATCTTCTTCAGCATGTGCTCGATACGGGCGCCGATCGCGGCGACCGCACCGGTACCGGTACGCGGTCCGTTTTCGGTTATCAGATGCGTTTCGATCTGGCCGCCGGTTTTCCGATGCTGACGACGAAAAAGCTGCATCTGAAATCCATCATCTATGAACTTCTGTGGTTCCTGAAGGGCGACACGAACATCGCCTATCTCAAGGAAAACGGCGTCACGATCTGGGACGAGTGGGCCGACGAGAACGGCGACCTCGGCCCCGTCTACGGCGCCCAATGGCGCTCATGGCCGGCTCCGGATGGCCGGCATATCGACCAGATTGCGAATCTTTTGAATCAGATACGCAAAAATCCTCATTCAAGACGTTTGATCGTCTCGGCATGGAATCCGGCCTTGGTCGATGAGATGGCGTTGCCGCCCTGCCACTGCCTGTTCCAGTTCTACGTGGCCGATGGCAAGCTCTCATGCCAGCTCTACCAGCGCTCGGCGGACATTTTCCTCGGTGTACCCTTCAACATCGCCTCCTACGCATTGCTGACGATGATGGTGGCGCAAGTCACCGGGTTGAAGCCCGGCGATTTCGTTCACACGCTCGGCGATGCCCATCTCTATGCCAATCATTTCGAGCAGGCGAAACAGCAATTGATGCGCAAACCCGGCCCCTTGCCGACTATGCAGATCAATCCGGACGTTACCGATCTCTTTGCCTTCAAATATGACGATTTCCATCTGATAGATTATGTCGCCGAGCCGAGCATCAGGGCGCCAATCGCGGTATAGGATCCGCGTTTGGGTTTGCGGGCGAATGTTTGTTTGAAACGGATGGATACTCATGATCAGTTTTGTTGTTGCGATTGCCGAAAATGGCGTGATCGGCCGTGAGAATGGCTTGCCGTGGCGGCTGTCGTCGGATCTGAAGCGTTTCAAGGCCACTACCATGGGCAAGCCCATCATCATGGGCCGCAAGACATGGGATTCGCTTGGGCGGCCGTTGCCCGGCCGGACCAACATTGTCATCACGCGCGATCCTGCCTTTTCCATGGAAGGTGTCATCGCCGCCAGGTCTATCGATCAGGCACTGATGATTGCGGGAAGCCATGCCGGGGCCGACAAGGTCGACGAGATTTGCATTATCGGCGGCGGCGATATTTTTCGCCAATCGTTGAACCGCGCCGACAGGCTGTATGTCACCTGGGTCCTGGCCGAAGTCGAAGGCGATGTCGTTTTCCCTCCCATCGATCCAAAGGTATGGACTGAGGTTTCCAGCGAGGATTTTCCGGCGGGTGAAAAAGACAATTTTGCAACGCGGTTTGTCATCTACGAACGCGGCTGATTTGTTCCGGCCCATGATTGCGGCCTCAAATTATCGTCATAAATGGGCATAATCGTTCGGCTTTTTACCAATTCCGCTTGAAAAGCTTCGCCACGCGTTGAAAGCGTGCCTTGCGATCCCTATAAACGGGAAGTTGGATTAGCGGGAGGAAGCCACGGGGTGGCGCTTTCGTTCAAATTAAGAGGTAGGAATGCCCTGGAGTAATCAGAACGGCGGCGGCGGCCCATGGGGTGGCGGCGGTAATAATAGTGGCGGCGGTGGCCCTTGGGGTCAAAAGCCGCAAGGTGGCGGAGGCAAGACCCCTCCCGATCTCGAAGATATATTCCGCCGTGGTCAGGATCGTTTGCGTCAGGCGCTTCCGGGTGGTTCCGGCGGCAGTCCGGCGATCTGGGGCTTGGCCGCACTTGCGCTGGTGGCTTTCTGGCTTTTCCAGTCGATATACACAGTCCAGCCGGACGAACGCGCCGTGGAGCTGCGTTTCGGCAAGCCCAAGCCTGATATCGCCGAGCCGGGCCTGCATTTCCATTTCTGGCCGATCGAATCCTATGAGAAGGTCGAGATCGTCGAAAAGCAGAAGAACATTGGCGGGCAGGGCGCCCGCGGCGCCAAGGAAGGCCTGATGCTCTCCGGTGATCAGAACATTGTCGACGTTCAGTTCTCGGTGCTGTATCGCGTTTCCGATCCCGTCGCCTATCTGTTCCATGTCGAAAATCCGGAAAACCTCGTACAGCAGGTTTCGGAAAGCGCCATGCGCGAGATCGTCGGCCGCAGTCCGGCGCAGGATATCTTCCGTGATAACCGTGCTGGCATCGCCAATGATGTGCGCGGCATCATCCAGAAGACGCTCGACGACTATGGTGCAGGCATTGCGATCAATGCCCTGTCGATCGAAGACGCGGCGCCGCCTCGCGAAGTGGCCGACGCGTTCGATGAAGTTCAGCGTGCCGAACAGGACGAAGACCGTTTTGTCGAGGAATCGAACCAGTATTCCAACCAGAAGCTGGGCCAGGCCCGCGGTGAAGGCGCGCAGATCCGTGAAGATGCGGCGGCCTATAAGAACCGTATCGTCCAGGAAGCGGAAGGTGAGGCGCAACGCTTTACCTCTGTCTATGACCAGTATGTCAAGGCGCCGGAAGTCACGCGCAAGCGTCTCTTCCTTGAAACGATGGAGCGTGTACTGAAGGATTCGAACAAGGTGATCGTCGATCAAAGCGGACAAGGCGTCATACCTTATCTGCCGCTGCCGGGTTTGACCGGTAAGCCTGCCCCCGCCACCACCACAGAGGGGACAAAGCCATGAACCAGAATCGTGTTCCGCTTCTCGTTGGCCTGATCGCGTTCATCGCCTTGTTGGCCTATTCGTCACTATTTGTCGTCAGGGCCGGCCAGCAGGCCATCGTCCTGAGGTTTGGTCAGATCGTCGATGTGAAGGCCGATCCCGGCATTTACTTCAAGCTGCCTTTCGGTTTTCTCGAGGCCGACAATGTGCAGATGATCGAAGATCGTCTCTTGAGCTTCGAACTCGACAATATCCGTGTTCAGGTTTCGGGCGGCAAGTTCTACGAGGTCGATGCGTTCCTCGTCTACCAGATCACCGATCCGCGCAAGTTCCGTCAGACCGTATCGGGCGACATAACCTTGGCCGAAGCCCGGTTGCGTACGCGTCTCGATGCGGCGTTGCGTGGTGTCTATGGCTTGCGTGGCTTTGAGGCTGCCCTGTCGGACGAGCGCGCTGGCATGATGAACGAAGTGCGCCAGCAATTGCGTCCCGATGCGGAATCGCTCGGCCTGCAGATCACGGACGTGCGTATTCGCCGGACGGACCTGACGCAGGAAGTGTCGCAGCAGACGTTCGACCGCATGAAGGCAGAACGTCTGGCGGAAGCCGAGCGCCTGCGTGCCCGCGGCCGTGAAGCGGCACAGCGCATAAAGGCCATTGCCGATCGCCAGGTTGTCGAAATCATCGCGGAAGCCCGTAAGGAATCGGAAATTGCCCGAGGTCAGGGTGAAGGCGAGCGCAGCCGTATCTTCGCCGATGTCTTCTCCAAGGATCCGGATTTCTTCGCGTTCTATCGCTCGATGACGGCCTATGGCACAGCGCTGGATAATACAGGAACGACGATGGTGCTTTCACCGACTTCCGAGTTCTTCCGCTATTTCCAGGATTCGAATGGCGGTCTGCCTCCGGTCAGCGGTCCTACGCCGCCCGCCGGCGCAACGCCGCCCGCGCCCGCCGCTCCCGCCCCTCAATAGGGGCGGGTTCATATCATGATCGATTTCATTGATGCCGTAGGGCTGTTCCTCGTATTCGAGGGGCTGCTCTATGGCCTTTTCCCGCTCGTTGCAAAACGTGTTGCCCGCGATGTCAGCGAACAGCCGGATGGCTTCCTGCGCATCGCCGGCGTCGCTTCCGTCGCCGTCGGCGTGGGGGTGGTGTGGTTGGCTCGGGGGTAGGCGTCCCGAGTTTGGACCAATCTGATGCGTAGTGTCATCATTTGATCCACCACCTACCTTGCGGTTGGACCCCGTCGGTGGAAAGCAGGCGGTTGTGCTCAGGCATGGTAAAGCCTCGAACCGCAGACAAATCATCCCTTGGAACCCGCATGTTGCTGAGCCGTTGCATGTAAACATGCAACGCTTTCAACGGAGGAGAATATGGCTCGACAAGAAGGTCCCGGAGTCCCGGCTCCGTCTATGCGCGAACCTATGGGCGACTTCGATGTGGTTTCGCAAGATGAATGGAACGCTGCCCGCGAGGAGCTGCTCGTGGAGGAAAAGGCCCTGATGAAGGCCAAGGATCGCCTGGCCGCCAAGCGCAGGCTGCTTCCGGTGACCGAAGTTGACCGCAATTACAAATTCATAGGCACGAATGGCGACAGGGATCTGCTGGGACTGTTCGAAGGCCGACGACAGCTAGTCGTCTATCGTTTCTTCTATGCGCCCGATGTCGAGAATTGGCCGGATGGGGCGTGCAGCGGTTGCTCGCTGGTTGCCGACACCGTCGTTCATCCCGCCCATCTTGCAGCACGCGACACGACCCTGGCCTTCGTCACTGCTGCTCCTATCGACAAGATCGAGAGCCTGCGCGAACGGATGGGGTGGAACCACATTCCTTTCTATTCGCTGCCCGATGAGCGATTCTCCCGAGATTTCGGTGTTGAAGAAATGTTCGGCATCAATGTCTTTATCCGGCGCGGTGAGCGTATTTTCCGCACCTACTTTCTGAATGGACGCGGCATTGAGGAAATAGGCCCCGTCTGGTCATTTCTCGTCATGACGCCGTTGGGTCGGCAGGAGACTTGGCAGGACGTGCCGCCCGGCCGTCCTCAGGGAGATCCCTACACGTGGTGGCGCCTTCACGACAATTACGGCCCAGTCGTTGCTCCCAACCCACCGCAACGGAAGGGAGATACATGAGTTGGGCGAGAGTCTGAACGCACAGTAAAACGTCAGTGGCGTGCTCGACCCGCTTTCGGATGGCGTCCTTCGCGTCGCCATCAGAAGCGCGTGATCTCAATCGGTTTGATTGTGGGGCAATGCGGCCGATTCAGAATCATACTCTAAAATGACTGGCAAACATGCCATAATCAGGCTTTTCCCCTAATGTTGAGCGGGATACCCGGAGATGCATCAGCATGTTGGAATTCGTTTTTGACCTTCACGCCAAAGCAATGACGCTTGTTCCATCTTTGAAATTTGACAAACGGCAAGAAATTCAGCGCGTTCTGATTAGCCTGTATGCTACGATCCTAGAACAGTCAGAGAGTGTCGCAATTCTTTTGAAGGCCGGGAAAGTAGGCGGAACCGATGCCATCTTACGCTCGCTTCTAGAAGCGTGGGTGGATCTGAGTGCTTTGCTTAAGGATGAAAAATATCTCGACAACATGAATGCCGCATACCACAAGGAGTGGAAGAAGCTAATCGAGGAAGGGATCGCCGGTGACAATGCATTTCTTGCCGGATTTGGCGATAATGACGTGGTTGTCGAGAGCCTAAACAGCCACCGGAAATCATTTGAAGAGTATAGGGCTGCTGGCATCCATCCTTTGTCGGCCTTCGAGCGCTTTGGAAAGGCAGATATGGTAGATGAGTATCGTTCTGTTTATAATTTGCTTTGCAGCGAGAGCCACAACAACATCAGGTCGCTCATGAACCGACACATGAGGGTGCGGGATAACGATATCGAGTTGGTCCTTAACAACTTCACGGGTGATGGCGAATGTGAGGTTACGTTAGACAGCGTGGCTGGCATTCTAATGAATAGTAGCCTTGCCATGCACCACCGCTTTCTTTCTGGTCAACCGAATGGTTTTGCAGAGATGGATAAACGTCTTGCCGAATTGAGGAAGGCGCGCGACGGGTAAATTTTTGGTGCTAGCAGTGTTCATCGCCATTGCTATCCGCTCGACGCGACTATCGCGCGCGGAGTGCCAACTTGTACTTACTGACGGCGTTGAGGGTAGGTCGACGACTTAGTAAGCGATAAATTCAGGGCAGATTTGACCAGACGCGCAGAACTCGTAGCAGTGCTGACTCGGAGTACGAAGATGGGGCGGGGGATAGTTAATGAAATTGATTTGGGCATGGCTTTGCATTTCTGCTGGAATTGCAAGCGCACAGGCAGATGACAATACATGTGCTGAACCCAACGGGGCCTACGAACACACAGTAAATACGGGCCGCTATCAAATCGTTTCAACTGTTACAGGGGCGGGTCAGGACAGTGGAAAGCTACGGGGCTGGGTCTATTTTTATGACCTGACCATCTACGTCCGCAAGCCAGACCTATCTTGGCTCGCATACAGGCGTGAAACGCTCGATCGTATTTCCGAGTCTGGGCGGCCGGTCTTCCAAGGTTGCTCTAAGCTTGGCACTGAAACCATGGACGGAAGTGATACTGTGGTCTTCAAAGCCGATTGGCAGCGCAATGGCGCCAAAGCCATGAACAAACTATGGTTTTCGAAAGAAACGGGAAAGTTAATACAAACTGAACGTTTCTTTACGGCGGTTGACGAGTCCAGTGATTATTTTGGTTTGCTCGGACAATCTTTAGTTGACAGATACACCTATGACCGTGGGCCGCCGCCACCCCTAGAAGAGTACAAAGCATATGTGCTACCGCCCCCCGGTCAGAATTAGGGCGAGCAAAGTAGGTCAGTCCAAGAGGCTAGCGTCAGATTCGTCCTCGATCATATCGTGCCTCCCTCATGGTGAGCTTGTCGAACCACGCACCAGAGTTCAGCCAATTCATCAACTCTTGAATTGACTGATCTGAAATAAGTGCTGCAATAGCCGCTCGGTCATATTTATGTCGCCTCTCGCCGTTCTGTTGTATCATTCTGTTTCCGATAAGGGCCCGAACGTATGTTTTTCAAGACTGGTCGCCTCGTTCTCCGTTCCGCAACCGCGGCTACCGCGCTGATTGCGCTGACCGCGACAAGCCTCAACCCTGCATTTGTCGGTGCCGCACGGGCGCAGATGCAAGCTCCGATTGTGCCGAACAGTCAGCAGCCGCGAGCACAGGGGCCGGCCTCGGTTGCCGATCTTGCGCAAGGCCTGCTCGATGCCGTGGTCAACATCTCGACCTCGCAGACCGTAAAGGGACAGGATGGGGAATCGGGGCCGGTGCCAATGCCGAAGGTGCCCGACGGCTCGCCTTTCCAGGAATTCTTCGACGAATATTTCGGCAAGCAGAATCCTGGTGAGAGCAATCCTTCGCACAAGGTCCAGTCGCTCGGTTCGGGTTTCGTGGTCGATGCGGCCGAAGGCATCGTCGTCACGAACAATCACGTGATTGCCGATGCCGACGAGATCGAAGTCAATTTCAATGATGGTTCAAAGCTGAAGGCGACGCTTGTCGGCAAGGATACCAAGACCGATCTAGCCGTGCTCAAGGTCGATCCGAAAAAGCACAAGCTGGTTGCGGTCAAGTTCGGCGATTCATCGAAGACGCGTATCGGCGATTGGGTCATGGCCATCGGCAATCCCTTTGGTCTCGGTGGCACCGTGACAGTCGGCATCGTCTCGGCGCGCAACCGCGATATCAATTCCGGTCCTTACGACAATTTCATCCAGACCGACGCTGCGATCAACCGCGGCAATTCCGGCGGGCCGCTGTTCGACATGTATGGCCAGGTCATCGGTATCAATACCGCCATCATTTCGCCGACCGGCGGATCGATCGGTATCGGTTTCGCCATTCCGGCCGAGCTTGCGTCCGGCGTCATCGCGCAGCTGCGCCAGTTTGGCGAGGCGCGTCGTGGCTGGCTTGGCGTGCGCATCCAGCCTGTGACTGACGATATCGCGGAAAGCCTCGGCATGACATCCAGCAAGGGCGCGCTGGTTGCCGGGATCATCGAAGGCGGCCCGGTCGCCGGTGGTGCCATTCTGCCCGGCGATGTGATCACGCGTTTCGATGGCAGGGACGTCAACAACGTCAAGGACCTCCCGCGCGTCGTTGCCGAGAGCCCTATCGGCAAGGAAGTCGATGTCGTCGTTGTCCGCAAGGGCAAGGAGCAGACTGTCAAGGTCACGCTCGGACGTCTGGAAGACGGTGATCAGGCGGACGCAAAGAAGGACGACCAGACAACCGGCGAGGACGGAGCCGCCCAGAACGTGGACGTGCTGGGCATGAGCCTTGGAAAACTCGACGATGCCACCCGCAAGACCTTCGGCATTGCCAAGGAGGTCGAGGGCGTGGTTGTGACTGAAGTGCAGAACGGCTCGATCGCCGCCAACAAGCGGATCGCGGCAGGCGACGTCATCGTCGATATTGCGCAGGAGACCGTCTCAACGCCGGAGGATGTGGCGGCGCGGATCGAAAAACTTCGCGACGAGGGTCGCAAGAATGCACTGCTCATGCTGGCGTCAAAAACCGGCGAGCTGCGGTTTGTCACGCTTCAAATGGACTGATTTGAAGGGCTGGGTTCAACCGCGGCATTTTTCATTCAGCGGATTGAGGATCGCATGCAAGTTTGCGCAAGAATTACCTGATCTTGCACAAGAACGTGCGAATCTGATGCAAGAGTTGTCGATTCTGGCGCAAGATTTTCCACCATTGCGAGAAAAATGGTTGTGGCGACGCGAATTCAGACCACAAAATCGGTTTGTCGATAGCCCTGGATATAGAGAAGGGCGGTCAGATCACCATGGTCGATCCGCACCTTTGCCTGTTCGGCAACGATCGGTTTGGCGTGGAGCGCTACGCCTGTGCCTGCCAGTTGCAGCATGCCAAGGTCATTGGCGCCATCTCCAACCGCGATCGCATCTTGCGGTGAAAGGCCAAAACGCTGGCAGATGGAGGTCAGCGCAGCAACCTTCGCCTCACGTCCGAGGATCGGTTCCTTGACTTCTCCCGTCAAGACTTTTCCATTATCTATCAAGGTGTTGGCGCTGTTTTCATTGAAGCCGATCATCTCGGCAATACGCTGGGTGAACACGGTAAATCCGCCTGAAACAAGCGACGTATAAGCCCCGTGCTTTTTCATTGTGCGCACCAGTTCCGGCCCACCCGGCATGAGCGTGATGCGGCTGGCGATCACCTTGTCGATTACCGTATAGGGCAGGCCCTTGAGCAGCGCGACGCGTTCACGCAGCGCAGGTTCGAACGCGATTTCGCCATTCATCGCCCGTGCCGTGATCGCCGCAACTTTTTCCCGGAGGCCCGCTTCTTCGGCCAGTTCATCGATACATTCTTGCTGGATCATGGTCGAATCCATGTCGGCAATCAAAATCTTCTTGCGCCTAGTATCTTGATTTTGAACGACAATATCGATTGGCGCGCTGTCGATAGCCCGGACCAGTTCAAGATGCGCTTCAGCAGCATCGGTACCGTCCCTCAGGGACAGGTCACAGGCAATACCGTCGGCCAGCCAATAAAGACCTGTTGCATTGACCGCCGCCGAGGCTTTAATCCCGAGCGATGGTACAAGGTCCGAAGTGGCGGGATTGGCGATGAGCGTGGCCATCAAGGGCATAGGGCAATTTCCGGTTGGGCGGTTGATGTGACAAGACAGATAATCCTGATAGCTGGACCGACGGCAAGCGGCAAGTCGGCGCTTGCGCTTCGTTTGGCGGACGAAACAGGCGGTGTGATCGTCAATACGGATTCAATGCAGGTCTATGATGTCCTCAACCTCCTGACCGCGCGGCCAGGTCCGGACGATCTCAAAGCCGCGCCCCATTATCTCTACGGGCATGTTTCGCCGAGCATCGCCTACTCGACCGGACGCTGGCTCACGGATGCCGAACATGTACTGAACAGACCAGAACTAACTGAAAAGACTATGATTTTCGTTGGCGGTACCGGGCTGTATTTTCGTGCTCTTCTCGGAGGGCTATCGGCAATGCCCGATATTGCTGCGGATATCCGGGCGCATTGGCGTCAGCAGGATGCTGAGCTCGGCTCCGGGGAATTGCACGCGATTCTCACTGAGAAAGACCCGTTGGCGGCGTCTAGATTGCGTCCGACCGATAGCCAGCGGATTGTAAGAGCGCTCGAAGTCATCGATGCGTCGGGTCGATCCATCGTCGAATGGCAGAAGGCAACCGGCAGATCGCTGATTGACTCTGGAGCCGCGCGCAAAATTGTTATCGAGCCCGATAGGAAATGGCTGGGAGCGCGTATCGCATCACGCTTTGAAAACATGATGAAAACCGGCGCCCTCGACGAGGTTAAGGCATTGCTATCATTAGGGCTTTCGAGTGAACTCCCTGCCATGAGGGCGATCGGAGTGCGCGAAATTGCCGAGGTTCTTGCCGATCGGCTGGATCCAGAGGAAGCCGCAGAACTCGCGACGATCGCTACCCGTCAATATGCAAAGCGCCAGATGACATGGTTCCGCAACCAGCTCGGCGATGACTGGGAAAGATTGCCTTATCCGTGACTCAGGTCTTGTCGTTGCGGAATGTGCGGATCAGGTCGCTAGCACGGAACCGATCGGTAGCTTCCGGTTGTGACCTGGGCGGTTCCTCTCTGCGGATTGCAGCATCGATATTGCGCCACTGGGTTCTGACAGGCTCCTGAGCCAAGGGAACTGTGTGCCTCTGGCTCGCGACAGGCTGGCCAATAGTTTCGACCACATCGAATGCATCATCCTGACTGCTTGTGCTTTCTGCCGCATTGAGCTGACGCATTCGCATCAAGATCGTGTCGAGAGATAGGTAAGAATCTCCCAGTCGCATGGATTGCTGGCTTTTGGTCATATGTGCGGCCGGCAGTTGGTCGGGCGCAATTGTCTCGAACATCATGCGCATCGGCGTCGGAACCGCCTCTCCAAAAGCGATCGCTTCTCGATTGGCAATCGATGACAGAAATCCAATCGTGCTTTGCGATGCGCCAGTAATGGCGCCCCGAATGATCTCCTGATCGCGCTCATTTCCGAGGCGCATGGCAAACACGGTGCTGCATTGGGAAAGAATGGTTGCATCAAGCTCGCCCGGACGCTGCGAAATGACAGCTAGATAGACGCCATATTTGCGGCCTTCCTTGGCAATGCGGGCAATTGCCTGGCGCGTTGGCCAGAAGCCCGCATTGGCATCCGCGGGAATGTAACGATGCGCTTCCTCGCAGACGACGAGCGTCTGTGCGCGGCCGTCGCTCGACACCGCGAGGTCGAAAGCCATACGGCAGAGTACCGAGGCAACGGAATTCACCACTTCCGATGGCAGTCCAGCCAATTGAAAGACGCAAATCGGACGATCGTTCTTGGGTATGCGGAAAATGTGGCCAATCGTCTGGCGCATCGTGTCCATCGTCGTCGGGGCCGAGAACATGAAGCGGTATCTGGGATCAGCAACCAGCGCCTGCAAACGCTGCCGAAGCGCCTTCATGATCGGCCGATCCGTCTTGCCTTCCAATTGGCCGATGCGTTCATCGATCAGCTTGATGAGATCAGCCATCCGATATGGTGTCGGCGTATCGGCGGTTAACGACGAATAATCGCGGTCTTTTTTGAGGAGCGACGCGGCAGTTGCCGCTTCGGAACTGGCAAAGCGCTCCCGCGCAATCGGAATCAGATCGCGCAAGGCATCAACTTCGGCTGGCACCGTCGGCCTCCCGCGGAAGACAGCTTCTGCAAACTCTTCCAGCCTGAACAGCCAATAGGGCAATTCCAAAGTATTGTAATCGATCGAGATCGCATGATCAGGAAAGGCGCTTGCAAATTCGTTGTGAGGATCGAGGATCAGTACGCGGAGATCGGGTCGCTGCGCTATGATCTTGCGCAAAAGCAGGGAAACAGCGCTCGATTTACCCACGCCTGTGCTGCCAAGGACGGCAAAGTGTCGCGAAACCAGACTATCGATGGATATCAATGCCGGGATCGATGCATTTTGCGACAGATGCCCGACTGATACGGTGTTCTTCAGGCTCGCTGTGTAAATAATTGCCAGATCTGTCGCGCGAATCCGATGTGCTACGGCGCCCATGTGCGGATAATTCGCGATGCCGGATGAAAAGGTCAACGAACCATCACCATGCTCATTGACCTGTCCGATAAGCTCGACATGGATGCGAATGCTCTGGTCGGCTTCAACGACCCATTGCGCTTCATGGGCGTTGACTTCATAGACGAGTCCAACCACGCGGCTGTTTCCGACTTGAATGGAAATCAATTGACCGACTGTCCAGTAGTCATCCGATGCTGCGATAGACGGCCCGGTCAACGCGTAAATGACGGCCTTTTCACCGTTGCATTCGATGACGTGCCCATCGGTTCGATTGCGAACGAAGGGTCTGGGTTGTTCAGCCGGCAAGGCTTCAGCGTTCATCGTTGGCGACCATTCCGTGAACTGATGACAGTGTGTTGACAAGACTTGTCGGGTCACCCTAATTCGAAGGCATTGAGATTATCTTAGCGTGATTGTGACAATTGTTTCGACTGGTTTCAGGTTCAGTGCTGGTCATTCGATTTGATTTGCATTTTTGCCGTTGACGTATGGAATTTGCTTAACTATCGTCCGCGACCATGAAAACAGTTCTTATCGTCGTGGGATCGCGCATGGGCAGGGTGTAGTAAGCACCCGGCGAAAGCTCCCATGCGCGATACACAGGCTCCTTCGGGGGCCTTTTTTATTTCCAACATTTCAGTTAGAGCAGACACCTTCTGAAGGGCCAAGAGCCGCAGAATAGACGGGAAGAGACCGATGAAAGCAGACAAGCAGGATAGTGACAGCCGACCATCGCAACGACGTGAAATGACTGGTGCCGAGATGGTCGTCCAGGCACTCATTGATCAGGGGGTAACCGATATTTTCGGATATCCGGGTGGCGCCGTGCTTCCGATCTATGATGAACTCTTCCAACAGGACAAGATCAACCACATTCTGGTCCGGCACGAACAGGGTGCGGGTCATGCCGCGGAGGGTTATGCCCGGTCCACCGGTAAAGTCGGCGTAATGCTGGTCACATCAGGGCCCGGCGCAACCAATGCGGTTACGCCGCTACAGGATGCACTGATGGACTCCATTCCGCTGGTTTGTATCAGTGGACAGGTCCCGACGAGCCTGATCGGTTCGGATGCCTTCCAGGAGTGCGACACTGTCGGTATCACCCGCCCTTGTACCAAGCACAATTGGCTGGTGAAAGATGTCAACGATCTTGCGCGTGTTCTGCATGAGGCATTCCACGTTGCCAAAACAGGGCGTCCCGGTCCAGTTCTCGTTGACGTTCCGAAGGATGTTCAGTTTGCAACCGGCATGTATACGCCGCCGGAAGTCTCACCGCGCACCAGCTATCATCCCAAGATCCAAGGTGATATCGAGGCGATCAAGCAGGCTGTTGCTCTGATGCTGACGGCAAAACGCCCTGTTATCTACTCGGGGGGCGGTGTCATCAACTCCGGCAACGAAGCAAGTAAATTGCTGCGGGAACTCGTCGAGCTCACCAATTTTCCGATCACCTCGACATTGATGGGGCTTGGCGCTTATCCAGCATCCGGCAAGAATTGGCTTGGCATGCTGGGCATGCACGGAACCTACGAAGCGAATATGACGATGCATGATTGCGACGTCATGCTGAATATTGGTGCGCGCTTCGACGATCGTATTACCGGCCGCATCAGCGGTTTCTCGCCAAATTCCCGGAAGATTCACATCGATATCGATCCGTCTTCCATCAACAAGGCGGTTCGGGTTGACGTTCCGGTCATCGGCGATGTTGCCCACGTGCTCGAAGACATGATTCGCCTTCTGCGTGCCTCTTCGACAAAGCCTGACGAAAAGGCGATCGATGCATGGTGGTCGCAGATCGACAGATGGCGCTCACGGAAATCTCTGTCCTATACGCGCAACAAGGACGTGATCATGCCGCAATATGCGCTGGAGCGGCTGTACGCACTGACCAAGGATCGCGACACCTATATCACGACCGAAGTCGGCCAGCACCAGATGTGGGCGGCGCAGTTCTATCATTTCGAAAAGCCCAATCGCTGGATGACATCAGGCGGTCTCGGAACGATGGGCTATGGCCTGCCAGCAGCGTTGGGTGTGCAGATCGCGCATCCTGACTCGCTGGTTATCGACATCGCTGGGGACGCTTCGGTGCAGATGACTATGCAGGAGATGAGTGCTGCTGTTCAGTATGAAGCGCCGATCAAGATCTTTATCCTGAACAACCAGTACATGGGAATGGTCCGCCAGTGGCAGCAACTGCTGCATGGCAATCGCCTGTCGCATTCCTATACGGAAGCCTTGCCCGATTTCGTCAAACTGGCGGAGGCCTATGGCGGTCATGGTGTTCGCTGCGAAAAGCCTGGCGATCTCGACGATGCCATTCAGGAAATGATCGACGTCAAAAAGCCGGTACTTTTCGATTGCCGCGTGGCTAATCTCGCCAACTGCTTCCCGATGATCCCTTCCGGCAAGGCTCACAATGAGATGCTTTTGCCCGACGAGGCTACGGATGATGCAGTCGCCAACGCCATTGATGCCAAGGGCAGGCAGCTCGTTTAAGCAAACCGGAGAAAATAACAAATGAACGCTCAAAACCTAGCCTCCGGTTCGGCATATTTCATTGCCAAGGAGACTGAACTACCTGTCACGACAGTTCTATCGGTCCTGGTCGATAATGAGCCCGGCGTCCTTGCACGCGTGATTGGCCTATTCTCCGGACGGGGCTATAACATTGAAAGCCTTACGGTTTCCGAGACCGAGCATGAACAGCATCTGTCGCGCATCACGATCGTGACGCGCGGCACACCGCACATTCTGGACCAGATTCGCCACCAGCTGGAACGCATTGTGCCTGTGCACCGTGTGGTGGATTTGTCTGTGCGTGCAGATGAACTTGGCCAGAGCGGGCCAATCCAGCGCGAACTGGCGTTGGTCAAGGTCGCCGGCCTTGGCGAGCATCGCAATGAAGCATTGCGTCTGGCCGATGCGTTTCATGCCAAGGTGACAGACGCAACGACGGAGCATTTCATCTTCGAGATCACTGGCAAAGGTTCGAAGATTGACCAGTTTATCGCGATCATGAAGCCGCTTGGCCTCGTCGAGATTTGCCGGACAGGGGTTGCCGCCATGAACCGCGGTCCCATGGGAATGTAGCTTTAGTGCTCTTGTCAGGGATACTCAATTGTATCCCTGACAAGTCCGCCCTTGAGCCAAGTATCGCCAGACCCTATGAGTGCCTCTTTTCACAGGGGTGGGTATCGTAGTGACACTCGAGATTTTTCTGACCCTACTGGTGTTCGCTTTCGTCACGTCGATAACGCCGGGACCAAATAACTTCATGCTGCTGACATCGGGCGTCAATTTCGGCTTCAAACGCACGATTCCCCACATGTTCGGTATTGGCTCGGGTTTCTTTACTTTGCTTATTGGGGTGGGTTTGGGACTTGGCGCTTTGCTGCAGACGTTTCCGCTTCTTTATACGGCGCTGAAATTTGCGGGCGGTGCCTATCTGATCTATCTCGCCTACAAGATCGCCATGTCCCGCTCTCTGAAGGCCGTTGACGGCAAGGCACGACCGATGACGTTCCTGGAAGCTGCCGCATTCCAGTGGATCAACCCGAAAGCGTGGGTGATGGCTGTGACCGCTATGGCAACCTATACGTCGCCGCAAGCTTATTTTACGACGGTTTTAATCGTGGGGATCGCGTTTGCGATCGTGAATATTCCATCCGTTTCGAGCTGGGCAGCCTTTGGGCAGATCATGCGCGGCTGGCTTGCTGATCCAGTGAGACTTAAATGGTTCAACATCACAATGGCGGTTCTGCTCGTGGCCACCTTGTGGCCAATGTTGAAGTAAGCTTGCGCCGACCGCTGTTGGCGCATAGGATTTTCTCCATGCCACACGACCATGACGACCACCATCACGATAATGAGCTTGATCCCATGGCTGCGCGCGTGCGCGCCTTGGAAACGATTTTGACGGAGAAGGGCCTGATCGACCCGCAAGCGATCGATGTGATCGTCGATACGTACGAAACGAAGGTTGGTCCACGCAACGGAGCGAAGGTTGTCGCAAAAGCTTGGTCGGATCCAGAGTATGCGGATTGGCTGAAGCGCGACGCAACAGCAGCAATTGAGTCCCTGAGTTATACCGGGCGGCAGGGCGAGCATATGCAGGCAGTATTCAATACGCCGGACACGCACAATCTCGTCGTATGCACGCTGTGCTCGTGCTACCCATGGTCGGTGCTCGGCTTGCCTCCCGTGTGGTATAAATCGCCACCTTATCGGTCGAAGGCCGTTATTGATCCGCGTGGCGTACTGGTCGAGTTTGATGTGATCCTTCCTGAAACGACCAGAATTCGTGTCTGGGATTCGACTGCCGAATTGCGTTACCTGGTCGTGCCCATGCGCCCGGAAGGTAGCGAAGGCCTGAGTGAAGAACAGCTTGCCCGGCTCGTCACACGCGACTCAATGATCGGAACGGGGCTGGCGCTCGCACCGGAGGCAGCATGAACGGGCCGCAGGATCTTGGCGGGCAGATGGGTTTTGGCCCTGTTGCGCCCGAAAAAAATGAGCCGTTGTTTCATGCCGATTGGGAAAAACGGGCAATGGGCATGACAATCGCCGCTGGCGCGATGGGGCACTGGAATATCGACGAGAGCCGTCATGCGCGCGAGAGCCTGCACCCCGCGGATTATTACACTTCCAGCTATTATGAAATATGGGCCAAGGCGCTGGAGATCCTGCTTAAGCGCCACGGATTTGTCCAGCCACAGGAACTCGATGAAGGTCGCTCGCTTGGCAAAGGAACTCAGCCAAAACGTGTTTTGAAAGCGGAAAATGTCGCGGCAGCCCTTGCGAAAGGTGGCCCTTGCGATCGCCCCGTGGCAGGTGAGCCGCGCTTCCAGCCAAGCGATCGCATCCGTACCCATAATTTCAATCCGGAAACGCATACGCGACTGCCGCGCTATGCGCATGGCAAGTTGGGGGTAATCGAAGCTGTCCGTGGTGGCTTTGTTTTTCCGGATTCCAATGCTCACGGCAAGGGTGAGAACCCCCAATATGTTTATACAGTGGTCTTTACCGCGCCTGAGATATGGGGCGATGGAGCCGATCCTATTTTGACCGTCAGTATTGATGCCTGGGAGAGTTATCTTGAGCCTGCGTGAGCTGATCACTCACTCGCGCGGACTCCCCGCGAGCGGTGACGGTCCGGTATTTGCCGAACCTTGGCAGGCGGAAGCCTTTGCAATGGCGGTTGCCCTCCACGACCGCGGGTTGTTCACCTGGGAGGAGTGGGCGGCCACGCTTTCCGGCAAACTGAAACACCCTGGCGCGCTGGATGATGCTAGTGACTACTATAGTTGCTGGCTTGAGGCGTTGGAGTCGCTCATTGCCTCCAAGAATGTTGCGGATAGCCATGATATCGATCAATTGGCCGGGGCTTGGCAGCGCGCTGCTCACGCGACACCGCATGGCCAACCCATCCGCCTCGAAAATGATCCGGACCGATCCTGAGATGCATATACGCTCACTCGCTACACTACTGGTCTCCACATTCATGTTGTTTACCAGCCGCGCTTCGGCACAAGACACTTCGTGGTCGACGCCGAACGAAGACGATCTACGCAAAGTCATCACCGGGGCAACCCTTACCGGCGAAGTCAAAGCTGAGCCGCCCTTCAATTTCACTGAATTCCTCGGCCCGGATGGCAAGTCTCGCGGTAAGATGATCCAATGCTGCAAGCCGGAAGAGGTTGCAACGAAGGGCATGCCCTATGCCGGCGAGTGGGCCCTTGAGAATGACAATCTTTGCTTGTCCTATGAGGGCGAGGATCAAAAGATCTGCTGGACGTTGCAGGTCAATGGCGATCGTTTTCGTATGACGAATCAACAATTCGGCCGCATTGGCGAGGGACAGATACGGCCGGGAAACCCGGATAACCTATAGGTCCTGACCTTAAGTCTAATGCTCCTCGCGTCCATTTTCCTTGCCCTTTGACGGCGAATCCTGTCACTCAGGATTATGCAATTATCACCACAACAGGATGAAGCGCTCCGGGCGGTTTCAAAATGGCTGAAAGACGGGCGCAGCCCGATTTTTCGGCTTTTCGGTTATGCCGGTACTGGTAAAACGACGCTTGCCCGTTATTTTGCCGAGCATATCGAGGGTGACGTTCAGTTTGCAGCTTTTACTGGCAAGGCAGCACAGGTGCTCCGTTCCAAAGGCGCCGCCAATGCTCGCACGCTGCATTCGTTGATCTATCGACCGCGGGGTGAGGAGGCGGTCGAGAATGAGGCCACTGGCAAAACCAGCATTGCTCCGACATTTTCCTTGAATCGTCAAAGTCCGGTGTCCAAGGCCAAGCTTATCGTCGTCGACGAATGCTCCATGGTTGATGAGCAATTGGGACGGGATCTCATGAGCTTTGGCACGCCAATCCTTGTGTTGGGTGACCCCGGTCAGTTGCCGCCGATTTCCGGCGGCGGTTTTTTCACCGAACACGAGCCGGATTATCTCCTGAGCGAAATTCACCGGCAAGCGCGTGACAATCCCATCATTCGTCTGGCGCTTGATGTACGCGAGGGCCGAGAGTTCACATTCGGCGATTTTGGCGCCGCGAAGGTAATTTCAAAGACGGACGTCACACAGGAATTGGTGCTCGGTGCCGACCAGGTGCTCGTCGGTACCAACCGCACGCGCCGGCGCTACAATCAGCGCTTGCGAGAGTTGAAGGGTTTTTCCGCGTCTTTTCCACAGGCTGGCGACAAATTGGTGTGTCTGCGCAACGACCCCGCAAAGGGCCTGCTCAATGGTTCGCTATGGAAGGTCATGACCTCGTCGCGGGAAACCGTGAAACCGGGGATCAATCTTTTGGTCGCTCCAGAGGATGAGGAGCCGGGGAGGGGCGTCGCAAAGATCAAACTGCTGAAATCTCAATTCGATGATCCGGACGCCGAAATACCGTGGCAGACGAAGAAGCGGTTTGACGATTTCGACTACGGCTATGCGCTGACGACCCACAAGGCGCAAGGATCACAATGGGATGAGGTCGTGCTCTTCGACGAAAGCTATGCTTTTCGCGATACACGTGAACGCTGGCTCTATACCGCAATTACCCGGGCCGCAGAACGCTTGACCGTCGTGCGATGAACCAGAGGACTCAATCTTTGAGTTTAGATGAAATAGCATTATTTTATGTCGCGTTTCTGCTGTAAAGAAGACACCAGTGCTTCCGCGTATGGGTTAAATCATGACCGCATCACTCTCCGTCAACCTCAATGCGATCGCGATGCTGCGCAACAGACGCGATCTGCCTTGGCCCAACATCATTAGTCTTGGACGCATCGCCTTGGCGGCGGGCGCATCCGGTTTGACGGTGCATCCGCGCCCCGACGAGAGACATATCCGTTTTTCCGATTTGCCGGCAATTCGAGCGCTTATCGACGATGAGTTTCCGCAGGCGGAGTTCAATATCGAAGGATATCCTACGCGGGAGTTCCTGGGCCTTGTCGCCGCGAATGAACCAGAGCAGGTGACGCTGGTACCAGACGATCCGGCGCAATCGACATCCGATCATGGCTGGAATTTGGAACGCGATGCGGAATTCCTCCGGCCAATCATCTCCGGCCTCAAAGCTGAAGGTATTCGCGTTTCATTGTTCATCGATCCCGACCCCGATATGCCTGCCATGGCCAAGGCGCTTGGCGCTGACCGGGTTGAGCTTTATACTGGCCCCTATGGAGGCGCGTACGATGATCCGCGCCTAGAGGCCAGCGAACTCGCAAAGCTGGAATCGACCGCCGCGGCGGCGGCAAAAGCAGGGATTGCAGTGAATGCAGGGCATGATCTGACGGTCGTCAATCTACCGGCTTTGGTCAAAAAAATGCCAAATCTTGTTGAGGTTTCTATCGGTCATGGGCTTACAGCAGACGCTTTGGTGCACGGGATGTCTGGTGCTGTGGAAAGATTTCTCAATGCGCTTCAAGCCTAGCCCTTTGATTCGGGTGCAGGATTTGCTTTGCTATGCATTTTTGCATATCACGGGCGAACAGATATGAAAAAATGGCGATTGATATTGCGGTGCAACACGACTAACTCGTCCGCCCACGCTGTCAGAGCGAGGGAAAACCTGTATGAGTGAACAACAATTGGATGACGAGAACTGTGATAACGGTCCCGTCGTTCATGAATCGGAACCGCATCATAAAGAGGCCTTTCCGGTTCTTGTTCTTGGTGCCCTCGGCGTCGTCTATGGTGATATCGGCACAAGTCCGATCTACGCCTTTCGCGAAGCGTTGCATGCGGCCTCGCTCGACGGAACGTTGAGCCGCACTGACGTTCTTGGCGTTGTTTCAATGATCTTCTGGGCGCTGGCCCTCATAGTAACCGTCAAGTATATCCTATTTGTTCTGCGCGCCGACAATGACGGCGAGGGCGGTATCCTGTCTCTGATGGCTTTGGCACGGGCGAGCTTCAAGACTCGCCCGCAGCTTATTCTGGCCCTTGGAATCGTTGGCGCATCGCTGTTTTATGGCGATGCGGTGATTACGCCGGCAATTTCGGTGCTTTCGGCCGTTGAAGGCCTTGAGATCGTCACACCGCGGCTGACGCCGTTCATCGTGCCGATCACTCTGGTGATCCTTCTAACCCTTTTTTCCGTTCAGCGCTTTGGTACTGCGCGTGTCGCGACCATTTTTGGCCCGATCACGCTACTGTGGTTTCTCGCTATCGGGTTCTTTGGGTTATGGCACCTTGCCGATGACTGGAGTGTTTTTGCTGCCGTCAATCCTGTCTATGCCGTTGAATACATTATAGATAATCCGGTTACGGCATTCCCTACAATCGGCACGGTGTTTCTTGCTGTTACGGGGGCAGAGGCCCTCTATGCCGATCTTGGCCATTTCGGTCGCAAACCGATCGCGACGGCCTGGATGTGGATTGTCTTCCCTTGTCTTCTGCTGAACTATTTTGGGCAAGGCGCATTTATTCTGGCGAACGGTGACTCAGCAAAGAATCCATTTTTCGAAATGTTTCCGCACTGGGCACTTTTGCCGATGGTGCTACTCGCCACGATGGCAACTGTCATTGCCAGTCAGGCGGTTATTTCCGGTGCCTACTCGCTGTCGCGGCAGGCTGTGCAACTCAATCTTTTGCCGCGCCTCAACATCGAGCACACGTCAGAGAAATTATCCGGCCAAGTCTATCTGCCGCGCATCAATGTTCTGCTTGGCTTGGTCGTGGTCCTTTTGGTGCTTGGTTTCGAGCGGTCGTCCAATCTCGCGTCCGCATATGGTATAGCCGTAACCGGGAACATGCTGGTCACTACCATCTTGCTTTTCATCGTCATGAGCAGAATTTGGAAGTGGCGCTTGTGGGTGGCAATATCGGTGACCCTTTGCTTCCTCATCATCGATCTAACCTTTGTTAGCGCCAATCTCATCAAGGTTGTAGATGGCGGTTGGGCGTCGCTGGTGGTCGCATTGCTGGTCGTCCTGATCATGTTCACGTGGGTGCGGGGCAGCCGTCAGCTGTTCGAAAAAACCCGTAAGGGCGAAGTGCCGCTCGATCTCATTTCGAGGAAAATGGCCGAGAACCCGCCAACGCTCGTACCAGGTACTGCTGTTTTTCTGACGGGTGATCCAAAGAGCACGCCAACAGCGCTGATGCACAGTCTCAAACATTACAAAGTGTTGCATCAGAATAACGTTATTCTTACGGTGATTACCGCTCCGACCCCTTTGGTAAAAAAGAGCGAACGGGTGCGTATCGAGCCTATAAATGACCTCTTCATGCGCGTTACTCTGACCTTTGGTTACATGGAACGCCCCAATATTCCGCGCACACTTGCGATCTGCCGGAAGCAGGGATGGAAGTTCGATATCATGACGACTTCTTTCTTCCTGTCGCGTCGATCCTTGAAAGCTTCAGCCCGATCGGAAATGCCGCGCTGGCAGGACCGGCTGTTCATTGCGCTCGCCCGGACAGCCAGCGATGCGACCGAATACTTCCAGATCCCCACCGGCCGCGTTGTGGAGATCGGTACGCAGGTCAACATCTAGTACGGGCATCCATTCTACCCGGCACACCAAAATATCAATTGATGGTTGAGATTCTTGTTCCGGATTCGCACTTTCTTGTTCCATTTTGGGGTATTCTTGTGCGGGTTCCGAACTTTCTTATGAAAGAATTGATTTGGGTAGAGCGAGAAATTGTCCCGTTTTGGCCTTGTCAAATACCTCACGCCGTATTAGAACCGCTGCCGTAACGTACGGTACGGTACGGCAAGGGAGCTGAAGGTGCAATTAGCGGTCGACGTTGGCGAGAACGCATTGACGGAGCGTCAGAAGGACGTTCTCGATGCTGCGCTTGCATTGCTGGTCGAAGCGGGTGACACGCTGACGATGACCAGCGTCGCGCGTCGCGCCAGCTGTTCCAAGGAAAGCCTCTACAAGTGGTTCGGCGACCGTGATGGGCTGCTCACGGCGACTGTTCAATGGCAGGCTTCGAAGGTAAGGGCTGTCCCGGTTAATCCTGAGGCGTTCGACCTTGCCTCGCTGACCGCCGGTCTCCAGCGTTTTGCCTCAGATTGGCTGCATGTCCTCTCCGGGACCATCTCCGTGGCGCTTAACCGCGTGGCCGTTGGTCATGCCGGCAGCGACAAGCACGATCTCGGTGTCATCGTTCTAGAGAACGGCCCCTTTGCAATGGCTCGCCGGCTCAAGCCATTACTGGAGCTTGGTCGCGATACCGGTCTGCTGCATTTTTACGAAACAGATGAAGCGTTTCGCACCTTTTTCGGACTGGTTGTCCGGGACGTGCAAATCCGGTTGCTGCTTGGCGACCGGCTGGAATTGACTGATGCGTCGATCGAACGGGATTCGCTTCGAGCGACACAACAGTTTCTGGCTCTTTACGGAGCTCAAACGGAAGCGGCCGAAGGTGGCCACTAAGTCCTCACATTGGAAGGAATAAATCGATGCGCGTATATTATGACCGCGATGCGGACATCAACCTTATCAAATCGAAGAAGGTTGCCATCATCGGCTATGGCTCGCAGGGCCGTGCCCACGCACTCAACCTGAAGGACAGCGGCGCCAAGGACGTGCGCATCGCGCTTCGCCAAGGTTCGGCGACTGCCAAGAAAGCGGAAGCCGATGGCTTCCAGGTCGTCAGCGTGGCGGATGCCGCGAAATGGGCCGATCTCATGATGATGGCGACCCCGGACGAACTGCAGGCAGACATTTACAAGGATCACATTGCCGACAATATCCGCGACGGCGCAGCGATCGCTTTTGCCCACGGTCTCAATGTGCACTTCGGTCTTATCGAGCCGAAGAAGTCGGTTGACGTGGTCATGATCGCGCCAAAGGGCCCAGGCCACACGGTTCGCGGCGAATACCAGAAGGGCGGCGGCGTTCCTTGCCTCATCGCCATCCATCAGGATGCGTCAGGTAACGCACATGACCTCGCTCTGTCCTACGCATGCGGCGTTGGCGGCGGCCGTTCCGGCGTCATCGAAACCAATTTCCGCGAAGAGTGCGAAACCGATCTTTTCGGCGAGCAGGTCGTTCTGTGCGGCGGTCTGGTCGAACTGATCCGCGCCGGTTTCGAGACGCTCGTTGAAGCTGGCTACGCGCCGGAAATGGCCTATTTCGAATGCCTGCACGAAGTGAAGCTGATCGTTGATCTCATCTATGAAGGCGGCATCGCCAACATGAACTACTCGATCTCCAACACCGCGGAGTGGGGCGAATATGTTTCCGGTCCACGCATCATCACTGCCGAAACCAAGGCCGAGATGAAGCGCATCCTGACCGATATCCAGACGGGCAAGTTCACTTCCGACTGGATGCAGGAATACAAGGCCGGCGCATCGCGCTTCAAGGCCATCCGTCGCAACAACGACAAGCACCAGATCGAAGAAGTTGGTGAAAAGCTGCGCGGCATGATGCCGTGGATCGGCAGCAACAAGCTCGTCGACAAGGCCAAAAACTAAAAAGACCTATGCCAATCCGCCCCGATGGCCATCTGATGCAATTATCTCGACTTCCGGTGCTCACGGACCCAAAAGTCCGCTGCGCGCCGGTTCTCGAAAACCACATCAGCTGACTCACCGGGACGAATTCTCAAACGGTCTTAACCCGCATTGGAACAAAAGGCCCGTGGAGCGATCCACCGGCCTTTTGTTTTGCGAGCCTGCCCTTTGCTCACAAGTCGCAGCGACGGCGCGGGCCGGTGAAAGGCTGATACGTATTGTCGAAAGCCCGATAGGATTGGTATTGATCGCGGCAGCGTTGAACCTGTGTTCGGCCGGATGGGCCGATGGGGCGATGAACGCGAAAATCATAGCAGCGGGCCGATCCGGTGCAGTCGCGCAAAGCAGGATTGGACGGGGTGCCGCTGCCCGGAATGTAGGGCTTTCTCGGGACCGTATCGAGCCCGCGCGGTGTCGGGCGGTAGCCCCGGATTTCCTGTGCGGATACGCTGACAAGCTGGGTTGTCAGAATAAAGCCCAGGGCCGCAAGTATGATCTTCAAGGCTTTCATTTGTTGTTCGTCCCGCTTTGATAACCTCTATATAAGGTTTTGTTGGGCGGATCGCCACTGGTGGCAGCCAGTCAATACGGCTAGGTTCTCGTCAATCGGAACGTCGTTCCCGTCACATGGTTCAAACATTCGAGTTTCCGCATGTCCGTTCGTATTGCCACCTTCAATGTCGAAAACCTCATGAATCGTTTCGATTTTTCGGGATTCAAGAACAATCTCAACAAGGACCGGACGTTGCAGTTGTTCCAGATAGAGGATGAGGAACAATACCGGCAGCTTGAACAGGGGCGGGCGATTGCCTACGCAGACGACACGCGGCAATTGACCGCGCTGGCGATCGCCGAAACCCATGCGGATATTCTCTGCCTGCAGGAGGTGGATAATATCGGCGCGTTGAACGCCTTCGAGTTCGGCTATCTGTTCAAGATGGTCGGTGAGGGCTACCGCCACAAATATATGGTCGAAGGCAATGACAGCCGTGGCATCGACGTCGCGGTGTTAATGCGGGATCAGACCCGTTACGGCGAGCCCATCGAATTTGTCGCCATGACCAGTCACGCGCATCTCACCTACAACGATCTCGGTATTCACAATCCTGAACTTGCCTTGCTTGGCATCGAGCCGCATGAACGTATCTTCAAGCGTGATTGCCTGGAAATCGACGTGCGCATCGGCGGCAAGCCGCTGACGCTTTTCGTTAGTCATTTCAAGTCGATGGGCTCACCGCGCAATGGCATGGACGGGCGCGCATCCACCATGCCTGTACGGGTGGCGGAAGCGACAGCGGTCCGGCGGATCATCGAGAACAAGTTTGCGACAAGCGGCGGCGCGGCGAGCAAGCGCTGGGTGATCTGCGGCGACTTCAACGATTATCGCGAAAGAGTGGTCATCGGCGGGGATTCGTTGGTTGGATATACCTTTGCGCCAGTGAGTGAGCCAATCAGCAGTCTCGACATTCTGCTGAACGACGGATTTTGCGAGAATCTGGTGGAACGGCGGCCGGTGATGGACCGTTGGACGCTCTATCACACACGGGGACCAGACGAGCGGCATCTGTGTCAGCTCGACTATATTCTCGCCTCACCGGCACTCGTGCGCAGCAATGCAGATGCGATACCCGATATTATCCGCCGTGGTCAGCCTTACCGGACGATCTTTCCGCCCGATCAGAAGGTGGAGCTTTTTCCGCGTATCGGCTGGGATCGCCCGAAGGCCAGCGACCATTGCCCGGTTTCCGTAACTTTGAGTATGGTTTGAGTGGGTCGCGACCTAATGCATGATATTCCAGAGAAGACCGTCATCCCGCTCCATAACGCGGTGATCCGCATTGACAGCGCACCACTTGAATATGGAATTTCAAATGAGACGGCAATTGCTGCTGGCTGGGTCAGCGCGACGGCAGCCAATCCTGCCATCTTCAATGGGCCGTTCTTCATGGCTGAAGAGGCGGGAGTGGCGGACGATGCGTTTCAGGCGCGTTATCATCGCACGCGATTTGCGACGATGATGCACTGGAAGGCCGATGCAAGAAACGTGAAGCCTTGGCATATTTTCGCCGTCGGTGTGATCGTTTCAGGGGATAACAAGCTGATCGCCGGGCGTATGGCCGCTTCGACATCGGCAGCCGGCCGCATCTATTTTCCGGCGGGTTCGTTCGACGAAGAGGATGTGGCGGGCGACTTCATCGATATTGACGGCAACATGCACCGGGAAGTCGAAGAGGAAACCGGCGTCAAGCTCTCAGGGGCCGGAAGGCGCGACGATCAGCTATACCTTGTCACTGCCAGCCGCAGCATCGCTTTGTTCCGGCGTCACTATTTCGATGCCAGTGGAGAGGAGCTGCTGAAGCATATTCGCGGCCACATCGCCGCCGAAGAGGATTCCGAGCTCGACGACATCACGGCGATTTCCGCTGCGGGACAAATGGGCGAGGCGACGCCCTGGACGTTTCGCACATTTGCCGACTGGCATTTTCGCCAAGGCTGAATGTCACCGTCACAAGGTTTGACTTGTACGGACACTCCCTTACTCTATTTTTCTCCGAACGTTAACTCTACTGCGGCGGTCATCTGACATGGTTTTCTGCGCTTCCGGTGCTCACGTACATTAAAGTACGCTCCGCCCGGTTCTCAAAAACCACGTCATATGCCTCACCGCAGCGACTTTCCAAACGGGCTCTAGTCAGGAGAAAGCAAATGGCCGGTCGCCGCTACGAGGTCTATGATGTCTTCACCGACAAGGTGCTGGCGGGCAATCCGCTGGCGATCGTGCACGATGCCGACGGCCTCGACGATACTGCCATGCAGCGGATCGCGCGCGAGTTCAATCTTTCCGAAACTGTTTTCGTGCTGCCCGCAAAGAACCCGGCGCATACGGCGTGGGCGCGTATTTTTACGCCCGATTATGAAATGCCGTTTGCAGGACACCCGACCGTCGGGACCGCAGTTGCCCTGGCTCAGAATCGATTTGGCGAAGTCAAGGGTACCCAGGATGCTTTGATCATCCTGGAGGAGCAGGTGGGACCTGTCCGCTGCGGCGTCAAACTAAATGAAAACGGCGCGTTTGCCGAGTTCGATCTGCCGAAGCTGCCGCAGGAGATTCCCTACAAGTACGACAAGATCGCCATCGCCAACGCGTTGCGGCTCGAGCCAAAGGAAATCGGCTTCGAGAATCATGTTCCGAGTATCTGGGACGCGGGCGTACCTTTCATGCTGGTGCCGGTGCATGGACTCGAGGCGGCCGGGCGCATCGTTATCAACCAGATCGCGATGAAGGACGTGGCGCCGACCATCGGCCATCGCCAGCTGCCGGTCTATGCCTATTGCCGCCAAACAATGCTGCATGACAGCCATTTTCACTCGCGCATGTTCGTGAGCGATGAGGGCACCTATGAAGATCCGGCGACGGGTTCTGCTACGGCGGCGTTTGCCGGTGCGATTCATGCGTTCGACGAACCGCTGGATGGCGTCCTGCGCCTGTCGATAGAACAGGGATACGAAATGGGAAGGCCATCGCGCCTGCAGCTCGAGCTGGATATCGTCGACCAGAAGCTGACCGGGGGACGCATTGGGGGCTCGGCAATCAGGGTCGCGGAAGGCCGGCTGTTTGTATAGTCCTCAACCGGACGTTGTTCCGGTGCAAAGCCGTCATAAAGTTTTCAAGAAGGGCTGGACAGGCAAGATTTGCCCCGTTATAGAGCCCTCACTTGTCGCCGCCAAACGGCTGACGGGCACATAGCTCAGTTGGTAGAGCAGCTGACTCTTAATCAGCGGGTCGTAGGTTCGATCCCTACTGTGCCCACCATTTAAAACCAGCATCTTAGTCGATTTTGTTAAAGATGCTGGTTTTCCTCCTCCGCCTTGTCGTTCAACCTCTCGGCATCAGCGACTCCACGATTTGGTCCACTGTGAAGCTCGCCGGCTTAGCGCGTGGCGGGAACTCCTTGAAGCTTTCAAGCCATTCGGCAACGACTGCCTGTGCGGCATATTGTAGGGGGACGTGCTCGGCGAACCACTGCGCATAATAAAAATTGCTCTCTTCGCCTCGTTCAAAGGGATCGGAACGAAGATCGAAGAGCTTTGGAATGCGCATCTTTGACAATGGTTCGCGCCAGACATCGAGCCCTGTGCTTCGCTGCTCGCTAAACACCACTTTGTACTGGTTGATCCGCAGCGCCATCAGGTCACCGTCGTCGCTCCAATAGAGGAAGCCCTTGCGCGGGGATTCCTTTTCTTTTCCGGACAGGAAGGGCTGAAGGTTGAAGCCGTCGAGATGAACCTTGAAGGTCTTGGTGCCGATTTTGTATCCCTTCTTCACTTTTGCGACGAGATCGGGCTCACCCGCGGCAGCGGCAAAAGTCGGTATGAAATCCTGTAGCGAGCAAATGTCATTGATGACACGGCCAGGCTTGATGACTCCTGGCCAGCGCATAACGCACGGAACCCGCCAGCCACCTTCCCAATTGGTGTCTTTCTCACCCCGGAAGGGTGTCGCGCCGCCATCCGGCCACGACAGGACCTCGGCGCCATTGTCAGTTGTGAAGACGACGATGGTATTGTCAGCGACACCAAGCTTCTCGAGTTTGTCCAGCAACTGGCCGACGTAGCCGTCCAATTCCACCATGCCGTCCGGATAGAGGCCGTGCCCCGTCTTGCCGACCGACGATGGCTTGAGATGCGTGAAGACGTGCATGCGCGTGGTGTTCATGTAACAGAACCAGGGTCCACCTTCCTTGGTCTTTCGCTCCATGAAGTTGAGGGCCGCCCCCATAAACTCCTCGTCCACTGTTTCCATACGCTTGCGCGTAAGCGGACCAGTGTTTTCAATAACCTGTTTGCCGACCTTGCCGTATTTTGGATCGACGGTCTTGTCGTCTTTGTCGGACGCCTTGCACCGGAGGACACCGCGCGGGCCAAACTTCTCGCGAAACTTTGGGTCCTTCGGATAGTCCGTATATTCGGGCTCTTCCTCGGCGTTGAGGTGATAGAGATTGCCGAAGAACTCATCGAAACCATGCACTGTCGGCAAATGCTCGTTGCGGTCGCCAAGATGGTTCTTGCCAAACTGGCCGGTGGCGTAGCCGAGGTTCTTCAGGAATTGTGCAATCGACGGATCCTCGGCACTAAGGCCCAGCGTCGCTCCAGGCATACCAACCTTCGTCAGACCGGTCCTGATTGGTGCTTGTCCCGTGACGAAGGCAGCCCGTCCAGCAGTGCAACTCTGCTGGCCGTAGAAGTCCGTGAACATGGCACCATCGCGAGCAATGCGATCGATGTTTGGGGTTCGATACCCCATGATGCCGTGGTTGTAGCAGCTGACATTGAACCAGCCGATATCATCGGCCATTATGAAAAGAATATTGGGCTTGCTGGATTTTGGTACCTTGGCCATCGCTATTCTCCCGGTTATGGGCGAGATATTAGCTACGGCGGTGATGCCAAGAAGTACGTAACAGTTACAAGATGCGATGCCGGCTCAGCTCACCAAATCCACGAGCACATCATAGGCGGCATCGATATCGGCCTGAATGGCTGTTTTAACCGCCTCGCCATCGTGAGCGCATAGCGCGGTGAACATCGACTGATGGTGCTCGTTGGCTTTGGTGTAATTGCCGGAATCGTGGAGCATGTTGAAGTACGGGCTGACCTGCAGCCAAAGATTCTCGATGATGTTGAGAATGCTCTCCGACCCGGCCGCCCGGTAAATCGAGAAATGGAACGCGTAGTTCGCCCGCAGGTATGATTTGATATCGCCGGAGGCGTTGGCTTTTTCCAGTGCTTTCAACAGCGAGCGGAGTGTCGCGAGCTCACTGTCTTCGATGCGCTCGGCAGCCCATTTGCCCGCGAGCGCTTCGATCTCGATACGAACATTGCGCAGATCCGTGAGCTTGGCCCGGCTCAACCGCGGTATGCCGATGGAGCGCCCGGAAACCACGGTCAGCGCATTGGCCGCCGTCAGCCGTCGCAGAGCTTCCCGTACAGGCATGGCGCTGACGCCGAAGGCATCGGCAAGGCTCTGCACAGGAACCATTTCGCCCGGTACGATGCCGCCTTCAAGTATCAGGCTAGCAATCTGGCGATAGACGCGGTCCTGCAGCGTCTCCTTGGAAAGCGGGAGAATCTCGACACCTGGTCTCCTGTAACCGGCTTCAGCCATTCATCACCTTTTTCGCGGCGGGTGCCCCTTTACGTGGAATGCAGTGTCCACCACAGCGCGTCAAGCGTTTCTCCTTATCTAACAAATCTTATGCACGATCAATGGTATTTCATCATTGATCTTTGATCAAATGGTGCTACGATTGGTTGCAGGAACGACGAGAGGGAAGAGGAGCCCGCTCGGAGATGTTTTCCTGTGTCAGGGAGGAATTATAATGGGAATTGGATCAATCATCCGGCGCGCAGCCGCTTGCGCCTGTCTCGTGTCTAGCATGGCTATGATCGGGCATGCCGACGCTGCTGAAAAACACAAGATTTTTCTGAGCATGAGCTTTATCGGCAATGACTGGCAGGCCGAGGCCGCCAACATGGTCAAGGCCATGGCTGCCCACAAGAACTACGCTGACAAGGTGGATTTGCAGGTCCAGGTTGCCGGCCCCAATGCGCAGCGGCAGATTCAGCAAATCAACGCCATGGTCCAGGCCGGTGCAGAAGCCATCGTTATCTTCCCTATTTCACCGACCGCACTCAATCAAGTTGTCAAAAATGCCTGCGATAAGGGCGTCAAGGTATTCGCCTATGATGGCGAGATCACCGAGCCCTGCGCATATAATATAGCGATCGATCAGGAAGAGGCCGGCCGCGTCACAGCGGAATGGCTGGTCAAGAAGCTAAATGGCAAGGGCAATATCATCGCGATTACCGGCGTGCCCGGAACATCGGTCGACAATCTTCGTACCAAGGCAGCCAAGGAAGTCTTCGCCAAACATCCTGATATCAAGATCGTCGGTGAAGCGGTTGGCATGTGGAGCCAGGCCGTCGCACGCACCGAACTCTCGAAGATCCTCGCAACCCGCAACTGGGACGACATCAACGGGCTTTGGATGCAGGTCGGCTGCTTTACCGCAAATTCGATGCAACTCGAAGCAGGCAAGAAGCCCGAGCAGCTTCTTCCATGTGCAGGCGAGGGGTCGAATGGCGGCCGTATCCAGATGCTGCCGGCAGGAACCGAAGCAGAGGGTGCGACACCTCCCTATGCACCCATGGGCGCGCCACGCATTTCCTATGCATCTCCGCCATATTCTGGCGCTCTGGCGCTGAAGCTTGCCGTCGATGCGATCGAAGGCAAGGAAGTGCCGAAGAAGACTGTACTGCCGCTGCCTCTGGTCACCAACGAGACCATCAAGCTCTGCCAGGAAGGTACGTGGCAGGAAATGAAAGACGGTTGCAACGCGTTCAAACCATCAATCGTTTCCAATCCAGGCTGGTTTGCTTCGATCTTCTCGGAAAAGACGCCTGAAATCGGTCTCAACGCAGCATTGGTCGGTCAGCCTGAAAACTGAGGATATGCTTGCGCGGAATGTCAATCGTTCCGCGCAACGTCTCTGATCCGATGAATTGAGCAGGACCGGTGGAATGACTTCTCCATTCGAACAATCCGCCATTGAAGTGACCGATATTCGCAAGGCCTTTGGCGCCACGGTTGCCGTCGATGGCGTATCCTTCCGCATCGAGCCTGGAAGTACCCATGCTTTGCTCGGCGAAAACGGTGCGGGCAAGTCGACAATTGTCAAATTGCTGTCGGGATTGCTTCGTCCCGACGAGGGACACATATCGGTCTTTGGCGATAGAGCAGCGCTCAATGCCCCAAGGGCGGCGCATGCGCTCGGCGTCCAGACCGCGTTTCAGGAAATGACGCTCGTCAAGGATTTGACGGTGCTCGACAATATGTTGATGCCCTATGCGCCGATGGGGATAACAGGCATGATCCGCCGCTCTGCAGCGCGTCACGCCATAGCCCGGCATTTGCAGGAGCTCGAATTTGCGGTCGATCTCGACGCTGAAGTCGGCACACTCGATCTTGCCATCCAGCAAAAGATAGAGATTGCCCGTGCGCTTTATCGCAGGCCGCGAATTCTTCTCCTGGACGAACCCACATCGACGCTTGCTGGCAGTGACGTCGAATGGCTGGGCCGGATCATCGCCAAGCTGAAGGCGGCAGGGACGACCATCGTTTTCATCACGCATCGCATGCGCGAGGTGCGCGCTTTCTGTGACACGCTGACGATTTTGCGCAACGGCCGCCACATAACCACGTGCGCGGTTGCCTCCATTACCGACGGCCAAGTTATCGAGAGCATTGTCGGGCGATCGATTGCCCAGACTTTCCCGGCGCGGCCTAAAAGCGATGCCGCATTTGGTGCTCCCGTGTTGGGTGTCCGCAACTTGCGGGCCGGCCACAAGTTGCACGATGCGAGTTTCGATTTGCGGAAAGGCGAGATACTCGGCGTTGCCGGCTTGCAGGGTATGGGCCAACTCGACCTTTTCCTGACTTGCTTTGGCATGACGCAGGTGACGCACGGAGATATCCTCGTCGATGGGCGCAGGGTTCGGTTTGGTTCGCCTGCAGATGCGCTCAAGCCCAACGTTGCCATTGGGCTGGTGCCTGAAGACCGAAAGACGGAAGGCCTGTTCCTGAAGCTCAGCGGAACGCTCAACGCGTCCTTGCCGGTGATCGACAGGTTCTCACGATTTGGACTGATACAACGTGATCTTGAACGCCAGGCCGTGCGTTCTGCCTTCGGAACTGTCGAGGTTGACCAGCGCGCGCTTTGGACCAGGGCGGGCGCTTTCTCCGGAGGCAACCAGCAGAAGATCGCAATCGCCAAATGGCTTGTCGCCCAAAGCCGTATCCTGCTGCTGTTCGATCCGACCCGCGGTATCGATGTCGGCACCAAGCACGAACTTTACGTCATGATGCGCAATTTCACCGACGCCGGAGGTTCGATCCTCCTGCATTCGACCGAGATTCCCGAGCTCGTGCATTTATGCGACCGGGTTCTTGTCCTTTATGATGGGCGAATTGCGGCATCGCTTTCACGCGATCAATTGACCGAAGCCTCGATCATGCGGCCAGCTCTGGGCCATGACAGCGCAGCAAAAGAGGCCGCCGAATGACGATAACGACCTCGACTGCCACGAGCCGTAACTGGACTTCGCTGTTCAGCATGTCGCCTGAGCGACGCAGCGTACTCATCGCCATCGCCGTGTTTCTCGGCCTGCTTGGTTTGGTAGATTTTGTCAGCAGCGGCCCCCTCAGCTATTTCGACATTTCGTTCCTTTCAAGCGGCGGAGCAACGTCGGCGATTGCTGCAATCGGACAAACGATCGTCGTTCTTTCCGGCGGTTTCGATCTGTCGGCCGGGGCGGTGATTTCGCTGGTCAATGTGGTGTTGGCGCAAGGCATGGACCCGGCGGCGGCACAGACAAGCGTGGTGTATTGGACCTGCGTCGGCATCGGCGTTGGGATGCTGACCGGCGCTTTCAACGGCATTTTCATCGCGTTCTTCCGGTTGCAACCCATCGTGGTCACGCTGTCGACCATGTTCATCATCCAGGGTCTGACGCTCCTGGTAATGGACAAGCCCGGCGGCTTCGTCGCGCCTGACCTTGGGACCTTTTATCTTGGTGACGCCATACCCGGCTGGCTGCCGATGCCTCTCGTGGTGATCGGTGTCGTTCTGCTTGCATGGCTCTGGCTGAAGAACACGCGGTTCGGTACCGCGATCTATGCGGTCGGCAGCGATCCGGACGCTGCTGCGGCAATCGGGGTGAGGGTCAAGCTCACCAAATTCCTGGTCTATGTCATCGCCGGCGGCTGCTATGGCCTGGCTGGCGTTTTCATCAGCGCACAGACGGGCAGCGCCGATCCACTGGTTGGCAATCCGCTGCTCCTGTCGATGTTTGCGGCCGTGGTCGTTGGTGGCACTCGTCTCGGCGGCGGACGCGGCGGGCCACTTGGCACCGTCTTCGGCGCCTATATCCTCATGATGGTGGTGAATATTCTCCTCGTTTTGAATGTGTCGGCCTACTATTCGACCATTGCTGAAGGAACCATCCTGATCCTTGCAGTGCTGGCAGGATCGATCTCGTACAGTTCGACCCTTGCCAAGCAATTGCGCAGTGCGCAAGCGCAGTTCAGCGCATGGCGTCAGGGCCTGCTGCCCTCGCAGCTCGATCGCACTGACCGGCGGATGAAAATGCCATCGTCCGCCGAGGGTAAACCCGTGGTGTCGTCTTTCCTGTCCCGTAACAGCGAGACGATCCGCTATGCGCTGCCAGCATATTTGTGTCTGCTCGCCGTAGTCATCGTGACCCAACTCTGGCTTGGCCGAGCAATCCTGAACCCGACCTACTGGAACTCGCTGGCAGTTCTGTCCACTTTCCTCGCCATTCTGGCATTGGGGCAGGGGACGGTGATCCTGACTGGCGGCCTCGACCTCTCGGTTCCCTGGACTATCGGCATAGCGGGTATCCTGTTGGCGGGTATCGTCAATGGTTCCGACGCGGCTCTCGTCTACGCACTGCCCGCGGTTCTTCTCATCGCTTGCCTTATTGGATTTATCAACGGCGTCGGTATCGTCGTGCTTGGCATATCACCCATCGTCATGACCCTGGCTATGAACGGCATCCTGCAGGGCTTCGCACTGGTCTATTCGCAAGGAACGCCGGCGGGATTTTCATCGCCGATGCTTCGCTGGTTCATGACGGGAAAAATCTGGACTGTCACGCCGGTCGTCCCGTTCATGGTGCTTTTTGTCGTTGCCGCCGTATTCTTGCTCGGACGAACAGCCTTCGGACGCAGGGTTTACGGCATCGGCAACGGATTGCGTGCGGCGCAGCTCTCGGGCATCGCCGTCGGTCGCACACTCATTCTTGTCTATGTGCTCTCCGGCCTTTGCGCCGGGCTTGTTGGGGTATTGCTCACAGGCTTCTCGGGGCAAGCAAGTCTTGGCATGGGCGACGACTATCTGCTGCCGTCGATCGCGGTGGTGGTGGTTGGTGGAGCACTGATTACCGGCGGACGTGGTCATTATCTCGGCATGCTGGGTGGGGTGTTGCTGCTCACCGCACTGCAAATGTTTCTCGCGGGAACGACGTTGCCCTATGCAACGCGAGCGATCCTGTTTGGCCTTGTGGTGCTTGGTGCGGTTATGGCGCTTCGCGAGAAGCGGTCTTAGGAAAGGATGAACGATGAATAAAATTGCACCGGCATCTGCGGAAGAATTCTTGGGTGGTTTGCGCGATCAGAGGGTGCTGGTCACGGCGGGGGGCTCCGGTATTGGCTACGCAATTGCCGCAACCCTTTCACGGCTCGGTGCCCGCGTCGCGATCTGCGACATATCCGAATCGCTGCTGAGCGAGGCGCAGAAAAGCATCGCCCCTGCACACGCAACGCTCGCTGACGTCTCCCGCGAAGAAGATGTCGACCGGATGTTCGAGGAGGTGTCCTCTTCACTGGGTGGTCTCGACGCGCTCATCAACAATGCGGGCATCGCCGGTCCGACTGGCGGTGTCGATGAGATCAGCACGGAGGACTGGCGCCGGTGCATCGACATCTGCCTGACCGGACAGTTCCTTTGTGCGCGGCGCGCCGTACCGATGCTCAAGGCATCCGGAGGCGGATCGATCGTCAATATGTCATCTGCCGCCGGCAAGCACGGTTATGCTTTTCGTACGCCATATTCGGCAGCCAAGTTCGGGGTGATCGGTTTTACCCAAAGTCTCGCCAAGGAGCTCGGGCCGCATGCGATCCGCGTCAATGCAATCCTGCCTGGCATTGTCGAGGGACCGCGCATTGAAAACGTCATCAGCAACCGGGCGAAGCAGCTCGGTATCTCGCATGAGGAAATGACCGAGCGCTATCTTGAGAATGTTTCGCTGCGGCGGATGGTCAGTCCCTACGATGTCGCAACGATGGTCGCCTTTCTGCTTTCCAATGCCGGTATCAACATTTCGGGCCAATCGCTCGGCGTTGATGGCAATGTCGAAACTCTGTGAGGTAGCGATGCAAAAGACAGCGATCATCGGCAGCGGTTTCATCGGCAGAGCTTGGGCCATCAGTTTTGCCCGCGCCGGCTATCAGGTGAGCCTGTGGGATCAAGCGCCGGACGCCGTGGCCAAGGCTCGCGGCTATATTGCAGATGTGCTCGCCGATCTTGAGCGGAACGACCTGCTGAACGGGCATTCACCGGAAGCCGTGCTGTTGCGCATCGTGGCTGAAACGGATCTGGTGAAGGCGCTGGAAGGCGCAATCCACATTCAGGAAAATACCCCGGAAAATCTCGAAACAAAGATCAAGGTGTTTTCGCTCCTCGATGAGAATGCCGATGCGTCGGCCGTTATCGCGAGTTCGACGTCGGCCTTGCTGCCATCGAAATTCACTGAGCATCTGAAAAACCGCCAGCGCTGTCTCGTCGTTCACCCGATCAACCCGCCATATCTCATTCCTGCGGCCGAAGTTGTTCCGGCGCCGTGGACCTCGGGCGAGGTCGTGGAACGGACCCGCGCCTTCTTGATTGCGGCGGGTCATGCACCACTGGTCATGAAACGTGAGCTTGACGGGTTCATCATGAACCGCATGCAGGGCGCACTTCTCGAGGAGGCCTTTCGCCTCGTGGCCGATGGATATGCGACAGTCGAGGATGTCGATATCGGTATTCGTGACGGACTTGCCCTGCGCTGGTCGTTCATGGGCCCATTCGAGACCATCGATCTCAACGCACCGGGGGGCGTGCGCGACTATGTCGAGCGCTACCAGATAATCTACGAGCGGCTGTTTCCCCAGATGCAACGCCGCGTCGACTGGGCGGGCGATGTGCTCGAAACCGTAGAGGCCGGCCGGCGCGAAAAGCTGCCGCAGGAAAAGCTGGTCGATCGTCAAGTCTGGCGTGACCGGCGCCTCATGGCACTTGCGGCGCACAAGAAGAAATCAACGCAGGAGTTCGGACAATGAGCGAGACGACACGAGTGACAAGCGGTTCGAGCACGAAGGGCAAGGTCATTATAACCTGTGCGATAACCGGTGCGATCCATACGCCGACAATGTCGCCTTATCTGCCGATCACGCCCGATGAGATAGCCAAGGAAGCGCTCGCGGCTGCAGAGGCGGGTGCTGCGATCCTGCACCTTCACGCGCGCGATCCGGAAACCGGCAAGCCCGACCAAACTCCGGAAGCATTCGCCAAATTCCTGCCGCGTATCAAGCAGAACACCAATGCCGCCATCAATATCACCACCGGCGGCAGTCCTTACATGAAGGTTGAAGAGCGGGTGAAACCGGCTGCAACCTTCAAACCGGAGGTGGCTTCGCTCAATATGGGTTCGATCAATTTCGGACTTTATCACCTCGTCGACAAATATAAGGAGTTCAAGTTCGATTGGGAAAAGCCGCATCTGGAGGCCACCCGCGATCTGGTATTCCGCAACAGTTTCAAGGACATCGAGTATATTCTTGCGACCTGCTACGACAACGGTACGCGGTTCGAGTTCGAGTGCTACGACATCGCCCATCTCTATAATCTCGCGCATTTCGCCGATCGTGGATTGGTAAAGCCGCCCTTCTTCGTGCAGTCGGTTTTTGGACTGCTGGGCGCCATCGGCACGCATCCGGAAGACGTCGCGCATATGAAACGTACTGCTGACCGGCTTTTCGGTGACAATTATCGCTGGTCGGTGCTCGGTGCAGGATCGAGCCAGCTTCGCATTGCTGCTCAGGCGGCGGCGCTGGGCGGCAATATCCGGGTCGGCCTTGAAGACAGTCTCTGGGCCGGCAAGGGCAAGCTGGCAAAGTCCAATGCCGATCAGGTTCTGCTCGCGCGCAAGATCATCGAAGGGCTCGGCATGGAAGTGGCGACGCCCGACGATGCGCGTGCGATCCTGCAACTCAAGGGCGGCGACAAGGTCGCGTTCTAGGAGGACAGGATGCTGCGGATCGAAGTTTTCAGCGAAGATCGCAATCAGCTGGGCGAAGGCCCGCTATGGGACGTCGAGGAACAACGCTTATACTGGATCGATTCCTACGCACCTGCGGTCTACTCCTGCAATGCCAAGGGTACCGATCGCAAGGGCTGGAACCTGCCGGAACCGGTCGGCTCGCTGGCATTGCGCGAAAAGGGTGGCGCTATCGTTTCGCTGCGCAATGGATTTCATACACTCGATTTTGAAACGGGTGCCGTCGAGCTGTTGCATGAGACCCATCCGGGCGAGCTTCGGCCGCGCCTCAACGATGGAAAGGTTGACCGCCAGGGACGTTTTGTTGCGGGTTCAATGGATTTCGAGGAACGTGACCCGGTGGGTACGCTGTTTCGCCTCGACCCCGATCTATCTCTGCACACGCTCGATACGGGCATCATCTGTTCGAATGGGCCGTGTTTCAGCCCGGATGGAAAGACACTTTACTTCGCCGACAGCCACAAGAAAGCGATCTACGCCTATAGCTATGACACATCATCGGGTACAGTCGGGTCGCGGCGCGTGTTTACGAGCTTTGACAGTCTGCGCGGCTATCCCGACGGTGCGACTGTCGATGCGGAAGGATATGTCTGGAGCGTAGAGGTTTATTCCGGACGGCTCATCCGGTTTGATCCGAGTGGCGTAATCGACCGTATTGTCGGCCTGCCTGTGCAATCAACCACGAGCATCACGTTCGGCGGCCCAGAGCTTGACATCGCGTACGTCACGTCGATGGCCCGGCCGTTCAACAATCAATACCACCGCGAACTTGAGGCCGGCTGCATGTTTGCAGTCCATGGACTTGGCGTGCGCGGTCTGCCGGAACCGCGTTTCAAGGGATGAGGGAGGAAACATGAAAATCGATGTGGTGGTGGACGTAAAGACCACGCTGGGTGAAGGCCCGCTGTGGGACGTCGAACAACAGCGGCTTTACTGGATCGACAGCTTCGACGGCCGCATATTTCGCGCCACAGCCGATGGCCGGGAAATCCGCTCGTGGGATGTACCCATGAAAATCGGCTCGATGGCGCTGCGCAAGGATGGAAATGGCGCCATAGTCTCACTGGCGCGCGGATTCCATCTGCTCGATTTCAAGACGGGCGACGTCGAGCTCATCCATGATCCCGAACCGGATAAGTTGGAAAACCGTATCAATGACGGCAAGGTCGATAAGCAGGGGAGGTTTATCGCCGGTTCCATGGACACGATGGAAAGCGGTCCGAACGGCGCGCTCTACCGTGTCGATCCCGACCTCAGCGTGCACAAGCTCGACGATGGTATCATCGTTTCGAACGGTCCATGCTGGAGCCCCGATGGAAGCCTGTTCTATTTTGCGGATTCGTGGTCGGGCGAGATATGGGTTTATGACTATGACCAGACGACGGGAAACGTGTCCAATCGCCGGACCTTTACCAAGATCGACACATCGAGAGGTGGTGCCGCCGATGGCTCGACGGTCGATGCGGAAGGCTGTCTTTGGAACGCTCAGGTCTATGATGGCAAAGTTGTCCGCTATCGGCCCGATGGCACCGTGGACCGCGTCATCGATATGCCGGTGAAAAAGGTCACGAGCATCATGTTCGGCGGCCCGGATCTGGACATCATCTACGTGACATCTATGGCAAAGCCGCCCTTGCCAAGATTTCCGGGAGATGGCGTCTTGCGCGGCAGCCTTTTCGCGATCACAGGGCTTGGCATCAAAGGTATACCCGAGCCGCGGTTTGCAGGCTGAGAATCCGGACACCAAACAACACTGCGCTGCGTTGCCCTGCAGAAGAAAACGGCCATAATGCCCGTCAGCCATCTTGGCAAATAGCAAATCAGCGAGAGTGTACCGTTATGAGTCAGATAGAATTCAGCGGAGACATTTCATCCGACGCGAGCGATCCCTACGCGCGCAGAGCCCAGACCTTCCCGCGTCTCGACGAAGACATGGTGGACCGCGTTTCGTCGTTTGGGTTTGACTTCGAGGTGGCCAAAGGCACTATTTTGTACAGCCGGGGCGAACGTCAGACTGATTTCTTTTTGATAAAGTCAGGCTCGATCGAAATACTCGATCTCGGCGACGACGGTGTACCAAGGGTTCTGAACGTGCAGGGAGAACGGGAGTTCACCGGGGAACTCGATCTGTTCAACAGTCGCGAGAATCTTGTCTCGGCTCGGGCGGGCGAGGATTCGCAGCTTGTGCGCGTTGAGCGCAGTTCATTCCTGCGGATGATGTCGGCCGAGCCTGATATCGGTGAAATCATCACACGAGCGCTGATCCTTCGCCGCGTCGGGTTTATCAAGCACGGTCAGGCTGGCGTTGTCCTGATAGGGCCGAGCCACGCAGCGGACACATTGAGGTTGCAACGATTTCTCACGCGCAACAGCTATCCGCACAGGCTGGTGGACTCTGATGTTGATCCGCATGCAAAGGAAATGGTCACGGCGCTCAAGATTTGCTCGCTGTCGCTACCCGTCATTGTTCCTCCAGGAAAAGCCGTCCTGCAAAATCCGACGACAGGCCAACTCGCTGACGTTTTAGGGCTGACGGAACGCATCGACCCGAACGATGTCTATGATGTGCTGGTTGTTGGCGCCGGCCCTGCAGGTCTCGCATCCGCGGTCTATGCCGCATCCGAAGGACTAAAGACGATCGTTATCGAAGGGGTAGCGCCCGGCGGGCAAGCCGGTACGAGTTCGAAGATCGAAAACTATCTGGGATTTCCAACGGGAATATCGGGACAGGCATTGGCCGGTCGTGCTCAGGTTCAGGCACAGAAGTTCGGGGCGCGTCTCGCCATCTCGCGTATGGCCGTCTCCATCGATTGCGGCAAGCTGCCCTATCGGGTTGTGCTCGACGACGGGCAGACTGTTTCGGCCCGAGCGATTGTTGTCGCCACCGGAGCCCGTTACCGCAAGCCGGAGCTGTTGAATTACGAACGTTTCGAGGGTCAGGGCATTCACTATGCGGCGACGGCCATGGAAGCACAGCTTTGCCAGGAACAGGAAGTCATTGTCGTTGGTGGCGGCAATTCAGCAGGACAAGCGGCGATGTTCCTGTCTCATTCAGTCAAGCATTTGCACATTCTGGTCCGGGGTCCAAGTTTGAAGGAGACGATGTCTGACTATCTTGTCCGACGCATCGAAAAATCACACAAGATCTCGTTGCATCCCTATACCGAAATTTCTGCAATCGACGGCGATCGATACTTAAACAAGGTAACGTGGACAAATCGATCGACGGGAGTGAATGAGACCCGGTCTATTTCGAATATCTTCATGATGATTGGTGCTGCCCCGAACACGGAGTGGCTGGACGGCTGCATCAAACTGGACAAGTCCGGTTTCATCGAGACCGGTATCATGGCCGGTGTGGTTTCGAGCGGATCGCCATTCGAGACTTCAGCTTCTGGTATATTCGCCGTGGGCGACGTCCGAGCGGGCTCTGTCAAACGCGTTGCATCCGGTGTGGGCGAGGGATCTGTGGTTGTTCAGGCCATACACCAATATCTGAGGCAAATCCCGACGGTCACCAAGGCAGGTTAGAACATCACTCAATAGTTGCTGCAGGCTGTCGCGTGGCGACGATGTGTTCGACAAGGCGAGGTGCTTCCTCGGCAATCGCCAATATGATGCCCGATTTGCGTGTGGAGGCGAAATCCAGCCCGGCGAAGTAGAGACCGGGAAGGACGCCCACGCCATCCGTGTGAACGGGCTGTCCGGCAGCGTCGAGCGCACCGGGAAGTTTCACATAACTGAAATCGCCCTTGAAGCCCGTGCACCACACCACGCTCGTGACGCCGGACAGGGAAAGATCGAGCGAACGGACGGCGGGATCCGGCTGACGCCAGGCGACAGTCTCCGCCGGGTCGGTGTCCGAAATAGGTGCATCAATGCCGGCTCGGCTGATATAATCATCAATACAGCGTTTGGCATTGTTGGAGGCTTCGTCCCCAAAGCGAACATTTGCTTCGGCATCGTCTGCGAACGAGAGGCGGCCGCCATCCGCAACGCCGGTCAATCGCCCAAGAAGCACGATACCTTGGGCGCCGAGCGACTGAAGGCTTATCGTGTGCTCCGACCCGAGCACACCACGCGCCGGGATGCGACCGGCAAGCCGAATGACCTCCTCTCGCCGCACGTCGAGAAATCCGCTTTCCTCAAGCCAGATCATGATGTCGCGCCCGCGATAACGCCTTGGGAGCCGCCCGACGCGGCTGGTCGCGAGGAAGACCGTTCGGCCCGCTTGCCCCAGTTCCTCCGCGATCTGCGCGCCTGATTGACCGCTTCCGACAACCAACACCGCCCCCCGGGAAGATCGGCAGCACAGCGATAGCCCGAAGCGTCGATCTGGTGAATGTCAGGCGGCAACGCATCTGACGAGACCGGGCGTACTGCACGATTCAAGTTGCCACTTGCGAGGATCACGTTGCGTGCTCGAAGCGCGCCGTGCGAGGTATTCAGCCGATAGGTGCCATTCTCCTGCACGAGTTCGCTCACTGCAGTATCCGTTTCTACTGGCAGCCCATTTCTCCCGGCAAAGTCCTCAAGGAGAGCGACGAACCGGTCGCGCGTGAGGACACCTTCTGGATCCTTGCCCTCGTAGCGGTCGCCGGGCATGACGGTCTGCACGTTGGGCGAATTCATGTGGAAGGCATCCCACCGCTGCGTACGCCAGGTCTCACCTATGTGACCCCGCTCCAGAACGGTGTGACGCAGGCCCTTTCGTGCCAGCCAATAACTGACTCCAAGGCCAGCCCAGCCAGCGCCAACGACGGCAGCATCGAGAACATCGGCATTATCGTTCATTTGCGGCGGTGATCTCATTATAGTGGCAACCAAACGACGATCCAAATGAGCGTGGGTTTGTTCCCGCATGTGGCTGCAGGTCTGGCCATTTACTTGACACTTTCCGGTTGGTCGTCCTCTTTTCCGGAATTGCCGTCGTTCTCGCTCAAGGCCGCCGCAATCTGTCCGGCGGTCACCCTTTCGCGCATTGTTGGTCTGGAGCTGTCCTCGGTGATGTCCCTGAATTCGAGGCTGATTTCCCGGTTGGCGGCGACGGCTGCAATGAGATCTGGATCGCGCATGCCCCGGTCAAAAAACATCATGACGTTTCGTGCCAGGCGGTTGGCACGCGGATCTGTCTTTGGTGACCTCTTCAGCAGCGCTGAAGCTTGCGAAAAGGCATGCTCCATTATCTGCCAATCAGCCGACGAATAGGTCAGTTCTTCCGTTCGAGAAAAAGGCATGGTTCCCCCAAAAGTCCAGCCGCCTTGTCACGTAATCAGATGATCATGGGCATTTCAATGGATATATCTGCATGAGAAGGCGCGGCGCCGGAATCCCTTCAATCAGTGGAATCAAGTCACTTTTGATTCCACCTTCTTATGACGGGTTCAGTGAGGTCGTGTTCGTAGCCGAGGATACTTATGCTCGCCGTATCGAGGACGAAGAGTCCACCGGCTTCAGGTTGTAATCCGAGCCAGCGTGCCGCAAGGACTCTCAAGAAATGAGAGCTCGAGAATATGACAATCGTGCCATCGGTTTGGCGGAGCTTGCCAACAATCAAATCCGCCCGTGCGCCCACATCCGATGTCAGTTCACCCCGCGGACAGCCATCTCGAAACAGACGCCATCCGGGGCGTTCGGCAAGGATCTGCTTCGTCGTCAATCCCTCATATGCGCCGTAGTCCCATTCCGCCAATTCGGCTTTCGTCACAGCTGAGCCAAATCCTGCAAGCGCGCACGTTTTGGAAGCACGTTGTGATGGACTTGACCACACAGCGGAGAAAGTCAGGCCCGACAGACGGGCAGCGATATGGCGCGCGGCCTCTTCCCCAGCGGGCGTCAGTGGTATGTCCGTACGTCCTGTGTGCTTGCCGGAGGCACTCCATTCTGTTTCTCCATGGCGAACGAGATAGATCTCCGGAAAAGCACTAGTCATATGGACTCCTTTTGATGATGCACGTCGAGCTGATCGTTTAACGAATCTGCTCAATGTATTTGGCGTGGAACCGGACGTAGCCATTCTCGGTCTGCTTGAGTTCAGTCTCGATCAACGCATGGAACTCCGGCAGGCGGTAAAAAGGAACAGTCGGATAAGCATGGTGCTCGGCATGATAAGGCATGTTCCATGCAAGTTTGCGCACCAGCCAAGTCGTGGTGGTTGTCCTGCTGTTCTCGAGCATGTTGGCGACATAGGGGCAGCGGCCATGTTCGGCCAGAAGATAGATGCGCAGGAAAGGTTGTCCCAATATCGCCGGCAGGACCCATATATACACAAGGACTGCCGTCTGCAGGTAAACGGAGACAGCGATCATCAAGGCATAGACCGCAATCATTGTCTGTGCCTCGCTGCGGACCTTCCGGTGACCTTTTGCCGGCACGAATGTATCGCTGCAATACCCCGAAGCGTTTATCACAAGCGTCTTGATGTGGCCCCACCAGACAGGAATGCCGGACAGGTGCACGAGGTATTGCCGCATGGTTTCTGGCTTGGGGGACATCAGCTCAGGATCGTTCTCGGGATCCTGAGTGAAGCGGTGGTGGGCCAGATGAAAGTAGCGAAACCAGTCCGAGGGCAGTACAAGCAGGACGCTGCATGCGCGCGCGACGCAGTCGTTCAACCACTGCGTCCTGAATGGCGTGCGGTGGACGGACTCGTGTAGAAGGGTGAACAAGAACACGATCAGAATGCCCTGCGGGATCATCAAGAGCGGCCAGAGCGGCGCCCCTATGGCAATCAACCATCCAAGAAGAATGATTGAGCCCCAATGGACGGCGAGTTGAAGAAGGCCCGCGAGGTCTGATTTGGCGGTCAGACGATTGCGCTGCTCCGATGTCAAGGATGCAATGACAGTACGGTGATCCATTTGGCAATGATAAGCGAACGGAGCACTTATTTATACAACCTCTCGAACGGTCTAGACATGAAATTTGACTCTACGGTATGTGGCAAATAGTGTGTCGCCGAATCGACTGTTATTGACGTTCGCTGCTAATGTTGCACGCCGTTATGGGCAGAAAATCATTCAAAATCAAAGCGCTACGATGTTAAAATAATCGTAGTGCTCAATCAGCGGGTCAAAGGCAAGATCTGCAACCACGCTACTATCCTTTGAAAACAGGGCCACATCGGCCCTTTTTCATGGATGCAAGGCAAGCATTAAATTGCCAGCAAATCGTTAGAGGAGATTTCCATGAGCATTCGCCGTATTGAAGTTGGTCCACGCATGAGCCAGGTCGTAATCCATGGCAACACGGTCTATCTCGCCGGTCAGGTCGGCAGCCCAGGCAAGAGCGTGACAGAGCAGACCAAGGATGTCCTGGCTTCGATCGACCGCTTGCTCAAGGAGGCCGGCACCGACAAATCCAAGCTGTTGCAGGCCATCATCTGGCTCGATGACATGAAGGATTTCGGCGAGATGAATGCTGCGTGGGATGCTTGGGTCGATCCGGCAAACACTCCGGCACGCGCAACGGGCGAAGCCAAGCTTGCAACGCCGGAATACAAGGTCGAGATCATCATCACCGCCGCGATCTAGGATGTGTTGATATTCACGCCATGACGGTCTGCAAACGGCATTCTGCGATCCAGTGCTCGCGTACTTCAAGTACGCTCCGCTCCGGTTCTCGAAAACTACCGTTTTCGACTCGTCATGATCGCGAATCTCATCACGCCCTAGAATCTTCTCTGGTTCTGCATAGTCAGACTGAATCAACAGAGATGGACGGCACACAGAATTATCCCGGCCCCCTGACCAGAATAGTTGGCGTCGTGGCAGGAATACTCAAGTAAATTGCTTGAGTGCACTGGATTTTTGGCGCGGAAATGAATAAAGTCCGCGCTTCTCCGGATTGCCGTAGGGGCAATTCTTCAAACGCTTGTCTGATTGTGGTTCATTTCCTTCCGCAAGGCGAGACAAGCATGGGTAAGGAAAACGATTGCAAGTTCTCGTCCGTGATAACAATGTTGAACAGGCCCTTCGGGTCCTGAAGAAGAAGATGCAGCGGGAAGGTCTCTTCCGCGAAATGAAGGCGCGCCAGGCTTTCGAAAAGCCATCCGAGCGCCGTGTCCGTGAAAAAGCAGAAGCCGTTAGCCGTGCCCGCAAGGCTGCACGCAAGCAGGCTCAGCGCGAAGGCCTGTTGCCGGGTCCGAAGAAAAAGGAACGCGTTGCCCGTCCAGCCGGCAACAATGGTAGCGATTACAACAACCGATAATTTTGTGACCGGTCATCCGGTTATAAATAAACGCGACAGAACCCGCATGGTCCAGGCCGTAGCGGGTTTTCGTTTGTCTGGAGATCGACCTGCTTGACAACTGCTTCAACAGCGGGTCACATAAACACATTCACCAGGGGAGTCCCGACAAGGGGCTGAGATACTGCTGGCTTTTGCAGCGCAGTGACCCGTTGAACCTGATCCAGTTCATACTGGCGTAGGGACGGTGCAAAAGTCTTCGCGTAGAGTGTCTTGGCACTCGGTCTCTATTCAGACTCGCGAACTCCTTTCATCCTTCCGGCACAGAACTGGGTTTCCACGCACTTGCTGCGCCATGCGTCCACTTGGATGGACGCACAAAGGTCGCAGCAACACTTTTAATGGCTCATGATCCTTATCCAAAAAGGAAGCACTTTTTGGGGTCATGAGCGGGCAAAGGAACCTGACGATGACCGTTTTTACTCCAACTATTTCAAGCACTCCGACCGTTTCGACCGGACCACTCCCTGCATCGACCAAAGTATACAAAACCGGACATTTCCACCCCGACATCCGCGTACCCATGCGCGAAATCGCGGTTCACCCGACTGCCGGCGAGCCCAACGTTGCGGTTTATGATTCCTCAGGTCCTTATAGCGATCCGTCAGCAGAAATCGATATCGCCAAGGGCACCCCGCGTGTCCGCGAAAGCTGGCTCGCCGCGCAGAATGACGTCCATTCCTATGACGGCCGCCGCGTCATCCCGGCGGATAATGGCTTCGCCACGGGCGAACGGCTGACGCCGGAATTTCCTATCCGCAACAATCCGTTGAAGGCAAAGGACGGCAAGGCCGTTACCCAGCTCGCTTACGCACGCGCAGGTATCATCACGCGGGAAATGGAGTATGTCGCGATCCGCGAAAATCTGGGCCGGGAGAGTGCGAAGAATGGTGCGGTGCGAGATGGGGAATCGTTCGGTGCATCAATCCCCGATCACGTGACACCGGACTTCGTCCGCGAAGAGATAGCGCGGGGCCGCGCGATCATTCCTGCCAATATCAATCATCCCGAGCTTGAGCCGATGATCATCGGGCGCAACTTTCTGGTCAAGATCAACGCCAATATCGGTAATTCCGCAGTGACGTCTTCCATGGCCGAAGAAGTGGAAAAGATGGTCTGGGCTACGCGCTGGGGCGCGGACACGGTGATGGATCTCTCCACCGGGCGCAACATTCACAATATACGCGAGTGGATCATCCGGAATTCGCCGGTGCCGATCGGCACGGTGCCGCTTTATCAGGCGCTGGAAAAGGTCGATGGCATTGCGGAGAACCTCACATGGGAGGTTTATCGCGACACGCTGATCGAACAGGCGGAGCAGGGGGTGGATTATTTCACGATCCATGCCGGTGTGCGGCTGCACTATATTCCGCTGACGGTGAACCGCGTCACGGGCATCGTCTCGCGCGGCGGTTCGATCATGGCAAAGTGGTGCCTGCACCACCATCGCGAAAGTTTCCTCTATGAGCATTTCGAGGAAATCTGCGATATCTGCCGCGCCTACGATGTGAGCTTTTCGCTGGGGGATGGTTTGCGCCCCGGCTCTATTGCCGATGCCAACGATGCTGCGCAGTTTGCCGAACTCGAAACCTTGGGTGAACTGACGCAAATTGCCTGGGCCAAGGATTGCCAGGTGATGATCGAGGGCCCTGGCCATGTGCCGATGCACAAGATCAAGGAAAACATGGACAAGCAGCTCGCAGTTTGCGGCGAGGCGCCATTCTATACGCTCGGACCGCTCACAACCGATATAGCACCCGGTTATGATCACATCACGTCCGGCATCGGTGCAGCGATGATCGGCTGGTTTGGAACGGCGATGCTTTGCTATGTGACGCCGAAAGAGCACCTTGGTCTGCCGAACCGCGACGACGTGAAAGTCGGCGTGATCACTTACAAGATTGCCGCTCACGCTGCTGACCTTGCCAAGGGGCATCCCGCGGCTCAACTGCGCGATGACGCGTTGTCACGGGCGCGTTTCGAGTTTCGCTGGGAGGATCAGTTCAATCTGTCGCTCGACCCGGAAACGGCGCGGCTCTACCACGATGAAACCCTGCCGAAGGAAGCGCATAAGGTGGCGCATTTCTGCTCGATGTGCGGGCCGAAATTCTGCTCCATGCGGATCTCGCACGACATCCGTGCCGAGGCGCAAAAGGAAGGCATGGCTGCCATGGCGGAGAAATTTCGCGAGGGCGGCGATCTCTATATGCCGTTGAACAAAGGCGCCTGAGAGAATGAACGTTCTTGTAAAGGGCGCCGGCGTGGCCGGATTGTCGGTCGCCCACGAATTGACGTCACGCGGCGCGCGCGTGACACTGCTCGATCCGCAACCGGGCAGCCGCGCGGCGGCATCCTGGTTTGCAGGGGGAATGCTTGCGCCCTATTGCGAGCGGGAAAGCGCTGAGCAGGCAGTTGTCGAGCTCGGGCTTGGTGCCGCTGATTGGTGGAAAGCGGCGCTGCCCGGCTCCGTGACACACAATGGTACACTGGTTTTGGCGCCTGTCCGTGACGTCAGGGAGCTTGAACGGTTCGGCTCGCGAACTTCAGAGTTCGAGTGGGCTAACGAGGATACTGTTGCAACGCTGGAGCCTGACCTTGCCGGACGCTTCCGCAAGGGCCTGTTTTTCAAGGATGAAGCACACCTTGATCCGCGACATGTGTTGATCAGTCTTGCGGCGAAACTGGCGGCGGCCGGTGTCGCATTCGAAACTGATCCAGTGCGGACCGCGACAGCTGGTTTTGATTGGACCGTTCAGTGCACCGGCTATTCCCGCGACGATCAAACGATACGCGGCGTGCGCGGTGAAATGCTGATCGTGCGGACCATCGATATCGCCCTGTCACGTCCTGTCAGGCTCGTCCATCCGCGCTTTCCTATCTATGTCGTGCCGAGGGCGGATCATACGTTCATGGTGGGCGCAACAATGCTCGAAAGTGACTCGGCTGGTCCGATCACCGTGCGCTCGATGATGGAATTGCTGAACGCGGCCTATAGCCTGCACCCCGCCTTCGGTGAGGCCGAGATTGTCGAAACAGGGGTGGGCATTCGCCCCGCCTATCCGGACAATCTGCCCCGTGTCGTCCGCGAGGGTAAAACCATCAGCATCAACGGGCTTTACAGACACGGTTTCCTGCTTGCCCCCGCGATGGCCATGCTGGTGGCGGACATGGTTTTGAATGAAAGGAGAGCAACACGATGAAACTGCTCGTCAATGGACAACCGCATGATGTCGTTGCGCAATCGCTCGATGCTTTGCTTGCCGAACTGGAGTTCGACGGCGAATGGCTGGCGACGGCATTAAACGGGGAACTCGTGCGGTCACCGGAACGTCAAGCCTGCCGTCTGAACGAGGGCGACAAAGTCGAGATCCTTACACCGCGGCAAGGAGGATGAGCATGCTGAAACTTTATAGTACCGAACTTTCGTCGCGGGTTTTGCTGGGAACAGCGCAGTATCCTTCGCCCGCCATCCTTATGGATGCAATCAAGGCGTCCGGCACGGAAATCGTCACCGTCTCGCTGCGGCGGGAAATGGCAGGCGGCAAATCCGGTGACAAGTTCTGGTCGCTCATCCGGTCGCTTGGAACATACGTACTGCCGAATACGGCGGGATGTCATACGGTGAAAGAAGCTGTGCTCACGGCACAGATGGCAAGGGATGTTTTTGCGACCGACTGGATCAAGCTCGAAGTCATTGGCAATCATGATACGTTGCAGCCGGATGTCTTTGCACTGGTCGAGGCTGCCCGGATATTATCCGATGACGGCTTCAAGGTGTTCCCCTATACGACAGATGATCTGATCGTCGCCGAGCGTCTGCTGGAGGTGGGTTGCGAGGTTTTGATGCCATGGTGCGCGCCGATCGGCTCGGGTCTCGGACCGCTGAATTTGCACGCACTGCGTTCATTGCGGGGCAATTTCCCCGACATTCCGCTGATCATCGATGCGGGCCTCGGGCGGCCATCCCATGCCGCGACAGTCATGGAACTCGGATTTGATGCCATTCTGCTGAACACCGCCGTGGCGAAGGCCGGCGATCCGGTGGCGATGGCCAGGGCTTTCGCCAAGGCAGTCGATGCGGGGCATGCGGCTTTTCAAGCAGGTATGCTCGAACCTCGCGACGTTGCCGTGCCGTCAACGCCGGTAATCGGCAGGGCGGTTTTTACATGATAGCCTAAGGCTCTCAGCTGTCGAGCAGTTCAGCCACCTTGGCATTGCCGCCATATACGAGGCAATCGGCGATTGTCGTCTTGTCCAGGACCGCACGGGTGACATTGGCGACTTCATTGAAGACGTGGCGTATTTCGCATGTCGCTTCGTCCTGGCAATCCTCGCAGCGGCGATAGGCGATCTTGCTCAAACAGGGCAGGGGAGCAATCGGGCCATCAATGAGGCGCAGCACTTCGCCGAACGTAATTTCTTCAGCTGGCTTCAGCAGCAGATACCCGCCCATCTTGCCGCGACGGCTCATGACGATACCCTGATGTTTCAGATCGAGCAGTATCTGTTCGAGAAATTTCTTCGGGATATTCTGTTCTTCCGCGATATCCGAGATGAAGAGAGATTTCTCGGCGTCTGCCCTGGCCAGAACGACAAGCGCCCGCAGAGCATATTTGGCCTTTTGCGATATCATTTCATTTTTGCCTGACTACCGGTGTGACGCAGTCATAGTCCCTTGCACTACATTTTCTAGCCCAAAAATGTTAAAAACTAAGTTTTTTTACGGCCGAGAAATGTCTTAAAAATGGTGTGTAAGGCGCTGAAAAATAATAATTCATTAAGAATTCATTTCGGACGGAGCGGCGGAGTGGGTGAATCCAATACACGATTAAAAAGGTAGAGATTATTGACAAATGATTTCAAGCCGTCATCATTGGGGTATCGGTTGACCTAAAGGCAACTGCACTCTGCAACCAGATTGTTTCATGGAGGTCGCAATGTACAGTGAAGTATCAGGCATATTTAACCGGGCGGAACGCCTGTGGCGGGACGTTTTTACAGCTGAAACTCTCGACCGGAATGCCGGCGATTCCAAGCAGCGAGATCGCGAAGAAGCGGCGGCCAAGAAAAACCGCAACTGGACCGAGGAGGATTTCCTCTGGTGCTGGCAACATCGCGGATTCTGGTGACAATTCCACCAGCTTGCCTTCTGAGCACGGCCGCAGTTGACCGGCCAGCTCTGTTCAGGTCGGTTTGCAGTATTTGATTTCAATTAGCTCGGCTATATTGGAAAATAAATTCTTCCGCATCGATGGTTTTCCGGTCAATCTCGCAAAAAATGTCCGGTGCCTTTGTGCCGGCGAGGCTGTGGGAGAATTCGATGAAAAGATTGTTGGTATATGCTGCTCTGGCCCTCAGTATGAGTTTGACGCCGGTCAAGGCCACAGACGAACCCACTGAAATACTTAATGTTTCCTATGATATCTCCCGTGAACTTTATGAGCAGATCGACAAGGCCTTCACTGCCGAATACAAACAGCAATCTGGCAAAGATATCACGGTCAACCAATCACATGCTGGTTCTTCCAAGCAGGCTCGCTCGATCCTCGAAGGTCTTGAAGCCGATGTAGTCACTTTTAACCAGGTGACAGATGTTCAGGTTCTGCATGACAAGGGTAACTTCATTCCCGCTGACTGGCAGTCGCGTCTGCCGAACAACTCTTCGCCGTACTATTCCTTGCCGGCGTTTCTCGTGCGGGCCGGAAACCCGAAGAATATCAAGAACTGGGATGATCTGGTTCGCGATGATGTGAAGGTGGTATTTCCGAACCCCAAGACGTCGGGCAATGCGCGCTACACCTATCTGGCGGCCTATGCCTTTGCGCTTGAAAAATTCAACAAGGACGACGCCAAAGCGCAAGAATTCGTGAAGAAGCTGCTGTCAAACGTGCCGGTGTTCGACACAGGTGGCCGTGGATCAACGACGACTTTTGCCGAGCGCGGTATTGGCGATGTGCTGATCACCTTCGAGGCAGAAGTTCTCGGGACGCGCAAGCAACTCGGCGAGGACAAGTACGAAGCGGTTGTCCCACCGGTGAGCTTGCTTGCCGAGTTTCCGGTCACTGTGGTCGACAAGGTCGTGGATAAACGCGGCTCGCGCGCGATCGCGGAGAGTTATCTGAAGTTCCTCTATTCGCCGGAGGGGCAAAATATTCTCGCGCAGAATTACAACCGTGTGAACGACGAGACGGTGAAGGCGAAATATGCATCGCAATTTCCGGAAACGCGCCTGCTGACTGTCGAAGATGTCTTTGGCGGTTGGGCAAAAGTGACCAAGGACCAATTCTCCGAGGGCGGAACGCTCGACAAGGTGTTCACCAAGCGCTGACCTTACCCGATGTTTGGCAAAGCAGTGCGGTTCAGAGCCGCACTGCTTTCTATTCAACCAACGCTTGCGTTCATCCGAATATAGGCTAGAAACTGCTCATGTTTTCAAGGTCCAGTCAGCGAGGAATATTGCCGGGTTTCGGTCTCACGCTTGGTGTGACCCTGCTTTATTTCGTCATTATCGTTGCGCTGCCGCTTTTGGCCATGCTGTATAAATCCGTCAACCTTGGTTGGGCCGATTTTTGGAGCATCGTATCCTCCGAGCGCGCGCTTGCGACGTATCGCATTACGATCGGTGCAGCGGCACTTGCGACAGTGCTCAACGCGATTTTCGGTGTCCTGCTGGCATGGGTTCTGGTTCGTTATGAGTTTCCGGGGCGACGCCTTCTCGATGCGGTGGTCGATCTGCCTTTCGCGTTGCCGACTGCAGTTGCCGGGCTTGCGTTGGTGACGGTGTTTTCCTCGAATGGCTGGTTTGGCCAATATCTGGAGCCGTTGGGAATAAAAGTTGCATATGCGCCGCTCGGCATCGCCCTTGCGATGATGTTTACCAGCATTCCTTTTGTTGTCCGGACGGTGCAGCCGGTGTTGGAAGACGTTGCTGTCGATGTCGAAGAGGCGGCACGATCATTGGGCGCCACCAACTGGCAAATATTTGCCAGGATCATATGGCCGGCGATTTTTCCGGCATTCATTGCAGGATGCAGCCTTTCTTTTGCGCGAAGCCTTGGAGAGTTTGGCGCCATAGTCTTCATCTCGGGAAATTTGCCGTTCGAGACGGAGGTCATGTCTCTCCTCGTATTCATTCGCCTTGATGAATACGACTACCCGGCAGCCGCTGCGCTGGCGACGGTGATGCTGGCCACTGCGTTCGTCATGCTGTTCGTCACCAACTCAATTCAGGCCTGGCAGTTGCGTTATGCAGACCGCAACTAGTCTCGTTTCACCAGCGGCTATAGGACAGCCGTCGCGAAGGCATGGCACCAAGCCATCACGACTGTCGCAGTGTTTGCTGATCGCGTCGGCGGTCTTCCTTTCGATCCTTTTCATCGGCGTGCCTATGGCGGTGATTTTCACCTATGCTTTCCGAGAGGGTATCGCCGTCTATTTCACCCAGATCCTGCAACCCGCGACACTACACGCTGTCTGGTTGACGGTTCTCACGGCGATCGTCGTTGTGCCCATCAATATGATCTTCGGGATATGTGTGGCGTGGCTGGTGACGCGGTTTCGTTTTCCTGGGCGGCGGTTGCTGATTACCCTGATCGAGATACCGTTTTCGGTATCGCCGATCGTCGCCGGTGTGACCTACCTGTTTCTCTACGGGAGCCAAGGCCTTCTTGGGCCGTTGCTTGAGAGTTACGACATCAAGATCATGTTCACAGTTCCTGCGATATTTCTTGTGAGCCTGTTCGTAACGAGCCCGTTCGTGGCACGTGAGCTTATTCCGTTGATGCAGGCGCAGGGTAGCGAGGACGAGGAAGCCGCGATCACCCTTGGCGCGACTGGGCTACAGACCTTTTTCTATGTCACGTTGCCAAATGTCCGCTGGGCGCTGCTCTACGGCGCGGTGCTCTGTAATGCTCGCGTCATGGGCGAATTCGGCGCTGTTTCCGTTGTTTCAGGCGCCATTCGTGGTCAGACCAACACGTTGCCACTGCAGATCGAACTTTTATTCAATGATTATAACGTTACAGGGGCATTTGCTGCCTCATCGACACTGGCTTTGATCGCCGTCGTGACGCTGGTCCTCAAGTATTTGCTTGAACGCAAGCAGGTGAGTTAGGGCATCAAGCCGCTTGCTGGGCGCGAAAATCCTGCTGCGGTCTGCGCATTGAATCCGCTAGAATATGCGCTTCCGGCCATGAGCCGAAGCCGCTTTCAATGTTGATGTGTCCGGCATTTTTCATATCGACAAAGCCTGAACCCCAAACATTGGCCAGAGCTTCTGCCTTGTTGAACGACATGTAGGGATCGTTGCGGCTGGCGACGACAATTGACGGGAAGCCGAGCTTGTGGCGTGGCAGGGGTGCAAAGCTGCGAAACTTTGAATCCTGAACGGCCATACGTTCAGCGTCGGCTGGCGCAACCAGAACCGCACCGGCGATATGCGCTGCTGATGGACGGCTGGCGAGATGCGCAACGAGTATGCAGCCGAGACTATGCGCGACCAGGACCGCGCCGGGTGTTTCGGCAAGGCTTGCTTCAAGAACGTGAAGCCATTGACATAGGACTGGATTGTCCCAATCGTCCTGTTCGACAAGGCGCGCCGTTTCATCCTCCAGCAGCCATTGCTGTTGCCAGTGGCCTTTTTCGGACCCGCGATATCCCGGAATGATCAATGTCGTCATGCGCCACCACTCCTTTTGTGCCATTGCCTGGAGAAGAATTCGTAATGTGGCCTCAAAATAGGGTGACTACGCTGATCCATGAAGGAACAGCGCACTAAACTCGGTCAGAAATGGAAAATATTCCCTGCGCGAATTGCGATTATCGTAAAATGACCCGTCAGGTATCGCTGTCCTTCTTGTACCAGCGCAACAGCAACTGCGAGCGCTCAAAATAAAGGACGACAAGCAGCGAAAGGGCAAATGGAATCAAGAGGTAGAACAAGCGGAAAATAATCAGCGCGGCCAATACGTCGGCCTGATTCATATCGGGCAAACCGGTGAGGAAAACCAGTTCCAATACGCCGAGGCCGCCGGGCGCATGGGAGATCAGCGCCGCGGAAAATGACACGAGAAATATCCCGAGAATAATGAGAAAGCCGGGATTACCTTCTGTAGGGAGCGTAAAATAAATGATGGCGGCGGCACCGATGAGCTCCAATGGCCCGACGATCAGCTGCTGGGCGACGACCGGCACACGAGGATATTCGAGCGTGAAGCGCCGGATGCGAAGTGGCCTGAAATGCAGCCAACTGCCGAACACATAGAGCAACACGATTGCCAAGGCACCGAAACCCAGCACGTAGCTCAGGGAAGGCGGCAGTTCCGCGTTGAAACGCTGAAGGAGATGCGGCTCCATCAGCAGGACGACTGCGCTCAGTGTCAATACGCCCAAAATGAAAGTAAATGAACAGAACGCTATGAGCAGCGCAATTTCGGGGCCGCTCATACCTTGCGAGGAATAGGCGCGATAGCGAACCACGGCTCCAGAGAGGACCGAGGCGCCGATATTGTGCGAAAGTGCGTAGGTGGTGAACGAACAGAGCGCGATGAACAACCAGGAAATCCTGCGGCGCAGGTGTAGTAGCGCAATGCGATCATAGCCGGCCAAGGCGGCGTAGGCGACGAGGGATGCAAAGCCTGCCAGGATCCAGCGGTGTGCAGGAATGGCATAGAGGCTGTGGATCACGTCATCCAACGAGATGCTCCGCAGCTCCTTGTAAAGGAGCCATACGGAAATCCCGACGGCGGCCAGCCCAACAACCGGCCATACGTAATCCTTCAACTTCATGCTTTTTCCCGTTCGCCTCTTCTGACTCTATACCGCTTTTGTTGCTTCTATACGGTTCGATTTCTCCGGCTTGGGGTCTTCAAGATCGAGGATGTGGGCGACGATTCCGCGCGCTATTTCACGTTCACCCATGATAACTGCGTCTGCGCCGAGATCCTGCAGATGCTGGACCTCCGCATCCGAGTGAGCCCGCGCCAAAATGCTGATGACCGGGTTTGCGGCACGTGCCTTGACCACAATCTGGCCGGCTTCAAAAGCGTTCGGGATGGCGATGATCAGTTGACGGGCCTGGGCAAGATTGGCGGCGGCGAGGATATCGCCATTGGCTGCGTTGCCGACGATCGTTTCGATGTTTTCCTCATGCAGTTTCGCTACGGTTTTGTCGGCGTCCTCGATAACGAGAAACGGCTTGCCGACTTCTTTAAGCGCCTCACCAACAAGACTGCCGACACGGCCATAGCCCACCAGAACGGCATGGTCGGTAAGTGTGGTCGGGCGAATTTCCACATCGGGTGTTTCAATTGCTACCAAATCTTCGGTCGAGGGTTCTTCGGTTGGCACGCGCTTTTCGAGTCTCGGCTTAAGATACGTAACCCCCGCGAACACCAATGGGTTGACAAGTATCGACAAGATGGCGCCACCGAGGATGAGGTCGCGGCCTTCCTCGGGCAACATTCCCAACCCGACGCCAAGCTCGGCGAGAATGAAAGAGAATTCACCGATCTGCGCCAGGCTTGCAGAAATGATCAGGGCAGTGCCCGTTGGATAGCCAAAGGCGCGAACGATGAAAAATGCCGCGAGCGACTTGCCAACGACGATAATTGCGAGCGTTGCAAGCAGCGGCAAGGGATCATTGACGATTGTCATCGGGTCGAACAGCATGCCGACCGAGACGAAAAACAGCACCGCAAAAGCATCGCGCAACGGCAGGGATTCTTCTGCTGCGCGGTGGCTAAGTTCGGATTCGCTCATGATCATGCCAGCGAAGAACGCGCCGAGCGCCAGCGACACGCCGAACAACTTGGCCGCACCGAAGGCGACGCCCAATGCGATCGCCAGCACAGCCAAGCGGAAAAGCTCGCGTGATCCGGTATGTGCGATCGCATGCAGGGTCCAGGGGATTACCCTGCGCCCCACGATGAGCATGACTGCAACGAAAGCTACAACCTTGCCAAGTGTCAGCGCGATGACGCCGCCGATGCCAAGATCGAAATATCTGACGATTGGATCGCTCGCGGCGCGAACCATATCGCCCGTTTCGCTACCGCCGTTGATGGCGCCGGCAATAGCTGGCAGCAGAACCAGTGCGAGAACCATGGCAAGATCTTCAACGATAAGCCAACCGACGGCAATACGACCCCGTTCCGTCTCGATCAGCCGCCGTTCCTGCATGGCGCGCAGCAGAACCACGGTACTTGCTACCGAGAGCGCGAGGCCGAAGACAAAACCCGCCTGCATGCTCCAGCCGAGAATCCAGGCAAGGCCCGCGCCAAGCAAAGTCGCTGCCAAAATCTGCACGATCGCGCCTGGAATCGCGATGGCACGAACCGAAAGCAGATCTTTCAAGGAAAAATGCAGGCCGACGCCAAACATAAGCAGAATGACGCCGATCTCGGCGAGCTCGGAAGCCAGCTCCTGATCGGCGACAAAACCGGGGGTATGCGAGCCGGCCAATACCCCGGCTACGAGATAACCGACAAGGGGAGGAATACGCAGACGATTGGCAATCGCACCGAAAATAAAGGCCAAAACCAGACCTATGACGATTGTCGCAATCAGCGGCGTTTCATGAGGCATATGTCGGCGTCTCCCTCGTAAGATGATCAATGGTTAAAATCAATGGGTCCTGCGAACAGGTGCTGTCGCAGCAGTATTGCGTACCTCCGGTGGCTTGCAAACCGATTTCATCCGCTCTGCGGCGCAGGAAACGCGATTTTTTCCCTGCGCCGCAAATAGTTAGCGTTGAACGCTACGTTGGCAGCCGATCAGCTCTGGATGGCCGGCTTTTCGCCCGAGCCGATGCGCGAAGCATGGTTCTTTTCCCACCAAGTTCCGAGCAGCAAGAGAATCGGCGCTGCGATGAACAGCGACGAACTCGTGGCAATGACCACGCCGAAAAGCATCGGCAGAGCAAAGTTCTCCACGGCCTTGCCGCCCCAGATTGCCATGGGAAGCATGGCAAGGAAGACGGTCAGCGAGGTATAGATACAACGCGCCAAGGTCTGGTTGATACTCAGATCGATAATCTGACGCAGCGGCATCTTCTTGTGGATGCGCAAATTCTCACGCATTCGATCGTAAACCACGACCTTGTCGTTGACCGAGTAACCGATGATCGTCAACAGAGCGGCGATGGCCGTGAGGTTGAAATCGAGCCCCATCAACGCAAAGAAGCCAACGGTTTTCGTGGTGTCGAGGATCAGCGTGGCGATTGCACCAAGGGCGAAGTGCCATTCGAACCGCCACCAGATGTAGAGCAGCATGGCAAGGCTGGCGAGGGTAACGGCGAGGACGCCGGACCGAGCCAGTTCCTGGCTGACCTTCGGCCCGACGACTTCCGAACTCTCGATCTTCACACCAGGGTCAAGCTGCTGGACGGAAGCCCTGACTTTAGTGACGGCCGCGGTCTGCGCTTCTTCGCCGCCGTCCTGACGCTGGACGCGGATAAGCACCTTGTTGTCGCCGCCGGCCTGCTGGAGGGCGACTTCACCGAGACCGAGGCCTTCAAGAGTCGAACGCATCATGGCCAGGTCAGCGGGTTTGGAGGTCGTGACTTCGACCTGGATACCGCCCTTGAAGTCGATACCGTAGTTCAGGCCGGGATGGATGAAGAGGATGATCGAAGCGATCGACAGAAAAATCGAAACGCCGATACCGAAGAAACGCGCGTTCATGAACGAGATGTTGGTATTTTCCGGTACGAGCTTGAAGAGATGTTCGATACGGATTGTCTTCATCTTCCGGCGGCGGACGATCGCCGTCATCATGACACGGACGACGGTGACTGCCGTAAACATTGAGACGAGTGCGCCGATGATCATGGTTATGGCGAAGCCACGAATCGGGCCGGTGCCGAAGAGGAAGAGCAGAAACGTCGCGATAAGGTGCGTGGCTTGCGAGTCGATGATCGTTGAATAGGCGAGCTTGAAACCGCGATCGACAGCAGCCATCGCACCGATACCCTTGCGGGCTTCTTCACGGATACGTTCGTTGATGAGGATGTTCGCATCAACAGCAAAGCCGATACCGAGGATGATGGCGGCGATGCCGGGGAGGGTCAGTGTCGCGCCGAGCAGGCTCAAAATGCCGAATGTAAGAATGACGTTGAGAGCGAGCGCCAGATTGGCAATCAGACCCCAGCCGCTATAGAGAACGAATATGAAGCCGACCACGAGTGCGAAGCCGATGAGGCCCGTGAGAACGCCCATCTTGATGACGTCGCCACCAAGGTCCGGACCCACGGTACGTTCTTCGATGACGGTCAGCGGCGCCGGCAAAGCGCCAGCGCGAAGCAACGCAGCGGTGGTGACCGTATCCTGAACCGTGAAGTTACCAGTGATCTGACCGGAGCCGCCGGTGATCGGGACCTGGATAACGGGAGCTGTCAGAACCTTGCCGTCGAGCACGATGGCAAAGGGGCGACCTACATTTTGGCTGGTGATGTCGGCAAACTGGCGCGCGCCGACATTATCGAAGCGGAATGAAATGATCGGCTGATTGGTCTGCTGATCGAAGGCGGCGCGGGCATCGGTCAGGCGTTCACCGCTGAGAGCCACGCGGTCTTCAACCGGGTAGGTAATGGCGGGATCTTTCGCATCCGGCAAGATCGATACGCCGGTGGGCGGCGCAGCGCCGGAATTACGATCCGCAACCATGTGGAAGGTCATCTTGGCCGTGCTGCCGAGTAGGGCGCGCAGCTGGCTCGGATCCTGTAACCCGGGGAGCTGAACGACGATACGATCGGAACCGACGCGCTGGATGGAAGGTTCGGCAACGCCGACCTGATCGACGCGACGACGGACGATTTCCAGACTTTGCGTTAGTGCATTGTCCAGCTTGTCCTTCATTCCGGCTTCGGTCAGCGTCAGGCGTATCTGGTTGCCGTTTGTGGTGATATCGATGTCACTGACAGGTGCGGCAAACCCGACTTGTGCGACTTGCGTGGTCAGATCACGCAGGGCTGCAACGGCCGCGTCGCTTTGTGTCGCATCCGCCAGGGTTACGATGACGCTGTCACCCGCGACACGGACAGATTGCGGCTGGATTTTCGCCGTACGCAGATGACCGCGCGTATCGTCGAGAATTGAGCGAATACGGTCTTTCTTGAGTGCTGCCGCGTCTACTTCGAGCACGAGATAGGAACCGCCGCGAAGATCGAGGCCCAGGGCGACCTGCTTCTTGGGGAACCAGCTTGGCATAGCTTCGAGCTGCGCCTTGGTGAAAGCGTTGGGAAGGGCGAGGACAATACCCACCAGGATAATAGCAATGTAGGTCCAAAGGACCCATCTCGACGTACGCATATCTTAAATTCCGTTATGGAGTGCGGGCGCGCTGCCGAGAACTGATCTACGAGTTTGCCTGGCGGCCGCCGGATTTGTTTTCGTCGTTCCCTATTGGAAACGGTGATGTCAGGCCGCGGTCAGAGGCGGAGCGCGGGCGTGGAAAACAGAATTGCAGTCTAGCGCCGGACTCGTTCCGGACGGAACCGAAATGACGCTTTTCCCGTTCGCAATAACAAACGCATGCCCTTGAGGCACCAAAGCATCCAGTGAGCGGCTATCGGATCCGAGGCCACTTTTAATCTTCAGGTGCAAAGCTTCAAGTGCCGCGACGCGCATTGGGCTCTGCACGGGGGTGGACTGATTGTTGGCTTCGTGGGCCAAGCGCGTTTCATTGCGCGTTGGCGTACCGGCATCCTTTGCCGCAATATTGGTCTCCGCACCGGTCACATACACTGTGCCCAGAGCGGCGCTGATCGTGGATACAAGCCAGAAAATAGAAATCAGGAGCGGAGCAGCGCTTCGCTTTCCTTTTTTGCTATTTCCGTGAACGCTCATCCTGTCATCCAATATCAATACGTCGCGGCGCAAAGCGCCTCGCTGCGACTCTCTTTATGAAGTCTGAAAGCGTGAGTCACTCAAAATCGTCGCGTTTCGCCACCAATGGCTGGAAAATATGTCGTTTTGCAGGAAACGGGTGGAACGAAATGGCCAAGTTGTCCACTTTGCTGAAGATAAGTTCACGACCTAGTTCGAAATGGAGGTCATCATGGCTGACGCCATCAGCAGCACATCGACCATTCGATGGGATACGATAGAAGCGGAACTGGACAATTTCGGCTGCGCCATTTTGAAGGCCGTTTTGTCGAAGGCACAATGCGAAGGATTGGCCGGAGGTTATCCGGACGATAAGCAATTTCGCAAACGTATCGTCATGGCGCGGCACGGGTTTGGCCGGGGTGAGTACAAGTATTTCGCCTATCCTTTGCCTGATGTCATCAACGATTTGCGCCAATCGCTCTATTCTCCCTTGGCCAGCATCGCCAATCGCTGGAATGAGTTGATGGGCATCACTGTCCGGTATCCGGACAGGCATCAAGCATTCATCGAGCGGTGCCACGCCGCCGGTCAGAGTCGTCCGACACCGTTGCTGCTGGAATATGGCGAGGGCGACTACAATTGCCTGCACCAGGATATCTACGGCGAGCATGTGTTTCCGCTGCAGGTGGCGTTCCTATTGTCGAAACCCGGTGAGGATTTCACCGGTGGCGAGTTCGTCCTGACGGAACAACGGCCGCGTATGCAGTCGCGTGCGGAGATCGTGCCGCTAAGGCAGGGTGACGCCGTGGTTTTTCCGGTCAGCCAGCGTCCGGTAAAGGGCACGCGCGGCTACTATTGCGTGAATATGCGCCACGGCGTCAGCCGCTTGCGCAGCGGAAAACGCCATACGCTCGGCATCATCTTCCACGATTCTCAATAGCTGCATCGTGATTCGGGCCAAGACGGCCTGCAAATGGCGCTTTTCTGCGCTCCGGTGCTCATGAACCCAAAAGTTCACTCCGCTCCGATTCTCGAAATTCACCATTTTCGGCGCGCCCTGATCCGAATCTCAGCGCACGTTTGTCTCGCCAGTTGCGTCGGTCTGTGAAGAACAGCATTGTAGCCTCAAATTTCAAATGGGGCCTCGATGGATTATCTGATCTTCTGGGAATGGCTGAGCTTCGCCGCGCGGTGGCTGCATGTGATCACGGCAATCGCCTGGATAGGTTCGTCTTTCTATTTCATCGCGCTCGATCTTGGATTGCGGAGGCACGCAAATCTCCCACAAGGTGTTAATGGCGAGGAGTGGCAGGTTCATGGGGGAGGTTTCTACCACATCCAGAAATACATGATCGCGCCGCCTGATATGCCGGAGCACCTCATCTGGTTCAAATGGGAATCCTACTTCACCTGGTTGTCCGGGTTCATGCTGCTCTGCATCGTCTACTACGGCAGCGCCGATCTATTTCTGATCGATCGCAATGTGCTCGATGTTTCGACGCCTGTAGCTATCCTGATCTCGCTGGCGTCGATTTCAGTAGGTTGGTTGATCTACGACCTTCTCTGCAAGTCTCCACTCGAGTCCAATGATACCCTGCTGATGCTCATACTCTATGGCGTGATCGTATTCATGGCATGGGGTTATACGCATCTGTTTACTGGACGTGCCGCACTCCTGCACCTTGGCGCATTCACTGCGACGATCATGACCGGCAACGTGTTCTTGCTGATCATCCCAAACCAGAAAAAAGTCGTAGCCGATTTGATCGCGGGCAAGATACCCGACCCCAGGCTCGGCAAACAGGCCAAGCAGCGCTCGACACACAACAACTATCTGACGCTCCCGGTTATCTTCCTGATGCTGTCGAACCATTATCCGCTTGCGACGTCCACTGAGTTCAACTGGATAATTGCCGCGCTGATATTCATCATCGGCGTGCTCATCCGGCATTATTTCAACTCAAGACATGCAGGAACAGGCAATCCGCATTGGACATGGCTTGCCAGTGCCATTTTGTTTATCGTTATCATATGGTTGTCGACGGTTCCCAAGATCCTGACAGGCGAGGAGAAAGTGTCCCGCGCTGCTGAACCTTTCCTGGCTGCGCAGGATTTCGAGCAAGTTCGCGACACGGTAATGGGACGTTGTTCGATGTGCCATGCAGCGGAGCCATCGTGGGAGGGCATCATGCTGCCGCCAAAGGGTATTCGTCTCGATACGGATGAATTGATCGCGACCCATGCGAGCCAGATCTATATTCAGGCGGGAGCGAGCCATGCCATGCCGCCTGGCAACCTGACCCATATCACCGATGGCGAGCGCGCGCTGATCGTCGCGTGGTATCGGGGTGCAATGGCCGGAAAAGCAACACCATGACAGAACTATTGTTGCGTGCCCGTATTCTGACATTCCATGATGAGCCGTTGAACGGTGAGACGAGCGCCGAAACATTCACATATCTCGAGGATGGCGGGCTTCTCATTCGCGACGGCAAGATCGTTGCAATGGATGAATTTGCAACGTTGCGGGCGGGAGACGGTCGCAACGCCGAAGTCATCGACCATCATCCGCATCTGATCATGCCGGGTTTCATCGACTGTCATATCCATTATCCGCAGATGCAGGTGGTCGGTTCCTATGCCGGTGCGTTGATGGAGTGGCTGGACAAATATACATTCGTCGAAGAGCAGAAATTTTCCAATCAAGGCCATCCGGAAAAGATCGGCTCTGCGTTTTTCGATGAGTTGATCCGCCACGGTACGACGACCGCAGCAGCATATTGCTCGGTGCACAAAGCCTCCGTGCATTCATTCTTTACGGAGGCGCACCGGCGCAACATGCGCATGATTGCCGGTAAGGTGATGATGGATCGCAATGCACCGCCCGGTCTGCTCGATACGCCACAATCGGGCTATGATGACAGCAAGGCGCTTATCGCGGACTGGCATGGCAAGGGGCGTCAACTCTACGCGATCACGCCGCGTTTCGCACCAACCTCCTCACACGAGCAACTCGAGATGAGCGGCACGCTGGTGCGCGAATTTCCGGATATGCATGTGCAGACGCATCTTTGCGAGAACACTGCAGAGATTGCCTTCGTTGCTCAACTCTTCCCGTGGAGCAGGGATTACACGAATGTATATGAACATTATGGCCTGCTGGGGCCAAAGACGCTGCTCGGTCATTGCATCCATTTGAGCGATGCCGAAGTGAGCACGATTGCCAATAGCGGATCGATTGCAGTTTTCTGCCCGACGTCAAATTTGTTCATAGGCAGCGGATTGTTCGATCTGGCGCGCATTCTGGCGTCAAACATTCGCAACGCGATCGCGACGGATATCGGCGGCGGCACATCTTATTCCATGCTGAGAACGCTGGATGAGGGCTATAAAATTCTCAATATCCAGGGCCAGCGCTACCATCCACTCCGCTCATTTTACCAGGCGACCCTAGGCAATGCGCGGGCTCTTGCGCTGGAGGGTATTATCGGCTCGTTCGTGACAGGTGCGGAAGCTGACTGCATCGTTCTAAATGCACGCGCCACGGCCGCAATGCGCGTTCGCATGGAAACCGTCGAAACACTGGTGGAAGAACTCATGCTGATGCAGACCATGGGCGATGATAGAACAATCGCCGAGGTTTATATCGCCGGTGTGGCAGCCAAGAGTACTTTGCCGAGCTAGTAGCGCAGGGAACCAAAGAACGCATTCGGCCGTTCGGGTCGATCAATGCCTCGTCTCCGGGACCCTTCATGACAACACAGCATCGGAATTTGCGAACCGGCCAGCCCATCTGGCTTGGCCGACGGGCTGCAGGAGTTGAGTTCAACCTGCTACTTGAAGATATAACAATAGATATCGCGATTGTTGGCGCCGGCATCAGTGGTGCTCTCATGGCCGACAGCTTGAGTGAAGCCGGGTATTCGGTTGCCATTTTTGACAGACGAAAGCCAGTGACCGGTTCAACGCCCGCGAGCACCGCACTGCTGCAATTCGAAATTGACACACCTTTGCATCACCTTGCGCAACAAACCGGTCGTAACGATGCCGAGCGTGCTTGGCGTAGATCAAAACTTGCGGTCGACGCACTGCGCGAAAGAACCCGTGAGCTTGGAATAAACTGCGAGATGCAGAACCGGGATTCGCTTTACCTTGCCGGCGATCTTCTCGATGAAAAAGGCTTGCAGCGAGAGTTGTTGGCGCGTCGCCGAGCGGGCTTTGAAACAAAACTTTTGAACCGGGCCGAACTAAATGCCAGGTTTCATATTGATCGGCCGGCGGCGTTGATGAGTTTTGATAATATTGAAGCCAATCCGCGCAAACTGGCGCTTGGTTATCTGAACTTTGCAATCTCGCGTGGAGCCAAGATCTTCGCACCGGTCGAGATCGTGTCGGTCGAACCAAGGTCGCGCGATGTCATTGCGGCAACAAAGGAGGGGCGAAAAATACGCTGCAAATATCTGGTTTTCGCAGCGGGCTATGAAATACCCGAGCAAGTGCCGCAGAAAGGACACCAGATCATTTCTACCTGGGCGCTGGCGACACCGCCACAGAAGCAGAAGCTATGGCCCGAACAATGCCTGATTTGGGAAGCCTCGGACCCCTATCTCTATATGCGCACGACTCAAGAGGGGCGGATCATCGTCGGGGGCGAAGATGAAGAATTCGAGGATGAGGAAAAGCGCGACGCGAAATTGCCAGCGAAGACAAAGGCTATCCTGGCAAAGCTCAAGAAGTTGTTTCCGCAGGTTATCGCCGAAGCAGACTACGCCTGGACTGGAAGTTTTGGCTCGAGCAAGACCGGTTTGCCCACAATTGGCGCCATCCCAAAAATGGATCGATGCTTTGCCGTCCTCGGTTATGGGGGGAATGGCATCACGTTCTCGATGGTCGCGGCGCAACTCGTTCGCGGGCTGATAACCCGGACGGGCGATCCGGACGAAGACCTGTTTGCATTCAAATAGCCTATTCCACGCGGTAGCCGACTTCCTCCGCCGCATGTCCCAGTGTTTGCCAAAACGAGCGGGCAAACGTGCGGAACACGTAGATGTCGAAGGTCTCGTCATCGATCCGCTGAATGTTGGCGTGAATGTCGTGATGCAACGTGGCACGTCCGTAGGCGATGGGGAAGGCATGCTCGGAAAAGTCGATGGCGAAGAGTTTCGACAATATCCATTCCGAGCGCGGTCCACTGATCCGAATGACGGTGCGGCCATGGGTGAGGTCAACCATCGTCCCGAGTTCTGGAGAGATGGCGGAGCGCAACCGGGATTCGAGGTCAGGTGTTGCGCTGACGACGAAATAACGACCGGGCGCAAAGCCAAAGACAGATTTTTCGCCTGCGACGCGGCCGAGACCCGGCTTATTCTGAAGAACAAGACCCGTGGCACTGCCGATTGCAGTCAGCACGGTCGGTATCGTATCTGGCCATGCAGTAACCTGAATGATCGACAGGTTTTTACGCTCCAGCAGTGTCACACCAATACCGGCAGCGGAATTGCCGTGATCGCCTGGAATGAAGGTCCTGCCGAGTGGAGATTGAGATTCAGCCATGCATCCGGCTTCCTTCTGGATCGAACATGTGGTGACTGACGATCTCTACCGCGCCATGTTTGTCGCGGAGCAGGTCCGTTGCAAAGGCGCGATTGCCAATCATCGACGTGCCGTGTTTGACCAGTGCGAGTGCAATATATTTGCCAAGGGCCGGTGAGTAACAGGCCGCCGTGACGTGACCAAAACTGTCAGCGGGTTCGCGGGGGTTGGGGTCGGTTACAATGTGGCTGCCACCATTGATCGATTGATTGTCGAGCGAAATCAAACCCACGAGCGACAAGCGGTTTTCATCCTTGAGCCCTTCACGATTGATCATGGCGGAGCCGATATACGGCTTCTTCTTCGACAGCATCCAGTCGAGATGCAGGTCATGCGCCGTGGTTCTGCCGTCAATTTCGGCACCGGTGACATGACCTTTTTCAATACGCAGCGTCCCGAGGGCTTCAAGTCCGTATGGGATAATGTCAAAAGATTTTCCGGCGGCAAGAAGGGCTTCCCAGACCTGCGTCCCATATCCGGCACCGCAATAAACTTCGTAGGCCAGTTCCCCCGAGAAGGACAGGCGGCAGATCATGGCTGGAACACCGGCGATTTTGCCGTGAACGATACCCATGAAGGGCAGGGTGTCATTGTCAACTTTCGTTCCAGTCACGCAGGACTCAAGTACAGCGCGCGACTTCGGACCAGAGATGGCCGAACCCGCCCATACGTCAGTGACCGACGTCAGGTGGACGCGCAACTCCGGCCAAATACAGTCGAGATAATATTCCAGATGCTGCATGACAGGGCCGGCGTTGGCGGTGGTCGTCGTCATCAGGAACTGTGTTTCGCCAAGGCGCCAGGTTGTGCCGTCGTCGAAGGCAATGCCATCTTCGCGCAGCATCAGACCATAACGTGCCTTGCCTACCGGCAGGGTGGAAAACATATTGGTGTAAACGCGGTCAAGGAGTTGCGCTGCATCGGGACCTTGTATGTCGATTTTGCCAAGGGTTGAAACATCGACGATGCCGACACTCTCGCGAACTGCCCGGGCCTCGCGAATATATGCCTGTTCGATTGTTTCGCCGTGGCTGGAATAAATCATGGGGCGATGCCAGAGGCCGGCTTCATAGGTTTTCGCATCGTTTGCCAGATGCCAATCATGCATGGGAGTCAGACGATGCGGACGCAAATCTCCGTATCGTTCGCCAGCCAGGGTGCCTAGAGAAACCGGTGTGAATGGCGGACGGAACCGGGTCGTACCCGCTTCGGGAATCGAGATGCCGCGCACGTCGGCCATGATGGCAAGGCCGGGAACATTGGAGGTCTTGCCCTGATCGGTCGCCATCCCAAGCGTGGTGTAGCGCTTCAGATGTTCGACCGAGTGAAAACCTTCGCGGTAGGCGAGGCGAATATCATCCGCCGTGACGTCATGCTGAAAATCGACGAAGGCTTTCTGGGATTTAACCGCTGGCTCAATCTCAAACACAGGTGCAGGAGACGAGTCCAGCATCGGTGCTTCTACCGGCGGAAGGATGAGCCTGCTCTTGGCGGAACCCTTGGTCGCCGCGTCGGACATGACGCTGATCGTATCCATGTAACCGGCTGCGGAACCGGTCATCACCCAGTTCTGGTTTGGCTCCGGCGGCAGGAAAGCCTGAAGATCCTCGTCCCATTCAGGCTTGCCGCCTGCTTGACTTGCAAGGTGGATGGCCGGCGACCAGCCACCCGAAACACCAAGACAATCGGTCTTGATTTCGCGAGGCGCGCCTGACACGCGGCCGGTCTCGGCGTTGAAATGCTGTACCGAGATCGAACTCAGCGTCTTGCCGGCATGGGTCGCCGTAACGGCATGACCGAGCAACAGCTCGGCGCCGGCAACACTCGCGATATCCCTGCATGTGCCGGAAACGTCAGAGCGAACATCGATTATGGCGATCACGTTGACGCCAGCAATCGACAGCGTTCGGGCCGCATCATAAGCGCCGTCATTATTGGTGAAGAGGGTGACATTATTTCCGGCCGCGACACCGTATTCGACCGCATAGCGGCGGACTGCATCGGCGAGCATGACACCTGGACAGTCATTGCCGGGGAAAACGATCGGCCGCTCGAATGCGCCAGTCGCTAGAATCACCTTGCCGGCGCGAATTACCCAATGACGCTGGCGTGGCATCCCCTTGGTCCGGTTCGGCTTGTGATCGGAAACATGTTCGACGGCTGTGAGAACATTGCCGTCGTAGTAGCCCCAGACAGACGTCCGGGTCAGGAACCGGACATTCGGCAGAATCGCCAAAGCGTCAGCCTTTTCACGAGCCCAAACGGCAGGGTTGCGTCCATCGATCATTTCACCGGAGCCAAGCAGTGAGCCGCCGGGTAGCGGGCGTTCCTCCGCGATGATGACTCGCGCGCCCGTTGCGGCCGCTGCTTCCGCGGCAATCAGGCCGGCAGGACCACTGCCGACGACAAGGACGTCGCAAAAGGCGTTCATGCGCTCATAACGATCTGGGTCGGGGGCCGTGCCTGCTTTGCCAAGTCCGGCTGCGCGGCGGATGAACTTCTCGCAGAACATCCAGAAGCGTGTGCCTTTCAGTGGGCCGATCGCTGGTCCCATGAATGTCTTGTAATAAAATCCCGCCGAGAACAAGGGGCCAGCCAATTGGTTGATGGCCATGAAGTCATGTTCCAACGACGGAAAGCGATTTTGACTTTGGGTGACCAGACCGTCAAAAATCTCCAGTTCCGTAGCCCGGACGTTCGGCTCGCGGACATCGCCGGAAAGAACTGTGACGAGGGCGTTCGGCTCATCACTACCGGCGGCGAACACACCGCGCGGGCGATGATATTTGAACGAGCGTCCGAAAAGCGTAATGCCATTGCCAAGGAGCGCGGAAGCGAGCGTGTCTCCCGGATGTCCGCTATGGGCCTTTCCGTCGAACGTGAATCGGATGGATTTGGAGCGGTCGATACGTCCACCCTTCGATAGCCGCGAACTTGTCATGGACGGCCACCACTTGCGGTGTCGCGCGCAAATACCGCCGACGAAATCGTATGAGTTGCCATATCCCGCGTGACAAGGAGATGCTGGCGGCAACCTCCCGTATGAAGCCAGAACTCTCGATGGGGACCGCTGGGGTTGGTGCGATCAAAGACGTACGAATTCCACGCGTTCTGGTCGATGGATGCCGGATCTGGTCGTTTACGCGTTGCATCGCCTTGATAGGTGAACTCGATGACATCCCGAGGTCCGCAATAGGGGCATTTGATTATCATGATCTCATTTGTCTCGATGGCGAAACGAGTGACTCGCGAGTAGTTTGCTTCAAGGACCAATCAACAGAATGTGTCGCGACTGGTCAAGGTTGACGACGGGAATATAAACGTTGGCATGCACATTAAAAAAAAATACTTCACGCCCCGATTATATTCTTCAATATAGTAAGACTACCGTCAAATTATCATCCGCATCGTAACCATAACGTCAAGCAATGTCGTTCCGCCGACTGGTTTAGGCGGTGAGTTGTTGCATCCAGAATCGTCTGGATCATTGGGCATATCCACAATCGAAAACGGTTCAATGATGGTTACGGGGTCGCCCAACTTGAAAAACCCTCGGCCGTTCAGTTGCCGTTCAACTTGATCCCGTTATAACTGTTGTCGAGGAGCCCGTTGGGGTTCCGTAACAGAGGCGGTGGAAGCACCGTAGAGATATGAACAAGTTTGTCGTTGCCGTTTTTTTGTCTGCCGTTTCAGCGGGATCAGCATTTGCCGCCAGCGTCAAGAACGATGAGGCCAGCGCCCAGACTATCGTTGTTACTGAGGGCTCGAGCAAAACCGAATTGCAGGTCGGCGCCGGCGAAACTGTCGAGTTCTGCAATGGCGGTTGCTTTGTTACCTTTCCGAATGGTGATCGCGAAGCCTTGAAAGGCAGCGAGACCGTTGAAATCAAAGGCGGTAAGGTTTCGATCAAGTAAGCTCAGCGATTTGCAGCATTACACGCGAAGTTTACGAACCGGCTGGAATCAATTTTCGGCCGGTTTTTTAATGCTTCATTCACTGTTGATACTACTTTTCAGATTATCTTTCGCGCGGCCAAATCAACTTCACTTTTCATTTTTACTTTCCCGATAAGTCATCGACTGATAGGCAATATTCTTGCCAGCTTGAACAGGCGCATGATTTCAGGGATATGTTGTGGTGGATGCTCGTTCTGACAACAAGACAGTTGACCTCGTAGTAGATCTCGACGGCACGCTTATAGCCACTGATCTTCTATGGGAAAGTACGTTTCAGCTGCTCAAACAGAACATGCTGTATCTCTTTCTTCTGCCCCTTTGGGCTTTAAAGGGAAAAGGTCATCTCAAATATCAGATATCGCTTCGCGTCGCGATTGACCCCGCAATACTCCCTTACCGGGGGGAGTTCGTCGCTTACCTGCGCGAGGAGCACCGCAAGGGTCGAAGGCTGGTGCTTGCGACTGGCGCGGCGCGCAAGTTTGCCGAGAGTATTGCCGCATATCTGGGTTTTTTCGATGCTGTCTATGCGACAGATGAAACGCGCAACCTGACGTCCATTCACAAGACCAAATTTCTGCTGGAGACCTTCGGTGACGTCAAGTTTGCCTACGCGGGGAACAGCCGAGCAGACGTTCCGGTGTTCAATGCAGCAAGCGAAGCGGTCGTTGTGGCACCGGATCGGGCCGCAGAGAAATGGCAGCGTACACATTCTGCGAAATTGTTTGAAGCGCCGAAGACCGATTGGAAAACTTTCGCCAGGATGTTGCGCGTGCATCAATGGATGAAGAACACGCTGATTTTTGTTCCGCCGATACTCGATCACCAGATCATGAACTGGCAGATTCTCATCAACTCGATCATTGCATTCTTTGCTTTCTCATTCGCTGCTTCGGCAATCTATATCGTCAACGACCTGTTTGATCTTCCGTTGGACCGCCAGCACGCGCGAAAGAGGAATAGAGCTTTTGCCAGCGGCCTAATTTCTATTTCCTTCGGTCTGAAAGTTGCTGTCGCGCTGCTTGTCCTTGCCGGTCTGCTTGCCACGCAATTGCCTTGGGTGTTTAGCGCCGTGTTGCTGGTCTATCTCATTTCGACGACGGCTTATTCGCTATCGCTGAAGCGTATGTTGCTGATCGATGTCCTGATGCTGGCAGGGCTCTATACGCTTCGTATCCTTGCGGGTTCAGCGGCCAGCCAGATCGAGGGTTCATTTTGGCTGCTGGCGTTTTCGTCGTTCTTCTTTCTTTCACTCGCGCTCGTCAAACGTTATGTCGAACTCCAGAATACGGCACTTGTCGAAAAGAATCGTATTGCGGGCAGGGGATACAGACAGGCCGATCGTGAAGTCGTGGCGCAATGCGGCGTTTCGTCGGCCTTTGCTGCTGCACTCGTCCTGGCTCTCTACGTAAATAGCGATGCTGTGGTTAGTCTCTACTCATATCCTTGGTTGATCTGGCCGCTTTGTCCGATCGTCCTTTATCTCAACATCCGCATCTGGATTCTGGCGCATCGCGGTGAGATGCACGACGACCCTGTCGTGTTCATCATTTCTGATTGGCGCAGTCAGATCGTAATAGCTATTGGCGCGGCGTTGCTGCTCTATGGTGGCATGCGCTCATGATGGCTGGCTATGACAGTTTCGGGCTTATCGACAGACATCCGCGTGCTGCGATCTCGCTCGATGCTGCGCGACGGATTTTCGAGAGTGGTGCTCCGGATCGGGATGGGTTTCTGCCATTTGGCAATGGCAAATCCTATGGCGACAGCTGTCACAATGATCGTGGTACGCTGGTCGATATGCGGGAGAGCGACCAGCTTATCTCATTCGACCCGCAAACGGGTCTGCTCGCCGCCGAAGCTGGCCTGATGCTGTCGGATATCATTGCGCTCGCCGCGCCGCACGGGTATTTCCTGCCAGTGACACCAGGCACACGTTTCATCACACTCGGAGGCGCGATCGCCAACGACGTGCATGGCAAGAATCATCATCGTCGCGGCACGTTCGGCTGCCATGTCGAACGCTTCGACCTGTTGAAGTCCGATGGAACGGTCGTCACCTGTTCTGCATCGATGAATTCAAAATTGTTTGCCGCGACAATCGGAGGGCTTGGACTAACAGGCATTATCCTTTCTGCCAGCATCAGATTGATGAAAGTGAATTCGCTTGATGTGGTGGAGAGCGTAAAGCCGTTTGCAAGCCTTGCCGAATATTTCGAAATGGCGCCGCAGGCCGACAATGACAATGAATATGCCGTTGCCTGGGTCGATCAATTGAGTTCAGGGAGACGTGCGGGACGCGGCGTTCTTCTTACAGGAAATCATGCAGAAAATGGAAGTTTTGAAGCCACAACGGAGGAATCCAGGCTGGGCGTGCCTTTCGAGCTTCCCATATCGGCACTGAACTATCCGAGCCTCAAACTGTTCAACGCGGCCTACTTTCATTTCAAAGGGCGTAAACGCGAACCTCATCTCAGTACCTATCAGGCCTTTTTCTATCCACTCGACAGTGTCTCGAACTGGAACCGGCTTTATGGAAGGACCGGGCTTTACCAACATCAAAGCGTCATTCCGGAAGATGCCGCCTCTGTTGTAATTCCGCAGATGCTGGCCGCCACGCGCGAGGCGGGACAAAGCTCATTTCTGACTGTGCTCAAACGTTTTGGAGACGTCGCTTCACCCGGGATCATGTCGTTTCCGCGGGCGGGCTACACGTTGACGGTTGATTTTCCCAATCGCGGAGCGCGCACCTTGGCCCTGCTGGAGCGCCTCGACAGTATGACGATCGATGCGGACGGGCGGGTTAATCCCTACAAGGACCAACGCATGAGTTCCGCAGTGTTCAAAGCCGGATTTCCGGGATGGCAAGAACTGGAGAAGGAGCGGGATCCCGCATTCAACTCCAATTTTTGGGCGCGAACCGCACTGGCAGGTGGAACTGCTGGATGCATCAAATTTTAACAATGTGCTTGGGGTCTTTTCAACGCAGCTTTGCTATGCACTCGACGAACTAGAGGGGCCGTTCTGACATGACAAAATACATTCCGTTTATCCTCTTCACCGTCATGACCAATGCGGCGGCACAAGTCATGCTGAAATACGGCATGATAACGCTGGGGCCGATCAGCTTCAGCGCCGATACGATCATCCAGCGAATATTCCAGATCATTTTCAACCCTTGGGTTTTCGCCGGATTGACGGTGTTTGTCATCTCCATGGCCTCACATCTTTATGTGCTTTCAAAGGTCGATCTATCCTTCGCCTACCCGTTCCTCAGCTTGGCTTATGTGGCCGTCGCACTGTTCGCCTGGGCAGTGTTCAAGGAGGAACTCGGAACGTTCAAGATTGCGGGTATCGCCTTCATCATGATCGGAACCATTCTGATCGCCCAGAGCGGACGTCACGAAACGCCCGGCGAGCAAACGCCACCTGCTTCCACAACATCCTCGTAAGTGAGTTGAAGAAATGAGACACATTATTTTTGGTGGCGACGGTTTCGTCGGGCGGCATCTGGCACCGAAGCTGATTGCCGGGGGAGAGGAAGTTGTTGTGGCGGACATCGCCAAGAGCGATCTGCCCCACTATGGCGATGTGAACTTCGTCAAATGCGATGTGACCGAACCGAAGTCCATCGCCGCAGTCGGTATCAAGGCCGAAGACATGGTCTACAACCTGTCAGCCAAGATGCTTTCGCCGTTGCAGGTGCGGGCGAAGCGGCACGATTTCTTCTTTCCGGTCAATTACTTCGGTACCGAGAACATTATCAAGGCGATGGACAAGGCGGGTGCCAGGAAGCTCGTACACTATACGACCGACATGATCTATGGCCACACCTATGTCTGGCCCCAGACCGAAGACCACCCGGCGGCACCGCTTGGTGAGTATGGAATGTCGAAATTGAAAACCGAGGAACTGGCAGCCGAATGGCGCATGCGCGGAATGAATATCTCCCTGTTTCGCCCACGCCTGATCATTGGGCCGGGCCGACTTGGTATCCTCGAAAAGTTGTTCAAATTGATCGATTACAACCTGCCGGTACCGATGATTGGCTCCGGCAAGAACCCTTATCAGTTCATTTCGGTGTTCGATTGTGCCGAAGCAGCGCGTGCGGCATGGAAGGCTGGCGTGCCAAATGAGGCATACAATCTCGGCTCGCTGAACCCGCCGCCTGTCCGCAAACTGCTCGGCGACCTGGTGAAATTCGCAGGATCGAAATCGATCCTGCTGCCGACACCTGCCTGGGCGGTAAAACGCACACTCGATTTCTTCGACTGGATGAACAAGCCGATCATGGATCCGGAACAATATTTGATCGCGGACGAAATGTGCGTACTCGACGTGTCGAAAGCGGAGCGTCAACTGGGCTGGGTACCGCAATATCGCGATGAGGATATGCTGATTGCAGCATATAAGGAGTATCGCAACATCAAAGACGGCAAAGCCGTGCAGCAACCATCGTCGATAGCGGCGGAATAACGGGGAATGGCGATGAACAAGGTTACAGCACAGCACGGGGCGGTCCAGGGACTTATAGGAAAGCCAGATCTGCTCACGGTCGATGAGGCCAAGGCCATGACGCTGCCGCGCATGACCGAGCTTTTCACCAGACACCTCAATCCCGGTCAGCTGCATTTCATGAAGCTACTCGGTTTCCACAAAGTGAAAATCGACCGCGCGGAAGGCATGTTCTATTACGATCAAAACGGCCGCGCCATTCTGGATTTCTTCGGCGGCTTCGGATCTCTTGCATTCGGCCACAATCACCCGCGGATTGTCGGTACGCGCAAGAAATTCCAGGATGAACAACGTCAGGAAATAGCCATTGCCTTCATGTCGCAATATGCGACCGCCTTGGCGCACAACCTTGCCGCTTGCTCACCCGGCGATCTCGACATGGTGTTCCTTGGATCGTCCGGATCGGAGGCGATGGAGGCGGCGATAAAGGTTGCCGAGCGTGCCGCCGGCCCCAAAAAACCCAAGATCGTTTATGCCGAGAATTCATTTCACGGCAAGACCAAGGGCGTTCTCTCGATTACCGACGGTGGGCTCTATCGCGGTGAGTTCAAGCTGGTGGAGAATACGGTTCGTGTTCCGTTTGGCGATATCGATGCCGTTGAGAATGCTTTCCGCTCCGATCCTGAAATCGGTGTCATTGTACTGGAAACCATCCAGGGCGGTGGTGGCATCATTCAAGCGCCGAAAGAGTACTGGCAAAAGCTGCGCGCGCTGTGCGATCAGCATGGCGTGCTTTGGGTTGCCGACGAGGTCCAGTGTGGATTTGGGCGCTCGGGCCGGTTTTATGCTTTCGAACATGCGGGCGTCGTGCCCGATGTGACCGCGTTGGCCAAATCATTGGGTGGAGGCAAGGCAGCTGTCGGCGCGATGATCGCCCGGCGCGAGGTTTATATGAAAGCTTATGGCACGCCCAAGACAGCAATGATCCATGCCATGGCCACATTTGGCGGGATTGGCGAAGCCTGTGTCACGTCAATCGAAGCAATGAACATTCTCTACGACGAGCATCTGATCGATAACGCCGCAGCAACTGGCGACTATCTGTTGCAAAAGCTCGAAGAGCTGAAAGTCAAATATCCGACGATGATCAAGGACGTACGTGGCAAGGGCCTGATGATCGGTCTCGAATTCCACGATTTCTCCAAGACGGTTCCAATGGTGTTGCGCCCAGTGCTTGCTGTACTGGATGACAAGCTGAAGGGATCGCTTCCGGGCTTTATCGGCAGCCACCTCTTGCGCGATCATGGCGTGCTGGTCGCATTCACCGAGTACAATCGAAATGTCATCCGCCTGGAGCCGCCACTGATTTGCGGCCGGGAACATGTGGACGCATTCATCAAGGCGCTCGATGAAGTTCTTTCACGCGGTATCGTTCGTATCGTCAAAGACTTCGTTAAAGCGCAGGTAAAGTAGGATTAGAATTCCAGGAGAGCCGGGCTTTGGTCCGGCTTTCTGCTGTCACGATTGGCCGGAAAGTTTGATACTTGGCCTCAGCAGCAGGTCCCAACAATCGTCAAGCTTCACGACGATCCGGTCTGCCAGGGCTTTTTCATAGATGCGCTGCAGGGAAAGCCGTGCGCTGGTTGTGGGGCAGGACGGGCGCAAGACGCCGTCCGTCTGGCGCAGAGAGGTTTCTTCTGCTTCTGTCAGATCACCAACAGTGCGGAATGGGTCGGCACCGATCTGAATATTTCGGCTTGCATGGCGATCGAGTATCCACGGAAACGGATTGACGAAATCCAGTGTCATCAAACTGTTCAGATGAACGCCGTTCTGGCTTTCGAACTGCTTGAGAGCTTTGACTGCGCGATCGGCGGAGACAACCCAGAACATCTGGTAGTCAAGTTCAGAATAGAGCTGCCAGCTCGGCAGTTGTCCCGCCTCCGCCAGCTGGCGGTAGGCCCCGGCATTAGTAGCGTAGTGGGATTCCAGGAGGTTCACCCGTTCCATGATATCCTTGCGAGTGGAAACGAGGCCCATTGTTTTTACATCAGTGACTGGCGCTGTCACGTAGGTCGGCGCAACCGCGACAAAACGCAACGTGCCTTGCATAACCTTAGTGATCGTTGGGATCGCAGTAAACGCAACGAGGCAATAGACCATCATCCTATTCGTTTCCGGCAGTTTCGGCGCTTTGCGCAGCATCGCGAGCAGAACCGGCCAGAGGAAGATGAATTCCTGGCTGCCGGTATTCTGCGTCTCAAGGAATATGCCCGCGGCCAGAGTGATCCCGATCCACAGCCAATCTCGATCCAGTAAAGCGGCGATATTTGCTGTTGTCGGTTTTTGGCGAAGATTGTACCAACGACCCGTAAGGGGACTCCAGTCCAGCCAGAACAGGAAAAGTATCAGAGCGGCCGCCGCAAGGATGACGTCGAGCTTGATTGAAAAAACAGTCAGAAAGCGAGGCAGAAGCAGGCCCTCGTTTAACCTCACCAGCGCTGCGATGCTCTCGACATAGGCAGACACCATTCCATGATTGAACTCGAGTACCAGAAGCGCCACGGCGAAGATGCATAACGCCAGCAATACATAGCGCCACAGGAGACGGCCTGAGAGGATCGCATAGAGACCGATCAGTCCGCCTGCCAAAAACCCCGTTATCTTGGTGAAGAACAGCGCAAGCATCGTCAACGACGCGATGATGGCGAGCTTTCGGCCATTAGGCAAGAAAACCAGTGCGCTGACGAGAACATAGAGCAGTAGGGAGGTGTGGCGATTGTAAATGCCGAAACCGTTGACGCCGGGATAGGAATGAAAGCTCTGTGTGTTGGTCGGGCACAGCGCAAAAACAAGAAATGGAACAAGGATCGCAAAGGCGATCTTTCGGCTCTTCTTGTCGATCTCAGCGAGAATGATCGCCATCAAAGGTGCGGCAGAAATCAGCACGGACCATTGTGCAATCAACGTAGGCTGCCCGCCGGGGAAAAGTCTCTGAAGCCAGTAGAACTGATAATATTCAAGGGCGCCGACGGGTGCGAGAAAATCCACAGCCGGCACCTGGCCAAGTTTTATGCGCTGGGCTGCATCGAGATAGATATAGGTATCCCAGTACATCGGGCCGATTGGGATGACCAAGGGCAGCGACAAGAGAACAGCAAGGAACACCAGAACAAGCGCCAGCAACACCAATGGTGAGAACATTTTTGCTGAAGTTCTGGTGGAGCTTCTGGAAATATCCGGCATTCGACTTCGACTCAGGTTCCGCGGCGCGTGACCACTATCCTTAGAGCTTTAATCCTCCACATTGCGTTAAACGCCTCCCGAAATTTGTCGAATGCTCCTATAAAATACGGCCTGTTTGCCAGGCGTCGCGGCGTGTTTTCGCCATGTCGCAAACAGGCCTTAGCGATGGACATACGAAACGCCATAGTGCAAAAAATTGTTGGAGCCGTTCCGGCCATCGATCGATACCAAAGGACAAAGTGAAATGAAGACTGAGGCGCGTGTTGTCGTTATCGGCGGTGGGGTAGTAGGTGTATCGACACTCTATCATCTGGCCAAGAAGGGCTGGAGTGATGTTGTCCTGATTGAGCGCAAGGAACTGACATCCGGTTCAACCTGGCACGCTGCCGGGCTTTTGCCATTGTTCAATATGAGCTATTCGGTTGGCCAGATTCATAAATACTCGGTCAAATTCTATCAAGAGCTGCAAGAAGAGACCGGCATGAATGTCGGCTTCACCAATTGCAGCAATATTCGCCTTGCTCGCACGAAGGATCGCTGGGACGAATACATGTATTATGCGGGCGTGGCCGAAACGATCGGCGTTCCGGTGAAACTCCTGACACCCGAGCAGGTCAAGGAGATCTGGCCGCTTGCAGAGATGGACGGCATTATTGGCGCAATCCAGCATCCGGAAGACGGTTATATCCAGCCGGCGGATCTAACGCAGGCGCTTGCCAAAGGTGCGCGCGATCGTGGTGCAACAATCTACCGCTATACGACCGTGCTTGGCATCGAACAATTGCCGTCCGGCCAATGGCTGGTAAAGACTGACAAGGGTGATATCACCGCGGAACATGTGGTGTCCGCAACCGGCAACTTTGCCCGCAAGACCGGCAAAATGGTCGGCCTCGATGTCCCGGTTATTCCCGTCGAACACCAGTATATCGTGACGGAGCCACACCCGGCAATTCTTGAGCGCAAGGCAAAAGGCTTACCCGAAATGGGTGTCTTACGCGAAAGCGACAGTTCCTGGTATATGCGCGAGGAAAATGGCGGCTTGCTGCTTGGACCATACGAGCGGGGTGCCCCCGTCTGTTACGTCGACGGCCCTTCGGATGCCAGCGAATATGAACTGTTCCAGGAAGACCTCGACCGCCTCGAACCGCATATCGAAACCGCGATTGCGCGTGTCCCGGCGTTTGGTGAAGTCGGCATCAAGAAGGTTTATAATGGCGCCATCGCCTATACCCCCGATGGCTCGCCGATAATTGGACCCGCGCCACGCCTTAAAAACTTCTGGTTGAATGAAGGACATTCCTTTGGTGTCACCGCTGCCGGCGGTGCCGGTTGGCAGCTGGCCGAATGGATCGTCGAAGGAGAACCGTCTATCGATATGATGGGTGTCGATCCACGCCGTTTCGGTCCTTACGCGACCGAAGGTTACCTGAAAGAAAAGAATGAAGAGGCCTATGCTGAGGTCTTCTCGGTCCATTACCCAGACGAGGAGCGAGGTGCTGCCCGGCCCTTGAAGCGTTCACCGTCCTATGATCGCCAGAAGCAACTCGGTGCCGTGTTCGGAACTGTTTATGGCTGGGAGCGCGCCAATTGGTTCGCACCGCAAGGATACGGGCTCGACGTTGCCAAACTCGACAAGCCAGATGTGTTGATGAACCACAACCATCCCAAGCCCGATGCTGACGGCAAGATCAAGGAGCTCTGGTCGTTCCGGCGTTCCAACTATTTCGACCATGTCGGTCATGAGATCAAAAATGTGACGAACAATGTCGGTCTTCTAGACATGTCGGCTTTCGCCAAGATGGAAGTGTCCGGACCAGGTGCCCGCGCCTGGCTCGACTCGATCCTGGCTAATCGCATTCCGAAAAAGCAGGGCCGTATCGCGCTTTGCCATCTCTTGACCCCACTTGGTGGGGTTCGTTCGGAATTCACAGTCTATGAGTGGTCACCAGGGAAATTCTATCTGGTCTCGGCGGGCGCTTACGAAAATCATGACCACGATTATCTGCACAAGCTGCTGCCGAATGATGGCTCGGTCACCTTGCGTCCTATTACGCAGATGTATGGTGTTCTTGTTCTGGCGGGACCCAAGAGCCGCCAGGTTCTGGAGAAACTAACGCGTGCCGATCTGTCCAACGAGACGTTTCCGTGGCTTTCCGGCAAGGAGATCAGCGTCGGTACTGCAACGGCGCATGCATTGCGTGTCAATTTCGTTGGCGAGCTTGGCTGGGAACTACACCATCCAATTGAACAGCAAAACACTATCTATGATCTGTTGCTCGAAGCAGGCGCTGAGTTCGGCATCAAGCCCTTCGGTATTCGCGCCATGACGGCGATGGCAATCGAGAAATCATATCGCTTGATCCCGCGCGAATTGTCTATCGAATACAATGCGTTTGAGAGCGGCCTCGATCGCTTCGTTCATCCCAACAAGGGGGAGTTCATCGGACGTGACGCTGTGGTCAAGGCGCGTGAAAACGGCCTGAAATGGAACTTCGTCACGCTTGAAGTGCTCGTTCCGGGTGTATCGGATGTCGACGCGCGTGGTAGTGAACCGATATATGTGAAGGGTGAACTTGTTGGCCGTGCCACTCATGGCGGCTATGGCTGGCGTCTCGGCAAGAGTATAGCGCTTGCAATGGTGAAGCCTGAATACTCTGCTGTCGGCACTCAGGTCGAGATCAAGATATTGGGAAAGACACACAAAGCGATCGTGATTTCGGAATCGCCCTTCGATACCGAAAATGAACGCTTGAAGGCTTAAACCTGTCGAAAACCGATCTTGAGAATGGCGCCGAAGGGCGCCGTTGTCGATTTAGTGTCTTTGTTCAACAGAATGTGATCGCGCTGGAAGTCGCTTTGCGTTCCCGCGATTTGAGTTACACTTCATGCATGTCATCGCGTATGAAGACTCTTTGTAGTTTTCTGTCACTGGCAGCTTTGTTAGCCAGTTTTTCGGTGCGCGCGCAAGCAGCGGATACTGAGGTCGATGTCGAGTTGGTCTTAGCCGTCGACGCATCCCGATCTATGGAAACTTTCGAGCAGAAGATTCAACGCGATGGCTATGTGGCGGCGCTTCGGCGCAAGGAAGTCGTCGATGCCATTCGCGACGGTATTCACGGTCGTGTAGCCGTTACTTATGTCGAATGGGCCGGATCGAACGTACAACGAATTATCGTTCCTTGGACGTTGGTCGATGGCGCCGACTCTGCGGAAAAACTTGCAGATGCGCTGGATCAGCCAATTCCCGCAACACAAAGTCGGACATCGATCTCCGGGGCTATCGATTTTTCCAGTACCCTCTTCGACAACAATGGCTTCAAGGCCTCGCGTAAGGTTATCGATATTTCAGGCGACGGCGCGAACAACAATGGTCGCCCAGTGGCAGACGCTCGCGATCAAGCGATCGCCAAAGGCATTACGATCAACGGGTTGCCGTTGATGACGCGTGGGGATTTTTACTCCGACTGGGCCGTAAAGGACCTCGATCTCTATTACAGTAGCTGCGTCATCGGCGGGCCGGGCGCTTTCATGGTCCCCGTCAATTCCTGGGATCAGTTTCCGGAGGCTGTGCGCCGGAAACTGGTGCTGGAGTTGGCGGGCGATACTCCTACCACGCAGAAAGCAGATTGGCTGCCGTCAGACAGATTGCCGTTGATCCTTGCCCAGGACAAACCGCAAATCGATTGCCTTTCAGGCGAGCGAATATGGCAACGGCGGATGCAGGATTGGGAATCGAGATGAGTTACGCTGCAATCAACTGCTTGCGATCGGCGCGCTCCTGCTGCGGCGACCGCCCGTAGAGTTCACGGTAGCATTTGGAAAAATGCGACGCCGAGACAAATCCGCATGCAACAGCCACCTCCACGATCGGCATGGATGACTGAATCAACAGATGCCGGGCACGGTCCAAACGAATTTCGAGATAGTAGCGGGCCGGTGAGCGTCCCATTTCCTGGCGGAACAGGCGCTCGATCTGGCGACGCGAGAGGCCAACATGGTCGGCTATCTCGATCAAGGACAGTGGTTCGGAAAGTCGCGCTTCCATCAATTCGATTATTGTCAAAACCTTGGAGTTTTGCACGCCGAGACGCGCGCGCAACGGCAGTCGCTGACGGTCGTGTGGGCTGCGCACACGGTCGGTCAGTGCCTGTTCACAGACACGATTGACGATATTGTCGCCGAAATCATCGCCGATGAGCTTGAGCATCATGTCCAGCGCGGCGGTCCCGCCGGCGCAGGTGTAAATGTTGCCGTCAACCTCAAACAGGTCGGCGTATACATCGGCCTTTGGAAAGGCCTCAGCAAAACCTGGCAGATTCTCCCAATGGATGGCGCACCGCTTGCCAGAAAGCAAGCCTGCCGCTGCGAGAATATGCGCCCCGGTGCAGAGTCCGCCAACAGCGACGCCGCGGTTGAATTCTTCGCGAAGCCAGGCAAAGACTGATTTGTTGTGGAATTTCTCGACGTGAATACCGGCGCACACAAAGACCATGGATGGCCTTTCTTCACCGGTCAGGTATCGCCTCTCGTCTTCCAATGATGTGTTCGCGGCGCATTCCACACCGTTCGAGGCCGTGACAGGCTTCGCATCCACAGAGGCAAGACGCCAGCGATAGGCTTCATACCCAAGCATGCGATTTGCGATGCGCAGTGGCTCGATGGCTGTCGCAAATGCGATCATCGAGAAATTTGGCACGAGAAAGAAAACGAATGAGCGCTTATTGAGACCAATGTGATCCATGGTAATTCCAGGTTCCCGTATCTGGCTTTAAGGCCATGTCGCAACTGAAGTAAAAACTTCAACTTACGGGCGTGGTCTCTAGAGCTTTTTTTCAGATAGAACCATAGAATTATTCTAAATGGAAGGGCGGAAACCTGTGTCGCAAAAGCGCAGGTATCACATATGATAAAAGGGAGCAGATAGACCGTTATCTGCTCCCTTGAGTTGATTGCTTCATGATCTTACGACCGCGAATTCTTTATCTCATTGCATTCGCTGACTTGGCGCTCGTAGAGATCTGGCCAGCCGATGTCGCAACGCATGTTTTCCGGCAACCCGTCGAGTGCCATTTCCGTCGCGCGTAAGCGGCGTTCCCGGACTAAAACATCGCGGGCGGTTCTGATTCGTGCAGCCAGGTGATTCGCACGATCCGCGAAATAGATCGCAAGTCGTTCGGCGAAACTTCTCGTGTCGCTCTGATACAGGTTATCGCAAGTGCTCATTTTCCTTCTCCTTGTTTCAGCAAGGGCATCATTTTGCGTGATATCCTTTGATGAACTTGACTATCGCCCCAAGTTGATGTTCAATCAAACGAAATTATGAAACACTATGCTTCAGAAAAATTGATGAAGGAGAATGCGCCATGTCAGCCCCGATGCATCATCCCATTCCGATCCTGGACCTAGATGTATTGCGTACCTTTGCAATGATTGCCGAAACAGGCAGTTTTTCGAGCGCTGCAAATGCTGTGTTTCGTACCCCCTCGGCCGTTTCCATGCAGATCAAGAAACTGGAGGAGACCTTGGGCCACGTGCTGCTCGAACGGGACGCGCGTTCGGTCAAACTGACACCAAGCGGGGAGGTTCTCCTTGGCTACGCAAGGCGCATGCTGGCTCTCAATCGCGAGACAGTGGCTAAATTCATAGCGCCGACGGTTTCCGGTGTCGTTCGGCTCGGTGCGCCTGATGATGTAGGCGAACGGGTGCTTCCGTTTGTCTTGAAACGTTTTGCAGAATCTCACCCGGATGTAACCGTCGATGTGGTGATTGATCAGAGCAATAGTCTGCGCAAACGCCTTGATGAGCAGCGTCTCGACGTCACCTTGGTTAATGTCAATGAGACACTGGCCAAGATGGATGACATAGAAGTCCTCATGACTGAGGAGATCATCTGGGCCGGTGCCAAATGTGGGACGGCCCATGAGCGCAACCCACTGCCGCTTTCAATGTGGGAAGAGGGGTGCATCTGGCGCGCCAACGCGATCAGTGCGCTGGAAAGTGCGGGACGCGAATATCGCGTAGCCTATATGAGTGCCCATACGATGGGCCAGCGCGCGGCAATCGTTGCGGATCTTGCCGTTGCACCTTTTTCGAAATTCCTTTTGGAAGACAACATGGTACAGCTCGGCGCCGAGCACGGTCTGCCACCGCTTGGCGAATCCAGGCTCGGCATGCTTGTTGCGAAGAATGCGGGTGCACATGTCAAAGCTGTCGCGCAGCATCTGCGGGTTTATTTTGAGGGGTATGAGCGGACGGGCAAGCTTAGCTGCTAGAGACCTCTGCCAATCCATCCTGATGGCCATCTGATGCGATTTTCTGCGCTTCCGATGCTCACGGACCAATAAGTCCGCTGCGCTTCGGTTCTCGAAAATCACGCCAGCTGACTCATCAGGTTGAATTCTCAAAAAGCTTCTTATCTGCTAGCGCAATAGTGTTTCAACGCTCTGACGAGTTCAACGCTCGTTTGCCTCTGTGATGCGGTTTCGAAGCCGAGCCGCTTTGCTGCTTCGCTGAGTACGGGCGCAGTCGCGGCGCAAGATGAGTGGATTTCTTCAAGCGGAATGCGATCCCGCAGTGCACCGATATTGCCAATGTTGACACCGGAACCGGGCATGATCTTGATCCTGCCGGCAGTAAGTTCGAATGTCGCTTCCAGGTCGTCGATCCCATCAAGCGCGGTCAGTGACCGTCCTGAAGTCAAGATTCGCTCAAATCCGAGCTCGATCGCCATGTTGACGGCCTCAGAAAGATCGGGGACGAGATCGAATGCGCGATGCAGTGTAACACCAAGACCGCCGCATTGCCTGATGAGGCGTTCGAGCGTCGTATGGTCCAGTTGGCCATTGTTGAGGTTGGCGCCGAAAACCAAACCAGCAAGCCCAGCGGCGCGCATCACATCGATCTCGCGCAGCATTGCGTCAATGTCGGCTTCATCAAAAACGAAATTGCCCGGACGAGGACGGATCATGGCGTATATGGGAATAGGGGAGACAGCAGCCTGTCCGATCAGTCCCGGTGTCGGCGTCAGACCGCCCAGCTCCAGCGCTGAACAGAGTTCGACGCGGTCGGCTCCTCCCGTTATAGCCGCCGCCAGACCGCTAGGGCTGTCGACACAAATTTCCAGCAGGATGCTCATTTTGCTAGATCCATCAACCCAAGAACGCCGGCACCCACGAGACCGGGTTCAATCTTCAATTCTGCAGGAATAACCAGTGGTCTATCTGTTTTCCGCAGGATACGTGCTCGAACTGCCTCATCCAGACGCTTGATGAGCTCCACAGAATTGGCAAGTCCCCCGCCAACCGGCACGATAGACGCGCCAACGATGTTGATCGTCATCGCGAGCGGGCCACTGACGATATCGATATAAACTTCAATGGTGCGTTCAGCGGCTGCGTCGCCGGCATTCCACGCCGCTATAATCGCGGTACTTGGCAGGTCAACACCATGCAAGTGAGTGTGCAGTCTTTCCAAGCCGCGCGCCGCACCGACCGCATCAACGCAACCGACTTGGCCACAGCCGCAGGCATAGCGCGGAATAGCGACGGGCGGATTGCCTGCAAGTGTGGCGGAGACCGGGCCGTGGCCCCATTCGCCAGCAAAGCCGCCAGCACCTTCGTGAATCTTGCCGTTGATAATTAGGCCACCGCCGACACCCGTGCCAAGGATGACACCGAATACAACGCGGTGACCGCGTCCAGCGCCGACGACTGCCTCAGAGAGTGCAAAGCAATCGGCGTCATTGGCGACGAGTACTGGCCTTTGCAGCTTCTCGCTGAGATCGGCAACCAATGTACGGCCATGAATGCATGGAATATTGGCGCACGTGATCTTGCCCGAATCGGAATCAACCACCCCCGCGATGGAAATCGATATCAAGCTTCTGGGGTCAGCGCCTCCATCCGCTGCGATCTTTTCGATGGCTGAGGCGAAGGCATCAAAATCGTCCAGCGGCGTCGGGATTTTAGGTAGCGGCCTTATATCTTCAGGCGAGTAGGCGATTGCGCCCTTGATGGCAGAACCGCCGATGTCAAAGCAGGCTATCATGGCACGTTATTTCCGGAATCGATCATCGTAGCTGTGTGATAGCGGAAATATACCAGCCAACAAAGTTATTCGCGCGAACGCCTTGCAGCCCGGTCCTCGCGCGACCGGCGACGCGGGGTTGCATCACCTGCGATACCATCCTCGCTGACATTCTTGCGTGGGGGCAAGGTGACGGCCTGAGACAGTTTTGGAAACGGGTCGATCTTGTTCGGCATCGCCATGGCATAGACGAAGTGTTCCTGGAATTTGGGCTCCAGCGCCGTCTCGATCTTTTCGATGCGTGTGACAGTGTCCTCGATCTCGCGGCGATAGTTGCGATTGAGCAAAGCCATGCGGGCACCGGTGCCAGCAGCATTGCCGACGGCCTGGACTTTATCCAGATCGCAATCGGGGATAAGGCCAAGAACCATCGCATATTTCGGATCGATGAAAGAACCAAAAGCGCCGGCAAAACGGATTTGATCGACATGATCGATTCCGAGCTTGTCCATCAGGAGCTTTACACCCGCATAAAGCGCCGCCTTGGCAAGCTGAATCGCGCGCACATCGTTTTGGGTGATGGTGATGGTCGGGGAGCCTTCGTGTAAAAGATAGGAAAAGGTGCGTCCATTTGCTTTAACGCGAGGGGATCTCGTGGCAAGGCTTCCGTCGACGACGCCATCCTCCGAAATGATCCCGGAAAGATACATCTCGGCAATGACCTCGATAATTGCGGAGCCGCATATTCCTGTAATACCACTGGCTTGGACGGCTTCCTTAAAGCCCGGTTCATCGGACCATTGCTCAGTGCCGATCACCCGGAATTTTGGCTCCAACGTAACGGGATCAATACGAACGCGCTCTATGGCACCGGGCGCCGCACGCTGGCCCCCTGAGATTTCAGCACCTTCAAATGCAGGACCTGTAGGCGAAGAGGCCGCAACTGTTCGTTGCCTGTTGCCAAGAACGATCTCGGCATTGGTGCCGACATCGACGAGCAACATCATTTCGTCTTGCCGGTGCGGTCCCTCTGCAAGTGTAGCCGCGGCAGCATCGGCACCAACATGTCCGGCGATGCAGGGCAGCATGTAAACGCGCGTGCCAGGATTCATCGGCAGACCAATTTCGGAAGATTTGATATGCACTGCGCCAGATACGGCAAGTGCAAACGGCGCTCCCCCAAGTTCCGTTGGGTCGATGCCAAGGAAGAGATGGTGCATGATCGGATTGCCGACGAAGACGGCATCCAGAATATCTTCGCGGGCAACGCCGCCCTCGGCGCAAACCTTGTCGATCAACCCGTTAATCGCTTCGCGCACGGCCAAGGTCATCCCCTCGCGGCCTTCCGGGTTCATCATGACGTACGAAACTCGGCTCATCAGATCCTCACCAAAGCGGATCTGCGGGTTGGATGTACCCGCAGAGGCGATGGTCCGAACTGACAGCAGCGACGACAAATGCATGGCGATAGTCGTCGAGCCGATATCGCAGGCAATACCGTAGGCTTCATTCTTGAGGCCAGGCCACAGGCCGATCATGGCAGGACGCGAGGTTTCCTCGTCATGATAAATGGCTGCAGTGACACCCCACTCGCCCTTGCGCAGGATTTTCTGCACATTGGGCAGGATGTGAGCGTCAACTTCGAGATTCCGTACGCCCCACTCCTTATCGAGAGCAGCTTTCAGGCGGTCAAGATCACCAAGCGGCTTGTGCATGTCGGGCTCTTCGACCTCGACATAGCACATGTGGATCGCCGGATTGCGCTCGATGATGCGGGTGTCGGCGGCTTTGCGCACCACTTGAGCATTGACCTGGACGTCCTGCGGAACGTCGACCACAAGATCTCCAAGGATCGTCGCCGAGCATGACAGGCGTCGACCTTCTTTCAGTTCCCGCTTTTCAGCGTAACGCTGCTCCTTGGCGCCGAATGCCGAAATGTGGTCGAGTGAAGAGACGATCTTGTGCTTGGCAAAACTGCCTTCCTGAACTTCCACCTGGCAGCGTCCACAGGTGGCGCGGCCGCCGCAGACGCTCTCAACGTATACGCCAAGGCTGCGTGCAGCTTCCAGAATGGGCGTACCAACGGCGAAACGTCCGCGTTTACCCGATGGCATAAAGAGAACAAGCGCTTCCTTTGCCGACGCCTCTGGTGCTTTGACGGGTGCGTTCACGATCGATACTCCAAAACTTGCAGGCGAGGGGCAGTTTAGTTGCCTCCCGCCTTTCTATGCTGGTCAGTTTGCGTAACGCAAACCGTCAGCCTGCGGCGCCGCGCCGCGCCTCGCGTCCGCCACGACGACGCCCGCCGCCAGCCGAATCTGCAGGGACGGATACCGATGCAGCTGCTCCAGGGGCAGCCGGCTGGTGATCGCGATATTTCTTGATCCAGTAGGTGCAATTGGCGTCTGTACCGTTGAGAACATTCGCGGCATGGACGGCTTCCATTTCTTGCGGACGGCAAGGATTCATGATTGCCGAGGTCATGCCCGCACCAATCACCATGGGAATGAACCCGCCATTGATGCCGTGACGGTGGGGGAGGCCGAAGGAAATGTTCGACAGGCCGCAGGTTGTGTTAACCTTCAATTCTTCGCGCAAGCGGCGCAGCAGTGCGAAAACCTGCCGACCGGCATCGCCAAGCGCACCGATAGGCATGACCAGGGGATCGACCACGATGTCATGGGCCGGAATGCCGAAATCGGCTGCGCGCTGTACGATCTTCTTGGCAACGGCGAAACGAACGTCCGGATCCATGGAAATGCCGGTCTCGTCGTTGGAAATCGCAACGACTGGAACATTGTACTTTTTAATGAGCGGGAGAATGGCTTCGAGCTTCTCCTCTTCACCCGTCACGGAATTGACCAGTGGACGGCCCTTGGCGACTTTCAATGCCGCCTCGATGGCAGCGCTTACCGAACTGTCGATCGACAAGGGGACATCGACCAGATTCTGAACAATTTCAAGCGTCTGAACAAGAAGGCCGGGCTCCGTCGCGTTGGGGTCCACCGCAGTCACACCCGCGTTGACGTCCAGCATGGTTGCGCCCGCAGCGACCTGCTCCAAAGCATCCTTGATGACTGTATCGAAATTGCCCGTGATCATTTCGGCGGCCAGTTTCTTACGACCGGTCGGATTGATCCGCTCGCCGATGACGCAGAAAGGCTGATCAAATCCGATGATTATTTCTCTGGTCGCCGAAGCAACGATCGTACGGGTCATTCAAGGATCCTTAATTCGCGACTGCGTTTGTAGAATAGTGTGCTGTATTCAAATTCCATGAGCCGCGATCGACAAGCCATTCAGACGACTTCTTCAATCCACCGAACGGGAAGATATGAATTTGCTTGATGACAGATGTCGGGTTAGCCAAAACGTGCTGCTCGATGGGGCCAACAACACCTTCCGGTGAATGACTTGTAGCGAGCGCTGTCAGCGACAGGGCATTCTTCTTCAAGAAGCTGATCGAATTGCCGACGCCGCACATGGCTGCATATTTGATCAGTGTCGTAATCTTGGCAGGGCCAGCAACGCCGAGATGCACGGGAAGGTCGACGCCATGCTGGCGCAGCGATTCCGAATAGCGAATGAAACGGTCGGCATCGAAACCGAACTGGGTAACGACGCGCAGCTTGGCACCAGTACGTTCGCCGAAGTCTTTCTTCAAACGCAGAGCTTCAATCGCAACGGCCTCGGAAAACTCCGGGCTGCCTTCGGGATGGCCGGCAACGCCCATCTCGGTGATGCCGTATTTGTCGAAGAAACCAGTCTCCAACACTTCCATCGTCGAGGAGAACTCACCGGCCCGACGCTCGAGGCCGCCACCAATGACGAGAACGTCGGTCACGCCAGCTTCCTGCGCGGCTCGGCGGATACGGGTTTCGAGCGTTGCTTTGGTCGACAGGCGGCGTGAAGCGAAATGCGGGACCGGTTTGTAACCAAGCTCATGAATGCGCTTTGCAGCCGCCGTCAGCGTATCGACGCTGTCCGTACCCATATCGGTGATGTAGACGCGGGTACCTGCCGGGAACAAACCAGGCAAATCCTGCGATTCGATAGCCTGGCGAGCCGCGACTTCAATGGATGCTGCGATCTTGGTCATTTGATCCTGCTGCGACTTCGCTTTGAATTCATGAATGCTCATGTCCACCTGCCTTTACGAGCGCCACAAGGCGTTCCCGATCATATTCATTGTCAATACGGGCGAGGGCGCTATCCGCCTCGGTCTCTAGATCATCACTCACAGGCACCGGAGTGCCGCGGCGCCATTCCGCCAAATAGGCATCGGAGTCTTTCGCACCAATGCGCATCGCACACATGTCGATGGCCTCGGTGAAACGAATCGGAAGCTCGCGCTTGGCTGCCTGGCGTCCCTTTTTGACGGTCACTTGAGCGGGAATATCCCGCCAATAAACGACAATAAGATCAGCCATGCAATTCATCCTCCGATAACGACCCTTTTGCCGGAAAATCAGGGGCTAAGCTTGCTATCTCACGACGCGTGCGCACTCAAATGCGACGTGCATCATTGGTGTTTTTGCGACAGGGATTTGGTTCAGAAAGGCCAGTAGGTTGCGGCATAGGCAAGCACGTTCGCGGCAACCAAGGCAAAGCCCGTGACAATGCCGATTGAGACGACACCGAGTATCAGTCCGCCCAACATCAATCTGCCGTCACGCTCGCAAAGTGCAATGCCGATAATCGCAGTAGCGAAAGCGGGTAGCCAGTTGGATAGCGGCATTGGCAGAACCACAGACAGACCAAGAATGGTGGTAAATGCACCAAGCCAGCGATCACCCTGCTTGCGGCCAAACGGCCAATTGCGCGGCCGGATAAACTTTTCCAGCCATTCCAGCCAAGGAACGACCTTGGCCGATATCAAGCGGAACCGGTCAGGGGAAATGGTTTTCGTTCGCATGAAAGTTGGAAGCCAAACAGATTCGCGCCCCATCACCATTTGTACTGAAACGAGTACAAGTGGAATTCCGGTGATGACCCCGGTACCTGGCGGTAGCGGGATAAGATTCAAAATAGCAAAAAATGTGAGGAGCGCGGCAAAACTGCGATCTGTAAAGGCGTCTTCGAGTTCGTCAAAAGATACCGGGGCTGTTGCAGAGAGCGACAAATCCCTGAAGACTTGCGATAGCGGGCGTGGGTCATTGTCTGGCGTCAAACGTACAGGGAGCCGGTTTGGCTTGTTCTTTTCTTCTGCGTCGATTGCGGCCATCTTCTCGTCTTTGTTCACATTTTGACGCATATGGCACCGGGTTGGTGACATTGCAATGACGAAACAGCTCAACGTTTCAGTTCGAGGATATCCACGACAGATTCGCGAGCCGGCGCCGGAAACTCGATTCGAAACTCATTTTTTGCCGTGCGGTAAACGTACCCGACCTGATCAACGTCGGGACCGACGCTGTAGTTCCTGGGCTTTTCACCTGCAACATAGCCGACACCAAGGTAGGTCAGGCGGTTGTCGCTCTCGGTATAGAAACGACCCCTTGTACGCTGGGAACCGCTCGTTTTTTCCAGCATCCAGCCTGATCCATCGTCCGTGATACGGCATTTGAACCAGCTATAGATCACCAGCGCCGGCGCGTTGCCAAGCTTTGCCGTTCGGCATTTCCATTCGCCAGTCATATCGAAATCTTCACTAAAGGGCAGGTGGGGCTTGGCCAGGATTTCCTCCAGCCATTTTATGTCGGCTGGAGTGCCGCCTTTTTTTGCTTCATCGACAGCCGTGCCCATCGTCTCTTCATACTTATCGAGCTTCGCTTGATCAGGCTTTGTGATAATCCGCGTTATCGCACCATCTGCTTGGGCGACAGTTGTCCAAGCAATAAGGATAATCGTGGCGAATCCAGCGCGAAGCATAATGAATTGATACCTGTTTTATTGGTATTCAGGCATACAGAAGAAGAAGTCGTTCATCTGATGGCGATCGGGGAGAGAATCTAATCGGGAGCCGCAGCCGAGGTCAAGGCGGGAACGAGATCGCCATAGCCCGTCACGCGCCGCTCGTAAGCCAGGCCAAGAAAAGCTGCCGCTCGCTCGGCCTTTGCGCTCAACTTAGGATCATCAGTCTGCGCCATGTAGATCATCTTGGTGTAGTTACCAAAATACATATCGCGCAGTTCCGGGTGCCGATCCAGTCCCAGCGGTTTGACCATGAACGCCTCGAAATGGCGGGCGAGGAAATCCGTCATGAAAAACGATGTCATGTCGTCGTCCCACTGTGAGGCGAAGGCTTCATTGCCGACATAGAACGAAAAGCAATGCGGGCCGGCGATGCGTTCGACGCCATGTTTCTCACAGACGCGGTCAAGCATGCCACCTGTACCGCAGTCTGCATAGCCGACAAATATGCGTGTTATGCCTTCTGCTTTGGCTTTGACAATTGCGCGATCTACCGATGGCGCAATCTTATCCGGATAGTGATGATAAATCGCGGGGAGACACCTGAGATCAATATGCTCGAGGCCGAATTGTTCGCGTATCGCGAGGATTTCGCGCGCAATCATCCCGCAAGCGATGACCCGCACGATCTCTGGTGTCTTCGTCGACTTTCGGCTTGCATTCATGGAACTGATCTTGCTCTATCGCGTTGTTCCAGCGTTGGATTTAATTTTAGCAGAACGGGAGATACCGTCCATGAAACTATCACATATCGCTCCAATTGCCGCTGTACTTGCAGTCGTCGCACTTGCGGGCTGTGCCAATACGATTCGCGGCATGGGTCAAGATACGGCCAATACGGTCAATGCGACCCAGAGCGCTGGTCATCGCGTGGCAAAGTCAGCCAATTAATTAACGCTTAGGGCCGTCTGGGCCTCAGCCGTTTATTGATTTCTTGCTAACAAAACGGTCGCATGCTTATGCGGCCGTTTTGCACGCCATCAAGCTCCCGAAAGCTGATTGTGTTTGCGTTTCATGTAGGCTTTGGCGGTTTCAACAGCAACCGCCGCATCGCGGCAATAGGCGTCCGCGCCGACGGCCTTGCCAAACTCTTCGTTCAAGGGTGCACCGCCCACGAGTACGATATAGTCGTCGCGGATACCCTTTTCCTTCATCGTGTCGATGACGACTTTCATGTAGGGCATGGTTGTTGTGAGTAGTGCCGACATGCCAAGAATGTCGGGCTGATGTTCTTCGATTGCTGCCAGATACTTTTCGACCGGATTGTTGATACCAAGGTCGATGACATCGAAGCCGGCACCTTCCATCATCATGCCGACCAGATTTTTTCCGATGTCATGAATGTCGCCTTTGACGGTCCCGATGACGAGCTTGCCCTGCTTCGGTGCCCCGGTTGCAGCAAGGAGAGGGCGCAGGATAAACATGCCGGCCTTCATCGCGTTGGCTGAGAGCAGCACTTCAGGTACGAAGAGAATGCCGTCCCGGAAGTCTTCGCCAACGATGCGCATGCCCTCGACCAAAGCTTCGGTCAGAACCTTGTAGGGCACCCAACCGCGTTCAAGCAGAATGTTGGTGCCTTCCTCGATTTCTTCCTTCAGGCCGTCATAAAGATCGTCATGCATTTGCTCGACGAGTTCATCGTCAGAAAGCTCCGAAAGAATGATTTCATCATCGGCCATTTTTATGCTTCCTCTCAAGCGTTATGCAATGTCACTAACATAACTGGTGTTTCTTTAACATATCGGGCAAGTTGCTGAAAACGCATCGCTTAAATGCGACCTAGTAAATGACGAAAACGACCGGCAGTTTGTCTCCGATGCGCCACCCGGTGCCGCACACGGAAACGCTCTTGTTGGTGCCACGTTTAGATTTGACCTGCTTAAGAAGAAGTCTGCGCTTGTGAAGCGCTGAGGAGATACAAAATGGTTGAGGAAACGTCAGTCGATGCACCTGCGGAAGCGGAGACAAGCGGTGGACGTCGGGGACGAGGCGCTGGCGCGGGCGCAGCTGCACGTCGTGCTGCGCGTTCGGGCGGTGGTCCTGGTAAGTCACTGACCTATATTACGCGCAAGATACGCACCTTCGAAGTGTTGGATGAAGAAGGCTTGGCGATAATTGAAGCGAACGCCGATACGGTGCTTGAAGAGATTGGCATCGAGTTTCGCGATGACGCGGAAGCCCTGGCACTATGGAAAGAAGCCGGTGCCGACGTCAAAGGCGAGCGGGTACATTTCCCCAAGGGTTTGCCGCGTTCTCTGCTGAAGACTGCTCCGCCGATCTACACGCAGCATGCGCGCAATCCGGAGCGCTCCGTCCAGATTGGCGGCGATGCTACCGTTTTTGCGCCGGTCTATGGGCCGCCTTTCGTTCGCGATCTTGAGGGGGTTCGCCGCTACGCGACGATCGAAGATTTCAATAATTTCGTCAAGCTGGCTTACATGGCGCCGTCTATTCATCATTCCGGCGGTACGGTATGCGAACCGGTCGATGTGCCCGTCAACAAACGCCATCTTGATATGGTCTACGCCCACATCAAATATTCCGACAAGCCTTTCATGGGATCTGTCACAGCACCCGAACGTGCTGAAGATACGATCTCCATGTGCAAGCTGGTGTTTGGCGAGGATTATCTCGATCAGAACACTGTTTTAACCAGTCTGATCAATGCGAATTCTCCCATGGTATTCGACGAAACGATGCTGGGTGCATTGAAGGTCTATGCACGCAACAATCAGGCTTGCATCGTCACGCCGTTCATTCTTGCCGGCGCCATGAGCCCGGTTACGGTGGCAGGTACGCTCACACAGGTCCTGGCGGAGGTTCTTGCGGGTGCGTCTTTCACTCAGCTGATCCGGCCGGGCGCCCCTGTGATTTTCGGCACATTCGCGTCGTCGATCTCCATGCAATCAGGTGCGCCGACCTTTGGTACGCCCGAACCATCATTGGTTTCCTATGGTGCTGCGCAACTGGCACGCCGCTGCGGATTGCCTTTCCGCACCGGTGGTTCGCTCTGTGCTTCCAAGGTTTCCGATGCTCAGGCAGCTTATGAGAGCGCGAATACATTGAATTCGACGCTTCTTGCGGGCACGAATTTCGTGCTGCATGGGGCGGGCTGGCTCGAAGGCGGTCTGGTATCTTCCTATGAAAAATTCATGATGGATATCGATCAGCTCGGTATGGCCCAGAAGATCGCCCAAGGCGTCGACCTCTCCGAGAACGGTCAGGCAATGGCTGCTATCCGGCAAGTTGGTCCCGGCAGCCACTATCTTGGCTGCGACCATACGCAGGCAAACTTCCAAACGGCATTCTATCGCTCGAACATTGCTGATAACAATTCGTACGAGCAATGGCTGGCGGAAGGCGAAAAGCGGGCGGATCAGCGCGCTAATGAACTTGCTCGCCGTTGGCTGGAAACATATGAGGCGCCTTATCTCGACCCGGCCATCGACGATTCTCTCAAGGAGTTCATCGCCAAGAAAAAGGCATCCATGCCCGACGCGTTCACGTGAAAGAAGCCCGAAGACGGCCGGGCTAAAGTGGCCGATCTGATCCACCAGGAAGTCTGGGCCTCTGCTGTAAAGGGTTCAGATGCAGGATGACCGTGAAAACCTGATCCCCAATCAAATCGCCGCCGCGCTGGAGCCATATGGTTTGGTCCCGCGCGGCGGTTTTGTTTTTGACGAAGAGAACGCTCCTTCGCCCTTGATTCGAGGGGGGCATTTTCGAAGCGTTGTCTTGGTTGGCCATTTCGGGTCGGCCATTTGGCCGCATTTTACGCGGTGGTGGCAAGACCACACGGATTCCCAAGATCCGCTCGATCAATGGTCCAAGGATGTTCTGACTGCCGTCGCAGTGAAGTTCGGTGCAATAGCCGTGTTTCCCTCCGATCGGCCCTATCTGCCGTTTCAACAATGGGCGATGCGCGCCGAGGGACTGCGCCCTTCTCCACTCGGAATACTGATCCATCCACAGTACGGGCTTTGGCAGGCCTTTCGCGGGGCGCTGCTATTCGATCGCGCACTCGATTTTGCTAGCGGTGGTCCCCAACATCATCCCTGCGAGGATTGCAGGACAAGCCATGCCTTTCGGCTTGCCCAGTGAATGCTTTTGCCGGTGACGGATACAATGTCGTCCGTTGTCGTTCTCATCTTGCTTCTGGAGAGGGGAACGAGTGCCTGAAAGGCGGTTGTTTGGCGCGCCGCGCGTGTCCTGTGGGATGCGAGCAGGCCTACAATGCGCCGCAGATGCGGTTTCATATGAAGGCGTTTGCGAAGGGCTGACGTGCTTTCCGTAATCAATACAGAAGCTAATTCAAACTCTTAGGCGGGAATCTCGTTAAAAGATATATCTTTGACTTGCATAAAGATATATCTTTGTGTAGATATAACGTATGAAAGATATAACTAGGAGATATTCCGTGTACGGTCATTGCAGAAATCACCACAACTACGGCGGCGACCACTGGTCGCGCGTTGAGTCAATGTCAGGTTCGCAGGAGGGAGGCGGTCGCTTTGGCGGCCGCGGACGCGGCGGTCCGTTCGGGCGGCACCGAGGCGGTCCATTTGGTGGGCGCGGCCCACGCATGTTCGATCCGGGCGCATTGCGCCTTGTAGTCCTCGGCTTGATCGCGGAAGAACCACGTCACGGCTACGACGTTATCAAGGCGCTGGAGGCGAGATTCCAGGGGGCCTATACTCCGAGTGCCGGTGCGATCTACCCGATGTTGCAGATGATGGAGGAAACCGATCTTGTCACTTCCACCACAACTGGCAACAAGCGGCTCTACACGATCACGGACCAGGGGCTTGCCTATCTTGAGGAAAACCGGGCGGAGCTAGACAAGATCAACGGCCAACTCGACAGCGCTTCAGGCGAGATACATGGTGCTGCTCTGGGCGAAGAGATGCATGCATTGAGTTTCGCGCTTCGCTCGAAACTTCGTAGTGGATCGCTGACAACAGAAAAAGCGGAGCAGTTGCGCGAAATCCTGAAGAGGGTCCGCCGCGAGATTGAGGATCTCTGAGCATCGTTGAGCAGAGCCGGCGGTCAAACCGCCGGTTTTCGGCCAAACCTGTCTATGCACGCCGCCCGCGGCGTTCCCGCCTTGGCAAATCATCGGCATGGGCAGCAAGTTTGTTGCGCATTGGTCCGATGGTCTCGACGATTGTCTCGACAGAAGGCCGCTCGCCATGCGTGTGACTGTCGAGCGCTTTGCGCATGGCAGCCAAATGCTCGAATGATGTGCCGCAGCAGCCGCCAATAATTTTTGCGCCGCCATTGATTGCGAGATGGGCGTAGTCGGCCATCAGTTCCGGAGTGCCGGAATAGAAGATTTCCGCGCCGCGAAATTCCGGTATGCCGCAGTTGCCTTTGATAACGATCGTTGCGGAAGGATCGGCTTCACTCATGTCGAGAAGAGACGCCAAAATATCCGAGGCACCGACGCCGCAATTGGCGCCAACGGCAACTGGACGTTGCGCGAGTCCGTCGACCACAGCGTGAATGTCCTTCGGCGGAAGGCCCATCATGGTCTTGCCGGCGGTATCGAATGATCCGGTATAGACATAAGGAAGGCCAACTTTGACGGCTGCCTCTGCAGCTGCGCGTATTTCGCCCGGAGCTGACATCGTCTCGATCCACGCCACGTCCACGCCACCAGCCTTCAAGCCTTCCAGCTGTTCGGTGAAGGCCGCGACCGCATCTTCTTCGGTCAAGGCACCGAGCGGTACTAGCAATTCGCCTGTCGGACCGACGGAACCTGCAACAATGACCTTGCGGTCTGCCTTGTCAGCAACGCTGCGCGCCAGCTCGGCCGCCTTCTTGTTGAGTTCGAATACACGATCCTGCGCATGATGCAGTTTCAGACGATGGCGTGTGCCACCGAAGGAATTGGTCAGGATGATGTCGGCTCCGGCATCGACAAACCCTTGATGTAGCGCAATGATTTTCTCCGGCTGTGTTTCGTTCCAGAGTTCCGGAGCTTCGCCAGCTTCAAGCCCGGTTGCAAACAGGTTTGTACCTGTTGCGCCATCGGCCAGCAAAACGCCCTTCTCGGCGATGAGATCAGCAAGTGGGTTTGCAATGGCCATGGCGCACGTTCCTTTGGATGAATTAAATAACGATATAAGGAAGTCTTTATATGTGGTCAATAATCATTTGCGACAAGGCTTGCCGCATGGTCAACTGACCTTCAGCGATGAAATGTATCCAGCCACTTCGTGAGCATTGACTTTGGCAACCCGGATAAGTCCGTCGAAATGCCGTTGCATGGTCAGGACCGCCTCCGTTGTGTACAGGACCAGATACATTTCCCCGACAAATATAGCGGCGCGGTAGGGACCGAAAACGGTATAGGGGACAGAGAAACGCTCGCGTCCGTCGAAAAGATACAGTCGAAATGACGGATAGAGCTCGTCGATCAATTCGGCCATGTGGTTAAGCTGCTCGAGACGGACCTTGCGCGAAAGATCGCTCCAGATGCTGCAACCGGCGGCGAAGTCGCTTAGCGTCTGAAACGGCATACAGACTTCCATGTCGGTGCCCGGTTGTCGATTATAATCAAGCCGGAATGCGGTCTCGCTCAACTGGGCTGCCGGGTCGCGGTGGACCATTGATGTTTCGTACGCGACCACGGCCTGTGTCCGCAACAGGTCGGGGATGCGCGCGGGAACGTAGCGGATTTTGCTGCCGGTCGCTTCAGCGTGCCATTTGACGAGGAGCGTGCGCTCGAAGTTATCCGAGCCTTCTTCTATTTCCATGCTTGGGCGAAGTTCGCCTGTAATGCCTTCGTCCTGGCTCAATCCCAAAAGCCAATCGAGCGACACGGCGTGGCGTTCGGCAATGTTGAGCAACGTCTCAACGCGCGGCAGCCTGGTAGATTGACCGGAAAGCAGTTGCGACAGGGCTGAACGGTCAATACCAACTGAGGCAGCAAAGGCTGACTGGTTTTCACCGCTCCGGACAAGGAGACTTTTGATGCGCTCCTGGAACAGGCGGGAAAGGTCGCGTTTATCCATATTCGCACCGCATTGTTTATAATACACAACAATTGCGCTATTTGGTGCGCAAAATCAACACTTACTCACAAAAATCGCATTGCTGACAGCTCCTGACAATGAGACCATGAAAAACATGGAATCAGAACGACATAACAAAATACCCTCTTCACAATCCCAGAATTCGCGCAAGCGCACCGGCATTGAATGGCCAACGATTGGCTTGATGACAGCCTGCTACGGGCTTTGGTTTTTCTCCGGTTTTTACCTCTACGACACCATGCCATTGGTTGCTTTGGTAGCGATGGCAATTTCTGTCGCGTTGCATTCGTCGCTACAGCATGAAGTTCTGCACGGCCACCCAACGCGCAGTGGTCTTGTCAACGAAATCCTGATTTCGTTACCGATTGGTCTCGTTTTTCCTTACCGGCGGTACAAGCATCTTCACCTCAAGCACCATGCGGATGAGCGGTTGACAGACCCCTATGACGATCCTGAGAGTTATTTCCGCGCCATGGGCGACTGGGAAAAACTGCCTGCATTTGTCAAATCACTCCTCAACTGGAACAACACGCTGAGTGGCCGGATTATTATTGGCCCGATTCTGATGGCGATTGGCTTTGTCATCGCTGAGGTGAAACTGGTTACTGGAGGAGACAGGAAGACGCGCACCGCCTGGCTTTTGCATGGCGCCGGACTTGTTCCAATGTTCGGCTTGGTATGGCTGGTCTTCGGAATTCCGCTTTGGATTTATGCGCTGACAGTTGTTTATTGGGGTCTGTCAATCATCTCTATCCGCAGTTACTGCGAACACCAATGGTCGGAACGCCCGGATGGGCGGACGATTATCGTGGAGAAATCACCCCTCGCTCTCATATTCCTCAATAACAATCTGCATTTTGTGCACCATAAGCGGCCAACCGTGCCTTGGTATGATCTGCCGGAGCTCTATGACGAACAGCGCGAGGAATGGCAGCGCATGAATGGCGGCTATGTCTTCCGCAATTATTTCGAGATTTTGCGCGCATACGCATTCCGCAAAAAACAGGAAGTCGTTCACCCCGTTCTACGTCGTGAGCCGGCTACCGGGCGGGCCTTCCGGCCACGCCGCCATGGCATCAGTCTGCAGGGTGGCTCAACAATGCCTATTCCCGCCGAGCCGCCGAAAGAGTAAACAAGCTACATGACTCTTGTGGCGGCTTTGCCGATGTATGACTGGCCGGAACGGCGCGCTGAAGTTGATGCGCAGTGGGCTGTGTTGCGTAACGCATTGCGGTCGAACGGTTTTAATGCGCCGGATTTTCTGGCACGCCGCAATGCTGATCTACCGGCGGTTCCTGGCGGCATCAAGGATAAGGCCGGCAACGTCATCGCGCCGGATCCAGCCCTACTTCCACCCGACGATTTAGATCGGCAGGCGCTGTGGTGTCATCCAGGTCTACTCTTTGCCCAAACTTGCTGGGGCCCGCTGGAATTGGGTCTTCAAGCCTATGTCCATGTTGTTGGGCAGGATGACTACTCTGGCGTAGATGGTGGGAATGGCGAACTTTACTCAAGCGCATTGGTCATGCGCCGAGGTGAGGGGACGCCTGTCGGGGCGCCACTCGACGGAGAGGCGAGGCTGCCTCTGGAAGTAATGCGGCAGAAACGGCTCGCGTTCAATAGTCACGACTCGATGTCCGGCTATCTCGCCCTCCAGCGAGGCCTTGAGGCCCAGGGTGAGACGCTGGATCTGTTTATCAGCCATACGGAGACTGGCGGGCATCGCCATTCCGTTGAAGCTGTTGCATTTGGTCGAGCAGATATCGCTGCTATCGATTGCAAATCCTGGGAACTGGCGCAGCGCTATGATGAAGCAGCCAGCGCCCTGGTCGTCGTCGGCTGGACGGGCAAGCGCAAAGGCCTGCCCTATATTTCAACCTTTGAATTACCCGCGCATCTTTTCGCCTGACGGATCGAACGGCGGCTCCAGATTGATCCGGGCGGCCCGGCGAATGCCGAGGATTTCCACCTCAAACAACCCTTGCTCTTCGCTTTTGGCGAGTTCTGCCGGCACGTAGCCTTGCGCCATCGAACGGCCGACATAATGAGCATAGCCGCCGGATGTAACCCACCCAACGACGCGCCATTCGCCTTGTACGGCGCCCTTATCGCCCTCGTGGGAAACAATTTCACCAGTTGCGTCGAAGCGCGGCGCGCCGACACCATGACCAGCCTGCACTGTCCCGTAGTCCTTCGAGGTCTTCGCCCAGATCGGCTCGTCGCCCATAACATCGGCCGCACCCTCGCCATGCGGCACGTCGATCAGGAAGGAGACGCGGCGTAGCTTCGTGCTGGTACCAGCGTCAAAATCCGCCTTCTCTTTGGCTGCCACTTCTCGGCCGATGAAATCGTTCTTGGAGAGCTTGATGAAGCGATCCATTGAACCTTCATACGGACCGTAGATTGGACGCAATTCGCGGAACCATGTGGGGAAATTTTTCTCCAACCGCATGGCGAGCAATGCGCGCATGCCAAAATCCACGATGTTGTATTCTGCGCCGGTCTCCTTGATCGCCTGGTAAACGAGGCGCTGGTATGCAGGTTCCATCCAAATCTCATAGCCGAGGTCGCCAGTGTAGGAGATGCGATTGACCTTGCAAGGCGCTCCACCGACAGCCATCTCGCGGAAATCCATGAAGCGGAAAGCCGCGTTTGAAACGTCTTCATCGACGAGTTTTGCAAGGAGATCGCGTGCTCTAGGACCGGCAATCGCCAGACCCACCAGCGTCTGATCGAAACGATGGATGTTAACCGAACCGTCCCTCGGCTGCTGCTTCTGGAACCAGCGCATGTGATAGCGCTGCGCGGCGGACGATCCCCAAATCAGGAATCGGTCATCCGCGGCCTTGGCGATGGTGAAGTCTCCGATGAGTTTGCCTTCTTCGTTCAGCATGGGAGTGAGGACCAGACGTCCAGTCTTCGGCATGGTGTTGGTCATCAGATGCGACAGAAAAGCCTCGGCACCCGCGCCCGTCACTTCATACTTGGCGAAATTGGCGATCTCGGTGACGCCGACATTTGTCCGTGTTGCCCGCACTTCGTTGCCGACATGCTCGAAGTCGTTCGAGCGATGGTAGGAGACGATATCGCGTGCTTCCGTGCCTTTGGGCGCGAACCAGAGCGGAGTTTCGAGACCCCAGGAATCGCCCATGACTGCATTCTGTGCGACCATTGTGTCGTAGAGCGGCGTCGTCTGCTGAGGACGCGCAGCGGGCAGCTCTTCGTTGGGGAAGCGAATGGAAAAGCGGCGCGAATAGTTTTCGCGAACCTTGGCATTGGTGTAGCGCAGGGTCGCCCATTCGCCGAAGCGGGCGACGTCCATGCCCCAGACGTCGAAGCCAGGCTCGCCATGCACCATCCAGTTGGAAAGGGCGAGGCCAACGCCCCCGCCTTGGCTGAAACCCGCCATGACGGCACAGGCCGTCCAGTAATTGGTGAGACCAGGAACCGGTCCGACAAGCGGGTTGCCGTCCGGCGCGAACGTAAAGGGGCCATTGATGATCTGCTTGATGCCGGCCTTCTCGATGCCCGGAAAATGCTTGAAACCCACTTCGAGGGAAGGGGCGATGCGGTCAATGTCCGGTGCCAGCAGTTCGTGGCCGAAGTCCCATGGCGTGTTCACGGGCGACCATGGCTTTGCCGCCTTTTCATAGGTGCCGAGCAGGATGCCGTTACGCTCTTGACGGGTATAGATCTCGCCCTTGAAATCCATGACGCCGATGAGTTCGCGCCCGGTGGATTTGTTGAACTCCATGACCTCCGGCACGTCCTCGGTGAGGAGATACATGTGCTCCATGGCAAGGACGGGCAGTTCCAGGCCAACCATGCGGCCAACTTCACGGGCCCACAGTCCGCCGCAATTGACGACATGCTCGGCTTTCACAGTGCCTTGCTCGGTGATGACGTTCCAGGTCCCATCCGTTTCCTGTGTCAGTTCAACGACGCGGTTACGCAAGCTTATTTCCGCGCCAAGCTTGCGCGCAGCCTTGGCATAGGCATGGGTCGTGCCCGACGGGTCGAGGTGGCCTTCGACTGGGTCCCACATCGCGCCGACGAAGTTGGTCTCGTCCATCAGCGGGAACATCGCCTTGGCTTCCGATGGCGTGATCAGTTCTGTATCCATGCCAAGGTAACGGCCGCGCGCGTGAGCGAGGCGCAGAAAATCCATACGCTCCGGCGAGTCGGCCATCATGACGCCGCCGGTCAGATGCAGGCCGCATGACTGTTCCGAAAGTTCCTCGATCTCTTTGTAAAGGCTGACCGTATAGGCCTGCAGTTTGGCCACGTTCGGATCGCCGTTGAGGGTATGAAAGCCGCCGGCAGCGTGCCAGGATGAGCCGGATGTCAGTTCAGAGCGCTCTATCAGCAGGACGTCGGTCCATCCAGCACGCGCAAGGTGATAGAGGACAGAGCATCCAACAACACCGCCTCCTATGACAACTGCTTTAACGTGCGATTTCATATTCTTATGCCTCATATTGGAAATTTGATTCACGTGTTGAGGGTGTGATTCAACGGATCAGAAATCAGTGGGCGCGCCGCCTTCGGCCTTGCGCCTTGCAACGAAGGTATTGATTTCCTCTTCGATTGCTGCGTCGATCGCTGGTCTCACGTAAGTTGCCAGTCGTTCTTTCCACACCCGGTTGGCCCGCTCGATCGCCGTTGGTGAACCGGCTTCTTGCCAGCTCTCGTAGTTGCGCCAGTCTGAAATAATCGGTGCATAAAAAGCGGTCTTGTAGCGGGATTGGGTGTGGGCAGTGCCAAAGAAATGGCCGCCCGGACCGACATCGCGCATGGCATCGAGACCCAACGCATCCTCCGACAGATCTAGCGGTGTCAGGAATTCCGCGACCATCTGCAGTAGATCGAAATCGAGGATCATCTTTTCATAGGAACAGCAAAGCCCACCTTCCAGCCAGCCCGCGGAATGCAGCATGAAATTGCCACCGCCCTGGATCGCGCCCCAAAGCGAGAACACCGATTCATAGGCAGCCTGGGCATCCACCGTATTAGCTGCGCACACATTGGATGTGCGATAGGGGATGCCATAACGGCGGGCCAACTGACCGCCAACCATCTGGGCTTTCATGTATTCCGGAGTGCCAAAGGCGGGAGCGCCCGATTTCATGTCGACATTGGAGGTGAATCCGCCATAACCGACGGGAGCGCCCTTCTTGACCATCTGCGTGAAGGAAATACCAGCCAGCGCTTCGGCATTCTGCTGAACCAACGCTCCTGCTATCGTCACAGGCGCCATGGCCCCCGCGAGAGTGAAAGGCGTGACAATGACGATCTGACCATTGCCGGACATCTGAATGATGCCTTCCATCATCGGGATATCGAGCTTCAGTGGCGAATTGGTGTTAATGATCGTGTAGCAAGACGCCTCGTTCTGTAACCGCTCGTGGCTGACACCGCGGGCGAGGCGGGCGATTTCAATTCCGTCCTGGTTCCGCTCCTTGCCGAGCGAATATATGTGAAACGGCTTGTCGGTGAGCGTCGCCAGATCCCGAATGCACTCGAGGTGACGCACCGATGGATGGATATCGATCGGTTCTACAGGATATCCCCCGGTCGCATTGATGATATTGTGCATTTGCGCCAGTTTCAGGAAATTGCGGAAATCCGCCTGATTACCCGAGCGCCTGCCATTGTCGGTGTCGGAGCAATTCGGCGCCGATCCCATTTGGGCAAAAATCAGATTATTGCCGCCAAAACGCACATTATGTGCGGGGTTGCGAGCATGCAGCGTGAACTCGGATGGCGCGTGGCTGACATACTCAAGGATCATTTCTTTGTCGAAATGAACGCGCATTGTGCCAGGAGTAACGTCGGCGCCGGCCTCTTTCATGATTTCGCGTGCACCGTCGTGCAGTACGTCCACCCCAATCTCCTGCAGCACTTTAAGCGATGCATCGTGGATCGATTCAAGTTCATCGTCGGAAACGATCTTTGTCGGTGTAAAGGGGATTTTGAGCTGCCGAAACGGTGCCTGATCGAAAGCACCGCTTTCAACGCTGCGTGGCCGCGCCCGCCCGCCACGTCTGCCATGGTCCCGGGCTGATGCGTTTGCGTCGGTCTCAACTGCAGGTTCACTCATTGCTCATGCCCTCATTCGCACCTGTCACAGGCGATGGTGCACTATCGCCAGAGCAGGGCTCAGGGTGCGCGGCGTGAGCGACGCCGAGCGCAAGGGAAGCGACACCTAGTGCGTTGGTTATTCCGCCGCAGCCTTTGACGTCAGATGGCTAATCGGCGTGACCATCGCTTGAATCAAATTGTTCATGCTGATGACGCCAGTGGGTTTCCCATTATCATCAACAACCGTTGCGTATTGCTGGTTGGCGTCGGTCATTGTCTTGGCAGCTTCTTCAAGAATCGTGCCGGTTTTGACTGTTACACCGCCCGTTGCAGATGGCGCGCCGGATTGAGTGGCGATAGTGTCGACCATAATGACGCGGCCGCGGTTAACCTCTTTCACGAAGCTCGAAATATATTCGTCCGCAGGCTGCAAAACGATGTCCTGGCCGGTTCCCTGTTGAACGACTTCGCCGTCACGAAGGATCGCGATGCGATCGCCGAGCCGCAAAGCCTCATCGAGATCGTGGGTGATGAAGACGACCGTTTTCTTGATTTCCTTCTGCAGATCGAGAAGAACCGATTGCATGTCCATGCGAATGAGCGGATCGAGGGCCGAAAACGCTTCATCCATAAGCAGGATCGGCGCGTCGTTTGTCAGGGCGCGAGCTAGACCGACACGCTGCTGCATGCCACCTGACAGCTGGTTGGGATAATGATCCTCAAACCCTTTAAGCCCCACCCTGCCAATCCAGCGCCTGGCCTGTTCCTCCTGCTTTTCCCGCGACAGGCCCTGTATCTCAAGGCCATAGACGGTGTTATCCAGCACTGTGCGATGGGGCAGCAAAGCAAACTTCTGGAAAACCATCGCCGTCTTGTGGCGCCGGAACTGACGCAGATCGTTCTGATTCATCTTGCAGACGTCGGCGCCATCGATGATGACTTCACCGGCCGTTGGATCGATCAGACGATTGATGTGGCGGATCAATGTGGACTTTCCTGAACCGGAAAGTCCCATGACGACTTGGATGCAACCGGCCGGCATATCGATGTTGATGTCGCGCAAGCCAAGAACATGTCCATGATCTTCATTGAGTTCGGTCTTTGACATGCCTTTCTTCACCGCCTCGACATAGGCTTGCGGTCTCTGGCCGAAAATCTTGTAGAGATTCTTGATCTTGATGCCTGCTCCCTGAACCGAACGATCAGCCATGGACAACCTCCTGGTGCTTCTGAAGACGCTTGCCATAGGCCTGACTAACGCGGTCAAAAATGATGGCTATGCCAACGATGGCAAGGCCGTTGAAAAGTCCGAGCGAGAAAAACTGACCGTTCACCGAACGCAAAACGGGCTGTCCAAGACCCTGGACACCGATCATCGACGCGATAACTACCATGGCTAGCGCCATCATGATTGTCTGGTTGATACCAGCCATAATTGTCGGAAGAGCAAGGGGAATTTGGACATTCCTCAATCGCTGCCAGCTTGACGAACCGAATGCGTCAGCTGCCTCCAGGACGTCCTTGTCAACCAGCCTGATACCGAGATTGGTCAGGCGAATCATCGGCGGAATGGCATAGATTACCACGGCGATGAGGCCTGGGACCTTGCCGATGCCAAGCAACATCACAACCGGAATCAAATAGACGAAGCTCGGCATTGTCTGCATTACGTCAAGAATGGGATTGACCATTCGCTGGAAACCATCAGAACGCGCCATCACAATGCCAATCGGGATACCGACGACGATCGAAACGACCGTGCCGACGAAGATCATGGCGATGGTCTTCATCGCGTCACTCCACATATCGAAATAGCCGATCAGGAGAAGGGTCAGGATGGTGCCGCCTACGATCTTCCAGTTGCGACTGGCGATCCAGGCAATTCCGCCAATGAGAACGATCATGACTGGCCACGGCGTCGTCGTCATAAAACGTTCTGCCTGAATAAGGAAATACTGCAGGGGTTGAAAAAACGACTCGATCACATCGCCGTACTGACGAGTGAACGCCTTGAAACCCTCGTCCATCGCCTTTTTCAGGTTGCGCAGCGTGTCGTCATTCATATTGGGAAATGAGTAAAACCAATCCATTTGTCGGTGCCCCTTCCATAGCCACCCCAAGCGCAACGCTTTCAGAATGGCTGAAGCGGTTGAACGTGATTGCGTTCAACCTATCAAGAGTGGGATACGGCGAAGCCTTGCTTCGCCGTATCTGACAATTATTGCACAGCAGCCTTGATTTTCTCGGCGGCTTCCGGGGAGACCCATTTTGTCCAAACCGCCTCGTTGTTCTTGAGGTAATATTTGGCGCCATCTTCACCCGTAGCCTGGTTGTCGACCATCCAGGCTAGCAGCTTGTTGAACTCTACAGTCGATAGCTGCCGCTTTTTCAGATAGTCGAAGGCGGGGCCAGCAGAATCGGAAAATTTCTTCGTGACAACCGTATAGATATCTGACTTTGCCCATCCATTCGGCTTTGGATCGGGGCAATCTGCAACGACAGTGCAGCGTTTCCATTCGGCTTCATCAAAAGGTACGCCATTGTCGAGCTTAACCATGGGATACTTACCGAGGATTGCGGTAGGGCCCCAATAATATCCGAGCCAAGGCTCCTTGCGCTCATAGGCCTTGGCTATTGAGCCATCAAGACCCGCTGCCGAACCTGTATCAACAAGTGTGAAGCCATTTTTGTCGCCACCATAGGCCTTGTAGAAGTTGGTTGTCGTGATCTGGCAAGCCCAACCGGACGGGCAGTTATAAACCGCGCCCTTCTTGGGATCTTCCGGAGCGGGGAACAATTCCGGGTGCTTCATGGCGTCGGCAATCGTCTTGATATCCGGGTGCGCATCGGCAAAATATTTAGGTATCCACCAGCTTTCCGTGCCGCCTTCGGTAATGGCAGGCGCTGCCAAGACCAGTCTGTCTTCCTTGACCGCCTTCTCAAGGAGGTCACGGACAGTGTTGAGCCAGCCCTCCGGAGCGATGTCCGGCTGACCCTTTTCCAACATCGATGTGAAAGTTGGAACCGTGTCGCCAGCGACCAGCTCGGCGTCGCAGCCATAACCTTCTGTTAGTATAATCTTGTCCAGGTTGGCCAAAGCTTCGGCCGACGGCCAGTTCATATTAGCGATTGTTACAGAGCCGCATTCTGCAGCCGAGGCCGATCCAGCGTAGCCGAAAAGACCAGCGGCGAGTATAGTTGAAGCGAGTAGCTTCTTCATGTGCTTTATCTCCCACTCTTTGACAGTTCACCCGAATACGAATTCTAACTTGGTACTGTCCTACCCAGTTGTTCGCTTATGTGCCATTTGGCATCCTTATCCCGGCAGAATGCAATGCTTTCCTTGAATAAATGCGGTGCATCGCGACAAGGCCTGTCGATATAACGACGCCGGAACAATGAATGAGGACCAATGCACAATGTTCATCCGGGCATCGTAACAAACCAATAGATGAAAGATCAACGCCTTAGACAATTTCCTTTATCAATTCATTTGGAAGCGTTGCGCTTGCCAGATTGCGATTGTGCGGCGAGCTCCTCTGTTCGCGCCATGCAGTTATTCGGTCGCCAACGGCACAATCGTACGCAGGCAAGCGATTTCCGCATGCCTGCCATGCAAACTCGCTCGATTGAATGCAGAAAATGCGACACGCCATGGCGAATTTTCCTGATCAAATTTCAGGCAAGTAGCGCATTTGAGAGGCAACAACAGTTTTCTCTTCGAGGTGCAGGAATGCTCTACATTTTCAACCGCAATAACCGCGTTCACATTTCGTGGAATGCCACCGAAAAACGCAATGCGCCATCGAACAACGCGAGGAGCGGTGTGGCGTCGGCTCTTTCGTTCATCTGGACACGTTCGGCGGGCTGATTCACAAGCTGATATAAGCAAAACCGCTGCCTTTTCAGGCGGCGGTTTTTTCTTTGCATCCGGAACCGGAGCATAAAAAACCGCCCTGTCCGGGTGGAACAGTGCGGTCTTTTTATACTGGATATAGTTCGAAGAAGCAGCAACTCCGGTACGCAGTACCTGATCCGGAGCAGGCAAGCAGGGTCTTGGTCTGCTTACCTGTAAAGTTTTAACCGGACATCGTTACCGCGAGGTTAGCGAGTGCTTAAGCAAATCTAAATTTGGAGGTTTTCTGAGAGCTTGCTCTGTGTTTTCAGTTACCGCGGTTGGATTCGCGCAAGAAATTTACAATTGCTGAAAAATCAGAACCCTCATTGCCAGCTGAATTGAACGCCGCATAGAGCTCTTCGGCATGGGCGCCAAGAGGTGTCGCTGCTCCTACGCTCGCGGCGGCTTCCTGCGACAGCTTCAAGTCCTTCAACATCAGAGCTGCAGCAAACCCCGGCTTATAGCCATTATTGGCTGGAGAAGTCGCAACCGGGCCAGGCACCGGACAGTATGTGGTCAGCGACCAACATTGCCCGGATGAAGTTGAGGATACGTCAAATAGCGCTTGATGTGAGAGGCCAAGTTTTTCCGCCAGCGTGAAGGCCTCGCTGACACCGATCATCGAGATGCCGAGGATCATGTTGTTGCAGATCTTTGCGGCTTGTCCGTTGCCGGCTTCGCCGCAATGGACGATACGGCCCGCCATGGGTTTAAGAATGGGTTCAGCTTTCGCAAATGCTTCAGCGCTGCCACCAACCATGAACGTCAACGTGCCAGCCGCTGCGCCACCAATACCGCCGGAGACCGGTGCATCGACCGAAAGCAGCCCATTCGCTTGAGCAATCTCGTGAGCATTTCGCGCCGAGTCGACGTCTATTGTGGAAGAATCTATGAAAAGCGTGCCTTTTCGCGCTTTTTTTGCAACAGCTTCATAAACCGTCAACACGTGTTTGCCTGCAGGAAGCATCGTGATGACGACATCGGCTTCAGCGACCGCTGTTTCGGCGCTGTCTGTAACATCCACGCCGTTCCCTCGGGCTGTTTCAAGGTTTTCCGGCAGCAGATCGAAGCCCAGCACCTTTTGTCCCGCTTTGACAAGATTGGCCGCCATAGGATTGCCCATGTGCCCGAGACCAATAAAAGCGACAGTCGCCATTGCAGTTTTCTCCTGATGAAATTGTTTAGTGACTGGTCATATGCCGTGAGATGATGACGCGCATGATTTCATTCGTTCCTTCGAGTATCTGGTGGACACGTAGATCACGAACGATCTTCTCGATGCCATAATCATGCAGATAGCCATAACCGCCATGGATCTGCAGCGCGTCATTGGCGACATCGAAGCCCACATCTGTAACGAAGCGCTTAGCCATGGCTGACCATTTCGAGGCGTCATGCGCCTTCCGGTCGAGCTTCGATGCAGCCGTGTAGAGCAGCATCCGTGCCGCAGAAAGATCGGTCTCCATATCAGCAAGCTTGAACTGTAACGCCTGGAACTGGTTGATCGCCTTGCCAAAGGCCTTGCGCTCGGAGGCATAGGCTACGGCTTTGTCCAGCGCCGACTGTGCACCGCCGAGAGAGCAGGCCGCAATATTGAGACGTCCGCCATCGAGGCCACCCATGGCAATCTTGAAGCCGTCGCCTTCCTCGCCAAGACGGTTTGACACTGGAACCCGGCAATTGTCGAATATGACTTGCCTTGTCGATTGAGCGTTCCACCCCATCTTGAACTCGTTTGCACCGAACGAAAGACCGGGGGCGTCTTTCGGGATTACAAGCGCTGAAATGCCTTTCGGTCCGTCCTCGCCGGTCCGTACCATTGTCACGTAAACGTCGGAGTCGCCAGCGCCTGAGATAAACTGCTTGGCACCGTTGAGCACATACTCATCGCCGTCGCGCACCGCGCGCGTCTTCAGTGCTGCGGCATCGGAACCAGAATTGGGTTCAGTCAGGCAATAGCTGGCCAACCACTCCATGGACGTCAATTTCGGTACAAAGCGCAGACGCTGTTCCTCGTTGCCAAAGAGATCAATCATCCATGTCCCCATATTGTGGATGGATATGAACGCCGAGAATGCAGGGCAAGCCGCCGACAGGGCTTCGAAAATCAGAACGGCATCGAGCCGCTTCAGCCCTGAACCGCCCACATCTTCGCGCACGTAGATACCGCCCATTCCAAGCGGACCGGTTTCACGAATTACATCCGCCGGAAAATGCTTTTCGCGATCCCAGGCGAGCGCATTGGATGCAACACGATCAGCGGCAAACGCGCGGGCCATGTCCTGGATTGCCAGTTGGTCCTCGTTCAGCTCGAATTGACCGGTAGCCGAATCGACCAGCGTGTCCATGGTAACCTCCCTGTATTCTTGTTCCGTCCACTCTATCCCAAGCACCAAGTGGCGCAACGTCTTCGGTGGGGCTAGGAAGAGAAAGACATATCCGCTACTCAAAGCCCATGACGCACGCAATCATGTTGCAGGGAACTGGCTCTGATGTTGGGAAATCGGTCCTCGTGGCGGGACTTTGCCGGCTTGCGCGCAATCGCGGCTTGAAGGTGCGGCCCTTCAAGCCACAGAACATGTCCAACAATGCCGCGGTCAGCGACGATGGCGGCGAGATCGGCCGGGCGCAATGGCTGCAGGCACTGGCTTGCGGCGTGCCTTCATCGGTGCATATGAACCCAGTGCTTTTAAAACCGCAATCTGAAACCGGCAGCCAGATCATCGTGCAGGGCAAGGTCTGGGGGCAGGCCAAGGGCCGCGACTATCAGAAATTCAAGTCACAACTGCTTGATGCGGTGATGGAGTCCTGGGACATTGTGCGAGACGGTGCGGATCTTGTCATCGTCGAGGGGGCGGGATCGCCTGCGGAAATCAATCTACGCGCTGGCGATATCGCCAATATGGGCTTTGCCACTCGTGCCAAAGTGCCTGTCGTGCTCGTCGGCGATATTGACCGGGGTGGCGTGATCGCCTCGATTGTCGGGACTCATGCCATTCTGGAGCGGCAAGATCGTGACATGATCATTGGCTATATCATCAACAAGTTTCGCGGCGATATTTCGTTGTTCGATGATGGACTCAAGTCCATAACGCAATTTACTGGCTGGCCGTCGTTCGGCATCGTGCCATGGTTGAAGGATGCCTCGCGGTTACCCGCCGAGGATTCAGTCGTGCTGGAACGCCTGGTCAAAGGCGAGGGTCGTGCACTCAAGGTTGCCGTCCCTATCCTCGACCGGATTGCTAACTTTGATGATCTCGATCCACTGATGGCAGAGCCGCTGGTGGACGTGGTCATGGTAAGAAGCGGCGAACGGCTGCCTGCGGATGCCGGACTTGTGATCATTCCCGGTTCCAAATCCACGATTGGCGATCTCTTGCGCTTCAAGGAAAATGGCTGGGACCGAGATCTTGATATGCACAGGCGGCGCGGCGGCCATATCATTGGCGTCTGCGGTGGATATCAAATGCTCGGTCGGACGGTGCGTGATCCCGACGGGATTGAAGGAAATGTCACGGAAGTAGAAGGTCTCGGTCACCTCGATGTCCATACGGTCATGGAACCGGAAAAGACGGTGCGCAACGTAGAGGCACATTCGCTGCAATTCGACTTGCCATTGAAGGGGTACGAGATTCACCTTGGTAGAACAACGGGACCGGACTGCGAGCGGCCAACAGTGCGTGTCAATGGCACAGCTGACGGTGCTGCCTCCAGGGACGGCAAAGTTTTTGGCAGCTATTTGCACGGGTTGTTCGTAGACGATGGCTTCCGGGCGGCATTTTTACAATCCATGGGAATTGCTGCGGACGCGCTCGATTATCGTGCAGGGGTAGACCAGGCTCTCGATTCCATAGCCGGCCAACTGTCTGAAGTGCTTGATATCGACCTGCTCGCGCTCAAATCACAGCGATGACGCGGCAGCAGCGGTTGGTGTCGCAGTTTCGTTTGACATTCATGGCGCTTGGTGAATAACGTCACGGCAATGATTGGTTCCCGATATCGGCCAAAGGCCAAGGGATCAAAAGGGAATGCGACGGCCGTACCCATCAGGGCGACCTAACCGCAGCCGACCCCGCGACTGTAGAACGGCGAGGGTCAATGTCAGCGCCAGAAGCGAAAGCTGATGGCAGCCACTGGGAAACCGGGAAGGCGGCATTGATCTTACGACCCGCGAGCCAGGAGACCTGCCAGTCATAGGGCAATAGTGCCCAAAACCGAAGGGGATTGTCCCTTCTGGCCCTGCACGGAGGTTGTTATGGCTGCTACTCGTACTTCGACTACGATTTCTCTCCCGCTCGCATCGCGTCTGACCACGGCGGTGTTTTCGCTTATGCTCGGCGTGTTCATCATTTACGGTGTCGGTCTTTCGCACTCCGAAACGTTGCATGATACCGCGCACGACACCCGCCATTCATATGGATTTCCCTGCCATTGAGCTTTTCACTAGCTGAATAGACGATTCAGCTATCTGCTCTTACGCATTGAAAAATTACAATTTGTTTGGTCCGGGGCCTTTTTCAGGTACCCGGCGTCTCGCTTTAGGGATCGGGGAGTGAATTCCATGTTGGTTAAATATCTTCTGGCTACCATCGTAGCCGGTCTGTTTGCCGGTATTCTTTTGACACCGGCGATGTACGTGCGGAATGTTCCGCTTATTCTGCATGCCGAGGAATATGAAAACGCCGGCGGTCATGAACATAGCAATGACGCTGCCGCGGCGGCGACTGCGGCTGCACCCGCTGCCGTAGCCCCGCACGAACATGAAGAAGAGGCAAGCCCTGCGCTTCCATTCGGCCGCTTTGGGAATACGCTGCTGATCAATCTCGTTGCCGGTGCTGGCTTTGCCCTCATCACAGGGGCTGCCGCGCTTTTTCTGGGTCGCAGGATCACGCTGCAAAATGGTATCTATTGGGGTCTTGCAGGCTTCTTTATTTTCAATCTTGCGCCTGCATTCAGCCTAGCGCCGGAATTGCCGGCAATGCCCGCCGCAGACCTCGCAACAAGGCAGGCATGGTGGCTGATTACAGTTCTGCTGACGGCAGGCGGCGTTTATTTCATCGTGCTTCGCGACGAGATCTGGGCAAAGGTGCTGGGCATAGCGCTGATCGTGGCTCCGCATATCTATGGTGCTCCTGAAGCCGACGATCTTACGTCCAGCGTACCGCCGACATTGGCTTCCGAATTTGCCGTGTCGACACTGGCAACCAACCTGTTCTTCTGGGTGGTGCTTGGAACCGCGCTTGGTTGGGCCATTCAACACTACGCGCAATCGGAGCTGGATGCCTGATGCAACTGGAACGCAGAACAACCTTTGTTTTGGGCGGCGCGCGTTCCGGTAAATCCTCTTTTGCCGAGGGGTTGATCGAAACGTCCGGTATGGATGCGGTCTATCTTGCTACTGGCGGAGCATGGGACGATGAAATGTCAGAGAGAATAGCGCAGCACAAGCAACGGCGCGGCGGCTCCTGGACAACCATTGAAGAACCACTTGATCTGGTCAGTGTGCTGCAAAGAGAGTGCATCGGCAACCGTGCCGTTCTTGTCGATTGTCTGACCTTGTGGCTCACCAACCTGATGATGTCTGAGAAAGATATCGAAACAGAGACAGCGCGGCTTGTTGCGGCGCTGAGAGAATTGGAGGGTGCCGTGGTGCTGGTCTCCAATGAGGTGGGTCTTGGCATCGTTCCAGAAAACCGCATGGCGCGCGACTTTCGCGACCATGCAGGCCGACTCCATCAAGCCGTGGCAGGTGCTGCGGCTCAGGTCTATTTCGTAGCAGCAGGACTGCCGCTCAAAATGAAGGGATAACACCATGCAGGGTCAAAAGATTCCGGCAACGGTCATCACCGGCTTTCTCGGTTCGGGCAAGACGACGATGATCCGCAATCTCCTTGAAAATGCCAATGGCAAGCGTATTGCCTTGATCATCAACGAATTTGGCGATCTAGGCGTTGACGGCAACTTGCTCAAAGGTTGCGGGATCGAGGCATGCCGCGACGAGGATATGATCGAACTGAACAATGGCTGCATCTGCTGTACCGTTGCCGATGATTTCATTCCGACCATGACCAAGCTTTTGGATCGGCCGGATCGCTTCGATCACATCGTCATCGAGACCTCGGGATTGGCCCTGCCGCAGCCACTGGTTGCCGCGTTCAACTGGCCGGAGATCAAGACACAAGTGACTGTCGATGGTGTGGTGACTGTCATCGACGCAGCCGCGGTTTCGGAGGGACGTTTTGCCGACGATCATGACAAGGTCGACGCGCAACGCGAACAGGATGAATCGCTTGATCATGACAGTCCGCTGGAAGAGCTATTCGAAGACCAGATCCGCGCAGCCGATCTTATCGTGTTGAACAAGACAGATTTGATCAGCGATGCGCAGTTGACGAGCGTTCGCGGTGATGTGCAAAGCCGATCCTCGCGTTCGCTCAACATGGTTTCAGCAAGCTACGGCAAGCTCAGCAATGAATTGTTGCTCGGCCTTGGTGTCGGCACCGAGGAAGACATCGCCAATCGCCGGTCGCATCACGAGATGGAGCATGCGGCGGGTGAAGAGCATGACCACGACGAGTTCGAAAGCTTTGTCGTGGGACTTGGGCCGGTGACCGAGCCGAAATCATTTGTCGAAAAGCTCAAAGCAGTGATTGCCGATCATGACGTCTTGCGGCTCAAGGGCTTCGTCGATGTTCCCGGCAAGCCGATGCGTCTGGTAATTCAGGCAGTCGGTTCACGGATCGAACATTATTTCGATCGCAGTTGGAACCCCGGCGAAGAGCGTCAGACGCGGCTCGTGGTGATCGGTTTGCACGACATCGACACCGCCGGGATCACCACTGCGATGAATGCCGCAGCGGCCTGATAGGAAACCAGATGCATCTCCTGCTTGCCCAGAAAGGCACGATAGCTGAAGGCACCGAGGCTATAGACCTCGGCCAGACGCCGGGAGATGTGCTGTTTCTCTCTGCCGCTGACACGGAACTCGCAAGCCTTAGCTCCGCCAGGCGACAAAACGATGCCGTATCGTTGCGCCTCGCCAATATGATGGCCTTAGTGCATCCCATGTCTGTCGACGCTTATGTCGAGCGCACGGCACGTCATGCAAAGCTTATCGTGGTGCGGATCCTCGGCGGTGAAAGCTATTGGCCTTACGGGCTGGAAGCGTTGCATGCTTGCGCGATCAATCACAAGGTACAGCTTGCGGTGCTGCCAGGTGACGATAAGCCGGACCCGGGGCTGGACCGGTTTTCAACGATTTCACGACAGGATCGCGATGCGCTCTGGCACTATCTGCTGGAGGGGGGCGCACAGAACGCCCTACGTTTCCTCGATTATTGTGGATCACTGATCGATGGCAAGGATAAGCCGCAGGACGCAGCGCCGCTTTTGAAAGCCGGGTTGTGGTGGCCGGGCCGCGCCGCGCCATCGCTGGAAGAATTGCGTGGACAATGGCAGGATGATGCATCGGTCGTTGCCATCTGTTTTTACCGCGCACTGGTGCAGAGCGGGCAGACGCAGCCGGTCGAAGCTTTGATCGATGCGCTGAAAGCCAAGGGGCTCAACCCTCTACCGGTTTTCGTTTCCAGCCTGAAAGATCCAGTATCTGTGGCGACGCTAGAGAGCATTTTCGCCGAGGCGCCGCCTTCTGTCGTGCTCAATTCGACTGGCTTTGCCGTTTCCGCGCCGGGCAGCGCACGCAAAGCTACCGTGCTCGAACACGACGGCGCCGTGGTGCTGCAGGTTATCTTTTCCGGGTCAAGCATCGAACAATGGGGTGGCTCCGATCAGGGATTGTCAGCACGCGACCTGGCAATGAATGTGGCACTACCGGAGGTCGACGGACGTGTTCTTTCGCGCGCCGTGTCATTCAAATCCGCTCGGCATTATGACGAGAGCACCCAAGCCAATATCGTAACGCACGAGCCATTGGCCAATCGCGTTGAATTCGTTGCGGCGCTGGCAGCCAACTGGGCGCGGCTTCGTGCTGCGAAGACTGCTTCGCGCCGTGTTGCGCTGATCATGGCCAACTATCCCAATCGCGACGGCCGGCTTGGCAATGGTGTGGGTTTGGATACGCCTGCGGGTACCTGGCATATCCTGCATGCGATGCGCGAGCAGGGCTATCCGGTTGCCAGCATACCAACCGACGGCGACGCGCTGATCAATCATATGATGGCGGGCCCGACCAACGCAGCCCGCGATGGACGGGAAATCCGCGAAACAATTTCCTTGAATCAATACAGAAGCTTCTTCGCAAAGCTTCCGCAATCGATTCAAGACGTTGTTACCTCGCGCTGGGGGCAGCCGGAGGCCGATCCGTACTTCATGGAGCATGCCGAGGCGTTCGCTCTGCCGTTGGCGCGCTTCGGCAAAACGATGGTCGGCATTCAGCCGGCGCGCGGCTACAACATCGATCCGAAAGAAACCTACCATTCGCCGGACCTTGTGCCGCCACACGGCTATCTCGCGTTCTACGCCTATCTGCGCGAGGTCTATGGCGCACACGCAATTGTGCATGTAGGCAAGCACGGCAATCTCGAATGGCTGCCGGGCAAATCTCTAGCGCTGTCGGAAAACTGCTATCCGGAAGCAGTGCTTGGGCCGGTCCCGCATATCTACCCGTTTATCGTCAATGATCCGGGCGAGGGAACCCAGGCCAAGCGCCGCTCATCCGCCGTAATCATCGACCATCTGACGCCGCCGCTCACCCGCGCCGAAAGCTATGGTCCGCTGAAGGACCTCGAAGCGCTGGTGGATGAATATTACGAGGCGTCCGGCGTCGATCCGCGTCGTCTCGTGCGGCTGAAATCGCAAATCCTCGATCTGGTGCGCGATATCGGACTCGACAGCGATGCTGGCATTCACGATCATGACCCGGACGATCTCGCTCTGCAGAAACTCGATGCGTATCTTTGCGATTTGAAGGAAATGCAAATCCGCGATGGCCTGCATGTTTTCGGACGATCGCCGGAAGGGCGTCTGCTGACCGATCTCGTTGTTGCGCTGGCGCGCGTGCCACGCGGAGCCGGCCATGGCGCCGATCAGAGCCTGCAGCGGGCGATTGCGCTCGATCTCGGGCTGGAGGGCTTCGACCCGCTGGATTGTGAGATGGCCAAGCCATGGGACGGGCCTCGCCCCTATATCTTGCAAGCTATTTCGGATGAGCCTTGGCGCATCGCCGGCGATACCGTCGAACGCGTCGAGCTGCTGGCCGCCAAATTGGTGGCCGGAGAGGTGGATTGCACTCAGGATTGGGCAGCGACAATTGCCGTGCTTGACGGCATCCGCACCAACTTGCGTTCTGCTGTTACCGCTTGCGGTGATGCCGAGATGAATGCGTTGCTGACGGCACTGAACGGACGTTTCGTTGTGCCAGGGCCTTCGGGGGCACCAACTCGCGGGCGCCCGGATGTCTTGCCGACAGGGCGAAACTTCTTTTCGGTGGATAGCCGCGCCGTGCCAACACCGGCCGCATGGGAACTCGGACAAAAATCCGCCGAGCTTCTGATCCGACGCTACACGCAGGATCATGGCGAATGGCCGACCTCCTTCGGACTCACCGCATGGGGCACGTCGAATATGCGCACCGGCGGCGACGATATTGCGCAAGCGCTGGCACTGATCGGTGTCAAGCCGGTGTGGGATATGGCCTCGCGCCGGGTTACCGGTTACGAAATCATCCCGACGGCCATGCTTGGTCGTCCACGCGTCGATGTAACCTTGAGAATTTCGGGGTTTTTCCGTGATGCATTTCCAGACCAGATAGCGCTGTTCGACACGGCAGTGCGGGCAGTGGGCGCTTTGGATGAAGATGCCGAGGACAATCCTATCGCCGCGCGTATGCGCAGCGAGCAGGCGAGGCTCATTGGAGAAGGCACAGAAGAAAAGCTGGCAAGACAACGCGCCGGTTTTCGCGTATTCGGCTCCAAGCCGGGTGCCTATGGTGCTGGCCTGCAAGCACTCATCGAGGAAAACGACTGGGCAAAGCGCGACGATCTGGCGGAAGCCTGGCTCGTCTGGGGCGGCTATGCCTATGGTGCGGGCATCGAGGGCAATGCGGAGCGAGGCTTGCTCGAAGAACGGCTGCGGGACGTCAACGCCGTCGTGCAAAATCAGGACAACCGCGAGCACGATCTGCTCGATTCCGACGATTACTACCAGTTCGAAGGCGGTATGTCGGCGGCGGTGGAACTTGTCTCGGGCGAGCGCCCTGCCATCTACCACAACGACCATTCACGTCCGGAAAAACCCGTTATCCGCACGCTTGAAGAAGAAATCGCCCGTACGGTTCGTGGCCGCGTGACCAACCCGAAATGGATTACTGGCGTGATGCGCCATGGCTATAAGGGTGCATTCGAGATGGCGGCGACCGTGGATTATCTTTTTGCCTTCGCCGCTACCACCGGCGCTGTCGGCAACCACCATTTCGAAGCCGTCTATCAGGCATTTCTGGTAGACGAAGACGTGCGGAATTTTCTGGCCGAGAAGAACCCGCATGCCTTGCGTGATATTGCGGAAAAGCTGGAACAAGCGGTCACGCGCGACTTCTGGAGGCCGCGTTCCAACTCGGCGCGCTACGATTTAAGCAAACTTGCCGCTTGATAATTTGATTCGGAAGGGAAAGCCAAATGGCTGAAAAGTCACAAAAATTGCAGAATCTGACCGAAGCGGAAATCAATGAGCGGCATGCCGACAAGATGCGCAAGAAGAAAGCAGTGCGCGACAAGATACTTGCAACAAAGACGGATGAGAAAGGTCTGGTCATTGTCAATACCGGTAAAGGAAAAGGCAAATCCACGGCCGGCTTCGGCGTTGTGTTCAGGGCGCTTGGCCATGGCATGAAGATCGGCGTCGTCCAGTTCGTCAAAGGATCATGGGATACGGGTGAGCGTTGGGTTCTCGAGAAATTCCCCGAGCAGGTGACGATTTCCGCCATGGGCGAGGGATTTACGTGGGAAACGCAGGATCGTGCCCGCGATATCGCCATGGCGCGCGATGCGTGGGAACAGGCCAAGATGATGATCCTCGACGACGAAACCGAGTTGGTGCTCTGCGACGAGCTGAACATTGCCCTGCGTTATGACTATCTGGCGGTCGATGAAATCATCGAAGTTCTGAAGCAGAAGCCGCATATGAAACATGTGATCATCACCGGCCGCAACGCTAAGGATGAGCTCATCGAGTTTGCAGATCTTGTCACCGAGATGGAAATGATCAAGCATCCGTTCCGATCAGGCATCAAGGCTCAGAAAGGCATCGAATTTTAATTTTATAGATGCCGGCCTGAGGCGTTTCGCTACTTGAATTCGGCTGTCTGTACTGCAATCAATCAGTAGAGACAATTTGGGGGTAACATGAGCGAAAGCATTTTTGATCGGATCGCAACGTTTCTAGGCACGAAAAGTGCAGTGCAGAAGGTTGCCGACGACCCGGTGTTGACAGCAGAACTTTTGCTGCTGCTGCATATAGCGTTGGCGGATGGAAAGACTGATAAAGCCGAATATGCCGCGATTTTGCGGGTCGCTTCGAATGATTTCGGGATTTCGCCTGAGGAGTTCGGAGAAGTCGCCGAATACCTCAAGGACTTCGGTTACGAGACCACGAGTACCCAAGCGGCGCTTGCCTTTGCGGACGTGTCGTTTGAACGTAAGGTTCAGTTGCTGCGCCATCTTTTGGCGATTGCGAATGCGGACGATGAATTGGATGCCAAAGAAGCTAACCTGATCCGCAAGACGGCTGATCTTTTGGGCGTAACACCGGAAGAATTGCACAAGAAGCAGGTATGACTTCGCCAATCTATGCGCTGGGGGTGGGGTGCGAACGGGGATGCGCGCCGGACGAGCTCTTCGACCTCGTCAACAAGGTCTTGCAAGACGTGGCCATTGAGCCATCGGATCTAAACGGCATACACTCGATAGAGTTGCGACGGGGCGAGCCAGCCATTGTAGATATGGCGCGGAAATTCCATTGCCCTGTTCGTTACTTCAGTGCTTCCACACTGGAGGAACAGACACCGGGTTTGCTGAACCCGTCCGATCGTGTTTTTGCGCTGATGGGATGTCACGGCGTGGCTGAAGCTGCTGCGCTTGCAGGTGTTGGTCCGACAGGCGTATTGGTCGTTGGAAAAACAAAATCGGCTCATGCTACAACAGCATTGGCTGCAACAAAGAGATAAAAATGACGGTCCATTTTATTGGAGCAGGCCCAGGCGCCCCCGACCTTATCACTGTGCGCGGATTAAAACTGATTCAATCCTGTCCGGTCTGTTTGTATGCAGGATCATTGGTTCCAGCGGAGATGGTTGCGGAAGTACCCGAAAACGCACGCGTGGTCGATACATCGTCGCTCACGCTCGATGAAATCATTGCAGAGTTCGAGATGGCTCATGCGGAAGGTAAGGATGTGGCGCGCGTTCATTCCGGGGATCCGTCGATATACGGCGCGGTGGCAGAGCAGATGCGGCGTCTTGATGCATTGGGCATCCAATATGATGTGACGCCCGGCGTTCCGGCATTTGCAGCCGCTGCTGCCGCCTTGAAAAAAGAGCTGACGGTTCCGGAAGTATGCCAGACCATCATCCTGACGCGTACTTCGATAAAATCATCGTCTATGCCGGAAGGCGAAGATCTGGCAACTCTTGGGAAATCGGGTGCGACGTTGGTTATTCACCTTTCGATCCGCAATCTGGCACGTATCGAAACCGAACTTACCCCGCTCTATGGCGCTGATTGTCCTGTCATTATTGCTTATCGCGTGGGCTGGCCAGACGAACAATTCATTCACGGAACACTTGCCGATATTGTCGCCAAGGTAGAGATGTCGGGCTTGACTCGTTCAGCAATGATTTTTGTTGGGCGCAGTCTGGCGGCAGATACTTTCCGGGATTCGGCTTTATATCACAAAGGTCACACGCACTCGCTGCGCAAGCGTTCAAACTGAGCCAAAAAGTTTATCAACGAACAGGATAACGCTTTCGATATCGGCCACACTATGGGTGCTGGGGCGATGCGGACGATCAATCATGATGACAGGAATGCCGAGATCCCGCGCCGCCTTGATCTTAGTGTAGGACGCGGTGCCGCCGGAATTGCGACAAATGATATGCGTGAGGCGCTTCGTCGTCAGGAAAGCAGTCTCGTCATCAACTTTACCAGGCTTAGACAATTCCAGTTCGAAATCCACGAGATCAAGCGGCGCTTCAGGCGGATCTATCATCCGCACGACAAAATGCACATCGCCGCGACGGGAAAACGGTGCGATGTGTTGCCGTCCAAGTGCGAGCAGCACACGTGCCTTTGCGGGGATGAGGAAAACCGCGTCTTCAAGTGAAGCCACAATCGACCAGCTATCGCCAGGTTTCGCGTGCCAAGCGGGGCGTTCCAGCCGGACGAAATGCGTTTTTGTTGAAGCTGCTGCAAGGATGGCATTGTCGGAGATCTGCGTTGCGAAAGGGTGTGTTGCGTCGATGAGCACAGAAACTTCCTGTTTCACGATATACGCAATGAGGCCTCTTGCGCCACCAAAACCGCCGATGCGAACTTCGCCCTTGAGTGTTGCCGGATTAAGCGTACGTCCCGCCAAAGATGAAATCACGCGGTGACCCTGCGCGGCGAGACGAGACGCGAGTTTTGAAGCCTCGGCAGTGCCACCCAAAATGAGAATTGGACCATTAGACACGGGAAAGAACTGTACCCTTGCGATCGGTAACGATGACCTCTACTTCGACCGGGGCGCCCTTGAGTGTGGCAAGAGCTGTTTGCCTGGCCCGTGTGGCAACAAGACTGGCGAGATCAATTCCCATAGATTGTGTCAATTCAAGCACTTCCTGCGCAGTGTTGGCAGTCAGAATCCGCTCCCTCACATTTGGATCGAGCCCCAGTTTTTCCGCTTCATCAGCAAGAAAAGTCATGCTGACCTGGCTGCGGCCAGAATGAAGATCGAGCGCGCCCTGTGCCAGTTTTGTCAGCTTGGCAAAGCCGCCGGCAATTGTCAGCCGATCGATTGGATGCATGCGCAGGTATTTCAGCAAACCTCCGGCGAAATCACCCATGTCGAGGAGCGCAATCTCCGGCAGATGATAGATTGCTTGCGCCGCATCCTCCGAGGTGGAGCCTGTTGCAGCGAGGACATGCTTGAGACCTGCTGCACGTGATACGTCAATGCCGCGGTGGATCGAGTGTATCCAAGCCGCGCAAGAGAAGGGGTGAACGATGCCAGTGGTTCCCAGTATCGAAATACCGCCGACTATCCCAAGACGCGGATTCCAGGTTTTCTTGGCCAACTCTTCGCCCTCGGGCACAGAGATTGTGATGACAAGATCCGCCGGGAGATCATATTGTGCGCAGATTTCCTCGCAAATCCGGCTCATCATTTCGCGAGGAACGGGATTGATTGCCGCTTCTCCGGGAGGAATCGGCAAGCCTGGCAGGGTGACCGTGCCAACGCCTTCGCCCGCGACAAACTGTATGCCGGTTCCAGGCGGTGCGGGAAACACCGTCGAGATTATCGTGGCACCATGCGTGACATCGGGATCATCACCTGCATCTTTGACAATACCTGCCATCGCATAACCATCGCCGATCGATTCGATCGCCAGCTGGAAGTGTGGAACTTCGCCCTTAGGCAGAATAATCGCTACGGGATCGGGAAATTCGCCTGTGATCAACGCGATCAATGCCGCTTTGGTCGCAGCGGTTGCACAAGCACCCGTAGTCCAGCCTCGACGCAAGGGCCGTTCGCTCGTCTCGTCGGGTTTCCGCTGTCCTGCATCGGGTTCGTCGCTCATGCGGGTCTTATAGACCAGCTTCTGCACCCGTTGCATGATTTTTCCAATAAGTTCATGCTTACAGCCAGAAAAATTGTGCTATGCGCAAAAGATCGGAATGAGCGATGAGCGCAATGAATTCGAAGCTGCCAGTTTTTGAAACGGGGCACGTCTGGCTGGTAGGAGCAGGGCCGGGCGATCCTGGGCTGTTGACCTTGCACGCTGTCAACGGACTCGAACAAGCCGACGTCATCGTCTACGATGCTTTGGTCAATGAGGATTGCCTGTCTTTCGCTGCTCCCGGCGCAGTGCTGGAATATGCCGGCAAACGAGGCGGGAAACCGTCGCCGCAACAACGCGATATATCGCTTCGACTGGTCGAACTCGCGAAGTCCGGCAAGCGAGTGCTGCGCTTGAAAGGCGGCGACCCTTTCGTTTTCGGAAGAGGTGGCGAGGAAGCGCTGACCTTGGTCGAACATCAAGTGCCATTCCGGATTATCCCCGGCATCACGGCTGGGATCGGTGGTCTTGCCTATGCGGGCATTCCCGTCACCCACCGCGAGACCAACCAAAGTGTTACCTTCCTGACTGGACATGATGCTACCGGCCTCGTTCCCGATTCGATGGACTGGAATAGTATCGCCAAGGGATCTTCGGTCATCGTCATGTATATGGCAATGAAGCATATCGGACTGATTGCTTCGCGCCTGATGGCTGCTGGTCGCTCCAGGGACGAACCAATCGCTTTCGTCTGCAATGCCACAACGGGCCATCAGAAAGTGCTTGAGACAACGCTCGAGAGAGCGGAGGTCGATGTTCAGCAGTCCGGCCTTCGCCCTCCCGCAATCGTGGTAGTGGGACAAGTTGTCCGCTTGCGTGCGGCGCTCGACTGGCTCGGCGCGGTAGAAGGTCGTGTGCTTACGCAGGATCCGCTTGGAACCCGCCGGGAAAAGGATGCCGGATGAAAGGCATGATTGTTGCCGCTCCGTCGTCTGGCAGCGGCAAGACGACCGTCACGCTTGGATTGTTGCGCGCTCTTAGAAATCTCGGTGTGGAGATTGCGCCGGCAAAAGCGGGGCCAGATTACATCGACCCGGCTTATCACGCGGTGGCGAGCGGTAGTCCTTGCGTCAATCTCGATCCTTGGGCGATGCGGCCGGATTTGATCAGTGCATTGGCTGCACGTCATACCGAAGGCAACAAGATGCTCGTGGTCGAAGGTATGATGGGGCTTTTCGATGGTGCCAGCGATGGGCGGGGGTCCGCCGCCGATCTTGCGACACATCTGTCGCTTCCAGTCATTTTTGTCGTCGACTGCGCGCGGCAATCGCATTCGATTGCCGCACTCGTTAGTGGTTTTCGAGATTTTCGCTGCGATGTGATGATTGCGGGGCTAATCCTTAACAGGGTCGGCAGTGTGCGCCATGAGGCCATGCTGCGTTCCGCACTGGAGTCCGTCGGCATACCGGTTCTCGGTTGCTTGCCGCGTGACGAGGGGTTGCAACTGCCGGAACGGCATCTCGGGCTCGTACAGGCGGGTGAACATCTCGAACTTGAGGCTTTCATCACCCACGCAGGTAATATCATTGGCGACAGGATCGATCTCGAACAGATCCAGCAAATGGCCAATCGCTATGGTCCCACAGGATCGATGGCAAATGTGTCGCGCATTCCGCCTCTTGGACAAAGGATAGCCGTTGCGCGTGACAACGCATTCGCATTTTCCTACTGGCATCTGCTGGACGGCTGGAGGCGGCGCGGCGCCGAGATAAGCTATTTTGCACCGCTTGCGGATGAAGCGCCGGCCGGAGACAGCGATGCAATCTATTTGCCCGGAGGTTATCCGGAGCTTCACGCCGGGCGCCTTGCCCAGTCAGAAAACTTTGCCTCGGGTATGAAATCGGCTGCTGCCGACAAAATCGCGATATACGGTGAGTGTGGAGGGTACATGGTGCTGGGCAGGAGCATCGAGGATGCTGCGGGCAAAGTGCATCCGATGCTCGGGCTCCTGCCTGTGGAAACAAGTTTTGCAAACCGGAAGATGCATCTCGGTTATCGTCGCCTCAAACCACTTGTGGGGGCTCCATTTCAGACGGAGCTTACGGGACACGAATTTCACTATGCCAGTATTGTCCGCGAGGGCGTCGCCGAACGGCTCTTTCGCGTTCAGGACGCACTGGGTGAAGATTTGGGCGAAGCCGGGCTGCGTGCTGGATCGGTGAGCGGCTCATACATGCACATAATTGATTTGGCGGGATAATGCAGATTGAACATGGGGGCGCGCTCGATCGTGCTTTAGAACGTTTCGGTGGCGCGCCATCCGACTGGATTGACCTTTCTACCGGTATCAATCCGGAAGTATTACCGCTGCGGCCGATTGGTCTTGAAATCTGGAACCGCTTGCCGGACGAAAAACTGCTCACGTCAACCCTTAACGCTGCCGGAAAATATTATGGCGCGGCGGCTGAGGCGGGAATCGTTGCAGCGCCAGGCACACAATCGCTTATTCAAATACTGCCTGATATCGTGGCTGCAAAAGGCGAAGTCGCGATCGTCGGTCCGACGTATCAGGAGCACAGCGCGTCGTTCCTCAATGCGGGCTGGCGGATTTCGAGTTGCGCGAGCATCGACGAGATTCTGCCATCTTCGAAGGTTGCGGTTGTGGTCAATCCGAACAATCCGGATGGACGAATTGTCTCAAGGGCATCTTTGCTTGAACTTGCCGGACGAATGGAGAGCAGAGGTGGAGTCCTGATTGTCGATGAAGCTTTTGCGGATGCCCATCCAGAAGCAAGCATCGCAGACCACACAGGGATAAGTGGGCTGATTATCCTGAAATCTTTTGGCAAATTCTTCGGCCTTGGCGGGTTGCGATTGGGTTTTGCTTTTACGACGCACGATATTGCACTGGCGCTCAAGCTCCGGCTGGGTCCGTGGGCAGTATCGGGCCCCGCCCTAACCATCGCATCCCATGCGTTTTCCGATGAAATCCTCCTTGCAGGTTTTGCGAAGCGGTTAAGGGCCCGTCGTGAGCTGCTTGGACGCGTCTTGGCTGAAGCGGGTCTTTTACAAGTTGGTGGCACAATGCTGTTTTCGTTGGTGGAGTTTAAGCAGGCTCGGCAGCTTCACGAAGCCTTATGCGAGCAACATGTGTTGACAAGAAAATTTGACTACGCGCCACAATGGTTGCGTTTTGGTCTGCCATTGGATGAGAATGCGGCTGAACGATTGCAGCAACGTCTTCGTATTGCGTTAAGTGCAATACCCGGCTGATTTTTGATTCAACAGGATCGAATTATTCATGGAAATCAATCTATTGATTCTGTTTCTTGCTTTGCTTGCCGATCGAACTTTCGGTGATCCTGATGGGTTGTGGCGGAAAATCCCCCATCCCGTTGTCCTATTTGGCAAAGCGATCGAACTGGCCGACAAGCAGCTTAACAAGGCTAGCGATTCGGACAATGAAAGGCGGCGTGATGGTCTCCTTGCGATGGTGGGTTTGCTGGTGCTGGCAGCAGTCATTGGTTTTCTCGTGCATCTCGCGCTGCAGACGATTCAGCCCCTTGGCGGCTTGGTCGAAGCGCTGATTGTTGCGATATTTCTGGCGCAGAAGAGCCTCGGCGAACATGTCGAGCGTGTTGCAATAGCCTTGCGCGAGGAAGGTATCGTTGATGCTCGCCGCGCCGTCTCGATGATTGTCGGACGTGACCCCGAAGCGCTCGATGATGCTGCGGTAAGCCGCGCCGCCATCGAAAGTCTTGCTGAAAATACTTCGGATGGCATCATCGCACCGGCATTTTGGTACGCCCTGCTGGGGCTTCCCGGGCTTTTTGCCTACAAGATGTTAAATACCGCGGATTCGATGATCGGACATTTGAATGATCGTTACCGTGATTTTGGGCGGTTCGCGGCCAAGTTCGATGACGTTGCCAACTGGATACCCGCAAGACTGACAGGTCTTCTGATCTCGGCAGCAGCCTGGGTCGTGCATGGCTATGACGCAGCGCTTCGCTCGTTCAATGTGATGATGCGCGATGCGCGGCTACACCGCTCGCCCAACGCGGGGTGGCCCGAGGCGGCGATGGCGGGGGCGATCGAAGTGGCACTTGCAGGCCCTCGCGTCTATGGCGGCGTGATGGCGAACGAACCAATGCTGAACGGTGCAGGGCGCCGGGATGCCGGAGCCGAGAACATCGAGGACGCGCTTAATATTTTCAGCGTGACAACCGGCATTTTTACAGCCGCCATCCTGGCGCTGTTCCTACTCGGACTGCTGTTCTAACGGCTATCACTGAAATCTTGGGTCAAGCACATCGTGCAAACCATCGCCGAGCAAATTAAGCCCGAGAACTGTGATGACAATCGCAAGACCGGGAAACAGGGCCATGTGCGGTGCCAAGCCAATCATAGTCTGGGCTTCGAACAGCATTCTACCCCAGCTCGGCATTGGAGGTTGTGAACCCAGTCCAACATAAGAAAGACCTGCTTCGGCAAGAATGCCGAGCGAAAACTGGATGGTCGCTTGCACGATTAAAAGAGACGCGAGATTTGGCAATATGTGGTCACGCGTAATGAGGGCCGGGCTTTTACCAATAGCGCCCGCCGCTATCACAAACTCGCGCGACCACAGGGAGAGGGCAGCGGCACGGGCGACACGCGCAAAAACCGGGATATTGAAAATGCCGATCGCGATAATTGCGTTGATCGCGCCTGGGCCAAAGACTGTGGTAATCATCACAGCGGAGAGTAATGCGGGAAAGGCGAAGACAAGATCGTTGAGGCGCATCAAAACCTCATCGACAAAACCGCCGGTTGCAGCACCCCACAGCCCAAGGGGAACGCCAATGCCAGCGCCAATTGCTACTGAAACTGATGCTACAGCGATGGAATTACGGCTCCCGACCATGATCATCGACAGAATGTCACGACCAAAATGATCTGTGCCGAGCCAATGCGCTGCGGATGGCGGCTTTAGCTTGCCCGCGATATCGAAGGCTCCCACGGGGTAGGGCGCCCAGACGAATGATAGCAATGCCACCAGCGCGATCAGGCTCGTGACGATGAGGCCGACGCAAAAGGATCTATTCGCCAGTGCCTTGCCGATGTTCATGAACGGCCCCGCAATCGGGGATCTACTATGGCGTAGGAAAGATCGACCAGCAGATTGACAAGAATGAGAGTAGCAATGAGCAGCATGACGACGCCCTCCACCACAATGAGATCCCGCTGGGTGATTGCCTGGAACACCAAACGACCCAGGCCCGGCAGATAGAACACGTTCTCGATGATGATCGTGCCAGCAAGCAGGAATCCGAATTGCAAGCCAAGAATAGTTAGAACGGGGATAAGAGCATTGCGCAACGCGTGACGGTATAAAACCTGCCGCTTGCTCAAACCCTTGGCGCGAGCCGTGCGGATATAATCCTCACCGAGTACTTCCAGCAGAGCAGAGCGGGTGACGCGGGCAAGGATCGCGGCTTGAGGGAGAGCAAGTGCAATAGACGGGAGGATCAGTGATTTAAGGCTCACACCGAAACCTGCGCCCCAGCCCGGGAAGCCGCCGGCCGGAACAAGCCTCAACGTCACTGCGAATAGATAGACCAAGAGCAGGGCGAACCAAAAATTTGGTATCGCTACACCCACCTGCGTAACTCCCATGGCTAGCGTATCGGAGAACTTACCGCGTTTTGACGCGGCAAAAATGCCGACAGGAAGTGCTATCAACGTGGATAGTGCCAACGAGATCGCAGCGAGCGGTAATGAAACAGCAACCCGCTCCATAATGAGGTCAAACACGGGAACCGAATAGGTATAGGACCTACCCAGATCTCCGGTGAGCAGCCCGCCGAGCCAGCTGAAATATCGTATAGCGAGCGGTTGATTGAGACCCATCTGCTCTTGCAGATTGTGGACGGCATCCTCGGTGGCATTCATCCCCAGCATCAGTCGAGCGGGGTCACCCGGTACGATTTCAAGCATCGCAAAAACAACAAGCGATGCGGCGAGAAGCGTAAGGATGGCGATCAACGCCCGTTTCGTCGTATAGTTCAACATCGAACCCGCGCACCGGATCGCATTAGTCCAGCCACTTCACAGCAGTTAGATCATTGGCTTGGATCGGCCCATTTTCCCAAAGTCCTTCGATCTTTGCATCCCAGATGCCAGTTTTGGGAAGCTGAAACAGGAACGCCGCAGGTACGTCTTTTGTGAGCAATTTTTGCGCCTGCTGGTAAAGTCCGGTGCGTTCAACGCCATCGGATGTGGCGTCTATTTGTTTGATCAGATCCTTGAAGGCCGGACTGTCATAATTGAAATAGTAGTCGTCGCGGGAAAAAATATTCAGGTCGTTCGGCTCGGTATGAGAGACGATGGTCATGTCATAGTCTTTATTCTTGAAGACCTGATCCAGCCATTGCGCCCATTCCACCGGAATAATTTCCGCCTCGATGCCGATTTCACGCAGTTCGGCCGCGATAATTTCACCGCCGCGCCGGGCATAGGTGGGTGGCGGAAGTTTCAGCGTTGTCTTGAAGCCGTCTGGATGACCCGCCTCCGCCAGAAGCTTTTTCGCGAATTCCGGATCGTAAGCAGTTTCCGCTGTCAGATCGATGTAAGCGGGGTGATGGGGTGGAAAGAATGATCCGATGGGCGTCCCAAATCCGAACATTGCACCATCGATCAAGGACTTCCGATCAATCGCGTGGGCGATGGCCTGACGGACCTTTTGATTGTCAAAGGGCGGCTTCTTGTTATTCATGCCAAGAACGGTCTCGCCTTCCGTCGTGCCAATAACAACCTTGAAACGCGGATCAGCCTGGAACTGCGGGATGGTTTCATAACTCGGAAAAACCGGAAAAGCCTGGACGTCACCCGCCAAGAGCGCGGCCGTCGCGGCAGCCGGATCGGGAATGACGCGGAATGTGGCTTTGTCGAGCAATGCTGGTTTTCCCCAATAACCGGCATTTTTCGCAATGACAATCTGCGAGCCCTTCGCCCAGCTATCGAATTCGAATGGACCAGTTCCGACAGGTTTGTCCTTGTTCGTCCCGGCGCTTTCAGGCGCGACGATGACCGCATCGCCCCAGCCCATATTGTAAAGGAAATCACCGCTCGGCTGTTTCAGAGCCACCTTGACTGTTAGTGGATCAACAACGTCGACAGTATCGATGGCCGAAAACAGACCCTTTTGGGCGTTGGTGGATTTGTCGCCACGAGCACGATCGAGCGAAAATTTGACATCACCAGCGTCGAATGATGTGCCGTCGTGAAATTTGACGTCCTTGCGCAACTTGAACGTGTAGAGCTTGCCATCCTCCGATTGTGCCCAGCTTTCGGCGAGAGCTGGGAGGACGTTCCCCTTTGCCCCGATACGTGTCAGACCCTCGAAGATATTTGCATAGACGATCTCGTCGATAGCTGCCGCGGCGCCCGCGGTCGGATCGAGGTGCGGTGGTTCCAAAACGATGCCAAGGACAAGATCAGTCTTCGCGGCATAGGATGCTGAGGACATCACCAAGCTTATTGCCACACCGGCGATGGCTAACTTCCACGATTTCATTCAGTAACTCCAGCTTTTTGGCGATCAGGCTGATCCCGACAGTAGCACCTTTAAACCGAGTGCCATGACGTTGGCGGATTCGATCATGTCTTCGATGCCGACATATTCATCCGGCCGATGCGCGAGGTCCAGTATGCCCGGGCCGTAGGCTATGCAGTCGTGTAGTAGCCCGATGCGTGCAATATGCTTTTGATCGTAAGTACCGGGTGAGATCACGTACTGCGGTTCCCGGCCGAAAACTGACCGGATTCCCTCGGCAACTGCGGTGACGACCGGCGCATCACGCTCGGTCATCAATGGTTGCACTTCCATGATGTCGCGAATGCTGTAGTGAAATTTCGGTCGCTCCCACTGCACCCTGTCAAGGATCGAAACGACCTCGCGTTTAACCTCAGTGATGTCTTCCTCAAGCAGGAAACGGCGATCGATGGTCAGGCGGCAGCTATCAGACACGTTGGGCGAGGGCAATCCAGAATAATCGTCGGTCTGTCCGCCATGGATGGAGTTGATATTCATGGTGGATCGCCGCGCACCATCTGGAACCACCGGCATCGAGGTCTGCTTGTTGTCCAGGGCGGGGAAAAGTTCCTTTTCGAACGCTTCAAGGACCGCTCCCATATGGCGAATGGCGCAATCACCCAAAAACGGCATCGACCCGTGGGCGATTTCGCCCTTGGTTTCGATTTCTGCCCACCAGACGCCGCGATGACCGAGACAGATACGGTCCTTGTTGAGTGGTTCCGGAATGATGACGTGATCGACGCGAGGCTTCGAGAAGAAGCCTTTGCTGGCGAGATAGGCAACACCGCCGAAGCCGCCAGATTCCTCATCTACCGTGCCGGATATTTCTATGGCGCCCGCGAAGTCAGGATAGACCTCGATAAATGCTTCCACTGCAATGATTGAAGCGGCGAGTCCACCCTTCATGTCACAGGCGCCGCGGCCATAAATCTTGCCGTCCTTGACGACACCTTCGAAGGGATCAACGGTCCAGCCTTCACCCGTCTCCACGACGTCAATATGGGAATTGAAGTGCACGGTCTGGCCATGGGTGCGACCATCAAAGCGGGCGACGACATTGGTACGCGGGTAGCGGTCCGTGTCGCCAGGCGTCCCTTCGCCGCGGATCAACTGGGTCTCGAAGCCGATCAGCTGCAACCGCTTCGCGAGAAATTCTGCGCAGGGCGTATAGGCCTCGCCGGGCGGGTTGATAGTGGGGAAACGGATGAGATCGCGCGTCAGCGCTATCAGGTCGTCACGCCGTTTCTCAATGGCACGGGAGAGTTTGTCATCCATGCCTTATCAAATCGGCACCACTCCCGATTTGGCAAGTAGCAACTTGTTGTCTGACGACAGTAGAACGCTCCAACCTTTGAGAAACTTGGCCATGGGCAAATTTTGGGCTCCGGTTGTAACTTTACAAATGAAACACTGGTGACGATGCAAGCGCAACTATAACACTGAAAGCACCGGGCTAGTTGAAAGTAAATTTCGCCCTTATGCAGGTTTGTCGCACCCGCTTGAACTGCATTTTGGTGAGGGCCATCTTCTAGTCGCCGCAATATAGCGGTTCCATTCATCGACAGGACTACGAAATGCTCCGCGAAAAAAGAGTAGCAGAGGAAGAATTTGTATCCATTGACCAGGATAGTGCTGGACTCTCCGCCAAGCGGAGCGGGACATGCATTCCGGGTGTCCTCTGCGTGATTGGCCTCATCCTGGCAATTGCACTGCTCACGCCAGAGCGGGCTACGGAGCATTCGCAACAGCCCGCATTGGAGCAAATACAATAACGCGGGCTGCGGCCTGTGGGATCTGCACAGCCGTCCGCCAGCTCTTACCAGCGATCAGTCCACTGGTTTTACCAGTCCGACCGAGACCGGTGCCGTTTTCCTGACAACGCAATCCTGTAGACTCGCTAAGATGCTAGTGAGTCGAACGCGCATGCTCTTTGCAAAACACACAGATTTCTTGCAAGACTGCCGCTAAAAGATCGAGACGGATGGGTCTGAAGCAATTCGCGCTCCGTTTTGTCTTGGTGAACAAGGGGCGCATCGGGTATGAGTTCAGAACCAGTCCTCGCTTTATCAGAGCCGGTTGGTGATGAGATTCGGAAAACCACCTGCTATATGTGCGCCTGCCGTTGCGGCATCGATGTCCATCTGAAAGACGGCAAAATCCGCTACATCGAGGGCAACCGGGACCACCCGATCAACAAGGGGGTTTTGTGTGCCAAAGGATCAGCGGGAATTATGCAGCACTATTCGCCGGCACGTTTGCGAGCGCCGCTGTTGCGGACAGGGCCACGCGGTTCAGGCGAATTCAAAGAAATCAGCTGGGAAGAAGCGTTGGCGTTGGCTGTCGATTGGCTGCAGCCGGTACGAGAAACCGCGCCGCAGAAGCTCGCTTTCTTTACAGGCCGCGATCAAAGCCAGGCTCTGACCAGCTTCTGGGCGCAAAATTTCGGCACACCGAACTACGCCGCACATGGCGGTTTTTGTTCTGTCAACATGGCGGCCGCAGGGATTTATACGATTGGTGGCGCGTTCTGGGAATTTGGCGCGCCCGACTGGGACAAGACCAAGCTATTTGTTTTGTTCGGTGTGGCGGAGGATCATGATTCCAACCCAATCAAGATAGGTATTTCCAAACTCAAGAAGCGTGGGGCGCGTTTTGTTTCGGTCAATCCGGTGCGCACGGGCTATTCCGCTATCGCTGACAACTGGATCGGCATTCGTCCTGGTACCGATGGATTGCTCATTATTGCGGTCATTCATGAACTCTTTCGCACTGGCAAGATAGATCTCGATTATCTCCAGCGCTACACCAATGCGCCTTGGCTGGTGATCGATGATGAGGGTAACGAAGACCATGGACTTTTCCTGCGCGACGATCTCGGCAAGGCTTTGGTGCGTGACCCCAGGTCGGGTGCGCTTGTGCGATTTGACGAACCGGGCCATATCGCTGATCTCAATGCTGAATTAGTCACAGAAGATGGCCGGAAGGTGCGCAGCGTCCTGCGGCTAATGGCAGAGAAATATCTTGATCCGAAATACGCACCCGATGCAGTCGCGGCCGAAACCGGCGTTGCGGCGAGTACGATCCGTGGGCTGGCTTCGGAAATCGCCCGCGTAGCTTTTGATGAAGAGATTATCCTCCAGCAGCCGTGGACCGACATGAAAGGCGAGCAGCACGATGTCATGATTGGACGGCCGGTGAGCTTTCATGCCATGCGCGGCATCTCCGCTCATTCGAATGGATTTCAGTCGGCGCGTGCATTGCACGTTTTACAGACGATCATCGGCTCCATCGACTGCCCGGGCGGCCATCGGTATAAGCCGCCTTATCCCAAACCGGTGACGGCCCACCCAAGACCGCATGGCAGAGCGGAACATGTAAAGCCTGGTCAACCGCTTGCGGGGCCGCATCTTGGATATCCACTTGGACCTGAAGACCTGCTCGTGGATAGTGAAGGCAAGCCGCAGCGGATCGACAAAGCTTTTTCTTGGGAAGCACCGCTCTCGGCTCACGGCATGATGCACATGGTTATCGCCAATGCGTGTGCTGGCGATCCCTATCCTGTCGACGTACTGTTCCTGTATATGGCCAACATGGCGTGGAACTCGTCGATGAACACGCGTGGCACGATCAAGATGCTGGAGGAGCGCGACGCGAAAACCGGCGAATATAGAATACCAAAGATCATCTATTCGGACGCCTATTCATCGGAAATGGTTGCCTATGCCGATCTTGTCTTGCCAGATACGACCTATCTGGAGCGTCACGACTGTATTTCACTGCTCGACCGGCCAATCTCCGAACCTGACGCCGCCTGCGACGCGATTCGCTGGCCGGTGTTGGAGCCGGACAGGGATGTGCGCGGGTTTCAGTCCGTGCTGATCGATCTCGGAGCACGCTTGAAATTGCCGGGCTTTGTCGACGATAGTGGAGCTGCACTTTACAAGGACTACGCCGACTATATCGTCAATCATCAGCGCAAGCCTGGAATTGGCCCGCTTTCGGGTTGGCGGGGTGCGGACGCCATGGATGAGGGCAGGGGCGCACCTAACGAAAGCCAGTTACAAAACTACATCGGTCATGGCGCTTTCTGGATGAAGCACATTCCCGATGAAGCACTCTATTTCAAGCATCACAATGCTGCCTATCAACAGTTCGCCATCGATATGGGTTTCTTTGATGCGCCGCAACCGGTCACCCTGCAGCTCTATGTCGAGACACTGCAGAAGTTCCGGCTGTCGGCGCTCGGCGTCCGGCAACCGTTCGCGCCTGAACAATATCGCAAACGCCTGCTCGATTGTTTCGATCCGCTACCGGACTGGTACCGGCCCTTCGAAGAACAGGGCGTCGATGTTGCAGAATTCCCCTATCACGCAATCACTCAGCGGCCGATGGCGATGTATCACTCCTGGGGCTCACAGAATGCGTGGCTTCGACAGATACACACGAAAAATCCATTGTATGTCCCTGGTACGATTTGCGACGAGCTGGGGTTGAAGGATGGCGATTGGGCCTGGGTTATTTCGCATCACGGCCGGATCAAATGCGAAATTGCGCGGACCGATGCGGTGAATGGCAAAACCATGTGGACATGGAATGCGATCGGCAAGCGTAAGGGCGCTTGGGCGCTTGATCCGCAAGCGCCCGAAGCAACCAAGGGATTCCTCCTCAACCACCTTATTCACGAACTTTTGCCACCAAAAGCCGATGGGATGCGATGGTCGAACTCCGATCCCATTACCGGGCAGGCCGCTTGGTATGATCTGCGCGTGCGCATTGAAAGGGCCGAGGCTGGGGTGGAGATCAGCGAACCGTATTTCGCTGCAATCAAACCTCCTGGCAGCCAATCGCAACCGGTCGATGAACTGCGTTACGGGCAGGAATGGTCGCCAAAATGACCAGCCTTCCCCAAAATCGTACCGCGAAAAAACTCGGGCTGGTGATTGATCTTGATGTATGTGTCGGCTGCCATGCCTGTGTAATCAGTTGCAAGGAATGGAACACTGGCGGCTACGGCAGTGCGCTGTCGGACCAGCATCCCTATGGCGCGGATGTTTCGGGTACGTTTCTCAACCGCATCCACAGTTTTGAAGTCGCGCCAGAAGGCGGACAAATTATCGGTGAAGCTGGCGACGCCCGCGTTGTGCACTTTCCAAAGTCCTGTTTGCATTGCGAAGACGCGCCGTGTGTCACGGTCTGCCCGACTGGAGCGTCTTACAAGCGTGTCGAGGACGGCATCGTGCTGGTGGATGAGGACAAGTGCATCGGATGCGGACTCTGCGCCTGGGCCTGTGCCTATGGTGCACGGGAGATGGATCTTGCTGCCGGCGTGATGAAGAAGTGCACACTGTGCGTCGACCGCGTTTACAATGAGACACTCAAGCAAGAAGACCGCGTGCCTTCCTGTGTCAGGACTTGTCCGGTCAACGCCCGGCATTTTGGCGACCTTGGCGATCCGAATTCCGATGTGGCCATCATGGTGGTCGAACGCGGTGGTTTCGATCTTATGCCGGAACAGGGGACGCGTCCCACCAACAAATATCTCCCGCCGCGCCCTCGCACGTCCCTAAGCGATAGCGCGCCAATTATTCCGCTCGCCGAGAATACCGAAGGCGCACGCGGATTTTTCGCTTGGCTCGACAAGACGCTGGACCGGATCTAGGCGATGCATCCAGCGTATTCGATTATTGTTTTCACGACGCTGTCAGGTCTGGGCTACGGACTTGCGGTCGTGCTTGGGCTCGGTTTTCTGGATCCGTCGCTGCTAATGACCAAGCTTGCCTATTTGACTTCGCTGGCACTGATCAGCATTGGACTGGCAGCTTCGCTCTTGCATCTCGGCAACCCGCAACGTGCATGGCGGGCCTTGAGCCAATGGCGCTCCAGCTGGTTGTCACGCGAGGGTGTGATGGCAATCGCGACGTTTATCCCCCTGACGTTTAGTGCTGCGCTGGCAATTTTCGCCGATAGACATGATGTGATTTTGGGGTTTATCACTGTGCTTGGTGCTTTGGTGACAGTCTATTGCACGTCGATGATCTATGCGTCGCTCAAGACTGTGGACTCGTGGCATACGAAACTGACACCACTGTGCTTCCTGTTGTTTTCGCTAGCCGGTGGGTTCTTGTTCGCAAGTGCCTTTGTGGGAAATGGGTTGGTCGAGGAGTTGCTGGCGCTTCTGTTCGTTTTCCTGGCGTTAATCGCCAAACTGGTTTGGCGCAACCGCGCCACGACACTCTTACCCATTTCGACGCCGGAAACGGCAACTGGTCTTGGCTTCATCGGCAAGGTGCGGCTGTTTGAGCGCCCGCATACGCTGGACAACTATCTGACGCGGGAGATGGGCTTTCGCGTTGCCCGCAAACACGCCGCAAAGCTGTGGGTGATCGCCTTTATTTGCGGTGTGGTCCTCCCTATCCTGGCGCTTTTGCTGGCGATGACCATTGGCGAAGGGCTGACCGCGCAGATTGCGCTTGTTTTCAGCGTCATCGCATATGTGTTGGGGATTCTTGTCGAGCGCTGGTTGTTCTTTGGCGAAGCCAAACATGCGGTGATGAACTACTACTAATTGCTGTTCCAGCGCTTGTGAAACCACATCCACTGACCGGGGTATTCGCGTACCCAAGACTCGACCTTGTCGTTCAGAGCCTGGACAGTTGCGGCAAGGTCCACGGCTCCTTTGTCATCGCGCGGTATCTCCATCTTCTCTTCAAGTTCCAGCCGGAACCGGCCACCTGGCAGGCGGACACAGCGCGCCGGATAGACATCGCACTCATATTGACGCACGAGTTTCGCGAGAAGTGGATTGGTTTTGCATGGGCGGTTGAAAAAAGTAGAAGGGATGCCGCGTTTGAATTTTTGATCGACCAGCATGCCGACATTGCCATTGTTGTTGAGGACGGTGGCGAGCGACCAAGCTGCACCGGCCTTCGATGGAACGAGATGCCCCATGTTGGTGCGGCGTGCCCCAAGGATTTTCTTGGCAACATAGGGGTTGTTCGGTGGGCGAAACAGCGCAGTGACATTCAGATCGAATGTCGCCGCGCAGATCGGCAGCAGCTCGAAATTCCCCGTATGACCGGTGAAGAATATATGCGGGCGATCCTTCTCGTCCCGTATGCGTTCGAAGATCTCACGGCCCTGAACCTCGACTAATCCGGGCGTGTCGTCGTGCGGATCGAAATCGAAGATCGCATCCAGAAACACATACTCGGCCGTCAGGCGCGCCATGTTTCCCCACATGTCGCGCGCAATCTTCTGCAGTTCCTCTTCGGGTTTCTCCGGATAGGCTTTACGCAGGTTGCTCATCGCAATGCGATGGCGGCCCATCAATGGACCAATTTTACGCGCTGCGGCATCGGTAAAATCCATAGCTGCCTTCGCGGGCAGCATACGGAGCAATTTCAGGACACCGAAAATGACAAATGCCGACAGCCAGTAGTTGAATTTCTTCAACCGCTGGCTCCAACGGAATAGCGCTAATTTTGTATTGAGCTTCATTCTGGATCAGTTTACGCGCAGGATGATCTTGCCGAAGACGTCCCGGCCTTCCATCCGCTTCAATGCGGTATCGATATCATCGAAGCCGACTTCGGTGTCGATGACTGGATGGACAATGCCCCGCGCCATCTTCTGCATGGCATCAGCCATGTTTTCCATGCGGCACCCGAACGAGCCGAGAAGTTTCAACTGCTGCTGGAACAGCATCATAAGGTTCATGCTGGTTGAAACACCCGACGTCGAGCCGCAGGTGACCAGCCGCCCACCGCGGCGCAACGACAGCATGGAGCCCGCCCATGTATCGGCGCCGACATGTTCGAAGACAACATCAACGCCCTTCTTCTTTGTCAACTTGCGCACGACACCCTCGAAGCGGTCCTCGCGATAATTGATGACGTGATCTGCCCCCAGGGCCTTGGCCTTCTCGATCTTGTTATCCGAGCCGACGGTCGTGATAACCGTACAGCCCATCTTCTTGGCAAGCTGTATTGCCGCCGAGCCAATGCCAGAGCCACCAGCGTGGACGAGAATCGTTTCTCCCGGTTCAAGTTTCGCATTATCAAACAGCATGTGCTCGACCGTTCCAAAGGTCACCGGCGCAACGGCAGCACCGATTTCGTCGACGCCAGGAGGAGCTGGGACAAGCAAACGGGCTTTGAGGTTTACTTTTTCTTGGGCGAAGCCATCGAGATGGAAGCCGTGCACCCCTGAAACATGCTCGCAAAGATTGTCGCGACCTTCGCGGCAGGGACGGCACAATCCGCAGGTCTGTGCACCATAGATCGAGACGAGCTGGCCTGGTAGTAGATTGCCGACGCCCGCGCCGATCGTATCGACAACGCCTGAAGCTTCCGCGCCGATCGTCAATGGCATCTTGCGCTTGGCAAAGGCCATGCCTCGCCAGCCCCAGACATCAATGTGATTGAGTGCAACAGCTTTGATGTTGACGGTGACCTCACCGGGACCGGGCGCAGGTGGGGGCGCAACATCGACGATCTCGAGCTTGCGGTCTTCAATCAATTGTAGTGCACGCATATCCGTTTCCTTATTCAGGCCACGGATTAGTTCGGTTCTGCCGTCATGACAAGACACGTATTTTGTCCGCCGAAGCCGAATGAACTGGAAAGCACCGATGAGACACTTGCTTCGCGCTTAACGTTGGGGACGACATCCATGACAATTGCCGGATCAGGATTGTCATAGTTGATCGTTGGCGGGATGGTACCGGTCTGAATAGTCAGTACAGAGAATACGGCTTCGATCGCGCCGGCAGCGGTCAATGTATGGCCGATCATCGACTTGTTTGACGACACTGGCAGCGACGAAATGCGGTCGCCGAAGACGGTCGACAGCGCAAGATATTCCATCTTGTCGTTTTCTGGCGTTGATGTTCCATGGGCGTTGATATAGTCGATTGCGTCTTCCTTAATCCCTGCATCTTCAAGGGACGCGCGTACCGCACCAATGGCCGGCGAACCGTCCGGTTTCGAACGGGTTCGATGGAAGTCATCGGCCTTTTCACCACAACCACGCATGATGCCAAGGATATTTGCACCGCGTGCGATGGCCGATTCGAGTGATTCCATCACCATAGCGCCGGAGCCTTCTGCCATGACAAACCCATCTCGATCCTTCGAGAAGGGTTTCGCGGCCTTGTGGGCTGGCTCGTTATGGGTGGATAGCGCAGAGAGCAGCGAAAATCGGACCAGCGCTTCGGCGGAGACCGAACCATCGGTACCGATCGACAGAACCCTGTCGCTTTCGCCGCGACGGATAGCTTCCACGCCCAACTGAATGGCAGTCGCGCCAGAAGCGCAAGCTGTAGACAAAGTGATCGGTAAACCGCGCGTGCCGAATTTATCCGCCAGAACCTCAGCGATATAGCCAAATTCCGCTGTTTTGAACATGTCGACCTGCGGACCGCGACGGCATGCGGCAAGCAGCAGATCGTATCCGGGCTCACCTTCAGATTTGACCAATGCGTCCAAGGCAAAGCGATTGCGCCATTCGAGCTCAACCGGTGGGGCAGCGAGGAAAAGCGGACCGCTGAAGTCATCGACTGGAAAACCGGCCTGCGCTACAGCTTCCTCCGCTGCAAGCGAAGCGAGCTTTTGTGACAGTGCCGACGCACCTTGGGTGCTTTCTTCAAGAAAATCTACTGTCCCGGCGATCTGCGTTCGCAGATTGTCCAAGGCGAACCGTGTAATCGTGTGGATACCGGACGTGCCGGAAGTCAGCGCAGCCCAGTTCTCTTCCTTGCCCTGTCCGAGGGATGAGACAACCCCGAGACCGGTTATGGCGACGAGGGGTCGGCCGAAATGATCAGTATATTTGGACATGAAGATATCCCTTAAACTTTGACCAGGCGGGCAACGCCTTCGCCACGAGTCCCGCCAATGGACGTTGCGAGTGCGGTATCGACGCGGGACGGTCCGGCCTTCTCGTTTTTCGCGTCGACAGGCGGGAAGGCAGATCCATTAAAAACGCTCAGCGCAGCAAGAGCAACGACCAGCGGGAATTGTGCCTCGCGCAGATGGCCGAGTTTGCCCGCGACGCCGCGCACCATCGAACTCGGGAATGTATCGAGCGCCGCTTTTTCTGCCGCAGTTACGTGTTTAGCCCCACTGGCGCCTGAAATGATCAGATCTGCTGCTTTGTCTGCACTGGCCGCACCGATCAGCTTGGCAACGGTTTGGGTTAAATCATCGCGGCTGCGTCGAATTTGTGCGCTGTAGATTCCACCGATAGCAGCATACACTCGTGCACCGCGTTTTTGTGCGTGTTCCGCACTTTCCAGAACAAGGAATGCACCGCCAGATCCGGTAACGATCCCGCCTCCCGCGCTGTCTTCTCTTTGCCAAAGCGGCGCCCAACCGTCACGCTTGAGCATCCCATTCAATTCGTAACCCAACAACATGTCTGGATGCTGGGAATTGTACGCACCACCAACAAGCGCATGTGTACTCTGTCCGGAGCGAATACGAGCTACAGCTGTATCGATCGCCGAGATCCCCGAGCCTTCCTCACCCATGAATGTACGCGAAGAGCCGGTAACCTTGTGGACGATGGAGATATTTCCAGCAAGCAGGTTCGAAAGCTGTGCCAAAAACAAGGTTGGGCGTAGCTCGGTCGTGAGCTTCTCGTTTAGCATCGTTCCGATATCATTGCGCAGACGCGCTTCGGCAAGGATTTGCGTGTCTACCGAGACGTCGCGTTCCCCACCGCCTGCCGCCACCACCATATCCATGCTGGCGCAGAGCGATTCGTCGTCTTTTATGCCTGCATCCTGCAGCGCGAGGCCAGCTGTGTAGGTCCCTATACGCTGCCACGTCTCCATCTGCCGCTGGTCGCCCCGCTTCGGTATCTGGTTGTTCCAGTCGACTTCGACGAGCGGATGAACGGTATACGGCTTGAACGTTTCGCCATCGATGCTGGGTTCGAGCCCGTCATTGAACGCCTTCCAATGGGCGTCGACGCCTTCGCCAAGTGATGAAATCAGTCCGATACCAGTAATGACGACGGTGTTGTTCTGCATTGTCTCGCAACACCGTTTGTACGGTGTACCCGGTTAGCTGGAAAATCAGGCCTTCTTGGCAGCGACGAGTTCGTCGATCTTGGCACACAGGTTTTTCAACACGAAGTATTCTTCGGTCGGAACCTTGCCGTCATTAACTTCCTGCGTCCACTGTTCAAGCGGGATCTTGATACCGAAGGCCTTGTCGATCGCAAAAACGATGTCCAGGAAATCAAGGCTATCGATCCCCAGATCGTCAATTGTGTGACTCTCCGGCGTAATGGAGTCGCGATCGATCTCGCTGGTTTCGGCAATGATGTCGGCGACCTTGTCGAATGTATCGGACAATTGATTTTCCTTTGCTTATCGTGCCTCAGGCAAGGGCACTGATGTAGAATGAAGCCGGTATCTAGCGTTTTTCATGCTTCAGGGAAAGACCAAAGCTGCGCTGTGATTAGTCGAATATGATTCTTCCTGCGATATGAATGGTTTCACCTTCCTCGGCTTTGGAAACAACGACTGCCTCCGTCGGACGCGGCGTGACACCGGTCAGAGCGATGATATTGGCGCGATCAGTCATCATTACCAGGTTGCCAAGGCCCTTGAATGCGACGATCTCCGCACGAATTTGGTCGATCTGGACGTGTTTGGCAGCTTCGTCCCCAGGCAATGGATCGAGCGGCTTAAAGATTTCGGCGGAGATTGAATCGAATGACAGCCGTGCGGTTTCCCGTGCATTGCAGGTAGAACTTGTAAGAACTTTGTCGATTCGCACCCCGCGTGCGGCAAAACGGGCTCCAAGTTTTTGCGCCAGCTGGCGCCCGCGGTCGGAGAGCGTTTGCGTGACCGAACAATCGGCCGAGCTGTCAATGATTGGACTCAAGGTTCCGGAAGCATCGGCGCCTTGAATGAGAATTGTGTATCCGCCGCGCTGTACTCTCGCCCATGCAGCATCTGTCGCATATGCGTGCGATACGACAAAAACCAGGCTGAACAGCGCATACATAGAAATTGCCCAAGGGCGGAATTGCTTCAACATCATTCTCCTTAGCAGTCGAGATGGGGATTTGTTGAAGAAAAATAAAGCCATGCAACCAGAACGTCTTGCACCGCCGGATTTGCCGGCCTATTGCGGAATGCGATGGGTCTCATTCAAACAATCATCGTCGTTTTTGGTGTGATTGCCATCGCCTATGCAGCAGCGCATTTCAAGCTGCTGGATGAGCGAGTGGGTGACGGTCTATCTGATTTTGTCTTCGTGATCGCCGCGCCTTTGCTCCTGTTCAGGACAATGGTGACTGCTGATTTCCATGGCACAGCTCCTTGGTCGTTGTGGACCGCCTATTTTATTGGTGTGATAGTCGCGTGGGCGGCATCGGATCTGGCGATCAAGCTGTTCTTTGGACGAGACAACCGCGCTGGCGTTGTGGCCGGCGTCTCTGGAGCATTTTCCAATCTCGTTTTTCTTGGCATGCCGCTCATGCTCGGGGTCTTCGGCCAGAATGGCTTTGCGATCCTGTCTTTGATCGTCGCCGTCCATATGCCTGTCATGATGGCCGCCTCGATCACGCTGCACGAATTGGCCATGAGGAGGGACGGCGTGTTCAAGGGCGAGAGTCATTGGGTCGCAGTGATCGGATCGTTCTTCAACAGCTTGCTGCGCAACCCATTTGTGCTGGGCATCCTCGCCGGCTGGATATGGCGCCTGCTGGGTTTGCGAATGCCGGACGCAGCCGACGCGTTGATCGAGACCTTGAGTGGAGTGGCAGGACCCGTCGCGCTGTTCGCCATGGGCATGGGTCTGAAGAAGTTCGGCGTTTCTGGAAATATAGCAGCAGCGGTGCTCATGTCTGCCATCAAACTTGTCCTTATGCCTGCCGTGGTGCTTGGCGCCGCGTGGTTGATCGGTCTACCACCATTTACCGCGAAAATCGCAGTGGTTGCCGCCGCGCTTCCGGCTGGCGTCAATTCTTACTTGATTGCCACACGCTTTGGCACGGGCCAGGCCCTCGCCTCCAATTCCATGGTGATGGCGACCGCTCTTTCAGCGCTGACACTGACGTTCTGGGTTTCCGTCGCCACGCGGATATTTGGTTGACGGAACCCCGTTGCAGCTTTTGCCAAAAAGGAGCAGGGTAGTTATATCGCCTTGACCAAGGCAGACATTGCCATGCGCAGTGCAGGGTTTATTTTTCACGGAACTCACGAACAACAATAACCCTTCGAACATAGGGAGAAACATGATGTTGCAGAAATCCAGCCAGTTCATGAAGCAGGCAAACCTCATAGACGGTGAGTGGGTGGCGGCAGATTCGGGCAAGACAATCGACGTCATCAACCCTGCTACCGGCCTGAAGATCGGTACCGTCCCAAATTCGGGCAAGGCCGAGACACAACGTGCCATCAACGCCGCGGCAAAGGCCTTCAAGACATGGCGTAAGACATCCGTACTGGAACGCTCGAAACTGATGCGCAAGCTGCACGACGCCATTTTGGACAATCAAGATGCGCTCGCTGAATTGCTGACACTGGAACAGGGTAAATCCCTTGCAGAATCCAAAGGTGAGATCGGCATGTCCGCCGCTTATATCCTCTGGTATGCAGAAGAAGCTCGCCGCACGTATGGCGATGTTGTTCCTTCCCCTTGGGCCGATCGTAGAATTCTGGTCACGAAAGAGCCTGTGGGGGTCATTGCAGCAATAACTCCCTGGAATTTCCCTTCCTCCATGCTCGCGCGCAAGATCGGTCCGGCGCTGGCGTCTGGTTGCACGGCGGTGGTCAAACCTGCGACGCAGACTCCCTATTCAGGGCTGGTCTGGGGCTCTCTTTGTGAAGAGGTTGGCATTCCGAAGGGTGTCGTCAACATTTTGACGGGGTCGGCGACGGAAATCGGCGGAGAAATTACGAGCAATGAGCTTGTTCGCAAGATCACCTTCACCGGATCGACGGAAATAGGCAAGATACTGATCAAACAAGCTGCGGACACGGTCAAGAAAGTCTCCATGGAGCTTGGCGGCAACGCGCCGTTCATCGTTTTCGACGATGCTGATGTCGATCGGGCTGTGGATGGAGCGATCATCGCGAAGTTCCGCAATTCCGGTCAGACTTGCGTCTGCACCAACCGTTTTTTGGTACAGGCCGGCATCTATGACACATTCGTCGAGAAGTTTGCCGCCGCTACCCAGAAACTAAAGATCGGAAATGGTCTGGAAGAAGGGACGCAGCAGGGGCCATTGATCGATGACAAGGCCGTCGCCAAGGTCGAGGAATTTATAGCAGATGCCACGCAGAAGGGCGGCAAGGTCATCACGGGCGGAAAACGTCATGCGCTTGGTGGCAGTTTCTTCGAGCCCACTGTGATCGCGGACGCTACGCCGGAAATGCTCTTCACCAAGGAGGAAATCTTTGGGCCGGTGGCGCCGATCTACAAGTTTCAAAGTGAGCAGGAAGCAGTCGACCTTGCGAACGATACGCAATTCGGTCTCGCCAGTTACTTCTACACACAGGATCTTGGGCGGGTGTTCCGCGTTTCGGAAGGGCTGAAATACGGTCTGATTGGCGTCAACGAGGGCATGATTACCACGGTGGAAGCCCCATTCGGCGGCTTGAAGGAATCCGGCCTCGGCAAAGAAGGCGGACATCAGGGTATCGAAGACTATCTCGACACGAAATATGTCTGCGTTGGCGGCTTGGGGTTGTAGAATGAATACGGAAGTTTTCGGCCACACGCCGGACGGCGAGGCAGTTCACCGCATTACAATTTCGGGTGGTGGATTAACCGCCGACGTACTGACGTGGGGCGCAGTTATCCAAGACCTGCGCCTCAAGGGGCATGCGCATCCGCTTGTCCTTGGGTATCGCGACTTTGCCGATTATCCCGTACACTCTCCCTACCTCGGTGCAACGATCGGCCGTTGTATCAACCGTATTCGCGACGGTGAGCTTGTGATCGACGGGAAGACCTACGAGCTCGAAAAAAACTTTCATGGCAGGCATAATATCCATGGCGGGAGCCGTGGTGCTGGCAAACGCATATGGGATGTTGTCGCTATTGGTCCGGATTACGTCACATTGACGGTCCAGCTTGGTGACGGCGAGATGGGTTTTCCTGGAAATCTGACAATCACGTGTACTTATATGCTGGAGCCCAAGGGAACTCTTGTGATCCGCATGGATGCAGTCACGGACAAGCCGACGATCTGCAATCTTGCGCATCACAGCTATTTCAATCTCGATGACGGAGGCGCAACCGAGGCGCTCGATCATCATGTCAGGATCGATGCGCAAGCCTATCTGCCGACGGACAGTGATCTCCTACCCGATGGCCGTGTCATGCCAGTTGCCGGGACAGCGCACGATTTCCGTAACTATCGAGCCGTCCGGCGCGAAGCGGACGGCAAGCAGGTCGTCTATGACAATAATTTCTGTCTTGCCAGCCAGCGCCGCCCATTGTGCCTTGTCGCTTCGGTAAAAGGTGCCCATTCCGGCGTCGAGATGAATGTTTCCACGACCGAGCCTGGCGTGCAATTCTACGCGGCGAATACATTAGGCGGGAAACCACCCATCGGGCTGACCGGCAAGACCTACGATAACTATGCAGGCCTTTGCTTCGAAGCGCAGACCTGGCCCGACTCCACTCACTTCCCGTATTTTCCACAGGCGATATTGCGTCCTGACGAAGTCTACAGCCAGATGACCAAATACAGCTTCAAGAAAACGCAAGCCTAGAGCAAAATTTGCTCTAGGCTTTGAATGCCTTCTTCGCTTCATCCATGGGGGCGAGTGCGCCATGGAATTCGACCACGCGGGCAGCCACCTTGTGTGCGTTGATCGCGGCGACAAGTGGATCGAGACCCGCGAGGCGCGAAGCAATGTATCCGCCGTTGAAGCTGTCACCAGCGCCTGTCGTATCGACAGCGTTGGCGCGAACCGCCGGCACTTCAGTAGTTGTTCCGCCGGCAATGACTAACGCCGGCTCCGTGCCATCTTTGACGACGATCTCGCGCACACCATAACCAGTGATGCGTGTAGCGGTATCGGCAGGCGTTGTATCACCGAATAGGGCGTTCTCATCCGGAAATGTTGGTAACGCGATATCGGTGACGTGAAATGCATTGCTCAAAACCTGCCGCGCGGTGTCGGCATTTTCCCACAGGCGAGGGCGGTAATTGGCATCGAAGACGACAAGCGAACCTTGACGGCGGGCATTACTAACGGCGTTGAGGACATTCTGGCGACTTTTGGGGCTCAAAATACCCATCGTGATGCCGGAAAAGTAGATGACTTGCCGACCATCAAGGCTTTTCGCCAAGGCGTCAGGATCATCGGCCAAATGGCGCGCTGCGGCATCATTGCGCCAATAGGTGAATGAGCGCTCGCTACCGGTTAGCGTGATGGCATAAATTCCGGGACGAGCGCCGACGATGGTCGGGCTATGGGCGGTATTGATAGCATTATCGCGGAGGAATCTGCGCTGTTTCACCGAGAAAGGATCATCGCCGAAGGCGGTGACATAATCGACAGCAAAATCTGTATCGGTGAGAGCCCGAACATACCAGGTAGTGTTGAGGGTGTCTCCCGCAAAACCCATGCGCCACTGATCGCCATTGGCGCCGGACAATTCGATCATGCACTCGCCAATGGCTGCAAATCCACTCATAAAATCCTCCGCTGTTCCGGTCGCAGCGACTGATATACAAGTGCATTGCCGTTGTCATTTCATAAAAACGAGAACTGTCATAATCAGTTCGTCATGCCGTGTTAGTCGGCGAACACGTCTTGAAGGAGAATTCAATGTCGCGGATCACGACAATCGATCAGCTCGAAGCCATCTACGGTGGCGGCATAACTGAAGCATCCACAGCCAAAGTTGCCGCTCGGATTACGCCGGAATACCGCAAGTTGATCGAGGGTTCACCTTTTGTGGCGCTCGCAACAAGTGGTCCTGAAGGTCTTGATTGTTCACCACGCGGTGATCTCGCGGGTTTTGTAAGGATTCATGACGAATCGACCTTGATGATGCCAGATCGCCGCGGCAACAACCGCGTTGACTCGCTCCGCAATATAGTTCGAGACCCGCGCGTGGCTTTGCTCTTCCTTATTCCCGGGCTGACGACAACGTTTCGCGTCAACGGGCGTGCATTTGTCGAAACGGATCAGGCGCTGCTTGACAGCTTTGTTGTCGATGGCAAGGCGCCGCGTTCCGTCACTGTTGTCGAAGTGGAGGAGGCCTATTTTCAGTGCGCTCGTGCATTAATTCGCTCCGAACTATGGAACCCGGCAAGGCACCGCTCGGCAAAAGAGTTTCCCACTCCGGGGCAGATACTGGCGGTGCTCAGCGAAGATCGGGTAGGGGGAGAAACCTATGATCGCGAATGGCCGGAGCGTGCCGCCAAGACAATGTGGTAGGTTATGCGGAGTTGTTGTTATCGATAGCAATTTCCAAGCGGTCCGCGGCAAAGCGGGTTTTTGAATATTGAATTGGATGGCCTTCGGTATCGACGTTGATGGCCGTTGCAACGAGAACAATTGCTCCGGGGGAGAGTTTCAAATGGCGCAACTCCTCTGCTTCGGCGTGACGCGCCGCGATGAGTGTCGATTTGCGCAGGTAGTCGTCTATTCCCGCCGCTTTGAGAGCAAATGTTATTGAGCCGGATGAGCGATAGTCTTCTGCCACATTGGGTACGCGCGCCGCATCAAACCAGGCCGTGGCGCACGAAACCGGATTGCCGTCTGCCGTGTGCATCGTGTCTATCCTGATCACTTGCCCCGATGGCATATCTAGCGCCTCGGCAACATCGGCGGGTGCTTCTTCAAGGCGGTGGGCAAGCAATATGCCCTTGGTTTCGCGTACCTGTGTGGAAAGGATCTGCGAAAAGCGCGTGCGCTCGCCGATGCGGTAGGTGAGCTTCCTGCTGTTGGCGACAAAGGTGCCGCGTCCTTGTTCGGCTCGCAGGACGCCCTCCTTGGTGAGCGCGGCTATAGCACTGCGGATCGTGTGGCGGTTGACCGCAAAACGCGTCGCCATTTCTATCTCAGGCGGCATGCGCGTGCCATTTGCCAGTTTTCCCGCCGAGATATCACCCCTGATCTGATCCGCGATCTGACGCCAGATTGCGACGCCACTGTTGCGTGTGATGAATCGTGCCGATGTCACGTTCTGTCATGCTCCTGTCATTGACCTGATCTATAAACATATGTATTGTCTAGTTGTATAGATGACTATACAAATTTCAGCGAGGTGTCAATGGGCAACGAAGATTCAAGCGCCACTACGAATGCTGGCGAAGCTGATTTCGGGCGCAAGGCTGCCATGGCCTTGCTGGCACAGGCAACTGTGCAGGAGATGAAGGATTTCTGGGCACATTGGGCGGACAAGCCGCAGGTCGAGACCTTGCGTGGGCCGGAAACCGGCCTCGTGATGATGCGGGGACGCATTGGTGGTGGCGGCGCTCCTTTCAATCTCGGCGAAGCAACAGTCACGCGTGCAACTGTGCGGCTCGGTAATGGTGCGGTTGGTCACGCTTACGCCCTTGGACGATCGAGTGAGAAAGTCCGACTCGCGGCGATCTTCGATGCGCTTTGGCAGGAACCGGCCTATCGCCAGACGGTTGAGGACACGATCCTCGCCCCCATTGCGCAGCGCCTCAACGACAATCTCGAAGACAGACGTGCCGAAACGGCTGCGACCAAGGTCGATTTCTTCACAATGTTGCGAGGTGACAATTGATGCGCGCAGTGACGCAGGTGTATGAGGGCGGCTTCAGTGACGCCGTGTTCAATTCGCAAAAGGTCTTTCGGGCACTGATGGACGCTATGGCCAGCCCTGGCCGGGCAATTGAGATCGGCAATCTGGCGGCTGCTCCGTCGCCGATTTCTTCGGTTGCAGCGTCAGTTGCGGCTACTCTGTTCGATCATGACGCGACGGTCTGGTGCGACAAGTCGATTACCAGCTCGGCGGCTGCCATTGGCTGGCTGAAGTTTCATACCGGACTTGAACTGACGTCAAATCCATCGGACGCACAATTCGCGTTGATCGGCGACCTTGAGACGATGCCATCGTTAGAATCCTTTGCCAAAGGAACTTCGGAATATCCGGATCGCTCAACAACAATCATTCTCCAGATAGATGGTTTTAACGGGCCAGAAGAACTGACGCTGAGCGGCCCAGGCATCAAGGGCACGCAAGGCTTTGCGCCAAGCCAGTTGCCAAAAATGTTCGTAGATCAATGGGCCGCCAATCGCGGAGCATTTCCGCGCGGTATCGATCTTGTCTTCGCTGGCAAAGGCGCACTCGCTGCGTTGCCGCGCACGACGCGCATTTCAAAGAAGGAGGCGTGAGCCATGTATGTTGCTGTCAAGGGCGGTGAAGCCGCCATCCGCAATGCGCATAAACTGCTTGCCGACCGCCGCCGAGGCGATCGTTCGCTGCCGGCGATTGGCCTTGACCAGATCGTAGAACAGCTTGCATTGGCAGTCGACCGCGTCATGGCCGAAGGGTCGCTCTACGACACCGAACTCGCGGCACTGGCAGTAAAGCAGGCGCGGGGCGATGTGATCGAGGCGATCTTTCTGGTTCGCGCCTACCGCACCACATTGCCGCGCTTTGGTTATACCAAGCCGGTGGAGACCTCGCAGATGGCGATCGAACGACGCATATCTGCAACTTTCAAGGATTTGCCAGGCGGACAGTTACTCGGTCCGACATTCGACTATACGCATCGTCTGCTCGATCCCGAACTCGCCGAGGATGGCGTGGTGGAGACGCCTGATCATCGGGTGGAAGCACCGGAGCATACGCCACGCGTCACCGATATTCTCGGCCATGACGGTATGATTGAAGCCGATGGTGATATGCCCGAGGGTCTCGAGACAGGGGATCTTACACGCGAGCCGTTGTCGTTCCCGCTGGAGCGCGATTTGCGTTTGCAGGCGCTGGCTCGGGGTGATGAAGGGTTCCTTCTCGGTCTCGCCTATTCGACACAGCGAGGCTACGGGCGCAGCCATCCTTTTGCTGGCGAAATCCGTATCGGCGAAGTCGAAATCGAATTGGAAGTCGCCGAGCTTGATTTTCCTCTGACGCTGGGCCGCATTCGCGTCACCGAGTGCCAGATGATAAATCAATTCAAGGGCTCATCCAAACAGCCCCCGCAATTTACCCGGGGTTATGGCCTCGTATTCGGCCAAAGTGAGCGCAAATCCATGTCGATGGCGCTGTGTGACCGCGCGTTGCGGGCAAGGGAACTCGGCGAGGACATCACGGCTGCAGCGCAGGACGAGGAATTCGTCATTTCCCACAGTGACAATGTGCAGTCCACCGGCTTCGTCGAGCATCTGAAACTTCCGCACTATGTCGACTTCCAGGCAGAGCTTGACCTCGTGCGCCGCATGCGTGGAGAGCATGAACGCCGCGAGAGCGAAAACAGCGAAACCAAAGAGGCAGCAGAATGACGAGAGTGAGGTTCGACCATGTTGCACCAGTTCTGTTTCACGGATGGCTAGACAATCCACTAGGAAGGTGGCGAGGCCGATGCCTTTCCATCGGACGAAGCTGCCTGACAACGTGGTTGGCCGCCAGCCGGAAACCGATAAGGCCGGGTGAATTTTGCTCAAATCCTTCGGGCTTCGGCATCGTCCGATGGGAAGGCATCGGCCTCGCCAAATCCCTCGACCTTGAACCAAATTCCCTCCGGCAGAACGGTGCAATATGATCGAATCTCACTCTCAGCTTGCGACATATAATTTCGCCTATCTCGACGAACAGACGAAACGGATGATCCGCCGCGCCATCCTCAAGGCAATTGCCATTCCCGGTTATCAGGTGCCGTTCGCTTCGCGCGAAATGCCGATGCCCTATGGTTGGGGTACGGGCGGTGTTCAGGTGACAGCTGCGGTGATTGGCCCGAACGATACATTGAAAGTGATCGACCAGGGCGCCGACGATACGACCAATGCCGTGTCGATCCGCGCCTTCTTCCAGAAGGTTTCGAATGTCCAGGTAACTACAAAAACGACGGAGGCGACGATCATCCAGACGCGCCACCGCATTCCCGAAACTGCGCTGCAGGCTGGGCAAACGCTCGTCTATCAGGTGCCGATCCCGGAACCGCTGCGTTTTCTAGAGCCGCGCGAGACCGAGACACGAAAGATGCATGCGCTTGAAGAATATGGACTGATGCATGTGAAGCTCTATGAAGACATCGCTCGTCACGGTCGCATCGCCACGACATATGCCTATCCCGTGAAGGTCGAAGGTCGTTATGTGATGGATCCATCGCCCACACCAAAATTCGACAACCCAAAGATGCATCAATCCCCAGCATTGCAACTATTTGGCGCTGGGCGTGAGAAACGTATCTATGCCATCCCGCCCTACACGGAAGTTGTCAGCCTCGATTTTGAGGATCACCCATTCGAGATTCAGACATTCTCGGAGCCCTGCGCTCTATGCGGAGCCAAAGGCAGTTATCTCGACGAAGTCATTCTTGATGACAAAGGCGGCAGCATGTTTGTCTGCTCGGATACCGATTTTTGTGAGGATCGGCAGGCGGAGGGCCATCGCGGCCATCTCTCGGCCAATCCTGCACAGGCAGCAGTCAATCCTGCGGAGGCAGCAGAATGAGCGATATCCCACTCCTGAAAGTCAAAGCGCTTTCGAAATTCTACGGAAGCCGGATCGGCTGCCAAAACGTGGCCTTCGAGCTGTGGCCAGGCGAGGTTCTTGCGGTCGTTGGCGAATCCGGTTCAGGCAAGACAACACTGCTGGACTGTCTGGCAACGCGGCTTGCACCCTCCACGGGTTCGGTCGAATACCGGATGCGTGATGGCCAATTCCGCGACCTCTACCGCATGAGCGAGGCGGAGCGGCGCTTTCTGATGCGTACGGATTGGGGCTTCGTCCATCAGAATCCAGCGGATGGATTGCGCATGACTGTCTCCGCCGGAGCTAATGTCGGCGAACGGCTGATGGCTGTTGGCGACCGCCACTATGGCAAGATCCGCGCGACTGCTACTGATTGGCTTGGCCGTGTCGAGATTGCCGCCGACCGTATCGATGATCAGCCGCGCGCTTTTTCTGGAGGTATGCGCCAGCGCCTCCAGATCGCACGAAATCTCGTCACCAATCCGCGGCTCGTCTTTATGGATGAGCCGACAGGTGGTCTCGATGTGTCGGTCCAGGCAAGACTTCTCGATCTGCTCCGTGGTCTCGTTAGCGATCTTGGTCTGGCAGCCATTGTCGTGACGCATGATCTTGCGGTGGCGCGTTTGCTCTCGCACCGGATGATGGTGATGAAGGATGGTCACATTGTCGAGACCGGTCTTACGGATCGCGTTCTTGATGATCCTCAGGCGCCTTACACCCAGCTTCTCGTTTCCTCCATCCTGCAGGTCTAGGAGACAATCATGCCAACTCCTCTCGTTGTTTCCGACGTCGCCAAGAATTTCACCATGCACTTGCGCGATGGTATTCGTCTGCCCGTCGTAGCGAACGTCTCCTTCTCGATTAAAGCGGGTGAGTGCGCCGTTCTCGGCGGTCCCTCAGGAGCGGGCAAGAGCTCGATCCTGAAAATGGTCTACGGCAATTATGCCGTCGATCGCGGTCAGATCATCGTGCCTTACCGCGACCGGCTTGTTGACGTTGCGGCCGCCGATCCGCGCACGATGCTCGGCATCAGGCGCGACATGATCGGTTATGTCAGCCAATTCCTGCGTACGGTACCGCGCGTTTCGGCGTTGGACGTTGTCGCGGAACCGCTGATTGCACGCGGTGTTGATCGTACAGACGCACGCGACAAGGCCGGATCATTGCTTGCCGGACTCAATTTGCCTGAACGGCTGTGGTCGCTGCCACCGGCGACATTTTCGGGCGGCGAACAGCAGCGCGTCAATATTGCTCGCGGCTTCATTACAGATCATCCGATCCTGCTTCTCGACGAACCAACGGCGTCGCTTGATGCCAAGAACCGCGATGTGGTGGTCTCTATGATCCAGCAGAAGAAGGACACGGGTGTGGCGATGCTTGGCATCTTCCACGACCAGGATGTGCGGGAAGCTGTAGCCGACAGGATCATCGATGTCACGGCGTTTTCTGTCGCGAATGGCGTAGCGGCATAAGTCCATCTTTGGGCTTTATTCAATTCTAGATCATCGGTTTTTCGGGAGCGGATCACGCAAATTTGTGTGCCGCTCCTGTTCTCTTTTGCACCTTCCAGCTGGGTTTTCGGTGGATAACACATAGGCTGAGAAAGCAATCCGAAGTTGTCACGCAACTGAAATGAAACTGCCATCGCAGGTTCACACAATCCCTCTAGGACGAAGCAGCGGCCAAAAGGGATTGACGAATGCTGAAGATTGAAAACGTGACGCGGCGCTTTGGCAGTAACATCGCCATCGACAACGTCAATGTTGAAATTCCGCAGGGCCAGATGGTGGGCATTATTGGCCGATCGGGCGCAGGCAAGTCGACGTTGCTGCGTATGATCAATCGGCTTATCGATCCTTCCGAAGGCTCGATCCTGTTCGAGGGCGTCGATGTCGCCAAGCTGCACGGTTCGCACCTGCGCAATTGGCAGCGTGATTGCGCGATGATCTTCCAGCAGTTCAACCTTGTGCCGCGTCTCGATGTTCTTACCAATGTGCTTCTTGGCCGTCTGAACCATCGTTCGACGATCAAAAGTCTTCTCGGCATCTTCTCCAACGATGAGCGCGCCATGGCGGTCGCTGCTCTCGATCGGCTCGATATTGCCAAGACCGCCCTGCAACGCGCAGGCACACTCTCCGGAGGGCAGCAGCAGCGTGTCGCCATAGCTCGCGCGTTGATGCAGAATCCGAAAGTCATTCTTGCCGATGAGCCTATCGCTTCGCTCGACCCGCGCAATGCGCAGGTCGTCATGGAGTCGTTGCGCGATATCAATGAGAAGGAAGGCCTGACCGTTATCACCAATCTGCACACACTTGATACCGCCCGGCATTTTTGCAGCCGGATCATAGGCATGCAGGGCGGCAAGATCGTTTTCGATGGTGGTCCGGATGATCTGACTGAACTGGCCGCCCGCCGCATTTACGGTGCGGATGGCCTCAAGGATGCGTTTTCAGAAGCAATTACATCGACGAGTATCGTACGCGGTTCACGGAAGCCAATCCCGGAGTTGGAGGCCATTCTGGCCGCGCGTTGAGCGTAAAAAGATCGTCTTGCCCACGTTACGGGCCCATACGAAACCGATCACTCATTGGACGTTTGACAGGAGAGAACCATGTTGTTCAAAAAAGCCCTTCTAGGCGCAATCGCGCTCAGCGCAATGCTAACCGGCACAATGGCCCGCGCTGAAGACCTCAAGGAATTCCGCATCGGCATCCTCGGCGGCGAGAACGAAACCGACCGCTTGCGGAACTTCGGTTGCCTTGCCGACCACCTCAAAGAGACTTTTGGCTTTGAAAAGGTTTCGCTGTTTCCCGCTGCTGACTACGACGGCGTGATCCAGGGTCTGCTCGGCGGTACACTTGATTTCGCCGAACTTGGCGCTTCCGGCTATGCCGCAGTCTATATCAAGGATCCCAAGGCAGTTACGCCGATTCTCACTACGCAGCAGACAGACGGTTCGACCGGTTATTATTCCATCGGTCTCGCCCGTAAGGACTCCGGTATCAAGACGATTGCCGATGCCAAGGGCAAGACCCTCGGTTATGCCGATCCGGATTCAACTTCCGGCTATCTCGTTCCATTGACCCAGATCCCCAAGACCACTGGCATGCCGAATGACAAGTTCTTCGCCAAGACCCAGTTCAATGGCGGTCACGAGAACAATCTTCTTGCTGCTTATGACGGCAAGGTCGACGTTGCGGTAGACGATTCTTCCGGCCTCGGCGATTTCAAGGATGGCTACACTTCCGGCACGTTCCGCAAGGAAGTTGACAAGGGTGCGGTTGATCCCAGCTTGCTGGTCGAAGTATGGCGTTCGCCTCTTATCCCGAACGGCCCGCTGGTTGTTCGCAATGGTATTGGTGACGAATGGCACGCCAAGCTTGCCGATTTCTTCATGAAATTGCCAACAACCGACAAGAAATGCTTCGAGGCTGTAGAGGGCGGTGATTTCAAGGGCTACCAGCCAGTGAAGCCCGAATTCTACAATGCGGTCATCGACATCCGTAAAAACGCGATCGGTGGCTGACGCTTGCGATCAATCACGGGGTGGCTGGTAACGGCCACCCTTTTTCTTGTGCGCTCCATGCGGATCAACTCATGACGTTTGCCGACCCTCAACCGCAACTGCAAAGTTCGCACGACATAGCAGAGTCGTGGCGCAAGGTCGTCGCGCGCCGGCGTATGTATACGGGCCTTGGCTTCCTCATATTGTTCATCGGGTTCGTAGGTTCCGTTCGTTTTGCCGACGAAAGCAACGCAGGACATTTTTTCGATCGACTTCCCCACCTCTTCGATTTTCTCAGCTGGCTCGTGCCCAAGGATTGGGGCGATGTATGGCGGGCGCTGTTCGATATCGCAAGCCCCAATGACAAGGGCGGCCAGGAGTTCAACTTCGATCAGGGCCGGGTCTATATCTGGGGCGATTTCTATATTCCCGAATACTTCGAGTTGATGATCATCACGTTCAACGTTGCACTGGTCTCGACTATTATCGGATTTATCTTTGCAGTCCCACTTAGCTTCATGGCTGCGCGCAATCTTACCCCGTCCAATCCACTGCGCATCGCGGTCAAACGGTTCATGGAATTTCTCCGGGCTTTTCCGGAGATTGTCATCGCAGGGCTGTTTTCGGCTATTCTTTCAATCGGACCGATCGCGGCGATAATCGCAATTAGCCTGCATTGCATCGGTGCGCTCGGGAAGCTGTTTTACGAGGTTATCGAGAATGTCGATATGCGCTCGGACGAGGGCATGCGATCTGTAGGCGCCAGCTGGATGGAACGCGTCCGTTTTGCTGCCTTGCCACAAGTACTACCAAACTTCATGTCCTATGCGCTGTTGCGGCTTGAAATCAATATTCGCGCCTCGACCATCATTGGCGCGGTTGGTGGAGGCGGCATAGGTGAAGAATTGAAGCTTTCAATCTCACGCGGTTTCGGCGCCAAGACTTTGGCGCTCGTGTTGCTGCTCTTCGTCACCATTTTTGCCGTCGATCAGTTTTCCGCTTGGCTGCGACGCCGGCTGGTTGGCGAAAACGCCTTCCTTCTGAAGCATTGAGGATGCCATGACCTTTATCGATGCAAGCCAGGCAGAATCAATCCAGGAGCGCTATCCTGAGGTCTTCCAGCGCTCCTTTTTCAAGCGCTTCGCGCCTTTGCTGATGGTTATCAGCCTATTCCTCTACGGTATCTACGCAGTCTGGTTTTTCGAGATCCCCAAGGCCATATCGGAAGGCCATTGGGAGCGCGTCGGGATTTATCTGAGCCAATGGGTCAGCTACGACGTACAGGCTGAATTTCGGCTCGAAGGCGACACGATCACCCCGAAGTATCCGCGATTTTCGCCATTGGGCAATGACCCAAAGCCTGATTGGGTCAAGCAAAACAGCGATCGAACCGTGACCGTCGAAATTCGTGGGCCGAGCCGGGCGGTCACTTTCAGCGACACCGAAGCAACGCTGACGGCACATGGCGAATCCGTGCGAGTGGAACTATCGGGCGGAAAGCCTACCGTCTCGGGAAACATACGACCCTGGGTCAGCGTCTATGATGAAGATGTCGTCGCGGATATGGGCTTTGCAGGAGAAGTCCGTGTCGAGGCTGACCGCGTCAAGATCCGCAAACGTTTCCTTGGCTGGGCCAATTTCATCTTCGATCCGCAATCACCCTTTTTTGGAAAATCGATCGGTGAGGTGATGAGCCTCGTCACGACCGGCGCCCAGATCGAGCCTGGAAGATCAAACCTGTCGCTGGCCATCGATAACTTCCTTAACAATGGCGAATGGCAGCACGGGGATGTCTGGGTCAAACTACTGCAGACCATCATCATGGCGTTCCTTGGAACAATTTTGGGTGCAGTTGTCAGCTTTCCCTTGGCATTTCTTGCTGCCCGCAACATCACATCAAGCCGCTTCGTCAATCAATCGTTCAAGCGTTTCTTCGATTTTCTGCGCTCGGTCGACATGCTGATCTGGGCCTTGTTCTTTACCCGTGCATTTGGACCGGGTCCACTTGCGGGTAGTGCCGCGATCTTCCTGACTGAGACCGGGACACTCGGCAAAATATACTCTGAAGGGCTTGAAAACATCGACGACAAGCCGCGGGAAGGTGTGCAGTCGACCGGTGCAAACCATGTACTCGTCCAGCGCTACGGTGTCATGCCGCAGGTCGTGCCGGTCATGATCAGCCAGACGCTTTATCAATGGGAATCAAATATTCGCGGCGCGACTATCATCGGTGCGGTCGGGGCTGGCGGTATCGGTCTCAAGCTCTGGGAAGCGATGCGCACCAACAAGAACTGGGAAAATGTTGCTTATATGGTCCTCTTGATCCTGTTGGTCGTGTTTATCTTTGACAGCATCTCCAATGCGCTGCGTTCGCGGCTGATCGGCAAGCCGCAGCATTAGAGGCAGAGCCTATTAATATGACAGCATTCAAAGGCTTGTCATAATCGGAGCGTAACGCGAGAGTGTTCCGGAGGAATCAATATGCGCTATGCGATCTACTTCACGCCGCCATCAAGTGACCCGCTTCTGAAAGTCGCGGCGAACTGGCTTGGACGAAATGCCTTTACCGGTCAACCGGTGAGGCCGCCGCAGATCCGCGACCTGGCGCATGAGGATTTCACGCTGTTGACGTCATCGGCACGTCGCTATGGCTTCCATGGTACTTTAAAAGCTCCGTTCCATCTTGCCGAGGGCTTTGAGGAAAAAGAGCTTTTGTCGGCGCTCATGCATTTTGCCTCCTCCATGGATCCAGTAGAGATTCCGAAACTACAGATCGCCAACCTTGACGGATTTTTTGCACTGGTTCCGGAAGAGCCGGTGGCGCCTCTCAACCAACTGGCGAACGATGTCGTCGTCGCGCTTGACCGCTTCCGTGCGCCTCCAACTGAAGAGGAAATCAAACGGCGTAGTCCAGACAGAATGACAGTGTCGCAGCGGCGAAATCTCGAACAATGGGGTTATCCCTATGTTTTTGAGGATTTTCGCTTCCACATGACGCTTACCGATATAATACCGGAGCGCGACCGCCCTAAAATAGAACGGATTTTGAGCGAATTCCTTGAACCGGTTCTGGAAGAGCCTGTTGAGATAAATAATCTCGCGCTTTTTACCGAAGCCGAGCCCGGTTTCCCCTTCGAGATACACTCGCTGCATCCACTTGCAGGAACCAACAGAAGAAAGACCGCCTAAAATGTCTGCCGAATTGATCTTGAGCAATGCGAAAATCGTCCTTGAAGAGGAGGTCATCTCCGGGACGGTTGTGATCAGAGATGGCAAGATCGCCGATATCTCGGAAGGTTCGGTCTCTCGCGGTGATGATTTTGAAGGTGATTACCTTATTCCCGGACTGATCGAACTGCATACGGATCACCTCGAGGGGCACTACATGCCACGTCCGCGGGTGCGCTGGAATCCGATCGCGGCAGTGCTCGCACATGATGCGCAAATCGCTGCATCGGGCATCACCACAGTTTTCGATGCCCTGCGGGTCGGACTCGATGAAGATGCGGACATGTCCGCAGATGAAAGCCGCAAGCTTGCCGATGCAATTGAAGATAGTGTGGAGCAGGGCCGGTTGCGAGCCGATCACTATATCCACTTGCGCTGTGAGGTATCGGCATCTGATTGCCTTGAAGGCTTTGCCCACTTCGAAAATGACAGCCGTGTCCGGCTGGCCTCGTTGATGGATCATGCGCCGGGTCAGCGGCAGTTCGTCAGCCTGGAAACCTATGCATACTATTACCAGCGCAAGCTGAAACTTTCGGACAAGGAATTCAACGCATTTTGTGAGAAACGTATGGCGGAATCGGCGAAGAATTCCGGACCACAGCGCAAGGCCATCGCTGAACTTTGCCGTGAGCGCGGAATTGTCCTTGCCAGCCATGATGATGCGACCCGCGCCCATGTGGACGAAGCGGTAGAGCAGGGTATTCATGTGGCGGAGTTTCCAACGACGCTCGAAGCTGCCGCTGCATCAAAGCAGGCCGGACTTTCAGTGCTGATGGGCGCGCCGAATGTGGTGCGTGGCGGTTCGCATTCTGGAAATGTGTCGGCCCGCGAACTGGTTGAACACGGCCACCTTGATATTCTATCGTCCGACTACATTCCGTTCAGCCTGATCCAATCGACCTTTTTTCTTGGGGAAACGGTTGACGGCATCACGCTACCGGATGCGGTGCGTCTCGTGACGAAGAACCCGGCAAACGCCGTAGGATTTGACGATCGTGGCGTCATCGAACTCGGTAAGCGCGCCGATCTCGTGCGGGTTCGTGTCGATGAACACATTCCAGTGGTGCGCACCGTCTGGCGGGAAGGTCGCCGGGTCGTATGATGGCAGGAATGATCGAGCGCGCGCTCAATCCCGCATCCGCACCGCTGCGCAACGGTGCCTTTGTTGCCGTTGTCGGGCCCAGCGGGGCGGGGAAAGACACGATCATTGATTTCGCTCGCGCTGAACTTAACGAACAGCCAGGCTACCATTTTGTTCGCCGTATCGTGACACGCCCGTCGTCGATCGATGCGGAAGACCATGACACTCTGAGCGAAGAGCAGTTCCTGACAGCAAAGCGGGCAGGGGAATTCTCGCATTTCTGGGAGGCGCACGGCCTGCATTACGGCTTGCCGAAATCTGTTGACGACGAGATCGAGCGCGGGGCAGTCGCGATCGCAAATGTCTCGCGCGGTGTATTGCCCGCGTTACGTGCAGCCTACGTCAATTTCATCGTGGTGCACATCACTGCGTCGCATGAGGTTCTGGCAAAGAGGTTAGCTTCACGCGGACGCGAAGATGCTGCTGAAATCCAGCGCCGTTTGATGCGGGCCGCGCCCAATCCATGCGATCCGGCGGATGCAATTATGATCGATAATTCCGGAGCGGTTTCAGACGCTGGCAACGAATTTGTTGCCGTCCTGAAGAAGTCTGCGGCGTTTGCTGCTATTTCGGAACAGATTTAACCCAATTTGGGGACAAATCCGGAGGCGCCGCCTCCGGATCTCCAGCTATTCAATTTCTAGAAATTGCGCTGGAAGCGGATGATGCCGCCGAACGCGTCATCGCTGCCGCCTTCAAGAAGGGCCTCATCCTGACGGGCGCCGTCGAACTTGGTGTAGTTAATTTCAGGCGTGATCGTGAAACCTGGAACAAGTTCGTAAGCCACGTTAAGGGCGAGAGCGTACGTGCCTTCGGATTCGTAGGCAGCCTGGCCATTGATCGTCGCCTTGTCGGAAACCTTGGCGGCGAAACCGCCCCAAGCCGCCCAATCGCCTTCCCACAAGCCATACCAGTTCTTGTTGGTATTGGTCACGAATGAATCCGGGTCATAATCGGATTGATAAGCGCCCATTACCCAGGCTGAGATCGTATCGGTGAATTTCACATCCAGACGCGCCTTGACGCCAATGGCCTCCTGCACCGAGTCGTAGCCAACAATACCGGAGATCGTTCCCCAGCCCTGTTCAAATTTGGCGCCTGCAAGAATGTGGGGCATGTAGTCGTCGATAGTGTAATCGTAGTCCGCTTCCACCGAGCCCTGTTCGGCGGCGATGATAGCGGAGAAACCATTGCCTGCCTTGTAGGTATAGCTGATCTCGTTACTGGAGAAACTATCGCTGCCATACTGGATCACGTCGTCATTGACGATATCACCTGCATAGCCGACCCATGAACCGAAGATTGCGTCGTTGACACCGATCTGGAAGCCGCCGAGTTCAATATAGGCCTGATGAAGGGTACCACCATCGTCCTCGCCATTGGTGTACTGGAAGCGGCCGTCGATGTAGGAGCGCAATGTGCCGAGTTCGGTTTCAGAGCGCGCGTCGAATCGAAGCTCAGCACGAGTGCTCTTGCTCCAGGTGTCGTTCTCGCCGCCTACATGGCCACCGGTATAGACATCGTCACCAGCGGCTGCATCGTAACGCAAATAACCGCCGATCTTAAGGCAGGTTTCAGTTCCTGGGATGTAGAAGAAGCCGGCGCCGTAAGCGTCACATACCCTTACGTATTCAACAGGCTCTGGCTCTGCCACGACAACCGCGTCTGCAGCATGGGCGCTGGATGCCACTACGAGGACAGCAGCCGAGCCGAGGAGGAAGCTTTTGATGTTCATTTCCAATCTCCGGTTAAAAAGATAGTCACAAGCTCATGTCCCCAACCGATGCATATTCCTGTTCGCTGACACGCGCAAAATCTAACCACTATCGAACTGCGGGTTCTGAAATCGTTGTTGCGATTTTACAACGAGATCCGAAAACGGCGGGGTTTCACTGAAGCGTAGAGATAGCTGGCGGGTTGGACAATCGCCGCTTTGCGTTCTATGAGGACCATCAGATGTTGGTAAGCAGCGCCTGGTACATTATATGCCCGAGAGTACACAAACGGACGTTTCCATAGTGACTGACCAAGTCGATATAAATGAAAACTACATGCGCAACAGATTTGCAGTCGCTCCTATGATCGATTGGACGGACCGGCATTGTCGGACCTTCCACCGACAATTCACGCGTCATGCCTTGCTCTATACGGAGATGGTTGTTGCTGATGCTGCGATTCACGGCAATCGCGAGCGCATTCTTGGGTTTGCCGAAGCTGAACATCCCGTTGCGCTGCAACTTGGTGGGTCCGACCCCATCAAGCTGGCTGAAGCAGCGCGTATCGGCGAAGCCATGGGCTATCAGGAAATCAATCTCAATGTCGGATGCCCATCTGATCGCGTTCAATCAGGCACATTCGGCGCTTGCCTGATGAAAACGCCGCACATCGTTGCCTCAAGCGTCGAGGCGATGAAGCAGGCAGTCGCAATTCCGGTGACGGTCAAGTGCCGGATCGGTGTCGACGATCAAGATACGGAAACGGCCCTTGATGAACTCGCGAGCGGTGTTTTCCATGCTGGTGCAGATGCGTTGTGGGTGCATGCCCGCAAGGCTTGGCTGAAGGGTTTGTCGCCCAAGGAAAACCGCGATATTCCACCGTTGGATTATGAACGCGTCTATCGTCTGAAACAGCAAAATCCGAGTCAATTCATAGGGATCAATGGCGGCATTCAGACGCTCGATGAAGCGCTTGACCATTTGAATCATGTTGACGGTGTCATGCTTGGACGCGCGATTTACAACAACCCGATGCTGTTGCTCGACGTCGATAGAAGCATATACGGCAGCGAAAGCGCGGCGCCTTCAATCGACGCGATCATAGACCACATTTGCGACTATGCGGATGCCCATATCGCCCGTGGCGGTCGATTGTCGCACATCACACGGCATCTGGTAGGCCTGTTCCATGGAGCGGCCGGAGCACGGCGCTGGCGCCAAATACTGTCGACGGAAGCAAATCAAACAGATGCAACCAGTGCTGTGATCCGGCTGGCGTATGCGGAGATCGAGACCGTCTCGACGGCAGAAGCGGCCTGAACACCTAGTCGGAGAGGACGAGCCGGTCGCCGCGTACGGAAAAGCCGCTGAGTGTATTGAGGAAATTCATGCCGAGCAGGCTGCCTGCCATTTTCCCATCTGCAGTCACCATCGCACGAATGTTACGGCGTTCGATGGCACCTATCCTGATGCTGTCCAATGTGACGCTAGCTGCAGTCGCCATTCCATTGGCGGTCATGATTGGCGTTTTGTAGGAGAGCTTGTCCGGATTGAGACCGGCGCGGCGAGCATCTTCAGCCGAGAGCACGATCGACGAGGCGCCGGTATCGATGATGAATGGTACCGTCGCACCATTTACGTCGCCACGAACCTCGAAATGACCAGTATCTGCTTTGGCCAGCGTCACAGTGATGGTTCCTTCGCCATCGCGATTGGAAATAGGGCTTCCAGGGATTAGTCCTGCAGTTATCCGGTGGCCAACGTCTTGCAACTCGTAGCGGTATTGATAGCCGGCGACGATCGCGAGGAAAATGACGACCCAGATTGCCATGCTGCGTAGAAAGTGACTGAGTGGAATTCCCGAGCCGAGCAGGGCCGAACCAAGCACGACACCCCAGATGCCCATGTAAGCGAAACGGGCGAAATCATCGTTGGCGATGCCCAGGGTCGAACCGCTGTCATTGTTCGCCATCAATAGCAGCAAGGTTGCGCCGATCAAAGCAATGATGATCCAGAACAAGCGGCCCATCTTCGACTAACCTTCTTGCTTTTCGCGCGCCATACGGCTGCGTCTCGTTTCGCGGCGCGGGCGCCGCTCAACTGTCTCTAGCCGCTCCGGTAGGCCCGCCATGACGCCGCGGCGAGTCTCAGGCGACATAATTGACCATGCACCTATTTCTTCGCGCGTGCGCCCGCAACCGAAGCAAAAGCCGGTCTTCATATCAATGGCGCAGACCAGGATGCAGGGTGACTCGATGATGCTCATTTCAACGTTTTGGTACGGCTAAAGTGCAATGACAAGACCGAGCAGCAGTGAAATTGTCGCGAGTTGCTGCATAGCCCCCAATGTATCACCCGTCTGTCCGCCGATCTTTTCGCGGCAAAGTGCGGAAAAACCGATAAAGACGGGCGCCGTCAAACATACCGCGATGACGATTGCTAGTGGCCCGCCAGCAGCGCCATAGCTGATTGCAAGAACGACAGCGCCAAGGATCAGAGCAAAATTGGCTGCTTCGGCAGTTGGAGCTCCCGCTTGGTCGGCGACGCCACCCACGCGTGCGGATGGCAGGCTCTGCCAGAGTTTCGCCATGACTGAGCGGCTGGCGGCTTCTGTCCCTATGATGACAGCTATCGCATGGATTACGCCGACCTCGTCGAGTATCGTGGCAAGCAACGCTGTCCGCAAGAAGACAGAGACAATCAGTGCAAGTACACCGTAAGAACCCGCCGCCGAATCCTTCATAATCTCCAGCCGTCGGTCAATCGACGTCCCGCCGTAGAAGCCGTCAGCTACATCAGCAAGCCCGTCCTCATGCAATGCACCGGTGGTGATGATCAATGCGACGACAATCAATAACGCCGAGACGATTTCGGGAAGATCCAGTGCATGCGTGATCAGCAGGATGAGCGAAGCGGGCAAGGCGACAAGCATACCTGCCACGGGAAAGCCGCGTACAGTACTACTTAGCGAACTGTCATAGCCTTCGAACCAGCGCTGCGGGACGGGCAGTCGCGAGAGAAAGGCCAGCGCCCGCATCGTGTCATTGACCAAATCCATGCCGCAGCCCCTGACTCACCGAGGTCGCGACACTCTGCGCCGCGGGTTGACCTTTGCGTTTTCTCTCCCAGCGCTTATAGGACGGTGTTTGCTAATTTGCCATGAAGAGTTGATCGCAAGGGATATCATGACCACTGGCCTGCCGTTTGACGATTTTCGTACTCTCATCGAGACATTGCCTGGACCTGACGAGGCCGCAGTTGCCGCCGTGCGCAAGCGCGATGCGACGTTGACCAAGCCGCCGGGTGCACTTGGGCGTTTGGAAGAGATTGTCGAATGGCTTGCCGCATGGACAGGGCGTTCGCGCCCGCAGATCACCCGGCCGCTTGTCGCGGTCTTTGCAGGCAATCACGGCGTTACCGCCAAGGGTGTTTCGCCCTATCCCTCCTCCGTCACGGCGCAGATGGTCGAAAATTTTGCTGCGGGCGGCGCCGCGATCAACCAGATCTGCATCGCCAACGACCTCGGCCTGAAAATCTTTGACCTGGCGCTTGAGTATCCGACTGCTGATATCACCGAAGAAGCGGCCATGGACGAAAAGACCTGCGCGGCGACCATGGCGTTCGGTATGGAATCGATAGCTGGTGGTACTGACCTTCTTTGCATCGGCGAGATGGGCATCGGCAATACGACGATTGCCGCGGCGATATTCCACGGCCTCTATGGCGGTACTGCGGAGGAATGGGTTGGTCCAGGCACCGGCGCCAACAATGAGGGAATGAGGCGCAAGGCCGATGCTGTGCGCACAGCAGTTGCACTCCACGCTTCGCATTTGAAAGATCCACTCGAAGTGCTGCGCCGCCTGGGTGGGCGTGAAATCGCTGCAATGGCTGGTGCCATTCTTGCCACGCGTGTTGAGAAAATCCCGGTTATCATCGATGGCTATGTGGCCACCGCGGCTGCAGCGATCTTGCACGCTGCGAATCCGGAAGCGATCGATCACTGCCTGTTCGGCCATGTCTCAGCGGAGCCAGGCCATCGCAAGGTTTTGGAGAAGCTTGGGAAAAAGCCATTGCTCGACCTGGGAATGCGGCTCGGCGAGGGTACCGGCGCGGCACTTGCAGCGGGCATCGTCAAGGCAGCGGTACTCTGCCACAGCGGTATGGCGACGTTCGATCAGGCCGGCGTCAGCAATCGGGATTGAATAAGAAAAGGGCCTGCAAAAGCAGGCCCCTTTTTCAAATGGTAGCAGTTCAAAACTCCTTGCCAATCCTGGCATCAAGGGAGTGGTTGCTCGCCCCACGAATGACGAAGAAAAAGAGGATTGCCGTCCACAGGATAGATTTTTCTGAACCGCTCCAGCCCTGCCCCTGCACAAAACCGTGGAAGTATATCGTGACTGCAAGCACGATCGCCGTCGCGAACGCTGCAGGGCGCGTAAGTAGACCAATAGTAAGTAAAATGCCACCAAAGAACTCGGTGGCGGCGAGAAGCGGCGACCAGAACACGCCCGGATAGAAGCCGAGGCCTTCAACCATTTCCACCGAGCCCATCGGATTGACGATCTTGCCCGACCCGTGCACGACGAGTGCAGCACCAGCCACCACCCGCAGGATCGTTTCGGAGATATCACCGAGAGCGGCATAGATGCCACCAAGAGCGGGGATGATCAAAGGACGGTTATTGCCGGTTGAATTCATTGAGAAATGTTCCGTTCATTGTTGCGCTGCCATGAGCAATGCAGGGCCGCTCACCAACGAGCAAATAACAATAAATTGAACTTGAGTATTCTAGGCAGCTTTTTTATGGAAAGGCTTGCTTTGCTTTGCCTGGGTGCCCTGAAGTACGCGGCCGCGCGGGAACGTAGCAAGCGCTTCCGTCCCTTCGCGCAATTTGGAGAACAGATGAAACTCGCCATCGTGGATGTGGACCAACGCCTGAACGATGGGAAGACCTAGACCAGTTCCCTGTTCGGCATTTTTGATTGCAATCGAACCTTGGCCGAAAGCTGAAAGAACGATGGGTATTTCTTCCGGCGGAATTCCGGGGCCAGTGTCGCGGACCGAAATGTACTGGCCACCTCCTGCGGTCCAGCCCACTTTGACATAGATTTTACCGTTTGGCGGCGTGAACTTGACCGCATTGGCCATGAGATTGAGCAATATCTGGCGAATCGAGCGCTCATCGGCCGTGAGGCGCAGCATCCCAGTCTCGAACTGTGGTATAAGGGCGATATCCTTGTTGCGGGCCTTCAAATTCATCATGTGAATGCATTCGCTCGCAATGTCGGTCAGCAACAGCGGCTCATCATTGATGGAGTATCGCCCTGCCTCGATCCGGCTCAGATCGAGTATTTCATTAATGAGGTTGAGCAGATGTTCGCCAGAAGCATGAATATCGCTGGCATATTCCCGGTATGTCCCGTTCTGGATCGGCCCCAGCACTTCCTTGGCCATGACCTCCGAAAAGCCGAGGATTGCGTTGAGGGGCGTGCGTAGTTCGTGGCTCATCGAAGCCAGAAAGCGCGACTTGGCGAGATTGGCTTCCTCTGCACGCCGTCTCCCTTCGTCGGACATGGCGTTTGCCGTTTCGAGTTCGGCGATCAACGCATCTTTCTCTGCTTGCAATGCCAAAGTGATTGCAACCGATTGGTTGAGCCGGGTTGCAACCAGATAGAAAAAGGCGAGCCCTGCAACGAGCATGATTACCATCGTTGCCTGCACTGGATTGTCGAAATGCGTCCAAGCCAGCAGGGTGTAGGTCAGCACTGGTAGGGCGAATGCCGCAAGAATGGCTGCACGAAGTGCCGACGAGATAATGGCGGTAATCGCCATCACCAGAATAATGACCACGGCCTTGATTACGGGAAACAGATTGGTACCGCAGGCAGTGCAATCGAGGAAGGTGAAGTAGGCCCATCCCAGACTGGTCATGAAATGACCGCTCAGATAGATTATTTGCCATTTCCGGATTTCCTCGTTGGCGAGGCCTGTCTTCTCCAGGTGGCGTGCAAGAAGCCCCAGTATCCCATAGAGTCCAATAGCAAAGCCGGCCCACAAAACGATCGTCCTGTCGAAACCGGCGAACACCCCTATGACGACAATCATGGCTATCAGAAGCGGAATAGTCGCTGAGTTGATGATCAAGGCACGCGTATGCATGAAGAGCAGTTCGCGATCGAAATGATGGATGCCTGCGCGCTCCATCAGGCGTTCACGTGCTCCGCGCATGACCACAGTCAGATCCTTGTTGCGCGGCAATTTGCGGCGATCAACAACATTCTTGTCTGCACTGGTCGCGTCGAGTGATGCCATGCGCCTCGTTCCAGATATATCCATAGCTCTGCACTTGTGGCAGCATTGCATCGCAAGGCTATTCAGAAATGATTAACACTCCATCAAACCAATACAGCAAATGGTATCGATCGGATTAGCTCCAAGGACCTATTTAAACCTTATGACCTCTATTTTTTTGCAGAAATAGCGATGAACCGAGGGTACCGCAGCTATCGTCGCAGATGGCGGCGTCCTCCGCCGGCGCCGCGTTCATTCGGGCGCAAACTGGTGGACTACAGCCTGATGGTGGTCTTCTTTGTGCTGGTCGCCCTGCTGGCGGCTAAACTCAGTCAACCAAAAGCTCCGACACAGTCGCTCGCGGGCAAGGCCTATGTCATTGACGGCGACACACTTTCCATTTCAGGCAACCACATTCGTCTCCAGGGCATCGATGCTCCCGAGCTCGATCAGAGTTGCGGCGCTGATGCTTGTGGGAAAGCCGCCAGGCAGACGTTGGTTCAGCTGATCCAGGGCAGACCAGTTCGCTGCGATGGAAACGGCCACGATAAATATAATCGCAGCCTGGCTGTTTGCTTTATTGGCGCGATAAATCTCAATCGCGCCATGGTTGAGGCTGGACAGGCGATCGCTTATGGCGATTATCGTGATGCAGAACTGCAAGCTCGAAGAGACAAAAAAGGTCTGTGGTCGGGAAAATTTGATACGCCGCAAGATTGGCGCAGGGAGCATGAGCAGGTGCCGGAAGCGCCGCAACCGCAATCCAATCGTGCGCCGGACCTGATTGACCAATTCGTACAATGGATCCGTGGTTTAGTGGGAGGACTCTGATGAAACTATACGATGGAGGGCGCGCGCCCAATCCACGCCGCATTCGTATTTTCCTGGCTGAAAAGGGCATCGAGGTGCCCTTGGTACCAATTGACATGACCGCCATGGAACACAAGACGCCTGAGTTTACAGTGCTCAATCCATTTCAGCGGTTGCCAGCGCTCGAGCTCGACGACGGCACGGTTATCAGTGAATCGGTAGCGATCTCGCGCTACTTTGAGGAATTGTATCCCGACCCGCCTTTGTTTGGTACGGGCGCCGTTGGCAAGGCGCAGGTGGAAATGTGGAACCGCCGCGCTGATCTCCATGTCCTCACCGTCGTAATGGCGGCATTTCGCCATACGCACCCTGCTATGGTCGAATGGGAGGTTCCGCAGATCCCGGCTTGGGGCGAAGCCAACCGGCCGAAAGCGTTGGCGTCGATGAAGATCATGGATGATCAACTCGCCGCGAACGAGTTTTTGGCAGGTGATGAGTTTTCGATCGCGGATATCACGCTGCTTGTGTCGATCGACTTCTTAAAACTCGCCAGGATACAAATGCCTGAGGAACTGGGTAGCCTCCGGCGCTGGCACGAATCAGTTTCGAGCCGCCCCAGCGCCAAAGCGTGAGGTTTGAGCGATTTGCCGCCAATGCTCGATACCTTGTCGTCGGAGATCAAGGCGTGCCGGATATGCCGGGACGCTCCACGGTATGGCATGCCTCTGCCAGATGAACCCAATCCGGTCTGCGTGCTCTCTGCTACAGCGCGCATTGTCCTTTGCGGGCAAGCACCCGGCATTCGCGTGCACAACACTGGTTTGCCGTTCAACGATCCTTCAGGGGTTCGATTACGTGACTGGCTCGGCGTCGATCGCGAAACATTCTACGATCCGGAAAAGTTCGCCATTGTCCCGATGGGATTCTGCTTTCCGGGATATGACGCGCATGGTAGCGATCTTCCACCTCGGCGAGAATGCCGCGAAACATGGCATGATCGTGTGTTTCATTCCATGCCGCAGATCGAACTTGTCCTGACGATCGGCCAATATGCGCAAGCCTATCATCTCGGAAGCCGTCGCCGCGCCAGTATGACCGAAACGGTGTTGAACTGGCGCGATTATTTCGAGCCAGAATCGGGGCCGTCAATTCTACCGCTGCCACATCCCTCATGGCGCAACAGCTCCTGGTTGAAAAAGAATCCATGGTTCGCGCAAGACGTTCTCCCCTTGCTTCAGGAAAAGGTCAGAATTCTAACTTCTTAGGCTTTGGAACGAAATTTTTTCTGAATTCAAAAAGTTTAGAATAATTTTCTTGTACGCTGCCAGATTATCAGACCATAAAGTATCTCATTCCAATGGGACTGTAAGCAAACATGGACAGACTCGACCGAAAGATACTTCGTCTCCTACAAGAGGATGCAACGCTCGCCGTAGCGGATGTTGCCAAGAAAGTCGGACTTTCGACAACGCCGTGCTGGCGCCGCATCCAGAAGCTCGAAGAGGATGGCGTGATTCAGCGCCGTGTCGCGATCCTGGATCCTGTCCGAGTCAACACGCGAGTCACAGTCTTCGTCTCGATCCGTACTGGATCTCACAGCAATGAATGGCTGAAGCGCTTCTCCGAAGTTGTTCAGGAGTTCCCGGAAGTGGTTGAATTCTATCGCATGAGCGGCGATGTCGACTATCTCCTGCGCGTCGTCGTGCCGGATATCGCTGCGTATGATGCGGTCTACAAGCGCCTGATCAGCAAGATAGACATTCGGGATGTCTCGTCTGCGTTCGCCATGGAGCAGATCAAATACACCACCGAATTGCCGCTCGACTACATGAGCATCGAGAAAGAGTCGAATTGAGGCTATAGCTCGCGCGACTGGATTACTTTTTCTCCAGCCGCGCCAGCAGTGATGACGTATCCCAGCGATTGCCACCCATGACCTGGACATCCTTGTAGAATTGATCCACTAACGCAGTTACCGGCAGCTTGGCATTGTTGCGGTTGGCCTCTGCAAGACAGATACCGAGGTCCTTACGCATCCAGTCTACCGCAAAGCCGAAATCATATTTTCCGGCATTCATCGTCTTGTGGCGGTTTTCCATTTGCCAGGAACCAGCAGCGCCCTTGGAAATCACCTCGATGACTTTCTCGATATCGAGACCCGCTTGTTTGCCGAAGTGAATGCCTTCGGCAAGACCCTGGACCAACCCGGCAATGCAGATCTGATTGATCATTTTGGTCAATTGTCCGGCACCGGCCGGTCCCATCAGACCAACCATCTTGGCGAAGGATTCGATGACCGGTTTTGCCTTGTCAAATGCGTCTTGCTCGCCGCCGACCATAACGGTGAGCGCACCATTTTCCGCGCCCGCCTGACCACCGGATACGGGAGCATCGAGAAAGTGGAAGCCGCGCTCGCGGGCTTCCGTGTCGAGTTCCCGGGCAACTTCCGCAGATGCTGTGGTGTTGTCGATGAAAATGGCGCCTTTCTTCATCGACTGGAATGCACCGTTGTCACCGATAGTCACCGCACGCAGATCGTCATCATTGCCAACACATGAAAAGACGAAGTCCTTGTCCTTTGCCGCTTCCCCTGGCGTTGCCGCATAGGCGCCGCCAAATTGCTGGGCCCATTTCTTCGCCGTCTCGCCACTGCGATTGAAGACCGTAACGTCATGGCCGCCGCGCGATTTCAAATGACCCGCCATCGGATATCCCATGACGCCAAGACCAATAAAAGCGACTGTTGCCATTCCTTAGTTTCCTCTGTCAGATAGGCCATGTGGCGAGTATCGGGGACGTTAGGACAATGCGGCGGATCATCAAAGGCCTATTATGGATTGTTTTCTCCCTCATCCCCATCGCATTGCTCGGCACGGTCCTCGGTTATGTCTGGCTCGCCCGCTCGGTAGCGCCCGCAACCGGCGAAATGGTACTTGCGGGTTTGTCCGCGCCGGTCACTGTCACGCGCGACAAGAATGCTGTCCCGCATATCATCGGTAACTCCGTCGAAGATGTTCTGGCCGCTCTTGGCTTTGTCCATGCGCAGGAACGCCTCTGGCAAATGGAAGTGAACCGCATGGCGGGACAAGGACGTTTGTCCGAGTTATTCGGCGACAAGACTGTTTTCACCGACCGCTTTATCCGCTCGATTGGCCTCTATGAATCGGCCCAAAGCTCCGCCGCGTCACTAGACGAGGCGGACAGGAAGAAGATTGACGCATATGTGCTTGGAATCAATGCGTTTATTGCCGAAGCTGGGCCGACATTTGGTTCCAAATATTCGCCCGAATTTATCATACTAGGCCATACACCGGAAAAATGGACTCCCGCTGATGTGATTGTGACGCTGAAATTGATGTCGGTGACACTGGCCGCCAACATCGATGACGAAGTGTTGAGATTGAAGTTTGCCCGTCTTGGCATGAGCGATGCGGAGATCATCGATTTGCTGCCCCCTGTGCCGGGTGATACGCCACCATCTTTGCCAGATCTGCGCCAGATTCTCGGCTTACCCAGCGGCTCGCTTAAGGCGGGGGCGGCGGAGGCTGAAAGCCAGTTTGCAGCGTTGAATGACATCATGTCCACCGGCGCTTCGAACAATTGGGTCGTAGGTGGCGCCCGAACCGAGACCGGCAAGCCGATCCTCGCCAATGATCCCCATTTAGGGTTAACTGCACCCTCTCTCTGGTATCTTGCGCACCTGCAGGTCAAGAATAGTGATGGATCGTCGAAAAACCTCGTCGGCGTGACTCTGCCGGGAGCACCGTTGGTATTGCTTGGACGTAATGACAGGGTGGCGTGGGGTTTCACAAATACCGGATCCGATGTTCAGGACATTTTTGTTGAGAGGATCAATCCCGCCAATCCCGATGAATACCAAACACCTCAGGGTTTCTCACCGTTCGAAAGAAACGCCGTATCCATCAAAGTCAAAGGCAGTGACACGGTAACCTTTGACCGCAGGACCACACGTCATGGTCCGGTGTTGCCTGCGGATTATCGTGGGCTCGACCACTATCTGCCGGATGGCACAGTTGCGTCCTTGTCCTGGACTGCTTTGGCTGGCGATGACAAGACTATTTCGGCCGGATTGAAGCTCTGGGATTTTGCCAGCGTCTTGGATTTTCAGAATGGGATGCGCGACTTCGTAACCCCGATGCAGTCAATCGTGATTGCAGATGCCGATGGAAATATCGGCCTGATTGCTCCCGGCAGGGTGCCTGTGCGTGATCCTGCCAATCAAATCATGGGACGAGCGCCATCCCCGGGTTGGGACGCCACCTACGACTGGAAGAGCTTTATACCCTACGAGGAATTGCCGCGCGGCTCTAATCCTGCAGACAATGTTCTTGCGACTGCGAATACGAAGATCGTCGATGCGAGCTATCCACATTTCCTCACCTTCGACTGGGACGAACCCTGGCGCTTCGAGCGCATAAAGACACTGATCTACGGTGCGAACCAGCAGACGCTGGAAAGCAACAGCAAGGTCCAGGGTGACGCCTTGGACAGTGCTTACGCCGCTTTGGCTCCGGTCATGCTGAGACTGGTCGATGGACGGAGTGATGTCGACCTCGATGTTACCAAACAGTTGCAGGCGTGGGATTTTGTCGAGGACCGCACGCGCATCGAACCGCTGCTGTTCAGTGCCTGGCTGAGGATGGCGACGAAGCGCATTCTTGAAGACGATCTTGGCGACGCCTTTCCATCGTATTGGCAGGGCCATGTCGACGCTATGTTGCGCTGGCTTGGGCAAACCCCGGCGCGTGATTGGTGCGATGACGGCCGCACGCCGGAGAAAGAGAGTTGCGGCGATATTCTGGCACTGTCACTCGCCGATGCGATCAAGGATATTGACGCGCGTCTTGGTTCGGACCGCTCCAAATGGGCTTGGGGTACGTTGCACTATGCCTACGGAGCACACCGGCCGTTTTCGCAGGTTAGCCCCCTCGACCAACTCTTCGATGTCACCGTACCTGTGTCAGGAGGTGCCTATACGCTAAATCGTGGCAAGTCATCGTTTATGGATGAAAGCAATCCGTTCCGCGTGGCGCATGGCACCAGCTATCGTGGGCTGTTCGACCTCGCCGATCTCAATCGTTCGACGTATATCCAGACGACTGGCCAGTCGGGAAATGTATTTTCATCGAACTATCGTGATTTCGCTCAAAAATGGGCTGACACTGGGGCCATCACCATTCCCACCGATGAGCAAAGCTATCAGGACGGTCTGCTGGGCGTGTGGCGTCTGAAACCAAAAGAATGATTCAGGTGAGGGCGGTCATCACTGTCTTCTGGTAGGCAGGACGCGACTTCAAGCGTTCATACCAGGATTCAAGGTGGGGATGATCCGGGCGCTCAATTGCCATTTCGAACCAGGCGTAGGCAAAGCAGCCGACGGGGATATCGCCGATGCCGAACTTGGAGCCCGACAGATAGGGCTGCGAGGCAAGCGTGGTGTCAACAATAGCGAATAGTTTGCTGCATGCCTGAAGCCCTTTTTCCATAGCTGCATCATCGCGTTCTTCTGGTGATACACGCACCTGATTCCAGAACAAGTCGCGGAAAGGACCGGCGAGGGTGGAGGTCGCCCAGTCCATCCATCGTTCCGATTTCGCCCGTGTTGCTGCATCGTCGACATAGAGCGTCGACTGTCCATACTGCGCGGCGACATAGCGAACAATCGTGTTACTTTCCCAGAGCACCAGATCCTTGTCTTCCAGCGTCGGTACCAAGCCGTTCGGGTTCATTGCCCTATACGAAGGATCGGATACGACGCCATGGGCGCCGCCCGCAGGGATGTTTTCGTAAGGAACGCCGACTTCCTCAGCGGCCCAAAGCGCCTTCTTGACGTTGGTTGAGTTAGTACGGCCCCAGATTTTAAGCATGGTAGATTCTCTTTGGCGGGTTGGTCTCAGCGTATGAGATGACGCGTGATGCGACGTTCCAACCAATCCCAGATATGCCGAATGATTTCCACCAAAATCAGATAAATGATTGCAGCCCAGAGATAGGCTTGAAAATCGAAGGTTCTCGAATAGGCGAGGCGGGTGTAGCCCATCAAATCGTAAACTGTGATCAGAGCAACGATTGCTGAGCCCTTGATCATCAGGATGATCTCGTTGCCATAGGGCCGCAATGCCACGATCAGAGCTTGAGGCAGGATCACCTTCCAGAACGTAACGAATTTCGAAATACCGAGTGACGCCGCTCCTTCCCATTGTCCGAGTGAAACGCTGCGGACCGCGCCGCGCAGTATCTCGGCCTGGTAAGCCGCTGTGTTCAGGGCAAACGCTAGCAGGGCGCAATACCACGCCTCTCGAAAAAACGTCCAAAGGCCAACTGCTTCGAGTTGGGGCTTGAATGATCCGAGGCCGTAATAAAACAGAAAGACTTGCGCAATGAGCGGTGTTCCCCGGAAGAAATAGACGTAGGCGTAGGCGATGGACGATGCTATGCGGTTTTTGCTCATCCGGCCAAGGGCCACCGGTATCGAAATCAACGCGCCGAGCAGGATTGACGACCCCACAAGCCCGATCGTGGTCTTTAGGCCCGCAAGATATGTGGGGCCGTATTTCGCGATGAGCTCAGGGTTCCATGCGCTGTAAAGATAGACGAGCAGCCCGATGAGAAGAGCGATCCAAAGACCCACAAGCAGATGGCCAACGACCCGGCCTCGGGTCCATTTTTTCGGCGGCGCCGGGGGACGCAGGACAGTCGCGGGCCGCGCGTTGATGAAGCTTTCCGTCATCGCTTTACCCCGCTCTTGGCCGATGAGCGTTCGATCGCGTCGATGACAAAGGATGAAAGAATGGCGAGCACGAGATAAATCATGCAGGCCACACCAAAGAACAGGAAGGCGTGCTTCGTAACACGAGCTGCAACTCCAGTCTGGCGCAATATGTCCGCAAGCCCAATGGCTGAAACCAAAGCTGTGTCCTTGAGCAGGATCATCCATAGATTGGCCAGCCCAGGGAGCGCGATGCGGATCAATTGCGGCAAGATGACCTTGCGCATGGTCTGACCGCTGGAAAGTCCGATGGCATAGCCGCCCTCATATTGACCCTTCGGTATCGCACGAAATGCGGAAAGGAACACTTCGCTGGCATAGGATGAAAACACGACCCCTAGTGCGAACATGCCGGCGATGAATGAATTGATTTCAATCGTGCCTTGGTAGCCAAGAAGCTGCCCCAGCTTCTGAATGCCGATCTGCGCGCCGAAATAGACCACGAACAAGGTGAGCAGTTCAGGCAAGCCTCGAAAAATAGTCGTGTACATGTTTGCGGCGAGTTTAACGGAACGTTCCGGCGATTGTTTGCCAAGTGCGACGAAGAAGCCGATCGCCAACCCGACCGGCAATGTGGCCAGCGCGAGACTGACTGTTACCAGAACGCCGCTTGCAATGCTCGGACCCCAACCGCCCTCGCCAAAACCCAGTAACGCTATTGAGCCTTCCATAGGCAACTTTCATATTTGCGGGCTGTTTCCCCATGGCCCTTTTCTGAGCCTGCCCGTCATTTTTATTCAAAGCCGTGGATGGCGGTGTGCCCCGCCATCCACATTTCATATCAAGTCAGCGCGTTTGGCTCAATCCTCGCCGCCGTAAACGTCGATCTTGAAGTACTTGTCGTTGATTTCCTTGTATTTTCCGTTTGCACGGATCGCCGCAATAGCCGCGGTGAACTTGTCGGCAAGCGCGGTATTGCCCTTCTTCACCGTCACGCCGGCACCCGGACCGTGGATCGCGGGATCAGGCGTAATTGTGCCGAGGAGCTTGCAGCAAGAGCCGGCATCGCTATCGAGCCACTGGCCCAGAACAACCACGTCGTCCATAACAGCATCGATACGGCCATTGCTGATATCAAGTTTATATTCATCTGAAGTCGGATACATCTTGATATCCGAACCGCTATACTTGGCTTGAGCGTAGTTCGAATGGCTGGTCGACCCTTGTACACCCAGAGTTTTTCCCTTCAGGGATTCTGGTGTGATGTCCTTGATATCGGAGTCTTTCGGTACGGCAATCGCCGGAGGCGTATTGTAGTACTTCTTGGAGAAGTCGACTTTTTCCAGACGTTCGGGCGTAATCGACATGGATGCAATGACCGCATCAAACTTGCCTGCCTGTAGCGCCGGGATCATGCCGTCCCAATCCTGGGATACCCAAGTGCATTCGGCTTTCATTTCCACGCAAAGCGCATTGCCGATATCGATGTCGAACCCCTCAAGCTTGCCGTCGGGGGTAAGATTGTTGAAGGGCGGATAGGCTCCTTCGGACGCGATTGTGAGTTTCAGTGCGTCCTCCGCGTGTGCCGCGCCCATGGAAAAGGCTAGAGCTGCAGCGGAAATCGCGAGTACGAGACGCTTAGTGATACGCATTTATTTGAACCTCTCTTTTATAACCCGGCTGTTCCCCTATTTTTCTGGACAGCCTTCCGGGTAAGGTCGCAGTTTATGTCACTGCTCCTGATACGGATATTCCCACTAGTTTTCTTTTAATTGCAACCGGGAATCGTGCGTCGCGAAGCGAATCTGACCGTCAAAATCACATAATTATTTTGGGCCTTATACTTTTGTTGCGCACGAATCGGGTGAAACGTTATTTTTTGACACGCCTATCGGGAAAGCTCTGTTTCGCGTTCGATCAAATCGGCCAAGGCAGCAATATCATCAAGTTCGTGGACAGGTACTTTCTCGTCCAAAATGGGGTAATCGCTGGCGATCGCAACGATACTTGGATCGCCTGTCGTCAATCGTTCCCCTGATCTGCCTTCGGTACGGCGGGTTTCGATCTTCTTGTGCCCCTCGCGCTTGTAGCCTTCCACCAGGATAAGATCACAGGGTGCGAAACGGGCAATGATATCAGCCAGCGTTGGTTCGCGTTCACTCACCAGCTCATGCATCAACGCCCAGCGACGATCCGAGACGATCGCCACCTCGCCGGCACCTGCCTTGCGGTGACGAAACGAGTCAGTGCCCTCCTTGTCGATATCGAAATCGTGATGGGCATGCTTCACGGTCGAAACCTTCCAGCCCCGGCGGGTCAATTCGCCGACGAGTTTGACGGTCAGCGTGGTCTTTCCCGAGTTCTTCCAGCCGGTTATCCCGAATATGCGAGGCGTCATGGTATGGAACTCCACCGCTGCCTGGCTTCGGCAATATCTTCGGGTGTATTGATGTTGAAGAACGGGTCGAGAGACGCCCCGGATTGGGTTGTTATCATCGGGAATTCCGCAATCTTGTGCGGATGGCCCTCGATCCAGGCAACGACACGGCGGTTCTTTTCGTTGCTCAGCCAACGGCGAAGATCGCTCCTGAGGAAAACTGGCCAGAGGCCGAAAACCGGGTGCAGCCTGTTTCCAGAAGCTGCGACTGCGATGTGTCCTCGAGGAGCGTCTGCGACAGCTTGGCGTAGCGTATCAACAAGATTTTCGGGAAAGAATGGCGTGTCCGTCGCCACTGTTACTACGTGGGTGAACGGCACCACCTGATTGTTTGCCCACTCCATCGCAGCTAGAACTCCGGCAAGAGGACCGGCAAAGCCATCAATGTCGTCGGGGATTACGGGAACGGGCAAAGCTGAAAAGAGCATCGGCTCGTTATTGCTGTTCAAAGCCACCGGTTCGATTTGACGCGACAAACGCGCATAGACATGATCGATCACGCGCCGGTCGCCAAACGGCAGCAATGCCTTGTCGACTCCGTCCATCCTTCGCGATTGACCGCCAGCCAGTATTATACCCGCAATTCTCACGCCTATACTCCATCAGGTGACGTCGCCGCCGCCGTTGTGGTTGCGACCGGCTCCAACCGGCCGACGATGCGCTCACGGTAAAGCGTATAGAGCCCGCTGCCAATCACGACGATGGAGCCGATGATCATGGGGACATCCGGCAGATCGCCGAAAAACAGATAACCGAGCAAGATGGCCCAGATCAGGCTGGTGTAGCGAAACGGAGCAACGAAGGCTATTTCGCCTTCTCGCATAGCCAGAATGATGAAGTGATACGCGACCATGACGCAGCATGCCGCAAGTGTCAGTAGCAAGGTGTTTGTCAGCGACATTGGTGTCCATCCGCCCAGCGGACCGATCATGCCTATCCCGGCAAGTCCCACACCTGTCGATGTTAGCGCGGAGATCATCAGTACCGGGATGGTCCTTGGGACCTTGCGCGTCGCGAGATCACGCATAGAGGCAAAAATCACAGTGACAACGATCAGAAGAATGTATGGGCTGACACCGTTATGGCTCGGCCGGACGATTATCAGTACGCCGATAAAGCCGACAATGATTGCAATCCAACGCCGCCAGCCAACCGGCTCACCGAAGAACAGCGCAGCCCCGAGGGTCACCACCAAGGGCAGAGCCTGCAGAATTGCCGAGGTCAAGGCGAGAGGCACGTGAACCAGAGCGACAAGAAAGCTGACCGTGCCAACGACCTCGCCGATCACGCGCAAGATGGTCATTTTATGCAGGGCTTCACGCAGCGGAACCAGCATGCCCTTGTGCCAGGCGAGCGCAAGGATAAGAATGGTCGAGATCGAGCTGCGTACGAGCATGACCTGGCCCATATTCATGTCTTCGGCAACGAATTTGACCGTCGCATCGTTGAACGTGAAACTGGCCATGCCGATGGCCATGAAAAGACTGCCACGCAAATTGGGAGATAGCGCCAAGATGGTCAATTCCGAATGAGAAAGCGATTCTCCTCCAGAATCGCTTTCTTAGATATATCAATCTGTGCTGATCAGTGCATCTGGAATGTTTTGGCGAGTCTAGGGCCGAGACTCTAACCGCCTGTGACACTCATGTGACGGGAGACAGCAGGGCGATTGTGACGGCGGTCGATAATAAAATCATGGCCCTTCGGCTTGCGGCCAATTGCTTCGTCAATGGCATTGTTCAGAAGTTCGTTACCTTCCGACGCACGCAATGGTTCACGCAGGTCAGCAGCGTCTTCCTGGCCAAGGCACATGTAAAGCGTGCCGGTGCAAGTCAGACGTACACGGTTGCAACTCTCGCAGAAATTATGCGTCATCGGTGTGATGAAGCCGACACGCCCGCCGGTTTCCTCGATCTCGACATAGCGGGCAGGGCCGCCGGTCTTGTAGGCGATGTCGTTCAAGGTGAACTCTTCGCTGAGTTTGGCCCGAAGCAGCGACAGCGGCAGGTACTGGTCAGTACGATCGAGTTCGATTTCACCCATTGGCATGGTTTCGATCAGCGTCAGGTCCATACCGCGCCCGTGAGCCCAGCGGATCATCTCTGGAATCTCGCGATCGTTGAAGCCCTTAAGGGCGACTGCGTTCAGCTTGACGTTAATGCCGGCTGCTTGCGCAGCATCGATGCCTTCCATTACCCGGTTGAAGTCACCCCAGCGGGTAATGGCACGGAATTTATCAGGATCCAGCGTATCCAGTGATACGTTTATACGTTTGACGCCATGGCCGGCCAACTCAGGCGCAAAGCGTGCGAGCTGCGAGCCGTTTGTGGTGAGGGTCAACTCTTCGAGCGCACCGGACTGAAGATGACGCGAAAGCTCTCCGATCAGATGCATGATATTTTTGCGAACCAGCGGCTCGCCGCCGGTAAGACGCAGTTTTTTCACGCCCTTCTCGATGAATGCCGTGCAAAGCCGATCCAGCTCCTCGAGCGTCAGCAGATCCTTCTTCGGCAGGAATGTCATGTGTTCTGACATGCAATACGTGCAGCGGAAATCGCAGCGATCCGTCACCGATACGCGCAAATAGCTGATCGTTCGCCCGAAAGGGTCGATCATGGGGGCCTGATGTGCCGTCGTATCGAGCAATGCAACGTGATCCAAGAGCTTCCTCCTACCAAAGAGATAGGGTGCCGGCTTCCAATTGTCCAGCCGTCGGACGAGACAAACGCTGAGGCTTTTCCACGCAGTTTGTTCAACCCTGCGTTCGTTGCCGACCGCGTCTAACAAAGCAGAGAATTGGCCGTGTGCAAGCGAAACAGTCTGCACAGTGCCAGCCGTGTATTGGAAAGGACGGACTTGCGGGGATCGATCCTTGTTCTTACAGAAGAGGGAGCACGAGGAGCGTTCGCAATGACTGATGCCTGGCCCAAAGAACTGCGCGTAAGCAAAGACCGCCGATCGTTCACGATCGTCTTCGACAATGGGGAAAGCTATGTGCTTACGGCGGAGCTTTTACGGGTCGCGTCACCTTCGGCGGAAGTACAAGGGCACTCGCCCGAACAGCGCCAGACAGTGCCGGGCAAAATAAATGTCGAGATTGCCAAGATGGAACCCGTTGGAAATTATGCTGTGCGCATCATTTTTGACGATATGCACGATACCGGCCTGTTCAGTTGGGACTATTTGATCGATCTTGGGCGTAACAAGGATACACGCTGGCAGGCCTATCTCGACGAACTTGCCGAGAAGGGTTTAAGCCGCGAACCGTTCACGCCGCGGCGAGTGACTTGAGTTACTTCAAGACAATGCCATGCGAATGCAGCCCGCGCGATCCCAGAACCACAGGTTGCAGGAAATGAAACGGATCTACGTACAGTAGGCGAGTCGATGGCTATCTGCCGACTTGGCATTCGCGTTGACCCGTAAGAAATATTCTCTTGATAAGTGTATCCTGCGCATTTGCGGGTGACATTAAAGAATTCATTCCAAGAACCGCCAAACACAACAGCGACATGCTGAAAAACTTGTTTGCCTTGTTCTCCAATTCGATCCAGTGCGTCGCTTCTTCTGGAATATTATTACGATTTTTGGGAATGACCTGGATTGGTCAACTATTTGTGTGATGAATTAACATGAAAGTGCGGGTGAATTGGGATAAATGTGTCAAAACCAGCACACAGCTTAAAATTGTGCCGCGGCGAGTTAATATTTGGGGGCGGGGCATTGTTAAAAGATTCTAAATACGATGCGGTCAAACTGGCTACACACCTCATCAATGGCTCATGTTCATCCGTGGGCAACACAGTTCCAGCTGGGCACGCATCATGAATTCCCGTTCCAAAAAAAATGTAATCTTTCTGGCTGCGATGTTGTCGGCCACGGCTATCTCGATGTCGCCGGCATCGGCAGCCAATAACCTGATGGAACTGCTGTTCGGCAATCGCCGCGTCGAGTCGCGTCCTGTTGACCAAACACATCAGGTCCATCCTGGCAGGCTGCAGGATGCGAGCGTGCGGCGTCCGAACGCCCCTATCAAGCGCGTGGTCGTCACAGCGCCGACAAACTATGACTACAAGCCCGAAGGCCTGGTTCCGATCGATTTCTCGAAAGTGGATACACAGATCACGGCTTCAGCCGATCATGGCACGGATATCTCGCCATCAATGGCGATGGATGAATTCGGTCTGAAGATCGACCATCTGAAGGCTGCTCACGTTCTGGCGGAAAAGGAAATCTCTGACGCGATCGTCTCATATTATGCCACGAAGCAGCGCTCTATCTGGACGGCTTCTTATGATGTGACACGACAGGCAAAGGCGGTCGTGGCGCTTTTTGCAAAGGCTGCCGACGATGGTCTTGATCCACAAGACTATGCCGTTACGGTGCCGAGTGACGATTATGACCGTGCCAACATTCCAGCGCGATTGAAGGAGCTTGCAGATTTCGAATTGTCGATGTCGGCACGAGCGCTGCGCTACGCCATGGACCAAGGTGAGGGCCGCATCAACCCAAACCGCCTCAGCGGGTTCCATGACTTTGCTACGGGCCGTGTCAAGCCGCGCGACGTGATCGAACAGCTCGCTTCGTCGAACGATCCCGCCGCGACGCTTGTTGCTTTCGAACCGCAGAATAAATGGTATGCCGAGCTTAAACAAAATCTGCACGAGCTCGATGACACCAATGAGCCGACTGTGAGCATTGCTCCCGGCACAATGATCCGCCCGGGCGATACAAGCGATGAACTTCGCAATGTCGTAGCGCTGATCCGGGCGAAAGCGCCGCAGGATTATTTGGCAGAGCACAAGATTGTGCTGGCCGCGCACGAAAACAGCTATGTCTATGATGAGAGTCTCGTCCAAGCCATCAAGGACTTTCAGAAGGCGCAGGGACGCAAGGCCGACGGGGTAATCGGCAGCAATACCATCAAGTCGCTTCAAACTGAAACAACTCTGTCCAAACGGAACCGTATTTTGTATTCCATGGAGCGGCTGCGCTGGCTGCCGCATGATTTCGGCAAGCGCTATGTTTTCATCAATCAGCCTGCCTACCGGGCCCAGTACTTCGACGACAACACAGAAAAACTGGCGATGAATATCGTAGTCGGATCACCCACGAACCAGACCTATTTCTTCGATGATACGATCGAGACCGTTGTCTTCAATCCATCCTGGGGGGTGCCGCGCTCGATCATTCTCAACGAGATGATGCCGAAAATACTCAGCAATCCGTCCTATCTCGAAAATAGTGGATACGAAGTCTATGACAAGTCGGGTCGCGTGGTTCCGTCGAGCTCGATCAATTGGTATCAGGTTGCTTCAAACGGCGGTGGCGTTGGCATTCGCCAGAAGCCGAGCCTCGACAACGCTCTCGGAGAACTGAAGATCCTCTTTCCGAACAGTCACGACATCTATATGCATGACACGCCGGCCAAATCATATTTCAAGCGGGACATGCGGGCATTGAGCCATGGCTGTATCCGCCTGGAGCGCCCACGTGACATGGCCGCGGCAGTGCTCGGCGTTCCGGTCGAAGATCTGAAACAGTACTTCGGCAAAAACGAACGCAGCGTCAAGGTAAAGGACCAGTTGCCGGTCTACGTGTCCTATTTCACTGCGTGGCCAGACGCGACGACGGGCGAGATCAAGTATTACGACGACGTCTATGAGCGCGACGCTTATCTCGAGAAGGCTTTCGTCAAGACGCGGGCAATGCGACAGGCAACAAGCGTCCAGACTGCGAAACTATAAAGGCAGCGCCCCTAGTCGTTTTTGATTTCGAAAGGTGGCAGGCTTTGGAATGCAAGTTTCAAGGCCTGCGACCAGCCATCCGAAATCATTTCATAATAAGGATCATGGCGTTCGATGCGTTTTTCGAAACCAAGCTTGAGACTGTCCGACTCGTAGAACTGCAAGTCCAGCGGCAGGCCAACTGACAGGTTGGATTTCAACGTGGAATCGAAGGAAACCAGCAACAGCTTGGTGGCCTCCTCAAAAGTCAGTGCGGGGTCATAGGACCGCACGATAATGGGCTTTCCATACTTGTGCTCACCGATCTGGAAGAAGGGTGTATCCGGCGTCGCCTCAATGAAATTCCCCTCGGGATAGATCAGGAAAAGCCGTGGATCGCCGCCTTTGATCTGACCACCGAGGATGATCGAGGCACCGAATGAATCGGCGCGCTGCCCGCCCGAATCCACCTCGTCGATGACATGTCTAATTGTATCGCCAACGAGCCTTGCCGTCTGGAACATCGATGGCATTTCGTAGATCGACGGCGACCGTTCGGATGGCTCCTTGGTGCGTTCATTCAGGATGCTGATGACGGCCTGGGTTGTTGCCAGGTTGCCAGAGGAAACCAGCGTGATAACGCGGTCACCCGTCTTGGCCCACGTATACATTTTCTTGAACGTGGAGATATTGTCGACACCGGCATTTGTTCTGGTGTCAGACATGAACACAAGGCCGCGGTCCAGTTTGAGCCCCACGCAGTAAGTCATAGCGAATCCCGAATCCCGATAGCAGAGCGATTACTGCTCTACATTGACCTCTACGGCAAGTGATTCAATGCCCGGTCCAAAGCGTATACCGGAAACTGGGGCCGCTTCGCGGTAATCGAGGCCGCAAGCCAGACGCACATAGGTTTCATTCGGACAAATATCGTTGGCCGCGTCGAATCCCACCCAGCCCAGTCCTTCTATGTGAGCCTCTGCCCACGCGTGGCTCGCCGTCTGTTCGATCGTGTTGTTGAGCATGAGATAGCCAGACACGTAGCGGGCAGGAATATTGAGCAGGCGCGCGGTAGAAATGAAGACATGGGTATGATCCTGGCAGACACCGCTTCCGTTGAGCAGGGCCTCCTCGGCTGTCGTGTTGATGTTGGTAGTGCCTGGTGTATAGGCCATTTTCTGATGCAACAGTGCCATCAGTTCGTGCATGATTGCCAGTTTGTCGCTCTTGGCCGGCAAGCTTGCTGCCAATTCGCGGATCGACTCACCCGGTTTGGTCAGGTCCGTTTCACGTTCGTAGAGCCATATCGGCATGAAATTATAGACCTTGCCGAGAACGCCTGTACGATCCTCTGTTTCGACCTGGCCTTCAGCGCGTATGACGAGTTCCTTGATGTCGCGATCAAGCCGTATCAGCATGGTGCGATTGCCATAGCCGTCACGGTAGTTCGCTTCCTGGGTCGCGCCCTCTATCTTGAGTGCCCAGTCGATGACTTTCTGGCCCGGACTGCTCTGCGGATGCATACGCAACCGCAGCACCGAATAATGAACCGGGGCGTCGTATCGATAGCGGGAATTGTGCTGGATGTTCAAAAGCATGATCTTCAATCGAAATTGTAGGCGTGAGCAATCTTGCTGCTCAAGCTGTTCGTTTGATAAATGAGATCGCTCAGGAATTCGTGTAACCCATTGTCAAAAATGGTGCGGATCTCATTGTTCTCTAGCCGGGTCATAATACCCTCGGACATGTCATGGCATTCGTGCCGCTTGCCGTAGTCGAGGGCAAGGTATTTCAGATTATCCACGATATTGGAGTAGCAGAAGTTCAGGGACCGGGGCATGCGTGAATTCAAGATCAGATAATCCGCAATGTTCACCGGATTGTATTCGACATCATAAACCCAGCGATAAGAGCGGTGCGCGGAGACGGATCGCAGGATAGATTCCCATTGGAAGTTGTCGAGGGTCGTTCCAACATATGAAATCGAGGGAAGCAGCACGTAATATTTGACGTCTAGAATGCGCGCGGTGTTATCCGCCCGCTCGATGAAAGTGCCGATGCGTGCGAAATTGAAAATTTCGTTGCGCAGCATCGTTCCATGAAAAGCACCGCGGATAATCGCAGTTTCGCGCTTGATCTGATCGAGAACGCGTGGAAGGTCGGTTTCGGGGATGATTGAAGCCAGTGTCGATTTGAGCACCATCCAGGTCTCGTTGACGCTTTCCCAAGCCTCACGCGTAAGCGCAGTGCGCACCATGCGTGCGTTGGATCGCGCGGTTTCTACACAAGCCATGACGCTCGAGGGATTGCTTAGATCACGCAACAGGAAATCGGAGACAAGGCTCGCATTGTACTCCTTGTATTTGCTGTCATAGCCGATCTTTACTCCCGCGCTCATCAACACGGAGGACCATTCCTCTGGGGCGTCGGACGTTTTCGTCAGTGCCATTCGCAGTCCGGCATCGATGAGCCGTGCCATATTCTCTGCCCGCTCAATATAACGGAACATCCAGTAGAGACCATTTGCGGTGCGGCCAAGAAGCATTTTCTAGTGGTATCCTCTTTGTAGTTCTGGAACCGTCTTGAGCGATTCTTAATTCCCCTCAGAACAAGTCTAGTCGTCCAGCACCCAGGTATCCTTCGTACCCCCACCTTGACTCGAATTGACCACGAGCGAGCCTTCTTTCAATGCGACACGCGTCAGACCGCCAGGTGTGATGCGTATGCGGTCAGACACGAGCACGAATGGCCGCAGATCCACATGACGCGGCGCCAAACCTTTTTCGGTCATGATCGGGGTTGTCGAAAGCGCGAGCGTTGGTTGTGCAATGTAATTTTTCGGGTTGGCCTTCAGTTTAAGAGCGAAGGCTTCGCATTCCTTCTTGGAAGCCGCCGGACCGACCAGCATCCCGTATCCGCCGGAGCCGTGCACCTCCTTGACCACGAGATCAGAGAGGTTTTCGAGCACATATTTGAGCGTGTCCGGTTCCGAGCAGCGATGCGTGGGTACATTTTCCAAAATCGCCTTGCGTCCGGTGTAGAATTCAACGATCTCAGGCATATAGGAATAGAGCGCCTTGTCGTCGGCGATCCCGGTGCCGGGCGCGTTGGCAATAGTGATGTTCCCCGAACGATAGACATCCATGATCCCGGCAACGCCGAGCGCTGAATCGCGGCGGAAGGTGAGGGGATCAAGGAAAGAGTCGTCGACTCGCCGGTAGAGCACATCGATGGCGCGGTTGCCTTCTGTCGTCCGCATGACGACCTTACCGTTCTCGATCTTGAGATCGCTCCCCTCGACGAGTTCGACGCCCATCTGATCGGCGAGAAAGGCGTGTTCGAAGTAGGCGGAGTTGTAGATTCCTGGCGTCAGCACCGCGATGGTGGGCGTCCCCTTGCAGCCGGGTGGAGCAACCGCCGCCAATGATTGCCGTAGCAGCTTGGGATATGTCTCGACGGGACGCACCTTGATCTGCTGGAACAGTTCCGGAAAGAGCTGCATCATCGTTTCGCGGTTTTCCAGCATGTAGGAAACGCCGGAAGGTGTGCGCGCATTGTCTTCCAGAACGTAGAACTGGTTCTCTTCCGTCCTTACGATATCAACGCCGATGATATGCGTGTAGACGTTTCCCGGTGGTCTAAACCCGACCATTTCCGGCAGATAGGCATCGTTGTGGGTGAAAAGTTCACGTGGAATGCGGCCGGCGCGGATGATCTCCTGGCGATGATAGATATCATCAAGAAACGCGTTGAGCGCCATGACACGCTGCTCGATGCCCTGCGACAGGCGGCGCCATTCATTGCCGGTGATGATGCGGGGGATGATATCGAATGGGATGAGGCGTTCGGCGGCTTCCTCGTCGCCGTAGACTGCAAATGTGATCCCGGTCTTGCGAAAAACGTTCTCGGCATCAAGCGACTTTTGAGCCAACCGCTCGGGATTCTGCGTATCGAGCCAGCATTTTAGCTGTTCATATGGCGGGCGCACTTCTCCGCCTGTTTTGATCATCTCATCAAATGGCTTCACTCAAACCCCCTTCATATAACCGTATTCAAGCGGGTTCAGCAGAAAATGCAAGCACATTCCATTGTTGAGGAATGACTCCGGAAGCACGGCTCAAAAATTAGGCAACTACAGAGCGTTTGAGGCAGGCGCAATGCGATTTTCGTCTAATGCGTGAGCTCGTGTTTGCTATTTTCAAAAATAAAAAGAGCCCGCCTACCACTGGTAAACGGGCCCTGGAATCATGTCGTCAGGCTCAGTACGGCGATACGCATTGGCGACGGGGGCCGTTGTTGGGCTGATATGTATTGTCATAGGCCCTGTACGATCGATAGCGGTTGTAGCACCACTGCGTATGCGCACTGCCGGCGCGATAGACCGGGCGAGGCGCAATAGCGTTACCCACTATCACACCGGTACCAAAGGCGGCCAGTGGGAACCAGGCTCCGTTATAATATCGATAGCCCGGACGATAGTAATTGTATCCGCGGTGTCCTCTGTACCAATACCGGTTGCCACCATAGTAGCGGCCGCCGCGATAATAGCGGTCTCCACGATAGTAACGATTACCGTTCCAGTTTCGGCCACCGCGATAATGCCGCCGGTATTGAACTTGCTCGATGTTGGCGCTCGTGGTTTCGATACTCAACGGCGCAAGCGGCGCCGAAAAGGCGGGCATCGGGCCAACCGAAATCAGCCCCGCCGACATCGCAAGTGCGGCAAGTATTGAAGTTAGTTTCCTCAATTTTTCCTCCTGAAATCCCGGGACTGCGCCCGTCTTCAATGTAAGAGCAAAAAAACCTCGGATGGAAGGCTAATCCTGAGCCCAACATCTGCAGCTGGTTAACGTTCGGATAAAAAAATCGTTCCAATTCAGACGGTTCAAGCGTTAACTGCACCTATCAAATCGTCTGCAAGCTTTACCTTCAACTCACGATAGTGTGAGATGACCCGGCTCGGCTCATAGGTTGCAACCGGTAGATCCGAGTAGCCGAAATCCACTGCAATCACAGGAATTCCTGCGGCCTTTGCCGTGTTGATATCCGTTTGGCTGTCACCGATCATCACAGCGCGCTCGCGATCGCCGCCAGCCTTGCGGATGGTTTCAACCAGATGGCGCGGGTCAGGCTTTCGGAAGGCGAAGGTATCGGCACCGCAAATCGCACTGAATCGCGATGATTGACCAAGACCGGCCAGGAGGTTGACGGATAGGCCTTCAAACTTGTTGGTGCAGACCGCCAGCAGATAGCCGGCGCTCGACAAGTCTTCCATTGCCTGTTCGGCGCCTTCATAGAGCGCGGAGTGTCCGGGCATGTTGGCACCGTAATGTTCGATGAAGATACCGACCAGCCAGTCAAGTTGTTCTGGGCTCAGCAGCTTTTGCTGTGCTTCGAATGCTCGTTCAATCATCACCCGTCCACCTTGTCCGACATAACGGCGCAACGTGACCGGATCGACCTTTTGCAGGCCTGCTTCATCAAGGCAATGGTTGAGACTATCGAGCAGGTCGGGGGCGGTATCGACCAGAGTTCCGTCAAGATCAAATACGACAATGGGTTTGGACATTTATGTTCCTGTGGCATCCGTAGCCGATGGCGAAAACAGCAGCAGAACTGCTGGTTTCGTGAGGTGACCTTCCCACACTGAAGTATAAGGTGGGTTCAAAATCAAGTTCCGAGCCTTGACCCGGTCGCCTGACGTGGTAGGGAGCAGCCAGTGTCGACTCAAAGAAACGGCAAGTCAAAGCTACAAGAGGGCGCACCACCATGGATGCCAAATCGCTGAAGATCAAAGCGGCTGCGGAGGCCCTGACCTACGTCAAGGATGGCATGCGCCTTGGAATCGGAACAGGCTCGACTGCTGAGGAGTTCGTGCGGCTCCTGGCGGACAAGGTCGCGTCTGGAATGAACGTTATTGGCGTACCCACATCGCAACGCACTGCGGCTCTCTGCCGCGAGCTCGGTGTCAAGCTCAGCACTCTCGAAGAAACACCGCAGCTGGATCTTACGATCGACGGCGCCGACGAGGTCGACTCTGACCTCACATTGATCAAGGGCGGCGGCGGCGCCTTGCTGCGGGAAAAGATCGTCGCGGCCGCTTCGAGTGAAATGATCGTGATTGCAGACGAATCGAAGCTGGTGAATATGCTGGGCGCCTTTCCCTTGCCTATCGAAGTCAATCGTTTTGGGCTTGCAGCCACGAAACTCGCCGTCGAGCAAGCCTCTCGCAGGCTTGGACTTTCAGGTCCTGTTACATTGAGGATGACGGGAGACGAAGCATTTGTTACAGACGGCGGGCATTTGATCCTGGATGCATCTTTTGGCCGCATTCCGGATACAAGAGCTTTATCGAACGCTCTGCACGCCATACCCGGCGTGGTGGAGCATGGACTTTTTCTGGGGCTGGCGCGCGTGGCCATTTTGGCCGGTGCTGACGGTGTCAGAACACTGCGGAGCAGTGAAGCAGACGCACTTTGAATCCTGCGCAAAGCCTTCTGAAAATCAAGGATGATTTTTGGGTTATGCGCGACAACGTCGAAAACGGAGCGATAAATTCATGAACCGAGCAACTGGCTTCCGCCGCTTGATTGCACCTTTGGCCGTCGTAATCATGCTTGGCGGTTTCAGCGCCGCTCAGGCGCAGGATACGAACACCAACAATAACATCACCCCGTCGCATCTGGCTGCCGCCCGGGCTGCTATTTCCGCAATCAAGGCAACGGATCAATTCGACTCGATCCTGCCTGGCGTTGCGCAGCAGCTTAAGGGTGAGTTGATCCAGAAGGATCCTAACCTTGAGTCCATCATCGGCGCAGCCGTCGACGAACAGGCCCTCGCGCTTGCGGCACGTCGTGCGGATCTCGAAAATGAAGCTGCCCGCGCCTATGCAGTGTCGTTCAGTGAAGAAGAGCTGAACGCAATCACTGGGTTTTATAATTCCGAAGCTGGCAAGAAGCTTTTGTCGGAAGGTCCGATCGTTACGCGCGAGGTAATGAAGGCCGCTGGCATCTGGCAGCGCGGCATCGCTCGCGATCTTGCCCAGGCCGTCGCAGAAAAGGTTGTTGCGGCAGCGGCTGCAACCGCGCCTGCCCAAGCTCCGGCGACGCCCGCGCCAGCTCAACCAAAGAAGCCTTAAGGATACTTTCGATCGACATTATGCAAGGCCCGGCAGTTAGCCGGGCTTTGTTCTTTTAAGTGGCCAAGATACAACCCATATAAGCGCTGCTCATCAGATTCGGAGTTTTTGCACCATGCCAAGCTATGATTATGACCTTTTCGTCATTGGGGGAGGGTCGGGCGGTGTACGGGCCGGAAGGCTTACCGGCGCCATGGGCAAGAAAGTCGGGCTCGCCGAAGAATACCGCATGGGTGGCACCTGTGTCATCCGTGGCTGCGTGCCGAAAAAGCTTTTTGTCTACGCGTCGCAGTTTTCCGAACATTTCGAGGCTGCGGCCGGTTATGGCTGGAGCGTCGGAGAAACCAGGTTCGATTGGCCGACGCTGGTTGCGAACAAGGATCGGGAGATCGGGCGGCTAGAGGGCCTTTACCGGCAGGGGCTCGACAATTCGGACGTCGAGATTTTCGACAGCCGTGCGGTGCTTGTCGACGATCACACCATCGAAATTCTCAAGACTGGCAAGCGGGTGACGGCTGATCAGATCCTTATCGCCACAGGCGGGCATCCCAACCCGCATCCGGCTTTACCGGGACACGAATTGTGCATCAGCTCCAACGAGACATTCCATCTAGAACAATTGCCAAAGGCCGTCATTATCGAAGGCGGTGGCTACATCGCAGTTGAGTTCGCCAATATCTTCCATGGTCTCGGCGTCGAAACGACGTTGATCTACCGCGGCAAGGAAATCCTGTCGCGCTTTGACCACGATCTGCGGCAGTTACTGCACGCGGCTATGGTTGCCAAAGGTATCCACGTCCGTTGCGTGGAAGTCATCGAGGAAGTGAAGCGCCAGCCTGACGGGAGGCTGGGTGTACGCCTTTATTCGGGCGATGAGCTTGTTGCGGATCAGGTCATGCTGGCCATTGGCCGGGCACCGAACACGAAATCGCTGGGCCTGGAAGTGGCGGGTGTCGAACTCGACGAACTTGGCGCAATCAAGGTGGATGAGTACTCGCGCACAAGCAAGGCGAACATCTGGGCTGTAGGCGACGTGACCAATCGTGTTCAGCTGACGCCGGTCGCCATTCATGAGGCCATGTGCTTTATCGAGACAGCGTTCAAGAACAATCCGACCAAACCTGACCACCGTCAGATCGCGACTGCGGTTTTCTCTCAACCCGAAATCGGTACTGTGGGATTGACCGAAGAAGAGGCGGCAAAGGAGTTCAGGGAGATCGAGGTGTACCGTGCTCTTTTCCGCCCGATGCGCAATACGCTATCCGGCGCCAAGGACAAAATGCTGACCAAGCTGATTGTCGATGCCGGCAGCAGGAAGGTTATCGGTGCGCATATCTTGGGGCCCGATGCGGGTGAAATGGCTCAACTTTTGGCCATTCCGATCAAAGCCGGCTGCTCCAAGGATGATTTCGACCGCACAATGGCAGTACATCCTACAGCTTCAGAAGAGCTGGTGACCATGTATAAACCAAGCTATAGATTGGTGAATGGCGAACGTATCGATGGGTGAAATTGAAGTCCTGGCGAAGAGCGGCAAACTTGTCGCTTATTTCGGTTATGGCTCGCTGGTAAACCGCCATACGTTGCGAACCAATATCGTTCACGCCATGCCCGCAAAACTTCATGGCTGGCGGAGATTGTGGCGCGCAAGTCCTCGCGAAGCCGGACTTCACGCCGCTCTATTGTCTGTTCGTCGCGACGAAAATTCCAGCGTGGATGGTCTGCTTGTTTTCGATTATCTGGAAAACCTTCCAGCCGTCGATTTGCGCGAGGAAAATTACGACCGCCGCAGCGTCCTGCCCGAACAAATCGAGATTGTAATGCCTTTTCCCGATGGCATCCCAATCTTCGTCTATGAGGCGCACCAATATGTACCAGTTCATCCGCAACCGCCGATGATCCTGCAATCCTATCTGGATGCGGTCATGCAGGGTTTTCTGGTCGAGCACGGTGAGGAAGGACTTCGTCGTTTCGTTCTCAAAACGGAATATTTCAACACACCGATTTACAGGGACCGCCCGTCGCCGGCCTATCCGCGCGCCGTCAAGCTCAGCGACAAAGAAATCGACATGTTTGATAGGCTGCTCGAGGAAATCGGTGCGAACTTTGCCGATCCTCAGGACATCGATGAAGCGGCTGCCGCTGACGCAAAGTAAGTCTCGCTGCTCAATTATAATGTCCAAATTAATCCGCCTGCGGCGCCGTAGTGAGATCAGCCCCGCTGGCCGCCAACAGGACTGGTATATCCCACATAATTGGACTATATGAGCGCCTTCCGGTCTGGACCGGATAGTCTCAAACAATCGCTACCAATGTGGAAAGCAAGTAACAGGTGCAATAATGACCAAGAACTGGACACCGACTTCCTGGAGAGGCAAACCTATCAAGCAGGTGCCTTATTATCCGGACGCTCAGGCTGTGAGCGATGTCGAGGCCCGTCTTCGGACTTATCCGCCGTTGGTTTTTGCAGGTGAGGCACGCAAGCTCAAGAAGCAGCTTGCGGCTGTTTCCAGGGGTGAAAGCTTCCTTCTGCAGGGCGGCGATTGCGCCGAGAGCTTTGCCGAACATGGTGCGGATAATATTCGAGATTTCTTCCGCGTCTTCCTTCAGATGGCCGTCGTGCTGACCTTTGGTGCTTCTCAGCCTATCGTCAAGGTTGGCCGGATCGCTGGTCAGTTCGCCAAGCCTCGTACCTCCGACACCGAAACCAAAAACGGCATCGAGCTCCCGATCTATCGCGGCGACATTATCAATGGTACCGAGTTCACCGAACAGTCGCGCACCCCGGATCCGGCTCGTCAGGAAATGGCTTACCGCCAATCCGCTGCGACGCTCAATCTTCTGCGCGCTTTCGCCCAGGGTGGTTATGCCAATCTGGAGAACGTCAATCAGTGGATGATGGGTTTCGTTGCCGATAGCCCGCAAGGCGAGCGCTATGGCCAGCTAGCACGTCGCATCTCCGAGACCGTCGACTTCATGCGTGCAGTTGGCATTACCGCGGAAACAAATGCCCAGTTGCGCGAGACGGATTTCTACACAAGTCACGAAGCCCTGCTTCTTGGCTATGAGGAAGCACTGACCCGCGTCGATTCGACGTCTGGCGACTGGTATGCGACGTCTGGCCATATGATCTGGGTTGGTGACCGTACGCGTCAGGCGGATCATGCCCATGTGGAATACTGCCGTGGCATCAAAAACCCGCTTGGTCTGAAATGCGGTCCGTCACTGGAAGCTGATGATCTGCTGCGACTGATCGATCTGCTCAATCCTGCGAATGAGCCCGGCCGCCTGACATTGATCGCCCGCTTCGGCCATGACAAGGTTGCCGACCACCTGCCGAAGCTCATTCGTGCGGTGCGACAAGAGGGTCGTGAGGTCGTGTGGTCCTGTGATCCCATGCATGGCAATACCATCACCGCCAATGGCTACAAAACACGGCCATTCGACCGTATTCTGAAGGAAGTCGAGACCTTCTTTGGAGTGCATCATGCCGAAGGAACCTATCCGGGCGGTATCCACATCGAGATGACGGGCAATAACGTCACGGAATGCACCGGCGGTGCGCGGGCGGTTCTGGCGGAAGATCTGCAGGATCGCTACCACACCCACTGCGACCCGCGCCTCAATGCCGATCAGGCTCTGGAATTGGCGTTTCTGGTTGCGGAACTTCTGAAGAAAGAGCGCGACAGCCATCCACAGAAAATGGCCGTCAACGGTTAATCTTCAGGTATTCGTGAAATAGAAGGCGGTCTTTTGGGCCGCCTTCTTCAATTTCAATAATCAAAACGTTTGGGCTGGAGTTTTGCCGTTCGAGATTCTATCAAGGTCTCATGGATCCAAAACCCGTCCGCCGAATCCGCCTGTCAGCGTCTTTCCGTTCGTTCATTGAGAGTGAGGCCTCCGGCGGCATCATTCTGATGGCGGTCGCGGCGCTGGCACTGATTGCCGCCAACTCTCCCTTGAGCGAAGATTATTTCGGTCTGCTGAAGACTTATGTTGGCGGTCTGAGCATCCTTCATTGGGTGAACGATGCGCTTATGGCCGTGTTTTTCCTGTTGGTTGGCCTGGAAATCAAGCGGGAGATGATCAGCGGTCAACTGTCGAGCTGGTCGCGGCGCGCACTGCCAGGGTTTGCCGCCGTCGGTGGTATGGTCGTTCCCGCACTGATCTTTCTTGCCTTTAATGAGGGTGAGACAGTTCGCGGTTGGGCCATCCCGACCGCCACCGATATCGCCTTTTCGCTGGGCGTTCTGTCGTTGCTCGGGTCGCGCGTTCCGATACAAGTGAAGGTCTTTCTGACGGCCCTCGCCATCATCGATGATCTGGGTGCGGTCATCATCATTGCCTTGTTTTATACGGAGGGATTGAACATTCCTGCGTTGGTCGGTGTCGCCGCCGTGTTCACGATACTTATGCTGATGAACATGACGGGTATCGTTAGGCTTTGGGCTTATCTCGTTCTCGGGGTGATCCTCTGGATCCTCGTCTTCAAATCGGGGATCCATGCAACGATTGCCGGTGTGCTACTGGCCTTAGCTATTCCCATGCGCGGCGCGAAGGGGGAGGTCGATTCGCCGCTGGTCGAACTCGAGCATGCTATTCAGCCGTGGGTTGGCTTTCTGATCGTGCCAATCTTCGGTTTCGCCAACGCCGGCGTTTCCTTCAGCAACGTGTCGCTGTCGAACCTTGCCGATCCGGTTCCGCTCGGCGTGGCAGCCGGCCTGTTTGTCGGCAAGCAGATCGGCGTGTTCTCCTTTGCCTGGCTGGCGATCAAGCTTCGTCTGGCCGAACGGCCTGTCGGCACCAGCTGGCTGCAAATGTATGGTGTGGCTACGCTTTGTGGGATCGGCTTCACGATGAGCCTGTTCATCGGCCTGCTTGCCTATGCGAATTCCCCATTGTTGCAGGATGAAACCAAGCTCGGCGTTCTACTCGGTTCGTTGCTGTCAGCGGTCTTCGGAGCTTTCCTGCTCACTCTGTCTTCGAAGCGTCCGGCAAAGACGTGAATGCGAAAGGCGGCGCCTGTGGCATCGCCTATGTTTGTTCTCAACAATAAACGGGGTCAGAGCATGGTGGACTTGCATCGGGGTTCATGCCTGTGCGGCAGAGTACATTTCGAAACGCGCGGCAAGCTGCGTGGTGTCGTCTACTGCCATTGCTCGCAATGCCGCAAACAGTCGGGCCATTTTTACGCTGCGACGAACGTGCAGGACGATTCGATCGACATTTCCGGTGAAGAAAATATCAGCTGGTATGCGGCGAGTGAATTTGCCCACCGTGGCTTCTGCAAGAATTGCGGCTCAGTGCTCTTCTGGAAGCACAAGGATCTCGATTATATTTCCGTCATGGCGGGATCATTCGATCAGCCGTCCAGCCTGCATGGAGAAAGTCATATCTTTGTCGAGAACAAGGGCGACTATTACCAGATTGACGATCACCTGCCCAAATATGCAAGGAGTGGCGGCGGAGTCGTGGTAGCGTCCGACGGACAGGATTGACGCGAGCCCAACTCTCCTTATACCTGCCGTAACAACTCGGGAGCGGGCATGCAGCGTCTGGTACTCGCATTCATAAATTCCATGCGTGCGCTGAAGCATCTGGCGCAGCATGAGAAGGCAGTTCAGCAGGAACTTATGCTGTTCATTCTTGCCATTCCCGCTGCGGCCCTCATCGCGCCGACCGGTCTTTCGTTCCTGCTCCTTACGGGATCGGTACTGTTTCTGATCATGATCGAAGTGCTCAATACCGGCATCGAGGCCGCCTGTGATGCGGTTTCACTGGATTTTCATCGCGAGATCCAGATCGCCAAGGATTGCGGATCGCTTGCGGTGCTGATCTCGGTTATCCTCGTCGCTACCGTTTGGGCCTACACCGTGTGGAGCGTGTTTTTTTCCTGACCACTGCTTGATCAAACATTGTTTTTCCACCAACGAAACGATATATGTTCATTATGAGCAAAAATCCCGACATTCTCCGTATCGCCATCGCTCAGCTCAATCCAGTGCTGGGCGATATCAGGGGCAATCTGGTAAAGGCACGCGAGGCTCGAGCTGACGCTGCACGTCAAGGCGCCGATCTGGTCCTCTACACCGAGCTTTTCATTTCCGGTTATCCGCCGGAGGATCTGGTGTTGAAGCGCGCCTTCATGGACGCTTGCGAGAAGGCAGTCCAGGAGTTCGCTTTGGACACTGCGGATGGCGGACCTGGCGTAGTTGTCGGCACGCCCCTGAAGCGCGAGACCGGCCTGCACAACTCGGTCATGGTGCTGGATGGCGGCAAGGTTATTGCGGAACGTTTCAAGGTCGATCTGCCCAATTATGGCGAGTTCGACGAAAAGCGTGTGTTCCAGGCCGGTCCAATGCCCGGTCCGGTCAACTTTCGCGGCGTTCGCATCGGCATTCCGATCTGCGAGGATATCTGGGGCGATCTCGGTGTTTGCGAGACATTGGCGGAGAGTGGTGCGGAAATTCTCTGCGTGCCGAATGGCTCTCCCTATTATCGCGGCAAGGTCGATGTGCGTTATCAGGTGGCGCTACGCCAGGTGATTGAGACGGGGTTGCCATTGATTTTCGCCAATCAGCTTGGCGGACAGGACGACCTGATTTTCGACGGTGCTTCCTTCGCGTTCAATGGCGACAAAAATCTTGCCTTCCAGATGTCGCAGTTCGAGGAGCAACTGATCGTCACGACATGGCGACGCGGCGCAGATGGCTGGACCTGCACTGAAGGACCGATGTCGCGGATCCCTGAAGGGGAGGAAGCGAACTACCGCGCCTGCATGCTTGGCCTGCGTGACTACGTCAACAAGAACGGCTTCAAGGACGTTGTGCTTGGTCTGTCTGGCGGCATCGACTCTGCAATCTGCGCCGCGCTCGCGGTGGACGCACTAGGCGAGGAACGCCTGCGGGCTGTCATGATGCCTTACACCTATACGTCGAAGGACTCGCTTAAGGACGCCGAGGACTGCGCCAAGATGCTTGGCTGCCGCTATGATATCGTCCCGATCTTTGAGCCGGTCGAGGGCTTCCTCAAAGCGCTTGCACCCACCTTTGAAGGCACCAAGGAGGGCATAACCGAGGAGAACCTGCAAAGTCGTGCCCGCGGTACCATCCTTATGGCGATTTCCAACAAGTTCGGTTCCATGGTTGTCACCACGGGCAACAAGTCGGAAATGTCGGTCGGCTACGCCACGCTCTATGGCGATATGAATGGTGGCTACAATCCGATCAAGGACCTCTACAAGATGCAGGTCTATGCCATGTCGGAGTGGCGCAATAAGAACGTCCCTGCGGGCGGCCTGGGTCCGTCTGGCGAAGTTATTCCGGTGAATATCATCAGCAAGGCGCCCTCGGCAGAGCTGCGGGAAAATCAGACTGACCAGGATTCGCTGCCGCCTTATCCGGTTCTCGATGATATCCTCGAATGCCTCGTTGAACACGAGATGGGCGTCGATGAAATTGTCGAACGCGGGCATGACCGCGCGACGGTAGAGCGTATCGAACACCTGCTCTACATTGCCGAATACAAACGCCGCCAATCGGCCCCAGGCGTCAAGGTAACGAAGAAGAATTTCGGCCGTGATCGGCGCTATCCCATCACCAACCGGTTCCGGGATCGATCGCAGTAACTGTTGCAATCTCGCCGCACCTGATTCTCGAAAACCGACCGCTGGAAAAAGACACTTGGCGGCGCAAAACGATTCAACTATAAGCCGACCTCCGGCAATAACGACCGGGAGGTTCTCGAATGGCACCCATGTTTATGTCCCCGCGGGGCGGCGCTCGTTCCTGACACGTGATGACGAAAGGCTTATTGCCTTTCGATTGACTTCACCGGTCAAGGTAACTCATCGCCGATAATGGCCTTTCCTGTATTCAGGCGAGTTGCCAGATCATTCATGCCGTACTGATTCTGTCTTCTTTTTCACGGCATTCTCGTTTGCATTTTTCTATTGAGGCTGGTGCGCATTCGCATCGGACAATCGTCATGGCTTTATTTCGTAAAGACCTGCGCGGCGGTGCATTCCGCAGCGTTCTTGGTTTCACCTGGTTACACTGGCAGCGACAGCCGGTGCGTATCGCCGTCATTGCTGGTGCAGTGTTGCTGTCGACACTGGCCGACGTGTTGACGCCGCTCTATTCTGGCCGGCTGGTCGATGCTGTGGTCAACGGTCACGCCACCGAGGCAGTCGTCTGGAATGCAGCAATTGCTGCGTTCTCGACACTTCTTGCCTTGTCGCTCGGTGCAATCATCTTGCGGCACATCACCTTCATGCAGATCGTTGATCTGACCTTGAACATGATGACGGAGATTGCCTCGGGTGCGTTTTATCGCATCCAGCGGTTCTCGACGGAGTGGCATGCCAACAGCTTTGCCGGCTCAACAGTGCGCAAGGTAACACGTGGCATGTGGGCGCTGGACTTGTTGAACGATACGCTGCTGTTGGCGCTGTTTCCGTCGGTCATCATGCTGATTGGTTCGACGGCGCTGATGGCGTGGTACTGGCCGTTGATGGGCCTCATCATCGGCATTGGATCGTTGCTGTTCGTTGCAGTCACGGCATCGCTGTCGCTCGGGTACGTGGCACCCATGGCACGCCTTGCCAATCGTTGGGACACAAAGCTTGGCGGTTCGCTGGCTGACGCCGTTAGTTGCAACATGGTAGTGAAGGGTTTCGGTGCGGAAAGCCGTGAGGATGCGCGTCTCGCCAAGGTTCTGACGAAATGGAGGGACCGGACGGCGCGCACCTGGGTTCGTGGTACCTGGAACGGGACATCTCAAGGAACGATGCTGCTGGTGCTACGGGCTGCGGTCATCGGTTTCGCGCTGATCCTGTGGTCGAAGGGGCAGGCAAGTGCGGGTGATATCACCTTCGTCCTCACCTCGTTCTTCATCCTGCAGGGCTATTTGCGGGAGGTCGGCATGCACATCCGCAATTTGCAGCGTTCGGTCAACGACATGGAGGAGCTTGTTGATATCCAGAGTCAACCGCTTGGCATTGAAGACAGGCCCGGCGCGAAGCCGATCCGGATCAGCAATGGCAAGATCGAGTTTGACAATGTGACGTTCCACTATGGAGCACATCGCCTGCCGCTTTATGACCGGTTTTCGGTGACGATCCGGGCAGGCGAACGTGTCGGCCTGGTTGGTCATTCGGGTTCGGGCAAGACGACGTTCGTCAAGCTGATCCAGCGATTGCACGATGTGAAGTCGGGCCGGATCCTGATCGATGGTCAGGATATTGCCGGGATCACACAGGCTTCGCTCCGCCAGCAGATCGCTATCGTGCAACAGGAGCCGATCCTGTTTCACCGTTCGCTGGCGGAGAATATCGCCTATGCCCGGCCCGGTGCCACGCAGGGTGAGATCGAAGAGGCGGCAAGACAGGCCAGCGCGCATGACTTCATCTCGGCGTTGCCGAAGGGGTATAGCACGCTGGTCGGCGAACGCGGTGTCAAGCTTTCAGGCGGCGAGCGCCAGAGAGTGGCCATTGCCCGGGCGTTCCTTGCGGATGCTCCCGTTCTCATTCTGGACGAGGCGACCTCCAGCCTCGATTCAGAATCGGAAATGCTGATCCAGCAGGCGATGGAGCGGCTGATGCTGGGACGGACGACATTGGTGATCGCACACCGCCTGTCGACTGTGCGCTCGCTCGACCGGCTCCTGGTTTTTGAGCATGGCCGTATTGCCGAAGAGGGTAACCACGAGGCATTGATCGGGCTCAATGGCGGTATCTACCGCGGTTTGTTCGAGTTGCAGACGCTTGAGCTGACCAAGGGGCTTGTCCTCAACGATGACTAAGATATGGGCCGCGTGCGAGCGCGGCCCATATTGCCATTGCTGGCTCTATCGGATATGCCGCACGCATGACCATCACCGTCCGTTTTGCACCGTCTCCGACCGGCTATATCCACATTGGCAATACGCGTATTGCCTTGTTCAACTGGCTTTTCGCCCTCAAGAACAATGGCCAATTCATCTTGCGCTTTGACGATACGGATACTGTTCGTTCCAAGACGGAATATGCCGAGGCGACGATCGCGGACCTCGACTGGCTGGGCATCAAACCAGTGCGCGTCGAATACCAGTCGAAGCGTATCCCGATTTATGACGCTGCGGCGGAGAGACTCAAGGCAGCGGGAGTGCTTTATCCCTGCTATGAGACTGCCGAGGAACTTGAACGCAAGCGCAAGCTGCGCCTGGCGCGGCGTCTCCCGCCAATCTATGGACGCGATGCCCTGAAGCTGACGCCAGCCGACAGGGAAAAGCTTGAGGCGGAAGGGCGCCGGCCGCATTGGCGCTTCCTTCTGCCAAACTTCAAGGACGATCCGTTTTCAGTAACGAGGACTGAAGTTCACTGGGACGATCTTGTGCGAGACAGGGAAACGGTTGATCTCGCCTCGCTCTCCGATCCAGTTCTGGTCCGGGAAGATGGCACCTATCTCTACACGTTCACTTCGGTCGTTGACGACATCGACATGGACATCTCTCATATCATCCGCGGCAACGACCACATTACCAATAGTGGCGTGCAGATTTCGATCATCGAGGCTCTGGGTGCCAAGGTTCCCGAACTTGGTCACATCAATCTCCTGACAACGGCGTCGGGAGAGGGGATTTCCAAGCGCACCGGCGCGCTTTCGATCGGCAGTTTACGGCGTGACGGCTATGAACCAATGGCTGTGGCCAGTCTTGCCGTGTTGATTGGAACGTCGGAGAATGTGACTGCCGTACCTGACATGGCGACGTTGGCCGATATTTTCGACCCAGCGGCAACCTCCAAATCGGCTTCGAAGTTCGACCCGGCTGAACTGGATGCGCTCAACCGTGCCCTGATCCACGCAATGCCCTACGCACAAGCATACGACCGTCTTGCAGCGCTTGGCATCGAGGGCGACCGCGCGGAAGAATTCTGGCTCGCAGTTCGGGGCAATCTTTCGCGTATTTCGGATGCGACCGGTTGGTGGGAGATCATCAAGGACGGTCCTGCGACGGATGAACAGCTTGCCGAAGAGGACCGCGAATTCGTTCGTGCCGCATTCGATCTACTGCCACCCGAGCCTTGGAACCGCGAGACCTGGAAGCTGTGGACCGATGCGGTGAAAGCCCAGAGCGGACGCAAGGGCAAGCCGCTGTTCATGCCACTGCGCATCGCGCTTACTGGGCTGTCTTCTGGTCCGGAGCTCGCAGATTTATTGCCCCTTCTTGGTCGGGAAGGAACGTTGGCCCGACGACCCTGACCTTGCGGTTCGGATCGATCGGCTTGTCGCGGGTAAGCGGCAGCGGCTGCGGCGCTTCCGTCTTGGTTGTCGCAGGTTCACCCAGCTGAATGATGGACGACGGATTTTCGGTCGATTGAACTGCCGGCACGGTCGGCTCAATTGTAGGTTCGACAGGCTTCGCAGGTTCGACAACTTTGGCTGGTTCACCGGGCTTTCCTGTAGCCGATGTCGCCGCCGCCGGATTGCCCAATGTGCTGAAATTTGCGGCGGATCTCTGGCAACCGCATTGCGGCGTTCCATTGGCTCCTACCTTCCTGAATTTGAAGGCATTCGGCATATCCTTGTAATCTTCACCGCTTAACGAAGTCATCCTTTCAGGATTTGGATTGTCTGTGGGCTGATAGTACAGCTTCGCGCCGGGACACTGGGACTGACACTGCGCCTGATCGCGTGAGAAATTCTCCGCGCCGGTTTCATAGGAGAGCGGGAAGTAGTAGCCGTCACATGCGCGCACGCAAAGTGTCTGGTACCGACCGCCATAGACCGGTGCCGTACTCATTTCCGGCTCGACAGGTTCCGGCTCTTTCCCCAGAACCTCGTAAGACTGCGAACCCGCCGTGTTCGGCTCCGGGTCATCATAGACGCGGTCGTCTACGGCAGAACAATTATTGGCATCCAGCGCGGCTTCGACGCGGTCACGCCGCAAACTGAGTTCGAAATCATCGACATCGGCGTTGCGGTTGAGCTCGTCGAGCCGGTCCAGCATGCGCGAGCAAATATCTGAATTTGCGGAAGAAAGTTGCGTCGCCGCTAGGACGGCGGTCGCTGCTATGAAGGCGATCTGGAATGTCCGGTACATGCGGCGGCCCAAGATTGTCATGCGCATTCGAGGCGGGTGAATGCGCACGAACCAGCCACGGCCATGCGGCAGCAATAAGACACCCGCCTGTTAATCAACGCGTTGTGATGCTTCCACCACCGCCAGTGCAGTCATGTTGACGATACCGCGCGATGTGACCGACGGCGTCAGGATATGTGCGGGCTTGGCGGCACCGAGCAGGATCGGACCGACATGCAACGCATCGGTGACGGATTTGACGACGTTGAGGGTGATATTCGCCGCGTCGAGATTAGGGAAGACCAGCAGATTGGCTTCGTCGCTCAGCCGCGAATGCGGAAGTACGCGCTCGCGCAGAATCGCGGAAAGCGCGGAATCGCCATGCATTTCGCCATCTTGTTCCAGATCAGGCGCCTTGACGCGCAGAATTTCTGATGCGCTCCGCATTTTTGCTGCACTTTCGGAATCGCGTGAGCCGAAATTGGAATGCGAGAGCAAGGCTGCCTTGGGCTCGATACCGAAGCGGCGGATTTCGTTGGCGGCAAGAACCGTTTTTTCGGCGATTTCCTCGGCAGTCGGATCGATGCTGACATAGGTGTCGGTCAGGAACAGCACGCCGCGTTGCGAGATCAATAGGCTCAGCGCCGAGAAATTGCGTATGCCCTCCAGTTTTCCAATAATCTGGTCGACATTACGCAAGTGCCGCTCGAAACGGCCTTCAAGACCGCAGATCATTGCGTCGGCTTCACCGCGAACGATGGCAAGCGCTGCGATGACGGTGCCACTAGCGCGGACCATGGTGCGAGCGACTTCCGGTGTTGTGCCCCGCCTTCCTGTGAGATTGAGCAGCAGATCGACGTAATCGCGATAACGCGGATCATCCTCGGGATTGATGACATCGAAATCGGTGCCGATCTTGATCTTCAACCCATAGCGTTGCAGACGCGTCTCTATGACCTGCGGGCGTCCAATCAGGGTCGGTATTGCGATGCCTTCTTCCAGCACAACCTGGGCTGCGCGCAAGACCCGTTCATCCTCGCCATCCGCATAGATGACACGCTTCTTCTCAGCCGTTTTTGCTGCAGTGAAGATTGGCTTCATGATCAAGCCGGAGCGGAAGACGAAGCGGTTCAACCGGTCGAGATAGGCATCGAAATCCTCGATCGGACGTTCGGCTACGCCGGTGTCCATCGCGGCTTTGGCAACGGCCGGTGCAATCCTTAGAATGAGGCGCTGATCGAACGGTGAGGGGATGAGGTATTTCGGCCCGAAGGTCGGCGTCTCGCCCGAATACGCGCGAGCGGCAACGTCCGATGGTTCTTCGCGAGCCAGAGCGGCAATAGCCTGCACTGCCGCCATCTTCATTTCCTCATTGATCGCCCGTGCGCCGCAATCGAGTGCGCCGCGGAAGATGAAGGGGAAGCAGAGGACGTTGTTGACCTGGTTGGGAAAGTCCGAACGGCCCGTACAAATCATCGCATCGGCACGCGCTGCGCGCGCCTCATCCGGCATGATCTCCGGGTTGGGGTTGGCCAAGGCCATGATCAACGGGTTCGGTGCCATCTGCTTCAACAACTCGGGCTTCAGAACACCGGCCGCCGAAAGGCCGAGAAAAACGTCAGCTCCGCCAATGACGTCTGCGAGAACACGCGCATCGGTTTTCTGCACATAGACCGATTTCCAGCGGTCCATCAGCGTATTGCGGCCCTCATAAACGACGCCATCGATATCACAGACCCAGATGTTCTTGCGGTCAACGCCGAGCTTCACCAGGAGATTCAGGCAAGCGATTGCCGCTGCGCCGGCCCCGGAAGCAACGATCTTGATCTTGGAGAGCTCTTTTCCGGCAAGTTCCATGCCGTTGAGAATAGCCGCCGCCACGATGATGGCAGTTCCGTGCTGATCGTCATGGAACACCGGGATGTTCATTTTGGCGCGAAGTTGTTCTTCGACCTCAAAACATTCCGGCGACTTGATGTCTTCGAGATTGATGCCGCCGAAAGTCGGCTCAAGAGCCGCTACCACATCGACGATCTTGCTGATTTCCTGTGCATCGATTTCGATATCGAACACGTCGATGTTGGCGAATTTCTTGAAAAGGACAGCCTTGCCTTCCATGACGGGCTTGGACGCGAGCGGGCCGATATTGCCGAGGCCGAGGACAGCGGTGCCATTGGAGATGACCGCCACCAGATTGGCGCGGCTGGTATAGTCGGCGGCCGTTGCTGGGTTCTCGTGAATTGCCAGACATGGCGCAGCGACACCGGGAGAATAGGCAAGGGCAAGATCGCGCTGATTTCCAAGCGGCTTCGTCGCCTGGATTTCCAGCTTACCCGGCTGAGGAAAGCGATGATAGAACAGCGCGCTTTCTTCGAGATCAGAGTTGCTGGGCGTTTGGTCGTTGGCCATTGACGATGTCCTCCGGGATTTGGCTCGCGCGTTTATACACTGGCGATTCAAATTTTCCAGCACGCTAAAATGTCATCCAGAGGCATAACGGAACGCGATTTCGTTGCAAGTGCCTATCGTGCCGAAACACGCACTTTTACGTGCCGTCATAAGACTGTTGCATGAATCAGGTTTGTGTCAGCGCAAATGGACGCTCCTTTGCGTCAGCTGAACGGAGATCAGCATCATGGTCGAGATCGAGGCCCGTAAATTCCGCACGCTTTTCCTGTCCGATGTGCATCTCGGCTCGAAAGGTGCGAAGGCCAGTTTTCTGCTGGATTTTCTGAAATACCACGACGCCGATACGATCTTTCTGGTTGGTGATATTGTTGATGGCTGGCGCCTGCGCCGCAACTGGCATTGGCCACAAGAGCACAATGACATTGTGCAAAAGCTCCTGCGCAAGAGCCGCAAGGGCGCGCGTATCCTCTACATCGCTGGCAATCATGACGAGTTCCTGCGTGATTTCCAGGGGACGCACTTCGGCGGCATCGAGGTCATGGACCGGATCATGCATGAGACTGCGGATGGCCGGAAATTCCTCGTCATCCACGGTGATCAGTTCGACGTTGTTGTGCGCAATGCCCGCCACATCGCCTATCTCGGCGATTGGGCCTATGACGCTGCGCTCGCCATCAACACACTTATGAACAAGGTACGGCGTATGCTTGGCCTGCGTTACTGGTCGTTTTCGGCCTGGGCAAAGTTCCGCGTCAAGAAGGCTGTGAACTTTATCGGGTCGTTCCAGACAGTGGTTTCGGACGAGGCCCGGCGCATTGGTGCGGATGGCGTGATCTGCGGCCATATCCACCACGCAACGATCGAGCAGATCGATGGCATCGAATACATCAATACCGGCGATTGGGTTGAAAGCTGCACGGCCATCGTCGAGCACTTCGACGGTCGCATGGAACTCCTTTCCTGGACGCATCTGATCGGCGAACAGGCCGGCTTCGCGCCTGTCGTCAGGCTGGATGACAAGCGTCCAAAGGCGGCGAATGCAGCCTGACGGTCAAGCGAAGCGCCTGGTCATCGTATCGGATGCGTGGCATCCGCAGGTCAATGGCGTGGTTCGTACGCTGACCAAGCTGCGTGAGCAAATGGAAGTGCGCGGCTTTGAAGTGACGATCATCTCGCCTGCCGATTATCGTTCTGCGCCTTGCCCGACTTATCCGGAAATCCGCCTGGCGTTGACGCATCCCCTTGCCATCAGAGCGCGGATCGAAGCGCTGCAGCCAGCTTACGTCCATATCGCAACCGAAGGTCCTCTCGGCATCATGGCACGCCGTGCGTGCCTGAAGAATAATTGGCGCTTTACCACCAGCTTCCATACGCGTTTTCCTGAATACCTGCGCGAGCGGCTGCCTGTGCCTCTGTCATGGTCCTATAGTTTCCTGCGGCGTTTCCATAATGCAGCCGAACATTGCTTGGTCCCGACACAGTCCATCCATGACGAACTGGCCGAACGCGGCTTTGCGACGCTGAAAGTGTGGACGCGCGGCGTTGATCGTGCGCTTTTCCGGCCGCAACCCGATGTCGATCTCAAACTGCCCCGACCTGTCTTTCTCTGCGTCGGCCGTGTGGCGCCTGAAAAGAACCTTGAATCCTTCCTTTCTCTCGATCTGCCTGGCACCAAACTTATCGTAGGGGACGGTCCGGATCTGGATGAATTGAAGCGGAAATATCCGGATGCCGTTTTTGCCGGCAAGAAAGAAGGGGAAACCCTTGCTCGCTATTATGCGGGATCGGACGTCTTCGTCTTTCCGAGCCGCACGGACACGTTCGGTCTTGTCCTGCTTGAGGCCATAGCCTGCGGGCTGCCTGTTGCAGGTTATCCCGTACCGGGCCCCAAGGATGTCATCGGTGCGTCAGGCGCGGGCGTTCTTTCCGATAATCTGCAAAAGGCTGCGTTGAGCGCGCTGGAAATGGGCCAGGTCGATCCCGACGTCAGACTCAAAGGCTTCAGTTGGGAAGCCTGCGCCGATATATTCGAGAGCGTGCTGACGACGATTGGCAGTGCGACTGCGCCTGCACCACGCAAAGTAAAATCCGGCAAAGCGGTATCAGCGCAATAGCATCATGTTAGTTGCGGATGATACTCGAGCGTTTCTAGGCGCTTGGCGAATTTCGTGATAGTTGCGAATCTCAGGCAATGCACGGTTGCGATTCCACCTGAACCGCTCGATCTTCCGAAAGTTTTTCCATGACAGCCGCTGCAGCGGACCCTATCCAGGACATGCCGTTTCGCTTCGAGCTGCGGGTTGCACTGGCTTATTTTGCGATTTTCACATCAAGCGGCTTGCATCTGCCATACTTTCCCTTGTGGCTCGAATATCGCGCGCTGACACCGACGCAAATCTCCATCGTATTGTCGATGCCGTTGTTCGTGCGCGTTGTCGCCGCGCCGCTGGTATCGATGCTCGCCGACCGTTCGAATGACCGCGCTCACATATTGACCATGGCGACAATCCTGGCCGTCATCGTCGCGGCCTTCTATTTCGTCCCGTTCGGCTTCATCGGAATTCTGATCGTATCCCTGATACTTGCGCCGCCATGGACGTCGCAGGTGCCGCTAGCCGACACGATCGCGCTGTCCGGCGTCCGCCGGTATGGCGCCGATTTCGCCAGAATGCGCGTCTGGGGCTCGATATCGTTTCTGCTCACGTCTTTCGTTGGCGGGGTGTTGATCCAGCAGGTGGGTGAGCACATCATCCCGTGGGCACTTTTAGCCACGCTGATTGCAGCGTGTGGCATGAGCTTCATCGTGCCGCGCATCGGCAAGCCGCGGCGTCTTTCACCGCTATCGGATGTGGATATCGCCGATGCGGGAAGGGCGCTGCGCAGGCCGGCTTTCGTCACCTTTCTCATTGCCACCGGCATCACGCAAGCGAGCCATGCCTATGGCTACAGCTTTTCCGCTATCTACTGGAAATCGATTGGTATCGAAGAGACTATGATCGGCGCCCTTTGGTCGATTTCCGTCGTCGCCGAAGTCATCATGTTTACGTTTTTCCGTCGACTGTTCGGGCGCCTGCATCCGGCTAAAGTCCTGATCATCGGCTCGGCCGCTGCGATGTTCCGTTGGGCGGTTTTTCCGCTTATTGCACCCGCCAGTCTTGGCGTTGCCGGGTTTCTCGCCGTCCAGAGCCTGCACGCGTTTTCATTCGCATTGTCGTTTCTCGGCATGCAGAAAATGATAGCCCTGACCATTCCCGAGGAACGCGGCGGCACCGCACAGGGGCTTTCGACGTTCTTCATCGGTACATCGCTCGCCATCGCTACCATGGCGTCGGGCCCGCTCTACAGCGCCACCGGAATCAATGGTTTTTACGTGATGGTTTTCCTCGCTGCCTGCGGTCTCGGCCTCGCCATCGTTTCGCTAGGGCTGGAGCAACGAGAGGGTTAACCCCACAGTTCGGGGAGTGGCGGTGAGACGCGGCTACCTTGGAACAAAAGGCCGGGTTTGCGGTCTTCGCGCAGGATCAGCGGTCCATCGAGATCGATGAAATCCGCATCCTGCGCCAGTAGTACTGCAGGCGCCATGGCCAAGGACGTCCCGACCATGCATCCGACCATGATGCCAAACCCAAGCTCCCGGGCACGCTTCTGCATCCGCAGCGCTTCGGTGAGGCCTCCCGTTTTGTCGAGCTTGATATTGATGCTGTCGTAGCGGCCAAGGAGTGTGTGGAGATCGTCTGTGCCATGGGCACTCTCATCAGCACAGATGGGCACCGGATGCGGAATTTTGGTGAGGATGGCATCTTTGCCGGCAGGTAGAGGCTGTTCGATGAGGACGACACCAGCCTTCGCTGCGGCCAACATGTTCTGAACAATGTTTTCCTCGCTCCAGCCTTCATTGGCATCAAGGATGATACGGCTTGACGGTGCGGCGTCCGCGACCGCTCGAATGCGCTCGGCATCGTTCTCGCCGCCAACCTTGACCTTGATCAACGGACGGTCCGCGAAGTCCCGAGCCGCGGCAGCCATGGTCGGGGCATCGCCGAATGAAACGGTCACTGCTGTCGTCAGATCGTGCAAAGGTGACAATCCAAGAATATCAGTCACAGCTTTGCCGCTGCGTTTTGCCTCCAGGTCCCACAATGCGCAATCGATCGCATTGCGGGCCGCGCCAGCACCGATCAATGCCGGCAAATCGTCTCGTGTAGCGCCATTTGCCAATGCCTCGCGCAATCTTTCGATCTCTGCGCAAACGGAGTCCAGGCTCTCGCCATAGTGTGCATAGGGCACGCACTCGCCACGTCCAGTGACCGTTCCGTCAGACAGTGTACACAGCACAATGGCTGCCTCGGTTTTCGAGCCGCGAGAGATCGTAAATGTTCCGGCAATGGGCCAGCGCTCCACCGATATTTCTACGCTCACAACCATATTTCACGCCTTAATTGTTCAAGTGACAGGAAGCACGAGACTCGATATGTGTGTGTGATGTTGACCGATAGAGCAAACAATTCAAGTGCTTCTACCGCAGCGCCGCCTCACGTTGAATTCAGCAAGGACGGCGACCGCGCGACGATCACGCTATCGGGTGCATGGACCACACGCAATGTTCGCCGTGTCGATGACCGCATGCGCGAAATTGCCCACGATCACAGTTTTTCCAGTGCAATAATCGAGGTTTCCGGCATTGAATTGCTGGATACCGCAGGAACATGGCTGATAGAACGCCTGCGAACCACACTGGAGAAAGCTGGCAAGCAGGTCACCGTCGAAGGACAATCCGAAAGCTGGGGCGCCTTGTTCGAAGCAGTCGGCGAAGCTGCTTCGGCACCTGAGGAGCCGGTTCATATCGAGCGGCCATCCCTGCTGATTCGCTTTTTGGAAACCATCGGCAGAACCGTATACGCCTTTGGCGACGACTTCACCAAAGCCATGCATATCCTCGGTGCAACCGTGCGCGGCGCCCAGATGAAGGGCAGCGGGCGCAGCGGCATCAGGCCGGCAGCGATCGTGCACCAGCTCGACAGCATGGGTATCGGCGCCGTGCCGGTGGTGGTGCTGATGTCAACGATCATCGGTGCGATCATCGCCCAGCAGGGCGCGTTCCAGCTTCGTTATTTCGGCGCAGAGATATTCGTCGTCGATCTTGTCGGTATTCTGGTGTTGCGCGAGATCGGCGTGCTTCTGACCGCCATCATGATTGCCGGCCGTTCGGGAAGTGCCATCACGGCCGAAATCGGCTCGATGAAAATGCGTGAAGAGACCGATGCGCTCACCGTCATCGGTCTCAATCCGGTCGGCGTTCTGGTATTTCCGCGTCTGGTGGCCCTAGTGATTGCCCTGCCATTGTTGACGATCATTGCGGATTTCGCAGCGTTGGGCGGTGCAATGGGAATCACCTGGGCCTATTCCGGTATCACGCCCGATGCGTTTATTCAGCGGCTGCGTGACGCAATCGATACGTCGAGCTATCTGGCCGGTCTGATCAAAGCGCCGTTCATGGCGATGATTATCGGCATCATGGCATCGGTGGAGGGCATGAAAGTTGGTGGCAGTGCTGAGTCTCTCGGTCAGCGGGTGACGGCGTCCGTCGTGAAGTCCATTTTCGTCGTTATCGTGGTCGATGGCATCTTCGCAGTCTTCTACGCATCGATAAACTTTTGAGCCAGAAATGACGCCGGCAACAAGCAAACAACCTGACATTGACGCGCAAGAAGTGATCCTTTCGGTGAAGGATGTCAGCGTGTCATTCGGCAGGGCGAAGATTCTGGATAATCTCTCGCTCGACGTCTATCGCGGCGAGATTTTGGGTTTCGTCGGGGCATCAGGCACGGGCAAATCGGTGCTGATGCGGGCGATCCTCGGTCTTAATCAGAAACAGAGCGGACAGATCAAGATCTTCGGTCATGATATTGATCGCGCCTCGGAACAAGAGAAGCTAGGCGTCGACATGCGCATGGGCGTGTTGTTCCAGCAGGGCGCGTTGTTTTCTGCCCTGACGGTGCTTGAAAATATCCAGGTGCCGATGCGGGAATACCTCGATATTCCGCAAAGGCTCATGGATGAACTTGCGCGCCTGAAAATCGAACTGGTCGGCCTCAAAGCGGATACAGCTGAAAAGTTCCCATCGGAGCTTTCAGGCGGGATGATCAAGCGCGCCGCACTGGCGCGCGCCTTATCGCTTGATCCGGAAATCGTCTTTCTTGACGAGCCGACTTCGGGTCTCGATCCGATTGGTGCGGCGGAATTCGACGAACTCATCGCCAATTTGCGCGATACGATGGGTTTGACAGTTTATATGGTGACTCACGACCTCGACAGCTTGTTCGCCGTTTGCGACCGAATCGCGGTATTGGGAAAGAAGAAAGTTCTCGTTGAGGGAACGATTGAGGACATGCTGGCGTTCGACGATCCGTGGGTTCAGGAATATTTCCGCGGAAAGCGCGCACGCCAGATAGTCTCCAACGGCGACAACAGGCGGCGATCAACGCACGAGCAGACCAAAGGACAACCCAGGGCAGAGCAGGATCAGACGAAGTAATCTATGGAAACGAAAGCCAACTATGTCCTGGTCGGTGTCTTCACGCTCGTAGTGTGCATCCTCGCCTTTGGATTCGTCTATTGGATCGCCCGGTATGGTGATCGTAGTGAAACCGCGACGCTTGAAATCCGCATTGTCGGCTCCGTTACCGGGCTGGCTGAAGGCAGCCAGGTCCTGTTCAACGGTATCAAGGTTGGCAGTGTTCGTCGCCTGTCGATCGATGCCAATAATCCCGATGCGGTTATTGCGCAGACAGAAGTCAACGCGACGACGCCCATCACCCGTTCCACGCAGGCGACATTGGGCTTTGCCGGCCTGACCGGACAGGCCTTCATCGAGCTCAAGGGTGGTAAGCTCAACGAGCCCAACCTCCTGGAAGAAGCTGCCAAGGACGATCAGATCGCGCGCATGGATGCCGATCCTTCGGTCGTGAACAACCTTTTGCAGAAGGCGCAGACAATTCTTGAGCGTGTGGATGGTGCAGTGGGTTCCATTGAAAGCTTCATTACCGAAGTGAAGGGGCCGTTGGTCGACACGGTCAACAATACCAAGAAGTTTACCGATGCACTGGCCAACAATTCCGATGTCATCGATAAATTCAGCCAAAGTGCCGAAGATGTTCAGGCCGTGGTGAAAGAAGCGCGGCAAATGATGACCCGGCTTAACAGTGCATCGACGCGGGTTGATGGCGTTCTTGCCAAGCTCGACAAGCAGCTGTCGGATCAGGATGGCAGCGTCGTCAGGGAGGCGCAGGATACACTCAAATCCTATCGCGCGGTTGCCGACAATCTGAACGCCCGGCTCGGGCCGATCACCGATAACATCAACCGATTCTCCGGGCAGGGCCTGCGCGACGTACAGGCGCTCGTAAACGAGAGCCGTCAGTCAGTTCAGCGCATCGAACGGGCGATCACCGACCTTGAAAAGAACCCGCAGCGCGTAATTTTTGGTGGAGGCGGAAGCGTTCCGGAGTATGACGGACGCACACGCCGTTGACTTTGGGCGATTCGCATCGCATGAAAGTCAACGGGGTTGGTGCGTTCGCATGACACGGACAGAGGGGCGCTGGTGAAAACAAGAACGACTATTGCCGCTCTGCTGTTGGCTTTGTCCGTTTCAGCCTGCGCAAGCTCCAAGAAGCTTGATACTTTCGATCTTTCCAGCGCTTCGCCAGACGTTTCTTCACCGAAGAAGCAGGGCCGTCAGATTCTGATCGCGGCACCCTCCGCTCTCAAAGCGCTGGATGGCGAAAATATTGTCGTTCGATCAGGCCCGAATTCGATTTCCTTCTTGAAGGGTGCGCAATGGGCTGATCGCTTGCCGAATATCGTACAATCACGGCTGGTCCAGGCCTTCGAGAGCACAGGTCGTCTTGGCGGTGTCGGGCGTCCAGGTGAAGGCCTTGCCATCGACTATCAAGTGATCAGCGACATCCGCACTTTCAATATCAATGTATCCAGCGGCCGGATCGCGATTGTCGAAATCGCCATCAAGATATTGAACGACAAGAATGGGACTGTGCGCGCCGCGCGTGTGTTCCGCGCGACATCGCGAGTCAGCGGCGAGGGCAATGCATCCTATATCGCCGCGCTTGACAGAGCCTTTGATAGTGCCTCGAACGATATTGTCACGTGGACACTGTCGGTCATCTGAGCGACAACGCACCTACGTCTCCGTCATCGTCGGGCCTGACCCGAGGACCGACGGTCAAGAAGCCCGCACATTGCACCTTCCCGACGCATTCCAGATAGATGCGGATTTATAACGACGAATTGCATTCTATTGCTCGACTGGATCCAGTCGAGCAAACGGACCCGTGATGCTCCTCAGGTCAAGCCCGAGGATTGTTTGTTTGGGATGAGGTATTTTGTTGATGCGGCTGCGGGCTCATTCACAGCCCGCAGCCGCTGCGGCAAGCGACCGTCCGAGGTTTGGGCAACA
>NZ_JAQMHX010000002.1 GCF_028331445.1 Candidatus Phyllobacterium onerii | reverse complement strand
GGCGGAGGAACTTTCGGAAGCCCACGGCGAAACCATTGTCAATCCGAAACCTGACCCCAGCAGGGTCAATAGCAATGTTACGGCTGCAGCCGTCACAGCGCCCGCAAAAATTGGACCCCAACTGACGGCGCTCGCACTGGTCTCCACGGATGCATCAACATCCGTTTGCATATCGGTGAGGGACATTTTGCTCTCCTATCGCATGAACAGAAAGAGGAGCAGGATGATTGGAATCGGAACGCCGAGTAACCAAAGAAGAATGCCGCGGCCCATGAAAACCTCCTGTCGATTGCTTTTTGTCGTTACAATATTGCGGAGGACGCAAGAATGCCGTCTGGCCCGCCGCAATTCATAAAGGTTAGACAGGACAAATTGGTTCCCTTCGAAACGAAAACAGAAAGATGCCATGATTGATGCCGCGTTTTTCCGCCGGGATGCTGAAGCGGTGGCTCGGGATTTGATTGGCATGTCGATGTTTGTCGAGGACATTGGTGGACGCATCGTGGAGACTGAAGCCTATTCCCAAGACGATCCAGCATCGCATAGTTTCAGGGGTCCAACGCCTGGAAACAAGACCATGTTTGGCGCGGCTGGACACGCTTATGTCTACCGTTCTTACGGTATTCATTGGTGTCTGAACCTGGTTTGCATTCCCGGATCAGCCGTTCTGATCAGAGCGATCGAACCAACTCAGGGTATCGAGGCGATGCGGTCTCGGCGAGCCACGGACGATATCGGCCAACTGTGTTCGGGGCCTGGTAAAGTCGCACAAGCACTGGGCATCCAAAAATCGCATGACGGAATGTCGTTGCTAGAGAGGCCATTTTCATTCGCTCGGAGGCATGAACATGTCGAGGTTTGCAGTGGACTACGCATCGGCATCAGCCGGGCGGCCGAAACACCCTGGCGTTTCGGGCTACGCGGTTCTCGCTTTGTAAGCAAAAAGTTTCAGCTGTGAGGATATATTGGCCTTCGTCTCGTCTGGTTGCGGGATTTGTGAAGAGCCCTTGGTACGGCAGAGGACGCTGGTGTTAAATCAGTTGGTCCGGCGAGCACGCAAGGCATACGTGCAGAGAGCGGCGGTTTCACAGCCCCTCTTGATTGCTCAATCCTTGCTATCCCGGCCTGCGCCATGGGAGCGCTGCACCCAGCCTGCCAGAGGCCAGACCGGAACAATTCCGACATCATGGCGTTTGAGGTTGGAGGCAAACGCAGCAAAGGGCATGTGATGTCGAAAGATAACAAAGCCGATGGTGATGAGGCATTTGGGAGAAGTAGCGCCACCACCTTTGGCCGTTCGGTGGAAAGCCATGCGCAAGTTATGGACGCGGAGAGCCGTGCATCACCCTTACCGGGAATGGGTGAGACGCTCCACCTTTATCGGCTAGTACCGACCGCACCCGCTGGCGATCCGCGCTGGCAAAACTCGCCCTATCAAGACGAAGTGCTTGTCGCTGCCCGCACCACGGGCGACGCCAGAATTGTTGCTGCAGGGCGCGAACTCGACTTCATGGAAATCGACTCAGCGCCGGCTGACGATGTGACAACGATCAACGCGAGTGCTTTCAGAGACGATAAACTATACACTGTGATCGAAATTGAAACGGATCGAACCGATCTGGTACGCGGCGTTATAACGGGGTCAATCGGCGTGGACAATATCAAGCCAGTCCAGCTTTAACGGCATCGCGGTTATTGACGCGGCATGGATGGTCACGTGATCTAAAGTGACCCTGACGGCTATCGCAAATATCTCGTAAGAAGCGCGTGTGATGGCCCGAGGCGTACTGTTGGAAAGCCTGCCAAAGGCGGAAGAACAACCGCTGTTGCTCTGATCGGAGGATTGAGCCATGCCCTGGAAAGTCAGGTTGCGCGACAAGGATTTCTTGGAAACGAAGGCTGGGATCCGGAGTCTGAATTTGAGGTCAGAGAGGCTTTGGCGGAGACGCAGGAGCTTTCTGCAGAAGTAATTATTCATATGACGGACGGATCTGTTGACGACGGGACCGGTCACGTCCCCCCGATCCCGACGAGTTCCCGCTCAATGGTGTCCACGGTCATCACCCTCAACTTGGTGAGGTATTTCTTTTCTCGGGCATACCCAATTAAGGCGAAGGACAATTGATCGCGCTTTATAGCGCTAAAAACTTCGGAGCCCTCCCGCCATTCAACGACGAGAACTTTACCGGTAATGGCTCATGACGGTTCCCGGCCCGACGCGCACAAGAGACGACCCGATCGCTTCGCTAGCTGTCAGCGAGCGGTGGAAGACCGGATACTTGAATTGCTTGGTGACGCCCAGATTGCAGGATGGACCAAGCAAGAGGTTCTCGCCGCGATGATTGAGGTTGCCGAGAATACCAATCTGGCGATGCATCAGAACGTGCTTTCGTCGGTCGAAAAGGAGCTGCGCAAATTGATGAAGAGAAAAGATGTTTGAAGCGATTGGAAGTTTGAAACAAATTGAATTGTTCAGAGTTTGAAAGCCATGGAAATTAAATGGCAAAAAACTCGCGTGGGACTGGAAGAGCAAGCGCAGGATTTCACCGCGACGAATCGTAACGGTATCGATGTCGGTCGCGTTCATCGCATTGATGGCGGCCCGGAAAGTGGACTGTGGTGCTGGAAATTTTTACTCGGCCATTCGCAGTTTCGGCTGGATGGAGTGAGCGGTGTGCAATCGTCGCGACAGCTAGCAGCCAGCCAAGTTCGAAAGACGTATGAACGATATCTCGAAACTCCCGGCAGTGAGGGCGGAGGTTTAAGTCGCATACCGCTCAAGAAGACTGCAAATAACAATGGGAATCCGCCATGCCTATAATACCGCCCCAGGACGACCGCGATGATCTGGATTGCCAGGAGAGCTTGGAAGTTGAATTCTTGGCTCATGCCGGACCGGCATTGAAGCGGCTACTGGACGATGCTGTTTCGATCGGTTGGCCTGCCCATGAGGCGCGTAGGGCAATTGTGCAGCTAATCGATGTTCATTTGTCTACGGAACGCAAAGCTTAAAGTGCGTGAGAGTCGCTCTAATTTGCGAAAGTTCCTGCAAAGCCGATTCCGCATTATTTGCACCACCGAAGGCTGTCCGGTTGGGGTATGGGCTTGTGACTACCCCTGCGCGGCCCGGGATGTGTCCCGGCCGCTCTCGTAGAGTTCAGCGTTAAGCTTTGTCCATCCTTGCGACCCGCTTCGCGAGCGCGTTCGCGATCGTCCGCGAAGTTTCCACCCTGCTGTCGGTCGTTTTAACCTTCTTCGGCGGTTCTTGCTCTCCTTCACGGTTTCCACCGGACTGTTGATGGATCCCCGGTTCCCGCCGACTTGCTGTCCGCCTTCTCGACCTGCCTCGGCTGACCTCTCCGGATTTTTAGAATTGCCTCCAGACTGCTCGCCACCGCTTCGACCAGCCTCCGCAGCGCGTTCCGGATCATTCTTGAAATTGCCTCCGGACTGCTTTCCGCTTTGGCTTGCGATCTCGCGCTGCTTGTCGTCATCCATAGATCCAAAGCCGCGATTCGAAGTATCACCCTGCTGGTTACGTTCATTGTTCGCCATACTTTCCTCCTGTTACTACTAAATTCCCCGTTATTCCCCGACCAATAGCCAAAGCAAAATGTTCCTGATTCGTGTCGGACGGACTGTGCGTTAGCGGACATATTTTGCGGTACATGAGTGCGCACCGCACTTGTGGTTGCGTTAGAAAAGTTGCGGCTGAATTGGTCGCCGACGGAACTGAAATCTGGATGTGCATTCGGCTTGTGTTTGGGAGGCATTGACCACTCCGCGACAGGGGCGCGGTAGACCCAAACGCCTATCCCGACACGCGGGTGCTCACATCTGACCTCAGTGTTCGCAAGGCATTGGCGAGAAAATCTCATGCAATATGCGAGAAATGCGAGAACGTTTTGCACGATACATGGTTCGAAGGTTGTAAAAAGGGCATAGACCTTTCTCGACATTGACTCGCCGCAGGCAGGTGCCAATCTTGAATGTGAAGACAGTCAGCGATGAGCGGACCGACACGATCGTTTCACGCTATCGCTTTGAAAGCGGAAGCGTTGAATTTGTTCCGCCGCAAGCCTGGCGGTAAGCGATTTTCATCAAAATTTGAGCGTGGCGGAACCTTGCCGGTGAACTGTCGTTGTCCGGTGATCAACGGTTTACGGATGGGGCGAGAGGGAAATGAATGCAACGCAATGAGCGATCGCTGGATGCGGTGACCGACTACGGCATCTGCATGCTGGATGGCAGCGGTATTGTGACGGGATGGAGCTCTGGCGCGCAACGCATTATGGGTTATCGGGCAGAGGAAATCATCGGCGAGCATTTTTTGCGGTTTTATACGGAAGATGACAACGTCTCTGGTCTTCCTGTGATTACACTGGAGCGCGCAACCCGTGACGGCAGATTCGAAGGTGAAGGCTGGCGGATCAAGAAGGACGGTAGCCGTTTCTGGGCGCATGTCATTATAGACCCCATCTACAGCGGGTCCGGAGGGGTGGTTGAATACGCGAACGTTACCCGAGATCTAACGGAACACAAGGCTTCGGACGAGGCGCTGAGATGGAGCGAGGAGCAGTTCAAGATACTCGTCCAGGGCGTCACTGACTATGCCATCTACATGCTCGATCTTCAGGGAAATGTCATAACCTGGAACACAGGTGCTCAACGCATCAAAGGCTACCCTCCGTCCGAGATCATTGGGCAGCATTTCTCTCGATTCTATACCCAGGAAGATTTGGATCTGGATCTGCCGAATAAGGCTTTAGAAACGGCCGTGGAACAAGGTCGATTTGAAAATGAGGGCTGGCGGGTTCGAAAGGACGGCACGCGCTTCTGGGCTAGCGTAATTATCGACGCCGTCAAAAACGAAACTGGCGAGCTTGTCGGCTTTGCCAAAGTTACCCGAGATGTAACCGACCGAAACCATAACCAACAAGAACTGGCAAGGGCCCGCGAAGCGCTGTTCCAATCCCAGAAAATGGAAACAATCGGGCAACTGACTGGAGGAGTTGCCCATGATTTCAACAATCTCCTGATGGCAATTCTTGGAAGCCTGGAACTTGTACGCAAAAGATTACCCGATGATCGCAAAACCTTGGCATTGCTGGATAACGCCATGCAGGGCGCGCAACGCGGAGCCACTCTTACCAAACGGATGCTGGCCTTCGCCAGAAGACAAAAGTTGCATCTTGAGCCCGTTGACGTCCCAGCTCTTGTGCGGGGCATGGCCGACCTCCTTGAGCGATCGCTCGGCTCGACAGTCGTGGTCGAGACGTTGTTTCCGTTGTCACTCGCCAAGGTCCAGACCGACCCCAATCAGCTTGAACTTGCGCTTCTCAACCTTGCGGTCAATGCGCGAGATGCAATGCCAAATGGCGGCACCATCTCGATTGCGGCCCGCAGAGCAAAAATCACGGATGCTCACTCGGAGCTCTCGCCGGGCGACTACATCTGTCTCTCTGTGAACGATGAAGGTGAGGGTATGGATGACGAGACCCTCGGACGGTCCGTCGAGCCTTTTTTCACAACCAAAGGTGTTGGAAAGGGCACGGGGCTAGGTCTGTCGATGGTTCATGGCATAATGAAGCAGTCAGACGGTCAGCTCGTTCTTCAGAGTGAGATCGGCAAGGGAACAAGAGCGGAGCTCTGGTTGCCGGTTATACCAGAACCAATGACGACGGCCGCTCAGGATGATTCTTCGACGGTGGAGGATCTTGGTGCACCGCAATCCTTGACTATTTTGGCGGTGGACGATGATGCCTTGGTGCTGATGAACACAGTCGCCATGCTAGAAGAACTCGGTCATACGGTGATCGAAGCTGGTTCCGGTAGACGGGCACTCGAACTTCTACGGTCCCACAGCAGTATTGATCTTGTTTTGACCGACCAGGCAATGCCGAACATGACGGGAACCCAGCTCATCCGGGAAATCCAGTTAGGGTGGCCGGATATGCCCGTGATCCTGGCTACCGGCTATTCAGAATTGCCTGACGGCGCTGGCAAGGACATATCGCTCCTGTCAAAGCCGTTTATGCAGAGCGAGCTCTCGCAAAAAGTCTCCGAAGTCATGCTCCAAAGTTCATAACTTGCAGGTCACGACCTGTAAGTCGTTCTTGGAAGGAAAGACTATGGCAAGCGATCAACTACCCCCGATACGCAATCATTTGTTATCGAGGTTGTCCGAGGGGGACAAAGCTTTACTGTTGCCTAAAATGCGGATCGTTCCGTTGAAGCTCGGACAGGAGATCGAGACCCCCTTACAAAAGCTTGAATGCGTCTATTTTCTTGAAAGCGGTATCGCCTCGATGATGGCGAGCTTGCCACGCAGTCGAGATCTGGAAGTCGGTCTATTCGGTAGAGATGGGATGTCCGGCTCTGCGCTTCTCCAATATGACGACCGCAGCGCATATCGCACTGTCGTTCAAATGAATGGAAGCGCTTTTCGAATCGACGCATCCGATTTATTGGATGCAGTTCGCGCCAAGGAATCCATAAGAATATTGCTTACAAGATTTGCGCGTGCGCTTTCCATTCAGGTGGGGTCCACGGCGATTGCCAACGGGCATTCGAAACTGGAGGATCGGCTGGCCCGATGGGTTTTGCTCGCGCATGACAGGGTGGACGGCGATAGCCTGAGCTTTACACATGAACATCTTGCCCGCATGTTAGGCGTGCGACGATCGGGCGTTACGGTCGCTCTACACATCCTGGAGGGAAAGGGGCTCATCCGTTCCAGGAGATCGGAGATCATAGTTTTGGACCGCGAAGGCCTAATGGTGCTTGCGGACGGGGCATATGGTCTGGCCGAGGAAGAATCCGTTCGTCTGACTGGCTGGTCATTGCGGTAGTTAAGCGTTGCAAGGCCGAGCGGCTCCCGGGGTCAGACCAGTGCATCACACAAACCGATGAGGTTGGCGCGCTGAGCGTTTGCAGTTGTCGGCGGAAAGGGCTTGATGTTTAAAATTCCGCTTGGTCGAGAAATTCGCAGGATTGGTATTTGCCACCTTCACCCTCATGGATTTCTCCGCCGTCACCAAAATTCCCACCAATTTGTTATCGCCAAGCGGAACAATCGTCGTCTGGCGTGGTTCCTTGCTGACCCGCCACATTGGGCAGCGATAACAACCGGAGGACAAAAGCATGGTAACAAAAACATTGGACAATTTATTTCATGAGACCCTGAAGGATGTCTATTACGCCGAACGGAAAATCCTCAAAGCGCTACCAAAGATGGCCAGGGGCGCAGAATCGCCGGAGTTGAAGGCGGCTTTCGACAAGCACCGTGATGAAACGGAAGTCCACGTCGAGCGCCTGCAGCAGGTTTTCGAGATATTCGGAAAGCGTGCGCAAGGCAAAACCTGTGATGCGATTGAAGGCATCATCGCTGAAGATGAAGAAGTCCTGGAAGATTTCAAAGGCCAGCCGGCTCTTGATGCAGGATTGGTTTCGTCAGCTCAGGCAGTCGAGCACTACGAAATGGCCCGGTACGGTACATTGGCTCGTTGGGCGGACGAATTGGGCATGAAGGACGCGACGGCACTTCTGGTGCAAACCCTCGAGGAAGAAATCGCCACCGATGCCGCGCTGACCAAGCTCGCCGAAAGCGGCGTTAACAGCAAAGCCCAAAAAGCAGCTTGATGTTCAGCCGTGCTCACTCTGGAATGAGCACGTTTCCTCATCAGAGCGGGGGGATTCCCATGCCACTGTTTCGTTTTGTTTTTCACGAGGACGTCGTTCTTGAGGACGTAAAAGGGATCGAGCTTCCGGATTACGAACACGCGCTGGCGGAGGCAAAACAAGCTGCCCAGGAAACTATTGTTGATGGCGTTCTCGAAGGACTCGACCCAACCAGCTGGGTCGTTCGCGTCTATAATGAGCCAGGTGAGCTGATCGGAACGATATTTTTTGCGGATCTACTAACGGCGGATCCGCAGGCGCGACATGGCGACTGATGCAGATTCAAGGCGATGTCGTGTCCTAAACGGGATTTGGTGCGATAACGCACCAAAGGTCAGCTAGCCGGAACAGTTTTCCTCATGCTGGGTTGATTGGATACTGGAACTTTTCCAGTCAAAATGGAGGAAAGAAATGCCAAATAGCCAGGATCGCAAATCGAGCACCAAGGGTGGTTCAAAAAGCTCAACCGACAAGCAGGATAAGAGCGGCTCATCGAGCAACTCATCCGACAAGCAGTCGAAAAGCAGCGAGGGCAGCAAGAGTCGCTGACCTCATTATTCAAGCAAAGTGGCCTGTAGATCGGCCACTTTGCGCGGACCCGGAGCGTTCAAAGGTGACAAAGCATGCAGCTTAAAACACTTGCTCTCCATTGCATCATGCGAGCCGACCATGCTCTTCTGAGCACAGCCGCGTTAGTCATCACTTTGGTTTCAACGACTCAAAAAAGCTGAAATGTTCGGTAGCGTACAGTTCAGGCGACGGAGGAACGAGTTATCTCTTCGACGCATTGTCCTCTTATCCAGAGAGGACAAGATATGGTTACAATCGATCCCGTTTATCAAGATTACCAGTTAGAAATTAACTGCAGAGCGGAACTCGTTACTCTTGTGCCAGCGTTAAGGGCATTTGCGAGGTCATTCTATCGGCAACCCGATGACGCAGACGATCTTGTCCAAGAAACACTCAAACGCGCGCTCGGATCATTGCACCAGTTTACTCCGGGCACGAGCATGAAGTCATGGTTGTTCACCATCATGAGAAATACGTTCAATACAGCGATAAAGCACCAACGGAGGGAGGTCACAGGCGGGGAAAAGGATATCGCTGAAAACGGACCCTCCCGGCCCCCATCCCAGGAGTGGACTATGCGGGGTCATGAACTTGAGACAGCATTGCATCAACTCGATCCGGATTTCCGGCAAGCAGTCATGCTGGTTTGTGTCATGGGTGCTAGCTACGACGAAGCCGCGGAAATTTGCGATTGCCCCATTGGAACTATCAAAAGCAGAATAAACCGGGCTAAGACCCATCTCTTGGAAATGTTGGGTGAGAAGTCCCGTGAGGAAATTCTAGAAGCGCCGCAACACTCGGGGTGGCACCACGCCTCACATCGACGGCATTAGTGGCCCACGGTTCGGCGACGTGTAACGCCACAACAATCATTCAAGGTGCAATTTGCGATACCCACGCTCGTTCGCCTGAGACGGGCACACCTTTGCGACCTGGATCATTTTCGCAGGTAAAATGGACTTCCCTGGATTGCGTTCAGAGGTCAGTCACGGAGCTTAATAATGACATTCAAGACTCTTTTTAAGTTACTGATGTCGCTCATGGAACGCAGCCAATTCCTTCGTCAGCAGTTCGGGGATTTCTTCCGCCATGTGATGTCCGCACGGAAGGCCATGCCCGCATAAGTCGGTCGTCCATGGACGCCACACATCCAGAACGTCGCCGTAGAGAAATTCCAAATCGTCATGTTGCGACCACAGGACCTGTGTAGGGCACGTGATCTTGCGCCCAGCATCGCGGTCCTCCAGGTCGTGCGCACGGTCGATCTTCAGGCCAGCGCGATAATCCTCGACCATGCCATGCACGGTTTGCGGATCATGAATTGCTGCACAAAAATCTTGGAAGTTGCCATTGCCCATCTTGTCCGGGGATCCGCCATACCAAGTAAGTGGATCGGCCAGGATAGCGCGCTCCGGTTTGTCTTGTTGGGCGAAGAAAAACCAGTGCCACCACGCCTTGGCAAATTTCTCGTCGCATCGCTCCAGAGCGTCCAAGATTGGAACGCCATCAAGGATACTGAGCGACTTCACTGTGTCAGGGTAGTCCATGGCAGTCCGAAAAGCCGTGTAGCTCCCTCGATCATGTCCCACTATGGAGAACTGTTCATGTCCGAGCGTATGCATTAATTCAACGCAATCTTTGGCCTTTGCTCGTTTGGAGGACCCGGCGTGATCGACTGTGTCGACAGGTTTCGACGATTGACCAAAACCCCGCAGATCAGGACAAACCACAAAGAAAGACTGTGCCAAGCGCGGCGCAACTTTGTGCCAGGTTGTATGCGTACGAGGATGGCCATGCAAAAGCAGCAGGGGAGGTCCCGTTCCGCCATGCCGGACGCGCAGCGTCGCGTCCCGCAGGGAAATTAGCTCTAGATCGAAACCTTCGAACACGGGTCGACTCCACAGATTCTCATGTCAATGCCAAGCTTCAGTATGTTATAGGCTTCCGCCAAAATGTTCCTTCAGTGTCGGGAGCGTCTTGGCCGCGAGAGCTTCAGTTCCCCTTTTTCGCCATTAGTCGTATAGCCGGAAAACGATGGCACCGCCGATTCACGCGCTGCTAATTCATCGGCCACGTTCAATCTGTCAAAAGCTGACTTCCCGGCAGCTTTCGGCGCATTTAGCTTTGCTTGATGATCTTTGCCGAGGTCGGCAGGAAGCTTGACCTTGTCCGCCTTGGCTGCAGGCATCATCGCTTCGCCTGCTTTGGTACGATCAGCAATCATATGCTCCGCGAATGACTTGTTGCTTCCCGAACTTCTGAACAAGACGATGCAGGTATTCGAGTTTCACGATAACGGGCGAGGACAAGACGAATGGATACGAATCGGATTGACCCATGCTGCGCTGTATAGAATTGATTGCGATACTAAGTGGGACCCAGGTGCTCACAAGCTGTTCGGCGCTATCCGCTTGATAAGGATCGAAATCGATTGATGCTGCCATTGCCAGATGCTCTGGCGGTTTTGCTGCGACGCCAAATTCACGTGCAGTCTCAAGGCTGTCAACAATATGGATATAGTGGGCAAAGCACTCGGCAAAGTCCTCCCACGGATGGGAGCTTGCGTAAGCCGAGACGAAGGTTTCCTGCCATCCCAGGAGGGGACCATTGGCATAATAGTGCTGGAGAGCCTGTTCATAATCTCCCCGCTCATCGCCAAACACTGAGCGGTAGTTCTCCAGGTCATTGCCGTCGCGAACAAGTTTGTTCCATATGAAATGACCGCCTTCGTGACGAAGGTGACCAAGCAGCGTCCGGTACAGTTCATGGACCGATTGCCTCGCCTCTTCGCGCGTCGCGTCATCGGCCTCGGCGGCACGAATGGTGATGAGACCTTCGTCGTGGCCACTCATTGCGGGTACAATCACTCCACTGGGAAGATGTTGATCTTCGAGAAAATCGAACACCAGTCCGCCCGTTGGATCCTCGGTGCGATCGGGATGCGGAAGGTTCCAGCGCAAAATGGAATAGAAGAGGTGCTGCTGCGCCCGACTAATTTTGCGCCAATGGTTTAGGCCCTCTGATGTTTTAACGGATGGCACAAGACGATTATGACGGCAGGACAGGCAGAAACCGCGGTTCTTCGAGGGATCGACTAGCCAATTGCAAACGTCAAAAGATGCGTTTGCGCACATGCATGCATCCAATCCTTCGCCCCTCACAAATCGCCACGAACCTGCAGCCTCGGAACTGATCGCGCGCATTGTCATAGTAACAGGTTCATAGGCCAGCCTGGATTTGCATTGGATGCATTGGCGATTATCGAAAAAGACAACGTTCTTGCAGTTGTCGCAGGTGAAGAGGCGCATTGGACCGCTGTTCCGGGAGAGGGCTTCGAATTGAGAAGAATAGTTTTGAAACGAGGAAATGTGTGGATAGTTCCGATTGCATATCGGTTTCGAAAGCGGGGGAGAAGATTTAGCCCATCGCAGTTGGGCGAGATCTGCTCACCGCCGTCTGGTTCCATGCACGAGTAAAAATAAACTTCGGGCGCATTGCGCATAATACGGGAACATTGGGAGCAACGGCGGGTTGTCAGTCCACTGATCGATCATCGATCACATAAGGAGGCACCATGAAACGTATAGCACTCGCGCTCGGCGCTCTCTCTATCCTCTCCGCGGCCCACGCCCAAGAGGCAACAAAACCTGCAACTGATACCCAAACGCCTGCAGTCGCGACTCCAGATACCAAAAATCCGGCAGCCCCGGTTGCAGGGTCCAACAGTTTCACCGAGGGCCAGGCCAAGGAACGCATCGAAGCCAAGGGTTACGCCGACGTCGGTCCTTTGACCAAGGGTGAAGATGGCGTCTGGACGGGCACCGCGATGAAAGACGGCAAGTCGGTCGAGGTAAAACTCGATTTCCAAGGCAACATTGTCGAAGCCGCCAAATAATTTTTTCAGCAGGCAATAAACAGGAGGAACTATGCAAACCGTAACAGGACTATATGACAATCACGAAGATGCCAAAACCGCTGTCAACGCGCTTGAGGATGCAGGGATTTCCTCGTCCAATATCAGCATCGTCAGCCGCAGTGGCAAAACTGATGAATCCAACGCAGGCGAGGGTGCAGCAACCGGGGCTGGCGTCGGTGCCGTCGTGGGCGGCGCAGGCGGGCTGCTAGCGGGCCTTGGCATGCTGGCAATCCCGGGCGTCGGACCAGTCGTCGCCGCGGGCTGGCTTGTCGCTACCGCAACGGGTGCGGTTGCAGGCGCTGTTGCTGGCGGTGCTGCAGGCGGAATAATCGGCTCAATGACGAGTGCAGGCGTCGATGAAAACGACGCTCACGTTTATGCAGAAGGTGTCCGGAGAGGCAGCACGTTGGTTTCGGCGCGCGTCGAGGATGATCAGGTTGATATTGCCCGTTCGGTCATCGATGACAATTCGCCCGTCAACCTAAATGCACGACGCGCCATGTATCGAGAGGAAGGTTGGCAGGGCTTTGATGAAAACAGCGCTGACTTCACCGAAGAAGAACTGGTGCGGGAGCGAGAGCGAGCCCGCGACTACCGTCCGATGGCGTAAACACTATGCCTGTCGAGATGGAGTTCTAGTTTGTCTTGAGCATGTTGGCTTGGAAAAAAGCCAGGTCGCGGATGTCTGCGGCTTGGCTTCTTTTTTAGAATGCTTTGGTATAGCGGGATCATGCACATTCCTCCGACGTCATAAAGCAGTTGCAACTGAGTTTTGCCGGCGATCTAGACGTCGCATGACTGGCGTCACGACGATGCCGTGAAGGATGATGGACACCAAAACGACCAGCGAAACGGTGGCCCACAGGACATCGGTTTTGGCGAATGCGGCATGACCAGTCGCATAGGCCATGTAGTAGAACGACCCCAAACCCCGAATGCCGAAGATTGCAATGACCGCCTTTTCCCTCCCTGGAATCGGGCTTCCAATCAAGCCGAGCCAACCCGCGGCTGGACGAACAAAGAAGATAATTGTGAGTGCGACTGCAGCTACTCTCCAGTCGAACGCCCGGAAAACTGTTCCCTCTGCGATGGCTGCTCCAAAACACACAAGCACGACCATCATCAAAAGCCGTTCAATCTGTTCAGCAAAATCGTGCAAGTTTGTGTGATAGTCGCTTCCGCGTTCAGCCGCCCTAAGCGTCAGGGCCGTGACAAACACGCCAACAAAACCGTAGCCATGGGCCATCTCGATCAGACCGTAGCTCAGGCAAGTGATACCCAGCGCAACAAATCCGTCGCCAGTGCGCGCGAGTTTTGCCCGTTTTGGAAGGCGAAAGGTCAAGATGCCCAAAAGCTTCCCAGTCAGCCATCCCAAACAGACACCTGCGCCGAGCCGCCACAACACATCGAACAGGAGCCAATTCTGCAACCACGGATTGCCAGCTTGCGTTGCCAGTGCCAAGGCGATGGCCAAATGCACGAAGGGAAAGCTCAGACCATCATTGAGGCCGGCTTCCGACGTTAGCGAGAACCGAACTTCTCCATCTTCGCCCGATTGCGGCGGTCCAACCTGAACGTCACTGGCAAGGACCGGGTCCGTCGGGGCAAGGGCAGATCCAAGCAAGAGGGCCGACGCCAATCCAAGTCCAAGGATGCTCCAGCCGAGAGCAGCAATGGCAGCGATCGTCAGCGGCATCGAGATGGCGAGAAGCCGCCACGTTGTCATCCAGCTCCGCCATCCCAAAGGTCTATCGATCTTCAGACCTGCCCCCATCAGTGAAATGATAACGGCGAATTCCGTCACCTTCTCGGTCATGTAGCGACTGTCGAGGGGATTGGAACCGACGATTGTCGAAAGAGGTGTCCATACAAACAATGTTCCGAAGGCAATGCATATCATAGGCAATGACAGAGGAAAGTCCTTGAGCAGCATAGGCAGCCAAGCGGTGAACAGAACGACCACGCCAAGCAGTGCGAGGAGGACAACATAGGTGTTAATAGGCATACTCCTGTGGACAGCGGCGGCCTACCACAACGCTTAAGGTGACGAGAAGTTCGAAGTCCTTATTGGGCAGTAGCGCCAAACGCTTGATCCAAGACGCTCGTTCATCCTTCTTTGAACGAACTCGCAGCTGATTATTTTGTTCTCCACGACCAAAATAATCAGAAGTGTTAGATGGCGTAGAGTCAGCCGACTGGTGCACCGCTGTATCTAGACGCATTGTCCTCTCATCCAAAAGAGGACAGGATATCCTCACTTCAGCAATCCAGCCGTGCGCAGAGCATCTTCGATCACATCGCTGACCGATCGGTTGGCATGTCGTGGAGGTTCCCGCTCAGGTTGAGAGGCGGCACTCGCTTCCTGCTCAACGACAAGCGTTCGCTCATTGCCAAGGAGTCCCCACGAATTGGCGATATGCCAAGTGGATGAGATGCCGACATCAAGCATGAACGGACGGGGAGACCCGTAACTGTGTGCACCCACTCTCTGGAGGGGAGTGCCGTGGCCCATTCCATTGATTGTGTACGCTTCAACTACGGTGGTACCTCCTGTGTCGCTCCATTTGCGCACGGGATGGCCATTCACCATTCCCGCAATCGGAGCTTGCTGGAATTCGTGCAGGTTGCGCCATTGTCCAAGGATTGCTTCCATGTTGAGTGGATCGACGGTTCTATCGGCGGTGCCGTGCCAAACGGAAATGGAGGGCCATGGTCCTTGGTGATCGGATGCGCGCCGGACCCGATCAGCGAGAACGCGGCCTTCCTGCAAGCCGTGGCCACGCATTCGGTCGAATGCCTCGGGGATGCTTGACGCGCTGCCGTACGGCAAACCTGCAATGATTGCGCCGCCTTTGAACATCTCGGGATAAGTGGCAAGCATGGCCGCGGCCATCGCACCGCCTGCTGATAAGCCAGTCACATAGATCTTTGCCGGGTCTATGGAAAGCATGTCCCTTAGGACTTCAATCATCTGGCTGATTGAACAGACCTCTCCTTGGCCTCGAGTCGTGTCTTCAGTGGCAAACCAATTGAAGCAAAGGTTCGGATTATTTTTCCGTTGCTGTTCGGGAAATAGCAAGGCAAATCCGTATTTATCGGCCAGCTCAGACCATCCTGAGCCGTCGCTATAGTCGGCTGCCGTTTGTGTGCAGCCATGAAGGACAACCACAAGTGGCGATCCAGGCTGGAACGTCTTCGGAATATACGTCCACGCGAGCAGGTTGCCTGGATTTGAACCGAAGTCGGTCAAAATGCCTAAACGCGTGTTCGACTTCGTCCAGGTCGGCTTGGCCAGGCTGCGCTGACCATTCAGGCGGTTGATCGTATCGGCAATATTCCTCATGACAGCGTCCTCATTGGTCAACGACGGGATGGCGCTGATACACGGCTAACGCGTCTCGAAAGCAATCGTTGCTGCACTGCACAAATTATTCGAACTAAGGGGTGGTCGCGCTGACGGCAGGCGTCCGCCAAACAATAAAAGGCCTTCTCGTCTTTGACGGCATGTGGCGAGGGGTGGCCGCGGTGTTTGCCGCCGGCCATATGCTGCTCCGGCGATGGGCAAACAGTCTGAGGGCCGTTTGATGCGGCTCGATACAGCAAAAGACGAACGACAGGAGCCGGACAAGGGGCAAACTATTTGAAGCCGGAACGATAAATGTAACTGCGAGTTGCTGAGGTGCCGATTTCATTGGAGCACCAAATTATGATGACACTCGCTGAGCTGTTCGAGCACACTCTAAAAGATGTTTATTATGCCGAGAATGCTATCGCAAATGCCCTTCCAAAAGTATCGAGCGCGGTAAAAAAATGCAGCGTTGAAAATGAGCCTGGAGCACCTTGCAGAAACTAAAGGCCAGATCAAAACCTTGGAAAAGGTTTTCAAGACTATCGGCGTCAAACCTGCAGGCGAGAAATGCGATGCTACGGATGGTCTTTTAAAAGAGGCGGTGGGTATTTTTGCCGAAGCGCAAGGTGTTGCCTTGGAAGCCTAGCCGTCGAACATTATGAAATTGCCTTATGGCTCTCTGCGCGAATGGGCAAAGGTTCTCGGAAATGAACCAGTCACGTACTGCTGAGTGAAATCCTCGACCAGGAAAAGGCGGCCAACAACAAGCCTACAAACTTGGCGGTTACCTCGATCAACAAGTAGCATCCAATCGCTACCAACTCTGGTTATATCCCCTAAGCGTTTTTACCGACATTTGTCAGAATCTGGGCGCGGGCGAGAAGCTGTTCCAGCATATCCACTGCCTTGGCTGCCTGTTCCACCGAGATTGGTGGGGCAGGTGACATGCTTTTCCGTTGTATGCGGATATGCCGGAAGTCTCCCAAGGTCTTTGCCGCGGCCGGAACGACGGTTTCAAGCTGTGTAATCATTGCAGCCAGCTGCGACACGTCGATCTTGTGCTGGGCGTGGGGAATGACTTTGATCCCGGTGTGGTTGAGGACCGCAAGACTTACCTGGCGCACACCTTCGACGGCCAGCAGGAAGCGCGATTGAGTGGTCGTAACATGTCGAGCGTCCATTAAATATGCTTCGGCGTCTGCCAGGCGCTGGTGAATGACAGCTTCATTGCGCTGGGTGGTTTTGACCGCGCTAATTTTGACGAGATTTTGAATGTTTGCTTCCCACGTCATCTTGATCGCTTGAGGGCTACTCCAGCTCCGGTACGTCGCCAGATTGAAACAGGATCGTCGGAGGCCCGTAGCCTCCGGTTTCAGGCTGTACATCGCGAACCCACGCCAAGACGCCTGCGCACTTGACCGCGAGATAACGCGCCATTCGAGTGGCCTCTTCCGGGGTATCAAACTGCATCGGATCGTAAGCAGGTACAAGCTGCCCATTGTCTGCGCGGCTGAATGCGACAACGACGATAAGATCTGCGGGATGCGCTTTGGCGTCAGCCAATTCAGACATCCTTTTTCTTCATCAATTTTGACAACTGAGTCTCTATCGCTAGCGCGATATCGTCGCGCCGGGCCAAGGACAGGTTGTCGGCTATTGCGATGATGGCCGCCAGTATTTCGTCTCTGTGCCAGCCCATATCCGAGGCGTGGCCGATCAATTCTATCAGCTTGTCCTCAATCGCCAACTGACATGAATCAAAGCGCTCGGGATGAGTTCTTGGATGGTGTGGCTTTGGTATCGGCATGGCAGGGGCCGTCACTTCGGCATCAGGTGTTTGGTTGCAACGTTGATGATAAGCCATCCCCGGTTGTGTGCAAGCGTGTCGCACGCGCGGTTTCTTGACGAGTTGATCCGACGTTCTTATTTTGTTCTCACGGCAAGAACGATAAGAACACTGGGGCAGGTCGCGCGCTGGTTGGCCAGTCGGGCGAGCCTGGTGGTCAGTGCCCCATTTAGGGTGAATCGCCGAAGTATTTGACGTGCAGCTGCGCCACGAGACCACGCTCATGAGCGCCTATGAGTTCAACGGTCAGCCGCCTTGTAGAGGGACTGTTGAGAGGAAGCCCGAAGCCGTATTTGTCCGGCTCGAAGACGCCTCCGATGACATCGACCCTTTGTTCGGGGTGTTTGTGGGCATAATATTCCAGCACCGGGGCATCGCCGATGATGGCTGTGATGCTGCCGTCGAGTAAAGCCGCCACGGCAGCGTCAATGTCCGGGAATAAATGCAAGTCCAACCCGGAGTTGCGGGCAAAATCCTCCGACACACTCCCGGTGAAAACCCCGACAGCCTTGCCAGGAAGATCGGAAAGGCTGTTGATTTGATTGGTCAGCGAGAGCGTGGTCATTACTGTCGCCACGGAGGAGGTCACAAATGCCAGTACGGCAATTCCGCATACCAGCCACAAACCCTGCCATATCCGCCCAACCCACCCAAAAATGTTCTTTCGGCCGGATGATTTGCCAGCAGCAATCGACATGACCGAGAAGAAGCTTTCTGCTATTCCGTCACGCCATCGGCGTGGAAAGTCGGGGGCGAACCTTCGGTCTAAGAGGGTCAGCAGTACGGTCGCCGCGGCAACGACAAAGGCAATCCATGCATAGGCGCGAAGGAATCCTGAGTCCCTCAATCCTGTTACTACCTCCAGAAAACCCGTGCCCTGATGTTCGTTGACCATTATCCTCAGTCCGGCGTCGAACCATGGATAGGTGAAGTCGATCCGTTGCGCCCGGCCTTGCGTAATGGTGAGATTGGTGACGGCAACATCGATGTTGCCGTTCGCAGTGGCATCGATCAGGGCGCGGACCGTAGGGAATGATTTGTAGTCGGTTTGAAGGCCTTGCGCCCTTGCAAGCGACTCCCAAAGCTCGACTGCCATTCCTGTGAACTGGTCCTTTTCCTGTATGACAAATGGCGGGCTCACATAGAGTCCCACCCTGACCGGTTGTTTGGCTTGAGGCATTTCTTGCGCAAATGGACTGCCCACGGACAGAAGGACACACAACATGCCCAGGTAGAGAGCAGTCTTTGACATGAAAAACTCCTGCTTGCCGCGTCTCGCTTCCTTCGCCGCGTCAGCCTGTTGATTTCCGGTGAAAACTGATCATGCATCCAGGACCGATGCAGTCAGAACCAAGTGTGTTCAAATGTTGCGGAAAACCTATCCTATCTTTGTCGGACCGAAGCTAAATTATTTGATCATCCCGCGCCATAAGCCCGAAGCGCTACAAGACCGATGGACTGCATCACGGCTTCAATTCAATGTGAGTGGCGGTCACCAGCTATGAGCTTTCAAGTGGTGGCGGATACCCGATACTCCACCAATAAGGCAAACCGGTGCGACTTGCGAGGAGACAAGATGGCGAGGCGAGTCTCAATCAATCGGCGGGAAGCTCTTGCGCTAATAGCGGGTTCCGGGGGCATGGCGGGCTTTCCCGAAAATGAGGATGCCTTGTGACGGAGTGGTGGTCATCCGATTTTTTTATGTTTTCGCCTCGGGTATTTTTCAGGCAGATCGAGAGCTATAACCTCGCCCTTTGGCCACTTCAGATTCTGATGTTACTGGTGGGTGTAGGCCTCGTTTGCTTGCTCGCGCGTGCTCGGCCGAATGCCAGTAGGATCGTTGCGACGGTTCTGGCTGCGCTTTGGCTGCTAGTCGGTTGGGCCCATCTCTGGTCGCGTCTGTCAAGGGTCAACTGGGCCGCCACCTACGCCGCTTGTGGCTTTGTGGCTCAGGCGATCCTTATGCTCGTCGTTCAGGTTATCCCGCGCAGAACGGGAACGTCATTGGCGGGCGGTTTCGCGGGGCTGATCGTAAGGGCGGTAGCCGTCCTGATCTATCCCGGCCTGTCGTTGATTGCAGGTCGGGATTGGGAACTGCTGAAGTCTTCGCTACCTAAACCCCATCAATCAGCTGAGCCCTCCGCCATGAAATCATGATGACGGCGTCGTCGAAAAGTTCTTAAGCCGCATCGGCAACCAAGCAGTGAACAGAACGACCACCCCAAACAGGACGAGAAGGATGACATAGGTGAATGGTTGCCTGCTCCTTTCAATGTCGGCTTTGCAACAACGCTTGTGGGGATTATGAAAAAGCGAGGAAAATTATCTATTGTCCCGTTGATTTTGGAATCCAGACAGCTCGGCCAACCGGATTTCAGCGAGAGCCTTAAACTCTCCCTCGGGGTATTTCTCCAAATAGGCCTCAAAACTGGCCGCGACGTCGCCATCCTTGATAGAAGCCCAGAATTCGAGCTCGACCTCCCTGTCAGCCGCCACATCTGGTTTGGCTGCAGTCGGCTTTGCCAAACGCGTTTTCGCAAGAGCAGTGAAGTCGCCATCCGGATATTGTTGTAGATACGCCCGATACTCTTCGTGATCACCGCTCGATTCCACCGATTTCCAAAATTCAAGTTCGACTGGATCGGCACCGCGACCTTCTGAAGTGGCGTCCATATCCGTTAATTGAATACTGGACTTTCCATCAGCAGGTTCCGATATCGGGAGTGGGGAAGTAGCGTTCGGATCGAACTTGACACGGAACACCCGGACGGGCCGAGTAATATTCTTAACTGTATGCTCTCCAAGGTCTTCGAATTCATAGTCCATCCTATCGCGCAGATGATCACGCACTCCTCTGGTCACGGAGATGCTACCAGGCTCCGCCATTGCCTCGAGCCGAGCGGCAACATTGACACCATCTCCAAATATCCCGTCATCCTTCACCATCACATCGCCAACGTTAATGCCGATGCGCAACATCATTCTCCGGTCCTGGGGTAAAGCGGCGTTGGCTTTGGTCAGGGCTTGCTGGATTGATACGGCGGAATGAACGGCATCGACGACGCTGGCGAACTCTGCCAGAACGCTGTCGCCCGCCGTACCGGAGATTTCTCCACGGCCCTGAACGATTATAGCGTCGATGATTGAACGGTGCGACGATAGTGTTGCGAGAGCTGCCTCTTCATCCCGATGCATTAATCGCGAATACCCTTCGACATCGGCTGCCAGAATTGCAACAAGCTTTCGTTCAAGCGGGGGTGCCTCCATGATGGTCATCTCATCCTGTAAGACCTGCCAAAGAGCGCCTGGGTAAGACGGAAGCTCAAAATGCCGATTGCCAGCAGTGAGATCACAGGGCGCTTATGAAATTGTCTTTCTCCCTCGGAACGTAACCGTGCTGGCGCTTGGGCCACGATTGCGCTTGCTTCCTCAGCGATAAGACTTGCCGACTCGGCGAGACGGCCAATCTCCGCCCGGAGTGCCGCCAGTTGATCCGACATAGGTGGGTATTGCGATATTGCTTCGCCCGGGTCTTTCTTGCGCTGTTCAAGAACCTGGTCAACCAGGTAGGTGTCGCTTCCATTTTCGAATTCATCTTCATTGGACGTGGGGTCGATTTGCATTGATCAATCCTGTGTTGTTCTGGAAAAACCCGTGGCCTTATCAGCCCCGCTAAGTAAACCCGTCGCAATCTCCTGCAACCGGGCCAAGTGCTGTGGTTGTTTCATACGGCCCTGGTTCCTCGAAACATCCGGCCCACAGCGATGAGGATACACGCGCCGATGAATCCGGCGACCAAATAGCCCAACCACCCCGTCAGGGTAACGCCAAAAAACGATAGCAACGCATTGGCTATGATGGCCCCGACAATTCCCAAAATGATGTTCATGATCACGCCTGTATTGCTTTTCATAAACATCTCAGCAAACCAGCCTGCAAGACCACCTATGATGATCGCGGCAATCCAACCAATTTCGGTATTTTCCATTTCAAATTCTCCATGTGACACAATGTCGAAAATGCAACCCTGAGAAGAAGAATTTGTTCCGGAAGAAAAAGACACGTCATGAAATCCCGATGTCGACGTCAGGACGATCACCACCTTTACAGATCCTAGCCGCGAAACATTCTCAGCGATCTCGTCGGCGCAATAACTGCGGAATTAGGTAGCAAAAGCCCCCAATTGTCATCTATGCTATTGAAAAGCAATCATATTAGCGTTGACTTTAGAGCGTTCCTGCCTCGGCCATGACGCACTCATTCCGTGCGCTTTTATGGCCGGCAAGCGGTATGTTCCGTCCGAGACCGATGTTGGGCGGCAGGATCTCAAGGCCAATTGAAATCGCCCTCTAGCGCGGGCAACCAGTTGGCCGTCTCGGCGATAGGTGGAACACCCCGCTGTTCCGCAAGACGAGGACGCTCAACCGCCGGTGCATGCGGACGGCATCGCTCGGCCAACGCCCCACGACAGGCGCCCCTGCACGATGCTCAGCGTCTGCCGGCCATTCGAAAAGGTCGTTCCTTCTGATCCCATGGAGGGCAGATCGACCGCGGTCGCGCCGTTGACGGATACCGAAGCGCGATCGCCGAGGAGACGCACTGCCAGATGCGTGCCGTCCGCGCACGTGTAGTTGCTGACGGGATAGGGGTTGCCCGCGCCGATCGACGCTTCAGGCGTGGATTGCACGCTGCTTGCAAGCATCAGGGCGCTGACTGCCGCGATCGATAGATGTCCAAACAAAATAGTCCTCCAAACTGGCACGAGCGTAGATGAAACAGAGCCTATCGCGTAGCCTACACCGTCAACGGCGTAAATGAGCCCCGGCTTGGTCTCCTCGTCCGGAAGCGCACCTCACGCCGAGTTCCTCAGGAGACAAGTGCGTTTATTTTTGTCAACCATCCTAGCATCGGAGTCGCAACAAACTTAACTTCGAACGAAGCGCACCTTGTCGTTCCCATGAACGAGATATGTCTTATAGCCAGCTTTTTGTGATGCTTTGTGCCCCGCGCACATCTTGGCTGCGTCTTCCCAATATTGGGACTGCTCTGCAGACTTCGGAAGATATCCGTCGATGATGTCAGCAATCTCATCGAATGTCAGAGTAAGTTCACCTTCCGTCCTAAGTTTAAGATAGTCGGTGAGGCCCGCGTATTTCGTCATATTCGGCATCCCCTCAAAACCCGTGGATATGAGACACAATCTGGCAGGACGCAACTACCCAATTGAGATGCAGAGGTGGATTAACTCGGGTACCTCGAATTTAGAGGGGCTCCCTCGTTGTTCCGCACCAATCGCGGTTTCGATGATAATCGTAATGTCGATGAAGGCCCGGGCTTGCTATACACAAAACAATCATCCTGCTCCCCGGCCCACAGGTTTCAGCTGTTAAATACACGCTAGAGGCAGATTAAGTTGCAATGAAGCCCAGCGAGAGACAGTCTTATCGAAGGATGGCCAAAGCGCCGGGCCTCTGTTGCAATATTATCCCGATATACAACGGAAATCAGAGTGGGCTAAGACCGAAATCCTGTCAAATAAACCTTCTGATTTAGTCCGCCGGTCATGACGCGACGTCCGAGCTGGACCAGTATCCTTCTCATCGCGCGACTGCCCGGGACGCACGCTAGTTGTCTGGTTGCGAGTTTCTGCCGCGACTGGGAAGGCGGCACGCACGCGTCCTGTACCGTTGGATGGATTCGACTCTCAGTCTTGCGCAACCGCAAATGCCTCGCCCGGTTCGAGAAACCTTCCGCGCACCAGCGTCCTCTCGATCTCAACCGTGACGGAATCCCCCGGTAAGGCTGGGGCCGGCGTACCCCGGGCCGCTGCGCAAATTGCATTGGTTATCCTTTGAAACCCGTCTCGGCCTACGGTAATGCCTGGTACCAAGTTTCTGAGACTTGAAGGCTCCGCGGCCCATCCGCACTGGTCATATACCGAGTTCCGGAGAGAGTTGACCGCGACATTGCTGTCGACAAAGGAACTGCCTTGAATATCCGGGATCGTGTCTGGGGTCGTGCATGAGGTCGAAGCGGCGAGGGCAGCGGCAAGTAGAAGGTAGCAAGTCGATCTCATAGCATTCCTTGATCGGTCGTTATCCGAGTGCTGCAATGGTTATCACCTTTGCAGACGAGTTGCGACCGCGAGTCAGTGCCATGACAAGAACCAATGCACGACAGGAGTTACTCGCCTGGAGGAGTTTGCTGAAACGATTTCGGCAAAAGTGGCCTATGCCAGAGTTTGGGTTTTGCCGTCAGGGCGTTTGGACAGTCATATCCTTGCACTATTCCCTCGTCACTATTTGGTCGGACATCGGTTCATTAACGTCGACTGCCTCGAGTTCGGTACGCTGTTTTGCAGGAAACGCGAATTCGATCTTTGCCGCCCATAAGGGCGTCAATCTCGATCTGCCTTTAATCACTATAAGCACATCGATACGATGAAGGTGAAGACACGCGATTTCAAGTAGAGGAGGGACTGCAAGATCATACTTTCCGGCTCTAAGGCTTGATACAGGATGCGTCGAACGATAACGATACTGTTCGAACTTGCTAGCGGGAGGATTCATCGTGGCAACAGGTACTGTGAAATGGTTCAATGCGACCAAGGGTTTCGGGTTTATCCAGCCCGACGATGGCGGCGCTGATGTCTTCGTCCATATTTCTGCCGTCGAGCGCGCCGGAATGCGCAGTCTGAACGACGGGCAGAAGATCAACTACGAAATGGTGCGCGATAACAGATCCGGCAAAATGTCTGCCGATCAATTGAGCGCAGGTTAAGCCGTCCCAGCCGAATACCAAAACTGCAACGAGGCGGTCCCGCCTTTCTTCTCGTGTCCCGGCAGGCAAACCGCTGCCGGTATTTCCCTCATGGGAGCTGCGAAGAACGCAGGAGAATTACGGGGTCATTCTAGCGGACTGCTGCCTTCGGCGCTCGACGGACCGCGCCCGTTGCCGCGCCAATCGCAGCTCGCCCAGAGTGGGCTGCCACCATCCGCGTGAACGCTCCAAAAACTCGGGCTCACGACGAGCAGGCCACGTTGCGACGAGCTCCGCCAGCGTCGGCGCTCGCCATCTGCCCCATACGTAGTTGAACATGCCGAGAGCAGCATGCGGGTAAACCAACGCCAGCGAGGCAGGGTCGACCAACTCCCCGGATACCTCGGTAAAAGCAACGATGCCATAGCGCTCCGTCATCAATGGACGCTCGAGTGGCGGCAGATCTTCGGTAGGCAGGGGATATCTTCGGCGTCGCCGTTCGGCATAACGAAGCTGAGCGGCCTTATAAGTGGACGAATTCCTCTGCAACCCCACCCGCCGCTTACGTTCCTCCGGCTCGTTGCGGCGAGCGGCAGCCTCTATGGTGGTCCACCGATGCAACAGTTCCTCATAAGATCGGAATGGAACGCGCCACGCCCGCAATTCCTCGTCCCAGTGCGCCCATGGGATAGCCCGCATCTGCTCGATAACGGTCTTCGAATAGGGTGTTCTAACACGCAAATCGTCGGCCGCTTCCAGATAAGCGCTGGTGATCGGCTCAAACGCATAAGCATCCCGGCCTTTGGCGTCGGCGTGCGGGAGCGCTTGGTCAGCCTCGCGTGCCAGCCAACGGTCCAGACGACGCACAGCCGTCTTACCCGGCACGAACCAAGCTCGCTTGTCGTCGTTCCATCGTGCACGCGGAAATGCTTCACGAAATCGTTCAACGGTCATGCGGTCGTAAGGAAAGGCGGCCAGCGCCCCCGGTTTCCGTTCCTTGCTCATGGAACCACGGTCGACCAAGATGATAACCTTCAATGACATTTATACTGGGCATGCAACGCCCGAAGACCGCCACGAGTTGCCAAATATCGGCACTGCCGTGCTTTTAAGCCCCCGTCTGAAACCGGAACAATCGACTTCGTTCGACGTTTGGAAACCGGATGCACCGCTACCGGAGTGCTTGGAATGCGTGATTTCTCCCGTGCGCGGAACCGAATGGTCGATGTCCAGATCGCCCGGCGCGGGATTAATGATCCTCATATTCTGCACGCGATGCGCCGTGTGCCGCGTGAAGCTTTTGTCGACCCGCGACTTGAAGAGCTTGCCTATGAAGACAGCCCCTTATCCATAGGCGAGGGCCAGACCATCTCACAGCCCTACATCGTTGCACGAATGATCGAGGGCGCGGCGCTGAGGCCCGGTGAAATGGTCCTCGATGTGGGGGCAGGATCTGGCTATGCCGCGGCGGTGGCCAGCCAGATCGCCAAGCGTGTGTTTGCCATCGAACGCCATCGCACGCTTGGCGAATCTGCGAGTAAGCGATTGCGGGATCTCGGCTACGACAATATCGATCTGCGTATTGGTGACGGCACGAAGGGATGGCCAGAGGCCGCACCCTTCGATGTCATTCTGGTCGCGGCCGGCGGGCCAATGGTGCCCCCGGCGCTGAAGGAGCAGTTAACCATCGGTGGTCGCCTGGTGATGCCAGTCGGCCATGACGAATGGAGCCAGACGCTTCGCAAACTAACGCGCACAAGCGAAACCACCTTTGAGGCGGAGGACCTCGACTCCGTGATGTTCGTCCCCTTGATCAGCGCGTAGAACTGATCAGCAGAGAGCGGCCTTCGCCTCACTGCTGCACCTGAAGCAGGTATGATCACCGCAGCTTGACATCGTTTTCATATATCAATGCGATCGCCGCGTCACGCTGCGCGGCGCTTGTGCGTGCCTTCTTCGATCTCTTCCACGATCTTTGAAACAAAAGCCGGGAGATCGTCCGGACTGCGCGAGGTGATAATACCCTCGTCAGTCACTACTTCCTCGTCCTTCCAATTCGCTCCGGCATTTTTAACGTCTGTTTTAATCGACCAGTATGACGTCGCATCGCGACCGTGGAGGGCATCGGCTTCGACAAGAAGCCATGGCGCATGACAAATTGCAGCAACCGTCTTGCCGCTGTTCAGGAAGTCTTTCACGATGCGCATGGCGCTGTCGTCCCGTCTCAAAAGATCCGGGTTGATCTGTCCGCCTGGCAGCACCAGCGCGTCGAAGTCGTCAACCGAGGCTTCCGAGGCAAGTAGGTCCACATCGACGGTATCGCCCCAATCTTTCTTGTCCCAACTCTTGATGCTACCTGCTTTCGGGGACGCAATCTTGACGTCTGCACCGCGCTTTCGCAACTCGTCGTAGGGGACCCGAAGCTCCGATCGCTCATAGCCATCGGTTGCGAGAATAAGGATACGTGCGTCATTGATGGAAGGCATGGGCTGTTCCTTTCGGTTCAGGATGTTGTCAGCCCGGTCAATCGAGAGCTGGAGCTCTGCCGAGCTGTACAGGTCGGAAACTTTTAACGAACGCAAATGTTCCAAATGGAGCGGTAGGGCTGTCAGCCGGCCAATGTGCGCTCTGAGGACGCTGAAAGAGCGAGCCACGTGTCTTATTTTATTGCGGGGATTTGAAACACTGTCCTCCTGACTGAGCTTCCTTTTGGAAAGCCCACCCGAAAAGCCCTCGTACCCCCGTCGCGAGGGCTTTTCATCCATCGAATACGCATATCGCTTCTCCCACGCGAGAATCCATCCATTCACGAAAGTCGCGCCAATGCCTCTTCATACTTGGCCAGCTTCTCCCGTGCTTTGGGATCCTCCAGGTGTGACCTGACCTTCTCGATATTGTCTTTCAGGTCGGCGATTTTAACGCGGCGTCCAAGGCTGTTTTCTCGCGTGCGCAAGACAAAGTCGAAATACTCTTCACCCTGGCGGTGGCTGACTGAATCGATTGCTTCCAGGATGTGGCCGGGAAGTCCTTCCGAACGCAAGTTGTCAAGCGTCCACGGCGTTTTTTCGACGACATCATGCAGGATACCGACGATCCTTTCATCCTCCGCATCCAAGGCGAGCATCACCCGCAAAGGGTGGAAGATATACGGTTCTTCATCGTCGGCGAGGTAACCAGCATGGGCGCTGGCAGCGATTGAGATAGCCTGCTCCATAGAGGTCATGGGGTTTCTCCCAGGGCTTGGTGATGACTCTCTTTAATCCTCCGGAGAAGAAGGCGTTCCATCGGCCAAGGATTTTCTTTCGCTGGCTTGTGCACGGCGTTGCTGCCATGCCTTTGGAACACGCAACTGGCTGGCGCGTTTCAGTTCAGCCAACAAGGAGATCTGTCATGGACTGGAATCGCGTGGAAGGCAATTGGATGCAGGTCAAGGGCAAGATCAAGGAACAGTGGGGCCGGTTGGCCGACGATGACCTTGACGTCATCGCCGGAAAGCGTGACCAGCTGGAAGGCAAAATCCAGGAGCGGTACGGCAAGGCAAAGGACGAGGCCAGGCGCGAGGTCGACGATTGGTACAACCGCCAGACTTGGTAGCGGTTAAACGTGACACGCGCTCCGGCGCTATGGGTTGCCTGCCGATGAGGATAATGGGATGAAACAAATTTATTTTGTAGCGGTTTTTGAGCAAGGTGAAGCCGGAGAGTTGTTTCGACCTGAGGAACCACAACGGTTCGACACAGAAGAACAGGCGCGGAAAGCGGCCGGTGATTTGGCGTCAAACCATGCAGGGGTCATTGCCTGGAGCCAGGAAGCAAAGCAAGGCGAAGAGGAATATGGTCCTCCTATCGTTTTCTATACGGCCGGAGAGGTTATCGATATGAAATGACGGGTTTCGGCCTTTCTAAGCTCGCTCCCTGAAGAGAGCGGTTGCATTCCAAAAGACGTACACCGGGTATTTCGTTTTCCAGGTGAGCACTCCCGCATACCTTAATCTGAAAAAGTCTGGTCCGGGACGGTTCGAACCGGCCAAAGGCCTTCAAAACGCACCGGCCTTTGAGACTTGCCAAAGTTTACGGAAGGAGTCGCTGACCCGAACAAGGCGAACGAAGCCAAGACAGATGCGGTCCCCGCCGAAACAACGCCTCCGATGCAGGACAACAAAATGGCACCGGCGACTCCGGCTCCCGCGAACTAAGGAAACTGGCGAACAAAAGGCTCATCGTCTCAGCGATGAGCCTTTTGCCGGAGGTCTCCAGCATTGTTGTTGGCGGAACTTTTTCTTCCAAACAAGCGTTGGAATAACATCAGCAAAAAGGAGATACGCCATGGACTGGAACCGCGTCGAAGGCAATTGGAAGCAGGCTAAAGGCAAGGTGAAAGAGCAGTGGGGAAAACTTACCGACGATGACCTTGACGTAATTGCGGGTAAACGCGATCAACTTGAAGGCAAGATCCAGGAACGTTACGGCAAAGCTAAAGATGAGGCCAAGAAGGACGTAGACGATTGGTACAACAGCCAAACCTGGCAGTAGTCAGCGATTGAATGCAATGCCCCACTATCTTCTGGATAGTGGGGCATTTGTTCGTAACTAACTTCCCACATCGAATTCAACGAAAGCGCTGATATGTACGGATTGCAAGGACAACCTTCGTCAAGTCCCTGAAAGAAATCGCAGAGCGAAACGATGTCAGCCTGTCGGCGGTCGAACACTTGCAGCAGGCGATGACGTCCGGCCACGGCACCTTGGCTCAGTTTAATCATCCGGAACTCGGCGGCATATGTTCAACGACAGGTTGAAGTCAAAAGTCGGTGCCACCTGCGCCGAAGTTGCTGAACTGGTAGCTTTAGAGAAAGGTGACTGGCACGCGCCATTGGCAAGGCGGGCGCAGGCCCGGGATCAAGGTGCCAATTCATCGAATCAACGAGCGGGCTATCAGGTGGCCTGAAGGACTGGACCAACCGTCGTCAACTGGTTGCCAGAACACTCTCCGCTATGCCTTCTTTCCCGAAAGTCGCAGGCTTGCGATCGCGGATGGCTCCAGCGTAACGCTTTACGACACCAAGGGCGGTGTATCGCAACAGCAGAGTTCCGGTCAATCATTGAGCTTCACCTCACAGCACGGCCCGCTGTGCGCGGCAGTATCCGAGGTGGTGCCGAGGGTTCGCGATTGTCGTTTATGGGCTTGCCGTGCGCCAACATCTTCGCTGGCGGTCACGCTTTTCAATCGCCGCTCGAATGGATCAGTCGACAAGACATGGAAAAAAGCGTCATGACGCTCGTCGAACTGGCAAAATCTGGGAAGAGCGCGCCAAAATAATGATGTAGTGCCACTCCCATGACACTGGTTCCCTTGCTGCATCCACCTGTTCGACAGCGCGCCTTCGCTTAATTTGTGCTATTGTTTGCAAGGGAAAATTCCCAAACAAGGGGGACGGTCATGGACCGTAAACTTGTTACCATTCTTGCCGCAGATGTCGTTGGTTACTCCAAGTTGATGGAGCACGAACAGGGTACCTCCGAGGACGCAAGGAAGTGTTCGAACCCGAAATCACCCGACATCATGGCCGCATCTTCAAGCTTATGGGCGATATTTACGGCGGGAACGCACGTCGTGTACAAGGCCGGTGTCTTGCGATCGATGCTATGGGAAGGTGGACTCACCTTCCCATAGCACAGAAGCAGCCTTTATTTATACACTGGCGCTGCGGTCGGTTCTGCCATTGGCGGAGGAGCTTTTCCTTTGCCGATTGATCCGCAGGCACTTAAACTCATCACTGTTAGTACGGCAACGACGGTGATCAGAACTTTGTTCATTCGAAGATCCTTTTCATCAAGTTGAAGTAGGCCAACCACTCTAGGCTAATATGGAAAGCGTTAAGAACTGGTCGTTGGATCGAGAAGTAAGGGCATTTGTAGCAACGGTTCTTTTTTTAACGCAGATTCCGATTCACTTGGCCTTCAATTGTCTAGAGGCATAAGTGGATAGGTGACGCATCTATCGTCGTTCAGGCCATCGCGAGGAAGCGTGCGAGCTCACTTGGCGAAACGGCGTTAATATATTTCTCAATTGCGCCTTTACCACCGTTTGTTGCCACATTGTGGTCATCCAAGAAGCGATCCATTCTCTCGTCAAGCACAGTAAGTGAGGAAGACTCAACATGGCAATTGAACGAGTCGATCCCTTGCACTGCGATCGCGCGTTTTTCCTGGGAGAGGGGGAAGCCCGAATGGAGCGCAGCCTCCAGTACTCGCTGAGATGCCGTTTCCAGCGCGACTGCGGACGGCCCTGAAACCAAGATATCGTCCATATAAACCGAAACCAGCAAACCCTCGTTGTAAAGTTGTTTTAGGACACTTCCGAGGAGTGATTGCTCGAGTGAAAACGTTGCAAGGAGAGGGGATTGGCGAAAGCCATACAGCAAAACCTTTCGGCTACTCTCGACCACAACAGACTCCACAGCGATATCGAACGAACGATTAGATGAAAACCCAACCGCCTTTAACGATCGCGAAACTCGAGTTCGGGTGACTTGTCCGAAAAAGTTCTGAATATCGAAGCGTGAAAAGAATGCACTATTCTGATGCAGACGCAGAGCAGCAATGTGACCACCCTGACGTTCGAGATGATAAAAAATTCGGTGAGGCTTATATCTTTTTAGGACTGATCGAATGATGGCCTTGGCGCGAACACGCGCGTCCTTTCGCTGGATGTAAACAAAGCGATCGGGCCTAAGCTCATATCTATACTCATAATTGTGTGACGCCATGAGTAGAAGAATGCCTCGCCCACAAATTCGAAAACTTCCCGGATGATCTTGATGATCAAATAGGCCGTCTTCGCAAACGCGATGATCATAACTCCACCGCAAGATGTATTATTTTCCTGCTTCGCTAACGATGTCGATTTTATGTATTGGAACAATCAGGGGTCGATCAGTCTTCGGGTGTTCGAAAAGTAAGCTGACAATCGGCTGCAAAGCGTTGAATTCTACACAGCAGCTGGTCCATAGGTTGAGGTGTCCCGTGACGCGTTGCCTCCGGAACAGGCCAATCATTCTTTCGAATCTCGAGCCGAACGCGGCGTAGCAGTGACTATGATGACGTGCTCTCCTGTTTCGCGTCCACGATACAAGGCATCAATCGCCGTCTGTATCTCCACCACGTTCTTCAACGGACCCGGTTTGCCCCGTTTTGGGCGATCTGCAGGATTTCCTGTCGACGGGACGAAATGAGTTCCTTTATCGCCGCATCGATTTCGTGGACGTGTTGTGCTGCCAAGATCGGCCTCCGGGACTTGTCGGTGTGGTATGCGCATTGGGGATACACCGCGGGATTGACGAATGCCACCAGAGCGGCATACCAAATCGCTGCGGACGATCCGAAGTGCATCCTCCCTGGTGATGCCGGCGTCGACCAGCAATCGATCGTTTGGCTTGCTCAAGATTTCCACCAGCAACCGCCGTTCATGTCGGGCGACCCGCCACACTCTGAAGAATTGTATCACGCGATGTCGGACGTTGTGCATTTGGCGCTCCTGGACAGAGACACAGGATTCGCCACAGCTTGACATTTAACAAACGAATAGAAATCATGGCTGCCATCTGGAATTTTTATCGAAAGCATCGTTGTGAATCTGCCATTGGACAGTGAACTGCTGCGTACGTTTGTGGCCGTGGCTGCGGCCGGGAATGTCACCCGCGCTGCAGAACAAGTCGGCAGAACACAATCGGCGGTCAGCATTCAGATCAAGAAGCTCGAAGAGACCTTGGGTGAGAGCCTTTTCGCGCGAGGTTCACGCGGCGTGGCGTTGACGCCACAAGGAAAGCTCCTGCTCGTCAGCGCCAACAGGATCATCGGCTTGCTGGACGAGACCGCCGCCGCGATCCGGGCGAAGCCGCTCGGCGGTCCCGTGCGGATCGGAATTCCGGAAGAGTATGGCTATACTGTACTGCCGCGCGCGTTGGCAGCCTTCGCCAGCCAGCATCCGCATGTCGAAGTGACTGTGAAATGTGGGTATTCGGCCGCACAGTTGGCGGCCATCGACGCCGACGAACTTGATCTCGCAGTGATTTTCGCTCAGGACCAGCCGACGACCGGGGAGGTGCTTTTTGTTGATCCCACGGTATGGGTGACCTCGGAGGTCCATTGCGTTCATGAAAATGATGTCGTCCCGGTTGCGATCTATGAGCGTTCCAGCTGGTGCAAGAAATTCGCTGTCGGATCCTTGGACAAAGCCAAAATCAACTATCGCGTGGCCTATAGTTGCGACACGAGCGGCGGACTCAAGATTGCAGCCGTATCGGGGCTGGCGATTGCTCCGCTTGCTAGCAGCAATATCCCGGCAGGTTGCCGCGCCCTGACGGAAGCAGACGGCTTCCCCCAGATTGATTGCTCGAATGTGGTTCTCAGACGCAATCCTCGCAAAAGCGCCGCTATTGATGGTATGGCCACCATGATCAGGGACGCGTTTCGACCCATCAGCGTAGCGCTGTCGTGACTGCGAAAGGGACCGAGTGTGATCGTCCAGGTTTTCGCTTTTAAAGTCCATACTGGCGATGCATGACCGATACCTGCGGGGCGGACGCCGTGCACTGGCCGAGTCAATCTGAACCCATGCGCAGGAAAACTTCTCTGAACCCAACAACTACGGCAGCATTCATTGTCATAGAATGAGAAAGGATCATTCCCATGCCGGCAGGGAAACTATTGAACGTCTATGAGAACTACATTGAGTGCCTGAACCGCCAGGATTGGCCGCAACTCGGAGTCTATGTCAGCGACGATGTTCATTATAACGGCACGCGGATCGGGCTATCGGGCTACCGTGAAATGCTGGAAAGGGACTTTCATGAGATTCCAGACCTTCACTTTACCATCGCGCTGCTGATCGCGGAGCCTCCGAGGATGGCCAGTCGGTTGGATTTTCATTGTACGCCGAAAGGGGCCTTTCTTGGTCTCCCTGTGAACCGAAAGAAGGTGCGCTTTGCCGAGAACGTCTTCTACGATTTTGGGAGTGGGAAAATAGACCACGTATGGTCAGTGATCGACAAGCTCGCGGTCGAGGAACAGCTGTCGAAATCTCATGTCCCGCGGGTCTGAGATGTCACAGTGAAGTCCCGTTTGAGCGCGCACATGGTTCAATATTCCTGGCTGGTTGGCCGGAACAGGATTTCGTTGATGTTGGCATCTTCGCGTTGGCTCATGGCGAACACCATAGCTCTTGCGAATAAGTCCGCAGAAATGGCGACGCGATCCTACAAAAGTCTCAAGGCATTGAAACAGTTAAAGCCGGCCCTTTCGCCGTAAGCCTGACGAGTTCAAACACGGACAACAGGATCGTTGCCGCACCCAGCCATTGAGTGGGAGTAAGTGTTTCGCCCAGGAAAAGATAGGCAAGTCCAACGCCGAAGACGGGTATCAGGTTGAAGTAGCTCCCGGCGACTGCTGCCGGAACCGAACGCAATGCGGTGATGTAGAGTAGTATGCTGCCGCATAATACAGCAGACCCGACAAGGCCGAGGCAGCAATCAGCCCAAACGGCATGGTCACAAGTTCGTTCGGAGCACGTATTCTGTAGTTGCAAAGAGGAGAGCTACCGCCCAGCCAGGTCCGGCCGTCTGTTGCAAGGCGACAATCACCAAGGATCTGTTGCCTCGCTGACTTTCCGCGAAAAGACGGTGTAGAACGCACAGCATAATACCGCTGATAACAGCAAAAAAATCCCTAAAACATCGTTGCCCGAGCTCCCGAAGCCAGTGCCGACCTTAGTTACGAGGGCAACGCCAATCGCGCCGATCAGCATGACGATCAGCAGCCGTGGAGTGACGGGCTCCCGAAGAACGACCGCCGCAAGGCCAAGGATCATCACGGGGTCAGCAGCCCAAAGCAGTGCCGCGACGCTTGCCGGGTCCGGGCGAGCCCTATCAGATTCAATGTGCAGGAAATTCCCGGAATGAGCAGGCCCAACAGCAGGATTGGCAAAAGAGCCGAATTCACTGGTCGTGGCTTGCCGTGTCGGGCTACCTCACCGACCGATACAGCGAGCGGAAAGAGAATGCAGCTGCACTGGACCAACGGGTCAGTCTGACGTCAGCAGGTCAGAGATTTTGCTATCATACTTGCGCGTGGTTTCAGAACGATGGATTCTCAAACCAGACCAGTTTTTTCACACGGTAGCTTTGCCAGTTTCCCCCAATCCGCATTGCTGGCATCGTTGTGAGTAAAGACAGCGGCGAAGAGGACCTTCGACAGTGTGAATCGATAAGCACGGCTACGCCTAACGACTTGTCTGCAACTTTTCCGATGGATCATTCGCGGCCTCTCTGGCCAGGCGTAGCGCGCGCAGGCGTTCGGTCTTGGCCTCAGTGGCGCGTCCGTTGGCCGCGTATTCCTCAACAGCTTTTGCCGCCTCGCGTGCACGTTGTTCCTGCATGACACGCAAGGATGGCCGCGGGGCTGCAGTGACATGATCATCATTGTAGGGCAGCGTCTCGTCGATACGCTTTTGGTTTTTGGCCCATTTCACAGGTACAATATTCATGGAATCTGCTCCTTTTGTTGATGAGGTTTCAGCCGTGTCTACGACACTGCAAACTAGGAATTCTTCACATATCCGTCAGTCAAACAGCATTGGTGGCCAGGTGCTCCTTGATTTGGAACTTCCGGGCCCGGCGTTTAAGTCCTGACAATGCTGTTTGATCGACCGGAAATAGTGCTCGGCGTGTTGATAGTAGTTCTCTGCTTCTATTTTGTTTCCTGCTCGCTCTTCGTCGCGAGCGCGGGCAAGATATTGCTCATAGCTGCGTTGAGCCTTCTGATTGAGGGAAGGATGCAGCGGAACAATGCTTGGCCTTTTCGTTGATTCAGTTTGGTATGTATTCATTCAGACTTGAGCCGCTTGGCGGCTTACTCCTTTGAAACGTAGCGACCTTGACGCCGCAAGGGTTGAAATTCGGATCGTCAATCGATTTGTTCGGCTACGATCTGGCGCATTTCCTCGCGTGTAAATCCTGACGCTAGCCGTTGGTGCGCGCTCGCGGTTTTCCGAGACAATATGTTCAGCGCTTTGGGTTCGATTTGCCGCGGACCGACCGCGGTTGGTTTCATTTCGATATTGTTTTGCATTAAAATCCATTCACTGCGCGGCATTGCCCGCGGCCCGTCATTTTGAAAATACGTCGAATGCAAGCAAGGAGAGGCATGCTGCGTAAATGTCAGCATTCAAACTTTGAGTGGTGCGGTAAAGATTCTGCGCTCAATCGGAGCCTTGCAGAAATGGCCGGACTAATCTTGTCGACCAACCTTATATGGGTGAGAGAGAGCTATATTTCAAGGGCTCGGGCGCTTCGCTTTTGCTCGGTTCTCTGGACGAATGTGGCGGCCAGCTAGATTGCTGTAAGGACGATTCCTATACGCTCGGACAAAAGTAGCTCCTGTTCGGGGAGGGATTGGGGAGCTTGCCTTTAGGAGGAGACCTTCCGCGGGGACACGATTGCGCCCCCTTACATCAACTTGGTGTGGATTGTTAAACTGCAATCTTCCAAAATCTCGTCTTGCTCCCATGCCGGGATCTCAGGCCCGCGAGGTAGTCTTCATGAGAATTAATTGGGTTTCGATCCTTGATCGCCGCTGAAAGCCGCTTGGCTAAAGCTAAATGACGGGCGGCGTGCTTATATCGGGCAGTCCGTGCGCGGTCGAGCGCGAAGTCGATCATTGCACGTAGCGTGATGACTGATGCCAAGGGATGTTTATGCCGCAGCACCTCGGCTGCGGATGTCAGGAATTCATAACGGTCACCATCAAGTTCTGCCGCTCTCGAAATTGCAAGCCTCGCCGCGTGATCCAGCGCTGGCCACGACAACAGGAATGCCAAGGCGCGGTGGACATCCGGATAGTGATCAACGTATGCAAGCGCCTTCTCTTCCGCCTCCATGTCGTCGAAATCCGGCAGGCGTCTCAGAAATGCGCGCAGATGATTGGCATTAAGCGTTCGTTCAAAATTCTGCCGCCGAAACTCCTGAGCCTCCTCTTTGCGTCCCAGAGCTTCCAGTACTTCGGTGTACGCGGCTTCCCATTCGAAAGGGACGGGGTGGCTGTCTGTGAGATCGGCCATGTTAATGGCGTCGAACGCCTCGGCCGTTCGCCCGGCAGCCATCAACCTGCGCGCAATTTCTGCGGCGACCGTCGGTTCTGATCTCGCTTCCTTATTCTGCTGTGCGATGAATGCGTCGACGTCTCCTTGAGCATCGGCGATCTGTTCCAGAGCCGTACGTATGGTGCGATCGCGTTTTCGGAGATTGAGGATGTCCTCATAGGATACTCTGGCACCGCTTCGGCCGTCAGTTCCTGGCAGAATGTCCTCGACGTGTTTTGACCATTCCACAAATAGCATCTTCAAATGGTCAAGACCCTTCAAGCCGAGGGCGGGCGCTAGCACTTTTATCAGCGTATCGTACTGGCCATAATCGTTCTGCTGCAAGGCACAGAAGGCGTCGTCCGCCAGGCGACGCGGGTTCTGTTCCGCTGCCTTTGCGATCACGCCCAGATCCGCCAAAGCGTGACGGAAAATGGCCGTGATCGTCCCATTGCTGTCGGCGCAACGACCAAAGACCGAGTGGGCCACCCCCATAAAGCGCCACATCACTTCCAGCGCTTCATCCACGTCGCTTCCGGCAATTGTTTCGGCAATGACACGACGCTGGGTGTCGAGATCGCTTTTGAGCGCTTTGACCCGCCGCCAGCCAATCTTCGATTTTGACCGGCTAATGGATGACAGACGCTTGGCCACTTCCCGGGCGACCTCTTCGCCGCTCTGCATTCCCGCAAGTTCTATCCGCAAACGTCGTTTGTTGGCTGCGCTTCCCGTACTGATATCGATCAGCAACGCGGCCAGCCTTTCAGCGCCGAGCGCCTCAAGATTTTTTGCGTTCAATGTCGTCTTTGATGCCACTTGTTGTTCCTGCGTTCCTCGTCGTCGAGACCTTAAAGGCGTTGATGGGCCGGGCCAACGATCCTCGGAAAATCGTCTAAATCAGAGTACCATCACCGCGGGGGGAGCGCCGCAATCTACGCAACTACGACGATGAATTCGAGGTTCCCGTCAAGCAATGCCGCCATAGACAACCTCACCAACCCACAGCGCGCGGGACATACGGTCATAGGCGGTGCCTTCTGGTCGATACGTTCGACATTCTCGTGGGGCTCCCTTTGGAGTAGTTGCTGTGAAAAGTTTTGGCATCTCGGATGCTGTTTATAAGAAAAATGAGACGGCGATAAGGATTTTGACACGGCTGTTGCCTTGCATGCTTCAGCTGCTTGGCAACGCAGATGTAGCGGGATGGTCATTTAAGATCCTTAGGATTGTTTGGGATAATGGCGGCATCAAGCTAGTACTGCCGGCGGTTGTCCTTCCCGTCAGCTTCGGAAAGCATCCGGCAATGATGATGAAGCGCATTGTCGCGAAAAAGGTAATTGTGGCGAACGAACCAGATTGGACTGGAGGTTTGGGATGGCCCGATCTGATTCCATCGTTCGTGCGATAATTGGGGCGGGCTCGGTCAAGTCGGATTGGCCGTCGTTACTTCCTCTGTAATCACCTCGATGCGAGTTAGTAACGAGGCACCAAAGCTGGTCGATATCGCCACGTCGGTCACACGCCCGGTGGCCATGAGTATGCGCCCCATACGCGGCGTGTTGTGGCAGGCGTCGACGGTGTGCCAGCGACCGCCAAGATAGACTTCGAACCATGCGCTGAAGTCCATGGGATCCGGATTGAATTGGACGCCGATGTCGCCAAGATAGCCCGTGCAATTAGCAAGACTGTCACAACAGGTAGAGACAGCCGAAACGGCCGAAACCCTTGAATCGTGCGATACAATTGATCTAGCGACGGGAGTGCCGAACGCGAAGCTTGCGCCGCCGATATAGATAGCGAGAGATACGGTATGGGGTAGGCTGCGACAGGCCTGAAAAAGACTCGGCCGTGCCGATATGGGGACAAATCCGTCTAGCCCTGTCTGACATGATGTCGGTGCCAGATAGAGATATCTATCCCGAGCGACCGGGAGTGGGCAAGCCCAATGGCCCGACCTGCCTAAAAACGCAATACAAAAGGCAGATCGGGTTGCTGACATTTGGGGCTCAGCGAGCAAAGGATGCTCTTATGTGGTTAAGATTAAGTGAGGCACGACGCGGGGGCTTAGGGCATGATGTACCAGACCTCGTACCGAAGAGGTCGCCGTTCTCCAACGATCCTTCGGGCCAGGATAGCGAAAGGTATGTTTGGATCGAAAGCCCTTGTTCTAATGTGCATATAAGGCTTAAGTTTTGGTCCAACCGTCGAAAAATGAGCTCCAACCTCAAAAGCGCAAGGAACAATCATTGACCAAACGAGCTGGCAGCGCTGATCTTCCACTTCATCACGGACGGGTTCCGAAATGGCTCGGAGATCGTATGACCAAACTCGGTGCGATCATGTGCGAGGCGATAATTCAACACTACGGCCGCGACGAGCTTCTGCGCCGGCTATCCCATCCATTCTGGTTTCAATCATTCGGTGCTGTGATGGGAATGGATTGGCACTCTTCAGGCATCACCACCAGCGTCATTGGAGCATTGAAACGCGGGCTAACGCCCATGTCACGGGAACTGGGCATTCACGTATGTGGCGGCCGGGGCGCTCACTCCAGGAAAACCCCTGCAGAATTGGCAGCAATAGCAGAGCGTGTGGGCTTCGATGGCGCAGCACTTGGGCAAGCCAGCAGGCTCGTTGCCAAGGTAGACAATGCCGCAGTTCAGGATGGCTTCGACCTTTATCTGCACGGGTTCATCGTAGGCGATGATGGCAAGTGGGTTGTAATCCAGCAAGGAATGAATGGCGACAGCCGTCAGGCGCGTCGCTATCATTGGCTATCCGAGGGACTGAGCAGTTTCGTCGATTCTCCCCATGCAGCGATTGAAGGCCATGGACAAGGAGAGATTATAAATCTTGCGGACCGTCGCGCTGCGGCGTCCCGCAACCGTCAGGTCGACCTCCTCAAGACGATTGACCCAGCGGGAATTGTCCACGAACTTGTGACGCTCGAACCAAATCCAACTGTGAATGCTCAAATTGAGCAGACTGATCAGCTTATGCTGCCGCATCTGATTATGCCCGCACACCACGATGTGCGCGAAAGCGATATCGTGATGCGACGTTTGCACGGAAATCTGGCTGCGGCGGCGGATGCCGCTCCGGCCGATTTTGAAGCGCTGCTCCTGGTTCCGGGCGTCGGCGCGAGAACAGTCAAGGCGCTTGCAATGGTGGCAGAGGTCATCCACGGTGCTCCTTGTCGTTTTTCCGATCCCGCGCGCTTTTCTCTCGCCCATGGCGGCAAGGACCGCCAGCCGTTTCCGGTCCCCTTGAAGGTCTACGATGAGACAATCAGGGTTTTGAAGTCGGCGGTTCAAAAGGGAAAGCTTGGCCGGCAGGAAGAGCTGAACGCCCTTGAACGGCTGGATAATCAATCTCGGCAACTGGAGCGATATGTAACCGGACCGGATTTGAAGGAGATAGTGGCCGGCGAATTTAAACAGTCTGCCGAGTGGGGTGGCCGAAGTGTTTTTGGATCGGAAGCGGCGGAAGCTTCCTCAAGCAAGTCCGAAAATTAAAACTTGAAACGCTGGAAGACGAGCGTGTCAGTGGACACCGTGCGTGGTCATGATTCGCAATTTTCTCACTGTTTGACGACAAGCAGACGTCGGCGCGAAAAGCATGGTGACCCTGTGGAACATTGCATTGGCGGCAGTGTTCTGCACCCGAATGGTTTCAGGAGCCGCCTCAATGACGCAAACATCGATCGGACATGCTAATTCCAATCGCGATTTCGTCGTCGAGCCAAGCATTAAGTCCTGACAGACCTATTTGATCGACCGGAAATAGTGCTCGGCGTGTTGATAGTAGTTCTCTGCTTCTACTCTGTTTCCGGCACGCTCTTCGTCGCGAGCGCGGGAAAGATATTGCTCGTAGCTGTGTTGAGCCTTCCGATTGAGGGACGGATGCAGCGGGGTTTTGCCTGGCCTCTTCGTTGATCCAGTTTGGGTTGTATTCATTTGGTCTTGAGCCGCTTGGCGGCTTACTCCTTCGGAACGTAGCGAAACGCCGGGTTCGGAAGTTCCAAATCAAGCACTACGCCACGAATGCTGTTTGCCTGACGGATCGGGAAGAATCCCTGGTCCGCCATATATCGACGCGCCCGAAACCTCATCAACAAAGGATGGTTCGGCACTCACGTTCTCGCGCCTCATCGAAGAAGCGGTTTGTCAGCCACGCCGCAGGTTCCACTGTCGATACCCGTTCTCCCCGAGGTGGCTTGAGCCAGCCATCCAGCTCGCAAAACCTGTCTAGCGAATAGACCCTTTTTGTCGTCCTGCCGTTTGATCATAACGTGCCAACGCGATTCGAATCAGGTGAGGCCGGCGTCGTGCGACCCTAACGACGCCAGACCTCGGCCGAAGAGTTCGGCGCTCTCCGACAGATGACGAACTACGTTGGCGAAGTTTTGTTCCTCTTTGCAGTCTTGGTGAGGCTTGACCTTCGTTGGTCATCCCTGTGCGAACAAGCCGATGTCCTGACCTGCCGGATACAAGATACGAAAGCAGGCGGGGTGCCAACATAGTGCACTATAAAAAGCGGGAGCCTGTGTGGTTAACAAAAAGTGAGGCTCGCCGCGGAGTTTCCCGAAGGGTGGGTGAAATGACGACGAGCCTCTGTTGCCAGGTGCGTTGTGATGTCTGCCGGACAACGCTGCTCCAACTCTCATCAAAGTCATTAGTTCCGGTCAATCGCGTATATTTCAGCGTTATCAGCAACTTCCCTTAACCCCTTAAAGGATGTGTGACGCAGTTTTTTATCATGCGTCCATCCGCCGAATACGACTTCAGCTACGAGAGTTGGTTCTGTAAACACCAGTGTCTTACCCTTGACCGGTGCGGCTGGCTTGTCGACGCGCAAAGTATCGAGCTTCTGTTTCAGGTCGCGAGCCAGTTTGGACGAAAAGCCTGTACCGACATTGCCGACATAAACCAGTCCATCGTCGTTGTGCGCCGCAAGCAGGAGACTTGCGATTGACCCGCGCACCTTGACGGACGGTTCATAGCCAATGACCGCGAAGCTTTCGCTGTTGCTGCATTTGATTTTGAGCCAGTCGCCGGACCTCCCGGAGCGATAGGTACTGTTTCGATCCTTCGCGATGATCCCTTCAAGGCCGTGCATACAGGCGTTCCGCAGAAGGAGTGCTCCGTCGGTATGGAATTCTTCCGAGAGCCGGATCGCACCTGTGGCATCCGCAAGCAGGGTCGCGAGCATCTGCCGCCGCGATGACAGCTCGATGCCGGTGAGGTCGTGACCGTCGAAGTAGAGCAAATCGAATGCGTAAAGGACTGCGTTCTCTGCCGCGCGTGTCGCCCGTCGGCCGCCGAGATCCTGTTGCAGCAGTCCAAAGTTGGGCAGGCCCTTTTCGTCAAGCACAACCGCCTCGCCATCGAGGATCATGGTTGCAGGGCCTAAGTCCATTACAGCGGCTGCAATGGTCGGGAAATACGATGTCCAGTCGTGGCCACCACGCGTGATAATCCGGGCTCCGCGAGGTTCAACGTGGATCGCGAGACGATAGCCATCCCATTTGACTTCGTAGGCCCAATTGTCACCGCTTGGCGGCTTCTTTACCAGCAGGGCGAGGGCAGGCTCAATACGCGCGGGCATGGGATCAAACGCGAGCTGGGGCTGGCGCTTGTCGCGCGGTTTTATCGGCTGGCTTTTAAGAGGTGCATCGAGGTCGGTGAGAAGTCCGATTGTCTGAAGTTTGCGTGTCGAGCTTTTTGCCATCTATCTATTCAGCCAGAATTGCAGTCACCGGTAACTCAGCAGCTATTAAAATGGTTCCAACAGCCAAATCTATCTGAGCTCCTTCACCAAAAATAACCGGCATAGCTCGCCGCCAAGAAGAGGATCAAAACTGACAAGATGCCACCAATGCAGAATGACAGGACACTTGGACGGCCATCTGGATCATCATCGAACTCTATTCGCATTGGATCATTCCCTGCGTATGATTTGGCCTTCATGCAATTCGAAGACGCCGTTGCCGCCGCCTTGGGAATGGAAATCTATTTCCAGCTCCCGCCATCTGCCAAGCACCCTGTCACATGAACTGCATTGAATCAGGGTGTGATCCTGCACGTCATCCGGGATCCGAAGGTAGATCGTTCCACATTTCGGACATTCTAGTTTGTGATCGAGGCGTTTATTCATCTGATGCCGCTCCGACTTCGGCCCGAGTGAATTTTACACCTAATTTTTTTTGTAACAATTGTATGTCCGCTGGCGGACAAAATGGGCTTTGGATGGGTTGGTATCTCGGTGTTTCGCATATTTGCCGATCTTCATTTCAACTGCACACCTTTGTAATTTGGCGAAATTCTGCGTCTCCCAATTTGTCTAGTCCCACCTTTGCGCGAACTATCCTCCGATCAGAGCAACAGCGGTTGTTCTTCCTCTGCCTCAGGTTGTGGCAGAACAATCAGTTCATTATCGGGCAGGGGCCTTTGCAGCTGCAGCGCCTCTTCAGCCGGCGCATTCATCCAAACGTCGATTTCCTCGGAGGTGCGCAAGATGACTGGCATTGCCTGTTCATGGATCGGCTTGACGACAGCATTCGGAAAGGTTGTCAGAAATGCAAAGATGTCGGTTTGGACCGGCCCTTCCTTTTTCTTCCGCACGCTGTACCAGCTGGTCCAGATCCCAGCGAACCAGAACAGTGGTTTCTCCTCGTTGAGGGCAAACCAATGGAGCGGCTTCTTCTTGGTGACTGGGTCCAGTACCTTGCCGTATTCCGAGAAGCTTGTCGCAGGGACAACGCAACGGTTTGCCGGACCAAGCCAAGCCTGCCAGTGCGGTGATTTCACGTTGCGGATATTGGTCACACCGTAGTCGACCTCGGCCCTCAGAAACTGTGGCGGCGTCGGCATTCCCCATCGGGCTATTGCCAGTTCACGGTCGCCGTTGGCATCCTTACGACCGATCGGTGCCGGATAGTCGGGAAAGACATCCATCTGCGGCGTGAGCCGATTTGTGAGGTCGTTGATCGGCAGGAACAACTGCCGCATCGCTTCGTGGGTGGTGGTGGCGTTGTAGAGATTGCACATGACCCTAAAGATAATCGTTCAGTGGACGTTCGCAAGTCGCGTACTGCGGCGTCTTCGATCTTGACGGCTTCGCATAATGTTCTCATTTTGTTCTCATGGCAAGAACAATAAGGACATTGGGACAGGCTGCCCGACACCGGATGCTCGTGCGATCCCGCTGCCGGACATGCAAAAATGCTGCGCGCTTTACGGCGGACAGCCTTGCCGGGATATTTGGCCATGGGCGCGAAATCAGAAGCCTCACATTCAGATGCAAGGACTGCAACAGCACCGATTGCGAAGTACACCCATACGAAGACATTTTTGAACGGCAAGCGAAGCCGCGACCTGTTCAGGTGCAGATTGATACGAGCGAAACCGGTACCATCGGCGCGATGATCGATCACGGATATACGCTTTGGGCGTTCTGTCAGCGACTAGGATGCAAACACTCGTCAAAGATCGATCTGCAGATCCTGGCAAGGGAGCTCGGAAGAAACCACAGCGTAATGCACCAGCACCTCGCGCCTAAGCTGAGGTGCTCTGCGTGCGGATCAAAGCAGCTCGGTCTCAGCGCGACGCCCTATTGATTGTGGCGCACAGCGTGTTGCAAGTCAGTGTACTTCGGCCCGCGCTTGTCTGCGCTGGCATCGCGCCGACGGCAAGCTATAACTGGAATGAGTAGTGAATTACGTGGCTGGCAATTAGAGGCGTGTTGGCGCGTAAATAAGAAACACGATTCCGCCGCCGCGCTCACCCAGGCAATTTTAGGCGTCCGTCCGCTTCCGGGCCGTCTAAGGTTAAGATTGTAGCAAAGGAAGACGGCCGAACCGAGTGTAGCTCCGGCCCGCGTGCTCGGCGTGCGGATCAAAGCGGCTTCAGTGCGACGCCGTATTGAGAATGGGAAGCGGAACATTCCCCAACGGAAAGCAGTTACAGCTCCATTATGAGGAGACATTGATATGGGTGATCCGATACCTACCCCAGAGCCAGAACCGTACCCGCCACTGCCGGATGATCCGCCTGTCCCCGACCCTGATAAGCCAGGACCAATTCGGCCATTGATGGAGCTACCGCCACTTCAATTACCGGATGAGACATCCTTATCCGAATCGCTGCGAGGTGCGAGATCATATAGCAAATCGTAAAGCATTCCTTTTGTTCAGAAGTCTCTTGCCTAGCCAGGGGAGCGTGACCGCCTTTAGCGGCACTATATTTATGGAGTGAGTTTCAACTTCTGCTGTTTTTGCCGCCGGTTATTGCACGCGGAAATTGAAACGTTTGTTGATTTAAAAGAACAATTTATCGGCCTGTCACGCCGGGGATTCAACCTGTGCACTAACCTGCTCCCGTTTGGAAACGCGCCAAGCTTTCATGTACGCGATGTAGCGCTCTTTGTGAGCCTGCCGCCACTTGCGGGACCTTGCCGCTGCCTTCGCCTTTTGCTCGGGACTCAGCGGATTGGCCGCCCGCCATTTACGCGCTCTTGCAGCCGCCTTAGCTTTCTTGCCGGCCCTTGTCGTATCATCGCCTTTTTTCAAGCAGACTCACTATACTTCCGCATCGCCTCTATGCTGGCCGCAATACCACTTCAGTCCGTACCGCTTGTCAAATCCGAACGACCCCACGCCACAAGCATACTCTGTTGTTAATTTCCGGCGCATGAAAGCGGTCAGCACATTGGGCCACATTTCGTTCCACGTTTCGCGCCACATAGCATTGGGAAAAAGCGGAAAAATACAGCGAAAACAGTACCATACTCGCCCTAAGCAACCAGTCAGTACCATTTGTATTGGGGCGCGCTTTAGCTAAATTGTGTCATGCAACCCAGTTCAAACGTCGCTCACGCCAAGCGTCTTTGAGTAGTTCCTCGATCTCTTCAGTTGTGGCGTCTTGGAAGCTGCCTGCAAGCGTGATCGATAGCTCTTTGAGGTCAACCAGAGCTGGCTTGATGTTCACGGCTTGCGCGACCTGCCGGTTAATTTCGCGCATTAGTTCATCGTCATCGCGGCTCATTGTTTTGCTCCCGTCTGCCACGTTCGCACGAAACCGAACTGGTGAGTTCGTAGTGGAGCAACGTGGCAATCTCAGACACCTCGGCTTCTTCATCAGCCGCCTTCGGAATGGATAAGTGGGGCCCGGCTTCGTTGTAACTTTGACGATCCCGAGCCCCGTGTCAGAGGATTCGCAATCCTCCGACGCGGGTATAAACTTTATCTTTCTTGAAAAGTTCCTGTGGCATGCGAGGCCCATGACGGTCCCGATCGCACTCTTTGGGAAGTTAAGCGAAAAAGCTCAATTGCATTGGAACCCCTCCCGATCACCACCAAGGTCCATCAACTTCCAAAGCGGAGCAATTCCCTCGCCAAACGCATTTGCTGGCCTAAAGCGACGTTATGCGGGGACAGAGGATGACAAAAAGGGGCAAAGCCGATCACCCGCCGAGGTGTTCAAGCGCGGAAGCCGTCGCAAGGACTTTTCGGATCATATGCAGACCGGACATAGCGTTCCGGAGACTGACGAAATATTTCAGGAGCTTTTAGACCGGCTGGAGGAGACAGAAAAAAGGAGCAGTCATAAATTCGCAAGTAGACAGCTGAGTCCTGGTGCATTCGCAAACTTAAGGAATGGTTACGAACCCCTTGATTGCAAGGCTCGGCGGTGCCGATATCCGGGAAGGATAAATCCGCCGATCGCCTGTTGCCGCTTCTAGTCGGACAACATTGGTGAGTGTAGACGGACTTCCAGCTCAGTCAAATCACATGAGAAGAAAGAGGGCTCGACGCAGAAAATTACGTGGTCACGTGCCTCGACGCCGAGCTCGTGCCACCGGGGTATGTGGCACAAAAACCTTCGCACGCTGATTCTGTGGAGGCCCACGATGGTGTGTCTGCCTGGCTGATGATCGCTAGGACCGACGCCATGCCTTAGCCTTGCGCCTGCTCCAGTACGAGCATCGTAGCGTCATCAGCCGAGTTGACGCTTGTCATTTTGCCAGGCTGACTGCTCAAGACCGTGACGGGCGCGAATGCTCTGTAGTCTTCCATGCGGGAAAAGCAGCATAGCGGAGCTGAGGATTCCACCCCATCGATCTGCTTATGGTTTCCGTGAAACAGGGCATCATCGCATCCGACGCCGCACGATAAAAAATACGCACACCGTCACGACGACGGCAATGGCGGCTAAGGGATACATAAGAAAGCTGGATGAAAGCAAATTAGCTGGAATGGTCGTCATTTCATGTTCCCGCGCCCTGGGCTTGTAATGTGGGGTCCGACGCTTCCCCGGAGAGGGATGTCGGCACCGGACCCCTGCCGAAGAGCGCCATGCTCCCTAACGCGATATGAACCGTTCACGATGTCGGAAGTTCCCCTAGGTTGGCGAGAGACTCACCCGGTTTAGGAGGCACTGCATGACGCCCATCAAGGAGCGGCAAGCCTGATGTCCCGACCTGCCGGATACACAATACGAAAGCAGGCTGGATTCCGACCCAGTGGCACACTATGGTCAGCACTCAAAGCGTGCGCCTGTATGGTTAACAAAAAGTGAGGCCCGATATCGGGGTCACCATCCGACATCGAGCCTCTTGCTGAGAGTGCCAGCCCCCCTATAACCCCAGGACGGGCGGAAATGTTCCTCAGAAAATAAAAGCATTAATTTCCAGCCTTCAAGCCCTCCAGGTAAAAACTCAGCATGGTCAGCGACCTCACGCATCCCCTTGAACGATGCGTGGCGCAGTTTACCGTCATGGGTCGAGAGGTCTACATCTTTGGGTTGCTGACCCCTCAGGGTTAGCGTCTCTTGGATTTGGATTCAGCATCAAGACGAGCTTTGCGAAGCCGCTCAGCCGGAAGAAAATCGAGCCTGAACTCTGGGGTTCTGCGTGACAAATGGCCATACCGACACCGGTACGACCCTCCGTCGACCCTAATTGTTGGCTTGAGTGCGAGCGGGCCTTGCAAGAGCACTTCACAATGATTGTCGAAAGTGGTGAACGATCGAGCGCCGCGCTTATAGAATGAATCGTGGAGGCTATAGGGGCCGGTTGGACCGAGCACGAGGTCAAGTGAGCTCTTTTTGATATGATCCAAGCCAAAGGGCATACGGGCGAAGAGGGTAATTTATGGTTGCAAGCGTAACGAGCCCGAAACGCGCGCTCTTAGTAATCCCGATCGCTGGGAAGAATGAGAGTGCCATCAAGCCGCGATTCAACAAGATCAGTTGGGTGGATAGGCGAAACGATCCGACCGTTCCATTGCTGAAAGACGCTGTGGCGGCCGGCTGGACAGAGAGAGGCAATACGAGCAATTTGGACGCTGAGAATGCTAAGGGAGACGGCAGCGGTGACAAGGAACTAGCGTGCGCACGCAAGATTAATGTCCCGCAAGAGCTTCCAAAGTTCGCTCGGTATCATTCTGGTACGCGTCGAAAAGATCCAAGGAACTGTCCATATCGGTTAGCGTTTAAGAAGTAAATTTAGCGATTGTCTGGGGGGAAATTCATTGCTCGAAACATTCCACTGCCTCAATTCCTTGCCGTTTTTTCCACATGTGTTTGCTCTCGTGGTCGCCTATATCGTTGCTTTTCCGATCGGTCTGGATCGAGAACGCGAGGAGTGCGGGTGTGCGGACTTTTCCCATTGTGGCCTTGGCTAGCTGCGGTCTAATTGAAGGGACGGAATGTATTACGGCCGACAATCCCGAAGCCACGGCCCGTATTATCGAGGGACCGATCACTGGCGTCGGCTTTATCGGCGGCGGCGCCATCCTGCAGCTGAAGAATTCTGTCCGTGGCACCGCAACAGCGGCAAGTATCTGGTCAACCGGTGCAATTGGCATCGCGGTCGGACTTGAGAGTTATGATGTGGCGTTCATCATCTCTCTTTACCTTTCTCACGCTGCGCCTGATGCTGCCGTTGAAAAAGGAGCCGAAGCAAGACTAGAATCATCTCGAAGGTGAATAGGCCGCCCGTCAACACGTTATCGTCCAGAAGCCGCATCAACGCCGATCCGGCGTAGCCAAAAATTCAACCTCTAAGCTTTCCTGGCAATGTTTATAATCGCGTTCGTCCTGGGGCGGCATTATCGGCGCTCTCCCATCTATTCGCGCAGTCGCTTAATTGGTGTCCTGCTCAAGCGACGGCCCTCACTCCAAGCGTCCATCGAGTGGGACATTCCAGTGATGGTAGCGGTTAGTACTCAGCACGAGGAGACATTGATATGGGTGATCCAATACCTACCCCAGAGCCAGAACCGAGCCTGCCGCTGCCGGACGATCCGCCTATCCCCCATCTTGAGCCAGGACGAGTACCAGTTCCGCCTGGTTGATGGCGGCAAGGTCGCAGTGAGCGACGAGCTCGCATGTGTTCGAGCACAATCTACAACTATGCAATATTTAGGTCGGATCAAGGTTCTTTGCGCAAGCGTTTTCCAATGCTTGCCACTGTCGAGCGATGTTGCTTGCGGTCGATAAATGCCACTACCATTCCAGCCACTCCGCAAAAGAGCGGGACTGCCAGAGACAAACAAAAGAGCACAAGAACATCATCCATACTCTCATCTCCGTGGCGACAGGGGTTGTGCGAGCTCCCCGCCCCAATCACAAACAGCCCCATTCCTTTCTTTTCGTTCGGTGGCGGCGCAGCGCTCTGCCCCACCTTGGCGAAGAGCACCGGCCGACCATAGTCGATGCAGCGATAAAGCAAGCAACTCGATTACTTGCAAGTCCATTATATCGGCCTCCTGTCATTCAAATTGGTGCTGGAACGATCCTCACCAAATCAGCTTGATCCGGGACGTGTTCGAAGTCAGGCGCCAAGGCATCGTGCTTGCGCGCAAAAGCCACGAACAAGCCTCGGGCGGTCTCCGCTTCTACATCACCGCATAGCGCTGCCTTGCACGCCTTGAGCGCCATCGCATGGGCCGGCTCCTTTTTCGACAGGGACCATTCGCTCAGCAATGCATAGGCTTCTGCTACCGTCCTGACCTCGGTTGGAAACCCAAGTCCGACAATGATCATGACGGGTGTGTTAAACGTATTGCATTCCATAGGTTCCTCCTTTCTTCGTCTACGGGTGAACAGTTGCTGTTGAGTGTCGGCGCGATGGCTTCGGTTCGGAAATCGCGCAGTGGTCCGGCGGGTACTCTTCGGTCGGCTTCATCGTTTCCTTCCCGATTGCCACCTTTATTTTTTCCAATCGACACTTGGTGCTGTAACAGATGACCAGAAACAGCTTCGTCCGATCGAAACGAACGTTCGTAGCCCGGATGGGCCGGCGGCCGTTGAATGTGGGTGATATTTTGCACGTCATGTTCAAGGCAGCACCCGTCGACAGCTGGCTGTGCCCACCCGGCGGGCACAGCCTTCCTCATCAAAAGTCCATACCGCCTGCCGGCATGGCAGGTACAGTCGCTTCCTTCTTCGGCTTCTCGGCAACCATCGCCTCGGTGGTCACGAGCAGGCCGGCGACTGAAGCCGCGTCCTGCAGGGCAGTGCGCACCACCTTTGCCGGGTCGATCACACCCTGACTGTAGAGATCGCCAAACTCATTGGTCTGGGCGTTCCAGCCAAAGCCGAACTCCGCGGCCTCACGCAGCTTGCCGACAATGATGGATCCTTCGGCACCGGCGTTCTCGGCGATCTGGCGGACCGGCGCCTCGATGGCGCGGCGCACGATCTCAACACCGGTTCTCTGGTCGGCGTTGTCGGTCACCAGGTTGTCGAGCGCTCTGGCTGCGCGCAGCAAGGCCACGCCGCCGCCCGGCAGCACACCTTCTTCGACGGCCGCACGCGTTGCGTGCATGGCGTCGTCGACCCGGTCCTTGCGCTCCTTGACCTCGACCTCGGTTGAACCGCCAACGCGAATGACCGCAACGCCGCCGGCAAGCTTCGCAAGACGCTCCTGCAGCTTCTCACGGTCGTAATCCGAGGTCGTCTCTTCGATCTGTGCCTTGATCTGGACGATGCGGCCGTCAATCTCGTTCTTCGAACCGGCGCCGTCGACGATCGTGGTGTTCTCTTTCTCGATCACCACTTTCTTGGCTCGGCCGAGCATCGCAAGCGTGACGTTCTCGAGCTTGATGCCCAGGTCTTCCGATATCGCTGTGCCGCCGGTGAGGATAGCGATGTCTTCCAGCATTGCCTTGCGGCGGTCGCCGAAACCCGGCGCCTTGACGGCCGCGACCTTCAGACCACCACGCAGCTTGTTGACAACAAGGGTAGCCAGCGCTTCACCTTCAACGTCCTCGGCGATGATGAGCAGGGGCTTGCCAGACTGCACCACGGCTTCGAGCACCGGGAGTAACACCTGCAAATTGGCAAGCTTCTTTTCGTGGATGAGCACATAGGGCTCTTCAAATTCGACGCGCATCTTTTCCTGGTTGGTCACAAAATAGGGGGACAGATAACCGCGGTCGAATTGCATCCCCTCCACCACTTCAAGTTCGGTCTCGGCAGTTTTGGCTTCTTCCACGGTAATGACGCCTTCGTTGCCGACCTTCTCCATTGCTTCGGCGAGGAAGCGTCCGATCTCGGCATCGCCGTTGGCAGAGATGGTGCCGACCTGGGCGATCTCGCCGTTCTGCGTCACCTTGCGGGCATTGTTCTTCAGTTCCTCGACGACCGCATCGACCGCCTTGTCGATGCCGCGCTTCAGGTCCATGGGGTTCATACCGGAAGCGACGGCCTTGGCACCTTCCTTGACAATCGCCTGGGCGAGCACCGTCGCGGTCGTGGTGCCGTCACCAGCGATGTCGCTGGTCTTGGAGGCCACTTCGCGCACCATCTGCGCGCCCATGTTCTCGAACTTGTCCTCAAGCTCGATTTCCTTGGCGACGGTGACACCGTCCTTGGTGATGCGCGGTGCGCCGAACGACTTGTCGATAACGACATTGCGGCCCTTGGGGCCGAGCGTCACCTTCACCGCGTTGGCAAGAATATCGACGCCGCGCAGCATCTTTTCGCGGGCGTCGGCATGGAATTTCACTTCTTTCGCAACCATTTTTCTACTCCTTCACGAGGCAGCATTGAATACCGATCACTGACGGGCGCCGTCAGGCGGCCTGTTTTGCCGCGGTCTCTGCTTCAATCACCCCCATAACGTCAGCCTCCTTGATGATCAGAAGATCTTCGCCCTTGAGCCGGATCTCGGTTCCGGACCATTTTCCAAACAGAATGCGGTCGCCGACCTTGACGTCGAGCGGTTGCAGTTGGCCACTTTCGTCGCGGCCGCCGGGCCCGGTGGCGATAACCTCGCCTTCCTGGGGTTTTTCCTTGGCAGTGTCAGGAATGATAATGCCGCCGGCGGTCTTTTCGTCGGCCTCGATGCGGCGGACCAGAATACGGTCATGCAATGGACGGAACGTCATGTCGCTCTCCTCTTCAGACAAACAGTTTTGAGGTTCCTCGGCGCCGCATCCGAAGCGGCTTCGGCGCAGGGCGCGCAACCCTTTGAAGGCATTGCGCGCACAACGAATTGGTTTTGCACATTTAGCATTTCAAGAGGGGGATGAAAAAATTTTGCACTTGATCCAGCCGAGTGCTAATCCTCTGTATTTGTGCAGCTATTTTGGCCCAACGATGTCCGAAGGGTCTTGATCTGAACAAAAACCATTCCAAAATAATGGCACGACCGGAACACCTTTCGGCTTGCCGGCTTATCGACAAGAACCATGGAGATTGTGTAAGCGAAGGAACCTTCCAATGGAACGCAACCTCTCAACGATCATCCCGTCAATCGCCTTGCAAAATCTCCGACCCGGTGCTTGATCGGCTGTTCGCTCCATATCGGTACTCCGGGACATGTGATCAACGACGATCAACGCCAAGTTCAGGAAAAGCGTGCCATCCTCTCGTCGTGGGCATCGGACGCGTTGCGCGTCGGATCCATGCCGACGCTGAGTCAGCTACCGGACGCCGAACAGCGGCCTCGCGACTTGGCGCTGCATCCCGGCTTACAATCCGAAATCATCCTGAGGCTCGATCAGATCGATGAGGGCAGCGACGTGGGTGCCTGGAAGTGGTCGGCCTTCGTTCATCAGCGCCTCCTCGGAGTTCAGCCAAGCGAATGCCTCCCTGAGTTCGCTCAGCGACGCCCCGGTTGCTATTATCTCTGCCACCAACGCATCGTCGACGGATCCGAGAACGGCGACGACGTCGCCACGTGTTATAGCCATGGATCCCTCCCGGACGGTGATCGCCAACTGGAAGCAGTCGGCGCTTTGGCAAAATCATCTTGTCAGGTCGGAAAAATAACGTCCGCAAGCCCGGAGCGTTCCATCGCGGAGACAGTCGGTGATGCAAAGATGCTGTTTCTCCCCCTTGACGCAGGCAAATACGATGCCAAATTCTTGTTGTCGGACGCCACGACGGGGCCGGCAAATGTCAGGGAGCGCCAGCTTCTTGGCGCGCCCTCGTACATCCGGCCTGGCGCGAAAAAGAAACACAACGTCTTCCTCAGACCTTTTGCTGAAACGGGGGCGGTTGCAAAACACTTGAATTGTCGGGACGGCTCCCTTCTGTCCGGTACTGGAGGAAGGAGAGGTGAACGCTAGCCTTGACGAAAAATGGCCAAGCTCCTTGCTATCTTCGCACGGGTCAGCGGCGCGAACTTATCGCAGGATCCAGCTAGATCACTTGGTTCACAAAGCGAGCGGAAACTCCATCTCTTTAGCAGATGGGAACGCGAGCGCTGATTTGTGTCCATTCATCGGCGTCAAGACGATCGGTAGCCACCCAAAGCGCTTTTCCACGTCTATTGTCGATGCGCACGGCGATGAAGCGAATGAGGTTGAATAAGCCGTTTATATAATGATGAAATCGGTTCGACCGCGTCGCGCCACTGCGTTGCAACTGCGAATGGTTGGGCGTTGCGCGTCAGGATATTTCTGGGCCGCCACAATTCTATGCGGGTTCACGTAAACTGGCTGCCCTTCGGCGGAGACGAACTTGAGCATTTTCCTCGGTAGCGAGCAATTCAACAACGACAATCCCGTCCCGTGCCAGCGGAGAGCACCGAAAAGGTGTTTCAGGAAGTTTCAGCCAGTTTCATAAAACTCAATAACTTGTTGAAATTATTTATTTTTTATCTCATGTCGTTTCAACCCGAAAGGGATCCCATCGAGGAGCGTGGCAGACTTTCACTGGAGGCAAGACACCGCGATACGTCGTTGCGTTCAATTACCATCGAAGCGTTTGAGGCCAGAAAGGCCGAACTGAAAGGCGACGGCAAAAGCCAGAGAGCTCCTTGGCAAAAGCCGCCACCAGGCTCAACACATCGCCTCGATTTGCTGGCAGGCTCTGTCAGCATTTTACAGTTCGTTGCAGGATTTGACGGTGACCCATCTTGCGCTTCGCCTCCTGATTTTGACCGGGGCGCGATCATCGCCACTGAGGATGATGCGGACTGAACATGTCGATGGCGATACCTGGACAATTCCGGGCGAGCTTATGAAGGGGCGGAAAGGCGCTACCAGTGATTGCCCGGGCAGCTAGATTTTCAAACAGGGCGGATTCTGATTCAAAGTGGCATGAATTTGCCATCCGTTGATTCTGTTGAGACGTTGGCGCTCGGTGCCGTGCGCCGGCTGGTTGTGGGTTGGTGGGTAAGATGCAGAAGCTTGAAGCTGAAGTCGAAGCCCTGCGGACCGAGAACCAAAGTCTGCGCGCGAAAGTCGACAGCCTCGAATTGGAGAACAAGACCCTGCGGGTTGAGAATCAGATGCTGCGCGATGAGATGGGCTATCGACGCAGGTATCGCGCCGGTCAATCTGGCAAGCAAGATCAAGCCGCTGTTCTCCGGGGATGGCATCCACACATGGTCAAGGCAGGAGGTTCGCCAGTACGAGGAATGTCATCCGGAAGGCACCAAAGCACGCCTGATGCTTCACCTCGCGATGTTCACCGGCCTCCGCCTTAGTGACTTGGCAGTACTCGGGAGACAGCATATTCAGGACGGATGGCTTGTAATCCGCCCCAAGAAAACCGATCGGTCCTGTGGGATATCGGTTGAGATCCCCGTTCTGCCCATCTTAAGCAAGACGATCGATGCCAGCCCCTGCGGTGATCCGACCTTCTTGGTCAGCGAATGGAACGCTTCATTTACTGTCAACGGCCTCGGTAACAAGATGCGCGATTGGTGCGATCAGGCCGGGATGCCGCAGTGTTCGGCGCATGGCCTCCGTAAAGCCGGCGCTACTATCGCCGCCGAGAACGGCGCGACAGATGATAAACTGATGGCAATTTTTGGCTGGACCACCAAAAAGCAGACGGCGCTTTACACAAGAAAAGCCAATCGCCGGAAGCTCGCTGGCGGCGCAATGCACAAGCTCGTCCCAGAACAAAACGAGGGAAAAAAACTCACTGACAATTCGGTTGACGAAAGTCTGACGAAAATTTTGGTTGGTGCCCCTGCCGGTCCATTAGTGCCAAAATCGAACCGACAGTCAAAGCGACAAGTTACCAACCACTGCAATACCTTACAGGATATTGCCAAACAGGTCTGACAGTCGGCACAGTACCCTGAATAGCCAAAGATTAGTACCCCAACTAAACTTTCTTCAAAGTTTCCGATACGACCTCGCAGAAGCTTAGCCCTACCTCCGACTTCGGTAGTACGAGTTCACAAACGTCCCATTCTTTCGATAGTAGCTGCTGACATGCGTGGTCTTCGGTAGACCTGTGATGCAGCTGGTGGCACCGTAGTAGTTGCCAGACTGACACCCTCCAGAGCTACCCCGGTACACTCCAGCACTGCTCTGGTAGCTTGGCGGTAGGCGAGGCTTGTAGCTCACCACTTCCGTAAACGGGGCTGTAGGTGGTTCCGGGTCCGAAATAGGTCAGTTGGGCTTGAGGTGCACCTTGTGCGACCACGGCCCCCTGAGATGCACAAAGGCCCCTTTGGTAGTCCCCAAGATACTGAGGTGCTTGACATAGTACGGGATTGATACGGTCGCCCGTCCCCGCATATGGCTGTTGCTCGTAGCCACTGGCACACCCCGACAGACAGAGCGCTCCAATACACACCGGTTTCCTCAGATCATTCATTAGGCCGCCCCCAGCTATGCCAACGTACCACATGCTGGGATGCCTTATGTCGTCAAATCGTCTCGATTGTCGTCCAGTCCCGCTCTCTCCGCCACATGCCAAGTGAACCATTTTTACCAAATGAAATCAACTAGTTGAGCGCTAGGCGGGTGACAGCTTAGACCAACCATCTAAACGAAGAAATGTGCATCCACTTGCGATGGCAGCACTTGCTGGATGGAAAACCTCACGAAGCTGCAGACCTTGTAAGGGCCGCAGCCACGTAGCTCAACTACCGCAGCGATGGCGCTATTGCGCAACCACATTCTGGAGTGCTGGGACCATCGTCACAGGTGGCGGATTCCATCGACCTGTCAGCGCTTCCATTTTCGGACTGTAAAGACGCATGGTCAGGTTGAAACCACCCGTTGGTGCGGGGAGCCAATTGGCTTCCTTTTCCGCGCCTGGGCTCTTGTTCTGGAGGTAGAGATCAAGCGAACCGTCGGGGTTGTATTTGAAAGGCATCCAGCTACTCACTGCAAAACGGTTGAGGCTGTTGCCGACCTGAAACCCCTCCGGATCATAAAGGGTAATCGACCAGAACGCCCTGACAGGCGGCAGTGTTTCCTTGTCGAAATGAATGGTGTAGCTGTTCGCCCCGCTGAGCGGGTTGCCTTTTTCGTCGCCGAGGTTGAGCGGGTAGATGGCATCGTCAGGCAAGTTTGCGCCAAGGCCAAGCTGAGTGACAATGGCACGTTTCAGATAGTAGTTGCCGTAGACGCCCATCGTATCCGTATTCATCGACCAGTAATTGGCGACCCGTGCCAACGTCGCCAACTTCCATTCCATGAGTTTCTGTGCGTCGGCTGGCGTACCCTCAAGCGCCTTGGCGACAACAGGGTCGGCTTTGCCCAAATCGAAGCTCTTGCCGGGCTCAATGCCGATACGCTTCAACTGGCTCACGATGGGTTGATCGGTAATGTGAGGAGGATTGTCCTTGAGAAGCTCTGCCGCATAGGCAAAGAATTCGCCTGCCGTCATCCCGTCAACCGTCTTTTTCGGCGGCGTCTTCATGTCGACCGCCGCATCGATCGCCACTTTGACGGGCTCGGGCGTCTTGCCCCATTGCGACAGCGGCGTTACCTTGTAACCAGCTTGAACCTTATGAACCGCATCGTAGTCGGGCGGACCGTCAGTCTTGGTGCGTCCGATGACCCAGACGAAAGGCGTCGGCGCATCTATCCGCTGCGTTCCGGCTGGCAATTCCTTTCCTTCCCATCCGGGAGGAACGATGGCGAAGTCGGCTTTTTCGGTCCCCGTGGTCCGCCAGCCCGGCGAGGCAAATACGTCTGTCCACATGTCGAGCATTGGCAGAAGATAATAGCGCCCGTCCGTGTCCGGCACAGAAACAATCATCGGCTCCTTGGTCATGTCCAGCCACGCGATGGAGTAGAGCGTATCGAAATTCGACCGCACGACGTCCTTAAAGTCCGCTGGTGGGAATTCCGGAACATTGGTGAATTCGTTGGCGGGCCCTCGACCGAAGACCTTGCCTGCCTCGATATTGGTCGCCTGCTTTCGGGTCACGTCCATTGTGACCAACGGGTACAAGTAGACATAGGCATCGACACCGATCGCGTGCGCATCCTGTTCGCTCAAGGCCTCTTCGGCTATCGCTCCGTGGACAAGTGGTGCCGTAGCCAAAAGCACAGCAGCGACAAGAGTGGATAATCCCATTTTCAAGATACGTCCTCCCATTGCTAGTAAACAATAAATGAATGAATTTTTTGGCGCGGTCTCTTCAGCGTGTGTCTGGCAACGTCCACCAAGTTTGCATCGTTAAGAGTTGCGATATTGGATAGGATAGGTGCGAGGAAATTCCGCTGATAGCTGATGGTAGTCGCTGGATTGGGTCGATGGAAGTACGTAACAGTAACAAGTCGAAAGGGGCAGGGGTTAGCTCACCGTGGGAATGAGCCTACACCTTAAGATGAGCGAGCAGTAGTTCGGTCGCCCTCTCAACATCCTTGCCGAGGTGGCGAAGGACCTGTCCTCTTGATCGCGGGTACACATGAAGCTCGGTAGGCCACCTGTACGCGCCGGTATTCCGATTTGCTGTCGGGCTGAAGGTCGGCTTGGACGGTGAGTGCAACCGTCAGGGACGCTTCCAAGGATACCTGTGGTGTAACCTGAGTGTCAGGTAAAGTTAAAGAGGAGTAGAGGCCACTGCCTCCTCCCTCAATGGTAACCACTCCAGGCACCGATGTGTGTTGGAGGAATGTGTCCAGCATGACCTGCTCAGCGATATCCGCCTTCGATTGAGGAACCAAGATCGCATCGTGGATGGGGAGCGCCACAATCTCCATGGCTTTCAGCCTGAGGAGAATATCCACCATGATCTGGCTCTCACGGAACTGGAGATGATGACCTATTCCTTGGTAGAACAGGTCTGAGATGTCAGCGTGGCATCGTAGGTCCTCAATTGGTACGTCAAACAGTACCCTGAGGACGAATTATCGTTGCAGTATCAATGCGATGTGGGATTTTTGGTGTCTTTTGGTGCCCCCTGCCGGAATCGAACCAGCACTCCTTTCGGAACCTGATTTTGAGTCAGGCGCGTCTACCAATTCCGCCAAGGGGGCCGCAAGAGCGTCGGACATGGGCAAGCACGACCGTAAAAAGCCAAATACATGCAGAGCCACCCTTCCGTCAACAGCAATACGATGATTTCTTAAATGTGCATGATCTTGTTACACGCCTGCTTCAGCAGATCGTGATTATGGGATGCGATGACCATGACGCCCGCGCCTTGCAACATATTCTGCATGCGGTATCGGCGGCGCCGAAACGAATTCCAGAAGCAGAATTTCCTGCGTCACAGCTGTTTCGATTGAAAAAGCAGACGAGCCGCCATACCTTGGGAATAACTTTTATAAGGTATATCAATGAATTCGCCGATTTCGCTGAACTCGATGATATTTTCCATCTCTTCTTCGATCAGCACATTGCTCCAGCCGTTTATTAGACTGCGTAGCAGGATATTCCCTCGTCCGGTCATCTGCAAGGCAGCGAGAACTGGCCGCCTTATGACATCGTCAAGCTCGGCGAAGACAGCTACCGCATTGTCACGGCCGTGGCAGGCTTTGCCGAAGATGAGCTATCGATCACCCACGAGCCGAATATGCTTGTGGTCAATGGCGCGAAGTCGAACGGCGAGGAAGTCCAATATCTCCATCACGGCCTGGCCCTACGGCCATTCACGCACCGCTTCGAACTCGCTGACCATGTGAGCGTTACCGGTGCGCGACTGGAAAACGGTCTGCTCGTGGTCGATCTCAAGAAGGAAATTCCCGAGGAGATGAAGCCGCGCCGCATCGCCATCAATGCCGACCCCGGCACGAAGCCTGCCCGCAAGCAGGTGGGCAACAGCGTCGCCGCCTGATTGGCAAATAAGCAGCCCGAGCAGGCGCCGGAAGCCGGTGCCTCTGGCAGAAAAAAAGGAGAAACACGAAAGGAGACAAGACTATGAGCGTACGTGATCTTATTTCATGGAATCGGGGCAACAATAACGTTCCGAGCGTCTATCGCGAGGATGACATGGATCCGTTCCTGTCACTGCACCGCAACGTCAACCGGCTGTTCGACGAGGTTTTCCCAAGGGTTTGGCAACGCCTCGCTGTTCAACCCAATGACAGCGCGCAACGGAACTTGGCCGCGCGTCGAGTTCTCGGAGAATGACAAGGAAATCCAGTTTACGGCCGAGGTGCCGGGTCTTGAAGAACAAGACATCGAGGTTGTCCTGGTGGACGGTATTCTGACGCTTCGCGGCGAAAAGAAATCAGAAACTGAAGACAAGGACAGGCAGTTCAGTGAGCGCTATTACGGGCGGTTCGAGCGGCGCATCGGCTTGGGGCGGGCGGTCGACGAGAACAAAGTCGCCGCAGCCTTCAAAAACGGTCTTCTGACTATAACACTGCCGAAGACCGAAAAAGCCCAGGCCAAGGCCAAGCGTATCGCCATCGGCAGCGAAAACTGACCTCGGTCACTGTCCGCGGGGTGCATCCACACGGGTGCACTCCCGTGTCCGGTTAAGCAGCCTGCTCACGCTATCCCCGCGCGGATTTCTTGTATGAACTCAACCGCCTTGCGCTCGAAGACCGGACGTCGAGAGCGCCGCCGACCGGAACGCAAATACCAGCCGGGCCCATCCGGCCTGGCGCGAAAAAGAGACGCAACGTCTTCCTCAGACCTTTTGCTGAAACGGGGGCGGTTGCAAAACACTTGAATTGTCGGGACGGCTCCCTTCTGTCCGGTACTGGAGGAAGGAGAGGTGAACGCTAGCCTTGACGAAAAATGGCCAAGCTCCTTGCTATCTTCGCACGGGTCAGCGGCGCGAACTTATCGCAGGATCCAGCTAGATCACTTGGTTCGCAAAGCGAGCGGAAACTCCATCTCTTTAGCGGATGGGAACGCGAGCGCTGACCTGTGTCCATTCATCGGCGTCAAGACGATCGGTGCCACGCAAAGCGCTTTCCACGTCTATTGTCGATGCGCACGGCGATGAAGCGAATGAGGTTGAATAAGCCGTTTATATAATGATGAAATCGGTTCGACCGCGTCGCGCCACTGCGTTGCAACTGCGAATGGTTGGGCGTTGCGCGTCAGGATATTTCTGGGCCGCACAATTCTATGCGGGTTCACGTAAACTGGCTGCCCTTCGGCGGAGACGAACTTAAGCATTTTCCTCGCCTTTTCATTTCTGCGTCTTGGTAGCAAGCAATTCAACAATGACGATCCCGTCCCGTGCCCCGGAGAGGCATCCATTGCCGTTGTGATGCCAGGGCGACTTTTGCGGCCAATTGAGTGGGCGGGGCCAATTTTATCAACAAAGCTGCCAAGTTGTTCAATTCGGCATCCGGCAGAATTTGGAAATCAGGCGCTGGGTTGGAGTGTTGCTCCCGAACGTTTCAGATGGCACAACAACACATAGATGAAGACCAGTATCCCGGCCATTTCCAGACCTTCCTCGATGTTCGTCAATATTCGGTACCGAAATGATTCAATCCCTTCAACTTCAGCAACGCTGCCGCCAATCATCTCGAATCCGACGGCGCCACTAAGGAAGATCAGGGCTGAAAGCACGAGGAGCCCCGCGAGCGTCAACGGAAACGACCTGATGAAGGGAATAAAGGCCGCAAGACCGATCAGGCTGACGATACCGGCTGGCGCCGCCCAGGCGAAATACATCAGGCCAGTGTGCTCCATCCTTCCGGACAAAGCGGCAGAAATCTTTTCATGAATGCCGGCGAATTCGTCGAACGAAAGCAACAGAAAAAGTCCTGTGAGCGCATACCAGTGATATTTGAACCTGCTGCCGCGCATGGCTGCGTCCCGGCTTGCCAGAAAAAGCAGCCATGCGGCGGAAAACGCTACCACCACAGATAGCCAAGTGAACGCGCTGTCCTCCGAGTCGACGTCGAGCAGCCATATCTTGTTGGAAAGGTCCGGCTTGGCACCAGAATAGAGTAGCAGATCCTGCATAAAACCTGCACCGAGCAGTACCGCCGAAACTGCACAGGCCAGCACATACACCCAGCCCGGCCTCACAAGCGTGCGCGCTCTTAACGGAATTTCGCTATTGGCCACATTGGTGAGCCGGACACTCATCGATCACCTGATTTGCATGCACTTGACATGTCACAAAACCATCACAAATCTGTCGCATTCCTTAACGCATTGTCAACGCATGGAGACAACAATGGCTCCCGTTGGAGGACATTTAAATTTGACGGTCGGTGTAGCCGCGCTGGCGATGCTGCTGCTACTTGCCGTGCTCGTCGTGGCTCTGGACATCGAGATTGCGCTGCCGAGAGGCTGACAGGGCATGCGCCCGGCCGTAAAATACGAACCAGCAGTGCTGCGGATTCTTCTGCACAGTGCCAGACGTTACTTGCCTGGTCTATGCCGGACGCCATATGTGACGAATGTGTCGCGTTTCATCCTGGCGTGATCGTTCAAATCAGCTTGAGGACATTCGTGCGGCAGACGGCTTCTGGGTGCCGTCAAACAGCAGTACGCGAAGTCCGGAAGGCTATCTCCTGACAATGCCCAGGCGTCTTTCTTCCTGTTTGGCGAACTCCTTCGCGGCTCCCTCCGTACCAAAGGGGCGCTGCTTAACTTGCCCGCTTTCGTGCACTGTCACGAACCATTTTCCATCTTTTGGTTCAATGCCGACGCTATTGAGTGCTGGTTCCTCGAAAGTCATTCTTCTGTCCTAAGCTTAGATAATGCCAATTGCTAGAAAAATGTACGAAACGAGATGGTCGCTCAAGCTCGCCCGAAACTGTCCAAAACCTGGTTGCTTCCATGTTGCGATTTGGCGACGGGCAGGAATTGCGGCTGCGGCGACAAGCGCTGCTGCGAGCAAGACTTTTTCATCGCACTGCTACCTTGGATGCTGCCGGAAACCACTTGGTGCCACGATCGTTGCCAGCGGCTTCTGGTGCAGTGACCCGACCTGATGACGGAATCCGGTACTGCGGGTAAGTGACAGCGTTAATGCCCACGAGCGTCATGAATTTCAAGTCGTCGCCCGCGCCTTGGCACTGCTGTCAGCGCTGAGGGAAGTAATCCGCAAGGAATGCCATCGGGTCAAGCTTGAGTACATGGCACAACGCGATCATCATTGAGACGGCCATGCGGTTGCTGCCGCTCTCGTACTTCTGGATTTGCGTGCCTGAAATGCCCATGGATGCGCCGAGGTCGATTTGGCTGAGGCCAGCGGCCAAGCGGGCGGCTCTCAGCTTTGCGCCAAGGTCTTTATCAATACGGGCTGCTGCCGAATTTCGCGTAAACGCTACCATCGCGCCAATATCCCATACACCGGTTAAAGGATTGCGAAAGAGCCGCCTGGCGGGCTTGGCCGCAGCGGCGATGAGCACCCAGCATCTGGGGTAGGCTCCTGGCCGCCTATGCGATATGACCGCCGGCTCGGCAAGTTAGGGAACCATTGCGTAAAAAAACCGCCACCGGGAGAGCGGTCACTCGACAGCAGCGGGACGGGTTTCAGGGGAGGGGCGGCAACCGCCTTGAACCAGGTAGCTCGCCACGATCGGGCCCTCCACCTAAGCTCGCCGGGAAACTGCGCAATCCTTGCCGAGGAAATAGCCCCATGTCAATCGCGCTGCCAGCCGCAGCGCGACCGGCAATTTTGCCGCTGGCCGTGTCATGTTTTTAACCCTCAAACCAGCTTGTACTCGAAAGGTGGGCGCACTTTGGATCAGCTGATCTGGACACGGGGGCGCATGCCTCAGGCGAGTAAGATAACGTGCGTCCGGCGTCATCCCTTTGGCGCTATGGATTTGACAGTTGGCGTCACGTATCACATCGGAAGGATGATCTGGAGCACCAGGCAAAAAAGAGCCGGACTAAAAAGCCCGGCTTTAATTGTGAAGGTTGAAAACCTCCAAAAGGGGAGCAGCCAGCGCGGATAGGTGGGAGGAGAACCGCGCTGACTGAACCCAATGTGGGATTGGAATTGATGTCTTACAAATGCACTCATTGACGCAGCTAAAATCGTAGGCTTAAACCCCTCATAGCCATTTACGTCGATCGCCGAATTGCATCGATAGCGGCTACATCATCGCGATTGCAGAATTGGATCGGCTCGTTGAAGTTGGCATAAGGATTTCGAAGAAACAGGCGAGGGTGTCCGGGCTGCGCGACAACCTGAATTTGCCAATCTCGGCAGTTCCTCAAGTTAGCTCGATGGTCGTGAAGCGAGTGCTAAAACAGAGCCGAGCGTTGTCCGGCCAAGCGTTTTGGAGCAAACCCATGGCAAATGAAGAGTTGCAGATTCAATCGAACGCGAAACCATGGGCAGCGCTGGCAGGCATAATAGCGACGGTTTCTGTCTTCGCTATCGCGCAAGGGCTGAGTTATCCTCTGCTCAGTTTTATCCTGCAGCGGCAAGGCATGTCGCCCGGTCTAATCGGCTTGTCGGCGGCGATGACGCCGCTTGGGTTTATTCTGTCGGCGCCGCTCATCCCATGGCTCTCACGACATTTCGGGGCAGGGCGAACCGCGCTGTCCTGCGCCGGCCTGGCAGCTGTGCTGCTCGCTGTTATCGGCTGGCAGCAGAATGTCCTTGTCTGGTTTCCGCTCCGCTTTCTGCTCGGCTTTGCGGTCAATCCGCTCTACGTGATCAGCGAAACCTGGATGATTGCTCTGACTCCGCCGGCACAGCGCGGCCGTATCATGGGCGTTTATACGTCGGTGATTTCCGCCGGCTTTGCATTGGGGCCGCTCACCCTGACCGTCGTTGGAACGCACGGCTGGCCGCCTTTCCTGGTCGGCATCACGGCTTTCGTTTTGTGCGGGCTTTGCCTGCTCAGGGTGCTGCCGAAACTGCCCAAATTCAACAATGGCCATGCGCAGCAGGCTTCCGTCAGGCGTTTCGTGCCGCAGGCACCGCTGCTTCTGTTTGCGGTGTTTACCGCTGCCGCGTTCGAGCAGGTAACGCTGGCACTGATGTCGGCCTATGGCCAAGGCTACGGTAGTCCGGAAGCCAGGATATCAACGCTGCTGGCTGTCTTCGCCGCCGGCAATATTGCGCTGCAGATACCACTCGGCATGCTGGCCGAAACGCAGGGCTCGAACAGGGCGCTGATGTTCTGCGCGCTAACGACAGTACTTGGCTGTCTGTTGTTGCCGCTGTCATTCAACTCGGTGTTTGTCTGGCCAGTGGCGTTCGTTTGGGGCGCAGTATCGTTCGGCATTTACACCATGGCTCTGATCGAACTGGGCGAACGCTTTTCCGGGCCGATGCTGATGGCCGGCAATGCGGCTTTCGCCATGGTTTGGGGTGTCGGCGGCATCGCCGGCCCGCCGGTCACCGGCGCGGTTATGGAACTGGTCGGCATCCAGGGATTTTCGCTGACCCTCGGTCTGCTTTGCCTCGCGCTGGCCGTAGCGACGCAACTGATGCAGGACAGGCGATAACGGCAGCCTTTGGGGATCGCTTCTCCGGTGCGGGCATGCATCAATTCACGAAAGTCGCGCCAATGCCTCTTCATACTTGGCCAGCTTCTCCCGCGCTCCAGGATCCTCCAGGTGTGACCTGACCTTCTCGATATTGTCTTTCAGGTCGGCGATTTTAACGCGGCGTCCAAGGCTGTTTTCTCGCGTGCGCAAGACAAAGTCGAAATACTCTTCACCCTGGCGACGGCTGACTGAATCGATTGCTTCCAGGATATGACCGGGAAGTCCTTCCGAACGCAAGTTGTCAAGCGTCCACGGCGTTTTCTCGACGACATCATGCAGGATACCGACGATCCTTTCATCCTCTGCATCCAAGGCGAGCATCACCCGCAAAGGGTGGAAGATATACGGTTCTTCATCGTCGGCGAGGTAACCAGCATGGGCGCTGGCAGCAATTGAGATAGCCTGCTCCAAAGAGGTCATGGGGTTTCTCCCAGGGCTTGGTGATAGCTCTCTTTAATCCTCCGGAGAAGAAGGCGTTCCATCGGCCAAGGATTTTCTTTCGCTGGCTTGTGCACGGCGTTGCTGCCATGCCTTTGGAACACGCAACTGGCTGGCGCGTTTCACTCCAGCCAACAAGGAGATCTGTCATGGACTGGGATCGCGTGGAAGGAAATTGGATGCAGGTGAAGGGCAAGATCAAGGAACAGTGGGGCCGGTTGACCGACGATGACCTTGACGTCATCGCCGGAAAGCGTGACCAGCTGGAAGGCAAAATCCAGGAGCGATACGGCAAGGCAAAGGACGAGGCCAGGCGCGAGATCGACGACTGGTACAACAACCAGAGTTGGTAGGACAAAAATTGCCCGGGCGGTATCGAATTGCGGGCTGCTTGTGAACAAATTTGACGGCCACATGCTCTAGCGCGACCGTCGCGAGCGACTTCAATGGACTGGAGCTAGACATGCGAGGCACTCATCAACTTGTCATGTCCCGGCGTGATCTGCTTATCTCGTCCGCAGCAAGCATCGCGCTTGTGTGGGCCCGTATCAATTTCTGAGCCAGCTCAATCATCAGGGAATGACATGACCAGAACCACGAAAGTATCATTGATTGTCAATGGAAAGGGACATAGTCTCGAGGTGGACAATCGCACCACGCTGCTGGATCTGCTGCGCGAGCACCTGCATCTGACTGGAACGAAAAAAGGGTGCGACCATGGTCAGTGTGGTGCGTGCACCGTGATGGTCGACGGCAGACGCATCAATTCGTGTCTGACACTCGCTGTGATGCATGAGCATAACGAGATCACGACGATCGAAGGCCTCGGCGAACCCGGAAATTTACATCCCATGCAAGCTGCCTTCGTTAAACACGATGGTTTCCAATGTGGCTACTGCACGCCTGGACAGATCTGTTCCGCGGTCGCGGTGCTGGAAGAAATCAAGTCGAACATCCCCAGTCACGTCACCGGCGACCTAACGGCGCAAGCTGAGGCTACCCCCGGGGAGTTAAGAGAACGCATGAGCGGCAACATCTGCCGCTGCGGCGCCTATTCAAACATAATCGATGCCGTTGCAGAAGTCTCGGGGAGGAAAGCATGAAAGCCTTCACTTACGAGCGCGCAGCTTCGATTGAGGCAGCCACAAAGGCGGCGGAGGCCAATCCCGAGGCAAAGTTCATCGCAGGGGGCACCAATATTCTCGATCTCATGAAGCTCGAGATCGAAACGCCGACCCATCTGATCGATGTTAACGGTCTTGGTCTGGATAAGATCGAACCGACCCCAGAGGGTGGCGTCCGCATCGGCGCCCTGGTGCGTAACACCGATCTTGCCGCCGACGAGAGGATCCGCCGCGATTATGGTCTTCTGTCGCGCGCGCTCGTGGCGGGAGCCTCCGGCCAGTTGCGCAACAAGGCGACGACCGCAGGCAACCTCCTGCAACGCACGCGCTGTCCGTACTTCTACGACACCAACCAGCCGTGCAACAAGCGCCAGCCGGGGAGCGGATGTTCCGCGATCGGCGGGATCACACGCCAGCACGCCGTCGTCGGCACGAGCGAATCCTGTATCGCCACCCATCCGAGCGACATGGCCATCGCCATGCGAACGCTCGACGCTGTAATAGAAACGGTGAATGCTGACGGCGTCCGGCGCTCTATCCCGATCGCCGACTTTCACCGCTTGCCAGGTGACACGCCTGAGCGCGATACTGTTCTTGAAAAGGGCGAGTTCGTCACCGCCGCCATGCTGCCGCCCCCGATCGGCGGCAAGCATATCTACCGCAAGGTCCGCGACCGCGCATCCTACGCCTTCGCCCTCGTTTCCGTCGGAGCGGTTATCCAGTCCGACGGGACCGGCCGTGTCGCCGTCGGCGGTATCGCGCACAAGCCGTGGCGCATGGAAACTGCGGACGCCGAACTGCCCAAGGGCGCAAGAGCGGCGTCCAGCGTTCTTTTGTCGGACGCGCGTCCCACCGATCAGAACCGGTTCAAGGTTGCTCTCGTCGAGCGCACACTCAGCGCTGTCATCGCGGAAGCCAAGGGGTAAGCCATGCAGTTCGATACACCAGTCACCACAAATCCCATCGATCGCCTCAAAGTGGTCGGCCAGCCAATCCCCCGCATTGACGGTCCGCTAAAGGTGACCGGCCGGGCGATCTACGCCTATGAATGGCATGATCCCAAAGTACAGTGCGCCTACGGATATCCGGTAGGCGCCGCCATCGCGAAGGGCCGCATCAAGTCGATGGACGTCTCCGGCGCCAGGGCGGCCGCAGGCGTGATCGCTGTTGTTACCGCGCCCGAAGTCGGTGATCGGAAGAAAGGCAAGTTCAACACCGCGAAACTGTTCGGCGGCAACGAGGTGCAGCATTATCATCAGGCGATCGCAGTTGTCGTGGCAGAGACGTTTGAACAGGCGCGTGCCGCTGCCGCGCTCGTAAAGGTCGACTATACTGAGGAGCCCGGCGTGTTCGACCTTGCGCAGGCGATGCAAACCGCGGTCAAGCCAGAATTGGAATCCGGCGATCCGGACTCAGGCGCGGGGGATTTCGAGGCCGCCTTCAAGTCAGCGCCAGTCACGCTTGACCAAACCTACACCACGCCCGATCAGTCGCACGCGATGATGGAGCCGCATGCCTCCATCGCCGCCTGGGACGGAGACGAGCTGACGGTCTGGACCTCAAGCCAGATGATTGACTGGTGGCGGACCGACCTTGCGACGACCCTCGGCATCGATAAGGAGAAGATTCACCTGATGTCGCCGTTCATCGGAGGCGGCTTCGGCAGCAAGCTGTTCCTGCGCTCCGATGCCGTACTGGCGGCATTTGCCGCCCGTGCCGCCGGCCGGCCGGTCAAAGTGGCACTGCCCCGCCCGTTCCTGATGAACAACACGACGCACCGACCGGCGACAGTTCAGCGCCTGCGCATCGGTGCCGAACGCGACGGCAGGATCACCGCGATCGCGCATGAGAGCTGGTCGGGCGACCTTCCCGGCGGACAGCCCGAGACTGCCGTCATGCAGACGCGGCTGCTTTATGCCGGAGCAAACCGCATGACCGCAATGCGCCTTGCGACGCTCGATCTTCCGGAGGGCAATGCCATGCGAGCTCCGGGTGAGGCGCCCGGCATGATGGCCCTTGAAATTGCCATGGACGAAGTGGCGGAGAAGCTCGGCATCGATCCGGTCGAATTCCGCATCATCAACGACACCCAGGTCGATCCTGAAAAGCCGGAGCGGCCCTTCTCTCACCGCGACCTTGTCGGCTGTCTCAAGCTCGGCGCGGAACGCTTCGGGTGGAACGGACGCGGCAGACCCGGCTTGCAGCGCGACGGCAACTGGCTGATCGGCACAGGCGTCGCCGCGGCGTTCAGGAACAACCTGCTTGTTCCTTCGGGCGCACGCGTGCGGCTCGACGCGGAAGGAGTGGTCAGCGTCGAGACCGACATGACCGACATCGGAACAGGGAGCTACACCATCATCGCGCAGACCGCGGCGGAAATGCTTGGCGTGACCATCGACAAGGTCAGCGTCCAACTTGGTGACTCGCGTTTCCCGGTATCTTCTGGGTCTGGCGGGCAGTTCGGCGCAAACTGTTCCACGGCAGGCGTCTATGCGGCCTGTGTCAAGCTGCGGGAGGCTGTCGCACAGAAGCTTGGCTTCAACTCCGAGGACGTTCTCTTCGAAGACGGCGAAGTCCGCTCGGGCAACAGGTCGGTGCCGCTCGCCGAAGCCGCGGGCCCAGACGGTCTCGTCGGCGAGGACACCATCAAATGGGGCGACCTGTCAGAGACGCACCAGCAGTCGACCTTCGGCGCGCACTTCGTCGAAGTCGGCGTCGATGCCGCGACCGGAGAGAGCCGTATCCGCCGCATGCTGGCGGTTTGCGCGGCTGGACGCATCCTCAATCCGATTACGGCCCGCAGCCAGGTGATCGGCGCGATGACCATGGGTGCGGGCGGGGCCTTGTCCGAAGAGCTTGCCGTAGATACCCGCCGCGGCTTTTTCGTCAACCACGATCTCGCCGGCTACGAGGTGGCAGTGCATGCCGATATCCCGCACCAGGAGGTGATCTTCATGGACGAGACCGATCCGATGTCGTCGCCTATGAAGGCGAAGGGGATTGCCGAACTGGGTTTATGCGGTGTTTCGGCCGCCATCGCCAATGCCATCTATAACGCGACGGAGGTGAGGGTCCGGCACTATCCTGTCACGCTTGACAAGTTGATCGGCGGCCTCCCGGACGTCGCATGAAGACTTTTTCTACGGGCTGGTCCATATCCGCCGGCTTATTTGAAGAAGACGTCCGAATCGCAATGCCTTGGTCAGTCGCCTTGCTTCGCGAAATATATTGCGCCGCCAAAATCGAACCTGGGACACTTCCCGGCTTTTTTCAGGACAAAGGATGAATTCAACGAAGCGCCGGCTCAACTTTCAGTGGATGCAGCATGCGTCGATTTGCCAAAATCCCTGGTTGTCCGGAACCACTTTATTGTAGAATGTAACCCATCCGATTAAATCCCGCCAGTCAAAGTGACGCAGGCTTTGTGGGAAGCCGTTCTTTCAACGTTGATCTGGATTGTTGCGTCGGCAACTTTCACCTTCTATCTCGCCAACTTCGCCGACTACAACGCTACCTACGGCGCGCTGGGCGCAGTAGCCGGTCTGATGATGTGGACGTGGATTTTTTGATTATCCTCATCTCATCCTCGGCGCAGAACTGAACGCTGAATTGGAGCATCAAACTTCAATCGACAGCGCCACGGCAGAGCCGCTTCCCATGGTCAGCGCGGAGCTGTGGTCGCCGATACGCTCGGTGAATCGGCCCCCTGACCGATGAACACGCCATTCGCGGTGGAACCCACATAGAGATGATCTGTGGAATGAGTTGGGAATGTACCTATGAGATTTGCGTTACGAAGGTGAAGAGACAGGATTTCAAGTAGAGGAGGGACTGCAAGATCATACTTTCCGGCTCTAAGGCTTGATACAGGATGCGTCGAACGATAACGATACTGTTCGAACTTGCTAGCGGGAGGATTCATCGTGGCAACAGGTACTGTGAAATGGTTCAACGCAACCAAGGGTTTCGGTTTCATCCAGCCCGACGATGGCGGCGCTGATGTCTTCGTCCATATTTCTGCCGTCGAGCGCGCCGGAATGCGCAGTTTGAACGACGGGCAGAAGATCACCTACGAAATGGTGCGCGATAACAGATCCGGCAAGATGTCTGCCGAGCAATTGAGCGCAGGGTAAGCCGTCCCAGCCGAATACCAGAACAGCAACGAGGCGGGATCATGGTCCCGCCTTTCTTCTCGTGTCCCGGCAAGCAAACCGCTGCCGGTATTTCCCTCATGCTACGAGGAATGCAGAAGAATTACGGGGTCATTCTAGCGGACTGCTGCCTTCGGCGCTCGACGGACCGCGCCCGTTGCCGTGCCAACCAGCAACATCGCTGTCGGCTGTGGGCACCCGTATCCCAAAGTGAACCCGGCGCGTATCTTCATCGTCTCTCCTTGATTGATATCCGACTGCCTTGTTGACAATCATGCGGCAACGTCAAGGAGCCACTATGGGTTCCCTACAAATCTTCAATCATGGCATCGTCTCCTCTGTTGTGACATTCACCTGCACCGACATTCCATCATAGTCGGAGGCGTCACCGTCGTAGCTTCCGGTCAGTGGAATGGCTTGCCGCGGCTCACGGGCGACAGCCACCCGGATCAAATCCCTGTTTCCGACTATCCCATTCGTTGGATCGAATTCCACCCATCCGGCTCCCGGAAGATAGATCTGGCACCACGCGTGAGTCGATCCGCCGCCGCGAGTTATCGAGCCATCGCGACTTGGCACGTAAATATACCCAGTGACAAAGCGCGCCGCCAAACCCAATGAACGGGCTGCCTCCATCATCAGCACGGCAAAGTCCCGGCAGGTGCCCCGCCGTAACTGCAAAGTCTGAACAGGGGACTGCGTTCCCCGCGCTGCGCGACGCTCATACACGAAGCTCTCATGAATTGCGAAGCAGAGCGTCATGAGCAGGTGGCCCGTTTCCGTCGGATGGCCGACGCGAACGAACTGTCTGCCCCAGCGGCCGACTTCATCGTCACGATCGGGATAGTGACGCTCAATTGTGTGCTCCAGATCAGCAATCTCATCGTTCGCATAAGCGAAGGGATAGCTGAGCGCCTTTTCATCAATCTGCAGATCAAGCCCCGCGTCCGGCGTATGGTCGAGGCGAATGTGGCTTTGAAAGCTTAACTCCGACGCAGTTGCAGTGACGTCGATGAGCGCGACACAATTGCCGAAGACGTCGTGAATCCAGCGTATTTGTTTTGGCGTTGGTTCGACAACCAATGTTGCCTCCAAAAGGCGCTGGTCAAAACTGTCTCGCGGACGAAACATCAAGCGGTGCTCACCGAAGGCAACTGGTCGCACATAGCGATAGACCGTCGAATGTCTAACCGAAAAAATCGTCATGGTTCACTTTGCTGAAAGTCGTTTTTGCCGCAACAATTGATCATAATTGACGTATCCGATGCCTAAACGTTCGTGACATTAGGTCGTTAAAAGCATGTCAGTGAACTCAATGGCTGACAATGAGCCTGAAGCCGCCGCGTAGAACGGCGCTCTGTCCATGGCCATTTTTCTTAGTTGTTATTGGGCGTATGGTTGTGATGCAAATCTGAGAAGCATAAGCAGAGGCTTGGTCGTTTTTCATCATCAGCCGGGGTTACCTTTTACCTTCGTCCAGTACCGGACAGAGAGGGAACCTCTCCTTGACTTAAATGTTTTGCCACCGCTGAACCCCCGTTTCAGCAAAAGGTCTGAGGAAGAAGTGGCGCTTCTTTTTCACGTCAGGCCTGATAGGCTCGGCCGTCGGTATTTTGCGTTCCGGTCGGCCGGGCCACTCATTTCCACGATGTGACATCACTCCGAAGGTCAAACCTCTCCTGTGCAAAGCAGGGGAACAATCTTCACCCAGCTGTGTTAGCGGATTTTGGATGGAGAAGATTTAATGACTGCTGCAGATAAAATGCTGAATGATTGGCTGCGTGATGCGCACGCTATGGAAGAGCAAGCGCTTACTATGCTCAAGGGTCAACATAGCCGTCTGGAAAACTATCCGGAACTTCGCGAGCGCATTAATGAACATATAGCCGAAACCGAGCGGCATGCGCAAATGATTCGAAGTTGTCTTGAGCGTCGAAATACTGCCACCTCAGGTATGAAGGATGCAGGGGCTAAGCTTACTGCATTAGGACAATCGTTGAGCGGGATATTCGTCAGCGATGAGGTCGTGAAAGGCACGATGGCGAGTTATACGTTCGAGCATATGGAAATCGCCAGTTATACAATGCTTGCTGAGGCAGCCAGCTTTGTCGGCGACGCCCAGACACATCAAATTTGCGAAGAGATTTTGACAGAAGAAGAGTCCATGGCCCAATGGCTGGCCGATCACGCTGGCGAAGTTACGCGAACGTTCCTGAAGCGGGAATCGACTGACGCAGAGACGGCAAAGCGATAGTTAAGCACCACAATAGTCAACGATGTGGCGATATTTACAATATTGACGGGAACTAACGCTTGTAGCACGAGTTGGAGATCGGTTGTCCGGCAGGCATTGATACGAACCTGGCAACAGAGGCTCGAAGGTTTCATAGGCCTTCGAGCCTCGCTTACGGGTTCTGATAAGCAGAACACCTTAGGCTTTGACGACGGTTGCTGTGCGCCTAAAGCCGGGCCCGCCCTTCTGCATAGAATTCCGTGCACTATCAGTCGAAACACTGGGGAGACGGTATGATTAGAACCTTCGTCCAGCCCACCCGGGGAACTTTGGAGGCGGGCCTCACATGCGTGTTCATCCGCACGGGCATGTTGCCCGAGACCCAGCCGCGTCCACATGCCCCCGGACATTGCGTCCCAAACGCGGTGCTGACCGGTCGCTGCGATCGCAAGCCGCTTCGGGTCACGCATGCCTTCCTTAAAAAACTTGATGATTGTCCCTCAGGTCCAAGTCTCCTTCGATTGAACGAGAGTGTGTTTGAAGGAAGGATTGCCACCGCCATATCGTGTGCATAGGCCAAGATGTCGCATTGCTCAGACGCGTATTTTTGATCGTGGAAGAATTTATACGTAGCGCAGCTCACTGTAAGACGGGAGCACGTCGCATGAAGGTAAAAACAGGGCAATCTGGCGTGCATTGACACGCCATCGTCGATTCAAATCGATGCCGACACTCTTCTTGCTTGTCTGCTACTCCAAAACACCGAAAGGCAGTGGCATCCACATGTTCGCGCGTTCATTCGGGAGATTGCAACCAAGTTAGCTCTAGGAGTTGAAAAGTAACGCTTTTCATCGATTGGATGACATTTGGAACATTTCGCGGAAGGCCGGAACGTTTTTCCCGGAATTCGTTGAAATTTGCTCATCTGTGGACAGTTTTCATAGGACCAGGCTATAAAGGTACGAATTTCTTGGCGCGGGAATGTTTTTCATGATACCCACCTTCTCTGGCCCTTGCACAATACTTTTCGATGATTGGTTGCCGGAGGAGGCGACTCCTGCGGGATACGTCGCCTTGATCGATGCATACGGTCTGGATGTGACCATCCCATGGACACGATCCGCCACGTCCCCCCGAAACCGTGAGTACACGCAGGATGGGTGGAGGATTTTCACGCAGCGACACGCCCCGGAAGCAACGTTGGTCGGCACCTGACGTTCGCGTTGAAATACGAAGGGTCGACCTTCTGGTGTTGAAACGCCCTTTTTCAGGCGACAGGTCCCGGGCCGATCCAGCAGCTTCTCAACGATGCTCCATCTGGAGCGTACACCCGTCGGATCGCTCACCTGTACGAGCGCCTCGACGCGCCGGACTCCGCCGGAGGTCGCTATGTCGAGGTGATTGACTCCGACCTCCAGTTCGCAGGTACCGGAACAACCTCCCGCCGATTCAGGGTGAAGGACAACATTCCCGGTACCAGGGAATTCTGTCCGCTCGTCCGTAAGACCGATAGCCTGAACGCCATTGCATCCGCTGACCTGTCGCATCGCGCGGCGGAAGTCATCTCGCAAATATCGCCTGACATCCTTCGCCGAGCCGCCGCTTTTCTTCTTCTGGAGGACACGACATCGACGTTCGAGATCGAGGGAGAAAGGCCAAGCAACGATCGGCTCCATCGATGGGGACGGGCCGTCTCGCAGGCGGGCAAACACCCGATCAGCAGGGTGGAACTGGAACGACTTCAGCGCATCGTTCTCGAAGGTGCCGGTGCCGTGAAACTCGGCCTGAGGGAAGAGGAAAACTTCATCGGTCGCCATGACCGATCGACGCATGAGCCGATCCCAAGCCACATCAGCGCACGTGCAGACGACGTTCCGTCCTTGGTCGAGGGCCTGATCGCGTACGACGACGCGCTCGACTCTGCGCACATGCCGCCCATCGTGGCCGCGGCCACGCTCTCATTCGGCTTCGTGTTCATCCACCCGTTCATGGACGGCAATGGGCGACTGCATCGGTACCTGATCCATCACGTCTTGGCGCAGTCCGGGTTCAGCCCGAAAGGAATGATCTTTCCCGTCTCGTCCGTGATGAATGACGAGATCCATGCCTATCTGTCCGCTCTCGAATCATACTCCTCCCGCATCCTGCCTCTCGTGAAGTGGAGGCCTACGTCGGATGGCAACGTCGCCATCGACAACGATACGGCCGACTTCTACCGCTACTTCGACGCGACGATCCAGGCCGAGTTTCTAGCGCATTGCGTCATCCGGACCATCGAGCAGGACCTGCCGCGCGAAGTCCGCTATCTGGAGGCACACGATCATTTCAAGGCGTCCGTCAAACGCTCGATGGATATCGAAGTCCGCCTCGAGGAACTGGCATTCGGCTTCCTCCACAGCGGGTCGGGAAAATTCTCGAAGCGGGCGCGGATGCGTGAACTCGCATCCTTGGGAGATGAGCGTCTCGATGCCCTCCAAAGCTTATATGAAGCGGCCTTCGCACAGTTGGACGAGCGTTTGGACGGAGAAGCGAGCGACGAGATTTGGAGGCGCAAATAAGCTTTTCTTGGAAGGCTAGCGCATTCATCACTCCTGAAACAACGGGATTTCAGGGTAGTCCAAATGAACACTATTATGTTTGGTGGCAGTTGCTACCTAATTCCGGTTTTTGAACCACCAAGCCACATATAGCGATCGCTGCCGACGCGTCCCGCTTTTTTAAGAAGCGAGATCGCTTGCCCTTTGTCGCTTGAGCGCCGAGCTTTTCCGTGTCCGCTCCCAAACGATTACGATCATGCCGATGATTCCGCATATCGCCGGATGCGCAAGAGGAACCCACAAAACCTCGCTCATAGGCTTCCAAGAGAGTACGCGCATTTGCCGCATAAATGCACATGCTTTGCAGACGTTCCATATCCCGGTCAAGCAGCCTGGAACTCTGTCTTTGCAACGCCCGCAACGGCGAAGTATCCACCAATGGCTCATCACTGACTTGAGCTGAAGAGAACGAAGCTTCTGCCGGCAATTTCGAAAATTCCGCCACCGTGCTCAGCATGTTCATCGAAGTTGGAATTGGCCGTGTTAAGTTCTTGTCGCCAACTGTTGCCGGTTGGGGGAGCCGGCATTTCGAACGGCACTTCGGCCTCGTGCGGATTAAAGAGTACGACCGCGCTATGCCACTGGCCAGGAGCGGGATTCTCACACGTCAAGTGCACTCCGATCGTGGTTCCGCCACCATCCTGCCAATGTTCTGCAGTCTGTTCCCCACCACCCGCATTAAGCCAGTTTATAACATGACCATCGCGCCAGTTTTCACGACGAAACATTGGCTGTTTCTTGCGGATGTCAATAATCTTACGAGTGAATTCGCCCAACTGCGCGGCGGTAGCCGGCAAGCCCTCCCAATGAACCCAGCTCATTTCGTTGTCTTGGCAATATCCGTTATTATTGCCCATTTGGCTCCGTCCAAACTCGTCCCCCGCAAGTAACATCGGCGTACCATGCGAAAGGAACAACGAGGCTAAAAAGTTGCGCTTTTGCCGTTCGCGAATCGCGTTGACATTGGCATCGTCTGTCGGACCTTCAACACCATAATTGTTGCTACGATTGTCACCGTGGCCGTCCTTATTGTCCTCATCGTTATCTTCGTTGTGTTTGTCGTTATAAGAAACCAGATCGTTGAGCGTGAAGCCATCATGGGCCGCGATGAAGTTGACGCTGGACCAAGGTCGCCGGCCCCGCAGGTCGTAGACATCGGCGGATCCCAGAAATCTTGCAGCGAAGTCCGGTGCGGAATTGTCGGTGTCCTTCCAGAAGTCTCTTACTGTGTCGCGGTATTTGTCGTTCCATTCGGCCCAACCCGGCGGGAAGCCTCCAACCTGGTAGCCACCGGGACCGATATCCCAGGGTTCGCCAATCAGCTTGACCTTGGAAAGAACCGGGTCCTGATTAACGGCGTCAAAGAATCCCCCGCGCTGATCAAACCCATCCGGTTCCCGTCCCAAAATTGTCCCGAGGTCGAAGCGAAATCCGTCAACGTGCATGTTTTCGACCCAATAGCGCAGCGAGTCGGTCACCATCTGGAGTACCCTGGGATGAGACGTATTGACCGTATTGCCTGTTCCGGTATCGTTTATATAGTAACGTGGTTCATCGGGTGTTGTCCTGTAATAGGAGAAATTGTCGATGCCTTTAAAAGAGAGCGTAGGTCCCAGCTCATTTCCCTCGGCCGTATGATTGTAAACGACGTCCAGGATAACTTCGATGCCACCGTCATGGAGAGCTCGGACCATGTCCCGGAATCCATCCATGCCCCTAGGACCATAATAGCGCGAGGCCAGCGCAAAGAAACCAAGCGTGTTGTACCCCCAATAGTTCTTAAGCCCTTTTTCCAATAGATGGCTGTCATCGGGAAAGAAATGGATCGGCAGCAACTCCACAGATGTTATTCCAAGGCTTTTCAGATAGTTCACGATTGCTTCGTGTCCAAGTCCTTCGAAAGTTCCACGAAGTTTTTCCGGTATGGCCGGATGTAGCTGCGTGAAACCTTTGACATGGGTTTCATAAAAAATGGTTTGGTGCCACGAAACCGAAGGTCGAACATCCTTAGACCAATCGTATGGATCTTCGCCGATAACGCGACACTTGGGCGTGTCGGCTGCGCTATCTGCCTCACTGAAGGACAGATCCTTTTCGGAGTCATTGATATCATAGCCAAAATGGGCAGCGCTCCACTTCACATCGCCGACGATCTCCCGGGCATAGGGATCTAAAAGCAATTTGTTTGGGTTAAAACGATGCCCATTTTTGGGATCGTAGCGGCCGTGGACCCGATAGCCGTAGAGGGTCCCGGGTTGGAGGCCGGGGACATAGCCATGCCAAATCTCATTGGTGAATTCAGGCAGCGTCATCCGGGCCGTTTCCATTTCGCCTGCATCATCAAAGAGGCAAAGTTCCACGCGCTCGGCATGAGCCGAAAACAGTGAGAAATTTATGCCATCTTTGTCGGCGTGGGCCCCGATGGTCGTCCAGTCCCCGGGTTGAATATCGAATGCTCTTTCATTTTTGCCGTTCAAAGCTTGCTCCATCCTTGTGGTAGCGTAAGTCTCTAGGCCGAGCTTTGTTCCTAATATCCTGGAGGAAGGACTTAAGTTTGCGGCTGCGCGCCGGCCGCTAACCTCAAATATTTGTTTTCCCGAATGCCGCGTCGGGCCAGGGGGCCTCGTCGTTCACTTCATTGATCTGCCACAATTCTCAAGAGCCCGCCGAACAATAATTCTATCGACTCGCGGGAACTTTGTGCCGTGCCCGAGGTTGCTTACGGTGAACGGTTTATGAGGGACGCGTGGGATCAAACTGCGGTCCAAATGTACGGTACCAGTCAACGTGAAGCAGCACGAATTTCAAAACGTCCGATCTGCAAATCGCGAAGCGCCCTCAGTTCGGGGTGCAGAAGTCGGTCCATTGCCGTTGTCTGATGGGCGGATAGCGATTGAGGCTGTGCGACCTGAAATCAACGGTGGGAGGTTTTTTGCCAAGGCCATTCAAGCCGTAGACTTCCTGGTTTCGGCAGACATTTATTGCGACGGTCATGATGTTTTGAGGGCTGCCGTGCTCGTCAGTTGGGGCAACGCGGCGACAGAAATACCCATGCGGCCTATCGGCAATGACCGCTGGGAGGGCACGGTAAATATCCCTGATGTCGGACCGTGCTCGTTTACAATAATCGCGTGGCGGGACCTGTTTGCCAGTTGGGCAGCAGAGACAACGAAAAAAATCGCCGCTTATCAAAGAACAGCTCTCGACGCGATCGAGGGTCGAAACCTAATCGAGGCTGCATTGGGCGCAGGAACCGGCCAGGAGGCCTCCCGACTTTTACTGGAAGATGTCCTCGCCAGGATGAAGGTTTGCCCTGACGACGATGAGTGCGAACTGTTGTTGTCGGATAATGTTCTGAAGGCGATGTCCCACCTCGGATCGAGAGCCGACTTGACCCGCTATGAGAACGATGTCCCCGTATTCGTAGAGAGAGCACTGGCAGGATTTGGATCCTGGTATGAGCTTTTCCCCCGGTCGCAGTCGGCCGTTTCTGGTCGACATGGCACCTTTGACGACGTTATCAAGCAGCTTTCATACGTACGCCAGCTCGGCTTTGATGTTCTCTATTTCCCCCCGATCCATCCGATAGGGAGAACAAATCGGAAAGGGCCAAACAACAGCCTTGTCGCGGCAGAGAGTGATCCCGGCAGTCCGTATGCCATTGGCGCAGCTGACGGGGGCCATACGGCTATACATTCCGAATTGGGCACACTCGCAGACTTTGATCGCCTCGTGGATGCAGCCCGTGACAAGGGACTGGAGATAGCGCTTGATTTCGCCATTCAATGCTCGCCGGATCATCCTTGGGTCAAGCAGCACCCCGAATGGTTTAACCATAGACCCGACGGCAGTATAAAGTTTGCGGAGAATCCTCCCAAGAAATACGAGGATATCGTCAATGTCGACTTTTACGGCGAGGGAAAACAGGCGGTTTGGATTTCGCTGCGCGACGTCGTGCAATTTTGGATCGAGCACGGCGTAACCATCTTTAGGGTTGACAACCCGCATACCAAACCGTTCCCCTTTTGGGAGTGGCTTATAAACGACATCCGCAGGAACCATCCCGACGTCATATTCTTGGCCGAGGCTTTCACCAGGCCCAAGGTCATGGGCAGACTCGCGAAGATTGGATTCTCACAGTCGTACTCGTATTTCACCTGGCGCAATGAAAAGGAGGAATTGCAGGCGTATTTAAGCCAACTTACGCAAGGCGAAGAGCGTTGGTACATGCGGCCGAATTTCTTCGCCAACACTCCGGACATCAATCCATATTTTCTTCAAAACAGCGGTCGCGCTGGCTTTCAAATCCGCCTTGTTCTTGCCGCCACCCTGGGTGGCAGTTATGGCATTTATAGTGGATTCGAACTCTGTGAGGCGGCTGCCGTGCCGGGTAAAGAGGAATATCTTAATTCCGAAAAATACCAGATACGCCATCGAGACCTGAACAGTTCAGGCAATATTGCCGAAGACATCATTTTCATCAATCGCCTGCGTAAAGAGCATGCGGCGCTGCGGGCCTACTCCAGTCTTCGGTTTTACAACGCATGGAACGACCATATTCTTTACTACGGGAAAATGGATGCGAGAGAAGACAGCTTTCTTCTGTTCCATGTAAACCTCGATCCGCACAATGCGCACGAATTTCAGTTCGAAGTTCCGTTATGGGAGTTTGGCTTGTCTGACGAAGCGTCAGTCGAAGTAGAAGATCTAGTCCACGGCAACCGCTTCACATGGCACGGCAAGCTGCACACTCTGCGGATTGATCCGGCAACGGTCCCCTATGCGATCTGGCGAATTTTCCCTCCCGGAGTAAGGCGTTGAACATGGATGTGGCAGTTGAAGAAGCGGCTACTGCCGAGAAGGTCACAGCGGACTGGTACAAGGACGCAATCGTTTACCAGCTTCATGTGAAAGCATTTCAGGATTCAAACGATGATGGCGTGGGTGATTTCGCGGGGTTGATGAAGCGCCTTGACCACATCCAACAGCTCGGTGCGAATACGATTTGGCTTCTGCCGTTCTATCCATCCCCGCTGCGAGACGATGGCTACGACATCTCCGACTATCGATCGATCAACCCTTCCTACGGAAACATGCGTGACTTTCGTCAACTGCTGGCCGAGGCGCACCTTCGTGGACTGCGGGTCGTCACAGAGCTGGTGATCAATCATACCTCCGACCAGCATCCATGGTTCCAAAGAGCTCGCCGTGCCAAGCCGGGATCGAACGCGCGTGACTTTTACGTGTGGAGCGACACGGATGCAAAATTTCCTGAAACACGCATCATCTTTACGGATACGGAGAAATCAAACTGGACATGGGACGAGGTGGCCGGCGCGTATTATTGGCATCGCTTCTACTCTCATCAACCCGATCTGAACTTCGACAATCCCCGCGTGTTTAAAGAAGTCATAAGAGCCATGCACTTTTGGTTGGAGATGGGAGTGGATGGCCTTCGACTGGATGCCATCCCGTATCTGGTTGAGAGGGAAGGCACCAACAATGAGAACCTGCCCGAAACCCATGCCGTCCTGAAGAGAATGCGTGCCGAACTCGATGAGCACTATGGCGACCGCATGTTGCTTGCAGAGGCAAATCAGTGGCCCGAAGACACCCGGCCATATTTCGGCGAGGGGGACGAATGCCACATGGGATTCCATTTTCCCCTGATGCCCCGCATGTATATGGCGGTGGCCCAAGAAGATCGCCATCCACTTACAGACATAATCAGGCAAACGCCGGACATCCCGGAAAGCTGCCAGTGGGCCATTTTCTTGCGGAACCATGACGAGCTTACGCTTGAAATGGTAACTGATGAGGAACGAGACTATCTTTGGCAAACATATGCTGAAGACAGCCGCGCCCGAATAAATCTCGGCATTCGTCGCAGGCTTGCACCACTTATGCAGAACGACCGCCGCAAAATTGAGCTGATGAACTCGCTTTTGCTTTCGCTGCCAGGCTCTCCGATCCTTTACTACGGTGACGAGATCGGCATGGGTGACAATTACTATCTTGGCGACCGTGATGGTGTCCGTACGCCGATGCAGTGGTCGAATGACCGCAATGGCGGGTTTTCACGTGCAGATCCACAAAGGCTATTCTTGCCGCCCATTTTGGACCCTGTTTACGGCTATCAGGCCATCAACGTTGAAACTCAAAACCGGGATGGCTCGTCCTTGCTCAATTGGATGCGCCGCATGGTTGCGGTGCGCAAGGACCACGCGGCGTTCGGCCGGGGCGGAATGACGCTGTTATACCCTCTGAACCGAAAAATCTTTGCCTATGTGCGACAGCATGAGGACCAGTCCATATTGTGCGTGGCCAATCTTTCACGCACGGCCGAGGCTGTCGAACTGGACCTTTCTGCCTGGAAGGGCTTCGTCCCGGTAGAGTTGAACGGCCGTTCGAGTTTTCCGCCAATAGGCGATCTCCCATATTTGCTGACGCTTGCCCCATACGGTTTTTATTGGTTTCGTTTGGCGGATGAGGTCCTGGCTCCGTCCTGGCATCAACAAATGCCCGATATTCTCCCGGAGTTCATCACGCTGGCCACGCGGGATGGGCGGATTGGTTCTGTCCTCGCGGCCAGAGAAAAGACGCAACTGGAAAAAGATATCCTCCCGAAGTTTCTCCCTCTGCAAAGATGGTTTGGAGAAAAAGGCCTGAAGATCGACAAAGTCGAACTCGAGCCTATAGCCGAAATTGCCCAGGGCCAGTTTGCGCTGACCGTTGGTAAAGTCTCAGTCGGAGAGACGGTTTTTAACTACTCGCTACCGCTGTCGGCGCGGTGGGGCGACGCGCATCTCGCGTTCGGTTCTCCAAAATTATCCTACACGATGGCCAAACTGCGCCGCGGTTCCAAAATTGGGGCTTTGATTGATGGTGCTCAGGACGAGGGATTTGCGAGCGCCTTGATGTCAATCTTGCAAACCGGCGAACAAGGTTCATCGGATAAGGCATTGCTGTTGCATAGTTCGGCGCAACTGCGGCCTTTCGGGGCACTTGAAGAACCTCGTGTCCTTGCCGCGGATCAAAGCAACGTTTCCTTCGCATTCGGCGATAAGGTTCTTCTAAAGCTCTACAGAAGATTGCAATCGGGCATTCAGCCTGAAGTCGAAATGGTTCGAATGTTGACGGAAAAAGCCGGGTTCAAAAACACGCCGGTTTATCTAGGCCATGTTGAATTGGCAGATCTCGATGGCAAGCCAGCCACACTGGCGGCGAGCTTTGCATTCGTGAGAAACCAGGGAAACGCCTGGGAGGGTGTCACGAGCGCTCTCAAGAGGCTTTCCGACGACGTCACTCCGGGTTCGCACGATAAAGAACCAGACAAGCAATTGATGGATCGTTCTCTTCTTCCCATCAACATAGGAGAATTGCTCGGTCGGCGTACGGCAGAACTGCATCGCGCCCTTGCGCTGACACCGGATGATCCGGCCTTTGCCATTGAGCCGGTAACAAGATCCTATGTGCAAAAAACGGTGAACGATATTTTGGCAGATATCGCAACTATGTACGATCGCCTCGACAGTGTCCGGGCGTCGCTTGAAATGACAGAAGATCTGCGGACGGTGCTGGCCGGTCGCGGTGGTCTTTCCCAGTTCGTAAAGAGTCTGGAGGCCTTTACGCCCTTGGGGGGATGCTCGAGAATTCACGGCGATTACCATCTTGGCCAATTACTGATCGTCGAGAACGACCTGATGGTGATCGATTTTGAAGGCGAGCCCAGTCGGACTTTGGATTACCGGCGACGCAAGGCACCGCCTCTCATCGACGTTGCCGGAATGCTTCGGTCCATTGATTATGCTGCCGAAACAGCTTTCGCCGAGGGTTTTCACAGGCCAATGGCGAGCGATGCAACCAATCCGATTCATGGTTGGCGCGAGACGGCGTCGGCAACCTTCCTTGATACCTATCATGAGCATATGTCGGGGTGTCCAACCTACCCTGAGCAATCCGACTTCTCAAAAAGAATGTTGGAGCTTTTTGTCATGCAGAAGGCAGCCTACGAAGTCGTTTACGAGCTCAACAACCGTCCTGCATGGGTTGGCATTCCTCTAAGTGGTTTGGCCAGAATCCTGAAAGCGAACATCCAATGAACGCTGTGCCCTTTGTCCGCAAATCGGAAATTGAAGCAATCATACGTGGCCGGCACGGAGATCCATTTGCTGTCTTGGGAATGCATGTTGACGATAGTTCGATTTATGTGAACGCATTTGCGCCGCAGGCAAGAACGGTGGGTGTTATCGACAAGAACTCACAAGAAGTTTTAGGCGAGCTGGAGCGCGTTGACGATGAAGGCTTTTTTTCCGGACGCTTGCCAGATCGCAAAGAGAGCTTTCCATACCTCTTAAAATTTGGGGCTGGAAGAGTGACGTGGACTGCGGAAGATCCCTACCGGTTTGCGCCGCTGCTGGGAGAATTGGATGATTATCTGCTCGGTGAAGGCCGGCACCTTGAGCTATATCGTCGACTTGGTGCACATCCGCTTACCTTGGAGAACGTTGTCGGCACGGCGTTTTCGGTGTGGGCACCCAACGCTCGGCGGGTGAGTGTCGTCGGCGAATTCAACGCATGGGATGGTCGCCGACATCCAATGCGGAAACGGCCGGGTTCAGGCGTATGGGAAATTTTCATTCCCGGCTTGTTCGCGGGCAGCCTGTACAAATTCGAAGTTCTGGGTGTGCACGGCGAAGTTTTGCCGCTTAAGACCGATCCTTTTTCCTTCTCACAGGAAGCGCCTCCGGCGACGGCCTCCATTGTGACGGGAATTCCTGCCCACAGCTGGGGAGACAACAACTGGCTTGCCGAACGACCCCAACGCCAGACCATTTCCTCGGCGATCTCAATCTATGAGGTTCACCTTGGTAGTTGGAGGCGCGATGAAAATGGCCACTCGCTCAGTTACGAAGCGTTGGCAGATGACCTCATTCCCTATGTTACCGATATGGGGTTCACGCATGTCGAGTTGATGCCCGTAACCGAACATCCGTTCACGGGTTCCTGGGGCTATCAGCCAATAGGGCTTTTTGCCCCGACAAAACGGTTCGGCACGCCGGAACAATTCTGCAGATTTGTGGATCGCCTGCATCAAGCGGGGATTGGCGTCATTGTTGATTGGGTCCCGGCTCATTTTCCGTCCGACGCGCACGGTCTTGTCCGATTTGACGGCACGGCTCTCTATGAACATGAAGATCCGAGACTCGGATTCCACCAGGACTGGAACACGCTCATATACAATTTTGGGCGAACCGAGGTCGCAAACTTTCTGCAGGCCAGCGCCCTGTACTGGGTCGATACTTTTCACGTGGACGCGCTGCGTGTCGATGCCGTGGCGTCCATGCTTTACCTTGATTACAGCCGCGAACCCGGCGAATGGCTTCCAAATCGTCTGGGGGGAAATCAAAATCTGGACGCTGTGGATTTTTTAAAGAGCACCAATGAAAATGTCCACGCCAGAAATCAAGGCGTTGTAACCGTTGCCGAGGAATCAACCGCCTGGCCGGGGGTAAGCCGTCCGATAAACGACGGTGGGCTCGGTTTTGATTTCAAATGGAACATGGGGTGGATGCACGACACGCTGGAATACATGAAGCGCGACCCGATCAACCGCCGTTATCATCACTCACAAATGACGTTCGGCCTTCTGTACGCCTATTCGGAAAATTTCGTCTTGCCTCTGTCTCATGATGAAGTCGTCCACGGCAAAGGCTCCCTCTTGCAGAAAATGCCCGGTGACAGATGGCAGAAGTTCGCAAACCTGAGAGCTTACCTGGCATTTATGTGGGCGCATCCGGGCAAAAAGTTGCTTTTCATGGGTTGCGAATTTGCTCATGAGCAAGAGTGGAATCATGACCAATCGCTTGATTGGCATCTGCTGGCGGATCCCTCCCATCACGGTATGCAAGATCTGGTGCGCGATTTGAACGCCATCTATCGAAATAATGGTGCTTTTCATGAGTTAGACTGTGACCCTGCCGGATTTGAATGGGTGGAGCAGAACGACGTTGACAACAGCGTGTTTGCGTTTATTCGCAAGGGCAGCGATGGCAGCGTCCCTGTTCTTGTTGTCTGCAATATGACACCCGTCGTTCGTTCTGGCTATCGCGTCGGTGTACCAGCAAGCGGTGATTGGATCGAGGTCTTGAACACTGATGCGGAGCGTTACTCCGGTTCAAACGTTGGCAACTGTGGAAGGCTGTCATCGGAAGAAGTCCCATGGCATGGACGCCCGCACTCCCTTTGTATGACGCTCCCGCCCTTGGCCACGGTCTTCTTTGTGCTCAGTCGTGCAAACGCGATCGCCGAGCAGGAGATAAAACATGAATCCTGATGATGCGGATCACGTCCTATACAACTGGGGACCACAGTTTCTGGTCAAGGATACGGTCCGTTTTCGCATCTGGGCTCCCGATCATTTATCAATGACGCTTGGGTTAGATGATCGATCATTGCGGATGCAGCGGAGCGACGGTGGGTGGTTTGAAGTCGTAGCATCCGAGGTCAAGGGCGACAGCAACTACCATTTTATTCTTCCGGACGGGACGGCGGTGCCAGACCCCGCCGCCCGCATGCAGCGAGATGACGTACATGGACATTCGGTCGTCGTAGATCCTGATAAATACATCTGGGACAACCCGAACTGGGTCGGACGGCCATGGGAAGAGGCTGTCATTTATGAATTGCATGTCGGCACGTTCACGCCGGAGGGGACTTTTGACGCGATCGTTCCCAAACTCGACCAGCTCTTGGAGATCGGCGTCACTGCGATCGAGCTTATGCCACTGGCTCAGTTCCCGGGGGAGCGGGGCTGGGGTTACGACGGGACATTGCACTATGCACCGCACAACGCCTATGGCACGCCGGACCAACTCAAGGCGCTGATAGACGCTGCGCATGGCCGGGGTCTCATGGTCTTCCTCGATGTGGTTTACAATCATTTTGGCCCGGATGGAAACTACCTGAACGCGTATGCTTCGCCATTTTTTGACCCCGGCAGGCACACGCCTTGGGGAGCCGCGATCGATTTCGCACAAATTCCTGTCCGTAGCTTTTTCATCGACAACGCATTGTACTGGCTGAAAGAATTCAAATTTGATGGTCTGCGCTTCGACGCTATCGATCATGTCATAGACGACAATTCTGACGTCGAAATACTCGTGGAGTTGGCGCAGCGTATCCGAGCTGCATTTCCCCAACGGAAGATTCATTTAATAACCGAAGACAATCGTAACATTACTTGGTTGCATCAGCGGGAAGATGGCGATGGCGTCCTGTATACAGCCGAATGGAACGACGATTTTCACAGTGTTGCCCACGTCATTGCTACAGGCGAAACCGACGGCCATTTTCAGGACTTCAGCGACAATAAATGGGGTAAATTTGCCCGCGCGCTGGCAGAGGGATTTGTCTATCAGGGCGAGAAGTCGCCCAATCTTTCCGGGCGCAGGCGCGGGGAGCCAAGCGCCGGACTTCCTCCCTTTGCATTCGTCGACTTCCTTCAAAATCACGACCAGATCGGAAACCGCGCCTTTGGAGAGCGGATGTCGGTTCTGGCTGATCCAAATCTTCTCCGCGTTCTCTCGGCCATTCTTATGTTGTCACCGCATATTCCCTTGCTTTTTATGGGCGAAGAGTGGGGTTCGACCCGGCCGTTTTACTTCTTCACCGATTTTAGCGGACCACTCGCAGACGCTGTCAGGGAAGGGCGGAGGAAAGAGTTTGGCAAATTTGCGGGTTTTGCAGACGGCGCAACGCAAACGGACCCAGTTCCGGACCCCAATGACCTGGAGGTTTTCCAGGGTTCGAAAATTGACTGGGAGGCCAATCAAACTCCGGAGGGCAAATCGTGGCACGCCTTTTTTCGCGAGACCATCAGCCTGCGCCGGCGGCATGTCATGCCGTTCCTTTCCGGAGCGCACGGAAACGCCGGCCATGTCAGGCAGTGCGATGACGGCATTATCGCAGTGGATTGGACGCTCAATGGAAGCAGTTTGAGCCTTGGAGCCAACCTCAGCTGCGAAGCAAAACAACTGGAGACCCTGCCGCCCGCTCCCTTTTTCTCTTACCCGCCAGGCTGTGCGTCTCCGCAGACCGGCTCTGTTCTGCCGCCCTACTCGGTCGTGGTTGGCACAAGATCGACGAAGATGTGACGCGCATGATGGTTGATCGCGACGCTTTAGCTCCAAAATACGGAATCTCCTCCGAATATATGGGCACAGACGGAGTCAAACGGGTCGTTCCGCATGAAACGAAAGTCAAATTGCTTGCGGCTCTCGGGATACAACAGGGGCAAAGCGACGACGCCAAAATCTTGGGCGAAATTCCTGCCGAGCAACTTCCACGAAACCACAAGTGCTATTTGCCTTCATGGCTCGCCAAGACGCGGGTCTGGGGCGTCTCGTTGCAACTTTATGAACTGCGATCGGAACGCAATTGGGGGATCGGAGATTTTGCCGACCTCAGGTCAGTCGTCGAAATCGTCGCGAAGCGGGGCGCCGACTTTATCGGTCTCAATCCCCTGCATGCGCTGTTTTTAAGCGATCCTGCCCGCAACAGCCCGTTTTCGCCGTCAAATCGCGGCTATCTCAATCCGGTCTACATCACCGTACCGGCCGTGTTTGGATATGAGCCTGAAGTCGAGGAATTAAGGATCGCAGAATCGTTGCGACAGGGCGACCTCGTGGACTATGTGGCTGTCGTTGCATTGAAACTGCAAGCGCTGCAGCGCTGCTGGCGTGTATGGCGGAAAACCTCTGCGACAAGCTCGGCAGAATTTCATAGCTTTGAATTGTTCAAGGCCGAGGGAGGGTCAGAGCTGCGATCGCATGCCCTGTTCGAGACACTGTCTCTTCATATGGTTCGTTCCGGTTACGATGCCGGATGGTCCACCTGGCCGATAGCCTATCGTTCACGGCACAGCGCCGACGTCGAACAGTTTGCTGTTTGTCATGCCTCGGAACTGGAATTCCATGCATGGCTGCAATGGCTGGCGGCAGTCCAGTTGGACTCAGTCAAAGCGGCCGCGGATGCTGCCGGAATGCGCATCGGTCTCTACCTGGACTTTGCAGTGGGCGAAGCGCCGGATGGCTCTGCAACATGGATCAATAGGCAAGACTATGTTCAAGGATTTAAAATCGGCGCGCCACCTGATGTTTTCAGTTCCACGGGCCAGGATTGGGGATTGGCAGCCCGTGCACCTCCGATGCTGGAGGCGGCGATGGAGTCCTATTCAGCTCTGTTCAAGGAGGCGACGCAACATGGCGGGGCTTTGCGCATCGACCACGCGATGTCGCTACGCCAGCTCTTCTTGGTTCCTGACGGTGAGACGCCATCCAGTGGCACCTATGTCCAATATCCGACGCAGCACTTGCTCCAACATCTCTCAGATGCTTCCGAGAAAAACCGTTGCCTCGTGATCGGCGAAGATCTCGGGAATGTGCCTGAAGGTTTTCGTGACGACATGCAAAACGCTCAGATACTCTCCTATCGAGTTTTGTATTTCGAGAAGCAACAGACGCGCTTCATTCCGCCCGCCGATTATCCGGATTTGGCATTCGCATGCCTCTCCACGCACGATCTGCCGACGCTTGCCGCTTGGTGGGTGTGCGACGACATCCGACTGCGTTTGCAGCACGGTTTGATTGACGAGGAACTCGCCGAAATTCAGATGCAGGAACGCTTGGCCGAGAGGGGCGCATTGTTGGATGTTCTTCTGGATTCGGACCTTATAAAACAAGCTGCATACGCAGCCTTCGCCTTGCGCCTCGGCGAAATAGCGTTCGCTCTTCCCGACGTCGTGAGCGCTGCAACACACCGTTTGATCGCGCAAACGCCGTCCATTTTGGCCGGCATTCGGTTCGCCGATCTTACAGGTGAGACGAAGCCTACCAATCTTCCCGGGACAGATTCTTCCCAGTATCCAAATTGGCGTCAGAAGTCCTCGATCTTGCTCGAGAACCTCAGCGGTGATGATCGTTTTCGGGCGATTGTCGCAGCAGTGGCCGCCGAGCGACCAAGGTGAAAACAGTGCTGCCCATCTCGACGTATCGACTGCAGTTTAGAAACGGCATGACTTTTGACCGGGCCCGAACACTCATTCCGCGCCTTCGAGAGTTGGGGATCAGTCACGTCTATGCATCGCCGCTGTTCACGGCATCAGAAGGCTCTACTCACGGCTACGATGCCATAAACTGCAATGAAATTGAACCTGCGATCGGGGGAAGACAAGGCTTTGATCGTTTTAGCGCCGAGCTTGCGAACGTGGGCATGGGTATTATCCTGGATATCGTCCCAAATCACATGGCTGCCAATTTGCAGAACGGCTGGTGGCGCAATATTGTTGAGTGGGGGCAGCGAAGTCCCTTCAAAGACCACTTCGATATTGACTGGGCCTTCCCGCTCAGCCTTCCCGTGCTTGAAAAGTCATTTTCGGAATCTGTCCAGGAAGGAGCGATCGCGCTGATGTGCCCCAACGACAGCGGTCATCTCGCCATGTCTTATGCAGGCCAAGCATACCCTCTCGGACCGGAAACGTATGCACTCGTTTTGGGGAAGTTGGATGAGCCTTTGGCTTTGCAACTTATCCATGCGGCCGCCGAAGCCACGCCGCTGGGCTCTTCGAGCTTTCACGACAGAGTGAAAGCGATTGTTTCTGTGCCGTCATCCAGAAATAGGCTGGAGGACGTCCTGAGACAGGCGTCTTCGGATGTAGAATTCATGGATCTGGTTCATCACGCCCAGCAATGGCGGCTCTATCCCTGGCGTGATGCATCCGCGCGCCTCAATTACCGAAGATTCTTCGACATAACGGGCCTGGTGGGTTTGCGTGTCGAAGACCGGCAGGTGTTCGAGGCTGTTCACGCGCTCACATTTGAACTTTTGGATAATGGACAGATCGATGGGTTGAGGATCGACCACATCGATGGTTTGGCTGATCCGGCAGAGTACCTTTCCCGGTTGCGACAACGGATAGGTGACGAAAGGTATTTGCTCGTAGAAAAGATCCTTCAGCGCGATGAAACGCTTCCTCAAACTTGGACGGCCTCGGGAACCACCGGTTATGAATTCATAGCGGCGGTCTCGGATGTCTTCGTGGACCCTGACGGTTGGTCTGTCCTCGGGGAAGCATATCAGGCTGCTGTTGATGCACCATTGAATTTGGCGACAGAAACCAGACATGCCAAACTGCAAGTACTGAATGAGAACTTCAAAATCGAACTGTCATCCTTGGCCAGGCTTGCTCTAAAACTACTCGACCTCGGACCAGACGGAACGGCTGAAATTGAGAACGCCATTGCCGAGTTGATCGTAGCCTTTCCCGTCTACCGCACCTACGGAACTGCCGTCGGATTATCGCGTGATGACGCCCGATTGCTTGATCAGGTCTTCCAAGCCGCGTCGCAGGGGCGAACAGAGGACGAAGTCGTCCGAATGGCCGCAATTTTGAACATTGTGAAAGGTAGCAGCGATAACGCCAAAGATGCTGCTTGGGATTTTAGACGCAAATTTCAGCAACTCACGGGCCCAGTTATGGCAAAGGCCATCGAGGACACGCTCTTCTACCGCTACAATCATCTAATAGCTCTGAACGAGGTCGGGGGCGAGTTGGCTCCCAGTCCCGTCGGCGCAGCGCATTTTCATCGATTGATGCGGCATCGATCAGAAACGCGAGACTTCTCGCTGTCCGCTACGTCTACTCACGATACCAAGCGAGGGGAGGACGCCCGGACGCTGCTTTATGCACTCACGGAGGCTCCGGAGATCTGGATCTCAGCTTTCCGGCGATGGCAACGGATGAACGCCAATTTGCGTAGTCGTGGAGAAACGTTTCCGGAGGCATCCGATGAATGGCTGGTCTATCAGGCGCTCGCAGGCGTTTGGCCATCGCATGTTGAAACACATGACGGTCTGGTGCAGTTGCGGGAGCGATTTGCCGTGTACCTCGAAAAGGCAATGCGCGAAGCCAAGTCGCGGACCTCTTGGCTTCACGTGGACGCGAATTATGAGGCGGCGATCCAGGGTTTTGCAGCTCGATTGTTGGCCGATGCCAACCGCGCATTCTTGGACGATTTTGGTACCACTATTCAGCCGTTCATTCGAGCTGGACGGATAAAAAGCTTGGGCCAAGTTCTCTTGAAGATCGCAGCGCCAGGTGTCCCTGACATTTATCAAGGGTCAGAAGACTGGAACTACAGCCTTGTGGACCCTGATAACCGTCGGCCAATCCAAACCGGAGCTGCCTCAATTTCCATCGACAGCGATGGTGTTGGCATTATGTCGAAACGCGAGTTGATCGCTCGTGCCATGAATTTTAGACGATGCAATAGAGCACTCTTCGAACGTGGGACGTACCAAGCAATTGAACTATGCGGTGACCACCGGGGTAAGTTTTTCGCTTTTGGGAGAGAGCTCAAAGGCGAAGTCGCCATCGTAATCATCACGGCGTTGAGTGATTTGTCTGTTCCGACCAAGGAATGCGAAAATATACATATGAACATCCCAGCTTTGTACGCATCAAAGACTTTTATTGAGCTGTTTTCTAGTCGACTGATCGATTCTGATCAGCCCATCATGGTAACAAAAATTCTGGCTGATTTTCCCGTGGCAATACTTTCAACAATTTAGTTTGGAGTTGATTGAACCTTTTCCCTTGTCGGTAGTTCGAAAGGTGAAACTTTTTGGCACAACTCGGCAAGGGACATATGCAATGGAAAAGGACAAGACAAACCACGTGCAAAAACGGGCATACGAATTGTGGGAGCAACAGGGGAGGCCGGACGGCAAGCACGAGGAGCACTGGAAGCAAGCTGAGCAGGAATTTAGCGAAGAGGAAGGTTTCGCTTCCGGACCGTCATCTCGGAAGCTAGATCACAATTCAGGGATTGCCCCCCGGTCGAAAGGCACAGCGAAGCGAAGGTTGCGCGGTGGATCCGTCTAAGGTGCCGGTTGGTTTTCTGTCATTTTAGACAAGTCGCCCTCCAAGTTGCGATAGATCCGTCCTCCGGCAGGCATTGATAGAAACCCTGCAACAGAGCTTGAAGGTTTCATAAGGCCTCCAGCGTCACTTACCGGTGGATTCTTTGAATTTTAATGGCCAAAGTTTACCGGGGGAACGGGTCTTCGACAGTGAAGCCTGCAGCGTGGCTGACAAACCGCTTGTTGGAATGAGCCACCCAACCAGCAGCGAAATTCGGCCCTCATCGCCAGGCAAAAATTTCTCCGCTCAAGTTCACATCCGACAAGGCATTTTTTAATTGGGTGAGGCTGACGTCGTTGCGACCCTGACAACGCCAGACCTCGGCCGAAGAGTTCGGCGCTCTCCGACAGATTACGAACTACGTTAGCGAAGTTTGTTCCGGCAGTTCCATGTGAATTTCGTGAGGACAACGCTAAAAGACGAGGTCATCATTCTGAGACGTCGCGCTGGGCCGCGCGGTTATACTTAACGCGACACCAAAGCCTAATATAGACGGATGCGCTTCTTCGTGTTTTTCTCGAAAAGGAACACGTCCTCGGTCCTGTAACCGATAGAAACTTTATCTCCCAATCCGATGTCTGCCGACCGAGGTGCCACGACGAGGAGTGTGCCGGTCGCTGTCCTGGTGTGAATGTTGCGATTGCTCCCTGTAGTCTCGATAAGGATCACTTCGCCACGGAATTCGATCGCCATCCCTTTGTCGTCTGTTGACAGAACGCCGTTTTCGGGCCGCAAACCAATTACAACGTCTGATCCTTCAAGCTCCGCGTCGCACGTTACCGGAATGCGGATTCCGTCGTTGGTCTGGACTAAACCTTCTTTGCAGTTGGCATCGATAAAATTCATCGGGGGTGATCCGATAGCCAGCAACGAACAGGCTTGCCGGATCGTCGTAAATTCTTTCTGGAGTATCGAATTGCTCAAGCACACCCTGATTCATGACGGCGATCCGGTCAGCCAGTGTCAACGCCTCAACGTGATCGTGCGTGACGTAGATCATCGTTGCCTTCAAGTGCCTGTGCAGATGCTTTATCTCGGCCCGCATACTGCTCCTCAACTCCGCGTCGAGATTGGATAAAGGCTCGTCCATCAAGTACGTCTTGGCGTCACGGGCGATTGCCCGTCCCATGGCGACGCGCTGGCGTTGGCCGCCGGACAGGTCCTTGGGCTTTTTGTGGAGATAGTCCGAAAGCTGCAAGAGATGCGCGACCACTTCGACGCGCCTTAGCCTTTCCGTTTTGGAGACGCCGCGCATTTCCAAACTGAATCCAATGTTTTCTGCGACTGTGAGGTGGGGGTAGAGGGCATAATTCTGAAAGACCATCGCGATGTCGCGGTGCTGCGGCGGGATATCGTTGGCTACCTTGCCGCCTATTCTGAGAGTTCCCGATGAGATCCGCTCCAAACCAGCAATCATGCGCATCATCGTTGATTTGCCGCAACCTGAGGGACCTACAATTACGACAAACTCGCCCGGCTCGATATTAAGATCCACATTCTTAACAACGGGAGCATCGGCTTGGTACGACTTGCTGACATTTTCGAGCGTAATCGAAATCATGACGCTCGTGTGTCCCGATAGAATTCGTCACGAACACGTAAAGCGACTGACGGTCTGTCCGTCGTCATGACTTTGGCACCCAACGCAAAAGCTTTTGTCATCTGGGGTACGCTATGGGCAGCCCAGCAACCGATCTCTATCGCTGATTGACCGCACATTTCCACGACCCGTTCATCGAGGAGTTCAACATTGACGCCGATCTCAGGAACAGCGTTCGTTCGGGCAATAGAGATTATCTCCGGAATGCCAAGCTGCCTGTGCAGCTGCGGGCTGATCAACCAAAGAACGGGGCGTTCCTGCGTGCGTTTGAGCTCCTGCAGAATTTCCAGATAGAAGGCAGAGAACACTGTCTTCTCCAGCATTCCCTTTCGCACCAATGTTTCCGCCACGTGTGGAATGAATGAGTTATAGGGAATACCATTCTTGTCGGCTTTGATCTCACAGCGAAAGCCAACTGACCCGTCGCGATAGATGTCGCAAAGCTCTTCGAGGGTGAGGGGGCTTTCGCCTTTCGAGTAGTTGATGCGCGCAGACTTGATTTCGTGCAATGTCAAATCAGCGAGCGCTCCGGTGCTGTCCGTAGTGCGATCCATCGTGGCATCGTGATGCACCACGATGTGCCCGTCCGCCGTCGGATGCACATCGAACTCCACTTGTTCGAGCAGCATCCCGGACGTCGCCCGAAAGCCGGATGGCGTGGAGTCGCCAAATTCGAGGGTGCCGCCCCGGTGGGACGCTATCATCGTTTCCATTGCATTTCCTTCAGTGGTCATTTGATTGCGCCCATGGAGATGCCGCGGACGAGGTGGCGCTCGACGAGGGCAAATCCGAGCAGTACGGGAAGCATCGTCAGTGTGGCGGCTGCCATGACAAGCGGCCAGTTCACCAGGCCTTCCTGTGCATCCATCTTATACAACCGGGCAAGGCCGATCTGCAGCGTCAGCATGTCTGGACTGTCGGTGGCAATCAGCGGCCAGACGTAACTGTTCCACTCTCCCAAGAAGATGAACAGCCCCATCGCGTAAATGGCAGGTTTCGACATGGGGATGATGACGCGGTAGAGCACTTTCCAGGCGTTCGCGCCATCCATCCAGGCAGCCTCGTCGAGGGAGCGGGGTATGCCCCGGAAATACTGGCGCAGGAAGAATGTCGCAAAACCGTTGGCCACAGCGGGCAAAATTAATCCTGCATAGGTGTCTAGCAGGCCCACTCTGGCAAAATTCAGGTAGTTGGGTATCAGCGTGATATGACCGGGGATCATCAGGGTTGCAACTACAAGCCCGAAGATCAAATCCCTGCCGCGGAATTCGAAACGCGAAAATGCGTATGCAGCCATGATCGACGTGGCCAGGCTGAGGATGGTTACCCCGCCCGACACAATCAGGCTGTTGAAGAGGTAGCGGAGAAAATTCATCTTCTCCACCGCATCGACATAGTTCTGAAGTGTCATTTCGCCGTTGCCGGAAAAAAAGCGATTGGCCGTCTGAAACGAGATCCAGATGCCGTAGAGAAGCGGTGAGAGGAACAGGAGACCGACCGCGACCGCGGTGGTCCTCAGGAGAAGGCCGCTAGTGTTCATAATGCACCCGTTTGCCCAATATCCGGGACTTCAACACCGTCAAGACGACCAGGAATACGAATAGCAGCACTGCAAGCGCCGAACCCTTGCCGACGTCGAACAGCGCAAATCCGGTCCGGTAGAGCATGTTCACCATCATGTCGGTGGAAATCGCGGGCCCGCCCTGCGTCATCACGTCGACAATGGTGAAAATCTGGAAGGACTCGATAACGGAGACGATGAGCAAAAAATATGTGGTCGGCATGACGAGCGGAAACGTCACCCTCCGGAACGTATGCCACCTCTTGCCGCCATCCATCTTTGCGGCTTCATACAGATCTTCTGGAATTGCCTGCAGGCCTGCGACGTAGATGACGATATCGTAACCCAATTGCTTCCAGGTGTTGACGATGATGATCACCCAAAGGGCAAGCGAAGGCGTCTGCAACCACGGCACTTTGGCGATGCCAAGATTGTTGAGCAGTGTATTCGCGACGCCCGCGTCAGTGGAAAATATCCATGACCATATCACCGCAATGGCGACGCTGGACGTGACGGCGGGCAGGAAGAATGCCCCTCGCAGCGCACGCACGGTCTTGCTTTCGGTGGTAAGATAGCGGGCGATGGCTATGGCAAGGGCCAGCCGCAAGGGTACTGAAATGACTGTGAATATCAGCGTGATGGTGGCCGAATTCCAAAATTCATCCGAGCGGACGAGTTCGCTGTAGTTCAACAAGCCGACGAACGGCTTTTCGGACGACATGAAATCCCAATGGCGGAAACTCAGATCAAAACTGACGAGTATGGGCCAGTAGGTGAATGCCAGAATAAACACGACGATGGGTAAAACCATCGCGTAAGGCGTGAAGCGCACAAGCATCTAATATCCGAAGGACGGCCTGGAGCCGCCCCTTTCTCTTTGCGGCAATGTCAGTTGGTGGTCTGGGCCCTGGTCTGGGCAGCAAGTGCCTTGAGGGCGTCCGGGACCTGTTTTTGTCCAAGGGCGACGCTTTCCCATACGCCGTATTCCATCTTGCGCATCCAGGTGACGACAGGCGGGCGCGGCCGGCCACGGGCGTAGTCGATCTGCTTGATCAACACGGTGATGCCCTCGTCCTTGTTCGCGGCATCCGCTGCGACCTTGACGTCGAGCGTCTTCCTGTTGATCGGCAGGTAGCCCGTGGCAGCAAACCAGATCGCGTTTGCTTCGGGGCTCGCCATGTAGCTGATGAAATCGTAGGCGGCCTTTTTCTTCTCGGCGTCGATCATGCTGACTATACCGATGCCCGCGCCTCCAATCGGCACCCGGCAGACGGCCTCACAGGGGAACGGCACGACGCCGAGATCGTCTCCGAGGGCTTTTTTGAAACCACCGAAAACTCCGGTGGAGTCAAGATTGATAGCGACGTTTCCGGCGGTGAACTGGGCTTTTGCAGCATCCTCGTCTGTGATGCCGTCCACCGACGCCACCTTGTACTTCCTGACGAGGTCCGCCATCCACTCATAGGCGGCGATGGTTTTTGGCGAGTCGACGATTACGTCGTTCGACACAGGATCGATGAGATCAGAATCATTGCTCATGACGATGCCCCAGCGGGCGAACTGGCCCATAGGACTGATGCCGAACTTGCCTTGGGACCCGAATTTCTCCTGCACGGTTTTCGCGGCACCCAACAGATCGTTGAAGTTCTTGAGAGGCACCGTATCGGGAAGACCAGCCGCTCTGAAAACGGCTTTGTTGTAATATGTGACGGGCGTCGAGGAATTAAAGGGAATAACGTAGTTGGAGCCTTTGTACTTCCCGACATCGCGTGCGAAATCGTAAAGCTGTTCTTTCAGCGGATCCTTGTCGAGGTATGGCGAAAGGTTCTCAAGGATGCCCTTTTCCGCAAACAAGCCATAGCGTGTGATTTCCAGCAGGACCACGTCGGGATATCGTTTGGCTGGTATTGCGGCTTGCAGCTTGGTGACGATGTCATTGTAGTCGCCGATTTCCTGTGCGGTCACCTTGATGTCCGGGCGCTTCTTTTCGAAGTCGCTGATAATCTGTTCGAGCGCCTTGCCGTTTCCGCCACCGAACGAGTGCCAGAAGGTGATGTCGGTCTCGGCCCATGCGGGTAGCGAGAAAACGGTAAGAGCCGCACCGATAGCCAAGGTTTTCAGGGGTGTCACGTGATATCTCCGGTTCTGATCACTTTCGGATTCAACGAATCCGGTTTGTGCGGATTTTGGTGACCTCCCGTGACAACGGCTTATCAGTTCCATGACAGTTCGGTGACTGTGAATAAATGGGCCTGACTCCAACAAATGGTGGGGACTTCGCAGCAAACTTAACCGCGAACGAAGCGCACCTTGTCGTTCCCCTGTACGAGATATGGTGTATAACCACCTTTATGTGATGCTTTGCGGCCCGCGCACATCTTCGCCGCGTCTTCCCAAAATTGGGACCGCTCTGCAGACCGTCATTGGCATAAATTGTTGGTGAAAGATCGACAGCGATGACGAGCGAGGCGGTATGCGAACGAAGGGCGGTGCTTCGCGTTTCCAAGTCGGGCCGGCGGCGCCAAGCACAGCGACCGCGAGAAGAACGGCACGCATCCAGGCCAGAAAATCACGATGTCCGCGATCGGGCTCTATCACGAGGCTGTCGAGCAGATGTGGTACGATCATTCCCTGCCCCCTTGACCGAATATCTGCCGAGCGGAAGGACAGCTATATTAGCTCGGCGGCGCTAACAGCGCGACAAGCCACAAAGAACGCAGGAAATGGAAGTCCGAAACCATGCCAGCGAGCCCCTTCGCACAAGGCCCGCCTCCCATTAAAATATACCATGCCGCCATAACGGCGATTGCCGCTTCTAACGGCCAGTAAAAAAGCTCGATCCGGGTCGGGAGTGATCCGGCCCAGCTCGTTCTAGATGTCGTGCAGCTGCGCCTGATCTCCGCCGAAGAAGTAGCGTCCACCCTTATCCGTCGCTATCTTTTGAGCCTGACGGAAAAATAATGTGGTGATCTGTTCTTGATCAGCACGCATGTTGACTCTATGGGGTGGACCCATCATCAAGGTATCTCGCCGCACAGATTGGTGGTAGCTAACGTCCATGTCATCAACGCTTAAGCGCAACAACGTCAGAATCTCCGGCAGTGGAGAACGTTTCATCGTGTTCGCCCACGGTTTTGGCTGCGATCAAAACATGTGGCGTTTGGTTTCGCCCGCATTCGAAAATGAATTCAGGACAGTTCTGTTTGATCATGTTGGTGCTGGCGGATCAGACCTGGCCGCATACAACACGGTCAAGTATTCCACGCTTGCAGGCTACGCCAACGATCTGGTGGAGATCGGAGACGAACTCGGTGTGAAGGATGCTGTATTTGTCGGGCATTCAGTGAGTTCGATGATCGGGGTGATGGCTTCCATCAAGGCTCCCGAGATGTTTGAGAGCCTTGTTTTGGTCGGTCCCTCGGCGCGGTACATCGATGAGGGCGAGTACATAGGCGGCTTCAGCCGTGCGCAGATCGATGAATTGCTCGAATCCCTTGCCGACAATCACCTTGGGTGGTCCGCCGCCATGGCTCCCGCCATAATGGGAAATCCGGATCGGCCCGAGCTCGGAGAGGAACTCACAAACAGTTTTTGCAGGACCGATCCTGACATTGCCAAGGAATTTGCCCGCGTGACCTTCATGTCGGACAATCGCGATGACCTCGGCAAAGTCACCGCCCGAACCCTGATTCTCCAATGTCGCGAGGATATTATCGCTTCCGAGGAGGTTGGCGAATACGTTAGACAAAATATCCCCAACAGCGAGATGGTAATTTTGAACGCGACGGGTCATTGTCCCAACCTGAGTGCGCCGAACGAAGTCGTTGCCGCTATCAAGGCCTTTGTCTGAGATCATGTCGGGCGACCACATCAACACTCCAACAGAGGACCTTGAGGACCTCTACGAAAACGCACCCTGCGGGTATCTGTCACTCCGTCCAGATGGTCGGATATTCAAATCCAATGCCACGTTGTCAGGTTGGATCGGCTTCTCGCAGGGGGAGTTGCTTGGAAAGAAGCTTCACGAGCTTCTGACGACAGCCGGACGCATGTTTTATGAAACGCATTTTTCGCCTCTGTTGCGGATGCAAGGCTTCTTCAACGAGGTCGCACTCGACCTCGTCACCAAAGACGGCAAGAAACTGCCGGTACTTGCCAATGCTATGGAACGGCGTGACGATGCAGGCAATTTGCTGTTCATCCGCGTCACCATTTTCCTGGCGGCCCAGCGCCGCCGCTACGAACGGGACTTGGTTGATCTGCGAACTGCTGCCGAAGCTGCCAAAAGAGAGGCTATCGCTGCAAAAGTGCTCGCCGAAGCTGGTCTGACCGAGGAACAGGCAGTAGCAGAACTGCGGGAGCAATTCATTGCCGTGCTCGGGCATGATCTTCGCAATCCGCTCGCCTCGATAGGAGCTGGCACCCGGATGCTCCTGAAGGAAGAGTTGAGCGAGCGGGCGCAAAAGATTGTCGCGCTCATGCAAGGCAGTGTCTCGCGCATGTCCGGTCTGATCGACAATGTCCTCGACTTCGCGCGAGGAAGACTAGGCGGCGGGATCGCTGTGGACCTCAATGCACGCGAACCGCTGGAGCTGGTTTTGCAGCAGGTTGTGGACGAACTTCGCGTGGGATCGCCCTCCAGGCTCATTGAGACGCATTTTGAGATTACACATAAGGTCTACTGTGACCGGGCCCGTATTGGTCAGCTGGCCTCAAACCTTCTGGGCAACGCGTTAGCACACGGTGCTGCTGACAAACCCATCCAGTTTGTCGTGAGCACGACCAGCGAACAGCTGGAAATGAGCGTTGTTAATGGAGGCGATCCCATTCCCCCGGAAGCGATGAACCGACTGTTCCATCCGTTTTTCCGCGGAGATGTTCGAGACAGTCCGCAAGGACTTGGGCTTGGCCTGCACATCGCATCGGAGATTGCCAAAGCTCATGGTGGAACGTTGGTGGTCGCCTCCTCTCCAATCGAAACGCGCTTTACGTTCCAGATGCCCTTGCGGCCAGGTGGCGAGGGATGATCGTGTGGCAGCTCGCAACTGACTAAGGCGAAACCCCAGCCCGGCATCTGCACAGAAGAGAATTCCGGATCCGGAAAGAAGTATGGCTCAAAAAAATCGTTGAACGCTTGGGCTGAAATGCCCTGCGTTCCGAAAATAGGGTCGGTGCTGCGATAAGCAATCAGCTTTTCATGGGTACGAGGATATCAACGACAACGCCGTCATCGGACCATTCTCGCTTAACCTTGCCAAGAAGCTGCTTTTCTATCATCGCACCGACCACCCGGCACCTGGGAGGCGAAGGCGTGCCGGCCAAGACCGGTCTCCAGCGGTAGGTTCCAGCTTCACGTATGACGACCGCGATTGCAGCATCGAAGCGAAGCCAAAGGGATGCGCGGCTGCCAGAAACTCAGCCTGGAGGTGAGCATGGGTTTTCGGACGCGGTTTTCGCTTCGACACCTCTGCCTCTCTCTTTTCCCGTTTGCCATCGTACTCAGCTATCAGCCGCTCGGCGTCGTCACGACCCGGATTCAGCGATTTCATAAGAGAATCGACTTCGTACTTCTCGCTAGCGGCGACTCTCGCCCGGTCGGCCGAACCGCGTTTTATCTTATTCTCAGCCGTGACTTCCTCCCTCAACAGGTTGGTGAGGCTCGCCGGCTGGGCAAGGATATCAGGGGTTGCGCGACGAGCCTCTGTCGTGAGAGGTCTATGCTCTCCGACTCGCCTCAAACTTTCATACCCTGAGATCGTTCCGCATTTGTACGCTAATGCACGTAAACAGCCGCCGCCTCTTTCGCACGAGCCTCCTGCACACGCTCGCCTCGGAACTTTCCCTGGGCTTTTGGTAACTTGATAGAGGGTCGGCCTCCACCATTGTCAACGAAACCGCACGGTATGAGCTTCGGGTTTATTGGGATTGCTTTTCTTGTTTGGGGGCGGGCACGCTGCTTACAGGATTGGCACTTTTACAAAGAGGTCGAGTTTCTCAATTGAAGCTGCCCCCTTATTCCTAACGGCATGGGCAAGTCAGCCTTGTCAAAACGTGCATCATGAAACACTCATCATTTTCTTATGGCAACAAACCCACCACGATGCCCACTATATAAATCAAGGCAGCCAAAAATAAGAGCGAAGGCCACACGCGGAAGTTTGCCCGCCCGCTCAAGACGTGATGCATAAGCACCCGCTTATCAAATATCGCTGATTTTGACATGATCACGCTCCCTGCTCAATTGACTGAAAACACGATCACTAAGCGTAGGTTCCGCAGCGGACAGGGAAATTTTGCTGCAATTATGGGCCACCACGGTCTGCACGCTACGTACATTATCGTGATGTGAGGCTGTTCCTCACGCACTTTTCGATCCAGACGTTTCAACAGATGTTTCAAACGTCACCTGTCGCACGGCTTTACAAAAAGTTGCCAGCGCTTCGCAATTTCGTTCCGGTGTCATCGCTTTTTGAGGATGCCGCGGCCCTGTGGGGGCCAATCTGCTCAGGTTCGCATTGACGCCGCCTAGCGCTGTGCCGGCACAGGCCTTTGCGGGGGCGTTTGCGGAACACCCTCCGCATCTCAAGGTGTGCGATTGGCGGCAGGGACCTTGATCCGGATGCGCCCTGCTTGGGAGAAGGAACGTTTGGGTAAATCAAATGTTGTGCAACCACAACCACAGGAGGAAGCCATGAAACACGTACTGACTGTCATTGCAACCACGTTAATTGCATGTGGTGTCGCAGGAGCGCAAGAGGTCACCAAGCCCGCGGAATTTGCCAAGATGGCGGCGGTCTCGAATATGTTCGAAATCAAATCCAGCGAACTCGCCTTGACACGATCCAGCGATGAGGCCACGAAAAAGTTCGCAGAACATATGATCGCTGACCATACCAAGACCGGCCAGGAAATGATGCCGGCTGCCAAAGCGGACAAGGTCAAGGTCCCGGAGAAACTCGATCAAAAACATCAAGCCAGATTGGACGCGCTGAAGGCCGCGGACAAATCAGCTTTTGACGCAATGTACAGGGCAGAACAGCTGAAGGCGCATGAAACGGCTATTGCCTTATTCTCCGATTACGCGAAAAACGGCGAAAAAGGCGGGCTAAAGACCTTTGCTGCCAAAACGCTTCCGACGCTGGAGCAACATCTGGCTGAGGTGCAGAAAATGAAGGTCGCGCTGTAGGAGGACATCGAGCCGTGACTTATTAAGAAGTAGATTTTTGGAACAACGGCGTGACGTGTGCCCCGCCTTGGTCGTCGAGCCCATAAGGGGCAGTCGCATACCGACTTTGCGCGCCTCTGCTTGGTCATACAGTGGAACGACATTGGTCGATAAAGCGGCAAAACTATTGTGGCAAATCCCGGTAACTGTCTGCACATCGGACGGCGTTGGCTGCAATATTGAGGGCCCTCTGGAAGCCTTGTTCTGGATGCTCAACCACTGGCCCGGCGAAGGTGGGCCGGAGTACGAAGATGCGATGGCAATTTGTTATGCGTCACTTGAACTGCCTTCAATGCTGGAACATTCGCGCGCCGCATTCTGTGCCGCCGCTCACGAGGCAATGATACTGCCAACCAGGTGACATCAGACCGCGTGCTGATTGGGCGAAATCGGTCGCGCTCAGCTTCATCATTGGGCGCTCATCAGCTGAAAATCACGCTAAAACAGGACGACAAGGGAACATCTTCGGCGGCGGAAAGTTAAGGTTGCACTTTTGACAAGGAGCATCCCCATGCAGATCAAAACAGTTGAAGACCTGTTCTATGATGGTTTGAAGGACATTTACTATGGTGAGAACAAGATCGTTGCCGCTTTGCCAAAGATGGCGGCGGCGGCGAAGGCGGCAAGTCTAAAGGCTGCTTTCGAAAAACATCTCGAGCAGACCAAGACCCATATTCAACGCCTGGAACAAGTGTTCGATGCCTTGGGGAAGCCGGCAAAGGGCAAGACGTGCCCCGCCGTCGACGCCATCATCGAAGAGGGCGAGCAAATCATCGCGGAGTATGCGGATAGTCCGGCACTTGACCTTGGTTTGATCGCCGGCGCCCAGGCGGTCGAGCATTACGAGATCGTTAAATACAGGGCGCTCAAGAAGCTGGCCACGTCGCTGGGGCTAACCGACGCCGTCGATCTGCTCGATGCCACCTTGCAGGAAGAAATGCAAACCGATGCCGATCTCGACAGTATCTCCGATGCCGAGGACAGCAGCAAAGCCAAGAAAAGATAGCCCCTCGTTCTGCCGCTTCCTGCACTCATCTTCAAAGGATTTACGACATGTCTGAAACACCGGAAAAACCCGCTGATGCAACAGTACACGACCAGAAATTGCGCCGTGGCAATGGCGGCGAACTGCATCAGGTTGCTGAAGGCACCACCCCCATATTGACGACCGCTCAGGGCGGGCCAGTGGCCGACGATCAAAATTCGTTGAAAATCGGCGAAAGGGGTCCCACCGTTCTTGAGGATTTCCATTTCCGCGAGAAAATCTTCCACTTCGACCACGAACGAATTCCGGAACGGGTGGTGCATGCACGCGGCTATGGAGCCCATGGATTCTTTGAGACGTATGAGTCTCTTGCAAATTATACCAGGGCCGATCTGTTCCAAAAAGCCGGTCAGCGCACGCCGGCGTTCGTGCGGTTTTCCACGGTCGCCGGAAACAAAGGGTCGTTCGATCTGGCACGGGACGTGCGAGGTTTCGCCGTCAAGCTCTACACCCAGGAGGGGAACTGGGACCTCGTCGGCAACAACATCCCGGTTTTTTTCATTCAGGACGCCATAAAGTTTCCAGACATAATCCATGCTGTCAAACAGGAGCCTGACCGGGCATTTCCGCAGGCACAGTCGGCACATGACAACTTCTGGGACTTCATCAGCCTGACCCCGGAAAGCATGCACATGATCATGTGGGTCATGTCAGATCGGGCTATCCCGCGCTCGTTTCGCTTCATGGAAGGTTTCGGCGTTCACACATTTCGTTTCGTCAACGCTCAGGATGAATCCACTTTCGTAAAATTCCACTGGAAGCCGAAACTCGGACTCCAATCCGTCGCGTGGAACGAAGCGGTCAAGATCAATGGCGCTGATCCGGATTTCCATCGCCGCGACCTGTGGGAATCGATCAAATCAGGCGCATTTCCCGAATGGGAGTTGCAGGTCCAATTGTTCGATCAAGAATTTGCCGACAATTTCGATTTCGACATTCTGGACGCGACCAAGATCATCCCCGAAGAAATTCTGCCGCCGATCCCTGTTGGACGGCTTGTCCTCGACCGCATGCCCGACAACTTCTTCGCCGAGACCGAACAGGTCGCGTTCATGACCCAAAACGTACCACCGGGGATCGACTTTTCAAACGATCCACTGCTTCAGGGCCGCAACTTCTCGTATCTCGACACGCAGCTGAAACGCCTCGGAGGACCCAATTTCACCCATATCCCCATCAATGCCCCCAAATGCCCGTTCGCCAATTTCCAGCAAGATGGACATATGGCCATGCGCAACCCAATCGGCCGGGTGAACTACCAGCCCAATTCATGGGGAGAAGGGCCGAGGGAATCGCCGGACAAGGGCTTTCGGGCATTCGCCGATGCTGAATCTGGTCAAAAAGTTCGGTTGCGGGCTGAATCCTTTGCAGACCATTACAGTCAGGCCCGCCAGTTTTACATCTCCCAGACGTTGCCGGAACAAAAGCACATCGCGGCAGCACTGACGTTTGAGCTCAGTAAAGTCAAAACGCCGGTTATTCGCGAACGTGTCGTCTCCCACCTTTTGAACATTGACGATACCTTGGCGGGGAAAGTTGCTCGGGGACTGGGGCTGAAAGAATTGCCCTCGCCGGCTGACGCCGCTGTTCCCACAAGGCAGGACCTTGCTCCATCACCCGCCCTCAGCATAATCAAGAACGGTCCGCAACGCTTTGAGGGCAGGAAGCTCGGCATTTTGTTGACCGATGGCTTTGATGCCAACCTTGTCCAGGCCCTTCAAAAGGCCCTGCTCGCAGAGAAAGCGACGTTCGAGATCATTACCCCAACAGTTGGCGGTGCTCAAGCGTCAGACGGCTCGTTCATCGAAGGTCACCAGATGATCGATGGCGGTCCTTCTGTGCTTTATGACGCCGTTGCCGTCCTGCCCTCGGAAAGCGGCATGATTGACCTGCTGAGGGAGTCGACGGCGCGGGATTTTGTGGCGGATGCTTTTGCTCACTGCAAGTTCATTGGTTACACCGCCGCTGCCCTGCCGTTATTTGAAAAGGCCGGGATTTTGAACGAGCTGGACGAAGGCGTCGTCCTCCTTGCCGGCTCTAAAGATGTCGCCGCATTTATCGAGGTTCTCGGAAATTTGCGAATTTGGTCGCGCGAACCCAACGTCAAAATGAAGTAAGAAGAGGGCCCGCTCAGTCGGGCCCTTTTTTTGACCACCACGATGCCTTCAATAGGCGCACCTATAGGGGCTGGGACCTCCACAGCTTCAAGCCCCCGTTTCGTCATGACCGGCGTCAAGCCCTTTCGATTCCGGCGAACCTTTGAAGCGAAGGTAGATCGACAGCACCACCAGCATTCCGGTCGAGAAGAACTCCGATTGCCAGTTCTGAAAGGATTCGAACCAGAGTTGCGAACTGCCGAGGTATTCAAGAAGCGATTTTGTTTCGTCTCCATGTGCCAGGGCATCGGCGTTCGAGGCGGCGTTGCTGGCGAGGAAATGTCCGACGAACTTGATTGGGGGTGCCCCGCCGTCTAAGAGGACGGCGAGGCGTTTTCGATGACGGCTCCTAAATACCGTTGTGCTACCGGGACCGGCCGAACCTGGTGCCCGCCGTGCCGCCGAACCATCCGCCCGCCGCTCCAAGAAGCAGGGCAAAGAAGGCGAGGATGGCACCGCTCGAGATGACGGTCGTCGTGGTCTGCGCGGTATGGATGGCTTCCTGTTTGATCTTCTCCACCGACGCGGTGTACTGAGCTTGATACTCGTCTATCTGTTTGCGAGCCTGGTCCGCCGGAATGTTGTTGGCGCGTGCCAGTGCGTCGGCGGCGCGTGTTTTTGCCTCTTCGGCCTTGGCGGGATCGCCCGTCAAGGCTGCCTGGATGGAGGAAACCGCTGTCGAGCGCAGCGCTTCCGGATCGGTTCCGCCGCTGGCGCTGCGAATCTGTTCCTCAATTTGACCCATTGGGTTTGTGGCGCTGGCAACCGCCGGTATAGCGGACGATGCGGCTGAACCCACGGCTTGGCCCGCTCCACCGACGACGCTGCTGAGCCCGCTGAACGCGCCGCCGACGAGTGCTCCGACCGAAGTCGTCAACAGGTAAAGGACGACGATGGTGGTGACCGCCCACACTGTCAGTCCATGAAATCCCCCGGTTGATTTCGAAGGGCGGCCTGACAGGCGACTGGCGACATATCCGCCTATGAACGCAGCTATGATGCCCGCCACGACATACCAGATACCTCCGACGATCGAGAAGGTAGACGCCGCCGGATTGTCAGTCGTCGCGGGATCCAGCACAGCTGCGCCGATGCCTACCCCCAACAGATTTAAAAGAAACTGCGATGCCAGGGCGAGGAAGACGCCGGCAAAAATCGCGCCCCACGAGACTTGATTGTAGGCCTCTGCTATTGAGGCGGGATTGTCTGATGCCGGCCATTCGGAACGCCGGCCAACGCTTAACGGTTCTGACATGACAGCCTCCATTGTCTGAATTCACACTTCTGTGACAAACAACCGTCCGGATGGCCTTCCGTTCCTCTTGAGGGAAAATACTTTCCATGGGCGGAAGTGCGGCAGCTTGGTTGGCAAGCGCTGGCCGGCCGTGCTGCAACCCCACGTGTTAGCTGCGTCCGGGGCTATATTGCCCGCAGCCAGATTACGGGAGAATCGCGTGGTGGAACTTCGGGCGTAAGTGGCAGTTAGCAGGCATGCACGATGTTCATTTCAACGAGGTCATCATTGCCGCAGCCGGTCGGCACCGGGTTGTCAGTTCGGTGGCATTGGCGGCGGAGCATCTTTCAGACGATTGGCCGGTCAAGGAGGGACCCAAGCTCGTGGCGGCGCATCAGGCATGCACCCGAACCATGGAAGGAACATTCGGCGGTCAAAAGCGAGACGCGCGTTGGTTGAGACCGCCACCGAAGCAGGAATCCTTTAGTGTCGCCATGCCGCCGCCTCGGCGGGGCGGAACACCTGGAGGGGACTGGGTGCTGCTCTGGTCTCCGAATTCGTGAGGACATCGCAGAGTTCCCTATGAGGTGACAAAAGACAGGCGGAAAATTTTGGGTTCTGATTGAGGCAGCCGACAACATGTTCGTCGCCTTTGGTTCGTTGGCGACTATCGATGGTCCGGCGTTCTTCAAGCCAGCTCCGTTCGCCGCCCTCGACGAGGCGGCTACGACATCGCTCGTTTGGGCCGAAGAGAATGAGGTTCCGTTCGTCTACGTGAGGGCCGGCCAGGCAAGTGCCGCTGCAGCGGCCACTCAGTGTTCATGTGGCTCGGGCTCTTGGAGCCCGACAGGCTTTGCAAGTGCCGCGCCCGACATGGAATGGCGCGCCGAACATCCTCTTAACCAAGGCTTTCCGATTGGCTCCACTTTCGCTAAAGCGAAAACAGCGCGATTCCTTTCGTTAAAGCGAAATTCTTGCAAGTGGAGCCTCGTCGTGTACACGAATTTGGCCCGCGTAGCAGATGATTGGTCCGGGCCTTCCAACAACAACCCAACTATCCCAAACGAGTGCATATTTTTTGCGTCCGGATAGGGAATCGAAAAGCCTCTGTCGACGTTGCGGCCTGTAGCCCAATTCAAGATCGCTCGCAGGTCCGATGTATTCCAGACTGCACTCCCTGCTTTTGTCCGTTTCCATGTTAGGTTTGCTATACCTTCTGAAGGTATAGCCCAAACCAAAGGGAAAGTCGGTGAATTTTCCGTCGTCGTCGTAGAAGGCTCCATCCTTGAACCGGAGAAGCTGCAGGTTAAGGCCGACGCCACGCTGATGGCCCTTACCAAAGACCTTCGTAGGGAACTTTGGGTTGCCAGGGGTGTTTGAAACTCCACGAGACGAACAACAAAAGAGGTAAGCCAATGACGCCCCCTGTCACCCCGCCCAAACCCGATGACAATGATATTCTACCCGAAAAGCCCAAACCGAAGGACACGCCCTTTCCGGCACCGGGGCAACCGCCAACTCCCGGACAACGAGCCGATCTTAAGGAAGATGACAGCAAGCGTCCCCGCAAGGCATAGCCAGATCGTGTTCGTCACCCTGCCAAAGCCATCTTCCGACGCAGCGGTGATGGGAACCAAAATACTGGTCGCAAGTTGACCCCACAGAAGACATCGATGGCGAACGCGTTCGGTCAGCGCCAGTCCGCGAGGGCTGTCAGGACGAGGTTGAGACATTCGAGAGCCATATCAAAGAAAACGAACACGCCAGGCGAACACCGTCGGATTGAGTGCAATGCCCTGTTTGCCGCAAATTGAGGAAAGAGGATGACCGACAGCAAAACAACAACCGACCACAAAACAATTCGGCGCTGGTCTGAAGAGCGCAAAGGTGTTCCTTCCAAGGTGGTAGAAAGCGGCGAAGGCGGCATCCTGAGGATTGACTTCGGCGAACCGGAAGAAGGTTTGGAGAAAATCTCCTGGGAAGATTTCTTCAAGGTCTTTGACGAACGCAAACTCGCCTTTCTTTACCAGGACAAGACGGCCGACGGCAAAATGAGCCGCTTCAACAAATTCGTCGCCAGAGACGGGTCATAGACGCAATCTCTGGTTTGCGGTTTGGACCCATTGGAAAAAAACTCGGTCCATCTATGTGTCCACATGCAAGGATTGTTCGCGCGGGAAAGTGCGTGGGCCGTTTGCTGGTGGGATCGCGTCTTGCCAAATATTCACAAGCTTGTAGCGGTCAACGCTGCACGCGCCATTTTCACAAGGTTCATTCCCGCCGACGATCCGACACCGCAGGACGCACTTGGAAGCGCCCCTATTCGAGGCCGGAAATGATCCTCGGGCGGGTAGAAAAATCGCGTGTCGATCTGGTCCCGAAACTCGCGGTCAGCCAATTGCACGCTGCCCTGACCAAGTCCGGAATCGATACCCTCATCGTTGCGAGGAGAAAACGACATCAGTGTCCTGATCACAATATTGCGAGCTGTCGACCACGGGTGCCGCGTCGCTTGTCGGACGATGCCCACGCTGCAATAGAATTATTTTTAACCAAAGGCTGTCCCAACAAGTCGAGACAGCCGAGACGTCCTTGAAACGGCGCTCTGGAGTGAGGCGACGAGTGCCGAAGCTGTCAGCGGGTTTAATCCCATGCGGTCCCGCGCAATAGCAAATGCTCATGAAAACGCATGCTTCTCTACGAGTTTGGGAATGTGCTGTCCGCGACAACGAGGCCGTGGCCAACACGACTTGAGGTGGCGACGTGACTGCACCGCTACCAGCAAAGCCTTTGATCCATGAAAGGGGGCCAGTGCTTCTGTATTTCAGGATTTCCAACCTTCACCTTGTATAAGACCGTGATCAGACAAATCTTTCCAGCTTTTATAAACGCCCGTGTCCTCATACAAGAAATGGCGCATGTTCTCGCCTGGGGCGTACACTGCGTATTCTTCGGTGTGCTCCGATCGGTTTGCCACATCCGAAAGCTTGTGAACGAAGGTCGATAAAAATTTGAAATGCAAAAGGGCGCCCGATACGCCAAGTCCTCCGCGCATGTCGCCCAAATTCAGGGACAGCGGCCAAACCTGATGCGATGATTTGAGAAATAGACACTCCCCCGCCATGTAAACGAGGGGTACCTTGTTGAGCGCAGGACCATCCCAGAGACGGCCGTGGAAATAGATCCGTCCACGGACCCCGCCCTTGATCCATATCGTCAGATTGCGTTTGTCGAAATGTGACACATAGCCAGAACGATCGAAGAGGTTGCAAACTCCCAAGGGGTCACTTCCGGGCTCGCAAACGTTCTCAACAATAGGATTATGGCTGTACATATCGATCATGACCGATCGTAGAGAACGACCACCCACGGAATCCATGTAGGCGGTCAATTGGCCGATCGGCCTTGTATCGCAATGCGGATAGACCAGAAACTCATCGGCATCGACGTAAAGGACCCATTTTTTCTGGCAATACCGGTTGATGACTTGGTTGATCCAGTCGTTTCCGAACCTGGCTGCCTTATAAGACCCATTGGCCGAGAGGAGGGACACGTCGTCGACACTGGACAACAGCTCTAAGGTGCCGTCGGTCGACCCGTTATCGATGCAAATAAAATGCTCAAAACCAAGATCGCGATAATACTGCAGAAAGAAAGCCAACCGATGCCCCTCGTCGCGGATGACGCATACAACGACATGGCGCGCGTGCTTGAGCCCGCCGCGCAGCAGGTCGCACTTGACCTGCTTGGCCTTGAGAGAGCGGCGTAGCCGGGCCTTTGCGTAATGTGAAATGCTGGCAAGGGAAACACTGTTGATCATGCTCATTTCGACCATCACACGACATAATCGCCGACAAGCAGACCCTGGACTTGCCAATTGGGCCTGTCCTCCTGCAACGCGTGTTTGAGACGTTCCCGAACTGAGCGATACTTGTATAACATTTTACGGTCGAATGTTATTCCGCGGTAGAGCGCGTCGTATGCCGGGTGTGATTTGCGCAAGTCGACGTAAACCTGGCTTTCTGCATCGCTCCAGGGGAAGAAGGTCCCATGCCACGGCTTTGGATGCGCCATGTAGTGCACGATGGACAAGGAGGACATGTTCACCAGATGAAGAAACTGCTTCGGAAAGTTCCAGCGGTTCGATGCGAGCATGAGTGAAGATCCGCAGACATAGTTCAGCGCACCTTGATCATGTTTGCCCTCGCAGGCCTCCGGATTTTTCACAAAAAGCTCCAACGCCTCTTGCCCGATCCAGCCGTTGCGGTGAAATTTCAGGACTCCGGCGTTGAAATAGTGGCTGTCCCTTCCGGTGCGGAGGAGAGTCTGGATCGACGTATAGTCACGCGCCGCAAAAAACTTTCCCTCAGGGGCGAAGGCGTTTTCGAGTTCAGCCAGATTGCTTACGACTTGCGTGTCCCCGTCGAGATAAATAATCTGGTTATAGTCGGCGGGCAGGACCTGGCAAAGGACCAGCTTGGCCATCGTGCTGACGCTGATGCGGCCTTGGAAATGCGAGCCGTCGAGCTTGCCGAGCAAGTCCAGCAATGCTGCAGCCGCATCGATAAGTCTGACCCCGCTCATCGCGAGCAGACCTTGCAGCTCGGCAAAATTATCGAGATGTTCCGACGTGAGGATGCAGACATCCGTTGTTGCACTGGCGCGTTTGCGAGCCTGGAGCGCGGAAAGAATCGTTGGAAATGAATAGTCGACATCCGTAACGTAAACGACGCATTGATTATTCATGTCACGACCCTCTGTTAGCGCCTCGCGGGGAACGATTGAGCCCGTCATTAATACTGTGGTAAGGAAGCGCGGTCCGGTATTTTGCTGCCAATGCCAACTGAGCCGTCCGTCTGAAATATATGGCTGGTTTAAGCGTCTGATTATTGAAATTATAGCCCTGAAGGGCGCTCCGCTATCGTCAGGCAAGGGTTCCACAGCGTGAAAGTTGGCGGCTGGCACCCTTATGTCGATGCAAGGGGAAGGAGAATGACGATGCTGAGCGGCGCAATCATCGCGATGGTGATTTCGATCGCGGCCGGGACTTTCCTCCGTGCCTGGGCTTTCGCAATTTTTGCGATTTTCATCGCATTTGGTCTGGGGGCCGCGACCTTCGCACAGGGCTCTTCCCTGATTGCTGCGGCGCTCTCGAGTTTTGCTATCCTTGCGCTCATGGAGGTCGGTTACCTGGTGGGCGTCTTTGGCTCGGGACTGTGGCGTCGTCGTCGAAAGCTTCCGAAAAATGGCTCCGTAGCTGACCCCGCGCACGCGATAGACAAAAACCGCCGGGGCTAACGTCAAACCGGAGGCTGCGATGTGTTTTACTGTAGAGGGGCGCGGAGAGGGCGTCATCGCGCCGAAACCATCGGCGTTTTCAACCGTGGTGCCGATGCCTCCAGGGGATATGGACGCGCAAGTGATCGGCTCGCACGCCGTGGCAAAATATAGGGGCGATCGAGGCTACCGGTGGCCAGACCGGCTGTAATGCTGAAAAGCAAGCCAAGATCGGTACTGCTCGCGGAGATCGTCGCCGAGGCGATCTGGGCAATCGATGCCGACACGGCCGCAACTCCGATCACCCGGTCCTCCCGGCTGTCTGATTTGTTGCGCCCGGCCGCTGTCAGGAGGCTGTAGAGGAAGACGGCGAAAAGTCCCGTGCCGGACAATCCGACATTGGACAGCAACGCGGCAATGAAGCTGGATGCCCGAACTGTGCCGAGTCCCGCACCGAAAGTGGCGGTCTCCACGAATGAGACCAGCGCCAGAGTGTTCCATGCGGTGCGCTCTTCGCCCGATTGAGACCCAAGCTTGTCTGCGAAGGTAATATTCGTGAGGTCCGTGATGGAATTCCAGGTATCGGGTATCAGAATGAGCGCCACGATCACACAGGGAACCATGAACAGTGTGACGACCAGGAAAGCAGCATAGGGAGCCGTAGCCCGGCCACTGGGTAGGCGTTTCAGGCTCAGCACTACGACGAGGCCGAGAACAAGCAGACCGGCAATGTAGGCGGTTGTCGACGTGCACAGTATGATCGTAGCGCCAACAGATACCGTCGCCAGACCGGTCAGGCGGCTTGGAAAACGCTCCAGCCAAAGCAGGAGCGTGAACGTAAAGAAAACCAATGCTGCCGATCCATACGAGCTTGCTTCGGGAAAGGAACCGACGATGCGTTTGAAACCGCCGATCGTCTCGGCCGTGTGCATCGTATAGTTGGCATTGCGTATGAAATCGAGTAACTCGGCTTGGCCGGTCATGAACGCTCCGATATCGAGTAACGCCAGGCCGAGACAAGCCATGGCCGTCACGATCAGACTTCGAGCGATGAGACGAGCGTGCCCGAGCCGGGCAAGGCCGCTGATGACGGCAAAGCAGGCAAGGTCGCCGAGCAGATAGACAGCCTGGGTAAAATTGGACGAACCTGGAGCCAGCGGAGAGGCCACTGTCGACATCGTCCCCGACGCGTCGCGGGCAGACGAGTAGACCAGGGTTGCACCGGCAAAGATGCGGGGCAGAAAGAAAGCCGATACGGCGGAGAACACGATGTAAACAGCGAACCAGAAGCCGGGGCTCGGATAGGTGATGCTGGCCAAGGCTGCCTGTGTTTCGACGCGGCGCAGCAAGGCGGTCGCGACGAAGAAAAGCACCAGAAGATGGCTGGGTTGGATGCTGCCGCCGCCAAGCGACGGGGCCTTGAGCGCAGCTGCAGCTCCGAAGAGCGTCAACAAACAAAGTGTCACGATTGCAAAGCGTGCTCCATTGAGCAGGCTAAGCGCGCCAAGCACCAGGACGATGTAGCCAATCGGTTCAATTGTCACGCTTCAGACCCCGATGTGGGCGGCAAGTGCCCGTTTGATCGGCAATGCGCGTCGGTGACGGCACCGGCGTTGCCGCCACTCTCCCGTCGCCGCTGAACCGGAGAGCTTAAGGCAAGGCAACCGACCCCGGATGGCATTTTCTTCAATCATGGCTGCCTCCATTTTCGGCCTTGCTTGAGACACCGAAGCGGGAATCCGCCGGACCGTCTGGCGCGACCTCGGAAAGCAAGGCAGCCGATGCCTGCGGTGGAAGCAGAGAGGACGCTTGAGCGTCCGCGTCGACACCGATCTCAACGAGGTCGTGTGGCAGTAAGGCGGTCGTCTCATCCGCTTCGATCGTATGATAGGTTCCGTCGTCGCTGCGACGCACGATCTTGAAAGTCTTATGTGTTCTTTGAAGGCTCGTCGTCTCCGTCCCGATCTGGGCAAGTTGAGCGGCGTACCCGGCCTGCTCACCGAGCAGTTGTGCTACCTGAATATCGACCGCCGCCTTGGTGATATCGAGATCAACAGTATTCAGCAGCTGCTGGTTTTCTGCGTTCTGCTTGTTGATGATCCCGGTCTTTTCGCGCTCGCTGTCGCTCAGCGCCTGGCGGGCCTTGGTCAGGGCGATTTCCAGATCGAGCATGCTGCTTTGAGCGTCCGCCAACGCGCGATCGAGTGAAAATTGCCGGGCGTTGTTCGATAGACCCTTGCTCGCAAGGCCGTTGACGGCATCCAGTTCCTCCTGCGCAAGGGTGATCTGTCGCTTTTGCGAGATGATCTTGGCTTCGAGCGACTGGATTTCCTGACTGTACAGACGGCTGAGATCGTTCGCAGCCGCGATCTGGCTCGCGGACTCGACCCGTCGCAGCCGCATCAGGTTGGATTCCTCCGTCTTCAGTTTTTCGACATCTGGCGTTCCAACGAGTTCGCCAGGAACCGCGAAACTGGGTTCGCCGGCGATCTCGGCGCGCAGGCGCGCCTGTCGCATCAGAAGATCACGCCGGCTGAGGATGGCGCTGCGATAGGCCCCGGCAGCCTGGATCCGGTCGCGCTCGAAGACAGCATTGCCCTCTCGCGCCCGCAAAAAGCCGCCGGCGATGCTCACCGCCTTCATGACGGTCATGTTCGTCACAAAAGGATAGCGTCCCGGGGTCTGCACGGTTCCCGTCACGAAGACTGGCGCGTGCTCGGCGATCTCGACCGCAATAAAGGGTTTTCCCGGCAACTCGGCCTTCTCGGCCAGCGCGCTCGCGATGGCGTCGGCAAGCTGGGCGGTTGTCTTCCCATTCGCCTTTATCTGACCCGCGATCGGGATCGATAGATTGCCCATATCATCGACGGCATATAGGCCCTCAAGCGCCTCCCAACTGGCGTATCGGGTATCCGACGATCTCCACTCGACGATGCGCAGCTTTATCTTGTCTTCTGCCACCAACGTATACGTGTCGGCACTGGCCGCGCTGCAGTTGGTCAGGCACGAAAAGACAAGCAGGAAAAGGCCGGCAAATACGCGGCGCCCGGGCAAAATCTCAATTTTCGCGTATGACGGACGCAGCGGTCTGCGCGCGTATGCCTTAGAGGAACTTGACCGCCTGATGAGCACTTGCAAGGACATGCATTGCATGAGGCTGCTACCTCCGTTTGGTTGCGATGGATGGTGAAGACATCTCGTGACTGGAAGACATGCCGAATTTAAGGATGCGCGAGGGAGACGCGCGACCCATGAGAAGATCTGCCAGGGCCTCCATGTTGCCGCCGAGGCGTCCCCGCCGATCGATAGAACGGTCGCCGAGCAGCGCGCCGCGAGCGTTTGCCAGAATGTTGCGGCCAATTTGTGCAATCGCGCGCGCCTTCGACATCGTACCCTTCCTGATCAGGTGGGCTGGATTGGCTATCTGTGAATAGCCGAGCCTTCGCCCGGGCTGACGCCCGGATTTGGCGCCACGATGAACACCGCAGGCGCCCGCAACGCGCACCGATCGACCGTAACGGGCGATGGATCTGCTGAAATCGACATCCTCGAGCCAGCCATAGAGCGGAAGCTGCTCGTCAAAGGCGAGGCCGTGCTCGATAACGGGCGCCAGGCGGACCACCATGTTGCAACCGTAGGCGTTATAGACGTCCGTCACCAGCTCAGCCCGCTCGCCAGCGGTCTCGATGATTTCCAGCGCCTCGGACATGGTAAGGCCTGCGCCAAGGATGCCGTCGGCCAGGACCTCGCCTGTTGCGATCGTCACAGCCGGTTCGCGAGCGAAGACTGCCGCCATACGTGCTATGAAGTTCGAGTCCGGAATGAAGTCGTCGTCCAGAAAGATCAGAATATCCGTATCGGGGACGGCCGCTCGGAGTATCCTGTTGCGCTGACAGGTCAATCCCCGCGAGCCGACAACAAGCTCCACGTCGAGACGATCAGCGAGTCCCGCTGCATCGTCGATGTCCGGTACGCAGACGATGATCCGCCTTGGGCAGTTTCCCAGGCCAGCAAGATAATCGATCGTCTCCAGCAGTGTTGCGGGGCGGCCTGCCGAAGCGATGCCCACGGTAATTCTTAATTGCGGGGTCATGACTGCATTCTCAGCGGCGCTTTGTTGATGATCGCGCCCAGGACCTCCGCGCCGACGTTTCGCATAGCGTCGATCACGCGCACGGCATCATCGATCGAGGTGCGTCCGTGCCACGTGATCACCAGGACTCCGTCGAGCTCTGGCGCTATCGCATTCGCGTCCGCAGAAGCGGAGAACGCGGAAATGTCAACGAATACGGCGTCAAATTCTTTTTTCAGATCATTGAAATTCAATTGTGTGCGACCGGAGCTCAGGCGAATGGCCGGCGTTACCCCGCTCGTTCTGCCGAGGGGAAGGAATTTCAACGTCGGGGTGAGGGACAAAGTCGCCGTCTGGATCAAATCGGCATTATCAAGAACATCGATAAGACCTGTCGAACTATAGGGCGCTATTGAACTACTGAGGGAAGATTTATCCGCAGCCGCATCGATCAGGAGTGTGCGACACCCCGATTCGGCGCATTGCACCGCAAGTTCGCAAGCTATCGTCGACGCTCCGCTCCCCGGATTGACGGCGACGATCCCGATGACAACTTTCCGCTTGCGCCTGAGTCCTGCGATCGTTGCGCCCAACGCCGCCATGCCGGGTATGATCGGATAAGTAGCCGTGCTGCAACTGCCGGCTTCGGCGGCCAGGAAGTACGCTGAGTGGCCCTTGCGGGTCTTTTCCGATTTCGCCAGTAATGTGACGAAGGGCAGTTCGGCCGCTTCCGCGAGCCGTTGGCCGCGGACGATCCGGCGGTCACCGGCGTGCCGAATCATGGCCAGCATCAAGCCGGCGCCCATTCCCACGGCTGCAGCGAAGGCAAGAATAAGCCCGCTGCGGGGCCTCGCCTTCGAAAGCGGCGACGTGGCCTGCGAAACAATCGTGGCATCGGATACAGAGTAGGATATGCGCTGCTTGGCCTCGGTAAACTGCGTAAGGGTACTCTCGTAGAGGGTGCGGCGTGCGTCCGCCGCGCTTTGCAGTTCCGCAAGCTTGAACTGATCGCGCGGATTGCTCTTGAACGAAACCAAAGCATTGGCAGCTTCGCTTAGTCCACGCTGTTGCTCGATGACAAATTTTTCCAGCCACGCGCTGTACTGCCGAGCGGCGTCGGCCTTCATCAGGATATTTTTCCGGATGTATTCCTTTGCGAGCGTATCGGCGATGTCCACCGCCTTCCTCGGGCTGGATGCATCGGCGGATATTTCGATAATCATCGAACGCCCGATGCGCCGCAGGACCACCATGTTGCGCAACCTTGCAATAATTCGATCCCGACGCAGTACCGCCATCTTTTGCAACCTGGCAACAACCCGATCGGACCGCTGCGTCTCTTTCGTCGGCGATGCTGGCTGCGCCGCACCTGTCGCCTCCTCCGCTTGCGTATCATGCGGCAGACTCCCCATCAGCCAACCCTTTGCCGTGTCTTGTAGCGAAGGCACTTTGTCGGCAAATGAAGGATCACTGGCGAGGTCAAGCGACTTGGCGGTTTCACCAAGCACATCGTTGGATTTGGCGATTTCAAGCTGTGCCTCCAGGAATGCATCTTCGGCGAAAGCGCGCTGCGCTTCAGAGCCGGTTGCCTGGGAAAAGACCAAAAGTTGGGTGCTGGCTACGAATGTCGGCTCGGCGGTGACGACGTAAACCCCGGCCAGAGCGAGGAAGACACTGGTCGTAGCAACAATCCACGGCCAGCGCATCCTGAGAAAAAAGAGCATGTCACGCAAGGTAAGCGGTGAACTCTCACCAGCGGTTGCTCCCGGCAGGGATATTGAGGAAACACCGCTGAAGATGCGACTGGAGGTCATATCGTCCCAATCCCAAATAGCCTGATCGCGGAACGGCAGGGCGCGCGCCGGATCATGGCTAATACGAGCCCTTCCACGAAAACAGGACGAGAATGGTCTTCGCCATGATGACAAAATCCCGGCCTATCGACCAGTTGTGCAGGTAGTGAACATCGAGACAAACCCGATGTTGGTAGCTGACATCGTTGCGGCCACTGGTTTGCCAGTGGCCTGTCAGACCCGGGCGGCCCGCCATGTAAGCCGAAATATGCTCGCCGTAGAGCGGTAACTCCTCGGCCGTGATCGGCCGTGGTCCCACGAGACTCATATCACCGCGTACGACATTGATCAGCTGGGGAAGTTCGTCGATACTCGATTTTCGGAGAATCTCGCCGACGGCCGTGACCCTCGGGTCGCTCTTGAGCTTGCGCGTCTCTTCCCATTCGGTTCGTGCCGCCCGATTGGTTCGCAGCAATTGCGCGAGCTGAGCGCTTGCGTCAGTCTTCATTGTGCGAAACTTGAGGCATCCAAAAATGGCCCCACCAAAGCCGATCCGGGTATGGGAATAAAAAACCGGGCCCCTGTCAGCAAGCTTGACGATCATCGCGACTATCAGGAGAAGCGGGAAGAGCAACACCAAAGCCATGGTCGCTATGATGAGATCTATCGCGCGCTTTGACGATCTACCGATGGCATAGGGTCGGGACACACGAGAATCACCGCTTCGCTGGAGCTTTTCAATGCCTGGCCAGGATTGGCCAGTTTCAATGCCCTGTGCTTTCCACGTCATCGGTCGTCTCCCCAAATTCCGGTTAGGACCAACGAAGCTTGTTACTGCGCTTTAACCAGGTTGTCTGTGACCGAGGTCATAATAATGAACAGCCTTTTATGCTAATGAGAGGGTAATTGAGGCGTAGCTCTCTAAATTTTAGATCGTAATGATTAGGCACTTAAGTAGAATTGCCTATAAGTGGCTTATAATATAGATGCCTTCGATCACTTTTTGGCAAAATACGGGAGATAAATTGCCAAAGAAGGTCCAAAAGGCACATTTGTTCTTTTTTATTAACGTTTCTATTTATCGGTGCCTGCGAAGGGCATGCAATTATTTGCCCCTGAAATCAGGGCAATACATATGATGCACGGCAGCATCCACCAGAGCCAACCGACTTATTTGGGGGGAGTTAAGCCCATGGAGGGCGCTTCACAAACACGAGATTACAGGCTCGCCAACGCAGCGATTTCGGTTGCCGATGAATTTCCCTTCTGCCGTTCGAGCGTTCGAAGCTTCCGTCGCGGCGAGGTTATCGCAGGGGCCGGTGTCCTCGTGGATATGTTTGCGCGCGTGCAGCGAGGGCTGGTCAGCGCGAGTACAATGTTGTCCGACGGCAGGGAATTCATCGTCGAAATGATTCCGAAAGCAGGGCTCATCGGCGAGCTCGAGGTCTTGCGCGGGGAGATGTTAAACCTCGAATATCGCGCCGGTTCGGATTGCGAGTTGCACTTTTTCGAAGGTCGCTTGCTGCGCGAACGGTGTGCCAACGATCCGCGCTTCCAGGAGAAAGTTTTTTCCAGGGCGTTGGCGCGTGTTGCGGAGCTGCAGCTCCGCATCATTGCAAACGCGGGGTCGTGCTTGCAGTCGAGGCTGGCCAGCACGCTTTTGCGGCTCTCCTCGGTCTACGGCAGAGACGCGGCCAACAACGGCGACGAGCTTGTAATTTCGCAACATGACCTCGCCGCAACGCTGCCGGCTTCCCGCGAAAAGGTCAATCAGTGTCTGCGACGCCTGCGCGAGCGTAAGGTAATCGACGCAGCTCAAGGCAAGATTCACATTCTCAACCGCAAAGCGCTGGAGGCCTATGCCTATGGCGCGACGACGTTGCAGTGATGCGCCCTTTATTTCCCGATCCCATCGGACTTGCCGGAAATACAGGCTGTTATCCCATCGGATCGAAGCGGGCGTGTGCGCCCGATCGTCCAAGGATTGATCGCGTGGTCATCATTGACGATTACTCGACCGCCAGAGGCGGCGCGACAGCTCTGTCCGTACTGTCGGCAAAACTGTTTCGTGGCCTCGACATCCCGGTGACGTATATTTGCGGGGACGATGGTTCCAACGCCGAGCTCGCTGCTCTTGGGGTTTCCATCGTGCCGCTCAACAGCCGCGATCTGGTCAACGCCGAGCGCGCGAAGGCTTTTGTTTCGGGCATCCACAACGTCCGTGCCGTTCGGATGATGGCGACGTGGATCCGTGCAAACGACACACCGAACACAAGCTACCACGTCCACGGCTGGTCCAAGATCCTGTCTCCGGCGATATTCAAGGCGTTGGCGCCGGTCGCGAGGCGATGTGTGGTTCACGCGCACGATTTCTTCGCCGCTTGCCCCAACGGCGCCTTCTTTGACTATCAGGCGCAGGCGGTTTGTCTTCGGCGTCCACTCGGGGTGAGCTGCGTCGCCACCGCCTGCGACAAGAGGAACTATGCGCACAAATTATGGCGGGTTGCCCGCGGCTCCAATGTCATGCGGCTTCTGCGCAATCAGGTCGATTTCGGTAAAATAGTCCTGCTGCACGAGAAGATGGCGGGCTTCTTCGTTGGTGCGGGCTATCGGGCCGGACGCCTGACGACGATCCGTAATCCTGTCGCGCCGTTGTCGAGCGAACGCGTTGAGGCAGAAGCAAACGATGAATTCGTCTTCATCGGACGATTGGACGAGGAGAAGGGCGTGGAAGACGCGGTGGCCGCCACGCGCAGAGCTGGCGCAAGACTTTGCATAATCGGAGACGGGCCGCTAATGCCGCAGGTGGCGGCGTCCGGAAATCAGGTGCGGACCCTCGGTTGGCAGTCGCACGCGCTGATCGGCCAGATCATTCACCAGGCGAGCGCGCTGCTGATGCCCTCGCGCTATCCCGAACCGTTCGGACTTGTCGCCCTGGAGGCGGCCGCGAGCGGCCTTCCCGTCATCATGTCTCGAGGCGCCTTTCTGGCCGAAGAGATGGAAAGCGCCGGCATTGCGCTTTCCTGCGACACGACCGACGAGCGCGGCTTTGCCGATACATTGACGGCATTTCGCAAGATGCCGAAGCACGATGTTCGCCGGATGAGCGAGCGTGGCTTCCGGCTGGCGCCAAACCTCGCCTCCACCCATGAAGAATGGCGTGACGCCCTTCTTGCACAATACCACAGCTTGATTTCACAAGCGCAATGCCCGGGCCGTCGGACGCGGTGATGAAACAAGGAGCACTCAGTTGACCCTCGAAGCAACAACCTCTCTGCCGCAAGCCGTAGCATTTCTGGCTGAAGCGCCGGTTCTGACGAAACGCCGCGCCGTCGAGACCGGCAGCAAAAGCGATACCAGGCAGCTTCGCGTCGCCATCGTGCACTATTGGCTTGTCTCGATGCGTGGCGGCGAAAAAGTCGTCGAAGAGCTTTGCCGCATGTTTCCGCAGGCTGACATCTTCACCCTTGTCTGCAATCCGGATTGCATCAGCGATTTTCTCAAGACGCGCAATATCCGCACGTCTTTTTTGCAGAAGGTTCCCGGTGCGAAACGGCATTACACGAAGATGCTACCGCTGATGCCGTTCGCGCTCGAGCAGTTCGATCTGCAGGAGTACGATCTGGTGCTGTCGAGCGAATCCGGGCCGGCCAAAGGCGTCATCACGCGCGCGGACGCCCTTCATATATGTTACTGTCATTCGCCGATGCGTTACATCTGGGATCAGTTTCACGTGTATCGGCTGGGTCTTCCGTGGCTGGGCCGGGCATTGATGTCGATCACGGCACCGATGCTACGTGCCTGGGACGTGACAACCGCTTCGCGGGTCGATGTCTTTGTGGCGAACTCCAGCTACGTCGCAAACCGCATCCAACGCTTCTACGACCGGGACTCTGCCGTTATTCATCCGCCCGTTGCGACTGACGACTTTGCCGTGGGGAGGGGAAAGGGCGAGTTCTATCTCTATGCGGGGCAGTTGACGGCCTACAAGCGACCAGATATTGCCGTTCGCGCCTGCACCGAGAGCGGCCGGAAACTGATAGTGATCGGCGAGGGAGAGCAGGCGGCATATCTCAAGTCGATTGCCGGACCCACCGTTCAATTCCTCGGGCACCAGCCTTTCCCAATTTTGCGCGATCATCTGTCGCGATGCCGCGCTCTGCTTTTTCCCGGCACCGAGGATTTCGGCATTCTCCCGGTGGAAGCCATGGCATCGGGACGGCCGGTTCTGGCTTTCGACGCTGGCGGGGCCCGGGAGACCGTTTCTTCACCCCATGTCGGGTTTCGCTTTGCTCCACAGAGCAAAGAAGCTCTTCTGGAGACGTTGGTATCATTCGAAGAGATCGAGGACGATTTCGAACCGAACGCGATCCGCGACCATGCCTTGAAGTTTTCCTCCACGGTTTTCCGCGAGCGCCTGAACGCCCTTATTGAGCAACAGTTGTCCGGGCGCAGTGACCAGTCCGCCGGCTCTTTCCGAAGGCGGTCGCTCGGAACGGCGCCTTGACAGGGTGGCGACCTCTCGACGTATCCAACACCGTGAGGGTGACCAAACGGACCCGCAGCGGCGACTATCCCGTCTTCCCAACTCGATTTAATTGGCCACACTCCGTCGACGAGGAATAGAACCGTGTCAAGCGTAGCGCAAAGTACGGCGACAGCGAGCATCTGGACCCTCGGCGGAAAGTTCCTCGCACGACTGCTCGATTTCGTGAGCCTTCTCGTCCTGGCAAGGCTTCTCAGTCCGGCAGATTTTGGACTTGTTGCCATCGCGACTTCGGTCTTGGTCGTCGTCGAGGCGATCCTGGACCTGCCACTGACCCAGGCCCTGTTACGGCAGCGATGTCCTTCAGACCGGATGTTTGCCACGGCGTTCACGCTGAGTGTTCTCAGGGGGACGGCCATCAGCCTCTTGATGGTGATCGTCGCCTGGCCGATTGCGCTTATCTATCATGATCCTCGGCTCGTCTCACTTGTCGCCGTCCTCTCCCTCGCACCGGCCATGCGCAGCCTGATCAGCCCGCGCATGGTTATCTTCATGCAACGCTTTGATTTCAGACGCGAGTTTGCGCTCGACATCATTGCCAAGGCATCGACGCTCCTGTTCGGGGTCGGGGTAACGCTGATGACCGGCAGCTATTGGGGGCTGGCGATCGGGGCGGTTGCAGGCCCATTGGCGGCAGCGATCACCTCATATGTCTTTGCTCCGATGCGCCCAACTCTAACTTTCTCGGAGTGGAAGCATTTTCAGGACATGATTGGCTGGAACACGGTTGCGCAGATCCTGAATTCCTTCAACTGGCAACTGGATCGCCTGCTTCTTCCGCGCTTTACAAGCTTGTCGACATTCGGTGCCTTCAGCGTGGCGGATAATCTCGCCGGCATTCCGCACCAGACCTTTGTAGGGCCGCTGATGCGCCCCTTGATGGCGGCCTTCTCCAATGTCGACGATCATCGCAAGCTGATAACCGCGTATCTAAAAGCGACAAGCGCAATCACCCTGGTCGCAGCTCCGGTCCTCTTGGTCCTCGCTCTGCTTGCCGATCCGGTCGTGCGCAGCATTGTCGGCGAGAAATGGGCTTTTGCCATTCCGATTCTCCAATGGCTGTGTCTCGTCAGCCTGATCGGTCTTCCCGCAAGCATAATGCCGGCGTTGGCTATGGTCATGGACAACACCCGCTATGTCGCACTTAGAATGTTCGTCGAGTTTGCCATAAGAGTGCCGGTAACGATCCTGGGAATCGCCTATTTCGGGCTTGAGGGGGCACTCGCCGCTAGAATTGTGGCAGTTCTTGTCGCCTATGCTGCATCGCTCGTCATAACGCGCCACCTGATCGGCGCGACATTCGGTGCTCAGCTCAATGCCTTTTTCAGGCCGCTGACTGCGAGTTTGCCGATGATCGGTTTCCTGCTGTGCGTGCAGCCGGTGCTTGGTGCCATGCCTCCTGGCCTCAATCTCATCCTAGGTTTGACCTTCTGCGGCGGGGCTGCGGTCACGATCTTCTGGGTCTCCGCGCTGTTGTTTTGGCAAATCGTTGGGAGGCCCGATGGCCTCGAGACCATCGTCGTTCAGAAAATTTTGCCACGAAGAAGCGGGGCTCTCACCTCGTGACCGAAATTCAGACGAATCCGACGGTTGTTTTCGCATTTCCGGAGAAGCAGAATGTATTGCAGATTTGTTAAGAGCTTCATTTTGCTCGTCGCGCTCGATTTATCAGGATTTCTGGCGCAGCCAAGCGCGGCTCAAGAGCAGATCAATATTGATGCGTTGCAAATGACCTTCGAGGAGAACTTCGACAAGCTCGATGTCTCGGCCTGGGGGGAGAACGGCTCGCGCTGGATTGCTCACACGCCCTGGAATGGAGATTTTGGCGATGCCCGTTTCACCGACCCCGCCGACGGATTTCCTTTCACCGTTGAGAATGGGATCTTGCGCATCGAGGCGCGTAAAGGATCCGATGGAAAATGGCGCTCGGGCCTCCTGGCCTCGACGAACCCGAAAGGGCAGGGGTTCGCGCAGCAATTCGGTTACTTCGAGGCGCGTATGAAGCTGCCGCCAGGCAAGGGAGTCTGGCCAGCCTTCTGGCTCATTGGTATCGACCGGTCAAAATATATCGCGGAGATAGACGTATTGGAATATTACGGTCGCGTGCCGTACGAATTCAGCAGTGGTTTTCACATCTGGCGTCAGAGCCAGGGCGGCGAGAATACCACCGGCGGCCATTGGGCAACTGTCAAGAATGGGACGTTGAGCGATGCATATCATACCTATGGCGTGGAGATTTCACCGGACAGATCAACCATTTACCTCGATCGTAAATCCATATGGAGTTTCGACACGCCAAAGGAATTTCACACCCCATTCTATCCGTTGGTGAACCTTGCGCTCGGATCGGGTTGGCCGATCGATGAAACGCCGAATCCGTCGTTTCTACTGGTCGACTACATCCACGTCTACCAGCGAAAACCTGCCGGTTCTGGTGATTGAACGATCAATGCCTGACGGATCCGCGGCGCCTTGAAGGTTGCCTCGAATATACAAGGTGGCAATTTGTGATTACGTCAGCGAAGCACGCCATCGGCATAGGCCTCCAGCGCTTTGCGGTTGAGAATGTGGATCTTGCCTTGCGCTCCGTCGATAACCTTGCGCTCGCGCAGGCGTCGCAGACACTGATTGACCTTTTCGCGGGAAGCCGGCAGCGTTGCGGCGAGGTCATGTTGCGAGATGACGAGCTCCGGACTGTTCGGGCCATCCCTTTCGTGGGCCGTGGAGAGCCGCAGGAGCGTGCTGGCCAGCCTGGACTGCAAGCACGACCCCGCGTTTGCAATAATCCGGCGCTCGAGCTCGGCAACACGCGCCAATGTTCTGCAAAAAACTTTCGCCCTAAAACCAGGATCGTTTGCATATCTTTCACGCAGCAACCGACCTTTGAAAAAGTGCAACTCGCAATCCGAACTGGCGCGATATTCGAGGTTTAACATCTCCCCGCGCAAGACCTCGAGCTCGCCGATGATCCCTGCTTTCGGAATCATTTCGACGATGAATTCCCTGCCGTCGGACAACATTGTACTCGCGCTGACCAGCCCTCGCTGCACGCGAGCAAACATATCCACGAGGAGACCGGGCCCTGCGATAACCTCGCCGCGACGGAAGCTTCGAACGCTCGAACGGCAGAAGGGAAATTCATCATCCGATTGAGCACCAATACTCGCCTGAATGTCCTCAACGACCAATATCGCCGACTTTGCGGGACCAAGGCCTCCTGTGTGTATAGCTCTCTCCATGCGCATAACTCCCAAACAAATTGGTCGTAGGTGATGCTGCACGGCATTGGCTACGTCTACACGTCTGAGAGAAGTAACCTTGCGGACGCCCCCAGCATCGATAAATAAAACCCAAATGGTGTCGTTAACCGGATCTGGCAATATATTGCCGGCAAGCCTTCAATCACCCTCGATAGAGGCCAGTAAATCACCTCGCTAAGATACAATCGAGCGAACGCAACGCAGAAGATCGAGGCCGCTTCGAATCTGGCAATGGGCCAGAACGAACAGATCCTCTATCATCGCCCCTTCCATACCAAACATCCGCCCCCCAGTAATCAGACCAAGGTCTGACGACGGCGTGGCATAAGTCGTATCCGCTCTGCGACGGGACGGCGTGCGCCTCGATGAGATGCGGTTCATCACTGTCACGGGCTGACGGAAATATAGAATTTGTTCGGACCGTCATCAGGCCGATCATATCGGGCCGCATGGCCTCCCGGAAGGAACCATAATCGCAATCGGCCGTTCCAACACGAGTCAAGCCGAACGGATAGGACCATGCATGCATCGGTAGTGTGGTGTCCACAGGATGTTCGGATGTCGCCTCGATCAAATGGCCAAGCGCGACACCATCCTGCTGTGCCGAGACAGCCCATTCATAGGCCGAACGTCTGTATGTTCCCATGAACGTACTGGCGCGCTGGAATTCCCAGTCTCTTGCAAGGCAATTTTTGTTGATTGGAGGGCTGGTCTCAATGGGCGCCATGATTCTGGTCGGCGCTTTTGTGGTCGGCCTGATTGAAACGACCGTTACGCGTAATTCCGCTGCAGCCACCGCTTTATATGTGGACAGCGTGATCGCGCCCATCCTTCCCGACATGCAAACCAACCAGATACTGGACGATACCGTTACCCATGCGCTGGATGAAACGCTGGGACAGGGGGCATTGGGAAGCAGGCTCATATCCTTCAGACTTTGGCGAAGTGATGGGCTGATTCTTTATTCGAATGACAAAAGGCTCATGGGAAAGCGTTTCGTCGTCAACGACGATCTAAAAACAGCATTTGCCGGCAGGATGGTGGCCAATTTCAACCAAATTGACGACGTGGAAAGCGAAGCTGAGCGGGCGAGCGGCAAGCCGCTTTTGGAGATTTATAATCCGGTCCTGCAACCTTGGTCGGGAAAAGTGGTCGCCGTATCGGAATTTTATGAGATAGCTGACGAATTTCAGCACAGCCTGGACGAGGCACGTTTGCGCAGCTGGCTTGCCGTGGCGCTTTTTACGATGGCTTTTTTTCTGGTCTTGTCAGCTATTGTGTTTCGCGGGAGCAGGACAATCGACCACCAACGCCGGGACCTAACGCAGCGGGTCAGGGAACTTTCCGATCTACTTGCACAAAACAAAACGCTACATACCCGTGTTCAACGCGCTTCTCAACGCGCCGCAGCGTTGAATGAAAGCTATCTCCGGCGGATAGGGGCCGATCTGCACGATGGGCCCGCGCAACTCATGGCCTTTGCCGCGCTTCGCTTAGACAGCGATATCCTGATTGATCCGGCCGTGCCGGGTAATACGCGTGAGCGCGAAGTCATGGCGATCAAGGACAGTGTTGAAGAGGCGATGCGTGAAATCAGAAATATTTGCAATGGTCTTGTGTTGCCGCATATCGAAGCCGCTGATTTGCCGGAAATCTTGCAATGGGCCGTCAAGGCGCATGAGTTTCAAACTGGGTCGCGTGTTGAGTTATCGATGTCGAGCGCGCCATTGCAGCTTGAACCTCCGGCAAAAATTTGTATTTACCGCTTCGTCCAGGAAGCGTTGAACAACGCATTCCGTCATGGCGGAGGCATCAATCAACGGGTTACGGAAACTTTGCGGGACGAGTGCGTTATAATTGATGTCGCGGACAGCGGGCCTGGATTCGATCCTAAGGCTGTTAGCCGTGCCAACATTGGACTTGCTGGTCTCAGGGACCGGGTCGAAAGCCTTGGGGGCCGTTTCACCATAGAGACTTCGGGCCGTGGCACCCAGGTGCGAATGTCGCTGAACATCAACATAATGGAGCAAGCGTGATGGCAGTACGCGTGGCGGTGATCGACGACCATCCGTTATTCAGAGAGGGTGTCAAGCGTAGCCTAGGCGAAATCAATGATTTTCAGATTGTTGGCGAAGGCTGCACCAGAGAGGACGCAATCCGCATATCTCAGGAGCAAACTCCAGATGTTATTTTGATGGACATCTCCATGCCGGGAGGAGGTCTGGAAGCAATCTCCCCGATTCTCGATGCCGTTCCCGGCCAGAAGATCGTTATGCTGACGGTCTCAGAGACAAGCGACCATGTAACCACGGCTTTGAATAGCGGCGCGAAAGGTTATGTCCTCAAAGGTGTTGGCTCCCGAGCGCTAGCGGACATAATCCGCACTGTGGCAGCTGGCGAGGGATATGTTTCTCCGGCCCTATCGGCCCGGTTGCTGTCGGACATGTCGTCGATGTCCAGCCTGTCCAGCAAAACTGATCCTATCGGCGAACTCACTCGTCGCGAGTATGAGGTCTTGAATCTTGTCGCGGCGGGACTAAGCAACAAACGGATCGCGCTCAAACTTGATCTTCATGAAAAGACTGTGAAACATCATATGGGGCGCATTCTTGCGAAATTAAACGTGACAAACCGGACACAAGCCGCCATGGCATTGCGCGACGCAGGTTACGAAAACCAACTTATGTGAGCGATGTCGGATCGATCATTCCAAAGTGCAGGAAACAGAGATGAGCTGTGGTAAGCAACGAGGTTATCGAATCGAACAACATTCAGCGGGCGACCGATTGCAATCTTGACTGATCCGATGATGTCGCCGTGCGGTTGATGATTGTGCGGCCTTTGGCATCCTTCATCATATAGCGTCCGCCTACGTTGCTGTTACCAGCATCATCCTCCTCCTCAGCCCGCTGTTTATACTGCTCTGTCTGGTTAAGTTGTCGGATGGTGGACCTGTTTTCTATGGTCATCGCCGCATCGGGCGCGGCGGGAATGCGTTCTATTGCCTCAAATTTCGTACCATGGTTACAGACGGTGATGCCGTCCTTGAAGCCCATTTCGCTGCAAATCCGCAGGCACACGCAGAATGGGTGGCGATGCGAAAGCTGCAGGTCGATCCACGCGTCACCACTGTCGGCATCGTGTTGCGGAAATTGAGCCTCGTCGAATGACCTCAGCTGGTTAAATTCTTCGCGGCGAGATGAGTCTGGTTGGGCCGCGTCCCTTAGTGAAGGATGAGATCGAGCTCTATGGTTCCGCCGCAACATACTATTTCAAATCGCGCCCGGGCCTGACTGGTGTGTGGCAGATCAGCGGGCGCAATGACGTCAATTATGACGAACGGATTGCTTTCGATAAGCACTACGTTGAAAACTGGTCTTTTCCGAAGGATATCAATTATTCTCAAGACCATTCCCGCTATATGCGCGTCTCGCGGATCGTACTGAAGCGGTTCGGTAGATTGCTTTCCTGAGAACAAGAGGACTGCCGGGCAACTGGGACACATACAAATCAAGCAGGAATGCGCCAAAGATCAACATCGAGGCGCGCGCCATGAGATTGACAGATTTATGACAGTTTTATGAATGCCGGACGAATTTGAGAACGAACCAATGATGAGCCGAGAGAATAAAGCGTTTGTCGCTGTGCTGGGCGCAATCGTATTCCTGTTGTTCATGCTAGGCCTGTCTGCACCGAATTTGCTAGTCGAGGACGGGCTCGTGGAAGACTTGAGCGCTGCGGGTTTTGCGGTCGCCGCGCTACTCGCGCTGAATACAGGTTTTCTCAAGAATGTCTCCTTGACCTTCACTGACAGGTGCCTCTTGATCGGAACAGGCGTGCTATCTTTGGTACTCTTCCTCAGTGAGATCAGCTTCGGGGCCCGCATCTTTCATGTCCAGATGCCGAAGATGAAAGGTGGCGGAGAGTTCGACGGCGGGCACGATATTGTCATTCTTGTCTTTCGTACGATCAGAGACGCGGGTTCCGCGGGCATCTTAGTTGCGATGATCGGTGTGGTATTACTCCTGGCCGTTGCGGTCGCGCTTCTGTTGCGGTTTCGACGGGAGGCAGAGGCGATGGTGCGGTACATCCTTGCAAGAACGTTCGAGTTCCGCCTGCTACTGGCGATTTGCATGCTTGCGAGCGCCGTGATCCTCGATCTCATACCTTCGTACAAAGCGGCGACCCTGGAAGAAATTTTGGAATTTTCCGCAAGCGGCGTTTTGATTTTGGCCGTTGCCGGGCTTCGCTGGCGGAAAGGTCCAAGCCTAGTTCGACGGGATGTCAGAACCAAGAATACGATTCGGCAGCACTGGCCTCGGCAGCTCTAACCGGTGGAACTGCCGCTTCAGGTCGGATGAGTTTTTCACACAATAAGAGGCGGCCGGGCAGGATATGATGTCCGGCCCGCCGTCTGAAGTTAAAGGCGGGATTTATAAGTCCGTGAGGCGCCGCTCCCCGCTCAAATGGCGCGTCTTGTTAATTTGGGTTGGCCACCCCCTCTCTGGAGATCATGCGGCCCAGCCACGGCTGATAGTAGAGATCAGCCACGTCGCCAGAACACTGTCTGACGGCCAACTCACTTCGACATGTAAACAACTTTGCGGTCTTTCATCGTCACGATAACCGGTTGTTTGTCCACGTAGATGTAGCCGTAGTCCGGACTGTCGGGGATCGGCACTACTTTCACGTCGGCTGGTACTGCAGTGCCAACCGCAATATCACCCTCGACGAGCACCGGATCGGTCGGATGAGCGATGACGTAATCGCGCGCCGGCTGCGGAACTTCAATGACGACAGAGTCCTGCGCGAGGACGCTTCCCGAGGCTGCCAGCACCATGGTGATGGCAAGCAAAATCCGTTTCATGAGGACTCTCCCTTGTGGAAATCGTTCCCTTCGGCTGCCACAACTTGTGGCCTTGAGCTTTGTTCCACCGGCGGCCCTTTGCCAAAGGATTTCAGACCTTTGCCGTGTATGCATCAGACTTTCGACCGATCCTGAAATCGGACTGAAGCCCAAGTTCGGAACGGCGCGCCTGCGATGACGTTTGCCCTTCAGCTTTGCCGTCCACGCAGGACGAGCCAAGGGCAACGGACAGCAAAGCCGGACAAAGACGATGTTGTCTTTTCTCCCGTGTACACCCGGGAGATCCCGCCTTGGCTCTGAGTGTTGAAAGGAAATGGTTATGTACAAGGAACTGATCGTAGCCGGGGCACTGGTGCTTGGTTTTGCAACCGCTGCCCCTGCGCAGGAAGGCACCGTTAACGGCGCTGCCGGTGGCGCGGTGACTGGAGCAATCGTTGGCGGCCCCGTAGGCGCTGCTGTCGGCGGCGTTGCCGGTGCAGTTGTTGGCACCGTGCTCGCTCCGCCGCCGAGGAGAGTCGTTTCATATGTAGAACAGCAGCCGATCCCGGAAGACGAAGTCGTCGTCCGCGAGAAAGTCGTGGTTGGCAGGCCACTGCCGGAGACAGTCAGGGTGATGCGTGTCCCGGATAATCCGAAATACGCCTACGCCGTGGTCAACCATCAACGTGTGATCGTCGATCCTTCCAACAGGACCGTGGTTCGCGTTGTGCATTAGCAAAGGGTAAGTGGAAGAGCGTCCAGGCGTTCTTCCACTTTCGTTAAACTAGAAGGCACAGCCAAGACCAGTAAGCCAGCGTCTGGCGATGATATGGCCAAGTCCTCGAGCCAGACTTCGAACGAAACGACAGGTAGCGTCAATGTGACGGCCGAGCAGAAGACGAAGATCAAGCAGGTCATAACCGAAACGAAAGCTGAACCGGTTCGCGACGTGAACTTTGAAGTGAACGTTGGCGTGGCCGTTCCGCGAACCGTCGAGCTGCAGCCGCTGCCGCGCATTGTTAAGCTTGTCCCCAGATATGAAGGCTATCGCTATTTTCTGCTGGTCGACGGCAGGATCGTTATTGTCGACCCAGACTCGCTGGAAATCGTTCTTGTTATCGCGTGATAGCAACAAGGTAACTTCAGCCTGGGACGGCCGTGCGCTGTCCCGCCTCGGAATATGCGCGGAATGCAAAGCTCCATCATCGGCAGCGAGCGGAGAGTGGTCGAACAGGTCGAGGCCGTCACTTGAGAACGCATAGCCGAAGCTGCGAAGAGGGCCCCAGAACCGCCTTGCGCCGCGGTTGGCCAGGACCAAGCCAGCTACAGTAGTTCATCAACTTGAGCTCGTCGACCATAGCTCATCAGACGCAAAATCGAGTGTTCCCTGGAAAAGCCGACAATCATTGGGCAGTATGGTCGACTATCCGTTGGGACCAAAAACATGCCAGCTGGTGACACGTCGCCGGTTGTCCGGTTCATAGAGAGATAGGCGATAAGCCCGGATCGATACGAGCCCGGCCTTCAGTGGTTGTGGTGATTTCTGGCAACTTCGCCGCCCCCCGTAAGCCATCTTGCATCGAACCAGCGGTCCGCCGGCCCGTCATAGGGCAGCCGCGTGACATCCCAGTGGCTGACGAAGCGTGCGTAGGCGTCCCAAACCGGTGGGCCGCCGCCGATGAAGACGACACGGCCAGCAAAGCGCCGGAGCGTGTCCTCGGGATCCATGCTGGAGCGAACGACGACAAGTTCCCGATCCGCCCGGGCAAAATCCGGAACGCTCGCGATCGTCTTGGGGCCGGCGAGCAGGACGTGTCCTCTCGTGACGTCGAAAAACCGTGCAACGTCAGCGACGAACTCCGGCGACCGCTCGCCTTCCCATGGAAGGCCGCCTTTGAGGCCGAGCTGTCCCGCTTGGCCGATGGCACAGACAACCCTAACCACAGCCTTCTTCATGAGAACTCCATCCCTAGCTGGTCTGATGGATCTGTTGCAACGTTCCGGTTACCCGAGGCATGGAGCGGCTTGCCTTCAGCTTTATCGCGTCGACTTGCTTGGTTGCTTCGCCAAGCTTACGCAAGTTCGATCTCGCCGTCCACCACGTGGGTGAGGCCTGTGCCTTCCGCCGTCAGCGTCATGCGGACCTTCAGCTTCTTGCCGCTGATCTGCCTTTCGCGCACCGTCTCCTCGATCGACAACGATAAGGCGCGCGAGATGGGCTTGGGCGTCAGCCAATTCAGACATCCTTTTTCTTCATCAATTTCGACAACTGGGTTTTTATCGCAAGCGCGATATCGCCACGCCGCGCCAAGGACAGGTTGTCGGCAATCTCGATTATGGCGGACAGTATCTCGTCCCTGTGCCAGCCTACGTCGGACGCTTGGCCGACCAGTTCGATCAGTTTGTCCTCAATCGCCAACTGGCATGCATCAAAGCGCTCGGGATGATTTCTGGAAAAATGTGGTCTCGGTATTGGCATGATACCTTTCTCCTCAAAGGATATCTCATTCATCGGACATCACCTCTGCAGCGTTTCAGCCGGATCGCTCCTTCTCAGTGAGCTCTGTTGGAAACTCAATGGGTGCCAGACCCTGCATGACACGAAGCTTGTTCGCAGTCGTGACGGACAGGTTGGTCCATATGTCGGCTATCGTCTCGGCCGCTTGGATAAGGTCGTCGTCGATGTCGTGCTGTTCCATTTCCTCAATGATACGATCAAAGGTCTGGGCGCCTTGCTCGACCACACGGTAAAGCCTGGCCGCCTGCGCAGCGCTCAAATCGGCGATCGCAAGTGTCTGGGTAACATCGTCTGCGATCTGCTTGGCGAAGTCTGCCTGCTCCTGCAGCGTCAAAATCCAATCGATGGCCATGATCTCTCCTAAAACAAATTCGCAGAGGCGGTGCGGGCCGTCAATCCGCCTGTGCACCGTTAGGATTGTCGCAAACGTCGAACTGAGGCACTACAAACCGAGCCGCATAGGGGAGAACCATTCGATCCACTGGCGAGAAGCGGACTGGACGCGGCCGCTTCAGCCGCTGCTGTCGCTCTGCCAGCACCTGAGCTCTGCCCGGTACCCATCATGGCGCGGCCCATGTCGGCAAAATCCGGATTGATTAGCCTTCGCGGCCATCGGCGCAGGGAGTTTGCGCCGACTATGCCCGCCACCGGTACCCTTGTGAAACTATTGATCGATCATGAATTAAGATTAGTTTCAATATTCTGACGCGAGTCCTGATGCTGTAATTGACATAATTTTGCGGTCATCGTTTAACTGCCCAGCATGAAGGATCGCCCGTTCCACATTACTGTGACCATCGAGCCTAGACTGGGAAAGTTTCGCTATGTCAGATCTGCAAGCGAGGCAAACAGGGTATTATTGCAAGAGTGGAACGGCCCGAGAGGCCCGAAATATTTCGCGGCACTTGTCGCTGTCAAAGATAGTCTTGCAGAAAAGAAACCACCATCGCATGCCAGACGAGCGTTCATCGCGGCTGCGATTGAGGCGCGGATACTCGCGGACCATGTCGTTACACCGGTTGCAGACGCGCGCCTGACATTCGCTTTCCGTTCGGCCGCCGAATAGTCAGCTGATCCAAGATGCCGTCTTTGGCAAACGGTGACCAACCCCGATTGCCTCACACGCGCAGGATGAGAACACGACATCCCATCTACGGCAGGCGATACCTTCAGTTGACGAACCGGATAACGATGCCCGGCTTCACCATTCCAGCTAGCTCTTCGGCATCCCAGTTTGTCAGACGAACGCAGCCATGCGACCCGACTTTATCGATAAGTTCGGGATCAGGCGTTCCATGAATGCCGTAGGTAGGCTCGGTGAGATCGATCCAGACAGTTCCGACCGGTCCATTGGGGCCCTTGGGGATGGTGAGGACCTTGTTGTTCTTGCCTTGCTTAAAGTTGACCTTTGGATTGTACCTAAAGACGGGCATGCGTGCGACGCCCTTCACCCGGTGCGTTCCCCCTGGAGAAGGATTGTCCTCGCTGCCAACTGTCGCGGGATACGCCGCTAAAATGACATCGCGATTATCGTAAGCCGTGACCTGCCCAGCCGTCTTGTCGGCTTCGATGCGGGCCACATTTCCTTGGCGCGCGGGACCGGGTTTTGCTACCTGGACTGTCTCGCCAGGGACGAAATCCGAACCTGGATTAAGCGCAGTCAGCAAGTCGATATGCATGTGGAAACGCTCTGAAAGCCTTTCGGCGACGCGGGTGTAGCCCAAGCTGGGCATCTTCGCCTTTTCACCATAGTCTGCGGGAATATGGTCCACGAGGCCTTTCGCGTCGTCCGCCGTGACCGTGTACGTGCCGATAATCGGGCCACCCGTCTCCAGCCTGCTGATGACATCAGGGTCGATTGTGCCGTCCGGGGGCATCCCCGTCATCTTTTCGAAACTGGCCACCGCCTTGGTAACATTCTTTCCATAAATGCCGTCGATCACGCCCGGCGAGGAACCCGCGCGGTCGAGGAGAACCTGGAGGCGGACGATCGCAGGATCGGGATCCGCTGATGGTTTGGAGCCCCGCTCCGTCGGGATGGTGGACAGGGATGCAGAATTGATCGTGTCGGCTTTGACCTCTGCGGCTTCAGCGGCAATGACGGAAACGAGCAGAAAGAACGTGGACATTCCAACAATTGTTCTCATGTTGGCTCAAATGGAGTAGCGATGGAGATGTTCCGAAAATAATTGTTCTTCTGTGTGAGCGTGTGATCAAGGTCGCTTTTCTGTGAGGCTTTTGATTGCGGTATTTCGAGATGCCGATAGTCGATGCGGTGATCCGCGGAGTTGGATCCAGATTATCGATCTCATTAGGACCATCTTCCCTGTAGTAATGAAGACGAGAGTGATGCGACGGCATAGCCAGCGGACTTGCAGCGGTTCCTCGTAGCGTGATGTGCGTCGACAGCTTCAACGCCGCAGAGTTCACAGGCGTGTCTTTCCAACGGTCCAGCTTCCAGCGCTTTTTGCACCGCCAAACTTCCATCCTATGTTTTGGGGTTCGCGCGACGCCAGTCTGCCTGCCTTTGTCACTTTCGATCGTTATGATGAGGCCCTGTCACGTGCTTTGCGTTTGGCAATGAATGCAAAATAGAATATCAGACCCGTTGGCAAGGCATGCTGCCAAGTTCATGACAAATGCCCTCTTATCGGCGTTTTCAAGAGACCAGTTATGATTGTATCGATTTCGAGCAGTGCCGGTAGGAAATACCAGCGTCTTAAACGATTTCAACTGGAGTTCACCGATATTTCCGAAAACCCTTGGACCTCCTTGATAAACGAAATGAGAGCTCGATCGCTGACCATGACTGCCGCCCGGTCCGGATGTACCCATATTCTCGTGCGCTCGCCTTGCTCGGGCCATTGCCACAATTGCTCGCAGACGGCCAAGGTATAGACTGAAACCATGATCTGGATAGACATTCTGGAAAGCTCTTTCCAGTAGAGGTATTGTCCAATCGGATGTTTCGAGACCGTGCCAAGAACGCCTGCCTCTTCCTTGGCCTCCTTTGCGGCGGCCTCGGCGTCGCTCCGCCCTTTCATTCGCCATCCTTTGGGAATGATATAGCGTTTGGTACGTCGGGTTGTAATCAGAAGAATTTCAACCTGTCCATCGTCCCCGATACGGTAGGGTAGGGCGGCAACCTGTGGCATGACCCCTTTCTTCCCCGGGCTTTGGATATTACGCTGTCCTCTTCTGCGCGACATCTCGTTCTCTGATTTTGATTACCAATGGCCGGAAGCCTACCGCCGACGAAAGGTCATTGTCGGCGGATTCTACTTATCCGTCTAACCAATTTCGCGGCTTCTGGTTCCGAATTTGCCTTGGTCCTGGTTGAAGTGGCGGGCTGATCCAGCTATGACGGAACACGCCGCCGCGGATCGGAAGGTCGCCAATGGGAACGTGCCCGCCATGCTAAAATGGTTTCGCGCTTTATTGCCACGGGAGGACCGTTTCTTTGATCTTTTTGCCCAGCATTCGCGCGTTGTTGTTGAGGCAGCCAAAGCCCTCAAAGCACTTCTCGGCGGTGACGGCGAGATTGAACATCACTGCAATCGCATCATCAAACTTGAAAATGAAGCCGATGAAATCACGCGCGAAGTGTTGCTTGCCGTGCGGCGCAGTTTCATTACTCCCTTTGACCGCGGCGATATCAGCGACTTGATTCAGTCGTTGGACGATGCCATCGATACGATGCACAAGACGGTCAAGACTATCCAGCTTTTCGAGCAAACAAGCTTTGATCCTCGCATGCGTGAAATGGGCGTGCTCATCGTAGAAGCCGCGGAATTGATCGCAGAAGCAATTCCGCTTCTCAACCGCCTGGGAACGCATTCGGGCCGGCTGAGCGCCATTGCTGAAGAAGTCGTGCGCGTCGAAGGCCGCGCCGATGATCTGCACGATGAGGGGCTGAAAGACTTGTTCCATCGCTATGGCAAATCCGATGCCATGGCCTACCTCATCGGCAGCGAGATTTACGGTGAACTGGAAAAGGTTGTCGACCGCTTTGAGGACGTCGCGGATGAAATCAGCGGCATCGTGATCGAGAACGTTTGATGGATACAGCGCTCAGCTTTCCCCTGCTGGCGGGTCTGATTGCGGTTGCGTTGTTCTTTGATTTTCTCAACGGGCTGCACGATGCGGCCAATTCGATCGCGACCATCGTGTCCACGCGGGTGCTCCGTCCGCAATATGCTGTGCTGTGGGCGGCCTTCTTCAATTTCATCGCCTTCCTGTTCTTCGGCCTGCACGTTGCCGAAACATTGGGGACCGGAATTATCGACCCGACCATCGTTACACCCCGGCTGATCTTTGCCGCTCTCATGGGCGCGATAGTCTGGAACATCGTCACATGGATATTCGGGATTCCGTCGAGTTCGTCGCACGCACTTGTCGGCGGTCTGGTCGGTGCGGGCCTGGTCAGGACAGGTTTTGACGCTATCGTATGGACCGGACTGCTGAAAACAGTTGGCGCAATCTTCATGTCACCGATGATCGGTTTCTTCCTGGCACTTTTGCTTGTGCTGATTGTCTCCTGGATTTTTGTTCGCCAGACACCATTCGCCGTCGACCACACATTTCGCGGTCTGCAATTTATCTCCGCCTCACTTTATTCGCTCGGGCATGGCGGCAATGACGCGCAGAAGACCATGGGCATCATTGCGGTGCTGCTGTTCTCGCAGGGGTATCTTGGGACAGAGTTCAGTGTCCCATTCTGGGTCGTCATTGCATGTCAGTCGGCGATGGCGCTTGGCACACTTTTCGGCGGCTGGCGGATCGTGCATACAATGGGATCAAAAATTACCAGGCTCAATCCAATGCAGGGCTTCTGTGCCGAAACCGGGGGTGCAATCACGCTGTTCGCAGCGACATGGCTCGGTATTCCGGTATCAACAACCCATACGATCACCGGGGCGATCATCGGCGTTGGAGCAGCCCGGCGCGTTTCAGCTGTCCGCTGGGGACTGGCGGGCAACATCGTCATCGCCTGGCTGGTCACCATGCCGGCAGCGGCATTTATTGCAGCGCTGTTTTATGTTGTTGCCGGGCTCGGTCTGTAAACCTTGAGCGGTATGACAGCGGCACGAGATGACGTAACGCGTGGGAACCACTTTTCAAGCGCGCGCCGCCGTTTGCCGGCGGGCTTTTCAAGCACGCCTCGGCGGATTTCCGCAATGGTGAGCGACGAGATGCAGAGATCTTTGTCGGCCTGTTTCGCCGGCCAGTCCAACAGCGCTTCTGACGGAGTTGGCCAGGTAACGTTGCTGATGATATTTGTGTCGAGCAGGAACCGCATCACATCTTGACTTTGCACCCCTCATCCAGGGTACGAGTCAATTCGAGCTCGGCGCCGACAAGCGGGAAGCGCGGAGCAGCAAGAATGCCAACCTCACGAGAGGTTCGCCAGAGATCGACCTGCTGACGGTTGCGCGTAGCTCTGAGGCTTCGGAGTAAGGAGGAAATTGCTCTCTCTGCCCTTTGCATCTCCATCCGCCGCGATGACTAAGACCGTGTCACCGAAGTAAGTTGAGGCGGCACACGGTTAACGTCGTGGCGCAGGAAACGGGCTTTGCGGACCGCGAACGCATGCGCTGCGCGTTCCTGCGGACCTTCGGCCTGCCCGCTATTGCGACGGAACGCGCAACGGGAGGCGGGGGCGGCTTCTGACTTCGAGTCTGGCTAAGGTTTTCTGTCACGATTGGCATCTGCAGAGCGCATTTTTTGGGTAAACCGCCCACAACCCACTAAGCAACGAGCCTGGGAATTGACCGTTCGACTAATCGCAGGAGTCGGATGTTGCGAGCCCTCGCAACCACACCTTTTCGCGATATGCTAACCTGGAGGGCAAGGTGCTCAAATTCGCCCTGATTCGAAAAATGTTCGGCAGAATTTCAAATGGATAGTCGTCGCTGGGCGGATTCCTGCCTTCATCTATCTGACCCTTCTGTTACAAATCCTTGTATATTGCAAATTAACATCGAGGGTTTATAACATCCATTATGATTGCTCAAACCCACCGAGATCGCGCCCTGAAGGTCGCACGGCGACAAGGAATCGCGCGGGGCAGCGATTTCGATGCCGCCGGCGTGCCGCGCGTCTACCTGCAAAGGCTGCGCGACGAGGGTATTCTCCAGCAGGTCGGTCGTGGTCTCTATAAACTGGCGAATGCGGAGGTCGCCAGTGCCACCAGCTTGGCTGAAGCCGCACGCATAAAGCCAAAAGGGGTCATCGGCCTGCTGTCGGCGCTGCAATTCCACAACCTCACGACCCAGACGCCGCATGCCGTCTGGATGCTGCTCGGGCCAAGGGACTGGGCGCCGTCCAATCCATCGGTCACGCTAAAGATCGTCCGCGCCAGCGGTGAGGCGCTGACGGCCGGCATAGAGATTCATCAGGTCGACGGCGTGCCCGTTCCGATCACCTCGCCAGCGAAAACCGTCGCCGACTGCTTCAAGCACCGCAACAAGATCGGTCTTGATGTTGCGATCGAGGCACTGCGGGACCTCATCAAATCGCGAAAGGGGCGGGCAGGGCTGAACGAGCTTTGGCGTTACGCTGAGATCGATCGTGTCCAGACCGTGATGCGTCCCTACATCGAGGCCATGGTTTCATGAAGGCGCCTAAGAATATTGGCGTCTCTGTACGCGATCGGCTGACTCAGCATGCTCGCGAACGTCGCGAGAACGCCCAGTTGCTGATGACGCGTTATGCCATCGAGCGTGTGCTTTATCGTCTGAGTGTTTCGCCGTACCGGGATCACTTCGTCCTCAAGGGCGCGATGTTGTTCAGCCTATGGGCGCCTGTGCCCTACCGTGCTACCGGCGACCTCGATCTCCTCGGCTTTGGCGAGAACGCTCCTGTTGCCATCACCGCTGTATTTGCGGAAATCCTTGCCACAAAGGTTGAAGATGACGGGGTAATCTTTCGGCCGGACACGCTGCGTGCCGCCCCGGCGCGTGAGCAAGACGAATATGCCGGCGTGCGGTTGGACTTCGTTGCGGAACTTGTTTGGCGCGCGCCTTGCCATGCTTGTCGACATTGGATACGGCGATGCGATCACGCCGGGCCCGGTCGATATGGAATATCCTTCGCTTCTGGGGCAGCCGGCACCGCATCTTAAAGCCTATCCACCTGAAACTGTTGTGGCGGAGAAGTTCCAAGCCATGGTGGCGCTGGACATGCTCAATTCGCGCATGAAGGATTTTTTCGATCTCTGGGCCATTGCGGGTGCCTTCGCCTTTGAAGGAGAGGTTCTGGCGCGGGCGATCCAGACGACCTTCGAGCGCCGCGAGACGCGGCTTCCCACCGAAACGCCACTGGCGCTGACGGCGGGCTTCGCCGACGCCAAGCAAGTCCAATGGGCGGCGTTTCTGAAGCGAACCGAGATCGCCCTCGTGCCGCAGCCCCTTCCGGAAATTCAGGCGCGCATCGCCGAACTTGTGATGCCACCCTCGATCGCAGCGGCTAAGTCTATGCCTTTCAATACGCAGTGGGTAGGCGGTGGTCCCTGGATTGGCGCATAGGGTTGCACATGGAACTCTGCCGAGGCCCGATGGCATCGCTTTTCTACGTGCGATATGGTTTGATGACGGTATTTTTAGAGGCAGATTCGGGCGCGTCGCCGGACGCCGGGAGGTGCAAAAATCGTCCGATTGATCCCTATAGGTGCTGAAATCCCAGAAAAATTTTGCGCCGATTTTCCCTTTGAAATCAAAAGCATAGCATTTTAACAGGCCCGGCGTCGGAATTTTCTCGCCGCCAGAAAGTATTTGCGAGCGATTTCAATTGGTTATACGCTGTTTAAACCATAGAGTGTAGGGAAATCGGCGGCAATAGCGCAATTCGGCGAGGTTATCGCCCTCCGCTACTGTGCCCCGCGAGTTGTCTTTGATCGTGTCCGGCACTCCTTCTAAACAACTTCAAAACTGAAACGCGGTTAACGTTGCAAGTAAAGCGCTTTCAATACGGCGTAGGGCTCGAGCCTATCACAGCGTGCAAATAGACGGGTCTGCTCGCGCCTTCAGTCGATGACGTGGCGAGATTTCTTACGTTCATAGTTACACTCAGATCATTCAACGCAATTGTGCGAGCCGTCGTTGTTTTTATCCAACCAACATACTGCGCAAGCGAGCGAACATGCGCTGTCTCGCGATAAGTTTGCGCAGATAGTGGGCTGCTGTCGCAGCGCTCACGCTGGCGCCGAAATGGCAGTAACAGATAACTTTGTGTAACTGATTGTCGGTCAGTTGGAAGAACCGCATTGCTTCGCCGTAACTGTCATTTTCCAAACCGGCTGCGCGAAGGAGGGTATCTTCGAAAGCAACCGAGATTGGTGAGCTGTCGGCCCGCATGGCCCCGCGCGCTCTTATCGGCTGGTTCTCGGTCTGGTGCAGCGTCGCGAGACGCCGAGTGGGATTCTGTTCAAGGAGTTCAGCCCAGCGTTCAAGTCGCTCGCTGCGCGACATGACGTGGCGCGGGTAGTCCTGACCGACCTCGGCGATGACTTGCAATTGCTCGAGTGCATGGTGTTTCATTTTGGCCTCCTGTCGATGATGCGACATCAACCAACTGTGATGAAAAATGTTCCGGCTTCGCGCGGTGGACGATGAAATAATTCGGAGCGAAAAAACAGGTGACACAATCCATATGCCGCCCAAAGAACGACGCTGCCGACGAGGAAGGCCGGGTCATCCACATCGGGAGTTTGTCCAAGTCCGTAGCGCCCGGGTTGCGGATCGGCTTTGTCATCGCATCTCCCGTAGTTATCCGGGAGCTCCGATCGATACGGCTGGTGCGCCGCCATCCACCCGGCAATATTCAACGTGCGTTGACGATGTTTATCGACCGGGGATATTACCACTCGTACATTCGCAAGGTGGCGATGACGAGCGCTACCCGTGCAGAGGTCTTCAAACAATCATTCGAGAAGCTGTTTCCCGGCGCGGTGCTGAATCATTGCGACGGGGCCGCTTCATTCTGGGCCCGGTTTGAAGAAGACGTCGATAGCGGGTTCGCCATGTTGGAGCCCTTCGAGCGAGGCGAAACCACGCTTGAAGAGTATGTCGGCGGGCTTGTCGCCAAGTCCCGCGGCTCGCACACTCGGCAAACAGCGACTGGCTGGTCGCAGAAGCCGGGAAAGCCACCGACTTGAGCAAGCAACGCGTTTTCCTGCCCTAGAACGTTACCGCATGCGGTCTCCAATGGGGAAGCAAAGCTTGCGCAATGCTCATCGGCTTAAGACAAACAGACCTTGCGAGGTGTGCCCGCTTTCCTCGCTGACTTGCTCCGCGATCTGTGAAATAGGCTGCTTTCCGCCGCTGGGGAAAACGTGCATTGTAAGCCTTGGCGTTGGATGCGCGATCCTCGCAGGGATAACGATCGTTGGCCTTCCAACCCGAACTGTTGGGTCCGGTCCCGCCTTTCAGATCCGGCGAAGAGTTCAGCATCCTTCCGAACCACGAACGCGACGATGAAGACGATCTGAAGATCGTCCACGGCCGGCTCATTGAGCCGGCATTTCCTTTTCGGGTGCCGCTTGCGAGCGGCAGGCGGCAAGGGAAGCTTCGCCGCGGCTGGCGCGGCCGGTTGGCACAATGCAGATCTGCAGCTTGTCAGCCGCCCCCTTGCCGCCTTTGCTCTTCGCGGGCCGCCGGAAACGGTGCCGCAAACTGCGGGAAGAGAAGAGTTAGTAAAGAAAGGCGGACGCGCGAGCGCCGGTAGAAGCATGGAGAGACAAGAACTGGAAGAACTGCGCGAGCGCGTCTCGTGCGCCGTTATGCTGGAGCAGGCCGACTTTGCTGTCGATGTGCGAGAGAGCACCCGCAAGGCGGTGAAGTACCGGCGCGGGGCGGACATCATTATCGTCATTCATGGGGGGAGGGGTTGGTTCGATCCGCTGTCGGACGCGAAAGGCGACGTCTTCCGTCTTGCCGAACATCTCGACGGGGTGTCCTTCGTGACAGCGCTTGACCGTGTCGCCTCGCTAGTGGGTTTCATATCCAAAGAGCCTGTCTGGAGCAGCCCGCCTCGCGGTTCAGCGCCCACCGGTTCCATGCCGCAACGATGGGATAATCGGCGCAAGCCATCAAGGGGATCGATGACGTGGCGCTATCTGCACGTCGAACGATGCCTGCCCGAGGCCATCATCCGCGAAGCCATCCGTCGTAATATGCTGCGGGCAGGCCCATACGGTAGCATGTGGGCGGCGCACCGCGATGATGAAGGTGTGCTCACCGGTTGGGAGGAGCGCGGTCCCGCCTGGCGTGGCTTCTCGAGCGGGGGTTCGAAGGTGCTGTTCCGGCTTGGCTCCCTCGACGCACTTCGTCTGTGTGTCACGGAAGCTGCGATCGACGCAATGAGCCTCGCCGCCTTGGAAGGGTTGCGGGAGGGTAGTCTTTATCTCAGCACCGGCGGGGGATGGTCGCCGAAAACGGAAGCGGCGGTTCGCGTGCTCGCCGCGCGTCCCTGCGCCCGGATCGTCGCCGCCACCGATGCCAACAGCCAGGGAGAGGCGTTTGCCACTCGTCTGCGCGACATCGCCGATGAAGCCGGCTGCGACTGGTTGCGGCTCGCGCCATGGGCTGATGATTGGAATGAAGCGTTGTGCGTTACGGAAAAACCATGCTGTTGGGCACCAGGCTGATTATGCAATCGATCGGTCGTCGGCGGTGATGCCGCGCGTTGGCGCCAAAATGCAGACAACTCGCCGAGATTGAGAAAGTGACGGCAGCCGATGTCGATGGCGCTGGTGGCGCCGAGACGAACGCCGATGACACCGCGCCGGAGACGATGGGTCCTATAGCGGATGGGTTGCCCGCATCGCCGGCGACGCCATCGGCGCTGACCAGTTCCTGCCCAACATGGCGCGCGAGGCGTTTCTCTCATGCCTGCCGCGCCCTGCGCTCAAAGCCGTGGCGTAAACTGCCGCATCAAGCTCAAGGACATCCGCTCGGCGGCAGGCGATCCGGCGAACAACGGCGCTAGCTGTTCGACGAGGCGCTCTACGATATCGGCGCGTTCGGTTTCCGACGAGGCCCGTGACCGCCAAATATACGGGGCCATCGAGCTTCATTGACTGGGCCGAGCCGTGAAATGCGGCGTCAAACCGGAAAGACCGCTCGGCACGCCTGGACCGCCCATGCATTGCGGCGGCGATCGGCAAGAGCAGGAAGCGCATTTGTGCAGGACGAGCCGGCCGAACCGCACTGACCTCTCGACCTGCGCGTAAGGCTCGACCGCGGACCGCCGCGCGCCGCGACAGACATGACCGATGCCGTCCGGTGACGGGCAAAGACGTCAAGCAACTTCCGGCTCAAGTCCTCGGGTTTGCTGCGGTCTGAACCGGACAAGCGGTCTGGTCAAAGGCCGCGTGCCGCGCCGCGCAGCGGCAGGATCGACGCGGGCTTCGCAAGGCGTGGCCGCGTTTGCTGCAGACCGCGAAGCGGTCCGCATCCTCCGCAGCCCCACCCCCGCTCGATCGCATCGCCCTGACCTTGGGCCAGGCCGCTTGCCCGGTTCGTGTCGACCGCACCCGAGCGACAGTGCCGGACGACGGCAGACCCGGGCTTTGCTCAACCACGCACAAGGACATCGATCATGACATTGCTCAACCGCTCCTCCGGGGCCCGCCCAGCCGCACAACGCGCCACCACCCTCGAAATGGTCCGCCTCGCGTGCCCCAACGCGCCCCAGGCAAGCCGCATCTGCGAAAGCTTCGGCCTTGCCATCGTCGACAGCGACGGCATCCGCGAGCTTCACCGCAACCAGCTCATCGGCAGCGCCGAAGCGCTGAAGGAGGGTCTTGCCGAAAAGGCCATGCAGATCCACATGCAGCGCATCGTCGGCGCCTTCGTCGGCTCCGCCTACGGCGCCGGGCAATTCTACAGCCGCGCGGTCACCGAGGCGCGTGACCTGACCATGAAGCTCTGCAACGATGATCGCAGCGAAGATGTCGACGGCCCGGTCGGCTTCGACAGCCGCGCCCAGCGCAAGCGCGAATTCGCCGCCGATATGGGCCTGCAGGCCCACGTGCTGCGCATGGCTGCCGAAGGCGCCGTAGCAGCCTACGAGGACATCACCGGCGAGGCCTGGAAGCCCTATGAACGCGCCGGCTCGGCGGCAGCGGCTCCGTCGATCGGCCAGAAGGCCGCGTCGCTGCAGATGTCGGCCTTCGATTGAACCGAAGGGGCGACAATCCCTTCCTTCATCCTGATGAAGCCGGCGCGTTTTAAGCGCCGGCTCTCCTTGTGTTGAAAGCCATGCGCCGATCACGGTTCGTCCCGGTGAGCGGTCTAGCGTCGCCGGAGATGGACGGTCGCAACGGCCAGGCCGTCCTCCTCTTCGTTTCGGCCCGTCCGCCAAGATTCCAACATTCAATCGTGTCTTTCAGCGGGTGCGCCGCCTCCGGCCGCCGCTTCAACGACCGCCGTGACGAACCGCGATCGGCGCGGTTTGCACGAGTGAGGACAGGACGATGAAGAAGGAAAAAACAACCAGCGAGCAGCGCGTCAACGTCTATACGCGCATCACCGATAGGATAATTGCGGCATTGGACGAGCGCGTGCGGCCGTGGGTGCAGCCCTGGAACAGCCGACATCTTGCCGGTCGCGTGGTCCGGCCATTACGCCACAATGGCGAGCCGTATTCGGGCATCAATGTGCTGCTTCTTTGGTCTGAAGCGATGGCACGCGGCTATGCCTCTTCGAGGTGGATGACGTTTCGTCAGGCGCAGGAACTCGGAGCCTGCGTCAGAAGGGGCGAGACAGGCTCGATGGTGGTCGTCTATGCCAACCGCATCAGCAAAACCGAGACCGATGGGGCGGGAAATGAGATCGAGCGCGATATCCCTTTCTTGAAAGCTTACAGCGTTTTCAACGTTGAACAGATCGAGGGTCTCGGTGACCGATACGCAGACGTGCCTGACGGTGGAATTGCCCAACGGATCGACAGGATCGCACATGCGGATGTCTTCTTTGCGAAGACCGGAGCAACTGTCCGTCACGGCGGCGACAGGGCTTATTATGCGCCGGGCCCGGATATTATCCAGATGCCGCCGATTGAAACCTTCCAAGACAGCGAGCGCTATTATGCAACGCTGGCGCACGAAAGCGTGCATTGGGCCGGAGCGAGCCACCGGCTGAACCGCGATCTGTCCAGATATGCAAAAGATCGCACGGAGCGCGCTCGCGAAGAACTGATTGCCGAATTGGGCGCGGCGTTCCTCGCCGCCGATCTCGGTATGGTGCCGGAACTGGAGCCGCGCCCCGACCATGCAAGCTATCTCGCGTCGTGGCTCTCAGTGCTGAAGAATGACAAGCGCTTCATCGTCCAGGCCGCGGCTCAGGCACAGCGATCTGTGACTTTTCTTCATGATCTCCAGACCGTGCCACGACGGGATGCGGCCCAGCGATCTCCGTCATCTGGATAAAGAAAGATCACATCCTGACATCCCCCGAATTGTGGATGACAGCCAGTCAAGGGCCGATGGAAAGGCACGCGTCCCTATGTAGGCGACGCCCCGTAGTCTTATTCATTGCGAAATCGTAGAAAAGCGCCATGACAGACAAGAGGGCGATCGACGATGAGACGATAACGGCAATTTTCCGGATCCCCTTCCTCTGACGCGCTCTACGCCATTCCCGTCATATCATGGTGTTCAACGTTCAACCGCCAACAGTTTCGCCCGTGTCGGTCAGCGGTCGTTCGGCAATCGTTATCCACCAATAATGAAATTCATTCTTCTTATTGTCGTTCCATGCACACCATCTGTCTTGAGCGGGTTCCTCCTCATAATGGTCGAAACCAGTAATGAAGCTTTCGATGGCAGCGACACATTCTTCACGCGTAGCGTAGATCGGCAGCAGAGGTTCATCCCACAGGATGTCCCCAAATGTCGTTTGAACCCCATGCTTGATCCTGAGCATCGTCGAAGCCCTGCCGTGTTTATAAAAATGAGGCTCAACGGTACCATACCAAGGGCTGGTATTTCCGTCGAGCCTCCGTCCGGTGGGCACCAGACTGGGGTATTTAAATCCAAACAAACGGGGTCGGGCAAGGACTTTACCACCGGGTCCATGAAATTTGTTGCTGATATCGTGCAACAGCGCCTCTGCCTCCTTCGGGAGCAGTTTATTGTGGTGTAAATCGGCGCGTTGACGATCGCGGCTCCGTGTTCAAGGGCGGTCGCGTTTTCGACCGACAAATGAACGGGAGGCGCCTATGGTTACGAAACTTGCAGAGTTAAAATTGTCGAAGGGGCTTCTCATCGAGCTCACCCAATGCGGTTATGAAACCGCGGAAGATTTAGCCGATAAGCCAGCCGCAGAGGCGCTTTGCATCCCTTAAATGCGTGGTGCCCACTTTCGCAAGGCTGCGCCCGCTTTCGGCCGCCATCTGCGCAAATGGAATGAACATCCATCGGCATTGGCCTTACAGCAGCACTCATACAGCCCGCCGCCGGGCGAGGTCCCGACCTGCCTAAAACCCCAAACGAAAGGTAGGCCGAGTGAGGCCCGACGCGGGGTTCACTGGGGGGTGGTTCGCCGGGCCTCTTGCCGGAGCTCTGGAGCCGACCAGGATCAAACCAGCTCGGTCGGCGGACCATTCCGGTATCAAGTCTTTTGGCTTAGGTGAGGCCCGACGCTCTCCTTGGGCTCGGATGACAGACGCCGGGACCTCTGTCGAGCTGTGGCTAAGTTCGACGCCACTACAACGCACGAATATAGCCTCGTTCTGCCGGAAAGACGATGACATCTGTCAAAATAGCGAAATGAGTGGCCCGACCGACCGGAACGCAAAATACCGGCGGCCAAGCCTGTCAGGTCTGACCGGCAGATCGAACCTTTTCAGCCTGCGTGAAAAAGAACCCGAATGCTTTGAGGGTGTCGCGACTAAGCCGCAGTTTTTCAGAAAGATGGCAACAAAAAGGAAACAAGCAAGCGTCTCGTGGACAAACGCCGAACCGCGCTGCGCAAGGCGTGGATGACCGGGCAGAGAAGGTCGCACGCTTTGTCGAAAATTTGGATCAAGAAAGTCCATAGGATGACGCGCGGAACCCCACAAATTCCCACGAGAGTTGAAACTGCGATTCTGTTTTTGCCCTGTTCGTACTTTTGAACGTGGGCGTGTGAAAGGCCCATGGCCGTTCCAAACTTCTCCTGTGACATTTCGACTTGAAGCCGCAGTTCCCTAAGCTTGGCCCCCATTTCGATTTCTGTTGTTCTGGAGTGATAGACTGGCAAGCTTATGTCTCTCCGACGGTCTCTCTGCGCGTTTCCATGCGCTGTTTTCATCAGGAATTGAAGCGGAATTGCAGATCGGTCGAATCGCTTCGACCTGGTTTTGACTTCCCATGGGTTGCAGGAAGTTCGCAGAGCCCGAGGGGGGCGTCAATCGCGCTTCTTTTCGCCGCGTCGAGCGTTTTGCCATGCTGCAGAACGGAGTATGAACGCTTACTCCAATTTTACTGTTGCTGCACTGCAACAAAAGAAGAAACAATTAATCACACTATTCTGTTATCTCAACCGAAGGTTGCGTATGCATTCGAATCGCGTGTAGTGCTTTTGGACTATTTTGGGGCAGATCACGCGGGGCGATCATGAGCGGGAACGCTTTGAGTACTCTATTCATCGGTAAGAAGAAACTGCTCCTTGGAGCCTGCTCGGCAACACTGGCGATTGCAAGTTGCATATCTCCAGCCTCTGCGGGCAACTACACAGCCGGTAACCAGGGAGCGCTCGATGGAGCCATTGCCGCGGCGAACGCCGATCCAGATCCCATTGCAACAATCCGACTGACCGGCAATTTGTCGGTTAATAGCACAGCTCTGACTAATCCCACCAGGCCCATCACCATCGACACCCAGGGTTTCACACTTTCCGGTCTAAGCGCTACGGGTTTAGCTAGTGCCAGCGGGTGGTCTGTGAGCGGCGGTGTTGGAGGAATGTTTACGCTGGTCGGCAACTTCAAGGGCGGCAACGCGGAAGGGGGCTCCGGGGGGCATGCCTTGAACATACGACTGGGTGGATCAGTGACCAACAACGGCGTGGTAGAGGGAGGGACCAGCCTCGGTGGTGCTGGAGGACCGGGCGTCCTTCTCGGTGGGCCGGGCGCACCAACCACGTTGGTCAACAATGGAGTGATCCGCGGCGGGACAGGAGCTCTCGGCGGTGGGCTCGGACTCCGGGTTAGCGCTGGGGTGAATCCAATTGTCAACAACGGTACGATTGAAGGCGGAGTGGGGGCCCAAGCGATCCGGACGAATGTGGCGACCGTCAGTCTCAATCTCACCAACAGCGGCACGATCCGGTCAGGTGCTGGCCAGGCGAATGCGATCGAGCTCACGGCGGGCGTGACTACGGGCATCATCAATCTGGAGCTGCAAGCAGGCTCGGTGATCGAAGGCAATGTCGTCGCCAATGCCACGTCGGCGGGCGACATCTTCCGCCTCGGTGGTACCAGCAACGACGTCTTCGACGTTTCCGCCATCGGCCCGCAGTACCAGAACTTCGACACTTTCGAGAAGACCGGCACCAGCACCTGGGCGCTCACCGGCACCGGTACAGCGACGACGAACTGGAATATCCAGGATGGCACCCTGCAGCTCGGCAATGGCGGCACTAGCGGCAGTGTCATCGGTAATCTCACCACCTCCAGTGCCGGCACGCTCGCCTTCAAGCGCTCAGATACATTCAGCTTCGACAATCTTGTTCTGGGCACTGGCGCGATCAGCCAGATCGGTACCGGCACGACGATCATGACCGCCGACAATTCCGCCTTCGCAGGCAGCACCACGATCAAGGTGGGCACGCTGTCGGTGAACGGCATCCTTGGCGGGACGGTGAATGTTCAGACCGGCGGACGGCTGCAAGGCACTGGCGAGGTCGGCACGACGACGAGCGACGGTACGATTGCGCCCGGCAACTCGATCGGCACCCTCACGATCGATGGCAACTACACCGGCAATGGCGGCACGCTGGTTATCGAGTCCGAGCTTGGCGGCGATGCCTCGCCCAGCGACCGGCTCGTCCTCACCGGCGATACCGCAGGCACGACCAACGTCAAAGTAGTCAATGTTGGTGGGACCGGCGCGCAGACAGTCGAGGGCATCAAGATCGTCGACGTGGGCGGCGCTTCCAACGGCGCCTTTTCGTTGCTAGGTGACTATGTGATCGCCGGGCAACAGGCTGTGGTGGCAGGTGCCTATGGCTATACGCTGAACAAGAATGGGGTGAGCACCCCTGGCGATGGCGACTGGTATCTGCGTTCCCAATTGGCACCGACCAGTTCGCCTACACCTCCGACCACGCCACCGCCAGCTGCTGGTCCGATCTACCAGCCGGGGGCGCCGCTTTACGAGGCCTACGCCCAGACCCTGCAGGTGCTCAACGGCGTTGGCTCGATGCAGCAGCGCATCGGCAACCGCTATTGGGCGGGCGCTGGCAGCGCAGTGATTGCCGAAGGTGATGGACCGGGAACGCCCGAGGCTTCACCTTTGCCTTCCGAAGGTGGCACGGCCACCATTGATGCGGGGGCCATATGGGCACGCATCGATGGCGCGCATTCGCGGGTCGATCCTGACCGCTCGACCACGCAGGCAGACTATGATTACAACACGTGGAGGTTGCAGTCCGGACTCGACGGCAAGCTGTACGAAAACCAGTCCGGCACACTGATGGGCGGCGTGACGTTCCAGTATGGCGAGATTTCAACCGACGTTTCCTCCCTGTTCGGCAAGGGTTCCATTGACACCGACGGCTACGGTTTTGGCGGCACGCTGACCTGGCTTGCCCAGAACGGCTTCTATGTCGACGGGCAGACGCAACTCAACTGGTACGACAGCGATATTACCTCCGACACGCTCGGCCGCAGCCTGACCGACGGCAATGACGGTTTCGGCTACACGTTGAGCCTTGAAACCGGCAAGCGGATCGTCGTCGACGAGAACTGGTCGATCACGCCGCAAGTGCAGCTGGCCTATTCCAATATCGATTTTGACGACTTCACCGATCCCATCGGCGCGGACGTTTCGCTGAACAAGAGCGACAGCCTGAAGGGTCGCCTTGGCGTCTCCGCCGACTATCAGAATGCATGGCAGGACAGTTCGGGCAGGATGGCACGCAGCAATGTCTACGGGCTCGCCAACCTCTATCACGAATTCCTCGATGGTTCGGAGGTTGACCTTGCCGGCGTCAATTTCGCCAATGAAAGCGATCGCACCTGGGGCGGCGTCGGTGCTGGCGGGTCATACAGCTGGGCCGATGATAAATACGCGCTCTATGGCGAGGTGTCCCTGAATACCAGCCTCAGCGACTTTGCCGACAGCTACAGCGTCAATGGCACGACGGGCTTCAAGGTGAAGTTCTGATCAAGGTACCCACACTTGGCGGTGGACTTTCGACCACTGCCAATCGTGGGTAAAGGTTTGTGATGTCGAGTCGATAAAATAATGTGCTGTAGTGGCTGTTCTCCTTTAAGGGCCGGTCCGGACGTCTATCCAGCTGACCGAGCTGGGAGCCATGGCTGACCCCATTGCCGATGGGGTGTGTCAGCAGCCTCAAGGTTCAGCGGTCGAACGATCGCAGTCTTGATGCATCGGATGTCGTCGCGGTGCGATTGATGATCGTACGCCCTTTCGCATCCTTCATCACGTAGCGACCATCCTTGATACCTTCGCTCATTCCGTTCCAGTGTCGAACTTCCATCGCGGAACCGTCGATCGCTACGGTGGACGGGTCGACTTTCCCGCTCTGAACATTGCGGCTGTTGCCAGCACTGGTGCTTGTGTTGTCGCTGCCGCCGCCCTTGTCGCCATTCCCGCTATTACTGCCCTTACCTCCGGCATTCCCGCTATTGCCGCCTTTGTTGCCGCTATTGCCGCCGCCATTGCCGTTGTTGGCGCCACCGCCGCCATCTTTTGCCCATGCAGACTGTGTATGGAACTCAAAGGAGTGATTTTCGAGTGTCACTTTATAGGGCATTGTGACGAGGCCCAGCGCCAGGACCGCGCTGCAAAGAACTGGAACCGGCTTAGTACGGACGAGCATCGGCGCCTCCTACATGCCGTGGGATTAGAGTGGTCTCATCGAGATCGCTTCGAACCTGGTGGCATAAATAGCGCGATGCGCGACTGTCAACAGTTCGATGCCGATATGACCCTGATCAAAACCATTGCTGCATCATGACAAGACTTTGATCTTATTCCTGAGCTGCCATACGTCTCATCCTGCATAGGTCTGAAGACCAAACGTGGAACGGGTGCCTCCGTTCCACGTTTGGCGTGCGGCAGCCCGACTGGTCCGAAGCACTGGGACGGCAAAGCTATAAATTGAGAGGGGACGCCAAAGTCAAATTCCATACCGTCCGCAGTGCCCCTGACTGCCCTCTGAACACGCCTGCAACCAAGTGGAACGTCATGGATCACACAGATTCGAAAGGAACTTCTCGTGAATACCAAACTCATTCGGCAGTCGGACGAATTGGCAAGTCTTCCGGTTGGAGGGTTCTTGAAACGATCGTTCGACGTGTTTGCCGCGATCCTTGCCCTTATCCTGCTCGGGCCGCTGTTTTTACTGTTCTCCTGTCTGGTTAAGTTATCGGATGGTGGACCTGTTCTCTATGGCCATCGCCGCATCGGGCGTGGTGGGAATGCGTTCTATTGCCTCAAATTTCGTACCATGGTTACAGACGGTGATGCCGTCCTTGAAGCCCATTTCGTTGCAAATCCGCAGGCACACGCAGAATGGGTGGCAGCGCGAAAGCTGCAGGTCGATCCACGCGTCACCACTGTCGGCATCGTGTTGCGGAAATTGAGCCTCGTCGAATGACCTCAGCTGGTTAACATTCTTCGCGGCGAGATGAGTCTGGTTGGGCCGCGTCCTGTAGTGAAGGATGAGATCGAGCTCTATGGTTCCGCCGCAACCTACTATTTCAAATCGCGCCCGGGCCTGACTGGTGTGTGGCAGATCAGCGGGCGCAATGATGTCAATTATGACGAACGGATTGCTTTCGATAAGCATTACGTTGAAAACTGGTCCTTTCAGAAGGATATCATCATCATTCTCAAGACCATTCCCGCTATATGCGCGTCTCGCGGATCGTATTGAAGCGGTTCGGTAGATTAATCTCCCTTGGGAGAAGCGCGATCCGCTGGCAGCGACAACCGAAATGGATAAACAGTCAAGCCAGATGTCCAGTAGGCGTCTTCCTGACTGCTCTGACTACACTTGGGATCGCCATCGTGCGGTAGATGAATAGCTAAGAGGGCCGGAATTGGTTATTGGTATTGGTGAGGCTTACGGAGCACTGAAAGATGCCTTTGAAATCGCCAAAGGCATCAAAGATATAAACGACAAGGTCGCGCAAAATAACGCAGTCATGGCGCTCCAAGGGAAGATACTCGAAGCGCAAGCGGCGACACTTTCCAGCGCTGACCGGGAACGGGCACTCGAAGAGAAAATGACTGACCTCAAACGGCGGCTTTCTCTTTACGAGGATTGGGACGAGATGGCTGCCAATTACGTACTCATGGACTATGGTGGGAACACATATGCTTACGAGTTCGTGGTAGACCCCAGCGAAACGTCAAACGCGCCTCATAGAGCCTGTCCGAATTGTTTTGGTCAGCGCAAAAATCCATTCTGCAATTCACGCTACGCGACCCTTATCAGCGCGATCATTACAAGTGTCACGCATGTGGGGACACATTTGTATTCGGCGTAAGCCAGGATCCGCCGTCCATACCCGAGCAGTATGAGTGACCTTAACAATCTGCATAAATGTCGCAGCCCCTGCCGCAGTCCCTCTGCGGACAAGGTCTCAATTCCTTACCCGCCAACGGTCACGCCTTTGGCTTCGGCAACGAAGTCGCCGGGAACGGACTCAATTCGGGTGCGTCAGGCATCACCTGCACAGCCAAAAAATCCACATCAGAAGGGCGCAACTTGCCGCCCATATCGCAATGATACCGCGGCACCGACGCGGCTGACGGGACGCCCTACACTGGAAGCAGCCGTTGCCCGAAACTCTGTCATTAGGACTGGGGGAACCATGCGAACCGCCGCCATAATGCCCAACGGGACGATGATAACGTCATCAAGATAGCCTAAGACCGGGATGAAATCGGGTATCAGATCAATCGGAGAGAGCGCATAAGCGGCTACACATCCAGCGGTAAGTTTTGCATACTATGGCACCCTTGGATCTCGTGCCGCGATCCAAAGCGCAACTACATCCCGTTTGATGGACCGGGCCCAAGCTTTTGCTTTATCAAGGGCTCTCCTCACGTCATAGTTTGAGCCCTCGCTAGTCATCCCTTTCCTTCATCAATTTGCGCAATTCGGTCTCAAGCGGCCGCAGCACGTTTGGAAGCATCGCCAGGTTGGTGTTCTCGGCAACGGCAATTATGACAGCGAGAACCGATTCCTTGGTACATCCGGCAACCTGAGCGTCACCCAAAAGCGCGCGCATTCAGTCTTAGACTGCCCGCTGGCAGTCAGCGCAGCGGTCGGGGTCCTTTCTTGTGCGCGTCGGGGCGGGAATTTTCATGAGCCGTCGCCTGTAAAGTGCTCATTGTTATAGGGCGGTTCGCCGAAGTCCTTAGCGCTGTACAGCGCGATCATTTGCCCTTCGCCTTCGTCGGGTACGCCCGTGAAGAGAAATACCTCACCAAGTTCACGATGATGACCGTGGACGCCGTTGAACGGGAACTCGTCGGGATCGGGAGATTCGTGAACGGTTACGTCGTCAACAGAGTCCCCCTTCACATGAATAACGATTTCTGCAGAACCTGAAAGCTCCTCCGTATCCGTCAACGCCTCCCTGACCTCAAATTCAAACTCCGGATCCCATCCTTCATTTCCAATGAAATCCTTCTCGCGGAACCTGACTTTCCAGGGCATGGATCAATCCTCCGATCAGAGCAGTAGCGGTTGTTCATCCTCTGCTTTTGCTTGTAGCAAAACAATCAGTCCATTGTCGGGCAGGGGCTTTTGCTACTGCAGCGCCTCTTCGGCCGGCGCATTCATCCATCCGCACCGAGGAGCCTTTGGTAAAGTGCGTTTCGCAAACCTTGCGGCTTCGCAAGTTATAAAGCATCCGCTGATCCGGGCGGATATGGATGCGCTAGACGTCGGGTGAAAATTAGGCAACAAGATATTCTGGAAAGCCGATCCGATCCGTGATTGTAGCGATCAGTCGCTCGCAGCGCCGACCGGCAAACGGGGAATGCATCAAGCAATACCGAACCGATCTGCGCGTCCAGGTGTTGTCGCACAAGGTGCCTAGCACGGTGAAGCCGCGTCTTCACAGTTTCGGGCCGGCAAGCAGGTTGGCAGTCTTCTCGATACTCAGACCCTCAATCACCCGAGCGACGAAGACGATCCGGCAAGCGGATCATCGTCGACGAGAACTGGTCGATCACGCCACAAGTGCAGCTGGCCTATTCCAACGTCGATTTCGACGACTTCACCGATCCATTCGGCGCGGACGTTTCGCTGGACAAGAGCGACAGCCTGAAGGGTCGCCTCGGCATCTCCGCCGACTACCAGAATGCATGGCAGGACAGTTCGGGCAGGATGGCACGCAGCAATGTCTACGGGATCGCCAACCTCTCACGAATTCCTCGATGGTTCGGAAGTTGACCTTGCGTCAATTTCGCCAATGAAAGCGATCGCACCTGGGGCGGCGTTGGCGCTGGCGGGTCGTATAGCTGGGCCGATGACAAATACGCGCTCTATGGCGAGGTGTCGTTGAATACCAGCCTCAGCGACTTTACCGACAGCTACAGCGTCAATGGCGCGACGGGTTTCAAGGTGACGTTCTAACCACTCGCAAGCGTCTGATCTCCCGACCTGCCGTTTACGCACGACCAAAGCGGTCGGGTTGCTGATAGGTGGTGAGCCTGGGAAGTCTGCGCTGGTATGGTTAGTTAAACATAGAAGCCCGATCTGCCAGCAGCGAAAAAACTGGTAGATCGGGCCCAAGTTTGCTGACGCGTGAAAAAGAAGCAATCCGCTCTTCGTCAGCATTTCATCGCCCAACGTGGGGGCAAGGCGTGGAACCGCGTCTCGAAAGATGTTCTTCGATTGCGGAATGCCGCGGCCTTACTCCTATCAACTGTCGTGATGATCGGAGTGAGGTCGCTTCCGCTTGGGTCCCGTAAAAAAGCTAGGGAAGCGCCTGAGTCGGGTAAATAAATACATTGATCTAATTTCGCTCACCATCTCGTGAACGGGCACCAATTCGGCGGGCGGAGCGAGACTCGACGCGCTGGTAGGATCAAATAAGCCCCCGATATCCTATTTTGGTAGTTGCGCAAAAGCATTCACCCTGCTGTATTTCCGTGAAATAGCGCATCATCCGGTGCCGTAATTTGCTGCTAAAGCGTACATGTTCAAACCACGTGAAAGCAGATCAGCTGGACTGGTCATCTTTCGGTCCGCTCCTTGACTCGCAAAAGTGAGGCCCGCCGCCGGGTATCCCAAGGGGTTGGTGGATTGCGACGAGCCTCTGTCAGGAGCGTCTACGTCGTCCCCGACAAGCCTTCAACCGGCCCCGGGCGCAATTGTTCCGACACTGCGTTACTGCACGGAGGTCCACGCAGAGACGCGAGGCTCAGATCTTTCGGTGCACATCAACGTTCGAGCCTCTTCGAAGAAACGTCCTCCTGCTCTCCGATCGAGTGAAACTGTTCGTGGCGTGTGGAAGTTCCCGTAAAGAACGCTTGCCTCATTGCGTCCTTGTGGAACTCATCCTTTGGCTGCCGACGCTCAGGGTTAGCGTCTCTTGGATTTGGATTCAGCATCAAGACGAGCTTTGCGAAGGCGATCTGTCTTCTCTTTAACTCGCTTCCGCTCTTCTTCCGCATCTCTTTTGGCAATGTCGGTGGCGTTGTCGAGCTTAACTTCAGATGACGACCGCTTGAAATTTGGAGATTCACCTAATGGGAGGGGCCTTTTTGCACTGCTTATTTTAGGCATAATTGCATCTCCGTAAGTAAGAACCTGAAGCCGCTCCATGTTGGCGCGGCGACTGGCGGCTTCAGCTTGCCCTGGCCGAGCGCCTTAAATTCAACCTATAACTGATGATTATGTTCCACGAATGATGTCTTAGGATTCAGCCCGACTTCTTTTGATCAACTGCGGTTATAGCAATCCGCTTGGCATCGCGCATTCCCGGGTCGAACAACTTCATGATTGTCCGCCCCAGCCGGTCTTAGTTTGGGTGCGATCGATCCCGAGTATCGCTGCTGCTCTTTCGTATGCACGTGACATCGTCGCGCAATCGACGCGCAGAGAGGAGATTTCGGCCAGCAATTAACGCGCTGGGTTTCAACGAACTATGTATGAGAAAAATGTTTCTCCCACGGGGTAAAAATCCACGGTGGACGCAAATGGTTACGACCTGCGCCGAGGCTTAGCCTTGTGCCACTGAAAGACTTGCCTCCTTCGCCGGGCGGCGCCTGGTGAAAGGTTTTCCTTCAGCCGTCTTCAACTGGCCAGTCGCTCAGGATTTGCTCTGCGGCTTGAAGGGCCGATGTGACCACGCGCCTTCTACCACGCTGACTGGTCATGATGCGCACTTCTTTGAAGTTTTTTTGTCCATCAGAGCCAAACGGGAACCAGCAGAGTCAGTTCTGCAGGGCGGGGTAGCTAGTATTCTACGCCCTGAGCATTATCTGACCATCCTTCATCTCGAAGACACCATCTTGGCCCCTTGGCTGTCAAAATCGCGCGATAGTCCTCCGGTAGCCAATGAATTGTCCGCATGACGAGCAATGTATCGGTGTGACACCGCCCACATCATCAGGGATCTTGAGGTATATCATACTGCAAGTTTTACAGTCCAGTTCATGGTCCAAGCGTTGCTTTGAAAATGCCCCGTGGCGTCGGCCCAAAGCCGAACCACCATTACATTCTGCGTCGCCAAACTTGTCGAGCCAAACTCTGCGATGCGGGGCTCCGCACCGAATTGTGCGGAACCTACGGCAAGGAAGCTGGTTAAGGTCGAGGAAGAGGGTGACATATGAATGGTGAAGATGAAAAGCCAAAGCCGCGTCACGTCGTTAGGCAACTTAAGCGGCTGGACTACGGCGAGTCCCTTCGTTCGTATCACAAACCTTTACCCAATGACGAGGGGTTTGAAGAGTTGCTGAAGCGCTTGGACGAGGCCGAAAAACGGATAAATACGCGAGATGATCCATCAGCGGGGCGTTGAATGTTCGCCATGTTGCGCTTGGTTCGAGCAGGCCGAGGCAATCAGTAGAAAAAAGTTATTCAGACAAAGAAAGCCGGAAGACGAGGCACTCACGGTTCAGGGGGACTGAGGGTGTGAGTGCAGTTTCGGACGCTTCCGGCTAGTTCCTGAGCCAGCAATTTGATTGAGGGCGAAACTGCCGGTCAGCTAAGTACATGGTAGACCTGTTTTGCAGCCTGAAGCTCCGATCACAGATATTTGTACCGGCAAAAAGAGGCCGGGCGACACAAACACCGTGGGAGGCGTGTAGTCAGCACCGGCCTTGGGGTGCTGCCGCAAGGAGAGTTGGGGCCAACGAATCCAGGGCAGCAAGGAAGTGTCACCCACGCTCCCGGCTGGGTCCAATCACACTTCTTTGCAAGCTTGAATACTCGACATAAAAAAGGGAGGACAGAGCCACATCTCGCCCCCGTTTTCCTCCCTCAAGATGGCTGGTTGTGAAAACCAGCATGCTATCACAACCTGCGCGGGAAACTTACACCCGTTTTGGTTTTCTGTTTTTTTAATTTTGTCTGCGCAATGGCTGTTTCCATCATATCCACTAGCGCGGCGAGTTTGGCGGTGGCCGGGGAGTAGGCGAAACCACTATACTTCCGCATCGCCTTTATGCTCGCTGCAATACCATTCCTGCCCGCGGCGCTTGTCAAAGCCGAACGATCCCCACGACTTGCAGCCGGGGTGCATGCAGTAATGCTCAAACAACCCGACTGGCGTTTTCTCCATCTGGGCAGGGTAAGATATTTGAGAGGGCAGTCGAATTGGTTCGTCGCTCATTTGTCACTGCGCTTAAGAATTGCTTCTATTTCAGCGATCCGATGTCTGATTGCATTAACAGCAACTTCATTGCCAACCTTGTTCAAAGCGAAAATATCGCCGCTTTCGATGACGGCCAGGTCATCTCGCAAATTCGATAGTTCAACGCGAAGTGCCGCTAAAGTCGGCTCGTCCCTACCCATGTTTTTCCTCATACTCAGAAATAGTCAAACTGACCCCGAGGCTGATGAGAAGTGTGCGGTCGTTCATCGTATGGATGAGATCGTCAATGAAGTCGGCGACATCAAGACCGACATAGCCACGATCACTAATCAGGTCAAAGACAGCAAGAAAGTCACTGACCAGGTGAAGCAATGGCGGGCCATGGGCCTGGGCGGACCAGGCGTTGTCGGGATTGCCGGTATCAGCCTTGCCAGCTCGATCGAGTGGATATCGAGGCTGTTTCACAGATGCAATCGTCCTACTGGCGCTCCGGCCGTTTTTTCGCGAGCCCCATCCTAAAATCAGCTTGAAGGTTTGGATGGGTCGTTGGGCGCCGACTCAGTCGCGCTTGTGGAGTTTAAGAGAGTCGCAACTGCGGTGATAAGTTGCGCGCCCACAAATGGTTTTTGCAGCATCACGCTCTCGGGCACCCCATTGGCTGACCAATCGTGCGCGCTATCGCCGCTCATGTAGATGACCGGCATAGACGGCACTAATTCCCTCGCGCGGCGTCCAACGTCCCAGCCGCTCGGGCCAGTACCCAGCCGTATGTCGGTAATCACGGCTTTGAACTCTGTTGCTCGCGCCTCGAGTTCCTGAAGGGCGGAGGTGCCATCATGGGACGTTACAACGTTAAAACCTTCGGCTGAAAGTGCATCTTCCAGAATTGGTACAAGAAGATATTCATCTTCAACGAGCAACAAAACAGGAAAGTTCGACTCTGTCGACATAACTGCTCTCCGAGCGAAGGGGGAAAGCAGGACGGCGGACCATCGATCTCTCGACGTCAGCAACCCGTTAGGCTGACGATAGCGGATCGTACCGCAATTGGCACGGGCTTACAAATCACGGTTAAAGCTTGCGTCTTACAAGACATGATTTCGCAACCACACTCGCCTTAAGACCATGTGGTTTTTAGCGCCGTCTTAGGGTTCGGTAGCGGGTCGCCGGAATCTCCTTCGACCCGTGTCGGGCCAGCATATTCACACGCGGGGCTAAGGTTGCGTTTCACCGGTAGGAGAGAGGCCGACGCTCATCAAAGGGTTCTTGCGTTACGCCGGCTTCTCAGCCAAACGGACTGTGTGTCCTTGGCGAGGATACAACAATCCGGATGATCAAAATGTTCCCAAGGTTTAAGCCATGCGCCTTGGCTTCTTATAGCGCCGCGTCGGAGCGGGCCTTTCGGCTGTGACGGGATCTATCTCTGCCGGCGGAACATGGATATTGGCCTCGCGCGCTGCTTCAACGGATGCGACTCGCGCTACGGCAGGTGAGCATTCTCCAGCTGGACACGATAAGCGTTAGACTTGCCGCTCGAGTTCTCTCGAATTTAAAGCAACCACTCACCCTGGGCCATCGTACCGTCTCCGAAAACAGTTTGCTCCGCTTGACGACTCAACTAGCGTCCCTCCAGTCTTTCAAGAAAACTGGACTGCAAATGGACGAACCGCGGAAAAGATACATTCCCAAAAGGGACAAGCGCGATACTGCGACCAGGCTCGCCGATTATGTCTCCAGCTTGAAACTCAATAATCCTAAACTGACGCCTCGGGAGATCGCCAACCTGTTGGAACTTTCTCCATTTCATCCGCCAGAAGCTGTGCGTTGGTCGGCAATTGCAGTAACGAGATTATTGAGCGATCGCGCCGAGTGACACACAATCGATAATCGGGGGCTCGCCGCGAGGTATTGAGGCAATCAGCGCCAAGATTAGAATGGGGAGCGTAATCCAAAGAAGATCGTAAGCCGCGGCTGTCACAGGACTTTCTCCCTTCATCAATGACGATAGGGAACCCTTCGGCGCAGGAGATGTTCCTTGGTCAAAGGAGATCACCATGACTGAACGTAAAAAATCACCGGAAAGCGATGCCAAAGGCCAATTCGCAAAGACGCAGCATGGTGGCGACAATGATGGCGTTTCCAGCGCAAATCCGCGTGTCCTATCTGGCAAGAAGAACGGCGATGCAACATTCAAGTCGGATGCGAAAGAGAATGAAAAGGACCGCCGAGCTCCTGGCAAGTCCAAGCATTAGGGACAAACTGGCTGCCTAACCGTTGGGGTATTTAATCCAGGCATTTCCGGTTAACCGATATCTTGGAAGTTCCCGACCTGCCGAATACACAATACTAAAAGCAGGTCGAGTTGCTGATGGAAATGGGGACCATCAGCTGCTTGAGCCTGCGCCTGCATGATTAACAAAAAGTGAGGCCCGATATCGTGGTAACCGTCCGACACCGAGCCTCTTCCTGAAGAGTGCCAAGCCCCCTCAACCAGCTAACAACACGAGGCGAGCGGGAATGTTCCCCAGAAAATAAGAGCGTCAATTTCCAGCCTTCAATTACTCCAGCTCGAAAACCTCGGCATGGTCAGCGACCTCACCATCCCCTTGAATGATGCGTCGCGCAGCTCACCGTGGAGGGTCGAGAGGGTCTGCATCTTTGGGTGCCCACCCAAAGGTTGGCGTCTCTTGGATTTAGCTTCAGCAGACGCTTTGCGAAGGCGCTCTGACATGGTTGAGAAAACACTCGAAACGCTCTTTCATGAAACACTGAAAGATATGTACTACGCCGAACGGAAAATCCTGAAAGCTTTGCCGAAGATGGAAAGGGCTGCCTCCCACCCCGACCTAAAAGCGGCCTTTGAAAAGCATCGCATGGAAACCGAAGTTCAGGTTGAGCGTCTGCAGCAGGTCTTCAAAATTTTCGGTAAGCGAGCACAGGGCAAAACCTGCGATGCTATCGAGGGAATAATCGCTGAAGCCGAAGAAATAATGGACGACTTCAAGGGGCAACCTGCCATTGACGCTGGACTTGCATCTTCCGCACAGGCCGTCGAACATTACGAAATAGCCCGCTATGGCACCTTGGCTCGTTGGGCCGGCGACCTTGGTCTGGAGGATGCGAAGGCACTCCTTGTGGCTACATTGAACGAGGAAGAAGCGACCGACAAGGCTCTGACTACGCTTGCTGAAGCAAGTCTCAATCCATCAGCGAAGGCGGCCTAAACATCAAAGGAAATTCTTCCGCGGCGGCCGAGCTGGGCCGCCGTATTGCACCCACCAGTCGATTTTATCGGATTAAGTTGCGGGCTTTGCGTGCTTGCGCGCGACGTTCTTCGCGACTTTGGCTTGTGCCGCCTCCGTTTGTTTCGCTGCTGCTTCGCATTGGTCGCGGAAAGCCTCGACCTCTGTTTGCGTGAGTTTCTCGATCCCTACGAATTTATTCAAACCGGCTCCAGAGCGAATTAGCTCATCCAGCTTGGCTTGGATGGCCGCCCCGTCGCGATTCTGCGTGTTTTGAATAAGGAAAACCATCAAAAATGTGATGATCGTCGTTGAGGTGTTTATGATCAGCTGCCACGTTTCAGAGAAACCAAAAAAAGGGCCACTTACGGCCCAAATCAGCACCAAGCTCACACCGACGACAAAGACGGTCGGTTTGCCTGCTGCTGTTGCTACCGCGGTGGCGGCTCTATTGAACCATTTTTCCATTCACAACCTCGTCGCCTTTCTGCTCGCTGCAAAACCATTCCTGCCCACCGACCAGCCACCATCATGCAGATGGCCGTTAAGACGTGAAGGCAAAATGAAACCAGAGAAGCGCTATAACAACGGCGACGGCAGCCACGATAGCCTGCCAATCATAAGATAAAAGCGTTGAAGCCAACATGGAACCAGAGCACCCATTTAGGATTGAATCGTCGTGAGCAACGTGGTCAATGATGGAAAGTTCCGATGCTGCTGCTGGATTTCGCTGAAACACAACAGCGCGCTCTGAAGCGTAACCCAGTCCTAAATTAATTGAGCTGAGGCGGAACTATTGTCGCGGACTATGATTAGGTCATATCCGGCACGGTTCTCCGGTGAACCCAATGAGCCGACTAACGCCTGGCTCTTTCGTGGCGCTGAAATCGAAAGTCCGTCAGTCATGGAGTTTGTTTGGAAGCCGATCCATTTCGATGACAGACAAAGACCGGATGACATCCTCGCGATAGCATCTGGTATAGTCATCGGCCGCGTCTGCCGCCTATCCAGCGGCCCTCAACGTGGTGATTGGTATTTCAACTTTCAGCTCGGCCGGACGCCGTTTAGAACACCGGCAATGAACGGAGTTGTTCCAAAACGCAAAACGGCCCAACGGCAAGTACTCGACACGTTCGAGGAATATTTGGAGACACCGTCTGACTTGGGCGGAGGGAGACCAGTCGGAGTCGGATCAGGGCGGCCATGACGCCGAAATGAGTTTGAACTTTTGCCGTTTTTTGCCGCCCATTATTGCACCCGTTTGTTGATTTAAAAGGCAATCTGTCGGCCTGTCACGTCGGAGGTCTAGGGGTTTAGCTCGTGGAATCTGCGCCATTGGACGCGGTCACGGCAGGCTAAAGCCGTCTCCTGGTTGGCTTCCACGATGTCGGGAGCCCTTCCATTGGGATAGATGGTTACGAGATTGTCGATCAGCCCAGTATTAGCACCGTTGGCGTCCTTGGAGTTCCCTGGACGCAGAGATGCCGGCCAGCTATCAGGAGTCACATAGACGGCAGAGATTCCTGCATCGCGAACGCTGAACGAATCAACCCAGCGCGACCGGATGACCCCAACGACGATTTGAACCTCTTCCGCGGTGGCCCAGTGCGCTACAACTGGCCCGGGAAAATCGCTTTCGCACCTGTCTCGAACATTGCAAAATCCCCCTGAGTCGTGCCAGAACATCTTATCGCGCGCAAGAGGTATGCCAACGGTCGGCACGTTGGGCCACATTTTGTTCCACATTTCGCGCCACAAACCATAGGCAACGGCGGGAAAAAAGACAGCAAAAACAATAACCATCCTTACCCTTGGGAGCTACCCGTCAGTACCATATCCAGGTCAAAGCTTTCTAGCGCGGCTTGGTGGGCTGCCAGCCAAGACGTCTCTCCCTCCACACACCGGTAAGCAATTTTTCGATTTCCTCCGCGCTATGCTGCTGGAAGCGACCAGCCAGCGTTACCGCCAAGGCGTAACGGTCTATCCGGGCCGGCCGCATCTCTTCGGCCCTGTCGGCTTGCCGGTTGATTTCGCGCATGAGTTCCTCGTCGTCATCCATCACGATAGTCCCGCCTTCTCGCCTATATTCCCATCGACCGTTTGTTTTCCACGGCCGCCCCGGACCGGCTACCATCGCAGGCATGAACCGTCTGCTTTGCCCGTGTCGTCCGTGGCCTCGATCATATCCACAAGCGCACGCTTCACCTCCGGCTCGGTCCAACCAGCTTCAATGGCCTCCACAATCAATTCTTTAAGGGCTTCAACCCGCCGTTCATTTTTTTCCGCAATGGCCGTAAAGCGCTCTTGCAAGGCCCGCTCGCAGTCAAGCCAGCGTTTAGGGTGTATAGCAGGAAGTACAGGTCCCTTAATCTGAGCCATAGGTCTCTCCAATCCAAGGCCAGGATGCACATGACTGCCAACAACGTCAGCATGGCGTCTCAAGTTGCATCCGATGACCGGCCGGAGTGGATCGCCGCGAACAGCTGACCGCATCTTACGAATAGAGCAGCCATATATATTAAGGGTGAGTTTCAACTTTTGCCGCTTTTACGGCACGTTACTACACGCGGAAATTTGAAACGTTTGTTGATTTAAAAGGGCATCCTATCGGCCTGTCACACCGGACGTTTAGTTACGGAACTGTGGAGCAAAAACCACTAGATTTCAGGATGACGTAGCCTCGACGAATTTACGGACGGAGTCACAGTTACGTACTTGCGCGCTTCGATTATTCCATTGCGGCTTCCACCGACGCCGCGAATAGACGACGGATGGATAGCTGCAAGCCGACAGGACCTTCCGCGGCTTATTTTACGAAACAAAGATGACGATGAGTACGGCTTTTACGCCAATGTGGAGACACAGGCAGCCGGTTTCTACGATTGTAGAGTTGTCCTCTTGCAATTGCGATCGGCGGGCGGCTGAGCATGAAATTGCGTCACATCGTTACGCATAAAACACACTCCTTTTTAGGTACCCAACCTGCCTTCACATACGCACAACAACGATAGCAGGCCGGTGTCGACACAGTGGGCGCTGTGGTCAGCACTCAAAGCGTGCTCTTGTACGGTTAAAAAAGGTGAGGTACAGGCGCCTAAATGGCTTGATAACTGAGACAGCAAAGCCCGATCTACCGGAAAACGCAAATAGCCGACAGACCTTCTGCTGACATTGGGGGCATCCCAGCGCCGCCACCATACCGATCATCTCAAAAAAGAAAATAACTGAATAGAGCGGCGTGTGCGCGGCACTGCGCTCGCTGCTGTAGTGAGCCGCCCGACCAGGCTGAAACGCTAACCAGCCGGTCGGGCGCTTTTGCCTGAATCGTCATGAAAGGGTCAAGTGGCGGCAGGCTCAAGGTCAGCTATCGTGAGTTCACTGACCTGCTTTCAACGACAGGACTGGTCCATTAAGTTCCCCTCGGTCCACCCAGCAAAGCCCGATCCGCCGTAAACGCAAGAACCGGCAGATCGGGCCGTTCAGCCTGTGTGAAAAAGAAGTGGAGTTCTTTGTCAGGCTCTGCCGACGCGGGGTGTCGGCACTCGGTAGTTTTTTCAGAAAAATGGCAACAAAAAGGAAATGACCATGTGTCTCATAGACGGCTGGCGCTCTGTGCTGCGCAAAGCGTGATCAATGCGCCTGATGCTTGATCAAGCAGTTACAGCGTCACTTGTTTGGGCTGAACAGAATGAGGTTCCATTTGTTTACATCAGAGCTGCCCAATAAAGTCTCCGCTTTGGCAGCTTCAGGGTCAGTATCGCTTCCTTCGAAACGGCACTGATCGAGAGCTACGCCTGAGGCTAGGTAACCTCGGTGCCGACGGTCTCAATGAGTGGCGTCAAATTCCAGACTTCTAGTCTCCCGTCTTGAAAGTTGGAATTGACGCGGGAGGTGTCGATTCAACGTGTCGGTGCTAGTTCGTCTGACGTTCCTACCTCTGTGGCAGACGGAACGCGCAGAAGTAAGACAACGCTAACGAAGCATAGACAAGCCAAGACATAGAACCCAGCATCACCCTTGCCAGTCAATCGATCCGTGTAAGCTTTGACCTGCGGCGACAAGAAGCTGCCAAGATTGCCAAGAGAAACTATGAATGCAATCCCACTGGCGGCACCCGTGCCAGATAGATATCGCGTTGGTAAGCTCCAAAAGACAGGTTGTGACGCGGTCAGACCCGGAACGGCAATACAGCTCGCGATCACGATAACCAACAGGCTCGTGGTCATGCCAATTGCTGCAAGAGCGAGTGTGCCAGCGGTGATCATGGCAATGCAGACAAGGCGATGATTGTCGTTTTTGTCGGCATAGACCGTGAAGGCCCGGGTAGCAACGACAGCGCACAGCCACGGAACAGCCAAAAGGATGCCGACCATAAAGTCGACGTCGGTTCCTGCCGCCTGCGCAATCCGCGATGGGAGATAAAAAGTTAGCGGACCCGTTCCCATTTGGATGAAGAAATAAATACCGATGAAGATGAGCACACGAGGATCCTTAAGCACGCCCAGAGCCGTGTGGCTGACTGCGCGCAATTTAATAGTTTCTTCGCTCTCCAAGGCTGCCGTCAGTACTCGTTTCTCTTCGGAACTGAGCCACATCGCTTCACTCGGTTTGCTGTCGAGGTAGAAGAGGGCAACGATGCCTACAATGGTTGCAGCGACCCCCTCTACAACAAACATCCATTGCCAATTGCTTAAACCCAGAATGCCGTGGTGTGTCAGCAACCAGCCGGACAGCGGACTTCCAATGACAAGCGAAAGCGGAACGCCAAGGTAAAAGAGCCCTGTCGCACGCGCACGTTGTTTGGCTGGAAACCAGTATGTGAGGTAAAGCAGAACGCCTGGATAAAAACCCGCCTCGCATACGCCCAGAAGAAAGCGCAACACGTAAAGCTGCGTAGGCGTGTGCGCGAACATCATGGCGGCCGACACAAGACCCCACGAGATCATGATGCGGCTTAACCAAAGCCGTGCACCTACACGGTGGAGGATAAGGTTACTGGGAACCTCAAACAATGCGTAGCCAATAAAGAAAATGCCGGCCCCCAATGCGTAGGCCGCATCACTGATGCCAGTTTCGGCCTGATAAGCATTTTTGGCAAAACCAATGTTAGCCCGGTCGAGAAAGGCGAGAATAAGCATCAGTGCAAGGAAAGGGAGCAGCCTGCGCGTCGCTTTCGCGACGGCGCTGGCAAGCGCGCGCTCGTTTGAATTCATGTATTCGTTCCTCCCTGTGGCCGAACCGTTCGTCTAACAACGATCCGCTCAATAATCACAGGTAAATGAAACATTCACGTACGAAAAGTCAAGGTGGCCCTGGAACGACATCGGGTTTCCTGTCCAAAAAGGCGCTATCTCAAGCCATCTGTTGGGGTGGGCAGGCTAGCTTGTTAAAGAACCCAACTATTCCATGCGGCTAGCGCCGCCGCACTGTCCTGCTGCAGGGCGCGACTATCCGCACCCGCGCAACAAGGGGCATTGGCTGGGCAAACCGTTCAAGCCGCTGGAATACGCCCAGGACAGCGACATCACCAAAGAGATCGTGGATACCCAGCTTGCCCTTCGCGTCGGTGGGACTTGATCGAGTGCACCGCGCGCCGCTGAGCACCGCCCGCAGCCATCAAAGTAGTGGATGGCCAGCCATTCTCGCAAGCAGCGCGACCAATTCCGCCTGCCGATGCGTGTCGGTTTTGTAGAAAACGGCCTTCAGCTGGCACCTTGCGGTTTCGTAGCAGATTCCCAAGTGATCCGCGGCGACCTTCAGCTCTTCGCCTGATGTAATACGGCGCGCCAGCATCGCCTCGGCGGGTGTCATCCCGAAGCAGGCCTGCAACGCGGTCGCCGGGGATTGGGGATGGATGTCCGGATCGATAAAGACGACAACAACTTGATAGGATGCGAAGGGGTTTGAGGAATTTCCTCCGAGACGCGACGGGTAGGCAAGCAAAGGTCTGCCTTGAAGACGCGGCAACAGTACAGGGTTCGTCATTGCTGGCGGGTTCGGATTCCGCAACATAGTATGCAACGCGCGCCTGAGCGCGTTCGTCGCCTCCCTGTCGATGCATGCCAATTGGCGGCCCGTAACCAGAAGATCTCGGCCGAACATCCTTTCTGCAGGTTCATTCGCCAGGATGACGGCAGCGTTCCTGTCAAGCATGACTGCAGGCGTACCGCTTGTGCTGAAAGCATCCAGCGCACCTTCGGCATGCGCGAAGCTCAGCATTTTCGCGAGCGCTGCCGCAGAGCTCAGCTGTCTGGAGAAGCCGGCAAAACTTTGCAACTCGGATGGCGAAAAAGGGCCCTGCTGGATCGACCTTTGGATGGACAAGATCCAGAGGTCATCGCCCGCGGCAACCTTCACACCCGCAAACCACCTAAGACCGAAAGGAGCGAGAAATTCCTGATAATATGGACGCCTGTCAATTTGCTCGGAAGAGAGAACGTCTAGATCGCTGACCACCCCTTTGCGTTTCATTAGCGGCACCAAGTTGTACCGATCATCCCGGTCGATCCAGCCATCGCGGACGTAAACCTCGAATGATGGGCCCATCTCGCGACTGCGCGGCATGCACGGCAACGGCCCCTTTGCGTCGAACAGCATCGAGCCAAAGCTACCAGTAGCGGTCGCGACCACATCCATTGCGGCATCCCAGCCAGCAGGATCGGTCGCCGCTGCGATTATGGCATTGCCAACCGCCTCGAGATCAAAAGCTGTACCCATCTCCTTCCCCCAGTCCCGACTTTACATTAGCGGACTGGAAACTTCGAGTCCTCCGAGTTGGAGTGAGCCTAGTCAATACGATTACAGTTCGTGACCCAATCGGACATGCGACCAACTCTTGTTTGAGGTTCGCTCGCCGCAATGCAGGCAGACGTCAGCCGGCTCGGGTCCCAAGGATATATGTGGGTATTATCCTCGCGGAGAAATTACGGACCCGACACCAAGTGATTCCTCGGCAAGGGGGAGATTGCCGAAGCTTCCAACGCCGGCGACGAATCCTCAGGACCCAAAAAATGTGGTCCTTCTATCTCGGCTAGACAGGGCGTCGTGATTGGAGCTTTCGGGTTGTTCAAAAAATCTGAGATTACCTCCCCGCCGCAAGGTGTCGTGTCGACTACATCGTGACCTATGCCACGGAATACCACAAGCTGGCTGCTTCCGGTATTCCCCGCGACGTATTTCGCCCATTTGATGGTGTCGCTGGGTCATATTCTCCGGACAACAGCAGGACCGGAACCTGATTTGCCTTGAGCGATTTGTGAGTTTTGACGGGTTTTGCCGACGGCCAGAGCGGGCAAGCCCACGTATAAATATTGTCCGCTGCCCAGTGGTCGAAGAGCGGGAATTTTACGGCTGGCGCAGAGGGAGGAACGCTGTCATTGCACACAATGGAAAGATGCATCCCATCCGCAAAATCGGATTTATCGTCCCCGGACAGATCGTCACCAAGTATTTCGACGAGCATCCTGTAATCCTGCTCGTTTGTATCCTTGATCAACTGCGGCAGCACTTCGATCGCACCCCGGTCATAGAACCCGTCGAACATCAGCTCAAGAAAATCGTCACCCGACACCCGCATGAAGCGGGCCGATCCTTCGACTTCCCCTAACCGAAGCAACACGGGCTGGGCATTGAGTTGCCGCACTATCCCGCCGATCATCGTCATCAGATTTGGAAAATTTTTGGAACAGCCTGAGTGCTTGCTGCAATCCTTTTCGAGCGTTCTTAATGCGCTGTCGAGACTGTTGGAACCCTGGTCAACATATCCCACATCAGGGGGAAGCGTTGAATCGAGGACCACGGCGATTACGTCTTCGGGATGATCTTCCAGCACCTGCAGGGCGAGTTTCGTTCCGTACGAAATGCCGTACAACACCCATTTTTCGATGCCGAGCGCGATGCGCAAATCATGGATGTCGGCCGCGTTTTCGACTGTGTTGTAGGCCGTGAGGTCGATGCCCTTTTTTAACAACGCATCGCGGCACGCCGTAACATCGCGTTTCTGCGCCAAGTCAAACTTAACCACTTCATCGACCTTGGAGACGACCTCGCTCCATACCGACGGTGTGTAGTGCGCTGAGCAATCCAACGAGGGTTCCGCGCGGCCGACACCCCGCTGATCCACCACGACGAGCTGTCTGCCGCGCAACCATGGGCCGTTGTCGATGAAACTCAACCACTGGGCAATATCATCTTCGTTGTCGATCATGGCCATTTGACCAGGTCCCCCGGTCAGGTAAACAATCGGCTCGTGCCGCGTTCGATCAGGCTCGAAAATAACCACTGGCAGCTTGATCTGTCGACTGGTTGTCTTGCTGCGATTCTCGGGGACGGTGAGGTACCCGCATTTTAGATCGCGATCTCGCGGTAGGTCGAACCAACATGTCGACTGTTCGAATTTCCCTTCGGCAAAAGCAGATCCGGCCAGACCTCCCATGGTCAACAAGAAGATCAGTAGAATGCGGATTGAATTTGCAGAGCTCAGTCGCAAACACCGTCCAAACCGGATCGCAAGCTTGACATTTGTCCCCCTGCTGGTGGTCGGTTCTCGTCCAACCCGCGCAGCGGATCCAATGTAGAATGATTATTCTGCATGGCATCACCCGTTTGGGTGAAGTTTTGGTTTACCAATGCTTGTGTATATACCGTTCAAGATCGGTTTGTGGAAGAATCGAAACTATATCGTCAGGTTTACTCCCGCAGTCTTCGCGGATTAATATTTGGATTACCTCATATACATACTTCGTACTATTGGGAAATATCAATTTCCAGCGGACCGTTATTCCAGTCGGCTGCTGCGAAGAGTTCTTTTTTTGGGAGATCGGCAATGTCTGCATCACGTCGTCTTTTCCTATCCGCGCTTAGCGCCGGGCTGCTCTATGCAGCAGGCATCACTATGACTGCCGCTAAAGGCGGTGGCGGTGGCGGTGGCGGTGGAGGCGGAGGTGGCGGCGGCGGGGGAGGCAATGGTGGAGGGGGAGGCGGAAAAGGCGGCGGGGGCAATGGTGGAGGTGGAAAGAGTGGCGGGGGGAAAGGTGGAAGTGGGAAAGGAGGAAGCGGTAGCGGGAAAAATGGCAACCACGGCGACTCCGGGGCTAGCGGATCCAACCGTCTTCCTTGCTCGAAAACCGCTGGTTCCGGCACAGCCGGATGCTAGTTCATTATAGAATTGCAAATTATAGGGGGGTTATGAAAAAGTACCTGATCGCCGCGGTGCCCTTGGTAGCCGTTTTTCTGGTCACCAGCGCGCAGGCGAGCTCCGAGAAAAAACGCACTCTTGCCGCGTGTACTGCTGCGCTTGCGAAACAAAACCTCAAGCCCGCATCCGCCGCTCCGACTATGACCTTCAACAGGAAGGGTAATCGGGTGTCGGTCGAGGGCAAGGTCACGGGGGGTGCCACTTTCATCTGTAATACACTCGAAAACGCGGTAGTCAGTCTCAAAGTCCAGTGAAACCGCACGGCGGTCCCGCTGTGCAGCCATCGATGCGCCATTATGCTTGTCATTTTACTTTCGAATCCCGCCTTGAATCGGCAGAAAGACTCTGCTCGGGGTATCTTTTTCGGTGCATACCATTTTATGCCTATGTCATTCGACTGCCATAGGCTCAGTGAGGTAGTGGTTCGCCATTCCAGTCACGCGGCAAGCATTCAGAATACCCATCGTTGACGAGGCGGCAACTCGCTAGTCGGCGCTTTTGCCGTCCAAGGAGGAGTGGTCGGTGTGGTCGTCCAGGACTCCGTTTGATACGTCTGGATGCCTGCACAGCGGCGCTCCGCCTTTTCAACACCGAGCCTGGGGCGGAGAATTAAAGTCCATCCAACACCAGATCGCGTCGAGGCTGAGCATGAAGGGCACAGAGCGATCTCTTTAACGGTGGCATCCGCAAGCCACTTGGGTATCCCCTATGAAATGGCTTCGAGCTGACCCATGCATCGATATAGTCCGAACCCGCTGATCTCAGAACTCTCGTCAGTCATCTTGTTTGGTCGAAGTTTGCAGTCATATTGTACCATCCGGGTACGTAGGTATCGGTGTGTGAACACGCTCGAGCAATATCAGGATGTTGGTTTACCCACTTCTTCAAGGCGGTCCACGCTGGGCTCTCTGTAAAGGTCCGGGCATGCCGCCAGCCAGCAATGGGAATTCCGAATTCCTGTGAGACAATGTCAACATCATCATCTGCAAATCGCGATAGTACTATGCGTGGCTCACGGTCCTTGCAAATAGCATAATAGTGCCGGTTATCCAGTTTCAAAATTTCGAGCGCACTGCCAAGCGGAATGTCGTGATCACAAGCTCGATTTTCCAGCATTCTCAGATGCGGGCCATCGACGCAGATGATCCCTATGAATGTTCGGCTGCAAATGTCAGTTCGATAAAATTCACGTCTGTCCGTCATCTTGTTCTCGTATGGTTTTTTGCAGGAACAACGCAGGCACGCTCTGACGAAGAATTCATGCACGCACAGAGGTGCAATATAACATTGATAGCAGTTTGCTATAAGGGATAGTAAATGGAAAAGAAAAAGACATGCTTCGTTTTGCAGAACGAAGCTATAGGCATCGTCTATACCTGTTGGCGAGCATGGAATTTATCCTCCATTCGCCGTTGTGGCATCAATCTAACCTGCGCGGCATAGCCTGCAAATGTAATTCGATGGTTTTGCATGCACATCACCCGACTGGGGGTGACCGCTCATCGATCCGATATAGAGTTGAGTGCACTTTTTTCGCGACGGCCCGTTTCCGCTTTGGATTAGGAAACCCGGGAAGTGTTTCCTGCAGGAGTCATTCAGTCCCCTCCCAAACGGTCTCCACGAATGGTGAGCTTTCCGATTGCACACGCATGGCCGGGATAAACGCCAGACTGCAGAGCAGGGCGTGAATAAACCGCGAGCGCAGTGTGGAGACATGTCTATGTTCTAGGTCTTGTGTTTGGCCGTTGGTCCTCACACCTATAGAAGACGATAAGTTGTCCCGCTCGGCTCGTCGCAGCCTTTGCCGGATCTTGCCAAGGTTAAAACCATGAATGTCGATACAGCTTTGCAGTCAATCATAACTGTCCGTTCCTCAATTCCCGATGACGCGTTTACAGCGGCAACGCTGGGTACCCTGAGAGAGGGCAGCGGCGTGGTCATTCGGGAGGACGGGCTGGTGCTCACGATCGGCTATCTGATTACAGAAGCCGAAGAGGTTTGGCTGACGCGCCATGACGGGCAAGTTATTCCCGGTCATGCGCTGGCCAATGATCAAGAAACGGGATTTGGCCTCGTGCAGGCGATTGGGCCCCTCAGCGTGCCTGCGGTGGACTTCGGCGAGGCAGCCCAAGCCAAGGTCGGAGATCCGGTTGTGCTTGCGGATGGGATTGGTCGGTTCGTCCGAGCGAATATCGTCGCCAAGCAGGAGTTTGCAGGCTATTGGGAGTACGTACTGGATGAGGCGATCTTCATTGCGCCGGCTCATCCTTCCTGGGGAGGGGCTGCACTGGTTGACGGGGATGGCAAACTCCTGGGCATCGGCTCGCTTCACTTGCAAATGAGCAAAAATGGAGAGCTTGCGGACATCAATATGATCGTACCGATCAATTTGTTGCCACCGATCCTGGATGATCTACTCAAGCGCGGCCGAGTGAACAAGCCGCCGCGGCCCTGGCTCGGGACGTTCTCCGCCGAGAGCAGCGGCAAGGTCGTGGTTATGAGTGTCGCGCCGGGGGGGCCGGCGGCTCAGGCGGGCCTGCGTCAGGGCGACGTTATCTCGGAAATCCGAGGCGAGGAGGTGGATGGGCTCGGTGATTTTTACCGGAAGGTGTGGACGAGTGGCCCCGCTGGCGTTGAGATTCCCATGAGGGTTCTGCGTAACGGGCGTGAGGCATGGTTGCGCGTGAAGTCAGCAGATCGCAACAGCTTTCTTAGAAAACCGCCCTTGCAGTGAGGCGGAGTTTCGCAACAATCGACCGCTGTTGGCGCGAAGTGAACGTTAGTGAAGGTGTGCCCGTAGAGCATGTATTCGCGCATACAGATTACTCCTGTCGCATCGTGAGCCTCGGCCGTGTTTCTTCTGCACGTTTGGCATTCTCGCCAAGCGCTTCCCCTAGTGTTACTAGATTGGAGGCTACGGACGAAGGGCGGAGGATATTGCGTAGTGCTAGTCCAGGGAAAGGAAAACGATTCTATGTAGCATAACTCGTTGCCCGACCCCTTATGTTAACGGCCGTGCGCATGCCTTGTCGTGCGTCGGGACGACAAGGCGAAGCGGTCATTCAATACGTTGAAATCCGACTTTTTGAGACAGAGCTCGTTAGATCACCGACGCGACTTTTTTTCGTGTAGATTATGGTGATGTTCGGGGGAGCTATGGCCGAAGGCGGGATTCTGACGAAGGGAAGAGATCGATGGAATTGTTCGACCTTAAAGGACAAGTGGCGATGGTCACGGGTTCGGGCAGCGGCATTGGCCAGGCTATTGCGATTGGTTTGGCGGAGGCTGGAGCCGACGTAGCCTGCTTCGGCCATCTCTCAAACGGCGGTTTGAACGGAACGGCGGACAAAATTCGCTCTCTTGGCCGGCGAGCCTTAACGCTCGAAGGCACCGTAACCTCTGCCGCGGACCTAAAGAGGGCGATCGATCTGATAGAGAACGAACTTGGCTCTTTGACGGTTGCCGTCAACAACGCAGGTATTGGTGCTGGCGGCGATGCCGAGACGCTTCCACTGGAGAACTGGCAACGGGTCTACGACGTAAATGTAACAGGTGTTTTTTTGTCCTGCCAGGCGCAAGCACGCGTAATTCTTCCCCGAAAGAGAGGCTCCATCATTAACATTGCTTCAATGTCAGGCTCGATAGTCAATCGTGATTTGAAACAAGCCGACAACAACTCGTCCAAGGCCGCGGTTATCCACCTGTCAAAAAGCCTGGCAATGGAATGGATTGATCGAGGCATCCGGGTCAATTCGATCAGCCCGGGCTACACGCTGACACCCATGAATCGTCGAGCTGAAGTCGCTGATCAGGTGAAAATATTCGAACGGGACACTCCCATGGGCCGCCTGGCCGTCCCCGAAGAAATGGTCGGGCCGGCCGTATTCCTTTCAAGCGGTGCTTCGTCATTCGTAACTGGCATCGATCTCGTCGTGATGGCGGTTTTATGTGTTGGTAGCCGCCCGCAAAGGGACCATCAGGTGGGCACGCGAACTGTTCGAGCCAACACAAACGTTACATGCCGCACCAAAGTATACTTCCGATATTACGAACCAGTCAGCGTAATCTGACCGCTCGTAACGCTCTGCTCACGTCATATCCCATCTCCCGAGTCCAGAAGTCCCAATCGCAGATCCTCGGTGCCAACGATGCGTTCGCTCGCGAGACAGACGTAGCGCGGTGGGCGGAATTGAATTGGCAATTTCATTCGTGCCTTTATGAAGATTCTGAACGACCATTTCTGCTCAATCTCATCAGATCCGTGAACGATCGTATAGAGCGCTACCTTCGCATTCAGTTGACACTATCCGGCGGGACAGGGGTAGATGATCGCGAGCACCGTCAGATTCTGGCTGCCTGTCGAGATCGAAATGTGGCTCGTGCTTCGGAACTGCTAGTTGACCACATCACCAAGGCGTTCGAGTCCCTCTTGAGCAACCTGCCAAAAATGAGAGTTAGCAAATAATAGGGGCTGAAGTCGGATGTTCGTGCAGATGGGCCATGTCCGGTTCTGGGCCAGAGCGGCAAGATACCCCTCCTCTCAACCCGCAGGTCCGGTGTAACCAATCGCATTCGGCCCCCCATTCATCTCTCGAAGCTTGGTTATGTACTGCTGCGGACGCAGCAAGTGGCCGGGCACTTTATAGCCCATGGACCGCGCAATGTCGCCCACGAAGGCATTGCAGTTATACGTGGTCGCTTGCCAAAAGTGCGAACTGGCCTTCAGTTTGCGTATGTAGGCAACGACTTTATTGTATTCGGCTTCGCTCAACATGACCCGCCAGCTCGCCGACCTGTACCTGTCGTCCAGATCACCGTCGCTTTCCCCGGTCTCAGCCGGCACGGGTATGTAATGACCAAGAATGTAGGGAACGACACTATCTGTAGCCGGGGCAAGGCCGGAGACTTCGGGTTCGATCATTTGGCCCGCCTCGTCCAGACGGCCAAAAATCACGAAAGTGTGGCCGTAGGTGAGGGCATAGCGGGAGCGGAACTCAATGAAGTATTGCCCTTCCTTCTGTTGAAGTGACGAAGTGGGTGAGGGAGCGCCGACTGCCATCGAGCCTTGATTGTTGTAGGTCACGACATTCGGCTTGATTCCCGTATTCGACGACACACATCCCTCTACCGCGAGGGCAAGCAAGGCTACAAAGACTAGACGACCACTTGCAATCATCATTCCATTCCCGAACTCGAGGAGCGAACAACCGTCTCAGCGACTGAGCCGTCCTTGTCGCTCGCCACGCATGTGCTTGGACTGAAAAACCGCTAGTACGACAACTACCGCGATCAGAATTCACAGGACGATCTTGTTTCCCAATGAGAGTAGGCGAACAGCTGCAAATTACCACAGAAAGCGGTGAAGGCTAGCGGCCGATGCAAGGTACAGTTAGTTTCACACAGGAACCGACAGTTGGCCATCACACATATCAGAATGCTCAACCTGATGGTGGGGTCAACGCCAATGACCATTAACGCAACGCGCACAGGTCGACATAACGCGTTGAATGTTGTGATACATTAAGAATATGGCGGCGACCGAGCCGCCGGGCCCCATTTGTCTCCGACTATCGCAGGAGCGGACCGTCGCCCTAGATTGCGATCATATGGCTCACTGCCAAAACGTGGTAAGTTGTGTGTTGCGAGCGCGGGAGGTGCTTGCCATGAGAATCTCAATCGCAACCGTCTTCAGTCTTTCAATTGCGTTGTTTGCTGTTAGCGGAAACGCCGAGGAAACTCGCCCGAAATTTCCTCCGGACGAGAAATTGAATGTTCCCTCCCTCACCCTTACTGATGAGCAGTTTCTGAAGGGAGACACCGCAGGCGGCGTTCCCGTCACTCTGACGGGAGAACTTAGATTTCCCAATTGGGACGAGAAACTACCTGCTGTCGTGATTCTCCACGGCAACTCTGGACCTGTGAGCAGCATCGGAGCCCGATGGGCCGCCTTACTCAACAAAATGGGGATTGCCACGTTCCGTCTCGACAGTTTCGGCGGACGCGGCGTAGTTAACCTTATGACAGATCAGACCCGGCTAAGCTTTGTCACGCGGTTTTACGACACCTATCGCGCCGTCGACGTTCTCGCTGCTCACCCGCGCATCGATCCGTCGCGGATTGCTGTATTAGGCTACTCCAGCGGAGGCACTACGGCGCTCTATACCTCCCTGCGACGCTTTCAAAACGCCCATGGGCTGACCAAAACGCGCATCGCTGCACATCTTGCCTTCTATGGTACATGCAACATTCAATTCATCGATGAACTCGACGTTGCCGACGCACCAATCCGCGAATTCCACGGCTCCGCCGACGATCAGACCCTGGCTGCGCCCTGCCGTCACTACATCGCGCGCCTCAATGCTGCCGGGAAGGATGCTGTCATGACCGAGTATCCCGGCGCGTACGACGGGTTTGATGAACCGAAGTCGGTGCCCAACTCAATGGCGCAGACATCGCGCAATTGCCAGCGCCGTGAAGAAGACGGGAAGATACTCAACGTCGCTACGAATAAGCCGTTCACCTCCGACGACGCTTGCATGGAACTCGGCTCGACCGAGCGTTACGACAAAGTTGCAGCTGAAGCTGCGCAGGCAGCGGTGAAACAGTTATTAACCGAAGTGTTCCGACTTAACTGATTACCAGTTTCACCGACTACGAAGCGGCCTGAGCTAGCAGAGTTGTCGGCGGCGACCCTTAAGGCGCTACCGGGTGTCGCGAAGGAAATGGAAGCGTCCGATTTCGATATTCTCTCGCCCTCCAAAAACCGATCAAGAATTCGGTGGCTGCGGCGTGCTCTTCATCGCCGAGAATCTCGATCTTTCGTAAAGCGAAAGTGGGCTAGATTGCTGTCCGGCCGGACGAGCACCCCGGCGCGACATACGATGACGTTGGGCGAGACGAGCTGCTGACATCGCCTCTCAGGAACGACAAAGGTTATGGCTTGGTTGATTTCCTACGTAGTTCCAGCGGAGCCAGAAAGAGAGCGCTTTCTTTCTGGCGTCCAATCTGGCTAGCGCACCCTGATAGCGGTATTACCGGAGTGGCAGTTGATTGGTCCACTGAATTCATGTCCATCTTCGATCCCGACCTAAACGACCGAACTCGGGTGCCGGCATCGGGCCGCGGCAAACGAATGCCGTCAAAATCTTGCCTGACGTCGCCAGCCGAGTCCTGATCGGTGTTCCTGGTAGAGTTCAAGCGGGAGCCGCCAATGGACTGGCCCGAGTTCACGCTGCCCATGGAACTATCGAGAGACTGGCCCGAATGAAAGCCTCTACCCATGCCGCCGCCATGGCCTCCACCCATGCCACCGCCGCGTGCAAAAGCGGATGCGAACGGTGTTGTGATAAGCAAGGCGGCCAATGCCGTACGTAATACTAAAGAGCGCATGTTGAGCGTCTCCTGAACTTGGGGGCAAGGTCGTCACCCTCTACTGCAAGTCCGTCTGGTTCCGTCGCGTCACGATGAACATCGATATCCATCGTCGGCGGTTCCCGGCTCGCTAAATTGATTTATTATATAGTTGATGTAGTTCAAGATAACGATAAGTAAATTACGTGTGAGAGGTCGTGAATTACATCGTTAGCAAAGCAATCGTCAAGAGCGAAAAACGTCATCAAAGCACAGGTGAAACTCAATTTATGGCGAATACATCACCTGTATTAAACGCCAATGTCACTCTTGCGGCCGACCCCACCAGAAGCAGCGTTATCAAGATCGCATCGAGCTTTTTCATAACGTTATCCTTGTGCCTGGGGTGACCGCCTCGATCTTAAAGATGTTTCATCAGAGAGAGGCGGAAGCGTTGGTGAGCCAGAAACTTACGGTTTCCGGAATAATAGAATCGGTAACAGGCATACGCTGCCGACGGAGCTTCGTCGCTGAAGTTGCAACGGCCGTGCAGAATAGGATGATCAAGTATTGAACTGACTTCATGGCGGCCACTCCTTCGCAACTCGTCTACATATGGTAGCGAGGCAACGGCGCATGATCCATCATACAAACGTGGGGTGGGTAGTGCGTTGGTTTGTAAAAGTCATACTTTCGTTTGCTGGCCTGTGGCAAAGCAACGCGCCCTCGCGGCCGAGTAAACCTGCACGAGTTATGGTATTAACGATTATCCAAGCTGTGTGATCGATTTACTGTTTTACTATTTGCAGTCAGTCGGGTTGTAGGAATGACAATGCCGAGCTAGGTATGCCGCTGGTACCCGCCTGAGACTCCGGATGGAGAAAGGACGATTTGCCAAAGCTGGATCTGACGAGCACGGAAGCATCCAGCCATGCACAACAGATAATACCGCCACATACGATAAAAGCGATCGCCGTATCTCGATGCGAGCGTAGGCCATGCGGCTTCAAACCGCTTATGCCATGCCAACAAGGTCTGATCGTAGTCGGCTCCAAAGTTGTGAACGTCTTCAATCACGAAACGGGTGTCCACACTGTTGGAAATTTCACCCAAAGAGGGCAGTTCTCCATTGGGAAAAATATATCGATCAAACCATGGGTCAATCACGTTGCGGCGACGTTTTCGTCCGATCGTGTGCAGCAGGAACAAGCCATCGTCGACAATGCTTCGCCTGGCCGTTTCAAAAAGGCTGACGTAATTTTTGTGACCGACGTGCTCAAACATACCGATGGAAGCAATTCGATCAAACTTTTCCCGCCCATCCATGTTGAATGACCGATAATCCGCAAGGCGAATTTCCAAAGAAGGCCCGGTTGCGTTCAAGCGAGCGAACTCTGCTTGCTCCGCGGAAATGGTCAATCCTACGCATGACACGCCGTACTTCTCGGCTGCGAATTTCATAAGACTGCCCCAACCGCAGCCAATATCCAAAAGACGCATCCCCGATTTCAGGCCAAGTTTGCGACAGACAAGATCGAGCTTCGCTGTCTGGGCGTCTTCCAGATTATCAACGTCCTTCCAATACCCGCAGGAATAGGTCATGCGGCTATCCAGCATAGCGGAAAAAAGATCATTGCCGACGTCGTAGTGCACCTTCCCAACCTGCCATGATCGAAAACGATCCTGGAGATTGAACAAACGCGCCCGCAAGGTCTGCAGTATGTCTTTAGCAGTCGCACGTTCTGCAAGGTTTGCTCGAAAAATGCGCTCAAAGAAGCCATCCAGCGAAGCGCAGTCCCACCATCCGTCCATATAGCTTTCGCCAAGACCCATGCTACCTTGTGCCAATACACGGGCAGCGGTCCGTTCGTCGTGAATCTGGATATCCCACGGAGAACCGCCGTTAATCTGAATGCCTGCGCGGCAGAAAAGACGACTTAGCGTTTCCAGCGCAGCAGATCCCTTCCTGTTCGGCATTCCTCTCTGATGTCCGTTTGTGTCGGAGGGCATGTCAGCTCCTGTCTAAAACGTTCACTTTTGGCACATCGGATGCCATTTATAAGAAAAATGACACGGCGATAAGGATTTTGACAAAAGCTTATCCCGGTCGCTCAGGTAGATACCATACATAGATGTTGCTTGGTGAGAGCCGGGCCCTTCTCGGCGCCGTTGGCAGACGCTGCCAGCTGATACCTCGAGAACTTTGGTGTCCACAGGATCCTGATCGTCGCGGCGCATGTCGCCTGGGCCCGGCCAGTTGAATTTTAACAAAATGCTAAACCTGACCTTAGCTGCTCCCCCTTAGGTTGTCTCAAACGGGCATCCGTCCGATGTCGTTGGAGGCAAGATGTTTCTGAAATTCTAGGCTTCTTCATGCTGACGTTCGCAGTGTGGATCGGCATTGGGATGATCTCTGACCATATTACCCAGTATCCTTTCAGATATAGAATGACGGTTCAGGTGGACACACCCGACGGAGTGAAGTCGGGGTCTTCGGTCGTAGAGGCCCTGTATTTCCGATCGATGATCCTCCAGCAACTCGTTGGCCCGACGTTTCCGACCAACTTCACAGGTGAGGCAACCTTCGTTGATCTTGGTGGGGGACGCAACGTCGTGCTCACAGTAATGGGCGGTCCCCGAGTATCTGGCGGTGAGAGCTTTCCAATTTCCATGGGGTGACCCAAGGGCCTATAACAAGATGCGCGACGCGGTGGAGAGGGCCAAGCAGGCAGGGCCGAAAGAGTCACCTCTTCAGGATCCTTGGAATTTGTACCTGCCAATGATGGTGACTTTTCACGATGCTGCTGATCCGCTGTCAGTCCAGAAGGTCGATCCCCTCAAACTCACCGCCACATTTGGTCCAGGATACGCACTCAAAGCCATCATCATCGAAGCCACCGACGAACCTCTTAGCGAGAATTTGGGTCAGCATCTGCCGTGGTTCGACGAGTTATGGAGCGACCCCAAGAAGCGGCAGTGTGCCTTGGACGGGAACTGCGTTTCCTACTCAGTCCACCCATTCATGATCGGCGGCGGTCACCTCAAAAGAGAGAAATAGGATCCACTTGGGTACGCGGCCTGAACGCCTCGCTGCGGCCTGGCCGTTGCAACGATGAATAAGTCTTAGCTCTACACTTTCCCGACCGGATCGTGTGATTCATTCGAAACAGAACGCTCAAAGTGCATCCGTCGCCGCCGCGTTTCACGGGCTTCTTCTTCTTTCATAAAGATAATCGATGCGACGGGAAGCGTGATCATCGCAACCACTGCAGTCGTTCCGACGGGAAAGAGCGATCCGACGGTCCACCACATAATCGGCGCGACAATGACGGGGATCGCTATCGAGTATTCAAAGTGCCAGCGATAGAAATAGTCAGCGAAAATGGCATATATCAGCATGTTCGCGACAAGCAGTGGTAGCGTATGTATCGCCATCGTCGGAATCAAAATCAGCACGAACGGACCCGCTTGAGGCAAAAGAACAATGGTCAGTATGCCGGATACGAAATACAAAAAGCAGGCCGGGTGCCGACACAGTGGCACTATAGTCGGCACTCAAAGCGTGCGCTTGTACGGTTAACAAAAGGAAAAGCTCAAACCTCCGGAACACAAATCACCGGAGGCTTGAGCCTCGGTTAGGCCCGTCATTTGAAAAAGGAATGCCCTGTCTATCAGGCCTGCTGGTGAGGGGCCGCCAGCGCTTTCAAACTACTCCCCAAACGGCAGAGGCGATATGGAAAAGGTACGCCTTCTCTAACAGGCTGGTTCTCGGCAGGAGACAGTCACAACCGCGGTGTGCTTGCAGATTCGTAGACCTCGTTAATACTCGACTTGATGTTTTCTGCTTCTTCGCACGCTTCATTGATCAGGTGTACCAAAAGACCGTAACCTTCACGACGGGCCCTATCGCGAACTTCGACCAAGGTGTCGCAAATGTCATCAATAGCGAGGCGGTTGCTTCCATCCATATGAAATCCCTCCGCTTGGACATCGAGGCTCAAAGGCCAATTAGCGTGGGCATGAGGCTCTGGTCCAAGCACAACAAGGGTGCATTCGCAAACTTAAGGAATGGTTATGCACCCGCTGACTGCAAGAGGCTCGGCAGTGTGGTCTTTGCTACCTAATTCTGCAAATGTCTGCTGTTGGCGTAAAGCGGGACATCGCGCCAGATGAGCAGTTTATATCGCTTAACGACTGGGTTCGTGGTAGTTTTATGTATCAATAGTACAAACGGGGATTAGCGAGCTTTTCGAAGGAGAGGCACTATGTTTGCGACAGACAGACGCGCTTTCTTGAAAGCGACGGTTGCTGGAACCGTTGTTTCCGTCGTGGGAATCCCAGAAGTTACGTCGGCGGCAGATCCCGGACCGACCAAAACGTCACCGGGGTATTATTCATTCGCCCTTGGTGACTTCCAAATTACATTACTATGCGACGGCGTGTTCGTCTTGCCCACCGACAGCCTTGCGACAAATGTCAAACCTGAAGAAAAGAAACCATATTTCGACGCGCATTACCTTGCCCCTGATATGGTTCAGCTTCAGGCTAGCCCGCTACTGATTGACACCCGGCAGAAGCGGATTCTGGTCGATACAGGTCTAACTTCGGGCACAGATTGGGCCGCCCGTGCCGGGCGATTGACTAAAACGCTTGCAGCAGCGGGCATCGCCGCGGACTCTATTAGCATGGTCGTTCTCACCCACTGCCACCCCGATCATATAGGCGGGCTTGTTGCCGACCCGGCGAAGCAGTTCCCCAACGCGAACCTGGTCCTTTCTGAAACTGAAATGGATCTCTGGAATTCTCCAGATGCGGCCTCCAAACTGCCAAGATGGGCGGCCGAGTTCATACCCATGGTGCAAAAGGTACTAGCGGCGCTTGGCGACCGTGTGCATCCGATCAAGGGAGGTGCTGACGTTGAGACGGGCATCACGGCTCTCGACACTCCTGGACATACGCAGGGTCATATTTCTCTGCTAGTCGGTTCCGGAAGCGAGCAATTGCTTATCACGGGAGACGCCATCACGAACATCCACTTTGCCTTCGACCATCCGGAATGGCAGATCATGTGGGACCATGACCCGGATAAAGGTGCGGAGACCCGCAGAGCGTTGTTGGACCGGGCTACAAATGACAGGCTGCTTGTCGCTGGCTATCACTACCCGTTTCCGGGCGTCGGTCATGTGGTAAAGGAAGGTATGGGTTTTCGCTGGCTGCCGACGGATTGGGTTTGGGCCGATTGATGGATCGTCGCGCCCGAGCGATACCGCAAGAGATGGAATCTTGATCCGTCCCATCCGAGGTCGTAGCAAGTTCGCGCTGAGAAGTTCACGCGGATGGCGCGGGAAGTGTAAAATATTCAGCTGCAGACTATTGCGTCAGATGGACATCACTGCGGCTGAATATTTTGGTTCATGTGGAACAGGTTATGAGGATCGTAAGTCCTTTTGAGTTCCTGAAGCCGTGCATAGGTTTGAGCACCGTACGCATTCTGCACGAGATTGTCGCCCTCTCCAAGTCCGGGGAAGTTGAGGTACATCCGCCCCGTGGAATGGCGCTGCATTTCTTGCCAGACATCGCGAACCCAACTGATGTTGGTATCGTCGTCGCCGACTTTGGACCAGATCGCATCGAGGCTGAGCATGAAGGGCATGGAACGATCGCCAAACGCGGTGGCGTCGGCGGCAACACGCTGCACGGCACCACCGAATTTCCAGATCGAAGCATAGGTCATTTCCGACGGACGCTTCGTCAGGTGGGTGGTGATCTCTTCAATGACATCGCCGTGTAGGTTCGAAAGGTACGTCGATTTCCAGTAGCAGCGATCCCGACCCTTGGGAAACAACCCGTCATAGAGGGTCTGCAGAACCCGGTAAGGCATCCTGCCGCTGAAATCGAGCAGGGGTTCGCCAAAGCTGCGCAAAGGCTGCATGACACGCTCTCCTTGGTCGGCCGGACCATCATAGACCGTCGCGAGTGCCAGGACACGCCTGCCCCACGTCTCCTCGGGATAGGCTGGATCGCTGGGGATGGTGGAGAATTCGGCCAGCCCGCTCACCTCGTCAGGAGCCGTGGCCATGTAGTCGCGCCATTGCGGCAGGATTTCATTGGCCCGTTCTTCGGGATAGACGGGAGCGCAGAACATAATCTCGTTATCGATCGAGTGGAGTCGGAACTCGAAGTTCACGATAACGCCAAAATTGCCGCCGCCACCCTTCAGTGCCCACAGCAGGTCCGGGTTCTTGGTGTCGCTCGCATGGATCAGACGGCCATCGGCAGTAACCACGTCGGCGGCAATGATGTTGTCGCAGCTGAGCCCGTGTGTGCCGCGGAGCCAGCCGATGCCGCCGGACAACGTCAGCCCTGCCACACCCGTCATCGAGATGAGCCCCCCGGGTGTGGCGCGCCCGAACGGCGCAGTTGCTGCGTCAACGTCTGCCCACGTGGCCCCGCCTTCGACAAAAGCACGATCAAGTCCAGACGCGATCCGGACACCATTCATAAGCGACATGTCTACCATCAACCCGCCGTCGCAGACGGCATAACCGGCAACGTTGTGTCCGCCGCTCCGGACGGCGACAGCAAGGTCATGAACCCGCGCGTAGTTGATCGACGCCTGAACGTCGCCAGCGTTGCGGCAGCGGACGATCAGGGCGGGTCGCCTGTCGATCATCCCGTTCCACACGACACGCGCATCGTCGTAGCCAGCATCTCCCGGCTCAAGCAGTTCGCCGTGCAATACGCTACGGAGTTCGTCATGGGTCATCTCGGCTCCTCCTGTAACAGGGATCCTAGCACTGTCGGATGTTCGGTACTAAAGTCGTAAACGCTGAAAGGCGGTCGATTCTGCCATGCAAGACGGTCAGATCAATGTTGCCATTCTCGCTGTGCCGGAAGTTACGGCCTCCGCGTTGTACGGCATGTTTGACCTGTTCTCGTCTCCCGGCCGCGACTTCCCCTTCATCGTAACGGGTGAAGCCGGCGAACAGAGCATGCGTCCCTACATCGTCGCCCGGAGCAAGGACGGGTTCCAGGCTGCCAATGGCATCTGGGTAAAGCCTGACCACGATTTCAAAGACTGCCCGCAACCCGACATCGTGTGCATTCCCGATTTCTTCGTCAATCCAGGCGAAAGTGTCAGCGGAATGTATGACCCTGAGGCGGAATGGCTTAAGCGATCCCACGAACATGGTGCAATGATGGCCAGCGCCTGTTCGGGCGCGGTGCTGCTCGGCGAGGCCGGACTACTCACCAATTGTGACGCCACCATTCACTGGGGTTATGTGAAGACGCTGACAAATAACTATGCGGGGGTGCGCGTCAGACTGGATCGGTCCCTCGTGTTGAGCGGCGAGGCGCAGCGCATCGTCATGGCGGGAGGCGGATCGAGCTGGCAGGATCTGGCACTTTACCTGATCGCGCGGTTTGTCGGTCTGAAGGAGGCCATGGAGGTCGCCAAGGTCTACATGCTGCAGTGGCATGACATGGGGCAACAGCCATTTGCATCACTGACGACCTTCCGGCAGACAACCGATGCTGTCATCAACGGTTGCCAGGAATGGCTGGCAATGAACTACAAAACCCACGCCCCGGTGGCCGCGATGGCAACACGTTCTGGTCTGCCGGAACGCTCATTCATCCGCCGCTTCACAAAAGCAACGGGCATGAAACCCCTCGACTATGTGCACGCACTACGGCTCGAGGAAGCCAAGCAAATGCTGGAGGCCACCGATCTGCCTATCGAAGCCATCGCCAACGAGGCTGGCTATGAGGATACGAGCTTCTTTGGCCGCCTGTTCCGCCGAAAGACGGGTTTGACCCCGGCGCGTTATCGTCTGCGGTTTGGTGCCTTACGTCAGGCACTGAAGCAAAATTAGCAAGAGATCCCGAACCAATAATTCGGGGTTGTTTCCGTTATTAGGCCTTTTCGGTTACGGGTTCGGCGAAGCTCGAAGGGGCCCGTCAGCCTCACCGCCGGGCGTTGTGAGTTTCTAGAGCCCGTTTCCCGGCCCCAGTGATTTGCCACTTCCAGCTTGTTGGCCCGCTTTGAATATACTCGGTCCATCCGTGGCGCTCACAGGAAAGCTCAGTCTGGCCATGTGGTGTATAGTGTCGATCAAACAGAGGATCGCATTCGAGCCCCAAGATCCAGAAATGCTGCAGTTTCGTCAAAGTCATGACCAGCCACCAAACCTTTCGAAGATTTGGCAATCATACATGTTTTGCGACAATCAATGATACGTGGCTAATTGACGGTCCAACATGGCTTCCCGATGGGCCGCTATCGAAGCGATGATCTGAAAATCACGCGCGCCGCCATCGAAGAGATTCATTATGGTGCGCGCCAAGCGGTCCGCATTTTTATAGAAAACCGGGTCGTGGCCGAGAAACTCGCACGCCTTAAGGTGGGCGTCCTGCATAATGTCCCAATCGTCTTCGCTGTAGGTGAGTTTTTCAAAAAGATGCAGAGACATGACACATCCTCCAACATCAATGGCTGGAGCGCGTAGGGCTCTTAATCGCTAGTGCGCCGTTGATAGACCAAGCGATCCGAACATTGAAATACTCACTTGGGCTGGCGTCAATAGTATGTCTGCCAGTGACAATCACACTAGGCACGCCGCCGTGGCCTGTTCTTGTGCCACTGGAAGGCCTTGCCTGTTGGCGGTCCGCGTTCGGGCTCATCGACGTAGTTGCCCGTCTCCTTGGCAGCTTTGATGTTCTAAATCTCCTTATCGGTGGCGGACCATTCGATGGTAGATTACGCCGCGCTGAAAAATTGCGGGACCACGAAGGCGGGCCAAATGATGAAGATTGGCATTACATTCGATCTCAGGGACGACTACGCGAAGGAAGGCTACTCCGAGGAAGAGATTGCCGAGTTCGACAGGTTAGAGACGATCGAGGCAATAGAATCGGCGTTGCACTCGCTGGGTCATTCGACGGAACGTATCGGTACTGCCAAGGCGCTGGCAATGCGGTTGGGTCAAGGCGATCGGTGGGATCTCGTTTTTAACAGCGCGGAGGGAATGTACGGCTTCGGCCGCCAAGCATTGGCACCCGCCCTGCTGGAGGCCTATGAGGTTCCTTATATGTTTGCCGATCCGCTTTGTCTTACTGTCACATTGCACAAGGCGACGGCGAAGCAGGTTGTTCGCGACAGTGGTATCCGAACAGCCGATTTCGCGGTTGTCGAGACGATTTCTGATATTACGAGTGTTTCCCTGCCGTTCCCCTTGTTCATAAAACCCATTGCCGAGGGTACCAGCAAGGGTATCTCCGCCGTGTCGAAAATCCACGATCGGGGAGAATTGCAATCAGGGTGCGAGCGGTTGCTCGCCCGCCACAGACAACCAGTGCTTGTCGAAGTCTATTTGCCCGGGCGCGAATTCACGGTGGGTATTCTAGGAACAGGATCGGCTGCCTATTCACTCGGGACAATGGAGATAGTCCTCAAAGACGGGCCGGAGCCTGAAATATACTCTTACGACAACAAGAAGCATTTTGACGAGCGGGTCGCTCCCCGTCTGGTAGATGACGCGACGAGCAGAGCCGCCGCGGACCTCGCACTCGCGGCGTGGATGTGTCTCGGGGGGCGTGATGGTGGCCGCGTCGACGTCCGTTGCGATAGTGCAGGCGAAGTCAATTTCATGGAAGCAAATCCGCTCGCGGGCATGCATCCCAGAGATTCGGATCTCCCGCTCATCGCCCGAATGACCAACCTGTCTTACGTCTCGCTGATCGAGAAGATCGTGGCGTCTGCTTCGACACGTATTTTTCGATAGCCTTCGACGGCTCCCTTCTATTCCCAAGATGAACCAATCTCAAGGGCTTAAGCCTTACTGACTAGAACCGTCGATTACCCGCTCTCGGCCGAATAATGGTATGTTGGAGAGGGGAAAGAATATGCTGCAGCGCAGGCTTGTTACGATACTGGCTGCTGACGCGGTCGAGTACAGCCGCCTCGTCGGGAAAGACGAGGAAGCCGCTCTCGCGCTCTTCAAAGATTGTGCGGCAATCATCCAGGACCGTGTTCAGGCCTATAACGGCCGCGTATTCGGCGGTGCCGGCGATAGCGTGATCGCGGCATTCCACAGCCCTGTCGAGGCCATGCGCTGTGCCGTGGAAATCCAAAATCAAATAATGCTGCTCGATGAGAAGCTGTCGGAAGACTGGCGCATGCTTTTCCGTGTGGGACTAAATCTGGGTGATGCCGTTGTCGAACAGGATAATCTCCTTGGCGATGCGGTTAATGTTGCAGCGCGTCTGGAAGGGCTGTCCGAGCCTGGCGGAATTTGCGTCTCCGGTACTCTTTACGAGCAAGTGAAACATCTGCCGAACCTGGGCTTTGTAGACCTTGGCTCGAAAAAACTGAAGAATATCCCCATTCCGGTACACGTTTACTCAATCAAAGGCGTGGGTCCAACGCACTCGCGCAGACGCATCCCTGCGTGGGGATTTGCGGCAGCAACAGCAGTGCTTCTTGCAGGTATTGCACTTCCGGTCTGGTGGAAGTACGCACCCGAGATAACAGCCAAAATGGAAACCGGATCGCACCTCCTGTCGCCGTCGCAACCTTCCATAGCGGTCCTGCCGCTTGACAATGTCAGCGGCGACCCGACGCAAGAGTACTTCAGCAACGGCATCACCAATGACATCACGAGTGATCTTTCCAAATTCTCCGGCCTCATGGTCATCGCCTACAACTCGGCATCCACGTTCAAGGGCAAGCCGACCAAAGTTCAAGACATAGGGAAGGCACTGAGCGTGCGTTATGTGCTGGAAGGCACCGTACAAAAGACCCCGGAGCGGCTGCGGATCAACGCCCAACTCATTGATGCCGAGACTGGCTATCACCTATGGGCAAACCGCTACGATCAGACTTTGGGGGACACGTTTACGGTACAGGAGGATATTACCAAGAATATCGTCACGGCCCTGGCTGTTAAGGTGACGGCGGCCGAAGAGCGGCGCTCCAACAAGAAGCTGACACAAAACATGAGCGCCTATGACTTTTATCTGAAGGGTAAAGCGATTTGGGCCGATCCCAGTAAAGTCACGCCGGAGGGAAATGCCGAGGCCCGTCAGCTTTTTGAAAAAGCGATCGAGCTCGATCCGAACTATTCGTCCGCCTATGCCGAACTGTCCTACGTCTATGTCAGGGCGGCGCAGAGCGGCTTTACTGATGATGCAGCAGCATCACTCCAAAAGGCCGAAGACCTTGCAAAGAAGGCCCTGGCGTTGAATGACGATTTCAGCAGCCATTGGTACCTGGCCATTGTCGCGTGGAACAAGGGTGAGTTCGAAAAGGCTTTCAGGGAATACGAAACAGCACGCCAAATAAATCCCAACGATCCGGACCTCGCAGCCGACATGGCAGAGGCGCTGATTTACGGCGGCGAGCCCGAGAAGGCGATAGAGCAGATCGAAGCTGCCAAGCTTCGCAATCCATTTTATGAATACTGGTATGATTGGAACGAAGGCAGGGCCCGGTATATGGCCGGCCAGTATCAGGCCGCCATCGACGCCATCGGCAGGATCAACTCTCCACCGAACGATGTCCGTTTGATCACTGCAGCCAGCAAGGCGCAGCTCGGCGACATTCCGGCAGCTCAAGCCATTATGGCCGAGTTCAGCAAAATTGATCCCGACTGGTCGATCGCGAAATCGGCCGCTTATTTCTATCGGAAGGACAGCGACCGACAGCACTGGCTGACTGGATTACGGAAGGCCGGGTTGAAGGAGATGTAGGGTCGAACGGCCCCCTGAAAGCTCTTTAGTAATTGGCCGAAACCACAACCGAAGTAAAAGCAAAGGGGAAATGACATGACGACCGCCCAAGCCAAGGTGCTTACCCGACAAGCAAGAAATAAACCGTTGACTCCCGAAGGAAATGAAGAGGCAAAGGAGCTCTACCGAAGGGCAATAGACGAAGAAGATATCAATTATTTGCCCGCCTATGCCGAATTGTCCTACGCTTGGTGCCGGGATTTGGAAAATGACTGGGGCCCTCGCCAGACAGCGCTTGAGCAGGCCGAGCGGCGGGCCCTAGAAGCCGTCGAGTTGAGCAGGGATGAGAACAAAGGCTGGCACAAATTTTTCATGGGCCACTGGTATCTCGGAATCTTCCGTTGGCATCAGGGTAAATTTACTGAGAGCTTTCAGGAATACGCCACCGCCCGCGAGCTCGTTGAAAGTAAGCCCGATTCTGAATGGTACGTCAAAAACCTCGCCGACCTTGACGCCGACATGGCAGAGGCGTTGATCTATTATGGTGATCCGAAACGGGCAGTTCAGCTTGTTCTCGATGCAATGGATCGCAATAAGGATCACGCCTATTGGTACCATTGGCTCTTGGCAAGGGGGTATTACCACTTAGGGCGCTACATGGACGCCATAGTCGAGATCGGAAAAATTGGCGACGACAAGAGGCCTAATGATGTCCGGCTTATAGTGGCCGCAAGCACAGCCCAACTCGCAGACGCTGAGACAGACACAGATAAGGCAAAGGCAATGTTAAGCGAGGCAAAAGCGATCATGAAGGAGTTCAGCGAGATTGAGCCAAACTGGACACTGGCAAAGTCAGCGGCCTATGAATATGGCAGCGCAACTGAACGGGACCACTGGATCACCGGACTTGATAAAGCAGGGCTAAAGCACTCCGTAAACGATAATCCATAATCCTGTCGGCCATCGATAACATGACACGGGCCTTCCTCATCACATAGCGGATCGGGGCGGTTTCGCCGCGGTTTGGCTGGGTGGCTCCCACTCGTCTCGCAACCAATAGTTTGACGAGCTCCACCGGAAACAATCTAGCCACTATCTTCGAGTGATGAGTTCAAGAGACTCTTTCTCTGAATGCCCGGCATATTAGGTAGCAAAAAAACCACCAAAAGCGGCTCAAGTAATTGATTAAAGGACTAATTCATCAAAATTTGGCGTAGCCGCCAGACGTTAAAGTCGGACTTGTGGAATGCGCGTAGAAGCCGCAATCCGCGACGCCGTCGCTCTCATCAACGACGTCCGCATATCATCTATTGCAAAAACGAAGCGCTTCTGCTCTTGCTCGACACGTTCTGGTGGATACCGCCGCGGTAGGTGGCCTCCTTGCTCTACTGATCGCGGGAGGCGGTGCCTGGTACGCGCTACCGCAGCCGGCAGCCTTGGCGCGCGAACCCTCAATCACGGTGTTGCCCTTCAGCCGCCTCGGTAGGTTGGACCAGGCACAAATGCTTGCCGAGCTTCCGGTTTTCTGCACTTGATCTCCAATTGCCCCCTGCCAGAATAGCCGCGCATTTTAAAAATTCAGGTCGCGGAAATGAGGCCCTTTTCTGCCATCTCATCAAGATATTTTTGCGCCTCCGCATTACCTTGCTCAGCGGCTTTTTTGAACCACTCAGACGCCCGACCATAGTTCTTCCCCACTCCCTCGCCCTTGGCATACATGAGGCCGAGGTTGCGCTGCGCGTCCGAATTCCCTTGTTCCGCAGACTTGCGGTACCAGTAGGCGGCGGTGACATTATCTTGCGGCATGCCATAACCGTTGGCATATAGGAGACCGACATCATATTGCCCCCTCGCGTAGCCCTTTTCGGCAAGCGGTTTCCACACCTTATATACCTCGGTGTAATTCTCAGCTAGGTAAGCGACATCGCCCTTATCGTGCGGGTCAATTGCAATTGCCCGGAAGCCGATGAGCGCCGCGACCGCCAGAATTGCAGCGATTACTTTATATCTGTTAATTTTGTTCGGAGCTGAACTATCGGTCAACATGTGTCCTTTTATAGGCTAACTACACACGTTGTATTTCTCATCTATGATTTTGAGAAGTCATCCAAGTCTTTTTTAAGGAATAAGTTAGCAACGGCGCTTTCCCGGTTTAGAGCTATAAGGAGGCTACCGTATATTCTTGATCGCCCTGCATAGCGGTGTTCCTTCAAACTATGCTCTTATACTCTTCAGCATGTTCATTTTCCCGTGGATCCTTGTCGCACTTTTCGAGGCAAAGAAACGCAAAACAACTGCCTAAGAATGGGAGAATCACACTATGAACTCCAATATCGGAGTTCCGTGGTTTTCATACTTGGAATGCTGGCGATGCTGCTTGCGGGAGCGGCAATCTTTTTTAAGGTCAGGGATATGACCCATTCGAACTGGCACACATAAGGATTTGGATCGTTCAGATTGCAAATCTCAGTTATCTTTTGGTTGGTTGGGTCGCGGTGCGCAGCATTCGCGGTCTGTTTCTGGCAGGAGGCAAACGCGCAATCGGGAACCCAAGAAGCTATTGGGTGTGGCCTTCTGCTGCATGATAAAATAGTGTCATGGCCCGTTTGGATAACTTGCCTATTATCTGACGTGTTTTCGCGCGATCTGCTTTATCTTGGTAGCATTGAAAATCTCGTCGCAACGTCCGACCGATAACATAAGCGCTAATTTCGACACGGCACGAGAGACAAAATCCAGTGGGGATCAATTAGGGGAATCATGCATGGTGCGGAAAATTTTGGTCGCGCTGCCGCTTATCGCGTGGTTTTCGTCTACAGCGTGCGCCGACCCAGCTATCCTGCCAAAACCGTACTCGGTGAAAATCTGGATCGGGAAACCGGATCAATCCCATCTTGAGGGAACAGCGCAATGTGATGCAAGTCAGGATTGCAGCGTTGCAATCGGGCCGAACCTGACGGCCACCATTCGGCGCGAATATCGGCGATACCTCGTAAAGCTATACGGCACCAAGGTCGGCACTTATAAGCAAGATTGCTGTGATATTGTCGGTGCAGGCGATGATTATTGGTATATCGAAAAACACCTGGCCAGCGCCAAGCTTTGCAGAACACGACCGAAAAATTTGGTCGCGTATCCGTGCGATGACTACGGCAAGATATACATCAAGTTCGAGGACTTCTGACCGAGTGCTTAAATATGACACCATACGGATGAGCAACGAACGATCACCTCTTGCCATTGGTAAATCCAAAGCACGGCTTGCGCGACGCCAATCGAAATTGCGACTGTCAAAAGCATCTGCCTGACAGTGAGAGAGTTCCAGATAATCAATCTGACGAGGAGCAGGCAGCTTGCTATTCCTGCGGGGAACATCAGAAAGGGCACGTAGGAACCGAACTCTGCCTCCGCTCTGTTCTTGTCGGAGCAACAGAGAAGGTACCTATGATCCTCTGAAAGACCCAAGATAACCTCCGTCAGAGCGATATAGAAACTCCAGGCAACCGAGACAGGTCCAAGCAAAAAGCCCACGATTGCCACGACCAGGAATGCTGCGAATAGAAAGAGAAAGGGTTTGAGGCCAATCAGAAAAACGAGTGTTGTCAAGGAAAGCACCACAGGCGGAGCCAAGATGCCGAACAGCGCTATCCATGTCCAGGTCCGTGCCCATTTCCGAGCTTGTTTGACGAGATCGACTTCTGCACTCACGCGAAATTCCTGTTCATCAAACAAATGCTGAGCAGCAAGGTTATAGTCGTGAACGTTGACTTAAATACAAGGGCCAATCACAGAGGGTCCGTTTTGACATCGCGATTCACTAGGACACTGCTTCGTCGCTTTGCGATGAGATACAGCACAAGTATCAAACCAGCCATCGCTGCGGGTTCCAAGAGTCTGTGGGCGGAGATGCAGGTCACTATCAATATAGCGATGACGCCAAAGCAGGTCGTGAGCTGAACTAGAACACCTGCATACAGGATCAACAAACATATCAACGATATGGCCAACACGATCCAGTAGCCCCATGTTGTCTCCGACAAAGGAAGCGGTAATAGCAGATAGAGACATCCGTTCGGGATCATTGCGATAAAGTATCGTCTTAGAAAATTTTTTCTTTGTGGCTGTGTTCGTGAAATCGAACAGACAACCGAGGTCGGCAAGAATTGCCTTTTTTAGTGAGTTCAAATCGCGGAAAGTTTGGTAGTTCAGCAAAAACAGATTGTCCAAATCGTCCATGAACCGATCAACCAACCCCCCGCCCATGCGAAATCCTTTCTGTGCCGACCTTTATAAATATGCGCAGTTAGGTGCCAAAAGCCAGAGTTTTCAACACGTTATGGGACGAGATTCAAACCCGCAGTGCGAGCCATTGGCAAAATTCTTTGGTGGTTTCTTTCCACACTTTCCTCCGTATCCTCACCATCCATGCAACACATCGGACCCTGAACCAGAACCTTGGGTGGACTGACACTAATGTCGATGACGTCGGACAGAATAGTGTGAGAACCATCGCTTGACGTGGTGTTGCGTCTGGTAAAGAGCAGCCTGTCATCTGGTGAGACAAGGACATCGTGCCCTTGATGGAAGCCGTTATAGGAGAATCCAAGAGAGATTCCGGGGACCTTTTTCCAGATTAATCCAAGCGTTCTTGTACTCTCGAAAAGGTTGTATTCATCAACATCCGTCGGGATGATTGCATACCTTGTTCCAGTGGTCCGAGAGACAGCGGGTTGCCCATAAAAAGATGGTAAGGCCACGCCATAGTCGCCTCTCCGCAACACACTTGAATTGGTGCAGTAAGCGACTGGCACCACCACAAATGCCAGTGCCATAGACTTCCAAATAAACCGAAGGACACTCCGCATCAAATCTGCTTCCCATCACTATCCAAAGAAGCTAACCCGGAACAATTTTTGCACTGAAAGGATAGCTGCAGTCCTAACCTTCATTTCAGAAACTGCAGAATTCCACTCGGCGTGGACCCCAAAAGAACACCTGCCACCAATCCAACAAAACCGAGTGCAATGGCTCCAACCCAGCCATGGTGATCCATTCCAGAAGCTGCGCCGATCATCGTCCCGACCATCACGGATGACAACATCCACGCAAAACGAAGTATGGTGATCAATTTTCGCATTTTGATTTCCTGCCCAGATGGCTCTTTTGCATTGTTCTCCTACGAGACCGCTCTTCGATTTCGCAAGGCCATGATCGCTTTAGGAATAAAGCGAAACCCTGCGAATAGTAGAAGAAATTCTGTCAACAGCAGAACTTCAATAACTCCGAACACGAACGTCCAGGAGTAAGCATCGGCCAACGCGTTAAACGCCCCGGAAATGCCCGACATCCCGTCGAACCACACGATGACGAGCAAAATGGCGAGAGCTATTCGAAGTGTCACGCCGCCTACTGTAAGTATTGTCAGGCGCAGTTGTTCGGATATTTCAGGAGCCCTGTTTTGCTCCCGAACGAACCAGATGCATGCTGCCAATACACAAAGCGACAAACCCCCAACGGCTTTCACAAACACGTTCATCTGATAGTTGGCCATCGATTCTGCCGCCCTTATTCCCACGCCAAGAACAAACTCCAATGCCACAAACAAAGCAATGTAACGAGCAAGACCAATGGTCGGAAGCGAGGAAAAGGCATCATTTGCCTGATGGTGGTCGGCCATTTCATGCGCGGCTTTTCGTGAAGGGTAGACGTTCGGTACTCCGTATTTATTTTCTCCTGGATCGCCTTTGGGAATACCAACGATCACAATGAGATACAAAAGGGGAATAGCGGAGAAAACGAATGCCTGACCTCCGATATCATCCCATGAGAAGCTGCCAGTGTTGGACTCATTTCGATGCAGGATTCCAATGCCGACAGGAACGCAGAAGGTCAGGAAAATGGTTGCCGCCCAACCCCACAGTGCCGACCAGCCGAAATCGCGCATCCGCCTGCCGATGATGATCGCGCAGAGAAAGAGAAGGAAATCGATTCGCTTCGCAAAGTCCGCCCATTCTGGATGAAAAGTAGCCGCCGCAACGCTGGCGATCCTGATGCTGAAAATAATGGTGATCATTAACCAAAAAGTTTTTCGATCTAATCGACCACGGAATGAGAATGGATTATTTGATTTTGACAAGTTGTCCCCCGACAAATATTGAGATCGTACGCTTATGAATTGCCAATCAAAGCAATGTCAATTGGGATCAGAAGTTATTATTTCATTAGCAGGCCGTGTTATTGATTAAGCCGAGGAGATGGAGAGTTTTATCTCGCGGCAATAGGCATCGCTTAGCAGTTAGAGCAGTCGTTCTTCGCCGCTCGGCGCTGTTGACAAAGTGCATACGCTCCGGGCAACCTTATTTGATTGTGCCGGAAATCCACCGATCACAATATTCTAATGGAGCGCTTAGGTTTCTTCCTTTGATTCTGAATAACGAGCGCGAAAAGGCTCGCAATGGCTGCGAAGTAATACTGCTACCAAGGAACAAGACCGCATGTGGATCAAGAAATTTTGTATGTTGATCGGGCTTACTATCTCCTCGTTGGCGTTTGCTCATGCCAACGATGCTCAGGACGCTTATGACAGAGGCGACTTTGTGACAGCGGTGAACCTCCTGCAGCCGCTGGCAGAAAAAGGCGATGCTGAAGCGCAAATGAATTTGGCTGCTATGTTCTACCATGGGATGGGAACCATTGCAGACAAAGCCGAAGCATTCAAATGGTACCTTAGAGCAGCCGAACAAGGGAATGCCCGCGCTCAGGCAGTTATTGGCACTGCTTATTATGATGGCGATACAGTCGCCGTGGATAAGGGCGAAGCGGTCAAATGGTATAGAAGGTCCGCTGTCCAAGGGAACCCCGCATCGCAATACGCTTTGGGTCGCATATACTTCTCGGGAAACGGTGTTTTGGAGGACAAAGCTGCAGCTGTTAAATGGTTCAGACGAGCAGCCGACCAGGGCGAGTCACTAGCCCAAGTATCGCTTGGATTCCTATCCCGCGACGGCAACTTTGTCCAAGCGGACCAAGGGGAAGCCATTAAATGGTTTACTGAGGCAGCCGCATCTGGCGAGCCCAATGCGCAAAGCGCTCTAGGACATATCTATCGGTTCGGCGATGGTGTGCCCGTAAACAAGACCGAGGCATTCAGATTGTACTTGTTAGCCGCCGAACAAGGCGATGCCAACGCACAAAGCGCCCTCGGCTCTATGTATGGACAGGGAGATGGAGTTGTCGAAAACGCAATATCAGCCGTAACCTGGTATCGCAAAGCTGCCGAACAGGGCGAGATGGTTGCTCAGACCAATCTCGCCAACGCCTACTATAACGGAGATGGGATACCCGTCGACAAATCAGAAGCGTTGAAATGGTACCATAGAGCCGCCGAACAAGGGGAGTTTCATGCTCAGATCAATCTTACCCTGATGTACAAGACTGGCGATGGTGTCATGGTTGATAAAAACGAAGCGCTTAAATGGTACAATAGGGCCAAAGAACAGCGCAGCGCTAAATGAACTTAGCGCATCGTCACCAGCTTTTCGACCGTTTGAGCTGTGAATTAGAGCACAGCTTGGGACCGTCGCTCACCAATATTTTGAATCATAGAAAGTGACGATACTGGCGGGAGCCATACCAAAACCGCACGCCGCTTGGAATCCTGCAGCGACAAGCTATTTGCTTACCTTGACGATTATCGCCGTGAGGTAGGTGAATCCATGCCCTTGAATTGATGTGCCAGGGCCACTTTGTCTTTCCCGCTAAAACCATCCGCAGATGTGTAATAGGCTACAGGACCAGTATATTCCTCGAGTTGCAATTGAATCGGATATTGCTCTTTGGGGATTTTGGATCAAACGCCTCTACAACGATATCGATTTTCCCATGGGCTGGCTGTGAACTTACCTTCATGCCATGTGCTACCCCGGGCGAGCAATCTTCATTGGCCTGAAAATTCCGCCAAAGGGCAGTTCGCTGTCCGGATCCTGCTGCCTTTTCGACACTGACATATTGCGAATTCGTCGCATCAGGACCTTTGTGAGTTACGCACGCGGGTAGCCTAGATTCGGCGAGAGAGGGTTGACACAGGAAAATTCATACATCCGAACAAAAGAACGCACCGAAAAGGGGGGCTTGGACTAGGCGATTACCAAGCTGAGAGGCCCCCATTATCTTTTTGCGATAGAGAGGATTACGAACAATGCGATAAACATTATTGCTGCGACCGTCCACATAATTGAAAAGACAGTTGCGTCTTTCTTTCTATTTGTAAAAAAGTAACTTATGTAATTGTTGTCTTTCTGCATAAATATGCGCCGCCTGTCTTTGTTTATTAAAGCCAATACTCCAAATATGCATGCAACAAATAATGCTAACAAGAAAAAGAAATAAAGCTTAACAAAAAAGATGCCTGATATGTCGGTTGGTAAACCTTCCATGCCTTTGCGTCCTTATTGACTAAACGGTATTGGTCTCATTTTATTCTCCTATTTCAATGTGCCGTTCCCTTATCGATTGGCTTGAGGGCATCGGCAATTATGTTCCCAAGAACGGTGTGCAGTCGCTGAGCAGACGAAAGGTTTGACCTCAGACGCGCGTCAATGACGGCTTCCCGGTGGGTTGCCAACGTCAATGACGGAATATGCAAACGACAAATAAAGATTGCCATTGTACTGTCTAGCCTCAGTTAGGAAGTCCACAAAAACTGATAGGAACACCACTATCCCTAATCAACCACTTCTCATCACCCACCATAAGAATCTTACCATCATCCTTCGCAGCAATGACGGGCTTTACGGTAGGCTCAGCGACAGGTTTAGCCATTGGGTATCTCCTTCTTGTCCTGTCCATTTACCGCAAAAGACCCGCAACTACCGCCAGCATTGGGATGAAGAAGAAAATGCAGGCAACTATCCACGTGATTACAGTGAAGCGGCGATCCGCACTGATAATTTCGCGATAATAGGTTTGGCCAGCAGTCATGCAGAGAACGGCAGCCAAGAGTATTTGCCAAAGCTGGGTAAAGAGCATCAAGCCAATGGCTGCTCCGAACATGAGGCCCCACATCGGAGCGAGGACTTTTAATACGTCGGTGAATGTCTTCTTTGTTTCCATGCCGGAATCACTATCAGCCCGGATTTAAACCAGCGTCAAAATCTTCTGTAAGGTCTTACCCATCCGCGATTTCAGGCCTTGTCCGGATTTTTCCGCCTTCAAAGCTCTGCTAAAATCTTCCTCCCAACGGGCGGAGGGCAATGCCATGAGCGACGACGAAGGGAAGAGCAATGAGGAGAATGACAAGGCGCATGAACCACAAAAGCCAACGGGCAAGCGCCCCTCGGGGCTGGTGGCGTCATCTAAAGAAGATCGCGGTCCGTGGCTCGGTCTGGCGCAACTTGCGCGGAGCTAGGGGAATTTCCTCGCTACTGATCGACTAGCGCCTGCCGCTTGGAGGCTGCCGCTGTTGCTCGTCCTCGGCGTCGTCTGGGTTTGGTTCCGGCTCTGTCCGCCACTGGATGCGGCTCAACCGATAAAAATGTACCAACCGAACGAACGCTGCATCAATGGTTCAAGTGATAGAACATCACGCTTGGTCTCAAAAGAGGGAGTGCCTATGTTCATTTTTCTCCTAGTTTTTCCGGTCTACTCAATACGATAAAGCCAAGTGCTCTTCGGCGCATTCCTGGCCTAGCGACTGTAAGGATTTGGCTACCGTATAGTCTTGATCGCCTTGCATTTCTCACCGGGTGGCCTAGTCCAGATACAAGATTACGAAGGTGAGGACCGTAATGACCCAAAGGATGGTCGATTCAACTGGTGCGGTAGAAATACCGGATGAACCGACGATGTTCCACTCCATCGTGCCGCCCGTCTTGATACCGCTTCCCTTGCGTGCCCGACCACACAAGGGGAAGAACATCTTTTTTGGCCTGCTCAGCTCGCTCATTGGACCGATTCTGGTGGTTGGGGCTTTGCTTTTGGCCTTTGCTGTCTTCGATGGTTCCTTTCCCGCCCGGGATATAATTCTGTTCATCGTGTTCGGGCCGATCAGTTTTCTGGGTGGGATCGGATTCACGGGTGTCGCTTTGACATGCATCATCGATGCGATGCGAAAAAACCCGGTCCTCGTGATTGATGCCGAGGGATTCAGAGATACCCGGTCGGGCGTTCGTATAAAATGGTCGGCAATAAGACGTGCTACGCTATTGTTCACTAGAAGCGGCATAGCAGGCGTCGATCTACATTTAAGAGGATCTATGGAGGCTTGGCAAAATCCATTTCGAATCGGCGTGCTCGGATTTCGATGGCGTCCTAAACCAGACCACCTCATCCTCTCCGTTGCGTTTCTCGATGCGCGACCGCACATCCTCGCCTACACCGTCCTCGCCTTGACCCAAAGACAGGGGGGCGAAGTGGCGACCAAAACCAGTTTCGTTGATCTGGGCTTAACGCCAATCACCCCGACCAAATTGTGAGGCTTTCCCGATTGTCAGCCCAAAAGGCAATTTATTCCAAATTCAAATTTGACTGCGGTTGCTATGCACTTTGTCAACAGGGACTAGTAGCGGACGGAGACGTTTTGAGATTCAATCCGTCGGCCAAACCGCCCATCGAATAGGAACGTAATCTTGAAAAAGAGAAATTTATGGATCTGTGCCTTTGCTCTTTTTGGTGCTTCTTTTCTTGTGTTTCCAGACGCAAAGGCTGACGTTAATTATGAGAGCTGTATCAGAAGGCTAGAGCAGTCGGTCAGTGGGAAAGATATTCTGCATGTACCATTTTGCGACAAATCTCCTGATGGAAAGACAAACGTTTCTTCGCACTGGACGCTCAATTGGTACGAAACATCCGAACTTTTATCTTCAAGGTTTAGTTCTCTTTTGAAACTGGCCAACGGTCAGTCACTGACGCTAACAGCTACCTCTAATCCAAACGTTTGGACTGTCTCCAATCCTATACTTAGAGCAACCGCTGCCGGACCATCGGTGGTTCCCGGTTACGAAAACATTACTTTCCTCGCCGTAGCAATTTCAGACGAGCTGTATTGGGTGCGATGCAATCGTGATGCTGCGAACATGTGTGTTTTCTACACGGTAATTTACAAGGTCGGCGCGCTATCCGATGGAGTTTCGTGTACCGTCGATTTCTCCCATCATTTCAAGCAACCTCCTGATTACTCTGAGTTTTACCGTATCATACAATACGCCAAAGCAATGGCCGATGCCGCGTCCCAGAATAAAACGGTTAGTTCTGAACTTAACAAAGCGTGCTTTCGGGGTAATTCTAAATGACCGAAGCCAATGGAATCAGGATCGCGAACCAGCCGGGCACAATTTGATGTGTTGAATGCCGTACCGCTCGCTATTCTTTTGGGCCAACCTCTCTGATCAGAACGTGTAGGTTTGGATTGGGATTGGGATACCAGCCTAGCTGAGAGAACATTATGTGAAACTCTTTGACGGAGGCCCATTTTTGTTCTTGATCAAAAGGAGGGCCATCTCCGCGTAGCATTGGATATCCAAGTATGTCTCGCCCTTAGCACGCAGGTCGGCAATGAACCCGGCAATGTGTCCGTTGGAGCCCCAATTACGCTTTACGGGTCCGCCAGCTCTTATCCATTCCACCTGGATCAGCAGGTTGTAGGCCGTCCACATCATATGATCATCTTGTAGCGCCGCGACGAATTCTGGGCAGCTTGTGAGATCTGCTTTAAGTTCACCGCTGCCTTCTGAAACGTCAATCTGTCCAGCTACACTGTCTCTAGTCACGATATAACCCTCGTTGTCATGCGAACCTATCGCTCAGGTCGGACCAGGACAAGACAGCCGCGCCTGGCGCTTACTTCGGATTTGTCTCGACCTGAACGGCCACAAGCAGAGCCGAATCGTGGAACTTTTGCGGTGGAATTATACGGTGGAGTGATGCATACCAAATACCGCAGTCAATCCGAATGGGATGTTGCTGGTCCCGCAGCACACGTGTTATCGCCTCTGAAGAGAAAATACGGCCGAACATTTCCTTAACCTCGGGAAGAAGAATGCCTGTCGAGATTGACCGCCCGGTCGCTGTAGATGAAGTTGTATTGTTAGAGCGAGCGACCCCGCAAAGATATCGCGAGTGGCTCATTGCCCTCATGGGTGGCATTGAGGCTCTGCCCGCCGAATTTCGGGACCGCATGCCGGCCCCGGAGGATGAACTGAAGACTCTGCTCGCGCGGATGCTGCCAGGAGATGAACTTTGGCTTGCGAGATCGCGGCGCTTTGAGCCAACAGCCCTCATAGGGAATAGGGGCATTGCAGTCGTACGAAATGGCGATGCCGTCTGGTATCGGATAGGTATGCACCACTAACTCATGCCCCAGCCACAACTGTGGGTGCCTTTCCATAATAGAGGTTACGCGTGAACTCGAAAATGGCCGCTTCTGGTGCATAGTTGCCGTCGTCAACATTACATAGAACACCTTGGTCAAGGTGCTAGGGGCCCACCGCTTACGGCTAATCTCGCGGTCCATTGGCTTCATTTCAACAAGTCCGTGCGGCGTTCCGCACCCCCATTTGCATCGGCAGTCCCGGATCCTAAGGTCATTTTTCGACCGAAGAGCCGCGCATCATTTCAAGGTTGAGTGACGCTAGGGAGATTGCACGCTTTTCTTGCCCCAAATCCGCTCGCTGGGGTAGATCGCCACGAAATAGAAAACGTACGCGGATGCAGCACCTACGATCCCCAAAAGAATGTTTAGCGTAGGCGACAATCCAAAAAGCAGGAGTGAGCCCACCACGCCCGTGACTGCGCCCAATATCGCATAAGGTCCAGGAGGATTGTGGGGCCGCCGTACACCGACTATCGTAATTAGAATTGCAGGCAATATCGCAATGACTGCGATAATCCTTGATATGAAAAACAGTTCCCGGATCAGCCGATGGGGATGATCAAGTATCGTCTGCGTGATACCTGCCCCAACAAAATACAGAGAAACTCCGAAGCCTCCGACAAGCGAAGCCAAAACGAATCCGGTCATAAATAATGTGACCCGGCATATTAGTCGTAGGACGCGTTTCATCGGTTCTCTCATCGACTGACGTGACAGCTACGCTAGAGATGATTGATTGCTAATCCCTCAATACGGTGTTGCCATGGTTCAGGCATATTGATCCGGATTAGGTGACAAAACCACCAGACCGAAAATCCGGAATAGCTCGACCTAGTCTGAGGATTGCACCGCTATTAAAATCTTCTCTTCGGGAAACATCACGAACAAGAGTTCATCATGATCTCGAAAACTGAAATAGGCACCTGACGCCTCGATAACTGCTCGATTGAAGGTTCTGGCCAAAACTGGTTCTTTCTCGACACAAGCACTTAATTGCCCAAGCGTCTTATCTGCCAGCTCTAGGTTTGGTGGCACGCCTTTAACAATTGGGGCTGCGTACCAATATTCGGCCTTGTTTTCCCCAAGATCGACCCTGTGAGGTCGCTCCTCGGGTTTGCCTTCAAGGACTCGCGTCCCCACCTTATCAAACGCTCCTACAATCCCATTCTTTACAACTGTGGCCGCAAATTCATCGTCCATTTTGTGTACATTCAAAATGCACCAGCCAGAGATGTATTGGGTGTCAACTTGCCCTTCAGTGGGAATGTTATCGGGTATAGGGATTGGCGGCGGATAGGCATTGTCACAGCCAAGCAGGCCACCGATAATTGTGCTGGCCAGGAGGAGTTTGACTACTCTAAAGCACTTCCAACCATCATCGCCTCTTATTTTCGGCAGCTTTAACAACGAAACATTTAACACCCGTACGGTTTGAAAGGCGGCAACAACCACCACAAAGAATCCGGGTATAGCGCATGGGATATATTTAGCTAGCATCCAAATCAACGCCCCCGAGACCCCAATTGAATTCAATCATCTCCTTTACACGAGAACATTGCCGAACTAGGTAGCAGAAGCCACCAATCCTAGATTAACTATATCAAAATTAAAAATATTCCTTAGTTGCTTAACTATGGGATTCGGTGGGAAATACAGCCACGTTTTGATTGTTATGGATTTGAACCAGCAAGGTGACTAACTCTCGCGACAGATGAATAAATGATCAATCAGGTTGGTTCCAAAAGTGACAGTTGCTTCGTGGGCGGTAGCACCGGGTCTCCAATTCGTTCTTACATGTTGCAAAGTCAACAAATGCTCCGTAATTTGATTGTTATACTTGTTTTTGTATTGGTGTCTTTATTCATATTCTCCATGTATCATGTGGAGAATAGTCTCATTGCTTCAAAAATAGGCGCTCAATATTTTGAAAGAAAAGCGGTAAGTGAAATTATCGGCGGCCAGTGGGATATTGTCTGTCCCATTACTGAAACGACAAGGCCGAGAAATGTCCTCTCAGAACTTGGTTATGGCAGTTTTGATTTTTCCAAAAGGGGCAACGTTAGCCGAGATATACTTTTTGACGGTGAAACCGGGCTTGTTCTGATCAATTTACGTGACCTCACCTACTCGCTCTTCCTCGTATTCGACCGAGATAAGATCGCGATGATTCCAACTTACGCGAAAGGTAAGCATGTTTGTTGGCCCTATTCCTCCGCGACCCTCGTAAGAACTGGGATATCAACTGACAACTGGCTTTACTTGTCGCTCGTGGGCACAGGCCAATGAGGAATAAGTTTTGCGAGGTAAGAGCGGATCAATGAACCCGAATGTTTCTGTTAACTGGCTTGAGGTCGCCTTCCCGGTGATTATGACTGTGCTGGTGGTAGTTCAAGTTTGGCGGCAAGGCCCGTCTCGGGAGGATCACCTCGATAGGGTTGGACTCTCGGCGATCATGCTAGCGCTTGCAAGCTTATCGGTTGCGAATCTCTTCTACCAAGGTGTCTTTAATGTGAGAGCCTGGCCAACGGTCGGCATATTCGACCAAGTGGTGGTGACCCCGGTTGGCGATATCTTCGTGAAGGTCAAAGACCCGATGTTGGGTCGGGCTGATCGGGTTCAGCGCTACAATTGCCGAGGGGAGTTCACGGCCGCCTTTCAGCCAGATGGCGCGGGCGGCGTGTTCAAGATTGCCGTCAATCCGGACAACACACTAAGCATCTATAGCGTCAGGACAGACACAATCGACACCTTCAACTCTGACGGAACATTCCTCCAAAGGAGCGAGGTGGACAGCCAACAGATGCCATTCGAGTTCCTTAAATCTGGTCCTTCGGTGACAAGCGCGAATGGTTGCGAGTTCCCTATGGACTCTATTTCTGGTCGGCCAGCAGCCAAAAACAGCGCTGGCATCTGGCCACTGGAACGCGGAGATTGGCTGCTGGCCCGCGTACTCAATCGTCGGAACATGATCGGCGCAGCTCTATTTGGCGGTTTGATGTTGGTGCTATCCTATATCAAAATGCGCAAACAGAGGGCCGCAGCCGGAGCTGGACGCGAACAAATTGGGTTGTAGCAAGGAAGTTTGCGGCGGCGTTGTCGTAAAGTGTGGCGACGGCGGCGCGGAACTGAAGCTCGCGTTTGTCTTGTGGGGCTTTGCCAACCAAGATGTTAGCTCGGCGGCTCTGGCCGCGTACGACCTTTCTGATCAGTCGTATTCGCGCTGCTTGCGATCGAAACCAAACCCGTTTGCGCTACTGCTACCGACTCAATCCGAGTTACCGTCTCCAAGTTTTTCGAAGCGTCGTTCGAAGAACTTCGTTTTCACGCCGAGATAGATGAGCGCTGCCATAGCTCCCATTCCGACATACTTGTGATGGTAGAGGATCAACATCGACGATAGTGCCAAGCCGCTGCCACAAATAAGCCCGAAGCGAAACGAGAATGGTGCGCCACCGTGCCCCCATCCCGCCACAACTGTTGAGGCAATCCATAACAGCAGTACGAAGGTAATCGGTCCCCACTCGGACAACCAAAACGGCCGAAAGGCCAACCCTACCATCGCCCCACAAACTGGCAACACAACGTGCAACAACACCTTTTTCAATTCACTCTCCGCTTACGATGCAAGAGCAGAATAGTGGAATGCAGGTGAACTAACCGTTTATCAATCCCAATTGCCGCGCAAGTGCAGAGTTGCTCGCTCCTCCTTCTGCTTGGTGCTGTCGTGACATGGCTTGCATAGGGTCTGGAATGGCCCGGACCAGAATGCTTCCTCGTTACCGTGATGCTGCTCAACGTGGTCGCAAACTAGCTGCGATGTAAGGGCTCTATCCGATAACGAACTGATTGTTTTGCCACAACCTGAAGAGAGCCCGCTACTTTGATCGCGCCGTCAAATCCTACCGATAAAGATATTCTTTTGCGGAACGTATACACAAGCCCAACGGAATTTGATCGGGTTTGCCTAAAGGAATCCGATATTAGAAATATCAAACAGCTCATTGCCGAAAAACATCCAAGCTATTTTGCTCTACGAAACGATTTTCTTAGACGACGTCGGCAAGGCGAGATAAACGAGGATGAGAATCGAAGTAATGTTCCAGCGTACCTGCGACAACTATCCGCCGATTGGTTATCGCGATGTTCTTCGTAGCTGCTGGCATCATCATTGGATCATTTATCGTCTCACGGAATCCTGCGCTGGCCTTTGATCTTGAGGCCGCATTTCCTGTCGCGGGGAATCCCTTTGACGAATGCGTCACTCCAACCGCTGATGAAATGGCGCTGTTCTCAATCGCTGTGCAGGCGCTGGAGGCGGTCAAAGACAGACTCAGCGCGCTGGGAATCGGTGCAGAGAAGTTCCTCGGAGATGGCCTTTACCGGGATGGAATACGCGTCTGCGATCCGGGTGGCGTATATGACCGGGTTGCACACCTTTCCGTGGAACATCTGAGCTTCAAATATCGCCTTGTTGAGTATCAACTGAAATTGGCAGCCCGATTTGGCGAGCCAGATCCCTACATTGTCGAAGCTGTTGCCAAATCTGCCTTTAGCGGCTCCCGGCAACCGTCCGAAAACTTTGCCAATCGAGATATACGGCCCATGGCGCGTTCCGTGTTGGCTGGATTTCGTGAAAAAGCGGCCAAATATGCTGCGACGGCTTATGACCAGATGTCAGCGAACGATTCTCTGGGAACTGGCGCAGCACAGGTCGCTGCCGCTGCTGGCCATCCACTGGCGCTGAATCGGAGTGAACGATTGATGACCGACGCTTTGTCTGCTTTGCCAGAGGGCGGTGTTGTCCCTTGGGACACCAAAAACCGTCTCTACGAGTTAGCCTATGCGTTCACGCTGGTTGGCGAACGCGGCAAAGTGCACCTTGCTCCGCTCAGACAACTAATGACCATGAAGGTGCAAAGTCGAGCGCCACCATTTGGCATGATCGAACTTCAGCCCAAGCGAATGTGCGATCTGTTAGCCCATATTGTCGGGATCAATAGTGCGGATGGTGAAGCATATCCGTACTGCGCCGATGATACGGTCCCCTATGATAGTTGAACGGGGTTGTAGGTAGCTCCGGTCCCGGAATAGGTCGCTTGGACTTGAAATGCACCTCGAGCCCCCATGATCGCCCGAGACGCACAGAGGCTAGGCAAAGCTGATACTCTTGCTTTGTGCCAGCGAACATCATTGATTGTCGATAGTGCAGGGGTCTACCGGGGGTGGCATGTTCGAAAAGAAGCCGTTGCGATGGTTCGCGACGCCAGGGCTTAACGCTGGTCCTTACCCGGGCTTTAGCCGCCTTTGGTGGAAGGCTGCAATTTTCTGGACGATCGTCTTGGCCCTTGGCTTTGCTGCAAGCAAATACTGGGAAGCGACCCAACGCAAGCGCGTTGAAACTGATCCACACAGCACAGCTACGATTGTCAGCGTTTGGACCGAGAAGCACGGTGGTCCCAGCTTTGAAATCAAGATGGGGAAGATAACTTTCGTCCGTCAACACGAGGGCAAATCCGTCAGTTGCAGTATTACCATTTACCTTGAGAATCTGCCCGCCAAGTTTCAAGAGGTCGGCCAATCGATTGACATCCTCCCACGCGCCGAGAGCTGCTACAGACCCATTGTTCCACTTCTGCTCGGCACATCATGACGAGACTCACTGAGCGTGCAATTCGAGTATTTTTGACAACAAAAAGATATTTACTCGAACTCGCCGCCTTCGCCTTAAAGGATAACCCTGCCTTTACCGATCCCATGGGATTTTTTGCTTGCATATTGATTTGCTCCGTATCGATCGTCGGGGCCTTGGCGTATGCCGGACAGAACGATCTGGCCTGGGAGGTTTTCGGTTGGTTTTTGCCCGGGATTATCTTATTCGGGGCCATTGCCATCTGGACTAAATTCAAGAGTTAAGAGGCCTCCTCACAGGTGGAACGTTGATGCGGAATTGGCAGCAAAAACGCCTCATACCCTAGCTCCTGCACTAGCGAAGGCATCGCCTCCTATGGGCTTACCAGTCAGTCCGAACGTCATTGCCCGCGAAGCGAATTCAGCAAAAAATCTTTGACGCTGTCAGAAACCGTTTCGTACATTACATTGTTGGAGCCGCGATACCACCCGGTTTGCGTGAGGACGGGCAAGAGCGACGGTCTTGGATTGAACGTCTTGTATGACACGGCGATCAGGTCATTGCGTCCAGGAGCGACGATCCGGAGCTCATAGGGTCCTCCATCCGATGCATATTGCTGCTTGGGCTTGGCAAAGCTGCTCGAACGGCCTCGCTTCAAGAGCAGATAGGTATCGGGCACACCGTCAATGACGGCGGCAGGGTAGAAGGATTGGCGTTTTGATCTTTCCAATTGTCGGAATTTTTCGGGATATCCATCTTTCCAAATGACACGCTGTATCTGGGGAACCGCCCATACAGGGCCGACACTCTCTTGGGATTCCACCACCAGCACTGGAGGCACGAATCCCGGCGCGATCGTTGGGATGGCCTTGATCTCTGCAGCTTCGCGGACCTCAGCTTGCGACACCACCCACCGGGAATAGCCCCAATGAAGGAAGGGAGAGGCGGCAAGTGCGACAAGTAGGAAGGAGCCAATTGTTCGTGCCTTGGTGCTTCTGACAATCGTCCAGATTAATGCAAGGTAAAGCAGGAAAGTCGGGAGCAGGATCGTTGTGAGGTTGACGGGCAACGAAATGAGCAACAGGGGGCCTGTTTCCACCATCAATGCATATGCGACGAACGAGACGATGATGGCGGACCATATTTTTTTTGTTCGGCATTTCGATGCCGGCCGGGGCATCATCATCCAGATGGGACGCATATATGGATCGAGGGCGCGATTACCGGATAGCACGGAGAGAACGTTGAAGAAGCTGATGTACAATCCCAATGCGAAGGCCATTTTTCCGGCGTTACCGAAAGGGAAGCTGGTCCCAGAGGTCGGTTCACGAGAAGGCAACAGGCAAAGGATAAATATGCAAGCCAGAGCCTGAACAGCAAATCTCGGCCAACTTGTGCCAATACCTTGCGAAAAAGCCAAGGACCATGGTGCACCAATCACGATGAGGTTGTTCAAATCCGCAGCCAGCAGCAATGGTATAGCCAGACCGATCCATGCGGGCAGACCCGCATCCCGTGAGCGGCGCAACGAGATCCCTAAAAAAGAGAGTACGAAGAGATAGGCGACGAGGGGTTTGAAGGCCATTGCTCCGACGAGACCAACTGCGCCACAGGTTCCGTCAACGCTTCGGCAGTTGGTCAGGAATTTCAGGCCATAAAGCGCAAAAGGGAATGCGAGGATGCTTGCTACAAAAAGCCCTATTCTCAACCCGGCTGCATACGCGAAGCGCCTCTGGTTAAGATAACCTGTAAATGTAAACATCAATCCCGCCCCCGCCGATTGTCTTCAATACGAGGCGGTTACCGCGAGCTGAGTTAAGGACGCTCCTAAAACTTTAAGAGATTGGCAAAAAATACTGCGCCAGCAGTCAGCTTGCGAATTATGTCTGCCTGTGGACACCTGCGTTAGGCACGCCGCCGTGGCTTGTTCTTTTGCCACCGAAAGGACTTCGCCGTTGGTGGTCTGCGCTCGGGCTCATCGACGTAGTTGCCCGCTTCCCACGGCTAGCCCGAGCAGTGCTCCCAGAATCGCCATTCCGCGAACAGTCCAAATTTGTCCGCCCATATTCCCCCCTTTGTTATCTCCCTATCAAGCAGCGTCCGCATCACCTTTATGTTCGCCGCAATACCATTCTTGGCCGTAGCGCCTCTCAAATCCGAATGATCCCCACGCATTGCAGCCTTCGTGCATACAGTAGTGTTCAAAAAGGCCGGCTGGGGCTTTTTCCATATGATCGGGATAGGCAGGCTTTGGGATTTCGCTCATTTGCCGATCTTCATCTTCAGGTGGACGCCCTTGTAGTTCTGGGGAATCCCTGCCTTGGCATGAGCTTTCGCGAGCTTGTCGAGCCACGCCGCAATGTCTTCAGGCACGGGTTCCATATCGTTGCTCCAGGCGTTGACCAGAAACACCTCGCATTCCAGGGCTGCGGCCAGATCAAGTTGGGACCATCGTAGAAGCTTCAGGCATTCGCTAAATCGTTCAGGCGTCAATATTACTCCAGCTCCGGCACGTCGCCGGATTGAAACAGAATCGTCGGTGGCCCGTATTCACCGATAGCAGGTTGGGCTTCCCGACTCCAAGCCAAAACGCCCGCACATTTTACCGCGAGATAGCGCGCCATTCGCGTGGCGTCTTCCGAAGTATCGAACTGCATCGGATCGTATGCAGGCACAAGCTGCGCATTGTCTGCGCGGCTGAACGCTATGACCACGACAAGGCGAGCGGGAAAACCTTTGCGACAGACAGCTCAGACATCTTTTTTCTTCATCAATTTGCGCAATTCGGTTTCCACCGACAGCAGCACATTCTGCTGCATAGCCAGAGCGGTATTGTCCGCGACCTCGATCATTGCAGCCAAGACCTCTTCCTTGGTCCATCCCGCTACCTGCGCATCGCCGAGCAACTCAAGCATTCGATCTTCAATTGCTCGTTGGCATTCGGCGAACCGATCAGCATGTTCCTTGGATGGCTCGGGCCTGTGAGTGGCATGTAGCTCCTTGGCCAAAGCCTCCTCGTAGCTTTCAAAACTGCCGGCGTGAGAGCGATGGCTATAATTATGGCTGCAATTCATAGGAGCTCGATTATTAGCATATTCCCATGCTGAATCCCATAATATCGGTTCCGACATTCCGCCAGCGTCTACCTCGTTAAATATAAGATTGTTGTGAATCCGTGGCTTAGCCTTCGTGAAGCAAATCCGGTCTGCCAACCCTGTTGACTCTTTAGACACAAAATAAGAACAAAAGAGGAACAATTTAATCCCATATGCATTGCTGCGTTGAAAGGACCATGCGTGAACGACGTCGTCACCAAGCCCGTCATTGCCCAACTTCGTGAGCGCATAGCGCGGCTCGAGGGGGGCAGGGCACGCGGGGCCGAGGTGCTGCCGTTCGGCCTTAAGGCGATAGATCGCGTGTTGCCGGGTGGAGGCCTTACCCTCGGCTGCCTGCACGAAGTGGCCGGCGGAGGCAACGGAGCGATTGATGGTGCTGCTGCGGCGCTGTTCGCGGCAGGCGTCGCGGCGCGGACCAAAGGCAAGGTCCTGTGGTGCATCACCCGGCAGGACCTCTTTGCTCCGGCGATCGCCCATGTTGGATTGGGAAGCAATCGCGTCATCTATGTAGAGGCTGGCGACGAAAAGGCCGTGCTTGCCTGCTTCGAAGAGGGCCTGCGCCATGGCGGTCTTGGTGCGGTTGTCGCCGAGGTTGCGCGGCTGTCGATGACATCATCCCGTCGGCTCCAACTCGCCGCAGAAGGGTCCGGCACCATTGGCATCGCAGTGCGGCGCTGGCGGCGGCAGACCGAGGCAGCAGACTTTGGCCAGCCGACGGCGTCCGTCACGCGGTGGCGTGTGTCTGCGCTGCCATCATCACCTCTGCCCGTGCCCGGCGTCGGGCGTGCGCGCTGGCAGCTAGAACTGATCCGCTGCCGTGCCGGAGAATCAGCCGATTTCGAAGTGGAGGCCTGCGATGACAAGGGTCGTCTCGCTCTTCCTTCCGAGGTGGTCTACGGATCGCCTCAGAAGGAAATTGGGCGACGCCGCGCCTCCGCCTGAGGCTCCGCTCGTTCTCATCGGTCGCGATGCACGTCGTCGGGTGGTGACCGCCGTCAACACGCCAGCCCTCAGGGCGGGATTGCGCGTCGGCATGGCGGCAACCAAGGCACAGGCCCTGTTCAGTGGGCTCATTACCATGGATGCGGATCCGAAAGCGGATGCTGAAGCGCTTGAACGGATGGCGCTGTGGGCGATGCAGCGTTACGCGCCGATCGTTGCCGCCGACTATCCCGACGGCATTGTTCTCGACACCACCGGCGCTGACCACTTGCGTGGAGGCGAGCAGGCGATGCTCGATGAAATGGTTCAGAGGTTTCGCGCGTCAGGTATCGCCGCATGCGCAGCGATCGCGGACACATGGGGTACGGCACACGCGGTTGCGCGTACCTGTGCCTCCCCGACGCTGATCGTGCCGCCGGGTGCCAACGCAGCAGCCTTGGCGGAGTTGCCCATCAACGCGCTGCGTTTGACTGTTGATACCGTCGAGGCGCTGCGGGTCCTGGGTTTTTCCAGTATAGGCCAACTTGGCGCAACACCCCGCGCACCGCTGGCCTTGCGTTTTGGACCCGAGATCGGGCGGCGGCTTGATCAGGCATTTGGAAGTTTGGCTGAACCAATCGACCCGATCCGGACGCCGGACCTGATCGAGGTGCGGCGCGCCTTCGCCGAACCGATCGGTGCCGCCGAAACCATTGCCCGCTACATCGGTAAACTGGTCGAACAACTCTGCGGTTTGCTGGAAACAAGGGGTCTTGGAGCCAGACGTCTCGATCTGCTGCTGCACCGGGTCGACAACCGTATCGAAGCGGTCCGTGTCGCAACAGCGCTTCCGGTCCGCGATGTGAAGCGTTTGACACGGCTGCTCTGCGACAAGATCGGCACGATCGATCCGGGCTTCGGCATCGAGATCATGAATCTCGTCGCGGCGGTCGCCGAGCCGCTCGGCATGAAGCAGACCATATCCTCGTTGATTGCGGAACCCGAGGCTGATGTTTCGGGATTAGTTGACACGCTCACCAACCGTGTCGGCGAAACACGCATTTATCGCGTTGCTGCCGTTCCGAGTGACGTGCCCGAACGCTCGGTCAAACGCATCGCGGCACTGTCGCCCGAGACTTTGGAGAACTGGCCCGCGGATTGGCCGCGGCCGACGCGGTTGCTGAAATCTCCCGAGCGCATCGAAACCGTTGCGTTGCTGCCCGATCATCCTCCCGCCTCGTTCACCTGGCGGGGCATTCGCCACCGCGTCAAACGAGCCGATGGACCAGAAAGAGTGTTCGGTGAGTGGTGGCACCGCGATGCGGAGATGGTTGCTGTCAGGGACTATTTCATCGTCGAGAACGAGGCGGGCGAACGGTTCTGGATCTATAGGTCAGGCGACGGCGAAAATACCGAGACAGGGTCACATCATTGGTTCATGCACGGATTGTTCGGATGAACGAGCATCGCTACGCAGAATTGCAGGTGACGTCGCACTTCTCCTTTCTGCGGGGAGCCAGTTCCTGCGAGGAATTGTTCGGTCAGGCGGCAATGCTCGGCATCGAGGCCTTGGCTATAGTCGATCGCAACAGCCTCGCCGGGATCGTTCGCGCACATCAGGCCGCCAAGGACGCAGGGGTCAGATTGATCGTCGGTTGCCGTCTCGACCTCACGGACGGTATGTCGATCCTGGTTTACCCAACAGACCGACCAGCCTATTCCCGTCTCTGCCGTCTGCTGTCGCTCGGCAAGAAGCGCGGCGGCAAGGCCAGGTGCATTCTCGATTGGTCGGATGTTGTGGCTTACGGCGAAGGCTTGATCGCCGTTCTGTTGCCGGAACAGGCGGACGATCTCTGTGCGATCCAGCTGCGCAAGCTGCGGGAGTTCTTCTCCGACAGGGCTTACATGGCTTTGACGCTGAGACGACGGCCGAATGATCAGTTGCGGCTGCACGGCCTGTCCAATTTGGCGGCACACGCACAGGTTCCGACTGTCGTCACCAATGACGTGCTCTTCCATACTCCCGACCGCCGCATCTTGCAGGATGTCGTTACCTGCATCCGCCACAATGTCAGCATCGACGATGCGGGCTACCGGCGCGAACGTCATGCGGACCGCTATCTGAAGCCGCCGGAAGAAATGGCGCGGCTGTTCAGCCGCTATCCGCAGGCGCTGGCCAGAACGCATGAGATTGCCCGCCGCTGCCATTTCTCCCTCGACGAACTTGCCTATCAATATCCTCAGGAGCGTACGTTGCCGGGACTGTCCGCTCAACAGGCGTTGGAGAAAATGACTTGGGAAAGCGCCACTGAGCGCTATCCGGAAGGATTGCCCGACAAAGTCATCGCAACATTGAAGCACGAGCTGAAGCTGATCGAGACGCTCGAATACGCGCCATACTTCCTGACGGTCAATTCCATTGTCCGCTTCGCCCGCTCGCGTGACATCCTTTGCCAGGGCAGGGGATCGGCTGCCAACAGCGCCGTCTGCTATGTGCTTGGCATCACCTCGATCGATCCGGAACGCAACGATCTTCTGTTCGAACGCTTCGTCTCGGAAGAACGACGCGAGCCGCCCGATATTGACGTCGACTTCGAACACGAGCGCCGTGAGATCGTCATGCAATGGGTGTTCGAAACCTATGGCCGCAATCACGCTGCCCTTTGTTCGACCGTCATTCGCTATCGGGCCAAGGGCGCCTTGCGCGATGTCGGCAAGGCGTTGGGATTGCCTGAAGACGTAACGAAGATGCTGTCATCACAGGTCTGGGGTTGGGGCGAAGATGTTGAGGCCAAACATGCCCGGAACCTCAATTTGAACATGTCCGACAGACGTTTGCGGCTGGCACTTGATCTCGCACATCAACTGGCGGGAGCGCCGCGTCACCTGTCGCAGCACCCGGGCGGGTTCGTGCTGACCCATGACAGGCTTGATGAGCTGGTGCCGATCGAGCCGGCAGCCATGCCCGACCGTCAGGTCATCGAATGGGACAAGGACGACATCGATATCCTCAAATTCATGAAGGTCGACTGCCTGGCGCTCGGCATGCTGTCTTGCATGAAACGCGGCTTCGATCTTCTTGCCGAGCACAAAGGCATCAATCTTAATCTGGCAACCATTCCCGCTGAGGACCCGCGCACCTATGCGATGATCCGCAAGGCCGACACGCTCGGCACGTTCCAGATCGAGAGCCGGGCGCAGATGTCGATGCTGCCGCGGATCAAGCCACGCACCTTCTATGACCTTGTCATTGAAGTCGCCATTGTGCGCCCGGGCCCAATCCAGGGTGACATGGTGCATCCCTATCTGCGACGGCGTGAGGGCAAGGAAGAGGTTGTCTATCCCAAGCCTGAACTGGAAAAGGTTCTTGGCAAGACGCTCGGGGTGCCGTTGTTCCAGGAACAGGCGATGCGGGTTGCCATCGAGTGTGCGGGTTTTACCCCGGGCGAGGCCGATCAGTTGCGAAGGGCAATGGCCACCTTCAAGCACACGGGCGGCGTTTCGAAGTTTGGCACCAAGCTCATCGAGGGCATGGTGGCCAACGGCTATGAGCGCGCGTTTGCCGAACGTACCTTCAAACAGCTTGAAGGCTTCGGTTCCTATGGCTTTCCGGAAAGCCACGCAGCGTCGTTCGCCCTCATCGCCTATGCCTCCTCCTGGTTGAAATGCTGGCATCCCGACGTCTTCTGTGCGGCGCTTCTCAATGCGCAGCCGATGGGGTTCTACGCTCCGGCGCAGATCGTCCGTGATGCCCGCGATCATGGTGTCGAGATCAGACCCGTCTGCATCAATGCCTCCCGCTGGGACTGCACGCTGGAACCGACAGACGTCGAGGAAAGGTTTGCCGTACGCCTCGGCATGCGGATCGTTCGAGGACTCGCCAACAAGGAGGCTGCGAAGATCATCGGCACTCGCAGCGACGAGCCCTTCGTTTCCGTTGATGACCTCTGGCGACGGGCAGGGGTCTCGACGTCATCTTTGGTGGAGCTGGCGGAAGCCGACGCCTTTCAACCGTCCCTCGGATTGGCACGGCGCGAAGCACTCTGGGCGATCAAGGCACTGCGCGATGAACCGCTGCCATTGTTTGCGAGCGCGTCAGTTCGCGCAGCGCAAACAGTGCCGGAACTGCAGGAACCTACCGTCCAGCTTCAGCCCATGAAGGCCGGCGGCGAGGTTGTTGAGGACTATCGCCATGTCGGACTGACCCTGCGCGATCACCCGATCGCCTTCCTGAGACAGAGCCTGCGTCATCGCCGCATCATATCTTGCGCCGAAGCCATGCAGTCGCGTGACGGACGATGGGTTGAAACGGCGGGTCTGGTTCTGGTTCGACAACGCCCTGGATCGGCCAAGGGCGTTATGTTCATTACAATCGAGGACGAAACGGGCATCGCCAATCTGGTCGTCTGGGTCAAGGTATTCGAAAAATATCGTCACATCGTGTTGTCTGCAGGCATGATGGCCATCAAGGGCAAGATCCAGCGGGAAGGCGATGTCGTCCACCTCGTCGCCAACAGGTTGACGGATCTGTCGTCGGAACTCGCAAGTGTTGGCGATCGGGATGCAGAATTTCCGTTGCCGCATGGACGCGGCGACGAATTCCATCACAGCATTCCTGCAGCCGATCCGCGCTCGGTACCAAAGGGCATGAAGACGCGCGACTTCTTTGATCCCTATGGGCACATTGATACGATCAAAGTGAAGACCCGCGATTTCAAATAGAGGAGGGGATCGCAAGATCATACTTACCCGGCGCAAAGGCTTGATAGGGGATGCGTCGAGCGATAACGATACTATTGAATTGCTATCGGGAGGATTAATCGTGGTAACCGGTACTGTGAAATCGTTCAATGCAACCAAGGGTTTCGGTTTTAGTCCGACGTCCACCCCGGAGACTGAGGCGTAGAATTCTGCCCCGGATCGCCCGATCCCGCCTGCCAAAAGTAGAAGATGCCGTTCCGTCTTCGAAAGATAGCTCTCGCCTCGGCTTGCCGTTTCAGCTGCACGATCCTTTGCAAGTCAGTCGATCCCAGCCCGCACCGTCTCAGCGATGAGTGACCCTCCCGGGAGCGGTCGCAGCAGTTCTGCCTCGGGTTTCGTCAAGTAAATCCAGGCGGCCCAGTTTTCAGGGCGAAGCACGACCACTTGGCGATTGTGATACGGTTCGACGTCACGTCCCGGCATCGTTGTCAACATCGTAAAGGCGGCGGGATGGTTGCCCTGTCCCTCGCGCCAGATGCCGGCGATCGCCAGGAAGGTTGCATCGTTCAACGTGAACCGATGCTTCGCTTTCGGATATTTCTTGCCCGTGAATTCGAAGAATGCGCTCGCCGGGATAAGGCAACGTTTGCTATTGGCAAACTGACGGCCCTCCGACCGGAAATTGAACACGGGGCCACCACGCCCGGTTGGTGGGAAACTGAAATTCATTTGCGATAGTGCGATATTGTCTCCGGTAGCGTGCATCACGGGAGCCATATCGTTGATCCTAACGTCATCGGCCCGCGGAAGATCGAGTTCGCTCTGATGCGCAGGAATGCCAAGCTCTAGCTTCTGCATCATATCGCAGTATTCGGCCCAACGGATATGCTGCTCATAGTCGTTGCACATGGTTGTCAACCAACCTAGCTCAGCTTTGCCGTCATTGCGAGGGGAGGGAATGAGTCTAAAGTCGACATAGGCCAGGACAGGTTGGATAACTGGACACGAATTCTCAAGCTTGGCCGTCTCGCACCAATTGCGCTTGTTCCGCATCGTCCAATCGATCAAGCAGCCGCTGAAAACGTTTATCGATCGAGTGCAATCGGTATCCGGTGGCCATATGCGCCCGGCCGATTAAATTATAGTGACGTTGGTCTTCTCGAAGCTCACCCCATGCAATCAACTTTTTGTATGACCACGATTGCAGTCTCGAAGCGACGCCAAAGTGACGCGCAGCTGCAAGGAACTCTTAGAGGTGAGCATAGGTTTTCGGACGTTTTTTCTCTTCGACACCTCCGCCTCTATTTTCTGCCTGTTGCCTTCGTACACTTGGCTATCAGTTGCTCGCCCCAGATTAACGGATTTCATAAGATAATCGACTTCGTACTTCTCGCCAGCGGCGACTCTCGCCCGCTTCGTGGCCCTGATCTCTGTTCAGTTTTTTGGTGGCATTCAGGAGTGCACTCTGCATTAGGCTCCAGTCTTCACTGGAGTAGATCAGCTTCCTGAGTTGACGGGGCATAATATCCCTCCCGCACTAGTGTTAGGCGGGAGCACATGGCATCTCTCAATCACGGGGCGCCACTACATGGTCCAGCGACGTAGACAATAAAAGCTCATTTTGGAGTGCGTCAATGCCATGTTTGCCAGCGGACAATGTACTTAGAACCGACACCAAGCCTTGGCTTTGCGCCACCGCGTCGGCTTGTCTGTGGCTATCAGGAGAACGCTCGTTTATTTCGAAAAGCGCTTTGGCAATTGCAATGTCAGCCTGGGAACCGGCGGTCCTGGCCGTTTCATCAACCAACCGATCACCCAGATTGGCCAAAGCAACGGCAACTTCATATCAACGAGCCTCCAGCGCTGCTTCGGTCAGACCTTGAAACTCAGCCTTCAATGCAGCTTCGCATTCGTCGATGCGATCCAAATGATCGACCGACGCGGGGGGTGGATCACTTGGAGCTTGTTGTGCCCTTATCTTTTGCAGAAGCTCTGGCGGGGCGGGCAGTTTTCCCGATGGTTTTATTATCGTAGCTTGCATGCTGTATCTCTCCCAAAGACAAAACAAAGCGTGCCTGTGCCGCTAACTGTTGTACGTTCTCCTGATACTCTCCCGCCCCGATGATCCGAGGCGGGAGGTGATCTTAGCTTGCTCTGATGATCACGCCGCGTAGTTGTCTTTAACCTGCTTGGAGCTTTCGCCGACTATAGTGTTGCCGGTATTGCCGATCGCAATCCGACGCGGCTTCATCTCCTCGGGAATCTCTTTCTTGAGTTCGATCCTTAGCAACCCATTGTCTAGACGCGCATCGATAACCGTCACATGGTCGGCAAGTTCGAACCGGTGAACGAATGGCCGCAGCGCCAATCCGTGATGGAGGTACTGCAATTCCTCTTCGCCCGACTTTTCGCCTTCTACCACAAGCAGATTAGGCTCATGGGTGATCGACAGGTCATCTTGCGACAAACCGGCTACAGCGATGATAATCCGGTATTTGTCTTCGCCAAATTTGACGATGTCATAGGGCGGCCATTTGTCCGAGCCCTGAGGCTGGGCGGAGTTTTCAAGCAAGTTGAAAATGCGGTCGAAACCGACGCTCGACCGGTAGAACGGGGAAAAATCGACGTTGCTTCTCATAGCTAAGTCCTCCTTTGAGCAACATAGAAATGAGGCGCGCCAAGAAGCTTGGCGCTCCCTGACTGTCGGCCCAAACAGTGCGACCGACGGCAAAAATTTGGGTATTGAGCTGTGCGGTGTCAAGGTTTTGCGAGTTGCCAAAACAAAAAATATACGAAGTGGAGAAGTGGCTATCATCGGACTTATAACTCGAAGATCGAGTTTCAACTTTTGCTGCGTTTGCCACCCGTCGTAGCAAACGGAAATTCGAAACGTTTGTTGATTTAAAAGGGCAATCGATCGGCCTGTCACACCGAAGTTCATCTGATGAAAACGGGCGGAACGTGGGGAAGAAAGCACCATGACAGTGCCTCTAGCCCGCGCTGCGGAACCATCTATAAGTGGAAGCCATGTTGACGATTCTCGTTTATGCCGGCGCCGCCCTTGCGAAGATCGCCGGGTGCCTCTCTCTGGGCGTGGCTCATGCTCGACAAGTCGCCGCTGTGGATCATGCCCGGCATGGTCTCACTGGCGTCGTTTGCTTTCTTACTTTGGTTGACACTACCGCAGCAGGACGCGCCTATGCGGCCTATGGTGGGGTTTATATTGTTGCCTATCTCGTGGTTGTGGCTGGTCAGAACAGCAAGCCGGATCGATGGGACGTGACCGTGGCATTGATCTGCCTGGTAGGTGCCGCAGTTATTTTATTTCCGACGAGAGCCTAAGGCTTTGCTCCATAGCAGCTCGCCAAATAGAGCAAGCCATAGCAAGCGCGCTTTGCTGCCTTGAATTGTCGCCGTTCCCTATCGGCCAATGTGCAACAAGCCATATCTCCGCTTCGATAACAGATCGAATGCTCTTGGTTTCGCCGAATTGATCAGTGATGTTACATAAGGGAACGGTAGATCGCGCATGCCAATAAAACGCGCAACCGGAAATGCCGTCCTTGGAGCGAGAGCCTGGCGCTAAAGGTCGGATTGTTCGCGACTGGCATCGCGCAAAGCTTTCATGTCCGCACTGTAGCGCTCTTTGTGAGCCTGCCGCCACTTCCGGGACCTTGCCGCTGCCTCCGCCTTCTGCTCTGGACTCAGCGGATTGGCAGCGCGCCATTTACGTATCCTTGCAGCCGCCTTAGCCGCTGCCTTCGCCTTCTGCTCGAGACTCGGTGGATTGGCAGCCAGCGGATTGGCCGCCCGCCATTTACGGACCCTCGCAATCGCCATCGCCTTCTGTTCGGGAGTCAGCGGATTGGCCGCGCGCCATTTACGCAGTCTTGCAGCCGCCTTAGCTTTCTTGTCGGCCCTAGCCGTATCATCGCCTTTTGTCATGCGTATCTGTTGTCAATTTCAGGCGCATGAAACGGTCAGCGCCTTGGGCCACATTTCGTCCCACATATCGCGCCACAGCGTCAGCAGATTTTCGGCCACAACGACCGGAGTGAAATTCATCATACCAACAAAAAGGCGGTGGACTTTCGAGCACCGCCAATGTGGATAAGGCAATGTATCGATTTCATAAATGTGCTGTAGCTGCTCTTTTTAAACGCCCGGTCAACTGGAGTCTCAAGGGTAGCTAACCTTGCTCTTGGCCTTGGGGCCCTTGCCGACGAGGGGCGTCAGTATCCTCAAGGATAGCATTAATCAGGCGACGCGAGATCGGACTAAAGGCCTACGAGCAAAAAATCAAAAGACCTACACATTCTTATGTATGCGCCCTTGGATTACCAAAAACATCGGTTCTGAGAGCTCTAAAAAGGCTAACAAGCAATTACGACAAGAGCGGTGTTAAGTTCCCATCATTGGTTTCCACAGATTCCACAAACGGATAGGAAACTTGTCTTGGAAACCTAAACGCCAACGATTTGATAGCATTACGGGTGAGCACAGGACGGCGTGATGTAACCCGCCGTCCCACACTTCGTGTCAACGCAGCGATCGGAATGCTGTCCAGAGGTCTTTGGACAGTAGCGTCGGCTGTTCCCAAGCAGCAAAGTGACCGCCCTTTTCAACTTTGTTGTAGTGGATCAGGTTTGGATATGCCTTCTCCGCCCAGCTGCGTGGTGTCTGGTAGAGTTCGTTTGGAAATGCGGTCACGGCTACCGGAACCTTTACGCCCTTGGGGGTGAAGAATGGAAGCTTATTCTCCCAGTAAAGCCGAGCGGCTGAAACGCCCGTATTTGTCAGCCAGAACAAAGTGCAGTTGTCGAGAACATCGTCAGGCGTCATGCCCTCAGTCTGTCCGTCGAACGAGCGCGCGATCATGGCCAAGCTCTCGTGATCATGGTCAATCAAAAAGGTTGCCAAACCAATGGGCGAGTCCGCAAACGCGACCCCTGTTTGTGGGCGCGTTGCCATCCAGAATGCGTAGTAGACCTTCTTATAGAAGGAGACGAGCTGATCGTACGTGCTTCTTTCCTCGTCGGTGAGGCCAACCGGCGCTGGTGCTCCTCCGAAAGCTGCCCCGTTGATATCTTCAGGGACTGCTCCAGGCATGTTGACGTGAATGCCGGCCAGTTCCGGGGGAGCTCGCACACCGATCATTTCGGTAACGACTGCGCCCCAATCGCCGCCCTGCGCCACATACTTCTTGTATCCGAGCCGCTGCATCAAGGTGATCCAAGCGTCGGCGATGCGCTCTGGTCCCCAGCCTGTCTTGGTCGGCTGGCCAGAAAAGCCGTAACCCGGCATCGAAGGTATGATCACATGAAAGGCATCCTCGGCACGCCCGCCGTATGCAGTCGGATCTGTCAGCGGACCGATAAGCTTCAATTGCTCGATGATGGAGCCGGGCCATCCATGCGTGATAATTATCGGAAGGGCATCTTCGTGCTTCGAACGAGCATGGATAAAATGAATATCCAGTCCATCGATTTCAGTAAGGTAGTTCGGCACGGCGTTGAGCCGGGCTTCAACCTTGCGCCAGTCATATTTGTCGCGCCAGTGAGCCAAGAGCTGCCGGACAGTCTTGAGCGGCACGCCTTGGGAAAAGTCGGCAACGGGTTCCTCCTCGGGTAGGCGCGCCTGGGACAGCCGCCGTTTTAGGTCCGCGAGTGCCTCATCCGAAAAATTCACTTCAAACGGTCGAAGAGCTTCAACTATTGCTTGGTCTGCCATTGGTATGCTCCTGTCGGTCGGGCCAAAAACAGAGAGACATGTTCCTCACAACGAACGCCCGTAGCATCTCATGTGCTCGGTGGATGTGGCCAGTGGAGGTCCGCGCCGAGATGCTGGTAGACGGACTGAGCGGCGTGGGCAGCACGATGGTCTTCTAGCGGACAAAACACAAGGATGTTACAGTAACATCTGTGTCGAATTGGAAGTAGACCCAGGCAAGCTTTGCATAGCCTCATAGTGCGAGAGAAACGTAAATTGGCGTTTTAGATCAATGGGCGCCACAGCGCTATGTGCGCGGAAGGAGGACCGAGGCTTTTCCGAGCTTTGCAACCATCCCATTCAAATGACAGTTCCCCACGCCTCGTTCCAAAGCGTCAGATCGTCGATAATGATGACAATCTCGCGAAAACCGTAATTGTCTCTAACGTCAATCGCCCGTTCAAGCGCCAGTGGCACAGGTGTGGCATAGAAGTAGTCGCCTTTGTTGGTCAGGCTATTTTCCGGCCATTCGACTTCGGCGAGCGGTCGGCCGTCTTTTTCGATTATCCTTAGGCGAACTGTGTCAACGGGTGTATCATCACCACTGTGAAGCCTGCGATATATGGCGTTTCGATCCATCCTGACCTTTCAGGCGCAGCGGCTCCGTTTTAACCGACATTCTCCGAGTGGCCTATATTCCCGGATTGTCCTCTGGAGGACATACCATTGTTCCCGGTTTTTATCTTGATATTTATAGTTTTTTTGAAAGCGCTGGATCGTCAGTTTGTTCCTCGCGGGAAGGAGCAACATGACCTTGGTTCAATCCGCTGTTCAAAACAAACTCCTTAGATTGTTGTCACCGGCTGATTTCCAGCTGCTCGCTGCGGATCTCGAATACGTGACATTTTCGCTGCGGGATCCGATCGAGAGTCCGGGGGAACCTGTTGACGCCGCGCTGTTTATCGAGGACGGCATAGCATCGATTGTAGCAAAAAGCCCTACCGGCGGCGATATCGAAATTGCTTTGGTCGGCCTTGATGGAATGACGGGGACCTCGCTCGTCCTCGGCAGCCCCAGCGCGCCGCTCTCCATCTATATCCAGCTGCCCGGTTCCGGCCACCGGATTGCTGCGGGCAAATTGCAGGCGGCGCTGGAGCAAAGTCGGTCGCTGAAGCGGGTGTTTCTTCTTTACGTACAGACGATGTTTGTTCAAACCGCCACGACTGCTCTCGTCAACGCTCAGGCCGAAGCGCGGACAAGATTGGCCCGATGGCTGCTGATGGTGCATGACCGCACCTCGGGCCATGATCTATCCCTAACCCATGAGTTCATGGCGGTGATGCTGGGCATGCGGCGTCCCTGGGTGACAGAAACCCTGCATTCACTTGAAGCCGAAGGCCATATACGTTCTACCCGTGGCAAGGTCGCCATTGTTGATCGCGCGGGTTTGATGGCCGAAGCTAACGGATTTTACGGTGAAGCCGAGCGAGAATATCAAAAGCTACTCGGAGAGCGGCTGTCGCGACAACAACGATAAGGTGTGCGGAATAGCATCTTCGGCATATTCGTTCTTGACGACTTAGGACTGTGTTCTCAGTTTGTCTTATGGCAAGAACAATAAAGACATTGGGACAGGCTGCTCGCCACGGCATGCTCGTGCGATCCCGCTGCCGCAAATGCAGCAAGACAGCCAGCTTTACCGCGGGAAGCGTTGCCGGGTTATTTGGCCATGGCCGCGAGATCAGAAGCGTCAAGTTCAGGTGCAAGGACTGCAACGGCACGGATTGTGAGGTGCCTCCCTACGAAGACACTTTTGAAGGGAAAGCGAAGCCGCAAGCCGTTAAAGGTAACCGCGGGATCATGACCGCGATTAGGGGCACACGTTCAACGGGAGCTTCAAAGTTGTCTGTTGTTTCGACTTGAATTCGGCGTGAGTAACTCTCAATGGCGATTTGGGGCGGATTTATGGGAGTGCCGATTTCTTGGCCATTGCGGCGCTGGACTTCTATCATATTCAAAGCTAGCGGATAAAAGACAACTGTGGCAGGTCGAGTGAAGCACAACCCAAAATAAGATGGTGTAGTATGAATGACAGAATAGGTGCGGTTAAACTGTCCGGTTTCCTACGTTGCGGATCGATAAAGGATATCGACCTGGTTAAGCAGTATCTTCCAGATCATCTTCGTCTTACCAGAGCGGAGCCGGGTTGCATCTCCTTTGATGTGTCGCAGACCGATGATGCTCTGGTGTGGCGAGTGGAAGAGCTTTTTATAGATCGTGCTGCCTTCGATTTCCATCAGCAGCGGACCCGCGCGTCCGAGTGGTTCTCTGCTACGTCCACTATTCCGCGTGACTATAATATCACGGCATGTGAGGAGAATCCGTAAGGTATCGGGTCATGCCGCGATCTTGATTGCAGATAGCTGCCAATTCCACGGGAGCAGGTCGCTGATCCGATTGATCGGATGGTCGGCGATACGGTTGATTACATCGGCCAGCCAAGCCTCGGGATCAAGGTCATTCATCCTAGCTGTCTCAATAGGGTATAGATGGCAGCAGCGCGTTTGCCTCCAGCATCGGAGCCGGCGAACAGATAGTTCTTCAGGCCCAGAGCCAATGGGCGGATCGAACGCTCAGCAGCATTGTTACTCATTTCGAGACGGCCATCAGTCGTATAGCGTGTCAGTTGATCCCAACGCAGTGTGGTGTAACGAATTGCCTTTGCCAGATCGGTCTTGCCGCTGATGTGGGCAGCTGATAATCGAACAGCTTAGCGGCAATCACTTTCCAATGGCGCGCTCCTGAGACTCTTCGCCGACCAGGCAATTATAGGGTTGTGGGTGTTGCACGAATGCGGCGGCCAGCTGGCGCTCGTGAAGTTCACTTAGCTTGAACCCCGAGATCTCGATAACGAGCTTGTTGCGAATTGCCTCGGCAAATTGACTGACGTCTGTCACCTTCACTAAAAATGCCCCGTCTCCCCCGATGACACATGCCTCGTAGTACGCATCAAGGTCATGAATCGCTGCCGGACCCGGTTCGGTCGTCAACATGATCGGGAGACCATCGACGGTGATTCCATCCGCAATCGCCGCATCGCGGGCAACGGGCACCGGCGCCCCGGCATTGTTGGGCCCGTCGCCCGAAACATCGATGACGTGTCGGCTCGCCGAAAATCGACTGGTTCGGATAAGCTCTCGCGCGAACGCCAGCGCATTTGAGATCGATGTAAAGGATATCCGTCTTATCGGCTGCCGGCGCAGCTCCTCGGCAAATTGGGCAGCGGACTGCGGACCGTCAATCAAAGTCCACGGCACCACCTGAACCGCTGAGCCACCCCACTCGACGAACGTCACTGCGGTCTTTCCCCGCGGTCCGCCGAGTACGGCTCTGACGACCTCGGGGCTTCCAAAGGCATTCACATAGCCTTCTCTTTGAACCCTCTGTTCCTCGCTATCCATCGAATAAGAGACATCAACGGCAATCACCAGTTCCAGATCGACCGCCACGGGAAACGGCTGGGCAAAAGAACCTCCGCTTAAAACACAAAAGCAGGCCATAAGCGGCCATCGCCGTCTCATTATCTTATCTCCAGTTACCTCATTCAGCCATCTGGCAGCAGAGCCCTTGGTCTCAAACGAGCCGCGAGCACCGAGTGTATCTCCAATTGGCAATGCTGCCAGCCTCTGTTTCATCCCAATGGAAGTCGATCATCGCGCGGCGAGGCAAGGACAAACTTGTCATTATGACGGCCGAGCAATATCGAAGGCTTATCCGTCGTTCCCACGCCCAGCCCTGCGACATGTTCGAGGCGCCGGAAGACATTCATCAGGAATTGATGACCGGTCTTGGCGATATTGTCGGGACTGCGATGCTTGAGCCTGGGGCAGATCGCACGGTTATTTTAATCGTGGAGCCGGCAGGCGGCGGGAGAAGAGCCGGCCGCTAGGCGAGACCGGTTTGTGTCGTCGTTCCCACCGTCGCTGTGCCGGGCGTCAAGTTTCTGTTTCACCTCACGTCGCAATTACCCGACACCGCCCGGGTGTCCCTTGCCATCAGCCAGATCATCGCGCCGGACTGGATTTTCCCTGCTGGATCATTCTCGACGAGTGGTCCGGTTGAACTGGACAAGGCAATCGATTTCGAGACGATCACGCCGATTGGCAGCTTTAGCCCTGCCTTTCTCAAGTCCATCGCCAGCACCGTCAAACGGGCGGCGCCCCGGCAACTCGCAGGCGTGCGTCGCGCGTTGGTAATGTCAATCAGCTCGCGTCAAGGGAGGCAAGATATCGATGGGCGGCAGAGTCGCTGGCGGAGTAACGCCGCGGCCCGCCATTGCCTCGTTTCTATATGGGCGTGGCACGTCCCCTGCGGTCTCGATGGGGCATGTCTGACCGAAGGGCGCCTCACGCTGTTCAGCTCGATCGGCATCCGCAACGGCCGGCTCGTTTTCTTCCCTTGGCCGCAACCACCCCACATGACAGGCCATGTGAGGACCCCGGTTCGCGTCCATTCCTCGCGAAACAAGAAAGCCTCGTCCTAAGGCCGTCCTCCACTTCGTTTCGGCCTTTTCAGGTGCGGGCCGATCGCCCCCGGTCTGATCGACAGCCATCGAGGCCGCGATGGGCGCGGCCCGAGCAACTGAGAAGGATCAAGACAATGGCAACCATCGGCTCTTTCACCGCTTCGGAAAACGGCTTTTCCGGCACCATCAAGACCCTCAACCTCAACGTCAAGGCAAAGATCATCCGGGTCGAACGCACTTCCGAAGACGCTCCCGACTTCCGGGTCCTGGCCGGCAATGTCGAGTTCGGCGCAGGCTGGCAGAAACAGGCCCGGGAGACCGAGCGAGACTACATCTCGGTCAAGCTCGACGACCCGAGCTTTCCTGCCCCGATCTACGCGACGCTCACTGAAGTTCAGGGCCAGGAAGGTCTGCAGCTCATCTGGTCGCGCAACAGCCGCAGCTGATTGGCAACGAAGCCCCGCTCGATCCGAGCGGGGCTTTCATCATGTTGCTTGTTGAGCGCATCCTTCAGCGCCTTGGCTGCTGTGAACGCCAGCTTTGTGACGTTTCCAAAGCTGGGCAAACCGATATCCGAAGACTGCTGACTATGGGGGCCATGTCCCGTCTGAACTGGATAGGCCGAAAATCGATTTCGGAAGTTCCTGGCTGGCGCAGATGATGTTGCGCAAGCAGCGGATGCTCGTGGTGATCGCATCAGCCAACAAAATGGAAAGGACGCAGCCTGACCAAAGGGCTGCGCAAGGCTGACGCCGGGGTTGAAAGAAGGCGACCGAACGGGCAAAGTGATCGAACAGATCTGGATCAGGAAAACCAGTCATAACTCGTGAGGACTTAAGTTCGACAATGGGATTTGGATCTGATCTGCCAATCACCATACCTGCCAACGGCTTCTGGGAATGCCGTAGATACAGACCTTACAGAAGTCCGCACTTGATCACCCGCACATTCAGATCAAATCTTCTTGCATCACGGGCGGCACCTACAGAAGAGTTTTGAATCGGTCGCCGGGGATCGATTCACCGCAGTGATATCAAGACGCTTGCTACCCGATAGGAAAGGGAGGCATCTCACCTTCGGCCACACGCCATATCCAGGGTTCGACATCGGTCCGTGCCGCAATCATATCCGCCAGCGCGGCCTCGAATTCTTCGTCGGCATCCGGCGGTACGATATAGAGCGCTACCGGCGCCGGCCGACGATGGGGAAGGGTGGCCGCTGCAATTGGCTGGTTGCAGGACAGGTTGAACCGCAAGCCCTTGACGCTTTTCAGACTGAGCCGTGACAAGCGTTCGACCAGTTGTTGTTCGTAAGCATTCTCGATCGGGAGCCATTGTTCACTTGTCGACATCAGGACGATCTCGTCGATACTGGCAAGACCTGACTGCGTCATGCCGAACGTCGCGATGACGAGGAGATGGAATGTGGTATTCGCCTGCCAAAGTTGCAGCTCCGCGGCATAGCGTGACTGCAGCCGGCGCCAGACGGTTTCCTCAATCATCAATGGAAAGCCCGGCATATGCTTGACGATGATCTTCTGGCCACTGCGGGCTGACGCAAACTCCTTCACCTCGCCGATCAGCAACATCAGTTTCCTCGGCCCAGCCGCCGGCGCGCGGATACCTGCAAGGGCAAGAGCCCTTCTTTTGTCGATAGCCGCCTTGTCATCCAGTCGAAAGTTCTCAGGGACGAACAAGCGTTCCGTCAGCGCCCCACCTTTGACAGTCATCGTCGCCGCCGCATCGATGAGATGGCTTCGGACTTGAAACCAGTGGCGCTTGCCGGCCCAATGCGCCGTCCACTCGGTCAAGCCTCCCTGATGCCAGAGATAATGCAGCAACGCGCGTAGCGACAGCTTCCTGATCTCGTTCTTGACCGGCCTTTCATTTTGCACTGCGCCACCCGTGCTCTTCAGCGCGCCACGCTTCGACAGAGAGAAATCGAGTTTGAGCGCCGCCATGCCCTTGTGCGGATCAAGCTGGATCGCTCCGCCGATCAATGGACCAAGGCCTGAGAGCTCATAGGGCGGTTCATAGGATTGGCAATGCGGGTCGTGGTCAGCGCCCGATAGGGGCATGCGCTTGACGAAAAACTGCTCGCCTATGCGCGCGATATACATCGCCGCACCCTGGTCGCAGCACAGGCAGACCGGCCTTTGCCGGGCCCGATATGCTTCGGCAAGAGCGGGGCCGAAACCGGCGTCTTCCTGTGTCAGTATCGCCTGACCTATCCGGTAGCGTCCGCTCACGGCGCCTGCACCTCCAATCAATCTCTTACTTGCCGCCTTGCCTCGCCGTCCCGAGAGGCGCCACACGAGAATATACCTGTCTCCTGTGATCTGCGGGTGTGGCGCAAGGACAATACCGATTCAAGGTCGCGCCGCCCCTCCAATCTTGGCTGCGCTTTGTTCCGACGCAATCGGCTTGAGCTCCGCCGGTCGCTGGCGCCCGGCATTCTCTACGCGCCGCGTCGGTTCCATCTTTCACATACGTCAAGGACACGAAGATGACGATCGAACGCCACATCGAAGAACTGCGCGCCGAGCCTCGCAAAGCAGTCGACCGCGGCCGATCGTGGCGGAACTGGCCGCCCTGACCGGGGACTCGACGTCTTGCGCGAGAACATGGTCCCTGCCTGCCTTGGCGCCAGATTTCCGCCATGGGTGCGAGCCCACTCCCGGATAGACCGGCGCCGGTATCGCCGGGCGCCCTCAATACCCATTCTCCGTCAGGTAGTAGTCGAGCGCTGCCTTCACCACAGCGGTCATTTTGAGATCGTTCTCTGCAGCGGCCCGCTGCAACCGCGCTTTCAATTCGTAATCGAGAGCAACGTTGATGAAGAATTTGACATTGCGCTGCTTGGAGCGTTTCAGATTTTTGAGGCTGTAGCGCGCATCCTCCTGCGCGATGGCGCGCGCCTCGGCTGTTTCACGACGTTGCGTCTCAGTCGGGTTCGGCAACATCTGTGCGGCGACTTTGTCTGCCGCTGGAGGCGTGACGGACGCGACCGCGCTGGAAGCAACCCCCGTTTGCCGTTCCGCCTTACGGGGCGCGATCGACAGGTCCGATAATTCAAGCCGTGCCTTGCTCATGCAGCACCCCCTACGCGCCCGAAGCTCCTGTGTTGCTCGATTTCGTCGACCAGTGCATCAACCTCAATTCTCGCCTTGTGCACCGGATCTGTCAGTTCCTGCATTTGCAAGGTGCCAAGGCCATTTTGAATCTCCCGATAGATATTCCGTTCGAAAAGCTCGGTGGTGAGCAGTCGCGTTCGATAGTCCCCCTCGACCAGACCCGCAACGAAGGGCCGGATATAGCGATAGGCTTCCAAATTGCGACCGGGCACGGAAATGCGTGTCCGGACGTTGATATGATCAATGGACAGACCAAACCGGTCATTGATCTCGTTCACGGCCGCGACCGCCTGACCTGCTGCTTCCAGTTCCTTGATTGCCGGCTGGATCGGAGAGATCACCAGTTCAGCGGAGCGGATAATGGTGGTTTGAAGCGAACTGTCGACCCCGGGAGCGTCGATGATAACGAGATCGAATCCCCGCCCGAGATTGTCAATTGCCTGTTCAATGGATCTTTGCGTCGACGCGACAGTGACTTCCATATTGTCAGGCACATTGTTCTTCTCTGCACAGAGACGCCACCAGCCGGACAGGTTCTGCCGGTTGTCCGCGTCGATCAAAAGAACACGCTCCCCGCGAAGGGCATACTCACCCCCGAGCAACGTCACCAGCGTGGTTTTTCCAGCACCGCCTTTATTGCTTACTGCCGCGTAGGTTCGGGTCATCCGATGGTTTCCGCGTCCTGCTTCGGGATGGACATTGTGCTTCGAACCCAGGGGCCAATGCAAGCAAAAAATGCACATAAGATATTCATTCAATTCATCGGGTTTGAAGGCCTAGATCTCAGGAATACAGTGTGGAATATATTCCACATCCCACAAACCCAATTTGTTTTTACACTGCATCAGTGTAGCGATTGGTAATTGAGACATACAAAAAATTGATACAAAGCAATTGTTTGGTGGTGACGTTTTGTGTGTCTGATGCGGCCGGCGAACAGCGTCCGCCGGTATCGCACACCTTTGACTGCGGCGCATTGAGGGGGTGTTCGAACCGTTCTCATATCGTGCGACAAAAGTTTACTGCTTGAAAAAATGTTACCGAACTAGTAAGATTTGTTTTGGCAGGATACGCAAATTTGTGATACAAATTTGCTGACGATCGACGGACAAGCCGTCGATGAGGCCTGCGGTGGCTTCAAGGGAAGGTTCGATGGGTGCGTTTACGAGCAATGACCGTAGGCGGGAGCGCAGAGACCAAGTCGTCCATGCGCGTTTCAGCAAGACCGAAATCGAGCGGATCGAGCATGCTGCCGGGGCTGCCGGGATGACCGTCTCGGGGTTTATGCGCTCTCTCATCCTGGAGGGTGCGGGGGTGCGCCCGTTCTTGACCGATGCGGACAGGGCGGTGCTTTCCCTGCTTCTGTCTGACATCAAAGCAGTCAGCGTCAATCTCAACCAACTGGCGCGAGCGCGCAACAGCGGTGAAACTGGCCCGTCGCAAGACGAGAAAAGGGTGATTGATGATGTTCAACGCGTCGTTGCTATCGTGCTGTTTGAACTGCAGACCTTTGCCGAGCGCCGCGCTCGCAGGCGCGTCGGGAGCGTGTGATGGAGATTTTTCTCGGCGCATTCACCTCAGAATGGGAGCAGCGCAAGGCAGCTTTCCTCCATGATCTGACGCTCGGGCGCCGCTCCTTGCCGGAAGAGGATGAGCGCCGCCGCCGGGGAGGGGGTGTCGCGCCGAGGGGGCCAGCCGGGATGGTAAAGTCGTCGGGCTTTCGATTTCGGACGGGAGGGGAAGGTCATCCGGGCAGCGTCCAGTGGCGCGCCGACCGGCCCATGCGCGCACGCTTTGCCGGGCTTGCCTCGGGGAGTCAGCCGGCCGTCGTGAAATTGGCTTCGTTCGGCGGCAGCGCGCGGCTGGGAGCGATGATCAACTATGTTTCGCGCAATGGCGAAGTGGTGGCCGAGAACGAGTGTGGCGATCAACTCCGCGGACGCGATCAACTGTCTGCTGTGGGAAGCGAGTGGGATCACCTGATGAAGAACCGGGCTGAGAGCCGGGATATTGGCCTGTTCAAGATCGCCGTCGCCGAGGGCGGATGGCGCGCTGACGACGACCTCTTTGGCCGAGCCCAGGAGATTGTGAAGCGCGGCCTGGGTGACCGCGCCTTTGTGTTCACGGTGACCGCACGGGCTGATGGGAGCGGCTACGACATCGATGGCGTGACGGTACTGAGAAACTCCAGTGGTGAGCGATTGACGGCCGACGACAAGGCTGCAGCGATCGTGCAGGCGCGCATGGAGAGCGCTTGGGCGGACGCGGTCTTTCGATTTACCGGCTACGGCAACGGCACGGACTACGGCACCAGCCACGTGCGATCACTGGTGGCTGCGCATAAGGGCGAGGTTCAGGACGAGCAGGGACGGTCGATCGCAGATGCCAAGCAGGCCGGAGAGCTTGTTCAACTTGAATGGCGCGGCCAGCTTCATAGCCGCAAACCGCGCGATGTCATGCATCTTGTCCTGTCGGCGCGCGCCGGAACCGATGCGTCGACCTTTCGGGAAGCAGCGCGGGATTTCCTGGGGACGCAGTTTGCCGGGCACCGTTATGTGTTCTCACTTCACGATGCTGCAAGTGACCCGAAGACGGAGGAAACAGGCGGCAAGCGGCCGCACGTTCACGTCCACGCCATCATCGCCATGCGATCGGACGCTGGTGACAGGATCGAGACGACAATCCCGGCCTTTCGGGAGTGGCGGCTGACAATGGCCGAAAGGGCGCGCGCGCACGGCATCAACATGGAGATGACCGATCGCCGTGATCGTGCGAGCGCGCCATCCTATTCGAGGAACCAGGTGCGTCCGGTGAACACAATCGGTCGTACGCAGCATGAGGGGACCAGTGCTGCGGCCGAGCAGCGTTACGGCGCCAAACGAGACGATCTGCCCAGTTATTCAGCAACGGCACGCAGCCTGGCCTATATGCAGAGGGCATACGGAGAGTGGCGGAAAGTGCGGCAGTCTCGAGGTTCTCGGACGCAACAGAACTTCATCCGTTCGCAGATGGTCCGGCTGGAGGATCCCAGAACCACGGTAGGAAGCCGCGGTACCGCTCATCAGGAAGCTGGAAATCCCGGCTCGCAATTTCGAACATATCTGGTAAAGTTGACTGAGCTTGTTTCTGAGGGTGACGATATGCGCCACATGACGCGACCGGAATTTGAGGCCTATGAAAAGCGGGTCGAGACCGCACTGTTCCAGGCGGAAAAAACCTTGCCACCCGAAGCGCACAAGGATTTCGAGGAGATTGCCCAGGCGGCACGCGAGCATGTCAATGTTCGCCGTGAGATCGTCGAACTGCTTGAGGGGCGATCGGCAGCGGGCAAGGCGGACAACCGATTTCAGGACCAGGGCAGAGGCGATCCGCAGGATGGCAAGGAACATTGGGATGCTGCTGTGGCGCGGCATGGTCTCAGGACCGCCGACGAAGCAAACAAGGCGCTCCTCGAAATCGAGAGAACACGAGAAGCGATCGAGCGCAATGCCGCGGAACGGCCTGACGAAGTCCCGGCTTTGAAGAAGGATCTGGACCTACATATCACCAAGGCTGCGGAGCTCGGTGCGTCCGGGAACCGCATCATTCGCGAGGTGGCGGAAATCGATGACGACCTGAAAGCTGCGTTGCAATCAATCGAACGTGATCGTCAGAAGCGTGAGAATGAAAAATCCCCCGCAAGGACACAATCTGACGAAGCCGCCATTGCCAATCGCACTATGCCTCAAGTTGAGAAGCAGACCCACCCTGATGATCGCGATGCCCGAGGTCCAGAAAGTGTGAGGGACTCTGCGTCGCGGCAAGAAACCAGCGATACGACCAAGAGCGATCCCGCGAAACAACATGTTCCTCGCCTGGAAGAAATTCAACGCCAGACGAAACATCGGAACGATGATCGCGAACGATAGGAGACAACGTCATGCGTGACGAAAGACGAATCATCGTGGTTGAGGAGGACCACAAGAGCAGCGATGGTGTGGCCGGCGTGTTCGGCGTTCTGTTTTTTGTTGTCATGATACTCGCACTGGTCGATCGCGGTCTCACAGTGGCGTGGGCAACCGTGTCGGCATGGCTCAAATGAGTTTCGCTTTGTTGGGGGTCGGGAATGACTTCACGGCGTAGAAACCTCCTGCCCATGTCGCGAGAGTTCTAATCCCTGCTACATCGCAAGTTTTGCCGCTTAGGAGCTGGAACAACTTAAGAGCGCCTTTGCGCGTAGCGCTCAAATAAGGCGCCGCCTAGTGCAGGTAAGCATCCAAACAGCATCAACTGAGGTGTTCCATGAAGGCTAAATAGGCTCGATAGGAGAATTGCTAGCAGCGCTCCGACAAGGGCACCGATGATATAGGGAAAGTAGCTCTTCATCCAACGTCTCCGTTCAGCACTGACTTGCGCGATGCTGCCTCTCCTGTGGAAAGAGATAGCCGGTGCACAGAACAATCTCGAATGAATGGTGCTGCCTGTAAACCTCCATGACCGTGCGTGGGCCCATTGTACCCAACAAGCTTCGCGCTGCTCACACGAGCCCGACGTCGGCGGGATCCGGGACTGTCTGCTTCAAAATCTCGGCGATGCTTTGTCTGCTTCGCGATGAAACGCCTTCAGCCTTCTTTAGCTTTGCATCGATCGTCGCGCGCAGCCGTTCTGCGGTAGGCTTTAGTCGTGCTCCTATTTTTGCGGCTTCCTTATCTGTTGCATCGCCAAGCCCTTCAGTGAACCCTGAGTCCAGCTTGTTGCCGATTTTCGTGATAGGGGCCAACTGCATTGCCTTGGCGACAACGGTCGGCGCATTTCCACCAGCAGCCTCGTTCCGTCCATTTTCCTCTTCTGCCGACGTCGAGACACCTCCATACTCTTCACCAACTGCCGGAACCTGCAATTGGCTGACAAAATCCACTTCCGGGATGGCCGGCTGGTTCTCAGCAGCAAATCGCGCCGCACTTTCAAATGCAGCCAGTTGATGAAAGCGAAGCTTTTGTCCAAATATAGCTCTCTGCCCTTCGACGAGCAGGAGCATCCGATCCTCCGGCATCTGCCGAACCTCCTGCGGCATCATCAGGTCGCGTTCGCGGATCTGTTCAACTTTCGTCCGGCGAGGCAGTCCCATCAGTTCCCGGGTTCGAGACTCCGACGTATAGCGGATGGTCTTCTTGCCAAGCGCGCGCGAGGCGTACTCGGCTGTAGCCTGGTCGTTGGCGCCGAGAATGAGCTGCAGCCCGCAATTGCCGAGAAGAGAATGGCGGGACGTTTCTCCGTAGATCTCATCCAGGCTTTTAAGATCCTGGATGATGAAGGCCATCTTGATATTGTAACCAGCGACATAGGGGAGTTTGTTCATGATCTCGTCCATCCTCTTCAACTGCCGGAATTCGTCGAGCAGGAAGTAAGCGGGCAGGGCGCCGGGATCGAACTCGCGGGTGAGGAGGTCCATGCTCTGCTGAACAAAGAGGGTTAGGAGAGGCCGCAGAATGGTGACATCGCTGATGTTCGGTGCGAGATAAATCGAAACTGGCCGCCGGCGCATCGAAGCCAGGTCGATGTCCGTCACATTCGTCGCTGCAATGACGCGTTCATTGCGAAACGGCTGCATCGCCTTCTGGATATCGAGGAGCGCAGAGCGGGCCGCCCGTTCGCTGAGGGAGATGTAGGCGTTGAAGCTGTCCGTGGTAAACCGTGAAAGATCCGGCTCCTTCTCGTTGATCAGCTTCATCAGGACCTGCAGATCGACGCCCGCGTTGAAGATACTGTTGACCTCGCCGAGATTGCGACGGTTCCGGTAGCGGCTGCTTTCGAGCACATAGCTGATAACGCCGGCAATAACTTGTTGGGCGGTTCCTTGCCAGACGGCATTGTCCGACCCTGGCGTTTCCGGAATCAGGATACTTGCCATATTCTGGATGTCGATGGTGCGGTTGCCGCGATCCTGCCGGACAAAATCCATCGGGTTCCATCGATGGGTCTTTGAAGCCCCCGGCGAGAACAGAAACACCTGGTGTCCGTTTGCCTTCCGATAACCTGCCGTTTGTTGGAAAATCTCTCCTTTCAGATCGGTCACGATCATTGAGCCTGGAAACATCAAGGCGTTGGGGATGACATATCCGACGCCCTTTCCCGAGCGAGTCGGGCCAATGATGAGATGATGCCGATCATCAAGCCGCCGCAGGATGTTGTGGCCTATTCTGCCAAAGATGTGGCCTTCCTTGCGAAACCACTTTCCCTTCCGGATCGAGGCAGTATCCTGGAACGCTGCGTCTCCCAGCGGGTTGAAAGGACGGCGCAAGCCAAAAACTCCGGCTCCCGTGGCAACCGCAATTGCGGGAAGGAGGGCTCCTACCGCTGCGATCTGGAGTGCTCGATGGTCGGAATAGAGCCAAAATTGCTGTAGCGGAGCAAACGGGTTGGCCGTGACGGTCAATTGGAGGATGCGGCTGTCCTTGTAGACGAACTGAAGTATCAAGCCATAGCCGATGATCCAGACTGCAACAGCGGTTAGCACGCAAAACAGCAGATAGGCGGCAAGATATGTCCTGCTCATGCCGTATGCCTTGCGTAGTAGATTTCGGAAACGCCCCTGCGGCCGCCCTCGCGTCGCAACTGGATGACAACCGGGATCACCATCTGGATGTAGGATATCAGATCCTGCTTGGAGTACCCTGCCGACATACCGCCTTGCTGCACCATCATTGCGAGTTGTTCGTATGCGCCGAGAGGTGTGTCCGCATGAACTGTCGACATGCTTCCGGGGTGACCGGTATTAATGGCGCGCAAAAAGGCGAAAGCCTCGGATCCTCTGATTTCACCGACGAACAAGCGATCTGGACGCATTCGTAGGGACGCTTCGAGGAGCGACTGAATCGTGACCTGCGCCGTTCCCTGGTCGCCACGCGACGCCAGGAGATGAACGGCGTTCCTTTGTGGCGGAAAGAGTTCGCGCGTATCTTCGAGGGTCAGGATGCGCTCAAAAGGGTCAATCGTCTTGAGGCAGGCATTGAGAAAGGTCGTTTTTCCCGTCGACGTCCCACCACTGATCAGGATCGAGATCCGCTGTCGAATGGCAGACTCGATGAACTCATAGATTCGTTCCGCTTTAAGATGCTCGATGAGGGTCTGCTCAACGTCGCTGAGGCCGCCCAATGCGACAGAGACCTTCGCCAGCGAGCCATTGTCTCGATACTCTTCGAGGGTGAAGTCACTCGTCACCTGCTTGCGGATCGAGATGGCGCCTCCGTCCGCTGCAGCCGGCGGCAGAACGATCTGGATCCGCTCACCCGTTGGCAAGGCTGCGGAAAGGATCGGGTTTGCCCGGCTTATGAACTGGTGCGTCGCGCCGGCGACGCGTTCGCCGATGTTTTCGATCTCGCCCATCGTCAGGGATGGAATTTCATGATGTTCCATCACGTCGGCGCCGAGCCGTTCAATATAGACGTGTCCTGGTCGATTGACCGAAATTTCCACGACTGCCGGATCGGACAGAAAGTCGGAAAGAGGGTCAAGCGATCGCCACAGGAAATAGTAAGGACTATCGGCGGCTTTGATTTTGGCGGATGCCTCGCTCATGCTTGATTTCCTTCAGCGCTTCCTCGACCGGGTCCGGATACATTGCGGAGAAGTCGAGGTCCTGGCGGACGTAGACGAAGATGCGCTCACCCTGGTGAACACTTATCGTCGGGGGAATTTTCAGGTTCTCCGCCAGTGCCTGGTTGGCCATGTCGGAAAAGGTCTGCGCGATCGTCTCGCGCGCGAGTTCCGCAGCGCGGTCTGAGTCCGAAGATCCATTGTTGCCGCTTCCCGAACTATATTGGTTGCTGCCATAGCCTGTCAGATAGGAGGAGCCCGCCCCAACGATCGAAAGCAGGATTGCCGATCCGAAACGTTCCCGCCATTTGTTGTCGACAAGACCTGTCAGGCCGGTTCGTCCCAGGCTGTCCGTGCCGATGCTGTTGAGCCGAACCGCCACGCCGTCGTCTCGCAGCAACCGCGTCCAGATGACAAATATGCGTTTCTGTCCACGCGTGACCTCGGACTGGTATTCACCGATGAGCCGTGTTCCGGTCGGGATCAGGATGCGGCGACCGTCGAAGGAATAGACATCCTGGGAGGTGATGGCGCGGATCTGCCCAGGCAGGTCACTATTGATGGCTGTCTCAAGGACGCCGGGGATCAAAGTTCCCTCGGGGATCATGGCATCAATGCGGTCGACTTGCCGGGCTTTGGCTGATCGGTCGCCGATGGCTGAGGCGGAAGCCAGAAACTTGCTGTTTCGATCTTCGCCCGCCACGGCCGGTCCGCCCTCGGCACTGCTTGCTCCCAGCGTGTCGCGACCATTCTCGCCCTTGTTCGAATCGATCACAACCTGCTTGGATAAGAACCTTTTTGGAAACTCCTCGATTTTTTCGGGCTCGGTGGCTGTTTCGTCGATCGTTTCTGCAGTCCCCGGCGGAGCAGGGACCTCGAACTTTGTCGTATCTGAGGGTTCCTCCTTTTTCTCCTCGATGGGGGGATCAGGCAGCTTGATAATCGGCTCAGGTTTCTTTTCAGGCTGCTTCTCACCCTCACGAAGAAACGATGGTGGACGGAAGGTCGTTGTGGTGAACTCTTCGTCGCCTCTGACGCTCTCCGGCCTGTGCTGCTCGGGAGCAAACACGACGACATAGGCCAGCGCCGCTCCACATAGGAGGAGAGCGGCCCGTCCCAGTCGTTGCTTTCGTCGGGCGCGCTTGTCTCTGACGTCAACCTCATCGCCGGCAAGCATCGCTTCGAGTTCTGGAGACCGCTGCATCAGTTTCCACTCCTTCGGCGTGTTTTCGCCTTATCGTCCAGGCTCGGCGCCATGATATCGGGGTCAGGCGCCCCGAAGTCAGGCTTTCTCAAATTGAAGATGCAGGTCCACCGGTTGCCGTCACGCAGCGTGTATTGGGTCGCAGTCCCATCGACGACAATGTATTCGCCCTCACGTCGGAAGTTCCGCAGGGTCTCTGAGAAGTCGGCGTTGACAGCAAAGATTGCCGGAACGGTTGCGCCGAACTTGAAAAATGTCTTCTTGCCGTCGTCGAACACCATTGACGGCTTCAGCTTTGCGTCGCCGGAAAAAGAATAGTCGATATTGACGTTGGCCTTGTCGATGCCCGCCATGTTTGGATTGGCGGCCCGCGCCTCAGCCTCTTTGCGAAGAGAGGCGCTGAGATCTTTTTCAGGATAGACGAACCGGATGCCAAAGACCTTCTTGCCGTCTTCGGGCGCGTAGTCATTGAGCTCGAGATAGTAGATCCGCTTGGTCGTCACCACATTCATATTGGTGGTGACCTGTCTGGCTTTGGGTTTGACGAAGAGAATATTGCCCTTGTCCGTCGGCACAACATCCCAGCTTTCGGTGTCGCCGAGCGCGACAGTCTCGAACTTCTCGTCCTCGTCGAAAATAATCATCGTCGAAATGCCATAGGTGGCAAAGACACGGACAACATTGTTGGGCTGGTAGACGACGCTTGTGACGCGCGGATCGAGCCGACCAGCTGCTGGCGTCTGCGCAGCAATGGCAGGCAAGAAAGAGCCGATTGTCGTCAAAGTGGCGGCGAGAAGGATGCGAGGAATCATCAGCGACCGCCCTCGGTCACCGTCTCCTGATCGCGGCGGTAGTCGTAGACCTGGAATCCAAGCGGGTTCTCAAAACGCCATTCGTTGGTCGCCGGTGTATCGGTGTAACGATAACGCACGACAGCGATCCAATGCCGCGGAATGGACTCGGTCTCGGATTGTTCGACAGTCGTGAAGCGGACGATCCCGGTGCTCGTGTTGGGAAAGGTGACCGACGCGATTTCCGTCGTCACCCGCGTGTTGCGCCCGTATATTCTTGCAGGGTTCTGTGGATTGGCAGCGCTGTAGAGGTCCTGGAGCTGGCGGGCTGCGTTGCCAGTCGACAGAAGTGCCGCCATGCCGAAATTCTGCTCGATGGCAAAAGGATCATAGCCTTCGCGCGACCGGATATAGCGAACGATATTGGCCTGGGTGATCGCTTGCTGCTCGGTCAGGTTGGTCGGTCTTGTGAGCCCGGTCTTCACCTCGACATAGCCGGTGTTCTTGTCGACTTCGACGATATAGGGTTCGAAGCTCTTCAATGGCACCAGCATGGCAAGCGTCGCAAGGCTCACGAGCGTGATCGCACCAAAGATGGTCGTGACAAACCATGCCAGCGCTCGCGACCGTTTGGCCTTTTTGACGACTTCCTGTTCCCAGATGTCGCCGCTCTGGTAGTAGGTTCGCAAGCGTTCGTCGTTCGTTTCTGCCATTGCCCACTCATGCCCTTCGAACGTTGGCACCCGCCTACGCAGGCGTACTGTTTTGTGTGATCTTCGTTTGCATCGCGGCCTTGGTGCCCGAACTGTCGCTGTTCCCGCCAGACCTGTACCTGTCGCGAAGTGCACGGCCACCACGGTAGGCCGAGCGGCCGACCGAACTTGCTCCGCGCACGGTTGTCAACGGAACAGTCACGCCGAATCTCCTGGCTATCCCGATGCCAAATGATCCAACGCCGGATGAAATACCGCCTGCGATGCCCTGCCCGATCGACTGGACGTAAAGCATGACGAAGGCACCGGCGGCGCACAGGAGGAGGAACCCGGCGATATCGGCGAGCGTGAGGGTCCTTGAGCCGCTCGCCGCATGGATCTTCGTCAACTCTGGGTTCATCGCAGCAATCAGGAATGAGGCGACGACATAGATGAACAGGGGGATTAGTGCGTAGGTGAGAACCTGGTTGAACCACCCGACGCCATAACCACGGGTTCTTTCGAACAGCATGCAGGCGATGAAAATCGGCGCTGTGCCAATCAGGACCCACAACATCACCTTGGCCAGGATCAGGATCGCCAGTGCAACGGCGATGAAGATCCCCGCGCCGACCATGATTAAAACGCCGATCATGCTGGGAAGGATCGAGAAATAACCCGATTGCTCGGCGAAGGTAGACGCCGCCTGATTGGCGGTTCGCCAGATCTGCGAAAGGCCGTTGGTGGGCTCGGTTATTCCTGTTCCGGAGGCGGCCAGGATTGCGCGGCCAACGTCTTCGGGCGTGTCATTGATCCACTGATAGAGCAGATTGTTGAAATTCGCCCATGAACTGACGAGAGCAAGAATGATCATCATGCGGACGATGCGACCGACAACCTCCGACACGCCAATACGCGCGGTCCCAAGGAAGAGCTGGAGGCCGTAATAGGCGACATATGCAACGAGCATAAGTTGCAGGAGGGGCATGACCTCTTGTCCGACGACGGTGTAGGCTTGTTCGGAAAACGACGTTCCCGAATCCTCGATGCGCTGAAGCAGATCTCCAAGAAAGTCTTCCATCGCCGCCCTCTATTCCAACCTGATCGCAGCAAAGGCGAGGGCTGGGTCGTTTACACTGCGCATCGGCCCACAGTTTTGCCGGCGATCCTCTGCATAGGACGTAAGTTCAGCCGGCCGCTTGCACGGGGCCGTCTTTTCCTTCACGCTCCCGCAGCCTGTCAAAAGTGCCGCTGCAACCAGGAAGCCCAGAGGGAGAAATCGCGACGGGCTATTAGTCGCCATAGGCGAGCGCTTTTTTGCTGTTGGAAATGTCGGTCAGTCGCCGCTGATTATCCGCCTGCAGCGATGACACCGCCCCGTTCATCACGCCGATCATTTCGTTGAGGGTCAATCCAGATTGCACCTGCAACTGCGTATTCTGGTCGATAGAGCCTTTGATGTCTTCGGCCGTGCCGATCTTCTGTCCGGCCGCCTCGAACGCACTGCGCCGCGTTTCCGTGGCCTTTTGCGATCCGTTGATCAGGGCGGAAACACCAAGGACAGTATTGACCAGTTGCTCGTAGGATTTATCCCCAGAGAAATCGCTGTTTTCCTTGCCGGACAGCGACTTCACCAATTGCAGGCCGTTGATGAAAGTCGTCGCGACCCTGGAGATGTCACCATTCATATTGCCGAAGTCGGGAACGCCGCCTTTGATGAGGCTGTCGAGAGAGGGCACCGAAGCGACGCTGAAACCCTGTCCGATGGCAAGGTTCTGCATTGGTTGAGACGTGCTGCCTCTTTCACCGGTCACGGCCTTCAGGGTGTCCTCAACAGTTTTCAGAATGTTCGCGTTGGTGTCGAGGATCTTCGTGGTTGTGTCCGCCGTCTCCTTGGCGATCTCGTAGTTTTTCTTGTCGATCACCGGGACATCGGCATGGGCAACGCCAAGCGACAAGAAGGCGAGAGCAGCAGTCAATTTCAACAGTTTCATGATTTGGCTCCTATTGTGGTTGCAGCATCAACTGCACGTTCGAAGCAGTTTCCCGTTTCTCGATGCAGGCTCGTTTGTCGGGATCCCAGATGAGGTTTAGTTTTGAATCGCACAGATCTGTGGTGTCCCCGGGCCTGTCCTCACTCTTGTCTTTCGATGCCGATTGCGAGGAACTCGAGAGGTTGGACATCGTAACGGCGTTGCGCGAGTTGATGAGGTTGGCCATGACGGTGCCGAGCTTGATGACGTTGTTCATCATTTCCAGATTGGCGTTGCGCGCTGTGGAATTGTGGTCCCAACTGTCCTGAATGGTTCTGGTCTGGAGCCGCGCCAACTGCTGGTACCAGCTTCCAACGTTCGAGAGACTTTCCGTGGTGGCTGTGGTCGTGCCCATGGCGTTCAGCGTGGAGTTTCGCATGCCTGTATAAGCAGTCTCGCCACCACCAAAGTTCAGTGGAATGCCGGATTTGTCTGATCCACCGAAGGCCGGGAGCCAATCCTGTGTGATACTGCGCACGTAGCCCTGCGTTTCCTTGAAGGGCGGGATGCCGCCATATTTATTGACATTGCCAGCACCGGAATTGTAGGCGGCAAGCGCTAGAGCCACATTGCCGTTGTAACACCACAGCTGCTGCTTGTAATAACGTGCACCGCCGCGCAGGTTCTCTTCGATATTGTGCTCGTTCACGCCAAGTTCGGCCGCAGTCCCCGGCATCAACTGCGCCAGGCCTGTGGCGCCGACGCCGGATTTGGCGCAAGGGTTGAACCGGCTTTCCTGATAAACCAGCGCCAGGAACTCGTTTTCATTGACGCCCACTTCTCGGGCCACACGGCGTACGAGGCCGGAGATTTCAGCGTTCTGCTCCGCGGCGCCAACCGGATCGTTGCGGCGGGATGGGCGGTACATGGAGCAGGTGACCGAGGTATTGATCGTATGGCGATCCTTGTCAGCCGTTTCGATTTTGCGCGTCGTCTCGGCGCGCGCAGTGTCTTCTTTCAAAACATTCTTGTCGCTCACGGGGACGTCGGCCGAGGCATGTACGGGAATTTCGAAAACAGCGACAGCCAATAAGGGAAGGGCAAAAAGATTCATGGCCATGCCTCCCAGCCGCAAAACTGAGGAAGCCAAACGTGAGGGTCATCACCCAGCGCATCTCTCAGTCGCGCGCATTCCTCGATGGTTTCCTTGCGGCCGGACAAGACTTTGACTATGTCCGGCATAGCGTTGAGATCAAGCCTTGCAATGACGCTGTCATTGCCGTGCTTGATCAGGAACGTCCGCTTTTCCGGGGGTGTCGTCCGGATGAAGTTGAATTCTTTCACCGTCAGCCCGAAGCGCCTGATGTAACTTTCCTCATCCGCTCGCGGATTGGGAAAGTGGATGTTCGTAGAGGATTGCTCGATTAATGTGTGTGATGCCGGCGCTCGGGCAATATCGGCGGCCGATTGCGTGCCAAAGCCGACGATGCCGTTCAGTTTGCGGATCGTTTTCATCTTGTCTACGATAAACTCGCTGAACGTCGAATCCCGCAAAAGGCGCCAGCCTTCGTCCATGAAAATCATCACCGGCCTGCCGTCGAGAAGCTCGTCAAGACGATGGAAAATATACATGAGCGCGGGCGTCCTGAGCTCCTCATTGTCGAGGATGCTGGTCATGTCGAACCCGAATATCTGTCGCTCGGAGAAGGTGAGGACATCGTGCTGGGCATTGAACAGCCAGGCCTTCTCGCCATCGATCCACGGCCTTAGCCGGGCGCTCAGGTCGTTGGGGCCGGCGCGGGCGCGACCAATCAGAAGACCGGAGAGGTTTGCTAGGTTCCTCTGGGCTGCCGGCTCCTGCATCAGGCGGAGCAGCGCCCTTTCGAGAATGTCTTCCTCTTCCTGGTCGAAATCCCTGCCATCGCCGTGTCTAAGCATGGCCTTGAGCAAGCGAAGCAGGAATTCGCGGTTGGGTCCGCTATTTTCAAGCTGCAGGGGATTGAATCCGGACGATGTGCCGGGCGTCAGCACCTCATAGGCACCGTTCATGGCCCGCACGAAGATCTCGCCGCCCCGGTCCTTGTCGAAGAAAACGGCTTTAGGGGTGGGTCGAACACGAAATGCCTGAGCGAGGAGGAAGGTCAAGACGACGGTCTTGCCGGAGCCCGTCGGTCCCGTCACCAGGAAATGGCCGATGTCCCTGCGGTGGAAATTGAACCAGTAGGGTGTCTGGCTGGTCGTCTCCAGGATGGTGACGGGTGTGTGCCAATGCGTGCCTTCGGTCTGGCCGGTGGCAAAGTTGTGCATGGACGACAAACCGGCATAATTGGCACTGGAGAGAAGCGCCTTTCGGGCAATGTAACTATGATTGCCGGGAAGCTGGGCCCAGAACCCGGCCTCCAGGTTGAGGTCCTCCCGCAGCCAGTTGACGTTCATGTCTGTGAGGCAGGCGCCGAGGTCGGAGACAGACTTATTGATGCCATCCAGATCGCGAGACAGGCATAACAGGCTCATGTGATGGAGGCCGAAGACCGCCTCCTGGTTCATCAAGCTGTTCAGGGCAAAGTCGATATCGTTTTCGACATCGCTACCGGCTTCATCTGAGGCCGCAATCTGCCGTTTCAGACGCGAAATGCGCTCCTGGGCGATCGGCTTGTCCGTGATGGTGAAGGACTGGGTCAGAATGAATTCGTGATTGACCTGCAGCAATCCATCAAGCATGCCCGGACCGGTGAAAGGAGGGTACTCCTTGATCGACAGCATCGCGCCAAGGCGATCCTCGCCCTTGGTCGGCCCCTGAGCCTGCATCGTGCGCCTGGAAAAATGCAGCCGCGAGCTTCCGATGTAGTTGGAAATGTTCATGCGGGGCAGGCGCATCCGGCGGGGAATGCCGCAATTTAGGATCGTCTGGAAAAACTCGCACGGCTCTGAATAAGGTTCTTGCCTGCGATGGACAATTCCGAGGGGGCGTGCGTCATATTTCTGGAGATCCTTGCAGATGTTGCCGACAAGTTCTTCGAGCTCACTCACCGATTCACGCATCTGGTTGTCGATGGCATCTCGCGACCTTGATTTGTAGATGAGGCGCCGCGTTTTATCCCCAAGTGCCAGGGCACCGCGCATTCCAGACCGTATGACACTCAGATAGAGTTCGTTGGTGAACATGCGCTTTTCGCTCAATTGCGCCATGTAACGACGATTGAGCAGGTCGCAGAACGGGTCAGCGAAATCGCCGTCCAGATCGCTCTCGACCTGACGTCTGATGACAGTCGACCATAGGGAAAAGCGGCTGGATCCGAGCGCTCTGATCATCGTGTTTTGCACTGCGGATCGCATGTTGAGCTCGGCCTGATCCTCGGTCTGAAAAAGCAGTCCATTAAGGCGAATGACCGAGAGCAGGGCGCCGCTCTCCAGCTTTATGACCGTGTCGGCGACATGTCGCAGGTAGGGTATATGCTTCGCCATTGGTTTTTCGCGGCTGAGTCTGTTACCAAACCCTAGTTCTTCTCGAATGAGCTTCAGCATGACGGTCAAGGTCCGTAAGAGTTGGCACCCCAAAATGATTTGTTCGGGGTCTTGGGTGTCAGACGTGTTGCGACCTGCAGCACGTCGAGGATCCGGCTGTCCCAGGTGCACAGCGTGAAAAGCATCACGTAGGCGACAGGTGCCGTTAGCAGCGCCCAGACGGTATTTGTGGCGAGCCACGCGATGATCGTCAGGCCGATTACCATGACGACGGCCATGTACGGAACGCCCCACAGGGTCGGCGACCGGGTCAAGCCGATGACGAGGGGGGTCAGGACCGGCTTGTCGTCTTCAAATTCAGCCATCGCTCAGTTCCCGACTGTCGACATCAACTGGTCAACGATCGCTGGTGCTCCAAATACCAGACCAATGCCAAGCACGACTGCGCCTGCGGTGAACCAGCTCAAACGGCCCGCAAAAGCCAGAAAGCCCAGGCCGATAACCGCGATGATGGCGACGAGGCGCCCGAACGGGCCGGTGATGAAATCCACGACCGCCTGAACCACCGTCTGCAGCGGCGCAAAGGCCTGGTTGGTTGCCTGTGCCATGGCGATGTTGCTGGCAAGAAGTTGTGACACGGCCAGCATCAACAAGATCACCGTTATCTGCCTCGTCCTGTTTTGCCGATCGGAAAGGGTGGTTTTCATTCACGTCTCCTTGACTCTAGAAATGCATGACGCCTTTGACGAACCGACTGCCCGATCTGCTCGAGTCATCGCTTGCCTGTGCGCTGGAACCGCCTCCGTCCCTCCTCGCAATGGCCCTCCGGGAGGAAGCTTTCCCCTGCTCAGGTTTGATCCCCAGCTGGTGATTGATGACCGCCGCAACGTAGCGAATGGTTTCGCCGTAGGGCGGAATCCCGCCATTGTCGTACACAGCGCGGCTTCCGGCGTTGTAAGCTGCAGCCGCAAGCAACGGGTTTTGAAACTCGTCGATCAGCGCTTTAAGATAACGAACGCCGCCGTCGACATTGGATTTCGGCTCACACGGGTCCTGCACACCGAGAGCCGTTGCGGTGGAAGGCATAAGCTGCATCGGACCGCGCGCACCTTTCGGACTGTTGCGAACCTGATCATATCGGCTTTCCGCCCAGGCAATGGCTTTGGCAAAATGAGGGTCGATCGCGTAGGCCGCTGCCGTCGCGCCGACCAAAGCTTCGATTTCTGCTGGGCTCAACGGCGAGGGGCCGCATTCCGGCACCACCGAAGGTGACGTTTGGTTTGAATATACTATATTCGCTATCTCAGTCGGTTGCTTGGCGATGGATTTCCCTCCGGTCAGCGCAGAAAAGGACGACATGCTGGCTGACATGTCATCGCTTATGTTCACAATGTTGCCGCCACTGGATTTCGCCAACGCGCCTGATGATCGCAACACAAACTCGTTCTTAGAAATCGCGCCCTTTGTCGAAACTACGATCTCGGTAGGCCGCGCGGCGGCAAGTTGGTCATATGAAAAACGTGAGATATCAGTGGCATCAGCTTTACTTATGCAGCAGGTCATTAAGAAGCTGATGCCTGCGAAAGCGGCGATCTCCTTCGATCTCATATACACCTCGCTTTTGCTTTCCGGTGCTGACCACGCTAGATTTTGCAGCCAGAGCTATCGACAGAACTTGCTATCATGCTTTAGTTGTATTACCGATTGTGTTCATACCTACACGCGAAATGTCGGATTGAAAAGTACAAAATCGGCCCAGGAGACAAAAAAATGAGAATAGAATTGGTAAAGTTCTATGAGAAGTTGACGGTGGCTTTGGCGATTTGCGTGCTTGCAGGTCACTCATGGGCAGCCGGCGCGATCGACCCCGCCTACGTCAAATCCCTGGCAGCCCCAGGAAAGACGGTGGCCGTGGTCGAGTATTACGATCCGGCCGGGAAAGTGGTCGACCGCAAGGGATTTGCCTCACCTGGGGGTTTCCTGGCCGTGTCGCCCGTTGATATCGAAATAAACCAGAAAACGAGGCTTCATCTTTACGGGCTGGAAACCTGTAGCGGCGAGATGGCCAACCGCAAAGAGGGTTTTGCCGGCACATGCGCCGACTTTGCCCGGCAACAGCTTGAAGTCATGGTTAAGGAAGCAAAAGTCCTGTTTTGCCGCGCCTTCCTGACGGAGCGGGAGGCCCCCCGGCAAGATGTGACCTGTTTCGGGTACTACTACTATCCAGGGTCACTCGACACCGTCGACAATCTCGAAGAACAACTCGTTTCGGTGGGTGCACTCCGCCTGGCAAAAAAGCCGGATGGCGCTCTGATGCGGCCCGATCTTGCGGAGGCGGAAAAAATTGGTCGCGGTGGCTTTGGCATGTGGGGGGACCCAAGGGTGCGTGGCCAATGATAAATTTATTCCTCATTGTTCAGGACCTGCCAATTATTTCGGGATCTTTGCCGGAACCCTCCTGGGGACCACCACGGCCCTGGCGGCACTTCGCAGGGGCAAAGCACGTTTTCTTCAGCCTGCGGCTCGATTGGCTTGCGGTGCATATGCCTCATGCCACTGCGGAGCGGGCCGCCCGGCAGTTCAAGCGCGTTCAGCACACAGCAATGCTCCTCAGCAGGGTGACAAAGGATTCTGGGAGCGTCCGATGATCCGGCCCCTCGCACTTGCTTTGGCTTTGATCTTTGGATCGCGCAACGGCGGAGCCGCTGACTTGCCCATTGGCTTGGCCCAGGTCCAAACGGTCGGCCCAAACAAAATTACTGACCGCGTGGCAGTCGTAGACGGACGAACCTTGTGGTTCGCCAACCGGCGTATTCTCGTAAAATTGAACCAAATCGACAGTTGCGATCTGCCGCAATGGGCCTTTGATCCGGAGCCGAACGACAATAGAAGATTTCTGTCCCCGGTGCCTTGCGGTGCTCTCGCCAAAGCTTGGTTAAAGCGGAGCATTGGTAGCCGTGCGGTTACCTGTAGAATAGTGACCGTTCCCGGCCCCAATGACCTGAGCGGAATTTGTTATGCCGGTGACATGGATCTCGCCGATGAAATGCTGCGAGTTGGGTTGGCGCGATTGACCACAGCTTCTCCAAGCAACCCTCGCTATTTCGCAACGCAGCGTCGCGCAATCGGCGCGCGTTATGGGATGTGGGCAACTTATGCCCTCGACATGACGGAGTGGCGTCAAAAGGCAGTGGACAGGACGCTCGGACGCAGACCATTTGCCGACATCAACCTGCTTTCCGAGCGCCAAAGCGAGATCACGCCTCCGTTCGCCGATGCACGCCGTCAACCAAGCCGCCGAGACCGGTAGGCTTTTCAACAACAGGTTTAGGGGGATTTTCCGTGAAATTTATCCTTGCATCAATGCTCACAATTCCATTCGCCCTTTGGTTTACATCGCCCTCTCAAGCCAGCGATTGGGGTTGTGAAGTCCTTTTATGCGCTGCATCTTCCAACCCGTCCTGGCAGGACGTAGCAAGCTGCCGCCCCCCGATGGAGAAACTGATCACGGCCATGAAGAGGCCGGGGTTCTCCTGGCCGATCTGCCAGGGAGCCGGCACCGGCAAGCCTGGATATGAACGATACGCAGAGTGCCCGGAAGGCTGGCAGCCGATTGCCGGTGACAGTGTCCGCGATGAAGCCTCCGCGAAACTGCCCCAGTGCATGCGACGCCAAACGACGTGCCGGCCCGGCTATCGTTCGTCGCGATACTCGGGTAGCCGAACGGTCGCCTCTGACGGTGTGAGGCGGGTCTTCTCAGATGGTCGTTCCTGCGCCTTCACTGAATACATGCAGAGGCCATTGCGGCGCGATCCATATTATTTCGATATGAAGGAGGACATCTCAGGTCAACTCACCCGGTTCTGGTTCAACTTGCGAAAATGACAGATGATCCCGACCGCTAAACGTATGGACTACCTTGATGGATAGCGCCTACTTGAATGAAATGCATAGCATTTGAGCGGCGTCGTGATGTATGACATAAGCGCAACGTTTTGGTGATTGGGGGAAATGACTAAGGATTTAAAAGAGCACATCGCGGAATTGAAACTGGTGCAAACCACTGATCCCGACAATGAAAAACCGGTTTACAGAAGACCAGGTTTCGACGGTATCGCGATATTTGGAGAACTGGATGACAGGCTCGGCGAAGCACTGCGGCGCTGTCGTCAAAAACAAGGTCTTAGCAGGGCGGACATAGCGATACTCGTCGGGCTGAGCGAACAGGTGTACGGACGCTATGAACGAAACTCCTCTAAAATGACCGTCAGCCGACTGATCCACCTCAGCGAAGTCCTTGGCGCATCACCACTTTCCATGCTGTTCAGCACGGCACCTCACTTGTGGGGTAAGTCGGAAGTGGAAGCTGAACGCAGATTCCGGATAATGAAATTGCTGGAGGATCTTCCTGCAGAAACTATGGCTTCCGTCACAACGCTGCTTGAGACTGTTGCAGTTCTCCAGGCAAAGGTGGACGAGACTTAGGCGAGGCGGTTCGCAGCGTTGCGGTTAAAGAAAACGTTCCACCGATCTCATGACTCGCGCCATGGTACTTTCATTCATGGAGGTTCGGGTCTTTGCTAGCATTAGACTAAGATATATCAATTTCGATTGGGCTCCGTGGTTTGTAGACGGGCGAATGTCAATCAGCTGCTTGCGGAGGAACTGTTCTTCAAGAATTTTTATCGCGAGGATTTGTCTTGCCTCGCTTGCTGCGGGCACTTTCGTTTGAAACGCTTGAATAGATGTCGATAGGCGAGCATGCCGATCCAAAATTGCCCAAAGCTCCTGATCCATGCACTTTTCCGATATTCTTGCTGGCGCTTTGCGGGATATCGCCTGCATGCCTGTTTCCTCAAGCGTGTGACTGCTACTGACCAGAATGATGGATAGGGGTTCAAACCGGAGCCTGATCATCAGGTTCTCACCCACCTTGCGAGGTCGGTGTATGGCTCCGGCTCATAGACGTATTCGAGAGGTATCGCAGGATAAACCATCAAGGATAGATAACGCCGAAGATTCTCCCTGCTGTTGCTGGCCGCCAGACCATAGAAGTTTCCGCTGTTCCATGTGACGATGCAGTGGCTAAATTGTGCGTATATGGCGCTCGCCATCTCTGCCAAGGTAACTTGGCCGTCGTGCATTGTTGTGAGCACGAGTTTCGTCTTCCGCGCTATCTCCTTGGAGCCGAAGTAATGTGTCTTGAAGCCAAAGTCCTTTTGAGATTCACGTCCCTGGTAGTCTTCGGGATCAACGGCCCGGAACTTCTCCAAGAGCAAGAGGATGCCGTCAGCCTTGAGATGTTGAGCGACAAACTCGATCTGCTTTTGCCGATTGGGTGAATACATCTGAAACGTGGTGTCTTCCAGGATGAAGTCGAACCCTTCCGAAAACGGTTCAAGCTTTTTGTCGGAATGGAGATGCTCCTTGGTCAACCGATGAAAGGGACCCAGGAAAAAGCTGGCGTAAGTGGGCTCACCAAAAGCCATAAAGCACTTGTAGTTCTCCTCGTTCGGGCTGCACGACAAGGATCGGATACTCCCCCGGCTCATTTCGGATAGCGTGCGAGCCATTGTGCCTTCGGCAGTGCCAAGACTGTAGAGCAACACGTCATTCGTGTTCAATTGACTGTATCGCAGGAGTGCGTGCGCCATACGGCATTCCTCCTCCAGGCGGTACGGAATGCTACTGTGATAGTGTTGGTCGAAGAAACCTTGGCGGCGCGAATGCAGTTCGACAAACCGATGAAGGAGTGTGTCATATGGCAGAAGCCGCGTATCAACGGCGGGTTTGCGAATGGGCATTCCACCCTTGCCGGCCGCGGTCTCCGCAAAGAATCCGGCGAGTTTGTTCAAACGCGGGCCGCGGTCGCATTCGGCGATAAAGTCTGTGAAAGCTTGCATCGTCGTACACCTCCATGATTGCACCCCAAGGTACGATGCCGCCGGACTGTAAGAGGGTATTCTGCGGTCTAGTGCCGATCTGCCGCCAGCGCGTCGTCCGATAGTTGGTAGACGGCTGCTCGACAACGCGCTTTCACCGCCATGCCGTTTTTTCATGAAAGTGCCATCATCGACCAACCCTGGGTTGATCGCGGATTGTTTGGCAACCCAAGATTCATCTATAACTCGTTGTGACTAGTTAACTTGGAAGGGATTGCCTCTTTGACGGAGACATATGACTTTCAACCTGATGAGGTCCGTCGATCGGATCACAGCACCCTCGTCCATCAACATATTAACTGGGGTATGGTTCGAGCGCACATCGTTAAGAGAACGGGGTTGGCACGTCAGGAGACGCGCATTGCGCCTGACCAGCACTCGTTTTTGATAAACCTGAAAGGCGGGGCACGGTCTGGTGAGGATTTCGTTGAGGGCCGTTCCGTTGGTTTCACTCCCCGCCGTCCGGGCTCCGTCGTTTTCGTACCTGCTCACCGTGAATGGACTGGATGGGACGAAGGAGACGCCACCGGTTCGTATTTATTCGTCTCCGTCGATACCACGTTCATTGAGGAAGCCCTCGGTTCCAAGCACCTGGTGGGGTTGAAGCCGGCCATCGGGTTTCGCGACAACATGATCGAGGACGCACTTCAAAGGATCGCGGCGGAGCTCCATAATCCCGATCCAATCAGTGTTACTATGGCTGAAAGCCAAGCCGTCCAACTGTTCGTACAGTTACTCAGACTCAACGGCGTTGGTTTGGAGCCAGCCAAAGGTGGTCTCACACCGCTCAATCTCAAGCGTATAAACGCCATCATCGAGAGCCGACCGGCGAACCCGCCGAGCCTGGAGGAACTTGTTCGAGAAATTGGCGTAAGTCGACGGCACTTTTTTCGCGCGTTCAAGCAATCTACAGGCAAAACGCCTCATTCATACGTTGCAGAACATCGGTTGAAACGTGCAGTCGATCTCCTTCGTACCACCGATCTTTCGGCGACCGACATTGCACTGGGATGCGGATTTGCGAGTTCAAGTCACTTTACCGTTGCCTTCAAACAAGCCTTAGGCACCGGCCCCTCCGAGTTCCGCCGCCGGTGGCGCAGTTGATGCGCATGTCCAAGATTTTTTGGCACGATTTTGAAAGTCCGGCACAAATCAGAAAGCATGACCGCCGGAAATTGCCGTTGATGCTTGCATAGCCATTTCCCGAAAGCTGCCAAATGCCCCGATCCTGTTCCGTTGCAGTCCATGGATCGTGTTCGTTCAACTGGTACCTCGCGAGCACGTTTGCTTCGGCCGTAGGGCGCAACGCGTACAACTTTGCTTGCGCCTGGATTCTCGTTGTTTCGGGATGCGGCGTATCAGCCGTGGCGGTGTTTTTCGCATCTTTAAGCATGACAGAATTGATCGCGAGCCCGCTCGCAGGATGGATGTCTGATCGCTACGATCGACGCGCTCTCTGTTTGATAGCCGACTTCGTTCGCTTCTTAGCCGCGTTGGCTCTGGGGGCAATCATGCTAGCGCCGGATTTGCGTTGGGCGATCTGGCTGTCGACAATTCCGTTCGCGGCGTTCGACCGGATTGCGCTTACGGCGTCTCAGTCAATGATACCATCCGTTGGCGCTGGCTTCCCGCTGTCGACAGCAAACTGCATCGCGTGCTTCTTGACGCAATCAGGAAGTTTGGTGGCAGCAGCGCTCACTGGTGTCTTGCTCTACGTCTGGACCCCGACGTTTACGCTCGCAGCAATAGCCGCGGCTTTTGCGATATCTGTATGCTGCATGTGTCTCGTCCGACGAGAACCGCTCTCCCTTCAGGATGCACGAAATACAAACGAGTCAGAACTGCTTATCGACCGCCATCTGCTTCGACTCGGCGCCATTTACGCACTTCTGTACCTCGGGGGCATGTTGGTAAGCGTTATTGGCCCGAGCTTCGTGTTTGAAGAACTTAAAGGCAGCGCAATAGATTTTGGACAGCTTGAAAGCGCTTGGTCCGCTGGTTCCATTCTGGGTGCTATACTTCTTATACCGCTGGTCCGGATCATAGAGGTTCCGATCTTGCAATTGATCATCGTCGCCCTTACCGCTTTCTCGTTTGCGGCTTTGAAAATGGTAGATCTGCCGTGGGCGCCACTCGTATTTGCTGTACTTGGCGTACTCTATAATCTGGGCAGGGTTGCCGTTGAGGTCACGCTTCAATCGAGCGTTCCACGATCGACCTTGGGGCGGGCAAAAGGCGCTTTGCATTGTACCGGGATGTTGCTCGGTTTGGTCCTTTTCGGAATCGGGGCAGTGTTTTCCGGTGGGATATACCCCTCTACAATATTTCTGGTATTCGCCGGGATTCTCGCTGTGAGTACAATCGCCCTGGTCATTTTGCGGATCGATTGGAACCACAAGGACTGAACAGCGAATTTTGGCTTGATGACCCATTGGAACATTAAGAAGGTATTCGTTCTACATAATGGACGCAGCTTGCGAATTGGTCTCTTTGACGGTTCGTTCGCGGTTGAAGATGCCAACACAGTGGCGTTGTTTGGCCTTGCAGCGAATCCACGTGCTGCCTTGGGCAATAATGCCAATTTTACAGCGGTAATGGTGGCACTCCTTAAACTGGCAGGCACGCCAGCGGCGGATAAGCTGCCATATCTAACCGAGCCTCAGCAGCCGCCACCGGCAGGCTCTTCAGAAATCGACTAGTAGTTCTGCAAAGGCTTAAGCCGCATGAGATATGGAACAGTCTCAGCCCCGATCCATTTTCTCCCGCAATTCGGCGGGCGCATGCATTGCCGCTTCCTCGCGCGTCATGCCCTCTTTCATGTACTTGATAATCAGACGCTCCTGAAGTTCCAGCTCTTGCACAGTGTGTTGGTCTAAGGGGCTCTCCGGGGATTTGCACTTGCGCTTCATGGCCGCTCCACTTTGTCTCACCATGAGTGCTGTCAGAAAAATGTGGCATTCATCATGCACAATGGGGAAATATGCGCAGCCGTTTGAGGAGAAGCCGAAGAATCCGGTAGCCTGCGCGTCGGGGAAAAGCGCCAGGTGGCTCGCCAACTACGCTCGCAATCAATAATAGGACGAGACGCACGGCCGTCGCGGACCGTAGTAGGGCTGGAACGTGTTGTCGTAAGCCCTATAGGACCGGTAGCGCGCATAGCACCAGCGCGTATGTGTACCGCCATAATAGACCCGGCGGTAATTGCGTGGCGCGTAGTAGCGCGGACGGTAATAGGTCGACCCGTAGTAGCCCTCATCGTAGTAGCTGGGGCCATAATACCTCGGCTGTGCCAGCAATCCGCCGATGATTACGCCAGTCGCGAGCCCGCCCAGTGCCCAAGCCCAATCGTCGTTACCATTGTAGTATCTGTGCCCGCGGTAGCCTCGATAGCCGCCCCAGTATCCACGGTTGTAACCGCCGCGGTAACGCCTGTACTGGACCGGCTGCGCCTCTTCGACTTCGATCTTCGGCACGGCAACGGTGGGAAACGCCATGGCCGCCGGGACGCTCGTCAGCGCCGTCACCAGCGACAGGGCAAAGATTGCTAACCTTTCCATTGGCTATCATTCCTCTGCAGCATCCTGCGTCGAATACGGCGCGCAAGGACGCTACCTTTAAATACGCTGCGTAATTTTACCCTAAAATCGATTTTGACTCGAGAAAATTATGCATTAGTAGCTTTCCTTCAAAATGGACCCATTCCGGTGTCGCATCGCCCCGCGCGGAAAATGCATTTCGTCGATGGCGGACGCTCGTATTGTGGTTCTCGTTCGATCCGGTGACCAACGCGATCCACTCACAGTTCTGCGGTTTATGGGCAGCGTAGGAACTCGACAGAAGCCGATGTTCGCCTTCTGTCACAGCAGCGCGTCGATGCTTTCGAAGAAATGTTCGAAGCTCTTCGAGGCGGTGATTTAAGGCTCTCAATTGAGGTTCTTTTCATGATAGGTAGAGCGCGATTAGTTTCCCTTGTGATCAAGCATGTTTTTCGCGCCACATGCGATCGGCTTTGACGAGCGCATTGGCGGTGACGAGAAGCTTGCGCATAAACCCAGCCCAAGCAGATAGCTTGCGGCACATGGAGGTTTATTCTCCAAAATCAGTTTCGTAGGATGGCGCATTCGGTAGCGCTCGGCTCATGCCGTCGGTTCCCAATCCGGCTCCTGCAACCAATCACGATTGCGCGTTCGGAATGCGCCGGACCCGTCCTAACCAATTCCGCAGAAAACCTAAAATCAGGCCTACGCGGCCGGCTTCTGCTGCGTAGGCCTCTATTAGATTTCGCTTAAAGCGGGCGATACATTTTGGCGCGATCCGGCGAACACCTTCTGCATAAACATGGGCTTCATCTTCATCCACTCCGGCACTCGTCAGCAAGCCGATAAGCCCGCCGGCAGCCCCGCCTGCCACTGCACCTGCCGCAGCCCCGGCCGCCGTCGCTGCGAGCTGCGCGCTGATTGAACATGAGCTTTATCACGCTGGTCAGGACCGCGATTCATTCGGTGCCCCAAAGTTCCGTAAGTCAACGGGATTGCCAGTGTTCATTCTCAGGGGACATGACATCGAAGAGTTCATCGGTGTCGTCCGTCGTTACGGGCAGATGCTTCACATGTTCGCGCACTGGTTGATGCTGCCAACGCAGGGCCAGAGGTCGCGAATGTCCGTATCGTTCATGCTTGCGGGACATGTCAGCTGCGCGCTGCCTAGCTCTGACGCTGCGTCGGCTTGGCTTCATACTCAAGAAGCGGCGTTGCACGTGGGACATTTCTCTCATCCAATGACGCCCAAATCCTCAGATGGCTGAAGCAAGCTCCTCGCTTAAAACGTTCGAGGAACGTTAGTTTCTCAAGCGCGAGCCACTGAAAACTAAAGCGTCCTACTTGATCCACAGAGCTAGTAGCAACAGTCATTCCCATCCAAGCTCGGTCAGAGTAAGGAGTCCCGACCGCCGGTTTACTTCGTGTGCCCAAGGAAAGGATTGCTCGTCCTCAAACGGCTCAATGGACAAGTCTACGCCGTACGATATGCACTCCTCCTCGTTCGATAACATAACGGGAGGTGTGGCGGCGATCTTAGGGTTTGGGAGAAAAACGATAACCTTTATACGTTCCAAAACTCTTGGTTTCGATAATATCGTAATCGGCTGCAAAAAGATCGAGTACAGATGCCGACATCGTCGGATCATTGTTAGAAATGATAACCCATCCATTTTGCATCAACCGCTCTTTTGCGCGGTGCACGGTAAGCCTTAGTGTCTCGGTTGGCAGGAAATAGAAGCTGGTGAAGTTCGTGTAGGAAGTCCACTGCGTTTGCGGTTCAGTTATAACAATGTCCGCAATCACATCGAAGGCGGTAACCCCCTCGCCATATGTTTTTGTGATGTAGTCTATCGCCTTGCCGCGATCTGTTTTGGTCGGATTCTCGAAATAGTCGGTCATGACCCTGTCGAGGTTTCCACCGTTAAAGGTCAATATATTGTCATAGCGGTTCGGGCTCGGCGCGAACTGAGCAACCAAAACCCAGCTAATCCACAGCGCCAACGTGCTCGCCGTCCATACGCGAATGATTGTCGCCGTGGCATTGAGCGCCAGGTAGATCAAGATCAATGCATAGTATGGGAAGAGTGACAGGACGTTGGCATCGTGACTGCGGCCTATATAGTAAATCATGGCCCCATAGCTCAACAAGATGACGCAAAAGAGGTTCTGAAACTCGCGGTCCAGTCCCGTCCGTCTATATATGGAAACGAGCGTGTAGATCGCGAACGTCAGTGATAAGACAACGACGAGAATTGGACCAATTGGGTTGACTGCAACGCCCCTGGCGGGTTTATGCCGAACGAAAACAACATGTTCGGGTCTGGTAACACTCCGTATAGAGCCAAGTATAACGCCAGGGCCATCACGAGTGTGGCAAGGGCGACCCCAATCAGCACTAATGCAGATCGGATAAAACTCCAGAGGATCGCCGATGGTGTGCCGCCGCGCGGTAGATTGATGAGGATGCACTGCGGCCACCAAACGAAGGACACCATGAATAGCGATTCAATAGACCACAGCGCTCCGATGGCCCAAAGGATATGAAGCAGCCAACTGGGGCTTTTTAGGACTATTGCGGCAGCCAGCACCGCAACAGGAAAATATCTGATGCCTCCCAGCGACGGGGTTATATTCGCGAAGCTCGGCCCACCGGCCCAAAAGAAGCACGTAGCAAGCACCGTTGATAGCGCGGCCAACCAAATCAAAGGGTTGTAATCCCTAGCCCGCCTGACAACGACCAGGGCTGTGCAGGTGAGACTTAACCAAAATAAGAACTGAAGCACGCCGAAGACATAGAACGTGCCAGCGACCCATCCCATTTTCGACGCAGCTGCCATGAGCAGGGGTGGCACGAGTCCGTATTGGGAAGGGAAGTCTCTGTAGATGACTAGCCCCGCACCAAGGCTTTTTGCCGGGGCCAGGTAAGCGCTCCAATGATACCAACCGCTTTCAAAGAACTTGATGCCAGTCGTGTTGGTCGGATCCGGTTCATAGGGACCGGACGAAAAGTTGAGCACGAACGCGATAGCAGTAAACGCTGCGAGTATCGCGGCGCACAAAACGGATCGGTGCCGCTCACCGGGAACTAGGAGAAGTAATAGAAATGGCACCGCAAGCGCCACCACGCAGGCGATGCGTGCTGGCGTGGCTTGGATACATGTTAAAAAGAACAAAGCACCAGCCATCGCGAAACCTAGAGTGGCTGTGGACCATGTCGACGGCTCATAACTATACCGCCGCATTGATGGTTGCTGTATTAGAAACGCGAGAACCAAGAATAGCGGAAGCACCGCAATTGCAATGCCGATACCAGCATAGGCGAACAATTCGAACGTCTCTCGCTGCAACGTCAATTTGGGAGAAATCCTATTCTCGGCGCGCTAGTCTGATTGGCTCATTGCCTGGCGCAACTCCTCGAAACCTTAACACACCCCGCATCGCATTTACTATACTTCGCAACGGGCTAGTCATGCGCCATGAAGTGCTGGAATAAAGCATATCAATTCTTTCGTCGCAGCCTCTAATTTCGGAGTGTTGCAGCGAGATTGTTTCAGACATGTTTGCCAACGCGTTTTGCGCATCCATCAGTTGTGTCTGAAGGGCCATGACTTCAGTTGCGGCAGATTGCTTCGCCGTTATAGCCTGACTAAGCATTTCTTCCGTTGCGGCATTTGCTGCTCTGCTTTTTACCAGTTCACGCCTAAGTGCCGCATTATCGGCTTTTTCGAGCGACGGCGGGTGTTCTGGTGATGCTAAAAATTCGCCGCCAATCTCCTTTTTTACCCTCACTTTTTTCCGATCTACGAGCTTGTTGTGCGCGGCAATCGCAGCTTCTTTGGTGACGGATGAAGGCAAGCATCCGTTGAGAGCGCGATAAAGATATTCAGGGTCCTCAGCAAATCGAGGAAAGGCCACCAAATAAATTGGCACTTCCGCCTTTACCAGCCTTTCCACTAGGTGATGAAATCCAACTGCAAGCAAACGCGCCTGGTCGAGTGGGTTCAGGGAATACACTGTCCCCCCAGGCGTTGTTCCCCATGCCTGCCACGGAGCCATTTCCTCAGTAAACCACTGGTATTGATTGTGTATGTTCTGTAGTTCGAGGATGGTTCTGCTGCTTGCTGCCTCGGACAAATCCCTAACTGGGATTATCACACCGTCAATTTTGACATCACCGCTCGCCAAAATTTCATCGATAGACTGAAATAGCCACGGGGATTTGATGACATAAGGTTCCTTCCCGTTCCCGTGCAAAACCTTATCTTCTAGCCCTGCGTTAGCGTCGTCACTCCAACCCACAACATCGCTAACAGATACGTGTGTTTCGAGTCCTAACTCTGTCAGATATTTTACAAGAAGGCTTGTTCCAGCGCGACCTGTTCCAGCAATAAGTAGATGATTCTTCATTTGGTTTGATCAACACCCAAGCTTACACAATAAAGTTCATTATCGCATCAATGCCCAGGGCGCTACAGTGCACTTGGGGACTCGAAGCATTTCGTCAGTTTGTAGGAATGCACCATCGTCGCGGGAAGCTCTGGCGAGCGGACGATCGGGATGGTTACGTGCTCGACAAAATCATTCACAACCGCCGATATCGAGGCAACCAAACGCTTGCTGTTCGTCTGCTGAAAAAGAAGGGACTAGCGCGCGCGAACCCACATCTCCCGCTGCGACAGCCGGAGCGGGAGATGGAAGTATTTCGGGAGCCTCAACGTTCCTCTCGGCTGTCTCCGCGGTCCGCAATCGCTTTCCGCCTTACAAGACGCGCCGCCACGGCAATTCACTCCATCGCAGCGGAGTTGCACACTGGAGGTCCGTCACCAGTGTTGCTGCCTGAAGTCCGGCATGAACCACGCTTTGTTTTCAATCGAGTTGACCTGACCTCACCGTGGGAGGTTCCGGAAGGAAAGCCGCTCGCCGTCTGATGCGAGGAGAAGTTGATATACTAGCCAGCCTTTTGGCCGCGCATTGCATGGCTATCGCGTAACAAAAGCAATCGGTCATATCAGGCAATTCGTAAATGTCGACATGGTTCGCCATCCAGTTTGTCGATAAGCCCACCAAAAAGACCGCGACTAGGGGGCGCAGCCAGTTGCCGAAAGCACGTGCGTATCAGCGAACAAAGTTCGGTTGACCACTCTCTCTGTCGCTTGTTCGATAAATAGAGATCCGAACCGTCAGTATTGGTTCGGTCGTCGTCGGCTCCTGGGACCTGTCAATGCCGCACTAAAGGAAGTCACACGCGGTTCTATAGACGTCGGGAAACATCTTGACCAGGACTGGACCACAGTATTCACTCCTGAGAAAACAGGAAAGAGGGCCGTATGCAAAACTCCAGTACGAGGGTGGCGGAGATAAATACAAGCGGAAGTGCTGTGCAGGATGTGCTCGCAAAAAGCGCTGCACCGATTTTCTGGGATGCGGAGTTGATTGACCGGCCAAGCACATGGTTCGGTCATGTGCCCTTCGCCCACTGGATTGTTGCCGTCACCAAGCCCAGGGTGATTGTTGAGCTTGGGACGCATGCTGGCGTTTCGTACGCGGCGTTTTGCAATGCTGTTGTGCGAGAAAACCTCGGAACGAAATGCTTCGCCATAGATACTTGGGAAGGCGACGAACACGCCGGTAAGTATTCAGAAGACGTCTTTTGGCACCTTCGAGAATACCATGACGCAACTTTTAAGACGTTTTCGACCATGCTCCGCTCGACATTCGACGAGGCAGTCAACCAGTTTGACGACGGATCAATCGATTTGCTGCACATCGATGGGTTTCATACCTATGAGGCAGTATCCCACGATTTCGAAACCTGGCGCCCGAAACTATCAGATCGCGGTGTTGTGCTCTTCCATGACACCAATGCTCATTTTGAGGGATTTGGCGTTTGGAAGTTCTGGGATGAGGTAACGCAACGTTATCCCGGTTTCGAATTCCTCCATAGTCATGGCTTGGGTGTTTTAGCGCTCGGCACCGCCTTGCCGGAAACGCTACGCCAATTGTTTGCATTGAACGATGCCGATACCGATGAGTTTCGGACCCGGTTCGAGTTTGCCGGCGATCGATGGGCTTCTGAATCTCGTTCAATCCAACAAAAGAAAGAGCATGCGTTGCAGATCGAAGTGGCCAACGGCCAAGCGGGATTGGCAATTCAAAACGTTAAGAATGATGCAGCCCAGGCAATCAAGTCCGTCAAGGATGATGCGGAAAAAACAGTGTATTTGCTGCGCGAGGAAACCTCTAGAATTATATCGTCGGCCCAGTGGGACAAGGAACACATGGAGCGCCGGCACAGTCAAGAAATTGCGAATTTGCAAAATGCCTTTGAATCCCTACGTAAGTCTACATCTTGGCGTATCACCAGCCCGCTAAGAGCTCTAGGAAATGTCGTAGCCAAAATACGGAAATAAAAATCTCACTCCATATAGTTCTTCCTCATAAGGCCAGCACCATATCACTGCAACTCTACCGCCATATTAAGACTTTTTTGTCTACGTCCCATACAGGCTCGAAACGCTCGAACTGAGGCGATCGGCTAGCCGTCCTAAGGCGTCCAGTCAGTTCCACCGTAGTCGCCGTGTGTGGCTGCACATGCCCCGTGTCACTTGGCTCAGCACCTCGCAGTGCGCGTGCAGTCACTGCGGCATAGCTTTCAATCCGCGCCGGTGTTCGGCGAAAAGATCGAATATGCTTGCCAGGACGGTGCGTTCTTAGCATTGTCGCTGCTGCGGTTGCGAGTTTTTCTTTGAGAGCAGTGACTTGATCGCACAGTGCACTTGAAATCCCGGACTTTACCCGCAGATCACCCCAACAAAAAATTTCAGCAACTTACCGCTAATGGACGCGTACTACTGGGCCTCCAGCCCGGACCAGAGAAGTAAACGGCTCGGACCAACCATGGACATGTTGACTTGATTTTTATTAAGGAAAGTTTCTTTTATCCCCGTCAGCAAATCCGAGAATCAAAATGCAATTGGAATTCAAAAAAGTGCGATTTAAACGCTCAAACGACCCGCAGACGCGGTGGTTGATCATCGCGGTGGCTATGGCCGCGCCTCTTATCTCCGCGTTCGTTGCCGCCTATGTTCACTTTGAAAATCCGGCATACGTTTGGGATTACGGTGCCTACTGGGAATATTTTAAAACCTATGCACACCTGATTAGCTCAGGGGCAAATGGGTGGCCAACACAGCTCGGGAGGGAGATTGAGACTTTAGACTATAACCCATTGGCGTCGGTGCTCCTTTACCCGGTATACCTAATCGGCGGAGAAACTCGTACCGCATACGTAATTGGCATTTGTCTTGTATACTTGCTGCCGGCGGCGTTCGTGTTTTCATTACTTTCAAAACAAGTAGTTCCACGTGCCAATGCTGTACTAGTATTTATAATGGTGCTGACTTACATTCCATTTTGGACGCCAAGTTTGCGGGGAATGGTAGACATTGTGGGCCTTATCCCACTGGGATTGGCGACCCTGGTTCTGCTACGCACAAACTTCTTATCGCGCAATGCGCTCTACAATTCCTTACTTTTAGGCATTCTTATTTACTTGCCATTTCTTTTTCGACGATGGTACGCTTTTAGCATTGTATCATTTATGGCTCTCGCATTTCTATTTGTGATGATCCAACGACTTCGAGAAGGCAAGTCGATGCCACGCGCCGTAATGGCCGCGGCCTTCTTGCTAGGGTTAGCAGGTATAGTAGCATCCGTCTTAGTGTTGCTAATTCAATTTGATTTGGTTGAGCGCATTCTGACCACCAACTACTCCGAACTTCACGCGGGTTGGCAGACTGACTTTAAATCTCACATGATGTTATTCCCCGGATTTCTCGGCTGGTATTTCATTTCCGCGATTGTCTTAGGCGTCGGTTTATCTTTCATCACGCTGAATCCGGGAGCCATCTTTTGCACTCTCGCGGCGACCTTAACATTCTTATTGTTTATTCGTGTCCAAACGCTTGCCTTCCACCATTTTCTTCCCATCGCCGCTTGGCTTTTGGTACCTTATGTCGTGGCAACGGAGCGGCTAGGACGGCAATTAACAAGGCTACCTGAAGTAGTTCGGATGGGCCCATTTGTGGCGGCCGGCCTGGCCGTGTTCATTCTCAGCATCGTCCCAGGACTTAACAAGGGTGGGAATTATATTGAAGGACTGGTACCAAAATCCTCTAGTTTCCCGTTGCATCTGGACAATTATAGCGAGTACGAAAGGCTGGTAGGCGACTTAGACAGGATGCTAGATTCGAACGCCAAAATTGTCTGCTTTTGCTATAGTTTTGAAATGGCAGATGCGATGTTGGTTGCACTCGATCCTGCGCTACTTCCGCGGGTTAGCTATGTGTCTTATACGCCGACTGTCACCCTAATAACCCCCGACAACCTGAGAGCAGAATATGCCCTAGTTCGATCCGATCCCGGACGACGGACTGTTCCACCGACTTGGCAGCACCTTAGTATTCCCGCGGAGATGATCCTTTCACAAACTGGAATCGGCTCGGGATTCGAAAAACTCGGTACCTATAATTTATCAGGCGGGCAGACTGCAGATTTGTTTCGCCGTACTCGGCCCGTTACAAAACCCGAAGTTGTAAATCTCATCAACGAGCTAGGCGCATCCTATCACAAAGACTTTTGGCCCCAGTTCAAAAAAACGATGGCTCTACCCTTTGCGTTGCGACAGGACAGGCTTGGTGACGTGTATGGCACGAGTTATCCGGCAGCGGATGAAACGACACTTCTAATGCGCCCCGGCCTAAAAATGCCGAGTTCTACCACTATCCCGATGGATCCTGCGTTGACCGACTTGCACGGCGGGGTCGTCCTTTCTATCTCCGACACAGTGTCGGCAAGTTGCTTGGCGAGCGATGGCGCTGACGTGTCGCTGACATTCAATGACACTCCCATTTGGCAAGGGGAGATTAACCCTGGCGGATCGACTGAGGTCGAACTTCCAAAGGAAACTGGCAATCTCAGCATCCTTGTCGACAAGCAAGGTGATACTGACTGCGGCCACCTAACAGTTCGCTTCGAGAAGATGTCATGATGGGCACAGCAAGTCAGTTAGGTCGCGCTTGCGCAGAGCATAGGTACAGCAAATGGGACTCGTATAGGTACCCCGCATTGACCGTCGGCGACCAGGCATCATCTCCGAAGTGAAGTTTCGGCACGAGCGTGAGAGCGTCCATCATTGCCTGAGCAAGACCAGGACGCTGAAGGATATGGACGGAGTTCTCGATAGAACAGGGCGCGGGGTGGGGGAGCATCGGCGGCAGACGGCCTCCCGGCGCCACCCAGATTGTTGACGTTACCGCACAATATCTAGCCAATGCAAAATGCTTGGATGCGGGCTGAATCGGTGGCCGTGGCGGCGCGGGCATATGCACCCGCAGCCGGGCGCGTCGCTCCGGTATGCGATGCCACAGTTTAATTGCCTGACCGTCCTTCGAATAGGCAATCGGTAGATCATTTCGTGACAGAGCCTCATTCCATTCCGGACGCCTTCCAGATTCAGACGATTGGCCACTTGCGCGGACAACAAAGCAATTGCGCTACAGTTCTCGAGAGATCGTCGAACAATGTCGTCCGAGTTTCTCCCTAATCACGTCAGCGCTGATCTTATCCGCGTGCCAGCGTTCAATTTTGCGATGTTCATCGAGAGTGATTTGGGGATAGGGGCGCCGTAGCAGTCCATTCATGAGATTCCTTTGATGGGTTAAACGATTGGTACGCTATAAAGTGGCCCTTCGAAGAAGCCACCCAGGAACAGGACACTGACTATCTCGCGCAAGTGCCACCGCTACTCGATCAGATCGAGGATGAGATCGGTTAGGTCACCGCAGACGGGCCTATGATGGCGCGCCGAATATCGGACTGTCCTGAGAAAAACCATGCCGCGCAGATTGTATCCGACCACGCTCTGGTTCTCGGCTCCGTCGTGCGCGATCTGCGAAAATCACTTGGCACATTTTCGCAGAATGGAACGCCAGGCCTACTGGTTAATTTGTAGGCATATGTCATAAAAGACTAGCCATCATACATTGATCGATCTAGAAGTCTCCCAACCATACTTGAGTGTGAATGATGATTTCCAAAGCTATTATCTATGGTGCTGGCGGTCACGCCCGTGAATTGCACTTCCAACTGCAGGCGGAGGGAGCATCCGTTCTGGCATTTATCGATGATTTTAGATCCGGTTTTGATCTCGACAGCACTCCTGTACTTTCTCGTGATGATGCTCGCATACGTTTTCCTGATGCAAATTGGTACATTGCAATCGGGAATATTGCTGGCCGTAAGACTGTTCTCAAAAAGCTTCGCGATCTCGGTTTGACAGTCGGCTCTTTCATAAGTTCCCGTGCCTTGATTTCTCCATCCGCAACAATATGCGGGGCGGCTCAAATATTTGCGAACACAGTAGTTTCTTCGGGAGTAAGACTAGCAGACAACGTTATCGTCAATTTTGGATCAGTCATTTCGCACGATGTGCGAATTGGTTCGAATTCGTTTTTGGCGGCAAACGTAACGATTGCCGGACATGTTGACGTCGGCGACGACGTATGGCTGGGAGCGGGCTCTGTAGTGCGCAATGGTACGTCCGGCAATCCATTGAGAATTGGTAATCGCGTCACCGTCGGCGCGTCGGCATGTGTCGTTGGTGACGTAGTTGACGGTTACACAGTGATCGGTGTCCCCGCGAAAAAGAAGGATTGATGGTGTCAAATACTCCCATCTATGTCGCTCGACCTATAGTCCCAACCCTTGAAGACTTTGTTTCCCACCTCAGCCCAGCGCTCGAGAGTCGCCGCCTGTCTAACGGCGGACCAATCTCTGCCGATCTTGCATTACGACTTTCTGAGCTGCTTCGGACCAGATATGTGAATTTGATGACAAATGGCACCGTGGCTATCGAAATAGCCGCCAAGGCGCTCAACTTCAAAAACAAAGTTATCACAACCCCTTTTACGTTCGCCGCTACCGTGGGCGCTTTGATCTGGATTGGGCTCGATCCGGTTTTGGTGGACGTTGAGGAGGACTATCTCACTTTGAGTCCGGAGTCCGTATCAGCAGCAATTGACGAGGATGTCAGTGGTATTTTAGGCGTTCATGTGTACGGCTGCCCTTGTGACGTAGATGCGCTAGACTCCATTAGTCGCAATCATCAAATCCCCGTGCTTTACGATGGTGCACACGTTTTTGACGCGACCTATAATGGACGCCCAATCGTAAGCTATGGTGATGCAACGACGATGAGCTTTCATGCGACCAAACAATTCAATACAGGGGAAGGAGGCGCGGTCGTCACATCCTCCTCCGAAATAGATACGAAGCTGAGCCTCCTCAAGAACTTCGGCATTAAGTCTGAAGACGTGATTTCAGACATCGGTATCAATGGTAAAATGAGCGAGTTGAACGCTGCGTTTGGTTTGGCCAATCTAAACGCCCTGTTCGAGGAGCGTGCGCGTCGCAGCGCGGTATCCCAGATTTACCGCGACAGTATCACTGAAGACAACAAGATCCGGATCGTCCCTCAACGACCTGGAACAGTCGGATCCACAAATTATTTTGCTATCCGACTGCCCGTTGAAAACGGGGTTTCACTTCGCGACAAAGTTTACCTCGCGCTACGTGATCTCGGAATCTACACGCGGAAATACTTCTATCCGCTGTTGTCCGACATTCCGGCGTATACGGCCCACATGACACAGACCAAGTTCGACCTCCCAAATGCGCAGCGCGCAGCAAACGAGGTATTGACGCTGCCGCTCCACGGCGGGGTCACTGATGCAGCCGCGTTGTACATAGCAGAGTCCTTAAAGGCCGCTCTAAAATGACCGACATGATAACCGTCCTGATACCAACTTACAACCATGCCGCGTACATAAGAGAGGCCATTGAAAGTGTGCGGGATCAATCCATCTTCAAATCGTGTAGGGTAATTGTTTCCGATGATTGCTCGTCAGATGAAACTGTCGAAATCGCGCGGGCAGCAGCGTCCAATTTCCCAAATATTACCGTCCGACAGAACCCATCGAACTTGGGGGTAATGGCGCATTATCGTTTACTGGCATCGTTCGTTGAAACGCCTTACACGGCCATTCTGGAAGGCGACGACTACTGGCATGCGCCCGAGAAGATGGAACTACAGAAAAACCTTATGGATGCTCATCCTGGGGTCGGCATATGTTTCACGGCCTGTTTGGTCAAGGACGAAGCAACTGGCGTGAGTTGGCATCATCCCGGCTGGCCCATCAATAGGCATCGCGTCATACAACTGCTGGACATGCTTACAAACAATCCTATTGCCACATTCTCCAACTGTTTCTACCGAGCAAACAGGTTCTCAGAAAGCTTGGCCAAGAACGATGTTAAGGGCGGATATGATTGGCTGCTCAACATGACGCTGGCATCAAATGGCGGCGCGCTGTTCGCGGCCCGCACCTGCACCAGCTACAGACTGCATGAGAAAGGGACTTGGACGAGAATGAGCCAAGAGGAGAAGCGTTCTGGTATTGTGGACTCCCTGTTGGCGCTTAGAGAGAATGTTGACAGATCCTTCGCTCCGTACATCGATGCCGCTATTATCAGAGCAAAAAATGAACGATAAGCCAATAATTTCCGTACTCATCCCATCCTACAATCATGCGGAGTTTATCGAGACTACGGTAAATAGTATCCTAGCCCAGACTCATCGGGAGATCCAAGTTGTCATTGTGGATGACGCCTCGGTTGATCACTCGGCCGATGTCATTAGATCCATCAACGACGAGCGAATCGTTTCTCGATTTTTGGCAACCAATGTCGGTGCATGCCAAGCCATGAACATCGGTCTTTCGATGTGCGAAGGAGACTTCATCGCCGTATGCAATTCCGATGACGTTTGGGTGCCAGATAAATTGGAGCGGCAGCTCGAAATCTTCGCAAGTGGAACAAAACTAGGTGCCGTTTTCTCCGACGTTGAGTGGATCGATGACTCAAGTCGTTCACTATCAGAAGCGGACCTTTTGACTTTTGAGCCAATATTCAAACAGCCAAATCGTTCTCGATTTACGTGGATTAAGGATCTTACAGAGCATGGCAACTGTCTTTGCCACCCTTCCGTTCTCATTCGGCGTGAAGTTTACGAGAACGTCGGCACATATAACAATTTTTACAGGCAACTCCCAGATCTGGATATGTGGCTTAGAGTACTCCAGCACTATGATATCTTAGTGATGCCGGAAAAACTCGTTGGCTTTCGTGTCCACGAAAACAATACAAGCCGTCCTTCTCTAACTACGTCCAATAGATCGATCAACGAGCATCGTTTGATCTTAGTCAACCTATTCAAATGCATCACCGCTGAGAATTTCTACTCCGCTTTTGGCTTTACAAACGTGGCCTCGCTGCAGGACGATAAAGCTTTGAAGTTTGAAATCGCCACCTACCTGCTCGATTATCGCGGTGGGTCACTCGAGAAAATGCTCAACCAGCTGGGGAGCGAAATCCTACTTGAAATGCCTCAAGACGAGGTAATCCAAAGAGGCATTTCTGCCCACGACTTTCACAGAAATGTGGGAAGAAACACACCTTGGATACAGCATGAACCGATCGCCCCTGAACGTCTCGTCGAATCTGAGGCAAGCATGGAGCTGGAGACTATGCGGGAACCACCAATTACTGAAATAAAAACCGTTGATCTTATTAAGACTGTGATCAACCGCCTTCGCTCTCGGTTGCTTCGAGTATAATCGTCACAGCAAGATAGCGTTGACGAAGATTTTGGTATCCCGACGGTGACGGCTGTCTTGTGATGTGAGGCTGAACATTGGAAGTCCTAGTGGTAACACTTGGAGTACTCCTATGACGACGCAATATATTGAGGTGATCACGTCGGTCGTGCGTCGTCGGCGGTGGTCTCGGGAAGAGAAGGAACCCCTGGTTGCGGCCTGCCTGGAACCGGGAGCAAGCGTGTCAGAGATCGCGCGTACAGTGGCATCCACAGCGGTCAGTTATTCCGGTGGCGTAAGGGCTTTGCCAGATATCAGTGTCGTCGGTCCCGCAACTCCTTCCGGTCGAAGTCGGCGGCCTTGCCGCCCAGGCCGCCCGTGTCGACAAGAATACGCTGCGCAAATAGATCAGGAACACGGGCGGGTCCGATTCCGGTCCAATCCTTTCCAGGGAAAGGGCGGTCGCGCAGCATCCGGACGCTTATGATGCACCGTGCCCCATCTCTGACGTAACGACGTACCTAACACCATGCCATCAGCCGTCGACGATCACAGCCGGAGACGAATGATGGCACGTCGAATTAGCGATCGGATAAGCTAATTCGAGCTATTCTTGGAAAACACCCATAAATGGAAAATCATAAAATTCAGCGCGGGAATGATGATACTGATAATAGCAAAAGACAACCAACCAACCAAAATGGGAAAACTATCCGCAGCCTCGGTAACAAGACCAATTATGCCAACATTTGCGGCCTGGGTGGCGCAAAACTTGGCCCATTCCCATAACATCGTACCTTTTGATCCGAACGTAATGCGACGATGACCGAAAAAAGAAACGGGCATTAAAATGGCGTAGGATATGTAAGCCGCGATTTTCGGACTGAACCCTATTGCGTAAGTAAAAAGGTTGGCCAGAACAAAAAAAGCTCCTGTGTTCACTAGGCCTACAGCAATAAATATGAGCGGCCGCCAGCGTTCACGCCAAGCAGGCGCCTCTACCGTATTCCCCGTCACCGGCGACCGACGATATAGTATTGAGCACCTATAGGAATGAAACCTAGTGAGTCGTCGGCCGTTCGTAAGAAGCCTCTAACGGAGGGTATCGTAAGGATATATTTTCCTTGGACATCATGGAGGCCCGCTCTCGCAAAATACCCTGTCGCCGTCCGCTTCGAGAGTAATACGGCATCCTCGTCGAAAGGACAATTCGACACCGCTCGTCGCGTTAGAGGATTGAACGGATTGTGCTCGAATAACACCACTACGCCGCCAGGACGAGTCACACGCGCCAATTCTGCCGAAAACTGCGCCCATTTGGACACTGGAACGTGATGCATCACACATATGGCAAATGAAGCGTCAAACTCGCCATCATCATAAGGAAGCAGTGCCCCACCATATGTTTTGTATTCCACGTCTGGGTTGTTGATACGCGCTTGCGCAATACATTCATTGGAAGGGTCAACGCCGGAAACTCGCCCAACCTTACCTCTGAGAAGAGAATGATACGTTCCGACCCCACAGCCGACATCAAGTATCGACAGATCGCGAGGATCGCCGATCATCTTATGTAATAGATCGACGAGCCTGGCTGCCTTCGCTCTGGCAAAAAAGTCCACATTGAGTCCCGAAAAGGCAATTGAGTCATTTACAGCGCCAGCATAACTCGTTCGATAAGCATCAAACTCGCTGGGATTCGTTTTATCACCTTCGGACATTTCGCTCACCTACGTTAACCTAAGGGGATTAGCATCGGCTTTGAGCTATCGCAAGCCAATCTTGGGTCACGATGACACCAGCCTCGTGCAGTGTCTTGACCTTTTGCGGCGTCTGTGTTTTTGGCAAGCGTCCAATTTCCATGGTTCGATGCATGGTATCACATTCGCGAAGGCTGCCTGATGAACAACATTGATCAAATGGTGATACGGCTATCCATTGTTGTGCCAGTTTACCGAAGCATGACCGTGCTTCCGGAGCTGGTTGTACAAATCCATGATGTTCTAAAATCGAGCGAGTACGCCAACGGGTTCGAATTGATACTGGCCAATGATTGTAGCCCAGATGATAGTTGGAAGGTTATCGAGGGACTAGCACAACAGTTTCCGTTTGTGCGAGGGATCTCTTTACGCAAAAATGTCGGACAACACAATGCAACCATGGCGGGTATTAGCTTCGCGAGAGGCGAAATTATTGTCGTAATGGACGATGACCTCCAACATCCCCCTGAAGCTATTTTGGTTCTAGCTGATAGGGTGAAAAGTGGCAACGACGTGTGTTATACCAAATATCGTGGACGCAAGCACGTTGCGTGGAAACGTTGGGGCAGTCAATTTAACGATTGGATGGCCACGTGGATGCTGAAGAAGCCGAAAGGACTTTACCTATCATCGTATAAGGCCATGAACAAAGACATAGCGGACACGATATTGCTCTACGATGGACCCTATACCTACCTTGACGGCTTGATAGTTGGAGCAACCAATTCAATTGTGTCGATAGAAATAGACCATCAAAAGCGTTGGGATGGTTCTAGCAACTACAATTTCCGCAAACTTTTTTCCTTGTGGCTAAAGATGGCAACAGGTTCTTCAATTTACCCTTTGCGGATTGCCACGTTTGCGGGCTTTTTCCTTTCAGTCATGAGTATGGGAATTTTTATTCTGGTAATCTTGGATCGTTTGGTTCATCCAGCGATTCAACCGGGATGGGCGTCAACGATCGCAACCGTGTTGTTTATTGGCGGTATCCAAACATTCTGCGTGGGTGTAATAGGCGAGTATGTGGGCCGAATCTATATCCGTTTGAATAACACGCCCCAGTTCGTTGTTGGCAAGAAGACATTTATCTCCCAATCCGAGGATAAAAGCTTTACTTGATGTCAATCGATGCGGTTGGCTGCGCAGCACATTTAGATGCGTGGCGGCCAAGCCAGCGAAAAGTCCTGTCGAGCCAAGGTCAAATTTGGGCTATATGCAGGGTCTTCCAGCAATTTATTGCCCCACTGTTCCTGCATGTATTTGACTTCCGCGGAAAATCTCTCTTGTTTTTCTGGTGTGTCCTCATATCCGCGTGAGACAGATTCGTAGTGATACAATTCAGCAAATGGGGTCCAAACATTTCTGTATCCTGCCTCGCGTACCCTTAGGCAGAAGTCGACGTCATTGAAGGCTACCTTCAAATGTTCCTCGTTCAGCCCTCCCACTTCTTGATAGATTTGCTTGCGAATAACAAGGCAGGCCGCCGTAACCGCGCTTAGAGTCTGGATCAGAGTTGCTCTCCCGAAATAACCGGGGTCACCTTTAGGTAGTCTGTGGTGCGCGTGACCAGCTACACCGCCCAAACCAATGATTACGCCGCCGTGTTGCAAGGTATCATCAGGATACCACAGTCGCGCGCCGACGGCACCCACACCGGGCTGCGCCGCGAGACTAACCATCTCACTCAACCAGCAATCTGATATGATCTCCACATCATTGTTCACGAGGCCGATATATTCACCGGCTGCCTCTCTAATTGCTTTATTGTTAATAGCGGAATAATTAAACGGTTGCTCGTCTCGCGACACCCGAACACGATCATCGGCCGTGATCGCTTGTAGATATTCCAATGTATCCCTATCGTCGGAACCATTATCAACTATGATAATCTCATAGTTACTATAATCAGTTTTATCTAATATACTTTGTACGCACTTTTTTAATACAGAAAGCCCATTACGGGTGGGAATTATCAAACTGACGAGCGGTAAAGTTGTGGGTAGCGAATAGCGGGCACGGTACATTCCAAAATCTAGCAGTTCAACCGAAGCGCTAACGCCGCATCTGCTGAAATGTTCATTTAATACACGTTGCCCTGCTAATAACGCATAATTCTTATTTCCGCCGGATTGGGCTGTACTATCTGCATGGCTTCGCCAGTGATAAAGCACACGTGGTATGTGGACAATCTGATTTGAGTCCAATTCCTCGACACAACGAAGCGCCAAATCGTAGTCTTGCGAACCTTCAAATCCCTCGCGAAAGCCTCCGAGGTTTTTAACAAGGTCGGCTCGATATACGCCCAAGTGATTAATCATATTATGTGAAAGAAATAGATCCGGATTCCAGTCGCTTTTGAAGTACGGACTAAAACGTGCGCCTGATGCGTCGAACTTGTCCTCATCAGAGTATAAAATACCCGCGCGCGGGTTTGAGTATATAGCAAAGGAAATGTGAAAGAGCGCGTCCTGGTCCAGGCGGTCATCTTGATCGAGGAGCGCTATCCAATCACCGTTCGCGAGCATTAACGCGGAATTCGATGCTGCTGAAATGTGACCGTTCTTCTCACGTAGAATGACCTTGATCCGAGGATCTTTTTTCTGATACTTCATGAGTTCGCTGTGGACCAGCGGATTAGTCGATGCATCGTCCGCGATGCAGAGCTCCCAATTGCTGTACGATTGGCCAAGCACTGAGTTTATTGCCTCACCTAACCAGTCTAGGTTTGGATTATAGACGGGCATGATGATCGATATCTTTTGACTTTCACCAATTTCTGACAATCGCTGACGTACCTGTCCCCGGCTGAAATTAATATGGTCCTTGTATCGCTTGAGCCATTCCGCATAATCGTTGCCTGAGCCAGCTAATTTCAAGATTTTGCTGATCCCCGCCTGCCTCGATTGTCGTCTGATTTTTCTACCCAAAAATCGATAGAGAGCGGTCATTCGCCAGCTTGCGGAGCTCTGGATCGCCAGGATTTCACTGTCGCGCCGTGAAACTCTAGATTCGAGTTCGTTAGCGCGCCGATTCAGCCGCGATAAAGCGTGATTACGATCATTCAATGCATCGGTAATCTCGTCGACCTGCTTGCGTGCGGTATCAAGCTGCAGCCTAGTTTGGTCCAGCTCTTCAGCAAGATGACGCGCTGTTGCCTCTGCGACTTCGGTAGCTTTCTTCCGTGATTCATTCTCATCGTGCGAGAGCCTTAGTTCGGTGTGAATCCTTTGCAACTCATCTCGCTGATCCAGTAATTTCCATTCAGCCGCTACGGCCGCGCCTAGCCGGGCGTAGGCGTTTCTTACAGCCGTTAGTTCCCCTTCGGACTTGGCTGATTGGAACAACGCGTCCAAAGAGGTTGAAACGTGTTGCCCAAACCCGAGGACGCCCAGGCCGTGCCCGTGCAAAAACGTAAATGAAGGTCTGGTAGAGCGCAGTTCGTCCCACAGTTTGAATACACCAAAATCCTGATCATGAACGTTAGTATCATGGAAGAGCACGACTGAGCGATCTGACAGTTTCGGACGCCAGGTTTCGAAATCATGCTTCACGTCTTCATAAAAGTGTCGGCCGTCTATGTGAAGCAAGTCGATCGATCCGTCTTTGAAATCCGGCAGAGCATGATCAAAGGTTGATCTAATTAATGTCGAAAAGTTGCTGAAGTTGGCGTTATTATATTCCTGCACGGAGTTGTAAACATCCTCGTCGTACCAACCTGTATGAACATCCCCCTTCCATGTATCGATGGCATAGCAATTTGTGGGGAGGGCCAATCGCTGCACGGCTTGACAGAAGGTGAAGTAGGAAAACCCTGCGTGTGTTCCCAGTTCCACCAATGTACGCGGGCGGAGAGCCTCGATGAGCCAAGACGCAAATGGGGCATGTTCGTGCCAAGCGGATTCTCGGGCCAGAAAGTCGATAGGCCACAACGAAACAGGGGATACGCATTCCTTCCAAAAGTTGGCATCGGTGGCGCTATGCCCTATGGTTTTTTTCGGTTTAATACGAGTCAAAGAGGTGATTCCCGTCTCAATTATCAAATGGCTCAATTGAGCGATACGTTGATGTAAGTCCGCATGGCAAGCACGTTTTCTTGCGCCGGTAGAATCCGGGAAAATTTTGTCGATCGTAAGCCGGTTGATGGACAGTTAGCCAGGCGCAGAGTTGTTCTCTGCGCCTACTGTTCGTAATATCCGGGCACATTGCTCAATTTTATGAGGACGACACTTCCCAGTTTGCGGACAGATCCACTACTGGGCCAAGAAGGCATTGTCTCGAAAATGGGTTTCATTCGTTCTCGCTCACTGTTCGAAATAAGTTTCAGATGTGCGTAGCCAAGCAGCGACATATAGTCGAGCATTCGCCATGGGTTTCCATTATCCCACGAGAAAAACGAGGCCGAGGCGGTGGAGCTTTGACCTACGGGATAAACTTTCGGTCCACTGAGTTGACCATAGAAGTCGACTGCTTGGTCTACCTGAACATCTGATATTGCTGCGATTCTACTATATATCTGTGCGGCCGTGCTTCTATCGAATTCCGCAACAAAGAGACGTTCAGCTTGATACTGGCTCAAGAGAGCTGAGGACTGAAACCCTAAAATGGCGACCGCTATGATTGCACTAAGGCGTAAAGGGGCACTATGAAAACGCGTAGCCACCATCGCGGCGGCCCAAACGGCCGTCGGCACTCCTATGAGTGCCCGATGCGGTAAGGCGCCCCCTGCTACGACAGCCATTCCAAATGGCGCCAGAAGGAGCCCTGCAAATAACAGAATTTCCAAAGGAGATCGTTCAAGCAATACTCTTACAATAGCCAAAAGCATGATGAACGATACGCACGTTATTGCAGTGCCAAAAATCCGAGACGCCCCCGTATAAATCGCAAATAACTCGGAGATTGTTCGTTTTGCTACCATAAGCGGCTCACTTAGCAGCAAGTCTAAACGAAAGAATGAACCAATATAGGCGGTCTCAAAATTAAAATACCAAAGACTCACTTTCTGCATCGCATAATACAGTATGACGGAGACAATCATAACCATCGATGCCTGCGCAAGAAAATAAAACAAACGCGAACGGTCCGAGAAATGTGGATTGAGCAGGGCTACTGCCAGGACCATCGTCAAATAAACGAATACAAATGTTTGATATACTCCAATTGAAAAAGTTAAGGTTACAATTTGAAATAAGCAGCATATAAATTTGAACTTCTGGCTAGAACTCACGTAAATGGAAAGAAGATAGACGGAGACGCTGCAGAGAAGCAGGGCTATTCCAGCAAGGGCGCTGTTAGTGGGAAATTCCAGCAGGAAGCTCCAGATCGGGAATCCAGAAAAAATAGAAAAGCCGATAAACTCCCTGCCGGTTAATGGGAGCCGGCAAGCGTCGAGCAACAAATAATATGCGCAAGCTGAGACGAGGCCAAATAGCGCAAGCGAGAAATACGGAATCACCGGAGGCGGTAATAGATACGTCGAAAAGAGATAGCTAGCCCAGCGTCCTTGACCAATCCAAATTGAAAAATTTTGACTTACTGCCATCCGCTCGGCATCAATGTTCAAGGGGAGAACAGTCATCATGGGGAAGTATAGGGCAAGGAAAATGAGCCACAGCTTTGCGACTGCGTTTAAATCGAAGTTTGCGAACAGCTCACTCGCATATTGGACCTCGGCATCATCTTTAGGAGGAGTCTCAAGCTTTGACGCCGGCATTCCAATCCCTCACTTCATTCTCTGTTTTGGCAATTTCACACCGCATCAATTAAATCATTCGCGTTAAAACCAGACGAATTTTCACCTTTCAGCTCGCATGGCCACCCGATCGTTCACCCAGTCGACCTCAATTGACACTTGTCGAGAATACCCGCAACGGTTTTAAAAACGAAGGTCAATTAGCGTGAGGCAAATCCGCTTTCTCGATGTAGTCCTCCACCGTTTTGAGGTCTCCGAAGAAGCTTTCTCGGTTTCATCGCCGGGAAGGCGATTGAACCGCAATGGCGTAATGCAGTGTTGTGTCGTGACTAGATGCATTGACGTTAATTCGGTAGGCTGGTGACAAAGAATTGATAGCTGGGGTGACTCGATGATTGGCATTTATGGAGCAAACGGATTTATCGGCCGCCATCTCGTTCGTCGGTTCGCGGATAACGATCGGCTTATTAGAGCCGTTTCGCGCAAGTTCGATCCAGTCTTTACAGCATCTTTCGCAAATCGCGTTGAATTTATCGAAGCCGATTTGAGGCAATCGCTTGAGATGGCTTCGACGCTCCAGGATATAGATGCGGTGATACAATTGGTATCCACGTCAAGTCCCGGCATGAAGAACGACCATGCAATTGCCGACATAGCCGAAAACGTCGTGCCACATGTCCAGTTCTTGCAAAGCTGCATTCAGGCGGGCATCAAGCGCTACATATTCCTCTCATCAGGCGGCACCGTTTATGGACCGGACGCTCAAGTGCCAACACCCGAGACCAGTCTGACGAACCCAATAAATTCTCACGGCCTCACCAAACTTATTGTCGAAAAATATATACAGATGCATGGTCATGTAGATGGTCTTGAATATATTATATTGCGTGTCGCCAACCCATTCGGACCAGGTCAAGAATTTCGTAAGGGGCAAGGTCTGATCCCAGCCGTCTTGGACCATCAACGCAAGAATCTTCCGGTGAAGATATTCGGCAACGGGGCCGCGCTTCGTGACTACCTGTATATCGACGATCTAATCGACGCTATCGAAGCAGCGGTGAATTTACCTGGAGCGCCGCGGTTGATTGTCAATGTTGGTAGCGGTGAAGTCCGGTCTGTGCTCGACGTGATAAGCACAATCGAGGCGACAACAAATCAAACGATCAAACTCCAATACTCAGAAGCGCGTACAACGGATGTTGACATCGCAAGCCTCGATATTTCATTTGCAAAAAAAGTTTTGAGTTGGTCACCTAAGACAAAGTTTTATGACGGAATCCAACTGACCGTGAGCGGCACGGACCTCGGAAACGGCGCATCATCGCATCCGGCGCCACACTATAAAAAATACACAGACCGTCACGATGAGCGGCTAAAGGATACATAAGAAAATTGGATGAAAGCAAATTAGCTGGAATGGTCGTCATTTCTTGTTCCCCGCGCCTTGGACTTGCATAATAAAGCAGCGTGTTCGGAAAGCCGATACAGGATTGATACGAAGGTGCCTTTGTTGGAATTCTGCAACCGCAGATGCGTTTATAGTCAGCGTGATGGATGGTCAGCACTCATAGATCCGACAGCCGATATGTCTAGACCCTCGGGTGTTCAGCCCCAACTATTTGTTTCGCGTGGACGGCGCTAACAACTCTAAATAATCAACTCCAAGCGCCTGCGCCAGTTCGTATATTGTAATGACGGTTGGATTCCGCCGCCCTCTTTCAAGGCCGCTGAGATATTGTTGGCTGAAGCCTGACCGCTCTTCGATTTCCTCCTGGGTGAGCCCTTTTTCTCTCCGCAGACGCGAAAAGTTTTGGCCAACCAATTTGCGCATATCCATGCAAAAAGGGTGGCAAATTATACACTATAGTGTTATCAACTATAATATGTATTTCGACTTTGAGACAGATTAGTGTGACGCACGCCTCGCCAAATTGCCCATGCCAGAAACTTTTTTATGGCGGCACCCTTCTTCACGATGCTTCGGAATCGAGCACTACTTCGCCACCAGAGATGAAGTCCGCGCCAAGTTACGCCGAAATTACTGGGCAGTGGTGATTGCAGCGTGAATGTTCGGGGAACAGGAACCGATCGGTTGGATCCAGCCTTTCCGGAGCCAAGGGCCGCAGGGCTGTCGTGCACGGTTGGGACCCGCCGATCATTCGAAAGTTATGTGAGTCTCTCGCGGATGTACCGGGACATACTCGCTCCACGGGGATTGATAGATGCTCCGCCGAAATGTCCAGCAGCCAGAAACGCCATCGCGCTCGCGTTACCCGCAAACACGTATGTGCGAATGCCCACATGCTGCTGATCTGTATGTCGGGCGTCAGGTTGTCGTTGTCCGCCTTCAATACGACGTGACGCAAGCTACGCTCGCCCGCGCTATCCGGGTAAGTCCCCAGCAGCTGCAAAAATATGAGAACGGCAAGAACCGTATCAGTGCGTCTATGCTGTTTGAAATCGCGACATTCCTCAGCGTGCCCGTCGGGCGTTTCTTTGAAGGGCTGCCGGGCAATGCAAGGCCGGAAGGCGAGGTGGCATCACTTCCCGTCGACGAGCGGATCACATTCATAGCAAGCAGCGAGGGGCGCCGGCTGATTGAAGGGGTGATGCGGCTGCCTCCCCGCACGCGCCGCCGCGTATCCTCATTCATCGCCGCTTTAGGCGAGGAATTGACCGCTCTGCACGGGAACGCCATGGCATGCCCGCTGCCGAAGACAGAAACGGGTACGGCGGGGCACCGGACACATATGGGGCAGGGCGGAGAGGTTCTGCACCCGATGAGAATCGGGGATGAACATGGCGATCTCCGGGCCGCAACCCGCCTTCAAGGTCGGTGACTGCCGCACAATTTCCCGTGACAAGAGGTCATGGCATCGCCTCGAGGCCGATCTTGTCCGGCGCAGCGGGCTTGCCAAGGAGGAGACGGCGATCACCTCCAGCCGGCATGTTGTGCTTCTCAATGTGCAGGGCAACTCAGAGCGTGGCCAATACTTCATAGATGGCAGGAACGCCGGGTTTGCACCCCGAAAACCCGGCGCAATCCTGTTTGTTCCCGCCGGATGCAGCTGGCGGGGCTGGGAAGCCGGCGCCTCGACGGCGGCCTATCTGGCAATCCTGGTCAACCCGGCACATGTGGCCGAGCTGCTTGCCGGGGGGCAGCTCGAGGCGCTGCCGTCGCTCTCACCGGATCTCGGCTTCGAGGATCCCATCATCCTCAACGCAGCGCGCGGGATAGGTGCAGAGATCCGTGACCGCAATCCTCTCAGCGCCATGCTGGTGGAGAGCTATACAGCCACAATCTTCGCCCAGCTGATGCGCAGGCAAAGATATCCGGCCGCTGTCCGCAAAGGCGGGCTCGCCCCGATTCAGAGAATTGATGATGACCTCACGGCGGACTTGTCGCTGTTGCAACTGGCCGAGCTTGCCGGCCTGAGCGTTCCGCACTTTTGCCGGGCGTTCAGGCAAACGCTTGGCTGTCCGCCCTATGCTTTCATCATCCGGCGCAGGATCGAGCGGGCAAAGGACTTTCTGCGCCATTCCTCGATGCCAGTCACCGATATCGCGCTCTCATGTGGCTTCTCCAGTTCGAGCCATTTTTCCAATTCCTTCCGCCGGGAAGTGGGAATGACCCCCGTGGCCTATCGCGGCACCTGGCCGTGCAAGGCATAACCACGATTTACTGATCAGATCCCGCACCTGCATTAAGCAGAGAAGTGCTGTGGATAATCTCAGCCCATCCGACAGCCATCGCGTGTTTTCGCATCAGCTAAGAGCCAGGAGCGCTGATACACTCAGAGAAAGCCCAGCGTTTGTTGCGGAGACACTGAATATCGGGGAGAGTGCTTCTCTGGATTGTTTACTTTGAGACACCAGTTTACACACGGGGCCTAAGTAAGTCGTGAGCTAGCATACCTAGCGCATCGGCTATCCTTTGAATGGTATCGATAGACGGGCTGCGTTTATTGCGTTCGATTCCGCTCAGGTACGCCTGGGATAGTTCTGCGCGGTGAGCCAACTCCTCTTGCGTGATGTCTAACTCCACTCGCCTTATACGAATGTTGAGAGCCACTAGCTTGCGCAAAGCGTGAGGGTCGTTCGTCATGCCACGAAAAAGCATGAGTCAGCAGAGTATTCCACGCTCTAAAGAGATTGAAATTTAAACGATAGTATATAAAATAGTCATTATGAGACCTCCTCCTTCCTGGTGTGAGGGGGCCACACGATCGCAATGGTGTGGCGGTAGGGGCATGTGGTTCGACACTGCGCGGGCACGGGCAGCGAGGAACGGCCAATACTGATGGCGCCCTACCTTGGAATTGTCGCCGAAGGACAAAGACAATGAAGACGGCATGTGATTGCAGGATGAACCTCGCTAAACCGAATGGCTGGATGGTTGGCAGTCTTGCCCAGTTGCCGATTCGCCGATCTCTCGAAGGTTCAGTCGGTCTCCAGTAGCGACGCACGGCGAGTCTTTTATTCTACGGAGAGTGACAGATGCAGCATCGGAAGGTCCGGCTGATGGAAAGGCGGCCGCACCTACTTCACCCGCAAGCGTCCGCGGGCGAGGTGCCGCATGCTGCTGATCTTTATGTCGGGCGTCAGGTTGTCGCCGTGCGCGTTCAATACGACGTGACGCAAGCTACGCTCGCCCGCGCTATCCGGGTAAGCCCCCAGCAACTGCAAAAATATGAGAACGGCAAGAACCGCATCAGTGCGTCCATGCTGTTTGAAATCGCGACATTCCTCGGCGTGCCCGTCGGGCGTTTCTTTGAAGGTCTGCCTGGAAATGAGAAGCAAAGCGGCGAGGTGGCCTCGCTTCCCGTCGACGAGCGGATCACATTCATAGCAAGCAGCGAGGGGCGCCGGCTGATTGAAGGGGTGATGCGGCTGCCTCCCCGCACGCGCCGCCGCGTATGCTCATTTATTACCGCGTTAGGCGAGGAATTCGCCGCTCTGCACGGCGACACCATGGCCTGCCCGCTGCCGAAGACAGAAAAAGCGTACGGCGCGTCACCGGACACATATGGGGCAGGGCGGAGAGGTTCTGCATCCGATGAGGATCGGGGATGAACATGGCGATCTCCGGGCCGCAACCCGCCTTCAAGGTCGGTGACTGCCGCACAATTTCCCGTGACAAGAGGTCATGGCATCGCGTGGAGGCCGATCTTGTCCGGCGCAGCGGGCTTGCCAAGGAGGAGACGGCGATCACCTCCAGCCGGCATGTTGTGCTTCTCAATGTGCAGGGCAACTCAGAGCGTGGCCAATACTTCATAGATGGCAGGAACGCCGGATTTGTACCCCGAAAGCCCGGCGCAATCCTGTTTGTTCCCGCCGGATGCAGCTGGCGGGGCTGGGAAGCCGGCGCCTCGACGGCGGCCTATCTGGCGATCCAGGTCAAACCGGCGCATGTGGCAGAGCTTCTTGACCGGGTACCATCCGGATTGCTGCCGTCGCTCTCACCGGATCTCGGCTTCGAGGATCCCATCATCCTGAACGCAGCGCGCGGGATAGGTGCAGAGATCCGTGACCGCAATCCTCTCAGCGCCATGCTTGTGGAGAGCTATACAGCCACAATCTTCGCCCAGCTGATGCGCAGGCAAAGATATCCGGCCGCTGTCCGCAAAGGCGGGCTCGCCCCGATGAACCTTGACCGGGTGATTCAGAGAATTGATGATGACCTCACGGCGGACTTGTCGCTGTTGCAACTGGCCGAGCTTGCCGGCCTGAGCGTTCCGCACTTTTGCCGGGCGTTCAGGCAAACGCTTGGCTGTCCGCCCTATGCTTTCATCATCCGGCGCAGGATCGAGCGGGCAAAGGACTTTCTGCGCCATTCCTCGATGCCGGTCACCGATATCGCGCTGTCCTGTGGCTTCTCCAGTTCGAGCCATTTTTCCAATGCCTTTCGCCGGGAAGTGGGTATGACCCCCGTGGCCTATCGCGGCACCTGGCCGGGCAAAGCACAACAATGATTTACTGATCAGATCCCGCACCTGCATCAATTTACTGCAAGCACCCTCGCGCTGGCTGTCGCATCTTCGCGAAAAGCAAACGAGGGTCTCCGGTGCATACGCAATCTGACAACGGTCAATTTCAGCCCCTCATTTCTGACATCAACGCCCCGCTGCGCGTCAAAAATCTGAAGAAGCGCTTTGGTACGCTCGAAGTCCTCAAAGGGATTTCCATGACCGCGCAGCGCGGCGATGTCATCTCCATCCTGGGAAGCAGCGGGTCGGGAAAAAGCACTTTTTTGCGTTGCCTGAATTTTCTGGAAGAGCCTACGGAAGGTGAAATCTGGATTTCCGGCAGACGCGTCAGGAAGGGCGGAAGTCTTGCAGGCTACCAAGCGGTCAACGCCTTGCGCGCCAGGCTGGGAATGGTCTTCCAGCACTTCAACCTCTGGTCGTGCAAGACCGTTCTGGAGAACATCATCGAAGCACCGATCCATGTTCTTGGCATTTCTAAACGAGAGGCGTGCCTGCGGGCAGAAGAGCTGCTCGTAAAAGTGGGCCTGGCCGACAAACGAAACGATTATCCAGCCCATCTTTCCGGCGGGCAACAACAAAGGGTGGCGATTGCGCGCGCTTTGGCAATGCAACCGGAAATCCTTCTCTTTGACGAACCGACCTCGGCGCTCGACCCGGAACTGGTCGGGGAGGTCTTGAAGGTCATTCGCGCGCTCGCCGATGAAGGGCGTACGATGCTCATTGCTACCCATGAACTCGGATTTGCCCGTCAGGTATCCAACCACATCGTATTTTTGCATCAGGGACGGATCGAAGAGGAGGGCAATCCGGGTAAGCTCTTCAGTGAGCCTTCCTCACCGCGGTTCAAACAGTTCCTGTCGGCACATTTCGGGGAACGCGGCCAGTGACGGAATTGCAAGGCTTTGGCGATCAAATCGCCCTTGGCGCATTCACGACACTGCGCACAGCATGCACCAGCCTGGTGCTCGGCATCGGCGTCGGTCTGTGCGGAGCCTTGGCCAAACGCAGCCGGGTTCAGATCATCCGGTGGCTCGCTGACTGCTACACCACGCTTGTTCGCGGTGTTCCCGAACTTCTCATTATTCTTATCCTGTATTTTGGCGGCACCGTTGCGCTGACGACAATGTTCGGTCGCTACGTCGAGGTCGATGCGTTCGCCGCCGGCGTATTTGCACTGACGATCGTTTTTGGAGCCTACGCGACCGAAGTCTTCAGAGCGGCGATTCAGGCAGTACCTTCAGGGCAGATTGAGGCGGCTCAGGCTCTTGGCCTGTCGAAGTTTTGGATGTGGCACCTGGTGATTCTCCCGCAGATGTGGCGTTACGCGTTGCCTGGCCTCGGCAACCTTTGGCTCACACTGTTAAAGGATACGGCGCTGATTTCCGTGGTCGGCCTTGAAGATCTGATGCGCAAGACCAGTATCGCTGCGGGGTCAACCCATGACCCCCTGACGTTCTATTCGATCGCTGCCGGTCTCTATCTGTTGTTCACCTCCGTTTCGCTGATCGGCCTGACATGGCTTGAGCGACGCTCCGATCGCGGCGTGCGGTTCGCCAAATGAGAGTGTTGTCATGAACCTGCATCTCATTGTCGACGTTCTGCCACTACTTCTCGAAGGGATGCTGCTCACGGCGCAACTGACGGCAGCTTCCGTTGCGATCGGCCTTCTCATTGCGGTTCCACTTGCGCTGTTGCGAACATCGCCGTCTTTCGTTTTTTCCTATACCATTCTCCTCTACACGTTCGTGTTCCGTGGCACCCCTCTGCTGGTACAACTATTTCTCATCTACTACGGCGCCGGCCAGCTGGAGTGGATACGCTCAAGCGCCGCCTGGAGTATATTGAGAGAGCCTTACTGGTGCGCACTCATCACGTTCTCCCTGAACAATGGGGCCTATACCACAGAGATTTTGCGTGGAGGAATTCGGGCGGTTCCCTCTGGTGAAATCGAAGCTGCAAAAGCACTCGGTATGTCCTACGCGTTGCGCATCAGGCGGATCGTTCTTCCTGCCGGCTTTCGGCTCGCCCTTCCGGCGTACGCCAATGAGGTCGTCTTGATGCTGAAGGCGAGTTCTCTCGCCAGCACCATCACTCTCATGGAAATGACCGGGACGGCGCGCAAGATCGTGGCGCAGACCTTTTCTCCTTACGAGGTCTTCATAGCGGCGGCCCTGATCTATCTCGGCTTCACATTCCTCATCGTTCATGTCTTTGGCCGATTGGAAAGGCATATGGCAAAGCATCAGCAACGCGCCGGACTCAAGAACAACAGCCGATCACGCGTCAGGGCAGCCGCAAAAATATCCGCAGCGCAGAAAGTGGCACCATGAGGACCGTTCCCGTGCCCCTATCAGGCGTACGCGCTGCAGATCAGGCCAGCGCCGCAATATTACGCGGCAGCTGGTACGAGATCGAGCTTGATGCCATTTGCCACAACTACCGGCAACTGCGCAGCCATCTGCCTTGCCACGTCAAGGTCTATGCCTGTCTGAAACGCAACGCATATGGCTGCGGCGCTGGGCCGGTCGCTTCTGCTTTGGCCAAGGAGGGGGTCGATGGTTTCGCGGTGGCTTCCCTGCTCGATGCAATCGCCATTCGCCAAGAAGGCGTATCCCAGCAGATTCTGCTCTATCCAGGTGCCCTGCCTGCGGCCGCGCCGACCATTCAGGCGCTTGATCTGACCGTCAGCGTTTCGAGCATTGAAGAGCTGGCGCAATGGCGGGCTGCCATCACGAGATTGCGTGTGTTCATAAAAGTCGACCTTGGGTTCTTCCGCGCTGGGGCCACGCCTTTCGATGCGGGTAAACTTCTGGCCGCAGCGGCAGGTCTTGCCGACGTGCAAGTCGAGGGCATTTACGCCCACATGAGCGAGCTGCCGACCGTGCAAGGTTCAGATGCGGATGAGCAACTTGCCAGAATGCAGGCGATCTTGCGCGAGGCCAGCGGTTTAGGCTGGCGCCCCGCTGTGGTGATGATGTCCAGTACAGAGGGCGTGCTGAACCGTCCGGACATGGACTTCGATGCCGTTGATCCAGGAGCGCTGTTTTTTGGGCTTCCAGAGTCCGACAAGCCGGCCCGCCCGGTCATGCTGCGCCCGGCACTGAAATCCATTTGTTCAAGCCTGGTTTCGGTCAAACGTCTCGATGCGTCACTCGGACCCGTACCGGCCATTTTCGGGAAGAATCCAGGGATCCTCGGGGTGATTGGCATGGGCTGGGGAGACGGGCTTCCCCGGCAGATTCCAAGCGGTGCGGTGGGCCTCATACGCGGGCAGCGAGCCCGGTTGCTGCCTCCCGCCCATCTTGAACACATCCGCATTGACCTGACCGATATTCCGGAAGCCCGCTATGGGGATCAGGTCGTGCTGCTCGGCCGTCAAGGGGATCAATCCATCACGCATGAAGAAGTCGCCAGATGCTGGGGGACCGATATCGTCGGCCTCTATGCGCAGCTCAGAGATCATATCCCGAGGATTTACAGCGCAAAGCCAACTGACAAGGGGAAATCACAATGAATAGGTTCAAACTACCACTGGCTTTCCTTCTCGCTGCCCTGATATTCGGGCAGGCGAGCGCGCAGGAGGGCAAAACGATCAAAATCGCCACGGAAGGCGCATTTCCACCCTGGAATTCCGTCGACACATCTGGAAAACCGCAAGGTTTTGACATCGATGTCGGCACGGCGCTTTGTCAGCGGGCCAAATTAACATGCGAATTTGCGACGCAGGCATGGGACGGTATCATTCCCGCTCTGAACGTCGGCAAGTTCGATGCCATCATGGCCGGAATGTCGATCACCGAAAAAAGAAAGCAGGTTATTGCCTTCTCCAAACCCTACGCCCTGACCTCCAATTACTTCGTTGTCAGAAAGTCGCTCGGTCTTGCGGAGATGGCCAGCCATTTGAAAGTCAATCTCTCGTCGCAAGTGGAAGAGGAGAGAGGCATTCTGCAAGCCCTGAAGGACAAGCTCAAAGGAAAAATCATCGGCGTGCAGGGATCGACGAACGCCGAAGCATTCGTCCGCGAGTATTTTGGCGATACGGTTGAAATCCGCACATACGACAAACAGGATAATCTCAATCTTGATCTGGTTGCAGGCCGCATTGATGCTGGATTGGCAGACTATTCCGTCTGGAAGGCTTTTCTGGAGTCCAAGGACGGTGCGGTGGCGGCGCTCTACGGCCCCAGAATTTCGGGCGGCCTCTTCGGCCCAGGTATCGGCATCGGCTTGCGCAATCAGGACAGGGAACTTGCCGAACGCTTCAATGGTGCTATCGAAGCAATTGAAGCGGATGGTTCGCTGAAAGCGATCAGCCTCAAATGGTTCGGTGCGGATCTGGTGTCGAACTGAACCATTTGAGGTGGATTGGCCAAGGATTGGCAAGCGACGGGCAGCAACGTGCATTGGAAAGCACTCTCAAGGTGGTAATGCCAGCCCGTCTGACCAGCGCCACCAATCAAGGCGATGCTTGAACACGGGTGGCAACCCTATGAAGGCGAGGCATCTTTTCAGACTTGCATGCTCAACGATCGCCTGTTGATCCATGCCAGCCGATTGAGTGGCCACCGTGAGGAAACACAGGTATGGGTCCGCGTGCGGCTTCATCAGAACGCATGCTGCCCGCGATGGAGGCGGAACTATAAAGCCGTGCACAGGCGTTAACCTTTAATTGCTTGACGACTCACGCAGACTCAGTTGAATTTACGCTTTAATCTCAGAAATTGGATTTAGAGCGTGTATGTTGTCTCCAGCTGAAAAAGACCAGAGTCACCGGACCGGGAAGAAGGTGCGCTCGCTGACGCGTCTGATCGAGGCGGATGCTGACCTGCTCAGCGCCCAATTGCAAGAGTTGCGCTCGCGCGCTTTTCCGCCGACAGCCGTAAAGGAATTGCGCAAATTCACCTCCGGCGAGGCCGCCAAGCTCATCGGCATCACCGACGCTTATATCAGGCATTTGTCGTTGGCGGGCGAGGGTCCCGAGGCGGAAAAGACGTCCGGCGGGCGCAGGCTCTATTCGCTTGAGCAGGTGCATGAAATCCGCCGCCATCTGGCCAAGTCGAAGAAAAGCTATCTGCCCGTTCGCCAGGGTAATGAGCATATGCAGGTCATTGCCGTCACCAACTTCAAAGGTGGTTCCGGCAAGACGACGACAGCGGCTCATGTCGCGCAGTACTTTGCCATGCGCGGTTATCGGACGCTGGCGATCGATCTCGATCCGCAGGCATCGCTGTCAGCCCTGTTCGGAATCCAGCCGGAATTCGATCTGGAAGACAATGACACGATCTATGGTGCGATCCGCTATGACGATCAGCAGCGTCCCCTCGCCGACATTATCCGCAAGACGTATTTTCATGGACTCGATATCATTCCGGGTAATCTGGAACTGCAGGAATTCGAGCACGACACGCCGCGCATCCTTGCTGAAAAACGCCGTGGTGCCGAGCGGCTGTTCTTCTCGCGCATTGCCGCGGCGCTGGCGACAGTCGATGACCGCTACGATGTGGTCGTGCTCGACTGCCCGCCATCGCTGGGCTTCCTGACGCTATCGGCACTGTGCGCGGCGCGCAGCGTTCTTGTCACCATCCATCCGCAAATGCTCGACGTAGCGTCCATGTCGCAGTTTTTGCACATGACAGCTGGCTTGCTCGATGTGGTGGAGCAGGCGGGCGGCGATGCGGATTATGATTTCTTCCGCTACGTCATTACCCGTTATGAACCGAGCGACGGTCCGCAAGGACAGATCGTCGGCCTGATGAAGAGCCTGTTCGGCGAGCGCGTTTTGACCAACGCCTTGCTGAAATCGACGGCCATTTCCGATGCGGGGCTGACCAAACAGACGCTCTATGAGGTCGGCCGCGAATTTTTCACCCGCGCCACCTATGACCGCGCCATCGAAGCGCTCAATGCGGTCAATCTGGAGATCGAGGATCTGGTGCGCGAAGCATGGGGCAGGTCGCCATGAACAAACGCCGAGACGCGTTGAAAGCCATGATGACGCCGATCAACGAGGCGTCGCAGAACGAGCATCGCCTGGCGAAACCGGCGCAGAAGTCCGGCTCGCTGAAAGCCATGGGGCTGTCGCTGCAAAGCCTTTCGGACGATGCCGAGGATGCGCAGGCTCTGCGCGCCCAGCTCCAGTCCGGCGAATACGTTATCGACATCGAGCCTGGTCTGGTCGATGTCTCGTTCATTCGCGACCGCCTTGATGATCTCGATACGGTGGATTTCGAGGAACTGAAGGCAAGCATTGCGGAGCACGGTCAACAGGTTCCGATCCTGGTCAGGCCCAGCCCGCAAGACGCTGATCGCTATCAGGTCGCCTATGGCCATCGTCGCCTTGCCGCGTTGCAGGCTCTCGGCCGCCCGGTGAAAGCGATCGTGCGCGATCTTTCCGATGAGGACCTGATCGTTGCCCAGGGCAAGGAAAACCTCGAGCGCAAGGACCTGTCCTTCATCGAGCGGGCCCTGTTCGCGGCCCGGCTTGAGGCGCATGGCATTGAGCGGCACGCGCTGATGGCGGCACTGTCGGTTCACAAAGGCAATTTGTCGACCATGATCGCCGTGGCCAACTCCCTGCCGCTGGATTTGATCCAGGCGGTCGGTGCTGCACCCAAGGTCGGCCGGCCACGCTGGGAGCAGCTGTCGCAGCTGCTGCAGGAAACGCCAGGCTCCTGGAAGGAGCGGGTGGACATGCAGCGCTTCATGCGCCTCGACAGCGATGCGCGATTTGCGCTGCTCCTGAAAAGCCTGACGCCGAAGCGGAAAGCCGCTCCCTCTGTCTACCCGCTCAAATCCAGCGCAGGTGTGCCCTTTGCCAGGATCGAGCAGAATGATGGCAAGACGAAAGTGACCGTTGATGAGGCAACAGCGCCGGAGTTCGGCCACTATCTGATAACGCATTTGCCGGAAATCTACGCTGCGTATCTTCGCAGCGAGGAGAGTGAACCGCGTATGAGACAACTCTAACTGGAGAGAGAGATCACAAAAGAAAAGGCCCCCGAAACAAGTCCCGGAAGCCCTCTCAAAGTCTAAGCAGCTTGAGAATCGCATTTCCGAGAATCACTGTCAAGCACTAAGCGTCGTTTCGGCGAGCAGATTTCTTTTGCCTGATTGAAGGTGAAAGCTATGAACAGGGAAATCACAACGACGCCTTTCGGGCGGCGGCCGATGTCGCATGCCATGCTGGAGGCACAGGCTGCGGCGCGCGATTGTCCGGCTACGCTAGTCGCCGACAAGTGGAAATTGTTCCGTATGATCACCGAGGCGCGCCCGGCTCTTGGTGTATCCGATCGGTCGCTGGCGGTGCTGCATGCGCTAATGAGCTTTCACAAGCCGGGAGAACTCGACAGCGAAAGCAATCTCGTTGTCTTTCCGTCCAACCGCGAACTTTCGATGCGCGCCCATGGCATGGCGCCGGTAACATTGCGCCGGCACCTGGCGGCATTGGTCGAGGCCGGTCTCATCATCCGCCGCGACAGCCCCAACGGTAAACGCTATGTGCGCCGTGACCAGGAAGGCGACGTCAAAACCGCTTTCGGCTTTGATCTGACGCCGCTGGTGGCGCGGGCAGGGGAGCTTGAACAACTGGCCGCCGCCATCCGCGCCGAGGAGCTGGCAAGACGCCTGCTGCGGGAACGTATCAGCCTGCATCGCCGCGACATTGCCAAGATGATTATTTTTGCCGAGGAGCAGGAACTGGATGGGCCCTGGAGCGCCATCAGCGAGCGTTTTATCCCCTTGGCCCGACCCCTGTTGCGTGGCTTTGACCGGGCAGGGCTCGACGCATTGGCCGCAGCGCTGGATGATCTACGCTTGGATGTCGAGAAGTTATTGGAAATTCACGTTAATTATACAAAATCAAACGCCAGTGACGTTCAAAATGAACGGCACATACAGAATCAAAATCCCGAATCTTCATTTGAACTTGAACCCGGCTTTAGAAAAGACCAGGGGGCAAATACCGAAGCTGACTGGAACGATGACAGCGAAGCGGAAAGCAGCGACAGGGGTGATGGCGGGCTGGCCGACCACCCGATACATTCCCGCAACAAATTACCGCCAAAAGCCTTTCCGCTCGGCTTGATCCTGAAGGCTTGCCCGGACATTGTCGATTACGCCCTGCGCGGCATCGAGGGCTGGCCGGACCTGGTGCAGACGGCCAATCTGGTTCGGGTGACGCTCGGGATAAGCCCCGACGCGTGGAACCAGGCGGTCGAAACCTTTGGTGCCAATGAAGCGGCAATTGTCGTGGCCGCGATCCTGCAAAAGGGCGAGGCCATCACGAGTCCTGGCGGCTACCTCCGATCGCTTACCGACAAGGCCCGTGCCGGTTCGTTCTCCGCGGGTCCCTTGCTGATGGGATTGTTGAAGGCAAACCAGAAGCAGCATGAGGCGAGGGCAGGGTGAAAAAAACGATGGTTAACAAAAGCTTGATGGTCCCCGCGGCATGCCAGGCATCGACCTTGCCTCGATCCGGTGCTAAGCCCGCATGATCTGCACAGAATCACGGACATGGAATTTTATGAGTCGTCTCGACAGCTTCATCCGCCGTATGACGGCACAGCGCGATGTTCTCAATCACATTGGCGAGAAGGTGAGGGAGTTGCATGGGCCGGTACTCGAGCTTGGCCTTGGCAACGGTCGCACCTTCGATCATTTGCGAGCCCAGTTTCCAGAACGCAAGATCATCGCTTTCGACAGGGCCGTCGGTTCCCACAAGACCTCGACCCCTGAACCGGAAAATCTGATTGTCGGCGAAATACGTGAGACCGCGCAGCAGTTCGCTGGTATCAACGCTGCTCTTGTGCATGTGGATATCGGGACAGGCTATGCGGAGAAGGATGCCATAACCCTGACATGGCTGCCGCAATTGGCAGCAGCGCTGCTTGCCCCGAATGGCATCGTCGCCAGCGGGCTCGAACTCAGCCATCCGCAGCTTGAAAGCCTGCCGCTGCCACACACCGTCAAGAAGGGCCGCTACTTCCTATATCGCCGCGTCGAATAACAGAACGTCAAACTGTTTTTCGGTGATGGGAATTTCCCTGACCTTCGCCGGTGTACCGTCATCCTCCCGGAAAATCAGGCAATCCTCGTAGAATCCTGCAAGAAATTGCACGAAGGCGGTGGATTGGTCCGGTCCGTAAAATGTCGGCGAAAATTCCATGTAAAGTGGGATCTTGCGGGCGAACAGGGCTTGCATGGAGTGGCAGGCGAAAGGTTCGTATCCTTCGATATCCATCCAAATCAGACCGACGTCATCGGGATTTATTGCAGCTTCGTTAAGGATTGAACCGACCGGCCTGACCGGAACGACAATCTTGCTATCGGATGTATTGTGCCGGGTGGCGCTGCTCTTGCCATGATTGCTCTGATGCTGAAAGAAGTCGATCTCGCCCGCGTTCGCTCCAGCGGCGCAATTGACCAGGATTACACAATCCTCCAGCCCGTTCTGCGTGACATTGGTGCGAAGCAAATCGAAATTGCGCGGATCCGGTTCGACACTGACAATGCGGGCGAACTGCCCGCTCAGGGCAAAATAGACGGTTTGGCTGCCGATATTTCCGCCAAGCTCGAGCAGCGTGGTGCCTTGGCGCAGCAGACTGCGTTCCTTTAATATATCAAGCAGCCGGTCCACATGCTCGCGCTCGAAGTGACCCTTCCGGAAAATTTTCTTGCCGATATAATCGCCGGGCGAAAAACTCATGACGTGATCGCCGCAATCGAGTGTCATCGTTTGAACACGGGGGCCAAGCGAATTGATCAACAAATTCCGACCGTAGCGCGTGTCGAAAAGCCTGGAAGCCAGATTATTTCTGGCTTTTCTAAGATGGCGGCGGATCGATTTTGTGTCCAGCATTGATTGAGCCCTACCCAACATCACTCCTAGCGCAATGCCGAGACATGTAAAGCCCGGACACGTCCTGGCCAACTGCCCGGATCAGACAAACCTCGCAGTCAATTCCTGGTGAATGATATAGACACGCAGTGGTTCTGCCCGGCCGCGAATGGAGATTTCCTGGCTTTCGAGATTGGCGGTGTCGGAACCGGCCAACTGGATGGTTGGTTCCGACACGACCAGCGTGGAGTCGAGCTCCTTGGCGATGGTTTCCAGCCGGCTGGCAACATTGACCGTATCGCCGATGGCGGTGAGGTTCTTCACATTGCCATAACCCATCGCACCGACAATGGCCGGACCGCTGTGGATGCCGATGGCAACACGAAGCGGCATGGAAAGTTCGGCGGACAATTCATCATTGAGCCGTTCTATTTCGCTGACGATCCTGGCGGCTGCCTTGAGCGCGTTGCGGCAGGCGTCTTCGGGAGAACCTTTCAGGCCGAAGAGTGCCATGGCACCATCGCCGATGAATTTGTCGAGACGTCCCCCGGCGTGCTCGACCGCCTGACCGACAATGGCAAAATAACGATTGAGCAGGAAGACGATATCGTAGGGAAGCTGGGCCTCGGTCAGCATGGTGAAGCTGCGGATATCGCAAAAGAGAATGACGATTTCCTGTTCGCGTCCGGGATTGATTTGCTGGCTGCCGACGGGAAGCGCGCCTTCCGTCGTTGGCACAAGCAGCGGAACGACGCTGATGTCGTGTAGCGGCCGCAACTGGCAGGCGAGGCGCACGCCGGGATCTGCGTTGATGCGGCGGAGCGTTGTCAGTTCGGTTGATTCAGGTTTCGGCAGCGATGCCGCACCCTCAACGACCTGGACACGGCAGGTCGAGCAGCGGCCCTTGCCACCGCAGACCGCATAATGCGGGATCCCCCCGAGCCGGCTCGCTTCAAGCACACTGAAGCCGCGCGGAACGTTGACGATTTGCCCCTCCGGATAACGGATTTCGATCTGGTCTGTCCGTTCGCGCCGGCTGCGCCGTGCGCGCATGGCAAAAACAGTCAGCAATGTGCCGGCAAATCCGCCATAGAGCGCGTATTTCGTCATCTGCACCCGTTCCTTGCGCACTGCGGTCGTTGCAAACGACATTGCGGCGTCATCGCTCTTCGAACCGCCGTAACCGGTGCTAGCCCCCGCCGGGCCGTAGCCGCTGCTGGATTGCGGTGGCTCGCTGGCGAGTAGGCGCCCCGTACTGGCAAATCCAAGCAGGGCCAGCACCGGCAAGAGAATGGCAAAGGTCAAAAGGAACGGGGCGACCTTGTCGTACCACGGCCGATAGCGCAGCCAGAAATGAACTCCTATACAGCCATGCGTCCAGACCACGACGAGGGCAATCGATTGGCGCAAACCGTTCATCGGTGCGTTGATCCATAGCGAGCGGATGACAAACGCATAGACGTCCGGCGTACCCATGATTTGCGAGCTGATGCGTGTTGCAACGACATGTTCAATGATCAACAGCGGGATAAGAAGGCCGAGAACAATCTGCAGCGCTTCCCGAAATGGCATGACGAGGGTGCGGCGCCGATAGAGTGAACGCATGACAAGTGCGATGTGAACGAGAACCGAGCCATAAAGCAGGACGGTGCCGACCGGATTGCGCCAGAGGGCGGTGAACCACAGCCGGCCTTTTTCCGCAGCATCCAGAGAGATCAGGTTCAGTGCGTGATTGGCAAGATGCAATGTCACGAAGACCAAAAGGATCAGTCCCGACATCAATCGTGCCCTGCGCAGGGATCGCTCGGACAAAAGGGGCGCTGTGTCGATTGATGTCATGAATACCCGGATTATGTTCTAGCCGAATCAATTTAAGCGACGAATGGTGATTTGGCGAGAAGATCAATGCCGCCGCAAAAATGGCGAGATGAAGCCGCGCTTGCAATTATTGGCGGAACATTTGAAAGCTTGTTCCTATACGTCGTTTGAAGCACAAAGAGACAATGCAGATCGCCTTCTATGCCCCGCTGAAATCACCCAGTCATCCGGTGCCATCCGGCGATCGGCAGATGGCGAGATTGCTTGTGGCCGCACTTGAATTGGCGGGTTACGATGTCGACGTGATATCGCAGTTGCGCAGCTTTACGGCGACGCCGCAAGCAGCCGGACGCGAACGCATTGCAGAACTGGCAAAACAGGAGATCGAGCGGTTGTCGCGGCAATGGCGGCGCGAGGGAAAGCCTGATCTATGGTTCTGCTATCATCCTTACTATAAAGCGCCTGACCTGATCGGCCCGCCGCTCGCCGCTGCGCTGGGTATTGCCTATGTCACCGCTGAAGCGTCCTATTCGAAGCGGCGAGATGACGGCGGCTGGGCCGAGCTGCAGTCCGTGGTGGTGGATTCAGTGCGCCAAGCGGCAGTCAACATCTGTTTGACCAAGCGCGACGCGATCGGACTGGCCGCACATATTCCGGAAGCTCGGCTGGCGCGGCTGCAGCCCTTTATCGATGCATCGGCGTTTCGTGCCGAACCCGCAGCGAATGACCCGCACCGGCTGGTGACGATCGCCATGATGCGGGCGGGCGACAAGCTCGAAAGCTATCGTATGCTCGCCGAGGCACTGGCCTTGCTCGGGGAGAAGCCCTGGAAATTGAGCGTTATAGGCGATGGACCGGAGCGCGTGGCAGTGAAGGCGATGTTTGCGGCGTTTGACGCCGAACGCATCGAATGGCTGGGCGAAAAACGGGCCGGGGAGGTTGTGGATTTGCTTTATCGTGGTGGCACCTTTGTCTGGCCGGGGACGGGCGAAGCCTACGGCATTGCCTATCTGGAAGCGCAGGCGGCGGGATTGCCGGTTGTGGCACAAAAGACCGCGGGGGTGCCCGAGGTGGTCAAGGACGCCGTGACCGGTGCCTTGACGCCGGCTGGAGATATAAGCGCCTTTGCCGATGCCATTGTGCAGATGATCGACAATGAGGATCGCCGCCTTTCCATGGGACGGGCGGGACGACGTTTTGTAATGGAAGAGCGATCGCTCGAGATTGCGTCAAAGCGGCTCGACCAGCTGTTGCGGGACTATATGGTGCATGATGGATGAAGCCGCATGGCAGCCATTGCGAGAGGAGCTCGCGCGCTGGACAAAAGTCAATCGCATTGCCCGATTTTGGCTGCGCGACGATGACGCGGTCGCGCCGACCGCTGCGCTGGAACGGCTTCTGGTGTTGCGCGAGGAGTACCAGGTCCCGCTGACGCTCGCCGTAGTCCCTGCCTATGTGCAAGAGCAGCTTGCCCGACGATTGGCGCACGAAGTCGGTGTGACTGTCGCGGTGCATGGCTGGTCGCACGCAAATCACGCAGCGGCAAACGAGAAAAAACAGGAGCTCGGCCCGCATCGAGCGCTTTCTGTGATGTCGGCGGAACTGGGTGAAGGGTTTAGACTGCTTGAAAGCCTGTTTCCCGCCCGCTTCGTACCGGTGTTGGTGCCGCCATGGAACCGGATCGATCCGCTGCTCCTGAAGGAATTGGCAAATCTCGATTTCAAGGCACTATCGGTTTTCGGTCGGCCAAACGAGACGTTCACGGCTGTCCTTCCGGTCATCAACGCCCATGTTGATCTGATGGACTGGCACGGAACGCGAGGCTGCAGGGACCATGGGCAATTGGTTGAAGCGATCGTCAGGGAGTTGCGGCTGCGCTTCAGGAGCCACGATGAGCCTGTCGGCATCCTGACGCACCATCTTGTGCATGATGAATCCGCCTGGGAGTTTTTGCGGAGATTGTTCGCAGTGGTGGCGGCAACGCCGGCTGGTCGCTGGGTTTCGCTGCGGGAATTGCTCTAAAGATCGATCACCTGAAAATCCCGCGCGGCAAAGGCGCCGGCAAAGCGTTCTTTCGCCAGTCGCTCGAATTCGTCGAGTTCGTCATCCGTGCGATCCGGCGCGTGATGAAACAGCGCCAGTCTGCCGATCCTGGCTGCCTGCGCCAAGAGGGCGCCATGCTGCCACGTCGAATGGCCATAGCCGAAACGCCGCGGCATCTCGTCTTCTGTGTAGGTGCAGTCATAGACGACGAGATCGGCGTCTTTGATCAGCGTCAGAACCACCGGGTCAAGTTTGCCGGCTTCATGCTCGGTATCGTAGATCAACGCCAGGACGCGGCCGGCAAATTCAACGCGGTAGCCGATGCAACCGCCCGGATGATTAAGGCTGCCGGTGCGGATCGTGACCCCGTCAAATGGTGTCAGCACGTCGCCGGAACGAAAATCGCGAAAAGCGAGACTGGCCTTGCAGATTTCGGGCTCGACAGGAAACCACGGCGGGCGCATGAACTGCTTGACCATTTCACGCGTCGTCATGATCCCGGCCAGATGACCGGACCACAGCCGCACATTCATCATCGGATTGTAAAGCGGCATGAAGTAGGGGAGGCCAATGATATGGTCGTAATGACAATGGGTATAGAAGATGTCGAGGTGGTCAACGCCTTCCAGTGCCAAAGCATCACCCGCCTGCCTTATGCCGGAACCGGCGTCGAAGATCATCCGGTGCTTGCCGCATTGAACTTCGATACATGCGGTATTGCCGCCATACCTTTTGAAATCGGGACCCGATACGGAGACGCTTCCCCGCGTTCCCCAGAATTTCACCCGAAACACTTCGTCGTTCATTATGCTCTTTACACCCAATTCCCCTTTTTCAGGGCATCGTATCCAAACTGCAATCCTTATGCGAGGCTTGGATTTCGATTAATTTAGCAGCGGCGCAATAAAAATCTGCGTCAGATCATATGTAAGCGATAGCGATTTGGATTTTAAGCTTTATGACAATTATTGATACAAACGTATAAAACTGCCGACTTTCTTCACCACGGGACGGATGATTCATGTCTTCTTTGACGTTTCCGCCGATTGCTGTCATCGCCGATGCGCATTTCCACGATCTTTATGGGGACTATGATTTCGACGGCATCGGTGTTGGCGGGCACAAAATGACAGCGCGACGACTGACCGACACGGTGCGCTCTACCCGGGTGTTCAATGAGAGCTATTATGCTCTGCGAGGGGCGCTGGACGAGGTCGTGACCCGCGGCATCAAATATGTCGTTCTGCTCGGCGACTATTCCGATGACGGCCAGATTGCGACGCTTGAAGCGTTGCGGCAGCTGCTGGACAGCTACACCCGCGAACACGGCGTTGTTTTTATTGCTACCCCCGGCAACCACGATATCTTCGGCCCGGATGGCAAGCACCACGCCAAACGCCTGCTTAATCCCGATGGCACCTATACGATCGTCGCCAGCGACGATGAATTCGTCGATGACGATGCAGACGGTATGGTGGTTACCAACAAGATGTATTGCGCGGGATACCCCGCTGGATTGCTAGCCTTGCCGGATATCGGCTTCTTTCGCAGGCCATCGGATTTGCATTGGGAGACACCGTTCGGGATCCATGACGATCCAGCGAAGCGGCTTTATTACGTGTGTTCGGACGACGGACTGAATGAGTATCGGTTAATGGATGCGTCCTATCTGATCGAACCGGTTGCGGGTCTGTGGCTTTTGATGATCGATGCCAATGTGTTCGAGCCGCGCAACGGTGTCTTTACCAAAGGGGATGCGGGGGCATTCTTCGACAGCACCAATGCCGGCTGGAATGCATTGCTCAAGCACAAGCGCTTCGTCTTGCATTGGGCGAAAGATGTGGCCGAGAGAGCCAGGCGAGACGGCAAGCGGCTGCTGACATTCTCGCACTATCCGCTACTGGATATGCTCAATGGCACAGCGGAGGACGAGCGGTCGCTGATAGGTGAAACGATATCCACGAAACGGACACCGACAGATGCGGTGGCGCGTGCGGCCATTCATGCAAGCATCGGCGTTCATTTCAGCGGGCATCTTCACATCAATGATACGGCGCTGGTGCGGCACGGCAAAGATTTCCTCGTCAATATCGGCGTGCCGTCGCTTGCAGCCTTTCCACCGGCCTTCAAGGTGGTAACGCTGGGCAATACAGAGTTAAGGGTTGAAACGGTCAGCATCGAGCACCTGCCGATCGACCCTGTCATCAACCGACAATATCGTACCGAGATCAATGTCACAGGCAAGAACACCGGTCGTATGCTGGATGCCACTGATTATGGAGATTTCCTGTCGGAACATATGGACCAGCTGGTTGTGCATCGCTATTTGCGCCGCGAATGGCCGAACAACATGGCAAGAACCATGTCGCGGCTCAATCTTGGCGATTTGTACGTGCTCAGCCAATGGGAGCAGCCAGTTCCGATCGAGAACGCCGAGGCACTTGTTCATGCGCAACGCGCCGGCAAAACCTCTGGCGATTATAGTGCAAACGCGCTTGGACGACTTGATTTTATCCCGGTACTCAGTCTGCTTGGCGATTGGTATCGGCTGCGCATGGGCAGTGAACTGGCATTGGATCGCATATCGCCGGATCGGCTTGCGGCCTATCGTTTGCTGATCGAGATGTACGCAAGCTCTTGCGCACTTGAGACTGGCGGCGCTCAGGAAAAATTCGCGCGCCTGTTCCGCATGATGGGGCGATATCTGTCGGACCTGCCGTCGCGTGACTTCCGGATCAATCTCACCAGCGGGTTAATCACGCGCAACGAAGACCAGTCAGCCGATGATTGAAGGCAGGTGAAGGCAGCATTCATCAGCTGAGCCCCGCTATTTCGCCGCCTGCTTCTGCTTGCTGCGCGCTTCGCTGAGTTCGGTTGTTGTGTGGCTCAGGCGGTCGGCAAGGACGCGCATGATCTCGATGGTCATCTCCGGATAGTCACTCAGGAGCTTGAGAAAGTGATCCTTGCTGATGCGCAAGGCCTCGAGTGCGGAGTTTGCCCGGACCGTCGCAGTTCGCGAAACGTCACAGAGGATGGCGATTTCACCGACGATGGAATCGTGCTCTATCTCCGCAACCTTGATTTCACCGCTGGGGGAATCTGACAGAATATCAGCACCGCCAGTGAGGATGACATAGGCTGCATCGGCTGGATCGCCCTGGCGAAACAGGATCTGGCCGGATTTGTAGCTGACGCGCTCGGATGTGAAGGCCAGAAGCTTGAGCTTGGCTGGCGCAACGCCCGAAAACAGCGGTACCCGCCGCAACATTTCAACTTCATCTTTCAGCAGCATGAACGTCCACCACCCCCTGATAGAGACTTTTCGATAATTTCAGCCAGACGGGCGTAAAGCTGAATTCTCAAAAGATCTCCTGTTCCCCTTATGACACCAGCTCCTTGAATATACCGTTTTTCTCAAGGAGAGTCGCGTGTGTTCCATCTTCGACCAGTGTTCCCTTGTCGAATACAATCACGCGATCGAACAGATTGGCAAGTGCAGTGTTTGACAGAACCCAGATGATCGCAGGCGCGTGGCCCTCTTCGTGCAGGTCCTCCATGATGTTGTGTGTGATGTGGTCTTGCACGCGTTGATCAAGCGCGGGCAGTGGACGATTGAATATCACGTAGTCAGCACGCTTGAGCAGGGCTCTGGCAACATTGAGCTTCTGTCGCTGCACATTGGTCAATCGCTTGCCGCCGGATCCGACATCGAAATCCATGCCAATCGAAAGGACGCTTTCGAACAGTCCGAGACGGTCGAACAGGTCGCGCAAAATGGTGCGTAGGCGATCCGAACCATCGGCCTGGGTGAAGCCGATCCTGCCGAAAAGGACATTATCGAGAAGCGTGGCCGTTGAGATAAAACGTTCAGGATCATAGCGTTCAATGACGGCCTTGAGATCGTCCGGCATATTCTGGTGGAAACGTGCGCGCGCATCGACGATCTTGGCCATGAGCTGGCTGTTCAAAAGACCAAAGCGATGCCTTGGCTCGATGTAGGAGAAGCTCAGGCGGATAATGCTTGTTCGTTCGTCTGCCGACGCCGCGTCGATACCGCGGCCCTGCAATTTTTGCAGCAACACCTGATAGGCCGGGATGTCATCGGCGGTCATGAAGGTCAGCTGCTGGAAGAACGGATGATCCGGCGGCAGATCCTCGAAGAGCTCGACGGCATTGGCCGCGATCTCCAGACCCATATTGTAGAGATCGATGTAAAGGTCGTTCTCACGCAACACCGAGCGGAAATAGGGATGTGCGGCCAGTTTGCGGTTCGTCATCATCGGACGTCTCATGCTGCCGAACAGCAGATTTTCACCAACGGTGGCCTGAGGGTTATATTCATCCAGCTTGAACGGAACGACAAGATCGTCGAGATCTTCCTTCTTCAATCGTTTGCGCAGCGCCTGACGCAATTCGACAATGCGATCGGTCAAATCAGCGTGTGTCTTGATGTCGACATTAGAACGCAGCGCCATATCGAGAATGTCCTGGGAAATCAGAACGGCATCGAGTACCGGACGCACCACCTTGAACAGATCGTCGGGCCCTGTCACGCCCGCGGAGACGTAATCGACCCAGTCGCTGTTCACGTCGAGTTCGGGATTGCCGGCGCGGCGCGCTTCGTTGATGTTCCATTTGTTCTTCGCAGCTTTTGCTCCTTCATACTCGACCTTGGTCAGGGGTGCATGCTTGAGGCCATAAAGCAGATTATCGCGCAAGGTTCCGTGGAAGAAGTAGGTATCGGATGCCGCATAGGCGATGCGGCGGCCGGTTACTGATTCTGGCAGTTCGAGGATGTCTTTGCCATCGATGGTGATGCGACCCTGCTCCGGCCAGATAAGGCGTGCGAAGGCTTCGGCAAGGGCCTCGGCGCCGCTTCCGCTGTTGCCAACGATGGCGGCAGTCTCGCCCGGTTTGATCTCCAGCGTGACATGTCTGAGCAAGGGCGCACCGCTGTCGTCGGAAAGTGTCAGGTTGACCGCGTGCAGCGAATGCTCAAGGCGGTTGACGGGATCGGGCGCCAGAGCCTGGATTCTTGGATCAACGAGCATGTCGACGTTGAACTGTTCTACCACCTGGTTGTACTTGACCTGGACATCCTGACGGGCCTGGTCCCAATCGATGAGCTCTTTCAACGGCCCCGGCAGGTCCTTGTAGGCATTGATGACGGCAACGAGCTGGCCGATATCGAGTCTTCCCTGCAACGCCAGAAAGCCACCGATCGAATAGAATAGAAACGGAGTGACCTGTGCGAGGAAATTGTTGATGAATTTGACCAGGAACTTCCATTGATAAAGATCGTACCGTATCGAGAAGATCAGGCCCAACCGCGACGCGATGTCGGCCCGTTCGAAGTTCGATGTGTCATTACCGTGAATGGTACCAATGCCATCGACGATCTCACCCACACGGCCAGACAGTTCGCGCGCCGTGAGCTGACGTTGGCGTCCGAGTTCAAGCAACCGTTTGCGCATGCGGGGAATGACCACGCCCTGGACCGCGACAATGCCTGCGGCAATCATACCAAGCCAGAAATTCTGCATGATGATGAAGACGAGGGCCGTGATAGCTTGTCCGCCTAGCAATGCCGGCTGAACGAAGGCGTCCCCGGTGAAGCCGCCCATGGGTTCGACTTCGTCCTTGATCATCGTCGCAATTTCCGCGGATTTTACCCGCTTGAATTGCGCCGGCGGAAAACGCAGCACGCGGTCAATCAACTCGAAGCGGATTCGTCGCAACATGCGCTCGCCGAGACGGCCCTTGTAGGTGTTGATATAAAGCTTGAACAAACCGTTGATGATGACGAGCAGCAGGAAAACCAGGCTCAACGCCATCAATGTCTGGAAACGCGTAAGTTCAAGGCCGTCGAAAAACACCACCTTGCCGAAAACGGGGACGTCATATTCGAGATGCATGAAGGTGCGCGTCGCGCCCGGGGTCTCGAAACCGTTACCCTGGATGGGACCGTTGACGATCTGTTTTGGCAGGTCGAAAGACATGAAATACGGAATCATCGAGACAGCTACGACGAACAGAATCCATATCTGCTGCAGCCGCGTGTTCGACCAGATATAGCGTGTTAGACTTGTTTCCATGGGCGACCGTGGGCTGTGAATTCAGCTGGAATTTCAAATACTGAAACGTTTGAAGAGTACATGGACGAACTCCATGATTGAATCCTCCCAGCCTACAGCATCAGGTTCGTGAAGGCTATACGACATGGGGACGGAAGGTTGCGTTGTCAATTGGCAGGCGTCGGCATCTGGTTGTGGTGCTGTCGCTGAGGGACATTGCCTGCCTAGAGGAGATGTCGCAACACCGCAGCTGTGCGCTCGGCGCCACCGAGGTCAAGCATATGCGATGATGGCTTTGGCTGCGCCAGGGCGGCCGCAAGGGCATTGCCGAGAATATCGGCGTTGAGGCTGTTTTCGGGCAAGGCGATGGCGAGGCCGAGGGTGTCCAGCCGTGCGGCCCGTACACTCTGTTCCGTTTCGCCACCGGCCGCGAAAGGGACAAGGATGGAACGGCACTGCGCGCGCAGAATATCGCACACCGTGTTGTATCCTGCCTGCGAAATTGAAAGCTCGGCTCCTTTGAGCAATGATGGAAAATCCTGGCGGAAACGGACGACGCGCACATTGCCGGGTGCCTGTGCCGACAAGGCATTGAAATCGCGTTCCGGCAGATTGGGTCCGGTGATCAGGCACCAGGATCCGCGGAAGGCCGATTGCCTTGCCACTTCCAGACTTGAGCGGATCAGATCGAGCCCCACGGCGCCGCCACCGGCAGACACAACGACATCAAAGACTTCCGATGGTTCGGCCGGGTCAGGACCTGCAACCAGACCGGTATAGATAATCTTGTCGGCGATCTCCTTTGCCAAGGGAAACGTATCGGCAAGCGTTGCAAATGACGGGTCGCCATGCACCAGGATATGGTCGAACTGTGCCTTGATGATGCGAACCGTCTCTTCATCACGCCCGGGCTTCGTGCGCTCCTGCAGGATATCACGGACGGAACTCAGAAGCTTCGGCCGCGGCGACATTGCCTTCATGGCATCCAGCAATGGCAAAAGTTCGAATCGCATCTGCCTGCGTCCAAAAGGGAACGCTTCGATGATGACCATAGATGGGTTGATTTGGTGAAACGCCTGGAGCAGGAGATCGCGGCGGTGCGCCAGAAATTCATCGTCAACCGCATTACCAAACTCATCTGCCAGACCTAAAAATCCGGCATTGCCCGCAAGCACTGTGGGCAATGCGACAGATTTGACATCGGGTCCCGGAAAACCCGAAACCTTCGATCCACCCGTTACCACCGTGACATCGAACTTGTCAGCGGCGAGCGCCGCGGCTACGCGGCTGGCGCGGGCGAGATGACCTATGCCAAGAAGATGCTGGACGTAGAAAAGGACGCGCGGTTCGCTCATGGTTTTTGCCATTCGCTCTCAAAAAGGCGGGTCAATTGGCGGATGCTCGCAGTATGGTCGAAGTGTTCGCGTACCCGTTTCTCGGCGGCCTTGCCCAAGCGGTATCGAAGGTCGGGTTCGCGGATTGCGCGTTCAAGTGCAACCGCCAGCAGCCGGGGATCTTCCGGAGGGACGACGAAACCGTTTTCTCCGCCGGTCAGAAGCTCGGGTATGCCGGAAATATTCGTTGAGATGCAGACAAGGTTTTGACTGGAAGCCTCAAAAAGGACATTCGGTAAGCCGTCGCGGTCTCCATCTGCCGCAACCCGGCACGCGAGGGCAAATATATCGGCGCTGCGATAGTGGCCAAGGACATCCTCCTGCGCAAGCGCGCCTTTCCAGCTGATGCGGTCGGCTATGCCGAGCTTGTCGGCAAGGGGTTTTAACCGCGCCAGTTCATCGCCGCCGCCAATATGCACGAACCTCCAGTGCAGACGGGCAGGCAGCTGCGCCAGTGCTTGCAAAAGGATGTCGTAGCCCTTCTTCGGCACGGCACGGCCGACGCTCAATATCTGCACGGGATCCGTTCTGTCCGCACCGTCGCGGCTGGGACGGACGCCAGAGAAATATCCGAAGCGGGCAAGATCAAGACCATGATAACTCAGATGCACCTGTTCCTTTCGATTTGTCAGCCCGCGCATGTGTTCGAAGCCCGCGCGCGTGCAGGTGACGCTCCAGCGCGCCGCGCCGAGTTTCTCGATCAGTTCCCAGTCGGGAGAGGTCCATATGTCTTTGGCATGGGCCGAACAGGTCCAGGGCACATCAGTCATGATGCTGGCATAGCGCGCGACGGAAGCCGGCGTATGAATAAAATGGGCATGCAGCCATTCGCCTGCGTCCGGCCATTCATGGGCAAGGACAAGTGCCTGGCCGAGACGACGGATGCGGTTGCGCGAAATATCGCGACGCAGGTCTTTCCAGAATCGCCGGAGAAGTGGCTTGAAATTGGGGTTTTTCCGCGCTGCCATGAGAGCACGAAAGACTCGGATTGGTTCTTCGTGAAGATATTCGGGCAGATAGACGACACGCGCCTTGATCTCATCATGGATCGGGTGACGTTTCCTGTCCGTCGGCTTGCGCATGGAGATCAGCGTCAGGTCGAAGCCTGCCCGCTCCAGTCCGAGCAGTTCCTGTGCGATGAATGTCTCCGAAAGGCGCGGATAGCCCTTCAGAATCACCAATGTCTTGCGGCGTACTGACAAGTTTATTCTCTTATTCCGCGACTGCGGGCAATGGTTGTTCGCGTTCGTCCAGCCAGTCGCCGACGATCTCGGAAATATGCACGAGACCCTCCAGCCGCATGCCTTCACCCTTGCCGGTTTGTGATGGCGGGGGACGGTCCGGCAGGCGCTTGAGCACTTGTGCAAAGCGCAAGGGGTCCTCGGCTTCCTCTGGCAGCAGCATTTCGATGAGACCAAGTTCGGCGGCGCGTGTGGCGCGGATCAGTTGCTCTTCGCGTGGCAGGACGCGGGGCACGATCAGTGCCGGCTTGTCGAAAGACAGAATTTCGCAGTAGGTGTTGTAGCCGCCCATGGCCACCACGGCCTTCGCGCCCGCGATCAGTTCCTCCATGCGATTATCGAACTCGATGACCTGGATATAGGGAATTTTGCCCCCCTTCCTGACCAGTTTTGCCCGCTGCTTTGCCGGCATATACGGGCCGAGCACGATGAATGCCTTGTGCTGGAGGGTCGGATCCTGCTGATAGGCGTGGATGACGTTATGCACGAGGTCGGCCCCGTCGCCGCCGCCGCCCGTTGTCACCAAAATATAGTCGCCCTCGGGAACATGGGTCGGGGTGTTGTCGTTCGACAGGCTGCGTTGCAGAAAACCGACAAATTTCATCTTGTCGCGCAGGGTGACCGGCACATCCAGATCGACGAGTGGATCGTAAAAATCCGGCGGGCCATAGACCCAGACCGTGTCGTACAACTGATCGATCTTCCGCATCACATTGTTGTTCTTCCACTCGGCCTCGAGCAGATGCGGCGCGTCCATGACCTCACGCAGGCCCAGCACGAGTGTCGTGCCGCGAGATTTAAGATAGGCGAGGGTTTCCTCCACTTCGCCCTTCAGCCCCATCGGTTCCTTGTCGACGATAAAAATATCGGGTTGAAAGGTCTCGGCCGTATGCCGGATGATCGACTGGCGCATCTTCAGCGTTTCATGCAGATCGATGTGGCGGGCAAGCGAGGTGTATTCGCCATTGCGAAGCTTGATCACGCTCGGCACTTTCACGAAATCAACGCGGGCGCGATAGTCGAATGCGCCGGCGATCGTTGCGCCGGATATAATCAGGATATTGAGCCCGCGGTAGTCCTCGACCAGCGAATGGGCAATGGTCCTGCACCGCCGCAAATGGCCAAGGCCGAAGGTGTCGTGGCTATACATCAAGATCCGGGCATCTTCGAAACGCCGCATCATGGTCAAAACCCCCTGTTTTGCGGTTTGACCCGCGCAGTGCATTCGAAACGATCGTGAGAACACGAACCCATCGGATTCTCATTTGCCTTATCTGTAGGGATCGGCAGCGTCACGCAACCCATCTCCCAAGAAATTGAACGCCAGGATAACAAGTATGACAGGAATCATCGGGAACAGCAGCCAGGGATAAAAAGCGATGACGCTGACGCTGCGCGCTTCGGTCAATAAAATACCCCAACTGGTGATCGGAGGCCTGAGGCCAAGCCCAAGGAAACTCAGTGCGGTTTCGCCGAGGATCATCCCCGGTATGGAAATGGTGGCCGTGGCGATCAGGTGCGACATAAAGCCGGGCACCAGGTGCCGCCCGATAATCCGGCCGCTCTTGGCACCCATCAACTGCGCCGCCAGCACATAGTCTTCCTCACGCAGCGAAAGGAGTTTGGAGCGCACGGAACGGGCGAGCCCGGTCCAGTCCAGCATGCCGAGGATGATGGTGATGCCGAAATAGATCAGGATAGGACTCCACGTCACCGGCATGATAGCCGCCAATGCCATCCATAGCGGCAGGCTAGGCAATGATTGCAACACTTCGATGACGCGTTGCACCAGCAGATCGAACAAACCGCCGTGATAGCCTGCAAGTCCGCCGATCACGATGCCGAGAACGAAACTGATGGTTATGCCGATAAGCCCGATCGTCAGCGATATGCGCGCACCATAGATGATGCGGGATAAGACGTCACGGCCAAGACGATCGGTGCCGAGCAAGAACATCTGGCCGTCCTTCGCCGGGCAGACAAGATGGACATTACCCTCGATCAGGCCCCAGAAACGGTAACTGTCACCACGACAAAAGAAGCGAAGCGGCTGAACATCGTTGCGATCGTTTGTGTACAGACGCTTGAGCGACTCCATATCCAGTTTCATTTGCCGGCCATAAACGAACGGACCAACGAAATTTCCGTCGTGGAACAGATGCACCCGCTGTGGGGGCGAATGGATAAAGTCGACATTGCGCGTGTGCAAATTGTAAGGTGCCAGGAATTCGGCAATAATGATCATGCCGTAGAGCAAGAGCAAGAATATGCCGGATGCCAAAGCGAGCTTGTGCCGCTTGAATTTCCACCACATCAAACGCGCCTGCGATGCAAGATGGATTTTCGCCTGCGCATCGGTCATCGCCTCGATCGACATTGGATCGAACGGGGCGGTGGAAACGTAATGTTGCAGGGGCGCGCCGGGCGGGGGAAGCGGTGCCGTCACTTGGTACTCCTGCCTTGCAAGCGAATGCGCGGATCAAGAAAGGCAAGCGCAATATCCGATATGAGCACGCCGATGACCGTCAGGAGTGCCAGGAACATCAAAAAGGAGCCTGCAAGATACATATCCTGACTTTGCAACGCCTTGATGAGCATTGGGCCGGTTGTCTCCAGTGAAAGAACGATCGCGGTGATTTCAGCGCCGGAGATGATCGAGGGCAATATGGAACCGATATCGGAGACGAAGAAGTTCAGCGCCATGCGCAGCGGGTACTTGACCAGCGTGCGAAACGGGTGAAGTCCTTTGGCGCGCGCCGTCATCACATATTGCTTTTGTAACTCGTCCAGGAGGTTGGCGCGCAAGCGCCGGATCATGCCGGCGGTGCCCGCGGTGCCGACGATAATGACCGGAATCCACAGATGGGAAAGAATAGACCGCGCTTTTTCCCAGCTCATCGGTTCGCCCAGAAACTTCTGATCCATCAGATGGCCAATCGATGTGCCGAACCAGATATTGGCGAAGTACATCAGTATAAGCGCCAGCATGAAATTGGGGATGGCAATGCCGAGAAGCCCGAACAACGTCAGCCCATAGTCGCTCCAGCTATATTGATGTGTGGCTGAGTACATGCCGATAGGAAAGGCGATGACCCAGGTGAACAAGATCGTGACGAAAGAGACGAGGATTGTCAGCCACATCCGTTCTCCCACCACCTCGCTCACCGGCAGCTGGTACTCGAAGGAATAGCCGAAATCACCCTGAAGCATGCCGCCAAGCCAATGGAAATAACGCAGCACCGGCGGTCGGTCGAAACCGTATTGATGGCGCAGTTCCTCAATCTCCTGCAGATTGACGGTTTCACCCTGGGCACGGAGCTCCGCGATCTGGCTTTCGAAGAAATTGCCGGGCGGCAACTCGATAATGGTAAAGACCAGGGCCGAGATGACCAAGAGGGTGGGGATCATCGCAGCAATACGCCAAAGGATATAACGCAGCATTTGTTTAGACCTGCTCCCCGCTCAGCCAGAAAGTATCAGGCATGTAAATGCCGAGATAGGATGTGGGATCAAAGCCGTACAGGCCCTTTTCGGGAACGTTCTGCAAACGTGATGTACGCACGATCGGTTGCAGCGTGCCATTGACAAGCCCGATCGAAAATACCTGCTGGGTATAGATGGCCAGCATCTGCTGCCAGATTTCGGTGCGCTCCGCCATGTGGGCGGATCGCTGCCAGCGCCCCAAAAGTTCAGTGAGCTCAATCGCTTCAGGAAGGTCCGGTGCCTTGCCCTGGCTGCCATGCGACAGGTAATGCATTCCCCAGAGCGGCCATTGCAGCTGATCGTCCATCGTGGGCGCCAGCTGTCCCGGGTTCATGTCGGCAGTTGCCACGCCGTTGTCCATGCCATACCAGATCGACATCATGATGCGCCCGCCCATGGCACGGCTGCGGAAAATGTCGCGCTGGGATGTGCGAATGAACAGCGCGATGCCGATCTTGCGCCAGTGATCGGTGACGAGTTCAAGCACATCCGTATCCACGGAGCTCTCGCCCGGCGTTTCGATTGTGATCTCGGCCAGCCGGCCGTCCGGGAGCAGGCGAATGCCGTCCTCATCGCGATTTTGCAATCCGGCCTCGTCAAGAAGCGCGTTGGCCTGTTGCGTATCGTGATCGATCCACGCATTGGCATATTCGGGCTTGAACAGGGGACTTTCGGGCAGAAGGGTATCAGCACTGGGAACGCCGAGACCGTAAAACACCGCCATATTGATTTCATGCCGGTCGATGGCAAGCGACAAAGCCCGTCGCACCCGCACGTCACGAAACAGCCCACGCCAGACGTCATCGCCGCAATTGAGATTCGGCAGGATTGCGACGCGCGAACCGCGCGTCATTTTCCACAAATCAACCTTCACAGGGTAGCGGTCTTCCGCGTCCTTCAGAAAGGTGTAATCGGCAAAATCAATGCCGGTTGCCTGCAGGTCGCTTTCTCCCGCGCCGGTTTTGGCGGGAATGATGGAGGACGAACTGACATTGAGCACGAAGCGGTCGATATAGGGCAGTTGACGGCCGTTCTCGTCGACGCGGTGGAAGAACGGGTTGCGTTCGAAGATGAATTGCTCCGCCGGCGGCGCTGTCATGTTTCGCCACGGATCAAGCGTTGGCAGCTTGGGATTCTCCGGCCGGTACGTTCGTGACATTTTGATATGAAGGTCAGCCCACTTCTTCACCCGCTGTTCCTTCATCAAGGCGGAAAGCCTGAATTGGTCCTGATACTCCTTGTGGAACTGCTTGAGATAGCCTGCAGGCCCGACGAGGACCAATGGCTGCGGCCCGGCGAGATTTGGCAGGAAATCCGGATTTGGCTTGTCCCAGGAGTAGCGGATGGTCCATTCATCGAGAACTTCAAAGCGCGGCAGATTTCCATCGACACGCAACACCATGGAGCCACCGCCAGGTGTCAGATCCTTGTTGAGCAGGACGTCCTCCCACCAATAGCGGAAATCATCGACGGTAAATGGAGACCCGTCCGACCATTTGTGGCCTTCGCGGAGCGTGAAAGTGAACACGGTGTCGTTTTCGGACTGAAAGCCCTCAAGAATATCAGGCTGGAAAACCAGACGTTCGTCATAGCCAATCAGCCGCGCATAACCGTAAATGGTCATGAACCGGATGTCTTTGGCACTGCCGATGATCGTGCGGACCGTTCCGCCATATTGCCCGGGGGTTCGTCCCATTTCCTTCAGGCGCACAATGCGCGGCCGCTTTGGCAATCGTTGCGGAAGCGGAGGCAAACTGCGCGCACGCAATTGATCGGCAAGATATTCCGGCTCAATATCGCGGTCGGCAGCACCTGTCAGGTCCGGCAGCATCGCGCAACCCAAAGCACCAAGGCCGAAAGTACCAAGGATAGTGCGGCGCGTTACCACGAACGTAACTCCCTTGCATCGGCATTGCGGCGCGCCAGGACGAGATGGCCGCCACCAAGATCGGCTGGAGCCAGTGTCGCGCTGTCGCCATCACCGGCGAACTGGGCACCCCAGGAGTGTTGGTCCGAGGCGCCACCCATCTTCAATGTTTCGAAGTCAAGCGGCCTGTCCAGATCGGGAAAAGGCACAGCCGCCAGCAGCGAGCGCGTGTAGGGATGAACCGGGTCACGAAGTATTATTTCGCGCGGTGCTATCTCGACAATCCTGCCTCCACACATGACGGCAATACGGTCCGCCATATAGTCGACAACGGCAAGGTTGTGGGAGATAAACAGATAAGTAAGCCCGAGTTCCTTCTGCAGGTCCTTGAGAAGATTGAGGATCTGCGCCTGAACTGAAACGTCGAGTGCCGAGACGGGTTCGTCGCAAATCAACAGTTGCGGCCCGAGCGCCAGAGCACGGGCGATACCTATGCGCTGGCGCTGACCGCCGGAAAAACTGTGTGGATAGCGGTTGAGATAGCGCTGGTCGAGGCCAATGGCCTGCATCAGCGCGCGCACCTTCTCCAGACGGTAAGCATTGTCGCCAAGTCCATGGATCTCCAGCGGTTCACTGAGGATGTTCTGCACTGTCATGCGCGGTGAGAGCGATGAGACCGGATCCTGGAACACCATCTGGATGCGGGTGCGCAACTCCATAAGCTCGTCGCCCTGCGCCTTGAGAACATCGATCTTGCCCCTGCCGTCATCAAAGGTGACGGAGCCGCTGTCAGGTGTGATAGCGCGCATCAATATTTTGCTGACCGTGGTTTTGCCGCTGCCGCTCTCGCCGACAAGACCGAGGCATTCGCCGCGCCTGATATCGAAGCTGATGCCGTCCACCGCTTTGACCAAGGTCTTGTCCTGCTTGCCAAACAGGCCCGATTTGCGGATGCCATAGGCTTTCACCAGGTCGCGAACGGAAAGAAGAATGTCCGGCGCGTTTTCGATCTGCTTTTTCTTTGCCCACAATGTGTTCGAATTGACCGGGACCTCGCGTAGTGCCTTCAGGCGTTCACCAGGCTTCATGTCAAAATGCGGTACGGCGGCCATGAGGCCTTTCAGATAGGGATGCTGCGGCTGACGAAAGATTGCGTCGACCGGTCCTGCTTCCATGATCTCACCGTGATAGATGACCACCACCTCGTCGGCCATATTGGCGACGACGCCGAGATCATGGGTGATGAGCAGCATTGCCATGTTCAGCTTGTGTTGAAGATCGCGCAGCAGTTCGAGGATCTGCGCCTGGATCGTCACATCAAGCGCCGTCGTCGGCTCATCGGCGATGAGGAGGGCAGGGCGGCAGATGAGCGCCATGGCAATCATGGCCCGCTGGCGCATACCACCGGAAAGCTCGAACGGATACATGTCATAGGTGCGACTTGGCTTGGCAAAGCCGACGAGACCAAGCATTTCTTCGGTTTTGGCCCGACGCTCGTCCTTTGTCGCGTCGGTGTGGATGGCTAGAACTTCGCTGATCTGATTGCCAACGGTGTGCAGCGGCGACAGCGATGTCATCGGCTCCTGAAAGATTTTCGCCATGCGGCTGCCGCGTAACGCCCGAATTTCAGGCCCATCCCGTGACAATTGCAGAATATCCGTGCTTCTGCCGTCGATTGGATCAGTGAACAGTATTTTCCCGGTGACCTTTGCCGTATTGGGCAGGATTCCCATAACTGACTGACTGATAACAGACTTTCCCGAACCGGATTCACCGACGAGAGCAGTGACTTTTCCCGGGAGAACGCGCAGGTTGGCGCCCTTGACGACTTGCAAACGTCCGCCAAGCATCGAAAACGAAATGCCCAGATTTTCGATACGCAACAGATCAGATTCCGACTTCATGCCAGCCAATTGTTCCCTCGGAGCCTTGTTCGTTGCTCACTTGAAATTGAACCTATCGCACGGCCTTGGGGGAGTCTAGCTGGCTCTATGTGCCGATGACATCGCATACCTTTGGCGGAGGCTATGCGATGATCAGCTTTGCCCGCAATTCAAAGCGATATGGCGTCCTGGAGGTGCGAGATGCAATAAGAACAATCAAGGTGCGGGACAAATCCCCGGACCAAGCACGTCTTCACAGCGCGGCGAACGGCGGAAATTATCGTAATATAGGGTCCACTCGGTCTTGTCGGCAGCTCGATAAGGACCAAATTTGAAATACTGATTTTTACCAAGGCCGTTGTCGCCGTGACCGATATGCCCTTTGACTGTCACGATCCATTTCTTGTTGGCGAAAATCTCGATATGGCCGGACCCGTCAGGACCGGGCTTGGTGTAAATGGCGAAATCAATCCAGCCGGAATCTGGCGAAGGCAGTTTGTTGCCATGATCGGTCACGGTGATCGCATCGGTGCAGCTGTTGAACTGGCTACCGTCCTGAGGTGTCCAGGACCCGTCAGTCGCTATGAGCGCGCGCATCTGGTCTGTGTCCGGCCGGAACCAGACCGGCGTTTGGTTGTTGGCGCAGGCCTGGACAGGACTTGCCCCTTCCGCTTTGGCAGGCGCGACATAATTGGTCTCGACGGTCGCGAACAGCTTGCCCTGGTTCAGGCGCAGCGCCAGGAAAGGACTGAAATCACCCACCGCGTCGGGCCCGATCTCACGCTTCCATTGCGCGATAAGATAGCGATGGTCGCCTTTTGGAATTGGATCGGCAAACTTGACGGCAAAACCATACCAGACACCTTCCGTATAGGGCACACGACGGTCGGTTTTCTCCCAAATCTCAGCCCGTTCGCTGCAGTTCTGTTTGACGTTTGGGCAAAATGGCTTGACGCTCAGCTTCAGCGCGCCCGTACCGGTCTGCTTGACGTCGGACTGGAACTCGAAACTGCCCGCGCGCTGCTCGAAATTCTTGCGGTAGTAGAGTCCGCTGCTTGCGGCAAAATCCTTGCCGTCGAAACCATCAAAAAGCGTGTCGCTTCCTGGCTCTGCTGCCGCATCAGTCAGGTTTAGAGTTGCGGCAAGGAGAGCCATGGCGACGATCTTTCCTGTCATTGCATGAATTTGTCTATCATGGGCCGCCGTTCCTGGGTCTTGGCATCGCGATGCAACAGCATAACCTGTTCTGCATCTGACAGGCCATCATAGGTGACCTGATCATATGCATCGTCAAGCTGGGCTGTTTGTTCCGACGTTTTTGGCAATAGAACCGTGACTTTCTGTCCAACACCGCGCAATTTTTCCTCGCCCAAGGTGACCCAGTCGCCACCACAATAGGTGGCAAATGCCTGACTGGCGATAACCTCGCGCGAATATTTCTTGGTGAGGCCCTGCAAGCGCTGCACTTCGTTGACGGCAGAGCCGAAAGCCGAGAAGGTCAAGCGGTCTTTCAGACCGACATTGCCAAACATGACGTTACCGACGTGCAGGCCAATGCCATAGCGAATATCGCCAAGACCGTCCTTGCGCCGCTCCTTGTTGAGTTCTGCGACACGTGCCTGCGCCTTGAACACCGCATTGAGAGCGGTTTGGCAAGCAATCTTCGACGGATCCTTATGACGACCGCAGGGATAGACCGCCAAAAAGCCGTCGCCCATAAAGCTGAGAATTTCGCCGCCACCCCGATTGAACGGGGCCGCAATCGCATCAAAAAAATGATTGAGCGTATCGATATAGGCTTGCCTGCCCTCTTTTTCGGCCAGGACGGTCGACTCGCGCATATCGCCCATGACAAGGGCGGCCCGGATCGTGTCGCCATCACCACGCCTGATCTGGCCGTTCAGGACGCGCTTGCCGGCATTGCCGCCGAGATATGTGGTCAGCATGTTATCCGCGAGTTTGCCGAGGACCGCCATTTTGGCGGCAACTGCCAGATGGTTCTGCAGTCGCAGGAGCGCGGCGATCATGGCATCGCTGAACCCCTCCTTGCTGTCGGTTGACCAGGAACCCATCATGCCCTGCGTCGACTGACCGCCAAAAGGCTGCAAGAAAGCGAGATAATCGGTGACGCCTTCCTGTCTCAACTCGTCGAGAACGGGGAATTCAAGTTGTCCATCGACGTCGATGCGTCGCCGCAAATGTTCCAGATTATTGCTGAGAAGATAGAAGTAGGGGCTCAAAAGGAAGCGTTCAGGCTTTCCGGCTGGGTCGTGCCGGTAACCTTCAACACTCATGCCACTTGCACGTTTCCAGGTGAATCCCAGCGCATCGTAGAGCGGATGCAGCATGGAAAACGAGAGATTGACGCGGGCGATCGGCAGGCCCGCCGCCGCGATACGTTCGCAAAAGCCGCGGACAATAGTCTCCAGATTTTCCCCGGCAAGCGACGTTTGTGTGAGCCAGTCGGCTACCTTGTCGAGAAGTATGCTGGATACGTCAAATTCGCTCGTGCTCATCCGGTGTCGTCCTTGCAAATGCGAGCCACGTCCACTTTCCCGCACCCAGTCGTTGCTCCCAAGCAAGCGTGATCGATCGCACGAACCTGTCAGACAACGGGAGGAAGATGAGCGAATCGGATAGTGGTGTCAACGTCGGCGACAGGGGTGATAACACCGCAATCTCACCGGTCCGATACAGCTCAGGCGGGTCGTTCGGCGGGAGGTCCTCTGTCAGTCATTATTTCCATTTGCTCAAATGGGCATGTTGCCCAATCGAAACAATAGGCAATTGTCACTTGATTGTGAGCTGCCTGTCGACAGACATGTGGTTTGTTTCTTGAAAAATCTTCGCGACAGGTCGCGACCGTCCACGCTTGACAGCCAACGTCGTAGCGGCCATCTAAAACTGACCCGATAGCCGGCAGCGGCGCTTGTACAAGAAAGAACATATTGGCTTCGTCCCCTTTTTCCGACCTCTCCGCTAAAATCTCAACGCGGCAGGCCCACGCCGGTGTTATAGGGCTTGGCTACGTCGGATTGCCGCTGGCGATTACTCTGGCGCGCAGCGGTTTTGCCGTTACCGGTTTCGATATCGATCCGGACAAGAAAGTCTCGCTCGATGCGGGGCGCTCCTATATCGAAGCGGTAACGGACGAGGCTCTCAAAACCGAGGTGGCAGCGAAAAGATTTGCCTCGACAAGCGACTTTTCCGAACTTGCAAAGTGCGACGTCATCATCATCTGCGTGCCGACGCCCCTGACGAAACATCGGGATCCAGATCTTTCCTTTGTCGAGGCGACCTGCCGCTCGATTGCGGCGGCCTTGCGCCCCGGGCAACTGGTCGTACTTGAGTCGACGACCTATCCCGGCACGACCGACGAGGTGGTCAAGACGATCCTGGAAAAAACCGGTCTCAGATCCGGCACGGACTTTTTCCTCGGATTTTCGCCGGAGCGCGAAGATCCTGGCAATCGCGACTTCCACACTGCCACGATCCCGAAAATCGTTGCGGGCGACGGCGAGGAGGCACGCGCGTTGATGCAGGCCTTTTATGGTGCGGCGGTAAAAACCGTGGTGCCGGTTTCGTCCAATGCGACAGCCGAAGCGGTCAAGCTCACGGAAAATATCTTCAGATCGGTCAATATCGCGCTCGTCAACGAACTCAAGACCGTCTACGCGGCGATGGGTATCGATATCTGGGAGGTCATCGAAGCAGCGAAGACCAAACCCTTTGGCTATATGCCCTTCTATCCTGGGCCAGGACTCGGCGGCCATTGCATTCCCATCGATCCGTTTTATCTGACGTGGAAATCGCGTGAATATGAGCTACCGACAAGGTTCATCGAGCTGGCCGGCGAAATCAATTCCGCCATGCCGCGCCATGTCGTCAGCAGGCTTGCGGAGGCGCTGGATGTTCGGGCAGGCAAGGCGCTCAGCCGTTCTCGTATTCTTGTCCTGGGACTGGCTTACAAGAAGAATGTGCCGGATATCCGCGAGAGCCCGTCTTTGCGGCTGATCGAGATCATCGAGGAACGTGGCGGAACTGCACATTTTCATGATCCTTTCGTTGACGAAATCCCGACAACGCGTGAATACATGGCGTTGAAGGGTCGCAGGTCTGTCGATCTCAACGAGACTTCAATCAGATCCTACGACGCCATTCTGATCTCGACCGATCATGATCGCGTTGACTATGCTGCTCTGGCGAAATGGGCGCCTCTCATCCTCGATACGCGCAATGTTTTCACCAGGCTGGGACTGATGGCCGGGCATGTCGTGAAGGCGTAGCCGGTTGACGTCCTAGGTCATTTTTGCTTTCAGATTGCTTGCTGCCATAGCATAGCCACCCATTGCGCCATCGATAAAGTGAATGTGGTCGTGGGCGCGTGGCGTCGGCACGAAACAGGTAATCAGCGCGGCATCCTGCCGGTGCAAGCCATATTGAACGATGCCGGCTTTCGCAGCATTTTCGAGCAGCATTTCGATGCGGTGCGAACGCTGGCCATCGATGTCGATGGTCATCTTGAGGCCGTCGTCGAATTTGCGGAAATCGGAATTTTGCGACAATTCGATTTTGTAGCGCCTGGGATCGAAGCCGCCCGCCGTAAGTCCGAGCCTGTCGAGCAGAAACGTTAAAATGATCTGTCCGATAATCGCAAGTTTGCGGGAAATGCGTTTACCCGCCGGAGCGGTGGCCCGCGCTTCGGCATCGACGCCCTTGATCAACAAGTTTATCGGCGGGCCTTCGGCGGGAAGTGGGTGGGCGCCGCGGCTTTGCTCGGCTGTAACGGCAATGATATCGCCAACAAGCGTCTGGAATTCCTTGCCGGCACCTGATGGCCCCGGCACTGCGATGATCGACACGATTTCGCCGTTGCGTGCCTCAATCGGATTCCAGCGGCAGGAAAGGCCGGTCAGGTCAGGCCGCGTACCCGAAGGAGCCGGTTCGATCGCGTAGGCGCCTGCTTTCATCTGCGCTTCCGCCCAACTCGCCCCACCTCCGGCAAACATCGCGTAAGAAACGTCGGGGCTCACCCTGAAGCGGGCGACCCGCACATCAAGGCCCTCGGCTCGGATATCGCGCATGGGGACAAGGGCGGCGCGCAGGTTCAACTGCAGTTCATCGGCAACCCAGGATTGTACAGCTGCCAGCGCTTCACGAGCGAGCGGAACGGTGAATGCCGGTAGTGCCACCAATGCCCCATCGCCACCGAAAACGAAGGGATAGTTTTTCCTGTCGAGCACGTTGAGGAGCGCAGAGATGACACTCACGCCGGCCATGTTTACAGCCTTGTAGCGTCCCGCCTTGATCGCGAGGGTCGAATCAACAATGTCGGCCGTTGCCAACACCCAGTCATCCGGGAGTGGCTTATAGTTGCCGGGGTCGGAAACACCCTCGAAGTGTTCGAAGACAGGGAGCGTTTCAAAGAAGTCGCCAGATGTTTCTGTGATCATGCGCAAGGGTTAGCACAATCCAAAGTGGCGAGCGATGGGCGAACTGCATTGGGCGATGTCTGGACTTATAACGGAAAAACAACGGCCTCCTAAACTGGACAATAGATAAGGACTATCAACTGCAGATCGCTGTTGCGTTGTAAAAATGTGACAAAGAAAGAATACAATAGTTGATCGACTTGTGCCTCGGGCAAAGGTAGTGCAACCATATGCATGTTATTGATTCTGTGCCTTTTCAACCTGTTCGAATTTTTAAATTTTAACGAGGATACCGGCATATTTTGCTGCCACGAGGAACGGTTCACTCCCACGATGCATTTTAATCTGGCCCACTTTCCGGATTTCGAAGAAGGTTTTATAAGTGGGGCCGTCAAGCACGACACCCTTGAAATGCTTGTTGGCATCAGGCAGCAGCTGAATTGCCGTCACATCACGCATGTGGGCCATAGCGATCAGCCTGGCCCTTATCGCGGTCCTGCTCCGGATATATCTGTGCTCACCACTGTGCCGACGAAATGGGTGATGCGCTATGCAGCCAAGAACTACTTCGCCATCGATCCAATCATGCATGCCGTCAGGGCATCCAGACAACATGGAAACGCACCTGGCACCATCCGCAACCTCGCAGCAGAGGGTGGATTGTCGATAGAGGCGAGACACTTTCTGCGCGATTGCGAGTTGCGTGGTTTGGGTAATCTCTACCTAATGGTCGATGTTTCGAATGCACATGGTTTTCGCGGCGTTACGCTTTTTAGTTTCGACATTGAACCGGCACATGAAGTGGTATTCGTGGACGGGATGCGAAAGCGGTTGGCGACAGTTTCCACGCGCCTGCACAACGTGCTGCATGGCAATCGTAATCCGGGTCTTGCAGCGGTCGTCGCGAAGCTGCTGACGAAACGCGAAATGGATTGTTTGTACTGGGCCGCCAACGGTAAAACCGACGGTGAAATTGGTGAAATTCTCAACATCGCCCGCTGGACCGTAGTGACCTATCTGCAGAACGCCAAGAACAAGCTTGGTTGCTCCAATCGCACTTCAACGGTGGCGACAGCGCTGGCCCTGGGTGTCATCGAGATGCCAGCCATTGCCAGCAGGTTCTAGAACCTATTTGGGTGTAGTCAGTTGTGGCAGCCGGGCGTTGTCGAATGCTGCCGCGAGCAGCGCCGTATTATCGGCCGGACTTTTGCCCGTTTCGGCGAATCGAACATGATGCAGGTCGATCTCGGTTGAATCGGACGACAGGGTCAATCTGAAATAAGCATTCACGCCCATATTGCTGAATTCCAGATCAAGCATCACCTTTGGCGTTGAATTCCAGTCGAGTAAATACTCGCCACCGAGGCCGAAGGTAAGCGTATTCGGGTAAAAGGTCAGTTCCGTCGCAGAATTGACGATGTCGGCAATATTGCCGAACAGTTCGCAACGAATGAAAGCGATATAGTCTGCTACATCTACCAGACAAAGATCGTGTATGACTTCCTGCAGATGCGCGGAGATGATCCCGACGCGGGCAACGGAAAATTGTGTTCTCTTCATATGCTTATCCGCTTGAATGTAGGCAATTATTGACGGCGTCCATTAACAAATTGAATAAGTTCGGCGACCGCCTTATAAAATTCCGGAGCTATCACGTGATTGACCTGGACCTGTTTATAAAGTGACCGCGCCAACTGGATATTCTCGAATATGGGTATGTCATGCGCCTCGGCGATCTCTCTGATCTTTATGGCGATGATATCTTGACCCTTTGCCACAACCACGGGTGCCCCGTCTTTGGCAGGATTGTAACGCAGAGCAACCGAGAAGTGTGTCGGATTTGCGACGATCAGTGTGGCAGTCGGTACTGAAGCAATCATGCGCTGACGCGCCCGGTCCCGGCCAAGTGAACGCAAGCGCGATTTGAGCAGTGGGTCGCCTTCCGCCTGCTTGTGTTCATCTTTGATTTCCTGGCGTGTCATGCGAAGTTCGCTGCGCCAATGAATACGGGTCCAGGCAAGGTCGAATGCTGCAAGCACGGTGACGGCAATCGCTACGGAGGAAAGCAGGCGCACGATATGCGTGCGGATGAGTTCGGGCAACTGACCAGGCTCGGTGATGATAGCGTCGACGAAGAAATGGCTGTCTTTAAAGAAGATCATGAAGACGATGATGCTCGCGGCGGCAAATTTCAAAGTGGATTTGAGGAACTCGACGCGGCCTGCTGAACCGAAAAGACGAGACCAGCCTTTTACAATGGAAACACGCGACGCTTCCGGCTGGATGCGGTCGAAGACAATGCGAGGCGCGTTTTGCAGGACAGATGCAAGGATACCCGCGCCGGGGACAATGATGAGGACCGGCAGCAAGGCCAAGCCGACGGCTGAGCCGATAATGCCAAACAATTGTCGCGCGTCGTCGGCACTGCTCAGCCGCCAATCGTCCGATTTATCCATGAGTTGGGAAAGAAACGAAGCAAGTTTTGCGCCGCTGGGTACGACGACGAACACCATGATGATGAGAAAAGCGATGATCGAAGCGAGGATTGGCGCTTCCCGTGAGAAAGGAAGATTGCCCTTTTCGATGGCATCACTGATTTTTTTCTCAGTGGCTTCCTCGGTTTTGCTTTCCTTGTCGGCCGTATCCGCCATTGGCTAGCGAACTCGTCTCACGCTGCGGGCTCTTCGGCTTCGAGTTTGAGGTCACCGCGGTCTGCGAGCACAATAGCCGTGCGGGCAATTGCACGCCGTGCTTCTGTCACCGCATTGGCGTTGATGTTGGTCTGGCTGGAAAGTTCGGTTTCCACCATGCGCCGCCCGCGGGTGGACAGTGACTGCAGGATGAGTTCCTGTAACTGCGGTTGGCAGCCGTGCAAGGCTGTCGTGACGACGTCGGTCTGGATTTCATCGAAAAGAACGAGCCGCGCGCGCTGCGATATGCGGGCGATGTCCTCGAAGGTGAACAGCTTGGCTTTGATCTTGGCGAGATCATCGGCGTGAAGATCGGTTAGGCCCGCAAGCAATTCGTCGATCTCGGATTTTTCCAGCTGATTGATGATATTGGCGATCGTTCCATGATGGCTCTTTTCGGAACCCGTGTTGTCCTTGCCGGTGACCTCGCGCTGCAGGATGCCCTCCAGCATCGTCGAAACGGCTGCACCAACCTTACGAATGTGCAACGTGCGCTGGATGATGGCGCTGCGCTCACCTGCATCGAAACGAACCAGGAGTTTGGCAGCAATATCGGACGGCAGGCGGGAAATAACATAGGCGCTTACCTGCGGATGTTGTGCGGTCAGATAGGCGTGAAGCACGTCGGCTGGAATGCGTGGCAACTGGTCCCACACCGATTCCTGCGTCACCAATTCCGGACGGCGGTTCTCGATGACAGCGCTGGCCTCGTCGGCTGAGAGCGTTTCGCGCAACAATCCTTCGAAGCGCATCCCGGCCTCGGATACCGGCGCGCCATCGGCGAAGGCGTTTTCGAACTGCTTGACCAGCTCTTCGAAATCACCTGGCGTGATCGGTTCGAGCTTGCGCGCGTGGCCGGCCAGCGAACGCAGATCATCGGCGGTGAAATGCTTGAGAAGCCGCGATGCGGATGGCCGCCCGATGGCAACGAGCAATGCCGCCACCTTTTCGGGACCTGACAGATCCATGATGGCGCTTGAACTTTGAGGTATTTCTTGATCGCTCATGCGGCCCGGCTTCCAAGAGTTGTGGTATGAATTTTCGATCAGATGCCGCTGCCGATAACCTCGGTGAGGCTGACGCCGAAGCGAGAGGAATCATCCTCAAGAACGATTACTTCGCCGCGGGCGATAACCCTGCCATTGACAACGATATCGACCGGATCGCCGATCTGCTTGTCCAGGGTGACAACGGCGCCGCGGCCAAGCTTCATAAGATTGGCGACGGGCATCGATGTACTGCCGAGCACGACCTGGACATCCACCGGGATGCCCATGATGAGATCGATGTTGGGCTTCGTGCCTGCCGATTTGCGGTTTGGCTGCGCATCATCACGCTTCAAATCTTCGATCGCTTCGTTGAGTTCGTCTTCAATGGAGTTCTTGTCGGATATGGCCATGATTTGGAGAGCCCAGAGTTAGAGGACGGCGCTTGCCACATCGGCACTGCGCACGATGCGGTTGACGAATACGGGGAGATTCTTTGCGGGAGCCACAGGTACGGCCTTTGCAATAGACGCGGGCGTTGCCGGGGCAATATCTGATTGCTGGACAGGTGTCGGCATCACCCTGACATTGTCCTTGAGATCATTTTTGGCACGTTCGACGAGGTCGATGGCGCGGGTGATTTCGGAACGCACACGATCCGAATCCTTCAGCCTGGCCTCGAGCCGGACGCTCTCGTCGCGGCAGGTTTCCCGCTCCGCCTGCAGGATCGCGAGCGCCTGCTGCAGGTTTGCGGCAGAGCTGGCAACCTGATGCGCCATGCTGCGGCTCATAGTCGTCAGGCGGCTGGCCCTGCGCAGCGCCGCAAAGAAGACGACGAGCGATACCGCGGTCAGCGCGATCGAAATGAAATTAATCAGCGGCAAGCTCATCGAGGAGATCCTCTTCTTCATTGACGGAATCGGTGATCCGTACGGTGAATGCGCTGCCGGCCTTGCCAAGCCGACATTTGTAAAGCGCCTGTTTGCCGCTGCGCAGACGGACCTGATCGATTGCATCCTTGGGCAAATACAGCACCTGACCAGGCTGCAATAGGGCGACTTGCTCGAGCGTCATCGAACCTTGCTGCAGATAGGCTTCAACATCGATGCGGGCGCGGCTGACTTCGAGCCGCAGTTTCTTGGCCCATGCAGGATCGGAGTGATGTGCAGGCTGGCGAAGCAACCGGGCAATTGCTTCCTGCATCGGCTTGAAACTGGACCGCGGCAAAAGGATCAGGATGTGACCGGAGCGTCCGGTCGCCTTTAACGCGATCGTGCAGCAGATCATGCGTGTTTCCGTGACCGCTCCTGGTGCAAGATGCTCGGTCTCGACGAGGTCGCCGATCTGGAACAGCGGCTCACCGCCGGCCGAGAAGATATGATCGAGCGAAGCGGTAACATCGCTGAATATCTGTCCGGCGATGCCAAGGTCGACGGAGGTCAGCGGGCGCGCCGCAGCGCCAGTGCCGTCACTCGCGCCGGAACCGAACAGCGCTTCAACACCGCAATCGATAAAGTTGCGATCTGCAGCAAGCATCAGCCGCGATCCCCACTTGGCAACCGGAACCATACCGACAAGGCTGGCGCGCAGGAGATTCTCGCTGATCGCATCTTTCTCAAGTGATTCAATGCGGATGAATTCCGCACCTATCGCAACATCGGTTTGAGCTTGAACCCTTGAACCGAATGAACCGGCAAGATCGCGGAAGACTGCTTCCAGCGATTTAAGATCATCCACCGAGAGGCCTGCAGCCCGCAGAATGTTCTCTGCGAGCGCGTCGGGTCGTCTCTGTTCGGCTTCGACCTCCATGATCGTCTTACGCCGCTTGCTGCAACGGGGCAGGGGCCGATGGCGTCAGCGTTTCCTGCTCGACAACATCGATGGACGGGCGATCATAGGCGGAAATCGTCTTGCGGCCGTACTCCAGCGCAATTTGGGGCAGTGCGCCATTCATATAAGCAAGCAATGTCTGCTTGACGATCATGTAGAGACGGTTTTGCTTCTCACGGGTTGTCTTGATCTTGGTGGCGATCGGACCGACGACGCCATAGGAAAGGAAAATTCCGGCGAAGGTTCCGACCAATGCCGCGCCTATCAAATGGCCGAGCACCTCCGGCGATTCGTTCAGCGCACCCATGGCCTTGATCACACCGAGTACCGCCGCGACGATGCCGAGCGCCGGAAGGCCTTCGGAAACGCTGACCATGGCATTATAGGGTTTGAGCTTGTCACGGGCGATGGTGTGGATCTCTTCGTCCATCAGGGCTTCGATCTCATGCGAGCGTGCATTGCCGATGATAATGAGGCGGCAATAATCGCAGATGAAATGCGTCAGATCGTGGTTCTTGAGCACGCTCGGAAAGGCTTGGAAAATTGTTGATTCCGTTGGGTTGTCGATGTGAACCTCAACCTCGTTGCGCGACTTGGCACGCAATTCCCGCATCAGGGCGTAAAGGACCCCGAGCACATCAAGGTAGTCCCGCTGCTTGGGAATCTTGTTGGTAAAGGCTTCCATACAGGCCCGACCTGTATCTTTGACCGCCGAAAACGGATTGGCCACCAGGAAGGTGCCGAGCGCAGAGCCGCCGATGATGACGAATTCCCAAGGCTGCATGAGCACGGCAACATGGCCTCCCATTGCGATAAATCCGCCGAGAAGACATCCCATCGTCACGACGAGTCCAACCAGAATACCCAAGGCGCTCTCCTGCACGTTTATCGTTAGAGCGCTAACAGCGTCGGCTTGCGTGAACCTTGCAGCGACGGGCGTTCGCCCAGTGGCGCGCGCGGATCCAGTGCCGCCAGCTTCAGGCAAGCTTGATTTGACACACATGAGCCAAACGTTTTCAGGAAAGGCGCATCATGATCAATACGATGACGGGCTATAGGCTGATTGCCGCCGACTTGCCGCGTTCGCTCGCCCGCGTCTCCAAGGAGCCGATCGTTCAGCGCGAGAGCGATTACTATCTGAAAAATATAGGCAATGTGAAATCCATCGACGATTTCATGAAAGACACGAAGCTGTACAATTATGCATTGAAGGCGTTCGGGCTTGAAGATATGGCCTATGCCAAAGCCTTCATCCGCAAGGTACTCACCGAAGGCATCGACAATCCCGACAGTTTCGCCAACAAGCTGACGGACCCCCGTTACAAGGAACTCGCAACGACGTTCAATTTTGTCAAGCTTGGCGACAAGACAACTGCCCAACCTCAGGTAAAGCAGCCCATCGTCGACAAATATGTGCGCCAGACCCTGGAGGTCGAGACGGGCCAGCAGAATGAAGGCGTGCGGCTGGCGCTGTATTTCGCCCGCAAGGCGCCAACCATTACCAATGCTTTCGAGATACTTGGTGACAAGGCGCTGCTGCAGGTCTTCCAGGCAACCTTCAACATGCCCGCACAGATGTCCAATCTCGACATCGACCGACAGGCCGAACTGGTCGAGGACAAACTTAATCTGAAGGATCTCAAGGACCCCGCCAAACTCAACAAGCTGTTAACGCGGTTTACTGCCATGTATGAGATGAAGAATCCCTCCACACCGGCGAGCGCACCATCCTTGCTGCTCGGAGCAACCTCTACGATCGGGATCTCGGCAAGCATTCTTGCGACCCTGCAGTCCTTCAAGCTGGGTGGTCGTTGATGGAAAATTCAATCTATGTTGGGCTTTCGGCGCAAATCTCGCTGGAGCGCCGGCTCGATGCGCTTGCTCACAATGTCGCCAACATGTCGACGCCTGGCTTTCGCGCCACAGGCATGAAGTTCGAGGCAATGGTGTCGAAAGCCGCGGAAAACTCAAGTTTCGTTACGGCCGGTGAGAGCTACATCAAGACCGAAGCCGGTCCGATCACCCAGACAGGCAATCCACTCGATGTGGCTGCAAAAGGCGACGTTTGGTTCTCCCTCCAGTCGCCGGCCGGTCAGGTCTATACGCGCGATGGTCGTATGCAGATGTCGACCACGGGCGAACTCCTCTCCGTGAAGGGCTATCCGATTCTCGATGCGGGTGGGCAGCCTTTGACGATCGATCCAAATGGTGGACCGCCTGATATTTCTTCGGATGGAGCAGTCTATCAAAACGGCAAGCAACTGGGCGCGATCGGTCTTTTTACCATTAGCCCGAACGCCAAGCTGACCTATTTCGACAATTCCTCAGTCATTCCGAGCCTGGCGGCGCAGCCTGCTATCGACAATCCCAATGCCGGTGTAATTCAGGGTTCGATCGAAGGGTCGAACGTAGACGCAATCAGCGAAATGACGCGGTTGATGAGCGTATCACGCGCTTTCGAACGCGTTGACGCATTGCTTCGCGGCAGTGAGAATACGTTCTCCGAAGCCATAAAGACGCTCGGATCGAAGACGTGATCGCCGTTTGACCATGCAGTCACTTGCAGCAGCCTTGCCTATGATACGCCAACGGACGGGCAGCCTGGAGACGCTGGCAAGGATCGTGTCGCAGATTGTCCAGGAGCGAAATCCTGTTGTTGTCGGCGGCTATGTCAATGAGGTGTCGCGCTCCGCCATCGGGGTTCGTGGAATATCGGACAAGGTTCAACTCGGCGACATCGTGGCAATCCGCGCGGACAACCAGCTCCACCCGGCGGAGGTTGTCCGGCTCGAACAGACAAGAGTGCTGATCAAGCCGTTCGATGACCGCATCGTGCCATCGCTTGGAACACCGGTCTTCCCGGAAGGACCGTTGCGTATTGCGCCTGCACCCGACTGGAAGGGCAGGGTAATCAATGCTCTGGGATATCCACTCGACAATAAGGGACCATTATCAGCGGGAACCGATCCGAAGCCTGTGGATTGCCCGGCACCGTCGGCGATGAATCGCGGCCGGGTGGAAAGGGGACTGCGCACCGGCGTCAATGTCGTCGACGTCTTCATGCCGATGTGCTTCGGCCAGCGCATGGGCGTTTTCGCCGGGTCTGGCGTTGGCAAATCCACGCTGCTCGCCATGATGACGAAAGCCACCGACTTCGATACGGTCGTGCTGGCTCTGACAGGCGAGCGCGGGCGCGAAGTGCGGGACATGCTTGAAGACACGATGGCTGGGAAGCTCGATAAGACCATCGCCGTCGTCGCCACGGGCGACGAAAGCCCGATGATGCGCCGGCTTGCACCCAATACGGCAACCGCGATTGCAGAATATTTCCGTGATCGCGGCGAGAATGTTCTGCTGGTCGTTGATTCCATCACGCGCTTTGCTCATGCGGCGCGGGAAATCGCCATCGCAGCGGGCGAACCACCGGTATCGCGCGGTTATCCACCAAGCGTTTTCAGTCAGCTGCCGCGCCTGCTCGAACGCGCTGGACCTGGTCTCGAAAGCGGCGGCACCATTACCGGTATCTATGCGGTTCTTGTCGACGGCGACGACCACAATGATCCTATCTCTGATGCCATTCGTGGCACGCTTGACGGCCATATCGTTCTTGATCGTGGCATCGCGGCGCGGGGACGGTTCCCGGCGGTCGATATTCTCGGTTCCATTTCTCGTCTGGCACAGCATAACTGGACAACAGAACAACAGAAATTGGTGACCAGTCTGCGCGGCCTCGTCGCGCGCTATGAAGAAACGCGCGATCTGCGCATGATCGGCGCGTATCAGGCGGGTAGCGACCTTCTCATCGATCAGGCGGTCAATCTTGTCCCTCTCATCTATGAAGCCATGCAGCAAACGCCGACGTCGCCACTCTCGCAAGACCCTTACAACGACCTTGCGGCATCGCTTCGACCAAAGGAGCCATCATGACGAAACAACAGGCACCGCTCGCGAAATCGGCAGCGACAGCGGCAGAGCCCAGACTAATTCGTCCGCGCGATAAACGCTTTGACGGCTATTTGAAGAGTGCCGGGTTCGCGCTGGCGGTCGGTAGTTTCGTACTGCCCTTCGTCATGTACTACGATATTCTTGATGCGCGATCGACGCCCATGTCCTCGGGCCAAAAAGTCAATGATCCGCTCAACCGGACCAATCAGAAGGTCGTACGTGAGACCCATGGCAGGAACGGGGCCTCGCCGGGCAAACCGAGCGAGGAATTTGACCCCATGACGACCGCCACGACCGCGGATCTGAAGGAAAACCGGGTGTCCGGCATAGAAGAGGCCAGCAAGCAGCCGTTTCCCGGCAAACCGGTTTTTCTGTTACGCGAGATCGTTGGCGGCCTGGTTATGATCGAAGACGATACCGGCTACTGGTTCGTCGAAAAAGGCGCAACCCTCCCGGATGGAAGCAAGCTCGTCGCTATCGAGCGCGGTGATGGCAAGGACAGCTGGCAGATCAAGACATCTGACGGCGATGTGATCAGCCGCACCAACTAGTGAACGTCGTTTTGAACATATGTTCCTGGCGCATCGGGCCGCAAGTCTCACGCAAGTTTGAAAGCATAGGTTAAGGCCAGTTAACCGTGTCAGACGTGCGAGGAAAGATATGCAGGGCATCCATCTGTTCGAGCTGGCATCACGTCAGGCCGAATGGCTCTCGGTGAGGCAGGCGGCGATCTCCGGAAATGTGGCCAATGCGAATACGCCGGGCTTCAAGGCGCGCGATGTCGAGCCGTTCAAGGATGTGCTGGAACAAACGCAGCTGACCATGGCTGCGACCAATCCCAAACATCTTGAGATCGATGCGTCCGGCATCAGCGCGACAGCGCTGCGCAAGGATGCGGTGACCGAACAGAATCATTCCAAAAATACGGTCAGCCTCGAGGAGGAAATGGTGAAATCCGGCGAGATCAACCGTCAGTTCTCGCTCAACACCAGCATCGTGAAAGCGTTTCATCGCATGATGCTGTCAGCGGTAAAGAGCTGAGATGTCCGATCCATTGCAAGCCGCCCTCAAAGTCGCCGCATCCGGTCTTTCCGCCCAATCGACGCGCCTGCGCATTGTTTCGGAAAACCTGGCCAATGCACAGTCGACGGGCAAGACCGCAGGCAGCGACCCTTATCGACGCAAGACGGTCTCCTTTGCGACAGAGCTTGATCGCGCCACCGGCGTCGAAACAGTACGCATTGCCGAGGTCGGTAAGGATACCTCTGCCTTTACCGAAGAATATGACCCGAGCCATCCGGCAGCCGATGCCAATGGCTATGTGAAATTGCCCAATGTCAGCATGGTCGTTGAAATGGCGGACATGCGTGAAGCCAATCGCTCCTATGAAGCCAATCTCCAAGTCGTCAAGCAAGCACGCGAACTGATTGCCATGACTGTCGACCTTTTGAGGAATTCCTGATGATAGACCAACTTCTCAGTGTTTCCACGCGTAACGCCCTCTCGAATTTGGCGGAGAGCGTAGCCCCAGGCGCAGCGTCCCCCGCCGCAACCACTGGCCAGTCTTCATTCGGCAATGTTCTGTCACAACTGGCAGGATCGGTCAGTCATAAGCTTGAAGGTGCCGAAGCGGTTTCGATGAAGAGCATGACCGGCGACGTGCCGACCCGCGACGTCGTGAATGCGGTCATGGATGCGGAACAGTCGCTGCAAACGGCCATCGCCATCCGCGACAAGATCGTCCAGGCCTATCTCGAAATCAGCCGCATGCCTATCTAAGGATCAACGATGAAAGCGCTTACTATCGCTGCAACCGGCATGAATGCCCAGCAGCTCAATCTGGAAGTGATTGCCAATAACATCGCCAACATTAACACAACGGGCTTCAAGCGCGCCAAGGCGGAATTTTCGGATCTGCTATATCAGGCGGAACGGACGGCAGGCGTACCCAATGCGGCAAACCAAAGCATTATTCCGGAAGGGGCGATGGTCGGGCTGGGTGTTCAGACATCGGCGGTGCGCAATCTGCATATTCAGGGCGGGCTCAACCAAACCGGTAATCCGTTCGATGTGGCGCTGGTCGGTCGCGGATGGTTCCAGATCCAGAACCCGGCTGGCGAGACGTTGTATAGCCGGGCCGGCACATTCAACACGAACAGTACCGGCCAACTGGTGACACTCGATGGAAATCTGGTCGAACCGAACATCATTGTCCCCACGGATGCGATCGAGGTCAAAATTACCGATACGGGCCAGGTGTTTGCAAAAATGGCCGATCAGACGGCACTTGTCGATCTCGGCCAGCTGACGATCGCAAACTTTGCCAACGAAGCCGGGTTGGAGCCGCTTGGCGACAATCTCTACAAGCAGACAGATGCTTCAGGTGATGCGGTTGTCGGTGTTCCGGGGGATCCCGGATTTGCGACGTTGAAACAGGCCTATCTGGAGAATTCCAACGTCGATCCGGTCAAGGAAATCACTGATCTGATCACGGCGCAGCGCGCCTACGAGATGAATTCGAAGGTGATTCAGGCTGCGGACGAAATGGCTCAAGTCGTTTCAAAGAACCTGCGCTAAGGAGAATTATGAAGGTGGCAACTTACTCGGCCAAAAATATCATTCGCATAGTGGCCTTGGCCGGCTGCGTTTGGCCGTTTGCGTTTGCCGCCTGTGCCGACCGCATAGCGTTTCTCGTTCCCTCGCAGATTATCTACCCGGGCGAGATAATCGGCGGTTCAGGACTTCACGAAAAATACTTCACTATCAGAGCAAGTGCGGCGGGCCAATATGTCCTGTCTTCGCAACAGCTTGTCGGCAAGGTGGCGCGTCGGACTCTGCTGCCCGGACAGCCAATTCTGGTCAATGCATTGAATGAGCCTGATCTGGTCGAGCGCGGTGTTCCGGTCGCTCTGGTGTACAGCACGGGCACATTGGTCATCACCGCCAAAGGCTCGCCGATGGAAGCCGGACACGCGGGCGACTTCATCAAGGTACGTAATATGGACAGTGGCATTATCGTCTCCGGCACGGTGTTGGCCGACGGCAGTATCCAGGTCGGCATGCAATGATGCGTTTAACAGCCGCTCTCCTCGTGGGGATACTGGCAGGTACTGTGGTCGTGAAGGCCGCTGAGCCGTCGCCGAATGCCAAACTATATGGCACACCTGGCGAAGCCAAGGCTGCATGGCGAAAGGCTGAAGCGCAGGCCGCACTGCAAAGAGGCGATGATGGGCACTGGGGCGGTGCCGCGTCGCCTTTGGGGGAAGGCGGGGCGATTGCCCGCTTGAAGGATATCGCCAACATTCAGGGTGTGCGCGAAAATCAGCTCGTCGGCTATGGTCTTGTCATAGGTTTGAACGGGACGGGCGACAGCCTGCGCAGTGCACCCTTCACCGAACAATCCTTGCGCGCAATGCTCGACAATCTCGGCATCAGCCCACCTCCGGGCGCCTCGCGCGTAAAAAATGTCGCGGCGGTTATCATCACCGCCAACCTGCCACCCTTTGCCGGGCGGGGCTCGCGCATCGATGTTACGGTTTCCTCCCTCGGTGACGCAACATCGCTTGCCGGCGGAACACTGGTGATGACGCCGCTGGCGGCGGCCGATGGCCAGACCTATGCAGTTGCACAGGGCAATATGGTTGTCTCCGGGTTCGTGGCTTCAGGACAGGCCGAAACCTTGACCCAAGGTGTTCCGACCAGTGGCCGTATTCCGAACGGCGCGCTCGTCGAAAAGGAAGTGACGGGCAATTTCGGCCAGGACGAACTTGTGGTTGAATTGCGCGAGCCGGACTTCACGACAGCTGTACGCATTACCGATACGATCAATGCCTTTGCCAAGCGGCGCTACAACCAGCCGGTTGCCAAAGAACGCGACTCAAAGACGATCCGCCTGCGCAGGCCCAAGAATATTTCCGCAACACGGTTCCTTGCCGAGATCGAGGGACTGCCGGTCGTGACCGATGAGGTCGCGCGCGTTGTCGTCGATGAGCGGACCGGCACGGTGGTGATCGGTGAGAAAGTGCGCATTTCGCGTGTCGCAATCAGCCATGGCAGTTTGTCGGTGCGCGTCACCGAGACACCGACGATCGTCCAGCCCGAGCCTTTCTCCGATGGCGTGACGGCAGTTGAGCCGAACACGGCCATTGATGCAACCCAGACGTCGAAGCTCGGGATTCTCGGTGGTACCGATCTCGAAAGTCTCGTCAAAGGGTTGAACCAGATCGGCGTCAAACCACAGGGAATTATCGCGATCCTGCAGGGTATCAAGACGGCGGGCGCTTTGCATGCGGAGCTGGTGGTCCAATGACTATGATATCGGGCATGAAGAAATCGATCAGATCGAGCATTGCTGCACTCGTCTTCAGTTCGGCTCTGTTGCTGCCTGTTACCTATGGTATTTCGCAGGAACCGGCGGTCAAGCAAGAGAGCGGTCAAGAGATTGACCGCTATTGCACCAACATCAGCGACAAGGCGGCCGATGAACGCTATGCCATGCAGACACGCGAATTGGCACAGCTTCGCGCGGATATAGACAGCCGTATCGAGCAGCTCGACGCCAGGCGCAAGGAATATGAAGTCTGGCTGAAGCGACGCGACGCGTTTATCGACAAGGCCGAGGATTCCCTTGTCGGCATCATCTCCAAGATGCGGCCGGACGCAGCGGCAGCGCAGATGGCGCTGCTTGGCGACGAGGCCGCCGCCGCACTTCTTCTCAAACTCAATCCACGCGTCTCCAGCGTCATTTTAAATGAAATGCCTGCGGAAAAATCATCGAAGCTTGCCCGGGTCATCGTCGGGTCACGCATTGTTCCAGCAGCAGAAAGAACCGCCCAATGAAAAAAGCGGCCCAATCGATCGCTCTTGTCGGTATTTTCACTCTTGCAGGCTGCGCGAACAATTTACGCGACTTCAATCGCGCGCCCGAAATGTCGCCAGTGGGCACAGGCGTTGGCCAAGGCTTCAATGTTACTGACCCGGCTTACTACCCGTCACAACCGCGGCCACAAAAATATTCGCTCTGGCGGGACAGTCAGGCAAGTTTCTTCCGTGATCCGCGGGCAACCAATCCCGGTGACGTGCTGACCGTCGACATCACCATTGATGACAAGGCAAAGCTGGACAACAAGTCTGACCGGTCGCGTGTAGCATCCTCCGGCTATGGATTGTCCGCTGACATAGGCGGCAGCGGAGTGTCACCGAGCGATATCAGCGGCAATCTCGACCTGAATTCGGATAGCCGCTCCAAGGGCGAAGGCAAGATCGACCGGTCGGAAAAGATCAATCTCCAGGTCGCGGCGATCGTCACCGCAATTCTGCCGAACGGAAACATGGTTATCCGGGGCTCACAGGAAATCGGTGTCAACAACGAGTTGCGGGTTCTTAATGTGGCGGGCGTGGTCCGTCCCCGAGACATCACCAATCTGAACAGAATTCCGTACGACAAGATTGCCGAGGCGCGGATCTTCTATGGTGGACGCGGACGCCAGAGCGAGGTGCAACAGCCGCCTTGGGGTCAGCAGATCCTCGACACCGTCTCGCCGATCTAGGATTGACAATGAGTGCTTCTGAAGATACTCTATCTGCCCCGAAAGGCCCTTCGATCGGCGCGTTGATCGGTGTCGTTGCGGTGCTGACGCTTATCGCAGCGGGTGGTGGATGGTTTCTTGGTGGCCAACTTGGCCTTGCCGAAGAGGCCAAGCCCGAGGGGGAAAAACCCGCCATCGCGGCGGAATTGCCGACCGGCAGCGTCGTTCCGCTGAAACCCATACTCACCAACATCAAGATACCGCAGGACGTATGGATCCGGCTCGAAACCGGCGTCGTGGCGCGGCCCGGTGAGAAAGTTTCGGACGAGCTTGCCGCGACGGTCGCTGGCGATTTCACGGCTTTCATGAGAACTGTCAATTTGATGCAGCTGCGTGGTCCCGCAGGCATCGAGTATCTGAGGACTGATCTGCAGGAGCGCGCGGTGATACGCTCCCAGGGCAAGATCGAGAAAGTCTATATCTGGGCGCTGGTGATGGAATGAAAAGACGGTTTCTGACGCCAGCATTACTCCTGGTTCTCACCGGGACGGCGATGGCGCAAACCTCGCTGCTCGAGGGTTTGCTCCCGCCCGGCAGTGCATCGACCAGCGGCCAGATCATGCAGATGCTGGCGGCGCTGACGGTACTGTCCATCGCACCGGGCCTCTTGATCATGGTGACCAGCTTTACCCGCTTCGCCATTGCTTTTTCGATGCTGCGCTCAGGCTTGGGCCTGCAGACGACGCCGGCCAATCTGGTGATGATCAGCCTTGCCTTGTTCATGACATTCTATGTCATGGCGCCTGTATTCGATCGAGCCTGGCAAAATGGCGTCCAGCCGCTGGTCAACAATCAGATTACCCAGGAAGTGGCTATCAACGAGATCGCCACACCGTTTCGCGAGTTCATGCTGCGACAGGTGCGCGACAAGGATCTGCGCCTCTTCGAGGACCTGGCGGACGAGTCATTTCGCACCAAGGCCAATGATGTCGTCGACATGCGCATCCTCATTCCAGCCTTCATGATCTCTGAACTGCGCCGCGGTTTCGAGATCGGCTTCCTGATCGTATTGCCCTTTCTGGTAATCGATCTCATCGTTGCGACGCTGACAATGTCGATGGGCATGATGATGCTGCCGCCAACGGTGCTGTCGCTCCCCTTCAAGATCCTGTTTTTCGTGCTCATCGATGGCTGGAATATTCTCGTCGGCAGCCTGATCCGTTCGTTCTCCTGAACGGCTTTCAGCTCTTAACCCAAGAAGAAAAAAATTAACGCTTAGTGTTATTGAAACTGTAATACTTATGTCGTACTCATCACGCCATGACGGGTTGTCATCAAGACAATAGGCATCACGCCGCTCCGTCAAATCGGTAAAATCCGATATGTCCCGATCCAGATATCTCATCAGGGGCTTGATCCTATGACCAGCATTCTTACAAACGCATCAGCAATGACTGCGCTGCAGACACTCAACACAACCAACAAGAACCTTGCGACCACGCAGGATCGCATCGCCACCGGCCAGCGCGTTTCTACCGCTTCCGACAATGCCGCTTACTGGTCAATCGCGACCGGCATGCGCACGCAGAATTCCGCTCTTTCGGCCGTCAAGGACGGTCTGGGTCTCGGCGCTTCGATCGTGGACACTGCTTACACCGCATTGACCAGCGCCATCGACCTCGCCAGCAAGATCCAGGCGAAATACGTTGCCAAGGAAACCCCTGGTACGGACGGCACGATTATCGACGCTGACATCGCTGAAATGAAGGCCCAGATCGTCGAGATGGCGAAGGGCGCAACATTCCAGGGTGTAAACCTGTTGGAGACTGGTGGCGCGGCACAGAACATCGTGACCGGCTACACGTCTGGAACGGGCGTAACAACGATGAGCGTCGCGGCCTATGATCTTGAAGCCGCGCTGACCGCTGCAACATCGTCCTCAACCGTTGAAACAGCCGTCAACGCCATGAAGGCTGCTGCCGCCGGCCTTGGCTCTGCCAAGACTCGCATTGATACACAGCAGACGTTCACCGGCAATCTGATGGACGCAATCGATCGCGGCGTTGGCCAGCTCGTCGACGCCGACATGAATGCAGAATCCGCACGTTTGTCGGCTCTTCAGGTTCAGCAGCAGCTGGGTATCCAGGCTCTCTCGATTGCCAACTCCAGCAATCAGAGCATCCTGTCGCTGTTCCGCGGCTGATAACGATAATTTTTCTAGTTCAGATTTGGGCCACGCTTCGCGCGTGGCCTTTTTTGTTTTGCAACGATGTTCCGACACGAGGCTCTAACTTCGCGCAAGCTTCGCGCTCTATGGTTCCATCACGCGACGGTGGTGGGAATTGATGGAAAAGAACATAAGACAGACATTTGCGCAGCTCGGCACGGCGATGCAGAAGCTTGGCGCAAGGCGGCTCCTTGCTCTTGCGATCATTGGCATCACGCTGTTCAGCGCCATTCTTGTATCAAGCCTTTACCTCAACCGGCCGCAATACGAGACGCTGTATGTCGGTCTCAGCCGCGACGATGTTAACCGCATGGGCATGGCGCTCGGCGAAGCCGGCATTCCCTTCGATGTGAAATCGGACGGCACCTCCATTCTGGTGGCCTTTGGCAAAGCCGATCAGGCACGCATGTACCTAGCGGAAAAAGGTCTTCCCACCAGCAACAATGCCGGTTACGAGCTGTTCGACAATATGGGCTCGCTCGGCCTCACATCGTTCATGCAGGAGATCACCCGGGTTCGAGCGCTCGAGGGTGAAATTTCCCGTACCATTCAGGCAATTCGCGGTATCAAGGCCGCTCGCGTTCATATCGTCTTGCCGGAAAAGGGGAGCTTCCGTCGTGGCGATCAGGCGCCATCTGCCTCGGTTGTCATTCGTACCGAAGGCGACTTCGCCATCGAATCAGCACAGTCGATCCGCCAGCTCGTTGCTGCTGCGGTGCCGCAGCTCACAGCTGCCGAAGTCACCATTCTCGATACCAATGGCCGTCTGCTTGCCTCGAAGGATGACGGCACCAATGCGGGTGCCGTGATGTCGGCGACGCTGGAACAGAACGTTTCCGCGTCGGTGGATGAGAGCATCCGCAAGGCCCTTGCGCCCTATCTTGGCGTTGGCCATTTCCAGACCAGCGTTCAGGTCGCGCTCGACACGGATCGCCGCCAGACCAACGAGACGGTATTTGATCCGGAATCGCGCGTCGAACGTTCGGTGCGGGTGGTGCGCGAGAGCGGCGATTCGAAGAATTCGACCAGCGACAATGCAACGGGTGTCGAACAGAACATTCCGCAGGAAGAAATCGCCAGCAAGAATGGTGATAGTTCTACAGAAAAGACTGACAAGCGAGAAGAACTGACCAATTACGAGTTGAACTCGAAGACAGTCTCGACGACCAGCGACAGTTATCAGATCAAGCGGCTCTCGATCGCAGTCGTCATCGATCAGGCGCGCCTGCTGGCAACGGCCGGTGTGACGCCGGCTCCCGACAAATTCCTCGAGCAGCAGATCGCAAAAATCACCGAACTTGTCGCAACGGCGGCGGGTCTCGACCAGAAGCGCGGCGACGTGATTAATGTGACTGCGGTCAATTTCATGGAGGCTTCAGACGAACAGCTGGCGCCTGCTTCAACGCCGGTGGCCGAGATGATCTTCCGTCAAGCCGGCAGTTTCATCAACGCCGCCGCGCTTGTCGCCGCGGTGGGGCTCGTGCTCTGGTTCGGAGTCCGCCCCCTGATGCGTGAAATGAACAAGCCGCCAGAGGCTCTGCAACTCGCCGCGAGTTCGAACCTTCCGGTTCCAGGTTTGGCCCCCGCGTCTAATGTTCCGGTCGTTGCGCAGGTTCGTGCGGAACATAGCCTGCCTTATGATGATCTGAGCGAACTCAGACGACGCATGCGCGTGCCTGCGCAAAATCGTCTGGAGCAGATGATCGACATGGATGAAGAACGGGTCGCGGCTATCCTGAAACAATGGGTTCACGAGGCAGCCTGATGGTCGCGCGCTCTGTCGCCAGTGTGCTGACTGATTTCACGCCGAAGCACGTGCCAGCGGAGCGCGTCACCGTCTTTGCGGCCGTGAACAGGGAACGAGCCGACTTATTGGCAAAGATCGAGGAGCCATCGGAGGATGTTGTTGAACTCATCGATTACGAGTTGAAGATCAAGGAGGCATTTGTTGCGGGGCGCGAATCCGGTCAGGCGGAGGCCGCGGTGCTGTTCGAGGCCGAGAAAATCCGGCTTGAGAGGGAGTTCCAGGATCAGCTGGCCGCCGCGGAAGTGCTCTTCATGCAACAAACCGGCACGCGCATGGCGGAGCAGATCGGCGACGGGCTGGGCGCAATTGCATCGGATCTTTCGGGGTCGCTCGCTGCCGTTCTCACGCCTTTGGTCGAAGAGCGCTTGCGTGAACGCGCCGTCGAGGCATTTGCTCATGAGGTGGAACGGATGACCAAGGAATTCGCCGCTGTCAGCATGGAAATTTCCGGTCCATCCCATCTTCTCGACGTGCTTCGTATGCGACCGGAGATCGAGCAGATGCGTTGCACCTTCCGGGAATCTGGCCAATCGGAATTGTCGATGAAACTGGATGATGCAGTGGTCGAGACGCGGCTTGGCCGCCTCATCGACGCGTTGAGAGATACCGCCGATGAACATTGATCCGGAAACGCACCGTGAAATCATAATTGTGCGGCGCGGCCGTGAACATGAAGAGGGTCATCACGGCGGGGTCTGGAAAATCGCCTATGCGGATTTTATGACCGCAATGATGGCCTTCTTCCTTGTCATGTGGCTCATCAATGCGGCCAACGAGGAAACGAAGGCTGCCGTTGCCGCCTATTTCAATCCGGTCAAACTGATGGACCGGCAATCGAGGCCGAAAGGCATTGAGGAAACCGACAACCAGGAGGGCAAGGTTCGCTTTGAAAGCCTGGATGCGACCGATGCCGAGACCAAAAGTGCGCGCAATGAAAAGCAGGTTCAATCACCACCTGCAACCGAAGAACGGCAGATTTTCAAAGATCCGTATGCCGTGCTTGCCGAGATCGCCACGGAGTCCGGCGTTCTGCAAAACCGTTCTGCAGCGGGGGAGGGCGGCTCCAATCGTGCCGGTCCATCGACAGGTGCCGAGGGCGGAGACGCCTATCGCGACCCATTCAATCCCAACTACTGGTCGACCCACGTCGAGGATGAGATTTTCCCTCTGACGGACAGTCCGGTAACGTCGCCTCCATCCCAGGACAAAGCGATAGCGCCACAGCCGAATGAGGCTTCTGATGACGGGCAAATAAAGCAGGTGGCGCTGGAGAAACGAATGGCCGCTGGCGAGCCGCTGGCCGACGCGAAAGCTGCTGCATCCAATGATGTCAAGCTGGCGAATGCCGAAAAGGCAGCGGTCGTGAAAGACGAAAAGCCCGGCGCGGTTGAGATCAACGCTGCCCGTGAACTTGCAGCGGAGATTTCGAAGAAAACGGGCGCGAGCTCGGATGAAAAAGCGCCTGACATTTCGGTCGTCCCCACTGAAGATGGCGTCATGATCCAGCTCACCGACAAGGTTGATTATGGCATGTTTGCCATAGGATCGGCCAAGCCTGACAAACGCGTGGTGCAGGTGCTCGATGAAATCGCCAAGATCATTGCCACCCGCAAGGGCGACGTGGTCATCAGCGGACACACCGATGCGCGACCGTTCAAAAGCGAAACCTATGACAACTGGCGCCTGTCATCGGCACGTGCACATATGGCCTATTATATGCTGACGCGTGGTGGTCTTAACGCCAAACGCATCCTGCGCGTTGAAGGCTATGCCGACCGCGACCCAAAGATTCCGGCAGATCCTTACGCTGCCCAGAACCGGCGCATCGACATCTTTCTGAAGACAGCTTCCAGATGATCGCACGGCAAACCATCCGCTGGTTGTTGTTCGGCCTGATCAGTATGCCGCTGACAACGGCGCATGCTGCCATGCCCTCACCTGAGCCCTACATGCTGGTGCGATCCATGCGCATGCTGCAGGATCAGGTGGCGTCCGGAAAGCCGGAAGCATTGCCGATGCTCAATCGCGTGCTCGGCCATATTGCTGAACAGCTACAGGCTGCCAGGCCGGAAGTCTGGTCGAAACCGGCAAATGTCTACGCCATTTTCATCTATCTCCTTAATGGCGGCAATCCAGAGGTCGTTCGCACCATATTGACCTCGGCAAATCTCGGTCAGGTCGATCCCAAACTCGTAGCGGGGTCTCTGGCTTATGCCGATGGCGATACGCTGCGCATTATCGAGAATTTCCAGGAACTGCCGCCTAATGTTCCCATCGAGCTTGTTGCATCGATCTATCTGGTCACGGCGACACAGCTCGCGGGCCTCGACGCAGGAACCGCACTCAAGCGCCTGGATTATATACGCCTCAACGCACCGGGAACGCTGCTGGAGGAGGCGGCGCTGCGGCGTGGACTGATGATCGCGGCACGCCTTGGAGACAAGGACAAGGTCAGGTTATTGGCGCGGAATTATCTTCAGCGCTTCGCCCTTTCCCCCTATTCGGAGGACTTCTTTCGCCAGCTTGTCGACGCCTTGATGGTGATCAAGGATAAGATCAGCAATGCGGAGATCGAAGAGTTGGCCTCCTTGGCGTGGCCCGGTGCCCGCTTGCCTTTCTACCTGCGCATTGCCCGAGGTGCGATCGTCGATGGCGATATGCAGCGGGCACGATTTGCGTCGGAACAGGCTGACGCCCTTTCAACTGTGCTTAGGACAGACGACACGCAAGCCAAGCTCTATCTGGCGGTCAGCAATGTTGGATCCGACAAGACCGGCGACGCCAGGTTCATGCTTTCGAAACTGCCGAGAGACCGTCTGCATGGTCGTGACGTCAATCTCTTGGAGGCTGCGATCGTGATGGCAAACAAGATTCTTGCACAACCAATTGCGGGGATGGATGGACTGCAGCAAGCGCCGGTCGCAGGCAGTGCCATTGCAATCGCCGAACCTGGCAGCGCCAAGGCAGCTCCGGTCAATGCCGTCGATCCGATGATTGATGAAACACGCAAGAAACTCGACGCCGTTGACGCGCTGCTCGGGAGGGCGAGGAAATGACCATGGGAGCTCAGATGCCTCTTAAGACAATGCTTGAAGCAATTGTCCGCGACAAGGGCAAGGACGCTATGCCTGACCAAAAGCCGGAGAAGGATGCATCTTCGGATTTCAGCTCAATGGTGAGAGCGGTTGGCCCGAAGCTGAAGCTCGACAAGGAAAATTCAAAGCCGGACAAGAGCTTGACGGAATGGCGCGATACAGCGGAGCTGGATGAGGAGGACAGGGATGTTCCGGGCGCTCCCGCTCAAGGTGTCTTCGGCCAGGCGCTTCTTGCTTTCGAACAATTGCTCGACCGGCAGCAGCACGAAAATGGCGCAAAGCCACAATCCGTCACCAAAGCCAGGGCGTCATCCAAAGCCGATATCGTTATAGAACCCATGCAAATCGTCGACGCGGATCAGGCAAGCGAAAAACCGGCCGAGATATCCGTGCCCGATAAAAGGCCCGGGAAGAGCGATCTGAAAGCCGTCACGAATACCCAGGTAGCCGCTGCCTTGCAGGACAGACAGCAACCCGGCAAATTAGTCTCGCAAGCCGGGCAGGACGTTGCGCCTGCGACCGAGGCACCCGAGGCACCGAAAGCCAAGGTGAACATCAAGGCCGCCCCGGTCGAATACGCCGCGCCTGGTGAGGCAGCTACGCCCGCACTCCTCCCGTCGGTTCAGGCGGAGGCAAAACTCGGTGCGGCTGCGTCGAATAATTCGGTGCCGGTACAAACCTCCCGCCTGCCGATAACCGATGTCGAGGTTCTTTCTGATCGCAGCATGCCCGGCGCCAGAACGCTGGTGATCCAGCTTCAGCCCATCGAACTTGGAACGGTAACGGCGCGCATGCGTCTGACGCCTGACGGGATGCATATCCAATTGATGGCGGAAAACCCGGCGATGGCAGAACATCTGGCCAAGGACCATGACATGCTTGGCAAGGCGCTGCAGCGGGCGGGTGTGGCAGATGATGCCTCGTCAGTCACCATCTCGGTCATTGATCGCTCCGGAGCCGCCTCGAGCACGCAGACAGGGCAGCAGAACCCGTCCGCGCAGGATCAGGCCGGCGCGCGAGCCAGCGGTCAGGGTCAATCCGGGTTCGACGGCTCGCCCGGTGACCGTTCCGGCAATCAAGAACCCTTTGGAGAGATGCGATCCGATGCGCGTGTGGAAAAGGCAACCGAGCCGGATATTGGGTATGGCCGTTCACGCGGGTTGGTTGTTTAGCCTGTTTCTCGCGTTGCAGACTGCCTCGGCGGAAAACCTCTGCGAGCAGCAAATGCACCGTGCGTCGAGGAAGTACGATATTCCTATCGGCATTCTCTACGCGGTAGGTTTGACTGAAACGGGGCACAAGGACTCGCTCCAGCCCTATGCAATGAATATAGAAGGCAAAGCGGTTTTTATGCCGTCAGCAGCAGCTGCCATGGCCAAATTCAACGAGGCGCATGCGCGCGGAGCAAAGCTCATCGACATCGGATGCATGCAGATCAATCACTATTTTCACGCCAGCAAATTCCCGTCTGTAGAGGCAATGTTAAACCCTGCCGCGAATGTCGACTACGCCGCGCGATTTCTAAAAGAGCTCAGAGCACGCGAAGGCGGTTGGACCATGGCGGTTGCGCGCTATCACGCGGGACCCAACAACGACCCGTCCCAGAAGCAATATGTTTGCCGGGTAATTGAAAATATGGTGGCTACCGGCTTCGGCAACTGGACGCCAAAGGCGCGAATGTTTTGCGATAAGTGATTGTGTTAATACTTGGTAATAAAACGTGAATTTGTCTTCACTGTCATATTTTGTAAAGTTCAAATTGGTAATGATCCTGCCCGCGCCGGACCTGCCAGCTTCCCCGAGAATGCATCTAATCCGAATTATTTAGGTCTCCCAATAAATTAGGTACAATATATTGGGAATTGTCGCCGAGTCATCGACCCCGCTAGTTGTGTGTTGCTTGGGGCAAAATAAATGATTCGGAAGGTGGGGCAGTGATTGTAGTCGTCGACGAACGAAGTCTGGTGACGAGTGGGTATTCGGCGTGGTTCGCCCGGGAGGGCATAACAACAACAGGTTTTACTCCGGACGATTTCGGCGATTGGGTCGCCACCGTTCAGAAGAACGACATTATGGCGGTCGAGGCATTTCTCATAGGAGAATGTGTCAATCGCAGCCAGTTTCCACAAAAAATTCGCGAGCGCTGTTCAGCGCCGGTCATCGCTGTCAATGAAACGCAGTCATTGGAACATACGCTGGAACTTTTTCAGGCGGGTGTCGACGATGTGGTTCGCAAGCCGATGCATGTGCGGGAGATACTGGCGCGGATCAATGCCATTCGCCGCCGCTATGGCAATGGCGATGCGGGAACGCAGGTCGGTCCGATCCGGGTATTTTCTGACGGCCGCGATCCGCAGGTCAACGGGCTTGATTTTTCCTTGCCGCGGCGGGAACGGCGCATACTTGAATATTTGATCGCCAATCGCGGACGCCGGCTCAACAAGGCGCAGATATTCAGCGCGATCTACGGCATTTTCGACAGCGATGTCGAGGAAAGTGTCGTTGAGAGTCATATCAGCAAGCTTCGCAAGAAGCTGCGTGAGCAACTTGGTTATGATCCGATCGATTCCAAGCGCTTTCTCGGCTACTGCATCAATCTGGACTGACTTGCCAGAGTAATTTTGGCCGCCATCGGCGGTCAAGTCGAAATTCAAGTATTCCCCGGTGACACCATCTGAACGTCAGCTTCGCGCAAGTATTGCGCGCTAACGATTCTGAACGGAATCACGGTGCAAGGAGACGGAAATGAGCCTCTATGGAATGATGCGAACCGGTGTGTCGGGCATGAATGCTCAGGCCAACAGGCTGTCGACCGTGGCGGACAACATCGCCAACTCCAGCACGACCGGCTACAAGCGCGCCAGCACGCAGTTCGCATCGCTGGTGTTGCCAAGTTCTGGCGGGGCTTATAATTCCGGTGGTGTCGAAACGGTCATTCGCCACCATATTTCGGATGACGGCTCGCAGCGCTTTACGACTTCTTCGACCGACCTTGCGCTGAAAGGCAATGGCTTCTTCATCGTCGGCAATGCCGACGATACGCCCTATCTGACGCGCGCCGGTTCATTCGTACCGGATGCGCAAGGCAACCTTGTCAATTCGGCCGGTTACTATCTGATGGGTTATCCGGTGGTCAATGGCAACGTCAATCCGGTTGCCAATGGCTTTCAGGGGCTCGAAAAGGTCAACATCGCTCAAAATGACCTGATCGCCGATCCAAGCAAGACCGGCATATTTACGGCCAATCTCCCGGCAGGCGCTTCGATTGTTGCCGCGGCTGACCGCCCGCCGACAAATGCCACTGCGTCAGCTCAATATACGGCCAAGACATCCGTGCAGACATTTGACAATCTCGGTAACGTCGTCGTCGTCGATCTCTACTTCACCAAGACTGCAGACAATACCTGGGAAGTTGCCGCCTATAATCATGCCAATGCATCGGCCGCCGGTGGGTTTCCCTATACGCCTGCCGCTCCGTTGACGACGGAAAATTATACGTTTGATGCCGTCACCGGCAAGCTTACTTCTGCTGACAAGTCGATCTCGGTCCCAGTACCAAACGGACAGGCGCTGGAAATCGACTTTTCCGCCACCAAACAGCTGGCAGGTGATTACACGCCAATCGAGGTAAAGATTGACGGCAACACGCCAAGCCCAATCGAAAATGTCAGCATCGCCGACGATGGCACCGTAACCGCCATCTACAAGAACGGTGCGAAGCGGGCGATTTACCAGATTGCGCTGGCCGACGTTCCAAGTCCTGACAACCTGCTTGTCATGACAGGCAATGTGTTCTCCCCGAGTGCAGAATCCGGCGACGTCCAACTCGGCTTTGCCGGTAGCGGCAGCTTTGGCACGCTGACATCCGGGGCGCTCGAAGAATCGAATGCCGACATCGCGCAGGAACTGACGGAAATGATTGAATCTCAGAGAAGCTATACCGCAAATTCGAAGGTCTTTCAGACCGGCGCGGATTTGATGGACGTGCTGGTGAATCTGAAAAGATAGCTGAACTCCTAATGGCGAATGGACACAGGGCATGTCACTAACTTCGGCGCTCCTTACTGCTCAGAGTGCGCTCAATACCGTATCGAAACAGACAGCGCTGGTCTCCCGCAACATCGCGGGCGCCAACGATCCTGATTTTACCCGGCGTATTGGTTCCGTCGTGAGCGGGCCAAACGGATCGACCTATCTTTCCATGACCCGCTCGGCCGACTCCGCGCTTCTGTCCAAATTTATTGAAAGCAACAGCCAGTATAACGCGTCCAACACGCTGCAGGCCGGCCTCGACCGGCTGTCCGGGATCTATTCGGCCGATGATGCATCGGGATCACCAAGTTCGCTCCTTGGCGACTTGCGCGATTCATTGCAGCTCTACGCCTCGCAGCCCGGCAACACGTCAGTTGGGGAATCCGCGGTCACCAAGGCGACAGAACTCGCCAACGCGCTGAACAAGGGCACGGAAGAAACGCAGAAGCTGCGCCAGGATGCCGACAACGACATCGGCGATTCCGTCAAGAATCTGAACGCGCTGCTGGCGCAGTTCGAGACCGTCAACAACAGGATCATCAACGGCACGCGTTCCGGCACAGACGTCTCGGACTATCTCGACCAGCGCGATGGCCTGCTGAAGCAGATGTCAGGCGAGATCGGCATCACGACGCTGGTCCGCGGCGATAACGACATGGTGGTGTTTGCCGAATCCGGTGTAACGCTTTTCGAAGGTTCACCGCGCACGGTCAGCTTCACACCGACCAGCGCATTCAGCGCGGGTACAGGCGGCAACGATGTCTATGTCGATGGCGTGCCGCTATCGCATGGAACATTTCAGCAGCCCTATGGTACTGGCCGCCTCAGCGGTTTGTTGCAACTGCGCGACGACACGGCGCCGGCCTATCAAAACCAACTCGACGAGATAGCGCGCAGCCTCGTCAGCATGTTCGCGGAAAAGGACCAGAAAACACCGGCGACGCTACCGACGGTGCCCGGTCTGTTCACGTATTCAGGTGCGCCAACAATGCCGGCGGACGCGGCGATTCTTCCGGGCATTGCCGGCACAATCAGGGTTTCTGCCGCCTTCATCCTGACCGAAGGCGGCAACCCAGCTCTCTTGCGCGATGGCGGTGCGGCAGGCGCAGATTACGTACAGAATCCCGACGGCTCCGCGGGATTTTCAGCGCGGCTCCAGGATCTCATCGGTTCTATCTCGGCGCCTCGCAACTACGATCCGGATGCAGCCGCCGGCGATAGGAAAAGTCTTCTTGATTTTTCTGCGGCCACGATCAGTTCGCTTGAGACCAAGCGCAAATCTGTAACCCAGACCAATGAGTACAACACCGTTCTGGCATCGCGTGCCGAAGACGCCATTTCCAACACCAGTGGCGTGAATATAGACACGGAGATGGCGTCGATGCTCGATCTCGAACATTCCTATAAGGCATCGGCGCAGATCATCTCCGCCGTTGATGCCATGTTGAACGAACTCTTTCAGGCGGTGAGATAGATATGAAGACCCAGTCGGTTTCATCCTATATGCTATCCAACTCGACACGTAATATCATCGCCAAGGCGCAGGCAGAACTGGTCAAGGCGAATCAGGAAGCCACAACGGGTTTTGTTTTCGACACAGGGCTTACCCTTGGAAGCCGCACGGGCCAGTCGCTTTCTCTGCGTAAAGAGCACGATCGGCTGACAGTCTTGACCCAGACCAATGGGCTGATCTCTGAACGAATGAAAGCCTCTCAAGATGCCTTGAGCAATGTCATCAAGGGATCGCAGGATTTTCTCGGCAACGTGACGGCGATGCGCGGGGCGAGCGAGGGCCGTTCGATTATCGTCGACAAAGCGAAGGGTCTGTTGCAGACCGCCACCGACCTGATCAACACCAGCTACAATGGTGAGTATATTTTCGCAGGAGAGAACACCGACGTGAAGCCGCTGGGTGACTACGGCTCCGCAGGCGATCCCGCCAAGGCCGCTGTTTTGCAGTCCTTTCAGGATTACTTCGGCTTCCCGACCACTGACCCGCAGGTAGCAAATATCAGCGCGGCAGACATGAAAACCTACCTGGACACGTCGCTCGCGGCGCAATTCGATTCCGCTGCCTGGTCGGCCAATTGGTCTTCGGCGTCGGATACGCTCGTCAAGAGCCGGATTGCGCCAACTGAGCTGGCGGAGACGTCGGTTAGCGCCAACAATGCGGGATTCCGCCAGCTCGCCATGAGCTACACAATGATGGCGGAACTCGGAGATATCGGCCTCAATCAGGCAGCATTTGACACGGTGATCGACAAGGTCGCGGAGACGACCAACCAGAACTCTACTTTACTGGCGGGTGCTCAGTCCTTTCTCGGTAATGCCCAGGCCCGGACAAAGGACGCGACCGACCGGCTGACAGTACAGATCAATGTTCTCAATAGCTCGGTTCTCGATCTGGAGGCGGTGGACCCGTTTGAGGCCGCCAACCGGGTTGAGGCTTTGAGGACCCAGATTGATGCTTCCTATGCCTTGACCGTGAAGATCCAGAGCCTGAGCCTGCTCAATTACCTGAAGTAAAACAACGAACGCGATGGCCGCGTTCGTTAAAAGCCGGAAAAGCACATGTACCAGGCCCGATACGACGACATCATGAACGATGGTGCTGACGAAGCCAAGGAGCGGGAACGCTCCTTGTTCGATCAGTCGATCATAATGCTGGAAGCGGCTCGCGATGAAAACGGTTATTCCTATAAAGGCGTTGAGGCCGTGTATTTTACGTCGCGTCTGTGGATGATTGTGATCGAAGATCTCGGCAGTCCTGCCAATGGATTGCCCCAGCAATTGCGGGCATCACTCATTTCGATCGGCCTGTTCATTTTGCGGGAGCTGGAGGCCATCCGGCAGGAGACCTCGCGAGACTACGACAGCATTATTGATATCACCAAGACCATTCGCGATGGGCTTTGATCATGAAACTATCGTTGCGTGCCGGTGAAAAAGTTTACGTGAATGGGGCAGTCTTACGCGTTGACCGCAAGGTTTCCATTGAATTCATCAACGATGTCAGTTTTCTTCTCGAAAGCCACGTCATGCAGGCGGATCAGACGACAACGCCGCTACGGCAGCTCTATTTCGCTGCACAGATCATGCTGATCAATCCTGCAATGAAGGAAGAGGCCAACCGCACATTCAAGCGTATGCTGGCGTCACTCCTCGCAACCTTCGAAAACCAGCAGATGCTGAAAGAATTGAAGCTGATCGACGAGATGATGTGCAACGAACGGGTGTTCGACGCCCTTAAATCGATCCGATTGCTCTACGCGCTGGAAGCACAGATTCTTTTCGGCTCAGCAGAACCGACCATTTCCTCTCAAACACAACAGGCCGTCAGGCCGGAGGCAACCGCATGACCACGATCCCTCCCGTAGGAACACAGGCCGATACGACAGATACGTCCAAGGCTACCGGACCTGGCGTCGACTATCAGGCTTTCCTGAAGCTTCTCGTTGCAGAAATGAAAAACCAGGATCCAACCGAGCCGATGGATGCGACGCAGCAAATCTCCCAGCTCGCACAGTTTTCGAGCGTTGAACAAGCGGTTCAGACAAACACCAAGCTCGACCAGTTGCTTGCGAGTTCGTCGTTGTCACAGGCCGATGGTATCATTGGCCGGACCGTCACCAGCGCTGACGGTACCGTCAAGGGCGTTGTCGAGTCCGTGCGCATCTACAGCGACGGCATGATTGCAACCCTCGTGGGTGGCGCCCAGCTTCCAATCACAGCCGGCATCGTCATTTCGGCCGGCAATGAATGAGGCAGATGCACTCGACATCATCAATCAGGCTATCTGGACGGTCATCGTTGCCTCTGGCCCGGCAGTCGGAGCCGCGATGCTGGCCGGGGTCTGCATTGCACTGTTTCAGGCACTGACGCAAATACAGGAAATCACACTCACCTTTGTCCCGAAAATCCTTGTCATCCTGGCGGTTCTTGCATTGACCGCTCCGTTCGTTGGCTCACAGATCAACACGCTGACGCTGCTGACATATTCTCGGATTGAGAAGGGTTTCTGACGCGGTCAGCCGCGTGCACTCACGTTGGCCTCGCACAAGCTTCGGTATCTATTGTCCCCGTGACAATAGGAGAATGCCGTGCAGCAAGCCGCAGTAAAACGATTGGGTGACAAGGGCTATCTGACGGGCAGCGATGTTGGCCTTGCTCTCGGCATCGTCATCATCCTGACGGTTCTTTTCCTTCCCGTTTCACCAATCGTTCTCGATATTGGTCTCGCCTTCTCCATTGCTCTCTCCGTGCTCATCCTGATGGTGTCGCTGTGGATCCAGCGGCCTCTCGATTTCTCTGCCTTTCCGACGGTGCTTCTGATCGCGACAATGATGCGCCTGTCGCTCAACATTGCGACGACGCGCGTCATCCTGACCCATGGCGACGAGGGTTACGCCGCAGCCGGACAAGTTATCCATGGCTTTTCGCAGTTTGTCATGGGCGGTGATTTCGTCATCGGGCTGGTGGTCTTCGCCATTCTTATCATCGTCAATTTTCTCGTCATCACCAAGGGCGCCACGCGTATTGCCGAAGTTGGTGCGCGCTTCACGCTCGACGCCATTCCCGGCAAGCAGATGGCCATCGATGCGGACCTGTCGTCCGGCCTGATCGACGAGAAGGAAGCACAGCACCGGCGGCGCGAACTTGAAGAAGAAAGCGCCTTCTTCGGATCGATGGACGGTGCTTCAAAATTCGTGCGTGGTGACGCGATTGCCGGCCTCATCATTACCGCCGTCAACATCTTTGGCGGTATTATCATCGGTGTGACGCGGCATGGCATGGAAGTCAGCGAAGCAGCCGATGTCTTTACAAAGCTCTCTGTCGGCGACGGTCTCGTCACCCAAATCCCGGCACTGATCGTATCGCTGGCGGCCGGTCTTCTCGTCTCCAAAGGCGGGACGCGCGGTTCAACCGACAAGGCCGTCTTTGGTCAGCTTGGTGCTTATCCGAAAGCGCTTTTCGTCGCCGCCTTGTTATTATTCGTGCTTGGCATCTTGCCGGGGCTGCCTGCCTTTCCGTTTTTCGTGCTCGCGGCTGGACTTGTGGCGATTGGCGTATCTGTCCCGCGCAAGCTCGCCCGGGTGGCCGCTGCTGCACAGGCCGAAACCGCACTGAAGCAGCAACATGCGGAACAGGTAGACCGGGATTCTGTCAGGGCCTCACTCGAAACGGCGCAGATCGAGCTCTGTCTGGGCAAGCAAATCTCGGCGAGACTGCTCGCATCGCAGCTTGAACTTGCGCATCGTGTCAACAAGATGCGCAAGAAATTTGCAGTTGAGTACGGCTTTGTAGTCCCGGAGATCAAAGTTACGGATGATTTTCTCCTGCCCCCGAAGACATACCGGATCAAGATCCACGGGACAGTTGTGGCTTCGCATGAGCTGCGGGTCGGTGAAATCCTGGTTATTCCCGGTGACCGGCCACCCCCGCATGTACCGGGCGAAGAGGTGAGGGAACCGGCCTTCGGCATGAAGGCATACTCCGTTCCGGAAATCTTTGCAGCGGACCTCAAGCGCGACAACTACATGACGGTCGATAATCTCTCCGTATTGCTGACGCATCTCAGCGAGATCGTCCGCAACAATCTGGCGCAGCTGCTTTCCTACAAGGACATGCGTGCACTGTTGGACCGTCTTGGACCCGAATACCGCAAATTGCTCGACGATATTTGCCCTGCGCATCTCTCCTATTCTGGCCTGCAGGCGGTTCTCAAGCTGCTGCTGACGGAACGGGTGTCGATCCGCAATCTGAATCTCATCCTCGAAGCAATAGCGGAAGTGGCGCCGCATATCCGCCGCGCGGAAATGATCGTGGAACATGTGCGGATGCGTATGGCCCAGCAGATCTGCGGCGACCTTGCCGATAATGGCGTTCTTTCGGTTTTACGTCTCGGCAACCGTTGGGATCTGGTCTTCCACCAGAGTCTCAAACGGGATGCCAAGGGCGAGATTACGGAATTCGATATCGATCCGCGTCTGCTGGAGCAGTTCGGCAATGAGGCGAGTGTCGCGATCCGCAAGCACCTTGACGGGGGAGAGCGCTTCGTCCTCGTCGCTTCGCCGGAAGCGCGGCCTTACATCAGAATGATCATCGAGCGCCTGTTCGCGACATTGTCGGTCCTGTCGCATGTCGAGATCGCGCGGGGCGTAGAGGTGCGTTCCCTCGGCACTATTTCGTGAGGCTTTGAACGTGCCGCCACTGAGCGATAGCATCATTGCGGCCCTGCTTGTTTTTGCCCGCGTCGGAGCCTGCCTGATGATCATGCCGGGCATTTCCAGCCCACGCATTCCCATGCAGATACGTCTTTTCCTGGCGCTCGCCTGCTCTCTTATGGTCGTGCCAATGGTGCTGCCGCAGGTTACTCCGGCGGCAAAGGCAGCCCCGTTGATGCTGATGCGGATAATCGTCATCGAAGCGATCGTTGGCGCGTTCATCGGCATTTTGTCGCGCCTCTACTTTTGGGCACTGCAATTCATGGCCAATGCGATGGCGATGGCGACTGGATATTCAGGCGCACCAGAGCGCGCCATTGAATCGGAAGAACCGCAGGCGGCCATTGCAAGTCTGATCACGCTCTCTGCGCTGTGTCTGTTCTTCGTATCAGACCTGCATCTGGAGGTGTTGCGTGCGCTGCTTTCATCCTATGCGACAATTCCGGTGGACGGGATCTTTCAGCCGGCAACGGCGATGGTCAACCTGACCGACACGCTGTCGAAGGCGTTCATGAGCACCATACGCATCGCGGCGCCCTTCATCGTCTTCGCCGTCGTTGTCAATATTGCGGTGGGCCTGATCAACAAACTCACGCCATCGATTCCCGTTTATTTCATTTCCTTGCCCTTCGTCCTCGCAGGCGGGCTGATGCTGCTCTATTTCAGCATGTCGGACCTTCTGCGTTTTTTCACCAATGAGGCCGGCATGTATCTGAGGAACTTTTGAGCGATGACAACGAACGCATCCCGGACATCCTATCTCGGATTGATCAGGCTGCAAAAGCTCGCCAAAGCGCGCCATGAGCTGGAACTGTCACGCCTCAATGCAAAGCAAGCTGCGATCGAGGAGGAGAATGGCGCTCTCTTCAGGATGCAGGAAGATCGCTTCGCCGCAGATACAGCAGCGTTCGTTCCTGTGCACATTATTTTGAAGCGCCTTGAGACCAACAAGTCACTTCAGGCTCAGTTGTCGGACCAGATGGTCGAAGCCAAACGCAACCTGCTGAAAACGTCACGAACGCTCGACACGCTGGATGGCCGGCTTCGCGATTTGGCGAAGGAGACATCGCGCGCAGAAGTCACGGACGAAACGGACGAATATATGGCCCATCTGCTTGGCGGACGCTTGATCTAAAGACGCAAGGCTCAAGCCTCCCGTAAGTTTGGGAGGGTAGGGTGCATGGAGCGAAACAGGATGGAACAGGAATCGATGGCCATTAATCCACCTTCCGATCTGGTATTGGATGTTGCCATGGCAGCCGATCCGGACACGTTGCGAACCTCAATGGAGAAGTTGCGTAGCCTGGCATCCGATCGCGTCGCGGCACAGATGCAGCTGTCACGTGAGAACTTTGCCTCCATGCAGCAACCGGCTTCGACGCGTGGCTCTATTGCCGGTAGCGTAACTCATGCACCGAACGGCGCATTCAAAAAGTTCGAAGCTTTTATGCTGCAATCCTTTGTCGAATCCATGTTCACGGGAGACAATCAGGCAGTCTTCGGCGAAGGAATTGCCGGAGACTACTGGAAATCGATGATGGCCGAAGCTGTCGCCAACAAGATGGCCGATGCCGGCGGCATAGGCGTCGCCCGCATGTTGGAGCAGCAGAGCGCCAAAAAGGCGAAGTCTGAAGCCGCAACGCAAGCTGAGGGAGCAGCTTCGGGGATGTCCGCACATCAGCAACATTTTCAAAACCAGGATTCAAATGTCATTTTGTACCAAATCCAACGCCAGCTCATTCATAAGCAATTAAAATCAACGGAAAGCGTTGACAACTCGAGGCAGAGTTAGAGCGCGAACTATCAAGGCCGACGAGATTGGAGAGATAGATATGGAAATAGAAATAATGACCAATGATCAGAACCGCAGCGATGTGCCCGAACCGGCGCTGGAGCCCGTCCTTTTCGCCATTCGTCGTTTGGAAGATGTCGTCGAGCGCGAGACACGGCTGCTTCTCGAAGGTCAGTTGGTAGATCTGGCAAATATCAACGCCAATAAGAGCCGCGGGCTACGTGATTTCAACAAGGCGATGGGCAAGGCGGTGAAGACCGTCGATACGCGCGCGCTCAAGACGCTCCAGCCGGTTCTCGATAGCCTGCGTCAGAAGCTTGATCGCAATTGCGATGCCATCAAATTGCACTTGCGCGCAGTGACAGAGCTCGCGGGAATTATCCGCGATGCGCTTGAGACACAGGAAGCCGACGGAACGTACACTGCGAGCCAGGTCAGAAATGGGCTCGGTGCATGATCCGTATTGTGCTGATCGGTCTGTGGATCTGCGTCGTTGCACTGGGATCCCTGTATTTTGCCGTCTGGCAGAATTCGGCGACAGCAGCCGTTGCACCCAACGCCCAGGAGGCACTGGATGATGGCAAGACCGAAGTCTTCAGTGTTCCGATCATCGTGGACAACGCGGTTCAGGGTTATGTCGTGTCTCAGTTGGCCTATACACTGGATCACACGGTGAACGCCTCCTTCAAGATTCCGGTATCGTATTTCATCAATGACGAGATTTTCAACCAGTTCTACGGGCATTATTCCGACGCTAAGAATGTCCAGGAAGTCAAGTTCGACGATGTCAAGAAATCCATCATCGACGGTATCAATGCACGATTTCCGCAACCACTGGTGAAAGACCTGCTGGTTGAGCAATTCAACTACATAACTGCCAAGGAAATCCGCGACCAGAACACCAAGGGTCTGGAGCGTCAGCAAGCACATCAGAGTGAATAATACTTACCGGCAAGCGTGCGCAGAATTGTGTCTGTCAAAGGCGTAACGTCCGGATCGTCGATGAACCGCACGCCAAGTTCCATGTCCTGGCGCCAGACGACTTCCGCAATCAACGCGCCGTTATATTGATCATCGAACAGCCAGAAGCGAGTGGGGACGGTGGATTGGCTGACAAGCCTGATCTTGGCGCCGCCGCCGGCTAGGTTGTGAAAATGACATTCGGTCAGAAAATGCCCATCGAGCGTGACGAGTTTGCCGGAGCGCAACCGTGTTCTTTTGCGCTCCTCGACTCGCTTCTCCGCTCTGCTGTTCGTTTGGTAAAATGGCATGTAAGCTCGCCTGGCCCGAATTGAAGCCGGTAAAAAGGCGCACGGACGACTTTCATACCGGCGGTGTCATGCGTCGCTTGTAGAGGCAAACAATTGCAAATCCGTTATGCTTTGATCGGTTACACCGCTCGAGACTGCGAAGGTTTACGGTCCTGGATCAATGGAGCTTGCGTCGCGGACGTTTTCAAGAGTAGGTACAGTTGAATATTGACAGCCCCCTCAGGTGACACACTTGCCAACCGCCACCAGGCTCCGAATTGCCTCCTACATTTTGTCGTTCATCGCGCTCGTCGCTGTGCTTGAACTAGGCTTGCTCTCGGCTCTCCTTTCCGGACTGCTCGTTTACAACCTCGTCCATTATTCGGCTCCATTGCTCGGTCGATTAGGCATCTCCGGACATCTGGCAAAAACCATAGCGTTGGCAATGCTGGCGCTGATCTTCATCTTGGTGATTGTCGCGGCCGTCATGAGCAGCATGGCACTGCTCACCGATGGCTCCGACGAAGGTATAGTATCGCTTTTCCAGAAGATGGCGGAAATCATCGATACGGCCCAGTTACATCTGCCGAATTGGGCGCGCGATTATTTCCCGTCAAATCTTGAAGAACTCGAAACGCTGGCGGCAAAGTGGCTGCGGGAACATGCGGGCCAGCTTCAGCTTGTCGGCCGGGAACTTGGCGTTCTCCTGGTTCGAATCATTGTCGGAATGGTGATCGGGGGAATGATCGCGCTCAGTTCTTCCGTTGCCGCATCACGTGAACCGGGCCCACTCGCGATTGCCCTTCGGGAACGTATCGAGCTATTAAGCGCGGCATTTCGCAATATTGTGTTCTCACAGCTTCGAATCTCGGCTTTGAACACAGTTTTCACTGCCATCTATCTTGTTGTAATCCTGCCGTTTTTCGGCGTTCACCTGCCGCTGGTCAAGACCATGATTGCCGTGACGTTCATTGCGGGTCTGCTTCCTGTTATCGGCAATTTGATCTCCAACACTGTGATTGTCGTCGTGGCACTCAGTGTTTCATTTGTTGCCGCGGTGGGTTCGCTCGCGTTTCTGGTAATCATCCACAAACTCGAATATTTCCTGAATGCCAGGATCATCGGATCGCGGATAAAATCGCGGGCATGGGAATTGCTCCTCGCGATGATCGTGCTGGAAGCCTGGTTCGGTATCGCTGGCCTCATCGCCGCTCCGATTTATTATGCCTACCTCAAGGACGAACTTAAAAAACAGAGCCTGATCTAGGCCAGCAAATTTGCGCTCGCGTGATATAATTTCCCGATGGCAGGGAATAAATCCGCCGCAGGTGCGTATACGCCCTATGGATAGTCCGAAACCCCGTTTTGACGTTGTTGGCCAGCTTGGATCGTTGCGCCGGTATGCACGTTCGCTCACCCGCAACGAGACCGACGCGGAAGACCTTGTGCAGGATACGCTGGTGCGCGCTTACGAGCGGCGCAGTCATTTTCGCAATGGCGGAAACCTGAAGGGCTGGCTTTTGTCGATCCTCCATAATGGTTTTATCGACAGCAAGCGTTCAAGCCAGTCGGAAGCGCGCCGCGGAGATGCTTTTGCAGTCATTGCCGAAACCGTCCTCCAACCGCCGCAAGAGCACTCCATGCGGTTAATGGAGGTCAGGGATGCCTTCTTTTCGCTGCCCGAAGAGCAGAGAGCGGCTCTGCATTTGGTGGCGATCGAAGGTCTCTCCTACGAAGAAGCCGCAGCAACCTTGGGGATACCGATCGGCACGCTGATGTCCAGAATTGGCCGCGCGCGTGCGACACTGCGGTCTCTCGAGGCGGAGCAACCCGGCAAAGCCGCACGTCTGAAAATTGTTGGAGGCCGCGATGAATGACACGATTGACCCTGTCGTTGAGGCCGACCTTGATGCCTATGTCGACGACCAGCTGGATGCGGGCCGCCGCATCGAGATCGCCCGTTATCTCTCGCATCATCCCGAGCAGGCGGCCCGCGTCATGTCGGATCTACAGGCGAGGGACGAATTGCGGCTGGCGCTAACCGGCATGCCCAGCAAGGGATCGCCGGAGACGAGCGAAGCGGCGCGCCGCCTTGAACGCGGCCTTATGCGAAACCGGCTGCTTGGCAATTTACAACGTGTTGCCGCGGTGGCCGTTCTTGTCGGTCTCGGGTGGCTGGCCCATGCCGGTTTTGGCCCACTCACCATCTCGCAGGTCGTTGCCTCGACACCGCCGCCAGCTTATGTTTCGGATGCAGTGATGGCCCACAAGACGTCCCTGGTCAGGGCAGAGATGACGTCGCAGTCCGAGGTGAATAGTTACGATCCTGCGGAAATACGTGCGGCCACCGCTATCACCATGCCACAACTTTTGGACCGTTGGATCGTCAATGATGTCCAGCTTTTCCCATCAGCCTTCGGGCCAAGCGTCGAGATGGAAATCACATCTGCGGATATGGGACGGCTCTCGCTTTTCGCGGTTCGCCCCGGCAATTTCGATGTCGTGAAGCCAAAAGCAGTGCGTGTGGGTGATAGCTCGGCGGCTTATTTCCAGATTGGCGATGTCGCCTATGCGCTCGTGTCGAATGCAAGCCCCACCGATCTCGAAACTGCTGCGTCGCAGCTTGTAACGACCCTTTACTGATTAACCAAGAGGATCACAACCATGAATACACCACTTCGCTATGAAATGGGTACAGCGCGCGGACAGTCGGCTGCACTGTTCGATGAAGGACTGCGCCAGCATATGCTGCGCATCTACAATTATATGGGCTTGGGCCTTGTTCTGACAGGCGTTGTTGCCTTCGTCGTCGCCTCGACACCGGCCCTTTATGTTCCCATCTTTTCGACCCCTCTGAAATGGGTCGTCATGCTGGCGCCACTTGCTTTCGTGATGTTCTTCTCCTTCAAAATGCAAACCATGTCGGCAGCATCGGCACAGGCTATGTTCTGGGCATTCTGTGCGGTCATGGGGCTTTCGCTGGCATCGGTCTTCCTTGTCTTTACCGGAACCAGCATCGCCCGCACATTCTTCATCGCGGCCACGATGTTCGGCGCTACCAGCCTTTATGGTTATACAACGAAGCGTGATCTCTCCCAGTTCAGCTCGTTCCTGATGATGGGTTTGATCGGTGTCGTCGTGGCGAGTGTCGTCAACATTTTCCTTGGCTCTTCAATGCTGCAGTTCGTTGTCTCGGTTGCCGGCGTTCTGGTGTTCATCGGTTTGACGGCTTGGGACACGCAGTCGATCAAGGAACAGTATGCCGAAAGCTACGATTCGGAATCGCAGCAGAAGTTGGCTGTGTTCGGGGCCTTCTCGCTCTACCTGAACTTCATTAACCTCTTCCAGCTGCTGCTCAGCCTGACCGGTCAGCGGGAAGAATAGCGACAGGGTAGCAGTCCTGTGTGATGCAGCCCGCGGCGCGGGGTCTTCCCGCGTTCGTTCTGCGCAAGGTAACGATTGTTCAGTGAATATCGTTCATATAGATACCTGTTGGCAGAGGAACCAGCCGAGAGATTCGCGCTATATGAATGAGCATGTCGATCACCACGCCGATATCGAGACATTCGATCTCGCGCCGATCTCGTTATGGCTGGAGGATTTTGGTGGCGTCAAGCATCTGTTCGAGAAATGGCGGCAATCGGGCGTCACCGATATCAGATCCTATCTGCGTGAGGATGAGGGCCGGATTAAGGAATGCTCAAGCCTGATCCGCGTTCTCAAGGTCAACAAGAAGACCCTTGCTCTTTTCGAAGCAGATGACTTCAACCACCTGACCGGCAATCTCGGTTCTGTCTTTCGCGACGACATGCTGCAGTCGCATATACAGGAGCTGTCGGCTCTGTGGGATGGCGATACCGAATTCTCCAGTGACACGGTGAACTACACGCTGACGGGTCGCCGGCTGGATATCCAGCTTCGAGGCGCAATTTTACCAGGATATGAAGATTCGTGGACGCGGGTATTGCTTTCCATCGAAGATGTAACCGAACGCGAGGACGCGCGGCGGCAGCAGATCGAGAGCAAGCGCTACGCGGAAGGGTTGTTCGAGCATTCTCCCGTGTCTCTTTGGGTGGAAGATTTCAGCCGCATCAAGCGTTTGCTTGATGACGTGCGGGAGCAGGGCATTACCGATTTTCGTGTGTTTACCGATGTCCATCCTGAATTCGTTGGACAATGTGCAAGCGAGATCCGTGTCATCGACGTCAACAACGAGACGCTCAGACTGTTTCTCGCACCCGACAAATTGACATTGTTGCGCAGGCTTCCTGACATTTTCAAGGATGGGATGGATGTGCATTTCAGGGAACAGCTTATCGAACTCTGGAATGGCAACCTCTTCCATCAGCGTGAGACCGTGAACTACGCGCTCGATGGTACCGAACGCCATGTGCTGCTGCAATTTTCCGTTCTGCCGGGCCACGAACAGGATTGGTCATTGGTCCAGATATCCTTGACCGATATCATGGCACGCAAGAAAGCCGAAGCCTATCTAGAATATCTCGGCAAGCATGATGTGCTCACCAAACTTTACAACCGCGCCTTATACGTGGACGAGTTGAACAGGCTCGAACGTCGTGAATTCCATCCTGTATCGATCATCATCCTCGACCTTAACGGATTGAAGGTGATCAATGATCAGTGGGGGCATGGCGTTGGTGATGGTCTGTTACGGCGGGTTGGCGAAGTGCTGGGTGGGGCCGTCAAGCCTCCCTGCTATGCCGCGCGTATTGGCGGCGATGAATTCGCCATTCTTCTTCCGGCCGTCGATGAGCTTGGCTGCGCAAGCATGATCGAGGAAATACGCAGCCTTATCGAAATAAACAACCAGTATTATTCCAATATACCCCTGAACATATCGATCGGCTGGGCCACCAGTCATGTCGGAGAGAAGATGGAAGCTGTGGCCAAACGCGCCGATCTGCTGATGTACGAAGACAAGCGTTCGCATTATTCGTCAGAGAACGAGCGTCGTAACCTCGACTAGTTACGACCGCCCGCGTTTCAAATTAGGCTGTTTGGGGGATTTTAAACAGATCCGCGTGATCCCGGGGCTGGGATCGCCAATATTGTTCGGGAGCCACCACCTGTGCTCCGAGTTCCGCCGCTGCATGCCAAGGCCAGCGGGGATCATAGAGGATTGCACGTGCAAGTGCGATCGCATCGGCGTCACCGTTGGCAATAATGTCTTCTGCCTGTTTCGCCTCGGTGATTAGTCCGACGGCAATGACGGGCATTTTCACCTCGGCCTTGATGCGCCGCGCGAATGGGACCTGATAGTTGGGTTCAACCGGCATTTTCTGCAAGGCCGAAAGACCGCCACTGCTGACATGGATGGCGGCACAGCCGCGTGCCTCCAATTCCTTTGCAAAGATCACGGTGCTCTCGACATCCCATCCTCCATCGACCCAGTCAGACGCCGAAACGCGTATCCAGACAGGCTTGTTGGCGGGAAACGCTGCCCGGACTGCCTCGAACACTTCAAGAGGGAAGCGCATTCGGTTTTCCAGACTTCCACCATATTTATCTTCACGCTTGTTGGAGAGCGGTGACAGGAACTCGTGCAGCAGATACCCATGGGCTCCATGAATTTCGATACCGTCGATACCGATCCTGTCAGCGCGTTTCGCCGCCTTGACGAACGCCTCCCGTATGCGATCAAGGCCAGCACCATCCAATGCCGTTGGAACATCGTACTCATTCAGATAGGGCACTGGCGAAGGGGCCACGGTTTTCCAGCCGGTCGGCTCATTTGGCGCAATCTGTTTGCCGCCTTCCCATGGCACGCGGGTTGATGCCTTTCGCCCGGCGTGGGCCAGCTGCACGGCGATGGGCATCGGCGAATAGTCCCGGATTGCGGCGACAACACGCCCGAGGGCTGCTTCATTGTCATCGGAGTAAAGCCCGAGATCGCGGGGAGATATGCGTCCTTCAGGCGTTACTGCGGTCGCTTCCGTGACCAGCAAGCCGGCGCCAGACAGGGCAAGGTGGCCGAGATGCATCATGTGCCAGCCGGAGGCCGAGCCATCTTCGGCGGAATACTGGCACATGGGAGCGATTATGATCCTGTTTGCGAGTTCGAGCGAATCCAATCGCAGCGGTTGAAACAACTGGCTCATTATATGACCTCAACTTTTCGAGTAGCTGCGTTGCGAAATTGGGAGTTTCGTCGCAGCAGGTTCTTTTTGAATTTGACATTGAACAAATGGATGCTGCCTGCTGGAAGTCAAGTAACGGGTTCGTAATGACCAGAAGCGGCGGGTGCTCGGCAGTGACACCGGCACAATTCAGAAAAACCCCTGACAGACAGCACTTCAGCGGACGAAGCGTGGAAGCCATCCGCTTCCCTCCAACCTTGAGCTGAAATTCTGGTATTGGAAAACGCGAGAATGCAGCCGTTGATTTTGACCTGAGAACTGACAATCCGCACTTGACATTTTCTAACACATCGGTAAATCCAGATATATGAAAAAAGAACAAACGATCGAAGCGTTTTCGGCTCTTGCCCAGCCAACCCGCATGGATGCGTTCAAGCTGATTGTGATGCGTGAGCCAGATGGGATTGCGGCTGGAGAGGTGTCTGGCCTCCTCGACGTTCCGCAGAACACCATGTCTACCCATCTCGCGATCCTGTTGCGAGCGGGGTTGATTTCCTCTGAGCGACAGAGCCGTTCAATTATCTACCGGGCTAATTTCGTAAACCTGCGCGAAGCAATTAACTTCTTGCTGAAAGATTGTTGTGCCGGACATCCCGATATCTGTGCGCCGCTGTTAGCCGATATCGTTCCCTGTTGCCCGGCAAAGGAAAACCAGGGGCTTCATGCGTGACCTGTCGGATTGAAGGGGCGGCTTTGGCCTCCTGATCGAAATTCGGGTGATGTTGTCGGTCGTGTGGATCGTCAACCGCAGCAAAAATTGGTACGAGCGCGGCGCGGGACGTGCAGAACTTCCAGAAAATCGAAAGGACTGTTTAATGGCCGTTACCATCTATCACAATCCCTCTTGCGGCACGTCACGCAACACGCTGGCTCTCATTCGCAGCGCGGGCATCGAGCCGACGATCATCGAATATCTGAAGTCGCCGCCTGCGCGCCAGGAACTCAAAGACTTGATCCGAAGAGCTGGGCTGACTGTTCGCGAAGCCATTCGCGCAAAGGGTACGCCCTATGCTGAGCTTGGTCTGGATGATATGTCATTGACCGACGAACAGTTGCTTGACGCCATGGAAGCCCATCCAATCCTCATCAACCGCCCATTTGTGGTGACTGAGAAGGGCGTGCGATTGAGCCGACCATCGGAACTGGTATTGGATATTCTGCCGCAGCCGCCAAAGGAAGCGTTTACCAAAGAGGATGGCGAGGCCGTCATCGATGCAAAAGGAAAACGCGTTGTCTGATCTGCCAAACACTTTGGAACAGGCTCTGCACAAGGTCGATGCGTCCAGGTTGGCCGCACCAAGATCCTCGCATGCGCCCAAAATACTCCTGCTCTGCGGTTCATTGCGCAAGATCTCCTATAGCCGTTTGCTGACACAGGAGGCGGGGCGGCTACTGCAACATTTCGGTGCTGAGATCCGCATTTACGATCCAGCCGGATTGCCGCTACCGGATGACGCTCCAATTGATCACCCCAAGGTGCAGGAGCTGCGTGAGCTTTCATTGTGGTCGGAAGGCCAGGTCTGGACAAGTCCGGAACGGCATGGGGCGATGACAGGCGTGATGAAATCGCAGATCGATTGGATACCTCTTGCAATGGGTTCGATCCGGCCAACGCAGGGGCGTACGCTCGCAGTCATGCAGGTCTCGGGGGGCTCGCAATCATTCAATGCCGTCAACCAGATGCGGGTACTCGGGCGCTGGATGCGTATGATTACAATACCCAACCAGTCATCTGTGGCGAAAGCCTATCAGGAATTCGACGAACAGGGTCGTATGCAGCCATCGGCCTACTACGACCGGGTCGTCGACGTCATGGAAGAGTTGGTCAAGTTTACGCTTCTGACCCGCGACGTGTCGGGCTATCTGACTGACCGGTACAGCGAACGTAAAGAAGGTGCGGCAGAGCTTGAGCAGCGAGTAAATTCCAGGTTAGCAGTCTGAGCCTTCAATCTTTGACCTCGCATCGTCTACCAGACCGGATAGCCGGGCGCCCAGCGGTCGTTAATGCGACGTCACTCGCATCAAATCAACCAATCGGCGGGCCGATGATAGGCTTTCCATTTCCAGCACGGCTTCGACAAGGTCGTTGCGTTGTTTTTCCGACAAAAAGTGCCGGGTAAGCTTCATGAATTTCGCGACTATCTCCTCTTCTGACGCAAAGGATTTTTCGCTTCCGCGGGGTGCTTCGCATGTTTCCCGTTCGATACTGCCGTCCCGCAAACATACTTCGACGTGTACTTTGTGCCGGAACCTAGACCCCTGTGAGGTGATTTCCGGATCTTCGCGTACTTCTACCCGGCGCGAAAGCGCGATGCGCCTTTCGTCCGTAACGCAGCCCTCGTCAAATTGTTCGACAAAAACGTCGCCTTCAAGCAGGAGTGTTGCAACACAAAATGGCAGGTTGAGCTGAGCCGAAGTCAAGCCTTCCGGACGATACGGCCACCCGACATGATCGGCCGTGACCTGCGAGCCGTAGACGACGATGCGATCTAGCTCGTCAAGCGTAAAGGGTCGGCGCTGTTGTATGTTGCGGATGGCATCCAAGGTTGTGTGGTTGCTGCCGACACAAGAGTAGAATTTAAGCGAAATGCGCATGGTTTCAAAGGTTTCGCCGAGCGCACGATCAAGCTCGGCGAGATTGAAACGGTCCTGCGATCGTGAGAACGTCGTGCAGAACCCGCCATAGGGAGCTTCGAAGACGTCGACGATGCCTGTGAATCCATTGGCGGCGAGGAGAGCTCCGTAGAGCCCGCTTTGTGATGCGCGCCCCGCGTGCATTCTTTTGACCATGGCGCCATATTGCGCGGCCATCAAGCCGGATGCTTGCGTACCGGCAATACCCAGAGCGTGGATGGTTTGTTCTGGAGACAGCTTAAGTGCACGCGCGGCGCCTGCAGCGGCGGAAAAGACCCCGACCGTCGCGCCAGAATGCCAACCTTGACCAATGTGTTCCTGGCCCATGCACATTCCGACACGTGGTCCGATTTCGTAGCCCGCGACAGTCGCGGTCAGCAAGTCGCGCCCGTTCAGTGCCGTTTCTGGTTTTATCGTCGCAAACAGGGCGGGAAGCGTAACCGCCCCGACATGCAGCACGCCCTGCCGATGAACATCGTCCAGCTCAAATCCCTGAATAGAGGTGCCGTTCACGAGTGCCGCATGCGGCGCCGAAAGGTGCTCGCCCGTTCCCCAAACCAGTGTGGTTCGGGTTTGATCTACAGCATGGAGCGTGTCACGCAAAATGCGGGTCCAGGGCCTCTCAGCGCCATAAAGCCCACAACCGAGCGAGTCGAGAACCAGAAGTTTGATACGTGATCGGACTTCAGGGGGAATTTGCTCATAGGTCAAATTGGCGACGAATGAAGCGATGGCTGTCGTGCGTTCGTTGCCGGCAGAATGGGCGCTCATATAGATACTCCGGTGTCTCTTGGAAATCAGGTTGGCAGAACGGTCTTGGTGATCTGCTCGTCGAGCTTTTCGTAATCGAAATAGCCTATCCGGTCATATAATTCGGCGCGGGTCATCATCTCAGGTAGAAAGTCGGAGACATCGCCTCGCTGCGACAGCGATTGATAGAACTTCTCCATGGCCCGTGATGCAACGCGGAGTGCCGAGACGGGATAGATCACCAGATCGTATCCGAGGTCTTCCCAGTCTTTCAAGGAAATCTGCGGCGTGCGTCCGAATTCGGTCATATTGGCCAATAAAGGCGCACGGACTTCAGCGCGCACGCGCTTGATGTCATCAAGATTAGTTAATGCCTCGACAAAAATGACGTCGGCGCCGGCTTTCACATAGAGATTTGCGCGGTTTATGGCTTCATCGAGTGATACGAAAGCAGCATCCGTACGCGCGCAGATCGACAGCTTATCCGATGCATGACGCGCAGCGGAAATCTTGCGGCTCATGTCTTCGGCGGAAACGAGGCGCTTGTCATTAAGATGACCGCATTTCTTCGGAAACTGCTGGTCCTCGATCTGGATGGCCGCCACGCCGATGGCTTCCATTTCGGTGACAAGACGCATCACGTTCAGAGCTTCGCCGAAACCGGTATCGCAATCCACGATCAACGGTAGACCCGAAGCCCGGATCACCGTCCGTGCCGCGCGCCAGACATCATCCAGGGTCAGGAGCCCAAGGTCGGGCAGGGCCATAGATGCAGACAGTGCTGCTCCTGAAAGGTAAAGCGCCTTGAAGCCGGCTTGCATCGCGAGCGTTGCCGATATCCCGTCCCAAGCACCGGCGACCGCCGTTGTCGCCTTTTTGGATGTGAGCGTCGCTATCCCGGGCGTGAGTTCAGTGGGTCTATTTGTCCCGTTGAGCCATTTTGTCGTCATGATCACCTCGATATCGAACTTTTCGCATCAAGTGCTGACGCGCGCATTGCTGCGAGGAGATTGTCGCGAGATGCACGTATGTGCTGCGCCATTAGAAGTGATGCGAGGTCGGCATTCCCGGCGACAATTGCCTCCGCGACCCAACGATGCTCTTCGAGTGCCTTGCGGCCACGACCGGGGCTGGAACCATGCTGGCTGCGGAGCAAATAGAACATGTCCTTCAACTCATCGCCGCAAATGCGCCAGATGACGTCGTTGCGAGCGCCCTTGAGAATCATCAGGTGAAAGTCCCAGTCCGAGCCGCCGCGCGGATAGCTATTGGAGTTGTCCTCCGTCATCTGCTGGGAATGGGCCTCGAGCGTGCGAGAAAGGGCAGTACGTTCGGCATCCGTCATTCGCACAGCAGCCAAGGCAGCAGCACGTGCCTCCAGCGCTTCGCGCACATCGTAAAGTTGCTCCACTTTGTCTGCACTGAGCGCCACCACCCGCGCTCCGGAGTTTGGTTCAAACACAAGCAGGCCAGACGACGACATGCGCCTGATGGCTTCACGCACCGGCCCACGGCTGATCGCGAGCTTGTTGGAGATGTCTAGTTCGTTAATTTTGTCTCCCGGTCCGAAACGACCGTCGAATATGCTTTTTCTGATGTAGTCGAACGCCCTGTCTGAAAGCGAACTCGGCTCACTCCAGTTCTTCCGATCAACTCCATCATTGTTGACAATAGTTGTATCGTTGTCGACAATCACGAGATATCTCCCAAACATCTATGGTCAAAAAATGCCTATAATCCACTATAAATAGGATAAAATAGATTTTTGCAAGATCGTGATTTCAATTATTGTTGACAATCTGAAATTTCATTGTCTACAATCCGCCGTAATCAGCGAACGCATGTTCGCGCGGAGGATTGCCGGTTTCCAGGAAAACCGGCGTTGGCGTAAGGTTTTAGGATGCTTCTTGTTCAATTGGCAGAACGCGCAAAGCAAATTCAGCTGGAGAATATTCCGGCGGAAGCACTGACCAATGCAAAAATGGCTCTGCTCGACACGGTAGGCGTTACGCTTGCCGGTTCAAGGGAAGATTGTGTGAATTTCGTCCGCAAGGCAACAGGCCCATTCGCGCCAGGTGGCTCGACGTTCTTCGGCGATACCATCGCGGTTTCACCTCTCGATGCAGCCCTTATCAATGGAACCGCTGCCCATGCGCTCGATTTTGACGATTGCAGCAACACGATGGGCGGGCATCCCTCGGCCCCGATAGTCCCAGCCCTGAATGCGTTAGCCGAACGTCAAAAGGCGTCCGGTGCCGGTTTTCTCGAAGCCTATGTAACAGGGTTCGAGGTTGAAACGAAGATTGGCCGCGCCGTCAACTTTGCTCACTATGAAAAAGGCTGGCACCCGACTTCGACGCTCGGCACCTTTGGCGCAGCGGCGGCTTGCGCGCGTCTGCTTGACCTGCCGGCGGATCGTTTCGCGGTGGCGTTATCTCTCGCGGCATCGATGGCCTCGGGGCTAAAGGCAAATTTTGGAACAATGGCAAAGCCGTACCACGTCGGTCATTGTTCCCGGAACGGTTTGCTCGCGGCTTTGTTGGCAGCCGAGGGAATGACTGCAAATCCGGGCGTACTTGAAGAATCCCAAGGCTTTTTCAATGTCTATAACGGACCCGGTACTTTCGACGCGGACAAATTGTTTGCCGGCTTTGCCGCTCCGTTTGACCTTGTCGATCCTGGGGTCGCTTTCAAGCAGCATCCCTGCTGCGCAAGCACCCACCCCGCGCTCGATGCATTGATTCGTATCATGCGCGAGAACAATTTAGCCGCTGACCGAGTCAAGTCGGTCAGATCCTGGACGCACCCCCGGCGGCTCAAACACACCAACCGCCCCGACCCGCAGTCGGGTCTCGATGCCAAATTCAGTGTGCAGTACGTACTCGCGCGCGCTGCCCTGGAAGGGATTGTGCGTCTGGAGCATTTTAGCGACGCTGCAATCAACGATTCGGCAGTGCGCTCATTCATGGCGCGTATCGATGCATCACCCCATCCTGACGCGATCCTGGATACGACCGAGCATTTCTTCGCCGACGTGCGGGTGACAATGCATGATGGGGAGGTGTTTGACGCCCACGTCGACCGACCGCTCGGACGGGACAGGCAGCACCCTTTGCCGCCCATGGCACTGGAACAGAAGTTTAGGGATTGCGCCGGCCTCATCCTCGACGGCGAAACGGTGCTCGCGATTGAGAACGCTTTTCTTCACATCGAAGATCAGAAGGATATCAGCAGTATCAGCCAATTGATGCGCGATGGCGTCCTCCACGACGCTCCATTGCGGGCACTGAGCAATTGACACATCAAGATCAACCACATTCTTCGCAGGTCACACCGTCAATGCACAAACATGCAGAAAACACAACCAATCCTATCCTAAGAGCCAAATATGATGTGCTGGTGGTTGGCGGCGGCAACGCGGCGCTTTGCGCTGCGTTGTCAGCGCATGAAAGAGGCGCCCGAGTGCTAATATTGGAAGCAGCGCCGTATGAAGACCGCGGCGGTAATTCCCACTATACCGGCGGCGCGTTCCGGTTTGCCTATAAGGGCGTCGATGACCTGCGCCAGATATCTCCGGAGATGACCGATAGCGAACTTGAGAACGTCGATTTCGGATCCTATACCGAAGAGCAGTTTCTCGATGACATGTTTGAACTCACCGAATACCGCACCGATCCGGATCTCTGCGAACTCCTGGTTCGATCCAGCTTTGAGACGGCCAAATGGGTCGCGGGCAAAGGTGTAAAACTGCACCCTGGTCTTGGCCGTCAAGCATATAAGGTCGACGGCAAGTTCAAGTTTTGGGGCGGCCTCGCCTTGCATATTTCTGGTGGCGGAGCGGAACTGCTACGTGCACTTTACGCTGCTGCTGAACAGCGAAGCATTCCGATTGCTTACAGGACGCCTGCTGTCGAATTGATCAGGCAGGATGGCAAGGTCGTTGGTATCAAAGCGCGCAGTGAAGGTACCGACGTTGAGATCGAGGCGGCGGCGGTTATCCTTGCGTGTGGAGGATTTGAGTCGAACCCCGAGATGCGGGCGCGCTATCTCGGACCCGGTTGGGACTTGGCCAAGGTGAGAGGTACCCGTTACAATATGGGGGAGGGGCTGATGATGGCGCTGCGCGCCGGCGCCCGCCCGTACGGCAATTGGTCCGGGTGCCATTCGGTAGCGTGGGACGTGAATGCTCCACCTTTCGGCGATCTCGATATTGGCGATCAGTTCCAGAAACATAATTATCCGTTCGGTATCGTAGTGAATGCGCGCGGAGATCGTTTCATTGACGAGGGTGCCAACTTCCACAGTCACACCTATGCGAAGTATGGCGCTGAAATACTGAAGCAACCGGGCATGTACGCATGGCAAGTATTCGATACCAAGGTTACGCACCTTTTGCGCAGTGAATATCGTATTCGCCGGGTGACGAAGGCCGAGGCGTCCACGTTGGAAGAACTGGCCGCCAAGCTGACGGGTGTCGACGCGCAGGGATTTCTTGAAACAGCACGCGCCTTCAATGCGGCGTGCCAAACCGACATTCCCTTTGACCCCAATATTCTCGACAAGCGCGCCACGCACGGCTTGGCTATCGACAAGACGAATTGGGCCAATCCCCTCGATACCGCACCCTACCATGCCTACCACGTAACAACCGGCATCACCTTTACTTTTGGTGGCCTCAAAGTATCGCAAAATGGTGAAGTAATTGATCTTTATGATGGAATCTTGCCGGGCCTTTATGCTGCTGGGGAGATGGTAGGGGGATTGTTCTACGGCAACTACGCTAGCGGAACCGGACTGATGTCGGGTGCCACGTTCGGCAGATTTGCCGGTGCCCATGCGGCAGAATTTGCGGCAGCAGGCATGCACTGACCTAAAAGTTGGGACGATACCCTGGAGGAGCAGGGCCCGGCTGAAAACAAAAAACTGAAGTGGAGGAATTCGAAATGAAAAATGGTTGGAAATATAGTTTATGTGGAGCCTTATTAAGCTTGTCTGCAAGCTTTGCACAAGCGCAGGACTTTTCAGGCAAGCGCATCACAATGATTATCCCCTATCAGGAAGGGAGCGGTTCCACGATCCATGGCCGGCTCTACGCTATGGCTCTGGAAAAAACTTTGCCGGGGAATCCGACGATCATCATTAAGAACATCGATGGTGGCGGTTCGGTGCGCGGTATCAATCAGTTTCAGAAAGAAGCCAAGCCCGATGGGCTTACAATCGCAGCAATCGCGACCGGTACATTCTTTCAATATATCCTCAAGGACAAGGCAGTCGCCTATCCGCTTCCTGAGTACAAGCCGTTCCTCACTTCGCCCTTCGGACTGTTGGTCTATGCTCGTACTGATCTTGGCCTCGGCGATGATCCCGTCGAGAACGTGAAGAAACTTATCTCCAGCCCCACCGTGTACGGTGGATCCGGCCCGACGTCTTCGGATCTTCCCGCGCTTCTCAGTTTCGATCTTCTCGGGATCAAGGAGAAGGGCGTTTATGGCTTGAGCAATGCGGAGTCCCGCGCCGGTTTCGAGCGCGGAGAGTTCAATTTGAAGTATGACAACGCTGCATCCTGGAACGAGGAAGTAAAGCCGCTTGTCGACGAGGGCGTAGCAAAACCCATCTTCACATTCGGATTCGAAAAAGATGGAAAGATCGTTCGCGATCCGATGCTGCCGGAAGTTCCAACGTTCCTTGAACTTTACGAGAAGATCCACGGCAAACCATTGTCCGGCATCGAATACGACGTCTGGAAGGCGTTGTTCAATGTTCGGGTGATGGGCTCAAAAATGCTGGTGCTTCCGGCCGATACACCCAAAGAAATTGTGGATATATATAGCAAGGCTGCAGAAGAAGCCCAGAAAACGGATGTCCTTCAAAGTGCACAGGCGAAACTCGTTCTCAGTGTTTATCCGCAGAGCGTAGGTGCAGCTTCGGAAGAAGTCTTTAAGGGTGGTCTCGGGATGACCGAAGAACAGCAAGCATGGCTGAGGAAGTGGTTGCTTGATCGCCACGGAATTACCCTTTCCGAATAGTTTTGAGTGGACTGGTTGCTTTCGCCACCAGTCCAACGCTTCCTCTCCTGATATTGGAATCGGCCGCAATGGATTTCTCCGTTCTGCAAAATGCTGGGCCCGCCCTGGTACACCTCCTCACAGGTCCGCATCTTCTCTACCTCCTCGTCGGGGCAGGTCTGGGCATGATTGTCGGGATCTTGCCCGGTATTGGCGGTATCGCAGGCCTCGCGATGGTTCTTCCGTTCATATTCGGGATGCAGCCTGAGCCCGCATTGGCTGTCATGGTTGGATTATTTGCCGTAACGGCGACTGCAGACACCTTCAGTTCCGTGCTAATTGGCGTGCCGGGCGGGGCGGGTACCGCAGCGACCGTTCTCGACGGCTTTCCCATGACCAAGCGGGGGGAGGCTGCCCGTGCGCTGAGCGCAGCGTTTGCAGCCTCATTCATCGGCGGCATTGTTGGCGCATTCATTCTTACTTTCGCATTTGTCGCCGCAAGGCCCATTCTGCTGGCTGTTGGCTTCGGCGAGCAGCTGATGTTCATTGTACTGGCTTTGACACTTGTCGGAATGTTGACAGGGCAAAACGCCGTAAAAGGCCTCGCGTCTTGTAGTCTCGGTCTGCTTTTGGGCACGATCGGTTCCTCACAGGCCACGGCGGAATATCGCTTCACGCTCGACACCATCTATCTCTCCGACGGCATACCGCTGGTAATCGTGGCTCTCGGAGCCTTCGCACTTCCCGAGGTCGTCGACGTGATGCGCCAGCAAGGCGGCTCCATCGCACAAAAAGCCTTGGTGGGCGAGGGCTGGATTACCGGTATTCGTGATGTGATCAAAAATTTCTGGCTGGTGATCCGGTGCTCGCTGCTGGGGTCATTGATCGGGGTTCTGCCCGGGCTCGGCGGCGGTGTGGTCGGCTGGATTTCATACGCACATACCGTGCAGTCCAGCAAGGACCGCAGTGAGTTTGGCAAAGGTGACGTGCGCGGTGTTATCGGACCTGAATCAGCCAACAATGCCAAGGACAGCGCCGATCTCATCCCAACGCTCTTCTTCGGTATACCGAGTTCCGGCTCGATGGCTGTATTTATGGGCGGCTTGGTCGTCATAGGCATCACACCCGGCCGCGATATGGTCACCAATCACGTCGATCTCATTTATCTGATCATCTGGTCACTGGCGATTTCAAACGTGCTCGGCACGGCCATCAGCATGATCCTGGCTCGCCCCATCGCATCCCTGACCGCTATCCGTTTCGTCCTCATCGCTCCGTTTATTATCGTGATGATCTTCATGTCGGCGTATCAGGCGAAGATCGATTGGGGTGATATTCTGGCTCTGCTCGTTGTCGGTGTAGTTGGCATTTACATGAAGCGCTTCGGTTGGTCCCGCGCCGCGTTGCTTATCGGGTTGGTTTTGTCGCAAAGGCTGGAATCATCGCTCTATCGGACGGTTCAGATCTACGGGATGGAGATATTCGAGCGGCCAATCGCCATCGGTGTCCTTGTGCTGGCAATGCTATCCATCGGTTATGCAATGCGCAGCAAGGTGCGTACGTCCGGCGGCAATATGGAGCCGACCCATATCTCCCGCATCAACATCTGGCCCCAGGTGGCGTTCACGATTGCGCTGCTTCTGTTTGCTATAGCGGTGGGCGTGGACGCAACGCAGTACAAGTTTTTGGCAAGCATCTTCCCACTCACCGTGGCGGCCATCACTGCGATCCTTTTGCTGATCACGACCATCAGAATGCTGAGGGGCAGCAAGGTTCCAGGGCTCTTCCTTGACGCCGACGCAGAGATGGCAGCAGAGGACTCGACCAGCAAATCCACGCTCTACATTGCCGGTCTCCTGGCTGCCCTCCCTGCCCTGGCCTACATAGTGGGTTTCGTAATCGCGGCGCCGATCTATGTGTTTTTCTTCCTCCGGAAAATTGCGGGAGCATCGATCCTGTTCAGCCTGCTGCTGGCCTTGGGTCTTCTCGCCTTCATCCTGATGGCCAACTATGTTTTCCAGGTACCATTTGCTCCAGGGTACCTTCGCGAATACATCACGATGCCGGAACCTTTTGGTTAGGAACAACTCTATGACCCTGCTTTTGAATAATGTTGATCTCGAGCCTCTGATAGCGCCGGCGGAGTTTATCGAATCGCTGGACAAAGCCTACAGGGCCTATGCTCTAGGAGAGGATGGCATCTGCGCACCGCGCATCGATATTCAGTCGGCGGAGATGACACCCCAAATGAACTATCAGTTGGGGCTGGCGGTCGGCATGTCGGACAAATATGCCGCCCTGCGCATCAAGTCGGACGTGGTTACGCGCAGCTTGCTCGACGGGAAAGCGCGGAAGGACAAATACTGTGTTGAACCCGGCACTTATATGGGGCTGGTCCTGCTCTTCAATCGCGGCAACGGCGAGCTTCTTGCTATCCTACATGACGGGCTGCTGCAGAAGATGCGTGTTGGAGCCGATTCTGCGTTGGGGATACGCTACATGGCGCGGGAAAATGCCCATGTTGTCGGGATATTGGGCTCTGGCGGTATGGCCCGGGCCCATGTGGCGGCGGTTTCCAAAGTGCGCCGGGTGGACAAGATCCGGATATACAGCCCCAACCGGCAGAATCGTGAAAACTTTGCCGACGAAATAAAACGCTCGCACGATATCGATGCGGTCGCCGTCGAATCTCCCGAAATGGTTTATGAAGGGGCGGACGTTGTGTCGTCCTGTGCAAGCGCAATCGGTCCGGTTATCCATGGCGAATATCTGAAGCCAGGAATGCATGTCACCTGCATCGGAGGTGCGCTTGATCAGGCAGCAAATGCGAAGATCGGCAAGGCACTTCGCTTTGGCACGGCGCCTGCGCCAGCAGAACTGCCTGACGTCAGCTTCGAGGGAGAATGCATTACCTTCTCGCAGTCCGGGGGTAAAGCTGCGCATGGCGGCACCGGGCGATATGCCAATATTCCGGCTGACCGCCATGTCAGCTTTGCAGCACTGATCCAAGACCCTGCTCTTGGGAGGCAGAATGACGATCAGATCACATTCTCCGAAAGAGGAAATATTCATGGTGTCCAATTCGCTGCCATCGCCGGGCTATTGTTCGAGCGGGCGCAAAAGGCGGGAGTCGGCGAACGGCTCTCCTCCGAAATGTTCCTGCAGTCCATCCGCAATTGAGGACTAGAGTATGCGAAGGACCGTTCGCGCACTGTTGGAAGAGAACGACATCATCGTGTCTCCAGGCGTTTATGATGGATATAGCGCGCGTTTGGCCGAGCGCGCGGGTTTCTCCCTTTTGTCGACTACTGGCGCAGGCCTGGTGAACTCTCGGCTCGGGCTCCCGGACGTCGGGATTTTCTCGATGCGCGATAATAGCGAAGCCTGCCGTGCCATCGTCGACGCAACGTCCGTGCCGATCTCCGCGGATGCCGAAACGGGATACGGCAATGCTGCCACCGTGCACTATGTGGTAGAAGCATTCGTGCGGGCAGGAGTGTCCGCCGTCAGCATCGAGGATCAGGTATCACCGAAACGATGCGGTCACGTGGCGGGTAAGCAGGTTATTGATACGGAAGAGATGGTCGGAAAGATCAGATCCGCAAAGTCGGCTTCGTCCGGATCGGATTTCATGATCATCGCGCGGACCGATGCGATTGCCATCGAAGGTATCGAGGGCGCGGTCAAACGTGCCAAAGCCTATGAGGCAGCTGGAGCGGACGCGATCTTCCCTGATGCCGTACGCGGACACGAAGATATCGAGCGTATTGTTGCGGCGGTGAAAATTCCGGTTCGCATCAATATGGGCTTTGGTATTCGAACGCGCGCCACGACACCGCTCATGTCTATTCAATCCTTGAGGTCGCTTGGCGTACGCTGGGTCAGCCTGTCCCGATTACTCCCCGCCGCAGCGATCCACGGTATGCAGCAGGCATTGCACGTAATGCGCGAAGCCATCGAACAAAAAGATATGGTCGAGCGTCCCGATCTGGTGGTCGACATGGAAACGATCACTGACCTGATGGGCTATTCTCGCTATCTGGATATTGAAAAGCGGTTCTTGCCCGACGAGGAGATAGACCGAAAATACAAGCTCGGGACAATCTCTTGAAGCACCACCAACTCGACGCTACGACATCACTCGCTGACTATGCGTCTGGCGTACGGTATGCTGATCTTCCCGAACATATTGTGGCGCTGGCAAAATCTTGCCTCATCGATGCAGTGGCCTGTGCTGTCCATGGAAGCACAAAACCCTGGTCGCGTATGATCATGGAATATGCGAACGCATCGAATAGGGAGGGTTCTTGTATCCTTCCTGGCGCTTTGACGAGTGGCATGCCTGCCGCTCAGGCTGCGCTGTGCCTCGGCGCATTCTCGCACGCTTTTGAGCTTGATTGCCTGCGCAAGCCAGGTGCCGGCGTGCATCCTGGTGCAACAGTTGCCCTTCCCGCGTTGATGGTGGCGCTATCGGAAGGATCGAGTGGCAAAGATCTTGTCGCTGCCATCGTCGCGGGTTGTGAAGTGATGTTCAGAATAGGGAGTGCGACGCTACACACACCCGAAGCAATAGGCTTTCACGCGCCTGGTATTACTGGTCCCTTCGGGGCCGCAGCCGCGGCAGGTCGACTGCTGAGGCTCGATACCAGACAGCTCAACAATGCGTTTGGTCTCGCCGCCTCCATGACCGGGGGAATTCTAAAGTTTGCCAAGAGCAGCGAAGGGGGGATGGTCAAGCGCCTCCACCTTGGACGGGCGGCGGAGGCAGGCATCATGGCCGCAATGCTTGCCAAGGGCGGTTTTGAAGCTCCGTCAGGGGTGCTGGAAGGACCTTTTGGTGTCTTGGATGTATTCTGTAAGCGTTCGGATCCTAGCCTTTTAACAAAGGGCCTCCGCGAAACCTACGAAATCGAAAAGCTGTGCTTCAAGAGGTATGCCTGTCACGTTACCGCACAAACGCCAATCCAGTTGCTGAAGGAACTCATGATCGAGCACAACTTCGACGGCAACATGATCAAAGACCTGTCGCTGTCGGTTTCCGACAAAATCCTCTCCCATCATGCTGAAAGACAGCCTGATGATTTGATGCTGGCACAATATTCCGTGCCGTTCTCACTTGCCGTTTCAGCATTCCGCAACGTGGACGATCCTGACGTTTTCTCTGATGATATCTTGACAGATAGCGCAATCATCGGGCTCGCTCGCAGCATCGTTTTGACAGGGGGACGGCCAAAGGGTTGGGGTGTCGGCATGGAAGTGCGCCTGACTGATGGCCGCGTGTATCTCCGCGAGGCGGAGAGCTTTCTCGGTTGTCCGGAAACTCCGTTTTCAGGTGCCGACCTTGATAACAAGTTTCATCGGCTGACTGTTCGTAACAATCGAGAAAGTATGGCCTCACTGCTCACTGACATGCGCGGCATAGAGCGCATCGACAATTGCGCTGTGATGTTCGAACGCCTGCGCTGACAAATGCTGGGAATGGCTGGGTACTATCAGACTTTGCCGCACGATGACTGCCACCGAAGCGGCATGCCTGGCGCATCCTAGCCGAAATTCCTGAATCGCGCATCGGATAGAACTGTAATAAAATTCTCCTATGGCAAATTTCGATTATCCTGAATTTGAATGTCAAAACTGCAAAGCGATCATGATTGCGGTGCGGCGCAACTTGTGCGATTCCAGTGCCATCGTTTGCAGTCGCTGCGATAGTTTTCTGGGGGCATTTGTCGACCTGGACAACCAACTTTCGCTGAGGTCACAACAACTGAAGGGTCCTCCGGACTTTCGTTAACACTATGGGACGAGGTCAGGGACAAGTTGCTGGCGAGCGGCCTGAGTCGCTTTGGTGGGCAGCAACAACGCCTTGGTATTGCACGTGGCATTGCGCTGCGCCCTGAGGTTCTTCTGCTCGACGAACCCACATCCGCACTGGATCCTATACGGACAGCCCGCATCGAGGAACTGATCGATACGCTCAAGAAACGCTCGAGTATACTAGGGGTCGCTTTGGTTGAGGCCAACGCCTAAGGATATCAATAGCGCTTCCTCATGTGCCTCCGGCCAATGTCGAAGCGGGTCATTTGCGCCGTGCAATAAGGATCACAGGATCGATCTGATGGTTATCAAGCGCTTTTGCGTAGTTTGAGAACTTTTCAGGTGCGTTGGTTCCGGTCAAAAGGTGAAGCCCCAGGGGTGGAGGGGCGTTTGCACTGGCAGCCTTCGCCAAGACTTCTCGAAAGTATTGGATCGCAAACGTCCGCCGGCTGTCCTCTTTGTCGATAAGAAATCCGGCATCGACGAGGAGGTCACTTGTCTCCGCGGGGGACTTCAAGAAACTAGTTTCCTCGGTTTCCGCCCACGGCTCGGGGTAGATCATACCTGGCGCCGGACCCTTCATGACGTCGAACACGCATAGCGGTGCGCCGGACCGCATCACGCGGGCCAATTCGGCGTAGAATCTGTCGCGCTCGCGGATATTCATGGCCGCGTGAAAACTCACGGCCGCGTCGAACACAGCATCCGGAAACGGCATCGAGGTGACACTGCCAACTTCAAAAGCGCACCGTCCAGTGAGCTGCATCCGGTCGGTTAGGGCCCGGGCAACCTCGACATATTGCGGTGTGAGATCGATACCGGTGACACGGCACCCATATTCTTTCGCCAGTACCCGTGCTGTTCCACCAAGGCCGCATCCGGCGTCCAGTACGTGCATTCCCGCCTTGAGCGGCATCATCTTCAGCGCCTTGACCGTGGTCAACCGGCCGGCTGTGTGAAACTCGTCAACGGGTGCCAGATCAATGGGCTGGAGATTGTCCAGATCAGCCCCAAGGGTCTTCAGTCCAGCCAAAATGGCCTCCAGCAGTCCCGCTCTGCCGTAGTGACTTGCTACCGCGTTCTCCAGTTTCTTCATGATCACCTCCCTGCTGTTCGACCCCACCCTGTGGCGTGGTATAGCTGGAGAACATGCCTCGCTCTCGGGCATGGTTCAGCACGCCATGGCGGGCAGTTTAGCCACCTTTATTATCGCTCAACTCCGAGATTGTTTCCAGGCAGATGTGTCGGCCCCATGCCATCGGACAAGAAAGTGAAGTATCCTTGATGATGACCTCAATGGTGGCTTTATCGGCATCGCTGCTGGCGTGCCACATCGGTTTGAAGCTGCGATGATGCGGCTGCGACGAGAGATTAAATAATATGAGGGACTATGTCGTCCTGTCGCTCAAGGACGTACCGAGCGACTGGGCACTTTGAAGGTGACCCTTGGCTGTTGCCGGAATTGAGAAACCGAACATCGCTCCACCTTCTGGATGGTTTGAAGCAGCTATCTCCCCGCCGTGAGCTTTGATAATTGACTGGCAGATGGCCAGCCCTATGCCCAGCCCGCCTTCCTTTGTTGTAAAGAATCCATCGAATATCTGATCTAAATGATCAACCGGGATACCAGTCCCTGTATCCCTGATCGAGAATTCGACACGAGCGTTCTCGTCCAGTCGCGTTTCGAGAAAAATGTCGCGTTGCATTTGAGGCGCCGTCTTCATGGCTTGGATGCTGTTAACGATCAAGTTGACGATCACCTGTTGCAGCTGGATGCGATCACCCCGGACAGCGGGAAGATCCTGGTGCAGCTTCGTCGTAATGACGACATCCTTATCCTCGCTTTCGTGGCGGAGGAACACCACGCACTGACGAATGACATCATTGAAATCAAGCAAGGTAGAGGTGGCCTCACGCTTGCCGGCCATATCCTGAATCCGGCCGATAATGTCGCCCGCGCGCTGTGCGCTTTCAACGACACGGGATGTGAGGATGTCTACCTTGCCAAGATTTGGCTCGGCCCGCCTGAGATATCGCAGGCTCGTCTGAGCGTTCATCAGGATGGCCGAAAGCGGCTGCTTGATTTCATGCGCTATCGATGTCGTCATTTCGCCCAATGTGGAAAGACGCGCTGCATGGGAAAAGTCGGCTTCGATTTTTCGTAATTTGGCCTCTGCTTCAAGGCGAGCGGTGTTGTCGATCATCATGAGGATTGTCGTATCGAGGCGCTCGCCTGGTACCGGGAAGGTCATCAACAACAGTACATCGAGCAGCCGGCCATCGAAGGTCCTTACCTTCAATTCCTCCACATGATTCCTGACACCTGAAAAATGCGCCAGCATCACGCGTTTCGTCGCGCCGGGTGTGGTTGAAAACAGGTATTTTACCGACCCGATGAATTCTGAGCGGTGCTTCCCGCCGAAAAGGACCATGGCCTCTTTGTTGACGTCGAAAACGTGTACGATATCGCATGCAAGTTTGACGATCTCTGGATGTTCGTCCGAATATGAGGCCATGTCAGTGATGCCATTGGCGCGAAGGCGGTCAAATATGCGCCCTGCCGGCCGGGCGTCGATCTGCCAGACAGGAATGGGCAGGGAGGAAATCATGTTCCGATAGCGTTTTTGGCTCGCTTCGAGTTCGATGACAGCATTCGGTGCATTCAAGGTTGCCCTGACAGAGACGAATACGGTGTCCGCGCATCTTGGATCAAAAGCCTTCCAGCCTGTCAGCACGACATGCTGCAACCGCCCCACGGTGGGGATTTCTCGTGTTACCGTTCCTTTATGAGCAGAGGCGGCGATGGTTGTGAGCAGATCGCCGAGGGCAGCACGGCTTTGTTCGGGCCAGAGGCTTGTAATTGGACGGTCCAATACTTTGTCCCGGTCTGCGGGCAGGCCGAACAGACGGATTGCTTCATCGTTGACGTCCAAAATCCGGACGGCAGAGAGCAACATATCCAATCGATCAGGTTGCCATTCCTGATCCCCGCCGGGGCAGGCTGCATCCATGCTTTCAAGCAAAGCTCGTGCGCGCGTCACATTGAATTGCCAGTAGGCAACCTGTCCGATAGCAGCCTGCGTAGGCGGTTTGCCTTTTTCGATGGGGTGATCAACGGAATCCATTGGCGACCTCTCCGGGCGATGGTCAATGTTTAATTCGATGCAACGGTACTGTTACGGCTCTCGGGGCAAATCATCCGGCTTATCCATTGATCGTCGATTGAGAGCGGACATGATGTGCCCGTGTAGAACATCGTCACTGATCGGCTTATTCAAAAAGGCGACGGCGCCGAGACGCAGTGCCCGGGCCTTTGCTTCGGGGGCTAATTGGGCCGACATGAAGATGATGGGCAAGTCGGGATCGGTGGCAGACAGCTTCTCCTGAAGCTCCAGTCCGCTCATGCCTTTCATGTTGAGATCGGTGATGAGGCAGTCGAAGCGCCCTCTTGTATGTGCAGCCAGAAACTTTTCCGGACGGTCGAAGATCTGGCACTTGAAATCGAACACCTCGAGCAATTCGGCCAAGGCGTTGCAAATACTCAAATCGTCGTCGACGACTGCAATGATTGGGGTAAGGGTCAATTCGCAAACTTTCACACAGCGGACTTTCGTCACGGCGGTTTAGTATCTGCTTGATCACTGCCTCATCAAATCCATACGAAAGTCTAGGCCCGGTAGTCATCACGCATATCCGCTGGTATCGACTGCCAGGCGCGAACAAGATGGGTGATGAAGGGCGTCTTCATCTTGCGCATCACACTGCTGCGATGAAGCTTGACCGTGATTTCTGAAATGTTGAGATCGAATGCGATCTGTTTGCTCAGTGCACCCCGCACCACGGCTTCCATGACTTGACGCTCACGAAGGGTGAGCGTCGCATAAAGCGCCATATTCGCCTTGGTTGTGAGTTGCTCGGCGCGCCTCTCCTTGTCAATTTCAATGGCCTTGTTTACCGCATCGAGCAGGGTCTGATCGCGCACAGGCTTGGTCAGAAATTCGATCGCACCTGCCTTCATCGCCTGAACTGTCATTGGAATGTCGCCATGACCGGTCAGAAAGATGATGGAGGCAGAGATACCATTGGCGGCCAGGCGGGTCTGGAAATCAAGACCGCTAGCACCTGGCATTCGCACGTCGAGAATCATGCAGCCTGGTCTGTCCAGAATGTCCGCGTCCAACAGGGCCTGGGTGGAGCCAAACCCCGCCGTTTCAATGTCCACCGATTCCAGCAATTCACAGATCGAGAGCCGCACCGATTCATCATCATCCACGACCAGCACCAGGGGTTCCGTCTCGGGACGAGCTTCAATGGTGGCGATTGCATTTCCCAAAGAAATGTTCATTTTCCATTCTCCAATGCATTGCGCAGCTTTACGGTTGCGACGCCTAGTCCTGCTGACCGCGCCGTACTCTTTTCCTTGAACTGTCCTTGACTGCCGAAATGCGCGTAACTTCCCGGTTCGTCGCGCGATTGTCGAGCCATGCACCGACGTCTTCGCCAAACTGTGCTGGAGCCAGGCCACCAAAGGCCCCCGAAAGGTCTTCAAGCGTCGTGCGCGCCATCTCCTTGCGCATGCTTTTTTGGGCACGCAGCATCACAGCGTGAATCCCGCACACGCCTTTGGTTATCCAGGCTGGCGGCGCGCCGCCAAACAGAAGGCAATTCTCGCGCACATCCTTGCAGTCGAAGAGATTTTTGCGGCCATCGATGGCATCGACAATATCGAGCACCGTTACCTCCCGTGGCTCCTTGGCAAGCCTATATCCGCCATTGATGCCACTGGTCGAAACAACGATCCCGGCTTTTTCAAGCCGCGGCATAATTCTCGCCATCAATGTCACTGGAACGCCTTGCAGTTCGGCAAGATCACGGCTGCTCACGGGCTTTGCACGCGGCTGGATCAAATACATCATGCAGTGGATGCCATATTCGACCGTCGCGCCATACAGGCTCGGCGGCCGGGCACTGTGGGCCGCTGTATTAATGAGATCCCTGGGCTTTGTCGGGTTGGTCATAACACCTCTCCTACACGTCCGTGTTATAAAATGCCAGAGGTTTTTTGTGCTGCGGACTTTCGTTCAGCGGACGAATCTACAAGGGGATCCGATGATACCAGGCAGCTGGCCGGCGAAAACAGCATTGAAATCTGGATATCACAACACAGCCGGTGCGGACGACGCTCGCAATGAAATCCGATGGCAGCTATGGCCTTTTGCTGCAATCCACACCGCACAGACCCATCTCGAAATGGACTGCTCGCGTCCCGATCGCTAGCCCTCGTGTCGCAGGTTCCTAAACTTGAGGATGGGTCGACTAACCCTGGCGATTAGAGCGGCCCACCCCCTTGCACGATGGAATGTTTTTGTCTCCCCAGCCATGCTTGGAAGCGATAGAGTTATCAGCCCCAAAGGCCACAACGAGGAGATAAGTTATGAAAATTGTTATTATCGGTGGAACCGGGCTCATCGGATCCAAGACCGCCGTACGTCTGCGCAATAAAGGCCACGAGGTTCTCGCCGTATCGCCGAACACCGGCGTCAACACCATCACCGGCGAAGGCCTGGCGGATGCGCTGGTCGGCGCCGAGGTGGTTGTTGACCTTGCAAATGCGCCTTCGTGGGAAGACAAGGCTGTGCTCGAATTTTTCGAAACATCGGGCCGCAATTTGCTCGCCGCAGAAGCCAAGGCTGGTGTAAAGCACCACATTGCCCTTTCTATCGTGGGAACGGAGCGGCTGCCGGAAAATGGCTACTTCAGGGCTAAACTTGCCCAGGAGAGGCTCATCAAGGAATCGCCCATTCCATACACAATCGTTCATTCCACCCAGTTTATGGAATTTCTGAAGGGCATCGCCGATGAAGCAACCGTCGGCACCGTTGCTCGCCTGTCTCCTGCGGCCTTCCAGCCCATCGCATCGGACGACGTTGCCGACGCGATGGCAGACGTAGCCGTCGGCAAGCCGCTCAACGGGACGATCGAGATTGCGGGTCCCGAGCGCGCTCCCATGAATGAAATCATTGCCCGGTATCTGAAAGCGGCCAACGATCCGCGGACGGTCGAGGCAGATGTCCATGCGCGTTATTTCGGGTCCGAACTCAACGATCAGTCGATCGTGCCCGGCAACGGTGCGCGCCTCGGCAAAGTGGGCTTCGAGGATTGGCTCCGTCACTCTCAACAGCCGAATTGAGCCAACCATCGAACAATCTGTCTTTGGCCCAGGTCGAAGGCACATGAATCAACAACCAAAGGGATTACGACAATGAAGTCAGCTTTGTTAACGCTGTTTGTGTCGGCTTCAGCTTGCCTGCTCGGCACCTTGCCGGCCGTTGCTGCTGAAGATGGTGCAAAAGTCACGCCCCTCATGCAAAAGGACCTGCCGAATTATCCCGGAAAGGAGGGCCTGATGATATCGGTGGTGTATGAGGGCGGAGGCTCTTCACCCATTCACAAGCACGACGCAAATGCATTCGTCTATGTCCTCGAGGGCTCGATCGTGATGCAGGTCAAGGGAGAAAAGGAGGTCACCTTGTCACCGGGAGACACCTTCTACGAAAGCCCTTCCGACATTCACCTGGTCAGCCGCAACGCGAGCACGACTGAACCCGCGAAATTCATCGTCGTTTTGCTCAAGACCAAGGACGCTCCGGTTGTCATGCCGGTGAAGTGACATTCGCTACGATGGCGGATCCAATGGTCTGCCGGTCGTCGCTTCGTATCGGGCGCGCCAAGCAACAGCTGCGAGAGGATCAAGTTGATGAGAGTTACGGTTATGGGAGCGACAGGACGCGTCGGGACGCACCTCGTGGAAAAACTTGAACAGGTAGGCGCCGAAGTGGCAGCGGCATCCACTTCCCTCGGAATCAACAGCGTGACGGGGAAAGGTCTCAGGGAAGCTATGACGGGAGCTGATGTTGTCATCGACGTCACCAACGCCGAGTCGTTCGGTGATGACTCGGCCCTGGATTTCTTCAAGACGTCTACCCGGAACTTGTTGGCCGCCTCAGCAGAGACCGGGGTCAGGCACTACGTCGCGCTTTCCGTGGTGGGGACACCTCGCCTTGTCGAGAGCGATTATTTCCGTGCGAAGATGGTGCAGGAAAATCTTATCCGGGCAGCGCGGAGACCCTTCACCATCCTCCATTCCACGCAATTCTTCGAGTTTATCAGCGGCGTGGTCGACATGGGGGCAGAGGAAGATGCCTTTCGGCTCCCGTCGGCATCGGTAAGGCCAATAGCTGCCCACAACGTCGCCGAAATGCTGACAGAATTGGCGAGGGGGGCGGCAAGGAATGGTACCGTGGAGATCAGCGGGCCCGAGCAGTTTGGGCTCGATGAAATTGCTCGTATCCACCTCGCAGCAAACGAAGATACACGCCAGGTCATTACCGACAACAGCGCGCGCTACTACGGCGTTGAATTAAATGACGACACACTGCTTCCACTCAACGACACGCATATTGGTTCGATGCGCTACGGTGACTGGCTGTACCGCTCCATGGCCAGCTAGAAGGTTGACCTTCCAGTCGTATGGCTTGGGCTTCCCTGTCGCGTGGGTACACGGCATCGTTCGTGGGTAATGCCGACTGCGTTCTTCCTCTCCCGGACGACAATCATAACTACCCGCAGTTGCAAGCTGCTTGATCATGACAACCATTTGATGGAGTATTCCAGAGCATGATTTAAGAGAGGAGGGCTTCGGGAATGCGCCGCATTGCATTGACTGTCGCGCTTCTGTTCGCCGCCACGAATGTGGCCTTCGCCTGGGGTCATTCCATCATCGCCGAAATCGCCCAAAGTCGGCTAACCCCTCTGACATTGCAGCGTGTCGCAGACTTGCCTGGCAGCGGCTCGTCGTTGGCCCCAATTGCCAGTTGGGCCGACGACGAACGGGCTCGCGACAAGACCACCACCAGATGGCACTTGGTCGATATCCCTCGAATAGCTCCCGGTTATGATCCCGCGCGCGACTGCGTTCTTGATGCGTCGGATAGTGATTGCATCATCGCCGCTATAAACAGACAGCTCAGTATTGTTGCCTGTCCCTCTCTTCCACTCGAACCACGCCAGCGCGCGCTTGAATTTCTCGTGCATTTCGTGGGTGACCTGCACCAACCTCTGCACGCCATCGGCGAAGAAGGGCGCTTGGTCCCAGCCAATGGTTTGCTCGACGACGACTATCGACGTGAAAATCTTCCAGTTCTTGACACACTACTTAGTCGGGCGGGTTTGCGCCTTGCCAAAACCTTGAACGACGCCTTTGCTAAGGGTGATTGTTCGGCGGAGCAGGCATAGGAGATCTGATGGCGAGAAAAGCCCCGGAAAACAGGCACCGGCTTTCGCCGGAAACGCGCCGGAGGCTCTATGGTGCACGGCGTTTCTTGCCGCTGGAGGTGCAGAAGGACACTGACCTTCGCCTGCAAATCGCTGTCTATTTCAAAGATCCGCTTGTGGCGAAGAACAATCCTGCTGCGGCCATTGATCAGAACTTCTTTGTGCCCTGGGAGCCGGGGTTGCGGGACGGACCGACCAGTGCACGTTTTGCGGTGGTCGATTACGATGCCACCTCCAACACCCTGATGCCGCCGGCTGTCTGGGACAGCAAGGCCAATGCCTTCGTCGCACCGAACGGGCGTCTCCTCGACGAGAACACCAGAAAGCTACCGCAGTTTCGCCAACTCAGCGTGTGGGCAACCGTCCAGCATACGCTCGACTTTTTCGAGAGCGGCTTTGCTCTTGGCCGCCGGATTACCTGGGCTTTCGAAGGCAACCGGCTGATTGTGGTGCCGCATGCCGGCTACGGCGAAAACGCCTATTATGATCGTCAGAGTAAATCGCTGCAATTTTACTGGTTCGACGGGCAGGATGGGCGCATCTTCACCTGCCAGTCCAGCGACATCGTCAATCACGAATTCGGTCACGCGGTTTTGGACGGGTTGAGACCCTGTTACTATGAATCCGTTTTGCCGCAAACGGCAGGCTTCCACGAGTTCGTTGGCGATTTGACCGCTATCCTCATGGCCTTCCGCAACAATGATTTCCGTAAAGCGATGATCAAGGAGAGCGCTGACCTTGCTGGTGGAACGCTGTTGTCATCCTTGGCACAGGAGTTCGGCAATGCGGTCATCGGTCAGCCATATCTGCGCACCGCCGCTAACCAATTGACAATGAGTGACATAAGGAACGATCTCCAGCCTCACCGCATTTCGCAGGTGCTGACGGGAGCCTGTTTCGACATCATGGTCAGGCTTTTCGGCAAGTACAAGGATCGCATGGACCAACGCAATAAGGATAATCCGAAGAGCAAGCCATCACTGCCGAATGCCTTCTGGTACACGATCCAGCGCATGCAGATGATGGCGATACAGCCGCTGGATTTTCTGCCGCCATGCGAAGTTGAGTTCCGTGACTATGCTTTGGCGCTGTTGCGCGCCGAAGAGGTGTCAAATCCAACTGATCCCGATGGCTATCGCGAGATGATGTTCAGTGTATTTGTCGAGCGCGGTATTCTCGATGAAGCGGATCGCGCGTTCCTCCTGGAACCGGACGCTGTCTTCAATCGTCCTGAACTGACCATTTACCATGACATCGACTCGATCGGTGCATCGCGCGGCGGTGCCTATCGTTTTCTCGATGACAATCGTGCCGATCTGTTCATTCCCCTCAACGCCGACCTCATCATCACCGAGATCGTTCGCGCCAAAAAGCTGACGACGGAATCGCGGCAACTCCCCGACCAGATCGTCGTGCAATACATATGGCGGGAAGATGTCGCACTCGAGGGCGAGCGCTTCGGTCGCTTTGCCGATGAGCGAACGAGTATGCTGTGTGGCGCAACGCTCGTCCTGGACCAGAATGGCAACCAGATCCATTGGGCACGCAAACCCGGCAGCGAGGAGCTTGGTAACAGCCCCGGGCAACGCGCCGAGCGCAACGCCGGGCGCAAGCGTCGCGAGGCATTTCTCGATGCTCTGGCAGCACGGATCAAATCAGGCATGATCGGCGAGACCGTCGGCGGCGAGCTTGGTCTCCTGGCCCGAGCCATCCCGCCATTCGGGTTCTACCGCGTCGACGGCGAAGTGCGTTTTCAGCTTTCGCCGCATTTTGCCATTCACGACGATATCGAGGACGACGACATTGGAGGCCGGCAATGGCAGGTAAGCTCCTGATACGCATGTTTGACGTCGGTCTTGGCGACTGCATCTATTGCCGGATTCCGGAAGGGCATGAGGATGGTCGCGATTTTCACATTCTCATCGATTGCGGATCGCTAAGCGGCATGGACTACCTCGCAGCCGCGCTCGAAAAGCTGAAGATCATGCTGCCTGACGATGGAGCCAAGAAGTGGCTTGATCTGCTCATTGTCACGCATCAGCACAAGGACCATATCCTGGGTTTCACGCCGGATCTCTGGGCTGACTTTTCGGTCGGTTCATTGTGGATGAGCGCCGCGATGGATCCCGATCACCCGGAGGCCAAGAACGCCCAACAGCTCCATGCCTTCGCTGGCGGCATGATCAAGCAGGCGCAGCGCCTCAACTTCAGTCCGGAACTGGAAGGTCTCTTCGCGGCCTATGCAGCAACGAACGATGTGGCGATGGAGACATTGCAAAACATCATTCCCGTCAAAAACAACATCAAGCCGGTCTATGTTCATGCTGGCATGGACACCGATGACAAGCTCAAGCTGCCCATGAAAAATGCAGTATTGCGGATCCTTGGACCGGAAAAAGACATTGACCTTTATTATCTGGGCAAATCCGAAAACCCGTCAATGCACGGTTTTATGTCCCTCATGGACGTCGTTGCAAGATCCACGCCGCCGAACACGGCGCCTGCAAAATCAACGTCTCTCCCGACCAATATCGCCACGGCCGATTTCCGGCGGTTGCAGTCTCGAATGCTGTCGACAGCACTCGCCTTCGCCGATCTCGATGGCAAGGTAACGAACAATACCAGCGTCGTTCTGCTCATAGAATGGAAGGGTAAGCGGCTGCTATTTGTCGGCGATGCTGAATGGGACGCGCGTTATGATGAAGGCGAGGCCAACGGTTCGTGGAATGTCATGTGGAACAAGCGACATCCCGTGTTGGCCAAACCGCTGGACTTTCTGAAAATCGGCCATCATGGCAGCGAAAACGCCACACCATGGAATGACAATCTGCTGCGCGACCCCGCCAAGCCAAATGAGCCGCTCGACATTTTGAACGCCATCCTGCCGAAGAATGGTAACCCAATCGCGTCCGCCGGCGTTTCTACCCGGCGGGGTCAATACAAAACCATACCGAAGGCGGATTTGCTCGTGGAGCTCGGCAGCAGGGTTGCGACCAAGCGGGACTATGCCAGGGCGTTCAAAAGCGCCCATATCAATACGTCGCTGATTAACAAGTTCGACGAGTTCGAGCAAACCTGGTTTGCCTCCCCTCAGCCTCTGCGAACGGATTTGGAAGATATGTTGCGCGATCGGGGCTTTATCGATATCGAGATTTCAGCTTGATGGTGTACCTGAAGGCGTTGATGATGAGGCACACAATGGCTCGTCTGGTATCTGCACTTTAGAAAACCGGGTCTGCGGTTAGATTTCGCTCAAGGTGAGCATTTGACGTCAGATCCCCAATAAGCGACCGTCCGGTAAACTATTATCTTGGATTGTTAGGTGGCTAGATAGCGGATGTGCCCATTCTACTCTGCATCAAGGCTATAGCGGCCACTGAATCGACGCCATCAAATGACCGAGATAGGGCCGATTTCCGGTCAGGCAGCTTTCAAGAACAATCCTGCGAAAGCAGTCGTTTAAGTCGGCTGCCGTGATGTCTGAGTCTGACCCAAAGCCGACCTTGCCTCGGCGATCACTGAAAAGAAGGATGATCGGTGACCCTTTCGGCAATTGCCGAGTAGCTTTTCGATATTGGCATCAGCGCCACCGCCGGTGGAAGTGATCACCAAGGAACGCCATAGGGTCCTGCTTAAGCACCTTGCAAAACTGCACCAGAGTAGAGACGGCCATGCGGTTCTTCCCCATCTCGTACTTTTGCACTTGCGAGTGCGAAAAGCCCATAAGTTCGCCAAGCTCTGATTGAGAAAGGCCAGCGGCCAAGCGAACGACCCTCAGCTTTGCGCCAAGGTCTTTATCAATGCTGGCTGCTGCCGATTTACGAGTTAACGTTACCATCCCGCCGAGTGAACCATGCGCCAATTAAATATTGCTAAGTAAAAAGACGCCGCCGGGCTTTAGCCGCGGCGGCGGGAGGCGCGGGACGGGGTGGGCCTTTGCCTGCCGGGATAATTTACGCTTGAACAGAAGACGCGACAATCAGGGGTTTCCCTAAAGCAAAGTCAGAATAGTCCCCTTTCGAAGGGAAAATGAAAAGACCCAGCCCGCATGGCTTGTGGACTCCGCGGCGCTGGGTCGGGACGTTCGCTTGCGACAAACGTCAAAGGACCATTAAAAATCGAGTCGTTACTGATCAACAGCCATTTCAACTTAAGGTTATTGCTGAATAACCATGATGCGCGTCGAACCCCGCGGCCGCTTCACGGTTGTTTGGGTTTCGAACTCATTCGGAGCTGCCCTTGATCCTTCCCGCACATCATGGCTGATACGCTCGGCCCCATACCACCCCCGCCACGAACCGGGCTCCCATTCATCTTTCTGACAGCCGGTACGCCCGCATCAGACTCCCGAATGTCTTTGGAGGCCACAGTGCCGCGTCCGAATCTCCGGCGTGAGCGGCTTTCGCCCTGCTGATGCCGAGTTGCAATTGAATGGCGCTACCGCCGAGGCTCGGCATATCGATTATGACGCTTCACAATATAGGGGATTACCGCAAAAGGCCGTCGCGACTGAACTCCTCCCAGTCGGCCAGATTTGCCGTTGCTCCCTCCAAGCCGGCTTGTGGTGACGACGCAGAATCCGAACGCTTCTTCAACAACCGCGTCAGCTTCGCTTTGTAGGCAGCCCGACGTCGGTTCTCGGACGCCGCCATCGCGTCCTCTTCACGCCATTGATCGACCACGCCTCTGTCGAGGAGGTCTTCGACAACCCTAGGGTCGAAAACGTGAAAGGTGATCTTCCTGGCCCGGCCCGCTAGCCGTACTGTCCGAGTCCCTGCGCTGGGAAGTCGGCCATCGGCGAGCCACCGATGCCTCTCGCTCGGCTTGATGGTCAGGATGTCCTGAATTTCTCGAGGGATCACCGGAAAGTTCTCAATATCCTTCATTCCAGAAGAGACCATGCCCACAGCGGCCTGAAATTCCGGCTTTGCATTGGCTGACATCGCTAGTACGAGTGTCCCGGCGTCGAGGATGAGTGATTTCTTCGATGGCGTCGGGAGCCGTGCCCGGATCTCCAAAAGGATGCCTTTCGCACGCACGGATGATCCGAGCGTCGCCGCCGATGGCAATGTCCAGGTTCTGATGAGCTCGATGTCATTCTTCTCTTCCTTGGGCATGAATCGTAGATAGGTTCCGCGTCCTGGCAAGTCAACGCAAGGGGCAATTCGATGTTCCCGCGAGGGACACGATAGTCACCTCCGCCACATGTTGCGCGGCTGGCAGCTTCGGGCGAGTTCTATCACTCACCCATCATTTGACATCGGCGAGGTCGGCATGAGAAACGTAAACCGGGTTTCCGCATCTGTTGATTGAACAGTCAGGGTTCCGCCATGGGCCTTGCCTATCTCCGAAGCGATGTGGAAGGCCCAGACCTTGCCTTTTGTCCCGAACTTCGCCCCTGGAAAAGGTTGAAAGAGTCGGTCCAGTACTTCAGCCGGGATCGCCGCCCCGGCATTTGAAACAGAGTCCCAAACCATCATTATCGGTCCACGCGTTGAGCCTCGCGGGTTGGCTCAGATCGCCATGGCTAAAAGCATTTCCAAGGATTGGAAACCAGCTGTCCTATACGAACAGGATCGCAATTGATGGACTCGATGACGGAGAAATCTGTCTCAATGATTGCGTCCGGCATGCTCAATTGAAGTTCAGCCATGGTCTCGTGAAAGATGGGGTAATTTTCACTGGGGACAATGTTCGTGGGGATACCGCCGCCACGTCTCTGGTTTCGGCGGGCTTGCCGAGCGCGTGAATGTGGCCGAGGTATAACCTCCATTCAAGCTACGTTCCAGGCGCTTCCAAGATGGCTCTTGGCTGCGGGAGCGAAGCTAAGGCGATGCGGGGCGATCGGTCTCGATGCGAGTCAGCACGCCAAGTCCAAGCTCGTTCAGGTCGTCGATCGTGACCTGGGCCGCCTTTTGATCTGACCCAATTTCGAACGTGACCGCAACGGGCATGGTCGGCATCTCCGCGGATGGCCGGTAGGTGTAAAGGTCTCTGTCAAAATGGCTGAGCGGGAAAACCGACTTGCCTTCGGGCCCAAGGCGAATTTCGAGCGTGCCGTCTTTTTCGGCAACGACTGCTCTGCCAATATAAGGATTGAAGTAGGTACCGGCATAGGCAGACAGCGGCAGCGCTGGCAGCGGGGAGGCGGGCGGTGTCCCGTAATGCTTGATCGCGGCCTCGATCGCCGGTCCAAAGAGCTGCCCGTAGATGTTGTTCCACTCGATAACCCAATCCTTTGTCGTCTTTCCGATCATCACGAGCTCGAAGAACGTGTCGGCAAGACCCTCGGGCACGCCGGTTGGGAAGGCGTTGGTAAGGACAACGATGCCGAGTTCCTCTGTCGGAAGCAAACTGACCACCGTTCGAGCGCCGGTGCTGAAGGCGCCGGCATGGCCCCAAACTTCGCCGTAACGGCCATACTCCACATTCCAGCCAAGTCCGTAGAACGACCATCCGCCGGTCACCGGGTTCTTGCCGCGCGCCACCAGCGGCATATGGGTCTGGCTGATCGCTTCTGCGTCTATCAGGGGCTTGCCATCATAATTGCCATTGGCGAGCTCAAGCCGGATCCATTGAGCGAGATCACTCGCATTGGAGCTGACGCCGCCTGCGGGTGACTGCGCGTCGGGATCGCGTTTGGCCAGCGCGCGCCATTTGCCGTCGAGCGGAACGTGGAGGGTGGCGCGGTTTAATCGCGTCAGGAAATCGGCGTAGCGCGAGCTGGTTGATGACATTCCAAGCGGTTTATAGAGCTTCGCCTCTGCCGCATCCTCCCAGCTCATGCCTGCCGCCTTGGCCACAGCGACCGCGCCCGCTGTAAGGCCGAAATTGCTGTAGGAGTAGCCGGATCGAAAGCTGCTCTCCGGCTTGACCTGGCGGAGCCGTTGAAGAATGGCGTCGCGGTCATAGCCGATCTCTTCGAGTTCGTTTCCGGCCCCTCCGGGGAGGCCGCTGCGGTGAGAGAAGAGATCGCGCACGGTCACTTGTGCCGTCGGATAGGCGTCGTAAAGCTGGAAGGACGGATCGATGTCGACAATCGGTGAATCCCAGCTTGCCACCCCTTCGCTCACAATCGCCGCTACGACGGTCGAGGCCATCGGCTTGGAGAACGAGGCAAGTTGAAACACCGTATCGGCGTCAACCAGATCACTCTTGCCTTCTTCCCTGACGCCGAAGCCCTTCAAGTAGACCACCTCATCCTGATAGACGACGGCAATAGAAATACCCGGAACCCCGCCATTGGCGATGACGTGTTGCGCCGCCTCTTCCAACTTTGGCAAAGCTGCCAAGATCTTGTCTTTTGTGGCGTGCTCGAAGGACTGGCCCTGGCTGGCAATTGGCGCAATGCCCACCAACACTACCCCAAAGAGAAGTTGCAGGCACAAAACGCGGATATACCTGGGATATCGCTTTGCAGCTTCGGTCATCTCCATTCCCCTCGCATGGTGATGGCCTAACGATACACGAACTGTGTAATGCTTGCTCGACTTTCCTTCGCGATGAACCTCGAGGTTTTACTGTTATCGAGATCGCAGACGCGGCCATACAGTTTAAGGAACAGATGGAATCCTCGTGCACCACACTCCGGCAGGCTAATTTATTCATGGCGGAGATGTATCGCTGCAACGATCGTGGCTATGTTGAAAATCTCCCCCGTAAGCTGACGGAGGACGCGAGTGGTCCATTGGGCAACGAGGCGCCAGGCGACCTCTGCTGCTTCTCGCCGTGGGGCAATCTCGCAATGTTCTACGCCGACTACAGCTATTCCGGTGGGCTGATCCGGCTCGGACGCTTCGATTTCGAGGCGTTGCTTGTGCGCGGGACGTTTCCCTTGACCATCGAACGGATCATCTGAACGCATTGTCTGGGCGAGAAGGAATGTACCAAATAGCGAAGATTCGAACTGAGCTTCCTCCAAATCGAGGCCGCGCGATGACCACGACGCAGGTTGATGAGCATTAAAACTTATAACAGAAGGTGGCCGCACGATGAGCTGCGGTGTCCGCTTATAGGGACGGACGGAGCCCCCATAAATGACGATTTGAGGTCGTTAAGCGGAAATGATTTCCGCTGTGAGCGGCTGGCCGCCACCACCGAATGGAGGGCCGACCTTCTATGCGATTGACGGTTAGTTGTTATCGGCCGCCCACTCGGCGCTCAGCGACGCCTGGACATGACATCGAAATCCGGAAGGAGCGTAGATCATCTCAACCTGGCCGCCGCGCTCTGCCGACAAGAGCCCCTGGATCAATCGCGAGCCAAATCCTCTGCGTGTCGGCGAAGCGACGGGAGGCCCTCCGCTTTCGACCCAGTCTAACAGCAGCTTCCGTTCCCCGGTCCGCACCACCGACCAAGCGACGCTCACCTGTCCAGTGTCCGTCGACAACGGTCCATATTTTGCAGCGTTGGTGGAGAGTTCATGTAGGATGAGTGACAGTGCGACCACCAGTTTCGGCGGAGCGGAAATTTCGGGACCTTCGATCTGAAAACGATCGGAGGGGTAAGGCGCGACTGCTTCGCGGACGAGGCGTTCCAAACTGGCACTCTGCCAGTCGCCATGGGTGAGGAGATCGTGCGCTCGAGCCAGCGATTGCAAACGCGCCTCGAATGTGGCGCTGGCAAGTTCGAGGTCGGTCGCTTTACCAAAGGTCTGCCTCGCAATGGCAGTGACGGTCGCCAACACATTTTTGACGCGGTGGTTTAGTTCGGCGATGAGAACGTTTTTCGTTCGCTCGGCTTCAATGCGCACGCTGATGTCTCGGGCATTTTTCGAAGCCCCAACGATGCGGCCATAAGCATCGTAGATGGGCGAAACGGATAACGAAACGTGAACCTCGCGGCCGCTCTTGTGACGTCGGACGGTATCGTGCGGATCAACTCGCTCCCCAGCCTTGATGCGGTCGATGATACGTCTTTCCTCATCGATCCGATCGTTCGGTATGAGGATGGTAACGGACTTGCCCAGAACTTCATCAGCCATGTATCCGTAGACCTTCTCCGCTCCGCGGTTCCAATCCGTTATCATCATGTTTAGGTCAATTCCAAGGATGGCATCTTCCGACGATGAGATTATCGCTGCCAAGCGTCGTTCGACTTCTAATGCACGACGACGTGCGGTGATATCGACGACCACCGCGACGGCTTCCCGGACCCTGCCATCGGGATCCTTCACGGCTGAGACATGATTGGAAACCCAGATCGGAGTGCCGTCTTTCCGTACATAGCGCTTTTCAATCACGAAGCTCTTGCCCTCCACACCAAGGTTCCGAACTTGCGCCATGTCCTCGGGCAGATCTTCAGGGTGGGTTATGTCCTTCAGCGTTAGCGTCAGCAATTCCTCTCGCGTATAGCCGACAATTTGGCAAAATCCTGGATTTATGAACGATAGGTGTCCTTGCAGATCAGTTTGGATGACACCAACCATCGTGTGCTCGATCATTGAGCGTAGGCGCTCCTCGCTTCTACGGAGCGCGACCTCGTAACCCACCCGATCGGTCGTCTCGTTGACGATGCAGAAAACCGCGAGCACTTTTCCATCGGCGTCAAAGATGGGCGAATAGGAAATGTCGAAATACACCGTTTCCGGCACCGGACGCTCGATGTAGAATGGCCTGTCCTTTGCCGTAACAGTTTCGCCGTTCTCGAGTACGCGGCGAAGCATCGGCTCGAGGTCTTCCCAAAGCTCGGCCCAGTTTTCTTTCGCGGGTCTTCCGAGGGCGGCTGGGTGTTTGGTGCCAATGCTGGGGGAATAGGCATCGTTGTAGATCGCAACGAAATCCGGGCCGCAAAATATGACAATCTGCGCCTGGGACGGCAACGCAAGATCAACTGCGCACTTCAGCGGGATCGGCCACGAGGATATTGGACCGAGGCTTGTGGTCGCCCAGTCGTAGTCGCGAATGAGCTCCGCCATGTTGTTGTCTTCGCGTGTCACGTCTGTGCGGTCGTGGAGCATCCTGCCTCCGTGGGGTCTCTATTTATCTGAGGGATAGACCCCTCGGAAGTCAATAATCAAACGATCGCACATCGGCCACAACGAGCACGGGGAACCCTTCTGACCATCTGCCCCGCGAACCGGCGCGACAAGTACCTATCGGTCTTCATGCGAGAGCGGTGACAGCGGCCCACTAAGGCTGCAACTCCCAGAAGGTGGCTGTTTCTTGGCCAACCAGTGAGCCCCAACTCTGTTACTCGCGTGCCTTTAGCTTCATACCTTCATTGACAGTGCTGATGATACCCAAACTCGGCGACGCTGTGGAGGCCGCGCTTGATCGACCATTCGAATAAGTGACCGCTTTTGGCAAAGTCAGGCGCTCTCTGAAACGGCGAAAATGCGGGCGCTTTGCCGTCCGGCAGCTACCGACCTATTTCGACCTGTGGCGCCGCCACCGTGCCTCCCTGCCATTTCTGTGGCATGATCGGATCCGTGGTCAGATGCTTTCTAGTACATCGTTCGCTTGTAGTCCTCCTCCAACCCCACATCGATCCTTCGCATCTCTTCCTCCCCCGGTGCCTTGATCAACGACGGCATCCAAGTCCGCTCAATGACGTTCAAAGCAAATATTTCAAGAGGTTGGCGATAGATGCTGCGGTTCGTATCGCTCGTCTTTCTGGCGTCATACCGGTCATGGTCAAGACGCATGGTATTCTGGTCAACTTTCTGCATGTCGGACTGATTGACAGTGACCAGTGGGTTCAACGTCACACTTTGAATCCGCACCAGCCATACACCATGATTTGTCTGCGCATGTTCTTTTCCCTGTCCCCGAACATGAATATACGTTTTCACGCTCTCGCGCGGCCCCGATGTGTCTTGCACAGGCTTTGGCCGTTGCGTTGGCAAGCCGCCAGAGCAGCAAGGATGAGCCTCGGATTCCGACGGTGGCGGGGCAGTAGCCCGTAGGCCGACGAAATCCGGCTATGCGAGATCCGGGCGCCGACAGCATAGTAGCGAAGCTCGGAAATCGCATAATGTCTCGTCTCGAATCGCATCTTAGATACAGGCGCGTGCAAAAAAGACCCTCCCACAAGAGGGAGGGTCAGATGCGGGAGCGGCCCCCGTCGCCCCCAACGGCGTTCTTTTTTCTGCGACGCTCTATGCGATCTCATCAAACATGGCGTTGATTTTGTAAATTGCTTCCGCCCGGTTCGTCGCCCGAACCTTCTTGAGGATATTTCGAACGTGAACTTTCACAGTGTTTGGAGCAAGCCTGAGGGCATAGGCAATCGTTTTGTTTGCCTTTCCCTGCCGCAGGACTTCGATGACCTCACGTTCCCGTCGTGTGAACATTTCCAAACGCTTGGACGGATGAGGGTTGGTTCCGAGGATGCTTTGCATATCATGCCGGTTCTTGGCCGCGACGAAAACACCACCTGCCAACGCCATCGATATTGCTTCGATGCAAACAGATATTCCGGCATTGCCTGGAAGGTAACCATGGGCACCTTGCTGGAGAACGCTCAGGATTTGCTGAAATCCGCACAGGCCCGCCTGAACAATGACTGGGACTTTCGGAAATCTTCGTACAAGCGCCCCGATTTCTAGCACAATGGAATTATCCATGAATCTGGAGTCGTCGACGCATACAAGGATGACTGACAATGCCGCTGCTTCATATGCCTCTATATCGTTCACAGAGCCATATGTGGCCAAGCGCAGTCCAAGTCCATTCGATATAAGCCCCCTCGAAAGATGCTCTCGAGCAATGGCACGTCCGTCAATAATGGCAAGGGTCCGTTGTGGACGGGGTTCTGTCGATGCGATGTGGAACGCTGCACGGCGGGCCGCCGCATGCCGATTGTAAACGGCGTGATCAGCATCCGGTATTCGTTCATACATAATTCCTGACATTTTCTTGTCCCCAAAAACTACTCATTGACACGTGCTTGCAACATTGAAATTCAATTGCACCACGTTTTGCTGTTGCCGTTTCGAGCGCGGCAAATACGTGCCGAGCGTTCGATCAAAAGCTGCATTGCGGCGTAGGAGAGTTTGATTTCTCCTCCTCTGCTACGCAGTGCGCCGATCTCAGTTAGGCGTTGAACCGCGCGACCATCTATTCGCCGGATCGTTTCGCCCTGTGACAGGCGGTTCAATGCTTCCCAGTCGTCTATCGATATTTCACGCTTTAAAACCATGTTCGTCGAGCTCCGATTATGAATTGCCAGGCAAATACCCGCTTCAGACGGGCTTATCGAAAATAGCGAGAACTGCCGCGGCATGTCCGTTGCCGGTGCTGCCCAGTCACGTTGTTGACAATTGGACACGGTCGAAAAACGGGTCTGTGCACTGGAGTTAGGATCGAGATATGAATAAGTCGGATCTCCCGCTCCATGGATGCTTTGACGCTTTTGTAAGTGAGGCACAAACCCGTTGGCAATTTCGGCCGCTTGATCAATCTGGCAAATGATGACCACCGGTATTTTCTGGTAAGAACTGTTGACATCGGTTTTCCCTCCTGCAGTCTATTTGATCGACTTGATCTCCGGATTTACCGAAGTATTGATCTAATATTACCGGAGGAGGCGTCTCTCGAGCGCTGTCTGACCGTCAATGCACCGTCAAAAATGCAGGACAAAACATAAAAAGGACCCGCGGGCGGGTCCTTTTTGGATGTTTTGTTGGCCTCTGCGTCAACTGTTCAACACGACATCGACAGCGGCGGCGGCGTTAAGAAGTCCCGCTCCAAAGAAATACCTGGAATCGATGACATCTTCATTGTCCGCATTCATGCAGTCGGGGGTGAGGGGACGAAAACCCGGTCCAACATTGCTGCTTCGGCTGGACGCTTCCTCGAGGATAGACTTGACGGCTATACCGTCTAGCCTGCCTGACCCACCGTGAACGGCACGATGGGCCCGTTGTACGAGAGCCGCGACGCCGCCGACCAAGGCTGCGGCCCCGGACGTGCCGCCAAAGCTGGTATAGTAACCGCCACCAATGCCGGGATTATTGGCAGAGGGAAGCAGTGAGGACCAGGGAGCTTTTCCTTCATCATAACCAAAGACCCCCGGAAGGTCTGTGCTGAGAAGGCTGAACTGCGAATAGCAATATTCCTTGCCGGGATCCGCGTTATATTGATGCTTGGCGATCAAGGGTGACAGCCGATTGATCCGCAATTGATGGCGATTGAAGACCTCCCCATCATCAGAGGGCGCAACGAGCGTTAGACCTTCGCCATAATTGCTATAGCCGGACCGGAAACCTTCAACCGTGACGGCGCCGACCGCGATGATCCCGTTGTCGGGAGCTGCGAGGCTCGCCGGATAGATCAGCTGGCTTTCGCCACTGTTGCCGGCAGCGCAGATCACCGGAATCTTTCGGCTCACAGCAATGATCAAATGTTCCAGGATCGTCCATATGCGGTCCGGATTGGAACCCAGCTGCGTTGCCTTGGGCTCGAGTTCCGCCGGTCCCTGTTCTGCCAGGGCGATGCGTGCAAATAGATCCGCAGCATCACGATTGGCCCAGCGCTCCAAGTCGGCCTTCAATTCGTTCTTGGGCTCAATGGCGCTTCGCTTCGGATCGGGTATGCCGCGGGGCATGACGATGACGTCAACGTTCTGCAAATACGCATAAAGGAGTGCGGCGATGAACTGCACAGGATTGTCTTCGAACGAAGTCGTAATGTTGACGAGGCGCGAAAAAGGATCAGCGCCAAAATACGGTAACAGGTTGGGATTTTTGTTGGGATGGGTCTCGGTTGAATCGGGATTCGTAAAGATGTCTTCTGGTGGAGACAGGATTTCGCTGTCTTCCGTGGCCAATGCGGCGGGCTCGGCCACGATTAAACCGGCACAGGCAGTGCCGTGAGCGGCGAACATGGTGTTCGAATCGAGAATCCGGCGCAATACGCCATAGGAACCAGCATACTCCGCCACAATATCATCCAGGTATTCCTTGTCATCAACCGATAGTCCGAGGTTGCCGAGTCCGGATATGTCGAGTTCGGCAAAGAACGCCTGTTTCTCTTCCTTGTAGGAACTATTTGTATCGTCGAGGATGGCCAACGCACGCGCACCGTATCTGTGCGTTGCCAGGTCAATAGAGGCATTCTGATCGATCCGGGTTGCCAGGTTCGGGTGATCTGGAGATATGCCGACGTCAATGAGCGCCACCCTCGCAGGCGAGATCGCAGCCACCTCTGCAAGGGTGTCCCAGACAGAACCGGAAATAACAGGAGAAGGCGTGATGCGCAGCGCACTTTCATTGTTGGGGGGAATCGAACCACTCGAAGATCCGAAGTCCGCCGTAATCACTCCCAGAGCAGCCAAATGCCAGAGATAATAGTAGCCGGCAGGCGCAGCCTTCGTGTTGTCTGATTGGAGGGCCATCTGTAACCTCATTTACCCTAGAGGAACCACTGAAGATGAATGCACTTTCTTCACACCCATTCCTTGTGTACCGCGTTGTACGTGGCGGCGAACGCATCTCTCAGATAAGGAGCAAACCGGCGGGCCAGATCACGTCCTGCTTTCGTATCGCTCGGATAATGCAGGCCGGCCCATTCTCGATTCTCTGCAACATTCTGAGCAATTCGCGCCAACTCTTCGGTCGCTGGATGCTCAGGAAGGATCGTGTTGAATGCAAACACAATGGAAAAGCATTGGAATGCATGATTGCTTTGGAAGGATTCGTGCGCTGGAACTGCCAGAAGCGGTCGCAGTCGCGGTTCAAACTGACTGGGTCGCAACCGATTGAATTTATTCTTGTAAATGAGCCCAACATATTCGCAAGCGGTCAGGATGCTCTGAAAAAGCCCCTCGGTCTGTTCGAACCCGGCTATGTTCTCGATATAGAGAGGTCGTGTAAACTCGCCGACCGATAGCGAAGCTTCCTGTTGAATATCCGGGAGTCGTCTGGCCCTTTCGCGGTCGCGCTTCTGCATCGACAGCATCACTTTGGTTTCAAGGCGACTGAAATCCGGGCCTGGAGGTGGAGTAATGTCGAGCATCTCCCACGTAAACCGAGCGGCGGTGGTAAAAGCGTTCCGGGAAGGCTGTTGGTGGAGCCTGCGCAACTGGAATGCAGGTATCAACTGTGCATTGCCGGTGCTGATTCCGCCGAATGAGGTTTTGTTCTTGTTCTTGTTCTTGTTCAGCGAGGATTTGTTCAGCACCGATTTGTTGGCAACACCGCCGCTCGCCGTGGCGGCTCCGGCTAGAGGTGCCCCCGGGATGTTGATACCGGCCCCATCCACCGCTGCGTCAACCTCAGCGAACGGCAAAGGTGGGCAGGGCGATACATGATCGGCATCGACCTCAAATCGAAAATTGTTCAGGAACTGTATCAGCGGCGATTGCGCAGCAACGTTGACCATTTTCGCGTATCCTTCATCCATTCGAGCCGAATTTTGATTGAGGAAGAATTACCGAAGCTTGACACCGGCCTTGGTAAGCCCGGCGATCAGCATCTTGCCTCCCCCAGTTTTTAACAGCGGGTAGCGATTGTCCTTGAGCGACTCGATCGAGAAATTCGGTTCGACAGCCTCGAGCCGCTCTACATACTTTCCCGCCAACTCCATCTCGTCCCGATGTGCATGACTTGCTGCCATGTAGCGCAAGAGAGAATTGAAATCAGGACGCATCTTCAGCGCGTCTTCACCCGCAGAAATGGCGGCTGCGTGATCGCCGGCCAGAGCTGCACTGATGCACTTGGTCGTGTCGAAGTAATATTTGTGCACGCTGTAAAATCCAAGGTTCTGGACCCAGTTAGCCATGGCCAACGCCTTTTCAGGCTGCCCGGCATAACAATGCAACATGGAATAAAGATCCCAACCGAGCGGTTGTGCCGGGTTGAGCTTGATTGCGCGCTCGAATAGTCCGGCGGCATAGTCGTATTCGCAAAACAAGAATGAATGGACGTGTCCAACGAGAGCAAGTGCGATGGAATTGTTAGCATCCAACTCCAATGCCTTACGGGCGTAGAATTGGGCTTCTTCGACTATGGTGGAATCGTAGGCATTGAAACGCTGTCCAACGCGGAAAGTCCTGATAAAGGCGAGCCAGGCATAGACTGAGGAGGAGGGCCGCTCAGCAGCAATGTTGTGGAGGATGCGTTCGGCTCTATCGAGATCCCCCCGAGACAATCGAAAGACCGAGTTGACCGCCTCGATCATAGTGGTTTCGCGCTCGAGCTTTCCGCCTTCGCCGCGGAAAAGAAAGCTCCCGTTGACTTCATCGATTAAGTGATTGATCAGCCCATGCAACTGACTGGTTTCGCCTCTTTCCAGGGGCGGGCGATCAGCGATGCAACTGTCTTTCCAGATCAGGCTATGATCGGCCAAACGCACAATGCTCACCACGATAAGGGCGGTTTGACTGGCGAGCGTCAGTTCCAGCTGTATGCCGAGGGCTGTTGCCAGCGAGATCTCGTTGCCCGGTCCAACATCATTCGACGAGTTCGCCCCAGGCCCTGCGCCGAAGGAAAAATCAGTGACACGGATATCAGTTCCCTCAACAAGCGATTTTGCGATGAGATTAGTCACTCCCGCCGCAAGAATCTGTCCATTTTCACTTTGTCCGGCGATGCGCGAGGGCAAGATCGCGACAACCCATTGCCGCGAACTGACGCTGGAACTCGAGTCACTGGCTTTATCGTTCGCCGCTCCATTCCCAGTCCCACCACTATTCTTGCCCGGATTGATTGCCGTTAAAGGAACGAGTGGCGTCGGTTCCTGGTTCTGACGCGCCAGCTCAAGCTTAGGTTCAAATTTTTGCTGGAATTGTCCTTCATCGTAGCGACGCTGCCAGACCTGTCGCTCCAGTGTAAGCCACTCCTCGAATTCAGCGTCTCTGACGTCGACCCCTTCGAGAAAATGTTCAGCAGCCAGTTCGTCATTTCCTGCTGGATGGCCCTCGGTCAGGATTTCGTCGATATCCAGCCGTATGCGGTCCATGCGAAGCGAGACGGTGTTCTTGTCAGCCACCAGGATATCGCGTGCATCACCCAGGCATTTCCGGATATCGAGCAGTGCCTGGCGAAGACTGGCAGAGGCCTGGTCTTCAGGCCTGTCGCTCCAAAGCTTGTCACGAAGCCAAACTCTCGAACGTGATCCCCTTAGGGAGACCGCCAGCATGGCAAGGATCGCTTGGGACTTTTGGGATTTGGGCGTCAGAACCTTGCCCTCCGGATCAGTGATCGCGAAGGGTCCAATAAGGTACATGCGATAAGCCGCTTCGCTGTGCTGACTGCGGTCCATCAGCGTGGGTCCCCGAGTAGCCTCTTGGATTGCTTTATCTTGCTTGTGCTTGGGCTCTCGCTCTAACTTTGGCACAAAACACAACTTTGGCAATACGTTTGCGTGTATTGGGAGCCCCAGCGGGTAAACAGGAACGCTTATTCCCGAAATGTTGTACACTATTCCGCTCCCATCATTTGCTTGACGTCGGCTAAGCTGGCTGACTTACGGGGAATACAATTCCACTGTTATTGCAGCGTGAAACCAGCGTGAATTGTGGTCAAAAAAATAAGAAGGTGCGGGTTACAGCAGCACTTCTGATCGGTTCGGGGCGTGCGAACTCGCTAGAGCGCCGGCAGCTCGTCTGCGGTCGCGCAAACTTTTTTCAACAACGGTGTCGGATTGGCAAAGTCTCGCTCGTCCTAGGGGCCTGTTCCGGCAAATTATGGAGGATCACAACCATGCCGAATACCATACGTTTGCACCGCGTTCTGGCAACAAGTCCGGACAAGGTTTATCGGGCCTTCATCGAGGCAGACGCGCTCGCCAAGTGGCTTCCCCCCAACGGTTTTGCTTGTACTGTGCATCACTCAGAGCCGAAGGTCGGCGGCACGTTCAAAATGTCCTTCCGGAACTTTACGACTGGCAATAGCCACGCGTTTGGTGGCGAATATCTCGAGCTGGTTCCTGGTGAACGGTTGCGGTACACGGACAAATTCGACGACCCGAACCTGCCTGGCGAAATGGAAGTAACTGTGACGCTGGCCAAAGTGTCGGTCGGGACCGAGCTCCATATAACACAGGCGGGCGTGCCGGACGTCATTCCACCGGAGGCTTGTTATCTCGGATGGCAGGAGTCGCTGAAAAACTTGGCAAGGCTCGTCGAGCCGGAGATCAACGAATAGCCCATCAGACCTGCAGTCGCTGCGAGGTAATGGCTGTTCGCGGCGCCCAAATAAGAAGCAAACCGGTAGTTGCGGCTGCCCGGAGCGTAGGGATGCACGAAAGAACGCGCCGTGTTAGCGGCAATGATCCAGGTTGCCGACATCACGACCCAGCATTAGCATATACATTGGGAGAGAAGCAGGCGGCTTCACCGCCTGCGCATCCATAGTCAATGCCCCTGTTTGCGATGTAGTTTTGAAGGCCGCTCAATTCCTCACAGCCGCCGGGACAAAGCGCTGTCAAAGAAGCCAACTGCTCGCCGGCCTTCTCCAGGTTCAAAGAGAATATGCCTGGAAGAAAGCCAGGACCGCGCCCACGGCTATGCCAATCAGCGGTGCTATTATTCCCCCCAGCTTTGCTTTTCGGAGCGCGCGGGCTTGCCGTTCGCTTACCCGGCGGTTCGTCTGGTACCGTTCTTTGAAGATTTCGAGGTATTGGCGGGAAAATGTGGGCCGGTCGTTTTCGTTGTCGGCGGCGAGCAGCCAGAATTCGGCATTGCGACCAGGTAGATCGATGTCCCCGACTTCGAGGGCCTGAAAGCACTGCCAGGACGACCACACCAAAACCAGCGTCAAGGACGCCAGTTCCCAGCCAACCGTTGGAGAAAACTCGCCTGCAGCAAGGGACGTAACAGCGCCGGTCGCCGTGGCAAGGGCGATGACGGAAAATAGCCGGAGAAGTCCCAGCGCCTGGTTATTGCTCGAAGATATGAGAGCAACGATCGCATTCTGCCGAAATCGCGTATCTTCGATAGCGAGCTTCCAGTCGTCATTTTCAAACATTGGAATCATCCCCTTCGGCATTGCGGACAGGGCGGTCAAAATGCACAATTTCAACCACCGGCAGCGCGACCGCTAATACAGGAACCAACCAATTGCGATCGCAGCTGCAACACCGATCAGGAACAGTACGGTGAATGTGAAGGGCCCGACGTTCACGCCCAGTTGTCTCAGCCGCTCGTCCAGATCATCATGACGCATCGAAAACCTCATCGTTGGTGCAGATCAACCATGAAGCTTGCGTAGCAGCAATCCGAGGCGTTCTTCAGGAGCTGCGGTGGAGATTTCGCCGGCTGGCCTGCTCGGCCAACTGCTCTTGCGGCCCGCTCTCACTTCGCTTGGCGTATAGCCGAACTCCCTCTTGAATGCCCGGCTGAACTCTGCGCCATCACTGAAACATCGTTGCTCAGCGATCTCGATGATACGACGTTTGTCGTTCGGGTCGGCCAATGCTGCGTGTGCATCGAGGAGCCGCTGGTGCTGCAGGTAATGCATCACGCCACCGAATGGCTCGAACATTCGATAAAGCCCGGTGCGTGAAATCGCGAGTTCACGCCGCAAGACCTTGGCATTGAACAATGGATCGAACAATCTGGATTGCACTACGCGGCGTGCCTTTTCGAGCAACACGCGGGCGATAGGTGCCTGAGCCTCCTCGATGTTGCCTGGAGATGGCAGCAGGCAGGCCCGGATCATCGCCTGCGTCGCGCCAACGAGTTCAGGGAGATTGTCCGCCTCGACCGCTGGCAGCCGCTTGGCCAGTCCGATGAAATAGTCGGACAATAGCCGGCCCATCGCGGTGTCGACTGTGGAGAACTCGGAAGCGCTGAGGGCATGTGCCACTTCTGGATCGGAATCTCGGGGAACAAACAGCACCAGCATGTCGCTATCTGTTACACTCCCCTCAAACCAGCGTCCCAGCGAATGAACCTGGACGATACCGGCGCCGCCTTGAAAGCTTCCTGCCGGGCCCTCGGTGCTGATCGAACCGTCGAGTGGAAGGGTCAATGTCCAGTGATCGAGCGCTTCCCTGCGCGCATGACCTGGAACACTTGCAAACTCGAGTGCGCCGGTTCTGATCCGCGAGAATGCCAGGCTGCCGAGATCCCAGACCGTCTGCTTTCCTTCAAAACCGCGGGACCTGTCCCTGCATTCGCCAAGCTCGAGCATCGATGAGAAGCTTTTGCGCCAGGATTCATACTGATGGTCAATCGGCACGCCGCTGGTATCGAACTTGAACGCGGGAATGGAGAATGCGCCGGAAGACGACCGCTTCGGTTGGGGAGGAGGGCCGTTGATGGCAGATGCCGCTGCCGCGTGTGCAAAGTTTCGATCGAGCGATATATCCGATGGTGCGATATGATCATGCGCGTTCATGATTTCACCATTTGTCGTACCCGGAACAACGTGCAAAATAGGTGGCGCTGTCTCATTGTTAGAGACGAGCATAGTAGTACTTCGATCCATTTTGTTGGGGGAAGTACAGGCACGGCTGCTCCAAAAAACCACAAGAATAAGGTATCGCGCAGTTACAAATGCTCGACTTCACAAGTGTGGCACAACCATTGCGGTCTGTTCAGTACGTAACTGTTACGAAACGAGTTGCACAAACGGTGGTCTCTCTACCTGAAGGTGTTCGAAATTACATCGAAGTTCTGTCGGAATTGTCAAAAGCCTTTGCCGACAGCAACACGGCAATCCATTTCGCCACGGACGATTTCTCGCAGTAGATAAGGAACGCGATTAGAATGGGGACGCCAATGAATGCGCCTGGCACCCCCCACATGAAGCTCCAGAAGAATACCGAAAAAATGACGGCGAAAGGCGAAATTGCCAAGGATGCGCCGGTTAAACGGGGTTCAAGATAGCTACCGATCAGAAACTGGATCAGGTTCAGTCCGACAAAGACAGCCAGAGCCATCTGCCAGGAATCAAATTGGCCTATGGCAAAAAGCGTCGGCAGGACAGTCGCTACGAACGGTCCAAGGAACGGTATGTAGTTGAGGGTGAAGGCAATTGCGCCCCAGGCAGCCGCCAGTTCGAGGCCTGCGAAATAGGCGAATGCCCAGACGATCAACCCGGTCAAGATGCTGGCAAACGTGCGCACGAGCATGAACCGGCGCAATTTCATTGAAATTTCGCGATTGGCATGGAGCATGTTCATGCCCTGCGGTTGTAGCGCGGGAGAGCGAAGACGCTTGGCGAAATCCTCTATTTCCAGGAGACCGAGCATGACGAAAACAAAGACCAGCAAGGCAAATCCCGCGAAACTATTGAGGCGCCCGGCCAACCCCTGGGTAAAGCTCACCAGCCATGTCACGTCGAAACGGTCGGCGAGTGGACCTGCGATGGCAATGCCGTGTTCCTCCAGCCAGTCGGTCCAGTGGACATAGACATCCTGGAACCTGCGGGCATTGAGGAAAAGCCATTGGCCAAGCCTGCTGAGACCCCACGTCACCGAGGATCCGACGGCGACGATGATGAAGATTGTTGAAGAGAGCGTCACAAACAGGGCAAGCAGTTTGGGCACCCAGCGCTGCAACCTGATCTGGAGTGGCGCAACGAGGGCGATGACGAAAAGGGAGAAGGCGAACGGTATGAAGATTGCCTGGCCGAAACGAAGCAGCGCGAGAACCAGGATGCCGGTCGCGAGGTAGCCGATCATCGGTTTTGCATATTGAACTGCCATGCCTTGCCTACCCGCCCCAAACCCAATGATCCCGGCCTACCCGGAAGCGCAAGGCAAAGACCCTGGCCAATGGACCACGGCCATTCGCCCGTCGGCTCCGCAAACCATCTCGATAACGATCCGGAAGATGGGTCCTGCGGGTGAGCACATGGACTGTGCCCTACTGTCTAAGGTCAAGATGTGGCCTTTTGCAAGGCGTCGCGCAAAACCTGCTCCTTGGTTTCATCCAACGAAGTTTTGAGAACAACACCGCCGTAATGCGAAATGTCCTTCAGGACCTTGTCAGCCGTCATCGACTGCACGAGCACGAACAGGGCGGCATTTCCAGGCTGAATATTGGCTGCGAGATCCTTCATGAAGTTGTCGTTTATGCCAACATCCGTCAATGCCCCGCCGAGGGCACCAGATGCCGCCCCGACTGCGGCGCCGATCAGCGGATTGAGAAAGAGGACGCCAATCAGCAGACCCCAGAAACTGCCGGATACCGCGCCGGCGGCTGTCGTGCTCACCAACTGGTTGAGCTTGATTTTGCCCGCATCTGTCTTTGTGGCGATGACAGCGTCGCCAAGCGTGATCAGATATTCTTTCTGGAGTTCGAGGAGACGATTGCGCACCTCTTCGGCTTTGGGTTCGGTGGGATAGACGATCACGATAAGATCAGACATGTTGCCTCCGGTTCTCTAGGGTGACTAACGCTGGGACGCGCTGCAAAAAACTATATCGTGCCCGACACGTCGAAGAGATTAGCCATGAATCCCACAGCTATGCATTGTGTTTCTTTTTCCTGCGAAGGTCGACTGGACATTGAACAAGCGGTCAATCGCTTGGTGGCGGATTGTCGGCGCTCCGCGACCGTTCGAAGAAAAATGCCTTCAGGCGAGAAACATCTTCCGGCCCAATATTCTGCGGGGCGGTAACGGCAACCCAGCCGTCGATGTAATGCTCCGGAGCGTAGACATGACCGTATCCCATCGGCGAGGTCGTGGCGATGGCCATGTCGAACAGGAGCTGCAGCATTGTGACCCCTGGAATCCAGCGGAGGCTTGGCGAGACATCGGGACCACGCGGGCTCTTCATCCAATCCGGCTCTCGATAGAGCGCGTGAAAATCGAAGAACGTCACAGGATCGCTGGCATATTGGAGATAGACGATGCGAAGCGGTCCCCAGACGGCGCCGGGAATATCGAGCGCGTTGTTCTGGTTGGTGAACCGTATGATCGAACCGTCGCGGAAGCGCGGCAGCCATGCCGGCGAACCAGGATTTCGGCTTGCCGTCACGGAGTTCCAAATGCGGCTCTGGAAAGGGGGACCGCTCCACAGGGCGCCTTGGAAAGGATCGCCGATAATATCGTAGAGATGGGCTGAAAGTTCGGAGTTCATCGCGCCGAGGCTCAGGCCATACAAGTACAGTTTGGGTCGGCTGTCACGCGGGAGCGTAGTCCAGTGGCGGTATACTTCGCGAAACAGCGCCTGGCCTGCTTCGGCGCCGTAGCCCGGTTCCACGAGCAAGGATAGCCAACTGCTGAGATAGGAATATTGCACGGCGACGCTGGCGATATCGCCATGATGTAGGTACTCGACCGTGTCGATACCCTCCGGATCGACCCATCCTGTTCCCGTGGGAACGATGACAATCAACGCCGCTCGTTCGAACCCGCCATCACGCTTCAATTCTTCAAGCGCGAGGCGCGCTCGTTCATCGACCGTTTCCGCGGAATTCAACCCGACATAGACACGAACGGGATCCAGCGCTTTTGCGTTGAAGAAACTGCCGATCTGCGCACCGGTAGGTCCAGATGCGATAAACGCGCGCCCTTGCCGCCCGAGGTCCTGCCAGTCGAGGACCGAGCCTGGACCGCCAGGTTTTGTGGGATCCGAGGGGCGTACCGAGCCGTCATCGATCCTGGCATCGAGTTCGCGAAAGGATGTGTCGACCATACGCAAGACGACCTTGAACAAGACGCCCTGCGCCACCGACCAGAAGAGTACTACCGCCAGAACACCGCCGATGACCTTGGAAACACGGCGCGGCACGAGGCGGTTCAGCCAGTGCGAGAAAAGCCGGAATGTCCGCTTGAAGAGGCGGGCGAGCAGAATGACCACCAGAAAAATACCGAGCGCAATAGCTGCAAGTTCAATTGGTTCCACGCTTTCGACCGGCCCAAGTCCCATGACGCTCCGCACGGTGTTTTGCCATTCGGCGGCCTTCCACAGAAAAACGCCGGCGGTTCCGATACACAGGATGACAGCAATCCATTTGGCCGCTTTCTGACCCCGCGCGCTTGGAACTGGAATTTCCAGATAGCGCCAGAGCCACACCGCTGCCACACCCACGCCATAGCCGAGCGCTGCACAAAACCCGGAGAGCGCACCCTGAACCAGGAAAGAGCGTGGCATGAGGCTAGGCGTAAGGGATGCGGCAAAGAAGAGAATACCGACAAGCAGACCAATGGCGGAGAACGACTTTGCCAAGACTGAAATATAAGCTTTCATCGGATTCCCCATCGAAGAGAGATGGCAGTTTGAAGTCGACCGCAGTGACGCAATGCATAGACACCCTGTCTTGTTGAAGAGTGATGTCAATTTCCAACTGGTGTCACGGTGATACTAACTATCCAGTCGTCAATTATTCGTTGTTGAGGCGATGGCCAATCAATAGGCGATCCTGGCACAGGCGGGATACCCTCGGTGCGGTCACGGCAGGAAATACGGGAAATTTGAACTGAGAGCTTGTTTTTGGGATTCCATGCCTATCACAGATAATTGGAGCACCACTATATTCGCATCATTGCGCTTGCGGCGCTTGTCGCACGCCGCGAAATTGGTGACCTCACATAGGGATAGAGGAGGTGTTTCAGTTTCATCTTTCCGCCTGTCGCTTGCAAGCGCGATACCTGAAAGGGGAGCCGGCATCGGGTACCTGATCCGATGATTGGCGGTTCACCCGCGAACGATCTCTACGATGCTTTGGCGGGATGTAGCAGGAGGGCGCCGTCGGCCATGGCTTGTCGTCTTGGCGACCACAGATTGAGCAAAGCCCAGGAAACCGCGCCATCTCACCTTGGTGTCATTCGAACAACTCGGCGTAATCCGTTGGCTTAACGGGAGACATGAAATGACCACTGCCAATACCGCGCCAAAGACCGTGATGCAAAGGCTGCTGGATGGTGTCGAGAGAGTGGGAAACATGGTTCCCCATCCCGTCATCATCTTCCTCATCCTGATTGGCATTGTTATCGTCCTGTCTGCCATTCTCGGTGCCTTCGGGGCGGCGGTCAGCTTTGAGCGCATCAATCCGGACACCCACGAGATCGAAACCGCTTCAACGGAAATACGCAGCCTTCTGAACGTGGAAGGCATTCGCTTCCTCTACTCCTCGCTCATTCCCAACTTCATGAGTTTCACGGCGGTGGGGCTGATGATCGCCGCCATGATCGGCGCGGGTGTAGCAGAGGAGTCCGGTCTGGTCACGGCACTGATACGCAAGCTCGTCATCGTTTCACCGCGTTGGGCCCTGACCTATATCCTGGCCTTCGTGGGCATCCTTGCAAGTATCGCAGCAGATGCCGGTTATCTGGTGCTTATACCGCTCGCCGGCGTCGCCTATCTGGCAGTCGGAAGACATCCGCTGGCTGGTCTGGCGCTCGGTTTTGCAGCAGTTGCCGGTGCTTTCACCGTCAACATGCTGATTAAACCACTTGATGCAGTCCTCGTGGAATTCACCAACGATGCGGCACGGCTGGTCGATCCCAATCGATCGATCGGGCTGGCATCAAATGTCTGGTTCTCCATCGCGTCCGTGATCTTCCTCACTTTCCTCATAGCATTCATCACCGACCGCATGATCTCGCCCCGGCTTGGGGAATACAAGCCGGAGGCAGCAGCTGACGGCGCTGTTCCAGATCAGGGGGCCGTGCTGAGCGAGCAGGAGTCACGCGGATTGCGGTTTGCACTCTACGGGCTCATCGGTCTGGTGGTGGTGTTCCTGCTGTTGACGCTTCCCAGTGGCGCGCCGTTGCGCAATCCTGAAACCGGCGAGCTGATTGGCAGTTCCCCATTCATGAACGGCCTGATCGCGCTCATCATGCTCCTCTTTCTGGTGACAGGGTGGACCTACGGCATCGGCGCCGGCACCTTGCGGACACTGTCGGAGGTGATCGCTGCCATCGAGAAATCGATCAAGAATATGGGCGGTACAATCTTCCTGTTCTTCGTCCTCAGCCAGTTCGTCGCCTATTTTACCTACACCAACATAGGCACGGTCATGGCGCTCAGCCTTTCCGGTGCGCTCCAGGCGGCAAATATCGGGGCCCTGCCACTGCTGATTGGCTTTATCGTCGTTGTCGCGATCATCGATCTGTTGCTGACCGGCGCAATTGCAAAGTGGGCGATCTTCGCTCCCGTCTTCGTGCCGCTGCTGATGAAGCTCGGGGTCGAGCCGGAGGCAGTCCTTGCAGCCTATCGCGTTGGTGACTCGCCAATGAACGCGATCACCCCGCTCAACGCCTATTTTGCACTCGTCGTCGGCTTCGCCCAGAAATACGACAAGTCCGCAGGCGTCGGCACCATAGTCTCGCTGATGCTCCCCTATGTCGTTTTGATATTCGTGCTGTGGACGGCTCTGTTTGCCGTCTGGAAGGCCCTCGGGCTGCCGTGGGGCCTGTGACGAACGCTATCTTAGCGATTACAACAAAATGATCGGATGGATGTCATGAGCAACTCTATTCCCCTTGATGTCGCGGCGGCGGAAGATCACCTGATGCGTTTCCTCTCGGTCGAGGGCGTCACCGGACAAGAAGCCAATATTGCCGCTGCGGTCAGCGACGCTCTGAAGAAGGTCGGCGTGCCGGAGTCGGCCATTCGTTTTGACGAGGCCAACAAACGTATTCCGCTCCCGACCGAAACGGGCAATCTGATCGTTGATCTGCCCGGAACTCGGCCAGGACCGCGGCTTCTCTTTTCCACGCACCTCGACACCGTGCCGCTCTGCGCAGGGGCAAAGCCGCGCCGCGAGGGGGACCGTATCGTCTCGGACGGCACCACCGCGCTTGGCGGCGATGCCCGGACTGGCGTCGCGGTTCTCGTCGTCGTCGCCGAAACTCTTATCAAGAACAAGCTGCCGCATCCGCCGATCACGCTGCTGTTCACCGTGCGCGAGGAAAGCGGGCTGCATGGTGCGCGGGAACTTAATCCGGCCGATCTCGGCGGCGCGGTCATGTGCATCAATGTCGATGGCCAGATGGCATCCGATCTGATCATCGGCGCTGTCGGCCAGGAGAATTGGGAAGCGGAAATCACCGGGCGTGCCTCGCATGCCGGCGTTGCGCCGGAAAAGGGCATATCGGCAACGATGGTCGGTGCGATGGCTCTTGCCGAAGCACGCCGGGCCGGCTGGTTCGGCAAGGTTGTCAAGTCAGACGGTCGCGGCACGAGCAATGTCGGTATCTTCGGCGGCAAGGACAACAAACCCGCAGGCGACGCGACCAACGTCGTGACCGACTATGCCTTCATCAAGGGCGAGGCCCGCAGTCCCGAATCCACCTTCGCGACGAAGATCGCCAAAGGTTACGAAGAAGCGTTCATCAAAGCGCAAAGTGAGGTCACCGATGACGCGGGCGACACTGCGGAGCTGAAATTCAGCCATGTGACTTCCTATCCACCGTTCGAACTCGGCAAGGACACTCCGATCGTACAGCGTGCGACCAAGGCGCTCAAGACGCTCGGCATCGAGCCAGTCTTGGTATTCTCCAATGGCGGCCTGGACGCCAACTGGCTCGACAAGCATGGCGTTCCCACCATTACCATCGGTTCCGGCCAGGCCGAGATTCATACCATCAAGGAGTATGTAAGCCTTCCGGAGTTTGAAAAGGGCTGCCGTATCGGCGTGCTCATGGCGACGCTTGATGACTGATAGTCCTGCGAGGCCGTCTGACGGCCGGAGCCATCCGTGAAGGAAAAACTCGGATGCCAGCAGGCATCGACGGCCAAACTGCTGGGCGACTAAAAAGCCCGGTCAGGGCCAAATGAGGAATTGAGCGATTGAGCCCGATAGCATACACCGCCGCCATTATAGCCGTTGCCGTCGTCCTGTTCGTCTGGAACAAATTGCCAGTTGTCGTTGTGGCCATGCTGACCGCATTGGCCCTGTGGGCGACCGGCGTGCTGACGATTAACCAGGCGCTTGGTGGCTTCGGTGATCCGGCGGTGGTCTTCATTGCGTCACTCTTTGTCGTCAGCTCCGGGCTGGAGGTAACCGGAGTCACCGCCTGGGCCGGGCAGTTGCTCATCCGTGGTGCTGGCGAAGAAAGCCGGACGCGGCTTTTGCTGCTGAAGATGGGGCTGGTTTCGCTGCTGACCGCCCTGATCAGCGTCAACGGCGCTGTCGCAGCGCTGCTTCCCGTAGTGGTTGTTATTGCCGTCCGCCTCAAGCGTAATTCGTCGCAATTGCTCATGCCGCTGGTTTTCTCCGCGCATGCTGGCTCCATGCTTGCGCTGACCGGAACGCCGGTAAACGTGCTGGTTTCCGAAGCCGGGCTTGACGCGGGGTTCGGCGGCTTCGGCTTCTTCGAATTCGCGCTTGTGGGCGTGCCACTTTTGGCAGGAACCATGGTCATCATCGTGCTGTTCGGAAAACAGCTGCTTCCCGAGCGCAACGGCGCCACCATGCCAGCCGATTTTAGCCGCCACGCCAAGACCCTGGTCGAGCAATATGGGCTCGCCAGCGGAATCTACCAGTTGCGGGTCCGGGCAAGCTCACCTTTTGTCGGCGTGCCATCATCTGAAGTCGCTCTATCCGCGCATCCGGGGCTGCAGCTGGTCGCCATACAGGAGGGCGAAACGGCCGGGCCGCTGCGCAGGCCCCTGGTCGCTGAGGGAGACCATCTTCTGATACGCGGTGAAGGTGACGCGGCCGCGGCATTCGCGGCCCAGATGCATCTTGCGTTTCGGGATGAGAAGGCGGCCGGGCAAGGCGAGGACACGCTGTTCAATCGCAGCTCCGGGCTTGCTGAAGTCGTCATCCCGCCACGCTCGGGTCTTATCGGGGAAAAAGTTTTCCCCGGCATGGTCACCGAAAGTGGAGATCTGATCGTTCTGGCGGTGCAGCGCCCAGGTTTGGAAACCGCCGCCATCAAAGCCAAGGGCGCAGGTGGTATCGAGCTGCAAGCGGGTGACACCATGCTGCTGCAGGGAACCTGGAAAGCTCTTGACGTTCACCTCGACGATCCAGACGTTCTGGTCGTCAATTCACCCGAACTGGTACGTCGTCAGGCCGTTCCCATGGGCCCGGGCGCGCGCCAGGCCATCATCATCTTGACTGCAATGGTCTTGCTTCTTGCGACCGGCATTGTGCCGCCGGCGGTATCCGGACTGCTTGCTGCCGGTGCGATCGTGTTGTCAGGCATCATGAATGTGGAGCAGGCCTATCGTGCGATTGGCTGGACGACGGTGATCCTCGTGGGCGCGATGATGCCGCTTTCCACCGCGATGGTGGAAACTGGGGCGGCAAAGCTGATGGCGGAACATCTTGTCAATCTCGTCGGCGATGCCGGACCGGTAGCGCTGCTTGCTGGCTTGTTCATCCTGACCGCGATCATGGGCCAGCTCATCAGCAACACGGCAACGGCTCTGATCGTCATCCCGATCGGTGTGGCGGCTGCAGCGGCAATGGGCATTTCGCCCCGTCCCGTGCTCATGAGCACGGCGGTGGCGGCGGCAGCGGCGTTCCTGACACCGATCGCCACGCCGACGAACCTGATGGTGATGGGGCCGGGCGGCTACGCTTTCAGCGATTACTGGAAGCTCGGCTTGCCACTGCTGATCTGGTTTTTTGTGGTTTCTGTCTTCATCGTGCCCCTGATCTGGCGTTTCTGATAAGAGGTCTTGACGATGGGCGATGGCGACCGGCTGTTCGTTGAAATCGAAGGCGTAGGCAAAATCCAAAATGTCGCCCGACAGTAATAGCGGCGAGGCGGGAGGCGGCTGCTAGCAGTCTTCCAGGAATGATTAACCGGTCGCTCCATCGGGAAGCCGGGAATGCAAATAATCCAGTATCACCTTGATTGTAGGGCAATCGGGCTCCGTGAGGAATAAGCGCTGTGATTTCGCGTTTTGGCACCCGGTAGTCCTGAAGCATCTTGGTGACATCGCCGCCGAAGAGTTCTCGCGGCAATGCAGTACTCGGGTAAGATTGCAAGCCCCAAGCCGCTTCTCACACCCGCGCTGTATATCCGCATTGGGGATCAATCAAAGGGCCTGCCGGTAGGGGAGAGCTCAACCTCAGGCCGCTTTGACAGAACCGTGTCAACAAGGCCCCATTTTCTGGCTTCCTGCGCCGTCATGAAATGATCTCGATCCAATGTCTTTTCCACATCCTCGAACGAGCGCCCGCAATGCTGCGCGTAGAGGCTGATCATTCGGTGCTTGGTTTGGCGCATTTCTTCCGCATGGATGAAAATGTCCGAGGCCTGTCCCTGGAATCCGCCGAGTGGCTGATGCACATGAAGACTTGAATTGGCCAATGCAGTGCGCTGACCGGGTTCACCCGCCATCAGGAGGAAGGAACCCATGGACCGTGCAGTTCCCATGCATAAGGTTGCGACGGGGCATGTGATGAACTGCATCGTGTCGTAGATCGCCAGACCACTGGTGATGACCCCGCCGGGCGAGTTTATGTACATTGAAACCGGCTTCGTGTGGCTTTCCGATTCCAGAAACAGCAATTGCGCGCAGATGAGTGCTGCCATTTGATCCTCGACCTCACCATTCAGGAACACGATGCGTTCACGTAGCAAGCGTGAGTAAATATCGAATGATCGTTCGCCGCGGCTGGATTGTTCCACGACCATAGGGACGAGTTGCATCATGTCGCGCATAGGCGAACTCCTTTCAGTGGTGTTCCGGGTTGTACTTTTTAGGCTGCTGCGCGCAGAGGTTTCTGGCAATTGCCGTTGGCGGCGCTCATCGCAAGTTCATGCACAATGCTGAAGGTGGTGCCGCCAGTACCATTCGCCCCGATTTGGAATGTAACGACACTAATGGCATCGTTGTCCCTGATTCTATAGCGCACGCGCGTATCAGGATCGGCGGAAATCAGATGGAGTTCGAAGGGTGGCTCCAGCGTAGTTTTCTCCGGAGCATCGTCCTTGCCCGGGGGTCGCTTCAGCCATTGCGACACATATTCCGGTACGGTCAAAGCTCGCCACACTTTAGATGGAGCAGCCTCCAGTTCATAAGTGAGATTTATGCTCGCATCGGTTTTGCGTGTCATTGATCCATCTCCTTGAGAAGCTGCTTCAGGTCATCCACACGGCCTGGCCAGAACGCATTGTAGCGGCTAAGCCATTGATGGATGCGCGCTACGCCATCGGGATTGATCCGATAGAGAACATTCCTGCCATGTTTCTGTTCTGCGATCAGTCCAGCCGTGCGCAGGACAGCCAGATGCTGCGACATGGCCGGCTGCGACAGGTCAAATCCCTGCCGCAAGTCCGTGGCGTTCATCTCGCCATCGGCCAGCCGTTCGAAGACGGCACGTCTTGTCGGGTCGGCCAGCGCCTTGAAAAATTCCGGTTCACTCATGCAAAATACATAAGCACAGACTTATATGATTTGCAACAGGGACAATATCAAAATGTGACAGAGCGCAGCCGTTTACATCTGCCTGATGTGCGTTACGGTCACACGTTTCAGTTCTTCGATATCCTTCGCTGCCAGAGCATCGATCATCTGGTGATGCTCCCGCGACGATTGTTCAATCCGTGCGCGTGTTTTCCACTGTGACACCGGCGCCGACGACGTCCTTTGGCGGATTTCGGTAACAAGGTTCACCAGTTCGCTGTTGCCGCAAAGCGCAAGCAATTCGCGGTGGAAGGCGAGATTGGCTTCGTAAAGTTCGATCATCGTTCCGTTCATGATGAGATCGTCAAAACGGTGTGCAAGGTCGCGGAGCTTTTTCGTCGTCAGTTCGGAGGCATTGGCAATGATCTTGTCCGCGACCGCCGTTTCAAGGATGACACGAATGTCGCTCACTTCCATTGCCTGGCGGCCATCGGGCTCGAACACGTGGTAACCGCGATTGGGAACATGTTCGACCAGACGTCTTTGTACCAGCCTGTCGAGTGCACGCCGCACTTCCGGTCTGGTGCTCTGGTAGCGCTGTTCGAGATCGATCTGTTTCAGCCACACGCCCGGAGCGAGCACGCCAGCAAGAATATCGTGCAGGATCAAATCGGTAACATCGACGACTTTGAGCTGTGACCTTGTTTTCGCTTTCGCTTCACTCATGCGTCTTTCCCCATATTCCATCGAAATGCATATCTCTTTAGGGCCGTTGTCCCTTACGAGATGTACGCCAGACAAATAATTTTACCCAGAGGTTGCGTAAAAAATATTTGAGTCTAAATTGGTTCCAATTTTGGTTACTATCATAAAACAGCCAATCGGGACATCATGAGAAATTCGGGAGAAGTCTGGGAAATCGTCGAAGCCAAGCGCGATGCGTTCTTTGAATTGAGCGATCGCATATGGGAGATGCCAGAGACGAACTACGAAGAATACCGCTCGTCGGAAGAGCACGCCCATCTGCTCGAAAAGGAAGGGTTTCGCGTCACCCGCGGTATCGCCAATCTGCCGACGGCAGTCATGGGTGAAGCAGGAGAAGGCGGACCAATCATCGCCATTCTCGGTGAATTCGACGCGCTCCCCGGTCTCAGCCAGGTTGCAGGACTGGCCGAAGAGCGGCCATTGGTCGAAGGCGGGAATGGCCATGGCTGTGGCCACAACCTTCTTGGGTCAGGATCGATGCTGGCGGCGGCTGCGGTCAAGGCCTATCTGGCGAAAAACCGACTGAAGGGGCGCGTACGTTACTACGGCTGTCCCGCTGAAGAGGGCGGCTCGTCCAAGGGCTTCATGGTGCGTGCCGGGGTGTTCGACGACGTCGACATTGCAATTTCCTGGCATCCAGCGGCCTTTGCCGGTGTGAACAATCCAATCTCGCTTGCCTGCAACGAAATCAATTTCCATTTCAGCGGCCGTGCGTCGCACGCCTCGGCAACGCCGCATCTGGGTCGCAGCGCTTTGGATGCTGTCGAATTGATGAATGTCGGTGTGAACTACATGCGTGAGCATATGCCATCGAGCGCACGTATCCACTATGCCGTTACCGACACGGGTGGCTCCGCACCGAATGTCGTTCAGGCCCGGGCAACGGTACGTTATCTGGTGCGGGCGCGTGACCTGCCCGAACTCAACAGCCTTGTTGCGCGGGTCAAGAAGGTCGCGGATGGCGCGGCTCTCATGACCGAAACCACCGTACGCAGCCGCATTATCAGTGGCGATGCCAATCTTGTCGGCAACACGCCGCTCGAAGCCTTGATGCATTCGCAGCTGGAGCGCCTCGGCCCGCCGGATTTCAACGAAGCCGATCATGCGACTGCGCGGAAATTTCAGGAAACGTTCTCGCAAGAGGACATCGTATCCTCCTACAAGCGGTTTAACGTCATGCCCAAGAAGGGCCAGGCGCTGTGTGACAGCATTTTCCCTCCCGAAAGCGGCGACGGATCAATCGTCGGCTCGACGGATGTAGGAACAGTGAGCTGGGTCGTCCCTACCGTGCAGATGCGCGGGGCGACCTATGCCATCGGCACCCCGGGACATTCATGGCAGCTGGTGGCCCAAGGCAAGCTTCCTGCGGCGCACAAGGGCATGGAACATGCGGCGAAAGTGATGGCCGCGACAGCCATCGAGCTCCTTGCCAACCCGAATTTCATCGAAGCCGCCAGGGCCGACCATCGGCAGCGTCTGGATGGGACGCCGTTCATCAATCCCATACCGGATGACGTCGAGCCGCCATTGCCGGAGAATACGGATGTCTGAGACAGGCGTTGAACCGGACACGGACAAACTGATGCACCATATTCGCGAGTTTTCGCGCAGAGTAAAACTGTCCGGTTCGGCTGAAGAACTTGAAAGCTTCCGCTATCTGCAAGCGCAGATGGAGGGGTATGGCTATAACACCCAGCTTGCCCAGCACGATGCCTTTATCAGCTTGCCGGGCAGGGCACGTGTCATTGTGGGTGGCAGGATGCTGCCCTGCATCACCCATTCGATGTCCGTTTCCACGCCTGGCGTTTCGGCTGAACTGGTCTACGTGGGCGAAGGCACAGCGGCAAAGTTCAGCGCTGCGAAAGTTTCCGGAAAAGTCGTCCTTGTCGATGGCATAGCGACTGAAGAGGTTGCTGCGCTTGCCAGCGCCGCCGGGGCGATCGGCCAGCTTCATATTAGTCCCAACGAACATCTCTACGAAATGTGTGTGTCACCTGTGTGGGGCAGCCCCTCACAGCATACACGCCCAAATCTCCCGTCAACGGTCATCTGTTCCATACCGAATGATGAAGGGGCGGAACTGCGCAGGCGCTGCGAACTGGGGGAGGCGGTCAATGTCTCCATGCAGACCGAGGTCGATACCGGCTGGCGCAAAACACCTCTGCTGGTCGCCGAATTGAGTTCCTTGGCCGCCCAAGCAGATGAGCCGTTTGTGCTTTTCTCGGGCCATCACGACACATGGCACTACGGCGTCATGGATAATGGCGGCGCCAATGCGACGATGCTGGAGGCTGCGCGCCTGCTGGCCGCTCATCGCGGCGAATGGCGCAGAGGGCTCCGCATCTGCTTCTGGTCGGGCCACTCGCATGGGCGCTATTCAGGTTCGGCATGGTATGCGGATGAGTACTGGAGCGAGCTGGAGCAGCGCTGTATCGCCCACGTCAATGTGGACTCGACGGGCGGTGACGGAGCAAGCGTACTCACCAATTCAGGTGTGGTCGATGAGTTGAAGGCAGTGGTTTTCGATGCAGTCGAAGCCATCAGCGGCCAGAAACATGTCGGGCGTCGCCATGGCCGGGCTGCTGACCAGTCTTTCTGGGGTATTGGCATTCCCTCGATGTTGGGAAGTCTCAGCCATCAGCCGCCGGGACCTGTGAAGATGCTGACGGCGCTCGGCTGGTGGTGGCATACGCCGCATGACACGATGGAGCATATCGATCCGAAGAACCTTGTTCGCGATACGAGTATCGTTCTTCGGGTTCTGCGACAGCTGCTGACGTCTCGTATCCTGCCTTATGATTATACGGCTTACGCCGGTGCTTTCTCTGACGAAATCGCGCACCTCGCGCAACAGCTCGGCGATAGGTTGGATATCAGCGCGCTCCAAACTGGTGTGTCAGCTCTCCGGGACAATGCGGCAAGCCTGCTTGCGACATCGAAGACCGTTACGGATGCGGAAGCCTTGCGGATCAATGCCGCGCTCATGCGCGCATCGCGGCGGCTTGTCCCGCTCAACTATACGACCGGCGAGCGCTTCCATCACGATTCAGCGTTGCCGCATCCGGCCTGGCCATCATTGGAGGGGATAAGGCAACTTGCGCGGCATCCGCAAGGTTCGGCCGAGCTGCCGTTTTATGTCGTGCACGCGCGTCAAACGCGCAATCGCATTTCCCATGCCTTGCGGGAAGCCAATGCGGAACTGGAGGCGGTGCTGATCTGAACGCGGCCTGACAACAGTGCGCGAAAAAAACGAGGCCTTGTGGCGTCCAAAATAAGGGGAATAAAGATGAAGAAGAAATTGCTGTTGGCCATCATAGCCGCCGCCTTGTCATGCACGGGTACGGCGGCAAACGCCAAGGACTGGACCCATGTCAAAGTGGGGATCGAAGGTGCCTTTCCGCCCTGGAACATGATTGACTCCGGGGGTAAATTGTCGGGCTTCGATGTCGACCTGATCCAGGACCTGTGCACGCGGGCCAAGGTCGAATGTGAGCTCATCACCGGCGAATGGACAAGCCTTATCCCCAGTCTGAACGCCGGGAAGTTCGATCTCGTCATGACGCTCGGCATCAACGAAAAGCGCAAGCAGGTCGTCGACTTCACGGTTCCCTATGCGAGCGGCGTTGCCAGTTTCCTCACTCTTAAAGATGGAACGGTTGCCGCGCTCCCCATGATAGGCACGCGCCTTAATCTTAACGATCATCCCAAGGCCGATCCTGTGATGGCCGAGATTGGCAAGGAGCTCAAGGGCAAGTCTGTTGGCGTTGTCGGCTCGACGAGCCAGGAACAGCTTATTCAATCCTATTTTGGCAATGCAGTTACGGTCCGCACCTATAAGAGTTCACCCGAACGCGATCTCGACCTGAAGGCAGGACGTATTGATGCGGGTTTCGACAGCGGCGTATACGCAACCTCGATGTTGGCCAAGCCAGGCAATGAGGATCTGCAGATGTCTGGCCCTCTTATCAAAGGCGCCATGCTTGCAACGGAAGTGGCGCTTGGCACGCGCAAGGGAGAGGCCGATCTTCGCGAAAAGTTCGATGCTGCGATCAAATCTGCTGCTGAGGCAGGCGTGATCAAGACGCTTTCAGAAAAGTGGAGCAAGCTCGATCTCACGCCAACTTTCAGCGGGAATTGAACGCGCAGTTTCAAGAGTAGGGCACAGATATGCCGTTCAATCGTCTTTGTGAAGCCGGATCGTGTGGGCCATGAACCAGCCGGATTTCCTTGACGTCATCAGCTTTGGACCGGGAGGGTGGGGTGCAGCTCTTCTCGCCGGAGCCTGGATGACGGTTCTCATCGCTATATCCGGTTTTCTGATCGGTTCGATCATTGGCACATTCGGCGCTTGGGCAAAGATATCCGGCGGCAGGACAATACGGGCGATCGCTGACGGATACACCACCGTACTGCGCGGCATTCCCGATCTTCTCGTCATCTACCTGTTCTATTTCGGCGGGAGTGCGGCGGTAACAGCGATCGGGCGTTTTTTCGGCTCGGAGGGGTTTATCGGTTTTCCCGGTTTTCTGGCCGGTGCTTTGGCGGTTGGCATCACGTCGGGCGCCCAGCAGACGGAGGTGTTTCGCGGGGCATTCAAGGCCGTGCACAAAGGTGAAATAGAAGCGGCTATCGCTTGCGGCATGTCGCGCGCGTTGCGGTTCAGGCGAATTATCGCACCATTGACGCTACGCCATGCGCTGCCCGGCATGGGAAATGTCTGGCAGGTCGTTTTGAAGGAATCGGCTCTCGTTTCGATTACGGGTGTGGCTGAATTGCTGCGGCAGGCCCAGGTGGGGGCCGGATCAACTGGAATGCCTTTCAACTTCTATGTCGTTGCCGGCGCGATTTACCTGACGATCTCGACCTTCTCCGGTGCGCTGCTGCAATGGTCCGAGCGCTACTTCTCACGCGGCGTCAGGAGGAACTGATGGATTGGACATTTACGCTTGAAACGTTCATCAGCCTGGTTGCGGCTATTCCACTGACGCTGCAACTCGCTGCCACGTCAATCCTGCTCGGCGCTTTTCTCGCCTTAGGTCTGGCACTGCTTCGGCTTTCCGGGGTCCGAGTTCTCGACTGGTTTGCCCGGTTCTACGTGTTCGTGTTTCGCGGCACGCCACTATTGGTGCAAATATTCCTCATCTATTACGGGCTCAGCCAGTTTCCGGCGGTGCGACACACCATGTTGTGGCCGATATTGCGCGAGCCCTACTGGTGCGCCGTCATCGCATTGACGCTGAACACCGCCGCCTATGCCAGTGAGATCATCCGCGGCGGGCTCGTGTCGGTTTCGCATGGCCAGATAGAAGCTGCGCGTGCGTGCGGCATGCCACGCTTTATGGTTTTCCGGCGGATTGTCCTGCCGCTTGCTATCCGGCAGGCATTGCCGGGATATGGCAACGAGATGATTTCCATGGTCAAGGCGACATCGCTTGCCTCGATCATTACACTGATGGAAGTCACCGGGGTTGCCGCGAAAATCATCTCGGAGACCTACCGCGCCATCGAGGTCTTCATCGTCGCTGGGGTGATTTACCTGACCATCAATTTCCTGCTCACGCGGCTGGTGCATGTCGTCGAATACATGTTGAGCCCGCATCTTCGCGCGCCGCGACTGCGGACCCCCGTTCAAGGAGAGAGCAAATGAACGCTCAAGTGCCTGCGACCACACCAATGGCGCTCGACGTCAAGGATCTGCACAAGAGTTTCGGCAATGTCGAAGTCCTGAAAGGGATTTCCTTACGCGCACGCGAAGGCGAAGTCGTCTCGATCCTCGGGTCTTCAGGTTCCGGCAAGTCGACCCTGCTCCGCTGCATCAACCTTCTCGAAGTGCCCGATTCCGGGGACGTAACGGTTGGCGACGAGACGATCCGCATGCAGCGCACGCGCGATGGCAAAAGCCGGCCGGCGGACCAGGCGCAGGTCGAACGTATTCGCTCACAGCTCGGCATGGTGTTCCAGAGCTTCAACTTGTGGTCGCACAAGACAATCCTGGAAAATGTCATCGAAGCGCCGATCCACGTGCAGAAGCGCCCGCGCAAAGAGTGCGTCGAAGAGGCTGAAGCCCTTCTTGCGAAGGTCGGCATCGCTGAAAAGCGCGATCACTATCCCTCGCATCTGTCGGGTGGCCAGCAGCAACGCGCTGCAATAGCGCGTGCCCTCGCCATGCGGCCGAAGGTTATGCTCTTCGACGAACCCACCTCGGCGCTCGATCCGGAGCTTGTCGGCGAAGTGCTGCGCGTCATGCGTGGTCTGGCCGAAGAGGGCCGCACCATGCTGGTGGTCACCCACGAAATGGGCTTTGCCCGCGATGTCTCAAGCCGCGTCGTCTTCCTGCACAAGGGCCTCGTCGAGGAGGACGGCCGGCCGGAACATGTTTTTGTCAACTCGAAATCCGAACGGTTCAAACAGTTTATCAAAGGCTGAATTGATCAGCCGCAATCCAAAAAGGGGAATACCTGGAAATGAAATATGCAATGCTCACCCTGAAAGCACTGCTGCTGTCGGCGTTGGTCTTTTCGTCCGCCGCCCACGCGGAAGCCAAGAAATGGACACAGATTACCATCGCTACGGAAGGGGCATTCAAGCCCTACAACTTCACCAAGCCCGACGGAACACTCGACGGTTACGAGATCGAGCTTTCGAAATATCTTTGCGATCACATGAAAGTCGAGTGCCGGATTGTCGTCCAGGACTTCGACGGGATGATCCCCGCGCTCAATGCCGGTAAATTCGATGCCATCATGTCGGGCATGTCGGCGACCGCCAAGCGTGAGCAGATCATCGACTTCAGCCAGTCCTACGGTTCCACCGGCCAAGCTTTCGCAACGTTGAAATCAAGCCCTTTGGCAGGCATGGAATTCAAGGGCGAAGTCTTCTCGTTGGCATCCAATGAGGCAGGTGCCATCAGCGCGTTGGAGAAGCTGAAGCCACTCCTGCAAGGCAAGACCATCGGCGTCCAGACCGCCTCGACAGGTGCGACCTTCGTCGAGAAATACTTGAAGGACGTTGTCGAGGTTCGTGAGTACAAGACCACCGAGCAGCACGACCTTGATCTCGCTGCAGGCCGTGTCGATCTCGTCATGGCCTCCATGGCCTATCTCACCACATCAGCCGCCAAGCCGGGCAATGAGGGGATGACTGTCGCTGGTCCGCGCTTTCAGGGCGGGTTCCTGGGCAAAGGCAGCTCTGTCGGTCTGCGCAAGAACGAGCCGGAACTGAAAGTGATGTTCGACAAGGCAATCGATGAAGCCAAGGCCGATGGCACGATTAAAACATTGTCGCAGAAGTGGTTTGGCTTCGACGTCACGCCACTCTGATCGAATGAAAATGCCGGGCACCAGGCGAATATGTTTGTGCCCGGCACTTTGAAGAGGCGAGTAAAACCATCGCCGTCATAAACATGACTTGATTTATCATATTATTACGATTAAGCACCCGATATCGCACCTTGGTGCAGTTTCTACACGGGGTTTGAGATGCCGGAAATCCGCTTGAGTGCGACCGCGCGTGTGATTGTGTCGACACCGGATCATTTTCTCAAGCGGCTGACAGATTACTTCTCCGAGCATGGCGATGTGTCGCTTGCCGCGCGCAAGGGGCGCATCGCTCTTCCGTTCGGCACAGCAACCATCGAGGCGGATGATGACAGCCTGTCGCTGCGGACCGAGGGTGAGGATGAAACCGGCCTTGCCTATATGAAGTACGCCATCGCCAACCAGATGCTGGAACTGGCGAATGGGGAAAAGCCCAGGATCGTCTGGGCGGGCGACTGTGCAGCGGGCGGGCAGCCGCCATTTTTCCGGGAAATGCACTTTGTCAGCGCCAGGAATATATCGCCGCAAATGCGGCGTGTGACACTTCAGGGAGAGAGGCTGGCGCGTTTTGCACGCGGCGGACTGCATGTCCATTTGCTGTTTCCGCCGAGAGGCGAAGATCGGCCACAATGGCCGGTGACCGGGGAAGACGGGCGCCCGGTCTGGCCTGAAGGCGCGCACAAGCTGGTCTCCCGCATCTATACGATCCGCAACATCGACGCGGACGCAGGCAAGGTGGATATCGACATCGTCCTTCATGAGGGGAACGCAACGCCGGGTTCAGACTGGGCCCTGAATGCCCGCCAAGGTGATCTGGTGGGCATGACGGGGCCGGGTGGCGGCGACGTGCCGGAGGCCGACTGGTATCTTCTGGCCGGAGATGAAACTGCGCTTCCGGCAATCGGCCGCATCCTGGCAAGGCTTCCATCGCTTGCAACGGCGGTGGTGCGTATCGAAGTGGACAATCCGCTCGAAGAGCAGCTTCTGCCATCTGGTGGCAATGTTGATCTTGTCTGGCTGCATCGTAATGGTCGTAAAGCGGGAACGACGACGCTGTTGCAGGATGCCGTCAAAGCGGTGCCGTTTCCGACCGCCGGAAAACGTGTGTTTGCCTGGGCTGGCTGCGAATTCGCGGCGTTCAAGGCTATTCGCAGCTATTTGCGGCATGAGCGGAAGCTTGAAAGGGAAAAACACCTGGTGGTGGCGTATTGGCGCCGCGGGTTTGACGGCGATAATGCCCGAAAACAGCAAGAGAAAACGGCTGGATAGCAGCACAAGAGGCAAGGGATGACATTTCATCCACGGATGAAGAGCCGGGTTGAAGGGGTCTCCGTTATCGGCGATCTGCGCTGGCGCTCGTGGCAGGGAGTTGTTGCCGATGTCTGGTCGGTCAATTGCGCGCCGGATGCAGCTGGAGAATATGTGTCTGAGGATCCGCGCCTGTTCGTGACGCTCGACAAGTCAGGTGATGGCAGCTTCGGCGTCGGGCTCAACGCCCATGCAAAGGGTTTTATCCGAAGCAGCGTGCCTTACCCAATGAGCTATATTCCTGCCGGCCTACCTGTATGGGGGCGGGTTCATGACATCCAGTATCTGCGTCATCTCGATATGCACTTTGACATCACCAGTTTCGAACGCCGCTTCATCGATGATCATATCGGTGAAAGATTGAAGCTACCCCGTCTGATGTTTTTCGACGAGCGTGTGGCAAAGCTCGCCAACTTGATTGCCGATGAATGTCTTAACGATGAACCGCTGCACGAACTCTATGGCGATGGACTAACCACGGCGCTTTTCGTCGCGCTCTTTCGCATCCAGCAAGGCAAGAAACGGCAACGCAGCCAGCTTTCGCCGCGACAGTTGCGGGCGGTCACACGCTATATCGAAGACAATTGCATGCGAAGCATCCGCCTCCATGAACTGGCGGAATTGACAGGCCTGTCGCAGTCCTACTTCAGCCACGCCTTCAAGGCCTCGACAGGCATTGCCCCGCATCAATGGCAGATAGGGGCCCGTATCAGGAAAGTGCAGGTGCTGCTGGAGAAGCCCGGATCGTCGCTGACGCGCGTAGCTACCGCTGCGGGTTTTTCGGATCAGGCGCATTTCACGCGCGTATTCAAGCGGGTGGTGGGCGTGACGCCGGCCGTCTGGCGGCGGGATCGGCAGTTGTAGCGCCGGACCACGTCGACAACCACGAAAACGGCCCAAAAAAGTTCAAAAGACAACAGAAACAATCAATCCCGAAATTTAAACTTGATATATGTACTCAACTTATATTCGAGCTCTCGGAGAGCGATTGCACGCGCTGCGTTCTGGCTCTGGGACACATGAGTAGGGGATTGTCATGAGTGGTGTCTATCGGTCGGCATTTGGTGCGCTGCTTGGCGGGACGGCGGCGTTTGTATTGCTGACGGCAACCGACACGCGTGCGCAGGACGCCAATGCGTCCATCCAGCTGGACCCGATCGTCATCGAAGGGGCCAATTCAGATGGCTCTGCAACCGGTCCGATCGATGGCTATGTGGCCCAGCGCTCGGCAACCGGCTCCAAGACAAATACCCCCATCGCGGAAATTCCGCAGGCTGTATCGGTTGTCGGCAGACAACAGATGGATGACCAGGGTGCGCAGAAAATCGACGAGGCCCTGCGCTATACCTCTGGCGTATTTGCCCAGCCCTTCGGCGTCGATAATGACACGAACTGGATCTACATCCGTGGATTCGATGCGACGCAGAAGGGGACATATCTCGATGGATTGCAGAATTTCAGCTTCGGCTTCGGCGGCTTCTTCATCGATACATTCGGCATTGAGCGCATCGATGTTCTGAAGGGACCTGCTGCAGTGCTTTATGGCGGCAGCAATCCCGGAGGCATCGTCAACTACATCAGCAAGCGTCCGACCGGCGAACGTCTGCGTTATGTCGAAACCGGGATCAACAGCTATGGCAACGGCTACCTTGGTTTCGACATCGGTGACAAGGCATCCGACGTGGTCGATTATCGCATCAACGGCAAAATATCCGGCGGTGACAACTATACCGATTTTTCAAAGGATTTCCTTGGGGTCATTTCGCCCAGTATCACCTGGAAGCCGGATGATGTGACGAAGTTCACCATTCTTGCCAACTACACGCATCTCGACCTTACCCATGACGGTGGCAGCTTCCTGCCCTATTATGGAACTGTAGTCGACGCGCCCTTCGGCAAGATCGATCGCAAGGCAAATTTCACGGAGCCGTCGATCGACGACTATAACCGCGAGCAAGCCTCCATCGGCTATGAACTGGAACACACTTTCGACAATGACTGGACTGTGCGGCAGAACCTTCGCTATGGCTACAGCGGCGTGCGCGAACACAATCTATATCCATTTGGATACGATGCCTTCTCCGCGCAGCCGATCGACGGCAATTACGATCTCTCGCGCATCAATTTCATGCACGATACGACGGTCAATTCGTTCGTGGTCGACAATCAGCTTGTGGGCCAGGTCACGACCGGTGCCATCGAGCACACGCTCCTGTTTGGTGCGGAATACAAGTTCTTCGACATCGATCAGATCCAGGCAACCGGCGCATCAACGCCCATCAGCGCAGTCGACCCCGTTTATGGCGTGCCTCAAGGTCCCATGTTCGCGCCTTACATCGACCAGGTCGTCAAGCGCCATCAGATCGGGGTTTACGCGCAAGACCAGCTGCGCTTTGGCGATGGCTGGCTCGTCACGTTGAACGGCCGCTACGATTATGTGACGACGGACGCACAAGGCACGCCAGAATATGACGGGCATGATGGCCAGGCCAGCGGCAGGGCAGGTATCGCCTATGAATTCGACAATGGGATCACGCCCTATGCGAGCGTCGCGACATTCTTCAGTCCGGAGATCGGGGTCGACAGCAATCTTGCGTTTTTAAAGCCTGAAACCGGCCAGCAATACGAAGTCGGCGTAAAATACCAGCCGACAAGCTTTGACGGTCTCATCACGGCTTCGCTGTTCGATTTGACGAAGCAGAACGTGCTCACTGGCCCGTTTAACGCGCAATTCCAGGTCGGCGAGGTCAACTCCCGTGGCTTCGAAATCGAGGCACAAGCGAACATCACTGAAGCCTGGAGGCTGACGGCCGCCTTTACTGCTCTCGACTTGAAAGTGAAGGAAGACGCCGACGAGGCACTGATCGGCAAGCAGCCCTATTTGATCCCCGAAGTACAGGCCTCGCTCTTTGCCCAGTACACTGTTCTCGATGGCGCGCTTGAAGGCCTCGCACTTGGTGGCGGTGTACGTTATGTCGGGTCTAGCTATGCCGACCAGTTGAATACGTTGAAGGTTCCCGATGTGGCATTGGTGGATCTGAAACTCGGCTACAAGAAGAACAATTGGGGTGTTGATCTGAACGTCACCAACCTGTTCGACAAGGACTATGTATCGGGCTGCCAGGGTGTTTACGTTTGTTCCTATGGTGAAGGACGCAAGGCGTTGCTGAAAGCCCATCTAACCTGGTAGCAGGTGGCGTCGTACCCGGAGAAAACTCGACTGGCCTGAATTCGATTATCTGTTAAACTTTCTGCAGAACTGTTGGCGCCTCTGCTGTTGATTTTTCCGCTTAGCTTGCGTCAGGTTGAAAAGATGCTGCTCGAGCGCTTGCACCTCGCGCTCTCCATGGGGCGGTTCTTGTTTTCTGTGTTTGGCCGTTCTACGGGATGGCGTTGACCGCGCGAGCGGCGACGATGACAAGCGTCAACAGCGAGATCGTGCTCTCCAACATCATCAGCATCTTTGCACGTCTCGTAAGCGGAAGTACATCGGTTGGACTGAATGCCGTCGCCGTATTGTATCCGAGAAAAAGGTAGTCGAGGAACAATGGTTGCCAGTCGGGTAAGGCAACTTCGGGTGCTGTCGCCTGCGGAAAGAGCCAATCCGGCTTTGTTGTTGTGCCGCTCGCTCGCGAGGATGGCCCGCCGCGATCGATTTGCCAATAAAGCAATGAGAAGGTCAAAACATTGGCGATCCAGATTGCAAGCGATGAGGAGAGCAGTGAGACGGCGCGGGTTTCCGGTGGATGAAGCGTGATGATGCCGATCATGTCCGCCAACTCCGCTGCCGTGTTGGCGACGTAGGCCGCGCCAAGAAGCATGATCGCGGTCCGCTCAATGCGCGTCCACGACGTGTTTGCAGTGAGTGTGACCACAATCATGGGCACGATCACCACAAGCGCAACGCCGTAGGAAACCCACACCGGCATCGCCCGCACATGTTGGGGCAGCACCGCAAAAAGACCGAGCACGACCAGTATCGCGAGCGCAGGAGCCCAGCGGGGCTCGTCGCGGATGGTTTGGCCCGGGTCGTTCATGATCGAACGTCCGTGATGGCACTTTGATTCAATCGCGCATCGCATTCGGGCTTACAACCGAATGCTCGCGGGCGCTCACCAGCGAGAAGATCGAGTGTCATTCTTGTTTCCCCACCCGGAGATCCAACGAGAACCTACTTCGTTCCACAGGATCACATCCCAGCCTAGTCCTGTGGGGTCGCCGTCACAAGGCCCTTAGCGGCAAGTGCGTTTGCTGAAATCATCTATTGGTGGCATGCTCGGCGTTGATCAGTTCCGCTCCGCAACATAGTAGACAAGCGCGAAAATGCCGTTCGAGATTTCCGCCAACGTCGAACAACTTTCGACAATGATTTCTCATGCTGTGGCTCCGGCATTTCTGCTGGCCTCAATTGCAGCTTTCGTGTCCATCCTGATCAATCGGATGACGGGGATAACCGACCGGATCCGGAACCTCAATCAGATCGCCGATGACGACGCTGCGCGGGTGTGGCTTAAGGACGACGTCGCCCGTCTGAAACGCCGCGAAATCCTGTTGAATCAATCCCTGCAGATGGCGGTGATCGGCGGAATCGGGATCACAGTGCTGCTGTTGGTTGGTTTTGTGGTTGCCTTTTTGGGTTATCGCCATGAACCCGGAGCAGCTATCCTGTTTATCGGGTCCTTGTGCTTTCTGGTGGTTGCTCTGTTCCGATTCCTGCAGGACGTAAGGATTGCCCTGAGCGAACTTGACCATCATCATTGAGTGTTGTTGGCGCGCACGGTCGAATAATGTTATGATATCGCAGGGGGAATTTACATGGACATCTTCAGGAACTGGCTTTCCATCCCGGTCGCTGCAGTCACGCTGCTAGGGATGAATTGTGGCGCTTGGGCACAGGACTCAAGCGAAGACCTCGCCAAGAAATTGTCAAATCCCATTGCCTCGCTGATCAGTGTGCCGTTTCAGTTCAATTACGACAATGGGTACGGTCCGAATGATGGCGAGAAGTATTATGTCAACGTTCAGCCCGTCATACCGTTCACATTGAACGAGAACTGGAACGTCATCTCGCGAACCATTTTGCCGATCGCCTGGCAGGATGATATCGCCGGACCATCTGGCGATCAGTTCGGTTTGGGGGATATCACCCAAAGCCTGTTCTTCTCGCCGAAGAAGCCAACCGCTTCCGGCATCATCTGGGGCGTTGGTCCAGTCTTTCTTTTGCCGACTGCTACCGACGATTTGCTTGGCGGTGAAAAGTGGGGCGCTGGGCCTACCGCCGTTGTCCTCAAACAGGATGGCCCATGGACCATTGGTGCGCTGACAAACCACATCTGGTCATTCGCGGGTGATGATGATCGTGAGGACATAAACGCCACCTTCGTGCAGCCGTTCATTTCCTACACCACACCAAAGGCCTGGACTTTTGCTCTCAACACCGAAAGCACCTACAATTGGCAGACCGAAGATTGGTCCGTCCCGATTAACTTCGTGGTGTCCAAGCTCGTGAAGGTCAACAAGCAGCCGATTCAACTTTCGGCTGGTGTCCGCTATTGGGCCGATAGCCCGGACAATGGACCGGATGGATTCGGCGCGCGACTGGCGATCACGTTTCTCTTTCCGAAATGACGCTTACTTGCCGCCTGTTGCCGCGCGCAACTGCCGAATGAGTTCGGCCAGTTGTGGATCATCCAGCCGCTGTCGTGCCAGCGCTTCGGCATATTTCAACGTTTCCGGGTAGCGGCGAAGCTTCAGTCCATACTGGATGGCCGCGCCGAGAAGACTGGCGTCGGTTTCACCTCCTGCAACCGCAACATCGAGCACCGTGAGAGCATCCTCGGTGCGCCCGGCGGAATCGAGCGCAATGGCAAGCGTTGTCTTGTACCGGCTGTTGCCGGGATCAAGCCGGACAGCCTCGTCCAGCTCCCGGATTGCTTCTGGCAGCGCTTTTTGGCGAACGAGTGACAGAGCGTGTCCATAGCGAAGATCGGCCTGATCGGGTGATACTGCGATCGCTTTTGCGTAGGCCTGTTCCGACTTTTCGTTCTGTCCTGTCGCCCGGTAAAGTTCGGCAAGGTTGACGCGAGCACCGGAGAGACCCGGATCGAGAGCGATCGCCTGGCGGAATGCTTTTTCGGCCTCGCCAGCGCGTTGCTGACCGAACAGAAAGGTCCCAAAATTGTTCTGGGTCTCGGCGACGTCTGCATTGGCCTCAACATAGGCACGCAGGTCTTGGACCGCGGCGTCGAAGTTCTTTCTCGCGTCACCCAGCAGACCGAGCGAGGGAGTGCTGCCGAGAGCGGTAACAGCCGCCACGCGCACGGCGCGTGTGTCGTCGGCAAGGAGGCGCCCAATCGCATCCAGCCGGTGTTCGGGTGGCAGATTGGCGCCGCCCTCTGCGGCCCCGAGCCGGACGAGTGGATCCGGGTCCTCCGCTGCCGCCTTTACATCAGCTGCGATGTCTATCCCGTCGACGCGGCTCATGGCGGCAACCGCGCTGCCCCGGACAATGCCCGCCTGTTCACGGTTTGCAACGATCTTTCGCAACACATCGATTGACGCGGGATCGTTCTGTGCCGCGCCGGCAAATGCATGCGCCGGCGTCGGACGCTCACGCCAGGCCTTGCCATACCATTTGTCCATGGTGTCGCCTGCCCAGGCGTTGGTTTTGCCCTCATGGCATGTCGTGCAGGCATTCGGCGTACCATAGGCTGCCGACAGGTCAGGACGCGGAATGACGAAGGAGTGGTCGCGCCGTGGGTCGACCTTCATATAGGTACGCTCGGGCATATGGCAATTCGAACACTGCGCTCCCGTGGTCGCCACGGGATGGTGCGTATGGGCAGGAGTGTCGAAGTCGCCGCCCGGATTGAATTTTGCAAAGCGCTCCGGTGCCACTTTCGTATGGCATTGCGTACACAGGGCATTGCCCTGTGCTTTAAGGACAGCTTCATGCTGGGTGTGGCAGTCGAGACAGGTGACGCCTGCTCTTGCCATCTTGCTCTGCTGGAAGGAGCCGTATTCGAATACCTCATCGAGAATTTGCCCGTCAGGAAAATAAAGGTCCGGACGCAGCAGCGCGGGGGAGAAATAGTCGAGGAAGGGCTTTCCGGGCTGATAGCCGTCAAGAAGCTTGGTCCGCCTTGCGTGGCAGGCAAAGCAGGCACTCGCATCGACCTTGGATAGTCCAAGATTTGAGGGAGTGGACATCTTGCCATCTCGGGATTTTTCCTCGGCCCAGGCGACGTGTTTTGCGCCGGCGCCGTGACAAGACTGACAGCCGATGCTCGTGGCGACATAGGACGATTTATATGCGTTTGTCTCCGGCTGGAAATTGGCCCGGGGATCGGTTGAGTGGCAGTCGATGCAGGTGCGGTTCCAGCGGTAGAACGGCCCCGTCCAATGAAATGTGGATCCCGGTTTTGCCGGCTTGGCTTCGCCGAGCCAGAACCATTGCTGTTTTTCGGTATCCCATGCAAGGTCGAGAGCCTGCAGCCTGCCACCGCCGATGTCGGCAAGATATTGCTGAAGCGGTTCATAGGCAAAAGTGTATTTTACTTCAAATTCTGCCTGCTTGCCGTCCGGTCCCTCGGTGCGAACGAAGAAGCGTTTGTCTTGCCGAAAGAACGTTGAAACAAGGCCATTGTGTTCGAAGCTGATATTGTTGAAATTTGCCCGCACCGACTTGTCACTGGCGACGGCCATCGCCTTGGCGTGGTTCGATTTGGCGAATGCTGCGGCCTCGTTGACGTGGCAGGATGTGCATGTGTTCTCGTCTACGAATCCCTCATGTACTGAGATCAGGGGATCAGTACCGGAAGCCGGAATATTCTCGGCGGCAACGGCCTGCCCGGCGAATGCGAGCAGAAAGCAAAGCGAAGGGACCGTCCAAAGCGCGATAGGCGAACGAGCACGCAGCCGGATGTTTCGCATTACAGTCAGCACAACTTTACCCGCACCTGCATCCCATCGTCACCCGGCTGTCCGTCCTATTTTGCAGGAAAGATCTGCTTCCAGTCGGCCTTCATGTCGACAACGGTCCACTGGTTGACGGCGGCCGCATCGAGCGCCGTATCGAGGCGCCCGAACTCCGTATTCCGGTCGTAGGCATATTCGCGTTCGGCATCCGTGTGGTGGACGATCAACCCGAATCCCGGTTTTTCGCCTAAAGTCGTCCACTGCAGCATCTCGAGGTCGCCATCGGAATTTCCGAACGCCGCGATGGGACGGCGACCGATGTGCTGATTGATTCCGACCGGTTTGCCGGCTTTGTCATCGATGAAGTTGACTTGCGGCAGCCGCATCAGGGTCGGTGAGCCGTCCTTCATCTCGAACTGCGTCTTGATCGATGAACCGACGACCTGTTCGGGGGGAACACCATAGACTTTCTCTGTCCATGGCCGCATGAACTCGATGCCGCCGCCGGATACGATGAAGGTCTTAAAGCCATTGGCGCGCAGATAAGCGAGCAGTTCGAGCATCGGCTGGTAAACAAGCTCGGTGTAAGGTTTCTTGAACCGCGGGTCGCGCGCGGTTGCCATCCAGTCGGTCACGATCGTTTGAAACTCTTCGGCCGTCATTCCGGCGTGAGTGGTCATGAGAAGTTCCACCAGGCCCTTTTCTCCGAGGGCAGCCAGCGTCTTCATATCACTCTCGAGCACCGCCTTGAATGGTTGTGTGTCCTTCCATTCGGGGTGGGATGCGGCTTCGGCCTTTACGCGGTCGATGACGAAGGCGAGCTGAACGTACATCGGATGCTCGGTCCACAATGTGCCGTCATTGTCGAACACGGCGATACGCTCCGGCTCGGCGACGAAGTCGGTTGAGCCTTCCTTGGTCACCTTCTCGACAAAGGCGACGATGGCCGCCTTTGGTGCGGTGTCGTTCCATGACGGAAGCGGATCGTTTTGCGCCCAGGCCGGGACAGCGACAAGAAGGATGGCCGCGATGCCCAGCGCTGCAGCGCAGCCAATTTTGGCAAGATGAGCTTTGAACATGATGAAATCCTCCAATGCCATCTACGCGTGTCCATACGCGCAAGCAGAGTGAGCGAGGGACCCCCGGTTCAAACCGGGGGTTCATTTTGAGTGTCAATTGCCTGTTGGTAGCGGAAGCGTGATGCCTTCTTTTCCCAACTGCTGACGTGCCCACTCGAACCGCTGATAGCTCGTCAAAGTAAGAGGACCACTGTAGGACTCGCTCTGGAGTTTCCGCGGCGGGTACTCGACATAAGTCTTCATGAGCTTGTTGATCGCATCCGAAATCGTCACCATGGTCCAGGTACGTTCGGTATAGTTGTTCATGAAGATGTCGTAGCGCTCCTGCGGATCCTGCCATAGGTCAAACACCTGCGGTACTGTCGCGACATACTTCTCCGCGCCCTTCCAACCAAGGTTCGAGTCGACAGCAAGCCCCCCTGTTTCCTGACCGTTGTCGCCGCGCAGGTTGAAGACGGCCTTGTAATTGCCGACACGGGCCGCGCCAGGTGAAAGTTCATTTTCAGTGAAATAGAACCACTCCTTGCGCGGCGAAGGACCCGACCCTGTCAAGACGGGCGTCATGTCATAGCTGTCGAAATAGATAGGCTTGTCTTCGCGATCATTGGTGGGCAATGGCACGCCGCCAGCCGCGGCAAATGTCGCCATGAGATCAAGGCCGCCGAGGATTTCGTGGTTCTTGGTGTCGGGTTTGATCTTGCCTGGCCACACTGCAATGGCCGGGACACGGTTGCCGCCCTCGCGCACTGTGCCCTTGGTGCCGCGGAACGGCGTGTAGCCGGCATCCGGATAGACGTCCTGCCACGCGCCGTTGTCGGTTGTGTAGAACACGAGTGTGTTCCGATCCATGCCCGTCTCACGCAGCTTGTCCATGATGCGGCCGATACGGGTGTCGAGTTCCACGATCGAATCCGCATATTTGCTCTTCGACAGTGATTTAAGCTGGAACTCCGGCGCTGGCATGTTCGGCTGATGCACCTTCATGAAGTTGACGTTGATAAAGAAGGGCTCGTCCGGCTTTTTAGCTGCCTCGTCAAGAAATCCGAGTGCTGCCTTCTCGACGTAACCGTCGAAGAACGGGATGCCGACGACGCCTTCCTTGCCATCGATCGTCGGGGTATCGACATACTGACCGTTGATCTTGAATTCCTCTGTCACCGGCCCGCCCGCCTTACCGGACAGCGCGCCTTTCGTCACTTTCTGGAACATTGCACGGAGCGAAGGATCCATATCGGGGAACCAGGTCGGATCGGCATAGGTATAGGCGTTGAGATGATAGAGACCTGCATATTTCATCTCGTCATAGCCCTGGGCATTCGGCAGGGCATAGTCGGCTTCACCGAGATGCCATTTGCCGGTGAAATAAGTGTGGTAGCCGCCGCGCTTAAGCACGGAGGCAAGCGTCCATTCCGCTGCTGGCAGACCGCCGCCCTGGCCCTGGAAAGCCACAGTGGTCATGCCGCTGCGGTTCGGAATGCGCCCGGTCTGCATGGCGGCGCGGCCGGGCGTGCAACTCGGCTGCGCGTAGAACGAAAAGAAGGTCATGCCTTCGCTCGCCAGCTTGTCGATGCTCGGCGTCGGCATGCCTCGTCCTTCGCCCCCGCCATAGGGTCCGAGATCGCCATAGCCGGTATCGTCAGAGACGATGAACAGGATGTTGGGCTTTTTTTGCACGTCCTGCGCCTCGGCGGGTGCGAGCACACCGCATAACACCATCCCGGCTACCAAAGAGCCAAGACTGAACTTCAGGGTTCTCCCGGTCATTTTTAGCTTCTCCGTTTGACATTCATGTTTATATTTTGACGAGAAGACGGGACTGCGCCACAGCAGCGAGGTACCGTCCGTTTGAACGCCGACTAAGTATTTTCGTCGAAAGTATGCCTGTTGTTGCAAATTATTGTTGGATCAGCTGCCGGGGAAGTACGTAACAGTTACAAGCACGGAAGTTGTCGGCAGACACCCAAAGTTTAATTGTTCAACTATATGCGGGCGGTCGCCGAGAGCTATTCATCGCCCCGCGTCGGGATCTTCTGACGACGCGGCATCGTCCGATCCCTTGGCCCGCTCCCTGTCGAGTCTGCCAAACTCTGTCATGATGCTGACGAGCACGCTGCCTGTCCACCCGAAGGTGAATAAACCGGATATCGCTATGACCGGTCCGAGCAACCGCCACTGGTCGGGCAGTCTTATGGTGCCTTCGCCGAGTGTGGTGTAGTTTTCCAATACGAAATAATAGCTGTCTCGCATCGAGGGAATTAAACCTCGCACAGAAATCGGAATGGCCCATATGAGGGTTTCGGCAAAATGCAACGTTGCCAGGGACGCGATGGTTGCCGCCAGCAGCAGGTTTAGCCGCCAATGTGGCGTGCTTCTTGTCATATGAATCCAGGATCTGCTGAAATGCCGATTTATGACTCTGATGCCGGCGCCATGGACGAAAATAACAATGATTAAGATCAGCGTGCCAACCGCAATTTCGAGAACAGGCTTTGTGGTTGAAAGTTCGTCCATCTTTTTATCCCCATGGTTCAAGAAGACTTGCAGTTGGCTTGTCCTCACTAGATGACTTGCATGTCCGGCCCAATCAGTCCCAAGTTAACGGTCACGTACGAATTTCTGGTGTCGAATGTTCTTCCGACAATCTCCCTGTAACCGTTACGTACTTCACTTCTTCGGTTTGGAACGACCTATATGGTTTCGGTGTATTCCAGGAGCCCGTCTCTACATTGTTCCCAACCGTCGAAGAATAGGAGTTACGAATGACTTTTTTCCATAAGTTTCTCGGGTGTGCCGCCGCGCTCATTCCTTTCGATGCAAGCGCGGAATCTGCCCAGATTGGAATGCTCGCCTGCGACGTGTCCAAAGGAATAGGTATGTTCGTCGTGGAGAAGCAAAAACTCTCCTGCACATTCAAGCCCGACAACGGCGGCAATACCGACAACTACACCGGATCAATCGACGAATTTGGGATCGCGCTCGGCGAAGTTGCATCGGGGCACCTGATCTGGGGCGTCGTTGCTGCAACCAGCGGTCTTCAGGCGGGGGCGCTCGCCGGTACCTATGCCGGAGTCGGAGCAAACGCTTCAGTTGGCCCCGGCGCCGGGGCCAACATTCTTGTCGGCGGCACGGGCAAAGCATTTTCCTTGCAGCCCATTTCGGTGGAGGGACAGGAGGGCATCAACTTCGCCGGAGGAGTTACGACTGTCACTTTAAATCCAGCACCTTGATGGGACTAGCAATCAAAAAGCCGGGGGAGAGAATGTTTGTTCGAATGCGCGCTGCAATTTCAATATCGATACTGGCGACAACACTTGCAGGCTGTCAGTCGACCGGCGAAGACACTGACGGCGTGCCAGCTTCAGCGGTGCCGCCCGCCATGGATGCGACCGCTACCACTGCAGGGGGCGCGCCGGTTGACATTGCCGATCTGGTAAATGCGCCTGCCACTCGTGCTCAAAGCCAGATGCAGGCGCGAGGTTACGCGTTTATCCAGCAGCAAGGTTCGACCGCATACTGGTGGAATCCCAAAACGACAATCTGCGCAACAACGCTAACGAGCAAGGGCAAGTTCCAGACCATAGGAACAGCAACAGCGCACTATTGCGGCCAGCCATAATCATAGTTGCACCGTCGATATAGCCGAAGTCTCCTTCGGAGCTGAGCAGAAACAATTGAATGGCTGTCGACAACAAAAGGCACAGATTTTCAGATCCTCATGGTCGGCTCAAGCTTCGGGTGATCGGCAAGCCGGCCCAGTAATCTTGCCCACGCGACAAGACCCGTGCGGAAATTCGACAACCGGAAGAATTCATTCGGCGCGTGATAGTCTTCGTCCGATGTCGAGAACGAAAAAAAGATGGCCTCGGCACCGAGATATTTGCGGAATGCCGTACCGATCGGAATGGTTGCGCCCATGGCAACGCGCAAGGGGTTACTGCCAAGCAGTTCAGCAAGCACCGACTCAGCGGCAATGAGGCCGGGCAGGTTAGGGTCAACGGAAAAGGCCTCGCTGCCAAGGCCATGCGGCTCTACTTGCAAGCCATAGCCAACGGGCAGGCTGGTCTCAAGATGGCGGGTGATAGCCTCGATCACTTTGGCAGGTTTCTGGCCGGCAACGAGGCGGCAGGTAATTTTGACGCTCGCCACGGAGGGGATCACCGTCTTCGTTCCCGGTCCCTGATAGCCGCCGAAAATGCCATTGAATTCGAGCGTCGGTTCCAGCCATTGCCGCACCAGCAGCTGGCCGCCATTCTCGATAGGATCGGGTTTGGGCGAGCCAATATCACGGTAGTAGGCATCAGCGTCGAAATGCGCCGCATCGATTGCTGTGAGGATCGTCGGGTCCAAGGGTTTCGCGCCCTCCATGAAACCGGGAACTGTGACCCGGCCTTCTGCGTCGTGCAGCAAGGCGAGCAGCTTGGAAAGCGCCCGGATCGGATTGGGTGCGCTGCCGCCGTGGCGACCGGAATGCAAATCCTTTGAGGCGCCGGTGATTGTCACATCGAGTGCGACCATTCCACGGCTCGCAACCGTCATCGACGGGCGGTCCGGCCGCCACATGGCACCATCAGCCGAGACGACCAGATCGCAGGCGAGGCGACCACGATTACGCTCGAGCGTGGGTTCGAAATGCTCGCTGCCGGATTCCTCCTCGCCTTCAATCAGCATCTTGAGATTGACCGGCAATCGGCCTTCGTTCTTCAGGTAGGCTTCGACGACAAGGATCGGGATCAGCAGCGGGCCCTTGTCATCGGAAACGCCGCGCGCATAGAGGCGGTCGTCGCGTATTGTCGGCTCAAAGGGCGGCGTCATCCACTTGTCGAGCGGATCGGGCGGTTGCACATCGTAATGGCCGTAAACGAGGATGGTTGGGAGCCTGGGATCAATGATGACTTCGCCAAAAACGGCAGGGTGTCCGCCGGTGTCCCATACTTCGACCGAAGCGAAGCCTGCCTTCTTGAGACGGTTCGCCACGAATTCGGCAGCCTCCCGGATGCCGTCACCAAAAGCGGGATCGGTGCTGACGCTGGCGATGCGGCAGAACGCTTTCAAATCCTCAAGAGCATTTTCGTAATTGTCAGCAAGGTATTTCTCGACGGAATTCATTTGCCACCGTCCACACTGATGACCTGTCCGCTGATCCATTGCGCCTGGTCCGATGCGAAAAACAGAACCATGTTGGCGATGTCATCCGGCCTGCCGAGGCGCTTCAGGGCGATATTGTCGAGAAGCCGTTTTTGGCCATCTGCTCCCATCGCTTCCCACTGCCTTTCGGTTGTCGGGTTCGACAGCACGAAGCCGGGCGCGACATTGTTGACTGTGATGTTCCAGGGACCGAGTTCATGCGCGAGCTGGCGCGTCAGTCCGATCTGACCGGCCTTCGCACTTGCATAGGCCTGTATTCCTGTCAGTGAAATGCCAAGGCCGGCACCGCTGGAAATATTGATGACCCGGCCGAATTTCTGTTTTTTCATGCTCGGGGCGACGGCCTGCGTCATGAAGAAAGCGCCGGACAGATTGGCGTCGAAAATTGTCTGCCAGTCGCTCTCGGAAATTTCCTCAATGGGTCGACCCACCTGTCCGCGTACACCGCCGGCATTGTTGACCAGAATATCTGCGCTGCCATCGGCAGCCTCGATTTTTGCAACGGTAGCCTGAACCGCGCTTCTGTCGCTTACATCCAGAACATGCGCGATCGACGATGCCACTCCGCAAAGTGCAACGGTTTCCGCGAGCCCGGCTTCATTGACGTCGCAGACATGCACGCGTGCGCCACGGCTGGCGAATGCCTGCGCGATTGCACGGCCAAAGCCGTGCGCGGCACCCGTAACGATAACGGTTTTGCCGCTGAACTCGATGTTCATGTGCCGGCCTCCGTTCGCGCAAGCAGATCGAGATTGGCAAGCTCAAGCGAGCGGGTTCCGGCCTCGATCTGATGGATCAATTCGACGACCTTCGCCGCGAGCGGGGTCGGTACACCAAGTGATCGCCCGATTGCGACGACAGGCCCGACCTGCGCATCGACCTCGGTCTTGCGCTTGCGGATGGCAAGATCACGCCAGATGCCGGAATGCGATTTCGCCGAGCGGCGGTTATGGGTCACCATTTCGTCGAAGGAACGTGCGGTGTCCGCGGCCGATGCGGTAGGGGCGAATGCTGCCGGATCGAACCCGTCGAACGCCTCAGGTACCACGTCGTTGGCGTTGGCGACCGCGCCGACTTCAAGCGCAAGTTTCGTCAGGATTGGCCTGTAATGCTCATTGGCAAGTACATCCGCGATACTGTCGTTGGTGAGCGCGGTACCGAAAAGCAGCGTACCGTAAATGAGCTTGCCCCAAAGATAACCCCAGATATTGTCGGTGAGGATGGCCTTCGGCTCGAACGCCTGCATCAACGCATAAATTTTCTCGATACGCGCTGTACGCTTACCGTCCAGTTCCCCAACAACCACCGCGCCGTGGCCGCTATAATGCACGACGCCGGGTTCGAGATAGTCTGCGCCGAAGTTGACGAAACAACCGATGACCCGATGCTCGCCTATAACCTTGCTGATGACCATTTCGTTGAGGCCGTTTTGTGCCGACACGACATAACCGTCTTCAGCCACATGCGGCAGCAGAGCTTTCGCCGCAGCTTCAGTGTGGTGGGCCTTCACGCACAGGAAAATGCGCTCGAACTTGCCCTGCAGACCCTCCGGGGTAAAGGCCTTGGCTTTGACGGTGTCCTGAAAGATCGGCCCCTCGATCCTTAGGCCGTTGGCATTTATTGCAGCGACATGATCGGCCGCGTTGTCGACGAAAATCACCTCATGTCCCGCCCGGATGAATGCCGCTCCAAGGGTGCCGCCTATTGCGCCAGCGCCCCAGATGAGGATTGGGCCGCTCATGCCCATGCTCCTTCCAGCAGGGCCCGTGTCTCTGCCACGGCGACATCCCAAATTGCCTGCATCTCTTCATCTGGACGCTCATAGTAGCCGCCAAAATTGCCGTCACCGAGATAAGCTCTGACGCCTTCCGGATCCATGACGCGCAAGCGCGCAAGGTCAATCATTGGCTTCTGCTGTGTTGGCATCTGGATGCCCGGCAGCCGTGTCCAAGCAAAATTCTCCATCCACGAGGCGTGGGAGGCCACCTTGTCGATTTCCTGCACCTTGGCAAAGGTCGCCGGAGCGTTCCACCAATTGTGAAACTTGACCGCTGTCCCCGGATTGTCTGCCATCCATTCGATGGCCAGACTTCCCGCTGGCTGATTACCGCCATGGCCGTTGACGATCAGGATGCGGCGAAATCCTTGTGCCTTCAGCCCGTCCAATATATCGCGAACGATGCGCACATATGTCTCGAGGCGAAGACTGATCGTGCCAGGATAGGCCATGAAGTAGGGAGTGAGACCGTAGGCAATGACCGGAAATACCGGTATGCCGAGTGGTTCTGCTGCATCCGTTGCGACTTTTTCTGACAGAATGGAGTCGACTGAGAGCGATAACTGGGCGTGTTGTTCGGTGCTTCCCAGGGGGAGAATAGCGCGGTCGTCGCTGCGTAAATACTCTTCGATTTGCTGCCAGTTTGCCTGTGATACTTTCACGATGGTTCCCTTCTTTATTTGTCCATGCTGGCCACGCGCAACGCATTTTCAGTTGCCGGTGGCGGAAGTCCGCCTGCTGCCCGGATGATGGGCAAGATCACTTTTTCGATATCGGCGACGTCAGGAGCGTGGCGGTATTCAATCGCTTGAGCACCGGGGCGCAGCCGGCTTGTGACCTCCTCGGCACCCGAGGCGAAGATGACAACGCTGGCATGCGCGATAATTTCGTCGAGCCCCGCGGTTTCCAGCGTCGCTCCCGCAATCTCGTGGACATGCGGCGCAAACCTTTGAACGCCCGCTTTCATGATCGGCAGGAAGTCTGGGAACCGCGAGACAACAGCGATGGAAGCCAGCGAATCCAGCGAGGCCAATGCCATTCGCGTCTCTTCGGATGGGGTGAAACTGATGGTGACCACCTTGGTGTTCGGCACCAGAGCTGCCACTTCCCGGTGCCTGTTGGCAAAGGTTATCGCGAGGTCAGCCGAATTTGCGCGCGCCCTCGTTTCCGGTTCACGCTCGATTGCCGAGATCGTCAAGGGTTCCACCGCTACGCCTTTTCCGAGGCGGGCAGCGATGAAACGCGCATAACTGGCGGTCGCTTCCGGAAATAGCCCGATCATGACGATGCGCATGCGTTGGCCAAGGCTTTCGCGGTAGAAGACTCTTGAGCTGACCAATGAGACAAACTCGGCAGAGCGAATGCCAAGGGCGCGACTCTCCTCGATCAATGCATCGATGTTGCGATGCAAACTGGTTTGGTCCGAACGGCCGGCGAGCCTTGCCTGCAAACTGTCGCTGACAAATGTACCTGAACCTGGACGTGCGTCGATCAATCCTTCGGCTTTCAAATCAGCATAGACCTGGCTGACCGTCATCGGCGCCACGCCGATCTTCTCCGCAAGCTCGCGCACGGAAGGAAGAGCTTCGCCCGGAAGCAATTCCCCACAGGCGATGCCGTACTCTATGAGCCCATGGAGTTGTGTTCGCAGCGGAACCGGCAAATCGCGGTCGATGAAGAATTCCATGAACCCAGTCTTTGGCTGTTCTAATAGACTATTACGATTATACCGGGCGCGTCCTAATCGCAAGGCCAGAGCGAGCCAAGTCAGCAAATTATAAACTGTTGACAGCGCCGAAGGTAAGTGAAATCGTTATACCCAATAAGAACACTTAGGTAGTTCACAACAAAGGGGAATACGAATGAAAAAGATCGCCAAGGCGGCTCTTGCCGCCGTATTGCTCGTCGGTACGAGCCTTTCCGCCGTTGCGGTGGAAAGGGGTGGTGTCATGACCTATGGGCGTTACGCCGACAGCCTCTTTCTTGATCCGGTGCTCAACGACGCCAACGTCGACATCTGGATCCTGTCCAACCTCTACGACACCCTACTCCTTCCCACAGATGATGGCAAAGGGGTTCAGGCTGGACTCGCCACCGAATGGAAGGTTTCCGACGACGGGATGAGCGTCAATCTCACATTGCGTGACGGCATCCAATTTTCCGACGGCTCACCCATCACACCGGCCGACGTGGCCTGGTCGCTGAAGCGTGCCGCCAACAAGGACAACGGCATTTGGAACTTCCTCGTAAGTTCCATCGACGATGTAACGACTGATGGCGACAAAACGATCGTCCTCAAGTTGAAGCATCCTGACCCGGCCATCCTTGCTGCATTGACCGTGTTCAACACCGCGATCTTGCCTCAGAAGGTATTCGAGGCTGCTGCCGGTGCCACCGACGCGGACAAAGCAAAGGTATTTGCCGAGCATCCGGTCAGTTCCGGCCCATTCGTGCTGCAATCGTGGGATCGTGGATCAACGATGAAGCTTGTTCGCAACGAGCACTACTGGGGGAAGGGGGAAGACGGTAAGCCTTTGCCTTATCTTGACGGCGTTACCTTCGAAGTCCTGCCGGATGATGCCACGCGCATTTTGAAGTTGAATTCCGGCGAGATCGACGGGGCGGAATTCATTCCCTATTCGCGCGTCGAAGAATTGAAGTCCGCCGGCAACCTCAATATGGAGCTGTTCCCTTCGACCCGCGTGCAGTATGTCACGATGAATGCACGGCCGCAGATCAAGGGCAAGGACAATCCGCTATCCAATCCAAAAGTGCGTCAGGCAATGAACTACGCCGTCAACAAGGACGCAATCATTGCGATCGTAACGCACGGCGTCGGCAAGCCTCTGACGTCTTACATGTCTTCGGCCACGCCGATGCATACGGGCGACAAGCCACTGTATGCCTATGATATCGAAAAGGCGAAGAGCCTGATGAAGGAGGCCGGATTCGAAAAGGGTTTCGATACGAGCATCCTCGTCCTTGCGGGTAATCAGGACGAAATCGGCATTGCGACCGCGCTACAGCAGATGTGGGCGGAACTCGGCATCAAACTTGAGCTGCAGCAGGTGGACAATGCCACCCGTACCCAGCAATATCGCGATGGCGTTTTCACAATGCGTGAGGCTGCATGGACCGACGATATTGCGGATCCAAACGAGATCACATCGTATTTCGTCTATTCGCCGACCATCGATGCTTTGCACACGGGTTGGAAGAACGAGGAAGCGGACAAGCTCTTCGATGCGTCGCAGAAAGAGATCGATGCTACCAAGCGCGCGGCTCAATATGCTCGCATCCAGGAGATCTATAACGCTCAAGGACCGATCGTGCCGCTCTACGAGACACCCTATCCCGTGGCGCTAAGCAAGAAGGTTCATGGCTTCCTGCAGATACCGCTTGGCAACAATTTCTTCGGTCGCGCTTGGCTGGATAAGTAACTGGAGTTCAGGTGCATATCGCGAGTGGTTGACAGGTCACCCGCGCTCACTCTGGATACTCATGCAAAACATCGGGAGCGGCTCATTGCCACTTTTCAGTTTCGTTCTGCGCCGCATTCTTCAAATGATCCCGACGGTGGTATTTATCCTCGTCGTCACCTTCGTCCTGGTGAGGCTTCTGCCTGGTGATCCCGCCAGCGCCATGCTCGGCGACCGCGCTATCGATGCCGACGTTGAGCGTATCAATGCCAGCCTTGGGCTGGACAAGCCGATCCCCGTTCAGTTCCTGTATTTCGTCAAGAACGTCTTCACCGGCGATCTTGGCACGTCAATCGCACTGAAGCTGCCTGTGACCACCATCATCATGCAACGCTTGCCGGTGACACTGATGCTGACCTTGATGGCAGCGTTGCTGGCCCTCGTTCTCGCCGTGCCACTGGCGTTCCTTGCCGCACTGAGGCGGGAACAGACCGCCGACGCGGTCATTCGAGGCACATTCCAGGTCGGATTGTCGATGCCTGTGTTTTATGTTGGTATCCTGATGTTGACAGTCTTCGGCGCAACATTGAAGTGGTTCCCGGTCGGTGGCTATGGCGACACGTTTGCCGACAGGCTCTATCACCTGTTTCTGCCGGCTTTGACACTGGCGTTCAGCTTTTCTGCCGTGTTGATGCGCAATTTGCGGTCCTCGATCATAGGCGTCATCAACGCTGAATATGTCGATTTCGCCCGGGCCAAAGGGCTGCGACCCCGCATTATCATGACCAGACATGTGCTGCGCAACGCTCTGATATCGACGGTCACTTTGTTTGGACTGCAGATCGGCACGCTCTTTGGTGGCGCGGTCATTACCGAGACGGTTTTTGCCGTGCCTGGCGCCGGCCGTCTCATGATCGACAGTATTTACGGCCGCGATTACCCTGTGCTGCAAGGATTGACGATTGCGCTCGCGGTTCTGGTATCGCTGACATTTCTGGCAACCGACATTTTTCAAGCCTGGCTTGACCCGCGGGTTGCCCGATGAGCGTTGCTGTTGAGAAAATTGGGCTGTACCCAAGACTCCGGCGGCTTGCATTGCCACGTACGTTGATTTCCGGCACGATAATCATTGGTGTGAGTTTGCTCATCGCATTCTTTCCAGCGCTGTTTGCCCCCTATGATCCCATTGCTTTCGACTACAAGGCACTCCTCAAAGGGCCGACATTGGCGCATCCGTTCGGAACCGATAGTTTTGGCCGCGATGTCCTGTCGCGTGTGATCCATGCCTATACGATCGATATGCAGATCGCCGTGTTCGCAACGGTCGGGCCGTTCATCTTTGGCACGATTGTTGGAGCCTATGTCGGCTATGCGGGCGGCTTGGCGGAGGCGATTTTCGGCCGCGTCGTCGATGCAGTCATCACATTCCCGTTTCTGGTTCTCGTTATCGCGATCGTCTCGGTTCTGGGGCCCGGCCTCGGCAATATGTACGTTGCTGTCGGCATTGTCGGCTGGGTATTCTATGCCCGTCTCGTCGCGGCCGAAGTCAAGGTGCAGAAACGTCTGGACTACGCCGATGCAGGACGGGTCATGGGATATACGCCGATGCGGATTGTCTTTCGCCATCTCCTGCCCAATGCAATCACGCCTGCTATCGTCTACTGGATGACGGATATGGCGCTGGCGATCCTTTTGGGATCAAGTCTTGGCTACCTCGGGCTTGGCGCCCAGCCGCCCGCTGCCGAATGGGGCGTGCAGATCGCCGATGGCAAGAACTTCATGAGCACGGCATGGTGGATTTCCGTCTTTCCCGGCATTGCCATTGTCATAATCGGTCTCGGTTTCAGCCTCCTCGGCGACGGGCTGGCCCAGCTTCTGAGGGTACGCAGATGAGCGTGGCAATCGATACTGGTCTTGGCCTTACCGTTCGTGGTCTGACAGCGCTTTTTAACACGCCTCGCGGCATGGCGCTTGCCGTTGCTGATGTCGATCTCGACGTTGCGCCAGGAGAAATGGTCGGGCTGGTCGGCGAATCCGGTTCAGGCAAAAGCGTGACTCTGCGCTCGATCATGGGGCTCATCCAGACGCCAGGTCATGTTACGGGCAAAGTTGAATGGGGGGGACGTGATCTGGTTGCCATGCCGGCCGAAGAGCTCCGGCGGATCCGCGGCAGTGAAATCGCGATGATTTTTCAGGAACCGATGACCGCGCTCAATCCGGTGCTGCCTGTTGGGCTGCAACTTGAGGAAAATCTCGTGGCCCATACGCGGCTGAATGCGCGCGAACGACGGGCGAGGGCGCTGCAGTTGATGAATACCGTCGGCATACCGGCGGCGGAACGGCGGCTTAATGAATATCCGCATCAGTTTTCCGGCGGTATGCGTCAACGCGCCATGATCGCCATCGCGCTGGCCTGTTCGCCAAAGCTGCTTCTCGCTGACGAACCGACCACCGCTCTCGACGTCACCATCCAGGACCAGATCCTCAAATTGCTGCTTGATCTGCGCGACAGACTGGCGATGAGTGTCGTGCTCGTCACCCACGATCTCGGTGTCATTGCCGGGACGTGCGATCGTATGGCGGTGATGTATGCCGGGCGCATCGTTGAGATGGGAACGGTGATTGACGTGTTCCGACAGCCTCGCCACCCGTATACGCGCGGTTTGCTCGGGTCTGTGCCGCGTGCTGGCGCCGTCCGAACCATGCTTTCATCGATCGAGGGGACGCCGCCCAGCCTGACGGATCTTCCGGCAGGATGCGCATTCCACCCGCGTTGCAGCTTTGCAACCGATATATGCAGGCAGGAGCGGCCGCCGTTGCTGTCGCTTGGTAATGACCGGAAGGCGGCCTGTTTCCATCATGATCGCGTCGCAGCCGCGGAGGCGATCCTTTGAACGCTGTCCCAATCATATCCGTCGATGGAGTCTCCAAGCAATTTGGCGCTTCGTATTCGCTGATGCGGCGCCTGGCTGGCGAGCCGCCATTGGCGGTTCATGCGCTGAACAATGTCAGCTTCGAGGTGCATCGCGGTGAGACGCTTGGTATCGTCGGCGAATCCGGTTGCGGCAAATCCACCTTGGCACGGTGCCTGGTGCGTTTGCTGGATCCGGACGGCGGCGCTATCCGCTTCGAGGGCAGGGACATCTCGACCTTGCGATCTGCCGAGCGCCGCGCCTTTAACAAACGCGTGCAAATGATATTCCAGGACCCGTACGGCTCGCTCAATCCACGGATGACCGTCAGCCAAGTCCTGAACGAAGCTCTGTCGGTGCATCGCATGCGTCCTAAAGGGGATATTCCGGCCCGCATTACCGAACTTCTCGATCTCGTGCGGCTGCCGCACGATGCGGCATCCCGCTATCCGCATGAGTTTTCCGGAGGTCAGCGTCAGCGCATCGGCATTGCCCGAGCGCTCGCGGTGGAACCCGATGTCATTGTGGCTGACGAACTCGTCTCGGCACTCGATGTGTCCGTTCAGGCGCAGGTTATCAATCTGCTGTTGCGGCTGCAGGAGGAGTTGCACCTCACGCTGATTTTCGTCGCACATGATTTGCGGCTGGTGCGTCATATTTCGCATCGCGTCGCGGTCATGTATCTCGGACAGATTATGGAAATAGGGCCGTCGGAAAGTCTGTTTGCCTCGCCGCGCCATCCGTATTCGAAAGCACTGCTCGATGCGGCGCCCGAACTTGACCCGACGCAACGGTCGAGGGTCGTTGCGGCACGTGGTGAATTGCCGAGCCCTCTGGATGTTCCGCCAGGTTGCCCGTTCGCCAGTCGCTGTTCGCATGTATTCGACCGCTGCCGGGTCGAAAGGCCGGCACTGACCAAGCGAGCTTCAGAACACAGCGCCGCCTGCCATCTTGTCGATTTTGGCGCCATGCCATCGGCACTGGCGGATGCGGTCTGATTGCCGCTGATGCATTGTCGAACTTGAGGAACCCCGGATGAGCTTTACCACCTTTGAAAGCGAAGTCGCCAAGGTCAACGATATCCTGTGCGCGGTTAACCTGTTGACCTGGGATTCACGCACGATGATGCCGCCTGGAGGTGTTGATGCACGCGGCAAGCAGATCGCGACGCTTGTCGGTCTTGCCCGCGATATCGCGACCGGCGACCGAATGATGAAAGCAATTGAAAGCGCCCGCGCCGATACAGATGGCGATCCCTTGCAGCGCGCTGCCGTCGAGCAGGCAGCGGCATCAATAGGTGTGCTGTCGCGCATCCCGGCAAAACTTGTCTCGGCGGCCGCCGAGCTCAAGACGAATGCACAGGCGGCATGGAAACAGGCGCGCAGCGTCGATGATTTCGCGGCCTTCGCGCCGTGGCTCGAACGCACCATGGAGATGCAGCGCGAGATCGCGGCGGCGATTGGCTATGATGCGCATCCTTATGACGCACTGGTTTCGACTTACGAGCCGGAAATGACCTGGGCGAAATTGCGCGAACTCTACGGCGACCTGCAAAAATCGCTCGTCCCGCTGCTCGCCGAGGCAAAGCAGGTGCGGCCAGTAAGAACAGAGATTCTCGATCGCGCCTACCCGATCGAAAGTCAGCGAGCATTTTCCAGTATGATTTCCGAGCGTTTCGGCTACGATTTCAACAGGGGTCGTCTGGATGATACGGTTCATCCGTTCGAGATCTCCTTCACCAGCGCGGATGTTCGTATCACCGGCCGGTTTCGCGAAGATTGGCTCCCGGGCGGCCTTTTTGCGGTCTGGCATGAAGCTGGTCACGGAATGTATGAGCAAGGGGTAGAGGCGCGCTTTAGCCGCTCGGCATTCACAACCGACTTCATCAACCTTTATGCTGTGGGCGGCAGCAGCTTCGGCACTCACGAGTCACAGTCGCGCCTTTGGGAAAATCGCGTTGGCCGCTCTCGCCGGTTCTGGGAGATTCATTTCGATGAACTGCGCAGCTTCTTTCCCGAACAACTCGCCGATGTTTCGGTCGAGGATTTTTGGCGGGTCGTCAACGCACCGCGTCCCAGCCTGATTCGGGTCGAGGCAGATGAACTCACCTATGATCTCCACATCATGCTGCGGTCGGAGATAGAGGCGGGGCTAATCACCGGAGAAATCCGGGTGGGTGATTTGCCGGCCATCTGGCGGGACAAGATGCAGTCCTATCTTGGTTTGGATGTTCCAAACGATACGCTTGGCGTACTTCAGGACGTGCATTGGTCATCGGGTATGGTGGGATCGTTCCCGACCTATACGATCGGCAACATCATGTCCTCGCAATTCTTCGCCAGTGCGAAGGCTGTTCCTGCGGTGAAAGAGGGGTTGGATACGGGCGACTACACTCCTTTGAAGACTTGGCTGAACGAGAATGTTCATCAATATGGGCGGTCGCGGACACCGGGCGAATTGCTGCAGCAGGCGACCGGTTCGCCACTGTCAGTTGCTAATTATGTCGCTGATCTGAAGCGCAAGGTTGCCGATCTCGCGGTGTAATTGTCGCTTGGCATCCAAACGTAAGAATGCGGTGGATGGGACGCCGGAATCGATATCGTCACTCCTTGTCGTCAATCGAAAGATGGACGCGACTTAAAGCGATGAAGCGGTTACAGTCCGGCGTTCTTGCATTTAAATCACAATTTGGGGGTCATTTGGAACGCCGGCTGAGCGCTATATTCGCTGCTGACATCGTGGGCTACAGTCATCTCATGGGCATTGATGAAGAAGGTACGTTGAACAGGTTCAAGTGCCATCGCAGTGAACTGATTGACCCCTTGATCAATGACCATAGAGGTCGAACCTTTAAGCTGACCGGAGATGGCATGCTGGTTGAGTTCGCCAGCGTGATCAACGCTGTCGCCTGCGCCGCCGATATCCAGCGTGGCATGGCAGAACGTAACCAGGGCGTGCCTAAGGACCACCGCATCGATTTGCGAATAGGAATCAATCTAGGTGACATAATCGTCGAGGACGGCGACATATTTGGAGACGGTGTCAACGTTGCAGCCCGTCTGGAAGGCATTGCCGACGCCGGTTGTATCGCGGTGGCAGCATCAGTACGCGATCAAGTGGGCTCCCGGTTAAATTTGAAGTTCATAGACAAAGGCGAACATGCACTTAAGAACATCAAGCAAAATATCCGTGTTTATACAATCGGTTTTGGCAGTCCATCCGGCATAGAAGCCACCACGCAGACGATAGTTGGCCCGCTTGATCAGCTACAAAAAACCATAGCCGTCTTGCCATTCACCAACATGAGCCGCGATCCCGAACAAGAGTATTTTTCTGATGGTATCACTGAGGACATCATCACGGATTTATCAAAGATTTCCAGCCTTCACGTCGTGGCACGCAATACTGTGTTCACTTACAAGGGCAGGTCCGTGAAGATTAAACAGGTCGGGCAGGATCTTGGCGTCCGTTATGTTTTGGAAGGCAGTGTGCGCAAGGTCGGAGAGCGTGTCCGGATAACCGGGCAGCTGATCGACGCGCTGTATGGTGGCCACATGTGGGCCGAACGATATGACCGGGATCTGACCGACATTTTCGCCATACAGGATGAAATAACCCACGCGATCGTCAGCCAGCTGAAAATCAAGCTCTTGCCGGAAGAGCTGGAAGCAATCGACACTGAGCCAACCGGGAATGTCGAAGCTTATACCTATTATTTGCGGGGACGGCAGTTTTCGCATGCCTGGACCAAATCATATCTTCATTTGGCGCGACGCATGTTCTGCAAGGCAGTGGAATTGGATCCAGATTATGCCCGGGCCTACGCAGGCATTGCTGACTGCGAGGCAGCATTGCGCGACTGGCAACCGGACGACTTCCCGCTGGAAAGAATTTCAGCTATGGCCGCTAAAGCGCTCGATCTGGATCCAAATTTAGCCGAAGCGCACGCATCCCGGGGACTGGCTCTACATCAGGCCGGTCATGATGAAGAGGCCGCGGCCTCTTTCGAGCGAGCACTCGCGATCGACCAGGGACTTCACGAAGCCAATTTCCACTATGCTCGCTTCTTTTACATGCGCGGTAACTTCGAGTCTGCCGTGCACTATTTTAGACAAGCTGCCGAGTTGAAGCCGGATGATTATCTCTCGCCCATCCATTTAATGAGCGCATATAGCTCTCTTGGTAAAGTGGCGGAAACCGAGAGCTGGGCTCGTGTTGGAGTATGGCGGGCGGAACAGGCCCTGGCCAAAAATCCGGAAAACTCCGGACCAGCCCATCGTGGTGCATTGGCTTGGGCGCACCTTGGTGACCCTCAACGAGCCCGGGAGTGGGCTGACCGGGCATTGGCTATCGATCCAGATGATATGGTAGCGCAGTACAACGTTGCCTGCGTGTACTCGATCATAGGTGAGATCGAGAAAGCTATCCGATTGCTGCAGAGTGTCCTTCCCAAAAGTTCGTACTATCAGACTATGTGGTTCAAGAATGATTCCGATTTAAACGCTATCAGGGGCGATGTTCGAGTCTTGAAAATGTTTGAACTTATCGAGGAGGAGAAGCGGCTTACCGTGTGAATACCTAAGCGGTGATTTGCAAGGAGCAGTTTTCTCATCACGAAGCAACAATCACCGTCGGTGCCTCAAAGACGCGGTTGTCACTCCGCGCGCCAAAGCCATGCGTATGCCCAACTCATATCCAAGAGTCCTGCCATACGGGTGCCAGCTCCATATATCTCCAATGTCACCATCCTGTTGATCGAGTCCAGCAGGCCGCCCTCAAATCAGGATTGGACATTTGTCCTCAACTACATTTCCCAAAATGACAACGCCATCCCCGCGACGGCGCGCGACGACCGTTCCCCAAAATATAGATAGTAGCGTTCAGGACGTTGACAGAACCTCAAAACGAAAATACGTTTCTAGATGTGGACCGACGTTCCATATAGAGGAACATACATCGAGCCGGAGGACGAGGAAACCGCTCGCGGGTTCGTCGAAGCAGTCGATCCACAGGAACGAAGGTTGAAGCTTTCGCGTACGGCGGAGGCGTGGCGACTGGCCGGCGGAAGCCGGGGGTCGGCGAGGTGTTTCCGGGTAGCTTTGGGAGGAGAACCGATGATCGACCGCGACAAACAAGGCGCTGAGGGCGGACACACCCTGAACGATCACCTGTATGACGACACACTCGCACATGAACACGGACCCGATGCCGATCACGATCACGATGACTACGGTCCGCCCGAGCCGCTTTCGAGCAATCCCATCTGGATTCAGGACAATGTTTTTCTGGCAAGCGTGGGCATCGACATTGGTTCGTCCGGAACACAGGTGATTTTTTCGAAGATTCATCTTCGACGCAGTGGTGAAGACCTGACGAGCCGGTACATCATCGTTTCGCGCGAAACACTCTACCAGTCCCCGGTACGGTTTACACCCTACGAAAGCGAAGCGCTGATCGATGCCCGGGCGTTGGGAGAAATTATCGACGACGCCTATGCCGCCGCGAGACTTTCTCCAGATGCCATCGACACTGGCGCAGTCATCCTAACGGGAGAAGCACTTCGCCGAGAGAATGCCAATGCGATCGCTTCGATCCTGGCAGCACAGGGTGGCCAGTTCGTTTGTGCCGCGGCCGGCCATCATATGGAAGCGATGCTCGCCGCCTATGGATCTGGTGCCGCGCGGCGCAGTTTCGACCAAGGGACGCGGCTCCTTAATATCGACATTGGCGGCGGCACGACAAAGCTCGCGCTGGTGGATCATGGCCAGATCTTGGCGACGGCGGCCTATCACGTCGGTGGTCGTCTTCAGGTCGTGGATGAGGGCGGGCGGATCATACGGCTCGATCCGGCGGGCCGGCACCACGCACAGCGGGCAGGCTTCGATTGGTCAGAGGGTGACCGGATCGACGTCGGTGATCTCGATCGCGTCGCGTCCATCATGGCTGATACGCTGACCGCAGCCATTGTCAGTCGGGACCCGGGCGAGGATGTGACTCATCTCTTTCTTACGGATCGCCTGCCGGAACTCGGCGACCTCGACGGGGTAGTTTTCTCTGGAGGTGTTGGCGAATTCGTCTATGGCCGGGAAACACGGGATTTCGGCGATCTCGGCTCTCGGCTTGGCCTAGCCTTGCGTTATCGGCTGGACAACGGCGCGATACCCTGGCCGCTTGTTGAGGCGGGCGAGTGCATTCGCGCTACCGCGCTCGGCGCTTCCGAATATAGCATCCAGCTCAGCGGTAACACCTGTTTCTTGTCGGACCCCGGCACTCTCTTGCCGCAGCGGAACCTTCAGGTCCTGCGTCCGCCCGTCGATCTCTCCAAAGAAATCGATGCGGTCGGGATCGGGCAGACGATCCAGCGGCATCTTCAACTGTTCGATGTCGTTGCTACCAGCCCCAACGTTGCGCTCGCCTTCGAATGGGGCGGTACACCTGAATATGCGCGTATCCGCGCCTTCGCAGAGGCCGTCGAAACCGGCCTTCGTGTACTGATCGATGCGGGTCAACCGTTATTTGTGATGCTCGATGGTGACATTGCCATGACGCTCGGTGCGATCCTCAAAGAGGAACTTGGTGTGCCTGGCGAAGTTCTCGTGCTGGACGGCCTTGCATTACGGGATTTCGATTTTGTCGATCTTGGCCGTCTCCGGCTCCCATCGAGGACGGTGCCAGTGACGGTGAAATCCCTTGTGTTCAATGAAAGTGCCTCAAATCCGGGCAAGCCTCAGCGCCTGCACCACCGCGAAAGGGTGGTCAGTCCCCCCCATTCCCATTCGCATGCGACGCATCATCACCATCATGGTTCTGACCATCATGATCATGACTCCAATCACGATCACCATCACGGCCATTCTCACAGCACGCCATCCGAATTGCGGACGGACGTGGCAACGAAAGAAAGCCGGTAGACCCCTGCAGTACCATCAAGAAAGGAAAGCCAGATGGCGAAAGACGCGCTCGTTTCCGAGGACATGGCAAACAAGTTCGCCACCGAAAAGGAAACGCCTTATACGCGCTGGATAAGAGATGAGGGGCTTGATATCATCCCTGCGCTCTACGTACGAAATCTCAGGACTGTACCCCTGAAGCCCTGGGCGCGACGTGGCGGCAACGCCGTCTTCGTCAATCATGATGCATCGCGCACCTCCAACGACAGCTATGTGATGGAGATCCCTGCGGGCAAATCACTTGCGCCGCATCGCCAGCTTTACGAGGAAATGATCCTCGTGCTTGAGGGACGTGGATCGACCACCGTATGGAACGACGCCGGCAAAACCATCAGCTTCGAGTGGCAGGCAGGCTCGCTCTTTGCCATTCCTCTCAATACGCTGCACCAACATTTCAACGGTTCGGGTCAGCAGCCTGCGCGCTACATTGGCGTTACGAATGCGCCTCCTATCATCAATCTCTATGAAGACCTCGATTTCGTCTTCAATTCAAAACACGACTTTCCCAATCGTTTCTCTGGCGAACCGAATTATTTCAGTAACAAGGGCGAGCAAAAGGGTCTGCTGCTCGAAACTAACTTCGTTGCGGATGCAGTGAGCCTGCCATTGATCAGTGCCAAGGAACGCGGCGCCGGGGGCGGTCACATCCGCTTCAATATGGCGAAGGGCTCGATGAACAGCCACATTTCGCAGTTTCCGGTCGGGACCTACAAGAAGGGGCATGCCCATGGCCCCGGTGCGTATGTCATCATTCTCAGTGGTGAAGGCTACTCCTTGATGTGGCCGGAGGGCGAGGAACCGAGGCGCTACGAATGGGAGGTGGGCACGCTGATCGTTCCGCCGAACATGTGGTTCCATCAGCATTTCAACACGGGCAAGACACCGGCGCGCTACCTCGCTTTCAAGCACGAGGTGGTTTCCATACGCAATGCGCAAGGTGTTCCAAAAGCATGGATCAGCCGGCGTCTTGGCGGGGATCAGATCGACTATGCCGACGAGAGCGAATTGGTGCGGACGATGTTTGCCGAATCGCTGGCTAAAAACGGCCTGTCGCCACGAATGGAATCTGCCTACGAGACCGAGCTTGCGGATTTGCCGCCGAGGTAGACACCCACGACAGAAGACTCAGAAAACCAATAGGGAGGAACAATCATGAAAAAGCATTCTTGTGAGGGCCAAACGATATCCCGGCGTCAGATACTGTTGGGATTCGCCACAACGTTACTGACGTTGCTTCTGGTCACAACGCCCGTCGTGGCGCAGACCAGCATCGCGGAGCTTGCCGCATACGACGGTGCGGATCGCATGCAAAAACTGATCGACGGCGCGAAACAGGAAGGCACGCTGACCATCTACACGTCCGCGCCCGTCGATGACATGACAGCGCTCACCAGCGCTTTCACCGAGAAATACGGTGTAAAGGTCGAGGTCTGGCGCGGCAGTTCCGAAGACGTTCTTCAGCGCGGCGTCGCGGAGACCCGCGCGGGTCGTTATACCGCCGATATCCTCGAAACCAATGGCCCGGAGCTCGAGGCCTTGACGCGCGAGAACATATTGCAGCCGGTCTCCTCACCGACGTTCAACCAGATATTACCCTCCGCCCTCTTCGAGCATCGAAGCTGGATCGGAACGCGGCTCAACGTCATCACGTCAGCGTACAATACCAATCTGGTGCAGGCGGCCGATGTACCGAAGACGTGGACCGATTTCCTGAACCCTGCATTCAAGGGCAAGCTGGGCATTGAGGCCGAGGACTTCGACTGGCTCGCTGCCGTGGTGAAAAACTTTCCTTCGGAAGCCGAGGGGATCGATTTCTTCAAGAAACTTGCCGCCACCAATGGTCTTTCGGTACGCAAGGGTCATACTTTGCTGACCAATCTTACAGCGTCCGGCGAAGTGCCTATGTCAATGACCGTCTACCAGTACAAAGCGCAGCAACTGAAACAGGACGGCGCCCCGATAGAATGGTTCGGGATTGCGCCCATTCCGGCTCGCGTCAATGGCATCGGGGTTTCACGTCACTCGACCCATCCGCATGCGGCGCTCCTTTTTTATGAGTTTGAACTGACCGATGCTCAATCGATCTTGGCGAAGCGCGGCTTCACTCCGACAAACATATCGCTGTTTCCTTTGCCAGAGAATCTCAAGCTCAGCGTGATCGATTCAAAAATCGTCCTCGATGAGGGGAAGAAATGGCGAAACGTTTTCGACGAAGTCATTTCTGCAAAGCCATAGAACAGATCCATTGAACAGTTGAGCGGCCCATGCCGCGTCGAGCTGGTCATTCCCCACTTTTAGTTGATGCCGCATTCTCATTGAAGCTTTTACTGGGGCAAGCTCGGAATCGGCGCGGCCATGCCGGTCGCCGAGGCCACGACCATATATGGCAACGCCAACTATGAAACCAGCTTTGCTGGCGACGCCGATTCATGGGAGGGCAAGTTCGGTATCAAGATGACCTGATAACGAACGCGCGATCAACTGAAGCGCACATCACGTGTCGCTTGAACCCGCAGGTCGCCCCGAGCGGTCATTCTGGATCCCGATGCTGGCTTGAAATCGACACCAGGATCGTTCGATAAACGTTCTACGTTCGGCCTGACTGAACGGCGATCCATTTGGCGGTGACCTGCTGGATAACGGAGATGAAGAGTGCCGTGGTGACCCCGAACATCATCAGACCGTTGGCAGCCTGGAGCGGCCCGAGCAGCCGCATTCGGCCTTGCAGCAAAACGTCACCATAGCCGAGCGAAGTGAAGGTCACGCCCGAAAAATACATGGCCGTTTCAAAGTCCGCAAATGCACCGAGCAGTCTGTACAGCAACGCCCAAAACACAACCTGGACGATGTTGCCGATCATTAGCACCAGCATCAGAATCGAGAATTGAACGAAAATCCCACGCAGCGGCTTAGCACCGAACGGTTGTCGGGAGGTCCGGGCAAAGTAACGCGCGGCGATCACCGATGCCAGCACCTGAAATGCAAGGCATGCCAACATGACCAGCAAGCCGAGAGCAATAACCACGATCATGGCGGACCTTCCGTCGGCGGCCCGCCCTCAACGGGTTTGTACCGGAGCCACTCCATAAGCAGGACGTAGCCAACGGCCAGGAGAACCGGGCCCACAAACAGGCCGAGAAGACCGTCGGCGATCATGCCGCCAATCACACCAATGAGAATGATCGGCATCGGAACTTCAAGTCCGCGGCCGAGCATCAGTGGCTTGAGGAGGTTGTCGCTGAGGCCGGCAATAACGGTCCAGATTGAAAAGATGATCGCCGGCGTGGTCGCTTCCGTCGCAAGAACATAGGCGATGACAGGTAGTGTTAGCAGCAACGCCGGCACCTGCACGATGGCAAACAACAGCACCACGAGCGTCAAGATGCTAGCTGACGAAAGACCTATAGCGAAAAAGCCTATCCCGATCAGCAACGACTGGATGACCGCTACGCCGACGACGCCGACCGCCACACCTCGGATTGTAGCGGCAGTCATCGCAACCAGTCGGGGGCCTTGCGCATTACTGCCGGTGATACGTTCCAACAGGCGACTGGCAAACTCGGTGCAGCCTTCGCCATAGGCGATGAGCACGGCAGCGACTGCGAACGAAAGTACGAACGACAGCTGACCGGCGGCCAAACCGCCCGCGAACGACGCCAGCCATGATGCAGCTCCACCGAGCATTTTGCTGTACTTGGCAAGCGCCGCCGGCATGTTTGTCTCGACAAGCACCCATGTGTCGGTCAATTTCTGGCCGACCAGCGGCAGGTCGGCAAGCCATAGCGGCGGCGCAGGCACCGTCAGCCTGCTGTCCTGCAAGCCCGAGACCAACTCCAGTGTGGAAGTCGCGAGCGACGTCACCACCATGACCAACGGGACCAGCATCAGCGCAACGCTGACCAGCCCGATCAACGTCGCCGACCAGCGATTTCCGACCCGGGCGACCAAGCGTCGGTGCAGCGGATAGAGCATGACCGCGAGGATCACCGACCAGAGCAAGATGCCGGTAAACGGCAATATGATGCGGCTACAGGCAAAGATTAGCAGGCCCACGAGGCCGATCTGAAGCACTGAATCGAGCATTCTCAAAAGCGACGGCGCACGCTCAGGGATTGTGACGTTCGGCTGCATTTTGCTGCCCCCTTCCGAGGCAATCTGGATTTCAGATAGCTCGGTCCTCCAACCAACTATTTACCTGTTTCGGCCTTTCCGCAAGGCAGACGCGCATTGAACAAGCCATTGAGAGGCCCAATGCAGCCTCAGCCCGGCGCAGTCATGTGGGCGGGTTCCTTGGCCGCCATCGCATCGGTGCCCGTTGCGATGGCGGCAGCTTAGGACTAAATTGCCGTTCCAACGCGACGGCCGCGTGATCTTGGGGGCAAACGACATGGCGTCGGATGCAGCTGGGGCCCTCGTGATGATGCTCCAAATACTATGGGCGCGCCTCTGAAAGAGCAAAACCCGCAGCGCACGGTCGCAATTACCGTGCTCGTGGTGGCGTTACTTCTGTTCGTCGTGACGGTTTTCATGGAGCGGCGCATGCCTTCTTCCTCGCAGGCGACCGTCAGTGGCTATGTCGTTGGCGTAGCGCCCGAGGTTACCGGGCGGTTTATTGAAGTTGGCGTACTGACAACAGTGCCGTGAACGCCCGGCCAGATGCTGTTTCGGCTGGATCCGGAACACTACCGGATTGCAGTGGCAGAGGCGGAAGCACGCCTGGCGGGGGTAGGTCAGACGATCGGCGCTTCGACCGCGGCCGTCGATGTCGCCCAGGCCAAGGTGTTGGAGTCGAAGGCAGTCCGGGTCAATGTGCAGGATCAAGCCACTCGCGCCGGGGAACTTGTCAAGCGCGGTATCTACGCCCAGGCGAAACATGATGAGGCCGCGGCGGCGCTGGATCAGGCAGATGCCGGTGTGGATGCAGCCGAAGCCGACCTCGCGCGAGCCCGGGAGGAGCTTGGACCCGCAGGAAAAGACAATCCGCAATTGCAGGAGGCGCTCGCGGCGCTTGAAAAAGCCCAGCTTGATCTGCTGCGCACGGCGGTTTCAGCCCCGGCGGAAGGCGTCGTCACCAATCTCCAGCTCTCCGTCGGAGGTATGCTCAGCGCTGGGGAGAGTGCAATGACCTTCATCGATACTGGCACGATCTGGATCACGGCTGCGTTCAAGGAAAACAGCCTCGAGATCGTTGCCGCGGGCGACCGTGCTGAGGTGCTTTTCGATGTTCTCCCGGGTAAGATTTTCGCCGCCACGGTTGAAGGCATCGGGATGGGGGTGGCCCAGGGAAGTGTCGACCCCGCGACACGCCTGCCGAAGATTTCCACGGACACTGGATGGGTGCGAGCACCGCAGAGCTTTCCCATCCGCCTGGTTCTCGACGAAGGGCGGCCCAAGGGCGTGCGATACGGTTCGCAGGCCAATGTTTCATCTACACCGGAGACCATCCGGTCACCAATGCGCTCGGCAGCATCTGGATCCGGATTCTTTCGGTCCTGACCTATGTCAGCTGATACGCTTCTTTGGCACGAGGAGGACCGCGTCAATGTAAAGCGCAAGGGTCTGCGCATAGCGCTTGCCGTTGCGGTCGGCTTTTCCTGGTCGGTCTATTCGGGGGCTATCATCCCCTTCCTTGGGCCATTGTTTGCGGCACAGTTTCTGATCTCGAGTTCCCGCCCCATGCCGTTGCAAAAGGCGTTGGCAGTCATAGTGCAAATTCTTGTCGTAGGAGCATATTTGCAATTTATAACGGTTCTGACCGGCGACAGGCCGCCCGTTCTCTTGCTCCTGCTGGGACTGATTTACTTTGGATGTTTCTACTACCAGGCCAACGGTAAGGGCGGCCTCACAATCTTTTCTGGTGCTGGTCATTGCGGTTATGGTGCCGCTCCACAATTCTGAACGAAGACCTCGGCGACACCATTCTTATGATCCTGGTTCAGGGTGTGGTGACCGGAATGCTTTTGATGTGGGGGGCCCATGCCTTGATTCCAGACAGAGGCAGTTCCGCTCTTCAGGCCGCGAGGAAAACGACGTATCCGCGTGCGGCACGCTACGCTGCGGCCAACACCGCCATACTGCTGATCGCGGTGGTTGCCTGTCTGACACGCGAAGGGCTGGCTACGCGATCGTCATTCCGATAATAATCGTGTCACTGCTGTCCCAATTCGACGTCGCGGCCAGCACGCGCGCCGCCTTGGGGCTCGTGATAACCTATATACTGGTAGCCATCGCCTATGCGATCTTCATGACAACGTTGCTTTGGCCTCGGCACAAGCGCAGTCTTGGTTGAACGCGTGCCGGCGGCTGACGCGCCGATCGGTTACCACCTTCACTTTGGCGAATCGCAGAGGCTGACCACCCGGCGGACATCATCGCGCGTCGTTCGCCAAAAGGGCGATTTCTACGTCATACTGCGCATGTATCAACCGAGCGACGCAGTTCTAACCGGCACCTACCAAATGCCTGAGATGGTCAATTAGCTGCCAAATACGTGTTTGTGCGTCTGGATGTTGCACAAATGCAAATGAAGACCTCTAAGCAAATTAAGTTTCGTTAGGAGGCCGGCGATGGGGTTCGGGTCGAATGCGGCTTGATATTTGATGACGGACAGGATTAAAGGCAAAGGAAGAACTAAGCTCGGTTGGAAGGCAACTCGAACGTAGCGCTATTTTCGTGCTGCTCGACCTTTTCAAAACCGATCAAAGCAAACCATCGTTCAACGTCAGGGCGATCACTCTGGCTCATAGACCGGATGGGGACGTTGCCGCAAAGCTTTTGGATTTTCTTGATGTGGCGCTTGCAGAAGCGGACAGTCTTCGCAGTGAAGAATTCTTCATTCGCTGCAAATGACGTGTTCGCGATGCCGCCTTCGTCATGCCAAGTAATTACCGCCAAGGTCTCGTCGCCATCCATCAAGGCGTGCCCGCGTCCTTCGCGAAGGTCCATCAGCAGATTTTCTTTCGCTTTGTTTTCGGTTTCACCAGCGGTCGCATACTCATGGCTCAATCGGTCGGCGAGATGATCAAAAACGTGGCTGAGATGTTTAGGTGTGGCAGTTCTTGCTTCCATTTCAACCTCCGGCGGCGTTCCCACACTCTTTCAACGATAACACGCTGACGGATGCCCGATAAGTCTGGCTATCGGTATTGGATGGCGTGGCTCCGTCGATGTAACGGCGGCACATCAGCGGGGTCATTGTGATGTGGGTTTGCCGTCCTTGTCCTCGGCCAGTCTCCTTATGCATTGTTCCATTGGTGACCATTCAATCGGCAACCACCCGATACCATTTCCTGTTTGCCGCATTTGTATTATTAGAACAACTGGTGTTCAAGATCATACCAATAGATTTAGATATTTGATTTGTGGGGATTGATTGATCACTATCCAAGAAGTCGATACCGCGTCGAACAAGGGCAAGCTGGTCGATCTGACGGCCAAGTTGGTGGCGGCTTACGTCCGCAATAACGCAATACCTGCCGCGGATTTGCCGATGTTGCTCAACACCGTGCATGCTGCTTTATCGAGGGCAGCGATTGGAAACAAAGAGACGGCAATTGCCTCGCCGAGCCCCGTACCTGCAGTGAACCGCAAAAAGTCGGTTACACCCGATTACATAATTTGTCTCGAAGACGGCAAGAAGTTCAAATCGCTGAAGCGGCACTTGAAGAATTCCTTTGATCTCACGCCGGAAGAATACCGCAAGAGATGGAGTCTTGATCCTTCCTATCCGATGGTCGCCCCGAACTACGCCGAGGCTCGCTCCCGTCTGGCCAAGACCATGGGGCTCGGTCGAAAGTCGGGTAGGGCGCGTTAAGATCAGTCCGTTTCCGGCCGCACGGTCTCCACGGTCAGCGACCTTCTGGGAGCGGCCGCAGCAGTTCTGTCTCGGACTTCGTCAGGTAGATCCATGCCGCCCAGTTGGGGCGAAGCACGACCACCTGGCGATTGTGCTAGCCGGTGGGACAATCAGAAATCCAGTTCTGGTCTCATTTTTCAGCGCCAGAACTCGTCCAGATAGTCGATGACCTCGCCGTCAGATCCTGCTACCTGGCTAAGCATCATCTGGTCGGTCCAAAAGAGGATGGCCTTACGGATCTCCTGATCCTGCCAACCGGCTTCCCTGGCCTTCTCATGCACCCGGATGTAGGTGAGGTGGTTGAAAGGAAGGGCAATCTGATCCTTGAACATCTCCTCGATCGCGTCCGCACATTCAGCGCCGCGCCGAAGATAGGGGCCGTCCTCCTTGGGCGGCTTTATTTCGTATCGGACATGATACGGAACATAAGACTCCTTGCGTTCTCTCATGGCGTCACCTCATTATCAGGCATCCTTAATCCCAAGCCGTGTTCCACGGCCTCTTCCTCCCAGAAAATCTGTTAAACTGACGCAGCCCGCGATAGTTTGCACCGGGTCAAGCTCAACTGGCGTCATGCGCCGGAAAATAACATAGGCGCGATCGCTGGGCCGGCATTTTTTCTGTTTTCCTTTCTTTCGCCTCCGCCTTGCAATGCATGCGAGCAGTCCGAGCATCAATCATCGCCGGAAATGGGCCGGGAGGAAGTGAGATATCGCAGAAGGCCGGCTTCGGCGGTGGGAAACATACGATCGTTACCGACATGGTTGGCGAAGCCGGACCTTCGGACGTAGTCAAGCACATCCGGATTGAGGCCGGCCAGCCATATCGCGACTCCTTCTTCCGCAAAGCGACGTTCGCCATCGATCATCATTTGCAGCGCAGAGTATTCGATATCGAAGACCCGGCTGAAGTCGAGCATCAGGACGCCTGGTTTGTCTTTGGTAACGAGTTCCCGGATCCGGTCGCCGACCTGCTGGGCGTTGGCGAAGAATAGCCTTCCTTCGGGACGCACGATCAGAAGACCTTCGAAGGTTTCGTCATCCGGGTGCTCTAGCGATATTGGGCGCAGCAGGTCTTCCCCCCGTTTGCGGCCGATCACGTGGATGCGCGGTCGCGCCGCCTGACTGGAGAGGCCAATCAGCGACAGCACGATCGCAACGATGATGCCCTGAAGCGTACCGAAAGCGAGCACGCCGAGGAATGCCGCGAGCGCCCATCGGAACTCCATTGTTCGCACCTTGCGGATCGATAGGAATTCGAGCGGCTGTATCAGTCCAATTGAATACACGATCACGATCGCCGCGAGCACCGCCTGCGGCAGAAGCCCCAACAGCGGGGCCAGAGCCAGCATGGTTGCCGCAGAGGCAGCAGCCGTGACGAGAGATGCCTTCTGCGTCCGCCCTCCGACGGAGCGCACCACCGCCGTCTGCGATGTCCCGCCGCCGGCCGGCATGGCTCCGAAGAAAGCGCCAGACAGGTTGGCCGCGCCGACGGCGAGAAGTTCCCGGTTCGCCCTGATCGGCGGATCCGAACGGACAGCAAAGGCCCTGCCGGCGGCGATCGTCTCTGTAAAGCTCATTAGCGCTATGCCGATGGCCCCGGGAAGCAGCATAATAACGAGGTCCGGGGTTGGCAGCGTTATGGAGGGCAAAGCCTGGGGAATGAGGCCGACCGTTGCCACACCGGCACCGCTCAGACCGCCGAACCAGGAAACGGCGATGCCTGCGGCGACCACCACCAGCGGTGCCGGCGAGTGTGGCCAGATGCGCTCCGTAATCAGGAGCATGACCAGCGCCGTGGCCCCGAGCGCTAGCGTGAGGAGGGAACTCTCGGGAAGATGCTGGACGAGGCTAAGCACGTCGCGGAGAAAGCCCTCTTTCGTTATGTGGATGCCGAAAAGCTTCGGCACTTGATCAAGTATAATCACAAGACCGATGCCCGCCTTGAAGCCGGTCAGTACCGGCGTTGAAATCAGGTTTGCCACGAACCCGAGACGTAACACGGAAGCCAGAACAAGCAGGGCTCCGGTCAGGGCGGTCAGGGTCGCAGTCGCAGTGATCAGCTTTGCGGGGTCTCCGTCCGGCACCGCCATACCCAGCTCTGCGGCGGTAAGTATCGCCAGGGTCGTAGTTGAGCTGGTGCTCAGGACCCGTGACGTACCCAAAAGGGCATAGACGATCATCGGAACAAAGGCAGTGTAAAGCCCTACGCTGACTGGCAGGCCAGCAACCGTCGCATAGGCCATGGCTTTGGGCAGCACAACCGCCGCCGCCGTGAGCCCCGCCACCAGGTCGGGCCGCAGACCCTGGTCAGTATGGCGAGATGGATTGTCCGTGCCGTGGGGTGGCATTGCGCAACGCTCCTGTTCGTCCGTGGATGCAGCTACCGAACCAGCACACAGGTTCGGTAAAACTGCCCCTCCAATCCGTCAATTGGAACCGTGCCGATTCGTTAGTATCTGCGCAATACGGACATTCAAACGAGTATCTTCAAATCTCGGACCACTTAATTGCACCCCCTGTTGAGCAAAAATTTTTCCACGGATTTGAGGGCGCTACCGGAATATTCCTGCGGGTCGAGATCGACGATCAACTCGGGAAACGCCAGATTTGCGTTGGGGCTGTCAATGTACTTCTGAAGAAGTTGACAATGTTTGTTCTCGTTGGCTATACGCACCGCGATAGCTTCAACGAACCCGATGCAAAAACCGTGGTCCAGCTCATCTTGCCTGTCTCTGCACATTGCCTGAAGTTTGGCGAAAGTCGGCTCTTCTGCGAGCGCAAGGTTGCCGAAACTCGCGACGAGGAGGAGGGTCAAAGCGATTATTCGAATGAGCAGGCTCTTTGTAGAAATTCTGCCCGCCGGGAATGCATCCGAACGGACCGTTTTATTGGAACTCTCACCCTTGACCTTCTTCGTATGCGCCGCCGTCAGCATTTCTTACCTCCCGGCTTCTGGGCAAAGATCGTTCACTGCCTGCATTATCGCTCCGACCGCGCTCTTTGGGAGTGTTGCGGGATGACTTTGAATGAAGTGATCACCTTGGCATAGAGGGCGTCCGACATGAATTTGCCGTCGAGCAAACACTTCCGGATTTCTTTACGGCGGTCGGCGAAATTGTCGTTAACTGGTATGCCTATTTGATATTCGATGGCTCCGAATATGTACCCTGTCGCAAAGCGTTGTTCCGCACCTATTAGGTCTGCAGCGGTTATCTCATGGACTGGCTGCGCGGCGAAGCTAACCATTAACAAAGCCCATACCCTCATGGCGGGCTCCTTCCCCCAGATTTATCCGGCGCCAACCTCAAACACGATCCGAACCCCAGTTCAGGAAAAAGCCGACATCGCCGGGCATTCCGTTGGGGAAGCTGATGACCATTGCCTTGAGCTTGAAACCCTGCGGCTTGGCAAATTGCTGATAGCGTTCATAAAACTCCTTTGCCTTGCCTTGCAGCGTCTCCGGCCAGTCTTTGCTGCCGCTGTTTATTGCGCGACCGCTGTCCGAACAAAGATCCGATGAGAAGCTATAGACCATGGCCTCGAATTTCCCGGCCTGGACAGCATTTGCCACAAGCCGGCGAACCGCCAGAACGTCTGCCTCGCTGACATGGTTCTTGAGGAAATCTTCGGCGAAGTCGGTAGCCTTCTTCTCCTGTACTGCCTTTGCTTTCGCCTGCTTTTCGTCTTCCTCCCTTGCACGCCGTATGACTTCCTTGCGAATTTCCTCTGCGCTTGGAGGCATCGCGTTCATATCTAGATGTTCTTTTTTCTCTGGCATCTGCTTGATCCTTTCGTGAATGACGTTGTTTGACGGATATCGTCTTCAAAGCACGTCGGGGACCACGGCGGGGGTAGCCTCTGGCGCGATATAGTCGTTGGGCCGCTTTTGCCGCTTGCCGAGATTCGGCGCGTCAAACTTGACCCGTTCGTAAGGGATCGACTTGAGGATGTGCGAAATGCAGTTGATGCGCGCGCGCTCCTTGTCGTCGGATGGCACAAGCCACCACGGAGCATCGCGGCTGTCCGTCATCCTCAGCATTTCGTCGTAAGCGCGTGAATAGTCCCACCAGCGTTGATACGACGTGACATCCATCGGACTGAGTTTCCATTGGCGCAAGGGATCGTCGATGCGACGGCGGAACCGGCGCTCCTGCTCTTCTTCGCCGACGGTCAGGAAATATTTGAGCAATATGATGCCGCTTTCAACAATCGCTGACTCAAAGAGCGGGGTTAGTTCAAGAAAGCGTCGGGCCGCCTTGTCAGAACTGAATCCCATGACTCGCTCAACACCTGCCCGGTTGTACCAACTCCTGTCGAAGATGACGATCTCGCCCGCCGCGGGAAAATGTTGAACGTAGCGCTGCATGAAGATCTGCGATTTCTCCCGGTCGCTTGGCGAAGGAAGCGCAATGACGCGGAACACGCGCGGGCTTACCCGCTCCGTGATCCGTTTGATCATGCCGCCTTTCCCGGCTGCATCGCGGCCCTCGAACAGGATGATGACCCGTGCGCCGGATTTCTTCACCCACGCCTGCAAATGCGCGAGCTCGATCTGAAGCTTTTTCATTTGCTTGTTGTAGCGGTCCTTGCCAAGCTTCTTGTGCTCGACATGTTGGACCGGATCCCCTTCGCGCAACGTGTTGTTTTGATTGTTCATGACATTATCCTCCCGGCGTCTGGGATTTGGGTTCTTATCGCGGCCGATATATCACTCGGTAGCCAACTGGCTCGATGTCCCCTCAGGCTCCTCTGGCTTGCGGCGACTATCATCATCAGTGCTCCACGAAACGCTGCTGATCCGACTGCTCATTGGCAGCAAGACCGCGTCAAGTTTCAACTGGAAAAGTATAGTCTGCACTGCCGGGGAGAACCCGTAACATCGTGTAATATACATAGAGTGCAGGACGAAGGTACGTGTGGCTGCGCAGGCTCGCACGGCCAGGTGGGTCACTCGTCGGGGATGGAAAGCCCCGCTTTCTTGAACCCGTCGAGCAAATGCAACTGATCCTCGCGGCGAATGACCCGGACGGCGACTTCATGGCGAATATTGTCGACGAAGGTGGGTGCGTGGACTGCGAGCCATTGCCGTTCGCTGCGTGCCTCCTCGGTTTTGCCGAGCTGCCCGAGAATTGCCGTCAGTATGAGGTGATAAATCGGGTTGGCACGAACGTCCGCCAGTCTCGCCCATCTCTCGGCAGTTATGTAGTCCTTGTCGATATAAGCGCAGACAGCAAGCGCAGACTCGAAATACCCCGACGGCTGCGGATTGCGGGACACAGCCGAAGCGATCAGTTTGCATCCCGGCTTCCATTGTCCTGACAAGGCAAGCCTGAATCCATACTCACCCGCCAGCTCGGTGTCATTGGGGTTGATCGAATAAGCTCGTGCGCCGACTTCCAATGCCGCTGTAATTTCGCCGCGGAAATAGTGACTGAGCATTTCGGCCTGCAGCGCCCGCACGTTTTGTGGGTCAAGTTCCACGGCCCGCCTTGCCGCGTCGGTTGCAACGTCAAGCGAAGGGATCGTCGAATTCAAACGGTATCGAAAGCGAAGCTCGTCGAGATAGGTCAAGGAAAGCAGGGCCCATGCTGTCGCATAGTTGGGGAAACGTTGGACTGCCCGCTGCAGGCAACTCTGAACGGTCGCATGCGTTGCGGGGTTGAGGTTGGAGCGGTAGCGGTAGTACGCCAGCGTACATTTATATGCCTCCAGATCATCAGGCGGTGACTGTGCAAGATCGGCAGCATCGGTCTGGAAAATTACTCCGTAGGGTTGGGCCAGCGCTGTCGCCACCGCTTGAGCTATGTCGGCCTCGAGTTGAAGCAGATTCTGAACCTGGACGATGCTGTCGTAATTATTTGTCCAGACTACCGATCCGCTGTTTCGATCGAGGAGGCGCGCGTTCAGCCGGAGCTTGTCGCCGTGAAGACGGACGCGCCCTTCCAGGGCAAAGAGCGCTTCGGAATCGCCTGTGGCCAACATGATACCTGTGCCGGCGACCACCACGATCTCCTTGAATTTTGCCAGCTGACCAATAACTTCGTCCGTCAGACCTTGTGCAATGACCGCCGAATCGGGAGTGCCTGAAAGGTCCTCGAAGGGTTCGATCACCAATCTTGGAACGTCGGGGCTCGCCGCCTGCCTGCCGGCGATGCCGAAACCGTCTCCATAGCGGTACAAGCCTCCTGCGTAGAGGGCCAGACCCATCAATGCCGCTACAACGAGGATGATCCCCATCCAAGGTGGTGGTCCTCTCCAAGCAGCCGTGAGTTGCTTTGAATACGTCGCCGCAAAACCTTGGGCAGAAGGAGGTGTCTCAGTTCGTTGTGAAAAGACTGGAACATAGCCGCCTTTGGGCATCGTCACGACGATGGGGTCGTTCTGACCCGCAACAAGATAGTAGTGCTCCAGTCCCCGCCGGATCAGCCCGGCCTGGATACGGACCACCGGATCGATCTGTGGGTCAAACGAACTGCTTCTGCCGTAAACCTCGACTGCGATCGAATAGGCCTTTATTCGGTTTGCGCGACCGTCAACGGTCTCGCCAACAACGTAGGCGAAAAATTGCCGGGCACGTTCGGGGACGTCAAATTCACTGCTCGACCGGATACGGTCAAGTTGCTCAAGCATATCGGCATGTGTGGGTGCCGATGCCCCGTCTTGAACAACGTCCTCCACGTCGTTCTCCCCCGAATACAGCAACCCCGGCACACTTACCAGTCCCTGTATTCTACAGTATTCTACGTCCTTTTTTGACGAAAGCGCAATATAAGGAAAGGTGCAGTGATCTTGCAGCCGCAGTACGAGCGATCGAAACGTCGAGAATCTGCAGCGGCACCACCATAAATATCTCAAACTACCGTCGCGGCTGCAGGACGGGTTGGGTGAAGCTAACGATACAGCGACGTCGCGCAAATTGATGTCGGTCGTCCGCAAAAGTACGGCCAACCCGATGTGCACCGAGCGAGCTTGCCGAAGCAGACAGGCTTTGCGACCGATGGCGCAAGTTTCAACGCACCCCACCGTTCTGGCTAGCTTGAATTGCCTGACATTCCGTTCACGGGCCGGCGATACAACCCGTCACCGATTACTTCTGAGCTGCCTGACATTCGCGCAATGCCTTGAACGCATTGTCGGTTCCTCTCAGGTCGACCACGACGGTTCTGTGTCCCTTCGAGGTGATCGTCAGCGCTTTTTTCTTGGCAAGATCATAGATGAAATCGAGATTGTTGAAGGGAACGAATGCGCCTTCGTATCCCTCCATTCCCTGTCCCTTGGCCACACCTGTGTACTTTTCGCCATCGACGTCGAACACGACGGGGATCTTTTTGCCGGGGGTGATCTTTGTCGGTTTCTTGGAATAGAGCGCCAGATAGCCGCGCGGGGCGGCTGTTGCGTCGATGCCTATCTGCACCTGTGTTGCGCCGTCGGCATTGTCCCGCATGATCATGCAGCCCGGACCTGTGCTACTTTTGACATAGATGTCCCAACCGGCCGCCGAGCCATATTTTGTGACGGTTTCCGCGGCTGTACATGGAACGGTGAGGGCTGCAACTGCTAAGGCAGTCCGAGCGAATAAATGCATGGTTTCCTCCTGTTGCTGTGATTTGAACGACGCGACAACGGCAATTGCGTCAGGAACGCCGACATGTTTCAAGTTTTTGGCGCGGTGCTTGTCGTGGCCCGTTGGCCTAACAGTTATAGACCCCAGCGGCGCATCGCCTTGCCGTACGCCGTGCAGCGCCTGCGACGCTGACGGGCGTGAGTGGCCGGCCAACCCTGGCCTCGGCGGTCGTTACAAAACTGGACACACCCGGGATTGAAAGTTCCGTTCCGGCTTCCAGGCCGAACAACCCGACGGTGGCGGTCAGCACAAAGATTTTCAGTTTCCTTGGAACGTTCATTTTGTGCCTCCTACGGCGAATTGATCCGGAAGCTCATCGATATCGACGAGTTTCTTCGGGTCGTCCACTTGCTTGGCATCCGTCGCGTTCTTGAAGCTGAAATCCTCCGCAACGACATCCGTGCCCGTCTTCCAGTCGCTGATCTGGATACTGTACTGCGGTCCCTGATCAACTTTCGTGGAAGTGATGACGTATCGACAGGGATAGGGGTGCTCGCCTTGGGCGATCCATATCTGCCAGTCGACTTCTTTTGCCCGGAACGCCAGATGGTCGCATTCAGTGCCGCCGATTACGCCGCTGCCGAGATCCTTCACGTCGACCACGTCACGCATCAGTTCGTCGTAGACATTGGTGAGCAGGAGATCAGCGCCGGGGACGGGCCTTTGATATTTGTTTCGCAGTTCGTCGATGAGATGGTCGACCGTGCCGGGGACGTTGGCCTGAGCGTACATGTTGTCCTCTTTGGCAAGCATCGTCAGGGTTTTGCCGTCGAACGTCGTCTCGACATTGGCAAAACCTCCGGAACGCGTGGCGCGAAACTTGTCGGGGCGGCCTATTTCCACTTTGCCCGAGCTTGCCAGCAGCAGCTTCTGGTGGTCCTTGGTGACGACCTCGAAATTGGTGTCGTAGGCGAATGAAATGGCCTTTTGCTCCGCCACATAATCGGACATCGCCTTAAGTATCATCTTGGCGTCGGCCTCGCCGGCCGAAGCGCCTGGGAATGTCCCGGACGCTATGATCAGCGTCAGCGCGGCCGATGTAAGGACGGTGGCAGTGGATCGTATAGATTTCCAAGCTTTGATAGTCATCGAATTCTGCCCTCCCGTGGTTATCACACGTGCGTCGGATATCCACCCGATCCGCACTCCCTTGGATACGCATTGATAACGCTTCTTTCGATCAGGAACGCGATCGCCAATCCTGATTTACCCTACGCGCTGTGGAACCGAAAAACCTGTAACATCGGGTATGTTACAGGTGACACTACATAGCTCGCAGTGACATTCGGGCCAGTAGACAGCCCGCGTCCGCCATGGAGAAGCGGTCGAGGGCGAATGATTGCAGCGATGCGCATTCATCCCATAAGGGCCAACTTGCGTACGAGACGTGCTCTCCTGACTTCCAATATCGACCAGTGTTAGTGGCCGCCGAGTACGAGCGTCTGGACCGGCAGCATTATCGCCTGCATCCGAAGGATCATCGCATGCACGATCGCGACGGTGTCGACGACGTGCAGGAAAACCCAGCGCGACGTGCCGATATCCTGCGCGGCGAGCGCGTCATGGTTGTTGGTGTACGCGTTGGCGATGCAGCTGCTGCCTGGGGGCAACCCGTCCAGCTGACCCGGGAAAAGAGGTTCGAGGAAGACGGTGAGCGATCCTCCTTGCACAATCTGCCCCACATCGAGCAGCTGGTCCGTTGGCCGCAGTTGCCCCGCCGCAATGACGTCCTGGACTTCGGTCACGACCATGGGAATGATGGTGAACGGCATCCCAATACACGTGGCCTCCGCAATCATGCCTTTTTTCATCACCTGCGCCTCGATCTGGCCGAAGCCGGCAACCAGCCTTGCCCGTCCGGCTCCTTCGGGGACAAGGATTCCTGCGGGGCGTATCATTGTGTTGACGACATCGCCGCGTCGGAGCGTGAACTGTTGGACGGTTCCCGCGACGCCGGCGCGAACGAGGGTTTTGTCGAGCTCGACCTGTGCTTGTTTGAGAGCTGCTTCCGCACTCGCCTTCTGGGCGGGAAGTAGAGAAGAAAGCTTGGTCTCGATGGTCCGTTTGTTGGCGACGGCGGCGTCGCGCGTACCCTTCCGGCCGTCGGCGGTGATCTGCAAGCGCTCAACCTCCCGAACCGAGACGTCCGCATTGCGCCGCAAGAGCTCCTGCCTGGTTGCGAGTTCGTCCAGCGCCTGCTGGTATGCGCCTTGCGCCTGTTGGATAAGCCCGTCCGCTGCGGCCAGTTCGGTTTGTGCCACGGCGGTCTCGGCAACAGTTTCGTCGATTTGGCGCTGGGCCGTTTCGTGCGCTGCCTCCTGTTCGGAACTGTCGAGCCTGAAGAGAGGGTCGCCTGTTCGGACCTTGGAATTCACGCCGACGAACACTTCGGCAACACGGCCGACAGTCTCGGGCAGAATGGTAACGGTGCGGAATATCGCGGTCACATTCTTGGTCGAGGGGTGGTAGTAAAACACCAGCGTGATCAACGAGACCGTCAGCAGCAAGCACGCAGTGATGCCCCAGCGCAATTCATACCAAACCGTGAAAAGAGTGATCTCGCGTCCTATCCGCTTCCCCTGGGCGTAGCGGCGATAGAGATAATCCGGGAACACCGTGAGCAGGGAACAGAGAAGAAGCTCGAACATCGATCAGATGCCCCCACCGACAGTATCCGGCTTAGGTTTAGGCAACAGCGTGACGACCACCGGATCCTCAACGGCAGGGGTTCGTCCCGACAGCCTTTCAAGCGACTGGGCCATCGAACTCATCGGCGTGGAGAAATCCGGCAGATCGATAAATGCCAGCAACAGGCCGGCAATCCAGAAGATGTGGTTGTGCGTGAAGAGGGAAATCAGCGCCAGGACGGCGACGATCTCCATTTGCACTTTCTTGGTCCGATGCGCCATTTGTTCCGGCAGGGCATGAACCTGAAAGTAAAAATTTCCGATCATGAGAACGGCGGCCAAAAGGAACACGGCGACGGCGGTGAACAACCAATCGCTTTCGCCTGGTCCCGTGACGAAGCCCGGGAGATGTTCGATTGCTGCCGGATGCAGTGTATCGGCCATTTTCTCATCCCTTCGATATTGTTGCCGCGCGCGATCACCAATCGTCAGCGCCAGCCATGTCCGGCCAAAATTTAATGACCGGCACGCCGCCCTGTCAGCGTTGCGGAAACACTTACTGCTCCACCGATATAATCACTTGCACGTCAGGGCATCGAAGTCATGTAAACTACTGTATTTTACGTGGCCGGGGACGCGTAAGCGGTTTCTTTCTGGCAGACGGTCCGGAAGATCTACCGGAGCGGTTTTGGCCAGCGCTTATGGAAGGGAATGATTTTAGCCTTATCGAGAGCGCTTGCGATCTCCCTCGCCAGGTCATCCACCAAGGCCAGGTATTCGGCGCTGCGTTCATCGCGCTCCGGTTCCGTCGACCGCTCCCAGTGCAGCTGTGCCGCCTGTGCATCACGGAAGTCCGTGCAAAGATCACGAAACTCTTCGTCCCGGGCGGCCCGCTCCTCGATCGCCCGACTTCGGGAAGGAAAGCGCAGTTTGGCCGCCATCAGGCGAACGTCCATCGAACAGGGCTCCTTTCCATGAGCAGCGGAGAGACACAACGACTATCGCAGATCCAAGCATATTTGGGGAGTATCTTACGGTAACATACAGTCAAAGCACTGGCCGGTGCGCTTAAACCGGAACCTAAGCCCGCGGTAAATCCGGGCAGTTGCGTGCGGGCATGTTCGACAATCGCCACCTACGACCTTCCAGCCACGTAGCCAGCTGGAGACGGAATACATGTAGCATACCCGATGTTACGGGAATTCCGGCACGCCAGTGCCCATTGTTTTTTCCATCGACTTAGTTGTCCCGCCAGCCCCAATGAGCCTGGGCGGCGGAGGGTCGAGAGTGGGGCATGGTGGTGGCGGCCTGAGGATTGCCAAATCGCCGGGGTCATTGGTTATGACTCGGTGCAGGAAGACATCGGGGTCAAAGCGCGGTTGGACGTCAATTTTACCGACACGCTATCCGCCTGGATAATGGGCGGCTATCAGTCCGACTACGACGAGGACTCGTTCATCACCAATCAAAATCGCAACTGGTACGGACCATGGGAAGGCGACTGGGCCGCGTGGGGCGGGTTTGCTGCCAAGGTCACCGACAAGGCGACCATCAATGCGCAAGCTGCCTATGAGGAACAAGGGATCTGGGCGCTTGCCCTCAACGTGAATTACGAGCTCGTTCCGGTTTCGTAATCAGACCGGAAATCAACTACACCAAGTTTGGCGGCGCACGCAAAGAGGAAGCCCTCCTCGAAAGCGGAGAGGACGATGCGGTCGGGGGTATCGTTCGCTTCCAACGCAATTTCTAAGTTCCGCTACGCGATCAAATCGGGGGCAAAACGACACCGGGTAGCGCGCCAATCGTTGGGCTGAAGTGCATGACGCGCTTCCCCCGCTCCCTTGCAATTTACCGCGAATGCGTTTCGTTTCAACAAAGCTCGATACGGCGCTCCTCGAGCTCCTCCTGCATCGCCATAAAAAGCAAGGTGCATTCCGCATGGGCAATCATGGATGGGCAAAATCGTTGTTCCGGGTAGGTCGCTGACCGCACACCCTGAACGAACTGGAGCTCCCTTGGAAACGCAAATAAATTCACCGCTTGTTGCCTTGAAGCGTGGGCAACGTTCTGCCAATCGACAGTGTAACACCATGTATTATACATCGCCTGGTGTTGTTGCAGACCCTCGCGAAGGTGCCGGGTGGGATGTAGGCAATTGCGAATGCCCATCGGGCGGGGTGGGACCGAAAACGGTGTCCACGACAAGAAGAATCTGCCGAGCCGCAGTCGGATCCCTTCGAGGCTAGCTGCTGAAATCGTTGCAAAATTCACCATTTTCCGCGCAAACATGTCTTCATCACCCAGCCAGTATTATCGTCTCCGCCGGCACGAATACGTGGGCCTGAGACTTGCAGACGTGCAATTGGCATTAGTATCGGTCATCCGTTGGGGGTGTTGAATACAGTAACATACTTGCCCATTGCCGCAGGCAGAACCCATGATCGCAATCTGAATTTCGCTACACGACTGTGCGACACCTCATGAAGGTGTCCGGCTGGATGACGTCGAGAGATCGACACCCGAGTCAAGGAGACAGGTGATGACGATAAAAGCCAAGACATCCGAACACCGAATCGACCATTTCTTTTCAATGCCGGCAGCACGTGCGGATCGCTGGCGTGATATCGTGGGCGCTTCGCGGGCGTGGTCGAGCGGGCGGTCCGACAAGGCGGCGGTTGAAGCGGCTTTTGCAGAGTTGGGGCCCATCGAGGAGTTCCATGCGTTTCCCGGCCCCGGACTGATGGCGGCGCTGCGCGACAAGTTGCAGGGCGGCGATGCTGTTGGCTTCACCGAGATGGTGCGGCGTGTCTCTGCCGCCATTGTCACACGCGACTTCAAATATGACGCAGCCGAGTGGGGTACTGCCGACGACGTTGCCGACTCGCCCGCCGACGTTCTGCCGCCGACGCTGGGCGGCAGGGAGGCAAGGCGTCCCTATTTCGAGATGCTGATGGTCGCACCCGGTGCCACCACGCACGCCGTCTATCAAATCGCGGAGATGCGGAAGTTGCGCCGGCCGGAGGACGCGTTCATCTACGAAATGGTCGCGGTGGAAAGTTTCGAGGATGCAATCTGCGCCGCCATCATAAATCCCTATATTGCCGCCGTAACCATTTTCGAGGGCTTCACCTATACCTCGCGCCACCCCGCTCCCGTGCTGCGGAGTGTCCTGGCCAACCTCGTGCCCGAGGAAGCGAGAAGGGAAGACGCCGATCTGTCGCTGCTGTTGGCCAATTCGCTGAAGCGCTTGCGGCCGGAACTCGACGTCTATCTGCTCTCGGATCGCCGGGTGGAGAGCTTGGCCGGCGATCCGCGGGCCGCTTCCATACGTCGGGTGCTTTATGCCATCGAGGAGCCGTTGGAACTCCATCTATCCGTGCTCGAAGGCATTCAGCGGCGCTTCGAAACCCCTTTCTTCGACAATTTGAAGAAATACGCCCGGCGGCCAATCAGCACCTTCCATGCGCTTCCCATCGCCCGTGGCAAGTCAGTGTTCAAGTCCGACTGGATCCGCGATATGGGCGAGTTCTACGGCATCAATCTGTTTCTTGCAGAAAGCAGTGCGACAACTGGCGGTCTCGACAGCCTGCTTGAGCCGACGGGCAATATCAAACGTTCACAGGAGATGGCCGCGCGCGCTTTCGGGGCAGACCACGCGTTCTTTGTGACCAACGGAACCAGCACGTCGAACAAAATGGTGCACCAGGCGATTGTGGCCCCGGGTGACATCGTCATCCTCGACCGCAATTGCCATAAATCCCATCACTACGGCTTGGTGCTTGCGGGCGGGCAACCGCTCTATGTCGACGCATTTCCGATGACCGAATACTCGATGTACGGCGCAGTGCCTCTCTCCAGCATAAAAAAAGCGCTTCTGGATCTTAAGGCGGAGGGCAGACTCGATCGGGTCAAGATGGTGGACCTGACCAACTGCACCTTCGACGGCCACATCTACAACACGCGCCGCGTCATGGAGGAATGCCTCGCCATCAAGCCGGACCTCGTGTTCCTCTGGGATGAGGCATGGTTCGGTTTTGCGCGTTTTTCGCCCATATTGCGTCCCAGAACCGCGATGGGCGCAGCGTCGGCCATCGGCGCTTGGATACACGATCCCGCCTCGATCAAGGCATACGAGAAGCAACAGGACGAGCTTGGTTCGGACCCTTCGGCCGATAAGTTGCTGGAGACGCGGCTGATCCCCGACCCGCGTAAGGTGCGGGTTCGCGTCTATCAGACCCATTCTACGCACAAATCGATGTCGGCGCTGCGTCAAGGCTCTATGGTGCTCGTCAAGGACGTCGACTTCCACACAGTCGAATCCCAGTTCCATGAGGCAGTTTTCACCCATGCCTCGACCAGTCCGAACCAGCAACTGATCGGCAGTCTGGACGTGGCGCGGCGGCAGATGGAGCTGGAAGGCTACGGCCTCGTGCTGAACGCGATCGAGATATCGCTCTCCATTCGGCGCGAGATCAACTCCCATCCCTTGATCTCGAAGTATTTCAAGGTGCTCGGTGCCGATGGCATGGTTCCGGCAGAATACCGCAACAGCGGGTTCGTGGATTTCCTGGCTCCAGGCACGACGTGGGCCGAGCAGGTCCGCAGCATGCACGAAGACGAGTTCTGCCTCGACCCCACCCGGATGACGTTGGTATGCGGAACGGCAGGTTTCGACGGAACCGAGTTCAAGGCGTTGCTCGCCAATACATACGACATCCAGCTCAACAAAACCTCGCGCAATTCGGTCCTTTTGCAATCCAACATCAACAATACGCGCAGCGACATCGCGCAGTTGCTCCGCGTCCTGCTGGAGATTTGCAACGCTATCGAGACGCGCCTGGCCCACGGAGGCAGCGGAGAGCAGGACGCTTTTGCAGCCCGCGTGAAGTCTTTGATGACCGATGTGCCGGACCTGCCGAACTTCAGTCACTTCCATGAGGCGTTCCGTCAGGACGCGGGACGGTCTACGCCGGAGGGAGACATGCGCACCGCCTTCTACGGTGCCTACGACGCTGCGGGTTGCGAATACGTGACCCTGCACGGAGGCGAATGCGACCGCCGGCTTCGAGAAGGGCCGGAAATGGTCTCCGCCAATTTCGTCATTCCTTATCCACCCGGCTTCCCGATCATGGTGCCCGGCCAGGTGATCACACAAGAGACCATCGAATTTATGCGCAAACTCGATGTGAAGGAGATTCACGGCTACGAGAAAGCGCGCGGGCTGAAGCTGTTGAGGCCCGATGTCATCTCCGCCAAGTCAAAACGCTAAAGGGGAAAGCGACATGCAAACATTCTTCGAGTTTCTCAATGCCAACCCCTTCATGCTGCTCTTCCTGACCGTAGGGCTCGCGGTTTGGATAGGACGGCAGAGCGTGATGGGCTACGGGCTCGGCATGGTGGCGGCTGCCATAATCGTCGGCTGCGGGCTCGCCGTCGTCGGATCGATTTATGGCGTGAAATTGGAGTTGAACAATTTTACGAAGAGCATGTTTTACTACCTGTTCATGTACGGCGTTGGACTGCGGGTCGGACCGTCGTTCATGAACAGCTTGGGCGGGGACGGGATCAAATTCACCGTATTGGCGTTCGTCAGTTGTATCGTGGGACTGACGATCGTCGTGCTCGGCGCAATTATCTTGGATCTACCGTTGGGAACCGCAGGCGGAATGCTGGCCGGCTCTCAGACCATGTCCGCGGCGATTGGATCGGCCGAACAAGCCGTGACTTCAGGAGCGATGGCTCTGCCGGCCGGCACGACACCCGAGCAGGCGAGCGCGATGATTGCGCTCTCTTACGGCATCACCTACATCTGGGGAACGGTCGGCATCATATTGATCACCAAGTATCTGCCCAAATGGTGGGGCGTCGATGCCCGTGCCGCAGCACGCGCCTACGAGGCGGAGCACGGGGTGGCGAGCGGCGACGCGCCGATGCTGTCCGGGTGGACGACCGGAGGATTGCGCGCCTATCGGCTCGAGAACGCGGCCTGGAAAGGGCGCACAGTGCGTGACCTGCTGCACGAGAATCCGGAGTATCGTGTGGTAAACGTGGTGCGGGGCGGTGCGCCTCAAGAACTCACGGGAACGCTTTCACTCCAACTTGGCGACGTCATCGCGCTTGGTGGCCGGCGGGAGACGCTCTCCGACAAGATGGGCTTGATCGGACCGGAGGTCGCAGACAAAGTTGCTCTAGACATTCCTCTCGACACGGCGGAGATTCTCGTCACCAACGGAGAAATTGTCAAAAGGACACGCAGTGAGTGGCGAGAGCTGCCGGGCGTCGATCAGCTGCAGGTAACCGGGCTCGAACGAGGCGGTGTGCGGCTCCCCATCGGCAACGACACCAAATTGCAGCGGATGGACGTCGTGACCGTGGTCGGACTGAAGGAGGCGGTCACGAAAGTCGGAGCACTGTTCGGACGGGTGATAAGGCCTTCCACCGCGACCGACCTTCTGACACTTTCGCTCGGCATGATTTTGGGACTGCTGATTGGTGCAATCCAGTTCCCGGCGTTTGGGGCATCGATTGGACTGGGCAATGCCGGCGGCCTGTTGGTCTCGGGCGTGATCGTGTCGTCCCTGGCATCCCGTTTGCGCTTTTTCGGCAATACACCGTCGGCAGCGCGCAATATCCTGGAGGATCTTGGCCTTGTCGTGTTTGTCGCCATCGTTGGTATCAATGCCGGCAACTCGCTCCTTTCCCAGCTGACGGGGGCGCTCGCGCTCAAGATTTTCCTCGTTGGCTTCGTTGCATGCTCGGTTCCGCCAGTCATAGTCTGGGCCATCGGGTTCCACATATTCAAAATGAACCCGGCGATCCTTATGGGCGCTGTGGCCGGCGCACGCAGTCACAGCGGGCCTTGCCGAGAGGCAGCAGTTGAAATCCAATCGAATGTACCCTGGATCGGGTTCCCCGTCGGCTATGCGGTTTCAGGGATCCTGCTCACGGTGTTTGGCTACTTCGCGATGATCTTGTCTTGACAGCTTGCTTCGGACGATACGGATGCTTTGGCGATGAGTGGTCAAGGCTCCGGCCATCGCAACAAAATGCAAAATGCCCCTTGGTGTGACGGCTGAGCGTCGAGCAGAATCAAGGAGAGGACTACTTGGTCTATTGTCTGGAAGCTTGGACATGAATAGAAATCAGCTTCTGACTTCGCTTCAAACGACCAAACGCGATGGACTGGGATCCCGGGATACTCGTTACGTCCGACGCCTATAATGTCTGCTTGCCGTTGGCTAAGAGGCGGTGAAAGCGAACAACTCAATCAGGCTCGGGCTGAACATCGGTGGGCAAAGACCAAACCGCTTCGGCACATCCAACTGTCCGTATATTTTCAGGCCTTGGGGCAGGGTCACTCAATCCGCTCACGTGGCGACAGCTGAGGCCAAGATCGGGCGTCAACTCACGCCGGACGACATTGTCGGTGTGGCTCGGCGCTGCGCCGCTGGCGTTTATAATTGCGGAGGCTGTGAACCGAGAGCAACGCTGCCTATGCCAGTTGAGCAACAAGATCCGTCGTTGTCGCACGCGATGCAGTAGGCCTTATTGTCTGCGTTTGCCATTTTCGCCGCGGGACGCGGAGGGGCGATGGAAAGGACATGGCGGTTGCAACACACCATCCCGGCGTCCTATCCACGCCCTGCACTTAGAAATTGCGTTGGAAGCGCACAATACCCCCGACGGCGTCATCCTCTCCACTGTCGAGGAGGGCTTCCTCTTTGCGTGCGCCGCCGAACTTGGTGTAGTTGACTTCCGGCCTAATCATCAATCCCGGAACGAGCTCGTAATTGACGTTGAGGGCAAGCGCCCAGGTCCCTTGTTCCTCATAGGCAGCTTGCGCATTGATCGTCGCCTTGTCGGTGACCTTGGCAGCAAACCCGCCCCACGCGGCCCAGTCGCCTTCCCATGGTCCGTACCAGTTGCGATTTTGATTGGTGATGAACGAGTCCTCGTCGTAGTCGGACTGATAGCCGCCCATTATCCAGGCGGATAGCGTGTCGGTAAAATTGACGTCCAACCGCGCTTTGACCCCGATGTCTTCCTGCACCGAGTCATAACCAATGACCCCGGCGATTTTCCCCCAAGACTGTTCATACTTCACGCCGGCGAGAACGTGGGGCATATAGTCTTCGATGACATAGTCATAACCATTCGTCTCCGAACCTTGCTCGGCCGCAATGATGGCAGAAAATCCGTTACCGGCCTTGTACGTATAGCTGATTGCGTTGCTGGACATGCTGTCGGCACCGTACTGGATGACGTCGTCCCTGATGATGTTGCCCGCATAGTTCAGCCAAGAACCGAAGATGACATCATTGACGCCGATCTGAAAACCGCCGAGCTCGATGAAGGCCTGATGAAGGATGCCGCCGGCATCTTCGCCATTGGTGTATTGGAACCGGCTATCGATGTAGGAGCGCAAAGTGCCGAGTTCGGTTTCGGAGCGCGCATCGAAACGCAGCTCGGCACGCGTGCGGGCGTACCACGTGTCGTTCTCACCGCCGACATGACTGCCGGTGTAGACATTGTCGCCACCAGCCACTTCAAAACGCAGATAGCCACCAAATTTCAGGCAGGTTTCCGTGCCGGGGATATAGAAGAAGCCCGCGCCATAGGCATCGCAGACCCGGACATACTCGACCGGTTCGGGTTCAGCCACAACCACCGCATCCGCAGCATGCGCTGCCGATACGGCAATAATTGCTCCAGCAGAGGCTAGAAGAAGAGTTCGAACAACCATGCGGTCCCCCATCGGCGCTTCTATTTGCCAACGTTCGAGTAGGTTCGAGTACTGCAGTTTCAATGAATTTCGCAGCCATCCCCCAACCTCGATAAGAAATACCACGACAGGGTTGTCATTGCTGTCACTGAAGGGCCACACTATGCCGCATTCCACCGGAAGCTTAAACAAAAGACAGCCTGGCCTACCTATGATGGAGCCTCACCTCTTGTCGTTACTGTAACGTACTTTCTTTTTGTCTCGACGGCTCGCATGCTTGGTGTGGACAATCGGCCTTGAGATAGCAGCCGCGGCAACCTTTGTCGGGCAAGGTGCTGACCCAAGAGACGATCCACTGCGAAAACTTGATGTGAAGGAAATCCACGGTACGGGAAAGCCAAGGCCCTCAAACTAATGCCACCTGAATGCGATCGCTGCAAAAGCGAAGCGTTGAACGCGTTTTCCACGGCGCCTTGATACTGAGCTGATCGTGTTCAAGCGCGAAGGTCGTCGCGGGGAGATGGGCTATGGTTTGGTTCGAGCAATTCCTAGTCAAGTATCCGGAGCTCGCCGTGTTTCTTGCGATCAGCATCGGCTACTTGATCGGTGGCGTGAAGGTCAGAGGCTTCGGCCTTGGGCCTGTTACCGGCTCCCTCTTCGCCGGTATTTTGATCGGTCAATTCGCCCACGTTCCGATTGCCGGCATGGCGAAGTCGTTGCTGTTCCTTCTGTTTCTTTTTGGCATTGGCTATTCGGTCGGGCCGCAGTTCCTGCAGGCCCTCAAACGAGACGGGTTGAAGCCCGTACTGCTCGCCGTGGTGGTGTGTGTGACAGGGCTGCTGACTGCCATCGTCATCGCCAAGGCCCTGGGGCTTGATCCGGGCTTTGCTGCGGGACTCGTGTCGGGCGCTCTCACAGAGAGTCCGGCGATGGGCACGGCGACTGAAGCCATCAACGCGCTCCCGCTTATGGAGGATGAGCGTGCCCGGCTGGTCGCACATGTCGCGGTGGCCGACGCGGTCTGCTACGTCTTTGGCGCCGTTGGCGTCATTTTGTTCTGCAGTGTGCTGGGCCCAAAATTGCTTGGCATCGACCTGGCAGCCGAGGCGCTTAAGCTGGAGCACGAGCTCGGCATTACGCGGACGGCGGCGGGGGTCGCGTCCGCTTGGCATAGGTTCGAGTTGCGCGCCTACCGGATCGCGGAGGGCGCGCCAATCGCAGGACTATCCGTAGCTGCAGCTGAGGCTAAATTTCCGGAGCACCGGCTGTTCATCCAGCGCGTGCGACGCGGCGAGCGAGTTATTGAGGCAAGCCCGGAGTTCGTCTTGAGCCCAGAGGATGTGGTCGCGGTGTCCGGCAGGCGAGAGACCCTGGTGGAGTTGCTCGGTCAGCGTGCCGCCGAGGTAGAGGATCGCGAACTCCTGGATATCCCAGTGTCAGTCGCCGACGTCCTTGTAACAAGCCGCGACCTTGACGGCCGGAGTATCGCGGACGCGGCCAAGGAAGACTGGACCCGCAGCCTCTATCTACGAGCCATCACGCGCGGGAGCCAGAACCTTCCGCTTGCACCTGGGATCTTGGTGCAGCGCGGCGACGTTCTGCGGTTGGTGGGGCCGGAGGCTGTCGTCTCGCGCGCCGCCAAGCGGGTAGGTGTCACTATCACACCAACGGCCTCGACCGACTTCTTCGTTCTCGGCCTCGCAATCTTCCTTGGAGGGCTTGTCGGCGTTCTCGTCACCTTTCCTATCGGGGATATGCGAATCTCTTTGAGCACCAGCGTGGGAACGTTGCTGGCGGGGCTCGTCGTGGGGCATATGCGCACGCGCTTTCCGCTCTTTGGCCGCATACCGGACGGAGCCGTCTCGCTGATGACGGCACTTGGTCTTGCCGCCTTCGTGGCAATGACCGGCCTCCATGCCGGCCCCATCTTCTTCTCAGCCATCGCGGAGGCGGGCGTAGGCCTGCTGTTCGGCGGCATGGTCGTTACCCTGATGCCCATGTTCGTAGGACTCTACGTTGGGCGCTACCTGCTCGGCATGAACCCCATACTGCTCCTCGGCGGGCTGGCAGGAGCGCAGACAATGACCGCCGGCATGGCAGCTGTGCAGGACCGGTCGGGGAGTCCGGTTGCCGTGCTCGGCTATACACCAGCGGTCCCCATTGGACATATCCTGCTTACAACCTGGGGAACGGTGATCGTGGGGGTCATAGCCGGCTAAATTCGACTTGCCCTGTTGCCGACTACGGCGTGGGTAGCGGCGGAGGAGAACCTGCGTAGAGAAGGGATCTCAACAACTCGCTTCCGCCCGACCAGAAGATCTGCAAGCCGAGGCAAAACAGAATGAATGCCGAAAGCCGCACGGCGATATCGGTGCCGCCAGGGCCCAGAATCCTTTGGCTGCGATCCGCATAGCTGAAGCAAAGCAGGATGGTCAATGCCAGAACGGCTATGGCGACGACGCTTGCCATGACGAATATGAGCCTTTCGGCAGGACCCGTAACCGTCGCCTCCGAAAGCCCGATGCTGATCACCACGGCCATGGAGCCTGGCCCTGTCGTGAGTGGGAGGGTCAGGGGATAGAAGGCCTGATCCAGCAGATTGGTGCGCGGAACTCCGCCTGCCGGCGCTTCCAGTTCCTTCTTGCTTCCTTCATTAAGAAGTTTCCAACCTGAGACAGCGACAATGAACCCGCCAGCGACGCGAAGTATGGGAATTGAAATCCCGTAAAACTGGAGGATGAGCGCGCCAAGCAAGAACGAACAGACCAGGAGGACGAACGAGTTCAACGCGATCCGGCGCGCAAGGACAGCGCGGATCTCAGGTGTTGCACCACGGGTCAACCCGAGGAAGACGAGTGCGGAACCTGGCGGATTGACCACCGGAAAGATCGATGCCAAGACGAGGACGAACGTATTTATGGTCGCGTTCATTTAGGCGGGTCCATTTTGATGAGCCGGCGGTGCCGGGACTTCGGGATGTTTTCATGGCGATCTCGGCTGGACGTCTCGGTCATCCATCGCCTTTCGAACCCATGCGCGGTTTAACGACTCGGCTGTTCTCTTGCAGAACAGACCATACATCCATCGTGAGCAGCTTGCTACGCTATGTTTGTCGAGGCAGTACGGACCAAATGGATCCGGCGGTCGGGGTTGCTGTTTCCAATGGTTAAAGCCCTTCGAGTCGACTGGGCCGGTTTGCCCTGTCGCAGGGAAAAATCAAATGCACGAAGGTGGGCCTTGGGTTGACAAAGTGACCTTGTTACCTAGGGAAAGTCCCGATTGTGGCAAGGCCTCTTTTGCGACATAATTAATTGTCCAATCGTGTCCATACCCGTCCCGATTGGTTACCCCTACCCGTCGTTGTGCTTGAACCCCAACGGCGGGTCTTTTGCGCCAGTGCTCGCTACGAGCGCCCGGTCAATGCTTGAGACACTTTTTTCCCGCTGCCATTGCCTTGAAAGTCCCCTTCAGATCGACGACGAAGGTCCCCTTGGTCTCGGGAAACACGGTCATTTCATATTTCTTTGCTACGTCTCGCTTGAACTTCGGGTCGTCTGTCAAGATGTAGCCGCCAGAAAGTCCGCCTTTGAGTTCACCACTCGTGCTGGTAGCGACACCCTTGTAAAGATTGCGGTCGAGAGCGACGAAGATGTCCGTCGTGTTCCCGTTCTTAAGGCCGATATCCGCCTTCGTGAACACGCCGAGATATCCGACCTCCTGATTTGCGGTAACGCCCATTTGCACCGATCCTTGGCCAAAGTCGCGCACGATCAAACAATCTCCGCGAGTTTGATTTGTATAGATGGTCCAGCCGTCGATGTCCTTCCCATATCGGACGAGCACATCGCTCGCCTTAGGGAGGGGATTTTGGCTTTGTGCGTTAGCTGCTATCGCAGACGAAACTGTTATCGTCGTAGCCGCGATGAGTGTCAGGAAGTTTCGCATGAATGTTCCCCTTTGTGGGTGCCCGTTGCACCTTGTTTAATTGCTGAAATTTGTATGGTGGTCGTCGTCAACTGCGCTAACGACTACCCCGTCTCCATGGTTTGTTAGACCAATGCGTGATCCGGCTATCAAAAAAGGCTCGACTGAATGCCGAGCCTCCACCTCAATACTTTATGTTTCGGCCCGTCTTACGAGCGTCCTGCTTAGTATGTTGCTTGTCTTGACGGCACGCAGCGTTGCTCTTCTGGTTGGCCGCACGACAATCTTGCTTCGTTTGTCGAGCTTCGGGGCGAGCTTGTTGGCGAACGTCACGCGCTTGTTGGCGCTGTTGCGCTTGCTGAGCCGCGAATGATATTTCTGAAAAACTTAAAAAGGAAATTGCAATCACCGCTGCAGTAATTAGAGGCTCTAATTTAGGCATAATTAAAACTCCCCTACAGGGTTGCCATTTTCGCTGAAGGCAGGATGGCCAGTTCAGCAGGCCGTGGTCTTCATGGCTGGCTTTTTCAGGAACTTCCACCAGAGTACCCCGATAATTTACGCTCCGATGGGGCAGGCGACAATCAGGAGTTCCCCTGAGGCGGGCCGGAATAGTTCCTTTTCGAAGGGGAAGGAAAAGACCCAGCCCGCATGGCTTGTGGACTCTGCAGGGCTGGGTCGAGACGTTCGCTTGCGACAAACGTCAAGGGACAATCAATAACCGAGTTGCTACTGATCAACAGCCATTTCGACTTAAGGTTACTGTTGGATAAACGAGCAGTTCCAACAATGGCGATTGTCCATCGCACTGCAAAGCCACTGTCCTGCCACACCGCGGGCAAAGGAACGCGATTGAGTAATTGCGATCAACCAGCGTAAGTAGCGGGTTGAGCCGGAAGTCCCGCCCATCTAATCCTCGTCCAGCCTGCGCAGATGCCGGTAGCCTATTTGATGCAGAACAATGCTGACGAGCAGCGCCGAGGCTAGGATGACAAGGCCCCATAATCGATCGTGACTGAACCTGGCAAAAAAGAAATAAGAACCGAGTCCGGCGACAGCGAACAGGGTAATGGCCAAGCCGTTGTAGAACGTCGCCCGAAGTATGATCTGTGCCTTGCGCGATTCTTTCATGGCCGAAACATATCACAAAGACACTGAGGAGGATGGATCAACCGCCGCCACGGCAATCGCATCATTGGATGCCGCCGCTTTCGGCCACAATCGGGCTTCCCACCTAAGCTCGCCGGGAAACTACGCAATCTTTACCGAGGAAATAGCCCGACGTAAATTGCGCTGCCAGCCGCAGCGCAACCTGCAATTTTGCCGATGCCAATGCGCGGGCGCGCTGCGCTTCCGGATAGTTTTCAATATTTTCAGTTGGTTCATTTCATCAGGATCATAGGACCAAGACCACAGTGAAGCTGACGGCGATGCCGCCCGCTCGGTCTGGTGGCAAATAGTCAATCCTGTGACGGGAGAATCGTTGCGGTCGGGCATCGAGCAGATTGTCCTCGACCAGAGGCCCGAAGTCGAAATCCGCCGTAGTCTTGTCACGCGCCTGGCAATCCGCTTCGCCGGCGCGCACGGGGTGATAAACGCAATCGAACTATGCCGTGAGCTGGCCAACCCAACCTTGGGCAATGGTTGCGTCTCGCCGCGGCGGGACAACTAGGAAATGCGACGGCCTCCCGTGAGGCTGCCAGCCGTCTGAAGCAACGGCGCGATCAGTTCTGGACGACGTTTCGCTCCAATATGACCGCGCGCCAATATACGTCCGCGCTCATTGACCAGCTTGGCGCTGGCCTGAGCAAGGCCGGCTTCGCCCCGTTGTAAGCGCCTGAACTCTTAGTCGCCGTCATCCCGGTCATCATCGTCGTCATCATCGAATCTCGAAGGGTCGACAACCGGAAGCAGGAAGATACGCCAGTCCTCGTGACCATCAAACTCGCCCGACTGGCCAGCCCTCGCGCGGCTGGCCTGCCAGATTTCGGTTTCCTTCGGCAGCGCCTTACGCAAATTGATTTCCGCGAAACCGTCCCAGAGGCAACGGCCCTGGTTTTGGAACACATGCAGATCCCGCCGTAGCGCCTCGTCCGACAGAAGCGCCTTGGCATCGTCTTCGGTCGCCGCGTCGAAAGCGACTATTCCTCGTCCTAAAATCTCGGCCACGAACACGCTCATTTTTCGATCCTCCCAGACCCTGTTGATGTCCCCGTTGGCTGAAAACGTTCCAGGTTCAGAAGCTTCGTCTTCAGCAACACCTCGCACACGATCTCCCTCGTTGGCTCAGCTTTCGCCTTCCACCAATTTCAGTTTGGCCTCAGCAGCCTTCTTGCGTGTGATGGTATCGGATGCAGCCGCTACGGCACCTGCCGCGTGATCCTCGCCGCCTGCGACCTGCACGGTCGGGGAAGCAAAGCCGATGCCGTTCAACGCAAATGCTTCGCGGATCATCGCGTAGGCGCGACGCCGGATGGCGGACTGGTGGCCAGGCTTAGTCATCACGGCGAAGCTCAGTTTGATGCCATAGTCGCTAAAGGCCTCGACGCCCTTCATCTTCACCGTTTCGATGATATAGGGGCCGAGTTCCTCATCCTCTAGCAATTCCGCACCGACACCCTTCACCAATTTTTTGATCTTGACGAGGTCGACGTCGAAGTTGACCGAAATGAAGAACTTGTCGATGACCCAATCCCGGCTCATATTCTGCACCGCGCCCAGCGTGCCGAACGGAATGGTGAAGATCGGACCGCGATGGTGGCGCAGTTTGACCGAGCGGATGCCGAAGGATTCAACGGTCCCCATGTAGCTACCGCTCTGAATATATTCTCCGACCCGAAATGCATCATCGGTCATGTAGAAAATGCCGCTGATTATGTCCTTGACCAGCGATTGCGAACCGAAGCCGATGGCGACGCCGAAAATGCCCGCACCCGCGATCAATGGGCCGATTGCCACGCCAAGCCCCGACAGAACCATCATGACTGCAATGGCGGCGATCGCCACGGCGAGGAAATTGCGCAGGATCGGCAGCAGTGTCATGAGCCGTCCGCTGCGGGCCAGTGCTGCTTCATCGCCGCCTTCGATTCGCGCACGTTCGATGCGCTGATTGATGAAGCCCTTCACCATATGCCAGATGAGATCCGCTGCAAGCAAAATGACTACGCCTCCCAGTACGCCGCGGATCATACGGCTGGCAGCCTCGTCCTCCATCAATCCGATTGCCCGGAAACGAACGACAGCAGCGAGCCAAGCTGCGGCGAGCGCGATAATGACCACCCTCGCGGTCCGCTCGATGAGCACTTCCAAGACCGGATTCCCGGGCTTGACCGTCGTATCGTCAGGACCGGAGAAGAACGACTTCACGATCGTGCTTGTCGTCCTCAAAATCGGCGGCAGGATGAGCACATAGATGCCGACCCACAATGCCCCGCCCGTGCCCGCGACCCACAACAGCCAGAGCAGGCAAAGATAACATGTGAGCAGCCACTCCTTGACGCGGTAGACACGGGAAGCGATGGGGGCTTTCGGACGGTTCCAGACGGTTTCCAAGGCAACCGCCAGCAGCCCAACGCCGAATATATAGAGGATCAGGCTCTTGACGTTGGGGGTAAAATTGAGCGCCGTCATCATGGCGGCTACGGTCCAACCTGTGAAGAATATTCCTGCAAAGAAGGCAACGCGGCGATACCAGAACGCCGCCCCCGTGTCGTCCATGGGGATGAGGCGCGCGAGGACTTCGCCGCTGTCATTCACTCGACTGCGGTCAGTTCCAAGAAGTATGGCTGTCATTTGCATGATGACACGCCATGCGATGAGGGCGACAAGCATGGGAAGGACAAGCATGGCCAGGAGCGGCGGCCATGTGAGGGCGTGGAAGACACCAACACTGACAAAGGCAAAGACCACCAAAGGTGCAATGGCCGTGAAAATCGAACGACCGATGACACGGTGACGCGCGTGCGAACCCTCAATCTCAGGCGACTCCGCCATTGGTCGTCTTCCCCGGCCGAGAATCCGCCGGAACGCAAATTCGGCCCCGAAGCCGAGTCCGGCAAACGCAGCAAAAAGCACTAGGATCGCCCCCGGACGTCGACCGTTGATTTCGGTCATGATCGTGGAGCGTGCTTGGGAAAACTCGGCTGGCACGGCTGGAATGGCTTGTACGATACCGCGCAGATGCGCCCGAATGGCGTTTGACCAAACCATAAAGTTGGTCGCTGTTGGCGTGTCGGGTACTTCTGCGGCGGGCGGCGGGTTATTCTTCGTGGTAATCCAGGCTTTGATTTCCGGATCATCCAGGAGTTTGATCAGTTCCTCAATCTTGCCGGGCGGAGGCGGCGCAAATGCCTTCTGCGCTTGCGAAGTTGTGAAAGATGCCCACAACAAAGCGATGCTCAAGACGAGCAGGATGCTTACCTTGGCGGCCAAGTCCCTGATTGCAGCAATGTGCATTCAAATCCCCTGACATGCAGCTTAAACACCATACGCCGAAGAGGTCGGCCTGTCTAAAAAACAAATGGGGCGGCGAGCTCCGCCAAAGGCGTTCGCTTACAAGAGATATCTCCCTGACTTCAAAATCCACATGTCCACCAAGCACCAGAGTCTGACCGGGCAGAGGGAGCGGAACCCTATGAGGTGTCGCAGTGCTCAACCGGCGCTAGATATTTACTACCGGATACCACGTAGAGTGCCGGTGTCTTGCAATCGATGGAAATGGGAAGGTGAATCACCTTCCCACAGCACAGAAACAGCAGCCTTTATTTATAGACTGGTGCTGCTGCCGGTTCCGCCATTGGCGGAGGAGCTTTTCCTTTGCCGATTGATCCGCAGGCGCTTAAACTTATCACTGTTAGTACGGCAACGACGGTGATCAGAACTCTGTTCATTCGAAGATCCTTTTCATCAAGTTGTAGTAGGCCAACGACTCGAGGCTAACACAGATAGTGTTAAGCGCTAGGCGTTTGGATCGCGAAACATATGGGTAGTGCCCCGATAGCCACACCTGGGTCTTTTCAGGCCAGGGACCGCGGCGATATCTTGCGGCGACCATGTCCATCAACTGCCCGCAATGGCGTGCGCTTTTCGTTCAGCCATGCCTGCCGTCGCTGGACGGGCAAATGCCCGTTGGAGCATTGGCGCGAGTTCAAGCAAAGATTGGTTGCCTCAGTCACTGCCTGGCGGCACAAATTGGTTTCTGTCAGCTAGAGGCACCCAACGTTTGTCGATTAAAGCCAATGCTTTGCGCTTTGATGCCAACCCACTTGCAGATTTGGCCGTAGCTACAACCTTTCCAGTTGAGGAACGGGGCAATCGATATCTCTATTTCATTTCGAACAGGTGATGCGAGCACGAAACGATCATCACGGTGCTTATGGTAGGCCGCGGCGCTATCTGCCAGTAGTTAAAGTCGAGACAGGGATCGACTGTCTTACGTGCCCACATCCAACAGATGAAGGACGGCAAGCGCTGGGGTGCTGCCAGCGCGAAAACTTCTTCACACCGAAGCCACCCGCGACGCCTACGGGGCCAAGCGCACCGAGTGACCAACCCGGGGGCTGCGGCCCCACCATCAATCTTCAAGGAGACGAAATGACCCGAGCCATCCAATCTGACCTGCGCTTCAGGGGCTGCGCAATCAAGACCAACGTTCAAGGACCCGGCGCGCAGGGCGCTGATCGAGCAGCTGAACGCGGCGGGCTTCAAGGCCTCCGTTTGGGGCTTCAAGGCGCGGATCGCCGCCGAAGGCCACCAGCGCCGCGTGAAGCAGGCGACCGGCATCGAGCCGGAGGTGATCCACATGACCACCTCTGAGCCCCGCAAGCCCCTGAGCGTCGGCGCGGTCGTCGTCTGGACCATTATCAACCCGCTGTTCGGCCTGATCGCGCTGAGTGTCCGCAACAAGGCCATCCGCGACGGCGAGCCCCGGGTGACGGAGGAGGCGACGACACGTCCTCCAGCGCACCCGATGGGCCCGGTTTTTCGGATCGTCATGCTGATCATCGCCATCGGCATCTTTGCCGCCTGTCACGGGAGTTTATGAAGTGAGACTACTAGGCACAGACGACCTGCAGGCGGCCCGTAGTGCGGCCGCTGGGCGCTTCTACCAGATCGGCATGGGTGGGGGATGCCCGAGGGCTGGACGTTCGCGTTCCGCACTTGTCGGGCGCGTGCCACTGGGACAAGAAGCACAGCTTCGGCCCCCCGGCCGGTGACGCGCGAGGGCCCTGCCACGCCCACCTGCACGCGGTGCCGAAGCTGTTATCGCTTGGTCATCCTGAATACTGGGCGTATTGTGCAATCATGGAAAAGGCGTCCAATTCTTTTCCATGATTGCCCCAAATAAGCCCGCTGTCAGCAGACCTCGCGGCAGCGGGGCTTTTGGAAAACCTAGTCTTAAAGCTGAGCGTACACGTTTTATCGTGTTCAGCACGATGGACACCGCCCCAGCGGGCTCGCCCCAACCCCTTTAAGGGAGGATACTAAAATGCCTTATTTAAAGCCTTTGTTCATCGCATCGATAATCGCGATATCTCTTGCCAGTTTACCTGCAATATCGTGGGCGACGGAGCAGGGCCAGCAACGTCAGCAGGCGCGTGACACCCGCCAGCAGGCGCGCCCAGAAGCACGACAAACAAAGCAGGATTGCCGCGCCGCCAACCAGAAAAGCAACGCTGCATGCCGTCAGGATAAGCGGCATACCAAGCAGGACGCACGCAAAACAGGCCGAGCCATTAAATATTGATTATCGGACCTTGTTTGGCAAAAAAACGCCACTGGGTTCAAAGCAACGGCGGGTACGGGGTTCGTCAACCGCGGCGATGGGCGTCACGGTCCGACGATGTGATTGTGCGCCGATAGGGGCGTACCTCCGATCGGGTCTTACCCTACGTTGGCAGTTAATTTTCCGGCCTTTGTCGTCTTGCTTGCGATCTTTACTAGCGGCAAAGTGCGCGACACAGCCAAAGTCCAGCTTTGCGAGCCGCTAAGAGACGTTGGCGTGGTGCGTTCTGGAGGGGGCGTAGTATGAAACCATTTGTCTTGGCCGCGGGGCTCTCTTTGTTTCTTCTCTCCGCATGTTCGCACACCGTGCGAACATTCGAGCAAACACCGTCATATTCGCCCGCGCAGCCGACAAGCACGCGGCTGACACAACTTGTCCAAAGGCTTGGCGATCCAAAGGACGGTCGCTCCGGGGTCAGGCTGATCGGCAACGGAGAAGAAGCTCTGGCGGCGCGCTTGGCGCTTGCAGCGGCCGCCGAAAAAACGATCGATGCGCAGTATTACCTTGTGCACAATGATCCTACCGGAAAAATCTTTGCGTGGAGCTTGCTGCAAGCCGCGGATCGGGGTGTGCGGGTGCGGCTATTGCTCGATGACATGGACACTAAGAGCTATGATGCCGTGACTGCGGCTCTGGACTCGCATAAAAACATCGAAATCCGGCTCTTTAACCCGTTCTGGCGGGATCAGAGCCTTGTCGCGGCCGGACTCACCGACTTCAAGCGGATCAACCGCCGGATGCACAACAAGTCGATGACCGCCGACAACGCCATGTCGATCGTCGGTGGCCGCAATATCGGCGATGAGTATTTCCTGGCCAAGAGGGAATTGAACTATTCGGATCTTGATCTGCTGGTTGCTGGACCCGTTGTCGACGAAGTCTCGACAAACTTTGATGAGTACTGGAACAGCAAGTTTGCAGTGCCTGCGCGCGCCGTCGTCGGCAAACCGAAGGGGTTTAGTCTGGACCAGGCGCGCGATCGCCTCGACGAGATCATCGGGAAAGCCCGGGAGACGGAATATGCCAGCGTCGTGCGTGCGGCTGCGAAGCAGAACTTAACGCCATCGACGCTGAAGCTCGCGTGGGTTCGCGCCAAAATGTACTCGGACCCCCCTTCAAAAGCGGCCGGTGAAGACAACAAGGAAGCGGTTCTTGCCTCTCAACTGGCAAAGTATTTCGCCCGTGCGACATCAAAGGTTGAGATCGTTTCTGCATATTTCGTGCCACGCAAACGCGGCACAGAGTGGTTGGGGGAACTTGAGGCGCGGGGCGTCGAGGTTTTGGTTGTAACCAATTCGCTGGCATCGACCGACGTGAAACCCGTCTATGCGCATTATGCAAAGGACCGGCGGGCCCTTCTGGAAGGTGGAGTCCACCTCTACGAACTTCGGCCTGACGCAGATCAAGAAGCGCGGCGCGGCGTCAATTGGGGGGAATCGCGATCGGGTCTGCATGCCAAGGCATTTACCATCGACGATCGTTACCTGTTCGTCGGCTCGTTCAACTGGGACCCCCGGTCGGTGAATATCAATACGGAGATGGGCATTCTGGTTGACTCGCCTGAATTTACCAGGAAGACGTCGAATGCCCTAAGAGGCGTTTTAAGAGAAGAAACCTATGCCGTACGGCTGGACAAGGACAAGCGGATCTCGTGGACGGAGACCGGGCCGGACGGGACGCAGCGGATCTACTATCATGAGCCCACGGGTTCGTCCTGGGATCAATTCGTTGCGGGATTTTATGCGATTCTCCCTATCGGTTCGCAGCTCTGAGGTTTTCTCGACGCAACCCAGCCTAACCGGCGTTCTAAAGTGACGACTTTGTCCGCCCACATTTCGTCATCCAGACCGTCCAGACCCAGCTAGACTGTAGCGTTCGCCGCGGAGCGCCAAACAGGATAGTTCTATTCGACAACCGAAGCGATAGCGGCTGGAGCAAAGTGTTCTTGCCGCCTGCCGCTGGCCCCTTGTCGGTTGGCCGCCAATAAGCGATCCATGAGCACGATCACCGGACGTGTCACACGTATTGGATCACGAGCGTGGAGAGAATGTTGAGGTGGGATCCAAGGGAGTCTGCACACCCCCACCAAGCGACCCGTCGAAACAATTCGACCTTGCGCTTGTGGCGTGCTCAGATACCGCTCTTCTCAACCCTCAGGCCCGGTGTAACCAATCGCATTCGGCCCCCCATTCATCTCCCGAAGCTTGGTTATGTACTGCTGCGGACGCAGCAAGTGGCCGGGCACTTTATAGCCCATGGACCGCGCAATGTCGCCCACGAAGGCATTGCAGTTATACGTGGTCGCTTGCCAAAAGTGCGAACTGGCCTTCAGTTTGCGTATGTAGGCAACGACTTTATTGTATTCGGCTTCGCTCAACATGACCCGCCAGCTCGCCGACCTGTACCTGTCGTCCAGATCACCGTCGCTTTCCCCGGTCTCAGCCGGCACGGGTATGTAATGACCAAGAATGTAGGGAACGACACTATCTGTAGCCGGGGCAAGGCCGGAGACTTCGGGATCGATCATTTGGCCCGCCTCGTCCAGACGGCCAAAAATCACGAAAGTGTGGCCGTAGGTGAGGGCATAGCGGGAGCGGAACTCAATGAAGTATTGCCCTTCCTTCTGTTGAAGTGACGAAGTGGGTGAGGGAGCGCCGACTGCCATCGAGCCTTGATTGTTGTAGGTCACGACATTCGGCTTGATTCCAGTATTCGACACACATCCCTCTACCGCCAGGGCAAGCAAGGCTACAAAGACTAGACGACCATTTGCATTCATCATTCATTCCCGAACTCGAGGAGCGAACACCGTCTCAGCGACTGAGCCGGCGTTGTCGCTCGCCACGCATGTGCCTGGACTGAAAACCGCTAGTACGACAACTACCGCGATCAGAAATTCACCGGACGATCTCGTTCCCCAACAAGAGTAGGCGAACAGCTGCAAATTACCACAGAAAGCGGTGAAGGCTAGCGGTCGATGCAAGGCACAGTTAGTTTCACACAGGAACCGACGGTTTCAACGTTGCTGCTCGCGCCCTGATCGCTTGTGCATCCAGCCAAGCGGGAAAACCCCGATCGATATGGGCTTCATAGGCGGACATTTGTTTTTTTGACTTAGCGATCTCAGCCCCAAATAAAAAGGAAAATGCCCCTACAAACAAAACAGCGAATGCACCAGCAGCCACCGTCGAAACGTGGCTGTAGATTCCATCTGAAGCGCGACTTGCGATATCTGAAAGCTAGCCTGCCCGCCGTGTCTGTGCGAGCAGTTTTTGCCGGAAGACTTCTGCTGGCGTTTTATAGCCAAGGCATTTGCGTGGTGTTGCATTCAGTCTGTTGCAGATTTCCGTTAGATCACGGTCGCTGAGAGACAGAGGATCAACCTCTCTCGACAGCCATTTCCTGGCCCGTCTGTTGGTGTTTTCGACGGTGCCTTTTTGCCAGGGCGACTGCGGATCACAGAACCATGTTTGCGTTCCGATGCCTGCCTGCAGGTAAGGCCAATCGGTGAACTCGGTGCCACGATCGAAGGTGATCGAACGGCGGGCGAGATGGGGCAGGGATTGCAGCGCCTGGATCAGCCCATCCATAACAGGTTTTGACTGCCGGTCGTTGTTGCGCAGGAATACAGCAAACCGGCTGACGCGTTCAACCAGCGACGTCACGTTGGCCTTTCCGAACTTCTTGCCAAACTGCATGAGGTCACATTCCCATGTGTGGATACCCCGGGCGATGCAAGGACTTTTTTGGATCGTTCGAACGTGAGATCGGGTGCGGTCATGTGTCAGGCCTCTGTTCAAGCGACCATCTCATGCCGCGGGCCGGTATGGCGATGCGAAGGTCAGGTCCAAATCAATGGCGCGGGCGCGAAGCCCTCTGGGAATGCCTGGTTTTCCTGACCTCGATCTTGCCGATCTGTTTGTCCTTACTTTCCAACGTCCTCCTCACACCATCGAGGGTGCCTGTTTCGGCACTAGGCCGAGATAGGCACACCCCGATATTCTTCACCTCTTGTCATCATTGCCCAGATCGCCCGCGCTGTCTTATTCGCAAGTGCAATGGCAACGAGCAATCGTGGCTTGCGCTCCAGCATGTGCTGAAGCCACGATCCGTTGGGCGCTCCATTTTTGATCGCCCATCGGATGCGGGTCATCGCACCAATGATCAACAGCCGCCTGATATCCCGCTGTCCCATTTTCGATGTTCGACCCAGTTTCTGGCGTCCGCCTGTCGATTTCTGGAGCGGCACAAGTCCCAGCCAGGCTGCAAAATCACGCCCGCGGCGAAAGCTGTTCATATCCGGTCCAAATGCTTTTATGGCCATGGCACTCACTGGGCCAATACCCGGAGCAGTTTGCAGACGCATTGCTTCCGGGTCTCGCTTCGCTTCCTCCTTCATTTGACGCTCGACAATGGCGATCTTTGCATTACAGCTTTGAAGCTGGTCGATGAGAAGGCGTGCGAGCTCCACGACGAGCAAAGGCAATGTTGTATCGGGGTCTTCAATTTCCCGCTCAAGCTTACGTACGAAAGTGAGGCCCGCAGGCACAGTAACACCATATTCCATCAGGTGGCCGCGCAGGGCGTTGACGATCTGGTTACGTTGATGAACCAGGAGATCACGCGTTTTGAATACCATGGCTCTTGATTGCTGCTCAGTGGTTTTAACCGGTACGAAGCGCATGGTCGGTCGAACCGCAGGCCTCACTGATAGCCTCGGCGTCAGCCGCGTCGTTCTTATGTCTTTTTACAAAGGGCTTTACATAGATCGGCGGAATTAGCCTGACCTCGTGGCCCAAAGCACCAATCTCGCGACCCCAATAATGCGCTGAGCCACAAGCCTCCATCGCCACGATTGTTGGCGGATGGCTTGCAAGAAAGACACGCAACTGCTCTCTCGTCAGTTTTTTCCGGAACAGCGGCCGGCCAGAAACATCCGCTCCATGTAACTGGAATACGGTTTTAGCCAGATCGATACCAATAATTGCAGCGCTTTCCATGAATACCTTCTCCTGTGTCAAAGCCGAGCCTCGGCAGCAGTATGCTCGATCTCGGTGCGGCCGAGGAGGGGTATCCACACCATCAATGCCCGAACTGTTTGCGCTCGGCAACGACGTCGGGACGGAAAAGAATGTTGACTTCCGGGCTGAAACGACGGCCATGGCGCCGTCTGGCATGCCTCGGCCGGCGTCTG
>NZ_JAQMHX010000001.1 GCF_028331445.1 Candidatus Phyllobacterium onerii | reverse complement strand
TGGCTTGGCAAGGATCTGGCCGCGCTCGACGTCTTCACGGCCAACGCCGCGGATCAGTGCACCGATGTTGTCGCCGGCCTGGCCCTGGTCGAGCAGCTTGCGGAACATCTCAACGCCGGTCACCGTCGTCTTCGTCGTCGGCTTGATGCCGATGATCTCGACTTCTTCACCAACCTTGACGATACCGCGTTCAACGCGGCCCGTCACAACCGTACCACGGCCCGAGATCGAGAAAACGTCTTCGATCGGCATCAGGAACGGCAGGTTGATCGGACGCTCTGGCGTCGGAATGTACTTGTCGACTTCCGCCATCAAGGCACGAACGGCGTCTTCGCCGATTTCCTTGTTGGAGTCTTCAAGCGCTGCCAAAGCCGAACCCTTGACGATCGGAATGTCGTCGCCGGGGAAATCGTACTTCGACAGAAGCTCGCGTACTTCGAGCTCAACGAGTTCGAGCAGCTCGGCATCGTCAACCTGGTCGACCTTGTTCAGGAACACGACGATCGCCGGAACGCCAACCTGACGGGCAAGCAGGATGTGCTCGCGGGTCTGTGGCATCGGGCCGTCGGCAGCCGAAACAACCAGGATCGCGCCATCCATCTGTGCCGCGCCGGTGATCATGTTCTTCACATAGTCGGCGTGGCCGGGGCAATCGACGTGCGCATAGTGACGGGCTGGCGTCTCATATTCGACGTGTGCCGTCGAAATGGTGATGCCGCGCGCCTTTTCTTCCGGCGCTGCGTCAATCTGGTCGTACGGCTTGTACTCACCGAAATACTTCGTAATCGCTGCCGTCAACGACGTCTTGCCATGGTCAACGTGACCAATCGTGCCAATGTTGACGTGCGGCTTGTTACGTTCAAACTTGCTCTTAGCCATCTGAGCTCTCCGTTAACTGTTCGCCTGCTCAGGCTTTACTTCAACTGTCACGCGCAACCTTATGGTTACGCAAACTTCTTCTGAATTTCCTGCGCGACTGCTGCCGGTACAGGTTCATAGTGATCGAACTGCATGGTGTACTGTGCACGGCCCTGGCTCATCGAACGCAGGTTGCTCACGTAACCGAACATGTTGGCCAGCGGCACCTGTGCATTGATGACGGTCGCAATGCCACGCGGTTCCGTACCGAGGATCTGACCACGACGTGAGTTCAGATCGCCAATCACGTCACCGACGTAATCTTCAGGCGTAACGACTTCGACCTTCATGATCGGCTCGAGCAGCTGGGCACCAGCCTTCTGCGCACCTTCGCGGAACGCAGCGCGAGCTGCGATTTCGAAGGCGAGAACCGACGAGTCCACATCATGATATGCACCGTCGATCAGCGTGGCTTTCACGCCCAGCATCGGGAAGCCTGCGAGCGGACCCGCACCCATGACGCTCTGGATACCCTTTTCAACACCCGGGATGTATTCCTTCGGAATGGCACCGCCGACGATCTTCGATTCGAAGATGAAATCGTCGCCGTCATGCGGCTCGAAGATAACCTTGATACGGGCGAACTGACCCGAACCACCGGACTGCTTCTTGTGGGTGTAATCAATCTCGGCCTTGCGGGTGATCGATTCACGGTAGGCAACCTGGGGGCTACCTGTATTTGCCTCGACCTTGAACTCGCGACGCATACGGTCAACGAGAATGTCGAGATGAAGTTCGCCCATGCCAGAGATGATGGTCTGGCCGGATTCTTCGTCGGTGCGGACGCGGAACGAAGGATCTTCAGCAGCAAGACGATTGAGCGCGAGGCCCATCTTTTCCTGATCGGCCTTGGTTTTTGGCTCGACCGAGATCGAGATAACCGGCTCGGGGAATACCATGCGCTCGAGGATAACCGGCTTCAACGGATCGCAGAGCGTATCACCCGTTGTGGTTTCCTTGAGGCCTGCGAGAGCAACGATGTCGCCGGCAAAGGCTTCTTCGATGTCTTCACGCGAGTTGGAATGCATCTGCAGCATGCGGCCGATACGTTCGCGCTTTTCCTTGACCGTATTGTCGAGCGAAATGCCCTTGGTCAGCTTGCCGGAATAGATGCGGCAGAAAGTCAGCGAACCAACGAACGGATCGTTCATGATCTTGAAGGCGAGCATGGAAAGCGGCTCGTCGTCGGACGACTTGCGGGTCGTTTCCGCATCGGTCTTCGGATCGATACCCTTGATGGCGGGAACGTCTACCGGCGAAGGCAGATATTCAACAACACCGTCAAGCAAAGGCTGTACGCCCTTGTTCTTGAATGCCGATCCGCAGAACACCGGATGGAAGTCAACGCGGCATGTGCCGATGCGGATGAGAGCGCGCAGAGCGTCATTGTCCGGCATGTTGCCTTCGAGGTAAGCCTCGGTCGCAGCTTCGTCGACCTCGACGGCAGTCTCGATCAGCTTTTCGCGATACTCTTCAGCCTGGTCCTTGAGGTCGGCAGGGATTTCAACGACGTCCCACTGCGCGCCGAGCTGTTCGTCGCGCCAGACAAGTGCCTTCATCTCGATCAGATCGACAACACCCTTGAATTCTGTCTCGGCGCCAATCGGCAGCTGCATGACGAGAGCCTTGGCACCAAGACGGGTCTTGACCATCTCAACGCAGCGATAGAAATCGGCGCCGGTCTTGTCCATCTTGTTGACGAAGATCATGCGCGGAACATGATACTTCTCGGCCTGACGCCAGACGGTTTCCGTCTGCGGCTCAACACCGGCATTGGCGTCGAGAAGCGCAATCGCGCCATCGAGAACGCGCAGCGAACGCTCTACTTCAATGGTGAAGTCGACGTGGCCAGGCGTATCGATGATGTTGAAACGGCGCATCTTGCCGTCACGGCCCTTCCAGAAGGTCGTGGTGGCAGCGGACGTGATCGTGATGCCACGCTCCTGCTCCTGCTCCATCCAGTCCATGGTTGCGGCGCCATCGTGGACTTCACCGATCTTGTGCGACTTGCCGGTGTAATAAAGAATACGCTCGGTGGTCGTGGTCTTGCCGGCGTCGATGTGCGCCATGATACCGAAATTCCGGTAGTCTTCGATTTTATATTCGCGAGCCATGATATGGTGCCTCTAGGACTAATGTTTTCGCAATTACCAGCGGTAATGCGAGAATGCGCGGTTGGCTTCTGCCATGCGATGCGTGTCTTCACGCTTCTTCACAGCCGAGCCGCGGTTGTTTGCAGCATCGAGAAGTTCACCGGACAGGCGATCGATCATCGTCGTCTCATTGCGGCCACGAGCTGCATTGATCAGCCAGCGGATGGCAAGAGCCTGACGGCGCTCCGGACGAACGTCGACCGGAACCTGATACGTTGCACCACCAACGCGGCGCGAACGAACTTCAACGTGCGGCGCTACATTGTCGAGAGCCTGATGGAACAGGGCAACCGGCTCCTGCTTGCTCTTGCTCTCAACTGACTCAAGCGCACCGTAAACGATACGCTCAGCAATCGACTTCTTGCCATGATGCATGACTGCATTCATGAACTTGGTCAGAACGAGATCGCCGAACTTAGGATCCGGATTGATCTCACGCTTTTCTGCACTATGGCGTCTGGACATATTCTTTGTCTCTTATCTGCATCGGGTTGACCTACCTGGTGGCCAAAGTCCCGGAAAATCTTACTTCGGACGCTTCGCACCGTACTTGGAACGGCGCTGCTTGCGGTTCTTGACGCCCTGGGTATCCAGAACACCACGGATGATGTGGTAACGAACACCCGGCAAATCCTTTACACGGCCGCCGCGGATCATCACGACGGAGTGCTCCTGAAGGTTATGCCCCTCACCCGGAATATATCCGATGACTTCAAATCCGTTCGTCAGACGCACCTTGGCGACCTTACGCAGAGCCGAGTTCGGCTTCTTCGGGGTCGTCGTGTAGACGCGAGTGCAAACGCCGCGCTTCTGCGGGTTTTCCTGCAGAGCAGGGACTTTATTGCGCTTGACCGGCGCAGTGCGCGGCTTGCGGATCAACTGGTTTACGGTAGGCATTCAACCTTCCCTCTTTGTAATGCGTATCAAAGCGCTAGGCTTCGGCACAAATCTCGTATCTTCGCCCGTCAGGGCCGTTTCAGCGCCATGCTCATGCACGAATTCGGGCAACTAAACCACCGCAAGGGTGGTTGCCCGAATAAAAGCAGAGGAAGCCCTAAAGGCCTCATGCGAGCGGCAAATTGCATTTCGATCGTAAAACGAACCCTGTTTGAGATGAACTCCAGAGCGTGTCGCTCCGAAACGGCCAATCTCACATCGGCTCAGATGGGCTGCTGATACTGTGTCCCCGGGCTTTCGTCAAGCCTGAAGCCACAATATTATTAAGGTTTGCAGCGTTTGCAGGCTCTTGCGGGCCTGAATGTAAGATAGTTTCGCCGGACGAGGATTAATTCAAGCAATATTTCGTTTTCTTCACAGAGATTCATCCCGATTCGGGTGACCGGACGCATTTACCGAGTCGTTCGGCTTCTTACTCTTAGAATCCAGACTGACTAACTGAATGGCATGGCAGTCAGACGTAGGGGTCTGCCCTCCGCAATTTTTGCCAACCAGCGATTCTGATTGTTATTGCCCAGGCCAGGATTCATGTGAATGAAGAAGTCGGGCGAAAAGATCTTACAGAATGTCAGTTTGTTAAGACCAACATAGCGGCTTTGTGAAAAGGCGAACAGGCTTGGCGTTATGTCGAACAATGACTTCTTCAATTCATCAAGTGACCCGTCGTCATCGTTGACACGCGACAGAGGCGCTACCTCCACATCCAGTTCGAAGTCCCGCCGGTTGGCTTTCTGAAAAGCTTCCTTGAGTTCGGTTCCGCCATACTCGGTCGTGTCAAAGAATTCCATCTGGGGAAGAAGGATGCTGGTCTGCCAGACCTCGGTGAGCGCCTTTGCAAGCGCTGACTGCCAGGTCAATGCAGCACAGGCACCGCATGCAAATTGCACGAAGTCGGATTCGGATCGCGCCCTGTAGACCACAAACAAAACATGCGCGCCCTTGAGAAACGAAATGTTGTAGCAGTTCAGTGTCCCTCGCGTGGTCAATCGCTGCAACAATACCTTGATCCTCTGATCTGCAATGTCGCCGGGCTCCAGTACAGACAGGACCTGACACCGCCCCGACGCCCACATTGCCGCCAGACTTTGCCGTTCTACAAATTCAAGTAAGGCATTTTGCAAAGCCATCGCTTTGTTCGAATGAAGCGCCGATCCCGACGTATCGCGCGTCGGGACAAACTGCTGATCAGTCGTTGCATGAAGCGTAAACAATATCCGGGGTAACCGAACATTTTGGCCGGTTCTCATGTCCAGGACCGCCACCGTGTCGAACCTGTGTGCGGCAAGCGATGTGCCGAGTTGGCCAGCACCGCAAGCCTCGATCATTGCTGCTTTCAATGCATACTTGGTTTCCCGGGATATATTCAGTTCATCAATGGTTGCACCACCGTTCGATGCGATATTCCGGAATGCAACAAAACGCTCCATATACTCCCCGAACGCCTTGAGATGTATGTCAGGTCCATAACCAAACCCGTGGCCTTGTATGCGGCTATCGTCACTTGTTCCAAAAACTGAAGGTTCGGAAATGAGCGGAGAACTCGAAGCCTCAACGACAAAGTTTGGCACCGGCGTAATGACAGGGCGAAATCTATGCTGGATTGCCATTCTGTTTCTTTTCAATTCCGAATACCTGAACAATGGCAGGCAAGAGTAACCGACCGTCCAGATGACAGATCTGTGCAATCTGACGCTCGGAAAAGCCCGACAGGACGCGAGATGAAACTCCGAATGTCTGCGCACAAGCCAACATGTTCTGATACATCGAGCCCGCTTCGAGAAGTGAAAGCCTGTAGCCGCGCGAACGGTACTTGAAGATCGATTTTTTCAAGTTGACGCAATAGAGAACACAGAAGGACGGATTTGGTATGTCTGTCAGACTGGAAAAGCCGGTAACTGAGACATGGGCATTCAACACCTCGAATGCGTTTGATACGGGAAGAAAATGGAGGGCTGACAAGCTCTGTCCACCCCGGACCCGCGGGCCAGTGATTAGAACCGCTTCTATTGTATAGAGCGCTCCGCCGGAAGGATACGGACGCCGCCTCTGCTGATCGGCCGCCAGCGCTTGAGCAAAAATACGGCTGATCAAAGAAAACTCAATGTCAATTTCAGCATCGCCATGTCGCAGCGATTCGAAACGCCCGACGCTTTCAACGGCCTCTTCCCGCGGAAGATCGATCGTTTGTGTGAGATGTGAAAATCTTGTCTCGACAAATTCGGCGCGCTTCAGGTGCGCTGGGGTCAGCGCGGGAAAACCGAATAAACTTTCAAATCCCGATCCGACAGGCGTTATACAACTCTGATGAAATTCCCTGACCTGGTACTCCACATCCTTGTCAACGAACTGGCTGGCAAAACCAATCTGATTTATTGATGCCGTTTCGTGAATTTTCATCAGTCAACTCTCCCAGTCGTATCCGGCAGCGCAAAGTCATGTTCACGCATGGACGAACTGAAGTTCGAGTGATTGGCGCGATGGCGTTGAATCGATCCGCTGTCGAGATTCATTTCGGTGATAGTACCCAGATCGTCTGAAAAGACAGGAAGCATCTCGGATGCGATCAGCTGCCGGAAGCGCGTATAAAGCAAATGCAGTGCAGCGCTCTCCTCTAGCGCCGACCTCGATAATGTGGGGATTGCAGTCGCACTGATCGCGCTGGCTTGAGCGAAGAATATATCCGCCCAACTGGAAGGCTTGAATTTGGATGATCGATCGAGCCCTGCAAGATTGTAGAGCGAGCTGAAATGATCCGGCAGCGCCATTCGGGCCGAGTAAAACCCGTCAATGACAAAGTGCCTTAGTACAAAATAGGCATGCAGCAGGAACACATCGGGTTTCCGATGACAAAGATCTACAACGAAGCGCGATAGTCCCTGATCATATTTTGCCTGGACGCAGATAAGTATTGTAGACCCCGAGATATCACCGAGGTCGTCAACGACAGCGGCATAGATAGCGTCGTTTCGCTCGATCTGGGCCGCAATCAGTGTTGCGATGGCAGGGTCTCGTGAATAGACCGCAACCCTCACATCTTCGCGATAGCGTTTCAGTATGTTGATTCTTTCGAGAAAATTCCGGCCAGCTTCCGGATCGATACTCTGATCCGAAAAAATTTGGTCAATAGCGGATTGCCCGGCCGAAGAGCCCAACGCCCTCAAACGATCCAGCGCGTCGATCATCGAGTTGTCATGTAACCGCGTCACTCCCGAAGGCGTGCATATGAATGGCATATCGTCATCGTCACCGACGATGTTGGCAAATGGCTGGATGTTGAATTGCATCGTCGATCTCTGGATTTACAGCGGTCCCTAACGCCTCTGCTCGGCGCCATCTTGAAATGTTAAAATAGGTGAAGGAGGCGGCACACCCGGTTGCTGCGCACCGCCTCTCCCGCTTAACCGCCGAAGCCCTTGGTGGAGCTTGACGAACTGCTGCTCTTGCCCGATGCACCGCAACGGCTGCTGCTATCGCACTTTGCGCTGCTACTGGAGGATGAGCTGCTTGGGCTTACGCCACTCGACCCGCCAAACACCATCGTCGCGTTGCTATCTTCTACAAAGTCAACCTGATCGCCGAATTGCCCTGGACTTAGAAAATGAATTAACACTCCAAACCTCCTTGGAAGATTTCGCTACAAATAGAAGCATATATTATTTGAAATTCATTTATATACTACGATAGTCCTATGGGTTAACGCGTGAAATTTCGATAATGTAATACGAATGGAGTTAGGTTGCATAAGATTGCATCCGTGTATCACTTATATATTTGGAATATCGTTATGAACAAGGCCAATGTATTCAACTATGTGTTTTCCCTGACATTCCAAAGCAAAAGACAATTCGCGCTACTGCTGTTTTTGATCGGAACCATCACTGTCGTCAGCGCGACGATGTCTGCCATTCCCATATTGTTCGCAATGGGCATTGATCTTTTGTCTGAGGGAAAGGGCTCGGCGACCGGTGTATCGCTGATACTGGCGTTCTCGGTGAGCCTCCTTGTTGCTTCCGTCATTTCGCAATTCGAATGGCTGACATTTGGCCCATTTAATCTGCGCCTGCAGCGGCATCTCACATTGGAAGTGTTCAATCACGCGCTTTCACTCCCCTATTATGTGATGCGGCAACACACGTCGCATGAGATTGGGCGTATCGTTGAAAAAGGCCTCGACGCCATAAGAGACATTACATCGAGCCTTGCTTTCTCCATTGCACCGACAATCGTCGAGCTCACTATCGCAGCCTGTGTGATAGCATTTATGGTTGATCCCTGGATTGCCATATTGTTGATCGCCGCTCTTGCCGTTTATGGATATCTGGCAAACCTGTCAGCGGAACGCATACGGACAGCCACAGAAAGTGCAATGGGGAGCGGGACTCAAGCTTGGACATATGGTCTCGATGCTGTTGCCAATGTGGATCATGTTCAACAAGCAAACCTGCGCCCGGCAATCATTGAACAGCTCAACAAAAAACTGAAGATAAACGACGAACACTGGAAAGTGACCTTCACGCAGCGTGTTTATTACGGCGTACTGCAAACGCTTATATTCGGCGGTGTTGTGATCTGGGTCTTGTGGCGTGGCGCGCTCGACGTATCCGCGGGAACTCTCACAGTTGGCGAGCTTGTGCTCATCAATACCTATATTGTCCGGCTGCTCCAGCCGGTAGAAACATTGGCGCGTGTTTATCGGGAAATACATGCTTCCGCCGGAGAAGCGGCTCTGCTGATGCGTCTTCTGGCGGAACATCCAATTCCTGCAACGCAGAGTTCTCATTTGCCAGTGACCAGCAGACCCTGGGCTCTGCAACTCACTAATGTGGGTGTGACGATAGGTACGACTCCCGTGATCATTGCCCTGGACCGTTCGGTCGCGCCGGCCAGCCGCCTGTTTATCGTCGGTGCTTCCGGTATGGGGAAAAGTAGTCTTCTTCGAGTGCTTGGTTGTTTGGTCCCTGTATCGAGCGGACATCTCACCATCGAGTCTGTCGACGTGACGGAGGCGAATTCAGAAGCATTCCGAAATGGTATCGCAGTGGCCTATCAGGATTGCCTTTTGTTTGACCTGACAATCAGAGAAAATATCGCACTCGGCTCCAACGCATCGAAGGGTGCAATTGATGCCATCATGTCCGAATTGGGATTGAATGACGTTATGAACCGGCATCGAGACGAGAATGAGCCGACGGTGGGGGAGCGCGGCAACAGATTGTCCGGTGGCGAGAAACAACGCATATCCTTGGCTCGCGCGCTACTCAAACCTTCCAACCTCCTGCTGTTGGACGAGCCGACAGCTTCCCTTGATGAAGTAAACAGAACACGCGTGGTTGCCGCGCTTAACAACCGGAAAGGCCGGCAGACCGAAATCATAGTTACCCACGACACAGGGCTCATCGAACCGAATGACGCCGTCCTCTATTTGCTGGAACCTGGAAAAACTCATCATGGAACCCATATCGAGCTCCTCGGCATAAAAGAATATTCTGATTTCATAAACGGCACGATCTTAGTAGAAACTGAGTCACGTTGAAATTGGGAACCAATTCTATGCCATCGGACAATGCGGAAGCAAAAACAGTTCATCTCATCGTTGCCGATGTCTGGAAGGACAAGGATGACGAGCCGCGCCAGGTTCACCTGCTGCTGATGAACGACGATGCCGACGGGCTGGTAGAACTGGCGCTGAAGATTCTCGCCAATTCCGGCTATGAGGAAGCCGAGCTTCTGGAGATCGGCACGCTGACCGAAGAGCCCGAAGAAGAACCGCACCTCTCTGCATGGAAAACCGCCCTCACCGGCCAAGCGGCGCTGATCGAGTTCAACGAGTAGGGATTGGGCTTTCTCGTCATACGTTCAATTATGTCTACCGCAGTCTACGGTTGAGCTGACGGCATGCGCACCACCTCTCTGAGCCTCGACGGATGACGCACACTTGAGCTCTGCATCGAACGGTTTGGTTTTTGGATAGCTCAAATCGATCCCTGCAAGGTTTTCGCACGAGAAGACTCGAATCCCACATAAGAACCGCCGAAACCTGCACAAGAAATGCCGATTCTGGCGCAAGAATTTCCATTCTTAGTAGAATTTTAGTTGTGCTCGATTGAGACCGTCATGAAAAAGGCCGCCGCGGATTGCTCCGAGCGGCCTCTTGGTCTGGTGTTGGCTGCCAGCTTATTCGGCCGGCTGGCCAGTCATATCCGTCAGCATCGGGCCGGCTTTCGCGGCGCTTGCTCCGGCTTCCTTGCGGCGCTCGTCGATGATCAACTCGTCGCGAGCCCCGGCAATGCGGCGGATCTGCTTGACCGTGCCGCCGGTACCTGCCGGGATCAGACGTCCAACGATGACGTTCTCCTTCAGGCCCTGCAGAGCATCCATCTTGCCGGCAACAGCGGCTTCCGTGAGGACGCGCGTTGTTTCCTGGAAGGACGCTGCCGAGATGAACGACGGGGTCTGCAGCGAGGCCTTGGTGATGCCGAGCAGCACCGGAGTGCCGTAGCCTGGCTTCTTGCCATCCTCTTCCAAACGCTCGTTAATTTCGTCCAGTTCGATCCGGTCGACGTGATCGCCGGAGATGAACCCGGTGTCGCCCGACTCGGTGATCTCGACCTTCTGCAGCATCTGACGAACAATCACTTCGATGTGCTTGTCGTTGATCAGAACGCCCTGCAGACGATAGACTTCCTGGATTTCGTTGACGAGGTAGGAAGCCAAAGCCTCCACGCCCTTGATCGCCAGGATATCGTGCGGTGCAGGATTGCCGTCGAGGATATAGTCACCCTTTTCAATGGCATCGCCGTCCTGAAGATGGAAAGGCTTGCCCTTGGGGATCAGATATTCGACGGGCTCCACAGTTTCGTCGTTCGGTTCGATGACGATGCGGCGCTTGTTCTTGTAATCGCGGCCAAAACGAACAGTACCATCGATTTCGGCGATGATAGCATGGTCCTTCGGACGACGTGCTTCGAACAGTTCCGCGACGCGCGGCAGACCACCGGTGATGTCCTTGGTCTTGGCGCTTTCCATCGGAATACGGGCAAGAACGTCGCCCGCCTTCACATGCGAACCAGGCTCGACCGACAAGATCGATTCAACCGACAGCTGGAAGCGAGCATCGCCGCCCTTTGCCAGTTTCAGAACCTTGCCGTTCTTGTCCTTGACGACGATGGCCGGCTTCAGATCGGAGCCGCGCGGCGTCGAGCGCCAGTCGATAACCACGCGCTTGGTGATACCGGTGGACTCGTCCGTCGTTTCCGTAACCGAAAGACCATCGACCATGTCTTCGAATTCGACATGACCTTCGACCTCCGTCATGACCGGGCGGGTATAGGGATCCCACTCGGCAACACGCTGGCCGCGCTTAACATTATCGCCGTCATCGACATAGATGCGCGAACCGTAGGTGACGCGGTGTGTTGCGCGTTCCTTGCCGGTCGCATCGACAATGACAACAGCCATGTTGCGGCCCATGACGACCAGATGGCCATCCGAGTTGCGCACCACGTTGCGGTTGCGGATCTGCACCGTGCCTTCATAGCTGGCTTCGAGGAACGACTGATCGACCACCTGCGCAGTACCACCAAGGTGGAACGTACGCATCGTCAACTGCGTGCCCGGCTCACCGATGGACTGAGCAGCGATAACGCCGACAGCCTCACCCTGGTTGACCGGGGTACCACGGGCCAGATCGCGGCCGTAGCACTTGGCGCAGATGCCGCCACGGGTCTCACAGGTGAGAGCCGAACGGATGCGGATCGACTGAACACCAGCCTTTTCGATGGCATCGATATCGAACTCGTCGATGATGTTGCCACCCTTGACAAGCACGTCACCCGAAACCGGATGCAGGATATCTTCAAGCGCCGTACGGCCGAGAACACGCTGGCCGATGGTCGCAACAACCTGACCGGCATCGACGATCGGCTGCATTGTGAGGCCCGTTGTCGTGCCGCAATCAACCGAAATGACGATACAATCCTGAGCGACGTCAACGAGACGGCGTGTCAGATAACCAGAGTTGGCCGTCTTCAAGGCGGTGTCGGCAAGACCCTTACGGGCACCGTGGGTCGAGTTGAAGTACTCGTTCACGGTCAGGCCTTCCTTGAAGTTCGAAATGATCGGCGTTTCGATGATTTCGCCCGAAGGCTTGGCCATCAGACCGCGCATACCGCCCAGCTGGCGCATCTGGTTCGGCGAACCACGAGCACCCGAATGCGACATCATGTAGATCGAGTTCATCTGCTTCTGGCGGCCAGTAACAGGATCGAACTCGACGGCCTTGATGCGCGCCATCATTTCGTCAGCGACCTTCTCGGTGCACTTGCCCCAAGCGTCCACGACCTTGTTGTACTTCTCGCCCTGAGTGATCAGGCCGTCATTGTACTGCTGTTCGTATTCCGTTGCCAAAGCTTCGGTTTCAGCAACCAGCTTCGCCTTGGTTTCCGGAATGACCATGTCGTCCTTGCCGAACGAGATACCGGCGCGGCAAGCATGACCGAAGCCAAGCTGCATGATGCGATCGCAGAAAATGACCGTCTCTTTCTGTCCGCAATGGCGATAGACCGTGTCGATCATCTTGGAGATGTTCTTCTTGGTCATTTCCTGATTGCAGATGTCGAAAGGCACGTTGTGGTGCTTCGGCAGGAGCTCACCGATGATCATGCGGCCAGGTGTGGTCTCATAAATCTTCGATGTCGGCTTGCCGTCTGCATCGATGCTCTTGAAGCGACCCTTGATCTTTGTATGCAGGGTCACTGCACCGCTGCCGATGGCGTGGTGAAGTTCGCCCATATCGGCAAAGGCCATGCCCTCGCCCGGCTCCTTCGCCGCAACAATCGACAGATAGTATAGGCCGAGGACCATGTCCTGCGACGGAACGATAACCGGCAGACCGTTTGCAGGGTGCAGGATGTTGTTCGTCGACATCATCAGAACGCGGGCTTCAAGCTGCGCTTCCAGAGAAAGTGGGACGTGGACAGCCATCTGGTCGCCGTCGAAATCCGCATTGAAAGCGGTACAGACGAGCGGGTGCAGCTGGATTGCCTTGCCTTCGATCAGGATGGGCTCGAATGCCTGGATGCCAAGACGATGCAGCGTCGGAGCACGGTTCAGGAGAACCGGATGCTCGCGAATGACTTCATCGAGAATATCCCAGACTTCCGGCTTTTCCTTTTCAACCAGCTTCTTCGCCTGCTTGACAGTCGAGGAGTAACCCTTGGCGTCAAGACGCGCGTAGATGAATGGCTTGAAAAGCTCGAGCGCCATCTTCTTTGGCAGACCGCACTGATGCAGCTTCAACTCCGGACCGGTCACGATGACCGAACGGCCGGAATAGTCGACGCGCTTGCCGAGAAGGTTCTGACGGAAGCGGCCCTGCTTGCCCTTGAGCATGTCGGACAGCGACTTCAGCGGGCGCTTGTTGGCACCAGTGATGACGCGGCCACGGCGGCCGTTGTCGAACAAAGCATCAACCGATTCCTGAAGCATGCGCTTCTCGTTGCGGATGATGATGCCAGGAGCGCGCAGTTCGATCAGGCGCTTCAGACGGTTGTTGCGGTTGATAACGCGGCGATAAAGATCGTTGAGATCGGACGTCGCAAAACGTCCGCCATCCAGCGGAACAAGCGGGCGCAAGTCCGGCGGGATCACCGGAACGATCTTCATGATCATCCATTCCGGACGGTTTCCGGATTCCAGGAAGTTCTCGACGATCTTCAGACGCTTCATGAGCTTCTTCTGCTTCAGATCGGAAGTCGTTGTTGCGAGTTCCTCACGCAGATCTCCGGCGATCTTTTCCAGATCCATCGAAGCCAGAAGTTCATGAATAGCCTCGGCACCGATCAGCGCGGTGAAGGAATCCTCACCATACTCATCGACCGCGATCATGTATTCTTCTTCCGAAAGAAGCTGATGCTCCTTCAGGGCAGTCAGGCCCGGCTCGGTCACGATATAGTTCTCGAAATAGAGAACGCGCTCGATGCCCTTCAAGGTCATGTCGAGCAATGTGCCGATACGGCTAGGCAGAGACTTCAGGAACCAGATGTGCGCAACCGGGGCTGCGAGTTCGATATGGCCCATACGCTCACGGCGAACGCGTGACAGCGTGACTTCCACACCGCACTTTTCGCAGATGATGCCCTTGTATTTCATGCGCTTGTACTTGCCGCACAAGCATTCATAGTCCTTGATCGGCCCGAAGATCCGAGCACAGAAAAGACCATCCCGCTCAGGCTTGAAAGTGCGGTAGTTGATCGTCTCCGGCTTCTTGATCTCACCGTATGACCAGGACAGAATCTTCTCAGGGCTGGCGATCGATATCCGGATGGAATCGAATGCCTGCACAGGCACCTGAGGATTGAAAAGATTCATGACCTCTTGGTTCATGCCGTTTCTCCATGGGGCAAAGAGTGCCCTCTACTTGCGATGGATATCCGCCGCCGCGGGTCCATCTAGATCAAATGCCGCTTCCTCAGCGGCCCGAAAAACTGGTCGGGTGCGCGAGCAATGCCGCGCACCCTTCCCTTTTTACTCTGCAGCGTCAGGCAATGCCTGCTGTTGCTGTTCTTGGGCACGAGTATCGTCCAGCTCGACATTGAGACCGAGCGAGCGCATTTCCTTGACGAGAACGTTGAAGCTCTCCGGAATGCCGGCTTCGAAAGTATCGTCGCCACGGACGATTGCTTCGTAAACCTTCGTACGACCGGCGACGTCGTCGGACTTGACCGTAAGCATTTCCTGCAGCGTGTAAGCCGCACCGTATGCTTCCAGGGCCCAGACCTCCATTTCACCGAAGCGCTGACCGCCGAACTGGGCTTTACCACCCAGAGGCTGCTGGGTAACGAGCGAGTAAGGTCCGATCGAACGGGCGTGGATCTTGTCGTCGACCAGATGGTGCAGCTTCAGCATGTAGATGTAGCCGACGGTCACCTGACGATCGAAAGTCTCACCCGTACGTCCGTCATAAAGCGTCGACTGACCTGAAGAATGCAGGCCCGCCTGTTCCAGCATCACATTGATGTCCGGTTCATGCGCACCGTCAAACACCGGCGTTGCAATCGAAACGCCACGCTTCATCTGTTCGCCAAGACGAATGATGCTCTCATCGTCATAGTTGCGAACCGGCTCGTTGCGGTCATTGTCCGGAATGATCGATTCAATCGTCATTCTCAGCGGTGCAATGTCGCCCTGTTCACCCTGTGCGTGCTGTGCCTTGTAGGCCTCGATCAGTTCCCCGATCTTCTTGCCCATTCCGGCGCAAGCCCAGCCCAGATGCGTTTCGAGGATCTGCCCGACATTCATGCGGCTTGGCACGCCAAGCGGATTGAGCACGATATCGACATGCGTTCCGTCTTCAAGGAACGGCATATCCTCAACAGCAGCGATACGCGAAACAACGCCCTTGTTGCCGTGACGGCCAGCCATCTTGTCGCCTGGCTGGATCTTGCGCTTCACAGCGACAAAGACCTTGACCATCTTCATGACGCCTGGAGGCATCTCGTCGCCGCGCTGGACCTTTTCGACCTTGTCCATGAAACGCTGCTCGAGCAATTTCTTGGAGTCGTCGTACTGGTTGCGCAGAGCTTCGATTTCGCCCTGGATCTTCTCGTCCTCGACAGCAAACTGCCACCATTGCGAACGTGGGTATTCGCCCATGACGTCCTGTGTAACGACAGTGCCCTTCTTGAACGCCTTCGGTCCGGCAACAGCAGACTTGCCATCGAGAACGTCGGCCAGACGGCCATAGACGTTGCGGTCAAGGATCGCCTGTTCGTCGTCGCGGTCCTTGGCCAAACGCTCGATTTCCTCGCGTTCGATCGCCATGGCGCGTTCGTCCTTTTCAACGCCGTGGCGATTGAAAACGCGAACTTCCACAACTGTACCGTAGGTCCCGGGCGGCATGCGCATCGAGGTGTCCCGTACGTCCGAAGCCTTCTCACCGAAGATGGCTCGCAGAAGCTTCTCTTCCGGGGTCATCGGGCTTTCGCCCTTCGGTGTGATCTTGCCGACAAGGATATCGCCCGGCTGAACTTCCGCGCCGATATAGACAATGCCGGCTTCGTCCAGGTTCTTCAGCGCTTCTTCCGAAACGTTCGGAATGTCGCGCGTGATTTCTTCCGGTCCGAGCTTCGTGTCGCGGGCCATGACTTCGAACTCCTCGATATGGATCGAGGTGAAGACGTCATCCGAAACGATCTTTTCAGAAAGAAGGATGGAATCTTCGTAGTTGTAGCCATTCCACGGCATGAACGCGACGAGCACGTTGCGGCCGAGCGCCAGATCGCCCAGATCCGTCGAAGGACCATCAGCGATGATGTCACCCTTCTCGATCCGGTCACCGACACGAACCAGCGGACGCTGATTGATGCAGGTGTTCTGGTTCGAACGCTGGAACTTCATCAGGCGATAGATATCGACGCCCGACTTGCCCGGTACGAGATCTTCCGTCGCACGGATAACGATACGGGTCGCGTCGACCTGATCGACGATACCGGTACGGCGCGCGCCGATTGCGGCGCCGGAGTCGCGAGCGACGACCGGCTCCATGCCCGTTCCAACAAACGGCGCTTCGGCACGAACCAGCGGAACGGCCTGACGCTGCATGTTCGAGCCCATCAGAGCGCGGTTGGCGTCATCGTTTTCAAGGAACGGAATGAGCGCTGCTGCAACCGAGACAAGCTGCTTCGGCGAAACGTCCATCAGATCCACGTTTTCACGCGGCGCCATCAGAACTTCACCCGCATGACGGCAGACAACGAATTCGTCCGTGAATGCACCGGAAGCGTCGAGTTCCACATTGGCCTGTGCCACGTGATACTTGGCTTCTTCCATCGCCGACAGATAAACCACGTCGTCCGTGACCTTGCCGTCGATGATCTTGCGGTACGGGCTTTCAATAAAGCCGTACTTGTTGACCCGGGCAAAGGTTGCGAGCGAGTTGATCAGACCGATATTGGGGCCTTCCGGCGTTTCAATAGGGCAGATACGGCCGTAATGCGTCGGATGAACGTCGCGGACTTCGAAGCCGGCGCGCTCGCGGGTCAAACCGCCAGGTCCCAATGCCGAAAGACGACGCTTGTGCGTGATCTCGGACAGCGGGTTGGTCTGATCCATGAACTGCGAAAGCTGCGAGGAACCGAAGAACTCACGAACAGCGGCGGCTGCCGGCTTCGCGTTGATCAGGTCCTGCGGCATTACCGTGTCGATTTCGATGGACGACATACGCTCCTTGATGGCGCGCTCCATGCGGAGCAGACCAACACGGTACTGGTTTTCCATCAATTCGCCGACCGAACGCACACGGCGGTTGCCGAGATTGTCGATGTCGTCGATTTCGCCGCGGCCATCGCGCAGATCAACCAGCATCTTGACGACAGCCAGGATGTCTTCCTTGCGCAGGATGCGAACGGTGTCTTCCGCATCGAGATCGAGACGCATGTTCATCTTGACTCGGCCAACAGCCGAAAGATCGTAACGCTCACTGTCGAAGAACAACGACTTGAACATTGCTTCGGCGGAGTCGATCGTTGGCGGTTCACCCGGACGCATGACGCGGTAGATGTCGAACAGCGCGTCCTGGCGGTTCTCGTTCTTGTCAACGGCAAGGGTGTTGCGGATATACGGCCCAATATTGACGTGATCGATATCGAGAATGTTGATCTCGGAGACGCCCGTGTCGAGCAGGACCTTGAGTGTCTTCTCGTCCAGTTCATCACCGGCTTCGAGATAAACTTCACCCGTCTCCATGTTGACGATATCTTCGGCGAGATAAGTGCCGAGCAGATCGTCTTCTGTCGCCTTGATGAATTTCAGGCCCTTTTCAGCAAGCTGCTTGGCACTGCGTGCCGTCAGCTTCTTGCCTGTTTCGAGAACAACCTCGCCCGTATCGGCATCCACGACGTCCGTGGTAGCCTTGAAGCCGCGGAAGCGATCCACGGAGAACGGAATACGCCAAGTGTCGCCATCGCGGTTAAACGTGAGCGTGTTGTAGAAAGTCGACAGGATTTCTTCCGAATCCATGCCAAGCGCCATCAACAGCGACGTCGCAGGGATCTTGCGGCGGCGGTCGATACGCGCATAAACGACGTCCTTGGCATCAAATTCGATGTCGAGCCAGGAACCGCGATAGGGGATGACGCGCGCAGCAAACAGCAGCTTGCCGGATGAATGCGTCTTGCCCTTGTCGTGATCGAAGAAGACGCCCGGCGAACGATGCATCTGCGATACGATCACGCGCTCGGTGCCGTTTACAATGAACGTGCCGTTATCGGTCATGAGCGGCATATCGCCCATGTAAACGTCCTGTTCCTTGATGTCCTTGATCGACTTCGCGCCTGTATCCTCATCGATATCAAACACGATGAGGCGCAGCGTCACCTTGAGTGGCGCAGCATAAGTCAGATCGCGCTGACGGCATTCGTCAACGTCGAATTTTGGAGATTCGAACTCGTACTTGACGAATTCGAGCATGGAAGCACCCGAGAAATCCTGGATCGGGAAAACAGACTTGAACACAGCCTGCAGACCTTCGTCCAAACGCCCGCCCTTGGGCTCTTCCACCATCAGAAACTGATCGTAGGAAGCCTTCTGAACCTCGATGAGGTTCGGCATCTCTGCGACTTCCGGAATCTTACCGAAAAACTTGCGTACGCGCCTACGACCATTGAAAGAATGGGTCTGAGCCATCGTCGCTCCTCGTCTTTATGCCAGAAACTGGCCTGTTTCTTAAAACCGCTCATGCGGCCCCGTGAACGGGACAAAACCCGTTTCCTGAAAGCAGCGAAATTGCCATCAGGAAAAGGGTTGAGTACCGGGCCCTCCGTGGAGGGTAGTTGGCGGACAGGTTGCCCTGCCCGCCAATAGTGCAAGGTTTACTTGAGTTCGACCTTGGCGCCAGCTGCTTCGAGCTGTGCCTTGATCTTGTCAGATTCTTCCTTGTTAACGCCTTCCTTGACTGCCTTAGGAGCAGCTTCAACGAGGTCCTTGGCTTCCTTGAGGCCGAGACCGGTGATAGCGCGGACTTCCTTGATCACGTTGATCTTGTTAGGTCCGGCTTCGGTCAGAACGACGTCGAATTCAGTCTTCTCTTCAACTGCAGCAGCAACTGCACCACCGCCGGCAGCGGCAGCAGCAGCAACCGGAGCAGCAGCAGAAACGCCCCACTTCTCTTCAAGAAGCTTCGAAAGTTCAGCAGCTTCAAGAACAGTCAGGTTGGACAGGTCATCTACGATCTTTGCGAGATCAGTCATTTTGGTATTCCTTTACAAGGTTCGATATATTGACAGCGAGAACGGCCTTATGCCGCTTCGTCCTTCCGGGCATAGGCGCCAAAAACGCGGGCAAGCTGAGCTGCCGGTGCGTTGACGACCTGAGCAATGCGAGAAGCCGGTGTCTGGATCATACCAACCAGCTTTGCGCGCAACTCGTCGAGAGATGGAAGTGCAGCAAGTGCCTTTACCCCATCCGGATCGAGAGTTGTTGCTCCCATCGAACCACCGAGGATGACGAGCTTTTCGTTACCCTTGGCAAATTCAATGGCGATCTTTGGTGCCGCTATCGGATCGTTGGAATAAGCAACGAGTGTCTGACCTGTGAACAGGTCAGCGATGCCTTCCGAATCCGTGCCCTGAAGAGCGATCTTGGCAAGGCGGTTCTTCGCGACTTTAACGGTGCCACCAGCATCACGCATCTTGGAGCGAAGATCGCTCAGTTGCGCAACGGTGAGACCGGTATAGTGGGCCACGACAACTGAACCAGAGTCCTTGAAGACCCCATTCAGCCACGCGACGAATTCGCGCTTTTCCGCTTTTTCCACTGTCTCTCTCCATTTGGCAGAAACGCGAGATTGCGTTACTGCCGGGTTGCCTTTTGCTGCAAGTCTTCAGTCCGAAGACCTAAACCACACAGCACTTGAGGATCCTGTCCCCCCTGCTTCGCCGAGATCGGCTGCAAGCGAAAGGCAACTACGGTTCGAACCTTGTTCATCGGGCTAAGCCCTTTAACCAAAGTTTTTCCACGTCTCATGCGGGTTCTGACGAATTAAGGCGAACCACCCGCAATCTCGGACAGGATAACCGGATTTGCATCCGGTTATCCAGGCCCCGAAGGGCCTGGAATTATTTTGTTTCAAACAGCTAAGCCTGAAACTTCAATCAACACTTACGCAATGCGTACTGTTGCTGGATCGATCTTTACACCAGCACCCATCGTCGAGGAAATCGCGACGCGCTTGACGTAGTCACCCTTGGCGCCAGTCGGCTTTGCCTTGGTGACGGCATCGGCGAATGCCTTGATGTTCTCTTCCAGCGCCTTGGCATCGAAGGATGCCTTGCCGACGCCGGCGTGAATGATACCGGCCTTCTCGACGCGGAACTCGACTGCGCCGCCCTTGGAAGCCTTCACGGCAGCCGCAACATCTGTCGTAACCGTGCCGACCTTCGGGTTCGGCATCATGCCGCGCGGGCCGAGAACCTTACCGAGACGGCCAACGAGCGGCATCATGTCCGGTGTGGCAATGCAGCGATCGAAATCGATCTTGCCGCCATTGACGATCTCGAACAGGTCTTCCGCACCGACGATGTCTGCACCGGCGGCCTTGGCTTCATCAGCCTTCGGACCACGAGCGAACACGGCAACGCGAACTGTACGGCCAGTGCCATTCGGCAGATTGACGACACCACGAACCATCTGGTCCGCATGGCGAGGATCAACACCGAGGTTCATTGCAACTTCGATCGTCTCGTCGAACTTGGCAACAGCACGCTCCTTGACCATGGCAATTGCCGAGGTCAGGTCATACAGCTTGTTACGGTCGACACCTTCACGAACTTTCGCTACACGCTTTGATAGTTTTGCCATCGTCTTAGCCCACCACTTCCAGGCCCATCGAACGGGCAGAACCTTCAACCATACGCATGGCGGCTTCAACGTCCGCTGCGTTCAGGTCTTTCATCTTCGCCTGAGCGATTTCACGCACCTTGTCGCGCGAGATCTTGCCGGCAACGACCTTGCCCGGCTCTTTCGAACCCGACTTCAGGTTTGCGGCCTTCTTCAGGAAGTAAGACACCGGCGGCGTCTTCATCGCGAACGTGAAGGACTTGTCCTGATAGTATGTAATTACGACCGGAATGGGCGAACCCTTTTCCAGTTCCTGCGTGGCCGCATTGAAGGCCTTGCAGAATTCCATGATGTTGATGCCACGCTGACCAAGCGCCGGTCCGATCGGCGGGGACGGTGTTGCCGATCCTGCCGAAACCTGCAGCTTGAGCTGGCCTGCTACTTTCTTAGCCATAACTTCCTGCCTTTAATCAAAGTGCCGGATAACCGGCGGTTGCAGTTTGGTGGTGCGGATCGAAAGCCCGGCTAAGGCTGCCTTACCTCCCACCATGTTTGCCGCTGACGCAGCAGGCGGCTTCAGAGAGCCGCCGATTGATCAGACTTTTTCAACCTGACCAAATTCCAGATCGACCGGCGTAGCGCGGCCGAAAATCGAAACCTCGACCTTGAGGCGCGAACGCTCTTCGTCGACTTCCTGTACAGTGCCGTTGAACGAGGCGAACGGACCATCGGCAACGCGAACACTTTCGCCAATCTCGAACGAGATCGAAGCTTTTGGACGCTCGACACCTTCCTGGACCTGCGTCAGGATGCGGTCGGCTTCCTTATCGGAAATCGCAATCGGCTTGCTGTCCGAACCGAGGAACCCCGTCACCTTCGGTGTGTTCTTGATCAGATGATAGGCATCATCCGTCAGATCGGCACGAACCAGGACATAACCCGGAAAGAACTTGCGCTCGGCATCGACCTTGCGGCCACGGCGCACCTCGACCACCTTTTCAGTCGGCACGAGAATCTTCTCAAAAAGATGCGACAGACCCTTCTGCCTAGCCTTTTCTTCGATCGACTCGGCGACCTTCTTCTCAAAATTCGAATAGGCGTGAACGATATACCAGCGCGCGGTCATTGCTATTTCCCAATCCCGATTTTCTTGTCAGCCTGCGTTAACGACCAAGACCGAGAATCATATCGATTCCGTATGCCATCAACTGATCAGCTGCGAAAAAGAAAATCGCAGCAAAAAACGCCATTACCATCACCATCGCGGTGGAAATGAGCGTTTCGCGACGCGAAGGCCATGTGACCTTTGCGGTTTCAGCGCGCACTTGCTGAAAAAAAGTTATTGGATTCGTTTTGGATGCCATTTACCGCTCGTGCATGTCATGTTGCTGTAAACATGCTGTGCTGCAACTTAAACAACACCATCTGTCCACACCATTGCGGCCCGTAAAGCTGATCGTTCAGCTCCACGCACCGCGTGTCTGTTAAGCCTACATAGAACCGATTCCGGTAAAACACAAGGCCCCCGGATTCGTTTCTTTCCAAACATCTGCCCATTGCACCATCCAATCGTGCACCGGCAGACTATGTGTTGGCAGGGGAGACAGGATTCGAACCTGCGACCTACGGTTTTGGAGACCGCCGCTCTACCAACTGAGCTACTCCCCTATGTTCGGGGCGTACATTCCACAAAGCGGAGAGCTTTTCAAGTCCCAAAGGTATGATCAAGCTGTCATTGACAAACTTCTCGAACCGACCCCGCTGCCGAGACGCTCGATAATTGTTTATTTAGTGGCGATTGCGCTTAGTTCAATACAGTTTGCTGGTTTTGGCTCTTTTGCACAGGCGCTCGCGCTGGAGAAATCACCCACATCGCCGGAACCGGTTATCATTCGAAAATTCAACAACTCATCATGGTTCAGAATGGAAATATCGCTTGCCGGAATTGAAAGCATTTTAGCGACAATGCCAGCGTCGACATCCATTTCATTGAAGTAAGCATTGAGTCGTTTGCGATAACCTTTGGATAGTTCGGTTGTCTTGTACGTTCCGGCCGATCTACGCCCAACGATTTTCGTATCAACGATTTTCTTTTTGCCTTTTACGATCCGGTAGCGTGTCTGATATTTTATCATCGTTTTGGTAACTGTGGTGGTGATCTGGTGAACACCCAGCTCTGCCCACAAACCGACAAAACGTTTGGTGCCGCCGGCAACGATAAATGGGCAAGCTGACATGCAAGCTGCCCAACCGGGATAGGCAAAGCCCGCATAGGCGCCATCCGAATATTTTGGCTTGCACCCTTTCTGCTCAGGATCACATTCATAGAAGCTGGTTTTTCCAACCGCAATGTCGAGCCCCCGCTTTCGGATCAAACGTCCTATTTCCATGGCCGCGTCCACCGCACCGCCATTCGATTCGATCACAATGGGCAATCGCCGCTTGCCCAACTGTCGCAGGACCTTGCGCAATCTTGAGGGGCTATCCGCCGTAATCGTACCTGAGGCCGCTATCCACTCGGGACAGGCCGGTTCGCAGCTTGCGGAAGCGTTCCGCACGATAGCAAATCGCATGGTCTGATCGGTGATCTTGAAGGGCTTGGGAGCCTTGTCTGGGGTCGACAGCCTTGCTGGAGCATACGGCTCAGAAGGTACAGCACTTTTTGCGGGAAGATCGGGTAATCGAATCGGTGCATAGGGTACAGAAGAAACCCCACTGCTCTTGGGGAGATCAGGAAGCCGAACGGGCGTATAGGGCTCAAAAAGCACCACGCCATTTTTTGGAGGCCGAACCTGCTTGGGGGGACGATTGGTCTCGGAGGGCACGAAGGAACGTCCCAATAGTCCGCCAGGAGTGTAAGGGCGGCTGATATTTCCTGGCGTGGTAAAACCCGGCTGATCCTCCGCCATGGCAGCAAGCGCCGGTGCCGTCGCTGTGTATTGCAGAGCAGGAACCATCAGGAAGACGAGCAAGAAAAGCGGGTAGCGATATTCAACGGGTACTATCTGGAACACTCTAACTCCGCAAATATCTGGACTGGCTTTGCGTCAATTAGATACCAGAAGCTGCAACGGAGAGAAGTTAGACTTTGGTGCTAAGGCCAGCATAAAAAAAGGGCGGCCCGGTGGACCGCCCCTCCCGATTTTACGATCAGAAAGTCTTATTCGATAATCGAAGAAACAATCCCTGCACCGACGGTGCGGCCACCTTCACGGATAGCGAAGCGCAGCTTCTCTTCCATGGCGATCGGCACGATCAGCGTCACATCGACTGCGATGTTGTCGCCGGGCATGACCATTTCCGTGCCTTCCGGCAAAGTCACAACACCCGTCACGTCGGTCGTGCGGAAGTAGAACTGCGGACGGTAGTTGGAGAAGAATGGCGTGTGACGGCCACCTTCGTCCTTCGTCAGGATATAGGCTTCTGCCTTGAACTTGGTGTGCGGCTTGACCGAACCTGGCTTGGCAAGGATCTGGCCGCGCTCGACGTCTTCACGGCCAACGCCGCGGATCAGTGCACCGATGTTGTCGCCGGCCTGGCCCTGGTCGAGCAGCTTGCGGAACATCTCGACGCCGGTCACCGTCGTCTTCGTCGTCGGCTTGATGCCGATGATCTCGACTTCTTCACCAACCTTGACGATACCGCGTTCAACGCGGCCCGTCACAACCGTACCACGGCCCGAGATCGAGAAAACGTCTTCGATCGGCATCAGGAACGGCAGGTTGATCGGACGCTCTGGCGTCGGAATGTACTTGTCGACTTCCGCCATCAAGGCACGAACGGCGTCTTCGCCGATTTCCTTGTTGGAGTCTTCAAGCGCAGCCAAAGCCGAACCCTTGACGATCGGAATGTCGTCGCCGGGGAAATCGTACTTCGACAGAAGCTCGCGTACTTCGAGCTCAACGAGTTCGAGCAGCTCGGCATCGTCAACCTGGTCGACCTTGTTCAGGAACACGACGATTGCCGGAACGCCAACCTGACGGGCAAGCAGGATGTGCTCGCGGGTCTGTGGCATCGGGCCGTCGGCAGCCGAAACAACCAGGATCGCGCCATCCATCTGTGCCGCGCCGGTGATCATGTTCTTCACATAGTCGGCGTGGCCGGGGCAATCGACGTGCGCATAGTGACGGGCTGGCGTCTCATATTCGACGTGTGCCGTCGAAATGGTGATGCCGCGCGCCTTTTCTTCCGGCGCTGCGTCAATCTGGTCGTACGGCTTGTACTCACCGAAATACTTCGTAATCGCTGCCGTCAACGACGTCTTGCCATGGTCAACGTGACCAATCGTGCCAATGTTGACGTGCGGCTTGTTACGTTCAAACTTGCTCTTAGCCATAACTGTCGTTCTCTCGTCATCACAACCGGTCTAGGGCCGGCACCATGTTTGTAGCTCAGACGAGACAGCGCGCCGTCCGTCAGCAAATCTGGAGCGGGTAGCGGGAATCGAACCCGCATATTCAGCTTGGAAGGCTGCTGCTCTACCACTGAGCTATACCCGCATATCTCGCTGATCCGTGCATCTTTTTGGACGCAGCAGAATACAGCAACACATAGATAGCGCATAACCGTTCCAAAACCGAATCGGGCTTTGAACTATGCGCCAGGCGTCGGTTCCGGCAGTGGTGGAGGAGGTTGGATTCGAACCAACGTAAGCCAAGCTAACGGATTTACAGTCCGTCCCCTTTAACCACTCGGGCACTCCTCCGGTCACTGCCGATGGAACCGCGCCATTTGGCACTCTGCACACAGCTTTCCGGAGACAACCGGGCTGCTGCTTGCGGAGGGCCTTATGCCGACTAGCCTCCATGGTGTCAACACTTCCCTGCAGAAAATGAACGGCTTGTGGAAATAGGCTAAAGAAATATGACGGCGGAGCAACCAACACGAGCAATTTCCGCCACAAGCATATATCGCCCGGCGCCATGAAAGGTTATATGTCGCGCCATGGCCGATCAAAAACCCACACACACACAAAAAGATTCACACTACGCAACGCTGCGTCGCCAGTTCCGCGATCAAAAGGCCGGGGGACCTCCGCAGCAAGCCGAGCGCGCATCACGACCACCCGTCAGCGGCACGCCAGCGCCGGAAGGTCTGATACGACTCTACGGCTTGCATACGGTACGCGCAGCACTGGACAATCCGGCTCGCAAGATCAAGCGGATGCTCGTTACCAAAAACGCACTGGACCGGCTGGAAATCACCAATACCGCCGCCCTGCCCTTCGACGTTGACATCGTCGAGCCTCGCGCCATCGACAAGGAGACCGGCTCAGAGGCCGTGCATCAGGGCGTGATGATCGAAGCTCAACCGTTGAAGGCGCAATCGCTGAAAGCGCTGCAGGAGAGCCCGCTACTACTTATTCTCGATCAGGTGACCGATCCGCACAATGTCGGCGCTATCATGCGCTCGGCCGTCGCCTTCGGTGCCGGTGCTATCATCACGACGGCTCGCCACAGCCCGCAAGAATCTGGCGTTCTCGCGAAAGCCGCGTCTGGCGCCCTCGAACTCATCCCCCATGTCGAGGTACGAAATCTAGCTGACGCCATCGCCGAGCTACATGAAATCGGATTCATCACCATCGGCCTTGATTCGGAAGGGCCGTTAGAGCTGGAAAATACGATGTCCAAGGGCCGGATCGCCCTGGTGCTTGGCGCGGAAGGCAAAGGCCTGCGGCAGAAAACACGTGAAACCGTCACGCACCTTGCGCGGCTCGACATGCCCGGCGCAATCAAATCGTTGAATGTATCGAACGCAGCGGCCATTTCGCTTTATGCAGCGCAGCGCTTCTTGAAGAGCAAAGATTAGAGGGCGTGGACACCGGGCCAGGTATTTATTTCCGGCAAATGACATTTTTCATTTTACAGACGGAAGGTTTGTGCTAATCGGACGCCGCTGCCCTTGTAGCTCAGTTGGTAGAGCATCTGATTTGTAATCAGAGGGTCGGGAGTTCGAGTCTCTCCGGGGGCACCATAAATCCTCTTGAAATCAAATAGTTAACTGGTCTGCGTGAGGCTTTACCCTCATTTAAAATGGTCTTTTCCGGCTTGGGGGATACCCTAGGGGTCACATTGTCACAGGCTATCAGGGCGAACCATACCGGGGCATTTTTTAGAAGTCTTCCCTTATTGTGAGGCCAGACCGGCCATAAACAAGTCAATGTCAGTTTTACGCCACAACCGGCGACCGCCAAGGTTCACGGATTTGGGGAAGCCTTCGACACGCGAAATAGATTTACCTGTCTTGGTCGTATAGCCATGTTCAAAGCGCCAAATCGTCATGACGCTAATGCCGAGCAGTTTCGCAAAGTCCGTCTGGTTATACCATTCACGCTCTACTGAATTGAATTTCGAATAGACCGCGAACCAACTGCCAGACTGGGTCCAACTCCCAGCGGCGGTATTCTCTATATTCATACTTAACCTCCATCTATTTGACGCAGAAAATGCGTCGCTACGTAGAAGATTGTGGCAAGGTGATAATATTACAAGAGTGGCTGGATGCAGCCTTCCCTATATAGCTAGCGAAATGTGTAAAAGCCGCGCCATCAGCTGAGACGCCGGTCTTTGAAATTCGGGCAAATTTAACTGCTAGCTTCGGCCCGTCTGGATACCAATCTGACCCCGGAGGCAAGGACTGTGTATCCAAACTAGTGAGCCCATCCCAGCATGCGATCATTTAGCTCCTCCAACCGGAACCTCAGTTTGTGACCAGCGTCCCTTTTCGTTGTCGCTCGGGATGTGGAGAGCGATTTCCGCTTGAGTTCTTACATGCAGATCTGGAGGCATTTTGCTCATATCCCAGATATGGAAGATGTACGCAGGACCAAACTTCTTCGCCTGTTCCCACTCATTTCGCGTAACGATGAACTTCAAAGGAGTGACGGTAGTCGACTTCACTTCGATCATTTTGTTTACAAGTCCGAATTCTCCTAAGTCAAATGCGAGGACGTCATACCCGGCCCAGTTATCGTCAAGTCCTTTCCAAACGGGCGACGCATTGATTCCTAGCTTTGTCATGCGAGCCGTTTCATGCTCAATGGTCAGTAACTCTGCTTCTCTCGCTTGATCCATTCTGGCAGTGTCCGCAAGAAGCCGGGCGTGAGCGCTGATCCCGTCCCACCACATAACAACATCGCGGGTAGGAGGGACGTCCGCCAGGCCCGCAGCTTTGAAAACGTCTCGATCATCGTCGCTTGTGAGCGAATCCAAGAAGCGCATACGGCCTTGCCGCATTGCTTTTGACCAGAGGGGCTGATGCTTTGTAACAACCGCAGAAATACATGATTGGTAGAAGACCACGCCCTGCAAGGGGCAGCCAGGATCTACGATTTCGGTCAGATATGCAGAGGCTTCCAGATCTAAATTCACGCCGTCCGGTTCTAGTCGCTCTATGAGAGCGAGGACTTCCGGAGTCGGCAGATCGGGATGCCTGACAGCATATCCCCGAAGGAGGCGCACTCCTTCAAACGCCGAAAGAGAAAACACCCGCTCTGTAGGAATTCCGAAGTTCATTCGCCTTCATCTACCGAGACCGGCATCCTGCCTTCAAGTTCGGCAATCAGATCGATCAGGTCTTGAAAATTGACATCGTAATCGATTGGGTCATCGGCCTCTTCCTCGGCGAAGGCGATCTCATGTAGATCCGGATCGTCGAGGAGAATCTGCATGTTGCGGATTTTTTCCGCCAGTCGGCGACTGACCGACAGATCCACGCTACCAATTTCAGGTGGGGCCTTCGATCGGTAGACGAAGATATCGGTCTTTTGTCCCGGCTCGAGGCCAAGCCTATGGATGCGGTCGATCGACTGAAGAAAGTGGGTGGATACGTAGCTCCGATCCACGTAGATCGCGTTGTGACATATCTTATGAAGGCTGATCCCCTCTCCTGCCGCTGCAGGGTTGGCTATTAGAGCACTACAACTGCTATCAAGATGGAAACGACGTACACGTCCTTCTCTGGTACCGGGATCCTGGTCTGACCCTGAGGGAACGCCGCCGTGCAATGTAACAGGGTTTAGGTCAACGAGAGCAGATGCCAGCGACCTAATCGTTTCGGTGAAGATGGTCCAAATCACCACTTTCTCGCCGCGCCGGGCCAACTTGCGCGCATGGTCCATGACCGCGGCCATCTTCGCAGAATAACCCTCTTCCATGACAGCATCAGCGATTCCTGGCGCAATTTCGTAATCGTCATTTCCCATTGCGGTCAGCGCTTGGCTCGGATTGACCGAAAGCTGTAGCAGCCTCATCACAGATCGCCGGGCCTTCAAAAACTGAACCTGGCCCATTTCGTGGTTTACGGAGGCTGAGAACTGCCGGAGAAACTCGCTACGAATGATCGAGTAGAGGGCAAGCTGCCCCGGCTTCATCGCTACATCCACAAAATACCGGTTTGCGGGAGGAAGCCCGAGCTCCTGCTTGGTAGTGCGCACATAGAGATTTCCCAGCACCTCCCGCGGTGGTCGACCGCGTGAAACTTCCAGTCCATAACCATGACCGGGCCAAAGAAAATCGAGCTGCGATTGAATATCCGAAGCAGCCTGAGGCATAGGCGTCCCGGTCAGAATGTCGCGCCGGACGGGAAGTGTGGCGACATTCAAAAGGAAAGCACCACGCTGTGACTGGAAGCCAGCCTTCATCCGGTGCGCTTCATCCAGAACTAGATGGACAGGTTTCCTGGCCAAGTGGGCGGTTATCACTCCCTGTTGGCGGAGCATCAGGTCATATGACATGAGAAAACGGGTCGCGCCCGATACCAGGGCAGCAGCCGTACTCTCCTCTGTCCCGTCCAGTACAGTAAAGTGTTCCGTAACATTGTTCGGCGCGTCAGGCGCCATGCACTCGTCGACGATATCTCGCCATGCCTGGAATGCAGCCTTCGGAGCAACGACGAAGAGATGCTGGCCTGGTTTCCGGGTAAGCATGTGCAGGGCAAAGAGCACAGTCGTCTTCCCTGCCCCCGGCACCGAAAAATTTGCCCCATTTGAAAGCGACAGAAGTCTCGAGAGGTCACGAAGCTGGAATGATTTCAGCTTACGCTCGGTAAAACTCAAATCGATCAGCTGAGCCTCAATCTGATCAGGGGTTATGCTCAACTGAAGCGTAGTCTGTTGAATGCGTGTCTGTCTGATTTCGGCTGCAAATGCCTGGAGCTTCTCAGATGCAATCCCATTTGGTCGGAAACGAAAATTGAGTGATTTTTGGATCGTGCGTGATCCAAATTCACGAATGATGGTCAACATATCCGGCCACGATAGCTGAACAGACGTATCAGTCAGTTGCGCGTCAATATTCCTCGACACTACGAACAGCTTGATCCTGGACCAGATGGGGACACTAGAGTCAGAAGGCAGCACCGACAGCCGGCCCACGTTTCCTGCCAGGTACTCAACACTTACGTTTGAGGCATCAATGGTCATTACGCGCCTATTCAGGAAGGTCCCAAAGAACCTGCCTTAAGATTTTCGAGCTTCTTGTCGAGCTTCGACAACAAATCGCGGATAGATACGAGCTGCTTACCAATAGCAGGATAGGTCCCCGCGCTGGCTGTGGAGAGATCGACGCCAGCCAATTTGGCATGAACTTGTGCCAGTCCCTTCAGCGCAGCGTTGCTGGATTTCTTCCCCCTCTCCTTCTCAATCGAGTTCTGAGCAGCCTCGATCAGGGCTTCGACAGCCTCCTCCCGGGTGTCATCGTTACGCAATGCATTGACGACCCCGGCGAAATCCTGGGGTGTATCCGGAGTCTGTATGTCCAGATCGAAGCCCAATTCCTCCTCGTCAGGCTCGGCTCCAGCTGGGGCGCTTGTCGAGATATCGAGCTGATCGGCGACGTCGGTCAAAACCTCTTCAGCGAGCTGCCCGAAGGCCGCGTTTAACGCATATAGCCTCCCTGGAATCTGGTCACGGTTATCAAACAAGGACCAAGCAATCGCCCGACTCGCATTCTGTAGCGCAACCGGCTTGTTCGATAACTTTTTAGGCAGATCTCCGAAAATCTGCTGCGCATCGCCGCTCACCAGAGAATATTGGCCAGGTTTCTTTGCCCACTCGTTCAGATAGAGATCCGCTTCGTCGATAGACTGGAGCAGATTCTTGATGTCCGGCTCATTACGGCGAAGCTGATCTGCAACCTGTTTGGCCGTTCGGCCCTTATTCACCTGACGGCGGACAAGCTGTGCATCACCAATCCAATCGTACTCGAGCTTTGTCTGCGGTCGCGCCTGCTCATTGGCCTCGATGTCATCGACTTCATCGGGTGTGGTATCGGGCGGTAGAACCATGCACCGAACGTAGGCCCACCGTGAAGTCACTGATTCCTCGGCAGCATACAGTTCTCGAATGGCGCTAAGGCGCCTATTGCCGTTCACGACGACACCGGTACTCGTTATCAAGATGGCAGTCCGCTGACCTTCCTTTTTCAGAACATCGACGATAGACGATACTGAGGCAGACTCACGCTTTGCCAGCTTCGCAAGGATGCTGTGCTGAACGGTTTGGACCATCGTGGATTCTTGGCCCTTGGAAAAATATCCGTGATCAAGTCCTTCTTTTCCGATTGCATCCTGCTGTTCGGAGAACGTGCGACAGTTGTCCATCCTGTAGACAGGCAGGTCGACCGGCAAGCTCGCAATCTTCAGTGGGGTCTTATCACCTCGAAAGTCGTAGAGCACATCGGTTTCCGTAGACGCTTCAATACGGTTCTTGATGAGCGCTTCCCGCTCTGACCGCGTCGTCAGTTTGATTTCATATTTCATTATTGCCTCACTCGAACGCCACAACGAGAATTGGAACGGTGATTACGCGATCGAAAAGCTTCAGTTCCCGACAGACGCGTTCTGCGTTTGCAATGTTGTCGCCGATCACGCCTGCCGCATCCTTACTCGGTAAAGCAATGGCCGCAGCCTCGATGCGTCCCTTCTGAAACAAATATTGGAGCTTCAGTAGGTCGTAGGGTGCACGGCTCATATTTCCCGTCTGCAACTGAAAGGCAAGATCTTCCTTTAAGGCAAACACCGTGAGCATCAGGTCTTGATCAAGCCGGACATTCATCGCCCAGCCCTCGTTAATAAACTCGTTCTCCACATGCTCGCGGATACGCAGCGTGGGCCGTGAGTTTTTCTCGATGTGGACCGCGGGGGCTTCAAAGACGCCGGTCAGCCATTCCTTCAGGTCCCGTCGTCCCCAAACCGCACCCGAGTTGTGGTGATCGTCATAAGTGAACGCTAGCTTCATTCGATTTCCTTGGCGCTCGGATCATAGACGGGCTTGTTCATCGGCCGCGTTCTCAGTTCGCCAGCACGCAGCTGGTGAATGCGCTCCCAAGCAACGTCGATATACGCCTGATCCAAATCGCAGCCATAAGCATCGCGCCCATGTTTCAGGGCAGCGATCGCGGAAGATCCAACGCCTACATAGGGATCAAGTACTTTGTCGCCCTTGTTAGTCAATGAGAGGACTAGTCGCTCTACCAGCCCGACGGGGAACTGGCAGGGGTGGTCTGTTTTCTCCACATGATTTGATTTTACATTCGGAATATCCCACACGTCGGCGGGGTTTTTTCCCAATGGGTTGCTCGAAATTTTTCCCTTGTTTGGCCCCTTGAAGTGCTTCTTTTCAGGATACTTAGACGGGACACGAACGGGATCCAGATTGAATGTGTACTCATCTGATCGTGTGAACCAAAGAATGGTCTCGTGCCTGCCGGAGAAACGCTTTTGGCAATGAAGCCCGTGGCCGAACGTCCAAACAATCCTATTCCGTAAATGTAGTCCATGATTCTTAAAAAGCGGGTAAAGAACAATGTCGAGCGGGAACACCTCTCCATCATCAACGTGGTTGCCAACCTGCCAGCAGATCGACCCATTGGGATGAAGAAGCCTTACCGCTTCGGCAATGCAAGCTGCTTGTCCTTCGATGTAGCGTTCCTGGGATCTCCGCTCCTCGTATTCCTTGCCGAGGTTGTATGGAGGGGAAGTGACAATCAACTTCATGGAGCCGGCAGGCAGCGCCCTCATGAATTTAAGATTGTCTTGGCACGATATCTCTGCGTGGGCATCGCGTTTTAGCCGTGTAACGGCGGCTTGCTGCCAATTCCCCCCGGTTGTCGATCTATCTGCTACAGCCACCATGACTCCTCAAAATGTTCACGCATCGTTCTATCAATGATGCCTGTTTTGCTGTTACTAGGGAAGGTCAAAGTATATCTTCTAGAGTTTTCAGCCGCCTCGTCCCCAGATGTTGTTACACAAGTCCTTGAGCGCCAGCTTTCTCAGCTCTTAGGTGGTAGCTCATGCTATCCAGCCGTTCAGAATAACTTTGCCTACTTTTCTTTCTCTGACGTCACAAATCGCGCCACATGGATATCCACTCGCCGTTGCCGCGCGAATTGCTCGTGTTTGTTGAACACGAGTGACGCAATTTAGCAAAAACGTCGCTACCCTCTCTGCGAGACCGAGGTCGCGGCACTCACTGCGGTCTAGATAGGAATTGGGGGCGTTTGATCCTCGGAGGACGAGGTGGTTAATTCCGAACACCCACTCAACCTTTTTGGTTTCGCCTTGAAGATGGTCTCAGGATTGTTGAGCAACCGTGGTCGCCTGCTTAGTGTTCTGATGCTGTCGCTGCATTATCTGATTCGGACGTTTGAACACACCCTGCAACAGCAGTTGCCAGCACCAAACAGAGCACCGCCCGCCGGTGGTGCGTAATATCTCCGTGGTAACCACTGAAGCGACTGCCTATCGGATCCGCTTGACTATCGTGATGGTTGCGTCACCGTCAGTGATAATTTGCACTTTTCGCCCGTCTCAGTCTCTGGACATCTGCTCTTATGACTGTATTGGTTACGACAACGGCAGTGGGGGAATTTGCATGAAGCTAAATAAGTTTGTTGGTCGAGGAATCCACGGATATCTCGATCTTGATTTCAATTTTTTGGACAATTTGACGTTCCTGACCGGCATAAATGGAAGCGGAAAGACAACAGCTCTAAATGCGATTGTTGCTCTGATTAGCCCGAACCTCGCGACGCTGGCTAATCTCGACTATAAGAATTTGTCCGTCGACCTAGAGCATCAAGGTCGGAAACTACAAATAAGATCGCAGAAGCGTGAAGATTCGATAATCTTTAAGGTTTCTTCAGTAAAAGAAGACCTCAAATATCCCCGATACTTGTCCGATCATGACTTCCCTAGTGCAGCGTTGGTTGAGGCAGAGTCTGAACATTACCGCGAAGTACAAGCCGCGATGAGCAGCCACCCTACCTTGCGGGCGATCGCTGCGCTGCCGACCCCAATGTTTCTAGGGCTCGATCGGCGCGCCCGAATTGAAGACGATGTGCGCAGACCTCGCGCAAATCTGCGGTACGCCCGTTTAAGCCGAAATATTTTCGGGGCGTCGCTATCCCGCAGTTTAATTGAAGCGTGTGACCTCGCGGAAACAAAGTATCGCGATGCTCTCATCGAGTCTGGAAAGTTAGCAGAGCAATTTCAACAAGAAATTCTGCTCAATCTCATTACCTTTGACGATAGCGATCGGTACAAGTTGAGCGCTCCCAGCGACGCCGATCGGAGGGAGATTACCAGAACCAAGGGTGACCTCGACGGCCTTGCAAAGATACTGCGACTACCTGAGGACGAGGTACGCGAACGTATGGGACCATTCCTGGACGAGCTAGCCGAGTTGGCTTCAAAAATACCAACGAAAACAAACGTCGAGGACGCACTTCAACACAAGCAGGGCACTGCCATGTTAAACAAATTGTTTACTTGGTCCGGCAAACAGCCCTATTTGCGGAGAATCAAAGCTCTATCAGCGACTGTAAGGAAGTACAATTCGTTGAGAGATGAAATTTTACTTCCAACAACAAAGTATTTGGAACTGGTCAACAGATTCTTAAATGACAGCGGGAAAGAAATCGCCATTACGGACAAAGGATACCTGTCTGTAAAAATTCAGGGCGTGCAACATGAGTCCCAAATAACATCGCTTTCGTCAGGAGAGGCTCAAATTTTTGTTATACTAACGCAACTCGCATTCAACCCACTGGCGCAAAAAGATAATGTTTTTATCATCGACGAACCGGAATTGTCGTTGCACTTACAATGGCAAGAATTGTTAGTTGAAAGCATGATATCAGCGAATTCGAACGTGCAGTATGTGCTCGCGACGCATTCACCCTCGATAATACTCGAGAAAGTCGCTAGCTGCGTCGACATTTCCCGCCAATTTAGCAAATTGAGCTGACATCATGATTAGCTATTCCGCTAGGGCTGTCCGCGCGATCGGATTCTTGAAGGCCGCATATAACGATATCGAAATTTTCGTCGAAGACACAGCAAATCCAACAATGTGGCTGCGGCTGATTCAGAAACTTGTTCCTCCACACATACGTCTGGAGAGTGTAACACCTCTAAGAGGCAGAGACCGAGTGGTTGATGCGTGCCGCCGCGACCAACAGGCAGATGGCCGTAGGAGGCTTTACATCATCGATGGCGACTACGATCACCTTCTAGGTCGGAAAAAGCCTCGACTGAGGTATCTTCATCGGCTGAGAGCTTATTGCTCTGAAAACATCATCGTTAGAGAACAGAGTCTTGTCGAAATTGGTCTTGATTGTTCCGTTACGGCATCCAGACATGCAGTAGCAACTAAGCTTGATTATCAGAACTTAATAGAAACCTATGAGCACTTACTAAGGGAACTATTTATAGTTTATGCCGCGACTCATCTAATTTGCTCCAAAATTCAAACTGTCGGAATTTCTATAATGGAGTTTACATCGAACAACCTTATTGATCCTAAGAAAATTCGAAAGCGTATGTCAGACGTGATACGACAGGTTCGACGAGAAGGAAAATCTCTCGAATTCTCAGTCATGCGGAAGGAAGCAAGGACGAGAGCGAGTTCGCTGCCGCTTGAAATGATCGTCTCTGGGAAGGATTACATATTCCCAATCGTGTATGTTCACATGCGCAGTAAGTTCTCATTTAGAGGTAACCAAGAACAATTGAAGGTTTTGCTGGCAAGAGAGTTTCAGCCGCTTTATTCGCCTCATCTGTCACTAGCGATCAGACGCAGCTGCTGATTTTCTGCCGTAGTCACCCCGACCCAGATTAAATGAGACCGGTCAAGTTGGCCGCTTCTGGCACTCTTTTGCAGTCCTCAAAAATGGCCGCATCGGAAAACATCTATGGAAGGGGCCACACCATATCCCAGTGCGGTCCACGGACCGTGCAAACGATGAGGCCTTGAAAACGAGTCACGTGTTTCCTACTTCACCGAAAGATTGAGCCAGCAGGGTGTGGCTCGTAACAAGGAGGTGATCCCCCCATGAAGAAGGAACCAATGGTGCGCACGGCTTTGCCGACAAGTCGCATCGCAATTAGATGAACTCTGCCGTCGCGGTTATAAGCCGCGATGATGAACGCTACCTGAGCGGTAAACAAGTCCGCCAACGCTGCGGCAACATAAGCAGCATGACGTTGTTCCGCTGGCAACACGATCCAGCAAGAGGCTTTCCGCAGTCTGTCCCCCTTTCCGAACATCCCTACCGGCGCTTGAGCGATCTCATCGCTTGGGAAGAATCGCGTGCGCGGAAGGAGGCGGCATAAATGAATATGACGCTCAAGCTGATAGCCGCTTCAATCAAGCAACTCCATCACGTGCATCCGGAATACGCGACCTTTGCCTCGAATGTCGAAGCTGCCATGCGCAAGAATTTCGAGGAATGGGGACATGCACCCTCCGAAAAGCACTGGATAGGCCTTCGCGCCATAATCCAGATAATCGAGGCGATGGCGCTGGGCGTGGCAATTCCCAAATACTACCTGTCCGGCTTGCCGACCGGCATTGGCAAAACGACCACGTTGATTGAATGCACCAAAGAACTCATCCGCATAGGTGAGACCACTGGGAATCCTGTCGGCATTCTGATTCTAACGAACACGCTTGACCAGATTCCGGTACTCATCGAAGCGATGGGACTTCAGGACTATCAATACGCGGTTCGTACCGGCGCAAAGAACACAGACTTGAACAGCCGTGGCGTCGGTCTCGACACATTGGAGGACGATGCCAGACACATGCGGGCGCAGGTCTTGTTCACCACGCAACAGAAACTCCACGCCGTCGCCAGCAAGACCGACATTCCGTCATTTAAGAACATGCCAAATTTCAAATTCCAAAGACAGCCGAGGGCAGTTCGTGTTTGGGATGAAGCTATCATTCCAGCGCTGCCGCACGTCGTGACGGCCTACGATATCGACCATTTGAAAAAGCCATTGCTCAGAAAGGGCTTCAAAGAACAGGCCGATGCTCTGGACGCACTCGTCACGGAAATGAAGACTTTGGGAGATGGCATAATCGATGTGCCATGCCTACAATTGCCCAACCCAGAGAAATATCCCGATCTATATGGCAGTGACGACGCCATAAAAACCGTAGAGTCCCTTGTTCACATGGAAGACGGCAGAGCGAATCTTCGCCACGATGTGTATAGTGGCGCGACCGTCCTTCACTATGAGGAAATCCTGCCACCCCATTTCGAGCCGCTGCTTGTCCTCGATGCCAGCGCCGACATACGAGTGGTGTACGACGCCTGGGAAATAGGCCGAAAGAACCTCGTTCGACTGCCTGCCGCCAAGAAGACTTACAAAAACCTGACCATCTACCATTGGGATCACGGTGCAGGCAAAACGTTCCACAACGTCAATTCAAAGCGGCTGACGCTTGCAGACGGTATCGCGGACTTGATCGCCTACGCTGATCCTGATGAGCCTATTCTACTCATCATCCGCAAGCACGGCAGCGTTTCGAAAGATCGCAAGAACACCCAACGTATGGAAGTCACAATCAAAGACGCCGTGGCACGTCGCATGGCCGGTGGAGGCCGGTCGGGTCCACCGCTGCACTTCCTGACGTGGGGCTATCACCTCGCCACGAACAAGTACAAAGACATCAAGCATGTGATCGTGGTCGGAATGCTGGAATACAGCGGAGCGCAAGCCGAAGCGATGGCACGTGGTTCATATGGTATGTCCGTCACGAAAGAGTTCACGGAAACTGATCTTTCCAAATTCCACAAGGGAGAAATCGCACACAACCTATTTCAAGGTGTTGGTCGTGGCATGGTCCGCAAAAGCACCATCGACGGCGACGTGCCCGAAGGCTGCACGCTCCACATTATCTATCCGCTGAAAGCCGGTAAGCGGAGCGTTGGCCACGAGATTCTCCTTAAGATATTTCCCGGCGCAAAGATTCTCGACTGGGTGCCAGCCTCCGATATGACGCTGAAGCCGACCGAGGTGAAGCTGGTCAATGAACTGGCACGCCTCGCGAACTCGTCACCGGAAGGCGGCAGGGCCACATGGAAGCAACTCGGTGCAGTGGTCGGGCTGGTAGCAAAGAAAAATTCAAATGTCTTTGAGCGGCTACGAGAACCACGTGTCATAGCAGAGATGGCAAAACGTGGAATCTGCATCGAACATCGTCAGGGCGACCGACGTGGAAATCGAGTTTACCGCTGTGCGAATCCCCGCATGTCGGATGCGTCTCGTGATGCGATAGCAATAGCGCAAGCCAAACGGGCAGGCCAACGGCAGAAGCGACAGGAACGGCACGCGCTGAAGAAAGCGGCATGACCCATGTTGATGGTCGATGGCATGTATACTTACTTCTTCAGCCGCTTGCCCCTCGCGTGGCACGTGCGTTCCACATACTTTGCTCTGTTATAAAGGAAGGACACTCTTAATAACAGGTCGAGGTATGTAGCGTGAGATGTGTCGTTGCGGGTACGTGGTGCGGTAAACGGCTCAGGGAATAAGATAGCCCCCGTCGCGCACCAATATGTGTGCCCAGCCGGTTCGAGGGCGCTCAGGTCTTTTTCACTCTGGCTTTCTTCCCACCAACGCCGGGCGTGTCGGGCTCGCCGGGGGGCGCGGCGGTCACGTCGCCGTTCGGTGATGGTGGCGGCAACTGGGTCACTGGCGTTGCGCTGATCTGGGGGAAGACCAGCTGCGAGACAATTTCCTGAAGGCTTGTAATGGCTTTTTCTTCATCAGGATCAAGCGGCCCATCTTCCGGGATTGCTTGATGAGAGATAAACCGAATCTCGATTTCCATGCCGCGCTCAACGCGGGAGTAGATCGAATTCAACGCCCATTCTAAATGCTGTTCCAGTTCGTGCTTACGTCCTGCATCCGCTTCACTCAGCTTGACTAGCTCTTTGACCTTTTTTTCAACCTCATCCGCGACAGTCTTCTTAATCTGTTTGTCGAGAAGGTCCTGAAAGTCGGTATCCTTCAGTTGTTCAATCTGCGCCGTTTTCGCTCGGATTTGATTGATTTCCTCAACCCGCTTCCACGTGTCCAGCGCCCACGTTGTGGCAGCGCCAAGTGCAGCAATTGTGGTCGCGGAGATGCCAAAGAAGAAAAGGGGATCGGACGTTGATATCTGCTTGATTTCGATTTCTTCGGTTGATCCGGTCGCAACCTCAGAGAACACCCGGATGATTTTCCGGATGGCACCCAACTCGACAATCAGCTTATCTAAATGATTGTCGAACAACGAGCGGGGAAGCAAAAAGCCTATTTCAGGCTTTTGATCAGTCGCGGCCTCCACGCCGAGTGAATCGAATGCCGCCTGCAATTGCCTCAAGTGGTTGAGAAATTTCTCCCTCGCATCGGCGAGCTCTGTAATTTCTTTCTGCGCGACCGACAAAGTCACGGGGTTATGCTGGATCAGTAGTTCAATCTGTGTGCTCAACTCCCGCGACAGCAGATTCTCCGCGTTTATCTCCCGCAGGAGATTTTTCTGCGCAGGCGTAAACTCTAGCTCTGCTTTTATAAGGGCACTTTCCAACTGTATAAATGCGTTGGAGTAAGCTTGCTGAAACGAGGGATCAGTCGGAGACCCAGCCAAATTGGCTATAGAAGTGCTTACCGAGTGAAGCAGTTCTTGAACTCTGTACTCATCTTCTTTTTCCACAAGCTTATCGACAATTTCGCGTAAACGTTCTGCATTCATGATATTTCCCCGCTTCCCCTAATCGGCAAGCAACATACAAACAATTTTTTCGGAAAACGCCAGTTCTAAGTTTTAATCCTTGCTTGTACCTAGCCGCGACCGACGCCCGGCTTAGGCCCGATTTCGATTTTGACCTCGCCTTTGCGTGTGCATGCGGTGCATCGGAGCTTCGCTTCTATGTCCGTTAAGCTCATCGACGCGGGGCTTTTCGCGGCGCGATAGAGGGCCTTGGGGTCCATAAGGACGCTGTGCTTACAGCGTTCACAGGTGACGCGGATGCATTGCCAAAGATGAGAAATCGGATAGGCGCATTGCGAGCGGGGGCCTCAAGGCTGGATGTGATCGCAACACGAGAGACAGGATAATTCTGTTCGCCGGAACGGGCAATCCCAATCAGAGTGGCAGCCTAACAGTCCTTAGGAGACAGGCAATGCGATTGCGCGAACTGCAAGAAATTTAGTATGGCGAACGCACTGGCACGCTGTAGTTTTCAGGCTTGAACGCTTTCAAGAAGGAAAAGTCTGTGCGGGTCGTGACCGATGATCCTGAGGTCTTTCTCCATGCGATCAAGAAGGCGCTGAGCGACGCGGACGGGCCGCCCATTTCATTCAGCAAGTAGCGTGGAAAAAAGACGCCGGAGTGTGAAGCCGTTGTACAAATGCTCCGTAGGATCCGGCCCACTATTGTCCCTGCATTCTGACAAAAAAGTAGATCGACGCCCAGCCAAGAAAAAAGCAGGTGAAGAACAATGTATACGCCCGGACCATGCCCGGCCCAGAAGCAGAGCGCCATCTGGAGGTTGCGAAATCATATAGGTCATAGTGTATGACGATAAACCCATTGACTGCCATGGGCACAATAAGGAGCAATATACTCAGTATACTCATCGGATCCCCGGTTCTTCGGTTACGCCACCATTATATAACCGTAACAGATTAATTACCCACTCCTCGCCCTCGTCATCAATCGGTGGAACGGGCTTTTTTCATTTTTTAAATTTCTATTCGCCGCCAATGCATGGCACATAGGACTTCAGCCGCCCGGGCGAGCCGGGCACTGGGGAACATGCCGACCCCCTACCCACGTAGCGCAAGCACATCGAGCGTGCCCACTTTCTGCCGCAATGAAGTGGCCCTAGCTGTATCCCCTGAGATTAACAGAGGCCCGTCGTGGCTGGAACAGCAGCAATATCAAAGGCTTATTTTAGGGCCTTCTGATTGCGTATCGCAAGGCCATAGTCTCGCGCACCAAGTTGGCCACCTCTCCGCGCCTGCTACGCTAACCATCTTAGCCATGTGACGATGTGGTTTGAGCGGCTGTGAGCGGCGTTGTGAACATGCCGCCTTAAGGGCAAGCGGGCTTTGGCACGAAACTTTTTTGCCTGCCACGATGGCGAAGAAAGCACGCATCTCAGCCTTCAATATGTAAAATCGATCAAATTGATATATCAGTTACATAGCCACCAATTTGCCCAGCTCTTGGCTGTTCCGGCTGTCTCACGGCAAAACGCGTCGCAGTTATCTCTTTGCGATAGAGAGGACTATGAACAATGCAATAAACATTATCGCTGCGACAGACCACATAATAGAAAGGATAGTTGCCTCTTTCTTTCTATTAGCAAAAAAGTAACTTATATAATTGTTTTCTTTGTCTATAAATACGCGGCGTCTGTCTTTATATATCACGACAAGAACCCCAAATATGCACGCAACGAAAAATGCTGCCAAGAAAAAGAAATAAAGTGTAAATAAAAAACTGCTCGATATGTCGGTCGGTACACCTTCCATGCTTGTGCATCCTTATTGAGAACCGTCAGTTACATAGTGCGATATTGTGCATCTTATCAAATCCCTGTCCAGTTATTAAGCTCCCACCGTACCAGCGCCTAAGCAGGCTGCGCCTCGCGTATCGGAATGACGTTGTCATGGCGTGGCTTCAGAGGGCCACCGCGTTCCAGTCGCCGGACGGCCTCACCCCACGCTTGCAACGCCTCCTCCTGTTCGTCGGCCAAGTCATCCACCTGATAGACATCTTTGAGCGTGCCTGCCTTCTCCGGGCTCTTGTGGCTCAATATGGCCTCTGTCACGTCGGACGGCGTTCCAAGTTTCTGCATGCCGGTTGCAGCGGTACGGCGTAAGTCGTGGGTCCAGAAATTCACGATATCGACAGGCTCGCCGCGCTCCTCATTCGCAATCGCCTGCATGGCCGCATTCAAGCGCTTCTTCACTTTGCTAAAGCCGCTAATCGGCGTGTCGCCGGTCGTGGTAAAGACATAACCCTTCGAGGTGGGCAGGCCCTCTAGAACGGCCATAGCGGCATCAGACAGCGGCACCCAGTGTTCCTGTCCATTCTTCATGGCTTCAGCTGGCACGAACCACTCGCGCTTGTCCCGGTCGATGTGCTCCCATTGCATCGTTGCCACCTCCTCCCGCCGTGACGCTGTAAGGACGATCAGTTTCCAGCAATCGCCGAACGGATAGCCCAACGTGTCAGCGGCCTGTAGGAGCCAGCGCAACTCGTCATCCGACGAGCCTTTAGCCGTGCGACGGTAGAGCAAGACGCGCTTGCGGGCTTTTACCACGGCCTTGGATTTGACGTTTTCTAGCGGCGAATGGATCAGAATGTCATTCTCGGATAGCCAGTTGAAAAAGTGGCGGACGTAGGCAAAGGCATTTTTGGCCTTGGCGTTGTGGCCTTCCGCTATGACCTCTAAATCGTGTTCGCGAACATCCTTACGCCATTCCATCGGATCGCGGTCGATCGGTAGCTTGCCCCAGATAGCGACAGGCGTTCCCGGCATGACGGTCCAGCCGCCCTCGCCGTCCGACTTCAGGCCAAGCGCATCGGATATCGTCTTGTAGCTTCGCAGCTTGGAGGCATGTTCTTTCAAATAGCGTTCCACCAGCGGCCTGAAGAGCATCTTATCTTTGTTGGCCTCTATCGCGGCTTGGCGCAGCTGTTCCTTGCGGTGTTCCTTGGGATCGATCCGGGCAGCAACATCCGGATTTTTGCGGAGTTTGTTCGCGGCGATCACAGCGTCACGCGCATCCGATAGAGAGACGGCGGGATACATGCCCAACGCGATTTTCTTGAGCTTACCCGCCACGCGGTACTTGTGCACGAAGCTCTTTGCGCCGGTCGAGCTCGCGAAAAGGTAGAGGCCCTTCTCCTTGCTGTCGGCTTCCTCTTTCACGTTAACCACGGTTTCGCCTTTTTGGTTGAGCCGTGGCTTTGGCGCTGGCCAGTTCTTGACGGTCTTGTCTGTGAATAGCGTTGCCATGACTTTCCCTCCAAGGTGACTTTCAGGGGATACTAAAACCGTGATAACGAGTGATATCCTCTGTTCGGCTTAATGTAGGCCGAACGTCCAAAACATCAAGTAGCACAAGGGTTTGTGGGAGGAAATGAGAGGCTGTGATAGGCCTCAAACTGCGATTTGTAATCAGAGGGTCGGGAGTTCGAGTCTCTCCGGGGGCACCATACAATTTCATTATGCTATTGTTTTTGTGGTCTTTCGCTGGAAACGTCTAGTTGTATCGCAAGCGAACCCGACCGCTCTCGGGAAAGTCAAAGGGACGACGAACACCCAAAGGGCACTGCCCCTCTGGACTCTCCGCCCTCTGTTCCTTGCCATGAATAGCTGAGACATGCCATTAAAGTCTGAGACGCAAAGCGGCGCGATGCACTGCTTTGTAGCGCATGCAGACCGCAAGGCAGCTGTGACATGCTCCGGTTGTCCTTCCGTCAGGCAGGCCCACACACTTCCTTGGAGAACTCATGTTTGACCACGTCAAATTCGGAGCCAGCGACTATTCAGCGAGTAAAGCGTTCTTCCTCAAGGCACTCGAACCTCTCGGCGTAGCTATTGTCTCGGAGGGACCGCCGACATACGGTGTCGAGCTTAGCCCAAAGGGTAAGGCTTCATTGTGCCTGTACCAAACCGAGGAGAAGCCGGCGCACCTTCACTTGGCGTTCACGGCCGAGAATCGTCAGCAAGTCGAAGCCTTCTATCGCGCGGCTCTGGAGGCGGGTGGCAAAGACAACGGTGCACCCGGTCTGCGCCCGCACTACCACGCGAACTATTATGCAGCTTTCGTCATTGGTCCGGACGGGCACAACATCGAAGTGGTTTGCCACGAAATCGAGGCATAGCCCGTCTAATCGAGCGACGGCCACAAGCGGGCGCCGCGCACTCGCTGGGATGGGCTTGCGAAACCGTTACACTGCTGGCCAAGCCTTTCTCTGAAAAAGTCGCTCTGGTCGTGCTGGATTATCTCAAGAAGCGCTCCTGGAGCAACGATACGGTCAACAAACTGATGGCGTAGATGACTGACAATCGGGCAATAGGTGAAGACGGGGCCAAGCATTTCTTCAAGGAAAACAAGGACATTTGGACCAAATGGGTCGCCCGGAAGCCGGAATGTTTACAGCGATTTTTCCGTACGCAACGCCCAGAATGCAAACAGCGGTTTGTCGAGGGATCGCATGGCGTGTTTGATGTCGGGGACATTATAGAACGAACCGCCAATACCGGGTGAAAACCAATCACCCATACCCTGTCTGAATTCTCCCTTCGAGAGAACGAGGTACACCTCCTCGGGCGAATGGTCATGGTCCGGGTAGCGAACATTCGGAGCCAGCAGGGTAGCGCCGAGCCACACGTCCGTGCGTTGTTCAAAACCGCCAGGGCCAAGGATCATTGCGTTGGCATGGCCGTCGACAAAATTTTCGCTCGCTGTGTTGTTGTAGGTTGAGCGACGACGCCATTCCAGGGACGGTTCAATCTTACGGAACTGGTCGACAAGACGACCCAGCGTCTGGTGCCCGGCGTCAACCTCGAGCGCGCTATCGAGATAAGAGCACACAGGCAATCTATTTCCCGGATGCAACGTCTCCGTGCCGGGTTTTTCCAGTGCCGAGAATATCTTTTGAAGAGAAAAGAGCGACTCCGGTCCTTGCGCAAACTCATTATAGGCAGCCAACGCGGCGTCGACGAACGACTGGAGAGCTTCGTTGCGGCTTGTCATTGCAGTTACCTCTCTTCTAGCGCAGCGAGTCGCCTTACGGGTCCACTACGAGGTCGGTCAGCGGCTTTGAGCAGCATGCAGAAACATGCCTGCGTCAATCTCGCGCTAACGGATCTGGCCGCCATGTTGCTCAATGCGCCATCTCTTCCCTCATCCGGCGAGGCGTTTGGCCATAAGTCCTTTTGAAGACCTTTCCGAAGCGCCCGGCGCTTTCGAAGCCGACCTCTATGGCGATGTCGATCAATGGAGCTTTGCTCTGCGAAAGCAGCGCCCGAGCCCGTTGCATTCTCAGTTCCATATAGACCTGAGCAGGCGACTTTCCTATTTTCTGCTGGAAAAGACGCTCCAATTGGCGACGCGAGACACCGGCGGAGTCCGCCAGTTTCTTGAGGCTGATGATGTTTTCGACATGCTGCTCCATCACAATAAGAATGGACTTCAGACGATCATCATTACAGTCGATATCAAGAGGCCTGCGTGGCTGCACGTCGAGCGCAGTCCGGGCTCTTTCTATCTGCAGCACCTCAAGCGCATTGCGTTCGGCGTCTTTGCTGATTGATTGGCGCACAATCAACGCCGCCATGTCGGCCGCACTACTGCCGCCGGCACACGACCCGCGTGTTCTGTCGAGCTCATAGAGCCGATCTGACCGTACGATCAGATCGGGAAAGCGTTCCTTGAAGGCCTCATAATGAAGCCAGCTAACGCACGTTTCATGGTTTTTCATCAGGCCCGCCTCAGCCAAAATGAAAGATCCGGTACATACACCGATCAGAGGCACTTTTTGCGCGTCGGCGCGCTTCAGGAACGCGATGGTATCGTAGTCGACTGGGCGCTCAACGTTGAGGAGCCCTCCGACGACCACGATGTACGTGAACTGGGCAGGATCGACGAAATCCGACGTTGGCGCCACCTCGACGCCGCAACTCGATTTGATCAGGTGCCTTGTACTGCCGAGAACCTGCCAGTCGGCGAGCACGCGGCCGGATCGATCGAGCTCGTCACTTGCGAGGCGCAGCGTGTCGACGAACATGGCGAAAGCCGATAGCGTGAATGACCGCGCCAGCACGAAGCCTACCCTCAATCGCGGCGTTCCAGAATCCGCAGGTTTGTATCTCATCGTCAATCCTCCTTGGACCTGATCGAAAGAGCCTGGGCCTTCCGGAATGCGGCATCGAGACCGGCGCCAACCGTACTGTCAAATCCCATCTGCCGCATGGCAATGATGCCAGCTGCCGTCGTGCCTTTGTAATCCACGAACGCCTTGACGGTGTCAGCCGGCGACAGACCATTGACTTCCTGAAGCCTGCCGGCCCCAATCATGACCTGCTCTGCAGCGCGGCGTGCTATGCCAGCGGGCACGCCTCGTTTGACGGCGTCCGCCATCATCGCTTCGGCGAGCAAAGCCGGGAATGCCGCACCTGAGCCGGACATCGCCGTGAAATAGTCGATATGCTCTTCCTCGCTCACCGCATCGACCAAACCGCAACTGCGAAACAGCGTTGCTATCGTATCGCTATCCTTGGGTTCGGGCGAATCTATGAAGAAGGGAGTATAGGAATATCCGAGTTCCGCTGCCGCATTGGGCAGCGCACGGCCGACACGAGTGCTGCCTGTTCTTTGCTTGATGTCTTCGACCGTCACTCCAGCCATGACCGAAATCACCAGTCGTCGGTCGGCATTGATGTCAACCGCTCTCCAGTCATCCGGCCTCACCGAGAGCACTATGACATCAGACCTCTTCACAAGTTCACTGTTGTCGCCTGTCCAATGGCAATTCACAGAATTTTCGGGTATTCCACGCCGGAACGAGCAAGTGAGCTGCTCAACGGAAATTGTGCGGGAACCGACAAGCGCTTTCGCGATGGCTGTCCCCAGCCATCCCGAACCTCCAATTATACCTACACGGCCGACATCAATCATGGCTCGGACTTCCCTCTTTGTGGTTTAAGCCGCGGTTCCAACCGGGTTACGGCCGCGTTGCAATGCGCCTCGCGTCAGCCTGTCGAGGAGAATGGCAATCGCGACGATAGCCAGACCTGCCCGCAAGCCAAGTCCCATTTCCATGCGGGTCAGGCCGCGCGTAACCTCGGCGCCAAGACCACCTGCCCCAACGAGGCCGGCCAGAACGACCATTGCCAACGATAGAAGTATGCACTGGTTCAAGCCCACCAGAAGCGTTGGCATGGCCGATGGAATTTCGATTTTTAGAAGAATAGATTTTGGAGACGCGCCGGTCGCCTGTCCAAGCTCAAGCAGGTCTTTCGGGACTTGGTTGAATGCCAGCGTCGTCAATCGCAGCATCGGTGGGATGCCGTAAACAATTGTAGCAATGATGGCAGGCACGCGGCCGAGGCTGAAGATCATGACGGCCGGAATGAGATAAACCCAAGGCGGAACGGTCTGCATGATGTCGAGCACTGGACGGATGGCGGATTCAAATCTCCTGTGCCGCGACGCGAGGACGCCTAAGGGAAACGCAATGAAAACCGAGATGATAACCGCGACCGTGACAAGAGCCAGCGTCTGCATTGAAGCCGTCCAAAAACCGACCAGCCAACAGAAGGATAAGGAAATCAATGTGATCAAAGCGACACGCACACTGGTGACGGCCGCAGCGAGAGCGACGGCCGCAAGAATGACCGCATAGGGCGGCAAGAATAACAGGGCCGTTTCGATGCCGCCCAACACGGATTCTATCAGTCTTGCCAGCCCGTCAAAGAATGGATGAAAATTGGTGTTGAGCCAATCGACGGTTGGAGCCAGGTACTTACCGGGTGATAACTGGAATGACTCAGGGTTCATCGGTCTGTCTCCTTCATACGGTCGACCGCGCTTTGTGTGAGCCGGTCGAGGACCATCGTGAGTATGACAATGGCAATCGCAGCGTTGATCGAAGTAGCGATATCCAGCGTTCGGATGGAGCCGTAGATAGTCTCACCGAGGCCACCTGAGCCAACGATACCCGCTATGACGACCATACCGAAGGCCATCATGAGGCTTTGATTGATGCCCGCCATCACGCTGGGGACCGCGAAAGGAAGTCGGATCTTGGTAAACATCTGCCACGGCGTTAGACCAGTCGCTTGGCCTAGTTCGATGAACTCACGTGGTGTCATACGGATGCCGAGTGACGTTAACCGGATCGCCGGCGGCATCGCAACGATAACAGTGGCGATAAGTGCCGTCGCCGGTCCATAGCCTAGGAGTGCGATCGCAGGAAGGAGATAGATGTAAGGCGGAAGTGTCTGAATGAGGTCGAGTACAGGCTCCAGGACACGGTCAAGTGTCGGCGAAAATCCTGCAACGACACCAATCGGAACCCCTACAAAAAGGGCGAGCACAGTCGCAGTCATCACCAGGGCGAGCGTACTCATTGTCTCGGCCCACAATCCCATGAAGGCACATAGGATAAGGGCAAGACCTGCCAACGCACCAAACCAGATATTGACCAGGCGCGATCCGAGCGCTGCAGCGATGATCGCGATCACATAGAACGGGGCCAGCTGAAGCAGCCAAAGGATGCTGTCGTACGTACCCTCGAGAACCGCGCGGATGAAGTCGAACAGGCCTTCACCGTTGTCGCTGATCCAGCTAAGCGCGATGTCTGTCCATTCATCGAACGTATCGGTAATGACTGAGATATCCATGCCATTTCCCCTCTACCCGACGTCCACTGTGGCCGCTGACGTTCCGGCAACACCGCGAAGCAGGCCACGTGTGGTCACCACACCGATGATCGCGCCGTTATCAACCACTGCGACAGCGTCGCGATCCGACTGCATCGTCAGATCGATCAGCTCGGCGATGTCAGCCTCCGGCGATGCGTGCAACAGGGAGTCCAGCTTGGCGTCAGCATGCAAACGCCTGTATTCGGCGACTGGCTGCATCACCGAATGTGCTCTGACCAGATGGATTTTTGAAATGCCCGCCACAAAGTCGGCGACGTAACCGTCGGCGGGCTTGGTGACGATTTGCTCCGCGGTGCCCACCTGGACGATCACGCCGTCCTTCATAATTGCGATCCGGTCGCCGATACGGATGGCCTCTTCAAGGTCATGCGTGATGAACACGGCTGATTTTCCGAGCGACTTTGTCAGTTGCCGGAACTCGTCCTGCAGCTGTCGGCGAATGAGCGGATCAAGCGCGCTAAATGGCTCATCCATGAGGATGATTTCAGGATCCGCCGCAAGGGCTCGGGCGAGACCGACGCGCTGCTGCATGCCGCCAGACAACTCGTCCGGGTAACGTGCTGTCCAATCGCCGAGGCCGACCTTTTCCAGCGCGGCCCGCGCGATCTCATTCCGCTCGTCCTTTGCGATGCCTCGGACTTCAAGGCCAAAGGCGGCGTTCTCGAGCACCGTCCGGTGCGGGAGAAGTGCGACGCTCTGGAATACCATGCCGATATTTCGCGCCCGCATATCTCGGAGCTCGCCGGCATTGAGGGAAGCAATGTCTTTGCCCTTCACTGTAATCTTACCGGAACTCGGCTCGATCAGCCTGTTCAGCAAACGGATAAGTGTCGATTTTCCGCTGCCGGAAAGGCCCATGATGCAGAAAATCTCACCACGCCGGACCTGAAGGCTCGCGCCGGAGACCCCGACCACGCAGTTGAACTCATTGAGAACCTGCGACTTGGACAGCCCCCGCTCGGAAACCGCCTTTGCAGCAGCCGACGAGCGAGCACCGAATATCTTCCAGACAGACTGGCAGTCCACTAGCACTTCATTGGCATCGTTGATCGTGTTCATCGCGTTCCCCGCAAGCCAGCCTTCTGCTGGTCTGATTGTTGCCGATTGCGGGCCGCCGCGTCGGGACGACCCGCATTTTTCAAGGTCACTCGCTCTTGATATTTTCCCAGCGCTTCAAAAGGTCCGCGTGTGTATCGGTCCAATCCTTCACAGCCTCGTCCATGGTCTTGCCTTCGTTAACTGCGCTGTTGATCGCGGTTATGTCGGCGAGCGGGACGTAGACGCTGGCGAGTATCTCGCGGGCATGTGGGTTTTCTGCCGAGAAACCCTTCTGCCCGATCCAGTAGTAGCTCTGGGGTGGTGGGAATACGCCCTTGGGATCCTTCAGGAACTTTACATCGTACTTCTGCATCATCCAGGACGGCTCCCAGATGGTCACTGCAATCCATTCCTTGCGATCAGTGGCCGACTTCAGTGCTGCGGTCATCGCCGCGGTACTGCCTTCAACAAGCTGAAGCTTGAGGTCATACTCTTTGACGGAATTGCTTGTGTCGCGCATCAGTCCCGAACCGGGTTCTATGCCCACGATCTTGCCACCAAACTTGTCGGCGTTTTCATTGAGCTGGTCCATGGAGTCGATCGTCACATATTTCGGGACGGCCACGCCCTGGAACAGACCGTGAGAGACTGGAGCGATTTTCTCGAGGCGTTTCTTGTTCTTGTCCCAATAGTCCTGAGCGACGTAGTCAGTCTGTGAGGCGAGGATCTGGATGTCGCCCTTTGTCAGCGCAGCGTAGGCAATGCCCCACTCGGAGAACGGCACGACCTTCACAGTGTAACCGGAGTCTTCCAGTACTTGTTTAGTGATCCCAGTGATAGGGGTGAGGTCCTCCCAGGACATCGTTCCTACGGTAATTGTCTTCTCCTCGGCATGGGCAGACAGCATGGTCATACCGACCACCGCCGCCGCGCAAAGCGCCTTCCACAAAGTCTTCATCGTCACTCTCCTGCTTTCTTGTTCCCGTTCTTGTTGAAGACCTGCGTATGGCGCGGTCTTCACATTGCGCGGTAAGGGTTTATCCCTCGCGGCCTGCACGCAATTCCTGCAAACGGATCACAGCGTTGACGCCGAGCCAGGCGAACGGCTCGGGCGGAAGCTTCGAAGGCTTCGGCTGATCCGAAAATTTATCGAGCATGTTGGAGCGGGTGCCGGTCGCCAAATCAGCGGCCATGAGGCCCGCAAGCGTACTTTTCACGGTACCGAGGCCATTCTCGCAGCACGCAGAATAGAGGCCCTCATCTACCTCGCCGAAGGCGGGTACGTGGTTCAAACTGAGACAAAGACGCCCAGCCCAACTAAATTCGAACGGCACGGCTGACAGGCCTGGAAATCTGGCATCAAGAGAGTGGCGATGCTCCTCGGCCATTTTCGCCATGCGCCGATCCGTCACTGTAATCGTTGTCTCATAAGTGTATTTCGTGCGGATCACGATGCGCGATTGACCGCCGGAGGTGATCTTGCGAACCGTGGCGCCCATTGCATCGGCCGGAAGCAGTGCCCACTGGTCTCGTCCGGACATTCTGCGGCCGAAATCATTGGCGGGGAAAGGAGCGGTCATCGACGCATAGGCGAAGATGTGCATCAGACGCCCACTGAAGTATCCAAAATCATCGATGTGGCCGTTGACAGCGACGATTACCTTCTTGGCGGTGACTTGCCCCTTCGGCGACGACGCGATCCAGATGCCATTGTCCCGTTTCAATGAGGTAACGGGTGAGCGTTCGAACAAGTCAACATTCTTTGATAGCCCTGCCGCGAAGGCACGAATGTAATCGGCAGGTTGAATCAAGACTGCGCCCGGTGTGTATAGCCCACCAAGGTAATAGTCCGATCCCGTGAGTTCGCGCATCTCAGCGGCGTCAAGAAAGGCATGTTTCTCACCGGCGTTCCTGAGGGATTCACCAAACGCCATATTCAACTTCATGCCGCGCGCAGTCGCCGCCGCATTGATTTTTCCCGATGGATCGAACGTCTCACGAGACATTCCGTATTCCGCAGCTGCTTCGGATGCGAATGCTATGGCCAGTCGGTTTTGGGCCATTTCGAGTGTGGTCGCATCGGTACCGCCGCGCGAATATTCGCCTGATGACAGATTGTGAGGAACATCGATCATATATCCCGAATTTCGGCCGGACGTCCCTTTGCCCACTTCACTTGCGTCCAGAACGACGATTTTGTCGTTCGGTCGAAGCTGGACCAGACGACGCGCGGCAGAAAGTCCAGCGAACCCCGCTCCGATGATCAACCAGTCGGCCGTCACGCTGCCTTCGAGGCTCCGGACGGGAAACGAACGCTTACTGATCGCCTCCCAGCCCGAGATGCCGTTTTCTGCCGGCAGACGTTTCACAGGCTTCGTGATCATCTCACCGTCTCGGCCACTGACCGTTCGGATACATCGATCCAGATCGTCTTCAACTCGCAGTAGTTGTAGTGTGCGAAGACCGACTTGTCGCGCCCGCCAAAACCGGATTCTTTGTAGCCGCCGAATGGTGTCGTTGCGTCGCCTTCGCCGAAGCAGTTGACGGTCACAAGGCCCGCCCGGATTTCCCGCGATAGCTTGATGGCCTGACGCAGGCTTGCCGTGTAGACGGACGCCGTCAGGCCATAGTTCGTGTCGTTGGCGAGAGCTACGGCTTCTGCCAGGGAGTTGAACGTCGTGACAGAGAGTATCGGGCCGAAAATCTCTTCCTGAAACAGGCGACTTGCCGGCGTAACTCCGTCAATGACCGTCGGCTCGATGTAGATGCCCTTTTGCGTTTCGCCGCCATAGGCGACAGAGAGCTTCTCGCTTTTTACACTGTCGAGAAAAGAGTTCACCTTGTCGAAATGATTTTTGCTGACGAGCGCGCCAATTCGATTTTCGGGATCGAGCGGGTCTCCCATCTTCCATTCGCGCATGTAGGCACCGATCCGATCAAGCAATTCGTCCTTGACCTTGGCATGCACGATGAGCCTCGACGTGGCGGAACAGTTCTCTCCCATATTCCAGAACGCGCCGTTGACTATCTGTTCGGCGACGAGGTCGAGGTCCTCGGCATCTTCGAGAACGACAGCCGGATTTTTGCCGCCGCATTCAAGGACCACGCGCTTGAGATTGGAGTCCGCAGCATAGCGCAGGAAACGACGACCTGTCGGTGTCGATCCGGTGAACGCCACCATGTCAACGTCCATATGCATGCCGATCGGTTCACCGACTTCCTTGCCCCCGCCGGGTACGACATTGAAGACGCCCGCCGGGATACCTGCTTCATGGGCAAGTTCCGCAACACGAAGCGTGGTCAGAGTTGTCTCTTGAGCGGGTTTCACAATCACCGAGCATCCGGCTGCAAGAGCCGGACCAATCTTCCAGGCCAGCATCAGGAGCGGAAAGTTCCACGGCAAGACGCAGCCCACAACGCCTACGGGTTCGCGCACGACCATAGTCAGTGCGTTCGAGCCCACGGGTGCTGTATGATCATAAAGCTTGTCGATGAGCTCGGCATGCCAACGGAGGGTATGGATTGTATCTGGGATGTCGACTGTCTGGCATTCGCGCACAGGCTTCCCGCTGTCGAGACTTTCCATCACTGCCAGTTCATGACGATGCCGCTCGAGAAGCTTGGCGAAGTTAAGCAGCACGGCCTTGCGCTCTGCGGGCGACTGGAGATGCCAGCGACCATCATCAAACGCCTCTTTGGCTTTGGACACGGCGAAATCGACATCGCTGGCGTCGCACGCAGCGATCTCGGCAAGCGTCTCGCCGGTCGCCGGATTGGTAGTTTTGAATCTCTTGCCTGAGTTTGCCGGACGGAAGGCTCCGCCAATGAAAGCATTGGTCGGAAACGGGATGTCCGCGGCAATCGCCTTATATTCGGCAGCGGTCAACGGTTCATGCATGGTTGGCTCCCGACGTGATATGGGCGACCGTGCGCTTTAGGTTGGCGACGACAGTCTGGAGGGCTCGCTTTTGCTCGGAATTGAGTGGGCGCAGCGGCGCACGAACGCTTCCGGTTTCGAGCCCGATCAATTCGCATCCATATTTGATCGACTGAACGAACTTGCCGCACTCAAGAAAATCCATCAGAGGCAGCATGGCCGTCATAATGGCGCGGCCCTTGTCGAAATTCTTTTCGAGCACGCAGGCTTCGTAGAGGGCGACATGTTCACGCGGGAGAAAGTTCGAGCCGGCGCAAACCCAGCTTTTGGCACCCCATGCGAAGAATTCCAAAGCTTGGTCATCCCAACCGCAGGAAAGCGCAATATGGGGAAACTTGCGGGCAAGCAGATGGAGATTGGCCGTGTCGCCGGAACTCTCCTTGATGGCCACGACGTTCCTGGATTTGCCGACCCGGGAGAAGTACTCATCCCCCATCACGACCCCCATACGGGCAGGATAGTTGTAAAGCATGATTGGCAGATTGGCCGCTCGGTCGACAGTGAGTGCATGGACCGCGTTCTCGCGCTCGGTCGGCAAGGCATATGGCGGGGAAGAAACGAGAACCGCGTCTGCGCCAATTTCCTTTGCTGCTTTGGCGTATTCGACCGAATCTTCTGTTCTGGTTGCGCCCGTCCCGATGATTAGTGGCAGCCTCGTACCGATCACATCCTTGGCGTAGGCCGCAAGATCGAAACGCTCTTGGGCGCTTTGAGAATAGTATTCACCCGTCGATCCACCTACGATTATGCCGTGCACTCCTGCTTCGATGAGCGATTCGAGCACTGCCGCAAAGGCGCCACGGTTGATCTGGCCATCTTGGCCGAGCGGCGTGATCGCCGGCGTATAGATACCTTCGAAAGTCACGGCACCTTCTCCATGGATGTGGCGGGTTTTTCAACGAGCGCATCCGCCCTCATTCCCTCCGGCGCGATGAACATCTCCATGTTTTCGCGCGACAATTCCCAATGCTCGAATACAAGATCGACGACTGTGTCCTCGTCGTGCGCGTTGATTGCAGCGATGAAGCCATCGTGGTGTTCCACGGCGAGTTGCAGTCGCTTGCGCATGTCATCGTTCCGCGGCCGGAAAAACGTGTGACCGATACGGGCATGGTCGATCAACAACCGGCCAAGGCTCGGCTGCAGATAGGCGTTGTAGGACATCTCACCGATGATCTCGTGAAAGCGGTTGTTCTCCAGCACCATGGCGAAGGCGTCGCCGCTGACACTGGCGCTGCGGAAGCGCTCCTGCGTATCCTTAAGATCCGACAACTGGCGGGGCTTGAAGTTCTGGACAGCCAGTCGGCCGATGGCAGCGTAAACCATCGGAGCAACAAGGAAGAAGTGGCGAAGCGTCTGATGGTTCATCGGAATGACGCGTGCGCCGCGGTTCTCGCGGATATCGACGTAACCCTCGCCCTGTAGGCGACGGAAAATCTCGCGGACAGGCGTTCGGGAAAGCCCATAGCGCTCGCTCAGACTCACCTCGTCCAGATCCTCATCAGGATCCAGTTCCATCGTTAGAATCTGCCGCTTGAGATCGTCGTAAAGGCTGTTCTTGCCGCGCTTCATCAAAACCTCCCGCTGAATTTCCGTCGATCATGCCATTTGACCAGTTCGATGCCGCAAAATTCGCATGGTGCCGGACCAAAGTCAACAAAATTGTATTTTTTGATTACACAATTTAAATACGTGAGAAATACATATCGGATAAATGGGAGTTTCGAAGGAGAAAATTTGTGCGCACGCCGGCAAACAAGCATTTGGCGGAGTGAGGTGGGTGTATGGCCGGGCGTTCTGCTGTGCTGCTTCCTCGGCTCAGTCAATCGTGGCGTCATCATGCGGTAAGGTTGTCGTCAACCTGTGCATGTTGCTATGATGTATCGGACCAGCCGATTGGCTTATTGGAGGTTGCCATGACATCCGGAAGCAACAAAACTGACAGTGAAGCCTACGAGTTGGCAAGCAGAACAGCCGATGCACAACGAGCCAAGCTTCCTGACTGGCAGCGCAATCAAATCAGCGATGCCGATATGCAAACTGGAGAAACGTGGTTTGTTTGGGGTTTTTACGGCGCGATGACCGATGACATCGAGCGGCGGAGACGGCTGCTGGTTGCTTACGTGAACAACAAATATACCGACGGAAAGAGTAGCGAACAGCTCTTCGACGAAATCTCCAAAGCTGCGCAAGAAGGAAACCGTTTGTTCGATGCGATAGCGGCAGCGGGCGGTCAGGCGTACCGGGAAGGCGGCGACGGCCATTTGGCGAACATCGCGACAATCTTTCTGAACGTGGGCAGAAACCACTAGGCAGGCGCACGCTGAGGAAAAAATCCGCGAGGCCGCCATATGGGGCTTCTGCAAAAATGGGGAGGAAAAAGACGTAACGTTTGCGTCTCTTCTCCTCCCAGCTAGGCTGACCGTTAAATCGGGGTGCAATCAAGGTCTAAAGTCGGTCAGTGCGGCGAGAATACACCCGCTGCGGGTTGCGGTATGTGTAGCTATATTGCTATCCACCGAAAGGCGTATTTCGCTTCCTTGCATGGCTTTCATGGAGAAAAAAGGGAGGAGAGAGACAAACGCATGGCGGGGGGATGCTGTGCGTTCGTAGATCTCTATCTCCTCCCAGTACAGGCCGATCATCGGCAGGACTTGGGAGTCCTCCCGATCGACCGAGGGAATAATACAACGCTGCATTGAGAACGTATGTGTGACAAAGGAACTCCCTATCTCAAGTTGCATCAATCCTAATGGTACAACTTGCCGGACGGTTGTCATAAGTCGTTTGGATGAAAGTGGTACTCCGCGCGCACAAAAAGTCCGACGCTTGCAAAAATATAGTGGTTATCAGGCTCACCTACCCACTATGGGTTGATTTCAGAGGGCCGAATCAGGTCAAATCCTGAAATGACGCGGCAACTGCGGCTGGAAGGATTGAAGAGATGACCATGAGCTTCGAGGAGTTTCAAGGTTCGCGTGACTACAGTGACGATCTCCATGCGGAAGGTTTGTGTGAAGGCGAAGGCTTCGTCTACGCCGATGGACTTTGTTGCATCGAAAAGAGCGGCGCGGTGTACTTGCTGCACAGCGATGGCCGGACACTGGTGAGCAGTGATCTGACGACGCTCGAGCGAGAGCTTTATCAGCGGTTTTATCGGGCTGCCGCAGCTTAAACACCGCGCTCGCAGCACATTGGAGATTCAATCCATTGGCGGCAGCCACTTGTCGCCTGATTGACTTGCAACAGCATTCCTTCGGTGTCTTCCCGTAGCGCTGCCATTTTCCAGAATGTTTTATGGTCTTTTTTGCCAGATCGCTTCCGGCGTGTTAGGCACGTGCCAGTCGTTCGGATATGCAGGCAGCCATGAACCGGAAAATTGAAACATTTGCTTTTCTTTCCTCCGGCACGCCGGATTCAGACGCAGCATTGCATGATCTCACTAATATCTATGGGCAGACCGAAGCCAAGGATGCCGATGTCATCGTTGCGCTTGGCGGCGATGGGTTCATGCTGCAGACGCTGCAGCACTACATGAACCAGGGCAAGATGATCTATGGAATGAACCGTGGATCGGTCGGCTTCCTGATGAACGAGTTCAGCGACACCGCGCTGAAGGAACGGGTGGAGGCAGCGCAGTCGGAGACAATCCGGCCATTGAAAATGGTAACGGAGTCCGCCGACGACGGTACGTTCACGGCGTTTGCGTTGAATGAAGTCTCTCTGCTGCGTCAGTCATACCAGGCCGCCAAGATCAGGATCAGCGTCGATGACAAGGTGCGGCTGGAAGAACTGATCTGCGATGGCGTCATGGTCGCAACGCCTGCCGGCTCGACCGCATATAATCTTTCAGCGCAAGGACCCATCCTGCCGCTTGATGCACGGCTCCTTGCCCTCACCCCGGTTTCCGCTTTTCGCCCCCGGCGCTGGCGCGGTGCACTGCTGCCGAACAAAGTGACAGTGCGGTTCGATATCCTCGAGCCAGAGAAACGGCCGGTAAATGCCGTCGCCGATCATATGGAAGTAAAATCCGTTCTATCGGTCACAGTTGAAGAAGCATCTCAACTCAGGGCGACCATTCTGTTTGACAAGAACCATTCCTGGAACGAACGAATTCTCAAGGAACAGTTCCTTTATTGACAACATCAGAATAAAATGATGCACAATTGTAACGAACTCTTAAATCTGGGCTGATCCAAGAGTTGACTTTTGCTGGCATGCGCCGTAACGCCATTGTCAGCAAACGCTGTGCAAATCGAGAGTGCCTGATGCTTTGATGCAGATGACGCCCTAGCCGACAACAGGCATGCGCAGCACCGACTGCAGATAGAAAGTTAAATCTCCATTGACCACCTTTGCTGACCTGGGCCTTTCGCCGAAAGTGCTCGATGCTGTAGAAGCAGCAGGATATACAATACCAACACCGATCCAGCTTGGCGCGATCCCGCATGCGCTGCAGCGCAAGGACGTTCTTGGCATCGCCCAGACCGGCACCGGCAAGACCGCCTCTTTCGTTCTGCCGATGCTGACGCTGCTTGAACAAGGCCGCGCGCGGGCACGCATGCCGCGCACACTCATCCTTGAACCGACGCGCGAACTCGCAGCGCAAGTCGAGGAGAACTTCGTCAAGTATGGCAAGAACCATCGTCTTAACGTCGCACTGCTGATCGGCGGCGTTTCCTTCGACGACCAGTTGCGCAAGCTTGAACGCGGCGCTGATGTGTTGATCGCAACGCCCGGACGGCTGCTCGACCATTTCGAACGCGGCAAGCTGCTTTTGAGCGCCGTCGATATTCTCGTCATCGACGAAGCCGACCGCATGCTCGACATGGGCTTCATTCCCGATATCGAACGTATCTGCAAGTTGATCCCCTTCACACGCCAGACGCTGTTCTTCTCGGCAACCATGCCGCCGGAAATCACGAAACTGACGGAACAATTCCTGCATTCTCCCGTCCGCATCGAAGTTGCTAAGGCTGCGACGACGGCGAAAACCGTAGAGCAGCAACTGGTCAAGTCAGGTAAGAAGGATTGGGAAAAGCGCGCGGTGCTGCGCGATCTCATCCGTGCCGAAGCCGACGGACTGAAGAACGCGATCATCTTCTGCAATCGCAAGAAAGATGTCTCCGAGCTTTTCCGCTCGCTGGTGAAGCACGAATTCGATGCCGGCGCCTTGCACGGCGATATGGATCAGCGCGCACGCACGACAATGCTGGCGAACTTCAAGGACAACAAGTTGAAGATCCTCGTTGCGTCCGACGTCGCCGCGCGTGGGCTGGACATTCCCGATGTCAGCCACGTGTTCAACTTCGACGTCCCGATCCATTCCGAAGACTACGTTCATCGCATCGGCCGTACGGGCCGTGCCGGCCGTTCCGGCAAAGCCTTCACACTCGTAACGCCAGCCGATGTCAAATATCTTGCGTCGATCGAAAAGCTGATCGGCGAGGATATCAACTGGTATGATGGTGATCTGTCCACCCTGCCCGTCTCGACCGAACAGGACGACGCACCGCGCCGTGGCCGCAATAGCCGCGACAAGAGCGCGCCAAAGCGCAGGCCTCGCAATGAGGGCCGTGAACGCGAACGCCCGCAGTCCGAAATCGACATCATCGCAGCGGCTGAAAAGGCCAAAGAGTTTGATGCGCAGCCGATAGTCGATGATCAGCCGATCGTTCGTACCGCTGAGAAGCCGCAAAAGGCCGCGATCAAAGCGGAAAACGAGCAGCGGCGTGCTCGCGTCCCGCATGCCGAGCCGCGCCGTGATCACCGTCGCGACCGCGATGATATGGGTTCGGCACCGATTGGCTTCGGTGATGAAATCCCGGCTTTCATGCTGATTGACACCAAAGTCTGAGAAATTTCAGGCTGTTACTTGGCCACGCGCAATGAGGCCTCGTACGCCCGCCTTGCCCATTCCGTCATGATGTCGGGGTCATCGAAAGCCTCTGCCGGGACAGACCAATAGGGCATGCCGACGGGCTTCCTGCCCTCGCGCTCATAGGTCCATTGGCGGCAATTGGCTGCCTCAAATTCGGGCGCTGAGACCTTATCTGCTTTCAAGAGAATTTCGTCACTGACTTCGAGCGCAATGATGGTGCCTTCGAAGTAGATGCCCTTGCCGCCAAACATGCGTTTGATCGTTACTGGCCCAAGCCCTGAAAACAAATCCTGAATTGCGTCATTGTCCATGACGAAAAAGTCAGGAAGCGGCTGATGCCAGCGTTTCCGGCTTGGCCGGCATTAATTCAACAGACTCCCCACAACCACAGGCCGAAGTCTGGTTGGGATTGTTGAAGACAAAGCCCGTGCGCAGCTTGGTCACTTCAAAGTCCATCTGCGTGCCCAAGAGGTAGAGCACAGCTTCCGGCGCGACGAAAACCTTCGAGCCGTCTTTTTCGACGACATCATCACCGGCTTTTGCTTCGGTAACGAGATCGACCATATATTCCATGCCTGCGCAGCCGCCCTTCTTGATGCCGACGCGAATGCCGAGCGCATTTTCGCGCGTCGCGACGATCTCGCTCACACGCTGTGCGGCGGCGTCAGTCAACGTCATGACAGAAAAACGACCCATTTCTCATCTCTCTTGTTCGAGATCGCTGGAACGATCACTCGAATAACATAGTTAGTGTTACACAACCGTCACTGCAAGTGTTCAAACTGTGCTCGACTGATAAACATGACTGGCAGAGGGCCGAAAGCATGAATTATCGCCATCTCGTTCTTTGCAGCGCAGCAGTGTTATCGCTGCATATCGTACCAGGGCTCGCGCAGGAAGCGAAACAGCCTGAAGCCCCTACACCTGCACCTGCGGAAACGCCGGTACCGAAGGAACAAGCGGCAACCGCAACGCAGACACCCCCGGAATATCTTGATGATCGGAGCAACCCCGAGGCCCTGATCAAATCGTACTACAATGCCATCAACCGGCAAGAATATGCTCGCGCCTACAGCTATTATGCTTCGGATAGCCCCCCGCAACCATTCCCGCAATTTCAGGCGGGGTATGAAACCACCGCAACGGTCAGCGTGCTGTTTGGCAAGGCTGTCGGCGAAGGCGCGGCCGGTTCGGCCTATTGGAGCCAGCCAATGGCGATTAAATCCGAGGCAAAAGATGGTAGCGTCACGGTGTTCAACGGCTGTTATCGTCTAAGATTGGCAAACCCGGCGATCCAGGGCGTTCCCTACGTGCCGCTCTCCATCTTGGACGGAACACTGCAGAAATCAGAGCAGCCATTCGAACAGAGTGTGCCGGAAGGCTGCGAAGCGCCTTAGAGCCAAAACCTGCTTAGGGTCGTTGAGATTCGCGATCATGACGAATCGAAAACGGTGGTTTTCGAGAACCGGAGCGGAGCGTACTTGAAGTACGTGAGCACCGGATCGCAGAAAAATGCCGTTTGCAGATCGTCAGGGCGTGAATATCAACCCACCCTAATACCAGCCGACGGCGACCTGCGCCTCTTCCGACATGCGATCGGGCGTCCACGGTGGATCGAATGTCATGGTGACATCGACAAAGCTCACGCCCTCGACCGCGCTAACAGCATCCTGCACCCAGCCAGGCATTTCGCCGGCAACCGGGCAGCCAGGTGCCGTCAGTGTCATTTCGATCTTGACCGAGCGGTCGTCTTCGATGTCGATCTTGTAGACCAGACCGAGTTCGTAGATATCGGCAGGAATTTCCGGGTCATATACGGTTTTCAAGGCACCAATGACATCATCGGTCATCCGCGCCAGCTCGTCGGCAGGAATAGCCGACACGGTCTCGACCTCGGCCTTCGCAGAACCGGTTTCAACGACCGGCGTTTCAGCTTTTTCCAGTGTCTCGACTTTTTCCGTCATCGTCATCACCCAAAGAATTTCCGCGCCTTTTCCAGCGCATCGGCGAGAACATCGATCTCGTCTCTTGTATTATACATCGCAAACGATGCACGGCATGTGGATGTTACACCGAAGCGTTTCAATAGCGGTTGGGCGCAATGGGTACCTGCCCGCACGGCAACACCTGCACGGTCAATCACCATCGATACGTCATGGGCATGAATGCCCTGCAGTTCGAAGGAAATAATTGCACCCTTGTCCTTGGCATCGCCAAAGATACGTAGCGAATTGATCTCGCGCAGACGTTGGTGTGCGTAGTCGCGCAAATCTTCTTCATGCGCGAGGATGGCAGCGCGGCCGATTTTCTCGACATATTCAATCGCTGCACCAAGGCCGATAGCCTGGGCAATCGGCGGGGTGCCGGCTTCATACCTGTGTGGCGGGTGGTTATAAGTGACAATATCCTCCGTCACCTCCTCGATCATTTCGCCGCCACCCTGGAATGGTCGCATTGCTTCGAGCATTTCCTTGCGCCCATAAAGCACACCGATGCCCGACGGTCCGTAGATCTTGTGGCCGGTAAAGACGTACCAGTCGCAACCGAGATCCTGCACATCGACCGGCAGGTGCACCGCACCTTGGCTGCCATCGACCAGCACCGGAATACCGCGCGCATGGGCGATACGGACGATCTCCTTGATCGGTGTCACTGTTCCAAGAACGTTCGACATATGGGTGATCGCCACGAGCTTGGTGCGGTCGGTCAGCCGCTTCTCGAATTCCTCGATGTGGAATGCACCTTGTTCATCGACAGGCACCCAGACAAGCTTGGCGCCCTGGCGTTCACGGATGAAATGCCATGGCACAATATTCGAGTGGTGCTCCATGATGGAGAGCACGATCTCGTCACCCTCGCCGATATTCGGCATGCCATAGCCATAGGCGACGGTATTGATCGACTCTGTCGCGGATTTGGTGAAAACGATTTCATCAACCGACGCTGCATTCAGAAACCGGCGGACGCTTTCCCGTGCTTTTTCATAGGCATCGGTCGCAGCGTTCGACAGGAAATGTAGCCCGCGATGCACATTGGCGTATTCGTTGGAATAGGTGTGCGTGATCATATCGATCACAGCCCGTGGTTTCTGGGCCGAAGCGCCATTATCGAGATACACCAGCGGCTTGCCATAGACTTCGCGCGACAGGATGGGGAAATCCTGGCGAATTGCATCTACGTCATAGCCGCTTTGAATGATCCTTGTATCCATGATAGCCGCGCTTTCCATATAGGTTCAGTCGATCAGACGTGTGCTGCGAGCCATTTGTCGAGAATGTCTTCGAGTGCTTCGACCAATGGCTCGTTTTCCAGCTCTTCGACGATTTCGGCAACGAAGGCCTTGATCAGAAGACCTCGCGCTTCATTTTCCGGAATACCGCGTGCACGCAGGTAAAACAGATGATTGCCATCGATCTCTGTAACTGTTGCGCCATGGCCGCAGGCAACGTCATCCGCAAAAATCTCCAGCTCCGGCTTGGCGTCGAATTCGCCATCATCCGAGAGAAGCAACGTGTTGCATGCCATGCGCGCGTCGGTCTTCTGGGCGATCTTGTTGACCTTGATCTGACCCTGAAACACGCCGCGCGCGCGATCAGTGACGACATTTCGGATGATCTGCACCGATGTTGTGTTTTCGACCAGATGACCGAGTGTCATGGTGACGTCCGTATGGCTGTCGCCGCCGAGCAAGTTGACGCCGCGCAACTGGAAATCGGAACCTTCGCCCTTCACCAGCACATGCACTTCCTGACGGACGAGCTTGCCGCCGGCATTGACGATGTAAACCGTCAATTTGGCATTCGAGCCAATCTTGGCGATGAACTGCGCCAACTGCGTTGCCTCGACACCCTGCTCGCGCAGGATGATCCAGGTAATTTCCGCATCATCAGCGACTGTCACATTGCTGACGCTGGTTGAAAAACCTTCACCCTCGCCGCCGGTTTGGCGCTCAATGATTGTTGCCTTGACACCCTTGCCGAACTTGACCGGAAAACGCACATGGCCCTGGCCGCGAAGCTGGGCGTTCTGCAATTCGAGCGGCGTTTCCAGTTCCACGCCATCGGCAAAGGCAATCGCCCAGCCATCGGTGACATAGGCCGCATTGATCTGGCCGATCGCGTCGTCGCCGTCACGAATGGCAAGCTCGCGGATCACCGAACCATCGGACAGTTTATCGCTGAACTTGCTGAATTCGACACCTTCGAGACGTGGATGGGTCAGCGCGACACCGTTGGAAACGGTCGCCACCGCAGATCCTGCGATAATCGCCGGCAAGGCGTTGGTTCCCGCGGTCCCGTCATAGGCGGGAATGTTGCGCAGCAACGTGCGCAGATCAGTGTAGTGCCAAGCCTCGACGCGACGCGAAGGAAGGCCTTGCGTCTTCAACGCTTCAATCGCGTTATCGCGGGCGCTGGCGATTTCACCGTCGCCCGGGAGCTCGCCCATCCGGTCGACGAAAGCGTCGACCAGTGCCGATTCAGCAGGTGTGGGTTGGCGTCCTGTATGAACATTCATGACGTTATTCCTCAGGCTGCCTCACCGATAATATCGGCATAACCATTCTCTTCCAGCTCGAGTGCAAGATTCTTGTCGCCCGACTTGATTACCTGCCCCTTGTAGAGAACGTGGACAGTGTCCGGCACGATATAGTCGAGCAAACGCTGGTAGTGGGTGATGACGATCACAGCGCGATCGGGCGACCGCAACGCATTGACGCCATCGGCAACGATCTTGAGCGCATCGATGTCAAGACCGGAATCGGTCTCGTCGAGAACGCATAGCTTCGGCTCCAGCAGCTTCATCTGCAGGATTTCTGCACGTTTCTTCTCGCCGCCGGAGAAACCGACATTGAGCGGACGCTTGAGCATGGCGATATCCATGTCGAGCGATGCAGCTGCTGTCTTCACGCGCCCGATGAACTCGGGAATTTTTAGCGGTTCTTCACCGCGTGCCTTGCGCTGTGAATTCATCGCTACCTTCAGGAATTCCATCGTCGCAACACCCGGTATCTCCATTGGATACTGGAACGCGAGGAAAATGCCCTTTGCTGCACGCTCGGACGGGTCGAGCTCCAGAATGGATTCGCCATTGTAAAGAATGTCGCCTTCGGTGACTTCGTAGTCACTACGGCCCGCGAGAATATAGGACAGAGTCGATTTTCCGGAACCATTCGGCCCCATGATCGCAGCGACTTCACCAGCCTTGACGGTGAGATTCAGGCCGCGAATGATCTCGGTGTCCGTGTCTGCGATCTTCGCATGAAGGTTTCTGATTTCCAGCATTGTACTACCTTTTAGATTCCGGGAATCAGCCTTGGCGATCCCTAACTTTCAATCTTGGTTCTGTCGGCCAATGACACGTGCCGTGCCGACTATGATGAGCTCTCACCGCTGAGGGTCTTGAGGCGCTCGACCACTGACGCAAGTTCCTTGCGCGCTCTGATCAGTTCCGGTTCGAGGACCCTTTCCGTCGCGGTAGACGAACGCGCAATCGTATCAGTCAACTCGTCGATCACTTCACCCAGTTCTTCATAACGCCGGCGAAGCCTGTCGAGTGCGTCAGTAGTGATTGGTGCCATTATCCGACGCTCCCCTCGAGACTGATGCCGATAAGCTTCTGCGCTTCAACGGCAAATTCCATCGGCAGTTCCTGTATGACTTCCTTGACGAAGCCATTGACGATGAGTGCAATCGCCTCTTCTTCCGGAATGCCGCGCTGCATCACATAGAACAGCGCATCTTCCGAGATCTTCGAGGTAGTCGCCTCGTGCTCGAATTGCGCAGTCGCATTCTTGGCCTCGATGTAGGGCACCGTATGCGCACCGCAATCATTACCGATCAACAGCGAGTCGCACTGGGTGAAGTTGCGGGCGTTCTCCGCCTTGCGATGGGCCGAAACCTGACCGCGATAGGTGTTGTTCGACTTACCCGCCGAGATACCCTTCGAGATGATGCGGCTCGACGTGTTCTTGCCCAGATGCAGCATCTTGGTGCCGCTGTCGATCTGCTGATGACCATTGGAAACGGCAATCGAGTAGAATTCGCCGCGTGAATTGTCGCCGCGCAGAATGACGGAAGGATATTTCCAGGTGATCGCGGAACCGGTCTCGACCTGCGTCCATGAAATCTTGGAATTAACGCCGCGGCAATCGCCACGCTTGGTGACGAAGTTGTAGATGCCGCCCTTACCTTCCGCGTCGCCGGGGAACCAGTTCTGCACCGTCGAATATTTGATCTCGGCGTCATCGAGTGCAATCAGCTCGACAACAGCCGCATGCAGCTGGTTTTCGTCGCGCTGCGGTGCCGTGCAGCCCTCGAGGTAGGACACATACGCACCTTCTTCCGCGATGATCAGCGTCCGCTCGAACTGGCCGGTATCCCGCTCGTTGATGCGGAAATAGGTGGAAAGCTCCATCGGGCAGCGCACGCCCTTCGGCACATAGACAAACGAACCGTCAGTGAAGACAGCCGAATTCAACGTCGCGTAGAAATTATCCGAAACCGGAACAACCGTTGCGAGATACTTCTTCACCAGATCCGGATGTTCGCGGATCGCTTCGGAGATCGAGCAGAAGATGACACCGGCTTTTGCCAGTTCGGCCTTGAATGTCGTGACCACCGAGACGCTGTCGAACACAGCATCGACCGCGACGCGGCCGGACTTGTAGACATTGTCGCTGGCTTCTTCGTCTTCGTCGCTGGGGCTCGCTTCGCCGACCTTGCGTACACCCGCGAGGATTTCCTGCTCTTTCAGCGGAATTCCCAGCTTCTCATAGGTGCGCAGCAGCTCCGGATCGACATCGGCAAGCGACGTCGGGCCGGTCTGGTTCTTCGGACCGGCGTAATAAACCATGTCCTGGAAGTCGATCTTTGGATAATTCACACGCGCCCACGTGGGCTCTTCCATCGTTAGCCAGCGTTCATAAGCCTTCAGACGCCATTCAAGCATCCAGTCCGGCTCATTCTTCTTGGCAGAGATAAAGCGAATGATATCTGCATTAAGGCCCTTCGGCGCCTTATCCATTTCGATAAGGGTTTCAAAGCCGTATTTGTACTGGTCCACGTCAAGCGTACGGACCCGGTCAATGGTTTCCTGCACTGCAGGCATTGGCGTTCTCCATCCACGCGGGGTTCAAGGTCCCGCAGTTGCAAACGTCAAGGCAGTATGTCGTCTTGAATATCTGCCTCTATGTAGTGCGCAATCGCACGATTTAACACCGGTATTCACCGGATTTTTTTCAATTAACGGCGATAATCCGCCAATAATCGAATTTCTTTATGCGGCATCGGCCGCGGCTGGTTTCGAGCGATCGCGTCGTGCGACCATAATCTTCAGCGCTTCCAGAAAAAGCGCGATCTCTTCGTCACTCGTATCCGGCCCTGTCGAGACCCGCAGACCGCCTGTTCCATCGCCATATCCCATCGCCGCAAGCACCTGGCTTGGCCCGACTTTTCCGGATGAACAGGCGGACCCGGCCGATAGCGCGATTCCGGCAAGATCGAAAGCGATCTGTGCCGTCTCCGCTTTCAACTCGGCCAGTGAAAACATGGTGGTGTTCGGCAGGCGGTCAACAGCCTCACCATAGATAAAGGCGTCAGGCGCGATCGCCCGCACGGTCTGTTCTATCATTTCGCGTTTCTGTGTTGGCCAGCCGCCAGAATCCAGACGTTCCCTGGCCACGCGTGCCGCTGCGCCGAACCCGGCAATAAGTGGCAATGCTTCGGTGCCGCCCCGATGGCCCTTTTCCTGTCCGCCACCGCGGATGATGGGCTTCGGCATCACCAGATCAGATACGGCCACGATTGCGCCAACACCTTTTGGACCACCGATCTTGTGCGACGACAGGATGAGATAATCCGCAGAAGATGTTGTAATATCGAGCGGAATTCGTCCGGCTGCCTGCACCGCGTCAACAATGAGGAATCCGCCGAACTCCTTCACCAAGGCGCCAATCTTCTCGATTGGCTGCAAGACACCGGTTTCGTTGTTGGCTGCCTGCACCGCAACAAGCGGCAGCCCCTGGTTGCGATCATGGGCAACAAGAAGCGCACGCAGCTGCTCCAGATCGAGCAGGCCGCTATCGTTAACACCCACCACCTCAACCTGATCTGCCGGAAACTGGCCGCCTGCAAGGATGCAAGGGTGCTCGCTTGCGCTGACATAAAGCCGCGAAAGGCGCATCGCCGCCCGCCCCATAGTATAATGTGGCGTCAGGAGGGTTGAAGCTGCCTCGGTCGCACCCGATGTAAAGACCACATGATCAGGCTTGGAGTTGACCAGCGCGGCGACATCGCGGCGCGCGGCTTCAAGAATTGTCTTGGTCGCACGGCCTTCCAGATGAACGGATGACGGATTGCCGGTCTGCATCAGCGCATTGACCACAGCATCGCGCGCTGCCGCAATCAGCGGCGCACTTGCATTGTAGTCGAGATAGGCGCGATTGCGGGCCATGCTTCTCCTGATTCCTGTTCTTTTGGTAAAAAGCGCAATTTTCTTGAAATTCAGCCTCGTACCAGCCTATTAAGCCGGTTCGAGATTAGTTCTACACCAGTTTTGAACGGTTCTAAACTGGTTTTATGGTCGCTGTTGATTGTCGTCAAGCCCGACAGATCAATAAGAGCCCGTTTGGAAAGTCGCTGCGGCGAGGCATATGGCGTGGTTTTCGAGAACCGGAGCGCAGCGTACATTAAGTACGTGAGCACCGGAAGCGCAGAAAACCGCCTCAGATGACCGCCGCAGCAGAGTTTCAAAACGGGCTCTAAGTAGCCACGGCGCAAACTGGAGTACACATGCCTGAAGTGATTTTCAACGGACCAGCGGGACGTCTTGAGGGCCGATACCAGCCTTCGACGGAAAAAAATGCCCCGATCGCGATTGTCCTGCATCCCCACCCGCAATTCGGCGGAACCATGAACAACAAGATCGTCTACGATCTGTTTTACATGTTCCAGCAGCGCGGGTTCACGACGTTGCGTTTCAATTTCCGGGGCATCGGCCGCAGCCAGGGCGAGTTCGATCATGGTTCAGGCGAGTTGTCGGACGCCGCCGGCGCGCTTGATTGGGTGCAGTCGCTCCATCCGGATTCCAAGACCTGCTGGGTCGCCGGTTATTCGTTCGGCGCCTGGATCGGCATGCAACTGTTGATGCGCCGCCCCGAGATCGAAGGATTTATCTCGGTCGCACCACAGCCAAACACCTATGATTTCTCATTCCTCGCGCCGTGCCCTTCTTCCGGACTGATCCTTCATGGCGATCAGGACAAAGTTGCACCGCCCAAGGATGTCCAGGGCCTGGTTGATAAGTTGAAGACGCAGAAGGGTATCACCATCACGCAGAAGACGATGGTTGGTGCCAACCACTTCTTCTCGGGCATGACCGACGAGGTCATCGCAGAATGCTCCGATTATCTCGATCGCCGTTTGAATGGCGAATTGGTCGAAGCCAAGCCGAAGCGCCTGCGCTAGGCAGGTTTGACGAGCACGCCCCCGGACACGGGGGCGCTGCAACCGGTTGTCGTTGGCCAGGTCAACGGCAACCCGTCCAGGGCCCGCACGGCGAGATAGGCCCAGGCTTCGGCTTCCATCGAATCGCCGTTGAACCCCAGATCCTCAGCAACGATAACCTTTGCCCCGGCATTGGCTGCGCCTTGCGTGAGATCGGCCATGATCGTCGCATTCTTGCGGCCGCCGCCGCAAATGACCCAGAGCGATGGTGTTTCTGGCGAATAGGCGCTGGCCTTGAGGACTGCATCGGCGGTCACTTTGGCCAAGGTCCGCGCGCCGTCTGAAAGTTCCAGATCGCCGAGGTCGGCAAGCGTAAAATCATTGCGATCGAGTGATTTCGGAGGAGCGAGATCGAAAAACGGTTTCGCCAGATAGCGTGTGACCGCCTGGCCTATCACCAGCCCTTCGCTGGCGATCGTACCGCCTGCATCGTAGGCGATGCCTGCCTTTTCGGAGACCCACTGATCGATCAACGTGTTACCCGGTCCGGTATCGAAGGCGACCGGATCAGAATTGCCGGAAACAATGGTGACGTTGGATATGCCGCCGATGTTGACGAAGACGACAGGCTTGCCCTTGTTGAGTTCAGGCGGAACCCGCGCAGCCAGCGCCTGATGATAGGCAGGCACCAATGGTGCGCCCTGCCCGCCATGCACCATGTCATTGGCCCGCATGTCGTAGACAACTGGAATGCCTGTCCGGTCAGCCAGCATTTTCCCATCGCCGAGCTGTACCGTCAGCGCCTGAAGCGGTCGGTGCAGAACTGTCTGACCATGAAAACCGATCACGTCGACATCGGCTTTACTCAGGCCGTGGCTCGAAAGAAAAACCGAAACCGCATCGCCGTGACGTTTTGTCAGCTCCGCTTCCATCACGCCAAGTTCACCTGGCCTCTCGGTTCTCGACCCGATTGATTTCGCATCGTCGAGACTGACTTCGATCTGGCGCTGGAAAGCACGTTCGTAGGGCATGAAGTCCGATGGACCGCGCCGCACTTCGCTTCTGCCATCAGTTTCGAGGAGTGCGATGTCGATTCCATCCATGGACGTTCCGCTCATCAGGCCGATTGCGCGCCGTATCGCTGCCAAGACACTGCCTTTCTTGTGATTCGATAGAGAATGATGTTAAACGGCTCCGTCTCTCACGGCACGCATTTCGTGCACGCCGATTCAATCTCAGGAAAATATCTAATGTCTGCCTTCAAATCCGAATTTCTGCACACGCTTTCAACGCGCGGCTTCATCCATCAGACCTCCGACGATGCTGGTCTGGATGCGCTCTTCGCCAAGGAAACCGTGTCGGCCTATATCGGCTTTGACCCAACGGCCTCCAGCCTCCACGCAGGCAGCCTGCTGCAGATCATGATGTTGCACTGGATGCAGAAGACCGGTCATCGTGCGGTGGCACTGATGGGCGGTGGTACCGGTATGGTCGGCGATCCATCCTTCAAGGATGAGGCGCGCAAGCTGATGACCCCGGAGATCATCCAGAGCAATATCGATAGCCTCAAGAAGGTCTTCGCCAATTACTTATCCTTCGGCGAAGGTCCGAAAGACGCGCTAATGGTCAACAATGCCGAATGGTTGTTGCCGCTCAATTACCTCGAGTTTCTGCGCGATGTCGGCCAGCATTTTTCCGTCAACCGCATGTTGTCCTTCGATTCGGTGAAGCAACGGCTCGACCGCGAGCAGTCGCTTTCCTTTCTTGAATTCAACTACATGATCCTGCAGGCTTATGATTTCGTCGAGCTTAACAAGCGCTATGGCTTGCGCCTGCAGATGGGCGGCTCGGATCAGTGGGGGAATATCGTCAACGGTATCGACCTCGGTCATCGCCTTGGCACGCCGCAGCTCTACGCCCTCACCTCGCCACTTTTGACCACTTCGTCAGGAGCGAAGATGGGTAAGTCGATGAATGGTGCGGTCTGGCTTAACGCAGATTTGCTGAGCCCCTACGATTTCTGGCAATATTGGCGCAACACCGAAGACGCCGATGTCGAGCGGTTCCTGAAACTCTACACGACCTTGCCGCTGGATGAGATCAGCCGCCTGGCCGCGCTGGGCGGGGCTGAAATCAACGAGACCAAGAAGGTTCTTGCCACGGAAATCACAGCGCTTCTTCACGGCCGCCATGCTGCGGAGGAAGCTGCGGAAACGGCCCGCAAGACTTTCGAGGAAGGCGCTTTGGCAACTAATTTGCCGACCGTCGAAATTGCAGGCAGCGACCTCGACGCTGGAATTGGCATTCTGGCGCTTCTCGTCAAAGCTGGTCTTGCCGGATCGAATGGTGAAGCGCGCCGGCACATCCAGGGCGGTGCTGTGCGGGTGAACGATGCCAGCATTTCCGATGAGAAGTCCCAAGTTGGGACGTCTGAAGTAACGGCAGAGGGCGTGATCAAACTCTCCCTCGGTAAGAAGAAGCATATTCTGGTGAAGCCGGTTTAGGTCGGCAGTCCATGCCGACTATCTCTCCCCTTGTGGGAGAGAAAGGATTTTCCTGGATTTAGCCTCTTTGCTAAATCCTTGGAAAACCCAAGAGAGGGGATTTGCCTCTAAAGCGCTTGATCCCCTCTCTTGCGATTTCTAGCACTTGGCAATCGCCAAGATGCTGAAATCGCTTTCTCCCCCACAAGGGGGGAGATAAGCAAAGCTCTCTACTGAAATTCAAAAATGGAACGGAAAATACCCGGCGCGATCACCGAAATCGGGTTGACGATGATCTGCGGCTGTTTCAATGGCCCGATCAATTTGTAGGTGATGCCGATCAACCCGCCATCGCGGCCATTACCAAGGAAAAGGCCAAGGATCGGGACATCGCCGAAGATACGGTTGATGCCGTAGGCGGGCATGAATGTACCTGTCAGTGACATGTTGCCCTGCGGATCGCTGAGCACGCCCTGGAACGTCGTGCCGATCGTCGAACCGCGGATAACGCCATTGGCTAGGTTGATATAATTCGAGCCTTTTTCGATTTGCGAGAAACCGCGGTCGAATGTCACTTTCGACACATCGATGTTCTTCTTCACCGCATCGTTGAGGCTCGTACCATTGGGCGCTGTGGATACAAGTTTGGCCAGACGCGGTTCGTTGACCAGTGTGAAATCGCGCGCGTCGATCTGTCCCCGCAAAGGACCATCACCCTTGGAATCGAGCGCAACATTGATGCTGCCCCCGGACATCTTATCGTAAAAACCGAAGAAGCGTAGCACCGCGCCTGCGTCCTTCGACTGCAGGCTGATAGACCGCGCACCACTTTCTGAACTATCGGCCGCCACTACTTTCTGTCCGGTTTTGGTTACGGCGTTGAAGGCAAGACCCGAAACATTTGAGCCAACGCCTTCAAAGGACAGGGAGACATTGCCAAAATTTTCGGAGTAAAAACCGGTCACGTTATCGATGTCGGCGTTGACCAGCACGCGCTGCTTGCTGTTGCTGTCATTGCCTCCGTTTTTTTTCTTGTCTGTTATCTGATTGAGCAAAGGGCGGGCGTCGAATGAACTGCCTTGCACACCGACCCGGTATCCATATTTGGTGCGGTCGACCTTTACGGCGATGTCATCACCGCGATTTAACCTGACGGTACCGAAGTTAGCCGAGGTCATGTCGCCATCCACGACATTCACATCGCCCTGCAAGCGGAAAGTGTCGCCGGAAATGTCAAGGTTGCGGATACTGGCGTTGTCTCCATCTTGCTGGAGCGAGAATTTCGCAGTCGCTTTTACGCCCGCTCCCTTGGTCCAACCGAGTTGTGCAAGTTTGATTTCCGCCTTCGTCAAGTCAGCGGTAGCGACCCGCGACCCGTCGGCCGCCTTGTCGATCTCCACGGAAATTGGGCCGGAAAGCAACGGATCAAGCGCCGGGAAAAGTGCGTTCCGGGTCTTGTCATCGAGTTGTAAAGTTACACTCTGTTCGCGCTTCGCCGTGTTTTTCCCCAAAGGTTCAAACATCGTCACTTCGGCCGGTATACCGTTCACCTTCGCGGTGGCCTCGATGCGCGCCTCATCCTGATTGACGGAGAGCGTTCCGTCAGCATCGGTTATTGTCTGCCCATCGATCTTTTTGGCGATCGAAACATTGGATAATTGCATGTCAGCCGACCATTTAAGGCTGCCGTCCGGTGCGTGCCGTGTCACCGGAAACGTCACGAGCACATTTGCCTTTACATCGCCTTTTATGTCCTCCGGGGCAAAAGGAAGGTTCTTCAAGCCGTTGATGGGTTTAAACCCGATAAATTCGGAGACGGCTGAAGCGTCGCCAACAACATTCAAATCAAGGTCGGACAGGACTGGACGCTGCGGCCCCCACGGAATGACAAGCTTTCCATCGACGATCTTCACCTCGTGATTGGCGGGCGTGATTGACGACCCCTTCTCTAGGCTTATCGTCGTATAGGCGCCTCGAACGCTGATTTTCCCGGCGGCGTTCCGAACAGCCGGTAGTTCTCCGATAATATCAAATCCCGCGTCCGTGACATTGAAATCGACTTCAACCTCATTATCCTCGAGGGGCGGCGGCTTGTCTGGTCCATTGAATCGTCCGGCCGGAAACGTCACTTTGATTGTGCTGTCCTTCGCCTCACCGTCGTGCATCTTGTCGATAAGCCAGCGTCGAGCACCCGTAGCGACCCAGATGGGCCATAGCTGCTTCACATCCGCGACCGGCATTTGGGGTATCTGCAGGTCAAGGTTCATCGCAGGTGAACCGCCGCCAAAAGTAACGCTGGCGTTGCCGGACAGCGAACTTTCCTTGCTTGCCAGCACTTCTATCTGCGAGACATCAAGGTGCTTCAACGTCAAATCATACCGGCCCGCAAGGCGCGCGTCGAAGGGAAGCGCCGGAACGGGGGAATCGGCAGGAGCTGATTTGGCATCTTTGGTGCTAAGTTCGAACTGGTAACCCGGATTGGCCGCTGACCCAGGAACAGGCGGCAGCGTCTCCCGTCCGATTGCTCCTTCGACAATACCCGTGAATCCACCGAAATGAATGTTCGACGGTTTGATCGCAATCTGGTCGACCCCGGATACGTGCTCGAAATTGATCTGCGAAGCCACTTTCATGTCTTCGACATTGCCAATTGTGACTGGTCCTTCGCTGACATTCAGCGCGCCCCAGACCCGTGAGGGCTCGGAAGCGGTCGCCGCCAAGCCATCCAGCTTCACCTCAGCCAGATTGTCGTAAGTTAGATAAGCGCCGTCTGGCTTGATGCCGTCTATATCCGGCACCGGTGGCGTGCCGAATTTACCTGCGAGCGGAATTTTGCTGACGGCCAGCGAAAAAGCTTCGATCTTCGCTCCGATCGCCGAACGCTTGGCCTGAGCGTTGATGTCGACTTGCTTTCCGCGCCACTCCACCGTGCCATTGATGGCAACCGGCCCACCGGTTTCCGATAGATCGAGATTGACGATGCGCAAGCGTTCGGGCGCTCCGGCGAGAGTAAAATCAAACGTTGTATCTGCAATTGAGATATCGCGCGTCTCGCGCTGATCAAGCAGCGATACCGCACTTTCGAGACCCGAAAAAATCGCTGCCGATGCACTGTCGAGATCGACAAGGCCGCGATCGTCCTTGGGCACCAAAGCCATGAAATCGAACGGCACAACCGAGGTGACCTTGATCTGCGCGCCGTCGAGTTCCAGCCGCTCGACCCGGATATTCCCATGTAACAGGGGCAAGGTTGCGAGGCCGATACGCACTGACCGCACATTGTTTATCTGGATACCGCGCTTTGCATCGGTGATATTTACGTCCCGCGCCTCAAGTGCAACGTGGTGGCGCTGGTCTAGAGAAATCTGCGCGGAATTGATCGTGGCATCTGCGTTCGGCCCGAGAACCGTTTGCAACGCGGTTTGCGCGCGCTGTGTCAGCGCCTCTCCCCCAATGCCGACGCGTAATATGACGAAAGCGATGCCGGCCAACACCGCGATAAGGATGGCAAAGGAGCATGTGGCACCGGCGGCGAAATGCAGCCGCGATCGCCTTCGAGGCGTCGCTACGGGAACCTCGTCTTGCTCGCAAGCAGAAGGATATTGGTGCAGTTTCGTGAAGTCCCGCTTTGTAAAGCGGACTCTTTTCGGTTTCTCTGTCAAATTCCAAAGCCAATTGAGGAATCAATTGGGAAACCGTAGACGATTCCCGCACCTCTCTATAATTGCGTAAGTAGCGATCGGGTTCAATCATCAAAGAAAGGCATTCCTATGACTATTTTGGATATCGGTAGCACCCCGCCGGACTTCACCTTGCCGCGTGATGGTGGCGGTACAATCACCCTGTCGGGCCTTCGCGGAAAGCCTGTCGTTCTCTATTTCTATCCGAAAGACGACACGAGCGGCTGCACCCAGGAAGCGATCGAATTCTCCGGTCTCAGACCGCAGTTCGAGAAGCTTGGTGCGAAGGTCATCGGAATGTCGCCAGACCCCGTCAAAAAACACGACAAGTTCAAGACCAAACATGATTTGAAAGTCGATCTCGTTGCGGACGAAGACAAGGCTATCATCGAAGCCTACGGTCTTTGGGTTGAGAAGAGCATGTATGGCCGGAAATATATGGGCGTGGAGCGGACGACTTATCTGATCGATTCGGCCGGCAAGATCGCCAAAATCTGGAACAAGGTAAAAGTTCCGGGACATGCGGCCGAAGTACTCGAAGCAACCAAGGCTCTTGGGACATAATTTGCCCGTTTTAGTTGCAATTTGATTGAAATACAGTGCAGTTGTCAGGATTTGTTAACCCTAACAGAGTGTAATCGCTGTATAAATTGAAGCTGCAAATCAACGGGCGTAGCCGCAATGAAGAAGCCTCAAAATACCAGCATCTTCGGCAGCACCAAAGAACCTCACACGATCATTATCGCGCGGGGCGAAACCGTCCGGCATTTTACCATCAAGCCGTGGATGGCACTTCTGGGTGGCACCCTCGCCCTTGGCTTAGCCGGCAGCTATCTCCTCGCGACATCCTATCTGGTCTTTCGCGACGATCTCATAACCGGCAGCGTCGCCCGCCAAGCCCGCTTGCAGCAGGCTTATGAAGACCGGATAGCTGCGCTGCGCATTCAGCTCGATCGCATCACAAGCCGGCAATTGCTCGACCAGAAATTGATGGACGGCAAAGTCAGCGAGCTCATTCAACGGCAAAGGGCACTGAGCGAGCGGCATGACAAGCTTGCGCCAGTGCTGCAGCGCGCTGAAAAAGCCGGGGCCGTATTGCCGGGAGACGCTGCCAATGCTCTTTCGATGGAGGGTAACGGTCAGGACGTGGTGAATTCCGACGATGCAGAAGGTTTTTACGGCATCGATCCAATCATTACGGGACCAACGACTTCAACACGCAAGCCGGAGCCTCGCCCCGACAAGGCCAAAACCAGCGTGGACAAGGCCGAGCTTTTGCTCAAGTCCGTCGATCATTCCTTGACCGGGATAGAATCCCGGCAGACTCAGCAAATGCAGAAGCTCTCCAACACCGCCTATGAGAGCGCCGACAGGATTATGGGAGCCCTGGCTGCGACCGGCGTGAAACCTGTTGCTGACGATGAGAATGCCGGTACGGGTGGACCATTGCTGCTGGCAAGCACAAATCCGACGTCCGGTTTCGACACAAAATTTGCCGATCTGGATGAGGCGGTACAGCGGCTCGAGAGCGCCAGGAGCCTTGCGAAATCCATTCCTATCGCCAATCCGGTCCCCGGAATGCCGGTTTCGAGCCCCTTTGGTTCACGCGCGGACCCGCTTCTTGGGATGGTCGCATTTCATTCCGGCATGGATTTTCGTGCCATATCGGGAAGCTCGGTACATGTCACCGCCAACGGAACGGTGACCGCCGCCGATTATACTGGCGGCTATGGCAATATGGTCGAAGTCGACCACGGTAACGGACTAACAACGCGCTACGGCCATTTGAGCCAGATTCTCGTAAGCGTCGGCCAGCGCGTGAAACTTGGCGATACGATCGGCAAGGTCGGCAGCACCGGCCGTTCGACGGGCCCTCATCTGCATTATGAAGTTCGCAGAAGCGGCAACGCGGTCAACCCTGTCGGGTATCTGGCGATCGGCCGAAAGCTGGCAGCCGAACTTTAAAACGACAATCAGGACGTCAGGCTACACCAAAATCACGCGATGTCTTCGACTTCGACATCCGATCCGTGCACGCGGTGGGCCAGAGCGGCCTCCATGAACATATCGACATCACCGTCGAGCACATCCTGCGGGCTTGTGCTTTCAACGCCGGTGCGCAGATCCTTCACCAGCTGATAGGGTTGCAACACGTAGGAGCGGATCTGATGTCCCCAGCCGATATCGGTCTTGGAGGCTGAAATCGCATCCGCGGCCTGTTCACGCTTTTCCAGTTCAGCCTCGTAAAGACGAGCGCGCAACATCGACCAGGCCGTCGCGCGGTTCTTGTGCTGCGAACGCTCCGCCTGACACTGCACGACAATACCCGTGGCGATATGCGTGATACGGACCGCCGAGTCGGTCGTGTTCACGTGCTGACCACCGGCACCGGATGCGCGATACGTATCGATGCGCACATCTGCTTCCGTGACCGCGATGTCGATATTGTCATCGACGACAGGATAGACCCAGATGCTCGAAAACGATGTGTGTCTGCGTGCATTGGAATCATAGGGCGAAATACGCACGAGCCGGTGTACGCCTGATTCAGTCTTCAAAAGACCGTAAGCATTGTGCCCTTTGACCAGGATGGTGGCAGATTTGATGCCAGCTTCTTCGCCATTGTGGACTTCGAGCAATTCGACTTTCATGCCCTTGCGCTCTGCCCAGCGCGTATACATGCGCAGGAGCATATTCGCCCAGTCCTGGCTTTCCGTACCGCCAGCACCGGAATGTACTTCCAGATACGTGTCGTTTGCGTCGGCTTCGCCAGAAAGCAACGTATCGATCTGGCGACGATCGACTTCCTGTTTGATCGCGCGGATATTCTCTTCCGCCTCTGTCACGATCGACTTGTCTTCTTCCTCCTCGCCCATGGCAATCAGTTCAACATTGTCGTCGAGAGATTGCGTCAGCGTGCGAATCGAATTGATGCCGTCTTCCAGCTGCTGGCGTTCACGCATCAGCTTTTGTGCTTCCTGCGCGTCGTTCCAGAGTGCAGGGTCTTCGGCGAGCTGATTCAGATAGCCCAGGCGTTTGATTGACGTATCCCAGTCAAAGATGCCTCCTCAGCAGGCTTATGGCCTGCTTGATCTCATCGACGAGGGTCTCGATTTCGGCGCGCATCGGCAATCCGTTCCTTCTCTATGCTCAAATTTCGGCGGACCATATTGACTGGTCCGCGCGATGTAAAGCGTTCAGATTTGCAAGAATTTATACAGCGATCCGCACAGAGGTGTGTTGAGATTCAGGTCAGGAAGAGCCGAAAATGGTGGTTTTCGAGCACCGGAGCGCAGAAAAACGCCATTTGCAGGCCGTCCTGGCATGAATGGAAATGCACCTAGAAGAGGCCGCCGCCTCCGCCCTGTATCGCCCGATTGACGTTCGGAGACTGCACGCCGACAGGCGAGCCCTCGGAGAACGTATCCATGCCGATGACGGAATAGCTGTCGGCAGGTCCTGTACCCGGCTTGAAGGCTTCCATGATCACATTTGGACCACCAGGCGATGCTCGCATGCCTGTCTTGCGATCGATCGGGAGGACAGCCATGCCTTCCGGTACGCGGAAATCGACGGAGCGCTGCCCCTGTAGCGCAGCTTCGGCAAAGTCCTTGAACACTGGTGCCGCGAGACCGCTACCGGTAAAACCGTGGCCCATAGGGGAAGGATTGTCATACCCAAGGTAGACACCGAAGACCAGATCCGGCGTGAAGCCGATGAACCACGCGTCTTTTTCATCGTTGGTGGTTCCGGTCTTGCCGGCAATCGGACGATTAAGGCTTTTCAGGATCGTCGCAGTGCCGCGCTGAACCACGCCTTCCATCATGGACGTGATCTGGTAGGCGGTCATCGGATCAAGCACCTGATCACGATCGTCGATCAGCTCGGGTTCCGGCTGGTTCTTCCACTCGTCCGCCGAACAATTATCGCACTTGCGTTCGTCGTGCTTGAAAATCGTCTTGCCGTAGCGGTCCTGAATCCGGTCGATCATCGACGGGGTTATCTTGCGGCCGCCATTTGCGATGATCGAATAGCCGGTGACCATCCGTAGTACCGTGGTTTCACCCGAGCCGAGCGCCATCGCGAGAACCGGCAGCATCTTGTCGTAAATGCCAAACCGCTCGGCATATTCGGCCACGAGTTTCATGCCCATGTCCTGGGCCAGTCGCACAGTCATCAAATTGCGCGACTGCTCGATACCGTAACGCAATGTGGAAGGCCCTGCGAATTTGCCGCCGTAGTTCTTCGGCGCCCAGATTCCAAGACTGCCGCCCTGATCGATGGAGATTGGCCCATCAAGCACCACCGAAGCCGGTGTATAGCCGTTATCGAGCGCGGCGGAGTAGACGAAAGGTTTGAAAGACGAGCCCGGCTGACGCATTGCCTGCGTTGCCCGGTTGAATTCGGATTCGGCAAAGGAGAAGCCGCCGACCATAGCAAGCACGCGCCCCGTATGCGGGTCCATCGCCACCGCGCCGCCTTCGATTTTCGGCACCTGATGAAGATCGAATTCCGCGTCGCTGCCCTCTTTCTTCTGAACGAAGATAACATCACCGACGTTGAACACGCTCTCCAGCGACTTGGCAGTGGTGCGCTTTTCATCAATGAGCAGGCGGAAAGCCCATTTGACATCGGCCGCTGCGATGGTGCCCTTCTTGCGTTCGGTGACAAGCTTGTCCGATGCGTCCCGCTCCGGCTGGAGCCCGATGGTGGCCTGCTCCGGTGTCACCTCAAGAACGACAGCCACCTGCCAATCGGGGACATCGGAAAACGCTTTTATCTCTGAAAGAGGAATGCCCCAGTCGCCGTTCGTCGAAATGGTCTTGTAGGCGCCGCGATAGCCTCGCGCTTCATCGTATTTGAAAAGGCCGTGCTGCAACGCTGCGCGCGCCTGCACCTGCATTTTCGGGTCGAGCGTTGTGCGAACCGACAGGCCGCCCTCGTAAAGCGCATTTTCGCCATAGCGGGCGATGATCTGCCGACGGACCTCTTCCGTGAAATATTCAGAAGCAAAGAGATAATTGCCGGTGTGACGCGGCGTAACGCCAAGTGGTTCCGCCTTGGCTACTTTTGCTTCCTCGGCGGTCACATAGCCATTTTCAGCCATGCGGTCGATCACCCAGTTACGGCGCTCGACGGCCCGATCCGGCTGCCGGAACGGGTGGTAGTTCGATGGCCCCTTGGGCAAGGCCGCCAGGTAAGCTGCTTCGGCCACGGTCAGTTCATTGACCGATTTGTTGTAATAGGTCAGCGCAGCCCCGGCGATACCGTAGGAGTTCAGGCCGAAGAAAATTTCGTTCAGATAGAGTTCGAGAATACGATCCTTGGAATAGGCCTGCTCGATGCGAAAGGAAAGAATCGCCTCCTTGACCTTACGTCCGATGGTCTGATCGTTGCTCAGGAGGAAGTTCTTGGCCACCTGCTGCGTGATCGTCGATGCACCAACCGGGCGGCGTGAGCCCCAATTCTGCACATTGGTGATGACGGCACGAGTAAGACCAGCAATATCCACACCGGGATGCTGATAGAAATTCTTGTCTTCGGCCGAGATAAATGCCGCCTTGACGCGATCAGGAACTGCCTGGATTGGCAAATAGAGCCGGCGCTGGCGTGCAAATTCAGCCATCAACGAACCGTCGGAAGAATGAATGCGTGTCATGACCGGCGGCTCATACTTCGCTAGTACTTCGTAGTCAGGCAGGTCTTTCGACATGTTGACAACGTAGAGCGCGACGGCACCCGCTCCCAGAAGCGCCATGACAGTGCCGATTCCGAAAAAATATCCGATCAAGCGTATCATTTGTATCCGGAACCCATTTCACCTGTTGGCATGTGCGTTACCAATGCATGAGCAGATCATGCAGATTGCATCGTGGAAGACACCAACCCCGAAGGCCTTCCCGGTCCGGCAATCGAATAGTGCAATGCCGGTAACTCGTTGACGCAATTGAGCGACAAATGTGACAAAGGCAAGGACAACCCGCGCGTGTTCACAATATAAATACCAATTGTGGGGTTTGGGCAACGCACGGAAGAGTGATTTTCTTTATAATCTTGAAGGCAACGAGCAGCTGCAAAGCCCCCACTGCTTCCTCTCTTCGCCGGCCGCCAGTTCAGTACCTGTTTGCCTAACTGGTCGTAATTCCGACTTTGCGCTGAATTTCTTCGATGGTTTCCTTCACGAAGAACGTTAGCCCCGCCGTGGTTGTCACAATGTGGGTCCCTGTTCCATACGGGTTGAAAGAGACGACGTGAGCGAAGTTAAGTGTAATGTGATCGCCATTGACGTCAGTCAGATTGATCCACATGGCCGTACCTCCCTGCTTGTAACGAACGTTAGGTCGTAAACTTATGAATCTGGTAGAAATGGCGCCTGAAACGGCAAGAAGATGCGAGGGAAGCGGAGGATATGGTCCATCTTTCCGGCAACATCGTCGCAAAGGACTTGAAAATGGATAAACATTTCCTTCGCCTTTGCTCCTTGTATCCGAAAAGATGGCCTCATACCATTTCCATCAGATTCATGAGTCTACGCCCTACCTCAGGGAAGCAGGATTCCCTCGTCGAGGCAATGACTTACCAGAGATTTCTCCCGTCCAGCGTTTCCACCGGCAACGAACCAATGTCGAAATTGTCAAAGAGGCGGACGTTGACGCTAATTCGTGGCTTGTCGAAATCCGGCTTGTAATCAGTCCATGTCGGCAATTGGGAAAATGTCCCGCAACCGCAGACGTTGCAGTGATGGTGCTTGCTAAAGCCATTGCGCGAATAGATCGCATCTGCCTCGGGCGTGACCGATAGCTTCACCTGATCGGGCGTATAATAAGCCCAGAGCGCGCCGCGTTTTGTGCAAAACGTACAGGTGCACGCCGTTGCAATGGCCGGCGCCTCACTGATTTCGAATTTGATTGCGCCACAGTGGCAACTTCCCAGAATTGTCATGAGCTACTCCGAGATCATTGGTTCATCCGGTAATGATAGCGATAGAGTTCACGATTGAAACCAATAATCGCGTTCCTATACGGCCTGCCCTGCAACCCAGCCAGATGACCATGCCCATTGGAAATTATAGCCGCCGAGCCAACCCGTTACGTCGACGACCTCACCGATAAAATAAAGACCTTTTGTGGATCTGGCTTCCATCGTTTTCTGGTCAAGCATATCCGTATCGACGCCGCCGAGCGTCACCTCCGCTGTACGGTAGCCTTCGGAACCTGCTGGTCTGACTTGCCATTCATTGACCGATTTTTCCACGGCAAGAAGCTGCTTGTCTGAAATATCCGCCAGATGCGTTTCTATGCTGCTGTTTTCCGCGATCAGTTGTGCCAGACGTTTTGGCAACAGTTCGCCAAGCGCCGTCTGCAGCGCTTGCCGGCCGTTGCGGGCGCGTGCAGCGCGTAATGCCTCGAAGACTTTGACACCCGGAAGCATGGCTACCGAAATCACATCACCTTCCCGCCAATAGGATGAAATCTGTAGGATAGACGGGCCGCTCAGACCGCGATGGGTAAAGAGCATGGCCTCGCTGAACCTGGTCTTGCCGTGACTCACAACTACATCGACAGAAATGCCAGACAGGGGCTTCAGTGGTACCAGGGTGTTCTCATCGAAAGTCAGTGGCACCAGCGCCGGCCGTGTTTCAGTGAGCGAAAGCCCAAATTGCCGGGCAATATCGTAACCGAAACCTGTCGCGCCCATTTTCGGTATGGATTTTCCGCCGCAAGCAACGACCAGGGACGAACACCGTACGCGTTCGCCCGACAGATCGAGTTCAAACGCATCGCCTGACTTCGCGACAGCATCGACGGTCGTGCGCAAACGGAGCTCAACCCCTGCCCGGTTCATTTCCGCAACCAGCATATCGATGATCTGCTTTGCCGAGCCATCGCAAAAGAGTTGACCGAGCGTCTTTTCATGCCAGGCAATGCCATGGCGATCAACGAACGCGATGAAGTCGCGCTGGGTGTAGCGGCGCAAGGCCGAAATGCAGAAATGCTGATTCTTGCTGATAAAGTTCTGCGGTGCCGCATTGAGATTGGTGAAATTGCAGCGGCCACCACCCGATATACGAATCTTTTCGCCGGGCGCTGCAGCATGGTCGACAATAAGAACTGAGCGGCCGCGCTTACCCGCCTCAATGGCGCACATCATGCCTGCGGCGCCAGCACCTATGATGAGGACGTCCACCTGTTTCATGGCGATGGCAAAAGCTCGCCTGTCCGTCCCGTCAGGCGGTAAGCGACCAGTCCGACCCATTCTCTGAGCGCTATCGACAGATTCTGCAGCGAATCCTGCGGATTGTCATGCGTAACGCCTATACCCTCGTCACCCGAGGTCCGGTAGTCGGAGGGCCATGGCACGACATCGAACCCGACCGTGCGAAAGATCCCCACGGAGCGCGGCATATGGAATGCCGAGGTAATCAGCACCCAGGTTTCGCCGGGTTTCGGCTTCACCATTTCCTTGGTGAAAACCGCATTTTCATAGGTGTTGCGCGACTGGCTTTCCATGATCAGCCGATCCGGGGCGATGCCGAGTGCCGTCAGCAAACGGGGTGCTGTCACGCCATCGCCCTCGCCCTTGAGCAACAAATTACCCGATCCACCCGTCACGACGACCTTGGCTTGCGGATGGCGCGCTGCGAGAATTGCCGCTTCGACAAACCGGTCGCCGCTGGAGTTCATCTCATAGCCGCCGCGGACAAGGTTCACACCGCCCTCGAAACCGCCCCCCAGCACAATGATCCCGTCGATCTTTTCCGGCAACGAGGCCGGTCGCTGAAAGCGATCCTCGAGCGGATGCATCATCAACGCGCCCAGCGACGTCCATGCACCAAGGCCGAGGATCAGAAAAGCCCCCGCCGCTGTCAGCAAAGCGAAACGCCGCCACGAGAGCAGCAGCGCAAAAAACGTAATACCGGTCAGCAATATGGAGAAATTCAGCGGCTCGGCGAAGAACCAGAGGATTTTGGACAGAGTGAAGAACATTCTATCTCAGCTCCGCCAGCATTTTTACCTTGTCCATCTCACGCTCGAGGCTCGTTGACCATTCCGGCCCCTGTTCGATGACAGTGAAGCCTTCGCGCTCGTAGAGACGGATGGCCTTCACATTGCGCGCATGGGTGCTGATCCGCGCACGCAAATACCCCGCGCCGCGAATATTGGACATCAAGGTTCGGAGAATTGCCGAACCTATCCCTTGGCCCTGAACGACGGGATCGACCCACAGATCGGAGATATAGTCGTTGTCCTCTTCCCGGGCGCCCCAGCCAAGGACGACGTTGTCCACTTCACCGACCAGAACGTTCCCGTAGGATGTTTCTGCGAAGGCGCGGAATGCCTTTTCGACATGCATTCGCATGCCAGGCAATTCGGGCTCGAACGAAAAAACGTTGGACGCCCAGGCGCGTGCGCCGACCACAGCAATGGCTGCAATGTCGGCCTCTGCTGCAGGTCGAATGCGAAATGAGGACATCTCGCTTAAGTTACCACCATTTCGGAGCGTTGAACTTGCCTGCCGCCTGTTCGATGACATAGGCGGTCTGGAACAGCGTTTCCTCGTCGAACGGCCGCCCGATCAGCTGCAGGCCAAGCGGCAGCCCGCGCGCATCGAGGCCAGCGGGGACAGCAATCCCTGGAAGACCGGCCATGTTCACGGTGACGGTGAAGATGTCGTTGAGATACATTTTGACCGGGTCAGCCGCCATGTCCTGATCGGCAATGCCAAACGCTGCCGAAGGCGTCGCCGGGGTCAGGATCGCATCGACACCCGCGTGAAAGACGTTCTCGAAGTCCTTCTTGATCAGGTTCCGCACCTTCTGCGCCTGGAGGTAGTAGGCGTCGTAATACCCGGCCGAAAGCACATACGTGCCGATCATGATGCGGCGCTTGACCTCTTCGCCGAAGCCGGTGGCGCGGGTCCTTTCGTACATGTCGACGATGTCCTTGCCTGGAACGCGCAGGCCGTAGCGTACGCCATCATAGCGGGCAAGGTTCGATGAAGCCTCGGCCGGGGCCACGATATAATAGGCAGGCAGCGCATATTTCGTATGCGGCAGCGAGATATCTACGATCGAAGCGCCGGCGTCTTTCAGCCATGCAATGCCCTGCTGCCACAGCTTTTCTATTTCTTCCGGCATACCGTCGACGCGGTACTCCTTGGGAATACCGATCTTGAGGCCGGCAAGCGGCTTGCCAATGGCCGATTCGTAGTCGGGTACAGCGATATCGACCGAGGTCGTGTCCTTCGCATCGACCGAAGCCATGGATTTGAGCAGTATCGCCGCATCGCGCACATCACGGGCAATCGGCCCGGCCTGATCCAGCGACGATGCAAAGGCGACGACACCCCAGCGCGAGCAACGGCCATAGGTCGGCTTGATGCCGACGGTGCCTGTGAATGCGGCCGGTTGGCGGATCGAGCCGCCGGTATCGGTGGCCGTGGCACCAGCGCAAAGCCGTGCGGCAACGGCAGCGGCCGAACCGCCAGACGAACCACCCGGCACAAGATCGGCATTGGAACCCTTGGCGCGCCACGGGTTTTTCACAGGCCCGTAATAAGAGGTTTCGTTCGACGAGCCCATGGCAAACTCATCCATGTTGAGCTTGCCGAGCATGACCGCGCCATCCGCCCAGAGATTGGCGGTGACGGTCGACTCGTAGTGCGGCTTGAATCCGTCGAGGATATGCGATGCAGCCTGGGTGTGAATGCCTTCGGTACCGAACAGGTCCTTGATGCCAAGCGGAATGCCTTCGAGCGCTCCGGCATTGCCCGAAGCAAGACGTGCATCCGAAGCTTTTGCCATCTGCAGCGCCTTTTCCGGCGTGGTGACGATATAGGCGTTCAGCGCCTCGTTAGCGTTCTCGATCGCCTGGATATAAGCGCCAGTCAGCTCCGTAGCGGTGATCGCCTTGGCTTTCAGCTGCTCGCGCGCCTCGGCAATGGTGAGAGCGGTCAGATCGGTCATAGTCTTTTCTGGTCCTTATTGAGCTGGCGCGAGGGTCAGCCACTTTTCGTAAAATGCACTGTGTTCGGAGTCCGGATAGTCGAGCAGGACGCCGCAACGCGTGAACCCGGATCGCTCATAAAGCCGATAAGCATCCGCAAATCCCTCGCCAGCGCCCGTCTCGAGAACAAGCCGCGTGATACCCTTTTCCTTGGCGAGTTCAGTTATGGCCTTGAGCAAGGCCGACCCGACGCGCTGACCCCGCACCGTCGGCCGGGTGAACATGCGCTTCACCTCGCCAACGTGGTTTCCGTGGTCTTTCAAAGCGCCGCAACCGACTGCCGCACCATTCTCGTCACGCGCCACGAAAACCGTCGTATCTGCACCCGCCATCTGCTCCACAGTCATCTTGAACTGGAACTCGATGGGCGAAAGCGGTAAAAGATGATCGTTCAGGTCGCTGACCAGCGCCCTGACGTCATCCTGCAGCGGCGTTTCAATGGCAACGGAAATAGCCATCGCTCAGCCTATTCCACGACTTTCGGCACCACGAAGAAATTCTCTTCATGGATCGGTGCGTTGGCAACAATATCAGCCGCCTTTTCGCCATCGTCGACAACATCCGCGCGCTTCTTCATCGCCATGGGCGTGACGGATGTCATCGGCTCCACACCATCAACATTCACTTCGTTCAACTGTTCGACAAAGCCGAGAATGGTGTTCAGCTGCCCTGTCATACGGGCCGCATCGTCTTCGGTCACGGCAATACGGGCAAGATGCGCAACGCGTTTGACGGTGGAAATATCGACAGACATTCGGGATTCCTGAAAATTCGGATCTTGGATTACGCAGCTATAGTGTCCGTTGCGGCCAAGCGCAACGGACAAGACAATTTGAAAGTGATGCTATTGCGGGGCTGGCGGGGCAGGATCCGAATTGTCCTCCTCGTCGTCAGGCACGATCACATTGTCATCCTGCGTCGGGTCGTCGGGCATCGTCGTGGTGTCGTCGTCGGGCGCAGTGACACCCGCACCATCAATTGCCGGATCGACGACCGGATCCGGGCCCTTTACCGGATTCCCGTTGACGCTCACCGACCCGTCGGATTTCTGGTCGACGATCCATTGTATGTGCCCGTTTGGCAGCTGCGTGCCGAAATCCTTCGCGAGTTTGGCAAACACGATGTAGTTCTTGATCTCAGGCTCCTGTTCGGAGGCCGTCGTCAACCGAGCAACAACCGCATCGAAATTGCTCATCTCCCAGGTGGTGTGGCTCTCCGGTTTCAGAGCAGTGAACGAGACCTCGCCTTCAACCGAAAGCTCGGTATCAGCTGTACGGACAAAGCTCCTGTCAATCACCATCTTCGGCGGGTTGGCCATGAATGCGGCAGCTGTGTTTGCTTCAAATTCGTCGGAAAACGGTTTTGCACGGCTCAAATCCATGTCGGTGACTGCTGCCCGGACAACCGTGTCGAGATCAAGACCCTCCGTACCAAACACGAATTCCACATCAGTCGGCAAAAACGGCACGCTCCACGCAGGTATCGGCAACGCAGGATATCTCAGACCGTTGGTCCGCAGCGCATAGTGATAGCCGCCGCTCTTGCTGATGCCATCGAAGTCGATTTGCTGAGCCATGGTCTTGGCAGCAAATGGTCCAACAGGAGTCTCGACGTTGAGATCGGTAAACTGATACGACCCCGCAAGCTTGTCCCAAAATGGCAGGGCGGCGAGGAGTTTTGCCTTCAGATCGGCCTGCTCCTGATCCTTCAGTGTCGTCTCGTCCATATGCGCGATGAAAAATTTCCAGAGCTCCAGAAACTCCAGGCTGCGAAAGCCCTTGCCTTCGGCATTGGCGCCGATCTGGCCTCCGCTCAGAACGATCTTCATCGGCTGTGCGGCAGTCGCGACATCCCCTGAAGGCGGCGATTTGACAGTCACAGTCTCCAGAAAATTTGTCGCGGAATGGTTGCTGTTGAAATTAACACCGCCGGATGGCGCAGCCATGCCAAGCATTTCACCCTTGGCCGAATTGACACTCGCTTCGACGTCCTGGGTAGGACTTGTCGTGTTCATTTTCACGGCGCCATAGGAAAACGACGCCTTCGAGAAAGCGCCGATTTTGGGATCGAACGTTCCGTTGATATTCGCATTGTCAACGGACCACTGAACCGCCTCACGCCCTGCCGGGGTTGTTACTTCGACTGACCCACCGGGAATCGCTGTCGATGAGACGTTCCAAGATCCGTCGGCAACTGGCTTTATCAGCAGGCTGTATTCACCGAAATCGCCCTTGAAATAATCCTGCTTGGGAAGCGTTTCGATCAACTTCGCTGTGCTGAAGGTAATGCGGTAACTGTCTCCATCGGGAACAACCGAGACGATATTCTTCTCGATTGCTCTCTTTCCAAGATATTTGGACAGAATTTCGGTAAGGGCTTTTGCACCGGAGACATCGACGGCCTGTGCATGCACCGGCGTCGTGGCAACCAGCAAACACGAGATCAGAAACAGTTTACGCACTTGTGCTCCAAGGATTGTGGATTGAGGAACGTGCTGTAGCACTATGTATCAAACCGTAAAATGCTCATTCGCATTTGCAACGATAACTTCGCTCGTACCGCCTTCCATACCGGCGACGAACTTATCCGCCGTCTGATCGATGATCGGAAATGACCCGTAGTGGCAAGGTATGACTTTGCTGAATTTGAAATAGCGCCGGCTCGCGAGCGCAGCAACTGCACCTCCCATGGTGAAGCGGTCACCGATTGGAACAATACCGATTTCCGGCTGATGCAATTCATTGATCAGCGCCATATCGGAGAAGATGTCCGTATCGCCCATGTGATAAAGTGTCGGTTCATCGTCGAAATGCAGCACAACGCCGTTGGCTGAACCCAACGAATGGGAAACGCCGTCCTCGGTCATTTGTGCGGAAGAATGCAGCGCGTTGACATAGGTTACGGTGAAACCGTCATAGGACACCGTGCCGCCTGTATTGGTCGGATCAACCCGATTGACCCCGCGCGAGCCGAGCCACGTTACCAGATCGGCATTACCGGTCACCAGCGCGCCTGTCTCCTTCGACAGATCAATCGTATCGCCCACATGATCGCCGTGGCCGTGGGTCAGGATGATGTGTTTGACGCCCTTCGCGGCTTCTTTCACGTCCACGCCCTTGGCTCTCGGGTTTCCGGTCAGGAACGGGTCGATAAGAATGGTATTTTTTGCTGTTTCAATCCGAAAGGCCGAATGGCCAAGCCAGGTAATCTTCATATCCATCTTCCTTCAACTGCAAGTGAACCCTCGCCATAGGCTTCTATTGCCGGTATGTGACAATAAAGCGATCCATGAAAGTGCGGAACCTATCAAATTGACGGTACTGACAATTGAACAGCTCGAAGAGCACGTAGCGGATGGCAAAACGGTGGCCGGCCTTGACCTCGGTACGAAGACAATCGGTATCGCCATTTCCGATCGTGGTTTTTCTTTCGCCAATCCCCGTCCCGTGCTGAGGCGCAGCAAATTCACCCACGACGCACAGGATCTGTTGAAGGCCTTGAGTGCTGACAATGTCGGCGCAATCGTCATCGGGCTGCCGGTGAACATGGACGGCAGTGAAGGTCCCCGGGTGCAGGCAACCCGCGCTTTTGTCCGCAATATGGAAAAGCTGACCGAGCTTCCATTCGTTTATTGGGACGAGCGCCTGTCGACCGTTGCCGCCGAGCGCGCCTTGATCGGAATGGATGTATCGAGACAGAAGCGCGCCGAGCGGATCGATTCAGCGGCAGCAGCTTTCATCCTGCAAGGCGCATTGGACCGTCTGCAAACCCTGCGTCAGGAAGCCGACGTGGATGGCAATTCCTCGACATAGTTTGCTGTGGTTGCTGCACGTGCAGCACGCCAAGCCTGCACCCAGGCAATGATCTGGCGACGGCGGCGAAATGCTATCAGACAGAGAACGAGACCGGTATCGACGATGCAGGCGCGTGCAACCAGTGGTGGAATCGTTTCCGGCGGAATCCCCAGCATATTTCCGTAGATTGTGAAAACCTGATCGTGCATCTCGCGGCTGAAGAAAAACATGCCCATGCTCAGATCATAGAGCGAGAGAAAATACCAACCCCACAGGAAGCCCAGAGGCCCAGCCCAAAAAATCAGGAAGCTGCGCATTCAGTTTCTCCTCGATTGGGCTGGTCTAATCATTTCGTCTTAACCCTGCGTTTTTGCAGTGCATTTTCAGGTTGTAGTGATATCGTTTAAGAAACACACCGCAACGTAAACCTTTTGTTAAGGTTAATTTATAAAAATTTAATTCAAATTGAAGGCATTAGCGAGCCCCCTTCTGCGCCGCCGATGCGATTTTTCTGGTCAGTCAGCAGATTTTTTGACAATAGAAGGCGGCACACGCAGCGCGTGCACTTAGTTCGTTGCGATTGTCTCGGCGACGAAGTCGATAAATGCGCGAACCTTCGCCGCCGGCAGATGACGCGAGGGATATAAAGCGTGCAGAGGAAACGTTTCGCCCTGCCAATCAGGAAAGAGTTCGACAAGAACTCCCTCGTCGAGCAAATCCTCAACACCTGTCGATTTAACGCGAGCAATGCCGACGCCGCCGAGGCAGGCACCCAACATTGTTCCGAATTCGGTGACCACCAATCGGCCCGCCGTTTTGACAGACACAATTTTTCCCGCTCGCCGGTAGTCCCAATCCCCGAGCGCTTCGCCGGTCAGAGAATCGCGGACTTGGATGCATTCATGACTTGCGAGCTCCAACGGATGAATCGGTCGTCCGAATTTTGCCAGATATGCTGGCGAAGCCACGGTGATCGTGCGCGTTTCCAGCAGCTTGCGGACGATGAGAGAGGATGCAGGCGGCTGGCCAAAGCGCACCGCTATATCGAAACCCTCGCCGACAAGATCACCTAGCTGTTCGCGGGTGATCAGTTCCAACGAAATTTCCGGATAGCGATCGAGAAAGCGCCCGATATTGGAAGCTAGCATCATCCTTGAAAAGAACGCATCCACGTTGACTCGCAGGCGGCCCCGCACGACAGCCGAAGATCCCGCAGTATGGGTGAAGGCGTCCTCGATGCCTGACAGAAGAGGGCCAATCTCGCTGTAGAGCCGCCGTCCCTCGTCAGTCAGCGTGACGGATCGCGTCGTCCGATCGAGTAACCGAACGCCAACGCTCCGTTCAAGCCGCGTAACGGCTCTGCTCACGCCCGATGGAGACAACCCCAGCGCATCAGCTGCGCGGGCAAAGCTGCCAGCTTCAACGATTGCAGCCAACACACCAACATTGGCAACCAGGCGTCCGTCGAAAGCCATCTCACTGCCTGTCCTCTATTCATGATCCAACGTCATGAATGATATGACATAATCGCACTTCCGGCAATAATGATAGAGCGCTTATAAATCTGGCAGCAGATACTCGTGAGGCAACATTTGTCTCGATGTATCTGGAAGCTGAGCAATGTCAGGAGATCTCGATGTACGCCATTACAGGAATAACCGGCCAGGTCGGCGGAGTGCTGGCACAGACACTCTTGGACGCAGGCCGATTGGTCCGGGCCGTTGTGCGGAATTCTGAGAAAGGTCGGTCGTGGGCACAGAAGGGCTGCGAAGTTGCCGTCGCGGAAATGGGAGATCCGTCCGCCCTCACCACTGCCTTCAAGGACGCTTGCGGCGTATTCGTCTTGCCGCCTTCGGAATTCGATCCGGCACCCGGCTTTCCCGAAGCACGTGCTGTCATCGATGCAGTTTACACAGCGATCAAGGCAGCCCGTCCGGGAAAGGTAGTCGTTCTTTCGACCGTGGGAGCACAGGCAACGCAACCGAACCTGCTGACACAAAGAACGCTGATGGAGCAGAAGCTCAGTACACTGGAAATTCCCGTGACTTTCCTTCGTCCGGGATGGTTTATGGAAAACTTCGCGTGGGACATCCCCTCCGCACGCGACAACGGCGTCATTTCAACATTTCTGCAGCCGGTAGACAAAACCTTTCCAATGATCGCTACGGCGGATGTCGGTCGCGTGGCAGCTGAACTTCTGCAACAGGAATGGCAGGGACGGCGGGTCGTCGAGCTCGAAGCTGAACATCGTATCAGCCCAGGCGAAGCCGCGGCCACATTCTCCAAGATCTTCGACCGGCCGGTTCGGGTCGAAGCTGTCCCACGCGAGACATGGGCCAGTCTGTTCAAATCACAGGGAATGAAGGACCCTATGCCACGTATTCAAATGCTCGACGGCTTCAACGAGAGCTGGATCGACTTCGAAGGCGGCGAGCAAAACTCGCTGAAAGGCAAGGTTACCCTCGAAACCGTACTCAAGGGGTTGATCGACGCCGCATAATTCAGCCCGCCGCCGGATAAAGCGAGCTGATAATATCCTTGGCGTTGTGCCGCGCATCGAGCATGCCGTAGGTCGTGCGCCACTGTCCGCCCAGACGAGTTTCGATGAAAGCGTCGGCGATATCTTCGGACTGCAGATGCCGCAGCTCGGCGCCAGCGGCCGCGAGCGCCAGTTGCTCGGTCAATATGCGCGCTGCACCTTCATCGTTCTCGGCGACTCGCATCGCAGCGCGCAGGACTTCAACGGTGCCCTGCCCGCCACGCCCGAGTTGCGCGCCGATCCAGTTGAGCACTTCGTCGAAAAGCTGCGGACCGCGCTTCAGCACACGCAGCACATCGAGTGCCATGACGTTGCCGGATCCTTCCCAGATCGCGTTGACCGGAGCCTCGCGGTAATAGCGCGCCAGATTGCCTTCCTCGATATAGCCATTGCCGCCGAGACACTCCATCGCCTCGTAGAGCATCGCAGGCGCAATCTTCGCCACCCAGTATTTGACAACCGGCGTCATCACGCGAGCAAATGCCGCCTCGCCGCGGTCTTTTGCAGCATTGTCGAACGCCCGCGCCAGACGGAGCGACAGCGCAGTCGCGCCAGCTACGTCCAGCGCCATGTCCGCCAGAACCCGCAGCATCAGCGGCTTGTCGATCAGCGGCCCTTCGAAGACGATGCGATGCCGGGCATGGTGTACTGCCTCCGCCAAGCCCGCACGCATCAGCCCGGCCGAAGCAATCGCGCAGTCGAGGCGGGTCAGCGTCACCATGTCGATGATCGTCTTGACGCCGTCGCCGGGGTTTCCGACCATCTGGCCGAGCGCATTGTCGAACTCGATTTCCGAGGAGGCATTGGAGCGATTGCCCAGTTTGTCCTTCAAACGTTGAAAACGAAAGCCGTTCGAAGAGCCGTCAGGGAGAATACGCGGCACGAGAAAGCAGGATAGCCCCTCACGCGCCTGCGCCAGTACCAGGAATGCATCCGACATCGGCGCTGACATGAACCATTTGTGCCCGGTGATGCGATAAAACCCGCTTCCGGCCGGTTCCGCCTTTGTCGTGTTGATGTGGACGTCCGTGCCGCCCTGCTTCTCGGTCATCCCCATGCCAAGCGTCAGCCCGGTCTTCTTCGCCGGCGATTTATTGCTGGAATCATATTTGCGCGGCAGGATCAGCGGCGACCATTCGCGATAGAGATTAGGCGCAGCCATCAATGCCGCCAGAGAGGCACTCGTCATGGTCAGGGGGCACAGATGCCCGCATTCCAGCTGGGATGTCAGGTAAAAACGCGCTGCCCGCGACTGATGCCGCGATCCGGCTTCCGGCTTGCCGTCTTCCCATATGGACGAGTGCAGGCCTTGCGCCACAGACCGACGCATCAACGCATGATACGCCGGATGATAGTCGACAACGTCGATTCGATGCCCCTGACGGTCATGCGTCCTGAGCTTCGGCACCTCGATATTGGCAAGCCTCGCCAGATCTTGTGCGTCGCCGGAGAGTACGAATTTGCCGTTCTGTTCCAGCTCCGTGCGCACGGATTGCGGCAATCGCTTGGTGATCTGCATCATCAGTGGATCGCCAAGATAGGCGTTGAGGCCGGTCATCGGTGGCGTCTGGTTGAGAACGTCGTGGGTTTTCAAGAAACTGTCCTGATTCAATTTTCAATGGTCGCGCAAAGCTGCTGCCTACGCGATTGCTTGCGCGTCGAACTCTTTATGGGATGAAGACTCTGACAAGCGGTTAACTCACTCAATATATGGACTCTCGGCCTTTAGTCGATATTCATCGCCATAACCTTTTCGCACTTTCAGCTTTTCCGATCAAATTATTGGGGAACGAAGCATGTTAGCGCCCAGACCGCTTGCGACAACAGGGCATCGAGCCTATAGGGGGGACTAAGGGTCGGGACCCATTAATATGATCGAAATGGCGCCTGAAACGGCAAGAAGATGCGAGGAGAGACGCGAAGGGCGGGGTCTTCCCCCCGGCCGAGCGGCTCGACACTGCAGCTTGCAGCCGCTTCGGCGTCCGGAGGATAGGGTCCATTTGCCCGCCAACTTCGTCGCAAAGGCTCGACAATGGATGAACATTGCCATCGTCTTTGCTCCTCGTATCCGAACAAATGGCCTCCTACCATTTCGACCAGATTAATAGGTCCCGCCCCTATATGACATCAAAAGAGCCCCCTCTCCTGTTTCCCCATCGCCACTTGCTTGGCATCAAGGGCCTTTCGCCTCAAGACATTATCCAGCTGCTCGATATCGCCGAAAGCGAGATCGCGGTTTCACGGCAGTCCGAGAAGAAAAAGGCGACCTTGCGCGGCCGCACTCAGATCAATTTGTTCTTCGAGGCGTCGACCCGCACCCAATCATCCTTCGAACTCGCCGGAAAGAGGCTGGGCGCCGACGTCATGAACATGGCGGTCGGAAATTCCTCGGTCAAGAAGGGTGAAACGCTGATCGACACGGCGATGACGCTCAATGCCATGCGGCCCGATATCCTGATTATCCGCCATGGCTCGGCCGGAGCCGCGGCGCTTCTCGCACAAAAGGTCGGCTGTTCGGTGGTCAATGCTGGCGACGGCGCACATGAACATCCAACGCAGGCGCTGCTCGATGCGCTGACGATCCGCCGCGCCAAGGGCAAGATCGCCCGGCTGACCGTTGCCATCTGCGGCGACGTTTTGCACTCTCGCGTGGCGCGGTCGAACATGATCCTTCTCAATGCCTTAGGCGCACGCGTTCGCGTTGTCGCTCCCTCGACCCTCCTTCCCGCGGGCATTGCGCATATGGGTGCGGAAGTCTTCCACACCATGGAAGAAGGCCTGAAAGACGCCGACGTGGTGATGATGCTGCGGCTGCAGCGCGAGCGCATGACAGGCTCATTCGTACCATCGGTGCGCGAATATTTCCGCTACCACGGCCTGGACCGCGAAAAACTCAAATACGCCAAGCCCGATGCGCTGGTCATGCACCCCGGTCCGATGAACCGCGGCGTTGAAATCGCGTCGGATGTAGCCGATGGCTCGCAGAGCGTCATTCAGGAACAGGTCGAGATGGGTGTTGCCGTGCGCATGGCGGTGATGGAAGCGCTGCTCGATCCGCGCCGAAATGCCGAAGGAGTGGCCGGATGAGCGCCACCGTTCTGCAAAATGCCCGCATCGTCGATCCCTCGCGCGGGCTCGACGAAACCGGCACGATCATCATCGAGAATGACAGGATCGTCGCCAGCGGTGCCAATGCCCGCAATCAGGGCACCCCGGAAGGTGCCGCCATCATTGACTGCAAGGGCAAGGCGGTGCTTCCAGGTCTGGTCGATGCGCGCGTCTTCATTGGTGAACCAGGCGCGGAACATCGCGAAACCATCGCGTCTGCCAGCCATGCCGCAGCAGCGGGCGGTGTCACGTCAGTTATCATGATGCCGGACACCGATCCGGTCATCGATAATGTCGCGCTGGTGGAATTCATCAAGCGAACGGCCCGCGATACGGCGGTGGTCAATGTTTATCCGGCGGCGGCGGTCACCAAAGGCCTGCACGGCGAGGAAATGACCGAGATCGGCCTGCTTCGTGAGGCTGGTGCAGTTGCTATCACGGAAGGCCGCAATTCAATCGCCAATACGCAGCTGATGCGCCGCGCGCTCACCTATGCCCGTGATTTCGGTGTGGTCCTCGCGCACGAAGCACAGGACCCGCACCTCGGTAGCAACGGCGTCATGAACGAAGGACTATATGCGAGCTGGCTGGGGCTTTCCGGCACGCCGCGCGAGGCCGAAGTGATCCCGCTCGAGCGTGACATGCGTCTGGCCGCGCTGACACAGGGCGCCTACCACGCCGCGCAGATTTCGACTGCCATGTCGGCAGAGGTGATTTCCCGCGCCAAGCAGAATGGCCTGAACGTAACCTCGGCCGTATCGATCAATCATCTCTCCCTGAACGAAAACGATATCGGTGAATTCCGCACGTTCTTCCGCTTGCAGCCGCCGTTGCGCCTGGAGGAAGACCGCCTCGCCATGGTCGAAGCCCTGCGCGACGGCACGATCGATATCATCGTATCTGCGCATGATCCTCAGGATGTCGATACCAAGCGACTGCCATTTGCCGATGCGGCAGCTGGCGCGATCGGCCTTGAAACGCTGCTTGGCGCAGCACTGAGATTGTACCACAATGGCGACGTTCCGCTTCTGCGCATCGTCGAAGCGATGTCCAGTGTCCCCGCCAGGATTTTTGGCCTCGATGCGGGTTCGCTGCGTGCGGGTTCGAAGGCGGATATGACCATAGTCGATCTTGACGAACCGTGGGTAGTGAAGGAAGAAGACTTACGGTCGCGTTCCAAGAACTCTTGTTTCGAGGGCGCACGTTTTCAGGGCCGCGTCGTACAGACATTTGTTGCAGGAAAGTCAGTCTTCACGATCTAATTTCACCTAAGGGGATATGCATGTCGGATTTCTTCACTGGGCAGGCAGGATTTCCGCTTCTCTTCTTTGCGCTCGTCTTCAGCTATCTGCTCGGATCCATTCCTTTTGGTCTGATCCTGACCCGCATGGCTGGCCTTGGCGACGTGCGCAGCATCGGTTCCGGCAATATCGGTGCGACCAATGTCCTGCGCACCGGCAACAAGAAACTCGCCGCTGCAACCTTGGTCCTTGATATGTTGAAGGGCACCGTGGCGGTGTTGATTGCCGGCATCGCCAGCCCTGAAGCCGCAATCATTGCTGGCTTCGGTGCCTTCCTCGGCCATATCTTTCCGGTCTGGTTGAAATTCAAGGGCGGCAAAGGTGTTGCCACCTATCTTGGCGTTCTGCTCGGGCTGTTCTGGCAGGGTGCGCTGATCTTCGCCGCCGTCTGGCTGATCATAGCCTACACTTCTCGCTATTCTTCTCTCGCCGCCCTTTTCGCGGCCATCATCGTTCCGATTGCACTCTACATAATAGGGGTGCACCAGATCGCAGCGCTTTTCTTCGTCCTGACGATCATCGTCTTCATCAAGCATAGAGCCAATATCCAGCGTCTTGTCTCAGGCACCGAAGGCAAGATCGGCGCCAAAGGATGAATGAAGAAAAGAAGGGCATACGCCTTTCTGACAGCCAGCGCTTGAGCTGGCTTCGGTTGATCCGCAGCGAAAATGTCGGTCCCGCGACCTTCCGCGATCTGATCGTTCATTGCGGTTCTGCGAGCGATGCATTGGAAATGCTGCCCGAACTCGTCAGGCGCGGCGGCGGCGGCCGGCCAATTCGAATTGCCAGTTTGCAGGATGCTGAGCGCGAAATGCAGGCGGCGGCAAAAATGGGTGCTGTTTTCGTCGGCATAGGTGAGCCCGACTATCCCCGCTATCTTCGCCAATGCGACAATCCCCCGCCATTGGTCGCGATCAAAGGGAATCCCGAGGTCTTCAGGCTACCGCCCGTTGCCATCGTCGGCGCACGCAACGCATCGTTGGTGGGGATCAAGTTTGCGCGGATGATCGCACGGGAGCTGGGTGAGGCCGGTTACGCGATTATCTCCGGTCTTGCACGTGGAATAGATACGGCAGCCCATGAGGCCAGCCTGGACTACGGAACCGTGGCCGTCATGGCAGGCGGGCTGGACGTCCCCTATCCTCCGGAAAACCTCAATCTCTATAAGGCAATAAGCGCGCGCAATGGGGCCGCGATCAGTGAAATGCCATTCGGTTGGGATCCCCGTGCCCGGGATTTTCCTAGGCGCAACCGTATTATCGCCGCCCTGTCGCTTGGCCTGGTTGTGGTTGAAGCCGCCGAACGCTCCGGCTCACTGATCAGTGCCCGGCTGGCGGGAGAACTTGGCAGGCTTGTTTTCGCGGTCCCTGGCTCTCCTCTCGACCCGAGGGCCAAGGGCACCAACGGGTTGCTGAAAAACGGAGCCATCGTGACAACCAGTACCGAAGACATAATAACTGCATTAACGCCACTGGTCGAACGGCCTGTTTTCGACGATCCAGCGTTTCTTGCACCAGATATGGATTTCCCGCCAATCAATCCACCCGACGAAACCGATCGGGACCGGTTCGTCAATCTCCTCGGCCCCGTTCCAGTCGATATCGACGACCTGATCCGTACGAGCGAACTACACCCGTCGGTGGTAATGCTGATTCTGCTCGAACTCGATCTAGCTGGACGTTTGCAGCGTCACTCAGGCGGACATGTTTCGCTTGTTTACGCGTGAAGCTGTCCCCAGTTCCTTCTGCAACTGGTCACTGCTTTCGATATATGCAATTTCTATAAGATACGCCAACATCTCCAGCCGGTTCGTTTTGGCCATTGCTCGTAACTCACCGAGCATTTGCTGAATAAATCTGGCGTTTTCAATTTGATCAATTCGACTTTCGCTCATAATTTGATCCTTAAATATAAATTTATATCGAAAATATGCGCTATACTTTGACTCAGAAATCTTAATTTATGCCTATATAAGCTGCTGTTTTTTATACTCTATATACGAAACCGTATATGACTCGCACAGGAATTCACCATAGGCTTGAACTCATAAGGAAAATACCATTAATTGCATAAGTTATGCGAGCAACCGCAGGTTGTAATTCACGATTTTTGATGTACAGACCTTGACGTTGTGTCGAAGCCTGTTCATTTCACAGGCCTGTTCCGAAGCTAAATTAGTGCTTTTGCAATCTGACAAGGGCAGGAAAGCTCAAATCTGTAATGAATGTTGTCGTCGTCGAATCGCCTGCCAAGGCCAAAACAATCAACAAATATCTCGGTTCGGGTTATGCGGTCCTGGCCTCGTTCGGCCATGTGCGCGATCTGCCGGCCAAGGATGGATCGGTGCGCCCTGACGATGATTTCTCGATGTCGTGGGAAGTCGACTCGGCCTCGGCCAAGAGACTAAGCGAGATTGTCAAAGCTTTGAAAGAGAGCGACGGCCTCATTCTCGCAACCGATCCGGATCGTGAAGGCGAGGCTATTTCCTGGCACGTGCTCGAAGTACTGCAGCAAAAAAAGGCGATAGGAAAGAAGAGTGTCCAACGCGTCGTCTTCAACGCGATCACCAAGAATGCAGTGCTGGAGGCCATGGCCAATCCGCGCGACATCGATATGCCGCTCGTCGATGCCTATCTCGCACGCCGCGCTTTGGACTATCTTTTCGGCTTCACCCTCTCCCCGGTGCTTTGGCGCAAACTCCCGGGCGCACGCTCCGCTGGCCGCGTCCAATCGGTAGCATTGCGGCTCGTCGCGGATCGCGAAGCGGAAATCGAACGCTTTATCCGCGAAGAATACTGGAATATCGCCGCGCTCCTGAAAACACCGCGCAATGACGGGTTCGAAGCACGGCTTGTGTCAGTCGATGGCAAGAAACTTGGCAAGCTCGATATCAAGAATGGCGAACAGGCCGGTGAGATTCGCGGCATGCTGGAAGGCGCGTCCTTCAAGGCAGCCTCGGTCGAGGCGAAGCCGATCAAACGCAGCCCCGGCCCGCCCTTCACCACATCGAGTTTGCAACAGGCGGCCTCCGGTCAGCTCGGATTTTCCGCATCACGCACGATGCAGATTGCGCAGAAGCTGTATGAAGGTATGGACCTCGGCAGCGAAACCGCTGGCTTGATCACTTATATGCGTACTGATGGCGTGCAGATGGCGCCCGAAGCCGTTCAGGCGGCGCGCCAGACGATCGGCAAGGTTTTCGGCGAAAAATATGTGCCGGAGAAGCCGCGCTTTTACGCCACGAAGGCGAAGAATGCCCAGGAAGCGCACGAAGCGATCCGCCCGACCGATTTCAATCGGCATCCCAAGGACATGCGCCAGTTTCTTGATGCTGATCAGGCACGGTTGTACGAGCTGATCTGGAAGCGAGCGATCGCAAGTCAGATGCAGTCGGCGGACATCGAAAGAACTACGGTCGAAATCGATGCGCAGAACGGCTCGCGTTTCGCACAACTGCGCGCGACAGGCTCGGTCATCAGGTTTGATGGTTTTCTCGGTGCTTATACGGATCACCGCGAGGAAGAAGACGTCGATGAAGATGGTGGACGTCTCCCGGAAATCCGCTCCGGAGAGGCTCTGGCCCGCGAGAAAATCAACGCAACACAGCACTCGACTGAACCGCCGCCGCGCTATTCGGAAGCAACGCTCATCAAGAAGATGGAGGAACTCGGCATCGGCCGTCCTTCCACCTATGCATCGACGCTCGCCACCCTTCGCGATCGCGAATACATAACCATCGACAAGCGCAAGCTCATTCCAGAAGCCAAGGGCCGCCTGGTCATTGCCTTCCTGGAAAGTTTCTTCAAGCGCTATGTCGAATATGATTTCACCGCCGATCTCGAAGAGAAACTCGATGAGATTTCCGATGGAAAGCTGAAGTGGAAGGATGTTCTGCGGGCTTTCTGGACCGATTTCTTCGGCTCTGTCGATGGAATCAAGGAACTCCGCGTTACCAATGTGCTGGATGCATTGAACGACCAGCTTGGCCCGCTCGTGTTTCCGCCGCGAGAAGATGGCAGCGATCCGCGTATCTGTCAGGTCTGCGGTACAGGCAATCTGTCGCTGAAGCTCGGCAAGTACGGCGCGTTTATCGGATGTTCGAACTATCCTGAATGCAAATTCACGCGTCAGCTTGGCGGCAGCGAAGCGGCAAACGAAAACGGCAATGGCGGCGATGAGCCAAAGCTGCTTGGCAAGGATCCCTATACGGACGAGGATATTACCGCACGCAATGGCCGGTTTGGGCCCTATGTGCAGCGTGGTGATGGCAAGGAAGCCAAGCGCGCCAGCCTGCCAAAGGGCTGGACGTTCGATACACTGGATCATGAAAAAGCTCTGGCGCTGCTGTCTCTGCCTCGTGATGTGGGCCAACACCCCGAAACGGCGAAGATGATCTCGGCCGGAATCGGGCGCTACGGCCCTTACATCACGCATGATGGGACCTATGCGAACCTGGAGAATGCGGAAGACGTGTTCTCGATCGGCCTCAATCGTGCAGTTACCGTGCTTGCGGACAAGCAGGCAAAGGGCCCGGGGCGCGGTCGGGGTACGCCTGTAGCGCTCAAGGATCTTGGCGAGCATCCCGATGGCGGCGTGATCACCGTTCGCGACGGCAAATACGGCCCCTATGTGAACTGGGGCAAGGTCAATGCCACGCTGCCGAAGGGCAAGGACCCGGCGGGCGTGACCGTTGAGGAAGCTCTTGCTATGATCGCTGAAAAAGCGGGCTCGAAGGGTACCAAGAAAGCACCGGCCAAGAAGGCAACGGCAGCCAAAAAACCTGCCGCGAAAAAACCGGCTGCGAAAAAGACTGCCACCAAAAAAGCAAGTTAGGAAAAAATCGATTGGCACGCCGTATCTCTCCCCCCAACGGAAAAAAGCGGTCTGCCAATTCTGACGCTTCCGGTCGCGAACAGCATATGCCAAGCCGCGATGAAATTCTCCAGTTTATCAAGGAAAATCCGGACCTTGCCGGCAAACGTGACATCGCCAAGGCATTCAATATCAAAGGCGATGCACGGATCGCACTGAAGGACATTCTGCGAGACTTGACTGGCGATGGCTTGGTCGAAAAGCGAGCCAAGCGGCTCGCCGTACCCGGCAGCTTGCCGAGCGTGGCAGTCCTCGACATTACCGGACGTGACGGTGACGGCGGGTTGATCGCCAAGCCTGCTGAATGGGACGCCAACCACCAGGAACGGCCGCCTGTGGTTTTCATTCGCGCCTCGCGCAATCAGAAAGGCCCGACTCCCGGTGTGGGCGATCGTGTTCTCGCGCGTATTTTTCACGGTGCCGACCCTACCGGACCTGCTTACACGGGACGTGTCATCAAGAAGATCGAGCATCGCAAGGATGCCGTTTTGGGCGTGTTGCGCAAGCTGGACAATGGCGAGTGGCGCCTCGAGCCCGTCGAACGGCGGCAAGTCGAACTCGCCATCGATCCTGCCCAGCTGAACAATGCCAAGGCAAACGATCTTGTCGAAGTCGAGGTTTCGAAAATCAGCCGCTACGGGCTTGCACTTGGCCGTATCACGCAGGTCGTGGGTTCCGTTGCGAGTGAAAAAGCCCTGTCGATGATCGCCATCCATGAGCATGAGATCCCGCATGTCTTTCCGGATAGCGTCACTGCGGAAGCCGAAAAGGCCAAACCCGCAACCATGGCGCATCGCGATGACTGGCGTCATGTTCCATTGGTGACCATCGATCCGGCCGATGCAAAAGATCACGATGATGCGGTCTATGCCGAGCCTGATCCGGACGAGAAAAATCCGGGCGGCTTCATGGCTACCGTCGCCATCGCCGATGTCGCAGCCTATGTAACCCCAGGTTCACAGCTCGACCGCGAGGCATTGAAGCGCGGCAATTCGGTGTATTTCCCCGACCGCGTCGTGCCGATGCTGCCTGAGCGTATTTCCAACGATCTTTGTTCGCTGAAAGAACTGGTGGACCGCCCTGCCCTTGCCGTCCGCATGATCTTTGATGCCGAAGGGCGCAAGATTTCGCACACCTTCCATCGTATTATGATGCGCTCGCACGCCCGGCTCTCCTACCCGCAGGCGCAGGCGGCGATCGATGGCGCGACGGACGAGAAGACAGCGCCGATCCTCGATACGATCCTGAAGCCGCTCTGGGCGGCCTATGCCGTGCTGAAGCGCGGCCGAGACGCGCGAGAGCCACTGGAACTAGATCTCCCCGAGAAGAAGATCCTGCTTACACCCGAAGGCAAGGTCGACAAGGTCGTGATCCCGCCGCGGCTCGATGCGCATAAGCTCATCGAAGAATTCATGATCCAGGCCAATGTTGCCGCTGCCGAAACGCTCGAGCGCAAGAAGCAGCCACTGATCTTCCGCATCCACGATGCGCCTTCGCTGGCCAAGCAGGAAACGCTGCGTGAGTTCCTGCGGACCATGGATATTTCACTGGCCCGCGGCGCAGAACTGCGTCCGAACCAGTTCAACCATATCCTGAAGCGCGTCGAGGGCAGCGAGCAGCAGGACCTCGTCAATCAGGTCGTGCTGCGTTCGCAATCGCAGGCGGAATACAACCCCGCGAACATTGGGCACTTCGGCCTCAATCTTCATCGTTATGCGCACTTCACTTCGCCTATCCGCCGCTATGCCGACCTCATCGTGCACCGCGCTTTAATTTCGGCATTGGGCCTTGGACCGGATGGCCTGACGCCAGACGAAGAAGCGGCATTGCCGGAGATCGCCGCCCTGATCTCGACATCCGAGCGTCGTGCCATGGCCGCCGAGCGCGACACTGTCGACCGGCTGATCGCACACTATCTGGCGGACAAGGTGGGCAGCAGTTTCGAAGGCCGCGTCCAGGGTGTTACCAAGGCCGGCCTGTTCGTCTCGCTTGCGACATATGGCGCGGACGGATTTATCCCCATTTCAACTTTGGGTGATGATTACTATCTTTACGACGAAACCAACCACGCTCTGTCCGGCGAACGCAGTGGCAAGGGTTTCCGCCTCGGTGACGTCGTCGAGGTTCGTTTGGTCGAAGCCTTGCCAGTTGCCGGCGCATTGCGGTTCGAGATGCTTTCAGAACCGCACCCGGTGCCGAGCGGCGTGCGCTCGCACCACAAGGCAAAGCGTTTTGTACGCGGAAACCAGAAACGTCCGTCTACCGTATCGCGGGGCGGACGAAGAGGCAGGTAATGGCAGAACAGATTTTCGGCGCCGATATGGCGCCCGCGAGAGAGCGCCGGCCGGTGTGGCAAGCGATGTGGCGCGGATTGCGCTGTCGCTGCCCGCATTGTGGCGAAGGCAAGCTATTTCGCGCCTTCGTCAAGCCGGTCGACCATTGCGCCGACTGCGGCGAGGACTACACCCATCAGCGCGCCGATGATTTTCCAGCCTATATCACCATCACGATCGTCGGCCACATCGTCCTCGGCGGATTTCTGGCGGTTGAAACCCTCGTCATATTGTCCAATTGGGTGCATCTGGCCATCTGGGTTCCCTTGACGATCCTGTTGTCGATAGGTTTGCTGCAGCCGGTCAAAGGCGCCATCATCGGATTGCAATGGGCAAATTACATGCATGGTTTTGGCGGCGAGACTGACGATCAGGAGCCGCGGGAACAGTGAATGATCAAGGCAACGCCATCCCGATCCAAATGGATAAGCGGTTAGTACCTATCCGGCCACGCGATGCTGCTTCGCTATTGCTTATCGACCGCTCCGGGCAGGATTTGCGCATTCTCATGGGCAAGCGGCACATGCGTCACGTCTTCATGCCGGGAAAATTCGTCTTCCCAGGTGGGCGGACGGAACCTGCGGATGGCCGCATATCCGCCATTGCCGAACTCTCCGACATTGATCAAGCAAAACTGCTGACCGGCATGGGCAGTCGCTCAAGCGTTCAACGCTGCCGGGCGCTCGCGCTCTCTGCCATTCGCGAAACCTATGAAGAGGCAGGGCTTCTTCTCGGGCGCCGGCATCCGGATGCCGTTTCGATATCGCACCCGGACTGGGCCGCTTTTGTCGAACGCGGGATTCTTCCTGACCTTTCCGTGCTGCGCTATTTTGCGCGAGCCACCACGCCGCCCGGTCGCTCCCGCCGTTTCGATACACGGTTCTTCCTTGCTTTTCGTGATGCCGTCGCCGATACCCTTCCCGAAGCAACCGGGCCGTCACTGGAACTCGAAGAATTGTGCTGGCTGCCTTTCCGCGAGGCCAACCAGCTGGATATTCCCGAGATCACCCGGACGATCATAAAGGAGGCCGAGGCGATTCTTGAAGCAAATCCCGCCCTGGACCCGGGCAACGCCGTTATTCGTTACCGCATGAAATATGGACGATTCGTCCGAGAGGTTTTTTGATTTATGGATGCAACGCCGACCACTGACCAGACAACAGTCCGGTCTTCCTGGCGCGCGCTTGTCGCGGCCATCGCCACCATCAGTTCCGTTGGTGTCGCCATCGGACTTGGCATTCCACTCCTGAGCGTCATTCTGGAGAGCCGCGGCCATTCGGCCACCATGATAGGCTTGAACGCCGCGGTCGCGGGCATCGCGTCGATTGTCGCCGCCCCCTTCGCTGCTCCCATCGCAGCCCGGTTCGGTGTAGTGCCGACCCTGCTTGGAATGTTGCTGATCGGCGGTTTCTCGTTCGTTGGGTTTCACTTCTTTACCGAGTTCTGGATGTGGGTCGTATTACGCGTTTTCCTGCATTTCGCGCTGACAATGCTGTTCATCCTTTCCGAATATTGGATCAATGCTGCGGCCCCTCCCGAAAAACGCGGGCTGGTGCTTGGTATATATGCCACCGTCCTTTCCGTGGGGTTTGCGCTGGGGCCATGGCTGTTCTCGCGCATCGGCAGCGTCGGCATCATGCCGTTTGCTGTCGGCTTCGGCATCATCATCTTCGCCATGTTGCCGGTGCTTTTCGCGTCGAAGGAAAGCCCGGATTTCCATGAAGAGGAGCATGTTCCTTTCGCACCGTTCATTTGGGCTGTGCCCACTGCGACGGCAGCGGTCTTTGTCTTTGGCGCAGTTGAAACCGGTGGCTTCGCGCTGTTTCCCGTCTTCGGCTCCCGGGTCGGCTATAGCGAAGCCAATGCGGCTCTCCTGCTCACGACCATCGGGCTCGGCAACGTGCTGCTGCAAATTCCAATTGGGCTCCTCAGCGATCACGTCAATGATCGTCGCAAGATCCTGCTTGTCTGCGCGTTGATCGGCTTGGCGGGCATGTGCGTCCTGCCATTCATCTATTCCAACTGGTATCTCGTCGCGGGATTGCTGTTTGTCTGGGGCGGCGTTGTAGCAGGCCTTTACACCGTTGGCCTGGCACACCTGGGCTCGCAGCTCACGGGGCGCGAGCTTGCCTCGGCCAATGCGGCCTTCGTCTTCTGCTACGCAGTCGGTATGCTCGTCGGTCCACAAGCCGTCGGTATCGGCATGGATCTGATGGGGCCCGCGGGCTTTGCAGTCGCTCTCGCAATATTTTTTGCCGCTTACGCGCTTTTGGTGGGCTCACGCCTGATCAGCCGCAGAGGTTAGGGTCGGGACTCTAAGCGAGTACAACTACAGCGCGCTTGGAATTATTCGCCACGGTGTTATATTGAGCCCGGAGTGAGAGGCGAGCTTTCGCCCGCCTCCCTTTCCCTATAGGTTGAATTGAACCCGGAACACAACTTGCCAGCTGGTCCGGGTTCTTTTCACTATAAGGGTGATGCTAAGTGGGCGTCGCCACATGAATCACCTCCAAGGTTGAAGGCAAGGCTCTTGCCGCAGTCGGGGGAGCCTGTCTCCCCCGATACACTGGCTGGCTCGGTGTTGTTGCTTTTGCCTTCAAAACTCGAAGTTCGACTCATCGCGTGATTTGAGTTGGTCGGCAACGAACGCAGGGTTGAATCACATCTCGTCAAATGTGGTATGAGGTTGTCCTGCAGTTAGGACACGCCGATTGATCGATTATATTGGCGCGGTGACCGACGCGGGCTTGACTTTTGGCACCATTCAGTTAAGTGTCCGGCCGAATTTCCGCTTATGGCCACGTTGCTGGACTTGAATAGCGGTCCTCAATAATCAGAACAGGTAAACTGAAAATGGCCAAGGCTGCGAATATCAAGATCAAGCTTCTGTCGACCGCTGACACCGGTTTCTTCTACGTTACGAGCAAGAACAGCCGTACCAAGACGGAGAAGATGTCTTTCCGCAAGTACGACCCGGTCGCACGCAAGCACGTTGAGTTCAAGGAAACCAAGATCAAGTAATCTTGTTGTTCCGGAAACAAAAATGCCGCCTTCAGGGCGGCATTTTTGTTTGTAAATTCCATGACCTGTTGATTGTTATTCGTCAGGCCGCGGCCGACACAACGCGATTGCGTCCGGCAGCCTTTGCACCATAGAGAGCGTCATCAGCGCGCTTCAGCAGACTTTGCACAGTGTCTTCCTTGGATAGAACGCTGGCAATGCCGATGCTGATTGTCACGGGAGCCCCGGTCCCGTTTTGATTGACGACAAACGGTGTCGCTGCGACCTCGCGCCTGATGCGCTCGGCCACAACGGCAGCGAGCGCCGAATCGGTGTCCGGCATCACGATGAAAAACTCCTCGCCGCCATAGCGGCTCGCAAGATCGCTCCCGCGCACATTCCGTCGCAAGCGCCTTGCAAATTCCCGCAACACCTCGTCCCCGCCGTCGTGACCATGCGTATCGTTTATAAGCTTGAACCGGTCGATATCGGTCATGAGAATGGACAAGGGCCGACGGCGTTCGACAGCGCGCTTGAATAGGGTTGCCAGATGCGTCTCAAGATAGAGACGATTATGCAAACCTGTCAGGCTATCCGTCACCGCCATTTCGTAGGTCTTGACGACACTGGCGCGCAAGCCATCATGATAGGCTTTACGTCGAAGCTGTGTGCGCAACCGTGCCAGCAATTCATTCGGGTTCAGCGGTCGCACCAGATAGTCGTTCACACCCAACTCCAAGGCGCGTCGGATCAATGGTTCTTCACCCCGATCTGCCACAAGGATGATAGGCAGCGACCGCGTGTTGTCGAGCGACCGCAATTGCGCACAGATGCGCAGCGGGTCGAAGTTGGTGAAGCTCGACGAAATGATCAGGCAATCATGGTTGCCTTGGATAGCGTCGAAGAATCCCGTTTGCGGATCCGTTTGAACGTCGACGACACCTTCGTCGGCCAATATGCGCTGAATTCGTTCGGCGCTTTCGGGTCGTTCGTCGATCAGCAGGACGCGGGCATTCTTGGTGCTGCCCTCACTGCCAATTGGGAACCGCAAGAGCGACTCCAATCCGACATCGCGGGTCGTAGCAACCCGTAACCGCAGCTCGTCGGTCAGGTTTTTCAACCGCACCAAGCTCTTCACGCGTGCAAGAAGTTGCAAGTCGTTTACGGGTTTGGTCAGGAAATCATCAGCGCCAAAGTTCAGTCCGGTAATCCGGTCTGTGTCCTGATCCAGAGCTGTGACCAGCACCACGGGGATATGTGCGGTAGAGGCTTGCGACTTCAGTCTACGGCAAACTTCGAAGCCGTCCAATCCTGGCATCATGATATCAAGCAGAATGAGGTCAACATTGCTGTTCTCGCATATCTCCAGGGCCTGATAGCCGTCCGATGCCGTGACGACTTCATAATATTCCGCGCTCAGCCGTGCTTCGAGCAGCTTCACATTGGCGGGAACATCGTCAACGACTAGTATGCGGGCCGTCATATTTAACTCCCCTGACGGTCAAGCGTCGCCAAGATAAGATTTGATGGTTTCGATGAACTTCGGCACCGAGATGGGTTTTGAAATATAAGCCTCACAACCGCCTTGCCGAATACGCTCCTCATCACCCTTCATGGCAAAAGCAGTAACGGCGATGATCGGGATTACATGCAGATCGTCGTCCGCCTTCAGCCATTTCGTGACTTCCAGACCCGACACCTCGGGCAGCTGAATATCCATGAGGATCAGATCAGGCCGATGTTCGCGAGCCAAATCAAGCGCTTCCAGCCCATTGCGGGTCCGGATGGTTTCATAGCCGCTGGCTTCAATAAGATCGCGGAAGAGCTTCATATTAAGCTCATTATCCTCGACGATCATAACTTTCTTTACCATCGGCAATTTCCTGTTGATCATGCTTGAAAGACGCGCGCCGTCCGTGAAGAACTATGGGACAAAGATCCGGTCGCAGCCCCAACTGTATGGATGCATTTGATAGCCTGTGATGATTGATGAAAAGGTAACTCTTCAGCCCAATCCCGAAATGCTGCTGATCATGTTTAACCAAGGATTTATTGAACATCTTCTTTTGATCATATTCAACCGGCTACAGCGAAATTTGGGTACACGAAACAGCGTGTAGGACTGTGAGACGTACTATTCTGGGTTGCAGGACCCGGCAAACCATGAACAGGCGGTGTAAATGAGGAATCAGATCAATCTCGGCGACGCGGAAACCTTGGCCATCAATGCTTTGATATTCCTGGCCGACGACAGTGAGTTGCTTGCCCGGTTCCTTGCTTTGACCGGAATTACCGCCGATCAGATTCGGACGGCGGCCGGCGAACCGGGATTTCTGGCGGGTGTTCTCCAATTCTACCTTGGGCACGAACCGACGCTAATACGCTATTGCGAGGCAACAGGCACAGATCCTGCCCTCTTCCAGGAAGCACTTCGGCTCCTTCCTGGTGGCCGGCAAGATATCGATTGAACGGTTGATAGGCTCGGCTGGTCGTTGCAAGGTAGAGACAGCTTCGCTAAGGTCTGCTCGTTCCTTTTATGTTCCGGACCCCGATGGCAACCCTCAACGATCCGAGATTTGGTTTTTGCCGTGACTGTCTGGCCGCCCAGAAGTCGGAAGGACGCCGCTGTCATCTCTGCGGGAGCCCACGTCTCGTGCGCCATCCGGAGCTTTATCGCCTCAGCATCGCGCATGTGGACTGCGATGCGTTCTACGCTTCGGTGGAAAAGCGCGACAATTCGGAATTGCGAAACAAGCCCGTCATTATTGGGGGCGGAAAACGCGGCGTCGTTTCAACAGCTTGCTACGTCGCCCGCATCCATGGTGTGAAGTCGGCGATGCCGATGTTCAAGGCTCTGGAGGCTTGTCCGCACGCTGTCGTTATCAGTCCCAACATGGAAAAATATGCCCGGGTCGGTCGCGAGATTCGGCAAATGATGCGCGATTTGACTCCTCTGGTCGAGCCGTTGTCGATCGATGAAGCCTTTTTGGATCTGTCGGGGACCGAGCGCCTGCATCACGATCCACCTTCCCGTGTGATGGCGCATTTTTCAAATCGAGTAGAACGAGACATGGGGCTTTCCGTTTCTGTCGGTATTTCCTACTGCAAGTTCCTGGCGAAGATCGCCTCGGACTTCGAGAAGCCACGCGGCTTTTCTATCATCGGAGAACAAGAGGCACCCGCGTTCCTGGCCGACAAACCTGTTACGATGATATGGGGCGTCGGCAAGGCGTTCAATGCAACGCTGGAGCGCGATGGCATTCGCACCATAGGCCAACTTCAGACGATGGAACTTGGCCCCTTGATGGCTGCCTATGGTACTATGGGGCAGCGCCTTTACCATCTATCGCGGGGACTTGATACGCGCCGCGTTGAACCTGACAGCGAGAGCAAAAGTGTATCCGCTGAAACGACCTTCAATGAAGACATCGCATCGCTCGAAGAGCTCACGCCAATATTGCGGTCTTTATCGGAAAAAGTGTCGAGGCGCCTCAAAGCGGCGGACATCGCTGGAAGGACTGTCGTCCTTAAATTGAAGACTCGGGATTTCAAACTCAGAACCCGAAACCGCCAGTTGGCCGATCCGACACAACTGGCCGACCGGATTTTCCGTACCGGCTTTTCGCTGCTTGAAAAAGAAATCGACGGCACGCGATTTCGTCTGCTCGGGATCGGCGTCAGCGACCTTGGCAACGATGATCGCGCTGACCCGCTCGACCTGGTCGATATTCAAGCGACTAAACGTGCGGTTGCCGAAACGGCAATAGACAAGCTCCGCGGGAAATTCGGCAGCAATGCTGTCGAGACCGGATACACGTTCGGCAGGGTCAAATCTCGAGTCGAAGCTCTGCCCGATGATACGGATTCAAACGAAAACCGGTGAATATCGGACAAGACTCTCCGAATCTGGAACAAGAATAGTCAAATCGGGAACAAGAATTTCTACCCGGAATTGCAATTCAGTTGTGACTCGTTGAACTGTACCCCTCAGGCCATCTCGACTTCCACAATTCCCGGTATGGCTTTCATCGCACTGGCGACCTGCGGACCGACACGATAGCGGTTCGGCAGTTCGATCTCCACTTCGGTTGCGCCATTTTCCTTGATCAGGATCAGGCTCACTACCTGGCCATCGTTCTGCGGCGCCAGATAGGGTGTAATGGCACTTAGCGGTTCGCTGGAACGCATATAGAGGCGCAATGCCTTCTGCATGCGGGTTGCCTCATCTTCGAGTGATTGCGCTGTCTGGATGCGCAGGCTGATGCCTTCAGGCCGGTCCTCGGCGCCAACAGTGACCACCACGGAGCGACCGGGTTCAAGCAGATCACGGTACTGAGAGAGGGCTTCAGAAAAGAGTACTGCCTCGAATTGTCCTGAAGAATCAGAGAATTGGATGATTCCCATCTTGTTACCGGTTTTGGTCTTGCGCTCTTGCTTGGCCGTAATTGTCCCGGCAAGACGCCCCGCGTTGGCGCCGCGTTTGACCGCCGCCGAAAACTCCGACCAGGTCTGGACGCGCATCTTTTCAAGCACTGCACGGTACTCGTCGAGTGGATGCGCCGAGAGATAAAAACCCGCCGCCTCGAATTCCCGTCGCAACTTCTCCGCCGAAAGCCAAGGTGCAGCTGCAGGGAGCTGAATGGTTTGGGCGCTTGCGGCCATTCCCCCGAATATATCGGCCTGACCGCTAACGCTGTCTTCCTGCGTGCGTTGTGCATGACCGATAATCCGGTCGAGCCCGGCAATCAGCGCAGGCCGTTCACGCCCGAAACAGTCGAAAGCCCCAGCATTTATAAGGCTTTCGAAGACGCGGCGGTTGACGACACGCGGATCGATCCGCTCGCAGAAATCCTCGAGGCTGCCGTAGGGCGTCGCACCGCGCTTCTCGACAATATGATCGACAGCCGCTTCGCCAACGCCCTTGATGGCCGCGAGCGAATAGAAGATGCGGTTCTCGCCAACCTCGAACAAACGGTAAGACGTATTGACTGATGGCGTGACGACTTCGATGCCAAGCCGCACCGCCTCCCGGCGGAAATCGTTGAGCTTATCCGTGTTAGACATGTCGTATGTCATTGATGCGGCAAGGAATTCCACTGGATAGTGGGCCTTCATATAGGCCGTTTGGAACGACACGATCGCATAGGCCGCGGCATGGGACTTGTTGAATCCGTAATCGGCGAACTTCGCGAGCAGGTCGAAGATGAAATTGGCTTGCGGCTTGGTCACACCACGCTCGACGGCACCGTCGACAAACCGGACCCGCTGCATGTCCATTTCGGCGCGGATCTTCTTGCCCATGGCACGCCGAAGAAGATCGGCTTCGCCGAGCGTATAGCCCGACATTTCCTGCGCGATCTGCATCACCTGTTCCTGATAGATGATGACGCCTTGGGTTTCCTTGACGAGATGATCGATTTTCGGATGAATCGACGCCATCTCCTCATCGCCGTTCTTACGGGCATTGTAGGTCGGGATGTTCTCCATCGGACCCGGCCGATAGAGCGCGACGAGCGCGATGATATCTTCAATCCGGTCGGGCCGCATGCCGATCAGCGCCTTGCGCATGCCGGTGCTTTCCACCTGAAACACGCCGACTGTCTCGCCGCGCGATAGCATCTCGTAGGTGAGCTTGTCGTCGAAGGGCAGATTCGAAAGATCTACTGCGATGCTGCGCCGCTTGAGGAGATTGACGGCTGTCTGCAGAACTGTCAGCGTTTTCAGACCAAGAAAATCGAATTTGACCAGCCCAGCCTCTTCAACCATTTTCATGTTGAACTGCGTAACCGGCATATCCGAACGTGGATCGCGATACATCGGCACAAGTTCCGACAAAGGCCGATCCCCGATCACGATACCCGCCGCGTGAGTCGACGCGTGGCGGTAAAGCCCCTCCAGCTTCAAGGATATGTCGAGCAAGCGCTCGACGACAGGCTCCTTGTCACGCTCCTCGCGCAGTCGCGGTTCGTCTTCGATCGCCTTCGATAAGGTCACTGGATTGGCGGGATTGGCCGGCACCATCTTGGTCAGACGATCAACCTGGCCGTAGGGCATTTCCAGAACGCGGCCCACATCGCGCAATACGGCGCGAGCCTGGAGCGTACCGAAGGTTATGATTTGAGCTACCTGATCACGGCCATATTTACCCTGAACATAACGAATAACCTCATCGCGCCGCTCTTGGCAGAAGTCGATATCAAAGTCGGGCATCGAGACGCGGTCCGGATTAAGAAAGCGTTCGAACAGCAGCGAGAACCGGAGCGGGTCAACGTCGGTGATCGTGAGCGCATAGGCGACGAGCGAACCCGCACCTGATCCACGTCCGGGGCCGACTGGGATATCATGAGCTTTGGCCCATTTGATGAAGTCGGCAACGATCAAAAAGTAACCCGGGTACTTCATCCGAGTGATGATAGATATCTCGTATTCCAGCCGTTCCGAATATTGCTCGGCTGTATGGCCTCCGGCTAGCCCCAAGGTCTGGATGCGCTGCGCAAGGCCCTCCCTTGCCTGGCGCGCCAGTTCATCGGCCTCGGCTCGCAACGCCGCCTCCGGATCGTCGCTCTCGCCCGTAAAGCGCGGCAAAATTGGCGCACGGTTCTTGGGATAATACGAACAGCGCATTGCGATCTCGACAGTGTTCTCAACCGCCTCAGGCAGATCGGTAAATAGTTCCACCATCTCATCTTCGCTCTTGAGGTAGTGGTCCGGCGTCAACCTGCGGCGATCGTCAATCGACAGGAGCGAACCGGAGGCAATCGCCAAAAGTGCATCATGCGCTTCATAATCAGCACTTTTTGAAAAAAACACGTCGTTCGTCGCGACGAGCGGCAGTTCCAGTTCGTACGCAAGTTCAACCTGCGCTGCCTCCAATGCGCGATCATAACCGCGATGACGCTGGAGTTCGACGTAGAGCCGATCACCGAACATCGATTTCAAATAGTTCAACCGCTGCCGTGCACGATCAATCCGATCATCCTTGATCGATTTGGCGATGGGACCTTCGGGACCGCCAGACAAAACGATGATACCGTCCGTACGACCTTTGAGCCATGCCGATGTGATATGCACCGGATCACCCGCTGCCGTTTCGAGGTATGCGCGGCTGACAAGGCGCACGAGATTGGCATAACCTGCCTCCGTGGCAGCAAGGAGCACGAGCGGCGCCAGTCCCAGCGCTTCGCGCCTGTTGGCGGTGCGGCTTTCCTCCGCTTGGTCATGAAAGGCAACATCAAGCTGGCAGCCAATAATGGGCTGCAGACCTGCCTTCGATCCTTTCTGGGCAAATTCGAGCGCCCCAAAAAGATTGTTAGTGTCGGTTATCGCAATCGCCGGCGCTTTGTTGGCAACGGCAAGATCAATAACTTTCGGGACCTGCAGGGCACCTTCAAGTAAGGAATACGCAGAATGGACTCTAAGATGCACGAAGCGCAGCGCCTGTTTGCTCGCGACCCCTAGACTGCTGTTGATCTGTCCATCTGCCAATTATTCTGTCTCCGAAAACCTGAACGGAGAAACTGATTCACCGCGCCGGTATAGTCCGACATGCGCGATGAAGTGTCCACCTGATTTGGGGATTTCGCTTCCTTCAACAGTGGACAGAAATGGGATCGCAGGATTTCCGATCTTAGCGATCCCTGATCTATCAGATTGCGCTCACCCACATTGCAAACGTCGCAATGAACAGGCTGACTGTAACGAATGACATAACATCCTGGAAAAGTTCGCTCATCGGTAAAACCCTTCTTCGTTGTCTGTATGTCTATCTTTTGTTCCTTTTTTGTTCCAAAGTCAAGCAGATCTAATCACCCATTGCCGCTATGGTTTTCGAAATATTAATGGAAGGTAAAATGGGGTTGCGCGATCAGAGGTTGGTGATTTTGCCATCCTTGAGCGTCACACGCCTGTCCATGCGGCGCGCCAGCTCAAAATTATGAGTGGCGATCATGGCTGACAGCCCCGACTGCCTCACAAGTGCTTCAAGTGCTTCGAACACATAGGAAGATGTCACGGGATCGAGATTGCCTGTCGGTTCGTCAGCGAGGAGCACCAAGGGTGCGTTCGCCACAGCACGGGCAATAGCCACGCGCTGCTGCTCGCCGCCGGAGAGTTCGCTGGGACGGTGCGAAGCACGCGCACCAACCTTCATGTAATCGAGTAACTGCTGCGCGCGCTCGGATGCCACCGCTGGCTTCATGCCGCGAATTAGTTGCGGCATCATAACGTTCTCCAATGCGGTGAATTCCGGGAGAAGGTGATGGAACTGATAGACAAAGCCTATGTCGTTTCGCCGTATGGCCGTGCGCTCTTCATCGGAAAGCGAACCACAGGACCTGCCATCGAGAATGACATCGCCGCTGTCTGGCCGCTCCAGCAATCCAGCCGTGTGGAGCAACGTCGACTTGCCGGCCCCGGAAGGCGCGACAAGCGCCACCATCTCACCCTTGCCAAGTGAAAAGCTGGCATCGTTGAGAATGACCAGCTCACGGCCAATCTCATCATAACGGCGGCCGACATTTGTCAGCTGCAAAATTGGCCCTGCCACCATTTTATTCGTACCTCAAGGCTTCAACGGGATCGAGCTTGGCTGCGCGCCATGCTGGAAACAGCGTCGCCAGAAATGACAAGACCAATGCCATGAGGATGACCGAGAAGGTCTCGTTGAAATCCATTTTGGCAGGCAAGGTGCTCAAGAAATAGAGTTCAGGATTGAACAGCGTCGTTCCGGAAATCCAGGAAAAGAATTCTCTGATTCGTTCAACGTTGAGACATACAACGACACCAAGAACCACACCTGCAATCGTTCCGGTCACACCTATCGCAGCACCCGTCATAAGAAAGATGCGCAGGATCGAGTTTCGCGTCGCCCCCATGGTCCGAAGGATGGCAATGTCATGCCCCTTGTCTTTCACCAGCATTATCAATCCGGAGATGATATTGAGAGCCGCGACGAGGACGATCAGCGTCAGAATCATGAACATGACATTGCGCTCAACCTGAAGGGCGGAAAAGAATGTCTGATTGCGCTGACGCCAGTCGGTCAGCAGGATCGATCGTTGTGCCGCATCCTCGATCGGTTTCTTCAATGCATCGATATTGTCCGGGTTATCGGCGAATATCTCGATCGATTGAACCTTGTTTTCCTGGTTGAAATAGAGCTGCGATTCATCGAGCGGCATAAGTACAATCGATGCGTCATACTCCGACATGCCAATCTCGAATATGGCCGTAACCGGATAGGATTTGACACGCGGAGCCATGCCAAGTGGCGTCACATCCCCGTCCGGAGATATCAAGGTAAGTTTATCACCGAGACCGAGACCCATATTTTCAGCCATACGCGTTCCGATAGCTACGCCGCCAGCTGTGTTGAATCCCTGAAACGTACCTTGGCGCACGTTTTTGGAAACAAGCTGAAGTTTCGCAATGTCTTCCTCGCGTAGGCCGCGTACCAGGGCTCCAGCCCCTGCCCCGACATTACCTTTGGCCAACACCTGTCCCTCGACAACCGGAATGGCAAAGGAGACACCGGGGACAGCGTCGACGCGTTTGATGACCGCATCGTAGTCGTCGAAAGGCCGATCCATCGGCTGCATGATAACATGACCGTTGATGCCGAGGATGCGCGTCAAGAGTTCAGCGCGAAAGCCATTCATCACTGCCATCACGATGATCAACGTCGCAACACCAAGCATGATCCCCGTAAAAGAGAACCCGGCAATCACGGAAATGAACGTTTCCTTGCGCCGGGCGCGCAAATAGCGCCAGGCGATCATACGTTCATAGGCTGAGAACGGCTTGGAACCGTTCGGCGCGGTGACTGCCTTTTCGCTCATAAAATCCCTGCCTGAACGCCCGCGAGCTTGTTAAGCGCAGCTTCGATACTCAAGGACTCACGCTCGCCGGTCGCTCGATCCTTGATCTCGACCTCGCCTGCCGCAACGCCGCGCGGGCCGACTATGACCTGTGTGGGTAGACCGATCAGATCCATTGTGGCGAACTTGGCACCCGGGCGATCATCCGTATCGTCGAGCAGGGGCTCAAGGCCAGCATTTGTCAACGCATCGTACAATTTAGCCGAAACGGTGTCGCAGGCTGCGTCGCCAGGTTTCATGTTCACAATGCCCACACCGAAGGGCGCGACGGCTTTCGGCCAGATAATGCCATTCTCGTCATGCGACGCTTCAATGATTGCAGCGACTACACGTGTTGGCCCAATACCGTAGGAGCCCATTGAAACCGGGTAGTCCTTGCCATCTGGTCCGGTTACCCTAGCGCCCATTGGTTCGGAATATTTCGTTCCAAAGTGGAAAATGTGGCCCACTTCGATACCGCGAGCAGCGAGTTGCTGCGAAGCACCGACCTTCGCCCAGGCGGCCTCGTCATGCATTTCGTCGGTGGCAGCATAGGGCGTGGTCCAACGCTTAACGATATCGGCAATCTGCGCGTCATCATTAAAGTCGGTATCGGGACCGGGCACAGGCAGATCGAGATAGGCGCGATCGCAGAATACCTGGCTCTCTCCAGTATCGGCGAGGATAATGAATTCGTGGCTGAGGTCACCACCAATCGGACCCGTATCGGCCCGCATGGGAATGACTTTGATACCCAGTCGCGAAAACGTGCGCAGATAGGCAACGAACATACGATTATATGCCGCTTTCGCACCCTCAAAATCCAGATCGAAGGAATAGGCATCCTTCATCAGGAATTCGCGCGACCGCATGACCCCGAAGCGCGGACGGCGTTCATCGCGAAACTTCCACTGGATATGATAAAGATTCAGCGGCAAGTCTTTGTAAGATCTGACATAGGCGCGGAAAATTTCGGTGATCATTTCTTCGTTGGTCGGACCGAAGAGCATGTCGCGATCACCGCGATCCTTGATGCGCAGCATCTCGTCGCCATAGGCGTCATAACGTCCACTTTCGCGCCAAAGATCAGCGGACTGTATTGTCGGCATGAGGAGCTCAATCGCACCGGAACGATTCTGCTCCTCGCGAATAATGGCGCTCACCTTGTTCAGAATCCGCAGACCCGCCGGCAACCAGGCATAGATGCCCGCCGATTCCTGGCGTATCAGACCTGCACGCAACATCAGGCGGTGGGAGACGATTTCCGCCTCCTTGGGGTTTTCTTTCAGGATGGGTAAAAGGTAACGGGAAAGCCGCATGGAGAATCACCAAATTGAACATCGCCTGAGTGCTTTAAGAATCAGGCAAAACCAAGTGCAAAGTGATGTTTCTTTACCGGCTTCCCGGAGGATTGGGAACCCGTAACGCCAAATGAAACGGGCGGGTATTTATAAGAGATTCACTGCCTTGCTGGATTTGTAAGCAAAAAATGACAAGAACGAATATTTTTCGTGACATTTCGCAGGCAGTCCGCTATTTTTTTAATCATAAGGAGAAAGTAAGAATATTTCTGCTTTCCTACGCGGTCAAAGTCTTGGGAGGATGTGACCTAGGCGCGGTTTTCCGCAGCCGCCACGCAAGTGGATTTGGTCAGACGCGATCTTTAAAATGCAAGGTGAAAGCCTTGCATTTTTTTTGTCTGAATTTGTCGAATCAATACGTTGCCGTATTTTCTTGAAGTAACTTATCACTTGCCTTCTGGCGCTTCAGCTTCCAACACTTTATTGTAATAAAATTGCGGTAGGAACGATGTGAGAGATTACTGGCGCGCGCCGCATCCAATTTCATTAGCAAGCTAATTTGATTTTTTTCGTGGCGGGTAATTCTAACGGACCAAATTTAGTCCAGTTGCGGGAAAAAAACCGGCAGATCGTTTACGCCGTAACCCAGCACCTCATTCACGACATAGAAGATGGCAAATATAATTGTAGCCACAATCGTCGTCAGCAGGAAAACTCGGCCCATGCGGTGCTTGTGCGGTGCGCTCGGTGTTGTTCCCAGCGTCACATCGTCTTCGTCGGCCTGCGTGCGAAGGCCAATTGGCAGCATTGTGAAAAGAGTGAGCCACCAGAATATGAAGTACACCGCCATTGCGGTTGCGATTGGCATTCTTATTCTTGCTCCAGTTCAATCAGCGTTCCGCTAAAATCCTTCGGATGAAGAAAAATAACGGGCTTGCCGTGCGCGCCGGTCTTCGGTTCGCCATCACCAAGAATGCGCGCACCCTGCTTTTTTAACCGATCGCGCGCTGCGTGGATATCGGGCACTTCGTAGCAGATATGGTGCATACCGCCCGACGGATTCTTGGCCAGAAACGCGGCAATGGGCGAGTCCGCACCCAAGGGTTCCAGCAATTCGATCTTGGTATTGCCAACATCGATGAAGACGACGGTGACACCATGTTCCGGCAAAGCTTGTGGCTGTGTCAGTTTTGCACCAAGTGTATCGCGATAGATCACGGACGCTGCCTCCAGGTCAGGCACGGCGATCGCGACATGATTGAGACGTCCCAGCATGGTTTCCTTATGGGCGGGTCACGAAAACCGTAACCACGGGCTTTTTACCCCAGACCTCATTGGCCGCGGCACGAACTGCCCTGCGCACTGCTTCGCGCACCATGGCAATATCCTTGCGTTTTTCGCGCGGAATACTTTGCACCGCGCTCACCGCTGCATCATACAGCAGATCCTCGAGCAGCTCACCTTCGGCGTCATTTTCCGGAAGCCCGATCGGAACGATTTCAGGGTCCTCCATGATGTTGAATTTTTCGTCCAGCAGCATCGAAACCGCAACATGTCCGACATAAGAGAGCTTGCGGCGATCAACGATGCCGACCTCTTCCTCGTCACCAATCAGCTTGCCGTCCTTGTACCACCGGCCAATAGGAGCCTGATCGATGATTTCGGCCCTGCCCGGTGCGAGTCGCAGTACGTCGCCATTGCGTACCTGCGGCACTTCCGGAATTCCCGCCATCGCCGCCAGCGAACCCTGTCCGACCAGATGCGCGGCCTCGCCGTGCACGGGTACGAGGATGCGCGGACGTACCCACTCGTACATGCGCTTCAATTCGTTGCGGCGCGGATGACCGGAGACGTGTACCAGTTGATCGCCGTCGGAAATGATGTGGATTCCCTGCTCGATCAACAGGTTTTTCGTGTCGATAATCGGCTTTTCGTTGCCGGGAATCGGGCGCGAAGAGTAGATCACCGTATCGCCCGCCGATAATGCAACGTTGCGCATTTCGTCGCGCGCAAGCTTGGCAAGCGCCGCGCGCGGCTCGCCCTGGCTGCCAGTCAAGATGATCACCATGTTTTCGCGCGGTATATAGCCGTAGTCGTCCTCGGACAGGAATTCGGGAACGCCATCGAGATAGCCGAGCTCGCTCGCTACATCGATCATACGCTTCATCGATCGGCCAAGAACCAGCGTTTGCCTGCCGGCATCGCGCGCTGCCAAAGCTATCGAGCGAATGCGCCCAACATTCGATGAGAACGTCGTTATCGCAACGCGGCCGCGGGCATTTTCTATGATCTCACGCAAGCTTTCGCCTACTTCGCGCTCGGACGGAGACTCACCATCGCGTAAAGCATTGGTGGAATCGCACATCATCGCGAGCACGCCCTCGTCGCCAAGTGCGCGAAACCGCGCTCCGTTGATGAGCGGTCCGAGCGAAGGCTCCGGATCCATCTTCCAGTCGCCCGTGTGAATGACCGTACCCAGCGGTGTCTTGATCGCCAGCGAAACGGGCTCAGGAATCGAATGGGTAACGGCAATCGCCTCGAACTCGAATGGACCCACGTTAAAAGTCTCACCTGCACGGTAGATCGTTACAGGAATATTCGGCGCACCGGGTTCCGACTGGCGCTTGGCAGCAAGCAGACCCGCCGCGAAGGGCGTTGCATAAACGGGAACGTTCAGTAAGGGCCAAAGGTCGAGCAACGCACCGTAGTGATCCTCGTGGGCATGCGTAATGACAATGCCCCTTAGATTGTGGCGTTCCGCTTGCAAAAAGCGAATATCCGGCAACACCAGATCAGCACCCGGCAGATCCGGGCCGGCAAAGCTCACGCCCATATCGACTACGACCCATTCGCGCTTGTGCGCAGGACCATAGCCATACATAGCCAAGTTCATCCCGATCTCGCCGACACCACCTAGGGGCAGGAAAACAAGTTCTACTTGATCGGAACTAGCCATTTATACTCCTAAACTAAAATCTACTCAGCGCGTGCCGATGCCACCGCACCAAAATGAACGTCGCCAGCGGCAATCTTTACCCGTTCGCCTTCATTGTCGCGAATGACAAAGCGGCAATCTTCATCGATAGTCTCGAATATACCACGCAGCACCGCTCCGTCGACTCGGACGGCGACTTCGCTGCCCACGCCTGCCGCCCGTGCGAGCCAGCGCTTGCGAATCTCCGCCAGCCCCCGGCCTTCGCCCCAGATTCTGCTGTTTTCTTCCCATGCATCGGACAGCGCCAGAAAAAGTGTTTCTGCGTCGCAATTTGCGCCGAGCTTCTTCAGCGACGTAGCTGGATAAGGGACATCGTCAGGGTAGACGACTATATTGACACCAATACCGACAACGATCGCCAAGCGATTGTCTGGCATTTGCGTCGATTCCAGAAGAATGCCCGCAAGCTTCGCACCGTCTGCCAAAAGATCATTTGGCCATTTCAGCTCAACTCGTAAAGCTGATTTACCGCGCCCGGTACGTCCCGCTCCATCGATTCCTACTTTGAATGCCGCCGCGGGACAAACAGCATCCAAGGCATCGGCAAGGGACAGCCCAGCGACGAAGCCAAGTGTCGCGGCGGTTTTCAGCTCGAAGTTTCCGGTCAGGAGCAGCGAAGCGGCAAGATTGCCATGTGAGGTCGCCCAGGCGCGTCCTCGCCTTCCGCGGCCGCTCTCCTGCTGTTTGGAGACGATCCACAGTTTTCCGGGATCGCCCGCCTGCGCACGTTCCAATGCCACGGCGTTGGTCGAGCCGATCGTATCGAATGCCTCCAGCCGAAAGCCGTCTTGCTCTGCCAGAGGCGAAAGTGAGAATCCCATCGGGCTCCTAGAAAAACGTCTTGGCGGCAGCGTTCGCAAACGTGCTGACTGGGCCGCCCACCAGGACGTAGAATAGCACCAGCAGGCCGGATACTCCAAGGACCAGGCGCAACTCGCCTGCCATGGGTACGAACGCCCCGACTGGTTCGTCGAACCACATGATCTTGATGATGCGCAGATAGTAGAACGCACCGACGACCGACGCCACGATACCAATTATAGCCAGCGCATAGAGGTTGGCCTGCATGGCTGCGAGGAAAGTATACCATTTGCCCCAGAACCCAGCGAGCGGGGGAATACCGGCCAACGAGAACATCAGGATCGTAAGAATGGTGGCCATGATTGGATTCGTCCGTGACAGGCCGGCAAGATCGCCGATCAACTCGACATTGCCCTCCTTGCGACGCATGGCAAGAATGAAAGCGAACGTGCCAAGTGTGGTGACCAGATAGATCAGCATATATATCGCGACGCCCCGCACACCGACGAGTGTACCGGCTGAGAGCCCGACAAGTGCGTAGCCCATGTGGCTGATTGAGGAATAGGCCATAAGACGCTTGATATTGCGCTGGCCAATAGCAGCGAATGCACCAAGAACCATAGATGCGATCGCGATAAACACGATGATCTGCTGCCAATCATGGGTGATAGGCTGAAAGGTCTCGACGGCAACACGTGTAAACAACGCCATGGCTGCCATTTTCGGTGCAGTCGCGAAGAAGGCGGTGACCGGTGTAGGTGCGCCCTCATAGACGTCCGGCGTCCACATGTGGAACGGTACCGCCGAAATCTTGAAGGCAAGACCCGCAAAGATGAATACGAGCCCAAACACAACGCCAAGCTGCCGCTCTGAGCTGCTTAGTGCCTGTGCGATAGCTTCAAAACCGGTGTGCCCGGTAAAGCCATAGACCAAAGAAATGCCGTATAGGAGCATGCCCGAAGAGAGGGCCCCGAGAACGAAATATTTGAGGCCAGCTTCCGTCGAGCGCGCGCTATCGCGGTTGATGGCAGCGACGACATAGAGTGCAAGCGACTGCAGTTCCAGGCCAAGATAGAGCGATAGTGTGTCATTGGCCGAAATCATCAGCAGCATGCCGAGCGTCGCCAATAGGGCCAGGATCGGGAACTCGAATTTGTCAAACTTCTCGGCTTTGGCAAAACCGACCGACATGACAAGCGTCACTATAGATCCGACCAGGGTCAAGACCTTCATGAAGCGAGAAAAAGGATCGCTGACGAAAGCGCGCCCGAAGACGTGACCGTCCTGCGGGAACAGAACGACAAGCGCTAGCGCCACAAGCAAGATGGCTACCGTAAGACTGTTGACAAGCGAATAGGCCCGCTCCCCAGAAAACGCCCCGATCATCAGTAGCGCCAGTGCGCCCACCGTTATCAGGAGTTCAGGAGCCATAAGCGTCAGGTTGGCAATCATGTCGGTCTGCATCGGCCTTGGCCTCTTCCTGCTATTTCAACGCCAGTGTGGCAGCTGAGGACAGCGCGTTATTATACTGATTGATCAGAGCGTGTACGGAACTGGCCGTCGCATCGAAGATAGGCATCGGATATACGCCGTAGAAAATTGTCAGGATCACGAGCGGGTAGATCACTGCCTTTTCACGTGGTGACATATCCAGGAGCGACTTCAGGCTTTCCTTGTCCAATGCTCCAAATATGACGCGCCGATAGAGCCAGAGCGCATAAGCAGCCGAGAAGATGACGCCACTCGTTGCAAACAGAGCAACCCAAGTGTTGACGCGGAAAACACCAAGCAATGTCAAAAACTCACCGATGAATCCTGATGTGCCCGGCAGACCAACATTGGCCATCGTGAAGATCATAAACACGACTGCATATTTCGGCATGTTGTTGACAAGACCGCCATAGGCAGCGATTTCGCGCGTATGGGTTCTGTCATAGACGATACCTACACAGAGAAACAGTGCGCTGGATACCAGGCCGTGCGACAGCATCTGGAATATCGCGCCTTGAATGCCCTGCTCGTTAGCTGCGAAGATGCCCATCGTAACGTAGCCCATGTGGGCAACGGATGAATAGGCAATCAGCTTCTTTATATCTTGCTGCGCCAGCGCAACGAGCGATGTGTAAACGATGGCGACCACGGAGAGCGTATAGATCAGCGGTGCAAAATCGGCCGAAGCATTCGGGAACATCGGAAGGGAGAAACGTATGAAACCGTATCCACCAAGCTTCAACAGGATGCCGGCCAGAATGGCGGACGCCGCCGTCGGCGCTTCAACGTGGGCATCCGGCAACCAAGTGTGCACCGGCCACATTGGCATCTTCACAGCAAATGAGGCGAAGAAGGCGAACCACAACCAAGTCTGCATCGACGCCGGAAACTTGTAGGCAAGCAAGGTCGGAATATCCGTCGTACCGGCCTGCCAGTACATCGCCATGATGGCAAGCAGCATCAATACCGAGCCAAGCAAGGTATAGAGGAAGAATTTGAAGCTGGCATAGACGCGCCTCTTGCCACCCCAAACACCGATGATGATAAACATCGGCACGAGAACGGCTTCGAAGAACACGTAGAACAGCACGATATCGAGCGCGCAGAACACACCGATCATCAGAGTTTCGAGAACCAGAAACGCGATCATGTATTCCTTGACGCGGGTCTGGATCGCTTCCCAACTCGCCAAGATGCACAGCGGCATCAGGAAGGTGGTGAGGATGACGAACAGCATCGAAATGCCATCGACGCCCATATGATACGAAATTCCGGAGTCGAGCCAGTCAGCCTTCTCGACAAACTGAAAGCCAGCTTGGCCGTTATCGAAATAGTACCAGATCGGCAATGAGAGCAGGAACGTAATGATCGTCGTCCACAAGGTCACATTGCGGATGTTGCGGCGCGCAGCATCGCTATCGTCCCGGATCATCAGGACAAGTAAGGCACCGACCAATGGCAGGAAGGTAACAGTCGAGAGAATTGGCCAGTCGGTCATCAGAAATTGCTCCCGAGCATCATCCACGTGACGAGTGCGGCGACCCCGATGAGCATCGCGAACGCATAATGATAAAGGTAACCGGACTGCAGGCGAACGACCCGGTTGGTGACGTCAACCACACGCGCGGAAATTCCGTCCGGACCATGCCCGTCGATCAGCCAGCCATCGCCCTGCTTCCACAGGAAGCGGCCGAGAGCCTTTGTCGGACGTACGAACAGGAAGTCGTAGAGCTCATCAAAATACCACTTGTTGAGCAAGAACTGGTAAAGGCCAGGATGCTGTGCGGCGAGCCGTCTCGGTGTCTCGGGTGAGCGAATATAGAAGTACCAGGCAACGATAAACCCTACCGCCATAGCAAGGAAGGGCGACATCGCCACCAGGAACGGCACGTGATGATGCTCTTCGAGGATTTCGTTTTCCGGCCCCGTGAAGATCGCGCCCTTCCAGAATTCGGCATATTCATGGCCGAAGAAATACTCGCGGAATATAACACCGGCGAACAACGCACCAGCCGCCAGAATGAACAGCGGAACCAGCATGACATAAGGCGACTCATGCACATGATGCATCACGTCGTGGCTTGCGCGTGGCTTGCCGTGGAAAGTCATGAAAATCAGGCGCCATGAATAGAAGCTGGTGAAGATCGCCGCTACGACAAGGAGGATAAAGGCGTAACTGGCCATTGGGCTGTGCGACGCGAATGCGGATTCGATAATCATGTCCTTCGAGAAGAACCCTGCCGTACCGATAAGCGTCCCTGGAATGCCCAATCCTGTCAGGGCAACAGTCCCGACGATCATCATCCAGTAGGTTTTGGGGATCAACGTTCGCAGTCCGCCCATATGGCGCATGTCCTGTTCATCCGAAACGGCGTGAATAACGGAACCCGCACCAAGAAACAGCAGCGCTTTAAAGAATGCATGTGTGAACAGGTGGAAAATGCCCGCACCGTAAGCACCGAGGCCCAAGGCAACGAACATGTAGCCGAGCTGCGAACAGGTCGAATAAGCGATCACGCGCTTGATATCGTTCTGCACGAGGCCAACAGTTGCAGCAAAGAACGCTGTGGTTGCGCCGATGAATGTCACGAAAATCAACGCAGTATGCGACAATTCGAAGATTGGCGACAGGCGCGCAACCATAAATACGCCGGCCGTGACCATGGTCGCAGCATGGATGAGCGCAGAAACCGGTGTCGGGCCTTCCATGGCGTCCGGCAACCAGGTGTGCAGGAGGAACTGCGCAGACTTACCCATCGCACCCATAAAGAGCAGCAGGCAGGCAATAGTGATCGCGCCCTGTTTGTCGAGCGCATAGCCAAGAAAGTTCAGGACAGTCTGACCACTCTCAGCAGCACCCTCTGCCGGAAGATACTGCGCAGCGGAAGCAAAAAGAGTGTCGAACTGAACTGTATCGAAAAGCACAAACAGCGAGAATATACCGAGCAGGAAGCCGAAATCGCCGACGCGGTTGACAACGAAGGCTTTGATGGCCGCTGCATTTGCGGAAGGCTTCTTGAACCAAAAGCCGATCAGAAGATAGGAAGCAAGGCCGACACCTTCCCAACCGAAGAACATCTGAACCAGATTATCGCCGGTCACCAGCGTCAACATGGCGAAAGTGAATAGCGAAAGATAGGCGAAGAAGCGCGGCCGATCCGGATCATGGTGCATGTAGCCGATCGAATATGTATGGACCAGCGCCGAGACAGTGTTGACGACAACCAGCATTACCACGGTCAGTGTATCGATACGGAGCGCCCAGTCGAAGCTTAACGAACCCGACTCGACCCAGTGTGCAACTGGAATCTTGAACGCCTCGCCATGACCAAGTGCCACGGTCGCAAACGCAATCCAGGACAGGACCGCGCATACGATCAACAAGCCGGTCGTAACATATTCGCTCGCCTTCGCACCGATCGATGAGCCGAAAAGGCCAGCAATCAAAAAGCCAAGAAGCGGAAGGAAGACAATCGCCAGATACAGCATGCCCCCGTCAACCTTTCATCATGTTGACGTCTTCCACGGCAATCGACCCGCGATTGCGATAGAACACGACGAGAATAGCAAGACCGATCGCTGCTTCTGCAGCGGCAACGGTCAAGACAAACAGTGCAAACACCTGGCCGACCAGATCGCCCAGAGCAGCGGAAAACGCTACGAAATTGAGGTTGACTGCGAGCAGGATCAATTCGACCGACATCAGAATGATGATGACGTTCTTCCTGTTAAGGAAGATGCCGAAGATCCCGAGCGTAAACAGCAGGGCAGAAACAGTCAGATAGTGTGCGATACCGATTTCCATCATGACACCTCTGTCAGGCCCTTGCCTGTTTCAACTTGTTTGACCTCGATGGCCGTTGCCGGCGTACGTGCGACCTGCTCTGAAACGTTCTGTCGCTTGATGTTCGGTTTATGACGAAGCGTCAATACGATCGCGCCAATCATCGCAACCAGAAGGACGAGACCAGCAATCTGGAAGAAGTAAACGTAGTCTGTATAGAGAATGTCGCCGAGCGCCGCCGTATTGGTGCGCGTCGCTACGTCAGGCGTTGGCTGGAATGCCACTGTGCCCAATTTCGGTGCAAAGACCGATCCGCCCAGAACGATAATCAGTTCAGCAGCAAGGATCAGACCGACGAGTGCGCCGATAGGTGCATATTGCAGCGCGCCGCTTTTCAGTTCAGCGAAATCGACATCAAGCATCATGACAACGAAGAGGAACAGAACCGCGACCGCTCCAACATAAACGACCAAAAGGATCATCGCCAGGAACTCGGCGCCGGTCAAAAGGAACAAACCTGCCGCATTGAAAAATGCGAGGATCAAGAACAACACGGAGTGCACAGGATTGCGTGCCGCAATCACCATGAACGCACTGGCGACGGTTATGAAGGCGAAGAGATAAAAAAACGCCGCCGCGATACCTGTCAGCATGGGTTCCCCCGATTTCCATTCCGGCAGGGCTTTCCTGCCATTTCTAACTTCGTCTTACAGCAATTCCGGACGGGAAACCGGTTCCCACTTCCCCGAGATTGCTCTGATGCGATTCACGCGATTTGCGCGCGTTCGCAGCCTCTTAGCCCATGTTCCGGTCCGATAGAAGCTATCGTCCCAAGGACACAAGCGCGCACGCATTTTTACCGGTAAGGCGCGTCCATTGCGATGTTGCGCGCCAGTTCCCGCTCCCAGCGATCGCCGTTAGCGAGCAGCCGGTCCTTGTCATAGTAAAGTTCCTCACGGCTCTCCGTGGCGAACTCGAAGTTCGGTCCCTCGACAATGGCATCAACCGGGCACGCCTCTTGGCAAAAACCGCAATAAATGCATTTCACCATGTCGATGTCATAGCGCACGGTACGGCGGGTACCGTCATTACGGCGCGGGCCTGCTTCGATTGTGATGGCCTGCGCCGGACAGATCGCTTCGCAGAGCTTGCAGGCGATGCAACGTTCTTCCCCGTTGGGATAACGGCGCAACGCATGCTCGCCGCGAAAGCGCGGGCTGAGCGGACCCTTCTCGTATGGATAATTCAAAGTCGCCTTCGGAGCAAAGAACTGCCGCATCGACAGAAAGAACGCCCCGACAAACTCCAGAAGCAGGAGGGATTTGGCAGCTTGTGCCAAGGAACCGGTATTCGAACTCATGGCGTAAGACCCGTGATTTTAAGGAAGGCCGCCGTCGCGATGACCATGAAGAGCGAGATAGGCAGGAACACCTTCCAACCCAGGCGCATCAACTGGTCATAGCGATAGCGCGGAACGAATGCCTTCACCATGGCGAACATGAAGAAGCAGAAGAACAGCTTGAGGAGGAACCAGACTACCCCCGGCACCCAGTTGAGGAACCACACGTCCACTGGAGGCAACCATCCGCCCAGGAACATGATAGTCATCAGCGCGCACATCAATGTAATTGCAACGTATTCGCCAAGGAAGAACAACAGGAAGGCGGTAGACGAATATTCAATCATATGACCGGCGACCAGTTCCGATTCCGCTTCAACGAGATCGAAGGGCGGACGGTTGGTTTCTGCCAGTGCCGAGATGAAGAAGATGATGAACATCGGGAACAGACCGAGCCAGTGCCAATCCAGAAATGAGCTTGGCAGCCCCACAATCGTGCCCAAACCATCCCTCTGTGAATTGACGATATCTGTCAGGTTCAATGAACCGACGCAAAGCAGAACAGTGACGATAACGAAACCGATAGAAACTTCGTAAGACACCATCTGCGCTGCAGAGCGCAAGGCGCCGAGAAAAGGATACTTCGAATTCGAAGCCCAACCGGCCATGATCACGCCGTAAACTTCGAGCGAAGAAATGGCGAGAACATAAAGAATGCCAACGTTGACATTGGCGACCGCCCAGCCCTCGTCCACAGGGATGACCGCCCACGCTGCCATGGCAAGTACCGACGAAACCAGCGGCGCCAGCAGGAAAATCCCCTTGTTGGCCCCGGATGGAATGATCGGCTCCTTGACGACGAACTTTAGAAGATCGGCGAACGACTGCAGCAGACCGAATGGCCCAACAACGTTTGGTCCCCGACGCAGCTGAACTGCTGCCCAGATCTTGCGATCCGCATAGAGCAGGTAGGCTATGATCAGCAGCATCACAACCAGCAACAGAAGTGATTTTCCGAGGATGATCAGCAGCGGCAGGATATAGGTTGCGAAAATTTCTTCCATGTCAGTTTTCTTCTCCGCCTACTCGGCCGCCTGCTTGAAGCCACTCTTGGCAAGCGCGGAACATTCGGCCATGACGGCTGATGCTCGTGCTATCGGATTGGTCAAGTAGAAATCCTTCACCGGCGATACAAAGGCAGTTTTCTCAACGGAACCAGATGCATTTGCCAGCTTCTTGACATCTGCAGGATTGCCGGCCTCGATGTGATCGATCATGGCAAGATGCGGATACTCCGCGTAGAGGACGGAACGCAAGGCTGCCAGCGAGTCGAACGGCAATTTCTTGCCGAGCACATCCGACAACGCCCGCAGGATCGCCCAATCTTCCTTGGCGTTACCCGGAGCAAACCCAGCGCGACTGGTCATCTGCACGCGACCTTCCGTGTTGACGTACGTACCAGACTTCTCGGTATATGCCGCACCGGGCAGGATTACGTCGGCGTTATGTGCGCCCTGATCGCCATGAGTTCCGACATAAACTGTGAAGGCTTTGCTTTTCTTATCCCAGTTCAGTTCGTCGGCGCCGAGAAGGAACAGCACGTCAAGCGCACCCTTCATCTCCGCGACTGTCTTGCCGTTTGTCCCCGGCACAAACCCGATGTCGAGCGCACCAACCCGGCTAGCAGCCGTATGAATGACACCAAAGCCGTTCCATTCGGCGCTGAGCGCGCCGGTGTCGGCGGCAATCTTGGCCGCAAGACCGAGCACGGACGCGCCGTCTGCACGGGATAGAGCGCCCTGCCCTATGATCACCATTGGGTTCTGGGCTTTCTTCAGCACAGACAGGAACTTCAGAGAACCGTTGGCGAGATCTACCAGGGTCTCGGCACCGCTTCCGAGATACTCGTATTTGTAGCGGAGATCTGCTTGCTCTCCGATCACGGCAATTGGCGTTCCAGCGGCCCGCCAATGTTTGCGGATGCGAGCATTGAGCAATGAAGCTTCGAAACGTGGATTGGAGCCGATAATCAGGATCGCGTCAGCAAGTTCGATACCATCGATTGCCGGGTTGAATATATAGGACGCGCGCCCATTGGCAGTATCGAGGATAGAACCATCCTGCCGCGCATCAATATTCTCGGATCCAAGCGATTGCGTCAGCAGCTTTAGAGCGTACATTTCCTCGACGGTTGCCAGATCGCCGGCAATAGCGCCGATCTTGCCGCCCTTCGTCTTGGCGACGGCGACTTTGATAGCCTCAAAGGCTTCCGGCCAACTTGCAGCAACAAGACGGCCGTCCTTGCGGACATAGGGTCGGTCAAGGCGCTGGGTACGCAGACCATCCCAGATGAAACGAGTCTTGTCGGAAATCCATTCCTCGTTTACCTGCTCATTGACGCGCGGCAGGATGCGCATCACTTCACGGCCCCGCGTATCGACCCGGATAGCCGAGCCGACCGCATCCATCACATCGATGGACTCGGTCTTGTTCAATTCCCATGGACGCGCCTGGAAGGCATAGGGCTTCGAGGTCAGTGCTCCAACCGGGCAGAGGTCGATCACATTGCCCTGCAGCTCCGATGTCATTGCATGCTCGAGGTAAGTGGTGATCTCGGCGTCCTCGCCGCGCCCGATCAGACCAAGCTCGGAAATACCCGCGACCTCCGTCGTAAAGCGAACGCAGCGCGTGCAATGAATGCAGCGTGTCATGATCGTCTTGACGAGCGGACCGATGTACTTGTCTTCAACGGCGCGCTTGTTTTCCTTGTAGCGCGATGAATCGACGCCGAAGGCCATTGCCTGATCCTGCAGATCACATTCGCCGCCCTGATCGCAGATCGGGCAATCAAGCGGATGATTGATGAGCAGGAATTCCATCACGCCCTCGCGGGCCTTCTTGACCATGGGTGTATTGGTGAAAATTTCCGGTGTCTCACCATTGGGACCAGGGCGCAGGTCGCGCACGCCCATCGCGCAGGATGCAGCCGGCTTGGGCGGCCCGCCCTTCACTTCAATCAAGCACATGCGGCAATTGCCAGCGATCGACAAGCGCTCATGAAAACAGAACCGAGGCACCTCTGAACCCGCCGTTTCTGCAGCCTGCAGAAGCGTGTAGTGATCCGGTACCTCGATTTCTTTACCGTCGACTTTGATCTTCGCCATTATTCTTCTCCGGCACGGTTGGCCGATTCGTAAGCTTCAAACAGGTCTTTCACAGAAACGCCATCGATGATCATTCCTGCGAGCAAGGCGCTCTCAATCTTCACATTGCTCATGTTAACATTTCTGAACAACACATTGGAAAGATTGACATCCTCAATCTTTGAATTGCTCAAATTCACCTTTTCAATCACGGCAGCGGACAGATTGACGTTGTGAAAACGGGTATTCGACAAATTCACGTCATCAAATTTGGAATTGGCAACGCTTGCGTCGCGCACATCAAGTACGTCACGTGTCGCATGCATCTCCATCACTCACCTGCTCCGTTCGACATCACTAGACCATTTGCCTGTCCCACCCAGTCGTCACGAGAAATTCGCCCGCCAAGTTTGAGCTGATCATCAACCTTGGCTAAGTCATCGACCGTCCATGCGGCTATTTGAGCATAAGTCCGAATACCCATGCCATTCAGAACCTGTTCAAGCTTGGGACCTATGCCGGAAATGCGCTTTAGGTCATCTGCTGCGATCTCTGATGCAGTCGCAACGGCATGAGCCAATGGATTGGTTGCGATCAAGGGGTTCATTTTATTTGCAGGCATTTTTCCAATTGAAACGGGCGCCTTTTCCTTAATTGTCGCAGCTTTCTTGCGGATGATCGTCTTCAGCACATCGATATCAGGCGAAGGTTGCGGCTCGGCTACACGCGAGTGGTTGGTCGCAGAGTTCAACCTTGTATTCATATCGAATGCACTTGCCATTGCACCGGCCCAGAATCCCCATATCTGGCTGGCGACACCAAAGCCAAGCGCAGAAGCCGCTGCCGCTGCTCCAAGCTGTGGTGTCAGCAAATTCGCGGCGGGCAGCACATGCTTTGGCATCAGAGCCGCCCAATCGGCGCTGGAGTTCTTGGTTGTTCCGGTATCTGACATCGTCCTTCACCTATTCCGCAGCGACAAGCACTGGGCTCGCGGCAGCGTTGCGTGAAAATTCATCGATTCGGCGTTCGATCTCCGGACGGAAATTACGGATGAGACCTTGGATGGGCCATGCAGCAGCATCACCAAGAGCGCAGATCGTGTGACCTTCGATCTGCTTTGTAACATCAAGCAGCATGTCGATTTCACGTTTCTGAGCATTGCCCGTAACCATGCGTTCCATCACGCGCCACATCCAGCCAGTCCCTTCACGGCATGGCGTGCACTGGCCACAGCTTTCATGCTTGAAGAAGTAGGACAGGCGCGCAATCGCGCGGACAATATCGGTCGATTTATCCATGACGATGACAGCGGCTGTACCGAACGACGATTTGACGTTGCGCAGTCCGTCGAAATCCATCGGGCAGTCCATGATATCTGCCGCCGTTACCACGGGGCAGGATGCACCGCCTGGAATAACGGCCAGCAGATTGTCCCAGCCGCCTCGAATGCCGCCCGCATGCTTCTCGATCAGCTCACGGAAGGGAATGCCCATGGCTTCTTCCACTGTGCAGGGATTGTTGACGTGTCCGGACACCATGAACAGCTTGGTACCGACATTGTTCGGACGACCAATGCTGGAGAACCATGCTGCACCGCGACGCAGGATCGTCGGCGCCACAGCAATGGACTCGACATTGTTTACTGTGGTCGGGCAGCCATAAAGACCCATATTGGCCGGGAAAGGAGGCTTCAGGCGAGGCTGACCCTTCTTGCCTTCCAGGCTTTCGAGCAGCGCTGTTTCCTCGCCGCAAATATAAGCGCCAGCGCCATGATGGACGAAAATATCGTAGTCCCAGCCATTCTTGTTGTTCTTACCAATAAGACCCGCATCGTAGCATTCGTCGATAGCGATCTGCAGCGCTTCACGCTCGCGGATATATTCGCCGCGGACGTAAATATAACAAGTGTTTGCGCCCATGGCGAAACCGGCAATAAGGCAGCCTTCGATCAGCGTATGAGGATCGTGCCGCATAATATCGCGGTCTTTACAGGTGCCTGGCTCGGATTCGTCGGCATTGATGACGAGATAGTGCGGACGGCCGTCGCTTTCCTTCGGCATGAACGACCATTTCAGACCGGTCGGAAAGCCGGCGCCACCGCGCCCGCGCAGGCCCGAGGCCTTCATCTCGTTGATGATCCAGTCACGGCCTTTGGCAATAATGCCCGCAGTGCCATCCCAGTGGCCGCGCGACATCACGCCCTTCAACGACTTGTCGTGAATACCGTAAATATTATTGAAGATGCGGTCCTTATCAGCAAGCATTTCGCACCGGTCCTACTCTCTTCGTCCATTCTTGCGGATGCGAAATCTGCATCCACCAATCCATTTATCTCGGCTTCTTGCCGAAAACCTTGATGTACTCGGCTTCGCCGCCCTTGGCCAAGGCCTTGGCTTGCTTGACCCAATCGTCTCGCTCGATGCGGCCGCCGAACTTCATATAGCTGTCGACCCAGTCGCGCTCGGCTTTCTTCCACGCCGCAACCTGCGCGAACGTATAGATGCCAAGCTCGTGCAAGAGGATTTCGAACTTCGGACCGACGCCGGAGATCATCTTGAGATCATCGACTAGCGCAGGTTTTTCGATACCGGCAGGACGATCCTTGTCTTCCAGCGAAACCAGCTTCACCGGAGCCTTGATCGTCTGCACTGCAGGCTTTTCACCCAGTGAGCCTTCAGCCAATGGGGGATTCTTGATTGTCCGCGCGACAGGTGCTGCAGCAGCAGCTGGCTTTGAAGTCGCCTCTTCCGCTGCCTTGGTCGTCTTTACCTTGGAAGGTGATTTGATCGCGGCATTGGTTACTTCATCATGCGTAACAGGTTTACCAGCATTTGACGGCGGCACACTTGCCTTGTCCGAATTGGCAGCTTTCGCACGCTTGGGTTTTTCATCGCCATTAAGCGAAGTCAGGCCAGTCTGCGGTGCAGAGAAAATACGCTTGATTTGCGGCCCGACTGGTATGGAATCGCCCTTCCCGGCATCGAACGCATCGATGATTTCCTCGAGCCGTTCGGGCGTCAGATCCTCGTAAGTATCCTTGAATACCATAATCATCGGGGCGTTGACGCAGGCGCCGAGGCATTCGACCTCTTCCCAGGACAGGGTGCCGGATTCGTTCAGCTGAAACTGGTCATGATGGATCTTGTGCTGGCAGACCTTTTTAAGATCTTCCGAGCCACGCAACATGCAGGGCGTCGTGCCACATACCTGGATATGCGCGCGGGTGCCCACTGGCTTCAACTGGAACTGCGTATAGAACGTCGCAACTTCGAGGACACGGATCAGGGGCATATCGAGCATGGTCGCGACATGTTCAATCGCCGCCTTGGTAACCCAGCCGTCCTGTTCCTGCGCGCGCATCAACAGCGGAATGACTGCCGACTGTTCACGGCCTTTTGGATATTTCTTGATTGCAAGCTTTGCCCAAGCGCTGTTTTCGCGATTAAACGCGAACGCTGCTGGTTGGACGTTATCTTCTGCGAGACGGCGGACGGACATTAACGATCAACCTCACCAAATACGATATCGAGCGAGCCGAGGACGGCGGAAACGTCGGCTAGCATGTGGCCACGGCACATGAAATCCATTGCCTGAAGATGGGCAAAACCCGGCGCGCGTAGTTTGACGCGATAAGGCTTGTTGGAACCATCCGAAACGAGGAATACGCCGAACTCGCCCTTAGGCGCTTCGACAGCGGCATACACTTCACCTGCAGGCACGTGATAGCCTTCTGTGTAGAGCTTGAAGTGATGGATCAGGGATTCCATCGAGCGCTTCATTTCGCTGCGTTTTGGCGGCACGATCTTGGCGGAGGTATTGGAAACGGGTCCTACCCGCTCCTTGCCAAGCAACTGCTCTACGCATTGGCGCATGATGCGAACGGACTGGCGCATCTCTTCCATGCGGATCAGATAGCGATCATAGCAATCGCCATTCTTGCCGATCGGAATGTCGAATTCCATTTCCGAGTAGCACTCATAGGGCTGCGACTTGCGCAAATCCCATGCAGCACCGGAACCACGAACCATAACGCCGGAGAAGCCCCAAGCCCAAGCATCGTCCAGCTTCACGACGCCAATATCGACGTTACGCTGTTTGAAAATGCGGTTCGGAGTAATCAGATCATCGAGATTCTTGACCGTCTGCAGGAATGGATCACACCATTTGCCGATGTCCTCGATCAGCTGATCCGGCAGGTCCTGATGAACGCCGCCCGGACGGAAATAAGCTGCGTGCATACGAGCGCCACAAGCACGCTCATAAAATACCATCAGCTTCTCGCGTTCCTCGAAGCCCCACAGCGGTGGCGTCAGCGCGCCAACGTCTAGGGCCTGCGTCGTCACGTTCAAAAGATGCGACAGGATGCGCCCGATTTCCGAAAACAGAACCCGTATGAGCTGGCCGCGCTTTGGCACTTCAATCACGAGCAGGCGCTCGACCGCTAGCGCATAAGCGTGCTCCTGGTTCATCGGCGCGACATAGTCGAGGCGGTCAAGATAGGGCACGGCTTGCAGATAAGTCTTGGCTTCCATCAACTTTTCGGTGCCGCGATGGAGCAAGCCGATATGTGGATCAACGCGCTCGACCACCTCACCATCCAGTTCAAGCACAAGCCGCAAAACGCCATGTGCGGCCGGATGTTGTGGGCCGAAGTTGATGTTGAAGTTGCGGACGCTGTGTTCAGTCATGGGTAAATTCCCGGTGTGATGCGTCTAATGTAATCGGCACGTTCAATTTGTCTTCGCCTTCTCATCGCCCGGGAGCACATAGTCGGTGCCTTCCCAAGGGGACTGGAAGTCAAAATTGCGAAACTCCTGCCTCAGTTCGACCGGTTCATAGACGACGCGTTTGACCTCATCGTCATAACGAACCTCAACGAAGCCGGTAAGCGGAAAGTCTTTACGCAACGGATGACCTTCGAAACCATAATCCGTGAGGATACGGCGAAGGTCCGGGTGACCCGAGAACAACACGCCGTAAAGATCGTAGGTCTCACGCTCGTACCAGTCCGCACCCAGATAAACCGGCGTCGCCGATGGTACTGGCGTATCCTCGTCGGTCGCTACCTTGACGCGTATGCGCAAGTTCTGACGCGGCGAAAGCAGGTGATAGACGACATCGAACCGCGCGGCGCGCGACGGATAGTCGACGCCACTGATGTCGATCAGCGAGATGAACTGGCACTGGGCATCATCACGCAGGAAAGTCAGTGTCGCGATGAGTTCGCTGACCTCGACCTCAACAGTCAGTTCACCATAGGCAAGCTCGACCGATTTGAGGGAGAGGCCTGCCCTGTCTTTGAGATAGTTGCCAAGTTCACTCAATGCTTCTTCAGCCATCGCCGTGTCCTATCGCTCTATCGTGCCGGTGCGGCGAATTTTCTTTTGCAACATCAACACGCCATACAGAAGCGCTTCTGCAGTAGGCGGGCAACCGGGCACGTAGATGTCGACGGGAACGACACGATCGCAGCCCCGCACCACAGAATACGAATAGTGGTAGTAGCCACCGCCATTGGCGCAAGAACCCATCGAAATCACATAACGCGGCTCGGGCATCTGGTCATAGACCTTGCGCAAAGCCGGTGCCATCTTGTTGGTCAGCGTGCCGGCAACGATCATCACGTCCGATTGGCGCGGTGAAGCGCGCGGTGCAAAACCAAAACGCTCAGCATCATAGCGTGGCATGGAGGTGTGCATCATTTCAACGGCGCAGCATGCGAGGCCAAAAGTCATCCACATCAGCGATCCAGTACGCGCCCAGGTAACCAGTGCATCCGCCGAGGTGACGAGAAACCCTTTGTCGGCGAGCTCATTGTTGATCTCGCCGAAGAATGCATCGTCGGAACCAACCGGCTTGCCGGTGTTCGGATCAAGAATACCCTTTGGTTGTGGTGCTACGAGGGTAGTGTTGCTGTCGGTCAATCCCATTCCAGCGCTCCCTTTTTCCACTCATAAATAAAGCCGATCGTCAGGACACCCAAAAAGGCCATCATCGACCAGAAACCGAACCAGCCAATCTTGCCGAAGGAGATCGCCCACGGGAACAGGAAGGCCACTTCCAGGTCGAAGATAATGAACAAGATCGAAACGAGATAAAAGCGTACGTCGAACTTCATACGAGCGTCGTCGAAGGCGTTAAAGCCGCACTCATAGGCTGACAATTTCTCGGGATCCGGCGCACTGTATGCGACCAGAAAAGGCGCAACCAACAGTGCCAGACCGATTACCAGCGCTACCCCGATAAAGATAACGATGGGCAGGTAGGAACTTAACAACTCGTTCATGATCCGTCTTTTTCCGCCTTGTGAACTCAGGCTGACAAGAATGCCATGTTATGCACATGACTGCCACAAATACGCGACAGATCACACCATTCTTGAAGAGGGTGCGATAGGGCGAGGGTTAGCGCGTTAGTGCCATGCGCGCAAGTGCAACAAAAATCGTGACAACGCCTGTATATTGACTTCATCGGTTACCTGATTTGTCTGCAAACTACCAAAATACGGCGTTTTCTCCCATATTACGCCTCAAAAGCGCGTCGATTTGCTCTTTAGAACGATATTAATCTGCAGCGGCCGTGCAGAGACCTGCGACACGAGCCTCTGACTGCGACATTCGGTCCTACAAACGATTTAGGTAGAGAATTGTGCGCCTTTCAGCGTCATTCGTTTTGGTTGAGCAAAGCCCCTCATCAGAGACCAGCGAGCGGCTCGAGGCTGAGCCTTTGCCGTTCATCGGAGTCGAGCCTGGCTTGGTTCGCCTTGCGGTCCAGAGCCCATGATCCAACAGCAACCAGGACGGCAATCACGGCGAGCGCTGATCCAACAAAAGGCAGGTTCTGATAGGACACGCCCCAAGTCAGCGCAGCCCCGCCAATCCACGCGCCCGACGCATTGCCAACGTTGAACGCTCCCTGATTGAGCGTTGCCGCCAGATTTGGCGCTTCTTCAGCCGTCTCGACCACCCGCATTTGCAGTGGCGGAACGATGATGAAGGTCAGGACACCCCAAATGAAGATAACAACGATTGCAGCTATGGGGTTGCCGCTGACTTCGGCAAAAATTGCGTGGATGAACATGAGCGCGACGAGCGTGCCAATTACAGTCGGCATAAGCTTCCAATCGGCAAGTTTTCCGCCGACGATGTTGCCAACCGTCATACCTGCGCCAAAGAGCAGGAGCACCCACGTGACCGCAGATGTCGAAATTCCTGAAACATCAGTCAGGATCGGCTTTATATAGGTGAACACGGCAAAGAGGCCTGCGGATGCCAATGCCGAAATAAGCATGGCCAGCCAGACCTGCAATTTCCCGAGCACCTTGATTTCACTTATAAAGCCCCCACCCTTCTGGTCTTCCTTGGTCGCGGGGACAAGTAGAACGATGGCTATTACAGCAGCAATACCGATCGCCACCACCGCGTAGAAGGTTGCGCGCCAACCATAAATCTCCCCCAGCGCAGTTCCTGCCGGCACGCCGAGGATATTGGCAAGCGTCAAGCCTGCAAACATCAATGCAATAGCGCTTGCCCGCTTATGGCGGGGGACAAGATTTGCAGCCACCACCGAACCGATTCCAAAGAAGGCACCATGGCCGAACGCGGTTACCACTCGTGCAATCATGAGCATCCAGTAATTGGGCGCAATCGCACAGAAGAGATTGCCGACGACAAACAGCACTGCCAATCCGATCAACACGGATTTACGCGGCAGCGCTGCCGTGGCGATCGCTATGATCGGGGCCCCGATAACAACGCCGAGCGCGTATCCGGTAACCAACAGGCCTGCACTTGGAATGGACACACCGAGATCGGCCGCTACTTCCGGTAGCAAGCCCATGATCACGAACTCGGTTGTACCGATACAGAATGAAGCTATGGCAAGGGCAAGAATCGGTAGGGGCATGAGGCAACCGCGCGCGTCTGGAGGAAGGACGATGCTGCATACAGTTGAAATGTTTCACAAATGATTTTTGTGCAACGCAGCAATGCATTTACGCGGGTTCTAGCTGATCGGATATGAAATGCGTTTTAGTTTTGATCTTAGCAAAATCCTCATTCTTCAGATGGACACTCATGCTAATCTAACAGCCAGGTGCTCCATGACCCCTTACTTGCTACCATGCCTAGTGTCGTTCTGCCTGACGTATGTGTTGCTTTATCTCGTGAGCACATACGGTAATTCGCTGTCCGGCAAAAACGGCAAAAGGTGAACCATTATGGGCGCAAAAGTGCTGCGATCTTATGGTTTTGATCCGCAATATTCCATAAGCGCGCGCTTATTCTGCAACTCTGCATTCATGATGCCTTCAAAAGCGCGGATGTGCCGATCAACTACCCTCTGCGGTAGCGATGTCTCTTCGAGCGATTGCTGATAGCTGCGATATACCAAACTCTTCGGAAACAGGTGATCGCCGCACATTTCGTACGAACCACGAGCCAGGGCAGCGTAAGCGATGTAGTCGGCATTCCTACGCGTGATGCCGTCTGCAACCATCTCCCGGATGTGAACTTCGAACTTTTCCTTAAACAGGATTTCAGCGTAGCTTCCAGCATGAGCAACGCCGGAAAGGGCGACCAGCGCGCCAATTCCAAACACCGCATGTCGTAGTTTAATAATTGTTGCCATTGATCGCTCCCTTCCAGTCAGGCCGAGCTCGCAAGTGCGTCTGCCACATATAATATCACTGCATGGCAATTACATGGAAAAAACCGTCATCGACGGAGAGACCGCCAGCAAGCTTGGAGCTTCTTTGGCCAGCTTCTATTTGACCGGATTTGTAGCCCTCATGCCTCGGGAGATGTATCGGGTCCTGGGTCGCCGCCAGCCGCTGCTACGGCCAGTCTGCGCAAATAATGATTCCAGCCCTTTTCGTGGCTGGCCCGTTCCTTCTCGTCTGGCAGTCCGCCATGGGTGAACCGCACCAGTGTGCCCCCATCCTTCTCGATGAGGTCGATCTCAATCAGGCCTGATCCCGGAGGCACATTCTCGTGGTCTTCCCAACCGAAGCTATAGGCCAGACGGTGGACCGGAATCACCTCCGTGAAATGACCGCGGGCAGTGTGAGTATCGTTCATGCTAAGGAGATAAATGCCGCCGGGATGTGGCTCGACCGTCGCCTTGGTGCCCATCCAGCGCAATATTTTATCGGGATCGGTCAGGAAGGCGAAGACCGTTGCTTGTGGGGCTGCAATCTCAATCTCACTGTGAAACGTCTCGGTCATCGGCGAGTCCTCCCGGTGCGGCTCGATGTCATTTCAACTTTGGCGCAATGTAAGGCAATCGAGATTTCGCGCAAGAAACAAAAGCCCGTGACAGGTGCCTGACGTGGCTGCATGATGGCACTATGCAACTGCCGTCCGCTCTTTCCTTTCTAATTGACGAAGCGATTGACGTGCCCAACGGCGACGCCTTCCTGACTGCGCTCACCGCACGGCTCATAGCCGACGGTGTGCCGTTGTCCGGTGGTGCGCTCACCCAAGCCGCGCCGCATCCGGTCATTGAGCGGCGCACCTGGCTGTGGCGCGCCGATACAGGAAGAGTGATTGAAGCGCTGGCTTTGGCGAGGCCTGCCGATCTTGAGCATACCCATGTCGCCCGCAACTGGCTGGCCGGCATTGGCACCGGTGCTGTGCACGAGGATTTCGCCGGCGGTCCGTCAGACGGCGCCGTGCTTGCCTGGATCGGCACTCGGCCATTCAGCGCTTCCGAATCGGAATTGTTGCGGCAGGTTGCGCGCTTTGCCGCTGCACCGCTTGCCTTGCTGGCAGCGCGTTCGACACTGGCCGCACTGCTAACGACCTACCTGGGTCGGCGCAGCGCGGCGCAGGTACTGGCCGGCCGTTTGCGGCGCGAGCCCGGTGAGACCATACGGGCAGCCCTGCTTTTTGCCGACCTTCGCGGCTTCACCGAGTTGTCGGAGTCGACAGAGCCGCAGGAGGTAATCGCCGCTCTCGACGCCTGGTTCGACCGCATCGCCGGTGCCGTCCACGCCTTCGGCGGCGAAGTACTAAAATTCATTGGCGACGGCGTGCTGGCGATATTTCCGATCGGGGAGCGCGACGCTCCCGCTGCATGCGACGCGGCATTGCGCGCAGTCGCCGCTGCCCGCGTCGGGATGGACCACCTCCATCGCACCCGCGCTGCACAAGGCGCGCAGCCTCTGTCGTTTGGTATGGCGCTGCATCTCGGCGAGATGCTTTGGGGCAATATTGGCACTGCCGATCGGCTGGATTTCACAGCAATCGGCCCCGCAGTGAATCTCGTGAGCCGACTGGAGGGCCTGTGCCGGCCGCTTGGCCGCACGGTATTGCTCTCCGGCACCTTTGCGGCGGAAACGACGCAGTCACTGATCCCGCTCGGCGAGCACAGGCTGCGCGGCATCGCTGCCCCGTGCGCTGTGTTTACGTTGCAATAATCAGCGGTTCCCAAAGGGAATTATCTACTTGAAATCACTGAGGGAAAAGTGGCGCGAGTGACGGGGCTCGAACCCGCGACCTCCGGCGTGACAGGCCGATAGACTGCCCTTTTAAATCAACAAACGTTTCAAATTTCCGCGAGCAATAACGTGCGCAAAAGCGTCATAAGTTGAAACACGTTTTTGTCTGCCTTAACGGCGGGTACTGGAGCAGCCGCTGTTGTACTGATCGAGGAGCGCATGAAATTGTCGATGCTGGCAGGAGTGACCTGATGCGCACATTCGCGGCCTTGTCTTGGCAGGAGGCAATTCTCGCAGCCGTCTATGATCCGGCTGTGGACATTGGTTGCGCCGGTCTCTTTCGCTGTCTCAAAAGGCGCACAAGCAAGCTCCGTCTGCTTTTGCGCTTGCCAAGATCGATATCGCTCACAAGCTTTGCGCCGCCCTTGCGCCGCTCCAATGTGATCTTGCGGGTATGGAAGGCCTCCAGCTCGGCTCGATGCGCTACGCTTATGAGGGTGACCTCGGGCAATTCGTGGATGAGCATCTCCATCATCCTTTCCTGACTTTTCTCATCAAGTGCGGAGGTCGCTTCATCCAGCACGATGATATCGGGAGCGTGCAACAGGAGGCGCGCGAACGCGAGCCGCTGCTTTTCGCCACCCGACAAGGTCTGGTCCCATGGTGCATCTTCCTCGATCTTGTCGTTCAGGTAATCGAGTCCCACCTTGCCGAGGGCCGCGTTGATTTTTTCCAACGTCCAGTTATCGGCGGCGGCGGGATAGGCGACCGCACGGCGAAGCGTCCCGGAGGGTATATAAGGCCGCTGCGGTAACATGAACAGCCGTTTGTCGGCGTGGAAATTGACACTGCCGTCACCCCACGGCCATAGACCTGCGACGGCCCGCACCAGCGTGCTCTTGCCTGAACCGGATTCGCCAGCCACGAGCACCCGCTCGCCAGGTTCGACTACGACCTCGGTTTCCTTGACGACGGCGGTGCCGTCGTCAAGCGACACGGAGAGATTGTTTAAGCTGAGCACCGCGTCGCCTTTGGTTTCGCCGCGCCTGATGCGTCCAAAGGCATCGCTCTGTTCCGCGCGCTCGAGCCCGTCGAGCGACATCATCAGCGAGGCGATGCGCCGTGCACAGGCGTTCCAATCGGCGAGACGGGGGTAGTTGTCGACCAGCCATCCGAACGCGCCCTGCACGATGGCAAAGGCGGAGGCAGCCTGCATTACCTGCCCAAGTGTCATGCTGCCTTCAAGAAATTTCGGAGCGCAAAGCAAAACCGGCACGACCGGCGCAAATAGGCTCGACCCCTGCGACACCAGCGCTGTGCGCATGTGCTGGCCTGTAAGAAGCGCCCATCGCCCGAGTACGTTGGCGAACGTTTTGTCGATGCCGCTACGCTCCTCCTCCTCGCCGCCGAGCAATGCAATACTCTCGCCGTTTTCCCGCACGCGCGTCAGCGTGTAGCGAAATTCGGCTTCCGCCTGATTTTTTTCCTCGGAGAGGTGGACGAAATGGCGGCCAATAACCGCCATCGAGGCGGACGTGATCGCGGCATAGAGTACCGCAGTGATAACGAGGAAACCGGGAACAGTGACCGTCGAACCTGCGATCGTCAGGGTGAGTGCCCCGCCGATAGTCCACAGCACCATGATGAACGTCGAGGCCGCCAGAAATGCGGAGATGACACCAGCGATGAAATCGACGGGCGATTCGGTGGCAATCCGCAAATCCTCCGCGATGCGGGCTTCAGGGTTTGTGTGGTCGCCGCCGACGAGGTTCAACTGATAGTAACGGCCGTTTGCGAGCCATCGCGCGATAACTGCGGTCGTCAGCCAAGAACGCCAGCGGCGCTGAATCGTCATGCGAAGGAAAACTTGTGCAACGACAAGGCTGCCGCTTCCGAGCACGAGCGGCACGAAAACGGCACTCAGGAAATAGACTGTGCTGGCATTGCGTTGCTCAATTGCGTCAAAAATTGCGCGGTTCCACACATTGATCCCATACTGGAACCCGACATTGATACATATCAGGATCAAAAGCCCGATGGAGCACAGCCAGGCCAGCCTGTCGCCACCGCGGCCCCAGTAACCGCGCGCGCTGATCCAAAAACGCCTCAGCAAGTATCTCTTGCGCGCCTGCTCGGCCTCCTCAGGTGTCAGTTCTGGATCCGGATCGATGAAATCCGGCGGCGCGCCCTGGTCATCGACCTCAGACTCGACTTCGACAGTCGATACCTTTTCCTGGCGCGACTTTTTGGCGTCACGTGGTTTTGCCCTATCGATCGATTTCGGCTTGATTTTGGCCCCGGACATAAAGGCAATAACGGCTTGAAGAACAAAAAGTTTCATGATGTCCGCTCCATATCCAGCTGCCAACTGCCAAGGTTTTTCTTCCGTTCCAGTGTTGCAACAGCCGCCAAGGCCACGGGAAACATTGTCGTTGTCCGGCTTTGCTGTGTGTCGCTCTAGGTCTCCCACGTGGACGGCAAAGCTGACAGGCAAACGCGATCGCAGGTGCGCCGTTCCGGTATCAGGCTTCAGTCTGATTTGGGTCGGTTCAGGATCGGACGAAAGTCTGATGCAGCAACGGCAAAGGTCTGAAATCCGTTGGCAAATTGCCACCGGTGGAACAAAGCTGGGGACCACAAGTTGTGGCAGCCGAAGGGAACGGTTCCACAAGGAAGAGTAATCATGAAACGAATCTTGCTTGCCACAGCCGTGATGTTTGCAGTGTCTGGTGGCGTCTACGCGCAGGATGCAGTTGTGGTTGAGGTTCCACAGCCGGCCCGCGAATATGTGATCGCGCATCCGACCGATCCTGTTATCATAGAGGGCGACGCCGCAATTGGAACCGCGGTGCCGGAGGACGTCAAACTGGTGCCGATCCCCGATAGTCCGGACTACGGCTACGTCTATGTGGATAAGCAACCGGTTATCGTGTCGATGAAGGATCGCAAGATCGTCTACATGTCGAACTGAGTTGGCCGTCAGAGAGTGTTCTGATGGCGGAATGGCTGATCCCCCTATGCATCAGCCGTGGCTTGGCCGCATGATCTCTGGAGAGGGGCGGCCAAGCCACAATAAACAAGACGCGCCATTGGAGCGGGGAGCGGCGCCTCATGGACTTATAACCCCGCCTTTGACCTTGGACGGCGGGCCGGAGCTACACTCGGTTCGGCCGTCTTCTCTTTGCTACAACTCCATCCTCATAGGACCCGAAAGCGGCGGACGGCCGCCTATAATTGCCTTGGGTGAGCGCGGGAAACGTGATTCTTTGTTTTCCCGCCAACACGCCTCTAATTGTCAATAAGGCGTCGCACTGAGGCCAAGCTGCTTTGATCCGCAAGCCGAGCACTTCAATCTGGGCGCGAGGTCCTTGTGCATGGCGCTGGGTCCGCGCGGCATAACCCGCTTCCCTATCAGAACAGCAGCCTGATCGACGACTTTGCTGACATTCGTCGATTGGTGTTTGGTAGAGAAGAAAAATGCCGGTTAATGGATATGCGCCGAACAGGTGCGGTTGAAGCGATCTCCGGTGGCGGCAGCGTCGAATCGATTGCTGCAAAAATGGGTAACAGCATCGATCAGAACGAAACGCTGCAGAAAACCTACATGCCAGTCAATCTGCCGGCTGCGCGCGCAGCTGATGCATCCCGTAAAATCGGGCGTCGGGCTATCGCATCGGAACAGAACGAGATCAAAAAGTTGAAACTGGTGGCGAAATGACAGTTGAAACTTTCAACGACAACGTTTTCCCCAAAGGGAATTATCTACTTGAAATCACTGAGGGAAAAGTGGCGCGAGTGACGGGGCTCGAACCCGCGACCTCCGGCGTGACAGGCCGGCACTCTAACCAACTGAGCTACACCCGCGCACTTTCGTACCGTACTATTTGTACGGCGTGAGCGGTCGTTTAAGGGGTTCGCGGGGGTGTGTCAAGCACAACTGGAGAGGAAAGATGCGATTGTGAAAAACTCATCCGACAAATCATAAAAGTGTCGCATCCCCTCTTGCCAATATCAGCGGAAACGCATAAACGCTCCGGAACGCACCCTTTGCGAAGGGCGATTAGCTCAGTTGGTAGAGCGCTTCGTTTACACCGAAGATGTCGGGAGTTCGAGTCTCTCATCGCCCACCATTCCCTCATCAATGTACATTTTGATATCCAACGCGCAGGCTCGCCGCCATAGCATTGTGCCGCGTGCGCGCGTCGCGGACCGCGTCGTTGGTTACGAATCAAAAAGGCCGGGCAATTTCTTGTCCGGCCTTATCTTTCAATGCTGTTTAATGAGCGATCTGAGCGCCGGCTTCATCCTCGACGACCGCAGATGGCACGTGGGCCGGTTCAGTCCATTCGATAGGCTCCGGCTGGCGTACCAGTGCGTGCTTGAGCACTTCATTGGCGTGACTGACTGGAATGATCTCAAGGCCGTTCTTCACATTGTCCGGAATCTCCACCAGATCCTTGGCGTTTTCTTCCGGGATCAGAACCGTCTTGATGCCACCACGCAGCGCGGCGAGCAGCTTCTCCTTGAGGCCACCAATGGGCAGGACCCTGCCCCGCAACGTGATCTCGCCGGTCATGGCGATATCCTTGCGGACCGGAATGCCTGTCAGTATCGAGACGATGGCTGTAACCATCGCAACGCCGGCCGATGGGCCATCCTTGGGCGTCGCACCTTCCGGCACGTGCACGTGGATGTCGCGACGATCGAACAACGGCGGCTCAACGCCGAAATCGATGGCACGCGAGCGGACATAGGATGCCGCTGCCGAGATCGATTCCTTCATCACGTCGCGCAGATTGCCTGTTACCGTCATGCGACCCTTACCGGGCATCATGACGCCTTCAATGGTCAGCAATTCGCCGCCCACTTCGGTCCAGGCTAGGCCTGTGACAACGCCAACCTGGTCTTCGCCATCGATCTGTCCAAATCGGAACTTCTCAACCCCGAGATATTCATCGATGTTTGCATCCGTGACCTTCACCGACTTCTTCTGTGTCTTCATGATTTCGGTGACTGCTTTGCGGGCCAGCTTCATCAATTCGCGCTCAAGGTTACGAACACCGGCCTCTCGCGTATAATTGCGAATGATGGCGCGGATCGCGTCTTCGGAGACAGAGAACTCCTTCGGCTGCAATGCATGATCGCGGATGGCCTTGGGCAACAAGTGCCGCTTGGCGATTTCCAGCTTCTCATCTTCTGTGTAACCGGCAATACGGATGATCTCCATGCGGTCCATCAAGGGACTTGGGATATTCAGCGTATTGGCTGTCGTCACGAACATCACATTCGAGAGGTCATACTCGACCTCGAGATAGTGATCCATGAACGTGGAGTTCTGTTCCGGATCGAGCACCTCCAGCAAAGCTGATGACGGATCGCCGCGGAAGTCCTGGCCCATCTTGTCGATCTCGTCGAGCAGGAAGAGCGGATTTGACTTCTTCGCCTTCTTCATCGACTGGATGACCTTGCCGGGCATCGAACCGATATAGGTACGGCGATGACCGCGGATCTCGGCCTCGTCACGCACGCCTCCAAGCGACATGCGAATGTATTCGCGGCCGGTAGCCTTGGCGATCGAACGGGCGAGCGACGTCTTGCCAACGCCGGGAGGACCAACGAGGCAGAGGATTGGACCTTTGATCTTGGTCGAACGAGCCTGCACCGCCAGATATTCGACAATGCGATCCTTGACCTTGTCCAGGCCATAGTGCTCGGTATCCAGAACTTCGTCAGCGAGGTTCAGATCGTTCTTGATCTTCGACTTTTTGCCCCACGGAATGGACAACAGCCAGTCGAGATAGTTGCGAACGACCGTCGCCTCGGCGGACATCGGGCTCATCTGACGCAGCTTCTTCAGCTCCGCATTGGCTTTTTCGCGCGCTTCCTTCGACAGTTTCGTCTTCTTGATGCGGTCTTCCAATTCGGCGGACTCGTCGCGGCCATCTTCGCCATCGCCAAGTTCCTTCTGGATCGCCTTCATCTGCTCGTTCAGATAATATTCGCGCTGCGTCTTCTCCATCTGGCGCTTGACGCGCGAGCGGATACGCTTTTCGACCTGAAGAACGGAGATCTCCGACTCCATGAAGGACATGGCCTTCTCCAACCGTGCACGCACGGAAAGGATCGACAACATATCCTGCTTTTCAGGAATCTTGATCGCAAGATGCGACGCGACTGTATCGGCCAGCTTCGAATAGTCCTCGATCTGTCCGGCGGCGCCGACAACTTCAGGCGAAATCTTCTTGTTCAGTTTTACATAGTTTTCAAAATCCGACACGACCGACCGAGCAAGAGCCTCGATCTCGACCGGATCTTCTTCCGGTTCTGTAAGCGTTACGGCAGAGGCTTCGTGATAATCTTCGCGTTCACTGAAACTGGTGATCTCAGCGCGGGCGATACCTTCAACCAATACCTTGACCGTACCGTCTGGCAATTTCAACAATTGCAGGACGTTGGCAATAGTGCCGACCGTATAGATCGCGTCAGCCTGTGGATCGTCGTCCGCAGCGTTCTTCTGTGTGGCAAGCAGGATTTGCTTGTCGACGCCCATAACTTCCTCAAGCGCGCGAATGGATTTTTCGCGGCCAACGAAGAGTGGAACGATCATGTGGGGGAAGACAACAATATCGCGCAATGGCAGAACGGCATAAAGCCCGTTCTCGCCACCCGCCGGTGTCTTCTTGCTTGCAACCGTCATTTTATGTCCTTTCTCAGGCCATTCGGCCAGATCGCCACGCCCGGGTACCCTTTAAGCTGCATGGCCAAATCCAAAATCGAGATCCACTTTGGCGGCGCATGCATTGAGCGGCGTACTACCGTTTATGCAGCTTAACACTTACTTGGAGTGGAGGCCCGCTTGTTTCAAGCACCCACACCCCAAGCTCATTCACAGAATCGTAATCTATCCTGCGCTCACGACAGTCCGAGCGCAATCGCTCGCAAGGCCATGCACAGAATTCGACCCAAATACAAAACAGAAAAGCTCCGCGAGACGCGGAGCCTTGCCGTTAGACTGCTCTATTTCCGATAGCTTACGCGGAAACATTGCCTTTTTCTTCCTTGCGCTCGGCATAGATATACAGAGGCCTTGAGTTGCCTTCCACGACGTCACCGGAGATCACCACTTCCTGGACACCATCAAGCGTTGGCAACTCATACATCGTGTCGAGAAGGATCTTCTCCATGATCGATCGCAATCCCCGCGCACCGGTCTTTCGAGCAATTGCCCGCTTGGCAATGGCCTTCAGCGCATCCTCATGGAACGTCAACTCGACGTTTTCCATGTCGAACAAGCGCTGATACTGCTTAACCAGAGCGTTCTTGGGTTCGGACAGAATCTGCACCAACGCGACCTCATCGAGATCCTCAAGTGTCGCGATAACGGGCAGACGACCAACGAATTCGGGGATAAGACCGAACTTCAGCAGATCTTCAGGCTCAAGTTCGCGGAAGATCGCGCCAACGCGACGATCGTCCGGTGCCTTTACCGCAGCGCTGAAGCCAATGGAGGTCTTTTCACCACGGGCCGAGATGATCTTGTCGAGACCGGCAAACGCGCCACCACAGATGAACAGGATGTTCGTCGTGTCGACCTGCAAGAATTCCTGCTGCGGATGCTTGCGGCCACCTTGTGGCGGTACGGAAGCAACGGTGCCTTCCATGATCTTCAACAGCGCTTGCTGCACGCCCTCACCCGACACGTCGCGTGTAATGGAAGGGTTGTCCGATTTACGGCTGATCTTGTCGACTTCATCGATGTAGACGATGCCACGCTGCGCCCGCTCGACATTATAGTCCGCCGATTGCAACAGCTTCAGAATGATGTTCTCGACATCCTCGCCGACATAACCGGCTTCCGTCAGCGTCGTCGCGTCAGCCATCGTAAACGGCACGTCGATGATACGGGCAAGCGATTGTGCCAGATAGGTCTTGCCGCAACCGGTTGGCCCAACGAGAAGGATGTTGGACTTCGCGAGTTCGACTTCATTGTTTTTCGATGCGTGGGCCAACCGTTTATAGTGGTTGTGCACCGCGACGGAGAGAACACGCTTGGCATGGTTCTGACCGATGACATAATCATCGAGAACAGCCATGATTTCCTGCGGCGTCGGGACGCCTTCACGGGATTTCACCATCGAGGATTTATTTTCCTCGCGGATGATGTCCATGCACAATTCGACGCATTCATCGCAGATGAAAACAGTCGGGCCCGCAATCAACTTGCGAACTTCATGCTGACTCTTCCCGCAAAACGAGCAATATAGCGTATTCTTGGAATCGCCGCCGCCGTTGCTGACTTTGCTCATTGCAGTTTCCTTTCAGTATCGGCCCTGCTTTCCCGGGTCCGCCACTTCCTCCAGGTGGAAGTGATTAGTCGTTCGTAAATTAGGCTTCCTAGCTCAATAATGGCGCCACCTCAATTCCTGGCAAGCCTTCATCAGATTTTCACTTTGAGGAAGCATCCTCCTCACGAAGCATTCCTGCGAATACTTCGATGCACTCATTGCAAACAACGAAAGTCGGACCAGCGATCACCTTGCGAACGTCATGCTGACTTTTCCCGCAGACCCGGCAATAAAGCGTGTCTGATAAACTGCCTCGGTCGCCTCGGATCATTGGAATTTCGCTCACTACGGCTTCCTTTCATCAGCCCCACTCTATCAGATCCACCACTTGCTCAAGCTGGAGGTGAACAGTTATTCGTAGAATAGGCTTCTCTAACTGACCAATAGCTTAACGTAACGTCTGCTCCGCTCTATGCAAGCTGCATGTGTGGCAGAAAGTCCGCATCGGGGTCAAAAAAACTTCATTTTTGACCCCGATGGGCGATTTAGCCGGTTACTTACTGTCACCTTCGAGCACAGCACGCGATTCAAGCACCTTGTCGATCAGGCCGAACTCGAGTGATTCCTGCGCAGTCATGAAATGATCGCGATCGAGGGTACGTTCAATCGACTCGTAATCGCGGCCGGTATGTTTGACATAAATCTCGTTCAGGCGGCGCTTCATCTTGATGATATCCTGGGCATGACGCTCGATATCTGACGCCTGTCCCTGGAAGCCACCTGACGGCTGATGCAGCATAATGCGGGCGTTGGGAAGAACGAAACGCATGTCCTTCTCGCCCGCGGTCAGCAGCAGCGATCCCATGGATGCGGCCTGGCCGAAACACAGCGTCGACACGGCTGGACGGATGAACTGCATGGTGTCGTAGATTGCCATGCCGGAGGTGACGACACCGCCCGGCGAGTTGATATACATGTTGATTTCTTTTTTCGGGTTCTCCGATTCAAGGAAAAGCAGCTGCGCGCAAACAAGCGTCGCCATGCCGTCCTCGATCGGCCCGGTTATAAAGATGATGCGTTCTTTCAGCAGGCGCGAAAATATATCATAGGCCCGCTCGCCCCGATTGGTCTGCTCGACGACCATTGGCACGAGATTCATAGCTGTTTCGATTGGGTCTCTCATCGGTGGGCCTCAGCGTTTTGGAGAATAAGGGGCTTAACCACCCCAGATTCGTGGAAGACTAACCGATACATAGGGCGTCGCCACCCGGTTTCGCAAGATGTTCAACACATGAACCTTGTCTGATCAAACTTCCGAACGTAGCACGGCGTTTTTAGCCATGTGTTTCGGAGGTGTATTTTGTTCATTTTCAATTGCAGAACGTTTGGTCGGTCAGCTTTAGTCTATATAACGCTAAGTAGCACATTAACGAATGCTAGCGCCCAGAACCTCCGCGTGCGGCGACCGGCAAGCAATCAATTCCTGGATGAAATGTGGTCCTCACTGTACGCCTGTTGGCAACCACCGGCAGGCAGCAACGGGATGTCCATAACGTTGCTATTTTCTTTGCGTCGCGATGGAACTTTGATTGGAAAACTGTGACGACCTATTCGAAATTGTCTGGCAATGATTTCAAGAAAAGAGTTTTTGTTGCGTCAGTCATCAAGGCATGGACAAAGTCGTTCCTCTGCCACTAACCGATAGTATGGGAGGGGCGATTGCTGGACGACCTTTGGCCCTTTTATTCACGTCCGCCAGCGAAAGCTGACGCTTAGCTTACAACCTGATCACATATTCTTTGCGCGTGGTTTCAATCACTTCCCACATTTATCGCAGCAACTGTATCGCTTGCCCTGTGCCCTCGAACGGAATCGGACATTTACCTGTCCACCTTCGCAACACTGCTGAATTCGAACCGCTCGGAGCGAGGTAAAACCTGCCATCACCCAATTTAGCAAGACCGTAGGCTGCATCAGAGTCCATGCCGAAGATTCCGGTCTCCTTGTGGTAGCGTCCTAACACTGCCAGTGGCAGCAATTGACCTTCTTCCTCTTTTCCATTGACTTTGGGCTGACCGGAAATGACCCCCGCCGTGGGAACAGTATCGCCGTCGATGAGGAAGAGCTTATAGTTGGGAAACTTTGCCTTCTGACCCTGATAAACAGCCATGAACCAATAGTTCGCTGTTTCGTCATATTCGAGGTTCTGCACGCCGAATTCCGTATTTCCGGTATAGACGAAATACTTCCCGTCGACGCTTTCCGGTCCGCTCTTGTGCGGCGCCGATTGCTTTAGAGTCTGGGCGTAGTCAGCCCATTTCGTCACGTCATATTGCAACAGCACCTGATGATTGTTATCATCCCGATTTATATTGCTGTATATTCCATAGGCAACTGTAAGTACTATCTTTCGCGCGTCTTTCTGGTTGAATTCCGGCCCAAAGGCGACACCATCAATCCCACTGCATCCATAGCGGTGGTCGGGACTGTCGGCTTTATCAGAAAAATCTACGGGCACCTTGTTGTCCGGCGTCAAATCTGCAATGAAGTCCTTCACGACTTCTTTCAGATAAACAGCTTTCATGGCGCCGGAAGACTCAGCATTCATATTGAGTTTATCGATCAAACTTGTATCGAATATTGCAATATAGAAGGAATTTTTTGCCTTATACTCCAAAGATCCATAAATTTTCCCGTTATGGAAGGCTATATCGCCCAAATGGCCAGTCAGGCCGATCACGCTTCCTAGGATTTTACCTTCGAGGTCAGTCTTAACGAGCGCATTTGTAAATGAACGATAGATGACCTTGTTGGCGGCGTCGACCGCCAGACCCTGAAGGTGGCCGGCATTGGCGGGGAGTTTGCCGGGAGGAATCTCGGAAGGCCAATCTGCTGCTCTTGCAAAGGAGCCAGAAAAGAGGATGGCGAGAGAGAACAGTAATTTACAAATAATATAGCGCATAGTATCCCACAATAGCCAATATAACACAATATAAATGGTAACTTTTTATATCACAACACCAAACGTCTAAAATTTAAATACTTCAATTTTCCATACAATAATCACCCAATATATGGACAATATGAAGCCTGTATGACGGGTGCCAGATCAAAGCCTGATCACATATTCCTTGCGCGTCGTCTCAAGCACTTCCCAAGTTCCGCGGAAGCCGGGACGCAGTACGAAACTGTCGCCCGCCTCGACAGGACGTTTTTCGCCGCCCTCTTCGGTGATGATCGAACGCCCGGAAAGGATGTGGCAGAACTCCCATTCATCATAGGCGATGCGCCATTTGCCGGGGGTAGCCTCCCAAATTCCCGCATAGATATCGCCTTCGGCTTCCTCGCAATTCCAAGTGCGAAACTGTGGATCACCAGAAATTACGCGCTCTGGATTCGGCGCGCCATGTTCAGGATCGATATCGTCGAAATCTATTTTAACAAAACTTTTCATGGTGTTACCCTGTCTTTGCCAGCGCTTGTTCAAGATCGGCCATGATATCCGCAACGTTCTCGATGCCGATCGAAAGCCGCACCACATCGGGACCGACGCCTGCCGCGATCTTCTGATCGTCACTGAGTTGCCGGTGCGTCGTCGAGGCAGGGTGAATGACAAGCGATCTCGTATCGCCGATATTGGCAAGGTGCGAGAAGAGCTCAAGATGTTCGACGAATTTGACCCCGGCGTCATACCCACCCTTCAAACCGAACGTAAAAACCGAACCCGCACCCCTCGGCGAATACTTCTGCTGCAGCTCATAATAGGGATCGTCCGCCAATCCCGCATAGCTGACCCAATCCACTTTCTCCTGTTGTTTCAGCCACGTAGCGACTTCAAGCGCGTTGTCGCAATGGCGCTGCATGCGCAGCGGCAAGGTTTCAATGCCGGTCAGAAGCTGGAAGGCATTGAACGGAGAGAGCGCTGGCCCGAGATCACGCAGACCGAGCACGCGGCAGGCGATAGCAAAGGCGAAATTGCCGAATGTTTCGTGCAATACCACCCCATTATATTCGGGACGCGGCTGCGACAGCAGCGGGTAGTTTCCGGATTTCGACCAATCGAAAGTTCCGCAATCGACGATGATCCCACCCATGGAATTGCCATGGCCGCCGAGGAATTTCGTTGCAGAATGCGCAATGATATCAGCACCATAGTCGATCGGTCGGATCAAATATGGTGACGCCAGCGTGTTGTCAACGATCAGCGGGAGGCCATGCCGATGGGCGATTTCGGCGATGGCTTCGATGTCGGTGATGATGCCGCCGGGGTTGGCGATGCTCTCGACGAAGATGGCGCGAGTCCTGTTATCGATCTGCGCCTCGAATGCCGCGGGATCAGTCGCGTCTGCCCAACGCACCTGCCAGTCGAAGGACTTGAATGACTGGCCGAATTGGTTGATGGACCCGCCGTAGAGCTTGTCCGACGAGACAAAGTTATCCCCAGGCTGCATCAATGTATGGAATATCAGAAATTGTGCCGCGTGACCGGATGCAACTGCTAGCGCAGCAGTTCCACCTTCAAGTGCCGCGACACGTTCTTCGAGTACCGCATTGGTTGGATTGGTGATTCGGCTGTAGATATTGCCGAATGCCTTCAGTCCAAAAAGGGACGCAGCATGATCGGCGTCATCGAAGACGAACGCCGTTGTTTGATAGATCGGCGTCACCCGCGCGCCCGTTTCCGGGTCGGGCCTGGCGCCGGCGTGGACCGCCAATGTTTCGATTCCGGGGGCCCGATGCGCCATGTTTGTCCTCCTGTTGCCAACCTTCCTGCAAGGCTATGGGATTGCGACGCTGGGGCCAAGTGCGCATTTTCGCAACCAAGGACAATCTAATTACAGCCGGCGATTGAGTTTCTTATGCCGTTTTCGGGGTTTCGTGCATGGGAATCGGCACTTCTTGCATAAGAATCGCCTAAAAGCGTTCAACTCGTGCACCGGAACGGCACCCAGGCATTTCATTTTCAGTGCTCGACGAAAATGAACTGAGCGAACGGAAAATGCCCATCCTAGACGCGCATGCCGAGCCGGGGAATTTCGATGGCCGGGCACCTGTTCATGACCACCTGGATCCCGGCTGCTTCCGCGTTGCGCGCCGCAGCCTCATCCCAAACACCGAGCTGAGTCCAGATCACACGCGGCAGCGGTTCGAGCGCCAAGGCCTCATCGACCACACCCGGAACGGCAGACGAGTTGCGGAAGACATCCACCATGTCGATCGGCTCAGGAATGTCGGCGAGCCGTGCATAGACCTGTTGGCCAAGAATGGTCTTTCCCGCCTGTCCTGGATTGACGGGTATGACGTGATATCCTTGGCCGAGAAGAAATCTCATCACCGAAAAACTCGGCCGCATTTCGTTTGGCGAAGCGCCGGTCAAGGCGATGGTTTTTACCGAAGATAATATCTCGCGAATATAGTCGTCGGAATAATAGTCATGTTCCTGCATCGGCACGCATACCCTGTTTTCCGTTTATCCAGGCGGCGCCGCCCAAAGTTCATAGAATGGCTTTAGCGTGCGCAAATGCTTCTGAACAATCGCCATGTTCTCCGGCGTCGGTTTTGCATTTTCGACCTTGGCAAGCCCGGTTTTCAATCCAGCGATCATATCGGACTTTTCCTGATCGGAAAGATTTGGCATGGCGGGAATTGCGGCGATCGCTTTGTCCACTTCGGCACGCGGATCGGGGTTGGTCGCCCAGTGATAGGTCACCATGATCGTATTGGTTGTATCCACCCAGTCCGAGAAGCTGGCAAAACCATATTCTGCTGCTTTGACATCGAGGATAGCGGTTCGCTCCGCGGCCTCCCCCCTGCCGTCCACTTCACGTACTGTCGCGGCCACGGGTGCAAATCCGAAAAGGAAACGTTTGATCGTATCCTCCGTCAGAGGCACCGGCCGCTCCGGCAGACTGAATGTCTCAACAGCTTGTATCGGGGTTGTTGTCCTCTGTGTCGCGATAGTTCCCGCATAGGCAAGCGCGAAAACGCAGCATGCTGCGACCAATCCAGGCGGTTTCATAACGTCCTCCGTCTTGAAAAGACGATGCAGAAATAGGAGCGATTAGGGTCAGGATTCATTGATCTGGTCGAAATGGTAGAAGGCCATCCTGCGGACGCCGAAACGGCTGCAAGCTGCAGTGTCGAGCTGCTCGGCCGGGGGAAAGACCCCGCCCTTCCCAGCTCTCCTCGCATCTTTTTGCCGTTTCAGGCGCCATTTCGATCATATTAATGAATCCTGACCCTAGAATAACAGTTAAGTGTAAAGAAAAAACAGCGAGGGATGGATTTTATGGCTGTAGCGATGGACGTAGAGGCGTTGACTTCCTTTCTGGAACGCGAATTTCCACAGGTGAATGCGGAAGGAATGGCCTTCACGGTAACTGACGCCGGCGAAGGTTTTGCGTCCATGCGGCTCAATCCGTCAGACCGGCATTTGCGACCGGGTGGGACGGTCTCCGGGCCCACATTATTCGCGCTTGCCGATATCACCGCCTATGTGGCGATCCTCGCGCAGATCGGTCCGGTGGCCCTCGCCGTGACAACGAACCTCAATATCAATTTCCTGCGCAAACCGGAATCGGGACCTGTCGATGCCAAAGCCACAATCCTCAAACTCGGCAAGCGTCTGGCGATTGTCGAGATTTCCATGACAAGCGGTTCGACAAGCGAACTCGTGGCACACGCAACGTCGACCTATTCGATCCCGCCCCGCCCCGTACCTTCGCAATAAGCTACTCTTCACCAAACAACCTTGCAGTCTTCACCCGGTTCCCGCCTGCCTGGCTGTCTACTCCACAACCTGCACCTTTGCCGCAGCTCTTACTCTGGCGGCAGGCAGGGGCGAGCGAGCATCGAAGAAGGTCTGGACCTCGCTGAAAGTGGCGTAGCCGTCATGGTCGCGATCGATCTCGGTGAAGTGATCGGCCGCGAAGCCCCAACCGGCATCATTTGCTGCTTGTGCGGTCAGAATTCCGTTCGCGCCAGTTGCAGAATCAAACCGGTCACGCAAATCAGCATCAAATAATCGCTGCATGTTTTCAGGTGTGATTTCGGGAGGAATGACACCGGGCGCATCAGGTGGAGGCGTTCCCAACTCCTCGGAGACACGAAGCAAAATTGGCGGGGCGGATATTGCTGCGGTGCCTGGATGCATCACCCCTGCCGAGGCAATGCTGGACAGGCCGAGGAGCGGCAGAGCGGCAAGCGCCAGACAAACGGATTTCATTGGAGAGCTCCTGAAACAATGGTGGCCGTGACGGGCGCTGCCGGCGGCGCATAGGGCGGTGCTGCATAGAAGGCGTCGAGCGCTGCTTTCATCGGCGCACGCGATCCCTCCGTATTGTATGTCATATGGCCGCCTATGAACTTCTTGACCTCTATCCGGTCCTGAAGATTGACGCTCTTCAAATCGAGGTCAGTCTGGTAGAGCGCTGTTCTGATATCGTGATAGCCGCCGACGATCAGCATTTTGGTGCCCGGTGCAAGCGTTGATATATTCGTCAGCTCCGGCAGGCTCGTCGCAGCATTGGATGTTGTAAATGGCCGTTTGTAATCCCATTTGCCGAGGAAGCCTTCTAGACCGGAAGTATAGGTTGAGTCATTTTTGTAGTTCAAATAATCGGCCCGCATCGTACGGAATTGGTTTGGAAAAGCATCGTCAAGGTAATCATCCGCGTCGTAACTGGTTGATGGCGTGTACATGCGCCCATCGAAACCTGATAAATACTGGCCTTGCAGCAAATTCTTCCGGAATATCTCGACATTGAGCAGCGAATCCGGTTCCCAGACCTTGCGGAGAATTCCAAGTCTTGTCTCGATGTCCGTCAAAAGGGCTTTGCCGCCATCCATGGCTTCAAGAGTGGGCAGCCATGGAATTTTTTTCGATTTCCCACCGGGAGGCGCTGCAGGGCGTGAAAATCTATCGGCAAAAGGCGCGAATGTTTCGGCCGTGAATTTTATCGATGCCTCGAAATACTCCCCTATCGTCTCCTTATCCCCGCGCACCTTCGCTTTTTTGTGAAAGTCTGCCACGGCCGCATAGGATGGCAGATATCCGGCGCAAGAGCGTGTCTGTGATTGGCCACAATCTGTGGAATAGTCGAGAATAGGCGAATTTAGAACGAAGCCTGCAAGAACGGATGGCTTAATGCCGGAAGGATCGTGTTCATAATCCGCCGTCCCCGCCTGCAAGAGAAGATAGGCGGCGATGGGCGTGCGGATGCCACCATAGGATTCGCCGTAGAGGTATTTCGGTGAGGCCTGGCGGTTATAGACGTTAGTATAGCGCGTGACGAAATCCCTCAGCACGCCGGCATCTTTGTCGACTTGCCAGAAATCCTTGTTCTTGTTCGGACTGATAGCCTGTGAAAGACCTGTCCCCACAGGGTCATAGAAGACCAGGTCTGTCTGGTCGAGCAGTGTCTCGGCATTGTCAACTTTGTCAAATTGCTGTGGTTTTGTGCTCTTGTACTTTTCGGGTATTTCCGGAGCATTGGATATCAGACGCTGCGGCGCCCAGGACCCCAAGTGCAGCCAGATCGAGGCCGAGCCCGGCCCGCCATTGAAGAAGAAGGTGACTGGGCGTTTTTCCTTCGGCAGATCATCGCGGGTATAGGAGGTATAGAAAATCGAGGCCTTCGCGACCCGCATTCCTTTGGCCTCGCTTTTGGGCGTATAGGCAATGAGGTGCCCGGCCCTGGCCGTGAACCAGACTGTTTCTCCGCGGATGGACATCGAATGCCGCTTCACGGAGGAGATCTCGTTGACCATTGAGGATTCGAGCGACAATTTCGCTAAACCATCGATCCCGGACGCCATATAAGTGTTCGGATCCTCAACCACATAATCCTCCGGCGCGTAGAGCTTGTAGGCTTCCTCATCCATGCCGACGCGGGTGAATATTGCAGCAGCTTCAGATATTAGTCCTACTTCCTTGAGAACCGCCGCCGCCTCCTTGACCTTCCCTTGCGCGTTCAGAGTGACCGCCTCCGCCCGCGCCGTCTGCAGCTTGATGGTTTCCCGCAAGGTGTCGCTCTTGGTCGTGAGCGCGACGAGTTCCTCTCGCGCCTTGGCGATCGTTCCCGGGTTCTGTTCGGTTCCATTGCCCAACAACGCGGCCAACCTGTCCTCGGCCGCCCTGACCGCGTCCTCCACTATTTTGAGTTTCGCCAAGGCTTTGCCGATGTCTCCGAGGTCCTTTTCGGTACCGTCACCGTTCAGCTTTGCCAGTCGCTGCTCTGCATCGTCCAGGATACCGGCGATCTCGTTGGCATCGTCCGTGAGCTTGGTGAGTTTGGTTCTGGCCTTCTGGATCGCGCCGGAATCGTCTTTCGAATCGAGTGCCGACAGGAGCGATACGAGTTTGGCGATCCCCGGTTTTTCGGAGGTACCCTCCCCGGCCAGCAGCGCTAACTGGTTTTGCGCGTTGCCCAGGTCTGTCGTCGCAGTTGAAAGCCTGTCCTTAAGGTCCTGGAGCCGCTTTTGTGCAGCGGCAATCGTCGCCGGTTCCGCCTTGTCTCCGATGAGCCTGGCAACATCGTCGGCCGCCTTGGCAATCTCGCCCGGTTTTTCCTTCGTCCCATCGCCGGAGAGGCGTGAGATGATCTCGCTCGCGGTGTTTGCGGTTTCGCCAAGGCCTTTGACTTGCGCGGCAAGCGCATCGATTTTGGCCGTAACCGGGCCAATCTCGGCATCTGTGGAACCAATCCGACCGTTGAGTTGGTCGAGTTTCGTCTGGGAGTCAGCGAGCTTTGTACTGAGGCTGGTAACTTTGTCATTCAGCGCAGCAAGCTGCGCATTGGCAGCATCGGCAAAGGTGCTGTCGGATGTCTGCACGACCGGTGCGGGCGGCGCGGACGAGTCGGAACCATCGCAGGCGGCAAGAGCAATGATCGGGACAAGCAATAAATGTTTGAAATTCATCGGGCGCAAATTCCTTTGGGATAATGCTCCCCAATCTCTGCGGCCCGCTGCAGATTGACAATTCGTCTAAAGTTTAATCACAGCGCAAAATTGCACATTTTTTAACATAAACTGGCTAGCCTGGCAGGACAGTGCGAATGGCACGCGTTCCGACCGGAGCGCCGGTCTCGCGGTCGATGGTGACCGGATCGATCTCCGTTCCTGTCTCGGCGTCGAAGAACCGGGTCACGTCGCCCCCGCCGCGGTGCTTGCGTCCCCACGCGCCGATCGCAAACAGGACAGGCAGAAAGTCTCGGCCGGCTTCCGTCAGCACATATTCGTCCCGTGGTGGACGGTCGGAATAGCGGCGTTTCTCCAGTAGTCCGTCTTCAGTCAGAGCCGAAAGCCGCGCCGTCAGCATCGTCGGCGCGATCTGGAGGCTCTTGCGGAATTCATCAAAGCGAGTGAGGCCCGTATGGGCGTCCCGCATGATCAGCATACTCCATGCATCCCCCACAAGCGCGAGGCTTCGGGCGATCAGGCATGGCTGGTTCGAAAGATTTTTCATGTCGATATCTTTTTGATAGTGACTTACTACTAAATTCATAGTAACTGATTATGCATAGATGTTCCACGACAAAATGAAAGAAAAAGGCAATGAGCAAGACACACACCCGCATCGCCCTCGTAACGGGCGCTTCCTCCGGCATCGGGCTGGTAACGGCAAAGGCGCTGCGGCGCGATGGCTATCGCGTATTCGGCACAAGCCGAAAACCGATGTCCGATACCCCGGACGGCATCACGATGCTCATCTGCGATGTAACCGATGACGCATCGGTACAGGCGGTGGTCGATGACGTTTTAAGCCGCACCGGACAGATCGATCTTCTGGTCAACAATGCCGGGATCGGGCTGCTCGGCGGCGCTGAAGAGTCTTCGGCGGCTCAAGCGAAGGCCGTGTTCGACGTAAACGTGTTCGGCGTCCTGCGAATGACAAATGCAGTCCTGCCCGCGATGCGACGCCAGCAGAAGGGGCGAATTATCAACCTGAGTTCGATACTCGGCCTCATTCCCGCTCCCTATAATGCCCTCTATGCATCGACCAAACACGCCATCGAGGGCTATTCGGAATCTCTCGACCACGAAGTTCGAACCCAGGGCATCCGCGTTGTGCTTGTCGAGCCAGGTGCGACCCGCACATCCTTCGAGGAGAACATCACCCGGCCGGACCAGCCGCTTCCCGTCTATGAGACTATTCGCGCCTACGCAGAGCAACAGATGCGCGACGTCATCGAAAAGGGTGACGCACCCGAGGTGGTCGCCGCAGCGGTGGTAAGGGCCGCCAATGCGATATTGCCCAAAAGACGCTACACTGCAGGTAAAGCAGCGGCGCAAGTCCGGTTTATACGCCGCTTCCTGCCGGAGTCTTTCGTAGACAAGAACTTGCGGAAATTCAGCCGGCTTCCCGCGTGAGACAGCGTCGCTGTCCGGCTTCGCCGGCCTACTATAGAGACGAAAGTTAGTTCTTATGAAATCATTCCTGATCGATCGCTATGTGAAAGGCGGGTCACTGCGTTTCACGGAAAGTCTGGAGCCAGAGCTGCGGGAGAATGATGTGATGGTGGCGATTCACGCCGCCAGTGTGAATGTTCTGGACACCAAGATCAGAGATGGAGAGTTCAAGCTTATCCTGCCATATCGCCTTCCGTTGATCCTCGGCAACGATGTGGCGGGCGTCGTGGTCCGGGTCGGGGCCAAGGTCCGGCGGTTCAAGCCCGGTGACAATGTCTATGCACGTCCGACGCAGGATCGCATCGGGACATTTGCCGAGTATATCGCCATGGACGAGGCCGATGTGGCGATGAAGCCGAAGAACATGACCATGGAAGAGGCCGCATCGATTCCACTTGTCGCCCTGACGGCATGGCAGGTGCTTGTCGAGCGGGCCAACTTGCAGAAGGGGCAGAAGGTCCTGATCCATGCGGGCTCGGGCGGCGTGGGTACAATCGCGATCCAGCTTGCCAAGCATCTCGGAGCGCATGTGGCGACAACCACAAGCACGGTAAATATTGATCTCGTCAAAAGCCTCGGTGCAGATGTCGTGATCGACTACAAGAAGGACAATTTCGAGGAGATCCTGCGGGACTACGACGTCGTACTGAACAGCCTTGGCACAGACACTCTTAAGAAATCCGTTGGCGTGCTGAAGCCGGGCGGGAAGCTGATTTCGATTTCCGGTCCGCCAGACCCGGATTTCGCAAAAGAAAATGGTTTCGGCTGGCCGCTGCGACTGGTCATGCGCCTTTTGAGTTTGGGCATCAGGAGAAAATCGAAACGCCAAGGCATCAGTTATTCCTTCCACTTCATGACGGCCAACGGCGCGCAGCTTGGTCAGATCACCTCGCTGATCGAGGCAGGTATCATACGACCGGTGGTGGACCGGATCTTCCCGTTCGGGAAGACCAATGAAGCGTTGGAGTACGTCGAGACAGGTCGTGCGAAGGGGAAGGTTGTCGTCGCTGTGAAGTGACGCCTCCGGCCGATAAGGGGGCCGCTCCATTACCGAGAGGGGGTGACGAGGTTCGAGAAGCCATCCGCTTTTCGCAACGTCGCTCGAAAACCTCTGCACCCCCCGCCCAGATCAGCCCGCGGTGCCAGGCACCGGCGTGTTGAGCAGCTGCTGCTCCCAAAGATACGCGATGCCGCTTCCAGCGGCATGCTGCTTGAGCACGTCCGTCAACTCTGCGGCGTGCTCGGTCCGGGCCCAATCCCGCTGCCATTCCGACGCCAGCGCCAGCCAGGTCATCATGTTCGCGCCCGCCGCGATCATGCGCTGGATGGCGACTTCGTGCGCTTCGACCGAAGTCCCTCCCGAGGCGTCGGTGATGACCGTCACATCCCAGCCTTCGCCGAGCGCCTGGATCACCGGCATGGCGACGCAGATCTCAGTCCACAGGCCGGCGATGATCAGCTGCTTGCGGCCCGTCGCCTTGACCGCGTCCACCACCTTCTTGTCTTCCCAGGTGTTGATGAACGTCCGGTCGATGACCTCCTGGCCGGGGAACACATCGGTTATTTGCGGAAAGAGGAAACCGCCCCTATCGGCGATCACGCTCGTCAGGATGGTGGGGACGTTGAAGGCTTTGGCGGCCTTTGCCAAGGCCGTCGAATTATTGACCACCGCATGCGGATCGTGGCTGTTGAGGTTCGCGAGCTGGTAGGGCTGGTGGTCGATCAGAACAAGTACGGAGTCTTCGGGACGTAGAAGAGAATCAAGGCCGTTACGAAAGGTCATTACTACTTCCTATGCTGTCGTTGTTAGTGAGATTGGTTTGCGGAAAGACATGCGCCAGCGGCGACGTTGCCTAAAAGGGACATTGCCGTTCCCAGACACGATGCGGTAGTGTCCATTTGTGGTAAGCTGTGTCGCGAAATGGGGAACGCTGAATTGGATATCGAAGAGCTACGGACATTCGTAGAAGTTGCTGATGCTGGAGGAGTTTCGGCCGCTGCGCTCCGGCTCGGCGTCTCCAAGTCGATCGTCAGTCGTCGGCTCTTCCGGCTTGAAGAGGAACTTGGCGTCCAGCTGCTTGCACGAACGACCCGGGGGGCTGCTCTCACAGAAGCCGGGGCCACGTTTCGAGACTATGCAGCAAGAGTCTCCGCCGAGATCGACGTGGCCAGGGAGACGATCCTACCCGCCGGTGATCTTCGTGGCCGCTTGCGCGTTGCTGTGCCGCTCTCTTTCGGGCAGACCCACTTCGCTCCCATCCTCGCGGAAATGGCGCGACGCCACCCCCAGCTCCAAATTCAAACCTGCTACAGTGATCGGTTCGTCGATCTCATCACAGAGGGTTACGATTGTGCGATACGAGTTGGCTATCTTCAGGACTCCAACTTGATCGCAAGACGCGTCGGACCGATCTACGGGAAGCTCGTCGCGAGCCCGGACTACATCAAGGCGCATGGGTCGCCCGAAACGCCGGAGGAGCTCGTCGCTCATGAGGCCCTCATGCAGGGTACCGAAGCCTGGCAACTCATGGATGGCGACAAGATCATCACGGTTCGTCCGCAGGGGCGCTTCAAGGCCGACAACGGCACAGCTCTCGTCGCCGCCGCAACAGCAGGACTCGGGATCGCTTACCTGCCCGATTGCCTTACCCATGACTATATAGCCTCCGGCGCGCTCGTGCCGGTCATGACGCGTTATCCACCACCCCCGGCAGGTGCATATGTCATCCGCCCGCCAGGTCAGCATCCCGCACGGAAGATACGGGTCCTCACCGAATTGCTGATCGAGTATTGCGAACCTGCTCTGCATGAAAAATGAGGCTTGAGTCAGCCTTCTCGCCGGATCGAGTCAAACTCACCTGCAAACGAGTCAGACTTCTGCTGGTCGCTACAGCCCCCATTCTTCCAGCGGTCAAATAGTGCCAAAATTATGTGGTAATATAATACCTTTTTAATAAGTACCTGTATTTGCTATGTTATTTATGATATGACACGGAAATCGTCACTTGACGCGAGCGCCCGGCGCCTTTATTGAAACCCTCGACTGCGGTGGGTTCTCCCGCCGTTTTTCATTGTTATGCGGAAATTCAAGATTCCGCATAACCCAAGCAACAAGAAAAGCCTTCTTTTATGAAGGATGATCTCAAGGACGAACACAATGGCTACCTTCACACAGAAGCCGGCAGATGTGACGAAAAAGTGGATCCTGATCGACGCCGAAGGTCTCGTCGTCGGCCGTCTTGCTTCCATCGTCGCCAACATCCTGCGCGGCAAGCACAAAGCAACCTTCACCCCGCACGTAGACGATGGCGACAATGTCATCATCATCAACGCCGACAAGGTTGCGCTCACCGGTAAGAAATTTACCGATAAGGTTTATTACTGGCACACCGGCCATCCCGGCGGCATCAAGGAACGCACTGCCCGTCAGCTGCTCGAAGGCCGGTTTCCGGAACGCGTCGTTGAGAAGGCTGTCGAGCGCATGGTTCCCCGTGGCCCGCTCGGCCGTCGCCAGATGAAGAACCTGCGCGTTTACGCCGGTTCCAACCACCCCCATGAAGCTCAGGCACCTGAAGTCCTCGACGTTGGCGCGCTGAATTCCAAGAACAAAAGGAGCGCATAAGAATGGCTGAGCTCAACTCGCTCGCAGAACTCGGTACCTCTGCCGTCGCCCCGACGCAGGCAGCTGCACCGGTTCATGTCCAGAAGCTCGATGCCAAGGGCCGTGCCTACGCAACCGGCAAGCGCAAGGATGCGGTAGCCCGCGTCTGGATCAAGCCAGGTTCCGGCAAGATCGTCATCAACGAAAAGGAATACGGCAAGTATTTCGCCCGTCCGGTTCTGCAGATGATCCTGCAGCAGCCTATCGTTGCTGCCAACCGCGCCGGCCAGTACGACGTTATCGCTACCGTTGCCGGTGGTGGTCTGTCCGGTCAGGCTGGTGCCGTTCGTCACGGTATCTCCAAGGCCCTCACCTATTTCGAACCCGCACTGCGCGGCGTTCTGAAAAAGGGCGGCTTCCTGACACGCGACAGCCGCGTCGTCGAACGCAAGAAGTACGGCAAGGCGAAAGCCCGTCGCTCGTTCCAGTTCTCGAAGCGCTAATATCGCTTCATACGGACACGAACAGAAAGCGGGCCTTCGGGTCCGCTTTTTTGTTGCGCCGAAGAGAGTCTCTCAGCATTTGATGTCCGGTTATCTCTCCCCTTGCGGGAGAGAAAGCGATTTCAGCATCTTAGCTTCTTGGCTAAGTGCTAGAAATCGCCAGAGAGGGGATTTGCAATCTTCACACTACCCCCTCTCTTGGATTTTCTAAGGATTTAGCAGAGAGGCTAAATCGAAGAAAATCCTTTCTCCCCCACCAAGGGGGAGATAAACATCGTGCATGAAATTTCCCCCGGAGCCAGATCCATGCCATCGAAGTCCATCGACCATGCCTTTACAGCGCGCAATCTGACCAGCGCGGCGACTGATCCAACCCATGCGGGCGCCCTCTCCTTCATGCGCCGGCGCTATACGAAGAACCTGAATGGTGCCGAGGCGGTCGTCTGGGGCATCCCGTTCGACGCTGCCGTTTCCAACCGGCCCGGCGCGCGGTTCGGCCCGCAGGCGATACGGCGGGCTTCGGCGATTTTCGACAACGATCCGCAATATCCGTTCCAGCGCGATCTGTTTGCCGATCTGGCGGTCGTAGATTACGGCGATTGCCTGCTCGACTACGGCAATCACCAGAAGACCCCGGCGACAATCGAGCGGGAAGCCTCAAAGATCATCAAGTCCGGCGCGTTCCTCCTGTCGCTCGGTGGCGACCATTTCGTGACGTGGCCGATCCTCAAGGCGCATGCGGCCAAGCATGGCCCCGTAGCGCTGGTACAGTTCGATGCGCATCAGGACACCTGGTACGATGACGGCAAGCGTATCGATCATGGATCGTTCGTTGGCCGCGCCGCGCGCGATGGCATCATCGATCCTGCTCATTCGATACAGGTCGGCATTCGCACCCATGCTCCCGACGATTGCGGATTGAAGATCCTCTACGGTTACGAGGTTGAGGAAATGTCCGCAGCGGACATCGCGAAGCAGATCATTGCCCGGACAGCAGGCAGAAAGGTGTATCTGACCTTCGACATCGACTGTCTGGATCCGGCCTTCGCGCCGGGTACGGGCACACCGGTCGCAGGAGGACCGTCTTCGGCGAAGATCCTCTCGGTGCTGCGGCACTTGACGGAACTCAACATTGTCGGTGCCGATGTGGTTGAAGTTGCGCCTGCCTATGACCACGCGGACGTGACGGCGATCGCGGGTGCCACAATCGCGATGTATTACCTTGGTATTCTTGCAGAAAAGAAGGATCGACGAAGCTAAGACATTGAATCGGGTTCCCGCGCCAACTATCTGAATTTCAAGCTTCCCAAGGACATCCTCATGAAACCGAAAATCTTCATCGACGGCGAACACGGCACGACAGGACTGCAGATCCGTACTCGGCTTGCAGGCCGTGATGATCTCGAGGTTCTTTCGATTCCGGAAGCCGAGCGGCGCAACAAGGATATGCGCGCGGACTTTCTCAAGGAAGCGGATGTCGCCATCCTTTGCCTGCCCGACGATGCGTCGAAGGAAGCCGTATCGATTCTCGAAGGGCACAACTCGACGAAGATCATCGACACCTCGACCGCGCACCGCGTGCATCCGGATTGGACGTACGGCTTTGCCGAACTCGATCGCGCACAGCGCCAGAAGATCGAGGGCGCAAGGCTTGTCGCCAATCCCGGTTGTTATCCGACCGGCGCTATTTCGCTGGTTCGACCCTTGCGCGATGCGGGCATCCTGCCCGGGGATTATCCGGTCACGGTCAATGCGGTCTCCGGCTATACCGGCGGCGGCAAGCAGATGATCGCGCAGATGGAAAATCCGGATGCGCCTGATCATATCGACGCAAACCATTTCCTTTATGCAATGCCGCTCAAGCACAAGCACGTGCCGGAGTTGCAGGTGCATGGGCATCTGGATCGCAAGCCGATCTTTTCGCCTAGCGTCGGCCGTTTTGCGCAGGGTATGATCGTGCAGGTGCCGCTGTTTACCGCGGACCTGGATGGCAATCCATCAATGGTGGATATCCATGCAGCGCTCAGCGCCCATTATGAGGGGCAGAACATCGTGCAGGTGGTGCCGCTGGCCGAAAGCGCCATGTTGCCCCGCCTCGATCCGGAAGAGCTACGCGATACGGACATCATGAAACTCTACGTTTTCGGAACCGAAGGCTCAGCACAGGTCAATCTGGTCGCCCTCCTCGACAATCTCGGCAAGGGTGCGTCGGGGGCAGCTGTGCAGAATCTGGACTTGATGCTGGGAGACCATCGATAACTTCACCCCGATGGACATCTGCAATTATCAGGCTGAGGTCTCCAAGGTTTCCCATGGCTGACGTGTTTCCGGAGACTTTCCCGCCCGAATGGGAAGTCTCCTCGCCCAAACTGTTCACCGAAACGCCGACGAGCCGGATCATCATGGTGCGGCTCGAAAACGGCGAACAGGCTGTAATCAAGCAGCTGACTCCAGTCGGTATACAGGAAGAATTGCGCGGCGCGCATTATCTCGATTGGCACGGCGGCAACGGGTGCGTGCGGCTGTTAGCGCTACAGGACAACAATCTGCTGCTCGAATATGGCGGCAAGCGCACACTGCTCGATCATCTCAATGAGAATGGCGATGAAGCGGCGACGTCGATCTACGTAGATGTCATGACCCGGCTGATCGCCAAGCCATACGAGGCCGCAGAAAACCCGCATGATTTCGTGCAATTGCGCGAGCAATATTCCAGTCTCTTCAAGAAGGCGGAAGCGGACAGGAAGAAGGGCATCGACAGCCTGTTCGTCGAGGTCGCGCCCATCGCGGACAGGCTGCTGAGCGATCACAGCCATACTCAGCTGCTGCATGGCGATATTCATCACGAGAACATTCTGCACAGCAAACGCGGCTGGCTGGTAATCGATCCCAAGGGGCTGATCGGCGATCCGATGTATGATACCGCCAACATGTTCTACAACCCGCTGGATCGCGACGATCTGCGCCAAAGCGAAAGCCGCATCGCGAAGATGGCGCAGACGTTCTCACTCGCGTTCGGGCGCGATATAAAAACCATTCTGGGCTTCGGCATGACCCATGCGGGCCTCTCTGCCTCGTGGCATGACGAGGACGAGAATTTTGACGAGTCGAAGCGCAGCCTCGGCGTGGCAGAGGCAATCCGGCGTGTGCTCCAGACTATTTAAAGCCTCCTTGACCAAGTTGACCAAGTGGTGTGTCCATGGTACCTTTGGTCTACTTGGTCAAGGAGAGAATTGTGAACCAGATCAATCTCTATGACGCGAAGACCAACCTTTCGAGTTTGGTGGATCGTGCGGCATCCGGCGAAGAGGTGATCATTGCGAAGAATGGTATCCCGCTCGCAAAACTCGGCCCTTTGCCGAAACAGCAGGAGCCGCGCAAGCCTGCTCATGCGCTCGGGATTTCCTATATTGCCGAAGACTTCGACGCGTTAGATCCGGAGATCGCAGCACTGTTCAATGATGATACATTGTAATGCAGCTGCTGCTCGACACACATGTTCTTCTCTGGTGGGATGAGGGCGCCGATAGACTCGGCTCTGTAACCCGCGACGCAATTGCCAATCCTGACAACCAGATCTACATCAGCGCAGCGTCGATCTGGGAAATTGCCATCAAAAGCGCCAAGGGCAAGTTGCGATTTTCCGGCTCGCCCCATGCAGCCATCGAGCGAAATGGCTTTTTACCGCACTCCATATCGCCGCATCATGCAGAACTTGCGGGACAACTCGCATGGTCGCATCCAGATCCCTTCGACCGGATGCTGATAACGCAGGCGCAATCTGACGGTTTGATATTGGTCCACGCCGACAGTGTAATTCACACCTACAAGGAAGTGCCCCAGCTTTGGGCACGCGATACCTAGCGCTCAGCGACGACTTCCGTCTCACGCGGATAAGCGCCCTTGGTCGCGCGCCAATGGGCAACGGAAAACCCGAGTATGACGATGGCGAAGAACTGATGCAGCAGCCCGAGACCGATCGGCACCTGCAGCAACAGCGTCGTGATGCCGATCGCCGCCTGCAAGGTTACCAGAACAACAAGAAGCACGGCGCGGCGTGCGTGGGTGGTACCGGGGGCTTGCCGGACAGTCGATACAGCCTGCCAGATGGCCACGATCAACACGAAATAGGCAAAGCAGCGATGCACGAATTGCACTGTCTTCGGGCTTTCGAAGAGATTGTGCCAGATCGGCTGGATCGGAAAGAGATCGCCGGGAATGACTGACCCGTCCATCAGCGGCCAGGTATTATAGGAAAGGCCTGCGTCAAGGCCAGCGACCAACGCTCCGAGATAAATCTGGATGAAGACAAAGAGCACGAACCAGCCAGCAAAACGCTGAATCTGGCGATTGGCCGGCGCTTCGGAATAGACGGCAAGGCCCCGGGCGACATACATGACCGCCGCGAAAATAATGCAGGCGAGCGTGAGATGCGTGGCGAGCCGGTACTGGCTGACGTCGACTCGGTCGACCAGCCCCGATGCGACCATCCACCAGCCGACAGCACCCTGCAGAGCGCCGAGCGCCAGAATGAAGATCATGCGCGGCTTCAACCGGCGCTCCAGCCTGCCGGTGAGCCAGAAGAACGCGAGCGGTACGGCCACGAGAAAGCCGACGCCCCGCGCGAGAAAGCGATGCGCCCATTCCCACCAGAAGATTTGCTGGAACTCCGCAAGGCTCATGCCCTTGTTCAGCTGTTGATATTGCGGGATCTGCCGGTATTTATCGAACTCCTCCATCCATTGATCATGGCCGAACGGCGGTATGATGCCATGGATAGGCTTCCATTCGGTGATGGAAAGGCCGGAGCCCGTCATCCGCGTTGCACCCCCGACAAGCACGATGGTCGCCAGGACGATCAGCACCAGATAAAGCCAGATGCGGATATATTGGCGGTTGCGCGCTTCGCGGTCCTGAACCGAGACAATCGTGCCTTGGGATAGTGTATTGGCAGCCATGCAAGACGCTCCTTATTGCGCCGATAGGTGCAGCATAAGCGGTTGCATGACAAGCGCAGTTCACGCGACACGCCGTCGCGTCCAGGTCTGCGCCGTCACGAAGGCGTCATCGCTTATTCGCCACACTGCCAGAGCAATATTGCGCCTGGCATCGTGCCCGGCAATATCCCTTTAATCTGAGAGGTTATGATGTTTAATTGGTTGAAAATCGCAGCCGGCACTGCTGCCGCCGTCATTTATGTCACCTGTGCTGCTCAGGCTGCAGACGTGTTGGCGAGCAAGGAATACAAGATCCTGCTCACTCCATCCCTCTTCGACAAGCAACCCGCAACAGTTGCCAATCAGTTCCTGACTGATCTGAAAGCCCAACTGAAGACAGCAAATTTCGATCGCAGCGTTGATGGCAAGTTCACCGAAGATGAAACGCGCACCGTGCGCTTTTATGACTCGCCCGGCACCTGCGACCTGAATGCGTCGGGCTACATGCTACGTACACGCGGCGACGATGCGGCCAGTGAAATCACGCTCAAATTCCGCTCGTCCAGTCAGTCGACGGCCGCGGCCGCTGATGTCAGCGGTAGTGTTTCCAGAGCCAAGACCAAGCTCGAAGATGACATCGTGCCGCCTTTCAAGGAAACTTTCTCGCACTCGACGACAGAACCGCTGGCTGCGACGAAAAAACTGAACAGTCTGGATGATGTAACCAGCCTCTTCCCGGGCATTGCATCACTCAATCTGCCGACGAAGGATATTTTGAGTCTTGTCGGCAAGCTCGATATTACCGAGCGTACCTATACCGGTGTCGATAGCGACCTTGGCGCAAAGGACGCGGATTTCTCGCTGACGCTATGGTATGTCGGCACTGCCGCAAAGCCTGCCATTGCCGAACTTTCCTTCAAGGTCAAATCCGATGGTGGCGCTTTCAACAACAAGGTGACGGAACGTTCGAAACTCCTCTTCGACACGTTGCAGGGCATGACCCAATGGGTGTCCAGCAGCAGTACCACGAAGACACACTGGGTCTACCAATATCAGCCAGGATTTTGCTCAAGCGTAAAACTGCTTTAGGACTACCGCGAAAAGGCTGGCCGCTCCGCTTGGAATGGCCAGCTTTTTATCACCGCAATGGCTTTTTTGCTTTCCGGCAGTTTTGTTTACCGTTAGAGGATGGCCGGAAATTGTAAGACTGGATAGCGCAATGCCTGTAAGGCTGAAGAAACTCATCGGAACATTTCTGCTCGTGGCGCTCGTCTGCGTCTACGCAATCGTCGCAACAATCTTTGCCGTTGCGCTGCTTGGCAATTCCGGTCCGTGGGTTCACCTGCTCTATTTCTTCGGGACAGGATTCCTTTGGGTCGTACCGGCGATGTTCATCATCAGCTGGATGGAAAAGGCGCCGAAGAAGAATTCACCCTGATACTCGCTCGACAAGATGCGCGCGTGAGGGCGCAGGGTCGAACCGATCGGCGAAATATTGCGTTTCGTTTTCCACCAGTCCTTCGTGGAATTCCATGATGCTCACCACATAAGACGGTACGCCGTCATAGGTGAGTACGTATTCAGTGACCCAGAGATCGCCGCTACCGATAATTCGCAGGATCGTAAAACGCTTCTTGTTTGGCTGGACGAACCGGCTCTCTTGAATGTTCTTCCGCCCTCGGATGCGTTCTCCCGATTGAGGATAATAGAGCACGGCGTCCTCGCGGTAGATTTCATGTTCGACCTTGAAATCGCTTGCGTCCGAAGCATCCCAATGGCGCTCCAGCGCCATCCGCACGGTTCGATCATCCATCTCAATCTCCCAGCTACGCTGATTGAGGATACGCCTGTGGGGAGGCGCCGACAATGTGCCTAAACTTGCTCTAGGCCTGGACCACTCGCCTTCCCGCATTGGCGATTGGCGTCGTCACGCCGCTCATCATCGTCCTGGCGTAGACCAGTTTCTGGAAGCGGCCGTTGATGGAGATGCGTGGCAGCGCCCACATATTGGCCCGATGTTCGGCGTGGATGGTGCCATGCCTTGTCGTGACTGCGGAGACAAAACCTTCCGCCGCGGCTATCTCGGCTTCGCGGCGACCTGCAGCTTTTGAAGAGCCGTAGGGATAGGCGAAATGGGCCGGCCGCTTGCCGAGTTCTTGTTCCAGCATGTCGGCGGACAGGCGCATTTCCTGCGCGACCATATCCGGAGTCAATTTCTTAAGGTTGTAGTGATGGACCGTATGCGCGCCGATCGTGCATAGCGGATCGCTGGCGATCTGGCGCATTTCCTTCCAGCTCATGACATCCTGATCGGCGGCCACGCCGCAGATCATTCCCTCTTGGGCGCACATTTCACGAAGGACCGGCAATTGCTCCAACTCGGTCAACGTGTACGAAAAATAGCGCATCAAGGCATGAAAAGTTGCACGCTTTTGAAATAGGGTTCCGCAACGCCATTCCGGTCCGCCGGGGATCCTTATGGAATCTGCCTTGGCAATGAGTTTTTCGGCGATCTCCCACCACAGTACCGCGGCACCCTCGATCAGGCCTGGCGCCGCATATATTGTGAACGGCGCATTGTGCTTCTGGAAAACCGGATAGGCGTGATTGAGGTTGTCGTTATAGCCATCGTCGAGTGTGATGGCAACAAAGCGCCGTTTGCCGGGTAGTCCAGCTTTGACGCGCTCGGCCATCTCGTCCATGGAGACGATTTCCGTGCCTTCGGATTTCAGCGACACAATGATTTGATCGAGAAAGATGGGCGTGATCGCCAGTGAACGGGTGACGCCGAGCGGACTGATACAATCCGGACGTACCCGGTGCAGCATGATGATGGAACCGAGCCCGCCAAAGCGGTCGCGTGTGCTTGAGGCAAAGCCGCTATGCCAAGCCAGTCTCATCACGGCTTTTCGTATCAAGTCGGCCGCGTGGACCATTCCTTCACCAATTCGCGTTATTTGAAGATATCGAAGGGATTCTGTTCATCAACTCTTGCGACTTAAACGTTTATATATGGTTGATCAACAAAACCTCGCCGCCTTTCGCATCTCTTCCAATGGAACGCAAGAATGTCCATCACTTCACGACAAGCAAAAATAATTGCACCGCTTGAAGCCAAAGCATTGTGGAATGAACTGGGCGAAGATTTTCTTGCCGGTCCAGCACAAACCGCCAACTGGTTTTCATTCTGGCAGTCATGCGTCAACGCAGACTGCCTTGTCGCGGCAATACATGAAGCGGACAAGCCGATTTTCCTTTTGCCGCTGGAGGTTGTGAAAAGAGGTCCCGTCCGGATTGCCGCGTTTCCCGGAGGGCCGCATGCCAATTGCAACTTCCCGGCGCTGGCGGCTGATGCTCAAATTACGGCGGCCGATCTCATTGTTCTATTTAAAGCGCTGCACAAGGTGCGGCCGGACATCGACGTTGTCTCGCTTGTGAGGCAATTGGATGAGCTTGACGGCAGGGCAAATCCGCTGATGCAGCTGCAAAGTCGCGAGAATGCCAATATCAGCCTGGGTATCACGCTGGACCGGGATTTTGAAATCGTGCTGGGCCGGCACAATGCCAAACGCAAGAAGAAGAAGCATCGTCAGAACACGCGGCGGTTCGAGGAGGCAGGGGGATATCGCATCCTGACGGCCACGACTCCCGTCGAGACCAACGCGATGCTGAACAACTATTTCGAGTGCAAGGCAGCGCGGCTCGCAAAGGCTGGGATCAAGAACACCTATGAACCGGCGGGAACCATGGAATTCTTCCTGCAGCTGTTCGCCCACGAAGTTCAGTCGGCAATGCCAGGCTTCCAACTCAAAGCACTTGAAGTGGCGGGGCAGTATCGCGCGGTTCTTGGCAAGTCTTATGCGAGAAAACAAACGTTCATCGATTTCATCGGCATCACGGAGGATGAACTGGTCAGCGCCAGCCCCGGCGAGTTCCTGTTTTTCGAAGACATTCTGGACAGTTGCGAGACGGACCTTGCGATTTACAGTTTTGGCATTGGCGACGAACCGTATAAACGAAGCTGGTCCGATCTCGAGGTGCAGAGCTACGACACCGACGTCAGCCTCACGACGAAGGGCCGCCTGTTCGCAGGATATCTCGGTGCGCGCGGCGGGCTCGTGCGCCGTATCAAGAAAAACGAAACCGTCTGGGCCGCCGTGAAAAAAGCCCGTTCGCGTCTTTTTGGAAAACGCTAGGCCGAACGTACAATCCGGCCAGAATCGAGACGCAGATGCTCTTTCTCGAAGGGTGTCAGCAATTCGGGCTCAAGCAGCTTCGCGTCATAAACAGCCTTGGCTGTAGCGGCTACGTCGGGATCGTCAGGGTCGACGACGCCGAGGATGAGTTCCGTTCCGTCGGCTAGCAGATGCTTCAGCTCGACAACAGTCGCCGGACCCGCATCGACAACGACAAGATCATAGGCTGACTGCAGGGCATTAAGAATCATTGGCAAACGGCCAACGGATTGCATGGCCTTTGATGGATCGTGGTTGCCGAGCGGAATGATCTCGGCTTGCGAATAGTGGTCCGGATGGATGACATCGCTGAAATGCTTTTCCGAAACGAGAAGGTTTGTGATGCCAGGAAGGTTCTTGTCGTCCAGCATGGAACGGCCGATTTCACCCGATCCGGTCATGTCGACGAGGATGACCCGCACGCCCCGGTCGGCAAGCTCGCGCACGAGCAGGATGGTCAGGGCCGACGCCTCATCGCCTTCCGGCGAGACTACCACGGCGCGCGCTGCACCGCTCGCCATCAAACGCATCGCGACATTCGCAATGCCCGAATGACCAGTGGGGATTGCCGGCGCTTCCGCTGGAGCCTGCGCAACCAGTGTATCCATTTCCGCCAGCTGCTCTTTCGCTTCGGAGACCGCCGGCTCTTCAGGCATTTCATGGATATCGGCGGCAAGGGGCGCGACGGGCCCTGCCACTGGCTGAGTGGGTTCCACAACAGGCTGGACTGGTTCAGGGATACTGCGAACGGCCACCGGGGGTGTTATATCTTCCGCGACGATTGCCTGTGGACTGGCCGGACGAAGCGCCTGTCCGCTGAACAGTGCCCGCAGCAAGGTGATGATGCTGAGCAGCAGCAGCGATGCAACAAATGCGGCAATTGTCATCGGGATCTTCTTCGGGAAATACGGCTCGATCGGCCTGTCGGCGCGGGAGAAGATACGCGCATCCGCTGGCAGATAGCCGCGATCCGTGCGGGACGACGCTTCGCGATAGCGGGTCAGGTATGATTCGAGCAATTGCCGCTGGGCGGTGGCTTCACGCTCCAGCGCGCGCAACTCCACTTCTTCTTCGCCCGCTTTTGAAGATTGCGTCTTCAACTCATTGAGCGAGCTCGTCAATTGGCTCTCGCGTAAACGTGCAGTTTCAGCTTCGGCTTCGAGGCTGCCAAGAACCTTGCGAGCCTCGAGACGGATCTGATTATTGAGATCGGCGAGCTGCGAACGCAGTGCCCGGATGCGGGGATGGCCGCTGAGCAGAGATGCGGAAAGATCGGCGATATCGTTGTTGAGCTGTACCTGACGCTCGCGCAGGCGCTGGATCAGCGGCGAGGCCATGACCGCTGGGAGTGTTTCGACAGGCGCACCCTTGGCCAGCGCAGCGCGGACGCTCTGGGCGCTTGCCTCGCTTGCGGCCCTGTTTGCCCGTACGCGCGAAAGTTCAGTGGAGAGTTCTGAAAGCTGCTGGGTGGCGAGAACAGCATTGTTCTGGCCTATCAGGAGGTCCGAGGAGCCGCGATATGCCGCTACCTTCGCCTCGGCATCCTTGACGCGCTGGCTGAGGTCGGCGATCTCCGGCTGCAACCAGCCGGCTGCATCGGTGTTTGCCCGGGATTTCGCCGATTGTTGCGTGGCGACATATTCGTCCGCGATAGCGTTGGCAACCGATGCGGCGAGCGTCGGATCCTTGGAGGAGAACTGAATGACAATGACACGCGAAGCCGCGACGTTATAAACGAGTAGGCGATCGCGTACGGACTGGAGAATATAGTCGTCGCGCGTCTCTTCATCCGGGTTGTTGCCGATACCAACAGCGCCAAACAGACGCGACAGCGCCGAGGGTTCAGCGCCAGCGGAGAGTTCGGGGTTTTTCGCGAGGTCGAGCTTGACGATAACGCGTTTTAAGAGGTCCGATGAACCTATGAGTTCGACCTGGCTCTTGATACCCTCCTGATCCAGCACCGGACGGTCATCCGCCTGTTGATTTGCGGGCCGGGTGAAAACCGATTCACCCGTTTCGATGAGGATGCGGGTCTCGGCGCGATATTTTGGCGAGACCAATGACATGAGCAGGAATGCCAGTGCCGTCAAAACCAGCGAGCCGACGAGTATTCGCAGCTTGTTGCGCCACAAACTGGCAAACAACGCGCCTATATCAATGTCCACATCGTTTCCGACAGAGCTCGCGGGCATTCCAGAACACTCCAATACGAATGGTATAATGGTAAAGACGCATGGTAACCAGCGGGTTAAGAAGTTGCAGTATTCAACCACAGCGTGCAGTTACCGGTCTGCCGCTGCTAAACTTTACCAGCCATTAACCCTAATGAACTGATAATCCCGCACAGAATCGAGAAAACTTCTCCGCAACGTTTGTTAGGGTTCGTGACGTGTTCAGCAAGCAGATCTTTCTGGTGGCCATCGGCGTTGTTTCCATGACGCTGGGCGGTTGCGCCAGTTACCGCCCGGCCCCGGCAGCGTTCAACGTAGCCATCAACAAGCCTTACATGCTGGACGCGGGCGACCGCATCCGGCTGACTGTGTTCGAGCAGGAAGGCATTACCAACACATATAGCGTCGACCAGGCCGGATATATCTCCGTCCCGCTGATCGGCAGTGTCCCTGCGCGCGGCAAGACCATCCAGCAGATCGCAAAGGAAGTCGCCGCCAAGCTGCGCAAAGGTTACCTGCGCGATCCGGACGTCGCGGTCGAGATCGATCGTTACCGACCGGTCTTCATCATGGGTGAAGTCGGTGCGGCCGGGCAATACTCCTACGTTCCCGGCATGACGGCACAGAAAGCCATTGCCGCGGCTGGCGGCTTTACCCCGCGCGCCCAACAGAACGACGTCGATATCACGCGCCAGTTCAACGGTGAAAGCCTGACAGGCCGCGTCACCATTTCCGATCAGGTGCTGCCCGGCGACACAGTCTATGTGCGCGAGCGGTTTTTCTGATCACGGGAATGGTCGAAAAGCCATCCCTTCGCATCGTTCACTGTTTTCGCGCGCCTGTTGGCGGAATATTCCGCCACGTGCGCGATCTCATCGAAGCGCAAGTGAAGGCCGGTCACAAGGTCGGCGTGATCTGTGACGCATCGACCGGCGGCGACTTCGAGGAAGCCTTGCTCGCAGGGCTGCGCGACCGGCTCGAGCTCGGTCTCAAACGCATTGCCATGCAGCGTCAGATCGGTCCGGGTGATGCGATGGCGGCGCTGCGGACATACAGGATCATCAAGAAATTGCAGCCGGATGTCCTGCATGGGCACGGCGCAAAAGGCGGTACCTATGCACGGCTCTTCGGCTCGTGGCTGCGGGTATCCGGTTCGCGCATTGCCCGGTTTTATTCTCCGCATGGCGGTAGTTTGCACTACGATCCTAGCAGCCTGCAGGGCCGTGTGATTTTCCGGGTCGAACGCGCAATGGAGAAGATGACCGACAGGATCATTTTCGTCTCCGCATTCGAGCAGAACGTTTATACGAAGAAAGTCGGTGAGCCGCGGTGCGGTTTCGCTCTGATCTATAACGGCCTGGCAGACAGTGAATTTGAACCGATCGTGGCATTGCATGACGCCGCCGATTTTCTATTTATCGGCGAGATGCGCGTATTGAAGGGACCCGATATCTTTATCGACGCCCTTGCGAAAGCGAACAGTCAAAGCGGCCAGAAACTGACGGCTGTCATGGTTGGCGACGGCAAGGATCGAAGTCGCCTCGTCAAACAAGCCGGGGCAGATATTCGCTTTCTCATGCCGATGAAGGCACATGAAGCGTTCAGGCTGGCCAAGGTGGTCGTGATCCCTTCCCGCGCCGAGGCCCTGCCCTATATCGTGATCGAGGCCCTCGCTGCCGGGATGCCGGTTATTGCCAGCCGGGTCGGTGGTATTCCGGAAATCCTCGGCGATGATTCCCCTGCCCTGGTGCAGCCAGACGCCAATGATCTGGCAATCAAAATGACCTATGTCATCGGCGATATCACAACCTATAAGGAGATGCTTCCAAGTATCGGAACCCTCAAGCAAAAGTTCGGTATCGAGGCAATGGCTACACGGTTGGAAGCCGAGTATTTCGCAGCGTTGGGACTCTAGATTCCTCAAGCCTTTCTTAGCGCATATGTGCTATTGACAGGCAATTCGGGCGTTCAGGTGAATCATGACAGACAGAAAAGCGGAATCGAAGCTTTCGCGGGAGGTTGTTCGCAACCTTACGCCCGACACGCCGCGCACTTCCGGCAAGAAGCCAGTGCTGAGCCCGGTCGCCTACCAGATCGCCTCGCAATATGCCAAGGACACCAATTCGCCGGTGATGATCAGCGGCATCATGCGGATCATCGAATTCCTGATCATCGTGCTGGCGGGCATTGCTGTCTTCATCATTTACGTGGGCCCATCGGCTTACACGTTCCTGCAGTATTCGCTTGCGATCCTCGCCACGGCAGTGGTCACAGTCATGCTCCTGGAGCTCACCGACAGCTACCAGCTTGCCGTCATGCGCGACCCCTTCAGCAAGTTCGGAAAACTCATCCTCGTATGGTCCGGCGCTTTCGCGATGATGTCGCTGGCGGCGTTTTTCCTCAAGACCTCGGAAGACTATTCGCGTGTGTGGTTTGGCACCTGGTACGGGTCCGGACTGATCCTTTTCCTGGTATTCCGCATAGTCATGTCGCGCCTGATCCGGCGCTGGGCCCGCAACGGCAAGATGGAACGGCGCGCTGTTATCGTTGGCGGAGGCAAGCCGGCGGAAGACCTCATCCGGTCGATCGAACAACAGCCCTATAACGACATTCGCATTTGCGGCGTTTTTGACGACCGCGATGCCAAGCGGTCACCGCCGATCGTCGCCGGTTATCCAAAGCTCGGTAATATTTCCGAATTGATCGAGTTCGCGCGCATCGCCCAAATCGATATGCTGATCGTTTCCCTGCCGATCACCGCGGAAGCGCGGGTGCTGTCGCTCCTGAAGAAGCTATGGGTTCTGCCCGTCGATATCCGCCTGTCGGCGCACAACAACCATCTGCAGTTCCGCCCGCGCGCCTATTCCTATATCGGCTCTGTCGCCATGATCGACCTGTTCGACAAGCCGATCAACGACTGGGATTCGGTGGCCAAGCGCGCCTTCGACATTTTCTTCAGCCTGTTCGGCTTGATCGTCTTCAGTCCGGTTATCCTGGCGACTGTCATTGCCATCAAACTTGAGAGCAAGGGGCCGGTGATCTTCAAGCAGCTCCGGCATGGCTTCAACAACGAGATCATCGAAGTCTGGAAGTTTCGCTCCATGTTCACCGAGATGTGCGACCCGACAGCGCGCAATGCAGTGGTCAAGAACGACCCGCGCGTGACCCGCGTCGGCCGCTTTATTCGCAAGACCTCGATCGACGAACTGCCGCAGTTCTTCAATTCGCTGATGGGAACGCTGTCACTCGTTGGGCCCCGGCCGCACGCGATCGCCGCGCATACCCGCAATCTCCTCTATAACGAGGTTGTCGACGGCTATTTCGCACGGCACAGGGTCAAGCCCGGCGTGACCGGTTGGGCGCAAATCAATGGCTGGCGCGGCGAAGTCGACACGGACGACAAGATCAAGATGCGCACGGAATTCGATCTTTACTACATCGAGAACTGGTCGTTGTGGTTCGATCTGAAAATCCTGTTCCTCACTCCCGTGCGACTCCTCAACACGGACAATGCCTATTGAGCGCGGCAATTGATCAGAACCGGCAGGCCAGCGTCGATCACGCCGCAAAAAACCGCGCTCTGATCAAACTGATTTCGACTTTTGCCGTGGGCTTCGGGGTGTTCCTGAGTGGCTTCGTCATCGATGAACCAGCGCCATACGAGCTGTACATGGCTGGCCTTATCGCCGTCTGGGTCCTATTCGGCCTGAGATTGTCGCGCACGGTCGCCGCCCTCCTCGCCATTCTGGTGGTCTTCAATCTCGGCGGCCTTGTTTCCCTCGCGCAGATGCCCGACCTCAAAGCGGCGCCGATGTACATCGCCGTTTCGCTTTTTCTCGGCTTTACGGCGGTTTTCTTCGCAGCGATCATCGATGCCGACCATCGCGTCCTGAGTGTCATCTTCAAGGCCTATATCCTCGCTGCGATCGGCACATCGCTGCTCGGTATCCTCGGTTATTTCGATGCCTTTCCCGGGGCAGAACTGTTCACGCGCTATGGTCGCGCGATGGGTGCTTTCCAGGACCCGAATGTTTTCGGTCCATTCCTCATGCTGCCACTTGCCTGGCTGGTGCATGGCGTTCTGGTGGGCAACCTTCGGGCGCTGCCGTTGCGCCTGATCCCGATCCTCATCCTGACGCTTGGCATCTTCCTGTCTTTCTCGCGTGCAGCCTGGGGAATGGCCGCACTGATCATTGGCGGCCTCGCCCTGCTTCTGTTCATCAGAAACCCCAATCCGCTGTTCCGGACGCGGATCATCCTGCTTGCAGGCCTTGCCGTCGTGTTTGTCCTGCTCGCAGTCGTCGTCGCGCTGCAAATCCCGAGCGTTGCCGACCTTTTCACCGCGCGAGCCCAGCTGGTGCAGGATTATGACGATGCGCAATTCGGACGTTTTGCCCGCCACTGGTACGGCCTGCTTATGTCGATCGACCATCCGCTCGGTATAGGCCCGCTGGAGTTTGGACCGATCTTCGGCGAGGACACGCATAATATCTGGCTGAAAGCGGCGCTGGACTATGGCTGGATCGGATTTATCAGCTATCTGACCCTTACCATGTTGACGCTGGGCCTCGGACTGCGCATCCTGTTTCGCGAGCGCCCCTGGCAACCCTTTCTGCTCTGCGCCTATCTTGTTTATATAGCGCATGTAGCCATCGGCAATGTCATCGACACCGACCATTGGCGGCATTTCTGGCTGCTCATCGGCATCATCTGGGGATGTGCCGCATTGGAGGCCCGCCACCAAAGAAATGGTCGTTTGCCAGTTCCTGATAGAAGAACGAATTGACCACCATATGATGCGTTTTAAAAACAACAAGAACAACTATTCGGACGCTGATGCCGAACTCATGCAGCGCTCTCTGGATTCAGCCATCCGGCAGCTGAATGGCCAGGACATATCAGATGACGAAATCAACACGCTGGCACGTTTTGTGCGCGCTGCCTTCATCATCGGCAACCGGGATGTGGAGTCCATGGCGAGGTTTGCGGTGAAGGCGGTTCTCATACGACGCAAGAGCCGCGCGAAGCGCTAGGGCCAGGACAGATCAACAGGTTCTGACCCTAGGGTCAGGACCCTCAATTCTCCTGCAGCTTAGCTGCTTCGGCAGCCTTTTTGCGGGCTATCGCGTCATTTGTGGCTGCCGCGGCGACATTTGCCGTATGATCCTCATTACCGGCAACCTGCACCGTTGGTGACGCAAAGCCGATGCCATTGGCTCCGAACGCTTCCCTGATCATGGCATAGGCGCGGCGGCGGATCGTGGACTGATGCCCCGGTTTTGTCATCATGGCGAAGCTCAGATTGATACCGTAGTCGCCGAAAGCCTCGACGCCCTTCATCTTGACCGTCTCGATGATCTGCGGGCCGAATTCCGGATCCTGCAGCAGTTCGGCACCGACGGCTTTCACCAGCTTTTTGACCTTGGCGATATCCGTGTCGTAGCTGACCGAAATAAGGAATTTGTCGATGACCCAGTCACGGCTCATGTTCTGCACGGCACCCAACGTGCCGAACGGTACGGTGAAGATCGGGCCGCGATGGTGCCGCAACTTGACCGAGCGGATGCTGAAGGATTCGACTGTGCCCTTGTAGCTGCCGCTCTGGATATATTCTCCCACCCGAAACGCGTCGTCGGTCATGTAGAAGATGCCGCTGATGATGTCCCTGACCAGGGCCTGCGAGCCGAAGCCGATGGCGACGCCGAAAATGCCGGCGCCCGCGATCAATGGACCGATTGCCACGCCAAGACCGGACAGAACCATCATCACGGCAATCGCGGCGATGAGCACGGCAAGAAAATTGCGCAGAATCGGCAGCAAGGTCATAAGCCGCCCGCTGCGGGCTAGTGCAGCCTCGTCGCCGCCTTCGATCCGGGCTCGTTCGATACGCACGTTGATGAGACCTTTGAGCATATGCCAGACGAGATCTGCGGCGAGCAGGATCACCACGCCACCCAGCACGCCGCGAATCATGCGACTCGCGGCCTCGTCCTCCATCAATCCAATCGTGCGAAAACGAATGACCGCGCCGAGCCAGGCAACTGCAAGTATGATGATGATCACCCTTGCTCCCCGCTCTATGAGGACTTCAAGGACCGGGTTCTTGGCTTTTGGCGCATCATCGGGACCGGAGAAGAACGATTTTACGATTGTGCTGGTTGTCCTCAAGATCGGAGGCAGGATGATGACATAGACGCCGATCCAGAAAGCCAGGCTCATGCCGGCAACCCATAACAGCCAAAGTGCGCATAGATAGAGTGTGAGCAGCCACTCCTTGGCGCGATAGGCCCGGGATGCGACGGGGGCTTCCGGGCGTTTCCAGACGGTTTCCAGCGCCACCACCAGAAGACCGAGACCGAGCGTGTAGACGATGAGGCTTCTGACGTTGGGCGTAAAATTGAGCGCGGTCATCATTCCGGCTACCGCCCAACCTGTGAAGAAGATGCCCGCGAACCAGGCAACACGGTGATACCAGAACGCACCCTGCACATCATCCATCGGAATAAGACGCGCCACGATCTCGCCGCCGTCTGCCTGCCTGCGGTCGGTTGCAAGCACAATGGCGGCCAATCGCATGATCACGCGCCAGGCTATCAGGGCGACAAGCATGGGCAGGACAAGCATGGCCAGAAGCGGCGGCCACGTAAAGGCGAGGAAGGCACCGATACTGGCCAGAGCAAAGACCACCAGCGGTGCTATGGCGGCAAAAATCGATCGGCCGATCATATGGTGCCGTTTGGGCGAATCCGCCTCGGTCGCGGCTGGCACAGCCATTTTCCGGCGCGCCCGGCTGAGAATGCGCCGAAAGAGAAATTCAGCCCCGAACCCGAGTGCAGCAAATGCTGCGAAGAGCACCAGGATCGCCCCCGGACGTCGGCCGTTGATTTCGGTCATGATCGTTGAGCGTGCCCCCGCAAATTCGCCGGGAAGTGCCGGAATGGCCTGTACGAGGCCGCGCAAGTGCGCCCGAATGGCGTTCGACCATTGCATGAAATCGCTTGCCGATGGCGCAACGGTATCCTCTTCCGCCGCCGCAGGCGGAGCACCCTTGGCAGCGATCCATGCCTTGATTTCGGGATCATCCAGAAGTTTTAAAAGCTCTTCGACTTTTTTTGGTGGCGGCTGAGTAGCCGCGGTCTGCGCCTGCGAAACTCCGGCAAGGCTCAGGAAAACAACGCAGCTCAATGCAAGCAGGATGCGCATTTTGGCGGTCATGGCTTGAAACACGGCAGTACTCATGCGTTTGCCCCCGGACAGACGTTTTGGTATATTATGAACGGAAAATAATGGCCTGTCTCACGAATAGTACAGCATTGCGTGCATCGGAATAACGTTGCCGGCTCTATTTACCAGTTCCGCCAAAATAAATGGTGCCATGGCCGTCCCGCCCTATTGCTGCCAACCGTACAGGTTTACATATAAGCTCTGCCAACACGAGGAACGGTCATGACCCGGATCGAATACAGGTTGCATGCATTTGATCTCGCGAGCCCCTTCGGCTTCGCAGACGGCAATATGTTCGGTCACCTCTTGCGGGAAAAACTCGGAAAGCTTGCGCCGGACAAGCGGGCCGTTCTGATCGAATGCGTCAAAAGATTCTTGCTCCCGGCGCTGCCGCGGCGGATAAAGACCGTTCTCGTCGGCACGCACAATCCCATCCGCATTCCTGACGGCGAGACGATCGACGATATCGAGGATTTCACGGTTGGCATCAGGGAAGATCAAGTGCTGGAAGTGGCCGCGGAACTCGCTTCGAAACACGATTGATCGAAAAACATCAAACCGGATGCGCTGTTAGAGTATTGCGGTTTTACGCAATTCCGGACGCAGAACCGGTTCCCACTTTTGCTGGTATTGCTCTCATCTGCTCCCGGAGTAGGCGTATAACCGATATCGCGGCTATACTGGTCGGAGTGGCCGGATTCGAACCGACGACCCCTTGACCCCCAGTCAAGTGCGCTACCGGGCTGCGCTACACTCCGAACCGGGAAAAGCCCTAGATTACCGGGCTTTTTTTAGCAATACCCCAAATCACAGAAAAAGAACAAACTGCACACAAATGCATGTCGTGGGACAGATCAGCATCAAAAGTCCCACAAATGCTTCAAAGATGTTCGAGGCGCTGCAAATGTCGGTGTTGGCTTCTTGCCGATGCTGCTTTTGATGCGCATCACGGAAATCGTAGAAATTGCGCCCACGTTTCGCTTTCCGAAATAGTAGCCGCCAGATGCACGGGCAAGGAAAAGGATGTGATTAGCCGCGGGAAGTCATCCACACGCCAACCAGCGTCACCGCCAGCCCCGCGAACATGGCGAGTGTCAGAGGTTCTGAAAACAGCATCCAGGCCCACAGCATCGTGACGGGTGGACTGAGGTAGATCGCCGCGCTGACCTTGGCTACGGGGAACAGCCGCAGACTGGTGTAGTAGACAGCGTAGGCGAGGAAGGTTGCGATCAGAACGAGCCAGATCATCCCGACCGCGAAATGACGGGTCATCGGTGGCGCAAGGCTGCCTTGCATCAACGCGCAAAGGCCGAAGAGAACCGAACCCATCAGTGTCTGGATGCAAAGGCTCTGATGGACAGGCATATGCCGAGCTTTGCGTTGCCTGTGCAGGACCGACGCGACGGCGAATATCAGCATCGAACCCACGGTAAGTCCGTATGCCCAGACCGGGGCGGTACCGAGACTGAGGGTGTCGAAGGACACGATCAAAACGCCGATGACGGCGATCACGGTTCCCAGCCATTGCCGTGGGGTCAGCCGTTCGCCGAGGACGGGTTGTGAAAGGGCAGCGATTGCCAATGGCAACAGGTCGGCGATGAGCGCGACCAAACCTGTAGGCACCTTCTGCTCGATAGCCAGGGCGAAGCCTCCCAGATACAGGAACACGGCCATGATGCCAAAAAGGGCCTGATCTCTGACCGCACGCATGGATATGGTCGGCCCGATCGCCAACGCGAATGGCAGAAGGATCAGTCCCGAAAGCAGCGTCCGCCAGAACAGGAGAAGCATGACGCTTGCCTCCTGGTTTGCGTACCGGATACCGACGAAGCCTGAACTCCAGCCGATGATCAGGAGGGTGGCGAGCAATGGCCATAGCAGAGGGTGGCGGATCGCGGTGGCAGAAGGAAGAGAGATGTCGGTCATTGGGCGCTCTGATGCGAGGTATACGATCAACCAATAGGCAGATCGCACGGAACGCGCACATGACAAATTTCGATGACCGCATGACTTTTCGCAAATCAGTGTCATAGAGGGCACAGTTCGTGATAAGCGCTTTAGCGAGGAGATTGAAATGGAGATGGCCATGAAAGAACTCAACAGTCGCCGCCTCGAGATCGACGCATTGCGTGCGCTTTCCGCAATCCGCCAACATGGCGGCATTACCCGCGCGGCAGTCGCTCTGGGCCTCTCGCAGTCCGCCGTAAGCCATAAAATCAAAAGACTGGAAATCAGCCTCGACTGCGACCTACTCAGCCGGAAGTCGGCAGGTCCGATGTTCACCGCTGCGGGAGGAGATCTACTCGACTACGCCGGCCGTATCCTCGAGCTGCATGACGAGGCGCTGCTCAGCCTTTCGAAGACCCCGCTAGCGGGGAGGCTTGCCCTCGGCCTCACCGAAGACACGGTGTGTACCGACCTCGCCCGCATTCTGGGCCGGTTTCGGCGTCTGCACCCGAATGTCTCAGTCCGTACAAAGGTCCGTATGAGCCTCGTTCTTCGCGCCATGCTCGAACGTGGCGAACTCGATGCCGCAATCGTCCAGGTCTTCGACCACGAGGTACGCCCCGCCGACGTGGTTCTATACCGGGAAGACCTTCACTGGGTGAAGCATCCAGATTTGTCACTCCCGCAGGACGGCCCGATTCCGTTTCTGTCGTTCGACGACGAGTGCTTCTACCGCCAATGGGCGCTCGACGTCGGTCAGGACGATGCAGTTCTCGAGACCGTCTTCGAGTGCTCGAGTGCCACGGGGATCGTTTTGGCGGTCAACGCGGCGATGGGCGTGGCATTGTTGAGTGACCGCCATATCCAAGGCGAGATGCACGTCGTCATGGACCGACTGCCTCGGCCACCAGCCCTGGCGTATGTCGTCCGCCGCGCAAGGAAATCGAGAAACCCAGCTCTAGACAGCCTAGTCGGCGAGATTGAGAGGGACACTGGCCGTCACGGAGGTTTGGCCCTTGCTGGCTGATAGCGGGGTCACAAACACGCAAGGCATATGCCGGTCGAAATATCCTCGTCCGCAATAACCCGCGGTAAAAAATGCGCTTCGTAGGAACGATCTATTGGAGTCTTACGGCAAGAGGATGAATCAAAAACAATCTGCCCCGTTTTCGCCCATAGTGATTATCCCCTGCCGGTCGGAAGTCCAGGTGAAATATGCTATGGTTTGCCTGGAGGAACGGAGGGACAGAACGTTGCCCAATCACGAGGAGAAGATTGCGTCCTACAAGACGTTGATTAATTTACATCTTAATAATGTCGAAAAAGCACAATGGAGACTGTTTGAATTGCGAACCGGATCGATAACGACCACCGGGGATGAAGTCGCTTTCAGCAGGTCATTAATTGCAGATGAAATGTGCGAAATCCGCAAGCTGGAGATGCTCCTGAAGCGGCTTCAACACCCCAAGGAAAACGACACGACAGCGTTATGGCGTATGTTGCGTCTGGGGGGCAGTTTCGGCTGGAGCCGCAAAATAAACTGAATATCGCTAGCCCTCATCAGGGGTGAGAAGAAGGAGGAGAGCAAGACAACGAGCCCCCACGCGGCTGTCTCTTCTCCTCTCTCTCCCCCCAACTGGCCGCTTTAGCGGAGGAAACATTTGTCCCAAGACCGGGGTGCTAACAGCGGTCAGCGGGGTCAAGTTACACCCGATTTGCTGTGCCGTATAAATGGCTTTATGGCCATCCACCGAAAGGGGTAATGGCGAAATTCGGGCAATCGCCGGGAAAGCTTTTCAAAAAAATGGCCGAAGCGCCAAAGCAGTGCTTCACAGGGGACTGTGGAAATGCTTCGTCGGCTCCGGCCTATTGCTGCCAATGGGCATTGGGGTAGTTGAGTTCAGGCAGCAGCAACAGTGTCGCCCACCCGCGCCCATGGGTCCAATCACACTTCCCCTCCACTCGAAACAAAGAGGGAGAACAGAAGGCACATCGCCCCCAATCCTCCCCCAGATGGCGGGTTGCAGAGTTTGGCATGCCATCACAACCAGCGCGGGTAATTTACACCAGTTTACGGGATTTCCACTTTATTTTTAACTTGTTATGCGGTGAGACCATTGGCCTTGACCCTCGCCCACATGCCTCGGACGCATCGATTCCCATATACGTTGGATGTACGTCTCCTAGACCACGGTGTGATTACGTCTCCACTGCGAATGGAGATAATGAACCACATCACAAGCGGAACAGTCGGGAGGAGACGACCATGAACAGGGACCGTACCTCATACGCCGGCAGATCGAAAGAAATGGCGAGCAGTATGGAGCCGATCATGGACGTATATGAAGCAGTCACAAGCCGACGGGCGGTGCGCGGATTCAAAGACGAGCCTGTGTCGAGGGAGGTGCTTGAGCGCGTGCTGTCCGCCGCAGCCTGGGCGCCGTCCGGGTCGAACATCCAGCCGTGGAACACCTACGTCATGACCGGCGCGCCGCTGGCCGAGCTCAAGACGTGCGCCATCGAGCGCGTGGCCCACGGCGACCCCTGGGACAAGCGGCAGTACAAGATGTACCCGGCCGAGCTGAAGTCCCCCTACGGGGAGCGCCGATCCGCCTTCGGCAAGGAGCGCTACAGCGCGCTCGGCATTGCGCGCGAGGACTGGGAGGCGCGCCAGCGGGCTGCCATCGCCAACTGGAACTGTTTCGGCGCGCCCGTCGCCCTGTTCTGCTACATCGACCGCGACCTGGGCCGTCCCCAATGGGCCGACGTCGGCATGTATCTGCAGACCATCATGCTGCTGCTCCGCGCCGAAGGACTGCACAGTTGCACGCAGATGGCGTGGTCGCAGGTTCGCGAGACGGTCGCGGAGGCCTTGTCGCCCCCGGACGAGCTCATCCTCTTCTGCGGCATGTCGATCGGGTACGAGGACCCCGCGGTAAGTTCCCCGCGTACGGGCCGTGCCCCGCTCACCGAGACGGTCACTTTCGTCGGCGATTAGTTACTGGACAAGAGCCCCTTCTATGATTCTTGCGTATGATACGTCCTTTATCATGCGAGATATTGGAGAACGCCATGACCACGCACAAAGTAGGCTATTTCATCGGCAGCCTCGCCAAGGGCTCGATCAATCGCAAGCTCGCCAACGCGTTGGTGCGGCTCGCCCCGCCGGAACTTGAAATGTCGGAGATATCCTTCAAGGACCTGCCGCTCTACAGCTACGACTATGACGCCGACTACCCTCCGGCTGGCAAGGCATTCAAGGCGGCAATCGCAGCCGTCGACGCCGTGCTGTTCGTCACGCCCGAATACAATCGATCCATACCCGGCGGACTAAAAAACGCAATCGACTGGGCGAGCCGCCCCTATGGCACCAACTCGTTCACACGCAAGCCGTCAGCGGTGATCGGCACGTCGCCGGGCGCGATAGGCACAGCAGTCGCCCAGCAGAATTTGCGAAGCGTGCTTAGTTTCTGCAACTCTCCACAGATGAATGCCCCGGAAGCCTATATCCAGTTCACACCGGGGCTGATCACCGATGACGGCGAGGTCACGAACGACACAACCGCCGATTTCCTTCGCACTTTCATGCAGGACTTCCATGTCTTCGTTGCAAGGGTTCGCTCAGTGCTGCCGAAAGATGCCTAGAGCCAGCCTACGCAACATCCTGGAGGTGGAGTCGCTCCGTATCTGTTTCAACCGGCCGGTCAGTCGGGATCGGACACTCTCTCGAATAGTTCCACAGGATTGCCGCGATAAGTCGTGGCTTTGAACATTTTGAAGTCCAGGCGTGCGGCGACGCTTTTGGACGTATCGTTCCACGTATCGATCATGCAAACGGTCCGGGTTGAAATTTTCCTCGAGTCGAACCAGACAAATACGGCTTGCATCGCCTCGGTTGCTATACCTCGACCGTTCCGGGAATACTCCACCCGCCACATGGCCTCAGGTACACCATCGTAAGACGCGCCGTGGCCTCGATGAAAGTGCGCCAGACCCACCTCGCCGATCACAGCACCAGATATGCGATCGACAATGGCAAATGGCCCGAAGTCAAACGTCGCCCAGTGTCCGATCCAACGCAGCAACCGGTACCAGATTTCTTCCTCGCTCAGCTGGGGCTGACCGGGTGTCCCCTCCGTCATAGGCTTGTTCACCCACACGGTCTTGTAGCTTTCAAAATCGCCGATGACGAGCGGACGCAAGAGCAGACGGTCTGTTTCAATCATGGTTTTGCTTGCTACGTGATTGGTTTCGCAATTGAGTTTAATATCTGCATTCGAAGGTAGCGCCAAATTCTAAACGCGCATGCTTAACCTTTTGATCCGTGAATTAACAGTTACGTACTTGTTCTTTGCCACAACGAGAGTTCTCCTGAATGCAAGGGCATTTGAACGCCGCAGAATTTGCGACGTAAATCAACCCGGGGGGAATTAAGCTCGTGACAAACATTACACGCCGAGGCTTCGCTTGCGGGATCGCCCTGATTCCGGCTTTACGCTTCACATCGGCACTAGCCCAGACCACCATCTCCCCGGAGGAAGCGCGCGCCATCGCCAAGGAAGCCTATATCTATGGTTTCCCGGTGGTAGACAATTACCGGATCGAGCATGCCTATTTCGTCGACACCAAGAACCCCGAATACAAGGGGCCCTGGAACACCCTCGTTAACATACCGCGTGTCTATACGCCGGCGGACACGGCTATCCAGACACCCAACTCCGATACGCCCTATTCGATGCTCGGCATGGATTTGCGGGCCGAACCCATGGTGCTCACCGTACCGCCTATTGAAAAGGACCGGTATTTCAGCATCCAGTTCATCGACGCCTACACCTTCGATTTCGCCTATATTGGCAGTCGCGCGACCGGCAATGACGGCGGCAGCTATCTCATCGCGGGGCCAGGATGGAAGGGCGAGACACCCAAGGGCGTGAAAGAAGTCATCCGCTCGGAAACGGAACTTCTGCTTGCCGCCTATCGTACGCAGCTTTTCAGTCCGGATGACCTCGATAACGTCAAGAAAATTCAAGGCCAATACAAAGCCGAGCCGCTATCCAAATTCCTCGGCGAGGCCGCGCCGGCTGCTGCACCCGCCATTGATTTCATCAAGCCGTTGTCCCCCGGCGACGAGACGACATCGCCGGAGTTCTTCAACATACTGAACTTCGTGCTGCAATTCTGCCCGACCGATCCGTCCGAAACAGAACTCATGGCGCGTTTCGCAAAGATTGGGGTCGGGGCAGGCAAGACCGTCGACGTCACCTCGCCGGAAATGAAAACGGCCATTGAACAAGGCATGGCCGATGCATGGGCAGACCTTGAAGGCCTGCGCAAACAGATTGACGTCGGCAAGGTCACATTCGGCGAGATGTTCGGTACGCGCGCGTACCTGAAGAATAACTACCTTTACCGCATGGCCGCCGCCAAGCTCGGCATTTACGGCAATTCCAAAGAGGAAGCGATGTATCCCGCCTATGCCATCGATGCCGATGGGAAGAAGCTCGATGGAGCCAACAAGTACACCGTGCATTTCGCGGCGGGGGAACTGCCGCCGGTCCACGCCTTCTGGTCATTGACCATGTATGACCTGCCGCAGAGCCTGCTCGTCGCTAATCCGATCAACCGCTATCTGCTCAACTCGCCGATGCTGCCGCAATTCGTAAAAGACGCCGATGGCGGCCTGACATTCTATATCCAGAACGAGAGCCCGGGCAAAGACAAGGAGCCGAACTGGCTGCCTGCACCCAAAGGGCCATTCATCATTGCGATGCGACTCTACTGGCCCAAGCAGGAAGCGCTTGATGGAACCTGGAAGCAGCCGCCGATGAAGCGGTCCACCTAGCAAGGGTACATCCCCCGATTTGCGATGCGTCGTCGCCTGCCCCAGCCATTAAGTAACAATTCCGCAACACCTTTCCCCAAAGATGAATGCTCGGCCCGATTGTATTCGAAAACTAAACCTTTCGACTTATAGTAGAGCTTTGACTCGCACGACTAATGACCGTTTTATGCATTTTCTAAAAAGCCGGCACGGCAGAGGGGGGATCCTCGACAGCTGCGTCCGAAAAAAGGTGGGATAGGTATTGGCATGACTCTACGCAAAGCTCTTCGCGCATCGACTGCGCTGACCGTAGTCTCGATTCTCGGCATGGCTGCCACGGTCTCCCTCTCGATTTTCGACGAAGCGAACGCGCAGACTTGGAATGGGGCGACGCAGGACTACGGCACCGCGACAAACTGGACGCCGAATGATGTACCGGACGCTGCCGGAGAGAGCGCTGTGTTCGCTGGCGCCGGCTCTACGGTAAATCTTGGTGGCAACACTTACTCATTGGACAGTTGGAATGTCAGCGGCGGCACCACCTACTCAATGGAAAACGGCACCGTAAACTTTATCACTGCTGGTGGAGGCTTGACGAACACGTCGTCGGGCGGCTTGGGGATATCTGCAAACATTGGTGGTGTTGGCGGCGTAACGCAGAATGGCACCGCTACACTCTTTCTCCTGGGCAACAATACCTATAGTGGCGGCACGACCGTGTTGTCTGGAATACTTGAAGCAAGGGGAACTGGTACACTCGGAACAGGCGCTGTGAGCGTCGGGAATGCGTTCGGGGGTGCCTCTGCCGAACTCCAGTTGACCAACGGCTTCAATGCTCAATCGCTGGTTATTACCAACGACGCCACCGGTCGAACAGTTTTTGTTAACGATGGCTCGGCCGGGAGCGCAAACATTACCAATAGTGAGGGTGGTACCACCAGTTTCACGGGCAACAGCACGGCCGGTAACGCAACTATCACCAACGCCATAAGCGCCAACGACCCAAGTGCTACGGAATTCAGCGATAGCAGCACTGCCGGCAACGCTACTTTTATTTTGCCGGGTGGCGATGTCAGCTTTCTGGACACCAGCACGGCCGGCAATGCCCATTTAACCGGAACAGCAACCATTATATTCCAGCAGAATGCGACCGGCGGCAATTCCCTTATCGAAATGAACTCCGACACGGGCATCGTGCGTTTTCTGGACAACAGTACGGCAGGTTCGGCCACAATTTTGAACCAGACTGGAAGCCAGGTGCTTTTTGTCGGAGCAGGCACCTCGGCGGGCAGTGCGAACATTACCAACACTGGCGTCGGATCCCTGAACAATTCGACGACTTCATTCGATAGCACAAGCACAGCGGGTAGCGCATCGATCACCAACATAAACGGTGGCAGGACGGAATTTCTCGATACCAGTAACGCGGGCAGCGCCAGGATTACTAACGACGTCGGGGGCGGCACATTCTTTGAAGCGACCAGCACCGGCGGCAACGCACAACTGGTTACAATCGGCACTGGTTTCGTCGACTTTTCACGAAGCGTTGCTGCCGCGAATACGGCTGGCTCCATCGAGGGCAGCGGCGAATTGCGGCTCGGTTCCATTGATTTCACCGTCGGCTCGAACAATCTGTCGACCACCTATTCCGGCGTGATCCAGGACGGCGGTACCAATGGCGGCACCGGTGCGTCGCTGACCAAGACCGGCACAGGAACCCTGACGCTTTCCGGCATCAACACATACACCGGCGGCACGACCGTCAATCAGGGAACGCTTTCGGTCAACGGTACCATCGGTGCCGTCAATGTTTTGAGCGGTGGGACGCTCGGCGGTATCGGTACGGTTGGCAACACGGTTGTGGCCTCCGGTGCTACAATTGCTCCAGGCAATTCAATCGGCACACTGAATGTAGCCGGAGACATAACCCTTGCTGCCGGTTCGATCTACAGTGTCGAACTCGCAGGTTCGGGTGCATCCGATCTGATCGCTGCTTCCGGCGTTGCAACCTTGCAGGGCGGTTCGGTCGCAGTCACGGCACTCGACCCGCAGACCAGCTATCAGACTGGACAAGTCTACAGGATCTTGACGGCACAGGGCGGCGTCAGCGGAGCATTCGATCCGAATGTGCTGAGCAACTCCGCATTTTTAAGCGCGACGATTCTGAACTCCGCCAATGCGGTGGATTTGACCATTGCAGTCCAGCAAACACCACCGAACCAGGGTCCTTTCGTATCGGTCGCGCAGACGCGTAACCAGCTGGCGACGGCTGGCGCTCTCGATACTCTGGTTCAAAGCGGCAGCTCGCTGGCTCTGTACAACAGCCTTCTTGTGCTCGATGCTGCCACGGCACGCGAAGCATTCGATTCATTGTCGGGCGAGATTTACGCTTCGACGAAGACAGCGTTGATCGAGGACAGCCGTTTCATCCGTGATGCTGCGATCAACAGGGTTCGGAGTTCCTTTGGCGGCGTGGCTACCCCTGCTCTGCCGATTATGGCCTATGGCGAGGGCGGCCCTGAACTCGCTCCAGCAACAACCGACAAATTCGGCGTATGGGGAACAGGTTTCGGCAATTGGGGTTCGACCGACAGCGACGGCAATGCCGCGTCCCTTGACCGCACGACTGGCGGTTTTGTCGTTGGAGCCGACGCACTCGTCTGGGAAAACTGGCGTCTTGGTATGCTTGCCGGATATAGCCGCACATCGTTCGATGTCGATGATCGCTCATCTTCCGGAGACAGCGACAACTATCATCTCGGCATCTATGGCGGCTCGCAGTGGGGCAATCTCGGCTTCCGTGCCGGTGCAGCCTATACGTGGAGCAATATCGACACACATCGCTCGGTGGAGTTCCCGGGCTTTTCCGAGGATCTGAACGCCGACTATGACGCCGGAACAGCCCAGGTCTTCGGTGAACTTGGCTACCGTATCGATACCAGCCGCGTGGCGTTCGAACCTTTCGCCAATCTCGCCTACGTTAACTTCCGGAGCGACTCCTTCTCCGAATCCGGTGGCGCAGCGGCCCTATCCGCGTCGAGCGAAACGACTGACACGACTTTCACCACGTTGGGTCTGCGGGCGTCCACCGATTTCACGATGGGAAGCATGTCGGCGACGGCGCGCGGCATGCTGGGCTGGCGCCATGCATTTGACGATGTAACGCCGCAATCGCGCCTCGCCTTCGTTGGGAGCGACGCCTTTACGATATCGGGCGTGCCAATCGACAAGGACGCGTTCGCAGTCGAGGCCGGTCTTGATCTCAAGATCACGCATAGCGCGACACTTGGTCTGTCCTATAACGGTCAGTTCGGCAGTAAAGCACTGGACAATGGCTTTAGGGCCGACCTTTCGTTCAAGTTCTAAAAGCCTGAACGAAAATTCGCCATGAAAGGCTGCAAATGGCGCTTTTGCACCCCTAACGAATTTGCGTCTGGCTTTAAGACGTTTGGCTTCCGCCTCTGAGGAAATACAATGGAACGGCCGGAAACAGACCATATCGACCAGGATGCGAATCTCGACGCCTTGGCGAACTTTGTGGACTATTCCGGCATTAACAGGGATCGGGGCGGCAGATGCCGTTTTGACGCCGACATCCTGTTCAGCAGCGACAGGACGGTCGACGAGCGCACACGCGTCCACATCAGCTTTCGCGACGATGAGGTTTCCGTGGTGCGCTTTACCGAGAAAGGTGAGTTGAACCCTGTCAATGTGCATACGGAATTCAGGCTTGCGTCATCCGTTTTCCGGTTTGAAGATGAAGAACTGCAGATTTTCGGAACGTCACCGAAAGTCGGCCAATATAAGGTCCGTATTCGGCCGTTGTAGAATTGTTTCGGACTGGAGAACTACCGAATGACCGCTTCGTTTGCGGAAACCAAGCTGCTCCTGTTCCGGAGACTCAAATACATACTGCGCCGCCCAAAGCCTCCAGTGCTGCCCGTTCCCTTTACCGGACCAGTCGTGGTTGTCGGCTCGGCTCCGGTTTCTCATAAGCCCATCGATTTTGACGAAACATTTCGTGTGATCACCATCAATGGTTCCCAGGCAGTGACCCGGAAATGGGGCATAGAAGTGCCCGACGTCACGCTTATGCAGTACAGGCAGCTCGATGGCACGAACACGAACGCCGTGGAGGTTCGCCGCGTGCTCAAGGGCGAGCGCACGGGCATGCTTTACGTGCTGTTGTGGCGCAAGGGGCTGGCGAGCCTGAACGAGCACCTGCAAGCATTTGACTATCACTATGACAGGGTTCAGATCGTCAACCGCTATCAGCGCATTGCGCTGGTGGAAAAAATCTGCGGGCTGAAGGTGCTCGAACTGGATGCAATCTCCAAATGCTCGAACGGGGTGATCGCAGTACTCTTCGCGCTATTGAACGGCGCGACAGCCGTGATCATCAGCGGAATCAATCCGCAATCGACCGGACATGTCTATAACCAGGAAAATTTGTCCCGCCTCCACGTCGAGATGGACAGCGAAATATTGTTGACGCTGCTGCGTCAGGGATATCCCGTTTATACGGCTGACCCCGAAGTAGCAAAGTCGATAGGATTGCCGCTCTGGCAAGGCAAAGCACGAAGTAATTCCGCCGCTGTCTCGCAATAGCGCGGAACATAAGCGCTGACGGTCCGTTATAGCCCTGTAATGAACAGGAGCTTCAAAATGGCAATGTTTTCCAGAAATGCAGATGATATCCAGGGCGACGTCGAAGCGCAGATCGCGGCGCTGCGCAAAGAGATTTCCAAGATTTCGGCCAGTCTTTCCGATTTGGGATCTGAACGATTTGACGAGATGAAGCGTTCCGCATCAAGGCAGGCTCGTTTCGCTGCCGATACCGCCAAGGAGAATCCTGTGGCGACGGTCGCGATCATTGCGGCTGCAGCCCTGCTACTCGGGCTTTTCTCACGCCGTTGATACAAGGATGATTTACCATGGACGACATGACCGAAGCCATGCAGGGCGAGACGGACAAGGAAAGACTGCGCAGTGAGATCGCCGATTTGAAGCGCGATCTGGCGGCGATTAGCAAAACCCTGTCCGACCGCGGTATCGAATTCCTCGATAATCTATCGGATGACGACGAAAGCTCGACTTTCGATGAAATCAGGGAGCGCGGTGCGCGCGCTGCCAGTGCTCTGGGTCATCGGGCTCAGAAAATTGCCAATACGCCAACGCAAAATTCGGTTTCGACGCTGATGATCATCGCTGGCCTCGGCGTTATCATCGGCATGCTAGCTCGCTAGAAAAAAATTTATTTTTTGCGGAACCTTTGCGACACATCCGCGTTTCTACAAAACTGGTCCCCCAACCAGCTAGGCTGCAACCCCACAGCCAACCCCGAGTCCCAGCTTCTACCCCGGTAGAAGCTGGGCTTTTTTATTGGCTGGCTTAACGGACCTGATCAAGCAGACGCTTGCATTCAAGCAGGTCAAACAGCGTTTCCTGAAGAAGTGTACGATTGTCCTTGGAGAGCCGCTTGCCGTCGGCAGCAACCGGACCCTCGTCGTCCCCCTTGATCAATCCGAAGAGACGTCTGCCTTGGGGCGCGGATTTCGACGTTCCCATGACGGCGGCCTCCTCGTCGGCGTCGACGCGGTCCTGCTCGGCGGCAAGGGCTTCTTCCTGACGGGCCGAGGCCTGCTTTTGCTGGCTGATCGCTTCGGCTGCTGCAGTATCGCCGCTGCCGAGCGCTATGATGAACTGCGTGCCGTTTTCCCTGAGAAGCCGCTGCACACCCTTGATCGTATAGCCCTGATCGTAGAGCAGATGGCGGATCCCCTTCAGCAGATCCACGTCCAGCGGGCGGTAATATCGACGACCCCCGCCACGTTTCATGGGTTTTATGTGCGTAAAGCGCGTTTCCCAGAACCGCAGGACGTGCTGGGGCAGATCGAGATCTTCTGCAACTTCGCTGATGGTTCTAAATGCGTCGGGACTCTTGTCCATGATTTCACCCTCTCAGGAGAAATTCTGATTCGACCTCTATTTCAGCGGTTTATCGACCATTTTTCAAGCGCGGCGCTAAACTACACCACAGCAATCTTGCATCCGGAGCGTGCAGAACGCAAATTCAGCGATGTTCAGGCTGTTTTTTTCTTGCGCGTCTGGTGCGAGCGCAAAATTCGCTGCTTCAGCACATTCGATGCCTTGAACGTCATTACCCGGCGCGGCAGGATTGGAACCTCTTCACCCGTCTTGGGATTGCGACCAATGCGTTCGTTTTTATCTCTTACCTGGAACGTGGCGAAAGACGATAATTTGACGGTCTCGCCACGAACAATTGCGTCACACACTTCATCGAGAATTGTCTCGACAAGCGAAGCTGATTCAGTTCGCGAAAGCCCTACCTTGCGATAGACCGCTTCAGCCAGATCAGCGCGCGTAATGGTCTTACCCCCCATACGATCTCAAAGCTCTCGTTTGTTGCAAAACTACCAGGTGACAGCGGAAGTTACAGAATGAAACCGGATCGGGCAAGCGTGTTGAGAAAGTTCGTGAACTAATTCAATGCTTAACCGCCTGCTACCACCGTAGCAGAACTGCACCCCACGTAAACCCCCCACCCATGGCTTCGAGTAGTACGAGATCGCCCTGCTTGATCCGGCCATCGGCAACAGCGGCCGCAAGAGCTAAGGGTACTGAAGCGGCTGATGTATTTCCGTGTTGGTCGACGGTGATGACAACCTTCCCGGCAGGCAGATCGAGCTTCTTCGCGGTGGCGTCGATGATGCGCTTGTTGGCCTGGTGCGGGACGAACCAATCGATATCCGCAGCAGTAATTCCTGCCTCGGAAAACGCCGCTTCGATCACATCGGTGACCATGCCGACGGCATGCTTGAAGACCTCCCGACCCTCCATCCGCAGATACCCCACCGTCTGCGTCGTGGATGGTCCGCCATCAACATATAGTTTCTGTTTATGCGATCCATCGGAACGCAGATTGGCAGTGAGGACGCCGCGATCGGAGGTCAGGCCGCGGCCCTCACCCGCTTCAAGAACAACAGCACCCGCACCATCGCCGAACAACACGCATGTCGTGCGGTCTTTCCAGTCGAGGATACGGGAAAACGTCTCCGATCCAATGACCAGAACGCGTTTGGCCATGCCGCCGCGAATATAGAGATCGGCTGTGGTCATCGCATAGACGAAGCCGGAGCACACCGCCTGCATGTCGAACGCAAAGCCATGCGTCATGCCAAGACGCGCCTGAATATCGACCGCAGACGCTGGAAATGTGTTGTCCGGCGTTGAAGTAGCCAGGATGATCAGATCGATATCGTCCGGCGTGAGACCGGCATTGTCCAGCGCAGCCCGGGCCGCTGCCTCGCCGAGCGAAGCCGTCGTCTCGCCCTCACCTGCGATATAACGCTGACGGATACCTGTGCGCTGGACGATCCATTCGTCACTCGTCTCGACAATGCCTTCCAGATCAGCATTCTTGACCAGGCGTGCCGGCTTGGCCGCCCCTATACCTTTAACAACTGATCTGATCATTTAACTTCCTGTTGTATTTCGGCTTCTGTGTCGTTGTTGGCTTCGTCTTTGAAGGCGACGCCGACCGGACCCTTGTGAAAATGCGTGAGATCCGCAGCGATCTTGTCGAGAAGCTTGTTGTGAGCCATGTCATAACCAACATCGATGGCGGAGGCAAAGCCCAGCGCGTCCGTGCCACCATGGCTCTTGATGACGACACCATTAAGGCCGAGGAACACGCCGCCATTGGTCTTGCGCGGGTCAAGCTTCTCACGCAGACGGTTGAATGCACCCCTGGCAAAAATATATCCAATCTTCGCCATCAACGTGCGGCTCATGGCCTCGCGCAGATACTGCGTATACTGCTTGGCTGTACCTTCTGCTGCCTTGAGCGCGATATTCCCGGTGAATCCTTCGGTGACAACGACATCCACCGTGCCCTTGCCGATGTCGTCACCCTCGACGAAGCCGTAATATTCAAGACTGGGCAATGGAATTTCACGCAGGATACGAGCCGCGTCCTTGACGTCATCCTGCCCCTTGATCTCTTCCACGCCGACATTCAGAAGGCCAATCGTGGGACGCTCGATGTCAAAAAGGGAGCGCGCCATGGCGGCTCCCATCACTGCGTAGTCGACGAGTTGCTGCGCATCGGCACCGATCGTCGCGCCTATATCGAGCACAATGCTTTCGCCGCGCAAAGTCGGCCATATGCCTGCGATGGCGGGCCGCTCGACATTTGCCATCGTACGCAGGCAGAACTTCGACATCGCCATGAGCGCGCCGGTGTTGCCGGCGGAAACGCAGACATCTGCCTCGCCGGTCTTTACGGCCTCGATCGAACGCCACATGGACGATTTCCAGCGGCCGTTGCGCAAAGCCTGGCTCGGCTTCTCGTCCATACGCACGGACACGTCGCAATGGTGGAAAGTCGAGGCGTTGGACAATGCCTGATGTTTTGCCAGGTGCGGCTGGACCTCTTCTTCTCGTCCAAAAATCACGAACCTGATATCAGGATGGCGCTCCAGCGCCGTTGCCATGCCGGGAATGACGATCGATGGACCGAAATCGCCGCCCATGGCATCAATGGAAATTCTGATCACTCTCGATTGTCCTGTCCTGTTCAGTGCGGATGCGCCTATCCGGGCGGCAATACTTATGCCGAGGACATAGCACCAATCAAGTCTTCTGTTTCCAATCCTTCAGACCAGCGAACGGATTGGCAGGTTTTTCGGTTTCGTCATCTTCGCCAAAACGCGCCACGACTGGCGGCGCATCCTCGATTCCGGGCTTGCGTGGATAGGGATCGATCGCAAGCTCAAAAAACTCCTCGGCGATAGCACCTGCGTCGAGCCTGTCGCCGGAAAACGTCTCCGGTGCATCGGGGCCCTCGGCGTCGATGATGAGTTCCCCATTCTCATCGAGCGGCAAACGGGCAAGTCGGGAATTTTCAGGCACGAAAAGCGTGTCGATCTCCGCGTTGACGGTCGCATCGATCGGTTCCAAAGTTACGATGCATGACTGGACGATCTCTGCCTTTACCGTACCCCGAACGCGAATGCCGTCCTTTTTCCAAGGCACGATCTGCAGATCGGCCTTGAACGATTTGACATCCTCCAATTCGTGAAAGTCGCGCAATGCATCGCGCTCACGTTGATCGGCATCGATCTTTATGGTGACTCCCTTTTGCGGCAGGCGGTTGACGGAAACAGGAAAGCTCAAGGCTCCGTCGGTTTTTCTGGTAATCATGTTGCTTCCCCCCTTTCAACTTTGCGGCGCTTGTACAGTACCAGCCTCAGGAAATATCACTTTCCCGCTTGCGAGCACATCATCGGGCTGGTTCTCCAGCAACCGGACCACCCGCCCTACATAATCTGCTAACACAGCTGCGCCTGACCAGCTATCGCTGTCTGGCCGGATATTGCGCGCAAGCGCTGCAATCAATGCCGGGTGATCATTGCTTTCAAGCGCCTTGTCGTAGGATTCGATACGGCCGTAAAACATCCGCGCCAGTTTCTTCATGCGCTTGGGCACACCCGAATCCCCGATGCCTAGCTCGCGCAAGGAATGATCGACATCCCTGAAAAATTCGTCCGTCACTTCCTGACCGATCGCTTTCAGTGCAGGGCTCCTGCCCTTGATACGCCTGACAAAAAGATAAACATGCAAGGAAAGCATTTCATACCGGCCAAGCGGCGAATCCGGTACCTCCAGGTCAGAATAAAAGCATGGCTGCCGCGCCGCTGCCACGATCGCATCGTAGAGGGCGATGGTAATCGCCTCATTTGCTTTGGCCTTGCGGCTGAATAGACTGAGAATCATGTAGTTAGGCCCTAACTTGAGTCTCCCATGCATCACGAGTCGCGTGTTGCATCGGACTTCAAGGTGGTTTACCGAAGTTCTGCGGGCAGCGAAAGACTTGCGCCCAGATTGAAATGGAGATGTCGTTGCTGCAGCGGATTTTCAAGACCGGTTGTTCAAGGGAATACCTTCTCGCCGGAACCTTTTTATTGGCTACGGGGCTCGCGGGCTGCAATACTGCCAACCTCAATCCATCGGAGACATTAACCCAAGGCTATGTCATTGACGACAAGGCACTGGAGTTCGTTCCCGTGGGCTCCAGCCGCGAGCAGGTGATCCTGTCGCTGGGCAGTCCGTCGACAACGGCGACATTCGACAACGAGGTTTTCTACTACATCTCGCAAAAAGCCCATCGCAGCGTCGCCTTCATGCAGCCCAAGGTCAAGGAACGCCGCATCCTGGCCGTCTATTTCGACAAGGACAGCAAAGTTACCAGCGTCTCCAATTATGGATTGCAGGATGGCAAGGTATTCGACTTCATTTCCCGTACCACGCCGACCGGCGGCAGGGATCTTTCGTTCCTTGGCCAGTTGCTGCAAGGTGTAGGCAAAACCCCGTCAATGCCCTCCGCCAGTGGCACGCCCACCGGAGGCGCTCCGGACAATCCTTAAAAACAAAAACCCGCGAAACATGTTCCGCGGGTTTTTGTTGGGCAAGTATCAGCAATCAGTGTGCAAGCACGGCCAAAAGCAGCAATGCAACGATGTTTGTGATCTTGATCGCTGGATTGACGGCGGGGCCCGCCGTATCCTTGTAAGGATCGCCAACAGTATCGCCCGTTACCGACGCCTTGTGCGCTTCCGACCCCTTCATGTGGCGCTTTCCATCCTTGTCAACGAAGCCGTCTTCGAAGGATTTCTTTGCGTTGTCCCAAGCGCCTCCGCCTGACGTCATCGAAATGGCAACGAAGATGCCATTGATGATAACGCCAAGGAGTGAAGCACCGAGAGCCGCGAAGGCAGAAGCCTTTGAGCCCGAAATCAGCAGCACGCCGAAATAGACGACAAGCGGTGCCAGCACAGGCAGGAGCGAAGGAACAACCATTTCCTTGATCGCAGCGCGGGTGAGAATGTCCACCGCCCTCGCATAGTCTGGCCGTTCCGTTCCCTGCATGATGCCTGGCTTTTCGCGGAACTGGCGGCGTACCTCCTCCACCACGGAGCCTGCAGCGCGACCAACCGCCGTCATTGCAATACCGCCGAAGAGATAGGGGATAAGGCCACCGAAGATGAGACCGGCAACCACGTAAGGGTTGGACAGCTCAAAGTTGACGGCACCAATGCCTTTGAAGTAGGAAAACGCCGTCGCGCCGGCCTTATCGGCCTCCGCTATGAAGAACTTCAGGTCGTTCGAATAAGCGGCGAACAGCACCAATGCGCCCAGACCGGCAGAACCGATCGCATAGCCCTTGGTGACCGCCTTTGTCGTGTTACCCACCGCATCGAGCGCATCGGTAGACTTGCGCACTTCCGGATCGAGACCCGCCATTTCGGCAATACCGCCGGCATTGTCAGTGACAGGTCCGAAGGCGTCGAGCGCCACGATCATACCGGCGATACCGAGCATCGCTGTGACTGCGATGCCAGTGCCGAACAAACCCGCGAGCTGATAGGTCCAGATGATGCCACCGACAATGACAAGAGCTGGCAAGGCGGTCGATTCGAGCGAGACCGCAAGTCCCTGGATCACGTTGGTTCCATGACCGGTAACCGAAGCCTGCGCGATTGAATTGACCGGGCGCTTATTGGTGCCAGTATAATACTCGGTGATGACCACGATCAGCGCCGTCACCACCAGACCGAGTATTCCGCAGAAAAACAGGTTCCTTCCGGTGATCAACTGACCATCGACTGTGCCAATCTCACCCCAGCCGACCGTTGCGGAAGTTGCCGCCGCAAGGCCGAGGATCGACAGAAGCCCCGTCACGATCAGCCCCTTGTAGAGAGCACCCATGATGGAATTGTTAGCGCCAAGCTTGACGAAGAACGTGCCGGCGATGGAGGTGATGATGCAGGCACCGCAGATCGCCAATGGGTAGAGCATGACCGCACTGAGGACGGGCGTTGCGGCAAAAAAGATTGCACCGAGAACCATGGTGGCGACAATCGTCACCGCATAAGTCTCGAACAAATCGGCTGCCATGCCGGCGCAATCGCCGACATTGTCTCCGACATTATCGGCGATCGTTGCAGGGTTGCGGGGGTCGTCTTCAGGGATACCAGCCTCGACCTTGCCAACAAGATCACCACCAACGTCGGCACCCTTTGTAAAGATACCACCGCCGAGACGCGCAAAAATGGAAATAAGGGAGGCGCCGAAACCGAGTGAGACAAGCGCGTCGATCACAGTGCGATCGGCGGGCGCATAACCCATTGGTCCAGTCAGAATCCAGTAGTAGACGGACACGCCGAGCAAGGCGAGACCTGCCACCAGCATGCCAGTGATGGCGCCTGACTTGAAAGCGATTTCAAGCCCCGCGGCAAGACTGCGAGATGCGGCCTGTGCCGTGCGGACATTGGCACGGACAGAAACGTGCATGCCGATGAAACCGGCAAGCCCTGACAGCACTGCGCCAATCAGAAAGCCGATCGCAGCCGTTCCGGTAAGCAGAAACCAGACTGCAAGGAAGACGACGACGCCGACGATGGCGATCGTGGTGTACTGACGTGTGAGATATGCCTGTGCGCCTTCACGAATTGCACCGGCGATTTCTTGCATGCGCGCATTGCCTTGGTCCGCCGCGAGCACCGATTTGGTGGCTAGAAACGCGTAGACAATAGACAGCAGACCGCAGGCAATGACCAAAAACAGTATTGTCATGCCACTCCCTCAGATTTTGACCGGAAAAACCCCTCCCCGGGTCACGTTCGGTACGGCACACAAAGAAATCCGCCAGGCCGGCAGAAACGCGACCGTATGTGTAAGGAGTAGCGAAGCAAATGTGAAAACGTCAAGGTCTTTCGCATCTTAGCGAAACGCAAGACGAAAGTAGGGCTAGGCAGAACGGGAGTCGAGCGGCATAAATGGAGGCGGATAGCGATAAAGGTCTGCCTGTGGAGGTTATTTACAACGAACGTATCAAATTGTTTGCAACATTTTTGAACGGGTTGGGAGTAGCGGTTTTTGCAGTACGAGGTTTGGCCCCGTTGATTTCAAGTTTCAATGGCTCGACAAGTCCGAGGCCGCTGTTGCTGTTTACCAGCACCATCTGTATTCTGGCTGCTTTCGCCCTACATTATATCGCGAGTGTTGTCCTTAAGAGGATGAGATCATGACCACGTTTCAAACGCTTTGGCTTCTTGCGATGCCTATCTCGGCTCTGATCTTTGGGCTTGTTGGTCTCTATATAATCGACAGGAACGCTAAGGAAAATCCCCGCGACCGCCATTAGCGCCGGGGGCCTTTAACACCCTTGCTCTCACCGCGAAGTTCAAAAGCAAGCCGATCCAGAACAGCATTGACCAGCTTTGGTTCTTCTTCCGAATAAAACGCCTTGGCGATGTCGACATATTCCGACACGATGACAGCCGTTGGGACATCAGCCTTGTTCTTCAGTTCCCATATGCCGGCCCGCAGGATCGCACGCAGCGTCGAATCAAGGCGTGATAGCGGCCAGTCTTCGGTCAGAGCCTGACGGATCATTGGATCCAGCGTAGTCTGATCGGCAACGACGCCTGAGACAATGGCGCGAAACCATTGCGGGTCGGCATCGAGATATTGCTTGCCGTCTACTTCCTTGCCGAGACGGTGTTCCTCGTATTCAGCTACGACCTCAAGCACGCCTGTACCCGCTACATCCATCTGATAGAGGGCTTGGACTGCGGCCAGCCGAGCAACGCCACGTTTATTCGCGGTCTTCACGAGGGGGCTTTGCTCGTCTTTTGGAGAAGGCATCGATCAGGCTCCGAGCTTGTCCTTGAGGGCAATCATGGTCAATGCAGCGCGTGCCGCAAAGCCACCTTTGTCCTTGTCCTCACGCCGTGCGCGCACCCATGCCTGCTCTTCATTTTCGACAGTCAGGATGCCATTGCCGATGGCGATGCTTTCCTCGACAGCGAGGTCCATCAGCGCGCGACAGGATTCATTGGCGACGATATCAAAATGATAGGTCTCGCCGCGGATGACCGTGCCCAGCGCCACATAACCATCATACTCGGTCCCGCCATCCTCCGCACCATCAAGGGCAAAGGAAATGACAGCTGGCACCTCGAGTGCGCCGGGAACGGTAACAACATCATAGGTGGCATTGGCTTCATCGAGGGCCAATTTTGCACCATTCAGGAGGGCATCCGACAAATCTTCATAGAATCGCGCTTCCACGATCAACAGATGTGGCGCACGCGCCTTTTTTTTCGACATGATAGCTCCAAGGGAAACTGGTTGCGGATGATTTCCGCGTTGGTTCAGGTCCTAGGCTGATTTCGGATATTCTGCAAGCCGTGCAGCGTATCGCGCCATCTGATCTATCTCGATATTGACCCTGTCGCCAACCTTGCGATCGCCCCAAGTGGTCACTTCCAGCGAATGACGAATGAGGAGAACATCGAACTCGTTGCCATTGACACCGTTGACCGTTAGCGACGTACCATCAAGCGCGACGGAACCCTTTTGTGCAATGAACCGTGCAAGTTGCCCGGGAACACGCAGTGTGAAACGAACCGCATCGCCCTCGTCCTCACGCTTGATGATTTCCGCCATCGCGTCGATATGACCGGATACAAGATGGCCGCCCATCTCGTCACCGAGTTTGAGCGAGCGCTCGAGATTGATGCGTGTTCCTGTCTTCCAGCCGGATATGGTGGTGAGTCGCAGCGCTTCTTCCCAGGCTTCGGCCTCAAACCAGCGCGCATTGGAGCCTCTTTCGGGAAGGGTCGTTACGGTGAGGCAAACGCCGGAGCATGAAATCGATGCACCGATCTCGATCGTTTCCGGGTCGTAATTGGTCTCGACGCGCAGCAGCACGCCTTCATTGAGCGGCTTCACCTGACCTATCCTGCCAATATCCGTTACAATTCCCGTAAACATCCGCGATTCCCTAGAGAGGTCTGACATATTCGCTGTAGCGGTCTTCACCGAAGCGATATTCATGTGACAGGTTGAAACCACGAGCCATATGGGATTGCAGTGCAGGTACTACAACCCCGCCTTCACTACCAATTGCAGACGGACCTTCGAAGAGAGCCAGACGATCCACCAGATCTTCCTGCAGGAACGAGCCGGCGACGGTCGCACCACCTTCAACCATCAACGTTGCGACGCCCTGTGCCGCAAGATCGTCCAGCAATTCCGGCAGTGCGGTCGCGCCGCAATCGGTTTCGGTCGCGAGGATGCGGCAACCAGCGGCTTCCAATGCCTGACGTTTGACCGGATCGGCTTCGGCATTGGCGGCGATCCAAACTGGAACAGTGCCAGCAGTTCTGACCAGGGAGCTATCGAGCGGTAAACGAAGCCGGCTATCGAGCACAATGCGGATGGGCGAACGGTGTTCCAGGCCCGGCAAGCGACACGTCAGCAGCGGATCGTCGGCAAGAACCGTTCCGATACCGACCAGGATTGCATCGGACTCGGCGCGCATGAGGTGAACCTGCGCGCGAGATACCGGACCGGTGATCTCAACCTGTCCATGCCCCTTGGTGCCGATGAATCCGTCGCTCGAAAGCGCAATCTTTAGAGTCACTTCAGGGCGTTTTTTCGAAGATCGAATCAGGTAACCGGCCAAATAATCGGCGGCTTCTGCCCGGAGCACATTTTCCTCAACGTCGATGCCGGCAGCGCGCAAGATGGCATAACCTTTGCCAGCCACGCGTTCGTCGGGATCGCTTGCAGCCGAGACCACCCGGATCACACCAGCCGTTACCAGCGCATTGGCGCAAGGGGGAGTCCTGCCGTGGTGGGCACACGGCTCCAATGTCACGTAGGCTGTGGCGCCGCGGGCTTTCTCGCCAGCTTCGAGCAGAGCCTGTGTTTCCGCATGCGGGCGCCCACCTATGGCGGTAACGCCGCGGCCGAGAATCACGCCGTCCTTGACGATCAGTGTCGCGACGGAGGGATTTGTTCCAGTCAGCCCCTGATGACTGCGTGACAAGCGAATGGCCGCTGCCATGTAGCGGCGATCAAGTTCGGAAACAGTCATCGGACTCATTCGTCCTTGACAGGCTCGGCTGCTATGTCACCGGCTGTAATCTCATCGATGACATCGTGGAAGTCCTTGGCCTCGCGGAAATTGCGATAAACCGAAGCAAAGCGGATATAGGCAATATCGTCGATGCCCTTCAGCGCGTCCATCACCAGCCGGCCAATCTCATCGGAGCTGACCTCCGGCTCGCCGGAGCTTTCCAGCTGGCGAACGATGCCGGATACGGCGCGTTCCACTCGCTCGGGATCGACCTGCCGCTTGCGCAATGCGATTTCGACCGAACGCATCAGCTTGTCGCGATCGAAAGCAACCTTGCGGCCGTTTTTCTTGACGACGGAAAGGTCACGCAATTGCACGCGTTCGAAGGTGGTGAAACGTCCACCGCAATCGGGACAGACACGCCGGCGCCTGATTACGGCACCATCTTCCGCAGGGCGGGAGTCTTTCACCTGAGTATCTTCGGACTGGCAATAGGGACAACGCATCGATGAGCTCTCTGAACACGATTCTAAAATCGCTGCAAAGATAGTGTCTTTCGGTGCGAGATTAAAGCGTTCCTGCGATACGAACTGTCAACCAATAGACGTAGGAGAACAATCTCCCCGCTGCCGGGGAGATTGTTGCCACAGTATTATCCAAGGTATGGATAGAGCGGGAAGCGGTCCGTCAGCGTAACGACCTTCTGCTGAACCGCTTTTTCTACCGCTGCATTCCCCTCGTCGGAATTGGCCACTTTCAGGCCGTCCAGAACTTCTGAGATCAGATCGCCGATTTCGGTGAATTCTGCCGCACCGAAACCACGTGTCGTTCCGGCCGGTGTGCCGAGGCGAACGCCGGACGTAACGAAAGGCTTTTCCGGATCGAACGGGATGCCGTTCTTGTTGCAGGTGATGTTGGCCCGTCCGAGTGCTGCTTCGGCACGTTTGCCGGTTGCATTCTTCGGGCGCAAATCGACCAGCATCAGATGATTATCGGTGCCGCCGGAGACAATATCTAGGCCGTTCTTCTTCAATGTCTCGGCCAGCGTTTTCGCGTTGGCGGCGACATTCTGGGCATAGGTCTTGAATTCCGGCTTCAACGCTTCACCGAATGCAACGGCCTTCGCAGCGATGACATGCATGAGCGGGCCACCCTGAAGCCCGGGGAACACGGCCGAATTCATCTTCTTGGCGATCTCCGGGTCATTGCTGAGGATCATGCCACCGCGCGGTCCGCGCAACGATTTGTGTGTCGTCGTGGTGACGACGTGCGCATGCGGGACGGGAGACGGGTGCACGCCAGCAGCAACGAGACCAGCGATATGCGCCATATCGACCATAAGATAAGCGCCGACGCTATCTGCGATTTCGCGAAAACGCTTCCAATCCCAGATGCGCGAATAGGCGGTGCCGCCGGCGAGGATCAATTTTGGCCTGGTCTCACGCGCTTGTTTCTCAATCGCATCCATGTCGAGGAGGTGATCGTCCTGTCGTACGCCATAGGAGACGACCTTGAACCATTTACCGGACATGTTGACTGGCGAACCGTGGGTAAGGTGGCCTCCTGAATTGAGATCGAGACCCATGAACGTGTCGCCCGGTTGTAGCAGGGCCAGAAAGACCGCCTGGTTCATCTGGCTGCCGGAATTCGGCTGGACATTGGCAAATTCGCAGCCAAACAGCTGCTTGGCACGCTCGATCGCCAGTTCTTCGGCAATGTCGACGAACTGGCAGCCGCCGTAATAGCGCTTGCCCGGATAGCCCTCGGCATATTTGTTGGTCATGATCGAGCCCTGTGCTTCCAGCACCGCGCGCGACACGATGTTTTCCGATGCGATCAGCTCGATCTCATGGCGCTGACGGCCAAGTTCCTTGCGGATGGAGCTGAAAATCTCCGGATCGATTTCTTCGAGCGATGCGTTGAAAAATGAATCTGCATTCGACATGGTGACAGGACCCTCATTTGCCGGTGGGGAATTCATAGGTAATTGCGGCGCATTATCATACTTAATTACCCAAGGCCAATGGCCGGTACGCGAAAAGCAATAGCCCGAAACCGCCCTAACAAAAAGACCGCCCGAAGGCGGTCTTTTTGTTAGGCATATGGCGGTATTGATCAGGTGTTCGTTCCGATCGACAGGGCGGCCTGTCCGTCCATCTCATAGATGTCGTCACGCAGGTGGACCACGCCATCGCCGGTTGACCAGGCGCTGACATAAACAAAATGCAAAGGCACCGGATTGGTGACTGCAATCGGCGTATTGACGCCAGTCTTGATCGTCGCTTCCATCGTCTGGCGATCCCAGCCCGGCGTGTCGCGCAACAGCCAGACGTTCAGGTCGCGAACATTCTGGACACGCACGCAGCCCGAAGAGTCGAAGCGCATAAGCTTGTTGAAAATGCCCTGTTGCGGCGTGTCGTGCATATAAACCGCATATTGATTCGGGAAGTTGATCTTCGTCGAGGACATGGCGTTGATCTTGCCCGGGTCCTGGCGGAACATCAGCTTGACCGCATCGTCAGTGTTCCAATCTACAGTCTCCGGCGCAATTTCCTCGCGTGTCTGCTCGTTGAACAGCCTGATCTTGTTGCGCGTCAGATAGGTCGGATCCTTGCGCATCAGCGGAATGATATCCTTCTGGATAATCGACTTTGGCGCCGTCCAGTAAGGATTGAGGATGACTTCCTGAATCTTGGAGTCGAGAATTGGCGTCTGGCGATCGATCTTGCCGACGATGGCTGTGTGGCGCTGGGCGACACGGCCAGCCTCGACGGCTTCGATCTGCGCTGCCGGAATGTTGACCATGACGTAGCGCGGGCCCTGATCGTCGCTGGCAAGCTTGCGCAGGCGTTCGAGGTTGGTGTGCAACTGGCCAAGGCGAATATCGGCCGGAACATTCATTGCAGCGAGCGAATATTGCCCCATGACGCCATCGGCCGGGAGACCGTGACGCGACTGAAAACGCTTCACTGCGGCATCGACATATGTGTCGAAAGAATTCGATAAGCCGGCTGTTTCGGCAAGATCACCGGAAATCATCAGGCGCTTGCGCATGGCAGGAACGGAAGGATCAACAACGCCGAGCTGCAACTTTACTGTCGGCTGCACTGTGGGCCAGCCGCCGCCGCTGACAATCTGATTGTATGTATTGATCGCACTCTCGGTGAAGGAAACCGTCTCCCGGCTTGCGATCGGCTGGAAGCCGGCGACTTTAGCACGGGTCGTCGAGCGGGCATCAAACTGGTCATCCCAGTTACCGCGACGCGGAGCGGCAAGAATTTCGCCAATATCCGTCTGCTGTGCAAAGGCCGATGTTGTTACTGCGGCAAGACCAGCAGTTGCCACACCAGTCAAAAAGGCGCGGCGATCAAGTGCTGATGATCCAAATTTCTTCATATTTTGTCCAACCCAACTGGAAATCTGCCGTCAACCCGCCGCTTACAAAGAAAAACAGCTCCGGTCGCGAAAATTATCAGGAACACTCTTAACAAACAGCAACATTCGCACTGATCGCGCAATTGTGATGGTTCAAATGCCGACCAGCCCTCTCCGGCTGTCTATGGAACTTCACTGAATATGTGTTGTGGCATTTCCACGGCAATATGGCGGATTAATGACTGGGTCTCTTCGGCGTCGATATCTCGAAAAACCTGGCGAAATACGACCAAAGACGAATTGACGGGCCGCGACCGATAATAGGAATATGATCCTTTACTTAAGGGATTTTATTCATGAGTATTTTTGACACACCGGAATACGCAATCCTCCGCCTGAAATCACAGATCGCTGGAAACAATGTCATTTTTGCGCTGGAGAGGCTAGCTCCACACTTCGGGTCTGACTACCGCGCACCCGACTGTGTTCGACGCGAGCAGAAGATTCTGCTGGAGCAACTCGATCTGCTGGAGACGTTGGAGCTTCGCGCAAATTTTGATCCCAATCAGCCGCGAGTTCCGGCTGGCAGCGGTGAAACCAGTGGGAGATGGTCGGACGAAAACGGCGGTTCTTCCAACCAGGTTGCGTATTTGGATAATCGCGGTCCACTGAACCAGTTCGAACTACTCACTGCGGGTAGTGGCGGCGGTGGTTTTGCGGCTGGCGCAGGCGTAGGGGCAGCGACCGGCTTGGCAGCGCCTCGACTATTTAAAAAGCCGGAAGAGTTTCCGAGCCCTCTGCCTTTCGAGGGCGGTATTGCCACCTTCAATCGCCTGTCCAAACAGAACAATCCGCGGCAACAGCCCATCATATTGTTTCGACCCAAGGATTGGGGAAGCGGCGATGAAAACAAGCCAATTCAGATGCGGCTCAGATCGGGTGTGCGTCTGGCTACAAAAGATGAAATAAAACAATATTGCCCCGAGTTTGGCCAGGTGCAAGAGCTTGCTCAGACGGCGGCAAAGGCGGCAGGGCCGAGGGTAAAATATACATCGCCATCAGACTGGGGAACGGCCGTGCATTACAAGATGAAACTGGAAGTTGTTAAAACAGCGGGCACATCTGCTGAGCTCTATGCAGAGGAGTCTTACGTTAAATACAAAGAAGAAGTTGGAGATGATTCAAGGCGATATTTGAGGGGTGCCACGTACGGTCAAAAAGGTTCGATTCGAATCGACACCAGGGGCCAGATCTACAACAATACTGTTTGCGTTTATGATCTCAAAACTGGCAAAACGGGTATCAGCTTAGCCCGTGCTGTTGAAATATACGAATCCGTCCGGCGACGTCATGAAACCATGCCGGAAGTACGCATTGTAGAAGTGAACCTAGAACAATGACAACGACTTCTCAGGTTTTCCAAACACTTAAGCCCGTGCTCGCCCGCAATCCGGATTTGGTCTTGATGGGAAGATTTCTCTTCCTCAAACCAGTCCGACACATGTTGAAGGGCATATTTATTGATCGTAGCAGTGACAAAAATGAGTTTGTTACAATTGCCGAGGTCAATCTCATATTGTTGAATCAAGGCCGGTGGAAAAATGCACGCAGTGAGCGGCTCTACGGTTTTTATGTTGAACCCAGAGAACTCTCAAAGTTAAAAAGCTTTCCTGTCATTGGTGAATCAGTGGTTCAACATGACAATAATCACCAGAGTAGCGTTGGAAGAATGCCTGTAACCTGGGACATGAGAAGAGCAATCTCCGATCACAACCAAAACCATGAAAGACCTGTACAACGGGATGATGAAGTTCGCATGGAAGTTGTGCCTTGGGATATTACCAAGCCTGCCAGTATCGATTTCATGTATGAGATGATCGAAGAAGACGTGCTACCTAACCTAAGGAAGGTCAGCTCATTCGATGACTTTGAAGCGTTTGCTGCTTCTATCGGTCAGGCAGATGAATTTCCTTTTAAAATCAGCACATTTGAGCGCATGCTGATAGCCGCAGCGGAAGGGCATTTTGATAAGGCGCAGGAATTGTGGAATTCCATCGAACAGAACCCGGTTTATCCTGCCGGAAGGCTACTCGAAATCCTTACCGCTCAAAGCCCGACGTTTCATTCAGCTCTACTTGCAGGTGGCCGCGCTTCCTTGGCGGCGATTTTCCACTAGTGGGAAGAGCAATCCGTTAAGTCGTACGGGATCGAGAATTTTTGGGAAAGAACGCCGTTTCCGCTGGAGCTTTAAACAAACAAAGCCCGCCTTCGTTCCGCACGAAGCCGGGCTTTTGCTGTGGAGCCGCATGCGCTTACATGCGGTAGGCGATAGAGTCGTTCCAGAAGCGGTCGAGACGCTGCAGTGCCTTGTTCATCGACTGGAATTCTTCCGCCTTGATGCCACCGACATGTTCGATCGATGCGACGTGGCGCTCGTAGAGACCCGCAACCAGTTCTGCGACTTCGGTTCCCTTTTCGGTCAGGCTGACCCGAACCGAACGGCGGTCGGTGCGTGAACGTTCATGGGAGATGAAGCCGAGCTCGACGAGTTTCTTCAGATTGTAGGAAACGTTCGAGCCCAGATAATAACCGCGGCTGCGCAGTTCGCCGGCGGTCAGTTCCGCATTGCCGATGTTGAACAGCAGCAATGCCTGGATGGCGTTGATGTCGCTGCGGCCATTGCGGTCGAACTCATCCTTGACCACATCAAGCAGACGACGATGTAACCGTTCGACCAACTGAAGTGCTTCAAGATATAGTGTACGCAATGCTGTATCACTTGGTGTTGAACGCTGGTTCTCACCAGACTTTCTCTGTGTGTTGTTCATAGTACCTGCCTCACTGTTGTTTCGGTGTATTTTTCTCACCGTTGAGGAGACACTATCGAATACGCATAAAATTCGACTTAAAACACAGACTTAACAGTGCGTTACCGCGAATGAATCAATTTCAATCTTAATGAAGACTTACCTGATGGGCTTTGCGTGCTGGCGCTTCTGCACGAAAAGCACAATCCGGAAGAGAATATAAAGTAGCGCCACGCAGCCATGGACGATGGCGATCTGCGGCCTGTAGAAAAAGTAATTGGAGAAAACCGTGAACATCAGCGTTTCGCCCAATGCGGCCACAAACCATATGACCGGGCCCCAGGAGACCATCATCCACAACCCGGTCGACGCCACGGGATAGAGCATGGCAAGCGAGACGGTCGCGACCTTCCATTGCCATGGCATCAGGTCGAAGCGCCAGAGCATGCCTTCATAGTAGCCGCTGAGCTGCGCCCAATAGCCGACGCCTGCGACGAGGCAATAAATGGAGACAAGTCGCAGGAACCACACGAAGCCGAGTTGGGCCATTGTCGCGTCGAATGGCAGATGAGTCGGCCTATCGCTCATGTATGTCTATTCATGTCAGTTGCAGTTCCCGCTCACCCAGTGATGCGAAATAGGCATCGACCATTTCGGGCGTTATATCGTCAATTTTTGCGGGCTGCCACACGGGCATATTGTCCTTGTCCACAAGAAGCGCACGTATGCCTTCATAAAAATCATGGTTTTCGAGCATGCGGCATAGAATGCGGTACTCCATCTGCATGCACTGATCCATGTCGAGATCGCGGCCGTCTTCGATCTGCCGGAACGTCACATGCAGGCTCATCGGCGAACGGGTCTTGATAAGATCGAGGAGCTTTTGCGCCTCCTCGCTGCCATTTACGCCGGCGGCAGCCAGGCGGATCAGACAACCGCCAAGTGTCTTTGAATCGAACAGCACCCCGATCATATCGCGGGTTTTTTCGGGCGTTTCATAGTCCGGGTTGATGGTTTTGCCGCGCAGTGCCGTTTCGGGATTGCCGGTTCTGATCAGGCTGCGCCGCAGCTTCTCCTTGTTTTCCGCCTTGATGGCGTGGGTGGCAATACCACTTTGAAGGCAATCGCCCTGGCGGATGCGATTGCCCGTCAGCGCAAGATAAGTGCCGAAATGTTCCGGAAGATGCGGAAGAAAGGCACTTCCCCCGACGTCAGGAAAGAAGCCGATGCCGACCTCCGGCATTGCGAACACGATATTTTCTGTGACGACCCGATAAGAGCCGTGGACGGAAATTCCAACGCCACCACCCATGCAGATACCATCGATCAGCGAGACATAGGGTTTCGGAAAGTGCCTGATATAGGCGTTGAGGCGGTATTCTTCGGCAAAGAATTCATAGAAGGGCCGACCGGATCGGCCGGCATGGTAGACCGCAAGAATATCCCCGCCAGCGCAAAAGGCCCGCCCCTCACCCTCGACAAGGACACAATGGACATCCTGATCGGCCGACCACGCGACAAGTGCACGATGCATCGCGCCGACCATGTTGCGCGTCAGCGCGTTCAACGCCTTCGGCCGCGTCAGGCGAATGAGGCCAGCCTTGCCTCGGCGTTCGAATACGACTTCCCCCTCGCCGCCGAAATCGATCTCCATGCACCCCTCCAAACCTTTGTGACAGAGGTTAGGAAACTCTGGCACACCGCGTCAATGGATCACATCCAGGGCCGGGCATCTTGGTCAACAGGACGTTCCCTGTTAAAACAATTCCAAACAACGAGGAAATGCCAACGTTCGGCTGAGCAATCATGAACAAACATCCAACGTTTCAAACACGTGCGGCAAGAACAGTCGATGAAATCACGCAAGGCCGCCGTCTGCGACGCATGCGCAAGGCCGATTGGTCGCGACGTCTGGTTCAGGAAAACCAGTTGACAGTCGATGATCTGATCTGGCCGATATTCCTGTGCGAGGGCACGAACCGGCGCGAAGACATCAACGCCATGCCGGGTGTTCAGCGCTTTTCCGTCGATATGGCGGTGCGTGAGGCGGAGCGTGCAGCCAAGCTCGGCATCCCCGCTATCGCCACGTTTGCCAATATCGACGCGGACCTGCGCGATGATGCGGGTTCCGGCATTCTCGATCCCGATAATCTCATCAACCGTGCGACGCGAGCGATCAAGAGCGCGGTGCCGGAAATTGGCATGATCACCGACGTCGCACTCGATCCCTTCACGAGCCACGGCCATGATGGCATCCTGCGCGATGGCATCATTGTCAATGACGAGACCGTCGAGCAGATCACCCGAGGCGCCGTGCTGCAGGCAGCAGCGGGTGCCGATATCATCGCGCCGTCGGATATGATGGACGGGCGCATTGGCGCCATTCGCGATGCGCTGGACCAGAACGGGTTTCAGGATGTAGCGATCATGGCCTATGCCACGAAATTCGCCTCGGCCTTCTATGGCCCTTACCGCGAGGCGATCGGAACGTCGGGACGTTTGAAGGGCGACAAGAAGACCTACTATATCGACCCGGCAAACAGCGATGAGGCAGTACGCGAGGCCGAGCAGGATCTCGCCGAGGGCGCGGATTCGCTTATGGTCAAGCCTGGCCTGCCCTATCTCGACATCATCCGCCGGCTAAAAGACACCTTCGCCGTGCCGACCTTCGCCTATCAGGTGTCAGGCGAATATACGATGATCAAGGCTGCCGGCGCCAATGGCTGGATCGATGAGGAGCGGGTCATGATGGAAACGCTCCTGGCCTTCAAGCGCGCCGGCTGCGATGGCATCCTGACTTATTTTGCGCCGCTCGTAGCCGAACGTTTGAAAGCCGGTTATTGAAATCTTCTTGATATTTTGTTCTCGAATTCCCAATTTCAGCGCAAACGGCAATGTGTCCGTATTGTGAAACAGGAAATGAAATGAACACCAAGACCCTTGATGGCGAAATTATCACCAACCGCCTCGATGATTGGCGGCTGTATCAGGGTGTGCGCACGAGCCGCATCTTTGCGTTCCTGATCGACTATGTGATCGTTTTCTTCCTGTGCATTCCCGTTGCCATCCTAATTGCCATCATTGGTGTGGCAACGCTTGGTCTCGGCTGGATATTATATGGCATCATGTTTCCTGTTGTCGCCCTTGCCTACATCGCGACGACGCTGGGCGGGCCACGCCAGGCGACAAAAGGCATGCAGATGATGGGATTGAAGCTGGAACGGCTTGACGGGCAGAAGGTCGACAGCTTGCTCGCCGTCGTACATACCGTCCTGTTCTGGGGACTGAATGTGGTCCTGACGCCTCTTATTCTGCTGGCAACACTGTTTCTCGATCGCAAACGCACTGTCCACGACCTTTTGCTCGGCACAGTTGTCGTTCGCGCTTATAACTAATCTCAAGGGCTCCTGATCTGGAGCCCTTCCTCATTTGGCTTTGTATATCATGAACTTACGCTCCTTCGCGTTCGCTTTTGCGGCGCTTGTACTCTATGGCCTTGGCACCACGACCAGCATGGCAGCGTCACCCGCAGGACGGTTTTGCGGCGAGATGATCTCCAGCGGGGATTATCGTGATGTGGAGACCAATCTGAATGTCGCCAGGGATGGCCATCTCTCCGGCTCCTATGAACTCGATGAGCCGGACGGCCGCGTCGAAGGCAACCTGGTAGAGAAGGACCTTGGAAGTGGCACGTCTCGCACCCTAGTCTGGACCGACAAATATGGGACCGGGCTTCTCTACCTCGATTTCTCCAGTGATTTTGACGGCTTCAACGGAAACTGGGGCGGCTCGGTCAATGGCAAGTTCGATGCGCCCAGCCACTCATGGAACGGCGCGCGCTGCGGCGGCGGTTCGGTCCGATAACAGCTACTGAACCTAACTCGCCCAAGACATACACATCTGAATACAATATAATTGAATTGACGTTTCGGGCGGTCATAGGATTCTATAGGTGTTACGACCGTCTCAGGACCTTGGATGACCCATCAGCCGCAGCAATCACCGCAGTTCTTCCTGACAGCGCCTTCGCCCTGTCCTTACCTGGAGGGTCAGCTTGAGCGCAAGGTCTTCACGCATCTCGTAGGCGGTCGCGCCGCAGAACTCAATGAGCTGCTGACACAGGGCGGCTTTCGTCGCTCGCAAAACATCGCCTATCGCCCGGCTTGCGAGAACTGCAGAGCCTGCGTATCGGTACGTATCCTGGCGGGCGAGTTCAAGCAGGACAAGTCCATGCGTCGTGTCTGGAATCGCAACCGCGATTTGATCGGGAATATCCACCACGCCGAGCCTTCTACCGAACAATATTCGCTGTTCCGGCATTATCTCGACGCGCGCCACAACAAGGGCGGCATGTCGGAAATGACGGTGCTCGACTATGCGATGATGGTCGAGGATACGCATGTGCCGACACAAATCATCGAATACAGGCGGCGCGGACCGGATTCCTTCATTACCAAGAAGGGCGAAGGCGAACTCATCGCTGTCGCCCTGACGGACGTGATGGGCGATGGATTGTCGATGGTCTATTCCTTCTTCAACCCGGAACATGCTAGCCGTTCGCTCGGGACATTCATGATCCTCGATCATATTCAGCGCGCTGCGGCCGCTGGTTTGCCGCATGTCTATCTCGGCTATTGGGTCGAGGGCTCGCGCAAGATGCAATATAAAATCCGCTACAAGCCGCAGGAACATCTCGGCACAAAAGGCTGGGAACGCCAGGATTAGAGCATGCTCCAATGAGCTTTGTACCAGCCAATTTTGTACCGCCAGTCAGACTTGACGGGCAAGGCTTCCGGCTCGAGCCCCTCGGGCCGCAGCATAATCTGTCGGATCACCAGGCGTGGTCCTCGAGCATTCCCCACATCCTAGCGACGCCGGGTTTCAGCGACTGGCCGCCGCTGCAAGGCATGAGCCTCGAAGCCAATCTTGGCGATCTCGAAGAGCACGCTCGCGATTTTACTAACCGCACCGGATTTACCTATACGGTGCTGGAAGGTTCGAAGGTGATCGGCTGCGTCTACATCTATCCCTCCAAGCAAGACCCGGCGATAACGGTCGTGAAGTCATGGGTCACCGCTGACCGCGTTCATCTCGACACACCGCTGTATGAGGCGGTTTCCAGCTGGCTCAAAACATCCTGGCCGTTTGAGCACTTCTTGTATCGTTGAACTTTGTTTTAGGGCCTCTGGACGAAGATTGTCCTTCCAGCTAGACCACGCGGCATAACAAAAATACGGGAAACGCCGCCGCATGTCTCAACTTCATCTCGATCACCGCAAAGGTCTACTTATCACTGGCCTCGGCGGATTGATCCTGTCTGCCGATATTCCCCTGCTGAGGCTCGGTGAAGGCGAGACGTGGTCGACGCTGCTTTTGCGCAGCGGCACGACGTTCATCAGCGCGTTTGTCATCTGGGCGGTATGGAGTCTTGCGACAGGCCGGGCGCGAACGATCGTCCCGGGCCGAGCCGGATTTTTGGTCGCGGGTCTCTACGGCCTCGCCTCGATCTGCTTCATGATCGCGGTCTACAATACGAAGACGGCTAACCTTGTGTTCATACTGGCGTTCAACACCGTATTTTCGGCATTATTGTCCTGGGTATTCCTGAAAGAGCGGCCGAAGACCGTCACGTTCATCGCCATGTTCTTCATGCTGATCGGCGTCGGTATAATTGTTCGCGAGGGGCTATCCTCCGGCCATGTGTTCGGCGATCTGGTGGCGCTGCTGTCCACCTTCATTCTTTCCACAGCGATTACAATCAGCCGCTCTTCGGGCAAGGATATGGGCTTCGCTGCGATCATCGGCACGATATTGCCGATGCTCGTCGCCGCTTTCATGGTCTCGCAGAATGGTTACACCGTAGCAGTACCCGGCTGGATCATTTTCAACGGCGCTGTCGTGACGACCCTCGCCTTTCTCTGCCTCGCTACGGGCCCACGGTTCCTTTCGGGACCTGAGGTTGCCATGTTCTATCTGCTGGAAACCGTGTTGACGCCGATCTGGGTCTGGCTGGTCTTTGCAGAAAAGCCTAGCGATCCGACCCTTGTGGGTGGAATCATCATCATCGCGTCACTCGTAGGTCATTCGCTTTGGCAGATGTATCACGTGCACAAGAGGTCACGGACGGCGGGATTGGTCCGCCATCCGATCTAGGAGTTTACGACCTACTCTGCCGCCTCAATAGCAGGCTTCGAAGGAAGCAGCGGAACGGTGTGTATCCCGGGTCTAACGGTGATCCCCGGCTCATCCGGCTTGTTCGGACGGAAGGACCAATGGAATACACGCGCTGTCCAGCGGCTGACATCGTCCATGATCGTATAGAATGATGGCACGAACACCAGTGACAGCACGGTCGAGATCAAGAGGCCGCCAATCACCGCAATCGCCATCGGCGCGCGGAATTCGCCGCCATCGCCGAAAGCCATGGCTGCGGGCAGCATCCCCGCCGACATGGCAATCGTGGTCATGACAATCGGGCGGATACGCTTGCGGCCTGCGTCGATGATCGCTTCATTGCGCGGTATGCCGTGTTTCACCTCTTCGACGGCGAAATCGACGAGCATGATCGCGTTTTTGGTGACGATGCCCATCAGCATCAAAATACCGATGACGACCGCCATGGAGACCGAATTGTTGGTCAACAGCAGCGCGACGGCGACACCGGCAATCGAGAGCGGCAAAGACATCAAAATAGTGAAGGCGTGGAAAATACTGCCGAATAGCAGGATAAGCACGACGAACACCAGCATCAGGCCCATGATCATGGCATCGCGGAACCCGGCAAAAACCTCGCCCATAACTTCGGCGTCGCCGGTTTCCTGAATACGCACGCCTTCCGGCATGGATTTCGCCTCAGGAAGGTTCTTGACGATGGAGAGCCCCTCGCCGATCTCCTTTCCGTTCGCCATATTGGCGCCGACAACGATACGCCGTTCGCGATTAAAACGCTCGATCGAGGATGGTCCCTGCCCGAAACTGATCTGGGCAATCGATTCCAGCGGCACCACGACTCCCGATGGTGTGGTAACGGTCAGCGTACTCAGAATGGAAAGATCGCGGCGGGATTCTTCGGTCAATTGAACGCGGATCGGTATCTGGCGGTCGCCGACGGTGTATTTGGCAAGATTCGGATCGAGGTCGCCTTGTGTTGCAACACGCAACGCGTCCGACAGCGCTGTCGTGGAAATGCCCAGCTCCGCCAGCTTGTCCATGCGCGGCGTCACGATGATTTCCGGTCGATCAAGCGCCGCCGTCGAGGAAACCGCCTGAAAGTCGCCAGTCGCAGTCATGGCGCTCTGCAGTGAGCGAGCCTGTTCGTTGACCTTGTCGCCATTGCTGCCGATGACGCCGACAGCGAATTCGCGCTCACCGCGATCATTGACGAAATTCGCCCGCAAATCAGGCACTTGCGACAGTTTGTTGAAAATATCGACCTCGACCTGCTTTTGCGTGCGTTCACGCTCGCTTTTGTGGCTGAGCTTGACGATCATCGTTGCGCGGCGGGTGTCGAGAGAGCCGGTTGGCGAGGCGCCACCGGTTATATAGGTTTGCTGGACTTCGGGAATTTCGCGTACCAGCGATGCCGCTTCGTCGGTTACCCGGCGTGTTTCATCAATGGGTGCACCTGGCGGCAGCTCGAGGCTGACCGCGACACGCGCTTCATCCTGCGGCGGCACGAAACCGGCTGGCAGAAAGCCCATGGCCCAGATGGCGATGGCAAATATGGCCACGCCACTGAGCAGCGTCAGCCATCGATAGCGCAGAGTGACGGTGAGGAAACGGGTATAGGCCTTGATCCAGCCGGTCTCCTGCTCGCCGTGATGCAGGCTCTTGCCATCGCGCAGAAGATAGGCCGTCATCATCGGCGTTATCAAACGGGCGACGAGCAGCGAAAAGAACACAGCGACGGCCACCGTCAGGCCGAACTGCTTGAAGTATTGCCCGGCGATGCCGCTCATGAAGCTGACCGGCGCGAAGACTGCGATGATGGTCATCGAAATGGCGATAACGGCGAGACCAATCTCATCGGCGGCTTCGAGCGACGCACGGTATGGCGATTTGCCGGATCGCATATGCCGGACGATGTTTTCGATCTCGACGATGGCATCATCGACAAGGATACCCGTCACCAGCGTGATACCAAGCAAGCTGATCAGATTGAGCGAAAATCCGAGCATGTCGATCGCCCAGAAGGTCGGGATTGCCGACAACGGCAATGCAATGGCTGCAATCAAGGTAGCGCGGATATTACGCAAGAACAGGAAGACCACCACGATAGACAACAATGCGCCTTCAACCAATGAACTCATGGCGGATTCATAGTTGCCGTAGGTGTAGTTCACCGAATTATCGATGATGCTGAAACGGGCGTCGGGATATTTCTGCTGCAGTTGGTCCATTCGGGCCTGCACGAGCGCATAGACATCGGCATCGCTCGCACCCTTGGCGCGGAATACGCCGAGCGATACCACCGTCTGGTTGTTCACGCGCGCAAAGGACTTTGGCTCTTCATAGGCGTCGGTGATCGTTCCTAGCTGATCGAGCCGCACGGAACGTCCCCCAGCAATAGGGATCTCCACTGCCCGTAAATCATCAAGGGTGCGCGATGCACCAAGCGTGCGGATCGTCTGCTGGGTGGTACCGAGATCGCCGCGTCCGCCGGTCAGATCGGCATTCATCGACTTCAGCGCACGATTGACATCGGCAGCCGTCACACCAAGTGCGGTCAATCGATCGGGATCCAGCGCGACACGGATTTCGCGTGTGACACCGCCATAGCGCTCGACACGGCCAACGCCTTTCAGGCCCTGGATATCACGGAGGATCTTGTCATCGACGAACCAGGAAAGCTCTTCCGACGTCATGGTTGGCGCCGAGACGCCGTAAGTCAGGATCGCAGAACCCTCCACGTCGACCGAATTGATTATCGGTTCCTTGATCGTTGCGGGAAGGTCATCGCGGATACGCGAAACTGCGTCCTTGACGTCGTTCAATGCCTTTTGTGTATCGACCTCGAGCCGGAATTCCACCAACGTCGTGGAGTTGCCTTCGGTCAAATTGGTTGTGACATTCTTGACGCCGGTAATGTTCGCCACCGAATCTTCGACCCGCTTGGCGACCTGCGTTTCAAGTTCTGTCGGCGCAACGCCCGGATCGGTGACTGAGACCGAGATCAAAGGCACATCGATATTGGGAAAACGCGTGATGGGCAGCTTGGCAAAGGCCATCAGGCCGAGAACCACCAGCACGACAAAAAGCAGGATCGACGGGACGGGGTTACGGATGGACCAAGCGGAAATGTTCCAGTTCATTTGATGGCCCCTGTCGCCTCGTCGGTTACCCGGACAGGCGTGACACGATCGCCATTGGCAACGAACGTACCGGCACGCGCCACGACATCTTCGCCCTCGCCAAGGCCTTGCAGCACCTCGACAGCACGATCACTGCGAATGCCAAGCTCAACCTTGCGGCTTTCGATGACACCATCCTTGACCACCTGCACGAGCGCCGAAGTGCCATGGTAGACCACGGCGGAAAGCGGAACGTTGACGCCTTCACGACGGGTCAACTCGACTACCGCGCGGGCAAAGTTGCCGGGCCGGATCGACGGATTCCTGTCGAGCGCGATTTTGACCGAACCGAGACGCGAGCTTGCGGTGATCTCAGGCGATATGAGGCGGACACGGCCAGCAACCGGGTCGTCCAAGCCGGACACGCGGACGGAAACCGGCATGTTTTCTTTCAAGCGCGGCAGATCGACTTCAGGAATATTGGCCGCCAGTTCGAAATCGCGATCACGGGCGATGCGGAACAGCGGGCCGGCATTGAAGGAGACGATACCACCGAGAAGTGCATTGCGGCTCAACACCACACCGCTAGCGGGTGCCCTCACATCGGCCTTCTCCAGCCGCAACAGGACATCACGCTTTTGCGCGGCAACGAGCTGCAATTGCGACTTGGTGGCTGACAGAGCCTGCCGGGCCGTGTTGAGACGGGCATTGGCGCTGTCGTGCGCGTTGGTGGCGTTGTCCAGTTCCATTTTGGAGTTGATGCCCTTCATCGACAGGGCACGCGCCCTCTCCAGTGCTTCCTGCGCCTGGCGAACAGCAATCTCCGCGTCGACGATCTGCGCCTCGGATTGGGCAATGGATGCGTCGGCCTGGGCGCGTTGCGCTTCGATCTGAGCCAGCTGAATTTCGAGCGAGGATTTATCCAGGCGCGCAAGGATATCGCCCTCTTTCACCACGTCGCCCTGATCGGCATTGAGCTCCAGAACAAGCAAACCCGCGACATCGGTGCCGACTGCCACTTCCTGACGAGGCACAATCGTCCCCGTAACGGTGAGCGTTGCGACCATTTCATTGATGCCGGCAGGGATGACATTGATGACCGGCGGCTTGGCTTCGTGGATTGCTGCCACCGTTTTGTCTTCGGCAAATCCTCTGGTCGTCATGAACGATGAGAGACCCAGGGCAAGAGCCAGGGCAATCAGGACTTTTTTTCTGTTATGGCTCATTGGAAAACCCGGGGTGAGAGCAATATTCATTTGTTTGCCAAAGGCTTTGTCGGTCGCAGCAAGCCGACGGCGAGCGCGCGGAACACCGGTTCCAGCGCCTCAAGCGGTACGCCTTGCGCAGGAAAATTACGCATGATGATCCCCTCGCCCATGGCAGCCAGTGACGCCACAGCGAGATCCAGATCGGTGACTGGATCGATCTCGCCGCGTTCCTTCGCTGCAGAAAATACTGCGAGCAGCTCTTCGCGCATCAGTCCTTCGTGAAGTTCACAGATGGCGGCAACGCTTTCGTTGCGCATGGATTCGGCGCGCACCTCGACGAAAAGACGAGCGCTGGCATCGCTTGGGCCTGGACCCTCATCATTCAGCGACATCTTGCGCACGTGATCGAGGCCAACCTTTGTGATTGCGTCGACAATATTATTTGACTGCGACATTCGTGCGAGAATTTCCGAACTTTGCTGGCGATGAGTCGCGGCAATCTTCTCGATGATCGCTTCTTTTGAAGGAAAATAACGGTAGAGCGCACCCGGGCTCATTCCGGCTTCCGAGCAAATCTCATTCATGGACGCGCCACGAAAACCGGAGCGTATGAAACAATTCATCGCGGCGGTGAGGATGCGTTCTTCCTGCGCTTCGCGATTGCGCGCGCGCTTGCCGAAGAGCTTGGCGACGAAACAACGTGGTTCGTCGTCCGCGGCATCCGCGGAAATGTTTGCAGCCTGCTTTGGCAGGGCCTGATCAACCATGGAACACCAAAAAAGAGAGAACGTTCTCTCTCATTTACACGGATGACAAAGAAAGATCAATACGAGAATGATCACTCTCGTTTCATTTTGACAAACTGAACGAGTCGTCAAGAAAACTTGCCGGAGCGTGGAAAACCCTTTGGCACCATACGACCGGCGGTGGCTCTTGGGCCCGCCCACTCCAGCAATTCGAGCTTGCCGCGAGTGAAACTGCGGCCAGACGCGTCCTGCCATGTCAGCCCCTGATCCATCGTGAAAACGCGGATATCAGCGACACCGCCATCCTTATAGCGTTGCAGACGGACACCCTTTCCGCGTGCAAGTTCTGGAATTTCGGTCATGGGAAACACTAGCATCTTGCGGTTTTCGCCGACGATCGCAACGCTGTCGCCGCTGATCGGGATGCAATGACGTGCTTCATCGGGCGCCTTGACGTTCATCACCTGCTTGCCCTTGCGCGTATTGGCGATCACCTCGGCCTCGGGCACGAGGAAGCCATTACCCACATGTGACGACAGAAGCAGCTTTCGCTCCGGATTGTGCACGAAGGCGGTCACGATATCCTGGTCGTTTTCCATGTCGACGATGATGCGGATCGGCTCACCGTGACCCCGCCCACCCGGCAGGCTGTTCGCGCCGATCGTATAGAACTTGCCGCCGGTCGTCAGGACGAGAATACGGTCGGTGGTCTCGGCGTGGAAGGCGAGCTTGAGCTTGTCGCCCTCCTTGAAGGTCAGCGTCGAGAAGTCCGCCAGATGCCCCTTCATGGCGCGCAACCAGCCTTTCTCGGAGACGACGACCGTTACCGGCTCCTTCTCGATCATGGCGTGGTGCATGTCGGTCAGGTCATGCTGCGGTGCATCGGCGAAAGTGGTGCGGCGTTTGCCAAGCGGCGTATTCGCGCCGTACTTTTTCTGCATCTCGGCGATCTGCCAGGAAATGGTCTGCCATTGCTTGGCGTCGGACCCCAGCAATTCCTCGATCTGCTTCTTTTCACCTGTCAGGCCGTCGAATTCCTTGCGTATCTCGAATTCCTCGAGCTTGCGCAATGAACGCAACCGCATGTTGAGGATGGCTTCGGCTTGATTGTCTGTGAGTTCGAAGCGGCGGATCATTTCCTGCTTCGGCTCATCTTCCTCGCGGATGATGCGAATGACCTCATCGATATTAAGGTAGGCGATCAGCATGCCGCCAAGGATTTCCAGCCGGCGCTCGATCTCGCCAAGGCGATGGCGGGAACGCCTTATGAGGACGTCCTTTCGGTGTTCCAGCCATTGCTTCAGCACATCGCGCAGCGACAGGACGTTCGGTACCTTGCCGTTCGAAAGCACATTCATGTTCAACGGAAAGCGCGTTTCAAGCTCGGTAAGCTTGAACAGGGATTCCATGAGGATTTCGGGATTGACGCTGCGGCTCTTGGGCTCCAGTACGAGGCGCACGTCTTCCGTGGACTCATCGCGCACGTCGTCCAGCAGCGGCAGTTTCTTGGCGATCAGCAGTTCGGCTATCTTCTCGATCAGCCGCGATTTCTGCACCTGATACGGAATTTCGGTGACGACGATATTCCAGGTGCCGCGCCCCTGATCCTCGACCTGCCAGCGTGCACGCAGGCGAAAACCGCCACGGCCGGTTTTGTAGGCGTCGAGAATTGCCTCTGGCGTCTCGACCATAATGCCGCCGGTCGGGAAATCCGGACCGCGAACTTTGGTCTTTAGCGGGTCCTCATCCTCGGTCTGCGACATCAGCTCTTCGACCGTCGCATCCGGATGCTTGATCAGGTGCAGCGCTGCCGCACAGAGCTCCGACACATTATGCGGCGGGATCGAGGTCGCCATGCCAACTGCGATGCCCGAGGAGCCATTGGCGAGCAGATTGGGAAATGCGCCGGGAAGGACGATCGGTTCCTCGTCTTCCTCATTATAAGTAGGGCGGAAATCAACTGCGTCCTCAGTGATGCCTTCGAGCAGCAGCATGGCGACATCGGTCATCCGCGCTTCGGTGTAACGCATCGCCGCTGGATTATCGCCGTCGATATTACCGAAATTGCCCTGCCCGTCGACAACTGGATAACGCACGGCAAAATCCTGGCTCAGCCGCACCAATGCGTCATAGATCGACTGGTCGCCATGCGGATGGAATTTACCCATAACCTCGCCGACAATACGCGCGCATTTTGCATAGGACTGATCGGGCGAAAGACGCAAGAGGCGCATGGCATGCATGATGCGGCGGTGAACCGGCTTCAACCCGTCGCGCACGTCTGGCAGCGCGCGGTGCATGATCGTCGATAAAGCATAGGCAAGATAGCGCTCTTCCAGCGCCGCCTTCAGATCGACCGGTTCCACATTATCATCGCCATTGTCTGGCGGAATCAGGCTTTTTCCCATGTCAATGGACTATCAACTCACTGAATCGCGGGCAAGCAATGATTCGCCAAGATCACAGGCTGGTGGCGATGATTGCAACGTTCAATTGCAGAGAGCTTGCGTCCACACCTCAAATCTGACTTTGTACCGCCCAAATTGCATCACAGTCTTACCGCTCCTGATGCGTTGACAGTTGAAAACAACAGGGATCAAAACATGCCTCCAATCCATCCTGTGAAATCTGGCCTGCGCCTCCTGGCCACCACCTCCGCTCTCGTCGTGGTATTTGCCGGCTCGGCCTATGCGGTCGATGGTAACGCTGTCGCCGCGCGGCTTAAGGCGGCTTACGCCGAACAAGGCGGTACAATGGAATACAGCAATGTCGAGACGCACGACTCGACTGTGATCCTTCAGGACACCAAAGTTTCGACCGCCGGTATCAAGGATGCGTTCAAAGTCGGCGATATCACGCTGAGCGATGTCACCGATGTGTCAGGCGGGGGATTCAAGATCGGCGCAATGACAATGCCGGATATCAATTTCAGCCCGGAAGGTGAGCCCGACAGCAAGATCAGCGTCGAGGGCATCAAGATGGAAGGCATCTCGCTTCCGGCCGAAGGCGCGACCGAACCGTTGGCCAAGATTCTTCAATACGAGAAGGCCGAAGTCAGGCATGTGACCGTGAACGCCAAAGGCAAGGACGTCTTTGTGGCCGACGGATTGACAGCTACGGTATCGCCGCTGACTGAAACGTCGCCTGTTGCGTTCACGAGCAACGTTGCGAGCTTCAAAGCGGACCTTTCCGATGTCCAAGACCCAAAGACCAAGAACACGCTGAAGGCTCTTGGTTATGAGACTATTTCTGGAAAGATCGATGCCGCGGGAACCTGGAACGTATCGGATGGGCGTCTGAACATCGAGAAAATGGATTTCATCGCCGACAATGCTGGCACGCTTGGCATCAAGCTCGACATTTCTGGCTATACGCTCGATTTTATCAAAGGCATGCAGGAAGCGACAAAGGACATGAAGGGCAAGCCCGATGACGCGCACGGCATGGCAATGCTGGGCCTGATGCAGCAGCTGAGCTTTACTGGCGCCTCCATACGGTTTGATGATGCGTCGGTAACCTACAAGGCACTCGACTACGTAGCGGAGCAACAGCACGCCAAGCGCAGCGATCTGATCGGCCAGGCCAAGATGATCTTGCCGATGGCCGCCGCCCAGCTCGGCAATGCCGAGTTTGCCCAAGCGCTGGGGACGGCGGTCAACACCTATCTCGATGATCCGAAGACACTCGAGATCAAGGCTGCTCCGGCAAAGCCGGTGCCCTTTGCGATTATCGCTGCCGGCGGCATGGCCGATCCGAGATCGTTGATCAAGACCCTCGGCGTCACGGTCAACGCAAACCAGTGACCGAAACTGATCCAATGAAAAAGCCCGGCAGCAACGCCGGGCTTTTTGTTTCACTGGAGTCAGTTAGAAGAGGTTTTTAAAGCTCTTTCTTCACCGGATTGAGCCGGATGTTCAGATCACGCAGCTGAGCCTGCGATACGTCCGACGGGGCGTTCATCAAGAGATCATGTGCCTGCTGGTTCATCGGGAACATGGTGATCTCGCGCAGGTTCTTGGCGCCGACGAGCAGCATAACGATACGATCGATACCGGCCGCCATGCCGCCATGCGGAGGCGCGCCATACTGGAAGGCACGGTAGAGAGCGCCAAAACGTTCCTCAACCGCTTCTCGCGAATGGCCGACAGCCTCGAAAGCCTTGACCATGGTTTCCGGCAAATGATTGCGGATACCGCCCGAGGCGATCTCGAAACCATTGCAGACCATGTCGTACTGGAACGCCTTGATCGTCAGGGGATCCTGGTTTTCCAGCGCTTCCATTCCACCTTGCGGCATCGAGAACGGGTTGTGAGCGAAATCGATCTTCTTCTCGTCCTCAAGCCACTCGAAGAACGGGAAGTCGATAATCCAGCACAGCTTGAACTGGTCGCGGTCGACGAGGTTCAGTTCTTCGCCGGCGCGTGTGCGGGCGCTACCCGCAAACGAAACAAACTTCTTGGGATCGCCAGCAACGAAGAAGGCCGCATCGCCGTCATCGAGACCGAGGTGTATGCGCAGCGCTTCGGTGCGTTCCGGACCGATATTCTTGGCAAGAGGTCCTGCCCCTTCAAGGTTGTCGCCTTCCTTGCGCCAGAAGATATAGCCGAGGCCCGGCTGACCCTCGCTTTGCGCCCAGGAATTCATGCGGTCGCAGAAAGCGCGCGAACCACCGGTTTTGGCTGGGATAGCCCAGACCTCGACCTTCGGATCGTTGGCGATCATGTTGGCGAACACCTTGAAGCCTGAACCGGCGAAATGCTCGGTCACCGCCTGCATTTCAATCGGGTTGCGTAAGTCAGGCTTGTCCGAACCGTATCGGCGCATGGCGTCGTCATAAGTAATCCTCGGGAATTCCTGTGTAACAGGCTTGCCGTCGGCAAATTCCTCGAAAACGCCGCGCAATACGGGCTCCATGGTCGAAAGCACGTCATTCTGCTCGACGAAACTCATCTCGATATCGAGCTGGTAGAACTCGCCTGGAAGACGATCAGCGCGCGGATCTTCATCGCGGAAGCACGGCGCGATCTGGAAGTAGCGGTCGAACCCGGACATCATGATCAGCTGCTTGTACTGCTGCGGCGCCTGCGGCAGTGCGTAGAATTTGCCGGGATGAATGCGGCTCGGCACGAGGAAATCGCGCGCCCCTTCGGGGGACGACGCTGTGAGTATCGGCGTTGAAAACTCGGTGAAACCGACATCGGTCATGCGTCGGCGCATGGCGGCGATGATCTTCGTGCGCGACATGATGTTCTTGTGCAAGCTATCGCGGCGCAGGTCGAGGAAACGATATTTCAGGCGAATGTCTTCCGGATAGTCGAGTTCGCCAAACACCGGCAAAGGCAGTTCCTTTGCGGCAGACAGCACCTCGATTTCCCGGGCAAAGACTTCGATCTCGCCAGTCGGCATATTGGGGTTGATCGTGTCGTCCGTACGAGCCTTGACCTCGCCGTCAACGCGGATAACCCATTCACCACGCACGGTTTCTGCCAGTTTGAAGGCTGGCGAATCCGGGTTGGCGACAATCTGCGTCAAGCCATAATGATCACGGATATCGATGAAGAGAATGCCGCCATGGTCGCGGACGCGGTGAACCCAGCCGGAAAGACGAACAGTTGAACCTACGTCCGATTTACGCAAGGCGGCGCAGGTATGGCTGCGGTAACGGTGCATGATAGTGCCTCTGATATTGGGATGGACATGCGTGGAAAGCCCCGCAAGCGGTCCAGGAATTTGCGCGGACAAGCGCATTTTGAGGGTGATTTGTCAAGATCAGGATTGGGACGGAGACAAACGCATATCCATTCGCTATAGAAATTTCATGACCATGATTACAACCACCGATCAGCTTGAACAGGCTGTTGCCGCCCTCACCCAATCCGATTTCGTGACAGTCGATACGGAATTTATCCGGGAGACCACGTTCTGGCCGGAGCTTTGCGTCATACAGCTCGCGTCGCCTGACTACACGGCGATCGTCGATGCCTTGGCGCCGGGCCTTGATCTTGCTGCGTTTTTCAAGCTGATGGCCGACGAAAAAATCGTCAAGGTGTTCCATGCCGCGCGCCAGGACATCGAAATCATCTTTCACCTCGGCAATCTGATCCCGCATCCGGTGTTCGACACACAGGTCGCGGCGATGGTCTGCGGCTTCGGCGATGCAATCGCTTACGACCAGTTGGTGCAACGGATCGTTGGAGCGCAGATCGATAAATCGTCGCGATTCACCGACTGGCGCAGGCGGCCACTATCGGAAAAGCAGCTGGACTATGCGCTGGCCGATGTCACCCATCTGCGCGACATTTATCTGCATCTGAAGAGCAGTCTCGAAGAAGAAGGCCGCACCGAGTGGGTTCTAGATGAGATGAAGATCCTCACGGCGCGCGAAACCTACGACATGCATCCGGATGATGCCTGGAAGCGGTTGAAGATGCGCCTGCGCAAGCCCGTGGAACTCGCTGTCCTGCGCAGCGTCGCCGCCTGGCGCGAACGGGAAGCGCGCGAACGCAATGTGCCACGCGGCCGTGTCATCAAGGACGACGCCATCTACGAAATCGCCCAGCAGCAGCCGCGCGATGCGGAAGCGATGTCGCGTTTGCGAACGATTCCAAAGGGTTGGGAGCGCTCCAGCATGGCAACGGGCCTGCTCAATGCCGTCAATCTAGCGCTCGATCTGCCGAAGGAAGACATGCCGCGCCTGCCAAAATCGGTGCAGTCGCCAGAAGGCGCAGGTGCTGCGGCCGAGCTTTTGAAGGTGCTGTTGCGGCTCGTTACCGAGGAGCACGGTGTTGCCGCAAAGGTCGTCGCGACCACTGACGAGATCGACAGGATCGCGGCGGAAGGCGATGCGGATGACATTCCGGCGCTGCAGGGCTGGCGGCGCGAGGTGTTTGGCGAGAAGGCGCTGCAGCTCATCAATGGCGAGCTCTGCCTCAAATTCGAGAACAAGAAGATACGCGCCGTGGAGTGGCCAGACGCAACCGCAAACAACCAAATTTCTACCGCCGATTGAAATTCTTGCGCCAGATTCGATGATTCGTGCATAGGAATCGGTCATTCATGTGCAGGAATCGCAAACTCTTGTTTGATTTCTATCCCGGACCAAAACAGGTTTGTTCGAAACCTATAGTTCGATCGTGATCGAAGCATCGAGCCACCGATTTCTTGCATTGATCTGCGCAAGATCAACGCAGCAAAAATTGAGTAAGCCATCATGACCACATCGACGCTCCCTGCTCCGTCGCTCGCCAAAGAAGTTGCCCTCCTCGCCGTTCTCGCGACGTTGTGGGGAGCGTCCTATACCTTCATCAAGATCGGCGTCGAAACCATTCCGCCGGTCACCTTTATCGCGGCGCGGACGCTCATAGCCGGCGGACTGCTTCTGGCGATCATAAAGCTGCGCGGACTATCGCTGCCACGCGACCCCGCCATCTGGAAGCGCTTTCTGATTCAGGCCTGCATCAACAGCGTCGTTCCGTTCACGCTCATCGCCTGGGCCGAGTTGACGGTGAATGCCGGACTTGCAACGATCCTCAACTCGACGACGCCGATCTTCGCCTTCCTTTTGACCGTCCTGATCACACGTCATGAAGCCGTGACAGCCCGCAAGCTTTTCGGCGTCGTCGCCGGTGTCATCGGCATCAGCCTCATCATCGGTCTTGAAGCGTTTCACGGCGTGGGCAAGGAAGCGCTGGCGCAACTGGCGATTGTGGCCGCGACCATCTCCTATGCCGCGGCGGCGATCTTCGGGAGAGGTTTCAAGGGGCTCGACCCGATGATGCCGGCTGCCGGCTCGCTCCTCTGCGGCGCGGTGCTGCTCATTCCGGTCAGCCTCGTCATCGACCAGCCCTGGACCATCGTGCCATCGACGCACTCGATCCTGGCGCTTCTTGGCCTTTCGATTTTTTCGACCGCCCTCGCCTTCGTGATCTATTTCCGCTTGATCCACACGCTGGGTTCTGTCAGCACCACATCGCAGGCCTATCTGCGTGTGCCCATCGGCGTCGGCATCGGCGTGCTCTTCCTTGGCGAGAGCCTCAATCCAACCGCATGGATTGGCCTTGTATGCGTGATTGCAGGCGTCGCAGCCATGACGCTGCCGACACGCCGGAGAGCGGCAATCACGGCAGGTTGAAACTAGCTGTCGAGCGCTTCAGCGGCGGGCACGATACGCTCGCGCACCATATCGTGCAGTTGCCGCACATAACCCGATCGTCCGGAGGGTGTTGCAGGGTCGGATGTCATGACAACCACAAGCGAGACGTGCGGCACCACATAGATCATCTGGCCGCCATAGCCCCAGGCGTAGTAGACCGGCTTGCCAGTGGCGGCTTCAGACACAAACCAGCCAAGCCCGTAGGCGTCGCCCGTAAACGGCGAACTCGTTCTCGGCTTCCACGATTCCTCGACCCATGCCTTCGGAACGATCTGCTTGCCACCACTTGCGCCGGAGGCCAAAAACATTTCACCGAATGCACGCATGGCTCGGGGCGAAAGCAGCATGTCGTTGCCGCCGAAATAGATGCCCTGCGGATCGCGCGGCCAAGGCGGGATATTGATTTCAAGCGGTTTGCCCAGCCACTCCCGGGCGTTCTCCAACGTTGAACGTCCGGTCTTGCGCGTCAGCAGCGCTGAAAGAAGGTGGGAGTTTCCGGTGGAATAAAGCATCCCGCCGCCTGGTTCATCGACAAACTCGCGCGACAGGGCATAGCGGACCCAATCATTGCTTCCGACCCAGCGGCCGTAATTTGGCCCCGAGGTGCGATCGAGACCCGATTGCATCGACAACAGATTGCCAATTGTCACGGCCTGCAATCTGGGATCGGCGTCGCGCGGCAACTTGTCTGCGAGCATCGGCGCGATGGGTTGATCCAACCCCTCGAACACACGGCGATCGATGGCAATGCCAACGAGCGCCGCGATAATGGTCTTGGAAACGGATTTCACATTGACCGGCCGGTCGGCGGCAGGCCCGCGGAATACGTGTTCCAGGTCAAGATCGCCGTGCCGCGAGATGATCAGTGCATGGAGCGACGGGAAGCCGTTGGCTGCCTCCATGATGGTATCGATGGTCGCCTTGTCCAACTTGGCGGCAGCGGGTTGGGACATGGCCCCGCGCGATGCAAATGCGACGGCGGCGAGAGACGTCATCAGGAATGCTCGGCGGCTGACTGGGAACAAGTTTTTCATTTGCCGAGATTGATGAAAGGCGCGAGCCGCATCAACACACAAACTGTCACATGGGTGTGATCGCTGGCTATCTCCCCCCTTGTGGGGGAGAAAGCGATTTCAGCATTTAGCCTCTCGGGGCTAAGTGCTAGAAATCGCAAGAGAGGGGATTTGCTTCATTGAACTATCCCCTCACTTGGATTTTCCAAGGATTTAGCAAAGAGGCTAAATCCGGGAAAATCCTAACAGGGCGAGCCACTGGTCTCGCCCGCCTTCGGCCTCCCACAAGGGGAGAGATAATCGTCTGCAACCACCCTCCCAATAAATTGGTATGGCTCTGGCACTAATTGGTCTGTTGTCAAATTGCATCTTCGCCGGAGTTTTTCATAAATCTGTCATACAGCGCGCCGGGCTTGCACTTTCGTCGAATTGCTCCGGATTGCTCACCAAGTCCAATTCAATACCACACAGCCGCTCTGTGCGGAACGTCATGCATTTTCAATGAAGCGATATTTCAGAACAATAATTTCAAGGGGTTCAATTGATGCGACAAATGTTTTTGGCCACCACGGCCTTGTCCCTAAGTCTGGCGCTCGCCGCCTGCAATGACGACAAGGGCGGCACTGACAACACTTCGACTTTCAATGGGATGAATCAGAAGATCGCTGCGCTCGATAGCGCCCAGCAACAGAACAAGGCGACCATCGACGATCAGAACAAGGAAATCGCCTCGCTCAAACAGGCGCGCGCCGATGACACGGCGGCCTTCGAGACGCGCCTTGCCGCCGTGGTGAAGACCATTGATGAACGCCCCGATATTTCGCCGGAGCTGGAAAAGCGGCTGGTCGCCCTTAAGGAGCAGATCGGCAAGATCCCTGCGTTCAGCACCGCCGAAGAATTCGAGGCTTTCAAGCAGGAGCTCAAGGATCTACGCACCGAACTCGACAAGGCACCGAAAACGGCAAAGGTCGCGGAGCTTTCCGATAGTCTGGCCGCGCTTAGCGACAAGTTCGCCAGTGCGACGGATTTCAGGGAAGTCAAGGACTACGTCGGCGGCGTCAAGGCGAAGCTCGAAGCGCTTCTCGCCGCTGCCGATCCGGAATTGCTGAAAACGCTGAAGGACACGCTTGCCGGATTGCGCACTGATCTCACAGGGAAGACGACGTTCACCGATGAGGACATCAAGGGTTTCACGGATCGCATCGCCGCGCTGGAAAAGCTGATCGAAACCAAGGCGGATATTGCAATGGTTCCCGCCCTTGCCACCGCGAAATTCGCCTGCACCACGGACGAAAAGAGCGACATTCTTACCAGCACACCGGCATCCATGCTCGACAAGAACAAGGCTCCTGCGGTGGTTCCGGGCGTTGCTAAATGGCAGGGCGGCATGGACAATCTTACCCTGACCGCGAAAAGCCGCATCAACATCGAACCGGCAAACGCGAAGGCGCTGCAGCCGCTCGCCGACAGGCTGGTCACCGACCTTGCGGAAATCACCGGCCTCACCTTGCCTGTCGTAACCGAGCCGCTGGTGCGCGACGGTGACATTGCTTTAAGCCTTTCCCCCTGCAACGAGGCGGTGAAGACGAAGATCGGCAATGAGGGTTATACGCTCAATATCGGCAAGGCGGCGATCCTGCGCGGCAATATCGCCAAGGGCGTGCGTGTGGATGAGGACAAGCGCGATTATACTGACAGCGTCTTCTATGCCTCGCGCACCCTGCTGCAGATGCTCATGCTCGATGGCAGACCAGCAAAAGCACATGCGGAGGTGAAGCAGGGTTATACGGTGGATATTCCCCGCTTTGCCCATCGCCGGCTGATGTTCGATGTGGGGCGCAAATATGCGGGTCTTGACTTCCTAAAGAATTACATCCGCTTTATGGGCTGGTACAAGATGAACACACTGCATCTGCATTTGAACGACCACAATAAAAACAAGTCAGGCACGCAATCGGCGGCATTTCGCCTGAAATGCGACAATAGTGTCTTCGCCAAACTTTATCCGGTGGGCGAAGCCACGTATTCGCGCAATGACTGGGACGAACTCGAAGCGATCGCGGCTGACAATGGGGTAAGGATCGTTCCGGAGATCGATACGCCCGGACATTCCATAATATTTGCCCGCGACCGCACCGATCTTGCCGTGAAGGATACGAACGGGAACGAGATGATCGATCCAAGAAAGCCTGAGACACTCGTCTATATCCAGTCCGTGTTCAATGAGTTCATGCCCTGGTTCAGGTCGAATCGGATACATATTGGCGGGGATGAAGTTTGGATAAACGGTCTTGGGTCGGCAGCCATCGCCTATCTCAACAAGCTTGGCGAGTTTCTTATTAGCAAGGGCAAGACCGTGGAAATCTGGGGTGATCAAGCATATCTCCCCGATCAGGACAAACGCTTCTTTGTCACGCGCTGGGCAAACAGCGAGAAAGGTCCCAGCTGGAAAGAACGGGGCTACGACTGGATCGAAGGCATGGACGGAATTCACTATATCGTTCCCTCGCTAACCGAGGTTGATTGGTTCAATCCCCTCGGCTTGAAAGGCGAAAAAATCTATGACTTTTGGTCCAACACCTACCCCACCGACAATGCATTCGGCCCTATTGGCGGGCAGCTATCGGTCTGGAACGACAAGGCGTGGGAGAGGGATTATACATGGGAGGTATTGGCGAACAACCTGTTGAAAGATGGAATTCCGGCAGGTGGCCAGGTATGGTGGCGCGGGCAAATCAAGGATGGCGACGGCAAGCTCGTGCCCTACTCCGAGATACGCAAGAGCGTCGGTGTCCTGCAATACGGCCCCGGCGTGACGCTGTTTGCAAACTCGCCCATTGAGGGTGATCCCAAGCCCGCCACCACAGCATCAATTGATGTTAAGCCGGCTTGCGTCCCCACCGCCAAGAGAACCTGCCCGTGACAAAGCCAAACATCAAGGGCACACGCTCCCGATTCAGCTTCATAAACTTGTCATCAAACCCGGCAGAATCTTTCAATGAAGCGTTATTTCACGACTATAATTTCAAGGAGTTCATTTGATGAAAAAAGCACTTGCGATTGCGTTCATAACTTTGATTTGTTCCATGTTTCTACAAACAGCCGGCAGTCATGCAACAGAGCCGGGCTCTATCGTCTTTCCTCCTCCAGAGGTGTACGGTGTCAAGGAAGAGAAGATCCAATTTCTGGTAAACGGGAGTAAAGTAGTTGACACTCTTGCTACCCCAGTCGGCAAAGGTCCAGCCCCTGTCATTCTTCTCTTGCATGGTCACACGGGTAATCGCGATGAAGCAAACATTCCCAAGTACGGCGAAGGTATCTTTAAACATGCTGCGAAACTTTGGGCGCAGAGCGGTTATGCCAGTTTGCGTATAGATTTTCGCGGCTCAGGCGAGAGCGAAACCGCTTGGGCGGAAACCACTTTTTCCCGGCAGACAGAGGATGCGGTCCAGGCAGTTTCCTACTTGCGATCCAGTCCATCCGTTGACGGCAAGCGGATCGCCGTTGCCGGCTGGAGTCAGGGCGGCATGATTGCGGCTGCTCTGGCAGCCAGAACAAAGGGGCTTCGTGGTGTTGGGCTGTGGAATGCTGTCATCAACCCGTCGCTTACCTTTGAGGGTTGGTATAGCAACAAAAATGTCAAGCTGGGCCTACCAAATGCTGACGGCCCTCAAGTTGCCGATGACAAGCGTGTCGGCAATACTGGATTGAATGGAGCCTTTTTCAAAGAACTCTATACCTTTCATCCCTTGGCCGAAATAGCGCAGTATAGTGGACCTTTGTTTGTTGCCGTTGGGACGAAGGATTTCAGCGTGGGGCCTCAGCCGGAGACGGGAAAGCTGTTTCTCAAGGCTCATAGCGGGTCAGAAGAATTAATGGTTCGGGATATGGACCATTCGTTTAACATTGGAAAAGGGTCAGCTTTGGTTGATGAAATGATCAATGCAACGCTGACCTACTTTAGGCAATATCTGGATTTGGATGACATTCTGCTGTAGCAGTTCAACAGAACGACTCGCCCTGCCTCATCGCTTCCAACATCAGGGCGTTGAGGCAGACGCCGGTACGACCGCTTCGAACAAGGCTTCTCACTCAGAGGGAGAAGCCTTTCCACGATGATCGCGCCTTGATTCGCCGGACCAAGTCTTACCCCTCGATCGCATCGAGGAATGTCTGTACGCCAAGGGTCAGATAGGCTGTGTCGACGGAAAGAGGAATATACGTATAGCCGAGACCAGCGAAGCGTTTTGCCAGTGCCGGCGTCGCTGCGTAGATTGCACAGAGCTTGCCTGCCGCCTTGGTCTTAGCGGCAATCTGCATCAGCGGCTCGATGATGGCTTCGGAAGCTGCATCCACCTCCTGCCCGTCGCTCCAGGCAATGGAGAAATCCGACGGGCCGACAAACACGCCATCGATACCATCCACCTCAAGAATGTAATCCAGCGCCTCATAGGCAGCGCGGGTCTCGATCATGGCGAAGGCAAGCGTCTCCTCGTTCACCTCGCGCAAATAGCCGCCGGAGCCACCGGCGCCATAGCTCGCGGGACGACCGCGCATCTGGCCCCAGGAGCGCTCGCCGAGCGGCGGATATTTCATCGCGGCTGCGAAAAGCTTTGCATCGTGGACGCTGTTGATCATCGGCGCGACGACGCCTTCGACACCGAAGTCCAGCGCCCGGCTCGCCATGTCGAAACGACCGACCGGAATGCGCACCAGCGCATGCTTTTGGGCGTTGCGCAGAATGCCGGTGAGCGCGGCGACGCTCGCGGTATCGTGCGGCCCGTGCTGCATGTCGAACAGCACCGCATCGAGCGGCGTGCGGGCAAGCGCCTCCATGGCAAATGGATCGGTCAGATGCGACCAGCCAGAATAAATGGTTTCGCCGGATTTCAGACGCGCTGCGAGCGACATGGGGAGATTCCTCGTGTGTGATTTTGGCGAGTATGGGAAGCTGAGAGCAGACTGGTCAAGGGCGATGGTGAAATTCTCATTTGCCAAGCCCGTTGGAACGAATGCGTGACGGAATCGATTGTAAGGTCGAAATCGTGTAAACTAACGGTGATGTGAGTCCTATCACCAATGCAATTATGGTGCAGATGACAGTTTTCCATGATGGAAACGATCCAAAATTCATAGAAGAGACTGGGCTAAGAGACGAAATTCTCTACAACCTCCTGTTATCGCAGGATGAAAGCCAGGTACTCATCTCACTCTATGACCAGAATGATGTCTTGCGCTATGCCAACAAGAGCTGGCGAGCGGCCTTCCATTTGGCGCCGGGGGAACAGCCGAGTTGGGGCGAACTCATGCGGCGTAACTACCATGCCGGGCTCGGGACAGTGCTCACGACAAAGAATTTCGAAGAGTGGCTGATATCGACTCAGTCGCGGCGCGGAAAGATGCCGTTTCGTGCCTTCGAGACAGATCTGGTCGATGGTCGATGGCTCTGGATGACGGAAACAGTCCAGCAGAACGGCTGGATGCTCTGCATCGCCAACGATATTACGCCGCTGCGCACGGATGATCGCCGCTTGCGGCAGGACCGCGATCTCGCATTGCGGGCTTCACAGACGGACGAGCTGACCGGCGTTGGCAACCGGCGTTTCATCATGACCAGGCTCGAAGAACTGACACGGCGCGAATTGCCAGCTGACGGGGTCGTCAAAGGCTGTGTCGCCGTGCTCGATATCGACCATTTCAAGGCGATCAACGATCGTTACGGGCATCAGGCGGGTGACCAGGTTTTGCTCGATTTCGCCCGGCACGCGCACAGTTTTGTGCGGCGGCTCGATTGTTTCGGAAGGATCGGCGGTGAGGAATTCATGCTGATCCTGCCCGACACGCCGCTCGAAACCGGCATCGGCATTCTTGAGCGCGTGCTGGAGCGGATCAGATTGGCCCGCCCTTTGCAGAATTGGCCGGACCTTGCTTATACATGTTCGGTCGGGATCACGGCATTGCGGGCGGACGATACGGCACAAGACCTTTTCTCCCGCGCTGACCTTGCGCTTTATGAGGCAAAGCTGGGCGGGCGAAACCACATCAGCGTAATTTGACTCTGATCAATCCGCCCGGGCCCGCTGCGCAAGCCATGCGCCCCAGAAAAGGCTCGAAAAGAAGCGCAAAGGGGCTTCGAAACCCGCAGACGATAGAAGCGAGAATACAGCTTCTTCGGATAAAGGCGGGTCAGCGCCTTGCAGAATCTTTGCCATTTTCGCCTCTATCTCGGAAGAGCTCGCACCATGCAGCCGCCATCTTTCGGCCCATGCCGCCATGAGCACGGGCTGAGACGCATATGCACGATAGTTGCCCGCGATGACGAACGGCGCACCCGGCTTCAGCCGTGTCGAGACCTCGTTCAGGATATCCGCCTTCATCTGCGTGCCCGGCAGATGGTGCAGCACGCCGATCATCACAGCCGCATCAAATGGCTCTTGTGCCGATATGTCGGAGACGTTGCCCAGCACGCACTGCACGCGGGTTTGAATGCGGGCTTCGGTAATATTCCTCTGCGCAAGCTCCAGCATCGGCTGGGACGGGTCGACTGCGACAAAATCCCAATTTGGCCCAAGCCTGGCTGAGACGATGATCTCGCCCGCGGTTCCTCCGGCGCCTGCGACCAGAATTCGAGCCGGTCGATCATGTCCGAGATGTGCAGCCAGCATGCAGGCGGTAAGTTCGTGGCATGCATCGTAGCCTGCGAGTGCGATGCGGCTTTGTCGCGCATATTCATTGGCACGGGCTGTGTCGAACTTTGCAGAGGAAGTTTCAACCATGGGGGAATCTCCAAACGACTGAGGCGTCCTGCAGACAAAAAGCCGCCCAGTGGGCGGCTTTTTGCGGCTCTAAAGGGCGGCAGGAAATCAGGGAGCGCCTTCGATCTGCTGTATGGCCTCGATCATCAGCTCTTCCATCTTGCGGCGGATGCGATGGTCGGACGTGTCGATACCGGCAGCATCGAAATCGGCACGGATCTTGCGGAAGACATCGTCGTCGCCGGCTTCCTGGAAATCAGCCTTGATGACCTCTTTCACATAGGCGTCGGCGGCTTCATCGGCCTTGCCGAGCTTTTCCGCCGCCCAGATGCCAAGAAGCTTGTTACGCCGGGCCTCCGCCCTGAAACGCACTTCTGCGTCATGCGCATACTTGTTTTCAAAGGCGTTTTCGCGATCTTGCATTGTCATCCTCTCTTGCTCCCGCAAATTGTGTCGTTAACTAGTAATACAGTCATGTATCAGGCGTTTTTCAGGCAGGTCCCGATGTTTTTGTCTTTGTCGATTCCCATATAACCATTCCGTGCAAAATCAAAAGGCTCAATCGACCATCCCTGCATCGACTAGTTTCATATTGTCGTAGAACCAGCATATAACCCATAAAACGGGGGAGCTCCATAAAGGATCATTGTAGAATGCTTGCTTTTGCGATAGTTAGCGCGCCAACATGACGGCCAAGACCCAAGGCCGACCGATAACTCCAATACCAGAGAATCCGCAATGAACCGTCGCCGCCGTGTCTACGAAGGCAAAGCAAAGATCCTTTACGAAGGACCAGAACCAGGCACACTCGTCCAGCATTTCAAAGACGATACAACTGTGCTTCACCCCAAGAAAACCCAAGTAATCGACGGCAAGGGCGTCCTCAATAACCGCATTTCCGAATATATCTTCACCCAGCTCAATCGCATGGGCATCCCGACGCACTTTATACGCCGCATGAACATGCGCGAGCAGCTGATCAAGGAAGTCGAGATCATCCCGCTGCAGGTCGTCGTGCGCAATATCGCGGCCGGCTCGCTGGCAAAGCGCCTCGGCATCGAGGAAGGCACTGTGCTGCCCCGCTCGATCATCGAGTTCTACTACAAGAACGACGAGCTCGATGACCCGATGGTCTCCGAGGAGCACATCACGGCCTTCGGCTGGGCTGCACCGCAGGAAATCGATGACATCATGGCGCTCGCCATCCGCATCAACGACTTTTTGAGCGGGCTGTTTCTTGGCGTCGGTATCCAGCTTGTCGATTTCAAGATCGAATGCGGCCGGCTTTATGAAGGTGAAATGATGCGCATCGTTCTTGCCGACGAATTCTCGCCGGACAGCGCCCGGCTGTGGGACGCGCAGACGAGCGAGAAGATGGACAAGGACCGGTTTCGCCGCGATATGGGCGGACTGATCGAGGCCTATCAGGAAGTAGCGCGCCGTCTCGGCATCATGAATGAAAACGAACCGACGCGGCCTGCGGGGCCCGTATTGGTCAAGTAACACCGGAGAAGACAGATCGATGAAGGCACGTGTCACTGTAACCTTGAAGAATGGCGTTCTTGACCCGCAGGGCAAGGCGATCGTCGGTGCTCTCGGCAGCCTCGGTTTCGAGGGTGTCGGCTCGGTTCGCCAAGGCAAGGTTTTCGACGTCGAACTTGATACGAGCGACAAGGCAAAGGCCGAGGCGAACCTCAAGGCAATGTGCGAAAAGCTTCTCGCCAATACGGTGATCGAAGATTATAGTTTCGCTATTGATTGATGACTTTTCAAGGATTCGCCATGGTAGTGACGCAAGATTTGATTTACGAAGTGTTGAGGAAGGTGCAGACGGACGTATCCTCTTTAAAGGATAATCTGCGGGAGTTGCGACAGGATAACGTTAGCATCCGTAACCATCTTCATATGTTGCAGGGCGACGTGAATAATGTGCACGGTACTGTCGGCCAGATCGTCGACCGTCTCGAACGCATTGAAAATCGTCTCGACCTTCGGGAATTCGCAGAAGCACAAGCAAGGTTTGAACCGCACCCATGAAATCAGCAGTCGTACTCCTTCCCGGCCTTAACCGTGACCGCGACATGATTGCGGCGTTGACCAAGATATCCGGCGTTGCACCGCATACGGTGTGGCAGACGGATACGGAAATTCCCGATGTCGATCTGATTGTTATCCCCGGCGGCTTTTCCTATGGCGATTACCTGCGCTGCGGCGCCATCGCAGCGCGCATGCCCGTGATGGAAGCGATCCGCGAGAAGGCGAACAAGGGCGTCATGGTGATGGGCGTATGCAATGGCTTCCAGATCCTGGTGGAAGCCGGCCTCCTGCCCGGTGCGCTGATGCGCAATGCCTCGCTGAAATTCGTTTGCCGCCAGGTGAAACTCGAAGTCACCAATGCCAATACGCCGTTCACCCGCGGCTATTCGCATGGCCAGATCATCCAGTGCCCTGTCGCGCATCATGATGGCAACTATTTTGCGGACGCCGAGACGCTGGCGCGCATCGAAGGCGATGGCCAGGTGGTGTTCCGTTATGCCGAGGGCACCAACCCGAATGGCTCGATGAACGATATCGCGGGTATCATCAACAAGAACGGTAACGTGCTGGGGCTCATGCCACATCCGGAAAACCTGATCGAAGCGGCTCATGGCGGGACCGACGGCCGTGCGTTGTTCACGGGCGTGCTGGGCGTCGCCGCCTAGGCCTGTCGGTATTCACGCTCTGACGGCCTGCAAATGGCGTTCCTCTGCGCTCCGGTGCTCACGTACCTTAAAGTACGTTGCGCTCCGATGCTCGAAAACCACCATTTTCGTCGCGTCATAGCATGAATCTCAACAGTCCTAGGGCGATCTTATAGCGTGAATGACCATGGCGCCTCATCAGCGTTTTAGCTGACAACCATCCTGATATTCTTGCCTGTCAGCCTTGCCAGCTGCTGCAGGCGGCCCTCCGGCACATCGCCGATCAGGTCCGCCTTGCTCTTGTCGATCACAAGCTCGAGCCCTTCCGCCGTCTTCTTCCATGAAAGCTTTGGCACCACACCGGCCATCGATGCGGAAAACGGATAGGTGATACGCATGATCGCGGCGAGAATCTTCGAATATTCCAGCAATCGGGGTGTCGCTATGGCAGCAAGTTCCGGGTCGGCAACACTAGTGGAAACGCCCTCGTGCCGGAAGAAATTGGCGAGCGCTATATAGGCTCGTCCGGGATGATCGATGCCGATGAAGGAGGCGTTGGAAATCATGTTCAGCGCCTGGCTTCCGCGATAATCCGGATGGGCGCGCCAGCTGATATCCGCAACCAGACAGGCGGCGCGGCGATAGCGCTTTTCATCCTCGGTTTCATCATAACCGAGGGCCGCAAATGCCTCTCCACTCCACTCCGCCAGCTCGCGCGCATAGGCCGGCGACCGGGCGCGTAAGACCGCCAGTTCTTCTGCTGCCGAGATCAGCGGGTCTTCCAGTCGATCGCTCTCCGACAGGAGCGAGTAGAGAAAACCCTCGCGCACGCCAATCGCCGAGAAGACGACCTTGGAAGGCCGCATCAACCGGATGGTTTCGAGAAGGGCTATGGCACCGTAAGACAGGAGCGAACGGCGGTTTTTGGAAACGTCCTCGATGCCGCGCATGTAATCGAGATCGCCTGCCGCAACAAGCTTGAGGAAGCGTTGGGCTTCATCGAACGGGATCTCATAATGATGCATGACGTGAAGCGGGTAGTGCTTTGCACTCATATGCAGCTTGGCGAGATTTCGCCATGTGCCGCCAACCGCATAAAACGCCCTGCCCTTGCCATTGCCGAGCAGCTTTGCCGAGGCGAGATGCTTTCTTGCTAGTTCCGTGGCTTTGTTCAAATCGCCGTCGGACATGTCCTGCAGGCGCAGACCGCCGAGCGGAAGCGTGATGCCATCGCCGATCTGACTGCCCTTGATATCGACAAGTTCCAGACTGCCGCCGCCAAGATCACCGGCAATGCCGTCCGGATCATGGAAGCCAGAAATAATGCCAAGCGCGGAGAAATAGGCCTCTTCCCTACCCGAAAGAACCTTTATCGGCTCCTTGAGTAGCGCCTCGGCTTCCCGGATGAATTGTGAGCCGTTCTCGGCCTCGCGCGCCGCAGCTGTCGCGAGAACGTCGAGTGAAACTGCCCCGGCCTGATCGGCTAGCGCGCGAAAACGACGCAAAGCACGCAGCGCGCTTTGTACCGCCTTCGCATTCAGCTTGCCGGTTTTCGCCAGCCCCTTGCCAAGGCCGCAGAGTATCTTCTCGTTGAATAGAACGGTGGGAGACCGGTTTACGCCTTCATACACCACCAAACGTACAGAGTTCGAACCGATATCGATGACAGCAGCTGGTTGACGCCCCTGCACGCGTCCTTGTGCAGCCGATATCATGCAGCCTTATTTCTCTTTGACCGCTTGCGATGCGCAATCAATCGCGGTGCTGAAGACTTCAGCGACTTGCCACGGCCTGAAAGGCTGGGATTTGTCATGAAATATTCCTGTGCGTTAAAAGCTTCTTCCCCGTCAGCAGGTGTGATCCGGCGTGACGTTCCGTCTGCTAGTAACTCGTAACTCTGCTGATTGTCGAGAAGGTTCGCCAACATAATCTGTGAAAGAACCTGTTGATGCACTGTTGGATTGGTGATCGGCACCAGCGTCTCGACGCGGCGATCGAGATTGCGGGTCATCATGTCGGCGGAGCCGAAATAAACCAGCGCCTTTTCCGACGGCATCGGTTCGCCATTGCCAAAGCAGAAGATGCGGCTGTGTTCGAGAAAGCGTCCAACGATGGATTTCGCGCGGATATTGTCGGAAAGGCCTGGAAGCTGCGGGCGCAGACAACAAATGCCACGCACGACGAGATCGATCTCTACCCCTTGCCGGCCGGCGTCATAGAGCGCGTCGATGATTTCCGCGTCGACCAGGGAGTTCATCTTCATCCAGATCGAAGCGGGCCGCCCGGCTTTGGCATGAGCGATTTCCTCGGCAATGTGCTGCATGATGCGGGGGCGAAGCGAGATCGGCGAAACGGCAATGCCCATCTCGCCGGAAGGCGGCGTATAGCCGGTGATGAAATTGAATATCTGCGCCACATCGCGGCCGATAGACGGCTCGCAAGTAAAGAATGACAGGTCGGTATAGATCTTCGCAGTGATCGGGTGATAATTTCCCGTCCCCAGATGCACGTAACTGCGCAACTTCGCCTCTTCACGGCGCACGACCAGCGACATCTTGGCGTGGGTCTTCCATTCGATGAAGCCAAAGACGACCTGTACACCGGCACGTTCCAGATCGCGGGCCCAGCGAATATTGGCTTCCTCGTCGAAGCGGGCCTTGAGTTCGATAAGCGCCGTCACCGACTTGCCGGCATCGGCGGCATCGATCAACGCACGCACGATCGGGCTGTCGTTCGATGTACGATAGAGGGTCTGCTTGATCGCCACGACGTCCGGATCGGCTGCAGCCTGTCGCAGGAACTGGACGACCACGTCGAAGGATTCGTAAGGGTGGTGAACGACGATATCTTTTTCGCGAATAGCCGCAAAACAATCACCGCCGTGCTCGCGCACGCGCTCAGGGAAACGTGGATTATAGGGCACGAACTTCAGGTCGGCACGCGGGATGCTGACGATTTCCGAAATCATGTTGAGCGCAAGCAGTCCATCGAGAACGCTGATGCGATTATCGGGAACACCGAGCTCGGTGGCGACGAAACTGCGCAGTGATTCCGGCATTTCATCGTCGAATTCGATGCGAATAACCTGACCACGACGGCGGCGCTTGAGCGCGGTTTCGAACAGGCGCACCAAATCCTCGGCCTCCTCCTCGACCTCGATATCACTGTCGCGGATGATGCGGAAAGTACCGGCACCTTTAACCTCGTAGCCGGGGAAAAGCCGCCCGGTAAACAGGCTGATCGCATCCTCGAGCGTGAGGAAACGGAAACGTCCCTTGTCGTCCGGAATTTGGATGAAGCGCTTCAACGCTTGAGGCAGACGTAGCAACGCTGTCATTGGACGATTGTCGGTGCTCCGGTTGAGGAGCATGGCGATCGAGAAACCAAGATTGGGAATGAATGGAAAGGGATGCGCCGGATCAATGGCAAGCGGCGTCAGAACCGGATAGATGGTTTCAAGGAAATGGTCTTCCAGCCAGGACTGCTCATTGGCGGTCAACCCGTCCGGACGAACGATCTCGATGTTTTCCTTGAGCATTTCCGCCCGCAAATCATCGAACCGGTGCTGCTGGGCAATCTGCAGCTTCACGACCTCATCGAGAACGAATTCAAGCTGTTCCTGGGGTGTGCGCCCATCGTCGCTGCGGTCTGAAACGCCAGCGCGTACCTGCCCTGCAAGACCGGCGATACGCACCATGAAGAATTCATCGAGATTGGCCGCCGAGATGGAGAGGAAACGCAAACGTTCAAGCAACGGCTGATGCGTGTTCTCGGCTTCTTCCAGAACGCGGCGATTGAACTGCAGCCAGGAAAACTCACGATTGACGAAGCGATCGACGCTTGTGTGCAAATTCGCCAAATCCACTTTTTCCAGGGCTTGTGGAATCGCAGTCGTATCCACTTTTTCCAGGGCTTCCGGAATCGCGGATGATTGTTCGTTCATTGGTATTCTCCGACAAAAATGTCCTGTTAAAAATGGAAGACGCTTCGGCGCCTTTGAAAATGGTCTTGGTGTCCGTCTTGGAACTCTACTGCGGCGGTCATCTGACGCGATTTTCTGCGCTTCCGGTGCTCACGTACTTAATGTACGCTGCGCTCCGGTTCTCGAAAACCACGCCCTATGCCTCGCCGCAGCGACTTTTAGGACGGACACTTCGGCGCTCACTCTAGACAAGTCTTTTGACAGTTTGATAGCAAGCGTCCTGAGATCGTCATCATATAGCTGAATCGCACTCTAGAGCGAAAAACATCCAAATGGAATCGTTCTGCCGGGTGAATTCGAGTCAAATCCATCGGCAGAATGCAGAACCGATCGATCTTCTGTGAATTATTTAGCCGCTAAATAATTATCAAATTTAAACTAATTTGCGCTGAGCATATTAACAATAACTGACAGATTAACTCGACAATACACGGAGATCATGGTCATTTATTAGCGGGCAATGAATGCCCGTGGCCGGGGCCGGCCGAGGGCAATGTCTAATCCGATGCCCGAACCTTTGATTGGACTTTTTATAACGTATCGGCGTTAACCTATTGGATTTCTTGCTTGAATGCATGAACTTCACTGGAGCGGCTATGGAAAAAATTATTTCCGTTCTTCGTGCCTTTGTCCTTATCGCACTATTTTTTGGCATACCTTCGGCGCATGCCCAAACATTAAACGTTGGCCTGACAATCGTGCCCGCGGATCGCGCTGTCGTAGCAGACGCGGCTCGAAGGCCCGACGACAAACGCAATGGTCATGTTCGCATTGTGGAGTATGTCTCCCCGGGGTACGCAGCCATTCCAAAATCCCGCCAAAAGGCATCTGCTTTTACTTTGAAATAGCTTTTTCAGCAGCCCGGCTTGAAGGATAATTGACCTTTCGGTGGGATGCCTCCAGGATTCGCACTGTTTCGCGAATGTAGAAACAAATACTGCGACATAGAACGCGTTTCCTTTGCGCGCCTTTTGTTTTAAGACAAAGCGAATGGGCGCTATGCGCGCTTGGCGAAAGGTTTCAGGAGCGAATAATGGCTGGACACAGCATCCCTCATTTTCAGAACAGCGCAGGACATGCGAGCATTGCCATCGGCGTGAAGGAATTCATGTGCGTCGGCGCCAATTCACCTTTCGACCACCCGCATGTTTTCCTCGATCTCGGCGACGACAATGAGAAGGTGTGTCCCTATTGCTCTACGCTTTATCGATATGATGCTTCGCTTGCCGCCGATGTGACCGTTCCCGAGGGTTGCACCTATGTGGATAAGGCCGCTTGAAAGCAGCACTCATCGATCTGAAAACAGAACGAAACAGGCGAATTCCAAATCCTGATCAGATCATCATTGCCGGTGCAGGTATTGCTGGCCTCACTCTCGCCCTTGCATTGAGCGCCAAGGGCTTTCATGTCCAGATATTCGAGAAAAGCGCGGCGCTCGCCGAAATCGGTGCCGGATTGCAGCTTTCCCCCAACGCGACACGGCTTCTCGCCCGACTCGGCGCGATGGAACATCTGCAATACGCATCCGTCGAACCGCAAGCCGTCTGCTTGCAGGACGGAACGAGCGGCGGCGAGTTGCTGCGGTTGCCGATTGGCGAACAAGCGACGAAACGCTGGGGTGCGCCCTATATCGTTTGTCACCGCGCCGATTTGCAGAACACTTTGCTCACCCTCGCGCGCAGTCGGCCCAACATCGCCATACAGTTGCAATCGACCGTGACGCAGCGCAAGGCTGACAGCCAAGGCATGCTCGTTCGCGTGCAATATCATGACCGCATCGAAGAACACCGCGGCGCGCTGCTGGTCGGCGCAGACGGCGTGTGGTCGAACCTGCGCACCGCTGTCTCCGACGCGGACCGTGCGCGTTATACCGGCATGGTCGCATGGCGATCATCGCTAGGGGTCGACCAACTGCCGGAATCGTTCAAGACATTGTTGCCACCCGGGGTCAACGTCGTCGCCTGGACTGGCCCCAACGCGCATCTGATCGCCTATCCGATCCGTTCCGGCCAGGTGATCAATTTTGTAGCGGTTGCGCCCGACCACCAGGCTGGCAACCGATGGCCCGTTCCTGTCGATCCGGAGAGCCCGAGCCAGAATTTCATCCGGGAATTCGCCGGTTGGCATGTGGGACTGCGCGATGTCATGCGGGCGGGTCGTCCCTGGACGCCCTGGCGGCTGTTCGAGATGAAGAAATGCCGGTTCCTGACCGAGGAGCGTGTGGTGCTGATTGGCGATGCTGCGCATGCCATGACACCTTATGCGGCGCAGGGTGCGGCGATGGCCATCGAAGATGCGTGCGCACTGGCTGATGTGTTGAGCGCGGACCGTGCCGCCTGGCCGTCTGCCCTCGCCCGGTTCAGCAGAGCCCGGACGAAGCGTATCAGCGCAGTTGTCAGGCGCGGAGCGCTCAACCACCTCGCCTATCATGCAAAGGGACCGGTGGCCGTTGCGCGTAATATCCTGCTGCGCAACCGTCCGGTGGAAAAGTTCATCAAGGGATTTGACTGGCTGTACGGATTTGATGCGGAAGAGCGAAAAGAACAGGTTTGAGTGTTATTCGGCCGGGGTTGCGCGCCGTTTCAACTCGCGGGTGATTTCGGCGATGCGATCATCGGTTTCTTTCTGGCTCTGATTGACCTCATGTCTGGCAACAAGAATCGCGCCAACGCTGATAATTGTCATCCAGAATATGATGAAGATAGTATTTGCCAGCATTATCTTAACCCTCGCCTCAATATCGTTTTACCATAAAGGTGAAGTCCGTACGAGAGTGCTCCGCCGCTCACCATGATAAACGATTGCGACACCAGGAAGAATGACGTGTGATCGCTCACGCCATTTGTAACCACGCTGACAATCGGTCCAAGAATACCAACCACGGCAGTCGCAGTAGAAAGTCTGTCAATCGCCGCAGCAACGTATTTGCGAATCTCGTTATTGCGCATTTTTTCAATTGCAATGAGCTCTTCGAGTTCACCTCTGGTGGTCTCTTGATCGTCCTCGGTCATGCAAGTCCTGATGAAATGGATTTGTCAAAAATGTGGAATTGAAAATCGTAAAGAGACGGCGGCCGGTTTGGCCGCCGCAATAAATCCGGAAAATTCGTTCCAGGACTGCTAGTGCAGGATCTGGCTGAGGAACAGTTTCGTGCGCTCGTGCTGCGGGTTGTCGAAGAACGCTGCCGGTTCATTCTGCTCGACAATCTGCCCCTGATCCATGAAGATCACGCGATTTGCGACCTGACGGGCAAAGCCCATCTCATGCGTGACGCAAACCATCGTCATGCCTTCTTCGGCCAACTGGACCATCGTATCCAGCACTTCCTTGATCATCTCCGGATCGAGTGCCGAGGTCGGTTCATCGAACAACATGATACGCGGATTCATGCAGAGTGACCGGGCGATTGCCACGCGCTGCTGCTGACCGCCGGAGAGCTGGCCCGGATATTTATTGGCCTGTTCCGGGATCTTGACGCGTTCCAGAAAGTGCATTGCCACCTCGTCGGCCTTTTTCTTCGGCATCTTGCGCACCCAGATCGGCGCGAGCGTGCAGTTTTCGAGGATCGTCAGATGCGGGAAAAGGTTGAAGTGCTGGAACACCATGCCGACTTCGCGACGCACCTCGTCGATCTTTTTCAGATCGCTGGTGAGTTCGATACCGTCGACAAGGATTTTACCGCTTTGATGCTCTTCCAGGCGGTTGATGCAGCGGATCATGGTGGACTTGCCCGAACCGGACGGACCCGCAATGACAATGCGCTCGCCGCGCATCACCTTGAGGTTGATGTCCTTCAGAACGTGAAAGTCGCCATACCACTTGTTCATGTTGATGATTTCAACAGCTACGTCCGTCTTTGAAACGTGAAGGAGCGAGCGGTCGACATGGATTTCTTCCGGGTCGATGATGTTTTCAGTGGTCATAAGCATATGCTCCTTAGCGTTTGTGTCCTGTATCGAGCCGGTTCTCCATGAACAGGGAATAACGCGACATACCGAAACAGAAAATCCAGAAGACGAACCCGGCGAAGACCAGGCCGGAAATAGGCGTTTGCGGAGATGCCCAATTGGCATCGGAAAAGTGCTGTTTCACGATTCCGAGCAGATCGAACATACTGATGACGGAAACGAGGCTCGTATCCTTGAACAGACCGATGAAGGTGTTGACGATACTGGGTATCACCAGCTTCAGCGCCTGCGGCAGGATGATCAGCCTCGTTTTCTGCCAGTAGCCAAGGCCGAGTGAATCGGCCCCCTCATATTGACCCTTCGGGATCGCCTGCAGACCACCGCGCACGACCTCTGCCATGTAGGCGGAGGCGAACAGAGCCACACCGATCAGGGCACGCAGCAGTTTGTCGAATGTCACGCCGGGTGGGAGGAACAGCGGCAGCATGTAACTTGCCATGAAGAGAACCGTTATCAGCGGGACACCGCGGATCGTCTCGATGAAGATGACGCACAGCATCTTGATGACAGGCAGTTTCGACCGCCTCCCCAACGCCAGAATGATTCCAAGCGGCAAGGAAACGCAAATACCGACGAAGGAAATCACCAGCGTGACCAGCAAGCCGCCCCACAATGGCGTCTCGACATAGGAAAGGCCAAGCCAGCCGCCAACGAGCAGGAAGAACGCCACAATCGGGAAAATGAAGAAGAACGTGATGGCGTTCAGCGCCTTGTAGGGCACTTTGGGAATGAGCAGCGGAACAAGAAGCAGCACAAACATAATGCCCACGAGATTGACGCGCCAATGTTCCTCAATCGGATAGCGGCCATACATGAACTGGTTGAAATTGGCATTCACATAGGCCCAGCAGGCGCCAGACCAGCCTTCCGGCTGGATACCGCCCTGCGCAACGGTCGCACAGACCGATCGGTCAGGTCCGACCCACGACGCCTCGATGAACGCCCATCTGATCACCGGGGGCAGGAACCACGCAATGATCAGAAGCGCGAAAATCGTAAGTACCGAATCGATGGGCGTGGCGAAGAGATTGGTGCGCACCCATTTGACCACGCCACGTTCGGCCAGCGGCGGTGTCTGCCCTTGAAGCATTTCGGTACGGACAAAGCTTAAATTACTATCTACCATGATCAGCGCTCCACCAGTGCCATTTTGGCGTTGAACCAGTTCATGAAGAGCGATGTCAGAACACTGATGCTGAGATAGACCACCAGCCAGATGGTAACGACTTCAATAGAACGATTTGTCTGATTGAGGATCGTCCCGCCCACTGCAACCAGATCTGGATAGCCGATCGCAACGGCAAGGGACGAGTTCTTGGTCAGATTGAGATATTGGCTCGTCAGAGGCGGGATGATGATGCGCATTGCCTGCGGCACAACCACGAGCCGCGTCGTCGGACCTGCGCGCAATCCGAGAGCATGAGCGGCCTCGCTCTGGCCCTTGCCGACACCACGAATACCGGCGCGGACGATTTCGGCGATGAAGGCAGCAGTATAAAAGGACAAGGCCAAAAAGAGCGACATGAACTCCGGACCGACCTGAGATCCGCCCTTCAAATTGAAAGCGCCAAGGACCGGATAGTCGAACGATAGCGGGAAACCCTTGATGGCGAGCGCCAGGACTGGCAGTCCTACAATCAATCCAAGCGAGGTCCAGCCGACTGGAAACTGTTGTCCAGTCGCCATCTGCCGCTTATAAGCCCAGCGCCGCACGAAGAACGTGCCGGCAATGCCAACCAGAAGGCCAACCCCTGCAAGCCACGCGCCCTCACCGAAGACAGGCGCAGGGAAGAAAAAGCCGCGATTGTTCAAGAACGTGTTGAACGGCAGGCTGATGCTTTGACGGGCCTGCGGCAGCACCGACAAAACGCCGGAATACCAGAAGAAAATAACCAGCAGTGGCGGAATGTTGCGGAAAACCTCGACGTAAACCGTGCAAATCTTGCGTATCAGCCAATTGTGAGAAAGCCGGCCGATACCGATGATGAAACCGATGATCGTCGCGGTGATGATGCCGGCGAAGGCAACCGTCAAAGTGTTGAGAATGCCGACCCACAGGGCTTGCAAATAAGTCGAGTCACTCGAATAAGCCAGGTACGGACTACTGCTGATATCGAAACCGGAGCGACCGTCGAGAAACCCGAAGCCCGATGCAAGGTTCGCACGCTGGAGATTGGCGATTGTGTTGTTGACCATCCAGTACACGAGGCCGGCGATCACAAGGACAGCCACCGCCTGAAAAATATAACCGCGGAATTTCGGATCGTTTAAAAGTGATACCTTGGCGCTGTCTTTGCCGACAGGCGTAATATCCTGTGATGCCATTGGCCCCTCATTTCTGTAAATGCTTGTTCTTATTATTTTTTATTATGGTAGGTGAGGAGGCCGGGCCTCCTCACCTGATTTTCAAAAAGATCACTTTGTTTGACGCAATTCCAGTTCCCATTTTTGCTGGAATTGCTTCAAGTAATCAGCGAATCGGCATCGCGTACTGCAGGCCGCCCTTGCTCCACTGGGCATTGATGCCGCGTGCAATCTTGAGCGGGCTTCCGGAACCGAGGTTCTTGTCGAAAATTTCACCGTAATTGCCAACGGCCTTGACGATATTTACGACCCAATCATTGGTCAAACCAAGATCAGTCCCAAGCTTGGTCCCGGCTTCCTGGCCAAGCACACGCTTGACTTCAGGGCTGTCACCCTTGGCCAATTCCTCGACGTTGGCTTTGGTGATGCCAAGTTCTTCTGCAGTCAACAGGGCATAATGAGTCCAGCGAATAATGTCGGCCCATTGCTGATCACCCTGGCGTACTACAGGTCCGAGCGGCTCCTTTGAAATGATCTCTGGCAAAACGATGTGATCATCCGGAGCTGTTAACGCGAGGCGGTACGCATAAAGGCCGGACTGGTCTGTCGTATAGGCATCGCAACGTCCTGAATCGTACGCAGCATTGACCTCTTCAACCTTCTCGAACACGACGGGATTGTATTCCATCTTGTTCGCCTTGAAATAGTCGGCAAGGTTGAGCTCGGTGGTCGTGCCCGCCTGAACGCAGACCGAAGCACCCGAAAGTTGCAAGGCGGAATTGATACCCGACAACTTCTTCGAGTTGATCATGAAACCTTGACCGTCATAGTAGTTGACGCCGGTGAAATCAAAGCCCTGTTCGTCACGACTGAGAGTCCAGGTTGTGTTGCGGATGAGAACGTCGATCTCGCCCGACTGCAATGCAGGGAGGCGGTCTTTCGCGGACAATGGCGTATATTTTACTTTTGTCGGATCACCAAAAACGGCAGCAGCAACTGCGCGGCAATAGTCAACGTCAAAACCCGACCATTCGCCTTTGTCATTCGGTGAAGCGAAGCCTGGAAGACCGGTGTTGACGCCGCATTGAAGGAAGCCCTTCTTCTTGACGTCGTCCAGTGTGGCAGCTGAAGCTGCGTTCGCCAGAAGGACGAGCGCCGAGGCTGCCAGAGCGCCCTTCAAAACAAGATTTTTCATAACGATTTGACCCTTTAGGTTGATGCCCATAGTTCCCACAGAGGAAAAATCATATTGGCGGATCGCTCCCCACGCCCCCCGGAAAAAGGGCCCAATATGTCTCCCATTCACGCAGCTATCGAAGGCCATTCTGACGCTTTGGTCAAGCGGTAATCTTTGCTCAATATTATAGCAATGTTAGACTTTCGACTGCTCACGAAGAGATTTTTGGATCATTTGTTGTTCAGACCCGCGTTTTGTTACCAAAAACGCTCGCCGAACCGCATAGAAGGCCAGAATTGGCTTTTCCCGAAGACGAAGGCCGTACGGCGTCCGGCCAGGAATCGGGCCAGCACAATCGTGAACAGAAAGCCGAGTGTATAGCCGGCCACGACATCTGTCGGATAGTGAGCGCGGGCAAAGACGCGGGTCAAGGCGATGAACATCGTCGCCAGGATGATTGGTATGCGCCAGCGCGGGAACCATAGAGCTAGTACACCACCAACCGCGCCCATGGTGGTTGAGTGACCAGACGGAAAACTCGCAAAATTATATCCGGCTTCGAACGGTGAAAAACTGTTGGCCCCCAGCGTATCGATGAATTTTGGGCGCGCGCGACCGATAAGAAACTTCGCAATATTGGTCAGGATTCCCGATAAAGCGATGGCCCAGAAAGCGAAGGTCGCCTGCGCATAGACGAGGCCAAAGCGGGCACGCCGGTCCTTGGCAATATTCCGCCAATCGATGCCGATCAGGCATACGCCAATGACGAAGGCGGGAATGAGATACCATTGCGACAGGCCGATATCTGTCAGATGCCGCACACCATTGAGGGGCTCATAGGTCGACAGCGTGCGCGACAGGAGCGCGTCATAGGGATGAATAAGTAGAATCAGGAAGAAGATGAGAACGACAGCCATGAACATGCCGTTCGTCCACGCGGGCGGAGAACCCGGATAAGCGGGAGAATTGATGCGGCGCAGAAAGCGGACAACGGACTGACCGACCCGGCTCAAGGCGGATTGCGTTTGTTCCTCATTGCGTGGCTTCGTCATCTTGTCTTTCCAGTCAATCAGCCTGCTCTCCTGTTGCAACAAGCACGCCGTGGCATTATCGACTTCTGCGACACCGTCTGCAAATCCACCCCGACGATCATCTGATGCGATTTTCTACGCTTCCGGTGCTCACGTACGATGTGTACGCTGCGCTCCGGTTCTCAAAAACCAACCACCTCAGCTGACACATCAGGGATGAATTTTCAAACAGTCTCTGACAAGGCACACGAAATATGGAGACGATCTCATGGAGAAGCAACCGGGCAAGGTGGCGCAAGCCGGAATCAATACGAGGCTTGCCCATGGCGGCTATGATCCACGCGACTATCACGGCTTCGTCAATCCGCCTGTTGTCCATGCGTCGACTGTGCTGTTTCCAGATGCGCAAACCATGGCTAATCACAGCCAGCAATATACCTATGCCACGCATGGAACACCTACCACCGACGCTTTGTGCCGCGCGATCGATGAGCTGGAGGGCTCCGCCGGAACAGTTCTCGTTCCCTCGGGTCTTGCGGCAGTGACGGTACCGCTTCTCGCTTTCCTCTCGCCGGGTGATCATCTGCTGATGGTCGACAGCTGCTACGGCAATACCCGCCATTTCTGCAAAACCATGTTGAAACGATTGGGTATCGAGGTCGAATTCTATGACCCGCTGGTTGGCGGCGCTATAGAGAAATTGATCAAGCCGAACACCCGTGTCGTCTTCACCGAATCACCGGGCTCCAATACGTTCGAAATCCAGGACATCCCCGCCATCGTTGAAAAGGCCCATGCGGCAGATGCCATCGTCATGATGGACAATACCTGGGCGACGCCGATCTATTTCAAGTCGCTGGATTATGGCGTCGATATCTCGATCCATGCGGCGACCAAATATCCTGCCGGTCATTCAGACATCCTGATGGGAACCATTTCGGCCAATGAGAAATGCTTCAAGACATTGGATGCGGCGCATTCGGCCCTCGGGCTCTGCGTGAGCGGTGACGATGCCTATCAGGTTTTACGCGGGCTGCGCACCATGGGCGTGCGCATGGAACGGCATGCGGAGAGCGCGCTGGACATCGCCAGATGGCTCGAGGCGCAGGACGGTGTCATCGAGGTACTGCATCCCGGTCTTGAGAGCCATGCGGGAAACGCCTTGTTCAAACGCGATTTTTGCGGTGCGGGCGGAGTGTTTTCCATTGTCATCCAGGGCGGAGTTGCACAGGCACAAGCTTTCCTCAACGCATTGAGGATTTTCGGCCTGGGCTATTCGTGGGGCGGATATGAAAGTCTCGCATTGCATGTCCATCTCGGCGGCCGGGAGATTACGGGCAAGAATTATGCAGGACCGGTCATCCGGCTGCAGATCGGACTTGAAGACAAGGCCGATCTTATTGCCGACATTGAAAACGGACTGGCTGCAGCAAAGGCGGTTTGACACGGATAAATACAAGGTGATTTCAATCCCGGTGACTTGGCCGCTATAAGGGGCAAATGAAAAGGCTCGCCGCAATCCTCGCATTTTTGACCGCGCTCAGCATTGGCTGGGTTCCGGTATTTGCGGCGCCCGGCCGCCTGGCTGTGGAACTGGGTTTGCAGGATGTTGCGACCAGGGCTTCGCAGGCGTCTGGCCATATTCATCATACCAATGGCTGCGCCGGCAAACATCATTGCCCGGGGGACGCCAAACAACAGCACCCAGCGCTGTGTGCAGCCTGTATCGGAGTACCGGCAATCACGTTTGTGGTCCCGGTTATCCCGCAACCCAAGATCATCATTCCGCGAGCCGGAGAATTGCCGCTTGTCGCGCTGGACAATGCGCCGCTCCCGCGCCCTCCCCGCATATAATTGATCATTCCTTTCGTTTTTACGCGCAGGTGAGCGGGCTACAGCCTGCGCCGGTTTGACTGGCCCATGGAAAGATCAACGATGAAAATCACATATATTCACAGTGCGGTGCTGGTCTGCGCCCTCGCCTTTACCTCACCGGTGCTGGCACAGGATCACACGACGCACAAGACCAAGCAGCACGACATGATGGCAATGCCCAAAGGCGATCAAAGCGCATCCTCCAAGGCGTTCGCCGAGGCCAATGCGAAAATGCACAAGGATATGGCAATTCCCTTTACCGGCAATACCGACAAGGATTTTGTGTCGGGCATGATCGCGCATCATCAAGGCGCCATCGACATGGCCAAGGTCGAGCTCGAATACGGCAAGGATCCGGAGATCCGCAAACTGGCCGAAACGATCATCGCAGCACAGGAAAGCGAGATCAAACAGATGAAAACCTGGCTCGCCAAGAACGGCGGCTGACCCAGACGAGAATCACCCGCCGGTTTTGGCCGGCGGGTGATTTTCAGAGAACGACTTCCAGTTTACTGGCGTATCTCGATAGTTGCAGCGCGTTTCTGCATGCTTAATTGCCAAAGACTATGGGCGGCATCGGCATAGGTCGATGACCCAATCCTGAATTCGGCTGAACGCAAAGGCAACAAATCCTCCACCACGGCAAGAGTGCGTGCGGGAAGTATATCCGTACAGGTCCATAGACGCCGGAACACAGCGCTGATCGGGACCCGCTTCTCGTTGACGTCAATCTGGGGCTCGTCACTGCCGAGCTCCCAATCCTCCAAGGCGTCAATCGCATCCTGAAAGGCATTATGCAATATGATGGGCGCATGGCCCTCATGAAGTGGGTGCAGCAAACCAGGCATTCCTGTCTCCTCACTCTTGTGTTGCAACTGCCGGGGGCTCCCGGAAGTGGAATCATAAGGGCGAGACGGCACCTATCGCAAGCCTAAACTGCTATACCATACCATTTTACTAGTCATTCTTGATTAAATCGAGTTTTCGCTACAGTTTTAAGTTCCGTCATTCAACCAAAAACTGCGCTCAATTGGCCACGCCTTTGAAAATACTAAATTTTCTAAGGACAGTCCTCCATATAACTCTAATTATTGAGTTGCGCTGGTCTAAGCGCATCGTCGATAACATCAAATAGAACCGTATTTTGCTTTTATCGATCATTGTTTTGAACTGGATTTTTTCAATGACCTATTTTCAACGCACGGCGGCGTTCGAGCCGCGACCAAATTTTTCGGCCAATTTCATACAACGTCTCGGTGGTTTTTTGACCGCCCGCATCCAGCCGATTGCGGGACGTTTTCGTTCTATGAAAGCAGCTGCATGGAGTGCGCCAAGCAGGGCCTCGGACAGGCGTATCGACTTGGGTGCGCTCCCCGAAAGCGAAGTCGCCAAAGTTTGTCATATCCTGAGCACAACGGGCACATTTCGCGACAATGCGACGCTGCTGGAACTCGGTGCCGGGTCGGGAGTGCAAACCATCGAGATGGCAACATGCGGCGCATTTGTGGGCGTACTCGCCGTCGAACCGGAGGCCGTCAATTTTACGGCGCTGCAGCGAAACGTCGATGATAACGGCCTGCAGGATATGGTCTGCTGCTTCCCGGGCGCTGTGGGTATCATCGATGGAATGGCCAATTTCTACGTGGGCCGCGACGACAAGCAGCGAAGCGGCATGAAACAGCAAAGGCCCAACGATACCAAGACCAGGATCCCGATCAACACGGTCGAAACCATCCTGCAGGACGCATGCGTTCCGCTGGAACAGATCGGTCTCGTATGGATCGATATCGAAGGCTATGAGGCGATCGCCTGCCTGTCCATGACCGGGCTCATGGAGCGCAATATTCCAATTTATGCTGTGCTTTCGCCGGAACTCTATCACCGTGATCATGGTTCGAGCTTCGTCCGCTATCTCGCCACATATTATCGCCGCTGCGTCTTGTTGACTGACGCCGAGCCACGAATCGTCAACGTATCGGACATCCCCCTCGACCAGGGAAGCGTGCGCGTCCTGCTGATCGACTGACGTCGAATCACTAAGTGGATGCTGCATTTTTTGCATCCATCTTGCCAAACTGGCGCCATTGCCGCATTCATGTCCGCGCTGTTCGCTAAAGCGTGTCGCGATCTTTCAGATTCGCTCCCGCGCTTTAGATCTTTGATTTTCACGCATGTCGTTTACGCAAAACCGCTGCACAATTTTGTGCGACATGCTCCGGTGAGGATATTGGCCCATGACGACAAGGCACCTTCAGGTGATCATTCTTTCCGCACTGCTTTCGGGCTGCGCAGGCATACAAAGCCAGCTTGATAATGAAAAAATTTCATCCTTGCATTATGACAATGTTGCCTGCCCCGCACTTGTGGCGCAACGCAACCAGGCTGTGGCCGAGATCAGCCGGCTTACCAACGGCCGCGGCTACCAGGACCCGAATGTGATCACCGGCTTCGGCCCCTTCCTGCCCGATTATCGTACGGCCAACCAGAAGCAGGCCGGCGCCTTGCAGGGACAAGCCGATTCAATGACGCGATCTATAGATCGTCGGAAATGCACTGGATAACCCAACGTTAGTTGATTGTTGAAGAATTATTGAGTTATTTTCTCATATTTTCTTCGTGAACAGATGGATTTACAACCGACTGCAAACATTGTTTCGTGTTGCCACATCCGGATTCAACAGATTGGATGGGTCGCAACTTGGGGGCACGGACATGATCTTCGGTATGACGCCGTTTACACTTTTTCATGTGATTCTAAGCCTGATCGGTATTGTTTCAGGGCTGATTGTCCTGGCGGGTCTTATTGGCTCCGACAGGAAGGAGAGCTGGACGTTGATCTTCCTGATAACGACAGTAGCCACCAGCGTAACCGGCTTCCTTTTTCCCTATAGCGGCTTCACGCCGGCCATAGGGGTGGGTATCATATCTATGATCTTCCTCATCGCGGCGATCGTTGCGCTCTATGTCTATCGCCTGGCCGGTTCCTGGCGCTGGATTTATGTGGTCAGCGCAATTGTGTCGCTCTATCTGAATTGCTTTGTTCTCATTGCACAGTCCTTCCAGAAGATACCGGCACTCAATGCACTTGCTCCGACAGGGTCAGAACCTCCGTTCGCGATTGCGCAGGGAATTTTGCTGGTGTTGTTCGTAATCGCGGGCTTTCTTTCGCTGCGAAGGTTTCACCCGATTTTCGCCTAAGAGCTGAAGCCTTCAGAACCGCGAATCAGATGCAAGCGGCGCCCTTTTCAAGGAACGTCGCTTATTTCACAGCATGTTGATGATCTGCAAACGCAGACACGATCACCCGGCGCTGCAAATCCAGTTGAATAACCGCGAAACTAAGCGTACACCTATTAGCTTAAGCGAATAGTTTGCTTTCAGCCTTTCGGATAAGCCCGCTAGGTCAATTGTTCTTCTAAGGGAGTGACAAATGGGAGACGTGACGCTTCATACCCCCCACAATGCCTGCTGCGCTACACCGCAGATTCTACAAAAAGTCCGCGAAGAAATGCCAAACAAGCCTACCAGCCCCAACAGGCTTTCGGATATTTTGAGACGAGCCAAAGGCGGTTTTGCGCATCGGCGTTTTAAGCAGCACACGAAATAATCCGCGACGAAAGTCACGGCAGAATTGACATGAAGATCGCCGTGGCCGGGCTGCAGCGATCTTTCTGTATTTACCTTGTTACTTTTGTCTACTGAAGGACGCATCAGTTCATAGGGCTTGCCTGCACGGCGGACTCGCCGCATCATTATCGAGGCTCATCGATGGGGATTGATCCTATGAAGTGCTTTCGAGCTAATTATATAGCCATTATTACTAAGTTGTTTTCGCACCGCCGCTATGGCCTGATGCGACCAAAGCCGTAGTTTATCGCGGCTCGAAGTCCTCTTAATCACTGTTTTCATTGGCAGATGTGGGAGGCACCAATGGAAGAGGATGAAAAAAAAGAAAAGGAGGATTATGCGCCCTACATGACGTCCATCTGGGGCTATCTCATAATCTTTTTGATCATCATACCAATTGTCTTGTATTTAGGCCGTCAGTTCGGAAGGTGAATTCTTGTGTCGTTAACGAGCTTCAATAAGAGGGCGAAGTCCCCTGCAATGACATATGCCCCATCGAATGATGAAAACGGGTACGCAGCCGACAATGGAATGAAGTTCTATCTGTACTGGCCGCCAGCGATGATCATGGTTCTCCTGGCCGTCGGCAGCTATGCTGTTGGAATGTATTTTTCCTAAAATTCCTATCGCGGTGCTTCGTATTCGGGGGCAGTACGGGTGGGCCCGAAGAAATATTTGTGCGGATCCTCCGCAATTTCGGAAACGCTGCGATCAATGCCTTCGACCGTGCGCCGGCTATTCGAGATGAAGCGCTGCGCATTTTTTAGCGGTTGACCAGTCAAATTGCCGAGATTGTTGAGGACGGCGACGAGCTGGGTATTCAAGTTCTTGGCTTGCTGCTGGTAGGATTGAAGCTTGGAGCGTATTTCGCTGGCCACGCTGTCCTTGTCGTCCGAAAGCTGCTTGTCGACCTTGGCCAGTGTTTCATCGACGCGCACAGAGGATTTGTTGACCCGCGAGATGACATCGCGCGCATCATTCATGAGTTCTCCGACGCTGCGAGCCTTTTGGCCATACTCGTTTATCATTTCGGTTTTGCCGGCAAGACCGTCGGTGAATTCCTTGGCCTGTTGAATGCTTGCGAGTAGCGGCCCACGCGTTTTCGCGACATATTCTTCGGTGGCGGTCGTCGCCTTGTCGACGCGGTCGATCCAGTCCTGCGCAGTCTGCACCAGCGTCTTCAGCGACGATGGATCGACGTCCATACGGGCAATGGTATCTTCCTTTTCTGCTTCTTCCAGAAGCTTGGGCTCATAGGCTTTGCCCCCCGTCAATTCGATGCGCGCCTGTCCGGCCAGTATTTCGAAGGCCAGCGTTGCCACCGTCGAGCGCGTGATGGGCGTGGTCGAGTCGATCGCGGTCTGAACGATAACGGCGTCCGGATTGGTCGAATCGATAAAGAGACGCTTCACCTCACCGACCTTCAGGCCGTTGAAGAATACCGGGCTGTTCGCGGCCAGACCCGTGACGGAACCTGGAACCCTGATTTCCAGCGTCGACGTTTCCCGCGTATCGCCATAACGACCGACCCAGTAAAAGAAACCAAACGCGAGCGCGCAGACCACAAGGCTGAAAACCGTAACGAGAAGATAGTTGGCCTTGGTTTCCATCGATTCTTTGAGGCGACTCCGCGATTGTATGAGTGATCCATTCATTACCGCCTCAAGGGACGGCAAATCAATGGCGAACCAATAATCCGAGACCAGCGCCTTGAGTTGACAACTGAAAAGAGAGAATGATGTTTGACGCCAGTGGACTGGCAAACAGCACTTGATCGGGAGCGGGTCATGACGAACTTGACGATTTTGGCATTTGCATTGGTGTCATTCATCGGCATTGCAACACCAGGGCCAACGGTGCTGCTGGCGCTGACAAACGGCTCGCGTTTCGGTATCAGGACCGCCTGTCTCGGTATGGCTGGCGCAGTGCTGTCGGACTTCGTCCTCATTGGCGCGGTGGCGCTGGGGCTCGGCGCCCTCCTCGCTGCGTCGGAATTCTGGTTCGCCGTGGTCAAGTGGATCGGCGTCGGATACCTCACCTTCCTCGGCATCATGCTGTTGCGGTCCAAGGGAACGCTCGATGTCTTGCACACGGGAGGCAGCGCAGGCTCGTCATCGCGAGCGATATTTCTGAAGAGTTTCTTCGTCGCCGTGACAAATCCGAAGGGATATCTGTTTTTCTCGGCGTTTCTTCCGCAGTTCGTCGCGCCGGAATTGCCGCAGTTTCCGCAGTACCTGGCACTAGCGGTGACCTTCGCGCTGATCGATTTCGCCGTCATGTTCGGTTACGCCGTTCTGGGTTCGCGTGCAGTGCGCCTGTTGAAGAAATCCGGTGTGCTCTGGCTCGACAGGATCTGCGGCGGCGCATTGCTTGCCCTTGCTGGTTCGCTCGCATTCTATCGACGGGCGAACGCATAGAACTTACACCAGAATAATTACCCGACGCGCAGCTGTCATGAACCCGTCCTATGATTCCTTTGATTCTTCGCGTCGGGAAATTCAACAATGGACCATCACGACCTCAACCTGCGCCCATTCCGCTTTGAAGAGATCGAAACGTTACGATCGATCGAGAAATCCGCGCGCTTGCGTTATGCGGGATGGGACGGTCTTGAGATGGTGGTGGACGCTCCGTCTATCGCAGCAGAACGTTTTCTGAGTGGTGAAACAGTCGTCGCCGAAATCGATGGAAAATGCGTCGGCTATGTCCTTATGCAGCCGCTCGACGGCTTGATGTACATCGCCAGCATCATGGTCGCTGCCGATTTCTCCGGAAGCGGTGTGGGCGCAGCATTTCTCGATATGGCCAAATCCAGGGCCAGGGAGTCGAAACTATCCGGCGTTATGCTGACGACCTTCCGGGCACCGCGCTGGAACGGCCCGTGGTTTCGTAAATATGGTTTTGAACCCATGCCGGAAGAGCGGATCGGTCCTTGTCTGCGGGCGATACTCGACCGTCACGCAACGGTTCTCGACATGTCGAAACGCGAAACGCTGTGGGTTGAATGGGCATAGAGCAAGTTTTGTTCATTCTATCAACAGCAAGCCACGCTTCTTGTCGCCATCGAACGTATCCATCGCTTTGAACAAACGTTCTCTCTTGACCAGCCAAGGCTTGTAATTTTCGTTCACGTCGAGAACAAAAACTGCGTCCTCCGCCTCCAGATATCCACCGATGGGCGAATGATGACCGCTGCCGCCGCCGAAAATCTCTTCCCGGTTGAAGTTGATAATATAGCGTCGGTCTGGATCGTTGGCGTGTTTCATATGCTCGTGAAATTGCTCGACGGTCAGGTCGCGAATGACCGAGACTTTTCGCTCAGTATGGGCACGCGCGACTTCGGCGATCTCGTCCAGGGTGAGCCCGATGATGCAAAAGCCGGTCCAGCATTTGCCCGTACCTTCGAGGACCTGCGCCTCCGTGGTTTCCTCCTCGCCAATGGAGCGGAAAGCGTTTGCGATGCTTGCCGGGCCACAGCGGGAACCATTGGACTGCCAGGTCACGTCTGAATTGAATGCAGCGGCGACCGGAAGGCGCCATGCCCGCTCTAGAAGTTCCGGTGTACGGATGACCGATGCCTCTATTGCCTTGGGTGAAACACTGGATTGGCCGGCAACAAAAACAGCGCCGCCGCCCAGCAGACCGGCGCACAGGGCTAAACCGAAAATGAGGCCACGTTTCATCACCGGCACTCGCAGATTGAGTAAGGATGAAGGTTACCGCATGGTGCCCGACGCAGCAAATTATGCGTGCAGCACCAGCGTTTCGGCCGTTTGAACAGTAGTAATAGCAAGCAACACGGCCGATCTTGCGCTATTGTCTACCGGAAGACATACTATTGACGCCGGTTGAAGTGCGTTTTTTAATGTCCCGGTCGCTGGGTCTGTCAACGGCACACCAGCGATTGAGAGACATATAAGTGCTCCCGCCAATGATGGTAGGAGGAGCCATCATGTCTCTACATCTCTTTGAAAAACTCACCTATGACGAAGACGATTGGTGCATTTTGGAGGACGCCCACATCAGGGCTTGCGACCTTCTCGGCGAGCCGCCGATGTCCTACAAAAATGCGGATCGCCTGGCACGCCACATCATGAAACTGTTCGATGCGGGCGTCCGCGACTTTGAGATAATCGCTACGATTGCGGCCCATCGTGAAATCACCTTGGATCGCCGAGCCACGTATCATTGATTGCAGCATGAAACTCTCCTTATAGCTCTTGGTCAGCAGGATCGTCATTCCAACTGATTAGCCGCTGGTGAATTGCTCGGGACTATCCTCAGGAGTAGAATCCTTACCCAACAATAAGAAAAAGACTGGGTGGGGCCATGAGAAGAAACCGAGACTATTATGATTTTGAAGAAAGACGCACGCGGTCGTTCCTGGTCAAGGTCTGCGACTATGGCGTAGCTGTCATGTTGCTGGTCGGCGTCGGCTACTCGACTTATCTGGATATTGAAGCCCGCTTCAAGCCGAGCGCTCATGAGCAGTTGGCGGCACAGGGCGTCGAAACCAACACCAAATTGGCGATCAAATAACTTCATCGCCTGATCGATTATCTCTCAGGCTGGTAGCACGGCGGTCTAGCAGGCGTGTTTGAGTTCCCGACCGCCACGTCACTTGGACAGGCTGACGATCGCTCCGCTGCGCCAGCTTGACACGTATTGTCCGCGGGAAGACAATTTGCCGTGGGGTCACAGATCCTGCAGGTGAGGTTCGGGCGTATGTGGCAGACTTCGACGGCCGAGCCTCACTGCCCCAATTTGAGGGCCATCCGCTGCAGTAACAAATCACATCGCTTTTCCTGTAGAACCAATCGCTGAATATCCGTTGTGTAGGCAAGTCGACCGCCAAGTCGACAGAGTGTCCGGCGTCCATCATCCGAGCCCAAGGAAGGCGCCGGACCTCACCTGCTCCCGATCGGCGTCAGACCTAATTTGCAGACCGGACCTTAGTCTGAGCATTCGCAGGCATTTGGTCCATATTGCCACGATCATTTTGAGAGTACTTTTGGGAGCGCCGGCACCTCCCCCGGGCCGGCGAGGCCTGCTAAAGAGGGTACCGCTTCTTTTTCACACAGCAGACCCACTGACGCTCGATCCTCCGGTTATTTGCGTTCCGGAGGGTCGGGCTTTGGCAGTTGCAGACCTGCGGCCTGACGTAATCCAGTCCAGGCGCAATGGCCGAAGGGCGGATATAGTCGAAGGTCTCTTATCCTTCAGGTCTTTGGTCATAATCAAATTTGCCGAGCCCCGGATTAATTGCTATCTTTTGGAAATCATTACATAATTCTCTTGTGCCATCCACCCTAAGTGGCATGAGGCTCGGCGTTGAGGTGTGCGACCAGAATGTACTCCGCCGAGCCTCTTTTTTTAAGCCCTGCAGCTGCGTGAAATGTCGGCCTAGGCATGGCCGTTCTGCATCAGTCTGGACCAGCCAAAGACCTGTCGTTGCGGCATCGCGCCAGCGCCTATGGCGCCGCAGCTTCCACGAGCTGTTTTTCGATGAAGTCGACAAAGGCCCGGGCCTTGGCGCTTGCCTGCCGCCCGGTTGGAAATACTGCCCACAGGTCAAGCAAGGGCAATGACCAATCCTGAAGCACAGGCCTTACCCGTCCGGATTCGAGCTCCGGCGAGAACATCCACTCGGATGCGATGGCGAGCCCAAGTCCGGAAAGCACGGCTTCCCGGATACCTTCTGCGGCGTTGACGCGGACTCGGCCGCCCACTGTGACGGATGCCTGCCTGCCGTTTTGCTGGAACGTCCAGGCCGTTCCGCCGCCGCGCTGGTCGTAAACGATCGTTTGATGCTCGGCGAGGTCTGCCGGCACAAGCGGCTCACCTGCGGTTTCCAAATAAGACGGCGCGCCAAGAACCAATCTTTTGCACTGGGCCAATTTCCTGACGGTCAGGCTCGAATCCGTGAGCTGTCCCATACGCAAGGCTATGTCTATGCCACCCTCGATCAGATCGGTGTTCCGATCGTCGAGGATGATGTCGACGTCGAGGGACGGATACTCGGCCAGGAAAGCGCCAAGGCGCGGCACCACATGCAGCCGCGCAAAGGTCACCGCCGCACAGATGCGGATGCGGCCCGACAAATTGGCGCCTGCACCGCGGGCCGCCATATCGGCTTCGTCCGCCGCCTCGATAGAGCGCCTCGCGTGTTCATAGAAGCTCCGTCCGGCTTCTGTCGGCGTCAGCCCGTGAGTTGAGCGCAGGAGCAGGCGCACACCCAGCCGATCTTCAAGCTGGGCGATGTTTTTGGAAACAGCAGGCTGGCCAACGCGCAACTGTCGGGCGGCGAGCGAAAAAGACCCGGTATCGACGACACGAACGAATGTTTCCATGGACGTCAGTCGGTTCATGTCTATTCCCTTATGAGCGGACGATACCGTTTTGTATGCCGTCCCGCGCAAATCTAGCATTGCTTATTCCTGTTTGGAATAAACCATAGTCGTGCAGCATCGCTACTCTTGATCCCGGCCCCACGGCGTAATCAGCAAATCGGCATAAAATTTCAGGAGATCCACCATGTCCCAATCCGAACATTTCGACACCGTGATCCTAGGCAGCGGCCAGGGCGGAAAACAGCTTGCCTGGCATCTCGCCCGCTCGGGTCAAAAAATTGCCGTCGTGGAACGCCGTTGGGTTGGTGGTTCATGCCCTGCAGTCGCATGTCTGCCCAGCAAGAACGAGATCTGGAGCGCGAGGGTTGCGCACCTCGCCCGCAACGCCGCCAGGTTCGGTACGCAGACGGGGCCCGTCAAGATCGACATGGCCAAGGTGCGAGGCCGCAAGCAGGACATGGTCGACCGGGAGATCGCCTTTCACCTGAAGGCGTACAAGGAAAGCGGTGCGGAGCTGATCATGGGCAGCGGGCGTTTCGTTGAGTCCAAGACGATCGAGGTGACACTGAACGATGGCGGAACGCGGCTGCTGACCGGCAGGGAGGTCGTTATCAATGTCGGATCGCATGCAGCGATCCCGAACATTCCCGGACTTGAGACAGCCCGCGCGCTTACGCATATCGAAGCGCTGGAACTCGACTACGTGCCGGCCCATCTTATCGTGCTGGGCGGCGGTTATATCGGTATCGAAATGGCGCAGGCCTATCGCCGTTTCGGCAGCCGCGTCACCATCATCGAACCGGGCAAACAGCTTATGAGCCGGGAAGACGCAGACGTTGCGACCGAGATGCAGCGCATCCTGACCGGGGAAGAAATTGAAATTCTGCTGGACGCCCGACCCGTCAATGTTCATGGCCTTTCAGGAGATGAAGTCGGCGTTACCATTCGCACGGCTTCCGGAGAGCGGACGATCACAGGCAGCGATCTGCTCGTAGCTACCGGGCGCATACCGAATACCGCCGATATCGGGCTTGAACGGACGGGCGTCGAGCTCGATGCCCGTGGCTTTATCCGCGTCAACGAGCGATTGGAGACCACAGCATCCGGTGTCTGGGCAATCGGCGAATGCGCCGGCAGCCCGCAATTCACGCACGTTTCCGTCGATGATTTCCGGATAGTCAGGGACAATTTGGCTGGCGGCAACCGCAGAACGGATGAACGACTGGTGCCCTACGTCATGTTCACTGACCCTCCCCTCGCCCGCGTGGGTTTAAGCGAAGGCGAAGCGGAGCGGAAAAACATCCCGGTCCGCGTCGCTCAAATGCCGATGGGCAATGTGTTGCGGACGGAAGCGACGGACGAAACCGAGGGCTACATGAAAGTGCTGGTCGGTGCGGCGGACGACCGGATATTGGGCTTCACCATGATCGGCTCCGAGGCGGGCGAGGTAATGGCTGCGGTTCAAATGGCGATGTTGGCGGAACTTCCATATATGCGGATGCGCGATGCGGTCATTACCCATCTGACAATAGCCGAAGGACTGGGACCGCTCCTCGGCGGCATCTCTTCACGCGCTGGGGGATAATAGATCATGAGGCCGAGCGGCCTAGAGACTACTGTTTGACAATCTCAGCAGCTGGTACGACAGGCTTTGGAGTGTCCAACTCGGCGGCTTCTCTTAACAAGGTTACAGTCCTGTCAATTATTTCGATTTCGCGTGGCATGTACCAAGGAGCCATAAATGAAACGATAGGGCGGGGATACCCGTCTCTATATCGGTCGAAATCGCCTCGATCCTTCCGCTTCTTTCTAGAGAATAGTTCCCTGTAACGTCGCGGTGTTATGCCGAAAAACGGAGCAAAGTTAACAGAGGGAAAAGATTCATATATTCCTCGCGTAGTTCCTTCGATTTTGACGGAATCTGAATGCATATCTGCAGTAAGACTTTTGGGATACGGCTCGAGAAATACGACGTGGGCCAAGCCGCTCGCGACGATATGCTTGGAACACATATGGCAGGGAAATGTCGTGCAATATATTGTTCCGCCAGCTATTCCTATGCCGAGGCGAGCAGCGTCAGTAACAGCGCACATTTCAGCATGAACTATTCGCCCATACTCAAGAGCGTCCATAAATTGGGAGTTATCGAGTGACTTTTGCATCTCAGGTATAAGTTTAAAATTCTTTCCTAAGGCAATTTCGAGAACTTCGTGGAGAAGCTCGTCTTTACGTTTATCGTTGCTGTCGCTTCCGCGCACGTATTCTCTGTCGTCATAGACCTCATTACACCAATATGTTCCGCCCAGGGCCTTTGGTACCTCATTGGCCCCGAGAGTCGCGATCTCTCCACTCTCACGAAAAATTGCTGCTCCCACTTGCCGAGACAAATCAAGACTTCGAAGCGCTGCGGAATAGGCTACAAACATTCCATATTCCATACGCGTGGGTGAATATCCATTGTATCCGAATAGAAGCTGCACGAACCGATCTATCTGCCTGTCGATGTTTGCCGTTGCGTCATTCTTACCCGCATTCAACACAACATCCGCGGATTGGAAGATTTTGCCGACTTTTTGACCAAATGGTTTGTCCTGCTCATCCTCATCCCTCATAACCAATTGCTCAGCTTTTTCACGATAAGCGTTTCGATCGGCCTTCTTATCGTCATGAGCCATAATTTTGGAGAGGTTGTCGACACGTATGTCGCGCGCGGAATAAACAGAAATCTGGAAGAATAGGGGACCGTACACTTCGCGTAATAGATCGAGTTCCGCCTCCGTCTTCAGCTGATCAATGATGTAAAGTGTGCCTCGGATGTCTGTCTTGCGTCGCTGAGGTGTTTGCTCGCTCTTTTCGATTCTCTTTTCCGCAATTTTCATCACTGAAAAGGAACCAAGGATCCCTTTTCCGTAGGTCTCTCTCAAAAAGTTACCGAAGTCGATATAGGTGTTCACCTTCTCGTATCTGGAGGTAGATAGGAGTTTCTTGTATCCTATGAGATCGGCGATAACATTAAAAAGTGCTGACAGTTTAATATGGTAGACGTCATATCCTAAAGCTTCGAATTGAGATGTGATGGAACTCACGGCAGGCAAGAGATCAGTGCCAATGGGAGATACAATTCCTAAGACAATTTCAGGATAATTTAACTCTGGACGTGTAGTGCTTTTAATGGCCTTATCATGCTGCATTTGTTAATGACATCCAACTCACTGAGTCTCTCGGAGAGAGCTACAAAGGGAAAATGATGAACCAGACTCATGCGAAAAAAGCACCCCAGTCCGATCAAGATCGGAATATGACTCTAGAACAACTTAGTTCATTATCCGTAAAAACTAAGTCCGTGTATGAAGAGGCGTTGCAGGATTTTCGCGATTCGCAGAACATGAACTCGAGTATGTATTTTATGGGTAAAGAATAATATTCTACCTTCGAAAGTGTACAGCCCCGCTCCGGCGGGGTTTTTATTGTCCTGAAGAATCATTCGGTGAACAATAAAAGAGCCCTGGACTCGAGCACTCCGGTGGCGCTATCAGCTAACTTATTGAAAAGATGGCGATCCCGACTGGATTCGAACCAGTGACCGTCGGCTTAGAAGGCCGGTGCTCTATCCAGCTGAGCTACGGGACCAATATGAGTTCCCGCGGAAAGCGATCTTCCCGGGAAAAATCGAAAACGCTATTTTAGTGCGTCCAAGGCTGCTTGCGGTCGAAGCGGAAGTTTTCCGAATAAGACACGATACGCCGGCGTGTTTCCTTGGGCTCCAGCACGACATAGTCAATGGCATTTTTCTGCGCATAGGCGATCGCCTCTTCTTTCGTCTCGAAAGTCAGGCGGATCTGGCTCTTCATGTCGCGCGATGAGGTATACCCCATCAGCGGTTCAATCTTGCGCGGCTGCTCCGGCTCGAACTCAAGCGTCCAGGTATCGGTCTTGGCCTTGCCGGATTGCATTGCGGTTTTTGCCGGGCGGAAGATACGTGCTGCCATTGAAGAGATTCCCTTGTCTGCAATCCCGATATATTACAGGCTTCAATTCAGTTCCAGCGGCATTTGCTTGGGAAAGTGGTCGGAGCGGCAGGATTCGAACCTGCGACCCTCTGGTCCCAAACCAGATGCGCTACCAGGCTGCGCTACGCTCCGTCCTTTGTTGACGCTGCTGTCCCTAGAGATATTGGCCTGAGAACGCAATAGCTCAAAACACGAAAAAAGCAGAAAACCGAACGAATGGTTTGCAAAGGCAACATGTGACACCAAAAGTCCCACATAAATTGCAAACCTCACTTGTTTGGCCGATAGTCAACGATCGGCTTCTCGGCCCATCAGCTGGCAACTTGACAGAAAAGTGAAGTCAGGAACCATAAAAGTTGACCTTTTCGTCTAGTCATCACGAGCAATAAGGCTAGATCGATGGTCAACGCAATTCACCATCGAATCCCCGGAGTTTGCAAATGAGTGCTTCCAACGATTATACGCCGCCGAAGGTTTGGACCTGGACTAAAGAGAGTGGCGGTCGCTTCGCAAATATCAACCGGCCGATAGCAGGGCCGACACATGAGAAAGACCTGCCGATCGGTCGCCATCCACTCCAGCTCTATTCTCAGGGTACGCCGAATGGTGTGAAGGTTACGATCATGCTCGAGGAACTTCTGGCGCTCGGCCACCAGGGCGCGGAGTATGACGCCTGGTTGATCAATATCAATGACGGTGACCAGTTCGGTAGCGGTTTTGTCGCGATCAACCCAAACTCCAAAATACCCGCTCTGGTGGATCGCAGTGGTCCGAAACCTATCCGGGTCTTCGAGTCCGGTTCCATCCTCGTTTATCTCGCCGAGAAATTCGGTGCGTTCCTCCCAACGGAAGCGGCCGCGCGGGCCGAATGCCTGTCATGGCTGTTCTGGCAGATGGGTAGCGCACCTTATCTCGGAGGCGGGTTCGGCCATTTCTACGCCTACGCGCCGACCAAGATCGAATATGCAATCGACCGATTTGCCATGGAAACCAAACGCCAGCTCGATGTGCTCGACCGCCGCCTCGCGGAAAGCGAATATTTGGGGGGCAGCGAATACACCATTGCCGATATTGCAATCTGGCCGTGGTACGGCGGACTGGTCAAAGGCCGGCTCTATGACGGCGCGGAGTTCCTTCAGGTGCAGGAATACAAGAACGTGGTGCGTTGGGCGAACCAGATCGACGAACGCCCGGCGGTCAAGCGTGGCCGGATGGTCAATCGCACATCTGGTGAACCTTCGACCCAGTTGCGTGAGCGTCACGATGCGAGCGACTTCGAGACGAAGACGCAGGACAAATTGGCCGCCGAAGACTGATTTGCCTGCTAGAGAAGCGTTCTGCTGGCAGTAATGGCTTGCTGCCAGCTAATTTATGCAGCTTTTTCGTTGGGGGTTCGTGCCGGATCGAAAACCTGAAAAGTGTTCCGTCCTGCAGCTTTTGCAGCATAGAGGGCGGTATCGGCATTCTTTACGACGTCGGACGGGACACAGTCATCGATGAGCGCGATACCCACCGATGCTCCAAGCTTTGGTGACTGACCGAAAAACTCCAAAGGTTTGCTCACAGAACCGACAATCTGCCGAGCAAGGTCTGTAATCGCATCCTGACCAAATTGGGATCCAAGCAAAATGGCGAACTCATCGCCGCCAATTCGGGCCACAACCTCGGTCTCGTGACATAAGGCAAGGAGGCGATTGGCGACCTCTTTCAGGCACTCATCGCCGACGGGGTGCCCCAGGCTATCGTTGATAATCTTGAAACCGTCGAGATCGATGAGGAGCAATGCGCCGCGCGGACTTTGACCGGCATCAATTTTACACAAATCTGCAAGTCTCATCTGGAACTGGCTGCGATTGGCCAGTCCAGTCAAAAGGTCGAAGTCGGCCAGATATCGTGTGCGGTCCAACAAAATCTTTTGCTCGGTGATGTCCTGTTTCATGCCAAAAATGCGGACGGGTAGGTCATTTTCGGATTCAACCGTTGCAGTAATTCGTATCCAGCGGCGATTGCCCTGCACCGTTATGATTTCGGCATCCATCTCGAAGCCGCTGCGATCTTCAATTGCTCTTTTGCGGCGCCGCTGGAGTTCTTTCGCAGTGTTCTCCGCATAGCATTCCACGATCTGGTTTCGATTGAGATTCGACCCGCGCGGCAGGTCAAAGATGTCATAGACCACGTCGGTCCAATGCAATGTCTCGTCGGGAAGGCTGCACTCCCAAACACCAATCCGGGCAGCGACCGACGCTCGTGCGAAGATTTTGCGACTGTGTTCCAGTGCAGTGGCCTGATCGCGGATTTTGGATTCTTTAGCCTGTAACTCCGCTTTCAAGCGGGCAATGACGGCGGACTCGAGCAGCGGGACATCGGACATATAAAACTCTGTTGCTTAGAGCGAGAGCGGGCATAGTGGCGCGAAAGTTGTTAATACACTTTATCAAGTGGCTTCGTCTCGCAGAAAATCGACGAGAGAATGCTGAACCTTCGTCCGCCAGCCCGCCAAAGAGTGGCGGGAACTTGAGTCGTCTCAAGTCGTCGGGCTTCGCCGCACGTGCCAGGCAAGTCGTGCAAGCGCACCGCCAACGCTGATCAGTTCAATTCCGAGCAGCAATCCGACGAGCCATAGCGCCGTGACCGGCAGGCTTGCCCAAAGCACCAGAGAGAGCAGGACACCGATCAGTCCGCTGGCCAGCACCCAGCCCCAATAGGGAAATGGACGGATCGTTAGCGCAAAGACGATCTTTGAGATGCCTTCGATCATGAAGAACACGATCAGGAGAAGCGTGACCGTCAGCAGGCCCTGCGCTGGATCACGCAGGAAGAGAAAGCCGATAAGCAAGGCAAGGATAACGGAGATGAGTTGCAGCCAAAAGTGCGGCACATGCCGCGCTCCCACAAGGCTGATGCCCTGCGCAACGCCACTGATGATCAATAGCCAGCCCAACATGATGATGACCGCCACCGACGACATAATGGGATAGATGATCGCCAGGACGCCTGCTACGACGAGAAGCGCACCTTGAATGAGGTACCACAACGAATACCGCTTGACCGTTTCCCGCATGGCCGCACGGAAAACCTCCGCGGCCGAATCCAATGACATCGACATGATCTGCTCCACTTCCCCAGTGCCCCACCTACTGCCGAAACAGCTGTATCCAGCGATCCTGAATTCTGCGTTCACTATGAACAAGTACGTAACGGTAACACCCCTGACGGCTGATGGGCCCTCGAACCAATGTCCATCTCTTCTGTTCGCAAAATTTTCGTTTGATGGTATTTGCAAACGAATTCTGCCTTATGGTTTTACCAGGTTGAACGCGATGACAGGATTGCCGTGAGCAGGTTGATATCGGAGCTGTATGAGGGAAACACCAACAGGGCGCACCGGTTCCGGTATGCGTTGTTGGCTTTCGATATTGCCACCGTCCTGTTCGTCATCGGCACATCCTTTCTTCCGCGGACCCAAGTCGTCGAATGGGCGGATACGGGTATTGGTCTGATTATTCTGCTTGACCTGATGGCCCGCTTTTCGATTGGCGAGATGACGATGCGGTCTATCTTCCGGCCCTCCACGCTTGCGGATTTTGCCGCCGTTTTCTCCTTTCTTGCCCCGCTTTCCGGTGAAGGTTTCGGATTTCTAAGAATTCTTCGGACCCTCCGATTACTTCACACCTATCAGGTTCTCGCCCGATTGCGCGTCGACTTCCCATTTATTCGCGAATACGAGGATGCGCTGATCGCCGTTCTCAATCTTTTGGTGTTCCTCTTCATCATGACGGGTGTTGTCTACGAGACGCAGCACCGGACCAATGCGGAGATCGCCAACTATGCCGACGCGTTGTATTTTACTGTCACTGCCCTTACGACAACGGGTTTTGGAGACATCACGCTCGAGGGTACGAGCGGCCGATTGATATCAGTGTCGATCATGATTTTTGGTGTGACGCTTTTCTTGCGGCTTGCCCAAGTGCTCTTCCGGCCAAACAAAGTTCGCTACCTATGTCCGACTTGCGGCCTTAGCCGGCACGATCCCGATGCAGTGCATTGCAAAGCGTGCGGGGCCATACTGAATATCGAAAACGAGGGCGAAGGCTGAGCCCGTTTTGAAACTCTACTGCAGCGGCCATCTGACTCGTTTTTCTGTGCTTCCGGTGCTCACGTACTTTAAGTACCCTGCGCTCCGGTTCTCGAAAATCGCGCCATATGTCTCGCCGCAGCGACTTTCCAAAAGGACTCTGAGGCCCGATTAGTGAAGTTTTACCGATACAAAGGGAGGGATAAAACGTGTTCTATGCCATCTTGGCCTATCACGAGGAGGAAGTGGTCGAATCATGGACCAAAGAGGAGGACGCGGCGCTGATGGCCGAACTGCTCGAGGTCAATCAGCGCCTCGTCCGCGAAAAGCTTTTGGGCCCGGCGGCACGGCTTGGTCCAACGCAGCGCGCCGTGACCCTACGTGGCAAGGACGCCGGCGTGATCACCGACGGCCCCTTTGCCGAGACCAAAGAGCAGTTGCTCGGCTTCTACATTGTGGATTGCCCGACGCTTGAGGACGCCGTCGCAGCCGCTCGCGACCTGCGCCGTGCCAATCCGACTGCCGTTTATGAAATCCGGCCGATACTGCTCTATCGCCCGGGTGCGCCGCTGCTGCCTGAACAGGAGAGTTGATAAAGCGCTCTGGAGAAATTCCGTTTTTCTCGAATCACGGAATTGCTCCAACTCTTTGTTTTTACGCAATTCCGGACGCAAAACCGGTTCCCACTTTTGCTGGACTTGCTCTAGAGCTCAAACGCCGCCTGCCCCTCATCGCTCGCGGTGACGACGCTGGCCGCAAGAGCACGGGTGATCCTCGATTTCTTTTCGAGCGCAGCGCGGTCCAGCCGTTCGACAATGCGATTGGCGGTAGAGAGCGAACGCTCGATATGGCTGACGAGGAAGTTGATGACATTGGGATCAACAGCAACCTGCCGATCCGCGAAGAGCTTGTAGAGAACGCCCGACAGCAGCATGTCGTCCGGCTCGTCGATTTCTACGGTCGTTGCCGCTTTCAGGCGCGAGGCGAGATCCGGCAAGGTCACAGGCCAGTTGGCAGGCCATTTGCGCGAGGTCATCAGCAGACTGGAGCCGCTCTGGCGCACAGTGTTGATCAGGTGGAAAAGGCCGGATTCGTCGATGGGGCCTGCGCCGATGTCGTCGATCAGGAATGGGCCCTTCTCACCCGATGCGGTACCGATGCTCTGCGCATCGAGAATGATGGCATCGGATTCCGCTTTCCAAACGGCGGCAAGATGGGTTTTGCCCGAGCCTGTCGGACCGGCCAACACGACGATGGGCGATATCCAGCCCGGCCAGCGATCGACGATATCCACAGCAGCCATGTTGGATGCGGACACGATCAGATCGTCACGGGAATAGCCGGGTTCGTGGCCAAGATCGAGCGGCAGCTGGCGCGGTGTACTTACATCGGTCATGGAGCGATGAAATACAGCCAGCAACGCTGCACTGTCATCTGATTTCTTTGGTCTTATCGTTTTTGCGATAGTCGCCTGTGTAGAGCGGGGATTGCTGATAGCGATGGATGACGAAGCGCACGAGAACGCCGACGGCGGCGGCGGTCGGCACGGCGATGAGCATGCCGGTGAAACCAAGCAACGAACCGAAGGCAAACAGCGCAAACATCAGCCAGACAGGATGGAGGCCCACGGACGAGCCGACGAGCTTCGGCTGAAGAATATTGCCCTCGATGAACTGTCCTATGCCAAACGCAATGGCGACATAGAGGACATTGATGTAATCGGGCCAGAACTGCACCAGCGCTACGCCAAGTGCGAGAAGCAGACCGACCAGCGAGCCGACATAGGGAATGAAGCTGATCAGACCGGCAAAGAGACCGATCAGCAGACCGAAATTCAGCCCGGTTACCGTGAGGCCGACCGCATATATGATACCGAGAAGGAGACACACCGTGCCCTGCCCGCGAACGAAACCGGCGATGGCTTTGTTCATATCGCGCGCTATGACGCGAACAGTATGGACGTGTTCACGAGGAACGAGCTTGTCGATCTCGGTAACCATGCGGTCCCAGTCGAGGAGCATGTAAAATGCCACGACAGGCGTGACGACGAATAGTGCCACGACATCGATCAAGGTTTTGCCGGAACTCCAGATCGACTGCAGCAAGGTGGTGAGGAAGCCAGCGCCCTGCTGGAGAAGCGAATCCAGGCTGCTGCGAATGACCGACGCATCGACACCTATGAAATCCTTCAACCATTGCGAGTCGCGATTGGCGATCAGTTCCTGCAGGCGCGATACATAACTCGGCAAACGCACGATAAAATCACTCATCTGCGAGGCGAGAACAGGCACCAGGATGATGAGCAGCAGCGCAAAGGTGACTACAAACAGGACAAGGATGACAATCGTCGCCAGCAGACGCGACAAGCCGAGGCGTTGCAGATGGTCGGCGACTGGATCAAGAAAATACGCGAGTACTAGTCCCGCGACAAAAGGCAGGAGGATCGATGAGAACAGGTAAAGGAAAAACGCCAGGAAAAGCATCGCGCCCGTCCAGAATACGGCTTGGCGACGCACGCTTGCGCCAAGCGTGGTGACCTGGACATCGACATGAATGTCCTTGTCCGGTATTTCGACCGGAACAGGATCCGTTTTAGTCTTGCTTATGCTCTTGCTCATATCCCGCCATGTGTTTCGTCCACGTCATGAGATAGGCAGTCGCGGAAGCTGCGGTCAAGAGGGCAACTATCCATACTAATACCATGCGACTGCCGGTGAGTGAAAAATCAAATGCAATATCCGCCAGTGTGACCGCGACAAGGACAATCTGAAACGCCGTATTCGCCTTGGACACCAGCAGCGGATGCATTTCCAACGGTTTGCCGATGACCGCACCGAGGAGCACTGCGCCAATTATGAAGATATCGCGTGAAACGACGATGACGACCAGCCAGACTGGCAACTCCTTCACAAAACCGAGCACCACGAACAACGAAACGAGGAGGAGTTTGTCGGCGATGGGATCGAGATAGGCGCCGAGCTCTGACCCTTGATTGTAGCGCCGCGCAATGAAACCATCGATGCCGTCGGAGACGCCGGCGATAACGAAGCCTATCAGCGCGGCTCCGACATATCCCGACAGCAAGGCCATCACGATGAACGGAACGAGAATGAAGCGGAAAATCGTGATGTAGTTGGGAATTGTCACTTGGTCCGGATTCCTCAGGCATGCATCTTAATGGTAAATGGCGAGAGTAAATGCGTTCCTCAACCCCAAACGGCGACCAAACCGTCCATAAACGGCCTTTTCTTGACGCGAGGGTTACTCAGACCTTGCAGCAGCGCCAGAGTCGTGCCATTTCGCGGGCAACAATCCGGAGCAGATCATGAATACCAAGAACGAGCCCGCCAAAGGTGGCAAAAATGGCCTTACCTACGCGCAGGCGGGCGTTGATATCGATGCCGGCAATCTGCTTGTTGAAAAGATAAAGCCGATCGTGCGTTCGACGCGCCGGCCGGGTGCCGATGGCGAAATCGGTGGTTTTGGCGGACTTTTCGACCTGAAGGCCGCAGGTTTCACCGATCCCGTGCTGGTCGCAGCCAATGATGGTGTCGGCACCAAACTGAAGATCGCCATCGATGCGGGCGTACATGACACCGTCGGCATCGATCTCGTCGCCATGTGCGTCAATGATCTCGTCGTGCAGGGCGCCGAGCCGCTGTTCTTCCTCGACTATTTCGCCACCGGCAAGCTCGACCCCGATCAGGGCGCGGCGATCGTGAGCGGGATTGCCGAAGGCTGCCTGCAGGCTGGTTGTGCGCTGATCGGTGGTGAAACAGCGGAAATGCCCGGCATGTACCGCGACGGCGATTATGACCTTGCCGGCTTTGCCGTGGGCGCAGCCGAGCGCAATCAGTTGCTGCCGTCCGGTGACATTGCCGAGGGCGATGTCATTCTTGGCCTCGCCTCTTCCGGTGTTCACTCCAACGGATTTTCGCTGGTACGGCGCATCGTCGAGCTTTCGGGCCTTGGCTGGGATGCCGACGCGCCTTTCAAGGCCGGTTCGACGCTGGGACAGGCGATGCTGACGCCGACGCGGATCTATGTGAAGCCGCTGCTTGCCGCCATTCGCGAAACCAATGCGATCAAGGCGCTGGCACATATTACCGGTGGCGGGTTCCCGGACAATATTCCTCGCGTGTTGCCGAAGAGCCTGACTGCGAGCATCGACCTGTCGGCCATCAAGGTTCCGCCCGTGTTTTCGTGGCTGGCAAAGACCGGCGGCGTCGAGCGCGATGAAATGCTGCGGACGTTCAATTGCGGTATCGGCATGATTGCCGTGGTCGCGCCCGACAATGTCGATGCGGTCCGCGAAGCACTGAAAACGCAAGGCGAAGACGCTGTGCGTCTCGGCACGATGGTTGCACGCACCGATGCCGGGGTCGTCTATCAAGGCACGCTGGCGCTGTGAGCACACCGAGGAAACGCGTCGCCATCCTGATATCCGGGCGCGGCTCCAATATGAGTGCGCTCATCGAAGCTGCAAAGAACGCAGACTATCCGGCGGAAATCGTTGCAGTTATCGCCAACAAGACAGATGCCGGCGGGCTGGAAACAGCACGGGCGCAAGGCATTCCGGCTTTTGCCGTTCCCCATCGCGATTTTCCCTCGAAGCGCGAGCATGAAAAGGCTATTTCCGAAGCCCTGCAGACAGCAAAGGCCGATATCGTCTGCCTCGCGGGTTACATGAGAATTATCTCGCCGGAGTTTGTAAGTGAGTGGGAAGGAAAGATGCTCAATATCCACCCTTCCCTGCTGCCGCTGTTCAAAGGCCTACATACGCATGAGCAGGTGCTCGAAGCCGGGATGCGCGTGCATGGCTGCACTGTGCATTTCGTGACGGCTGGCATGGACGACGGACCGATCATCGCCCAGACCGTCGTGCCGGTGGAAAGCGGCGATACGACCGACACGCTCGCTGAACGTGTGCTTTCGGTCGAGCATGCGACCTATGTGCGCGCGCTCGCGCTGGTTGCAAGCGGCAAAGCCGTGATGAAGGACGGGCGGACGGTTTTTACCGACTAGTTCACTGCCAACCGCACCCAGACCTTGTTATCATGGAAGGCAGCGCCACCATTGGGTGCTGGAGCATCGGCGCCGGTCAGGACATTGATGCCCTCGCCTCGCTCGAAAGCCGAATTGGCAAAGATGCCTTCAGAGATTACCACGCCGCGCTTGGTTACGGCCTGAATGCGCGCATGCACAACGACTTCGCCGCGATCATTACCTATCTCCACACGCGCGCCGTCTTCGATACCGAGTTCGGCCGCATCTTCCGGATGGATAAGCAGCTCCGGCCGCCTTTCCTTGACCACCGACGTCGGTGTTTCCGAGAAAGTCGAGTTCAGGAAATTATGCGCCGGAGACGTCGCCAAGCGGAAGGGGTGCTTCTCATCGGCGATTTCGATTGCCTGCCAGTAGTCCGGCCATTGCGGCAACGTTTCGAACGGGCCTTGCAGGCCCATCGATTGCGGCGGCCGGTTGGGCGACGGGCCGTTGGTCCAGTCCGGCTTGAAACGGAACTTGCCGTCCGGCCAGCTGAACCCTTTTTCATAGTGCGCCGTTTCGAAATCCGGCTGGATGTCGAGCCAGCGGGTTTCCTTGAGGACGTCGAAGCCGGGCAGATTGCTTGCTGCCATCATGTTGTCGATGAGTGTTTTTGCGTCGAGATCGAAGCCGGGGAAATCACCAACACCGAGGCGTTTCGCCAGTTCATTGATGACAAAGAGGTTCGGGCGTGTTTCACCTGGACCATCGATCAGCTTCGGACCGAGCACGATGTGCTGCTGGCCGCCGCCGCGATAGATGTCGTCATGCTCCATGAACATGGTGGCCGGGAGAACGACGTCGGCGAGTTTGGCCGTGTCGGTCATGAACTGCTCGTGCACGGCCATGAACAGATCCTCCCGCAACATACCCTGCCTCACCAGACGCTGTTCGGGCGCGACATTGGCAGGATTTGTGTTCTGCACCAGCATCGCCATGACTGGCGGGCCGCCATAGAGCGCGGCCGAATCGCCGGTGAGCGCCGGACCGATTTTGCACTGGTCTATATGCCGGACAGACGGGTCGGCAAACGCACGGCCTTCGATCTCCCGCTTGTCCATGCGGAAAATACCTGAATTCGAATGGAAGCCGCCGCCGCCCTCATATTTCCAGGCTCCGGTTACGGCCGGAATTGACAGCGCCGCGTGCATGTTGACCGCACCGTTGCGCTGGCGGGCAAAGCCATAGCCGAGACGGAAAAATGTCTTCTTGGTGGTGCCGACGAGCCGGGCGAACTCTTCGATCTCGGCGATGGTGAGACCGGTGATCGCGGCGGCCCATTCCGGCGTGCGGTCCTTCAAGTGTTGTTCGAGGCCCTTCGGATCGTCGGTATAGGCGTTGAGATAGTCCCAATCGGCAAGCCCATCGCGAAACAGCACATGCATGACGGCGCAAGCGAAAGCCCCATCGGTGCCGGGTTTGAGGACAAGCCCCAAATCCGCCTGCCGGACGGTGGCGGTCTCATAGATGTCGATGGCGACGATCTTTGCGCCGCGATCCTTGCGAGCACGGACGGCATGGGTCATGACATTGACCTGCGTCGCCGCAGCATTGGTGCCCCAGATCACGACACAATCTGACTTTGCCATTTCGCGCGGATCGACACCGCCGAGCTTGCCGGTGCCGGCGAAAAAGCCGGTCCAGGCCAGGTTGGTGCAGATACTATCGAACTGGTTGGAATATTTCTTGGCGTGGCGCAGCCGATGAATGGAATCGCGCTGCACAAGACCCATCGTGCCGGCATAGTAATAGGGCCAGACGCTCTCGGAGCCATACTCGGCTTCGGCTTTCAGAAATCGTTCAGCGATCAGGTCGAGCGCCGCGTCCCAGCTCGCTTCCTTCCAGACGCCCTCGCCCTTGGCACCGGCACGGATGACGGGCTTCAGCAGCCTTTCAGGATGATGAATACGCTCGGCATAGCGGGCAACCTTGGCGCAGATGACGCCAGCCGTGTAGCTGTTCTCTTTGGCACCGCGCACACGGCCGATATGGCCCGTATCGAGCACCTCGATGTCAAGGGCGCAGGTCGAAGGGCAATCATGGGGACAGGCGGAATGGCCCGTGCGAAGCAGGACAGGTTTGTTCATGCGATATCCTTAGCGCAAATTCCGGCAGTCACAATGCTGCTTTTTGTCTTGGTGACAAGCTTGACGCGCGCGCCGCTGCCTGATAGTTAAGCGGTCACTTTAGTATTGTAATCGGAGGAAAGAAATGTCGCTGAGGCTGTATTATCACCCGCTATCGTCTTTCTGCATGAAGGTGCTGACCGCGCTTTATGAGAAAGACCTGCCCTTCAAGAAGGAAGTTGTCGATTTCATGGACCCGGTGGCAAGCGCGAGCTTTACCGAGATCTGGCCGATCCGGCAATTTCCAGTGCTCCGGGACGAAGCGCGCGGCAAGACGATCCCTGAATCCAGCCTGATCATCGAATATCTTGACCAGCATTATCCGGGCAAGACGCAGATGCTGCCAGCCGATATCGAGTTGGCATTCAGGGCACGGCAGCTCGACAGGTTTTTCGACCTGCATGTCCAGGTGCCGATGCAGAAGATCGTGACTGATAATTTCCGGCCGGAGGGCCAGAACGACGCGTTCGGAGTCAACGAGTGCAAAAAGAAACTCGCGGTTGCCTATGGCATCCTGGAAAAGGAACTTGCGAACACCGTTTGGGCGACAGGCGATCACTATACAATGGCGGACTGCGCGGCTTCACCGGCACTTTTCTATGCCAACCTGACTGTCCCGCTCGGTGCCGAACATCCGAACGTATCGCGTTATCTGGACAAACTGACGAACCGGCCATCCTTTGCGAGAGCAGTGGAGGAAGCACAGCCTTATTTCCACATGCGGCCGGAGTAGCGCTCTTTGTTCAAACCAGCAGGTGCTGCACCCTTCCAATCGCCCAATGATAGAAACTTCCGGGCTCGGCCGGCAGATCTGTCGGCTTTTTCTTGTGGATATGGAACCCGATGAAGTCTTTGTGACGTGTCGGTTCCAGGCCGTATTTCGGGTCGAATATGCGAAGTGCATCTCGGCCGGTCCAATAGTAGAAACTTTGTTTCGGTGCAGCATCTGTGAAAAAACCGTGCCGGCGCGCCAGACGCGAGATGCCGTCATTGCCAAAGACAGTATGGCCGATCATCGCCGTCGTAACTTGTTTGCCATTCCATCGAGCCAGGGCTGGCTTGATTACACGCCGGTGAAAGCCGAGCCAATCGGGGAGAACTTCGGTTCCCTGGATATAGGCGACAAAATCGCCGATGATAGGATTACCTGTTGGCAGATATAGCGCGGAAACACCAAGCCTCGTCAGGGTATCATGCGCGAGATATGGCTTGTCCGGCGATGGAAGAAACGGCTTCAGCAGGTAAACATCCGTATCAAGCCAGGCTCCCTGGTCATACTTCATCAACATAACCCGGAACAGATCGCTGAACTGGAGAATCGAAACACCGGGTGTGATAGCTGGAAAATTACGGTTGATTCGTGCGAAGGTGTGATGGGGAAGGATTTGCTCGGCATCGTGAATTTCGACGCCAGCCGGTACATTATCAATCTCGCCATATGAAAAAAGTTTTACGCGATGCCCTGCCAGGAGCATTGATGCCAGACATATTCGGTCAACAAAACGAAGCGAGGGACCGAACCAGAAGGTGCAAATATCCAAGATTTATCCAAGTCTGAATAGGCCCGAGCAAAATGCGTAACCGCAGATAGGGCGCACATCCAATGTTTGCCAGTAGATTACAAAAATTTAAGCCAGACGCATGACGGCGGCACCCATTGCGATCAAAGCTACGGCCGCAAGGCGCTTCGGCCCGACGCTTTCCTTGAGAATGAACGCCGAAATAGCCACCGCAAACAGGATCGCTGTTTCCCTCAAAGCAGCGACCGCGGCAACTGGCGCCATGGTCATGGCCCATAGCGCAAGGCCGTAGGAGCCAAGCGTGCCTACCCCGCCAATGGTTGCGAGCCGCGTTCGCTTGAGGAAATGCGGCCATAATTCACCCGGGCGCATGATCATCGTCCAGATGAACAACGGCACTGCATTCAGCACAAAAACCCACATCGTATAGGAAGCCGGCGCGCCTGAATGGCGAACGCCGATGCCGTCGATCAGGGTGTAAGAAGCAATCACCACCGCGTTGGTAAGTGCAAAGATCGTGGTGGCGCGGTTTGACCCGGCGCGTCGTCGCGACTCCAGCGCCAGCGCAAGGACGCCGCTGCAGATCAACGCGATTCCCGCCCACTTTTGCAGGGAAAGCACTTCGCCGATCAGCGGGCCGCTGGCAATTGCAACGATCAAGGGCGCCGTGCCACGCATGATCGGATAAGCCTGGCTCATATCACCGCTGCGATACGCCGCCGCGACCAGCGCAAGATAGATAACCTGCGCGACACCGGAAGCAGCGAGGAAAGGCCAGCTTTCGCGTGCTGGTGGCGTCAAAAATGGCAGGCAGACTGCCGCTATGATGCCGGCAGATGTGACGACAACAACTGTGTTGAGGAACTTGTTTCCCTCAGATTTGACAACGGCATTCCAGCTTGCATGCATGAGTGCTGCAAACAGCACGATGAGGACGACAGTTCCGGACATTGTTGCTCACCCGCAGCACGCCAGCGATACGAGTGTGCCTGGTGCGCTGTATGACAGATTTGCGACGGATGGCAAATTCGATAAGCTGGAGTTCAACATCAAAGAAAATGATGAACTACCAGGCCCGCTTGCGACCAGGCTCGCATCATGAGAGAAGCCCAGCATGAACTACCGACACGCCTATCATGCCGGCAATTTCGCCGATGTGGTCAAACACATCATCCTGACGCGAATTGTGCTCTATCTCCAACGCAAGGAGCAAGCCTTTCGCGTTATCGATACCCATGCGGGCATAGGCCGGTACGATCTTAGCGGTGTCGAAGCTAGCAAGACCGGCGAGTGGCAGAACGGCGTCGGACGGCTGCTCGACGCCAAGATCGATGCCAAGGTTGCGGGACTCATCCAGCCCTATCTCGATATCGTACGCGCCGAAAATGCGGATGGAGAGATGCGGCACTATCCGGGATCGCCGCTGATCGTGCGGCATCTCTTGCGCCGGCAGGACCGGCTTTCCGCGCTGGAATTGCATCCGGAAGATGCCGCGTTGCTGACGGAGACATTCGAGGGCGATATTCAGGTCCGTGTGACCAAGCTGGACGGCTGGCTGGCGCTCGGCGCGCACGTGCCCCCGAAGGAAAAACGCGGGCTTGTCCTGGTCGATCCGCCGTTCGAGGTGGCAGGTGAATTCGACCGTCTCGTCGATGGGCTGGTACGGGCACACAAGCGCTTTTCCGGTGGAACCTTCGCTTTGTGGTATCCCGTCAAGGACCGGCAGGAAGTCTGGCGGTTTGTAGCCGCGCTGCACGATACCGGCATCCCCAAGATATTGCGGACCGAACTCATGATTCGCGCAACCTCGCCGGAACCTCGGCTGGATGGTACCGGCATGATCATCGTCAACCCGCCCTTTACGCTCGATGACGAACTGCGCACCATGCTCCCAGCGTTGTCGAAAATCCTCAGTGAAGAACAGAATGCAGGTTTCACGCTCGAATGGATACGCGGCGAGTAACTTGTCGCTTGACCGAAGGCAACGGCTGGTTGAGATTGCGACCAACGAGATTTCACGGAGAGTGATCCTATGACACGCGTATCATCGTTTCTTGCTGCAACCTTCGCCGTTGGCGTGGCGCTGGCTTCGGCTGCCGCTCCGGCGCGGGCCGCAGACTATGTGGAAAGCGGACCCGGTTACGACGATACGTGCGGGCAGGCACGCGTCCTCAATCGCATCATCAACAGGTTTTCCTATCAGGTACGGCATGTACCAAATCTGCCTCAAGTTGGGATCCAGGATTTCACCGACGTACGCCTGACTCACTTTGAGCCTAGCCGCGATCCGGACATGGATGCCGTGGCGCGCCACTACTGCCGCGCGACAGCACATCTCTCGGACGGTGGTCAACGTCCGGTTTGGTATCTGGTCGAAGAAGGGCAAGGTTTCGTCGGTATCGGCAATAATGTCGAATTCTGCGTATCCGGATTTGATCGCTGGCACGTTTACAACGGCAATTGCCGCACCCTTTACTAATCAAGCCAAAGCATGCCGATCGGTAAGCTGGCTCGCTATGCGCTGTTTGCGGCTCTGATCGGCATTTCGATACTTTCCTATCTGCGCGAAGAGAATGCGCCGGTAACGAACGTTCCTATTGCACCTTCTTCAGATACGCCGATAGAACGGCAGGCCGGGCAGCCCTCGCCACTGCCGTCCGGAACAGGCTTCGACTACTATGTGCTCGCGCTTTCCTGGTCACCCAGCTATTGTGCGGCGGAAGGGCCGAATGCCAATCAGCAACAATGTTCGTCAGGGCGGCCTTACGGATTTGTCGTGCATGGGCTCTGGCCGCAATATGAACGGGGCTATCCGCAGGATTGCGATACATCGCAGCCGCGCAACGTTCCCTTTGCCCAAGCCAAACAATTGTCCGATATCATGCCATCGCCGGGTCTCGTTACCTATGAGTGGCGTAAGCATGGCTCCTGCACCGGCCTGACCCAGCAGGACTATTTCTCCGTTATGCGCCAGGCAGTTAAGCGGGTTGCGATTCCAGCCGCTTACCGCCAGCCTACATCGCGTGCGCCGGTCAATCCGCAAGTACTGGAACAGGCCTTTGTTTCAGCCAATCCGGGACTTGCGAAAGACGGCATCGCCGTTACCTGCGACAGCGACTATCTGCGGGAAGTGCGCGTTTGCCTGACAAAGGAGCTCAACTTCCGCCCCTGCCCTGAAGTCGAACGTTCTTCTTGCAGGCGACGCTCGGTGGATATGCCTGCAGCGCAGTAGGTCGTGAGGCGAAAATGCCGCTCTTTGCGAAAACCAATGGCAGGTTTACGGTTCCGGCAACGAATCGCGATCAATGGGAGTCCACAGTGCCGAAAATTCTATATTCCCCCGCCTCACCCTACAGTACCAAGGTCCGTATGGCCGCGCTTTACGCGGGGGTTCCTGTCGAGAATGTGCTGGTGGACAGCAACGCCGAACCGGTGGAACTGGTCAACGCCAATCCGCTCGGCAAGATTCCAACGCTCATTCTGGATGACGGCAAGGCAATCTTCGACAGCCGCGTCATCACGCAATATCTGAACCGCATGTCGGGCAACAAGATTTTCCCGCGCAATGCCGAAAAAAGGCTTGAGGCCGAACAACTGGAATCGGTTGCCGACGGGCTTTGCGACGTGCTGCTCGCTCACGTCTATGAGCGCCGCTTCCATCCGGAGGAAAAGATCCATCAGCCGTGGCTCGACCGCCAATGGGGCAAGGCTATTCGCGTGCTTGATCACCTCAACGCCGCACCGCCGCGCCTTGGCAAGAAAATACACGGTGGGCACATCGCTCTTGCGGCTGCCCTCGCCTATGCGAGCCTGCGTTTTGAAGGCAAATGGGAAAAAGGCCGCTCAAAGCTCAAGCGCTGGCAGAAGCGCTTTGAGGAATTGCATCCGGACTTGGCGGCCCTTCTGCCGAAATAAGCGAAAAAAAGAGCCGGGCAGTTTCCTGCCCGGCTCTTTTCAAATCAGTCGTGGCTTAGAACTTGTAACCAACACCGACACGAATCTCGTTCGTTGTCAGCTTGCTGGAAACGTCGTCAAGACCGCCGAGGTCGAAGTCTTTCTTGCCGTAATCGCTGTAGCGATATTCGACGCGGCCTACGATGTTCTGCGTGAACTTGGCTTCGGCACCGGCACCAACTGTCCAGCCGACGCGCGTGTTTGAGTCACTACCCGTATCGGAAGACAGTTTGCTGTTCGTCACGGCGAGACCGCCTGTGCCGTACAACAGAACCGGATCAAGTGCGATACCGGCGCGAGCACGAACCGAGCCTTCTACGCCCTGCTTCGCCTTGATGCCGCCACGGGTCTCATCACCACCGGAGTAGCCGAGGTCGGCTTCACCACCATAGACGAACTGGCCGTTCTGGAAGTTGTAACCACCGTAAGCGCCGCCCTGGAAGCCATCGGCGTTGATGTTGCCAGAATCGTCGGTCTTGTGCTTGTTCCAGCCGTAACCGCCATAAGCGCCGAGGTAAGCGCCGGACCAATCAGCAGCAGCTGGTGCTTCGATAGGAGCCGGTGCAGGTGGCTGTTCCTGGATGGCGTCGGCGGCGAATACTGGAGCGGAGAGCGTGAACACTGCCGCCGTAGCGAGGATCGTTGTTTTAAGAGTGCGCATGGCAATCTCCTTTTTTAAACTCTTTTACACGGAGCGGGCACTGGTTGGGGGGAAGAACCAAGAATTGCATCCGCTTGACAGGGCAGACATTCGCTTTGCATTGTGGCGGCACTTGCGCCGCACTGTGAAAAGAAACTGTCGAGAAAATGGCGGAAATGCGATGTGTTTTTTATGCAACATCGCGAATTCTTCAATGATTTCAACGCTAATATAGTAAGCCAGTAACATAGATGCCAAACGATATTTGAGAGAAATTTGGTCGAAAGTTTCTCGATATTGCAGTGCAATATATTACACTTAATGGATGCTTAAGTTTTGTATTCGACTTGGCTTGCAGGAGGATGTTGTGTTGCTATACGACCCGCGTCCGCCTTGGCGCAGATAAACTTCGATGATCGATTGCATCTGTTCACTACTGACACTGTTGCGGCCTTTCACTCTCGCGCTTTCATGCTGCGATCCCTATATTCGTGATTGAATCGCCGCATGAAGGAGCCACCACTTGAAGACTGATCAGCCCGTTGTTCTTGTAACCGGTGGTGCAAAGCGGATCGGCAAGGCGATTGTCAAGGATCTGGCTGCACATGGCTTTGCTGTAGCGATCCACTGCAATCATTCCCGCGACGAGGGCGAAGAGCTTTTGACGGATATTTACGCGGCAGGTGGCACTGCGTGCGTGGTGCAGGCCGATCTCTCCGACAGCAATGCAGTGCGCCGGCTTGTTCGTGACGCACAGGATCAACTCGGTCCGGTGCAACTGCTGGTCAACAATGCCTCGATTTTTCAGGAAGACGGCATCGGTAATCTGTCCGACGACACAATCTGGGACCGGCATTTCGCCGTCCACGTCAAGGCACCCGTCCTGCTTGCGGATGCGATGGCAGCGGTGCTGCCAGCAGGCAAGGATGGTCTGGTGGTCAATATGATCGACCAGCGTGTCTGGAAGCTCACGCCGAAATTCATATCCTATACCTTGTCCAAATCGGCTTTGTGGACTGCCACGCAGACGCTTGCCCAGGCTCTCGCACCCCGGATCCGCGTCAACGGTATCGCACCTGGGCCAACCATGCCGAGTGACAGGCAAAGCCAGGCCGACTTCGATCGGCAGGTGAGCACGCTCCTTTTGAAACATGGGCCCGATCTGTCAGAATTCGGCCGCACGATCCGCTATCTATGGGAAGCCCCATCTATTACGGGGCAAATGATCGCTCTCGATGGCGGGCAGCATCTCGCATGGCAGACGCCTGATGTCTCAGGAATAGCAGAATGAACGACCCGGCAAATCAATCCAGCCCAAAACAGCTTCTCTCCGACGATGTGAAAGAAGACGATATCGATTTGCCCTCCGATGAGGATCTGGACGAACCAATCGAGGAAAGCAACGAACCTGTCCGGGACGTAGCGGCTCTGATCAGTGCAATCGAATGGGATTCGACGGTTGTCAGCGATGGAACAAGCGGCGCTGACGTGATCGCTGCGCTGGTCAAGCGCTTGCCAAACAAGCCGGGCGTCTATCGCATGTTCAACGAGGCTGGCGACGTGCTCTATGTGGGCAAAGCGCACAGCCTGAAGAAGCGTGTTTCCAACTATGCCCGCGGTCAGGGCCACAATAATCGCATCGCGCGGATGATCCGCGAAACCATGAAAATGGAGTTCGTCGTCACCCGCACAGAAACAGAAGCGCTGCTTCTGGAAGCCAATCTGATCAAACGCTTGCGGCCGCGGTTTAATGTGCTGATGCGGGACGACAAGTCGTTTCCGTACATCCTTCTCACGGCACCCAAACAGGCTGATCGGCGGCTCGCACCCGGAATTTTCAAGCATCGCGGCGCGCGCTCGAGCAAAGGCGATTATTTCGGACCCTTCGCATCAGCGGGCGCAGTCGGGCGCACGATCAATGCTCTGCAGCGTGCATTCCTTCTACGTACCTGTACGGATTCGTTCTATGAAAACCGGACGCGCCCTTGCCTGCTCTACCAGATCAAGCGCTGCTCCGGTCCCTGCACGGGAGAGATCAGCGAAGCGGACTATGACGAACTTGTCAGCGAAACCAAGGCGTTTCTTTCGGGTAAAAGCCAGGCTGTGAAGACGCATTTGTCGGATGCGATGCGCGAGGCTTCGGCAGATCTCGACTTCGAGCGCGCCGCCGTATATCGCGATCGCCTGTCAGCGTTATCGCACGTTCAGGCACATTCGGGCATCAATCCGCAATCGGTGGAGGAGGCCGACGTTTTCGCCATCTATCAGGACGGTGGCGTGACCTGCATCCAGGTGTTTTTCTTTCGAACCGGCCAGAACTGGGGCAACCGCGCCTATTATCCAAAGGCGGATTCGTCGCTCTCGGGCGCCGAAGTTCTCGGCGCATTCCTGTCGCAGTTCTATGATGACAAGCCCTGCCCTGCATTGATCATGCTTTCCGAAACGGTCGAAGATCAGGAATTGCTTGGCGTAGCGCTGACGGCGAAATCGGATCGCAAGGTCACGATCACAGTTCCGCAGCGCGGCGAGAAACGCGATCTGGTCGAGCATGCCCTCAGCAATGCGCGCGAAGCGCTTGGCCGCCAGTTGGCGGAGACCTCATCGCAATCACGCCTGCTCAAGGGCGTGGCCGAGACCTTCGGGCTGGAGAAAACACCGCGCCGCATCGAGGTTTACGACAACTCTCATATCATGGGCACCAACGCCATTGGCGCGATGATCGTGGCGGGTCCAGAAGGTTTCGTCAAAAACCAGTATCGCAAGTTCAACATCCGCTCGACCGAGATCACGCCGGGCGACGACTTTGGCATGATGCGCGAAGTGATCGAGCGGCGTTTCAGCCGATTGGTCAAGGAGCACGGTACGCCCGAAGCGAAGGATGCGCCGGCGGAGGATGTGGAGATCGATGAATTCGACGATGATTCCGATGCTTTCCCGGCTTGGCCTGACATAATCCTTATCGACGGCGGTCAAGGCCAGATGAGCGCGGTGCGCGGTATCCTGCAGGAGATGGGCATTGCCGACAAGGTAACCGCCATCGGCGTCGCCAAGGGCGTCGATCGCGACGCGGGGCGCGAACGGTTCTTCATGGAGGGCAAGCTATCCTTTACCCTTCCACCGCGTGATCCCGTGCTGTATTTTTTGCAGCGCCTTCGCGACGAGGCACACCGCTTTGCTATCGGCACGCACCGGGCCAAGCGCAAGAAAGAGATGGTAAAGAATCCGCTGGACGAAATCGCGGGAATCGGTCCTTCGCGAAAGCGCGCTTTGTTGCATCAATTTGGTACGGCAAAGGCGGTTTCGCGGGCGGCTGTCGAAGATTTGATGAAGGTCGACGGTATATCTGAAGCCATGGCCATTACAATTCGCGATCATTTTCGTACATAGGACTCTAACTATTGTAATCGGGACATAAATGCGCCCGACTCCCTGTTGATGAGCTTGACGTTTGGCGGTCGAACCCTTTTGATCGGCACTGATTTGATTGGTTGAAAATATGTCCAAAAACAACGCCTACTCTCTGCCGAATATTCTTACCTATGCCCGAATAATCGCCGTCCCTCTTGTGGTGGTATGCTTCTTTCTGGAAGGGCGCCTGCAATCTAGCGACGCGGCGCGCTGGGGCGCTCTGGCGATCTTCGCTATCGCCAGCATAACCGATTTCCTGGATGGCTATCTGGCACGCATCTGGAAGCAGACCTCGACCATCGGCCGCATGCTCGATCCCATTGCAGACAAGCTGCTCGTTTCTGCCTGTCTGCTCCTATTGGCGGCCGATGGAACGATCGCCGGCTGGTCGCTCTGGGCTGCCATCATCATCCTCTGCCGCGAAATTCTGGTGTCGGGCCTGCGCGAATATCTGGCGGAACTCAAGGTCAGCGTGCCAGTAAGCCAGCTTGCCAAGTGGAAGACCACGATTCAGATGGTTGCCATTGCATTTCTGCTGGCGGGACCTGCCGGCGACGAAATCGTCCCCGTGATCACCATATTGGGTATTATTCTATTGTGGATCGCAGCACTGATAACGCTGTACACTGGCTGGGATTATTTCCGGGCCGGGCTGAAACACGTGGTGGACTGACCAATGACCAAACTCGTCTATTTCGCATGGGTGCGTGAACGGATCGGCAAGGGCGAAGAATATCTCGACCTCGAACCCTCGATCGTCACGGTCAATGACCTGCTGACCCATCTAAAGTCCCGCGGTGAAGAATATGAATCAGCGCTTGAATACCAGGATGTGATCCGCGTCGCGATCAATCAGGAACATGTCGAACACGATGCGCCGATCAAGGGTGCACACGAGATCGCGCTTTTTCCGCCGATGACCGGGGGATAAGGCATGAGCACGGTCGAACCACTCATCCGGATCCAGGCTGAGGATTTCGATACAGCCGCCGAAATTGACCGGATGACCAGGAACCGCCGCGGTATCGGCGCGGTTGTGACATTCAACGGCCTTTGCCGGGATGAGGCCGGGACGCTGGCAGCACTTGAAATCGAACACTATCCAGGCATGGCGGAGATCGAAATTGGCCGTATCGCCGAAAAAACCCTGGACCGCTGGAGTTTAACGGGCCTGACCGTCGTCCATCGCTACGGTTTCATCAAACCTGGCGAGAACATCGTGCTTGTCGTCGCTGCCTCCGCTCACCGGCAGGCGGCTTTCGAGGCCGCGTCCTTTCTGATGGACTATTTGAAGAACGCTGCCCCTTTCTGGAAAAAGCAGCACCTCGTCAGTGGTGAAGTCAGCGACTGGGTCGAGGCGAAGGCAACCGACGAGGAAGCACTCAAGCGCTGGGAAAAAACCAAATGAACCGTGTCGCAGTTGGTTCACTCATCATCGGCTTTCTCGCCGTTCTGGTATTGCTGGTTTGGTCACTTTCCGCTCGCAGTGACGAACCGGGAGGCGAGATCAGGAATGTGACATGGCTTGCCGAAGACATCGACGGGCGCGGTGTCATCGATAATGCGCAAACGACACTGACGATCAATGCCGACGGATCTGCGAACGGATCGGGCGGTTGCAATCGCTTCACGACCAGCGCCACGATCGATGGATCCAATCTCTCTTTCAAACCGGCAGCTGCAACACGCATGATGTGTCCGCCTGCCCTGATGGATCAGGAACAAAAGTTCTTCTCCGCGCTTGAACGGACGCGGTCCTACGCAATCGATGCCGACACTGGCAAACTGCTTCTGCACGACGGCGCCGGAAAAACTATCGTCAAACTCGCGCAGCAAAACTGATTGGTTCAAAATAAAAAGCCGGGCATTTGCCCGGCTTTCTCATTCGTATGGCAGAATATCAGCCCACGATTTCAGTACCGGAAAACCAGTAGGCAATTTCTTCCGCAGCAGTCTCAGGGGCATCGGAACCATGAACCGAGTTCTCGCCGATCGAGAGGGCAAAAATCTTGCGGATCGTGCCTTCGTCAGCATTGGCCGGGTTGGTCGCGCCCATGATTTCACGGTTGCGGGCAATGGCGTTCTCGCCTTCGAGAACCTGAACGATAGTCGGGCCCGAGGACATGGACTCAACCAGCTCACCGAAGAATGGACGCTCCTTATGCACCGCGTAGAAGCCTTCGGCTTCGCGGCGGCTCATCCACACGCGCTTGGAAGCTACAACGCGAAGGCCAGCCTCCTCAAACTTCTGGGTGATGGCACCGGTGAGATTGCGGCGGGTCGCGTCGGGCTTGATCATCGAAAAAGTGCGTTCAATTGCCATTTGGTGAAACCTTGTCATTTGGGGGAATGGTGGCGCTCTATAGCGTCAGGCAGCCCATTTGCCAATAGACCTTTTGCCAATCCATTGCGGTAGCAGACTATTTCAACGTCGTTTGGGCACCGGTTCCCTCGCGGGTACTACGCTACGCTTGCCAATCGTCAGTGCTGCAATAACCGCACTCAGGGCAGCAAGGCTCGCTGCTCCAAACATGATGAGCCGGTAGGCATCGGTGAGAGCATTAGCGTCCATGGAGGAAAGTTCCGATCCGCCGAAGGCAAGCCCCAGAGCCGCGACTGCTACAAGCCCCCCGCCCCGTGCCGCCGCATTGTTGACGCCGGATGCCGTGCCGCTTTTTTCATCCGGCGCGGAATCGAAGACGGTGGTCGTCAGCGGCGGAATGCTAAGCGTCATGCCTAGGCCAACGACGATCAGTCCAGGCAGGAAGCCCATCCAATAGCCCGGATACTTGCCGGACAGACCCAGGATCACGAAGCCAAGCCCCGTAGCCAAAGGGCCGATTATCAGCGGTATCCGCGCCCCGATCCGTTCGACCAGCCCTCCGGTCCAGCGCGATCCAATCCCCATGATCAGCGAAAATGGCAACAACGCCGCCCCTGCCGCGGTCGCGCTATACTTATGGACCTCGATCAACAGAAACGGCAGCAAAAACAAGGCTGCGCTGAGCGCGGCATACAACAGCACCGTGATGCCGTTGGCACCCGCAAAATCTCGATCGCGGAACAGTGACAGCGCCATAATCGGCGCGACGGAGTGAGCTTCAGCAACAACGAACAGCACACCCACAGGAATGGCCGCAGCGATGGCGAGCCATCCGATCAAACCGTTACCCCCACCGGACGCAATCAAACCGTAGCAGAGTAGTCCGAGAGCCAGTACCACAAGCATGGAGCCGCGCAGGTCAAGGGGGTCCGATGCACCGTTGCTACGATAGTCGGACGGCAACTTCCAGGCGAAGAACAACGCGATGGCGGCAATCGGTGGATTGATGAAAAAGATTGAACGCCAGCCCACCGTATCGACCAGCCAGCCACCGAATGGAGGCCCCAGTGCCATCGTGAGAGCACCCGCCGCCGCCCACGTTCCGATCGCCCGCCCGCGCGCCTCTCCCCTGAAGGCAGCACTGATAATCGCAAGACTGGCGGGCACGAGCATCGCAGCACTCGCGCCCTGCAACAGCCGCATCGCTATCAGCCATCCGGCCGATGGCGCCAAACCGCATCCCATCGAGGCAACAGCAAAGCCCATGAGGCCGACGATGAAAATGCGTCGCCGGCCGAAACGATCACCAACCGACCCGCCGAGCAAAATGAGACTCGCAAGCATCAGCATATAGCCATTGACCACCCACTGCATGGTGGCGAGGCTCGATCCAAAACTCCCCTGAATCGCGGGGAGTGCGACGTTCACGACGGAACTGTCGATGAAGCCCAGGCTCGAGCCGAGAATCGTGGCGGGCAGAACCCAATGGGTCTTGCTTTTCGACCCTCTCGGCGGTTTCACATCAGGCGTTTCGCAGGGGAGGAGTTGCGGACCGGTCATTTCATTTCTCGCGGCAAAATGATTTCCATGGAAACACCTCCTCCTTCAGATATCATCATGTCAATAACGCCCACCTTATTTACAGAAAGCCGATGTAATGGAACAGCATTTCAGGATGCTTGCCGCATATAATCGCTGGGTAAACCAACGGCTCTATGCCGCGGCAGCCGAGCTCGACGATGAAGAATACCGGCGCGACGTGCGGGCATTCTTCACTTCGCTGCACGGCACCCTGAACCATCTGCTGGTGACTGATCGTATCTGGCTCTACCGCTTCACCGGCGAAGGCGATGCACCAAAGGCGCTAGATGCGACCCTTTTTGAAAAACTGGACGCGTTGAAGGTTGCACGAGAAGAAGAGGATGCGCGCATTATCGACTGGGTCAACACCCTGGACAGCTCGGATATTGCCGGACGCTTCACCTATACGACGGTCAGCGACATGCGAACGATCAGCCAGCGTCTTGCTCCGGCATTGGCGCATCTTTTCAATCACCAGACGCACCATCGTGGTCAGGCACACGCAATTTTGACGGCGCTCGGCAAAGCTGCACCGTCGTTCGATCTCATTCAGTTCCAGCGAACGGAAGAAGGCAGACCTTATTCATAAGGTGTTGTGACGTCTCTTTACCTCAAGCGCACGGCAGATATGCAACAGTACAGTCTTGCGGAAAAGGCATTTCCCGTGCAAAAGCGCGGCCATGCTTATTCTCGACGATATTTCCGTGCGTATGGCCGGCCGTCTGCTCATCGACCACGCCAGCCTGAATCTGCCATCCGGCACCAAGGCTGGACTGGTCGGGCGTAATGGCGCGGGCAAATCAACGCTGTTCAAAGTGATTACCGGTGAACTTCACGCCGAGACCGGCGATTTCTTCCTGCCGAAGAACATCAAGATCGGTCAGGTGGCGCAGGAAGCGCCGGGCACCGAGGATTCCCTCATCGAGATCGTGCTCGCCGCCGATACCGAGCGCACTGATTTGCTGGCAGAGGCCGAGACAGCCACCGACCCGCACCGTATCGCCGATATCCATATTCGGCTTGCGGATATCGATGCGCATTCAGCCGAAGCGCGCGCCGGCGCGATCCTCTCGGGTCTTGGCTTCGACGCGGAAGCGCAGAAGCGTCCGGCATCATCATTCTCGGGCGGCTGGAGGATGCGCGTAGCTCTCGCAGCGGTCCTTTTCGCAGAGCCAGATTTGCTGCTGCTCGACGAGCCGACCAACTATCTCGATCTTGAAGGCACACTGTGGCTCGAGGATTATGTTCGGCGTTATCCGCACACAGTGATCCTGATCAGCCACGACCGCGACCTTCTGAACTCCGCGGTGAACTCGATCATCCATCTCGACCAGACCAAGCTGACGCTGTGGCAGGGCAACTACGATCAATTCGAGAAACTTCGCAGCGAAGCACTCGAATTGCAGCAGAAGCAGCGCGTGAAGCAGGAAGCACAACGGAGCCACATGGAGGCTTTCGTCGAGCGTTTCCGTGCCAAGGCATCCAAAGCCAAGCAGGCGCAGTCCCGCCTGAAGGCACTGCAGAAGCTGAAGCCGATTTCCGCTCACATTGAAGATCACGTGATGCCATTTCATTTTCCGGAACCGGAAAAAGTGGTGGCTTCGCCTATTATCGCCATTGAGAGCGGCGAAGTCGGCTACACGCCGGGCAAACCCATTCTCAAGCATCTCAATCTGCGTATCGATGCGGATGACCGCATTGCCCTGCTCGGCTCGAACGGCAATGGTAAGTCGACGCTTGCCAAGCTTATTGGCGGTCGCCTGCCCTTGCAAAAAGGCAAGATCACCGTCGCGCCGAACCTGAAAATCTCGTTCTTCGCCCAGCATCAACTCGATGATCTGATCCCCGAGGACAATGCGATCGAGCATGTGCGCAAATTAATGCCGGACGCGCCGGAGTCCAAGGTACGCGCGCGCGTGTCGCGCATGGGTCTGGCCACGGTCAAGATGAACACGGCGGCAAAAGATCTTTCCGGCGGTGAAAAAGCCCGGCTTTTGATGGGGCTTGCCACCTTCCAGGGTCCGAACCTGCTCATCCTCGACGAGCCGACGAACCATCTCGACATCGACAGCCGTGAAGCACTGATGCACGCGCTGAACGATTTCGATGGCGCCGTCATCCTGATCGCCCATGATCGCCATTTGATCGAAGCAACCATGGACCGGCTTTGGCTGGTTCGCGATGGCGGTGTCGCGCCTTACGATGGCGATCTCGATGCCTATCGCTCGCTGGTGTTGGCCGATGCGAAAGCGGAGCGGTCGGGCAACAAGATCGTGGTCGAAGAGGGCCAGAAACTGAGTAAGGCCGAGCAACGCAAGCTTGCCGCGCAGAAGCGTGAAGCTTTGAAGCCTTTGCAAAAGAAGATCCAGGAAGCGGAAGCACAGGTGCATCGTTTCCAGAAGAAGATCGACTCGCTGCAGATTCAGCTTGCCGATCCGGTCATCTATACGCGCGAACCGGCCAAGGCGACGCAGATCGGCAAGGAAATCGGCTATGCCAAGTCTTCGCTTGCCCGCGCGGAAGAAGAGTGGCTGACACTTTCCGGCGAATATGAAGAGGCGATGACCGAACTGGCGCAGTAGCGCCAGTTTCAAGCATCGGGCTTCGGAATAACGGCGGTTGTATAAAGGCAATATACCTGCCAGCCGAGCGGTTCATAGAGTGCACGGCCATCAGGCGTTGCCACGAGTGCCGCCCGTTGTATGCCTTTTTCATGGGAAAGCATTTCCAGCCGCTTCATGACAGACCGGCCGAGCCCCTTGCGGCGATGGTTCTCATGGGTACTTATCCGATCATAGACAGCCAATTCCCCAGGAAATCCTATCCTTCCCGTGGCCGCGACCTCCCCGGCCCTGTCAAGGACATTGACGATGGTTACGCCATCATACACCTGATGGTCATATACAAAGCCATCCGGCAATGAGGTGGTTTCGCTTTGCATGGGGCCAGACAGCAACATCATGAATGCGGGAGATTGAATATGCCAACGCGCCGGCAGATTCGGCTGGACAAGCTCCGGCGGCGCACAGACCTTCAGAAAGATCGCCGGCTCGGATATGGCCTCGGCATGCTGACGGACCCAATCGGAATAATCTGAGAAAACATAGCGCCTCAACTGGTCCGGAAGACCAACTTCGACACGATAGCCCCCGTTCTCGAAAACGGGCGCCGCCACCTGACGGGTTAGCGCCCATCCCTCGACCCATGTCCTGACGATTGCAGGATCGGCCCTCAAATCTCGCTCATCAATTGCCATCGGTGATCTATAGCCGTTTTTGCATTTCGATCGCCAGTAGAGTTTTCTTGCGCGTTGGCAAGGCGAACCCGGCCACGAAAGCACCAACGCCGATGACGGTCGAAACGGCAAAGACAATTATCGTGGCGTCGCGCAGGGCCGCCGGTGTCGTGGCTTCAGGATAGCCCACGGCATTGGCAACGAGACCAGCGAGAGCGGCACCGATCGCATAACCAACGGATTGCAGGGTCGGCAACAGGGCCGAGGCGCGGTCACGTTCGCCGCTTCGCGCTGATTCCATGACCGACTGGCTGAGAAAACCCCAGCTGACACCAAAACCGGTGCCAATGGCGATCTGACCCAGCATTACGACCAACGGCCTATCGACGAAGAAGCCGAAGACGATGGTGGCAAGGCCGGCAACGAGAAGAGTTGGCCCGAGCCGGATCAACCATGCACGGCGGCGCTGGTCCTGTATGTTGGCAACGAAGATGGCAACGGTACTCCAAGCAATGGCGAACGTGGCACTGAACGCACCTGCCTTTGTCGGGCCATAACCCCAGAGGTTCTGTAGGGTCATCACCAGGTAAACGGACGTCGAGGCTTGTGCAACCGGCATGAGCAGGACAATCCATAGGCCAATGCCGACAGTGGAATTCAGAGCGAATGCATCGGACGGAAAGAGGGGTGTGCGGCTGCGCCGGTCGACGATGACTACCGAGGCCAGAACTGTTGCAGCACCCAGAACAAACAGCACTTCCGTCGCAACCGTCTGCATGATGCTGGCAAAGGCGACCAGCATGATACCGAACCCGATGGCCGCCAACCGGAGGAACGGTACGGACAGGCGTGCGATCTCGCCGGAAAACCTGGGCACGATATAGAAGACCAGTGCAATGAATATCAGGGCCAAAGGCACATTGACGAGGAACGCGGCACGCCACGACAGATGTTCGGTAAGCAGACCCGAGACCAACGGCCCACCGAAGGCAGCCACCGCCCAAACGACGGCCTCAGCGCCGAAAACTTTGGAAACGAGCCGCGAGGGGAAAAGTTCGGGAATAAGTGCGTAGCAAATCGCGGCGATGATGCCCTCGCCAAGTCCTTGAAACGCACGTCCGATCAATACCTCGGTCATCGACGAAGCGAACGCTGCGATGAGCGTGCCCGCAAGAAACACCAGCGCGGCGCCCACCAGCGCCATCCTCGCGCCTACTCGGGCCTTCAGCAATGCGCCACTGGCGCCGCCGACAATGGAGAGGACGAGATAGAGGGTGAAAGCCCAGGAAATCAGCTCGAGTCCGCCAATTTCGCGCACTGCCGTCGGAAGTGATGTGGAAACCAGGAAACCATTGAAGGCGAACAGCGCTACACCAAGGCATAGCGTCAGGGTCGCCGCCGAATATGACGGGCTCAAGAGCTCCGACCAGCTGGTACTGCCGGTTTCTTCTGTCGTCTCGTGCATGGCACTTCCTCAATTTAACAAGTTTTATATTTTTATATTCCTCCTAATAAAACAAGCAATAGCTTTTTAAATTTTTCTTGCTATCTTATGTCCATGCAGGATCGCACGACAAATCGCATGCTTTATTCGCTGAAAGTGGCCGGAGCGCAGAGCGCCGCGGTACTGGCCGACCGGCTTGGCGTTACCCCCGTGGCGGTGCGGCAGATGCTTACACGTCTCCACGAGGACGGTCTTGTGGCTTTCGAAGATAGCCGGGAGAGTGTCGGAAGGCCCAAGCGCTTCTGGCATTTGACCGATGCGGGAAACGCCCAATTTCCCGACAACCATGCCGAATTGACAGTGGACCTTCTGGCGTCGGTGTCAGCAGTCTTTGGTGATGCCGGTCTCGACCAGTTGATTTCCCATCGCGAAAAATCGACCCTCACCCAATACCGCTCGGCGCTTGCGTCGATTACGTCGCTGGAACTGAAAGTCCAACAACTCGCAGAAATTCGTTCGGCAGAGGGCTACATGGCCGAAGTCGGCCGGGACGCGGGCGGCGATCTTGTCCTGATCGAGAATCACTGCCCTATCTGCGTAGCGGCCAAAGCCTGCCAGAAGTTATGCCGGTCAGAGCTCGAGGTGTTTCAGGCGGCGCTTGGGCCGAATGTCGAGGTCAAACGTTTCGAGCACATATTGAAAGGTGCCCGGCGCTGTGCCTACCGCATCGTCGAAAAGCACAATGAGGATCGTCAGTTGGCGATGAAACTGTAAAGCATGGGGCTCATATAGTTGTTGCCCACACGCCAGTAATCACGCAGCGGCCCGCCCTCGCATGCGAATCCAAGTCGCGTCACCAGCCTGATGGACGGGGCATTGTCGGGATGAATAACTGCTGCGATGCGGTGGGTATTCAGCTTACCGAGGCAATGGGACATCACCGCTTGGATCCCTTCGCTCATTAGTCCCCGGCCGTGCCATTCCGATCGAAGAATGTAGCCGATCTCCAAGCGGCGATTGAGCGGCTCACGGTGATGATAATTGACCATGCCGATGCAATTATCGCTGTCCTTTTCGGCAACCGCCCAAGCGATGGATTCATTGGGTGACGTGGTTTTGGCGAGCACCCGTACCCAGCTCCGCGTTTCCTGAATATTCTTGCAGGCAGAAAAATCCCAGTAGCGCACGAGATTTGCATCTCCAATACAGGCGTGGAGCCCGGCATCATCCTTTGGCTCGAATCGGCGCAACCGAAGTCTTTCGGTAAGGATCTTTGGAAACGTCCCTGCCTGATCCACCATCATCTGCCCCACTTGGGCGGAGGCGGTACGTTGCTTGCTGCTGCCTTGCGACTGCGTCTCAGGCGAACGAGCCCAAAAAGACTGATCACAATCAGCGCGATGCCAGCAGGCATGGCTCGCCAGTCGACGGCGGCAGCGCCCTTGCGCAAGACAAGATCAACCTCCGCCACCTCCAGGCCGTCGAAATCGCCAGGTCCGATGGTGAAGACGTAATCGCCATCTTCGACCGGATCGATATCTCCGATGCCGTCGCGATAGACCTGCGGGCCCTGCGGTGAGCCCCTGTTGGCCGCTTTGCTGTTCTCGTAGTTCAAGGTCTTGACAAGAACGTCCTTGCCTTGCCGCGTGACGACGGCCGTCAGCGCCGAGCGCCCGACGGAAGGGACGAAATTCCGCAAAGGCTGCATGTCGACGAAGGCGCGCACCGGAGCGTCGCCCGCGGTCAAAGTTACGGTGACAGGTTTGTAGGGACCGGGACGATCATAGACGCGCCATGACCCGATTTCTTCTCCCGAGAAATTGCCGACCACCCAAGGATATCCAATCCCGAGCACGATTCCAGCGATCAAGAGGAGTAGCAAAAGCGGACGCATCAACAGTCTCTCAAGCTTTCTTTTCCCAACGCCCTTCGGCGTTCTGCTGCCAGTAGGTCAATTTGTGACCCTGTTCTTTCAACAGTTTCCATTGCGTCCTCGCCTGCTCAAGCTGTTGCTGGTCGTGGCCATCAAACATGAGGACCAGCCGCTCATAGGCTTCGACATACTGCGGCTCGGCCCCATCGACAAGAAAGCGCACGGTCGCGTTGTTGGCGTTGCCGTAACCTGTTGTCAGGATGATTGGCTGCTCCTCCGGATGAGGCTCCTGGTCAGTCGCATGGGCGAGGAATGAGGCATCGGACCAGGTCCAAAGGTGATTGTCGAGACTGTCGCGCCGCTCCTCGGAACCTGTCTGGATGACGACTCTCCATTTGCGATCGAGCGAACGCTCGACGAGACCCGGCAATGCGTTCTCCAGTGTCGATTCAGTCAGATGGTAGAAGAGAATTTCAGTCATCGATGCAGTCTGTGTGAAAGGACTGGCTCACGTCAAGCCAGTCCGTTTTAACTTCTACCCTTCGAAATTGTCGCGAACCAGCCTGTCGAGAAGGCGAACGCCGTAGCCCGAAGCCCAGGACTGGCTATACTCATTGGTCGGCGCACCTATCGCGGTGCCGGCAATGTCGAGATGGGCCCAAGGCGTATCACCCACGAAGCGCTTCAGGAACTGTGCGGCAATGATTGCGCCACCGTGACGTCCGCCAATGTTCTTCATGTCGGCATTCTTGGTGTCGATGAGTTTGTCGTATTCGGCGCCGAGTGGCATGCGCCACAGCCTTTCGCCGGTTGCCTGGCCGGCATCGAAGAGCTGTGCGGCAAGTGCATCGTCATTGGAAAACAGCCCTGCCTGATAAACGCCGAGAGCCACCATGATGGCGCCTGTCAGGGTAGCCAGATTGACCATGAACTTGGGCTGGAAGCGATCATTGCAATAGTAAAGCGCGTCTGCGAGGACGAGGCGCCCTTCCGCATCGGTGTTGAGCACTTCGATCGTCTGGCCCGACATGGACGTGACGATATCGCCAGGGCGCTGTGCATCACCATTGATCATGTTTTCAACGATCCCGATGACACCGACGACATTGACCTTGGCCTTGCGCGAGGCAAGGGCGTGCATAAGGCCGGTGACTGCGGCCGCACCACCCATGTCGCCCTTCATTTCCTCCATGCCGCCAGCGGGCTTGATGGAAAGACCGCCAGAATCGAAGGTCACGCCCTTGCCGACAAAGGCGATCGGCTTGTCTTTGCTTTTGCCGCCGTGCCATTCCATGATCGCGATCCGCGCCGGACGCGAGGAACCCTGTGCGACGCCGAGCAGCGAGCCCATGCCGAGCTTCTTCATGTCCTTCTCCGTCAAAATCTCGACCTTGACGTCAAGCTTTTTCAACTCTTCGACACGTTCGGCGAATTCGACTGGACCGAGAACATTGGCAGGTTCGTTGACCAGATTGCGGGCAAGAATAACGCCATCCGCCACCGCTTCGGCACTCGCAAATGCCTTTTTCGCAGCGTGAGGATCAGCTACCTGGATAGTGATGCTAGCGACGAATTTATCTTCCTTCTCGCTCTCGTCTTTGCCTTTCTTTGTCTTGTACTTGTCGAACGTGTAGGAGCGAAGAAGCACACCCTGGGCGAAATCGGCAGCGTTTTCGGCTGAGATATCTGTACCCGGCAACGCAAGAACCACCGAGACATTTTTGGATTTTCCGATTTTTGAAAATGCCGCGCCACCGATTTTCAGCCAATCATCGCCCTTGAGCTTGGTCGGATCGCCGCTACCCACAAGCACCAGCCGTTCCAGTTCTGTGCCATTTGGAGCGAGGGTAGATAGGCTCGTTGCAAGTTTTCCCTTGAAATCCGAGACGCTGATGATACGCGACAGCAATGCCTGTCCGACAACAGATTCGGCTTCTGCAGCTGCTTTGCCTTCAGCGGGAACAAGCAAGATTGCGGTGCCGCTTTCGACGGCTGCATATTTTGCGAAACTGATGGATGGGCGTTTGGACATGATATCTCCGGTTTGAACAAAAATGTGACTTTCATGATCATCGATCTTGATGAATGAAGGGGGTGATCGTGAAGGGATTGACTAAGACCTTGTTAACTAGCTTTCTTCGCCTATTTTTAGCCAAGCCTGACTAGATTGAACATATGTCGGGTTTATTGAACATGTAACGGGTTCGTCCCATAAAGCTCAAAATAATGCCTTGGCTCCCATGGCATAGATTGAACGGTCGGGCTTTAATGAACGGCTGGTCGAACAAGGTGGCGGAACTCTTTTTGCGAAACATGACATGCGCCTGATTGAGATATACATCTTGCGACGGATCGTCGTCATGTTTTTTGCCGTTCTGCTTTCAGCGGTCGGAATCACATGGATCGTTCAGGTGCTCGGTCGTATCAATTTTCTGACGACCAGCGGACAGAGCTTTTACTATATTCTAAAATTCAGTTCCAATCTGCTTCCATCCGCCTTTCCCGTGGTGATGCCGTTTGCTCTGGTGATTGCCGTGACGCAAACGCTTTCGACGATGAACCAGGATTCGGAACTCGTGGTCATCAATGCGGCGGGCGCGCCACGTTCCGCCGTGATCCGTCCTGTCATGCTTTTTGCGATCGTCATCGCAGCTGCATCCTTCCTTATTTCCAACTTCGTCGTGCCGTATTCGCAGATGAACATGCGCCAGATGGTGGCCGAGGCGCGTGGCGATGTGATCAATCTCGTGGTTCAACAAGGCTCGTTCCGGGAAATCGATACGGACCTTTACCTCCAGATCGAGAACCGCGATTCCAATGGCACGATCCAGGGCCTGTTCGTTTCCGATTCGCGCGATAAGACGACGGATCTCATTTATTACGCCAAGGAAGGCCTAGTCGTCCAAACCGCCGATCAGGGCCTGCTAATCATGAAGGATGGCGAGGTCCATCGACGCGATGTGCAGACCGGCAATGTGTCCATCATCAAGTTCAATACCTATGCTCTTGATCTCGCGGCATTTCTTTCGTCGGATGACAAGGAGGCCACGATCTTTCCGAAGGACCGGCCTCTCGATTACCTCATGAATCCAGATCCGAACGACAAACAATATCAACAGCGTCCGCTTCGCTACACTTCCGAGCTCTACAAGCGTCTGACTGACTGGATGTATCCGATCGTGTTTGCACTGATCTCCCTCGCCGCTGCTGCTGACTCACGCTCTCATCGCGAAGCACGCATATCCGCTTCATTTACGGCGATAACGATCAGCCTCATTGTGTTCTGGCTGGGATATTCGACCGGGCAGAGCACGGACAAGAACGCGTCGATGCTGCCAATGCTCTTCGCAATTCCAATTCTCGCAGCGCTTTCCGCGATTTATGCGCTCGCAACCAATCGCCAGATCGGTATCCCGACAACGTGGAGTAACTGGTTCAAACGTACTTTTGAAACCAGGCAGGTGGCATTTGCGAGCGCTGGAGCAAGATTGTTCGGTCGCAAGCGCGGAGGACACCGGTAATGATCGGCTGGACGCTCGGGCGCTACTTCTTCCTCCGCTATGTGACGATCACATGCTATTTCCTGATGGGCAGCTTTGCGTTGGCCCTCATCCTCGACTTTACCGAATTATCGGGAAAGCTGTCTGCGCTGCCCGACTATTCTGCGATCAGTGCCTTTGGGCTGTCGGTGATGCGCATCCCCTACATCATGCAGCAGGTGTTTCCATTCATCGCGCTGTTTGCGGCGATGGCGACGCTTATTTCGCTCAATCGTAAATATGAACTGGTCGTCGCGCGTTCTGTCGGTGTTTCGGCCTGGCAGTTTCTTCTGCCGGCCTGTACGGGCGCGTTTCTTTTCGGCCTGGCGGCTGTGCTGATCGTCAATCCGCTTGCTGCCTATGGTTTTGAGAGAAGCGAACAGATAACGGCAAACTGGCGCGCCGGAAAAGCCAATGATGTATCGGCAGATCGCGTCCCTTGGTTGCGGCAAAAAACCGAAGAGGGCGAAACGATCATCGGCTCCAAGTCGATCGTCAACCGTGGATTGCGTTTGGTCGACGCCGTCTTCATTCGACTTGACAAGAACCAGGACGTTACCGAGCGGCTGGACGCCAAGAGCGCTGATCTGGATGACGGTTTCTGGCAGCTGAATCAGGTGACGAAATTTGTGTTGGGAGAGACGCCGGTTTCCTTGGACACCGTGCGCATTCCAACGCATCTACGCCCTGAATTCGTTGAAGAAAGCCTCGCGCGACCCGAGACCATTCCTTTTTTTGAGCTGCGTAACAAAATTGCCGCAGCTCGCTCTTTTGGCTATCCAGCCAACGCTTTTGATATGCATTTCCAGTCTTTATTGGCTTTGCCGGCTCTGCTGATGGCGATGACTTTAATTGCTGCAACCGTTTCGTTGAAATTTGTCCGGTTTGGACAATCGGGGACGATGATTCTGGGTGGCGTCCTCGCAGGCTTCGTGCTTTATGTCGTCACTGTTGTGGTCAAGGCATTCGGGAATGCGGGATTCGTTCCGCCTTTTGTTGCCGCATGGACACCCGTGTTGATTGCAACATTTTTTGGGGTCTCCTTTCTGTTGCACAAGGAGGATGGTTAGAGTGGGATTGAATTTAACGCGCTCGGTGTTGCCGGCGTGGCTTGCACGGCTTGCGTGCAGCACGGCCTTGCTATGCCTTGCGGGCGGGATTTCGCTCCCAGCCTACGCCCAGACGGGTGATGCACTTGTCGGAAATGTAAAAACGGATCCAAACGCACAATTGCTGCTGGAGTCCGATGAGCTTGTCTATGACATCAACGCCAAGACCATTTCAGCGGTCGGCGGTGTGCAGATCGATTATGATGGAAACCGCCTCGTGGCGCGGAAGGTCACATATGACCAGAACACCGGCCGCCTCAAAGCGGAAGGCAAGGTCGAGATCGTCGAGAAAGACGGCAACCGCATCTATGCGGAAAATCTCGATGTCACCGATGATTTCAAGGAAGGCTTCGTCAACGCCTTGCGGGTTGAAGCGGCGGACAATACCCGCTTTGCAGCCGAGAGCGCGGAGCGCATCGGCGGCGAGCTGACGACATTCAACAATGGTATCTACACGGCATGCGAGCCCTGCCGGGCCAAGCCTGAACGGGCTCCATTATGGCAGGTACGTGCCCAGAAAATCATCTGGAACGGCAAGAAGAAGACCATTCGCTTTGAGCGTGGCCGCTTCGAAATGTTTGGCATGCCGCTGGCATTCCTGCCGGCGTTCGAGATCGCCGATCCTACAGTCAAGCGCAAGAGCGGCTTCCTCATGCCGAGCTATCGCCACGAGACGGAGTTGGGTTCCGGTGTCACCATTCCTTATTTTTGGGCACTGGCTCCCAATTACGACCTGACGTTGCAGGGAACCTACTATACGCAACAGGGCTTCCTGGGTGAGGCCGAGTGGCGTCACCGGCTGGCGAATGGTCAGTATACGATCAAGCTTGCTGGCATCGACCAGCAGGATCCTGGCGCATTTTCCGACAGCGATGAGGTTGATCAAAACAATACGACGCGGGGAATGATCGGAACGACCGGCGCGTTCAACATAAACCCGCGCTGGACTTATGGTTGGAGTGTCCTTGCTCAGTCGGACAAGGCTTTCGCCTATCGCTACGGCATCGCAGACTACGACAATTATTACATTACCGACCAAGTCTATCTGCGCGGCCTGCACGACCGCAACTATTTCGATCTCAGTCTCTACCGCTTCCATGTTCAAGAAGGCTGGGAAGATTCCAATCCGAGTTCCTCGGAGCAGAAGCAACCCTGGGTGCTGCCCAGCCTCGACTATGCCTACACACCTACGCAGTCGGTTGCGGGCGGCGAACTCAATTTCAATTTGAATTTGCAGGCCCTGCATCGCGACAAATTTGACGGCAATTTCAGCGGTGTCGATCGGACTGGCTACATAGCCGGCATAGAAGGCGACGATGGCCGTATAACCGGGGAAGCCGAATGGAAACGTTCGTTTATCACCCCAAGCGGATTGGTCATCACCCCCCTTCTCGCCCTGCGAGGCGACGGTATGTATGTCGATTCCAATACAGACGGTGTCACACGTTCTGATGCTTTCCGTCCAATGGCTACCGCTGGTCTTGAAACGAAATGGCCAATTCTGTTTACAGCGGCCAACTCGACTCATGTGCTTGAGCCAACAGCCCAGCTTTTCGTTCGCAACAACGAATCCTATCCGGGTGAAATGCCGAACGAAGACGCGCAGAGTTTTGTCTTCGATGCATCGAACCTGTTCGAGCGTGACAAGTTCTCCGGATATGATCGGGTGGAGGGTGGCACCCGTGCCAATCTCGGTCTCCGTTACTCTGGTACCTTCAACAATGGCTGGGGCTTGAATGGTATTGCAGGCCAATCGTTCCAGCTAGGCGGGCTCAATTCCTTTGCATCGCCAGATTTTGTCAATGCAGGTGCCGAATCGGGACTGGAATCCGCTCGTTCCGACTATGTTGCGATGATCGGTGCAAATAAAGGCGCGTTCAATATCACGACTGGCGGAAGGTTCGACAAGGACGATTTTGAAGTCAAGCGTGCAACAGTGGCGACCACGACCTCTGGTAAATATGGCTCTGTTTACGTGAAATACGCTTTCATTGCCGCACAGGAAACCTACGGTTTCCCCGACGACCGCCAGGAAGTCACTGTCGGCGGACAGGCAAAGTTGACGCCAAACTGGCGACTCCTCGGCTCCGGAACGTATGATCTTGTGTCAAGTACTCTCGTAAAACGTACCGCTGCGCTTGCCTATGATGACGAGTGTTTCACGTACAGCATGTACTACACTCAGGAGCAACCGGTAACTGTCAACAACGTCGAGGGCGACAAGACCTCAACGTTCGGCTTCAACATCTCCTTCCGGACCTTGTGGGGAATCGGCAAACCGGTCGATATCGGTGGGATCTAATCTTATTGTCTAAGCTGGCCGCACTTGCGACCAGTCATGCTTTTGCCTTAGTAAAGCGACAATAAAGAGGAAATGAACATCGCAAAAACAAAAACACGGTCCATTTCGCGAAAATGGTCCATGATCGGACAAGTTGAGAAATGATGGTGAGGAAGCATATTCTTGCAGCGGCGATGATCACTGCATTGAACTCTGTTCTGGCGGTTGGCGTGACATTGCCTGCTGCAGCAAGCGAGATCAAGATTGTCGTCAATGGAGCCGCTATCACCGACTACGATATTTCAAAGCGTGCTGCCTTTCTGAAACTTCAGCATAAAAAGGGCAACCTTACCCAGCAGGCGCGAGATGAATTGACCGACGAGGCACTCAAGCGTCAGGAATTGAAACGACTCAATCTGCTTGTTTCTGACAATGAAGTGAACGACGCCTATACGCGCTTTGCTACCAACAACAAGATGACGCTCAACCAGCTCAACGGTGTGTTGGACAAGTCCGGTGTGACACCGCAGCACTTCAAAGAATATATCCGTATGCAGATGAGTTGGGGCCGCGCGCTCGCCACCCGTAATCGCACACAGGGTGGAACCAGGGTGTCCGAGCAGGACGCCGTGCAACGCATGCTCAAGGACGGCGGGAAGAAGCCCGTCTCTACCGAATACCAACTGCAGCAGGTGATATTTGTCGTCCCCGCAAATAATCGCGGCATTCTCGCCAAGCGGCGAGGTGAAGCCAATGCCATGCGTGGCCGTTTCAGCGGCTGCCAGACAACACGCGATATCGCCAAGGGCACATTGGATGTCACAGTGCGCGATCTCGGTAAATTCGTAGAGCAGGAACTGCCGCCCGAATGGTCGAAGCTGGTCATATCCACGCCGGTCGGCCATGCAACGACGACCCAGGATACGGATAAGGGCGTCGAATTTCTCGGCGTTTGCGCGACCCGTCAAGTCTCGGACGATCGCGTAGCCCGCCTCGTCTTTTCCCAGGAAGCAACGGCAGCCGCGGGTGGTGATGGCAAGCCGGATGCATCAGCGGCAGCCGTAGACAAGAAATATCTCGAGGAACTGCGCAGCAAGGCGAAGATCGTCACTGAATGATGGGATTGCATTGGCATGAAAGCCGCTCTCGCCGTCAGTTCCGGTGATCCTTCGGGTATTGGACCCGACATCGCGCTCGCTGCGTGGATATTGCGCAAGCACATGCAGCTTCCTGCGTTTTTTCTGCTTGCCGACTCGGAACTAATCGCCTCGCGCGCCGTGCAGCTTGGCGTGAATGTTCCACTGGAAATCACAACGCCTGAGGACGCGGCTGCTATATTCGATGAGGCGTTGCCAATCGTGGCGCTGAAGAACCGGCAATCGGATCAACCCGGCATTCCACTGCCCGAAAATGCGGCAGGAACAATCGAGGCGATTGAACAGGCCGTTGCATTGACGCTTGCAGGCCGCTCACGCGCTGTTGTCACCTGCCCTATCGCCAAGAAGCCGCTCTATGAGGCCGGTTTCAAATTTCCGGGTCATACGGAGTTTTTGGCACATCTTGCCGGTGAGCATCTGGGATATGCTGTAACGCCGGTGATGATGCTGGCTGGACCGTTGCTACGGGCAGTTCCCGTAACAATTCACATTGCCTTGAACAAGGTTCCCGCTGTTCTCGACACAGTGACGATCCTGACTGTCTGCCGGATCACTGCGCTGGCACTCAAAAGTCAGTTCGGCATCGCCAACCCACGGCTTGCCATTGCCGGGTTGAACCCGCATGCGGGCGAAGGCGGCAGTATGGGTATGGAAGACGAAGTCATCGTGCGTCCGGCAGTGGAAACGCTGTGTGCTGAAGGTATTGATGCGCGTGGACCTCTCCCGGCGGATACAATGTTCCATGCCGCTGCACGAGCAACCTATGACGCCGCCATCTGCATGTATCACGACCAGGCACTGATCCCCGCCAAGACGCTGGGTTTCGATGACAGCGTCAACGTTACGCTCGGCCTGCCCTTCGTGCGTACCTCGCCGGACCACGGCACAGCCTTCGATATCGCAGGATCCGGCAGGGCCAAGCCTGACAGCCTCATTGCAGCGCTGCGGCTTGCTGATGAACTGGCGGCAAACCGCACACTCGACACATGAGCATAGATAGCCTTCCACCGCTTCGCGAAGTTATCCAACGCCATGAGCTGATGGCAAAGAAGTCTCTCGGCCAGAATTTTCTGCTCGATCTGAACCTCACGGGAAAAGTTGCACGCCAGGCAGGCGATCTCAAGGATCAGACTGTCATCGAGGTGGGACCCGGTCCTGGCGGCCTCACGCGTGCCCTTCTCGCCCAAGGTGCCAATGTTATCGCCATCGAGCGTGATGAACGCTGCTTGGCCGCCTTGCAGGAAATATCCGATCATTACCAAGGCAGGCTTCGCGTCATTGCCGGCGATGCCCTGGATACGGATTTCTCTGCGCTAGCAGGCGGCAGCAATGTGAAGATCGTCGCCAATCTCCCCTATAATGTCGGCACGCAATTGCTGATCAGCTGGCTTCTTAGTGAACCATGGCCACCGTTCTATGCGTCGCTGACACTGATGTTTCAACGCGAAGTGGCTGAGCGGATCGTCGCGCGCCCGGGTTCGGATGCCTATGGCCGTCTCGGCGTACTAGCTGGCTGGCGAACGGAGGCGAAGATTACTTTTGACGTCCCGCCGCAAGCATTCACGCCGCCACCAAAAGTTACATCGACAGTCGTCCATCTGGTACCGCGTGTGGCCCCGCTCGCCTGCGATGCGGCAGTGCTTGGACGTGTAACCCAGGCTGCTTTTGGCCAAAGGCGCAAGATGCTACGCCAGAGCATCAAATCACTTGGCGGTGAAGCGCTGCTTGCCAAGGTCGGAATCGACCCGACACGCCGGGCGGAAACGCTATCAATCGAAGAGTTCGTGATGCTCGCAAATGCGCTCTAGGTCAGTTTTTCATCAAGAAGACTGCTGACGAAATCGAACAGACCCGGGCAGCGGTCACGGCGCAGGCGTTCGGCGGTGACGATCGACTGGACCTGATGATAGGCGCGGTCCAGATCTTCGTTGACTATGACATAGTCGTAGGAGCGCCAACGTTCGATCTCGTTGCGGGCATTGTTCAATCGCATGTTGATGACGTCTTCAGCGTCCTCGGCACGCCGATGCAGCCGCTCTTTTAGATCGGCCATGGATGGTGGAAGGATGAAAATGCTGACAACATCGCCTTTCATCTTCTCCTGCAACTGCAGCGCGCCCTGCCAGTCGATGTCGAAAAGCATATCCTGGCCGTCCGCGAGCGCATTTTCCGCGGCCTCACGCGGGGTCCCATAGAAATTGCCGTGGACTTCTGCCCATTCGATCAACGCGTCGCTGTCGCGCAGCCGCTCGAACTCGCGTGTCGAGATGAAATGATAATGGACGCCCTCGATTTCGCTGGCGCGGCGCGGACGTGTCGTCACGCTGATCGAAAGCGCGAGCTCAAGCTTTTCTTTATCGTTCAGCAACAGCCGTGCAATTGTCGACTTCCCCGCCCCGGACGGCGATGACAGGACGAGCATAAGACCGCGTCTTTTGATGCTGTTCGGCATTGTCACTCCAAATTCTGTATCTGCTCGCGCAATTGATCCACAACAGCCTTCAGGTCAAGTCCGATCGATGTAATCGAAGCCGCGTTGGCCTTGGAACAGAGCGTATTCGCCTCGCGGTTGAATTCCTGTGTCAGGAAATCAAGCTTGCGGCCTACACCGTTGCCTTCCTTCAGAAGATCACGGGCGGCGGTGACATGCATTTCCAGCCGGTCAAGCTCTTCCTGGATATCAGCCTTCGTCGCAAGGAACGCCGCCTCCATATACAGCCGCGATTCATCCAATGCGGGCGCGGCATCGAGCAGCAGCGAGACCTGTGCAGCCAGCCGCGAGCGAATTGCATCAAACGAGCGGCTTGGATCAAGCCTTGCCTGTTCCACCAGCATCTCGATCGCCGCGATTTGTACAGTCAAAATCTCGCCCAGCGCCTTGCCCTCGGCCTGGCGATTGTGTGCCAGTTGAACCAGTGTCTCGTCCAGAACCGCCAGTACGGCTTCTTCTATCTTGTGCTGATCTTCCGGATCGGCGGTCTCCTGCGGCGCCTCCAGGACCCCGCGGAGCGCCATAAGGCCCTCCGGCGTGGATGCTGCCAGACCGTAATCTTCGCGCAGACGTGCAGCGATCGCTGCCAGTTCCTTCAGAAGTGGTTCGTTGATGATCGCCTTGGCAACACCTGCGTTGCGGTCGACGGTAACGGCCGCCTGGAAATTACCGCGCTTGAAATGCTGGCTGAAAAGGATACGGGCCTTCTGCTCGATCGTTTCAAGACCTGCCGGCAGGCGAAACCGCACGTCGAGACCCTTGCCATTAACCGACTTGATTTCCCACGAGATTTGCACCCCGGCGCTGTTCCGGAGGTGACGGGCAAATCCCGTCATGCTTTGCAATGACATGTCTACCCCCTGGAACGAAAGGCCCTGAACTTCCTCGGGCCTTCCAGTATCAATTTCCGTTGTCTGCGTCCGGCGATGCATTCTTGTCACCGGTTGCCGCCTTGGCGGCTTCATCGAGACGATTCTTCTCGACCTCGCGCCAGCGTTTCACATTATCATTGTGCTCTTCAAGCGTCTCAGCAAATACGTGTCCACCAGTGCCATCGGCAACGAAGTAAAGGTCCTTGGTCTGTGAGGGATGAGCGACGGCTTCCAGCGCGTCACGACCAGGATTTGCAATCGGCCCGGGCGGCAGGCCATTGATCGTATAAGTGTTGTAAGGCGTCGGCTTCTCAAGATCTGACTTCAGGATCGGGCGGTCCGACGGCTTGCCCTTGCCACCAAACAGGCCATAAATGATCGTGGGATCGGATTGAAGGCGCATGCGCTTGTTCAACCGGTTAATGAAGACCGCAGCAACACGTGGACGCTCGTCCGCCTTGCCAGTTTCTTTTTCGACGATGGATGCGAGCGTCACGAACTCTTCAATGGTTTTCAACGGAGTCTTGGGATCGCGGCGTTCCCATATATCTTCAACCAGCTTTTTCTGATCGACCTGCATCTTCTTGATCAGTTCCTCGCGCGTTGTGCCGCGAGAAAAACGCATCGTATTGGCGAAAAGTGAGCCTTCACTCGGCATGATTGCCGGCAAATCACCAACAAGCACTTCATCCTCACGCACCCGTTGGAAAATCTGCTCGACGGTAAGTCCTTCGGGAATCGTCAGCGAACGAAGCAGCGATTTTCCGCTGCGCAGCAGGTCCATGATCTCTCGCATGGATGCATGCGCCTTGATTTCGTACTCGCCAGCTTTCATGTCGCCCTGATGGCCATAGGCCTGAACGCCATATTTAAAGACCCGGGCGTCACTGATAATGTTACGCCTTTCCAGCCCGTCGGCTATTTCGACAATTCCGGTACCGCTTTTCACGACGTAATTGGTTGTAACGTCGCTAGGCCCAGGTTCATTGAACGCCAGCTTGCCAAAGTATACTGCGGCCGCGGCAGCAAGAACCACCAGAACGACAAGCGACAGCATGAAATTGGCAAAAACCACGATCTGGCTGCGAGCGCGTCGCGAACGTCGCTTTGGCAGAGGTGGCGGTGTGCCTGGTTCAGGACGCAAGGCTTCAGAGGCCGATTGCGGGACAATCGGCTTGCGATCCGGCGCGTTGGCGGCTGAACCGTTTGTCTCTTCAGACTGCTGATCTGAGCTCACGCAAACACCTCGGGACATGATACCGGCTGACGCCGGCAGAATCGATTGTGAATATGGCAAAAACGCGAGAGCGCTTCGCCACGAAATCAAATCACTGTTGGTAACGCCGCATCACGAGCGAAGCGTTCGTACCGCCAAACCCAAAGGAATTGGAAAGCGCGATATCGATCTTGCGTTCGCGCGGCTTGTGCGGAACCAGATCGATCTTCGTTTCCTTGGACGGCTTATCGAGATTGATCGTTGCAGGAGCGATATTATCGCGGATCGCCAACACGCAGAAAATAGCCTCCGTCGAGCCAGCGGCACCAAGAAGGTGACCGATGGAGGATTTGGTGGATGACATCGATATTTTCGAAGCGGCGTCGCCAACAACGCGTTCGACTGCTCCGAGTTCAATCGTATCGGCCATCGTCGAAGTGCCGTGCGAGTTGATGTAATCCAAATCGCCCGGGGTTATGCCTGCGCGCTTCAAAGCCATTTCCATAGAGCGCTGCGCGCCCTCACCACTCTCTGATGGTGCAGTGATGTGGTATGCGTCGCCGGATAGGCCGTAGCCGATGATCTCGGCGTAAATCTTGGCGCCGCGAGCCAGGGCATGTTCCAGTTCTTCAAGGACGACAACACCCGCGCCTTCACCCATCACGAACCCATCGCGGTCTTCATCATAGGGTCTCGAGGCAGCTGTCGGATCGTCGTTTCTGGCAGTGGACAATGCCTTGCATGCTGCAAAGCCGGCTAGCGAAATACGGCTGACTGGCGACTCCGTGCCGCCGGCCACCATCACATCGGCATCCCCGAACGCAATCAAACGCGAGGCATCGCCGATGGCGTGAGCGCCGGTGGAACAAGCGGTAACAACTGCATGATTCGGACCGCGCAGCTTATGTTTGATCGATACCTGTCCAGAAGCCAAGTTTATCAGACGGCCGGGAATGAAGAAGGGCGAGATGCGCCGGGGACCTTTGTCGCGGAGTGTATAACCTGCTTCTACAATGCCCTCAAGGCCGCCAATGCCAGACCCGATCAAAACGCCTGTACGGATCTGATCTTCATCGCTTTCCGGCGCCCACTTGGCATCCGCAAGCGCTTGGTCGGCAGCCGCAACAGCGTAAATAATGAAAGGATCGACCTTGCGCTGCTCTTTGGGTTCCATCCAATCGTCAGGATTAAATGTACCATCAGAGCCATCGCCTACCGGAATACGGCAGGCAATCTTGCAAGGAAGATCTTCAACTTCAAATTCCGTCACACGCCGGGCGCCGCTCTGGCCGGCAAGGAGCCGCGACCAGGTTAGTTCGACCCCAGATGCGAGAGGAGAAACCAGCCCAAGGCCGGTTATGACAACACGCCTCATGGCAGATCCTTAACTATCAAATGCAACATGATTGTTTCCGGCCCAACGCATGAACGAGCAAGGCTAAACACCTTATATCACGATCGCTGCGGGGCCGAACAAAAATCAGGCAGATGCTTTGTCGATGAACTTGACGGCATCGCCGACTGTCAGAATCGTCTCGGCAGCATCGTCGGGGATTTCGACGCCAAACTCTTCTTCAAAAGCCATCACGAGCTCGACAGTATCAAGGCTGTCGGCGCCCAGATCGTCGATGAAGCTCGCACCATCGGTGACTTTCTCGGCATCAACGCCCAGATGTTCAATAACGATTTTCTTGACGCGTTCTGCAGTATCACTCATGTGGAAACCTCAACCTGTTTGTTTTTCCCTATGCCTTGGTTAGCGGCACGGATGACTCTAATCAAGCAATAAGATGGTTGTTCCGCCCTGTTTAACAGCTAAAACATCCGTCCTTGCGGCTCTTTCCTTGCGGAACTGAAAGGACATCAAATCGATTTGACTGCCCAGACTGGTGCGCGACTTATCACGCTTTATTCACGGTCTCAATCTCATAAATGTGATTGAGACCGATACCGGTGGATACGATCGATGCAAACCCGATCAGATCATCGCCATACCGCCGTTGACGTGAATGGTCTGACCGGTGACATAAGATGCTTCGCTGCTGGCAAGATAGACAACCGACGAAGCAACTTCGGCGCCCGTACCCATGCGACGCATCGGGATAGCCGGCATGATGCTTTCTTTCTGCTTGTCGTTGAGCTTGTCGGTCATTGCCGATTCGATGAAACCCGGCGCAACGCAGTTGACCGTGACGTTACGGCTGGCGATTTCCTGCGCCAAGGATTTGGAGAAGCCTATAAGTCCGGCTTTAGAAGCGACATAGTTGGTTTGACCCGGATTTCCTGTCACGCCCACAACAGAGGTTATGTTGATGACACGGCCATAGCGGCGGCGCATCATCGGATGCGTGAGTTCGCGGGTCAGGCGGAAAACCGCAGTCAGGTTGACTTCAAGCACGCTGTCCCAGTCGGCATCGCTCATGCGCACGAAGAGGCCGTCTTTGGTGATGCCCGCATTGTTGACGAGTATCTCTACGCCTCCAAGATCAGCTTCGGCCTTTTCGCCAAGCGCCTTGACCTCATCTCGATTGGAAAGGTTAGCCGGGAAGATCATGACGCGATCGCTAAAATCGGACGCCAGAGCTTCTAGCTTTTCCACACGGGTGCCATGGAGACCCACGATTGCGCCCTGTGCATGAAGTGCACGAGCGATTGCCTCGCCAATACCACCCGTCGCACCCGTGATAAGAGCCTTGCGGCCTGTGAGATCAAACATTGCGCGTTCCTTTTTAAGCGTTCAAGGCAGCGACAGCCGCATCGATGTCTTCTGGCGTGCCGACAGCAATACCGGATATGTCCTTATTAATACGGCGGGCAAGCCCAGTCAGCACTTTACCGGCACCGATTTCATAGAGCGTTGTGACCCCATTATTGCCAAACCATTCTACCGTCTCGCGCCAGCGCACCTGTCCCGTCACTTGCTCAACCAGTAATGCGGCGATTTCGGTCGCAGACTTGACAGGCGCAGCGCGGACATTGGCAATAAGCGGCACAACCGGATCGTTTTTGGCAACATTGGCCAGTGCGACGCGCATGGCCTCAGCGGCGGGCTCCATCAAAGCAGAGTGGAAAGGAGCGGAAACCGGCAGCATGATCGCACGCTTGGCGCCTTTGGCAGATGCCAGCGCAGCCGCTGCCTGGACAGGGCCCTTCGCGCCAGAAATCACCAACTGACCGCCGCCATTGTCATTGGCGATCTGGACCGGGCCTTGTTTCGACGCTTCGGCACAAATTGCTTCAACATTTTCGTGTTCCAGGCCGATGATGGCGGCCATGGCGCCCTCGCCCGCCGGAACCGCCTTCTGCATTGCATTGCCGCGAATGCGCAAGAGGCGGGCCGTATCTGAAAGCGAGAATGTGCCGGCTGCACAAAGCGCCGAATATTCGCCGAGAGAATGCCCGGCGACATAGGCAACCTTATCCTTCAAGGATACGCCCTTGGACTCCAACACGCGAAACACGGCGATGGATACGGCCATCAGTGCGGGCTGGGCATTGGCAGTCAGCGTCAAAGTTTCTTCCGGGCCTTCCCAGATGATCGAAGACAGCTTCTCACCCAGAGCTTCGTCAACCTCGTCGAAAACAGCACGCGCCTCGGGGAAAGTCTCGGCCAAAGCCTTGCCCATGCCGACAACCTGGCTTCCTTGACCCGGAAAGGTGAATGCAATGGACATAAGCTGCGCCTCCAAAGGTTGCTTACAGGGTGAATCTGTCGCGCGATGTGCCTACAGGCAAGCACGAAGTCAAGCTTTGATGCCAGAGTTATAAACTGTAAGAATGGTTTGAATTAAGTTAGCAGTGCTGCTTTGTGTGGTTCGACGGGCTCACGTTTGCTTGGTTTACAAAAGTCAAATGCTCATGTTCGGATAAAATTCCAGGCCGGGTTGCTTCTTTGAACGTTTGCCCGTATAAGCCGCCCGTTCATTGCTCGGCGTCAGCTGGGGGCTGAACGGAGGGCCGGATTTCGATCCGTCGAAGCATAAAAGCTTCAGCCTCCCGTGTCTCCGCTCTCGATCGTCTCCATCAGCGTCCTTTCTTCGCCGGTCTCCGGCAGAGAGATTCGCAGAGGTTTACCGTTGATACCGGGCAATATTAACGAAGAAAGGCAAAGACAAATGGCTCTTTATGAACATGTGTTCCTTGCTCGACAGGACATTTCGCAGCAGCAGGTCGATGCGCTTGTAGAACAATACAAGGGTATCATCGAGACCAATGGCGGCTCAGTCGGGCGTATTGAAAGCTGGGGACTTCGTGCCCTCACCTATCGCATAAACAAGAACCGCAAGGCGTATTATTCGCTGCTCAACATCACTGCTCCTGCAGCAGCTGTTGCCGAGCTCGAGCGTCAGCAGCGCATCAACGAAGACGTCCTGCGTTTCATGACGATCCGCGTTGACGAACACGAGGAAGGCCAGTCGGCCATGCTCGCTCGCCGTGACGATCGCCGTGACCGCGACGACAACAAGTTCGGTGGCCGCGACGACGACCGTCCGCGCCGTCCACGCCGTCCACGTGACGAAGCCGGTGAAGGAGCAGAATAATGGTTGATATCAATCAGATCCCGACCCGCCGTCCGTTCCATCGCCGCCGCAAGACCTGCCCGTTCTCGGGTGCCAATGCGCCGAAGATCGACTACAAGGACGTAAAGCTCCTGTCGCGCTACATTTCCGAGCGTGGCAAGATCGTTCCTTCCCGTATCACGGCTGTCAGCCAGAAGAAGCAGCGCGAACTCGCTCAGGCGATCAAGCGTGCCCGTTTCCTCGGTCTGCTGCCATACGTTGTAAAATAATAAAATTGAGGCGGTGGATTTCGATCCGCCGCCCCATTCCACCATCCGCGATGGGCGCGGGTCTGGTGATCCCAGAGCAATTCCAGGAAAAGTGGGAACCGGTTTTCCGTCCGGAATTGCGTCAAAACAAATAGAAACCCGAGTTGAGGTATTGGTCTAAGGACCGCCTCTAACTGCTGAAACAAGCAGGACAGCGAGCGAAATGAAACTGACTGCAAAAGATATCGGCGTGGGTGTGTTGGCGGGTTTTGCCGCCGCACTGCTTTCGGTTGGCGTTATCACGCAATCGACCCTCGCCATGGCGCTGTTGCTGTTTTCGCCGCTGCCTATTTTTGTCGCCGCTCTCGGCTGGGGTACGGCCGCCGGGTTGATCGCCGCCCTTTCCATGGCTGTTGCCGTGTCCGTGCTTGCCGCGCCAATGGCGGCCCTTATCGTTGTCCTGATCACTGCGCTCCCCGCCGCCGCCGCCTCTTATTTTACTGGCTTGGCGCGCCCTGCTGATGAAATCGGCGGACCGAAGGACGTCATGGTCTGGTATCCACTCGCCGATACTCTGCTACGCCTGGCGCTGATTATAGCAGCCAGTTTCATCGTCATCGGCATGCTCGTTGGCTTTGGCGATGAACTTGCAGGCCAACTGGCGAAATCACTGGGGCAGCAGCTTGCCGCAAGCAACCCAGAGCTTGCCGCAAATGCCGACATTGCGCAGAGCATGGCACTGTTTGTCGTGCGTGTACTGCCCGCTCTGCAGCCTGCAGTATGGGTGACGATAATCGTCGCTAATCTTTATCTGGCGCTGCGGCTGACGGCCGCTTCCGGCAAACTACGCCGACCGCATGATGACTGGCCGCGGGCGCTGCGTATGCCTCGCTCTGCGCTTATCATCTTCGCCATCGTTTGCGCTGCTTGCTTTTTGCCGGGCGGCGTCGGCTACGCCGCAACGGCAATAGCCGGCGCACTCGGTGCCGGTTTCACGATGGCGGGTTTCGCCATACTGCATGCAAGAACGCGCGGCGCACCATGGCGTCCAGTGGCACTATGGTTCGCGTACCTCGCGGTTCTGCTTTTCGCCTTTGTGCTTTTCCTCTTCCTTCTTGCCGGTTTGTTCGACACGTCGCGCAACGCCCCGGTTTCGAAGGCTGCGAATACAACACCACCTAACAACGACAATTAACATTAGAACAGACAAGGATAATTCAAATGGAAGTCATTCTTCTCGAACGTATCAGCCGCCTCGGCCAGATGGGCGAAACAGTCAAGGTAAAGGACGGCTTCGCCCGTAATTTCCTGTTGCCACAGGGCAAGGCTCTTCGTGCCAACGAAGCCAACAAGAAGAAGTTCGAAGGTCAGCGCGCGCAGCTCGAAGCACGCAACCTCGAACGCAAGACGGAAGCACAGGCGATCGCCGAAAAGCTCGACGGCAAGTCATTCATCGCCGTTCGTTCGGCTGGTGAAACCGGTCAGCTTTACGGTTCAGTTTCGACACGCGATATCGCTGATCTGATCACCGCTGAAGGTTTCTCGATCAACCGTAACCAGGTTGAACTGAACACGCCGATCAAGACCATTGGCCTGCACAAGATCGTGCTGACACTACATCCGGAAGTCGAAGCAACGGTCACGATCAACATTGCCCGTACTGCAGATGAAGCCCAGCGTCAGGTAAAGGGCGAAGATCTTACCTCCGCCGAGGCGATCTACGGTATCGAAGAAGTTCCGCTTGCGGACGAATTCTTCGATGAGGACGAAGAAGGCGAAGAAAACGCCTGATCTTTTTTCGATAGATCATTCTTTCGAATGATCTCATCAACATTTTGAAAGTACCCGGCAGCAGTGCCGGGTATTTTTTTGCTTTTCAGGAACAAAAAAACGATTAGATTTGTTTGTCCTACCACGCCCGACCACGGCTCACCTCCCGAGCCTGTTAATGGCCGAGCTCTATCGTCAATGATGGAGATTGTTCATGAATGCCATACTAAAAGCCGCGCTCTCGCGGATGATCTACACTGGCACTTTGGTTATCACAGACTCTTCCGGTAAATCTCAAACCTTCGGTGATGGAACCGGAGAGCAATTCGCCTTTCGCATCAATAGCGCTGCGGCCGAACGAAAGATCGCATTCGACCCATCGCTACACTTCCCGGAAGCCTATATGAATGGCGATATCGACGTTCTCGAAGGCGATATTTATGACGTCCTGAAGATTATCTTCGAAAATACCGGGGCAACGGTCGCCAAGGAACCCTGGATGTTGGCGATCGAAGGCATACGCCGCGCCACCCGCCGCCTACATCAGATGAATACGCTGACGCGCGCTTCCAGCAACGTTCAGCGCCATTACGATCTGTCTGAAGAACTCTACCGGTTGTTCCTCGATACGGACATGCAATATTCCTGTGCCTACTTTGAACGGCCGGATGCAACGCTGGAAGAGGCACAACTGGCGAAAAAACGACACATCGCAGCGAAACTGCTGTTGAAAAAGGGGCACAAGACGCTCGACATTGGTTGCGGCTGGGGCGGTCTCGGAATCTACCTCGCCAAGCACCTCGAAGCCAATGTGACTGGTGTAACGCTGTCGCAAGAGCAATTCGGTATCGCCAACAAGCGCGCATTCGAAGAAGGCCTGACGGGACAAGCGCAATTCACCCTTCAGGACTACCGGACTATCGAAGAGACCTTCGACCGCATCGTGTCAGTCGGAATGTTCGAACATGTCGGTATCGGGCACTTCCCGGAATATTTCCAGCATACCGCGCGGCTTTTGAAGAAGGACGGTGTGTTCCTTCTGCACTCTATCGGGCGCTCGGATGGCCCATCCTATACAAACGCCTTCATCCAGAAATACATATTCCCGGGCGGTTATATTCCGGCACTCTCGGAAGTGCTGCCACACATCGAAAAGGCTGGTCTCGTTGTCACCGATATCGAGATTCTCCGGCTGCACTACGCGGACACTTTGCGTATCTGGCGCGAGCGATTCATGGCTAACCGCGAGAAGGCCAAGGCGATCTATGATGAACGGTTCTGCCGGATGTGGGAGTTCTATCTCGCAGCTTCGGAAGCGGCATTCCGCTGGCAAAACCTGGTGGTGTTCCAGATCCAGATTGCACATCGGCAGGAAGCCGTGCCTCTGACACGGAACTATATCGAGAAGGAAGAAAAGCGGCTCAAGCGGCTCGAATGCGAACGCAGCTCCGCCAACAGTCAGGTGGAAACCAAGGAATCAGTCGCCGGGCGGTAAGTCCGACGATCAATCTCATCACTGTCCATCCGCAGAGCGATTTGCGGATGGATTTTTTGTGCTTTCCATGGCTACCAAATTGCGACATTCCGCGTTGCGGGTATAGACTGCCATTCGCGAATCACGCGCCAAATCGGTGACTCTGAGTCAAGCTGTAAACATCCTGTTTTGTACTTCTTGCTGTGGATGGCAATGTATAGTCCGCCTCTGCATTGCGCCGTTAAAAACGCCGTGGCCATAGTGATCCACGAACAGGAAAATATAAAATGGCTGAAGCTACGGTACGCAAGATCAACGAGGCTCAAGGAGCGCTTTACCGCGAAGCCCCTAACAATATCGAGGCAGAACAGGCCCTGTTGGGTGCCATTCTCGTCAACAATGATGCGTTTTACCGTGTTTCAGACTTTTTGAAGCCGACCCATTTCAACGAACCGCTGCATCGCAAGATCTTCGAAGTCGCTTCCGATATGATTCGCATGGGCAAGATGGCGAATCCTGTAACTCTGAAGACATTCATGCCGGCTGACGCCAAAATCGGCGACATGACGGTGATGCAATATCTCGCCCGCCTCGCTGCGGAGGCGGTAACGATCATCAATGCCGAAGATTACGGCCGGGCGATCTACGATCTTGCCACGCGCCGTGCTTTGATCACCATCGGCGAAGACATGGTCAACATAGCCTATGACGCGCCGGTTGATGTGGCGCCGCAGGGCCAGATCGAGGATGCGGAACGACGCCTGTTCGAGCTTGCCGAAACCGGCCGCTACGATGGCGGATTTCAGACATTTACCGATGCGGTCAAGACTGCCGTCGACATGGCCAACGCAGCGTTCATGCGCGACGGGCACCTTTCGGGTATCTCGACAGGGATCCGTGCGCTCGATGCGCGCATGGGCGGCCTCCAACCATCCGACCTGATTGTCCTCGCCGGACGCCCTGGCATGGGCAAGACCTCGCTTGCGACAAATATCGCATTCAACATTGCCGCAGCCTATGAACCCGAACAATTGGCAGACGGTACGTTCAAGGCCAAGAATGGCGGCGTGGTCGGCTTTTTCTCGCTCGAAATGTCTTCGGAACAGCTGGCCACGCGTATCATTTCCGAGCAATCAGAAATCAGTTCGTCAAAAATCCGTCGCGGCGAGATCAGTGAAGCCGATTTCGAAAAGCTGGTTGCCTGTTCGCAGCACATGCAGAAAGTGCCGCTTTATATCGATCAGACCGGCGGTATTTCGATTGCCCAGCTTGCAGCGCGAGCGCGGCGCCTGAAGCGCCAGCGCGGGCTCGACGTTCTGGTCATCGACTATATTCAGCTCATGCAAGGGTCGTCAAAGCGCGCTTCGGAAAATCGCGTACAGGAAATTACCGAAATCACCACGGGCCTAAAGGCGCTTGGCAAGGAATTGAACACACCGATCATCGCCCTTTCCCAGCTGTCGCGTCAGGTGGAAAGCCGCGAAGACAAGCATCCGCAACTTTCCGACTTGCGCGAATCCGGTTCGATCGAGCAGGACGCCGACGTGGTGCTGTTCGTCTATCGCGACGAATATTACATCAAGAACAAGGAACCGAAGCCCGGCACAGAAGAGCATTTCAAGTGGCAAGCCGATCTCAACGAGGCGGTGGGCAAAGCGGAAGTCATCGTCGCCAAACAACGTCACGGCCCGACAGGCACGGTAAGACTGGCGTTCCAGGCGGAATTTACCCGCTTTACCGATCTTGCCGAAGATTCGCATCTTCCTGAACGGTTCGAGTGAACCTTTGGCTGCCAAAAAACCCCAGATCACCACGACCGGCGCAGATCCTCGGCTAGCCGGGGGACGGCTAACAATCGATCTTGATGCGCTTGTCGCCAATTGGCTATTTCTCGCCGAAAAATCGAAACCCGCAGAGGCCAGTGCTGTCGTCAAGTCCGACGCCTACGGCCTCGGCATTGTGCAGGTCGTACCGGCGTTATGGCAGGCTGGATGCCGCACTTTCTTTGTCGCGCTGGCCGAGGAAGGTCTGCGGGTAAAAGCTGTCGCGCCTGATGCGCGCGTGTTTGTGCTCAACGGGTTTTTCGCCGAAGCATTCGAAGCTTACGGCCAATCGGATCTCATCCCCGTTCTTGGCTCGGTCGATGAACTCGATTTGTGGAAGCGCCTGAATGCGCGTCGAAAGGACAAACTTCCCTTCGCGCTGCACGTGGACACCGGTATGAACCGTCTCGGCATTACCGTCGAGGAAGCCTTGACTTTCGCGGCTGATCTACGGAACCCAAAGCCGGTTCTACTGATGACGCATCTCGCTACGGCTGACGATCAGGCGCATGCGTTGAACCGGAAACAAATCGAATCATTTCAAAAACTTCGCAGCGCTTTTGCAGGAATTGAATCAAGCATCGCAAATTCCCCGGGCATTTTTCACGCGGCCATAGGTGAATATGAGCTTAGCCGCCCCGGCGTTGCCATGTATGGCGGCGAACCACTTTCGTCCGCCGCCAATCCCATGCGCCCTGTGGTGACGCTGGAAGCACGCATTGTACAGATCCGCACTGGACTAAAGGGCGAGACCGTTGGTTACGGCGCTACCGCGACGCTTAAACGCGACACGCGTATTGCCGTTTGTTCGGTAGGCTATGCGGATGGTTATCTTCGTTCCGCATCGGGCAGCGGTGTGCCGCTGCGCGGCGCCGTACCCAACGGCGGCGTAGGCTTTGTTGCCGGGAGCAAAGTTCCGATTATTGGTCGCGTCACCATGGATCTTACCTCCTTCGACATCACTGATCTCCCAGTAGATGCGGTCAGCCCAGGGGACTACGTCGAACTCTTCGGACACAACATTGCGTTGGACGACGCCGCTCGCGCCGCTGGAACGATCGGATACGAGTTGCTTACCAGCCTTGGGAATCGCTATCACCGGCGCTATCTCAAATCCGAAAGCGATTGATGGCCAAACCAAGAATTCAATTTATTTGTCAGAACTGCGGCGCCGTGCACACCCGTTGGGCCGGCAAGTGCGATGAGTGCGGCGAGTGGAACACGCTCGTTGAGGAAGGTACGGCTGGCGGTATAGGCAGCGGACCGGGCAAGCTCTCATCACGAAAAGGTCGTGCAGTAGCCCTGACCACGCTTTCCGGCGAAATCGAGGATGCACCGCGCATCCAGTCAGGCATCGGCGAACTGGATCGCGTTACCGGCGGGGGGTTTGTCCGCGGCTCCGCCATCCTCATCGGCGGCGATCCCGGAATCGGCAAATCCACCTTGCTGACGCAAGCAGCAGCTGCCCTCGCCCGCCAGGGTCACCGTGTCGTTTACGTTTCGGGTGAAGAAGCGGTGGCACAAATCAGGTTGCGCGCCCAGCGGTTGCACGCTGCCGACACTGACGTGCTGCTCGCGGCGGAAACCAATGTCGAAGACATCTTGGCCACCATCTCCGATTCGAAGCGGCCAGATTTGATCATTATCGATTCGATCCAGACATTGTGGACAGACGCCGCCGATTCTGCCCCCGGCACAGTGACGCAGGTGCGAGCCGGCGCCCAAGCCATGATCCGCTATGCCAAGCAGACCGGCGCGGCAGTCGTTCTCGTAGGGCACGTGACGAAAGAGGGTCAGATCGCAGGGCCTCGGGTCATCGAGCACATGGTCGATGCCGTGCTCTATTTCGAAGGCGAAGGCGGCCACCATTACCGCATCTTGAGGACCGTGAAGAACCGTTTTGGTCCGACGGACGAGATCGGCGTCTTCGAAATGTCCGACAAGGGATTGCGCGAAGTCGCCAATCCTTCCGAGCTTTTCCTAGGTGAACGCAACGAAAAGTCGCCGGGAGCTGCGGTTTTTGCAGGCATGGAGGGCACACGTCCGATACTCGTCGAAATCCAGGCGCTAGTTGCGCCCTCGACGCTCGGCACGCCGCGCCGTGCGGTTGTCGGATGGGATGGAAACCGGCTGTCAATGATTCTCGCCGTACTCGAAGCGCATTGCGGCGTAAGGTTCGGTCAGCACGACGTTTACCTGAATGTGGCAGGCGGATATCGAATAACCGAGCCCGCAGCAGACCTTGCAGTTGCATCTGCGCTCGTTTCCTCAATTGCCGGTATTGCCCTTCCCGCAGATTGCGTCTATTTCGGCGAAGTCAGTTTATCTGGTGCGGTTCGCCCGGTGGCGCATGCTGTGCAGAGGCTGAAGGAGGCAGATAAGCTTGGGTTCAAGCAGGCTGTTCTTCCCAAGGGAAGCAACGACGTTGCAAAGAACGGCAATGCTCGTCTGACAGAAACCGCTTCGCTGCCGGACCTTGTGGCCCGGATTGCAGCATCGGGACCTGACAAGAGACAACGCGACGACTGACCAGATAGTGTTGGCCAGACTGAATATGGGGACGAACTTAAATGCCAATAACGTTGCTTGACGGAATTCTATTGGGCATCACTCTCGTTTCGGCGGTTTTGGCCATGGTGCGCGGCTTTTCGCGCGAAGTTTTGTCGGTGGTTTCCTGGGCAGCTGCAGCGGCAGCCGCGTATCTGTTCTACAAGCCGGTCATTCCGTTCCTTACGCCCTATATCAGCAATGATACCATTGCGCAGATCGCAGCGGCTGGCCTCGTCTTCGTCGTTACGCTGATTGTCGTGTCGATCATTACAATGAAGATTGCCGATTTCATCATAGATAGCCGTATCGGCGCACTTGATCGTACGCTGGGTTTCCTCTTCGGCGCAGCGCGCGGCATCCTTCTCGTCGTTGTCGCCATGCTGTTCTTCAATTGGCTTGTTCCCGAGAACCAACCGGCATGGGTTGGTCAGGCAAAATCCAAACCGATGATCGATCAGCTGGGTACAAAACTGATCAGCCTGTTGCCAGAAGATCCGGAATCGACCATCCTTAATCGCCTGAAGCCCGGTACGACAGCGGCGCCGGATGCAGCACCCGACGGCACCACCACAACACCGGAGCCGAAGGAAGACATTCCACCGGAAGGGTCGACAAACCAGCCTTGATGCAGTCGAAGAACACAACTGCGTCAATATTGGCATCTATCAGGCCTTGGCGTTTACTTGGTAATGCTCCATATACGTGGCATAATGCGAAATAGGCACAATTGACTCGATCCAAGGTAATCTTGGGGCGGAAGGGCTGGCGGCAATGACCGACATTTCTCGTAACGATAATCAATTGATGTCCCTGGATGACGACACACTGCATGAAGAGTGCGGTGTGTTTGGCATTTTGGGGCATCCCGACGCCGCGACCCTGACCGCGCTTGGGCTGCACGCCCTGCAGCATCGCGGCCAGGAAGCAGCCGGTATCGTCTCCTATGACGGGAAACAGTTTTGTTCGGAACGCCGTATGGGTCTCGTCGGGGACCACTACACCAATCCGGCAACCCTTGCACAACTGCCCGGCGACCGGGCGATCGGCCATGTACGCTATTCGACCACCGGCGACACGGTTCTGCGCAACGTGCAGCCGCTTCTGGCCGAACTTGAGGTCGGCGGCATCGCCATTGCCCACAATGGCAATTTCACCAACGGCCTCACCCTGCGCCGCCAGCTGATAGCCGATGGCGCCATCTGCCAGTCCAATTCCGATACGGAAGTCGTATTGCATCTTATTGCTCGTTCACGCCACGCCTCATCCAGCGATCGCTTCATCGACGCGATCCGCCAGATGGAAGGCGGTTATGCGATGCTCGCCCTCACCCGCACCAAGCTCATCGCTGCGCGTGACCCGATCGGCATTCGCCCGCTCGTCATGGGTGAACTCGATGGCAAGCCGATTTTTGCTTCCGAAACCTGCGCGCTCGACATTATCGGTGCGAAGTTCGTCCGCGATATCGAAAACGGCGAAGTGGTGGTCTGTGAAATCCAGGCTGATGGCTCGATCAGCATCGATACATACAAGCCGCAGAACCCGAAGCGCGAACGGCTTTGCTTGTTTGAATACGTTTACTTCGCCCGTCCGGACTCGGTCGTCGGTGGGCGCAATGTCTACACTGCCCGTAAGAACATGGGCATCAACCTTGCCAAGGAAGCACCACTCGAAGCCGATGTGGTGGTTCCAGTTCCGGATGGGGGAACTCCAGCGGCCATTGGCTTTGCCCAGGCAAGCGGTATTCCCTTCGAGCTTGGCATCATTCGCAACCATTATGTCGGCCGCACATTCATTGAGCCAACCCAATCGATCCGCGCCTTCGGCGTAAAGCTGAAGCATTCGGCTAATCGTGCCGTCATTGAAGGCAAACGCGTTGTGCTTGTGGATGATTCCATCGTGCGCGGTACGACTTCGGTCAAGATCGTGCAGATGATACGCGATGCAGGTGCGAGTGAAGTTCACATCCGCGTTGCCAGTCCGATGATCTTCCATCCGGATTTCTACGGCATCGACACCCCCGATGCGGACAAGCTTCTGGCCAACCAGTATGCGGATCTTGATGCGATGTGCGATTATATCGGTGCGGATTCCCTGGCATTCCTGTCCATCGATGGGCTTTACAAGGCCGTCAGCGGGGCTCCCCGCGATCCGCGCTCACCGCTTTTCACCGATCACTATTTCACTGGCGATTATCCGACGCGGCTTCTCGACAAGGATGGGGCGAGTAACGTTCGCCAGTTCTCGCTTCTCGCAAATAACGGTTGAGTTCACTCTATGATTTCTGACGGCAGTTTTCGGCTGGACGGCAAGCTTGCGCTTGTCACCGGCGCATCCCGTGGCATTGGCTATTCGCTTTCCAAAGAACTCGCTGCACGCGGCGCCCACGTCATTGCCGTCGCCCGCACGGTGGGCGGGCTTGAGGAACTCGACGACGAAATCAAGGCAGCAGGCGGAACCGCAACGCTGGTTCCCTTGGATCTCACTGACATGCCCGCCATCGACCGGCTTGGCGGTTCCATCCATGAGCGCTGGGGCAAGCTTGACATCATGGTCGCCAATGCGGGCATTCTCGGAACGATTTCGCCAATCGGACATGTGGAGGCGAAAGTCTTCGACCGGTTGATGGCAATTAATGTCACGAGCGTCTGGCGCCTGATCCGCACCACTGATCCGCTCCTCAAGCTGTCTGACGCTGGGCGCGCCATCCTGCTAACGTCGAGCGTGGCACATACTGCTCGTGCCTATTGGGGACCCTACGCCGCTTCCAAGGCCGCTGTGGAAGTGATGGCGCGGACCTGGGCCGAGGAATCGCAACAGACGCGCCTGTGCATCAATTCCGTCGACCCCGGGGCAACCCGGACCGCCATGCGCGCGCAGGCTATGCCGGGCGAAGATCCTGAGACCTTGCCCACGCCGGCGGAAGTCGCCGCAAAGATCGTCCTGCTTTGCGATCCAGCCTTGGATGTGACCGGCACGCTTTACGACGTGCGCGACGACAGATTGCTGAGCTATAACGACCCGAGCTAACCAACGAGGCGGATGATCTTTTCCGCCTTCTCGTTTGCGACAGAAGCCCGGCCACGCCACGCCTTCGGGCTCATGCCGGTCACACGCAGGAACTCGCGATTGAAATTCGACTTCGTCTGAAAGCCGGCATCGAACATGATCCGCGTGATCGGTTCGTATGTGTCGGCGAGCGAGCGACAAGCTTCCCTCACCCTGTAATCATTAACATATTGCGAAACGCTCATCGACTTGACGCGGTTGACCGCACTCGATACTTGCCGGGCCGATAGGCCCATTTTCCGGGCAAGCCGGTTGAGATTGAGATCGACATCGCGATAGAGCGTTCGCGATTGCATCAGATCGTCGAGAGAGGCTGCTATTTGCGTATCCTCAGCACTTGGTTGGCTTGTGCTCTCGTTGTCCTCGACCTCAACGTCAGCCGATGACTGGTTGGTACCCGCCACAGTTGCCGCTGCACCCAAAACCAGCAAAGCAAGCACGTTGCCAATGGCGACAATCTGGCCGGAATGAATGCCGCCGGACTGCGCGAAGTCGAGGCTGATAATGACATCGATCACCGCCGAGGCAGCGATGGCGAAAGCTGTAACCTGCAACGCGCGATGTGAGTTGATAACGCCATCGAGGCGCGACGCGGCAAGAGCATCGGGACCCGCCGCTGCCAGCCATGTAAGCGCAACGCCATAGCCCGCAAAGATCAGAATGAGCACGAGAGAGATTGGTGCGGGCCAGAACGCGACCAGTGCCGCCACAAGCAATGGCGGCAGCGCGTGCAGCCACAATAGAGGCCGCTTTAAGGGAGAGCGCCCGGTACGCAAGCCCTCGAAGCTGAGCCAGGCCAGCGATGCTATAGCGGCTGCAAGCACGGCCTGGACCGGCAACACTTCCCTAAGATCGTAGCCCCAACGCAGACCAATGACAATCGATTGCAGGGCGTAGGCAGCAATCAGGCTAAAGAAAAACGGATTCGAAACAGTCACTTCCCGCCGTCTGATCATCTGGATCAGAAGGATGAAAAGCAGCAACGCAACGACAAAGGGCAACGGAACAAAGATCATCGTCAAGAGCCATGTAATTCGGAACGTTACTATGTTCTGAATTGCGATCGCGGACGACCTGAAATGCAATCGAGGTCGAAAATACCGGCACTATCCCGCTTCTTGAGGCAGCGCTGACAATGGCGCTGAATCTCAGGAGAACATGATGCCCGGTTTTTTCGCTTCATTGATATTGATTCTAACCACACTCACGCCCGTTGCGGCCAGTGCCGAGCCAAGCAAGCCGCTCGACAACATCAAAACGGTCGCCATAACGGGTGAGGCAAGCCGCGTCGAGTTCACCACCACGGACACGCAGCCCTACGCAGCAATTATCTCCGGCAACCGATCGGGCTGGTTTTCGAACTGGTATTCGAGCTGGTTTTCGAACGCGTGCGAAACAGATACGACAACGGAAGTGAAAGATCAGACATTGCTGATCCACGTTGCGGAATCGCCTCTGATAAGTCTTTCCGATTGCGAAGTGCGCATTAACGTCAATCTGCCGAAGAACGGCGATATCAACATCCAGCAGCAAGCGCTTTACGCAAAATTGTCCGGCGAGTATCGCAGCATTACCGTCAGCGGCAATGCCGCCGATTTCTCTCTGGACGGCTATGCATCAAGCCTCGACATCAAGGGCGATGCAGTCCGCAGCGACATGCGGTTCGACCGGACGAACCACAGCGAGACGATCCGGCTGGATTCGCATGCCTTGGACGCAAGCTTCAGCTTCGTCAAGGATACGCCCATCAGCTACGTGATCGATGCCAAGGCCTCGTTCATCGACAGCAAGCGCGAAAGCACGCCCGGGGCAAAACCGTCAATCGAGATCAGGAGCGAGTATGTCCGCGCCACGATCCGGTAGCGCCTTCAATCATCATCAACGACATCCAAATGAGGGATCAATCATGAAAATTCTCAAGCTCGCAGCAGTCCTTGCCATTGCTGCTTTTAGCACGTTTCAACCAGCGCACGCCGCAGGTCTCAAATTCATCGAGGTGCCTTCCAACGATCGTGAACCAGTTCTGACGGCTACCGTCTGGTACCCATGTGTTGGCAAACCGACAAGGGTAGAAATCGGCTTTGACTATTCGACCGCTGTCCAAGACTGCCCACTCACAGGTGAAAAACGTCCGCTCATCGTGATCTCGCATGGTGTAGGAGGTTGGTCGGGCAACTATCATGCACTTGCTGAAATGCTTGCCGATGCAGGATTTGTAGTCGCGGCCATCAATCATCCACGGGATAGCGGCCAATCGAAAACGAGAGATCTGAACGATATAGCCTCCATGACCCAGCGCCCTGTCGACATGACAAGGCTGGTCGATTTCATGCTGGACGGCTGGTCAAACGCATCGCAGATCGATCCGGCGCGAATCGGCGTTTTCGGGTTTTCAAGAGGCGGCTTCACTGGCCTCGCCATGATTGGCGGCAACCCCGACTGGAAATTGCTGCTTGATAATTGCCCGACCTACCCGGGAAACCGCTTTTGCGACCAAATTCGCCGCTCGGCAATTGCGCCTTTGGTAGGTGATCCGCGGATCAAAGCTGCGGTATTGGTCGACCCCGCGGGCGGCAGCCTATTTACCGCCGAAGGCTTGGGGAAAGTAACGGTTCCTGTCCAGTTATGGGCATCCGAATATGGTGGAGACGGTTTATCACCCAAAGATGCCGCAACGGTTGCGCATAACCTGCCTGCCAAGCCAGACTATCGCATCGTGCCGAACTCTGGTCATTTCTCTTTTCTTCCACCGTGCAGCCAGGAATTCGCGAAACTCGTGGGAAACTCCGGTGAGCCTGAGCTGTGCACCGACATGGCAGGCTTTGATCGGGTTGCTTTTCACAAGCAGTTCAACGCGGAAATCCTGGCCTTCTTCCGCAAAAATCTGATCGAAGCCGAGCAGTGAAAGCAGATTGGTTCCGAAATCAGGAAGGGGTTTCGGAACCAGCACTTTCAGTATTTGCCAAAGCGGCGCGATCTGCTGCTTCGTAGCGCTTCCATGCCCTTGCACTGAACGGTAGTGTGATGAAGAAGGCGATTGTTGTAAGCGTCAGCGTTTGCCACGTGTAGCTCATCAGGAATGCCACGTAGACCACGATGAACAGGAATGTGGGCATGACCCAGTCCGAACGCAGCCTCGTTCCTGCGGCCTTGCCACTGTAGACCGGCAGGCGGCTGATCATCAGCACTGCGACACCGACGGTATAGGCTGCGGCGGCAAAGGCGATCGCGCGCGTTGGCGCGAGACCCAGAAAGCCGAGATAGACCGGTAGCATGACGAGCATGGCTCCTGCCGGAGCCGGTACGCCGGTGAAAAAATTGTTCTGCCAGAGCGGCTTGCCGACGACGTCTAGCATCACGTTGAAGCGCGCCAAACGCAGGCAACATGCGATGCAATACAGCAGTGCAGCTATCCAGCCGAAGGAGCGCGCCTGATCCAGCATATAGGCGTAGAGGACCAGCGCCGGAGCGACACCGAAATTGACGATGTCGGCCAGCGAATCCATCTGTGCGCCGAATTTAGTGGAGCCCTTCATCATACGGGCGATGCGTCCGTCGATCCCGTCGAGAAATGCCGCGAGGAGCACCATGGACACTGCCAGTTCGAAACGATTCTCGAACGCCAGCCGGATACCCGTCAGTCCGGCGCAGATGGCCAGAACGGTAATGACATTGGGCGCGAGATATCGCATGGGAATGCGCCGGCCAACCGGTCCGGCAGTCTGCGGCTTCTCGTCAAACAATGGATCGACTTCGGTCTCGGTCATGCGCCCTGCCTCAACTGATCCGGACCAACGGAGCGCTTGCCGCGCCACCGAATTCGGCGATGACGGATTCGCCGCCGACCGCAGTCTGGCCGATCGCAACGCGCGGCGTAAAGCCCTGCGGCAGATAAACATCGACGCGAGAGCCAAAGCGGATGAGACCGAACCGCTCGCCGATCGAAATGGCAGTGTTTTCGTCGGCCCAGCAGACAATGCGGCGCGCTATAAGCCCGGCAATCTGCACGACGGCGATCTCACCATTTGGACCGTCAATCAAAAGGCTGTTGCGCTCATTCTCAGTGCTGGCCTTGTCGAGGTCGGCGTTCAGGAACTTGCCCGGCTTGTGCACGATCGTTGTTATTCGGCCGCGCACCGGGGCGCGGTTGATGTGGCAGGAAAAGACATTCATGAACACGGATATCCGGGTCATCTCCTTGTCGCCAAGACCAAGCTCGCGCGGCGGGATGGCGGGCCCCACAGCCGACACGATGCCATCTGCCGGACTGATCACCAGCTTGTCATCGGTCGGGGTCACGCGCTGCGGGTCACGATAGAAGTAAATGCACCAAGCAGTGAGGATGAGACCGATCCAGAACAGCGGTTCCCAAAAATAGCCGAGGACGATCGTCGCTACGGCAAAACCGGCGATGAAGGGGTACCCCTCCCGATGGACAGGTACCAAGGTGTTGCGTATGGAATCGACAAGACTCATTAATTTATTCCTGGTTGTGCCCGCAGCTCATCGTCCATGAAGCGGCGAGCGCTCCAAGACAAGTCGCGCGTTACTTATCGGAGATTGGCAGCTGGAGCAAACCATTCAAGCGGGCATAGCGGGCTTTCCACGCACGATAACGCCAAGGTCGTCTTCCTCCTGTACGCGGCGCAAACGCTCCTCAGCTTCCGTAGCCTCGCGTTGACGATTCCACATGGAGGCATAGAGGCCCCTCTTGGCCAAAAGTTTCGCATGGGTGCCGCGCTCGGCGATAACTCCATCTTTCAGGACAATAATGTCATCCGCACCGATGATGGTTGAAAGCCGATGAGCGATAACCAATGTCGTGCGGTTGCGACTGACAAGATCAAGCGCGGACTGAATCTCATGCTCGGTGGCGCTATCGAGCGCTGATGTCGCCTCATCCAGGATCAGAATAGGCGGAGCTTTCAAAATCGTTCTTGCAATCGCCACGCGCTGCTTTTCGCCGCCGGAAAGCTTGAGTCCGCGCTCTCCCACCATGGCGTCGTAGCCTTCGGGCAACGTTTCAATAAAAGGTCCTATCTGTGCAAGCTCCGCCGCATTGCGCATCTCGGCCTCCGTCGAAGTGATGCGACCGTAGCGGATATTATAGGCGATGGTGTCGTTGAAGAGGACAGTATCTTGCGGAACCATGCCGATAGCCGATCGCAAGCTGTCTTGCGTCACGTCACGGATATCCTGGCCGTCGATGGTGATCGAGCCTTTCTGGATGTCGTAAAAGCGGAACAGCAGGCGCGACAGGGTAGATTTTCCCGCACCGGAAGGCCCAACAATCGCTACGGTCTTGCCTGCGGGAACCTCAAAGCTGACGCCTTTCAGGATCGGGCGCTTCGGATCATAGGCGAACTGTACGTTGTCGAAACGCACGGCCCCGCGGTCGATCACCAGCGGCTTGGCATCCGGCCTGTCCATCACTTCCTGCTCGACATCGAGCAGGTCGAACATCTGCTCGATGTCCGTCAGACCCTGACGCACTTCGCGATAAATAAAGCCGATAAAGTTGAGCGGAACGGACAACTGCATCAGCATTGCATTAATGAAGACAAAATCCCCCAATGTCTGCGTACCCGCAATCACCTCCCTGCCCGACATGATCATCATGACCGCCATGCCGATGCCGAAAATCACCGCCTGTCCAAAGTTGAGCCAGCCAAGCGACGTCCAGATGCGTGTCGCCGAAATCTCATAGCGCGCCATGGCAGCATCAAAACGGCCGGCCTCCATATTCTCATTGCCGAAATATTTGACAGTTTCATAGTTGAGCAGCGAGTCGATTGCCTTGGAGTTGGCGTCCGTGTCAGAGGCGTTCATGTCCCGGCGAATGCCGATGCGCCAATCACTGGCTCTTACCGTGAACCATGTGTAGAGCCACACGGTCGCCACCACGACTGCCAAATAGGACATTCCGTATGTCACGGCGAAAATCACCGCCGTCATCAGGAACTCGATGATCGTCGGCGCTGTATTCAAGATGGTGAAGCGAACGATGGTTTCGATGCCCTTCGTTCCGCGTTCGATGATGCGCGAAAGACCGCCGGTACGGCGTTCGACGTGGAAGCGCAGCGACAATTCGTGCATATGTATGAAGGTCTTATAGGCAAGCTTTCGTACGGCATATTGGCCGACGCTGGCAAAGAGTGCATCGCGCAGCTGGTTTAAACCCGCCTGCACGATACGTGCTGCATTATAAGCTGCCACCAGCATGAGAGGACCGACGAGAAGTGCCGGCACCAGATCAGATGCCTCGAATTTCCCGTTCAAGGCATTCGTCGCCCATTTGAAGAAATAAGGAACGAGGATCAGGACCACCTTCGAGATGATCAGATACACGGAAGCCCAGACGACCCGCATTCTTAAATCAGGGCGTTCCATCGGCCACATATAAGGCCAGAGGTTACGAATGGTCTGAAGGGTTTTTCCAGACTCGTCTGAGACGGTTTTATTGGCCACTGTCAATCCTTGAAGGCAATTTCGAGTTCGGGCAACGCTTGCGTTTCCCCGATGATTGTTTCTGGTGAGCAGCAAAGGCGGGCCATGTCGTTCACGAGTGCGGCTATACTGGCAAACGCTGCCGGATCGATGCTGTAATGAGAGCTCTGGCCGGACTGCTTGTAGCGGACAAGACCGGCATCGACGAGAACCTTCAAATGCTGCGATACGGTCGATTGTGCCAGATCAAGCCCGGCGACGATATCCTTGCAACACGAAGCATCAAGGCATGCGAGCTGGCGGATAATGCGCAAGCGCGCTGGATGTGCCAACGCGGCAAGTATGCGCGCTGAATTGGCATCAGAATGATGTTGGAACGAGCCCGTGCATTTCATCGTTCATCGGCGATAAACGATATAATTTTCTGATGCAAGGAGAAATTGCGATTCTTTTTTTCGAAAACGGGCGTTAACAGCCCGTCTTTTCTATTGAACTAAAGGTTTATCTTTTTCTGGCAATGCGAAGATCTGCCCGGGGTAAATCATGTCCGGATTGCGGATCTGTTCCTTGTTAGCCAAATAGATAGTGGTGTAGCGCATGCCAGCACCATAGGTACGGCGTGAAATCTGCCAAAGACTGTCACCACGGCGGATGATCACCGATCCATCGACGTTCTGCAGTGGCGTGCCGGCTTCAGCGACTTGCGGCGCCTGTCCGTCGGTTTGTGGTACAATCGCACCAGTCTCGGTCTGCGTATCGGCACCAGGAGTTGCCTGTGCGACAGCCGAGACACGCTCGCCAGCCTCGCGCTTGAACGGAACCGCGGCTCTGGCCACGACCGTCACGCCATCCTTGCCCAGCATATCAGCACGGATGATATAGTCACCGACAGCCAGCTGCTGAACAGTCTGTACCAAAAACCGGCCATTAGGTGCTGTTTTTGTCGTTCCAAGCAGAGTGGAATTTGCGTAGACCTTTACCGCGGAGCCCGCTTGGGCATTACCAGCGACGAAAATCTTGCTGCCTTCAAGCTCGACAGCCTCGACCGTGATCAACGCTTTCTCTGCGGGAGCGATGCCCGGCTTGTTACCCTTGGGTGCAGCAACTGTTGTTGGCTGGGTGGATGAAGGTGCGGGTTCCACCGGCTCGGGCTTTGTAATCATACGGCTTGGCTGGCCGGATTGTTCAACAAGAGCCAACACCTGACCAGTCTTTGACTCTGGAATGGAAACTATCGCCGTCTCAAGTGAAGTCATGGCGCTGCCGTCTTGTGTTGTCGAACGCAAGACAAGCTGGTAGTCGCCCGGCTTCAGCGGATTATCCAGCGCGATAACAAAATCACCATTCTCAGCCGATTTGGTCGTGCCGATGACGCTTGAACGCGATAAAAGGTCAACCGTCGCATTTTTTGCGGCGTTGCCGGCGATGACGATAGTGCCTGAGGGATCGACGCGTAGAACATCGAAAGTAGGCGCGCCATTATTTGCCGTCGCTGGCGGCGGAGTCGAAACCTGTCCGGAAGCAACTTCTGTATCCGGTACGGTTGTCAGGGACTGAATTTGAGGTTCGGAATTTGCCGAGGGCGCTGCAGGCTGTGTCTGCACCGTTCCGCTCATCACAGGAGCCGGTTGCTCCAAAACGGGCTTGCCCGGCATCAAGCCAACATAGGCCGCAACCAGACCAGCAGCAACGACAGTACCAAATCCCAAAAGCGCAAATTTATTCTCGAACATCGTTCCCCGATCCTATTGTTCCTTTTGCTCTACCGTCTTTTCTGCCAAGCTACAAGAAAACCCTTTAGATTCAGACCCATTCTTTCGACGTATCCATAAAGCCGGCGTATGAAACTTTTGTCTCGCATTTGTACCGACTTGACGTTTTGTGATGTGCAAGGCACCACTCATTGTATGAGCAAGATTCGATCCATTTGTGTCTACTGCGGCTCCTCGCCGGGCCGCGACCCGATTTACAAACAAAGCGGCAAGCTTCTCGGCCAAACAATTGCTGAGCATGGGCTTGAGCTCGTCTATGGTGGCGGCACCAAAGGCATTATGGGCGCAGTTGCAGACGGAGTCATGTCTGCGGGTGGCAAAGTCACAGGAATTATTCCTAAATTCCTGATGAACAAAGAGGCCACCGAACACGCGCTTGGCCAGCTTTCAGAGCTTATTGTTACTGAAGACATGCATGAGCGCAAGCATAAGATGTTCGAGCGTTCGGACGCGTTCGTTACCTTGCCCGGCGGTATCGGCACTGTGGAAGAGATCGTCGAGATCATGACGTGGGCGCAACTCGGCCGTCATCGGAAGCCTATGGTCTTCGCCAACATCAACGGATTTTGGAATCCGATGCTGGCCCTCATCGAGCACATGAAAGCCGAGGGTTTCGTGCACACGTCACATTTGGTCAATCCGCTTGTGGTAGAGAAGCCGGAGGATATCGTACCCGCCATCCTCAACGCTGCTGCACGAGGTGACCGGGAAGGCAATGAAGCAATCATAGAGCGGCTGTAGCAAGCAGAAGGGATCTCATGGCGGACAATATTACCCCCGATCCCCCAAGCAACGCCCCCCTCATCCAAAGTGATGAGTTTGTCATCGCCCACAGCTTCCGCGACGACGGCACACTATTGCCATCCGCACATGCCGGAGCAGCAGAAAGTGCGTGGGTTTGGAAAAGCTACGGCCTTGCCGATGCGCGGGCAAGGCGCAATCTCGAAACCGACGAAAGCCTGCCGGAAGTTGTGCGGGAAGCATTCCTCTCTCCCGGCGACCAGTATCAGATCACCTATGAAGAGGGTTGGCTTTATGGTGAATTGCCGGATTTGCAGCACAAGCACTATGGCGATCCGCGGGAGCTTGGTTACTTTCGCTTCGCTTTCAACGAACGCTTCTTCATCAGCGGACGCCGTCACCCCCTTCAATCCGTCGACGATGTACGTCAGGCTATTCTCGGCGGCAAGGTAAAGCCGAAATCGCCGATCGCGCTGTTCAACGCCATCTTCCGGCGTTTTCTCGATCTTCTAAAAATAGAGATCACCAAACTCTCGGAAACCCTGGATTCCATCGAGGATCATATCGTCGGCGAGAACTGGCAGGGCGAGCGGGAACGTCTCGTGCCTGTCCGGCGTCAGATCGTTGTGTTTCACCGCTATCTCACGGCGGCGACAGGTCTATTCCGTCATATTGATCACGCCGATCGCCGGGTTTTTCCCGAAGAATTGGACGATCTGATCGAAGGCTTGTCGCGCCGCGCGGAAACGTTGCATGCGGAAGGTGAACAACTGCAGCAGCGGGCACGCCTGCTTCAGGACGAACTCCTGGCGAAACTGACGGATCAGTCAAACCGGTTTCTATATGTCCTGTCGGTGATGACCGCGGTCCTTTTGCCGAGCACTGTCATAAGCGGCCTTTTCGGCATGAATACCGGTGGACTGCCGCTTGCGGAAAGTACACATGGATTCTGGCTTATTACTGCCTTGGCACTCGGTATTTCCGGTATGGTCTATCTCGTCGTGAGAAAGATCGGCGGATCGCGAAACTAATGCGCCGGTGCCAATCGCAGCTTTCGCGCCTCATACACCATTGACCAGGTGTAGATCGCAAGGGCTGACCAGATCAGACCGAATGCAATGAGCTGTACATGCGAGAACGGCTCGTCGAAGACAAAGATTGCAATGAAGAACACGATCGTCGGCGCAATATATTGCATCAAACCAATGGTCGTATAGCGCAGGAGCTTGGCGCCAAGGGCATAGAAGATAAGCGGCACAGCGGTTGCAAGCCCTGCAAACAGCAACAAACCCGTGTCGTGCGGCGCGCCATTGGTGAAGTGGCTGGTGTTCTGCGTCAGGGTCCAAGCAATGAAACCGAGCGAGGGAACGGAAAGTATTAGAACCTCGAGCGTGAAACCCTGGATGGCACCGATCGGCAAGGTTTTGCGAAAGAAACCATAAAAGCCAAAGCTGAACGCGAGGACGAGTGAAATCCACGGGAGACCACCGGACGACACCGTCAACAGAATGACCGCGCATGCTGCCAAAGCTATGGCAACCATTTGCGCCTTCGAAAGGCGTTCGGACAGGAAGATGCCACCAAGGACCACATTCACCAGCGGATTGATGTAATAGCCCAGCGCTGTATCTACAGTGTGATTATTGCCGATGGCCCAGACGTACGTGCCCCAGTTCACGGTGATCAGACTGGCGGTCAATATAGCCATCGCCAGCATGCGCGGGGTCGTGAAGGCGACCCTCAGATCGCCAAGCAACCCAAGCCACCAAAGCAGTACGACGGCAATGGGAACCGACCAGACAATACGGTGGGCCACCACTTCCAGCGCTGGTATATGCGCGACCGATTTCAAATAGAATGGCAGGATGCCCCACAACAGATAAGCACAAAGGGCAAAAATAAAGCCCTTCTTTCCATCCGACATTCCAACGAAAGCATCGGATGTCGAATGGTTACCGGCTACGGCTCGATTGCTATCGATTTGTTGGGTCATGGTGCGAAGTCGTAGTCCGCGCGCGGCATGCCGTCTATTAAATTCGACTGATCAATCGATCAAGTCGTTTGATGTTTTCGCACAATTTTGGGACATATCGTCCCTAAAACTACAGAAAACTCTCTATTCGGCCGCTATTTTTCCCGCCAAATCCCGATTTTTCATCAATTTATAGACGATGGAATCCATTAGCGCCTGGAAGGACGCGTCGATGATATTGTCCGAAACACCGACCGTCCACCAGCGCACATTGCTGGAATCGGTCGACTCGACGAGCACGCGGGTGATGGCCTCGGTGCCGCCGTTCAATATCCGCACCTTGAAATCCGCTAGCACCAGATCAGCGATCTCGTCCTGATATCGGCCCATGTCCTTGCGCAACGCCAGATCGAGTGCGTTGACCGGTCCATGCCCCTCAGCGACGGACATCCGCGTCTCACCATCGACCTCCATACGGACAACGGCCTCCGAGACGGTCTTGATGTTGCCATTTGCATCGAAGCGCCGCTCGACCATGCAGCGGAAGGAGTCGACTTTGAAGAACTCGGGGACAGTGCCGAGCGTCTGTCGCGCCAAGAGCTCAAAACTGGCATCAGCGCCTTCATAGGCGTAGCCCTCGGACTCATGTTCCTTGACCAGCGCGATCAGCGTATCGAGCCTCGGATCCGACTTGGCCACCGGAATGCCGCGACGTTCAAGTTCATTGATGAAATTCGATTTGCCCCCTTGGTCCGAAACCATGACCTTGCGACGATTGCCGACCGTTTCCGGTGGTACATGTTCATAAGTTGCCGGTTCCTTGATCAGGGCTGACGCATGAATGCCGGCCTTGGTTGCAAATGCCGACGCGCCGACGAACGCACCCTGCGCATTGGGTGCGCGGTTGAGCAATTCGTCGAAACTGCGCGACAGGCGGGAAAGCCCTTGGAGTTTCTCGAGGCCGATGCCGGTTTCGAAACGGTTCGCCCAACTCGGTTTCAGCATCAGTGTCGGGATGATCGTCACCAGATTGGCGTTACCGCAACGCTCACCGATACCGTTGAGTGTGCCTTGCACATGGCGGACACCCGCATCGATCGCAGCAAGCGAGTTGGCGACTGCCTGCTCCGTATCATTATGGGCGTGGATGCCGAGATGGTTGCCGGGGATGTGTTTCGTCACGGCACGGACGATTTCGGTGACTTCCGCGGGCTGCGTGCCGCCGTTGGTATCGCACAGCACGACCCAGCGGGCTCCTGCACTGTAGGCGGTCTTGGCGCAGGCGAGCGCGTATTCCGGGTTAGCCTTATAGCCATCGAAGAAGTGCTCGCAATCGACGATGGCTTCCTTGCCTGCCTCAACTGCAGTACGAACGGAAGCATCGATGGACTCAAGGTTCTCTTCATTCGTGCAGCCGAGCGCTACGCGAACATGATAGTCCCAGCTTTTGGCGACAAAGCATATGGTGTCAGCTGGCGAACGGATGAGTGCTGCAAGTCCGGGATCATTGGAGGCCGAGACGCCGGCGCGTTTGGTCATGCCGAAAGCTGCGAATTTTGCATGCTTCGTACGCTTTTCGGCGAAGAAGGCGGTGTCGGTCGGGTTCGCTCCCGGATAGCCGCCCTCGACATAGTCGAAGCCAAACTCATCCAGCATGGATGCAATGACTTTCTTGTCCTCAACTGAAAAGTCGATACCAGGCGTCTGTTGGCCATCGCGCAATGTCGTGTCGAAGAGATAGATCCGTTCTTTTGTCACTCGCCCGCCTCCCCTCGCGACCCCAATAGCGGCCACTGTTCCGTGTCATGGTCGGGGTGCTGATAGGATATCATCGTTTTGAGGAATTCCACCGATTCCGCGTCGCTGTCAGATGTGTATCCGGGGAGTTTTGACAGATCATCAACGTAAGGCAGTTTGTCTTCGACGCCCCACTGAAGGGTGGGCGCCAATTCTTCAGGTTCATCGAATGCACCGATAGCAAGTGCCACACCGTCCGGTGCTTCATAGGTCAACGGGGTTCCGCAGTTCGCGCAAAAACCCCGCTTGACGTGATTAGACGATTGAAACCGCTTGGGCTCGCCCCGTGTCCACTCAAAATCCGTGCCGCGCACTGATGTCAGGGGCGCGAAAAAGTTGCCGAAGGCCTTTTGGCACATGCGGCAATGACAGATCGATGCGTCACCGAGTGCACCCTCCACGCGAAAGCGGATCGCACCGCATTGGCAACCGCCAGTGTAGACGGGCTTGTTATCCAGACTCATCGCTTTATCTCCCAGGTCGTGACACGTTCGCCGGTAGCGGGATCTTTTCCGTCCTTCAATTGAACGCCCTTTTCCAGCAACTCATCGCGGATGCGGTCGGCCTCAGGGAAACTCTTGGCTGCAAGCAAAGAGAGGCGATTGCGGATCTTGGCTTCGATTTCATTCTCGAGCTCGCGTGAGACGCTTTCTACGCTCAGATCAATGCCTAGCAGCGCGAACACAGCACGATACGCCTCAGGATCGAGGACGCGCGACTTCCTGATCGACGCCAGCCAATTGACAAGGCCTGGCGTTGCGAGGTCGTCCGACAGGATATCGACAGCCTCATCCGGAACGACACCAACGCCGGCATCGCCCACATATTCGCGAGCTTTGGCGAGGATGTTCTCTGCCTCCTCCAGCTTTCTGACACTGAAATCGATCGGCTCGCGATAGTTGGTCATGAGCATGCCAAGGCGCAGCACTTCCCCCGGCCATTTACGGCCACCGAAGGTGTCAGTCGCCAGCAATTCATGGATCGTCACGAAATTACCGGTGCTTTTGGCCATTTTCTGGCCCTCAACCTGCAGGAAGCCGTTGTGCATCCAGACATTGGCCATCCGGTCGGTGCCAAAGGCGCAGCAGGACTGGGCGAGCTCGTTTTCATGGTGAGGGAACACCAGATCGATGCCACCGGCGTGGATGTCGAAAATGTTCTTCATCGGATCGTCGCATTGCAACCCGCCACCAAATGGCTCAAGCAGCTTCGCCATCGACATGGCCGAGCACTCGATATGCCAGCCCGGGCGACCGAGACCATCGATACCCGCAGGCGACGGCCAGCCCGGCTCCCCTTCCTTGGAGGGCTTCCACAGAACGAAATCCATCTCGTCTCGTTTGTAAGAGGCAACGTCGACGCGCGCACCGGCAATCATGTCGTCAGATGATCGGCGGGAGAGCAATCCGTAGCGGGGGCCTTTGGCGGCATTCATCGCCGATGGGGAAAACAAGACGTGACTGTCGGCCACATAGGCGACGCCACGCTCGACGAGGCGATCGATCATCGCCGCCATTTCAGCAATATATTCGGTCGCGCGTGGTTGAGACGAAGGCTGCAGATTGCCGAGCGCTGCCACATCCGCCTGGAATTGCTCGTTCGTTGCTTCGGTGACCTTGCCGATCGCTTCATTCAAAGGCAGGTCCGGATAGTCGCGGGCGGCGCGAGCGTTGATCTTGTCGTCGACGTCGGTGATGTTGCGAACGTAGTTCACATGGCTTTCGCCATAGATATGACGAAGCAACCGAAACAACACGTCGAAGACGATAACCGGCCGGGCATTACCGATGTGCGCATAGTCATAGACGGTCGGGCCGCAGACATACATGCGCACATTATTCGGATCGATCGGCACAAAGGTCTCCTTCGTGCGCGTGAGCGTGTTGTACAGCTTCAGTACCTGCGGCATGTCCTGGATCTCAAAATTCGGGGTTCATCGTCAAAACGCATATCATCGCGCTGGTCTGGCGACCGGTGCGTTTTGCATCTTTATCAGGATTTTTGAGACGAAAACGGCCGGGCCAGCGAGCGCTAGCTGATAATAATCCGACAGGTAATAATAATCGTTACGGGCGACGTTTTCATGCGGGCATTTATGATCGAGTGCGGGCAAATCGTCAAGCGCTCCCGCCAAAGACGCGGTGTTGCATTTTTGCCGACTTTACGATGGTTAATCCAAATTAACCGAATAGCCCAAAATCCTCCCGGAAAGTGCCTTCTTTCCGGCCAATTTGAACGGGAATCCTGATGCCTTAGACTTTAGGGGAATAAAAGGACCAAACCCATGACCGATGCCCAGCAAACGGCAAAGCCGCGCGAAAGCGCCCGCGCCGATCATCTTACCTCGCAATACCGCGCGATCGGGCCAGCTGCGATCCTTGCAGCCGTTCTCAGCACCGTTCGCCAACGCCCACAATTGAAGTTTGCTTCAATTGTTCAGGAAACGGACTAACAGACTTAAACCAATGCCGGCCATGACGAGGCCGATCAAAACGTCAAGTACGCGCCACGCGGCCGGCTTTGCAAAAATCGGCTGCAACAGCCTCGCGCCATAGCCGAGGCCGAAGAACCATATGAAGGACGCCAGTGCGGCGCCTGCGCCATAGGCCGCACGGTTCCAACCTTCAAAGCGAGCCGACAGGCCGCCAAGCAGAACGACCGTATCAAGATAGACATGCGGGTTGAGAAAGGTCAGCGCCAGAACGGTGCCGATCGCCACTTTCAAATTGCCGTTGCCGGTGTTCGCAGCTTTCAGTACCTCGGGGTGAAGCGCGCGCCGGAAGGCAACGGAAGCATACCAGAACAAGAATACGGCACCGCCGAGCGTCACGACTGAGATGAGTGTGGGCGACTGCGCGATCAGCGTCCCAAGACCAGCGACGCCTGCCGTTATCAACAGGGCGTCGGACAGGGCGCAAATCAGGCTTAAGAGGAATACATGTTCTCGCAGCAGTCCTTGCCGCAATATGAAAGCGTTCTGCGCGCCGATTGCGATAATAAGGGACGCGCCAAGAAGAAAACCGGAGAGAGCGGCAGAAAACATCGGGTAGATATCCTCAAGAAAAGTCGGATTTAAGGGCCTAGAACAGTTTCATCTGATTGTCAGGCTCGGGCGGTTTGACGCGCGCCGGCTTCTTTGCTTCGACTGACGTCTCGACGAACCGTTCCTGGATTTCCGAACCTGTGTTGTCAACCTTGTTGACCTTGTCCGATACAGGGATCGCTTCGAAGAAATCCGCCTGAGCGGGCCTCAAAAGATCGGCGACATGGCGCGGTTCCTGCGTCTTGCAATCGAGCCACCGCGCAAAATCTTTCTGCTCTATGATAACAGGCATGCGGTCGTGGATGAAACGCAGATCCTCGCTCGCGCTTGTCGTCAGGATCGCGCCGGTGTCCATTTCGGAACCTTCTGCATTTGCCCACGGCTCATAGATGCCGGCGAATGCGATAGTTGCGCCGTTGCGGGGCCGGACCCAATAGGCTTGCGATTTTCTGTTGCCGTCCCGCCGCCACTCGTAGAAACCCGAGGCCGGGATTAGCGCACGGCGGTGACGCATTGCGGCCTTGAACGATGCCTTCTCGATTGCCGTTTCCGAACGAGCATTGATCATCAGTGGATAGTTTGCCGTATCCTTTACCCAGCCGGGAATAAATCCCCACCGCACCAGAAGCGCCCTGCGATCAGGCCGATTGCTGCCCGGCGGCGGTGTTTCACCGGCGATCACCATGAGGATCGGCTGTGTCGGCGCAATATTATAGCGTGGCGGAAACGCCTCGAGCTCCATGAGCGCGAGATAGGCCGCGATCTCTTCCGGCGTTTCGAGGAGTGAAAAACGTCCGCACATGCAGTCAATGCCTGATTTGTTTTTGGAAGTGGCGATCATCCGCATTTGAGATGCTGGGTCAAGGTGGCCTTGTCAAAACTTCTCTTACCACCTACCCCTGACATATGGACCAAATTCCCCTCTCCGCAACTGTCGACGGCGTTTCGACCGTTTGCATCCGCGATCGGGCCTTCCTCTTGGTGGAGCGAGCACGCGAACCGTCAAAAGGCTGGCTGGCATTTCCGGGTGGCAGGAGAGAGCAAGGCGAGATGCCGCAAGAAGCAGCAATTCGCGAACTGCATGAAGAAACCGGCATAACAGCAACAGAAGTAACTTATCTCACGACCGTCACCTTCGATTACTCGACGCCGGAATTTCCAACAGCGAAACCTTTCCACCTGGCCGTCTTCCTGGCGCATGATCCAACAGGAGAAGCCATCGCTGCGGACGATGCGGCGGCCGTGCACTGGCTCCGGGTGGAGGAAATGGCGAAATTCGACGTGACCGAGAGTGTTCTGGACGTCGTACATGAATTGGCTGCCGGTTTTAAAAGTTGAGGGTATTAACCACGGACGCCTTGAAGCTGCCTAGCTTTCAGGCAACAACCCTTTCGGGGAATTGGTCTCGGGGTCATCTCGTGCGGCGTGTAATAGTAATCACAGCGTTTTTGACGGCAATCGCCACGGCTGTGCCAGCTTATGCGGTCGACCCTCTATATGAGGCAAAGCTCCTACGTTTGGCCGAGGTTCTCGGATCGATCCATTCGCTGCGTAATCTTTGCGGCGAAAGGAGCAACCAGTGGCGGGATCGAATGGATTCGCTGCTCCTGGCGGAGAATCCAGACCCGGCACGCCGGGCTAAGTTGATCGCCAGTTTCAATCGCGGATATCGCACGTTCAACGAAACTTACTCAACCTGCACGAGCCAGGCGATTGCGGCGATTGACCGCTACCAAATCGAAGGAACAAGGCTTTCTTCGGAGATCGTATCGGGCTATGGAAATTAACCAGGCTTTAACTGTTGAAGCCAATGAACCGCATTTTAAACAAAACGTATGGTATTGTTTAGCGGTAGTTTAAGAATTGGCTTCGGCCAAGGATGGTATATCATGAACATGACATCGACAGACCTTGATAGGTTGGTTGCAGAAGAAAAAAAGCTGGTTGCAATCGAATATCAGAATGAAGTCTGGGCTGATGGCACGCTTGAAGGTATCGAGCCTGAAATTATGGCCGAAGCCGCTTTTGCCACCGCATTGACCGAACTGATCCGTGACAACGGCGAAGTGTCCGCATTGGCCTTGCTCGATGGCTTGCGTGAACGTATTTCTGCGGGTGAATTTTCATCTAATCGCATTCTGCAATAATTGGTGATCCTGCATGCCTGAAAAGCACTTTTCCGCTTCCGCGATCGCCGGAACCTTTTTCCTAGCGGCAGCGGTTTGTGCTTTCTCCGTTCCGGCTTTTGCTGCCGGCTTGGATACGCCGACGCAGCTCGCCTTGAGCGAGATCAAGAAAGAAGAGCTGCCCAAAGCCACCGAACCTGCGAAGCCCGGTGCCGAACAAAAACCAGCTGGCGAAACGCAGACCCAACCCACCTCTCCCGAAAAGCCCAACGCTACGCCGGAGCAGCCCGCACAGGCACCAGCGGCAACGGATGATGATGATGGTGCTGCTGCGCAGAGCAATAATCCTGCCATGCCGAATGCCAAGGAAGGCGCAGCAACGCCTCAGGTCGAATACGACGTCGCCAAACTGCCTTTCCCGGTGCAGAAAATGCGCGAGCTCATTCTGACTGCGGCCAAGTCCGGATCGATTGAAGCACTTCGTCCGCTGATCGGTTCCGGCGACGATGTCACCATGCTTTCGCTGACAGACATCGATGGCGATCCATTGGCCTATCTGAAAAGCCTCGCCGGCGATCCAGATGGCCAGGAAATTCTCGCTATTCTGGTCGATGTGCTCGAGTCCGGTTATGTCCACCTCGATGCCGGCACGGCAGACGAGCTCTACGTCTGGCCCTATTTCTTCGCCTACCCGCTCGACAAGCTCGATGCCAAGCAAAAGGTCGAACTCTTCCAGATCGTCACCGCAGGCGATTACGACGAGATGAAGCAATTCGGCACTTATGTATTCTATCGCCTTGGCATCACGCCAAAGGGGCGCTGGCGGTTTTTCGTCACCGGCGACTGATCTTACAAAGATTCATAAAAAAGTTTGCCGGGATGTCACGTTCGGCGGAGCTGTCTCGTCTTGTGTACAGGCAACTAAATGCCACATAAGGAGATAGACGATGAAACCAAGATTGAACCTCTACAATTTCCAAGAACTCATCAAGCCGATGCTCAAGATGGAAGAGAGCGTTGTTGGCAGCGGGCTCGAAATGAGCCTTATAGAGCTCGTCAAGATGCGGGCTTCACAGATCAACGGCTGCGCCTTCTGCCTCGACATGCATTCGAAGGACGCTCGTAAGAAGGGCGAGACCGAGCAGCGCCTATATTTGCTAAACGCATGGCGGGAATCGCCGCTCTATAGTGATCGCGAACGCGCCGCGCTGGCCTGGACGGAAGCATTGACGCTGATATCCAAAACCCATGCTCCGGACAACGTCTATGACGTGCTGAAGGAACAGTTCACCGAGGAGGAGATCGTCAAGCTGTCCATGTTGATCGTAACCATCAATGGGTGGAACCGCCTGGCTATCGGCTTCCGCTCTGTCCATCCGGTGGCAAAAGACAGTGCCGCAGCCTGACAATAGCGCCGAGGCGTTCAATCGCCTCAGACCGCGCCTGACCCGCATTGCCTACCGTATGCTCGGGTCAGTCGCGGAGGCGGAGGATATCGTCCAGGAAGGCTTCATTCGCTGGCATCAGGCCGACCGGTCTGATGTCCGCAGTGAGGAAGCTTTCCTCGTGCGCACCATCACGCGGCTTTGTCTCGACCATCTCAAATCCGCGCGCGTTCGGAGAGAGACTTATGTCGGGAACTGGTTGCCCGAACCCATATTCGATCCGAGCGAGGACGAATCCGACAGCGATATTACCCTGACCTTGATGATGGCGCTGGAACGATTGTCGCCCCTGGAACGCGCAGCGTTTCTTCTACATGACGTGTTCGGCCAAGATTTCAATCAGATTTCCGAGGCGATCAGTCGAGATCCAGCAACGTGCAGGCAGCTCGCGAGTCGAGCGCGCAACCACGTCCAGAAAGCAAAGCCGCGTTTTCCGGTTTCGGATGAGCAAGGCAAAAGCATCGCCACTGCTTTTTTCAATGCATCCCGCACCGGCGACATGCAGGCCCTGCAGTCCCTGTTGGCAGACGATGTCGTTCTCTACGCCGATGGCGGCGGAATTCGCTTCGCTGCAATCGATCCGATCCATTCAATGGCAAATGTCTGCCTATTCTTCGGAGACGTTTCGCGCCGGGCAGCCTATAGTTTACCGCCATTGGTGCACGAAGGACTCATCGATGGCCTGCCCGGCTTTGTGACAGCGGAAAGTGACGGGATTCCGCAAACCACTGCGCTTGAAATTGAGGACGGCAAGATCAAGGCGATCTACGTCGTGCGGAATCCTGAAAAACTTCGTCATCTCGACTTTGCGCATTGACCCTTGGCTGGCGTTCGTTAGCGTGGCGGCCATCACCCTCCAAGGATCTTATCTATGCAGTCATTGACGATGTATCAGGTGGACGCATTTACCACCGAACTCTTTAGCGGCAATCCTGCCGCAGTGCTTGTCCTCGATGACTGGTTGCCAGTAGAGACAATGCAGGCGATTGCCTGCGAGAACAATCTGGCCGAGACCGCCTTTGTGAAGCCCAATGCGGATTGCTGGGATTTGCGCTGGTTCACGCCAGTGCACGAGGCCGACTTCTGCGGACATGCGACGCTCGCGACGGCACATGTGCTTGCAAACGAGTTGGGCGTGGAGGGCGAACTGGTATTTGAGACCAAGGTCGGCGCTTTGCGCGTCAACAGGAAGAACTCAGCATACCAGCTTGATTTCCCAAGTTTTCCGCCAGAACCGATTGGCGAAATTCTTCCACTGCTCAACGAAATCACTGGAGGCAACCACGTATCGGCATTCCAGAACTTCGAAAACGTCTTTGTTGTGTTGAAGAATGAGCAGGCGGTCCTCGACTTCATTCCGGACTTGCCGGGGATCACCCAACTCGATCCTTTTGGATTCGTGATTACGGCAAGGGGCGACGAACACGATTTTGTTTCACGTTATTTTGTTCCGCATGCGGGCATTCCGGAAGATCCGGTGACTGGGTCAATCCATGCCACGCTCGTGCCCTATTGGGCAGAAGAACTCGGTAAACCCAGGCTTTCGGCGTTCCAGCGCTCGAAGCGCGGCGGACATCTGCTTTGTGAGCTCGAGGGTGACCGCGTGCTGATTACGGGGGCAGCGGTCACTTTCATGAAAGCCGAAATCTATCTGCCCTGAAGCGCCTCGCCGAACAACACCGGCTCGCCTTGGCTTGGTGTCACGATCTCGCCTTCCCACATGACCTTGTGACCGCGGATGATCGTGCCGACAGGCCAACCGGTTACCGTCTTGCCGTCATAAGGCGTCCAGCCGGCCTTTGACCCAACCTGCGCATTGGTGATGGTTTCGCGCCGTTTCATATCGACGACGGTCAAATCGGCATCGTAGCCGACCGCGATCCGCCCTTTACGGGCCATGCCGAACAGGCGGTTGGGGCCATGCGAGCTCAGATCAACAAAACGCTCGATCGACATACGCCCAGCGTTTACGTGGTCGAGCATGATCGGCACCAGCGTCTGCACACCCGTCATGCCGGATGGCGACGCCGGATAGGGCTTTGATTTTTCTTCAAGTGTGTGCGGCGCGTGGTCGGACCCGAGCACGTCGACAATCCCCTGCCCGATGCCCTTCCATACGCCGTCGCGATGACGCGCGTCGCGCACCGGCGGGTTCATCTGCAGCAACGTTCCAAGCGTCGCGTATAGGCTGGCATCGAGGGTCAAATGATGCGGCGTTGCCTCGCAACTCGCCACGTCCTTGTGATTGCCGAGGAAATCGATCTCCTCTGCGGTGGAAATATGGAGAACATGGATGCGCGCGCCGGTTTCGCGGGCGATGCGTACGAGACGCTGGGTACATTGCAGCGCCGCGATCTCGTCGCGCCAAATTGGGTGTGAAGACGGATCGTCCGGAACGCGCAAACCCTCGCGTTCGCGCAGGCGGAATTCGTCCTCTGAATGAAAAGCGGCACGGCGGCGGGTGTTTTTCAGGATAGAACGCACCCCGTCATCGTCTTCGACAAGCAGATCGCCAGTGGAAGAGCCCATGAAAACCTTGATGCCGGCAGCGCCGGGAAGACGTTCGAGTTCGGCGACATCATTTGCATTGTCGCGCGTACCGCCGACCCAGAACGCAAAGTCGCAATGCATGCGATGGTGGCCACGCCGAATTTTATCTTCCAGCGTTTCGGCGGAGGTGGTCAGCGGCTTGGTGTTCGGCATTTCAAAGACTGCCGTCACTCCGCCCAGCACCGCGGAGCGCGAACCACTCTCCAGATCTTCCTTGTGTTCGAGGCCCGGTTCGCGAAAATGCACTTGGCTGTCGACGACGCCCGGAAGGATATGCAAACCGGTGGCGTCAATGATCTCGGCAGCGGAAGCGCTGCCAAGATTGCCGATGGCAGCAATGCGGCCGTCAGCGATGCCAATATCGCGCAAGCCAACACCGTCCTGGTTGACGACAATCCCGCTCCTGAAAATCGTATCGAACGTCTGAGCCATTTGCTTTCCACTCCAGCCTTGCGAACGCGTCCCGTGCGGATTACGTAACAGGGACAGGAAAGGCAAGGGTGATCGAATGCCGCGGCTAAGTTTAAGTGGAAGAGCAATCCTGAACGTTACGGGCGAGGATGCCGAAAATTTCCTGCAAAATCTCATCACCACCGATCTCGACACGCTGCACGCTGGGGATTTGAAACCAGGCGCTTTGCTCAATCCACAAGGCAAGATCCTGTTCGAGTTTCTCGTTTCACGGAACGGCGATGGCCTGCGGCTTGATACACTGCAGACCTCTGCAGATGATTTGTTGAAGAGGCTGACGCTCTATAAACTGCGCGCCAAAGTGCAAATATCCGTGGATTCAGAGTCACTTGTTCAGATTTCCTGGGAAGATGAATCTGACGCTTTAGAAACCGATTCAACAGTGCGCGACCGGCGTTTTCCCCAAGTGCTCAACATTATGCGGTGCTATGGCGGCGAGCCTGCAGCAGACGTTCCCGAACCAATGTGGACCGCGCTGCGTATCGTCCACGGTGTAGCGGAAGCGCCAATGGACTATACGCTCGGCGATGCCTTTCCCCATGATGTTAATCTGGACCAGACTGGCGGCGTTTCTTTCAGAAAGGGCTGTTTTGTCGGTCAGGAAGTTGTCTCGCGCATGCAACATCGTGGAACCGCGCGAAAACGTATCCTGATTGTGACGGGAGCCTCGGACCTGCCGGCTACTGGTACATCCATAACTGCCAACGAACGCGAGATTGGCACCCTCGGTAGCGTTGCAGGATCATCTGGCCTTGGCCTCGTCCGGATCGACCGCGTAAAAGATGCATTGGATAGCGGCAAGGCCATTCTGGCAGGAGATATTCCGATCCACCTTGCCATTCCCTCCGAACACCGGTTTACATTTCCCGAGGCGAAGCAAGAGGCCTGATTGGGGAATAGGATGCTGCGACCGGCAAAGCCGCAACCGAGCAATTTAAAGAAAACAGAATTTCGCGCCTGGCAGCGCATGCTCTCAGGGCGGCGACTGGATTTGCTTGACCCCTCGCCGCTCGATATTGAAATCGAGGACATTGCCCAGGGGCTGTCGCGTGTTGCACGCTGGAACGGCCAGACCGTCGGTGAGCACGCATTCTCGGTAGCGCAGCACTCGCTGCTGGTCGAAGAAATCTTTGGGAAGATCGCCCCGGAGGCGACGACGGAACAGCGCCTTGCAACTCTCCTGCACGATGCACCCGAATATGTGATCGGGGACATGATTTCACCGTTCAAAGCCGTTGTCGGTGGAGATTACAAAAGCGTCGAATTGAGACTGCAACACGCTATTCATCTGCGCTTTTCGCTCGCGCCCGTCGTTCACCAAAGTCTACGTGCCCTGATCAAGCGGGCGGATGCGATTGCCGCCTATTATGAAGCGACGCGCCTTGCAGGATTTGCGGAGAAAGAAGCGGTACAGTTTTTCGGGCGTCCCCGCGGAATCAATCCGGAAGGTCTCTACTTGACGGCACTCGCAACCCAGAATGCACAAAATGCTTTTCTGCTGCGTTTTGCTATACTTAATGCGTCACGGGCACAGAGCCGGGGATAAGAACATGCCGCATATCGTTGTCTCTCCTCTGTCGCGTCTTGCCGAGTCTGCAACTCGTTTCGGCGCGCGTGATATGATCACCCTGATCAATGCCGATACGGTCGTGCCTCGCCCCATAGAGATTCTGGAGGCGCGCCATCTGTTTCTTGGATTCAACGATATTCTCGAGCCTTCGGAGGGCATGACACACCCTGTGTCCGAACACATCACCCAGTTGATCGCGTTTGGCCAGCGCTGGGACCGCAAGGCACCCTTGCTCATCCATTGCTACGCTGGAATCTCGCGCTCGACCGCCGCTGCCTACATCACAGCGATTGCGCTTAATCCGGAGCTTGATGAAGTGCTGTTGGCGCAGAAATTGCGCCAAAATGCGCCCTCTGCCACACCCAATGGCAGACTTGTAGCGCTCGCCGATGATATCCTCGTTCGCAACGGCAAAATGGTAGATGCGATCAATGCGATCGGTCGCGGTGAAGAGGCATTCGAAGGCACGCCATTCATTCTTCCACTGACGGTGTAGACGTGACGGGCACACCCAATGCCGTTGAAATCAATCTGAGCGCCGCCATAGTGGCTGTAGCAAACAATGATCCGCTGATCTTGACCACACCTTCTGGCGATGACAACGAGCGCGACGAGCTGCCCTTCGGCCCGTTCAACCCGCTGTTGCATCGAACTTTCGAGACCGGATTGCGTGAGTGGGTGGCAGAGCAGACGCCTTTACGTCTTGGCTATGTCGAACAACTTTACACCTTCGGTGATCGTGGCCGCCACAAAACCGCTGAAGATCGCGACCTGCACATCGTTTCAGTCGGTTATCTAGCGCTCACGCGCATAACCGATGACGGAGATGCCCTTCGCAAATCCGGCGCGCGCTGGCGCAGCTGGTACTCGTTCTTGCCTTGGGAAGACTGGCGCGTCGGCAAGCCCGCCATGATCGACGAAACGATCCGCCCCGCTCTGCATGCCTGGGCCGAGAAGAGCGGACTTCCCGCGCGGCTAAGCCGTTTCCGGCTCGCATTCGGAGACGATGGAATTATGTGGGATGAAGAGCGGGTACTTGAACGCTATGAACTCCTGTACGAAGCGGGACTGATAGAGGAGGCGGCGCGCGATGGGCGGGCGGAAGGCACACATCTTTCGCGTGGCCTGGGGCTTCCGATGAGTTTTGACCACCGGCGCATTCTTGCGACCGCCATCTCGCGGCTGCGCGCCAAGCTGAAATACAGGCCTGTGGTATTTGAGTTAATGCCCCCCACCTTTACCTTGACTGCGTTGCAGGAGACTGTGGAGGCGATTTCTGGTCGCCACCTGCACAAGCAGAATTTCCGCAGATTGGTCGAGACAACGGAACTGGTCGAGCCAACCGGCGCAGAACAAACGCAGGCACGAGGCAGGCCTGCAGCGCTTTATCGGTTCCGGCACAATGTGCTCGAAGAGCGCAGCGTGGCGGGATTGCGCGTTGGTGGCAGGGGATAGGAGGAAGGGATGAACGACAAGCCGACATCGCTCAATGCCGAAGGAATATCCGAACCATTCGCATCGGATAATGTTCCGTTGGAGGAATGGTCGAAAGGTACGCGCTATGGCACCAAATTTCGCTATCTTTCCGGCTTCGGTGGTGCGAACCACGTTGGTGTTGCCCTGGAAGAGCTCGCGCCGGGCAAAGAATCCAACATGAATCATTATCACATGCTTGAGGAAGAGCAGGCGTTCATCCTCGAAGGTGAGATGACTCTGCGGCTCGGCGACCAGACATATCGGATGAAGGCAGGGGATCACGTCTGCTTTCCGGCCAGCCAGAAAGTCGGACATTCGTTTTACAACCACAGCGACGCGCCCTGCCGCTTCATCATGATCGGAGAGAAAAACCCGAACGAAGTGGTTGTCTATCCCGAAACCGGGCGCGTCGGCGTGCGATTACTGAGTGAAGGCTACGATAGAGCCGCCACTATGGAGTACTGGCAAGGCGCCGATACCGAACAAAACCCACGCAGCTAGTACCTATTTCAGTAGATAAACGTGCTCATCGCCCGGGAATTTTCGCGAACGGACGTCATCCGCGTAGGCTTTGACAGCTTCGTCGATAGCCGTACCGACTGCGCCATAGACCTTGACGAATTTGGGCGGCTTCGGATTGTAGCCGAGCATGTCCTCAAGCACGAGGATCTGACCGTCACATTCGACTGACCCGCCAATTCCAATCGTGGGAATGGCGATCTCGCGCGAAATCTCAGCCGCAAGCGGTTCCACAATTCCCTCAAGCACCACTGAAAAGGCGCCAGCGTCGCTCACCGCCTTTGCATCGGCTTTGAGCAATGGCCATAGTGCCGTGTCGCGGCCTTGTGTCTTGAAACCACCGAGCGTGTTGACGGATTGCGGCGTCAGCCCGATATGCGCCATCACCGGTATGCCGCGCTCGATCAGGAAGCGGATGGTGTCAGCCATGCGCACGCCACCTTCCAGCTTGACGGCACCGCAGCCGGTCTCCTGCATGACGCGAGCGGCATTGCGGAACGCAATCTCGGGGCTCTCCTCGTAAGAGCCAAACGGCATATCGACCACGACCATCGCCCGCTTTGAGCCACGCACCACGGCACGGCCATGGGCAATCATAAGATCGAGCGACACACCGAGTGTTGATTCCATGGCGTAAAGAACCATGGCGAGACTGTCGCCCACGAGGAGAATATCCGCGTGCTGGTCGACGATGCGCGCGGTGTTCGCGTGGTAGGAAGTCAACGCAACGATTGGCTCGCCGCCCTTGCGGACACGTATCTCCGGTGCAGTGACCCGGCGCGTGACGATTTCCTGGCTCATAGCTCCTCCTTCTTCCCGTTCAACCGATAACGCGCTGGTCGATCAGACGCACCTTGCCGAAGCGGACTGTCAACAAAATGACGACTGGCTGTTTGAATTTGCCCGAAACCGGATCAAGCGTCCGCGCATCGCGAATATCAACGGATTCGATCTCGCCGCGCTTCTCGGTTTCCAGAACTGCGCGAACCGCATTGCGGATGGCCGATACGGAGCGCTGGCCTTGTCCGACCAATTCCTCCGCCTGCACCAGTGATTTCGCCAGGATGACAGCAGCCTTACGGTCGGCAGGGGTCAGCATGGCATTGCGCGACGAACACGCAAGGCCGTCGTCTTCGCGCACGGTGGCCACTCCGGTTATCTCAATTGGCATGTCGAGATCGGCCACCATGCGGCGGACGATCGTCAATTGCTGATAGTCCTTCTCGCCGAAAAACGCATGGTCCGGCTGAACGATATTAAACAGTTTGGTGACGACAGTTGTTACGCCGCGAAAATGCCCGGGCCTGATCTTGCCGATCAGTATCCGGGACAGAACCGGGTTATCAACGATGGTATGGGCGCCTTGGCGGTAAATTTCCGCAACGTCCGGCGTAAAAACGTAGTCGACACCCTCGGCCTTGAGCTTGGCAAGGTCGCCTGCCATGTCGCGCGGATAGGAGGACAGATCCTCATTCGGTCCGAACTGCGTCGGGTTCACGAAGATCGAAACGACGGTGACATCGCAGGCGTTTTTTGAATGGCGAACCAATGAGATATGGCCGATGTGCAAATAGCCCATCGTCGGTACGAGACCGATGGATTTGCCTTTGAGGCGGTGAGCTTTGAGGGCAGCGCGCAGTTCTGCAATGGTGGCGATGACCTTCATTTGATTTCGATGTCCAGTCCGATATCCAGCGTTGGTGCTGCCATGGTAATTTTCGATGTCGAGATATAATCGACACCGGTTTCTGCAATCACCTTGATCGTGTCAAACGCTATATTGCCGGATGCTTCCAGTTTCGCCCGGCCACCATTGATTTTCACCGCCTTTTCAAGCAGTTCCGGCGCCATATTATCAAGAAGAATCACATCGGCAGCGACGGAAAGCGCCTCTTCAAACTGCTTGAGGCCGTCGACTTCCACCTCGATCTTGACGAGATGTCCGGCATAGGCGCGTGCGGCGAGAATGGCCTTCGCGACACCGCCTGCGACCGCGATGTGATTATCCTTGATCAGGATCGCATCATCGAGACCGAAACGATGATTGGAGCCGCCACCGCATTTCACTGCATATTTGGCAAAGGCACGCATGCCGGGAATGGTCTTGCGTGTGTCGCAGACCCTGGCGTTGGTGTGGGCAATCAAATCAGCAAATTTTGCGGTATAGCTTGCAATGCCGCTCAAATGCATGAGGAAATTAAGCGCAACGCGTTCGGCCGAGAGGATGGCACGGGCGTTGCCTTCGATGCGCGCAAGGTCGTCACCCGGCTCGACCCTTGCGCCATCCCTGGTCAGCGCAGTGATTTTCAGCTTCGTGTCCATCAACGCAAAGGCGGTGCGGGCAAAATCCATGCCGCAGATCGTACCGGCCGCGCGGCTAGAAAGCACCGCGCTGGCGACCGCATCCTCCGGCAGGGTCGCGTTGGTCGTGATATCCCCTGCCCGGCCGAGATCTTCGAGCAGGGCAGCACGCACGGCATCCTCGATCAACAATTGCGGAAGTGATGGCGGAAGGGCTTTTTGCATATCTTCAGCCATCAGGCCAACTCCATCATTTCACTCACAGAAGCTTCGGCATCGGACAGTGTCAGAAATGTCCTGTGCTGCCACTCAGCACGTTTCTCTGGAAAGTCAGTGCGGAAATGGCCGCCACGGCTTTCCTCGCGTCGCAGCGCACTGACGGCGACCAGCTTTGCCGTCGCCAATACATTCCGAAAGGCAGCATCGCGATTGGCTTTGTCCAACTCAAGAATAGTCTTCAACCCCTGAAGCATGCCTTTGCGGTCACGAACAACACCAAAACTGGCGCTCATCGTCTTGCGGAGTGTGGTCATGGCTGCCGTATCCGCTTCGGCGGCCAGATCGTCCCGGTCTACCGAGCCCTTCGACCAATCTTCAGTATAATTTGCGTCACCCTTGCCGATCTTGGCGGCAATGCGCGCAGAAAACACGACGGCTTCAAGCAGGGAATTGGACGCCAGCCGATTTGCCCCGTGCGCTCCTGTCGAGGTGCATTCCCCGCAAGCCCACAGCCCGTTGATCGAGGTGCGCCCATCAGCGTCTGTCAGAATACCGCCCATGAAATAGTGCGCGGCAGGGATAACAGGAATGGGGTCGACAACAGGATCAATGCCGGCGTCGCGACAATACTTGTAGACTGTCGGAAACTCCTCGGCGAATGAGGCACCCACGGCCTTGGTACAGTCGAGCCAGGCACCGCGACCAGCCATGACTTCAGCATAAATCCCGCGCGCCACGACATCACGGGGACCAAGTTCCGCATCGGGATCCAGCTTGAGCATAAATCGTTCACCGGCGCGATTGAGCAGCGTAGCGCCGTGACCGCGGAGTGCCTCCGTCGCCAGGGGTGCCGGGTCTTTGTTCACGTCCAGCGCCGTCGGGTGAAACTGTACGAACTCCATATCCGCCATCATTGCACCAGCCCGTGCCGCCATGCCGATACCCTCGCCGCGTGCCTCGGAAGGATTGGTAGTAACGGCGTAAAGATGGCCGATGCCGCCGGTGGCGATCACAACCGCCCGTGAAGCCAGTTTTACCTGCGTGCCACGCCCCGCTTCTGTTCGCGCGATGACGCCGGTTACCGCGCCTTTCTCGATCATCAGATCTTCGACCACATACCCTTCCATCACCCTGATAGACGGCGTGTTTTCAACTGTTTTCACCAGAGCCTGCATGATCGCACGACCCGCCATATCTCCGCGTACCCTGACGATACGACTTTCAGAATGCGCCGCTTCGCGCGATACCTGCAGCCTGCCTTCGAGATCGCGGTCGAAGGGAACGCCGTAGCCGAGAAGATCGTGGACACGGGACGCCGCTTCGCCAGCCATCAAACGCGCGATGCTTTCATCGACGATACCGTCACCAGCGGCGACAGTATCGGCGACGTGCTTTTCTTTCGTGTCGCCTTCCGACACGGCAGCAGCAATACCCGCCTGCGCCCAGGCCGAGGATGCACCGCGACCAATGGGTGCCGCCGCAAGCACGGTGACTGGCCGGGGAGCAAGTTTCAGTGCACAAAAAAGTCCGGCAAGTCCGCCACCGATGATGATGACGGGATCGGAATGAGTGGACATCAGCTTTTCTCGTCTCAGTTCTTTAGGTTGACCATACGCTCTACAGCGAGCCGCGCCCTTTCGGCGATCAGCGGATCGACGTGAATTTCTTCACGCATGTAGACCAGGCTTTCAAGAATGTTCGGCAATGTGATGCGCTTCATGTGCGGGCAGAGATTGCACGGCTTGATGAACTTTACGTCCGGTACTTCAGATTCGATATTGGAAGCCATGGAGCATTCCGTGACGAGCAGTACCTTGGCCGGACGATTGTCCTTCACATAATCGATCATGCCTCGCGTCGAGCCGGTATAGTCGGCGATTGCCACCACTTCAGGCGGACATTCAGGATGAGCAATGATCTGGATATCCGGATCGGCTGCCCGATATGCGAGCAACTCATCCGCCGTGAATCGCTCGTGCACCTCGCAATGGCCTTTCCACGTCAATATCTTGACGTTGGTCTGTGCAGCAACATTCTGCGCGAGGAATTCGTCCGGAATACACAAAACACGATCAACGCCAAAGCTTTCGACAACTTGTACCGCATTGGCCGATGTGCAGCATATATCGCTTTCCGCCTTCACTTCAGCGGAAGTATTCACGTAGGTGACAATCGGCACCCCCGGATAGGTCTCGCGCAACAGGCGTACATCAGCCCCGGTGATGGACTCGGCCAGCGAGCAGCCAGCACGCATGTCCGGGATCAGCACAGTTTTGTGCGGATTGAGAAGTTTGGACGTCTCCGCCATGAAGTGCACGCCGCATTGAACGATGATATCAGCGTCCACACGCGTCGCCTCTTTGGCGAGCTGCAGGGAGTCACCAACGATATCGGCCACGCAGTGAAAAATCTCCGGGGTTTGATAATTGTGAGCGAGGATGACGGCGTTGCGCTGTTTCTTCAGACGGTTGATCGCAGCCACATAAGGTGCGTAGACCGGCCATTCGATCCGCGGGATATGGTGAGCGACACGTTCGTACAGATGCTCGGTTTCAGCAGCGATCCCTGGTGTATAGGCAAGGTCCGGCATCTTGAGAATGCCAAAACGTTTCGCTGCGGTTTGACCGGACACACGGTCGGTCTTGTTGCGGGCAGCGCTGGTCATATCCACTTCCTCCTGGACATTCTTTCACTCGGCAAATTGGCCAAGTTTTGGTCACCGGCCATTTATACTCACTTTGAGCATATTTATGACCAAAAGAAAAACGGCAGGGCCGTCGCGAAATACATAGGGGATTATTTTGCTGGCTTCAAGGTCGATAATCGAGCTTTTTTGTGACTCCCTGACGGGAAGGATACGCCAGGTGTAGCCTTGACGATCTTTCCGGCCCCGGAATTACCCTCCCCTGGACTGACGATAATCGTTGTAGCGGCGCTCTTGCAAATAGCGTCTTTGCGGACTGTCGCCACCAATACGAGGCGTGCAATCGGTAAACACCTTCGCATCGCGATCGCTTGGCCGATCGCACCAAACGAGTGGACTGACATTGCCGGAGTTGGCGCAACCGCCGAGGGTCATAGCGCCGATCACCAGTATCGGCAGAAGTAGTCGCATGAAATCAATCCCTTACTCACTCAGGTCAGGACCCGAGATACTCATCAAACTCATTTATGTACCAATCAACTCAATTCAATTGATTGGGATCACAAATGAGATAATCCTGCGCCTCCATAAAAGGAGACGGCCATGTCGCAGAACGAAGCAAGTGTCGTCCAAAAGTCCGGCGTGCCATGGCTCATCATCATTACCGGCTGTCTCATTGCGCTTTTGACATTCGGGCCCCGCTCCGCGATGGGATTCTTCCAACTACCGATGCTCGCCGAGAAAGGTTGGGATAGAACTACGTTTGGCATGGCCATGGCACTGCAGAATCTGTTCTGGGGTGCCGGACAGCCATTCTTTGGCGCGATCGCCGACAAGTATGGCACGTGGCGCGTGCTACTCCTGTCCGCGATATTCTATTCGAGCGGCTTGGTCATGATGGCTTGGGCCACCTCGCCGGGCATTCTCTATCTCGGCGGCGGGGTCCTCGTGGGCCTTGGCATTGCCGCGGGTTCCTTTGGCGTCATTCTATCGGCTTTTGCGCGCAATGTTTCAGCGGCCAGTCGGACCTTCGTCTTCGGTATCGGCACAGCGGCAGGATCCGCAGGCATGTTCGTCTTTGCCCCGATCAGCCAGGGCCTCATCGATCGATTTGGCTGGTCGGATGCTCTGGTCTATCTCGGCCTGGCAATGTTGATTGTTCCAGTCCTTGCCATACCCCTGCGTGGCAATTCCTCAAGCGGCAGAACCAAGGAAGCTCAATACAAGCAGTCGATTGGCGAGGCATTGAAGGAAGCACTTGCACACAAGAGCTACCTGCTACTGACGACCGGCTTCTTCGTCTGCGGGTTTCAGGTGGCGTTTATCACGGCACATTTTCCGGCCTATCTGGGCGATATTGGCATCGATGCTACCTATGCGGTACTAGCGCTGGCACTCATCGGATTTTTCAACATCATCGGTTCGCTTGCATCGGGCGTGATCAGCCAGCGCTATTCCAAGCCGAAATTCCTGGCGTTCCTCTACCTTGGGCGTTCGATATTGGTCACAGCCTTTCTACTTCTGCCGCAGACAGGAACTTCCGTGATCGTCTTCGCGATCCTGATGGGACTGATGTGGCTTTCGACTGTACCGCCGACAAATTCGCTCGTCGCCATCATGTTCGGTACCCGCTATCTCGGCATGCTTGGCGGTATCGTGTTTTTCTCGCACCAGATCGGCTCGTTCCTGGGTGTCTGGCTCGGCGGATATCTCTATGACCACTTCGGCAGCTATGATCCGGTCTGGTGGCTCGGAGTCGTACTCGGCATATTTGCGGCGATTGTCCACTGGCCCATTGAAGAGACTGCTGCTGTACGCCCTGCCCTCCAGCCAGCGGAATAGACAAATCCGCCGTTCAAGCCAATGAGCGGCGGATTTGTCTTGTGCGGTTTCCAGTCTCAGTCTCTCAGAACCGCTTCAATCTTGTCGAGCGCTTCCGCCTTACCGATACCGGTCAGAAAGGCCAGCGTGGTGATGACGGGCTTGGCAAGATCCTTTGGCAGTTGCGCGGTTGTGACGATGAGGTCGACATCATCGATCTGCCCTGCCACTTCTGTCGTCTTGCACTGCCTTGAATTGAAGCGGATGCCACGTTCCTTCATTGCATCTTCGACCGCATGCGCAACCACTGTCGACGTGGCGATACCCGTTCCGCATGCAAAAAGCACGGTTTTCTGCCGAGTCATAAGTTCCCTCCCTAATTCTTAATGCAAACTTATCGTAGAAGGCGGGACACGTCTTCCACCGATTCGGATTGGATCAGCGCCGAAATGATCTCAGGTGCCTGAATTGTGCCTGCGATCTCCTGCAACATTTCGATTTGCTTGTCCTTGTCATTAAGGGCCATCAGGAAAACTACGCTGACCTGCAGCTTCTCGTCCGGATCTTCCATATTGGAAAACAACACCGGTTCAACCAGCGTTGCAAGTGCCAAACCGGGCCTCAGCACGTGTTCAGGATCTGTGTGCGGAACCGCTACGTTGTTATCACCGCCAAGCGGCAGGCCCGTTGGCAACATGACCTCACGGGCGATTACGGCATCGGCGAAGCTTGGTTTGACATATCCCAGCGCTGACAATCGATCTGCCAAGATGCGGATGACATCCTGGTCTGTCGCGGCCTTGAGCCCGAGGACAATCGCCCCGGGATCAAGATAGTTCATCAAGGCTTGCGCCATTCATCTACTCCACTGGTGCTCTAGTCTGTTTCATCTGTCCCGAGATCGTCGGCACCGGCGGCTCGCTCCCACGCGGCTGTATTGCGTCGATAGGCCCAGAAGGCTCCGGCGATGACAATCGCCAGCACCGCAAGCCCTACAGCTCCGAGATTCTGGATCAAGGCGATGACGACGTATGGTATCCACAGGAAGCCATCGACAACGCTGGTGATTTGCACGGCATTTGCAGGCATCTGGAAGCCAGACGATTGGGCCGCAGCGGTAAAGAGCGGCGCAAGCGCGTTAGCGACGTAAAAGCCCACAGCCAGAGTGACAGTACCGACGATCACCATGCGGAAGACATTGCCCTTGAGAAGTGGCGCAGTCATGGCGACAAGGAACGGAATGACTGCAAGATCAGCAAACAGGATGACGCGGTTTCCGGGCAGAATGATCGACAAGATGATCGCGATCGGCACAAGTATGAGCGACGACGAGATTGCTGCGGGGTGGCCGATAAGGATGGCGGAATCGAGCCCCACCAGCAGTTCGCGATCGCCGGTACGTTTACGCACGAATTCCTGCGCTGCATCGGAAACAGGCAAAAGGCCCTCCATCAGGATTTTCACCATGCGCGGAAGCAGCAGCATGACGGCTGCCAGCGTCATGCCGGTCTGGAGCACCTTCGTGAGCACTACGCCGAAATCACCAGCATTGTAATAGGCGATGATGCCAAGCACGAGACCGATGATCAGACCGAGAATGACCGGTTCACCGAAAACACCGAAACGCCGTTCGAAGGTTTCGGTGTTGAGCTCGATCTTGTTGATCCCGGGAATGCGATCGATTATCCAATTGAGTACGATCGCAATTGGCAAAATTTGCGCCGATGCGAGATGCGGTACGGAAATGCCCGGGATCCCATAGAATTTTTGTACTGCCCTGGCGGACCAATCCGCAAACAGCAGGCAAAGCGCAACCATCAGCGCCGCGACAATCAAGCCATAGGTGAGGCTGTTGGTCGCTGCGACGGCAAGCGAGCCTATGAACGCAAAGTGCCAGAAGTTCCAAACATCGACGTTCAACGTGCGGGTAAGCCGCGTCAACAGCAGCGCGATATTGACCACGATGGCGATCGGGATGACCCATAGGCCCACCGATGATCCAAATGCGATCGCTGCGGCCGATGGCCAACCAACGTCCACAATGTCGCGATGAATGCCAGTATTGGTGACTATCGCCTTGGCGACATCCCCAATCGACGTAAGCATGAGCCCGAGAACAAGATTGATACCGATGAAGGCAACGCCGATTGTAACGGCAGCCCGGAACGCCCTGCCCGGTCTCGCCCCCAAAACCAGCGCAATGATGAAAATTACAATTGGCAACAGAACGGTCGGCCCCATTGCGTCGACGGCGGCTTTCAAGCCCGTCAAGATACTATCCATTCAATTCCTCCCCCGCAGTCCTCCTCGACCGCACATCACAGAACATTTGTATTCTGCAATGCATCAATGTGTACTCATATGCAATTTGCTAAGTCAACGCATGACTTTCGACAGAACACGGTTTGGCGAAATTCGGATCGCGAAGTTGCAGTTTTTCAACAAGTTTTAGAGGAGCTGGCTAGTCTCGGAGGAGGCGATTGCCGAATTCGACAATGATCGAGCAACAGCATTCAGGAAGCCATCGCGTGCTTCAGGCGGCTTTTGGGCCCTGGGTTCCCAAACATGCCGGGTGAAGAAAAAACTGGTCAGCCTGAACGCAGCGATGATCTCGGCAAGTGATGCTGCGCGCACGCTCGAGCTGACCATGAACGGTGGCATGGCAAGCAGCTTGTCCGCCCACGGCGCTCCAGCATCGCGTGAGACTGCACGTCCGGATTTCGGCGATACATAGGTCAGGTTTTCATCCGTGCCCGTAGAGGCGCAGCGTTTCAGATCCAGACCGAAACCCAGTTCCTCAAGCATCATCACTTCGAAGCGCACGAGCAGTTCGCCGGCAATCAATGTATCTTCACAATGTTCGAGGATGATGGCCAGCGTTTCGAACAAATTCTGATGCGGATCGCGCTCGGGAAGCAACCGCAGATGCGCGGCCGCCAGCTGTAGCCCGTAAAGCGCCACCGGCTGCTCTATCAATCGCGCAGCGGAAAAACTGACGGGCTCGACCTGCATCATGCCGAGATGTTCATCTATACGCGCGCGCCAGATGACGTCGACGCGATTACCCGCCTGCAACAACGGCTGCATGCGACGAGAACGCCCGCCCCGTACCAGTCCCATGTGGCGGCCGTGTTCGCGCGTCATCAATTCAAGGATAGCACTGGTTTCCCCGTGCCGCCTTGTTCCAAGGATGATACCCTCGTCATGCCATTCCATATAACGAGACTGGCGCTATGAGTTCGGGAATTCAAGGCCCATTTCGCGGTAACGCTCAGGGTCATTGCCCCAGTTGTCACGAACCTTGACGAAAAGGAAGAGATGCACCTTCTGATCGAGGATTTCCATCAATTCCTTGCGCGCGGCCTGGCCGATGGCTTTGATTGCTTGCCCCTCGTGTCCCAGAACAATTTTCTTCTGGCTGTCGCGCTCGACGTAGATCACCTGCTGAATGCGGACAGAACCGTCCTTCTTCTCTTCCCAGCTCTCCGTCTCGATGTGTGACGAATAGGGCAGCTCGTTATGCAGGCGCAGATAGAGCTTTTCGCGGGTGATTTCTGCTGCAAGCATGCGCATGGGCATGTCGGAGATCTGATCCTCCGGGTAATACCACGGACCTTCCGGCAAATTGTCGGCAAGGTATTTCAACAGATCCTTGCACCCATAGCCCTTCAGCGCCGAAATCATGAAGGTCTTGTCGAAATTGACCATTTCATTGGCCTTTTGCGCCAGTTCCAGGAGCTTCGGCGCCTCGATACGATCCACCTTGTTGAGGACAAGGATCACCTTGCGTTTCTTCTCATGGAGACTGCCGAGAATGGCTTCAGCCTCTTCGTCGATCCCCTGCTCCACATCGATGAGCACCAGAATAAGATCGGCATCCTTCGCACCACCCCAAGCAGTCGTGACCATTGCGCGGTCCAGACGGCGTTTCGGCTTGAAAATGCCGGGCGTATCGACGAGCACCATCTGCGTCTGCTCGTAGATCACGATCCCGCGAACCAGCGCACGCGTCGTCTGCACCTTATGGGTAACGATCGACACCTTGCTTCCGACGAGCTGGTTGACCAGCGTTGACTTGCCGGCATTCGGCGCGCCAATCAAAGCGATAAAGCCCGAGCGGGTTGGAACATCGGGCTTTGCGTCGACTTCTGTTGTCTGTTCTTGTTCGGTCATTATGGTTCTTCTTCCTGCGTCTTCTTACGAACGCCTTGACGATAAAGCAACGCAACCGCGGCTTCCTGTTCGGCAATGCGCTTCGAGCGGCCTATGCCGGTCGCGGGATCGAAGCCTTTGACATCGACCTTCACCGTAAACTGTGGATCGTGATCAGGACCTGTGCGGTCGACCACGCTGTAAATTGGTTGAGCGCCATTCTGCTGATGCGCCCATTCCTGCAATTCTGTCTTCGGATCGCGCTGCGCCGAATTGATTTCGCGCGAGCGGGCATCCCAATAGTGCTCTATAAAAGGTTGCGCCGCTTCCAGTCCGCCGTCCAGATAAATCGTGGCGATCAGCGATTCAACCACGTCGGCTCGCAAGCTTTTGAGCCGTTTGTCCGCAAGGCCCTTCACATCGGAGCCAGTACGAATGAACTCGTGCAGACCAATCTCGTCAGCAACAGACGCACAGGTATCGGCGTTGACGAGGGAATTCAGCCGTAGGGAAAGTTCTCCTTCCGTCGCCGTTGGATAGGCCCTGAATAGCAGTTCGGCAATCACAAGACCGAGAACTCGATCGCCCAGGAACTCGAGGCGCTCATAATCGGACCCGGCCGACGGGCGTGCACTTGCATGGGTAAGCGCACGCTCCAGACGGCCGACATCACGAAAAGTGTGCCTGGTTTTTTCCTCCAGTCTGCGCACGGCGTCGGCGGACAGGCTCATTGGCTCGTCAATTATTTTGGACGGAGTTTGGAGCGCCGTTGACGCTGTGCAGCAGACGGCTGAAGCGAACCTCCGAAGGCCAGCGCCAAATCTCAAGCGGGCTTGCTTTACCAGCGATCGAGAAGAAGATGATGTTGGCGCGGCCAACGAAATTCTCAAGCGGAACGTAGCCGACGTCAAAACGGCTATCGCTCGAATTGTCCCGGTTATCGCCCATCATGAAATAGTTTCCTGCTGGAACAATGAATTCGCGCGTATCGTCGCCCAGGCCGTTCGGCGTCAGGTCGAGCGTATCGTAGGTGATGCCGTTCGGCAGCGTTTCGCGATAGACGTCGACGGGCCGGTTGACCTCCGTCACGTCGGGATTGTCGATCTGGCCAACCTTCTCGCGCGGTACGGCCACATCATTGATGTAGAGCACACCACCCCGTACCTGAATCTTGTCACCCGGCAGTCCGATAACACGCTTGATGAAGTCCAGAGACGTGTCATTGGGCTTGCGGAATACGGCGATGTCACCGCGTTTCGGCTCACCGCTCCAGATGCGACCCGAAAACAGGTCTGGCGCAAAGGGAATCGAATATTTGGAATAACCGTAGGAGAATTTCGAGACGAACAGATAATCGCCTTCAAGCAAGGTTGGCCTCATAGAGCCGGATGGGATGTTGAAGGGCTGAAACAGCAACGTCCGGATGACCAGGGCGAGCAGCAGCGCCTGCACGATAACGCTGATCGTCTCACCAAGACCACCAGAATTCTTCACAACAGCTTTGTCGCTCACGTGTCTCATATCTCCAAAAATCAAATGTGCCCCCTCTTAGCCGCTGAAAGCGCGGGGAGCAATGCCGCTCAATGCCGCTCAATGCCGTTTGATTACGGCTATTCTTCGATTCTCTGCGCCTCGATAATCACAAATGCTTGTGCAAGGGGAAAATCATCGGTGATGGTCACATGAATTCGTGTGGAACAGCCGGCAGGCGTGATTGCCGACAGCCGTGCCGCCGCTCCATTTGTAAGTTGCATGGTGGGTGCGCCGCTCGGCAGGTTGACGACGCCCATGTCGCGCCAGAACACACCGCGCGACAGGCCTGTGCCGAGAGCCTTGGCGCAGGCTTCCTTCGCGGCAAAGCGTTTGGCATAGGACGCAGCACGCTGTTTGCGGCGGTCAGACTTGGCCTGTTCAATCGGAGTATATACCCGCTCGACAAAGCGACTGCCGTGCCGTTCGAGCGTCTTTTCGATACGCCTGATATCGATCAAATCGCTACCGATTCCAATGATCATGTCGGCTCGGTTGCCTTTTCCAAGCGGAATGTAGCCTTGTGCCGCCGATGCTGAAACTTTGCAACTGTCCAGCGCACCGGAAAATAGATGAGCAGCGCTGCGATGAGACCGAGCGGAACGGCGCCGATCAGCATAGGCTTGATCAGCGGTTGCCACAGAACGAGAAAATCCAGATGCCTGAGCATCGCACCGAGATGCGGTGGCAAGGGTTCTCCAGTCAGACTGCCACTCAGAACGAAGCGACCGACTTCCAGGGTCGCGGCCCAGATAAAAGGCAGAATCAAAGGGTTACCCAAGGTTGTGCCGATAACTGCTGCAGCGATGTTGCCTCCGATCAACCAGGCGATGGTCAGGGCAACAGCGATATGGACTCCGAGAAGCGGAATGAATGCGGCGAAGATGCCGCATGCAAAACCAGTCGCGATAGCGTGGGGTGTCGCTCGAAGTCTAAGGACACGCTTGCCGAAATAGCGTAAAGACCGACCGACGGAACGGCGAGGCCAAAGCGCCACGCGCAACCGTTCCCGCAGACAAGGTTCTTTACGCCTCTTGAAGAGCATTTCTATTCAAGTCCTTCTGCACCAAAGCAACGTATACTTTGAATGTGTCAAATCCGCTTTGGTTCATTTAGTTCATTCAGATGTTGCGACTACCGGGCTTAACAGGCGGAATTGCGGCAAGTTCAGGCGGAAGGTCGTCAGCAGGATAGGCCGGCACTTCATATTCCGCCAGCGCTATCAACGGTACTCCCACATCACTTTTTCCAGCGGACCGGTCGATGATACACGCTGCTGCCAGCACATTCGCACCCAACTCCTGCAGGCAAGTCACCGTTTCACGAATGGAAAGCCCTGTCGTCACGATATCTTCAACAATGACGACGCGCGCGCCCTTGGCAATCTCAAATCGACGAAGCTTGAAAATGCCATTTTCACGCTCGACCCAAATCGCAGGAACGCCCAGATGCCGCGATGTCTCGTAGGCTGGAATGATACCACCGATGGCGGGACCAACCACATAGTCAATTTGGCCAAGGCCGGCGCCCTCGATTTTCTCCGCGAGGCCGCGGCATACACGTTCGGTCTTGTCCGCATGCATGAAGACGCGTGCTTTCTGCAAAAAGATCGGGCTGCGCAGACCTGATGTCAGGATGAAATGCCCTTCCAGGACCGCCCCCGCCTCGCGAAAAACCTCTATGACTTCGTTTGTATTCATGCCGCCTCTCTATCCACTAACGCGCTGCGCATCGCTGACGCATTTGCTCTCTTTAAGTTTTGACAATATCCGATTGAGATGTTTGAGATTCCACACTTCCAGATCAACGATCATCTGCGTGAAATCCGGGGCTGTACGGACCATCGAAAGATTGTGAATGTTTGTCTCGTTCTCAGCAATGATCTGTGCAATTTCCGCTAGCGATCCCGGCGCATTGATCGCAGAAATGTTTATGCGAGCCGGAAAACGATCGCGGCGGCTCTCATCTATATCCCAGCGAACATCGATCCAACGTTCCGGCTGATCGTCATAGGCCATCAGCGCCGAGGACTGGATTGGATAGATTGTCATTCCTGCGCCCGGCTGGAGAATGCCGACGATCCGGTCGCCGGGGACCGCACCTTCAGGCGAGAAGTGCACAGGCATATCCGGGCTGGCGCCTCGGATCGGCAGGGCGTTCGGACCACCCGGCTCCAGACCAGCGGCCTCCGCACCTTCAGGCATTTTGAAGATCATTCCGGAAGTGTTGCGGAAATTCACCCAACCTTCCTCACGGTCGGGCGCACTCGGCTTGGGTTTGGCGTCCTGATACTCCGGATAGACGGCTTTCATCACGTCGGATGATGGCAATTCGCCACGGCCGACCGCAGCCAGAACATCATCGATCTCCTTGCGTGCCAGACGCGGCAGGCCCTTTTTCAATTCGTCGCGCGAATACACTTTCCCTGCCCGCTCGAACGCTCGCTCAAGTATCTGCATGCCGAGACCGGAATATTGCTTGCGCACAGCCAGCCGCGTGGCGCGGCGAATGGCAGCGCGCGCCTTACCCGTGACAACGATCGATTCCCAGGCGGCAGGCGGTGTTTGTGCCTTGGAGCGGATGATCTCCACTTCGTCGCCGTTATGAAGAACAGTCATCAGTGGCATGATGCGGCCATTGACCTTCGCGCCTACGCAGCTGTCGCCAATATTCGTGTGCACAGCGTAAGCGAAATCGATGGGTGTAGCACCGCGCGGCAATGCGATCAGGCGGCCCTTCGGCGTGAAGCAGAAGACCTGGTCCTGAAACAGTTCGAGCTTCGTGTGCTCGAGAAACTCTTCCGGATTGTCGCCTTCCGCCAGCGCCTCGATAGTCTGGCGCAACCATGCATAGGCATTGGTTTCAGTTGAAATGACATGGGGATTCTGTGCACTGCCGCGGTCCTTGTAGATCGAATGCGCCGCGACACCATATTCGGCAATGTCGTTCATCTCGCGGGTGCGGATCTGCAGTTCGACGCGCTGGCGTGATGGCCCAACGATGGTCGTATGAATTGAACGGTAATCGTTCTGCTTCGGTGTCGAGATGTAATCCTTGAACCGTCCCGGAACCATCGACCAGGTCGTGTGAATGATACCGAGCGCGTTGTAGCAATCGGCAACTGTATCCACGACGACCCGAAACCCGAAAATGTCCGATAGCTGCTCGAAGGAAAGGCCTTTGCTTTCCATCTTGCGGAACACCGACCAGGCTTTCTTCTGCCGGCTTTTGACACTGGCCTTGACGCCGTGTTTTTCGAACAGGCTGGAAAGGTCGGTTTCGATCTGCTTCAGCGTCGCCTTGTTCTTCTCCATCAACTCGGCGAGCCGATTGGTGACGGCGTTGAAGGCTTCGGGGTTGATGTAGCGGAATGCGAGCTGCTCCAGCTCCTCGCGCATGTCCTGCATACCCATGCGGCCAGCCAGCGGCGCATAGATATCCATCGTCTCCTCGGAGATGCGCAGGCGCTTGTCTTCCGGCACGTGGTGAAGCGTGCGCATATTGTGCAGGCGATCGGCGAGCTTGACGAGCAGGACGCGCACATCATCAGAGATCGCCAGCAGCAGTTTACGCAGATTTTCAGCCTGAACAGCCTTTTTCGAGACAAGATCGAGCTTTTTCAGCTTGGTCAGCCCCTCGACAAGTTTGCCAATATCCGGACCGAACAACGTGTCGATTTCCTGCCGTGTCGCCGAGGTATCCTCGATAGTGTCATGCAACAAGGCGATGGCGATTGTCGCCTCGTCGAGGTGCATGTCTGTCAGGATGGCAGCGACTTCCAGCGGGTGGGAAAAATATGGATCACCCGATGCGCGCTTCTGGTGGCCATGCTTCTGCATGGCATAGACATAGGCCTTGTTAAGCAACGCCTCGTTGACGTCAGGCTTGTAACGCTGGACACGCTCGACAAGCTCATACTGACGCATCATGGATGGGGGTCTCCGGAGTTACACACAAACAGAATTTGGTCGAAGAAGAATTGTTATGCCGTCTATATGGTTATTGCGTTACCAACACGCAAAAATAATGCGCCGCAGAGACTGCGACGCATCAAAAGAGATTTGATGTAGAGACGTTTAAACAGGTCTCTTAGTAGTCGTCGCTCTTCTCGGGGGCTACCAGCCCTTCGATACCGGCCAACAGTTCTTCTTCCGACATCGAATCGAAGGAAACATTGTCGTCAGCATCGGTCTCGACAGTCTCGGTCACATCGCTATCAGCAGTAACCTGCGGCACAGCGACTGCTTCCGGCTCATCAACTTCCACATGCTTCTGCAGCGAATGAATCAGATCTTCCTTCAGATCACCGGGTGAAAGCGTTTCTTCCGCGATTTCACGCAGAGCAACCACCGGATTTTTATCATTATCGCGATCGATAGTGATCGCTGCACCTTGCGAAATCAGGCGCGCGCGGTGACTGGCAAGCAGAACCAGCTCAAAACGGTTCTCAACCTTGTCAACGCAATCTTCAACAGTGACGCGGGCCATAAACTGCCCCTTTCATTTTTAACTGAATTAGCGGATTAATGGGGACATAACGTGCTTGCGCGCAAAAAACAAGCAAAAGCGCCGAAAGTTCGCGCTACATGGAACGAATCCGGTGCGGTACCTCACCGAATGTTGAGCACTTATGTCCAAAAACATATACAAATCTTCAATCAAGGTCTTGGCTTTTGCCGCAACCCGACGTAATTAAATATTCAACTTTCGTATAAGATCAGATCGGGCTTTGTTATTCTCCAGCTGATTTGAAATTGAAGCTCAGATTTTTGAAATGGAACCCTATTATGTTTGATCCCCGCGAAAAAATCGTCCTGTTTATCGATGGTGCAAATCTCTACGCAGCGTCCAAGGTACTCGGATTTGATATAGATTACCGCAAACTTCTCTCAGCTTTCCAGAAACGCGGCTATCTGTTGCGTGCCTATTACTATACTGCTTTAGTCGAAGACCAAGAGTATTCTTCAATTCGGCCATTGATCGATTGGCTCGACTATAATGGTTACAAGGTCGTGACCAAGCCTGCGAAAGAATTCACGGATTCTGCCGGCCGCCGCAAGATCAAGGGCAATATGGATATCGAACTTGCTGTGGATGCCATGCAACTTACTGATACGGTTGATCATTTCGTTATCTTCTCCGGCGACGGCGATTTCCGCTCGCTGGTTGAGGCGCTGCAGCGCAAAGGCCGCAAGGTCAGCGTCGTTTCGACGCTATCGACGCAGCCGCCGATGATTTCGGACGAATTGCGCCGCCAGGCCGATCACTTCATCGATCTGACATCGCTGCGGGCCGAGATCGGGCGTGAGCCGTCCGAACGTGCGCCGCGGCCGCGGGTCGAAGAAGAACAGGTTGATTATTGATCGCAACGGGTTTGAGCGTCGAACCCTCTCCCGATTGCCCCATATGTGTCCGCCTGCATGATTTCATCGCCGAATGGCGGGTGAAGGAGCCAGGCTGGCACAACGCGCCTGTGCCGACCTTCCTGCCCGTCGATGGCGTTGAATCGGTCAGGTTGCTCATCGTCGGACTGGCGCCGGGCCTGCGTGGCGCCAACCGCACGGGCCGGCCCTTCACCGGCGATTATGCGGGCGATCTCCTTTATAACACATTGAATGAATTCGGCTTTTCGCGCGGCACGTTCGCAGCGCGTCCCGACGATGGCCTGCAGCTGATCGATGCGGCCATCACCAATGCGGTTCGCTGCGTTCCGCCGGAAAACAAACCGGTTGGCGGCGAAATCAGCAATTGCCGGCGGTTTTTGACGCCGACCATCGAACAATTCGTCGATTTGCGCGCCATTGTCACGCTCGGAACCATCGCGCACCAATCGACGATACGGGCCTTCGCCCGGCCCGTTGCCAAGTTTCCCTTCAGCCATGGCGGCCAATCGGATATCGGCAATGTCCGGATCTTTTCGAGCTATCACTGCTCGCGCTACAACACCAATACCGGCCGGTTGACGACAGAGATGTTCAAGGGCGTGTTCGCAGAGGTCAGGCGCTATCTAGATGATATTGCTGGATAAAAACCTAGCCGCGCTCTTTCATCAGCCGTGATTTCTCGCGGTTCCAGTCGCGCTGCTTTTCCGTTTCGCGCTTGTCATGCAGCTTCTTGCCGCGCGCGACGGCGATCTCGAGCTTGGCCCGCCCCTGGTCGTTGAAGTAGAGTTTCAGCGGCACGACCGTCATCCCCTCACGATCCACGGATTGCGCCAGCCGCGACATTTCCCGCTTTGAAATCAACAGCTTGCGATGGCGGCGGGGCTCGTGGTTGAAGCGGTTTGCCTGCAGATACTCCGGAATATAGGAGTTGATCAGCCAGAACTCGCCATTCTCGAAACTTGCGTAACTCTCGGCAATATTCGACTGGTTGCGGCGCAGCGACTTGACCTCGGTGCCCTGCAAGACGATGCCAGCCTCCAGCGTGTCGAGAATCTCGAAATTGAAGCGCGCTTTACGGTTTTCCGCAATGATTTTGCGAACCGTGATGGGTTTTGAGGCAGTTTTTGGCTTGTTCATGCAATTTATATGGGATTCCTGATGTTCTTACGCAATTCCGATTGGTAAAACCGCGGCACACTTTTCCCGGAATTGCTCTAATTGACCAGACCGGCATGCCGCATCGCCTGATCGATACGCTCGGCGGTATGGGCCTCGACCTGCACCATCGGTGAACGGAGCGCGTCGTGCATCTTGCCAAGCTTCGCCAGCGCATATTTCGGCCCGGACGGGTTGGGCTCAAGGAACAGCGCCTTATGCAAAGGCATCAATTTATCCTGCAATAACAATGCCTTATCATACTCACCGGCCAGCGTCGCCGCCTGAAATTCCGCGCAAAGCCGCGGCGCGACATTGGACGTCACCGAGATGCAGCCATGGCCGCCATGGGCGTTGAAACCGAGCGCCGTCGCATCCTCACCGGAGAGCTGGATGAAATCTTTGCCGCAGGTGATGCGCTGTTCCGACACGCGCTCGATCTTGCCAGTCGCGTCCTTGACGCCCGCTATGTTTTTGAAATCATTGGCGAGTTTGCCCATCGTCTCCGGGGTCATGTCGATGATCGACCGGCCCGGAATGTTATAGATGATAATCGGCAGCGACACGGCTTCGGCTATCGCCGCGTAATGGGCGTAGAGGCCGCGCTGGCTCGGCTTGTTGTAATAGGGCGTGACGACGAGAATGGCGTCGGCACCGGCCTTCTCGGAAAACTCAGCCAATTCAATGGCTTCGCGCGTATTGTTGGAGCCCGCGCCCGCAATCACCGGCACGCGCCCGGCGGCTTCCTCGATGCAGACCTCAACGACGCGCTTGTGCTCCGCATGGGAAAGCGTCGGCGATTCACCGGTGGTGCCAACGGGTACCAACCCATTGGTTCCATTGTCTATTTGCCAGGAAACAAAGCCACGAAAGGCTTTCTCGTCGAACGCGCCGTCCTGATCGAAGGGCGTGACGAGAGCGGTGATTGAGCCTTTCAGCATGGGAAACTCCGAAATAATAATGATCAGCCCCCCGACCCTGTCCGGTCACGAGGTGGCGCACCATAGTCGCGCGAGCTTTTGGTTACAAGTTCCTTTTGGTGATGGAAATCATCAACTTGAGACAACTAAAATTCCCGCGCCAGTTGAAATTCTTGCGCCAGAATCGAGGTTTCTTGCATGGTATTCGCCAATGTTTGTGTGAGTTCGGCATAAGTTCGCGCCATTTGCGCATCCAGATCGCGACCCGAGCATCGCAAACATGCCAATTTCGGCCTTGGAACTGGATTCCAGGTGAAAATTAAAGAAACGATCGTTCAATTAAGTGATCGTTCATATGAAAGCGGTTTTAGCGATTTCATGCAACTCTACGTCATTGTCAGGTTGAACCTAGCGTTTTCTACGCGCAATATGCCCAAGTAACGATTTTTCCCTCTCAAGACCAGCATGCGGTGCGTTCAAGTAATGGCTTTTGCGCCCCTGAAACGCCCTTGCGTGGATAAGTCGGGACTTATCCACGGATGTTCGACTTTGGTAGGCTCTGGATGAGGGACACCATGTGCGTGGTTCGACAAGCTCACCATGAGGGAGGTAGTGGACTGCCTTAATATCGGTAGCGTCGGCGCATGGATCATCGTTTGCAGTTTTGGCTCCCTGCAATCAACCCACTTCCCTCATGGTGAGCTTCATCATAGCGAGCTTGCCGAGCTACGAACCACGCACATCGCTGAACCTGTCGAACCACCTCATGCCAACAAGTTACTTGAGAACTTCTGCCGAATGCCGCCCACAGCGCGTGAACCCGGAAGAAGGCAGCGCGGACCTATCCGCGCCGCCTCCTCCATGCGCGTCCCTCCCCGGGGACGTGCTCCCCGTCCATTTGCCGGCTCCACATATTTGCGAGGACGAAGCCGGCTGCGCCAACTATCATCAGGCACCTCCGCCAGAGCGGGATTGTGGGCACAATTTCCCGCGCAAGCGTCGATTGCCATGAGAACAGCCGCCGTTTGAACGGGGCATGCACAAAGCATTTTTGCTATTGCCAATTCATTTGGCCAAGATGGACTGGAATGAGGCCTTCCAGGGGGTGCCTTGAGCTTCCGCATGAGCGCGCTTCGGCACATTCGCGATGACCCCTCCCACAGGGTTCGGCCCTTCAGCTTTTAGCAATTCGTGGAATTGCCTCAGGACCGGCGAGCTTATGAATGTGCGTTGCCTTGCATTCGTCAATCGCCGTGATCTCATGTCACGGACTGGCCACCGCCCCCGGAGGCTCATGAACGGGCAACAACTATACTTGTGATTGTACACCCTTGTTCTGTACGTGCATAGCTACAATGATTGATTAAAGGCTTTCATGACTTATGCGTGGCCGGAATAGGGTAAGTACCTAGCTCGTTTTGTTTAAGCCTTATTTCGTGCGGTCTAATTGCCATCTCATCATAAAGGCGTATGGTTAATAGCGTTGGCTGCGGAGGTAGCAGGCCCTGGGGAGGACACCGGCCCATGCAGCCCGAACGGGGAGTGCATGATCATGCCTTCGACCTTACCACAATCCATTTTTGATCTGCTCAGCGTCTCGAATGGCGGATGGAACCGCTTGGTGACAGATCCGCCGATCGGCTTTAACAATAGCGGCAACGATGATCTTGAGTACACCAATCTTGTATCGGCGGCCCTTGCCAATGGCGGGACGGGCAACGACCGCATCCACATCACCGGCGCACTCACCCTCGCCAGTATTGTCAATGGCGGCGATGGCGAGGACCAGATATTCGGTGGTGTGGGTCTTGATGTTATCAATGGCGGCGACGGCGATGATTATATTCATGGCGGTGCGGGAGCGGACACGCTTTCCGGCGGCGCCGGGGACCTTGGCGGCACCGATACGCTGAGCTATGAGTTTTCCAATCTCGGTGTGAACGTCAATATGGCGCAGCTGAATGCGCTGGGCAATATCACCGTGAGCGGCGGCCATGCAAATGGCGATCTAGTCTCCAATGATTTCGAGAATGTCGTCGGCTCGCAATCACACGACACGATCACCGGCAATAATAACGCCAACGTCCTCGTTGGTCTGAACGGCAATGACGGGCTCTTTGGCGAGGGCGGTGATGACACGCTGATCGGCGGCAATGGCGATGATGTCCTCCTTGGCGACGATGGCGCCAATGTCCTCAACGGAGGTGCAGGCCGCGACGATTTGCGTGGGTCAACACAATCGGCGGATATAGACAGATTTGTCTACGAAAGCCCGACCGACAGTCTGCCGACCGGATTTGATACAATACGTGTGTCTATACGTGATAGAGTTGATCTATCGCAAATCGACGCTAACGGTATATCAACGGATGGCGATCAGGCCTTCGTCAAGGTCTCGGCCTTCACTGGAGCGCGTGGTCAACTCGTGGTCCAACGTAGCCTACATCAAGGTGACATACTGGTCGACATCAATGGCGATAAATCTCCAGATATGAAAATACATTGGAGCGAATACGATGAACACGGTGCCCATTGGTCCGCGAACTTCATCTTGTAATATAGTCAACCCCGCCGTATGCGGCGGCGCGCCGGCCGCTATCAAGAAGCGTTCATAATGCTGACCTGCACGAAGGAAAGCGCGCGGGGACGACCGCGTGCTTTTCAGGTTTGATTGAAACGCGCTTCCCTCTCCGTCATCAACTCTGTTGAAGATTGCAATCTTCAACAGAGTTGATGACGGAGAGGTTGGTGGGATGACGGCAGAATGACGGAGAGTAGTAGCCAAGGCTGCGCATCACAAACCCGTTACCCTTCAAACCCGACCTTTCCGGCTAACGCTTCGTTAATACTGCTTTCATACGTCCGCCACTATTATGCTATTGTCTTCGGATCAGGGGCAACCGCATTTGAAAGATTGCACATGCATTGTGCGTGGTTCGACAAGCTCACCATGAGGGAGAGAAGTTGATTGCAGGGAGTCAAGGCTTGCAAATTCAGTGACACTCTTGCAGCCAAAAACCTCCCTCATGGTGAGCTTGTCGAACCACGCACAGGGAATGTGCCATCGATATATTCCTTCAAACGCGATTGCCCTGCCGGATCAGGGGCTCTTCACGATCCGCTTCAACATAACCGGTAGTTTTATGCTGAGAACTTCTGTTTTGCGTCATGTTCTTCTTGGCCTCACGCTCGCGTTGAGTGCGTCGGCTGCGCACGCCCAAAATCCTGTGCCTTCGGCAGCGGTCCCTATCCCTACGCTAAAGCCTTTTGCCTCGACGCAAACCCGCGTCAGCCCGTCCATCCAGGCGGCGATGCATCCGGACCCGGTGACGACGGCGGGCATTGCCCAGCCCTCCAAGCCTTCGGCCATCGCCGGGAGCCTGAAGAGCGGGCTCGATGCCATCGCTTCGGGCGACGTGCGGCGGGCGATCGGCATCCGCAACGGCTTGCCTTCGCAGGCGCTCGACCGGCATATATTGACCTGGGCGATCGGCCTTTCCAATGCACCGGGCGTGCCGAGCTCCGAGATTGCGCAGGCCGCCGCCGAGCTACCGGGCTGGCCGGGCATGGCGACTTTCCGCAGCAATTCCGAACGGGCGCTTTTCAAGGAAAATCCGGCGCCTTCGGTGGTCATCAGTGCCTTTGGCAACACGGCGCCGCAGACGACGGAAGGCGTGGTGATCCTCGCCCGCGCCTATGTGGCCGGCGGCAACCAGCGCGCCGCACGGCAAATCCTCGGGCCTTTCTGGCGCACGAAGAAGCTCGATGACAATCAGGAAGCGATGATCCTCAAGGAGTTTTCCGGGGTCATTGCGCGCGAGGATCATCTGACGCGCATGCTGACCATGCTCTATGAGGGCAAGGTGAAATCCGCCGGGCGTGTGGCCAAGCTTGCCGGGGCGACATCGCTGTATCAGGCTTTTGCCGCCGTGCTGCAAAAGGCGCCCGATGCCGGCAAGAAGCTGGCGCAGGTGGATGGATCCTGGGCGCAGAACGCCGCCTATATCTTCGCCAAGGCGCAATATTTGCGGCGGCAGGAGAAATACAAGGAAGCGGCGGACACGATGGCTGCGGCGCCGCGCGATGCGGCTTCGCTGGTCGATCCGGATGCGTGGTGGACCGAGCGCCGGGTGCTGTCGCGCGAATTGCTGGACATTGGCGATGCCAGGCGCGCCTACCGCGTTGCCGCCTCGCACAGCGCCGAGACACCGGCCGTTGCGGCGGATGCGGAGTTTCATGCGGGCTGGGTGGCGCTCAGAGCGCTGAACGATGCGAAAACGGCGCAGAAGCATTTTGCCCGGATCGCCGAGATTTCATCGCGGCCCATGTCGGCCTCGCGCGCCTATTACTGGCTCGGACGCGCCGCGGAAGCCGGCAGCGCGGGCAGCGCCAGCGAGTATTATACGCGGGCTTCCCGCTACGGCACTACGTTCTACGGGCAGCTTGCGGCGGCGAAGCTCGGGCAATCCGGGTTGCAACTGCCCTACCCCAAGCCGACGGACGCCGAGCGTACGCGCTTTGCCCAGCGCGAGGCCGTACGGGCGATCCAGCGGCTCGAGGATACGGGTTACGATTCCCGCGCGGCGATGCTATATACGAGCCTGGCGCAGGAGCTCGACAGTCCAGGCGAACTGGCGCTGCTGGCGGTGATGGCCGAGCGCAAGGGCAATCACTACGTCGCCCTGCGCGTCGGCAAGGCTGCGGCGCAGCGCGGCATCGATGTGGGCGCGCTGTCGCATCCGATCGGCGCCATCCCCGGCAATGCCAATATTTCCGGATCGGGCACCGCCCTCGCCTACGCCATCGCCCGGCAGGAGAGCGAGTTCAACCCGACTGCGGTATCAAGCGCCGGGGCGCGCGGCCTGCTTCAGCTTTTGCCCGGGACAGCCAAGGGCGTCGCCACCCGCGCCGGCATGAGCTATTCGAAGGACCGGTTGACGACCGATGCGGCCTATAACGCGACGCTCGGCGCGAAATTCCTCGGCGAGCAGATCTCGAAGTTCGATGGTTCGTATGTGCTTACCTTTGCCGGCTACAATGCCGGCCCGACCCGGGCCAATGAATGGGTGGCGAAATATGGCGATCCGCGCGGCAAGCCGCTCGACGACGTGGTCGACTGGATCGAGCGCATTCCCTATACCGAGACACGCAACTACGTGCAGCGGGTGATGGAAAACTACGAGGTCTACAAGGCGCGGCTTACGGGCAAGGCGCAGATCGAAAGCGATCTGACCGCCGGACGGCGCGGCTGACCGCTTGGCCTTTCGCGAGATTATCTACGATGCACCGGATGGGTTGAAGCTTTACGCGCGGATGTACGAACCGGCGCGTGAAGTGAAGAGCCTGCCGCTCATCTGCCTGCCCGGCCTGACGCGCAACGCCAGGGATTTCCACGAACTGGCGCTGGTGCTTTCGGAACATCCGGAAACACCGCGGCGTGTGGTCAGCTTCGATTATCGCGGGCGCGGGCTATCGGCCTACGATCCCGATTTCACGCATTATAATATAGGCATTGAAGCCGGCGATGTGATTGCCGGGCTGGAGGTCGTCGGGATCGATCGCGCGGTGTTTCTCGGCACGTCGCGCGGCGGGCTGATTATCCACATCCTCGCAGCGATTGTACCGCAACTCCTTGCCGGCGTGATCTTCAACGATATCGGCCCGGAGATTGCGCCGGCGGGATTGCTCCAGATCAGCCAGTACTTGAACAATCCGCGGTTGCCGAAGAGCTGGACGGAAGCAGCGGAGATCCAACACGCCGTGCATGGGGTCGCATTCCCGGCGCTGCGAGATGCGGACTGGGAGCGCTTCGCCCATGCGATCTACCGCGAGATCGATGGAACTATCCGCCCGGACTACGATCCGAACCTCGTGAAAACGTTGGAAGGCGTTGATTTCACGCAGAAATTGCCTGATCTATGGGCGCAGTTCGATTTGTTGGCCGAACTGCCGCTGCTGGTCATCCGCGGGGAGAACACGCCGCTACTGGCACCGGAAACGGTGGCGGAAATGACGCACAGGCATCCAGCGCTGCAGGTGATCAATGTCACCGGTCAGGGTCACGCGCCAATGCTGGAAACCGGGCGCCTACCCGAGCTGATCGCAGCATTTGCCGCCGGGGTGGATTTAAGGGCGGTTTAGGTTGAGACTTCAGATGTCGATTATTTCTCCCCCACAAGGGGGGAGATAGGCGCTCAGCCGCTTTTGCCGGTTCTCGCTGGCTTCGGTGCAGCTTTTTTCGGCACCGCCTTCGGCTTTGCCTTCGCGACAGGCTTCACCAAGCCTGACGCCCGTTTGATCCAGTCCTCGCGATGAGCGCGACCGGGAAAGCCGATTTCCTCACTGACCCAGGCGGCCTCATCGGCAGTCCAGCCGGCGATCTGGTCGTAGTGGAAAATACCGGCCGCGAAGAGTTTCGATTCAATCACGGCACCAATACCATCGATGTCGGTCAACTTGTCGGGCTTGCCGCGGCGTGCAGTCTTCAGCAACGCCGGGCGGTTCTTGTCATCCTGCCTCGGGCTCCGCACGATATTCGCCTCGGCCTTTGCCTGGCTCTTCTTTGGCGCCGCCGTTTTGCGAGCCGATCTGCTGCGATCCGCAGGGTCAGGCGCGGGAACCGGTTCCGCCGGCGGAATCATGGCGGCGGCTTCCCTGGCAGATTTCTTCACATCGTCATTCGCAGGTGTACCGAGCAGCGACAGGGACGCAAGCCGTGCATCGGCCGCTCTGGTCGAGCTTTCAGAAACAGAATCTCTTTTTGCCGAGAACCTCTTGGAAACATTGCCTAAAATCGCCCCAATGATAAAGGCGGCGGCAATGAGGAACAGCGACGATAAAATGAACATCACCATGATTCGTTATCCTACCTTCGCTATCGAAGTCAGGCCTGGGTCGACCAGCCGACATAGAAACCGACAAGAACAGCAATCAGAAGAAAGAGCCAGAGCTCGCTGATCAAATACCACATGCCGTTGTCCTCCCAATGGCTGCTGCAGGGCCCGTCGATATTCACGCCATGGCGGCCTGCAAACGGCGATTTTCTGCGCTTCCGGTGCTCACGTACCAGAATGTACGCTGCGCTCCGTTGCTCGAACAACACCGTTTTCGCCTCGCCATAATCGCGAATCTCAACAGACCCTGGAGCAGCGGTTCCCACTTTTCGTGGAATTACTCTAATTGTTGCTGGCGCTGGCCGGCACTTCCAATTTCACCTCGCCCGGCTTGCCATTGCCCGGAAGCGCCGTGTGCAGAGCAGCATTCAGGCTATCATAACCATTCGAATTGGCAGCGGTACCCCTGATGTTGTAGGTTTCACCTGAAATTTCCACTTCGCCATTGGTCAGTTGCGCCGCTTGCGCCAACGCGAAATCGACAAGATCGAAGAAACCCTGCGGTGCGCCGCGCGCCACAGCCATTTCATCGAGAATTTCGATGCCGGGCATGGCACTTTCCGCGGCGGCGAGGATCTTGGCGCGAGCATCGCCATAGGGAACATTGCCCGAAAGCAGGATCCCTTCATCGGACTTGGTGACCGCGAAGGAAAACGGAACAGCCAGGGGCAAAAGTGTCGCCTGATTGTCGACGACGCGCACGCCCCTCGTCTCGCTCACAATTTTCAGCGCCTCCGTGAGCGCTTCCTCGGATGGTGCAATGCCCTTGAGGACGAGATCGCGGCCATCGATTTCGGCGCTCGCCCATGGATTGCCGGTCTCAAGCGCATTGTTGGCGGTCTCTGTAAGCTCACGGTCGATCGGATCTGTCAAAAACCACACAGCCAAGGCCGTCAGCAGCGCAATGGTGATGACGCCCGGCCAGAACCAGCTTTTGATCGTCTGCATATAGTCAATACTTTCTTATCCTGGAGCCCATTTTGAAACTCTGCGGCGGCGGTCATCTAACGCGATTTTCTGCGCTTCCGGTGCTCACGTACTTGAGTACGCTGCGCCCCGGTTTCGAAAACCACGCCATATGCCTCGCCACTGCGACTTTCCAAACGGGCTCTTACCCGCAATCATGTCTGCCCGCTATTTATGGCCATTTCAACACAGGGGTGTGTCCGCGTGCCATAAACATTGTAGAGCACCAGATTTCCGGCAAAAGAAAACCCGGCAGCTTGCGCTGCCGGGTCCAAATCAACCAATCCGTGAAGGATTAGAAGTTGCGCTGGAAGCGGATGATCCCGCCGAACGCGTCGTCGTTGCCACCGGCATTAAGAGAGGCAGCTTCACGCGCACCGTCGAACTTGGTGTAGTTGATTTCTGGCGTGATTGTGAAGCCAGGAACCAGCTCGTAAGCTACGTTAAGAGCGAGAGCGTATGTGCCTTCGTCTTCCCAAGCACCCTGGGCGTTGATGGTTGCCTTGTCGGTAGCCTTGACGGAGATACCGCCCCAAGCTGCCCAATCGCCTTCCCATGTGCCGAACCAGTTACGGCTGTCCTGATCGACTGCGCCCGTGACCGGATCGAAGTCGTTGTCATAACCGGACTGATAACCACCCATGATCCAAGCGGAGAACATTTCGTTGAACTTCACGTCCAAACGCAGCTTTCCAGCAAATTCTTCAACGTTGGAGTCATAACCAACAACGCCGGAGACCTTGCCCCAACCCTGCTCGAACTTCGCACCAGCAAGAACGTGTGGCATGTAGTCTTCGATGACATAGTTGCCGCCGAGGCCGGTAACATTGTCCGAACCCTGTTCAGCACCGATCATTGCGGAGAAACCATTGCCGCCAACGAAAGTGTAGCTGACCTGGTTGCTTTCGCCGGACTGGTAGTTGATCACGTCGTCGTTGATGATCGCGCCGGCATAATCTGTCCACGAACCGAAGAGTTCGTCAGCAGTACCGATGCGGAAACCGCCGAGTTCGATCCATGCCTGTGGCAGCGAACCGCCGTCATCAAGGCCGTTGGTGTACTGGAAACGGCCCTGAATGTACGAACGCAGGGTGCCGAGTTCAGTTTCCGAACGAGCGTCGAAACGAACTTCTGCACGAGTACGCTTGTACCAGGTTTCGTTGTCCTTGGCGCCAACGTTGGTGCCGTCATAGACATTGTCGCCACCAGCAGCATCGTAACGGACATAGCCGCTGATCTTCAGGCAGGTTTCGGTCCCCGGAATATAAAAGAAGCCAGCGCCGTATGCGTCGCAAACGCGAACGTATTCGACGGGCTCTGGTTCAGCGACGACGACTGCATCTGCAGCGCGTGCCCCTGATACTGCAACCAGGGCTGCAGCGGAGCCGATGAGTAGGCTCTTGATGTTCATTTCTGACCTCCAGTCAAAGTTAAAAATGGGTCTGGGCATTCCAATTTGGCTGAAGGACAACCTGTCCCCATCCCCTAAGTCCAAGAAGAAATGCGATGAACGCCCTTCCTCCCGACAGACCATACTCGCCAGCGCTGGGGTTTCAACCACGAATGTCCGCATCGGCACCTTGTGAGGGCTCTATGCCAAGCCGCTGTTGCACAAAAGCCACGAAATCGCCTCGGCTCCTGCAATATCTTTACCCCTCATTAATATTGGTAACCCGGTTTTTAATAAAATCTTGTCGGATCATGGCGGGATTGGAACTGCAAACACCCGAAGAATCGGCCATTACAGCGGTGTTGCTGGCCAATCGCTGAATCGAATCAACGAATTTCCGCTCTCCCTGAATGGTGATTTGACATGACATATCTCTACCTACTTATCGCCATAGTCTGCGAAGTCGTGGCCACTTCCGCCCTCAAACAGGCCGATGGATTCACCAGGCTTTGGCCATCGCTGGTTTGCATTGCCGGCTACGGAGCGGCCTTCTACCTGCTTTCGATACTGCTCAAAACCATGCCCGTCGGCGTTGTCTATGCGATCTGGTCTGGTGCGGGAATCGTGTTGATCGCCGCCGTTGGCTGGTTCTGGTTCAAGCAATCGCTGGATATTGCTGCGATCGTCGGGTTGATCCTGATCGTTGCCGGCGTGCTCATCGTCAATCTCTTCTCGAGCTCGGTCGGGCACTAGAGCAAGTCTTGTCTATTCAGCTGGCCAATTGGTGCGCCAGCTATCCATTTTCCAGGAGCCTCCCGTCGAATCTTGACTGGAGGTCAGAAAATGAACATCAAGAGCCTACTTCTCGGCTCCGCTGCAGCCCTTGTTGCAGTAACCGGCGCACGCGCTGCAGACGCAGTCGTCGTTGCCGAACCCGAACCCGTCGAATACGTCAAAGTGTGCGATGCTTATGGTGCGGGCTTCTATTACATCCCCGGAACCGAAACCTGCCTGAAGATCAGCGGCTATGTGCGTGCCGACATCCAGGGCGGTGACGACGTTTATTCCGGCGCCGAGCGCGACACCTATGACTGGCGTGCACGTGCGCTTCTCCGTTTCGACGCCCGTTCGGAAACCGAACTCGGTACGTTGAAGTCTTTCGCCGAGCTTCGCTACAACTTCAAGAATGGTGCGGACGCGCAGACAGTTGACCTGAACCAGGCAACCATCGAGCTTGGCGGCTTCCGCGTGGGCGCGGCCGACTCGCAGTTCACGAGCTGGACCGGTTATCTCGGCGATATCATCAATGACGACGTGGTCGCTGAGGGCAACTACGTTACCAACCAAATCAGCTATACGTTCACTGGCGGCAACGGGTTCTCGGCGTTTATCGGTGCAGAACAGGGTAATGGCGACAACCTGATCGATGACTATCTTCCGCACATCGTTGGCGGTGCGAAATTCGAACAAGCTTGGGGCACGGTCTCGGGCGTCGTTGGCTACGACTCCAATGCGGAAGAATGGGCTGGTAAGCTCCGCGTCGATGCCAAATTCAGCGATACGATTTCAGCCTGGGTTCTGGGCGGATACAAATCTAACGACGGAACTGATTTCTACGGGACCTGGAATGGTGATTTCGCTGTCTGGGGCGGTATTTCCGCCAAGGTTATGGACACCGCAGCTGTCAATGCACAGGTCGGCTATGAAGAAGAAGGCACATACGCTTTCGCTCTTAACGTAGCTTACGAGCTGGTTCCTGGCTTCACGATCACGCCAGAAATCAACTACACCAAGTTTGACGGTGCTCGCGCGGCCGATACCGACGACGCATTCGGCGGCATCCTCCGTTTCCAGCGCAACTTCTAATCCTTTGATTGGCTGACACAAACCAATGCCGGGCGTTCCGGCATTGGTTTTTTGTCCCTCAACAAGCCAATTCGACGTTCGTTGTTAGAAATGCAGGTGCCGGTCGAGAAGACCTGTCCAACCACCAACTTTGAAACGCCCAAGCCATTTTTTATTTGATTGGAGATTAGAAATGAACATCAAGAGCCTGCTCTTCGGCTCCGCTGCAGCTCTCGTTGCAGTATCCGGCGCGCGTGCGGCAGATGCGGTCGTCGTCGCTGAACCAGAACCTGTTGAATATGTTCGCATTTGCGACGCATACGGCGCCGGCTTCTTCTATATCCCCGGCACGGAAACCTGCCTGAAGGTCAGCGGTTATGTCCGTGCGGATATCCGTGGCGGCGACGATGCTTATACAGGTGTCGACCGCGGCACCTATGACTGGCGTGCCCGTGCCGTGACCCGTTTCGATGCCCGTTCGGAAACCGAGCTCGGTACGCTGCGCTCCTATGCTGAACTTCGTTACAACTTCAAGAATGGTGCAGATGCCGAAACGGTTGACCTGAACCAGGCAACCATCGAGCTTGGCGGCTTCCGAGTCGGCGCTGCCGACTCGCAGTTCACAAGCTGGACCGGCTATCTCGGCGGTATCATCTCCGATGACGTTATCGCCGAAGGCAGCTACGTCACCAACCAGATCAGCTACACCTATTCCGCCGACAACGGCTTCTCGGCATTCGTTGGTGCGGAACAGGGTAAAGGCGACTACCTGATCGATGACTATCTCCCGCATATTCTGGGTGGCGCGAAGTTCAAGCAGGGCTGGGGTTCGGTTACCGGTGTTGTCGGTTACGACTCCAAGGCTGAAGAATGGGCCGGCAAGGTTCGTCTGGACGTAACCGTCACAGAGGCTATCTCGGCCTGGGTCATGGGCGGGTACAAGTCCAATAACGGCAAAGACTTCTACGGTACCTGGAATGGCGATTACGCCGTCTGGGGCGGTATCGCCGCCAAAGTCACAGACAGGGCAACAGTCAATGCACAGGTTGGCTATGAAGACGAAGGCACAATCGCTGCTGCTTTGAACGTGGCTTACACGCTGGTTCCCGGTTTCGTTATCACGCCGGAAGTCAACTACACCAAGTTTGATGATGCCCGCCAGGCCCGTACGCGCGGTGCCAAGGATGATGCCTTCCAGGGCATCGTCCGCTTCCAGCGCAACTTCTGATCATTGGTCAACTAACAACCAACGCCGGGCTTTTTCCGGCGTTGGCCTTCCCCTCAAACCATATTCACCATTCAATTTTCAGCGTTCGTAGAGCAACGCACAGACATTTAGCGAGAGAGGATTTTTAAACCGGTCGTGGACCGAGGAGATGGTGACATGTTTGGACAACAACCAGCAAGGTTGGACGTTGATGAAGCCGGTGATGGTTTTATCAAACGAAAGTCTATTAGCCTAAAGTGGCATGGGCTTCTGGATTGCGCTTTCGGAAAAGACGGGTACAACTCGTCAGATATTTTTCCGATGTTTGTTTTATCGATTAGAGCGCAATCATTATGACGATCTCTGCCTTGGGTGTCGCCCCCTCCCCGCCCGAAACGGCGTTTCCGGTCCGGTTCCAGTACGATCTCAGCTATGCTTCGGCGGATCATGGGATCAAACGATTGGTCAAGGAGCATTCTCTCAATAATCTGACGGCGCAATATATCAGCATTCTCTGGGATGAAGGTTCGCACAAAACCAATGTCCGGTCTTTCCTTGGAGAAATCTGCGAAATATTGGGCGGCGAGCGTTTCAGCGTTTTCACGCAGGTAATGCTCGATTCTGTGATCGGTACGCTACGCGAGCGCGGCAATAGCAATGCAACCATCAATCGAAAGATGGCTGCCTTGAGCAAACTGCTGCGGAAGGCGTGCAAAATGGGCGACATTTACAATTTGCCGGAGTTCCGGCGCCAAAAGGAACGGCAGGGACGTATCCGCTTCCTTGAAGCCGAAGAGGAACAGCGGCTTTTCTCGGCTATCCGCATGCGTTGCGAAGACAGCTACAGGTTGAGCGTCTTTCTGGTAGATACGGGTTGCCGGCTTGGCGAAGCAATCGGCCTCAACTGGAACGACCTGCAGGACTCGCGCTCGACTTTCTGGCTGACGAAGTCGGGCCGCAGCCGCACGGTTCCTTTGACCAGCCGGGTGAAGGAGGTCGTCGAGATCCCGCATGGCCGGTTGAAGGGTCCCTTCGCCATGCACACGCAAGTGCGTTTTCGCGCGATCTGGAACGAAGCCAAGGCAGAAGTCGGACTTGGGACGGACGATCAGGTGGTCCCGCATATTCTGCGCCATACCTGCGCTTCACGCCTGGTGCGCGGCGGCATCGATATCAGGCGCGTCCAGATCTGGCTCGGCCATCAGACCCTGTCGATGACGATGCGCTACGCCCACCTTGCGACCAATGATCTTGACAGCTGCGTGGCTGTGCTCGAACGCCACTAGGGTCTGTCGAGATTCATGCCATGGCAGCCTGCAAACGGCGTTTTTCTGTGCTCCGGTGCTCACGTACCTCGACAGACCCTATTGCACCAGCGGCATGCGGAAGGTGAACCGCGTTTCTTCAGAGGTCGAGGAAACGTCCAAGGTCCCGCCATGCACTCGCGCAATTTCCGAGGCAATATAAAGCCCGAGCCCCAGTCCCTGCTGGCCGGCCCGCGCTTCACGCCGGAAGAACGGCAGGAATAATTGCGCCATTGCTTCCGGCGGGATAGGTTCTCCTGTGTTGGCGACCCACAATTCAAAGACGCCATTATCGAGGGAAGCATTGACGCGAATGGGACCATCCTCTGAACCGTGCATCAGGGCATTGCCGAGCAGGTTCGACAGGAGCTGGCCAATCCTGACCCGGTCACATTTCACCGGATCTTTGAAGTCGAGATGCGCCTCGACGACATGGCCGTTCCGAACGGAAGCCAATTCCTCGATGACCTGAACCAGTGTCGGCTTCAACGGTTCCGCATCGTCGAGCTCCGGCACCACGCCGCCGCCAAGTCTTGCGCGGGCCAGGTCGAGCACATTGTCGATCAGGCCCGACATGCGAACGACGCTGCCACGGATCAGTTTGACGATGTTCGTCGCCTTCTCGTCCAACGGTGAGCGAAGCAGCATACGCGTTCCGGAATCGATCGACGCGACCGGATTACGCAGATCATGGCCAAGCACAGCGACGAATTGTTCTCGAAATTCGGAAATCTTGCGCTCGTCGAGAAGCGCCGCCTCCGTCATCGCCAGACGCTCATTCGCATGCAGATGAAAGGCGATCAATTCGGCAAACAGTTTGAACATTCCGATGGTTTCGGGATTGTTGAGGCGCGCCGGCCTTGGATCGATGGCGCATAACGTACCGAACAACGCGCCGTCCGGGAGGATGATAGGCATGGAAATATAGCTTTGAAAACCATAGATCGCCGGCGTGTGATGGGTGGAATAGACAGGATCTTTCGCGACTTCATCGATAACAACCGCTTGGCGGCTATCTCGGATTTCATCACAGATCGTGGTTTTCACGGCCAGTTCACCGCCCGGCTTCAGGCCAAAACCGATCGCGTCGAGAACCTCGCAGGCGATCCAGCGATTGTCGGTTACCCGAGCAACGGCGGCAAAGCCCATGCCGGTGCTGCGGCACACGACATCGAGGATCATTGGTATGGCGTCAATCCGGCCGATCGCATCGATGTCGGCCTGAAAGTCATTGTTCATCAAAGCTTCCGATATTCCAGTCGTACCCAAATATAGTGGCTCCCCAAAATAACGCCAATGCATGTGTCAAGATCCGAGACATATCCGCTTTTTCGCGTGGAAAAAAGCGATATCAGCGCCAAGCCGCATGGTCCGGACTCGCAGGGTCGGAACTTGTTAATAGGCAAAGTACTTCCATGACACGGCGCCGCTTTCCAAGAAAAACTGCGCCGATATCAACTTCTTTCTGATTTAGTCACATAATACATCTGCATTACAGCTATCTAACCTCGACGATTAATTGACGTTGCGTCGCTCATCTGTAAGGATTTCATACGGCACACCGGAGACCTTGAATGGCACAATGGTTGGATATACTTCGCGAGAAAAACGAACTTGCGGGGCAGCTGAGCGAAAAGATACCGAGGTTCCTCGCCTATGAAGGCCTGACGCTGGATCAGGCAACACGGCTGCACATCTTTCTGGAAAATCACGCGGAAGAAATGCGCCGGTTGGCAAGGGAGATCGGCGCGGTCGATCTTGTCGATGCGCTGCATGAAGCTGCCGATGCGCTCGACAGGATATTCTCAGACCTTGCGGCTGCGGCCGAGCTCAAGGTTGCCGAGCTTCGCCAGAAAGAGGCGTATGCCAACGCGCCGCCTGCCCCGAAACTCGCTTACAGCTGAAACGAGCGGGCAGGAATCACCCGCCGAATTGACAGCGGTTGACGATCTGTCCCGCCGAAAATTTCGCGGCGCGGCGCCAGGATTCGTCCGTATCACCGCGGTAGGTGATCAATTCCCCGCAAATCGCTCGCTGGTCATCGACATTGAGCACGGAATATTTGACCCAGCCAATCAATGTGCTGGTTTTTTCGACGGCACCGATAACGACAAAACGTGCGCCGGCCTGCTTGGCCTGCCGGGCAAGCGGTTCGAAACCCGGGTTTGCCGCCGTGCATTGCGACGCCTCGCAAGGCAGCGTCACAAGTTTGAGCTTGCCGCTGGCAGCCAATTGATCGCGCAGAAAATCAGAGAGCGCCTTCAACCTGCGCTTGTGCGTGTCGCTCTGATCGACCGGTTCACCGGAAGTGTCGAGAAAGTCAAAATTTGCTACAGCAACCGGCACTGCGGGCTCGGCACGCGCCGGCGAAATAGCGACCATGGCACCGAGCACCACCGCCGCAAACGAGGCATGGACTGTCATTTCATCATCCTTTTCCGGTGCCCAGAAGAAGGATAGTTGAAACTATAACGATGTCCAATCTGACGGAAACATGACGGCCGACAACTTCCCTTGCCTCTTGACATCCCACGTTCACATTGAATTGATAGGGGACAGCTCAGCGTCAAGAGGAGCATTCATGCACGACGATGAAGAAGACGACAACATCCTGCATTACACCACGCCAATGTGGTGCCATTTGCTCATCTTCGGTTTTGCTGTCTCGATCGCTGTCGGTATCTGCCAACTCTGTTCGTAAGGTTTTGCCGGTACATTATACCGGTAAATGAACGAGGCCCGACCCTCATAAACTTGAGGGGACAAGGCCGAGCCGGGCCTCGATGCCCGCAAGGGCATGGCTGAAACTGTGAAGCCCTAGAGCAAATTTTGTCTATTCAGAGTCGTTCTGCCGGAGGGAATTTGGTTCAATGTCGAGGGGTTTGGCGAGGCCGATGTTTACCCATCGGACGAAGCCGAAGCCCGATGGAATTGGCCAAATTCACCCGGTCCTTCGGGTTTCCGGCTGGCGGACACCCACTTTGTCAGGCGGCGTCGTCCGATGGGTAAACATCGACCTCGCCACCTTTCGCGTGGATTGTCTCGCCATCCGAGAAACAGAACTGGCTCTGAATAAACAAAACTTGCTCTAAAGCCGTCTAGTGATGTTTGCGCTGTGTCTGGAACGCCAGGATCAGGACGACAGCGACGGCGAGCAGAATAGAAAGATCACGCATAACCGTAACCTCCAAATGCGAATGGACCGCGCGTCGAACCCGCGCAGGCCCCTTTGTCTGATGGTCATTTCCGGCCGGTTTATCCGAGGGTGCAACCAGCAACGAGCCCCCTTGCGGAGACATTCGCAGATTAGCCGGAACGATATATGAAATCGATTGGAGCTTCGGTCCGGAAATATCAAAATCTTATAAAGAACCTGTGGTCTTGCTGGCGAAATAGCAGATTTACCTGTCACCCCACGGCAACCGGAGAAGCGTGGCGTTTTCCCTCGTGATACTCGCCCCACGCCTGTCGGAGGATTTGCACCGAAGATGTCAGGAAGATACCGGCCATGAGTGTCGCAACCGCCAAGTCAGGCCATGCGGTCGATGTGCCCCACACTCCAAAAGCCGCAGCCATAACCACGACGTTGCCGATCGCGTCATTGCGAGAGCAGAGCCAGACAGATCGAACATTCGCGTCGCCGTCTTTATATGGCCGCAGCAGGAGAACGGAGCCAAGGTTTGCAGCGAGCGCCAAGAAACCGATCACACCCATCACCTCGGCGCTCGGAACTCCAAGGACGAAGACCTGATAGATGGTCGAACCAAAGACCCAGACAGCCATGATGGAAAGCGAGAGCCCCTTGAACAGGGCGGCTGTCGCGCGGGTGCGCAGGCTCGCCCCGATCACGGCAAGGCTCAACCCGTACGTGACGGTATCGGCAAGGAAATCCAGGGCATCCGCCTTTAGCGCCTGCGAACCCGCCAGTTGACCAGCTACCATCTCCGTCAGGAACATCGCTCCGTTGATGGCGATCACAGTCCAGAGTATCCGTTTGTAACGCGGGTCCACGCCGCCAAAGATTGGCACTCCACCGGAACAGCACGTGTCTCCAACCTTGTGGAGAGCGGCTGGCTTGTCTGCAGGAAAGACCAATGGCGGTGGGGCGCACGATGTGTCCGTTTCGTGGTTACAGCAGTGATCAGCCATGCGGTGCCTCCTTTTATATTGGCACCCTAGTCCCTATAGTGACTAGAGGTTCAAGGGGTTTTTCATGGATTTTTCAATTGGTGAACTCGCGCGGCGCACACAGGTAAAGGTGCCAACCATACGTTACTATGAACAGATTGGCCTTTTGGCACCCCCACCTCGCACGGAAGGGCAGCAAAGGCGCTACGACAAGAAGAGTATAGCGCGACTTGCCTTCATCAGGCATGCGCGTGAACTCGGCTTCAACATCGAGGCAATCCGCGCGCTTCTCTCGCTGCAGGACAATCCGGATCAATCTTGCAACGTTGCCGACAGGATCGCATCAGCGCGCCTCGCTGAAGTCGAGGACCGCATTGCCAGCCTCAGCGCCCTGCGAACGGAATTGCAACGGATGCTCGAGGAATGCGCCTGTGGCCGGGTCGCTGAATGCCGGGTAATCGAGACCTTGGCAGACAACAGCCACCGGCATGGCCGCTTGGCTGAGAGCTGATCGCATGGCATTGTCCGCAATGGCAGACGTAGTTGCATAAGCGGCAACGCCTCTAGCTCGGGCTGAGGAACCGTCTATATATGTGAGCCATGTTGACGATTCTCGTTTATGCCGGCGCCGCTGTGGCGGAAATCGCGGGTTGCTTCTCCTTCTGGGCGTGGCTCAGGCTCGACACGTCAGCCCTTTGGATCATGCCCGGCATGGCCTCACTGGCGCTATTTGCGTACCTGCTTACTTTCGTTGATACCGCCGCGGCGGGACGCGCTTATGCGGCTTATGGCGGGGTTTACATCGTCGCCTCGATCTTATGGCTGTGGCGCGTCGAAAACAGCAAACCTGATCGATGGGACGTGACTGGGGCAGTTATTTGCCTCGTGGGTGCCGCTATTATTCTGCTTCCGACGAGAGTTTAGCCCGTAGTTAGAAGCCAGCCGTCCTCGGATTGATCTTATGCCCTAAGTTCAAAGAGTTCTGTCTGGCCGGTTCGTCCCTTGACGCTGACAATCTCGATCGGGACGAGATTAAACATTTTGCCAACCGCATCGCGGACTGCGCCGCTGACGAGGATCGACGTTCCATACTGCCGGTTGAGCCCCTCGAGACGCGAGGCGATGTTCACAGTGTCTCCAATGGGCGTGTATTGCCGACGTGTCTCTGCACCCACGCTGCCCACCACAGCCGGTCCGGTGTGCAGGCCAAAGCGCGTGATGAGCTCCGGCCGACCGTCCGCGCAATTGGCGGCATTCATGGCGTCGATCGCGGCCTTCATCGCCAAGGCGCAGTGACAAGCATGTTCCACATGCCGATCATCGAGAATGGGAGCGTTCCACATAGCCAGAACGGAGTCTCCGATATACTGCACGATCGTTCCGCCGTGACGTTCGATAATCTCGTTGAGTGCTTCAAAATAGCTTGAGAGCAGAGCGACGACTTCTTCCGGTGAGCGCTGTTCGGAAATGGTGGTGAAGTCTTGTATGTCGGTGAAGAGGACGGTGATGTCTTGCCGTGCTGCCGAGCCGACAGCCGATTGACCTGCAATGACGATCCTGCGCACAAGCTCCCGCGGCACGTAAAGCGAGAACGTCTTGATGGCCGTGCGTGCCGAACTCAGCGCTTTTGCCAGCGCATTGACCTCGGATATGAAGGAATGTGCGGTACGGCTTTCGCCGAATTCGAGTTCACCAATGTGCCTTGCTTCATCGGCGAGCGCATAGAGTGACCTACTGATCAACCGGGATATGATGAGCGCTGCCAGCACGCCTGCAGCAAGGAAAGCCCCGGCGATTGCCAGGTTGCGCTTCAGCGTACGCTCGACGGACGCCACAAGTTCATCGAGTGGTGCCGATATCACCACTGTATAACCGCCGACCAGCCCGGAGATGTCCTCGCTGAAGAACTGCGCCAGGTATTCACGCCCGTTCACCGGAAAACGGACCACATCGCCAGTTGCCGGTCCACCACCCGAGCCGAGTAGAGTTGCGATTGCCGGAATGGCCGGATCGGCTTTTGCCAGGTCGGCAACCGAAAGCTCCCGTCCCCGGCGAAGCTGCCCGCGGATTTCATTCATGACAGTCTTCTCGGAGTGGACGAGCACGCGACCTTGCCGATTAAAGACATAGCCACGTGCCTCACTCGAAAGTGTGCTGACGTCGACGACCTCCCCGAGGGTAAGCAGAAGCACGTCCGCTCCGATCACAACCCGATTATCTGCCTCGGCGGGCATCGCCAATGTTATCGTCATGGAATTGGTGGCCGCCGAGACATAGGGTCCGACCGAGACTGCCTTGCCCTTGTCGACAGCTGCAATGTACCAAGGCCGAATACGCGGATCGAACATGTCATCACGGTCCGCACGTCGATATAGCTGGCGCGCATCCTTGTCGTAAAACGTCCAGGTGGTACTTGGCCCACCGTCAACTTCGGTAATCACGCGGACGGCAAATGCCGTCTCCTTTGAGGCGTTGAGGTTGGTGCGCCATTCCGGATTTGCTGTCACGTCGACAGCCTGCACGAAGCTACCGTCGGGATAGCCTGCATAGACGCTATCGATACGGAAAGTCGACTGCAGGACTTTGATCAGGAAGTCGTGCTTTGCCTTCAGATCTTGTGGCGGTGGGGTCAGCATTTCGGGAACGACCGAGGCGGTCACAACCCCGGCATAACCGCTGTTGAAGACGTTGCGGTAATCCTCGATCGCGCGAAGCCCGAGCTGGCCCATCTCGGCTTTGCCGGCCGACAGAGCCGTAAACTTGCCCTGCGCGTAGGTCATCCATATGAGCGGTAGCGAAATGCAGGCTAACAGCCCGAGGATGACGACACTCAGATGCAGCCGCAGTGGCACATCCCACGCCGAAAGGGTGCCTTTCTTCTTGCTCTCCCCAATATGCATCGCGTAGCGCCCCCCCTGAGCACGGAACGCCTCTTCGGTATCAATCGGCATTGTGGGGCGAGAGCCGGGCGGGAAGGTAAATACCATTGCCGGAAGAAAAAGAACATCACCCGACGCTCAATACAATGGATCAACTGTCATGCCCGCTGACCGATAGTTCATGGCGTCTGGATTTATGAGTACACGCTCTAATTAATTTTAGTGAGGCGACGGTTTATTGAGGAGAAATAGTGGTTTCCGCACAATACAGAGAAACGAATCGGGGACCAGTGATATGCGGAATCGCGACATTGAACCTTTGGAACTTCGGGACTTCCTCGTCATGGCTGTGTTATTGGCGGCCGTCTTGTTTGTGTTGTGGGGAACAGTTCTGACGATCGGCAATACCCGGCATAACTTCGAGGTTCAGCCGGTCGTTGCACGCTAGGGTGTGTCGATATTCACGCCCCAGCACAAATTTTCGCCATACAGAGCCGTTCTAGCGGACAGCGGCGACAATGTGGGCGCTGATCCTGCCCTCGATGGCGCCGCTTCCAAACCGTTGCATCAGGGCCTGTGCCACATGTTCTGTGGCGGCCTCAAGACCGGATGGCGAGCGGGCTTCGATCTCTTTTCGCAGCGGTGTCCCCTGGCAAAACGCGATCGCGGCATCGCGCGCTGAATCCGCGCAGCTGGTCTTGTCGAGCGTTTCCATGGCGATGGATTTGAAACCCGCGGCCGACATTTCGTCGCGGATCGCCTTCTGATCCCAATAACCGTGCGGTGTTCTTGCCATGAAACGAGGCGGGTCGTCCGGAAACATCTCTTCCAGCGCGCTTGTTACCTCTTGGGTGAATTCACTGGTCTCCAGTCTGTCCCAGACATTGAAAAAATAGTGTCCACCGGGCTTCAGGACGCGGTAAGCTTCCTTATGCCCCTGGACCTTGTCCGGGTAGAACATGACCCCGAATTGACACGCTACGGCGTCGAACATTTGCGGCTCGAAGGGAAGCGCGAGGGCGTCTGCTTGCTGCCAGACGATGCGACTATCTTCGGGCTGCCTCAAGCTTGCACGATCAAGCATCGGTTGGTTGAGATCCGATGCAACGATCCGCGTTTCCGCGTTGAGCCGGGAAGCCATGGCCCGCGTCAGGACACCGGTGCCGGCTGCGATTTCCAGCACGTTTTGCGGCTTGAACCGGGCCACCCGGTCGGCGAGATCCTGCGCATAGGGCTCGAAGATCATCGGCACAATGAGCCGGTCATAAATTTCCGGAATTGCCCCCGCGAAGATTTTGTCTGTCGCTACCATAGGCTGTCTCCATCAGGTCGGCGTAGTGTTTCTCTGAAACATCATCCAAGGGAAACATACACTCAACGCGCAGTTCCTGCGTCGCAATTGTTTGAGCGGTGCCGACGGTTGTAACCAGCGAAAAAAATCTCAAACCATGTCCGTCCTTGGCCAATGACAAGGGGATAACCGGGAGGTGCGCTCCCGCCGAAGAAACATGCCAGTCGGTGTCCACATCGGGATAGGCCAGCAGGCTCCCGATCAGTTCCTTGGTCTGGGGATCCATAACCCTGCCAACGGATTCCCGAACGACTCTAGCCAACAGGCTCTTTGCCGTTTCTGCCCAATCCGTAATAAACGGCCGCATGCCTGCCGGATCGAACATCAGGTGCAAAAGATTTCTCGGTTCCGGGCGCTTTGACAAGTCGATGAAGCAGTTGAAAAATCGGCGGGTTGCCTCATTTGTCATCACGACATTCCAGTGACGGTCCATCACAATCGCCGGAAAGGGTTCGTGTTGACGGAGCATCCGCGTGAGCGCCTCGGTTACGCCTTTCATCTCGCTGTCATCAAGGCTTGCGTCGAAATAGATTGGCGCATAACCCGCGGCGAGCAGAAGCGCGTTTCGCTCTCTGAAGGGAACGTCCAGAGCATCTGCTATATGCAACAGATTGTGACGGCCTGGAGTGCTTCTTCCACTTTCGATGAAACTTATCTGTCGCTGGGAGATGCCGGTATCGAGCGAAAGAGCGAGCTGACTTTTACCGCGGCTGCCCCGCCATGCGCGCAATTGCGGTCCAAGAACATTCGCCGTGTTCGAACTGGAAGTGAGGCTCATCTTCGGGACCTTTCTATGCGATCATCAACGTGCTGGCGGGACAATAACCGATATCCCGCCAGCGACATGCTCACCAGCCAGCACTAGAATGCGACGGGACCGACCGATCCGTACCAATGACGGACCTTCTTTGGCTCGGTTTCATCCATGTAGAAAAAATGCGTCATGACCGGTTTGACAACTGGATGGGCGCGGTCATCCGGCGTCATCGTTACAGTGCCGCGAAATACTTTGAGAGATCCACCATCCCAATATTCGGTCACGTCATGAAGCGCGGTAAATCCGGTATCGATAAAGGCACGCAGGTTCTCGCGGATGGTCTCGCGGCCCTTCCAATCGGCGATGCCCAGGTTACAGGTCGCATGTTCGACGAAACAATCAAAGCCGTCGCCAAAGGTCTTGTCATCAATCTCCTTCCAAAAGTGCAGAAGCCATTCTGGAGGGTCTTTTTTCGTAAAGCTCATCATATTCATGAGTTTCTCCATGTGCGGTGAAAAACGCAGCCAGCGGTTACGCCGGCGCAGGTTGGGAAAACTCTTCTTGCAAGAAGCCTGTCGTTGATACCGCGGGCTGCATGGGGTCATCAATTACATCCGATGTAATAGTTTTACCGACGCGGCAATTTGGATGAACTGACGGCAAAAAAATTGGCCGGACAGAGACGACGATCCCTGTCCGGCCAAGTGCCACGAAACTAGTTGGCCGCATTCACCAGATCGTCCCAGCTCCTCACCTTGTCCTGCCCGTCCAGAAACGGCATGACGGCCTCTGCCAGCTCCGGCGCAAAGAAAATGTCGTAGTGCGTGCGGTTGGGGATGATAGCGAGGCGGTTCTGCGACATGGTCTCGCGCATCCAGCCCGCATCTCTGAGGCCGCCGCCAAGCAGCTGGTAGAATTTGATTTCATGTTCGGGGCGGTACATGTCGCTGTCGGCGAAGACGAGCATCACCGGCATCTTCAATTTCGCGACATCGTCGGAGTAATCGTAGGGCTTGCGCATGAAATCACCCATCGCGCCAAGGAGCCGGGGGAAGTCCTCGGGCTTCGGAGCGACGGCAACATAGGACTTGTACATGGGCGTCTCCTTCATCATGTCGGCCATGCCCGGACTTACCGCCGCCTGCATCTTGATCATTTCAGGATAGAACCCGTCCTGCGCATAGCCGGCCGACACCAGCGCCACGCGGTCGACCATTTCGGGGTGCTGTACGGCCAGCCGGAACGCCACGCCGCCGCCGAACGAATAGCCAAGGACGTCGGCCTTGTCGTAGCCGAGCGACTTCAGGATCGTCGCCATGTCGTCACCCATGGCTTCAAGGCTCATCGGGCGATTGCCGAGCTCGGTGCGGCCATGGCCCTGCAGGTCGACGGCGATAACCTGCCGACCCTCGATGAGGCGCGGCATGATCGGCTGGAACATACCGGTGGATCCAAGCCCTCCATGCAGCAGGAGCAGCGGCGTGCCGGCGCCTTCTCCCTGTATTTCATAATAGTAGTTGATGCCGCCAGCTTCGATGTGCCCGCTTTTTACCGCGGGCGCAGCGTGAGCCGACGTGACGGTCAATGCAACCGCCGCGATAGCAAAGAGGCTTGAAAGAATTTTCATGTTCGTCTCCTCGGACAATGGGAACTTATGTGGGCCAATGCAGTTAAGACGAACAGCAGCCAGAGCACCCGACAGCCTTCCGGAAATTATTTCGAGCTGGCGACGTGCTTTCTGGTTCTGATAGCAGAAACGTGTCTTGACCCCTCGCCGGACGCCTACCATGTTCGATGCAGCCTGGACGCTCAGGACAGACCAACTCAAGCCAGCACGCCCCACGTGCGCAGCCAGATGCGGGACACGAACATGATCACCTTCAAACTCAACGGACAAGAACGGACTTTCGACGGGGATCCCGAGACCCCGTTGCTTTGGGTCATTCGCGATTTCGAAAAACTTACCGGCACAAAGTATGGCTGCGGCATTGCCCAGTGCGGCGCTTGCACGGTTCACATGGACGGCACGACGCGCCGCAGTTGCATTACGCCGATATCAACGGTCGAAGGATCGGACATCATCACGATCGAAGGCATCGAAGGCAAGGAGGCCGACGCCATCCACAAAGCCTGGGTCGCGATCGATGTACCGCAGTGCGGGTACTGTCAATCCGGACAGATCATGTCCGCCGTAGCGCTTCTCCAAACGACGCCGAAGCCCACCGACGATGATATCGATGGCGCGATGGCAGGCAATATCTGTCGATGCGCTACCTATCACCGTATCCGGCAAGCGATCCACAACGCTGCCGACACGATGGAGGGCTGAGCCATGACCATTCACAACATAACGGCTACACGCCGCTCGTTCCTCGCAGGTGCCGGGCTTGTTATCGGCTTCACGCTCGCGCCAAAAGTGTTTTCCGCACAGGCACTCGAAGGTGTCCCGGCTGGCGGCGTGGAAACGCTTTCGCCGATGAACGCCTTCGTCAAGATCGGTGCCGATGACACGGTTACCGTGCTGTCGAAGCATATCGAATTTGGCCAGGGTCCGTTCACCGGGCTGGCAACAATCGTCGCTGAAGAGCTCGATGCGGACTGGAGCCAGATGCGCGCCGTGCATTCACCGGCGGACGACAAGGTCTATGCAAACCTTGCCTTTGGGCTTCAAGGCACGGGCGGCTCGACCTCCATTGCCAACTCCTACGAGCAGCTTCGCAAGGCGGGCGCGACAGCCCGGGCCATGCTGGTATCCGCTGCGGCAACGGAATGGAACGTTCCGGCAAGCGAGATCACTGTCTCGAAAGGCCGCATCAAGCATGCGGCTTCCGGCAAGGAAAGCGGCTTCGGCGCGCTGGCCGCCAAGGCAGCGATGCAGACCCCGCCTGCCGAACCCACGCTGAAAGACCCGAAGGATTTCGTGCTTGTCGGGAAAGAGCTTCCGAAGCTCGATACGCTCAGCAAGACCAATGGCACTGCCGTTTATACGCTCGATATAACTGCCGACAACATGCTCTATGCTGTCGTCGAGCACCCCGCGCATTTCGGCGCGACGGTCAAATCCTTTGACGACGGCGAGGCGCGCAAGGTGCTAGGCGTGGTCGATGTCAAACAGGTACCGCAAGGCGTCGCGGTCTATGCCGACAACACCTTTGCCGCACTGAAGGGCCGCGCCGCCTTGAAGGTCGAATGGGATCTCTCGAAGGCTGAAACCCGATCAAGTGACCAGTTGACTGCGGACTACACCAAAATGTTCGCAGAAAAGGGTCTGCAGGCAACGCATAATGGCGATGTCGACAAGGCATTCAGCGGACAGGGCGTGCAATCGCTTGAAGCAACGATCGTTTTTCCGTTCCTCGCGCATGCGCCCATGGAGCCGCTCGATGCCGTGTTCATCAAGAGAGCCGATGGATCGGTCGATGTCTATAACGGCGCACAGTTCCCCGGCATGGACCAGAAGACCGCTGCAAAGGTCTTGAACCTCGATCCTGCGAAAGTCCGGCTGAACACGCAGATCACCGGCGGCAGCTTCGGCCGCAAGGCGCAGTTCGGCTCGCCCTACATGCAGGAAGCCGCTGCTGTTTTCGGCGCTACCGATGGCAAGCGTCCAGTGAAACACATGTGGACGCGTGAGGACGACATTCGCGGCGGCTATTATCGGCCGATGTATGTGCACAAGATGCGCGGCGCGATGGATGCCGATGGCCAGATCGTCGGCTGGGACCAGACAATCGTCGGCCAGTCGATCATGGGCAAGGCCGACCTCGATTCCACGTCGGTCGAAGGCGCGTCGGACCTGCCATACACGATCCCGAACCTGCGCGTCATCGCGCACAATACCAAGCTCGAGATACCGCCGCTCTGGTGGCGCTCGGTCGGGCACACGCATACGGGCTTCGCGGTCGAGACCTTCGTCGATGAATTGCTGCAGAAGGTCGGCAAGGATCCGGTCGAGGGCCGACTGGCGCTCTTGAGCAAAGAGCCCCGGCATACGGGAACGCTCAAGAAGGTCGCTGAAATGGCCAATTGGGGTTCGCCGGTGCCTGATGGACGCCAGCGCGGTGTTGCGATCGTCAAGAGCTTCGACACCTATGTCGCGCAGATCGTTGAGATTTCGCTCGGCGAGGACGGCGCGCCTCGCGTGCACAAGGTGTGGTGTGCTGTCGATTGCGGCGTTGCGGTCAATCCCAACGTCATCGCGGCGCAGATGGAAGGCGGCATCGGCTATGGTCTTGGCGCGGTCCTGTTCGATGCGATCACGCTTGGAGACGGGGGCAAGATCGTCCAATCCAACTTCCACGACTACCGGTCATTGCGCATCAACGAAATGCCGGCAATCGAAGTCGCGATCATCCCTTCGAGCGAAAAACCCACCGGGGTCGGCGAACCGGGTGTACCTCCGGTCGGCCCCGCGGTTGCCAATGCATGGCGGCGACTGACCAATAATCCCGTCCGGCAGCTGCCGATCGTCAACGTGCTTTCGGCTTGAGGGGACGCAGGATGAAACGGAACATCGCTTACATCTCGCTCGCAGTGTGTCTTGCGGTCAATGGCGGGCTTGCCGTGTCGAGTATTTCACGCGCCCAGGACAAGCCCGTCGTCGCAAAAGAAGAGCTCAAGCCCGCATCGTCGTTCCAATCGATCGCTGATGAAAAGCAGCGGTCGGTTGCGCTTTTCGAAGAGGCCGGCAAGGTCATCGAGCATCCGCGCTGTGTCAACTGCCATCCGGCAAGTGACAGGCCGCTGCAGGACATTTCCATGCATCCGCACCAGCCCCCGGTGTCGCGCGGTGAAGGCGGCATGGGCATGCCCGGAATGCAATGCAACACTTGCCACGGGCCGGAGAATGTAAAAGTCATCGGGCAAGCCGAGACGATCAAGAGCATTCCCGGCAATCCGAACTGGCATCTGGCGCCTATCGAAATGGCGTGGGAGGGCAAATCTCTCGGCGCCATCTGCAACCAGATCAAGGATCCGCAGCGCAATGGCGGCAAGAACCTGGACGAGATCGTCCAGCATATGGCGCATGACGACCTCGTCGGCTGGGGCTGGCATCCGGGCGATGGCAGGGAGCCGGTTCCAGGAACGCAGGAAGCCTTCGGCGAACTGATCAAGGCTTGGGTCGCGACCGGCGCTGCCTGCCCGTCGTAACTTGCTCTAGCTTCTGCTGGCGATCTCGGCTCCAAGGCGCAAAGTTTCGCGTATCAACAGGTCGAGATCGCCCTGGCGGGTGCGATGATTGTTGATTGCGACACGCAGGCAATGCTCGCCATGAACAGTCGTGTCTGAAATGGAAGCCGTCCCCTCCTCCTGCAATCTCAGCATGATCTCGGTGTTGAGTGCCTTGAGCCGTTCGCCGGAAAACCCTTCAGGACGATAGCGATAGCAGACGATATTGATGTTGGTCGTTGCGACCAGTTCGAGAAGTGGTTCGGCTTCGACCAGACTATTGAGATAGTGGCCCTGCCGGATGTTCTGGTCGATGAGTCGCCCGAATTTTTGAACGCCATGTTCCTTCAGCGACATCCAGACTTTCAACGCGCGGAACCCGCGAGAGGTCTGCAAACCGTACTCGTGCAGCCAATTGGCCGATGCGAGGCCGCGCGACGTCATCTCCAGATATTCCGGCGTCACTGCAAATGTTTCGCGGTGCGCGGCCGCATCGCGGACCAGCGCACAGCCGACTTCGAAGGGAGCATGCAGCCATTTATGCGGATCGAGCGCAACGGAGTCCGCGCGCTCTATGCCGGCAACGCGCCACCTGTTTTCGGGCGCGATGGCAATGAGCGCTCCGATGCAGCCATCGACATGAAACCAGAGCCCCTCCTCCGCTGCCAAGGTCGCGAGGCCTTGCAGATCGTCGAAGGCGCCGGTGTTGACGGTTCCTGCTGTTCCGATCACGCAGGCGGGTTGAAATCCCGCGGCACGATCTTCCGCGATTGCCGCGCGCAATGCCGAAAGGTCAATGCGCAACTCATCATCGGTACCAATACGCCGGAGCGCGCGGTTTCCGAGGCCGAGCGCCTCCATTGCCTTGCGGTGGCAGCTGTGGAGCTGATCGGAACCGTAGAAGCGCAAGGGCTTTTCCATCGCAGCGACGCCATATTCACGCACGTCGATACCAGCCTTGGCGTTCCGCGCCACGGTCAGGCCGATAATATTGGCCATCGACCCGCCACTGACCAGCGTCCCGCTGGCCGAGGCTGGCAAGCCCAGCATCTCCTTGCACCAGTTGACGACCTGTTGATCCATCAAAGCGGCGGCGTGATTGCCGCCGCCAAGGTTAGAGCCCTGGATGGCCGCCAGAAAATCGCCGAGTGCCCCGGTAAAGTTGCTCGCACCCATGTACCACGACCAGAAACGCGGATGAATGTTGCCCATGGGATAGGACATCACCGTATCCGTTACCTCGCGATAGACGTCGGCAAGTGGTGCCGGCGATTGCGGCAGGGGAGCGTCGAAAGAAGCCCTGACCTCCCCTGGCATGTCCTGCCAGACCGGGCGCTCGCGAACATTGCGCAGGTAACCGACCGCGTCGTCGATAACCTGATGCGACAGCGTCTGGACGCTCGCCCAGTCCTCCGGATCGAGCGTTTCTTCGGCGTTCCTTGCTACCGGCTTGAGCGATGTGTCCATTTCACACCTCCGGTCATTCGGCAGCGAACTGGTAGCCGGGGGTCGAGCGCGAGAGCGCCGTTTCCTCTTCATCCATTTCAGCTTCGATCCCTTCGAAGAGCGGCGTTGTCATGTAACGTTCGCCCGTATCGGGAAGCATGCACAGGATCACCGAACCAGCAGGCGCCGTTTCGGCGATGAGATGCGCGACGGCAAAGGTCGCACCGCCGGAAATGCCGGTGAAAATGCCCTCCTTTTGCGCAAGCGCCCGGGCCCATTTGATGCCTTCCGGTCCGGGAATTGGCACGACCTGATCATAGAAGCTGTCATCGATGGCTTCCTGCAACACATATGGAATGAAATCCGGCGTCCAACCCTGGATAGGATGTGGTTCGAAGGCCGGATGACTGCCGGCCGGCGCGTTGCCCGGGCCGCGTTCCTGTGCCTTGCCGCTACCGAGCAGTTGGGCATTGGCCGGTTCGCTTAGAACGATCCGTGTTTCCGGCCGCTCGCGGCGCAAGACACGGCCAACGCCAGCGACAGTGCCACCGGTTCCGTAGCCGGTCACGAAATAATCGAGCCGCGATCCGGCAAAATCATTGATGATCTCGCGGGCAGTCGTCGCTTCATGGATATCGGCATTGGCTTCGGTTTCGAATTGACGGGCGAGGAACCAGCCGTTCATCTCCGCAAGTTCCACGGCTTTTTGGTACATGCCAAAGCCCTTCTGCGCGCGGGGGGTCAGCACGACCTTGGCGCCCAGCATACGCATCAGCTTGCGGCGTTCGATGGAAAAACTGTCGGCCATGGTCACGACCAGCGGGTAGCCTTTTTGCGCACAGACCATGGCAAGGCCGATCCCGGTATTGCCGCTGGTGGCCTCGACGACGGTCTGACCCGGCTTCAGCGTGCCATTGCGCTCGGCCTCTTCGATGATGTTGAGCGCCAGTCTGTCCTTCACCGACGAAGCCGGATTGAAGAACTCGGCCTTCACATAGATTTTGGCATGATCTGGCGCCAGATTGTTGATCCTGATCACCGGCGTATCGCCGACCGTGTCGAGAATGCTGTCGAAGAGGCGCCCGCGCCCGTTCGTCGTTCTGATTGCTGCTTGGGTTGTCATGATCCTTTTCCCCTATGGTTGTTTGTTTGCGCAAACTGCGCCAGCAGCACCCAGCACGTATGGCGCCGGATGCAACTTTTCGATTTCCATGATAGAAGAAAAACGTGGGGGCATCGTGGGAACAAGCGTGGAAACGCACGTGGAATCTGCATTGGTAGCGTTGACCGGCCATGCTGCCGGCGTATGCGTGCGGATGCTTGGTCCCTTGACAATCGCCCAGAACGGGGTGCCGCTGGAACTTCCCGCGTCACGCAAGGTCCGTGCTCTTTTCGCCTATCTGGCGCTAACTCCGCACGCGGTCGGACGCAGCCGCCTCTGCGACCTGTTGTGGGATGTGCCCAACGATCCGCGCGGCGAACTGCGCTGGAGTCTCAGCAAGCTGCGCGGTGTCCTCAACGAACCCGGCCACCAAAGAATTGAAACCACCGACGACACGATCCGGCTCGATCTCAGTGGCTGTTTCGTCGATGCCCTTCACATTGCCTCGGCCGCGGAAGAAGGTATCGAGACGCTCGACCTACCGCGGTTGCGCGAACTTTCCCGGCACTTCGCCGGTGATTTTCTTGAAGGGCTGGAGATAGATCGCAGCCCGCATTTCAATCATTGGCTGATCGCCCAACGGCGCCGGTTCCGCTCCTGCCATGCTGCCGTACTTGAACATCTGGCTAAGAAACTGCCGGCAGATTCGGACGAAATCTCATCCATTCTGAATGCGTGGGTCGCGCTTGCGCCATTCGACAAGCGCGCGCATCTGGCATTGCTGGCAACGCTTGCGGAGCGCGGTCAGATAGGGGAATGCGAAGAACACCTTGCAACGGCGGCGAGGTTGTTCGACTCGGAGGGACTGGACTTCACGCCGGTACGGGAGGCATGGCCCGCAATCAAGAATGGACGACAGGCCACAACTGCAGGACACATCTACATTCCCGCCGCGCCGCGCATCGATTTGATTTCACCAACGACCCCGGTTGCCGGTGCAGACCATCACGCGTCACTTGCGGTCATGCCCTTCGTGCTGGAGACAAGCAGCGAGCTGATACGAGGCGGGCTTGCAGACGGCCTGACCCACGACATCATCACCCGCCTCGCCCGGCTGAAAAGCTTCTTTGTGATCGCACGCGGTTCGGTCTTTGCCCTGGCGGAGCGAAATATCGGCCCCGAGGATGCCGGCCGTCACCTCAACGTGGATTACGTGGCCAGCGGCAGCGTGCGGTATCTGCAAAACCGCGTTCTCGTGCGGGCCGAGCTTGTCGAAGTGCGAACCGCGCGCATCGTCTGGGCGGAGGTCTTCGATCACAAGCTTGATGACACATTCCTTGTTCTCGACGAGATCGGCAACAGGATCGTTTCGGCAATCTCCAGCGAAATCGAACTGGTCGAGCGCAACCGCGCTATCCTCAAATCGCCGAGCTCGTTGAATGCCTGGGAGGCCTACCACCGCGGCCTCTGGCACATGTACAGGTTTACGCGGCAGGAGAACGAGCTTGCGCAACACTTTTTCGGGGTAGCTGTGCGGCTTGATCCAACCTTTGCCAGAGCGCATGCGGGTCTGTCGTTCACCCATTGGCAGAACGCCTTTCAACGGTGGGGCGATTACGCGAAAGAAAGTGACCAGGCCTATGCTGCGGCTGGCCAGAGCCTTATTGTCGACGATAACAATCCGGCAGCGCACTGGGCCATGGGCCGGGCCCTTTGGCTGCGGCATCGGCAGGATGAATCGCTTGTCGAGCTTGAAAGAGCCGTAGAACTCAGCCCGAACTTCGCGCTCGGCCATTACGCGCTGTCGTTCGTCCAGTCCCAGTCCGGCGATCCGACAGCGGCGATCGGATCGTCCGACCATTCGCGGCATTTGAGCCCGGTCGATCCGCTGTTGTTCGGCATGCTTGGTGCGCGCGCCATGGCCCACGTTCGCCTTGGCCAGTTCGAAGAAGCGGCGGAATGGGCACTGAGGGCCGCCGCGCGGCCCAACGCTCACGCCATCATTCTCTCCATCGCGGCGCACTGCCTCGCACTGGCTGGGCGGATCGACGAAGCGAAGGCCTTTGCCGCTTCCATACGCAAGACGCTACCCCAGTATTGCGTCGATGATTTTCTTGCGACGTTCCAGTTCACGCCCGACACCGAGGCTGTGTTCAGGCGGGGCGCAAAACGGATCGGATTGGCCTAGGCACATCGTTATTCAAGTCCTGACGGGCTGCAAATGATGGTCTTCTGCGCTTCCGGTGCTCACGTACCAGAAGTACGCTGCGCTCCGGTTCTCGAAACCCACCATTTTCGCCTCGTCATGACTTGAATCTCAATATGCCCTCCTTCAGGGTAGGACATGAGCCGATTTACGAAATGTCTCGCCCTGATTGTAGTAGCGTGGGTCGGCACGGCACTTTTGCCGGAGGTATCGAAAGCAGATGACAAAGCCCAGCCAAGTGATTTCGGCTTTCCCCTGCCCAACCCAGAGCCAGAGTTGCCACAGGGTGTGGACGCCTTCGATCCGCCGGTCTTCCGGTTAAGTCCGTCTGCGCCCGCTATCGCCGAAATAACGAGAACTGCGGACCACGACGAAATCGTCTCGATGACTGGCGTCGAGCTGGATGGAGCAACCAGCTTCGACGTCTTTTCGCAACCGCCGTCCAGCCCGGAAGGATCAGTCATTTCGACCTCGCCGCTGCGTGCCGATGACACCGCTGCGACGGTTCTGATGCCGGCATCCCTCCCCGCCTGGTCGATGTATCTGATCCGGCCGAAACGCGATGACGCGGGCGGCAAGGCTTTCGCCATCAACCGAACTGAAAGCTGGTGGCTCGGGCCCGATAATGCTGTTCCAGGAGCAACAATTTCTGTCTATGGGCGCAATCTGGCGAGGTCCAACGGCACATCTGCATCGTTCATTTATATCAAGCCCGCCAACGGTGCCGGGCAATATGTAACGCCGGTTTCAATCAATCCCTTCAAGGTCGACTTCAAGGTGCCGAACCTCGCGGCGGGTTCCTATGAGGTATGGATCCACAATGGCCATGGAGGTCGTTTCGGCTGGAGCGGTCCGTTGAACCTGGCCATCGCCGATCAATCTCCATGGGCCCGGCAAGATCAGAAGATGATCGACGTAAGGAGTTTTGGCGCAAAAGGCGATGGTGTGACCGATGATACCGCCGCTATCGAGGCGGCGTTGACAGCGGCGGCAAGCGTTGCGCCCGCCACCATACATTTTCCGGCCGGAGTCTACCTCATCGAATCGGTGCTCAGAGCGCCGGATAACGTGCACTGGCTTGGTGACGGTATGGATGCGACCGAGATCAGACTGGGCAAAAAGGTTTCCGGCAGCATGATTGTCGATGCGAACCGCAATGCGCAGTTCGAAAAACTGACGCTCAATGCCAATGGCAATACCGGCACTACCCCGCTGCTATGGATCCCTGGCGTCGAGAACCTGCGCCTGCAAGCCATGCGGCTGAAAGCCTGGGGCGCACCGGCTCTCGAAGCGCATGACGCATCGGGCCTTTATATCGACAGCTCCGAGTTGATCGAGAATGGATCGTTCTACGGCAATAGCCGGCAGATATTCATGACCAACAATCGCTTTCGCATGACGGGATATGGCGAGTCCGTGGTTGCACTTTGGGGCGGACGCGAGTTTTCGATGGTGGGTAACGATCTCGCCAATGCTGACGAGAACCGCGACGACGGACACGGCATTGGTCGGTTCTTTGTTGCCCAGGGCCACGCCGGCAGCATGGAAAACATGTATTGGGGCGACAATGTCTCGCACCAGGCCGCCCCGCATAATTGCAACAAGGTCGACTGCAACAAGGGTGAACAAATATGTTTCGAGATGGTCGGCAGCGACCTGAAGGACGGATTCAAAGCAGCCACCGCGAACACGGTCAGCTTCTCGTCACTCGCGGCCTCCGACAAGGCCGGGGGCCAGGATCTGGTTATCGTCGGCGGCAGAGGCGCGGGCCAGCATCGGCGTATCGTGTCGGTAAACGACAATACCGCGACCTTGGACAAAGACTGGAATGTCGTGCCAGATGACACGAGCCGGTTCGCCCTTGCGGCGGCGGCTTCACAGGTGGCCATCTACAACAACACTTTTCAGGGCCGCCCAAGCTATTTCAAGCATGATTCCGACTCCACCGCCGTCCTGCTCTACGGCAATGTCTATGACGCAGTTGTCGACCGGAACAACATCTCGCAAATGCGCCATGGCATGATGACTGTCGCCTTGAGCTCGGCCAATGGCTTGAGCCCCTATTTCCTGCAATATTCCAACAATACGGTCAGCGACAGCAATAGCGGGCTTTATGTCGGCACGACCTTTACCGATTCAGGGGTTGCGGGTGTCTGGGGCGGTCTTGGCAATGTCTATCGCAAGAACACCTTCAACAGGCTCGCGCATATCGGCGTCGAATTTGAATCCTGGGGGTATAACGGGGCCGATTACAACGGAACGGTTTTTGAAGGAAACCGGTTCACCAATCTGAAATTCGGCTTCATAGATGCTTTTCAACTCATGTGGACCTACACCGGAAGCTTCAAAGCGCCACCTCTCTACAGTTCACGCAAATACAACACGATCCTCTACAAGAACGTCTTCGAGCGAGGCGCGGCATTGGGCAAGGGCAGCGTCGGATTCAAGACACTGCAACCGAAGAACACATGGTTGAACTTCGGCTCCACATGGACGGGCTTCGAGTCGGGCAACAAGGGCCCGGCCAAGAAGTAAATCAGGCGAAGATCAGCGCGGGCAAACGTCCCAGAAACCGGTTGTCCTGGCGGCGTTGGTGTAATACCAGCAATAACCGGAACGGGGCGGCGATCCCGCAATGGCGACCGCTGAGGCACCTGCAACGAAGCCGATCGCGGCGCCTGCCGCAATCGCTCCGCCCGGCCGCCAGTAACGACGCGGATTGACGACGACGACTCCGCGCCGTACTGGCGCACGGACGACGGCGCCTCTGCGAACTGTCGACACAGCGGCACATCCACGTGGGCCGCAGCCGGCAACCGTTCGCCGGGCGGCGTCGGCAGACGATACCATCATCGGGCCGGTCACCATCATCAGCACCGCAAGCGTCATCGGCGCGTGTCCTAGAAATCCTGAAAGCTTCATCGGGTCCCCCCTGGTTAGCTCGAATTTTAGCTGTGCCTGACAACGTCAAACGATCAAGGCCGCAGCACATGACAGGAAGCGCCCATATTCGACCACTTGCAAGCTGATCATATTGTTGAGGGAGAGCACAGTCCCGATCCACTTTACATGGCTCGGCGAGCTGATTGCGTTATGATACAAGAACACGTCAGACTTTGGGGGAACAATGAAACTAGGTTTTGTAGGAACGGGTGCCATAACCGAGGCCGTCATCACGGGCTTTATGAAATCAAGGTCCGATATCGAGGCTATCATTGTCTCCCCTCGCAGCCAGGACATTGCAGCACGATTGGCAACAATGTTTCCGATCGTGCGCGTGGGTCGTGACAACCAGGATGTCGTAGACAGCGCCGACATCGTGTTTCTTGCGGTGAGGCCGCAAATCGCCGAGGAAGTGGTAAAAGCGCTCAAATTCCGCGAGCACCAGCAGGTGGCGAGCTTTATTGCTACTGTCCCGATAGAGTCCCTCACCAGTTGGATTGGCGTGCCCGTAACCATTACCAGGACAATTCCCCTGCCTTTTGTCGCTGAATTGCGCGGAGCAACGGCAATCTATCCGCTCAACGACGAGATTGCCGACTTGTTCTCTTCGCTCGGCGCTTCAGTGCAGGCAAACGACCTCAAGCAATACAATCTTTTCAGCGCGGCGAGCTCGCTGATGGCCACATATTTCGGCCTGCTGGAAACAAGCGCCCGTTGGCTCGAAGCCGAGGGAATGCCCTACGATCAGGCGAGCATCTATTTAAAAGGGCTGTTCGGCGGTCTGTGCCATGCAACGGACGCATCAAATGAACAATCATTCGAGGAAATGGCTTCCGAGTTTTCGACAAACGGCGGTCTGAATGAGCAGGTCTTCGCGGAGTTCAAGGAGAATGGTGGAACGAAGGCGTTGACGCTTGCCCTCGACTCCGTGCTCAAGCGTATCGAACAGACGTGATCTAGGGGGGGCACGGCAATGCGATCTCGCTTGCCGTGCTGCCATCAGAACCGGGTAATGAGCGTCCAAGCCATCCCGGCCACAGCGCAGCCGATGAGCGTAAAGATGACGGATACTCGGAATCGAAACAATGCGAGTACAGCGGCTGCAGTCAGAAGCAGCGACGCAAAATTTATCGACCGGAAGATTGGAATATCGAGCGAGAACCATCCAACACTGAAAGTTTCGACGTCTGCAAACAGCACGTGCAGGCCGAACCAGATTGCCAAGTTTAGAATGACGCCGACAACTGCAGCAGTGATTGCGGACATGGCACCTGTCAGCGCTTTGTTGCCGCGCAAGCTTTCGACGAACGGTGCGCCAAGGAATATCCACAAAAAGCATGGGATGAACGTCACCCATGTCGTCAGCACCGCTCCGAAGGTTGCTGCAACCATTGGATTTAGGGAACCCGGAGCGCGAAAGGCACCCATGAAGCCAACGAACTGGACAACCATGATCAGCGGTCCCGGTGTCGTCTCGGCCATTCCCAGGCCATCGAGCATCTCGCCGGGCTTGAGCCAACCATAGTGCTGGACCGCTTCTTGCGCGACGTATGCAAGCACAGCATAGGCTCCGCCGAACGTTACCAATGCCATCTGACTGAAGAAGATCGCAATCTTGGAAAAGACACTGTCGAAGCCGAGAAAGGCGACAATAAGTGCGACAGGCACCAGCCAAAGTACGAGCAAGATACCTGAGACCTGCAGCGACCAAACAAGGTTGGGCCGCGCGTGACGAGGGGTGATTTCGCCAAGCGCCGAATGTCTGTCTTCCAGCACTGCACTTGCTCCGGACTTGTGGCCGCCACCGATCTGAAACAGTGGGGATCCGATCCGTCCGCCCATGTAGCCGAGCGCACCCGCTATCAAGATAATCATTGGAAACGGGACATGAAGGAAGAAGATCCCCACAAAGGCGCATGCCGCAATTGCGACCATAGCTTTGTTCTTCAGAGCCCTCCCGCCGATCCGAAACACTGCTTGAAAAACCACTGCTAGCACTGCAGCCTTTAGCCCGAAGAACAATCCTTCAATAACATCGACGCTGCCGAACGCGACATAGATGTAGCTGAGGCCAAGGATTGCGAGGAAGCCGGGTAAAACGAACAGGATACCGGCGACAAGGCCTCCGGCCGTCCTGTGCAAAAGCCATCCGATGTAGATTGCAAGCTGTTGTGCTTCCGGCCCTGGCAAAAGCATGCAGTAATTCAACGCATGTAGAAATCGATGTTCTCCGATCCACCGCTTCTCGTCGACGATGATCCGATGCATAACCGCGATCTGACCCGCAGGACCGCCAAAACTCAGAGCGGCGACCCTTGCCCAGACCTTCACGGCATCCGAGAAGGAGACGCCGTGTTCGTGTTCTTGCTCATCTGAGATTGCGCTGGACTTGCCGATAATGTCTGTCATCACACTGTCCGCTTCGTGGACGGCCAATTGTGTTTCTCGTCGGTCGCATCTCGGCTCCAGCGATAGAAGGCGTCGTAGAGCCCGAGACCGGCATTTAGCTGCTCGTGGTCATCCGCGAACATCCGCGACAGTCCAAGCGATGCTGCCAGTAGCCCAGGAGCTTCAGGGGCGAGATCAAGTCGCGCTGTATCGGCCCCTCTGACGATGGTCGCCAATCGCAGCAATGGCTCTGACGACAAGCCTAATTCTTCGACCATCACATCGAAGGTGCACCGTTCATCGCGGTGGCTCCAGAAAACGCCTTCGATGTCGTATGGTGCCGCGTTGAAGCGTTCCGCGACGGCCTCGACGTCAGTGGGGGGAACGAACAGAAAGACAGCATCCCGGTCAACGAAGCGCTTGATCAGCCATGGACAGGCGATGCGATCGATTTTCGGTCGCGCTCGTGTCACCCAGACCGTACGGCCCGTACTATCGCTAGCGGGTAATTTCGAAACCGGCACCATCTGGAAGCCAGATGCCAGCCATGCTTCGATCCCGCCCTCAAGAACATTGGCATCGATCCCCGCTTGGCGAAGCAATGCGGCCACACCGTGACTTAGCTTTCGTCCCCGTTGGCAGATCACGATGACCGCATGACGTGCCACATGGCTGAGCCATTCTTGAACGTCGCCATGGCGGCGCCTTATCGAGGCGGGGATCAGGCGGGGATCAGCGTCAAAGTCCTCATTGGTGCGGACGTCGACAAGGATAGGGCAGCCTGGGGTGCCAACCAAGCGATAGAGTTTTTCAGAAGAAATCTCGAGAAGTGAAGTCATCACGCGTCCTCCGTTGTTATTTGGACGCGATACTTCGGCTGACGCCTTGTGGGGTGATCGCAACCCCATAACTGACATAATGTCATGTGGCTTGGGCGTGTCAAGTACGCCGAGGCTCTAGCAGTCGTCCTCTGCGGCGCTTAAAGTTGTTCCCAAACCGGATGGCGCGGCTGCCCGGACGGTCAGACTGAATGGAGGCACAATGCGCATAGGACTTGTTCAAGGAGTACCGGCGGCACTGATGGCCGCAACCTTGTTCGGCATTGGGACACCTTTGGCGAAGCTGCTGTTGTCGTCAGTCAGCCCCTGGATGCTTGCCGGACTCTTGTATCTCGGCTCTGGCCTGGGTCTGACGCTCTATCGCCGGTTCACGAAGTCTCCGGCTGTCCATCTACCTCGTCACGAGCTGGTATGGTTCATTGGCGCTGTCACTGCTGGCGGCATTGTTGGACCGGTTCTGCTCATGGTTGGATTGGTCGGGATACCCGCATCAGGTGCTTCACTGCTATTGAATGCCGAAGCTGTCTTCACAGCCCTCCTCGCCTGGTTCGTCTTCAAAGAGAATTTCGACCGGCGTATCGCGCTCGGTATGATCGCAATTATGGCCGGAGCGCTGATCTTGAGCTGGCCAAGCGAAGCCCATTTCGAGGGGTTCTGGTCAGCCTGTGCGATCTTGGCAGCGTGTTTTGCTTGGGGCATCGACAACAACTTGACCCGTAAAGTGTCCTTGTCTGACGCATCGTGGATCGCATCGGTGAAGGGCCTTGTCGCCGGTTCGGTAAACCTCGGACTAGCCTTGTTGTTGGGTTCTCATTTGCCGCCTCTGCCCAATCTGATGGGTGCACTCATACTTGGGTTCGTCGCCTACGGAATAAGCCTGGCTCTGTTTGTGGTGGCGCTACGGCACTTGGCGACTGCTCGAACAGGTGCGTATTTCTCAGTTGCTCCTTTTATTGGTGCAGTGCTTGCACTGGCGATGGGCGAGCCACTGACGCCTTCGCTCATTTTTGCTGGCACCCTGATGGCAATAGGCATCTGGCTCCATCTTACGGAACAACACCATCATGATCACGTCCATGCCGAACTCGAGCACGCGCATGAGCATGTTCACGATCTGCACCATCAGCATGATCACGCGTATCCAGTCGCCGCCGATGTCAGTCATAGCCATCTCCACAGACATCCTGCCTTGCGACACACGCACTCGCATTTCCCCGATGCGCACCATCAACATCGACACAAGTCTTGACGCGGTTGGATTGAGGGCAGGTGTCCGCGCCAACCTTGACCCCACGCGTGATTCATAAGAAAGTCGGGCGACAACTTCTACGGAGAGGACACAGCATGGCCATCTCACGCAAGGAAGAGCTGCGCGCACTGAACGCAGAAGAGCGTATTTTGGTGGAGAAGTCTCACCATCCCGCGTTGCAGGAAATGAATGATGCTGACCTGTCCAACCTGGTGAAGCTTGCACGTCAACAGCGTGACAAGGCGCAAACGGAGGCTAACCGGCGTCGCCGCGAAATGCGCGGCAAGGCCGACCCGAAGGGCAGTGCAGCTTCGGCCCGGGATGATGGATCTCAGCTGAAAGTCGCGGTTCTCGCGATGACAATGCGCCGGCTGAACACTGAAGTGGAGCGACGTCGCCGCCTGGCAGCCAGCATCACACTGATCGAAAACGCACGCAATGTGCTGGCGTTGAAGCAGCAGGCGCCGACAAGAGGCGATGAATTCAATACGCGGTATGCACATCAAGGCATGCGTGCGAAGCCTAACACCAAGGTAAACAGTCTTATCCGGCCGATGGAACGCGGTCGGCAGCGCGCGGCCGCACAGGTAGCACAGGCCAAGCGCGACGCACGCTAACAGCGTGCGGGAGCAATGCGTCAGATCGAGAGACATCGCCTTCTGCCGTTCGCTCACGGTGCCCGGCTAATAAGCTGATTGTCAGGTATTCGTCAGTGACTTGGTAAGAGCGATGTGAAAGGTGCATTTTGTGACCACTATCCTGACCGATGGTCTGCCTGAACCGCTTAGGGCCATTCGAACGCGATCCTTGTTCGCCATGCGTCTGCAAGTGCAGAAGCTTCAGGTTATTGGGGACACACCAGGTGCGTTTCGCCGTATTGGTGTGATTCTTGGAGGATCGTTCGAAGGAGACCGACTATCCGGGGAAGTGCTGGAAGGCGGCAGCGACTGGCAAACGGTGCGAAGCGATGGCAGCACAACGTTGAATGTCCGTCTCGTTCTCAGAACGACGGACGACGCACTGATTGGCATGACGTATCAAGGCGTACGTCACGGTCCGACTGATGTCATGGACCGGATCGAGAAAGGTGAAGTCGTCGACCCGGCAAGTTACTATTTCCGCATCAATCCGGTATTTGAGACCGCGTCGGCAAAATACGATTGGATCAATCGAACCCTTGCTATCGGGACTGGCCACAGACAAGCCAATGGACCAATCTACAACGTCTTTGAAGTGTTGTAGTTCGACTTAGCCTGTAAAGGATGGCGACACACGCGAACCGTTCCAGTGGGCCGGGTTCAACTTTGTGATTTTAGAAGCAAATCTAGGCCCGATGGCAATGCTGCTGTAACGAGACTTGCCTAACTTGGGTATTGCCGAGGCGGTTCTCCCCCTCCGTTTCGGCTTTTCCCTAGAAGAAGAACTCAGCCGGGCTTATGTAGTCCGGCTCTTTTTTGCCCGGACTACAATGCTTATCTTAAGCACACTGCAGGAAGGAGCAATGCGATGTCTCTCAAATCCCTACTTGCCTTGGCTATCTTAGGGTTACTGCTCGCTGGTTGCCTGCACAATGATGGCAAGCCATTTGAACCGTATCATCCACCGTGGGCGGAGAAATAGTAAACCCTGCCGCAAATCACCGGAGGTTCGAGCCTCCGCACACTCGCCTTAAGGTTCCGCGCGCCGGCGCGTAAACCATCGGATGCTGCCGAGGACAGCCATCGCAAGCAATGGCCAAGCGGCCCAGAAAGTGCCCTGCCAGGAAAGCAGATTGATGCAGATGAGGGCAAAGCCAACTATCGCGAGCGCGGCCAGAACGTGATCAACCTGTCGGGCGGTGCGCATCCATGAGAGTGCGGCCACGATTGCTAAAGCGAGGATCGGCCATGGCGCCCAGAACTCACCGTCCCACGATAGCAGGTTGATGGCGAGAATACCGGCTGAGACTACGCCCAATACCCCGTAATTACGCCACTTTGGTACCACGCCAGAACCAGTGTTGCGGGTGTTGGTGAGTTCAACGGTCTTTTCATCGGACGCGCCCTTGGCGGGAAAGGGGTCCTGTTGCGCAGAACGGGCACTATCTTCCCCGATCCTGACGGCATAGCTGAGCACGCCACCTTCAATGTTCTTGACCGGTAGCTGTCCCAAGCATTCGAAACCCACCGCAACCTTGTTGCGCACGTGGTCGTACACCGTGTTGGATATGACGATGCCGCCAGCCGATGCAGATGCTTGCAGGCGTGCAGCCACGTTCACGCCATCGCCGTAGATGTCGTCGCCTTCGGCGATTACATCGCCGAGGTTGATACCGATACGAAACAACATGCGCGTGTCGTCGGGGCGGTCGGCGTTGTAGCCCGCAAGCTCGTTCTGCACATCGAGCGCTGCGCGCACCGCCTCGACCACGCTCGCGAATTCGGCGATCAGTCCATCGCCCCAGGTGTTGACGACCCTGCCGCCATGGATTTCGATCAACCGGGACATTGCATCGCGGTATTTTTTCAGGGTGTCGAGGGTTCCTTCCTCATCGGTACGCATCAAGCGCGTATAGTCCTGAACATCCGCGGAGAAGATCGTCGTCAACTTGCGACGCGTTCCGGTCATGGCGTTGTACTCTCCCAGCTCGATACCTGCAGGGGTCGCAAAGACACCCGTAGTCGTACGGAACATTATCCGCTGGAGCCGGATGTGGGAAGAGTTACATCGACGACAAGCCACACCTGATGCGATGCTTCTAGTGAAGAGCAATCAGAGGTGTTCGCGATTTCGATGACCTTTGCAGTGGCGGAGCAATCTGCCCTCCCCGTGTCGCTCACGGTCGAACCCGGATGACCGACTTCCCCGCGCGCCGTTCGGTCGCGTTGAAGGTGGCGACTGCATCGTCGAGCGTCGCGACGTTGCCGATGTTCGTCCGCAATCGTCCGTCCCGCACTCGCTGTACGATCTCGCTCAGTTGGGCACGATCGGACTCGACAACGAAGTCGATCGCCAGGCCGTCGGCGGGCCGCGCTTCGGCCGGCCCGACGATGGACACCAGTGTTCCTCCGGCTCGAATCAGGCTTGCCGACCGCTTCTGTATGTCACCGCCGATCACATCGAACACCAGATCGACTCCGCCAACGTCTTCCAGTGCGTCATTCTCGAGGTCGACAAACTCGCTCGCGCCGAAGTCGAGCGCCTTCTGGCGGTCGGCAGCGCGCCCGGTGCCGATTACGTAGGCGCCGACCTCGCGTGCAAGCTGCGTCACCATCGAACCGACAGCGCCTGCCGCGCCGTGCGCGAGGACGCTCTGTCCCGCCTGGAGGCGGCCGTGCTGTAACAACCCTTGCCATGCGGTCAGTCCCGAGATTGGCAGGCTCGCGCCGATCGTGAAGTCGACGTCGCCGGGCAGCGGCGCGAGGTTGCGTGCCTCGATCGCCAGATACTCGGCCAAGGTGCCGTCGCGATACCAGTCCGCGAGGCCGAACACGCGCTGCCCTATGGACAGTCCCGTCGTGCCGTAGCCGAGGGCGGTGACCACTCCAGCCAGCTCGTGGCCAGGGATCGACGGTGTCCGGTTACGGTCACACCGATCGGTCCAGGTCGAAGGCCACGCCAGCTCAGTCGGGACAAATCCCGACGCATGAATCCGAACAACAACGTCATTTATCGCTGCCTGCGGTTCGGGACGCTCCACCAGCTTCATCCCGGCCGTTCCCGCAGCCTCTTCCGTCACAACGATTGCCTTCATGATAATTTTCTCCTCGGCTATTTGTCGCTTTGGTGAAAATGTTGTTACCCGGTTCCAGTTGATGTCAATCCGCTTCCGTGGTCCAGGCCTGGTCGAACAGGTTGAAGTCGACAGCAGCGAGTTCGCCGGCGGTGGGCGATGGTGACCGCGTAGATATCTGATGACACCATCGAGATAACCAGCGACCTCTAACCAATCAGGTTCCAAGCCAAGGACCATCGCTTTCGCCGGGTACCAGTTCCATCGGCCAGACCAAGTCAATGCTGTCCTGCGGATAATTGCTCGCGAAAGCCGGCATGGTTGAAAGCAATGCTTCGGCTAGCTTAATGCCGAGATCGCGGAGCGAAATCCGAAAACATGTGAGAGTGGGCGACAGGAAGCGACTTTGCGTGCTTTCGCGAAAACCAACGACGGCAATGTCCCGGCCGGGATGGATGCCCGCTTCGTAGAAGCGCCGGTAAAGACCTATCGCCATGTTTTCATTCACCAGAATGACCGCGGTCGGCATCTGCTTCTGCGCCAGCATTGCGGTAGCAACCCGGTAACCGCCCTCTTCATTGCTGTTCGCCCGAAAGACAAGATCAGGATCGAAGCTGATGCCATGGGCGCTCAAAGCACGTCTGTAACCATCTACGAAAACGTAGCCAAGATTGATATCACTGGCCGGTACGCCGATTGCAATTCGCTGATGACCGAATTTGAGTAGCCGGGTCACCGCGGTTGCCGCTACGCCTTCAAAGTCAAGATCGATCCAGGGATATTGGCCGCCCGTGGCGCTGCGCCCAAGCGTGACAAAGGGGATTTTCCGCTCGAGCAGGAATGTTATTCGCGGGTCATTGCGCATTGTCGCTGAAATAATCAAGCCGTCGACGAACCGGCGTCCGACTATGCGATTGAGATAGGCACCGGGATCCTCGTCGGTTCCACACAGTAGAGCCACGAGATCGAGTTGATGCCGCCTGAATACGGATTGCACGCCTTCGAACACCGGCATGAAGAAGCTGCCGCCATTGTCCGCCGTTTCGATAGACGACTCGATCATGAAACCGATTGTGTTGGTGGTACCCTGTCGCAGGCTGCGGCCGGACTGGTTCGGGACATAACCGAGCTCTTTTGCCGCTTGGAGCACACGCTCGCGGGTTTCGGGATTGACGTCGGACTTGCCATTCAGCGCCCGCGAAACCGTTCCGATCGAAATATTTAGATGGCGGGCAAGGTCCCGAATACTCACACTTTTTTCTCCTTGGCGCGCTCGTTCTGAGGGCCGCCCCTCATAAAACACCGAAATGAGGGATTGACAAAAATAAAACTCCGATATGAAATCGTAAACGTTTACGGAAGCCATTTGCAATCGATTTCGTCGATTTTTGATGGTTTTCGTTGGGAGGAGAAAAAATGCAACGTGCCGTTTTAGTCGGCTGCGGAGCCATGAGCAAAGCATGGTTCGAGGCCGCCCGCACCATCGGCGATGTCGAAATTGTCGGCATCGTCGACCTCGACACCGGACGCGCTGAACACCGCGCCAAGGAGTTCGGTTGGGAGACGGCCGCCGTCGGTAGCAATCTACCTGATGTTCTTGGTCAAACCTCTCCCGACATTGTTTTCGATATCGTGATACCAGCCGCCAGGCATGCAACAGTTGCCACTGCGCTCGAGTCTGGCTGCCATGTTCTTTCCGAAAAACCAATGGCCGAGACTCTGGAGGAAGCGCGCGATCTCGTTCGCCGTGCGAGTGAGACAGGCCGAATTCATGCCATCGTTCAAAACCGGCGATATCTGGCACAAATCCGGCGTATCCGCAGGCTTGTCCAGTCGGGTACCATTGGCGACGTGACGAGCCTCCATTGCGATTTTTTTCTCGCTCCGCATTTCGGTGGGTTTCGCGAAGAGATGCGCCACGTTCTATTTCTCGACATGGCGATCCATACATTCGATGCTGCCCGCTTTCTTGCGGGAGACGACGCCAACGCCGTCTACGCCCGCGAGTGGGAGCCCGGCAACTCGTGGTACAGCCTGGGATCTTCAGCGGCTGCCATCTTTGAATTCTCCAATGGTGCGGTTTTCACTTATCGCGGCAGTTGGTGCGCCGACGGTTTGCGCACAAGCTGGGAGAGTGCATGGCGTGTCATCGGCAGCAAGGGATCGATTGTCTGGGACGGATACGATGACATACGGGCCGAAGCCGTCACCTCCGGCAGAGAAGGCCTGTTTTCCGAGGTGACCGCCGTCGATATCCCTCCCCTCGACGCGTCTGATCGTATCGGCGGTCACCTCGGAGTCATGCAGGATTTCATTGCAGCTACACGCGGCGGTCCGCCACCGGAGACCGTCGGCACGGAAAATATCAAGGGCCTCGCCATGGTGTTCGGTGCGATCGACAGCGCCGAATCCGGACGACGCATCGAAATTACGATCTGAAGGAGTTCGAAGTGAGCAACCCGGCAAAAGCCATCCGTATCGGTACCATGATCAAGGGAAATGCGCCCGACCCTGCTGCCTATGTCAAGAGCATATTGGCGCACGGTTTTGAAAGCTTCGAACCGTTCTTCTGGCAAGTGATGAACAAGGACCTGCCAAGACTTGCGGAGGAACTGAAGGAAGCGATCGGCGACGAGGATGTCACCATGTCGACACTGGGCATGTTCGGCAATCCGCTCGAAGATACAGAAATCGACCGTGAAACGTTGAAAGGCTGGGAAGCGCTCATCGACAATGCGCACCATTTCGGCGCAACGACGATTGCCGGATTTACGGGACGTGTTCGCGGTAAGCCAATCGAGGAAAGCCTGCCGCAATACAAGAAGGTCTGGACAGAACTGGCCAAGCGTGCTGCCGACAAAGGTGTAAAACTCGCATTCGAAAACTGCGCCATGGACGGCAATTGGGCGAGCGGCGACTGGAACATCGCGCACAATCCCGACGCCTGGGAAATGATCTTCAACGAGGTTCCAGCCGATAATATTGGCCTTGAGTGGGAACCTTGCCATCAGATGGTCTATCTGATCGACCCGCTGCCGCAAATTCGCAAGTGGGCGCCGAAGATTTTCCATGTTCACGGCAAGGACGCGACGATCCGCTGGGAAGTAATCCGTGAACACGGAATTTTCGGCAAGGAGAAATTCGTATTCATGCGCTCGCCGGGTTTCGGCGACACCAACTGGGTTGATGTGATTTCCGAACTGCGGCTTGCCGGGTGGTCCGGCTCGATCGACATCGAGGGCTGGCACGATCCGGTCTATCGCAATGAGCTCGAAATGACCGGGCAAGTGCATTCGCTCAACTATCTCAAGCAGAGCCGCGGCGGCTCATACGTCCCTAACCCCTGAAACTCGACACCGGCCAATCTTGTCGCAAAGAAGCAAGCAGGCCGGACCAGCAACAAGAGGAGGAAAGCATGAAACGAGTTATGAAATGGATCGCGGCTGCATCGCTGTTCATGTCCGGTGCCGCTCAAGCCGAGTCGGTAACGCTGGACATCTGGACTATCGATCGCCCGGATCAGTACATGTACCTGTTGAAGGACGAGTTCGAGCAGTCACATCCGGACATCAAGCTGAACATCAAGACCGTTCAGTTTCGCGACATGGTCAACGATCTGGCGCGCGCCACCGCAACCGGTGAATCGCCTGACGTGACCTATATCGACAATCCCGAAGTCGCACTCTTCGCCTCGCGTGGCCTGCTGCTGGATCTCAGCCCTATGCTCGCTGAATCGAAGGTCATCAAGAAGGAGGACATTTTCCCAGGCCCGTTATCCTCAGTCACTTGGGACGGGAAGATTTATGGCATTCCGCGTGGCGCGAATACCATTGCGCTCTACTACAATGCGGACATGTTCAAGGCGAAGGGCCTTGACCCGGACAATCCGCCCAAGACATGGGACGAGCTATACGCCGCCGCGAAAAAACTTAACGATCCGGCCAAGAATATCTATGGTTTGGCGTTTTCGGCGGTAGCCACGGAAGAAGGTACATTCCAGTTTTTGCCCTGGCTGCAGATGGCCGGCGGCGACTACAACAAGGTCGACACCGAGGGTGGCATCAAGGTTCTGGATTTCTGGGGCAAGCTGTTGGACGAGAAGCTCGCATCTCCCGATACCTTGATCCGCAGCCAGTTTGACTCGACTGGTACCTTCAATGCCGGCAATGCAGCGATGGCCATCTCTGGCCCATGGGAACTACCTCGCATGGGACGGGAAGCGAAATTCGATTATCGCGCCGCGCTTTTGCCGATTCCCCAGGAAGGCGCCACGCGCGCCTCTGCGCTCGGCGAAGGCGACAACGTTATCCTCGCCAAAAGCGAGCATCCCAAAGAAGCTTTTATCCTGCTGGAGTTTCTCTATAGCAAGATGCCCGATGTCTGGAACCGTTTTGGCTTTGTGCCTGCCGCAAATGTGAAGTCGAATGATCCAAAAACACCAGCCATCTATGCCGTCTTCGAAGAAAGCATGAAATATGCCCGCAATCGCGGTCCTCATCCTGAATGGCCCAAGATTTCCAAGGCGATTTACACCGCCATACAGTCATCGTTGACGCATCAAAGCGATGCGAAGACTGCGCTGGGTACTGCACAGAAGCAAATCGACGCTGTTTTGAACAAATAGACTTCGATCCTCGCTCCTTCGCGTGTGCGGAGGAGCGAGGATCGGAGATTTGAAGTGGCAAGCGGGAGGATACTGTGCAAGGCATCATCAGAACCATCCGGGACGGCAGCGGATTCGATATCTTGCTGCTTGGGTTTGCCCTGCTCTATCTCGTCGTTTTCTCGGCGTTTCCCATCGTCTACAATATTATCATGTCCTTGCAGACGGTTGACATGTTCACGCTCACTTCATTCAACCGCCCATTCGTGGGCTTGCAAAATTACTACGATATTTTCTCCCAGCCGGTTGCCGGTACGATCTTCTGGAACACAGTAAAATTTGTGGTCCTCTCAATTGTGTTCCAGCTTTCAATCGGCTTCGGGCTGGCACTTTTCTTCCAGCAGGACTTTCCGGGCGCCAGCTATTTGCGTGGCCTGTTCCTGGCCGGGTGGATCATGCCCGCACTCGTCGTCGGCGCAATCTGGAAATGGCTTTTCGCCGGCGATTTTGGCGTTATCAACTATGCCCTGACATCCCTCGGGATTGCCGATGAACGCATCTTCTGGCTCTCGGATCCAAACGTGGCGCTCTATGCCGTTATCATCGCCAATATCTGGCTCGGCATTCCCTTCAACATGATCCTGCTCTCGGTCGGCCTCGCGAGCATACCGCGTGACGTCTACGAGGCCGCCGAACTTGATGGCGCAGGCGCATTCGAGCGTTTTCGATCTATTACCCTCCCTCTGATGCGTGCGCAGCTTGGCGCGGTAATATCGCTCGGCGTTATCTTTACACTCCAACAGTTCGACTTGATCGCTGCTCTCACGCAGGGCGGGCCCGCGGACAGCTCCAATGTCGCCCAATACTGGTCGTGGCAGTTCTCATTCCAGACGTATGAGATTTCTCTCGGCAGTGCCGTCTCGGTTCTCATGATCATCTTCGTCATAGTGGTAGCAGCAGTCTATGTGCGCTCTACGCGTCATGAACACAGCTACTGAGGAAGGAGGACGCTGATGAAACGCTACGTTCTGCTCATCATCGGTCTGGCCATGACAGCGATCTATCTGTTCCCGCTTTACTGGATGTATTTGACGGCCCTGAAAAGCAGTACCGAGATATTTCAGTATCCGCCTACATTCTGGCCTTCAGACACGCAGTGGAACTTTCTGGAGGTATGGAAGACCCGCGAAATGGGCAGGTACATCTGGAATTCGCTGCTCATCGCTACAGGTGTTACGATCCTTGCTACGACACTGGGAACTGGCTGTGCCTACGTATTATCGCGGGTGCGTAATGTCTGGATTGAAATCGCCCTCTTCGCGATCCTGATGATGCAGGTTTTGCCGTCTTCTTTGATGGTCACACCCATCTTCGTTATGTTCAACCAGATCGGTCTTTTGGCCAGTCCGCGTATTGCTGTTATCCTGGCGCAAACCGCCAAGGTCTTGCCGCTCTACATCGTCCTCTGCCGGGCAACATTCGTGCAGGTGCCGCGTGAACTGGAAGAAGCGGCGCTCGTAGACGGATCATCGCGCATCGGCGCATTCTTCCACATCATGTTGCCCCTGGCGCGTAACGGCATTCTCGTCACATCCGTGCTGATCTTCCTGCAATCCTTCGGCGAATATGTCTATGCACGCTCGCTGATCGCCAAGAACGAATTGCAGACAGCAACGGTCGGATTGCAGACCTTCATGGGGCCGAATGCCAATGACTGGAACGGCATCATGACTTACGCGGCCATCTACGTGACGCCGATTCTAATCGTATTCATGCTGTTGCAACGGCGTATCGTCAGCGGTCTGACCGCCGGCGCACTTAAATGAGGTGAATGATGCTCCAGATCGAAATCGACCATCTGAACAAGCATTATGGCGGGTTCCATGCGCTCAAGGACGTGAACATTTCCATCAAACAGGGCTCGTTCGTCGCGCTCGTAGGTCCATCCGGCTGCGGCAAGTCCACTCTGCTGCGCACTCTCGCCGGGCTCGAGAAAACCAGTTCCGGCGATGTCCGGATTGCCGGACGAAGTGTCATCGGCAAACCGCCGCGTGAGCGCGATGTCGCCATGGTATTCCAGTCCTACGCGCTCTACCCGCACATGGATGTCGAGCACAATATGAACTATTCGATGCGCCTGAAACGTCGTCCGAAGGAAGAGATCTCGGAGCGCACGCGAACCGCTGCAGAAACGCTCGGCCTTGGCAATCTTTTGGATCGCCTGCCCAAAGCCTTGTCGGGCGGTCAACGGCAGCGTGTTGCCATGGGTCGCGCTATTGTGCGCAATCCGAAAGTGTTCCTGTTCGATGAACCTCTCTCAAATCTCGATGCGGCGCTGCGCGTCCATATGCGCAGCGAGATTCGCAAACTGCACGAGCGCCTGAACGCGACGTCGGTCTACGTCACGCACGATCAGGTCGAGGCGATGACCATGGCGGATCACGTCGTCGTTATGCGTGCCGGCGTTGTCGAGCAGCAGGGAAGTCCGCTTGATCTTTATGACCGGCCGGCGAACAGGTTTGTCGCCGGTTTCATTGGTTCACCGGCAATGAACTTTCTGCCTGCGACGGTTACCGACAATGGTGCGTTGGTACTTGACAACGACAGCGCCCAGATAAGATTGAATCGCGATATCGCTGCCGGTTGCCAATTCTGGATTGGCATGCGGCCCGAACATCTTTCCCTGAAGCCCTGCGTGAACGACATGGCCATTGATGCGACCGTCACCGGCATTGAGTCGACGGGAAGCATGACCTTCGTGGTTTTGGAGGTCGCATCGCAGCCAGTTGTTCTCGCCCACAGTGGCAGGCCCGAAACGCGCAGAGGTGACCAGCTTCGCTTGCATATCTCCTTGGATAATCTGCATCTTTTCGATCGCGAAACAGAGCTGGCAGCCTAGCGGTCCAGCAGTTTGTATATCGATAGGCGATCATTGTTCGTGATGCCGAGCTGCGTAAAGCGATGGTCGTCAATGGTAAGCGTCCAGAGCGCATTCTCGCCATTGAGATTTCGCATGTGCTTTCGCATTGCCTGAAATGCATGGTCCGCTCCGGATGAGCGGATTTTCATTTGGTTTTCACGCTGAGATTTGGCGGTTTTCCAAGAGTAGTGCCTTCGCCATTCGAACGGAATGCAATGATAATACTATATGATAATTCTATTTACTATTGAGAATCGGCTCATTAAAGTCTGCAGGCTGAATGGTGGAACGCCTTTCACCCGTTGCCGGAACCATAGGAGGTGGCCCGGCTTCGATCACCGATTGAAAACTCGGATCAACGACTGCGTTGAGCCAAATGGGAGGTTAGACATGAAATCCGCAATATCTATTGCCGCACTTTGCGCTGCGTTGATGTTTAGCGCGTCAATGCCAACTATGGCCTATGCCGCCGACAAGCCAACACTGGCTTTCGTGGTGAATGGGGCCTCCGATTTCTGGAAAGCTGCCGAGGCGGGCGTCAAGAAGGCGCAGGCCGAATTGCCCGACTACAACTTGGAGCTCAAGTATCCCGAGCAGTCCTCGGTAGCCATCCAGCAGCGTCTGATGGATGATCTCGTCACAGCCGGCGTCAAGGGCATCATGGTGTCGGCCGTAGATCCGAAGACGTCAACCGATGGTCTCAACAAGATTGCGTCCGAGACCGCCCTCTTCACCACGGATAGCGATGCGCCTCAAACTAATCGCGTCGCCTATATCGGTTCGTCCAACGTCGATGCAGGCAAACAGGCTGCAGAAATCGCGAAAAAAGCCATGCCCAACGGGGGCAAGTGTCTCGGATTTGTCGGCCTGCTCGGCGCTGACAATGCCAAGGAACGCATCCAGGGCATGAAGGATGGTCTCGCAGGCACCAAAATTGAACTAGTCGATGTTCGCGGAGACGATATTGACCAGACGCGTGCCAAGAAGAACGTCGAAGACGCTCTGGTGGCTAGCCCGGATGTTACCTGCATGGTTGGCTTTTACTCTTACAATACACCTCGCATTTACGAGGCTCTCCGCGATGCAGGCAAGTTGGGGCAGATCACCGTCGTTGGATTTGATGATGATCCGATTACGTTGGGCGGCGTCAAGGAAGGCACTGTCGCCGCTACTGTCGTGCAGCAGCCATTCGAATGGGCCTATCAGGGCATGAAAATGATGGCCGCTTACCTTAAGGGTGACAAGTCGAGCATTCCGGACAACAAATTGCTGATTATCAAGACCATAATTGTTGGCAAGGACGATGTCGACGCCTACGCTGCCAATCTGAAAAAGATGGCCGGCAACTAGGCTGTTTTCGAACAAGAGCTTGACGCGATGACTGGCAATGGTTTTACCGCAACAGGTGACGTTGATCGCGCCGAATCCATGCCGGGCACAATCGATACCTCTTCTGACGCACGTCATCAGGCACCCTTCCTCAGCTTGCATGACGTGCGAAAGACCTATCCCGGTGTTGTGGCGTTGGATGGCTTTTCCATTGAGATCAGACCTGGAGAGGTAATCGGCCTTGTCGGCGAAAATGGCGCTGGCAAATCAACGCTGATGAAAATTCTGGGCGGTGTAGCGGCCCCGGACCGCGGTCTTATCAGGATCGATGGCGTCGATCATGACCGTCTTACCGTCGAAAATAGCCTCCAGTCCGGAATTGCCTTCGTACATCAGGAACTGAACCTCTTTGAAAATCTTGACGTTGCCGCCAATATCTTCCTTGGCAGGGAGCCACTGCACGGCGGACTTTTGAAGCTGGTCGATCGCACTAAATTGCGCGAGATGGTTTTACCACTCCTCAAACGGGTCGGCGCTAACTTTACGGCCGACACCCCCGTATCGGAATTGTCGCTAGCCCAGCAGCAAATGGTCGAGATTGCCAAAGCGCTTTCGATCAAGGCAAGGCTTGTTATCCTGGACGAACCCACCTCAAGTCTTCCCTTGGCTGAAACTGAGAAATTGCTCGGTGTGATCAAAGGTCTGAAGGCAGAAGGTATCAGTGTTATCTTTATTTCGCACCGACTCCACGAGGTCGAAAGCGTAGCCGATCGAGTTATCGTCCTTCGAGATGGAATGCTGGCGGGCACACTTGCAAGCGACGCCATCAATCACGACCAGATGGTCAAGCTCATGATAGGCCGTGCTTTGAAAGCCCGTACAAATACCTCGGAGCGCGAGGCTGGTGCAGTCGCGCTGTCCGCCAAGGGCATTCGCACAGCTGCTTACCCTCATCGGACCGTCGATTTGGACGTGCTGCATGGCGAAATCCTCGGGCTAGCAGGCCTTGTAGGTTCGGGCAGGACTGAATTCGCCCGCGTTGTCTTCGGCATAGACAGGAGCCTTGGCGGAGAGCTTTATCTGGATGGCAAACATGTCCTGCTTTCTTCGTCCGCCGATGCGGTGGCCACTGGCATCTTTCTCGTCCCTGAGGATCGAAAGCTGGCTGGCATACTCCTTGATTTCGCTGTTGCGCAGAATATTTCGCTACCTAATCTTTCGGCGCATTCGGCCAATTTGATAGTTTCAGCCGCCAGTGAAAATACGACGGCGGAAGCACAGAAAAGTAACCTTGGCATCAAGGCTCCATCGGTAAAAACGCGTGTCGGCACCTTGTCGGGCGGCAACCAGCAAAAAGTCGTGCTGGCAAAATGGCTGGCGATGAAACCGAGGATCATGATTTTCGACGAGCCGACTCGCGGGATCGATATTGGAGCCAAGGCTGAAATCTACAGATTGATGCAGGCGCTCGCCGACACGGGTGTCGCGGTCCTCATGATTTCGAGCGACATGGAGGAAGTCATCGGTGTTTCCGACCGCGTCGCAGTTATGCATGAAGGCCAGATTTCCGGAATTCTGGCCAAGGATCAACTTGATCAGGAGAATGTGCTTTTGCTGGCGGTGGGCAAGGCGGCACGATAGCATCTATCAGGGTTGGAGATCACGATGAATAAAAAAGATATTGGCTTGTTGATCCTCATAGTCGTCGTCGGAGCTGTTGTCGCAACAATCAATCCTCGTTTCTTGCTGCCTATCAATCTCGCCAATACGTCGAATCTCATCGGTCTCTTCGGTATCCTGTCGATAGGACAAGCGTTTGTTATCATAACCGGCGGTATCGAACTCTCGGTGGGTTCGTTAATCGCACTACTCGGTGTTCTGTTCATCGATTTGATTGCAAATCACGGCATGCCGTGGCCATTGGCTTTCATGCTCATCCTGGTTCTCGGTGGGCTCATTGGTTTGGCCCATGGCTGGCTGATCACGCGGCTGAACCTCCAGCCCTTCGTGGTGACGCTGTGTGGCTTGTTGATTTATCGCGGGATCGCCCGGTTCTATACTGCCGATGGGACCGCCGGCTTTGCTTTCGGCCAGAACTTTCCCACTCTTGAATTCCTTACGGCCGGCCGCACCTATGGCATTCCCAACAGCTTTATAGCCCTTCTCATTATTATGGGCGTGACGTGGGTAGTATTGCACCGGTCAGTTTTCGGGCGCTATCTTTATGCCATCGGCAAAAATGAGGAAGCGGCAAGATATTCCGGGATCAGGACAGGTAGAATGGTGATGGCTGCCTATGTCATTTGCGGTGTATTGACGGCACTCTCGGCTATCTACTTTGCAATGTATACCCGCTCGATTTCCCCCGCCAGCCACGGCAATTTTTATGAACTGTATGCGATCGCGGCCGCCGTCCTCGGTGGCTTTTCGCTGCGCGGTGGTGAAGGGTCAATCGTCGGCGTGATTCTCGGCACCATCCTGCTGCAGGAATTGCAGAATCTGGTCAATCTCCTCGGCATTCCATCGTCGCTCAATTTTGCGGTTATGGGAGGGGTGATCCTTATTGGCGTACTGGTCGATCAGCAGTGGGACGTTTTTCGAGCGAAACGCCGGTTAAACAAGGCCGCGCACTCCACACCATCAAATTGAAAACGCCTAACACAGCGTTGGCTCGACCGAACGCATGATGTTCCTAGGCCGTTGTTTCGACCAGCGCTGTTGGCAGCAAGTGGCATATGGACGACACCTACATCAAGCTCAGAGGCCAGTAGATGTATCTCTACCGGACGATCGACAGCACGGGTGATGCGGTCGATTTCTGGAACCATGAATATAATGTATGGCGGAGAGGAAGGCTGCCGGGACCCAATGTCACCGCATAGCAGCACATGCCACATCTATATGTTTTCTTTGAATTAATTCGATTTCACCGTTTTTTCGCGTTGCATCAAATGTCATTGTGTTGCACAATTTTTGGTGGGTCTTTTGGCAGGTCCTATTGGAGCACATATGCCTCGCAAAGCACTGGAACTTGGTCCCCTTCATATAAAACGACTCTTGGAGCCCGGCATCCATTCTGTTGGTGGAGTCAATGGATTGCAACTCCAGGTGAAGGATACGGGTGCGCGTTCGTGGCTCCTACGCGTTCAGATTGGCAACAAGCGGCGCCACATTGGGCTCGGCGGCTATCCGGACGTTACGCTTGCGCAGGCAAGAGAGCGGGCGCGAGAGGCTCATGACAAGATCCGTCTCGGCATCGATCCCGTCGAGGAACGCCGGTCGATACGGCTGGCGCTTAAGGCCGAAAGCACAGTGATCACGTTCGAGGAAGCAGCCCAGCGCTGGCACAAGGCAAAGCGGCACGAATACCGGAATGGCAAGCACGCCGATCAGGTTCTTACCACGCTGGTTACCTACGCTGGTCCCGTGATTGGCAGCATGCGGGTCAATGAGATAACCGTGGATCACATCTACAGTGTTCTCGACCCGCTTTGGACCCAGAAGACCGAGACGGCAACGCGATTACGTGGGCGCATCGAGAACGTGTTGGCCTGGGCCACGGTTTCGGGTCATCGCACGGGTGAGAACCCGGCTCGCTGGAAAGGCAATCTCGATGCCCTTATGGCGAAACCCGGCAAGGTCAGGAAGGTTTTGCATCACAAGGCTTTGCCAGTGGACGACATGGCCAACTTCATGAAGGCGTTGCGCACGACCGAGGGCATGGGATCGCTGGCTCTTGAATTTTGCATACTGACGGCCACACGATCAGGCGAAGTCCGCGGTGCGACGTGGGACGAGATTGATTTTGGCAAGAAGATCTGGACGATACCAGCCGAGCGCATGAAAGCCGGCAAGGAGCACCGGGTCCCCTTGTCAAAACCGGTACTTCAATTGCTCCTGGAAGTGCCACGGTTCCAGAATTCAAACTTTGTGTTTACCGCCGCCCGAGGCGGACAGATTTCCGACATGACCATATCGGCCGTATTGCGCCGCATGAAGGTAGCAGCGGTTCCACATGGGTTTCGATCGACCTTCCGCGACTGGTGCTCTGAACGCACAGCCTATCCAAATGACGTCGCGGAAATGGCATTGGCCCATATGATCGGGAACAAGGTCGAGGCAGCCTACCGGCGCGGTGATCTCTTCGACAAACGCGTGCAGATGATGGATGATTGGGCTGCGTTCTGCGGATCGTAAATTAAGACCTCTGAGACAAAAAAATATTGTCTATGCAACGGCATAGGCCGGTGCTACACAAGGCCACTGCGCATGACGTGCGGTCCAACCCAAGGACTGTCCATGCCCAGAAAAAACATCACCCCTCATATTACTTGGCTTCGCTTAGCCGATTTGACTGAACGCTACGGCTGTAGTCCCAGCACCATCTGGCGTTGGTCCAAGACCCGACCGGCCTTCAAAGCGATTAAAATCGGACCCAATACGACTGTTTTCTCACTGCAGGCCATCGAAGAATTCGAAGCACAGCAGATGGAAATCGCCAATCGTGGGTAAAATTTCCAGCATTGTTGCTCGTCGATCCGAGTGCGATTCAGTTGTCGCGCTGGACTATGCTCCCGCTTATTCGAACGCGCTCAGCCGTTGCCAGGAACAGCCAGTCACAGCCCTTGAACGGCGGTCGCGTGGTCCGCCTGCTTTTTTCAGGCCTGCCACGTAAATTCATGACAACCAGACCGTCGCAACCTGCGTCATTCGCGGGGCGGTCGAACTGCGTCCAAATTCAGCTCATTTCCCAAGGAAATTCGATGACAGTCCATTCGAAGCGCCGCTCAGACAAGCGCAAAGTCCGCATCACCACCACCTACTCGATTCCTGAGCTTTCCATCCTTTACGAGAAAAACGAAGCCACGATCCGCACGTGGATGGAACAGGGCCTCAAGCCAATCGACACCTCATCGCCTTCGCTCTTTTTCGGCTGGGTGGTCAAGGATTGGCACGAGACCTGGTGGGATAACCGCCGCAAGATATGTGAACCAGACGAGTTCTACTGCTTTCGCTGCCAAGCCGTGACCAAGGCCGCGTCAGGATCGGATAATTATGCGGTCTTGAAACACAATAACTTTCGCGGAGAAGCCCTTTGCTCGGTTTGCGGCACCACGGTGTTTCGCAATCTCAGCGCCGAGCAGTTTACTCAGGCGATGGCACGCCGTCGCGTCGTTGAGAACGAAATACAACGATTCAACAAGTATGATACTTCGAGCAGTAATCCTCTGAATCAGAATGAAAAGGCGGGTTGCGGATCAGCAAGCCCGAATCCGCTCCCGGAAATGCTTCAGGAGGACCCGGTGGCAACCGTCGCAGCACGCCGTCGGCCATCCGCCATCTTGCCGCAGAATCCTTACAATGAGCGGATGAAACGCGAGTGGTTCAGCTATCTCAGGGCGACGGCGGGACGCTCCGGCAAGTCTGTCCGCAAGGACGAGATTGGGCTTGCGCGTTTCGAGCAGTTTTTCAAGTTCGAGAATTTTGGCGTGTGGAGCAAAGCCAAGGCCATCGCCTACAAGACCTTTCTTGCCGCCAGCCATTTGCAGACCGCATCGCTCGTCGCCGAACTCAAAGGAACCAAGCGCTCTCTGATATGGCTGGCGCAAAACAAGGGGTACAAAGCCAAGATTGATCTTCTCGACGTTGAGTACCTCAATCCGAGCATGCGTGAGCTGCGCGTCAGTCAGGCAAGCGCCGGCAAGACCTTTCCGTCCCTCGACGATGTCTTGAAAGCGTTTCGCATGATGCCTGCAGCTTCGATGCTGGACAAGTGTGACCGGGCTCTATTCGCACTGGTTGCTCTGACCGGTATCCGTGACGGCGCCCTGGTTTCGCTGAAGGTCAAACACTTCATTGCGTCGCTAAAGCGCATCCATCAGGATCCGCGCTCAGTCGCGACGAAGTTCGGCAAGGAGATTTTTTCGTTCTTCCTTCCCGTCGGCAAGGAGTTGGAGAAGGAATTCATGGAATGGCATGAGCTCCTCGTCAATCAGCTGAAATATGGACCGGAGGATCCCCTGTTTCCGAAGGCTGCCCACGCCACCGGCAAAGGCACGAGCATTGGTGCGTATGAGCTCGTCCCCATGCACCTCGGCGATGCGCAGACCGTTATTCGTATGTTCAAGCGAACCTTTGAACGTGCGGGATTGCGGCCTTTTACCCCCCACCGGTTTCGCGACATGCTGGTCGCCGAAGGGTACAAGCGTCAGCTTTCCATTGCCCAGTTCAAAGCTTGGAGCCAGAACCTCGGGCACGCGACGCCTAAGACTTCGCTCGCGAGCTACGGCAGCATCCCGACGGTCGAACAGGGGCAATTGATCGTTGACAGCGCCAACGAAAATTCCGAGAACGAATTTTCCCGGGAACAGTTCGCAGCAATGTTGAAGGCTATCGAAAAAAAACTTTGCTGATTGCCGCTTGAAACTCAAGGCAGTCGGAGCCACACGCTTCGACTCGCCGTCTGGAAGTAACGAGAGCTCGCAGCAACAATACAGGAGAAGTCCGGAGGCAATGACGGGAAGGCCCTTGCTACTGCGATCCAGGGCACCCACCTCCTTGCCGGCGGTATAATCCCCAACGCTTTATCGTAGGGATTACGGGTGGCAAGGGTGTCGATGTGCCGCGTCCGGCCAAGACGATCGGCTGCAAGCAGCGGCTGGATAACATAACGACCGCATTTTCGGATTTGATTGCACAGACTGATGTGCAACCAAGTCCGTAGTTCTGCTGCCAAGCTATGAAAGCAACAGCTGAAGAATCGTCTCCGTAGCAGATAACACGGTTTTGACCTCTATAGCCGTAATAGAGGGATCTCGAGTATGGGCGAACGACGAAAGCTTAGTATGCAGCGCATCGAGCAGAACGGCGGCGGCTTCAGCGATGTCTAGATCGCTATCCGAAATGCCGCTCGGGCGCTTAGTCATGGCATACTTTATTTGCATGCGGCGTGTTACGCCTGTTCTGCTATCCTTTGAGGGCACAAAATTCGTTTGCGCCTTCATCTCTGCAATGGGCGCTAGGTAATCTCCAAGGAGCTGATTGACAAGTTCTCTGCCCGAAAGTGCGGCTTGGCTCGGCGCGTCTGGTTGGTCGCTTGCGGCAGCTGCCCAAGCTCCACGGCGACGCGTTACCAGATGAGGGTTTATCTTCATCAGCTTTACATCGAGGTCATCGGGCGCGCCATGTTTTTCCGCCGAGCGGCCAGCCTCTGTTATACGCAGCCAGTTTTCAGGCTCGGCCACGTCTTCGTAAGTCGGCTCCAAAAGATTGTCTTTGATGAGTGCGGTCAGAACCCTAGCCGCCTGGGCACGTTCCTCAGAAGTAAACTTCCGACCTAATTCGCCTTCCAGCGCGCCTGCTTGATAGGGTCGGCCCAAAACGTTTATTTTGTGCGCTTTAGGAACCTTCGCATAGTAGCGCAAGAAGGCCAGTGCGAGATCGTTATCGTCGGTTTTGTTGGGCACCGTCACCGTCAAATTAAACTCCCGTTCTAAGTTTTTCATCGCGACTGCAAGCGCTTTAACCAGCCAACTCTGGGTGTGTTCTCCGAGTTTTGAATTTTGCGCTGTGAAAGCTTCCATAACCTTTTTGCGCGCGCCGTCGAGGAGTTTGTGAAATGCGTCTTTATAGTCAGAGGCGTTAGGCGCATCGTACCGCTCTATCACTCTGGAAATGTCCTGTGCTATTTCACTGAACTCGTCTCTGCAAATCTCCGCAAGCAATAAAAACATGCGAGAACCAGCCGCACCCCGGGCCACCGCCTGCATCTTCTCGTTAGTGATTTTCTTATCCAACCCTTCGACGCGTTTCTGGATTATCGCCTCAAGAGCTTCGAGCATCTGTTCGTTACGCCCCATCGTTTCGTTGCCTTCCAATCCCGTTGCGCTGTGACGGTTTTCCACTGTATCCCGAGCGTAAGAAGCAAGATGCGATTGCGTGCGGCATCGGGCCGACAATCCATATTCTTGCCGGTTCAGATCATTGCTAGCATGGTCTCGGGCACGACCCCTGTCCTCATCATCTTCCGATTGCTCGTCGATCGCTTGCATCTCTGCGTCAAGCGATAATTCAGCCACCATACGCCGTGCCAGATATCATCCTGTTTGTCGAGGTCGTCTTCGAACCGACCCTCCGCGACGCCCGAATCCCAGTCATCCTCGGATTGTTGCAGAAAGGATTCCATGACGGAATTTTCGAAGCTCGCAAAAAAACGATCAATGAGTGTACTCAATCGACTGAGTTGAAATGAGAAGCTCGACATGCTGCGCGTATCGATGGTGAACCGACATATTTCCGGGTCGTCCCCCTGTTCAATCGACCAAGTTGCAACACCGTATTCCGTAATCTGTGCGCTGGGAAAACCTCCGGCGTCGATCTCATTGATAAACCTTACCAGGTTGGATAGTTGGTCATCAAAATCAGTAAAACTTGTTGTGATGACGTCATTGCCAAGCGATATTTGCAGCACGACCGACCCCCAGTAAATTTGGTCGAGCTCAATGCGCAAACCACTCTCAGTTGTGTAGTCGCCGGTATCATCATTTTACGATTCAATATGATAAGCCAAATTAGCAAGGTAGATATGTGTGCTTTTGTGTAGCTACTTTTGTTACGGTGGCGGTAATGATGCCGAAACCAGCGATGCGGTGCTCCAGTTGCTGACACTTTTCATCGCGTCCTCCAGGATCTCAGTGCGACGCAGTCCGCAATTCCAGTGCGGCGAAGGCAACCCAGGCTCCGCCCGTTGTTGAATGTTTTTGTCGCCGCCGAAAGAACCAGAGCTGTCTGGACAATGTGGAGTCCGACGCCGAAGAACTTTTGGAGGGGAACGCGAACCTCAAGCAGATTTGCAACAAGGACGGCTCTATCAAGCCTGTTCATGAGTGGCCCGACGAGTTTTGCAACGGGTCGGTGACCCAAGTCGACACGGACTGATCTATAATGGCACTGGCAAAAACCCAACACTCATTGGCGAAGTTCAGAGCGTGAAATTCAACTTCGAGCGCTTGAAGCGTCAACAGTTGATCGGTCGGCATACAAACGTTCAGGCGTTCAAAGAAAAGGTTGTTTTGAAAACAACCGATCCCCTTCAGCAGCTGATGGAGCAGATAACCGGCAACAGCATCAGGCCGATTGAGGACTGACGTCGCAAATGAAAATGCCGATAATCACGGATTTCTAGTCGAATCCGATTGGCCAAAAAGTCTACAATCGCCGATCTGCAGCAAGAACGTCTAGCTGATTATGTTTGAAAGTCCGCTTCGCGCCGATATCTTTGAAAAACTCGGAGTTCGAGTATCCCCGAACGCTCTGCGCGAGGTTTTTCAGGGCGTTTGCAAGGCGTCCCTGGCTGTGACGCGGCTGGATGGGAGCCGTTGGTAGGCGTGAAGGCCTGAGCTTTGCAGCCTGTAGCGATCATTCTCAGCGTCCCAGGTGAAGTCTGAACGCTGAAGGTCCCGTCCGTCCGGTGCGATTTGTCGAACACAGGAATGTCCGGCGGCGCGGCTGGCACATACGGCGCCCCCCCAAGAGATGAAGCATCAGTCAAAACCGTAACTTCCAAGCAGGTGGCGGATCCAGGAAGTGCTAACCTCAAAAACCTGCCGGGATACTAACGCGCGGTCGGGATGTATTTGGATCGGTTGGTCGGCTGCCACGTCATAATAGTTCCGCGAAACTTCGCCCGGCCACGCAAAGCTCGAGTCAAATGGCACTTCAGCAAACGGATTAAAATAAACGTGCAGTCCATCAAAATGGCTTTCCTGATGAAAAGAGGAATGCTGGATGTGCACGTCGGCGCCTACAATATAGCGACCGAAATCCCACCTCTGCGTCAAAAGGTAATTCAGTTTGTCGACTTGAAAACGATGAGTTCCGAGGTCCCACATTGGTGAGCCAAGCGGAACTCTTTCCTTCTCTATCAATCTATAGCGAGTTGCTCTGACAAACCTCTCGATCTTGCTTTCAACGACTGCTTTCCCAAAAGTCCCGACCGTAGAGAAGATGACGGCACTGATCTCTTTAAAGGAATCGTTCGTGAATATTCCCATTTCGACCGGCGCCCCGGACGTCGTCGCAATCGATGTTACTTTATCTTGCCTGAACTCGGACCCTTCAAGCACCGGGGCACCGATACCGAATAGGACGAGGTTGATTAGTTCGTTGTTCTGCAAAAGGGATTGGTTGCTGTCAAAGGGGGCAATCGCGATGACAAACGGCCGACCCTGGACGTGGCTCAGCGAAGAGTATGGATGCTTCTTGCCGCCACTGCCTCGATATATGTTTATCTTGTCTCTGATTTTCCCGACAAGCTTGAGCGCACTGCGATTTTTAGGATCCTGATCGCTGGAAGGCTTCCGTTCCTTATCGCTCGCAGGCTGGTCAGATATCACAGCCTCGATGTTGAATTCATAATTCCCCGGCGCCGTCACGAAGAAATCTGGTGACGGCTTGGAATAGTCTACGCTACAGCCCAAGTCAGTCAAAGCCTTGTTGAGATAGATCTCCCACATGGATGAATTAAATGTTGATTGAAATTCCTTGACGAATTTATCCACCTCGCCCTTGCGGTCAAGAAGGCCGGCTGCCCAGTGTTGAATTACCGGCATCACCTTGGCATAGGTGGGGTTGGTTCGAATTTCGCGGAAGCTGCTATGCAGTTTTCTGTCTGGCAGTCTCGGCTCAAACAAATCTAACATTCTTTAGATCGTCCCTGATACATGATCGTGTCACTACGTCGAATCGAACGTTGGCGACCCGCAAAACGATTGGCATTGTCGCGAACCTATCGGGATGTAAGACGTTGCGGGCTAGTCCGCGAGATCGTCAAATTTGCGAATGAAGGCCGCCTGAAGTGCCGGATCCGATAAAATCGCCGTCCCATAGTCCTCTAGATACAAGGAGATGGCCGCTTGCAAGGCTTTGCGGTAGACAATCTTCTGGATTAGATCGATCGGTCGTGTCCCGGATACCCAAAGCCGCCATCCATTCCGCGTGCGGGCTTCGTGGAGGAGCGCGCATCTGATTGATTGATAAAACTCCTTGGCGGACGCATCGTCGAAAGTGCTCGAAAACGGGGGAACGCTTGACAAAAAATCTTGAAACAGCGCACTGCTGCTGCTGTACTCATGCGGTCCGAGCGTCTCTCCTCTCTTCAGGAAGCGGTATTTCTCTCCACGTCTCGTTGCCGAAAGGAACTCGATCAGCGCGCATTGAATCGAAACAATGGAAAAACCTTCCCCCTCCCAGGCACCTTGATGGTCCAGGACTTTGATCGGATCGAGATATCGAAGCTTTAGCCGTTGTAGAAAGTAATCCTCGTAGGCCGATGCCCATGCCTCCTGCTCGCCCCCGATAGCGAGCTTTTCCTTCAACCGCTTCCAGTCCTCACCACTAAGCCTACCAGCGATATAGGTTTTGCTTCCCTCGATTGACATGACCGTTGCCCCTTCATTGCCCAATAGTTTCGGAGCATAACATGAGTTTCATGCCTCGAGGCCGATGCACTTATAGACGCCGTGGGGGCATCCGCGGCTCGTGCGCAGTCCTGGATTTCCCGTCAGGTAGGTGACCCTCTAGACCTATTGCGGCGGATGAAATTTGAGTCAGTCGGATTCCATCACTCGAAGACAGGGGGCTCAACCTCATTGAGCAAATCAAGCCAGACATGGACGTTTGCGGTTGCAATTAGCGCAGCCCGTCAACTTCTCGCTCTCCATCCCGAGGCGGGTGGCTTAGGGCTTGCGCCTGGCGCCCACGCTTCGTTCGAACTCGATATCATGAGCGAGGTGCCAGGATATGTGGGGGCTGAAACGTTTGCGGCCGTCGACCCCCGCAACAACCGCAAGCTAGCAGCCGACATCACCAAGCTCAGCAAAAGACCCGAGCGCTACCGATATGTTTTCTTCATGTCGCCGCTCTTCCCGGGCAACCAGCGCCGCACACAATTCGAGCGAGACGGGGTCGAAGTCTGGTCAATCGATTTCTAGTCAATCTTCAGCACTTTGCCGATCGGACACGGCGGGAAAGTGGGAATTCACACGGCTCGGCCGTAGACCGGACAGCCCTAGGAATAGCACAGCACCGCGAAGCGGAAGGCGGGACCGCTGCCTTCGGGGCGAACGCTTCGTTGGCCCTTCTGCGGGCACCGCGGGTTATCCCATCGTCTAACTCAGAATAGCCGTCTCCAGCATCGATGGTTTCGTGGCCCATGTCTAATTTAACAAATCTCAGGAACACGGCGCGTCAACGCAAAAGTCTATCGGTGCTGCTTTCCTGAACCCGCGCGTGCGGTTTTCTCCGCTTCGTGTTCTTCGTCGAGGACTGCGTCGTAGGGTTTTATGATCTCTTGGAAATCCTCTGGCCTGATAACGAAGTATTGCTGACCGTCAGGCCAACTCACCCAACTTCCCTTGTTTACCATTGTTTCGAATGCCGCAAGCATGTTGAGCTTCGCTGCGACTAGTTTATCCATTGGCGATCCTTTAGACGGAAATGAGTGGATGTGTATCCTGCGAGACAGATCCTTTCACGCGTCATCGTATGCCCGGAGCTTGATTCTCTTGAGGAAAACGATATGTTCTCTTTTTGTTCCGAGTGGATTATTTCGCGGTTTTTCAGCGATGCGGAAAAGGCGGAATGTGACCTTTTACACAAAGAAAGATCAGCGTCACGTCAGCAAACGGTGGCATGACAGGCATTGGCCTGTTCGAAAGCCTTTTGTTTGCCACTGTGGCTATTGACTTGCGCGCCTACTGAAGGTTGGGTCCTAGAATGAAAAAATACGTTTTCGCCGATTTGTTCTCAGGGTGCGGTGGTCTCTCGTTGGGGCTGGCGCTCGCAGGCTTCAGGGGACGGTTCGCGATCGAGCGCGACGCGATGGCTTTCAGGACCTTCGCGGCGAACCTCCTCGACAGGCCGGGCGCGTCCACCCACTTCGATTGGCCAGACTGGCTCGAGAAGAAGGACTGGGACATAGAGGAGGTGCTGGAGCTCCACCGGCAGGACCTGGTGGAACTACGCGGGACGATCGACGTGCTCGCCGGCGGACCACCGTGCCAGGGCTTTAGCTTCGCCGGGCGGCGCAACGAGGACGACCCTCGTAACCTTCTGTTCAAGAGGTACGTGGAGATGGTCGAGGCCATCCAGCCGCGGGCTCTCGTCATCGAGAACGTCCCCGGCATGCGTGTCGCGCATGCCCGTCGCAACGTTGTCGACCTCCAGCCCTTGGACCCGGCGGGCCGTAAGGTTTCGTTCTACGACAAGCTTGTCGAGAGCCTGGCGGCCGCCGGCTACCATGTCGATGCGATGCTGGTTAACTCCTCCGAGTTCGGCGTGCCGCAAAAGCGATCGCGCTTGATCGCGATCGGGGTGCGGAAGGATCTTTGCAAGTGGTTGGATGGTGGCATCCTGCGGGCATTCAAGCTGCTCGAGGAGGAGAGGGTCGAGCAATTGGAGTTCCTTGGGCTGGGACCGGTGGTAACGGCATCCGATGCGATCTCCGACCTAGAGACAGCTAGCCGCCCCTTGGTCGATTGCATTGATCCAGAATCGCCGAAGCGTTTCATGGAGGGGAGCTACGGTGGACCCAAGACCGCCTACCAGGAGTTGATGCACCACGGCCATGAAGGCTCGATGGACAGCATGAGACTTGCTCGCCACACGGACGAGGTACGAGGGCGCTTTAGCAAGATCCTGTCGGAGTGCCGCAAGGGCGTCCGGATGGACGACGCCAGCCGGAAGACCTACGGCTTGAAGAAGCACCGCATCTACCCGATGTCTGGTAGCGAGCCCGCGCCGACGGTTACTACACTACCCGACGACATCCTGCACTACGTAGAGCCCCGGATCTTGACGGTGCGCGAATATGCAAGGCTGCAGTCCTTCCCCGATTGGTTCGCCTTCAAGGGGAAATATACCACCGGCGGCAAACGACGGACCAAGGAATGCCCGCGATATACCCAGGTCGGCAACGCCGTGCCACCTCTCCTTGCCCGTGCGATCGGCAATTCCCTCGCCCGCCTGCTAGACGAGGTTTCGGCCGCCCAGGGCGACGCCAGCAAGCAGCTTGCGGGACCTGCGCTGGCAACGGGTTGAGGCGGGACGATCGTGGAGTTGGAAGCGAAGGCGACTTATCCATCACGGTTGGTCAACTGGTCGGGAAATAGATCGGGCGGGGTTCGACGCCTTTTTGACGAAGGAAGCGGTCGACCGGGCGAGAACGTCTTCGAGACCAATCTGCTCCACAAGCTCGAGGATTGGGCCAAGAAGATGGTCGAGGCGCCAGGAAGCGCGCCGCGGATCCTGATGCTTGTTGGCGGTCCCGGCAACGGCAAGACGGAGGCCATCGAATCAACCATTGGCTGGCTGGACGGCGCGCTCGGCGCAAGCCAGCAGCTCACTCGAGCACTTGCGGGGTCGTTCCTGCCGGCGGGAGATGGCTTCGTCCCCCGGTTGGTACGGGTCGATGCGGGTTCACTTGGAATTCCCAAGCGCCAGCTCGCGATCTCCATCGTCCAGGACGCTTCCGCTGTTTTGGGCGCCACTGGCCGGCCCGCCGCCCAGTTGTTGCTCGACGAGCTGGAGGCGATGCAATCGGCGCCGCAGACCGAGGCATATCTGTTCTGTGTCAACAGGGGTGTCCTCGACGACGCTCTCATTGAGGCGATCGATCGAGGCTCGGACCAGTCGCGCCGGCTCCTGGAAGCGATCACCCGCGCAGTCAGCCTCGCGCCCGACGCACCCTCGTGCTGGCCGCTCGATTTGTTCCCGACTGTCGCGGCGTGGCCAATGGATGCGGAATCGCTGCTCCTGGCACCGACCCGCTGCGGCGAGGCTCCCGCGCGTTCGTTGCTACGCCATGCACTGGAGGAAAGCCGGTGGCTCCCCGCGGGCAGCTGTTCGGCCGGGCCGTCGTGCCCGTTCTGCGGGAGCCGCGAACGGCTTGCCCGCGAGCGCGAGGAAGGGTCGTTTCTGCAGATGCTGCGATGGTACGAGGTCGCAAGTGGAAAGCGGTGGAGCTTCAGGGACTTGTTCTCGCTGGTTTCCTACCTGCTAGCTGGCCACAGGGTGTCGCCCCGCGACGCGGGCCTTGATCCTTGTGGATGGGCCGCAAGGCTGGCAGGCCTCGACGAAACGGCTCGCCGTGGCGGGAAGCCGTCACGTGACACCTCGTCCTCGATATTCCAACTGGTCGCCGCGCAATACCAGCACGCGCTTTTCCATCGATGGGAACGCGACGCGGGGCCGTCGCTGCTGCGCGACATTAAGGAACTTGGGCTGGACGACGACAATACCGCGATGGGGCTATATTGGTTCCTCTCCTCGCGACGGGCGCCATACTTGCCCAGCATGATAGGCGACGTGCTGGAGGGTTTCGCCGAGTTGCTCGACCCCGCGTTGGCTGTGCCCGACACGCAGGTCCAAGTGTCTCGCAACACGCGCTTTGCGTTGCGCGAAGTTGATGTCCGGTTCAGCAGGTCCGTCCTCGAGGGACTTGACTACGTGCGCAAGCTACAAGTCTTGACGCGACTGGAGGTCGAGCTCATCGATCGGCTCGCAAGGCTCGATGCCGAACTATCAAGCCCAGGTGTGCGCCGAAGGCGCCCCTTGTCCGCGACGAACCTCCAGAGGTTCATGCGCGACTTTACCTGCCGATTAGTGCGCAGGTCGCTGGGCACGAGGACTGCCACGGCCCTTGATGCACCCATTCTCTCCGAGTTCCAAAAAGTCATCGAGGATGGCGAGGGCGAAGGCCTCTACGAAATTGCGCACGAGGTAGAACTGCTGTTGAACCGGAACCAGGATTTCGAGATCTCGCTCACGACGACGTTTGGCCAGCCGCTGCCTCCAGTGGCCCGCCGCGCCATGCTCGTCGTGCCCGCGCGGTCCGTCCGCCCCCTCCACGCCAACACAAGCGGGAGGCCGGCGTCGCCAATCCCGTTCCTCAAGGTAGGAGATGGCCGGTCGAGCCAACCGATTGCCCTCACCTACGACCTTTTCAAGGCCGTGAAGGAGCTAGAGGAAGGCATGTCCATTGCGTCCCTCCCTCGGACAGTCCTTGCCCTCCTCGACACGACGCGCGCCCGGCTCGCCGGACCCATCGTGAGGGACCGCCAGCTCCTGGAGCGGGCGCGAATCCAGATAGGATCGGCCGATAGTTCGGTGGTGCAGCGAAGGTTCGGTTTTGGCATCCGCAAGGACGGAGGGACCCGATGAGCCTGGCGAGATTCAGGGAGGAACCTTGGCGCACGTCGCATCCTGCCTACCAGGATAGTGGCCTGGCCATGTCCCCCGCCCCCGAATACGCAAGCTCTGAGGTCCTGCTTTCGTCATTGTATCGCCACGTAGGCCTCGAGGGGGCGACCGAGCGAACGGTTCCCCAGCGCGGGCGGGAGATAGACAAGGACGTGCAATGGTATCGCGACCGGCACCGGAAGCCGGAGGGCGCGGTCCTCGACCCCGACGCCTTCCACATGTTACTGCATTCAGTGCTCGAAAGCCCCAAGCTTCCGAACCAATCCTCGAAGCGTTTCGTACAGGTCACGCCGCTGGTGCCCAAAGCGGCGGCGTTCTCGGGCTCCGCGCGGCTTAGCGCCAACTCATGGCCTGCTGGCGCCTTGGTGAGGCGGATGATATGGCTTGGGTCTCGCAACCTGCCGGAGGCCGAGGCAACCTGGCAGGCGCTCTTCGAGGCGCTTGCCGTAGTCGACGACGACGATATCTTTGCCCGCTTCCTCCAAGCGGAAATAGAGGCGTGGGCGCCCAGCCCCAAGTGGGGCATGCTTTCGGCGAACGAGCAGTTCACCCTCGACATGGACGACCAAAGGAACCTAGCCTATCCAGCAAGGCGATTTGCCCGGGACCTCGGCTCGGTGATCGCCGCAAAGTCCGCGATGACCAGAAGGCAATGGACAAGCTTGCTGGAGTCAGTATTGAGGCTTGGGGCCGTCGCGCACGTCACGTGGACTTGCGACCTCCACGCGAGAATGTGGAGTTGCGTAAGAAGCGCGCTCGATGGCGCCGGTCCCAAGGACATTGACGAAGCACGTGCGTTGATCTTCCCCCGGCCCTTCCAATTCCTTTCCTATGGCGATCGCGCACTACCAGGCATGAAGGACAGGGCATCCGCCTTCCTGCAAGCTCGCCTGGGGCTGAACGCGACCCTTTGGGCGCTAGACATGGTCCAGGAGGAAGGGCATGGCCTTTCGTCCGCCCGAGAAGTCCTCGATCTTTGCGACCGCGTACGCCGCAACGCCGCTGCCTTGGCGACAATGGGCCTGGGGGACATGCTCGCGGAGGTTTCCGAGCGCGAGACCCGGACGCTCCTATGCAAGAAGGGGATCGGCTCGAACATCATGGAATTCGCTCGCCACGTCCTCGGGCAGCGACAGGCAGCCAGCCCGATCCTGAGGGGATACGACCAAGGCTTCGTGCTAAGGAAGCGCAGCGCCGGGAACGGTGCTCCCTGGATAGTTGGCATGGGGCCGGTGGCGATCCTTGCGTTGGTGCATTGCTCGCTCGCAGGGGCGAGCGGGCCTCGATCGGTCCGCCGGCTCTCGCAGCACCTATCGGCCTATGGGATCTCCGTGGACCATCGCGACATTGCCACCAACGACCTTGGCCACCAGCTGCGGATGCTGGGTCTGGTCCTCGATAGCCCCGACGCGGAAAGCGGCATGCTGCTCGTGCCTCCCTTCCCAACCGTGAAGCAGGTCATTGCATGAACCATCTCGCATCGACCATCCACGACTTGGTCCATGACAAGCTGAAGCAAGCCTCGGCCGGGAATGCCGAGGTCCGCCTGATTTTCCACGGCCCGCCCCCGGAGGTCATGTCGCGCGTCTTCGACATGCTGGCGGGATCGTCGGCGCTCGTACCGGTCCTCTTGCTACTTCCGGCCCTGGCGCCTGGCGAGGCACCCCCCCCGGCCGGTGCCTCGGGGCGGTGCGACGACACGCACCTCCTCAACCTTCGCAACTCGCCATCGCAACCAACCTTCCTGGCGTTGGTGCCGCCTGGCCAGCACAGCATGCGCTCGGTGACGTCGACGACCGACGAATTCGGCGTGGCAGCATCCAACAACGGCGGCAACGTCCCTTTCGAGGACTGGTGGGCAGACGAATTCGTCCAGGACCTGGTGCGGGAAGGCATTGCTCGATGTGGCCTCAGCGACCAAGCCCAGCGAGACGAGGCCCGTATCCTGGTGGGACGTGCGGCCACGGCCGCGGACGAGCTCGACCCCGAGCGCACCCAACGCACCAATGCCTGGCGCGTCCTTTCCCGGTTGTTCGAGACAGCCGGTTCCAAGACTGGCCTCGCGCCCGGGGCCAAGATAAGCCTCGCATGTGGCATGCCACCGCTGGGTGATGGTAGCCTGGCTGCGCGCGAGCAACTTACCGTCCTCGAGAAGGTCGCCGACGCAATGTCCGATGGCTTCGGGCCTGGTATCCGGCGCGCCAAGGACAATGCGGACCACGAGGACCTAGAGCACCTCGACGCGTTCCTCGCGCACCTGCGGAGTGTATGCGACCTACCGACCGCGTTCGAGCGCGCCACCGCGACCTACTACGCACCCGGCAATGGCCTCGAGCTTCCCATCGTACCAAGCTGGTGGACAGCGCTGACGGCGGAAAAATGGACTGAACTGCTGACCGAGGATGCCGGCGCACAAGGCGACATCCGCATCAGTTGCTCGAATCCGCTGGTCCACCTTGGCAAGGGAATGCCCATCGTCGTCGAGAGCGGCGTCACGTTGGCATTCGAGGCGGTCGGCGCCGATGCCACTGGCAGCACCCTTTCGATCGAGCGCGGCCCCAAGGGCAACGAGATCGGCCAGGTGACCATCGGGGATGGGGACGCCACCCTGGTGGACGAAGCGCTGCCCCAGCACAAGTCCCCGATGCGATACGCGGCTTCAGCCATTGGCTTTAAGCCAGGCACCATCAAGGTAATCTCGCTTTCCACCTGGCAACCAGGAATTTTCGTGGCATGCCGGCTGGCGCGCAAGCTTACACCTCCCCGCAAGCCGCCGCGCAGGCAGAAGGGGTCCCCGGGATTCGAGAGTAGTATGGTCGTGCCCGGGGGCGGACGCTACGAAATCCTGGTCTTCACCTCCCCGGGCGTCCGCGTCGACCCATTCGCGGAGGGTACTGGCGACGATGTGCAGGATCGCATGGATGCCGTCGACCAATTGCCGGTTCGACACGTGAGGTCAGGCCATCACCAGATCGAAGTCGAGGCCGAGACCAACTACCAGCTCGACATTGGCTTCCAACGCGACGCAGCGGATGGATCCATGGACCAGGAAACTTGCCGATTGTTCATTTCGGTAGAGGACGTGGTCGAGCAAGGATGCAGGAGCGAATTCGAGCGTTTGATCCGCGTCAATCGTCGCCTCGTCGATCCATCGGACGCCAAGCCCGTGGTGCAGCTCAATAGGAGCGCGCGATGCTCCAGCCTCCAGGACTGGATACTCGCTGAAGACGCCATCGCCAAGTCTTTCCTTCCGGTGGTCCTGGCAAATGACTACGTCGACTCATGGGTGCAGAAACCATGGGGAGTTGGTACTGGTCCCGTCTTTTCCAGTGGGCGGTTCCTGCACGATCCACGGCCAGACGCCACGGAGTTCGAGCCGCCCGTTGGCTTCATCGAGGCACGCAAGCAGATCGCCGCCCGCATTCGAGGCACGGGGGACCAGACCGGCCTTGTAGAGGCAGCGGAGCTCGGCAAGTGGCTCCGGGGCGACGAGGAATTTCGTTCGCTCGTGGAAATGTACGTTGATTCCTACGCGGCCTGGCTTGCTGGCTCCCCCGACGTCGCGTGCTGGGTGGACGTGGCCATCGTCACAACCTTGGAGGACGATGGCCGGACGTTGGCGCGCATACCCGACGCGGTCATACTCTCGCCATTGCACCCGTTGCGCATCGCATGGCAGGCGCTGGCGCAAGGGGTCTTGCTCGAGGCAGACACGCTCGGGAAGCCGTGTCCCGCCGCCAGTGTGCTTGATCCAGATTGCGTACCCGACGTTCTCACGATGTCGCTTCGCTCCCCCGGCGGGATAGAGCAGGTGGATTACCTGGCGGTTGAGAATGGCACCGACTACTGGTCCGTCCTCTGGAACGGCGATCGCCTTGGGCGGTTGCCAAGCCGATCGAAGGTCGCGCCCTTCGGCGAAGCCTTTGGCATCTCCGTCGGTGGAATCTCGGTCGGTTTCAGCGCGGCGCAGGTGGGAAGGGCATTGGACGACGTATCCGGGCTGCTCGCTGCAAAACCAGTTGTCGGCCTCGTCGTGGAAAGCGCCGGCGGGACGACTGACGCATGCAATGAGGGTCTGGTCGAATGGTGCTCGAACAGGTATCGCGACGGCAATGGCCGGACGCCTCGGCAGGCCGCCGGCCCGCGCCTTGTCGAGATCTACGACCACCGGCCCGTCGGGGTCCGGCCAGACGACGCAACCATCGCCAACCTGTCGGAGGACACGAGGAACAGCGTCCGGTGGTTCGATGGGCAACCCGCCCGGGCAACCCCGGACCTTGGGATCATTGCCCAGCTGGACATGTCGGAGCCCAGTGCCGCAACCGTCGCCGGCCGGTCACCCCTTGGGCATGGCGGGTTGCTTCGGCATCGTATACGCCGCCAGCTCCCCGGAGCGTTCTTGAGCGAGACGCGGCAGTCCCTCCCCACCAACGCATCGGGGTCCGTGCTAGCAGACAAGATTGGCGCCTGCATTGCCACCATGGAGAACCTAGGCGAGCGGCGAACCGGGTTGCGCTTCGCCCCGAACGTGAATGTCGTGCGCGACATGCTGGAGGCGCGCAACGCTGAGTTCGTAGCCGTCTCGTCGTCGGCGATCGATCCCGCGTGCTTCCTTGGAGGGTGGCTGGAAAATGCCTACCTTTGGGACTACGACATGCCGTCCTACTCCCATCGTGCGGGCGACACAAACGGCTACTACCTTCTCTCCAAGGTCAAACAGGCCGATCGAGAAGCCCTCTCCAAGGTCTTGGCCCGACTGCCGTCTTGCGCAGGCATCAGCGGTGACAGCGTCCAAGGCCTCCTTCTCGAGATCGCCCGCAGGGGCATCCCGACGATCCGCGGCCTTTCGAGCGACAACCATGGGGCAACTGGCGATCTCGGTCTTTTCGTGGCTGTCAGGTTGCTACAAGACCGCTTTCGCCAGCCAAGCCTGGAGGGAAGCCTGCTTCCCGTGATCGACGGAGAGGGCGAGGACGTCAATGTTTGCATAATCGTGCCAGTCGATCCGTTTCGTGGCTATTTCGCCGACCTGGCACGGTCGCTTGGCAAGGACCGGAAGGAAACGTCCCTCTCCCGGCCGGACTTGCTGGTAATAGGGGCACGGTTGTCGGGCGAGCAAGCGAAGATCCATCTCACGCCCGTCGAGGTGAAGTGCAGGCTAGGCTCGACCTTCCCCGCCTCGGAGGTCGGCGATGCGCTCGAACAAGCCAAGACCTTCTCGCGGCTTCTTTCCAATTTGCTGCCCCACGAGGGCCAGCCGGTCGCGTGGGCACTTGGCTTCCAGCACCTGCTGCTGTCGATCATTGGATTCGGCATGAGGGTCTACAGCCAGCATCCCGACGTCGCCGGGCGGGAAGCACAATGGTCGGCAATCCACGAACGCATCGCGGCCGCGATCCTGGGCCCGTTGCCCTGCGTCTCGGTCGACCAGCGCGGGCGCCTCATCATCGTCGACGACAGCCCGCGCAGCGGGGTGCGCGACCGCGACGAGGACGGGTTCGACGAGACCGTTACCATCGGGAATGGCGACGCGGGCCTCGTCGTGGCTGGCGACCCTGCCGCGTTCTACGCGGGAGTCCGGGAAAGGGTCGGCCAATGGGGTTTCCTCCCCGATCTCGCCGATCCACTGCCAGCACCGATACCGCGGCTTGCCAACGAGGCCATGGCTGCGACGGAGGCGATAGAAGAGGGCGTCGCGATTGCGCCTTGGCTGCCTACCGACCTGGAAACGCCACCCGCATCACCAAGTCTCGTCCCCGGGAGCGAGCATCCATCGAGCCACACTTCTAGTGGCGTCGTGCTTTCGATCGGGACGACGATCGATAGCTTCAGGCCGGGCGAGATCGGACTGAACGTCTCGGATACCAGGCTAAACCAGTTGAACATGGGCGTGGTCGGCGACCTTGGCACCGGCAAGACGCAGCTCCTGAAATCCCTCATCCTGCAAATCTCCAGCTCGTCCGCCGACAACCGGGCGATCCGGCCGCGGTTCCTGATCTTCGACTACAAGCGCGACTACAGCAGCCCGGATTTCGTCGAGGCTACCGGTGCGCGCGTCGTGAAACCGCATCGCCTGCCACTGAACTTATTCGACACTAGTGGGCTCGGCGACGTGGCAGCGCCATGGCTAGACCGGTTCCGGTTCTTCGCGGATGTCCTCGATAAGATCTACACCGGGATTGGCCCGGTTCAGCGCGACAAGTTGAAGCGTGCCGTGCGCACGGCCTACGAGTCGTCGCCCGCTGGCAAGCCCCCTACGCTGCGCGACGTCCACGCGGCCTACGCAGAATTGCTCGACGGAAAGTCGGACTCGCCGATGGCCATCATCGACGACCTCATCGACATGGAAATCTTCGTGCCCGATGCCGGGGACGCCGTGCCATTCGACCAATTCCTCGACGGGGTGGTCGTGGTGTCGCTGGACGCCCTGGGCCAGGACGATCGCAGCAAGAACATGCTAGTGGCCATCATGCTCAACATGTTCTACGAAAACATGCTTCGCGTGCCAAAGCGTCCGTTCATAGGCGAGGAGCCGCAGCTTCGCGCAATCGACTCGTATCTCCTGGTCGACGAAGCCGACAACATCATGCGCTACGAGTTCGACGTGTTGCGCAAACTGCTACTACAGGGCCGCGAGTTCGGCACGGGAGTGATACTTGCCTCGCAGTACCTACGTCATTTCAAGGTCAATGCCACCGATTACCGGGAGCCGCTGCTCACATGGTTCATCCACAAGGTACCGAACGTGACGCCGGCAGAGTTGTCGGCGCTGGGGCTGACGGGAGGCGCCGCGGACTTGGCAGAACGCGTGAAATCCCTGAAGGTACACCAGTGCCTGTACAAGTCGTTCGACGTGCCAGGCGAAATCGTCAGGGGCCTGCCGTTCTTCGAACTCCAGGCTCGCGAGACCGAGCAAGAGTGACACGCCATGGTCGACACGCTAACGCCCGCCCAGCGATCCGAGCGAATGTCGCGCATCCGGTCACGGGATACGAAGCCCGAGATCGCATTGAGGCAAGCCCTACACCGCCTTGGATTTCGGTTTCGAGTACGCGACACCAAGCTTCCCGGCAAGCCCGACGTCGTACTAACCAAGTACAAAACTGCGATCTTCGTCCATGGCTGCTTCTGGCACCGGCATCCAGGGTGCAAGGTCGCCACGACGCCCAAGTCCAACACGGAATTCTGGACCGACAAGTTCTCGCGCAACGTCGCACGGGACGAGCGGGTAACAAGCCAACTTGAGGAATTAGGATGGTGCGTGATCGTCGCATGGGAATGCGAAGTTGATACTCCATCGAAAGCCGGGGCCACGGCAATGCAATTCGCCAGCCTTTTGAAGCAATCCCCCCCAGGGTTTGCTGGCGTTACTTGTGAGTAATCCTTCTCGGTCAGTCCTCCTGTCCGGACGTCGCGGGTTGATCGCTCGGAGGTGTCGCCGCGCCTTCCTGCAGGACACCGAACTTAAGCGTGTAGACCTGCCAGGAACTTGCTGGTTCGGGAAGATGCTCGGCGGGTTCATTTGGCGCCTCCGTCAACCTTAGTATGGCGAATAAACCCGACAGCCGGTGACCGGACTAAGGACCCTGCTTCAAGAGATTGACTGAATTGATGAGCTGCGCCCAGTTTGCGTAGGCAACATCCGCTCCGACGGCAACTTCCTTCAAGGAGTAGGCGTAGTGCTTCGCGATGACGACACGATAGATGGGGGATAGCGGGAGGGACTTTGGCAGCTTTAACGATGCCAGTAACCAATCTCGCGACACCAAGGCGCAGCAGGTAGAATTCTTCCTCCTGCCGTTCGCCGACGTCATCGCGCCTCGACATTTGGTAGGCATGCTAGTCGAGCTCGTTGATCGCGCATCTCAAGACCAGCCAAGGCTATCGGTTTCCAGATAGGGCAAGAACTTCTGTTCTTGCTCGGTAAGCGCCTTGAAGAACTTGCTAAGCGCTTGGTCCATGGTCCTCTCAACATTCGTGAGATCAGTTTATTTCATCTAGCGATAGCACATTATTAGCCGTCCTCTTGCACAGTACCGCGAGCATGCAGGATCAGTAGGCAAGGCAGATGACCAAGAAAGTCTCGGCAAACGGACTTAAATTCGTCGACGTGTTCGCCGGATGTGGAGGACTTAGCCTGGGCCTAAAGCGAGCTGGGTGGGAATGCCTGATGGCGATCGAAAAGGACCAACATGCATTCCAGACATACCGCACGAACTTGTTGGAGGGTGCCGGGCCGAGCGCGATCGCAAGCTGGCCGAAAGGCGTAGCGATCAAACCCTGGGAAATCGCGTCGTTCAGGCAGGAATGCGCGAGCTTCCTGGACAACGCGCGAGGGAGAGTAGATCTGCTGGCTGGTGGGCCACCATGCCAAGGTTTTTCTCACGCGGGGAGGCGGCAAGTGAACGATCCGAGAAATAGCCTGTTCCTTGACTATCTCTCGTTGGTGTCGGATTTGATGCCGAAGGCTGTCCTTATAGAGAACGTAAAGGGATTCACTGCCGACTTTGGGGGCGGTCTCCCCGGGGCTGGGCGCAACTTTGCGTCCGAACTCAGGGAACGTCTCGACGTCGACTACATCATCGCGGACACGATACTGATGGCTAGCGATTTTGGCGTACCACAGGCGCGACCTCGTTTCTTCCTAATCGGCGTTCGTCGCGATCTCGAAGCGTCCGGTCAAGTTTCCACGTTCTTCGACCAACTCCGTGCCGGTTCGCCTGCCTTCCTCGCAAAACGGGGGCTCATGCCAGGAACCACCGCACGCGACGCCTTGTCCGATCTGGAAGTCGCGGTCGCTGGCAAGGTTCCATGCCCGGAGACCAGCGGGTACTTGGCTATCGCACATAGGGGTCCAAGGACCCCATACCAGCGAGCGATGAACGAGGAGCACGCAGAGACGCTTTCCGACACGAGGTTGGCAAAGCATGCTCCCGAAATCGTGGCACGTTTTGCGGACATTATTCGCAACTGCGCCGAAGATGGACGATTGAACCGCGCCATTTCGAAAGAACTCCGAGAACGGCACGGGCTGCGGAAAATGGCCTTGAGGGTCCTGGATCCGCTTTCGCCGGCGCCTACCATCACGAGCATGCCCGATGACTTGTTGCACTACCAGGAACCAAGGACTCTTACTGTCCGAGAGAACGCGAGACTGCAATCATTCCCCGATTGGTTCCAGTTCAAGGGAAAATTCACGACGGGTGGCCTTGCGCGGCGCCGGGAAATACCGCGCTACACACAAGTTGCCAATGCTGTTCCGCCTCTATTGGCCGAACAGATCGGGGCAAACCTTTCTGGTTTGCTCGGTGGCGGCTAGCGAGCCCGCTTCGCCACCGCAGCCGCTATGGCATTCAACGCATTCCGTTGCCTGGTAAGTTGGCTGCGAAAATCGACCATCCAGGCCTCGTCAATCTCCTCGTCCATCCGCCCAGGTCGGATCGCCTGCAGCGAGGCCGTCATCCCATCGTCGAGGACCGCCCGCGCGTGTGCCAGCATGTTGCGCCTTGCAATAACATCGGTGTCGTATGCAGCGAAGACCAGACATAGCTCGTTCGCTTTGCCCAGCACCATCTCCGCAAGCTTGCACACTGCCTGCCACTTGTAAGTCGACCCGAAAATTGCGTTGTCCAGGACAATGTCGCCAGGCTTTGCATTCTTCAGTCGCTTTTCAAGCTTGGCGACGTTTTCCTTCTCGTTTTGGATCAAGCTTGCGAGGCGATCGCGCCCCTTCGCCACGAAGGCGTCGTTTCCAGAGCTATAGGCCCCAGCTAGGATCTCCTCCATCAAGAGATCCATTTCAGCTACCTCGGCGATGGCTATCCCACGCATGTGGTTGAGATCGACGGCTTTTCCTATGATGGTCTCGGCAACACCCCAGAGAACCTCGTCGAAGTCGTTCCCGCGAGACGCGAGAAAGACCCCTTCGACATGGCTTTCCGCCATTCTTTTTGCCAACTCTTTCTTTTGGCTAGTCGAGTAGAAAATGATATCAGTGTACTTTAATCGGCTTCGCACGGTCTGTGCCGCCAGTGCCCCATCGATACTCTCCTCGCCGAGCTTATAATCAACGATCGCGAGATCAATGTTTCGCCCTTCCGCACGGCAATACGCATCGATCCCTTTTACGGAGATATCCTCGGCGATTTCGACCTGGAGACGAAATCCTTTGTCTTCCAAAGACATTCTCAGCATCTCGATCGCGTCAGCAATCCCGTCTGGCTGGTCGTCGATCACCAGCAGTCGAAAATCCAACCTCATGCGGGCAACCTAATCCGAATATGGGCACCGGGGTGTTCGTCATCATATGGCTCAGGCATCGCCTCGATTGTTCCTCCCATGGTCCCCACGACCTGCTTCACATGATAGAGTCCAAGGCCTGACCCCGTCTTTCCGGTCGTGACGCCCATCTCGAAGATGGAGTTGAGGGGTTTCAGGTTCTTTGCCCAACCGGCCCCATCGTCAGCCGCGTCGATCACAAGCTGTTGTTTTCCTTCACGCTTTTCAATTGACAGAGCAAGGAGGAGCTTTGACGCACCTGCCTTTCCAGCATTAGAGACCAAATTGTCGATGATTATGCCAACTTCGATCGGCTTGAACTTCCGCTCGAAGCCCTTCCCCTGCCACTCGACGCTAGCCGTCGTTCCAGTAGGCGCCCAAGCATTTCCAATCGCGTCCGTGTAGTCGTGGATGAACTGCGCCAGATCATCAGTGCGCGAGATCGCTTGCTCCTTGTACCCCCCACGGCTTGCAAATCGCGCGGCCGTTAAGATCTGGCTGTTGCGGAAGGAAACCTTGTCGAGGAAGCTCGCAATCTCTTCCTTAGGTACCTGATCCGCTCGCCGCAACTTTTCAGACATTAGCTTGATGCTGTGCTGGATAGCAGCTGCATGCATGCCAATTTGATGGTGCAGGTTGAGGATCGTATCCTTGTCCAACGAAGCCGCTGCAATCAGAAAGCTGTTTCGACCACGTTCGCTTTCCAGCATCTCTGTTGCAACGACCAGCTCCGACCTAACCGTCGCTGCATCTTGTTCAGCTTTGAGAGCCCTCGCTTCCGAGCGCTGCTCGGCGTCCCGGGCCTCGGCCTCAGCGGCCTGAAGCGCTTCAATGCGCGCACGCGTTTGATCCACACTCGCAAGAAGATCTTTGCTACCGGTCTTTTCGGCGAGAAGTTCCAGAGCGCGAAACGAATCGAGAAACGAGTCCGACCGTTCGTCGACAATACGAACCAAGTCTGGATTGAAGGCGACAACCTCGACGCCGTCGGTTGCAGCTAGCCGAGATACCAGCTGGGCGATCTTCGCGCTGCTGCTGTCGAGGCGCATTCGCGAGGTCGTTGCATCATCCTTGTCAAAGTCATCCTTCCAAGATATATCAACCACATAGCGCTCTAGGCGCTTTATGCATTTATCCACCAACGCGGTTATCAACTCGTCGACGTGCTTCGACCGGATGAAGCCACCGGCCCGGCTGGTCGCTTCATCGAAACCTGGGACGCCTAGTACGTCCACCTTCCCGACGACCTCGCGAGTTCCGAGAAACCGACGTTGTCCCTGTTGCTTGCGCTTGTTCAGCCCGAAGAAATCATCATCCTCGTTTCCAATGGGAACGACCCTAAACCCGTTGCGAAAGGCAAATATGGATCCGAAGTCGATCGACCGCACGCCCATCCTTCGAGCGAAGGTGGTCTTGGCACTCCGGTTGAGGAAGTACACGTCCGACGAAAAGCCAGCATCCTTCAAGCGCTTGTAGGGATTGACCTCCCTGATCCGGTAGACTAGGTCGCCCCGATCCTCGAGCTCGGTTTCAAGTCTCCTCCCGTTTTCAATAGACTTGACGCGAATGACTGTCGTCCGCTTTGCAAGAGCACTTAAGATCGAGTTCTCGATCAATCCATTAACGAGAAATCCTGCTGGATCGTCTGGTTCCCGCGCGTCGTTGAGCTTCTTTATCCTGTCGTCTTCGACCGCCTCCACCTTCGCGACGATCTCGATCTTGAAGTTGTCGGCCTTGGTCGAGAACGGATTAATCAATTTGCTCAATGCCCGACGCAGCTCGAGCAGTTTACTGCGATCCCACACGGATCGAAGCATGCCGATCACCAGACTGGTCCCCACGCCCTTCGGGGAATGATGCGAAACGGGGGGAAACAAGCTTACCTCGCCCAGCTTCACACCTACCTTGGCAAACTCTTGCTTTGGATCCTTCTCGTATTTCCGCCAATCCACTTCAAGCATCTGGACCTGGTTCCCCCTCGCCCTGCTATAAAGCAAGAGCGTTTGGCCAAGGCAATCACAGGAAAATCGACCGACCCCCTTCGCCCCGGCGTACACCCTGCGTCCCTCGCCAATGCGATCGCGATAGTCGGCATCCTCGGTGCCATCACGCTTGGCGGAGTAGGCCACGAACAGCCACTTGTTGAGAATGTCCTCCCGGCGCATTCCCTTGCCATCGTCTGAAATCACGATGGAGTCTTCCTCGAAGACGAGGGTGACCTTTTTTGCCCGCGCATCAAATGCATTTTTCACAAGCTCGAAGACGGCAACGAAATCGTCGGTGATCAGGTCGCGCCCAATCAAGTCCTTAAGTCCGGTGCTTATGCGGAAATGCTCAAAAGGCGTATCTTTGGCTTTTTTCGAAGTATTTTTTCGGATAGTCGCCGCATCAGCCATTGTTTACCCTGTCATCAAGGGGGAATTAGCGGTGCCGCGATGCCCCATTTGCTCGAGCTGCAAGTGACTTGCTGCCGAATTCAGCCCCGTTGACAATGGCTCAAGGACGAACAATCAGCAAGCAGTTGCAACCGAAGCGTGCACAGACTTCTTGCGTCGGGCAGTAGGCATTTGCGAGGAAAAGGCCCTGAAGTCGAGGCTTACTGCGATATCGCCTGCCAAGTATTGATGGCGGCCCGGATCGTGCCGAAATGGAAGCCAAACCCGGAGGAGAATATTCTTGCCCGCATGCCTGATCAGCGTCGGTTTCCGCGGGCGGCCGCCGAATCGATCCGTTCATTTCTCATGCTTCGCCTTGACCTGCATCTTGGATTACGGCAGGAAAATCTGCGCCAGTTGCTCGTCTGCCCGCGCGGGCATTTACCGACATCGGAGCGGCGCCTCACCGCGGCGAAATTCGCCGGAACGACCGCGACCGAGGATGGGAAGTCCTGATCCCCGCCAAAGCTTTCAAGAATGCCCATTCTTCGTTCTTTGGTTCGAAGCCTTTCCGGTTGGTCTTGCCCAACCTCCACGAGCTTAACCAGAAGCCACCGCCGCTAAGAGCAAGGCTCGATCTAGCTGAAGGTTTGGAATGCGGATCGGATGCGCGGCTCACGGTTCGAGGACTAGAATATTGCCAGATTTGGTTCAACGAGCTCATGTCACTCGCTTTCAAGAGGCGAAACATGACATAAATTCCGAACACGGCCGACGTGTACTTACCAGGGGCGAACCAGGCTTCTTCCGGATGTCCGTCGAACAGGCAAGATTAGTTTCCGATCGGTATCAGAACGCTTACGCGGATTTCCTGGCGATCTAAGTCGCACCTGCAAGAATCTCACCAGGCATGTCGACAAAAAGATCCTTAGCAGCACTCATCGCAGCAACCTCAGCCCGGCATTTCGGCGCCACTCACTTCGGACCACGAGACTTCGTTCGCCAACTTCCAAAAGGTTGCAATCTTAGTTCCGGAATAAGCCCCATCCGCGCCTAGACCGATACCACGTTGACTCCTCCCAAGCGTCCTTAATCGCCACAACCGCCTTGTCATTTTCATTGAGGATAGTGCGAGCCCATAGTTCGTTGTAGGGGGAATTACGCCCGAAAATATGCGCCAAAGCAATTTGGCCAGCGATTGGAATTACTTGCGCTGCATCACGTCCACGTTTTAAGTTCCGCCAGCCGTAACGATGGTTCCACCGGCTCATCCAATTCCAGCCGTAGTGATCTCGTGGCTTCAGATCAACAATGGTATTGGAGGTGGTATTCAGCCAAACCTTCACATTTTTCCAGTCTTCTAGCCAAGCTATGTACGTACTCCAGTTGCGGATAAAAGCCTCATGACTAACTTGGTATAATCGGGTGCTACCTGATTCACCTGCCGCCAGCACCTCAAGAAATCCCGCCCTCACAAACTCGTCCAAAGCTACTCGGAGCCGAAACTCTATTTCATGAGCCGTTCCTTTCGTCTTCTCGTCTGTCGACTGGCGCCAGCCGAGACGGTCTGCGGCTCCGGACGACTTAAGCATATCTTCGAGAGAGCTGAACCTACGGACTACCCTACCTATACTGTCCAATTCCGCGAGGCTACCGAAGGCAATCTTCAGGATTCCATCGACCTCGGCTTTCAACTCATCGGATGGAATGTTGGACGATGGCCCTTGCGCTGCCACAAACTGGATTCTCGCCTTCGTCAGTACACTATCCGCCGTCGAATTTAGGTACTTCTGCAGAAGGCTCCGTCGTTCCAGGTCTGGCGTCTCCTTCCCGCCGGTAACCAAATTCAAGTGCCGCGTGTCGATTTCGAAGAAGGCCCCGGCGTCGTGCTCGCGACGGCTGATCCAGTCATCGACTGCGTCTCTCCAGACCAGCGGGAGCAGATGCTGAAGTAATGGCAGGCAGTCCGCCTTATGCGCAGCTGCGTGGCTAGACTCACCATAGGCGTTGACAAGGAATCTCAAGGCGTCGTTCGTGTACGGGCAGTTGGCCGATGACTGGTCGAGAGGCATTTCCCAAGATCTAGCGAGCCGATACGCCGGGTCGACGATTACTAGATTGATATCGTGGTCGATTGGGCCAAGCAAATACATGGAGCTGTTAAGAACATCGGCCATTCCGAGATATTCGGAGAAGCGGTGAAGTTCTTCGGCTCTAACTGTGCAGACGACGAAGAGTCGCCCAGGACAAGAGCTGTGAATGTCACGCAAAAGCTGAATCAGCGCCGCGCGAGCTTTGGTGTCGCATGAGTCCCGGAACAACTCCTCCAATTGATCGATGTATAGCAGCAGCAAGGGCTGACCGCTTGGTAAGCCCGGACTCGCGGCAGCGTCGAAAGCAGCGAGGACCTCGTGCGCAAAGCTGAATAGGGCCGTCGTCACGCCGTTAGCTGGAGAAATAACGTGTTCTAACCACTGCCTCACGATCTCGCCGGCACCGATAGCATTCGCACTATCGGACCAGTCAACACCTAGATTGCGAGCCACGGCCCGTATCCGATCTCCACGTTGCCGCGCAGATGCAGCTTTTTTTTCGGGAGACCTCTCACGGAAATCGCCCCCCGTTTCTGACCACCCGGGGGCCGTTTCGGGAAAAGAAAGGTCAACGAAGCGCTGAAGCAACAGCCTTAGCGCGGCTTGTAGCTCATTGATTGGGTTGTTTCCGGGCCGCATTTCAGCAACGTACCATGCGCCCCACTCGCCATCGATCGCGATGCTGTCCAGCTCTCCGACGAGCCCAGTTCGGGTGAGGGAGGACTTGCCGCTACCCGAAGCACCAACGACCACAGTGAGCCGTCTTGATCTGTCAAACCCGCTGCTGTTCTGCTCCGAAAAAATCCTCTTAAGATCCTGCTTTTCTCCATCGCGGCCGCAGAAAAACCGTTGCAAATCGGGACTGAAGCTCCGTAAGCCGGGATAAGGCACTGTGACGAGTACGCCCGCCGGTGCTGGGGAAAAATACGTCTCACCGCTCCGCCAACGCCGCACAAACACATGCGCCTGCAATTCCTTATTTTCGTTCGAACCGGCAGCGTTTGCGACCATCTCTACGGCTCCGTTACTCCATAAACTGTTGCCTGATACGCTCGAGATGTCTGACATCCTCGTCGTCGAGCTCCCAGTTGGTCGGGCCCACTTCTGCTTTTAGCAAATTCCATCGACGTACCGATAACCCCTCATCGAAACGTAGGCCATCAAACCGATCGCAGTTCTTGAACAGCACGGCGATTCGCATGATCTTCGGCTCTTGAGCGAAGTACCGTCGCACAGATTGGTCGATTTTGCTGTCCCATGCCTCGAAGTGACTGATCACACTACTCTTATCCCCTGGCCGGGTTCTCAAATCGTGAGCAGCAATGATGTTCAACCTGGAATGATCGAATAACCGGATCCTTTCGTCTAAGGCTTCTAATGACACCGCCACCACTTCACCACGTTGGTCGGCAACTACCTGAAGCGCGTTTACGAGTGAGCCTCGCATGGCAGTCCCGTCAGGCATATCCTCGAACAAAACAGTGGCGCCAGCGTGTCGCATCTGCGGATCGTCGACTACGCTGACTGGCTCCGGGGGTGGCGCCACCGACTCTGCGGGCGTGCCCTTCACGTTAATCCGCGCTGCCTTCAAAAACTCAAAATCCTCGGCATAGTCAGCGAAGTAGTTTCCCAAATTGCTTCTTATCATGTTTCGGCCGTGTTCGTTCCGGCCGAGCTCCCTGATCGACGACATCAACGGATCGCGGTTCCCTGACAGAGCCTGAACGCAGGCGAGGTTGTACAAAGCGTCTATACGAACGGTCTCGTCCTTCGCGATGCGCAACGCCGCGCGGGCATATTCCTCAGCTTCGCTGAGTCGTCCAAGCCGTTTCAGCATGGCAGATATGTAGGACTGAAGTTTAGCTCGCTCATTGTTGTCCACCGTCGCTTCGGCTAGTTCGAGCGCCATCATATAAGCTTCTAGTGCTTGTTGATTGCGGCGTGCATTCGCATGGTCCACGCCCTCATTCCAAAACTCTCGCCATGACTTGCGTACTACCGAGACCGGATAAGGTCCCGTCTTTTGGCTGGCCGCTCGAACAAGCTCCTCAAGAACATCGTCCCGGTTGGTGCAACCAAATGCCCCCGCAGCTAGAGCTTCATCTCTCCGGACAGCAGAGGAAGCGAACTCCCCCGCAAAGATGATTACAGGAAGAATATGCGTATTCACCCGCTTGAGCAGATCAAAGCCAGCTCGCGACACCTCTCTCCCGTCTTCCCGACGGCCCATGTCGCTGATCACGAGATCGAATTGATCGGTGCCAAGCAGTTCCACAGCCTTCGCGGTTGTTGGGCAGTCGCTCACTTCCGCACCCAGAGACCGGAAATGTTCGCGCTGAAAAACGTTGTTACTGGGACGATCGTCGACCCACAGAATAGTAACACCCAGCAGTGGGTGAGTTGTGGCACGCCCGGCGAGCGCCGATTGGACAGCCGGGTAAAACCGACGTTCGCCGCCCGCGTCGATGTCACTGATGCGAGCCAACAGCAAGCCATCCCAAATATCGGAATTCATCAAGCTGGGCGTGAGAGGCTGGCGAGAAGTGGCGATACGCGCCAGACGACCTTCGCTGCGCCGCGATTGAGTGCGTAGAAAAGCGTTGAGCATGGCGAGGGCATTTTGAGGGCGGCCAGGTTTCGTGCGCAACGAGGTAACAAAGCGGGCAAAGGCTTGCAGCCCGTCCGGCAGCCGGTAGCGCCCGTTTTCATCGGGGGTAAAACTCTCTGTTGTCGCATGGCGTCCTGCTGTTCTGGCTAGGTGGTTCGATACGGCATCGAAAATATCAGCGGAAAGTGCCTTGAGCTCACTTTCGTGCAAAGAGCGCTGCAGGATCGGGACTGCCAGGCGGTCGATTTCATAAATGGTCGTCTGATGCTCAGAAACCCTAATCGCTGGCCGATATGCCCTGATCAACCCTGACAGGAGAAGCTGGGCTATCGGATAATGATCCACCCGTCCAAACGTTGCTTCCAACACCAAGCGCGCAACAGGGATGGTAAATGGGCCGACGCTCAGAATGACCGCGAGACGGAAGGCTTGCGGAGTTGCCTTCAGGGCGTTCACCCGGCTGGCTAAATCAGACGCGCGTTCGATCGTCGTCGGTGGATCAGGCTCAGAAACAATACTGGTATCAAGGAGGTAGACCGGGTTCGGACTGCTGCGCCCCATTTGCATGGCAGCCCAATTTCGAACAGCGCTGGCCTCCAGCGGTAACACTGGCAGAGCAAGGGTTCGACTGGATACGTCAACATCAGCCCACCAGTATGCCGACACGTCAAGGGTCGCCTCATTCTCGACTGGTCGATGTGTCCAGCACACGCCGTGTGGTGCACCGAGGGCCGTGCGTATCCACATGTTCTTGCTAAGTAAGTGAAGCAGCGAAACGCCAGAATCGGCAGCCCACGCTTTGAGTAGGCGTGGATAGACTCCGCTGCGCCAGTGCGGCGAACTGCCGTGGCTGGCAAACAGTATGAGACGGCGAGTACCGCCGGAAAAAACCCCAGCGGGCATCTGACCGCCGGCCGGAGATTCCAGAAAACTGGAGCGGAAATGCCCGGATTTCGTGGCCTTCCCGAGACGGAGTCGCCATAGGCGAACCCGTCGAAAGCCGCCCGTATCAGCCAACACCTTTGAAAAATCGTGCAAGGATTCGCGCCAAAGCTCGATAGCGGAGTCATCTTCGAGAACCAGCTCGAGCTCAAACCAGCACTCGCGTTGGGGACGAAAGACGGGATAATATGTTTGGCTACCCAAACTCCGCCATTCGGCGGTTTGTTGGGCTGTATCTTCCTCATCGATCTCGAGAACCCGGCCGGACGGCCATCGCCGGCACAGCGGGCGCAACGCGCGCATCAATTTCAGGCGGTCGGGAAGCGCGCGGGCGGCCGGTATGGCAATTGGCGAGACCCGCCGACCCGTGGTCCCCAAATTGGGAATAAAAATTGGCCGAAATTCATCAAGCGCTAGTCCTGTCGGTTGCTCCCATTCCTGCTCCGGCGGAACTGGTTTTGTCTCTTTGAATTCCGGATGTGTTGGCTGTTGTGGCGACAACTGGCGTTTAGCTGTCTTTCTTCGATTCCGCGGCTTTTTCCCGACCAGCTGTGTCAGCCAGAGCGCGTCCATCAGGTTGTCCGGCTGGACGTCGAAACCGGTTTCGTTCAGGACGGAGATCAGCAGTTTCAGTGTCATATGTAAGTCTCGCCCAGGTGACTCAGCAGCGTGGTCTTCAATTTCTCGAGATCACCCTGCGTATAACTCAGGCTAGCATCCTCGCGCAGAGCGATGGTCATAAAAATTGTGTTCAGCAGCTGATCAGTCGACACATCGCCTTCCTCGCGCTTATGCAGGAAATAGCTAATTATATCGGTGACGTCCTTGCGCTGCGTTGCGTTAAAATATTTTTGGAATTGTGCGTTGACGATCTCTTCGAGCTGTCCTTGGTCAGGTTGTGCTATCGTCACCCGGACACAGCGCCGCAGGAAGGCGGCGGGAAATTCGCGTTCGGAGTTGGACGTCATTACAACGAAAGGAAAGTGTCCGCCGCCAAGCCGACCGTCGCGAACAGTTAGCTGTTGCCCCAATGCGTCTCGCACAGTAACTTCCCGTTCGGCAAGTCGCCTCAACTCAGCAACCTCGTACTCACCCTCCTCTATGACATTCAACAGGTCGTTAGCGAAGTCCAGGTCGGATTTGTCAATCTCATCAACCAGCAGCGCCCGTGGTCTGCGTACGGCCATTAGGGCGGTGCCCAGCGGTCCGAGTACCACGTAATTTTCCACACTACCACCCGCGTGAAGGCGGCCCACGGCGTCATACTCGTAGATCCCGGAGCGGACGGTCGAACGCGAATTGATCGGCCATCGAAGGATCGGGCCGAGTTGCAATTCCTGCGCCACTTTGGTGATCAAGGTCGATTTTCCGGTGCCCGGCTTTCCCGTAAGCAGAAGCGGCCGGCGCAAGTAAAGCGCGGCGTTCACCGCTTGGATCATTGCCTCAGAAGGACGAAAGGCCTCCGCGCGGGGATCCTGGTAAAGATCTTCCTTGATGGCCTGACCGATTGGTGCGGCAGGTCGGTTAAAACGCCAAGGCGGCGGCGCCGGCAGGTTGCGGAGCTCGTCGTGTATCTTACCGTCGCCGCGAAATATCTTCCAATCCTTCATCGGTAGGTCCTTTCATGGACTTGATAGGGAAGTCGAAATCCTCGTCGTCCCACAAAGCGGTCATGTGCCCGGCCGTCCGACTCCCCGAAAGCCGCCAAAAATGCAGTTGATCCGGAAAGCGTTCCATTCCACCGGTTGTTAGCAGGTCTCGTATATCGTCGCCCATTTTCCCAAGCTCGCCATCGAATGGCTTGTGAAACCAACAGATATAGGGGGCTCCACGCTTCAAAAGATTAAGTATGTTCAGTTTGGCCGGATTGCGCGAGTCGGTGGGACAGAGTGTGAAGGCGGCGTAGTATACGCCTTCCTCAAGCGGCAGCGGCGCCGGGCTGGCTTGAACTGGTAGCACTGTCATAGCGTGTCGCCGTGGACGAAGCATCGCGTGCGTTTGTTTTGACCGCTCCGCTAATCCTCCGAACTGCCAGGCGCGATCACGGTAGTGTATTAGGCAGATCATTTCATTGCCGATCTGGCAGCCATTCGATAGTTCAATTTGATGGAAGGGAAAATCGAATAGCACAGGATTAACCACAAAGTGGACCTCGAATTCAATGTTCGGCTGGCGTCCGCTCAATGATCCAATGAATGCGCCAACCTTTTCGCCAAATTTTGTCCAGTCGGGCGTTTTGCAGCTAAACGGCTTCTCACACTCGACCAAGCTGTAGTCACGGTAACAGACCATACCGGTAAAGCCGTCCAGGGCCTCGCCCTGCTCCTCGACATCAATCAGAATAACTCGCCGTGAGGATTCGTGATTTATCTGTTTGCTAATATCCTTGCGGACACTGCCGTGGCTATATTCTTCCAGCCACGCCTTTACCGGCTGGAGACGGAGCTCTCGGTCGATTCGCATCATGAATTCGACCAGGGCATAGGACGCTTGATCCGGCGCGTCACCGCCGAAACCGGCCAGCAAATCGATCATGCTCCTTAACGAAAGTTGAGCGGTCGGCTGCGGCGCCGAAATGTGCTTGAACGTCCTCAATAACAGAGGGTAGTAATAGTCCGAGCCACGATCCACACCCGCAAGCAGTTTATAAGCCATGGTAGAAAAAACGTTGCTCGCATCGCGAAAACCAATTTCGCCTTGCCTGCCATCGGCGAGATACCTGACACAATACGGCTGGTCCTCCGCACGTTCGAAACGAACGTTCATTTCGTCGACGAAGTGCTGGTGATGGAGTGGCAGGTCCTTATCCTTTAAAACCTCCAGCAGGCTGTGAGTGAAGACGCCCATGCCGCCTGCCATAATCGCCGGCTTGCCAGGACGGGTGGCGAAATAGGCTAATTGACGGGTGGTCGTTTGGTTGTCTGGGCCGCCATCGTTACTAGCAATCGATAACTCAGTGAAATTGCCGCAGACATCGGCAAGTATTATCTGGTCACTAAAGGCAGCATATTTTTTCGCACGCAGGTGCTTAAGAAAGTTGTCGGCGTGAAAGACGCTGGTTGTGAGGTCTTCGCTGTAATCCGAATAGAAAAAGACGCGTTCGCCTTGCTGACCGACGACGCCATGTCCAGACCAGTATACGAAGAGCGTCGTGTTTGGCTCCACGTCCAACGCCATTTTGGACCGCCAGTAAGTATTAATGGCGTCGAAGCTTCCTGTGTCTTCGAACACGAAATCGTCGGCTCGAAAGGCGTCCGCGGCCGCCTCGGAGTGGGGGTCCAACGCGAGGAAGATTTTCATTTGATCCGCCTTGACCCCTTGGCTGCGGAGCCATCGAGCTATTGCCATGGCGTTTGCGCAGGGCCCTTCCAGGTCCCAGTCGCCAAGCGCGTAACGGCCAATGCCGACGATGAGGGCGTGCACGGTCATGCTTCGATCTGCGCCCTAATGGCGTTCCAGACATCCGGGTTGGTGAAATAGGCCCCGTGTGAATCCGGGAAGGGTAAGCCAGAACGCACCTCGCGGTCAGTGACCCGACCAGGGAAAAGCGGCGCAGCAACGAAGCTAAGAAAGTCGTCCCGATCATAGACGTTTAGCCAAGGGGGAAAGTTGCCGGGAATCGATGCCGGCGCCTTTATAGACCACAAAGCGTCGATCTCGTAGAAATAGGAGGACTGCGAACCGACGGTCACGAGGCATTTAATCTTCGAAACGGGGGTTTCGGCCAGCATGTCCACACAGGCAATTCCGCCGAGGCTGTGGGCCACTAGTGTCACTGGCCCGGGCGCCTCTTCGATCTTGTGGCGAATAAAATCCCGGATCTCGACGCCGCGCGACTGGTACAAAAGGATATCGCCTATCGGCAGGGAAATCATTTCATTGATGCGGTTGCGGTTGCGGCGGATTAGTGTTGTCGCAGCGCGTGAGAACAGGTTGATTAGGAATTGTCCCGGTCCTGCAATATTGCATTGCCAGTCTTCGTACAGGCGCTCCAGCATTCGCTTTCGCAGTTCACCGGCGGGACCACGGCGCCCCGCATCGGTGGCCATAACATGCATCCGGGCGATCATCGCTCGTGCAAGAGCCTTAGGTGCCTCGACAGGTTCGCCGGCTTCACCAGATCGCTGGAAAGCCAGCTTGGGGATCGGTGAGACCAATGCGATCTCCGCCCAGGCCTTGTCCCAATCGTCCCGCAAACCGCCGCGTTGTAACAGTTGCTGGAGTTCCGGACTGGGTTTGTATCCGGCGATGCGGTCCCATTGCACTTGCCAGGCCGACATCTTTCCCGGCGGTAGCGGCGCTCCGGCGAGAGAGACTCGTATCGTCAATTTGTCAAGTTCAAACAGAGGATCATCGAACAGCCATCGCCAGCGGGCCAGTTCGATCGCTTCCTTTTGGTCCGTTGTGGAATCGGGAAGCGACCGCCCCTCAAAGATCACGCCGAACGGATCACCCCAGGCGCAATCTAGCAGATCGGCCGTAATACCTGCCGCGACGCATTGCCGGCGGATCTGGTCGAAATTCGTCTTGTACCCTTTCAGGCGTACGCCCGTACCGTTCACGAAAACGATGCTTCCGGTCATTCTGTCCCCCCATCTTGGAACAATTTTTTGTCGTCAGTCCGATCCAAGACGCCATCTAGCGGGTTCAATATAAAGCTCATCCTGTAGCCACGGCCCCAGCGGATATTACCCTAGCTCGTCTGTGATCTGTAACGACGATTTTCGTGTTCTTTCTTTCGCATTCTCTTTCACTTGACACGTGATATAAAGGTTAGCTTGCTGATACGGGCACCCTTTATTTGGCAGGCTCCTGGACATTTGCGGTAACCGTGATCGATGGGGGGCGTTGATGGCTCTCCCCGAACTGTCGGTCAAGCTGAGTGTCCAAGCCCCTCTGGAATATCTGAAGTCAAACTCATGTCGCACGTTACAGCATTTACCGTCGCTGTGACACCGGTGCCCCTTATGCTGGCAATGCCAATAGACGCTAGCGCGGTAAGAAGTACGACAAGACCGGTGATTGCCAGGCAGGAAGCGCTACCGAATCCATCACACTCCATTTGCCGATGACATTGACGATTACTAGGAGGGCCAAGATAATGACCCCACACCATTCATGATTATCTTCGAAAAATTGACCATAATTCCTTTTGCCCCCTTGATATTACTAGTCTCAGCTAATCCAATCCTTATTTTCGCCACGTGCATCGACGAGAACACACGTCCGGTAAACACCAATCCCGCCCTTGAACATGCTGCGGGATTTCCGCTAAGCTCGAATGTTGGACATCCGTCGCAAGTGCCTTTTGGATCTCCGCCAACTGCCGCTTGCTCGGCAATATCCTCGTCGAAAGCGAATTCCCCGCCCCACGCGTCTGGTACGACGCCAGGAGCTCCGGCAAGCCTCTGGCGATAGCACGCAGTTTGCCCGCAGGTTTATGGGCCGCTTGCTTGTCGTGACAAATCCTTCTTCCCAATAGCGATTTCGAGCTGCTCCAACTCCGTACCGTTTTCGCATTGACTGCGAAGAAGCTCTGGGAAGGCCGTTCGGGTCGCGCTTGACAAGACCCAGCCAAGAGGGGCCTGGACCGGTGGTGGAACTCCTTCCGTGCACATCGCCAGATGAGCGAAGTACGGATCTTCGGGGCTCGCCTCGACGTGTGGTGACTGGTTAACGCTCTCGTTCTTAGATTTGTCGAGCGGGGCGTTGGTTTGCACCTGTGGGGACAGCGATGAGGTCGTCGATGGAGGCGCGGACGCAGGCGCGCTTCTTCGATTGCGAAACTCGGCACAGATCTGCACAGCGAGTTCGGCCGCGGCGCGGTTTCCGTGCGCCTCGCGCACGTTTTTTATGCCCTGGAATGGCGCAATAAATTCGTTGAGCCAGGCGTTCTGAACCTCCTCCTCATTGAGCGAAAGATAGTTTGGCGACTCATCGGGTTTATGCGAAGCGCCGGACGGCGCGCCTTCATGCTCGGCGATGCTCACCAAGCATTGTCGGTGGTCTTTGGCTTCTTTGATCCGTACTAGCTCATGGGCCTGTTCAAGGCCTGGATCGCTGCTGATCATCAGGATAACCAGCTTGACCCCAGGATGCTCGTCTCTCAATTCCGACCTCGCGGCGCGGGCGAGTTCGAGCGCAGTAAGAGCACCATAGTTCTCAAAATATCCCCCGTCGATCACCGAACCGCGTCTATCACCGAGATCGCCAGCCGGAGAGATGTATGTAAAGCGCGCGCTGTTGTGAGCGGCAGTGCTCGCTCGCACGTCCTTCCCCAGCACATGCAGCGCGTCGAGGCTATCGATGAACACATTGCGTTCAATCAGGACGTGGCCGGTGATAATGCGCTTGCCGGTTTCTTCATGTGTGGCATTGAGTAGAAGAACGGGACGCCACAGCGTTTTGCCTTCCGCTGCTGAATCTTTTTTGTAAGGAAACAAGCTCAGGAACGGTCGCGCCAGCAGGTCTCCGCTTGCATACTCGAAGCTTCTTTCGAGCGCCGTGCCGCGATCGACCTGACCAAAGTGCGGCAAAAAGCTCGACGGCGCATCGACAAACACTAGGTTCGCAAGAGCCGGCGCGAGGAAATCTGCGGTCAGAAACATCGTGGCGCGTGGACACGTCGGGTCCTTGACCCCTACCCTGCATGAACGCTTATCGCGCTCCGCCAGAGCCGCCTCAAAGGCGGTGGCGCCGACGCTGCCTCCGGAGACACCGCTGATGGCGAACAGATAGGGACGAACGCCTCCTTCTTCCTTAAACCCGTCCTCGTCCTCGAAATCGCCTGCGAGTTTTTCAAGGATCTCCGCCGTCCAATAGGCTGCTCGGATGCCACCTCCAGCCGTTGCGACGATCACCATCGGCACGGGCCCCTCCCCGTGCGTCCTGCCGTAGGCGGCCTTAGCCTGCTCGTACCAAGTACGGGCCGCGACGGCGACGGTCAGTCTGTCATCGGGCAATTCTGTAGCGATGCAATCTCCGTCACAGGTACGCACCCGGTGGAACGGATGCAGCCACGCATTGAGGACCCCAATGGCGATCAGAAAGACGGCCGCGTAGGCACCGACAACGCGAATACTGGCCCCTTGACCGAACACGCCCTTTTCAGTCAACCAAGTGACCGCAAACTCGACGGCGTTGACCAAGGCCAGGATCGCCCCCAGCGCAAAATAGGCGACCACCATCGATCCCAAGGTTCGTCCGACGGAGACGGCGTCAGTCCATGTCGCGCAGGCGAAAATTACTGCAATGAGAAACAGCCCAGCCGTAAAGAGAAGAATCTGCCGGTTCTCACGTTTGTCATTGGATGCCCTTTCTGCCTTGGAGAAACCGACCCCAATCGGCCGCCTGCGGTGCCAGCTGATAACATTCAGGAAGACGACCGCCGAGGAGCTGATCCAGAACGTTCCCCATGAAAATCCGGGTGGAAGCGATGTAATGAATTTGGCAATACCTGCGATGAAGCCCGGGATGCCGGCGAACATGAGAATCGCGACGCCTGCGCTGGTGATAAAGCTTAAGGTCGTTCTTTCGCGGGGCCTTCGCTGCGACACAACAAGTCGATCGAAGGACCAGGCCAGACCCGTCGCGGCTACTATGACCAGCGGCGCTGTCCACGCAACAAGCCACAATCTGCCTGAGGCTAACGCCGGTTCGCTTTGGGCCGCTAGAGAGAGATTGATCGCCGCGAAGAGATGCGCACAGACGCCAAGGAGACGCGGTGGCCAGAACATCCACCTGTCGTCGCCCAAAGGAGCGGGGATATCGCCGTGCATTACAGCAGCACGCAGGCCGAGGCGTGCCGTATGCCAGTTATTGGTCGCCCAATAGATTAGAGCCAAAAACAGAAAGAAGAGCCGCCACCCATTGTTCTCGGCCAAGAGGCCGACGCCGAGTTCACGCCCCTGGTCATTAGAGAACAGAAGATAAGCGGCTGCTAGGACAAGGACGAGGGGCCGCCACATGGCGGCGAGGGTCCACAGAAGGTCTGTCGCACCGGATATCAACCTGAGTAGCAGCGCACACAAACCGAAGGCGCCGGCCCAGACACCGATCTCCAGCGCCCATGCGGTCCAACTCGACCCATCCGGTTTCAAGACACGCCAAAACAGAACCGCGGCTACCAAGCCGAGGGCGAGCATAATCCACATTAAACCCCAGAAAAAGCTTGCTGCAGGGCGGCGCATCGGTGAGTTTTTCATGCCTCACCTTGCGCGCTCTGCGTTCGTGTTGTTTTGGAAGCGGCGTCGGGGACGATGAGTTTTATAGCCGACATTCTTACGCTACCAGAACGAAAGCGTGGGGCCGGTATTGTACCTATGGCACTATCAACCTTCACGAGCTGAGGATAGACACAAACATAAATTGCAACACTTTTCACCAAACCCGTCGCTGGAGCGCCCACCCTACCGGCTGCCATCCACTTTTGGATAAATAGTTGCTTGGTTTCCATGTTCGCCCCTGCCGAAATGGATATTACTTTTTCCCCGATCAAAATTATACGCTTCAGTTAAATCATTGCCAAGTATTCCAAAAGGGTTAGCAAATCGATCAAAACTAATATATCTTTGAAAGCGAAGATCGAAGTTGATGGGTTATTAGGGTTGGGGATCTTATTACATGGCGAACTTCCGGTTCGCAGTCGAGTTAACATCTATAGCATCTTTTTTTTCGCGTAGATGCCTCAACGCGCTCAGGCGCTTGCGATATTGTGTGTTTGAGCCAGTGGAGACGTAACCGTGGTTGAGTCCTTTGACGAATCGCTCAGCGGGCCGCAGAAGGCCGGTGTACGATAGTTCGTAAAGTTTATGGGCAACCAATAATGCCCGAAGCGGTGATATCTCGAGATCCGTCGCTCCAGCGTCCACGAATTGGTATGGGGTCTCCTATGAGAAAGTTACTCCTGTGAATACAGCAGCGAAGTTTCCGCTCATATGAATTGAGCATTCGATGAAAAGTACATCAACCTGCGGGATCAGACAGTTGGCCCGCAGAGAATGGCTTTGGGGTATCACGAGCGGTGACTAGTGACATACAAACAGCTGCTCAAGAGCAGCGTAAACAGGAGGGTAACCAAATGCGTTACCGGTATGGCCGATTGTACGCGATCTCAAGGCGCATAGGACTAGTTACAACAGTGCTCGCAGCTCAAGCTTGGCTTCCGGCTGAGGCAGCTAAACTGACTTTCGGCAATTATGAAGACTTTGCCAAGTCGAGTGTCCCGCAGGAAATTCTCTGGAAGGTTTTGGCCCGCAACGGGAAATCGAAAACATACACTCAAGTTTTCGCCCTAGACGGCGGCACCGTCGGCATCGCTAATTTCGCTCGGGGTGGCTTGGCTGCCCTCTATAGACTCATGGATACAAAAAAATATTTCGGGCGATCGAAGGAGGATATGGTTGCTAGCTACTCCAGTAAATGCAGACCGGGGAAGCACAGAGGAAACGATACTGGATGGGGTTGCTACTCCCAGAGATGGTGGCGCGAGGGCATGGTTCAATTTGTTAATAGCCCTGCGTCTCACAGCATCCAAAACCAGGCATGGCTCGACTTGATGAAGCCCACGATTGATCTGGCCTTGGAGCACGGCTGGACCGACAGTAGAAGTCTCGCGATCGCTACTGGAGTTGCGAACTCCGTGGGAAGTAACGGCTTCAAACAGCTTGCTACGAGATATGGTTGGCGACCTGAGCAGGTTCTATCAGGGTACATCGGAAATGACGCGCATCGAAAGAGGCGCCGGGATGCCATTGATGTCGCATTTCCTCAGTGAAGCGAGCCGTGACGGCCCGACATGATACCTTTTCAGCCCCAACAAGTTACGAGACCTAATACCGTCGCATTATCGGTCTTGTTGCGAAACCCTTTTGAGGAATGGTGTCCGAGCGTTCTCTTGTACTGGTACTCGACGAAGCGGACCATTCGTCCAGAGCGGCAATGCCTAGGTTGTCGCGCAATATTCCATGAATCCTGGTGTCGGGCCAGCAGCGAACCGCAACGTGCAGTTCACGTACCAAATGATCGACAAGGTCGCCATTGGATATTGTGCAACTTTCGAAGCACAGAACGGGAACATTAGGGGCGGCACGGGGCGCTCGAAGCTAGGACAGCTAATGGAGACAACGGTTCCTTTGAAAACACCGATGACAACTGATTGGCCCATTTTTGATTGGTGGCCAAAAGTCTACAATGGCAGCTAGTTCATAGACCCCTGCCCCAAGCGGTGGGCATAGCATCATCTTGGTCGACAACATCGGCGATCATGTTACTGGCTTCAATACCAATGCCATCCATCTGAAAGCTTAGCCGCTACAATGAAGGCACGTAAAATGGACCGCTTGGAGCGGGCTCGTCATCATGAGAAAGCATCGCCGCCGATTTGCGGGTCGGATGCGCCGCCAGGTTGCCGAACGCTTCGTAAAGTTGCTTCGGATGCTGTTCTCGATTCCCTGGTGCTTGTCCAGTTTATCCCTTACCGCCTTTGGTTTGAACGCCCTCCATGAATCGTGGTCCCCCAAGAGTCTGCCATGCTTGTAGTTTGGCACTTTCCAATCGGAACAGGTCAAATAGCCAACAGGTACCGCCGGTTTCACATTCTGCTGAAGTGTGAAGGGTCTCGAGGTCAATTGGAAGAAGTTTTTACCGTCTCTACAAGGAGGAGCACGTGATGGTGCGCACGCGTGGGGATCGTAAACGAGCGCTTGGCACACGTGCGCCGATGGCGATCCACCAAGGTCCTTTATCTCGGATTCATTAACCGACCCCCGCCGTTTTCGGGTGCTGTACGTTATCATGACTCCGCGAATGTCTGGCAACGATCGTCGATAATTCGATCTCGGCAACGCGCGTTGGCAGGGAGATGGACAGAATCGTCGAACGCCGTGGAATTCCTGCATGGTTGTCTCGGACAATGGCACTGAACTGACCTCGAATACCATCCTGAAATGCAGCAGGGACATCAGGTCGAATGCCACTATATCGCGCCGGGAAAACCGATGCAGAAGGGCTGTGTTGAAAGCTGCAACGGCAGACTTCCTGATGAGTGCCTCAACGACTATCACTTCACCAGCTATCGACACGCCCGCCAGATCATCGATCTGAACCGAGCCACACCAGCCTTGGCGGCATGACGCCCTATGAGTTCGAAACCCGGTCCATCCGTAGCGAATACCCGTCAGAAAGTCGTGCATTCATCCACCTCCATCTCCGGCACCGACCTGAAGATAACGGACGGATCCTTGCCGAAGCGAACCAGAATCTTATACGCCTCGCTCTGCGTAGGAGGCGGAAGTTTCTGAATTATGCCCCGCTGCAACCCCTGCTTGGTTAGAGGGGCATCAAGTTTCTCGATTTTTTCATAGTCGCTCCCCCAATAGCGCTGCCGAACCAAACTCTGGCATGCAAGACGAATCGCAGACTTCGCATCGTTCTGATTTTGGGTGATCGCATAAAGCTCCGAAATTGCTGAAGCAGCGATGCCAGCATATAGCTGTAAGTCGTAGTTCGAAACTCCAGGACTTTGCACGGCCTCGTCATAATCGTTGAGGTACAATGTCGCTGCCTGCCTCGCGGAAGCTTCGCTTTTGTTCAATCGCGCGTCCGTAAGTAATGCGAGACGATATTCGCCCGCCCAGTTGTCTGCGACAATGTCCTTGAACGCCGCTGAACTGTTCAAAATCGAGGAGGCACGTTCGAAGTAAACGATTGCTTTTTTTGCACGTAGACCATCATTGGAGGCCAACGCCGCTGCCAACATCGACCTGCCTGCTGCGGCGTTCATCCCAATTTCGTTCTTCGCGGCGCGTTCGGACCTTTCCAGCTGGTCTCCTAACGGCGCGTTGCTCCAATCGGCGGCCTGTACAAATGCTGCGACCTGATCGGCATATTCAATGAGATTGTCAGCCGGTTCATGAGAAGTCAAATCCAGGGCAGAATCCTCAATTGCGCGGATCAGATAGCCTTGCAACTGCTTGGTGACAAATTCTGCGATACCAATCGACGTAAGCATCATAGGCATAGCGCCCGATTGCTGACGACGTAGCCTCAGCTGGAACGTGGTCTGTCCTCGCTCTGTTTTCTTACCCCAAATTATTAGGTCTGGATTGTAGCTCGAAAAAAGACTTTCTGGAGAGGACGCGTCCTCGACGGAGCTCGTCACGCGAAGGCAGGTCCGGATAACGTGCAAACCGTACCGACGGTTGATTTCCTTCGCGAGACGACCGCTTATGTCCTCACCGTCGTTATCGAATCTTGCCACAAAGACGGTGAACCCGCCTTTCTGACCGGACGGCTCGAAATAATATCTTAAGGCGCACCAGCTTGGGGTTGCGCCCGGTGGAGCGGAGGCCACCATTATAGCTATGGCATAAACACTTGCCGCAACGGTAACTGCAAGGGGTTTGCGCCATGTCTTGTTTGGGCGGGTTTCGTAGTCCTGTACCGCGGCGGCCGGCAGTTCCCGATTCCAGTCGGCCGCGCAAACCTGATCTACGTAAGCGATGACCTTCCTAACAGTATCAGGATTGTTGTAAAGCGAATGGTGGAGACCAAACGCGCTCTCATTGAGCCGCGCGCACCAATATACGCTGTAAGCATCTGAACCGCCCGGTGTATCATATGCATCAACGGTCACATTCAATGAACGACATAGAAGTTCTCTTCCGAACAGCGACTTGCACATGGCTGCAACCAAAACAAAGGTCACGCATATAAAAAATCCAAAAGCGAGGTAGCGGGAGATCCGGGCCATAAAATGCCCCATGCCAACAAGCACCATTAAAATATATTCGCCAGGAATGGAGCAGAAAGTGCCGCGTGCTATGCATTCTTGGTACTGATGATACTGCGAGAACGAAAAGTCGACCACATAGTAAACGACTACTGCGGCAACTAGGCCCGCGGCGCTCGGCACAATTATCGTTATTGACCCTGCAACATGCGCCAAAAAACCCGCGATCTTCCCAAAGAACAATCCAAGGCTGGCTTCGTCGCGCCGACTCCGTAAGATCATTAGATTTGGCATAATTCGGTCGTCGTTTGGCTTCCCGCATCGGGTGCAATATAATAAATTGTTTGCTGCGGCGAGGGAAATGAAGAACACCAGTGAAGTCGGCAACAACAGAGTCAATAGAAACATCGCAGTATCAATTCCCAATGCGAGCCATCCTGCACATAGCAACAAACCGCCCGCCAGCAAGCCCTGATTGTTGATCTTCTTCGCTGAGTTCAGAGCTTTCGATCGAGGTGGGCCGATTGGCTGTTTCCTTAGAACCGCTTGATAGACTCGGCTAATGAGCGTGGCGGCACCGAAGACAACCGACAAAATCAAGATAGAACCGTACACGGTGGCTAGAGCGATGGTAGCGAAATCACTGGTCGCATGAACGGCCCATGCCATCGAGAGATAGATCGCGGAAACGGCCGCACCAATCGAAAGGCAGGCAGCGAAAAGCTTGTCGGTAATGCATGGAGCTCTTTCGCAAATAGAGAGAAATGGTGTGGCTAAGGTTATGATATGAACATGCAGCGTGTTCGCTGACATTGCTTGTCGTGCGTCGAGCGCAATGTTTCCGCCATGACTATGAGCAATGATGAAATGGCGCGCATTCGGGGCTGCTGCGACACTTTCGTCGAGCGCCTGGGCCAAACGCGCCGCGGCGCTCCGCCGTTCCTCTATAGAATTTGCTCCGGACCACAGAAATGCGCCGAAATCTGTCTCGGGAACCAGGCCTGACAGTCCGGAGCTTAGCGCCACTCGAAATCTGGATCCAGGCTCAAACCACCGAGAGGAAGTGGGATCGCCCGCGACTTCTCTTTGTGTGTTTCTGTCTGGGTCAAAGCCTCTGCCCCACGTCCCATGAACGAGAAAAATTTTCGCTCGCGCGGCGTTGATGGACAAGGCGTGCCTCCTAGAACCTTTTTTTCAACAGTGCGGCGCTGGTCGATTGCCCCGCCAGTCACAACCCCAGCGCCTCCGCTGCTCGGCGCAGTCTGATCGATTGGCTCGATTCCAGTTTCTGAATTGACGCAGCCGACGCTGGCGCGTCAGGCCTTTGTCAAATGCAAAACCTTGGACACATTGTCAAAGTGACTATGGAAGCCGCCCACTCCGGCCAAAGGCAGAAGTGAAGCGTAGACCTGATCGCCGAATTGGCGCAGCTCCGTCAGTGCGGTGCCGGTTTTGCCTTGGACGATAACGCTCGATTCCGACGCTGACGTCACATCGAGATCAAACAGTTTCTCAAGGTCAGAGAGCTTGGCGACGACATCGCCGAACAGATTCTTTGCCTCCAAAGCGCTCTTCTTTCCGTCAATCGTCACGGCGACGGGGCTGGACAACGCTTTCGGGTGATCGACGAATGTCTTGATCTCAAAGTGCATGGGATCGCTGAAGGCCTTGCCCCAACGGAACCCAAGGCTCTCGAAGACCGGCGCAACTGGAGCCACCGAGGCGCCAAGGGAACCGTCATCCGCGTTCAGATCAATGGCGATGCCAAATGCATGATTGGACGGCTCCTTGCTCAGCCTTCCAGAGGTCGGTTTTTTAAGGCGGAAGTTCAGTGAGCCGGCACAAGTCTTGATATGATGCATCAAACCCAAGCGCTCTATCTCAGCGAAAGCGGCCAGAACTTGGGCGTGAGCGCGCTGATGAAACTTGAGATTACCCCCATGGGTTCCCGGTATCTTTTCAAGCTGCGGTATATGCACGACTTGAATCTGATTGATGTCGAAACCGCTTGCGAATGTGATGTCGTCACCTCGCACCCATCCTGAGTGTTTCGTCTTGAAGGTGACGAGCCCAAACAGCGGATGATTATAACTTGCAATCGACATTTGCGTTCTCCCCAAGGCGCAGAACTTCATGTTGATGGTCCAAATTTTTGATAATACACGCATTACGAATTATTTCTGTAGTCACTTTGAATTAGATAAGGTATTTCTGATTGTATTTTGTAATAATTGGAGGTACTATTCTTAATTAATGGGAACCTTTATTTTCTTCTAAAGCAAATGTCGCGTTATTTGAATCGTTTTCCAGCGGGGGCGGAGGCGTTGATAGGATATTTTTCTGCGGACTTTACGTTTCGCTGCGTACGGATACTTATGATACTTTTGATGGGCGGTTGTAGCACACGCGGCGTGGCAGAATTTGAATTATACAGGTCTACAACACTGCAAGCGTCTGCAGCATCAACAGCAATACTCGATCAACTTGCCTTACAAGAGCGAGCATTGTTTTTCCAGGACAGTCGGAAGCGCGATGCTCTCCAATTTGATCCGGACCTCGCCCGATATTACACCGACGCCGTTGACCCGCCCGCCACGAGAGCCTTCCGCAACGCATTCCAAACTGTCGTAATTTATAATGACCTCCTATACGGCCTTTCATCCGGACAGACTGCGGATACTCTCGTCGCCAAAGTCCAAGCTATGAACTCCTCTCTGTCCAAAGCAGCAGTTGATACCGCGGCCTTGACCGGTCCTGGCCATCCTGCAGAAGCGGCTGCAATGGGAGCGGCGTTAAATGCAGCGTTTTCACAAGTGAAGCCTTTTCTGCTCGTTGCGCTGAAGGCTCGGTCGAGAGAACGGTTCAGATATTATGTGGTGGCCTACTATCCCGCTGTGCGAGCGATTCTAGTCGCTTTACGAAGCAGCACGAAGGACATGTTTTTGGTGCTGAATGCGCCAACGTTGAACCGCATTCGTGCCAGTCCAACTGCCGGCACTCCTGACGACCGACAACGGGTAGTGGCTTACCGAAAACTCCTCGCAGACTGGATTATCCTGATCGATGCATCAATTGACGCTCTTGCATCTGCAAAGCGAGCAGCTGAAGCACCGGCCTCCGCGCTTGACGCCGTAGAGGGGATAGCCGCGGCATCCAGCGAATTAGGAGCCGCGTCTCAGGCTGCAAGACGCGACTTGGCCGAGTTGGCCGCCAACTAAACCCGAACCAGTAACTGGTAGATGGCCAGCTGATCGTCGGGGGAAATGTCTAAACTGCAGCAGTGGAGTTGGGGGGAAATGGATCAATTCGTCTATCTCATTGAGGAAACACGAAATCGACTAAGGGCTGCATTTCAGGCGGCGGCCGGGAAGCCTGCCGTTCAGACGAGCATCGCTGCCGCGCTCCAGGATCTGGCGGACCTGCAAGGCCAACTAGAGCTGCAGAGAATGACAGCGTCTGCCGAACAAGTGGCGGCGCTTTCTGGCATTCTTAACGGCGCAATCGCTGCGGTCAGCAACGATATCTCCATGTTTCTCGTTGGTGACCTTCAAAAGATCCGCGCACAGCTTGATCCCTCATCGGGCCTTCCAGGACGGTCACTGAACTCTCTCCCAGGGGAGCCGGATCCTATCGGGACAGGGCCGCAAACACCGGGTGGCAATGGCCCGTCAAGGCCCTCCGATCCCTCGGAGACGTTCACTTGGGACGCCCCGCAACGACCCGTCATAAGTGCGGCCGGATCGCAATTCCGGCGCGTCAATGGACCGGTAGTGATGGCGCTTCAACTCGCCTTGAGCCGCTCCGGTCAAGCGGTCGATCCGGACGGCGACTTCGGTGGCGTTACGGGAAGTGCATTGCGTCGCTGGCAATCGGCTAACGGCTTCGCACCGAGCAATGGAATAACAGTAGAACAGTGGATCAAACTCACCGGTGTCTCCCCACCGTCTTTGTTTGACCTATGTTTAGGTGTGACGTCCGACTTCGAAGGCACTAAATTCGACAAAGTCGTAGGAAACTTCGACGGAGCCGGGCTTACTTTCGGGCTGATTGGATTTACGCTCGTCAATGGTGAACTGAAGCAGTTACTGACGACAATCGAAAGACTAAAGCCGGGATGCTTGTCTGAAGCATTCGGCGCCCTCCACACCGAGCTTTTAACAGCTCTCGACCTTCCGGAGACGAAAAAGATCGCGTGGGCCAACTCGGTTTCTCTCGGGCCGACCCGCTCAGAGGTCACTGAACCATGGAAGAAGGCTTTTTCCCGACTGGGCACTTATCCCGAAAATCGACGTGCCCAGATGGAACGGGCGAGAAGCATTTATTGGGAGACCGCCTGCAAACACCTCGATCAATTCATTCCCACGATCAAGGTACGTTCTGATCTCGACGCCGCCCTGTGGTATGACACAGCTGTCCAAAACAGGCTTGATGAGACCGAGCGAAAGTCTCTTGCTGCAATCGGAGCTTCGGTCGCAACAGGAACGTCCTTGCGTGAACAATTTGCCGAAGCAATAGCTGCCGGAAGCAGCACGGCTTGGAAGGAGGACGTCAAACGAAGGAAATTGACGTTTGTCGCTGGAAGCGGAGTGGTGCATGGCTCTACCTACAATCTTAACGCATGGGGCTTGACCGGTCGGGCCATAACAGCAAAGGAGTTGTCCGCACCTTCGCCGATAGCCGATCTTGTTGCGAGCGGAGCAGTTGCTTGGAACACAGACATCCTATTGCCTGACCCTGAATCCGGCGAGGCGAATGGTACAGACGTTGTGTCCCCAGTTATGTCCATGCCGTCGACGGGCACCAGTCCACATGCTGCATGGCCTCTTTATGATAAGTTCCGTGTATTCGCCGATGGCCTGGGATTACGCCATATTACGGTTGACGAACTCCTTTTTCTTGGAGGCCAGGACCGGTCCGGGCGATGCGCAAGCCTAAATACCTATCCGCCGGAGAAACTTTGGACAAACATAGGTCCCACGGCCGCGATTATCGACAAACTCCGCGGTGACGTGGGGGCTGCTGTACGTCTGCTAAGCCTTTATCGCTCGCCGAAGTACAATACGTGCATCCAAGGCAGCGCCGCCAACAGTTTCCACATGCAGTACAAAGCTATTGATTTCGTAATGCAAACTGGAAATCCGGCATCATGGAGTTCAAAGCTTAGAGCCTATCGCGCCAATGGCATGTTCAAGGGTGGGATCGGTGTTTATGGCACATTTGTCCACGTCGATACCCGTGGCGAAAATAAGGATTGGACTGGCTGAGGCTAGGGAACATCAAGAGGGACAAAGAGCATTATGGTCAACTTTTCGAAGATAATTATGGCAGGTGTGGGGTTCGTTTTTGTGGCCCTCTTGGCAATCGTCTATGTCATCGGCGAATGGAGTGTGACGGATTCAGTCGCTCTTCCTGCCTTGGCAATCACCGGTGTAGTCGTGCTTCTTGCGTCATTGGCAATGGTAGCCGTGACATTCTCTTACATGGGAATGGGGGACAACACACAAGCGCTCGCTTTACCTGAGGGATCAATCCGGGCCGTAATCGCTCTATGTCTTATCGTATTGTTTGCAATTCTCTCAATTTATCTTTTCGGGAAACTATCAAGCCCAATTCCCATCCAAACGATCAGCGGTTTGAGCTTAACCGAAAGGGCCAGTCTGGTTGAAAGGTTGCAGCCCAGTGAGGTCGTAGGACTCCCCGATCCGATTGACAATAAATATTCTGTATATGTCCGACAATCGGTTCGTGCCGAGAGCATCGACTTCGCGCAGCAACTTTTGATAATGCTCGGAACGTTGGTGGTATCCATTTCAAGTTTCTATTTTGGATCGAAAGCCACCGAATCGTACGATCGAACGGTCCCGCGCGGGACTGACATTTCTAACAGCCAACCCGTTATAACCTCGGTATCACCCAGTACTTTAAAGCGTGCCGGAACAGCCAAAACCATGCTTATCCTCGGAGAGAATCTGGAAAATGTTCAGACTGTGGTCTTGTCTAGTGGCAATGCCAGCATAAGGGGCACCGGGGTCACAGCAACGGTAAACGCAGTGACTTGCGATATGAGCTTGAATTCAGATGTTCCGGAGGGTGCCTGGACACTCAGCCTAACCGACAGTTCGGGGAAGGCTATCAATGCACCACAATCGATTACGGTCACAGCAAATGCCCAGGAGCCTGCCAACTAGAAAGCGCGGACTCAAAACACTGTATTTGGGAAGGGGGAACCGGAATATGAAGAAATTGTTGGTGCTCGTAGCATCTGCGCTTTGTGTCATTGCATTTCAACTTTTCCATCCGATCAGTCGAGCCGAAATCGGCATCTCCGACAAAATGCAAGCAGCTTGCAATATCCCTGCATTCGAGAATCTTGATGCCGAGTTTCCCGGCAAAGGGCCGAACTACGAGCGTGTCGCGGCCGACTTTCTTCCATATGCGGTAGCCGGCCTTAATGCATACCGCAAGAATGAAACGTTCGTGCTTGCAAATTATGATGATAATTGGCACGGGGTTGATCCGAACGTCGCTGGCATTTCCGTTCCCAAATGGAATGGCCTCGACTTTGCGATCTACACCCGAAATACCGACGAAGGTGTCGAGATCCTTGTTGCTTTTCGCGGCACGGATGGATTTACGCCAGCAGACAATTTTGGGGCTATTCCCGATTGGCTGTTCGGGAATGCGTCCTGGTTCACACAGTGGGTGTCGTGGTGGGATCAATATAGCGCTTCCCGCTCCGCATTTCAGAAGATCAGGACTTGGGCGGGAACCACCTTCCCGGGAAAGAATGTCTACTACACAACCGTCGGCCACTCGCTGGGGGGCGGATTGGCGCAGCATGTGGCACGTGCGTTCCCGTGCGTTAGAGCTGTAGCGTTCAACTCCTCTTGCGTCACAAACGAGTTCCGCCTGGAACAGCCCTATACAGACGCGCAAACTGTCTTGATCTATGAGGACAAGGATCCACTCTCATGGGGGTGTAACAAGTTCTTCGGAGTGAGCAAGTCCAATCAGACGTTGGTGTACGGAAAGAACAACCTAATCCTCACAAGTGCCAAAGGCCTGGTCATTCAACACTCGATGGAGGGCTACTCTGCGGGAATGTCGCGCATGGTATTGTGCTGTGCACAACGAGAGCGCCTGAGCGAGGACAGCACTTGCACCTGTTCCTCTTATATTGGCGCACAAGCGATCGCAGACACCCGGAAACTGTTCTGCGGCGAACACAGGCGAGAAATGCTAGATGAAGCTTGTGATTTCATTAACCGGCGTCCGCTCGAAGATCAGCAATGTGTGAGTTCAACGAAGCACTGCTGAGTCGCGGGCACTGAAAGTGCAAGAGAGAAGTTCAGCGGTCGAACGATGACGAGCGCCCACCGAACTTTTTGGATGCATGCCAATTTTTGGGAGACGGTCAAACTGGAGACCGAATTTCTACTTTGGAGGAAATCTATGCTGTAGCGAATCATGCATTGAATTCAAAGAGAGACTTAACTCCAATTCTGTGTGAACGACATGGTTGCCTTGAAATCCCTCCTCGACCTCCCCCCACTGCATGGCCTCTCAGATGTCTGCTCACGCTTTGGCGTGACGTTTGAAGCTTTTGGCGGAGTTGTGACGAGGATCGTTCGAAATCTCGACGAAGCCGGCAATTTCGAAGCGAGCTTTGATTTATTCTCTGCAACTCCGTTTACAGCCGACATCGACTTACTCCACTCCGGGCCATCTGAACTGACACCACAGATTGTCGATGCGATACTGTCGATCGTTCCTGCGGCCGAATGCTTCCGCTGGGAAGTTCGATCAAGTCGGGCCAACGGTGTTTTCAGCGAAGCAATGCTCACCAACAATTTTATCCCGGCACGCCTCATTACATTGTCGACAGATCCGGGGATGGGCCTCCGCGACCCTTGGTCCGGGCGAAAAGACATTCAAGAAAATCGCTATCGGTATATTCGCAATGGCTATTACGAGCGCTCGCCTCTCTTTCAATCAGGTCGAGACGTCGAATTTTTTTCAGCTTTAATCTACGTACAAACTCTGCTGGAAGCAGACTTAGATTCGGAACAAATGAAGACGCAGCCGGGCCTCGCCGATGTGAAAGCAGTCTTCGAGGATGCTCAGAACTTACAAACGTTGGCTGCGTTACAGGAGAGTGCCTACCTTCGATCAAGGTTCGGTTATTTGTATGGTAATGTGTTGGCCGCAGCGAGATCGCAAGAGGTGCTCGACATTGTTCTCAATGAGTTTGGACTCGGAAACACAATTAATAGGTATTGGGCCTTTCTTGGGAACCTCGTTTTGCTCGGTTGGCCAGATTCTATACCACATGCCCTCGTCAGTTCAGCTCGACTCGGCGGGGACATCTACCGAATGGGGCAAACGACGCAAGCCTGGCACGACGAGCAGGACGCACGGTCAATCTTCCTTGGCCTGACGAAAGATGAAATTGAATTTGAACTTGGCAACCTCACGGAGGCTGAACGAACAGCGCGCCAAGCTTTCTTACCACAGCGACAACGCGTTCTATTCGCATCGCCAGGTATGCGCGTAATCCCAGGGATCTCATCGTCAAGCCAAATTCAACTAGATTCGAGCATAAGCACAAGCGCCGAATTCTTGCATTTTGCATTGATAGTCTCCAACGATATATTGATCTCAAATCTAGACGAAACGGATCTCTCAGCGATCTTGGCGGTTCGTCCCGTAAATGAAACACGATGGATTTTTCTCGCGGTTCCGACGACTGTCACCATGCACCCTTTCCGAGACAAGCTGGGCGTATCCACCGTACGTTTGATGATCCGTATGAACTGTCTCGACATCCTGCGTCAGGCTGCAGGCGTCTCCAGCAAACTCTCTAGAGAAGCACAAACGTGGGCGGAGGCGAAAGTTTTCGTCGTAACATGGAGCGATTTGGAATGACCGGGATTTCAGTGCCGCTTATTAGGAACTGGGACGCTCTGCCTTCTAGTCTGGGGCCCGAATCCGGTGAATCAAAAAAGGTCTCGGGGCGCAAAACGCCTCGCGGCGCTCCGGCTGATCGCCAACGCGTTATTGTATTCGTGCACGGAATCTTTTCCGATCATCTCACTTTTCAAACAATGCAACAGGCTCTAGCCACCCAGATGCCTGGATGGAAATTTGCCTATTTTGACTATGATTTCCATTGCCCCCTTGTTGAAAATGGCAAAGCACTCGCAACGGCCTTAACTAACCGTTTTGGGAGCGGTACACAATGGGAGGTCGTTATCGTTGCCCACAGCATGGGCGGCCTTGTTGCGCGACTCGCAATCCTCGATCGCTTGTTACCATTCGTAAAGAAGCTGTTTCTAATCGGAACGCCAAATCTTGGGGCGCTGAGGACCGCTCAACTCACGGGACTGACGCAGATGATACGGCAGGGCTGTGGGCCACTCTTTGCCCTTTTCCTTCGAAAGCCCGGTATCCATGATTTGACTCGAGCTGCCGACATCGTGACGACTTATCGCGCTGCATTTGATAATGCCGCTAACACTGACTACATTTCTATCCCTGGCTGCTACTTTCACGAGAATCGACAGATCGCGCATCACTCCAGCGACCGTGAAACGTTCGGTTTTCAAATTCTCAATACTGCTTTCTCACTTGCAAAGGCGCTCCATCCCAGTTTCAGAATTACGATGTCACGTCCGCATGATGGTATCGTTGAGGCGGTGAGCAATTCGCTGTCCCCTTGTAACGCGGGACGATGGTCAGAGAAGGCCAGCAGCATTAACAGCCCCGGAACTGTTCCACGCAGTTATGCCCATGCTGAACATCGCGCGTGCGAGGAATTGACCCACGTACGAATTCATTGCGATAGTGACGTCATTGGGCTCGTTGCGCAGATTGCACAAGCAAATAACCTAGCCGAGTGGTGTGAGAATTGGCAGGAGCAATATGGTGGCCAGCTGAACGTTACGCCGCCATAGTTATCTACCCTTTTGGGCGTCAGGTTGCGAAAGTGAAAATTCTAGCCAACTCCCGCTAAGAAGATCGAAGCAGATTGCCGCTCGTGATACATGGTGGAAGGCGCGACCGACCTCATGGAGGCCGCCATGAAGACGCAGATCTTCTGAGTAGTGCGCTCTCGGCGGATGGCCGGCGCTTTCCCATGCTCAGCGGCGTCGGCCATCTGTAATGGTAACAAAATTTACACAATGTGCTTGTCAGCTCGCTTGGCATCGAGCGGTCGATCGCGGCAGCCAAGGACTTTTCTCAAGCCCCCTCACGCTTCATCGAGCGAGATTGCATCTTTGATTTGCGTTCGAACATTCTCGGCCAGGCCCTGACTCACGGCGCTTGAACCTTGACGAGGGTAGATTAACAGGGGACGTAACTCGACGATCTCAACAAAAAATATAAAAAACAATGGAATATCGAAATATTATGGCGGGGATAGAGGGCATTTATCGAGAAATACGAAAGATGTCTGTAGCCGACCAACCAACGGCGGGCGATGGTGGGTAGGAAGGCACGTCTTGATTAAAGCGAACTCTAAGTCTCTGTTTTTAAACGATTAATATAGATGTCTGGCGGAGAGGAAGGGATTCGAACCCTCGAGACCGTTTAACGGGTCTACTCCCTTAGCAGGGGAGCGCCTTCGACCACTCGGCCACCTCTCCGAGGACGCTGACTAAAGATGAAACCCCATGTTTGCAAGGATTTTGTTCCGCCTCACCCAAAAATCGCATTACCGGCATCAAGCCGAGATCAAAACCGCCAAGCGCTGTTCCAGACCAATATGCCGGCTTCCTTGGCGGCAGCGACGAAGGCAGTTCTCGCCTCCTCCACGCTCCCCGTCCCTTCCATCGCATCGAGGCAGGCACGCCGCGCTCTGGAAAGTTCCTTGCCGCGGTCGACTGGCCAATTCTGACGAAGGATTTCGGCGGCCTCAGCGACGGAACTCACGTTCCGCAGCTCACCCGTCTCATCAACTTCAATCGTGACAGCAAGAAAATCGAGGTTGGTCATGGTGGGTCAACGCACACAAATGGCACCTTGTTCCGCAAAGCAAAGTTCGACTAAGTGTTTCTAATCAATTCGATTTAGGTTGTCCGTGCCCTCCTTTTGCGCGGCGGGGACAAAGAGATTTCGGTGAGTCCTTTTAGGTGGAATGTTTATATCATAACCCCGATTCGTTTTCTCCTAAGCGACGTGGGGGCAAGCATGAAGCTTCGCCATTCGGCTGTTATCGCAACACTCGTTGGAACCGCGTTTTTTGGATCGTCGATCAATTCCCCCCTCGCCGCAGAAAAGTCCCCCTCGATATATTTCGCTACATCGGACGCCTTCCTGAAGCTAGGTCAGGTGCCAACCCGCAACGATATCACCATTTTCGGCGGGTCATTCGTCAAGGATGCGTTTGGCGGCGTCATCCACGTCCGATACGCCCGAAATCACAGTTTGCAGGATATCTTTCAATTTTGTGGGCGCTCGCTCGGCAAGGGTTGGCTATTGGTATCACTTGCCGATATTGTCCGACACCATTTGCAGATACAGGGGCCAATCAGAGCATGAAGAAGATTTTTGTTACGATTGCGCTGGCAGCTTTCGCGCTTCGTCCAGCATCAGCCATGAATTCGACCGAGGAGGCAGGCTTGAAGAAGCTTGATCCACAAACTCGGCTGGAGCAGCGCTGCGATGTGGAGGCGATGGAGCGCATCCGCAAGGACGAGGGAAAGTTCAACCCGGATAAAGTGCTCGCATATGCCTTCGCCGATCCGACGATGGAAGACCACGCCATCAAGACGCGCGGCGCTGCCTTTCGCAGCCGCGGCGAGTGGTACCACCTGAAATACAAATGCCAAACCAGCGCCGACAACATGAACGTCGTCGGCTTCAAATATAAAATCGGTGAACTCGTGCCGAAAAAGGACTGGAGCCAGCACCTGCTCGTACCCTAGGGTCAGAACCTTCCAGATCGCCCCTCTCGACATCAGGACGCCTGTTGAATAGCCTGCGCTCCAGTGATGGGGGAACAGATGCGATTTTCAGTTTTGGCTATTGTGTTGGTGGCTGCGATCTTGCCGGCATGCATGACAACGGGCGGCAACGTCAGCAAGAGCGGCGTGATCGCTGATGCGAAGAATCTCGTCATAGTTTCCTATCAGTGTCAGGACGCACTCGGGCGCGAGCCACATTACTCGGCTATCGAAAGCAGCGAAACCATTCTGAAAGGGCTCGGGAAATCGGCCGATGAGGCGGATGGTACCGTACGCGGCTGGCTCAGGTCGGTGATCGCTTCACCGAAACAACCGGCCGACTATGATGCGAAAACCTGCAAGGACAGGTTGCTTACATTGGCTGAAAAGGTGCGCCTCGGTTACGAATCTCTCTCGAAGCGCCAGTAAAAAGGGCGGCTTCTAAAACCACCCAGTTTTTTCTCCACCGGTGCTGTTATTGCCAGCTCTTGCCTACATAACCATTGCCATACCGCCCGCGGTTGTTTTGATAATAGCGGTGATTGCGATGGTGCCGCCGATTGTCCCAATGGGACCGGCGCCAGTCACGGCGGTTGTTATAGTGGTGACGACGCATGTCACGACGATTGTGATCCCAGTTGCGCCGGGAATGATGGCGTTTCCAATCTGCCCTGTTGTCGCGCACCTGTTCAACATTTGATGATAGCTGAATGGTCGCGGGGGACACGGGCGCGGCTTGGGATGTGACCGCGGATGTCAACAACATTGCCAATCCGAGCATGGCTGCGGAGATGGCGTTCAGTATCTTGTGCATAGATTGTCTCCTGTGAAGTGATGCAACCATTAGGTGCACCCAGTACGATGAACTTGCAATGAACGACAAAGTTCCAAGCGCCCAGGATCTCGTCCTATGGTAAATACGCTGCGTCCGAGAGCGCCGAGACCATCCCCTTCGCATCTGTAAATGCCGGTTGCAAATCTTGAATGGCGAAGTCGGAACGGGCGCCCTATGTGATCGTTGTAGGGGCGTCAACCCATTCGGAGAACCCACATGACGATACAAACTGTTCCGCAGGATGTTTACCAGCGCCATGAAAGAGAATGGCAGATGCTGCGGGAGGCAATTGCCAAGTCACAAAAGAAGACCGATGAGCCTGCCTATGTAACCCCCAAAGACAGGCATATAAATAACTCCAAAGATACGCATCAGTGATCGTTTGACCGCAACGCAGCGGCCGTTGCCGCCAGCCCGGCAAGGGCAAAGCGTTGAAAATGCTCGACGATCTGCTCCTGGACTTCAGGCTCGCCGGAGTTGAACCCCGGCAGCACCTGGGTAAATATCTGCTTGTTGCCGACGAGCAGCATGGCGAACGGAGCGATGATATTCAGTGTACAGCGCGTGACGACAGGGTCGTCATGCGGCCTGTTCAATATCTCCCCTATGATGCCGGTCACAACAAGCTTCTTCGGTAGAATTTCCTGCTTCACGAGGACCGGAAACACCGATGACGGCGAGAGAATCTCGCGGCTGAGGACACGCAGCGCCCACGACGACGACTCGGGTCCGGTAATCCTGCGAGCGATCAGACCGATAAGGCTTTTGAGTTTCTCGGTCGGCTCTCCAGGACTCTCTGCAAGCGCGACGAGCTTGTCATAGGTTAAAAGCCGGCGATGGGCTTCTACAAGCACGTCGGCATAGAGACCTTCGATCCCGCCATAGTAGTAATTCACCGCAGCCGAGTTGCTGCCTGCCCGCTCGGCAATCTCCTTGCCGGTGGCGCGATCAAACCCCTTCTCGGCGAAAACATCGCCAGCAGCTTCCAGAATCTGGGCTTTCGTTGTGGCGCCGTCTTCGCGGCGGCCGGGCAGTTTTCGAGGTGTTTTTCGGGTCATATGAGGACTCTATACGAAATTTGAAATTTTTGAAAGATGAAATTCAAATTCAAATTTGACATCTCGATGTTTTTCGCGTTATGGTTGAGAGATGAATAAGCCGCTTCGCATCATCATCCTCCTTCTTGTTCTCGCCGCGATCGGCGGCGGAGCATGGTGGTATCTGCATCGGCCCGTGGCCAATGATGCTTTGACGCTTTATGGGAATGTCGACCTGCGCCAGGCAACGCTCGCCTTCAATGGCTCGGAGCGCATTGCCGGCATTCTCGTCGAGGAAGGCGATATCGTCAAAAAGGGCCAGGTTCTGGCGCGACTCGATACCAGCCGGCTATCGCCGCAGGTGCGGGAGGCAGACGCGACTGTCGCCGCGCAACGTGCCATGGTGATGAAACTTCGCAACGGCAGCCGCCCGGAAGAAATTGCACAGGCCCGCGCCAATCTTGCATCGGCCAAGGCGGACGCGGCAAACGCCAACATCCAGTATGAACGGCGGGCTGCATTGACCGCGACTGCCACGATCAGCAAACAGGACCTCGATACGGCAAAGGCCACAGCCGCAGTTGCCGACGCGAAGGTCGAAGTTGCGCAGAGCGCGCTCGATCTTGCCGTTGCCGGACCACGCGCCGAGGAACTGCTGCAGGCCGAAGCACAGCTACGTGGTAATGAAGCTCAGCTGGCGCTGATACGGCAGGAACTTGACGACGCGGAACTCGTAGCGCCGTTCGACGCGGTGGTACGCTCGCGCCTTATGGAACCGGGCGAAATGGCAGCCCCGACGAAGCCCGTATTCTCGCTGGCGACCATCGGCACGAAATGGGTGCGGGCGTATGTCTCGGAGGTCAATCTCGGACATGTTCGTTCCGGCATGCGCGCCAAAGTTACATCCGACAGTTTCCCGGATCGCCCGCTTGACGGCTGGGTCGGTTTTATCTCGCCGGTGGCGGAATTCACGCCGAAGACCGTAGAGACGGAAGATCTGCGTTCAAGCCTTGTCTATGAGGTGCGGGTTTTCGTCGAGGACAAGGACGATATGTTCCGGCTCGGCATGCCCGCTACTGTAAAGCTCCTGGCAGGCGAAGCACCAAAGCCCCTGCCCCAGAATGCGGACAGCAAGGCAACACCATGAACGGCGCCGCGCCAGCTCAGTCAGAACCTGGGCCCGTCAAGGCGCGGACCATCCACAAGAGTTTCCGCCGTGATACGGGCGAGATCGTCAAGGCGCTGGACGGAGTTTCCTTCGAAGCGCGGCAAGGAACGTTAACTGCCTTGGTCGGACCTGACGGTGCGGGTAAAACCACGATACTGCGCCTGATTGCCGGGCTGATGGTCGCCGACAGTGGCGAGCTCTCCGTACTCGGCATCGATGTCGCTGCCGATCCGCAGACAATACAGAACCGTATCGGTTACATGCCGCAGAAATTCGGCCTCTACGAGGATTTGAGTGTCCAGCAGAACCTCGATCTTTACGCCGACCTGCACGGCATCACCAGGGAACAGCGCAGGGAGATCTACCCGCGGCTGATGGAGATGACCGACCTCGGGCGTTTCACGCAGCGCCTTGCCGGCAAGCTTTCCGGCGGCATGAAGCAGAAGCTCGGCCTCGCCTGCACCCTGGTGCGCTCGCCGGAACTCCTCCTGCTGGACGAACCGACCGTGGGCGTCGATCCCCTGTCACGGCGCGAATTATGGGAGATCGTCACCAAGCTCGTGCGCGAGGACAAACTGACAGTTGTCGTCAGCACTTCTTATCTGGACGAGGCAGAACTCTGCGACCACGCCGTCGTCATGCATCAGGGCAAGGTTCTGGCGCAGGGAAAACCCGACGAAATCACAGAAAAAGCCAGCGACTGTGTTTTCATAGCCACGCCGGGGAAAGGCACGAACGCCCGGTCGCTGCAGGCTCGGCTGTTCCGGCAGGGCGGCGTTGTCGATGCGGTGCCGGAAGCTGGCAAAGTTCGCGTGGTGAAGCAGCCGGACTTCAAGGACAACATCAAGGTTGACGGCAAAGCCATCAAACTTCTGCCGGTCTCAGCGCGCTTCGAAGATGGGTTCATGGTGCTGTTCGGTGCCGTGGCAAGCAAGAGCCATTCCAGCGAGGTAGAACTGGAGCGGCCCAAGGCGGCAGCGGGTGATGAGATCTCGGTGGAGGTCCACGATCTGGTGCGCAAGTTCGGCGATTTCACTGCGGTCGATCACGTCAGCTTTCAGGTGAAGCGTGGCGAGATTTATGGGCTGCTCGGTCCGAATGGCGCTGGGAAAAGCACGACGTTTCGCATGTTGTGCGGGCTGATGCCGGCAACCAGCGGCACGCTGCGCGTTGCCGGCGCGGACCTACGCACCTCACGGGCGGAAGCACGGCAGAAACTCGGCTACGTGGCACAGAAGTTTTCGCTCTATGGCGATCTGTCGGTGGATGAAAATCTCGATTTCTTCGCCAGCGCCTATGGTTTGCGCGGGCAGAAGAAACGCGACCGCGTTGCCTGGTCGAAAGAGCAGTTCGAGCTGGGTGACCTGGCAACGCTGCCGAGCGGACAATTACCCGGTGGTTTCAAGCAGCGTCTTGCCATGGCAGCGGCGCTCTTGCACGAGCCGGACATTCTGTTTCTGGACGAGGCGACCAGCGGCGCCGATCCGCTGGCACGGCGTGAGTTCTGGGGGCGCATTACCGCGCTTTCCGAGCAAGGCGTAACGGTGATCGTCACGACGCATTTCATGGAAGAGGCGGAATATTGCGATCGCATCATCATTCTGGATGCCGGACGTAACCTTGCTGAGGGAACACCTGCCGAAATCCGTGCCCATGCCAAGCCGAAGAACGGCGAAGAACCGAACATGGAAGACGCCTTCATCGCCATTGTCGAGGAGTCCCGGCGAGACAAGAAGGAGGCCGCGTGATGACCGCGCCCTCGCCCCAACACGGCCGCCTGCGCCGTATCCTCGCGCTGGTGCGCAAGGAGAGCTGGCAGGTGGTCCGCGACCCGAGCAGTGTTGCCGTCGGCATCGTCATGCCGATGGTACTGTTGATCCTGTTCGGTTACGGCCTGTCGTTCGACCTCAAAAACCTCCCCGTTGCGCTGGTCATGGAAGAATCCTCCGCAGAGGCGAGCGCCGCCGTTTCCGGATTCGAACTGTCAGATTATTTCCAGACACATCCGGTCAAGACCATGGCGGAGGCGGAGCGGCTGCTTGCGGACAAGACCGTCAGCGGTATCGTGCGCATACCACCGCAATTTGCCCGCGATGTGCAGAACGGCACGGCGGAAATTCAGGTCGTCGTCAACGGCAGTGATGCCAATACAGCCCGCATCGCGCTCGGCTATGCGCAAGGCGCGGTCGGCACGTGGCTGGCGCGCGAAGCAGCGCAAGGAATGGTCTTGAATTCCGGCGCATCGATCGATCTGCAGACGCGGCTTTGGTTCAACGAGGCCAATGACAGCACCTATTTTCTGGTGCCGGGTTTGATTGTCCTTGTCATGACGCTGATCGGTGCGCTGCTGACGGCGCTGGTAATGGCGCGGGAATGGGAGCGCGGCACATTCGAAGCGCTGTTTGTCACCCCTGCCCGTCCCGGCGAAATCCTGCTTGGCAAAACGGTTCCCTACTTCATCCTTGGCATGGTGGGGCTGGCCCTTTCGGTCATCGGCAGCCAGGTGCTTTTCGGCGTGCCTCTGCGCGGATCGCTGTGGATATTGGTCACCGTATCGATGCTCTATCTGCTGGTGGCGCTCGGTATCGGGCTTTTGATCTCCTCGCTCACCAAGAACCAGTTCATCGCCAGCCAGATCACGTTGATCGTCACGTTTCTGCCGGCGATGATGCTTTCGGGCTTCATGTTCGACATCAGAAGTATGCCTCTGGTGATCCAGGGCATCACCTACATCTTCCCGGCGCGCTATTTCGTCAGCGTGCTGCAGACATTGTTCCTTGCGGGCGACATCTGGGCCGTCATCCTGCCCAACGCGGTGGTACTCGCCGTCATGGCAACCATTCTGATGACTGCGTCTCTTTTCGCCACGCGCAAGAAACTCGGGTGAGACGGCCATGAAAGAATCCTTCTTCCGGATAATCGCGCTGATCCGCAAGGAATTGCTGGCGATGTTCAAGGACCCGAAAAGCCGTATCGTGCTGGTGCTGCCGCCCATCCTGCAATGTCTGATCTTTGGCTATGCGGCGAGTTACGATCTCAACAATGTGCCCTATGCGGTTCTTGATCACGATCACAGTGCCGCATCGATCGAGCTGGTTTCGAAACTGGACGGCTCGGGCATTTTCAGCCGCGTTGCGACGTTGCAGCGGACATCCGATATCGATAAATTCATCAATGACGCCCGGGTTTTGCTGGTGGTGGTCATCGACCAGGATTTCGAGAGGCGGCTCATGGCCGGAATGCCGGCCAAATTGCAGATCATCGCCGACGGCCGCAATTCCAACACGGCCGGCACCGCGCAGAGCTACATCAATACCATCGCGACGGACTTCACTGAGCAATGGCGTCAGGAAAATGGTCAGGCGGCCAACAGCGGCATCAAGATAGCAACGCGCGCCTGGTATAATCCGAGCCTTGAGACGCGGTGGTACATGATCCCGTCATTGATCGGCACGATCACCATGATGATGACGCTGATGCTGACTGCCATGTCGGTCGCGCGCGAACGTGAGGCGGGGACTTTCGATCAGCTGTTGGTCACGCCATTCAGACCGTCCGAGATCATGGTCGGGAAGGCCCTGCCCTCGATGATGGTCGGTCTCTCGCAGGCAACGACCATATTGCTCGTCGCCCAGCTATGGTTCCAGATTCCCTTCGAGGGTTCTTATTTCATGCTCTACCTGGGGCTGGTGCTGTTCCTCGCCGCGGCGGTGGGCATTGGCCTTTTCATCTCTTCGCTCGCAGGCAATATGCAGCAGGCAATGATCTACTCGTTCGTGTTGCTGATGCCATTCATGCTGCTATCGGGGCTGACGGCGCCGATCGGCAACATGCCGGAGATCCTGCAGTATCTGACAATGATCAATCCGCTACGCTATGCGATCAGCATCACACACCAGGTATATCTGGAGGGTGCAGGCTTGAGGCAATTGTTGCCGGAAATGCTCGCGCTGGTGGCCATCGCCGCGGTTACCCTGCCATTTTCGGCTTGGCTTTTCCGCAACAGGCTGACCTAACGCATCAGGCTGAATTTGAAGCGTAGTTAGTTCGAGCCTGGAAAAGACTTCATGGCTATGTCGATCAGCCGGTAAAGCTCATCCCGGCCAGCGCCGCTCGATGCCTGGACCGCAGTGCCTTGGGCGATGGTCAATAGATAGCGGGCAAGATCGTCAGGATTGCTATCAGCGGGAAGATCGTTTTCACGCTTGGCGCGTTCGAAACGCCGCGCCAGCGCCTTCTGCCCTATCTGGCGACGCTCGATAATGGTTTTTTGGATCGCTTCCGCGGCTTCACTGCAGCCCATGGCCGCATTGATACCAAGGCATCCACCAGGATTGCACTCTTCAGTCTGGGCATTGGCAAAGCCATGCAATATATCCAGCGCAACAATCCGCGCGGTCGGCTGCTCCAAGGCCTTCCAGAAGAACGCCATGTAATTCTGCTCGTAGCGCTGCAGCGCCATGCGGAAGAGCTCTTCCTTATTGCCGAAGGTTCCGTAAAGACTGGGCTTGGTGATACCCATGCCGTCGGTCAGGTCAGTGATGGACGTGCCTTCATAGCCTTTTCGCCAGAATAGCTCCAAAGCTGTCTGCAAGGCATCATCCGCATCAAATTCCCTGGGCCGTCCCATGGACAACACTCCCTAAAAGAATTATACCGCTCGGTATAAAATTCCATTGACAGCTGTTACATCGCCGCCTTATATCAACCGTTCTATACCGATCGGTATAGAACGTCAATGCTCAATTCGATGATCGAATTCAGATTCGCCATCCTCCCAATGGCGGAAACTTTCAAAGCAGGATGACCACGATGTCAATCAGCACTTTAAGAAAAAGCCTCTATGCCAGCGCCCTGGTACTGACACTTGCCACAGTCGGCGGCTCGCACTTTCTGGACATGCAGCAGAGCCACGCGGAAGGCGAAAAAAGCCAGGCCGCGCCTGCGCCAGCCACTCCTGTTTCGGTTGCGGTCGTACAGCCGAAGCTTATAACGCAGTGGAGTGAATTCTCTGGCCGGCTTGAGGCAATCGATCAAGTTGAAGTACGCTCGCGCGTCGCCGGCGCCATTCAGTCCGTTGCCTTCAAAGAAGGCGCGATCGTCAAGCAGGGCGACCTTCTGGTCAAGATCGACCCAGCGCCTTATGAGGCAGAGGTTGCGCGCGCAAAGGCGCAGGTGGCCTCTGCCGAATCGAAGCTTGCCTATGCCAAGAGCGAACTTCAACGCGGCAAGCAGCTTGTCACATCGCGCTTTGCTTCCCAGAGCGATTATGATCAGCGGTTGAACGTTCAGACCAGCGCCGAGGCGGACCTTGAAGCGGCCAAGGCCGTATTGCAGACCGCCATGCTCAACCTCGACTGGACCGATATTCGCGCACCGATCAGCGGCCGTGTCGGACGTATCGAGATCACCCCCGGCAATCTCATCGCCGAGGGACCGAGCGCGCCGTTACTGACGTCGCTGGTTTCGATCAGCCCGATTTATGCAAGTTTCGAGGCCGATGAGAACGTCGTCGCCAATGCGCTCGCCGATCTTCCCGAGGGCTTGAACAGCCGCGACTTCGTCAACCGTATCCCGGTTCAGATGGATGTGCACGGCCAGGACGGGATCACCGGTAAGCTACAGCTGATCAACAACAGCGTCGATGCAACGAGCGGTACTGTCAAGGTTCGCGCGGTGTTCGATAACGCCAATGGCAAGCTGATGCCCGGCCAGTTCGCCAAGGTCCGCATGGGTCAGGCCAACGAGCGTAACGAATTGCTGGTTGACGAAAAAGCTGTCGGAACCGACCAGAACAAGAAGTTCGTCATGGTCGTCAATTCGAAGAACGTCGTCGAGTATCGCGAAATCTCGCTTGGCGCAAAGGCCGATGGCCTGCGGATCGTCACGGCTGGATTGCAGGCGGATGACAAGATCGTCGTCAATGGCCTGCAGCGCATTCGCCCTGGCTCGCTCGTTGCACCGGAGATGGTGGCGATGGGCAGCAAGGCTCCAGACCAGCAGGCGCTGGCGGACCAGGCCAAGGTCAAACAGTAAATATCCAGAGCCCCGCATCGGGCAGGTGGAATTGATATGAATATCTCCAATTTCTTTATCGACCGCCCGATCTTTGCGGGCGTTCTTTCTTTCATCATCTTCCTCGGCGGTTTGATTTCGCTGACGACGATGCCCGTCTCGGAATATCCGGATGTCGTTCCTCCATCCATCGTGGTGCGGGCACAATATCCGGGTGCAAATCCGAAGGTCATTGCCGAAACAGTCGCAACGCCGATGGAAGAACAGATCAACGGCGTTGAAGGCATGCTCTACATGGGCAGCCAGGCGACGGCAGACGGCCAGATGACGCTGACTGTGACCTTTGCGCTTGGTACAGATCCGGACAAGGCGCAACAGCTGGTTCAGAACCGCGTTTCGCAGGCGGAACCGCGCTTGCCGGAAGAAGTGCGCAGCCTCGGGATCACCACGGTCAAGAGTTCGCCTGACCTGATGCTGGTGGTCAACCTCATCTCGCCCAATGATCGCTACGACATCACCTACCTGCGCAACTACGCCCTGATCAACATCAAGGATCGCCTCGCCCGCATCAACGGCGTCGGCGATGTGCAATTGTTCGGATCTGGCGACTATTCGATGCGTATCTGGCTCGATCCGCAGAAGACCGCGGAACTCGGCCTCTCGGCAACCGATGTTCTTAACGAGATCCGTGCGCAGAATGTGCAGGCTGCTGCCGGTACCATCGGTGCGTCGCCCAACTCGAACAGTGTCGATCTGCAGTTGACGGTGAACGCGCAAGGTCGGTTGCAATCCGAAGAGGAATTCGGCCAGATCATCGTCAAGACTGCCGCCAATGGCGCGATCACACATTTGAGCGACATTGCCCGCATCGAACTTGGCGCAGCCGACTATTCGCTACGCTCGCTGCTCGACAACAAGAGCGCCGTTGCTATCCCGATCTTCCAGGCACCGGGCTCCAATGCGATCCAGATCGCCGACGAAGTTCGTGCGGCGATGAACGAGATGAAGCTGACCATGCCGGAAGGCGTAGACTACGAGATCGTCTACGATACGACGCAGTTCGTCCGCGCCTCGATCGAGGCCGTCATTCATACACTGCTTGAGGCGGTGCTGCTGGTCGTTCTCGTTGTTATCCTGTTCCTGCAGACGTGGCGTGCATCGATCATCCCGCTAATTGCGGTGCCGATATCGATCGTCGGTACGTTTGCGGTGATGCATCTGTTCGGTTTCTCGATCAACGCACTCAGCCTGTTCGGTCTTGTTCTCGCCATCGGTATCGTCGTCGACGACGCCATCGTGGTGGTTGAGAACGTCGAGCGCAACATCGAGAACGGTCTTGCCCCGCGGCAAGCGACGGTACAGGCGATGCGCGAAGTCTCGGGACCGATCATCGCGATTGCGCTGGTTCTGGTCGCCGTGTTCGTGCCCCTCGCCTTCATCAGCGGCCTTACGGGGCAGTTCTATCGGCAGTTCGCGCTGACGATCGCCATCTCGACGGTCATTTCAGCATTCAACTCCCTTACACTGTCGCCTGCCCTTGCAGCACTGCTGCTCAAGGGACATGACCAGCCGAAGGACCGTTTGACACGCTTCATGGACCTGACGCTGGGCTGGCTTTTCCGTGGCTTCAATGCCGTGTTCACGCGGGGGGCCAACGGTTACAGCAAGGGTGTGCGCGGCGTTATTTCGCGCAAGACGGTCATGATGGGGATTTATCTCATCTTGATCGGCGCGACGGCGTTCATGTTCAAGAGTGTGCCGGGCGGTTTCGTTCCGCCGCAGGACAAGCAGTATCTGGTCGGTTTCACACAGCTGCCGGATGGAGCGACGCTTGACCGGACGGAAGCGGTCGTCCGCCGCATCGGGGACATGGCATTGAAGATACCCGGTGTGCAAAGCACGATTGCCTTCCCTGGCCTGTCCATCGCCGGTTTTACCAATAGTTCGAATGCCGGCGTTGTCTTCGTTTCTCTGAAACCTTTCGAAGAGCGCAAGACACCCGACCTGAGTGCCGGTGCAATCGCCATGGCACTCAATCAGCAAATATCCGGCATCCAGGAATCGTTCAGCGCCGTCTTCCCGCCGCCTCCCGTCCAGGGTCTCGGCTCGATCGGCGGGTTCAAGCTGCAGATCGAGGATCGCAATGGTCTTGGTTATCAGGCTCTCGACGACGCGACCAAGGCGTTCCTCGCCAAGGCGGCCACAGCGCCGGAGCTGACGGGCCTGTTCACCAGCTATCAGATCAATGTTCCACAGCTCTATGCCGATGTTGACCGTGCCAAGGCACGCCAGCTCAATGTATCGCTGCCGGAAATCTTCAACACGCTGCAGATTTATCTTGGCTCGGTCTATGTCAACGACTTCAACAAGTTCGGACGCACCTATTCCGTCCGCATGCAGGCAGAGTCGAATTTCCGCGCCAAGTCTGAAGATATCGGCGATCTGAAGGTACGATCGGGTTCGGGCGAGATGATCCCGCTGTCGGCCCTGGTCGACGTCTCATCCAGTGCGGGACCAGATCGCGCCATGCGCTATAACGGCTTCCTCGCTGCCGACGTGAATGGCAATGCGGCTCCTGGCTACTCGTCGGGCCAGGCGCGGGCTGCAGTGGAAAAGATCGCCGCCGACACCCTGCCGCCCGGCATCGGCTTCGAATGGACGGAACTGACCTATCAGGAGATCATTGCAGGAAACTCAGCCTACCTTATCTTCCCGCTGTCGATCCTGTTGGTGTTCCTCGTTCTCTCGGCACAATATGAAAGCCTGTCACTGCCGCTGTCGATCATCATGATCGTGCCACTCGGATTGCTTGCCGCCCTCACCGGCGTCTGGCTGACGGCCGGAGATAACAATGTCTTCACGCAGATCGGGCTGATCGTGCTTGTCGGACTGTCTGCCAAGAACGCCATCCTGATCGTCGAGTTTGCGCGGGAACTGGAGTTTGCCGGGTCGACGCCATTCAAGGCAGTAGTCGAGGCCAGTCGCCTGCGGCTCAGACCGATCCTGATGACGTCGCTCGCCTTCATCATGGGCGTGGTACCTCTCGTCACATCGACTGGAGCCGGTGCGGAAATGCGTAGTGCCATGGGCGTCGCGGTGTTTGCCGGGATGATCGGCGTGACGTTGTTCGGCCTGTTCATGACGCCAGTGTTCTACGTGCTCATACGTGCGATGACAGGAAATCGACAGCTGAAGAGCCACCATGCCAGCACCTTCGAAGGCGATTCCAGCCACAATTCGGGCACGATTGCCCCTGCTGCAACGCCAGCCGAGTAACAAAAATCACCAGCGGTGCAGAGCCTGCAAAGGTTCTGCACCGCTGGAGCTAAACCACTGAAACTGAAGATTTTCTCTATGTCATAGCAGCAGCATTTCATCGTCGGAAGAAGGCTATCACGGCACAGTTGAACGAGGATTAGAACTTTTTGAGTGACAAAAGGTTTCAAACTGTTACAGTTGCGTGACCAAGCCGAAATTCGGCACTGACGATCATGATCCTTCGGCACTTTCAGAGGATCGTCCAATCGGGAGCAGTCCTTATGAGCTTTGCCGCAGCAAACGATAACCGGAAGATCAGTGACGGGTTTATACCCTTCGTCACTTTTGTCATATGCACCCAGGTAGCGGCCACGATTCTGCTCGCTTTGCCAAATTGGTATTGAGGCCTCAACCCAGTCCTACAGGTTTTTCAATCCTGCCGATCCTGGCAGGAGCAATAATTATTCTCATGATTGCCGGTGTTTTTTTCGCGACTTGAGGCTGGCTTTGTGAGCCTCCCTCCCAATCCTATCATCCAACCAAAGTCTGGCTATTGAAGCTGCCAAGCAATTGGGACAGTATGGTCAGGACCTTATTGACATGATGCAACTGCAAGCGCCAATATTTGAAACCTGTTCAGTGATATTCCTAGTGTTGATCGGGAATTGACGGTCCGGCAGAGGAATCCATGAGATCATTGGCAGTATTAGCAGTTTTGCTCACGGTCTTCGTCGCCGGCTGTGTGTCCATGACACCGGAAGAGCGGCGGGCGCTCGATAACCAGACCTGTTCATCCTATGGTTTCCGGCGTGGGACCGATGCATTCGCAAATTGCCTGCTCAATCTCGATCTCGACAGGCGCGCCGCAAGCCGGGCGCAATTCGAACAGATGCAATTCAATACGCCGCTGATCATCTATGACAATCGCCATCGTTATTATCGGCACCGGCGATGGTAAACACTCGCCCGCCGGAGCGCGGGCAAGTCTCCCTCAAACAAGATATTATCTTACCCAGACAACCCGGCGTGTCTCACGTTCTATGAGTGCGGGACGATCTTGCACATATACGTATGAGTAGCGCGGCTGATCAGGCACGGCGACCAACGGCACATCCTCAGGAATGACCGTTCCCATGGTTATGTCACCATCGATGACCACCGGATCAGTCGGATTGGTCTCAATGTAGGAGACAACGTCGTCCGGAATAGCTCCGTCATCGGGCGCAGCCCCAGCATTGTCCGACAGATAGACGACCTCGCGGTTCTCCATGGAGACGATCACGGGGCGGCCATCGACATAGATGTAGCCGTAGCCCGGGCTCTCCGGAATTGGCCGCACCACGATCGTTTCGGGTACGACGTAACCCTGAGATAAGTCACCCTCTATAACAACTGGATCGGCCGGATGCGCGATGACATAATCCCGGGCAGACTGCGGCACTTCAACGACAACGCTATCCTGAGCGATCGCCAGACCGGAGGTGGCGAAAAACGCCGCTGCAGTCACTATAAAAACCTTTTTCATTATCCTGCCTCTCAATTGAACCTTTTTTGTCCCAGTGGGAGGGAAACCCCGCGACAATGGTTTGGTTCCGCTGAAAGACAATATGTGATCGCCGTTTCGAACTGTGAGTTCGGCGTAAAAGAGCGAAATTTTTGCTTTTCGCCGGCACAAAAACTGATATCGCTGTGGGACATGGAACCGCACCTGATCCCCCTGATCGACTCCCTGCCCTCGACTGTACCGTTCGTCGGACCCGAAGCGCTGGAACGCAAGCGCAACCGGCCTTTCAAAGCGCGACTTGGAGCCAATGAAAGCGGCTTCGGCCCAGCGCCTTCAGTCATTGCCGCCATACACAGCCATGCCGGGGAGGCGTGGAAATACGCCGATCCAGAAAATTTCGATTTGAAGCATGCGCTTGCAGCGCATCTCGGCGTTGTACCGGCCAATATCGTCGTTGGCGAAGGCGTCGATACGTTGCTGGGACTCGCCGTGCGCCAGTACGTGCGCGAGGGCACGCCGGTCGTCACTTCGCTCGGTGCCTATCCGACATTCAATTTTCATGTGGCCGGCTTTGGCGGACGGCTAGTGACAGTGCCGTACAGGGATGATCGCGAGGACCTCGAAGCATTGCTTGCCGCGGTAAAGCGCGAAGAGGCACCGCTCGTCTATTTCTCCAACCCTGACAATCCAATGGGGACGTGGTGGGCGGCGGCGGAGATCGAACGCTCTATCGATGCGCTGCCCAACAATACGATGCTGATCCTCGACGAAGCTTACGGCGAAACGGCACCGGCGGACGCCCTGCCGCGGATCGATGTTTCGCGGCCGAATGTCCTGCGCATGCGCACCTTTTCCAAGGCATATGGACTCGCCGGAATGCGCTGCGGCTATGCTGTCGGCGCAGAAAAACAGATCCTGGCCTTCGACAAAATCCGCAACCATTTCGGCATGAACAAGCTGACACAGATAGCCGCCCTCGCAGCGCTAAAGGATCAAGATTATCTCAAGGCGGTGATTGCACGGATTATCGCTGGGCGTGAGCGGATCGTGCAGATTGCTGCGAAGAACGACCTTGCGGCGATTCCCTCTGCTACCAATTTCGTCACTATCGATTGCGGGCGCGATGGGTCATACGCCCTCGCCATTCTCAACGCCCTGATCGACCGCGACGTCTTCGTGCGCAAACCAATGGCACCGGGTCTGGACCGTTGCATCCGTGTCAGCGTCGGCCTTGACGAAGAACTCGATTATTTCGAACGACAGCTTCCGCAGGCCTTGGCCGCCGTAAAGTAGCTGCTGAGCCCAGATAAAAACCTGGAAACGGAGAATAACTTGGAAATCAATCGGGTTTTTGCCGGTCTCGGCGGACTGTTCGGGGCTGCAGGTATCGCGGCCTATGCGGCGGCGGCCCATAGTGCGGAAGGTCATATGGCCACGATTGCGCCGATCCTGTTCATCCACGCCCCCGCATTTTTAGCGCTGTCGCTTTTGGCAAAGGTTAGTCGGCCAGCCTATTTCGGCGCGTGGGTGCTGGTGGTTGGATTGTTCTTCTTCATTGGTGATCTGATATCCCGGGACGCAATTGGCGACAGGCTCTTCCCCTTCGCCGCCCCCCTTGGAGGATCATTACTCATCTTAGGATGGGTTATCATTGCTGGGACAGCGTTCAGCCGACTGGACTTCGAGCGTTCCGAATGACTAGCACTACCAGCCGAAAACAGCGTCGATGACCCTGGGCTCTACCCGACCCTTGAGTTCCCCAAAAGCTGCCGCCGATGGAAGAGTATGTACATGACCAGTAAGCTGTCCGAGCGACTGACTTAACGCGGCGAAAGATTCAACCGTAGGAAGCGTTTCAAACTTGCCTTTCATATAGGCTACCCCCTCCTTCAGACCCGATACGTCTCCCTTCAGGCTTGAAACATCTCCCTTCAGGATTGAAACGTCTCCCTTCAGACCTGATACATCACCCTTCAGGATTGAAACATCCTCCTTCAAGCCTGCAATGCCATTGAGGATGACATCCAGCTTGCCGTCCATCTTCCCAAAAGATTTTTCCAGAAATGCGACGCGATGTTCCATACCTTCAAATGTGCCATCGCCATCGGCGGATTTCCAACCTTGTAGGTTTATGAGCCATGGCCGCCGCTCCCTTAACCTTCCCCCTTCAGCTTAGCATTGCATAATTTGTAGTAACCGCCGCCTTTTTCGATCCAGCGCGCGCCGCCAAGCGTACCGCCTTTCTTGTTAACGTGGTATTGCTCAAGGCATGTGTGCATGCGGGCCTTGGCAGGTTTCTCTGCAGCAAATTTTTCGGCTATCGACGACGGAAACGTCGTCTTTCCGGATGGGGATCTGGCTACGACTTCGGCTTTTTTTTGCGTTTCTGGCTTATCTTCAGTCGTCTTTGCGTTGGCCTCCGTCGGTGCGGAGTTGGTTGACTTGTCAGCCGCCTCAGCGGGCATGGTGCATTGCGCTTTACGGAATTCGCTCCACGAAACGCCTTCTGCTTCGCCGGCGCTCTGCGCTGCCTTGTACTTGACGCTGCACTCTTTCATGCTCAAGGCGTTTGCAGAAAGGGTCAATGATAGCGGCAGCAAAATTGCTGCAATCAGGGTAGCGAATAGACGAGGAATGCGTCGGTCAAACATAAAACCCACTCTGGAAAAATTGATTGATAAAAATCGACTCCAATTGGCCGACCGTACATGCATCCCCGCCGTACCTCCATCCATACCTTCGTCTAGCAACCTGCCTCTTGAATTAATTGAACGTTCGTTTTATTAATTCAACATGGCACGCACAACCGGATCAGATGGCGGAAGGACACGCAGCGCAATTGATATTGCTGCGAAGCATTTGATTGCCCGCGTCGGCTATGAAGCGATGTCGATGCGCCAGCTCGCTGACGAAGTGGGCGTGCAGCCCGCGGCCTTCTATCGCTACTACCCCAACAAGCAGGAATTGCTGTTTTCGGTTATGCGGGGACACATGGATCGTGTGCTTGCCGCCTGGGAAGCCGAGAGCCGCAGCGCTCATACGGCCCTAGAGAAGTTCTGCGCCTTCATTCGTTTCCATATCCGTTTTCATGTGGAGCGACGGGACGATGTGCACATTGGAAATATGGAGCTGCGCAGCCTCAGTCCGGAAAACCGGGCCATAATCGTTGAATTGCGCGCGCGGTATGAGAACAGCCTTCGGGACATACTCGACGACGGAATCGATACTCGCGAATTTGCCATCGATGACATTGCGCTGACAACCCGCGCCATTATCGCGATGATTACCGGTATCATGGTCTGGTTCCGGACGGGCGACAGGCTTAGTGTCGACGAGATTGCAGAAAAGTATGTCGAAATGGGACTGCGCCTTGTTGGCGCCAAGAAGATTGCGACAACTAAAAAGGGAGGACGAAATGTACCAGTCGGGCCTAAGATTCGGAGTCTCTGAGGAAATCGAGGCACTGCGGGAAACGGTACATCGGTTTGCGCAGGCGGAGATAGCACCGCTGGCAGCCGAGACCGATAGAGCCAATCAATTCCCCATGCACCTCTGGCAGAAAATGGGCGAGCTCGGCCTGCTCGGAATGACTGCCGACCCGGAGTTTGGCGGGTCCGGCCTTGGCTACCTCGCACACACGATTGCCGTGGAAGAAATATCCCGCGCTTCGGCATCGGTCGGTCTCTCTTATGGTGCGCATTCCAATCTTTGCGTCAACCAGATCAACCGCTGGGGCACCCCGGAGCAGAAGGCAAAGTTTTTGCCAAAACTCTGCTCGGGCGAACATGTCGGCGCGCTCGCCATGTCAGAACCGGGTGCGGGCTCCGACGTCGTTTCGATGAAACTGCGAGCCGACAAGAAGAATGACCGTTATGTTCTGAACGGTAACAAGATGTGGATTACCAATGGTCCGGACGCCAGCACGTTAGTGGTCTACGCGAAGTCCGATCCCGCCGCGGGCTCGCGTGGCATCACGGCATTTCTGATCGAGAAGGAATTCAAGGGTTTTACCACCGCGCAAAAGCTGGACAAGCTTGGTATGCGCGGTTCCAATACGTGTGAGCTCGTATTCGAGGACTGTGAAGTTCCATTCGAAAATGTACTTGGCGAAGAGGGCCAAGGTGTCAAAATCCTGATGTCGGGGTTGGACTATGAGCGCGTCGTGCTTGCCGGTGGACCTTTGGGAGTGATGGACGCCTGTCTGGACGTGGTTGTCCCCTACGTGCATGAGCGCAAGCAGTTTGGCCAACCGATCGGAGAATTCCAGCTGATGCAGGGCAAACTGGCAGACATGTACACAACGACGAATGCTTGTCGGGCCTATGTTTACGCCGTGGCGGCCGCCTGTGACCGCGGTGAAACCACACGCAAGGATGCAGCAGGGTGCGTTCTATACGCTGCAGAGAAAGCAACATGGTGCGCGCTCGAGGCGATCCAGGCGCTGGGCGGCAATGGCTATATCAACGACTATCCGACCGGACGGCTGTTGCGCGATGCCAAGCTCTACGAAATCGGTGCTGGCACGAGTGAGATACGGCGCATGCTAATCGGCAGAGAAATGTTTGCAGAGAGCGCTTGAGCCACACCACTGCACCTAATCACTGCCGATAACAGGAGACCGCATGACCGTCCTCACCTCCCAGATCAGCACCACATCCGAAACCTTTACCGCCAATACAAAGAGAATGCAGGCACTGGTAGGTGATATCCGGGCCAAGGCAGAATTGGTAATCAAGGGTGGTACCGATGAGGCGCGCGAACGCCACACGTCGCGCGGCAAGCTCCTCCCGCGTGATCGGTTAGCACAGCTTCTCGACGCCGGTTCGCCCTTTCTTGAAATTGGCCAGTTTGCCGCCTGGGATATGTATGACGATACAATTTCATCCGCCGGTCTGATTGCAGGGATCGGCCGGGTATCGGGCAAGGAAGTGATGATCGTCGTCAATGATGCGACGGTGAAAGGCGGCACCTATTATCCATTGACGGTGAAAAAGCATCTGCGGGCACAGGAGATCGCGCTGCAGAACAATCTGCCCTGCCTCTATCTTGTGGATAGCGGTGGCGCCAACCTGCCCAATCAGGACGAGGTCTTTCCGGATCGCGAACATTTTGGCCGTATCTTCTACAACCAGGCCAATATGTCGGCGGCGGGTATTCCGCAGATCGCGGTGGTCATGGGCTCATGCACGGCGGGCGGCGCCTATGTGCCCGCCATGTCGGAAGAAACCATCATGGTCAAAGGCCAGGCGACGATTTTTCTTGCCGGCCCTCCCCTAGTCAAAGCAGCAACAGGTGAAGAGGTTTCGGCAGAAGACCTTGGCGGTGCGGAAGTGCATACACGCGAGTCAGGCGTTGCCGACCACTACGCCGTGGATGATGCGCATGCGCTCGCCATTGCCCGGCGTATCGTTGGAAACCTGAATCGAAAGAAGGAGATAGGCCTCGATCTTCGCAAGGTGATTCCGCCGCTTTATGATCCACATGAACTTTATGGCGTTATCCCGAGCGATCTGCGCCAGCCCTACGATGCGCGCGAACTCATCGCCCGTATTGTCGATGGTTCGGAATTCGACGAGTTCAAGCAGAACTACGGCACGACGCTAATCACCGGCTTTGCGCATCTCTACGGCATGCCGGTGGGTATCATCGCTAATAATGGCGTGCTGTTTTCCGAGAGCGCGCTGAAGGGCACGCATTTCATCGAGCTGTGCACGCAGCGCGGCATCCCGCTGGTCTTCCTGCAAAACATCACCGGGTTCATGGTCGGGCGTTCCTACGAGGCTGGCGGGATCGCCAAGGATGGCGCTAAGCTTGTCACGGCTGTCGCCACTGCACGGGTGCCCAAGGTAACGATGATCGTCGGCGGTTCGTTTGGCGCCGGCAATTACGGCATGTGCGGCAGAGCCTTTTCACCGCGCTTCCTCTGGATGTGGCCAAATGCCCGCATTTCGGTCATGGGCGGCGAACAGGCGGCCACCGTTCTGGCGCTGGTCAAGCGTGAGGGTATCGAGCGCAAGGGAGGAGAGTGGTCAGCCAGCGACGAAGCAGCATTCCGGGCACCTATCCTTGAGAAATATGAGCGCGAAGGTCACCCGCTCTACTCCTCAGCGCGGCTTTGGGATGACGGCATTATCGACCCGGCAAAGAGCCGCGAAGTGCTGGCGCTTTCCCTCTCCGCAGCGCTGAACGCACCTGTCGAGGAAACGCGCTTCGGCATGTTCAGGATGTGATGGGAGCGAAAATAATGACAAAAATGTTCTCCAGAATCCTCATTGCCAATCGTGGTGAAATCGCCTGCCGCGTTATCCGTACGGCGCAGAGAATGGGTATCGGCACAGTCGCAGTCTATTCCGACGCGGATGCGCACGCCCTGCACGTGGCGATGGCCGATGAGGCGGTCTATATCGGACCCTCGCCCGTCACGGACAGCTACCTTCGGGCCGACCACATCATCGACGCTGCCCTGAAAAGCGGAGCCGAGGCCATTCATCCCGGCTATGGGTTCCTTTCCGAAAATCCGGGTTTTGTCGATGCTGTGGTGAAAGCCGGTCTGGTCTTCATCGGACCTTCTGCAGACTCGATCCGGGCCATGGGGCTCAAGGATGCCGCAAAGCGATTGATGGAGAAGGCCGGCGTCCCCGTCGTTCCGGGCTACCATGGCGAGGCGCAGGAACTGGTGGTGCTCGCCTCCAAAGCACGCGAGATCGGCTATCCCGTGCTCATCAAAGCGCGCGCCGGCGGCGGCGGCAAAGGCATGCGCAAAGTTGATAATCCCGATGATTTCGCCGAGGCGCTGGGGAGTGCGCGACGCGAGGCCAAGAGCGCCTTTGGAGACGATCGCGTGCTGGTTGAAAAGTACGTCGCCAAACCACGCCATATCGAAGTGCAGGTGTTTGGCGACAATCACGGCAATGTAGTGCATCTCTACGAGCGCGATTGCTCGCTGCAACGCCGCCATCAAAAGGTCATCGAGGAAGCCCCTGCCCCTGGCATCACCGCAGAGGTGCGCGCTGCAATGACCAGTGCGGCCGTCAAGGCAGCGCAAGCAATCAATTATTCCGGCGCGGGCACGATCGAATTTATCGTCGATGCCACGGAAGGGCTGAAGCCCGACCGTTTCTGGTTCATGGAAATGAACACACGGCTGCAGGTGGAACACCCGGTAACCGAGATGATCACCGGGCTTGACCTGGTAGAGTGGCAATTGCGTGTGGCGGCCGGCGAAAAGTTGCCGCTGTCTCAAAAGCAAATCCCTCTCAGCGGCCATGCTATCGAGGCGCGGCTCTATGCCGAAGACCCGGCGAAAAGTTTCCTGCCAGCCATCGGCACGCTGCACCATCTGTCATTTCCCAATGCACTGCAGGACGGCGAGGTTCGCGTCGAAACCGGCGTTCGAGCAGGCGATACGATCTCGCCCTACTATGATCCGATGATCGCCAAGCTTGTGGTGCACGGCGCCGATCGTCAGTCGGCGCTTGCCGCGATGGAGAGCGCACTGAGCCAGACGGAAATTGCCGGTACGACCACGAACGCGCCATTCCTGTCGGCGTTGATCCGGCATCAGGTATTTGCCGCCGGTGACGTCGATACGGGATTGATCGACCGCGATCTTGCAGGATTGATCGTTCCCGTCGCGACGCCGGCAGGTGCCAAGGAACTGGCCATCCTTTCTGCCAGCGGTCTCCTGAAACGACCTGTCCACGGTGACCCGTGGACTGCGTTGCGAGGTTACACTCATCATGACCGGCTGGCCTATCCGGTCATGCTGGAAGAGGCTGGGCAGATCGTACGATATGGTGTGTCAGTACTTGGAGACGAGCGCTATGCGATTTCCGGTTCAGATGCCCTGACTGAACTGCGCGTGCGACATGAACCGCAAGGCTGGCACCTCACTGGCAAGGGCATCAATTTGCGGGCGAAAACCATAGCAATACCGCATGGCGTAGCCGTCGTCGCCAATGGAATGGCAACGACGTTCAGCATCGCCGATCCTTTTCTGCTCGCTGAACAGGCAGGCAGCGCCGGAGACCGGCTTACGGCCCCGATGCCGGGCCTGGTGAAAGCCGTGCGGGTAGCCGCCGGTGATACGGTCAAAAAAGGTCAGATATTGCTGGTGCTCGAAGCCATGAAGATGGAGCACTCGATTACTGCGCCGCATGACGGCAAAATTGCCGAGATCGTGTCCGAGAATTCGCAAGTCAAAGAAAATTTTCCCTTGGTGCGGTTTGAGGAAGCACCAGTCGATACAACCAAGAATTGAGGCAGAAATGCTGGGTAACGCGTGCTAGAACTAGCGCGGCACTCGACCGAGCGTCAAATCGAAGAGTTTTCCTACTTCAAGGAGATCGACCCGTGGCTAAAAAAACCCTGCAGACCATCAAACGTGCGCCAACCGCTACACCCAGCGATCTAGGCGGTAATGCAGTACGCGATATCACTGGAGCGGTGAATGCTCTGCTCGCAGATACATTTGCACTTTATATGAAGACCAAGAATTTTCACTGGCACATGAGCGGCCCGCACTTTCGCGACTACCATCTCCTGTTGGACGAACACGGGGAGCAGATTTTCGCGATGACCGACGTTCTCGCGGAACGGGTACGGAAAATCGGTGGCACGACGTTGAAGTCCATTGGACAGATCAGCGCTCAACAACGCATCCCCGACAACGATGCCAATTTCGTCACACCGGACGATATGCTGGCGGAGCTGCGCGACGATAATAAGAGCTTCATCGGCTATTTGCGCCAGGTTCACGAGCTGTGCAGCGAACACGGCGACAGCGCCACAACGAGTATCATAGAGAACTTCATAGATGAGACAGAACGCAGGCACTGGTTCCTGTTCGAAGCAACACGTGTCGGACCGGCCGGCGTCTAGGCGTAAGCAGTAAGCGAAACAAACTCCAGCTCTCGAAGCTGGAGTTTCCAGTGCTCAATCATTGGCCTTTACCGGCCTGGCCTTCTGGTCTCGGGCCTCGGCGATAAGCGCTTCAACTGCTGAAATGTTAAGAGCTAAGGTGGCAACTTTGTTCAATGTATTGTTATCCGGAAATGCTTTTGACTTGGCAGACAACAATATCAGCTGCTTTTGAGCAGCCGTTAATCTCGATAACAATCCTTCAAGATCGTCAAGCATCACTTCCCCGTCTTTGTCAAGAATCATACGCACTCACAGCAATACTCCATACGTGACAAGACAACCAATTGTATACCCACGGTTGCAAACATTACGATATCCCGTTGTGATTGAGTTCACAATATGGGATTTTGTGCAGAATGGGTGTGCGGTTCTAGTGGGAGGTCATCCATTCGCGCGCAGCACGCAGGGCCGCAGCGATATCGGGCTTCGACATTGACTGAGCGAGTTCTGCCCGCAGTTCAGCCGCCCGGTCGCACCCCTTGATGGCGGCAATATTGAACCATTTATGGGCTGCCACAAGATCGATAGCGCAATCCCGGCCTGTTGCGTACATAATTCCCATTTCGAAGAGAATATCTGTCTGCGCCGAGCCCCCGGCGTGTCCACTATCGGTATGCTGAAGATCAAAGCGTGCCATTTTACCAAATCCCTTGTTGAACCCGAACCGTTACTTGACGAAAGCCCTGTTAGACTTCTGAGAACCGCTTGTTTTGTTGTTGGGCGTGTTCTTTCGATGCTTTCGAGAATGCAGCATAGGCTTGAAATTGCTGTTAAAGGGCATGATTAACCGGGCACAAACAAAACAAAAACAACTCGTAAATTTCGGAATTTATTAAATATAACGCACCAGCAATTGCGGGCATTTGTCGAAAATTCCCGTAAAATGCAGGTGAGCGATTTCAAGCATTTGATAACCAAAGAACAGGTTTGCCCGGCGAGGAGCGATTATAATTTCCCGCTATCGCATGGCTGCGAGGATCGAAATTCTGTCGCAAACGACCTTGAATTACGTTTACGTATGCGTAATATCGCGGGAATGCGTGGATGATGTGCAGCCACGCATTTCGGGAGGAAAGTATGAAGCGCAAAATAGTGCTGGCCTGTGCCGGTTTCATCCTCATGGCAGGCCCTGCCCTTGCGGAAGAGCCTATCGTTGGCTCTTGGAAGCGGCCAAACGGAACGATCATTCAGTATTCTTCGTGCGGTGGGGATTCCTACTGCGGAACAGTTTTGACGGGGGAATACAAAGGCAAATCGATCGGTTCGATGTCCGGCAAGGACGGATCTTACAAGGGCACGGTCAACAAGCTCGACGAAGGCAAGACCTATAATGGCAAGGCGACGGCCAGCGGGAGCAAGCTCTCTCTCTCCGGATGCGTGATGGGTGGGCTGATCTGCAAGAGCGAAAGCTTGACCCGGCAGTAGACGAGTTCAAGCGCCAGGATCAGATGCTGCTTTGCAATACGGAAAATGTTATCTTGTCGTCGGAGCAGGAGGCAGGATTCCACCCGCCTCCCTTTTCCTAGTTTATTGAAAAGTGGACCCGGACGATGACCTGCCAGCCTGTCCGGGTCCTTTTCAATTCTAGGCAACGGCATATACCGCTTAGCGCACCTCCAAATAATCTCACAGGCAGGGCCTTTGCCATGGTTGAGGTGGCCCATCCTCCTCAATGCACCGGCGGGCTCGGTGCGCTCTGCTTCGCCTACAAGACACCCAACACAAGGCTTGCTTTACCTAAAGCAGCAACGAACGCAGGGTTGAATAAATCGCCCCTCTATCCTTGCTGGGTTGTCCTTAAGCCTTTGCCCTCAGATATTCTCGGCAATCAGGCGGGCGACCTTCTTGTGAATGTCGTTGCGGCTGTCGGGCGTGCCATTCGGGTCATATAGATACACGGCCAGAAGAATGGGCTTGCGGTTTGGAGGCCAGATGACGGCGATATCGTTGGCCATGCCGCTGTCGCTGGTTCCGGTCTTGTCACCAACGCTCCAGTCCTTCGGCAGACCGGCGCGCAAGCGTTTGTCTCCCGTCTTGCTGGCAAGCATCCATGCGGTCAGCTGGTCGCGTGACGATTTGGATAATGCATCACCGAGAGCAGTCTTCTGCAGATCCTTCAGAATCGCTGACGGCGTGATCGTATCACGGTCGTCGCCAGGCTTCGCTTCGTTGAGTCCAGTTTCGCGCCTGTCCAGCCGAAACGTCGCATCACCGAGGCTGCGCGCATATTTCGTCAGTCCCTTGGGTCCGCCAAGACTGTCGAGCATGAGATTGCCCGCCGTATTATCGCTCATCGTAATGGCAGCCTCGCAGATTGCTTCGAGGGACATGCCCTCGCCGACATGCTTTTCGGTTACCGGCGAATAGGGAACGAGATCGCTCTTCTTGTAAGTGAAAATCCGGTCCAGCCGCTCCTGCTCATGATCCACGCGCGCGAGGACCGCCGCCGCCGCTAGAAACTTGAATATACTGCACATGGCAAAGCGCTCGTGCTGGCGATACTCGATGCGGTTATCGCTGCCGGTATCGTGTGCCGAAACTCCAAGGCGCGCACCGGCTTCCGCTTCGATTGCCTTGAACGCGCCGGCAAGGTCCATCCGGCTCTCCGGTGCAGCATGTATTGACCTCTGCGACAAGGCTAGGGCCGGTATTGCCAGGATTGAACCAATCAGTGCCCCGCGGCGCGTGATACGACCACTCATTTCTCATCTCCATCTCCGACAAATCAAACAGCGAGGATTCCCGCCGCGGCGCAAGCTGATATCCGAAATGGCAATTTCCAAGGAAAATTTGTGGCTCAAAAAAGTGGTGACCGCAAACTTGACCTTTGTGATCGCAACTATTATTAAACCAACAGGTTATTTAACTATAAGGTTATACATTCATCGGAGGAGAGAGTGAAAAAGACCTATCACGGAAGCTGTCACTGCAGCACTGTCCGCTTCGAGGCCGACATCGATATCGATCAGGGTACGAGCAAATGTAATTGCTCGTTTTGCGCAAAAACTCGCTTTTGGAAGGCATTTGTTGACGAAAATGCCCTTCGGGTAACCTCCGGCTCAAATTATTTGACTGAATACCAGTTTGGCAGCCGAACCATCGTCCATTTCTTCTGCCGGACGTGTGGCGTTAAACCCTTCGGCCGTGGTGAAACAGCGGATATGGGTGTGTTCTACGCGATAAACGTCGCCTGCCTGGACGATTTGATGCCTGACGAGCTGTTGAACGCTCCCGTTGAGTACCAGGATGGAAGGCACGATCATTGGGAGCGTCAACCTGCAGAAATTCGTCATTTATGAAGAATTGACGCAATACCAGTTACGTCTTGGATTACCCCATTTTCTTGAAATTCAATCGATTTAGACTAAGGTATAATTGCGGAAATTCGCGATATCTCTTATCAATCAGCTTTCAGTGTGTAGTTGTTTCGAAATGCCGAATATTGAAGTTCTTTTATCTTGTATTGTTGAGTCATCGTCGTTTGTGTGCATCCTCCCTGCATACAAAGCCTGAGTGAAATTCTGGGAGGCCAAGAATAGAAAAAGTATTGTCTATTTTATTCGTTGGTACGTCGCCTGCCTGGATTGAACAATGCAAGACCAAGACGCCTGGACAGATCCTTCGCTGGTCACAGGCAAAAAGACAGGCAGTCATGGTGGTCCCTCCATGGCTGCCTTTTGCTTTTATAGGCTTGAGGAGTTGGGCAAACATTTCCCGCTCGTCGCCGTCCGAACAAGAGCCTCTCTTGCTTGGATAGCGGGCCCGCGCCTCGACTAGTCCTGCGGGCGCCCCCTACGACTTGAGAAATCACACTTCCGGTTGAACGCGCGATGAACGAACGCATCAGCTTTCATTCAGACCGGTTGAGCCATTTTCTTGAAACCAAGAATGCAAAGCCGCATCGGACGGGGAGCAAGGGATCATGATACAATCAACCGCCCATTTATCGCTGCTTTTTCTTCGCGCGCTAATTTTCTCTGCCATTCTCATCGGTCCTGTCGTGGCTTTTGTCACAAGTTATGAGGGGCGAAACCCGTCAAATGGCGGCATAGGGCTTGTTCTCCTCGTCAGTCTGCAGAGAGTTTAGAGCGGTTTGCAATCATATTGAATCATCCTGCCGGAGGGAATTTGGTTCAAGGTCGAGGGGTTTGGCGAGGCCGATGCCTTTCCAGCGGACAAAGCCAAAACCCGAAGGGTTTGGAGCAAATTCACCCGGCCCACTGATCGAACGCGTTTCTGCGAAACGCGGATAATTCGATCAGCGGGTTTGAAGCTTGTTGGTTTGCCAAAGCAAACCAACGGCTGGGTTTCCGGCTGGCGGCCAACCACTTTGTCAGGCGGCGTCGGACGATGGAAAAGCATCGACCTCGCCACCTTCCGCGTGGATTGTCTCGCCATCCGAGAAACACGATCGATCCAATATGTGCAAACCGCTCTAAGACACCGCTTTTCAAGTGTCATGCTATGTCACTATATTGGGGCATGGACAAAAGAATCGGAACAAAGAAGCCCACCGCCATCAGCATGCCCAGCCATGTCGAAGGACGAGAATTTACCGACGCCAAGGCGGCCGTCCAGGCCCTCAGCGCTCTGTATGAACGCAATACAAAGTTTCTGCGTGATGCCTTCGATAGAGTTGCGCGAGGCGAAGAACGCGACACAATGCATTTCCGCGCTTTCTATCCGGAAGTGCGTCTTTCGACGTCGAGCTATGCGCAGATCGATTCCCGCCTTGCATTCGGCCATGTGTCGGCACCCGGTCAATATACGGCGACCATCACGCGGCCGGACCTGTTCGACAACTATCTCGAGGAACAGATAAGGCTGTTGATCCGCAACCATGGCGGTCCCGTGACGGTACAGGAATCCACGACGCCGATCCCCATCCACTTTGCCTTCCTTGAGGGCACACATGTCGAATCATCCGTAGCGGATGCATTCACCCGCCCGCTTCGCGATCTCTTCGACGTACCGGATCTCGCAGCGACGGATGATCGCATTGTCAACGGCGAATATGAAACGGACGACCTCGACAGCATCATGCCGCTCTCGCCCTTTACGGCGCAACGGGTCGATTATTCCTTGCACCGGCTCTCGCACTATACCGCGACGCGACCGATGCATTTTCAGAATTACGTGTTGTTCACCAACTACCAGTTCTACATCGACGAATTTTGCGCCTTGGCGCGTGGACTTATGGCTGAAGGTGGCGGCAGCTATCAGCGCTTCATCGAGCCCGGTAACCTGATCACCGAAGCCGGCAATGATGCACCGACGTCGGGCGTGCCGATTGGCCGGCTGCCGCAGATGCCGGCCTATCATCTCGCACGTGACGACCGTTCTGGCATCACCATGGTGAATATCGGTGTCGGCCCTTCGAATGCCAAGACGATTACCGATCATATCGCCGTGCTGAGGCCGCACGCCTGGCTAATGCTTGGCCACTGCGCCGGGCTGCGCAATACGCAAGCGCTCGGCGACTATGTGTTGGCCCATGCCTACGTGCGCGAAGATCACGTGCTGGATGACGATTTACCGGTATGGGTGCCGATCCCGGCGCTTGCCGAAGTGCAGGTCGCACTTGAACAGGCAGTCGCGGAAATCACCGGGCTTGAGGGGTATGATCTGAAGCGCATCATGCGTACCGGCACCGTGGCAACGATCGACAACCGCAATTGGGAGCTACGCGACCAGCGCGGCCCCGTTAAACGGCTGTCGCAATCGCGCGCGATCGCGCTCGACATGGAATCGGCGACAATCGCGGCGAATGGTTTCCGCTTTCGCGTGCCTTACGGAACGCTGCTGTGCGTCTCCGACAAGCCGCTGCACGGTGAATTGAAACTGCCTGGCATGGCGACGGAATTTTACAAACGTCAGGTGGCACAGCATTTGCAGATCGGCATTCGTGCCCTGGAGAAACTGGCTGAAATGCCCCCCGAGAAACTGCACTCCAGAAAGTTGCGCAGTTTCTACGAGATGGCGTTTCAGTAGAACTTATTTGCGAGGGCCAAGAAGAGCGAAAGACACGCCCTGCGGGTCGAGCGCCTGCAAAACCCACTGCTCGCCCGGAACCTCCATCGGCCCGAAGACAACCTTGCCGCCCTTGTCCTTGATCCTCGATTCAGCGGCGTTAATATCGTCCACGCAGATATAATAGCACCAGGCTGGACGGGTTGACGGCTCAGGATTGTTCATCATGGCGCCAAACATCTGTCCGTCGCGCTCCACGATCTGGTATGTGCCCATGCCGCCCATATCCATGGCTTCGCCCTTGGTCCAGCCAAACAGGCCGGAATAGAACTCAAAGGCACTCTTCCAATCGCTGGTGTTCAATTCGTGCCACCCGACTGTACCCGGTGCAGGGGGCTTTGGATTGTCGCCGCGATCTTGCATCGAGGGCTTGAACAGAGTGAACGGCGCGCCCTGCGGATCGGCAGCGATCGCGAACCTGCCGACTTCCGGTATATCTTGCGGTTCGACTGTTATCTTGCCTCCCGCATCCTTTACGCGGGCGGCAAATTGATCGACGTCATCGACCGCAATATAGCCGGACCACATTGACTCGACGCCGGTATTGCAACCTTCCGGTGTTGTCATCATACCGGCAACCGGGGCCTCACCGACTTTCAGCAACGTGTATTTCATTTGCGGATGGCCAGCGTCTTGAGCACTCCAGCCGACGACATTGCTATAGAAGCGCTCGGCAGATTCAGCATCGCTGGTCATCAGTTCGTACCAAACAAAATTACCGGAATTGGACATGATAACTCCTCCTTCTCATGATCGACCGGATTGTATAGATGGCTCGTGTCTGGATGTTGACATTTACGTTGATATCAACATATATAGGCCATGTCAAAGCCGATTTCAGTTCCTTTCGAAACAACAATTCACGTTCGCGATACGTGCTTGTGCCTTGCTGTACAACGGGCCGCGCGTGCCCTAGCCCGCCGCTTCGATGAAGCTTTGCGGCCTCATGACCTCACCAACGGGCAGTTTTCGCTGCTGATGTCGCTGAATCGGCCGTCGCCACCCAATCTGAGTTCCGTAGCTTCATTGCTCGCGATGGACCGAACCACACTTACCGCGGCCCTCAAGCCGCTGGAGCGCCGTGGCCTGGTGAGGGTCGTGGTCGATCCTGCTGACAAACGCAGCCGCCTCATGGCACTGACGCCGGATGGTATGCACCTGCTTTCGGAAGTCGTGCCGATATGGAAAAATTCACATCGCAAACTTGAAGAACTGCTAACAGACGGCGAGCATGATCGACTTTTAAACGGCTTGAAGAAGCTCTTGTGATCTCAATCAACAGCATGCGTCAAGATGTTGACCAATCGCCCGGTTGGATCGCGGACGTAGAAACGTCGCACGCCCCAGGGCTCATCTGCGATATCGTAAGCGATTTCATAGCCGCCTGTTCTCGCCCGCGCATAGACCATATCGACATCCTCCACTTCGATCGAAATGTCGGGAACAGGGGTGCCTGACCCTCCTTCGCTCGCGATGCTGATCTGCGGCCTTGCCGGAATGTCGGATGCAAATGTCAAAATCCATCCATGATCCATGACGACTTTCAGTTCCAGCAAGTTTCCGTAGAAGTCACGAACGCTGCCGGGATCAGGACATGCGAAATTTGGAACCATGCGTTTTACGATCACGGGACACCCTCCTCAATGTTGAGTCTCGTCCGAGATCTCACACTAATCATCTCTGTCATGCGTCTAAAGTCCAAAACGGCGCTGCTTGGAAATAATGGGAAAGCTGCTATATTCCGGTTTGGAGTGAGGAGCGGATTTTCACCCGCCCCTCCTTTTCTGACTAGTTGAATTGAACCCGGATGCTGAGCGACCAACTCGTCCGGGTTCTTTTCGTCGTCAGCGTGATGCTAAATGGTAACCACCACAAAGTTCACCTCCAGTTTTATCCGCAAGGCCCGTGCCGGGTCGAGGAGGCCCATCTTCTCGATGCGCCGGTTCGCTCGGCGCTTGCTGCTTCTGCTTATAAAACTCCTCCACACATGGCTGTAATTGTCGCAGAGCACAACGAATGCAGGGTTGCATAAGAGGCCGGTTAACGGCGCTGCGGGTTGTCCCGAGATCACAAGCGCTACCATCTTGATTGCGTCGCAATTGCCGGTTTAATGCGGAGCATGACGACAGAGAACAGACTATCGTGGATCAGACTTGCCGCCGTAGTAATACCGGTGATGTTTTCGCTACCGCTGGTATTGGGATTTTTCGGCGCGGCCCATCCACTGTTCGATTCTTTTGCGCATTTCCGCATGCATCTCGCGGCGCTGATGGCCATATCGGCCATCCCAGCCCTTATTTTTGGACTGTGGCGAGAAGGTTTGATGGCAATGGTGCTGGGACTGACCGCACTTGGTTCCGTGCTTGTTCCCTCCCCTGCGCCTTCCGCAGAAGCTAAAACAGCCCAGCCGGAATACAAACTGATGCAGCTGAACCTGCGCTACGACAATCGTCACCAGGCTGACGTCCTTCGGTTGATCGCGCAAGAAGCGCCCGATGTCATCACCTTGCAGGAAGTATCCACTGCGTGGCGCCCCAAACTGAAAGCGATCGAAGCACGCTATCCCTATAATCTCTACTGCCCTAACCGCAGCCATATTGGCGGCGTTGCAATTCTCTCCCGCCGTCCATTTGCGCTCGGTACCACGCCACAATGTGTCGACAGTTTGATCGGTCTCGCACGCGTTGATTTCGGCGGACGCAGCGCCGTTATTACTGCAATCCACCTCGACTGGCCGTGGCCCTATGGCCAAGCCAGCAATGTTGAGACGATCAAGCCCTACTTCGAGCGGCTTCAAGGTCCAATGATCATTGCTGGTGATTTCAACGCGACATCCTGGAGTCAGACACTTAAAACCATCACCGAGGCGAGCAAGACATCTTCAGCCGAAGGGTTGCGGCCGAGCTGGCTCGTCAACGGCTCATTGGCGCATGCGGCGCGATGGGTTGGCCTGCCGATCGATCACATCCTCGTTTCGGACCGCATTATCCAAACGCGAGTCGAGACACTGCAGCCTGTCGGCTCGGATCATTTGCCGCTGCTGCTACGCTTTTCAATTAGCGGCGTCGATGACAATGGCGGTCCGGATCAGCAGACTGTGATGAGGCAAAGCGATCACATATTCTGATAGACCGGTCCTTCGCCGCCCTGTGGTGGCACCCAGTTGATGTTCTGATTGGGGTCCTTGATATCGCATGTCTTGCAATGCACGCAGTTCTGCGCGTTGATCACGAACTTCGACCCGTTTGGCTCCTCGACCCACTCATAGACACCGGCCGGGCAGTAACGTGCAGAAGGTCCGGCATAGACTTCGAGCTCAGAGCTTTTCTGCAGGCCCATATCCTTGACGATCAGGTGAACCGGCTCGTTTTCCTCATGATTGGTGTTGGACAGGAACACCGAGGACAGGCGATCGAAGGTCAGGACGCCATCGGGCTTTGGATAGGCGATTGGCGTGTATTTGCTGGCAGGTTCGAGGGAGGCTGCATCGGTCTTGCCATGCTTCCACGTGCCGAAGGGTGACCAGCCGCCAAAGATCGTGTTGAGCCACATATCGAGACCGCCAAGCATGACCCCACCGATTGTGCCTAGCTTCGACCACATGGGCTTGACGTTACGCACACGCTTCAAATCCTTGCCGATCTCACTTGAGCGCCAAGCGTTCTCGTAAGCAATAAGCTCGTCATTAGCACGCCCGGCGGCGATCGCTTCCGCCACATGTTCGGCGGCCAGCATGCCGGAGAGCATGGCATTGTGCGAACCCTTGATGCGCGGCACGTTGACGAAGCCAGCCGAGCAGCCGAGCAACGCCCCTCCGGGGAAAGACAGCTTTGGCACTGACTGCCAACCGCCTTCAGTGATCGCCCGCGCACCATAGCCCAGGCGCTTGCCCCCTTCGAAGAGGCCACGAATGGACGGATGGGTCTTGAAGCGCTGGAACTCCTCGAATGGCGAAAGGTAGGGATTCTTGTAGTTGAGGTGCATGACGAAGCCGACGGCGACCGTATTGTCCTCAAGATGGTAGAGGAATGACCCGCCGCCCGTCTTCATGTCCAGCGGCCATCCGAACGAATGCTGCACGAGGCCCAGCTTGTGCTTCGCCGGATCAACTTGCCACAATTCCTTCAATCCGATACCGAATTTCGCCGGCTCCTTACCTTCATCGAGCTTGAATTTTTTGATCAATTGCTTGGCGAGCGAACCACGCGCGCCTTCCGCGACCAGGATATACTTTCCGAGCAGCGCCATGCCCCGCGTATAGGCCGGTCCGGGACTGCCATCCTTCTCGATGCCCATGTCACCGGTAGCAACACCGATAACAGCGCCGTTGTCGTCGTAAAGCACTTCCGAGCCGGCAAAGCCCGGGTAGATTTCTACGCCCAGTTCTTCTGCCTTGGTGCCGAGCCAACGGCAGACATTGCCCAGCGAGACAATGAAATTGCCATGATTGTTCATCAAAGGCGGCATGGCGAAATTCGGAAGACGCACCGAGCCGGAATGTCCGAGAACCAGAAAATGATCTGCCGTAACCGGCGTATTGAAGGGATGTCCTTCCTCGTCGCGCCAGCCCGGCAGGAGCTTGTCGACGCCGATCGGGTCGACCACGGCGCCCGAAAGAATGTGCGCACCAACTTCGCCGCCCTTTTCCAGGACCACAACCGACAATTCCGGATTGATCTGCTTGAGCTTGATCGCAGCGGTTAGACCAGCCGGCCCTCCTCCAACTATGACGACATCAAACTCCATGCTCTCGCGCTCTGGGAGTTCGGTTACCTCGCTCATGCAATCCTCCTAAGAATCATTCCCGTAAGCACTTTTGTGCAGTATTTTCCCGATTGGTAACGCAACAATAGCCATATGACACAGACAGTCATGCATTCCAGATGCGGCCAATTGCCCTCATTTCACGACGGTTGGCAGAATCTAAATTACTTTAACGTAAACGTCAATATTTTGCACTTTCATAGAATGTTTGCACGGGATGCGGTTTCAGTCATAATTCAGCTTATTGTCTCACATGCCAACCGATGGGAGACCTGATGAAACGATACCGCACGGACTGGATGCTGCGTGGCATGATGGCCATCTGCATGCTTTTTGTCGGTTACGTTCCAAGAGGATCGGCACAAGAAGATCCGCGGCTTTGGACGGCGGGGCCCTACTCATTTTCCGATGAGCTTGGCGGCTTCATCATTCGGTCCATCAGTGGCACGGGAACGATGCAGGATCCGATCATTCTCACGGAAGAGTTCCCCTCTGTAACGCCAACGACGCTCATCATTCGCACCGAAAAAGTAACGCAGCTTAACCCGAGCGAGGATGCCGGGATTCTATTCTATCTGCGCGTCCGGGCCACCAACAGCAGCGGTCATCCCTGGGTCGAGTTCGAGTTTGAACTACAGGAACAGCTTAACGTGCCAAGCGATTATGGCGATGGACTTTCCTTCTATCAGCCAGGTGACAAGAGGGGCATGATCAAATCGACCGGTTACGGCACTTTCAGCGACGACTTCGAGCCCTATGATCGTATGGTGTTTCGGGATGGCAAGATCGATCCCGGCTTTGGTGCGAGCTTTGATTTTCCTATCGCTGACTTCACACCCAAACGCGTGTTTTATCTGGTGCAGGAGCCACGCATTCCTTCCTCCTGACCTTGCAATTGTGCCAGCAATTTGCGACGTCAGAGACAAAAGGATTATCGCTTGACCAATTTGCGCGAACTGCTGCATTTCTATGCCGAGGCCGGCGTTGATACGCCGCTCGAAGATGCGCCGGTCGACCGCTTCTCCCAAGTCGAGACAAAGCGTGTTGCGGCTTCGCCCACGCAAGCCGCTCGACCTTCACAGCAGCAGCGACCTGAACAACCGGCGCCTAGTCAACCGGCTCCATCCATCCTCAGCAAGACCTCAGTCCCCGACGATGCCAAAATCGCGATGGCGCGGCAGATGGCTTCAAGTGCAGCTACGCTGGAGGAGTTGCGCGAGCAGCTCGCCGCATTCGACGGCTGCAATTTGAAATTCACCGCCAAGAACCTCGTGTTCGCCGATGGCAATCCTGCTGCTCCGATCATGTTCGTCGGTGAAGCACCGGGCCGTGAAGAAGATCTCGAAGGTGTTCCTTTCATTGGCCGCTCAGGGCAACTCCTCGATCGCATGTTTGCGGCCATCGGCCTCGACCGGACCAGTGTCTATATCGCCAATACCATTCCATGGCGTCCACCTGGCAACCGCACGCCAACGCCACTTGAAACGGAGATTTGCCGCCCATTCTTCGAGCGCCAGATTGAACTCGCCAATCCAAGGCTGCTCGTCGCGCTTGGTGGCCCAGCGGCCAAAGCGCTTACCAATGCGACGGAAGGTATTTTGCGCCTGCGTGGAAACTGGAAAGCCCATCTGACGACGTCCGGCATCCAGATTCCGGTGATGCCGACGCTGCATCCGGCTTATCTTTTGCGAAATCCTGCCCAAAAGCGCTTCGCCTGGCGCGATTTCGTCAACGTCAAAATTCGACTGCGTGCATTGACGGACTAGATTGGCGCAAAACTGGAATGGCCGTGTCGTAATTTCAGGCTCCCGAGCCAATCCAAGCCTGTAGTTTCGGGCATTGAAACGCAGGATACATATATGTTTCGCCAGCTCTTGCCGATAGCGGCATTATTGACCAGCACGTTTCTGATGCTGACGGCAGGGGGCCTCGCGGGAATCCTGCTCCCCTTGCGCGCGGGCATGGAAGGCTGGTCGCCGACTACCATCGGTTGGCTAGGAACCGGTTACGCGCTGGCATTCACCGGCGGCTGCATCATCGTTCCGCGTCTCGTGCGGCGTGTCGGGCATGTGCGTGTCTTTGCCGTGCTCTTGACGCTCCTCAGCATGTCGATGCTGATGCACGGTCTGATCATCGATCCTTGGGCCTGGACGCTGTTTCGGGCGCTGGCCGGTTTTTCATTGGCCGGCAGTTACATGGTGATCGAAAGCTGGCTGAACGAGCGCGTCACCAATTCGACACGCGGCATGGTGTTTTCGATCTACATGATCGTTTCCATGCTCGGACTTCTCGTTGGCCAATATATTCTGCCGTTCGGCGATCCGGCGACACAGGCTTTGTTCATGATCGGGGCGTTGATCTATGCTGGCGCCCTGGTGCCGACTGGTCTTTCAAATGCGCAGTCACCACGCCCACTGACGCAGGTATCGCTGGACCTTCCCGGGCTCTACCGGAAATCACCCGCTGCGTTGATCGGCTCGCTTCTGGCGGGGATCATCGCCGGTGCGTGGAACTTTCTTGCGGCGATCTATGGCCGCGAGATCGGCCTGTCGACTTTCGGCATCGCGACGATGATCGCGAGTTCGATGATCGGCGGCGCAATTTTCCAGTACCCAATCGGCCGTATCTCGGATTTCGTCGACAGGCGGTACGTGATGGTCGTGGCCGGGATCGGCGGTGTCGCGATATCGCTGACGATGATCATGGTTCAGCCCACTACCCCATGGGTGGTCTACACGTTGATGTTTGTTTTCGGGACGGTACTGTTTCCGATCTATTCGCTCAATGTGGCGCATGCCAACGACTTCGCCGAACCCAGTGAATTCGTCAAGATTTCCAGTGGCCTGCTCATTGTTTATGGTGTCGGCAGCATGATCGGCCCGCAGATCGCCGGGCGGTTGATGGATCTGAACGGCCCTTCGGGATTCTTTGTCACGATGGCAATCAGCTATGCGGCCTATGGTTCCTATGCGTTCTGGCGCAGCCTTCGCCGTGCGTCGCAAGCTCCCTCAGAGCGTCCCGATTTCGCCATTCGCCCGCATGACCGGCCGCATACTCCAGAGACTTTCCAGCTACACCCCCTGAGCGAGGTGGCGCAGGAAGAGTAGTGGTCATCCCTGCGGCGTCGAGACCTTGCGGGCACGTGCCCGGGCGAGGCCAAGCCGATGCTCGCGATATATGATGAAGATGCCGGCGCTGATGACGATTGCGGCTCCGGTGATCATCTCCGCTGTCGGGATGTCACCGAAGAGCAGATAGCCGAGGGCGAGCCCCAGCAACATGGAGGTATATTCGAATGGAGCGATCGCCGACATGTCGGCATGGCGGTAGCTCTCCGTCAGCAGAATTTGCGCAACGCCGCCCGCAATTCCGGCGAAGATCAGACAGGTCGCCTGAAAGGCAGTCGGCCAGACCCAGCCAAACGGAAGGCTGACCAGCGCAATGACGCTTGAGGCGATGGAGAAGTAAACGACGATGGTCGGCGTGCGCTCCGTCTGCACCAGCTTGCGCACAAGCAGCATGGCAATGGCGGCGAGCCCTGCACCGCCCAATGTCGCCAGCGCGCCGACAGCCTGATCCGCACCGAACTCGGTTTCCCCGGTGAAGAACGACATGCGCGGCCAAAGGATGATCACGACCCCGACAAGACCGAAGCACACTGCCGACCAGCGATAGAGCCGTACTGTCTCGCGCAGGAAAATTGCACTGCATACGACGGTCAGCAGTGGCGTCGCATAACTGATTGCGATGGACTCAGGCAGGGGAAGCTTGGTCAGACCATAAAAACTGAGGCTCATGGCGCTAACGCCGACGAATCCGCGCCAAAAATGGCTGAAGGGCTCGCTCGTCTTGAATGCCACAGCCATCTGTCCCTGCCACGCAATGAAGGCAATGACCGGAAAAATCGCAAAGAAGGAGCGGAAGAACACCAGTTGGCCCGCCGGAATACCGTCAGATGCTTTCAAGAGGCTCGACATGCAGACGAATACGCAGACCGAGGCGACCTTGAGACCAATTCCCAGCATGACATTGGTGCTGCGCGCGCGATCTGCGACAAGTGGTTCACCATCTCGCGGGTGAACAATAGTGGACACGGTTTTACATCCTGGAAGAAAGAGTGGTCGGCGGCGGTATGGAATTGTAAACTGATATATCTTTAGGATGGTTTAAGCGGCCACACCAGTGGGCAATCATTCACGTTGCGTTTGTGAACCAAACAAATCGGCATTTGTTGTGCCCCACAAGAAAGATCGATAGGGTCCCCGCCATCAATAAGGACAGTTAGACGATGCGTACCGATACCGGCCAGGTTTTTCATCTGGAAGATTACAAGCCCACCGATTTTCTCATTCCCGAAACCCACCTCGATTTCAGTCTCCATCCCGAGCGCACAGTCGTCAAATCCACACTGCAGATCGAGCGCAGGGAGGGTGTTGCATCCGACGCTCCTCTCATTCTGGACGGCGACGACCTCAAGCTGGTTGATATCCGCCTCGACGGGGCCGTCCTTGGCGACAATGCCTACGTAGCGACGCCAGATCGCCTAGAAATTCGCGGCTTGCCGGAAAATGGCGCCTTCACGCTAGAAATTACCACGGAGATCAACCCGACCACCAATCGGCAATTGACCGGGCTATATCGGTCGAGCGACGTTTATTGCACGCAGTGCGAGGCGGAGGGTTTTCGCCGCATCACCTATTTCCTCGACCGGCCCGACATGCTCTCCGTTTACACGGTGCGTATCGAAGCCGAACGCAGCGAAGCACCATTGCTGTTGTCGAATGGCAACCCCCAAGATAAGGGCAAACTTGCCAACGGCCGGCATTTTGCTGTCTGGCATGATCCGCATCCGAAGCCAGCCTATCTGTTCGCGCTTGTCGCCGGCGATCTTGGCGTGATTACCGATACGTTCACAACCGCTTCGGGGCGTCATGTCGATCTCGGCATCTATGTCGAGCACGGCAAGGAGCCCCGCGCGCTTTATGCCATGGATGCGCTGAAGCGTTCGATGAAATGGGACGAGGATGTCTTCGGCCGTGAATATGATCTCAACGTGTTCAATGTCGTCGCGGTGTCCGATTTCAATATGGGCGCTATGGAAAACAAAGGGCTCAACGTCTTTAACGACAAGTACGTGCTGGCCGATCCAGATACCGCGACCGATACAGATTATGCCGGAATCGAAGCGGTGATCGCCCACGAATATTTCCACAATTGGACAGGAAACAGAATCACTTGTCGCGACTGGTTCCAGCTTTGCCTGAAGGAGGGGCTGACCGTTTACCGCGACCATGAATTTTCCGCCGACATGCGTTCGCGCGCCGTCAAGCGCATCGCCGAGGTGAAGGGCCTCAAGGCGCATCAGTTCCCCGAAGATGCCGGCCCCCTCGCCCACCCGGTGCGTCCCCGCCAGTTCCGCGAGATCAACAATTTCTACACCTCGACTGTCTACGAGAAAGGTTCCGAGGTTGTGCGTATGATCCGTACCGTTCTCGGGCCGGAACTCTTCCGCAAGGGTATGGACCTCTATTTCGAGCGCCATGATGGCGATGCCGCGACGATCGAGGATTTCATCAAGGTCTTCGAGGATGCGTCGGGCGAAGATCTCAGCCAGTTTGCGCTCTGGTACGACCAGGCCGGGACTCCCAATCTCGCCATAACCTACGACTATGATCAGGCGACCAAGACCTTCGAAATCGAGATCGAGCAGTCGTTGAAGCCGACACCGGGCCAGACTTCGAAAAAGCCGATGCACATCCCCGTGCAGTTTGCGCTGCTCGGCGCCAAAGGTCGTGAGCTTAGGCCACGGTCAGCGAAGGGCGGTCTGGTCAAGGACGACGTCATCCATCTGCGCAAGCGCAAGGAGCGCTTCAGCTTTTCCGGTATCCCCGAACGCCCGGTCCCTTCACTGCTGCGCGGCTTTTCGGCACCGGTGACGCTTACCAGCGAATTGACCCGGACCGACCTCGCCTTCCTCGCCCGCAACGACGGCGATGAGGTGACGCGCTGGCAAGCCCTTACTCAACTGCTTAACGCCAAGCTGACGAGCAATGCCAAACGCGTCCGCGGCGGCAAGCCGGCGACAATCGAGAACTCGTCGATCAAGCTACTCGGCGAGATCGCCTTTAACGTAACGCTGGATGAGGCGTTTCGGGCGCTGTGCCTTAGCATCCCGTCCGAAAGCGACATTGCGCGTGAACTTGGCGCGAATATCGACCCGGATGCCATTCTTGGCAGTCGTGATGCGTTGATCAGCGCCGTGGCCGAAGCACATGCGGGGAAGTTCGCGCAAACTTATGGCGAGCTCGCGCAGGAGGGCTCGTTCAAGCCGGACGCGGCCGGAGCGGGCCGCAGAGCGCTGCGCAACGTGCTGCTCGATTATCTGAGTGTCGCCGAGAGTAGTTCGAAGCGGGCCGCGACGCAGTTCAAAAACGCCGACAATATGACAGATCGGGCTGCTGCGCTTGGTGTGCTCGTCCAGCGCTTTGGCGACAGCGATGCGACAAACCATGCGCTGCAGGCCTTCGAGGCGCGTTTCGGCAATGATCCGCTCGTCATGGACAAATGGTTCGTGGTGCAGGCGATGCAGCCGGGGAATGGAGCGCTGGACAAGGTGCGCGAGTTGATGACCCACAAGCTGTTCTCGCTCGACAATCCCAATCGCACCAGGGCTTTGATCGGCGCGTTTTCCAGCGGTAATCAGACGGGCTTCAATCGCGCCGACGGTGCAGGCTACAAGTTCTTTGCCGAGACGATCCTGACCATCGACAAAAAGAACCCGCAGCTTGCAGCACGGCTTCTGACGGCAATGCGCTCGTGGCGATCGTTCGAACCCGTACGGCGCGAGCATGCACGTGAATCACTGGCGACCATCGCTAGAGAGACGGGACTTTCGGCGGACGTGCGGGATATCGTCGAGCGGACGCTGGCCTAGAGAGGGCGTCTGCGGGTTATCCACTGCCCTGTTTATTCATCGTCCTCGGGCATCGCCCGAGGTATCTTGAGTCATTTCAAGGAGTTATGACTCGTCGTTTGATTGTAGTTTTGGCCCGCCATAAGTATTGATAAATATTTAACAAAGGGACTAGACACGCAGAATCAGTTTTGATTCACTACAGGTGCTTCGGATGTGCGGCGTGCTGAAGCAAATCACTGATTACAAAGGCAAAATGAGGGGGCCATTCGATGGCAAATGCGGACGCGTATCGCGCGCCGACGGGGAAGAATTATGCCAAAAGCCGGAACGATGCGCGGGGGCGCAACCGGCTTTCGGGTCACATAAAACTTCTCGCCGATCCCGCCTATGGCAAGCTGCTTGCCGCCGAGCCCTATCTTCGCCGCGCGATTCCACCACTCATCATCGTCTTCCTGCTCGCACTGGCTCTCGCGCGTTCCATGTCACTTCTCGGTTGGCGTGACGACACGGAGCGTACGGCCCGCGCAACCTTGTCCATGGCCGCAACCCATGTGGCGAGCGTCATCGACAATCGCATGAACGGCGGCCAAAAACTGAGCGTGGGTGACCTGCAGAACATTGTCAGCGAAATCCGCGCCAATGATCTGATCCCGTCGGGCATGTGGTTTGCCATCGCGAATGATGAAGCGAACATCGTGGTCTCATCCGATGGTGGTGACTATTGGCGTAACAAGAATCTCGAGCGTTTCGTTACCGAAGGGCAGCCGCTTTTCCTCTTTGGGGACCGGGCAGGCGCAATGCCGGTAAAAGTTGAAGGCACACCTGCCCTCGCCGCCTTCAGCCGTTCGGGCAATGGCGCTTATTCGGTCTTTGTCATGCACCCTGTCGAGGCCGTCTTCGCCGACTGGCGTCGTGTTGTGTCGATCAACGTCACGATGTTCGCCGGCACGGCAACGATCATGCTGATCGTGCTCTATGCCTATTTCAGCCAAGCGGCTCGCGCGCAGGATGCGGACGAGCTCTACCAACATACACAAGCACGGGTGGACACGGCATTGGCGCGGGGCCGCTGTGGCCTGTGGGACTGGGACATGGCGCGCGGGCGGGTATACTGGTCGCGCTCCATGTATGAGATGCTCGGCTACGAGGCCTACGACGCCATTCTCTCCCTCGGTGACATATCGTCGATCATCCATCCAGACGATGACAAGCTCTACAGCCTTGCGGCACAGGTGGCAGCCGGCGAAATAAGCCAGATGGACCGTGTCTTCCGTATGCGCCATGCGGAGGGTCATTGGGTATGGATGCGGGTGCGAGCGCAAGTTGCCGATGCAAATGTCGGCGATCTGCATCTGGTGGGCGTCGCTGTGGATGTCAGCGAACAGCACCGGTTTGTTCAGGCGACAGCACAGGCCGATCAGCGTATCCGTGAGGCGATCGAAAGCATCTCGGAGACGTTCGTTCTGTGGGATGCCGATAACCGCCTGGTCATGTCGAACAGCAAGTTCAACGAATATTCAGGGCTCGCCAATGAATGCCTGCTACCGGGTATCGGTCGCGAGGAGCTCGAGCCACGGATCCGCGCTGTCGCCCTGGAAAAGCGAATGGCCAATGAACACGGTCGCAATGGCGCGCTGACATTCGAGCGGCAGCTGGCCGATGGCCGATGGCTACAGGTTAATGAGCGGCGCACGCAGGATGGAGGCCTCGTGTCCGTGGGTACCGATATCACCCAGTTGAAAGTGCACGAAGAACGATTGGTCGACAGCGAGCGCCGCTTGATGGCGACAATTCACGATCTGAGCCTTGCGCGCAAATCCGAGATCGAACGTACGCTGGAGCTTACAGAACTCAACAGCAAATATGCCGTCGAGAAGGAGCGTGCCGAGGCCGCCAACCGGGCAAAGTCCGAATTCCTCGCCAACATGTCACACGAATTGCGCACGCCGCTCAATGCCATCATCGGCTTCTCGGAAATCATGCATTCTGGAACGTTTGGCGCGCTCGGCTCCGACCGCTACGTGGAATACGTCCACGACATCCATACCAGCGGCAACTATCTCCTGAATGTCATTAACGACATACTCGACATGTCGAAGATCGAGGCCGGGCATTTCTCGCTGGATCGCGAGGAGATCGATCTTTGCCCGCTCATCCGCGAGACCGTGCGCGTCGTGTCGCTGCAGGCACAGGAAAAAGACGTGAAGGTCGACACCAGGATCGCGGAAAGCGTTACACTCAATGCCGACCGCCGTGCCATAAAACAAATATTGATCAATCTGTTGTCGAACGCCGTGAAGTTCACCGATACGGGCGGGCGTATCTCTGTTCGAGCGCGTAAAGTATCGGGTGCACTTGTCTTCACTATCGAGGATACCGGCTGCGGTATTCCCAAAGAAGCGCTGAAGAAAATCGGCCAACCCTTTGAACAGGTGGAAAATCAATTCACAAAATCCCACGCAGGTTCAGGATTAGGCCTCGCCATTTCTCGCTCGTTGACCCAACTACATGGTGGAGCATTGAAGATACGTTCCACCGAGGGTGTCGGTACAATCGTTTCGGTGCGCATACCGGAAAGAACAGACGGGTAACCTCCCCATCTAATACTTCAGCATTAGTTGCTAGCTAGCCCGAATAAGCGTATAGTCAATCGAAATATTGAGGGAGGTGTGCCATGCTGAAGAAATTCGCATGTATGCTTTTCTTGACGTGCGCTGTTGCCCTCCCTCCACCTATGCCGGTTGGGGCACAACAAGCAGTGCCAAGCGAAGTCATAGAAGGTGTTTGCGACGTTCCGACAGCCATTAAAGAGAATTGGGATGTCTGGTATGAAATCACTGCCGTCAAGGGAAACGGGCTGTTTCCTACCCATGTGCACGATGGCATTGAATGCGTGACGACGATCAAGGGCACCGGATTTTGGTGGACCGCCGATAAAGGCGGCACCACAACGAAGGTTCCGACACAGCAGACCTTCTTGATACCTGACCTTACGGTTCACACCGGAGGAAATATGGATCAAGGCGAAATGCATTATCTGTCTACACACATTATGCGAGCGGGTGCACCTTTCCGCGACATTTGCACTGCGCTTGGCGCACCGACAAGCATGATCGTTAATGTCAATTCATCAAATCCGTTCAAGGTGATTTTTCGTAATCAGAAACCCATCGACGGTCCGTACAAGGTCAAGCAGAGCATCAAAACGCTGCCCACGGGAGCTAGTGATACGGTTCGCGGCAACGAGCCCATTTACGTCGCTGCCGTCGATGGCGCACTTGTCTTGAAGTCGGGCAGCGATACACGAACGCTGCAAGTCGGCGAAGGATTTCTGGTTGCCGCCGGTACAACCGTCATAGTGGGTAATACGGCCGAGGGCAAAGCCCGGTTGGCCATACTTGAAGTAACGCCCGCAGGCTGACATTGCTAGCTGGAGCGTATGCGCTGTATGCGGTTTGCTGCAAGCAGGGCGTCGAATGTCTTCCGCACCGATTGGGCGGTCTCCGCCAGCTGGCTTTCGACACGTTCCATATCGGGCAGATCACAGGCGCGGCAGAGCAATTCAGATAGCCCGGGCGGGAAATCCTCGCGCTTGACGTCACCGTTCAGGCACAAGCGAATGATCTGGGTGATGCCCGTATAGAGGTGAGCCGCATCGACGAGGTTGTCGGTCACGGCTAGATCGGCGAAGTCCGGTTTTAACTTCTCAACGACCTCCGCCGTGGGTTGCGCATTCGCTGGTCCATCGACTTTCCCCGTCAGCACCGCAAACTGGGCAATGAATTCGATATCGATGATACCGCCGGCAACGAGCTTCAAATCCCACGCATCGCTCGGCGGCTTCTCTGCCTCGATCATCGCGCGCATTTCGGCAACGTCCTTCGCGATCTTTGCCGGATCGCGTGGCATGGCCAGGATATCACTGACATCCTCTTCAATTTCGGTAAACAACGTCTCATCGCCGGCAACCGGCCGGGCGCGGGTCAGTGCCATATGCTCCCAAGTCCACGCGTCATTTAGCTGGTATTTGCGAAAGGCGTCGATGTGCGTGGCGACCGGCCCCTTGTTGCCGGATGGGCGCAGGCGGAAGTCGACCTCGTAAAGCACGCCTTCCGACGTTGGCGCGGAGAGTGCCGCGATCAGTCGCTGGGTCAGACGCATATAGTACTGCGAGGGCGCGAGCCCCTTCTCCCCATCGGACTCCTCTGCATCCTCATCGTGGTCATAGAGCAGGATGAGGTCGACATCAGACCCCGCTGTCAGTTCCCGGCTGCCAAGCTTTCCCATGCCAAGAATGGCAATGCGCCCACCACTGATCCTGCCATGTTTGCTGGCAAATTCGTCCATGACGGCTTTGAGGGCTCTGTCGATGACGAGATCGGCCAGATGCGAGAAGGCTTTGCCGGCCCTTCCTCCGCTGATCGCGCCGGTCAACAGCCGGATGCCGATAAGAAAGCGATGCTCGGCCGCAAAGATACGCAGACGGTCAAGAATGTCTTCGTAAACTTTGCAGGGGCCGAGAAAGCTCTCCAGCCGTTCGGCCAAGTAGGCGCGCGTCGGTACATCCGCGAAGATTGCGGGATCGAGCATGCCGTCAAAAATATGCGGCTTGCGGGTGATGATATCGGCAAGCCGTGGCGCTGCACCCATGATCAGCACAAGAAGATCGAGAAGGCGCGGATTGGATTGTAGCAGGCTGAACAGCTGGATGCCTGCCGGCAGGCCCTTTATCATTCCATCGAAACGCATCAAAGCCTCGTCGGCGCGGCTGGTTGCGCCGAAAGCCTTCAATAGCACTGGCGTCAGCTCGGTCAGGCGCTCGCGGGCCTCTGCCGATTGCGTCGCGCGGTAGCGGCCGAAATGCCAGGTGCGGATCACCCGGCAGATATCGCTCGGCCGCTCGAAGCCGAATTTCTCCAGCGTCTTCAATGTATCGGGATCATCGACGTCACCGGTGAACACCAGATTGCCCGCCTCGGCCGTCAGGTCCTGTGCCTGCTCGAACAGGGCTGCGTAGTGGGTTTCGACCGTCTTCAGGGCTGTTCGAAAATCCTCGGCAAAGGTCTCGCCATCCTTGTAACCCATCATATGGGCAATCCGCAGAAAGTTCTCGTCGTCCTCCGGCAGCATGTGCGTTTGTTCGTCAGCGATCATCTGGATGCGGTGCTCGACATCACGCAGGAAGCTATATTTCTGTGCCAGTGTGTCGCGCGCTTCCTCGCTGATCCAGCCGAGGCCATGCAGGGCGCCAAGCATATCGACAGTGCTAGAACCGCGCAGTTGCGGGAAGCGGCCTCCGGCGATCAATTGCTGGGTCTGTACGAAGAACTCGATTTCGCGAATACCGCCCCGGCCAAGTTTCACATTGTGACCGCGCACGGCAATCTCACCATGTCCCCTATGCGCATGGATCTGCCGCTTGATGGAGTGAACATCGGCAATTGCTGCATAGTCGAGATATTTGCGCCAGACATATGGAGCAAGCTCTGCCAAGAACCGCTTTCCCGCGTCGATATCGCCTGCCACCGGCCGCGCCTTGATCATGGCCGCGCGCTCCCAGTTCTGCCCACGGCCTTCATAGTAGTTGAGCGCGGCAACGACGGGGATGGCCAACGGTGTTGAGCCCGGATCCGGCCGCAACCGTAGATCAGTGCGAAACACATAACCATCAGCAGTGCGGTCCTGCATGATGCGCACCAGACGCCGCGTCAACCGTGAAAAGGTCTCGACGCATTCATAGGGATCGGTGATGGCCGGACTGTGCTCGTCGATGAAAACGATCAAGTCGATATCTGAAGAATAATTCAACTCGAATGCGCCGAACTTTCCCATCGCAAGAATGATCCAGCCGGAGTCCTTGTCCGGATGCTTTAGATCAGGAAGTTTGAGCTTGCCGGCCTCTTGTGCATCACGCAGCAGGAACCGCACCGCGGCGCCAAGACATTCTTCGGCCAACCGTGACAGCCAGAACGTCGTCTCGGGCGTCGCAAACTGACCGGACAGGTCGCCCAATGCGATGAGCACATGGCCTTTGAGCTTTGCTTGCCGAAGCGCAGTCATCAGGCCTGCTTCGGTGACATCGTCGCCTTCGCTCGTCGTTGCAATTTCCAACATCAGCGCTTCAAGGCGCTTGGACAGCGGCATCTCGAACAGTGGTTCGATGATTTGGGGGCGACGTAAGAGAATGGCGCGCAGATACGGGGAGAGGTCGAGGACTGCTGCAATAAAGGCGGCCGCAGGCTTGTTGGCTGTCAGTGTACCGACGCCAGCGCATTCCTTTTCCGCCGCACGCGCGAAGAGGTCACGGAGCAAAGCTTCGGCATTCTGCGTATCCAATGGTTCCAGATCACGCAAGGTCTGCGCAAAGAAAGGCGCACTAGCACCCGCCGCTCCGGAACTCATACATTCTCCTCTCCCACCGGAAAAACGAGGACAGCCCGTAGCCCCGGCGCATTGTCAGTCAACTCCAATGTGCCACCGTGCAATTTCATGACGGCCTTGGCAAGACTGAGACCCAATCCGGACCCCGGTTGCGAACGGCTTTCCTCCAGACGCACAAAGCGTTCGGTCGCTCGAGCCACCTGATCTGGCGGAATTCCTGGACCGTTATCGGCGACAATGACCTTGACCTTGTCATCGTGTTTTTCCACTGACAACGTTACTTCAACCGGATTGTCGCTCGCGCTCGCATACTTGATGGCGTTGTCCACGAGATTGGAAATGGTCTGGCCGATCAGCTCGCGGTTCGCCTTGACAGGCGTTTCGTCGATCGGTCCCAGCGTCAGCGTGACACCCGCCTCCTCGGCCGAAGGCTCGTATAATTCGAAAACGTCTTCGACAATTGTCGATAGTGCAATCGGCTCCATCGTTTCGGTCGAATAGCCAGATTCGAGGCGTGAGATCATCAGGATTGCATTGAACGTACGGATCAGCTGATCGGAGTCGCTGATCATGCCTTCCATGGCGGCGCGATAAGCCTTCGTCGTCCTGGCGCTCGAAAGCGCAGATTCAGCACGATTGTGCATACGCGTCAGCGGCGTCTTCAGATCATGAGCGATGTTGTCGGAAACGTGTCTGACACCCTCGTTCAGTTCCTGAATGCGCGCCAGCATCCCGTTGAGATTTTCCGACAGGCGGTCAAACTCATCTCCGGATCCGCTCACGGGAAGTCGCCCGGCCAGATCGCCGCCCATGATGCGTTGCGAAGCGACCGATACCTCGTCAATACGCTGCAGCGCACGCCGCCCGACGAAGAACCATATCAGGAATGCACCGACGCCCATGATGCCGAGAGCGGCCATGAGCGCGCGACGCACGACGAGCCGGACCTGTTCCGGCTCACCCAGATCGCGTCCCACCATGACCCTGATGCCATTCGGCATGACGATCACCCTGGCAATGGCGGTGTGGACCTGCGGATCGCTACCCTCGTTGTACCGTTCATAGGTGATGGGGCGCTCTATCCAGCCCTCCGTCTGCAAGACGCCGACCTCGATGCTCTGGACATTACCGGCAACTATGCGCCCTGCCGGATCCGTTACGAGATAGAGGTAAGCGCCCGGCTGACGTCCGCGCCGATCAATCGTTCGCACGAGGCCGACAATACCGCCCCGTTGGTAGACCTGACCGATGCTCTCGATTTCTTCATTGACGGCCGTCTCCGTCTGTGTCGTCAAAAGCCGGACGGAAGAACTGGTGATATAGAATACCAGCACCAGCGCGCAGATCGTGAACAGTACGAGGTAAAGCGCTGACAGCCGCACGGCTGTCATTTTCATCATGGCACGGAAACGGCTCATGCATTGGTTCCGGCAGTCGCCTTCAGCATATAGCCGGCTCCACGCACCGTGTGCAGCAGGGGCGTTTCGAAGCCCTTTTCGATCTTGCCGCGCAGGCGCGAGACATGCACATCGATAACGTTGGTCTGCGGATCGAAGTGATAATCCCAGACATGCTCCAGCAGCATCGTTCGAGTGACGACCTGCCCGGAATGGCGCATCAGATATTCGAGCAGACGGAATTCGCGCGGCTGGAGGATGATGACCTGACCTGCCCGTTTGGCGGTATGCGACAGGCGGTCGAGTTCGAGATCGCCGACGCGATAGACAGTTTCCGCCTCTTTCGGGCTCGATCGCCTTTGCAGGACTTCGATGCGAGCCAAGAGCTCGGAGAAAGCGTAAGGCTTGGTAAGGTAATCGTCGCCGCCCGCCCTGAGGCCGGTGACACGATCATCAACCTGACCGAGAGCAGAGAGGATCAGAGCCGGCGTATCATTGCCTTGGGCGCGTAGAGCCGCGACCACAGAAAGGCCGTCGCGGCGCGGCAGCATGCGGTCAACGACAAGGGCGTCGTAAGTTCCCTGCTCCGCCAGTGTATAGCCGGTTTCGCCATCGCCAGCGATATCCGCCGAATGCCCCGCCTCGGCGAAGGCCTTCTCCAGATAACGGGCCGCTTCGCGGTCATCTTCGATCACAAGAATCTTCATGGCAGTACATTAAGCCGGTTTTGGTGAAGGAGTGAAGTATCGCTCATCGCAGAAAGAAAAAGCGGGCGGCAGAGTTATCGAAGGATCTGCCGCCCTATTGTGCTTTGGCGCTGACGGGGTGGGGGATGCAGCGCCGCCGCAACCCTTATCTCGTGTGGATCAACCCTGGTTGATAGGCAGAGCCACAAACCGCGATTGGTCGTTGGTCTGCACCTGGAGAAGAACGGCCTTACGCCCGGTCTTCGATGCATCTGCAATCGCAGTTTCAATTTCCGCACCGGTCTTCACCGGCTTGTTGTTGACCGAGACAATGATATCGCCTGTCGTGATACCCTTGTCGGCAGCATCACCCTGGCGGTCGATATCCGTCACCACGACGCCCTTGCCATCATCGGATGGCATGACTGTCAGGCCGTAGTCGTCGAGAGCCGAAGGCTTTGCCTGTTCTTCCTGCTGCGGAGCAGCGTTGGCCTGCTGATCGTCCTGCGGGTATGGCTTGATCGCGACGTTGATCGACTTCGCCTCGCCCTTGCGCCAGACCGTGAGCTCGGCATCCTTGCCGGCGCTGATTGCCGCAATCTTCTTGGCAAGATCACGCGGATCAGCGACCTTGTCACCATTGACTGCGGTAATCACGTCGCCAGCAGCGACACCGGCTTTGGCTGCAGGACCATCGGCCTGCGGTTCGGCAACGAGTGCACCTTTTTCTTCAGCGAGGCCGAGAGATTCAGCGATTTCCTTGCTGACGGGCTGTATCTGGACACCAATCCAGCCACGCGAAACCGAGCCGGTCTTGATCAGCTGATCGACAACATTCTTGGCGGTCGTCGCCGGGATGGCAAACGCAATACCAACACTGCCCCCCGAAGGCGAGAAGATCGCCGTATTGATGCCGACAACTTCACCGTTCAGATTGAAGGCTGGACCGCCGGAATTGCCGCGGTTGACGGCAGCGTCGATCTGCAGGAAGTCATCATAAGGACCTGCGCCGATATCGCGGCCACGGGCCGAGACGATACCAGCCGTAACAGTGCCGCCAAGGCCGAACGGATTACCAACAGCAACGACCCACTGTCCGACGCGGATCTGGTTATCGTCACCGAAGGTTACATAGGTGAATTTGCGCTTGTCATCGACTTTGAGAACGGCAAGGTCGGTACGCTTGTCCTTGCCGATCAACTTGGCATCGAGCTCGGTGCCGTCATTGAGGACGACAGTATATGCCGAGCCATCTTCAACCACGTGATTGTTGGTGACCAGATAGCCGTCTTCAGAGATAAAGAAGCCAGAACCCTGTGCAGTCGGGCGAATGCGATCCGGGCGGTTTTGGTCGCGCTGCGACTTGCGTTCCATGCCGCGTTTGCCCTGCTGACCCTGCTGGCCCTGGCCAAACTCAAAGAAGAAACGCTTCATGGGATTGTCATCGGGGAGCTGGTCCATCCCGGGGAAACCCGTGCCGTCATCGGCTGTGTCATGGACGGCGCTCTTGACCCGAACGCTGACGACGGCGGGGCTGACCTTTTCGACAACATCAGCGAAGCCTGGCTGCTGGGGAGCATCGACACGCACAGCCTCAGCCTGCGCAGGAACAATGGCGCTGAGCGGTCCGGTCGCCAAAAGGCCGCCGACGAGAGCCGAGGACAACAGGGCGGCGGCAATGCCCGCGCGATAAACAGAGGACTTACGAATGTTCGGCATGAATGTATCTCCTTGGACAACTGATCGATCTTGGATCGTCTTGTAATACCAGTGATACAGATAGGAAGGTTACCCAGCCATTTCCGCATTATGACAAATTTGTAAGGTTCTGCCGAAGATAGGGCAGCTTCACTCGATCATTTTATTGCGGCAAGCGCCACGGATAGGCCTTTCAAAGGCGCTTCGAAGATGAGCGTCGTTTCTGCGGTGTCTTTATAAGATAGCTGCACGTTTGCCTCTTTGGCGATTTGCTCACGCAAGACTGGACCGACTGGTAAATACGTCACGCAAACATTGGCGTCGCAGGCATAGGTCTCAGCGATCACCGGCGCGTCGCGTCCAGGAAATTTCAACGTGACGGGCTTGTTCGTGCCGAGGCCCGGACGGGTCCGCAACACCATTATCGGTTTGCCGCCTTCGGTAGCTGCCAGCGACCAGGAGAAAGCGAGCCCGCCTTCGCCGTCGAGAATTGTCTGGGTGATATTGCAAATCTTCTTCTTGGCCTTGAGATTTTCATCGCACCGCAGTTCCCAGTTTTCGAAGGGCTGGATCGTGCGGCGATAGCGACCGAGTTCTACTCCCTGCGGAACTCTCACCTCGGACGGCTTGATGCTGTAACCGGAATTGGAGAGCTCCTGTCCGGCCGCAGGTGGGCACGGCAAACCGGACAGGAGCAGGCAAGCCAGAGAAATGGGGCGTTTCAAAGCTTGCCTGATCATTACGAGCTCAATTCAGTGTGAAGCTGATGCCGGCGCCGACACCGAATTCGCCGCCGCTGGCAGCGCCGGAAACATTCGCCCGCACCTTACCGCTTTCGCTGGTATAGCCAGCGCCGAATGCCGCGGCGCCCTGCCCTCGCCAGGCACCGCCGCCCATTGCGACGCTGATCTTGCCAGGCGTGTTGTCATAGCGCAGCGACGACGCAGCCAGCCCGACCGCCGCCGCCTGCCGAGCTTCACTGCGCACCGAACCAATATCCGAGGAAAGTTCGGCAAACTTTTCATCCGTGTATTGCTTGGACTGGTTGAGCGTGTTCGCACCTGCACTGCTGGTACGATTATCCGTATAGCTCTTAGACTGGTCCAGATACTCGTTGTATTGGTTGGTGATCTTGGCACTTTGCTCCTGCACGGTATCTTTCAGCTGCTTGACGTTCACGGCATCGGTGTCCGTCTTGCCTGCTTCAAGGTTGCTGATGAGGACCGGCGCGTTGGGATCGGCGCCCTGTAGTGCGACTTCGTTGGTCTTCGTGCCATCGGGATTGAGCTTGTATTTGACGGCGTTGTCGTCGAGCGTCTGCATCTTTTCGTTGGTGGCATTCAGCTGCGCACCATTGACGGCGTCGGTGGACGTGGCATTCACAGCACCCTGCTGAAGATTGGTAATCTTCGTGCCGCCAGTCAGTCCGCCGTCCGAGGATGCCTGGCCCTGCAGCTTGATGAGCGTCTTGGGATCTCCAGTCTTGCCGTCATACGTCACAGCGCGGTCGGTGAGGCTGCCAACGTTTGTTGTGAGGTTGGTAATATCACCCTCAACCTTTGTGACGCGGGTGTCGATTTTCGTGATGTCCGTCTTGATATTTTTGACATCGCCTTCAACACCCGTTACGCGGTTCTCGACGTCAGTCACCCGAACATTCGTGTCGTTCAACTGTGAGCCATTGACGGCATCGGTTGAAGTTGCGCTCAGGGTACCGGCCTGTAGATCTGTAATCAGGTTGTTGCCACTCACCGCTCTGGTGGCCGTATCCGTATGGCTGGCGGTGAACGCTTTCTTGCTTTCGTCCCAGATCAGCGCGTCATTGCCCAACGCGTTGAGCTTATCAGTGATGCCGTCGGTTTTCGCGTTGACAATCCTGACACTGTTGTCGAGCCCGCCCAGGGCATCGCCGACATTGTCGTGATCCTTGCTGGTTAGGGTCCCGTCCTGGTTGATGACAGTTATTCTGTAGGTCGGGCCGGTAAACACGCCGTTTGCATTCCAGCCCGCGCCACCGCCAAAAGCACTTGCCATCCCGAATATCTGCGAGCCGTTGATGGCCTCCATCGAGGTTGCGTTGACAGCGCCATTGCCGAGATTCGAGATGACCGTGCCATTTGCCCCGGCACCGGCGAGCTTTACCTTGCCGTAATCGACAACTTCGCCTGCGTCGAGCTCACCGTTGCCGTTCTTGTCATCCCAAACATATTTTACGGCCACGTCGCCAAGCTTTTTCACCGCCTCGGCTCCGGCATCGGCCAGACCCTTCAATTGACCAACGTTGACTGCGTCCATATCGTCGACGCCTGCCGACAAATTGATCAGTCTCCGTGGTCCTTTCTTGCCGGCAGTAGTTCCCGCAATATCGATTGCCGCACCATCGAGGCCCTTGGCAACCGTGATGTTTTCACCGGCCGCTGATTGCTGCACGAGTCCCGTCTTCCCGTTCGTAATATTGGTGATAGCGCTTGAATTGGCGCTGATATTTGTCTCGTTGACAATCACCCTGCCGCCCAAACTGCCAAGAGCAGAATTGGTGGCAAAGAGCTGCGAACCGTTGACGCCGTCTGTACTCACCGCGTTGATCTGGCCAGCAGCCATATTGGTTAACTGCCGCTTTTGCGTTGCGTTGCCAATACTGACCTGGCTGTAAGCGCGATTGCCCGCAAAATCATACTGGATGCCATTAATGGTTACATTTGCGGTCGAAACGGGTGCCTTGTCAGTCACCGAATTGCTGCCGAGCGCCACTCCACCAAGGTAGTTCGAGCGAGCACCCGCACCGAGGGCAGTTGCGCCGTTTACGTTGTCCGCCGTTATCGCGCCACGCCCGAGCGCCACGCCATCCGCCTCATACGACTTCGCATCTGCGCCGATCGCTATTGATGCCAGGTCACTATCGGGATCGTCGGCGAAAGTGCCCGTCCATCCCGCCTGTGCATTGGTCCCGATCGCGATTGCGTTTCGGGGCATTGTTGTTGCACCGTTGCCAATTGTGATTGAATCGACACCCTCTGCCCTCGTGGTGGTATTGCCAATGGCCATGGATTTTGTCGTCTGGTTGTTTAGACCGATGAACCCGCCATTGACGTAGAGTTCTGAACCGATCGAGAGGGCCGTCGGACCTGCATTCCGGGGCCCGTAAAACAAGACGCGGTCGGTCTGACTTGCCTTATCGCCCGGAGCGCAAGCTTGACCGACCATTGAACTGGATTGGCTTGCGGCGCCGCCACCGTCCTCGACTATCGTACAGCCCCAATCTGTGTTGTCGTTGATGTAGATGCCCGCGGCGTCCGCCGTTTGATTCAGACAGACGACCAAAGCCGCGATGGCAGCAGTCATAGGCACCGAATACCCAATCGGACCCCGTTGTGCGGAAACTCTGGTTCGCCGCAGACCAATCACGCGGCAAGCCATGCGCAGGAGCGCTATCAGGCGCCGTCGCTCAGGACGGTTGCGACGTTCCCTTTCAATACTCGCCAATTTCCAGCAGTATGACTTGGTTAATGAATCTATTTTTAGTATCAAATTTCTCATATTAACTCTCTCTAAATATCTCTTTTCGAGCAACGTATGCTCGCAAAACGGTGTACTTCTAAAATATATTGCAACTTTAGGATGCAGACACAGATGTTTAAGATATGAACTGTAATACGAACTGCAAAATATACGAGCAGCGGCACCGACTCTTAATGTAATATTAAAAATTCTATGTCGCCCAGATATAGCAATCCGATATCTGACGCAATGAAAATAATTAGTTTACACGCGTAATTTTTTTATTTTCTGACAGTATTTGATCCGTTGTTGCACCAATCCATATACTGTAAGTTGAATTCTTCGCCTTTCGCCGAGCATTTCGGTTAGTCATTGTCATCATTTGGAGTTTAATCATCATGCCGCCGCTCGGATCGACTATGCGCGTTCACCAGCCCCATCCGGGGGTTCTCGCCTTCTATGATGGCCGGATGGAAGGCGTGCGGGCTTACTCGGACAAGCCAAACTGGCTTGACGACGGCGCCTACTCACTGGGCGTTTGTTCCTACGCGATCGTGTCTGGCGGCGAAGCGCTGGTCTACGACACCAGCATTTCGCTGCCCCATGCGAGGATTATCCGTAAGACGCTAGAAGATGCCGGGGCCAGCAATATCCGGGTTGTGCTCAGCCACTGGCACGTGGATCACGTGGCCGGAAACGAAGTCTTTGCTGACTGCAAGATCATCGCCAATGAGTTGACGGCACAGGCAATGCGCGACAATTGTCAGCGGCTGGAGAACGACAACCCGCCTATCAAACCGCTCATCATGCCGAACAGCACGTTTGAGACAGAGCTGAACTTGAAGATCGGCGATATTGATGTGCAACTGCGTCACGTCGACATTCACAGTCATGACGGGACGATGCTGATCCTGCCGCAGAGCAAGCTGATGCTGGCCGGCGATGCGCTCGAAGAGCCGATCACTTACGTCGCCGAACCGAAACGACTGGAACATCATTTGTGCGACCTGGAGCGCATGGCGGTGTGGGATATCGAGAAAATCCTGCCCAATCATGGCGCGGAGGAAAAGATCGTTGCGGGCGGTTACGGACCGGAATTGATCGCGACCACGCGCAATTATGTAACCAAGCTATTACGCCTGCCCCACGAACCGGAACTGGCGGAACACGACCTCAGAACCTTTGTTGCAGAGGATTTCGCCTCGGGTGCGATCAGCTACTACGCGCCCTACGAATCCGTTCACGCGCGCAATGTCAGTGTGGTCTTGAAGGGCCGTCAGGAAGACTGACCTCACACCGCAAACCATTACAAATAATACATTTTACATTCTCGCCCGAATAATCGACGGTTTTTAGGTGTTCTATTTTGTATTGCGATTTCAGGAGTAAACATCATGCCAAATCCAGGTGTCCGCACCGCAGCCGCGGAGTCAACACAGCAAGTTTATGACAGGGGGACGATAATCCTGCACTGGCTGACAGCGGTCCTGGTGGTTTCGCTTTTTGCCAGTGCCGAGACGTGGGCGTTTTTACCTAGAGGAACGGCACTGCGCGGGGAACTGCAAACGCTGCACATTTCGCTCGGGATTTCGCTCGCCGCTACTATAATCACGCGCCTCGTCTGGCGCTTGGCGCTAGGGCGTCGGCTGCCACCTGCAACGACCGGCCTTCAAGCAATCGTCGCCAAGACCGTCCATATCGCGCTTTACGTTTTGCTGGGCCTGCAAGTGGCACTCGGCTTCCTGTTCCGGTGGGTGCAGAACGAGCCCTTCGCCTTCTTTGGCCTCTTCACCATTCCTCACGTCGCACTGGCGCCAGGCCTGCGGTCAACTTTTGGCTGGTTACACAACAATGTCGCTTGGGCGATCATCATCATCGCTGGAATTCACGCCCTCACAGCGCTATTGCATCATTACGTGCTGAAGGACCGCGTGCTGGCGCGCATGTTGCCCGCGAAGGGCTGACGATCAATCGCCCGATGCAACGAAGAGCTTCTTCAGCTGCTTTTTCTCGCTCTCTGAAAGCGGCGTCGTTTCCACAGAACTCGTACGGCGCCGGCGGATCGACAGGACGATCGCAACGCCGCCAGCAAGCAGAACAACGATCGGGAAACCCCAAAGCAACAGCGTGCTCATCTGCAGGCGCGGTCTGAGCAGAACGAACTCGCCGTAGCGCGCGACGAGGAACGCCAGTACCTGCTCGTCCGTATCGCCAGCCACCAGCCTTTCGCGAACCAGAACGCGTAGATCGCGAGCGAGATCGGCATTGGAATCGTCGATGGATTCGTTCTGGCACACCATGCAGCGCAATTCCGCTGAGATGGTACGTGCGCGCTTTTCGAGCACGGGATTGGACAGCATTTCGTCGGGCGACAGAGCCTGCGCGCCAGTCACAGCAAAGCAAAGTGCCAGGCCGAGGGCCAAGGCTGCAAACAGCGGCCTCACGACGTGGCTCGCGCCGGTTGTGGCTTGGCCTTGCCCAATTTAGACTTGGCGGGCGCGCCGATGCGCAGACGCCGATCGAGTAATGACATGCCGCCGCCAATCATCATCACCACACCGCCAAGCCAGATCAGCGTCACCAGCGGTTTCCACCAGATCCTGACCACGATGCCGCCATCCTTGGCGGCATCGCCGAGCGAAACATAAAGTTGGCTGAACATGAATGTCTTGATGCCCGCCTCGGTCGTCTGCATCTTGCGAACGGGAAAGAAGCGCTTGGCCGAGAGAAGGTCGGTCACCGGCTGCCCCTCGTCGTTCAGGATCGTGAACTTGCCCTGGTCCTCGGTGTAGTTCGAACCTTTGACCGCATCAACGCGATCGAAACGCAGTGTATACCCGCCAGCCCGAATGCCATCGCCCGGCTTCATCACCAATACGCTTTCGGTTGCAAAGGTCGTCGTGGCAACAATGCCAAGAAGCGTGATGCCAAGCCCAAAATGTGCAAAGGCGGTGCCAAATACCGAGCGCGGCAGGCCCGTGATACGCTGTGCCATCCCACGAAGGGAGGTCTTGCCGATCCCGGCCTTGATCGACAGATCGGTTACTGCGCCGAGCATCAACCAAACGGCGAGGCCGATGCCAAAGGCGGCGAGCACGCCGGAAGCCGAGGTCCTGTAGACGACGAAAGCGACGACAAGCAGCGCCACAAAAAACGCCGTCATCAATCGCTGCGCTACGGCGAGGATATCGCCGCGCTTCCAAGCCAGTAGCGGCCCGAATGGAACGGCTGCAAGCAGTGGGATCATCAACGGGCCAAATGTCAGATTAAAGAACGGTGCGCCGACGGAGATCTTCTCACCCGTCAGCGATTCCAGCAGCAGAGGATAGAGCGTGCCGATCAATACGGTAGCGGCGGCGGTGGTCAGAAACAGGTTATTGAAGACCAGCGCGCCCTCGCGCGAAATCGGCTGGAACAGCCCACCCGGCGCGAGCGTCTGCGCCCGCCAGGCGAAAAGCGCCAGTGATCCGCCAATGAACAGCACGAGGATCGCCAGGATGAACAGGCCCCGCCCCGGATCGGTGGCGAATGTATGCACTGAAGTCAGCACGCCCGAGCGAACGAGGAATGTACCAAGCAGCGACAGGGAAAAAGTCAGAATGGCAAGGAGAACGGTCCAGATTTTCAGCGCTGAACGCTTTTCCATGACCAGCGCCGAATGCAGCAGCGCCGTACCCGCGAGCCAAGGCATGAACGACGCGTTTTCGACCGGATCCCAGAACCACCATCCGCCCCAGCCGAGTTCGTAGTAAGCCCAATAGGAACCCATGGCGATACCGCCGGTCAGGAATATCCAGGCGGTCAGTGTCCAGGGACGTACCCAGCGTGCCCACGCCGCATCGATACGGCCGTCTATAAGAGCTGCAACCGCAAAGGAGAAGCAGACCGAGAAACCGACATAGCCGAGATAAAGCATGGGCGGGTGTATCGCGAGGCCGATATCCTGGAGGATGGGGTTCAAGTCCTGGCCTTCGATGGGCGCCGGATTGAGCCGCGCGAACGGATTCGACGTGCCAACGATGAACAGCAGGAAACCGCTGCCGATCCAGGCCTGCACGCCGAGGACGTTGGCTTTTAGCGTGGGCGGCAGATTATTGCCAAAGAAGGCGACGAGCGCAGTGAAGAAGCTGAGGATCAAAACCCAAAGCAGCATCGAGCCTTCGTGATTGCCCCATACACCTGTGAATTTGTAGAGCAGCGGCTTTTGCGAGTGTGAGTTTTCAAAGACGTTTTGTACCGAAAAGTCGGAGAGAACGTGCGCGGAGGTCAGTGCCACAAAAGACAGCGCAATCAGGGCGAACACAGTAAACGAAGCCGGCACCGCAACAGCCATCATGCGGTCGTCGTTGCGGCGTGCGCCAAGCACCGGCAGCACAGCCTGGATAATCGAAAGCGCCAGGGCCAGCACCAGGGCGAAATGTCCGAGTTCGACGGTCACTGCTTGCTCCCTCCCTGCCAGACACCCTTGGCTTTAAGACTATCGGCAACTTCCTTCGGCATATAGTTCTCATCGTGTTTGGCGAGCACACTGTCGGCCACAAACGCGCCGCCGGGCATAAACTTGCCTTCGATCACGACGCCCTGATCTTCCCGGAAAAGATCCGGCAGGATCCCATCATAGGTTACGGGAACGCTTTTGACATGATCGGTGACGGAAAAACTGATCCTCGTGCCATCGCCGCGCACCACGCTGCCCTTTTCGACCAGACCGCCGAGGCGGAACCGCGACTCCGATTCAACATCGGACGTCTGGATGTCGGACGGCATGCGAAAGAATGCGATCTTCTGCTGCAGCGCGAATAGCACGAGCGCTGCTGCTACCGCCAGGACGAATAGCCCTCCCCCGATCACCGAAAGCCGCTTCTGTTTGCGCGTCATCAATTGTTCTCCGGTTGGTCCGGTTCGTCGGCAAGGCCAAGCTCGTTGGCCACCGCATCGAGCCGCGCAAGCTTGTCTGCACTCAGCACTTTTCTCGCCCGGCCCAGCGCTTCCAATGCATCATTGGGCCGATTGAGAACCACATAGGATCGAACAAGCCGCTCCCAGCCTTCAATATCATCAGGCGATTGTTTCAATTTTTCGGCAAGGTTCGCGACCATGCCCTCGATCATCGCGGCGCGGTCCTGGTTGTTCATGCCCGCGGCAGCCTCGACCTGCGAGGCGTCCGGACCGGTTTTCTCGACATCGCTGACGTCCGGCGCATCACCGGCGATTTCATGATCGAGCCTCGTCAAGGCAGCCTGCGCCTGATCGCGCCACGGAACATCCGCAGGCGCTTCCGCCAACAGCTTGCGAATCAGGTCACGCGCCTCTGGCAGGCGGCCCTGCTGCATCCAGCCATCAATGATATAAAACTGCGGCCGCATGTCTTTTGGATCAAGCGTCATTGCGCGCTGGAAGGCTTCCTCCGCGCGGGCGGTGATCTTACCACCAGTCTCTGCAGCCAAGGCTTGCCCCAGGCCGAGTTGCCGGCCCGCACTGTCACCATTCAATCTTATGGAGTTTTGATACGCGGCAACAGCATCTCCGGGCCGCCCCATCCGCATATAGATCGGCGCGAGCACTTCCCAGCCCTGCCCGTCATCGGGGTTGAGCGCAAGATGCGCCTCGGCGCGGGCAACCAATTCGGCTGGTGTGCTTTGATCCGCGGGCTTCGCAAGCCGCTCCGCGAGCGGTTGAGCCGGCAAATCTGGAGAGCCGAGCTTGGTGTATATACCCCACGAAATCAACGGGATGGCAAGAACAGTTGCGAGCGTGAGCCATTCGCGAGTCGCGCTTTTCGTTGGCCGGACAATCGCCTTGTCGTCCTCCACGGCCTTGGCCGATTTGAGAAGACGGCGTCCGATTTCGGCGCGTGCCTGCTCGCTGCTGGCAGGGTCGATCAGACCGCGCTTTTCATCGGCATCGAGTTCGCGCAGCTGATCGCGATAGACCTCGATATCATATTGGTTGTCCGACACGGGCTCTTGGACGCGTCGCGTCAATGGCAAAAGCACAAGCAGCGTCGCAACTACGGTCAGAACAGCAGCGGAAATCCAGAAAACCATGGCTGAGACATACCCCCACCCCCGCGTAAAATCCAAATGGATTTAAATTGATAGGGCAATTCGCCGCAAAGGTTGGCGGCGTTCATAGCTCCAGAGGGAAGGGCGTGCGCTCCCAGATATGTTCCATCTTGTGTGCCTTGACGGTGGCCTCCTCCCATTGGTGGAGAGTTTTTGCAATGAACTCCCTCTCGCTCGCCTCCAATGCCGGAAAAAAATCAGGTGCAACCTTGGTAAAATATGGCTCTATTCTCGTGTCCTGCGGCCGCAATTGCAAAGCCTTGCTGAAATCGCCGAGAGCTGCGGCCACGAATATATTGGTGAATATGCGATCATCAAAATGACCATCAAACGTCGTCGACTTCGTGCGCTCGTGTGCGATGTAGTCATCGAACGTCTTTATTGCCCGAAGTCGTGGCAAGGCAATTCCTTCAATATGGTTCCTCATGGCCGTAACGGTATCTGGTTTGGTTACATCCCACATGCCCACAGATTGGTCGAAGAGCCATACAGGATTCCATCCCAGCATTATGTCCTTTTGTGCAGGCACAAGCGGATAAGTAACAATGTGCGGTTCGAACGACCGCTTGTCGCTGCTCCGATCAACAAAGACGCCGCGCAATATATGGTGAAGCGGCTTGACGATGAGAAACCGCCCAATGAGCACCAGATCCGAATGACGGGCAAGAAGAGGAATCAATGCCTCTTTGACCTGAGCGGTTGTAGTCATTTCCAGTACTCATCAAAATTGATTTCGACAATGATAATATCTGTAAGCTTGTTGTGAATCTTGTGAACAGCATTTCGCATCTCGATTGCTCGCGGAACGCTGACGCCCGCTCGCCCCGTTTTGAAATCATAGACACATACACGATTATCCCGTTCAGGACCCAGTATATCAATTCGAACCGTGTTCTTCAAACCGTACCTGGCCAGATTATCAGAAGACTTATCTGCTGCAATCTCCTCCGCAAACTTTAAATACGATCGTTCGGTGCGCAAGATGTTGGGATAATTTGCGTTGGCGAGCTTCTTCAAATTCGCATGTGCAGCTGTGCCAAACAACCACGGCGTCTCGTAGTCAGACCGCGGCCCGGCCCTTTTGACCGCCTCGTTTGCTAGCGACTGGACGATGCCAATTTCCGGGCAATATCTTTTAACCTCATTGTTCGTCAACAGTTGGACGGTTGCCTTCACTCGTCTTCCTGGCTGGAGTCGATCGTCCACACCCCAGTCCTTCGGACGAAACAGCAGGACCGGCTTGAGGGCCGGATCCCGCTGATTCGAGAGCCGGTTATATTCGGCAATGGCATCTTCTCCGGGCAACAGCCCGGTGGAACGTCCTCCCTCGCGCAAAAGGTGAGGTGCGAGCAGGATGCCGGAACCCGTTCCTCCGCCGACTATGCCGCCGGTTCCACCGCCACCCAAGGCCATGGGGGATGAAAGCGGGTCTTCACGACGCATGTATACCGGCTGCGCGAAGCCTGAGGATCCACCACCCTCATCGGTCCACTGCCCGCCGTCTGGATTTCCCGCGGGAACACGGGCTGGTCGGGATGGAAATTTGCCTTGCGTCCGAGAAAATATGAATCGACGATATCCAGGAAGTCCTCGTTCATCCTGATCTCGGCCTTGATCAGGGCCAGCATTGCGGTATCCTGTTGATGGGTGTGAAGTCTCATTCTCGCAGCAAGGATCCGCTGTTTGGCTGATATTCTCAGCAACATTTCTTGTGACATGAAATACCCTCGTTCTATGAAAAAATTCCTATTAAAAATTAACTGTGCGGTTCGCGGTACATGCCGCGCGATGACACAAGCTGAAATGAAACAGCCCTATCCGGAGCAGGTAACTGTTATCCGCGAGGGTTGCTCGCGGCTGATTTCGTCCGACTAAAAAGTGATGGACTAGGGGCGTCCGGACCTTAGGTCAAAGGTGTCCAGCTACCATCCTCGTTTCGGCAAGCAGTACCGCGTGCTGATTGCGGTGTCCCGTCAATGCGCACCGTATGCGTGTACTGGCGGCAATTTTGCGAGCCAACCTGATAAGGCTGCGCCGCGACGACCTCACCTGAGTGGCTGCCGCTGCTGTTTTTCCATTCGACCGTCTTGCCGGCAGGCGAATATTCCAGCGCCTGGTATTCGGCTTGCAGAGCCCGCTTGCGATCCGATGCGTCCAGAGATGGATTGTTTCCGATCAAACCGTTGCCCAGCGCTGCGAGAACCCCCGTTGTGGCGGCTTGTTTCGAGCCACCTGTCAGTTTGCTCAGCGTACTTCCGCCGTTGCTCTTGGGCGCCGACGTCGTGGAACATCCCGCCAAGACAGCGGCGGCAAGCAGGGAAATGACTATATGGAATTTCATCATCGGTCCGTTTTAGGGTGTCCTTTGTAGTGGCCTTTTATGGCCCGATTAGTCGCTCGCTTGCAAGCTCGATTCAGGTCGCGGCAACCGGAAGTGTCAGCCGCGCAGCCAGACCACCCAATTCCGAGCTCCGCTCCAGCCGGAGCGTACCTCCATATTCCCGGACCGTGTCGTTGACGATAGAGAGACCAAGGCCTGTCCCCGGCTTGCTCTCATCCAGTCGCTTGCCGCGTGTCAGCGCGTCCTTGATCTGCCTTGGCGCAAGACCCGCGCCATCGTCCTCGACGCTGATCTCAAGCCCGCTATCCACCTTCGCGAGCGTAAGCCTGATAACACTGCGGCCCCATTTTCCTGCATTTTCCAGAAGGTTGCCGACGACTTCTTCGAGATCTTCCTGCTCACCGGCAAAAATCGCGTCATCCATGTAGTTGTTAAACTGCACATCCATTTCAGGATTGAGCTTCGTGGTGACCCGCACCAGGCGGGTGAGGATCGGAGTGACCGGCGCGCGAAATACCACGCTGTCGCGCTGTGCGGCTACACGTGCGCGCTGGAGATAATGCTGCACCTGGACCTGCATCGCCTCGCTCTGCTCGGCGACAATTCGCCCTTCGCTACCGCCGATCGTCCGGCTTTCATTTACCAGCACGGAGAGCGGCGTTTTGAGCGAGTGAGCCAGATTGCCAACCTGAGTGCGCGATCGCTCCATGATGCGGCGATTGTTATCGATCAGCGCGTTCATTTCGCGTGCGAGCGGCGCGATTTCGTCGGGCAGACGTTCATCCAGCCGCGAAACCTTGCCTTCTCGAATATCGCCGAGGGAGCGGCGGACACGGTCGAGCGGACGCAGACCGAACAGGATCACGGCCGCGTTTATCAGCGTGCCGCCAAGAGCAAATATACCGAGATAGAAATAGAGTGTGTTACGGAAATGGGAGATTTCGCCTTCGACCTCGCTCAGATTTCCCATGACCCTGAACCGGGCAACGCGGTTTTCCGCGTCGAGAACAACTTCGGTTTCGACGACGGAAAGCTGCTGGCCGTTGGGACCTGGTTCTACATAGGAGCGTTGAAACGACGTATCGAAGGGAACATTGAGTGTCGAGGGCGAGTCTATCTCCCTGTCACCCAGCGAGACAGATTTGAGCGAACCTTTCAGATTGTCCGCGACAGGTTCGACAGACCAGTACCAGCCGGAAAGCGGGCTCGAATAGCGAACCTCCCCCGGGTCTGGACGACCGGCAAGCGTGCCGTCATTGACGCTGACGGAAGCGATCACGCTGAAGAGATGGGCGGAAAGAAGCTGCTTGAAGCTCTGGAGGCGTGATTCGCCATAGATCGTCGAAATGATGGTGGCGATGGCAACGAAGGAAATGATGGTCCACAGCGTCGAGAGCATGATGACGCGCAGCGACAGGGAACGCAGGCTGGGAAGATAGCTAGTCAGCGGGATTGTCACACGTCCTGCCCTATCGTTGAGCTGTTTGGCGGCCCTAGAGCCGTTCGGAAAGTCGCTGCGGTGAGGCAGATGACGAGGTTTTCGAGAACCGGAGCGCAGCGTACTTGAAGTACGTGAGCACCGGAAGCACAGAAAAGCGCGTCAGATGACCTCCGCAGTAGAGTTTCAAACGGCTCTACGACTTGCTGTCCTGCAATTTGATCCTGTATCCCATGCCGCGGATCGTCTCGATGAGATCCATACCCATTTTCTTGCGCAAGCGACCAACAAACACTTCGATCGTATTGGAATCCCGATCGAAATCCTGATCGTACAAGTGCTCGACCAGCTCTGTGCGGGACACCACCTCATCCATGTGATGCATGAGATACGACAATAACCGGAACTCAAGCGAGGTAAGCTTCAGTGTAGTACCATTGACTGTCGCCTTGGAGGTCTTGGTGTCGAGCCGTATTGGACCACAGGTGATTTCCGACGAAGCATGACCGGCAGCGCGGCGGATCAGGGCCCGCAAACGCGCCAGAACTTCCTCGATATGGAATGGCTTGGCGACATAGTCGTCGGCACCCGCGTCGATACCGGCGACCTTGTCGCTCCAGCGGTCACGCGCGGTGAGCAGTAGCACGGGCATAACGCGCCCATCCCTACGCCATTTTTCAAGGATAGTCAGTCCATCCATTTGCGGCAGGCCAATATCGAGGACCACGGCGTCATAGGGTTCGGTATCGCCAAGAAAGTGTCCCTCCTCGCCGTCGGAAGCCTTGTCGACCACATAACCAGCATCGGTCAAAGCATCGACCAGCTGGCGATTAAGATCACGGTCATCTTCGACGACGAGTATTCTCATGCAGGATTTCCCTTGCCGGCGCGGATCAGGCGAATCAGTTTGCTGGTACGGCGACTTCCACACGGCGCGGACGTTCGCCATCCTTGCCGGGGATCAGAACCACCACGACGCAGACTTCCTTACCGTTCTGCACAACCGAAGTGGCGCGCGCAAGTGTCCCGCCTTGCGAATCGGCCACCCGCTGCCCAACGGACGAGCAGTCTGCGGCGAAGGCATTACCGGCGTTGAAGGCGCCAGCGACCGAGATCAGGCCCGCGAGGGGCAGGGAGATAAAGAGGTGTTTCATCATGGCGTCATTATTATCGGTTGCTGTCTGAACGATGCATGAACGTTTGGTAATGTGACTGTCAGGATTGCCACAAGTTCACGCCTTTTAACACTATATTTCTTTACGTGTTATGAGCGTTGTCGCGCTGACGCGACCAAAAAGCGCAACAATACCGCTCAAGGCGGTCAGAAACTGCACAATAGTATCGGTGATCGCTCCTTGGTCGATGCCATCGGTGGAGATGTGAAAGAAGCTTGAACAGGAAAGCAAGATCGTCACGATCGACGCCCATACGGTTTTCGACAGATACCACGCTTTTTCAGTGCTCATTGTAAATTCCTTTTTCAAATGGGGTGAACGGGGTCTGCTGGTATTCATGTCAGGGCGAGGCGAAAGTGATCGTTTTCGAGCACCGGAGCGCAGAAAACCACCATTCGCAGACCGCCATGGCGTGAATCTCAATAGACCCTAGAAATCAATTAATCTGTAATTTGTGGCGGGCGGCCCGACCCGGCCCGACTCTGGCCGAAATCATCGCGACGCCGAAGTCGATTTCGGCTGTCAGGGTGCCAAGATCGGATTGTCGTTCAGAGAAACTGTATGTCCAGTTTGGCCCTTCCACATCAACGGATCGAACCAGTTTTTCATCCTTTCTTATTTCAACGCGGTAAGCCTCACGCTCTTCGCCAAGCGGAATATCTGGCGCGAGCCAACTATCTGCATCAATTCGTCCACGTCTTGTCCAACTGATGTGGACGTCACCATTTGCCCCTATGCGCGATCGGATTTGCACGGGTTCGAGCGGCTGGAGAGCGCGTAACCCGCCCGTTCGTTCAAGGGTGCTGAAGAACTGATCGGTGAAATCCTCTCCGGATGCGCCGATGCGCCAGGAAAGTTCAAGACCTGTCTCCTCCGATTTCAATCCAGCCGGGCCCACCGCATCAGTCATCAAGATGAATGGTGTACCCGCAGGTCTTGGCTGCGTGGCCTCGCGCTCGGTACCGCACTGGCCGCGCAATAGCCCGCTCAATCGCCACACATCACTTTGCATCTCCTCTGCGTTGATAAACTGCAGCACCTCCCAATTGCCGTCGGAACTAGCCACCAGCGCAGTGTTTGCGCCGCTGAATATCTGCGCCATCGAAGTTGAACTCAGTTCACCGTGGTAGAGTTGCACGTCGAGCGCCCGTCCGTTCAGCAACCGGCCGCTCGCTCCACCCGCCAGCGGCGCAATGAGCTCCCCCATCACCGCGCGGTTGGCAATTACAGTTCGTTGCTTGAAATCAACTGCTTCGGGTGAAGCGTAAACGCTCGTCCCACCCCAGGGATCGGCAAAAGCCGCGATGCGAAACTGGTCCGGGGGCTTTTCCACGCCCGGCCACATCGGCAGGTCCAGAAGCTCGAAATATGGCCTCCCGCGAACCGCGAATTTCCCGCCATCGGCGGGAACCGGCAGCGCACCTCGAACGGGGTAGCGGACATGTTGCGGCAAGGCTCTGGCCTCGATCCGGCGTGTGGCCCCATCTTCGATGGAGGTCACGACGAAATCCGGCGCCGAGGTGTTGCCGGCAACTCTCACCCGATCACCCGGCTTCAGGGCAGCCTGCTTCCAGGGCACTTCAAACGATGCGGTTCGTCGCGCGGCCCGGCGTGTCTGCAACGCCTCCTCAACCAGCGATTTCGCCTGTGCCGTATCGATCATGCCCGGCAGTCCGATGTTTTCCGTGCCTTTGCCGTCAAGGCGCTCGGCAAAACTCATCGCTGCCTGGTAGTCCAGCATCGGGTCGCGGTAGGCGATTTCGACGCGTGCGGGCTGATCCGTCAACTCCTGCATGCGCCAGATAACCGGTCCGCCTTCCTCTTGTTCCACAAATTCATCGATGAGCGGCGACGTGACATCCATATGCGCCGTGCTCCGGAAAACCAGGCTGTTGCCGCTCTCGAAACTATCTACACCGTAAAGGGCAAGAAGGGGTTCGATGGCAGCTCGGACGCTTGTTGGTTCTTCGATGACGTAGCCATTGACGAAACCATCCACACGGCTGATATCAATATTGGCCATACCGAAATCGCCGAGGATCGCAGCCAGCAATTCATCAAGCGCGGCACCGGAAATCCGCCCGTTGAGCCAGTGTCCTGTCGTCCAGTTGTCTCCGTCCGACCAGAGCGACCGGTTCAGCGGAAATTCCGGATAGGGCCGCGTATCCCAGGCCCAGACGTACAGGCGATCCGGATCAAGCATGGCGGCGGTGTTACCACTGTTCCAGTAGTTGAAATGCGCGCGCAGAAATCGGTTTTGCGCAAGATCGCTGCGCCCATGATCGGAAAAATAGGGATATGCGCCCTCGGACGATTTCATGTCCGGAAAGACATTCGGTTGATTGGGGCCCTTGTCAGCGGCCGGGCAACCCAATTCCGTCAGCCATATTTTTTTTCCTTCGGGCTGCCACGCTGTCGGCACCGTGCTCTCGATACCTCCCTGCCGGTTATAGTGTTTGTTTTTCCACCAGGAGCTGAGATCCTTGTAGCGATAGACCCAAGGCTTCCCCGCCCCATCTGTAATGGTCGTCCGCGTTCGCAGTGTTCGATCATCAGCCGATTTATAGTACCAGTCGAACCCTTCGCCCGAGGCAATCTGACCCTGCAAGCCGTCCAGATCATAGGGCGAGGTAAATCCGTCCGGATTTGGAACACTGTAGTCCTCGTCGCGCCAGTCGCTGAGCGGCATGTAATTGTCGATGCCGACTGCGTTGATCGCCGGATGCGCCCACAGCGGATCGAGATGAAAAAAAACGTCGCCCGATCCGTCTTGCGGATGGTGGCCAAAATATTCCGTCCAGTCGGCACCATAGGTTAGTTTGCAATCTTTGCCGAGAATGCCGCGCACGTCACTGGCCAGATCACAGAGGGCGTTGACGAAGGGAAAGCCGTTGGACTGATCCCGGATCATCGTCAGCCCGCAAAGTTCGGACCCGACTATGAAGGTCTCTACTCCTCCCGCACACACTGCCAGGTGAGCCAGATGCAGGACCAGCCTGCGATAACCCCAGTCGTCCTTGTTTCTCTTGTAGCTGACCTGATCGTTTTTGATCCGGAAATCGCTGGCTTTCGCGCTGCCGAGAAACGTTTTGACCTGGGTGGCTGCCGCTTCGGACTTGTTGGGGCTGCCTGGTTGATAGGGCGCAGGATGACACGTGATACGCCCACGCCATGGATAAGCGCCTTGCCGTGGTTCTCCATATGGATCCGGCAAATTATTGTCGGCGCGAATGTCCATCATCACGAAAGGGTAAAGGGTGACACTCAGGTTTCGCGCCTTGACATCGCGAATAGCGTCGATAACGCTTTGATCGGAAGGCGTCCCACCATAGGCCGCCCCCATGCCAGCGCGCGAAATGAGATGAGCTTGAGACCGCGCGACCGCGCCGGCCCTCCAGGTACTGCTTTCCTTGTATCCGGACTGGTCCATGACGCCGGGCTTGATTGCGCAGTTCGCTGCACGCAAATCCGCGCCGAACCAAGGCACGACGATTGCGACATGTTGCAGCGAGGGACAGAGATGCTGGAGTTCATCCATTGAGGCCTGCCAATCGGTAGTGGCACGCAGGCAATTGCGGTTCAGGCTCTTTGTCTTACCCTTTGACGGTTCACTGGTAACCAGTTGTGGGGAAAGTCCAAACTCCGTTGCGCCTGGAACCAGGGCCACCGCTTTCAGACTACTCGCGACGCTCCCCACTGCACGCACGACTTCGAACTGGAACTGCGGAATGCGATTACCATAATCGTCCAGTGGGAAGCGATCGAACACGACATAGGCCGTGTTGCGATAAGCCGGAGCATTGCCTTGTCCCTGTTTTGCTTCGATCAGCGGGTCAACCGGTTGGCTGCTTGTACCGCCATAAAAACGGATCGTGCAGCGGGTCTGGTCGAGCTCTTTTCCATCGACCCAGATGCGGCGGATCATGCTGATCGGCCCTTCCGCGACGGCAATGGCAAAATTGGCAAAGTAAGTATATTCGCTGACTTTCTGCCCGCCTTTGCCACCCTGACGCGAGGTGGTTTTCACTTCCTCGAAGCGGGTTGCCCAGATGAGCGTGCCGCCCAACCGAACCGCACCATAGACGCGCGGCAGTGCCGCACCCTCCTCGGCGGACATCGGCCGCATCGAGGACATGCGCGGACCTTCGATCGTCTGGCCGAAAAGCGCTTGATCAATCAGGTAACCGCCAACCGACGCAACGGCCGAGGCAATCGCTGCAGTTACTGTTCCCGAGGTGGTGAGAACACCAGCTGCAGCCGTGAGGACAAGTGTCGCCATGCAATTGAATTCTTTCTGGAACTACTGGATTAACACTGGATTTAACTACGATCCGGAAATGCGAACACGCCAGCGATCCGCTTGCGCCATTGCGGCACCAGAGCGGAGTCCATAACGCTGTGGCCCTCATAGGCGTGAATGAAGCGCCCGTGATCTGCAAGAATTCCGAGATGTTTGGCAGCTACACCATCGCGCCAGCGAAACACCAGAAGATCGCCCGGATCGGCCCTGATAACCGGCTTTTCGGTCATGTGCAGACGCGCCGCATCAAGCAGCGGATCGGCTGTGCCTGTCTCTGCCCAATCCATGGAATACGTGGGAACCGATTGCGGTTCCTGCCCGTAGAGTGCCCGCCAGATGCCGCGCACCAGTCCCAAGCAATCGCTACCAACCTTGCATCTCGATCCGCCGTGCCGGTAGGGCGTACCAATCCACTGGCGGGCTTCGAACAAAACTTCCTCTCCTATGCTCATGGCACCAGTGGCTTTCCATCGAAATTGCCCTTGCCATCGGCATAATTATAGGCGGCGTCGTTGCCAGGCAGATGCGGAAACCCGCGAAAATTGGCGCTGTTGGCGAACTTCGTCTTGCATTGCGCGAAGCTCTTGTCGCAGCCAGGCAGCATGGAAAACTGATCCCCGACCATGATGTCGGGTATCTGTGCGTCGCGCAGGCTGAGCCGAATGGCACTGCCATAGGGCGCCTGACTGAGAACAACATTCGCACGCCCCGCACTGTTCCCGGATATCCAGGTCAACGCACCATTGTCGAACCAGTCGGCGCTTGGAGGTTGAAGCCCGGAAACAACGATCTCCCGATCCGATATAGTCGTCGTGACGGTCCCCGCTTGGTCCCCGCCGATATGGCCGCAACGACTGTCGCCGAGTTGGGCATCGCAGAGGCGCGTGATCCGCCGGCCGCTCACCTTGTCGAGATCGACCGAGCTGCTTTTCGTTTCGGCCACGAACTTGCCACCTGAACGCGTAATCGCGCCGATGCGCGCGCTGCGCAGGAGAGTGAGTTGATCCGGCGACACCCAATTGACGAGCCACGTTTCCACTATTGCCGCGTCGTACGCCCCTCGCTCGATATCACTGTCAGAGATGCTGGCCGACGAAAGGGCGCCTTCGATCTCCGCGCTGTCTACCCCAAGCCCCAGCGAGTTGGTTGCTTCGCTGGCACTGAGGCCGGTTTGCGGCTCGCAGGCGACCCCGCTGACAAGCAACGTCCGATCATGGTCTGTGAAGCCTTGTATCACCCCGTCCTTCCGGCGGATGATCCAACAGAAACAATGTGTTGTGACTTCACCTGCAAGGTGTGATTCAAGCGCGGGAGGGATTGCCGTCATGCCTTTACCTCGATGATCGGGATGGTCGGAATCTCGCCCGCCTTGAACGATTTGATGCTGATCGTCAGCCGGTCCGTATCAAACCGCGCCGGGACATCGAAGCCGAATCCGGCCGTCACTGTTGCGCCCGCAGGCGGTATTCTACCTGGCTGGAAGACAATCTTCCCGGTGATCAGCTCGACGACGAAATCCAGCGCCTCCGTGTTTTCGACACCGTTCACAGCGGCACGCACACTGCCTCCTAGCGCCTTGGTGATCGGCCGCACATAATCGCCGTAGCGTTTTACCAGCTGGAAAGCAGCATTGGTGCCGTCGCCATTGCCAAGCAGCTGGTCGCCCGGTGCAATCATCTTTCCGGACCGGCACGACAGATGATCGAACGGATCGCGAAAACGGAAGGTATGGAGCGAACCTCTCCGTGCCTCGAAGAACGTCATGACATCATCGAGATCTGCCAGTGAGCGGACACCGGTTCCTGCATCATAATGGTGCCGGGATTGCGCCCAGCGCGAATTGCGCTGTTCGAAACCAGACGTCAGCGGGACGATCTCGTTGCGCCATTCCGGCCCGCCGGTCGCGCCAAAGGAAACGCCCGTTGGAAACCGGACATCGTGAAAAGCTGTCATGATTGGTTTCCTAGAAAGTTCTGGCGCCCTTGCGTGCCGCGCGAGCAAGCATGCCTGTAAGTTGAGCCTCGGATTTGCGGAAGGATGTGGCGTCCGGTGTCGACATGTTGAAGGTAACGTGCACCGCCGAGCCGCCGCCCTGCGTGGCGACACCAAGACGCCCATCTGCCCCGCGCGCCAGAGGCATGATCGCCTCGGTGCCCGCTTCGCCCATCAAGCCAAGTGAACCCCCTGCAGTGAAATACGTAGGGCTGGAAACAACGCCGCCCTTGGCGAAAGCTGTGGGTTGCGTTCCTACCGCCGCAGTTTTGGACGCGGCGCCCGGCTTCAACCCTCCAATGAAGTCTTTGAATACGCCGGAAGCCAGATCCTGCAGGGGCTTCAATCCGGCACTCAGCGCCATATTGGCAATGCTCATGGCCAGCTGTTTCAAAACATCACCAAGATCCCGGCCGCCAACTGCAGCACTTTTGAGTGAGTTCGTAAGCGTGCGACCGAATAGCGCTGATTATTTTTGCAATTCGTCGAGCGCCTCTTTGCAGCTGTCAGTGTCGAACTCGACCTCGACCTTGCCTGTTTTATTCTCAAGCATTGCATCTCCTATTGTTCATCCGGAAAGCACTGCATCAGACGTGCCAGATCAATCCGCGTCGGCGCAGAACGGTTAGAAGGCCTATGGAAGGCAGCATTGAGTTCGCGTGGTGTCATTGCCCAAAACTCGGCGGAGGAGAGCCGCAAGATGCCGAATCCCGCCGCCATCATGGCCGCCCAGGGAAATGGCTCGGTATGATCGTCGTTGATATTCAAAGCCTTGATCCGGCTTGCTCCGAATTTGATTCACCGAAGGTCGCGCTCAACAATTCGCCGACGATGCGGGCAAAGCCGGTTATTCCGCCGTCCGCGCGCATCTGCGCAATTGCTTCCGGCGCCAGTTCATTGCCGCCGCCACGCAGGCCCGCTCCTATGATCTTGAGAATATCGGTCGCCGAGAGCGCGCTCGTCGAAAACCGTTTCAACAGGACGGCCAGGTCTTGCGCGCCGAATGCATCTTCCAATTCCGCAAGTGCTCCTAGTGTCAGGCACAATGTCCATTCGCGGCCATCCAGGACCGCGCTGATTTCGCCGCGATGCCGGTTCACCATCAGGCAATCTCCTTGAACGTAACGGGACCCGCGGATTCCAGCGCGATCTCGAACGTGACCTCGCCATTGTAGGCACCGCCATATTCAAGCGCTGTGATCTGAAACGGTCCCTGCAGCATGCCGAAATCCGGCAACACAATCTGCCAGAGCGGGATATCGCCATCGAAAAAAGCTTGCCGGAACAGCGCATCGGACTGCGCATCTTTGAATATGCCTCCGCCACCGATTGATGCGCGCTGGACCGCACTGCCCCCCAGAAGCTCGCGCCAGCGACCGGCTGCATCGGCGTCGGTCACATCAACTGTCTCGGTGTTGAAGGCAACGCGCTTCGACCGCAGGCCGGCACAGGTCACATAGCTGCCACTGGCATCGGCAACCTTCAACAGAATATCCTTGCCTCTCTGGGCGCTCATGCGATTTCCTTTCAGATTGATTTTGAGTTCAGGCGGGGAGTTCTTCCGTCACCGCCCGGTAGCGCAGGACACCGAGATAGCCATCGCGGTTGTCCTCGGCACGCGCCTGGGAATACTGCAACCCTAGGTTGACCACCCGGTGCCCAACAAGCGTGAGTACCGATTTGTCTAACAACCGCTCGATGATGTTCATGATCGTGAATACCGATTTTCGGCCACTCGCCCGGTTCCAGATGTTAAGCGTAAACAGATGTTCGCTGCCCCGTTCGGTGCCTGTGCTCCAGTCGTAGATATTGGATGAGCCGAGCGTCACATAAGGATACTCCGCCTTCTCCGGCACGCGGTCATAGACCCGGCCCTCGATCAGTTTTTCTAGCGTGCCATCTGCCTTCAAAAGCGCGAGAAGTGCCTTTTGCAATTCCAGCCCGGCACTCGTCATGGCTTGGCCTCGTTCGTAGCCTTGCGGTTACGCTTCGAATTCGCAGCTGGATCTTTTTCAGATCTGGCAGTCGCATCTTCCGCCAGCTCGATCGCCTGCCAGCGCAAAGTCTGGATCAGGTCGGCGACGGTCATCTGCATCGTGATCTTCATCGGCTCTCCTCGCGCACGCGGCAGACCAGATAGCGCCCGCTATCGTCGGGATCGTGCAGTGTCAGGATTTGAAAAATGCGGAGCCCCTTGCGCAGGCGCATGGTGCTGGCGATGTCACTTCGCATCCGCAGTGTGATGCGATGCGTGACCTCGGGCAGGCCTTGCTCGCCGAGGATGCGCAGGCCGGACTCCATCGGTTCGATCTGCGCCCAGACGGTGGCGATCTCGACCCAGTTTTCCACGAGTTCGCCCGTGTCGTCGGCAGTGATTACGGATTTCTCAAGCAAAAGCTCGCGCGACAGACTGCCCGGATCGATGAAGAGCGCCGGCATCAGAGCGATACCTTGCGCCAGAGCCCGATTGCCCGTTCAAAAGCCGACGGATAGGAGACAGGCTGTTGCGCAGCACCATAGACACCCCGAAACTCGTACCAATGCGCAACCAGCGTCAAAATTGCATGGCGCAAGGCGTCGGGAACCTCGTTTCCGGTTTCGCCGAAACCCGCAATGAAATCTATTTCCAGCCCGCTGAGCGGCTGTGCCGGCCGGCTGCGTGCCGCAAGATAGAGTCGCGCCGGCCTCGCGTAGCCACTGAGATGGAGGTCGTGCCCGGCAATCGAAACCGGCATTCCGTCGTCGATGTAAGCTGTCACAGCGACGACGGAATGCACCGGATATTTCGCGATCCGGACGACACCGCTTTTCGGCCAGCTATCGGCATAGAACCGCCAGGTCTGGTTGATCAGTGCAAGGCCGGTCTGCACCTCGAGCGTTTCCCGCGCAGCCTTGATAAGACCAGTCAGCAAGGCATCTTCGCTATCACCGTCGAGGCGTAAGAATTGGCGCACCTCCGCCAGCGTCACCGGCTCAAGAGCCGGCGGCTTGATCAGTGTCATGGTCATGTTTGGAACCTTATTCAAAAAGGGAATGCCGCCATGGAGCGGCCGTAACCGCAACTGCAGGACGTCGCATTTCAAGGCTGTTCACACCAAAACCGTGAGCGCAATGGGATCAAAGCGTTGCTATACGCGCACTAGAACTATCGACTAAGAGATTGCGGCACGAGATACGTGTAGGGTCTGTCCGGCATGCGTCATCCAAGTATCAAAAACACCGAATTATGGACCATCTGGTGGGAAAATGAACACTGGCACAGAAACCGCTCTTTCCAAGAAAGATCGCGATAAAAAAGATGTAATGCTTGGCATACATATCATGTTTGCTATGCTCATATTCTATTCGTTGGCATTGGCATGTTATTTTTTCATCATACAATTCTCCAAAGTGGGATATTGGTACGAATATTATACAATATTACCATTTTATATTTTGACAGGACACCAGCACATATTTATTGCGATCTCATCTTTTGTTTTCGTTTATCTCGTTGAGAAAAATCTACATAATTCATATAGCATAACTGTTTATACAATAGTTATTCTTTTTGCTACGCTTTTGATTTCTGCCATTCCACATCTTATTTTGCTACTTCTGCAATTTATTTACTCAGACAAGTTTCATATTTCTCTTCATGTATTTGTAGTATTGTTCTCGTTTCCTCTGTATGCGATTTCAATACCATTGTCCGCGATTTTATTTTTTTCTACACGGAACGACCTTCTTTTTCGGCTAACATTGTATGGCTGGTCAGTCACAACACTATTCGGCTTATTATTCTTGAATGGACTCGCTGAGTGGAGTTATTCAGAAAATTCGTAGGTTTCTTGCACGCCAATCAGTGTTTTGATCGGTCAGTGCCCAGTCCTTCCATGATAGCTCTCAAGATTACCTCAAGGTTGTTCAGATGCTGCTGGCCGCCATCGCCATGCGGATCAAAATCAAATTGCTCCTTCTTGCGTCTGGACCTGGCAATTCTCTGGTCAATGTTCCTCGACAGCGTTTTCTCACCCATCTTATAATACGTGACCCGCAGAGCATCCTTCACATCGTCGGATATTCTGTTCCAGGCAGTGCTGTCCTTGTCGAAGAAGAACCTATCTGCATTCCTGACTTTCAAAGCAGCAAATGCAAAAGTCGTGTCTGTCTTGTCGAAATCGCTCAGGTCCTTGAGCAGCGTGTCGTAATGGTCAACATACTTGGCCAGATGCAACGGGTCGTCACCCCTTGCAATATGCTCGGCATCATATTCCCTCAGGAGGTCAATTGCCGTTTCCACTCTAATATTCCCCGGACCTACATCCATTGAAGCAGCATTGAGTGGTTTCTGCCACCAATCTGGTTCGCGCACTTTGATGGCATTGTAGTAATCGAGTAGCTGTTGATGGGTATTACCCGACACCCACCAGTCACCTGTCCCTTGAAGAGCGCCCCGTACGTCAGCAGCAAGATCCGGGTTGTGACGCGTGTCATACTCGTTGGCCACCGCACCTATCACGGCATTGCGCGAACCACCGAGCTTGTCGGCAACACGTTGCGCCGTCGCGGCATGTCGGGTGATAAACTTCCTTGTCTCTCCCGTGAATTTCGTGGCCGGTTGGGATGAATTGCCTTGATCCGCTGGCACGCGGCCACCGGCACGCCCCACGAGCTGGCCCGCGGTACCATCAGGTGCCTTCGGGCCAGTCTCTGGTTTGCGTCCAACCGCCACCGCACCGCCAAACCGCCCGTGGCCGGAGGCGAGCTGCGCACCACCTGTCACTCCGCCGCTCCCGCCCTCGTCGGTCCATTGCCCGCCATCGGAATTGCCGGCGGGTACACGCGGTTGGTCTGGATTGTATTTTCTGACCCAGATCTGGAAAGGCTCGTAGAGTAATGAGCGGCTTTTCAGTTCACTGTTCTCTTGGGCCAAGCTAGCCAGCCAAAGGAGGTTATGTTCCCGTGGCGGACTACGCCTCAAAGCCCCGATCAAAACTTCGTTGGCCTTGATATTCCAGAGTATTCTGAGCTGATGCGAATTGTATGGCGCCGACATGAATGTGCGCTCCGGAAACTACTGGATCGGGTGAAATGAGCAATTCGACGAAGGTCTTAGGAAGATTCGGCGTGTGCCATTCTGGCCAGGGCGAGACGAAAAATAGTGGTTTTCGAGGACCGGAGCGCAGCGTACATATTGGTACGTGAGCACCGGACCGCAGAAAAACGCCATTTGCAGGCCGTCCTGGCCTGAATGGGTTGAGGATCAGGCCGCGAACTTCAGCAGCTTGATCGCATCAAAATCCTGCACGCCGCCGCCGATACGTTTGGTCGTGTAGAACAGCACGTAAGGCTTGGCGGAGTAAGGATCGCGCAGCACGCGCACGCCAGTGCGATCCACCACCAGATAGCCCCTTGCGAAATCGCCAAAGGCAATCGGCGTCGCCTTGTCGGCGATATCCGGCATGTCCTCAGCCTCGACAAGCCCGAAGCCGAGCAGCGAAGCCTGGGCGCCGGGCGTTGCGGGCGGCGTCCAGAGATAATTGCCGTCTCTGTCCTTCAGCTTGCGGATTTCGGCCTGCGTCTTGCGGTTCATCACCCAATTGGCGTTCTGACGATATCCGGCCTTCAGCGCATAGATCGTATCGAGCAGGATGTCGGAAGCATCGGCAGTGGGAAACTTGCCGGGAACGCCCGTGGAAAGCGAGCCGAGCTTGCCCCAAGCCCAGGCGCTTTCAGCCACAACATCATAGGTCAGGAAGCCGCGCGGCTTGTTGATACCATCGCCGCTGATGAAGGCCTTGCCTTCCTGTTCGGCAAAGGCTGTCTCCACTTCCGTCGAGATCCACTGCTCCACGTCGACGGCGCTATCGTCGAGCAGCGAGGATGTCGCCGCCGGCATGGCGTAGAGTTCCATGGTGGGGAACTGCAGCTCCGCCAACTTGGAGCCTTCCGTTTGCGGGCGGATATCGGTTTCACTAACCCAGCCAACTGACGGGCCTTTGATTGAGTACGGCTTCTTCAGCACCGAACCCGACACCTGCCGCACGGAAGCAATACCTCGGATTGGCGAGATCTGCGCCAGACGCGCGCCAATCTGGGTCTCCAGTTCCTCCGGCACCAGATAGCCGCCATCGCTTGCCGAGCCAATCGTATGCGCCTTGGTTTCGATGACGCGCAGAGCGCTTTCATCGCCGCGCGGCACATAGGTTTCGAAGGCGTTCTTGTGTTCGGGCGAAGAAACCTGGCGAACACCGCCATCCAGCGCCGGACGCGCCTGTTTCAATTCCAGGTGATCCATGGCGCGCTTTCGCGCATCCACTTCGGTGTCCAGGCGCTGCATTTTATCGGTCGTCAGAACATCGACGCTCTTGCCTTTCTCGATATCGCCGAGGCGAATGTCGTTCGTGGCCTTGTATTCGTAAAATGTGCGGGAAAATTCTTCAAAACTCTCAGGGCTGCTCGCAGTCTTGGTTTCGAGCACTTGCTTGGCTTTACTCATTATTCTTCCTTTTGGTTGTTAAAATGCAGTGTTGAAAATGCGCACAGCCTCGCCGCCCCGCGCCGGCAGTCCGGACGAAGTTTCAAGGTTGTTATGGGGAAAAATCCTGCTTTCAGGATGGGTGTAGTGCCAGATTTTTGATGCGGCGGATTACTTGGGGCGGCGGGCTGAGCAGTGTGGCGCGCACCGTAATCTATGTTGCGATTCGTCTAATATTAATTTCCAACAATAATGCCCTTACAAGTTGCAACTTGAAGCCGATGGAAAGGCCATCGATGGCGCCGGAGCGCATCAGCTTCAGCACTTCAGCTGCCTTGACGACACCCTTTGCCAGCTTGCCCTCGACATAGAGCCCGCGCTGCGAACCTCCGTCCATGTGCCGATAGGCTGGTTCGGGCGGTGCGCCTTCCGATTAGTCTATGCGCCGAACGATTTCTTCCAGATACATGCGTATACCGTCGTCGCTATCGAAGCGGGTGTTGGAGTTGGCTCCTTGCCATATTCTGTTTAGTTCCTTGGAGTCGTGCACGTTTTCGAGCACATCGAGGATAAAATGTTTGATCATTTGTTGTTGCTGAGGCGTGACATGTTTGAGCGCAAAGTCGAACTCATCCTCAACCTCAGGCGATACGGCGAGTATCTGAGGATCGAACCACACACACAATTCTGGAAATTCTGGCGGTATTTTCATGGATCATCTCCGACGACTTGCAAGTGTTGGACTAGTCAATGCGTCGGACAATCTCCGCCAGAAAGGCCCGTATGCCATCATCGTGACTGAAAACGATATTCGCGTGGGCGGCACGCCAAATGCTATTCAGCTCATCGGAGTCATGCACGTTTTCAAGCACATCAAGAGCAAACTCTTTGATTACCTGCTTCTGCTGGTCGTTAACGTGAGAGAGCGCGAAGGAAAACCGATCTTCAACCTCTGGATAAGCTTCGAGAATGAAAGGATTGAACCATTGGCACAACTCTGGAAATTCTGATGGTACCTTCATTGCTTGGACTCCGATGGCTCGTCGTTGCATGGCATTGCCGTTTTTACGCGATAGCCTCGTTTTGCAATATATTTACTCTCTCAAGTTTATATCAATTTATAATCACTTAATGTTATTCATAATAATCTACAAAACAATCATATTTATCGATATCAACCATTATACCAAATTTCTCAAATATCTTTATATTATGATCTTTTTCTATCTTATAACCGAAGTACATTAACGGGTCATCTTGTGGATAGTCAAAAATTGAGCGAAAAAAATCCAGATCATCATGCAGAAATTCAATCTGATTGATAAAATCATCCCCTTCTTTTTCATATATTTCAATCGTTCTTGGCATACACATCTCCGTCCATCTTGCTTGCCGACACTACTCCAAAATGCATAATTGTAGCGGTGCGTTTACGACCAACACCATGGTTCACTAGGGTGCTAGTTCGTCCGCAACATCTTAATCTGCCTCGCTTTTCAATGCCTTTATTTCAAACTCATGATACAATTCTTCCATACCATAGTTAGAGCGCTGGTTTAATTCCCTGATTCTGATATATTTTTCCGTTTTCCGTCCTGGCTTGGCAGGTTTGGTTTTCTTGCCAGTTTTGGGATCATATTCGCCAAGATGCTTGCCCTTGTTGTTATACTTTTCAAGCGCTCCGTTCTCGTAGTCCCACTCAAAAATGTTGCCACTCTCGTCGGTCCATCGCTCTCTACGCCCCCGTCTCTTTGCCTTCTTCAACCCCGGAATACCGGTAATCTCACCAGCCGATTTAGGTTTGGGATAATATTTATGATCAGGGTTTTTCGGCCCCTCGCTCAGCACCACATTATTCATGCCGCCGGCGTGCATCGTGGCGGCGGTGTCTTCGAGCGTGGCCGTATCCATCGGCTCGCCGTTGATCGTGCCCTGGTCCAGTTCAAGCGAGCCGTTATCGCCAGGACTCAACTTGAACGTAACCGTGTCGCCACCCGGCGTGTCGATCGCGACATCTCTTGAAAAGCTGTCACTGTGACCGGTGACACGCACCGACGACCCGTCGGGGGCGTTGAATGTCTGGTTGACTGCTGCCCCGCCAGCCGGGTTCGTCATGGCGAAATAGAATCCGGCCGTGCCCAGGGCACTTCGCACGGCGCCCCGTGCAGTGGTAGCCGCAGCCTGCTTGCCGAGCTTCTGGAGCGTATAGTCGCGCGCAGGTGCCGCTGCGCTCACGGCAGCTTGCGCGGGTGTTTTCGCCGTATTTGCCGTCGATGACACAGTGCCGGCGGGTTTTTCCTTACCCCCGCCCCATCTTTGATCGAACGCCTCCTGCGAGAGCGGCTTGCCACTCGCGCCGCCTCCCCCGCCCTCCGTCCATTGCCCGCCATCGGCGTTTCCCGCCGAAACACGCGGCTGGTCGGGATTGTACTTGCGGTACCAGATCTGGAACGGCTCATAGAGCGTCGAGTGGCTTTTCAGCTCCGCGTTTTCTTCTTTCAAGCGCGCCAGCCAGCGGCAGTTGTAATCGCTCTGCGGCGAACGTTTCAGCGCCTCGATCAGAACTTATTGGCCTTGATGTTCCATAAAAGCCTGTGCTGGTTGGAATAGTCCTTGTCCGGCATGGCGTCGGCGGGCAGGCTCTTCACCTGCCCCACCCTTGCGGATGGCAGCATCGGGAAGGTCACCACGGAGATTTCCCAAAGGTCCGCCTCGTGGATATGGCGGATGCCGACACCATCCGCCTTGGCCTTGATCGTCTTGAAGCCGATGGAAAGGCCATCGATGGCGCCGGAGCGCATCAGCTCCAGCACTTCGGAAGCCTTGGCGACACCCTTGGCCAGCTTGCCCTCGACATAGAGCCCGCGCTTGTCCTCGCGAACCTCCGTCCACGTGCCGATGGGCTGCTTGGGGCGTTGCGCCCTCCGATTAGTCTATGCGCCGGACGATTTCTTCCAGATACATGCGTATACCGTCGTCGCTATCGAAGCGGGTGTTGGAGTTGGCTCCTTGCCATATTCTGTTTAGTTCCTTGGAGTCGTGCACGTTTTTAAGGACATCAAGGATAAAATGTTTGATCACCTGTTGTTGCTGAGGTGTGACATGTTTGAGCGCAAAATCGAACTCATCCTCAACCTCAGGCGATACGGCTAGTATCTGAGGATCGAACCAGACGCACAACTCGGGAAATTCTGGCGGTATTTTCATGGATTCTCTCCGACGACTTGCAAGGGTTGGACTAGTCAATGCGTCGGACAATCTCCGCTAGAAAGACCCGCAAGTCCTCATCGCTATCGAAGCGACAATTTGAATTTGCCGCCCGCCATATTACGTTCAACTCTTTAGAGTCATGCACGTTTTCAAGCACATCCGACAGAAACTGCTTGATAACCTGTCGTTGCTGAGCTGTAACCTGTGATAGAGCAAAGGCGAACTCGTCCTTGACCTCTGGGAACGCCGCCAAGATAGATGGGTTAAACCAAACGCACATTTCGGGAAATTCGGGCGGTATTTTCATGGATTGGGGCCCGCTCCCATCGCCGTCCACTGCCGGCCATCTTGGCTCATCAGTTACGCAGTATCAATTGCGCGTTTTCGTCTAGATCAATCAAGCGCTCTACCGATTTCTCCAAAATCTCTGCCGGAATCTGTACAGCAAATTTGCTATCCCCATGACTCTGAATGGCCTCCTCCGGCAATTCGCGTCTTTCAGCAGCACCCAAACCAAGACCAGGGCCGAGGTCGTGTTCGATCGTCTCGCCTTTGTTTATATAACTCTGCGCCGTATACCATTCAAAGACGGCTATCCATTCCTCATCAGGACGCAATTGCCGGACAGCCTCAAGGAAATCCTCCGCCTGTTTCAAAGCGGCTGGTGAAACGCTGACCACACCTGGTCTTTGGTATCCATCCGGAAGTGGTCCTTTGACTAATTCGGAACTCATGGAAATATCTCCGCTCGAAATGAAAAACAAAACTGAAACAACAGCAAATTTCATAGATTTAAAAATAGAAATATGGATCCTTGATGAACCCTCGCCCATCCCCACTTCCCTCCTTTACAATAGTCTGCCCATTAGCACATCCATAGGTGATCTTAAACCTTTTGTTGCCATAACTATCTTGCGAGCGGGAAATGCCTTCCGCTACACAAACACGAAGAACGGTACCTGCAATCTGATACCTGCGTTTGCCACTCCGATAAGATGAGTTTTCGTCAATTTTTCCTCCAACTCTATCCGATTGGCCGCTCTGAATCGTAGAACGGCTCCTTTGACCGCTCGACAGATTTTTAATCGGGCCGACAACACCTTCACCTCCCCCACCTCCATCCGTCCATTGCCCGCCATCGGGGTTTCCCGCTGAAACACGCGGCTGGTCGGGATTGTACTTGCGGTACCAGATCTGGAACGGCTCATAGAGCGTCGAGTGGCTTTTCAGCTCCGCGTTTTCTTCCCGCAAGCGCGCCAGCCACCGGCAGTTGTATTCGCTCTGCGGCGACCGCTTCAGCGCGGCGATCAAGACCTCGTTGGCCTTGATGTTCCACAGCAGCCTGTGCTGGTTGGAATAGTCCTTGTCCGGCATGGCGTCGGCGGGCAGGCTCTTCACCTGCCCCACCCTTGCGGATGGCAGCATCGGAAAGGTCACCACCGAGATTTCCCAAAGGTCCGCCTCGTGGATGTGCCTGATACCACCCGTATCCGCCTTGGCCTTGATCGTCTTGAACCCGATGGAAAGCCCATCGATGGCGCCGGAACGCATCAGCTCCAGCACTTCGGAAGCCTTGGTGACACCCTTGGCGAGCTTGCCCTCGACATAGAGCCCGCGCTTGTCCTCGCGAACCTCCGTCCACGTGCCAATGGGCTGGTTCGGGTCGTGCTGCCACAGCATGCGAATGCCGGCGGCACCACGTGTCTGGATCGACTTCAGAAAGGCTCCCGCCTCAATAGCGTCCTTGCCGAGATCGACCTCGCCGAACAGGCTGGCATAGCCGGAAAACGCATCCCTTTAGAATTCAAAAAATACTATTCGTAATAATCTACAAAGCAATCATACTTATCTATATCAACCATAACGCCAAATCGTTCGAAAATCTTACGGTTCCGCTCGGCATCAATTTGATATACCTGATATAGTACAGGATCGTCGTCCCTATATTCTAGAATTGAACGAAAAAAGTCAAAATCATCATGCAAAAATTCAATATGGTTTATAAAATCGTCTCCCTCTTTTTCGTACAATGCAATTATTCTTGGCATGTAAATGTTCCTTTGCTCCGAAGTCGTCAAATATTAATTGCGAACAATAATATCCTTGCAAGTTGCAACAATTTCAGCACCAAAGCTTGGCTCAAAATATACCAACTTCAAATTCTCCGATAAAATTTCATCAATAGTATTATCAATTTTTTCTGAATCAAAGTATGAAGACGCACCCCCCACTTCTGTTGCCCATGTAACCCTGTCTTTCAAGTATTCTTTACTAACATTATGTCCAAACTCTATCACTCGCGATATCACATTCTGATGAATAAAATCGTTAACTCTAAATATTGCACACCCTACGAGTTCAACATATGTCACATTTCCAAACTCGTCATTTACCTCTATATTTAAGGATGACGAAGTTCGATTGTAACTAATTTTTGTTATTTCTTTATCATGCATCGCATCTAAATTGATGTTCATTTCATAGTCCTTGCTCGCCATCTTTGTTTGGATCAAATGGGCGTCCGGGTCTTCGAATGGGTCGTCCCTCACTATCGCGATCCCAATCGTGGACATGCGGAGTGCCCTGCCCATGATCGTGATCATAGTCAATATCCTTTAGCGGTTTTCCATCAGGTCCGTATCCCCTAACTTGTCCACTTCCAGGATTGATATGTGTTGAACTTGGCGGGCCTTCATTGGGTGTTTTAGATTTCCGTTGCCCCCCTTCCTCGCTCAGCACCACATTGCCCATACCGCTGGCGTGCATTGTGGCGACAGCTCCTTCGAGCACATCCGTATCCATCGGCTCGCCGTTTATCGTGCCTTGGTCCAGTTCAAACGAGCCGTTATCGCCAGGGCTCAGCTTGAACGTAACCGTGTCGCCACCTGGCGTGTCGATCGCTACATATAGTCTTCAAAGTCCAAAGGGTTATCACCCTTGCATTATGACAGGGTCACTCACCTTGCAGATCATCAAGTCGGTCCATGATATCTGGATATTGCCGAGCTACCACCTCGAGCACTTCGAAATATTGAGCAGCCATAAGCTTACCTACCAAATTTCGTAAAGTATCGAGTGCCTCAGCATTTCGATCAGCCTGCCTATCAATCAAAAACCCATTAAAATCTTTGGCATGCAGGAGTATGATCTTAGCGATTGCATCAGCATCTTCCCGGCTAATTGGGTTCACCACGTATTTTCTCCTCAATATCCGAATATTGACATACACTCAGCAAGGCATCTGTGAAATGGTGCCCCATCCAATGTGCGGGTGGGCAATGTACTAATGCATTTTTCAATACAAATTTTTTTCGCGTCGGGGTATAACAATCCCGTCAGTTGAGTTGAGCGTCTTAAAGAGTTTGCCACTTGGCGGGTTGTAGGCCTTGTAGTTTTGCCTTGTTTTGGTCGGCTTTCTGAACTGCCACCTCTGTTGCTTGCAAGCCGATCATTTCGGTTATCGCTGCCCCATCTTCGATCGAACGCCTCCTGCGGGAGCGGCTTGCCGCTCTCGCCACCGCCAACACGCCCACCGACGCCTCCCCCGCCCTCCGTCCATTGCCCGCCATCGGCGTTTCCCGCCGAAACACGCGGCTGGTCGGGATTGTACTTGCGGTACCAGATCTGGAACGGCTCATAGAGCGTCGAGTGGCTTTTCAGCTCCGCGTTTTCTTCTTTCAAGCGCGCCAGCCAGCGGCAGTTGTAATCGCTCTGCGGCGAACGTTTCAGCGCCTCGATCAGAACTTCATTGGCCTTGATGTTCCATAAAAGCCTGTGCTGGTTGGAATAGTCCTTGTCCGGCATGGCGTCGGCGGGCAGGCTCTTCACCTGCCCCACCCTTGCGGATGGCAGCATCGGGAAGGTCACCACGGAGATTTCCCAAAGGTCCGCCTCGTGGATATGGCGGATGCCGCCACCATCCGCCTTGGCCTTGATCGTCTTGAAGCCGATGGAAAGCCCATCTATGGCGCCGGAGCGCATCAGCTCCAGCACTTCGGAAGCCTTGGCGACACCTTTCGCCAGCTTGCCCTCGACATAGAGCCCGCGCTTGTCCTCGCGAACCTCCGTCCATGTGCCGATGGGCTGGTTCGGATCGTGCTGCCACAGCATGCGGATGCCGGCGGCGCCACGTGTCTGAATCGACTTCAGGAACGCCCCGGCCTCGATCGCATCCTTGCCGAGATCGACCTCGCCGAACAGGCTGGCATAGCCGGAAAAACTGCCATCTTCCGCCACGGCCTCTACGGTCAATCCCGTGTACTTCTTCTCGAGGCGCGGCAGAAATCGCCTGTTTGTTCCCGGTTCAACGAACATTGGCGATATCCCTCTCGTCGGAGGGATTTTTGTCGATTTGCGGAGGTTTCGGTTCACCGATGCGCGCGGCGATGCGGGCGAAAATGCCAAGCGCTGTCCAGGCGGCCAGGCTTGCCGCCGTCGCGCCCATCAGCATCAATTCGGTTTTCCCGAGCTCACCGCCAATGTCGAGTTCGGCAGCGATCTTGATCCCGGCTACGCCGCCGAAAGCGAGGCCGCAGACAATGCCGACGATGAAGCGGATGGCCGCTTCGCTCTTGTCGCGCGGCAGCATGTAGGCGAGGGAGACGGCGGAGCCTGCAATAGCGCCCGCCGCCTTTGCCGCCAGTATCCAGGCGGCATCGGACCAGTGTGTCATCTTATTCTCCCTGATTTTTTGGGGCGTAGCCCACTGCTTCTCGCTTTTCCTCATCGCTGAGGAACGGCGCAGCGCCGATCCGCTGCCACAGCGCATCGCGCTCTTGGCTAAGCCCGTCGACGCGGTCGAGATCGGGCTCGATCCGCAGCTCATTGCCGAAGACAGGGCCGAGCCAGGCAGCGAAAGCTTTGGCTGTGCGTGTCACCATCGGGATCACCGTCAGGCGATAAAAGGCGCGGTTGGCCTCGGCGTAGTTGGCGTAGGTGTTGTCGCCGGAAATGCCGAGCAGCATCGGCGGAATGCCGAAGGCCAGCGCGATATCGCGGCTTGCAGTGTTCTTGGCGGCGATGAAGTCCATGTCGAGCGGCGACAGTCCCATGGATTTCCAGTCGAGCCCGCCTTCCAGCAGTAATGGACGACCAGCCTTTGCCGCCCCCGTATAGCCTTCTTCCAGCTCGCCCTTCAACCGCTCGAACTGATCTTCGGTCAGGTGACTGGTCTCCCCCGGCGCATAGACGAGCGCTCCCGAGGGCCGAGCCGAATTGTCGAGCAGCGCCTTGTTCCACGAGCCGGAAGCGTTGTGGATATCCAGCGCCATAAGCGCGGCTTCGAGCGGCGCGAAGCCGTAATGATCATCGAGCGGATGGAAGAGCTTCAGGTGCAGCCCGCGCCCCTCATCGAGCGGGATCGTGCGTTTCTGCGCGCCGACACCGTAGTTCAGCGCAATCGGCCAGCCATTGTCATCGGCAATGATACGAACGCGATCGGGTCGCAAGAGATGCAGCTCACTCGCCCCGCCGCCGCTCTGCACTCGCTCCACATAGGCGTTGCCGGAGAGCAGCAGATGGCCATATAGCGCCTCGAGGAAGCTTGCCCCGTCGGTGCCGCGGTGCGGGTTGGTCAGAAGATCGAGCAGCGGATGCTCGCTGTGCTCGGTCTTGCCCTCATAGAGCAGCCAGGGTGTCGCGCCAGCCGCTTCCGCCAGATGACGGACGCAGCGATAGGCAACGGGATTGCGCATGAAACCTTGCCGCGAAAGCCCGACATAACCGCTCGTTGACCAGCGCGCCTCGCGGTCGAATTGCAAGGCGACAAAGCCCTGCGCCGACTTCTGCTGCAGATACGGGTTCTCATTCGCAGCGCGTCGGCGCCACGGCCAGTTGAGTGCCATGAGGGAATTCTTTCTGTTGTGTGAAAAGTGTCAGTCTTGCGGACAACCGCCCACGCATCGTGCGCGACGAAGTTTCAACCCTACGTTCGTTGCCGTGCGCAGCAATTCCATGAATGTGGTCGAGATACGAGTTTCGAGGGCGGAAGCAGAAGCAGAAGCAGAAGCATCGAGGTAGCCGCTGCATCGGGAAGATTGGCCTCCCGACCCTGGGCAGGGCCTTGCCCTCGAACCTGGAGGTGCAGCAATGCGGTTTTTACCGTTTCGCATCACCCTCATTATGAAAAAGACCCGGACGAGCTACCATCTCGAGTTCCGGGTCCAATTCATAAAGTGAGGAAAAGGGGGACGGGCGAAAGCTCGTTCCCCACTCCAAGGGCAATATAACATTTTCCATCTCATTTCCAAGCGTCAAGGCGTTTCAATGAACAGAAACAGGAATTTGACGCAGACCGGCATAGCGTGAATGTCACCTCACCACGCGTATCCTCGGGCTGCCATCGCGGCGGCGCAGGAGATCGCTGAGGGCCCAGACCAGCGCGTCCACACGATCCGGAGAGCGGCCGTTCGATAAGCCATTATGCGCGAAGTCGCACATTTCATCCTCCAGCAGGGGAAACCGCGCCGCATGGCGCACCCTGCCCTGTTCGTAGAGTGCCGCGATCGGCTCGGCGCGCAGCGCCTTGCCGCGATTGGCCCGCACGGAACGCACGGGAACGCTGTCGTCCTCCGCTGCGATCACCGCCGCTACCATATCGCCGCCCTGATTGACTTCGGCAATGATCAAATCGGCCTCCAGCCTGTGAAACAGCGCAATCGCCCGTCTTGCCCATTCGTGCGGCTTGGCCGGTGCGAAACTCTCGTCAGCGAGCACCCAGGCCATGCCGTTCTCATCGAGGCCGGCCGCCACGATCCCGCAAGCGTCGGATTTCTTCGTTGCGCTGGCCGGAGGATCGATCGCAACGACGATGCGCTTCAGCTCCGGCACGTCTGACGAGAACACGTTCTCCATCATCAGCCGGGACCACAGTGCGTCCGGGCTTTCCTCGATCAACTCGCCGTCGAGTTCCTGCCGCCCGAGCCGCGTGCCGCCATAAAGGCCATTCACGTGCTTGACATAGCCCGGCGCAAGATTGGCGGCGTTCTCCTGCATTTTCATGCGGCGCACGCGAATTGCCGGATTGGCGAGCATATTCTTGAGCAATGGCAGCGGCCTTGGCGTCGTCGTCACCACCTGCCGCGGGCTCAACCCGAGGCGCAGGCCGAATTGCAACATGTCCCAGGTCTCCTGCACATGTTTCCATTTGCACAACTCGTCGCACCAGGCGGCGTCAAATTGCGGGCCGCGCAGGCTGTCCGGGTCTTCCGATGAAAACATCGACGCCGTGGCGCCGTTTGACCAAACGAGACGCCGCCGTGTCATCTCGTAGCGTGGTCTCTCTGCGCGGGAAACCTTCATGATACCCGACGGCCCGTCGATCATGACTTCGCGCACATCCGCCAATGTCTCGCCGACCAGCGCGATGTTGCATGAACCACGCGTAGCGAACGGCCGGTAGTTTTGTGCGACGCCGTTGACCCATTCCGCGCCTATGCGCGTCTTGCCTGAACCTCTGCCGCCGAGGATCAGCCATGTCTGCCAGTCACGACTCGGCGGTTGTTGCGCTGTCCTTCCCTGGCAAATCCACTCCCGTTCGAGCGCCAAGGATTCCCTTTCGTTGAAGTTCTTCCTGGACCAGTTCTCTTGCGCGGCTGTCAGCAAGTTCATCGATCCTTTCATCAATGCGTTTCAGGACGGCGCGAAGCTCATCGGCACTCAGGCTACCCGCGGTTTGCGCTCTTGTTGTTGCAAAGCGCTCTTGTAGATCGCTCACGCGTTCAATGGTGCGGGCAAGAAGCGCCAGGGCATCGAGCCTCACCTTGCCAGACGATCCCTCATCCAGCGAGGAAAGCGTATCCAGTTCCTTGCGCAGCAGATCCATGATCCGCTGGGCAAGACGCAACTGCCGGTTACCCTGTTGCATATCGCTATACGACAGACCGTCGCGTTTGAGCGCTCGCAGGAACTGGCGTTCTGTCAGTCCGAGCAGCGGCACGATCTCGACGGCGGATATGCCATATTCGCGACATAGCGCAAATGCGCTTCGCCGGCGCATGGCGGCGGCAAAATTGACTATCATGGATTGTCCTTGGAAGGAGTTCGAAACGAATCCACTCGCCCGGCTAATCCACCGGCGAGGTATTGGACTCACATTTCCGACGATGACTAAAACCTACAGGACAACCGTTACGCAGTCAAGGATTATTTTCCTAGTCTGGATCTTTTTCTTACTTCCGCTTGGCTGTGTTGAGATTCAGGTCAAGACGCGCCGAAAATGGTGATTTTCGAGAACCGGAGCGCAGCGTACTTTAAGGTACGTGAGCACCGGATCGCAGAAAAGCGCCATTTGCAGGCCCGTCCTGGCGTGAATATCACGCTGCTGCCTTTTTCCAGCCGAGAGCCAACAGCCCTGCCCCGATCATCAGCGATCCACCTGTACGGTTGACGATACGCTGGACCCTGGGCTTGCGGATGGTCTGGCGCGCCATCGATGCCATCACGGCGTAGGTTGCGGCATTCAAGGTCGCGAGAACGAGGAAGGTCGTTTCGAAGATCACCATTTGCGTGAATATCGGGCGGGTCGTATCGAGGAACTGTGGCAGGAAAGCCACGAAGAAAATAATGCTCTTGGGATTGAGGGCAGTCACCACGTAGGCGTGAAGGAAGATGCGGTGGGCCTTCTCGTTCTTTTCCGGCGTTTCGCCGGTTTCGGGATTGGCGATCGGCGCACGCCAGAGCTTGATGCCAAGATAGATAAGGTAGGCGGCACCAACCCATTTCAGCACGGTGAAGATCGCTGCCGATGCCGCGAGCAAGGCGCCAAGTCCAAGCATGGAGGCCGTCATCGCAGTGAAATCACCGAGCGCAACACCCGCAACCGTCGCCGCCGCAAAACGCCGGCCATGGCCAAGCGCATAGGAGATGACGAGAAGGATCGTCGGACCCGGAATAGCGAGAAGAATTGCCGATGCTGCAACGAATGCCAGCCAATGCTCAATGGACATGCCTATGCTCCCACTTGGAAAAATGACACCAATCCACCGGACAGGCGCAATTGCAAGTGGAAACTTTTTGGCAACAGTCCCGGTCAAATCTCCATATCGGGGGCGCTTGCCCTTGTGACATTAATCACAAAGGCGGTATTCTTTTTGCGGGATGAAATGACCATATTAAAGCCTAAACAGCCGCCTCAAGAAGCTGTTAAGTGATATCCGTTAAACCATGTGCCTTCAGGGGTAAGCATGGCTTAGCACAGGGCAGGCAAGAAGTTTGATGGACGCGCCAGGGCCGGACAAGAAACGCAAGCGATTCAAGGTCTCGCCGCTGCTTGGGCTTGATGCCTGGATCGATTCGACTCTTTACGAAACGCGCTTTCGCCTTGCAGAGTTCTGGGAAGACACCACCATCTTCTTCCGCCGCTTCCATGTTACGGGCTGGCGTCGCGCTATATTCGAAGTTCTGGGCGAAGCATTCACCTGGGGTACAGTCGGTTCCGTGCTCATGCTGACGCTGGCCATACCGGCCTTTCATGAAACCGAAAAGAACTGGCGTACACGCGATGATTTCGCCGTGACGTTCCTCGACCGCTATGGCAACGAGATCGGCCAGCGTGGTATTCTCCACCGTAGCGCGGTACCCATTGACGAATTGCCGGATCACGTCATCAAGGCCGTCCTTGCAACGGAAGACCGCCGCTTCTTCGACCATTTCGGCATTGATTTCCTCGGACTGTCGCGCGCCATGACTGAAAACCTGCGCGCCAATTCCGTTGTCCAGGGCGGCTCGACCATTACCCAGCAGCTGGCGAAAAACCTGTTCCTCAACAACGAGCGGAGCCTTGACCGCAAGATCAAGGAAGCCTTCCTTGCCTTATGGCTGGAGTCGAACCTCAGCAAGAAGGAAATCCTGCAGACATATCTCGACCGCGCCTATATGGGCGGCGGAACGTTCGGCATCGCGGCAGCTTCCGAATTCTATTTCGGCAAGAGCGTCAAGGACGTCAATCTGGCGGAGGCGGCAATGCTGGCCGGGCTGTTCAAGGCGCCGGCGAAATATGCGCCGCATGTCAACCTGCCGGCTGCCCGTGCCCGCGCCAACGTGGTGCTCAGCAATCTCGTCCAAGGCGGATTGATGACCGAAGGCCAGGTTGTAGGCGCACGCCGCAACCCGGCAACCGTGGTTGATCGCGGCCGCTCGGAGAGCCCGGATTATTTCCTCGATTGGGCTTTCGACGAGGTCAAGAAGGTTGCGCAGAAAATGCCGACCCATACGCTCGTCGTCCGCACAACGCTTGATACGGGAATCCAGAAGGCAGCCGAGGAATCCGCGGAATACCACCTTCGCCAGTTCGGCAAGGAATATCACGTCACCCAGGCTGCCATCGTCGTTCTTGAAAACAACGGCGCGGTCAGGGCTATCGTCGGCGGCCGCGACTATGGCGAAAGCCAGTTCAACCGTGCCACAGCTGCCCTGCGGCAGGCGGGCTCGTCGTTCAAGCCTTATGTCTATGCTGCTGCTATGGAAAAGGGCATGACACCGAAGACGCTGGTCTCCGGTGGCGCGGTTTCATGGGGCAACTGGTCGCCGCAGAATTACTCGCGCCAGTATCTGGGAAAAATTGACCTCACAACAGCACTGGTCAAATCCATCAATACAGTCCCTGTGCGGCTCGCCAAGGATTACCTGACGACCGCGCCTATCGTAGCCTTGACCAAGGCCTTTGGCGTTGAGTCGCCGATCAGCTCGCACAAGACCATGGTGCTGGGCACGTCCGGCATGACCGTCATGGATCAGGCAACCGGTTATAACGTCTTCGCGACTGGTGGCATCGCCGGCATGCGTCATCCCTTCACGCAGATCTTGAGCCAGAATGGCGATGTCCTTTGGGATTGGAAGAAAGATGGTGTCAAACCGCATCGGGTGCTTTCGCAAACGGCCGCAGACAACATGAACATCATGCTGTCGCAGGTGCCGGAATGGGGTACTGGCCGGCGCGCCGCTTTGCCGATGACGCGCGCGGCGGGCAAGACCGGCACCACGCAAAGCTATCGCGATGCATGGTTTGTTGGCTTTACCGGCAACTACACGGCCGCTGTCTGGTTCGGCAATGACAATTTCACGCCGACCAAGGAGTTGACCGGCGGCATCCTTCCGGCAATGACCTGGCAGCGCTTCATGAACTATGCGCATCAGAACATCGATCTCAAAGCGATCCCGGGCATCGACCCAACCATGCCGAAGCAGGACAAGGTGGCGGCGGCCAAAACTGAAGAGGCCGTTGACGACGACGCGCTGAAGGCGGAAGAGCGGCCACGGGTTCTTTCAGGCGCCACGGCGACGGCCATCCGTGAAATCGGTCAGGCGTTGAAAGCCGCACCGCAGCTCAAACTGCCGATCTTGCCCTCGAAAGTCTCCGCACTTTGATTGCATGCACCAACACTCGCGTGTACTTCTTAGAGCATCGGACGGTAAATATGACGCGTTCTGCCGGAGGGAATTTGGTTCAAGGTCGAGGGATTTGGCGAGGCCGATGCCTTTCCATCGGACGAAGCCGGAGCCCGATGGATTTGGGTCAAATTCACCCGGCCCTTCGGGTTTCCGGCTGGCGGACACCCACTTTGTCAGATAGCTTCGTCCGATGGAAAGACATCGGCCTCGCCCCCTTCCGCGTGGGTTGTCTCGCCATCCGCGAAACAGAACTGCGTCCTATTTACCGTCCGATGCTCTAATCCATGCTTCGAAATGTTCTCCTCGCCCTCATTGCGCTTGTGATTGCCGTCGGCGGCGGCACGCTGAGCGCATGGTATGCGGTCAACCGTTTCGATGGCTTTGGCGCGCTCACCGTTGGTCAATGGACCGGGCATCCGGAAGCCGGCACCCCCCTCTCCGACCCTTATGCCAAGGCGCGGGCGGCCCGCGAAGGGGCCTTTCCGCTGGGGTCGGCCGAGGGCCTCGCCTTCTATGCCTATGACGATAATCAGGGCCAGGCACTCGACCGGCGCTGCTCTTACAAAATCGAAGGCAATAGCCCCAATTCGCGTTTCTGGACGCTCTACGCAGCCGACCGCTCGCTCATCGCACTTGACCCGGGTAAGGACCGCCTGCCTGCGCTGCATTCGCGGCAAATATTCCGCCAGGAGAATGGCCGGTTCGTCGTGCTCGTTTCGCCCAAGGCTCAACCGGGAAACTGGCTGGCCACAATGGGCGCGGGACGGATGGTGCTCGTGATGACGCTCTATGATACGCCTGTCGGCAGCAATTCGGGTCTCGTCGACATGACATTTCCGGCGGTCACGAGGATCAGCTGCGATGGGTAAGCTTTTTCGCGCCCTGCTCTTTGGTCTCATCGGAGCCGGCATCGTTCACATCGCGGTTGTCCTGCTCGTCCCCTTCTATTCCGATCGCAACGCCTGGTCGCGCATTTCCGCCTATGGCGATGACTGGCAATTCCATAGCGTGACTCGGGACCGGGCACCGGGAACCGTGCCGCTAGCCTTCGATCCACTGTTTCAGGCAGCAGCCTGCCGTTTCGATATCGAGGATCTCCCCGCTCACATCACCGGCGTCGGCACGACACCTTATTGGTCAATCTCCGTCTACAACCGACAAGGCGAAAACATCTACTCGATCAACGATCGCACCGCGATCGCCGACCAGCTCGATTTGGTCATCGCGACGCCGCTGCAGATGATTGAAATCAACAAGACTAAGCCCGCAGCGGCTGAAAATTCCGTGCTTATCGAGGCCGACATGGACGAAGGCTATGTTGTCATCCGCAGTTTCGTGCCGGATGAGTCCTGGAAAGAAGAAGTCGGTTCCTTCCTGAAGAGCGCCAGCTGTACGCCGTTGCTATAAACAACGCAGCGATCGGATCCAATCGCTGCGTCGTCTCGCGGGAATGCTACTCCTCCAGAGGCTTGTGCGCTGTTTCGCGCGCAAGCAACAGCACCAATCCCGTCACGCAAGCCGCACCCGCCACGTAGATTGAGATGGCGTAGGAGCTCGAATAGCTTTTGAACAGCGCCGCCATGATCAAGGGAGCGAATCCACCGCCAATAATCCCGGCAAAAGTATAAGCGAGCGATGCGCCGGTGAAGCGGATACGGGTCGGGAATTGCTCGATGATGAATGACGCCTGCGGACCGTAAAGACACGCATGCACGATCAAGCCACCGACGGAGGCGAGCACGATCGCCAGGGTCTGCGTCGTGTCGAGGAGCGCGAACATAAGGAAAGCCCAGACTATTGCACTCACAACGCCAAGCGCGAGCACCGGTCGCCGGCCCAGTCGATCCGATAGGCTGGCAAAGAGCGGAACGGCCAGCGCGTTGAAGCCGGTTCCGATAAGCAGCGCCATCAACGCCGTGGACTTTGGCAGTTGCAGCACGGTTGTCACGTAGGTCAGCGTGAAGACAACGATCAAACCGTAGAGCACGTCGCCGCCGATGCGCGAACCGCCGGCTAGCAAAAGACGGTGCCAATGATTGGTGACGACCTCCTTGATCGGCGCTTCGGCCTTGGTATGCGCCTCTTCGAGCTGCTTGAACATCGGCGATTCTTCAACGCCGCTGCGAACCCACAACCCAAACGTGACCAAGGCAAGGCTGAGAAGAAAAGGGATGCGCCAGCCCCATGCGAGGAAAGTTTCGTTATCCATGAGTGACGTAAAGCCATAGATCAGGCCGGTCCCAAGAAGGGTGCCCAGGGCGGGTCCCATCTGTGTCCACGAGGCATTGAGCCCCCGCTGGTCCTGCCGTCCATGCTCGACAGCCAGCAAGACCGCGCCCGCCCATTCGCCGCCGAGAGCAACACCCTGCACGAAGCGCAACGTTATCAGCAGCAGCGGCGCCAGTATTCCGGCGGATCCATAGGTCGGCAGGAGGCCGATGGTCGCAGTCGTTAGCCCCATGATGATCAGTGTTATTACCAACACTGCACGGCGGCCGATCTTGTCGCCGAGGCGGCCAAAAAACAGGCCGCCGAGCGGGCGCGATAGATAGCCGATCGCGTAGGTGGAAAATGCCAGCATCGTGCCAACCATGGGGTCGACGCTCGGGAAGAACAGCTGGCTGAAGACCAGCGCCGCCATCGTGTTGTAGATGGTGAAATCGTAGTATTCGAGCGTCGTACCAACCATGCTGGCAAGGGCTAGACGCTTTGGATGAGCTGAAGGTAAGCCGATACTCTCGGCGGTGCCGGTAATTGATGACATTGAAAATCTCTCTGTTGAAATGGTGTAAGAATAAACTTAGCGCGCGTAATAATCTGCAATAGGATACGTGGCAGCCATTCGTGTCAAGCACGCAAGCGCGATAAAAAAGGTGATTTAATAAGCAAAGGTGGAATTGCTTGAATAACAGGCAGCAATTCAGCCCGGCTGCGGCATCCTGTCGAAATATCTGCGCGGTGGTTTTGGTTTAGCGCGCTTTGGCGCTTCCGGTGCATAACGCTCGTAGCGCACGCCGGGAAAAATCGTGATTTCGGCAGTTGTCTGCCGTTCGTTGTCTGCAATGGTGCGCCGCTTGTTTGCGCTGCCTGGAAATGTGATGACCAACCCCATATCGCCCATCCGTTCTAGTCGTTGATCTCCTTGATACGCCAATGCCTACGCGCGCACGATTTGCGCCATAATTTTCATTAGCCCACCGATGGTTAACGGGTTGCTAACGCTTCACGGCTAATTTTAGCCATTGTTTAACCTCGTACTGCGTCTCGTGGAGTTGTGTTCGTGAAGTATCCTGAGTTTCGGGCGCTTGAAGACCGCAGTAGCGGCAGCAAGGCTGACGATCTCCTCACCGCGTCGATTACTGCCTTCTGCTGCGTCGCAAGACCGGCAAAGAGCGATGCGCAGCAGCTCGAGGACCTCGCGGTTCCGCTCCTCGCCCTCGCCTCGCAGCGGGTGCGGCGCCATGCGGCCGCCGCCCTGTCGGAATTTTCCCATGCACCGAAACGGCTTGTCATCGCGCTTGCGGAGGACGAGGTGGATATATCTGCGCCGCTTCTGTTGCGCTCGCCGGTTCTGAATACGTCCGACCTGATCGACATCGTCGCACATAAGGGCCTTGGCCATGCACGGGCGATCGCGCGGCGCGAGATCACCGATCCCGAACTTCTGCGCGTGCTGCATGGGTTCAACGACCCTGCCATTGAACGCGCTTTGACGCCTCAATTGAATTTCGGCCATGGCAGGGAAAGCGGCATGCCAGATACCCTCTCGACCCAGGAATCGCCGCGCCTGCGCGAAACGCGTGAGGCTTTGAAGGCGCTGATGCGGGACAGCGATGCCGGCTTCTCCAGCGATCAGGCTTTGGCCGAACATCTTGTCGATGCGGCTCTTCTCGACCAGACCACCTTCTTCGAACAGGAATTAGCCAAGGCGCTTGACCTCGATACCGACAGCACAAAACGCATCATCGGCCATGGCCTGAACGCAGAACTGACGATCGCGCTGGCATCGCTCGGGCTTTCTGCCGAGGCCGCGCATCTCGTCCTCACCGGGCTGTTCGGCCTCGTCCACAAGGATCTGCATTCGCTGCGCCTCTTCGTGCAATCCTATCGCCAGATCGATCAGGAAAAAGCAGAGGGAACCGTCGAGCGCTGGAAGGCCAAGGAAAACTCGCAGAAACTACGGCAGAAACTGCGCGAGATGGCCGCGGACTTCGAGAACGGCGCCCGCAAGGTTTCCTAGTCTTTCGCGACTGGAAACAGCTCGCCCCTGTCCCCGCGATAATCCTCGATCTCGACGATCCACAAATCCCGATCCCAACGCTTCTGCTTTTCCAGATCGTCATTGATTTCCATTTCGGCCACGCCGGTCTTCAATGGTGTGAACAACCGCTCATCGGGCTTGGTTTCATCATAGACCATCTGCGGTGCGGGTCCGAACAGATCATATGAACCGTCAGCATTGCGAAACTTGATGAAGATCGCGCCCGCTTCCGCCGCGCCTTTATTGCTCAAGGCAGCGAATGCACCGGAGCCGTTCACGCGCCTGACCAGTGCGGCAACCCAGAATTCAGATGTCAGGCGCATGAGGTTTCTCTCAATTCGGGCGATGCAGTCGATGCCGATTATCTCTCCCCTTGTGGGAGAGAAAGGATTTACCTGGATTTAGCCTCTTTGCTAAATCCTTGGAAAATCCAAGTGAGGGGATAGTTCAATGAAGCAAATCCCCTCTCTGGCGATTTCTAGCACTTAGCTAGGGCTAAGATGCTGAAATCGCTTTCTCCCCCACAAGGGGGGAGATAGCCAGAGCTCAATTTATTAAACCTATTTCCTGCATCTTGGCGAGGAGCTTTTGATCCGGCTCGCCCGTCACCGGCAGACGGAACAGCTTCTGGAATTCGCTCACAGCACTTTTGGTGGAGGCGCCGACCTTGCCATCTATCTCGACCATGTCATTGCCGAATGCACGAAGGCCCGCCTGAACCCGTACAATCTCTGCGGGCGACAATCCGTCAGCGCTTGCGACGGCTGCATTGTCTTGCGCTGGACTGGTCGAAACCTTTTGGATCGTAGCCTTTTCTTGCGTCTGTTCCGGCTTCTTCTCCGGTATGGCAATGCTCGCGGTGGTCTCGCTGGCATTGTCAACAGCCTGCTCGGGTTCGATACCCATGGCGGCCGTGGCCTTGCGATAGGCATCGATGGCCGCACGGGTGCCTTTACCTGAAATCCCGTCGACAGTGCCGCTATAAAAACCAAGCGCCAGCAGTTTCTGCTGCAGTTTGGCAACTTCCGGATCGCCGCCTGGCGCCAGAACCGGGTCGCTATTGATCGCGGCGGCAATCGGGTCGGGGCTCTGCGGAATGGGAACAGATTTTACCTTGCGAATGGGCGCGTCGGCTGATTGTGCCTGCGAGGTACCGCCCGGCAACGAAATATTGCTTTGCTTGATGGGTTTGAAAACGAGTTCCGGCCGCGTGCGGAAGAACACGCCTTCATGCACATGCGGCTGATACCAGAGCGCATTGGCGGAAATGAAACCGAGCGTCACCAGGAAGGCCGTCGTGCCGCCGGCAATACCGGGATTGCTGGCGATCAGACTGCCGGTTGCGAAAACAGCCACGGCGAACTTGCCCCGCCTCGGAGCGCGCCGCTTGCCGCTAGGCCGACTTACGGGCTTCCTCATGGGAACCTCCCTCGATATCGCTTTCGATCTTGAATTCGACAATGTTCGCCTCGTCCGAAAAATGCTCGATCACCGGACCGTCCAGGGGGATGCGCACGTCTACGACGGTGCCCTGCCCCGGAGTGCTCTTGATCCTCATCTCGCCGTCATGCAGCCCGACAAGGCCCTTGACCGTGGCAAGGCCAAGGCCCGTACCCTCGTGATTGCGCGTGTAATCGTTTTGCACCTGCCGGAATGGCTGGCCCAAGGTCTTGAGGTCCGCCTCGGCGATGCCAATGCCCGTATCGCTGACGGAGAATGCCAGCATGTTGTCTTCAATCAGCGCATCGATGGTGACGACGCCGCCGCTTTCGGTAAACTTGATGGCGTTGGAAACCAGGTTGATCAGCACCTGGTTGATCGCGCGGCTATCGGCAACGACATTGCCGATCCGAGGGCTGACGCGGTCGCACAGGGTCACGCCTTTTTGCGAGGCCTGGTGCGCCATCATGTCGTGCACCATGGTCACGGCATTCTTGAAGGCAAAGCTCTCCGTGAAGATCGGATAGGTGCCCGCTTCGATCTTCGATACATCGAGAATGGCGTTGACGACCGAAAGGAGATGATTGCCTGACTGGTTTACAAGTTCCACGTACTCACGCTGGCGTCCGGCCGGCAGCTTGCCGCAAATCTCCTGCAGCAGCACATCGGAAAAGCCAATGATGGAATTCAGCGGTGTGCGCAGTTCATGGCTGACCGAAGCAAGGAAACGACCCTTGGCGATTTCGGCGGTTTCGACCTCACGGCGCGCAATTAACAGCGCATTGCGGTCAGCCACGGCCTGTGAAATATCGGTCGCGACAACGACAAAACCTGCGTCCTGGCTATGCGGAACGGCGCGCAGGCGATAGGTGGCGAAGCGCACGCTATGGGCATGTTTTGATGTCGCGCCCGGTGCAACACAACGCAGCTTGATCTCGGCTGTCGCACTCGAAGCGCCGCTCTTCATATCCGACACGAAACTCAAAAACGCAACGCGATCCGACACATGCACGCGGTCAAGCAGCGGCGTTCCAACCAGCAGATTGCGTGCGATGCCGAACTGGTCCTGCGCATTGGGCGACAGCGAGAGAATGAGCCCATCTGTCCCAAGACTGAACACGACGCCGTCGATAGCGTTCTCCAGATCGGCCACGCGATCATCGCGGCGGGCAGCAGCGCTGAGGGCAGCGAGAGTGCTGGCTGTTCTGACAATGAGTGTCGCCAGATAACCCAATGAAGCAAGCAGCACCAAGGGCGACAATGTCACGCTTTCACCTGCCCGCATCGCAACGATGAAGAGTATTGCGAGCACCCCGGCGGCAATCCCAGCCGGCAGGCGAATGGATTTGTCATTGCGGCAGACAAACCAGGTTTCGAGAGGAATGGCCGCAGCCATGATCCAAAGCAGCAAATTCGTCGACTGTGCGGTGACACCGATTGCGGCGACAGACAAGGAATAGACTGCGAGTGCACTCACGCCGACCGACGCACTGTTTTTCGATACCGAAAGCGCACCGCAAAAGATCATCGGAAGCGCCAGAACGCCGGCAACAAGGCTCAGTACCGCATCGAGTTCACCCGCGATCGAGTGGCTGGTAATCAGTGCGACAGCCAGTATCAGCGGCATGCCGAGAAACGCGCCGGCCATGCGCGCGTCCCGCTCGGCGGTGGCACCACCAGCTGCGGACGGACTGACCCAGCGCTTGCACAGGCGTTTGTAGCCTGCCGCAATTTTCGACTGTGTGACGGAGTGGATCGGCACCAACTTTTTCCTGCTTTCCGCGAAATCCGGCCGGAGCCGGATAAGTCGCGGTCATTTCCCGAATGTTCTCTGCAACATTCCTGTCGGCGTTAACTTTTGCAGATGAGGCTTTAAGGAAAGGATAAAGCCGGGCGCCCGGACGCCATGCGAACCGTGTTTCAAGCGATTGTGACGGTCATGGTAAATGAAGGGTTTCGGCTTTGAGCAGCTTTGCCGTCCGAATGGCAAAACATCGGTTTCGCGAACCGCTTTGGGGGATAATGATTCGTACGGATTATGCTATCAGTTCGCATATCCGGATTTCGTCAAGGCCGACTCGGATGGCCGGCCTCGCCTGCTTCACTGTGAAAACCTCTTACAGGGCAATCAGGATTTTGCCGTCTTCGACTTTCACCGGGTACGTCCTCAAATTGACGCAGACGGGCGCGCCCTTGGCCTGGCCTGTCCGATAATCAAAGCGCCCATTGTGCTTCGGACATTCGATGACATGGTCCATCACCAGTCCGTCGGCAAGATGGACCTGTTCATGCGTGCAAAGCCCATCGGTCGCATAGTATTTGTCTTCGGGCGAACGATAGATCGCAAAGGTCCTGCCGTTGTGATCGAAGCGAACGACATCCTCCTCATCGATATCGTCGGCCTCGCAAGCCATGATCCAGTTTTCGGTATCAACGCTGCTCATCGTCTTCCTCCTCGGTTGTTTTATTCTGCGGCCACGGCGTGCATCGGCAGCGGACGGCGGACGTACCAGCTCGGGTCTTTCACTTGTCGCAAGACGGCGGGAATGATTTCTGCATAGCAGGCCCACAGGCCCTCGTAGGCGGGCGGGCACTCGTCCTTGATCATCTCATGCAGCTTGGGAAGATTATAAAACGGCACCATCGGAAACATGTGATGCTCCACGTGGTAGTTCATGTTGATATACATAAAGCGGAAGACCGGATTGGTTTTCCAGGTGCGCGTGCTCAGACGATGATCGCGAATATCCTCCTGCATGCCGGCGTGCTGCGTGAGGTTAAAGAACTGGGCCATGAAGCCGCCGTAGAACCGGGGCAGGACCACGAACATCGCCGGCAGGATCGATTGCGTCAAAACGCACGCAACGATGACGGCAATGAATACCGCGACAACGGCTCGCGATGACCAGAAGACCTTGCGTTTCTCTCCTTCCGGAATGAAGTGGCGTCCCTCCTCGTTCAGGCTTCCGAATGCATGACGCACGATAGAGGCGATCTGGGTCAGTCCCGACTTGATGAAGAAGAGATCGAGGAACATGCCCATGATGTCGGGCGGCCGCGGGACGGCGATCTCCGGGTCGCGACCGACGAAAAGCGTTTCCGTGTGGTGGCGCGAATGGCTCCAGCGCCAGTAATGCCCTTCATGCAGGGTCATGAAGCCGTTCAGATGATAGAGAATCTCGTTGATCCGGCGCGTCTTGAACGGGGTGCCATGGGACAACTCATGCGCATGATGGTCGGCCATGGAATAGACCAGCCCGTAGACAATGAAGGCTGGAATGCACCACCAGGTATCCCACGTCACGTAGGCTACGATCCCGGAACCGACGAGAAGCGCCAGCCAAATTCCGAAATGTCTGAGACCTGCAGCATCCGACCGCTTGATGAGCTGCTTGAATTCCTTTCGATCTACGTTCGCCGAAAACCATTCGGCCTCGACCTTCTCCTCGAAGGCATCGCCCGTTATGACAGCGGCACCGTCGGCGTTGCCCACCAAGGCATAACTTCGAATTCCATCACGCATTTTCTGCCTCCCTGACGAACCTGGAAAATACGTCGACAGGCACGCTCAGACAATTGGAATGAAATATTTCCTTTCAAAAACTGTCCGTTTGAGCGACAATTGCGTGAAAGAATTATTTCATGGAGCTTACATGCGCCGTCCCAACATGACCACGCTCGCAAAGGAAGCCGGAGTCGGCCTTTCTACAGTCGACAGGGTGTTGAACGGCCGTGCCGATGTGCGGGCGGAAACCGCCAGTCGCGTTTTGGAAGCAGCCGAGAGAATCGGGTTCTATGCCACGCCGCTGCTGCGCCAGCGGTTGAAGACCGATCTGCCCCAAAAGACTTTCGCGTTTCTTCTCCAGCAGAAGACGACGGCGTTTTACGAACTGCTGGGAACTGCACTCCAGGAAGCCGTTGAAAGCAGCCCCTCGATCCGTGGAAAAGCGATCGTCGAGTTCATGGATGACCTTACGCCCGGAGCTGTTGCCGAGACGCTGAGACGCGTCGGTCGTGGCGCTGACGGCGTCGCCATCGTCGCGGCGGACCATCCGAGCGTTACGGCCGCCATCGACGAACTGGCGGCCAGACGCATCCCGGTCATCGCGATGATCTCGGATTTGACTGCTCCATCGCGCGCCGGTTATGTCGGTCTCGACAACAGAAAGGTCGGCCGAACCGCAGGCTGGCTTCTTGCAAATATGATCCCCGCCCCGTCTTCGGTGGCAATTTTCGTGGGCAGTCACCGCTATCTCTGCCAGGAAGCCTGTGAGATCGGCTTCCGGGCTTTCTTGCGCGAGAATGCGCCACATCTTCATCTTCTCGAACCAGTTGCTACATTCGAGAGTGACCAGTTCGCGTACGAGGCAACCCTCGACCTCGTCAAGCGGCATGAAAGCGTCAAAGGCGTCTATGTCGCCGGTGGTGGTATCGGAGGAGTGATGGCGGCGATGAAAGAGCTTGAAGCCGACAAGCGCCCTCGGGTTATCGGCCACGATCTAACGGAAGCGACAAGTGCTGGCCTCGTCAGCGGCACGCTCGAGGCGGTCCTTTCTCATCCCATTAAAGAAATTGCCAAGGAAACTCTAGAAATCCTTATCGCCCGCACCTCAGCGGCGCTCGATGCACCAGGCGTCACGCACCAAATTCTGCCAATGCAGATATTTACGCCAGAAAGTGTCTAGTAATGCGGCGCGGAGGCGTATTTTCTTTCATTCGACACCGATTACAACACGTTCGCGCCAAGTCTAAAGCAACCAATAGCTATATCGCGACAAGCTATTTTAATCCGATCACCATCGAATCCGGGCCGACAAGCGGTTCGACCCGCGTTTTTGAAAATCCGACTTCGTGCATCCAGGCCTGGCAGTCTTCTCCAGTGTAGTCGAACCCACCAGCAGTTTCGATCAGCATATTCAAGCTCATCAAAAGACCGAAAGCATTTTCCCGGCGATCATCATCGATGATGGCATCGTAAACAACGACTGCGCCACCTTTCGGAAGAGCATCAAATGCCTTGCTTAGAAGCGTCTTTTTCTGTGCGAGGTCCCAATCATGAAGGATGTGACCCATGACGATGACATCAACTTTCGGCAGAGGATCCTCAAAGAAATCTCCTCCCTGAAACCGCACTCGGTCCTCCACCCCGCGGTGAGCAATAAATTCTTCGAAGACTGGCTTGACCGAGGGAAGATCGAAGCCAATGCCGGTGAGGTGGGGATGGGCTTGGGCAAGAGTGGCGGGTACCATGCCCTGAGCCGAGCCAAGATCCATGACGGTTTTGTAGTCTCTCCATGGGAAGCCGCCGGCAATGGCGTGGGCCGCACCCGCGCTTATTCCACTCATCGCGCTCAGAAATCCTCGCAATCGTTCCGGATCGGCATAAATTGCCGCAAAGAAGTTTTCTCCTCCGCCCTTCGCCTCGTTCTGCAATTCGCCGGTGCGCAGGGCCTTTGTCAGCGATCCCCAGAAGCCATAGAGCCGGGCATTTGCCATCTCCAGGATACCGCCGATATAGGATGGCTTGGCTCGATCGAGAAAGATCTCCGTGTCTGCGGTGTTGCTATAGATGCCGTTCTCGCGCTCCAGCAACTTGAGAGCCACCAACGCATCGAGAAAGTCTCGAGCTGATCGCTGATGCAGCGCAAGTTTACTTTGAAGCGTCGGCAGGTCGGCCGGCGCATTCGCCAAGGTGCTAAATACGCCTAGTTCGACAGCACTCAAGAGCGTTTTGGATGCCCAAAAGCCCATACCAACCTGCATGATATGTTCTGGTGTTGCTGTGCTCACGACTTCATCCTCCATTAGCTGTTACCTGGTACACCAGGTGGTGGCGGGGTGCCTCTAGGGTGTCATTTCAACAGCGGTAAAGCAATTACCGTCATAGGATCCGGCGCGGCAACGGCGAAACTGAGCGAAAGGTTCGCATGGCTGTCGCCTCAACCCCGCCTACCCTCAGCAGTTATTAATCGTTCGTTTCTATGATCGTTCAAATGCAGAAATGCGTCTCAACGGGTTTTTGCCGGATCTGTGTCAGTGTCCACCACGAAGGGTTGAATAGCGACGCTATAGAGGACTACTGAAATGTTCTTTCTGATCAGGTTTGCGATCAAGTTCTGCTTCTGGATGATGCTGATCTCCTTGTTCATTCCCGTGGACTCGAAGGACAATCTTCAGGGCGCGGGTCAGCCCGGCCCGATCGAGGCTCTTCTGGCTGCACAGGAGACGATCAGCGATCTCAGCGATTTCTGCACCCGCAAGCCACAGGCATGCGAAACCGGCAAGGCCGCACTCTCCAATGCCGGCGTCCGCGCAGGCGAGGTCGCGAAGGTCGGCTATGAGTATCTGGATGCGCGCATGGGCGAGAATTCGAAGAAACCCGGCGCCCAAAACGCCGATACGGAATCCGGCCAGGGAGACGCCATAAAGGCGAAACTGCGCGAAATGGCCTTGCGCGAAATTCTGGATGCCGCCACCCGCCAGCGCGAAGAGGCGAACGAGGTCGACGACAAGACCCAGACCGGGACCGTCTCCCGGAAGTGATCGAGCTTTTTTGTTTCAGGCGGTGACGTAGAGCATTCAAATCACTATATGTGATGCATGGCACAGACAATTGACGATATTTTTGCTGATTTTGACTTTCTCGATGACTGGGAAGATCGCTATCGCTATGTCATCGATCTCGGCCGCGACCTGAAGCCCTACCCGGAAGAGGCGCGGGATGCCGCTCATAAAGTCAGGGGCTGCGTCAGCCAGGTGTGGCTGAAGAGCACGCTTAACAGTGACACCGATCCCGTCATCGAGTTCGTCGGCGATTCCGACGCGCATATCGTGCGCGGCCTCGTCGCCATCATGATGGTGCTCTATTCGGGCAAGCGCGCTTCCGAGATCATGGCGATCAACCCCGAAGCAATATTGAAGAAACTCGGCCTCGACGAACATCTGACGCCGCAGCGGTCCAATGGCCTGCGCGCCATGATCGGTCGCATCCGCGGCGAGGCCCAGAATGCCCTCGCCCCCGCTGAGGTCACGCAGCATTAACTCCGAATCTCGGGCCGGTAATCCTCCGTGCCCCAGTGAATGATCCGCGGGCTTCTTCGCGTAAGGGCCGGCGGATGATAGTGTCGGTCGAGTACCGCCAGAGCAGTCTTCAGGATCAGTTTTGCCGATCGCACCGGCCATTGCCGTTCGCGCTCGACAGTCTCCAGCCCTTTCAAGAAGCAGCAAACGTCGATCAGCACGCCAGACAGTTCCGGTCCGACCGCCTCCAATGCCCTCTCGACACGCTGGCGCGCCGCGAGTGCCGCATCGGTGATCTCCAGCACACCATTCGCGCGTGAACCGGACCCGGTGACGTCCCAGTTGACGCCGATCGATGGCATGAGATTGCCAAGTGTGAAATCCGATCGCAGCCGCTCGCCCGCCGTGAACGCCTCATCGTTGATCAGCGGCAGGCCCTTTGCATCCTTGCGCTTACGCAGCATCGCCAGCGGCGACTCCGCGTCATTGCTGCGCACCCGCACTGACCCGCTCGCATCGGCAATGGCAATTATCGCTTCGCTGCGATGCTGCCCGGCGTAAGGGTCGTTCGTGCATTCGAGACGGCGAAGCCAGGTGCGCCCCGCATCGCTGATCGAGACCTTGCCGTTGCTCGAAGCCCCGAGACCCTGGCTCAGTGCGAACTTCACAACGTTTGGTGTCGCGGAAATCGTGCCATAGGCGCTGCTTTCCAGCACCAGCCTGTCAAAACTTTGCGTCTCGACGATTTCGGCGGCACCTTTGGCAATAAAACGCAGCAGCCGTGCAATTTCCTTGCTGGCTGGTTCAATCACGCGCGCAGTCTCCCGCTTTCGACGTAGGCTACCCGGATGATGTTTTCTATCGTCTGGATGATGCGGTCGAATTCCAGATCCTCGCGCATGTCCTCGACCAGATGGCAGGCATGGTTGACCGTGCTGCGATCGCGGCCGAAGGCGCGCCCCACTTCGCTCATGGTCAACGCCAGTGTGACATGCGCCACATACATGCCGACTTGTCGCACCCTTGCCACTGAACGCTCACAGCGCGAATGGGAACGCAGATCCCGGCCGCTCACATTGAAAAAAGCCGACAGAATGTCGAGGACTCCGTCGCATAGCTGAAAAAGGCGCTCATCAACCGGCGCCTCCTCGTCGACCACCACAGACCGCTTGAAACGGCGTCGTCTCGGCTTCAGCGTATCGGTGACGGCTCGGGCTTCGGCTCCAGCGCGGATCAGACAGGGCAAACTCGAAGACATTCTCACTCCACTTTTCGGTCGTAGGAATATCTTCTTATATTGGAACGAGCAAGAGTGTGGATAAGTTTTCCCGCACCCCGTTGTTAACCGCCTGTTATCAATATATTTTTTGTTTCAGTATCAACTTTTATAGGAGTTTTATCCTACATCACCAGTGTTTGGCCATACTGCGTCTATCCCTCAAACAAGGAATGGACGCATGTGGGCACTCGATTGGACCAAACAACGGAGCGCGTTTATCGCGGCAAAGGACAAGCATGCCAGCGAGGCGCGGCAGCGCCTGGTTCTGCAGATATTCTGCAACGCCGATCTGGAGGGATTGATCGCGCAGGATGATGAGACAAAGACTCACCTATGCAGGCGGCTGAAGCGCCTGATCGAGCGTGAGCGCCTCAAAGGCGTCAAAGGCCACTGGAGCTACGATCTCAATCGCCACATTGGATTGAAGCAGGCGCTCGACACATTGAAGTCATCGATGCGGGAAGCTGAGCGGAAATAATCCTTTTGGACTATATAGTATTTATTTGCAAATACCAGGAGTTATATTTGATGTAATAAGATTTTACTTTTGGATTAGCCGTAATTTTACTTTTGGATTAGCCGTATAAGTCACATTGTTTAGGCGCAGTTGCAGGGTTGACAGGCCACCGCTTTGGCGACCGCCCTCGCGACGCATATTCGGGAGGGTAAATCATGTCCGTGATCATAGATCTGCTCAATCTTTTGAAAATTCACATCGACGGCCCGCAAGGTCACGTTCTCGAGGGCGATGCCCTGGTCAATGTACTTGTTGGCACTGGCGGTGACGATTATGTCGAGGGCAAGGGACTTGCCGATGTTCTGTCCGGCGGGGCCGGCATCGATACCCTTGGCTATATGTCCTCGAATGCCGGCGTCAATGTCGACTTGACCCCCAATCTGCTTGGCCTCGTGACTTTGGCAAGCGGCGGCCACGCGACGGGAGACATCATCACTGCGGATTTCGAGAATCTCATCGGTTCGAATTTTAATGACACGCTGAAAGGGACGAACGGCACCAACACGATCGCCGGGCTTGCCGGCAACGACAGTATCTATGGCCGGGATGGCGATGATATCCTGATCGGCGGTGCCGGTGCGGATAATCTCGACGGCGGCAATGGTTTTGACATCGCCGATTATTCCTCCAGCGCTGCAGGCATCCATCTTGTCGCCGATGCGGCGGGCGGTTGGACCGGCACCGGCGGCGATGCGCAGGGTGACACGCTGGTCGGGATCGAAGAAATCATCGGTACGCATGGCGACGATATCATCGACGACTCCGCCGCAACGACCCCCGTTTTCATCGATGGAGGCGGTGGCAACGACACGGAATATGGCGGCAGTGGCAATGACATATTCATTATCGAACCCGGAACCAGTCATGACTTTGGCGGCGCAGGCGACGATACATTCACCTTCAACGATCACACGTTTGAAGGCGCCTCAACAGATCCGGACCATCCTTCGGATCTGGGTGAGTTCGACGGCGGTGACGGCGACACTTTGATCGATTTCAGTGGGGTGCACGGTGATGTCAAGATCGAGTTGACAGCAGCCCCCCCGCCCCCGGAAGGCGAGATTGGTATTTTCGCAACCGCTATTGAATACGGGTTGATAGCACAACTCATCACCCAAATCGAACTCGCAACGGTCGCCAAAGTTATAGGTGCTGCGAACGTGAAATTTGGTGACGGGAATGACACCTTTAATGGAACGGACATGGACGACTCAGCGATGGGTGGCGGCGGCAATGATCTGCTCGAAGGCAAAGGCGGCGCTGACAAGCTCGACGGTGGTGCCGGAATCGATACAGCCAGTTATGCCAGCTCCGGCGCGGCCGTGACTGTCAATCTTTCCTCAAGCGGTCCACAATCTGGCGGCCATGCCGAGGGCGACACGCTGATATCCATCGAAAATCTCATCGGCAGTGGCTTTAACGACACGCTGACCGGCTCCGCCGTCGCCAACAACATCAAGGGCGGCGATGGCAATGATACGATTTCTGGCGGCGACGGCAATGACATGCTGCAAGGCGGCGACGGCCGGGATCTCCTGACGGGCGGTAGCGGCAATGACAGTTTTGTCTATGCTGCCATCTCGGGGAGTCCCTCCAGCGCTGACGAAACGACGCTCGATCAGATCACGGATTTCTTCCGTGGGGAGGACAAGATCGACCTGTCGGCTTTTACCGGCACGGCCACCTTCGTCACCGGCGGTTTCACCGGTGTCGCCGGGCAGGTGCATGTCGTCGTCCCGTCGGGAACAGCGGGCTTTGACCGAATGGAACTCGACACTAACGGCAACGGTACTGCCGATCTGGCTGTGCTGGTCAACCATCAGACCAGTTGGTCGGCGGCTGATTTCGTGCTGTGACATTTGCGCCCTGACGGGAGCGCGGCGTGGCCATACGCCATGTCGTGCTCCTGCCACATCGGAGATCACCCGCAAACGCAAAACGGCGCCTCTCGGCGCCGCTTCGTCATTATATCAAAGACCTGCTCAGCGGTCTCTTGCGCTTACACCCAAGATGCCGGACCACCGGAAACACATAAAAACCGCGCATCAGGTGTGCATCGGGGTTGGCAAAGGCCTTTAAGCGGCCTTCTTGCGCTTGCGGCCAAGGCCCATATTCTTTGCCAGGCGCGAACGGGCTGCTGCGTAATTCGGAGCGACCATCGGATAGGAAGGATCGAGGTCCCACTTCTCACGATACTGTTCAGGGGTCAAATTGTAGTGCGTCATCAGATGGCGCTTCAACGACTTGAACTTTTTGCCGTCTTCGAGGCAGACAATAAAATCATCCGCGACAGACTTTTTCGGATTGATAGCTGGCTTGGGTTTTTCCTGGATGGCAGTTACGGCTTCCAGACCACCGCCAACCCGGCCAAGAGCTGCATGAACATCAGAGATGAGGCCGGGCAGATCGCCGGCCGGGACTGAGTTGTTGCTCACATAAGCAGCAACCAATTCCGCTGTGAGTTCCAGCAGCACGTCACTACCAGTTGTGTTTGAATTGTCGAACGTGGTCATCTAAGTCCAATTCCTTCGTCTAATTTGAAATCTGGATAGGTAGATTAAAATCACCAATATAAAGTCGATAACAGGCGAAGTCTCCTACGCCATTGGTAACAATCTATTCCGGATTTCGTTGAAAATGTCAAATCAATACTTTGCCTACGAAAGAAATATTTCAAATAATCCCCAGGACAGAGATTAACCGTAAGCAGCAGGAGATAGACCCAAGAAAGCCGGAACCTGAATGCCCACGCAGTAACAAGAATGCGTATGCAAAAGGATTTGCGGCATACCACTAAGACAAAAAATGGCAAAAATGAGGAATGCCGCGCAATACTTGAAGCATTCTATAATAACAGATATTGCGATGTGTAGTGTTCATCCCTACATTTGGACAAAAAGGAACCAACGATGAACACAAAGACATTCAAGGTCGTTAAAACAGACGCCGAGTGGCGTGAACAGCTCACGCCGGAACAATATCAGATCACCAGAAATCACGGGACGGAGCGCGCCTTTTCCAGTCCGAACTTCGACAGCAAACTCAAGGGACTATACAAGTGCGTCTGCTGCGATCGTCCGCTCTATCGCTCTGAAACCAAATATGAATCCGGCACCGGCTGGCCGAGTTTCACTGCCCCTATCGAGCCTGATGCGGTCAATGCGATCGAGGATCGCTCCTATGGCATGGTGAGAACGGAAATAAAATGTGCGGATTGCGATGCGCATCTCGGCCATGTGTTCCCGGACGGCCCTCCCCCTGCCGGCCTGCGTTATTGCATGAATGGCAATGCGTTAGTCTTTGATCAGGATTGACCAGCCGGTAACTTGCTTTACACCTCTTAACGATTGCCCCCTCCGGCGGATTCTTCGATCCGCCGGGTCACTGTCGAAAGTTTTTTCCATGACCAATCCGTCCCGTTTTTTGAGCATCCCTGCGCCGCAATCCGACAAGCGCCCCATATCCGATACGCGCCACGGCATCACCCGCACAGACGATTACGCCTGGATGCGTGCTGACAACTGGCAGGACGTTTTTCGCGACCCTTCCACGCTGGATCCGGCGATTCGCACCCATCTCGAAGCGGAAAACGCTTACCAGTCATCGTTGATGGCCGACACCAAGGATCTTCAGGTGAGGCTTTTCGACGAGATGAAGGGCCGGATCAAGGAGGATGATTCCTCGGTTCCGTCCAAAGACGGGCCGTACGCCTACGGAACCTCCTACAAGACCGGCGGCCAGCAGCCCCGCTTTTTCCGTACGCCGCGCGATGGCGGCGCGGAGACCATGCTGCTTGACGGCGATCTCGAAGGCGAAGGCAAGGCCTATTTCCGGCTTGCCTCGGCGGATCACTCTCCCGATCACAGCAAGATGATCTGGGGCTTCGATGACAAGGGTTCAGAGTTCTTCACGCTGAAGGTGCGCGATCTCGCGACCCTTCAGGATACCGCCGAGACGGTCAGCGATACATCCGGTGGTGGCGTGTGGAATGCCCAGTCGAATGGCTTTTATTATACACGCGTCGATGCCAATCATCGCCCGTCCCGCCTGTTCTACCATAAGCTCGGCCAGCCCGAGAGCGAGGACCGCCTGATCCACGAGGAGAAAGACCCCGGTTTCTTCCTCGGCGTCGGTGGTAGCACGCTCAATGATTTTGTTTTCATCGATATCCACGATCACGAAACCTCGGAAATGTGGCTGCTGCCGGCCAATGACGATACCGCCGAACCGAAACTCGTCATCGAACGGCAGACAGGCGTCGAATACAGCCTTACCGAGGGCGGCGATGTCTTCTACATCCTTACGAATGCCGATGGCGCCAAGGATTTCAAGATCATGAGCGCGCCGGTGAACGCGCCGGAAAAGGCAAACTGGACCGAGGTCGTTGCCCACAAGGCCGGACGCCTGCTCCTCGGCCACTCGGCCTACAGCAATCATCTCGTCTGGCTCGAGCGTGAGAACGGCTTGCCGCGCATCATGATCCGCGACCGCCATTCGGGCGAGCAACATTCGATATCGTTTGATGAAGAAGCCTATGCGCTTGGTCTGCAGGGCAGCGCCGAATATGATACGGAGATCATCCGCTTCTCCTATTCGTCCATGACCACGCCGACCCAGCTCTACGATTACAATATGCGCACGCGCGAGCGCACGCTTCTAAAAACGCAGGAAGTTCCTTCCGGGCACAATCCGGACGACTACATCACGCGCCGCCTGCTCGCCCCGGCGCTGGATGGCGAGATTGTTCCCATCTCAATCGTCTATCATCGCGACACAAAGATCGACGGCTCGGCCCCTTGCCTGCTTTACGGCTATGGCTCCTATGGCATCACCATTCCGGCAAGCTTCAACACCAATTGCCTGTCCCTCGCCGATCGTGGCTTCATCTATGCCATAGCCCATATCCGCGGTGGCAAGGACAAAGGCTATGACTGGTACGAAAACGGCAAGCGTCTGAAGAAGAAGAACACCTTCACCGATTTCATCGCCGCGTCCGAACACCTCGTCGCGGCAGGGTTCACCAGCCATGACCGCATCGTCGCGCAGGGTGGTTCGGCGGGCGGCTTGTTGATGGGGGCCATCGCCAACATGGCGCCAGGCAATTTTGGCGGCGTCATTGCCGAAGTGCCCTTCGTCGATGTCATCAATACCATGCTCGACGACACGCTGCCGCTCACCCCACCGGAATGGACCGAATGGGGCAATCCCATCACCTCTGCCACCGACTACGCCTACATGGCCTCCTATTCGCCCTATGACAACATCGTCGCGCAGGCTTATCCGCCGATCCTTGCCGTCGCTGGCCTCACCGACCCGCGTGTGACCTACTGGGAACCGGCGAAATGGGTGGCAAAGCTGCGGGAGATCAAGACGGACGAAAATCCGGTGCTTTTCCGCATCAATATGGATGCCGGACATGCCGGTGCCTCGGGGCGCTTCTCGCGATTGGAAGAGGTCGCCTATGTCTATGCCTATGCGCTGAAGCTGGTCGGAAAAGCTGGCGTTTGAGCTGAAAGGACGTGCACGTGGCGCTTGCCGCGAGGGTCTGTAGTAACAGTTACGTACTGTCCTTCGCCCGTCCTGCATGTCAACTTCTCCCCGGGATCGCATTCCCCAGGGAGAGGTTCGATGTTCGAAGAAACCAGAAAATATACAGACCGCAGAGGCGGCCTGTTTATAACCATGCTTTGTATGGCCGGCGTTTTCGCCGGTGCCGCAGCCGCCCAGCAACCAACCGCAGCGCAGCAGAGCGCCATCAAATCCGCCTGCCGATCCGATTTCATGGCGCAATGTTCGGGTGTGCAACCGGGAGGCAAAGCCGCGCTCACCTGTCTGCAGCAGCATAACTCGTCACTTTCGGCCGCTTGTCAGTCCGCACTAGCGGCGATCGGTGGAGCAAAATCCGCGCCGGCGGCATCTTCAACCGGCACGGCAACCGCCCCGGCCGCAACCGCCCCGGCCGCAACCGCGACTGCTCCCGCCGCAGCTGCACCCGCCGCGACAGCGATGCCCGCGCCGTCTTTCACGCCACGCCAGGAGATGATGATCGTGCGCCAATCGTGCGGCCCTGATTTCCGGAGGCTCTGCAGTTCGGTCGCCTTGGGCGGGGGGCGCGGTATTGCATGCCTGAGGAACAATCTCGCCCGCTTGTCACCGACCTGTCAGAAGGTACTGACAGCAGGACGTTAGCGTCTCACGTGCCTTTCACTTCGCCGTGCTGCGGCGTCCGCGCACTTACCTGCGCGTTGAAATGAGCTATAAATACACGACGCCCGCTCAGAGCCTGACACGTGAGCATCGGAGCGCAGGAAAGCGCCATCTGCAGCCTGCCTTGGCGAATTTACGTTCAGGCTCTCAGGGAATTCGGACGCTTGGGTTTGTTCTTGAATAGCCTCGGAGATTGTAAATGAAGAGAAGCGCATTCGCCCTGTTACTCGGCCTCGGTTTCCTGGCGCAGCCCATTCTTGCTTTCACCGGCATGTCGCAAGCACAGGCTGTTCGCAAGAATGTCAGCGAATATGCCGGCCAGCGCTGCAACACGCCGCCGCGCGGCTCCGGGATCATCCTCGGGCAATATACCGGCACGACAGACAACCCCATCCTTTCCATGGGCGGCGACAATACGACGGTCTCGTTCTTTCGTTGCTTCACCTCGATGCAAGAGTGTCAAGGCTGGCTCTACACCTTGCGCAGCAAATACACCGATGGAAACTCCGTGCTGATCAGTTGCAAGAAGAGATAGGTCTGCCGCGAGGTTCGCGGCGCCGGATGTAGCTCCTCGATCCTGCATATAGTTGGTAAAAAGGGCCGGTGGAGCGATCCACCGACCTTTCGATCTGTATATCGAGCGTAAACTTATGTCACGAGAACCGGCGTCTTGTTCGGCACGCGGTCATAAAGGTCGATGATGTCCTGGTTGATCAGGCGCACGCAACCGGATGAGACGGCCTTGCCGATGGACCACCATTCCGGCGAACCGTGCAGGCGGTAGAGCGTATCGACACCATCCTTGAAGAGGTAAAGCGCCCGAGCGCCGAGCGGGTTTTTAAGTCCCGGCTGCATGCCGCCATTTCTGGCGCTGTACTGCACCAGTTCCGGTTGGCGGGCGACCATTTCATCTGGCGGCGTCCAGGTCGGCCAGTGGCGCTTCCACTGGACGACAGCGCGCCCCGACCAGGCGAAACCTTCCTTGCCGATACCAACGCCGTAGCGGATCGCCTGTCCGCCTTCGCGCACCTGATAAAGGAATTTGTCGGTCGTATCGACGACGATCGTCCCCGGCTGTTCGCCGGTCGGATCCTGCACGATCTGCCGAAGATAGCGCTTGTCCATTTTTTCGATCGGGATCGCCGGCAGTTGATAGCCGTCATCTTCGCGTGCCGAATACATGGATTGAAACGAAGCGAAAGCCGGGTCGACATCCATTTGCGGCGTCGAGAGGGGATTGCCATAGTCATCGACCTGGATGACCGGCCTGTCGTCGCGGATCTGTGCGCAGCCTGCGAGACCGGCGGCGGCGGTTGCAGTCAATGCAGCCAAGAAGCCGCGACGGGAAAGTGTGTTTTGCATCATTGAACCAGGTTGGTGACGGGAATGGGGAACGCGAAGTTGCGCCGCCTAAACGCACAATGAATATGGCGGCTAACCGTTGACAATAGGGCGCAAACAAGGCGGCTGGCCGACTGTTGCCGCGCCGCAACAAAAAGCCCATACACAATGGAATTGGCCGTTCAACTTAGGATAAACACTTCGTGAGAACGCCGATGAGGTGTTGGTTGCAAATCGCTTACGCTTTGTGATTCGACTGGCTTTTGGATTCGGCGCATTGACGTTGGTGTAAAATAGCACTTCGATGGCAAAAATTACCAGCGGGACGGAATCAGTATCATGGCGGTCAATACTCAAGCCCAAACAGTGACATGGACCTATGTCGATGGCGACTGGTACGAAGGAAATGTGCCCCTGATCGGCCCGCGCAGCCATGCGATGTGGCTGGCCTCGACGGTCTTCGATGGCGGGCGCTGGTTCGAAGGGGTTTCGCCCGATCTCGACAAGCACGCTGCCCGGGTCAACACATCGGCCATCGCCATGGGGTTGATGCCGACCATGAGCACCGAGGAAATCATCGGTCTCGCCAAGGATGGCCTGAAGAAATTCGATGGCAACACCGCCGTCTATATCCGGCCAATGTACTGGGGCGAGCATGGCGGCTATATGGGCGTCCCCGCCGATCCGGACTCAACCCGGTTTTGCCTTTGCCTCTATGAGGCGCCGATGATCGAGCCGAGCGGCTTTTCGCTCAGCGTCTCGCCATTCCGCCGCCCGACTATCGAGACCATGCCAACCAATGCCAAGGCGGGCTGTCTTTATCCCAACAATGCTCGGGCCATTCTCGAAGCGCGTTCGCGTGGCTTCGAGAATGCGCTACTGCTGGACATGCTAGGCAACGTCGCCGAGACCGGCACGTCCAATATTTTCATGGTCAAAGACGGCCATATTTTCACGCCGGCGCCCAATGGAACGTTCCTTTCGGGCATCACCCGTTCGCGCACTATCGATGTGCTGGCCGATTATGGTTTCCGCACCACGCAGACGACATTGAGCGTGCAGGATTTTCTCAATGCCGACGAGATTTTCTCGACCGGGAACCATTCGAAGGTCGTTCCCGTTATCCGTATCGAAGACCGCGATCTTCAACCGGGTCCGATCGCCAAAAAAGCCCGGGAGCTTTATTGGGAGTACGCACACTCCACGCCGAAAATTTAGCTCCCGAATTGGCCGGATCTGAAATATTGATCCGTTTCGCATTGCTCCTGAAGAAATACGGACCTATGTAACGAACGCAGGTTTTGTCAGGATTGGCGACCATCCCATTCCGGGGCCCCTCCCCGGTAGCCAATCCAGTCACAATTGAATCGAAGAGGAGACTTCCATGGCTTTCGAATTGCCCGCACTGCCGTATGATTACGACGCGCTCGCACCCTATATGTCGCGCGAAACGCTCGAATATCACCATGATAAGCACCATAAGGCTTACGTTGACAACGGCAACAAACTGGCTGCCGAAGCCGGTCTCGAAAATCTTTCGGTCGAAGAGATCGTCAAGCAGTCCTACGGCAAGAATGCCGGCCTCTTCAACAATGCCGGCCAGCATTACAACCATCTGCATTTCTGGCATTGGCTGAAGAAGGGCGGCGGCGGCAAGAAGCTTCCGGGCGCACTTGAAAAGGCCGTCGAATCCGATCTCGGCGGCTATGACAAGTTCCGCACCGATTTCATCGCTGCCGGCACCACGCAATTCGGCTCCGGTTGGGCCTGGCTCTCCGTCAAGAACGGCAAGCTCGAAATTTCGAAGACGCCGAATGGCGAGAACCCGCTGGTTCATGGCGCAACGCCAATCCTCGGCGTCGACGTTTGGGAACATTCCTATTACATCGATTATCGCAACGCTCGGCCGAAATATCTGGAAGCGTTCGTCGATAATCTGATCAACTGGGAATATGTCGAAGAGCTTTACGGCAAGGCCAAGTAAGCGGCCCGTCGATCATGTAAGGCCCCGCTTCGGCGGGGCTTTTTTATGGGCTAGTCGATTAATCGCATGCCAGCCGTCTTTGCCGCTTTAGCATCGAAGGTTGCCGCATAGGTACATTTTGCATTGTCGCAACTGCGTTCGATCAGACAATCGGCAAAGTCTGCATTCGACGACGCAAATGCCCGAAGGGCCCTCCATACTGTTTCAGACTGCTCGAGATAGAGTTCCTTGGTCCTCAGTAGCGTCTCGATAATTTTGATAATATCCGCCTTGCTGGCCGCATACCTGCCCGCCAACACCCAGACAATTTCGACAAGTGCTACGAGCGGCAAAAATCCTGGGATTTCACTGCTCAAATTCTCCATCAACTGCGTAGCTTTGGCAGATTGCTGGCGATCGTCCTGCGCGATGTAACGAATAACCACATTGGTATCGAGACCTATCACTGTGCGCTTCCCCCTTTGGACGCGATCGTTTCATTCATCTCTTCTATCGTGACCACTCTGGCCGGCTTTTTGAGAAGGCCCTTGAGCGCTGTCACCGAAAGGGTTGCCGCAACGATCGTAAATGCACCGTCAGCCGTTTGTATGAAATTGATCCGATCGCCGGTATCCACGCCAAGTGCTTTTCGCACGGCGCTGGGTATCGTGATCTGGCCTTTCGAAGTCACGGTTGCTGCAGGCATTGCATAGTCCTCAAATTGGATTTCCTTACATATAGGTAAGGATTAGCGAAATTGCAAAGGATCATGTATCGAACCTGCGCTCCTCGCCATGAGACAGTTTGTAAAGAAGACACACGCGGCGGCATAGGTTAGGTTGCACTGAATACTGGCCTGGAATGAGACCATCAGCACCAATGCCCTCGCCTCTCAAAGTCGTCCTTATTCTTGGCAGTGCCCCCGATGCCGTGCGATCGCGTGAGTGGCAGCGTGCGCCTTTCGATGCGATCGTCGCGATCAACAACGCCTGGCGAGTGCGCGACGATTGGAACTATCTTCTCCACGCCGGCGACTTTCCGCAGAGCGCGATGCCCGCGCCGGAGTTGGCGCGCAACCGTAAGATCCACACGGCGCCCGATTATGTTCCGGCACAAAACGCCTATGGCGGCTTTGTCTATGCGGGTGCGACGATGTCCCTGACATCGGCCTACTGGGCCTTGCACGCGCTCAAACCGGATGTACTCGCATTCCTTGGCTGTGACATGAATTACGACCAGGCCGGGCCAACGCATTTTTATGGTTATGGCAACGCGGATCCGCTGCGCCCGGATGTGACCTTGCAGAGCCTTGAAGCAAAAACCGGGCGGCTTATGATTTCGGCGGCACGGCAGGGGTGCATTTGCGTCAATCTTTCCTGTCTGGACGCAAGCCGGCTGGTTTTTCCGCGTGTCGATATCGACGAACTCGGAACGTGGTCGTTGAGCGATGCCCAGCTTCGCATCGACAGCGTCTTGCGGCAGGTCGACGGAACAGAATTGCAGCGTGCCGAAATTCGCGAAAAAATGCTGGGCTATTATTTCCCAAGTGGCGAGTATTGGCTGTTTTTGGACCAGATCGACAGTCGCGAACTCCGATGCCTCGACAGTATGTGGCTGGCCGCGCTTGGCCGCAAAGAGACTGCCCCTGCACTTGAATGCTGCTCAGAGACCGTTTGGAAAGTCGCTGCGGCGAGGTAGATGGCATGGTTTTCGAGACCCGGAGCGCAGCGTACATTGAGTACGTGAGCACCGGAAGCGCAGAAAATCACGTCAGATGACCGCCACAGTAGAGTTTCCAGACGGTCTCTCAGATTGAATAGTAGATTCTGACCGAGGTTCCCTTGCCCGGCGTGGAACTTATGTCCAGACTCCCTGCCATGGTCTTCATGAGTTCAACGCAGTTGGTGAGCCCAAGGCCAACATGTCCGCCAGCTTTGGTGGAGAAGAATGGCTGTTTTGCCTTGGCCAGCAGATCCGGGCTCATCCCTCCCCCATTGTCGCTAATGGTCAGGATCAGTTGCGACCGGCGCAGGAACCGTCGTCGCACGGTTCCGGTGATGGCGATGACAGGGTCGGTGCGTCCTGCAACCGCATTGATGGCATTCAGTACGAGTTCGTCTAGCAGCAAGTGGAACTGCGATGCGGGAACATTAACAGCGCGCACTTCATCACCGGCGTTTACATTCAGCGTGTTTTTGCAGTTCGTGACTATATTGTTGATGATCTGGCCGAGCGGCGCAGGCGGCACCTTGGCGCGGGCATGGCCTATCATCATCAAACCTTCATTGATCGAATCGAGCTCCAGAATTGTATGCAATGCTGCGTCGGTCATTTCTGGCGGTGGAAGTGATTTGTCATTCAGGTAACTGAGAAAAAGCCGCAACGCGGCGATTCGTGTGCGGGTCATATGGGCGAAGAGGAGTGAAAAAGACTTGATGTGCTGGTCCTTCTCGCGGTTCGTTTTGTTATACTGATGTATGGCGATGACACTCACCAACAGAATTGCCAACGCCCCAAAGAATATCAGCCTGTTTCGCGCGGCATCGATGGCAATATGAGCTGTAGCGCTCAGGGTCTGACTGTGATCGACCGCTGCACTCGACAACCCTGCGAGAGACATTTCGATCGTTGCAACCGATTGGATTGCCAGATCATATTGGTTGCCAGTGCTTGCCGCGGGAAGCAGCACCTTGTCCACGATATTGATAGCTCTATGAAGCGCGAGGATATTTGAATCCGTTATAAAAGAACTCGCATAGTCCAGCCGAGCCAACGATTTGAGATTGAAACTCAATAGTTTCGCCGCCCGCAGAATGCGCGGATCCAAAGCTCCAACTCTTTGAGAAAGCTCAAGATATCCCTTGATCTGAGCAACTTTTTCTCTTGACTCCGATGCTCGCCATTGAACCTCTGAGGCTTGGTTGAGTATGCGTTCCGTCTGCTGTCTAAAGACATCGGCGCGCAGAGTGGACCAGATACTGAACCATAGCGCAGCGCCTAGGCCGGCATAGAGAAGTAGCGGTACGATCTGGCGGGTTTTCATGATTATTGAACAGGCCGTATCACCGCGACAAACCAAACCCAGATGGAGTTGCGTCCAGGAACATAGGACGGCGGCAAGTCTTTCAGGGGCCAAACCAGATAGAACGGGCCGCCGTCATCAATCGACAGGGGCCTATACAATTGGTCATTGCTACAAAGACCGCTGGTTCTATCTTCATCCTGGCATTGCTGTTCAATTGCCAAGATAGGCGAGAATCTGCTGATTTCGTCGCTTGTGATCTTTGAGACAAAATCATTATATGCGCGTAGCTCAACCTCCGTCGCGTCGGCTAGTCCGTTCTTCGCAAGAATATCGCTTAACAATGGGCCATGAAAGCTGATCGTTGCGCCGGTGGGGCTCCAGGGTGTTCCTGTCGTTCTTTCATGCTGAGGAAAATCGTTGCGCAATTGCTCGATTGTATATGTGCTCGGCCTCTCCCCTGACGCATGTTCCACTTTGAGGATATCCGGATCTGGAGCTTGGGCATTTGCCCCTGAAAAGGCCGTCATCAGGAGAACCGACATAGTGACTATTGAGGCTCGAAAGAGACTGGACCTTGCCATTGTACTACTGCCCTTCATACTGACGCTTGCCCGAATCGCGGGAAAAAAGCACGCAAGCTCCACTGGATCCACGCGGATCATATGCAAATCCCTTCCTTGCCATCGCCGTCGTCATCCGTCTGATGCCCGACAAGCCGTACAAATGGTCATGTAACTCTACGAAGACGCGCTCAACGCCCGGCAACTGGGCGTTCTGCAAAAGGTATTCTTCACCCCCTTCAATATCCATGACGAGCAGGGTAATGCCCGCCGCGACGATGAACTCATCTACGTTGATTGACTTCAGCGTTATCGCCTGTTGAAACGGCCCCTGCGTTTCAAAGATCGAGGACATCCAGAAGTCTTCGCGAAGGTAGAACTGGAAATCGCGCGGCGCGCCTGCAGTCATGAGACCTTGAGCCAAGGTAACGTTGTTCCGATTGTTCGCCCGGATCACATTTTGCGCCAGCTCCACCATGCCCGGATGAGCGTCGAAAGCGCAGATATGGACATCCTCCGTGGCGGCGAGAACAGTGGCGATTATTCCAAGTCCAGCGCCGAGTTCCAGGATTCTGTCACCGCGGACAACTGCCTTTTTAACCCAGTAGGCTTCCTTGGCCTCGTAGGTTCCGTCGATAAGTGCCGACCAGATCGGTTCGGACACATCTCCGGGAAGAAGAGGAAGGTTTATCTCATCAGAATTCAAATAAATTTTCATGCTTCATGCACCAATAATTGTTCGCCTGTCTGAAATGACGCGCAAGCGATGGGGCGGCATACACTGCGAAGCGGCAGCTTGGTTGACCCGATCTGAATGCGGTCTCACTGGCGTGCGGAAATAAATTCAAAAATCAAATATCGAAATAACTTGTAGAACTAAGCCACACTACAGTGATTCCGGCAACTGCCCGAACTTCAAAAGTTTGGCCCGGGCGCGCTTGTAATAGCGCTCCGCAGAAGCCGCATCGATATTGAGATGCTCGCCAAGCTGATCGTAGATCGCCTTGCGGCTGATATTTGCCGGCCTTTGCATCATCCACTGGACAAGCTCCTGTTCCCTCGGAGAGAGCACCGCGTGGTAGACTTCCGGCGACATGCTGGTTTCGTGCATCAAGCCCACACAACATCCGTGATCCGCTATCGTCTGCAGAATCGCCGTCATGGTACCGGGTTTTAAGCTGTTTTTGGCAATGTAGCCGGCTACGCCAATAGTCCGGACCTCTTCCCACTCCTGTGCACTCTCGGCGCCAGTGATAACGATGTGTATAGCAGCGGGTGTTCGTTCAACCACTGTGCTTATAGTCTGCAGTCGATCCATCTCGGACCGGGGATCGTAGCCTGGCAGCCCGGGATCGATGAGAATAAGTGCAAACTGATTGGCCTCGATCAGTTCCAGCGCTGTGGCGATCGTTGCGGCGGCGTGGACGACACAGGCAGGAATCGCTGCTTGCAATTCATGCACAAGTGCGAGGCGCATCAAATGCTGGTCTTCGACGATCAATACGTCCTGTAACGAATGCTTTGTTGTCAAAAAAAACTTTCAAAATAAGTGCTTTAATTCAAAGTACTTTTTATAGCCCGATTCGGCTTCGCGCAAATAGGGACAACGCCGTCACTTTCGTCGCGAGACGTGTCGTGCGAAAGGGTACCGATTGCGATTGACTTATTGTTAACCATCACGTAGCAGGGCATTCATCCTGACGACTCGATATGAAACACACTATTTAAAACTATCATCACTTTAATATCAAAGTGTAAAGGCCGGCGAACCGGGGCATATTAAGGTATATTTTGGCGCGAAAGCGTCGCACAGAGTTTATTTTGTTTATTTTATTGGAAAAATTTACATGGGAATCGATCTATTATTTAACGGCGTGAATTCAATTCACTGTCCTGATTTGTCCCCCGATCATGGGGACAGCGCTGTCACTTTCGCCCGCCAGCGATTCGCGTCAAGACGCCGGGATGAAAGCAAACCCCATTTTTCAAGCGCCGCGACTATCGACGCCCCCTGCCACTAACGACAACTCCACAAAGGCCAGGATGGAAAAGATTCTATTGATGATCGCCATTGACTATCATGAACAGGCTCGGGCTGAAGTCGCTCGACTTGTTCTTTCATGTACCAGACTCAAGGCAGCAGGCGTCGACACCGAGCTGCTCGATAAGCGTCTCGAGACAGCAAGGGACGTCGAACGGTGCATCAGAGATGAAATGCTGCGCTGCCCCACAGAATATATTGAGAATGCTGCCGCCAAGGTCGTGCATCTACGCCGGACCTTTACGCAGGACCATGCGACAAGCGAGGCGGGTGGGCGCTAATTCTCCCATAACTATCCTGGCGGCAATTGTCGCTTGTTGCACAGAAGTGGCCCCGTCATTGGCGGGGCCGCTTTGCATTCATCGCTTCGAAAAACGTGTGACATCCATTGCTGCAGTAACGAATCCCCACGCCCTATTTGAGAAACATTTCAGAAACGAAACACCACATGCGGGAAATAGCGCCGAAACATCCGCATTCGATAAAGAGGCAGGTGGACCGATTCTACACCTGCGCGTTGCAGTCCCTCCTCTTCTGTTACCCACCAAAGGAAACCCAAGGATATGAAAACGTCTCTTTACTCAGCTCTCGGCCTCGCTATCGCCCTCGCCGTCTCCGCGCCGGTACTTGCCACGAGTGCAAGCGCTGCCGAACCGATCCATCACAAGCACCACCACTATCATCATCATCATTACGTCGTGCATCACCCGAAGCATCATGCATGGCACAAGCATCATGGAAAGCCCATCTACAAGCACGCATAAGGCCGAACACGCAAGCATAGGGGCGCTTCTTAGCCGTTCCCGAGTATATGCCGGTTATCACTCGATGATGACCGGCATTTTCATTGCACTCTGCCCGGAGACCTTTTGAAACGTCGCTGCGGCGACCGCGAGATCGCGAACGAACCGCCCGGATATGCGTGCTTTTTCACGCATTGGAACAACAAGTTCTCAAAAGTGATCGCCCCTTTTTGATCCTTGCCTCATAGCTGACCGTTATTCATCCGAGGTTCAGAGAATTGGACTTATGTCTAATATCTCAGGGACGTTTAAGTGTTGAAAGCCTTTGGCAAAAGCGGGGCTTTCACTGGAGGAACAATGAGAAAGTTGATTTCAGCCCTAAGCGCGGTTTTGGTGTCGATCGGGACACTTGTTCCAGTCGAAACGGCCAGCGCCGCGCCTATGACCATTCAGCAGCCAGTCGAGACCTCGAAGGCTGCTGCGAACCCAAATGTCGAAACCGTCCACTATCGTGACAGGTGGGATCGCCGGCATCATCGCCGCTGGGACCGCAGGCACTACGGTTGGGAACGCAGGCATCATCGCCGCTGGGATCGCAGGTACTATGGTGACCGGTATTACCGCCGCCCATACTACCGGGATCGCCCATACTATCGAACCTGGGATGACCCTTACCGTTACCGCAGGAGCGGGGTCTATCTACAGTTCTGACACCACAACCAGCCCCGGCGCCCAGACGCCGGGGCTTTTTACTATCGCTAACAAACGAAAATGTGATCAGAATGATCGCGTGCTTTTCGCAATGTATAATTTAGAGTGCCCACCGGAAGCCCTTGAAGCCACACTACTTTAGCCACAAGAGTCGGAGACACCCCATGAACAGACTGATTTCGTTTGCTGCGGCGCCCTTGCTTGCCATCGCACTCATCGCACCGGCAAGCGCCGATGCGCTCGCTGACCGCCAGGCGCTCATGAAGGATCAGGGCAAGACCGTCGGCAGCATCACGCCGATCATCAAGGGCGAAAAGCCGTACGACGCCGATGCGGTAAAGGCCGCACTGACACACCTCAACGAGGATGCGCAGAAGATCGATGTGGCGACGCTGTTTCCTGCCGGGTCTGACCAGGGCAAGACCACCGTTTCGCCGAAGATCTGGGAAGACAATGCGGGCTTTGTCGCCGCTGTCGCAAAATACAAGAAAGACGCAGCCGCGGCAGCCGAAGCCAATCCGAAGGATCTCGATAGCTTCAAGGTTGTCTTCAACCAGGTAGCCGAAAATTGCGCTTCCTGCCACAAGGCTTTCCGCATCAAGAAAGACTAGGTAAAAGGATGATGCGCAAGCTCGCATTGCTCATCATCATTTTGGCGCTGATTGGCGGGGCCGGTTTCTGGTTGCTCTCGGCGCCCTCCCATGTCGATCCGGCAAAGCTTGCCGCGGCAGCTCCCGGTGATCCGCAACGCGGCATGAGCATCTTTTGGCAAGGAGGCTGCGCCTCCTGCCATGCAGCCCCGGGTGCCAAAGGCGATGCAAGGCTGGTGCTGGCGGGCGGTGTCAACCTCGTCACGCCGTTCGGCACCTTCGTAACGCCAAACATTTCCCCATCGAAGCAAGGCATTGGCGACTGGTCCTTCGCCGATCTCGCCAATGCGATGATGGAAGGCGTCTCGCCGGATGGCCGGCATTTTTATCCTGCCTTCCCCTATACGTCCTATGCGCGCATGCAGGTGCAGGACATCGCCGATCTTTACGCTTTCCTCAAGACCCTGCCGCCATCCGATAATGTCGCCGGACCGCACAAGCTGGGTTTTCCTTTCAACGTCCGGCGTGGCATTGGTTTGTGGAAGCGGCTTTATCTTTCGCCGCAGCCCGTCCTCGCGATTCCCAACGCCACCGATGTGATCAAGCGCGGCCAATATCTGGTGGAAGGCCCAGGCCATTGCGGCGAATGCCATACTCCCCGCGATGTCATTGGCGGGCCGGACAACATGCAATGGCTGGCGGGCGCCAAGGCGCCGGAGGGCAAGGGTGTCATCCCGAACATCACCGGCGGCGAAGGTGGCATCGATTCCTGGTCCGAAAAGGACATTTCCTATGCGCTGGAGAGCGGTTTCACGCCGGATTTCGACTCGCTCGGCGGCTCGATGACGGATGTGGTCCTCAATATGGCGCATCTCGAGCCTGCGGATCGTGACGCGATCGCCGCCTATCTCAAGGCTGTGCCCGCGCATCCCAACGGCTTTCCGGCGGCGAAGTGATTTCGCCGCCTACGCCAAAACAGGCATGATTTTCCCCATCCCCGCGATTGTTCGCACGTTCTGACGTCGCCGACGCTGATCCATTGCGCCATCCTTTACCGGAGCCAACGCTATTGGAAAGGGATGCCTCGCATGATCAATCGCAGACAAACTCTCGCATTGCTGGGCGGTGCCGCCGCGGCAACCGCCCTGCCCTTCGCAGCGCATGGAGCTCCGGAACCGCCAAAAACACTCCGCATCGGCTGGCAGAAAAATGGCGTCCTGGCACTGGCCAAGGGCAATGGTGCACTGGAAAAACGTTTCGAACAGCGCGGCATCGATGTCAGCTGGTCGGAATTCTCTTCCGGCCCTCCGCTCCTCGAGGCACTCGGCGCCGGTGCTATCGACTTCGGCCCGACAGGCGATGTGCCACCGCTTTTCGCACAGGCAGCGGGCGGAAATCTGGTCTATGCCGGAACCTATCGGGGCCCACCGGCGGGTTCGGCAATTCTCGTCCACAAGGATTCGCCATTGCAGTCCATAGCCGATCTCAAGGGCAAGCGCGTCGCCTTCAAACGCGGTTCGAGCGCCCACAATTTCACGGTCAAGGCTTTGCGGACGGCCGGGCTGGCCGTGACTGACATCGTTGCATCCGACCTCTCGCCTCCCGATGCGGCCGCTGCCTTCACTGCAGGTCAGATCGACGCCTGGACAATCTGGGATCCCTATTTTGCCGTAGCCGAGAAGCGCCCGGAAGCGCGGGTTCTGGCAACCGGGAAAGGCATCGTCGAGTCCTGGTCGTTCTTTCTCAGCAATGGCGAGTTTGCCGCTTCGCATGGGGATGTTCTGGCGGATGTCCTCGATGAGCTGACGCTTGTCGGCCGGTCAGCGCAAGACAATCTTGACGAGACGGTCCGGATCCTTGCGAAGATAACCGGCGTGCCGGAGGATATCCAGAAGGTTGTCCTGACGCGCGAGGGAGCGGATCTTGGCAAGGTGGCTGGCGTTACGCCGGAAGCCGTTGCCTATCAGCAGGCATTGGCCGATGAGTTCTTTGACCTCAAGATCGTGCCGAAGAAGCTCAATGTCAGCGATATAGTATGGCGGGCCAAGCAGGCATGAGGAGTTTCCTGATTTGAAATACCAGCCGGGCGCAGCTTCCATTGCGCCCAGCTTTATCTCATGATGCTGGCAACGACTCGATGCGCTATCAGAAACGTTTCCCGCTCAGAGCCCGCTCTAAATGAAGATTGCCACATTCAACGTAAACGGTATCAACGGCCGGCTTGCCTTGCTCTTGCGATGGCTTGCGGAAGCTCAGCCGGACGTCGTGTGCTTGCAGGAGCTCAAGGCGCCCCAGGAAAAATTTCCTGAGCGGGCGATAAAGGCTGCGGGATACAGTGCGATCTGGCACGGACAGAAAAGCTGGAACGGCGTTGCCATTCTTGCCAGGGACGCCGAACCCATCGAGACCACACGAGACCTTCCCGGGGATCCGGACGATAGCCATAGCCGCTACATCGAAGCGGCCGTGAATGGTGTCCTGATCGGATGCATGTATGTCCCGAACGGAAATCCGGCGCCGGGTCCCAAATTCGATTACAAGCTGCGCTGGTTTGAACGTGTTTCGCAACGCGCTCAGGAACTGCTTGCGACAGGCGCGCCCGTCGTACTTGCCGGCGATTATAATGTCATGCCGACGGATCTCGATGTCTACAAGCCCGAACGCTGGATCGACGACGCGCTGTTCCGCCCGGAAGTCAGAGAGGCCTTCGCGAAGCTTGTCGCGCAAGGGTGGACCGATGCCATTCGCCACCTGCATCCCGACGAGAAAATCTACACGTTCTGGGACTATTTCAGAAACGCTTGGGGCCGCAATGCCGGCCTGCGTCTCGACCACTTCCTGCTCAGTCCTTCGATCGCCGATCGATTGAGCAGCGCTGATGTCGATCGTCACGTCAGAGGCTGGGACCATGCAAGCGACCATGCTCCCGCCTGGATCGTCTTGGATTAACCGCCGGTCAGAACCTCACCGTCAAATCGGCTTTGACTGCATTGTCGCTGGCGCTGCCCGAGAACTGGCCGCTATAGGTCAGGCCAAGCGTCGTGGCTTTGCCGATTCCCACATCGAGCCCTGCCTCGACAACGCCGGTATCCGGCGCAACCGGCAGGCCTTCGACGCTAAAGGGCTGCCCGCCGGCAAAGGCCAGCTTCGCGACGGGGGTTACGTCACCAAAGGCATGGCTCCAGCCGAGAAGTCCTCGCGCCGTCAGGCTGACGGTATCCGACAGGGAAAACTCGCGTGATGCTCGCAGGCCGAGTGCCGTCGTCGTCAAGTCGCTTGTCCCGCCAAGCCCGGTCAGATTGCTGATAGCGCCGCTTTCCTGAAAGCCATCGCTCTTGAGGTGCACATGGCTCACCGCGGCGAAAGGCTCGAGATCGGCATAAGCGGATCTGACCGAATAGCCGAGCTCACCGAATACCTGCACGGTCTTGGCATCGTAGGAAGCGCTGTGCCGGTTGACGAGATTGCCGAAGACCGCCATGCGGTCTGCGCCGATTTCACTCTGGGTAAGAGCCGTGCCCAGGCTCAAGCGCAGATTGTCCCATGCGGTACCGCCATAAAGCCCGACCGAATAGCTGTCGACCGAGGCATTGGAAGCTCGGCTATCGAGCGAAATGTTGCCATAACCGGCCAGCACACCCATGCGCCAATCATCCGCGACCACGCCGTCGAGCCCGGTGACGAAGCCGCCGGTATTACGGCTGTAGCCCGCCGCATTGCCGTCGCCGCCCGCATGCGCCCATCCGCCATAAGCCTCACCCCACAGGGCGGTCGTGGCCGGTGCCGGCGCTACAGATGCGAAAGCATCGCTGGTCTTGGCCGGTTGCGCCGGAGCGTAAGCCAAGGGTGACGCTATCACCGCCTGCTCCTTGACGGTGACGCCATCGAAGGCAGCGCGGATACGGTTTTGCGCCGCATTGCCAATCACGCTTGCATCCTTGGCAAGCACGCCGGAAAGCGTCGCATGGGCTTCGCCGGAGAGATTGTCATAGGGCAAGACTTCGCCGCGCTCTTTCAGGAAAATCGTATTGGTCAGCGCGTTGCCATAGCCAAGCGCCTTGACCGCATCGAACACGGCCTTCTGATTATGCGTCGCCTTGTCGGCATTCTCAATCGTTAGCCCTGCTACGGCCTGCTTCAGCATTTCGATTTGCAACCGTTTGGCTCCATCCTGTGCCGCCAGAAGGTCGGCCGCCGCCTTGTCGGCTGCCAGTTTTTCCGCCGCAAGCCTTTCCGCCTGCAACCGTTTGGCTTCATTCTGCGCCGCCAGAAGGTCGTCCGCCGCCTTGCCGGCTGCAAGTTTTTCCGCCGCAAGCCTTTCCGCCTGCAACCGTTTGGCTCCATCCTGTGCTGCCAGAAGATCGGCTTTCAGTTTGTCGGCGATTTTTGCCTTCTCCGCATCCGTAAGATCAAAGCCGAGGCTGACTTTACCGGCATCGCTGTAGTCCAGCAGCCCGATGATATAGCTGTATTCCGGCAGAACACGCTCGAACTGGCCGGACACGCCTTTTGTGGCCGTCAAGATGACGCCCTTGCGCAGGAAGAGGTTTTCAACCTGCTCCTTGCTCATCAGGGTTTTTTCGTTCTCGAGCGACACCGAGACGATGCCGCCGAGAAGTTGTGCTTTGCCATCCACACTCAACAAGTCCGACTTCAACTCTCCCGCCTTGTCCAGGTCGGGCGCGATTTCCACATCGTAGAAACTGCCCTTGGCGAACGTCGCGTCGCCCGTAACGGTCAATGTACCGATGGAATGGCCCGGCGCGACATGGCCGCCTTCCCGCATGTCGAGATTGCCGAGCTTGCCGGTGCCGGAAAGCACCCCGCCCGCAAGCACCGACGCCATATCCGAGAACCCGTCGATACTCGCCGTTCCGCCATCGACGAGCAGCCCGAGCGTCTTGCCGCTCTCTCCGACGTGCAGCGCACCGCCCTTGTTGACGTTTACATCGGCAGCGCTGCCGTCGACGGTAAACAGGCCGGTATCGTTGATGATGGCGCTGGAGATGATCGAACCCTCCCTGGCGATGGCAAGCTCGCCGCCATCGACGATCGTATCGCCGCGCCAGGTGTTCTTGCCGGAAAGCGTCAGCGTGCCCAAACCGGATTTGGTCAGACCGGCTTCATAGGTCTTCGTAGCAAGATAAGCTGTGCGGGTTTCGGTGGCTGGGAATTCAAACTTCAGCTGCGCCTTGGCCCTTTCGATATCTGCGTCAAGGATAATAGAGGTTTTTAGGAAGGCTGTTAGCTCGCCAGCAATTGTTTTTGCGAGGTTTAGATCTCCTGCTGCATGGGACAAGGCATCCCAGTAAGTCGTAGCTGCCAGAAATCTGTTGAATACAACGGCTGCCAAACGATTCTGCTCTAGCGACGCCATCGCACCGTTGATGTTCCGCTTACTGATTGCATCGGCAACGGAGGTGAGGAGCGCCGTCACCTCGCCGCGCTGCGTCTCCACGGTCTTTTGCAGTTCAGCATCAGATAGGCCAGCAGACGTCCAGCCATTGGCTTTCTTCTTTGCCTCCCAATCCTCGACCTCCTTCTGCTCCTCCTGTCGCCGCTGATCGATCGCCTCTTGCGAAATGTTGTTTGCCCAGGTATCGGCGACACCCGCACCCAGATTGACGTTGAGGCGCGACAGGAACTGGGCGGGTCCGTTCATGGCTTTCTTCAGATCAGGCAAGCCCCACCCGGTAGTGGCATTGGGAACCTTGGCATCGTCGCTCTTGAGAGGGACGGCGGATGTCGCCGAGGACGGTTGGCTGGAAGGCGTCATGCTTTGCGCGGTGGTCAAGAGCACGTCTCTTGCCTGCTCATTGGTCATATAGGGATAACGTTGCATGACCAGAGCGAGAGCTGCGCTGACAAAAGGCGCCGCAGCGGATGTTCCGCTAAATCTTTCGTAATCGCTGCCTGGGATCGCCGCAGGCACCTTGCTGGACGGTCCCATGACGCACCAATATTTGGCGACGCCGCATTTGTTGAAATATTGGCTATTATTGTCAAGAAGACCGCTCACCGCTACAATATGCTTTTCGATCTCGGGGTGAAAATAAGGCAGGCTGGCTAATATATCGGGATTGGACATCGAGGTATCGTTAGCTGTCGAAATCACATGAACATAATCATGCTGGGCGCCCGCTTCAGCGGCGGCATCGAGCCAGGTTTTGTTGCCGTCCATCCTGTACCTCAAGAAACCTGAGTAGACAGTGGTCAGTTCACCAACGCTATTTGTCCGGTTCTCCCAAGGGTGGGGAGAATTGGTCCCCCAGCTCTCATTGACGATGCGCACATTCGCCTTGGCTAATGCATCATAGGCAGCAGAGAAATAGCCATAGTCGAGATTGTCCGATCCCTGTTCGCGGTCATCATCCTTCCCATCGGTGTTCGCAGAATAGATCTCGGCGCCGAAGGCTACGCCTTGCATGCCGAATCCGTTGACCATTCCGTTCCTTGCTGCGGCAATAACGCTGGCGACCGATGTGCCATGCCCATCATTCACGCTTGGAATATAGCCGCCGCTCACATTGAAGATATCGCCCTTCTTGATCTCCTTATTATTCGGCCCGCGCGGCCCGTCGCTGGAATATTGTCCCGTGACCGCGACGGTGTGGATACCGGAATGGTTCAGCTCAGGATGAGACGCGTCGACGCCCGAGTCCAGTATGCCAACCTTGACGCCCGCTCCAGTGTATCCAAGCGCATAGGCATACTCGGCATGCATAGCACCCGACCCCCAAGCCTTTATCGTTGCACGCATTGTCGACCCGTGCAGTTTTGCGTTCTCAAGTCCCTTGAACTCCGGATCGTCGCGCCAGCTTGCAGCCGCTTTTTCAAGATCATCCGTTTTGCTGCCATCGGCCATGAAATACTTGCCCGCCTCCTGGGCCAAGGCTGGAACTGTTGGCAATGCGATAGCGATAGCAGCTGCTGACGCAAACGAAAGCAACTTGCGGCGATGGAATGAAGGCGATAGCGGAGAACGGGCGGAATCCGCCCCTGCAAATGCATACATGAAAAGCGTCCTTTAAAAAAATCAGGCAATATGAAGTGAAATAATAATAGTTGGTAGGACTTTGCGGTTGTATACTGTTCTGTCAACCGCCTAAATTCGAGGCACGGTTAATTAATATGCATGTTGCAAAAACACACACAATTTCCGATTGTTAGATTGACAGTTTAATCGTGAAAATTGCAAACCGGCGCTCACCGTCGGCTGAGGCTGCCCAATATCCCGCGCACCAGTGCGCGGCCCAGCGAACCCCCGACGGAGCGGACGACGGATTTCATCGCCGCTTCGGCCACGGTCTGGCGGCCTCTCACCTGGCCCCCGCGCGGGCCGGTCTTCGGTTCGCCACCGAGGAAATCGGGCAGCCTCCAGCCGCCAGTGCTGTCAGCGCTGGTCTCCTGCGCCTCGGCTTCGGTCTTTGTCTGCTGCGCCTTCTTCTGCAAAAGCTCATAGGCGGATTCGCGGTCGACCATCTCGTCATAGAGGCCAGCAACCGGGCTTGCGTTGATCAGTGTCTGGCGCTCGTCGCTGGTCAGCGGCCCGATGCGTCCTGCCGGCGGGCGGATCAATGTCCGCTGCACCATGGACGGAACACCCTTGTCGGCCAGCGTAGAAACCAGCGCCTCGCCGGTGGCGAGATTGGTGATCGCTTCGAACGTGTTGAAGGCCGGATTGGCGCGGAAGGTGTCGGCAGCGGTCTTCACCGCATTCTGCTCGCGGGGCGTGTAGGCCCGAAGCGCATGCTGCACGCGGTTGCCGAGCTGCGCCAGCACCGTCTCCGGCACGTCCAGCGGATTTTGCGAGATGAAGAACACGCCGACGCCCTTGGAGCGGATCAGGCGCACCACCTGCTCGACACGGGTCAGCAACGCTTTTGGCGCCTCATTGAAGAGCAGATGCGCCTCGTCGAAGAAGAACACCAAGCGCGGCTTTTCCGGATCGCCGATTTCCGGCAGCTCCTCGAAGAGTTCCGACAACAGCCAGAGTAGGAACGTCGAATAGAGCCGCGGGTTCATCATTAGCTTGTCAGCCGCAAGGACACTGACCAGACCGCGTCCATTTGTATCCGTGCGCATGATGTCGGCGATCTTCAGCGCCGGCTCGCCGAAGAATTTGGTGCCGCCCTGCTGCTCCAGCACCAGGAGCGAGCGCTGGATCGCACCGACCGAAGGTTTCGTGACATTGCCGTAGCGGGCGGAGATTTCTTCGGCGCGTTCCGCGATATTGACGAGCAGCGACTGCAAATCCTTCATGTCGAGGAGGAGCAGCCCCTCCTCGTCGGCGATCTTGAAGGCAATGTTGAGCACGCCTTCCTGCGCTTCCGTCAGGTTCATCAGGCGCGAGAGCAGCAAGGGACCCATTTCCGAAATCGTGGCGCGGATCGGGTGTCCTTGCTCGCCAAAAATATCCCAGAAGATCACCGGCGAGGCAGAATGCTCGTAAGGGTCGAGTTTGACGTCGGCGGCACGCTTGACGAGAAAATCCTTGTCTTCGCCCTTGGCGCCGATGCCAGAAAGATCGCCCTTGATGTCAGCGCAGAAAACCGGAACGCCAGCTTTCGAAAAGCCTTCAGCCAGTACTTGCAGCGTGACCGTCTTACCCGTACCGGTTGCGCCAGTGACCAGGCCATGCCGGTTGCCGAATTTCAGCAGCAAGGATTCTGCCTGCTGGTAGGTATCGTCGGGCTTGCGGCTTGCACCAAGGAAAATACTGTCATCGGCCATGTCGTTCGTCCTCGTCGCAACGGTCCACTTTATCCACGGTATAAACAGCCAAACTCCACGCGACAATGGCCAAGGCTTTATCGTGTCGGGAAAATTGCCGATGCCCGGAAAACTAGGGAATGCAAATGGAACAGAAAAATACGATTCCTGCACAAGACTTACGTGTTCCCATGCAAGAAAGTGCGAATCTGGCGCAGGAATTTCATCGTCCGATTGCAATTTGATTGTACGAAGGTGTGTTGAGATCCGCGATCATGACGCGGCGAAAACGGTGCTTTTCGAGAACCGTTGCGGAGCGTACTTGAAGTACGTGAGCACCGGATCACAGAAAAGTGCCGTTTGCAGACCGTTATGGCGCGAATATCAATTCACACCTAGGGTTGATAGAATGATCCAGATTGACTTAAGCGCTTGTGCGGAGGAATATTCCCGCATATTACGTAAACGTAATTCATATCAGACGGGAGATTGAACTAATGGACGAACTTATCGCGCGTATTTCCGCCAATGTCGGCACCGATCCGGACACGGCTCGCAAGGCTGTTGGCCTCATTCTGGCATTTCTGCAGAAAGAAGCGCCAGCCGACAAGGTTGACCAGTTGATTGCCGGCGTTCCCGGCGCTGAAGCTGCCATTGCCGAAGCCAACAACAGCGGCGGCGGACTTTCCGGCCTGATGCCGGGCGTCATGGGCCTCGGTTCCAAGCTGATGGGCATTGGCCTCGGCATGGGCGAAATCACCGGCATCTCCAAGGAAACCATTGCTTTTGCTCGTGAAAAAGCCGGCAGCGGACCAGTCGACGAGGTGGTGAATTCCATTCCGGGTCTGAGCCAGTTCGTTTAAGCCGACCTCATCGCCAATCCTGAACGCGCGCTTTTCGGCGCGCGTTTTTGTTTTCAGGTCCGGTTGATCGAGACACCTCCGTCAACCAGCATCGCCGAGCCCGTGCTAAAACTCGAAGCATCGGACGCGAGATAGAGCACTGACCTGGCGATTTCTTCTGGTGTTGCCCGCCGCTTAAGCGCATGTAGTCCCTCAACAAAAGCAAGCTTCTCCGGCGTATCCACCCAGGCCTCCGCCATGCTGGTCGCGGTTCCGCCGGGCAGAATCGCATTCACTCTGATCCCTTGCGGACCAAGCTCTGCGGCGAGTGTCTTCATAAGACCGATAACCCCTGCCTTGCTGGCTGCGTAGGCCGCAGTGCCCGGCATTCCCACCGTGTAGCCGACAAAGGTCGACGTGAAGATCAGCGAGCCACCGCCGCGTCTCTGCATCGCAGGGATCTGGTATTTCGCTCCGAGGAAAGCGCCCGTCAGATTGACGTTCAGCGCCTCCTGCCAGCCTTCGAGCGAGACGTCCGACGTCGGTCCCATTTCTCCATTTGCGCCGGCATTGTTGAAGGCGATATCCAACCCGCCAAAGGTGCTTTCCGCCAATTTAACCAATGACTTGGCATAGGCTTCATCGCGGACGTCACCGGCCAGGGCGATGGCTTTTCCACCGTCCCATTCGATCGCTGCGACCAACTTGTCAAGCTCATGCTGGCGTCTTGCGGCCACGATGACATTCGCGCCTTCGCCAGCAAAGAGCCTTGCTGTTTCATAACCGATGCCAGAACTCGCGCCGGTCACGATGGCCGTCTTTCCGATTAACATGTTCATTATTTTGACCTTTCGCGTTTGAAGTTGACGCCAGCCTTTCACGCCCGCTCCGCTCCAGCCACCCGAAACCGGATACAACGAAAAATCTCTAGTTTTCAATAAGTTGCGCCAGCGGCACTTTGCTTTGTTGCGAAGCAGCATGACTCCTCCTAAAGTCGCAAAAACAATGCGCGCAACAGGGAGAAAGCATGGACGCGTCACTGCTCAAGCAAACTGAATTTGCGCCGATTGACCGGGATGGCTGGGTTAAACTTGCGCAAAAAGCCCTAAAAGGCGCGGATTTCGATGAATCCCCGATCTCGAAGACCGATGATGCTATCGCCATCGAACCTCTCTATGAACGACGCCGCAACGCGCTGCTGACCCCGCGAAAAAATCCCTCGAAGCCTTGGCATATCGTACAACGTATCGATGATCCGGATCCGGTTCGTGCCAACAGGCAGCTTTTGGAAGAACTGGAGAATGGAGCCACCGGCATTGCTCTGGTGTTCGAGGGCGCCCCGAATGCTTTCGGCTATGGCCTCCCCTCGACGCGCGAAGCCGTCGACAAGGTGCTCTATGGCGTTCATCTCGACATGATCCATCTGCGCATGGATGTGCATCCGAAAAGCCGTGCCTGTGCCGACTGGTTCGTGGATTACATGCGTCCCCGCGATGTCAATCCGAAGACGCTGAGCTTCTCGCTTGGCATCGATCCCGCTGCCACTCTGGCCGGAACGGGCCGTCTGCGCATGAGCCTTGCAGCGCTGAAAGCCTCGCTGCCACAATCGCTTTCCGGCTTTTTCTCATCCGATCTACCTGGAATCGTGCTTGAGGCGGACGGCCGCGTCTACCACAATGCAGGCGCCACCGAGGCGCAGGAACTCGGTGCGATGTTGTCCATCACCACTGGCCATTTCCGGCTGTTCGAAGAGGCGCGTCAGCCCATTGTCTATGCTGCCCCACATATCGGTTTTGCACTTTCGGTCGACCAGGATCAGTTCCTTTCGATCGCCAAGATTCGGGCTTTGCGGCGTCTGTGGGCGCGCCTGCAGGAGACTTGCGGCAGCATGCGTCCCTCGCAAGCAACGATCCATGCCGAAACATCGTACCGTATGATCACGAGGCTCGATCCCGAAACCAATATATTGCGTAATACGATTGCCGGCTTCGCTGCGGCAGTCGGCGGTGCAGATTCGATTGCGGTTTTGCCCCATACGATTGCCCATGGCTTGCCCGATGCCTTTGCGCGTCGCCTCGCCCGCAACACACAGCTCGTCATTGCGGAAGAAAGCAATCTGGCCTTCGTTGCCGATCCGGCTTGCGGTTCAGGTGCGGTGGAAAGTCTGACGGAGAATCTCTGCGAGGCGGCATGGAAGGAATTTCAAGCGCTTGAACATGACGGCGGCATTCTACAAAGCCTTGTCGATGGCAAGTTCCAGGCTCGTATCATCGCGGCACGGAATGCCCGAACAGAGGAATACCGTTCCGGCAAACGTGCCATCGTGGGCACAACGCTCTTCGCTGCCCGGCAAGAACGGCCGGTCGCCGTGCTCGATGCACCCCATATGCCTTTGCCGACGGATGGCGTCGTTCATTGCGAACCGCTAACCTTCCCGCGCATCGATGAAACCTTGCAGGCATCTGAATAAAATGAGAATTCCGGACTTCACCAAGATCGATTGGCAAGAGCCGAAGCCCCTCGCCCCAACGCCGGAGGCCGCAGCCTGGATCACGCCTGAGGGTATCCAGGTCAAACGTTCCTATGGCGATGCGGCGCTACGCGGGCTGCCTCATCTGGACAGCTTTCCAGGTGCTGCACCATTCATCCGCGGCCCCTACCCGACGATGTATGTCCAGCAGCCCTGGACGATCCGGCAATATGCCGGCTTCTCGACCGCCGAGGAATCCAATGCCTTTTACCGGCGCAATCTTGGCGCCGGCCAGAAAGGCCTTTCCGTTGCTTTCGATCTGGCCACCCATCGCGGTTATGACAGTGACCACCCCCGTGTCGCAGGCGATGTCGGCATGGCGGGCGTCGCCATCGATTCAATTCTCGATATGCAACAGCTGTTCAACGGTATTCCGCTTGGCGAAATGACCGTTTCCATGACCATGAACGGGGCAGTGCTGCCAATTCTAGCGCTCTACATCGTTGCAGCTGAAGAAGAGGGCGTCAGCCAGAAGCAGCTCGCTGGAACCATTCAGAACGACATTCTGAAGGAGTTCATGGTACGCAACACGTATATCTATCCGCCGCAGCCTTCGATGCGGATTGTTTCGGACATCTTTTCCTACACGTCAGAAAATATGCCGAAGTTCAATTCGATCTCGATTTCCGGTTATCACATGCAGGAAGCGGGGGCGACCGCCGACCTTGAGCTCGCCTACACCATCGCCGACGGCATAGAATATGCGCGCGCGGGCGTTGCGGCTGGTCAGGACATCGATAGTTTTGCACCGCGCCTCTCCTTCTTCTGGGCGATCGGCATGAATTTCTTTATGGAAGTCGCGAAGCTGCGTGCTGCGCGTCTGCTTTGGGCTGTGTTGATGAAGAAGAACTTCAATCCGAAAGACGAGCGTTCGCTCTCGCTGCGCACCCATTCGCAAACCTCGGGCTGGTCGCTGACAGCACAGGACCCTTACAACAATATTGTGCGCACCATGATCGAGGCCATGGCTTCGACACAGGGGCATACGCAGTCGCTGCACACCAATTCTTTTGACGAAGCGCTGGCACTTCCAACCGATCACTCGGCTCACATAGCCCGCAGCACACAGCTGGTCTTGCAAAAGGAGTCCGGCACGACGCGCACAATCGATCCTTGGGGCGGTTCATTTTATGTCGAGCGGCTGACGCATGACCTCGCTGCCCGTGCCCTCGCCCACATCGACGAGGTCGAAGCGCTGGGCGGCATGGCCAAGGCCATCGAACAGGGCATTCCGAAGATGCGCATCGAAGCCGCCGCCGCCCGCACGCAGGCACGTATCGATAGCGGCCGGCAGCCGGTCATCGGCGTCAACACCTATCGCCCAACCGAGGATATGGAAGTCGACGTGCTGAAAGTCGACAACGCGGAGGTGCGCGCGCGCCAGCTTTCCAAGCTGCAGCAGTTGAAGGGAACACGCAACGTTGCCGCGGTCGATGCAGCCTTGTCTGCGCTGACGGCCGCTGCGAAGGCGGGCAAAGGCAATCTGCTCGATCTCGCTATTCGGGCCGCACGGGCACGCGCAACCGTCGGCGAGATATCGTTGGCACTGGAGAAGGCCTATGGGCGGCATGTAGCCAACATCCACACGATTTCCGGTGTTTACCGCAAGGAGGCCGGGAAGAGCGAAGTCATCGACCGCGTTGAAGCCAAGGCGGTCGCCTACGAAAAACGCACGGGGAGGAAGCCTCGTCTTCTTGTCGCAAAGATGGGACAGGACGGCCACGATCGCGGCCAGAAGGTCATAGCAACTGCCTTCGGCGATCTCGGATTCGAGGTCATCGTTGGCGCCATGTTCCAGACGCCTGAAGAAGTTGCGGACCTCGCCATCGAGAGCAACGTCGATATCGTTGGCGTCTCATCGCTGGCAGCTGGACATCTGACGCTTGTACCGGAACTCAAGCAGGCGCTGAAACGCCGCGAGCGGGAAGATACTCTTATTATCGTTGGCGGTGTCATACCGCCGCAGGACTTCGATGCGATCCTCAAGGCAGGTGCAACGGCTATTTTCCCTCCCGGCACTGTAATCGGCGAGGCTGCGGAGAAACTGATCGACACCTTGCTGGATTCATTGTGAAATGATTTATGTCTACGCGCTGCAGGACGATTATCTGATGCCCAGTGCTGCGCTTGCGGGGGCCGAGCTGCCACCGAATGCAGTCTGGATCGACCTTATCAACCCGACGCATGAAGAGGACGTCCAGGTTGAGAACTGGACCAAGGCGACCATACCGACCCACGAGGATATGATCGAGATCGAGGAATCCAGTCGCTTCTATGCCGAGAATGGCGCGCAATATCTGACCGCCTCCATCCTGCACTCCACGGAATTGAAGCATCACGGTATTGCTCCGGTATCTTTCATTCTCACAGGAAAGCGGCTTGTCACAGTCCGCTATACCGATCCGAAGGCGTTCATTCTGTTCATTGGCCGCGCGACCAAACCGGGGAACGGTCTCATTACACCCAAATGCAGCGGCATCAGCATTCTGCTGGGATTGATCGAAGCTGTCACGGACCGAATTGCGGATATTCTCGAAGGTGTAGCTGGTGAAATTGATGTGAATTCTCACGCGATCTTCCGGCGATCGGAAAATGACAAGCCGATGACAACGAAGAACTTCAGGGACAGTCTCAACAATATCGGTATTCAAGGTGCGTTTCTTTCCAAAATTCGGGAAAGCATCGCCGGCGTCAGCCGCCTTCTCGTTTATACGGCGGCCATTCCGGAAGAGGCTCTGGGCAAAAAAGATATACGGGCAACGATCAAGTCGCTGGAGCGCGACACGCAGTCGTTAAGTACCTATGTCGACTTCCTTTCCAACAAGGTGACCTTCCTGCTCGACACGGTCGTTGGGCTCATCTCGATTGAGCAGAACGCCATCATCAAGATCTTCTCCGTCGCCGCCGTGGCCTTCATGCCGCCAACGCTCGTCGCATCGATTTACGGCATGAACTTTCATTTCATGCCAGAACTCGACGAGGTCTGGGGCTATCCGATGGCTATTGCGCTGATGATTGCCTCAGCGGTCATCCCGCTCCTGATCTTCCGCAAAAAGGGCTGGTTGTAAGGCCACAATTTCCAGCTTGTATGTGTCGTACACTCACGTTATACCTCGCGTTATAACATCGGAGTTAAGGCCATGAACGTAACCGTGAGGAAAATCGGAAATTCGGAAGGGGTTATCCTGCCGAAGGATGTGCTTGAGAGGAACCATCTGAAGGCCGGAGATCAGCTGGAAGTCATTCAAACTGCCGACGGCATAATTTTGAAGCCTACTGACGATTCGTTCGAACGTCAGATGGAAGCTGCGCGCAAAATGATGGACAAGTACAAGACCGTTTTTCAAAAGCTTGCTGAATGAGTTGGGAATTCCTTTCCCGCTTGTCGGTGGAAGCAATGCATGCGGAGCAGTTGCATCGTCATGGCGGGGCTCACGGTTTGAGAGACGAAAATGCCCTCGAATCGGCTTTGGCTCGCGCCGAAAACAAATCTAATTATGGCGATCCAGACATAGCAGAGCTAGCCGGAGCTTACATGTTTGGCTTGGCCAGAAACCATGCCTTTGTCGATGGAAACAAGCGTACGGCGCTCGCCGCAGCCCTCGCCTTCCTCGTGATCAACGGCTATGTGCCGACTGCCGATCCCGGTACACTTTACACGTTTGTGATGAACGTCGCCGCTGGCGAAATTGACGAAACTGGCGCGGCAGCCTTCTTCCGCGATCACATCGAGCCGGTATGAAAAACGCTTTAAATTGAATCTCTTGAGGCCCACTGCTCAAAGCAGGATTCAACTTCACGGTGCAGTATCGATCGCTGTTATCTCCCACTCGCGATCATTCAGCACGAAACTGTCGCCAACGGATTTGCCAAACATCGCCTTCGCCATGGGTGACACATGCGAGATCTTGCCATGGCTGGCGTCCGCTTCGTCCTCTCCGACAATTGCCCAGGTTTGTGTCTTGTCGTCTTCGTCGGCGATTGTGACTGTCATGCCGAACCGGACTACGTCGCTATGCGGATCGGGGCGTGAGACTTCGGCTGATTCCCTGCGTGCGTTCCAGTAACGCAGATCGCGTGAGGCTCGCGCAATCAGATCGCGGTCAGCCTCGGCGTTGCCTTTGGCCAGCGCCTCATGCGCCGCTGCAAGTTCGGTATCTATGTGAGCGAGGCCCTTATCCGTCACCAGATTTCGGTGCGGGCTTATCGGTCGCTCGCCGACATCGATCGAGGAGTTGCTATCGTCTTCCTTTGTGAAGGCCCTGCTCATCAAACGAAGGTAGGCCTTGCTAGGCCTCACAGCAAGTGCAATCCTCCAGCGCTCGTCTCATTCTCTTCCGCGGATAACAATATGATCAACCGACGCTTCGTCCTGACTGGTCTGGCCTCGCTTGCCGGCGTCGGCATTCTGCCGCGGACCCCGCAAGCACAGACCGCATCAGGAATAATCAACGCCGTGGAATTCGGGTTGAACCCGGGGGGGCCCGACGACCAGACGATCAAGCTGAATGCGTTGCTGACCAAAGCTAGTTCGTCCGGTCAGCAGATATTCCTGCCATCTGGAGCCTATATTGTCTCGGGTGTCCAGTTTCCCGCCTATGTCAATCTGCTCGGTGTTTCTGGCAAGTCACGTCTTCTGTTTGGAGGCAAATCTGGTCTGATAAGGGCTAGTGGTTCCGACCATATTCAACTCAACGGTCTAGTAATCGACGGTGACGGCAGGCCTCTAGGTGATGGCGTTCGAGGCCTCCTCGAAGCCAGCAACGTTGCTCATCTCGTGTTGGATGATTGCCAGATTGTCGGTGCGCGCAAAAATGCCGTGGACCTCTTCAAATGCGGTGGGCGTATTGAGGGCACGCGTATCTCCGGCGCCAGCGATGCGGCCATATTTGCCGCGGACTCCACCGGATTGGAGATCGCCGGCAATGAGATCCACGATTGCGGTAATGGCGGCATTCTCGTCCAGCGTTACGAGCAAGGCCGAGACGGCACGATCATTACAGGCAACCGCATTAGCAAGACCAGGGCGGATGCAGGCGGCACCGGTCAGAACGGCAACGCCATCAATATCTTTCGCGCGAACAATGTCATCGTTTCCAACAATGTCATCAACGACAGCGCCTTTACCGCGATCCGCGGCAATAGTGCCAGCAATCTGCAGATCACCGGGAACAATTGCAGTGCGAGCGGCGAAACCGCGATTTATTCTGAGTTCGCTTTCGAAGGCGCGGTCATCGCCAACAATCTCGTCGATGGTGCTGCAAACGGCATATCGATGGTCAATTTCGACAGCGGCGGGCGGCTCGGAACCTGCAGCGGCAACGTAGTCCGCAACCTCTCGACCAAGGGCCCTTATCCCGGCACGTTCGGCATCGGTATCAGCGTCGAAGCCGACATCTCGGTTACCGGCAATGTGGTTGAAAACGCCCCGCTCTATGGCATACAGCTCGGCTGGGGCGCCTATATGCGCAATGTAATTGCGACCGGGAACATCGTCCGCACGTCAGGCGAAGGCATCTATGTCAGCGTGGTCGAAGGTGTCGGCTCGGCCATCATTAGCGATAACATCATCCAGGGCTCCCGGAATGGCGGCATCGTCGGTCATAGCTGGAGTGATGTCTCGGTCAAGGATTTGAGCCAGAAGAGCGCCGAAATCTATCCAAACCTTACTGTCGAGCGGAATATCGTCAATTGATATCGGCGTCTGTCAGCGCTTCTGTCGGGCTGATGACACCATAAGTAATGCCGTTCCAGTTGCGCATTTCGCGATCGGCAAACCGGTCGAGCTTCGATTCCAGTTCGTCCTCGTTGCGATAGATCCGGGCGAGGACCGTGGCGATGATTGCCTCGGATGCCCGCGCGCTCCCGTCATCGCACTTGATAGCGATACCCAGCCCAAGTCCGGGTAATGCACCGGCGTAAACGCCTTCAGCACCGCCCTTTACGAATATGCGGTTTGGAGCCATCTCCATTAAAACCGTGCAGGCGCGATTGGTGCCCGCGACATAATATGGTGCTGCCATCGCCGCATCGACAAGGCGCCGCGCCGCAGCGGCACGGACCGGCTCGAACCCCGTTCCCGTCGCCATACGGGCGAAGCCGTGCGCCAGGTTTTTCAACGGAATGGCATAGGTCGGAATTGAACAACCATCTGTCCCGCAGCGATCCAGCGTGTGCGGTGCGCCGGTGACGCTTTCCATCGCATCGCGCACCATATCCTGTTCGGGCGAGCCCAAGGCAGAATAGCCGTGCGTTTCGATGCCAAGATGCCGGCATGTGCACAGGAACCCTGCGTGTTTGCCGGAACAATTATTATGCAGCGGCGTCGGCTCCTGGCCACTTTTGGCCAGCGCAATCAGCACCGGCTGCTGCGCCGGCCAATGCGAGCCGCACTCTAGCGCCGAAACATCGAGCCCGGCGCGGCCCAGCATATCTGCGGCCTTCGCCACATGTTGTGGCTCGCCCGAATGCGAGGCACAGGCCATGGCGAGTTCCTCGTTACCGAAGCCATAGGCATCCGCCGCGCCGCTCTCGACCAGCGGCAGTGCCTGAATTGCCTTGATCGCCGAGCGCGGAAAGGTCGGTCGCTCGATGTCGCCTAGCGAGAAGACGATCTTGCCGCCGCCATCGGTCACGATCACCGCGCCACGATGACGGCTCTCCACCGTTTCGCCGCGAAAAACTTCAACCAGTATCGGATTGCTCATGTCGACGGTTCCATATGTGTGCGTGGTGACGACGCTAAGCCAAGAAACACCAGCATTGCTAGATTCAGACGAACAAGATCGTCGTCACTCAATCGTCCGATACACATCCCGATTTTGGATTTCGGCACGGATGAAATTTTATCCACCATGACCCAGGATTGATGGCGCAAGCCATTATCAGGATTTGGATCTATCATTGGTCGGGCAAACGGTACCTGAAGGTCGATGCTCGTCAACGTGCATATAACGATCGAGTTCGTCTCGTCAAAACTATCATTGTGAACAATGACCACAGGTCGAGGTTTTCCTGCATAGTCTTTGCCCCCGGCGACCGTCCAAACGTCACCGCGTTTCATCATCATTGTCATCAAAGTCAGAAATTGAATCAATAAATGCCTGATCGTCTGCCTCAGTCGGACTGTTGGCAATCGCCAGCGACTGCCTGTGAGCTTCTTCCTTAAATTCCTTCGAATTTACATCCGGCAGCCAAAACTGGACTGGACGCAAGCCCTGTGCGCGCAAGCGCTCACGATGCTCCTTGACCTTCTGCTGAGAGGTCTTTTTCGGTTGGGCGGACGAACGCATATCATGCTCCTGATAGGTTACATGTAACCTATCACAGCTTTGCTTGTGATGCTACCAGCCTTATTTTATCCGCTCCAGCACCGAAACATAATTGGCGACCGCTGCGCCGCCCATATTGAAGATGCCCGCAAGCTTGGCGCCCGGCACCTGTATGCCGCCGGCTTCCCCAGTCAGCTGCATGGATGACAAGACATGCATGGACACACCGCTGGCCCCGATCGGATGCCCCTTGGCTTTGAGGCCACCGGAAGGATTGACCGGCAGGCGGCCGTCCATGGCTGTCTGGCCTTCGAGTGCTATCTTGGCGCCCTCGCCCGGCTTCGCCAGTCCCATTGCCTCATACTCGATCAGTTCGGCGATGGTGAAGCAATCATGGGTCTCGACGAAGGAGAGGTCATCGATGGTCACGCCAGCTTGCTCCAGCGCGCGTTTCCAGCCTTCCGAACAACCCTCGAACAGCAGGATATCGCGCTTGGAGATCGGCAGAAAATCCTGAACGTGGGCAGCCGCACGAAATGCCACAGCACGCTTCATCTTCAAGGCAGTCTGCGTGTCGGTCAGCACCAGCGCTGCTGCACCGTCGGAGACGAGAGAACAATCGGTACGCTTCAACGGACCCGCAACGAATGGGTTCTTCTCGCTCTCCTGCCGGCAGAACTCATAGCCAAGATCCTTGCGCATCTGCGCGTAGGGATTGTTGACGCCGTTCTTGTGGTTCTTGGCAGCGATCATCGCCAAGGCGTCGGATTGATCACCGTATTTCTGGAAATATGCGGCCGCGATCTGGCCGAAGACTCCAGCGAAACCGGCGGGAATCTCGCCCTCTTCCGGCAGATAGGACGCTTTGAGCAAATTCTTGCCGATTTCCGGACCGGGCGTCGATGTCATCTTCTCGACACCCACGACAAGTACGACCTTGGCGTTGCCCGCACGAATGGTCTTGATGCCCTGATGCACGGCTGCCGAGCCGGTTGCACAAGCGTTTTCAACACGCGTCGCTGGCTTGAAACGAAAGGCATCGCTCGCCTGCAGAACCAGGCTGGCGGTGAAATCCTGGGGAGAGAAACCAGCGTTGAAATGACCAAGCACGATCTCGTCTACGTCTTCAGGACCAATGCCGGCGTGATCGAGTGCCCCTAGCGCAGCTTTGACGATCAGGCTTTCGACAGTTTCGCCCTCCAGCTTTCCAAATGGCAGATGCGACCATCCAACGATACAGGCAGTCATTTCCATTCCTCCAAAAACTCTTTCCCTTGAGCTAACCATGAAACCTGCGCGATTCAAGGCAAACATACGAGCGTTGATCGTTTAGGCCAGAAATATCGGTCGTCATGCGGTGCGCAATGGCGTAACTGAAACAGCGACCATCATTGCCATATGGAAAATGCCATAGAGACGAATTTTGCCCCTGCCGGAGCCTGTATGAGACCGAACATACTTATTTTAATGGTTGATCAGCTGAATGGAACACTTTTTCCAGACGGCCCGGCAGAATTCATCCATGCACCACACCTGAAGACATTGGCCAAGCGTTCGGCCCGCTTTGCGAATACCTACACTGCCTCGCCGCTCTGTGCCCCTGCCCGTGCTTCTCTGATGTCGGGTCAGCTACCATCGCGCACCCGTGTCTATGACAATGCGGCAGAGTTTGTCTCGGATATCCCGACCTATGCGCATCATCTGCGCCGCGCTGGTTACTATACCGGCCTCTCCGGCAAGATGCATTTCGTCGGTCCGGATCAACTGCATGGCCTTGAAGAGCGCCTGACAACAGACATTTACCCCGCGGATTTCGGCTGGACACCAGATTATCGCAAGCCGGGAGAACGCATCGACTGGTGGTATCACAATCTTGGCTCGGTCACAGGCGCGGGCATTGCCGAGATCACCAACCAGATGGAATATGACGACGAGGTAGCGTTCCACGCGCGGCAAAAGCTGTTCCAGCTATCGCGTGAATCGGATGATGCATCGCGCCGGCCATGGTGCCTGACAGTTTCCTTCACGCATCCGCACGATCCTTATGTGGCGCGGCGCAAATATTGGGACCTTTATGAGGGGTCGCCCGCGCTCGATCCGAAGGTCGGTGCCATTCTGTTTGAAGAACAGGATCCGCATTCAAAGCGGCTACTCGAGGCATGCGAGCACGATTGCTTCGACATAACGCCCGACCAGATCAGGCGGGCACGTCAGGGCTATCTCGCCAATATCTCCTATATCGACGACAAGATCGGCGAAATTCTCGAGGTCCTGCAGACCACACGGATGCTGGACGACACGATCATCGTATTCACGTCAGATCACGGCGACATGCTGGGCGAGCGCGGACTTTGGTTCAAGATGAACTTTTTCGAAGGCTCGGCGCGCGTTCCGCTGATGATCGCGGGCAAAGGTATCGCTCCCCAATTGATCTCGGACCCCGTCTCGACACTTGACATCAATCCGACGCTCGGCGCGCTTGCAGGAATCGATATCGCCGAAATCCTGCCATGGACCGACGGTGAAGATTTGACACCTGTCATGCAAGGCAAGGCGCGCATTGGTCCCGTCCTGATGGAATATGCGGCGGAAGGCTCGAACGCGCCGCTCGTCTGCATCCGCGAAGGCGCCTACAAGTTCGTGCATTGCGAGATCGACCCGCCGCAACTCTTTGATCTTGAATCGGATCCGGACGAACTGACCAATCTCGCAACCGATCCGGCGCATGCCAAGCTGGTCGCAGATTTTACGACGAAGGCCCGGGGCCGCTGGGATATGGCGCAGTTTGATGCCGCGGTGCGCGAAAGCCAGGCGCGGCGCTGGGTGGTCTATGAAGCGCTGCGCAATGGCTCATACTATCCGTGGGACTATCAGCCCCTGCAGAAGGCCTCCGAGCGTTACATGCGCAATCATATGGACCTGAACGTTCTGGAAGAGAACGCCCGCTACCCGCGCGGCGAGTGAGCATGACAAGCATTATGGAAGCGGATTTCGTCATCATCGGTTCTGGTTCTGCGGGTTCCGCGATGGCTTACCGCCTGTCGGAGGACGGCAAATACTCGGTGATTGTCATCGAATTCGGCGGTACGGATATCGGCCCATTCATCCAGATGCCGGCGGCACTGTCCTTTCCGATGAACATGAGCACCTATGATTGGGGCTTTATGTCCGAACCCGAGCCGCACCTTGGCGGGCGCCGCTTGGTCACGCCGCGTGGCAAGGTCATCGGCGGCTCCTCCTCGATCAACGGCATGGTTTATGTACGCGGCCATGCACATGATTTCGACCATTGGGCGGAAAGCGGCGCGAGCGGCTGGTCCTATGCAGACGTACTGCCCTACTTCAAACGCATGGAACACTCGCACGGCGGCGAGCCGGGATGGCGCGGCACGGATGGCCCCATGCATATACAACGCGGGCGCCGGGACAATCCATTGTTCCACGCCTTTGTCGATGCCGGCCAACAGGCGGGTTTCGAAATTACCGAAGACTACAATGGCTCGAAGCAGGAAGGCTTCGGCGCCATGGAGCAAACCATCCACAATGGCCGCCGCTGGTCCGCGGCCAATGCCTATCTTCGGCCTGCGTTAAAACGCAAAAACGTGAATCTGGTCAATGGTTTCGCCCGGCGTGTGATCATTGAGAATCAACGGGCGGTCGGTGTCGAAATCACCCGGCGCGGCAGGACAGAGGTGATACGCGCCCGGCGCGAAGTGGTTGTCGCCGCCTCGTCCATCAACTCACCCAAGCTGCTGATGCTCTCCGGCATAGGCCCCGCCGCTCATCTGAAAGAGCATGGAATCGACGTCGTTGCCGACCGCGCCGGTGTCGGCCAGAACCTGCAGGACCATATGGAGGTCTATATCCAGCAGGAAAGCCTGAAACCGATTACTCTGAATTCCAAGCTCGGGCTCTTCTCGAAGGCGATGATCGGCGCCGAATGGCTGTTCTTCAAGACCGGGCATGGTGCAACCAACCATTTCGAATCCGCGGCTTTCGTCCGTTCGAAACCCGGCGTGGACTATCCGGACATCCAGTATCATTTCCTGCCAGCGGCTATCCGCTATGATGGCCGGGCCGCGGTAAAGGGTCATGGCTTCCAGGCGCATGTCGGTCCGATGCGGTCGAAGTCGCGCGGGAGTGTGACGCTTCGCTCATCTGATCCATTCGAGAAACCCAAGATCCTTTTCAACTACATGTCGCATCCCGACGACTGGGAGGACTTCCGCCACGCCGTACGGTTGACGCGCGAGATTTTCGGACAAGCGGCACTCGATCCCTATCGCGGCAAGGAGATTTCACCGGGTGCGCATGTGCAGTCGGATGATGAGATCGACGATTTCCTGCGCGAACATGCGGAGAGCGCTTTCCACCCCTGCGGCACCTGCAAAATGGGTTCGGCAAACGATCCGATGGCGGTTGTCGATCCGCAGTGCCGGGTGATCGGCGTCGAAGGACTGCGCGTTGCCGATAGTTCGATCTTCCCGCGCGTTACCAATGGCAACCTCAACGGCCCTTCGATCATGGCCGGTGAAAAGGCTTCCGATCATATTCTTGACCGCGATCCCCTGCCTCGCTCCAATCAGGAGCCGTGGATCAATCCGCGCTGGCAGGTGAGTGACAGATGAGCTATCCCATGTCTAACCTTAAAGATTGCTATGCCGATCAAAGGCCCGGCTCAAAAATCCGTCAGGACGAGCCGAAAATGACGGATTGCGAGAACCGGAGCGGAGCGTGCTCTTCGTACGTGAGCACCGGAAGCGCAGAAAGCCGACGTTTGCAGGCCGACCTCACGGATTTTTTTTGGAGAACACCATGCGCGCACAGCCATTAGCATCGCATTTCATCAATGGCCGCTTCGTCGAGGACAAGGAAGGCAAGCCGCTTGATGTGATCTATCCTGCAACGGGCGAGATCATTGCCCGGCTCTTTGGCGCGACACCGGCGCTGATCGAGCAGGCGGTGCAGGCCGCCGCCGCAGCGCAACCAGCCTGGGCCGCGCTGAAGCCGGTGGAACGTGGCCGCATCCTGCGCCGCGCCGCCGATATCCTGCGCGCCCGCAATGCCGAAATCGCCGAACTCGAAACACTCGATACCGGCAAGGCTATTCAGGAAACGCTGGTTGCCGATCCCGCGTCCGCAGCAGATGCGCTGGAATTCTACGGCGGCATCATCGCCGGGTTCAATGGCGAGATGATCGAACTTGGCGGATCCTATGCCTACACGCGCCGCGAGGCCTTGGGCGTTTGCGTCGGCATCGGCGCATGGAACTATCCAATTCAAGGTGCGGGCTGGAAGTCCGCTCCAGCGCTTGCTGCCGGCAATGCCATGATCTTCAAGCCGTCCGAGAACACACCACTGTCGGCCCTTGCCTTGGCTGAAGTCTACAAGGAAGCTGGCCTGCCCGATGGTCTGTTCAACGTGTTGCAGGGTTTTGGCGATGTCGGCTCGCAGCTGGTTGATCATCCGCTCGTCGCCAAGGTCTCGCTGACCGGCTCGGTTCCGACAGGCAAGCGCGTGCTGGCACAGGCCGGATCGCATATGAAGCACGCAACCATGGAACTCGGCGGCAAATCTCCGTTGATCATTTTCGACGACGCCGACGTGGAAAACGCAGTCGGCGGTGCACTCCTTGGCAATTTCTATTCAACCGGCCAGGTGTGCTCCAACGGCACGCGCGTTTTCGTGCAGGGTGGCATCAAGGAGCAGTTCCTCGACCGTCTGACCACGCGCACGAAGGCGATTCGCCTCGGTGATCCACTCGATCCGGATATCCATCTCGGTCCGCTGGTCAACGCTTCCCAGCGCGACAAGGTCGTGTCCTATATCGAAAAGGGTAAGGCCGAAGGTGCCACGCTGCATTTCGGTGGCGGCGTTCCAAAGATGCAGGGCTTCGAGGGCGGATGCTTCGTCGAACCGACCATCTTCACCAATGTAACCGATGATATGGTGATCGCGCAGGAAGAAATCTTCGGGCCGGTGATGGCAGTCCTCGATTTTCAGGAGGAGGACGAAGTCATCGCCCGCGCCAACGATACGGAGTTCGGCTTGTCAGCCGGTGTGTTCACCAAGGACCTGTCGCGCGCGCACCGCGTGATCAGCCAACTCAAGGCAGGCACCTGCTGGATCAACACCTATAATCTTGCACCGGTGGAAATGCCGTTCGGTGGCTTCAAGCAATCCGGCGTTGGCCGCGAGAACGGCCTTGCCGCGCTTTATCATTATAGCCAGATCAAGTCGGTCTATGTCGAAACCGGCAAGGTAGAGAGCCCTTACTAGGGCCTCTTCCCCACGTAATCCACGTATTGCGTCAAGGCGCTGACAAGGTGGTAAAAGATCGAGGCCGGAACATCTTCGGCCTTGGCGCGGCCCGTCTCGTCGATGAGGTCGATCCACAACCCCTTTGGAGCAGGTTCGATATGCCAGCGGAAAAGACGCCCTACTCGAGCCTCAACTTCAGGCTTCAAGTCCGGACCGCCATTGCCGTCAAGCGCCATCGCCGCTTTGACTGCTTCGGTCTGCGGCCAGCTGCGTGAATTTGTGTCGAGCGGCAGGCCGTGGCGCGAAACCGCACCGTATGCAAGACCCGTCGCCCGGTTCAAGCCATTGGCGATAGCCGAGGAATATAGCTTGCGTGCAAAACGGACAATGTCTTTCTGGCCCGATGCAGCAGCGAAATTGACCAGCAGCGAGGCCCATTCGAAATGGTGACCGGGTTCGGTCCATTCGCCCTGCTCGCCTGGCGCACGCTCCCAGTCATTGCTGAAATATTCGCCAAGTGTCCAGGTTTCCGCATCGAACATGTGATGACGGAAGAGATCGACGATTCGTGCCGCCCGCTGCAGATAATCGCGATTGCCCGTCACGGCATGCCAGGCCAAGAATGATTCAAGCAAATGCATATGCGGGTTCGACCGGCGCAAACCCTTGTCATCCGGCGTTTCCAGAAAGCCTGTCAGCCGTGCGTCCGCGAGGTATTCATCGATGAATACGAAGGTCTCCGTGCCGAGAGCCAGCGCCTTTTTATGCCCGGCCCTATGTGCGTGAGCGAGCGCCAGGAGCACAAATGATTGGTCGTAGGCATCTTCGGTAGCGTCAAGAACGCTGCCATCTGGATTAAAGGTTTTGATCCAGCCGCCGCGATCCGTGCGTCCATTGGCCGTAATGAAATCGATCCCATGGTCAATCAGCGCATGAGCCGGTCCGTCCCAGCCCATTTCGTGGGCCACGGCAAACGCGTAGATCTGCCGCGCCATTGTTCGCATGCGTTTTGGTTTCGTGATGGGTGTCGCTTCAAATGACATCGCTTCGTAGAAGCCACCATGGCGGTCATCTACCCCTACCGTCGACCAGAGAGGAAGGGTCTCGCTGAACAGCCAATGCCGCACCCTGTTGCCATAAGCTCCGACCTGGGGCAGGCGATCCTGCGCGGGCGTAAATTTTGTTTCGAGACGCCCTGTCTTCTCCAGTTGCTCGACGATTTTGCGGACATTCTGGCTCTCATTGACCGGCGCGACGAATGTCGCATCCGCCGTGGCGACCACAGCCGTGTCACGCAGCCCGACCGCAGAAAGCAGACGGCCGTCACTCCGTAGATAGCTATGCTCGCAATCGATCGCCACCACATCGCCCACAATTACATTGCCGTTGCCATCGACCGAACCAACCTCCAGTAGCGATTGCCAGGAACCAAGATCATTCCAGCGGAATTTCGCCGGAACAAGTGCGATGTCCGAAGCCCGTTCCATGATGGCATAGTCAACCGAAATGGATGGTACGGCAGCATAGAGATCGTGCGGCAGATACGTGCCGGATATGTTGGTGTCCGCCTTGTCGAGCGCAGCAATGGCGCCCTCCCAAATATCGGCAGCATGTGTTTTGAAGGCATCGCGCATGATACTAGCGCGGAAGAGGAAAATACCCGCATTCCAGAGGAAATTTCCGGATTCAAGGTATTGCTTGGCGGTGTGCTCGTTGGGTTTCTCGACGAAACGCACCACATCGCGGATAGTCTCCGTCAGCGGGCCCACTTCGATATAGCCAAAGCCGGTTTCCGGTCGGTCCGGCTGGATACCGAAAACGACGATCCGCCCGGCTTTCGCCGCTTCGATACCCGCCTCGACCGTGTTCCAGAAGTCACGATCCGTGGTGATCTCATGATCAGAAGGCACAACCAGAACAAGTTCATCGCCATGCTCGCGCAGGGTTACTTCCGTTGCCAGCACGACTGCAGACGCGGTGTTACGGCCCATCGGTTCGAGAATCGGCCGGCCACCGGCAAGATCAATTCCGGCAAGGTCTTGGCTGATTCGGTTCGCATGCCGTTCCGAGGCCAGCAAATACACCGGCACAGCGCCAGCTTCGACCCGGGCGCCCATGCGCTTGACCGTTCGCAGCAGCATCGAGCCTTGCCCGGAAAGATTGTGGAATTGTTTGGGAAAATCCTCACGCGACAGCGGCCAGAGCCTCGAACCAACACCGCCGCTCATGACAAAGCTGATGATCTTTTGCTTTTCTGCCGCCATCGATCGCATTCCCGCTGTTCGAGCGCCCCAAACCTCGCTTTTTCAATCGATACAAGACTTTGCGCTTCGATCACAGTAGGCAAATTGGCTGTTTTACCTGTGCAAGTGGATTACCACTCGTGTAACTGATGTGAGAAGGAAACAACTTGCAGGCGCTGAAACCGGACGTTATATACCCCGCGTACTGGTCACGGAGTGTAGCGCAGCCTGGTAGCGCACGTCGTTCGGGACGACGGGGTCGGAGGTTCGAATCCTCTCACTCCGACCAGTGAAAACAGTAGCTGGCTACCTCTTCCCAAATCCCACGGCAACGATTGGTCATTTTCCGCCTATGTGGAGCGCGCCATTGGCTCGTCGTCAACCCTTCCCCACTTAACCACCTTAACCTCTAACGTCTCAACTGGACGCGGATCGCCAAGACATGGCCCGCTGCGGCGCGAATTTTAGCACTATTGCCTAACGTGGTTTTTGCGACGTAAGATATCTACGGCTTCGCTATTCCAGCGTGGGGGCCAAGCAAATTGTGGAATCGCAAAGGGGATTGTTGATATGCGAACATTAATTGCTGCTGTGGCGGCATTGTTTATGCTTTCGGCCTGCACGACGACAGAAAAAGACCTCAGTATTGGCACGGTGGCAGGCGCGGCAATCGGCGGAATCGCCGGTGGCGGCAAAGGTGCTTTGATTGGCGCCGGGGCTGGCGCTCTTGGCGGACTGTTGGTTCGAAATCTGCGAAACGGCAACTGTCAATATCGTAACAGTCGCGGTCATATTTATACAGCCCGTTGCAGGTAGTTTCCCGATAACGGGGTATCTCTCAGCGACGCGACGTCCTGCCTAAACACTTTTCATCAAGACTTTGACGCCCTGCTTCGGTGGGGCGTTATTTGTTCACGCGGCCGAAGCCGCCTACGCTATATCCTTGATGGCATCGAGAGGTCCCTTGAGCGCGGTCCGCGGCGGCACAAGTTCCGGCTGGATGAGGTAAGTCTGCACTGACGGACGGTTCTCCGCCATGATCTCGAACGCCTTCGTGATCATCCCTTCGATATCCTGACGGATCATGATAACCGGGAACGGCAGAAACGATCCGAACGGATCGTAATCGTAACAGCCGACCACAATATCCATGAAAGCTTCGTTCGGGTGCTGGGCCATGAAACGCAGAAGGCCTTCGAAATTGATGGACGAATTGATGAACAATCCTCGCGGCAGCTTCCCTTCCCGCTCGTAGAAGCGTTCGAAAGCGATCTGCGCCATATTGGGGGAGTAGCCGGTCGGTTCTATGCATTTGTCTGAATCGCCCTGCATCAGTTCGCGTTTGATGGCGCGAAATCCGCGAATACGTTCCCGGCTCGCGTGATCGTCGCGGCCGCCAAACAGATACAGTTCGTCGGGGCCAAGTTTCAGATCATCGCTGAAATGGCGAATTATCGCCTCCGTCAGCATGCGTGCGCCCTGATAATTATCGCTGATCACGGAGGGCGCCTTGCTGCCTGGCAGATCGATATTGACGTGTTTGAGGCCGGACCCGATGCAAACGGCATGGACACCGTCGGGATCTGTAGCGCCCGCCACGATCAGCTCGTCGACCGAATAGGAAATCAGCGTTTCCACCGTTCGCCTTTCCTCCTCCGGATCACGGCAGGCACTGACGACGATGGGACACTGTCCACGGCTGCGAACATGCGCCTCAAACGACTGTGCCATCGATGAAAAATAGCGGTTGTCGTGAACAGGCAGCAGAAGGCCGACAAGGCCAGACCTCGAACTGCGCAGCCCCCGCGCTTGCAGGTTCGCGGTGTACTGATGCTGATCGGCCAGATCGCGTATCAGCTCAGCTGTAGTTTCCTTGATCCGGCGCTTGCGCCAGGTGCCGTTGAGAACCGCGCTGACCGTCGATGGCGAACTCCCGGAAAGCACCGAAAGGTCGTAGATCGTCGCCTTTTTCTTCGGTTGATGTTCCATGATTTCTCCTACTGCCAAACACCGCTTGACGAAAGTGGCAAACTAAATGATATTCATTGCACCATCGATTGTGCAAAAATGCAACATCGGTGGTGCAGACATCGCAGCGTGAGGAGGCGGTGATCGAGCGTGGGTTTTCCAGGGCCATTCCGGTTCTGCCAATGACCGCAGCCCGATTGGATGTTAAGCTCCCGTGGGGAGCACATGGAGGAGGAAACAATGAAAAGATTTGTAATCGCCGCCGTTGCGGCATCGCTGTCTTTGGCGGGCGCCTTCACGGCCCTTGCCGCCGACAGCGGCAAGGTTGGTATCGTCGTCAAGATCGGCGGTATTCCATGGTTCAACGCCATGGATGCAGGCATCAAGGAACAGGGCAAAAAGCTCGGTGTCGATGCCTTCATGGTCGGGCCGACAAGTGCCGATCCAGCGCTTCAGGTTCGCGCCATCGAGGATCTGATTGCGCAAGGCGTGAAGGTCATCGGCGTTGTGCCGAACGATGCCAAGGTTCTGGAACCGGTGCTCAGCAAAGCCAAGGAAAAGGGCATCATCGTCATCACCCACGAGTCGCCGAGCCAAAAGGGCGCCGATTGGGATTTCGAACTCGCCTCTGCGACCGGTTTCGGTGAAGCGCACGCCAAGCTTCTGGCGGAAAAAATGGGCGGCAAGGGCGAATATGCCGTTTTCGTTGGATCGCTGACCGTTCCCCTGCACAACGCATGGGCTGATGCTGCCAACGAATATATCAAGAAGAACTATCCGGACATGAAGCTCGTCGGCGAGCGCTACGGCGTTGCCGAAGACGTGGACAAGAGCCGCTCGACGGCGCTCGACCTCATTTCGGCGCATCCCGACCTCAAGGGCTTCCTGGCGTTCGGCAGCCAGGGTCCGATCGGTGCAGGTCGCGCAATCGAAGAACGGCGCAAGACCGGTGAAATCTTCGTGCTGGGACCTTTCTCGCCGGGCCAGGGACAAAAGCTCATTAAATCCGGTGCCATCTCGGGCGGATTCATGTGGAATCCGAAGCAGGCAGGCGAAGTCTTTGTCACGCTTGCTGACAAGCTGATGAAGGGTGAAAAACTGAAAGACGGCGACGATATCGAGGGTCTCGGTGTAATCCACCCTGACGTCGAGAACCATAACATCATCGTCGACCAGCTTGTGCCGATCAACAAGGAAACCGTGGCCGATCTGGCCAAGATGGGTCTTTGATCAGCACTGGTTCTGCTGCCGGTGTGACTACGCCGGCAGCATCAAGTCTCCGATTTTGACAGGCACCATAATGGCGGACATTCCGGGCACGGGCGCGAAGCCCCTCTTGTCGTTGCACAATATCAATATGACCTTCGGCGGCATCAAGGCGCTCAAGAATGTGAGCTTCGAAGTGCTGCCGGGTGAAGTCCATTGTCTTGCAGGGGAAAACGGGTCCGGCAAGAGTACGCTCATCAAGATCATAACCGGGGTCTATCGTCCGGAGGACGGCGCCGTCATCGAATATGACGGGCAAACCTATTCGCATATGTCTCCCGTCACTGCCCAAGCCAGCGGAATTCAGGTGATCTGGCAGGACCTCGCCCTGTTTCCTGAAATGACCGTTGCGGAAAACATCGCTTTCCAGACCGTGATCGGCCGCTGGCCGCGGTTCGTCAACTATCGCACCATGCGTGATATCGCGGTCAAAGCGCTCCAGCGCCTTGGGGTCGCGCTGGATGTCGATGCACCCCTAAAAGATTATTCGATTGCGCAGCGCCAGATCGTGGCTATCGCCCGCGCGCTCGTCGGCGAAGCGAAGCTCGTTTTCATGGACGAACCGACAGCTTCCCTGACGCAGTCCGAAACCGATCATTTGATCGAGATCGTCCGCTCGTTGTCGGCGTCGGGTGTTGCAGTTGTATTCGTCAGCCATCGTCTGGCCGAAGTACTGGAAATCTCCAACCGTCTCACCGTGCTGCGTGATGGTGCCCTGGTCGGGGTCTACCCCGTGGAAGGAATGACACAGTCACGTGTTACCGAGCTGATGACCGGCAAGAATTTTGATCAGCAAGTGCGGGCAAAGTCAGTTCGGGATAATCCGATCGTTCTCGAAGTCAAAAGACTTTCGCGCCCGGGACAATTCCACGATATTTCATTCAACGTGCGCAGCGGTGAAACGCTCGGTATAACCGGACTGCTCGGCGCAGGACGAACGGAACTTGCGCTAGCGCTGTTCGGAATGCTGAAGCCCCGGTCCGGATCTGTCTCGCTGCATGGCAAACCTGTACGCTTTTCCTCTAACCGCGACGCGATCAAGGCAGGCATCGCCTATCTCTCCGAAGACCGCCTGTCGCTTGGACTTATTCAGCCGCAGTCAATCGCTGACAATCTGGTGATAGCCTCGCTTGATCGCATCAAATCGGGCGGGCTCTTGTCCGACGATCGAAAACGACAGCTGGTTGCGCGGTGGATCGCCGATCTCGGTGTGAAGATCGGCCGGCAAAGCGATGCGGTCTCGACCTTGTCCGGTGGCAATCAGCAGCGCATTGCGATCGCCAAATGGTTGGCAACGGACCCGAAGCTCCTCATCCTCGATGCGCCGACGGTCGGTGTCGATGTGGGCGCCCGCGCCGGCATCTTCGAAATCGTGGCGAAGCTCGCCGAGAGCGGTCTTGCCATCATCCTGATCTCGGATGAGGTTCCCGAAGTTTATTTCAACGCGGACCGGGTCCTGCACATGGCGCAAGGCCAGATTGCGGGATGGTTCGATCCGCAGTCGTGCAGTCTCCAGGACATCGAGGCCGCCGTCTATGCGTAAGCTCGTTCAATCCCACGCGACCGAGTTCGCGCTGCTCGCCGTCATAGCCGCCATCTGCGTGGTTCTTTCGCTGACCACGGACAGTTTCTTTTCCTTGGGTAACGCATTCGATCTTCTGAACACAAGTTCCGTCAACATCATCTTCGCCGTCGGGCTTCTGGTCGTGCTGATTGCGGGCGGCATCGATATCTCGTTCGCGGTTGCCGCGTCGGTTGTTCAATACGTCACCGCCCTGATCCTCGGTTACATCGGTGGCGGCGGCTGGATCAGCGGGCTCCTCATCGCCGGAAGCCTCGGCATATTGCTCGGGGCATTCAACGCCTTTCTGATCCACCGCTTTCGCATCATTTCCATCGTCGCCACCATCGCCACCTTCAATATCTATTTCGGGCTTTTGATGTTCTTCACGCAAGGCGTATCGATCTACGATCTGCCCGATTGGCTGACTGAGAGGGTGGTGTTGTTCGAACACGAGATGGCCGACGGAACATGGGCGGAGATAACCTTGCCCGTCCTCGTCATGGTGATCTGTGTCGTTGCGACATGGCTGTTCACAACGCGAACCACGACCGGGCGGCAGCTATATGCCTTCGGTGATAATCCGGAGGGCGCTCGCCGCTTCGGCATCAATATCGGAGCCATGCAATTCATCGCGTTCGGATGGCTCGGGATGATGGCAGGGATAGCCGGTCTGATCCAGGCCCATTACGCGCAGGAGGTTGTGCCCAATGCCCTTTACGGGCGGGAACTCGACGTATTGGCGGCGGTCGTTCTTGGCGGCGCAAGGCTTGGCGGCGGCAAGGGATCGGTTCTGGGCTGCGTCCTCGGCGTCCTACTCATCGCCATCACCCAGAATGGATTGAACCTCCTCGGCGTATCGCCCTTCGCCTTCAAGATGATCGTCGGCGCGATCATCCTAATCGCCATCACGCTGTCGAACACAAGCATCGAAAAGTTGCTGCCGTTCATGCGAGGAGCCCGCCGATGAACACGGCCGTCAACCGCATCAAAGAGTTTCTCGGCCCGGAAATAGCAGGACCGGGCTTGGCCTTCGTGGCCGTGATGCTGTTCTTCAGTCTCGCGTCTCCGCAATTCCTCAGCTCTGCAACGTTCGGATCGGTAGCGTTCCAGCTGCCAGAACTTGGCCTGCTGACCCTTGCGATGCTGCTTCCGGTTTTGACCGGCGGTCTCAACCTCGCAATCACTTTCACGGCGAACCTCGCGGGTCTCACGGTCGCCTGGGTGCTTCAAGCCAATGGCGGTGTCGACGCAGGCATGGCTTCGTTCGTCTTGGGGTGCATCCTGGCAATCGCCGTGGGCGCTGCGACAGGTGTCGTGATGGGTCTGGTCATAGCCTATACGCGCGCCCATCCCATTCTCGTCTCGCTGTCGATGATGATCTTTGTTCGTGGTCTCGGCGAGTTCCTGACCCGTGGTGGCGATATTTCGGGATTTCCTGCCTTCCTGCAGCCAATAGGTCACGGCAGCCTTGCGGGCATTCCCATACCACTCCTGATATTCATCGTGTGCGTGCTCGTCTGGCACGTGCTGTTGACGCGGCTGAAGCTCGGCTTCAACACCTATATGATTGGCTCCAACATCGACGCAGCGCGCTATTCTGGCGTCAACACCCGCAAGGTACTTGTGCTGGTCTACACACTCTCTGGCGCAATGTCCGCGGTCGCAGGCATCATCATGCTGGCGCGTTTCAATTCCGTGCGCGTCGGCCACGGCGAGTCCTACCTGTTGATCACCGTTCTCGCCTGCTTCCTCGGCGGCGTTAATCCGTTCGGCGGGTTCGGACGTGTGATCCCGGTCTTCGTCGCCCTGGTGGTGCTTCAGCTTCTCTCGTCGGGACTCAACCTCATGGGAGCCAACCAGCATCTGGCAACCGCGGTCTGGGGCATCCTCCTGATCGCCGTCATGATCCTACGTTGGCTCGCCGCTCAGCTCATGATTTTCAATCGCAGAAAAGGATAAGAAAATGTCTGTTCACGGATTTGGCGTTCACACCAGCATGTGGACGATGAACTGGGACCGCGCCGGTGCCGAAAAAGCCATTGCGGCAGCGGTGAAATACAAGATGGATTTCATCGAGATCGCACTGCTCAACGCTCCGGCCGTCGATGCAGCGCACACACGCGCGCTTCTGGACAAGCATGAACTGCCGGCCGTCTGCTCGCTCGGTCTGCCGGAATCGGCCTGGGCCTCCGTTCGTCCCGACGCTGCAATTGAACATCTGCGGGTGGCCATCGACAAGACCGCCGAAATGGGCGCCGTGGCGCTTTCAGGCGTCATCTTTGGCGGCATCGGAGAGCGGACAGGCGTGCCGCCTACGGAAGGCGAATATGAGAATATCGCACGCGTGCTCACCGCGGCGGCGAAACACGCCAAGACACTCGGCATCGAGCTTGGCGTAGAGGCGGTCAACCGCTATGAAAACCATCTCATAAATACCGGCTGGCAGGCGGTGCAGATGGTCGAGCGCGTTGGCGCCGAAAACATCTTCGTTCACCTCGATACGTATCACATGAATATCGAGGAAAAAGGCGCTGCCAATGGCATTCTCGACGCGCGCGAACACCTGAAATATATCCACCTTTCCGAGAGCGACCGGGGAACGCCGGGTTACGGCAACTGCCCGTGGGACGAGATTTATGCGGCGCTCGCGGCAATAGGTTTCAAGGGCGGGCTTGCGATGGAAAGTTTCATCAATATGCCGCCGGAAGTTGCCTACGGCCTGGCCGTGTGGCGCCCCGTTGCCAAGGATGAGGCAGAGGTCATGGGCAATGGCCTGCCCTTCCTGCGCAACAAGGCGGAGCAGTACGGTCTCATCTGATCAATCGGGGCACGGCATCGATCAACACCCGCGTCGCTTTTGCTTGCGGCGCGGTGAGCACCCCTTCCGTGGTGCCGTTTTCGACGATACGGCCTTCATCCATCACGATCATCCGGTCGGCGAACGCCCGCACGACGGCAAGATCGTGTGAAATGAAGAGATAGGCGACACCTGTCTCATCCTGCAGATCGAAGAGAAGGTTGAGGATTTGGGCGCGTACTGAAACGTCGAGTGCGGAGACAGGTTCGTCGAGCACGATGAGATCGGGCTTGGTCAGGATTGCCCGGGCGATAGCGACCCGCTGGCGCTGGCCACCGGAAAGTTCGAGCGGCAAACGTTGTTTGGACTCGGTGCCAAGGCCAACGCGTTCGAGAACCGCATCAATGGATGTGTCAAAATCCTTTGGTTCGGCAAGTCCGTGTATCCGCAAAGGATCTTCCAGAATGCGGCGAACGCTGGCCCGAGGATTGAACGCAGCCAACGCATCCTGAAACACCATCTGAAATTGCGAACGCATGCGCCGCAGGGGTTCGCCATGCAACCGCGTGATATCCCGGCCATGAAGTTGGATCGAACCCGCATCCGGGTTTGCAAGCCGCATGATCAGCCGCGCCAGCGTCGTCTTGCCGGAACCCGAAGCGCCAACGATCGCCAAGGTTTCACCTTGCGCGATGGCGAAAGTCACATCCTTCAGCCCTGCCGCGCCGCGATCGCCAAAGCGCCTGGCAAGATTGTTGACCTCCAATACCGGCAATGCACGCGAGGTTTCCGTCATTGCAGCTCGCTCGCATCGATCTCGGTTAATCGCTTACGGCGCGGCGTATCCAACCCGATATGCGTGCCGATCAAAGCTTTCGTATAGGGATGCTCCGGTCGGCCAAGCACCTTGGCCGCCGAACCCGCCTCCACCAGCTTGCCTTTGTAAAGAACCGCGATCTGGTCGGCCCGCTCGGAAGCCAACGCGATATCATGCGTGACGAACAGCAGCGTCAGGCCGCTATCGCGCACCAGTTCGTCGAGCAGATTGACGATGTGTCTCTGGACGACCGTGTCGAGCGCGCTGGTCGGCTCGTCGGCGATGAGCAACGAGGGATTGCCCGCCAAGGCAGCGGCAAGCGCGATACGCTGCTTTTGTCCGCCGGAGAACTCATGCGGATAGCTGTTGAGCCGCGAGAGTGCCTTCGGGATGCGCACGCGATCAAGCAATTCCACCGCCCGGACCCGCGCCGATATCCAACCTGTTCCCAGATGCGTCATAACCACTTCGGCGATCTGGTCGCCTACCTTCATCACCGGATCGAGACTGCCGCTCGGGTCCTGAAACAGCACGCCAATGTCCTTGCCGAGTTTTGGAACATGCGAGAACCCCGGAAACTCGATTGCCCCCCCTGTTCTCGCCGATCTGGGCAACAGACCTGCAATCGCCATGGCCAGCGTGGACTTTCCCGAGCCGCTCTCGCCAATGACGGCCAGCCTACCCCCCTTGGCAAGATCGAGAGACACATCATGCAAGGCGGCGGTATCGCCATAGCTTACACAAAGATTCCGGACATGCAGGTAAGTCTCTGTCATGGCTGCAATCTTTCGGTCCGTGACAGCCCTCGCCCAAGCAAATGTACGCCCAGAACAGTGACCACCAGAGCGATACCCGGAACAATCGAAAGATAGGGCGCGGCGCGCAAGACTGTGCGGCCTTCGGCGATCATGCTGCCCCACGTCACCCGGTTAGGGTCGCCGAAACCGAGGAACGACAATGCAGCTTCGATGAGGATCGCAGTGGCGACGGAAATGGCCGCAAGCGATACCGTTGGCCCGAACGCATTGGGAAGCACTTCGCGGAAGGCGATTTCGAGCGGGCGCATGCCGAGTGTGCGCGCCGCGGCAACAAAATCGCGCTCGCGCAACGACAGGACCTCCGCCCGCGTTACCCGGGCGGCTTGCGTCCAGGTTCCAAGGCTGATGGCAAAGATCAGCGTCGGAACGCTCGGGCCAGTGACACTGATCGCGGCAAGTGCCAGAAGGAAACTCGGCACGGTCTGGAAAGCTTCGGTGATGCGCATCAGTACTGAATCGGCAAGACCACCCGAATATCCGGCCAGCGTGCCAACGATGCTGCCGACGACCAATGCCGCAGCCGCAGAGAAGCAGGCGACCAGCAGTGTCGTGCGCGTGCCATGCAGTAGACCGGCAAACACGTCACGGCCAAGACGATCGGTACCAAGTATGTGTGCACCGGATGCGAAGGGGCGCAGCATAGGCTCACCGGTAATCGCCAGAGGGTCACCCGGCGCGATCCATGGCGCAAGCAACGCCATCAGGATGAGCGCCGCGAGCACGACTGCGCCTGCGCGTCCCTCCCAGTTGAGCATCCGCGAAAACCTCATCGCCCAACCCTTACGCGCGGATCAAGCTTGCCATAGGCGAGATCGACGAGGAGATTGACGATGACCACCGTGATGGCGCTGCACAGAATTACCCCGAGCAGTAACGGCGTATCGCGGCGCGCCACTGCCTCTGCCGCCAATCGGCCGAAGCCGGGAATGGCAAACACACTCTCCACCACGACGCTGCCGCCCAGCATCGCCGCGGCCTGCAAGCCAAGCATGGTAATAACCGGCAAAACTGCATTGCGCGCCACATGCCGCCAGATGATCCGCCCCCGGCTCAACCCACGCGCTTTCAGTGCGTTGACTAAAGGATCGCGCCAGATCTCGCTCATCCGGTCGCGCATCAAGCGCAGGTAAAGCGCGAGGTAGACCATGGCGAGCGAAGCAACCGGCAGGATCAGATGCGCGCCGATATCGGCAATGCGCGCAAGACCTGTCTTCCCCGACGCGACCGATTCAATGCCGCCGATTGGCAGCCAGCGCAAATCGACTGCAAAGATCACGATAAGCACCAGACCTAGCCAGAAGCCTGGAACCGCATAAAGCGCGAGCGAACCGATCGACAAAAAGCGGTCGCGAAACGATCCAGGATTTGCCCCGGCGACCACGCCGAGCAGCGACCCGATGAAGAAGGCCAGCGCCGTGGCCACGCCCATGAGCATCAATGTGACGGGCAAGCGTTCCAATATGACCGAGGCAACAGGCCGTTCGAAGGCTGTGGACCAGCCAAGATCGCCTCGGGCGAGCGCCGATGCGTAGGCCTTGAAGCGGTAAGCTGGCCCTTGGTCGAGGCCCCATTCCTGGCGCAGTTGTGCAATCTGCTCAGCGTCCATGCTGCCGGATCGAGCCACATAGGAATCCACGGCATCGCCGGACGCCGCCTCAAGCAAAAGGAAGCTCCCGGCCAGCACTACGAATAGAACTGGAAGCGTCGCCAAGAGACGTCTCAGGAAAAAGGAAACGAGAGGCGGCAAGGAGGACTCCGGCTGGCGCGAATAAGTGTTGAGTCTAGAGGGATTGCCGGGGAAAAACAAACGCGTTTGCATGAACAAGCCGGGTCGTATATACAAATTAGCATATACGCTTCTCTTTCACTGGATATGCATATGCCGCAGATTGCAAAAGTGTTTAACTCGGGCAATTCGCAGGCCGTTCGCCTGCCGAAAGAATTCCGCTTGAATGTCGACGAAGTTGAAATTTCTCGCGAGGGCGACGCGCTCATCCTGCGTCCCCACAAGCCCGACAAGGAGGCCTGGAGCTCGCTTAAAGCGGCTCTCGACCATGGTTTCAGTGAAGACTTTTTTGGTGATGGGCGCGAGCAACCACCCGAACAGGGCCGGCCAGAACTGGACGACCTGTTCAAATGATGCGGTATGTTCTCGATACCAACGCTGTCATTCACTTGGTCTCGCGTAGATCGGACACTTTGGTCCGCCTCATTCTCGAAAAACGCGAAGGGGAGATTGGTATCCCCTCGATCGTTGCGCACGAACTCTATTTTGGCGTTTATAAAAGCCAGAAAGTTTCCTTCAATCTGGAAGCTCTGCGCCTGCTTCTCACTGATTTTCCCATTCTGGAATTCGATCAGGAAGACGCACGCGTATCGGGAGAGTTGCGCAGCGCACTCGCCCAAACCGGTGCGCCGATAGGACCTTACGATGTGCTTATCGCAGGGCAAGCCAAAGCCCGTGACTTGACCGTCATCACCAACAATGTACGCGAGTTCAAAAGACTGGACGGCCTGAAGGTCGAAGACTGGACGGCCTAGGTTTCCGCTACCCCTTCAGCCACACATCCGACCAGTTGGATACGGCCCAGCGCGGATTGTTCGAGACATTCTGCACGCTGTCGCGCGCCACGGTAATGAAGGAGAATTCGGCGACATTGATCAGCGGCAGGTCGTCGGCCACCTTTTTCTGAAGCTCCTTGTAAAGCCCGGCGCGCTTGTCGGCATCGATCTCGGAGGCGGCATCCTTGATCAGCTTGTCGACCTCCGCGTTTGCATAACCATACTGGTTGGAGAAAGGCACGCCCGCCGGCAGGCCGCCTTCGAGAAGGATCGTCGTCGAAATCGCCGGATCGGACCGATAGACCGGCGTCGCGACGGTAATGTCGAAATCATGGTCGGTATAGACCGCCTTCAGGTGTGCTGGCGTATCGTTGCTGACGATCTGCGCATCGATGCCGATCTTGGCCAGCGCCTGCCGAAGATAGTCGCCGAACTGCTTGGTTTCATTGAAGAAAGGCGCAGGCAATAGCTTCAACTTGAAGCGGTTTCCGTCCGCACCGCGTTTGTAGCCAGCCTCATCCAGCAAAGCCTCGGCTTTCGCAGGGTCAAAAGCGTACTTCGTCACATTGGGTTCGAAAAATGTCTTGTCGTAGGCTGGCACCGGCCCCGTCGAGGACTTCGCATAGCCCAGGAAGATCGTTTTGACGACGAAATCATGATCGATCGCATGCGCCAGTGCCTGACGCACCTTGACATCAGCGAGTTCCTTGCGGCGATGGTTGATTTCGACGATCAACTGGTAGGTAAGTCCCTCATAACCGTTGGAATAGACCTTCAGGCCCGGCACCTTGGAGATGCGTTCGAGATCGGCGAGCGGCACGGCAGAGAATGCAGCCAGCTGGATCTCCTCGGCTTCGAGCGCATTGCCTGCCGCCGCGCGGTCTGGCAGGAATTGATAGACAATCTCGTCGACGAGCGGCTCGTCCTTCTCCCAATAGGCGGCGTTGCGCTTGAGCAGGTAATATTCGCCAGGCTTGTATTCGCCGAACTTGAATGGCCCTGTGCCGACCAGCTTTTGATTGGCCGGGTTCTTGGCGATATCCGTGCCCTCATAGAGGTGCTTTGGCACGACCGAGGTGACCACAGGCAGGGCGTTGCGGATTAGCTGGAATGGCGTCGGTTGGGAAAATTTGAAGACAACGGTGTGATCGTCCGGCGTCTCGACACCTTCGAGGTTCTTGAACACCACCCGCCCCAGATTTTGCAGCTTCTTCCAGACTTCCAGTGCGGAAAACGCCACATCCGCCGAGGTGAATGGCTTGCCGTCGTGCCAGGTAACGCCTTCGCGCAGTTGGAACGTGGCGGTGAGTCCATCAGCTGATCCCTCCCATGAAGTTGCAAGTCGCGGATCAAGACCATCCTTTCCATCATAGGACTGTTCGGCCAGCGGCTCGATGACCTTGCTGGCGACGAAGAACACACCATTTGATGCGACGATGGCGGGATTGAGATTTGCCGGTTCGCTATCCCCGGCCACAATAAGACGCCCGCCTTTGACAGGTGTAGCAGCCTGCGCTCGGGCCCATTCGGGCAAAAGCGTCATTGCTCCAACACTCGCGGTGGTCGCGAGAAAACTGCGCCTGTTCAACAGGATACGGGACATTGTTGCAATCCTCTCAATCAATGGAAAATGGTTCCGATAGAATCCCGCTCAACGCGGCGATGAATTGTCGGGCGAAGTCAGGCTGTGCCGAAGCGCCCATATGACCAACACGGAGCACCCTGCCCGCAGTCTCCCCGCGCCCGAGCGAGACAAGAATGCCATGGTCGTGCAAAAGGCGATCGCGCAAAGCCACATCGCTGATGTTTTCCGGCACCCTGAAAACAGTCGCCGTCGGAGAGCAGAAAGCTTCTTCCTTGGGCCATAAGGGCAGCCCAAGCTCGAACAGGCCCTTTCGCGTGATCGCCGCGGTAAGCGCGTGGCGGGCCCACACGTTTTCGGGGCCCTCCTCAAGATAGCGGTCGAGCGCGGCATTCAGCGCATAAATCTCGCCAATGGAAGGCGTAACAGGAAAAGGCTTTCCGGGTTCCGATGCACCCTTCCAGGCAAGGAGGCTCAGGAACGATGCCACCGGCGCGTCCGGATTGGTTTCGATCTTCGCCCAGGCGCGTTCGCTCAACGCAATCAAGCTCAAACCAGGCGTACTGCCAAGACATTTCGACGGCGACGTGATGAAGATATCGGCATGCGCTTCCTGTGGATGCACCTTCAGACCGCCGAAGGATGACACGCCATCGACAATGAGGTAGGCGCCATGCTCCGCGACGATCGCACCGATGTCGTTCAAAGGATTGAGCGTGCCGGACGGCGTATCGTGGTGGCATAGCGCCACAACCGAGATATCGGGCCGCTTTCTCAATGCCTCGCGAATCGTCTGCGGATCGATGACATCATCATAGGGTACAGCGAGCTCGATGACTTCCTTGCCATACCGTGATGCCCAGATGGCAAAACCCCTGCCGTAAACACCGGAAACGAGATTAAGGACGACATCGTTTTTCGAAATCAATGCGCCTGCCGCCGCCTCGATACCAAGAATAGCCTCACCCTGCATGATCACCGGAGCAGTATCGCAGCGAAGCGCCTGACGCAGCTTTTCGGTGACGTCCGCATAGAAGATTTGAAATGCCGGGTGATAGTCATAGAGCACCGGCGATCCCAGCGCCGCAAGGACTTCAGGATAGGCAGGAACGGGACCAGTGGTGAGCATCAGGGGCGGAATGGGAAGCATGGTGCAGACCATATTCTCGGGATTTCCAGAAACCAAGAAAAACCATTTCAATAGTATGCGGAATATGGATGCCGATTCTCACTCCAGCGGGATTACATCGACAGACTGTTTCCCCTTTTGCGAGCCGCTTGTCTTGAGCACGCCCACAATGGGTGACACATCGGAGTAGTCGCGGCCATAGCCAATGGTGATGTGATCGTTCCCCGCAACCATATTGTTGGTCGGATCCAACTCCTGCCATCCGGCTTCCCGTCCGCACCATGCGCGCACCCAAGCGTGCATCGCGTCAGCGCCTTCCAGCCGCTCCTTGCCCGGCCGCGGGATTGTTCGCAGAAAACCGCTGACGTAACCGGCGGGAATGCCTAGTCCGCGCAGTCCTGCAATCATCACGTGGCTGAAATCCTGGCACACACCCGCCTTCAGATCGAATGCCTGACGCGCGGTCGTGCGCACGTCTGTCGCATCACCGTCATAGGTGAAGTCCGCATGGATGCGCTTGTTGAGATCATTGACCACTTCCATCACTGTCCGCGCATCGACAAGGCTTTGCGCGGCGTAGGCCGTGATATCCGGGTCGATCGCTGCATGGGCGCTCGTGGCCAGGAAATGGTGCGGCGCATCGGCGGCAATCGACCAGACGCTGCGTATCTCCTTCCGAAGTCCGGCAAGATCGGGCGAAACATCAAGCATATTCTGCGGCCGCGTCACATTCACCCGTGCCATCATCGTCACATCCAGCGTCTCGTGCGGATTGCGATAGACGATCGAGGTCACGCTGGTGGAGAAAAAGTCCGTAAATTCGGAGCGCTCCGCCGAAACCGGATCGAACGAGAGGCTGGAGGCAACAATGCGTTGAATGCCGGGCATCGCCTGCGGCATGACCCGGATGTGGTGCCGCCCACCCGCAGCAGAGCGCTCGTAGTCGTAGTGAAGATGAAGGCGGATATTGTAAAGCATGCTAGGCCGTAAACTCATTGTAGGGTCGAAATGGTGTGAGGCTTTTCGTTCGGATACGAGGAGCAGAGGCGATGGAAATATTTATCCATTTTCGAGCTTTTGCGACAAAGTAACCGGGCGAAAAGACCATATCCTCCGGACGCCGAAACGGCTGCAAGCTGCAGTGTCGAACCGCTCGGCCGGGGGAAAGCCCCCACCCGTCACGCTTCTCCTCGCATCTTCTTGCCGTTTCAGGCGTCATTGTCGATCCTATAATGAGTGTACGGCCTAAGCCTTCAGGCGAAATAGGTGTCGGAAATCATATTGGAAAGATTGCCCAATTCGAATTCTATTGTCTCGAGCTTTTCAGGCGTGAGGTCGTTTGCCTCCATAATCGCAAGCTCCGTATGTAGACGCAGCACTTCCTTGGAAAATTGAGGCATGTGAGTGTCCGCATCACGCGCGGGCAGCAGACCAAACTCCGTCTTAAGCGCGTCAAGCTGGAAGATGATCGAGCGCGGATTGAGTGGATCGAGCCCCAGAAGGTCGAGCACGCTGAGACGGCCTGAGTAGACGCTGTACTGGCGCCGATGGGTCATGACACTGTCGCCGATCTCGAGCAGCATTTCCAGCGCACCCTCGGCCGCATCATCCCGCGACAGCGTCGCCAGAATGCGCGTCATCTGGATGCCACGCTCCAGGCGGCGGCCGATTTCGAGGAAGCGCCATCCTGTGAAACGATACATGTTTTCATGCACAAGGCCGGAGAACCCGGCGAGCTTGCGCAGGATAATCGTCATGGCACGCGTGGCATCATCGCCCGGCGAAACCGCATCGGAAAACCGGTGGATCGTCTTCGACAGGTCGCGCAATGCCAACCAGCCGTCGGGCGAGAAGCGGTCACGGACGCGGCCTGCGCTGAGCATGGCGCCGTCAATGGAACGCTGCAGTCCCTTTGGAATCGCCGTATCGAGATTGACGCCAAGCGGTTTCAGGTAGGCCCGCATTTCGTCAAGCAACGGAGTTTCCATGTTCGCAGCTTCTGCGTAGCGGGCATGGCAGGCGCGCAGGATCCGCGCTGTCCCTTCAGCGCGTTCTATATAGCGTCCCATCCACATCAAATTCTCGGCAGCGCGGCTAGGTAGCGTGCCCGGCACATTACGCCGGAATGTATCATCCTCGCGCGGCAGCAATGTATCCTTGGGAACGGATCCACTGCTGGTAATCCAGACATCGGCAGCCTGTCCGCCCCGCTGCATGGCAATCGCCGCCGTGTCCATCGTGCGTCCGACCCGGGCAAAGCCGCCGGGCATGAAGCTCCAGCCGTCCTTGTGGCGCGCTGCAAAAACGCGCAGCACGAATGGCCGCGGTTCCAGCTTGCCATCGACATAGACTGGCGTGGTCGAAAGCTTGACTTTTTCCTGGCCGACCAGTCCGCGTCCGTCCTTCTCCAGCCGGGCGAGAAGCGCGGCCCTCGCATCGGCATCGAGCGACGAACCAAGCATTGTCGCGTCCACATCCTCAAAAGGAAGGCGCGTCGAAAGTGCCGGGCCAACCATCATCTGGTCGAGCCGGTCCATGACATGCTTGCGTTCCTTTTCCTGCCCGCACCACCAGGTGGCGATGCTCGGCAGCGCGAGATCGCGATTATGCAGCGCCTTGGAAATTGCCGGCAGAAACGCTAGCAGCGCACGCGTTTCGAGTATCCCGGAGCCGAGCGCGTTGACCAGCGAGACCGATTGCTGGCGGAGTGCGCCGACAATGCCGGGCGTGCCGATCCACGAGTCGGTTTTAAGCTCGAGCGGATCCATGTAGGCGGCATCCATTCGTCGCCATAGAACGTCGATAGGCTTGAGACCGGAGACAGTGCGCACCATCACCCTGCCGTTGCTGACTGTCAGGTCATCGCCTTCCAGAAGCATGAAGCCGAGATACCGGGCAATATAGGCATGTTCGAAATAGGTCTCGTTGTTGGGTCCAGGTGTCAGGATCGCGGCACGTCCCTGTGGATCGGTGACGAGGCTCTGCAGCGAATCGCGGAAATCCTTGAAGAACCCCGCGAGGCGATGCACGTTCATGGCGCCGGAAATATCCGAAAGTGCTCGTGTCGTTGCCACTCTGTTTTCGAGCGCGAAACCGGCACCGGAAGCAGCCTGTGTGCGATCACCCAGCACCCACCACCGGCCATCAGGCGCACGCCCAAGTTCGAATGCGCAGAAATGCAGGAAATGGCCGCTCGCAGGTTTTACGCCTGCCAGCGGATGCAGGAATTCCGGATTGGACGCAATCAGATCCGGCGGCAGTATTCCATCGCGGATCAGTTTTGTCTCGCCATAGATATCCGCGACGATCTCCTCCAGGAGGTCAGCTCGCTGTGTGAGACCAGCCGTGATTGTCTGCCAATCCGCCTCATTGATCAGAATCGGTATATGCGCCAGCGGCCACTCGCGTTCCTGCGTGCCGTTCTCATCGTAGACGCGGTAAAACACACCGGCATCGAGCAAGTACTGGTTGGCGCGGGCAAAACGCGTCGCGAGCTTTTCAGGACCAATCTGGTCGAGCGTATGGAGCAGTGTTTCCCAGCCCGGCCGCACCGCGCCCGATGGATCGATCATCTCGTCGGCTACACCAGGCAGGGGCTTATAGCTTGCAAGCAGGCCGGAACTTGCGAGGGATGGAGCTTGGCTCACCTTTGACATCGTCGCTTTTCGATACCTGTGTTCATACCCGCGGCCTTCGTAGATCAAGCGTCATCGGAAACTCCGCTGCGGGCTGTTCCTTTCTGAGCTCGTAAGCTCCGGCCGTGTGCCCGCGCGGCTCAAACCGGGTAAGCCTGCGTGCTTCCGCCTCGTTTGAATTCACGGGAAACGTATCATAGCTACGGCCGCCCGGATGTGCGACATGATAGACGCAACCGCCAATAGCACGTCCTGACCATTGATCGTAGAGGTCGAACACCAGCGGCGTATTGACCGGGATCATCGGGTGGAGACCGGATCGCGGCTGCCACGCTTTGTAACGGACGCCGGCGACGGCGGTGCCCTGCACGTCGGTCTTCAGCGGCACTTCGCGACCATTGCAGGCGACGCTGTGGCGGGCAGGATTGAAGCCTTCAACCTTGACCTGAAGCCGCTCGACAGAGCTATCGACGAAACGCACCGTACCGCCAATCGCGCCCTGCTCGCCCATGACGTGCCAAGGCTCCAGCGCCTGGCGCAGTTCAAGCTTGACGCCTTCGTTCTCGATTTCGCCGCAGAAGGGAAAGCGGAATTCAAGTTGTGCCTCGAACCATTCCGGACGGAAATCAAAGCCGTTCTGGCGCAGATCTGCGAGTACATCCAGAAAGTCCTGCCAGACGAAGGCCGGCAGCATGAAACGGTCATGCAACGTGGTACCCCAGCGCACAAAACTCCCCTCGATCGGCGTATTCCAGAACCGGGCGATCAATGCCCGCACCAGCAATTGCTGCGCGAGGCTCATACGGGCATTGGGCGGCATCTCGAATCCACGAAACTCGACCAAACCCAGCCTTCCGGTCGGACCATCGGGAGAAAACAGCTTGTCGATGCATATTTCCGAGCGATGCGTATTGCCGGTCACATCGACCAGCAGATTGCGGAACAGGCGGTCGACGAGCCAAGGCAGCGGCGGCGTGCCCTTGCCGGGCAACGGTACCTGCGCCATGGCGATCTCGAGTTCGTAGAGGCTGTCATGGCGTGCTTCATCGAACCGCGGCGCTTGGCTGGTCGGCCCGATAAACATCCCGGAGAACAGATAGGACAGTGCTGGGTGACGCTGCCAATGTAAAACGAGGCTCTTCAACAGATCAGGCCGGCGCAGGAACGGACTGTTGTTCGGTGTCTCGCCACCGACCACCACGTGATTGCCGCCGCCTGTACCGGTATGGCGACCGTCGATCATGAACTTGTCAGCGCCGAGCCGCGTCTGCCGCGCTTCCTCATAGATAGCCGTCGTTACCTCGACGCATTCGCGCCAGTTCGACGCCGGGTGAATATTCACCTCGATGACACCGGGATCTGGCGCAACGCGAATGACATTGATGCGATGATCCTGCGGCGGCCCGTAGCCTTCGATATGGACCGGCAGGCCCAGGCTTGCCGCCGCAGCTTCGGCTGCGCCAACAAGTTCGAGATAGTCTTCCAGTGCCTCAACCGGCGGCATGAAAACGCTTAATCGGCCATTGCGCGGTTCGACCGAAATGGCCGTGCGCACCGCGCCACCGATTTCACCGAGCTCCTGTTCGATACGCTCCTGTTGTGTGCCCTCGGCCGCAGTGAACGAGGCCACGGTCTGCGGCGCGTCTCGAGGAGCCGCTCCAGGCTGAGCAACCGAATCCGGCAAAGGACCGCGCTCGACAGATGGGTCTACGGGCACGATAAACGGATATTCAGATGGGGGAACATGCGGCAAGGAGCCGAGCGGCAGGCGATAGCCAACAGGCGAATCACCCGGCACCAGGAAAAGCTTGCCACGGCGCGTTGTCCACTTCTCGCTACGCCAGCGCGGCCCTGCGGCAGCCTGACTGTTCCAGCGCTGCACGGGGAGCACGAAACCTGTCGGTTCCGTCAGTCCGCGTTCGAAGACGCGTGCCATGCGGCTGCGCTCTTCCGGATCCTTGAGCTTGGAATTGGAGGGATCGACGTTGGCAGGCAGATTGCCTTCCTTGACTATCCATTCGGCCGGGTCTTCGTAGGCAGGCGTGACCATCTCGTTCTCGACGCCGAGCACCTCGGCCATGCCGGTCAGAAGCTTGCCCGCATCGTCCGGTTTGATCTTTGCCACGCTGTTCTCGGCTGCAATCAAATCCGGATTGACCCAGATCGGCTTGCCGTCCTTGCGCCAGTAGAGCGAGAACGTCCAGCGTGGAAGGCTTTCGCCGGGATACCACTTCCCCTGCCCGTAATGCAGGAACCCGCCCGGAGCGAAACGCTCGCGCAGGCGGCGGATGAGCTTGTCGGCCTTCTCGCGTTTGGTCGGTCCGACAGCATCGGTATTCCACTCGCCGGATTCGAAATCGTCGATGGATACAAATGTCGGCTCGCCGCCCATCGTCAGGCGCACGTCGCGCTCTTTGAGAAACGCGTCCACCTTTTCACCGAGTGCATCCAGCGCTGTCCAGGATTCATCGGAGAATGGCTTGGTGATGCGCGGGTGTTCGGAGACGCGTGTTACACGCATATCGAAGCCGAATTCGACATTCGCGGGTTCCGCCATGCCGGAGATCGGAGCCGCATTGCGATAATGCGGCGTGGCAGCCAGCGGCACGTGGCTCTCGCCAGTCAACAGACCGGATGTCGGATCGAGACCGATCCAGCCTGCACCCGGCAGATAGACCTCGCACCAGGCATGGAGATCCGTAAAATCCTGGCTCGTGCCGGCGGGCCCGTCCAGCGAAACAAGATCGGGCTTCAACTGTATGAGGTAACCGGAAACAAACCGCGCCGCTAGGCCAAGATGGCGTAACGCCTGCACCAGAAGCCAGCTCGAATCGCGGCAGGAACCCGTGCGCACGTCCAGCGTCACTTCCGGTTCCTGCACACCGGTTTCCATTCGAATGACATAGCCAACTTCGCGCTGGATACGCGCATTGAGATCCACGACGAAATTCACGGTGTTTGTCGGAGTGCGATCGACAGTCGCAAGAAAATTCGAGAGCAGCGGTCCGATCGGCTCCGGTTTCAGATAGATCGACAAATCGTCCTTTATGTCGTCGGGATAAGCAAAGGGCCATGTCTCGGCGACGGGTTCGACGAAAAAGTCAAACGGATTATAGACCGTCATGTCGGCAATCAAATCGACTTCGATCTTGAGTTCCGTCACCGGCTCCGGGAAAACGAAGCGCGCCAGGAAATTGCCGTAGGGGTCCTGCTGCAGATTGACGAAATGATTGGCCGGACTGACCTTCAGCGAATGGCTTAGAACTTTGGTCCGGGAATGAGGCGCGGGCTGCAGACGGATCACTTGCGGCCCGAGCATGATCGGGCGGTCATATTTATAGTGGGTCAGATGATAGACTGCTGCGTGAATTGCCATGTCGCCTCAAATTTTTTTCTGAAATGCTTGTCCCCGAAGAACCGTAGCCTACTCCACGCCTTTGTTAAATGTCCCTGCCAATTATTTTAGCACGGAAAAGGTTTGCCGCATAAACGGGCTTGGCCACACAACTTGGAGCGCCGTCGCGACCTGACGAATGCAACCCTGCATTCGTTGCCGCCAAGATCGATCACAGTCACCTTCGTCGAGTTTTGTGAGTGAAGCAGAAAACACCGGGCCAGCCGGTGTATCGGAGGCATTAGGCATCTCCGACTAGGGCAAGAGCCTTGCTCGCAAGACAGGAGGTGACGCTATGTGGTTTCTACCACTGCGTATCACCCTGGAATTGAAAAAGACCCGGAGCAGCTGGACACTGACTCTCCGGGTCTTATTTCAGTAAACCAGGAAAGAGAGGCAGGCGAAAGCTTGCCTCTCACTCCAAGACAAAACATAGCATTTCTCTCCATTTTTCCAAGCGGTATCCGCTCTTGATTGGTGTGCAGGCTATTAAACGGATTGCTTTGGGTGCTTTTTCCACTAATGATCGTCACCGATGGTTTCTCCGGCAAGACAACGCTGGAGATGAAAAGGGAACACGGTGAGGCGTACCCACAAGGGACCGAGACCGTGGCTGCCCCCGCAACTGTAAGCGGTGAGTGAGGCTCAATAGCGCCACTGGTGAAAACCGGGAAGGCCGGGCCAAACCGAGACCCGCGAGCCAGGAGACCTGCCATCAATACTGAAATTCGAACCGGACGGGGTGTGCCGGGAGCGATGCGATGTTTCCCGCTGCAACGGTCCCCTCGGCGGGTCCGTGCCTGATGGCAGCGCTACATTGTCCGTTCCCTGATCCTGTCCCCTAACAGATGGACGGGAATGAACACCCCAAAGACTCCCTCTCGCGTCAGGCCATTTCTTGCGCTCAGTATATCGCAGGCCTTTACATACGTTATAACGTTACGTAATGGAGGTGCTGTGCGCTGCGACTTTTGCCGCCTTTCAACATCCGGAGGACTTCACTCATGAGTCATATCGTGCTCAACGCCGCCGACGTGACTTATCGCATAGCCGGCGAAACCCTGGTCGACAAGGCGTCCTTGACGATCGAATGCGGTGCACGCCTGGCGATCATCGGACCGAACGGTGCCGGCAAGTCGACCTTGTTGCGCATGCTGGCAGGTCTCCTTCACCCCGCAAGCGGCGATATCACGCTTCATGGCAAAAGCGTCAGCCATTTGACACCGCTTGAGCGTGCCCGGCAGTTTGCCTTTGTCGGCCAGACCGACACGCCGGCGCTGCAACTTTCCGTCGAGGATTATGTCTCGCTCGGCCGTATTCCGCATATTGGCGCCTTTACCAAGATGCGGGAACGCGAAATTGTGGCTGAAGCATTGCACCGCGCGAAGCTCGCGCAGTTTTCGCGACGTGCCATCGGATCGCTGTCGGGCGGCGAGCGTCAGCGCGTACAGTTGGCGCGGGCCATTGCCCAACAACCGGCCGTGCTTTTCCTTGACGAACCAACCAACCATCTCGACCCCAGGGCGCGCAGCGAGTTGCTGTCACTGGTCGCCGGACTGGACGTAACGACGATCGCGGTCCTGCATGATCTGCCGTTGGTCGCGCCCTTTGCCACGCATGTCGCAGTCATGCACAACGCCCGGGTAGTGGCCACCGGCACCCCCGATGAAACGCTGACGCCTCGGGTTGTCGGCGACGTGTTCAATTTAGACGTTTTGCGCTTGCGCCATCCATCGCAGAACCGCGACCTCATGGTGTTCGAGACGCCAGAACCATCGCCTTCAGTCCATCCCCACGCACGGAGCATTTGATGAAAAAGACAATTCTTGCCCTCGCACTGACCGTATTGTCGACGCCCGCTTTCGCATTCCCCGTTACTGTCGACAGTTGCGGCAAGCCGCTGACTTTCGATGCCGCGCCAAAACGAGCCGTGATCCAGGATCTCAACATGAGCGAGATGGCCTTCACGCTCAATCTGCAACCGTCGATGGTCGGTGTGACCGGCATCACTGGTTGGTACAAGGTGGATGACGCCTTCAAGAAGCAGCTTGGTCAAATCCCGGAACTCGCTTCCAAGGAACCGACACTGGAAAACCTAGTTGCCGCCAACCCGGATTTCTTCTTTGCCGGCTGGTACTATGGGATGAAGCCCGGCGGTGACGTGACCCCGGATACGCTTGCGCCCTACGGCATCAAGACTCTCGTCCTGACCGAGAGCTGCGTCCACCTCGACAAGAATCGCCCCGCCGCTTCGATGGATCTGCTCTATGGCGACATAGCCAAACTCGGCAAGATTTTTGGCAAGGACCAGCAGGCCGAGGCACTGGTTTCCGGCTGGAAGACACAGCTCGCGGAGATCAAAAAGAGAATCAACAGCAGCGGCGAAACCCGTGTTTTCCTTTATGATTCCGGTGAGGACAAGCCATTCACCGCGGGCAGGTTCGCAATGCCGACGGCGCTAATCAGCGAGGCCGGCGGTACCAACATCATGTCCGACATGGAGACGAGTTGGAGCACGACATCATGGGAAACTGTCGCGGCACGCAACCCGCAATTCCTCATCCTGCTCGACTATCAGGATGGTGCAGGCTATCAGAAGCTGCTCGACTTTCTCAAAGCGCATCCAGCGATGAAGGAAACCGATGCGGTGAAGAACGAGCGGTTCGTGGCCCTGCGCTATGCAGAGCTCACGCCCGGTCCGGCCAATATCGAAGCGATCGGCAAGATCGCCAAGGCCATGCATCCGGAAGCCTTCTGAGTGCACGCCAGAGGACGCATTTCATTGGTGGCGGGCGTGATGCTGGTCATCACCCTCGCTCTGCTATCCATCGCCTATGGCTCGACTGTCATACCCTTGAGCGATGTGCTGAATGCCTTCGCCCATGCGGCCGGTCTTAGCCACCTCAACACCACGATACCAATCGAACGCATTGTCGTTGATCTGCGCCTGCCGCGCGTCATACTTGCCATCTGCGTTGGCGCCGGGCTCGGCATTGTCGGCGCGATGTTGCAGACGGTAACGCGCAACGATCTCGCCGACCCATTCCTGTTCGGGCTATCCTCGGGTGCCGCAGCCGGTGCGGTTTCGGTGATCAGCATTTTCGGCGACCGCTTCGGCATCTGGACGCTACCGATCGCTGCCTTCATCGGCGGCATGCTTGCGGCGGTCATCGTGCTATTGCTGGCGCGCCGCGTCCAGGGTCAGGGGCCGGAACGCATGATCCTTGCGGGCCTTGCCGTCTCGTTCCTGTTTGCCGCGCTCACCAACTATATGGTGTTCTCCGGCGATCAGCGCGCCGCCCATTCCGTCCTGTTCTGGACGCTTGGAGGGCTCGGCCTCGCACGCTGGGAAAACCTGCCGCTGGCCTTGCTTGGCCTCGCCGCAATCCTCATCCACGCGCTCTATAATCACCGCAACCTCGATGCGTTTCTCGCCGGCGAAAATACTGCGGAAAGCCTGGGCGTCCGCGTCAACCGCACGCGCAATACGGTCTTCATCGTCTGCGCATTCTCAACGGCGATCTTCGTTTCGGTCGCAGGCGTCATCGGTTTTGTCGGTCTGATGATTCCGCATATCGCCAGGCGTTTTGCCGGTCAGCTTCATGCGGGCCTGATCCTCACCTGCGCACTGCTCGGCGCAATGTTGATCCTCCTGAGCGACCTTGCCGCACGGATCCTGCTCGCGCCGCAGGAACTACCGATCGGCATCGTTACGAGCTCCGTCGGTGCGTTTTTCGTGGTGACGCTGCTGTTACGCAAGCGGTCGGGCTAGAGCCTTCCGCGGGCCACGAAGCTCGGATTGGCGAAGTCCGCATCATTGGCCTGGTTGCGGCGGCCATAGGTCAGCGGCTTGCCGTCAAGTGTCAGCGTGACACCTCCCGCGGCGCGTAGAACCGCATCACCTGCCGCCGTGTCCCATTCCATTGTACGGCTGAGCCGCGGATAGATGTCCGCTTCGCCCCGCGCCAACAGCCCGAACTTGATTGATGAGCCGACCGAGACGCAATCGGCGATGGCGAAATCCTTCAGATACTCATCAGTTTCCGGCGTACGGTGTGAGCGGCTGGCGACGGCGATCATTTCCTTCGGCGCAGTCCGGCACGAAATGCTGTTGCGCGTGGTCACGCTTCCCGTGGAATCGACGGTCACTTCCTGCGCACCGTTCGGGCCGCCGGTGAACAGCCACCCGCGTACCGGAGCATAGACGATGCCCAGCACCGGAGCGCCGTCTTCGATCAGGGCGATGTTTACAGTGAAATCACCATTGCGATTGACGAACTCGCGCGTGCCATCGAGCGGATCAACCAGATAAAAACGGTTGCCGAGATCACCGGGCACATGCCCGCCGGAAATCTCTTCCTCCGCCACGATCGGAATATCGGGCGTTGCCTGGCGCAGCGCTTCGAGGATGATCGCTTCCGCCGCACGGTCTGCCGCCGTGACCGGTGAATTGTCGTCTTTCAACGCGACATCGCAGCCTTCTATGTAAATGCGCAGAATTTCGCGTCCGGCAGCAATCGCCGTGGATTCGAAGGTCGCGAGGAGATTGGAGTGGTCGAGAAGTTGAGCAGATTTCATAAACGGGTCCAGATTATGCTGCGAGAATTGCCGCCTGACCCTCCCCCTTGTGGGGAGGGAGGCTGCGAAGCAGCAGGGAGGGGTTCTTTGCGGCAGTCAACCTGGCAGTGCATCCGCCTCTAGTTTTCAAGAAAGCCCCCTCCCCGGACCTGCGGTCCGTCCCTCCCCACAAGTGGGAGGTAAAGAGCAGAGCTTAAATCGACCACGAACTCTGATCGTAGTTGAATATGATACCGTGCTCTACAAGCAGCTTTTCAACCTCTGACGCCAGCTCTTCCGTCGTCCGGCCAACTGTCTTCAAATGCAGTTCCGGGTTGTCAGGCGCTTCATAGGGCGAGTCCACGCCAGTGAAATTCTTGATCTCGCCGCGCAGTGCCTTGGCATACAATCCCTTGGGATCGCGCTTCGCGCACTCCTCGAACGGCGTATCGACAAAGATCTCGAGAAATTCACCTTCAGCCAGCAGCTCGCGGACCATACGGCGCTCGGAAGCAAACGGCGAAATGAACGATACGAGCACGATCAATCCGGCATCAGCCATCAGCTTGGCCACCTCGCCGACACGGCGGATGTTCTCGACGCGGTCTTCTTCGGTAAAGCCAAGATCGCGATTGAGACCATGACGGACGTTGTCGCCGTCGAGAATATATGTGTGCTTGCCGAGTGACGACAGGCGCTTCTCGACGAGATTGGCAATCGTCGATTTGCCGGAACCCGATAGGCCGGTGAACCACACGACCGCGGGTTTCTGGTCTTTTTGCGCAGCGCGCGATGCCTTGTCGACATCGAGCGCCTGCCAATGCACATTGGAAGCACGGCGTAGCGCGAAGTCGATCATGCCGGCGCCGACCGTCGCATTGGTCAGGCGGTCGATCAGGATGAACGACCCTGTCGAGCGGTTCGACTTGTAGGCATCGAAGGCGATTGGCACCTGCGTCGAGATATTGACGACGCCAACTTCATTCAGGTCAAGCGACTTGGCGGCTTCCTGCGCGAAACTATTGATATCGATTCGATATTTGAGATCTGTAATCGTCGCAGTGACCTGATCGGTTTCCGTCCGCAGGATATAGGATCGCCCCGGGATCAGCGCATGCTCGGCGAACCACACGACGTTGGCGGCGAACTGGTCCGCGACGTCAGGCCGTGCGTCGGGTGCGACCAGCATATTGCCGCGCGAAACCTCGATCTCGTCATCGAGAACGATCGTGACTGCTTCGCCCTCGCCGGCAGACTTGAGGTCGCCGTCCCACGTGACGATACGCTTGACCCGCGAAGACTTGCCGGATTTGGCAACGACGACTTCGTCGCCCGGCGCAACGCTGCCTGAGGCAATGGTGCCGGAAAAACCGCGGAAGTCGAGGTTGGGCCGGTTGACGAACTGAACCGGAAAGCGGAACGGACGTGCCTCATCCGCGATTTCCAACGGCACGTTCTCCAGATGCTGCAACAGCGCCGGTCCCGTGTACCAGGGCAGGTTGGCCGATGGCCCGATGACATTGTCGCCAAAGCGCGCCGAAAGAGGGATGGCCTGTATTGTCTTGAATCCGAGTTTGCTCGCAAACTCCTGATAATCCGCAACAATCTTGTCAAAAACATCCTGCGAATAGTCCACGAGATCGATCTTGTTGACGGCAAGAATGATGTTGCGAATGCCAAGCAGAGACGCGATGAAACTGTGACGCCGTGTCTGGCGCAGGATGCCCTGCCGCGCATCGACCAGCACGATTGCAAGGTCCGCAGTCGAAGCCCCCGTCGCCATGTTGCGCGTGTATTGTTCATGGCCAGGCGTGTCGGCGACGATGAACTTGCGCTTCGGCGTCGAGAAGAAACGATAGGCGACGTCGATGGTGATGCCCTGCTCGCGTTCAGCTTCCAGCCCGTCGACCAAGAGAGCGAAATCGATATCTTCGCCGTTGGTGCCGTGCTTGCGGCTATCCTTGGTCAGCGCTGCCAGCTGGTCCTCGAAGATCAGCTTGGTATCGTAAAGCAGACGTCCAATGAGCGTGGATTTGCCGTCATCGACGGAGCCGCAAGTGAGAAACCGCAGCAGCGATTTCTTCTCTTGTTCGGCCATATAGGCGTTGATTTCTTCGGCGGCTGAAGCTGCAGGCGAAATCTCGATCTGTCCGAGCTTAGACATCAGAAATAGCCCTCACGCTTCTTCTTCTCCATGGAGCCCGCCTCGTCCTTGTCAATCATGCGTCCCTGCCGCTCGGAGGTGCGCGAGACCAGCATTTCGCTGACGATTTCCGGCAGCGTTGCCGCGCCGGACTCAACAGCTCCCGTCAGAGGATAGCAGCCAAGCGTGCGGAACCGCACCATTTTCTGCTGCAGCACTTCGCCGGGAAGCAGTTGCATCCGTTCATCGTCGCGCATGATCAACATGCCGTCACGCTCGACAACCGGACGCCTCGCGGCAAAGTACAATGGAACGATCGGAATTTCCTCCTGCATGATATATTGCCAGATATCGAGTTCGGTCCAGTTGGAGATCGGAAACACGCGAATGGATTCACCCTTGGCGACGCGGGTATTGTAGATCTTCCACATTTCCGGCCGCTGGTTCTTCGGGTCCCAGGAATGCTGCGCATTGCGGAACGAGAAAATCCGCTCCTTTGCCCGAGACTTTTCCTCGTCACGGCGCGCACCACCAAAGGCGGCGTCGAACCCGTATTTGTCGAGCGCCTGCCGCAGTGCCACGGTTTTCATGATGTGCGTATGCGTGTTGGAGCCATGCGTGAAGGGACCAATGCCCTGCTCGATGCCTTCCTGATTGCTGTGCACGAGAAGATCGAAGCCCAGTCGCTGAGCTTCTGAATCACGAAATGCGATCATCTCCTTGAATTTCCACGTGCTATCGACGTGGAGGAATGGAAATGGCGGCTTGGCCGGATAGAAGGCCTTCATCGCCAGATGCAGCATGACGGACGAGTCCTTGCCGATCGAATAAAGCATCACGGGATTGGAGAACGTCGCCGCGACCTCACGAAAAATATGGATTGCTTCGGCTTCAAGACGCTGGAGATGCGTCAGGTTCTTGGTCATGAAAATTACTATCCACTCTCGCTGCCAGCATCAGGCGTAACGAATATCAACTGAATCACGCGGCGTATCAATATCGCCATTGCTCGCGGCAACATAGTGGAACGGCGGAATTTAAGGAAAGGATGGTTTCACAAGGGATACGAAATCCGCGCCAATTTATTGCCGTGAACGACATTTTATCAGAATGCGATTCCATAGCTGGGCAACGCCGGAGTCCAGCTTTTTTAAAACGCGCAGTCCGTGGAAAATTGATCCCGGACCAAGTTCTAGCTCGGCGAAGACTTTTCGACAATTCGATTTGACGGCCGTCAGGGTGGATTATCGAAGGTCTTCCGGCGGGATCACGCCCTTCGTCAGGATAAAACACCCATAAAACCGCCGCTCTCCGGTGGCGATGACGCAATAGGCATTCTTGGCGTGTTCATAGAAATCCATCCGGTCGATAGAGACCATCGGCCAATGCTTGCCTTCTGCGGCGTCGATCTCCGCCTGCATTTCTACCTGCACATCAGGAATTTCGTCGGGACTGCCGACGATTTCCATGCGCGCGGCGGCGTCATCGATGAATGTGTCGAGCGGCATGACCGAGAGAATGGCACGCGCGGCTCTCGGCGCAGTCACAGCGTCAATGCGCAACAGCCGGCCGAGCCGTGTCTGGCGCGCAATCGAATCCCCCGGAAAATTCGTATCGCAAATGACCAGCCGGTCGCCATGGCCCATAGCTCTCAGAGCGTAGAGGACATCCGCATTCAGCAATGGATCCAGATTCTTGAGCATGTTTCCTCCCGATATGTCTGATTATTTCGCGCGATTTTGCAGAAATTGATCGAATTCTTCGGCCGTCGCATAGGACTTCTGTGTGCCTTCGCGGGTAATTGAGTCAGCGGCATAGAGCGCCGCTTTCCTGAGCGAGGCTTCGAGTTCCCGGCCCTCTACGTAGTAGCGAGCGAAGCTGCCGATGAATGCATCGCCGGCGCCTGTCGTGTCTTTCGGCTGGACTTTGAGAGGCTCGATCAATGTCGAGGAACTTGCCGTGATCAGGCGGGCACCGCGGGAGCCGAGGGTGACGATGACCGTGCGGATGCCCTTGTCGATCAAGGAGCGCGCTGCCGTTTCAATCTCGGGGTCTGTCCCGGTAGGCATGCCGGTCAGCAGCGCCAGTTCGGTTTCGTTGGGAACAACGAAGGTTGCCCTGGTGACCTGTTTCGGATCGAGATCAGGCGCAGCAGGTGCGGGATTGAGGATGGTTTCGATGCCATGCCGATCAGCGAAGGCAATCGTGTAATAGACGGTCTCAAGCGGCACTTCCAATTGCATCAGGATGAGGTCGCAGCGTTTCAAGTCTTCTGCGGCAGCATCGATATCGGCGGGCTTCAGATCATTGTTCGCGCCCTTGATGATAAAGATCGAGTTCTCACCGCTTTCATCGACAAAGATTGGCGCAACGCCGCTCGATTTACCCGTAACGGTTCCGACATGCGAGACGTCGATGCCGTTGCTCTTCAGGTTGTCGATGGTGCTTTGACCGAAAACGTCGTCGCCAACCTTGGTGACCATCATCACATCGGCGCCAAGCCTTGCAGCAGCGACCGCCTGATTAGCGCCCTTGCCGCCAAATCCCATCGAAAATGCCGGTGCTTCCAAAGTTTCTCCCGGCGCAGGCATGCGAATGATCGATGTGACGAGATCGGTCATGTTGCTACCAACGACCGCGATGCGACGTGCCATATCTGTTTCCTCTTTGGTCAATAGTCTTTTGCCAATGATCTATAGCAATGATTAGCCGGAAAGAAACAGGTCTTGTCATGAAATGACTGGCTGGGGCGGGAGGGTTCGAACCTCCGAATGGCGGTACCAAAAACCGCTGCCTTACCACTTGGCTACGCCCCAAAATGTCAGCGCCGGTTTGAATAATCCGCGTGACAGCGCGGCCTTATAACCTCTGGTTCCAGCTTGTGCAATGTGAATGATTGGAGAGTTTGTACGTTCTTCGCAATTGTTTCCGCAATATTTTCGTGACCCACGCCGGAACGGGACTTGGACTTAAGTCAGGGTTCTGTTCAGAAATGTATGCCGTAAGCTGGAGGAATATTGCGTTTTGACGGCGAAGCAGCAGCACCGTGCCAGCCGGTGCAATCAGGGGGATGGGCCTCCCTGGCTGAGGCATACGGCCAATATGCTGTCAAAACTTGGAGTGAAGCGAATGTGGTTTCTACCGCTGCGCATCACCCTGGAAGTGAAAAAGAATCGGATCAGCTGGTCACTGACAATCCGATTCTCATTTTCACTAACCTAGGAATGGGGGGTGGGCTTCGGCCTGCCTCCTATCCAAGCGGGAATATAGCACTTCTCAAGGAATTTCCAAGAGTGCTAAGTGACCACTACGAGGTCGTATAATTACGGGAATCAGCATTGGCCGCCATCATAGCTCCTTTTCTTGCCGCTGCCGTTGCAAGTGCCGTCTTGCTGACGATCATCATGCGGGCGCTTCCCGCAGATTTCCTCGGCGCGGCGGTGACCGATCGCTCCAATCACACGCAGGCGGCGCAGCAATTGGGCGGCCTCGCCATTGTACCGGTCATCATTGTTTCACTGTGGATATTCGGCCCTGCAGCCGGCCTTGACCGGCAGTTTCTCAGCGCAACAACCATTGCCGCTGCCCTGCTATGGGTTGTCGGTTTCCTCGATGACCGCCATCATCTGCCCGAAACAATCCGGCTGGCATCGCAAGTCGCAGCCTCGGCGGTTGCAGTCTATGGGCTTGGGGCCGACTTTCGCCTTCTACCGGAACTCCTGCCTTTCCTTGTGGAGCGTGGTCTTCTCGTTCTCGCTCTCGTCTATTTCATCAACCTGACCAATTTCATGGACGGGCTTGACCTGATGGTCGTATCGGGCCTTGGCATTCCCCTCGCCTTGCTTGCCGGGTTTGCGGTCTTCGGACTTGTTGTGCTCGGGACCGGTAGCCTCGCCGCATCGATTGCAGGAGGGCTATTAGGCTTTGCCGTCTTCAACCGGCCGAAAGCGAGCGTGTTTCTCGGCGATTCCGGCAGCTTGCCCATCGGCTTGCTCAGCGGGCTTGCCTTCTTTCGGCTTGGCCATGATCTGTCGATCTGGGCCGGGCTGATCCTGCCGCTGTTTTTCATGGCCGATGCAACATCGACGCTGTTCATGCGTCTGGCAGCAGGCGACAACATTTTCGCCGCGCACTCGAAGCATGCCTATCAGGTAGCGAAGCGCTCCGGCTGGTCGGTCTGGGGGATCGTCATTAGCGTTGGCGTGCTCAATGTCATACTTGGAGCCTGTGCCGTCGCAGCGGCACAACACGGTCTGTTTCGTGCCGCAGGTATTCTCGTGGCGCTGATTGGCGTCGGGTTCGTTCTGCTCCGGTTTCGAGCCAAGTTGCGCTAGGCTCTAGGAGGTTGCGTACTCGAACAGAAGCTTGCGCACAGTATCCGCGTCCTGCTTTTCGATCAGCTGCCGCAACTCTGTGATAGCTTCAGGCAAATGGTTCACAGAATTGGCGCCGCGCTTGGCGCGCAGGATTTTAGAATGGTTTGTCGGTGACACGCCAGTCGGATCGTAGAACAACTCTTCATGCAGCTTCTCGCCATCGCGTATGCCAACGGTGACGATTTCGATATCGCCCTCGGGATGGAGGCTGTCTTTGATCGATAGGCCGGCAAGAAGAATCATGTTTTCCGCAAGATCGCGGATACGCACGGCTTCGCCCATTTCGAGCAGCAGAATATCCCCGCCCCCGGAAAGCGCTCCCGCCTGAATGATCAGTTCCGCAGCTTCGCGCACCGACATGAAATAGCGGGTCATGTCGTCATGGGTGACCGTCAACGGACCGCCATGGGCGATTTGCTCGCGAAACAGCGGCACGACCGAACCGCTGGAACCGATCACATTGCCGAAGCGAACCGACGCGAATATCTGCCCGCTGCCCTGCCTGCTCGCCTCATCGCCATGATAGCGTACGATGAGCTCGGCCCATCGTTTGGTCGCGCCCATGACATTCGATGGCCGCACGGCTTTGTCGGACGAAATGAGGACGAAATTTCTGACCCCTGCCTCGCGCGACAACGCGGCCAGCACCTCCGTACCGATCACATTGTTTCGTGCGCCCTCGACAACATTTTCCTCCACCAGCGGCACGTGCTTATAGGCGGCACAATGATAGACATTCTCGATCTTATGCGCCGCAAGCACGGTTCTGATCAACGGCGCATCGGCGATGGAACCGAGCACAGGTACGATCAGACAATCGCTGACCGCGGCGAGCTCGCGATGGAGCTGATAGATGCTGTGCTCATTGACATCGAAAATGACCAGCTTCGCCGGTGCCAGCTTGACGATGGTGCGGCAAAGCTCCGACCCGATCGATCCGCCAGCGCCAGTCACGAGAATGGCGCGATCTTCCACGGTCTTGTCGAGCAGGATAGGATCGGCCGGCACTGGCGAGCGGCCTAGCAGGTCATCGATATCGATGTCGCGCAGATGGCTGATCAGGTATTTTCCTGCGGTCAGATCTGAAATCGCTGGGAGGATACGAACCTTGACATCGAGAGACTTCAACCTGCCGATCAGGCGGCGGCGCTGAATGCCGCTCAACGACGAGGTCGTCACGATCATCTCGTTGATGCCGAAATTGTCGATGAGAGTCTCGAGCTGCGATGTCGGGTAAACACGGATGCCAAGAATATCCATGCCATGCAGGCTCTTGTCGTCATCGACAAAACCCGCGACGAAGACTTCGTTCTGCGACCTCAAAGCGTTGGCCAATTGGCGGCCGGCATCGCCCGCCCCGAATATAAGACACTGCCGCGCCAGCAGCTTTTCACGCAAGGGGCTCCACAGAAGCCATTTTGCGGCAAAACGGCTGCCGCAGATGAGACCGATGCTCAGCACCCAATAAAGAAATGGTATGGCGCGCGGCACACCTTCGGCACCGGTCATCAGCGTCAGGAAGGCGAGGCAGACCCAGAGAATGACGGAGATCGTCACGGCCTGGATCATCGTCCAGATTGCCTTGTCAGGAAGGTAGCGTATGACAGACCGATACAGCCCGAAACGCACGAACACCGGCAGACCGATAAGAGGCGCAGCGACCATCAACAAAGCTTGCTCGCTGTTCGGGATAAAAAATTCACCGAATCTCAGCAAATAGCTGAGCCAAATAGCGAAAGTCAGCGTAACCATGTCAAAAATGACAAGGAGTATCTGCTTGTAACGACGCGGCATCATCGAGACGCTTTGCCGAAAGATTTCCAATTTCATTAATCCTCAAGGTTCAAGGCAAAAAACGCAAGACCAGTAGCATAGGGCATCATAAATGCAATGCTCGTCTATCGATCAACCGGGACGTGCTTGGAAATCAACAGAAAACTCGATATAATGGGTGTCGGAGAGAGGGCAGGCTTTCACCCGCCCTCCTTTCCTTACCGTATGAAATGGACCCGAAGAGACAGTGACCAGCTGCTTCGGGTCCTTTTCATTGTAAGGGTGATGCTAAATGGCAAGTACCACATAGTTCACCTCCGGTTTCCTGGCGAGGCCCTCGCCTCGGCCGAAGCGGCCTATCCTCTTCGAATGCACCGGCTGGCTCGATGCTGCTGCTTTCGCCTGAAAACCTGTTGAGGATCGCTTGGTTGTCGGTTGAAGGCAACGAATGCAGGGTTGCACCGATCTTCAAAAAACACGTTGCAAGGTTGTTGCAGCGGCCACTTCCCACGGGCTGTTTATCCACCACCTGTCAGGCGGCTTTAGAGTCCTGGTCTTGATCGATTGCTGAAGGACAGCCAGATGGACCAGACGACGACGAACCTCAAATTGCCCTACATAGCGCCATCGCAGGCGCAAAAGCATGTCACCCACAACGAGGCTATCCGAGCGCTCGATGCGCTGGTGCAGCTCTCTGTGGTGAGCCGCAAACTGAAGAATGCCCCGCCGGAGCCCTCGGAAGGAGACCGTTACATCGTCGCGGCCGAGGCCGTCGTGCCATGGGCGGGGAAGACGGACCAGATCGCCGCGTGGCAGGATGACGCCTGGGCGTTCTTCCAGCCGCAGGAGGGCTGGCACGCCTGGGTGGCAGAGGAACAAACCTTTGTCGTTTTCGATCACAATTCCTGGAGCAGGGTAACGAGCGGAACCAACCCGGTAGATTCTGTCGGTATCAATACGGTCGCTGACGAGAACAATCGGCTGGCGTTAAAAAGCCCTGCGTCGTTGTTCGATCATGTTGGCGGCGGCCATCAGCTGAAAGTAAACAAGGTGGATGACAGCCAGACCGCCTCGGTGCTTTTCCAGTCCAATTATCGGGGCCGGGCCGAGATGGGCACAATGTGGGATCGTGATTTTCATATCAAGACCAGCTCCGACGGCAATCAATGGCAAGACGCCATGGTCGTCGATGGCGCCACAGGGATGGCCCGTTTTCCCTCAGGCATCGCTCATTCAGCCACCGCCAAGAAGCAGTCCGGTCTGATTTTCCTCCCGCCAAGCGACACCGGCACGGCGATTTTCCAGCCGCTGGGGGTTCGCGCCCAAGCCCTGAAGACCGCCAAACTGGCTTCGATCAGCGCTGATATCGTGACCTTCACCAGCAATACCGCCGGCGAATTCTTCGGCGCCGCCATGCGCGGCCTGTCGATGGCTCGCATCTGGAATGTAACCAAAATACCGGCGCAACCGGCCTTCGCCAAATGGGATACTGCAGCCAACCAGCTGCAAGTGAGCAACGCCGACGACGTCAAGCTATGGTCTGCGGGCGATACGATCCAGCTTGGCGATCAGGTTGCCAATCTCATTGCCATTGATGTCTCGCCGCTGATGCAGAAAATTCTGGGTAGCGTATTCCGGCAAGACGGCCTTCTTCTCGATGCGGGGAACACCAATATCACCGTTGCCTGCAGGAATCAGTCTCCTGCATCCACATCCAACCTCGTCTATTTCAAGAGCGATGAAGCTCGTAGTTTCAGCGTGATCGGGATTTACGGGTGAGAGAGAGCCTTGAGAATTCAGCCTGATGAGGCAGCTGGTGTGGTTTTCGAGAACCGGAGCGCAGTGGCCTTTTGGGTCCATGAGCACCGGAAGCACAGAAAATCGCATCAGATGTCCATCAGGGTGAAGCTATCAAGGCTCTCTCAACTGCCTCTGTAAGTCGAATACCCCCACGGCGTTACCAACAGAGCTACATGATAATTGCCATCGGCATTCGCTATTGAAAACCGGAGAGGAATATCGTCGAGGAACGGAGGTTCGTCACGCGCAATTTGCGATGCCTTGAAATAATCCTCGATGAAGAACGTCAGCTCGTATTGACCCGCCGTCATCTCATCCGGGGATAGCAGCAGCGCATCTGTCCTGCCATCGGCATTGGTAACGGCGGTCTTGAGCAAATGACGGCCGGTTTCATCGATCCGGTGCAGCGTCAACGCCATGCCGGCGGCCGGCTTTCCCGCCGCCGTATCGAGCACATGTGTGGATAACTTTCCCATCAAAAGCTCCTCATGCAAATAAATCGTCGAGACGAAAGCGTGCGATCAATGCGATCTGCCGCAGCGCTTCGATCACCTCTTCGCCCGAATTGTGGTTCAGGCGTTGGCGAAACGCCGCCATGATCGAATGCTTGTCATGCCCCCGGACCGCAAGAATAAACGGGAAACCGAAACGGCTCTGATATGCGTTGTTCAACCGATGAAACTCTTCGAACTCGGCATTCGTCAACCTGTCGAGACCCGCGCCCTTCTGCTCGCTCGTCGATTCCGCTGTCAGATTGCCCTGCCGCGCCGCCTTACCCCCGAGATTGGGATGTGCCCGTATCAACCCGAGTTGCGCCACCTGCCCTGACGCGTTCACGGCATTGACCATCGCTGCGTGCAGGTCCTCGGTGTTGGCAAAAGGCCGTAACTTCGCGACAGCCTCCGGAACCCAAGGCGAGTGTTCGAATATGCCGCCCAGCGCTGCAACGAAATCCGTGGTGCTTGCCTTGTTCAACTCATCAAGTGTCATTCATTCCCCCTCGTACGGCCTGCACAGCACGCAACACCGCCTCGGGTGTCGCCGGGGAATCCAGCTGCGGCACCCCGCCACGGATCGAAGCGATTGCGTCGCGAATGGCCAGCCACACCGATATACCAAGCATCAACGGGGGCTCACCGATGGCCTTGGAGCGAAACACCGTTTCTTCCCTGTTGGGCATATTGTCGAGAATGCGCACATTGAACTCAGGCGGTACGTCGCGCGATCCGGGTATCTTGTAGGTCGATGGCCCGACAGTCCGCAGCTTGCCCGCTTTGTCCCACCAAAGCTCCTCGCATGTCACCCAGCCCATGCCCTGCACGAAGGCACCCTCGATCTGGCCAAGGTCAATGGCAGGATTGAGCGGTGAGCCGACGTCCTGCAAGATATCGGCGCGCAGGCAACGCATCTCGCCCGTGAGCGTGTCGACGGCAATTTCCGCCACCGCTGCGCCATAGCTGAAATAGAAGAAAGGCCGGCCCTTCATCGTCTTGCCGTCCCAATGAATCTTCGGCGTTGCATAGTGTCCGGCTTCCGAGAGCTGGATGCGCTTGGCCCAGGCCATTTTCGCCAGTTCACCGAAGGATACCGAGCGATTGTCAGCGTGGACACGGCCTTCGCGATAGATGATCACGTCTTCTTCGACATCGAAATGCTCGGCTGCCACCCGTGTCATGCGCGCCTTGATTGCGGTCGCGGCCTTGAACGCAGCCATGCCGTTGAGGTCGGAGCCGGTAGACGCCGCAGTGGCACTGGTGTTCGGCACCTTGCCCGTCGCGGTGGACGAAATGCGGACCATGTCGAGCTCGACCTGAAACACCTCGGCCACCACCTGCGCGACCTTCACAAACAGGCCCTGCCCCATTTCGGTGCCGCCATGATTGAGGAAGATCGACCCGTCCAGGTAAACATGGACCAGCGCGCCCGCCTGATTGAGCGAGGTCAGATTGAACGAGATGCCAAATTTGATAGGCATCATCGCCAGCCCGCGCCGGATAACAGGATTGGCAGCATTGTGCGCGTCGATCTCAGCGCGGCGATAGTCCCACTCGGCGGACCCGAGCACCGCATCCGTCACCTCGACCAGACGATTATCCTCGACCTGCTGGCCATAGGGCGTCATGTCGCCGGTCTCGTCGCCATAATAATTGACCGCCCGGACCGCATTGGGATCAAGCTTCAATTCGCGGGCGACCGTATCGATAACGGCCTCGATGGTGATAATTCCCTGTGGACCGCCAAAGCCGCGAAACGCCGTGTTTGACACGGTGTTGGTCTTGCAGGCATGGCCGATGAAGCGCGCGTTCGGGATAAAATAGGAATTGTCCGTGTGAGTCAGCGTGCGCGTGATAACCGGTCCCGTCAAATCTGGCAGATTGCCCGCCCGCGCCAGATATTCGACATCGAGACCGAGAATGCGGCCCCTATTATCGACACCGGCCTTCCAGTTGGCGATATAATCGTGGCGCTTGCCGGTCGCTACCATGTCGTCGCGGCGTTTTAGCCGCATCTTGCAAGGTTTGCCGGTCTTGGCTGCAACCAGTGCCGCGGCGCCAGCAATGATCGTCGGCTGACTTTCCTTGCCGCCAAATCCGCCGCCCATGCGCCGCACCTGACATTCCACAGCGTTGGCGTGTATGCCGAGAATACCGGCAACATGGTGCTGTACCTCGGTCGGGTGCTGGGTCGAGGAATGCACCAGCATTTCACCGTTCTCGCCGGGAATGGCATAGGCGATATGGGTTTCGAGGTAGAAATGGTCCTGCCCGCCGATGTGCAGCTTGCCGGAAATGACATGCGGCGCGCCCGCAAGTGCAGCTTCGACATCGCCCTCGATGACTTCCTGCGGCGGCAGCACATAGCTTTTCCGCCGGTGCGCCTCTTCGATATCCAGCACAGGCTCGAGCGTCTCGATATCGAGCTTTACCTTTTTGGCAGCGCGATACGCCGTTTCGAAATCCTTGGCTGCAACGACCGCTATCACCCGTCCTTCGTGATCGACAATATCTTCGGCGAAAAGCGTCTCGCCGTGGAGGATTGGCCCGACTTCATTGTGGCCGGGTACATCCTTCGCTGCCCAGATACCGGCAACACCATCTATCGCCAGCGCTTCGGAGGCGTCGAAGCCGTTCAGCCTGCCGTGCGCCACCGGCGAAAGGACGAATGCCGCATGCAATGTACCGGTTAGCTCCGGCATATCGTCGATGTAGTTCGCCTCGCCCGCCACATGGCGCGCGGCGGAATCATGCGCAATGCCTTTGCCGACAATGCTGCGCTGGACGATCTTGGCGTCAATGTTCATAGGGCCCTCCCGCGTTGATCGAAGGACTCCGACGTTGCCGTCTTACCCTCCCCCTTGTGGGGAGGGGAGGCTGCGCAGCAGCAGGGAGGGGTCTTTTGAGGCATAGAATTTTGCACTGTGACAGAGAAAGAAAAGCCCCTCCCCGTCGCTTCGCTCCGTCCCTCCCCACAAGGGGGAGGGAAAGACGCGGCACATCGCACTATCATCTCAAGCGGGTTGCCTCCTGATGCGATGTCATCGACATTCATAGGGCCATGACCTCCACTGTCTCGCCCGCAACATCGCGCCAGAATCGTTCGGCGAGGTTCGCGGCAACCTGCAAACGATATTCGGCACTGCCGCGCCAATCGCTCAGCGGTTTAAACTGCGCGGTGATCGCACGTGCACATGCTTCGACGGCTCTATGGTCAAAGGTACTGCCGACCAGCGCCTGTTCAGCCTTGGGCGCACGCTGCGGCGTTGCCGCCATGCCGCCGAATGCGATGCGAGCGCTGCGAACCTGACCCTCTTCGCGGACAACCGAAAACGCCGCACAGACAGTAGAAATATCCTGGTCGTAGCGCTTGGAAATCTTGTAGACGCGAAACTCCTGGTCCTCCGCCGGCTTCGGGATCGACACCGAAGCAATCACCTCGTCCGCGCGCAGTTCGGTCTTGCGATAGTCGAGGAAGAAGTCTTCGAGCGCCAGAAAACGGTGGCCGCTCAGCGAAGCAAGTTCAATCTCGGCTCCGAGCGCAATCAACGCCGGCGGGCCGTCGCCGATCGGGCTCGCGGTGCCGATATTACCGCCGATGGTTCCCATGGAGCGTATCTGAGTCGAACCAAAACGGCGGATCAAGGTCGCGAAAGAGGGATAATACTCGATAATACCGGCGAGAATCTCCTCCCAGGTTACGGCCGCGCCAAAGCTCAAATGATTTTCGGTCTCGCGAATGGCACGTAGTTCGCGCACACGGGCAAGCGAAATCACCTCGTTCCAGTCAGTGTGATAGTCTGCCAGCGCAACGCCAAGATCGGTGCCACCGCCAAGCAATATCGCGTCGGGCTTCTCCTTGCGCAGTTGCAGCACATCATTCAGCGACTGCGGCTGATGGAATGTCGAACCGGCTGCCGAAATCGTCGTGCGTGGTTCGATCTTCGCAAAGGCGGCAACATGCGGTCCCGCAATCGTCACATTGCCAACCTTGCGCGCGGCCTCAACGATCGGCCGGTAGCCGGTACAACGGCACAGATTGCCAGCCAGTGCATCGTGGATATCAGAATCCGTGACTTCCGTCTTGTGAGCGAGACCGGTTGCCGCAGCGTTCCCTTGCGCTGCAAGACCGGCTCCCGCAGGGCTTCTTTGCGCTGCAAGACCTGCCAGAGAAATCACGATACCCGGCGTGCAAAAGCCGCACTGGGACGAACCATTTTCCGCCATCGCCGCTTGTACCGGGTGCAGCTGTTCCGTCTTCAAACCCTCGACCGTGACTACAGCGCGGCCGTCGATCTGGCCCATGGCGAGAATGCAGCTATTGGCGGCCTGATAGTGCACGGCATCGCCGGCAGGGTCGCCGATCAGCACCGAGCAGGCCCCGCAATCACCCTCGGCACAGCCCTCCTTGGTGCCGGTCAGCCGCGGCACGCTGCGCAGCCAGTCCAGTACCGTCGTATCCGGCCGAACAGAGGCTTCCTGCTTTTTACCATTCAGAAAAAAACGTATCGTTTGTGACATGGTGCCAGCTTCAACCGGCTATGCGCACCCGTCAAGGGGAAACAACTTGCCAGCTCACTCAAACGGCAAGCTTTTCAATCCTGTAGACCACATCGTCAAAGAAGAACTCCTCAAGATTATTGCCCTCGCCACCATAATCGACGACGAGAAAATCCGACGTTTCTTCCAGTGAGATCAGTGGGTGATGCCAGGCGTTGCGGGCATAGTTGACGCCCTGATTGCCCTGGCACAGAAAGGCGACAGGCATTCCCGGCTTACCGCCGTCGTCTTCAGCCACCACGATCAGAAATGGCCGGTTCTGCAGCGGTATGAATGCCTGGCTGCCAAGTGGATGACGTTCCAACATGCTGATATCGACAGGCAGCGCAAACGGCTTGCCCCGGAAGATATTGACCAGCACCCGCGCGCCTTCGCCCGTCACGTCGACATTGGCGAGATCGTGATAGCGCTCTGTCGTGCCACCATTGATAAGGCGCAATTCAGCGCCTTGCGTCTCGATCACATCGCCGAACCGCGCAAACGCTGGCTTGGTTAGTGGTCGGACATCAAGACCTGTGATTTTCATGCCAGTGCCTTGCAATATCGATGCGGCGTGTGATCCACACATCCTCGTGGTGCTGGATGTAATCGAGAAACCGCTCCAGCGCCGCCGCTCGTCCCGGGCGCCCCACCAACCGGCAATGCAACCCCACCGACATCATCTTCGGCGCGCCGTCCTTGCCCTCGCGAAGCAGGCAATCGAACGTATCTTTCAGGTAAGTGAAGAACTGATCGCCGGAGTTGAACCCCTGCGGCGTCGCAAAGCGCATGTCGTTGGCGTCGAGTGTATAAGGCACGATCAGGTGTGGTCCCTTCGGACCTTGCACCCAGTAAGGCAATTCGTCGGCGTAGCTATCCGCGGAATAGACGAACCCGCCCTCCTCCATGACAATCTTCAGTGTATTGTCGGAGGGCTTGCCCTGATAGATCCCGAGCGGCCGCGAGCCGGCGATCTCCGTGTGCAAGCGTACAGCCTCGTGGATATGCTGGCGCTCGAGCTCTTCGGGGAAATCCTTGTATTCAAGCCAGCGCAGGCCATGGCTGGCTATCTCCCAATCAGCCTCTCTCATGGCAGCGACTGCTTCCGGATTGCGCGCCATGGCGAGTGTCACGCCATAAACCGTTACCGGCAGATTGCGGCGCGTGAACATGCGCCACAGCCGCCAGAAACCGGCGCGTGACCCATATTCATAGATCGATTCCATGTTGAGATTGCGCTGGCCCGGCCATGGTTGCGCCCCCACTATCTCCGACAGCAGGCATTCGGATGCCGGATCATTGTCGAGGATCGAGCTCTCTGCACCCTCTTCGTAGTTGACGACGAATTGCACAGCGAGCTTTGCGCCACCCGGCCATTTCGGATCAGGCGGATTGCGGCCATAGCCAATCAGATTGCGGGGATAGTCTGGCATTGAGGGAATGGTGTTACTTGGAATGCTTCGGCTTGTCGTCGCGACGTTCATCGCGTGTGACGAACATTACAAAGGCTACCATGAGCAGCCCGCCAACCGGCATAATCATGAAGAGCATAAACTGTTCCAATGTCACGGTTTTAACCCTTTCAACGTTCGTCTCGCATACAAATGTAATGCAGTCGCAAACATAATACAAATAGCTGTGCCGAGGCCGATTAAAGCACTTGGCCCACTTGCGTTATAGATGCTTGAGGTAAGGGGTGCCAAACCGCCCACGGCACACGAGGCAACGGATAAACCGTTTAGCCAAGTCGCCGTGAGCTTTTTCTGCTCATTATAAACAGTCCCCAAGACGTCCAATATGACACCAGCCAAAAGCAATAATTATCAAAAATACATAGTAAAAAAACGGCGGACTATAAATGAAGCGCCGGTTTTCGCCGGCGCTTTTGTAGGTATCACCGGCGCTTGAGCAAAGACCCAACCGCCGGAACAACCGCTGCAGCCAATGCAAGCTTCAGCATATCGCCGACGATGAAAACACCAACGCCGTAGGCGAGCGCCTTTTCGAAGCCGAAGAGATAGGCCATCCACAGGAAGCCCAGGCCGAGGATAACCACCTCGGCGGCCAGCATGGCGAGGCCAAGGACGATCGGATTGCGGGTAAAACCGTTGTCGGCAGCGCGGCCAACGATCCAGGCGGCAGCGATATAGGACAGGAGATAGCCGCCTGTCGGGCCTACCATATAGGCAAGCCCGATGCCCTTTTCCGGTGTTCCGGTGAATACCGGCATGCCGAGCGCACCCTCGAGCAGGTAAAGCGCCATCGTCGCAACGGCAAGCCGCGAACCATAAGCCGCCGATATCGCGAACACCGCAAACGTCTGCATTGTCACGTTGACAAAGACCATGTCGACCTTGGTCTTGGCGGCAAGCGTCATCAACGCAGTGCCGACGAGGGCGAGCGAAACAAACCACACGGCTTTGGCGAGCTGGCCTTCCGGCTGGAACGTCTCGGCAAGAGAACGAGTTTGGGCAGCAATCATGTTCTTATCCTCCGGAAGGTCGTGAACCCTACAAATTCACGCCTCTAGCTTTCACCATTTCATGAAAAATGTATATTGAGGATCATGCCGCACTGCAATACGTCGAAAGCCGCACAAAAGGTAAATCCCGATCAATGAACCTCGTTTTCGACAAGGTATTTGCGCCGCATTATGGCGAAGCCATCGATGTTGCGCCGAATATACAGCGTATTACCGTCAACAATCCGAGCCCCTTTACCTTTCACGGCACGAACTCCTACCTGATCGGCAAAGATACGCTGGCGCTGATCGATCCAGGTCCCATTGACGAAGCGCACAAGACGACGCTCCTGCGTGCCATAGCCGGGCGCCCGGTCAGCCATATTTTTGTCAGCCACACCCACCGCGATCATTCGCCCCTGGCAAGCGTGTTGAAGGCTGAACTCGGCGCGATTCTGGTGGCAGAAGGGCCGCACCGCCCCTCCCGCCCGTTGCACACGGGAGAGATCAACTTTCTCGATGCGAGCGGCGACACGGAGTTCATGCCGGACATCATGGCACCAGACGATTCCATCATCGAAGGCGATGGCTGGGCGCTTCGAAGCATCCATACCCCCGGGCACACGGCCAATCACATCGTCTTCGCGCTCGAAGGTACGGACATCCTGTTTTCCGCAGATCACGTCATGGCTTGGGCAACCTCCATCGTCGCGCCGCCGGATGGCTCGATGTCCGACTATATGGCGTCGCTCGACCGCCTGCTGGAGCGCCACGACAAGGTGTACTTTCCTGGTCACGGCGGCCCGGTTACCAAGCCGAAAACTTTCATGCGCGGCCTGAAAGCGCACAGGAAAATGCGCGAACGCGCAATTCTGGAACGGGTGAAAGCGGGCGACCGGACCATTCCCGCCATGGTCACGGTGATCTATCGCGAGACCGATCCGCGCTTGCACGGCGCCGCGGCGCTGTCGGTACTGGCGCATCTTGAGGATATGGTCGCGCGCGGCCTCGTGCAGACCGAGGGCAGCCCGGCGATCGATGGCGTTTATTGGGCGTCAAGTACCCAGTAACAGCAGTCGATGCCGCTTATCTCCCCCGTTGCGGGGGGAGATAAGCGCAGCGGTGAAGCAACCTACTGCGCCGGTTCGGTCGTTTCCTCTTCTGGCTGGGCGCTCTGCACTTCCGCGTCGAGCGCGGTCATGAATGCCGTGATGCGGTCGGCATTCTCGCCCAGATCGTGGATGCCGTAGCGGGAGACCGAGCGCATATCGACATAGGTGGTCTCGCCCTCATCGGAAAGGCGGATAACCGCATCGCTGGTGAAACCGAGCAAAAAGGTGCGCGCCACCACTTCGAGCAGGATTTCCTCATCAACGCCCGGCTCGCCTTTTTGGGCAACAACCGTCCAGCCATTGGCGGCAATGACCTTGTTGATTGCGGTCAGAATGCGATCAGGCGAGCCATCATAGCGGCGGCCTGTCACCTGCGGGTAGGCGCTGGATTGAAGCGCGCGGCTGTCCTCGTCATTCACGACGGGATTCATACGCTCGGTCCTTTGCCCTACCGCAAACAGTTCGGGCGGATCGGTGATGTCGGTCGAAACGTCGTAGATCCTCGGCAGCATCAACGCCTGATAGAGCGTCGTGACAAAGGGCGCCAGCACCACGAACGCGATTACCATACCCCAAAAGGCACTGGGAAAGCCCATATCGCCCCGGCGCCAGACACTGGTGAAACCCTTGAGACTGAGTAACAACGCCAGCAGTGCGAGGCCAGCAACAATGGCGAGCAGCCAGAGAAACTCCGGCGTTTCTATACGTTCGAACCGATGGCCAAGCCCCGAAAGAACAAACAGAATGAGGCCAAGAAACGCAATGCGTACCGACCATCTGGCGGAAATCGATCGGCGGCGTCGAATATGCGGTCGCATGAGATTCCTGATTGCTGGTGACTGCGCCACAGCTAATCGCAATTTCACGCCGAGACAAGCATTTGAACTTCCGGCGGCGGTATGTGGCTCGACAAGCGCACCACACACCTGCAGTCGTTCCGAACTTCCTACGCCACCATACCGATATAGGCCCGTCTCTTCGCATCATATTCCAGGCCGATGGCCGGATCGCTCTTGCCGATCTTGCCGTTTTCCAGATGCCCGGCATAGCGGCGCAGAAAATTGTTGGCGTTGACGCCATCGACAACGGCAACATCGTACCAGCCATCCTTTGTCGCGATCTCGACTGTCGTCGTTCCGTTGACTTCCTTCGCCTTGTCGATCGCCTGTTCGGTACCCGAATAGGCATCGATCAGTTTCAGCTTACTGCTCACCGTTTGCCATTTCTCAAAGACGATCTGCAGCTTCTTGCCGTCATCCGCCGATTTCATCTCAATGATGTTCGGAAGCTGGGTTTGCTGCGCGTCCAGCGAATTGCCGGAAAACTCGAACAGATAGCCGTTGGGGCCGTGAATGGCATGCTCGTAGACGCCATTTGCAATCTGGGCGTAGTCCGTGACTTCGATGGGCTTTCCGCCCGGCTTCAAGCCCTCGACGCTGTAATACCAGGATGGCGCGTCCGTCCTCGAATAGGGGGTGACATAAAATGCCGCTCCGAGCGGCCCTCTATTGCGGATCACCCATTCGACGCGCTTCTTGCCGTCACTGTGCGTGCCGAAGCGGAAATAGACCTGAAAATCATAGCCAATGGGGAGGATTTCGCAGCGTGTTCTATCCTGTTTGGTGCCGATCGGCTTGCCCGCATGGGCGTCGGCCTTGACGTCGGCAATCCCCGGTATGAAATAGGCACTATCAGCCACCGCCCTTGCGCTTGTTCGGTTGGCATCAGTAAGGATCGTCGCTTTTTCACCCGGGGCAATGAGTTTGTCGAGTCCTTCGGTCCGCGTCCGGCTGAAATCGAACGTGCTGGTCAGATCGCCGGCTATGGCCCGTCGCCAGGAGGAAATATTGGCAAAGACGGGCGTGTCCGCGGCTTGCTTGCCCCGGGCAATCAGCCATTTTTCGAGGAAGCGAATGACAGATGTATGGTCGAAAGTCTCCGAATTGACTCGGCCACCTGCACTCCACGGCGAGATGACCAGCATTGGTACGCGCGAACCCATCCCTATCGGATCGGCGCGCTGGATCGACGTTTCAGAATTGACAGTGCCTTTTGGCGTTAATGTGATGCCCGGCGATGTCATGCCATGACTGCTGTCCAAAAGGCGGCGTGGGTGGCAGAACATGGTCGAAAAACCCGCCATTCTCATCATAATTGATCAGGAAAAGCGTCTTGTGCCAGACCTTCTTGTTGGCCGCGAAGGCGCGCAATATTTCATTGATATAATACTCGCCGAAATGCGGGGGATATTTCGGATGTTCGGTAAACGCCTCCGGAGCTACGATCCAGGACACCTCTGGCAGTTTATTGTCGAGGATGTCCTGTTCGAACCGCGACAGCGCATTTGCATCCGTTCGCAGCACCGAATTGACGCTTTGGTTCTTCTCGTAGATCGGATTTTGTTCTGAAGGTGATTTCGTCTTGTCGAAGCGATATCGTTTGAAATATTCAAGCGTGTTGTCGCCATAATTTCCGGCAAAAGCATCGTTCGTCCAAGTCAAACCGTCCTGATAGAATTTCCACTCGATTCCGAGTTCCTTGAGCTTCTCAGGATAGGATGTCCAGTCAACCCAATCGGGGTCCTTGGCGCCACTGAAATAACTATTAGCCGTCTTGCCCATGCAGGTACCAGTAAACATGAAGCTCCGGTTAGGGTCGGTGGCTCCATTATGCGAGCAGAAATAGGCGTCGCACAAAGTGAAGCTTCGCGCGAGTTTGAAAAACAGGGGGATGTCCTGCTCGGTGTAGTGAGAAAGGGCCACGTACCCCTTTTTTTCCTTCCACTTATCCATCAAACCGCCGTTCCAGGCATCAAGGCCGGTGCCATAATCATGCGCCGGATCCTCGAGGAAGACACTTCCCGCGCTATCGGCGGGGATCGTTTCCCCGTCGATGCCCGATTCATGGGTCTGCGTCTTGGGCAGGCGGTAAGGTCTTGCGCCATCCGATTGTTCCCAGACCGGATTGCCGTTCCGAAGCCGCAACGGCCTCGGATCGCCAAAGCCGCGCACCCCGCGCAGCGTACCGAAATAGTGATCAAACGAGCGGTTCTCCTGCATCAGGATCACCACATGCTCGATATCTTTGAGCGAACCGCCCGGGCAGTCGGCAGCACTGGTCAGCAACTCCTCGATCGTTGTGGATTGTGCCAGCGCCTCCTGCATATAGGCCGAGCAAGCGGTGTAGGCGGCGGCACTGGTGCCGGCAAGGCCCAGCATCTTGATGAAATCGCGTCTATCCATAATGGCTACCTGAAATTTTTTGAACGACAAAGGATATTGGGAGTGAAAGGGCCAAGGCAGCACCAAACAAGCGCGGCCTGACCTGCGGCAAACCTTATTGGCAAACCTTTTCGACGAGCTTTGCCAGCGCCGCGTTTAACCGGTCACGATCGAAGATTGCAGCGTCGCGCTCCGATGCCATCTTGATCAGATTGTCCTCGGAAATTTTCAGTGCCACCGCCTTCGCCTCGAGTTCGCCTTCAAACCCGGTCTTGCCGTCAGGTCCGATCTTGCCGGTGCTTAGCGCATTCTGGTGTTTTATCTGCAGCGCATCATAATCTGTCTTCAAAGTCAGATAATTTTGCTTTTCAGCTTCGATGCTGGTGTTCAGATCTGCGATTTTCTTCAAACTGGCCTCGCGTTCGCTGGTAAGTCCGGCAATGGTCACATTGGCGGTACTGAGTTGCCCAGCAAGTTCCTGATTTTTCTTGGTCAGCTCATCTTTGGCTTTGTTTGCCTGCTCGAGCTCTGCCGTCACCGCATCGAAAGTCGATTTGGCAATCTTGTCCGAATTCGAATCCGATCCATTACATGCGGAAAGCAGGATCAACGGAAATGCTAGAAATAGATTCTTTTTCAAAATGAATACTCCAGGTAAAAGATTTGAAATTCTAAAAATCAATATTTGAACGCACTCGGATTCGAGCTAAGCACCGGCCCAATCGTAAATCCGCTTTGTCACATCGTATGGGATGCCGATGGCCGGGTCGGTCTTGCTGAGCTTGCCGTTTTCCAGATGCCCGGCATAGCGCCGCAGATAGCCGGTGGTTGTTTCCGCTGACGCCACGATAGCGTTGTCACTGTCGATAAAAGAGACATCGTACCAACCATTCTCGGTTGGCAAAGCAAGTTTGATTGCGCCGCTACTTAAATAGGTTATCTGCCCGGTATAGGCAGAGACTGCCTTTATGCCGACATTGGCTGTCGGCCACTTATCGAACACAAATTCGACCGTCTTGCCGCCGTCAGTCGAGTGTATATCGATCACCTCCGGAAGCCGCTGCTCCGTCCGGTTCGTATCGCCCCGGAATTCACTCAGATAGCCATTCGGTGCATGCACGGCGAATTCATATTTGCCGCCGCGTGCGATGAGGTCATATGCGTCAACGACTTCCACAGGCTTGCCATCCTTGCCAGCCTTGGTCAGCGCATAGAACCAGGCGCCCCGATCCTCGTCCGCTTTCACATAGGAATAGACATTGAGCGCAACGCCGATCGTGCCCCGGTTCCTGAACGAAAGCTGCAGCTTGTCGGGCTTGCCAGCTTTTTCGACGACGGAGCCAAACACATTGAAATCATAGCCAAGCGGCAGAAGCTCCACCTGCGTGCGGTCCTGTTTCAGACGCGTTTCCTTGGCCAGGTCGGCGGCGATATCGGTTCCCTTCCCCTTATACGTTGGCAGAGCCTTCATCAGGGCCGCTTGATCGGCCTTGGTCCGATACGCCGGAACCGACTTTGCCGCCGCAATTGCCGCATCGATCTTGGTCTTGCCCTCGCTGGCGACAGTGTCGAGCTTGCGGGTAAAATCGAAGGCGCTGGTCATGTCACCGCAAATGGCTTTACGCCAGGATGAAATATTCGGGAATATCGTCCCTTCGTTATGCTTCTTCCTTGCCGCAAGCCAGGTATCCAGAAAGCGCAATGTCGAGGTATGGTCGAATAGCTCGGAGCAGACACGCCCGCCGACGGTCCATGGCGATATGATAAGGCAAGGCACTCGGCAGCCGAGACCCATGGTCAGTTGGTCTTTGGGGAGCGCTGGATGGCGTACATACTTCGTTGTGGCAAAGTCCTGCGTTAGCACCCATGCATGCTCCGTGTTGAAATCATTCTCATCAGACGACGTGGAAATGACAATGCCATCGGATACCTTGCCAGCATCCTTTGCTGCAGGCAACGGCGGCAACGGCGGCGGCACATGATCGAAGAAACCGTCATTTTCATCGTAATTGATGATGAAGACGGTCTTCTTCCACACTTCCGGATGGGCAGCCAGCACTTTGAGTATTTCATTGACGTAGTATTCACCAAAGTGCGGCGAGATACCGCCGGGGTGTTCACAGAACGCGTCGGGAGCGCTGATCCAGGAAATTGGAGGCAAGGTGCCGGCGGCAACGTCCCTTTCGAAAACCGAAACGACGTCCGGTTGCTCGCGCAACACGGTGTTGGCACTGAGTGCACCCTTGAAAAGATCCGTTTCGGGATCCATGTATTTTTTGAAAGCTCTTAAGGTTGTGTCGTCACCATTGTTAAAGAATCCGTCGCTAGAAAGCATGTTCTGGTAGATTTTCCAATCGACACCGAGTTCCTGCAATCGTTCGGGATAGGTTTTCCAGTCGGGCCGCGGGCCGACCCCGCCGGTAAAAAAGCTGTTGTTTGTTTTTCCCGCGGCGGTTCCGGTCCAAAAATGGGCGCGGTTGGGATCTGTCCCCGTATGGGTGGAACAATGGTAATTGTCACAAATAGTGAAGGCGTTGATTAGCTTGTTATAGAAAGAGAGATCCTTGGCGACATCAAAATGCGCCATCGTATCCTCGCCCTTTGCCAGCATCCATTGATCATTCCAGCCATGATTGATGGCATCACGCTGATCATCATAGGTATGTGCAAGTCCGAACGATTTGTACTCACCGGCGGAATCGGTACCGCGCTGCACCTGGAACGGTTTGATGTGACCCTTGCCTTGAAGCGAGGCAACGAGCTTTGGATACCGGGCCTTGATGTCCTTGGGAATAAATTTGGCAATTTCGGGGGGTAGCGATTGGGCGTCCTGCGGCAACGTGCCAACAAACGGTGACGCCGCGAACTGCGTCGACAGTCCCTGCAACCAGTAGAAGAGTTCCGCCAGATTTGGCAGGCCCTTCTCGAGCGACGGCAACACAGCGACCGCAGCCGGCCAGCTTTTCTTCAAGGTGGCGATATCGATGAGACTGGCAATCATGGGCAACAGCATTCCGACAATCGATCGAGCATCCACAGCGGAAAGAAACGGTTTGATCGTTGCCGGATCGAACGCGCCGCCAGGCATCGTTGCTGCAGCTATGTCTTTTACTATTGCGTTATCCAGCAGCGAAAGAACAACGCCCTTCACCAGCTCGGCAAAGTTCTCGTCAATATCCTCGGACTTCACCGCAAGCATGCCAGCCTTCAATTCCTCCAGTAGCTCCGGAATGGTCTTGCCGGCCATCTCCGGTGGCAGAAGGCTGTCCCAGTCGCTTCGCAGCACACGCTCGATAAATTCCTGGGGTATCTTATTGATCAACGGTGTCACCGTTGGCGCTACCGTCGGAAACATCGGAAGGATCTCCGTCTTGAGGAACGGCTTGATGTCCTTCGGCCAGTTTTTGGTGTAACTCATCCAGTTCGTGCTGTTGAGCCAATAGCTCAATGACGAAAGGAGCGGTGCTCTTGGCTGGTTGAACACGGAATCGCCATTCTTCAACCGCAAAGGCCGCGGGTCGCCAAAGCCACGCACCCCGCGCAAAGTGCCGTAATAATGATCGAATGAGCGGTTTTCCTGCATGAGGAAGATCACATGCTCCACATCATCGAGCGAGCCGCCCTGACAATGCGCAGCTGTATTCAACAAATCATCGATGGTGGTGGATTGCGCCAATGCCTCACGCATATAGGACGAGCAGGCGGCATAGGCACTAGCGCTGGTGCCGGCAAGACCCAGCATCTTGATAAAATCGCGACGTTCCATTGAAATCTTTTCCTTAACTAAATTATTGATTTTATGAATTATTTTGGACGAAATATTAAAGTGTGCAGTCTGCAAAATGCTTGTCTCTGCCGGTCACATATAGAGTGAGCATGAAATCTGGATGACAACTCCGGGATGGAATTACGTTCAACCCCCACCTGCATTTAAGCCGTTTACACTTTATGAGTGGATCGGGTGTCACAGTACTGACATGATCACCGTCCTGATTTGGACAATCGTTTCGGGAAAGCAGAGGGCGGAACGCAAACCGCATTTCAAACATGAAGATAACGAGGTCGGACAATATGCCTGAGGCTGGCCAAGCGGTTTCGCTTGAAGTTGTGGAAATCGAACTTGCGCTCGGTGCCCAGGATATAGTCGCCGACGGCTTTGAGGGTGCGCTGCAGAAGGCAGCCGATCTTGTCAACGGCGAAGTGGTCTTCAATATCAGGGCGCCGGAAAACAGCGACCAGCAGCGGATCGCTGCCATCTCCGTGTCGGACGGTACGACCGACCAGACGGTATTCGTGATGCTCGGCAACGACGGAACAAGTTTGACCGTGACCACGGATCAGCCCGAGACCGCACCGCAGAGCAAACTCGGGATGGAATTCGCCGCTCTCCTCAAGCGTTTTCGGACTTAAAGCGGCGCCAACGTAACCCGGCAGGGTTTTTGCGCAACAATACGCGAAAACGACACAAGACCTGGCGATTCCTATGCAAGGATAGTCGATTCCGGAATGCTTTTCTGCACCCTGCGTTGACATTTTGGTTAGCGAGGTTGCAGGCAGCTTTCTTGACGCCCCGCTTTGCACTTTCAAACGAGTCTGGCTAAGGTCACAAATCTTTCAAAGCCGGAGTTACCAAATGGCGAATGGCCATCCCCTTACCAATGTCCAGCAGCGCGATATCAACGCGATCTTGCACCCCTATACTCCCCTCCACAAACTTGCAGAAACCGGACCGCTGGTCATGGGGCATGGCAAAGGCGTCTACCTCTACGACACGCAAGGCAAGGCATATATCGAGGGCATGTCGGGCCTGTGGTGTGCGGGTCTTGGCTTCGGCGACGAAGAGATGATCGAGGCTGCCAATGAGCAGATGCGCACCCTGCCCTATTACCATCTCTTCGGTGGCAAGGGTATGGAGCCAGCTATCGAACTTGCTGAAAAGCTTAAGGAAATCGCGCCCGTACCAATCTCGAAGGTGTTCTATACATCGTCCGGTTCCGAGGCAAACGACACGCAGGTCAAGCTTGCCTGGTACTATAACAATGCCCTCGGCCGGCCGGAAAAGAAGAAGATCATCTCTCGCGTCAAGGCCTATCATGGCGTCACGGTCATGGCCGCGTCGCTGACCGGCCTGCCCGGCAACCACAAGGGTTGGGACTTGCCCGTGGACCGCGTGCTGCATACGGATTGCCCGCATCACTACCGTTTCAGCCTCGAGGGCGAAAGCGAGGTCGAGTTTGTGGCTCGTCTTGCCAAGTCCTTGAAAGATATGATCGAACGCGAAGGGCCGGAAACGATTGCCGCCTTTATCGCCGAGCCGATCATGGGTGCTGGCGGCGTCATTATTCCGCCGTCCGGCTACTTCGCCGCCATCGAACCGATCTTGCGCGAGCATGATATTCTGATCATCGCCGACGAAGTGATCAACGGTTTCGGCCGTACCGGCAACTGGTGGGGCAGCCAGAGCGTCGGCATGACACCGACGACCATATCCGTCGCCAAGCAGTTGACCGCAGCCTATGCGCCGCTCGGTGCCGTGCTCGTTCCCGAGGACGTCTACCAGGCCTATGTCGACCACAGCGCCCAGCTCGGCAGTTTTGGCCATGGTTTCACTTATGGCGGGCATCCGGTCGGGTGCGCGCTTGGCGTGAAGGCAATCGAAATTTACCAGCGCCGGAATATTGTCGAGTATGTTCGCGGCTTGACTCCGACCTTTGAAGCTCGCCTTGCCAAGGTCAAAGATCATCCACTCGTTGGCGAGGTTCGCTCTTGCGGACTTGTTGGGGCGGTGGAGATGGTTGCTGACAAGGCCACGAAACGGTCCTTCGATCCGGCGCACGGCGTTGGTTCAAATCTTGCGAAGTTCCTGGAGGGCCATGGCGCCATACTTCGTGCACTTGGCGATACGATCGCGTTCTGCCCGCCAATGATCATCACCGAGGATGAACTGAACGAACTTTTCAATCGCTTCGAACTGGCTCTGGCCGACACCGAGGCTTTCGTTTCGAAGAACGGGCTGCGGGCCCAATAATTTTCAGTTCGTCAAGCCATGAAGGGGCAGTCAGAAACTACCCCTTCATGTCTTTTTCACTTGGTGGTCAGCGTAACGCCTTGCTTTTCCTGGGCTTTTATCCGAACGTAGGTCACGTCTATACCGCCATGCGCCTCGTCCTGTCCCGAATACCAGCTTTCACCAGTCAGTGCAGCAGGGTTTGCAACCTGATTGAGCTTCGCGCCATTCACTTCGACATTCGTGGCATGAGGGCCGTGAATCTTCACAATATAATGTTGGAGGTCTGGCGTGAAACTACCCTCTGGAGCAGCCGTTTCGAATAAAACCGTTTTATCAGTCCTTTGCACCGACAATTCTTGCAGAAAATATTCACCCGTCTCGTAGTTGTAGCTTTTGCCGTCATCATCGTAATACTCGAACGAGGTGCGCTTTGTGTCCGGGAACACTTCCACGTTCAGTTCTTTGAGCGGCAGTTGTCCCACATATTGCACGTCTTCGTGCATCATCGGTATAATTGCGCCTTGGCGGATGAACAGCGGGAAATTGTGTTCCCATCCAACAGTATTGAAGCTGGTGATCTTGCTACCCTGCTTCGCCTGACCTGAATTCCACTCGGTCCAGTTCCCCGCAGGAAGGTAGATATCCTTGCTCCGCTGTCCTTGCTCCACCACCGGAGAAGCCAGCAGCCAATCGCCGAACAGCCAGCTGTCGACATTGCTTTCAACGCTCTTGTCTTCCGGCCAATCGAATATCAATGGACGGACAATGCCGACGCCGGTCTTGTTGCGCTGATGTTCGTAGCTGTAGATATAGGGAATGAGCTTGTAGCGCAGCCTGATTGCCTCGAAAATTGCGGTATCCTTCATATCTTGAGGCACGTTCGTATTCGGCTTGTTTGGGATATAATACCAAGGCTGACGCTGATTGCCGTTGTCGGCGTGGACGCGGAAGATCGGAGTGAAAATGGCGAACTGCATCCAGCGGGCATAATCCTCGTTTCCGGTCTTGCCCTCCGGCGCGGTTCCGTGGCCATTGCGAAATCCGCCCGTATCCATGGTCCATTGCATGGCGCCTGCGTTGATCGCACTCAGCATTTTCTTGCGCTGCTCGGCCATGACACCAAAACCGTTATCGATATCGCCCGACCAGAGCCCATAAGCGTAGCGTTGAGCGCCCAGATAGAAGTTACGATTGATCGACCACACGCGTTGTTTGGGTGCGTAGCTGCGCTGCCATTCGTAGACCGCGCGTTGCATATCGAAACCTTCGGTTTCATTACCGTCGTCGGTGGCTTCACTCGAATCGAACTCATCGTTCCACCAGCCCGAAATACCGGAATCGAGCGCACCTTTAAGATGGTCAAAATACCATGCCGTGACCTCGGGCTTGGCAAAATTCAGGTGCCGCATCTGGGTGGTGTTTAAGAAGTAATCCGGTTGGTTTGTTGTATAGGGCATCCAGAAATTATTGCTCTCTGCAAATTTACCTTCCTGCGATTCGACCGGGATACGGGGCTTCAGGATAGCCGTCAATTTGATACCCTTCTCGTCAAGCCACGGCTTCAGCTTCTTTTCATCCGCAACGCTCGCCGCCATACCCGGAAATTTTGTTAAGTTCCATTTGAACTGGCTATAGGGAATGTCGGCTCTGGCCCAGTACATCCAGTCCAGGTCAAATGTGAATGCGTCGAGCGGTATGTCTTCATCGTGATATCGCTGAATGATTGCACGGAGTTTGTCTTCGGTCAGACCTTTGTCATACTTGTATCCATCCCATTGATCGTTTGCGCCCCATTGGCTGTTGGTGAAGCCCATGGCCCATTTTGGAAATAGCGGTGAACGTCCGCTTATCTTCGCAAGTGCACCGAATAACTCGGGCGGCCTGCCCAGGAGCAAATAGGCATCGACATCGCTCTTTGAGGTGTCAGCGAATACGATGTTCTTGTTGTCGCGCAGATCGATTTTCCTGCTGGCAGAACCCATCGTGTCGACAAGAACTCCATATCCTGCCGTGCTCCAGACAAAGGGTGCACCCGCGTGACCCTGCGCGCCGGAGTTCAGACCTTCTTCCCAGTTGCGGAAGAGGGCAACAGGTTTTTCATACTCGGCGCTGCCATTAATACCGTAAAGACGATCATTTGCATTATGCTCTACGTTGACCTTGCCGATCTTGAGCGCGTCGATATCGATCGTCATCAGCTTCGCGCTTTTGGCGTCGAGAACCGAGACGGTTGCGTCTGAAGGATTCCAGCGGGCGGTGTATTGTCCCAAAACAAGGTCCTTGCCCGTCGTAAGGGCTGAGTCCTTCACCTCGTAGGTGGCATCGGATTTAAAGGAAGGGTCGATCACCCGAGTTTTCTCTGTGCCCTTTCCATCCGGCAAATAATGAACCCGAAACGCGTTGGCGGTCACTGCACGAACCTCGAGCACATCCTTCTTCAGTTGCACATCGAAACCGCCCGGCTTTGATGTGATGGTGCCGTCCTTGACCGGCTCGACCTTTTCTGTGACGGGCTCGCCAGTAGATCCTTTTTCACCGGCCACACCTTTGTCACCTGCAAGACCTTTGTCCCCGACGGCGCCCTTGTCACCGACCGCACCCTTGTCGCCGGCCAGACCCTTATCGCCAACTTCCCCCTTGTCTCCGTTGTCGCCGGCCTCGCCATTGCCGCCGGCTTCACCTTTGTCTCCGATCGCACCCTTGTCGCCAGGCTCACCCTTGGGTCCGGGCAGACCGGCAAATGTACTGCCGCCTGATTGTGCTGTGTCTGTCTTTGAATTGTTGCAACCCGCGAGACCCGGCAACAACATCAAGCTCAGAATAGAAATTTGAATGCGGTTCAAGATAATTCCTCCTCAAATAAGGTGAGGCAAAACCAGACATTTCGACGGAAAATCAATGAGATGCGTAGCTACGTCCGAACGTGCGGCGTCGTTGCGCGGCTGGCCGCGTCGGCACAATTGCGCATCAAATATTTGATCCAGCTCTGGTGTGGTTCTGTCTTTTAAAAATGGTTCGCTAAAAATGAACTGCGCGGATGTATCCGCAAAAATCATATGAATTTCTATATCTTCATGCGGATGAACCCCTCCCAAGGTGTCGCTCAATGAGCGTTCCGCAACGAACACAATACGGACAAGCCTGTCAATTGTCCCAAAGTATAGATATTTCGATAGTCGTATAAATATCAACGATGGTTAGACGCCTGGTCGCAGGGGCTGCTCGCTCTCCTGCACGTCCTCAAGACGTGTAAAATGGAAGCCTTTTTGTTTCAGGGCAAGAATGCCTTTGACGACTCCCTCTCCTGCTGCTCGCGTCGGCTGGTTCACATGGGCGATGATCACGTCGCCATCCTTGGCGGCTACTATACGCTTCTCAACCTGACCAGCCAGTAACGAGGCACCCATGTCGGCGTTCAGGGAATATCCGGCCACCCGATACCCCATCTGATGGGCGAGTGTTATCGCATCGTCGCTGTAGCGAGCCGTTGCGTCGCGATACCAGGCCGGCTTCGTCAGTGTTGCTGCAATCATCGCATTCGCACCGCCTTCAATCTCCGTGCGGATAGCAGGCAGAGATCCTGCCGTCTTCAGGCCGAACATCTTGGGTTGGTTGTCGATCGCCGGAACGTGGTTCAGTCCGTGATTTTCAAGTTCAAACAGCTCCGGATGCGCTTTCATGATCGCCACTGAAGCGGCATTGTGCTTGAGCCAGCGGCCGGTGACAAAGATTGTCGCCGGAATATGATTTTCAACCAACGCATTGAGGATGCGCAGATCTGTCTGGCCGGAACAGGCATCCAGCGTCAAGGCGACCTGCGGCGTTGCATCGCCGCCTTTGGTGATGAAAAGCTTGGGTTCTATGAAGTGGGGATGTTCCTTGGCACCTGCCGTGACGACGGAGGCGCAGAGAGCAATTGCAGTGATGATTGCAGACGTTGAGCGCACGATTTTCGCCATGGATTGAGTAGTTTCGCGCGGACAAGGCGCGCGAAACCAAGCATATTTATGGCAGACGTTGTTTAGGTCAGGACCTAGGCATTCTTCGCCTTTGCCGACGCCTGCGCTGCCGCAAGCCGGGCGATCGGAACGCGGAATGGCGAACAGGAAACATAGTCGAGCCCCACCTCTTCGCAAAAGTGGATGGATGCGGGATCGCCGCCATGTTCGCCGCATATGCCGAGCTTGATTCCCGGCCGCGCGGCCCTGCCCTTGTCGGCGCCGATCCGTACCAATTCACCAACGCCGTCAATGTCGATCGTTACGAACGGATCCTGCTCGATGATTCCCTTCACCTGATAGCTCATCAGGAAGGATGAGGCGTCATCGCGCGAGATGCCGAATGTCGTCTGGGTCAAGTCGTTGGTGCCGAACGAGAAAAACTCGGCAACTTCGGCAATCGAGTGGGCACGGATGGCGGCACGCGGCAGCTCGATCATTGTTCCGACCAGATAGTTGATCTTGATGTCAGCCTCTTTCATCACGTCGGCCGCAACCGCATCTATTCGCGCCTTGACGAAATCGAGTTCGGCGCGCAACCCAACGAGCGGCACCATGATTTCCGGTTCGACAGGCGCGCCTGTCGATTTCGCCGCTTCCACAGCAGCCTCGAAAATCGCCCGCGCCTGCATTTCCGCGATTTCCGGATAGGAGATGGCAAGACGGCAGCCGCGATGGCCAAGCATCGGGTTGGTTTCATGCAGGCTATCGGTTCGTTCGCGCAGCTTGTCGGCGTCAACATTCATGGCAGCAGCGACTTCTGCGATTTCTTCCTCGGTTTTCGGCAGGAATTCATGCAGCGGCGGGTCCAGCAGGCGAATTGTGACCGGCAGACCATGCATTATTTCAAACAATTCCACGAAATCGGACCGTTGCATCGGCAATAATTTGTCGAGCGCGGCACGGCGGCCTTTCTCGTTATCGGCCAGGATCATTTCACGCATGGCGACGATGCGTTCGCCTTCGAAAAACATATGCTCGGTGCGGCACAGTCCAATACCTTCAGCGCCAAATGAGCGAGCCGTGCGAGCATCGACAGGTGTTTCCGCGTTGGCGCGCACTTTCATGCGCCGCGTCTTGTCAGCCCATTCCATGATCCTGCCGAAATCCCCGGAAAGTTCCGGCTGTCGCATCGGTACTGCGCCCTTCAGCACCTGACCGGTGCCGCCATCGATGGTGATGACATCGCCCTTCTTCAAAACGACTCCCATCGCGAGCAGCGTTTCGTTGCGATAGTCGACGCGCAGCGAACCTGCACCTGATACGCAGGGTTTACCCATGCCGCGTGCGACGACCGCCGCGTGGCTGGTCATGCCGCCCCGCGTGGTCAGGATGGCCTCTGAGGCATGCATCCCGTGGATGTCTTCCGGACTGGTCTCGATCCGCACCAGAATAGCTTTGCGCCCCTCGGCCTTCAGCTGCTCAGCGTCTTCCGACGAGAAGACGATTTCGCCAGTGGCAGCGCCCGGAGATGCCGGAAGGCCTGTTCCGATTATGTTGCGCTCTGCACCCGGATCGATGGTCGGGTGTAGCAGTTGATCAAGCGAAGCTGGATCGATGCGCAGAACCGCTTCCTCGCGAGAAATCAGACCTTCTTCTGCCATCTCCACTGCAATCTTCAATGCTGCCTTGGCGGTACGCTTGCCGGATCGCGTCTGCAGCATCCACAGTTTGCCGTTCTCGATGGTGAATTCGAGATCCTGCATGTCGGTGTAATGCTTCTCGAGCCGTTCCGACACTGCACAAAATTCGGCAAAGGCCGCCGGCATTATCTTCTCCAGCGAGGGCTTGTCGGACCCCGCAGCAATACGTGCGTCTTCGGTGATGTTCTGGGGCGTGCGAATACCGGCAACGACGTCTTCGCCTTGCGCGTTGACCAGGAACTCGCCGTAGAGTTTCTTTTCGCCGGTGGATGGATTGCGGGTGAAGGCAACCCCGGTCGCCGAGCGATCGCCCATATTGCCGAACACCATCGCCTGGACACTAACAGCCGTGCCCCAGCTCTCCGGAATGTTGTGAAGCCGCCGGTAGGTAATCGCGCGGGCGTTCATCCAGCTGGAAAATACAGCGCTGATCGCGCCCCACAGCTGTTTTTCCGGATCCTGCGGGAAAGGCTCATCGAGTTCTTCTTCAATCTTCGCCTTGTACAACGCAATGACGTTTTTCCAGTCGTCGGCTGTCAGGGCCGTATCGACCTCATGGCCGAGATTGGCCTTGGTGTCTTCAAGAATCTCCTCGAAAACCGAATGATCGAGGCCCATGACGACGTCGGAATACATCTGGATGAAGCGGCGGTAGCTGTCATAGGCAAACCGCTCATCGCCGGTCTCGCGGGCAATCGCCTCGACCGTCCCGTCGTTGAGGCCAAGGTTGAGCACTGTATCCATCATGCCTGGCATGGACGCCCGCGCTCCTGAGCGCACGGAGACCAGCAACGGCTTTTCCATGTCGCCAAAATTGCGGCCTGTTATCTCAGCAATGTGGGAGAGGGACTTTTTTATATTCGTTTCGAGCGTGTCCGGATATTTGCGGCCATTGTCATAGTACCAGCTGCAAACATCTGTCGTGATGGTGAATCCCGGTGGAACCGGCAAACCGAGTGCGCACATCTCGGCAAGATTTGCGCCTTTTCCACCTAACAGATTGCGGTCACCGGCGGATCCTTCCGCCTTGCCGTCACCGAATGTATAGACCCATTTCACCATTGCAGCCTCCCTTGCCGCTGAAACACAGGAGAGGTCTACGCGATCAATTCGTCAAGCACCATTAAAAAATGCTGCATCGCAGCATTCAAATCGATTAGCAGAGTAAATCCGCATTAAGCTTTGAAATCCTTCGTCATTTACGATCGATCAGCTTGCCTCACGCAGCTGCTCTGCCGTCTGAAGATCGACGGAGACCAGCTGGCTCACGCCCTGTTCGGCCATGGTGACGCCGAAGAGACGATTCATCCGGGCCATGGTGATGGGATTGTGGGTAATGACGACAAACCGCGTATCGGTGGAAGCAGCCATTTCGTCCATCAGATTGCAGAAACGCTCGACATTATGATCATCGAGCGGCGCATCCACTTCGTCGAGGACACAGATCGGTGCGGGATTTGTGAGGAACACCGCGAAGATCAAAGCCATCGCGGTCAACGCCTGTTCACCGCCCGACAGGAGCGTCATCGTCTGCGGCTTCTTGCCGGGCGGGCGAGCAAGTATCTCAAGGCCCGCTTCCAGCGGATCGTCGGACTCGATCAATTGCAGCTCTGCGGTGCCGCCACCAAAGAGGTGTGTGAACAGGCGTTGAAACTGGACGTTGACCACTTCGAACGCGGCCAGCAGCCGTTCACGTCCCTCCCGGTTCAAACTCTGGATCGCCTGGCGCAGTTTCTTGACCGCCTCGATGATATCCTCGCGCTCGCTGATGATCGTCTCAAGCCGCGCGGAAAGCTCGTCTTGTTCTTCCTCCGCGCGCAGGTTGACCGCCCCGAGACGTTCGCGCTCGATCTTGAGACGTTCCAGATTGCGCTCCGTTGCATCTACATCCGGCAGCGGATCATCAGGGCCAAGTCCGGTCAGCTTCATCACCTCATGCGGTGCGCAATTCAGCGCCTCGGCAATGCGGGTTTCGGCATCCTTGCGGCGTTCTTGCGCGGCAGCGAGCCGTTCCTCGGCGCGCGCCCTGCCTTCGCGCGCTGTGGCCAGAGCTTGAATGGCATCGGTTGCAAGCTGGTCCAGTTCCCGTTGCCTGTTTTCCGCAATGGCAAGCTTGTCGGCTGCGTCCTTGCGCAAAGCCTCTGCCTCGGACAATTGCGAAAGCAATATCCGATTGCGCTCGGCAAGTTCGTCGGGCGCGTCGGCAAGATTTTCCGCCTCGCATTCCGCTTCCAGACGGCGTTCGGAAAGTGACGTGATCTGGCGGTCGGCATTATCGGCGCGGTTGACCCAGCTCTTGCGTTCGTGACCAATCGCTTCGAGGCGACGCATACGATTTTCGGCTTCGCGGCGCAGACCATCATGAATCGCGCGGGCTTCCGCCAGCGCGGCGCGATCAAGCGTGACTTCGCTCGTCAAATTGGCGAGCCGGATATTGACTTCATCAAGGTCGGCAGCACCCGACAGCCGGGTTTCCGCCTCCAGGAATTGCTCCTGGGTTTCCTCCAGGTTTTCGGCAAGGCGCGCCCTGCCCTCTTCAAGAGCGGCGCGACGGCTGGACAATTGCCCCGCGGCGCGTTCGGCGGCGGCCAAGGCTTCGCGTGCATCGGTGACGGAACGCTGCATGCCGCGCCATTGATCACGTGCAGTTCGCTCCACCTCGACGGATTGCCGCACGGCTCCTTCGGCCGCGACTATTCCGGCTTCCGCAGCACGCAGGATTTTCGTTGCCTCGACCACTTCAAGATCGAGTTCCGCCAAACGGTTCTTCTGGGCAAGGCGTTGTGCAGCCGGCGTTGGTGCATCGGCGCTCGCCGTATAGCCATCCCAGCGCCACAACGCGCCATCGCGGCTGACCAGCCGCTGACCCGGCTTCAACGCGGACTGTAGCCGCGCCCCGTCTGCCTCGGAGACAATGCCGATCTGGGCGAGACACCGCGCCAGTTGGCGCGGAGCCCGGACAAATTCTGCCAGGGATTGAAGACCTTCCGGCAATGCCGGGTCCCCCGAACCGTCTACCTCGCCCCAGAAGACCGGAGCGCTTTTGTCCGTAGGTGCGTCAAGATCCTCACCCAATGCAGCGCCAAGAGCGACTTCATAACCCTTCTCGACTTTCAGCGACTCCACGACCGCGGGAAAAAGGTCCGACCCGCCAAGGTTGATCATCTTGGCGAGCGTATTCGCTTCTGTCTCTATGCGGCCCAGGTTGCTGCGCGCTTCCTGCAGCGGCTGGCGAAGTTCCGTCTCCCGCCGGCGCGCGGTTTCCACCGCCGCTTCAGCGATGAGCGCAGATTCTTCGGCCTGATCGAGTGCGGCTTCGGCGATTTCCACCAGACCTTGTTTTTCAACAGGATCGGCCAGCGCGCCGATTTGGGCTGTGACTGCAGACAAGTCGCGCTCCACATCGCTCATCTGACGCATGAGGCGCTCGCGCCGCTCGGCACTCTCGCGCAAGTTCCGCTCGACTTGCGCACGTTCGGCCGACGCTTCCGCGCGCTCGGCGGTAACCTTGGCCAGTGCTGTTTCGCTCTCTTTCAGCTTGGCGTCCGCGCGCTCGAATTCTGCACGCGTTTCGATCTCGCGCTCGCCAGCATTGGCATTTTCTTCGTTGAGTGACCGCTCCTCCGTGTCGAGACGTGCCAGCACATCGGCGTTATCGCGCACCATCTGCTCTTCGCGAGCAATATCGGCAGTGAATTGAACGAGGCGCTTTTCCAATTCGTTCTGGCGCGCCCGCATTCGCTCGGCTTCCTCATTGAGCTGCGAACGCGCGATGGTCAGACGCTGCAATATCGCGGCCGCCTTGGCTTCCGCTTCACGCAAATCGGGCAATTTATGTGCGCCGATCGCCTGTTCCTTGGCGGCGTTCATCTGCTTTTGTGCCTGATCGCCGACGCCAACTGTTGCCACCGAGAGCGCCGATTGCGCCTCGCCTTCCTGCGCTTTGGCAACGGACCATTTCAGATGCAGAAGAATGGCTTCCGACCGGCGTATATCGGCGGACAGGCTTTTAAAGCGATTTGCCTGACGCGACTGCCGCTTGAGGCTTTCGATCTGCGTTTCAAGCTCACCGACGACATCCTCGAGCCGCTCAAGGTTCTGTTCCGCTGCCCGTAGACGCAGTTCAGCCTCATGGCGACGGGTATGCAGGCCGGAGATCCCTGCGGCCTCTTCCAGCAAGGCCCGGCGTGCCTGCGGTTTCGCCTGGATAAGCTCACCGATACGGCCCTGACCAACCATCGAAGGCGAACGTGCGCCTGTCGATTGATCGGCAAAAAGCAATTGTACATCCTTGGCGCGCGCATCCTTGCCGTTGATGCGATAAACCGAGCCGGCCTCGCGCTCGATGCGCCTCGAAACCTGAAGCTCGTCCGCGTTATTGAATGCGGACGGCGCACTGCGATCCTGATTGTCGAGGAAGAGCGTGACTTCCGCCGTATTGCGTGATGGCCGTGTCCCCGATCCGGAAAAGATTACATCGTCCATGCCGGAGGCGCGCATGTTCTTGTACGAACTTTCGCCCATCACCCAGCGCAGCGCTTCAACGAGATTGGACTTACCACAGCCATTGGGACCGACGACGCCGGTCAAGCCGCTCTCAATGACGAATTCTGCGGGTTCTACGAACGATTTGAAGCCGAGCAGGCGGAGCTTGGTAAAGCGCATCAGATGCCCTTTCCGACAAACACCGCACGGGCAAAAGATGGGATGGCGGACACGGCCAAGTGCCCGCCGAAAACCTGGTGGCGGTTACTTAAGCAGTCCGTCAATAATCGCTGACATTTCGTCAACCGAAAGGGCTCCCGAGTATCTGGTGCCATTGATGAAGAATGTTGGAGTAGCGTTCACTCCAAATTCATTGGCTCCGCGCTCACGCACAGCATTCACATCATCCAGAAGTTTTTGGTTCGTCAAGCAAGCCTTGAAGGACTCCTGTGTAAAACCGGCCAATTTGGAGATTTGAAGCAAAGGTTCTTCTGCATTTGCCGCTCCTGCCCACTGTTCCTGCTGTTTGAACAGAACTTCGACCAGCGGGTAATAGCGCTCTTCAGGAGCACAACGTGCCAGCATGAAGGCAGCCGCCGCGCGCGGATCAAACGGGAATTCGCGCAGGATGAGCTTGGCCTTACCCGTATCGATGTATTTTTCCTTGATCGTGGGCAGGGTCGTCGTTGCGAAATGCGCGCAGTGCGGGCACGTCATCGATGCGTATTCGACGATCGTTACGGGCGCTTCAGCCTTGCCCATCACGATATCTTTCAAGGTGCCGGGCGCTAGCAGCTTGGCCTCGTCGACCGTCCCCGCAGCAGGCGGAACCTTTACATCGGATGCATTCGGGACAGGAGTAGCGTCTTGTGCCCAAGCCTCCGTACCAGCGGCCAAAGCGATGGCGGCCGTGGAAACAGCGGCGAGCGTCAGAATTTTTCTGCGTGTCAGCAATTCAGTCATAAGATCACCTGTCTCCGGTGTTGGTTATGCAATTACAAGTCTTTGACTCGTTAGTGGTTCATGCCAGTTTCTTTAAGGCACAGTATGCGTTCTGTCTTTGAATTTTTCGTGATGCAACATCAATGAATTCACACGATTAAAAATTATCGTTTCATCTTGTCGGCATGAATGCTCTGCCCCAGCCGTTGCAGCGCCTCGCGTAGACCATCATCCTCGATCGGTTCGACGGAGCGGCTGATCTTGTCGGCTGTTGCCGCGTCTACTGGCGGCAAGGTCCGGCGTTTTGTAACCGGCCGTTCCACAGGCTTCTGTTCGATCTTGATCCTGCCAACAGCTGCAAAACCCAGAAATGCATTGACGCGGCTGATGATTTCACCCGTTTCGTGTTGAATTCGCATGGCCGTAAAACCTTGACAAGCGACGACCAGCGTTGCCGGCTGGAACGGGTCATTCTCATGTGCCCGGCGCGGCCAAAGAAGTTTGAGCGGTCTTGATTGCGCGCCCAGGGCTGGCCCAACGACCTCTTCCCAAGCCTGAACAAGTTCGATCGTTATCCCCGCGCGCTTGCGCAACACAGGATCGAGAATTCCTGCAGCCGGGTCGGCAAGCGGGCGAAAGCCTTTTTTACTGCGATCATCGCTCATTGGCCTATCGCACCTGTTTCGGAGAGAGTTTCAGCGGCCATTATAGCCGCGGAACCATTCAACGAACAAAGGAATACCTTGTTCCAGCGTGGTAGCAGGTGAAAAACCGAGGTCTCGTGATGCAAGGTCGATGTCCGCATATGTACATTTGACATCAGCGGGGGGCATCGGCTCAAATTGTTTTATCGCCTCTCGACCACAGGCTTTTTCGATGATTTCGATAAAACGCATCAAAGCCACCGGCTTGTTGTTGCCGAGATTGTAGACTGGCGCCGTTCCTTCTGGATGGGCGAGAATGCGATTCACGGCTCCATAAACACCGCTGACGATGTCATCAATGAACGTGAAATCGCGCTGCATGTGGCCGTGATTGTAAACCTTTATCGGCTTGCCCTGCAAAATCGCATCGGTAAAAAGCCAAGGGGCCATGTCAGGGCGACCATAGGGACCATAGACGGTGAAAAAGCGCAGGCCTGTCGAAGCAATCTTGTGTACGTGTCGATAAGAGTGAGCAAGAAGCTCTGCCGAGCGCTTGGTCGCGGCGTAGACCGAAACAGGATGATCGACGGGATCGTTTTCGGAGAACGGTACTTTGGTATTGGCGCCATAGACCGATGACGAACTCGCGTAAACGACAGGCGGCCGCTTCGGCATCTTGAGCGCCTGCTCGAATATCGTCACCTGCCCATGCACGTTGGCATCGACATAAGCTGCGGGGTTTTCAACCGAATAGCGTACGCCCGCCTGCGCTGCGAGGTGAACGATGATGTCTGCATCCGTGTCACTGCCAATCGCAGTGGAAAGCCCTTGGGGATCGGCTATGTTGCCACGAACAAAACGGATATTGGAAAGACCATCTAGCGCGGAGAGCCGGGTCTCCTTGAGCGCTACGGGATAATAGTCGTTGAGATTGTCGATCGCGAGAACATCAAAGCCCTCGCTGGCGAGCCGTCGCGCAACGTGAAATCCGATAAAACCAGCTGCTCCGGTAACGATGGCCTTCATAAATTTCCCAACATCATTCTAGGCACTCTTCGCCATGGCGAGCTTTTGGTCCGAATCGCTCAAAGCAAGCTTGTCGGCTTCGGATTGGGCGGCCAACTGCGATATCGACAGATAGGGCGAGGGGCCAGATATCCAACAGATCATCAGCGTCAGATAGATGAAAACCGCGTCCGTCGCATCATGACCGAACATGATACCCAGCATGCCCGTAACCACATAACTGCTCACCAGCAATAGGGAAATAGCGATTGCGAGATCCCGGCCCGGCCCGGGCTCCTTCCTGCGCGCGCCGATTATTGGAGCAGCAAGAAGCCCGACCACCGACAGCACACCCAGTATACCGCTGTCGACTGCGGCATTCAAAAGACCGTTGTGAACGTGAGTAAAAGACATTTTCTTGTCAGGAGGCAAATTCAGGATCTCGTTGACCCGGGACATGCGATTTTGCGGACCATAGCCGATCAGTGGCGATGCCAGAAAAGCCCGCTTGGCGGCCGACCACAGCATCAGCCGCGCATTGAGCGAATTGATACTGTCTGGCTGACGATCCAGCTGCACGATATCGCTTTCGAGCGCGTGATAGCGCTCTGTCACCTTCATTGCCGCAATGGCGATGATGCCGACGATTATGACAGCTCCAACGACCTTCACGACGTTGGTGATCGTCGGCAGGGTTTGTCCTCGCAAGTACCAATACAAGATGGCAAAATTTATCGGCATGACCAGCCAGGCTGAGCGCGTGCCCGAGAGAAATGCACATACAAGACCACAGGCAAAACCAGCGATTGCAATAAATCGCTCGGTCTTGCTGTCTGAATGTGCATTGAGCAGTGAAATACTGCCAAACAACACTGTGAACAGTCCGAACACGGCGGCGTTGCCAGCGCCCCCTTCGGCGCGGGGCGACAGAAAGGCGATCTGGACGATGCTGAATATGAGCGAACCGATCATGCCGATGCCGGCACCGGTGATCAAAAAGGGGACAAGCCGACCGGGAAGGCTCGCCCGAAGTCGCGGCAGAACAGCCCAGATCGCAAGGAAGGGAATCATCTTGAAGAGGAAGGTAACGCCCTTCGACGCATCGGGATGCACAACCACTGAAAGTATGGTCACGAGAACGTAGAAAGTCAGACACCAGGCGACGATCTTGTCGGTTCTGCTCATCTCGAACCGGAAACGTTTAGCTGCGAGTGAAACGATTGCCCATAAAAAGGCACAGACCAAGGTCACGGAAGTTCCGCTTGCCAGCAGGCCAGGAAACAGCGCAAACACAAACGTAAAGAGACGATTGTTGCGATCGATTCCGATAAAATGGCCCCTTGTGGGGAGCATTACCGCTTTGGCTAATTGATCTGGAAGCATTTAAGGTTCCGAATGATTGTGAAATTCATGCTTGCAACCGTTTTTGTAAGAACCGTCAAGGCTTCGTGTAGCGCAGTTTGGAATTGATGCAACCTATAACCACCCGCCTGCTACTATGGTATGATTCCCATCATCGAACTCTACCATGGCGCATTTCGCCGCGCGAGCGTCTCGCAGGCATCACAGCCGATCCCTATCGGATCTGGCTTTCCGAAATCATGCTGCAACAAACGACGGTCGAAGCCGTCAAATCCTATTTCCGCGTTTTCATCGAAAAATGGCCGACGGTTGTGGATTTGGCCGCCGCGAGCCAGGACGATGTTTTGCGCGCGTGGGCTGGCCTTGGGTATTATTCGCGCGCACGAAACCTGAAGAAATGTGCCGATATCATCTGTGCAGAATATCGCGGGCGTTTCCCGTCCGATCTCACCAGCTTGAAATCGCTGCCGGGGATCGGCGATTATACGGCGGCCGCGATCGCCTCGATCGCATTCGATCTGCCCATGGCCGTTGTCGACGGCAATGTGGAGCGCGTCATCACCCGGCTCTATGCTCTCGGCACGCCTCTGCCATTCGCCAAGCCGGAGATTCGCACATACATGCAGGCGCTTACACCTGATGAAAGACCGGGGGATTTTGCGCAGGCAATGATGGACCTCGGAGCGACGATCTGCACGCCCAGGCGACCTGCGTGCGTCATTTGCCCGCTCAACGACAATTGTCAGGCGTTAAAAACCACCGATCCGGAATTCTTTCCCGTCAAAGCGCCCAAGAAAGAGAAGCCTGTTCGCGTTGGGGCTGCCTTCGTGGCTATTTCGAATGATGCGGTGTTTTTACGTGGCCGCGCAGAGACGGGATTGCTTGCCGGCATGGCGGAAGTTCCGACGACCTCATGGACGGCACGCCTGGATGGGGAAACCGAATTGGATGCAGCCCCCTTTCCCGCAAACTGGATCGCCACCGGCAACGTTACCCATGTTTTTACGCATTTCGAGTTGCGTCTTAAAATCTACAAAGCTCATGACGTAGAGAAAGACATTGCGGCCGGCGGGTGGTGGGTCAAGGTTGATAAATTGGGAGGCGAAGCCTTGCCCACGGTCATGAAAAAGGCCATTGGTGCCGCCATTCCAGATGCGTTTGCAAGGAGAAGAAATTAGAATGACACAGGTCAAGCATATCGTTTTCGACATCGGCATGGTTCTTATTCACTACGACCCGCATGCCGCCTTCCTGGATGTCATTCCCGATGCCACTGAGCGCAAATGGTTCTTCGACAACGTCTGCACACACGAGTGGAATATAGAACAGGATCGGGGACGGAAATGGCCGGAGGCTGAGGCTCTGCTGATCGCCGATTTTCCCGACCGCGAGCAGCATATCCGCGCGTTCCGGCAGAACTGGCACATGATGGTTCCGCATTCGATCGATGGCAGCATCGAGATCATGCGCAAGCTGATCGCCGATGGTCACGATGTGACGATGCTTACCAATTTCGCGTCAGACACTTTGCGCGAGGCATGGGAGCGATACCCGTTCCTGACCGAAAGCCGCGGCGTTACGATTTCGGGCGATGTCGGCCTTCTCAAGCCGGACAAGGCAATCTACGACCACCATGTCGCTACCTTTGACCTTGAACCGTCGTCGACACTCTTCATCGATGACAGCGCCAAGAATGTTGCCGGTGCCAAGGCCGCAGGTTGGCAGTCGGTGCAATTCATCGATCCTGAAACGCTCAAGGCCGATCTGAAGAATCTGGGCATCAACGTCTGAGTATCAGCCGGAAACGCCGACCTACCCGCCTGCGGCAACCATGCCGGATCGTACCTGCTTGCGCAGTTCGTCGATTGGCTTGAGCACGCCTTCGTCTTCGAAGTGCCAGAACGTCCAGCCGTTGCAGGCATCGAGCCCCTGCGCTTTCGCGCCCATGCGATGGATTGATCCTGCATCACCGCCTGTCGTTACAGTACCATCGGCACGTACGATGGCAGCGTGGCGCTTGCGGATATCGCTCAGGACCGCACCCGGCTTCAACATGCCGGATTCAATGATGCTGCCGAATGCGACACGTGGCTCGGCGCGCTTGCTGGTCATGACGGTGAGGTCGGCGCCGGCTAGTGGGTCCACCGCAGCGATGCGAGCCGTCGCAGCATCGATATATTTCTGTTCCCGTTCGATGCCGACAAAATGCCGTCCGAGCCGTTTGGCGACGGCACCGGTGGTTCCCGATCCAAAGAACGGATCGAGAATGACGTCCCCTGGTTTCGATGAAGCCATGAGAATCCGGGCCAGCAAGGCCTCCGGTTTTTGAGTTGGGTGGATCTTGTCGCCATTCTCATCTTTAAGACGCTCCGAGCCGGTGCAAATCGGGAAAAGCCAATCCGAGCGCATCTGAAGATCGTCGTTGGCCGCCTTCATGGCTTCGTAGTTGAACGTGTAGCCCTTTGATTTCTGATCGCGCGATGCCCATATCATTGTCTCGTGGGCGTTCTGGAACCGGCGGCCGCGAAAATTCGGCATCGGGTTATTCTTGCGCCAGATGATGTCGTTGAGCATCCAAAATCCGAGATCCTGCATTGTCGCGCCGACACGGAAAATGTTGTGATAGGAGCCAATGACCCAGATCGTGCCGTTCGGCTTCAGTACGCGGCGGCATGCGAGAAGCCAGGCGCGCGTGAACGCGTCATACGCCTGGAAGCTTTCGAACTGGTCCCAATGATCGTTGACCGCGTCCACCTTTGATTGATCCGGGCGATGCAGATCCCCCTCAAGCTGAAGGTTGTAGGGTGGGTCGGCGAAGATGATATCGATCGAATGATCGGGCAGACGATTGAGAGCGGCGACGCAGTCGCCTTTGAGAATGGTGTCGATCCAGGAGGTTTGCGGCGCTGCCTGGGGCAGATCATTCACGAGACGTACTACGGACATTTGATACTCGATTACTGGAGACGCTTTACATAGTGGTATGGTTACCGCACACGGTAAATATCGCGTTAAGCGCAGTGAAATCGCGGGACGAAAATGCAGTCCTAGTCTTTGACCCGAGGGCCATAAACGTGTAGTCGATGCCCGACATCCCCCAAAACGACCGGAGCCGCTGCTGTTGCGGCGCTATTTTTACGAACAGGTATGACTAATGGAACCTCAGCTTATTATTTTCGACTGCGATGGTGTGCTCGTCGATTCAGAAATTCTTGCCGCCGAAGTCGAATCCCAGCTGCTGACACAATCCGGCTACCCCATTGCACCGGAAGACATCGCCCAACGTTTTGCCGGGCTCACCTGGACGGATATTCTGCTTCAGGTGGAAAAGGAATCCGGCATTCCGATTTCGGCCTCGCTGATCGAAGAATCGGCGCGGCAGATGGACCATAAGCTGCGCAACGAACTCAATGTCATCGAGGGCGCCGAACAGGTCATCGCAGCATTGAAATATCCGAAATGCGTCGCATCGAATTCGATCAGTTCTTCACTGAAGATGATGCTCGAACAAAGCACGCTCTATGATCTTTTCGCGCCGCATATCTTCTCGGCGCGCGAAGTCGGTACACAGAAGGCAAAGCCAGATCCAAACGTGTTTTTGTTCGCAGCAAAACAATTCAATGTCGATCCGGCGCGCTGCATCGTTATCGAAGACTCGAGCCATGGCGTTCACGCTGCACGGACTGCGGGCATGCGGGTAATTGGTTTTACGGGCGGCGCTCATACCTATCCCGGCCATGCCGACAAACTGACTGATGCGGGTGCGGAAACGGTCATCAGCCGTCATCGGGATCTGCCGGCAGTTATTGAAGCAATGACGGTGTGGTCCGAAGCAGTTTGACTGGGCTCAGGATCTAGCGGAGGCTGGCATCATACCAGCCTTCACTGTGTTTTCGGCTTTGATTTTGACGCCGCGCTTGCAGGCCCTTCGTCGAAACCTATGAACACCTGAATGTTCTGCGCCGTTGGCTTTGGGAAACTCACATTGGGATCGTTGAAAACGAACTGTGTGGCTGCATTGCCATCCGAAGCCGATATCGCCTGCTTGTGCAGTGTCGAGTAAAGTACATTTGTTCCCTGAATGACGGCGACGCGGATAGGCACTGTAATTGTCCCGGGCGCAAATTTAGGACCGGGTACGACCTTGCCAGCAACGGCCACCTTCATGGTCATGGTACCATCACTTGACTGGCACGACCGCGTTTCGTTCGAGATCGAAGCTTGATAGATCAGGTTTTCAGGCGTCTTGTCAGCTGATTTTCCATAATTCGTCAGGACCGAGGTCCCTTCGCGGATCGTCACCGTGGGGCAGAACGCAGTCAACTCTGACGCTGTTATGCGTTTTTGCGCTTCCGCGGTGGCCAGCGCTTTCTCACTATTCGGGTCGTCTTTGTTGCTGCCGCTGGTAGAGCATCCTACAAGACCCATAGCAAAGATCATTGCACAAACCGGGACGCAAAGCTGATAGAAGGGCAGAGATTTTTGTGCTTCTGACTTCATGAACAGAACTCTCCTTGACGAACGAACCTTAAGAGGCCAAACGAAAATTCGTCAGGAAGCGGCGAAAATGGTGGTTTTCGAGTACCGAAGCGGAACGTACGTTTTGTACGTGAGCATCGGAGCACAGAAAACCGTCATTTGCAGCCCTTCCATGACGGATTTGCGGTTGGGCTCTGACGAACGAGCGTGTTCTATACCAACGGTAAGGAAATAATGCGACGGGGCATTGCAGCCTTTTTTTGACAAGGGCAGCGACAGCACTATTGGACAAAACACATGAGGCGACCGAGATGAAATATGTGAGTACCCGGGGAGAAGCGCCGGTTTTGGGCTTTTCCGATGCGCTTTTGTCCGGTCTTGCCCGCGACGGCGGGCTCTATCTTCCGGAGCAATTTCCACAGTTTTCCGCAAGCGAGATCCGCTCGCTGCGCGGCAAAACTTATGCGGAAATCGCCATTCAGGTTCTGACGCCATTTATCGCCGGCGATATCGACCAGGCTGATTTCGAGAAAATGGTGCATGAGGCCTACGGTACGTTCCGCCACGAAGCCGTCTGCCCGTTGGTGCAAACCCGCCACAACGAGTTTGTTCTCGAGCTTTTCCATGGACCAACCCTCGCCTTCAAGGATGTGGCGATGCAGTTGCTGGCGCGACTGATGGATTACATCCTGACCAAGCGTAACGAGCGCGCCACCATCGTCGGTGCAACTTCTGGCGATACGGGCGGCGCAGCCATCGAGGCATTTGCCAACCGGGATCGCACGGATATCTTTATCCTGTTTCCGCACAACCGCGTTTCGCCCGTGCAGCAGCGGCAGATGACGACATCGGCGGCATCAAATGTCCACGCGCTGGCTGTCGAAGGAAATTTCGATGATTGCCAGTCTCTGGTCAAAGGTATGTTCAACGATTTGGCCTTCCGCGATTCCCTTTCTCTGTCGGGGGTCAATTCGATCAACTGGGCGCGCATCATGCCGCAAATCGTCTATTATTTCACGGCTGCCGTTTCGCTCGGAAGCCCCGAGCGCCCGGTATCCTTCACCGTTCCGACCGGCAATTTCGGCGATATTTTTGCAGGCTACGTTGCTAAGCGCATGGGCCTTCCGATTGTCCAGCTCGTCATTGCGACCAATGATAACGATATTTTGACCCGCACGATCGAAACGGGAATTTATGAAACACGGGGCGTACTGCACACGACATCGCCTTCCATGGACATACAAGTTTCTTCCAATTTCGAGCGCCTGCTCTTTGAAGCGCACGGCAGGGACGCCGGCGCAGTGCGCCGGTTGATGGGCGGGTTGAAACAGTCAGGCAGCTTCACGATTTCCGACACTGTGCTTGCCGCAATCCGCGCTGAATTCGATGCAGGGCGCTCTACCAAGGCTGAAACGGCCGAGGCAATCGCAAATGTATTGAAGCAATCCGGCTATCTGCTCGATCCGCATTCGGCCATCGGACTGAAAGTTGCGCGGGAGAAGGCCAGGCGGGAAACGCCAAGCGTTGTACTTGCCACTGCTCATCCGGCGAAATTTCCCGATGCCGTCGAGGCGGCGAGCGGCATTCATCCAGACCTTCCGCTCTGGCTGGGCGACCTCATGCAACGAAAAGAACAGTACACGGTACTTCCCAACGACCTTAAAAGTGTGGAAGAGTATGTGAGCCGACATTCAAGAGCGGCGGGTAAGGAGCATTGAATGGGCGTTGAAATCAGTCGCCTCTCCAACGGTTTGACGATTGCGACAGAGACAATGCCGCATGTGGAGAGTGTAGCGCTTGGCATCTGGGTCAAGGCAGGGTCGAGGAACGAGGCCAACCATCAGCACGGTATCGCTCATCTTCTTGAACACATGGCTTTCAAGGGAACTGAAAATCGTTCCGCCTGGAAAATTGCAGCCGACATTGAAGACGTAGGCGGCGAGATCAACGCGGCCACCAGTGTCGAAACAACATCGTATTATGCGCGCGTCTTGCGAGACGACATGCCTCTGGCAATCGACATCCTCAGCGATATCATGACCGGTTCGAAGTTCGATGCTGACGAACTCGAGCGCGAAAAAAATGTGATCATGCAGGAAATCGGGGCGGCTCACGACACGCCTGACGACGTTGTCTTTGACCGCTTCACGGAAGCAGCGTTTCAAGACCAGACAATCGGCCGGACAATTCTTGGAACGCCGGAAACCGTGCAATCCTTTTCTTCTGCCGACCTTCGCCGCTATATGGATGAACAATACAGCGCCGAGCGCATGGTCGTCGTCGCCGCTGGCGGTGTGAAGCATGATGAATTCGTACGCGAAGTCGAGAAGCGTCTCGGTTCCTTCCGTGCCAAATCAACAGCACCGGAACCCGATCTGTCGCATTATGTTGGCGGCGATTTCCGCGAACAACGCGACTTGATGGACGCACAGGTCGTCATCGGCTTCGAGGGACGCGCCTACCACGTTCGCGATTTCTATGCTTCGCAATTGCTGGCCATGATCCTTGGCGGTGGGATGTCTTCCCGTCTTTTCCAGGAAGTGCGTGAGAAACGCGGACTGTGTTATTCGGTCTATGCGTTCCACTGGGGTTTTTCCGATACCGGCATTTTCGGCATCCATGCCGCAACCGGGCGCAACCATCTTAAGAAGCTCGTCCCGGTCATCATCAACGAGCTGCATGAAGCTGCTCGGAACATCAGTCAGGAAGAGTTGAACCGTGCACGGGCGCAGTATCGTGCCAGTTTGCTGATGTCACACGAAAGTGCCGCGAGCAGGGCCGGACAGATTGCACGGCAGATGCTACTCTACGGGCACGCGGTCTCGACCGAAGAACTAGTCGAGCGTTTGTCGAAGATCACGACAGAGCGCCTGACGGATCTCGCGGGCCGCCTCTTCCTCGATACGACGCCAACGATTGCCGCCGTTGGTCCGGTTGGTTCGCTGATGAAATTCGCCGATGTCCGTCAGGGGCTTACTTCTGCAACAGCAAGTCCCCGAAAAATCGCAGTCTGACGGCAAGGCAAGGCCATGATCGCCCTGCCCTTCCTGAAAAGCGCCGCGCCGCCCCTGCAGGGCGAGCGGCTCTATTTGCGTCCGCCGCAACTTTCCGACTACCGTGCGTGGTCCACACTTCGCGCACAGAGCCGCGAGTTCCTCTCGCCGTGGGAACCCCTCTGGGCGGTCGACGATCTGGAGCGCGGAGCTTTTCGCCACCGAATTCGTCATTATGACGAAGAGGCGGCAGCCGGCACAGCGCATCCATTCTTCCTTTTCCGCAACAAGGATTCGCGCCTGCTTGGGGGCATTACGCTCGGCAATATCCGTCGCGGTGTTGGTCAGAATGGCATGATCGGTTACTGGATCGGTGAGCCGTTTGCCGGGCAGGGTTTCATGCATGAAGCCCTGGGCCTGCTTATTCCCTATGCTTTTACCAAGGTGAGGTTGCACCGGCTGGAAGCGGCCTGTATTCCAAGCAATGAAAGATCGATCCGCCTTCTCGAAAAAGCCGGATTTCAGAGGGAAGGACTGCTACGCTCATACTTAAAGATAAATGGTATGTGGCAAGATCATCTGCTCTTCTCGATGATTGAAGGCGATGTACGGCGCTAGGGAAATAAAGGTTGTATCAGTGGAATTATTGACGGGACGAATGCTGAAAGGCTTATCGCGGGTTTTTGCGCTCGTCATTTTGTTGATATCGATGCAGTCGGCCGCGAACGCGTTCGAGACAATCAAGATCACCAAGGAAAGCACGGCTCTTGACCTGTCAAAAGCCGTTGAAGTGTACCGGAACCAAGGCGAGACTTTCCAGATTTCCACCGCACCGGGTACCGACGGTATCGTTCGCCGCATCGAGGTGCAGGCAAACGACAAGCGGTCTACTGGCGACTGGGCAGCCTTTTCCCTTGCCAACCCGACCGACGAGCAGATCGACCGCCTGATAGTCGCGCCACATTTCCGCCTCGTCGGATCTGGTTTCATTTGGCCCGATCTCGGCTCGACCCGCATCGCATCCATTACGCCAAGCGAGGGATTCGCGCTGGACCGGCAAGCCAGCGAGGATGCCGATATTTTCCTGATTACGCTCAATCCCGGGGCCGTGATCACGCTTGTTGCCGAACTAGCATCGCCCAACCTGCCTCAGGTCTACGTTTGGGAGCCGAATGCCTACAAGGACACGGTCAATTCCTATACGCTCTACCGCGGCATTCTTCTCGGAATCGCTGGCTTGCTGGCCCTGTTCTTGACCATTCTGTTTGTCGTCAAGGGAACGTCGCTTTTTCCTGCAACAGCCGCCCTCGCATGGGCGGTATTGGCCTACATTTGCGTCGATTTCGGCTTCTGGAACAAGTTGATAGAGATAACGCCGGGTAACGAACAGATGTGGCGAGCGGGCACCGAGGTGGCGCTTGCGGCGACTCTGGTGATCTTCCTCTTCACCTACCTCAATCTCAACCGATGGCATGACAATTTCAGCTATGGCGCACTGACATGGATTCTCGGGTTGGGGATCGTCTCCGGCGTCGCGATTTTCGACCCGCCGATCGCCGCCGGTATCGCCCGGTTCTCCTTCGCCCTGACCATCATTTCTGGCATCGTCCTAATCGGCTTCTTCTCCTTCCGAAGTTATGATCGCGCAATCATGCTGATACCGACATGGATCCTCCTGCTCGTCTGGTTGATGGGCAGCTGGCTCACCGTATCGGGAATTCTGGCCAATGATATCATTCAGCCAGCCCTTGCCGGGGGCCTCGTTCTCATCGTTCTCCTCATCGGCTTCACCGTCATGCAGCACGCATTTTCCGGTGGCGCGCTGCAACAGGGCCTGTTCTCCGATGTGGAGCGGCAAGCGCTCGCTATTATCGGTTCCGGCGATATCGTCTGGGATTGGGACGTGCCGCGTGATCGCGTCGTTACCACACCGGACCTCACCAATTTCCTTGGAGCTTCGGCAAGTTCCCTACACGGCGCCGTTCGCAACTGGTTACCGAGCCTGCACGCGGACGATCGCGATCGCTTCCGCACGACGCTGGACGTTATTCTCGAAAACAGGCGTGGCCGCATTTCGCAAACATTCCGCCTGCGTGCCAATGACGGCCACTACTATTGGTATTCGCTGAAGGCCCGCCCTGTCATCGGTTCCGATGGTGAAATTGTCCGGTGTGTTGGCACGCTGATCGATGTCACCGAGCAGAAAAAGGCAGAAGAACGCCTGCTGCACGACGCTGTGCATGATAATCTGACGGGCCTGCCGAACCGCGAACTCTTCCTGGACCGCTTGGGCTCCGTCATCACCATGGCGCAGACCGAGAGCAGAATCCGCCCCACCGTGTTCATCATCGACATTGACCGGTTCAAGCAGGTCAATGACGGCCTTGGCATGTCGGCGGGCGATACATTTCTTCTGACGATCTCGCGCCGTTTGCACCGTCTCTTGCGGCCACAGGATACGCTCAGCCGTCTGGCCGCCGATCAATTTGGTCTCATTCTCGTTTCCGAGAGCGAGCCCGCCAAAATTGCAGCCTTCGCCGAAGCGGTGAAACAAGCTATACGGGCGCCGATTGCCTTTTCCAAACGCGAGATCGTGCTGACCGCATCGCTTGGCCTGATCACCTGGACCAGCGGCAGCGCCGCCTCGCCGGAAGATTTGGTCAAGGATGCCGAGCTGGCCATGTTCCAGGCCAAGCGGTTCGGTGGCGATCGCATCGAGCCATTCCGCCCAGCCTTCCGTGCTGTGGGGAGTGACCGGCTTCAGCTGGAATCCGATCTGCGCCGCGCTCTTGAAAGGCGCGAAATTCACATGGCTTACCAGCCAATCATGCGCCTGGAAGACAATAGCATTGCCGGGTTCGAAGCCCTGATGCGCTGGGATCACCCGCGCCGCGGCTCCATTCCGCCGTCGGAGTTCATTCCGATTGCCGAAAGCTCCGGACTTATCGTGCAGCTCGGTCTTTTCGCCATGCAGAAGGCGGCGGAAGACCTCGTCAACTGGCAGCGCAATCTTGGCGCCTCGCCTCTCTTTGTTTCAGTCAATATCTCCAGCAGCCAGCTGATCCGGCAGGATCTGATCGATGACGTACGGTCGGTGCTCCTGCAAACCCAGATCGAGCCGGCGAGCCTGAAACTCGAACTCACGGAATCCCTGATGATGGAGAATCCGGAGCGCTCCAACTACGTGCTCTCCAGCATCAAGGCGATGGGCGTCGGTGTATCGCTCGATGATTTCGGCACGGGCTATTCTTCACTGTCCTACCTGACCTCCTTCCCGTTCGACATGATCAAGATCGACCGATCGTTCCTGAAGGCGGATCAGCCGCAGAAGGTGACACTGCTTCGTTCCATGATCAGCATGGCGCATGATCTTGGATTGTCGGTTGTAACGGAAGGCATCGAGAACGAGAGCGATGCGCTGCAACTCCGCCAGATGGGCTGCGAGTACGCGCAGAGTTTCATGTTCAGCCCGCCGGTTACACTGGATGTCGCGACGAAGCTACTGCGTGAGCAGTTCCAGCAATCGAAAGCGTCGTAGAAATCACATCCGGTTGCCGTCAGGGTGAATTATCTCTGATACTGTTGTTGCAAATTCGTCAGGCCGAGGCGAAAAGGTCGATTTTCGAGGATCGGAGCGGAGCGTACGTTTGGGTACGTGAGCACCGAAGCGCAGAAAATCTGCCTTTGCAGGCCGGCATCAAGAAGAATGCAACTGTAGTATTAGGCGTGGCCGGCAACAGTAGCCAGCCGTGAAGGATCAACGCCCATATAGGCGAGAATCCGATCATACTTGCTGTCAATATCCGTATCGAAAAGCAACTCCTGCGACGCCTTGCAGGTGAGCCAGCCATTATTGGCAATCTCGGTCTCGAGTTGACCCGAAGCCCAACCGGAATAACCCAGCGTCATCAAGGCTTTGCGCGGTCCGCGGCCACCGGAGATAGCACGCAGTATATCCACAGTTCCCGTCAGGCAAATCTCTTCTGCGACCGGCATGGTTGAATCGGTGAGATAATCATCTGAATGCAGGACAAAGCCTCGTCGCATTTCGACCGGTCCGCCATTGCGCACCAGAAAATCGCGCGTCCGTTCAGGCATCATGATTGCCTGCTGCTCGTCGAGAACACCCAGTTGAACGAGGATATCCGAAAATTCCATGTCCTGGACACGGTTGATGATCAGGCCCATGGCGCCCTTTTCAGAGTGCGCACAAACATAGATGACGGAGCGCGCAAACCGGCTGTCGTCCATTCCCGGCATGGCGAGAAGGAACTGTCCATTCAGAAATCCGGTCTCTTTGTTGGCGTCTCTGAAAATCTCCATGAGAATAAAGGTACCAAGGATTCTGTAAATGACAACGGCTTTGGGTAACGAATTGTAAATGATACTTAAATCTGCCAGCCGCGTGCGCATTGCCGGATTACTTCTCACACAGAAATGATGCGCAAAATCAGTCACATCCTTGATAGTGCCCAAAAGGCCTGTAAAGGTCCGAAAATGAAAACAGAATTGCTCTTTTTTGCGGCCGTGATTGCGTTTACCGCTCCGGCGCATGCAAATTCCGAATGGACGAAGACGCCCGGCGGCAACGTTAGGCTCATCGTCGACAATCCTGTCCAGCCATCGCCCGAGATCCGCGGAGCCATAGAGATTAATCTCGATCCGGGCTGGAAAACCTATTGGCGAGAACCCGGTGATGCGGGTGTGCCGCCAGAACTCGACCTCACTGAAAGCACCAACATCAAAAGCTATGCGCTTGCGTTTCCAACGCCGCATCGCTTCGACGACGGCAATACCCATTGGGCAGGATACAAGAAACCAGTTTCCTTGCCGCTCACGCTTACACTAGCCGATCCTGCCAAGCCTGCCCATTTGAAGGGCCATGCATTTCTTGGGATTTGCGAGACGATCTGCATCCCTGTCAAAGCGGAGTTTGATTTTACCGTCGACAACGCCAAACCGACCGACGCGCTGACCAAAACGCTCATAGATGCAGCCTTCGAACAGCTGCCGGGCGAAGCGTCGGCGACATTCGGGGCACATAGCGCAGTACGCAAGGATGACCATGTGAAGGTAATGGTCGACCTTCCTTCCGATGATCCAAACACCGACATTTTCGTCGCGGGTGATGGAATCGTTACGTTTGGCATGTCGAAACTGAAGGACCGGCAGGCAAATGCAGCTGTTTTTTCCGTGCGGATCATTTCCGGAAAGGACAAGAAAACGCCGCCTCTGAACTACACGCTGGTTCAAGGAGACAAGGCCGTCTCCGGCATGATCAACGTGCAGGAATAACGATCAAAACTCTCGACTTTTGCAAGTACGCACCCTATGTGCGGAAGGGCGCATGTCATCATCTCACAGGGAGCCATTCATGACGATCAAGGTAGGCGAGCGTTTGCCGGACGCTATATTCAAGACGAAATCGGATGAGGGTGTCAGTGAGGTCCGCTCCGACGCGCTGTTCAAGGGCAAGAGAGTTGTTCTCTTTGCTGTTCCTGGCGCATTTACGCCGACCTGCAGCATGAACCATCTACCAGGTTATCTTGAAAACAGAGATGCAATTCTGGCTAAGGGTATCGACGCAATTGTCGTCGTCGCCGTCAATGATCCGCATGTCATGGGTGCCTGGGCTAAGGCAACGAATGGCGAGGGCAAGATTCAGTACCTCTCGGACGGCAATGCCACTTTCACCAAGGACGTCGGTCTCGATGTCGATCTTGGTGCCGGAAATATGGGCATACGCTCCAAGCGGTATTCTATGCTGGTTGAAGACGGCGTGGTGAAGCAGCTCAATATCGAAGAGTCTCCTGGTCAGGCCGTCACCTCGAGCGCAGCTACCATTCTTGAGCAGCTTTAGAGAATTCTCGGGCCAAAGTGGGGATAAGTTTTGGATGCAATCCAGAAGGACCCCTCCCTGCTGCTACGCAGCTTCCCTCCCCACAAGGGGGAGGGTGAGACCGTCGCAACTGTCATCCGCTGTATACGGCAAATAGGCGGAGCTGCAGAATAAGGCGCTGTCACCCTCTCCCTTGTGGGGAGGGAAGGCGCGAAGCGCCAGGGTGGGGTCTTGCTTTACCTCGCGTACCTCAAAATAATCGTGGCTGTTTATCCAACACCTCCAAACCTGACTTATCCTTCTCCCCGTCCTCTTCACGGGAACTGCTTCCGGAGCCGTTCGAAGTGGGGAGAGGATCGGCGCCTCCGATGGCGGGTAACGGACCCGCTGTCCGGGGAAGTTCCGTCCAAGGGTTCCCCTGCCGGTACTACGACTGGCGTGTGCTGGACGAGCACTTCGAAAGGGGCTTTCGGCAGCGGGCGAAGCAATTCACCCAAAGCCGAGGCCTCCCAAGCGGAACGGACGGGATCAAAAGACGCCGGACGGGCGGTCTTCGGATCGCATTTTATTCTACAAAGACGCGCTTCGACGACCGCCCGTCTTCCCACAATGCAAGCAATGGCCAGACTCGGGATGAGGGCGTGGCAAGGGGAAAGCACATCCGGTTCTTTGACACTTCAATCGCACGGCGCCCTATTCACGGTAATCCTTATACTTGCGGCATTCGCTTTTGTTTGAAAGGAGCCATGCCAGCACGCGCGAGTTCGTCGGCACGCTCATTCTCCGGATGGCCCGCATGGCCTTTGACCCAATGCCAGACCACCTTGTGACGCTTGCGCGCCTCATCCAGCGCCTGCCAGAGTTCGGCATTCTTCACCGGCTTCTTCGCGGCAGTTTTCCAGCCGTTGCGTTTCCAGCCGTCGATCCAGCCGGAAATACCATCACGAACATAGACCGAGTCCGTATAAAGATCGACTTGGCAGGGCTCCTTCAGGGCATTCAAGGCCGAGATCGCCGCCATCAGCTCCATGCGGTTGTTGGTCGTGTCGGCCTCGCCGCCCGAGAGTTCCTTTTCATTGCTGTTCCAGCGTAGAACCGCACCCCAGCCTCCCGGACCGGGATTGCCGGAGCAAGCGCCATCGGTAAAAGCCTGGATCTCCTTCACACTTTTGAACCTTCCAGGATAAGCCCGTATTCTTCTGCCGACCTGATCTGGCGGTGGAAGCGCATCCGGCGGATATATTCCATCGGGTCTTTTTTAACGACGAGACTGCCTTCCGGCGTGTTGAGCCAATCGTACAATCTTGTGAGCATGAACCGCAGCGCCGAACCACGTGCAAGGATAGGCAAGCTTGCGGCTTCGTCCGCCGAGAGCGGGCGAACGGAATTGTAGCCCCGAAGCAAGGCCGTGCCTTTGGTGAGATTGAAGGAATGATCCTTTTCAAAGCACCAGGCATTCAGGCAAACGGCCACATCGTAGGCGAGCAGATCGGTACAGGCGAAGTAGAAATCAATCAGTCCCGACAATTTGTTTCCCAAAAAGAAGACGTTGTCTGGAAAAAGGTCGGCATGGATGACACCCGAGGGCAAGTGCGACGGCCAGTTTGACTCGAAGAAAGCAAGATCGGTCTCTGTCTCGTCTGCAAGCCCCGGTTCAACTCGATCGGCACCGGCCTTGGAATTATTCCACAGGGGCCGCCAGCCTTCTACAGAGAGCGCATTGGGGCGGCGCATGGGGAAATCTTCCCCCGCGACATGCATCTTCGCCATTGCCTCGCCCAAGGCAAAGCAATGCTGCACGGTCGGGCGGCGCATCCACATGCCTTCGAGAAAGGTTACGATCGCAGCAGGCCGACCAGCCAGTTCGCCGATGCTTGATCCGGACTTCTGGTTCACTGGCAAAGGACAGCGTATCCCCTTGCCCGCCAGATGGCGCATCAAACCGAGAAAGAACGGCAGATCGTTGCTGTTCACACGTTTCTCGTACAACGTCAGAATGTACGATCCAGTGCTGGTATGCAGCAGATAGTTGGAGTTTTCGACGCCCTCGGCAATGCCCTTATACGAAAGCAGCTCGCCGATATCGTAGTCTTTGAGGAAGTGAGCCAAGTCGATTTCATTGATGTCGGTATAGACGGCCATTATCAGCGGCTTCCGTTGACGAACGCCATATCGGCGCTCGTCAGTTCCACGTCGCGCAGATCCCGCATCACATGGAAATTTTCGGTCTCGATGGTTGTTTCCGCGAGTTCGATCGACACGATATACCGCTCCGAAAAGGACTGGATGATTTCGTCAACGATGATCTCCGGAGCAGAAGCGCCGGCGGACAATCCGACCACCGAAATGTTGCCGACCCTGATCCAGTCGATGTCGCCGGCTCGTTGAACCAGCAGGGATTGTACGGCCCCCGACCGTTCGGCGACCTCAACCAGTCGCTTTGAATTGGAAGAGTTCGGAGCCCCCACGACGAGGAAAAGGTCGCAGCCTGGAGCCGCGGCTTTCACAGCGTCCTGGCGGTTCGTCGTGGCATAGCAGATCGATTCTGCAGCTGGTGCCGTCAGCGCGGGGAAGCGGCGCTGTAACGTCGCGATTATCCCGGCAGTATCGTCAACGGAAAGTGTTGTCTGTGTCACGAAGCCGAGGTTATCGGGATCCTCGGGGACATAGGTCTCAGCTTCGGCGATGGTTTCGACCAGCGTGACCGCACCTTCGGGCAATTGACCCATCGTACCGATGACTTCCGGATGGCCTGAGTGACCGACGAGGATGACATGGCGGCCGAGCCGCTGATGGCGCATTGCCTGCTTATGAACCTTGGATACCAGCGGGCATGTTGCATCCAGATAGAAAAGGTTCTTGCTTTCCGCATCGGAGGGAACCGACTTCGGAACCCCGTGCGCGGAAAAGACCACAGGCTGATTGCGATGCTCCGGAGGAATTTCGTCGAGCTCTTCGACAAAAACCGCTCCGCGAGCCTGCAAGCCTTCGACGACGTAGCGGTTATGTACGATCTCATGGCGGACGTAGACAGGTGCGCCATATTTCTTCAACGCCAAAACGACGATCTGGATAGCGCGATCCACACCGGCGCAAAAACCGCGCGGTCCGCACAGGCGGATTGTCAGTGGTTTCTTGTCAGCCATCGTATCGTGTCTCATGGAAGCGTTGCAGTGTTGTTGGAATTGGGCGGCAATCAACGCGAAGTCAAGTCCGAAGCTTCAGATTGGCTGGGATCAGGCTCGTTTGGATCTTTGGGATGGTATCGCTGCCAAAGCGAAATTCCCGCGACCGCAAGCAGTGTCGCGGCGAGGCCGTACCAGGTTACCGCGTATTGCAGGTGGCTATTTGGCAGATCGATGATCGTCACGCCGCCGACCGGCAGGCCCCCGGGATTTGGCGTCTTGTCGGCATCGATGAAAAAAGGAACCAGCTTGTCATCTGCAATGCCCGACTGTCCCGCCATCGTTGGCAGGTCTTTCCAATAGTAGATATTGGTCATGAGGTCGTTGTTCGGCACGATCGACGAAGGCTTGCCATAAAGCGGATTGCGCGCAAGCCCCGTTACAACCACCTGTCCCTCAACTTCACCCTCGGGCCGTGTCACGGAATTCTTCTTGTCATAGGGAACAAAGCCGCGATTGACGAAGACCGCTCGACCATCATCAAGCAAAAGCGGCGTATAGACGTAGAACCCGGAAGTGCCGTCATAGGTCGCAAAATAGTGACGCTCGCGATCATTAAGCAGCCGGCCGGTCACTGTCACTGTCCGGTAGTCGACATCCTTTTCAGCCGCCCAGACTTTCTCGATTTCGGCAAGCGATGCGGGCGTCGCATGCGTTCGAGCATCAATCTCCGCCAGCAGGCCTTCCTTCCAATAGAGACGTTCGACCTGCCATGTCCCGAGGGCGATCAAGATTGCGAAAACGATTGCACCCAGAACAACTTTTATCCACGGGAAGCGGTTGGTTGGTAAAGGTGTCACGCGCTCAGTCATGGCTATCCAGCGTATCAAGCCGACCCTCTGCGGCTTTATGCTTGTACTGCAAGGCTATCAGAATGCCCTTCATCCAGCGGAGGGCCGTAAGGCAGAGCACGAGGGCCAAGGGTATCCACAGGATAAAATGCAGCCACAATGGCGGATCGAGCGTCACCTCCATCCAGAGGGCAAGGCCGACGACAATGAACCCGATCAAGAGCATCACCAGAACTGCTGGGCCCTCGCCCGTGTCGATGAATGAATAGTCCAGCCCACAGGTAGAACGGTGCTTCGCCGGCGTGAGAAACCCATCGAACAGTTTCCCCTGCCCGCATCGAGGACAGCGTGCTTTTACACCGGCAGTTACGGGGTCAACTGGTGGGTAAAGCGCCGTGTCTTGATTCATGGTCATGTGCCTCGAGGCCGGGGAATATGGCTTCGTTGTGATTATATCGGATGGTTGCGCAGGAATGTGCTGAAAAAGTGAGAGCGGCCGTGTTTCCACGACCGCCCGCAAATTTTAGACAAGTTTGCCTATTCCACTGCTATCGGAGCACCCCAGGATGCCCATACATAGATCGAGAAGAACAGGAACAGCCAGACCACGTCAACGAAGTGCCAATACCAGGCGGCAGCCTCGAAACCGAAATGTTTGGTCGGCGTAAAGTCACCACGAAGCGAACGAAGCAAGCATACGGCGAGAAAGATGGTTCCGATGATGACGTGGAAACCGTGGAAACCCGTCGCCATGAAGAATGTTGCGCCGTAGATCGAATCCTTGAACGCAAATGGAGCGTGAATATATTCGTAGGCTTGCACTGAGGAAAAGAGCAGACCGAGCAGGACGGTGAGCGTCAGGCCCCTGATCAGGCCCTTGCGATCATTGTGGATCAAAGCATGGTGCGCCCATGTGACCGTCGTGCCGGACAAAAGCAGGATAACCGTATTATAAAGCGGCAGGTGCAAGGGGTCGAGAACTTCAATACCCTTCGGCGGCCATACGCCGCCGGTGAATGCTGTCCGCGCTACTTGCGCTGCTTCCCCGGGGAAAAGACTGGCATCGAAGAAAGCCCAGAACCAGGCGACAAAGAACATGACTTCTGAAGCGATGAACATGATCATGCCATAGCGCAGGTGCAATGACACAACCCGCGTGTGATGGCCTTCCTTGCTCTCCTTGATCGTGTCGGACCACCAGCCGTACATCGTATAAAGAACGATCATCACGCCTATAAGCAGGATCCAGGGGCTTGTGAGATTAGCGCGGAAAAGGACAAGCTCGCCGCCGGCATGATAACGCATGAAAGCGATACCGCCGATTGCAAGAACAAAAGCGCCGACCGAGCCAAGAAATGGCCATGGGCTAGGATCGATGATGTGGTAATCGTGGTTCTTTTGGTGCGTCTCGGCCATTCTAACCCTCGCAAGGTCTGTTCATTGGTTTTGACACCGGGCTAGGCCGGCGCAGTTTAGAGTTGTCCCGATGTACCATTCTTCTTGACCTCGGTATTGGCAGCAACGGGTGCTGGCATAGGGATCGGGAAGAATGTGTAGGATAGAGTGATTGTGTTGACGCCCTTCAGCTCAGGCGCATTGACGATGTCCGGATCGACAAAAAAGACGACCGGCATTTCCAGATCTTCACCTGGCTTCAGGACCGTATCCGTGAAGCAGAAGCACTCGACCTTATTGAAGTAAGCACCTGCAGCTTGCGGCGTCACGTTGAATGACGCGCGCCCCGCGGTCGGCTTGTCGACGATGTTCTTCGCCTCATATTTGATCAGCTTGGTTTCGCCGATGTTCATCGTGACTTCGCGCTGTACAGGCTCGAACTGCCACGGCAAACCACCAGACGTATTGGCGTCGAAACGCACAGTGATTTTTTTGTCAAGAATTGTATCCGACATCTGTTCGACGCGCTGGGTCGTGCCACCATATCCTGTGACCTGGCAGAACATGGCGTAGAGCGGGACGGCAGCAAACGCCATACCCACCATGCCGAAGAAGAAGGCGAGGCAAGAAATCGCGATCGTCCGGTCGGAAACCTTGCGCTTCGGTGCATCGCTCATTGTGCGGGCCTCGTTACGGGCGCCGTTTGCGAAGAGTGATTGGCCCCGATTTTGGCCCATGTCCCGACATAGACAACGACGACAAACGCGGCCAACGCCAGCGCGAGCGCCAGGGAGCGACTGCGCTGTGCCCGCTTCTGCTTGTCCGTGAGAGTTACCATGTCGTTGCTCATATCAAACACCAGCTACCAGAAATGCCTTGCGCACCAGAATCTCGCCGAGGAGCACCGCATATAAACTGAAAAGATAGAAAATGGAGAAAGCGAACATCTTCTTGGCAGGCTTCAACATCGCATCGCCAACAGGAGCACGCCATACAGTGAAGGCCGAAGCAAGAAAGGCGCAGCCCATTGCTATGGCAAACAGACCATAGCCTGGCCCCGCGAATCCCATGATCCAAGGGAGGACGCCAACTGGTGCTACCAGCAAAGTATAGAGAAAAATCTGAAGCTTCGTCGATGCAGGCCCTGCGACATTGGGCATCATCGGAATTTTCGCCTTCTCATAGTCATCCGACATGAAGAGCGACAAGGCCCAGAAATGCGGCGGCGTCCACAGGAAGATGATGAGAAAAAGGACGATGCTTTCCATGCTCACGGAATTCGTGACTGCCGCCCAGCCGATCATGGGTGGAAACGCACCTGCGGCGCCTCCTATAACGATGTTCTGCGGCGTCGAACGCTTCAGCCACATCGTATAAATGACAGCATAAAAGAAGATCGTGAATGCCAGCAGAAATGCCGATAGGAGATTGACAAAAAGGCCCAGCGTTACGACTGAAAAAGCCGACAGCAGGAGACCAAATGTCAACACCTCGCCGCGCGAGATACGTCCCGCAGGGATCGGTCGCTTCGAGGTACGCTTCATAATGGCGTCGATGTCGGCATCGTACCACATGTTGAGTGCACCTGAGGCGCCTGCCCCCACCGCAATGCAAAGAATGGCGATAGCGGCCAAGACCGGATTGATCTGACCAGGGGCAGCCATCATCCCAACGAAGCCGGTAAAGACGACCAAGGACATAACGCGTGGCTTGAGCAGCGCAATATAATCCGATGCATTGGCTTCCGAGAGGCCAATGCTCGCATCAAGATTTGCGTTTTTCTCAATCAATGCCATTTGATCCGTCTTAGTTTTATTCAATGCCGGGACCTTTGGCAGTCCCGGCATTGTCGTGTTTACTTGATGCGCGGGAGCTGTTCCCACTGGTGGAACGGCGGCGGTGATGAAAGCTGCCATTCGAGTGTCGTTGCGCCCGCACCCCAAGGATTGGCTCCAGCCTCACGCTTCTTGGCGAACGCTTCGAATACGCCGAAGAGGAAGATCAGAACGCCAACGCCAGAGATGTACGAACCGATCGACGATACTTCGTTCCAACCTGCAAAAGCATCCGGGTAATCGATGTAGCGGCGCGGCATGCCGGCGAGACCAAGGAAATGCTGCGGGAAGAAAACCAGATTGACGCCAATGAACATTACCCAGAAATGCGTGTGGGCAATTTTATGATTGTACATGTAGCCGGTCATTTTCGGGAACCAGTAGTACCAGCCCGCGAAGATGCCGAACACTGCACCCAACGACAGCACGTAATGGAAATGCGCAATCACATAATAGGTGTCATGCAGTGAACGATCGAGACCGGCATTGGCCAACTGAACGCCCGTCACACCACCAACAGTGAACAGGAAGATGAAGCCGATCGCCCAGACCATTGGTGGCTTGAACTCGATAGATCCACCCCACATTGTGGCGATCCAGGAGAAGATCTTGACGCCGGTTGGAACCGCGATGACCATCGTGGCGAAGACGAAATAGCGCTGCGTGTCGAGTGACAGGCCCACTGTGTACATGTGGTGAGCCCAAACAATAAACCCGACGACACCGATGGCAACCATGGCGTAGGCCATTCCGAGATAACCGAAGATTGGTTTACGCGAGAATGTCGAGACGATGTGACTGATGATGCCGAAGGCCGGCAGAATCATGATGTAAACTTCGGGGTGACCGAAGAACCAGAACAGATGCTGGAACAGGATAGGATCACCACCACCTTCAGGTGCGAAGAATGCCGTGCCGAAATTGCGGTCGGTCAGGAGCATCGTGATACCACCCGCCAAAACAGGGAGCGCCAGTAATAGCAGGAATGCAGTGATCAAAACCGACCAGGCAAACAGCGGCATCTTGTGCAATGTCATGCCCGGAGCGCGCATGTTGAAGATCGTGGTGATGAAATTGATGGCACCAAGGATCGACGATGCACCGGCAATATGGAGCGCGAGAATAGCAAAATCCATCGCCGGGCCAGGCTGACCTGATGTCGAGTATGGCGGATAGATCGTCCAGCCACCGCCCGTACCGAAGCCACCGGCAGGACCCGGAACGAACATCGATAGTATCAACAACAGGAGTGCGGGCGGGAGCAGCCAGAACGAAATATTGTTCATGCGCGGGAAGGCCATGTCCGGAGCACCGATCATGATCGGAACCATCCAGTTGGCGAAACCGCCGATGAGCGCAGGCATGACCATGAAGAAGATCATGATCAGACCGTGTGCGGTCGAAAACACGTTGTACATTTGCTTGCCGGCATCGATAGCCGCGTCGCCTTCAAAGCCATAAACCATGGAGGCTAGACCGTGGAAAATCTGGATGCCCGGCTGTTGCAACTCGGCGCGCATGGCGATCGAAAGCGAACCACCGATAAGGCCAGCTATGATCGCGAAGATCAGATACAGCGTACCGATGTCCTTGTGATTGGTCGAATAAACCCAACGCGTCCAGCCTGTCGGCTTGTGAGCGTCGTGTGCTTCGTGAGCTGCAGAACCTGCCATCAAAGTGCTCCCGTTCCTCAATAAATTGCGTAAAACCGGCTTAGTTGCCAGCCACGCTTACATTCTTGTCTGCGTCAATTGCTGCGGTCAGCGTCTTGTAGGCACCCGGAAGATCTTTCCCGGCGGCAGTAAACCACGCATTGTACTGATCCTGTGAAACGACATGGATCGCAATCGGCATGAAGGCATGATCCTTGCCGCAAATCTGCGAACACTGACCGTAATACATGCCTTCCTTGTTGGCCTTGAACCATGTCTCGTTGCTGCGGCCAGCAACGGCATCCATCTTCACGCCAAAGGCAGGCATTGAGAACGAGTGGATGACGTCAGCACCGGTGACCAGCAAACGTACGGTCGTATTAACAGGGACGACCATTTCATTGTCGACCGCCAGCAGGCGCGGGTAGGCTTTTTTGTCTTCCTTCCCGGTGGCGGCGCGGTCAGTCTCTTTCAACATGACAGAGTCGAACGAAACCGGGGCTTCGCCGGCTTGATATTCGTAACCCCAATACCATTGATAGCCGGTAGCCTTGATCGTCAGCTTCGGCTCTTCGGGCGAATACTGCGCCGTCAGCAACTGGAAGGAAGGAATTGCCAGGAAGAGAAGAATAACGACAGGGCCCACAGTCCAGACGATCTCGACAGCCGTATTATGGCTGGTCTTTGAAGGGACGGGATTGGCGCTGGCGCGATAGCGATACATCACCCAGGCTAGCAGTGCCATCACGAAAAGCGTAATGGGAACGATGAACCACAATGTGTAGCGCTCAAACCACTCGATCTGCTCCATAATGGCAGAAGCTGCCGGTTGGAAAGTCATCTGCCAAGGCTCCGGCTGGGCTGCATAAGCAGTGCCGGCACTCAACAGGCCACTCAGGATACCCATCAGCGTGACAATATTCTTCTTCACCTAGAAATCTCCCGAATGAAGCATTGATTCCATAGAATAAGACTGGGCAGCGTGATGGCCCGATGTATGGCGCGTTCAAACCACACATTAGCTTACATCGCAAGGAAGGCGAACGTGATCTCATGCGGCATTTTTGCGCGCGGCTTTCCAGCAACAAGCCCCAGACCGCTCGAAGCAGCAGTTTTTTCGTTCTTGCAGCTGTTTTGCAGCACACAGGGCCATTAGGCTCACAATCCGGCCATTTTTCGGCTACACCACGTCTGATAGGCCGCGCTATGCTGGGGAGCGTTTGAGCGGTATTCTTTTCATCGGGGGCGGAGCGGTTTAACGTCTGGATGATTCGTTTTGGAGCCTACATGTTGTCTTTCGCGCTACGTAGCATCGCTGCTGGTCTGCTTGCCCTGTCAATGACTGTCGTTGCGGGCACCGCAATGGCAGCGCAGCAAAGCGGCACAGTCAAGTCCACCCATGGCGCATGGTCGATCCTCTGCGATACGCCGGCGGGTGCTAAATCGGAGCAATGCGCGCTGATCCAGAACGTCGTCGCGGCGGATCGTCCGGAAATGGGCCTCTCCGTCGTCGTTCTGAAAACTGCGGACAACAAAGCGAAGATCTTGCGCGTCCTTGCGCCACTTGGTGTACTCCTGCCCAACGGCCTTGGCCTCAATGTGGATGGTAAAGATATCGGCCGCGCTTACTTCGTTCGTTGCTTCGAAGATGGTTGCTATGCCGAGGTCATTCTGGAAGATCAGCTTGTCCAGACGCTGAAGACCGGCAAGGCGGCAACATTCATCGTCTTCCAGACACCGGAAGAAGGTATCGGCATTCCGGTCGAACTTAATGGGTTTGGCGAGGGTTTTGACGCACTTCCATAAGTTTCGAGGGAGTTTGCGGTTGTCGAAAGGACTGTGAAGGCCTACATCCCGTTCACACCATTTGAACCGGACCCATTCTCATGAAAAGTCTCATCGACAGTTTTGATGCGCCGCGCGACAAAATCCTTGAAACCGTAAAGCAGAGTCTCGACGGGGCGGATGATGGCGAACTCTTCATCGAATACAGAGAATCAGAGGGTCTTGCCTTTGACAATGGCCGGCTGAAAAACGGTTCATTCAACCAGGATCAGGGTTTCGGCCTGCGTGCCGTGGCCGGTGATTCGGTCGGTTATGCCCACGCTGGCGAGTTGTCGCTTGGCGCATTGAAGCGTGCCTCGGATGCAGCTTCGGCGGTAAGGACTGGTTACTCCGGAACTTATACCGCAGCGCCGCCCGGAACGAACCGGAGCCTCTACAGCGATGAAAATCCGCTTGGCTCTCCGAGTTTCGAGGCGAAGGTGAAACTGCTCCAGGAGATTGACGCCTATCTCAGGGCGAAGGATCCGAAGGTGCGGCAGGTTTCGGTCTCGCTTGCGGCCTCGTGGCAGCAGGTAGAAATTCTGCGTGCCGATGGACATTTTGTGCGCGACGTTCGCCCCATGGTTCGGCTTAACGTGTCCGTTGTTGTCGGAGATGGCGACCGGCAGGAAAGCGGCACATATGGTGCAGGCGGACGCAAGGGCTTCGGCGAATTCATCGTCGCGGATAAATGGCAATATGCTGCCGATGAAGCACTACGACAGGCTCTGGTAAATCTGGAGGCAATCCCCGCCCCCGCTGGTACGTTTGACATCGTGCTTTCCAGTGGTTGGCCGGGCGTGATGCTTCACGAAGCTGTAGGCCACGGTCTTGAGGGTGATTTCAACCGGAAGAAAACGTCTGCCTTTGCCGGTTTGCTCGGCCAGAAGGTAGCATCGAAGGGCGTAACCGTCGTTGATGACGGCACCATCTCCGAACGGCGGGGCTCGTTGACAGTCGACGACGAGGGCATGCCGACCAACAAGACTGTCTTGATCGATGACGGCATTCTGGTCGGCTACATGCAGGATCGGCAAAACGCGCGCCTGATGGGAATGGAGCCAACCGGCAACGGACGGCGCGAATCCTACGCTCATGCACCGATGCCGCGCATGACGAACACATATATGCTCGGCGGCGACAAGACGCCGGAAGAAATCATCGCTTCGGTCAAGAACGGAATCTATGCCGTTTCGTTCGGTGGTGGCCAAGTGGACATCACCTCCGGCAAATTCGTGTTCGGCTGTACCGAGGCCTACATGATCGAGAACGGCAAGATCGGCGCGCCCGTCAAAGGCGCCATGCTGATCGGCAATGGACCCGACGCGATGCAACGCATCTCAATGATCGGCAATGACCTGCAGCTTGATACGGGCATAGGCAATTGCGGCAAGGGCGGTCAATGGGTGCCCGTGGGTGTCGGCCAACCACATCTGCGCATGGATCAGATGACCGTAGGCGGGACGGCGGTGTAGGTCGCTATTTTTTGCTGAGCAAAGCCACCACTTCGACGTGCGAAGACCAGAGAAACTGATCGATTGGCACGACGCGGTCGATTTTATAGCCACCCTTGATGAGGATGCTCAGGTCGCGGCCGAGGGTGACGGGGTTGCACGAGACAGCCGCAACTTTCGACACGGTGGATTTCGCGATCTCTATAGCCTGTGCTTCCGCGCCCGCACGCGGCGGGTCAAAGACGAGACCTGCGTACGGCTTCAGTTCCCGTGCCAGAAAAGGCCGCCGGAACAAATCACGGCGCTCCACCGTGACAGGCTTGAGGCCCTGCACATGCCGGATACTGCGATCCATCGCATCAACGGCGGACTGCTCGCCCTCAACAGCGTGGACGGCTGATTTCTCTGCCATCCTGAATGTGAAGGTGCCCGACCCACTAAAAAGGTCGATCGTCTTCTTTGCCTTGGCCAAATGACCTGTCAACAATGCAGACATGGCCATCTCGGCCTCCAGGGTCGCCTGGAGAAAACCGCCGGCGGGCAGGAATACTGGAACTTTGCCAAAATGAACGATAGGCTTTCGTGGCTCGACGATGATTTCGCCTTCAAAGCTCAGTCGGGCAAAATCCTTTTTGATGACCAGCGCCGTCAGCGCCTGACGTTTGGCTGCGTCGGGTGCGGCACATCCTGAAGCCATGATATCGAGGCCTGAAGCCGTCGACGTGACTGTCAGCTTGAAGGGTTTCATACCGCCGCCAAGAACGGCAACCAGTTCGCGCAGATCGTCAAGACGCGAAACGATTTCCGGCACTGTTACCGGACATTCCACGATATCTACCAGTTCGTGACTGAGATGCTTGTTGAAACCGAGTACGGCGCCCCTCTCACTCGTGCGGACGGCAAAAACGGCACGGCGACGGGTCTGCGGGGCACACGGCACAAGCGGATCGAGCGTGAACGCGAACCCTCTGCCCGCAAGCGTATCGTGGACGAGTGATCTTTTCCAATCGCGATACGCGCTGTCCTGCCAATGCTGCAAGGTGCAGCCTCCACACTCCTCAAAATGGCGGCAGGCGGGCGCAATGCGCTCCGGCGATGGTTCCAGTAGCGCCACAAGCGTAGCACGGCCATTTTCCAGCGCCACATTGGCAACCTCGCCGGGTAACGAAAACGGCACATAGGCGCTTCCCGCCGAAGTGGCGGCAATGCCGTCGCCCCCGGCGCCCATCCGTTCGATCGTTACGCGCATACTCATAAGAATTTACTTCTCAATCGTGGCTTTCAGGCCGGTCAGCAGAAACTCGCGATTGCCGTCGCCGCCCTCTATGGGCGAAGGGCAGTACCCAAGGGCTTTCCAGCCCGGCAATCCATCCAACCAGTTCCTTAGATCATTTGCGACGCGTTCACCATCCTTCGGATCGCGCAAAATGCCACCTTTGCCGATCGCTTCACGTCCGGCCTCGAATTGCGGCTTGACGAGAAGAACACAGTGGCTGCCAGGCTCTGCCAGATCCAAGGCTGGTGGCAGCGCAAGTTTTAGTGAAATGAAGCTGACGTCGGAGACGACGAGATCGACAGATTTACCGCTCAGGTGCTCGCGCAAGAGATCTCGCGCATTCAAAGTCTCGATGTTGCTGACGCGCGTATCGCGGCGCAAACTGTCGTGCAACTGGCCATGGCCAACGTCGACGGCAATGACGTGGTCCGCGCCTCTTTCCAGCAGGACCTGCGTGAACCCACCCGTCGACGCACCAATGTCGAGAGCAGTGCAACCTTTCACGTCGATGGCAAAATGATCGAGGCAGGCGACGAGCTTCAACGCTGCGCGCGAGACATAACTACTGGCGGGATCGTCAGCCAGGATTGCTGCGTCGATGGAAACCGTGGTGCCCGGCTTGGTGATGACAAAACCATTGACTTGCACCGTACCGCGTATAATGGCGTCGCGCGCCCGTGACCTGCTAGCAAAAAGCCCCTTATCAACCAGAAGCTGATCGAGCCGCATCAACGTTACGCGCGGGCTGGCGAAATAATGTGCTCGCGACCAAGTGCGCCAAAGACAGTTCGCACGATGCCTGCACTGTCGAGACCTGAACGGGCATACATTGCTTCGGGTTTGGCGTGGTCGAGATAGAGGTCAGGCAATGTCAATGTGCGGACACGAAGGCCGTTATCCAGCAACCCGTCGCGGCTCAAGAAATGCAGAACGTGTGAGGCAAAGCCCCCGATGGCCCCCTCCTCCACCGTAACGAAGACCTCGTGTTCTCGCGCCAGACGACGAATCAAATCCTCGTCCAACGGCTTGGCAAACCGTGCGTCGGCAACGGTCGTCGAAAGGCCAGCAGCATCGAGTTCTTCGGCTGCAGCCAAACATTCTTGCAGGCGGGTGCCAAACGAGAGCAATGCGATCTTCGACCCTTCACGGACAACCCGGCCTTTGCCAATCTGCAGAATCTTTCCCCGCTCGGGCAAATCGATACCGACGCCGTCACCGCGAGGATAGCGAAACGAGATCGGCCCTTCATCATACTCAGCCGCCGTTCGCACCATATGGCGCAACTCGGCCTCATCAGCTGCGGCCATGACGACAAAGCCCGGCAACGCAGCCAGGAAACCCGTATCGAATGAGCCGGCATGGGTCGCGCCGTCAGCACCGACCAGCCCCGCCCGATCTATGGGAAAGCGTACCGGCAGGTTCTGCAGTGACACATCATGTACCACCTGGTCGTAACCACGCTGCAGAAACGTCGAATAGATCGCGGCGAACGGCTTTAACCCTTCGCTTGCCAGACCAGCGGCGAAGGTCACTGCGTGCTGTTCCGCGATACCAACATCGAAGGTGCGTTCAGGAAAAACCTCCCCAAAAAGATCGAGACCGGTTCCGCCCGGCATCGCTGCCGTTACGGCTACGATCCTGTCGTCGTGGCGCGCTTCCTCGATCAGGCTCGTGGCAAAGACCTTCGTATAGCTTGGCGCGTTGGCGGGCGGCTTCGCCTGCGCTCCGGTGATGACGTCGAATTTGTTAACACCGTGATATTTGTCCGCAGCTGCCTCCGCCGGAGCGTAGCCCTTGCCCTTTTGGGTAACGACATGGATCAGAACCGGGCCGTCCATCGTATCGCGGACATTCTTCAATACAGGCAACAGATGGTCGAGATTGTGCCCGTCGATCGGTCCGACGTAGTAGAAGCCCAGCTCTTCGAACATGGTTCCGCCGGTCCAGAAGCCACGCGCATATTCTTCCGACAGGCGCGCCTTTTCCTGCAGGAATTTCGGCAGTTTCTTGGCAAGCTGCTTGGCGGTTTCGCGAAATGAACGGTAAGCACGCCCGGAGACAAGGCGCGCCAGATAGGCGCTCATAGCGCCAGTCGGAGGTGCAATCGACATATCGTTATCGTTGAGAATGACAATGAGACGAGCATCGAGAGCTCCAGCATTGTTCATCGCCTCATAGGCCATGCCTGCCGACATCGCTCCATCGCCTATCACCGAGATCACATTGCGCTTCGTGCCGGAAAGATCGCTGGCAACCGCCATTCCTAGCCCTGCGGAAATGGAGGTGGACGAATGGGCAGCGCCGAAGGGGTCGTACTCGCTTTCGCTGCGCTTGGTAAATCCGGAAAGCCCGCCCTCCTGCCGCAGGGTGCGGATACGATCTCGCCGGCCGGTTAATATCTTGTGCGGATAGGCCTGATGGCCGACGTCCCAGATGATCCGGTCATGCGGCGTATCGAAAACGTGATGCAGGGCGACTGTTAGTTCGACGACACCAAGCCCGGCGCCGAGATGGCCACCCGTGGTCGAAACCGCATCAATCAGTTCGGTACGCAGTTCCTGCGTCAGTTGAGGCAGATCGGATTCCGGCAGTTGGCGCAAATCCAAAGGAACTTTAACGCGATCAAGCAGTGGTGTTTCAAAATTCTTGGCCAAAGCGCAGGTTCCAATTCCAAGCTCAATTCTTGCCGTTCCCTAAAGGAAAACCAGCCGACCAGCAAGAAGCTGAGTCTACCGCTCCATGGGTCGGTTTTCAGGCAGCGGTATGAATTCTTCCTCGTCGCCAGGAACGATATCGAAACGGCCCGTGCGCCATTCCTCTTTTGCCTGCTCGATCCGCTCTTGGGATGAAGACACGAAATTCCACCAGATATAGCGCTTGGACGGCAGAGCAGCACCTCCAAACAGCATGAAGTGCGCGCCTTGCGGTGCACGGACAATGATCTCGTCACCGGCGCGAAACACCAACAGACGGTCCGCCGGGAAGTTCTCTCCTGCAACTTCTACCGAGCCATCCAGCGTATAGATGGCCCGCTCCTCGGCAATGTTAGCTGGCAACTGGATATGGCTCCCTGGGTCAAGCCGAACGTCCACGTACAGCGTCTCCGCATGCTGTTTGACAGGAGAACCAGCACCATGAAACTTGCCCATGACAATACGCGCCTCCATACCTGCTTCGCGCAGTACCGGCAGTTCACCTACGCCTGTATTGGCAAAGGCTGGATTGATTTCCTCCAGATGATCTGGCAGCGCGAGCCAGGTCTGCAGCCCCGAAATCGGCAACGGCTCGGTCCGCAACTCCTCCGGTGAACGTTCTGAATGAACGATTCCGCGGCCCGCCGTCATAAGATTGACGTCACCAGGTTTGATGACCATCTCCGTGCCGAGGCTGTCGCGATGGCGTATGTTCCCGTCGAAAAGATAGGTGACAGTCGAAAGGCCGATATGTGGATGCGGCCGCACATCAAGCGCGTCGGTTGGGCGAAGGATTGCCGGGCCCATTCGGTCGAAGAAAATGAAGGGTCCGACGAGTCGGCGCTTGGCGCTCGGCAGGGCACGCCGAACTTCGAGCCCACCAATATCGCTGGTGCGCGGGATAATTAGCGTCTCGATTGCATCGATTGCTGATAAGTCACCTATCTTGGGATCTGGGCAGGGGGAAAAACTCATGCGCGCTACTCCGGAAGTGTCTATGCCTTAGCATAGCGGTTGACCGCCGTGCTGAACAGCGTTGGTGCCTCACTCCGGATCGAGCGGCTCTGTGCCGACGGGTTCACCGTTACGGCCAAGGCGGATTTTCTGCACTTTGTCTTCAGCGGCGCTCAAGAGAGTATCGCAATGTTTCTTGAGGGCTTCGCCCCGCTCATAGATCCGGATCGATTGTTCCAGTGGTACGTCACCACGTTCGAGATCATCGACTATTTTTTCCAGCTGATCGAGCGCTTGCTCGAAGCTCATGGCAGCGATATCGGAATTGTTCTGTACATCGGCCATGCTTCAGCCTCCCATCAAGCGTCTAATATGCGCGCCCGCCGAGAGCGACATACCCTTGAGGTCGTAACCGCCTTCCAGAAGGCTGACAAGGCGGTTTGACGCATAGCTCCCAGCTCTTTCCATCAGGGTCCCGGTCGCCCAGTCAAAATCGTCCTCGTTCAGATTTATTTCCGCCAACGGGTCGCGGTGATGGGCATCGAAACCGGCAGAAACGATAATCAGCTCGGGCCGAAACTCATCGATAGCGGGGAGAATACGCGTGTTGAATGCTTCTCTGAAATGGTCGCTACCAGTTTGCGCGCTGAGAGGCGCATTGATGATATTGCCAGCACCAGTTTCGTCCTTGGCTCCGGTGCCAGGATAGAGGGGCATCTGATGCGTCGAACAATAGAGCACCGACGGATCATCCCAGAAAATGTCCTGCGTACCATTGCCGTGATGCACGTCCCAATCGACGATTGCAACACGTTCGACGCCATGAGCTTTTTGGGCGTGCCTGGCGGCGATCGCGGCGCTGTTGAACAGACAAAAGCCCATGGCTTTGTCCCGCTCTGCATGGTGGCCGGGGGGACGCGAAGCCACGAAGACATTGTCCGCGACACCGGTGAATACGTCATCCACAGCGGCGTTCGCTGCGCCGATTGCGGTCAACACCGCTTCCCAGCTCTTGGGGCTCACAGTCGTATCCGAATCGACTCGCGCCAGCCCTTCTTCTGGGACGGTATTGCGGACACGTTCAATAAACGTTTGGGGATGCGCATAAAGGATGGTTGTTTCGTCGCCCGTTGGTGCCTGGACACGGTCCAGTGCATCGAAGGCGCTATCCTCCAGCACCTTGTTGAGCGCACGCAATCGATCCGGCCGTTCGGGATGCCCCGGAGGTGTCAAATGTTCCAGATAAATCGGATGCGAATAAAGACGAGTTACCATGAAAGCTTTCTGCAACAGCAAAAGGGCATGAGCATGACCAGGCGGGCCGTATTAAATTGCACTAGCTACTCGCTGTTGTACAAGAGACAAGTCAGCGAATTCTACCGCACGTGTTGATTGCTCAAGCGATGCTTAATGCCTGCGTGAGATCGGCAATCAAGTCATCCGGATGTTCGATGCCGATCGACAATCTTATTGTTGAATCCAGCACGCCAATGCGCTGGCGCACGTCAATGGGGACGCCCGAGTGAGTCATCGTTGCCGGATGGCTGGCCAGCGATTCCGTACCCCCAAGGCTCACGGCCAGTTTCAGTATCTGCAATGCGTTGAGGAACTTGAAGGCCGCCGGCTGTCCACCCACGATGTCAAATGAGAAGGTCGAGCCAGCTCCAGTGCATTGAGCGGCAAACGTTTTACCAAGGGGTGAAGACGCGTCGTGGTACGGCAGATAGTGTATCTTCTCGACCTTCGGATGATCCCGAAGGAAATTGGCAATAGCCAAGGCGTTGTTGTCGGCCTTTTCCATGCGAATACTGAGGGTTTCGAGCGAGCGCCCGAGCATCCAGCAGGAATGAGGATCGAGTTGCGTGCCGATCGCGCCACGCAGCGCTTTGACCTGTTTCATCACGGCTCTTGATCCGAGCGCTGCTCCCGCAATCAAATCGGAGTGGCCGCCGACATATTTTGTCAGCGAATACAGCGAAATATCCGCGCCGTGCTCGATGGGCCGTTGGAATACCGGTCCAAGCAACGTGTTGTCGCAGGCGATTATCGGGCGGTGGCCCTGCTTTTCGCCAATGGCCTCGGCGATCCGGCGGATCATTGCCACATCGACCAAGCTGTTGGTTGGATTGGCAGGCGTTTCGATCAGGATCACGGAGACACGGCCCTTCTGCATTGCCTGGTCAGCGGCAGCTTGTACCGAAGCTTCGTTCACGCCATCGGCGAAGCCGACCGCTGCAACGCCCATGTTGAGGAACGTCTTGGCGAGCAGCGTTTCGGTGCCGCCATAGAGCGGCTGCGAGTGCAGGATCGAGTCGCCCGGACGGACGAATGCAAACAGGGTCGTGGCAATCGCCGACATTCCCGAGGAAAAAACCGCACAGCTTTCCGTGCGCTCATAGACGGCAAGCCGGTCCTCAACGATTTCGCTATTGGGATGATTAAAACGTGAGTAGACCAGACCAGCCGCCGTACCGGCCGGCGGTTCCTTGCGACCAGAGACAAAATCGAAGAAATCCCGGCCTTCTTCAGCGGACTTGAATACGAAGGTCGAGGTCAAGAATACAGGTGGTTTGACAGCCCCCTCGGACAGTTCCGGGTCGTAGCCGTAGTTCAGCATCAGCGTCTCAGGATGCAGTTCATGATTGCCGATATGTGTCTTGGAGGGATGGGGAGCGGTCATGGCAGTGTCCTCGCTGAATGAACCTATCCAGCGAGATTATAGCAAATCCAACGACCATTCCTTGCTATTTTGCAGCGGCCTTCGCAACAAGCGAGAGCCAGTTTTCAAATAATATCGGTCTTGGTGATCTGGATGCCGAAGCCTTCGAGCCCGACATAGTGCCGTTCGCGCGAAGACAATAAGCGTATCGATGTGATGCCGAGATCCTTCAATATCTGGGCACCAAGCCCGATCTGACGCCATTCCTCTTCGCGCACGCGCGCTTCCGCATGGACTTCGCGCTCCTGCAATGCTGCACGATTGCGGTCATCATCCCGGCCAACACCGACCGATCCTTCGCGCAGATAGACAATAACTCCGCGCTTTTCCTCGGCGATGCGCTTCATGATACTGTCCAGCGTATTGCGGGCGCCGAATACATCGCTCAGCACATCCTCACGCTGCAGGCGAACGGGAACATCCTCGCCATCGCGAATATCGCCATAGACGATCGCGGCATGGTGCATCGGCTCCCAAGGCAGCGCGTATGTTATTGCCTTGGCGCGTCCGGCGCAGGTATCGATCTCATACTCGCCAATTCGCTCGATCAGGGTTTCCTTGCGCTGGCGATAGGCAATGAGATCGGCGACCGTTACCTGGTGCAGCTTATGAGTTTCGGCAAAGCTTGCAACCTGCGGACCGCGCATAACCGAACCGTCGTCGTTCACCAACTCGCAAATAACCCCGACAGGCGGCAGTCCCGCCAGCTTGCAAAGATCAACAGCGGCCTCTGTATGGCCGGAACGCATCAGTACGCCCCCTTCGCGGGCCACCAGCGGAAAAATATGACCGGGACGCACGAAATCGATAGCACCGGCATTTGGATTGGCAAGGTTTCTGGCTGTCAACGTGCGATCTTCAGCCGAGATACCCGTCGTCGTCCCATGTTTGTAGTCGACAGTGACAGTAAACGCCGTCGAATGGGGCGCATCATTGTCCGCCACCATTGGCGCGAGATTCAAACGTTTGGCGTGCTCACGGGTCATCGGCGTGCAGACAATGCCTGAAGTGTGGCGAACGATAAAGGCCATCTTTTCGGGCGTACAGTGAACTGCGGCGACGATCAGATCGCCTTCGTTCTCGCGGCCGTCATCGTCCATGACAACCACGATTTCACCGCGTTCGAAAGCGCGTAGGGCATCGACGACCCGTTTTTGATTATAGGCCATATGAGCGTCCCCTTGCTTAGATACGGCCCGTCTGGCCGCGATGTCTGAGATAATGATCTGCGATGGCGCACGCCACCATTGCTTCACCGATCGGCACGGCACGGATACCGACACATGGGTCATGTCTGCCCTTGGTCATGATATCGACTTGATTGCCATCCGCATCAATACTCCGGCGCGGCGTCAAAATCGATGATGTCGGCTTGACGGCAAAGCGCGCGACGATCGGTGCGCCGCTGGAAATGCCGCCCAGAATCCCACCGGCATGGTTGGACAGGAAAATTGGCTTTCCGTCGTTCCCCATGCGCATTTCGTCAGCGTTTTCTTCACCGGTGAGTCTGGCAGTGTCGAAACCATCGCCAATCTCTACGCCTTTCACGGCATTGATCGACATGAGGTAGCTGGCGATATCCTGATCAAGCTTGCCGTAGACCGGAGCACCGAGACCTGTAGGAACGTTCTCCGCCACCACTTCAACAACAGCACCGATAGATGAACCAGCCTTGCGAATGCCATCCAGATAGTCCGCGAATATGTCGACCGATCCCGGATCCGGTGTGAAGAATGGATTGTTGTTCACCTCATCCCAATCCCAGCGGCCGCGGTCGATGGTATGTATTCCCATCCCAACCAGCGCTCCACGCACGACGAGACCGGGCACCACCTTCCGCGCTATGGCGCCAGCGGCAACGCGCGCAGCGGTTTCTCGTGCCGAAGACCGCCCACCGCCCCGGTAGTCGCGGATTCCATATTTGATATCATAGGTATAATCGGCGTGACCTGGGCGATACTGGCGAGCAATATCCCCATAATCCTTCGAGCGCTGATCGGTGTTCTCGATCATCATCGAGATCGGCGTCCCCGTCGAAATCATGGTAAGGCCGTCATCTTGTAGCATAACGCCGGAAAGCACGCGGACCTGATCAGGCTCACGACGTTGCGTCGTGTATTTCGACTGCCCGGGCCTGCGCTTATCGAGATACGACTGGATCTCCGCCTCTGTGAAGGAAATACCCGGAGGGCAGCCATCGACCACGCATCCAAGCGCAATTCCATGGCTTTCACCCCATGTGGTGACGCGAAAAAGATGACCGAAAGTATTGTGCGACATAAGCGTATCCGACGTTTTGTCAGGGGGTTTTATGAGCGTTTACTCCTGTGGTCAAACCCGCCGTTGAAATTCCTTTATCCCACACGAAAAAAGCAATTGTTTTGCCACAAATGGAAGCTCTAACTTGCGTCATTGACCGGCATACAGATTTGATAATAGGGGAATTCAAATGCGCTTCATCGTAGCAACGTTCATGTTCATCGCCTCCCTGCTTCCGGTCGGCGCTCTTGCGGACGATGCGCAAGGTACAATCACCAAGATCGATGAAGACAATTCGACCATTACCCTCGACGATGGCAAGGTCTATAAATTGCCCGGCGAATTTGACCTGAGCGTTATCGAGCAGGGTATGAAGGTTACGTTGATGTTCGACGTGGTCAACAAGGAACGCTTCATTACCGACATCGAAGAGACCACGGAATAGCTACAGCCAGGTAAGGTGGCCATCCTCCAGACGCAGAAGTTGATCCTGTGTGATAAGAAGATTGGCAGCATCGTGGCCGTCAAGTTTCTCGACCATACGGAATATCGTTCTCAGGCAACCGCCATGGGTTACGCAAACCGTGGGTCCCTTTATCTCGGCTAACCAACTTGCAACACGAACACTCAATGTCGCATAGCTCTCGGCGGTGTCCCCCGGTGGGACGAAATTCCACTTGTCCCGCCCCCGTTCTTCTACAAGCTCCGGCGTCTTGGCTGCGATGTCTTCAATCATGAAGCCCTGCCAATCTCCGAAACTCACTTCCATCAGGCGTGGATCGGTATGGTAGTTCTTGGGATCGAGACCCATGCGGGTACGGATTCGCTCCATTGTATCGCGCGTGCGCCGCAAGGGGCTGGCAACGAATTCGAAGCCGGCCCCGTCGCCGATCAATGATTTCAGAAGATCACCATTGCGATCGGCCTGGGCACGGCCACGCGCATTCATATCGACATCTGCTTGGCCTTGAATGCGCTCCGCGACGTTCCAATCCGTCTCGCCATGACGCGAAAAGTAGATCACCGAGCCAGGCAGAATCACTTGAAATTCAATCCTTGACGACAGAGATATCCGGTGCGTCGACTGCTTTCATTCCTACGACATGATAACCGCTATCAGCGTGGTGGATCTCGCCTGTGACGGAGCGCGACAAGTCAGAAAGGAAATAAAGACCAGCGTCGCCGACTTCCTCGATCGTCACGGTACGCCGCAGCGGTGCGTTGTACTCGTTCCACTTCAGGATGTAGCGGAAATCACCGATGCCGGATGCGGCAAGGGTTTTGATCGGACCTGCGGAAATTGCGTTGACCCGAATATTGTCCGGGCCAAGATCGACAGCCAGATATTTGACGCTCGCCTCAAGCGCTGCCTTGGCAACGCCCATGACATTATAGTTCGGCATGACCTTTTCTGCACCGTAGTACGTCAGCGTCAGGATAGAGCCGCCGTCCGTCATCAGCTTTTCCGCCCGCTTGGCAACCGCCGTTAGCGAAAAGACGGAAATCAGCATCGTCTTTGTGAAATTGGCTTCCGATGTGTCGACGTAGCGACCCGTGAGTTCATCCTTGTCGGAGAAACCGATCGCGTGGACCAGAAAATCGATCTTGCCCCAATGCTGCTCAAGCGCAGCAAAGCAGGCGTCGATGGTCGACGCATCGGAAACATCGCAATGTCCGCATAAAAAAGCGCCGAGTTCCTGTGCAAGGGGCTCGACGCGCTTTTTCAAAGCATCGCCCTGATAGGTAAATGCAAGTTCGGCACCTGCGTCGTGCGCTGCCTTGGCAATGCCCCAGGCAATCGACCGATTGTTGGCGACACCCATTATAAGGCCGCGTTTACCCTGCATCAAACCAGTTTTGGCGGTCATATACCAACCCTTCATGAGACTTATGATTGATGTGGGGTATCGCACAGCCCGCGCCGGGCTTCAAGCGCGGTATCTAATCTGGTTTTGGATTTTCAATGACTGGAATCGCGTAAAAAGGCTTCCAAAGCTGGATCCCCATGTTCCGGCAACATGATGCGGACGTGAGCGAACAGATCGCCATGGCCATCTGGCTTCTTTGGCAAACCCTTGCCTTTCAACCGTAAAACCCTATCGGAACTGGTCCACGGCGCGACTTTGACCGCTACGCGGCCATTGAGGGTTTCGACTTCCTGCCGCGAACCGAGGGCAGCGTCGCTCAACGAAACCGGAAGTTCGACATGAAGGTCTCTTCCCTCGACCCGAAATTTCGGATGCGGTTTGAACCGCACTGTGACTAAAGCATCACCAGCGGTGCCACCAGGAACGGCTTCTCCCTGTCCTTTCAAGCGAATCGTTTGACCGTTTTCCACCTGTGCGGGCAGTTTGATCGCCAGCCTCTTGCCGTTGGGAAATATTGCTTCAACCTTTTCGGCGCCCGCTGCCTGCTCAAGGCTGATATCTATAGTTGCCTGTAAGTCCGCACCTTTGCGTGGCCCCGCGCGACGCGTGGCCCCGCCAAAGCCGCCCATGCCGCCGGTCTCGCCAAACAGGCTGCTCAGTATGTCTTCGGCACCAAGGCCAGATGTACCGCCGCTACGGAACTCGAAACCGCCCGGGCGACGCCCGCCGCCGAAACCGGCAAACGGGTCGCCGCCGGCGCTCGAGTAACCTTCAAAACCCTGCGGTGCGCGCTGCTTGCCTTCGGCATCGATCTCGCCCCTGTCAAACTGGCCGCGACGTTCCTTGTCACCAACAATTTCGTAAGCCTGATTGATTTCGGAGAAGTTTGCCTGTGCTTTCGGGTCATCCTGATTTTGGTCGGGATGATACTTCTTCGCGAGTTTGCGAAACGCCGATTTAATTTCCTCGGGCTTCGCCGTCTTGGCGACGCCCAACACGCTATAGGGATCGCGCATGTGTCTGCCTTTCTTCGCAACGGAGCGAGATGTCTTGGGATTCCGCTGCTATATGCTCACGAATAGGAAGAAATTCCAGAGATTTGAGACGAAAAAGTTGAAAAATGGCCCAGATTCTTCATGTGCTACATAGGCGCGAAAGATTTCAACGTCCACTGCCCGCCATTTTGCATGCAGGTCTCGCCCTTGTAAATCATGACCCCGTCAAATGACTCGCGCGAAGTCTGGAACTCGCGGCAAAGACCGGCGTCGTCTTTCTTTTCAGCAATGGTCGTTATTGTACCTTGGCTGCCCGTCTCGGGATTCGACCAAGGAACCGGCTTGTTGCCCCATTGGGTGAAATTCAGCGCCGAGACGATGTTGCGCACTGTCAATTGGTCTGACGAGCCCTTGGCGTCGACAGGTTGTGCAGGAGCGACCGACCCTGTTACTGTTGCCTGGTCTGGAGCCGCTTTCTCGATGCTGAAATCGTTCATGGCGCAGCCCGACAACAAGCAAAGGGCAACACCAACGGCAAAGCCCGGATAAGGCCCGTGCCAATGCTGTTTTTTTGCACCAAATTTCTTGCTATCAGATCGTAGAAACGCCAAACACATATCTCTCTTTAACAAGGTCAATCCGAAATGACTATGGGACTATGGATTAAATGAAGTTAACAACAGATGACTTCACGGAGAATTCCGAGCCGTTCGCGCTTTTCGATGAATGGCTGGCGGAGGCGAGTAAGACCGAACCCAATGATCCCAATGCTGTAGCGCTGGCAACAGTGGACAACGAAGGATTGCCAGATGTCCGCATGGTTCTCCTTAAGGGATTCGACAGCCAAGGCTTTGTTTTCTATACAAATTTTGAGAGCCAAAAGGGTCAGGAAATTCTGGGATCCATGAAAGCGGCGATGTGCTTTCACTGGAAATCTCTTCGTCGTCAAGTCCGTATTCGCGGGCCTGTCGAGATCGTCAGCAGAGAAGAGGCCGACGCCTACTATGCAACGCGCCCTCGCGGTAGTCGTATCGGCGCCTGGGCATCAAAACAATCTCGTCCCCTTGAAAGCCGGTTTGCGCTGGAAAAGGCCGTCGCCGAATACACTGCACGTTATCCAATTGGTGAAATTCCCAGACCCGACTATTGGTCGGGGTTTCGCATTCGACCAACATCTATCGAGTTCTGGCAGGATCGGCCGTTTCGCTTGCATGACCGGGTGGTCTTCAGCCGCCTGACGCCGGAAGGCGACTGGGGCAAGACAAGGCTCTATCCTTAGCCTTTCTTTCGCGTGAGAAAGGCCATCAACGCGCCCCGCGCCTCCTCGGACTGGAGGCGCTCGGCGAAAAATTTTGCCTCCAGCTTGATGCGTTCGACAACATCCTCTCGCGGCATCCGCAGAAGATCGCGTGAAATCTGCATGGCTTCCGGTGGCTTTGCCGCAATCTCGGCCGCCACACTCAGGACTGTGCTTTCCAGTTCCTCTGTATCGACCAGCTTGTAGACCAGCCCCGCTTCCTTGGCTTCAACCGCGTGCAATCCTTCGCCCATGGCCAGGAAAGCAAAAGCCCTTTGGTGGCCCATCAATACCGGACCCAGCAAACTGGAGCCCGCTTCCGGTACCAGTCCGAGATCGACAAAGGGCGTCTTGAAGTAAGATTGCGGTGTAGCGAACGTCAGATCGCAATGGAAATGAATCGTGGTGCCGACCCCAATCGCAAGGCCGTCCACGCCTGCCAGAAGTGGCTTCTTCGCGTTGACCAGCGCAATCAGAAAATCAATGACTTCGCTGCCCATATTGCCAGTGGTGGCAAAGGCCATGAAGTCCTGCAGGTCATTGCCGGACGAAAAGGCTCCCGGCACGCCAAAGAACACGTGGGCGCGAATCGAGGCGTCGACGTCACCGTCGACGATCGCCTTGGTCATCGTCGTATACATTGCACGGGTAAGAGCGTTCTTCTTGTCCGGCCGGTTCATGCGGATAATCTGGACAGCGCCATGGCGCTCGATTTGAATATGGTCTGACATGGATTTCCTTATGAAGCGAGGGCCGAACGCGCGTCGAGTAAACTGGCCGCACCATGAATGACGCGGTCTTTTAGCGCTGAAGTTTCGGACAGGAGGTTTTCCGCAAAGAAGCGCGCCAACGCTGTGCGTCCAGCATGCTCGCTGCCCAGTGCACCTTTTGCAAGGTATGTCGCTCCGGCAGCGAGACCGAAAAGCCGCAGATAGGGCGTCGCTCCGGCGAATGCCGCGCTGATCTCACCGCTGGCCAGCGCCTGCTGCAGCCAAAGGCTCGCCGCCTCCAGATCATCCAAACCCGCCAGCAGACGTTGCCCAGTCTGTCCGAAATCTACACTATTCGATGCCGCCACGGCCTCTGCTACGGCGCGGAGTTCAGCGATATAGGTCCTGATGTGCTCACCCTCGCCCAACTGCAATTTACGCTGGACGAGATCAACGGCCTGGATGCCATTTGTTCCTTCATAGATGGGTGCAATACGAGCGTCGCGCAGAAATTGTGCAGCGCCAGTCTCCTCAATATAACCCATCCCGCCATGGACCTGGATGCCGATCGACGCCACATCGACGCCTATATCGGTGGAAAATGCCTTGGCGACCGGCGTCAACAGATTGGCACGGTCTGCCCAGTGCTGCGCATCGTCTTCCGACGCTGTTTTTGCCATGTCGAGTGCGTGCGCGCAGGCATAAGCAATGGACCGTGCGGCCCCGGTCAAACCCTTCATCGTCAACAGGTTACGCTGCACATCCGGGTGTTCGATGATTGGGCTCATACCCTCGCCCGTCCAGCCCGGCGCGCGCATCTGACGGCGCTCCTGCGCATAGCCCAATGCCTTCTGATAAGCAGCCTCCGCCACGGCGACACCCTGAATGCCGACCGCGAGGCGTGCATTGTTCATCATGGTAAACATGCAGGCGAGCCCCCGATTTTCCTCGCCGATGAGCCAACCAATGGCGCCCGGTTCCTTGTCCTTTGCGAAACCGTCGCCGTAGATCATCGTGCAAGTGGGCGAGCCGTGAATGCCCATCTTGTGCTCGATGCCGCCACAAAAGACGTCGTTGCGAGGGCCAAGTGACCCGTCCTCCTTCACCAAAAACTTTGGCACGAGAAACAACGAAATGCCCTTGGTGCCCGCCGGTGCGTCGGGCAGGCGGGCCAGAACCATATGAACGATATTCTCTGTGAGGTCGTGCTCGCCGTAGGTGATGAATATCTTCGTGCCGAAAATGCGATAGGTACCATCATCGATGCGTTCGGCTCTGGTGCGCAGGGCGCCAACGTCGGAACCAGCCTGCGGCTCGGTGAGGTTCATCGTTCCCATCCACTCGCCGGATACGAGCTTTGGCAGATAGGTGCGCTTCAACTCGTCGGTAGCATGCGCTTCAAGCGCTTCGATGGCGCCGAGTGTCAACGTCGGTCCGATGCCGAAGGCCATCGAGCCGGAATTCCACATTTCAAACGTCGCGATCGCCAGCATCATCGGCAACCCCTGCCCGCCGAACTCGTGCGAACCGGTCAAGGCATTCCAGCCACCGGCGATCCACTCTCCGTAAACGTCTTTCCAGCCCGGCGGCATGGTAACTTCTGCATCCTCTAACGGAGTACCATACTTGTCGCCAACCTCGAGCAGCGGTGCCACACGGGTGGATGCAAATTTACCCGCTTCTTCCAGAATGGCGTCTACCAGGTCATCCGACAAATCAGCGAAACGTCCTTGCGCGATGACTTCGTCGAGTCCGGCGATTGTCTTCAGAGTATGGGCGATTTCATCGACGGGCGCGCGGTACATCGATCATGTCTCCTCATCAGCTGATGCTCGTTGCGGGCTGCACATTGCAACTTCGTGCGTGCTCGAGGCAAGCTTATTTTTACGTAAACGTAAGATATTGCTATAGTGGCTTCAAAATCCCGTTCCAGAGAAGCCATTCAGAGCGCAATTAACGGTGGCTAACCGTTTATTAACCGCGATGCGGTGACCATCATTGGGTACTATCAGATTGAGAGACTTGTTCGCGAGGTGCGAGGGAACACCCATTTGACAATCCGCGTACGTGCTTTTGCCATGTTCGTTGCCGCCCTCATGTCTGGCGGCCTCGTCCATGCGGAGTCAGAGTTCCGCTCGCCCTGGGCCAACAAAGAGCGCGCGATCATACTCGACGGATACGAACACAACTCCTTCAACCTCATGGAAATCGCCAAGGACCCGCGTGTTGCCGCCTTCATCCACAAAGGCTCCGACGGCATGCCCGCCAATTACCATTGCAACCGTATCGTCGATGCGATGCAACAGGAATTGTGCAAACGCATATGGCGCAATTATTCCGTCTCGCGCGAGCTATACCAGACGCGCCGCCAGCTCGCCAAAGCACTGGGGCTCAAATGGGGAGCCTATCATCTCGGCCGTCCCGGCAATCCTATCGAGCAGGCCAATCATTTCATCGACTACACCGATCCGGCTGACGATGAGTTGATGGCGATCGATATCGAGGACAACGACCCTAACAAGTTCATGTCATTGCAGGATGCGCAGATTTTTGCCGAGCATATCAGGTTCCGCACCGGGCGCTATCCGGTTCTGTACACGAACGGCATAACAGCGCGATATATTGCTGATCACCGTCTGGAGCTCCCCATCCTGTCACGTCTGCCGCTTTGGTACGCGCGTTATCAATCGGACATCGCTCCGCATTTTCCCAAGGGCAACTGGCAGGATTATGTGCTTTGGCAGTTCACTTCGCAGAACAATTGCACCGAGCGCCGCTGCCCCTATCGCCCGCCCGGGACCAGCCGGGACATCGACGTCAACGTCGCCGATATGACGGTGACTGAGCTGAAAAGGACGTGGCCGTTCGGTGGTCTGGTCGACGCTATCCCGCCGGACAATCTGCCAACGCCCCGCGACAAGCCGCCATACCAGCAACCCATACTGGTCGCCTCTACTGAACCTTTGCTCCCTCCGGTCAAGGGGGCGGTAGACAGCACAATAACCGCTTCGGTGGTGGAGCAGCCTAGGGGCCAACTGAGGGCTAGGACCCTCACCGTAGACGCGCTGTCTCTCGCACTCAGCCAATCGGTCTCGCGTCAGCTCGATCACTTCTATGAGACCCTGCCCTTCGGGATCACGGCCGCATGTTTGAAGAGAACCAGCATGGCAGCCGATGCGCCCGATCGCATCCGCTACCCTGCCTTGACGCCTTTCCTATAGCGCCTTTTCTCGTTCGATGGCGCGCCAGCCAATATCATGGCGGTAAAAACCCTCCGGCCAATCGATCTTCGCAATCGCGGCATAAGCTGCCTTCTGCGCTTCCTGAACCGTCTTGCCGCTTGCCGTGATGTTTAGAACCCGGCCGCCAATGGCGATCAGTTCTCCATTCCTGTCTTTAGTTCCCGCGTGGAAAATCTCGACGTTTTCATCATGGCCGGCGGTGTCAACGCCTCTTATCACGCTGCCTTTTTCCGGTGCCGCCGGGTAGCCTTTGGCAGCCATGACCACCGTCAGTGCCGGATCGTCGTTCCAGCGAACGGACATCTGATCGAGTGCGCCGTCAGCCGCGGCCTTCAGCAGCAGCAACAGATCATCCTTCAGACGCAACATCAGCACCTGCGTTTCCGGATCGCCAAACCGCGTGTTGTATTCAATCAGTTTCGGCCCGTCTCTGGTGATCATCAGGCCAGCAAACAGCACGCCACTGAAGGGTGCGCCGATCTCGGCCATGCCGCGCATCGTCGGTTCGATCAGGTCGCGCATGGTGAGGCCGATGATCGCCTGCGTCATCACCGGGGCCGGCGAATAGGCTCCCATGCCGCCAGTATTCGCGCCGGTATCGCCATCGCCAACACGCTTGTGATCCTGGGCGGTGCCGAATGGCAATGCTGTCTTCCCATCGCACAGGCAAAAGAAACTGGCCTCTTCGCCTTCAAGATATTCTTCCACAACGACTTCGGCACCAGCTCCGCCAAATGCTCCATCGAAGCAGGCGTCCACAGCATCGAGCCCTTCCTGAAGTTCGAACGCGACGACGACGCCCTTGCCTGCCGCGAGCCCATCCGCCTTGACCACGATCGGCACGCCCTCCTGGCGGATATAGGTCTTGGCCGCTTCAGCCTCAGTGAAACGCTGATACCTGCCAGTAGGAATATCGAACTGGGCGCAAAGGTCCTTGGTGAAGCCTTTCGACCCCTCAAGACGTGCGGCCATCTTTGAGGGCCCGAATACCGAAATCCCGGCGGCGCGCAGATCGTCGGCGATGCCTGCGACCAAGGGTGCTTCCGGGCCAACCACAACAAACTCAATCGACCTTTGCCGGCAGAAGGCAATGATCGCTTCGTGATCTGTCGGATCGAGTGCAACGCATTCTGCAGCGCTCGCAATGCCTGGATTGCCGGGCGCGCAATAGAGCGTCGACAACACCGGCGAGGCGGCGATCTTCCAGGCAAGAGCGTGTTCGCGGCCACCCGAACCTATCAGCAAGACGTTCATCGAATTTGAGCTCCGCTTTGAAAACTGTCGTCTCGGTATGGTGTGATGCTCTCAGGGTCAAGCGCGCACCACGGATTTGCCCTGAAAAACGCCTAAACCGCTTGACTGTATTGCCCAGCGCTGCAAGGTCAAAGCATGACTTCAGAAAAAGACATTATCCAGTCTACGCAGGCCCGCGGCAGGGTTTTCGATGCCCCGTCAGGTCATTGGGTCTACCGGACATTGCCGAACTGGCTTTGGCCCTATGCCCAGCTGGCACGCTGGGACCGGCCAATCGGTTGGTGGCTCCTGCTATGGCCGTGCTGGTGGGCGACGGCCCTCGCGGCAGCTGCCGGTGCGAAGGTCGGCACTCCGCTCTGGTCGGTGCTGCCTTCACCCTATCACTTGGTGCTCTTTCTGATCGGCGCTATCGCCATGCGGGGTGCTGGCTGCACCTATAATGACCTCGCCGACGAAGATATCGACAACAAGGTCGCACGAACGCGTTCGCGGCCGCTTCCGTCGGGTCAGGTGACCCGTAAACAGGCGAAGGTTTTTCTCGTTCTGCAGGCACTTGCGGGGTTGGCAGTCGTGGTGCAGTTCAACCTGTTCACGGTATTCCTTGCCATCGGATCATTGGTTATCGTCGCCGTATATCCTTTCATGAAGCGAATAACCAACTGGCCACAACTTGTTCTGGGACTTGCCTTTTCCTGGGGTGCGCTTGTGGGATGGTCCGCGCACTTTGGTTCGCTCGACTGGCCAGCTGTCCTGCTTTATGCAGGATCGATCCTGTGGGTCATCGGCTATGACACGATCTACGCCCACCAGGACAAGGAAGATGACGCGCTGGTTGGCGTGCATTCAACCGCCAGGCTGTTCGGCAGCCGCACCCGAGAAGCGCTGATCGTGCTTTATGGCGGCGCATTGGCCCTCTTTCTTGGAGCCTTTGCCGTGGCGGAGGTTCCGATGCCCGCGGTGGCCGGACTGCTGGCTGCGGGCGCGCATATGTATCGCCAGATCATGACACTCGACATCGATAACCCGAACGAATGCCTCAGGCTGTTCAAGTCGAATACCGTGGTTGGCTGGTTGATCTTTCTCGGCCTCGTGTTTGGTGGCTTGTGGACGGTGGTCAAGCCGCTGTTCTGAGCTTCATCCTGATTTCAAAGAACCGGGTATGGTTCCCCCTTGCCACGCCCGCTTTCGCGCCTGGCCATTGCTTGCATGCTGGGAAGACGGGCGGTCGTCGAAGCGCGTCTTTGTAGATAAGTAATGCGATCCGAAGACCGCCCGTCCGGCGTCTTTTGATCCCGTCCGTTCCGCTTGGGAGGCCTTGACGTTGGGTGAATTGCTTCACCCGTTGCCGAAAGCCCCTTTCGAAGTGCTCGTCCAGCACACGCCAGTCGTAGTACCGGCAGGGGAACCCTTGGACAGAACTTCCCCGGACAGCGGGTCCGTTACCCGCCATCGGAGGCGCCGCTCCTCTCCCCACTTCGAACGGCTCCGGAAGCAGTTCCCGTGAAGAGGACGGGAATAGAATAAGCGAGGTTTTGGGGGCGTGGATAAACAGCCACGATTTTTTTTTGGAATAACGGAAGTTATGAGAAGAACCCCTCCCTGCTGCTACGCAGCCTCCCTCCCCACAAGGGGGAGGGTGAGACCGTTGCAACTGTCATGCTGCACAGGTCAAACAGGAGGCGCTGCAGGATAAAGCGCTGTTGCCCTCCCCCTTGTGGGGAGGGAGGCTGCGTAGCAGCAGGGAGGGGGTCTTCTGGATTGCACCCAAACTTATCCCACTTCGGCGCTTTTTTGTCGGTTATTTCCCGCCCTGAGCGATGATTTCCTCGCCGCCAATCACGAGCCGCAGGCCGAGATCACCCATCTTGCGGCGAGCAAGAAAGCGTGGACGGCGGCGGCGCGGCTCGCGGCCCTGACGGCGCTCTTTTGGCGCTGCAACAGCAACCGGCCCGATGCTCTGTTCCAGCTGCCGTGCGACACCGTCTTCCTCGACCAGCATCATCGGCAGTTTGAACAGCGCCGACCAGGCACGCCAATCCGCAGCGATATCGTTGAGATCATGCGCAACCAGCAGCGGCACAGAGAGATGCGGGTCCGTGTGCATAAGTTCCAGAGTTACCGTGATATCCCCAATCTCGTCCTCAGCTGCGCGCGCTGTCACGCCGAGAAAGGCACAAGGTGGCAAGGCGAGCGAAACGGGCAGATGACTTGCCGGCAGCAAACGCTTCACCACCGCGCCGCGTTCGTGCAGCGTGAAAGTGATATCGTCACGGTCGTCGCGCGTGGCGTAAGTGACCGTCTGTGGCAGATGGAATGGGTCAAGCCGGAATTCCCGACCTGCCCAAACCGGCTTGGCTCCGGTTTTCTTCATGTGACGCCTTCTGTCGATCCTGAGAGCCGGTTTTCCGGTCTTCTCTGTATTTCCCTGTAGTGCGGACCATTTTCCGGTCTCGTTAGGGCAACAATAGGCGCCAACTCTCCCAATCCCGCTTAACGAACGGGGTTAACTCTTTCTGATTAGGTGGAATGGTTATCGAAACCCAACCGGCACCAAGATTCCGGTAAGGGGTATGAACAGATGATTGACGGAATCAGATGACTTTTCCGGGGTTCATGATACCCGCCGGATCGAAGGATTTCTTGATCCGGCGCATGAGATCGAGAGCCACCGGGGATTTCGTCTCGGAAAGCTCCCTGCGCTTCAATTGCCCGATACCATGCTCTGCGGAGATCGAACCTCCATAGGCACGGACGATATCGTGCACACTCTTGTTGACTTCGACCCAGCGATCGAGAAACGCCTGCTTGTCGGCGCCTACCGGCTGGGAAATATTATAGTGCAAATTGCCATCACCCATGTGGCCGAAGGAAACGATGCGTGCGCCCAGGATGATATCGAGAACGGCGGCGTCAGCCTCGGCGATGAAGTCAGGGATACGAGCAACCGGAACGGAAATATCATGCTTGATTGAGCCGCCTTCCGGCTTTTGGGCGTCGGACATAGCCTCCCGCATGTGCCAGAATGATTTCTCCTGCGCCGTACTTTCCGCAATCGTCGCATCTTCGACGAGACCTGCTTCGAACGCCTCGGTCAAGATCGTTTCGATGGTCTCGCGGGCATCTTCGGCCGAGCGTGACGAAGAAATATCGATCAGCACGTACCATTTGTGCGGTTGCTGCAGAGGGTTGCGTACGCCATCGGTGTGGGCGACCGAAAACTCGACGCCGATACGTGGCATCAGTTCGAAGCCGGTCAAGGACGACCCTGCATGGATCTGCGCCAGGCTCAACAGCTTCAATGCATCATCCGGACTGGCAAGACCTGCGTAGGCGACGCCCTTGCCCTTCGGCAGCGGGAAGAGCTTCATGACCGCGGCGGTGATCACGCCGAGCGTGCCTTCCGCGCCGATAAAAAGATCTTTCAGATCATAGCCGGTATTGTCTTTCTTGACGGTTCGAAGATCGTTCAGGATTTCGCCCGTGGGAAGCACAACCTCCACCCCAAGACAGAGTTCGCGCGTATTTCCGTAGGCGAGTACTGCGGTTCCACCCGCATTGGACGAGAGATTGCCGCCAATCTGGCACGAGCCCTCCGAGCCGAGTGATAGGGGAAATAAACGGCCAGCTTGTTCAGCCGCTTCCTGGAGTTTCTGCAGGACAACGCCAGCCTCGACGATGGCAAGGTTGCCCGATGTGTCGATGGAACGAATTGCGTTCAACCGGGATAGCGACAGGATGATCTGGTCGCCGCTTTCATCAGGTACCTGTCCCCCCACAAGGCCCGTATTGCCGCCTTGGGGAATAATGGCCGTGCCGGTTTCAGTCGCCAGTTTGAGAACGGCCGAAACCTCTTCAACCTGCGCCGGACGCAGCACCAACGATGTCTTGCCACCAAACTTGTCGCGCGGCTCGACGAGATAAGGTTCAATGTCCTGTTTATCGCGCAGTGCATATTTCTCACCGACAATCGCCGTAAAGCGTTCGATCAATTCCAGTGTCAGGGTCATTTTATCTGTTCCATCTCGTCAGTCGAAAGCGAGCGGGGCGCGGCAGCACGGACGAGCCGGTCATTGATGGCTTCGCCCAGTCCGCTAAAGGGAATAGGTTCAACAGCGATCACCGTGCCGCCGAAGCTATCGAGGCGTTTCATGAAGTCGAAAAGGTTGGCGGCGGCCTCGCGCAGATTGCCAGTCTCGCTAAGGTTGAGGCTGGCCGTGGCAAGTTCGGCGCGCATTGCACGCAGCGGGCCGAAAGCAAGCAAGCACTCCCCTTCCCGCACTTCAAGCACATTGAGCCGGACGCTCGCCGACGGCGCATAATGCGAAGCCATCATGCCAGGCGCCTGAATGGCGGCACGCTGATCCAGGCGTTCCAGCTTGTGGCCGATAACCGCCTCTATCTCTTCAGCAGCAAGCCCGCCCGGACGCAGCAACAGGATCGCATCCCCTTGTACTTTGACAATTGTCGATTCCAGTCCGACTTCCGATGGCCCGGCATCGAGGATGAGCGCAATCTTTTGACCAAGATCGTCGGCGACGGCTTCAGCATTCGTGCCGCTGATCTTCCCAGACGTATTGGCGCTAGGAGCCGCGAGCGGCCGATCGAGCGCGGCAATGATCTTTCCGGCAATCCCGCGCGGCATCCGCAGGGCTATGGTGTCCAGACCTGCCGCCACGAGGGGATGAATTCCCGCATCCGGCTTCAGGGGAAGGACCAGCGTGAGTGGGCCCGGCCAGAACGCATCGATCAAGCTTCGCGATAGGGGATCGATCAGGGCGTAACGTTCCGCCATGGCGATATCGGAAACATGGCAGATCAGCGGGTTGAAATGCGGCCTGCCCTTTGCTTCAAAAATTCTGGCCACTGCATCGCCATTGGTTGCGTCGGCCGCGAGCCCATAAACGGTCTCGGTCGGGATGGCGACGAGCTTGCCTTCGGCAAGCGCAGAAGCTGCCGTCAGAATTGCTTGCTCATCTGCTGCAAGGATTAGTGCCAAGGCTTTCTCCGATCGCGTGCATTGCCTACACGATGGAGAACACTTGCCGCAAGTCCAGAGCCTCTAATGCCTGATGAACACGCCGAATGACATCATGCATAAAATTGAATCCATCCTGAATAAGGCTTGGCAATAAATCGCTGTTAACAGTCGGCCAAGAAAAGAACAGGGACGGTTTGCCATGCTTCGCCAAATCATTGCCGCAACGACGATTGCGCTATTTACGGTATCCGCCCAAGCTGGCTCGATCGACGAAGTCAGCGGGTTGGCCAAGCCAAATTCCGTCTCATATGTCGGCTATGACAGCTTCGATGCGAACGGCAATCCGATCTGCTCACCTTGCCTGGCGCAAAAGGCAAAAGAGGCAGCCAAGCTGAAAGCCTATGCTGAACGGCGCGAACGTTCGCGCCAGTATATGGCGCGTCTACAGGGCAACGGTACAGGATCTGACTCGATGATGGCCGCCAATGCAGCGCCGCTTGCGCAGCCCGGCCAGCCGGCACCTGAAAAGGTCATTGCCGATGTTGGCGAAACGCCGCTGCGCGCCGGCGTGCAATAGACAGGCGCTAAGAACAGCGCCTATCTTCCTGTTATCCCGCGATTTTTGAGAAATCCGCAACCGTGTTCGTTGCGGTCCTGATACGGGAGAGCAGCGCCAGACGGTTTGCGCGAATGTCCGGATTGTCGTCGTTAACCAGCACTTTTTCAAAGAATGAATCAACTGGTTCACGCAAAGCGCTAAGTGCGATCATGGCGCCGGAAAAGTCTTCGTTTTGAATCGCTTGCGCCGCCTGGCTCTCAGCTTGATTCACCGCCGCTGAAAGCTCCCGCTCTTCTTCCAGTGCGAAAAGCGCGGCGTCGACAACCGGGGAAATCGGCGTTCCCTTCTTTTCCTCGGCGCTCAGAATGTTGGCGGCACGCTTGGTGCCGGCAAGAAGGTTCTTGCCGTCTTCCGTGTTGAGGAAAACCACCAGCGCTTCAACCCGGCGCGCGATCAGCAACAGGTTGTCAGCGCCTTCCGTCAGCACCGCGTCGATCAGATCGTGGCGGGCACCGAGTTCGCGAAGATGCACTTTCAGCCGTTCATGGAAGAAGCTGAGCAAATCGAGGAGAATGGGCTGGGACCGCTCGGAGAGCTGGCCACGTATGCGCTTCTCGAAGCCGGAGATGGCATTGGTGACATCCTCCTCGCCGTCGACGTCGCCCGAATCCTGTGCCGCCTGGTCCTCCTCGAAATGTTCGATGCGCTGTTCGATCTTTTCTTCGCGCAGCTGAATGAAGGCCGATTGAAACAATGGCAGCAGTTCGATTTTCCATTCACTGGAAAGGAGGAGCCGTATGACGCCGAGTGCCGCACGTCGCAACGCGAAAGGATCTTTCGAGCCGGTCGGTTTTTCATCGATGGACCAGAAGCCGACGAGTGTGTCGAGCTTGTCAGCGAGCGCGACCGCGATCGAAACTGGATCGGCCGGCACAAAATCGGACGGACCTTGCGGCTTGTAGTGCTCCTCGATAGCAGCCGCGACGGAAGGATGCTCCTTCTGCAGCAACGCATATTTGCGTCCCATGCCACCCTGAAGTTCGGGAAACTCGCCGACGATTTCGGTCGTAAGATCCGCCTTCGCGAGAACAGCGGCGCGCATTGCCAGCGCTGGATCAGCGCCAACCAGCGGGGCGATTTCGCGCGCAAGATTCTTGATACGGGTGACGCGTTCGCCCTGTGTGCCGAGCTTGGCATGGAAGGTGACATTGAGAGCATCGAGTCGCGCCATCCGCTGGTCGAGCGGCTTCTTGAGATCAAGATCGAACTTGATCGCGGCAGGCGCCAGGGTGTGCATGTCCGGCAGATCGTGCTGGTCGGTGTTCCAGAAATACAGCGCATCGGAAAGGCGCGCGCGCACGACCTTGCCATTGCCGTGGGCGATCTCACGGCCGCCATCTGTCGCCTCGATATTGGAGACGAGAATGAACTTGTTGGAGAGCCTGTCGCTCTCGCCTTGTTTGCGCGTGACGAAGCATTTCTGGTTCGTCTTGATCGTCAGGCGGATGACTTCTGGTGGAATAGCCAGAAACTCTTCCTCAAACTCGCCCATCAGCACAACCGGCCATTCAACCAGGCCCGACACTTCTTCGAGCAGCGTTTCATCTTCGACCAGCTCGAGACCGGACGCGAATGCGATGTTCTGCGCATCCGACAGGATGATTTCCTTACGGCGGTCGGCGTCCAGAACGACCTTGGCTTTTTCAAGCTTGGCGACGTAGTCGTCGAAACGGCGAACGGTGATCGGTTCGCCGTCGCTCAGGAAACGATGGCCGTAGGTCACATTGCCGGCGCGCAAACCATCGATCTCAAAGTCTACAACGACAGGCTCTTCGGTTTCGGGGCCGAAGGTGCAGAGGATCGACTGCAGCGGACGCACCCAGCGCAGGCTGCCAGGCTTTGACGATGCCCTACCCCAACGCATGGATTTCGGCCAGGGAAACGCGCTGACGATCTTCGGCATGATTTCCGCGATGATCTCTTCAGCGGCGCGGCCGGGCTTGGTCAGATGAGCGACATAGAAATCGCCCTTCTTTGGATCGGTATGGACATGTGCCTCGGATATATCGGCAAGGCCCGCAGAGCGCAGGAAGCCTGCAATCGCCTGATCCGGAGCGGTGACGCTTGGGCCCTTGCGATCTTCATGCACGTCCTTGGAACGCGCGTTCAGCCCACGTATGTCCAGTGTCAGGCGGCGCGGTGTCCAGTAATCACCGGCGGCTTCATAGGTGAGGCCAGCCTCGACCAACGCGTCGGTCACGAGTTTTTTCAGATCGCCCGCGGCCTTGCGCTGCATGCGCGCTGGTATTTCTTCCGAGCGAAGTTCGAGCAAAAGATCAGGCATTACACGGACTCGCTTTTAAGATTGGCGCCGCCGGCTTCCGTCAGCAGGAAGGCCTCGCCGCATGCCTTGGCGAGGTTGCGGACCCGCAGAATATAGCTCTGGCGCTCGGTCACCGAAATGACGCCGCGCGCATCGAGAAGATTGAAGGCATGCGAGGCCTTGATGCATTGGTCGTAAGCGGGCAGGACCATCTTGTGCAGCGGGCTGTTGTCGCCCGCCTTGGGGGCACCGGCGCGCAGGAGTGCCTCGCACTCGGCTTCGGCATCCTCGAAATGCCGCAGCAGAATCGCAGTGTTGGCGTGTTCGAAATTGTGCCGCGAGTATTCCTGCTCGGCTTGCAGAAACACGTCGCCATAGGTGACCTTCTCATCGCCTTCGAGGCCATTGAAGTTCAGGTCATAGACATTGTCGACACCCTGCACATACATGGCGAGGCGTTCGAGACCGTAGGTCAGCTCACCTGAAACCGGGGCGCATTCAATACCGCAGACCTGCTGGAAATAGGTGAACTGCGAGACTTCCATGCCGTCGCACCAGCATTCCCAGCCAAGGCCCCAGGCTCCGAGGGTCGGGCTCTCCCAGTCGTCCTCGACGAAACGGATATCGTGCAGCAGCGGATCAAGACCAATCGCCCGCAGAGAGCCAAGATAAAGCTCCTGCAGATTGGGCGGCGATGGCTTCATGATCACCTGGTACTGGTAATAATGCTGCAGCCGGTTCGGGTTTTCACCGTAGCGGCCGTCCTTGGGGCGGCGCGAAGGCTGCACATAGGCTGCCTTCCATGGCTTTGGTCCAAGCGAGCGCAAGGTTGTTGCCGGATGGAACGTGCCGGCGCCGACTTCCATGTCGTAGGGCTGCAAGATGACGCAGCCATGCTGGGCCCAGTAACTGTGAAGCGTGAGGATAAGACCCTGAAACGAGCGGGTCGGCTGCATATGATCGGGAAGTGAAACGGTCACCGGACAGGCCTTTTATGACGACAAGGAATGAAGTGCATATTTTTGTTTGGAAGCATGATCTTATCCGAAAAGTCGAGCAACTTTTCGGGACCATGCTCTAAGACCTGCACTCCAGCCGGTCAAGTAGAACCAAACAGTCAGCCCTTCTTGTCGGGAGCCGCTGCGGGCGCTGGTGCAACAGGTGGCTTCGGTGCATCGGGGCCATTCTTGGCAACGCCGGGATCCTTGTCATCGGGAAGGCCGTTCTTCAGCTTTTCCTCGATCTTGACCAGGTCTTCCGGTTCGGGCTTGGAATCCCGTGCGTGCGCCCATTGGAACGTTGCTTCCAGTTTGCGGCCGGCCCGCCAATAGGCATCGCCCAGATGGTCGTTGATCGTCGCATCTTCCGCCCGTAGTTTCACGGCCTGTTCAAGCTGCGTCACCGCATCATCATAACGGCCAAGGCGGTAGTAGGCCCAGCCAAGGGAATCAACGATGTAACCGTCCTGTGGACGAGCTGCGACGGCCTTCTTGATCAGATCAAGCCCCTGCTCGAGTTTGGTGTTCATGTCGATCCACGAATAACCGAGATAGTTCAGTACCTGCGGCTGATCCGGATAAAGTTCAAGCGCCTTGAGGAAATTCGGCTCGGCCTTGTCCCATTGCTTCAGGCGCTCGTAGGCGATCCCGCGTTGATAGAAAATGGTCCAGTCCCCACGGGTCGGGTCCTTCAGCGCTGCAACAGCCTGATCGTAGGTTTCCGCAGCCTTCTGATAATTCTTGTCTTGCGAATAGATGCTCCCGATCGCGAGATAGGTACGCATATCTTCGGGTTCGCTCTTTAGCAGGCCATTGAGGTGCTGGATGGCCTCGTCATTGCGCTTCAGGATTGCCAGATTGATGGCGAGTTGCATCTCGGCGTCGCGGCTATAGGGAGAATCCGCAGAAATCTTGCCGAAATAGTCGATCGCCTTGTCTGACTGTTCGAGCTTGGCGCTGATGTCGCCGAGCTGGTACAGCGTCGCGTCATGATCTGGGCGAAGTGGCAAAGACATCTGCAAATAGAGCTTGGAAAAGGCTTCGCCGCCATTGCGGTTGATGGCTGTCGCCACCGTATAAAGCACCTCGGCCGCGCCCTGTTGCGGCGTTTGGATGAGTGGTTTTACCGTCTTGCCATCAGCAATCTGCTTGCCGAATTCAGCGAGCACCATGCGGCCGGAGAGCACTTCCGAGGCTTCCTTGACCAAGGCTTGGGCACCGTCCTTATCGCCCGAGCGCATCTTGAATGACGCATAGGCTTCAACGAGACGTTCATAGGTGTCAGGCGCTGCCGCAACATTTGTCTTGTCGTCGATCGCGCTCTGGTAGAACGTTGCAGCCTTATCCTTCTGGCCCGCCATATCCGCGATCAGTGCAGAATTGTACGTCTTGAACAGTGTGAAACCTTCCGGCCCCTGCAACTTGTCGATCATCGAAAGCGCTTCATTCGGCTTGCCAGCGCCCGCCTTGGCCCAAGCAGCAACCAACCCGGTTATCATGCGGTCAAGATCGGACTGGAGCGACAGCATCATCAGGGTGTCGACCTGCCGGTATTGTTTCCTGTTGAGAGCGTCGATACCGAGAGCCAGCCGCGAAAACCGTTCGATTTCCGGAACGGCCTTCAGTTCCTCTGCTAACGGCAGTGCTTGCTTGAACTGTCCGTTAGTCAACAGCACCAGCATCAGGCTCTGGCGCAGCTCCGTGTTCTTCGGATCATACGCCAGCGCTTGCCGGTAGAACGAGATTGCGCTGTCGAAATCATTGCTGCGCTCCGCAGTACGCGCGGAAAGGAACGCGCCGGAAAGAGTGCCGGCATTCAATGTCGGAGTGTTGTTGGTCGCGGCTTGAGCGGACGCAGCTCCCACCGTTAACGCAGCGAGCGTTGCGCCCATGACCGAGCCAAGCAATTTACTACGCTGCATAACAAAACCCTCTTTGTGTTCCCGAATTGAGATGATTGTCCGAATCCTCAAGGAAACCATGGCCTTTTTACGGTTTTCGCTCAAGGTTGATCGAATGTTCCGAGTTTTGGGCCTTTACGCAGCGTAAGAACCCATTAATTGACCCGGCTGATGCAGAAGTCGATGACTTCGAGAAGCGCATCCTTCTGCGGCGACTGATCGAGTGGAGCGAGTGCATCCCGGGCGATGCCGCCAAAATGCCGGGCGCGCTGTATTGTATCACTCAATGCACCATAGCGTGTCATCAATCCTTTGGCTTTTTCCAGGCCCTTGTCGTCATTTGCACCGTTTTCCAGCGCGTCTTTCCAGAAAAGCCGCTCTTCGGGTGTTCCGCGCCGGTAGGTGAGGACCACCGGCAGGGTAATCTTGCCTTCACGGAAATCGTCGCCAGTGTTCTTGCCAAGATCCTTGGCGTTGCCGCCATAATCCAGAGCATCATCGACTAGCTGGAAGGCGAGCCCGAGATTGAGCCCATAGGAACGCAGCGCCTGACGGTCGGTCCGTGACGCGGAAGCGATGATCGGTCCGACTTCAGCGGCCGCAGAAAAAAGCGCTGCCGTCTTCGCCTTGATGACGGCAAGGTATTCGTCTTCGGTGGTTTCGAGATTTTTTGCAGCTGCAAGCTGCATTACTTCGCCTTCGGCAATCACCGACGCCGACGTCGCGAGCACATCAAGTGCGTCCAGCGAGCCGACCTCGACCATCATCTTGAAAGCCTGGCCCAAGAGAAAATCACCGACCAGAACGCTCGCCTGGTTGCCCCAGATCATGCGCGCCGTACGCTTTCCCCGGCGCAGGTCGCTTTCGTCGACAACATCGTCGTGCAGCAATGTCGCCGTGTGCATGAATTCGACGCTGGTCGCAAGCTTGAGATGGCCATCGCCGTGGTAGCCGAACATGCGGGCAGCGGCGAGCGTGATCATCGGGCGCAAACGCTTGCCGCCGGAAGAGATCAGATGGTTCGCAACCTCCGGAATCATCTCGACGTCAGAGCCGGCTTTCGACAGGATGAGCTCGTTGACGCGGGCCATATCGGCGCCCGTCAAATCGATCAGCGGCTGTACCGATCCGGTATTGTTTTTCTTATCGTCAAGACTGACAACGACGCCCAAAACGAAACTCCCTGCGGTTCTGGCCTGATGCGGCGACACCTTATTTTGACAGCCTGTAACCCGCAAGCGGCGAATTGGCGCGCAAAATTTGTACTAGTGGAACGAAATTTGACATTTGAGTCCTGCGGGGCAGCAATGCTCATACTCAAATGTCAAATTCAAGGTTCCACTAGAAACCAATAACTTGCTAGTGGTCCTTTGATTCTGGCATTCGCAAAGAGCGTCCTGCAAAAATGGGATGCGAATGTCAGAATCGGACCACCAGGGTGACAAATTCGTGATAAGGCCATGCACTGCTTCATACAATCAGGGGAAGGCGCTTTGCGCTACCCTGCAACGGTAGTCAAAATGATTGAAATACTGCGCACAAATGATCCGGTTTTAATCTCTTTTGTCGAATCCCTGCTGAAGGAAGCGAAGATAAACCACTTCGTTGCCGATTCGAACATGAGCATTCTCGAGGGTTCGCTTGGTATTCTCGGACGCCGCATCATGGTTGATGGCGACCGCGAAAAAGAAGTGCGACAATTGCTCATAGACGCCGGTATCGAACAGGAGCTTCGCGACTGATTTATGCTTCCAACAGACGCCTCACAGACGAAGGACGCGTTTCATCGCGGCAGATTTTACCTGTTGCAACCCGCGGCAAAAGGGCACCGCTCCGGTGTGGACGCGATGATCCTCGCCAGCGTGGTGCCGAATGATTTTGCCGGACGGATCGCCGATCTTGGCGCAGGTGCCGGTGCCGCAGGCCTTGCGGTGCTCTCCCGCTGTTATGGCTCAACTGCCGTCCTGATCGAACGATCGGACTTCATGGCTGACTTTGCGCGCAGTTCGCTGGCGTTGCCTGAAAACAGCGCATTTTCCGGCCGTGCCAACGTAATCCAGTCAGACGTAACATTGACAGGCAAGGCCCGTATTGCCGCCGGACTTGCCGACAACAGCTTTGATTTCGCCATCATGAACCCGCCCTTCAACCAGCCTAGCGACCGCGCGACGCCAGACCCGGTAAAGGCTGAGGCGCACGTCATGACCAAGGACATGATGGAAAAATGGGTGAGGACGGCGGCGGCCATCGTGAAGCCCGGCGGATCAATCGGGATCATCGCGCGGCCAACATCGATAACGGATCTGCTCGATGCGCTTGAGGGACGCTTTGGCGGGCTGATCATCGTTCCTGTGCAGCCAAGACCGCAGGACGCCGCCATCCGCATTGTCATCAAGGGTATCAGGGGAAGCCGCGCGGGACTGTCGCTCTATCCTGCCCTTGTCTTGCACCATGAAACTGGAAATGCATTCACCGAGCGGGCAATTGCCATCAATAATGGATTGGCGTCGCTTTTTTAGACTCAGAGCGAGAGTCGACCATATTGCACCGTTCTGTTTCAATATGATCGAATCTCACTCTAGCACCATTGTGATTTCCTGCATGTGGCCTACATGGTTCTGACAACACATAGCCACAGGAGACACGCTTGGCTCGATTTATCCGGAAACTATTGCCCCGTCGCTGGCGCCCCGATTATCAGGAAATTCCGGTTGTTCGCCTACACGGCGTGATCATGTCTGGCGGCGGTCCCTTCCGGCAAAATCTCTCGCTTGCATCGACGGCAGCTGTTCTGGAGAAAGCTTTTGCAGAAAAAGACGCACCTGCAGTCGCAATCTCCATCAATTCCCCGGGTGGATCACCAGTTCAATCGCGTCTGATCTACCGGCGCATTCGCGATCTGGCCACGGAAAAGAACAAGAAAGTCTACGTTTTCGTCGAGGATGTCGCGGCCTCGGGAGGCTATATGATCGCTGTAGCCGGCGATGAAATCATAGCCGACCCCTCCTCCATCGTCGGTTCCATTGGCGTCGTCTCGGCAAGTTTCGGATTCACCGAACTCATCAAGAAAATCGGCGTTGAGCGCCGGGTCCACACAGCGGGAAAGAACAAGGCAACGCTTGATCCATTCCGGCCCGAAAACAAGGAAGATATCGAGCATTTGAAGGCGCTTCAGCTCGAAATCCACGAGACTTTCATCAATCTCGTCAAGGAACGGCGGGGAGAGAAACTGAGCGATAATCCCGACTTGTTCACGGGTCTGTTCTGGACAGGAACGCGGGGCGTTGAACTTGGACTTGTAGATGGTCTTGGCGATATAAGATCTTATCTGCAGTCACAATACGGCCCAAAGACCCGGCTAAAACTGATTACGCAGCCACGGGGCATGTTCGGACGCAAGATTCCGTCTACCGAAACCAGAATTTCGGCGCTTGGAGCCAATCTGGCCAATGGTGTAGTCAGCGCTGCCGAGGAACGGGCGCTTTGGTCGCGATTTGGGCTATGATCTGAGCGCCGCGAGTTTTGGCAAGCTCGCAGTGGCGTGCTATAACAGCCTTTCGCACCTAAATAGAGCCGTTCTGCCGGAGGGAATTCGTGGACAAGGTCAAGGGGTTTGACAAGGCCGATGTCTTTCCATCGGACGAAGCCGAAGCCCGAAGGATTTGGCCCGAATTCACCCGGCCCTTCGGGTTTCCGGCTGGCGGATACCCACTTTGTCAGGCGGCATCGGACGATGGAAAGACATCGGCCTCGCCGCCTTCCGCGTGGATTGTCTCGCCATCCGAGAAACAGAACTGGTTCCATTTAGGTGTGAAAGGCTCTAATACTCAGAACATCTGGTTTTCGAGGTTGGGACGATGCCACAATTGATCTTTTTCGCTCTGGTCGGCTGTGCTGCCTTTTACGGCTATCGCTCGTTCAAGAAAGAGGCGCAGCGCGTTTCCGAGCGGGTTCGCGAAGCGGAAAAAGAAGTGCAGAATCGTGCGCAAGGAACATTGGTGCAGGATCCCGAGACGGGCGAATACCGTTTGCGCAAAGACTGAAGTCAATGTTGGACAGTGTAGAGCCTAGGGCACTAGAGCGTACGATCAACTTGATCGCCCCCGCCAAGATCAATCTTGCCCTGCATGTCACCGGGCGCAGGGATGATGGTTATCATCTGCTCGATAGCCTCGTCGTGTTTGCGCATGTGGGCGACAAGGTGAGCGTGAAGCGCGCGATGCTCGATTCCTTCGAAGTGTCAGGTCCCTTTGGACGTGCCTTGCCCGATGACGAAACCAACCTCGTGCTCAAGGCCCGGAATGCTTTGCGCGCCCGGTTTCCCGAAAAGGCCGCCCCTGTTGCCATTCATCTTGAAAAACATCTTCCGATCGCTTCCGGTATCGGCGGCGGTTCGAGTGATGCCGCGGCCACCTTGCGGGCGCTGACAGCGCTCTGGAGTATCGAAACGAACGAGCTGGCTGCAATCGGTCTGACCTTGGGCGCAGATGTCCCAATGTGTCTGTATGGCCAGCCATTGATTGCACGGGGCATCGGCGAGGAAATCGAGGGTATCGACGATTTTCCACATTTGCCGATGGTCCTCGTCAATAGTGGCGTAGCAACCTCAACCCCTCAAGTCTTTTCGGCGCTTGCAAACCGCGACAACCGATCTCTTCCCGCGCTGCCCAGGCTATCCACCGTCCACGACGTCTGCCTCTATCTCGGGCAGACGGACAACCATCTCTTTTCAGTCGCTGAAAAGCTCACTCCGGCAATCGGCGATGCCATGAGGGCGTTGCGTAACACCGATCCTCGACTGGTGCGCATGTCCGGTTCCGGCGGCACCTGTTTTGCAATTTACGGCAGCGACCAAGAGGCCGAAGCTGCGGCAGCGGCGCTCAAGCGGGCTCAGCCGCATTGGTTCGTTGTTGCCACACACAATGGAGGAGTTGATCTTGGCCCGGATCGATGAGACACGACCGTTTGTGCCGGTCAAGATCGCCGTTCTGACGGTATCCGATACACGCACGCTCGAAGATGACAAATCGGGAACCACATTGTCCGAGAGGCTTCTCGCAGCAGGTCATGTATTGGCAGAGCGCACCATCGTCACCGATGACACGGAGAAAATTCGGGATCGCGTGCTTTCATGGTCAAAAGACCCGCAAATCGATGTGATCATCACCACCGGCGGCACCGGCTTTACGGGCCGCGACGTGACCCCGGAAGCGCTCGAACCTATCTTCGAAAAGCGCATGGACGGCTTTTCCGAAGTGTTCCACCGCATTTCCTACGACAAGATCGGCACTTCGACCATCCAATCACGGGCAACCGGCGGCGTCGTCAATGCGACCTTCGTTTTCGTGCTGCCCGGGTCGCCCGGCGCCTGCAGGGACGCTTGGGATAATATTCTGCAGTACCAGCTGGATTACCGGCACATGCCTTGTAATTTCGTCGAGATCATGCCGCGGCTGGATGAACATCTGACGCGCGGCGGCAAGGGCTAGGTCTTCTTTGACGGGGCCGGAATAATCTCCGCCCGAAGCCGTTTCATCGCAAGCCCGCGCGCAATATCGGCGGCCTTTTTTCCGGGAGTGAACAGTGCCATCGATTGGCGCTTCGAGATGAGCAATCCATCTGCCAACGGGTTGCCGGGAGAAAATACGCGGCTCAGAAACGGCCTGCGATGAGTATGCGACCGGGTGAAGCAAGCAGGCCCCTGCATGCGCTCTACGTGTACTGCCGCGGGCTCCATCCAACCATCCAGCAGTCGCGCGCCAGGCTCGAGAAACAGGAACCATTCGCTGCGGGCCCGCCTGAAACCATCGATCAAAGCCTGGTCCTGCAGAAAGATGCATCCGGCAGCATCGGCAACGCGATGGGTCTGATCGACAGAACCCTGATCGATGATGATCACATCGCTCAAAATACCTTCGACGGCGCCGCCGACCAGACCGCCGAGCGTCCGCGCCAAAGCCTCATCCGAATTTTGGGTTTCAATCAGGACGGAAATCATCAGGAGCCAATATAGTATTATTATAAGAATTTCCATCACTCCTTTCGGCCAAGATTGTTCTTGCTTTGTTCTCAAAGTTTGCTAGGAATAGATTCATGTTGCGGCTATGACGAGCGACTCGTTTCGCTCCCTGCCAAAGGAGACAAGGCAAATGAACATTGTGGTGCAAGCAGACAAGGCTGCCTTTGGTGAGGGCCGTGCACAACATGCGAACGCGCTGATCGAGGAAGCTGGCCTGAGGGTTGATCATCAACGGCGACGCGGCCGCGGGGCTGGTATCAATCCAACCGGCAGGTTCGAAGCAGAAACCCGCCATGTCTACGACGATGGCTGGGAAACCATCGAGGATCTGCCGCCTTTCAAGACCGAAGTGCAGGTGGAAAAGCCGCGCACGATCATTACCCGTAACGACTCGCCGGATATCAGTTTCGACCGTTCGATCAATCCCTATCGCGGCTGCGAGCACGGGTGCATCTATTGTTTCGCCCGTCCGACCCACACCTATATGGGTCTATCGGCAGGGTTGGACTTTGAATCCAAACTGTTTGCCAAGCCCGATGCAGCGAAGATGCTGGACAAGGAATTGTCCAAGCCCGGCTATACCGCAAAGACGATTGCGATCGGCACGAACACTGATCCTTATCAGCCTGTGGAAAAGAAATGGCGCATCATGCGGGACATCCTGCAGGTGCTGGAGGCACACCAACATCCCGTTGGAATCGTTACTAAATCCGCGTTGGTTGTGCGAGATCAGGACATTCTTGCACGCATGGCCGAGAAAGGCCTTGCCAAGGTAGCGCTTTCGGTGACGTCACTCGATGGCAAGCTTGCACGTACGATGGAGCCTCGCGCCTCGACCCCGACGCGGCGCTTGCAGGCGCTTCGCAGTCTCTCGGATGCCGGTATTCCGGTGAGCGTGATGGTTGCCCCGATCATTCCGGGCCTCAATGATCATGAGATCGAGCGTATTCTCGACAGTGCCCACGCCATGGGCGCCAGGGAGGCTGGTTATGTGCTTTTGCGCCTGCCCCTCGAGGTCAGCCCGATCTTCAAAGACTGGCTGCTACGCAATTATCCGGACCGCTATCGCCACGTTCTTTCGCTTGTCCGGTCAATGCGAGGCGGCAAGGATTACGATGCGGAATGGGGTAAACGCATGCGCGGTGAAGGACCCTATGCCTGGCAGATCGGCAGGCGATTTGAGATAGCAGCCAAGCGGCTCGGCATCAATGTGGACAAGCGCCGGCTGCGGACGGACTTGTTCGAGGCCACCCCCGGAAGCGAACAATTGTCACTGCTATAGGTTTTGACGCGTTATGACGATAACGGGATGAATTATCAGCGAAATCAATAAGTTATTTCCGTCAGGCATGCCCCCTCTAGCCTGACGTGACCTTGGGTAGCCCACCCCATCAGCTACCCAGGGGCTTGCAGAGAATCAGAGCGAATGCGAGGCTCGTCGCAACATGGCTCGATCGCGTTCTGATTCTCTGCTTCTTCCTATCGAACCTGGCAAACCGGACTTTGCCAGTGAGCGAAAGCTTATGCGTAGCGGGATTGAGCTTATCGTCGGTATAGACGAAGCTGGGCGTGGTCCGCTGGCGGGACCTGTAGTAGCGGCTGCGGTTATTTTAAACCCGAAGAAAATACCAAAAGGCCTTGACGATTCGAAGCGGCTCACACCCCAGCGACGCGAGGAACTATTTGATATTATTACGGAAACGGCGCTCGCCTGCGCCGTTTCGAGCATTTCCGCGCCGGTGATCGATGCAACCGATATTCTGAAAGCTGCGCTCGAAGCGATGCGCCGGGCTGTATGCAGTCTGGCAATCGTTCCGGGTCATGCGCTGATCGACGGGCGCGACGTCGCCCCGGGGCTTCCCTGCCCGGCGACGGCGCTGATCAAGGGCGATCAACGTTCCGTATCGATCGCGGCGGCCTCCATCCTCGCCAAGGTGACACGCGACCGGATGATGTCACAGACCGGCAAATACTTTCCGCTTTATGGTCTGGAAATGCACGCCGGATATGGGACGGAGTACCATCGCAATGCCATGGAGGCACATGGTCCGGTGGTCGGTCTGCACCGCTTCAGCTTCTCGCCGCTGAAAGAGCGCCAAGCCTAAGGTCTGTTGGCATTCACGCCATGGCGGCCTGCAAACGGCGTTTTTCTGCGCTGCGGTGCTCACGTACCAAAATGTACGCTGCGCTCCGGTACTCGAAAACCACCGTTTTTGCCGCGACCAGACATGAATCTCAACAGACCTTCGTATTTCAACTCGGCACTACCAGATTTCACTCATCGGTTGAAATTCTTGCGCCAGATTCGGACTTTCTTGCATCGGAATCGCCAACTCTTGTGCGAGATTCAAGGATTCCTGCGTAAAATATCTACGGGATTCAGATCAAAGTGAGAATTAAAAAGAAAGCCGCCTTTCGGCGGCTTCGTGAACGTTCGAAATTCCCGTTCTTAGCTTTAGTTAAGGCGGGATTTTACTTCGGTCAGCGATGACTTGAAGAAGTCAGCGGATGTCTTGGCGTCCACCTTCTTGCCAAGAATATGGCTGGCCGCTGCGACAGCGATATCGACGGCGGAAGCCCGAACCTCGTTGACGGCTTCGGTCTCGGCCTGAGCGATCTTCTGCTCGGCGAGCTTCTTGCGGCGCGTCACATATTCTTCGGTTTTCTGCTTGGCTTCCTCGAGAAGGCCATGGGCTTCACGCTCGGCAGCGGCGACGATCTCGCCCGCTTCCTTTTCGGCTTCCTTACGCTTGCGCTGGAACTCCGCAAGCAGGGATTGTGCTTCCTCCCGCAGGCGGCGGGCTTCTTCCAGCTCATCGCGAATTTTATCAGCGCGACCGTCGAGCGATTTGTTCACGACTGCCGGAACCTTGAGATAGATCATCAGCGCCAGGAAGATGACGAGACCGACCAAGGCATAGAATGTTGCGTCGAATTCCATTGTGGTTCTCCTCAGCCCCGAACAGCTTTGACCGCGGCGGATATGCTTGCCTTGTCGATGCTACCGCCGAGGATCTTCTTGACGATCTCGCTTGCAGTATCTTCCGCAATCGTACCGACTTCCTTCATCGCCTTGTCCTTGATGGCGGCAATGCTGGCTTCGGCGTCGCTCAATTTTTTCTCGAGAGCAGCCGAAATGTCCGCCTGTTCGGCGTCGGCTTTTGCCTTGGCTTCATCGCGGGCGGTCTGAGCAATGCCACCGGCCTTCTTCTTGGCGTCGGCCAGTTCCTGCTCGTAGGCAGCAAAGGCGTCATCCGAGTCCTGCTTCATACGAGCAGCCTGATCGAGATCGGTCGCGATGCGATCACGACGGGTTTCGATGATACCGCCGATGCGTGGCAGAACCACCCGGGACAGGAACAGGTAAAATGCGGCAAATGTTACCGCCAGCCAGAGAATCTGCGATGCAAAATGGCTGGAGTCGAAGGGCGGGAAAACACCTTGCTGATGCGGCACACCGGTTTCAGTGTGCGTCTCTGCTGCGTGGGCGTCAGGCGTCGCGCCCGGTACAGCCGGTTCCGGTGTACCATGCGTGTCGGTCTGAGCGACTGTTTCCGTTGTGGATGCGGCGTTCGCCGAAGACACAAACATATATAATCCCCTTGAAGTCGGGCGTTTCCCAAATCAGCAAACATGGTTTGCTGCAGATAAGAAACTGGCCACGCAAAGCGCAGCTAGTGGTCCGATTCTAACATTTGCATTCCGCCTATACCAATCACTCACAAATGTTAGAATCGAAAGACCACTAGCAAATTCAACTTGCTAGTGGAGCTTTGGATTTGACATTCGCCTGAGAGACCGATGTCACGCGGGATGCGAATGTCAAATCCGCTCCACTAGTATCAAGCGCCGTTCAGATTAAACAGCGAAGAGAAGCAGAAGAGCGATGAGCAGCGAGAAGATGCCCAAAGCTTCGGTAACGGCGAAGCCGAATACCAGACGGCCGAACTGGCCATCAGCTGCTGAAGGGTTGCGCAACGCACCGGAGAGATAGCTGCCGAAAATATTGCCGAGGCCGAGGGCCGTTCCGGCCATACCAAAACAAGCAAGACCTGCACCGATGTACTTTGCTGCTACCGGATCCATATTAAACTCCTTTTAGATCGATTCATCATTGATAGATTGCGTTTGGCGGAACTCCGCCGGTGAAGTCTTTTTTAGTGACCGCCGGGATGGACTGCGTCGTTCAGATACATGCAGGTCAGCACGGTGAAGACGTAGGCCTGAAGGAAAGCCACCAAAAATTCGAGACCGGTCAGCGCCACTGTCATCGCAAGCGGCAGCACGGCTCCGCCTATACCGAGCGCACCGAGAGCGCTCAAGGAAGCGACGAAACCAGCAAACACTTTCAACGTGATGTGGCCAGCAAGCATGTTGGCGAAAAGACGAACCGAAAGGCTGATCGGACGGGAAAGGAACGAGATGATCTCGATCGGCACCACCAGCAAAAGCAGCGGCGCGGGTACGCCGGATGGAATGAACACGCCGAGAAACTTGAAGCCATGCTTGGCAAAACCATAGGCAAGCACGGTGCCAATCACCAGAAGAGCAAGCGCAAAGGTGACGATGATCTGGCTGGTGACTGTGAAGAAATAAGGAAACATGCCGAGCATATTGGCAACGAGCACGAACATGAACAGCGAGAAAACGAACGGGAAGAACTTCATTCCGGCGTTGCCTGCCGATTCGCGCAAGGTCGAGGCGACGAACTCATAGGCCATTTCCGAAATGGATTGCAGGCGGGTTGGAATGAGACCGCGATTGGAGGAGGTCAGATAGAGAAATGCCGATGCAACGCCAACCGTTGCAACCATGAAGGCAGACGAATTGGTGAAGGATAGATCAATTCCACCCAGATCAATGGGAATCCACTTGGTGATATGGAATTGATGAATCGGATCGTTGGACACTGTAACCTCGTCTCTCTCGCATCATTCCCGCAAGCATCAGCCCGCAAGGCTATTCCGGTTTGTCGCGCTCGGCGTCCTTGATGGACTGCAGACCACTGTTTTCCGCCACACGTCCCGCAGAGCGCAGGATATTCAGCGTTCCAGCACAAAAACCAAGGAGGAGCAGAATGATAAGCCCCCAAGGTGAAGTACCCAAAAATCGGTCAGCTAACCAGCCCAACCCCGCACCAACCAGAACGCCGGCGATAAACTCGCTCGACAGCTTCATGGCCTGCGCGACACCGGAGGCGGTTTCCGTCCCCTTGTCGTCTGAACCGGACTTTCGCGCTGCACCTCTAGAAGCAAGTCTTGCCCCCAGAGCACGGCGACGGCTCTCCAGTTCCTCCGAAGTCAGCATCTTCCCTGCACCCGGCGTGCTACCGACAGAACCTGACTTATCGGGATCCTTACCCGTGGCCAATGGCATGTCCTTTACACGCTGAATGCGAGGCTTCACCCCCGCTTCGAAGTCGCGCGCAACATATTGTTACGGTCCACGCTAGTCAAGGCGCATACCCGAGACTCTCAAGGGTAATTTTCGTGGTGAAATTCAATATGTTAGCCAAATATGACTATATGTCTCACCTCTTGATCGAAGTTTTGCGGTCGAATCCCTGCGGATCGTGCAGATGTGGGGCGCTTGAACGGAGCCCAATCGAGTGGTGAGACACGACAATTCCAGATGTCGCGCAGCATGGTTCAACCCTGCGTTTCTTGCGGGTCGCATCGTTCCAACCGTAAATGAAAGCGGACAGCATCATGCGATTTGAGGGCTAAAGCAGAAAGCACCGAGCCAGCAGATGCATCGGAGGGATGGCCGCTTCGACCTTTGGGCAATGGCCCTGCCCTCAAATCTGGAGGTGCACTATGCGGAAATTTCCGTTTAGCGTCACCCTTATGTTGAAGAGGACCCGGACAGGCTGGCAAGTCGTGTTCCAGGTCCAATTCTTCACATGAGGAACGGGGGACGGGCGAAAGCTCGTTCCCCACTCCAGAACGAATATAGCAGCTTTCGCGTTGTTTCCAAGCGCCCGAGGATCAAATCCAGCCGCCACCGTAGGTGCGATAAAAGATGTGCTGGCCGATCCTGTCGATGCGCTTCATCGTGTGGGCCCACATCGCCCGGACGTAGACCGCGTGATAGTGCGTGGCCGAGCCAATCTCGGGCAGGAAAATCCGCCCCGATGTGACGGCCATGGCGACTTCCTGCGCCACTTTCCACTGCTTGGGCTCCGTTACATTCAGTTTACGTCCTTCGCAAGCAAAGGAAAACTGGCAGCGGTTGATCCAGTCATCGTTCTGGTAGACGACCTTGCAGATGGTTTTTGGATAGGCCGGGTTGCGGACGCGATTGAGAATGACCTGTGCGACGGCAGCCTGGCCTTTGACGCTTTCACTTCTCGCTTCAAAATAAATGGCGGTTGCCAGGCATTTCTGTTCTTCCTTGGTGAATACGACGGGGGGCAAGGGCGTCGCAAGCCAGTCATGGTCGCCGGCGCCGAGCTGCGGAATAAAGCGGCCCGGGAGTTTCGGCTCATTCAAGATCGTGTCGAACGGAGATGTCTTGGAATAATCCGGAGCTGCAGGGGCATAACCGAGTGCCAGAACGTCCGGCTGATTGTTGTTGACGAGGTTTGCCAGCATCGGCGGCAGATCCGGTTCAGGCTTGTCGGGGGCGCGGTTGTGGAATGCGAGCGCGATCTCGAATTCCTTGCCGGCAATCTTCGGCTTGGCAAAGGCCATCTCGACCTCAACGCCATGGCTCGGGCGAATCAGCATGCTTTGGCGCTGCAGGATAGAACCGGCGCTGAACGCCTTGGGCGGTGCTTTTTTGGAGATTGTGACGATGCGGCCCTGCTTTTCAGCGCGATTGATACGATCTTCATCCGGTGTCGCGCCGGGTGCTTTCTGCGAGCCGTTGATGACGATCGGGCCAATGCCGGGAGCATTGATACCACTCGCGGGTATGCTGGACGTGATCGCTTTTTCGTCAACGAAGGACATGTTGGCCTTCTGGATGGAGCCGGCCGGAGATTTTTCCAGATAGGAAGTCCAGCGGCCTTGCCCGGACTCAGAACCGGACAGCATGCTCGCCATGTCCTGGTAGGCGGTGACGGTTGGGGAGAGCAAGTAAATCGCCGCTCCGATGACCAGTGGGCCAATGATATTCCGATCTGTCCGGTTACTCAGCTGGGAACACGCCCGCAACAATCCAGAGAAACGCACGCCGATACCCCACTCACAACCGAACAATTCTGGTCGTAAAAATGAAGCATTAACCTTGATGGAGGGTTAACGGAGTGCGGAGAACGGTAGTGAAAATCCTCCCCCTACCGCTTCTTCTTTGCCCGTCCGGCGAAGGGATTGTCCGAGGTGCGGAGCACAAGACGAATAGGAACACCCTGAATATCGAACGTCTCGCGAATCCCGTTGGCGAGATAGCGCACATAGGATGTCGGGAACGCATCGGGACGCGAGCAGGAAATGACGAAGCCCGGCGGGCGTGTCTTCACCTGCGTGATGTACTTGATCTTGAGGCGCCGGCCGGCGACAGCGGGTGGCGGATGATGCGCAAGGACGCCTTCCAGCCAACGATTGAGGCGGCCGGTCGAGATGCGGCGGTTCCAGATCTCGTCCGTCGAGGCAACAGCAGCCATCAGCTTGTCGATGCCTTGGTTGCGCTCACCCGAGATCGGCACGGCGCGGATGCCCCGAATCTGTGGCAGGAGGCGCTCGGTCTTTTCGCGCAGGTCAGCGAGGACCATCTGGCGGTTTTCGACGAGATCCCATTTGTTGAACGCGATGACCGGCGCCCGACCTTCGCGGATGATCAGATCGGCAATCTGCAGATCCTGCTTCTCGAAGGGGATCGTCGCGTCGAGCACGATGATGACGACTTCGGCAAAGCGGATGGCACGCAGCGCGTCGCCGACGGAAAGCTTTTCGAGCTTGCCCTGAACCCGCGACTTGCGGCGTAGGCCAGCGGTGTCGAAAAGCTTGATCTTGCGGCCGTTCCACTCCCAATCGACGGAAATGGAATCGCGGGTGATACCGGCTTCGGGACCGGTGAGCAGCCGGTCTTCGCCAAGCATGGTATTGACGAGAGTGGACTTGCCGGCGTTGGGGCGGCCGACAATCGCGATGCGCAGCGGCTTCGACGCATCATAGGCCGGGATATCGTCGGCGTCGGGATCATCGATATCATCGCCGATCAGTTCATCGAGCGAGCGCGGAACCGCAGGGATGGTAACGGCGATGCTATCGCCTGCATCATCCTTTTTGTGCTCATCGGGGAAGACACGCTCTTCGCCCATGATTTCGACAATGGCATCGCGCAAGTCCGGGAAACCCTGGCCGTGTTCGGCCGAAATCGGCGTCGGCTCGCCGAGACCGAGCGCATAGGAATCGTACATGCCGGATTCAGCGCCGCGCGCCTCCGCCTTGTTGGCGACCAGAATAACCTTCTTGCCTGCACGCCGCACGAGATCGGCGAAGGTCACGTCGGTCGGAGTGATGCCGGCCTTGGCATCGACAAGGAAGAAGACGAGGTCAGCTTCGCCGATGGCAAGTTCGGTCTGAGCGCGCATACGGCCTTCGAGCGATTCGCTGTCGACCTCTTCGAGGCCTGCCGTATCGATGACATCGAACTTCAGATCATAAAGCTTGGCGCCATGGACGCGGCGATCGCGGGTGACGCCGGGCAGGTCGTCGACAAGCGCGATCTTGCGGCCGACGAGCCGGTTGAACAGCGTGGACTTACCGACATTCGGACGGCCGATTATTGCGACGGTAAAGCTCATTGAATTCCTGTTCTTCAGCCGGCGGCAGCGGCAGGTGTGGCGCCGGTGCTCTTCAACAGATCAAGCATGGTATCGGCAAACTGGCGCACATTGGCAGGTGCAGCCTGATCATCGGAAATCTGCTGGAACAGCTTGGTCGCATCTGCACCGCGGCCGGCCTTCCAGGCGGCAAGACCAAGCGCTTCGCGGGCGGAGTGGCGCATGGGATTGCTTTCGGATGAAAGGGGCTCGGCGCGGGACGCCACGTCATCATAGGAGCCGGTATCGACGAGGATGAAGGCGGCGCGGAGCTTGGCGAGATCGCGGATGGCCTGCGGAATGGATGTATCGGCGGAGACCTTGTCGAAGGCGACGACCGCACCGGCAAGATCGCCTTTCTGGGCGATGACACCGGCCGCACGCATGCGCGCCAACACCGGATAGGCGCCGTAACCATCCTTTTCGAGCTGGTCGAGGGTCTTCAGCGCTTCGTCGTTCTTGCCGTCGCGGACAAGGTTGAGTGCGGCGAGAAACTGATCGCCGGACTGCGAAGCCTGCTTTTCCGTCCAGTACTCGTAGAAGGCAAAGACGCCAGTGCCGACAACAAGAGCCACAACCGCGCCAATCAGGAGCGAGCCATAGCGCTTCCAGAATGCCTTCACCTTGTCGGAGCGCAGTTCTTCATTTACCTCACGGAAAAAGCCGTCGTCAGTCATGGTGCCTCTGGGTAGCCTTGTGCCACCGGATCAATTGATAAAACGCGGTGCGGCTCTCGCCGTCCGCGCATGGAGTTCAGGGGCTTTTAGTCGGAAAAGTGACGCGATGTAAGGGCTAAGTTGAAAATAGCCCCTATATCAGTTCACATCGGCTGAACGCCAATCAAAAGCGCATGCAATTTCCATACGAAGAGCACGTAGAGCACGAGGCCGATGACAATGCCGATCACATCGTTGGAGACCGGGCCGGGAACGATATAGGGCGCCGCAAGCCCTGCCCGCTCCTGCCGTTTGATGGCGATGCGATCGACGACGGCCCAGGCCAGGAACGACAGAAACAGGATGAGCGACGCAAGATCGCCATTGGCGAGGAGGTGTGCCAGCGCCCAGGTCTTGATGGCGATCAGCATCGGATGTTTCAGCGCGGGTTTCATGCGGCCGGCTTTTGCGATGAATATACCGAGGAAAATGAAGGCGAACAGCATCAGCAGCGCGGTGATGTGCTTCATCCAGACTGGTGGCTCGTAGAGCACCGGAGCGTCGGGCCGGGCCAAGCCATAGCCCCATACGAGAAGCACGAAACCGACGAGCGAAATGACCGAGTAAAGGCCTTTCCACGTGTTCTCGCCCCACTGCTCCATCCTGGCGAGACGCCATTCCGGCGCAACGATGCGTACCGAATGAATTCCAAGAAAAACGATGATCCCAAGAATCAGTATCAGCATGACCGCCTCCCTCAATGCTGGCGGGAAGATAGACCCATGCGGCACGGGTTAGAAGGTGTATCGCTTGCGGTGGATCGCCGCGTCCGATCATCGCCACATTTCACCTGTAGCCACAAACATCCCTCCCCCGGAGCCGCGTATCCCGCATCATGCGTTCGATCTGTACCGTTCTCGCCGCGTCCCTCGCGTTCTCATTATCTGTGCCTGCCCTGGCAACAAGCGGGGTGGAGCTGCGCGGTTCGATTGGCGCCAAGCCGCAATACGTGCTGATCTCGTTTGATAATTCCGGCAGCAACGAACTTTGGGACCGCAGCCGGGCATTGGCACAACGTTCAAACGCCAAATTCACCTATTTCCTCTCCTGCGTATTTTTGATCGATCGCGACGACCGCAAATCCTACCAGGCGCCGAATGAACCGGCGGGACGCTCCAACATCGGCTTTGCCACCTCGAAGGAGGATATTGCCCAGCGCCTCGACAATATCTGGCGGGCTCGCAATGAAGGCAATGAGATCGCCAGCCATGCCTGCGGGCATTTCGACGGCAAGACCTGGTCGAAGGCGGACTGGGAACATGAATTGACGACATACAAACAGGTGCTCGGCGATGCCTGGAGCAAATATGGCAGCGACCCGGAGCCAGCAGGCTGGAAGCACTTCGTCGATACGGAAATACGCGGGTTCCGCGCGCCTTATCTTTCGGAAGGTCCCGCACTGCTTTCAGCGTTGAGGGACAAGGGCTATGTCTTCGACGGCAGCGGTGTATCGCGCGGTCCGGCTCTGCCGCTGCATGCCGGCGGCCTCTACCAATTCGGACTGCCGACGATCGACGAGGGGCCGAAGAACAAGCCCGTCATCGCCATGGACTATAATCTCTTCGTGCGCCATTCGGGGGCAGTGGAGCGCCCCGATCACCTCGACGAATTCGAGAACCGCGCCTACGACGCCTTCAAGGGCGCCTTTGAGCGCCAGTATGAGGGAAAGCGCATTCCGTTCCAGATCGGCCTGCATTTTACGCTGATGAATGGCGATGCTTATTGGCGTGCGCTGGAGCGTTTCACCAGCGAGGTTTGCGTCAAAGCGGACGTGCGTTGCACGACTTACAGCGAATATTTGAAGGAGACTGGCGGAACAATGCCGGTCGCCGGCGCGGAACTGGTGAAACCTGCCGCGAGCGGCGGTATCTGACCGCCCACTAACGCGGCTCTCAAGCTTCTTCGGCTTGTGTCCGCAGATAATGCTGGTCAATCTCGGGCAAGGGTTCGTCGTAGATCACCGATTCGAAGGCGCGTAGACGTTTGTAGATCGACAGCAATTCGACGATCGTTGACCATGAATTGACGAGATACTGGAACGACTCGCGCACCTGGTCGAACACGTTGGATATCTGCGTCATCAACCCCAGCGAAAGTTTGCCCGCGGCGATCGAAGGGATGAGCACGAGCAGCGAGAAGATGTTGTCGGCCTGGAGATAGAGGATGCGGGCGACATTGAAATACAGATAGTTGAAGTACAAACGGAAATAGTTTTTCCTGACATTCGAAAACAGCTGGGCCATCGTCGGTGGCTGTGCCCTGCTCTCATCGTCCTCGCCGTATACCAATTCCTTACGATATGCCGCCTCGACACGCTGATTGCGGAACTCCAGCCCTGGCAATCTGTACCCGACCACAGCGAGAAAAACCGTCCCGAACAGGGACCAGCCTACCGCGGCCCATACCAGCGCAAAGGGTATTTCGCCGATGATCGGAAGTTCGGTTACTTCCTTGGAAAGCGTGAACAGCACGGGCAAGAAAGCGATCAATGTCATCACCGAGCGAACCAGACTGACACCGAGGCCTTCCACGGTCGTGGAAAATCGCATGGTATCTTCCTGAACGCGCTGCGAGGCACCCTCGATATGCCGAAGCTGTTCCCAATGCTCCATGTAGAAATTGTTCATAGCCGTGCGCCAGCGGAAGATATAGTGGCTGATGAAAAAGGCATTTATCGAGCCAATCGTGACCGCCACGAACGCAATACCCGAGATATCTACGAGGCCGAGATATAACTGTTCGGCGGTGACGGGGGTCGTTTTGGCGAGCGCCGCCTGGATGAGATCATAATACGGCCCGTACCACGCGTTGAAAGCAACGCTGACCTGAACGGAAAAATAGGTGGCAAAGATGATCAATGCGGAGCCGAGGACGGACCAGTTTTGCCATGGATGCGGACTGTAGAACGCCCAAAAAGCATAGAACAACAACGTTGCGGCGGCGTAGTAAATGTAGAACCAGAGAAATGGCTTCGACACAAAGAGTGCAACGCCGACAATCGCCGGCGTACCCGGCGCGGCGGGTGGCAGACCAAAATTGCCGCCAAACTGCTGGCCACCAAAATACCAGAGGAAGATGGCCGCCAAGGCCCAAAGTATCGCGGAAATGAAAAAGAGCTTTGGCCTGGGAAAGAATGAGACAAACACGTGGCGGGTTCCTCGAGTGAAAAGTCTGCAGTTTGGTGGTGTTACGAGTTGCACGACTTTAACAGCATGAATAGGGCAAAGAAGAAACCGTCGTAATTAAATTGCTGTAATGATTTGGCTATGTGGCGCTAACACTGCTGCGCAACAGCTGTGCGTGGTTCGACACGCTCACCATGAGGGTGTTGGGTTGATTGCAGGAGCCAGAGATTGCAGGAGCCAGAGATTGCAGGTTTCAGATCATCGGGTCCTGCCGGCTATACCTGCAACCAACCCAACCTCCTCATGGTGAGCCTGTCGAACCACGCTCAATGTTAGAATAATCCGGTCAATCAGTTGCTTATCAACGCTTTTGACGCCCAGCGGAAAATGCAAAGAGCGCCGCCACAACGAGACCCGCTGCCGCAGCAAGCGTGGCGATGGTGAAGTCGCCGGTGATGTTGGCGACATATCCGCCGATCAGCGGTCCGATGATCTGGCCGATACCGAATGCGGCGGTCATCACCGCCATGACGCGGCGTTGTGAATGCGGCAGAAGCACCCGTCCAGCCTGAAAGCCGAAGGCGGTGATGACGATGAACGTCAGCCCCAGGAGGAGACCGCCCAGCAAGGGCCCGGCCGGCGATGGCAGGACGACGCTCGCTGCGACGCCTATCGCCTGAACAGCACACCCCAGAGCGAGCGCGACAAACGGACCGGCACGCCGCAAGAGCGGTGTCCAGAGCCAGACAGATATGGCGCCCGCAGTGCCTGTCACGAACCAGACCAGCGCTTCCATCCACGGGCTGCCATGGCTTGAGCGAACGATGGCGATGATAAACGTTGCGGTAATGATGTAGCCGAAGCCGAACAGGCCATAGGCAATGTTGATCTTGATGAATTCCGGCGTCCAGACGATGGGCGGCTCCGTTGCAGCCGAACCGCTGCGCACCGGGCCTTGCCGTATCAGCGCGAAGACGGCGATGAGGCCGAGAGCGGAAAGAACGGCCGCGCCGATCCAGTCTTCCCGCCAGCCATGGCCGGTGGCCGAACTGAAAGCAACGAGCAGAGATGAAATCGCTATTCCGGTGCCAACGCCGCCGAAATGCATCGCCTGCAAATCTTGCCGGTTTGCGGCGGCGAGATGACTGAAGACGATCGTTGCGGTGAATACCAGCATGAAGGCGCTGGCAACGCCTGCAAAGAAACGGATGATGGAAAAGAGCATCACTCCATCGCTGACGCTCATGGCGAAACAAAGCGCGGCGCTTGCGGCGAGAGACACATAGACCAAAGGTCGCTCGATGCCCGACGCCCAGCCGAAACCGGCGATGATCGCGCCGAGCAGATAACCGAAATAATTGGCCGAGGCGATAAGACCGGCGTCGCCCGGTGTCAGGCCAAGCTCGCTCATCATGCCGGGGAGGATCGGTGTGAAGATGAACCGGCCGATACCCATGCCAACCGCCATGGCCACCAGACCGCCAAGAGCGAAACGAACGGGAGATGCGGCAGGTTGGATCATCGGCGGGACATTATCGCCGCGTCATCGGGTGACAAGCCAATAAATTTGATCGTTACGTGATTTTGTGTGATCGGTTGGGGAGCAGATCGTTATCCAATCGTCTGCTTGATCTCCACACCGCGGCGCGTGATGCGGTAGACAGCCGCCGGGGGCAGATTGCAGAAGGCGCGGCCTATGCACACGGCCTCGAGGTCAAGTTCGTCCAATACAGCTGTCGGCACCGGACAGCGAAAGCCATAGGTGAATTGGTAAAACGCGCCATCGTTGCGCAGATTGCTGAAGGCTCCGTTGAGAATAGCCGCGACCTTGTCGGGCATGCTCAGGAACGGCAGGCCGCTGACGACGGCACCCGCCGGTTCAGCCTTGAACAAATCCTGTCCGCCGAGCTGTGAGGCATCCATCTGCAGGATTCGCATACCCGGGAAGCGCGTCTGCAACAATCTTGCGAATTCAGCACCGTATTCGATCAACGTCAGGTTACCGGGGCTAACACCCCGCGCCAGCAAGGCATCCGTAAAAACGCCGGTGCCCGGGCCAAGTTCGAGGACGGGACCGGAACCGGCACCGATTTCGCTGGTGATGAGCCTTGCCAAAGCCGCACTGGAGGGAGCGATCGCGCTGACTCGCGATGGATTTGTGATCAGGGCGCGAATAAAAGTCCATACGTCGCTTGTCGTCATGAAATTGTTCCACCGTGTTCACTGCCTGATTCGGCCAGCGGTGCGGGCATCAGCGACCCCAATTGCGCAAATATTACGGCTTTTTGCAACTGCGCTGCAATTAGTTTGCCGGTGCGGGCATTGCGCCCCGCAAGTCGACCCATCCATGAAGTTTGTTTGAGACGCTTCTTGCCAAACTCAATTAATTAGGTAAGTTACCTAATAATATGAATTTCGTGAAGGCGCATCCATGCTCGTGGGAATCGATATAGGCGGAACGAAGACGCAAATGATGGCGGCCAACGGCCTGGCGGTCTCCGATATATCGATGCCGACCTCTGAGTGGCGAGCGCGGGAAAACGCTGAAGCCGACGCAGCCACGCTCGTTGCAGCCTTGACGAAAGTGACCGGAGGCAAACTGCCCGGAGTTCTGGTTGCGGGTTCGCATGGCTGCGATACCGACGAGGAATGCGGGGCTTTTCAACAGCGGCTTGCGCAGCTGCTGCCGGCAACGGTTGTACTTGTCCTCAACGATTCAGAACTGCTTCTTCCAGCGGCAGGCAAGGATGTCGGCATCTCTGTTATCTGCGGCACAGGCTCCATCGCCGTTGCCCGGAGCGATGACAGGCGCATGATCGCCGCCGGCGGCTGGGGATGGTATCTCGGCGACGAAGGCAGCGCCGCCGGTCTGGTCCGGGAGGCAGCACGCACAGTGCGCAGATCGCTCGATTCGGGCGAACCTCTGGAGCCGCTGGGCCGCAGCCTGCTTCAGGCACTTGGCATCGACAATCCCGTTGAACTCGGGCGTGCGCTCGGCGATCAGGGAAGCGCCGCCAGGATTGGCAGTTTCGTACCGCTGGTCTTCGCGGCAGCCGATGCCGGATCGGCGCTCGCTCTCGATGTCATAGCACAAGGCGGCAAGGCGCTCGCGGCGTTGGTCTCGCGCCTGATCGATCGCGGCGCACCGGGGAACGATATCGTTACGGGGGGCGGCGTCATCACGCGCCAGCCTCGTCTTTTCGAAGCGTTTCAATCGGCACTCGCGACCGTCGCACCGGACTGGAGATTGACGCTTCTGCGGGAACCGCCGGTGGTCGGCGCCATGGCACTCGCGCGGCAACTGCAGGCGGGAGAGCGTCCGGCCTATCTGCCGCTTCCCCATATAGCCGGCACCATCTCTAACGAAGACGACTGGAGGGCGGCATGAGCGAACAAAGGATTATTCCTGCGCGCAACTGGGGCCAATGGGTGATTGCCATCCTCCTCATCGCGATCGTTGGCTTTCTACTGGCCATGGTCATCATGAGCCGCCACATCACATGGTCGGCGATCCCGCAATATCTTTTCGACGAAACCATTCTCGAAGGCATCAAGCTCACCATCCTTTTCACGGTGCTTTCGATGCTGATCAGTATCGTTGCCGGCGGTGTGCTGGCGATGATGCGTCTCTCGCCGAACGCGATCGTCAGCGGCTTTGCCAGTCTTTACATCTGGTTCTTCCGCGGCACGCCGCTGCTCGTCCAGATCATCTTCTGGTTCAACATCCAGCTCTTCATCCCGAGTATCGATATCGGCTCGATCCATTTCGATACGAACTCGATCATCACCGCCTTTGTCGCCGCCTTGCTGGCCCTCAGCCTCAACGAAGCGGCCTACATGGCGGAAATCATGCGCGGCGGCTTGATGGCGGTCGACAGCGGCCAGCAGGAGGCCGCGAAGGCGTTAGGGTACACGCCGACCCAGTCGATGCTGCGCATCATCTTTCCGCAGGCGCTGCGGGTCATCATCCCGCCGATCGGCAACCAGACGATTTCGATGCTGAAGACGACCTCACTGGTTTCGGTGGTGGCGGCGCAGGATCTCCTGACCCGCGCCCAGAACATCTACGCCAAGAACTTCCTCATCATCGAACTGCTGATCGTTGCCAGCATCTGGTACCTCGTGATGACGACGGTCGCTTCGAGCTTGCAATACGTGATCGAACGCCGGCTTGGCCGGTCCACCAGCGATGCACCCATGGCCTGGCGTGCTGCCCTGCGCCTGCTTCGTGCCGAAGGGAGCAATGGATGACCCAGCAACCAGAATTCACGACCAGCGGCGCTATGGTGGAAGCTCTCGACGTTCGCAAGTCATTCGGCGCGCACGAAGTCCTGAAGGGGATCAACCTGACGATCCGCAAGGGCGAAGTCGTCTGCCTGCTCGGCCCGTCGGGGAGCGGCAAATCGACATTCCTGCGCTGTATCAACCATCTCGAACGCATGAGCGGCGGGCGCATCCTCGTTGACGGCCATTTGATCGGCTACAACGAGCGCCATGGCCTGCTCTACGAGATGAGCGGCAAGGAACTCGCTCGGCAGCGCCAGGACATCGGCATGGTGTTCCAGCGATTCAATCTCTTCGCGCATCATGACGTGCTCACCAATATCTCGCAGGCACCGATGCTGATCCGCGGCCAATCGCGCGAACAGGCCTTCTCCCGTGCCAGGGAGTTGTTGAAGCTCGTCGATCTCGAGGGTCGGGAGGATGCCTATCCTTACCAGCTTTCCGGGGGCCAGCAGCAGCGGGTCGCCATTGCCCGCGCACTTGCCATGAACCCGAAGCTGATGCTGTTCGACGAGCCCACCTCGGCCCTCGATCCGGAACTCGTCGGCGAAGTGCTGGCGGTCATGCGCAAGCTTGCGGCCGATGGCATGACCATGCTCGTCGTCACGCACGAACTAGCCTTTGCACGGGAGGTCGCCGACCGCGTGATCTTCATGGATCAGGGCGTCGTGGTCGAAGAAGGCCCGGCGCGGCAGGTCATCGACGCGCCGCAGCACGAGCGAACCAAAACATTTCTCAGACGAATGCACTGACCGGACCGGCAACCATTTGTCTGAAGGCCGCACGTCTTTCACGTGCATCAAGAAAAGGGGAATGCCATGAATACCAGATTGTTGAAACTGTCTCTTGCCACCATCGCCATCCTCATGGCGGGTACGGCTGGCTTTGCCGCCGGCACCGACCAGAAGCTGCACGACATGCTTCCGGAGAAAATCAAGACCGCGGGCGAGATCAAGGTGGGAACCGAACCGCAAACGCCGCCTTATGATTTTTATGGGGAGGACAACAAGACCATCATCGGACTGGAGCGCGAGCTGCGCGACGAGATGGGCACGCGTCTTGGCGTGAAGTTCACGGACATGCCGGCGCAGTTCGCCAGCATCATTCCGGGCATACAGGCCGGCCGCTTCGACATCGGCATGTCGGCTTTCGGCGATTTCGCCGAGCGTGAAAAGATCGTGGATATCGTCAACTACATGCTTGAGGGCACCAGCATCATCGTGCTCGAGGGCAACCCCAAGAACATCCACAAGTTGAAGGATGCCTGCGGTCTGAATGCCGGCGCGGTCCAGGGCTCGATTCCGCTCGAACTGCTCGACAAACAAAAAGGCCTGTGCCCAGCGGACAAGCCGCTCAACGTCATGCAGTTCCCCTCCAACGACCAGATCAAGATCGCGCTGCAGAGCGGGCGCGTCGATCTATCCATGGATACGACCGGCGTTGCCGCCTACAGCCTGCAGCATCAGCCGGAAGGCAACAAGAAGATCGAACTCGTTCCCGGTGCGCAATACGCCGTCGGGTATCAGGCCGTGCTCGTCGGCAAGGAAAGCAACCAGCTGCGCGACGCCCTCGCCGCCACGCTTCAATCGATGATCGATGACGGCTCCTACGCCAAAATCTTCGACAAATGGGGTCTTGGCGAAAACAAGCTCGACAAGATCACCATCAACGACGCCGCCCGCTTCGCCGACTATCTGAAGCTCGACTGACGCAGCCTTCTCTCAAGGCCGGAGGGCATCGCGTCTTCCGGCCCATAAATCTCATCAGCATACGGAATGAAAAATGACCGACAGAGTCCCCTACCGCGAAGCTATCGCCCTGCAGCCCGCCGCTCTCGAAGCCTGCCTGAACAGCGTTTCCAGGACGCTGGATACGATCGATCTTGAGCCGCTGAAATCGGGAACGATCGTCCTCGCAGGCATCGGCGCCAGTCTCTACGCGGCGGTCGTTGCGGCGGCGCAGATGCGCAATCAAGGGATGCGTGCCTTTGCGCTTGCGGCGACCGACCTTTACGACCCATCCATCGATGCGGGCGATGCCTATATCGCATTTTCCGCTTCCGGCCGCAGTATCGAGCCGGCGAAGGCGATGGAAGTGCGCCCGGACAAGCCGACCTACGGTATCGCAACGGCAAGCGGAACGCCGCTCTCCAAGGTCGTTCATCACATGATCCCGACGAATAGCGGCATGGATAGCGGTCCGAACACCACCAGCTATCTTGGCTCGTTGCTGACGGCGGCATTGCTTGCAGACAAGGCCGGGCGCCCTTCCGGTACCGATTGGACGGCGCTGCCCTCGGCCGCAAAATCGGTTCTCGAAACGGTCAAACCGCAGGTCGAAAAGGCCGCGAAGATGCTTGGCAACCGCAAGGCCATCGACTGCGTTGGCGCAGGCTGCGCCTATGGTACGGCGGGATATATATCGCTGCTGATCCGCGAGGCGGCCCGTATTTCGGCCCAGGATTGGGACACGCTGAACTTCCTGCATGGCCCGATGGAACCGAACGACAAGGATAGCGGCGTCATCCTTTTTGGCGATGGCCGGGAAGTGCAGCTTGCCAGGGACCTTGCCGGCTTCGCCATTCCGGCGGTGTTGATCACAAGTCGCAGCGACGTGACTGACGCCGACAATCTCGTCGTCATCAACGTGCCCGCATTCAGTCCCGGTATTGGCGATGCCATCCTGCAGGCCATTCCGGCGCAGCTGATTATCGCCACGCTCTCCGAGGATGCGGGGCTCCCCGTCTGCAACTTCCGTTACCGGCAGCCGGACACCAAGCTCGCTGTTTCGTGAAGGAAACTATTGGCGGACAGGTTCCGCCAAAGTCCCCGGAAAAAGGAAGGCAGCGCTGCTGTCTTCCCCGAGCAAACCGGCCATGGCGAAATCAACGCCCAGACGCACCGCGCCAAGCACCGTCGCCTGGTTTGAAAGTTCGCTGACCCTGATCTCCACCGGCCAGCAAAGCTCCCTCACGACCTTGTCGACACCTTCGAGCAGGATCGCATTCTGTCCGACACCCCCCCCGAGTACGACGAGCTCGGGATCGAGTATACTGACGCAGGATGCAACCAGATTGCCGATATCGTTCGCGTGGCGTTGGATGCAGGACCGGGCATGACCGGAAGTCTGCGCGCGTGAAAACAGCTCTGCCGTCGAGAGCGGAGGCTCCCCCTCCGATGCAGGCCAATTCTCCTTGCAACGCTGCAGGAGCTGCACCGAACCGAGGTAGGTTTCAACGTGCTGGAAGCGGGGCTTCTCCGTTTCGGACCAGGGGAAAGGCAAATGCCCGACCTCGCCCGCACCGCCGCGAAACCCGCGAAACAGCTTGCCATCCAGGACAATCCCTACACCGACCTTGACGCCGATCTGCAGATAAATGGCAAAGGAATGATGTTTGGCCGCTCCCTCGTGATATTCCGCCAGCGCTGCGCAATTAACATTGTTCTCGACCACAATCGGCACATTGTAGGCGTCTTGCAGCCTCTGTAGCGTCTGCGCAAAATCATCACGTGCTGGAAGCCGCTCGAGTGTCTGCGAGATTATATTGGGCAGAGCAATCGCGATTACCCGTAGCGGCCCGTGGCTTTTCCCGCATTGCGACAAGAGAGATTCGATCGCCGTTTCGATTGCCCGGAACCGCTGCACCGGGTTTTCGCCATCAACGCCGACCGGCTGCTGCAACTCGACAAAATTCTGACCATCGAGCTTCGACGCCATCGCATGGATCTGGGTGGTGCCACAATCGACGCCAATCGCAAAACCGGCCTCCGCACCGAGCCCATACGTCACCGCGGTGCGGCCAACGGCCCCCCTTGCGACACCATTCGAGGCTACAAGCCCATGGGCTTCGAGTTCGCCGACGGCGGCGGACATTGTTGGCTTGGAAAAAGCCAGCGCGGCGCTCAGTTGCGGCCTCGTGACCGGTCCGGAACGCGAGATCATTTTCAGGACTGATCGAGCGCTTTCTGTAAGTGGCTGATGGACGATCGGGGCAGCAATGGTTTTCAAGGGATATCGTTTCAAAATCTGTCCGGAAAAGGCTTCGCATGAACTGCCACGCGACATGGATGTTCGGTAAGGCAGTTTACAATATATGTCTTCGATACAGAAGTCCCGCCCGTCGACGAACGTCGCCTTCGAAACGTCACCCTGCTGCTGCGGGTTTCCGTCCATCGGCGATGACACATGCTTCAGGCAGCTTTTCGCCGTCGAAGACTGAAATGACGGTTTTTGCCGCAATCATGTTGGTTCGGGCGAGAGCCTCCACCGACGAGCCGGCGGAATGCGGCGTGGCGATCACATTGGCCAGTGCGACAAGTTCGTCCGAAACCGGCTTGAAGGCGGGATCGCCTTCACTGACATAGACATCCAGCCCTGCCCCGGCGATCCGGCCACCCTTCAATGCAGCCAGAAGGTCCCGGTCATCGACAAGCCCGCCACGCGCGGTGTTGATCAAAATGGCGGTAGGCTTCATGAGCGCAAGCGCGGCACTATCGATGAGGAACCGCGTTTCCGGGGACAAGGGAGCGTGCACACTGACGACATCGCTCTGCCGGAGGAGCGTCTGCATATCGACATAGGTGATGCCGTTGCCTTCGCCATATTCCCGGTCGGGACGGGGGTGGCAGACAAGAATGCGCGTTTCAAAACCCTTCAAGCGTTGCACCAGGCTCTTGCCTATACGGCCAAGCCCGATGATGCCGACGGTTTTCCCGGAAAGGTCGGAGCTTGTCAGAATGGACCAGTTGCCCGCCAGCATGCGGTTTTGCGATTCACGCAGGCGACGGGCGACGGCAAGCATCAAGCCGATGGTGTGGTCGGCGACCGAAGCATCGTTACCGCCCGCGCCGATGGTGAGGACACGGCCGAGGTCTCTGACAGCATTGACATCGACCCGGTCATAACCCACCCCGCGCCGCGCCAGAACCTGTAGATCCGGCAGAGCGGTCAGCAGTTCGCGTGTGACATAAGCCTGACCGACGATCCAGCCGGATGCGCCTTCAAGCAGGCTGGCCAATTGCCGCGTTGCCAAGCTGCCATCGCCCTCACCCTTTTGCCATTGGACGATATCAACCTCGCACCCATGCTGTTTAAGGTAGGCGTGCGCCTCTTCATCGAAGAAAGGCGAGGTAACAACGACGCGTCTATGCGAACTCTTCATAATCTCATATCGATTGACGGGATTGGATCCCTGCTGGTCAGCAGAGTGTGGACACTATCGCCACTCCTGTGGCTTTCAAAGCAAAAATCGGTACGAAAACAATTTCGGGGTTTCGCCATCTATCAGCCGATTCCGGTCCCGATCAACTGTCCGCTGCAAGACAGGGAGTTGACGCGAGCCCGAAATGAGTTTTTTAATGGCCGCGTCGCTGGACTAATCAACGGCATACCGGCGATTGAGAGCCCATGTGCTCCAGCCAGGTGGGAGCACAGACATGCCCCAAAGACCCAATTTCAAACTTTCATGCCCTGATTGCGGAGAAATCTATCTCCACATACCCCATGGTATAACAAACTCAACGGTCATCCACTGCAGCATGTGCGGCAGCACCCTGGGAACCTGGCTGCAGACGGCAGCCTCTTTTATTGCCGATGGCGGTCAAAATGAAGGGTTCGGAATGCGTGACGCACCAATCATGGGGGAAGCGGCAAGAGATGCGCCACAATGACTGGTCATATCATGTCTATGGCCCCGTGTTCCTTATCGGCGTTGCACTTGCGGTAGGTTTCGGCTGGTTGTTGCATTGACCGGCAGATTTCTGTTCACGCCTGCTCGCTGCGAATGAATTCGCCATGCTTTGCCTCGTGCGGAATTGACCAGCCGAAATAGACTTCCGCATCGGTGATTTGGCCATCGCGCACCACCAGGATCTCCGTGTTGCGAAACCGATGGCCGTCGGTGTTGCTTCCTTCATAGGTAACAAAGACCTTGTCAGCGTAGGGCACGAGGTGAATGAACTCGAAACCCTCGACCATCTCGCTATTCGGCCAGCAACGCGCGAAATAGGTGGCGCGGTCAATCCGGTTGTCGAGTGGACTGGTGAAGTGAAAGTCCTCGGCAATCAGCGCCTCTATCGCCGCACGGTCCTTTGCGACGTAGGCTTCATAGCTGGCGCGGGCAATCTCGGTTATATCCTTCGTCATCGATCATTCCTTCATAAGCGAAGCGATCGTTTCGTCTCGCCGACAGTCGGTCAACAATCGTACCTGGACTAATTCGCCGGGGCCGGGTTTTTCGTTTGAGTATCTCCCCCGGAGCCCGTTTGAGGCGTGGGGTTGGGGTCGACCGGAGTGTTCGTTACAGGCTGATCTGTCGAAGACGCTGCCGGGGGTGCGCTCTGCTCTGCGCTGCCGTTGCTTCCAACTCCTGCCGCGTTGTCGACGCGCTCGCCATACAATTCAGCCGCGCCCCATGCGACAAGCGCGAGGAGGAGCGCTACGATCAGCACGTTTAGTACTGGCCGTCCGAGTGGCCCCTGGCGCGCTTCATTCGTTGTTTCACGGACCGGGGATTCTGAAGGTTTGTTGTCCATTGCGCCATCCTTTCACTGTAAAAGATGAACCGATCAACGACAATATGGTTCCCCGAAATTCTATGATCGCTGGCGAACGCCGGCGCCCTTCATCAGGACGCCGGCTGCAGATATGTTGTTAGTTGGGTACGCAGAATCCGCGTGGCGTTAAGTGAAATCCGCGTGGACATGCCCGGTATACCGGACGATTCCGCACACAATTTCCGTAGCGGTTGACATGCCAACCGGGGCCGCACCGCGCAACTCTTCGGTTGGGAACACAGCGTCCCCACCGGTTCACGTGCCATCCGCGACCACAACGCCAACCCACCTGCTCGACCGGAGTCGATACTTCCGGCGACCCGGTCGCGGGTGTGATCGGAGCCGCCATGGCTGGCGCACCGAACGAGAACAATCCACCGATTAAAACAAGTGCAGAAAGTCCTGATTTGAGTGACATGCAAGATACCTCCTTTTCAACATGCCCCGTGCCTTAAAAAATAAGTCGTCAACATGAATGGGAAATGAACAGAAGCGTGCATCGCTTTCTATGTTTGGAACCATGAACCGGCTTCAATGACAAGCCAGAATTAAGGTGCGCTGGAACGCGAGAAGATAGACTATACTGTTTTCAGCAGTGGGCCGTGCAGTGAAGCGCCGCTCGAGAAATGATAATGAACGACAATAGATCCTGGCTTCTTGAAATAGTTGTGTTTGCAATCATCCTTGTTGTGCTTCTCTCGGCGAGTTTTTCCTTTCTACCCTCGTAATACGGTTGCGGCACGTCAAACCGGCTACCTGCAGGGGATCGTTGCGCGGCCTTGCTGGAACTTGAGGCGAATGTAGAGCGTTTTGCGGTAATACAATATTGTAGGAGGAAGTGATGAACGCTCATGCCATGCCAACGAAGGACGAAATCGTGGCCCTCGAGAAATCCTATTGGGACGCGATGAAGGCGAAAGACGGCCGCCGCACTTCGGAACTCTCGGGAAAGACTGCCCTCGTTACCGGCACACAGGGCGTTATGCGTATCGAGAAAGAGAAAATGGGGAAGATGACCGAGGAAGGAAAATGGAGCCTCGAATCCTATGTCTTCGAAGATGTCGAAGTATCCACACCCTCCCCGGATATTGCGCTCATTGCATATACAGTTCGGCAGAGCGTCAAGATGGACGGCAAGTCGCAAGATATGAGAGCAGCCGATAGTTCTGTCTGGATACGCGGGTCGAATGGATGGGAGTGTCACGCCCACAGCGAGACACTTTTAAAGTGATCCAGCGCCACTAGAACCTTGTAATACGGTTGCGGCAGGATGTTGCCCGGTCATCAGATGATAAGCGTCGCGCTGCCCCAGGCGATCAAGGCGATTCCGGCGGCGCGACCAACCCATTGGCCGGCAGGAAACACCTTTTCAACCAGCACCAGAACGGCAAGCGCGGCGATCCACACCAAATTCATCACCCCACCAACGAACAACAGCGCCATCAGCATCCAGCAGCATCCGACACAAAAGGCCCCGTGCAGTACGCCCAAACGCAGCGCGCCAAGCGCGTGGGGACGCCAGTGGCTGGAAAGGAATGCCGTCGGCGCCCGGCAATGCGACAGGCAGGCGCTCTTGAGCGGCGACAATTGATACAGGCCCGCGGCGATTAGGACGATACCCGAAAGCCAGCGGCTCTGCGAACTCATCGTCGTTGAGACGAATGCCTCGCGTTCGAGCAGCCAGTGCAGGCCGGCTGCCACAATGGAGAATCCCAGCCAGACCAGGAGGTAGCCCGCCATAAATACGCCGGTGGGCGCCAGCTTGTCCTGGATCTGACCCTGCGTGAGCGCCTGACGGTGCACGCGCGCATAGAGCAGGACAGTCGGCGCGGCGCTCGGCGACATCATGGCGACCATCATGATCCACCACATGGCGATCATCAGCGTCCAGATTGGCATCCCCCAGATCCGAGGTTCCGCCTCCATGGCCATCCCGCTCATATCCATGCCCGGCATGTCGGAGGTCGTGTCGCCGGTTTGCAAGTGTGGGAACAATGCGAGCCTCGACATCTCCCACGCATTCATGTCGAGCCCTGCACCCGCGACTATATAAAGCCAGGCCAGCAGGCACAGTATCACCAGACCCGCGATCGTGATGAGCCGATCGCGTCTGAGCAGGCGTTCGAGGGGCGACGCGCTGTCCATGCGGCGCGTCAGGCTCGCACGACCCCTTGATTGTTGAGATGCAACCGCGCGAACTGGCCGTAGCTGTCCTTCATGGCCACCTGAACCGGCCCGGTGGTGCTGCTCGAAGCGCTACCAATCTCGGCGACCGCATATTCGAAGCCGTTCGGCAACACGATCTGAGCGCGCGAGTCGGCGCCGGTCACCTTGTTGCGGATCGGTTCGCCTGCCGTTTCGATGTAGTCCTTGACGAAAATGCGGCCCCTGCGGCCGTCGATGTCGAGTTCGAGGTCGATCTTCGTGAAAACCGGATCATTCATTTTTGTCACGGTTGAGGCGTAGACGGCGAACATCGTCGCGAACGGGTCGGTGTCCTGGCCAGTCATGATGCGCAGCAGCGCTTCCCGCTGCCGGTCGGTTGCGCGCTCATCGACGAAAGCGATGGCTTCGCCGTTGCCTTCGTGGATGGCGCCGGGCCACTTGAAGATTGCAGCAAGCCGCAGGCCGTCGAGAACCGTCTCGCCATGGTGACCTTCATCGATCTGGATGCCCGCAACGGCATGGCAATGGCCCTTGTCGGGCAGTGCATTGAATTGACAGTTGCAGCCATACTCGCAGGTGCAATTGACGAGTTCGCGTCCCTTGATCTCCCAAGAAGTCATGCTGTCCTCCCTGATCTCGAAATATCAAACAACCATCATACACCTGTGCCAGCAGCGCCGCCATCCCGCCGCGCCATGGAGGACGGCAGCCCAACACGCTTTCTCGCCGGTCCAGGGGCCGCCCGCCGCCCAACGCGCATTTGGACAGAAACAGGAGCTTGACCACCACCCCAGACCGGAACATACATAAAGGCGGGTCAATTCTCGGCGGAAATGCCGGGGCAGTTCTCGGTGGGTAATCAACAGACATGATATCCGAAGCGAGCACGACTCGCCGCCCAAACACCACTGGTCTGCGGCGATTCCTGGATCTCCAGCAGCAGCGCGATTGGATGCACGGCAAGACGATCCTGCGCGATGCCGACGAGCGCTCGGAGTCCCTGGAACTGCGTCTCAGATACGTTGCGCGATTTGAGAAGCTGCTAACCCGACCGCAGGCGCAAGAGGTCCTGGAGATTCTCGGGCGCTACGGCCGCGACTGCATCCCGATCCCGCGCCGGACCGAGCGGTATTACTGGTCGGTTTCCTGTCTGCCGTCGACTCCGGGCAAGGCGCTCGTTCGCGTCAATGCGAGCTGGATGGAGCTCTTCTCGCTCTATGCCGACGACGGGGACATCCGCGCGCTATTCCTGGTGCACCTTTCCGATTTCACCACCGACCATTCACTCGATCAGGGCCGGGTGGACGAAGCGTTCCTCGAGCGCTGTGTCATGACGCCGGAAGACGTCAGCTATTTCTTCCCCCGCGGCGAGGATATTTTCGGCATCAAGGTCCGCGGTCACTCCTCGATCGGCAAATTCCTCGCGGCGCCCCGTGCGTTGCAGGCGATCCGGGCGTTCAACCTGACGCACATGAACCGGGGCCGGAACGCCTATCAGGCGAGCCACTGCTACAGCCTGGCGGATCACATGCTGCGTGGTCCTATGCGCTGAGCGGCGTCAGTCGCGCGATATGGACAGCCCCGCGAGAAGCGGAGCATACGCGACGAGCCTGCGGGATACGAACTCCGTAAAGAGCCGCACGCGCTTCGTCTTGCGTGTCTCCCCCTGTGTGAGAAGCCAGAGCGTTCCGTACATGTGCAGCTCGGTGCCCGGCACCCTCACGAGTAGGGGGTCGGCATCTCCGACGAAGCACGGCAGTGTCGTGATCCCGAGCCCTTGCCGTACAGCAACGATCTGCGCCCCGGCGTCCGTGGTCCTGAATGGAACCCCCGTGGTGCGAACCTCACCCTCGCTGGCCCAATCCGGAATTCCATGAATGCTTATGACGATCCACCGGATGGGATCAGGCGCGCCCGCACGCCATGCGGCTAGTCGGTCGCGGGACATGTAGACGCCGCCGAACAGCTCCGGTCCCTTCAGGCCGTGAAGGTTGAGCGGCAGGGTTTTGCGGTCGTAGACGACGCGGATCGCCACGTCAGCCTCCCGGTTGGTCAGATTTGCCAGATCGCCAGACGACAAGATTTCCATCTCGATGTCCGGATGCAGACGGGCGAAATCGGCGAAATCCGGCATGAGGAGGTGTGTCGCGAGGGGCGGAGCCAACGTCACCCGCAGAAGCCCGCGAACGCTCTGGTCGCGACCGAAGACGCGCGTCTCGAGCTGGTGCGACGACGCTTCCATCTGGTTCGCGAGCTCGAGGACCTCCTCACCCGCAGCCGTCAGGCGGTAGCCCGAAGGCAGCTTTTCGAACATCTGCGACCCGAGGCGTTCCTCGAGCTGTGCGATGCGCCGCAGCACTGTGGTGTGGTTCACACCAAGGCCCTCGGCGGCGGCCCGGACTGAGCCTCCGCGCGCCACGGCAAGAAAATAGCGAATGTCATCCCAGTCGATCATGGTGCAATCCTGCACCGCGCGGTGCGCCTTCCAAAGCCCGTATCTAACGCATCGTACAGCAGTGCGAGCCGCCATCATAGCTTATGTCGACGAACGCGGCTCAATTCCGAACGGCGAACGCCGATCGTCGCGGCTGGCGTCAATCGTCCAGCCGGATCGATTTTGCACCACCGATGTGCGCGTTTCCGCACTCCACAACTGACGCCGGCGGACCCATTTCGAGGTTCTCGGAGGCAGACGCTGTCCGATACGACGAAAGGAGAAGTCATGGGAAAGCTTGAAGGTAAGGTTGCAGTCATCACGGGCGGATCGAGCGGCATGGCGCTGGCGAGCGCCAAGCGGTTCGTTGAAGAAGGCGCCTATGTTTTCATCACGGGCCGTCGGCAGGAAGCGCTCGACGAGGCCGTCAGGTTGATTGGCCGGAACGTGACCGGCGTGCGCGGCGACGCGGCCAATCTCGACGACCTCGACCATCTGTTCGACACGGTCAAGCGGGAAAAGGGCAGGATCGACGTCCTGTACGCAAGCGCCGGCATGGGCGAAGCCGTCCCACTGGGCGAGATCACCGAGCAGCACTTCGATGCGGCCTTCAACCTGAATGCGCGCGGCACGCTGTTTACGGTTCAGAAGGCGTTGCCGCTGTTCAACGATGGCGGATCCATCTTCATGACCGGGTCAGTTGCTTCGCTCAAAGGTTTTCCTGGTTACAGCGTTTATGCGGCGAGCAAGGCGACGTTGCACGCATTCGCGCGCGGTTGGCTCAATGAGCTGAAGGGCAGGAATATCCGGGTGAACGTGCTGCACCCGGGGCCAATCGCCACACCGATGCAGGACCAAGTCCTCACCGAGGAGGCGAAGCAGATGTTCGAATCCCTGATCCCGCGGGGAACGATGGGGCGTCCTGAGGAAATTGCAGCGGCCGCGCTGTTTCTTGCTTCGGACGATTCAAGCTTCGTGAATGGAGTGGAATTGTCTGTCGACGGCGGCTTCTCGGCCATCTGAAATCGCGTCGGAAGTAGCTGACCGTCCGGCCGCGCGGAAGTCGTTCACGGCAGGACGTCTACCCAAAGGTCGCCACACGGATAACCCAGCGCCGTTGAAGGCCGGGGAATCAATATCAACACAAATCGGAGAAGTATCATGAGCTATGCGATTGTAGGATTCGGTAAGATAGGCCAGGCTCTCGCCCACGCCTTCGCCCGTAAAAATATCAAGGTGGCCGTCGCGAGCCGCCGGCCACCCGAGGCGGTGGCGCCGCAGGCTCGGGCCATTGGGCCCACGGTCGTCGCCAAGTCGCTGCGGGATGCACTCGAGGCCGACACAATCATCTTGGCGGTCCCGTTCGGGGAGCATCGCGAGGTTGCGAAGGCCCTGCCGAGTTGGGAAGGCAAGACAGTCATCGACGCGACGAACGCGTTTCCAGTCCCTGAAGAGCTGAACGGCCTCCCGTCCTCCGCCTTCGTTGCGAAGGCGTTCACCGGCGCCAAGCTCGTCAAAGGTTTCAATCACTTGATTGCGGCCACCCTGGCTGCCGATCCGATCGTCGAGGGCGGGCACCGGGTCGTCTTTCTGTCGAGCGACGATGAAGACGCGATCGCTCCCGTGGCGGATTTGGCCAAACAACTCGGGTTCGCACCCGTCAAGCTGGGAAAGCTCAACGAGGGTGGCGCGCTGGTGCACGCACGCGGCCGCACCTGGGGCCAGCTCATCTTCCAGGATTTGTTCAAGAAGGAGCAGTAATCGATCTACGATCGTGTGATCGACGCCGAGAACTGGTCGCGCGCTAGAGCAGCGCGCGACCGAATACTCCCTTCACTCCCACTCGATCGTACCGGGCGGCTTTGAAGTGACGTCGTAGACAACGCGATTGATGCCCTTGACTTCATTGATGATGCGCGTTGCGGCCTGACCAAGAAAACTCATGTCATAGTGGTAAAAATCGGCGGTCATGCCATCGACCGAGGTCACAGCACGCAGGGCGCAGACGAACTCGTAGGTACGGCCATCGCCCATGACGCCTACGGTCTGCACCGGGAGCAGCACGGCGAAGGCCTGCCAGATGACATCGTAGAGACCGGCCTTGCGGATCTCGTCGAGATAAACCGCGTCGGCCTCGCGCAGGATTTCCAGCTTCTCACGCGTGATGCCGCCCGGGCAGCGTATCGCGAGACCCGGTCCCGGGAAGGGATGCCGACCGATGAAATGGTCCGGCAAGCCAAGCTCCTTGCCGAGCACCCGCACTTCATCCTTGAAGAGTTCGCGCAGCGGCTCGACCAGCTTCATGTTCATGCGTTCGGGAAGGCCGCCGACATTGTGGTGCGATTTGATCGTCACCGACGGTCCGCCGGTGAACGACACGCTTTCGATCACGTCGGGGTAGAGCGTGCCCTGTGCAAGGAAATCAGCACCGCCAAGCTTTTTGGCTTCCTCTTCAAAGACTTCGATGAAAAGCCTGCCAATCGTCTTGCGCTTCTTCTCGGGGTCGGATTCGCCCTCGAGTGCGTTGATGAAACGATCCTGCGCATTCACGAGAATCAATGGCAGATTATAATGCTCGCGGAACATCTGGACGACATCGGCGGCTTCGTTCTTGCGCATCAGGCCGTGGTCGACGAGGATGCAGGTCAGCTGGTCGCCAACCGCTTCATGGATCAGCAGGGCCGCAACAGAAGAGTCGACACCGCCGGACAAAGCACAGATGACTTTCTTGTCGCCAACCTGCTTGCGGATGAGATCGACCGCCTTTTCACGGTAGGCCGACATCGACCAGTCGCCTTCAATTCCGGCAATGCGATGGACGAAGTTTTCCAGAAGCTTAGCCCCGTCCGGTGTGTGCACCACTTCCGGGTGGAACTGGACGGCGTAATATTTTTTGGCCTCGTTGGCGATCGCCGCGAAGGGCGCACCCGTGGAAGTGCCGACGACCTTGAAGCCATCGGGTATCTCCATAACCTTGTCGCCATGGCTCATCCACACCTGATGGCGTGTGCCCTTGGCCCAAACGTCATCGAACAGCGCGCATTCTTCCTGAATGTCGAGAAAGGCGCGGCCGAATTCGCGGTGATGCCCGGCTTCGACCTTACCGCCGAGCTGGGCGCACATGGTCTGTTCACCGTAGCATATACCGAGAACCGGGATATTTGCGTCGAAGACTTCCTGCGGTGCGCGCGGACTGCCGATATCAACAGTGGAGTGCGGACTACCCGAGAGGATGACTGCTTTCGGGTTGATGCGGTGGAAGGCTTCGCCTGCGGACTGGAACGGAACGATCTCGGAATAGACGCCAGCTTCACGCACGCGCCGTGCAATCAGCTGCGTCACCTGACTGCCGAAATCGACGATGAGGACTGTATCTGGATGAGTGGGTGTGTTCATGGCGGGCCTTTAAAGCAAATGTCGAGTCGGCGCAATGGGTTACTGGCGCCTACGACGAAAGTGATTCCGATCGTTCACAGGATGGATGAAGAGGGTTGTCCTCAACGTCAATGAGGATTATCTCCCCCCTTGCGGGGGAGAAAGCGATTTCAGCATCTTAGCTCATGCTAAGTGCTAGAAATCGCAAGAGAGGGGATATGATTTATTCTCTCTATTCGTTCAATGCTTCACGCAAAATGTGTGAACAGACACCGTCTAGATTGTTTGTCACCTCATCGTTCCAAAAACGCAGGGTCCTGAATCTCAGACGTGCGAAATGCAGATCGCGCTTGATATCTGCGTTGGAAGACGAGTGCTGGCAACCATCGAGCTCAATGATGAGCCTGGCTTCCAGACAGACAAAATCGAGGATACAATTTTCAAGGGGAAACTGGCGCTTGAACTTCAAACCGCCCAATTGCTTGTTGCGGATTGCCTGCCACAACGTATTCTCGCCCTGTGTCGCATCCTGGCGCATATGGCGCGCAAACGTGCGGATCCTTGGTGTTACCTCACGACGTATGTTTGCCTCCTGAAAATCCCCTCTCTTGCGATGTCTAGCACTTAGAAAGAGCTAAGATGCTGAAATCGCTTTCTCCCCCGCAAGGGGGGGAGATAATCGCATCGGCTTTTGCACTAATCCGCGCTTTCCGCGAGCTTGGCACAAAATGCAAAATAATCTTCAAGGGATTCAGCAAAAGCTTGCCTCAGGTCAGACGCTGACGATGCCTGAAACGTGATCACGTCACGTAAATCGATAGTCTCGCCATGAAAAACATTGGCGCGTTCGTCGAACTCGATAATGGCATCGTGGCCGTCGCAATGCATCCTCGTCATCATTCGATTATGCAGCAATATCATACGTCGAGAAATAGGTCCAAAGTATCAAATAGAGATACTGCCAGCCTCAATCGCTGCAGTCATCGCTTCGACCGCGACTGCCAGTTTTTCATCGATGACGTGCAGATATTCCTTCCAGTCATCCACATGGCGAAGGTCCGCCGAACCATCTGAAATGCCGCGCAAGCCGATGAGCGGCAGCTCGAAGCGCTGGCACGCGCGCAACACGGCGAAGGTTTCCATCTCCACCATATCCGCATCGATCTGATCGTAGGCGCTGCCGGAGACGATGTTGGCTCCGGTCGACAGGGAAGCTTCCTTCACACCGGGTATGCGATAGCCAAGCGGGACCACAATCGGCAAATTCAGAAAGGGAGTTGCGCCTTTTTTGAACCCAAGCGCGGAAGCATCCATGTCGCGGTACGAAACGCTGGTGACCTGGTAAACTTCTGTCTGTTCGAGCGTGCGCGAACCGGCTGAACCTAACGACACGACGAGGTCTGGCAGCGCACCATTTACCGCAAGGCTCGCCAGCGTTGCCGACACGCTTACCGCTGCCTCCACCGGACCCACGCCGGTAATCAGCGGTGTAAAAAGCCGCTGCAGATGCAGCCCGTATTCCGCGTCGACGGCCATGACAAAGAGGACATTTTTTCCGCCGATCATTGTTACATCCTCGAACACATCAGCCTGCATTGAGCCTCCAAAGCGACACATTGAGAAGCGACGCGAAGGCCACCCACAACAGGTAAGGCACGAACAAAAGCGCCGATACCGGTTCAGAACTCCACGTCAACTTGATGAAGCCGATGATGGTTATCAGTAGTAGTACGATGACGATGAGCGCAAGACCCATCTGCTGGAAGCCGAAAAATGCCGGCGACCAGAGAAAGTTCAGCGCCAGTTGCGCCCACCAGAACTCCTGGGGTACGCTCAATCCACGATCCCACACCCGCCACCCGGCGATGGCTATGAGGATGTAGAGGATTGTCCATACCGGAGCAAAAATCCAGTTCGGTGGATTGAAGGAAGGTTTGACGAGACCGGCGTACCATTCGCCGGGAAGAGTGATGTAGCCAATGGCGAGACCGCCGCCGATAACCAATACGAGAAACAACAGAAGCGCTTGAGAACGGGACATGCATATCCTCTCTTCAACGAAGGTCGCAGCCCGTTTGTAGCTTTATTTTTCCCGCCTGAGAACTGAAATGAAGAAGCCATCGGTTGATGTGGATAGCGGAGAAAGGATTGCTGTTGCATCCTTGAAAAGCGGTTTCAATTGGGACTGAGCGGAGACCGCCTGCTCCCATAAAGGCTGCGTATCGACGGCACTGTATTCGCGGTTGGCATCAAGAAAGGCTGCGACCTGGTCGCCGTTTTCTGGCGCGAACAGCGAACAGGTTATGTAGACCAGCCGGCCGCCCGGTTTCACGTAAGCCTTCGCCGCATCCAAAACCTCGCGCTGCTCCACTTCGCGGCGCTCGAGCTGCTGCTCGCTGAGGCGCCACTTCGCGTCGGGCCTGCGCCGCCACGTGCCTGAACCCGTGCAAGGCGCATCGACCAGAACCATATCCATCTGGCCTTCGAGCGGGGAAAGATCACCGACATTGGCATGGGCCTGCGCATTGCGCACCCCTGCCCGCTTCAGCCGGTCGAAAATGGGTGCAAGGCGGGCGCGCTCGGCATCATACGCATGGATCTGCCCCTTGTTGCCCATCTCTGCCGCGAGCGCCAGGGTCTTGCCACCCGCCCCGGCGCAGTAATCGAGCACCTGTTCGCCAGCCTTGGCGTTTGAGAGTTTCGCCGCGAGCTGCGAGCCCAGATCCTGCACTTCGAACAGACCCCGCTGAAAGGCGGGTTCCGCCTGCACATTCGGGTGGCGGCCCATGGCGCGCAGCGGCGGGACGCGCACTGCAGTTTCCAGCAAGGGCGCGGGATTGGCGCGGGCACGCGCGAGTTCCTTCAAGACCTTGTCGCGATCGGCTTTGAGCGTATTGACCCGCAGGTCGACCGGCGGGCGGTCGCTGAGGGCTGCCGCTTCCTCGACCCATTTGTCGCCGAAGATTGCCTGGAAATGCGGAATGCACCATGCCGGAACATCGGCGCGAACATGATCCGGTGCGGAGTTGAGATCGCGGTCAGCCCAGACCGCCAGGCGTTCGGCTTCCAGCGGTTCCGGCGCGAATTTATCGCCTTCGAGAGCGACATTGATATCCTCGATGTCGAGTTCCGCATCGGAAAGCAGGACACCAAAGGCGATATGACGCGCTGCGTCGCTATCCATGCGCCAGGCAAGCGACAGTTTCCGCCTGAGGGCATCATAGACGATATTGCCGATGACCGCGCGATCGCCCGCACCGGCAAAGCGGTGCGATAATCCCCAATCCTTCAGGGCGTCGGAAGCCGGCCGCTTGCGATTTTCAATATCGTCCAGAACTTCGATTGCCGCCTGCAGGCGTCCACCAAGTCGCATATGCATTCCTTCATCTTATCAAGAGTGTCGCATACATGGGCCCGGCAAGAAAAGAAAGCCGGAGCGTGAACTCCGGCTTTCTGATCGTTGGGAATAGCGCTAACGGTGCCGCTTCTTACCCTCCCCCTTGTGGGGAGGGAGGCTGCGTTAGCAGCAGGTAGGGGTTATTGGTCAAAAAAAGAAAGACCCCTCCCCGTCGCTTTGCTCCGCCCCTCCCCACAAGGGGAGTGTAAGGAACGTCGAGTATTTACTCGGCAGCGACGCCTTTTTCTTCCTGCGAGATAGTGCTCGCCTCGTAACCGTGCGCTTCCTTCAATGCCGCGCGAACACCGGCCTCGTATTCCGGATGGACACGCTGGAAATGCACAAGCTGCCGTTCGATGATTGCCCCCGGCACGCCATCCATCGCCGCAGCGATGTTGGAGAACAGGCGCGAGCGCTGACCGGCGTCGAACAGGTTGAACAAGGCCGTCACCTGGCCGTAATCGTCATTGCCGATACGGTGGTTGTAGCGGTCCGCATCACCCGAAAGCTTCAACGGCGGCTCTTTTGCCGAAGGCTGTTCGACAGCACCGGAGAAGCTGTTCGGCTCGTAATAGGCGTCGACATTGCCGGACTTCTGGCCGAAGAAATTCATCTGGCCATCCTTGTGGTAATTGTGGACCGGGCATTTCGGCTGGTTGACGGGGAGCGCTTCATAATGCGTGCCGAGGCGATAGCGATGCGCATCTGCATAGGAGAAGACGCGGGCTTGCAACATCTTGTCCGGCGAATGACCGATGCCGGGCACGACATTCGAGGGCGAGAACGCGGCCTGCTCGATTTCGGCGAAATAGTTGTCGGCATTGCGGTTGAGTTCCATGACACCGATTTCGAGTGGCGGGAATTCACCATGCGGCCAGACCTTGGTCAGGTCGAACGGATTGTATGAGGTTTGTTCCGCCTGCGTCTCGGTCATGATCTGGACCTGGACAGTCCATTTCGGGAACTCGCCGCGCTCGATGCCGCCGAACAGCTCTTCCTGATAGGTTTCGCGCGACTTGCCGATGAGCGTTTCGGCCTCGGCATTGGTGTAGAACTTGTGACCCTGCTGCGTCTTGAAGTGGAACTTCACCCAGACGCGCTCGCCGGCATCGTTCCAAAACGAATACGTATGCGAGCCGTAGCCGTTCATGTACATCGGCGCGACGGGCAGGCCGCGGTCCGACATGAGGATCGTGACTTGATGCAGGCTTTCCGGCGACAGCGACCAGAAATCCCACATGGCAGTGGTGGAACGCATATTGGTGCGCGGATGACGCTTCTGCGTGTGGATGAAATCGGGGAACTTCAGCGGATCGCGGACGAAGAAGACCGGCGTGTTGTTGCCGACGAGATCCCAATTGCCTTCGCTGGTGTAGAACTTCAGCGCAAAGCCGCGAACGTCACGCTCGGCATCGGCTGCGCCAAGTTCACCGGCAACCGTGGAAAAACGCAGAAGCAGCGGCGTTTCGGTACCCGGCTGCAAAGCCTTGGCCTTGGTGTATTTGGAAATGTCGCCGGTGATTTTCAGTGTGCCGAACGCGCCCCAGCCCTTGGCGTGAACAACACGCTCAGGGATGCGCTCGCGATTCTGATGCGCGAGCTTTTCCAGGAGCTGATAGTCGTCCAGCAGAACCGGACCGCGCTCGCCGGCGGTTCTGGAATTCTGGTTGTCGGATACCGGTGCACCGGCGGTTGTCGTCAATGTTGGACGGTCAGCCATTGGCTTCTCCTCGAATCTCGCGTTTTGACAATAGGAACCGCAGGCGCGCTAGCGCTGCCGCGTTCTCAACCGCACCATAGAACCTTTCTAATCATAGTTTCCAATTGATTTTAGAATGATTATTGATAGGATTTACTTATCATGTTTTCAGTTCGCCAAATGCGCTATTTCGACATTCTCGCCAACACGCTGCATTTCCGCAAAGCTGCGGAGATGGCACGCATATCTCAGCCTGCCCTCTCGGCGCAGATCGCGGAAATGGAACTGCTCCTCGGAGCCACGCTGTTTGAGCGGACGCGGCGGACGGTCGTGCTCACCGAGATGGGTAGGCGTCTGCTGCCGCGCATACGCGGCATTCTCGATGAAATTCGCTCGCTTGAGGAACTTGCGGGACAAAGGCGTGGCACCTTGAGGGGGCGGCTGCGGCTTGGCATTATTCCGACGATTGCACCTTATCTGCTGCCGCTGCTGATCCCGGATCTCCGCGAGACCTATCCAGAACTTGCGATCGAACTGCGTGAAGCCGTTACCTCGAAGCTCGTCGAGGATCTGCGCCTTGGCGATCTGGACGCCATCATCGCTGCCCTACCGATAGAAGGCGAAGGTACGGTCGCCAAACCGCTGTTTCGCGATCGCTTCCTCATCGCAACATCGAACAATGACATCGACGTTCTCACCTCGCCCATGACTCAGGAAGACGTCGCGCTTGAGCGGTTGCTTCTGCTGGAGGAGGGTCATTGCCTGCGCGATCAGGCGCTGGCCGTGTGCAGCAATGTGAAGCAACGCCAATTGGTCAACTATGGCGCGACCAGCATGGCGACGTTGCTGCAGATGGTCGGCCATGGCATGGGACTGACGCTGATCCCCGAGATTGCCGTGCGCACCGAAGCCGGCCGCAATAACGTCCGCATCGTCGCTTTTGCCGATCCGGAACCTTCACGCGAAATCGGCTTGATCTGGCGCAAGCAGAGCGAGCGGCGCGAGGACTTCGAAGCGCTGGCGATTACAATCGTCGATTGCAGCCGCCGGTTGATGATTTCGGCGGATGAACTGGACGATCTTGCCGCTTAAACCACAGGTGGGACAGCGAGATGCAACGCCAGCATGACCCACAACGCCCCATTGAGGATAAAGCCGAGGACGAAGATCGGCTGGCGAAGGGCAAGCCGGTTGGATGTTATGTGCACACAGGTGTGGACCGCTCGCATTGCGACAAAACACCAGGCGATGATTACGGCAAGCAATGTGGCGCCGTTGACGGCATAGAGCGCCAGGCAGACGACATAGAACAGCATCGGCAATTCGTAGAGATTGATCAAGTTGCGAACCGTCGCAACGCTGGCCTCCGGCTCTTTCAACGGCAGCTTGAAATCCCTTGCGCTGGCCTGGCCGCTGAGAACTGCTTGCCGACGGCGAAGCATAAGGACGGCATAGACACAATAAATAAGAAAAGTCAGCGCGATCATTGGCCAGAAAATTGCGGTTTGTGACATGGTCCCTCCTGCTGTTCGTTTATACGTTCTTTTCAGGGATGCGATTTGTGCGCAAGCCCGGTATTGCCTGCAGACTGGTTGCCAGATGGTCGATAAAGGCGCGAACCTTGCGCGGCAGGAAGCGAGCAGTCGCATAGACCACGTGCACATCCATCGACGCATAGGCATAATCGCGAAGAATCCGAACGAGCTTGCCCGAATCAAGCAGTGGCTGGATCAGCGGGACTTGCGCCCCGCCAATGCCGAGACCAGCGCACAGTGCTTCATTCAGGACAAAGGCATTGTTGGCAAGGAACGTAGAGCGGATTGGCGCTACGAGAGCGCCACCAGGGCCGATCAGGGGAATCGATTCGCCCTGTGGTGACCATGCGAACCGGATGTAGCGATGCTGGATAAGTTCGTCCGGTGTCCGGGGCTTGCCGTGGGCAGCGATATAATCCGGCGAAGCCACGAGTATGCGTTCGAATGTGGCAAGTTTTCTGGCAATAAGATCGGAGGATTTCAGATCGCCGAAGCGGATCGCAACATCAACGCCTTCTGCAATCAGATCTGCAAAGCGGTCATCGAGGACAAGTTCAATCGTAAGGTCAGGATGCAGGCGCTGAAACTCGATGATTATGGGTGAAAGATGCATCTGGCCAAAACCGACAGGACCATGAATACGAAGGTTTCCGCGCAGCGTCGTGGATAATTCGCCAGCGCTCTCTTCCGCCTCGTCCACCGCCTGCAGGATTTGCCGTGCATGCTGATAATAGGTTTCGCCAGCTTCGGTAAGCGCGAGCTGGCGCGTAGATCTGTGAAACAGACGCACGTCCAGATGCCGCTCCAAAGCTGCCACCTGCTGGCTGACCGCCGGCTGAGTCAGGCCAAGTTCGCGCGCCGCCGCGGATAAAGTGCCAAGCTCCGCAACACGGACAAACGTCTTCATCGCAGCGAATCTATCCATTATTACCTCAAAGGATTGCTTATGAATGTTATCATTTTTTGACTACTACGCAAAGTTGCATGAATGAATCATATCTGTTTCAGAATCTGAAACGGAGATTTTGAAATGACCAAAAAAGCGGTTGTTGTTGGTGCCAATGGCATCATCGGTGGCAATCTGATTTCGCACCTTGTCGAATTGGGCGACTGGGAAATTATTGGCCTGTCGCGCCGCGGCGGTGCCCGAACCGGGAAAGTCAGCCACATTGCGGTCGACCTGCTCGACATAGCGGAGGCCAAAGCGAAACTCGCACATCTCACCGACGTGACCCATGTCTTTTACGCGGCCTATCAAGACCGGCCGAGTTGGGGCGAGCTTGTGCCGCCAAACCTCGCCATGCTGATGAATGCGGTCAACGCAATCGAGCCAATCGCGCCCGAGCTCGAACACATCAGCCTGATGCAGGGTTACAAGGTCTATGGCGCGCATCTTGGCCCATTCAAGACACCGGCGCGCGAGACCGATGCCAACCACATGCCGCCGGAATTCAACATCGATCAGCAGGATTTTTTGGAGGCATTACAGAAGGGAAAGAGCTGGACGTGGTCGGCATTACGGCCGTCGGTCGTCGTGGGCTTTGCGCTCGGCAATCCCATGAACCTTGCTTCGGTGATCGCCGTCTATGCCTCGATGTCGAAAGAACTCGGCATTCCGCTGCGCTTTCCCGGTAAACCCGGCGCCTATGACAGTTTGCTGGAAATGACGGATGCCGGGCTTTTGGCGCGGGCAACGGTGTTTATCGCAACGAACCCGCACTGTGGCAATCAAGCGTTCAACATCAACAACGGCGATCTTTTCCGCTGGAGCGAGATGTGGCCGAAGATTGCGCGGTTTTTCAATCTGGAGGTCGCGCCGCCGCTACCGATGTCGCTGAACGTCGTCATGGCGGACAAGGAAGATTTATGGAATCGCATGATCGAGAAGCATGGTCTTGCCAGGACACCCTACAAAGATGTGTCGTCCTGGGGCTTCGGCGATGCGGTCTTTGGCTGGGATTATGATTTCTTTGCCGATGGCTCCCGGCTGCGGCGGGCCGGGTTCCATGAATATGTCGATACGGAGGAGATGTTCATGCGTGTCTTCCGCGACCTTCGGGAACGGAAGATCATTCCATGACAGGTCAACGTTAATCAGGCGGGATCAATGTCAGTCTGCGGAAAATCATTGCCGTTGTAGAGCAAGGGCATTCCGTAAAAGCGGGCGCAGGCATAGGCGAAACAGTCGCCAAAGTTGAGATTTGCTGGATGACGGCCCTTGCCGTAGCGATCAAAAGCTTCAAGCGCGAGAAAAGCCCCCTGCGGTGGTATTCCCACCAACTCGATCGCTGCCAACTCCAAAAAATCCTGAACGGCGGGCGTGGCTGTCTCAATCGGAAGGTTCAGGATTCGAGCTATATTGACTGCGGTCTCCCACACGGCAGCTGGAGAGGTTACACGCTGGGGTGACGTCTCCATTTTTGTAGCGAGGGAACGAGCATCGCTCTCGCCGGTCATCATCGATACCATCGCCGAAGCATCTATGAACATGACGTCAACCGAGCAGGCAAGTATACAAGAAGTTAGTCATACAAACTGTCCCGAAATTGCTTGTCTGCCGGGAGCCCTTTTTCCACATTTCCTTTGCGTCTCAACTCCCGGGCGAAATCGGACACAATATCAGCCAAGCTGAGTTGCGCGTTCTGCTCATCCAAAGCACGCTGCAAAGCTTTCTTCACTGCTTCGGTCTTGGAGGTGGCCTTAATCGCAGCTTGATAGCGGCGAGCCAGCTCATCGATCCTGTCGTCTTTAATATAAAGCGGCATGGTATATCCCAATAATTATATTCTCGATATAATGTAGAGGATATACCACTCGACATCAATAGGCTAGACCGGCGCTAAGCGGTGTAAGGCTCGCCCTGGCGTCGTTGTCTGTCGTAGTTCAGAAAGAATTCGTCGAGTTGCGGCGGCGGAACATTGGTGCCTGCCAGCATGGCATGCGCCTGCCCGCGGTGATGGATCTGGTGCACAAAAAGGTGCGATAGCAAGAGGTAGATCGGCTCTTGCGAAGTGTCCCCAGTCCCCCATGTGATCGATACGATCTTGTCGAGGTCTTCGGGCTCGATATCGTCACAGAAGCCGATGAGGCTGCTATCGAACTCCGTCTGCGCCTGCTTCAGGTCGGACGCTTTGGGATAGGGTATATCGCCGACGAGGCCGATATTCCTGCGTCCTTTGCCGATCATATCGGCCATGTAAATGTGATCGACGATAAGATTATGGTTCAGCGTCAACTGGATGGACGGGAAGAAGCTGGTACGCTCTTGAGCAAACTCGGCGTCGGTAAGTTGCTCACATGCAGTGAGCAGCCGGAAATTCGACCAGGCGCTGTTGCGCGCCATGGCCGAGAAGTGATTGCGAAGGGCTATATCAGACATTGCCCTTCCCTTTTGGATCAGAGCATTTCTGTTTTTCTTCGAAATACGGAAATGCTCTGTCCTTTTGTTTTGACGCAACTCCGGACGGAAAACCGGTTCCCACTTTTCCTGGAATTGCTTTAGTTGCCGCCCGGATAGTTTGGGCTCTCGCGGGTGATCGTGACGTCATGGGTGTGGCTTTCGCGCAGACCTGCATTGGTGATGCGAACGAATGTAGCCTTTTCGCGGAATTCTTCCAAATTTTTTGCACCGACATAGCCCATGGATGCTCGGAGACCGCCAGCAAGCTGGTGCAGGACACCTGAAACCGGACCCTTATAGGCAACCTGGCCTTCGATGCCTTCCGGAACCAGCTTCAGTTCGTCACGCACTTCCGCCTGGAAGTAGCGATCAGCCGATCCCCGCGCCATGGCGCCGACAGAGCCCATGCCGCGATAGGCCTTGAACGAGCGGCCCTGATAAAGATAGACCTCGCCGGGGCTTTCTTCCGTACCCGCAAGTGCCGAACCTGCCATGGCAGCAGATGCACCAGCGGCAAGCGCCTTGGCGAAATCACCAGAATATTTGATGCCGCCGTCGGCGATGACTGGCACATTCGACTTATGTGCCGCTTCGACTGCAGACATGATTGCGGAAAGCTGTGGTACGCCGACACCGGCGACGATCCGCGTGGTGCAGATCGAACCCGGTCCAATACCGACCTTGACCGCATCGGCGCCCGCATCGATCAGCGCCTGTGTCCCCGCGGCAGTGGCGACATTTCCGGCAATGATACGCACGGCATTCGACATCTTCTTGGCGCGGGTAACCGCATCGAGGACGCGCTGCGAATGGCCATGGGCGGTATCGATGACGAGAACGTCAACGCCTGCAGCAATAAGCCGCTCGGCCCGCTCGAAACCATCTTCACCGACGCTGGATGCGGCGGCTACACGAAGCCGGCCTTGCGCATCTTTGGCGGCGTTCGGGTTAAGCCGCGACTTCTCCATGTCCTTGACCGTGATCAGGCCAACGCAATAACCCTTGTCGTCAACGACAAGCAGTTTTTCGATGCGATGCTGATGCAAGAGGCGCTTTGCCTCTTCGTGCTGGACGTTGTTCTCGCGCACGGTGATCAGGTTTTCGCGCGTCATCAGTTCGTAGATTTTTTGGGCGGGATCGGAGGCAAAGCGCACATCGCGGTTGGTGAGGATGCCGACAAGGCGACCCGGCTTGCGGCTGCCCTCACCAGAGTTTTCGACCACAGGAATGCCGGAGATGCCATGGGCGCGCATCAATGCCTGCGCATCTGCAAGTGTCGCGTCCGGCCCTATGGTGACGGGATTGACGACCATGCCGGATTCGAACTTCTTGACCTGGCGGACTTCCTCGGCCTGCAATTCAGGTGTCAGATTGCGGTGAATGACGCCCATGCCGCCAGCCTGTGCCATGGCGATAGCGAGGCGCGATTCGGTAACCGTATCCATTGCCGCTGACAGCAACGGCAGATTGAGCTCGATATCGGGTGCGATGCGGGTGCGAATGTCGGTCTGGCCGGGCATAACCTCGGAGTGACCTGGCTGGAGCAGGACATCATCAAATGTCAGTGCGAGTGCGCCTGTCGCAGATTCAACGATTTTTGCCATGACCAATTTCCTTGCAATACGGGTAATACGACTAAAGGGCGCACCACGGTGGTGGAGCGCCGATCAAGTTCTGTTCAAGTGAATTGGCACGGGCTGGTAACATGGATATGTCGGTTTGAAAAGGCGAAAATTGTCGCGTGCCACAATCTCTGGCGCTTCGGGAGCACTACAGCGCATAATATTGTAGCTCCGAGGCCGATTACCGCAAATCTCCATTTGTCTGGCGAACCACGCCATCACATGCTAGGCAAAGATCTCCGAGAATGGTCATGCAGGACTGGTTGTGCGTCCGAACTATCGTCGAAACTCCATGCTCCGGCGTTCGCAAGCGATGTGGGGCAATGCGCGCGTCTGGCGCCCACGGTTGGTATTCTGGGCAGGCGCGCTCGCCATAGGCGTCGTGAGTGTCGGCTTTGCCGAGCTTGCCGACATCGCACAGCATATGTTCAAGCAGGTGACCGGGATAGCGGGCTGGACCGCCTATCTTCCGCTGGTCATCACTCCCGCGGGCTTCGCGCTGAGCGCCTATCTGGCGATAACCTTATTTCCGAATTCCCAAGGCAGCGGAATCCCGCAGGCCATCGCCGCCCGGCACCTGACCGATGACGATGACCGCGAACGGCTTCTCTCGCTCAAGATGGCCGCCGGGAAGATACTATTGACGGTGCTCGGTCTGTTGTCCGGAGCCTCCATCGGACGCGAGGGCCCGACCGTGCAGGTGGGGGCTTCACTCATGTTGCAGGCAGCACGCGTCGGCGGCATGGCTCATGCGCGCGGACTTATCCTCGCGGGCTCGGCCGCAGGCGTTGCCGCAGCCTTCAACACACCGCTTGCAGGCATAGTCTTTGCAATCGAAGAAATGGGCCGGTCCTATCAATCCCGCGCCAACGGGCTGGTGCTGACGACGGTGATCCTGTCCGGTCTCGCAGCGAGCGCCCTTGCCGGCAAATACACCTATTTTGGCGAGACGACGGCGAGTGCCGCATTTTCCGACTGGCTTCTCGTCATTCTATGCGGAATCGGTGGTGGCGCATTCGGAGCGATCTTCAGTGCAGCAGCACTCCAAGCGTCGCGCCGGGTAAGACGTTGGGCGGGAACCCAACCGATGCGCCGATTATTGCTTCTCGCGACGGGATGCGGTCTGGCAGTTGCCGTGGTTGGTATCCTCTCCGGCGGGATGACTTTCGGCACAGGTTATGAACAGGCGCGATACGCCGTCGAAGGCAATGCCCTGCCGTGGTACTACTTTCTCGCGAAGCTCATCGCCGGCCTCCTGTCTATGATATCGGGCATTCCGGGAGGCATATTTGCTCCATCGCTTTCGGTGGGCGCAGGCTTTGGCAGCGCAGTCGGCCAATTGCTCGGCAGCAGTATCGGGCTGGCGGCTATTCTCGGCATGGCAGGGTATTTCGCTGGCGTGGTCCAAGCCCCGATGACGGCCTTCGTCATCATTCTCGAAATGACGGGCAGCCACGACAGCATCATTGCGCTCATGTGCACGGCAATGCTCGGCTATGGTACCGCGCGCATCATCTCGCACGAGCCGTTATATCACGCGCTGTCGCGTGTGTTCATCGCCGACGCGATACGGCGCCGGCGCGCCGAGGGTGCGCAAGCCGCTGGTCAGACGTCGAATTGATAGGTTGCCGGCACGAATCGATAACCCGTTTCCTGCTTTTCGACAAAACCCACACCAGGGAATGGCATGTGGTAGCCAATGAACGGTACCTTGTCGGCCGCTATCATGTCGAACACCTTCTTGCGTGTTGCCGCGCCCATGGCCTTGTCGGTGTCGAAGGCAACTTCCCAATCGGGCCGCTGCAACGAGGCGACGTAATGATTGGCTGTGTCAGCGGTCAGGACAAGATGCTTGCCGGCTGATTCGACGTGGAAAATCATGTGGCCAGGCGTATGGCCATACGCCGCTTCGCTGGTGATGCCAGGGACTACCGCATCGCCCGCCTTGATGAAGGTGAACTTTTCGGCGAGCGGCTTGACCTTGGCATTGACAGCCTTGGCATTGCCTTCCGCCGGAGTGCCGGTGCGCGCCGCGTCCGTCCAGAAGTCATACTCAATCTGCCCGCCCACGTAACGCGCGTTGGGAAAGCCGGGTGTTTCACCATTCATCAGGCCGCCGATGTGGTCGCCGTGCATGTGGGTGATGACGACAAGCGTCACCTGATCAGGTGTGTAACCCGCGCCTTTCATATTCGCTTCCAGTTGACCAAGACCGTTTTCGCGGCCGCCGGCACCAAATCCTGTGTCGACGAGCACCAGTTCAGATCCGGTATTTATGAGAACCGGCGTGAAGCCGTTGACGAATTTCGTTTCGGGCAGGAAATTGGCGCGCATCAGCTCGGCGACTGCCTCCTGGCTCTGATTGGCGCCGAAGGTTGGAAATGGACCATCGCCGGGGCGAAGCCCGTCAAGCAAGGTGGTAATCTCGAAATCGCCCAGCTTGAAACGTTTGAAGCCGGGTGACTTGATGTCCGATTGTGGAACAGCCGCCTCCGCAATGTCAGAAACCATCTGCGACATTGCCAATCCGCCGGCCATGGCGCTTGATGCGAGAAAAAGGTTGCGGCGGGAAATCTCGAATGCAGACATAGGACTATCTCCTTGAGGCAACAATATAAACGCGGCAACGTCGGCGTCGCCGCTCCGTTCCTGCTGAATAGACCAAAAATCGTCGCGTCTGGATCACTTCTGATTGATCGCCGCTTGAGCCCCGGCATCGCGAGTGCTATCGGAACTCGCAAGGCCCCCGAGTCTCATAAAACGAGATTCACCGCCTGCTTTCTCACCTCCTGAGAACTGGAATTCAACTTGAACCGTATCGTTCCGCTCGTCCTCGCCGTCGCCCTTTTCATGGAGAACATGGACTCCACCGTTATCGCGACGTCGCTGCCAGCGATCGCCGCTGATATCGGCACCAGTCCGATCGCTTTAAAACTGGCACTGACCGCATACCTCGTCTCGCTCGCGGTCTTCATTCCAGTCAGTGGCTGGATGGCCGACAGGTTCGGTGCCAAGAACGTTTTCCGCGCCGCGATCATTGTATTCGTCGTCGGATCCATCGCCTGCGCCGCCTCGGGCTCGCTCCTCGAATTCGTTCTATCGCGCTTCCTGCAAGGTGTAGGCGGCGCGATGATGACACCTGTCGGCCGTCTCGTGCTGGTGCGTTCGACGCCGCGCAATGAACTCGTCAGCGCCATGGCATGGCTGACGATGCCGGCGCTCGTCGGCCCGCTGATCGGGCCACCCGTTGGCGGTTTCCTGACGACCTATTTCAGCTGGCACTGGATTTTCCTGATCAACGTTCCGATCGGCGTCCTCGGAATCATCATCGCCACCCGCTATCTGCCGTCGATCGAAACTCTGGTGCAGCGGCCGCTGGACATTCCAGGTTTCTTTTTAAGCGGCATCGCCGCCTCGGGCATAGTCTTCGGCCTCTCCGTCGTCAGTCTTCCAGCGCTACCGACATGGGTGGGCATAGCGACGCTTCTGACCGGCATCGTTTCCGCTGTTCTTTATCTTGTCCATGCGCGCCGAACCGCGGAGCCGTTGCTTTCTCTCAATCTTCTGGACAATCCGATATTCAGAGCAGCAATCGTCGGCGGCAGCCTGTTCCGCATTGGCGTCGGGGCAATCCCGTTCCTGCTGCCGTTGATGCTTCAGATCGGCTTCGGCCTGACGCCATTTCAATCCGGAATGATCACCTTCGTATCGGCACTCGGCGCCATGAGCATGAAGCTTGTTACAAAATGGTTCTACCGCAAAACCGGCTTCCGCAATTCGCTGATGTATGGCTCGTTCGTCGCCGCGATATTCGTCGCGGTCAACGGGTTCTTCACGCCGGAAACGCCCTATTGGCTGATGATCCTGCTGCTTCTCGTGGGTGGATTTTTCCGTTCGCTGTTCTTTACAGGTACAAACGCTCTCGCCTATGCGGATATCCCCAACGAGCAGACGAGCCAGGCAACGCCGATCAGTTCAGTCGCCCAGCAGATTTCGATCGCGCTTGGTGTGGCCGTTGCTGGCGGCATTCTCGAGATTACAACCAAGATACACGGCGGGCCGCTGCAGCTCTCCGATTTCCATATCGCCTTCTTTATCGTGGCGGCAATTTCGGGTCTGGCGTGCCTGTCGTTCAGGGGTCTGCAGCCTGACGCGGGTTCAGAGGTTTCAGGTCACCGGCCGCTGATCAAGGTTGCTGCGCCGGCAGAATAGCCTTGTCAGTCGTAGATCTCGCTACGATGGCCGATCCCTACCACCAGAACAATCAACTTATGGTCCTGCAGCTCACAAATTATTCTATAATTTCCAACTCGATACCGCCAAAAATCTCCAAGGGTCGAGCCCTGCAGGGCCTTGCCGCTCTGTCTTGGATTGTCGAGGATGGCAATTCGGTCTCGCAAATAGTTGCGAATTCGCTTGGCTTCCGGTCGCCCAAGTTTTCGTAGTTGCGTTAAAGCCGCTTCATCGAATTCAATCGTCCAGACCAAGTTCACGCCCCACCTCTTCGAGCGTGTAAGTGCGGCTTTCGCCATTTCTCAGCCGACGCACAGCCTGTTCAGCCTGGTAGAGGTCTTCCAGATCATCCAGATGTTCTTCGATTGCCTCGCGAATATAGTATGCTTTGGTCCGTCCCGTTCGGGCAGCAAGCGCATCGAGCCTATCCTCGATTTCAGCGGGTAGACGTATCGAGGTTGGCATAGTGAACTCCGTTGAGATACATGTATCTCAATATGACAGAGAGCCAGAATGGTTTCAAGTGCAGGCAGTCGTTGTAAGAACGAGCTAATCGAGTTGCTCCCGGTCATCAGGTAACCCCTTGAAGTCCCTCGCCAGCAAATAAAGCTCGACGGATTCCGCACGTGACGCTGGGGGCTTCACGTGGTGGACGGACTTGAAATGCTTTTTCAGCAATGTGAGCACTTCATTTTCAGTCCCGCCCTGAAACGTCTTGGTGAGAAAGTGCCCGCCGGGTCGCAGAACAGAGACGGCAAAGTCCGCGGCGACTTCGCAAAGGTGGGTTGTGCGTATGTGATCGGTACGGCGGTGGCCGGTGGTCGGCGCAGCCATGTCCGACAGGACGATATCCGGTTGGCCGCCCAGTGCTTCCATGAGCCTGTCCGGCGCTGCGTCATCGAGAAAATCCATCTCAAGCAAGGTGACGCCCGGCAATGGATCGATATGCAGGTAGTCGATGCCAACGACAGTTGGAACGTCATCCGGGGAGCCCACGATCGAAGCCGCGATCTGGCTCCAGCCACCGGGTGCGGCGCCAAGATCGATAATGCGCTGACCTTTCTTGAGGATTTTGTAGCGGTCATTGATCTCGATCAGTTTATAGGCGGCACGCGAACGATAGCCGTCCGCCTTGGAGCGCTGCACATAAGGATCGTTGATATGACGCTCGAGCCAACGGCGCGACGATTCCTTGATCGTGCCGGCCTTCTTCTTGATCTTGGTATGAAGACCGCGCGTGCCTGTGCCGCCGCGTCCCCCTGTCGTCGTCTTAGCCATAAGGGCCCCTATTCCTGGGTCATGCGGTTGCACGCAACCAGCGATTGCGCCACGCGCCATCACGCGACATGAGTTCAGTCAAAATACCTTCGCGCAGCCCGCGATCGGCCACGCGCAGTTTCTGGCTGGGCCAGACGTTGCGGATAGCATCGAGGATGGCACAACCGGCAAGAACGAGATCGGCGCGATCAGCGCCAATGCACGGATTGGCAACCCGTTCATCGAAGCTCCACGACAGGAGCTTGCTGGTCATTTCGGTGACGTCATCGTTCTGCATCCAGATACCATCGATACGGCGGCGATCATAGCGCTCGAGACCGAGATGAATACCGGCGAGCGTCGTGACCGTGCCGGACGTGCCGAGCAGATGAAAGTTCTGGCTCTTGACGAGATCGCCGAGCTTGTGACGCTCGGAGAAATCGTTGATCAATTCGGCAACATGATCGACCATGACCGCGAAATTGTCGGTGGTCACATCACGCCCGCCAAAGCGTTCGGCCAAAGTGACCACGCCGACGGGAAGCGATGTCCAGGCAATGATATGTTCTGCAAGCCGCGGCGAGCGACGCTCGGAAACATCGATCAGTGCAATCTCCGAGGAACCACCGCCGATATCGAACAGCACGACAGCGTCGGTTTCACGCTCGACCAGCGTGCCACAGCCGGATACGGCAAGACGAGCTTCGGTCTGGCGATTGATAATCTCGAGCTCGAGGCCGGTTTCGCTTTTCACCCGCGCCAAGAACTCCTCGCCGTTTGACGCCTGACGGCAGGCTTCGGTGGCGATAAGCCGGGCGCGGCGCACATCATGGCTCTCAAGTTTGTCGCGACAGATCTTCAGCGCCTCGATAGCGCGATCCATGGCGTTGTCGTTCAGGCGCCCCGTCGCGCCGAGGCCTTCGCCGAGGCGGACGATACGGGAGAAGGCATCGACGACGCGAAACTGGCCCGGACGCGTGGGCGACGCCACAAGCAATCGGCAATTGTTGGTGCCAAGATCGAGTGCGGCATAGAGCGGTCCTCCGAAATGCCTGGATGGGAGCCGCTGCGTGGCTTGAACCGGGGCTGCCGGAGACGGCTTTACTGTCACTACGGGCGGTATCGCATCGACAGGTTTGATCCCGGCGCGGCCTCGACGACGAAAGCGATTGGGCCGCCGCTTCTTGGCGGCTTTGGCCGGAATATTGGCAGGCGGAATCGAAACGCTCGAGACAACGACTGGCTCGGTCGAAGCAGGCGCCTGTTTCGACTTGCCGCGCTTTCTGCGGCGCGCACGTTTCTTGTGGTTCTTATCGAAGCGTCCTTCCAGGGAATCGGATTGGCTTTCCTGCCTGTGATGTGCAGGATCCCCATGCGGTCCGGGCCCATTCTTGGTGGGACCTTTAGTGCCGTTGAGCACCATGTCACCACCAGACGCCCCTCCATTCGGCGCGATTGGCGCGCCTCTCTCGGGGTCTTTCAAAGTCTTATCCTTCGAGCGCCGCGCGAACCCATAAGGACGCAAGCAGGACGCTTTTCAATTAACGTTGGATACAATGTAACATCATTTGCCGAATATCCAAGAGACCATTTGATATCTCTGTCGCGACGGGCTTGGCGCGCTCATGGGCCCCTGGAGCCTTGTGCACGAGGCTCCAGGGGTCAGGATAGTTCCGCAATGTGCCCCGCAGGATTGTCGACAGCCTTCCAGCCAGTCGATTGGAGCTTGGCCGAACTTGCAATCAAGTCACCGTTCAGCGTTTTCCAGCGATCGCCCTGGCCTGTTATTTGTGCCGCAATGTTTAATATCCACGGAGGGCATGAAAACAACCCAGGATTGCGGCCACGCCGGCGTCGTATGGCGGCCAGTATCTGCGGTACCGTTACTGGATTTCTGTCCGATACAATGAATGTGCCATGATCGGTTTTCGGTTCGTTCAGACTGTGGATGATGGCGCGGCAAAGAGCAGCGCGATCGAGCAAGGATCGTTGACCGGCCAAAGACTTCAGCGGTAACGGGAAAGGCAATGCCGCTAGTTTCACGAGCATCGCCATATTACCCTTCACACCCGCGCCATAAACGAGCACGGGACGCAGGACCGTATAGTTTCCCCGTTTCATCGCCGAGGCGATTTCGGCCTCGGCTGCAAGCTTGGCCCGACCGTAGTCATCGGTTGGTTGCGGCAGATCGCTTTCCAACGCGACACCCTCGTGAACGCTCGCACATTGCGCACGGATCGAGGAGACAAAGACAAACTTGCCCGAGATGGTTTTATGCGCAGCCTGGGCAAGCTTTGCCGCCAGAACGCAGTTTACTGCGTGATAGGTGTGCGCGGCGTTGACCAACTGGGTGTGAGCGATAGCCGCCAGATGCACGACATGAGCGACATTCTCGAGGATGCGCTCGAATGCTTCGACAGGCTCGTCCGGTGCAGGCAGCCGTACAATTTCCGTGTTCGAACCGTGGGCGTTTCGCGTAGCACTGATCACTCGATAGCCGGACGCTTCCAGTTGCCTGACCAATTCCACACCGATGAAACCCGAGGCTCCCGTCACGAGAACAACGCCCGCTACCATATGATTGAATCCTTCCAACAGTTATCACTCATATCAACAGAGACGTTTCCACATCAATGCGGCTTCGGGGACTAAATCGAAAGGACTAATCGGGAGCAATAGGGCTCGTAGCATACCTATGATAAGCGATGGAACAGGGACCGCGATCACTATCGTTATGGAGTAACGCCTATGCGTCAGCCCGATTTTCAGCCGCTTGAGACAAAAGACTTCCTGATATTGGCCGCGATCATGGTGGCCATTCTTTGGGGATGTTGGGAAGCTGGAACGATACTGGCCAACTCAAGCAATCCAAGTGGCCATCAGTCCGGCATCATCCAGGATCACCTGAACGCCTGATCGGGGCCTTTCCACGTCCGGATCGTTGGACGCAGACCAGGTCTGACACGTAGGTTTCCGATCTTTTGATCTCTCACATTCACACATGTTCCCGTTGAAAATTCTCGCATAAGTTGTATTAGTGCGCGAGCACAATTTTGAGATGTCCCCTCCATGTCTGAGAACGATCATCAACCGGTGAAGTTGACCGGCGTCTTGCTACTCGCTGCTGTTGCGCTGGTATTTCTCGCTGTCATCTGGCTGATAGGAACCACATTCGCGCGAACAACAATTGTCTACGATGGGAGCACAGCAACGGAACGAATGACCCATGTCAGCGTTGTATCACGCTGACCCTATTTCCGTCAGCGGAGGCTTGGCGCCGACTTAGCCTATTATGCCCTCCCCGGGGCGGTGCCAAGCCTCACCTGCCCCGCTAAGCGTTTGCCAATCAATCGAACTTGACGAGATTATGGACCGGCAAAGGACCGCCGGGAAACTGGACAAGCCGTGACCCAACGGCGGCCAGCCGCTTTTACCAGGCTCACGCTGTCAAGCGCGATCGGTTGCCGGAGCGTTTTGCAGGAAGTCTTGGTTAGGCGACATGAAAAAGCCGGTGCAGTTCTCTCAGCACCGGCTTAACGGATGCAATCAGATAAGCCGATTGTGCTCGACGAGCTGCCGCAGGCGGCGCAGCCTTCCATCGCTGTCGGGGTTTACGCGGCGGGGCTTCTTAGCTGCCGGTTTTGCGGTCCGCACGACGGTGTCAAGCGATGCGGTAACAGGGGTTTTCAGCCTTTTCAGGAAGGTAATCGTGCGATTCAACATGGTGAATATCCTCCAAACGCCCATAAAGCCGCAGTGGACCAGGAATCCAGCGGAAAAACTTCGACTTTTGAGGCAACTGAACGAGTTTTAGCACCATTCAAACGGGGGCGCCAGAACTATCAGGAGCCGCAATTAAGCCGCAAATGACGACCTACAATCGCGAATCGTCTTTTGGCCAAAGCTTGGCTCTTCGCGGCGTCAGAGGTTCTCGACCCGCCAATCTCATTCCAAATGACCGATTCTGTACGCACTCGGTTTTTGGTTCTTGTAATGCAAGCGGCCCGCAATCGAAAAAGCCTCGTCCAGCAGTCCAGTTTGTAACTTTGTAGGAGAGCCGCCATGGCCAAAGGTCAACAGAAAAGCAATCGCGAAGTGCGAAAACCCAAGAAAGAGAAGGTCGCTCCCAAGGCCGACGTTCCTTTCAGCTCCATGATCAAAAAAGCCGAAAGCACTGCGCCCAAGGCCAAGTCAAAGGGCTAAGCCAAGCAAGCCCCGGCGATAGCCGGGGCTCTATTTTGCCAGGATCTGATAACGCAAGTGGGTGACCAGCGGCGACTGGATAGTTCTTGTATTTTTCAGCTCGATCGTTTCATTGCCCATCTCGTCGAACAGGCGTGTCCCCCGCCCGAGCAAAACCGGTGCGAGTTGGAGAACGATTTCATCCACCAGCTTCGCTCGCAACAGCTGCTGGGCAGCATTCGCTCCCATGACAATGATATCCTTTTCACCTGCAGCTGCTTTCGCCTGCTGTACAGAGCTTTCGACACCGTTGTTGATGAACGTGAATGCCGCGCTTTTCATCTTGAGCGGCTCACGTTTTTCATGGGTGAGCACGAAGCTCGGGGCGGGAAACGGCGTGTCTTCCCAATGGGGCAGCCCGAGATCGAAAGTTCGCTTCCCGAGGATCACCGCACCGATGTTGGCAGACATCTCCCGTGCCATGTCGCGGTCGATTTCAGAGCTTCCGTCAAACAACCAATCATGCAACCGTTCGCCGCCCTCGCCCATGGCATCTTCGGGGCTGATATTCGGTCCGGCGATGAAGCCATCGAGTGACATCGTAAACGATGCAATTACTTTTCCCATGCAATTCCCTCCAGAAAAAGCGAATAGAGGCTAACTTAGCATGTCGTCCTTATCAACGGAGTCCAGGTTGGCAACAGTCAAGGTAGCCCTGGAATTCGCGTTCACGCGGGCTTGGCATAAATGCGAACGAAACAGGAACAAATTCCTTTTCATATATGCAAGGTTGTGGCAATCTTCCTGGAAAAGGAGATTCTGATGAACGCTATATCCCAACAACCGGAAGACGAAATAGACGAAGCACTGGCCTATCATCAGGGTGACGTGAGAGCGACAATCGCTGCTCTTTTGGCGGAGCGGGAATTCCTTTTGCGGGAAATCGAGTATGCTTCCCTCGCCATGTCCTATGGTTTTGCCCGGGGCTGGAAACCCGGAACGGGTTCGACGCGTCAAACGACAGCACGATAGACTTGGAAGGTTTCGCGTGCGATGGTTGTATATCCAATAATGCGAGATGCAATGAAACATAGTCCAAAACAGATGCCTGAAGTTGGCGTCCACCCGAAACGGGTCCTGAGCCCTTCGGAACAGAAAAGTCTGGCAACAACCGCTGCTGCTTCTGCAATCATCAATGATGAAACACATAAGTGGGAAAGCAAGACGGCACGTCTCAAGGCTTTGCGGCTTGCAAAGGAAGCTGAAGAACAGGCAGAAATCGCTGCCCGGCCGCCGGCTGCTCCAAAAGCAAAGAAGACCACCCGGACAGCTGCCAAAGCCAAGTAGTAGTTACTATCCGGGCTCTGGGCGTCACTCGATTGCTGTGCAATGACGAATCGGTTGCCGTCTTATATTCGCGTACCAATGCCGGCTGGCGAAAATATTTCGAAATAGAAAAGCCCCGAAAAGACTGGGGAATAGACTTTAGTTCAGTCTTTCGAGATTATTTCTCAGGCATTGGCATTGACGAAACAAGCGCTTAGCCCTATGTATCCACCATCGGTATTTGGTAGTTTGTAATTAGTTTTATTGCGCCACAGGCGCTCTGAAAGATCCTTCTTCAAAAATCGAGCTAAAAACTGCATGGCGCGTCGTGCCCTGTATTAAAATATTTCCATTGAAAGGGTTCATCATGAGCACTGGAACAGTAAAGTGGTTCAATTCCACAAAAGGCTTCGGCTTCATTCAACCAGATGATGGTTCAGCAGATGTATTCGTACACATCTCTGCCGTTGAGCGCGCTGGTATGCGCAGCCTCAATGACGGTCAGAAGATCAGCTTCGAATTGGTCCGTGACAACAAGTCCGGCAAGATGACTGCTGATCAGCTTCAGGCTGGCTGATAAATAATTCGTCTTCGCGGTCTTTGACCACGGATGTACTGGCACTGATAGCAGAGACGAATTTGAGAAGGTCGGGTTTTCCCGGCCTTTTATTTTGTCCAGATTCTGGTGCTGGCGCGAGAAACCAGGACATTTCCGCGCGTGAGGAAAGAAATCTCTGGAAAGAACCAATTCGCCAACACACAGTGCGACTCATCATGCCCTTTCTTCCAAGGGTATCGCATTGCTTGAAGGAGTAGCCCGGTCATGAAAGTTCTCGTCCTTGGCAGTGGCGTCGTCGGCGTCACATCGGCCTGGTATCTGGCGCAGGCGGGCCATGAGGTCACTGTCATCGACCGGCAGCCTGGCCCGGCGCGCGAGACGAGCTTTGCCAATGCCGGAGAAATATCGCCGGGATATTCCTCGCCATGGGCCGGACCCGGTGTCCCGGTCAAGGCAATCAAATGGATGCTGATGCATTTCGGCCCACTCGTCGTGCGGCCAAAATTCGATCCATACATGGCGCTATGGCTGGTCAAGATGCTGCGGAACTGTACGTCTGTGCGTTATGCTCGCAACAAGTCACGCATGGTCCCAATCGCTGAATATAGCCGCGATTGCCTCAAGGCGCTGCGTTCGGAAGTCTCCATTCCCTATGATGAACGCACCCAGGGAACTTTGCAGCTGTTCCGCACGCAGAAGCAATATGACGGAAGTGCCAGCGACATCGAAATATTGAAGGGATTTGGCGTACCTTACGAGCTTCTGGATCCTGCGGGATGTGTTGCGGCCGAACCGGCATTGGCCCATGTCAACGGCAAATTTGTGGGAGGTTTGCGCCTGCCCGGCGATGAAACCGGCGACTGCCAGATGTTTACCGAGAAGCTCGCGGCTCTCTGTGCCGACGCCGGAGTGAAATTCCGATTCAACACTACGATCACCTCGATCAACACCAGCACGAACCATATTGCCAGCGTCTCGACCGAGACGGAGGAGCTGACGGCAGACGCCTATGTCGTTGCATTCGGCAGCTATTCGCCATTCCTGTTGCGGCGCATTGGTGTGCATATTCCGGTCTATCCGGTAAAGGGATATTCCATCACAGTTCCGATCACCGATGCTGACGCGGCTCCCGTTTCAACCATCATGGATGAAACTTACAAGGTTGCCATTACGCGGCTCGGCGACCGGATTCGCGCCGGCGGCACTGCTGAGATTTCGGGCTATGATCTCGCTTTGCGCGATGCGCGACAGGCGACGCTGAAACATTCGGTTGGTGATCTGTTTCCGAAAGGCGGCGATTTGAGCAAGGCAAGTTTTTGGGCGGGCTTGCGACCGATGACGCCGGATGGTCCACCCATAATCGGTGGCGGTACGAGGTATTCGAATCTCTATCTCAACACCGGCCACGGCACACTTGGCTGGACCATGTCCTGCGGCTCTGGCCGCGTGCTCGCCGATATAATTTCCGGTAAATCGCCGGATGTGGACGCATCTCCGCTGAATATCAGCCGCTACGGCTGATATTCATTCGCCGGCTTCAACTATCCCCGATAAACCATTTAAAACATTACAAATTGTTTAGATTGATATTCAGTTTTCGTTCATCTCGTCGGGCCTAAAACCGGAGTGTCCCAAGACAACCCGTGGTTTAAATCAAGCCGCGTAACTGACGAGGAAACGAAATGAAAAAGATCGCTCTGGCAGCACTTGCCATCTCCCTGATCGCGACCCCTGCCGCGTTCGCCCAACAGCAGAATTACAAGGGTGGCCATTACGGTCATCAGCAGGACCGCGTGGTAAAGAAGCGGGTCGTTACGAAAACCGTGGTGGTGAAGAAGACCCGCTGGTCGCGTGGCCACGCACTCCCCTCGAACTACCGCCGCAATGTCGTCCGCGATTATCACCGCTATCATCTGAAGACGCCACCGCGCGGTTACCAGTGGGTCAAGGCCGACAATGATTATGCTTTGATCAGCATCACTTCGGGTATCATTTCAGCACTCGTTCAGGCACGCTGATGGGAAACTATTTTGACAAGGCGGCGCCATGGCGCCGCCCTTTCATATTCAATCGACAAACACCCGAACGCTAGCCGCGCGGCCGACTGAATCGATGACTGTGAGCGTCGAATATCCACCGCCGTCAGGAACCCATTGGTTGACGCGGCGGCGCGATGTTTCCGGCAAGGGCTTGCCATTGGCCAGCCAACGGAAGGGCGCGCGGCCGCCTTGCAGTTTCAGCGCCAGCGGCATGATTTCACCGCCTGTTGTTGCACCAAGCTCGATGCGTGCGCCTTCAGGCGGATAGACGATCTGCGGTGCCGGCTCTCGCGTCGAGGAAGCAAGCAAGCCACTCGAATTCATCGAAAACCGCCGCTGACTGATTGGCAGTTGCGCCTGCGCTATGCGGGTAGCTCCCGCTGGAGCGGGCTGCAAAGGCGTGATGGCGACGCCGGATTTTGCGAAACCTTCGAACAAGATCGGCGCGGCTGACCCGAAGCCAGTCAGCCCCGGCACTGCGCCATTGTCAGGCCGGCCAACCCAAACACCGAGCACGTAATTGCCATCGAAACCAACCGACCACGCATCACGGTACCCATAGCTCGTGCCTGTCTTATAAGCGATGCCGCGTTGACCGGAACCGAGGGGCGGCATGACACCGGAGAGAATATCGGCAACGTTCCATGCCGCCACCGGTTCAAGCAGCGGCTCGCCCGCGATCGAGCCGGGCTTGTCCTGAATTCCATCGCCGAGTTGCATTGGCCTGCCGCGATTAGCAAGGCCGGCATAGAGCTGGACGAGGTCCTTCAGGGTGATGCCGACACCGCCGAGACCAATGGCAAGGCCCGGTGTTTCATTTGGCGGTAATACCGGCCGAACTTCCGAGCGGCGGAATCGCATCATCAGCCGTGCAGGACCGACTGCATCGAGCAAGCGGACAGCCGGAACGTTCAGCGACAGCTGCAGCGCCTGCCGGATACTGACATCACCCTGATAGCTCATATCGAAATTGCGCGGCCGGTAGCCGAAGAAGTCGGCGGGCCGATCCTCGATGATGGTTTCCTGGCTGACCAGGCCATCCTCGAAGGCGAGGCCATAGATAAAGGGCTTGAGCGTCGAGCCCGGCGAGCGATTGATCCGGGTCATGTCGATCCAGCCCGAGCGGCTTGCATCGAAGTAATCAGCGGATCCAACCTCGCCGACGATCTCCCCGGTGCGCACGTCCGCCATGATCATCGCAACCGACACCTTGGGACCGAGCTTGCCCGCTGCGTCCCTCGCGACTGCTTCCAATCCCTGCTGGACCTGCCGGTGCAGTGTTGTCAGATGCCGTCTGACGGACGGCTCCTTGCGCTGGGCGGCCTCCGCCAAATGTGCTGCATAGGCTGGCAATTGCAAACGCCGCGACGGAATTGGTGCAGGACCCGCCCGTTCGGCCTCGCCCTCACCCACAACTTTCTCGACTGCCATTCGGTGTAGAACGCGGCCACGCGCTGCTTCCGCCAAGGTGAGATTGCGGTCGGGTCTGCGTCTTTCTGGCAATTGCGGCAGAGCGACGAGCAACGCTGACTGCGCGACAGTCAAGCGACGCGGCTCCTTGCCAAAATACGCAAGACTTGCGGCGCGCACCCCTTCGAGATTGCCGCCATAGGGCGCGAGTGACAGATAGAGGTCGAGGATTTCGGCCTTGCTCAAACGTCGCTCGATCTGCAGGGCGCGGGCAAGCTGCTGAAGCTTCGCCGTGAGTGATCTGCCCTCGCGCGGCTCGATCAGCCGGGCAAGCTGCATGGACAGCGTCGAGGCGCCGGAAACAATACGGCCATTGCTGACTAGCTGCACGGCGGCGCGTGCAAGCGCGACGGGGTCGATGCCCCGGTGCTGCCAGAAGCGCTGATCTTCATAGGCGATGAGCATCCGCACGAATTGCGGATCGACATCCTTTGCTGTCGTGCCGAGCCGCCACCGGCCTTCGGAGGTCGCAAAGGCGCGCAACAACTGCCCGTCCGCATCCAGCACCTCGGTTGAGACTTCCCGCGCCTTTTCCAGAGGCGGTGGAAAAGCGCGGTCGGCCAGGTCGAGGCCAAACGCAAGCACCGTAGCCAGCACCAGATTGCCCGAAATGCCGATGCAGAGTTTGCGTGTGGACCACATTATTGTGCTGCGACGACCTCCATGCGACCGGTTGCCGTGCGCGCGGAGAACTGAGGACGATACATGTCCTCGACGCTGGCTGCCGGATGGTCGTAGGTGCCGGGTGTTACCGCACGGACCACATAGGCCAGCGTGATTTCGCCGTTGTCCCCCGTCGCTCGGTCAAAGGCGGCGACAAAGCGATCGCTGCGAAACTCCGTGTGCGCCGCCTCCACTTCACCGACCCAGTCGAAATTCGACAGGCTGGCGCTATTTACAAGGCCAGGATTATCGATTTCGAAACCGGCCGGCAAAAGATCGGTGATGAGCACCCGCGACGACCAGTTGTTGTTCTCGGTCACTTTCAAAACAACCACATAGCGCTCGTTCTGCTTGGCCTGGCTGACATTGGCCTCCTTGCCATCGAGCGTGTAGTAGGTGCGCTCGATGTTGAAACCATCGCCGCCGGCGGGCAGCGGCTGCGACGGGGATGCCACCGTCGTCACCACTGCCGACACAGGTTCGGCAGTGGCATTGGTGATGGTCACCGGTTGGGCAAGCAGTTCATCGCCGGTCAATCGTGCCGCATAGCCTCCGCTATGGGCAGCGCCATTGATGTCGAGCTGCAGATCCCTGTCGCCGTCCTGAACAGCCCGCGCCGCAAGCAGCATCCATGTTTGCTCCTGCGTGCTCGTATAGGTCTTGTGTTCCCATTCGTTGGCAACGATCTTCGACAGTTGCGGGATAATGGGCGGGACCGGCCGGCTCTCCGCAGCAAGCGCCAAAACGGCAGCATCATCGCGCAGCGACGAGCCGTAGTCGGAACGAACCAAGCTGACATTGGTGACGGTCGTCGCCTGTTGCAGGGCATTGGTGAAGATGCTTTGTGAACGTTGCGCATCGCCATAAAGCGACAAGGCGGCGGCAAGATGCGCGCGTGACAGCGGCGTCGGGAACTCGCCGAGTTTCGTGTCTGCGTAATAACGCAGATCACTAATGGCCGCCTTGCGGTTACGCGCCAGAACGTAGAGCGCATAGGCAATTTCATTGCCCTGATCCTTGACATTCACGTCGTAGCTCAGCGAGTTCTGCAAGTTTTCAAGCGCCTGTACGAGGGCCTGTTCCGGCACATTGTATTTCTGTTCGCGGGCACGGGTGAGGAAATCCGTGACATAGGCATCCAGCCAGAGGTCACCGGACCCCGGAGACCAAAGACCGAAGCTGCCTGCAGAGGATTGATACGACAGGACACGGTAGATCGCTTCCTGCACGCGTTTCTGTACTTCGCCATCATCGGCAATTCCAGACTGCCTCGCGAGATCGCTCATATAGAGCAACGGCAGGGCGCGGCTGGTCGTCTGTTCGGCGCAACCATAGGGGTAGCGATCGAGCGTCATCAGCAAGGCTGGAATATCGAAGGCGGCCGAGCGGGTGACATTGAGACTGACGGAAGCCCCCTGCAGGACACTGCCAGCCAGCAACTCGCTATCCACCTTGAGGCTGCTGTTGGGTCCAAGCTTGATCGGCCTGCGCACGGTCATCGGCAAGGTTGCCGGTCGAACCGGGACATTCAAGGTCTGCTCGAGCGAGAGACCAGCGGCATTGGACAATTTGACCGACACGATCCCGTCGCCCGGCCGATTGCCGGTTAGTGGCAGCGTAAGGTTTGCCTTACCACCTGCAGCCAGATTGACGGTTTGTGACGCGGCCGGTTGATCGACCTTCACCGCGGGATTGCTCGTGACCTGCACCTGATAGTCGCCTGCCGGCGCGTCGGTATTGGCGATATCGAGCCGCAATGCCGCTTTGTCGCCGGGAGCAAGGAATTTCGGCAAGCTCGCGGTGACGACTACGGGATCGCGAATGACCACGTCGGACGTGGCGTGGCCAACACCCGATTTCGACCAGGCGACGGCCATAATACGGGCGGTGCCGTTGAATTGCGGAATGTCGAAATTGACATTGGCCTTACCCTGTGCGTCCAGCTTGACCGGCCCGGAGAAGAAGGCGATCAGCTTTTCGGTGGGTGGGCTGCCTTGCATCGGCATCTGTGCGCCGTCACCGCCAGTGCGCAGCTTGCCCGTTGCACCCTGCGAGCCATCGATCAGGCGGCCGTAGAGGTCGCGAATCTCGAGACCGAGTTGCCGTTGGCCGAAGTACCAGCCATCCGGATTCGGTGCTTCATAACGGGTAAGATTGAGAATACCGACGTCCACTGCAGCCACGGTGACGAAAGCGCCCTCGTTCGCACCGGCACCAGTGACCTGGAGGGCGATGTTCAACGGCTTGCGCGGTTCGGTCTTCGGCGGCGTATCCAGCTTTACGGCAAGCTTGCGATCGCCCGGATTGACGTTGAGCCATTTGACACCGATGGCACGCATCGGCATATGGGTTTCCTGCGCGTCACCCGGACGGAACAACGTGGCGGTGACGTATGCCCCCGCACCCCAGTCAGCGGTGACAGGAATATCGACTTCGCCACCCTCGGCCGGAATGCTGGCGCGCTTTGTCACCAGCAAATTCTCGGCCCCGACAGTCACCAGCAGTTCGCCGGCGAAACGCGGCGAAACCTTCAATTTCGCCGTCTCGCCGGGGGCATAGTTTTCCTTGTCGAGAGCGATCTGAAGACCATCAGGCGTTTCGGTGGAAGTAGTTGCCACATAGTAGCCGGCATCGAATTCAACGCTTGAGGCGGGGCCATCAGCGGCGGCGGTTTCCACCTCGAGACGGAACTGACCCCAGGTAACCGGGACTGAAATATCAGCGCCATCCGCCGTCGTATCGATTACCCCATTCGCAACTTGCTTGGTCGAAAGGATGGGCTCGTATTTCCATGAGTTGCCGTCACGATACCACTGGTAGTTGCGCTCAACGCTGATGAGTTTCCATTGAAGCCCCTGCAGGGCCTGTCTCTGGCCATTCTCATCGACAGCAATGACATGAAATTTGCCAACGGAGTTTTCGGCGAGAGCACCGGAGAACTCCGGCTTGATGCCGATCATCGAGCCCAGCTGCTTGACCGGCAGCGTCAACGTACGCTCTACGGCGCGGCCGCCTGCTTCCTGCATGCGCACGACGACATTTGCGTTGAGGAGCTGCGTGGTGGACGGAGCATCTGCCACCGATACATCGAAAGTCGCCTTGCCATTCTCGTCGAGTGGCTGCAAGTCTTCGAGCGGTACGCTCGCATTTTCACTCGCCTCTTCATCGGCGAGCCCAAAGAGATAACCCTTGAAATCTGCGCTTTCATGTGTCGGCTTCAGCGCGAGTTCGCCTTCAAGTTCCAGGCCCGCCGCGGGAGCGCCATAGAGAAAGCGGCCGTCGACCTTGACCGGCGTCGGCTTGCCGATTTCGATGAATTTGGCGTCGCTGGTCAGATCGAACTCAACCCGGTCGGGCACGAAATCCTCAACCAGGAATTGCTTTTCTGCAATTGGCGATCCTTTCGGATCGGTGAATATCTGCATCGTCCAGGTGCCGCGCATGGAGTTGGCTTGCAACTCCAGATCGAGCGTATGCCCGCCGAGATTTGCGCCGTCACTGACCATCCGGCGATCCTCCACGCCGTCCGGCCGCTTGAACACAAATGTCAGCGGCAGTTTTTCGACGGCATTGGCGGCGTTATCCCGAGCGAGCGCGGACGCGTGCACCGTTTCGCCGGCGCGATAGATACCGCGTTCGGTCCATGCCAGAATATCGATTGCGCCCGGCGCGGGACGGCCGGTGACACCGCGGTCCGAAAGGTCGAAGCCTGCCCGTGTCATGTCGAGGAAAACATAGTCCGCATCGCCGTTCTTGGCGGTGATAACTGCAGGAGCGGTGGCTGCAGTGCCACGCATCAGCCCGGCGGTAAATGTAGCGCGGCCCTCGGTATCGGTGACGGCAGTGCCAAGGATCTCGTTGTTCTTGGCAAGAAGCTGAAGCTCGACACCGATGAGTGGCTGGGCCGACGCAAGCGAGCGAGCAAAAACATTGAGGCCGTCATTACCCGCATAGGTGGTGAGGCCGATATCGGAGACGACGAACCACTGTGTAGCCTGGGCGTCCCACTCATCGCTTTTTGCGTCGGGTGAAACGGCAGTCAGGACATAGATGCCGGGCTTGCGTTGCGGCAGGGCCTCATCGACTGGGAAACTAGTGACGACATCCTTGTTGAGGTCGGACTGAAGATCGATCGTGCCCTGCCAGACAAGTTCACCCGATTCATCCTGCAGACGCTGAGCGCTATAGCCATCCATCTGCGTCAGGAATTGCGAACTGGTCAGAAGCGGGGCCAGCCCTCGATCACCGATGCGATAGAGCTTGAGATTGGCGCTGGTCGTATTGACCGAAACGATGGGAATGCCGCGACGCGCTGTGCTCGGCAGCACGAAGCTATCGCCGGTAAAGCGCACCATGGCGGAGCGGTCCTTGATGTAGATATCAAGATCGACGGGCGCTTCAAGGGATTCGCCCACCGCCGATGGCAGTCCAGGACGCAGGGCGAGCTTGTAGCGCTGGCCATGTTCAAGGCCCTCGACACAGATCTCGCTGCCCTTGGCCTCCAGCGCTTTCGGCGCAGTTCCGTTCAATGTCACGAACGGCGTATAGTCGGTGCCCATTTTCACCAGAGGATCCGAGAACTGGACACATGCGCGAGGGTTAACGCTATCCGCGTCGATCGTATGATTGGTGACGCGGAAGCCCTGCCGCGACCTGAGGTCGAGATAGGCAGCCTCAACCGGCTTGGCGTTGACGAGGGCAAGGCTGGCTTTGTACGCGTCAAGCGAGGCGCGATAGTTCTCGGAGTTCTGCAACGCATCGCCGAGCACTGCCAGCGCATCTGCGCGGCTTTGCGTTGTTCGCGTCAACTGGTAGCCGTTGAGCGCGGCTAGCGCTGCCTGTCCGGCGATATAGGTATTTTTCTCGGCGCGATTGGCTGCACGTGCCGTCTCGATCCAGAGTGGGCCATTATCGGGTGTAACCGCCAATGCGCCTCTGAATGCTTTGAGAGCGTTCTCGATATTACCCTTGGCAACCTCGGCCCGTCCGGCCGCGACGAGACCATCGGCACCTAACGCCTTCTGATCGTCGGTGAGGTTCAGGCTTGCCTTGACCTGCCGTGCATCCTGCGCGAGTTGATCGGACACGAATTGTAACTTTGGCGGGGCGCCGATATCGGGCTCATCGGCGGTCTCCACAACCTTGCCGGCAACGGAACCCGGCGCCGTTTTCAGCTGATTGAAATCGGATTTGAGAAAGCACCATTTCACCTTGGGGTTGTAGGTGAATGCCTTGCAGGACTGGTCGGCGAGACAGACCAGCTCGCACTGATCCTGTGTGACATCCTGTTCCGTACGCAGGTCAAAACCGAAATAATCGCCGTCCTTCGTCGTAATGACATCGCGGTTCATTTCCGCCGCGCCAACCGGCGCGGAAAGAGTGAAAAGAGTGAGAAGGAAGGCCGAAAAGCCGATGACCGAACGCAGAGACATAAAGTCCTCCCACTGCCACTATTTTGGTGTGGGGGCACTGTTCAAACTTCGGTATAACTTGTCAACAGATCATGCGATCCGGTTCCATTCTCTCGCTCGATTTCGCTACGAATCCAGCGCTGGAAGTGCAGCGTTTGGGGGCTTGGTTTGCGGTTATTTGGTGTGATTAACCAATAACCCACGGAAGACGGTACGCGTGTTGGGAAAGGCGCAACGAGCCTGCCGTCCGCCAAGGTATCTTCAACAAACAGGTCCCAGGCGAGCATGATGCCCTGCCCGCTGATTGCTGCTTCAAGACCAAGCCACGGATCCGAAAAAGTTGTTCCGTCGAAAGGCAACGGCCCTTCAAGACCAGCGGCGGCCTGCCAATCATCCCAGCTGAACATCGGATTGTCGTAACAGATGATCGGTTGGCGGAAAATGTCGGCAGGTCGTTGCAACCTGAGAGCCACATTCCGCGTGCAAACCGGAAACATCCTTTGCGGCAGAAGCCGTTCCGGAGCGCCATCCCGCCAATCGCCTTTTCCAAGCCGGATGGCGAGATCGATGTCCGAACTTTTCAGATCGACGATGCCGGGTGACGGATCGATACGGATTTTGAGATCCGGATGGGCACTGCGCAAACGGCCAAGACGTGGAACAAGCCATTTTGAGGCGAAGGTAGGGGCGACGGAAAGCATGAGTGTCTGATCCGTCCCATCGGCCATTGCCACGGCCTTTGACAGTGACTGAAAGCCTTCTTCCAGCTTGGCAAGAAAGCCTTTGCCGAACGCCGTCGCCACCAACCCGCTGCGGGTTCGCTCGAAGATGGCATGTCCAATCTGGCCCTCGGTGCGTATCAATTGCTGGCTGACCGCGCTGACCGATACGCCGAGTTCCTCCGCGGCCTTCGGCAGTGAACCCAAACGTCCGATCGTCTCTACTGCCTTCAAACCGTTGAGATGGACTTTGTTTAAATTCTTCATGAAGATTTTCTTTACGAAGGTTTCGCCAATCTGGATTGCAAATATCACGTATCCTCAACAGAATAGCGCATATTTGAACATAAGGGAGTCAGATGATGAAGATTTTCTTTCTGCTCCGAGCCCTGATAGCACGGTTCTGCGGCGGGCAAATCGAGTCCGGAGATGCTGAGTCCAGCTGGCAAAGCGATCCACTTGCGCACCCGACGTTACAGGCCATGGACCTCGATCAGCTGGCCGATCTGCCATTCGATCCACGCGCCGTATGCAGGCAATAGCGCAGCTACACAGTCAAACGTCGTGCCGCCATTGCCATGCGGCGTTCCCACCACACGAGAGACAGGCTTGAGGCCACGATGAGGATTGCGCCGAGAAAGACGTTTAATTGCGGCACCTCATGCCAGATGAGATAACCGTAAAGAAACGCCCAGATGAGACCGCTATATTCGATGGGCGCAAGAGCCGACGCCGGGGCGTAGCGGAACCCTTCATAGAGGAAATATTGTCCGGCTGAGCCGACCAGGCCAAGGCTGATCATCAACACCCAGCCGGCAAGGTCCGGTGTTTTCCATAACCATGGAAGCATTGCCCCACAGACAACGGCGAAAAGAAAGCTGGTGGCCATCATCTGGTTGAAGGTGCTTTCGCTACGGCTGACGAGGCGCACGAGAATGACGCTCCAGGCCCAGCAGAACCCGGCGAACAGTACCATTCCCGCAGGCACGAGATCAGGCGTTTCCGCCGGGTTTGCTGCGAGGATCACCCCCACAAATCCCGCGATGGAAGCGATCCAGCGAACCAGTCCCACCTTCTCCTTCAGAACAAAGATCGACAGGATGACAACCATCACCGGGGCGGAGAAATACATGGTGGTGATTTCGGCAAGCCCGAGGTGGCGCGCCGCGGAATAGTAGGAGAGCCATGCGCCGAGCATCAGCGCCGCGCGAATAGCGAGCGATCGCTTGTGCGGGCTCTTCAGGATCGACGGATGCCGCTCATGCCGCACCATGATTGCCGCAAAGATGACGATGATAACACTGCGCATGAACAATATCTGCGGCACCGAATAGTCTGCCACCAGCCACTTCACCAGCGCATCCTGAATAGCAAAGAGTGAATAGCCGAGCGCCGCCAAGGCAATGCCGGTGAGCGGACTGGGTTCTTGCCCGATAAATCGACGAAGCATGGGGACCTTGCGGAGGGTAGGCGGTGCTGCTGTTTCGCCTATCAAGAAGACAAACTGATTACAACTGCATTCGGAAAACATTAACTTTATTGGTAAAACTCTAATGATTTTGAGCAGCGCGGCCCTAAAGCATATTGGACGTAACACCTTGCTTCATAATGAATTTTGACGACCGCGGAGCTATTGTTGCCCAACACCGCTTGCTGCATAGTTGCTTGGCCGGATTAACATTTGGCCCGAAGACACGAACGTTGCAGGGGGGAAAATGCTGAGGGACGACAAAAATACGAAGGCCGACTACGAGCCTTATATTACTCGCTCTGCACCCTATGTCGTATTCCTGCTTTTGTGGCTTCCGTTTGTTCTTGTCGTAGGCAGGCTATTCGGCAATCAATGACCAAGAACGAGAGAGGGACCCCTTAGTTAGGGGCACCGAATTCAGATATTGCGGCTATATGAATTAGACTGTCGCCTGCTTGGTGATCAGGCCGGAACCGGCCCAGGCTTGCGGATGTGTTTCGCAGCTTCTACTACCAGCGGATCAAAGCCGTTATCCTCTTGTTCAAGGATCGCGAAAAACTGCTCGCGCATGCGCGGCTCCCAGAAGTGGTTGATGTGGTCAGCAACACCTGCCACCGCCTCATCCTTCGGCTGTGTATGGAAGAACGTGGCTATCTGGTTGGCCATATAGACGAGCTTTGTCGCCGTCGATTTGTGGCTTTCACTATCCATATTGCACCAATCTTACAGTGGGACTTTGAACGAGAGTCGATGCAGCCGGATCGGGATTCGGCTTGGGAAGCACATCCGCCGCTTTTGTATCCAGCTGGGCCAAAGCGGCCGGGACGCGCTCTGGGCGAGTAAATACATCGAATTCATCACCGCGCACAAGCGCTACAAGCGTCATGCCCGCGGCATGCGCTGTGCGGATCGCCAACGCTGTCGGCGCCGATACGGCAATCAGGATCGGCGCGCCGATGATCGCCGCTTTTTGCACCATCTCAATGGATACGCGGCTGGTAACGACGACCGCGCCAGTCTTGCCCTCCACACCAGAACGGCAGAGAGCCCCGGCCAGCTTGTCCAGCGCATTATGGCGGCCAACATCTTCGCGCGCTGCAACGATGCCCTTTCCGGGAACATAGAACCCGGCGGCGTGGACTGCGCCGGTTTCACTATGCAGCGGCTGAACCTGCGAGAGCAGCTTGACCGCGTCCGCGATTTCATCCGGGGTTAGCTTGAGTTTGGCCCTATCGACCGAAGCAACGGGTTTCAACGCCTGCTCGATCGACTCGATGCCGCAAAGGCCACAGCCGACAGGTCCGGCCATGCGGCGGCGGCGATCCGTCAGTTCCTGGCCCGCTTCACCTGCAAGCACGATCTGGATATCGACGCCCTCGTCATGTTCCTCGACGGTGATTTCGCTGATTTCGTCGAGCTGCGAAATGATGCCCTCTGACAGGCTGAAGCCGACAGCGAAATCCTCCATGTCGGCTGGTGTCGCCATCATGACCGCATGGGTCGTGCCGTTGTAACTGAAGGCGACCGGGGTTTCTTCAGGCACCATCCTGTTGTCTGTCGCGTAAACATCACCCGCACCCTTGCGGCGACGGGTGATGCGCGGAACGACAAGCAGTGCGGGGCGCTTTTCGGGCATGGTTACTCCGCGGCGTCCAGCACCGGAGCAATACGCCTGCTCTGGCGCGCCTGCTCGTCATATTCGACCTGCCAGTCGCTCGGACCGTTCGAGGCGCCGACCTGCACCGCTGTAACCTTGTATTCCGGACAATTGGTCGCCCAATCGGAGAAATCGGTGGTGATGACATTGGCCTGCGTCGTCGGATGGTGGAAGGTCGTATAGACGACACCCGGCGATACGCGATCGGTGATCAGCGCCCGCAGAGTGGTTTCGCCTGCGCGGCTGGTGATCTTCACCCAATCGCCATCGCGAATGCCGCGCTGCTCGGCGTCATGGGCGTGGATCTCCAGCCGATCCTCTTCATGCCAGACGACATTGTGCGTGCGGCGTGTCTGCGCCCCGACATTATATTGCGACAGGATGCGACCCGTCGTGAGAAGCAGCGGGAAGCGCGGTCCAGTCCGCTCGTCCGTCGCAACATATTCGGTGCGGATGAACTTGCCCTTGCCGCGCGCAAAGCTGTCGATATGCATTATCGGCGTGCCCAATGGCGCCTTTTCGTTGCATGGCCATTGAACGGATCCTTCCTTGTCCAGAAGGTCGTAAGTAACGCCGGCGAAACTCGGAGTCGTCAGCGCGACTTCGTCCATGATTTCGGAAGGATGGCTGTAGCTCCAGCCAAGTCCCATGGCATTTGCGAGGTTCTGCGTAACTTCCCAATCGGCGTAGCCGTTGAGCGGGCTCATAACCTTGCGCACGCGATTGATCCGGCGCTCGGCATTGGTGAATGTTCCATCCTTTTCAAGGAAGGTAGAGCCGGGCAGGAAAACATGGGCGTAATTAGCAGTTTCATTGAGGAAGAGGTCGTGCACGACGACGCATTCCATGGCGGCAAGACCGGCAGCGACGTGCTTGGTATCGGGGTCCGACTGAAGGATGTCCTCGCCCTGAATGTAGATGCCCTTGAAGGTGCCATCAACGGCAGCGTCGAGCATATTCGGAATGCGAAGGCCGGGCTCGTCCTGCAGCTTCACGCCCCAGAGCTTGTCGAAGATGTCGCGCGTCGATTCATCGGAGATATGCCGGTAACCGGGAAGTTCGTGCGGGAAGGAACCCATATCACAAGACCCCTGCACATTGTTCTGACCGCGGAGCGGATTCACGCCGACGCCCTTGCGGCCGATATTGCCGGTCGCCATGGCGAGATTCGCAATAGCCATAACGGTTGTCGAGCCCTGGCTATGCTCTGTGACACCAAGACCATAATAGATCGCGCCATTGCCGCCAGTTGCGAAAAGCCGTGCAGCCTCACGCAAAGCCTGGGGATTAACGCCCGACAGCTGTTCGATGGCTTCCGGGCTATGCTCCGGAGAAGAAACGAAGGCTGCCCAATCCTGGAACTCATCCCAATCGCAACGTTCGCGGATGAACTTCTCATTGAAGAGCCCTTCGGTGACGATCACATGGGCCATCGAGGTGACGACGGCAACGTTGGTACCGGGACGCAACGGAAGGTGTTGTGCAGCTTCAACGTGGGGTGAACGCACCAGATCGATGCGGCGTGGATCGACGACGATCAGTTTTGCACCCTTGCGCAGCCGCTTCTTCAAGCGGGAAGCAAAGACAGGATGACCATCGGTCGGATTAGCACCGATGATCATCACGACGTCAGTGTGCTCGACACTGTCGAAGTCCTGTGTACCTGCAGAAGTACCAAATGTAGTTCTGAGGCCATAGCCAGTTGGCGAATGGCAAACGCGGGCACAAGTATCGACATTATTGTTGCCAAAACCGGCGCGCACCAGCTTCTGGACAAGATACGTCTCTTCATTGGTGCAGCGGGACGATGTAATACCGCCGATGGAATTACGCCCGTACTGATACTGAATGCGGCGGAATTCGTTGGCGACGTGCTTGTAAGCTTCCTCCCACGTGACTTCGCGCCATGGGTCCGAAATCTTCTCGCGGATCATCGGGTTGAGAATGCGGTCCTTGTGGGTCGAATAGCCGTAGGCAAAACGGCCCTTGACGCAGGAATGGCCGCGATTGGCCTTGCCGTCCTTCCAGGGCACCATGCGAACCAGTTCTTCGCCTCGCATCTCTGCCTTGAATGAGCAGCCGACGCCGCAATAGGCGCAGGTCGTCACTTTCGAATGTTCCGGCTGACCAATCTCGATGACTGATTTTTCGGTCAATGTTGCTGTCGGACAAGCCTGGACACAGGCGCCACAGGAAACACATTCGCTATCGACGAAATTCTCATGCATGCCTGGCGAAACGCGGCTGGAGAAACCACGGCCTTCGATGGTCAGTGCAAAGGTTCCCTGCACTTCCTCGCAGGCTCGTACGCAGCGCGAGCAGACGATGCATTTGGCCGGATCGTAGGTGAAATAGGGATTAGACTCATCCTTCGGCATCCAGCGATCATTTGCAACGTCATTTGCCTTGGCGAAAACGTGGTTATCGCCCTCATAGCCATAACGAACATCACGAAGACCCACGGCGCCGGCCATGTCCTGCAGTTCGCAATCGCCATTGGCCGCGCAGGTAAGGCAATCAAGCGGGTGATCGGAGATATAAAGCTCCATGACGCCTTTGCGGATATTCTTCAGACGTTGCGTTTGGGTATGGACGACCAGCCCTTCCATTGCCGGCGTCGTGCAGGAGGCTGGCGTGCCATTACGGCCTTCGATCTCTATCAGGCAGAGGCGGCAAGAGCCGAACGCATCCACCATATCAGTGGCGCAGAGCTTTGGAACCTTGATACCGGCTTCCATGGAGGCGCGCATGATCGAAGTGCCTTCGGGCACAGTGACCTCGTTACCGTCGATGGTCAGCGTGATCATCTTTTCGGAAAGAGATTTCGGCGTACCGTAGTCGATTTCTTCAATGAGAGACATGAAACAGCTCCTATTCCGCCGCTACGGCGATTGGCGCGGGGCGGAAATCTTCAGGAAAATGGGTGAGAGCGCTCATGACCGGATAGGGCGTGAAGCCACCCAAGGCACAGAGCGAGCCAAACTTCATCGTGTTGCACAGGTCCGTCAAAACCTCGATCTGCTTTTCAGGTTCGATGTTGGCCGAGAGGCGATCGACGACTTCGACACCGCGTGTTGAACCGATGCGACAGGGAGTACATTTGCCGCAAGATTCGATTGCGCAGAATTCCATGGCGAAACGCGCCTGCTTCAGCATGTCCACGCTGTCATCGAAAACCACCAGACCAGCATGACCGATGAGGCCATCCTTTGCGGCGAAGGCTTCGTAGTCAAAGGGCGTATCGAAAAGTTCGCGCGGGAAATAGGCGCCGAGAGGGCCACCGACCTGCACAGCCTTGACCGGACGTCCTGTGGCCGTGCCGCCACCGATATCGTCGACGATTTCGCCGAGCGTAAGACCGAAGGCAGCTTCGAAGAGCCCGCCATGTTTGACGTTGCCGGCAATCTGCAGCGGGATGGTGCCTCGAGAACGGCCCATGCCGAAATCCTTGTAGAAAGGAGCGCCTTTATCGAGGATGACGGGAACGGAAGCCAGAGAGATGACATTGTTGATGACGGTTGGCTTACCGAACAGGCCCTTATGTGCTGGCAGGGGTGGCTTGGCGCGAACAATGCCGCGGCGGCCTTCGAGGCTTTCAAGCAATGCCGTCTCTTCGCCGCACACATAGGCCCCTGCCCCGACGCGGACTTCAATGTCGAAAGCGTACGATGAGCCAAGCACGGACGAACCAAGTACCCCGCCCTTACGTGCGATCTCCAGCGCTTCGTTCATGACTGCGATGGCATGCGGATATTCTGAACGCGTGTAGATGTAACCCTTGGTTGCGCCAACAGCGATGCCAGCGATTGTCATGCCCTCGATCAACACGAAGGGATCGCCTTCCATGATCATACGATCAGCAAAAGTACCGCTATCCCCTTCGTCAGCGTTGCAGACGATGTATTTCTGCGAACCAGTGGTTTCGAGAACCGTCTTCCATTTGATACCGGTCGGGAAGCCCGCACCGCCGCGACCGCGCAAGCCGGACTCCGTCACCTGGGCCACGATTTCGGCAGGCGTCAGCTTGAGGGCGTTTTCCAGACCCTTCAGACCATCATTGGCACGATAATCTTCGAGGGAGACGGGATCTGTAATGCCGCAACGGGCAAAGGTCAGACGTGTTTGTTTGGCGAGGAAGGGGTGATGATCGATGAGGCCGAGCCAGAGAGGGTGCACCCCGCCCTCGGCCATGCCATTGTCAAGCAGTGCCGCCACATCGGAGGCCTTGACCGGGCCATAAGCGATGCGGCCGTTTGGCGTTTCGACCTCGACCATCGGCTCCAGCCAATACATACCGCGCGAGCCATTACGGACGATTCGCGCATCGAGGTTGCGTGTGTCGATTTCAGCCTGCAGGGATCTGGCGACCTTCTCGGCGCCAAGCGCCAACGCGCCGGAATCGCGCGGAACGTAGAAAGTGACTGTCATAGCCGCACCTCCGCCGCGATTTCCTCGAGCTGCTCGGCGTCGAGACGTCCAATCACCTCATCGTCGAGCATCGCGGCAGGGGCGCAGGCACAAAGGCCGAGGCAATAGACCGGCTCAAGCGTCACTGCACCATCGGCGGTCGTGCCATGCCAATCGATGCCGAGAAGCTGGCGCGCCCGGTCGGCGAGCGCATCGCCGCCCATGGACTGGCACGCTTCAGCGCGGCAAAGCTTCAGAACATGCCGGCCAGCAGGGTGATCCCGGTAATCATGATAAAAGGTAAAAACGCCATGGACTTCGGCGCGGGAAATGTTGAGGGCCTGTGCAATCAACGGAAGCGTTTCTGGTGGAACATAGCCGAATTCGTCTTGCAACTCGTGCAGAATTGGAAGAAGCGGGCCTTCTTTGCCCTTCAATTGATCGATAATGCCTATCGCTCTGCTGGCGATATCGGTACTTGCGCTTTGCATATCGTGCAACGCCCTCCCTTGTTTCTCCCCACACCCCGAAATAGATCAAAGATGCGTGGCATTATCAATACCGCAGTCTCGTTGAGCGATAGAAATTTTCTATCAAACCATATTCATACTTACAGCCAATGCGCGTGCCTCGTGCAACAGCGCAGAAACCAACGGCGTATGAGGTTCGCGATCCGCAGCGACCAGTCCGACGAGGTGGCGCGCATCAGGCTCGACGATGGGTATCGCACGGATCGGCTCGGCAAATCCCAGCGTCTCCGCAAGGTTGAGCGGCATAATGCTCGCCCATTTTCCGGTTCTTATGTGCGAGAATAGCACAATCATGGAATTAGACTCGAGCGTCGGGTGGACCTCAACCCCCGCCTCCTGCAAATGCTTGTTGATGAGGCGGCGATTCTGCATGTCCATGGTGAGAAGGCAAAGCGGCAATTGCCCCACCTCCGCCCATGTGACCGACTTTCGATCGGAATAGGTATTGCCCGACGAAGTAATCAGCTGGTAGCGCTCGGTGTAAAGTGGCACGGACGTTACGCGTCCGAGAGGCTCATTATCCAGGTAGCTGATACCGATATCGATCTCGAAATTGCTGAGCAGCGTCAACACTTCAAGCGATGTTCGCGAGGTCACGGAGAATGTAACATCCCGGTGCTTTTCGCGGAAAGGCGTTGTCAGCCGCGAGACCATGGCAAGTGCCGTGGGAATGGCTGCGATCTTCACGTGCCCGGCAAGGCCGAAGCGGGCGGCGCGGATTTCCTCGCGCATCGTGCGGGTATCGCCGACAATGCGGCGGGCCCATTCAAGCACGCGCTGACCTTCCGACGTCAGTCCCTTGAAGCGTGACGCACGCTGCACGAGTACAACACCGAGCGTATCCTCAAGCTGGCGGATAGCTGCGGAAAGCGTCGGCTGGGTGACGCCGCACTCTTCTGCCGCCCGGCCGAAATGCTTGTGGTGCGCCAAAGCTATAAAAAATTCCAGCTTGTCGATCATGCGGGGTTGCTCCTCTTGAAGCGACCCTAGCGATGATCTTGCACAATCAGCAAGCCAAGTTTTTCAAACGGTCAGGAACTTGCGCACTTCCGGCTTGTCGAGGCTAGCAGCGTCACCGGAATGGACGATCTCGCCCCGATCCATAATGTAGACGTGATCGGCGAGTTCGCGGCAGAAGTCGAGATACTGTTCCACAAGAAGGATTGCGAGGCCCGCCTGATCACGCAGGAACTGGATCGCCCGGCCGATGTCCTTGATGATCGAAGGCTGGATACCCTCGGTCGGTTCATCGAGAACCAACAGTTTCGGCCGTGTCACCAGCGCGCGGCCGATGGCGAGCTGTTGCTGCTGACCACCGGAAAGATCGCCGCCGCGGCGCCCGAGCATAGTCTTCAACACCGGAAACAGTTCGAAAACTTCCGGGGGGACATTGCGATTGCCGCGCGTGGCGGCAGCGAAGCCGGTTGCAAGGTTTTCGCGGACAGTCAGCAGCGGGAAAATCTCGCGCCCCTGCGGAACAAACGCGATGCCGGCGCGGGCACGATCATAGGGCGGCTTCTTTCCCAGAGCCGATCCTTCAAAACTGATCGAACCGGAGGAAAGCGGGTGCTGACCGACGATGGCTCTGAGCATGCTGGTCTTGCCGACACCATTACGCCCGAGCACACAAGTGATCGATTTCGGTTTCACTTGCAGCGACACACCGCGCAGCGCCTGCGCGGCACCATAGTGCAGCGACGCATTTTCAATTGTCAGCATGGGAGAATTCCTTGCTCTTTTTGACGCAAATTCCGGACGGAGCCACTCTTTGGAATAGGTCTTTATCGGCCAAGATAGACCTCGATCACACGCTGATCATTACTGACGAAATCGAGCGAGCCTTCTGCCAACACCGAACCTTCGTGCAGGCACGTCACCTTCACATCGAGTTCGCGGACGAAATGCATGTCGTGTTCGACCACGAGCACCGATCGCGTCTTGGCGATTTCGCGCAGCAGCTTGGCCGTTTCGGCGGTCTCGGCATCGGTCATCCCCGCAACTGGCTCATCGACCAGCAACAGCTTCGGGTCTTGTGCCAGCAGCATCCCGATCTCGAGCCATTGTTTCTGACCGTGCGAAAGGTTCGCTGCGAGCCAGTCTCGTTTGCCGTTCAGGCGGATCGTATAAAGAATATCCTCGATCCGTTCGGCTTCGTTCGCGCTCTGTTTATGGAAAAGTGCCGAAAACGCCGAACGCGGACCGGAGAGGGCCAGCACCAGATTGTCTTCAACCGTGTGGCTTTCGAAAACCGTCGGTTTCTGGAATTTGCGGCCGATGCCGAGCAAAGCGATTTCCGCTTCGTCGTGCCTGGTCAGATCCACCTCACCATTGAAATAAACGTCGCCAGCATCCGGCTTTGTCTTCCCGGTGATGATATCCATCATCGTCGTCTTGCCGGCACCATTCGGACCGATAATGGCGCGCATTTCCCCCGTCTGCAGCACAAGCGACAGATTATTGATGGCACGGAAACCATCGAACGAGACCGAAACGCCATCGAGATAGAGGAGGGTATCCTGGGCTTTCATGATCTATTCCGCTGCCTGAGGTTCGGGAAGGTGCACATTCTCGGCGGCAACTGGTGGAGGCGCGCTGTCCTTCTTTCGCGCGGCGCGGTCAGCCAATTTTGTTCTCCATGAGCCGTAGAGACCAAGGATACCTTTCGGCAAAAACAGGGTGACTATGATGAACAGCGCGCCCAGCGCGAACAGCCAGATTTCCGGAAATGCAGCCGTGAAATAGGTCTTGCCAAAATTGACCAGTACAGCGCCGATGATGGGTCCGATAATCGTGCCACGGCCGCCCACGGCGACCCAGATGACGGCCTCGATGGAATTGGCCGGTTCGAACTCCGACGGATTGATAATGCCGACCTGCGGCACGTAGAGCGCACCGGCTATGCCCGCCATCATTGCCGAAATTGTCCAGACGAACAGCTTGTAGCGATCGACGCGATAGCCAAGAAAGCGCATGCGGCTTTCCGCATCGCGGACGCCGACCAGGACCTTGCCGAGCTTGGAGCGAATGATGAAACTCGACACGAAGACGGCCAGCGCCAGAAACAGTGCGGTCGCCGCGAACAGCATGGACCGGGTGGTTCCAGCCTGGATGTTGAAGCCGAGGATATCCTTGAAATCCGTCAGGCCATTATTGCCGCCAAAACCCATGTCGTTGCGGAAGAATGCGAGCAGCAGCGCATAGGTCAGCGCCTGGGTAATGATCGACAGGTAAACGCCGGTAACGCGGGAGCGAAAGGCAAGCCAGCCGAAGCCAAAGGCAAGAGCACCCGGCACCAGCACGACCATCAGAGCTGCGAACCAGAAATTATCGAAGCCGTACCAGAACCAGGGCAATTCCTTCCAGTTCAGAAAGATCATGAAATCTGGGAGCACCGGATCGGCATAGACACCGCGCGGGCCGATCTGGCGCATCAGATACATGCCCATCGCATAGCCACCCAACGCAAAAAATGCGCCGTGACCGAGCGAAAGGATCCCGCAAAACCCCCAAACCAGATCAAGCGCGACTGCTAGCAGCGCATAAGTCAGGTACTTGCCGATCAGGGAAACCAGATAGGTCGGGATGTGCAGAGGCGAAGTTTCCGGCAGCAGGAGATTTGAAAGTGGTACGAGGAAGGCGATTGCGACAAGCAGCGCAATTACAATCCCGCCGCGCCGGTCGACATGGGTGAAAAACCATTGGGTGATCATGCCTCTATCGCCCTTCCCTTGAGTGCGAAGAGACCACGCGGACGCTTCTGAATGAACATGATGATAAGCACAAGCACGACGATCTTGCCGAGGACAGCGCCGGCGAAAGGCTCAAGGAACTTGTTGGCGATGCCAAGCGACATGGCACCAACCAATGTGCCCCAGAGATTGCCGACACCGCCAAAGACAACAACCATGAAGCTGTCGATGATATAGCCCTGGCCGAGATTGGGACTGACATTGTCGATCTGGCTAAGCGCCACGCCTGCAATTCCGGCGATGCCGGAACCGAGGCCAAAGGTGAGTGCATCGACCCACGGCGTCCTGATGCCCATAGACGAGGCCATGCGGCGATTTTGGGTGACTGCCCGCATGCGCAAACCGAGCATGGTCTTCTTCAGGACCAGTTGCACGATGGCAAAGACGGATAAAGAGAAAACGATGATCCACAGGCGCGACCATGTGAGTGTGAGCAAGCCAAGGTCGAAAGACCCGGCCATCCAGGATGGGTTGCCGACCTGCACGTTCGACGCGCCGAACCAGGAGCGAATTGCCTGTTGCAGCACGAGCGAGATGCCCCAGGTTGCAAGCAACGTTTCAAGAGGACGTCCGTAGAGAAAGCGGATAATTCCGCGCTCGATGACCACGCCTATTCCGCCGGAAACGAGAAATGCGGCAGGAAGCGCGATGAGCAGCGAGTAGTCGAACATGCCAGGTGCCGACGTTCGGATAATCTGCTGCACTACGAACGTCGTATAGGCGCCGATCATGACCATCTCGCCATGTGCCATGTTGATGACGCCCATGACACCGAAGGTAATGGCAAGGCCGATGGCCGCGAGCAACAACACCGAACCCAATGACAGGCCGTAAACGACATTCTGGATGGCGTTCCAGAATGCGAGCTTGGTATTGATGCTGTCGATAGCCGCCTTCGCCGCTTCGCCAACCGGTCCCTGCACGTTCTCAAGTGGAGTAAGCAAACTCAGAGCATCGCGGCTGTTGCCGGCACTCACTTCCGTGATGGCGGCAATTTTCACATCGTCTGCCGCATCGGAACTGAGCACGGCAGCGGCTTTGGCCTGCTGCATGAGCGCTTTGACGCCGGTATCCTTCTCAACAGCAATGGCTTGATCCAGCAGCGGGATTGACTCCGGATCGCGGGTCTTCAGGATAGCCTCCGCGGCTGAACGGCGCTCGGTGATATTATCGCTCATCAGTGTCAGGCCACCGATGGCAGCTGCGATATCACGGCGCAACCGATTATTGACCTTGATCTTTTCTGCAGCCGACCGCGATACGGGATCGAGTTTCGTTCCGGTCAGCGGATCGGTTGCGGCGTAGTCCGAACCGTCACGCTTGCCGAAAAAGACGGTCTTGTCGGCTTTTGCCACGTAAAGATCACCAGCGCTCAGCGCATCGAGGATTTTGGAGACGCGGGGATCGCCGGTCTTGACCAAATCCGAGATGGCCTTGGTCGTGTCCTCGAAATTGTCGCCCGCAAGCGCCTGAACAAGCGGCCGGAGCTTCGCGTCATCAACAGTCTGCGCATTGGACTGGGCAATGTGACAACAGACGCCAAGCATCAGAATGAATACGGACAACAGGCGGTTCAATCGCATCAATCAATCCTGTGTTGAAATTTCGGCGGAAACTCCATCCCCACACGTAAGGCGGGGATGGAGTCAGCTTCGGATGTGCCCCGGACCCGAAGCCTGGGAGTGGAGGTTCAAAACCCTAATTGGTAACGCCGCCGCACTTGCCGCTGACAATGTTGAAATTGCCGCACGACATGGGCTTGCGCCAGTCAGAGATCAGGTCTTTGGAGCCCGGTAGATAATCGGACCATTCGTCTCCGACGACGAGGCCGGGAGTCTGATAGACGATGTCGAACTGGCCATCGTCCTGCACTTCACCGATCAGCACAGGCTTGGTGATGTGATGGTTGGGCATCATCGTCGCGTAACCACCGGAAAGGTTTGGAACGGAGGTGCCGACAATTGAATCGATAACCGCGTTGGAATCCGTGGTACCTGCGGCCTCAACAGCCTTAACCCACATGTTGAAGCCAATATAGGTTGCCTCCATCGGGTCGTTGGTCACGCGCTTGTCGTTCTTCGTATAGGCGTGCCACTCCTTGATGAACTCGGCGTTGGCGTCCGCATCAACCGACTGGAAATAGTTCCAGGCTGCGAGGTGACCGACGAGCGGCTTTGTGTCGAGACCGGCCAATTCTTCTTCGCCGACCGAGAAGGCAACGACCGGAATGTCTTCAGCCTTGATGCCCTGGTTGGCGAGTTCCTTGTAGAAAGGCACGTTCGCATCGCCGTTGATTGTCGAAACCACGGCCGTCTTCTTGCCCGTGGAACCGAACTTCTTGATATCGGAGACGATCGTCTGCCAATCGGACTGGCCGAATGGCGTGTAGTTGATCATGATATCCTCATCCTTGACGCCTTTGGCGTTGAGATAGGCTTTCAGGATCTTGTTGGTCGTCTGCGGGTAGACGTAGTCGGTGCCGGCGAGAACCCAACGCTCGACGCCTTCTTCCTTGGCCAGGTAGTCGACAGCGGGAATAGCCTGCTGGTTTGGAGCGGCGCCTGTGTAGAACACATTGCGCGAGCTTTCTTCACCCTCGTACTGGACAGGATAGAACAACATCGAGTTCAGCTCTTCGAAAACTGGCAGAACCGATTTACGCGAGGAGGATGTCCAGCAGCCGAATACGGCGGCGACTTTATCCTGCTCGATCAGCTGGCGTGCCTTTTCGGCGAAAAGCGGCCAGTCCGATGCAGGATCAACCACCACAGCCTCAAGCTTCTTGCCAAGTACGCCGCCCTTCTTGTTCTGTTCGTCAATCAAGAACAGCATCGTGTCCTTTAGGGTCGTTTCGGAAATAGCCATCGTCCCGGACAGCGAATGCAGAATGCCGACCTTGATCGTGTCGTCCGCGGCGCTCGCAGGTGACATGGCCAGGGACGCACCCATGGCGGCGGCCGCCAAAGTCCCGATAAATCTGGCTGGTAAATTGAACATTCAGGTGAACCCCTCTTTTGGTTGTTGGTACCGAAGGAGTTCCAAGCAACGAGCGTGCCAAGTCGTGTTCGTCGGTTAAAGACATCTGAATTATTCAAAATTATCAGCATATTATGGGTTTTCACAATCAACGCATTTTTTGCAAGATGTTTGGTTCGGACGCTTTCGCAACCCCCTTTAGCTCATACTTTAGTCACATAGCTGTATATGCTGATTTAATAGGCATGGACAGAGAGTAAAGATGCTTTGATATGGCATTGGCCTCCGTTTGATGTATGGTACTTCGACACCAACGCTTCCAAGGACATAAAATGGACATCCGTCAGATTGACGAAGATTTTGCCGTGACCGGCCAGATTTCACCCGATGATGTGCGCGATATTGTTGCCGCAGGCTATCAGGCGCTGATTTGCAACCGTCCGGACGGCGAATCGCCGGACCAGCCAGATTTCGCTGAAATTTCTCAGGTTGCCGAAAAAGCAGGCATTCCGATTTATTATGTTCCGGTTATCTCCGGTCAACTGACCCAGGACGACGTCGATGCCATGGCCAAAGCGCTGGAGGAAGCGGAAGGACCTGTCCTCGCCTATTGCCGCTCCGGCGCACGCTCAACCAATATTTATGGCATCGTCCAACAGCAGAAGGGCTAGCTCTAGAAGAACGCCTGGATACCCGTCTGCGCGCGGCCTAGAATGAGGGCGTGCACGTCATGCGTGCCCTCATAGGTATTGACGGTCTCAAGGTTCTGCGCGTGCCGCATGACGTGATAGCCGATCTGGATGCCATTGCCACCATGCATGTCACGGGCGACGCGGGCGATATCCAGCGCCTTGCCGCAATTGTTGCGCTTGATCAGACTGATCATCTCTGGTGCAACTTTGTCTTCGTCCATCAGACGGCCAACGCGCAACGAGGCTTGTAGTCCAAGCGCGATTTCCGTCTGCATGTCAGCGAATTTCTTCTGAAACAGCTGTGTAGCGGCGAGTGGCCGTCCGAACTGCTTGCGATCAAGCCCGTATTGCACAGTACGCTGCCAGCAATCCTCCGCAGCGCCCATTACACCCCAAGAAATGCCGTAGCGCGCGCGATTGAGGCAACCGAACGGCCCTTTCAGGCCGGAAACATTCGGCAGCAAATGCTCTTCACCGACAACCACGCCATCCATGACGATTTCGCCCGTTATCGACGCGCGCAGCGAGAGCTTCCCGCCGATCTTCGGCGCAGAAAGGCCCTGCATGCCCTTTTCCAGGACGAATCCCCTGATCTGGCCATCATGCGCGTCAGATTTAGCCCAGACGACAAAAACGTCGGCTATGGGTGAATTGGAAATCCACATCTTTGAACCAGACAACCGGTAGCCATCCGCGACTTTTGTCGCGCGGGTCTTCATGCCCGCCGGATCCGAGCCGGCGTCGGGCTCAGTCAGGCCAAAGCAACCAATCCACTCTCCGGAAGCAAGTTTTGGCAGGTATTTCTTGCGCTGTTCCTCGGAGCCGTAGGCATAGATCGGATACATGACCAGCGACGACTGGACGCTCATCATGGAGCGATAACCGCTGTCGACACGCTCGACTTCGCGGGCCACGAGGCCGTATGCCACATAAGATGCTCCGGCGGTGCCGTATTCCTCAGGCAAGGTGACACCGAGAAGGCCGGATTCACCCATCAGTCTGAAGAGGTCGGGATCGGTCTTCTCCTCCAGATAGGCCTCTTCGATACGCGGCAGCAGCTCGTTTTGCGCGAAGGCACGGGCGCTGTCGCGGATCATCCGCTCGTCTTCAGTCAATTGATCTTCCAAGAGAAAGGGATCAGTCCAGACAAAGGACGGCTTCGAATTGGCCATTGGGGTTTCCTCCTTGATTTTCCGAAGACTGCCGGAAACTCACTGCAGCGGCCATCTGACGCGATTTTCTCTTCTTCCGGTGCTCACGTACTTATACGTACGCTGCGCTCCGGTTCTCGAAAACCACGCCATCTGTTCCGCCGCAGCGACTTTTCAAACAGTCTTTTCAAGAGACCTATCATCAAATTTGTGTCTAAAGCCAGATGGATGTCCAAATGTTTCCTGAGGACAGCCAACCCGCCGGATTTCCGTCGAAGGACGAATCCAGTATAGGTTTTCGATGGCTATCAAGCAGCTGACCGAAACAATCATAAACCAGATCGCCGCGGGCGAAGTCATCGAACGCCCGGCGAGCGTGGTGAAGGAGCTCGTCGAGAACGCCATCGATGCCGGCGCAACCCGCATCGATATCGTTACTGCAGGCGGCGGTAAGAATTTGATCCGCGTCAGCGACAATGGATCGGGGATTCCGTCTGACGAGTTAACTCTCGCCGTTGCGCGTCACTGTACTTCAAAGCTCACCGACAATGTTCATGACATACGCGCGCTCGGCTTTCGCGGTGAAGCACTGCCATCAATCGGATCGGTATCGCGGCTTTCGGTGAAATCACGGATAGCCGAGGCGGATTCCGGTTTTGAGATCAACGTTCACGGCGGACGACTGGAGGGACCTCGCCCGACGCCAATGAATGGCGGGACGATTGCCGAAGTGCGTGATCTCTTTTTCGCGACACCGGCACGACTGAAGTTCATGAAGACCGACCGTGCCGAAGCTTCCGCCATAAGCGATGTGGTCAAGCGCGTCGCAATCGCTTTTCCGCATATCCGCTTTTCAATTGCCGGAAGCGACCGCACACCTTTGGATCTCGCCGCAACCGGCACGGGATCGACAGGTATGCTGGAGCGCATTTCGCAGGTGCTTGGCAAGGAATTTCCCGAAAACGCCATTGCTATCGATGCAATGCGCGATGGTGTACGCCTGTCGGGCTTTGCCGGCATTCCTGCATTCAACCGCGCCAACAGCCTGCAGCAATTTGCCTATGTGAACGGACGCCCCGTCCGCGACAAGCAAATCTGGGGCGCGATACGCGGCGCCTTTGCCGATGTGATTTCGCGCGACCGGCATCCGGTAGTCGTGCTTTTCCTCAACCTTGATCCGGCTCTTGTCGACGTCAATGTGCATCCAGCCAAAGCCGATGTGCGCTTCCGTGATCCCGGACTGGTGCGGGGTTTGATCGTGGGGGCCATTCGCGAAGCACTCGGTCAATCCGGTATCCGCGCCGCGACCAGCGGTGCCGAGGCGATGCTGAATTCATTCCGACTTGGCGGCGTAGAACCAATCCGACCAGCAGCAGCCCAGCGCTGGCAGGGTGCAGCGGCGGTCAATCAGAACTACAATGTCCAGCAATCGCCCTATCGCCCATTCGCAATGGAGCCAGCCGCACGGCATGGTGGAGAGGGTTTTGCGGAAACGGTTCAGGCCTTTCTTTACGATGGTGCAACGGCGCTTGCCGCAGACACACGGGCCGGGATGGCTGAGGCTCCACAGGAGCTGCTTTCAGCGCCGCTTGGGGCCGCAAGAGCACAGATTCATGCTAATTATATCGTCTCACAGACCGAAGACAGTCTGGTCATTGTCGATCAGCACGCGGCCCACGAGCGGCTGGTCTATGAGGCACTGAAAAACGCGCTTCATTCGAAGTCCCTGCCAGCGCAGATGCTGCTCATCCCCGAAATCGTTGATTTGCCAGAAGAAGACGTCGGGCGGCTTGTGGCCCACGCGGAGACACTGGCGCGCTTCGGCCTCGGTATCGAATCTTTCGGGCCAGGTGCGATTGCTGTTCGTGAAACACCCTCCATGCTGGGAGAAATCGATACGCAGAAACTGATCCGCGATCTCGCTGATGAAATTGCCGAACACGATACGTCGGACGGTCTCAAAGCCATTCTCAATCACGTCGCTGCAACCATGGCGTGCCATGGCTCTGTTCGCGCCGGACGACGCTTGAAACCCGACGAAATGAATGCCCTGCTGCGCCAGATGGAAGAAACGCCAGGCTCCGGGACCTGTAATCACGGCCGCCCCACCTATATTGAACTGAAGTTGACAGACATTGAGCGCTTGTTTGGCCGCAGGTGAGTCTTGACCGGCATGGCTACGGGCGCCTAAATGAAATGAAATTGATAAAACCGGAACACATTTTATGAACAGATTTGAAGGCCCTGGCTCGCGTGAAGCTAAAATCCGCTATCTCGACGGTGATTTCCAGGTCCTGTCGCCTGGCTCCTACGTCTTGTGTTCTGTTACCTCCGAAAAGATCCCGCTTGACGAATTGAAGTACTGGAGCGTGGCGCGGCAGGAAGCCTACGCCGACGCACGGATTTCATTGGAGCGCGAGATCGAGATGAACCCCGCTCTGCGTCAACGCAGCAAGGCCTGAGATGCTCTCGAGGCGCGCGGTACTACTTTCGCTTCTTGCTGCCGCTACACTGGCAAGCGGCTGCACCACAGACAGCGCGAGCCGCGAGCCGCCCTATAGCGGACCAACCAAAACCATACGCGGCTATCTGCGAGGCCCACCCTATACGTGGCTTACGGCAAGTTCGGTTGTATACATCAACGCCTATGACGCCACAGGAGGGAATTCCTCCCACATGCCCAAGATTGGCGGGATGAGCTTCACTCTCAACCGCAATGGCCATTTCCCTGTAGCATATGAGATCGAGATTCCAGCGAGCGGCTCGGTGCCGCGCGTTGCGCTTTCCGTCGAAATTCGGCGTGGAGGCAATATTCTTTTCTCGAATGACCGCAACTTCAGCCAGACGACCGGACGCAATCTCGATATACCCATGCGCGAAGCACCGCCAAGGATTCGGAGTTTCCGCGGGCGGTTATGAGCGTTTGAGAGAACGCATCCTGGCGCGATCTCGCGTTTCCCGAATGATGCGTAACGCAGTCTGCGGATGACTGAAGACGAGCTCCACTTCCAGAACCAGGACCTGCGACGCGAGCTCTTTCACCGCCGGGCTACCGTCCAGCAACCGGACCTGGTCCTTTGTCGTTGTAATCAAGGTAAGGCCGTCCTTGTCGGCGTCCCTTAGAAGATCGGCAATGTCTTCGTCCTTATAGGGATGATGGTCGGGGAACGATCTTGTTTGCTCGACCTTGGCGCCCGCCTCTTCAAGCGTCCTGAAGAATTTGGATGGATCGCCAATGCCCGCAAAAGCGAGTAACGGTCTATCTGCAATCCCTTCCAATGCTTTGGGTTTGAGGACGGCCTCGTAAACTGGTTTCGCCGCACGCGCAGCGTTCCGAACCAGTTTGTCAGCACCGTTCGCTGTGCCGATCTTCAAGAGAGCGTCGGCCCGGACGAGCTGGTCGGTCAAGGGCGCGCGCAAGGGACCACCCGGGAAGACATGGCCATTGCCGATACCACGTCCGGCGTCTACGACAAGCAGAGCATAATCGAAGTGAAGACGGGCACTCTGGAAGCCATCATCCATGATGATGAAGTCACACCCCGCGTCATGCAGGGACTTTGCACCGGCAAGACGGTCTGTGCAGACGACGACCGGTGCATACCGCGCGAGGAGCATCGGCTCGTCACCGACGTGGCGGGCACTGTCGTGGCCCAGATCAACGCGGTGCAGACCGGAGAACGCGCCGCCATAGCCACGCGAAACAATGCCTGGCTTGAGACCCGCTGTGGTCGCTGCCTGCGCAAACGCTATGGATGTCGGCGTTTTGCCTGCTCCGCCCAAAGTAAAGTTACCTATGCACAGTACAGGCACGGGTATGGCTGGCGGTTTGGCCCGCCGAAGACGCCGTCCGGCAACCATTCCATATATTTTTGAAAGAGGGCTCAGAGCCCGAGCGCGCCAGTCCGGTTTCTCCCACCAGAACGGAGGCGCCTCACTCGTCATTTCCAGCCGCCTTCGCGATTGCTCAGACGTGCCTGAAGAACCAGCGGCTGAATAAAAGGCTCAAGCGCTGTCATGGTGCGGGTCAGCGAACCCCGCATGTCTTCGACGGTCTTCAACCCGGCATCGATCATGATCTGGCGTTCTGCGGGATTGTTGAAAAGGTAATTCACCGCGCCAGCCAGCATGTCCTTATCACGTACAAGCTTGGCGCCGCCATTCTTGATCAGACGCTGATAGGAGTCGCGGAAATTCTGGACATTTCGCCCGGAAAGAATAGCGGATTTCAGCATGGCAGGTTCAAGGGGATTCTGCCCGCCCTGGGCTGTCAACGAGCGGCCGACAAAGGCGATTTCTGTCAGTCGCAGATAAAGTCCCATGTCGCCTATCGTATCGCCAAGATAAATGTCGGTATCGGGCTCAATCTGATCGCCACGGCTACGCAGCGCGACCTTCATGCCCAACTTCTCAATCTCGGCTGCAATCTGCGCTGCACGATCCGGATGGCGGGGAACGATGATGGTCAGCAAATCGCGATGCCTTGCCTTTAGCATATGGTGGACCTGCGCAACGACCGCCTCTTCGCCCTGGTGAGTTGAAATGGCCGCCCAAATCTTGCGCGTTCCGATCATACGCTGGAGCAAAGCAAGCTCTGCGTTGTTTACCGGCGGCACGGCCGTGTCGACCTTTAGATTGCCCGAAACCGTCACCGGTCTTGCGCCAAGTGCACGGAACCGCTCGCCATCGACTTCGGATTGGGCAACGACATGCGCGAGGTTTTCGAACAAGGCTTCGGCGATTGACGCGCGCCTGTGCCACGATGCGAAAGAGCGATCCGACAAACGGCCGTTGACGAGAACTTGCGGGACCCGGCGCGTCCCGAGTTCGAGGATCGTCATCGGCCAGATTTCGGATTCGCAGATGACTGCCAGATCTGGCTGCCAGTGGGTTAGAAAACGATCGACTGCAGGCTTGAGGTCGAGCGGGACATACTGATGAATGACCCGGTCGCCGAGGCGTTCCTGCACCATCTTCGCAGATGTGACGGTGCCCGTCGTCAGAACCACATGGATGCCTGTGTCGATAATTGCTTCCACAAGCGGTGTGACAGCCGACGTCTCGCCGACACTGGCCGCATGAACCCAAATGAGTGGACCCGAAGGGCGGGCAACGCTCGCATTGCCGTAGCGCTCGCCATGACGACCACGCTCTTCCTTGCCTTTGCTCGCGCGGAAAGCCACATAGGCGCCAACGACCGGAAAGGCTGCGGCACCCACCCATCGATAGGTGCTCAGGACAAATCGAGCCCAACGTTCACTCATACCCTACCATCCACCAACTCATGCACCCGAACGGTGTTCGCATTCAAACTGTTGGTCAATTCGACACGTTTGGCTTCAAGCATTGCATCGTCGGCATCCTCCGGCACGAAAATAGGGTCGCCAATAATCAGCCCCGACCTGCCAAAGGGCAAGGGAATGGTGGTCTTGTCCCAGCTCTTCTCCAAGACTTTTCTTTTAGACGTCAGGTAGCAAATCGGGAGAATTGGACGGCCAGACAGCTTGGCAAGAAGGACGACGCCAATTCCGGATTCACGCGGCGTCCCGTGCGGGATATCAGCAATCATGGCAGCGGTCTTACCTTCCTTGAGTGCTTTTTTCAAGGCGAGCAAGGCGCGCGCACCACCTTTTACCGTCCCCCTGGCCCGATCTCTCCCGCCGGAACCGCGCACGATCTCGACGCCAAAGCGTTCAGCGACACGTGCATTGAGTTCAGCGTCCTTGCTTTTCGAGAACATGGCAACAAAGCGAACACCGCGCGGCATCAGGAACGGCGCCATCAGGTGCTGGCCGTGCCAAGCAACCGCGATGAAAGGTTCGCCGCCGCGCTTCATTTCCTCGAGGTCGGAGGAACCGGGAATCCTCGGGTTGGTAGCATTGACCAGCCGGAAAAACTGCGTGATCAGGAAAGCGATCATCGAGCGGACCATCGGCGATTTTGCCAAGGGGCCGCGTACCCTTCGCCAAAAACGTTTCAGCATCCCGCTTTTTCGCCGGGGAGACTTGGTTGCCACTGGGATGTGTTCACTCATGCCGATATTAGATCAGTCTGCCTTGCCTGTGACAGGATCCAGCAACTTATGCATGTGCACGATGAAATAGCGCATGTGCGCATTATCGACCGTCTGCTGTGCTTTGGATTTCCACGCACGCTGTGCGGTTTCGAAATTTGGGTAAATGCCGACAATATCGAGCTTGTCGAGATCGCGAAATTCCACACCGCCCAGTTTCTTCAGCTCGCCGCCAAAGACGAGATGAAGCAGTTGCTTTTGATCTGATGCGTTTTCGCTCATGGTTGCCCATCCAAATGATCGAATTGAAGTTACTGCCTGTTTATCCGAAGGCGGTTTCAGCGACAACGGCCAACATGTTATCCAATAGTAGACCGCTGGCGGCGACGAGCGCCTCATGCCGGTAATCGCCGGTGCTGGTATTGCGTAAGCCGTAAGTGAGCGGCTTGCCATCGGCTGTCAAGACATTGCCGCCCGCCTCCGAAAGGATGAGGTCCGCCGCAGCCAAATCCCAGTCATGCGAGTTGGGGCGCACAAAAGTTCCAGCAATATCGCCACGCGCCACCATGGCGATCCGGTAAGCCAGTGAGGCCACATAAGGAGCATGTTCGATGGAGGCAAGGAAACGCTCGGGCAGTCTTTTCAAAAATGCACCAGGTCCCGCTACCTTGAATGGCTGGTTCTCGGCCTGAACGCGAATAGCACTGCCATTTTGCTCCGCGCCGAAACCCGGCAATGCCGTGAATATTTCCTCGCGCGCAGGACAGTCGAGTACACCCGCGACAGGCCGCCCATTTTCAATGACAGCAACGCTGACACACCAGACATCCTGCCCTTCGATAAACGCCCGAGTTCCATCGATCGGATCGACCACAAAGAACCGTTGTCTCGGTGAGGCTACCCGTTCATCGAGGGTCTCTTCCGATATCCAGCCATAGTCGGGCCGGGCCGTCAGCAACATGTCCTTCAGATACTTGTCTGCGGCAAGGTCTGCCTCTGTGACCGGCGAATTGCCTGTCTTCATCCAGATTTGCGGCGCTTGCTTAAAATACGAGAGCGCTATTCGACCTGCTCCCTCTGCAGCCTCACGTATCAGTTCGAGATCTTCGCGATTTTGTTTATTTGCCGGCAAGAGTCATGCCTTCGATCAGGAGAGTCGGGCTGGCAACACCGAAATTGCGATCAATATCGTTGGCGGCAACGAGATTGAGAAACATCTCTTTAAGGTTGGAGGCGATGGTGACTTCGCTCACCGGGTAAGCAAGTTCGCCGTTCTCGATCCAGAATCCCGAAGCACCTCGACTGTACTCACCGGTAACCATATCCACGCCATGGCCGAACAGCTCTGTAACGTAGAAGCCCGTCCCGACAGAACGGATGATTTCTTCGGGTGTCTTGTCTCCGGGTTCTATAGCGAAGTTGGTCGAAGATGGGACCACTGTCGAGCCAGAACGCACACCCCGGCCATTTGTCGTCAAGCCCAATTCCTTGGCGGTCGAGGTCGAGAGGAACCAGTGCCTGAGTATACCATTCTCAATCATGTTGAGCGGCACGCCCTCCATCCCTTCGCCATCGAAGGGACGTGAGGAAGGGCCGCGAACCCGCAATGGATCGTCGGTAACATTGATCGCCTCCGAAAGAATTTTCATTCCCATACGATCCTTGAGAAAGCTGGTCCTGCGCGCAACTGATGCGCCATTGATCGCGCTGGCGATATGGCTGGCAATGCCACGGGCTACGCGCGGATCGAAGACGACGTTAACGCGGCCGGTCTTTGCCTGACGTGCACCAAGACGCTTGACAGCCCGCTCGCCGGCAGAGCGACCAATGGCTTCAGCATCTTCCAAAGCCTCGAAATAGATACGCGACGAAAAATCATAGTCGCGTTCCATGGCAGTGCCGCTTCCCGCAATGGCACTGACCGAGCGCGAAAAGCGCGAACCCATATATTGCCCGGCAAAGCCGCCAGAGGTAACGAGCACTAGCCCTCCCATTCCTGCCGACGCAGATCCGCCACCGGAATTGGTAACGCCTTCGACAGCAAGAGCAGCTTCTTCCGCGGCCAACGCTGCCTCGGTCAGCTGTGCTGCGTCGACTACCGTCGAATCATAAAGATCAAGGTCACGAACGTTGCGCACGAGATTTTCGGGGGCAGCAAGCCCTTCGAATGCGTCATCCGGTGAAACCTTGGCCATGGCGACGGCGCGCTCCGCCAAGACGTTTGGATCAGCGCCGGCATTGGCCGAAATACTTGCCACCTTGCGCCCAACGAAGACGCGCAGTGAAAACTCGTCGCTTTCCGAGGACTCGGTCGATTCGACTTTTCCGAGCCGAACAGTCACGCCCGTCGAGCGCGAACGTACGACAACCGCATCGGCGGCATCAGCCCCCGCACGCTTTGCCGCTTGCACAAGCGCTGCCGCATTGTCTACGAATTCGCGGGAATTTACCGGCTCGGTCATTTTCGTCTCTAACGTTGATTGCATGATAGGATGCAAGGACTTATCTGACGAAAGTCAGATGCATTCCTTCCTATATGGTGCAAATTGGGGTCTATCAAGGCAAGCCAACGCAACAATCTCACAGCCGAGGTCACAAATATATGCTCTCGCAAAGCGGCAACCTCTATTTTCAGGCACTGGCACTTCTCGCGGGGGCAATAATTGCGGCGCCGCTGTTCAAGCGTCTTGGGCTCGGTACGGTTCTCGGATATCTCGCTGCTGGCCTACTGATCGGACCTCTGGCCAATCTCATTACCGATGGCGAACAGGTCCTGCATTTCTCCGAACTTGGCGTCGTGTTCCTGCTTTTCGTCATCGGTCTCGAATTGAAGCCCTCGCGTCTCTGGACATTGCGCCACGCGATTTTCGGCCTTGGTGCCGCACAGGTCATCGTAACGGGTGCTGTGCTTACCGGGCTGATCCTCGCTTTGAATTTGATGATCTGGCAGGCGGCAGTTGTGACCGGGTTTGGTCTGGCACTGTCTTCGACAGCATTTGCCATGCAGATATTGGAGGAGCGCGGCGAAACAACCACGCAGCACGGTCAGACTTCGTTCGCAATCCTGCTATTTCAGGATCTGGCCATCGTTCCCTTGCTGGCGATGATCCCCGTCCTGGCGCCTGGTTCTGCGCAGCACGAGGCTGATCCGCTCGGCCAGTTTCTTATCGCGGTCATCTGTATTGGTGCAATCGTCGCGGTCGGACGCTATCTCCTCAACCCTCTGTTCCGCTTCATTGCTAATACGGGCGCGCGTGAAGTCATGATTGCCGCGGCGCTATTCGTCGTGCTGGGTGCAGCTGTCCTGATGCAGTTCGCCGGGTTATCGATGGCCATGGGCGCGTTCATCGCCGGCGTTCTTTTGGCGGAATCTTCCTACCGGCATGAGCTCGAAGCCGATATCGAACCATTTCGCGGTGTGTTTCTCGGCCTGTTCTTCATGGCTGTCGGGCTCTCGCTGGATCTCGATGTCATTCTCTCCGACTGGCTGGCAATTCTGCTTGCGGTACCGGTCTTCATGGCGATCAAGGCGCTCGTCGTCTATCTGCTGGCACGGCTGTTTCGCTCCAATCACAATGATGCAATTCGGATTGCTTTCTTTCTACCGCAAGGTGGCGAGTTCGGCTTCGTATTGTTTTCTGCGGCCGCTGCAGCCGGCTTGATGAGTGTGTCCACAGCCTCAGAACTGGTGGCAGTCGTAACGCTTTCGATGGCGGTCATGCCGTTATCCGTCGCGCTTGGAAACAAATTTCTAGCCAATACGAGTGCGCAGGACGAGATCGACGAGGACTTCGATGGAGCGGGTGCCGATGTGATGATGATCGGCTTCTCGCGTTACGGCCAGATCGCGGCGCAAATTCTGCTTGCTGGTGGAAGCGACGTGACTGTGATCGACGCGTCCGCAGATCGGATACGCGCCGCAGGACGGTTCGGATTCCGCATTTATTTCGGTGATGGCACGCGCAAGGAAGTTCTGGAAGCTGCGGGAATACGGCAAGCCAAGATCGTTGCCGTCTGCACGCATATAAAAGAAACGACGGATCAAATCGTTGAAATGATCCAGGCGAACTATCCGGATATCAAGCTGTTCGTCCGTTCGTATGACCGCGTTCACACGTTGAAGCTACGAGCGCGCGGGGTTCACTACGAGCTACGCGAGACCCTGGAGTCCGGCCTGGTGTTTGGCCGCCGCACGCTGGAAGAACTCGGCGTCAGCGAAGAACTTGCCCATGAAATCATGGAGGATATCAGGCGGCGCGATGAGGACAGGCTGCATATCCAGGCGTCGGAAGGCCTGACAGCCGGCAACGATCTGTTGTTGACGCGGCCGGTGACACCAGAACCACTGATCAAGCCGACGCGCGAAGCCAAGCGTATCGACACGGTTCCCGATGAAGAAATGGAACCCGATGCCACTCCGGCTGAATAGGCGTATTCACTCAAGTTCGCGATGCTCGACATAGGTGATGGCGGCATCGACCGCTCGTTTCAAGTCTTCCTTGATGCCGGCCGAGTCGCGCAATACCTGCTCAACGCGGAGAAAATCGAGAACACCGAACCGTGCGACGTTTGGGCGGAGGAAAATTGCCGGCGGATCGGTACGCAGGCGTGTCGCGATGATCGACTGCATCATCAACTGACTGGCGCCGAACATCGCATCGATCGACGATGGAAATTTACCGATATCGCCTTCCGGTCCTCCGACGACGTCGATAGCGATGACGAACTGTGCCTTGTCCTTTACGTGATCGAACGGAACGGGGTTATAGATGCCACCATCGATGAGAATGCAATCGTCCCGAAATACGGGGCGGAACAATGCCGGTATGGCTGCTGAAGCGGCGATGGCGCTGTAAAGATCACCTTCGGCGATCGGCACCTCTCTTTGACCGTAAAAGTCGGTGGCGGTTACACTCAGTGGAATAGTCAATTCTTCGAACGTATCCGGAATGCGATCGGGAAGAAAACTCTTGAGCACCTTTTCAATATTAAATTGGCTGAAGCGGATACCACCGCCTAGCATTTCACCAAAACTGGCAGGGCGCATACGCCACAGCCGTGCCGCAATTTCGGCGCGCCGCGACAAGGTGGCGATCGCATACTCGCGGATGTCACGGCCGGACATGCCCGCCGCCATGCCTGCGCCCATGATTGCACCTATGGAGGAACCGGATATTGCCGTTGGCCGTATGCCAAGCTCGTCCAGGGCCTCGATGACATTGATATGAGCGAGCCCCCTCGCCCCGCCGCCGCCGAATGCAATGGCGAAAGTCGGCGTATCGGCGCTATTACCCGCGCCATCTGATCCATGCATCTCTTGCAGATCGCGAGCGATCATGGCGCTCCCATCCTTCTCAGGATTGTGGCGATCCGACGATGAGAATGGCCGGATCCGTTTCAAGCAATTTTTTGGCCGCGGCTTTCACCTGATCGAGCGTAACAGCATTGATCAGCTCGGCGCGCTTGTCGATATAGTCCCGGCCCAGATTTTCGTCCTGCAAGCCGATAAGCGTACTGGCGACAGCCGACGACGAGTCGAGATTGTTCACCGCATAGGACCCTACAAGGTACTTCTTGGCTTCGACAAGTTCATCTTCCGTTGGGCCGTCCTTGGCCATTTTGGCGATCTCGGTTTTGATGATCTGCAGGGTTTCGTTAGCGCGATCGGCCCGGGTTGCCGTGCTCACCATCAGCGCCGCCATATGATCGCGTGTAACGAGATTCGAGCCCGCCGAATAAGCAAGACCGCGCTTTTCGCGCACCTCATTGTATATGCGCGAAGAGAAGGTGCCTCCGCCGAGAATATGGTTCATGATGTAGGCTGGAAAGAAATCCGGATCCTGACGGCGAACACCGGGATAAACCATGGAAATCGATGTCTGCGGCAGAGCGTAATCGACGCGCGTGATCTGACCAAATGCAAGCTTGGCTTCACTGATAGTCTCGAGTTCAGCCTTCTCAGGAAGGTCGCCGAATACCTTGTCAAGCAGCGGGCTCAACTCTTCCGGGCTGATTGAACCGACCACTGCAACGATCAGATTATCGCGGGCGAAGTTGCGTTTGTGAAAGGTTGCCAGATCATCGTGGGTGATCGAGTTCAGGCTCGCTTCAGTGCCTTCTGAACGACGCCCATAGGGATGATCGCCATAAAGTACTTCTGCGAATTTACGTCCAGCTATCGTGTTGGGATCGCGTTCAGATGACTTGATCCCCGCAATAATCTGCTGACGAATCCGGTCGATCGGGGCTTGATCGAAACGAGGCTTGTTGACCGCCAGTGTCAGAAGATCAACGGCTTGATCTCGCTTCTCGGCGAGCATACGAATGGATCCCGTAACGTCGTCATCGTCGGCGTTGAAGCCCATCTCAGCGCCGACGTCGTCAAGCTTCTCCTGAAAAGTTTCCGAATCGAGATCCCCGGCGCCTTCATCGAAGAGGCCGGTCATCAAATTGGCAAGACCTTCCTTGCCGTTAGGATCCTGTGTCGATCCGCCCTTGAATGAAAAGCGCATGGAAATCAGCGGGACGAAATCGTCCTGCACCAGCCAGGCCTTGATGCCTTTCGGCGAGACAACTTCCTTTATTTCGACTGCATAACTTGGAGCAGCAGAAAACAGGATCAGGAAAAACAGGGCGGCAAATCGCTTCATGATTGGCGCGGTCATTGGACGGCCCCTTCTGCAGGCGCTTCTGGTTGTTGTGCTTCTGCGGGCTCGTTGTCCGATTTCTGATCAGGTTTGCCGTCCTCGGGCATGAGATAGCTCGTGACAGAGCGGCTATCGACAAGATAGCGCTGCGCCACAGTCTGGATATCCTGAACCTTTACCGCACGGATGCGGTCTGGCCATTCCTGGATGTCCTGAATGGTTTGTCCGGTCGAGAGCGTCGAGCCATAGATGCGCGCCATGCCAGCCTGACTGTCGCGGGCGAAAATCACGCTCTTCAGGAAGCGATTGCGCGCCTTCTCAAGTTCGTCTTCCGTCACACCATCCTTGATGATTCTGGCGATCTGAGCGTCAATCCCAGCTTCGACTTCGGTAAGGGTTGCTGTACCGCGCGGCGAACCGTAGACACCGAAACTGCCGGTATCCAGCGACCCGCCTTGATAGTACGCGCCGGCGCTTGCAGCAGTTCCGTCAGTGATGACCAGTGACTGGTAGATGCGACTGCGGTTGGATCCACCCAAGATTTCACCCAAGAGATCCAAGGCTTCAGCTTCTCCGGGTTTGGCACTGGTATAGGAAGGAGCAAGCCACATCTTCTGGAAACTCGGTTGTGAGACCCGCGGGTCGGCCAACGAGACAGTACGCTTGGTATTCTGCTCCGGCTCCTGCGGACGCTCGCGTTTTCCAGGCTCTGCCCGGCGCGGAACCTTGCCATAAGTCTTTTCCGCAAGCGCCTTCACCGTAGCCAGATCGACATCACCCGAGACCACAAGCGTCGCGTTGTTCGGGGTGTAATATTTGACGTAAAATGCCAGCGCGTCCTTGAGATTTAGCTGCTGCATTTCGTGCAGCCAACCAATTACCGGCATCCGGTAGGGATGGTTCTGATAGAGCGTTGCATTAACCTCTTCCGCGAGCAAGGCCGAAGGGTTGCTGTCGGTCCGCGAGCGGCGCTCCTCAAGCACGACATCGCGTTCGGTCTTGACCACATCGTCATTCAAAATGAGGTTTTCCATGCGGTCGGCCTCATAGGTCATGACCATTTCGAGAGCCGATGGGGCGACCTGCTGATAGAACGCAGTGTAGTCGTAAGAGGTAAAGGCGTTTTCCTGTCCACCGATCTCGGCAACCTTGCGGGAAAATTCACCCGCCGGAAAGGTCTTGGTGGCTTTGAACATGAGATGTTCAAAAAAATGTGCGATGCCCGATTTGCCGGGTTCTTCATCTGCTGAACCGACGTGGTACCACATCATGTGGGTGACGACAGGCGCGCGATGATCCGGAATCACGACAACTTCGAGTCCGTTGTCCAGATGGAACGACGAAACGTCATCTTTATTGGTTGTCTCAATCGCCTTCGCGGTTTGCGGAACAGTATCTGCGCGTGCTGGAACGAAGGAAACAGCCGCAAGGGTCGATGCGCCGACCAGGACAAATACCGCAAGGGCGCGGCTTAAAACGAAGGACATACAGATCGATCCAGTTCTGTTTCACAAAAAGCGATACAATCGCGGTCTTTACGACTTCAATGTGACAAGCCGTATAACCGTTCCGCCGTATGGACGTTCTTCAACCACGACAAATCGCGAATCGAGTTCGACCACGGCTTCAGCCTCTTCCTCAAGCACCAGAAGTGTGTCTGGATTGAGCCAACCGCCGTCAAGTGCGGATTTGAATGCCATCTCGCCGAGGCCTCTCCCATAGGGGGGATCGGCGAAGACCAGATCAAATGGCTCGATGGTGCCTGCGTCGCCAAGTTTCGTCGCATCACGGCGGAATATCTTGGTGTTACCGAGCAGACCGAATGCCTCGACGTTGGTGCGGATCAGTCCGCGCCCTTCCGTCGATTCTTCAATGAACACACCATAGCGAGCGCCGCGAGACAATGCCTCAAGGCCCAGTGCGCCAGTCCCGGCGAAAAGGTCGAGTACGCGCGTCGATTCAAACTTTTCCGGGTAGTTGTGCACCAGAATATTGAAAAGGCTTTCGCGCGTACGGTCGGTCGTCGGCCGTATTGCGTTGGAGACGGGCGTCGCCAAGGCACGCCCGCGAAATCTGCCACCGACAATTCGCATGGCTTCAGGTCCTAGGATTTGGGTTTGTCGCCACGCGGAGGACGACTTGCGCCGCCACCGGTCCGGCCTCTCGGTGGACCTTTGGGCCCGCCATATGGCCGGTCTCCGCTTTTACCATCCTGGCGGCCGGGCGCTCGGGTTGGCTTGCCGCTCGCCCCATAGGGGCGTTCGGCCCGCGCTGGGCGGTCACCCTGAGCCGGACGCTCACCCCTCGCTTCCCGCTCCTTCAATTCGGCACGCTCCCGCTTGCCGACTCGCGGCGGGCGATCCGGACGAGGTCCGTCCCTCGAACTTTCTGGCCTTGCCGCGCTGAACGCCCGCTTCGGTCGTTCGGCATTGTCGCCTTCGCTTCGCGGGGCGCGCGGAGAAAAACTGCGTGGCTTGTCGCCGGCATAGCCAGCTGACGAACGGCCACCGGTGGGGCGATCCCCGACAGGACGATCACCGGCAGGCCGAGCGGAGCCTTCGCCGAAACGCTTCGGCTTGTCAGCCCGCGGGCTGTCCGAACGGCCTCGCTCTTCTCGCGCTGCCACGGCCTTCGCCCTCGCCTTGCCCATCGGACGCGCGCCAGGCGCCATCCAGACATTGGCGCCGCGAGACTTGCGCGGAGCAGCGGCTTCGTCTTCCTTGCGCTCCCGATCAGCTTTCGATGACACGCCGTGTTGGGCGCGCGTCTTTCGATCGTCTTCGCGTGGCGCGCGTGCCGGGCGATCTTCACGACCGCCGCGAGGCACCGCCGGTCGCTCATTGCGATCCGTGGTCCAGCGCGAAAGGGTTTCCTCCCGCTTCTCATCCTTCGATTTGCGTGGCCCTCGGGACTTGGCGACAGGAGCACTGGAAATCCATTCGGATGAGCGGCGCTCCGGACGCTCGCTCGGTTGCTGGACCGCCTCGCCCTTCACCGCGTCATTGGAGAACACGTTGATTATTGGCGCATCGAAATCCGCACCGGATTCTTCGATCAGCCGTTCCCCGAGCTGGTCGCGCAAGGTTCGGCCATTCATTTCGCGCACCGAGCCTTCCGGCAGATCGCTAAGCTGGAACGGTCCATAGGAAATACGGATCAGCCGGTTAACTGAAAGTCCAAGCGCGCCAAGTACATTCTTGACCTCGCGGTTTTTGCCTTCGCGCAAGCCAACCATGATCCAGACGTTCGAGCCTTGTTCGCGTTCCAGGGTCGCTTCGATCGCGCCGTAGAAGACGCCATCGACTGCAATGCCATCCTTGAGGGTATCGAGCTTTTCCTGGGTAATGCTGCCATGAGCACGAACACGATAGCGGCGGAGCCAGCCGGTAGACGGTAGTTCAAGAGCGCGCGACAGGCCGCCATCGTTGGTGAGAAGCAGCAAGCCTTCCGTGTTGATATCGAGACGACCGACGGAAAGAACGCGCGGCATATCCTTAGGCAAAGATTCAAAGACGGTCTGGCGCCCTTCCGGGTCACGGTTGGTCGTAACAAGACCTGCGGGCTTGTGGTAGAGCCAAAGACGTGTGCGTTCCTTTTGCGGCAAAGGCTTGCCATCGACTTCGATGCGATCGGCAGGCATGACATTGATAGCCGGGCTTTCGAGCCGCTTGCCATTGACGGAAACGCGGCCTGCGGCGATCATCGTTTCGGCCTCGCGCCGAGAAGCTATGCCGGCCCGCGCCAAGCGCTTGGCTATACGTTCGCCTTCTTCGGCTGGTGCTTCGTCACGTGAGGGTTTGTGCTGGTCAGCCCCACGTTTGGCGGGAGCAGTGTCGAACTTGCGTGGGCCTCTGGCGCGATCGCCGTCGTTGCCTCGCTTGTCGAAGCTGCGCTTTTCAAAGGGACGTTTGCCGCCCTTCCCGTCATCATTTGAACTTGTCATGGAATGTTTGCCTTTCAGCAGCGCTCACTAACAGCTATGAGGTTTTCTTGCGAGTAAATTCTGGACGATGAGCGCCGCGTGAACCAAAAAACTGATCCAATGAGTGTGGCTCTAGCCGAAGCGCATGACGCCGCGACGCGCGCCGAGGTGCCGATCGGTGCGGTCCTGGTCAAGGATGGGACAATCGTGGCGCAGGCGGGCAATCGCACGCGCGAGCTCAACGATCCAACCGCACATGCGGAAATCCTCGTCATTCGCGAAGCCTGCCGCATCCTTGATGACGAACGCCTCACCGGTTGCGATCTCTACGTAACGTTGGAGCCCTGCACCATGTGTGCGGCGGCAATTTCTTTCGCCCGTATAAGGCGGCTCTACTACGGCGCACAGGACATCAAAGGCGGCGGCGTGGACAACGGAGCGCGGTTTTTTGCTCAGCCGACGTGCCACCATGCTCCTGAGGTATATTCCGGCTTTCAAGAACAGGAAGTGGAAGTCATGCTCAAGGAATTCTTCCGCACCAAAAGACTTTAATTTTCCGCCCTGATCTTCGCGGAAAAATCGGTATCTGAGCCAGCATCCTGAGCCCGCTGGTTGATCGAAGCTGCTCTTATCGTCGCGTCCAATGGTCCGCGATGATCGATGGCGCCGATATCATAAAGGTAGCCGGGCAAATAACCTGACAGAATGACCCGGTAATCCAGCGGCAGTTCCGGAGTTATGGCGCGGACCATGTCGAAAACCACCGTCGTGCAATTGGCCGTTATTGTATTATAGAATTTTGCTGTGCTCGCCCGATGATTGGCGTTGTCGATATAGGACAGGAAGAGTGCCTGTCGCATCTCCGGTTTGAGGTTGATGCGGTAGCGATAAACGTCTTCCTTGCGGATATTGGTACGCAATCGAATGATATCGCGCTCATCTGCGGCAATCATCGCCAGCTCGAATTCCTTGAAGAACCCTCCGACTTCGGAGAACACTTCATGACGCTCCTTGCGTATCTCTGCGGAGAAAACTACGTGATCGCCGTTATTGAAGCCGAAGCTGACAAGCGTGTGGGCGATAGCGGGGTTCGACCAATAGGACAGAAACAGGTCGACGGACTCCAGATCTTGAAGATCATAGGTCCGAACTTCCCAGCGTGGTGTGTAGTCAGTCGGCGTACGCCATTCAAAGTTGCGAATGTTAGATATCGTTACAAAGTTGCCGTTAAGTGAGCCGGTCACAGTCTGCGCAACATCATCGGCCCAAATACGATTCAGCGAGGGTTTGATCGTGCTCCACCAGTAACCGAGGCCAATCATGACCGGTACCAGCACGACGAGTGCGCGCCAGCCACGACCTTTAAACTCGAGCCAAAGTACGGCGAAAGCGATCGCCGCCCAGAGCAAGAGGCAACCGATGTTACCGGCAATGCCAAACGGCAATTGATACCAGAGTGCAAACCCTCCCCACAGAAAGCCAATAAGCGTCAAAATTATAAGGATGATCAGGCCAAGAAATCGCAGGATGAACAATTGTTGCTGTCCTCGATGGGAAGATGGAAGCGACGCGCTCCCCTTGTAAACGAAAGCATCAATCCGTTCCACAATTCTCGTTGCTAGAATCGCACTGTCAGATCGGCTTTGACACCGTGATCCTGCACTTCGCTGGCAATCTGCCCACGATAGGAAAAGCCAAATGTGGTGGCCGGCGCAAGATCAATGTCCAAACCCACCTCGACCAGTGCAGCATCCCGAGCGATCGGCAATGCCGATATCTCGAAGCTATCCATACCAGCAAATGTAAGCGACGATAACGGCGTGACATCGCCGTAGGCATGCCGCCAGCCTGCCATGCCCCGAAGCGTCGCCGTGGCATCGCCGAACAACAATTCCTTTGAGCCGCGCAATCCAAACGTGGTAAATGTGACATCGGTGTCCGACGAAGCACCGGCCAGCGCGGCCGAACCACCCTTTTCAGCGAAACTGTCAACATGCAGATTGGCATAGGACAGATTGGCGAAGGGCTCGAGAGTTCCGCTTTCGGCCTGGATTTCGTAGCCAAGTTCGCCAAAGATTTGTGCAGTTCCACCACCATAGTCTGCAGTCAGATGTTCCTGCGATCCTGTGAACTGGACCAGACGATTGGTGTCGATGGCATGCCACGTATAGCTAGCACCCGAGCGCAGATTGAGAGTCCCAAACTCGGCACCGCCATAGATACCTAGATGATAATTATCGACATCGGCTGAAGCACCCAGGTCCGGTTCGTCGATGTTGGTACGGCTGTAACCAGCGAGCGCTCCGACCCGGACATTTTCACCGAACGGCACGTCGCCGCCAATGAGAATGCCACCCACGGACCGATCGAGACCGGGTACTTGGTCATTGCTGTTCCAATCGGCCCATGACCCGAGCCCCTGCGCCCAAATGGCGAAGCGATCGCCTGCCGCTGCTTGGGGCTCGACACCGTCTGGCCCATAAGCAAGAACCGGAAAGGATGGCGCCGCGACAACTTCGAATGCAGCGCGAAGCCGGTTGTTGGCCGCATCCCGTATGAAACGGCTGTCATCCAGCAGCACGCTCTTGAGAGAACCGTGGATTTCACCGGGCAGCTGGGCGATTGTGAGCAGTGCGGTAGCCCTGTCCAATCCCAGCAATTTTCCGATAAGGGGATTTTCGTCCGCGATTGGATCCAGCGCGATGAAATCGTCGATGGATTTTGCGGCACGGCGTTGATTGGGTGTCTTCGCGATTTCGGCAAAGTCGATGTCGTTACGGCGCAGGATCAGCTTGACGTTGCTTGGATCATAGGTGAGGGCGGGATCGAGGAACTGGAGGTTCGATGTCACACCGCCGAACTCGCTGCCGTTCAATCCGCCCGTAGCCGTTAGGATGGTATAGGCCGTACCGATGCGCCAACTGCCGGCTGAAGCGATGACATCCACCTGTGCGCCGCCCAGCGTTGCATTTCCGGAGACCAATGTCCTGTCGCTGTTGCCAGCCGGATCGACTTCGACCTGATAGGTCGACCCTTGGTTGAACGAGAGATTGCCGTTAACGTGCAGCGTACCCATGGAATTGCCCGGAGCCAGGAGACCACCATCGTTAATTGACGTGGAGCCCACGGTGCCGGTTCCACCCAACAGCCCGGTCTTCTCGACACTAATGATCCCGCCGAGTGTGCCATTGACAATCAGATTGCCCCTCGCAAGGTTGGTATTGCCGGTGAAGCCGCTGCTGTCTCCCGTCTGAATCACGTTGCCTGAAAGCACATTGAATGCGCCCGGCCCACTCATGCGAGCTGTAAGATTATAGTCCGTCGCGGGATCGAGATTGAACGTGCCGCTGCCTGGGCCGAAAGCGATGCTATCTGTTTGCAAAGTTCCGCCTAGAACGTTGAGCGTTCCTGACGAACCAGGTTCGGAAGCGATGCTTATGATGGGACTCGCAACTGTACCGCCGCTACCAAGGGTCAACGTTCCGGTGCCGGAATTTCCAACGATCAGTTCCGATGCAGCAGAAAGTGCAGCCCCTGTGCCAGCGACATTGACAATGCCAGTCCCTGAGCCGGCTGCGATATTCTGCGCAGGTACCCCAGCCCCTCCGCCAATATCAACCCTATCAAGACTTCGAACAGCGGCACCGTCCAGCACCGAGAGCGAACCACTCCCGCCGAGGCCGACGAACAGAAACGCCCGGGATCAAGCACTGAATTCGCACCCCGGATGGTGACTGTGCCATTGGCCTCGGGGAACCGCGCTATAGCGACGACCGTATCGGTCGATACACGGCCACCTGCAATGATATCCAGAGAACCTGCGCCTCGAATGCCGACGCTTAGCCGAGATCCGGCCTCCCAGAGGGAACCAGTGCCATCAACGCGGACCGTTCCCGAGCCGCCGACTTCTGACCCGATCGCCGTCGCTGCAGGGTCGCCATTAAAATCCGCACCGGCATCGAATACCCTTGCACCGTTCTCAACAACGAGAGATCCCGTTCCGGCTCCGCCGATCAACATCTGATGGCCATAATCGAACGACGATCCCGCCCCAGTCACCAGGACGCTGCCGATACCGCCAAGATCCCCACCAGCTTCTGTCACCATTCGAGTCACAATCAGATCGACGCGCGTGAGAAAAGCAACACCACCGTCGCGTATGATCAATTCCCCTTGAGCATCACGGCCAACATTAAGCAGAAATCCCACATCCCAAGGGCTGGGTTGTGGCCCGGGAACCGACAGGATTCCACTCTCGACCTGACCACTCGTTACGATTTGTTGGGCAACAACCGGCCCGACAGGAATGAGGATAAAAACGGAAAAAGAGAACGTTGTCAGACCCGCGCGCAAGGCACGACTAGTTTTATCCGCCATCCTGACAACAATCATTCGAACACCCCCCAACGCCCCAAGGGTTCGACTAGTGTCAGAAATAATAACACTTAAGTATTAGGGTGCGCAAATATCGTTGTAGTTGCAATTAGTTGTCGGTGCGACAACCTTCGCGGCCGGTCAGGAATACCGCCTCAACAATTGTGGATGTTACAGATTGCGCGCTTGGTGAACCCTATTCCCAAGGAATAAGATTCTTCCAACTAAAGCCCTTGTTTTTCTTTGCAGCGGCTTTGCGTTCCCGTTCTTTCTTGGCCTCGTCTTCACCCAGCTCATTGGCTGCAGCGGTTGACGCTGGCGCACGATATTCGAGTGGCGGCTCGCTCAGGTAACGACGAGTCGTTGGCGATCCGGCTGTTGACGCAAGCTTGCGAGCGCGAAAATCTGCGGCCGCACTGCTTTTCGATCCTTGATTGGCAGGGGACTTGTCATTGAAGAACCCATATTCCGGCTTGCCTGCAGATCGCTGGGCAAGAGGCATGTCGTTCTCTACTTCAGGCGTAAAGTTCGGATTGTTCTGGTTGGCAGTAGCTGTGTCGCGTATGCGCTTGCGCCGCGCCTCGGGCGATTCCGGCCAATTTGCCCTATCGGTGGTCACGACATCATTCTGCGGTGCTGGCAGTTGTGCTACCTTGCCCTCGGCCGGGCGGACGAGCTCGGGACGCGGGTTGTAAGCGATCTGGTTCTTCTTCTTGGATTGTCCGAAGGAGGCCATGTTCGATACGTCGTCGAGAAGCTGGCTGCCAGCAGTCTTGTCCGTACCATAGGTGGGCGACGACACGCAGCCGCCAAGCGCCAGTGACGCGACCAGTGCACCGAAAACCGTTATGCGTCCGTTCAAATCCATACTCGCTATTTCCAACCCATGTCTGGGCAGTTCCGACTGCCGATCAATTTTGCTTGATCTATGCCCTGCCTCTAAAATCAGGCAACTCAATGGCAAGCCTTTTACATGAGGCCAATTAGATTAAGCAAGTCTGTGCATGTTTTTACAGAGGAATATGCGGATCACTTTATCCAGCAATCCGCATTTCTTCTCTAAACAGCAAGCTTTCCAAGTTTTTCCAGCTCGTGTAGAGCCTCGGCATCACGGGCCGAAACATCAGGAAATGCCGGGTCCAGGCCGACATCATGCGTATATCGCCACGAACGGGCACATTTCATGCCCGTTGCACGTTGGGATACAACTGCAACGCCCTTCACATCATCGGCGACAAACGCATCCGCAGGTGCTTTTTCGCTTTTTATCGTGATGTCGCTGGTGATGCAGATCTCCGCCATATCCAGACCTTTCACCGCGGCAAGCAATTCCGGATCGGTAATGTAGACCACAGGCGCCGCCTCAAGGGACGAGCCGATGGTTTTCTTTGCCCTCTCCAGTTCAAGCGCGCCGGTAACGACACGGCGAACATCCTTCACCTTGCGCCATTTGGCGGCGAGTTCGTCGTTCTTCCATTCCTTTGGCGTTTCCCGGAACTGCTCAAGATGTACCGATACTGCATCCTTGTGAAGGTCCAGCCAAGCTTCCTCCATCGTGAACGGCAGCATTGGGGCGAGCCATGTGACGATGCGGTCAAAAAGCAGGCGCACGACCTGAAGCGAGGCTTTGCGCCTGATGCTCGACGGCGCGTCGCAATAGAGCGAGTCCTTGCGGATGTCGAAATAAAAGGCGGATAGTTCGACATTCATGAAGTCGATCAACGCGCGGGTGATACGCTTGAACTCGAAAGCGTCATAGCCCGTGCGTACAACCTCATCGAGTTCGGCAAGCCGATGCAGCATCAGCTTCTCGAGCTCCGGCATATCGTCATAGGCGATCTCGGCGCCTTCATCATGAGCAAGCGTGCCAAGCATCCAGCGGATCGTATTGCGCAATTTGCGATAGGCATCGATGTTGGTCTGGATGATGTTCTTGCCGAGACGCTGATCTTCCCAATAATCGGTCGTCATGACCCAAAGACGTAGGATATCCGCACCGGAATCCTTGATGACATCCTGCGGGGTCACCGTATTGCCGAGCGATTTCGACATCTTTCGTCCTTCCTCATCCATGGTAAACCCATGGGTGACAAGGGTGTCGTAGGGCGCGCGACCACGCGTACCGCAGCTTTCCAGCAGCGAGGAATGGAACCAGCCGCGATGCTGATCCGAACCTTCGAGATAGACATCGGCAGGCCATTTCAGGTCGGGCCGGTCCTCCAACGTAAACACATGGGTTGAACCGGAATCGAACCAAACATCAAGAATATCGCGGACCTGCGTCCATGGCTCATTGGCCTTTTCGCCAAGAAACCGCTCGCGAGCGCCTTCGGCAAACCATGCGTCGGCTCCTTCCTGCTCGAATGCTTCGAGGATGCGAGCGTTGACGCCGTCGTCCTTTAGGACATTGCCGTCTTCGTCGGCAAAGACGCAGATCGGCACACCCCAGGCGCGCTGGCGCGACAACACCCAATCAGGGCGATCTTCGATCATCGCACGCAAACGGTTCTGGCCACCGGCAGGGACGAAACGTGTTTCGTCAATCGCGGCAAGTGCCCGCGAACGCAGCGTCGTCTGATCGCCGAGGTCCTTGTCCATATAGACGAACCATTGCGGTGTATTGCGGAAGATCACCGGCTTCTTCGAGCGCCACGAATGCGGATAGGAATGCTTCAGGCGACCACGCGCGAACAGCGCACTACGCGCGATGAGTTCTTCGATGACAGCCTTGTTGGCATCGCCCTTTTTGCCATTGTCGTCGATAACGCGCGCGGCACCGCCTTCACGGTCGGGGCCGAAGCCCGGCGCGTCCTTTGTATAATAGCCGGCATCATCGACGGTGAACGGGATTGCCGAAGAAATGCCGCGAGCTTCAAGATCGCTGCGCGCGTCCGTCCATGCATCGAAATCCTCGCGGCCATGACTGGGAGAGGTATGCACGAAACCTGTGCCGGCATCGTCGGTGACATGATCGCCGGGCAGCATGGGCACAGGAAATTCATATCCGCCGCTAAGGCCTTTAAAGGGATGAGCAAGCGTGATCGCCGCAGGTTCATCAGCCGAAACGGTCCTGATGCGCTTGAAGGTCAGCTTGGCTTTCGTTGCCGATTCTTCGGCAAGGGCATCTGCAAAGATCAGCTTTTCACCTGGACGGGGACCGAAATCGTTCTCAGCCGTCTCAACTTCATAAAGACCGTAAGCGACGCGCGGCGAGTAGCTGACGGCACGGTTACCTGGGATGGTCCAGGGGGTCGTCGTCCAGATGACGACATGCGCGGACAATAAATCCCGGGGTCCTTCAGCAACAGGAAATTTCACCCAGATCGTATCGCTTTCGATATCTGCATATTCGACCTCGGCTTCGGCGAGCGCGGTGCGTTCGACCACCGACCACATGACCGGCTTGGAGCCGCGATAGAGCTGGCCGGACATGGCGAATTTCAATAATTCACCGGCAATGCGGCTCTCTGCATGGAAGGCCATGGTCGTGTAAGGATTTTCGAAATCGCCTTCGATCCCGAGGCGCTTGAACTCCGCCGACTGGACCTTGATCCAGTGCGTAGCGAACTCACGACATTCCTTGCGGAATTCGTTGATCGGCACCTCGTCCTTGTCCTTGCCTTTGGCGCGGTACTGCTCCTCGATCTTCCATTCGATAGGCAGACCGTGACAGTCCCAGCCGGGCACATAATTGGAGTCATAGCCGCGCATCTGGAATGAACGCGTGATGACGTCCTTGAGGATCTTGTTCAGCGCGTGGCCGATATGGATGTTGCCATTGGCATAGGGCGGACCGTCATGCAGAACATAGAGCGGTCGCCCATTCGCGTCTTCGCGTAGCTTTTTATAGAGGTTCATCTCCTGCCAGCGTGCGACGAATTCCGGTTCCTTGGCAGGAAGTCCCGCACGCATCGGAAAGTCCGTTTGCGGCAGATAGAGTGTTTTCGAATAGTCGAGTGTCGTGGACGTGTCGGTCATTTTACCAGCTTGTGATGGGGCCCGCGCGTTATCGCAGCGGGCAAGATTCGAAGAAATCATATATTAGAGCGCAAAGGCGCCGCCCCGGACCTTCCGCACCAGAAAGCCGAAGCTTCAGGAACGCGGCAAGGCCGGGCCAGTAATTCGTATCGCCCGAATAGGTATGGACTGCGCGCCAGTCCAGCAAACGGTTTTCATGCCGCGCTTTTAGCAATCACTGCTCATAGAATAAAGAGGGAGGCGCAATAAACTTCGCGTGCGTCGCCTCAGCCCCTTAAAGCGCGAAGTCGAAGCGGTAGGTTGCCTGCACGCCCAATGTCGCCTGATTGGCTGAACCGCGTTCCCTGACCAGGCTTGAATCTGCCGCTGGCCCCATCAACCGGCTATATTCGGCATAGGCGCTCGTGGTGATCTTATCGGTGGTCTGCCAGGTGATTTGACCGCCGACCCCAAGCGATTTAAGGCCGCCGCCCGGCGAATACTGTGCGAGGCCCGACGCCACGGACTCGCTGGCAGCCACACCATAATATTCCTCAAAATAGTCTTTGGAGGCAACGGTTGCACGCGGACCCGCAGACACGCGCACTGTCGGTGTTATGTCCTTGAAAGCATCGATGGCAAAATCGGCAACGACGCCATCATGAGCGCCGATACCGCGCCGCACCTCGACTCGGCCGCGAATATTGTCTGTCGGATAGAATTCTGCAAAGCCACCGAGCTCGAATCCCCAGTCGACATCGTGAAGGCCTTTGAGATCATCAGAGTCACCACGGTCGCGACCGGTTATCAGTTTTCCGGTGATCCCGGCCCGAAAAACGCCTGTGTCGATGAAACCGAGGGAGGCATTGTCGTTGAGCGAAGAAAAACGAACCGACTTACCTGCACGGCCAAGGGAGATAACCGGGGCAGCGCTGAGCATATAGTCCTTGGCGCCTTCATACTTTGGAGCAACGAAGCCTTTCGCACCAAGCGTCAGATACCAGTCGCCTGACCACCAATGATCCCCGCGCGTGCTACTGGTTGGCTGGCTGTCCGGATAATACTCATCAGCAAAAACTGCAGTTGATCCCGCAAAAAACAGTGCGCTCGAGAGAGCGCCAATCAGGCGAATAGACATGAAATCACTCCGGAACCCTGCCTGGGAGGTGGCAAGTTATCCGGAGAAACTACCGAAAGATAGATAAAATTGGCTTTATTGTCTTGGTAAACAATTTACCAATTCAATCGAAGTTGATCGCCTGGTCGAGCGCTGACAATGGCCGCACACCCTGCAACAAGGCCCGCGATTCCTCTTCATCACGCTTAATTTGCTGCATCATCGGTTCCAGGCCGTCGAATTTTTCCTCGCCGCGCAGATAACCAAAGAATGATACAGCGCAGGTTTCACCATAGAGATCGCCATTGAAATCGAAGACATAGGTTTCGAGCAGCGGTTCACCATCTGTGTCGACTGTCGGCCGCCGGCCGAAGCTGGCAACGCCATCGTAGAGTGTGCCGTCCGCCCTGCGGAAGCGCACGGTGTAAATGCCGTGTTTCAGATGTGTTTCCGGCGGCAAAACCATGTTGGCTGTCGGAAATCCAATCGTACGGCCTAGCTGTTTGCCGCGAATGACCTCTGCCCGAATACGGTGGCGATAACCAAGTAGACCCGCGGCCTCCACCACCTCCCCTTCGCCGAAAAGCTCGCGAATGCGGCTTGATGAGATTGCGTGGCCGCCCTCATCGCGAAAGGCATCAACCAGGGTGACGTGAAAGCCACGCTTTTCGCCGGCATCCATCAGAAAGGCGGGTCCGCCTTGACGGTTCTTGCCGAAATGAAAATCAAAACCAGTAACGATGCGGCTCGCTGCCAGGGCGCCGACCAATATCTGGTCCACAAATACGTCTGCTGTCAGTTGCGAAAACTCGCGGGTGAAGTGGCACTCGACCACTGCATCAAAGCCCAATGCTTCGAGAATAGAGGCTTTCTCGGCGGCCGGGGTCAAGCGGTCGACCGGCTGGTCCGGTACAAACACGCTGCGCGGATGCGGCTCGAAAGTCAGCACGAGAGAAGGCTTTCCCGCCGCCTGTGCCGCCTCGAGCGCGCGTTCCAGCACGGCCTGATGACCGCGATGTACACCATCAAAATTGCCAATCGCGACCACGGCATCCTTGAGGTGCTCGGGCAAATGGTTCGGATCGCTCAGACGCAGGATCGACATGAACTTTAGCCTCAGGCCAGCATTGTCATTGTGGCCACAGGATTGCTGCCGTGCTTCGCCAGAAATGCAAGCAGTTTCTCAAGGTCTTGAACGCCGCCCATGACGTAGTCTCCAGCATGGATACCACCGGAAATATAGAGAGCATCGATCCCGAAAAGGTCGGCGCCCTTGATGTCAGTCAGCATACCATCGCCGATAGCGAGGACGCGGGCGAGATCGACAGGCTCGCCGCGCACCTCCGTAGCAGCGGCAACAGCCGCCTCGTAGATTGGGCGATGCGGCTTGCCGGCAATCAAAGTCCGGCCGCCAAGTTGGCCATAGTCACGGGCAAGCGCTCCTGCGCACCATATGAGGCGGTCGCCGCGCTCGACGACAATATCCGGATTGGCGCAAATGAACGGCAGATCACGCGACCGCAATCGAGTGAGCATTTCGGCATAGTCTTCGGGTGTTTCCGTCTCGTCATCAAAGAACCCGGTGCATACGACGACGTCTGCTTCGCGTTCCTCGACAAGTTCGACGTCCAACCCTTCATACAGCGTTTCATCGCGCTCAGGCCCAAGGTGAAAGACGTGGCGCGGTGAATTACGGATCAACTCGCGTGTCACGTCCCCCGATGTGATAATGCGATCGTACGAAGATTCGGGCACGCCAAGCGCGTGTATCTGCTGTGCGACGCTATCGAAACGGCGCGGTGCATTGGTTATAAGGACGACCGTCAGACCGGCTTGCCGCGCACGTGAAAGAGCCGCCGATGCGGAAGCAAAAGAATCGACTCCATTGTGCAGAACACCCCAAACATCGCAGAGGAGGACATCGTAACGATCCATCAATTCGTCGAGACGCTGCAAATGTATCATATCGGTCATGCCGATCCTTTCCGAGAACGTGAAGCCCGACATCGCTTACCCGATTGCTTGAAATGTGTCACCCATGATCATCGGCGATTGTTTTGGATGGCAACATTGACATCATACATATGAACACGTACTGATGTGTTTGTTAGAAATAGAGCAAGCTATGTCACATTCCCACAAAGGCCACGACCACGCGCCGAAGATCACGGTGGATAATCAGCGCAAGGTGTTGATTGCGTTTTTCATTACATTCGCCTTCATGATCGTCGAGGTCATCGGCGGTTTATTGTCCGGTTCGCTGGCGCTGATCGCCGACGCGGGTCACATGGTGACCGATGCCGCTGCGCTGGCTCTGTCCTATGCGGCATTCCATTTCGGCAAACGGGCCGCCGATGAGCGGCGCACATTCGGCTATTTGCGCTTTGAAGTCATTGCCGGGCTGATGAATGCCATAGCGCTCTTCGCTATCTTGATCTGGATTACCATCGAAGCAATCGATCGCTTCCGCAACCCCGGTGAAGTACTGGCAGGGCCGATGCTGATCGTGGCGACGATCGGGCTTCTCATCAATATTGCCGTATTCTGGATTCTTACGCGCGGCGACAGCGACCACGTCAATATCAAGGGCGCGATCCTGCATGTGCTGGGCGATCTGCTTGGTTCCGTCGGGACAATCATCGCCGCTATCGTCATCTATTATACGGACTGGACGCCGATAGATCCCATCCTCTCGGTCTTCGTATGCCTACTTATCCTGCGCAGTGCCTGGGCATTGCTGCGAAATTCAATGCATATTCTCCTTGAAGGTGCGCCGGCGAACGCTTCGCCTGAAGAAATCGAGCAGCATTTGAAGAAAACCATACCCGGTTGCGCCAATGTTCGGCACGTTCACGTCTGGATGATCACATCAGGGAAAGCGCTCGCGACGTTGCATGTGCTGCCGCAAGCGGACGCCAACCCGCGTTTGCTGGTCAAGCAGGTTGAAGCCGAGTTGAGAAAGAAGTTCGGGATTGAACATTCGACCATCGCCATCGACTGGCCGGATACCGCGCCGGAGGATTGCTGCCTTGGCATAGAGCCGGGCGGCGGTCACGAAGAACATGACCATGCGGATCACGACCACGCGCCGCATAGTCATGGTCACGAGGATCATAAACATTGAGCAAGGCAGCAATTCCATCGCAGCTCGATACGACGATCCTTGCAGAGACGTTTCGGCTGCTTGGCGATCCGACGCGACTGCGCATCCTGTTCTTTTGTCTAGATGAGCCGAGGTCCGTTGGGGATATCGCGGCGAGCCTCGATCTGTCGCAATCGCTGGTAAGCCATCACCTGCGACTGTTGCGCGGGGCACGGCTGGTACGGGGCAACCGGCAGGCAAAGCAGATCTTCTACGAGCTTGCCGACAAGCATGTCAGCGACATGCTTGTCGATATGGCGCATCACGTTTGTGAAGAGCAGGCCGACGACTAGCGCTGCTCTTTGACCCGTCCTTCTATCATTAAGCCATCGTAATTGGCATGATTAGAACCCGGAGAGTACGATTTTGCCCTTGGCGCGGCCGCTTTCGATCAGCGTATGTGCTCTCTTCAAATTCGCTGCGTTGATCTTGCCGAAGTCATCGGCAAGAGTTGTTTTGATCGTCCCCTCGTCAACGAGTTCCGACACCTTGTTCAAAATTCTATGCTGAGCATCCATATCGGGTGTCTTGAACAGCGCCCGTGTAAACATCAACTCCCAATGCAGCGAGATGCTCTTGCGCTTCAACAACATGACATCGAGGGTCTTCGGATCGTCGATGAGTGCGAAGCGGCCCTGGGGCGCGAGTAGCGCGGCGATCTCCGCCAGATGCGTGTCGGAGTTGGTGGTTGAGAACACGAATCCCGGAGCGCCTATACCCAGCGCCTCAACCTGGGTTGCTATGGGTTTCGAGTGATCTATGACGTGATGAGCGCCGAGATCACGGGCCCAAGCCTGCGTTTCCGGACGCGACGCCGTGGCGATGACGGCGAGGTTGGTCAACTTTCGCGCGAGCTGAATAGCGATCGATCCAACTCCACCGGCCCCGCCGATGATAACGATGGCATTGGCCGCCCCGAGGACAGGTGTTTCGACATGAAGCCGATCAAACAACGCTTCCCACGCGGTAATCGATGTCAGCGGTAAGGCGGCCGCGGCGCTGAAGTCCAGCGATGATGGTTTTTTGCCGACGATACGCTCATCGACTAGATGAAATTCTGAGTTCGTGCCGGGACGATCGATCACTCCAGCGTAGAACACTTCATCACCCGGCTTGAAGAATTGTGCCTCGGGACCCACTGCGGCCACGACGCCTGATGCATCCCAGCCAAGCACCTGGGGGCTTTCCCCTTCCGGTTTTACCCTGACCCGGACCTTGGTATCGACGGGATTGACAGATATCGCCCTCACCTCAACCAACAGGTCTCTGCCGCTTGCTTCGGGTTTCGGCAGGTCGATATCGACCAATGAAGTTTCAGCGGTGATGGGTTGCGATTCGAAATAGGCGACAGCGCGCATGATCGTTGCTCCTGGAAAAGTTGACCTGCCCGAGATGCGCCTTATACTACATAAGTGCAAGAATGCACATATAATGCATATAGTGTCAAAAAGGATACCGTCATGCCGCGCGTGCGCCACAAGACGTTTGATTGTTCCGCCGGATGCCCCGTGGAAGGTGTTCTCAACCTGATCGATGGCAAGTGGAAAGGCGTGATCCTCTACCATCTCATGTCAGGTACGCTGCGGTTCAATGAGATTCGCCGCAAGCTAGTCAATGTCACGCAGCGCATGCTGACCAACCAGCTGCGCGAATTGGAAGCTGATGGGCTGATCATACGCAAGGTTTATGCCGAGGTGCCGCCCAAGGTCGAGTATTCGCTTTCGGAGCGCGGTCGTAGTCTGGAGCCGGTTATCAACGCCTTGAAGGCATGGGGTGATGCCAATCTCGCTCTCGACAAGGAAGCAGCCTGACTCTTCGTTTCATCAATACATCACATTTATATGGAATAAAGGCTTGGCTGTAGTAGTTGCGAGCGCCGTGCGATTGCCGATTTTGGGTTCACGCAGAAAAGATTCATCTCAGCTTTCCCTTGACTCTTCAGTGTCATCCCACTATCTCCGGCCGCAGTTAGCACTCACCTCTGTCGAGTGCTAATAACGCGGATGGCGCAGCTGTTCGCGACATCGTTTTGACACCAACATCAAGGGTTCTAACCATGGCCAAGACCAAGTTCCGCCCGCTTCACGACCGCGTCGTAGTACGCCGCGTCGAATCCGAAGCAAAGACTGCAGGCGGCATCATCATTCCGGATACTGCCAAGGAAAAGCCACAGGAAGGCGAAATCGTCTCCGTAGGCACCGGCGCTCGTGACGAAGCAGGCAAGCTCGTACCACTCGATGTCAAGGCAGGCGATTTGATCCTGTTCGGCAAGTGGTCCGGTACGGAAGTCAAGATCGGCGGCGAAGACCTGCTGATCATGAAGGAATCCGACATTCTGGGTATCCTCGGCTAATCACCGTCATTTCAACAAAACTTCGATCAAACCGGGTTCAATCCCAGGAGAGATAAAATGGCTTCCAAAGAAGTAAAATTCGGCCGCGACGCGCGTGAGCGCATGCTGCGCGGCGTCAACATCCTTGCAGACGCTGTCAAGGTAACACTTGGCCCGAAAGGCCGTAACGTTGTTATCGACAAGTCCTTCGGCGCTCCGCGCATCACCAAGGACGGCGTAACCGTTGCCAAGGAAATCGAACTCGAAGACAAGTTCGAAAACATGGGCGCACAGATGGTGCGTGAAGTCGCTTCGAAGACAAACGACATTGCCGGTGACGGCACCACGACCGCTACTGTTCTTGCCCAGGCTATCGTTCAGGAAGGCGGCAAGGCTGTTGCTGCCGGCATGAACCCGATGGATCTGAAGCGCGGCATCGATCTTGCTGTTGCTGAAGTTGTCAAGCAGCTCGGCAAGAGCGCCAAGAAGATCAAGACTTCGGAAGAAGTTGCGCAGGTTGGCACGATCTCTGCCAATGGCGAGACTGAAATCGGCGAAATGATTGCCAAGGCAATGCAGAAGGTCGGCAACGAAGGTGTTATCACCGTTGAAGAAGCCAAGACCGCTGACACCGAGCTCGAAGTCGTCGAAGGCATGCAGTTCGACCGCGGCTACCTGTCGCCTTACTTCGTCACCAACCCTGAAAAGATGGTTGCTGATCTCGAAGACGCCTACATTCTTCTCCACGAGAAGAAGCTCTCGAACCTCCAGGCTCTTCTGCCGGTTCTTGAGGCTGTTGTTCAGACCTCCAAGCCACTCGTCATCATCTCTGAAGACGTCGAAGGCGAAGCTCTGGCTACGCTCGTCGTCAACAAGCTGCGTGGCGGCCTGAAGATTGCGGCTGTAAAGGCTCCTGGCTTCGGCGATCGCCGCAAGGCAATGCTGGAAGACATCGCGATCCTCACCGGTGGTCAGGTCATTTCCGAAGATCTCGGCATCAAGCTCGAAAGCGTTACGCTCGACATGCTCGGCCGCGCCAAGAAGGTGTCGATCACCAAGGAAAATACCACGATCGTTGACGGTCATGGCAAGAAGGGCGAAATCAACGCCCGCGTCGGCCAGATCAAGCAGCAGATCGAAGAAACCACTTCCGACTACGACCGCGAGAAGCTGCAGGAACGTCTTGCCAAGCTCGCTGGCGGTGTTGCCGTTATCCGCGTTGGCGGTGCAACGGAAGTAGAAGTGAAGGAAAAGAAGGACCGCGTTGACGACGCCCTCAATGCAACCCGTGCGGCTGTTGAAGAAGGCATCGTTGCTGGCGGTGGCGTTGCTCTCCTTCGCGCTTCGGCTGGTCTTACCCTCAAGGGTGCAAATGCCGATCAGGATGCTGGCATCAACATCGTTCGTCGCGCTTTGCAGGCTCCGGCTCGCCAGATCGCAACGAACGCAGGCGATGAAGCTTCAATCGTTGTTGGCAAGATCCTTGAGAACAAGAAGGACACCTACGGCTACAACGCGGCTAATGGCGAGTACGGCGATCTGATCGCTCTCGGCATCGTCGATCCGGTCAAGGTTGTCCGTACTGCTCTGCAGGACGCCGCGTCGGTTGCTGGCCTTCTCGTCACCACCGAAGCCATGATCGCCGAAGCTCCGAAGAAGGACAACGGCGGTGCTCCCCAGATGCCAGGCGGCGGAATGGGCGGCATGGGCGGTATGGACTTCTAAGAAGTCTTCATCCAAGCAAATACGGAAAAGGCGGGTTTTTCGACCCGCCTTTTTTGTTATCACAGCTGTTTAACGTACTCTTGTACAGGCTTGGCAAGATTCCCTATTCTGCCGCGTCAGCAAATCCCGGCTGTACCTGGGCGTCCCCGTGGGCTGCATCGAAACGGGCCCGGGCCTCGCTGACACGTTGCTCGTTCCTGATCGCCCAGTCGCCCAGTCCACGCACGGGCACCAGCAGATCACGCCCGAGATCGGTCAGTTCGTAGTCGACACGCGGCGGAATGGTCGGATAGACCGTTCGCGTGACGAAACCGTCGCGCTCGAGGCTGCGTAATGTGCTCGTCAGCATCTTTTGCGAGATACCATTGATCGCCCGTCTCAACTCGTTGAATCGCATTGAGCGATTGCCAAGGTAACTGACGACCAGCACCGTCCATTTATCGCCGACCCGCGCCAGAATGTGATGAACCGCGCTACACGCGGAGGTTACTTCAAAGTGATCCGGTTTCAAAAAAGTGCCTCCTTGCGGTCGTTTCGAACAGTCACTTATATAGCGCCGGTCACAAATAGTTACCATCCCAAGACAAAGGATTTCTCAACATGGCTAAAGCAAAAATCGGCATCATCGTTGGCAGCACGCGGATCGGCCGTTTCGCCGAATTTCCGGCCAAGTGGATCGCCGAAATAGCCGGCAGGCGTGACGATATCGAAATCGAAATCCTCGATTTGCTCGACTATCCCATGCACTTCTTCGGCGAAGAGCGCACGTCGACCGCCCAAACCGAGACGGCAGAGCGCTGGAAAAAGAAACTGCGTGAGTTCGATGGTTTTGTTGTCACCGTTGCGGAGTACAACCATGGCCCGACCGCCGTTCTGAAGAACGCCATCGATCTTGGTGAGTTCATTCACAAGCCGGTTGGATTTGTCGGCTATGGCGGCGTTGGCGGTGCCCGCGCAATCGAGCATCTTCGACTGGTTTTCGTGGAAATGAGTGCCGCATCAGTCAAGACCGGCATCCACATCTCCTTCCCCGAATATCTCACTGTGGTCAAAGGCGAGAAGAAGCTTGCCGACTATGAACATCTCAATGAAGCGGCCAACAACCAGCTCAACCAGCTTGTTCTGTGGGCAAACGCTCTAAAAACAGCTCGTGCTGCTTGATAATTGAAGAGCGGCCGCGCAAACGGCCGCTCACTTGTCGGACCAGACCGCCAATTCGTAACCCTCCGGATCGGTGAAGTGAAAGCGGCGCCCACCGGGGAAATTGAAGATCGGCTTGACGATCTCGCCGCCTGCTTTTTCAACCCGCTTCAATGTATCCGCAAGGTCGTCGGCGAAGAAGATCACCCGCGGACCGCCAACCGGTTTGACCTCGCCGGCATTGGCAAATCCGCCTTTGAGATTACCGTCGGAAAATTCGCAATAATCAGCTCCGTAATCGGTGAAAGACCAGCCGAATGCGCCGCCGTAGAAGCTGCGAGCCCGCGCGATATCCTTCACGTTGAATTCGATATAGTCGATACGCTTGTCTTTGCCAGAACTGGCCATTTTTCACCTCACTCTATAAGTTGTGCTTCAAGCACGTCCTTGAGTTTCTGCAGGTCACGCATCACCCAGGCCGCGTCTGCAGTGAATTTTTCGTCGTCCATTCCCGGCAGCCGGAATAAAGTGAATGTTACCTCCGAATTGTCTCCATTGGCGACAACCCGCAATGGAATATAAACCTCCTCGCCAGTTTCGGTGATGACCCAGTGATCGAGAACGCCGAGCTTGTTTGGCGGTGCAAAACGTAGTCTGAGCTTACCGGCAGGACTGTCCGCCAGCCATTCGTCGCCCGACTTTTGCAAGGCAGAAGTTAGTCCGGAGGCCCATTCCGGCAGGTTTTCCGGGATGCTTGCGTAGTCATAGACGTCGCGCCAAGATCGCTGAACGGAAATTTGAAGGGTTCGCGCTTCATGCGTCGCCATGCCCTGTCCTCCCTGCATGCTCTAATCGATTTTAACTTAGCATGGCATCGTTTTCCGGCCAACATTTGCGGCTCGAACCTTGCCTCCCGTCAAGCTTCGCAGTAGTGATCTGCCAACTCCCATCAGGAAAAGTGCAGATGAGCTCTACGCGTACCGAAACAGATACTTTTGGCCCGATCGAAGTTGCCTCGGACAAATATTGGGGAGCACAAACCGAACGCTCACTGCACAATTTTAAAATCGGCGGCGAAAGAATGCCGATCCCGCTTGTACGTGCTCTCGGTATAGCAAAGCGCGCGGCCGCCGAAACCAACATGGCACTTGGCAAGCTCGATGAAGTGATTGGCCGTGCCATCACCGTCGCTGCCGAAGAAGTGATCGAGGGCAAGCTGGACGACCATTTCCCGCTCGTCGTCTGGCAGACGGGATCAGGCACGCAGTCGAACATGAATGCCAACGAGGTGATCTCCAATCGCGCTATCGAGATGCTGGGTGGAACAAAGGGCTCGAAAAAGCCGGTTCATCCCAATGATCACGTCAATATGAGCCAATCGTCGAACGATACGTTTCCGACTGCAATCCACATTGCCACAGCGGTGGAAGCGACAGAGCGCCTCTTTCCAGCACTGAACCATCTGACGGCGGCGCTGGCCAAAAAAGAAGAGGCCTTTGCAGACATAATCAAGATCGGCCGCACACATACGCAGGATGCAACCCCGGTCACGCTTGGCCAGGAATTCTCGGGCTACCGGGCTGCGCTGGAATACGCGCACAAGCGTATCGAACAAAGCTTGGCGGACGTTTTCCTGTTGGCACAGGGCGGCACCGCCGTCGGTACCGGCCTCAATGCGCCCATCGGCTTCGATACCGGATTCGCTGAGGCCGTATCCGATATAACCGGCCTTCCCTTCAAAACGGCACCAAACAAGTTCGAGGCACTGGCCAGCCACGGTGCACTCACAAACTTCCATGGCAGCCTCAATGCGCTTGCCACCGATCTGTTCAAGATTGCCAACGACATCCGTTTTCTCGGCTCCGGTCCTCGCTCCGGTCTCGGTGAGCTGAAGCTGCCCGAAAACGAACCGGGCTCATCGATCATGCCTGGCAAGGTCAATCCGACCCAAGCTGAAGCACTGACCATGGTGGCCACACAGGTGTTCGGCAACAACGCCACCGTCACCGTCGCAGCCAGCCAGGGTCATTTCGAGCTCAATGTTTTCAAGCCTGTGGTTGCATTGAACGTGCTTCAGTCGGTCCGCATTCTCTCCGATGCGATGATCTCCTTTGCCGATAATTGCGTCGAAGGTATTGAGGCGGATGAAGTCCGCATCAAGGACCTGCTTGAGCGTTCATTGATGCTTGTAACGGCATTGGCTCCGGCTATCGGCTATGACAACGCTGCCAAGATAGCCAAGACAGCCCACAAGAATGGTACGACACTGAGGGAAGAAGCTCTCGCCAGCGGTCACGTCTCGGCCGAAGACTATGATCGCCTCGTTCGCCCGGAACGTATGATTGCGCCGGAGTGAGATTGGAAAACCGTTCTCTTGTGAACAATGTGTAGAGAAAATAATGGCTTTGTTTGACAATCGGATTTAGCTATTGGGGATCAACGCCAAACCGGAGAGATTCCTTATGTCTAACAATGCCCTAGTTACACTAGTCAGTCGTATTCTACTTTCAATTCTGTTCATTCCTGCTGGCTTCGGCAAGCTGACCGCTATTGGCGCCACAGGCGGGTACTTCGCTGCCAAGGGCCTTCCTCTTCCGGAAGTTACCGCAGTCATCGTTGGTCTGGTTGAGTTGTTGGGCGGACTTGCCGTACTCGTCGGCTTTCAGACGCGCTATGCTGCGATCCTGCTTGGCCTATTTACCATTGCCGCAGCATTTGTCGGTCACCTGGTTCCATGGGACATGGCGAACCAGACCAACTTCTTCAAGAACCTTGCCATAGCCGGAGGCTTCTTCGTTCTCGCGCAACACGGTGCTGGTGCACTTTCGGTAGACGCCAAGCGCGGCTGATCCGGTTTGACCGAATGTAAAAAAGGCCGCCCAGAGCGGCCTTTTTCTATAAGAGGAACAGGGATTTAGTTCGAAGCTTTCGCTTCGCTGACCAATATCGGCTTGTCCCGATAGTCCTGCGGGAACAACTTGCTCAAGTTTTCGATTTTTGGCAGATCGTAGTAAGCGATATAGGGCTGGGTCGGATTGATCGTGGCGTAGTCCTGATGATAGGCCTCGGCCGGATAAAATTTTTCGAGCGACGAGATTTTGGTAACGATCGGGTCGGAATAGACTTTCGCCTTATCAAGCTGAGCGACGTAAGCTTTGGCTACCTTTTCCTGATCGGCACTGGTCGTGAAAATCGCTGAGCGATACTGGGTCCCCGAATCCGGCCCCTGACGATTGAGTTCCGTCGGATTATGAACCACCGAGAAATACACCTGCAGGATTTTGCCAAGGCTGACAGCCTTCGGATCGAAAGTCACCTCGACCGATTCGGCATGGCCGGTGTCGCCGCCGCTGACAATCTCATAGCTCGCCGTTTCTTTCTTGCCGCCGGAGTAGCCGGAAACGGCGCTGGATACACCCTTCATGTGCTGGTAAACGCCTTGGACGCCCCAGAAGCAGCCGCCGGCGAGGACGATAGTCTCGCTTTTGGCCGGTGTCGTTTGATCGAGCGCCGGCGGTGGCACCATGGTGACATCCTCCCCGGCAAGAGCAAAACCGGGAGCCAACAGAATCGCCGTGGCGAGCAGAATTTGACGAAGTTTCATAGGTTTTGTCCTTCTAGCGCTTACGCAGCGACAGGTTTGAATTTCAACGCAACGCCATTCATGCAATAGCGCAGGCCCGTCGGCTTTGGGCCATCATCGAAAACATGGCCAAGGTGACCGCCGCAGCGATGGCACGAGACCGCGGTGCGCGCCATGCCAAACGACCGATCCGTCTCCTCATTGACGGCGCCCTTTATCGGCATCCAAAAACTTGGCCAGCCAGTGCCGCTATCGAACTTTGTGTCTGAATCGAAGAGCTGCAAATCGCAGCCGGCACATGCAAACGTGCCTTTGCGTTTCTCATGATCCAACGGGCTCGAGAAGGGACGCTCTGTACCCTCCTGCCGCAGCACATCGTACTGTTCCGGCGTCAGCAGCTTTCTCCATTCGGCGTCTGTATGCTCGACTTCGAAAGTGCCTGCTGCATGGGCGGCGGGCGCGCTCGCAAAGCGCGTGGCCACGAACGCACCAAGCCCTGCTATAGCACCGCCAAAAAGCGTTCGACGTGTCATCATGGCTGAACTCCCTGTTCCAATATACCGATAATAGTCGGTTTCTGCAGGGAGATACGTAAGGACGGCCGGAAAGGTTACACAACCAGCCTGGAATCACGGAGAGTTGATGAAAATCAGCCTTTGTTCAAAGCGGCCTCGATGCGCCGCGATAGTTTTTCGACTGCGCCAGCCTCGGCTGTACCACGTGATGAAAACAGACAGGCTTCCGATTTGAGGATTGTTCCGTCGTCAAGAACCTTGAGATGATTAGCTTGCAGCGTCGACCCTGTCGATGTGATGTCGACGATAATATCAGCGGAGCCCGAAGCCGGGGCACCCTCGGTCGCGCCAAGACTTTCGACGATGCGGTAGACCTGAATGCCATGCATCTGCGAAAAGAACTGCTGTGTGAGACGCCAATATTTGGTAGCAATGCGCAGACGTCGGCCATGGCGCTGGCGGAAATCAGCGGCAACGTCATCTAGATCGGCCATGCTCGATACGTCGTACCAGACCTCTGGTACCGCGACCACAACGTCCGCTTGGCCGAAACCGAGTCGAGCTTCGATCTGAACACGCTCATCAGCCGATGACAAAGTCTCGCGGATCAAGTCTTCACCCGTGATGCCGAGATCGACGCTGCCATAGCCAAGCTCGCGCGCAATTTCCGAGGCGGAGAGAAACAGGATATCGATTTGGCTTTCGCCCTTGACCTGCGCTCGGTAGTTGCGTTGATCCTTGGGAAGGATCACGCTGAGACCGGCGCTTTCGAGCACAGCAAGCGCCTGATCCTTGAGACGACCTTTGGAGGGAAGGGCCAAGGTAACCGTCATTTTGCCCCTCCCGCGATCTGTTCAAGCCTGTCGAGCCAGATCGAGAATCCGACGCCTGGAATAGAGCCAACGGCTCCGAGCATCGTCAGCAACCGGTCATAACGGCCGCCACCCACGATTGCACCGAGGTCGAGATTATTCAGCGCGCGCGTTTCATAGACCAGACCGGTATAGTAATCGAGCGGGCGTCCGAACGCGGCGTCATAGATAATCGTCTCATCTCCGATGCCCGCTTCGACGACCGAGGCCGCCCGCGCTTCGAACTGTTCAAGCGCAGGCCCAAGATCAAACTCGTTGGAGCGCGCGAATTTGAGCAATTCACCGGCGGCGGATCGCAGTGGCACGCGGATCGCAAGAAAGCTCTCCAAAGCAGAGAAGGCCTTGGCGGGCAGCCGTACCGAAGCAAGCGCCGCCTTTTCGATCAAGCGGCGCGCGATTTCGACAGGTGCGCGACCTGCGGCCGGCGAAATACCAGCAACCCGCATATCCTGTTCGAGTGCAGCAGCCAGTACAGCTTCATCGCCTTTTTCGACCAGTGCCGCGAGATGATCTGGTAGCGCATCGCTTTGCCGGTCGGACGACAGATCTTCAAGCAAACCCTTCAATTGACCGGGATTACCAAAGGCACGCGCGAGTTTTTTCTGCCAGCCTCGCGGCAGGCCGAGCGCCGCCAGCACCGACTCGAAAATCGCCTGGTCGCCGAGCAGGGTTTCGAGTTGCGCATCGGGAGCAATAAGGCGGATCGTGGCAATAGCATCGGCCAGCGAACGCGCATCAGCACGAGCCCGGTTGGCATCGCCAAGATCCTCGATGCCGGCCTGGAAAAACTCGTTACCGCCCTCGCGGCGCTGGCGGAAGACCTCGCCCAGATAGGCATAGCGTTTTGGCGTCGCGGCGTTGCGTTCGATATGATTGCGGCAAACGGGAATCGTGAATTCCGGGCGAAGGCACAGGCTCTCGCCCTTTTCATTTTCTGTCAGAAAGATGCGGCGGCGCAGGTCTTCGCCCGCCATGTCAAGGAACTGGTCGGCAGGCTGAATAACAGGAATATCAACGAGCTCAGCATCCCGCCCCGAAATCAACGCTGCGAGTTCATCGGAAAAAGCTGGGGCTCTGGAGGCGACCATCTGAATTCAGACGGCCTTCGCCGCGTTGGCGCGATCTTCCGCCTGCGCCTCAAGGATTTTGCGCACCTCGGTGACCAGATCGCTTTCCTTGGTTGTGATCTGTGCGGGACGGCCCTCACGCCACGTGACATTGTCCTCGATTTCCGCCGAAAGACGCGCGCCCTCGATCAGGTCCTTGATCTGGACTTCGCCATTGTCGCGCTCCTGCGATCCCTGGATGATCACGCAAGGCGCACCGCGGCGATCGGCATATTTCATCTGTGGCTTCATGCCGGACCCGCCGAGATACATTTCCGCCCGGATGCCGGCTTGGCGCAGATCCGACACCATCTTCTGATAGCGGCCAAGGCTAGAAGTATCTCTATCCATGACGAGCACGACGACCGGGCCGATATTGTCGGACGTATCGAGCTTGCCGAGATTTCTTAAAGCAGTCATGAGGCGCGAAACGCCGATTGAGATGCCGGTTGCGGGCACTGGTTCACTGCGGAAGCGGGAGACAAGCCCGTCATAGCGGCCACCGCCACCGACGGAGCCGAAAACAACCTTTTCGCCCTTTTCGTTGGTAACGTCGAAGGTCAGTTCTGCCTCGAATACCGGACCGGTGTAATATTCCAGACCGCGCACGACGGAAGGGTCAATCTTGACACGGCCTTCATAACCCGCCGCGGAGCAAAGCGCCTCAATTGTTGCAAGTTCTACAACTCCCTCGACACCCTTCTCATTGCCGGTAACAACACGTTCAAGGTTGGCAATCGTCTCGCCGCCCGTTGCGCCACCTGCGGAGGTGAAATCGATTACCTTGGCAATAGCCGCCTCGTCTAGACCAGCGCCCTTGGTGTAATCACCGCTCTCGTCGAGACGGCCCTTGCCCAGCAATTCGCGCACGCCATCGGGACCAAATTTGTCCAGCTTGTCTATGGCGCGCAATACGACCAAACGCTTGCCACTGTTCTCCTCGCCACTCAAGCCAATTGCGTCGAGCACGCCGTCCAAAACTTTGCGGTTGTTGACCCGAATGACATAGTCGCCGCGTTTGATACCCAAGGCCTCCATGACGTCGGCCATCATCATGCACATTTCCGCATCCGCCGAGACGGATGGTGCGCCGACCGTGTCGGCATCGAACTGCATGAACTGGCGGAAGCGGCCAGGACCGGGCTTCTCGTTGCGGAACACCCAGCCGGCGCGGTAGCTGCGGTAGGGTTTGGGAATGCTCTCGAAATTCTCGGCGACGTAACGTGCCAGTGGTGCGGTCAGGTCGTAGCGCAGCGACAGCCACTGCTCATCGTCGTCCTGAAACGAAAACACGCCTTCGTTCGGACGATCCTGATCCGGCAAGAACTTGCCCAGCGCATCGGTGTATTCAATGAGCGGCGTTTCGACAGGCTCGAAACCATAGAGTTCGTAGACCTTGCGAATCTCCGCCATCATTTTTTCGGCAGCGCGCAGATCCTCCGGCGCACGATCCACGAATCCTCGTGGCAGCCGTGCCTTAACTCTATCTGCTTTCATTGCCATGATGGAACCTTGAAATCTCTTGATTGCTGAAGCGGGTTTGCTCTAGCCGATCAGTGCATCAAGGGCAAGGATTGATGAAGCCGCAGCGATTTGAGAGCTACGAGGCCGGGACGGGTCGTTTGAAATCTTTACGCAGCTTTTCTATTTCCTGACGGCATTTGCAGCCTTCAATATGATCGTTAACGAGCCCCATGGCCTGCATATGCGCATACATCGTCGTCGGACCGACGAAGCTCCAACCACGCTTCTTCAGATCCTTGGACAAGCGGATCGAAGTCGGCGAGGTGGGGTTTGCAACAAGCGTCGGATAGTCGACCACCTTGGGACGCTCGTCTGCCGGAGGCTCGAAGGTCCAGAAATAGGCAGCAAGCGATGCCGTCTCTTTAACGAGTTCAATCGCGCGGTTGGCATTATTGATTGCGGAATTGATCTTGCCGCGATGGCGGATGATCCCCGCATTTGTAAGCAGCCGCTCGACATCCTTCTCGCCATAGCGGGCGATACGGTGATAGTCGAAGCCGTCGAACGCCTCGCGAAAATTCTCGCGTTTCCGCAATATGGTCAGCCAGGAAAGGCCAGACTGGAAGCCTTCGAGGCATATTTTCTCGAACAAGCGCGTATCATCCGTAACCGGCCTGCCCCATTCGTGATCGTGATAGTGAACATATTCGGGAAGAGTGCCCGGCCAGAAGCAACGGGTGACGCCATCCTCGCCTGTCATCAGACCAGTCTTGACCGGGACATCATCTTGCATATTGCCTACCCTTCGAATGTTTCACTGGACGTTAACCAGTTCTGAAAACCAGCTGGTAACCACACCAAATAGTTTCGACAAAAAATCGTATTTTATCGATCGCGATTCACTTTTTTCTACCCACGCGCAGGCAAACTCAACCCGAAAGCTGACAAATCCTGTCAGCAGAGTTTTTGAGAACAATCAAAATGAGAACTGCCTTACTGCTTCTGACATCCTGCCTGGTCGTGGCCGTTGTCCCCGGTGCGATAGCCAGCGAGCGCTACGCAACAAGGCCGCCTGTCATGAGCCCCGACCTCACTGCGCCCTGGGTCATGCAACTGCGCCAAAGGCCCGTCGGCGCACCAGTCAATCCTCGCGGTTATGTGGTCTTTAGTGACCCACCAGTACGTGCAGTCAAGCAACGGGATCGCCGCGCGGTTCGCCGGGATGTCGACGCAAATCCGGCCGTTCGTGAAGTTTCGTTTCAACGCCCTGAACAGCCGGCTGCAGACGCCCAGCCAAAACAGCGGGGCATGGAGCCGAAATTTCTGCCGCAAACGGTTGCTTATGATGGACCGGAAAAACCTGGCACCATCGTCATCAATACATCGCAACGATTTCTGTATCTGGTCGAGGCCGGTGGAACCGCACAGCGCTATGGCGTTGGCGTCGGCAAGGAAGGTTTTGGCTGGTCTGGCACCAACGCGATCAGCCGCAAGGCCGAATGGCCCGATTGGAATCCGCCCGCGCAGATGATCGAACGCGAGCGACTGAAGGGACGCATCATACCGGCGCACATGGAGGGCGGCGTTGCCAATCCGCTCGGAGCACGCGCGCTCTATCTCGGCTCGACGCTTTACCGCATCCACGGCACCAATGCGCCCTGGACGATTGGTCATTCCGTCTCAAGCGGTTGCATCCGCATGCGTAACGAAGACGTCACCGATCTCTATGAACGGGTGAATGTCGGTACCAAGGTCATTGTGAGGTAAACAGTTATGGGGGCCGGCACCGGGGGCGGTGCCGGGAATTGGGCAGGGGTTCGCTTGAATCCCTGCCCTCTTTATTCATTCTGCTGCTTGCAAGAATGATTTTGGAGCCGGCACACCTTCAGGCCGGGGTCCGCCATAGGCCCAGTCCAGCAACTCAACAGTGTGGACGATCGGCAATTTCGAACCGCTGGCAATCTGCGTGATGCACCCGATATTTCCGGTGGCAATGATGCTGGCGCCGGTCGCTTCAATGTTCTTCACCTTGCGGTCTCGCAGGGTGCGAGCGATCTCCGGCTGCATGATATTGTAGGTCCCGGCCGAGCCGCAGCAAAGATGCCCTTCGGCTGGATCCTTGACGACAAAGCCCGCTGTCCTCAGCAAGTCCTTGGGTTGGCGCGTGATCTTCTGCCCATGTTGCATGGAACAAGCGGAATGATACGCAACGCTAAGACCAGCAGGCTCTTTAGGTTCAGGCAGGGTCAAGGTCGCCAGATATTCGGTAATGTCCTTGGCCAAGGCAGATACACGGGCAGCCTTGTCCTTGTAGTCGGGATCGAGGCGAAGCATGTAGCCATAGTCCTTGATCGTCGTGCCGCAACCGGACGCGGTAATCACGATGGCATCAAGGCCACCCGTATCAAGCTCGCGGATCCAGACATCAACATTACGACGTGCATCCTCAAGTGCCTCTTCTTCGCGGCCCATATGGTGCACAAGCGAGCCGCAGCACCCTTCGCCTTTTGGCACCACGACTTCGATACCAATCCGCGTCAACAACCGGATTGTCGCCTCGTTTATACCGGGCCTCAGCACCGGCTGGGCGCAGCCAGTAAGAATAGCAACCCTGCCCATTTTCGATGTCTCAGGCATGTGCGAACCCGGCTCGGCAAAGCGCGATTTCGCTGGGACAGATTTGGGTGCGAGTTCGAGCATCGCAGCCATCGGCTTCAACGCGGCGATCGATCTGAACAGCGGCGCCAGCGGACTGCTTAGTTTTGCTGCGGTGAGAGCAAGGCGAAAGCGGCCCGGATAAGGCAAGACTAACGCCAGGAGAGCACGCGTCAGCCTGTTCATCATCGGGCGTTTATAGGTCTTCTCAATATGCGCGCGGGCGTTATCGACCAGATGCATGTAATTCACGCCGGAAGGACAGGTTGTCATGCAGGCAAGGCACGACAGGCAGCGGTCGATATGCTTGACAACCTGCTCATCAGCCGCACGGCCGTTTTCCAGCATGTCCTTGATCAGGTAGATGCGCCCGCGCGGACTGTCGAGTTCGTTGCCAAGGGTCACATAAGTCGGGCAAGTCGCAGTGCAGAAGCCACAATGCACACATTTGCGCAGGATCTTCTCGGATTCTTCAACGCCGGGATCCAGCAACTGCTCGGGAGTGAAATTTGTTTGCACGTTTATACTCCTGCGACCATACGGCCCGGGTTTAGTATTCCGCTCGGGTCGAATTGCTGCTTGAGCCGCTTCGACAACGCTGCCAAGGGCGCGGGCTGCGGCTCGAACACCGGCAATGCCGCGCGCACGCTCGTCGATGCGCGAACAAGAGTTGCATGACCTCCGCCATATTTCTTGATGAGAGCACGCACGGCCTCCGCTTCCGGTTCGCCTTCCATGCGCAACCACACGAGCCCGCCCTGCCAATCATAAAAGGCATCGACCGCGGCACCCATGCGTAAGGATGCGACGAGTTTGTAAGCCTCCATCGGCACCATAGATACGCGCCATACGGGGTGCTCGGTGCCGTCCGCAAAGGGGATGACATCGCGGATTTGCTGCCAGAGTTTATGCGAAGTATCGCCAGCAACCTCAACAATCGTGCCCGCCGACGCCAATAGACCTTTGAGCATAGCTGCCCGATCATTGACCGAGGGCGCAAAACCTTCAAGTCGCAGCAACGTCGATGCGTCACCCTTGAGATCACCGTCGATAACGCGTCCGGATACATTGAGAGGGAGATGCGCTGCGGAAGCCACCTCGCCGCTCGATCCCATGGCAATCGCCATGGCACGCGCCGCTTCATCATCGGCAAGACCACGCACCACTAGCGTGGTTTCGGTTTCCGGAGCGGGCAGGACCTTGAAGGTTATTTCCGTGGCGATGCCGAGCGTACCCCACGAATTGGCCATGCCTTTCGACAAATCATAGCCGGTCACGTTCTTGACAACACGGCCGCCTGACTTGAACAGTTCGCCTCGCCCTGAAACAACGCGCACGCCCAAAACATGGTCGCGTGCCGAGCCCGATTTCAGACGGCGCGGCCCGCATAGGTTGGTGGCAAGCAGGCTTCCAAAAGTGCCCTGTCCCGCGGCTTGCCCAAGAAGCGGCCCATAGTCCATTGGTTCGAACTGAAACGCCTGGCCGTGCTCCGCAAGCAGCGTCTCGAGCTCGACAATCGACGTGCCTGCTTTTGCGCTCAACACAAGTTCGTCCGGCTCGTAGAGCGTCACCCCTGAGTATTCCGATAGCGCGATTGTGTGTTCCGTCTGCAGTGGACGGCCAAGATTGCGTTTGGAGCCATGGCCGACAACTTCCACCGGCGCGTTCTCAGAAAGCGCCCACTGGACAGCCTCGACGATTTCGTCCTCGGTCTTGGGAGTAAATATGGTCACTCAGAATCTCGGAATTTCGGGGAATGGCACCTGTCCGCGATGCACATGCATGCGGCCAAGTTCGGCACAGCGATGCAACTGCGGGAATACTTTGCCCGGATTGAGCAGGTGCTTGTCATCAAAAGCGCATTTGACCCTGATCTGCTGGTTGAGATCGATTTCGTTGAACATTTCCGGCATCAATTCACGCTTTTCTACACCGACGCCATGCTCGCCCGTCAACACGCCGCCAACTTTGACACAGAGCCGCAGGATGTCGGCGCCGAAGTCTTCTGCCTTGTGCAATTCTTCCGGAATATTCGCATCGTAAAGAATGAGCGGATGCAGATTGCCGTCGCCAGCATGAAAGACGTTGGCGACGCGAAGGCCGTATTTTTCGGAAAGTTCGCGCATACCGGCCAGCACTTTCGGAAGTTCCTTCCTTGGGATCGTGCCGTCCATACAGAGATAGTCCGGCGAAATGCGCCCAACCGCGGGGAAGGCCGCCTTGCGGCCGGCCCAGAATGCCATGCGTTCCTCTTCGCTTTGCGAGATCACGCACGTCGACGCACCGTTTTTGTAAGCAATAGCCTCTACCATGCTGATCAGGTGATCAACCTCTACCACCGGGCCATCGAGTTCGATAATCAGCAGCGCCTCCACATCAAGCGGATAACCGGCATGGACGAAGTCTTCGGCCGCGTGAATCGCCGGACGGTCCATCATTTCCATACCGCCGGGAATGATCCCACCAGCGATGATGTCAGCGACGCATTTGCCAGCTTGCTCACTTGTCGGAAAGCCCACCATCAACGCGCGCGCCGTCGCTGGTTTCTGCAATATACGCACGGTTACTTCAGTGACAACGCCAAGCAACCCCTCCGACCCGGTCATTAGCCCGAGAAGATCATAACCCTCCGAATCGAGATGCTTGCCGCCAAGCCGGACCACTTCGCCGGTGATCAGCACCATTTCGAGGCCAAGGACGTTGTTCGCGGTAAGCCCGTATTTCAGGCAGTGCACTCCACCTGAGTTTTCGGCAACATTGCCGCCGATCGAGCAGGCAATTTGCGACGAAGGGTCTGGCGCATAGTAGAAGCCCTCGTGTTCGACCGCCTTGGTGATGCCGAGATTGGTTACGCCGGGCTGTACGACTGCGACGCGATTGGGATAGTCGACCTCCAATATCTGATTGAAGCGCGACATGACGAGCAGTACCGCGTCTTCGAGCGGCAGAGCGCCCCCAGACAGTGACGTTCCGGAGCCACGCGGCACGACCTTTACATTGTTCTCGTGGCAATATTTGAGAATGCGCGAAACCTGTGCCACAGTTTGCGGCAGGACCACCACCAGCGGTAGTTGGCGATAGGCGGTCAGAGCATCCGACTCGAATACCCGCATCGCATTGGTGGCATCGACGACACCTTCGCCCGGAACTATTGCCCGCAGCGCCGTCACGATGTCCGGACGGCGCGACATGGTTGCGTCGTCGGCTTTCGGCATCAGTAGTCCGGACATGAACTTTCCCTTGCTACAGCTATTCCAGCATGTCTCGCTATGACATTATCCGCTTGGACGAGATATCGCACAACTACGACGCGAAAGACAATTGCACAATGAAAACAGTTTATTTCAAACATGCACGGGGACCCGACAGGCTGCGTGTCTATGCCATCGGCGATGTGCATGGCCGGCTCGATCTTCTGCAGGAAATGCATCGGCGCATTCAGACGGCGAACGAGAAATCACCACCCTTCGATTGGGTGATCGTTCATCTTGGCGACTACGTCGATCGCGGTCCCGAGTCAAAAGGCGTGCTTGATCTTTTGGTCAGCGCACAGAAGAAGACGCACCGAATGCTGGCCCTCGCAGGAAATCACGATATCGGCTTTCTTGAATTTCTGGCGACTGGAGCCCCCAATGGAATGTTTGCACACAATGGCGGTCGCCAGACTGCGCTTTCCTACGGCGTTTCCATCGATTTCAACGATCTTGGATCTGTAGCGACAGGACGGCACGCGCTGCTAGATGCGGTTCCCCCGGGGCACATAGAATTTCTTCGCGGCCTGAAGCGTTCGATGATTTTTGGAGATTTTTTCTTTTGCCATGCTGGCATACGTCCGGGAATTGAGCTCGACAGTCAGGATCCGGAAGATCTCGTCTGGATCAGGGAGCAATTCCTTGGCGAGCCACGGCTCTATCCGAAAGTCATCATCCATGGCCATACCCCCGTCACTGACGTGGAAATCAGACCAAACCGCATCAACCTCGATACCGGAGCGGTGTTCAGCGGTCGTCTCAGTGCGATCGCAATCGACGCCGAGAACAAGTTTTTCCTGGAAGCAGTGTGAGAGACTCTGACTATCAGCGGAAAGAGGTGCTGACCCCATAGCCGTCGGTGGAAACCGTATGGCTACCGGCATCTACCGAGAACAGACCTGCGCCCATGAAGAGGATGGCTGAGAGCATCACGGCAGTTAAAAGTGCAGCACTCTTGGTGGTCATTTCGGGCGTTTCCATCGGTTTCTATCGGTCTGGCTTCATGCCAGTTAACCAGTGTGGCCAATAAAGGACGCAATTATTACCAACTAGTGAATTGGAGACACGCTTCACCTGAATCCCGACATCCAATCGGATTCGGAATTAGTCTGTTGCCAAGTTGCAACGAAATCACGATGCAGGCCTAAATCAGTGCCACCCAAGCACGAGCGAGCGCCAGCCCGGCCGCATCTGCTTCAGCCCCGTCACGCTCCAGATAGGTGCGGTAATTGACGAGCCAAGCAGCATCCATATTTTTGATCTGGTCATGAAAAACTCGTTTCCACTCGTCAACGAGCTTGGTATCGGCCTCGAAATGAAACTGGATGCCATAGACAGCACGACCGATGCGAAATGCCTGGTTCCGGGTCATCTGACTTGAAGCAAGATGCACGGCGCCTTCAGGAAGCGTAAAGGTGTCGCTGTGCCAGTGAAAGATTGGAAACTTTTGCTGAACAGCAGAAAGAACGGGATCAGACTTCGCTTCAACAGTTCGGGTCACCTCGCGCCAACCGAATTCGGCCGGACGTCCTAGAAGGTTCTCTCCACCATAGCCACGCGCAACAAGTTGACTGCCGAGACAGATGCCGAGAACGGCTTTTCCGGCATCGCCGAAACGTTTGGTGAGCCGTGCCAGTTCGGGAAGATAAGGATAGACGTCATCATCGAGCGCGCTCTGGTCACCACCGAGTACGACCAGCGCATCGTGATCCAAATCGTCGTTTGGCAGTGTTTCCCCAAGATACGGCTGACGCAGATCGATTTCAGCGCCTGCTTCCTCCAATGCGCGTCCGACTTGGCCAAGGCCTGTATTCTGATAATTCTGAACGACGAGAACGTGCATGCAGCCTGCCTGATGATCGCAATAACGGGAGTTCTCGGATAGCATGTGCTCTCGAGAGTCGAAAGCCGCCAAATGACCCTGCAAAACCGCGTCACACCTTTTGGCGATATTGTCGCTGCGCCATATCGTGGCGCGCTGATGGGAAATCGCGGGATCATCCACGATCCCACGACGCGCACTTTGCTCAAGCGTCGATGGACGACACGGGCCTGGATCATCTGCGTCTGCGAATTCAAAGGCGTGCGGCGCGAGGTTATGGCACGACCAAGCTGGACCGAGTTGTTCTTTTTAGACGAAGCGACGGCGCTCGCAGCAGGACACAGACCATGCTTCTATTGCCAGCGGCAACGGGCGAAAGCCTTTCAGGCAGCGTGGACTGACGGGAAGAAAACATCGATCCAGCCTGCGCCTGCAATGGACGCCGTCCTGCATAGCGAGCGCCTAGATGCCAAGGGTGGCAAACGGCTACATCCCATCGAAGGTCAAATAAAGGATTTACCGAATGGGACGATGATTGCCAGTGGCGAAGATGCCTATGCTGTAAAAGAAGGAGTGACGTATCTCTGGTCTTGGCAGGGTTACACACCATCTGATCCGCCCAGCCGCAATGTTATGCTCCTCACACCGCCTTCAACCGTCCTGGCGCTGAGAGCGGGCTATACATCAAGCCTTGACACTCACCGGAAGTGACCTGCGGAATGTCCAGCCGAGGCTGGTGCCCGCGGCAGCGATCAAAATAGCAGCGGACCCGACCAACTGGCTTGGCTGCAAGGCGTGTCCGAAGGCAATATAGTCCACCAGGATCGCAGCAATCGGATAGATGAAGGAAAGCGAGCCCGTAATGTGCGTCGGCAGTTTCTGGATTGCGCTATAGAGCAGGATATACATCAGGCCGGTGTGAACCACGCCTATCGTTATGATGCTGCCCCATTCGCCGGTGCTTTGCGGCAGTTGAGCGAAATCAGCGAATGGTGCAAGCATCAGGACGCCAACGCAGACCTGAATGAGGGCGATGAGGTATGATGGAATGCCTTTCAGGCGTTTGGCCACTATGGCGGCGATCGCATAGAGAAAGGCCGCGCCGAGCGACAGGGCAATGCCCACCATGTAGTCGGAGCCGTCATAAGCGCCACCAGGTTTGGCCTGGACGATTAGCAGCATCCCTGCAAAGGCGAAACCCAGCCAGAAAAGCTTGGTAGTGGTGAGTTTTTCCTTGAAAATCAACGCGCCTAGACCAACCAGCATGAACGGCTGGACGTTATACACCGTGGTGGCGATGGCAATGGATGCGCGTGAGTAAGCGGCAAAAAGCAGAACCCAGTTCAACACGATTGCTATTCCGCCAACTACGGCAAGCCCGAAGAGTTTCAGCGAAATGGCATCACGTCGAAGCAGCCCGAACGCCCCGCATACAGCGAGCAACGTCACAGCACCGATGGCGCAGCGCCAGAACACCACCGACAGGACCGGTTGGCCTGACATCAATACAAACCAGCCGATTGTCCCTGAAATGAACATGGCGGCAGTCATTTCAGCGCTGCCCCTCAACACATCTTTTTCCATGTCGAACACCTTTTGTTGATTTGCCGAGGGTATGCGGCAAGTGACGAATTTGATATATGTCACAAAAGGCAAAACTCGCGCTTTACCTTCTTATTTGAGGCGAAACAAACGAGTGGCCTTAGGAGGGAATTATGCTTGATGATCTTGACCGAACTATCATCGAGATTCTTGTTCATGATGCGCGTATATCGCTAAAAGAACTTAGCAATCAGGTGGGCCTGTCTTCGCCCAGCGTTTCCGAGCGGTTGCGCCGCCTTGAAGAGAAAAAAGTGATCCGCTCCTTTACGATCGACATCGATCCCGTCGCCCTCGGCTACAGCCTCTCGGCCATCGTACGCGTCCGGCCATTGCCTGGCATGCTGCACATCGTCGAAAAGCTGATACAGGAAACGCCGGAAATCACTGAATGCGACAAGGTCACAGGTGACGATTGTTTCGTTGGTAAATTACAATTCCGGACGATGGAACAACTCGACATGATACTCGACCGTTTATCGGAAAGGGCCGAGACAAACACTTCCATTGTCAAGTCGTCGCCAGTCAAGCGCCGCCTGCCGCCGCTCAGCTAAATCCAACCTTCGGTTATTCAATGCGCGCAAATTACAAAATGCAGCGGCTCTACGTCACCGACAGTCTTGCCGCCGGGAAGCGTGCGGAGACGGGTCCGGAGGCTGTCAACTATCTGTCCAATGTATTGCGGATGAAGGACGGCGATGAAATCCTCGTCTTCAACGGGCGTGATGGCGAATGGCGTGCGGCATTGCGATTTGAAAGCAGGAAAAAGCTGTTCCTTGAGCCGCTGGAACAGGTTCGCCAACAGCCAGCCGCGCCCGATCTCCTCTATTGCTTCGCACTGTTGAAACAGGGCCGGCTCGACTATCTGGTCCAGAAGGCGGTGGAGATGGGCGCAGGCGTTCTGCAGCCGGTGATCACCCAGCATACGCAAGTTTCCCGCATCGGGACCGAGCGAATCGAGGCCAACGTGATCGAAGCAGCGGAACAATGCGGCGTGCTGGCCATTCCGCAAACGCGTGAGCCTGCAAAGCTTGAAAAGCTGCTTGAGGGCTGGGATAATCAGCGTCGCCTCATTTTCTGTGATGAGGGACATGACACACATAATCCGCTGCCGCTGCTGCAATCGCTCCCGCGCAGCCCGCTTGGCGTCCTCATCGGTCCGGAAGGAGGCTTTTCCGACCAGGAACGCGAAACCTTGCGAAAGCTGCCCTTTGTGACCGCTATTCCATTGGGTCCGCGCATCCTGCGGGCAGATACAGCCGCCGTTGCGGCCCTCGCCTTGATTCAGGCGACGATAGGCGATTGGTGAGTTACAAATACTCTTGATGAGACCATAAGCGAAATTTGCTTGCGCTCCTGCACGAAAACGGTCAATCACGCGCGACGATCTCATCATCTCGGAAAGCACCATCCATGGCGCGCGATACGACAGACGAAACACCGATCACCGGCACCGAAGAACTGGCTGCCTATCTTGCACAGGGATCGAGGCCGGAGTCCGACTGGCGCATCGGCACGGAGCATGAGAAGTTCCCATTTTACACGGAAGACAACAGCCCGGTTCCCTATGAAGGTCCGCGCGGAATTCGCGCGATCCTCGAAGGCATGCAATCCAAGCTTGGCTGGGAGCCGATCATCGACGAAGGCAATATCATTGGCCTCGTCGAGCCAACTGGCCAAGGTGCAATCTCGCTTGAACCGGGTGGACAATTCGAGCTTTCCGGTGCACCGCTTCTCACCATTCATCAGACCTGCCGTGAATCCAACGCACATCTGGCGCAGGTGCGCGAAATCGCGGAGCCGCTAGGTATTCGTTTTCTTGGTCTTGGCGGTAGCCCCAAATGGACTCTCGCCGAAACGCCGCGCATGCCGAAATCACGCTATAACATCATGTCCAACTATATGCCGAAAGTCGGCAAGGACGGCCTGAACATGATGTATCGCACCTGCACGATCCAGGTGAATCTCGACTTCTCGTCCGAAACGGATATGCGCCGCAAGATGCAGGTTTCGGTGAAGTTGCAGTCCATCGCGACGGCGCTCTTTGCAATGTCGCCTTTCACCGAGGGCAGGCCGAACGGGCTTCTCTCATGGCGTTCAAACATATGGCGCGACACGGACAACAATCGTTCGGGCGTTCTGCCTTTCATCTTCAATGAGAATTTTGGCTTTGCCGACTACGTCGAATGGGCACTCGACGTGCCCATGTATTTTGTCATGCGCCATGGTCGCTATCATGATTGTACCCACGTGACATTCCGTCAGTTCATGAACGGCGCTCTGAAGGATTCCATCCCGGAAGGCACGCCGAACATGGGCGACTGGGCAAATCATTTATCGACCCTGTTTCCGGAAGTACGGCTGAAGCGCTTCCTCGAAATGCGTGGCGCCGATGGCGGACCTTGGCGGCGCATTTGCGCGCTCCCGGCTTTCTGGGTTGGGCTACTCTACGATGCCGAGGCGTTGGATGCAGCCGAGGCCATGACCTATGACTGGACCTACCCGGAAGTACAGGCGCTGCGCGACGAGGTTCCGGCGCAAGGCCTGCGCGCCACGCTACGCAATCGGTCTGTGCATGAAATATCACGTGACGTGCTGGCGATTTCGCGGCTCGGCCTGAAGAACCGGGCAAAGCTCAACAGCGAAGGCTTCGACGAGACGCATTACCTCTCGTCGCTGGAGGAAGTTGTTGCGCGTGGAACAACGTCGGCTGAGCAGATGCTGTCGCAGTATAATACTGCTTGGGGCAGTTCCGTTGAGCCGGCATTTCTGGAATATGCTTATTAGTCAACGCGAGGATCGGCCATGACCAAAACCATTCTGATTACCGGCGCCAGCCGCGGCATCGGCCGCTCGTCGGCAATTCTAGCAGGTCAGAGGGGCTGGTCGGTCGGCGTCAACTATGTGGGCAATAAAGCGGCTGCCGACGACGTGGTTGAGACCATCATTGCAGCGGGTGGCAAGGCAAAAGCCATTCAAGGCGATGTCGCCGTCGAAACCGATGTCATCTCCATGTTCGAACAGACTGCCGAACTCGGCACTCTCGACGGTGTCGTGGTGAATGCAGGTATCGTTGCTCCTGGCTCGCGACTGATGGATATGGACATTGAACGTATGCGCCGCATCTTCGACGTGAACGTGCTTGGCGCCTATGTCTGCGCACGTGAGGGCGTACGCCATCTTGCCCGCTCACGTGGTGGCAATGGCGGTTCGATCGTTCTTTTGTCTTCGGCGGCGGCACGGCTCGGCGGGCCAGGCGAATATGTCGATTATGCCGGATCGAAAGGTGCCATGGATACGCTGACGATCGGCCTGTCCAAGGAAGTCGGAGCGGAGGGTATCCGCGTCAACGCGATCCGACCGGGACTGATTGAAACCGATATTCATGCCAGCGGCGGCCAACCGGACCGGGCGCAGCGTCTTGGGGCTACCGCTCCACTCGGTCGTGCGGGTACTGCCGATGAAGTCGGCCAATCCATCGTGTGGCTCTTGAGTGACGAGTCATCCTATGTGACCGGGGCCATCCTTGACGTGACTGGCGGACGTTGAGCCAAGCATTACAATTGTGACTCCCGCCGCCGGTTATCTGTGTTATGCGGGAACCATATCATTCATGCGGATTTCTGAACCATGCCGAAATACAAAGCGCTGTCCGAAGCCTATATCCCAGAATTGCCGAACTACTACAAAGGCAAGGTGCGGGAGAATTACGATCTGCCGGATGGAAGGCGCATTATCATCGCCACGGACCGCATCAGCGCGTTTGACCGCATTCTTGCGTCCATACCACTGAAGGGTCAGGTGCTGACGCAAACGGCGCGTTTCCAGTTTGAACAGACACAGGACATTTGCCCAAATCATGTCATCGAGTATCCAGATTCCAATGTACTGGTTTGCCGCAAGCTGACCATCCTGCCGGTCGAAATCGTCGTGCGCGGTTATCTTGCCGGAACAACCGGAACGTCGATACTGACGCTCTATAAGGCAGGTAAGCGTGAAATGTACGGCTTCACCCTGCCCGATGGGATGCAGGACAATGAGAAGCTGCCAGCGCCGATCATCACGCCAACCTCAAAGGCCTTCGATGGCGGCCACGACGAACCGCTGACCGCTGAGGATATCCTGCAACAACAGCTTCTCACCAAAGAGCAGTGGGAAACGATTACTGGCTACGCTCTGAAGCTCTTCGCGCGGGGTCAGGAGATCGCCGCAAGCCGTGGTTTGATCCTTGCCGACACGAAATATGAATTCGGCACTGACGATGAAGGTAACATCGTGCTGGCCGATGAAATCCATACACCGGATTCCAGCCGCTATTGGTTTGCCGACAGCTACGCACCCGGCACGCGGCCGGTCAGTTTCGACAAGGATTTCGTCCGTAATTGGGTCGTGGAACGTTGCGATCCCTACAAGGACGATATCCCGGAGATACCGGAAGACGTGATAGACGCGACGACGCAGGTCTATATTCAGGCCTATGAGAAAATCACCGACCGGAAATTTGAAGCCGGCGATCCAGCAGTTGATCCGCTTCAGCGTATTCGCAACAATCTGGCGAAATATTTCTAACGAGAGAAAAGTATTGAAGTCCGCATTACTACGGCGCTAATCTTCCTTCGCGCATCAGCCCGGAGGAGGATCGGCGCCATGAATCTCGTAGACATGTTTTTGAAGGCACAGGGCGGACAAACAGTCGATGCCCTTTCAAACCAGTTCAATCTCTCCCAGCAGCAAACCGTTGCCGCCCTCGAGGCATTGATGCCCGCATTTTCCCAGGGATTGCAGAGAAATGCGGCCGATCCGATGGGTTTTGGCGGCTTTGTTCAAACGCTCTCTTCGGGTCGGCAGGTCAATTATTTTGATAATCCGCAAGCGGCTTTCGACCCTATGGGCATTGCCAACGGCAAGAATGTTCTCGATCAACTCTTCGGGTCGAAAGACCTGTCGCGAGCCGTTGCCGATCATGCTTCGGCGGTCTCCGGGGTTGGCGCGGATACACTGAAACAGATGCTGCCGGTGGTCGCCTCCATGATGATGGGCGGCCTGTATAAGAAGTCGACCGGCCAGTTTGCTGCGTCCGGACTTGGCGGTGGCAATGTTATCGGCGACCTCATCGAGCAGATGATGCGCCAGAGCGGCAGTCAATCGCCCGCCCCCCAGCAAAATGCACCTGGCGCAGGCGCCAACCCATGGGGACAGATATTGGAAAGCATGCTCGGCGGAGGTGCTGCAGGGCAGCCACAGCCGCAAGGCCAGGGCAATCCGATGGGAAACAATCCGCTCGGCAAGATATTCGAGGAGATGATGAAGGGTGCTGGCGGCGCAGCGCAGCAAACCCCGGCACCGCGTGGCAGAGTCCCCCAAGACGCAGCACCTCAAGATACGGCGCAAGGACAAAACCCGTTCGGTGATAATCCGCTGGGGAAGATATTCGAGGAAATGATGAAGGGCGCTGGTGGGCCCGCAGCACCGCAAACATCAACGCCGCGCGGCACTCCTCAAGATAATGCACCTCAAGAGACGACTCAGGGACAAAATCCGTTTGGCGACAATCCCTTGGGCCAGATTTTCGGAGAAATATTCGGTGGCGGTGCGCAGCAGCGTCCAGCACAGCAATCACCTGAACCACAGCCGCGAGCGCAGCAAAGAACGGCGCCTTCCGCCCCTTCGGATAATCCTCTAAAGGACATACTCGGCCAGATGTTCGATACGGGTAAACAGGCCAACGATCAGTATCAGAAAGGCCTGGATTCCATTTTCGACCAGTATAAGCGCGGTATGGACCGTTATCGCTGAAGCGTGGGACGGTAAACGGGATAAGAAAAAGCCCGGCCACTTGCATATGCAATGTGGGCCGGGCAGGAGGCAGGCGGGACGCCGGGAGGGGATTCCGGCGTGAATGGGCGCCTGCTAAACAGTCAAATCGTCAGCCTTAGATGATCGAGCGAGCAGCGCGAACACGCGACCTTACATCGGCCAATGCGCCCAGTCTTTCGCTCGGATCATCGAGAAGCGAGGTGCCAATCGCAGAATGAAGATCGGCACGGGTGACGCCGATATCATGCAGCATTTCGTCATTCCACTCGCCGAGGCTCATAATCGTTTTACGATTGCGACGTGCGACGATTACTTGCCTGACAAAGTTGGCAGCCTGCGACGCAAAGGTTGCGATCGTGCGGGTGAAACCAGTTACTTCAATCATTCTCGTTGTCGTCGTCATCGCCGTTACTCCTTTTGAAGGGCGATCAAGAAAGTTAAACCGCGCGAAAACCATTTTCCGCGCACCACGCCGCGTTATCCCTTGAACCACTCGTAGGACACCGACGCTTCCTGAACATTTGCAGGATGATCCATAATAATTGATTATTCAAACGAATGTTTTTAATGTAAACGTTCAATAATAATGATGGATCAACCATTCCGGGAACATTGCCATGAACGCACCTCTTGATCTCGACCAGTTGCAAACATTCACGGCTATTGCCGACCTAGGTAGTTTTACAAGGGCTGCCGACAAGGTGAACAAGACGCAATCCGCCGTTTCCATGCAGATGCGCCGGCTGGAAGAGCGCGTTTCCAAATCGCTTTTCGAGCGCGATGGCCGCACCAATCGACTGACGGAAGATGGCGAGCGCCTGCTGGCCTATGCACGGCGGATGCTGCAGCTCAACAACGAAACCATCGCAGCTTTTGATGATACGCAACTGCAGGGTCACATACGCATCGGCACACCAGACGATTATGCCGACCGGTTTCTGCCGGAAATCATGGCGCGATTTTCCCGTTCCAATCCCCGCGTCGAGCTGTCGGTTGTCTGCGAGCCTACCGTCAATCTCGACGAGATGATCCGCAAGGGGCAACTGGATATTGCGCTCGTAACGCAATGCGACGAGCAGCGGCGCTCGGAAGTTGTGCGGAGCGAACAACTACTCTGGGTTACCTCAGCCCACCATAATGTGCATGAAGAACAAGTACTTCCACTGGCAGTTGGCCGCCCGACCTGTATCTGGCGCGCTGCCGCGGTGGATGTCCTCGACACCATGCACCATGACTACCGCATTCTCTTCACGAGCTGGTCGGCCACTGTCCTGGCAGCGGCGGTTCTGGCGGGCCTTGCTGTCTCTATCCTGCCCGAGTGTGCTTTGCGTCCGGGAATGCGTGTTCTGACTGAGGCCGACGGTTTTGGCCGCTTGCCGGAATTCGGCATCGGCATCATGCGTGGGCACACCAAGCCCTCGGCGATCGTCGACGCACTGGCACAGCACATTGTCGAAAGTCTCGACAATTTGTCGATGCCCTCTCCTGTCAGCGTGAGCCAGGCTTCAGCGCCGATCATGGCAAATCAGCGTTTGCGCCAAGTTCGTGCTGCGGAACTCGTTCCTGGCTGGTGATCACATTCCCCCTTGCCATGCCTTCACTGCGTCCAGGGGATAGAGCAGCATAAGTATGTTGAGGCTGAGATTGTCGCGTATGACCCAGCCAGCCAGGAGCTCGAAGAAGATCGCCAGCACGACCGTCAACCAGAGAGGGGCTCTGGCGGCGAAGAAGAAGCCTAATACCATGAATAATATGTCGCTGACGGAATTCAGCACACTATCGCCGACATAGCCGAGCGCGATCGTTGCTTCGCGGTAGCGATTGATGACCATGTCGGTGTTTTCAAAGATCTCCCAGGCCGCCTCGACCAACATAGCCATCAGCAGACGTTGGCCAATGGGCAATTTACGGGCGATAAGCCAGAAGATACCGTAGAACAGGAAGCCGTGGATAATATGTGAGAGCGTGTACCAATCGGCGATATGCTGTGAATTATCTGACGAATTCGTCTCGCCAACCCATAGCTTTATTGTCCCACAGGTACATATCGGGTTGCGGCCCATCCATAGCAAGATCGCTGCAGCGGCAGCAATCATGAGAGCCCCCATCAGCAGATAATGACGTAATTTCAAACCTTTAGAAGTGGCGGCAACATCTGCTGGCATGTGGATTTCCCCTTTTTCCAACTCTTGCGGATAGGCGAAATTCCTGAAGCTTGCAATGGTGCAATCAAGGATTGCCGAGACTTGACCCTGACGGCAGGGGGACTAGGAATAGCGCATGAGCGAAAAGCCCGAATCTGCGTCGAACGTTGCCGAATATACCGTCTCTGAAATATCCGGTGCGTTGAAGCGCACGGTCGAGGACACTTTCGGGCACGTAAGGGTCCGCGGCGAGATTTCCGGGTATCGCGGCCCGCATTCGTCCGGTCATGCCTATTTCTCGCTGAAAGACGACAAGGCACGTATAGAGGCGGTTATCTGGCGCGGTTCCATGAGCCGGCTGCGCTTCCAGCCGGAAGAAGGCATGGAAGTCATCGCCACGGGCAAGCTGACGACTTATCCCGGCTCGTCCAAATACCAGATCGTCATCGAGCAGATGGAACCGGCCGGCGCCGGCGCACTGATGGCACTCTTGGAGGAACGCAAGCGCAAGCTTGGTGCAGAGGGGTTGTTCGATCCCGCGGCTAAGCGGCGGCTGCCCTTCATGCCGCGCATTATCGGCGTTGTTACATCGCCGACCGGCGCTGTCATCCGCGACATCATCCACCGCATCACCGACCGTTTCCCGCTGCATGTTCTGGTCTGGCCGGTACGTGTGCAGGGCGAGACCTGCGGCGCTGAAGTCGCCAATGCGATCAATGGTTTCAATGGGTTAGAGCTGGGTGGCGTTCTTCCCCGCCCCGACGTTCTCATCGTAGCGCGTGGCGGTGGCAGCCTTGAAGACCTTTGGGGATTCAACGATGAAGCCGTTGTGCGCGCTGTCGCCGCATCGCGAATTCCCATCATTTCTGCTGTCGGTCACGAGACCGACTGGACGCTGATCGACCTTGCTGCGGACGTTCGCGCGCCGACGCCGACTGGCGCTGCAGAGATGGCTGTGCCGGTCAGGGCAGACCTTAAGGCGCAGGTCGCGACGCTTGGCGCCCGGCTTGCCTCGGGCATGTCGCGCTATCTCGATCGCCGTCGTCAGGCGCAGCGGGCGCTGGCCCGCGCCCTGCCCTCGGCGGATCAGTTGCTTGCACTTCCACGCCGGCATTTCGATGAAACCGCAGGCCGTTTGGGCCGCGCCTTACAGGCGAATACGCAGAAGAAGCGCGGCGAGTTCGACGGCTGCGCCAGGCAATTATCGCCGCGGCTGCTTGAGCAGAAGATTCGCGAAAAGCGGATTGAAATCAAGCGCTTGGACAGTCAGCTGCCGCGTTGCCTTACAGCTTTTCTGCACAAGAGGCGCGGACTTTTCGACCGGCAGGCCGCACGGCTTTCTATCGAACCTGCCGCACGGCTGGCACAGAGAGACCGGCAACATCTGCAACAGCTGGACCGGCGTCAGGTCCAAGCCGTCAATCTGCTGATCGACGGCGCGAAACGGCGCAGTGGGGAACTCGAGCGTCTGCTGAAAACCCTGTCATATCAAGGGGTTCTGGAACGTGGATTTGCTGTTGTCCTCGACCTCTCAGGCACGCCGATCAAGCGCGCGGGGGCTGTTGCAAGCGGCGATGACCTTACCCTCAAATTCCACGACGGTGACGTGCAAGCGGTCGCAAAAGATGGCGACGAACGTCGATCGCAGCCTAAAACCGAGCGTCCCGCTCCCGCCAAAAAGCCCCCTGTTCCGGCTGGTTCGCAGGGCTCGCTCTTCTGACGATTCGCGTCGCCACAACCATTTTTCTCGCCAGAGTTGAAAAATTCGTTCCAGATTCGATGATTCATGTGTGAGAATCGGGACTTCTTGCGTGTGAATTGAATATTCTTGCGGAGAAATTGGCCCGGTGTTGCGATCTGCTATTCAGGAATCGGGTTTGCTATTCTCGCGTCCACGCTGGACTGTTCAATTCAATCAGAGATTGCGACCAATCCTCGATGAAACGTTGGCGTTGTGCCCTGTCCTGCACCGCGAGCAGAGCCGGGCCGATGCGGATCGGCTGGGCAACGCCGGACTCTTTCAAATTTTGCGGACCATCGACACCGGGTGGCAGTTCACCACTTTCCGTGAAATAGAACGCATTGGTTCGCGCCACGGATTGGCCGCGCTCTGATAGCAGATAATCGAGGAACCTTGCACCGAGATCTGCTCGCTGTGCACCTTTCGGGATAAGCGCACCGCGGCTCAGGACGAGCGTATAATCGCGGGGCACGACCACGCCTAGTTCCGGATGGCGTTGGGCCGCGTCATAAGCATAGGAACCCAGCATATTGTAACCGATGTAGAGATTGCCCTTGGCTACCTCCTCCAGGATTTCGCCGGTGCAGCAACGGGCCACGGCGGAAGCTCGCGCCATGCTCTCCAGCAGACGGCCGAAGACGGTCGTGGTTTGTCGCGCATCATTGAAAGCGAGAAGATAACCGATCCCGGACAGGCGAATATCATAGGTGCCGACACGGCCGCGATAATAGTCGAGCCGCTCGCGCAGAAGGTCCGCGAGTTCGACATGGGTGCGCGGGACTTCGGCGGGCGGAACCTTGCTCCTGTTATAAACGAACACCGCCGGCTCATAGGTGAAGCCGAAGACCTCGTCGCGCCAATTGGCCCACTCTGCAACGCGAAGGGTTTCGGGCGACGTATGCGCCGCGGCGCAGCCGTCATTGGCGAGCTTGAGCAATTGGTCGACCGATGACGACAAGAGCAGATCGCCGAGCGGTTCGCCCTTGCGGCAGGCCTCGCTAGCCAGGGCATTCAGTTCGTTGGTCAGATATTCATTATAGTCGATCGACACATCCGGCGACGATTTCTGAAAATCCTCAATCAGCGGTTTTATCGCGACCAGATCTGTCGTCGAGTAGATCGTCAGCGTGCCGGCACCCGACTGGACGGCTGGGAACAACGTTTTGTTGCTTTCAGCAGCCAACGCTTGTGCTGCGGTGAAACCAGCCACCAAGAATGCGAAACAGATTCGGATCATTTCACCTCCCCTTTGTACAGCGGCAGGGTCAGAACCACGGTAAAACCTTTTTCATCGCGGGCGCGGAAGCCCAAGGTGCCGCCATGGGCATTTGCCACTTCCTGGGCAATGGCGAAGCCAAGACCTGAGCTGCCTTCATGCGATTTCGACGTGGCAAAGCGCTGCGTCGCCTTCTCCCAGCTTTCAGGCGGGATGCCGGGACCATCATCCTCAACCTCTACAAAGGCTTGCGTGCCGCTGGCGCGTACGCGCACCTCCAGCCGCTGATCCGTACCATGCCGCAAAGCGTTGTCGATGACGTTGACAATAGCTTCGCGCAGACTGACTGCGTCGCCGAGAACGAAGGGCCGGTCATCCGGCGCTTCGAAAGAAATGACGATATCGGGATCGACCGTGACTGGAATAGCGACCCGGTAGGCGCGCCTCGCCACATCGACAAGGCTGATCGGCTCCAGCTGAACGGAATCCGCACGATGAATCACCATCGCATGGCTGAGCAACTGGTTGGTCAACCGGGAGAGTTCGCTTGTCCTTTCCTTGACCCGATTAAAATGCTGACGGCCCGCCTTGTCGAGTTTGCCGGTTCCCAGAAGATCGATCTGCGCCGTCAGTGCAGTCAATGGCGTGCGTATCTGATGTGCGGCATCGGCAATGAAACGCTGCAACAGATCGACGCGTTCATTGAGCCTTCCCATGAAATGGTTGATCGAGCTGACAAAGGGATCAAGCTCACGCGGCACGTCGACTGTAACCGGCGTTAGATCATGCGGATCGCGGCCACGGACTTCCGTCCCCAGCTGTTCCACCGGCTGCAGCGCATAGCGGATCGCGAGCATGGCACCAGCGAAAGCCAACAGACTCATGATGAAGACGAGGATCGTCGCGCGCAGCGTGAGCTCGCGGGTCAAAGCCAATCGCGCCTCGTTCGTCTGAGCTACGATAACATAGGCACGGCCAGAGACTGCGGGATCGGCGAGGATCCGGGTCGCGTGGGCGATGCGCACAGGCTCACCCTTGTAGACGCCCTCTTCGACGCTCAGAGGATCTTGCGCGCGCTCCAGTGGTGTCGGGGTCTTGAGATCGTCGTATCCCGTCAGGGTCTGGCCATGCGTATCGATGACGCGGTAGAAAATCCGGTCGCGATCCGCCAAACCGAGCAGTTCGAACGCAGAGGTCGGCAGACGCGCAGTCAGTATTCCATCCTCGACCGAAAGACTTTCCGCCATCTGCAACGCCGCGCCAACGAGCAGGCGATCATAGGCCTTGTTCGCGGCAGTCTCCGCATAATACCAGGCGGCACTAACGAGCAGTGCGGCGCCAATGAAAAGGACAAACGAAATGCGCCGGGCGAGACGCCCGAATAGAGACGGGCCGTGTTGCAGGGCTTCAGGGCGCATCGCCAGGTACCAGTTGATAACCGAGCCCCCGTACGGTGACGATATGCGCTTTGGCGCCCTCCAGCTTCTTGCGCAAACGGCCTATATAGAGTTCGATCGCATTGGCGTTCGCCGCTTCGTCGAAACCGAAAATCTGATCGAGTAATTCGTCTTTGCTGAAGACGCGGCCCGGCCGGGCAACGAGAACTTCGAGCAGGGTCAGTTCACGCCGCTTCAACTGCACCTCGCGCTTGCCGACGTGCACGGATCGCGTTCCGCGATCGACGGCAATATCACCGCATTTGATCAAGTTGGTCGCCTCGCCACCCGTGTGGCGGCGCATCAGGACGCGTGCCCTCGCCTCCAATTCGCGGAAGTCAAACGGCTTTACCAGATAGTCGTCCGCCCCGAGATCAAGCGCCCCTACCCGGTCGTCGATTTCAGAACGCGCGGTCAGGACAAGGACGGGAACCGCATTGCCGGATTTGCGGATGCGTTTGAGGATTTCAAAGCCATCCATGCCCGGCAACATGACATCGAGAATGATCAGCGCATATTCGGTGAAATCGATGATTTCCGCTGCGTCCCGCCCGTTGGTTTCCCAGTCCACGGCATGCCCTGTCGCCTCGAAACGCCTGGCGATTGCCTCCCCCACATCGTGCGTGTCTTCTACGAGCAATATGCGCATGGCGTTTCATTCGCATGAAACATCAAGGGCCGCAAACAGTAAAAAATCGGCACAGTGTCAGCCGTTCATACAACTGCGCAACCGACTAATAGCGAAACGTTTCAACCGGGCGTTCGTGGCGCCGATGCCTCAACCAAGCGATGAAGTGAGAGCATTTCAGTTTGGAGGCAGAAGCAGTCTGCACCGAGCCAGCCGGTGCATCGAAGGCGATTGGCCATTTCGACCGCGGCGGCCTTGCTTCCAACTTGGAGGTAAAGCGATGTGGTTCACACCATGTAGCGTTACCCTCATCATAAAAAGAACCCGGACAGGCTGGCAAGTCTCGTTCCGGGTTCATTTTATGAAGTGAGGAATGGGGGCGGACGAAAGTTCGTCCCCGCTCCAAGATTGAACATAGCAGTTCTGCGAATTTTTCCAAGATTCAAATGCTCCAAACAGGGGTGGACGGCTCGCAATAGAAGATTATCCTGCGGCCAACTTTGTTGAGGCTGGCGGGACATTGGGGCGATGATAGTTAGTGATGCTTTTCCAAATGGCTTCCACAAAGGCGAAAAGCTCCGCCCATGTATGCCGCTTCGGCAACGTCGTCTCAATACGCAGCGCCTCTCCCGGCTCTCCAACGGTTCCCAATGAATGTTCCTGAATGGATCGGCCGCATTCTTGGCGGCGGATTGAGCAGTCGCGGCATTGGGTTGCAATGGGCGACTTTGCTCGGATTGTCGATCCTGTTCTTCTTGCTTCTGCACGCGACTCATCTGCCGGCAGCGCTTCTGCTTGGGCCGATGGCCGCGGCCATTGTCGTGGCTGCAGCGGGCGGTTCGATCCGCCTGCCGATGCGCCCCTTCATTATCGCTCAAGGCGTGATCGGCTGCCTGATCGCGCTCAGTATTCGGCCCGCAGCGCTTGCCGAGATGCTGCACGACTGGCCCCTCTTCCTGGTGGTCATTGCGTCTGTTCTTATGGCAAGCAACGCGCTCGGCTGGTTGCTGACGCGCTGGCAGGTTCTGCCCGGTACGACTGCCATCTGGGGCTCATCTCCCGGCGCAGCGTCGGCGATGACGCTGATGGCCGAGGCCTTTGGTGCGGACATCCGCCTGGTGGCATTCATGCAATACCTACGCGTGGTCTTTGTGGCAGTCGTCGCCTCGGTCGTATCCAGCATATGGGTCACAGGTCCAACGGCCCCGGTCCCAGAAATCATCTGGTTCCCGTCCATTCCCTGGCTTGGTCTTGCACAAACTTTGATACTCATAACACTTGGAAGTTTGATCGGCATGCGGCTGCGCATCCCCGCGGGCCCACTCCTGGTGCCGCTTGTCGTGGGTGTGGTTCTGCAGAACACGGGTATGATGGAGATCGTATTGCCGCCCTGGCTGCTTGCCGCGAGCTACGCGTTCGTTGGCTGGAATATTGGCTCGCGCTTCACACGGCCCATTCTTGTTCATGCAGCACGCGCTCTGCCCCGCGTCGTCGCCTCTATTCTGACCTTGATTGCGATTTGCGGAGGAATTGCCGCCATCCTTGTATGGGTGGCTGACGTGGACCCGCTGACGGCTTATCTAGCGACCAGTCCGGGCGGTGCCGATTCCGTTGCGATCATTGCGGCGTCCAGCGATGTCGACGTGGCATTCGTCATGGCGATGCAAACATCGCGTTTCATCGTCGTACTTTTGACAGGCCCTGCGATTGCGCGTTTCATCGCGAAACGAACAGGGGTTTAAGGCCCGTCTTGGATTTGAAGAGTTTCGTGGAGGGATGGTACGGACGGGTGGGCTCGAACCACCGACCTCAGGAGCCACAATCCTGCGCTCTAACCAACTGAGCTACGACCGCATACCGTCATATTTTTGACAGGCGTCACATACGAAGGATTGACGCTTTTTGCAAGCGTTCGATGTAACAAAGACAGCCAGAAACTAAAAAAAGAAAAAGGCCGGGGGAGGATCCGGCCTTTTTCCATCAGCGCAAGACCAGGCGGGAGGAGCCATGAAGTCTTGCTTCCCTACGGCCGGGAGGAGGAGTGCCGTCGGGGTATTTCTTGCGTCAAATCACCAATTAGGCGACCTTGACGTCCTTGATTGCCTTCTCGACAGCCGACTTGACCGGTGCGGAGATCTCTTCAACGGCCTTCGAAGCAACAGCCTGGAATTCCTTGGCCTGACCGGAGATGGCTTCAGCCTGCTTGCGAACGAACGCGCTCTGCAGTTCGATCACTTCGCCAAAGGACTTCACGCCGATCAGCGCTTCGATGTGAGCGAAGCCGGCTTCGGTGTTGGCGCGGAATGCAGCCAATGCCTTGAGCGAAAGAGCGGCGCCGTTCGACTGAGCAGTTTCAAAAGTGGTTTCAAGCGTCTTCTGAGCAGCTTCGGCCTGATCCTTGATCTTGGCATAAGCTTCCTTGGACTGAGCAACGCCCTTTTCCGTGAATTCGCGAACCTGGTCGGTTACAGCGGTTGCATCGAAAGTAGGGATCGAGAACGCATCGGCAGTCTGTTTGGTGGTCTTGCTCATAACAGGTTCCTTCCTTGGTGCAGATGGTCATTTGCCTCTGCAGCTGATTTCATGACCCCTATATAATTGAAAATATGGTGCGTTGCAACATTTATTTTGCAGTGCACAATCGAGCGCGTGAGACTAAATCGAAATTATTATGTGGACGGTTGTATTACCGCTACGGAAGTTAACTAAACCAAGAGAAAGACATGTAAGATAGAGGGCTGCGAGTGGACGAGTGACGGCTGGATCATTATTAACAAAGTCTTAAGAACATCGCGAGGATGCGACTGTTCGATCGGAGCATGCTGGTCAACATATGGCGTCTGGAACTTATCCATTCATCGACATCGCCGTCCTCGACGAGATCCGCGAGCACTTTGCCAATGGTGATGCGCTCGTCGTGATATCGCAGGATCTGCAGAACGTCATCTGGGCCAATGGCCAGGGTGCGTCGATGCTTGGCTATGCGTCGATCGACGAGATACTCGGTGGCGGAGCAGTGCTCGGCATACAGGCACGGCGGCAGCTCATGGCGCTGGATGGTTTTCCGGCCATCGGTCATGGACGCACTGTTTCGTTGCGCGTTGCCTTCGGGCTTTCCAGTCACATCCTGACATTCCAGGCGAGCGATCTGACACTGCCGCGCGGCGAACAGGCTATTCTTCTCTCCATCGCCAATGCTGATCGGGCAAGTTCCGGGAAGCAGATCGCAGCATTGGCAATCAAGGGCTTTGGCGACCGGACAACGCATGCGGCGATGATCGATGCGAATGGCGGCGTGATCGCCGCATCGCAACAGTTTGCCAGGCTCGAACTCAATGACAAGATCCTCGGCGATCTCGTACGGGAGGTGCGGCTCGAGCGCGACCGTTTGGTCAAGCGCCCGGTACAGACAGCCAAGGGCGCTGTACCCACCGGTATTGCGAGACTGACGGACAGTCCCGCAATGCATCTGCTGTTTGCGATCGAGCCGGAGATTGTGGACGCGCAGACAAGCGAGAGCGTAGCGGTTGACGACCCGCAGCCCGAACTTGACGTTGTGCCCGAGGCGCCCATTGCCGATGCGCAGGTTACAGACCACACATTGGCTGCGACGAGGGAAGAACCTCAGGCTTCCCTTGCGCTCGAGCCATCATTTAAAGACACTAAGATACCCTCGGGCGTATTCCAGTACGCACCATCCGAGGCGCCGGTGCGCTTTGTCTGGAAGGTCGACGCGCAGGCGAATTTCAGCGAGATATCACCAGAATTCTCGGCCGCTGTCGGACCGCAATCGGCGTCTATCATCGGCAAATCCTTCCGGACGGTGGCTGCGACCCATGGGTTCGACGACAACGAGGAAATCGCCGCGCTTCTCGAGCGCCGCGACACATGGTCGGGACGGACGGTGCTATGGCCCATCCAAGGCACCGACCTGCGCGTACCGATCGAGCTTGCTGCGCTGCCGATCTATTCGCGCGACCGGGCATTCCTGGGTTTTCGGGGGTTTGGCGTAGCCCGCATGGGCGACGTCACAGCCGATCCGAAAGCCGACGGCAAGACATTGAACGACGGAGGTACCGAGGGGCGAAATGCCGCCGTCGACGTGTTCAACGGGGAAAAACCCGCGCTGGAGATCACACCGGATACGGCAGACAACATCATTCCGCTCAAGACGCAGCGGCCCTCGCGCGACGACGGCCGGCTCAACGATGCCGAACGCAATGCATTTCGCGAAATTGCCGAAAGGCTGCGCCGTGAAGTGCTGGGTGACGGCCCGAAGAGCAATAGCGACGCAGAACCCGCGCCTGTCGCAGCTCCCGCTTCAACGACGAAGCCCAAGGTTCCGGACGCGGAAGTGGTCGGTCCGGGCTATGCCGTTGCGGATGGCGATAGCAGGGACGAGCTCTCCCGGCCTGAGGATTTTGCGGTAAACATTCGCGAACAGGCTCGGCAGGGTGTCGACACGTCCATTCTAGCAGCCCTGCCCTTGCCGGTCCTGATTCACCGCCAGGGCCAGATACTCTATGCAAATCCCGCCCTGCTGGAGAGCATATTGTATGCGTCTGCCGAAGCGATCAACGATGCGGGCGGCTTGAGCATCCTCTTTGCCGATGAAACTGGCGATAGCGGCGATGACGACGAGGCTGGCATGAACCTGCGGCGCAGCGATGGTTCGGTGATGCGGGTGCAAGCGCACCTGCAGGCGGTCCGCTGGGACGAAGCAACCGAGAATGGCGAGCGGGCGCTGCTGCTTGCGTTGTCGCCGCAAGCCCCGGCTGCCGACCATTTCGAGGTGAGCGAACGCCAGATCCTGCAGACACGCATCGATGAGCTCAGCGCTATTCTCGATACGGCGACGGACGGCGTGATCCTGCTCGATTCAGCCGGTTCGATCCGCTCCGTCAACCATTCCGCCGCTGCGCTCTTCGGCTACGAGCCGGAGGAATTGACCGGCAAAGCCTTCTCCATGCTCTTCGCCATCGAAAGCCAGCGCGCGGCGATGGATTATCTGAGCGGCCTTTCGGAAAATGGCGTCGCCAGTCTGCTCAATGACGGGCGCGAGGTGATCGGCCGTGAAGCCCAAGGCCGCTTCATCCCCCTGTTCATGACGATAGGCAAGCTGGACGCCTCCAAGGGATATTGTGTTGTCCTTCGCGACATCACCCACTGGAAGCGCGCCGAGGAAGAGTTGGTCAGCGCCCGGCGGGAGGCCGAACGCACGTCGGCCCAGAAGAGTGAATTTCTGGCACGCATCAGCCATGAAATCCGCACACCGCTCAATGCCATCATCGGCTTTTCCGAATTGATGGCGGACGAGAAGTTCGGCCCCATCGGCAGCGAACGCTACCGCGACTATCTGAACGATATCAGCCGCTCCGGCAATCATGTCCTGTCGCTGGTCAACGATCTTCTCGATATTTCGAAGATCGAGGCCGGTGCGGTCGAGATGGATTTCGAGGCGGTGTCTCTCAACGAAGCGCTGACGGAAGCCGTCGCGATCATGCAGCCGCAGGCGAACCGCGAGCGTGTCATCATCCGCTCCAGCCTGACATCACGGCTGCCCGACATTGTCGCAGACCATCGTTCGATCACCCAGATCGCGTTGAACCTCTTGTCAAATGCCATCCGATTTACGGGGCCCGGCGGCCAGGTCATCGTTTCTACGAGTTATGAGGCCAGCGGCGATGTGCTTCTGCGCGTGCGCGACACGGGAATCGGCATGACGCGACAGGAGGTCGAACAGGCCCTGCGGCCCTACAAGCAGATCACCACGCCGAAGCATTCTCGCAGCGATGGCACCGGCCTTGGCCTGCCGTTGACCAAGGCAATGGCTGAAGCAAACCGCGCCAATTTCACGATCGACTCCAATCCCGGTCGCGGGACAATGGTCGAGATAACATTTCCTTCCACGCGTGTTCTTGCTGAATAGACGGCCAATTCACAAACGGGTCATTTCCAACAAATCGATCGCAAAAGGTCTATACCGGCTTGAATTGCCCCACATGATCGCTAAACCGTGGAAGGCAATGCAAAAATCCTTACAGCATGCAGCTGAAGGGACTGAAATCGGAAACGCTCATGTCCTGGTACAGGCCAAGGAACCTTCTCGCCACGGTCTTGATGTTGGCTCTCGTTGCCGTGGGAGTTCTGGCGGCCCTGCCCTACCTTGTCAGCACGGATCTGATCCGGGCGAGGCTCATTCAGGAAATCAGCAACTGGACCGGCTATACCGTCGAGTCTCGCCAGTCGCCACAGATATCGTTTTTCCCCGTTTTCGCCGCTTCACTCGGTGATGTGACCATCCGCAATCCGTGGCAGAGCGAAGGCGCCGCACCGTTCATGCAGGCGGAGCGCATCGACGTCGATCTGTCGTTACTTTCCGCGCTGATGGGCAATATCGAATTCACCGAAACCAAAATCGTGCGGCCAAAATTCGTCATCGACGAACCGATCAAAAGCCTGTCGGAGATTGGCGAAGCCCTTGCCAAGAGTGATGGCCGGATCGGCGATGTCGTCCGGGAAGCGCGCGTTGCTGTTGAAGCCAATCCCGCCAAGCCGGATATGAGCACCGTATCGTCGCAACCGTTCGGGCGCGTGCGGCTCGAAGACGCGACGGTCACCTTCAAGCGGCCAATCAACGGTGCCGAAGAACAGATCTCAAGTATCAGCGGCGTTTTCGACTGGCCGCAGACTTCGGGTGTTGCCAGTTTCCAGGGCAAGGCCATCTGGCACGGCGAAGAAACGGAGATCGACAGTTCTGCGACGCGGGCGTTGTTGCTTCTGGCTGGAGGCACCAGCCCTCTGCAGGTCAATCTCAGCTCGACGCCCTTGACGCTGTCATTCAACGGATCGGCCAATGTCTCCAAGGGCCAGTTCTTCGAAGGCACGCTTTCACTGACCTCGCCATCCCTGAGACGCACGCTTGAATGGTCGAGAATGGCGACAATTCCCGGCGCGCCCATCGGCAGTTTCGCACTGGATGCATCCGTCTCAGGTTCCGCTACGCGCATGAAGCTGGACGGGCTGACGGCAACATTGAACGACAACCCCGCCAAGGGTGTCATCGAAGTCGTGCTTAATCAGGGAATACCCAGCGTTACCGGCACGCTCGCCTTCGAAACGCTCGACATTCATTCGGTGTTCTCAGGTTTCATGCCCTTGCCGGATGGTTCCACGAACGCTGACGCGGTGATCGACAGTGGTTTCCTGAAGCTGCTCAATCTCGACCTGCGTGTCTCCACACAGAAAGCGACCATCGGGACGATCGATCTCTCGAAGGTCGCGGCAACGGCCCAAATCCGCAATGGGCGCGCCATGTTCGACATCGGCGAGGCCTCGGCGTTCGATGGTTCTGTTGCCGCCAGTTTTCAGCTTGCGGATGAGGGGGATGGCGCAACGACGGGTGAATTGCGTCTCAACGGCACCGATGTGAACAGTGCTTCCATTGCCTCCCTGCTTGGATTTGGCGATCGCTTTCAACTTGGCAAGGGAACGATGTCCCTTGTCTTGAAGGGTCCGATATCGCGTTGGTCAACAGCGCTCGGCAATGCCAAGGGAACGCTGTCCATGCGCTTCGGTAGCGGGCAGATTCGCAGCCTGGACTTCAATGGCCTCCTGAGCAAGGCCAAGACGGACCGTTTCTTCAGCCTCAACGAAAAGACAGATGCCTGGCTGGCCTTCGACAAATTCGAGGCCAAGGCGAATATCATGGATGGCGTGGCGGCACTGGAAACGGCGCAAATCCAAACCAAGTCCGGCACGCTGAGTTTTGCCGGTATCGTGACGCTGATCGGTAAAAGCCTGGCGCTCACAGGTGACTTCGCGGCCCCAGTTTCTGCTTCTGCACCTGCGGCAGACGCCACGCCGGATGCACCCAAACCGGCACCGACAGTCAATCACACACGCTTTTTCATAGGGGGTTCCTGGGACAACCCATTTATCTCCCCGATCATTTCCCAGTAGACGAAAGTCGCTTGGGTATGATGCTTGGCAACTGTTCGGAACATGGTATGATGTCTTGGAGCAGAGGATGAGCTCTCGCCCACCCTCCGTTCCTTATCTGAAGAATTGAACCCGGACGGTTATGAACCAGCTCGTCCGGGTCTTCTTCAAGATGAGGGTTACGCTAAACGGCATGTACCGCACTAGTTTCACCTCCAAGTTTGAGGCAAGGCTCTTGCCGCAGTCGGGGGAGCCTGTCTTCCCCGATACACCGCTGGCCCCGGTGTTGCTGCTTTGCCGTCAAACCGTTAGCGCGTGAGCGCCATTTCTCATCTATTGCTTGGTTTGAAGCGCGCAACAACGAACGCAGAGTTGCATTCGAGGCGCTATCTCAGGCTCGGAAGTTGTCCAGGGTTGTCAGTTCCGTGCAGCGGCCTGTTCGTCGCGTGCCTTCTGAACCTCGCGGCGCTTGTTGGCGATCGAAGCAATGATCACTCCGACTGCGACGATGGCAATCAGGATGGTACAAGCGGCGTTGATTTCCGGCGTCACGCCAAGCCGGACCTGCGAGTAGATGCGCATTGGCAGCGTGGTCGCGCCCGGCCCTGAGGTGAAGCTGGAAATGACCAGATCGTCCAACGAAAGGGTGAAGGCAAGCATCCAGCCAGAGACCACCGCCGGGAGGATCACCGGCAGCGTTACCTTGAAGAAGGTCGTGACCGGCGTTGCCCCAAGGTCCATTGCCGCTTCTTCCAGCGAGCGGTCGAATGTCACCAGTCGCGACTGCACGACGACGGCGACAAAGCACATGGAAAACGTGATATGCGCGAGGATCATGGTCCACAGGCCGCGGTCGAAGCCGATGGCAACGAAGAGCAGAAGCATCGACAATCCCGTGATGACTTCCGGCATGACCAGCGGTGCGTAGATCATTGCTGAAAACAGCAAGCGCCCGCGAAAGCGCGTATAGCGGGTCATAGCCAAGGCACCGAGTGTTCCAAGAATCGTCGCGACGGTGGCCGAGACCAGCCCGACGCGGATCGTCACCCAAGCCGCATCGATGAAGCTCTGGTTGTGAAACAGGGACACGTACCATTTGGTCGAGAACCCTGCCCACACGGTGACGAGCCGGGATTCGTTGAACGAAAAGACGACCAGAAGGACGATCGGCAAATAAAGGAAGGCGAAACCGAAAACCAGGGAGGCAATGTTGAAGCGGGACCAGGTGGTGTTCATTTTATTTCTCGCTTTCCTGGGCCCGTGCTTCCGCACGCTGGAACAGAACGATCGGCACGACCAGCAACAGCAGAAGGATAACAGCGACGGCGGAGGAAACCGGCCAATCGCGGTTGGAGAAGAACTCGTTCCACAGCGTCTTGCCAATCATCAGGGTCTGCGATCCGCCGAGGAGGTCAGGAATGACGAATTCACCAACCGCAGGAATGAAAACCAGGAAACACCCGGCTATGACGCCCGGCATCGACAGACGAAAGGTGATTTTCCAGAAGGCGAGTATGGGCGGACAGCCAAGATCCTCAGCTGCTTCGACCAGTGAGTAGTCCATCTTTTCCAGCGCCGAATAAATCGGCAGAACCAGAAATGGCAGGTAGGAATAAACGATACCGATAAAGACGGCTGTATTGGTGTTGAGGATGTTGAGTGGTGTGTCGATCACATGCGCCCACATCAGGAACTGGTTGAGCAGGCCCTCGGGCTTCAAGATGCCTATCCACGCATAGACGCGAATCAGGAAACTGGTCCAGAACGGCAGGATGACCAGCATCAGCAGTGTTGGCCGGATCGTCGCGGGCGCGCGCGCCATGCCGTAGGCGATGGGATAGCCGACGATAAGCGTCAGAACGGTCGAAACCGCGGCGATGATCACGCTGGAGATATAGGCTTTGTAATAAAGCGGGTCTTCCAACAGCCAAATGTAGTTGTCCCATGAAAACTGGGAGAAATTATCCGCAAAGGCTTGCCAGCCGGCCGAGAGGTTGAACACCGGCGTATAGGGCGGGATGGCCATCGCGACTTCCGAAAGCGATATCTTGAAGACGATGACGAAGGGGATGAGAAAGAAAATCAGTAGCCATAGATAAGGAACGGCTATGACCAGCCGGCTTGCGATGGAGGATATCAAGTTCTGCATGATATCGCCCCTTCTCAAGCGGTCAGAACGATACCGGCATCGGCATCGAAATTGACCCAGACCATATCGTCATAGCCGAGCGGGTCTTCGACCGTGCGCACAGCGTTGAGGCTCGCAGCCTTGATGATCCGGCCGCTTTCAAGCTTCACATGGAAGACCGTCATGTCGCCGAAGTAGGCGATGTCATAAAGCTCCCCGTGCGCGGAATTGATTGACGGATCGGCGGGCTGCTTGCGGCTGACCCTGATTTTCTCCGGCCTGATGGCAAACCCAACCGGCTGGCCGACAGTGCAGCTTTTCGAAGCGGCATCGGTGCGGATCGTCAGGTTTTCAGGTGCGACAGCAATGTCGATCTTGCCATTGGCGACTGCGGCGGCGGTACCTTCGAACATGTTTACATTGCCGATGAAGTCGGCGACGAACTTCGAGTTTGGGGCTTCATAGACTTCCGCCGGCGTTGCCACCTGCATGACCTTGCCCTTGTCCATGACGGCGATGCGGTCGGCCATGGTCATCGCTTCTTCCTGATCGTGTGTAACGACAACGAATGTCAGGCCAAGTTTCATCTGCAGGTCCATGAGCTCAAACTGCGTTTCCTCGCGCAGTTTCTTGTCGAGCGCACCAAGTGGCTCGTCGAGCAGCAAAACCTTCGGACGCTTTGCAACGCAACGCGCCAGCGCCACGCGCTGGCGCTGACCGCCGGAGAGCTGGTGCGGCTTGCGCTTGGCGAACCGCTCGAGCTTCACAAGCTTGAGCATTTCGGCGACACGCGCCTCGATATCGCCCTTGGGCATGCCCTCCTGCTTCAGACCAAAAGCGATGTTACCTTCGACCGTCATGTGCGGAAAAAGGGCATAGGACTGGAACATCATGTTGACCGGGCGCTTGTAGGGCGGAATGCCGCGCATATCCTGACCGTCGATGAGAATGCGCCCGGCGGTAGGCTCTTCGAAGCCGGCAAGCATGCGCAAGAGGGTCGACTTGCCACAACCGGAAGCACCGAGCAGCGCAAAAAATTCACGATTATAGATGTTGAGGGACAAATCATTGACGGCCGCGAAATCACCGAACTTCTTGGTGACGTTTTCGATGGCGATAAAGGGCTTCGCTGCAGGATCGTTCCAAGGTGCGAATGTGCGGCGGAAACTTCCCAATGATTTCATGATTTGCCCCGGACTTTTCTGTTCTTAGATTTAAAAAGACCCCGGCATCGGCTGCCGGGGTCTTTGCAGGATTTACTGCCCTGTGACCACCTTCGTCCAGAGCCGCGTCACCACGCGCTGAATTTTCGTATCGTAAGGCGTGACGGTGAACAGCTTCTTGAGCGTCGCTTCATCCGGATACACTTCCGGATTCTCGAGGACCGCCTTGTCCATCACCGCTTGAGACGCCTTGTTGCCGTTGGCATAGGACACGAAATTCGAGGCCTTTGCCGCAACATCCGGCTTGAGCATGTAGTTGATGAATTCGTGCGCTTCCGCAACGTGGGGCGCATCGGCGGGGATCGCCATCAGGTCAAACCACATCTGGGCACCCGCAGCCGGAATTGCATAGGCTACATTGACTCCGGCCTTGGCTTCTTCGGCGCGTGTCTTGGCCTGGAGTATATCGCCAGAATAGCCGAGCGCGAGGCAGATATCACCATTGGCAAGGGCGTTGATATATTCGGAAGAATGGAACTTGCGGACATAAGGGCGGATTGACTCAAGCAGCGCGCCCGCCTTGGCCAATTCATCCGGATCCTTGCTGTCGGGGTTGAGACCGAGATAGGCAAGGGCAGAAGGCATGACGTCGGAGGCCGAATCAAGGATGTGAATACCGCAATCCTTGAATTTCGCCGCCACTTCAGGCTTGAACAGCACGTCCCATGTCGGCTTCTCGTCTGAGCCGAGAATGGCTTTCATCTTGTCAACATTATAGCCGATACCTGTCGTACCCCACATGTAGTCAACCGAATACTCGTTGCCGGGATCGTAGGTGGCGATGCGCTCGTTGATCATATCCCACGTGTTGGAAAGATTCGGAAGCTTGGATTTGTCGAGCTTCTGGAACACACCCGCCGCAATCTGGCGCTGCAGGAAGTTGGCGGTGGGGACCACCACGTCATAACCGGTACCGCCGGCGAGAAGCTTGGTTTCAAGAATCTCATTGGAGTCGAAGGTATCGTAGACGACCTTGATGCCGGTCTCCTTGGTGAATTCTTCAAGGATCGCCGGATCGATATAGTCAGACCAGTTGTAGATATTGACGACGCGGTCCGCCGCCCAAGCGGAACTGGAAATTCCGAGCGCGAGAGTGGCCGTCAACAGAGCGGTTTTGATACCCATTTAGTTCTCCATGATGCTGGCACTAATACTTTGAATTGTGCCGAGGTTCCCGTGATTAGCCCTACCTTTTTAGATTGCGAAGGGTTCGTCAACTGGCTTCAGGCAACACTTTCATTGAAAATTGCGCAAGTGCGAAATTTTCAATGATGCAGCGCAGTGGTCGTGTGGAGAATTGCGACTAGCGGACGACCGCCGCCACGCGCTTTTGACGCCGATATTCCCAGCCGAGATGCATGAGAAGCGCGGCGAGAATGACGGCGCCGCCGATGATGGTGCGCGGAGCCGGGACCTCGTTGTGCAGGAGCCAGACCCAGACGGGGCCGAGCACTGGTTCGAGAGTGCCGATCAGCGCGGCCAGCGCCGAGGGAATGAGCCGGGCGCCGCTGACGAAGAATGCGAGGCCGAGACCGAGATTGACCGCGCCGAGTGCAAAGAGCAGGCCGAAATCCCGCACGCTCGTGCTGAACTGGCCGGCCATCGTCGATGCCACGCAGGCAGCAATGACCACGCCGAGAAAAACCGCCGGCGTCATGCGCAGATGCGCCTTGCGACGGGTGATGACAGTGGCGATGGCGAACGAGATGGCGATCAACAGCGCCAGCATATCGCCGATGGGCGAAACCTCCCCATCGAGCGAATCCGAGACCATGATGGCGACGCCGGCAATGACCACGGCAATAGCGATCCATGTGGCGGAACTGATGCGCTCGCGGAACAATATCCACGAGATCAAAGCCGCGAACAACGGTACGCCCGCCTGCAGCAGGAGCACATTGGCGACCGTCGTATAGGACAACGCGATGATGAAGCAGGATGAGGCGATGGCGAAGCAAATTGCGACGCCGAGGCCGGCCAGCCCCATATGTTGAAAAAGCCGCCATGTGCCGCGCGGCCCGTCGCGCACCAGCATGAAGCAAAGGAGAAACAGAGCGGCGAAGACGGAGCGCCAGAAGACGATCGTCCAGTTGTCATTGGCTTCGACGAAGCGCGTGAGCGCGCCGCCGGTGCTCCAGGCGATCGCGGCGCCCGCCACCAGCAGACAGCCGATCGCAGCCTCCGAAGAGGTCTTGGCAGGGTCTGGCCCGGCGACGGGCGGCAGGGGCACGGCGGAGATACTCATGCACCGACAATGCCAAGCCTGTGGCAAAGGTTAAGTCTGGAAAACGACTGTTGATTGTCGGTTTAACGGCACCGGCACAGGTGTTCAGCTCTAATAGTGCCTTTTCAGCTTCGGCTTTTTCAATAGCGCGTGAGCCGCAGATATTCCAGGTTGTTGTTCATAGTCTATCGCTGCGATGCGTGAGACTTGGCCATCAACTGCTGCGATGTTAGGGTGGCCGTAATGTGTCGACTGGTTGGGGCAACAAATGATCAATGGAAAAGTTACGCGCCGGGGGCTGATGCTTGGCGGGCTGGCAATGCTGACCTCCGGATGCGGGTCCGGGATGCGCCAGGCAATGTCACCCATTTCGTCTGCCTTTGCCATACCTCAGGGCATGGATCCCCGTCTGAGACGGCAGGAGGTGGCGTATCAAGGCAGCGAGGCGCCCGGGACGCTCGTCGTCAACACCTATGAGCGTTTCCTCTATGCAGTCCAGGATGGCGGGTCGGCCACGCGCTACGGTATCGCCGTCGGCGAGGAGGGACTGACGCTCAAGGGCAGAGCGACGATCGAGCGCAAAGAGGAATGGCCATCGTGGATGCCCACCGCAAGCATGATCAAGCGCAAGCCGCGACTTGCCCAATATGCCGGCGGGGTCCCAGGCGGGCCAAACAACCCGCTTGGTGCGCGGGCGCTTTATCTCTATCGCGGCGGACGCGACACCTATTTTCGTCTGCACGGCACAAATGAACCTTGGCTGATCGGACAAGCCGTGTCGAACGGGTGCATTCGCCTGACGAACGAGGACATCCTCCATCTCTACGACAATACGCCCTTGGGAACGCCGGTGTTGATCATCTGAATATCCCGCTGGGCTGCCCCTGTTGCAAACTGGACACACTTGTTGTGCGTTTACCTTACCAAGCTCTAGTCATCACAATGATTTGTGCTACTCTACCATTGGTAGTACTCTACCGTCGGTCACCTACTCGCCTTTGAGGGAAAGGAAATCTGATGAGCAGGATTCTATTCGCTGTAGTAGCCACTCTAACCATTGCAAGCCTAAGCGCGTGTGGGACGATAGGTAAGGGGAAAGCTCCGCCGCCAGTCGCTGAAGAGCCCGCAGCAGCACCAGTTTATAAATAAGAAGTTTCGTCAAAAAAATGGAAGGGTCGCCCGACCCTTCCAGCATCATGTGATTCGCAAAATGCCGGCCTAACAGGCGGCTGTGCGGCCCCCGGTGGTTTATAGCGGGTATGGCCGGGCTTGGGGATTGCGTTTTGATGAATTCTGGGATGGGATGACGCTCATGAGTGTTCGTCTGTTATCTGTGATCGCGCTTGGGCTCGCAGTGGCGGGATGCCAAACGAGTGATGCGAGCAAGTCGGGTTCCGTAGCCGGTACCGGCGATAACGCGGCGGCCGTTCAGGTGACCTCCGCGACAGCAGCCCAGCCCGAGCAAAAAAACGGGCGTTATTATATCGAATTTCGCTCGCGCTATGCCCTTACCTACGGCCACACCTATGTGATGTTCGGGCGTCTGGATAAGGCGGGCAATATAGTTGATCGCGAAGTTGCCGGCCTCCACCCGGCTACGAACAGCGTGGTTCCCTATATTCTTGGCCATTACATACCCGTTCCAGCCGAGACCGGCGAGAGCGACGGTGATACGGACGACAGGTACAGGTCGGCAACCTGGCGCGTCACCTTGAACGAAGCCGAGTACAATAAAGTCGTCGCCTACATACGCAAACTGCAAGCCAGGTCGCGCTTCTGGCAAGCAACGACGTTCAACTGCAATGCCTTCGTGGGCGAGATCGCGCGGTCCATGGGATATAAAGCACCCGGCCATTTGCTGCGTCCGCAGCATTACATCGTCAAGCTTCGGGAGATGAACGGCGGGCCCAACGCGGTCGGGTATACCGGCCCTCCAGGCTAGGCATTCACACTCTGACGGCCTGCAAATGGCACTTTTCTGTGCTCCGGTGCTCACGTACCCTAAAGTACGCTCCGCTCCGGTGCTCGAAACCCACCATTTTCGTCGCGTCATAGCGCGAATCTCAACAGCCTCTGGCGCATTTCCGATCAAATAAACACAGTTCTGTTTCCCGTAGGGAGAATCTCGCCCTACTGAAAATCGAATGCGCTGAGCCCAGTCACCATCTCGTCCAGTCCCACTGGCCGCGTCACGGGTGGTTCGGCCCGGGAGAGGCAGGCCGAGCGCTCGCACAGGCGGCAGGCCGGGCCGACGGGCGTTGAGCCGACGAATTTTCCAAGTGGTGGGGCACTGATGCTGTGGTTGCCGATGGCGCTGCCATAGACCGTCTGGTCAGCAAATTCGATGTCGCAGCCAAGCAGGATGGCGGTGCGGCGCGGCCGTTCGTTGAAGGCGCCTTGCGGCCCCTCCAATGTGCGGGCAATGGTCATGAACTCGGTGCCATCGGGCATCTCCACAGCCTCGACGAGGATCTGGCCGGGTTGAGCGAAGGCGGCATAGACAGGCAGCTTCGGGCACTCGCCGCCGAAACGGGACTGCGGAAACCCTTGCGCCCCGGCGCGGCGGAAGCGGTTTCCGGCGTGATCGACCTCCAGCATGAAGAATGGAATGTCTTGTCTGCCGGTGAGTGTCGTCAGGCGGTTGGCTGCCTGTTCGAACGAGACATGGAAGCGCGAACGGAGGACGTCAATGTCATAGCGAGCGCGGACAGCGGCACTCTGGAAAGCCTGATACGGCATCATGAGTGCATGCGCCGCGTAGCGGCCGAACTCGAAACGGGCGATGCGCCGCGCTTCATCCGAGGAGAGCTTCAGATCCTGTATTTCGGCGGCAATGACCACCTGCATGCGCATGAGAGCAGCCTCCATCGCCACTTCGCGTAACTGGTCGAAGGGTGACAGCCGCTCGGAGACGAACAGCCGCTGCGAATGACGATCATAACGCCGGCGCCAGTTGGGCATGGTTGCGACGGGAAGGATGCGCACCGTTATACCGTGCTCTGCCTTGAGCCAGGCCTTCAGGGCGCCAAGCAGATCATCGCCGGGCTTGAGCAGACCGGCAAAGCTGTCGACCTCCCCCTCAATGCGGGGAAAATGATTGGCGCGGCGCTCCAGCGTTTCGCGTACCTCATTCAGCGGCATGCGTGTGGCGACAAGCGACGGCGCGCGGCCGTCCTTCGCCAGAAGTTGCGACAGATCAGAAAGACGCTCGAGCGATTCCCGGTACGCGCGATAAAGCTTGATGACGCCAGTGGCGGCATTGGGCGCAGCATCGCTGATTTCGATCAGCTCCTGATCGCCCGGCAATTCGCCATTGAGCAGCGGATCGGAAAACACTTCCTTGAGCACGGCCATGGAGGAGCCCGTCTCCATCTGCAGCGTGTCGAGCTCGATCTTGTAGGTCGAGGAGAGCTTGAGCAGGAGCTGGACCGTGAGCGGCCGCTGATTGCGCTCGATGAGATTGAGATACGACGGCGAAATGCCCAACGCCTCGGCCATCGAGGTCTGTGTCAGACCGCGTTCGTTGCGGATACGCCTGATGCGCGGTCCGGCGAATATCTTGCCTTCAGCCATGGAGGTGCACCAAGTTTTGCCCTCCCCCTTGTGGGGAGGGAGGCTGCGCAGCAGCAGGGAGGGGTCTTTTCGACTGTGGCAAGAAAGACCCCTCCCCGTCGCTTCGCTCCGCCCCTCCCCACAAGGGGGAGGGTGAGAAGTGGCGATCTTTGCGCATGATCAGCTAACCCTCCTGCACTATGACAAGTTTTTACACGTCATTTACCCAAATCAGAATATTACAAACTTTACAAATTTACAAACCAGATTTGTCAAACACACAACAGCATAACTCGATAAAACCATCAAAACGCGCGATATTTCTGGATCATATCGCGCTGCAATGTAAATCTAGTCATATCAACGCGGTCGTCAAACCTCCTATCGGACAGGCTGCGGCGGGATAAAACTCTTTGTGGAGATAATAATGACTGATTTTTACAACCTTGTACCAAACGCACCGGAGGGCCGCTATGACGGTATCGAACGCCCCTATACACCTGACGATGTCCAGCGCCTCAGAGGCTCGGTTCAGATCAAGCATACTCTCGCTGAAAACGGTGCCAACCGGCTCTGGAAGCTCATCCACGAAGAAGGTTTCGTCAATGCGCTGGGCGCTCTCTCGGGCAACCAGGCTATGCAGATGGTTCGCGCAGGTCTCAAGGCAATCTATCTTTCCGGATGGCAGGTGGCTGCAGACGCAAACACAGCTTCAGCCATGTACCCTGACCAGTCGCTCTACCCGGCGAATGCCGCGCCGGAACTGGCCAAACGCATAAACAAGACGCTGCAGCGCGCCGACCAGATCGAGACTGCGGAGGGCAAGGGCCTTTCTGTCGAGACCTGGTTTGCACCGATCGTTGCCGATGCGGAGGCAGGATTTGGCGGACCGCTGAATGCCTTCGAGATTATGAAGGCCTTCATCGAAGCTGGCGCCGCCGGCGTTCATTACGAAGACCAGCTCGCTTCCGAAAAGAAGTGCGGCCATCTTGGCGGCAAGGTCCTGATCCCGACGGCGGCGCATATTCGCAACCTCAACGCCGCGCGGCTCGCTGCCGACGTCATGGGAACGCCGACACTGGTCATCGCCCGCACCGATGCGGAGGCTGCCAAGCTCTTGACATCGGACATCGATGAACGCGATCAGCCCTTTGTCGACTACGATGCCGGACGGACGACCGAAGGCTTCTATCAGGTCAAGAACGGGCTGGAGCCTTGCATCGCCCGGGCCATCGCCTATGCGCCGCACTGCGACATGATCTGGTGCGAGACCTCGAAGCCGGACCTTGAGCAGGCCAGACGCTTTGCCGAAGGTGTGCGCAAGGAGCATCCGAACAAGCTGCTCGCCTATAATTGCTCGCCTTCCTTCAATTGGAAGAAGCATCTGGACGAAGCGACGATTGCCAAGTTCCAGCGCGAGCTCGGGGCGATGGGCTATAAGTTCCAGTTCATCACGCTGGCCGGCTTCCATCAGCTCAACTTCGGCATGTTCGAACTCGCCCGCGGTTACAAGGACCGGCAGATGTCGGCCTATTCGGAGCTGCAGGAAGCTGAGTTTGCGGCCGAGACCAATGGTTACACAGCGACCAAGCACCAGCGCGAAGTCGGCACCGGCTATTTCGATGCGGTTTCGCTGGCAATCACCGGCGGCAAGTCATCGACGACGGCAATGAAGGAATCCACCGAGACGGCGCAGTTCCGTCCGGCTGCAGAGTAAAACAACAAAACGCCAAGGAGAAAAATCATGGCACCGCAGACACGCGTCAAGGAACGGGCCGAGGAGCAATCATCGGCCATGAATACAGACCAGCAGGCTGTCATTCGCATGGTCGCCAATGACCTGCATCGCCTCAACCAATCCGTTATGAAGGCGGTTGACGCCGGCGTGTCCGTGGAACTGGTCCGCTCCGCCCGTCACCATGGCGGCGACGGCAACTGGGGCGATCTTCTTATCCCGGTTGTTGTAACAAGGCAGTAATTTCGCCCGTGGCCTTCTCTGGCTTCGGTCTGGAGCCAGCACGGTGCGCAGAACCGCTCGCAAGCAATTGCGGGCGGTTTTTGGGCCAAGTCGCAAAAAGTGCGTGGTTCGATTTGCCATCGAACCACGCACCGGATGACTGGAGCTGTCTGACCCCACAGCGAACGAAGGAAATTCGCTTCAAACCACCCAATCACCTGCTCAGTTCAAGAAGAGGCGTTTTATGTTCTTGGTTGACTCAGGTGTTCGATCCATATGCTGGTCCGCCGCATAGGCAAGAGCAAGGCCGACAATGGCTCGAGTGGTTTCATTCGTCGACCATCCTGCTTCTCCTGCCTCACATGCAAGCATGTCGATCGCACGCCGGAACTCCGCTCCCAGGGCCATCTGACAATCGAAGCTCCGGCTTGGGTAGTCGGTTGGACGCATCGGTTTCTGGATACGCATGTTCTCCTCCCTATGCCATGCACGAACTCTCGGGAAATGCGACGGACGCCAAAGTGTCTAGTGGCATCTCAGAAACCTCAAATGCATGCGCTCGCGCCTTTTTGCCTTACGCAGAGCATACTTCCCAACCAGCGTCCTCTCGGTCAGCACTGACACCAAAAACTTCGGATTGCGCTCTTCAACATCCGAACCTGATTGCCCGACGTAGCGTTTTTGGCAAAAAGGTAGAATGTTATCCCCCGCAAAATAGTAGACATTATTCATTCAAGTCTTCCCCTCCAGAAAGAGCTAAACAAATTTATCAATAAAATAGTTATTTCAGACTATAGAAAATATATACTGCAAATTTTGTCTGTCAATGGACAAACGTTTTTGAAATAAAACTTTACCAAAGGGATATGTTCAAGCTGATAAAACATTGTGTGCGTTAATTTTGATTGGTCATTTGCTCAAGACAGGCTTACACGCGATAATCGTCTTCGATCAAACTTCGCCTCTGCTGCACGTTTTTTTTCACTTCGAGTGCCGCGGATGGCACCCGAGAGTGTGAACATGGTCACGTGATCCCTTTAGGTTTTCGTTTCAGAAAATATGCGCCATAACTTTGGCTAATTTCCTCCACAGAAATGATTCAAAGCATCGATCGGGTCTTCTGATGTAAAGCAATCCTTTATATATTTTACAATTTGTGTCATAATACAATCCAGAGAAAATATAACCGGCTACCCGGTCAAATAATGACAGGCGATTCGACAATTGTCCATTGGTGGACAATGCATTGTGTCATCTTTTTATTTCGATATTTATAGCATTTCATCACGCAGGATTCTCTGTTCCCGCGAGAAGGGACGAGGATGTCAGCTTCACAATTTGCGTTTGAGAACAAGCTTCTCAGGCATATGCGCGCGAACGATTTTGAATTGCTGGCTCCCCACCTTGAGGCAAGAAAGTTGCCGCTGAGGCTCATAATCGAGCAAGCACAAACGCCGGTCACGGATGTTTACTTTCTTGAAACGGGTCTTGCCTCGATCGTCTCAAAAATGCCCAGTGGCCGCGAGATCGAAGTTGGGGTGTCCGGCAGCGAGGGGATGACGGGGTCCTCGGTCGTGCTTGGCGGGATGCAATCGCCGCACGACAGCTACATGCAAATAGCCGGCCTCGGCTACAGTATCGCCACCGTGCATCTTCAACGTGCTATGGAAACAAGCACCACGCTGCGCAACTACCTGCTCCTTTTTGTCCAAACCATGGTCATCCAGACAGCCTCGACCGCATTGGCGAATAGTCAGGCGGACGTCTCATCCAGAATGGCTCGTTGGCTGCTGATGGTGCATGACCGAACCCACGGTCCAGATATTGTGCTGACGCACGAATTCCTGTCGGTCATGCTTGGAGTGCGGCGGCCATGGGTGACGGAAGTCTTGCATATACTGGAAGACAAACGGTTGATCCGGGCAAAGCGAGGACAGATAACCATTGTCGATCGTACCGGACTCATGGTCGAGGCCAATGGTTTCTACGGGGTAGCCGAAAACGAGTACAAACGGCTTCTCGGGATAAATCTCGCCCGATAATCCCTAGAAACGAGTGGAGCGACAATTTTCTCGTCCCCGCCTCCCATCCCGTCATATTTTGTTCTATCATCTTGTCATCGCAACTCATTCTGGTGATTGATGCCTCCCGAAACTCCCGAGAAAAAACCCGCACGGACGACAACGCGGCGGCGTACACCCGCCTATGTCAAAGCCACGCGCGGCGTGAAGAACTGGCGCGAAGCTTCCGAGTGGCTGGCCTGGCGGGATATCGAGGACATCGAATGCATTACCCCGGATCAGGCCGGTGTGGCGCGCGGCAAAATGATGCCGTCGAAGAAATTCACGTCCAATACCTCGTTGGCTCTGCCATCCGCCGTATTCATGGCGACGATCTCGGGTTCCTATCCGGAAGATGGGCATGGATTTTCCTATCCTGAGGATGATGGCGATCTGAAACTGATGCCGGATCTTTCCACGCTCTCGGAAGTACCGTGGGAAAGCGATCCGACGGCGCAGGTCATTTGTGATCTCGTCAACAAGGACGGGGAAGCGGTGGAATTTACCCCGCGCAATGTGTTGAAGCGCGTCATGGCCGCTTATGCCAAGAAGGGCCTGAAGGCGGTCGTCGCGCCGGAAATCGAATTCTACCTCGTCAAGAAAAACCCCGATCCGGATTATCCCCTGACCCCGCCTGTCGGACGCTCTGGCAGGGCGATCGGTGGTGGACAAGGTTATTCAATCGCCGGCGTCAACGAGTTCGACGAACTCATCGACGATATCTATCATTTCTCCGAAAGTCAGGGCCTCGAGATCGACACGCTGATCCATGAGGAAGGCGCGGCGCAGCTGGAAATCAATTTGCGACACGGCGATCCGATCGAGCTTGCCGATCAGGTGTTCCTGTTCAAGCGCACCATTCGTGAAGCCGCATTGAAGCACGACATGTATGCGACGTTCATGGCGAAGCCCATTCAGGGCCAGCCGGGTTCCGCGATGCATATCCACCAGTCGATCATCGACAAGAAAACCGGGCGCAATGTTTTCTCCAACCCGGATGGCACGGAAAGCCCGGCGTTCCGGCATTTTATTGGCGGCATGCAGAAACATGTCCCGGCTTCGCTCGTGATGTTTGCGCCTTACGTGAATTCCTACCGGCGGTTGACACCGGCGGCCTCCGCGCCCGTCAATGTCAAATGGGGCTATGACAACCGTACCACGGCCTTTCGCGTGCCGCGCTCGGACCCTGCGGCGCGACGTGTCGAAAACCGTATCCCCTCCTCCGATGCCAACCCATATCTGGCACTGGCGGCATCGCTCGCCTGCGGCTTGATCGGCATGAACAACAAGATCGAGCCGGACGAGCCTGCCTCCACGACGGTCAACGACAATCTGATCGAATTGCCGCGCGGGTTGATCGAGGCGACAATCCTGTTCGAGCAGGACAGGGAACTGGTGGCCATGCTCGGCGAATCCTTCGCAATCACCTACGCCGCAATCAAACGCGCCGAGTTCGAGACCTTCATGGAGGTCATCAGCCCGTGGGAACGCGAGTTCTTGCTGCTGAACGTTTGAGCATGCCCTACCAATCACCCATTTCCCCCGGCATCTCCTGGTACGAAACCGCGATCGATGACCGAATCGAATATCCGGCGCTGGATGGATCGCGCAGTGCCGATGTCGTGATCATTGGCGGCGGCTTTACCGGCCTCTCCGCCGCCGTGCATCTGGCGTCGGCGGGTGTCGACGTGGTTTTGCTCGAGGCCTGGCGCTTCGGCGATGGCGCATCGGGGCGCAATGGCGGCCAACTCGGTACCGGCCAGCGCGCCTGGGCAGAAGAGCTCGAGGCGCAATATGGTTTCACCCGCGCCAAGGCGCTCTTCGATCTTGCCGAAGAGGCGAAAAGCCATCTTCTGCAATTTGCCGAGACGCACAAGATAGACATCGAATATGTGCCGGGACAAATGTCCGTCGTGCACAAGAAGCGCTACCTGAAGGACTATCGGGCGCACGCGGAACTGATGGCGACGCGCTTCGGCTATCCGCACATCCACTACATGGATGCCGCGGAAACCGCGGAACGGCTTGGTTCGACGCGCTATCTCGGCGGAACATACGACAAGGGCACCGGCCATATCCAGCCGATGAAGCTGGTGATCGGCACGGCCAAGGCCGCGGCGCAGGCCGGCGCGCATCTCTACGAGAACAGCAAGGTAACCGGGATCAAATCCGAAAACGGCCGCGTGACTGTCACGACGCCCTTCGGCAATGTGACGGCGGCGAAGTGCCTGATCGCCGTCAATGCCTATGGCGGCAATCTCGAACCCATCAGCGCCTCGCATGTGATGCCGATCCGCTCGTTCATCGGCGCGACGGTGCCGCTCGGGTCCGATAGTCCGGTGCTGCCGGGCGGCGAGAGTGTCGACGATTCCCGCTTCGTCGTGCGCTATTTCCGCCGCTCGAAAGATGGGCGGCTCCTGTTTGGCGGGCGCGAGGCCTATACGGCGGACAACCCGCTTGACATCAGCACGCATATCCGCCGCCAGATCGCCGAGATTTACCCGGCGCTCGCCGACGTCGAAATCACGCAGGCCTGGGGCGGATCGGTGGGCATTACCCTGCCGCGCCAGCCCTTTGTGCGCGAGGTCATGCCGAACGTGATCTCGGCGGGCGGCTACTCGGGGCATGGGGTGATGCTGTCGAATTTCGTCGGCAAGCTTTATGCCGAGACCATCGCCGGCAACCGTGACCGGCTGAAACTGCTGGAGGAGCTGAAAGTGCCGGCCTTTCCGGGCGGACGAACCTTCAGGGCGCCGCTGTTGTTTCTGGCGCTGAGTTGGTACGCACTGATGGACAGAATTTAGCTTTTTCCAAATAAAAAATGAACAATTCTTGCGTCTAAGTATATGTTTTCGGTAGTTATTCTGAATTATGCATTAGATATTAAGGATTATACTTGGATGTAACTAAATATAGGTATATACTCTTATACTGCGACTGTGGGGTTCAAGGCCCCATAATGGTTGACCGCCCCGCAGCCCGAGAGGGCAGCGCTTGCCCTCTCACCAACGGGGAGGATTTAATTATGGCAACATTATCCGAAACTTATAAAGTTATTCTTGGCGTAGGCGGCGTGACGGGGACGATCGGAACGGGTCGTAATGACACCCAAACATTTCTTACTACAACTCTCAGTGATCATTACTACGAGGGGCTGGGAGGCAATGACACTATCACCGGCACGCTCGCCGACGACTACATTGAGGGTGGCGCGGGAGCCGACACATTCGTCGAACTCGGTCTCGGCGTGAATGACACGCTCGGCTATCTCAACTCGGATGCCGGTGTCACAGTCACGCTCAATAACCTTGGAGGGCTCAGCGTGGCGCAGGGTGGTCATGCTACGGGTGACGTGTCAGTTGGAACTCTGCTAGTGGGCTTCGAAAATCTCGTCGGCTCGGAGTTCAACGATACGCTGACAGGTAATGCCGGCGCCAACAAGCTTCTCGGTATGGGCGGTGATGACACCATAAACGGCGGCGGCGGCAACGATGTGCTGTATGGCGGCGACGGTGTCGACACCATTCACGGCGATGCAGGAGACGACAAGATTTATGGCGAGGCCGGCGACGATAAGCTCTTCGGGGACGACGGCAACGATACGTTCTACTACAGCCGCGGGTTCAACAAGATGTTTGGCGGAAATGGAACTGATACCGTCGACTATTCCGCTAGTCCTGGCGACCATGGCGGCGCTACGATCAATCTCAAAACGGGAAAGGGTGACCATGATGCGCTCGGAGATGAATATGATAGCATCGAGAATGTGTTCGGCACAGAGTTCAATGACCACATTTGGGGTAATGCCTCGGCAAATACCATGGATGGAAAGGGTGGACGCGACACGTTCTTCTACGCATCCGTGGCCGATCTGAACGGTGACAGGATAAACGCATTCTCCGACAACCAAGGTGATAAAATCGACCTGCGCGAATTGCATATTGGGTTTGGCAACATCCAAGCAGCTAATACGTCTGGCGACAATAGTGTAGTATACACTATAACCGACGATGGCCAGACTGGCTTCTTAACTGTGCAATTTTTGGGCGTTGGTGTCCCGGGTACTCACCAAGTATTTGACCTTTAGCATTTCACCACGAACGATAACCAGGAGAGCCATCAAGGATCTCTCCTGGTTTCTATCGTGCCCTGTCTCCTAAACCTTCCGCACAATCACACTGCCCACCGAATACCCCGCGCCGAACGAGCAGATGACGCCGAGGCTGCCGGGAGCCAGATCGTCGGAATATTTCGAGAAGGCGATGATCGAGCCGGCCGATGATGTATTGGCGTAGTCCTGCAGGATGTTGGGCTGCTCGCCCGGTTCGGGCTCGCGGCCGAGCACCTTGACGCCGATCAGGTCATTCATGCCCTTGTTGGCCTGGTGCAGCCAGAGCCGCGACAGGTGCGCGGGCGCGATGTTTTCGTCGGCGAGATGGGTGAGGATCAGATCGGAGACGATCGGCACCACCTGCTTGAATACCTTGCGCCCTTCCTGCTTGAACAGCATGTCGCGCCGGTCGGTCATGTGGCCTTCTCGCGTGCGGCGCAGGAAGCCATTATTGTTGCGGATGTTGTTGGAGAACTGCGTCAGGCAGCGGGTCGAGACGATCTCGAAGCGGTCCTTGGCGGTGGCCAGATCATCGCGCTCGAGCAGCACGGCGGTGCAGACATCGCCAAAGATGAAATGACAGTCGCGGTCACGCCATTCGAGATGCGCCGAGCAAATCTCCGGGTTGACCATGAGGATCGCGCGGGCCGAACCGGAACGGATCATGTCAGCGGCCGCCTGGATACCGAAGGTGGCCGACGAGCAGGCGACATTCATGTCAAAGCCGAAGCCTTCTATGCCCAGCGCCTGCTGCACCTCGATGGCAATGGCCGGATAGGGGCGTTCGTGATTGGAAGCGGCGCAGATCACCGCATCGACGTCCGACACATCCCGCCCGGCTTTGGCGAGGGCAAGACTGGCGGCATGTACGGCGATCTGTGCCATGACAGACAGATCCTCGTCTGCGCGCTCGGGCAGGACCGGGTGCATGATCTCCGGATCGAGGATGCCGGATTTATTGAGGACATAGCGGTTTTCGATACCGGACGCGCGGACGATGAAATCCTCCGCTGACATGGTTATCGGCGCGCGTGTTCCTGCGGTGATCTCGTCGGCGTAGAGCTCATTCTGCCGCGTGGCATAGGTGTTGAACGCCTCCACCAGTTCGGCATTGCTGATCGACTGTTCCGGCGTGAAAACGCCCGTACCGCTGATGACGACTTTATGCATGGCGCTTCCAAAATTTTGTGTTTGAAAAGCGATAGTGTTTCCGGGCGTTTCGCGCAAGTTGTCATAGCGCTCCCCCTCTCCGTCATGACGGAGGAGTAGGCGGTCTACAACGAAGGTAGTCCGAATTGAGCCTCGTCTTGTCATCAAGGGTTCACGTGAGGGTCATAGCCTTTCGTCATTAACCATTTGGGGATCTGGTCATGACGGTAAGTAACGCAACTGATGCCGGTCTGCGCGCTGAGCATCCACTCGACAAACCAAGCAGTCTCGGTCAATGGCCGAATTATGCTGTAGTTGCCATCCTCCTCGCCGGGCTTGTCTATGTCGGTTATTCCCTCACCAATGAGTTGACGAGCTCGGTTGCGGTGCCGTGGATACTTCTCGGTCTGGCGCTGCTCATCGCGCTCGGCTTCGAGTTCGTCAACGGCTTCCACGATACGGCAAACGCCGTGGCGACGGTGATTTACACCAATTCGCTGCCCGCCGAACTTGCTGTGATCTGGTCTGGTTTCTTCAATTTCCTCGGCGTGATGACGGCGAGCGGCGCTGTCGCTTTCGGTATCATTTCGCTGCTGCCGGTGGAACTGATCATGCAGGTCGGCTCCAGCGCCGGTCTCGCGATGGTGTTCTCGCTGCTGATCGCTGCGATCCTGTGGAACCTCGGCACCTGGTATCTGGGCATTCCTTCTTCAAGCTCGCACACCCTGGTCGGATCCATCGTCGGCGTGGGTCTTGCCAACCAGTTTCTGGCTCCGGCTGGCACCGTGACGAGCGGCGTCGACTGGTCCAAGGCGACCGAAGTCGGCATGTCTCTTTTGATATCACCGCTCGTTGGCTTTGGCGTCGCCGCGCTGCTTCTGCTGGTGATGAAGGTCCTCGTCAAGAGCAAGGCGCTTTATGAGGCGCCGAAGGGCAACACCCCGCCGCCCCTGTGGATCCGGGCTCTGCTCATCTTCACCTGCACAGGCGTTTCCTTTGCCCATGGCTCGAACGACGGCCAGAAGGGCATGGGGCTGATCATGCTGATCCTGATCGGCGTCGTTCCGACCGCCTTTGCCCTGAACCGCACGCCGGACGTCAATTATCTTGAAGCCTATAAGGCCGCTTCCACAGCGGCGAGCACGGCGTTACACAAGTACGCCAAGCCGGAAATTGCAGTGACCGATGCCCGAGAGGTGGTCAACAATGCGGTTCGCACCAAGACATGGAGCGACGAGATGTCCGCCGCATTGCCGCGCTTCATCGATGAGACGAGCGCGTCGATCTCGCCCTACGGTTCGGCCGCCAACGTGCCAAACGGCATGGTCAGCAACACGCGCAATGACATGTACCTGATCGGCGAGGCGCTGAAACTGGTCGAGAAACAGAAGCCCCTGCCGCTGCAGGATGCAGAAATGACGGCCGTGAAGTCCTATCACAAGGCCATCGACAACGCGACGAAGTTCATTCCGACATGGGTGAAGGTTGCCGTGGCGCTAGCTCTCGGTCTTGGCACCATGGTCGGCTGGAAGCGCATCGTCGTCACTGTCGGTGAAAAGATCGGCAAGACGCACCTGACCTATGGGCAAGGCGCATCGGCAGAACTCGTGGCGATGGGGACGATCTTTACCGCGGATAGTCTGGGCTTGCCGGTGAGTACGACACACATCCTGTCGTCGGGCGTTGCCGGTACGATGGTCGCCAATGGTTCAGGGTTGCAGATGTCAACCGTGCGAAACCTGGCGATGGCGTGGATCTTGACCTTGCCGGTCTCGATCGCGCTGTCGTTCACGCTGTTCCTGATTTTGCGGCATCTAATCTAGGCTCGCGCTGACAGGAGTTTCAACACACCCAAGAAGCAGGCATTAAAACAAACTGGCCGGCTTTCGCCGGCCATTTTTTTGCCTACCCGGTCGTGGCTCAAGCGTCCGGATAATCCGCACCCAAGGTCACCTTTTCCCAAGCGCCGAAATCCTTCTGAAGGTCGGCAATCTTGGCATGGGCGTTCTGGAAAGCCTGTTTGCCGAGCAGCAGGCGCAACGGCGGATCCTTGGCTTCGACCGCCTGGACGATCGCCTTGGCTGCACGGACCGGATCACCCGGCTGATTGCCGCTGATGTTGCGGATCATCTCGGCACGCTGACCGGAGGTGGCGCGATAATCTTCAATCGTGTGTTTGGCTTCATTGGCGGAGCGGCCGGCCCAATCGGTGCGGAATGGACCTGGCTCGACGATAAGCACCTTGAGCCCGAGGGGCGCGATTTCCTTTGAAAGAGCTTCCGACAGAGCTTCTACGGCGAATTTGGTCGCAGTGTAGAAGCTGACAGCTGGGTTGGCCACCAACCCGCCTTGCGAAGAGATATTCACGACAGTGCCCGAGCGCTGTTTGCGCAGGGTCGGCAGGACTGCTCGCGTCATGTTGGCAAGACCCCAGACGTTGATCTCGAACATCTGACGCACTTCTTCCATCTCGCTCTCCTCGAAGGAGGCAAAATAGCCGATGCCCGCATTGTTGACGAGCACGTCGATGCGGCCAAAACGCTCTGTCGCGGCCTTGACGGCGTTTTCAATATCCTCAGGCTTGGTCACGTCGAGCTTCAGCAACAGCGCGTTGTCCTCATGGCCTTTGGCAATGTCTTCGATCTGTGAAACGTTGCGGGCGGTGACAACGGTCGGATAACCAAGCTCAAGCGTATGGCGCGCAAGTTCGCGGCCAAAGCCGGTTGAACAGCCAGTGATGAACCAGACAGGTTTCGATGTCATGTTGATGTCCTTGAAAGATGGAAGCGCCACGGGGGTCCGAGGGGGCCAGGGCAGCACAGGGGGAAATTCGGCTACACTGGAGCAATTTCGTTTTTCTTCGAAACACGGAATTGCTCTAGTCCTTTGTTTTGCGCAATTCCGGACGGAAAACCGCTTCGCACTTTTCCTGGACTTGCTTTGATAATGTAGCCCACCTAGCCCATGTTTCAAGGTTTATCGTTCGATCAGATGCAGCGCCCGCCATCAACTTCCAGTGCAACACCGGTAATAAAGTCTGCCTCGCTCGAGGCAAGCCACAATGCGGCATTGGCGACGTCGAGCGGGGTGGACAGGCGGCCAAGCGGAACCGTCGCCTTGAACTGCGCACGCTTTTCCGGCGTGTCTTCACCCATGAACAGGCCGAGCATCGGGGTTTCGCCCGCGACCGGGCAGAGGCAATTGACCCGGATATTCTTCGGTGCAAGTTCGATCGCCATGGATTTGGTGGCGCTGATCGCCCAGCCCTTCGACGCATTGTACCAGGTGAGACCAGGACGCGGGCGCAGGCCCGCTGTCGAGGCGGTCGTGATGATAGAGCCACCGCCCTGCCTTTCCATGATAGGCACCACGGCGAGCGCCGCGTAGTAAATCGCTTTCATATTGACACCGGTGATGAGATCGAACGTTGCCTCGTCGACGCCGAGCATCGAGCCATTGCGATGGGTGAAGCCGGCATTGTTCACCATAATGTCGATCCGGCCAAACGCGTCCATCGCGGCATTTACCATGGTGTCCACCTCTTCCTTGCGCGTCACGTCGGCATGAACGGCAACGGAGGTCTTGCCGATATCCGCGGCGACCTTTTCGGCACCCACAAGGTTCAGATCAGCAACAACGACATTGGCCCCTTCCCCGGCAAAGCGCTTGGCCATTGCCTCGCCAAAGCCGGATGCTCCTCCGGTGATGATTGCTGTCTTGCCTGCCAAACGCTTCATGTCTTCTCCTCATACATGCTTCATAGGTGGATTTGATCAATCGTGACGGAAGATGATCGTCTTGGTCGCGGACATGTCGTAGAGGGCCTCGAAACCCTTTTCTCGACCATGACCGGATTTCTTGAAGCCGCCAAATGGTAGTTCGACGCCACCGCCCGCGCCGTAGGCATTGACGAAGACCTGACCCGCACGCACGCGCTTGGCAACGCGATGCTGGCGCGCGCCATCCTTGGTCCAGATTCCGGCGACGAGGCCATAGTCCGTGTGGTTGGCGAGCCTTATGGCCTCCTGCTCGTCGTCAAACGCGAACAGCGTGAGCACCGGGCCGAAAACCTCCTCCTGGGCGATAATGGCCGTCGGATCGACGGCACCGAACAGTACTGGTGCCACATAGTAGCCCGTTGCCGGGGCGTGGACGTCGATAGAACCTTGCGCAATGACATCGATGCCTGCTTCGGCAGCCGACGTGACGTAATTTTCAACCCTGCGTTTCTGTGCCGGATTGATCATCGCCCCAAGGTCGAGATCGGCATCGTGCGGGCCGGCAACGAGCCTGCCGAAACGCTCGCCCAGCGCTGCGGCGACCTGATCATAGATCGGACGCTCGATAAGAATGCGGCTACCGGCCGAACAGGTCTGCCCACCGTTCTGGATGATTGCATTGACGAGAACCGGGAGCGCCTTTTCAATATCCGCGTCGGCAAAGACAATCTGCGGTGACTTGCCGCCAAGTTCCATCGTAATGCCGCGATTGTTCGCGGCAGCGGCCTGCTGGATGGCTGTGCCAGTTGCGGGAGAACCGGTGAATGTCACATAGTCAACATCGGGATGTGCTGAAAGAGCTGCACCGGCTTCGCGGCCATAGCCGGTGATGACATTGAGGACGCCATCCGGGAAACCCGCCTCGATGGCAAGTTCGCCGATACGGATCGTCGAGAGCGATGCGTCTTCGGCTGGCTTGATGACCAGCGTGTTGCCCATGGCAAGCGCCGCGCCAACCACCCGTGCCATGATCTGCATCGGATAGTTCCACGGAATGATCCCGGCAACGACGCCGTGCGGTTCGCGCAGGGTCAGCGCCGTGTAGCCATCGAGAAACGGGATCGTATCGCCATGGATCTTGTCGGCCGCACCGCCATAGAATTCATAGTAACGCATGGCAGCAGCAACATCGGCTTTGCCTTGGCGAATTGGCTTGCCGGTATCGCGCGATTCGAGCGCGGCAAGTTCATCACCGTGCTGTTCGATCAACTGTCCAAGCCTGGTCAAAAGCCTGCCGCGCTCGAAGGCTGGCATCCTTGACCAGGGACCATGATCGAAGGCCTCGCGCGCGGCGCGTACGGCACGATCCACATCCTCGGCATCGTCAGCCGGGATGGTCGCGAAGGGCAAGCCATCGGACGGACACAAAACAGTGATTGTTTCCTGGCTTAATGCGGCGACAGGTCTGCCATTTATGATATTCAGGAAGGTCTTATCCTGTGCGACAACTCTGGATAGATTATGTACCATGATGACATCCCATTCGTTGCAAGACTATTGGAAAGGACACGAATTGGAAATGCATTTTGACGCAGTTTGTGCTTCAGGACTGGTCATTTTAAATCGATTAGATTATACAACCCGCATTTACGAATGCGCAAAGTCAGGCATAGCGAGACTCTCCCATGACAAGTCAGATCATCCCGGTTGACCCCTTTGATTGCATCGTGTTCGGAGGTACCGGCGACCTTGCCGAGCGCAAGCTGATCCCGGCGCTTTATCAACGCCAGCGCGGTGGCCAGCTTTCAGAACCGACCCGCATCATCGGCGCCTCCCGTTCGCCCATGTCAGACGACGACTACCGCAAGTTCGCGGAAAACGCGATCAAGGAATTCGTGAAGCCGACCGAATTCGACCAGAAGCAGGTCGATCAGTTCCTGGCACGCTTGTCGTATGTCGCGGTCGATGCCACTTCCGACAATGGCTGGGAAGAGCTGAAGACTGAAATCGGCAATGATACCAAACGCGTCCGCGCCTTTTATCTTGCCGTCAGCCCATCCCTCTTCGCCGATATCTCGAGCCGCCTGAAAAGCTACAAGCTGGTCCATGACCATACGCGTATTATCGTCGAGAAGCCGATTGGCCGCGACCTTCAGTCAGCCATCGCACTCAATGATACGATCGGCCACGTTTTTCACGAACAGCAGATTTTCCGCATCGATCATTATCTCGGCAAGGAGACCGTGCAGAACCTGATGGCGCTGCGTTTTGCCAATGCGCTGTATGAACCTCTTTGGAATTCCGCTCATATCGACCACGTGCAGATTACCGTTGCTGAATCTGTCGGGCTGGAAAATCGTGCTGGCTATTACGATACGGCGGGTGCACTTCGCGACATGGTGCAAAATCACATCATGCAGCTGCTCTGCCTCGTAGCGATGGAGCCGCCGGCATCTATGGATGCGGATGCGGTGCGCGATGAAAAGTTGAAGGTGCTGCGTTCGCTGAGCCCGATAACGTCGAAGAACGCCGACGAGCTTACTGTCCGCGGCCAATATCGCGCTGGCGCTTCTTCCGGCGGCGCGGTGAAGGGCTACATACAAGAGCTGGAACACCCCAGCAACACCGAAACATTTGTCGCCATCAAGGCCGAAATCGCCAACTGGCGCTGGGCCGGGGTGCCGTTTTATCTGCGTACGGGCAAGCGCCTGGCATCACGTGCTTCCGAAATCGTCGTGTCGTTCAAGCCAATCCCGCATTCGATCTTCGGTGAGGGTGCCGGCCGCGTTGTCGCCAACCAGCTCGTCATCCGCTTGCAGCCGGACGAGGGCGTCAAGCAGTGGATGATGATCAAGGACCCTGGTCCGGGTGGCATGCGCCTGCGTCACGTTCCTCTGGACATGACCTTTGCCGAATCCTTCACCGCGCGTAGCCCCGATGCCTATGAACGGCTGATCATGGACGTGGTGCGCGGCAACCAGACACTGTTCATGCGGCGCGACGAAGTGGTCGCGGCGTGGCAATGGGTCGACCCGATCCTGAAGGCGTGGGCCGAAACCGAACAGCCGCCGGCAGGCTATACCGCCGGCACATGGGGCCCATCGGCGGCCATCGCTCTAATCGAACGCGACAATCGCACATGGCATGAACCTGAGTAAAATGATTCAATGACAGCAGATCCGCGACTGAACAGTTTTGCCGATGGCAATGCGCTTGCCGAAGCCCTCGCTTCGACCGTCGCGGCACGGCTGGTGGACGCAGTGGAAGCGCGCGGCAAGGCTGTGCTGGCCGTATCGGGCGGCACAACCCCTGCCCGCTTTTTCAAGGCGCTGTCACTCAAGGATTTGCGGTGGGACAAGATCACGATCACGCTGGTGGACGAGCGCTTCGTACCGCCGACCAGCGACCGTTCAAACCAGAAGCTCGTGACCGAAATGCTTCTGCAAAACAAAGCCGCCCAGGCGAATTTCACCAGTCTCTACAATGAGGCGCCGGATGCCGAAGAAGGTGCTAAAATAGCAGCAGAGGCGATCGCCAAGCTTGGACAGCCATTCGATGTCGTCATTCTCGGCATGGGTGGCGATGGTCACACCGCGTCGTTCTTTCCTGGTGGAGACCAGTTGAGCGACGCGATTTCGCCGGATCAGCCGGCGCTGGTGCTGCCGATGCATGCGGAAGGCGCAGGCGAGCCAAGGCTGACGCTGACGCTACCGGTGATCGTCAATGCACGCTTCGTGGCGCTGCATATTGAAGGTGCGGGCAAGCGTACGACCCTTGAGGCGGCTCTCGGACGTGGCGCGACAACCGATATGCCGATACGTGCGATATTGCGATACGAGCCGATCGAGCTCGAGATTTTCTGGGCTCCCTGAGGCTCGGAGCGTGTGATTGCCGGGAAGGCTCCCAAACTTCCTGGCAAACGCCATAAGGAGACATGATATGACCGTTCTTCAGCGGGTGAAAAGCATTACCAACCGCATTTGTGAGCAGTCGAGGCCGACGCGTGATGTCTATCTCGATCATCTTCGCGAAGCTGCATCGCGCAAGCCAAAGCGTTCGGCACTCGCCTGCGCCAATCTCGCCCATGGGTTTGCGGCCTGCAGCCCTTCCGACAAGGCGGCGCTCGCTGGCGATGTAATAGCCAATCTTGGCATCATCACCTCCTATAATGACATGCTCTCGGCGCATCAGCCGTTTGAGACCTATCCCAACCTGATCAAGGCCGCAGCGAAGGAAGCTGGCGGCGTAGCGCAGGTTGCGGGCGGCGTTCCCGCCATGTGCGATGGCGTGACGCAAGGCCAGCCTGGCATGGAGCTGTCGCTGTTCTCACGCGATGTCATCGCCATGGCAACCGCCATTGGACTGTCGCACGACATGTTTGACGCGGCGGTCTATCTCGGCGTCTGCGACAAGATCGTGCCGGGCCTCGTGATCGGTGCGCTGACGTTCGGCCATCTGCCAGCAGTGTTCATTCCTGCAGGCCCGATGACCACCGGCCTCCCCAATGACGAGAAGGCCAAGACGCGCCAGCTCTATGCGGAAGGCAAGGTCGGCCGCGAAGAGCTGCTCGAATCCGAATCCAAGTCCTATCATGGACCCGGCACCTGCACGTTTTACGGCACAGCCAATTCCAACCAGATGCTGATGGAGATCATGGGCCTGCATATGCCGGGTTCGTCCTTCATCAATCCAGGCACGCCCTTGCGCGACGCACTGACGCGTGAAGCCGCAAAGCGGGCACTTGCGATCACGGCGCTTGGCAATGAATACACGCCGGTCGGTGAAATGATCGATGAGCGCAGTATCGTCAATGGCGTTGTCGGTCTGCACGCCACGGGTGGCTCGACCAATCATACGATGCATCTTGTCGCCATGGCTGCCGCTGCCGGCATCAAGCTGACCTGGCAGGACATTTCCGACCTTTCCGACGTTGTGCCGTTGCTGGCGCGCGTTTATCCCAATGGTTTGGCCGACGTGAACCATTTTCATGCCGCCGGTGGCATGGGTTATATCATACGTGAGTTGCTTGATGGCGGCCTCTTGCACGAGGACGTCAAGACGGTCTGGGGCGGAACAGAGGGTTTGCGCGCCTATACGATCGAGCCGAAGCTCGGTGAAAACGGTACGGTCGTGCGCGAGCCGGTCGCCGCGGAAAGCGCCGACAAAAAAGTGCTGTCGACCTGCAAGCAGCCGTTCCAGGTTACGGGTGGTCTCAAGATGCTCAAGGGCAACCTCGGCACGGCGGTGATAAAGACCTCCGCCGTCAAAGCCGACCGGCACATCATTGAAGCGCCAGCAATCGTCTTCGATAGCCAGGCAGCGCTGCAGGATGCCTTCAAGGCCGGGAAGCTCGACCGCGATTTCGTTGCGATCGTGCGGTTCCAGGGGCCTCGCGCCAATGGCATGCCTGAACTGCACAAGCTCACCCCTGCCCTCGGCGTGCTGCAGGATCGCGGCCATATGGTTGCCCTGGTGACGGACGGACGCATGTCCGGCGCATCCGGCAAGGTTCCGGCGGCAATTCATGTGACGCCTGAAGCGCTCGATGGCGGCATCATCGGCAAGATCCGGGATGGCGATGTTGTTCGGCTCGATGCGGAAATCGGTACGCTCGACGTGCTGGAGGATCCGGAGGTCCTCGCAGCGCGCCCGACGCCGGACGTTGATATCAGCCACAACAGCTACGGCATGGGGCGCGAGTTATTCGCAGCCTTCCGCAATGTTGTTGGAAAGGCGGAAAACGGCGCTTCGGTGTTTGGCCTTTAGTCGTATTGTACTCGTGTGTAGACGCTCCTATATTGCTGTCTACACACGAGGGTTTGTCATGCCATTGAATATTCGCAACGAAGAGGTGAACCAGCTTGCGGCAAAGCTCGCGGCCCGTAAGCACATCACCAAAACCGAAGCCGTGAAGCTCGCGCTGGAAAGGGAACTGCGGCTTACCGACAAGGAAGTTCCGCTTTTGGAGCGTATAAAAGTAATACAAGACAAGATAGCGGCCTACCCTGACAGGGATGGGGTTGTCATCGACAAGGCATTTTTTGACGAACTCAGCGGCGATTATTAATGTTTGTCGATGCATCGGTTATGGTCGCTATCTTGCTGAACGAGCCGGGGGCGGAAACGTATACGGGACGTCTTAAAGATACAGACTCACAGCTCATCACATCGGTTATAGCGGTGTGGGAAACCACTGCTGCCCTCTTCGGCAAGAAGGGCATCGCCATGTCGCAAGCTCAATCGCTGGTAACAGTATTTATCAATGAAACGAACATCGAGGTTGTTGCTGTCTCAAATGACGACTTGTCATCCGCGTTACAAGCATTCGAGCGTTATGGGCGACACCATAACCCAGCCACCAATCGCAACAGCGCGTTGAACCTTGCCGATTGCTTCCATTATGCATCTGCAAAATCGCATCGTGCGCCGATCCTGACAAAGGATGCCGGCTTTGCCCTCACCGATCTCGAAGCCATCGGCCCCGCCAAGGATCAATAGGTTGTGCGGCGCTCGTCCGAGGGTGAGCGGCCGAATTGTGCCCGGTAGCTTTGGGCAAAATAGGAATGCGACGTGAAGCCCGTCGCCAGCGCCACATCCAGGATAGGCGAATGGGTCTGGCGCAACAGTTCGCGCGCCCGCTCGAGGCGCAGGCTCATATAGTAGCGCCCCGGCGTCATGTTGAGATGGCGCAGGAACAACCGCTCCACCTGCCGGACCGACAGGCCAACAGCCTTGGCAAGACGCACAGCTGATTTCGGTTGTTCGAGATTGTCCGCCATGAGTTCGACGATCTTGCGCAGCTTTTCCGACTTGCCGGTGAGATCACGTTCGGGGCCGACGCGCTGGCGGTCGGTCTGCGAGCGAATGCGTTCATGATGGAACTGGTTCGCCACTTCATTGGCAAGAGCCGGGCTGAAGTCCTGCTTGATGATCTCCAGCATCAAATCTATCGAAGTCGTGCCTCCGGCGCAGGTGTAGCGCTTTCGATCGATTTCGAAGACATTACCGGTGCACTCGATCTGCGGAAATCGCTCCTGAAAACCAGCGCGATTTTCCCAGTGTATGGTGCAGCGATGCCCTTCCAACTGCCCCGCCTCCGCCAGAATGTAGCTACCTACATTCAGTCCGCCGAGCACGGCACCGCGACGTCCCAGAGTGCGCAAGGTGGCGATGACCTTGGCCTTGTCGTCAAACTCGGTCGTCAGCCCGGCACAAATGAAGGTGATGTCGGCGCTGGGCAAATCCGCCAGCGCATATTGCACATTGATCTGCAGTCCGTTCGAAGCGGTCACCGCTGCACCATTGGCGGAGACGGTAGTCCAGGAATAGAACGCCTCCTCCGACATGCGATTGGCCGTGCGCATGGTATCGATGGCCGCTGCAAGGCTGAACATCGGGAATCTGTCGACGAGCAGAAAGGCAAAGGTTCTGGTGACTTTGAGGGCTTCTGGCATGCGTTGTTCTAACCGGATTCCCTGTAAGAGCAAATGGATCAGAAGCGCGGCGGCACTTCGCCGACCGAGCGATAGGCGGCGACAAGCGTGTTGGCCATCAACATGGCGATAGTCATAGGCCCGACACCGCCCGGAACTGGCGTAACAGCACCAGCGACCGTTGACACGTCGGCAAAGTCCACATCACCAACGAGGCGGGTCTTGCCCTCGCCTTTTTCGGGGGCTGGAATGCGGTTGATACCGACGTCGATGACTGTTGCGCCGGGCTTGACCCAATCGGCCTTGACCATTTGCGGCCTGCCGACGGCAGCAACCAGAATATCGGCAGTGCGGCAAAGGGCGGCCAGATCCTCGGTCTTGCTATGGGCAATGGTCACGGTGGCATTATGGGCGAGCAAAAGGTTGAACATCGGCTTGCCGACGATGTTGGAACGGCCGATGACCACCGCATTGAGGCCGGAAAGATCGCGTCCCAGGATACGCTCGATCAACAGCATCGATCCGGCGGGGGTGCAGGGAACGAAAGCCGTCTCGATTTCGCCGGTGCCCAGCTTGCCGACGTTGACGAAATGGAAGCCGTCAACATCCTTGTCTGGCGAGATGGTCTGGATGATACGGCCGGAATCGATATGTTTCGGCAAAGGAAGCTGGACGAGGATGCCATGAATCAACTGGTCGGCATTGAGCTTTTCAACCAGCGCGACGAGCTCGTCCTCTGAAGTATCTTCCGACAAAGTGTATTGAACGGAGTGAAAACCGCATTCACGCGCCTTCCTGCCCTTTGACGCAACATAGACCTGACTGGCCGGGTCCTCGCCAACGATAACAACGGCGATGCCGGGTGTGATCCCGCTGGTTTCGATCAGATCGGCGGCAGAAGCTTTGACCTTCGAAACCACGTCCTCGGCAATTTCCTTGCCATTGATCGTCACTGCCATGTGCTGCTCCTGGAAGTTCACGGTTTTGAGCGCCATTCTGTTGATTTTACGCGCCAACAATACCGTCATAACGGCGTTCACTGACGCAATAGCGAAAGCGTCTCTATAGAGCAATGCGATGATACGACGCTCGGAGCCCATGTGGAAAATCTACTGCGGCGGTCATCTGATGTGATTTTCTGCGCTTCCGGTGCTCACGTACCTTAACGTACGCTGCGCTCCGGTTCTCGAAAACCACGCCATGTGCCTCGCCGCAGCGACTTTCCAAACGGGCTCTTAGGGCTTGGCGAACGCGATGAATCCGAGCATGATCGCGAAATCTTATTCGAATCCGGAATTCATGATGCGCTATTCAGCTTTCAGCCTTTTGAAAAATGCCCTCAACGGCAACAAGGACTGGAAACCCGCCTGGCGCAAGCCCGAGCCGAAACCAGCCTATGACGTGGTGATCATCGGGGGCGGCCATGGGCTTGCTACCGCCTACTATTTGGCCAAGGAACACGGCATGCGCAATATCGCCGTCGTTGAAAAGGGTTGGCTCGGATCCGGAAATATCGGCCGTAACACCACGGCCATCCGTTCCAACTATCTTCTTTCAGAGAACCAGCATTTCTACGAAGCGTCGATGAAACTATGGGAAACCATGTCGCACGACCTCAACTACAATGTGATGTTCTCGCAGCGCGGCGTGGTGAATCTCGCCCACACACTGCCGCAGCTCGATGTCTACGCACGGCGCGGCAACCAGATGCGGCTCAACGGCATCGATTGCGAATTGATGAATCCGGCGCAAATCAAGAAGCTTATCCCCGGACTGGACATCAGCAGCAACGTGCGCTTCCCCATTCTTGGCGGATTGATGCAGCGTAGTGCCGGAACTGCACGGCACGATGCGGTCGTATGGGGTTACGCGCGCGCCGCTGACCAGCTCGGCGTCGACATCATCGAGAATTGCGAGGTCACAAGCTTCCTGAAGGACGGCGATACGGTCACAGGCGTCATGACAACACGCGGGCCGATCAATGCCAAGAAGGTTGGGTGTGCCGTCGCCGGGCATACCAGCGAGCTCATGCGGCGCGCTGGTGTCGACCGCCTGCCACTTGAATCGCATGTGCTGCAGGCTTTCGTCTCGGAAGCGCTGAAGCCTGTGGTCGATACAGTGGCGACGTTCGGTGGGGGTCATCTCTATTTCAGCCAGTCGGACAAGGGTGGCCTTGTCTTTGGCGGCGACATCGACGGCTATAATTCCTACGCGCAGCGCGGCAACCTGCCGGTGGTGGAGGATGTGATGAGCGAGTTCGTTGCCCTTATCCCGGCGCTGGCGCGCGTCAAGCTGCTACGCTCATGGGGCGGGATCATGGACATGACCATGGACGGCTCGCCCATCATCACGACGGGCCCGCTGCCGGGCATGTATCTCAACACCGGCTGGTGCTACGGCGGCTTCAAGGCGACGCCGATCTCAGGAAAATGCTTCGCCTGGACAATCGCCAAGGATGAGCCGCATCCGCTGTCTGCACCCTTTACGCTGGACCGGTTTTATCGCGGCTATGTCATTGATGACAAAGGGCAAGGCCCGACACCAAGATTGCATTAAGTAATGCGCAACGGCTGATGGCGATTATCTCTCCCCTTGTGGGAGAGAAAGGATTTTCCTGGATTTAGCCTCTTCGCTAAATCCTTGGAAAATCCAAGTGAGGGGGTAGTTCAGTGAAGCAAATCCCCTCTCTTGCGATTTCTAGCACTTAGCAAAGAGGCTAAGATGCTGAAATCGCTTTCTCCCCCGCAAGGGGGGAGATAAGAACTCAGCCGGCACGTCGATTCAGGACTTCGCGCAACTTGGCGATCTCGGCCAACATTTCCTCGATGTTCGAATTGTCATGATGGCGTGGCTCGGTCAGCGCGTCAGCATGTTCGTAGAGAAACTCGGCAATTGCCGCCTCGTCATCAGCGGAATGCGCTGAATTCTCGATTTCGGATTTATCCGACATCATGGACCGTGTTTGTGCGCGCCGGATTGCTGCGCCAAGCCGCGATTCAGCAGGCACTGCGGACACAGGACCGGCGCTTTCCGGCGAAACGGTACGCTTCGTACCGGATGGCGGCACCGGATCGACTGGCGGTTCATCTTCGACATAAACAGGCGTGCGATTTCCGGCACGGAAGCTTTCGATCATGCCGAGCAACACGGCGATACCGAGACCGGCCAAAAGTCCGCCGAGCAGGCCGCCAATTGCAACGAGCTTGCGCGAACCGCCTGTGCTTTCAAGCGCCGGACGCGCCGGGGAAATGACGCGGATATTGGTGGTGTTCATGCCTTCGAGTTCGCCAGTTTCTTTTGCGCGCAACAGGAAGGCTTCATAGACTTCGCGCTTGGCGGTAACTTCCCGTTCGAGCTCGCGCAGCTTGACCATGTCTTCGTTGTTGGTGGCGGTACGCGTTTTCAGCTGCGCCAGCCGTGACGACAGGTCCTGTTCCTGCTGGGTGGCACGCTGTAGTTCCACCTGCACCGAAGATGCAATACGGCCAAGCTCGTGACGGATTTCGTTGCGAACACCGGTCGCTTGGGACTGGGCCTGAATGAGTTGCGGATGGCGCGGTCCAAGCTTGGTGGCGAGGCCATCCGCCTGTTGCTTCAGTGCGCCATATTGCGAGCGAAGGGCGACGATGACACCGGAGCGGAATTCTTCCGGCAGTGTGTTGCCGAGGACGCCTTCGACGGAAGTATTGCGGATAGAGTCGGCCTGCGCCTTAAGGCGGATTGTCTGGTTGCGCGCCTGCGTGAGTTCGTCATTTGTGCGCGTGATTTCATCATCGCTGATCAACCTGCCCTGTACGTCGACAAGGTCATTTTCCGCCTTGAACTTCTGCACGGCATTCTCGGCATCCTGAACGCCTGCGCGCAGATCGTTGAGGCGCGCTGTCAGCGACTCAGTGGCCTGCCGTGCAGTATCGGACTGAATGTTGCCCTGCTCTTCGCGGAAAACATCGGATACGGTATTGGCAATCAAGGCCGCCTTTTGCGGATCCCTTGATTTCACAGTGATATTGAAGATGAAATTTTTGGTGCTTCGCTCCACCTCAAGATGGTCGTAGAGATTGCGCAGGAGAACGGTTTCACGCGTTGTCTCATCTGGCGTGCTATCGGTAGAAAAAAGCTCCTGGATCGACGCAAAAAGGCCTCGCTCCTTGAGGTCACCATTGAATTCCGGATCTTTGGCAAGTCCTGTGCGATCGATCACCTTGGTCAACACACTGCTCGACTGAATGACGCGCAATTGGCTTTCGGCGATAGCCAGCGAAGCGTCGACGGGCAGCTGGCTCGACGAAATTTCCTTGTCGACGATCTTGAGATCCCGCGGATCGACAAGCACTTCAACGGTCGACGCGTAAAGCTTCGGCAATGTCATCGCATAGCCAACGCCAAGGAGCGTACCGATGATTGTGGTTGCGATAATCAGTCCCTTGGAACGGCCAACGCGATTGAGAACGATACGCGGGTCAACGAGTGGCCGCCATTCATCGCTTTGATATTCGACCGACTGTACTTTGCGCGGAGCAGGCCGGTGCACCGGCGTCGGTATGACAGCAGGTTCAGGGTCCGGCTCCACCTCTTTGTTTTTACGCAATTCCGGACGGAAAACCGGTTCCAATTCTTCTTGAAACTGCTCTATCGGCTCGGGTTCAGATCGTGCTGTGGCGATTGGAGTTTCCAGCTCGGCACGGACTGGTTCTTCAACCAACGGCAAAGATTCTTCGCGCTGGGGCGTAATTTGCTCGGCCGCATCGACGCGGCGGTTGAGCTCTGCCTTGATCGCGGCCATGTCGGCACGCATGCGATTAACGGCATCTTGCTCGGCTTCTTCGGAACTGAGGTCCTCCGTAATATCACTCAATGATGGTTGCGAGATTTCGCTGCCGGCTGCCAGGCGCAAAGCGCGCATGCGATGATAGTGATCGAGATTGTCTTCGCCGCGAATGGATGTGATTAAGGGTTCGGGATCGACATGAGTCTCTCCCGCCGATTCCGGCTGACTGGCAAACGAGAGAAGCGAGCGCCGCGGCCGCTTTGCCGTCTCGTTTTCGCGATTACTCATTCCCACTTCAACTCCACGATCGCCCAACCAACGCGATTCAATTGCGGCACCACACCCACAGTTAATTCAACCTAAAGTTCTATGGAAAATAAAACGTTAATTATCAGAGCCATGCCCTTACATCCGTGTAATCTCAACATGCAGTCTCGACCCGGTCGCTTCCGCATAGCGTCGCAATGTAGCAATTGAGGGTGAAACCTTACCACCTTCTAGTCGCGCTATAGCGGATTGTGTAGTATTCATTCGCTTCGCAAGCTCTTCTTGTGACATTTTTGCTTGGGTACGGGCACGTATCAAGAGTTCAATTATCGAATATTCCAGATCCGCTTTATCATACTCTTTGCGGAATTCCGGATCGTTCATGTATTTCTTTTTCAGTTCTGCAAGCTTGGTCATAAGATCACTCTTTTCATTCGTTCCTGTGCCATGGCAAGCGCTTTGGTTGGTATTTTTTGTGACTTTTTAACGAAAACATGGTGGATAACGACTTTCCTCCCCTTTACCGTCACATACAGACCTCGAGCGATGCCCTCCGACGCTTTCACCCGCAACTCCCACAATTTACCACTCAAGTGTTTGACGTGCGGCTCCCGCAACCTTTCAAGACCAACGTTTTCGATTGTTTCCATGAGACGAACGAGCCTTGATCGTAGTGCTGGAGGCAATTCCTCAATCTCGGCATCGACAGTTGTATCAAGCGTTTCCACCATCCAATTCATATAAATATAGCCTAAATGATATAATTTGAAAATACGATTCTGTGAAATGCAATGATTGTTAGAAGTCGTGCAATGAAGTCCTTCATAGCACGCCCTCGACCTGAGAATACAAGCCGTTAAGTCTTTTGATGTAGAAATCCGGCGAAGTCACGCTTGAGACAGTGCTTTCCCCGCAGCCTTGATTCAGGCATATCCGGCAGGACATGGAATTGGTTGCACGCCATCTGAAAGCCAATGCGGGGCTTATCCGCGATTATTTCTCCGTGATCAGTGGATCGGCGGGACGGCTCGTCATTTCGCTCGCCTATTTCGTGGCCCTTGCCAATACACTTTCGATTGCGGAGTTCGGTCTGTTTGCCACGGCATCAGCAACCGGTGTCGTGCTATCACGCCTCGTCTCCTTCGGCTTTGTTTCACCGCTTTACCGGATTTCCACCGTGAAGCCGCAATTGATTGGCGCCTATACGGGTGGCTTTCTCGCGGCGGTCGTCGTGTCGTTGCCGATCTTCATTCTTGCGGCCTATCTGATGCATCTGGTCTTCTTCGGTGCAGATCTCGCGCTTGGCACCTTTGCAGTGATCGTTGCAGCGGAAGCATTGCTTTGGCGGTCGCTGGAAGTCGTGGTCATCGTCAATAACGGCATGAACCGCTTTGGTCGGGCAGCATTGCTGGTCATTATCGGTACGGCATTGCGGGCAGCAGCGGCAGTGCTGTTCGCGTTCTCAAGCGTGACCAACCTCGCAATATGGAGCTGGTGGTATGCGGGGGCGAACGGCGTTGCGCTTCTTGTCGCAATCATCTTCTTCTACCCGCGCGTGCGGCTGCGGCTTATTCCCAAACTCTACCGTCGCAGGCTGGCGGATTCCTTTGCCGTCACAGGTGCCGAGGTACTGTTCTACGTCCAGTCCGAAATGGACAAGCTGCTGGTGCTTGCAGTCGGCGGACCACAGACGGCGGGTGTCTATGCGATCATCATGCGGCTCGTCGATTTGACCGCCCTCCCCGTCCGCTCATTCAACATGATGCTGGTACAAAAGTTGATGCGAACACCGGACATGCTGAAATCGCTCAAAATACGGGGCGGCCTGGAGCTTGGAGTATTTTTGGTTTCGACACTCGGTCTGGCGGCGCTTGCAATCTTCCTTGCCATTTTCCCGCGAGCGCTTGGAGCGAATGTTGCCTCGGTCGTTTCGCTGCTGCCCTTGGTCCTGCTCGTACCGGGACTGCGCAATCTCATCGAGTATCAGGCGGAAATCCTTTATGCGCGTGGCCAATCTGGCTTGCGTGCGCTTAATCTCGCGTTGCTCGGCATCGCCAAGGCTGCACTGCTTTCGTGGATTCTTGTCGTGTTTCTCGATACCCACGACTGGATGATCTGGCTGAATGCCATGTTCGCCGTGCTGTATCTGCTATCGGCATACCTGACCTATCGAGCCATCAAGAAGCCGGCCCGACGCGTCTGAGAATTGATCCTGATGGCTATCTGATGCGACTTTCTGCGCTTCCGGTGCTCATGGACGAAAATGTCCACTGCGCTCCGGTTCTCGAAAGCCCCACCATATCCCTCATCAGGATCAGTTCTTCCAGAGACCTTCTACGTCAATAATTTCCGGATGCGGGCCGTATCGTCGCCGATGAAGGATTGCATGCCGATCGCGATCTGTTCCGGTGTCATCGCTTCAACGAACGCAAGGAACTCCGCGTCCGTTGGCGCAGGCGCAAACCAGTAGACCCGGCAGAATTCAGCGGCGTCATGATAGTGCCCTTCGGCCATCAGCACTTCATCGGCATAGCGGCCGTAGATCATGCATTCGGAAAACCGGCGCGACCGCCCGATCGCCGCGATCCAATGGCGGCCGGTGATCCTCTCGATGTGGTTGCACATGGTCAGCAAGGCTTCCCGCCGCCAGGCGATCAAAGTGCCGATATAGTCGTGTCCTGCTAGGCTCACCGGGATAAGCCCGAGAACCTGGCCCGCATGTTCAGACCAGATGAGTTGATCACCGGGCACAGGACGCAACAGATCGCCATCGCGGCGGAACAGCCTCAGATCTTTGCCACGCCATACCGAGGCACAATCGAAAGGCTTCAGGAAAGCGACATCGGAATCGATGTAGAAGAAAGCGTCCTCATCCGTGTGTGCTGCAATGGCGATACGGCGAAACTGCTGCACGTGCCAGCCGCGCAATGGCATCGTCCTCGGCGATAGCCAAATGCGGCGGCGACCGAAATTGCTCGGATCGGGAAACGGCCTGATCCAGCGGGGCAATAGATCGTTCTCGTCGATCACAATACGACGCGGGTTTTCCAGCTGCTTGAACAGTGCAACGTCGCGGTGCTCGACCAAAATATAGTGTCTGGTGTAGCCGGTGACGAAACGATCAATTGTTTCGCAGAGCAATCTGCAGCGCTCAAAATCGGGCGCATAACTCGCCGTAACGAGTGCCGTTTTCGTCATGCGCCCCCGCCGACTTTGAATTTCGCCCGTATGACGCGTAGCAGAAAAAGTGGATTGCCGACAATGTACCGATACCACAACCGGCCGGGTTCTTGAGCAAGGCGATAGAGCCATTCAAAGCGCAGCTTCTGCACGATCAAGGGAGCCCGTGGCACAGCACCAGCCATGAAATCAAACAGCGCGCCAACGCCAAAGGCCAAGGTGCAATGTTCGGCCGTCAAGTTCTTCGCCATGAACATCTCCTGCCGCGGTACACCCATAGCGACGAGCAGGATATGCGGATGATATTCTTTCAAGACACGCAGAATGTATGGCTGATGCTCGCTTTTAAAGAAGCCATCACTGATCACGCGGATTTCATGCTGGGGCGTAAGTTGCCTGAAGCTCTCCGCAGCCTTTTCGACCACTTCACGGCGGGCGCCAATGAGGCCGACACGCAGAGGGTTGGTTTCTGCCTCAAGTAGGGCGGGCGTGAAATCCGTACCGTTGAGATTCGCCGGAAAAGGTGCGCCATGCAGGAGTTTCGAGGCAATATCGACCCCGAAGCCATCGGGGAGAACGAGGAATTGGTTCAAAGCCTGACGGAAATCAACATTCTCCTGCGCAAGATTGGCGTTGTGGGCATTGAGCCAGGTGACCAGCGCGAAGCGTTGCTGTGCGATACGCTCCCGCATGACTTCGATGGCGTCCGCCCAAGGCAACGCGACAACGTCTACACCAAGGATAGAACGACGTGGAATATCCGTTTCGCCCAAACTCATGCGGCTTCGCGCCCATTCGCAATCCGGGTTTCAAGCCGGTCCAGTCCCAATCTTATCTGCTGGTCGAAGCGTGCCAACTGCGCGGCGCGGAAGGCGTCCCCCTCGCGTGTCAAATCCTCACCTGCGCGCACGCGTGGCACCATGGCGTTTACCGCCTTGGCAAAGCCGACGGGATCATCGGTGACAATGCAATTATCCGGAATATCTGCGATGCCCCGTACAGAAAGCGCGGTGGCGACGCTAGGCAGACCCAATTCGAATGTTTCGATCGTCTTGAGCTGGACGCCGCTCCCGGCGCGGCTGATCAACGGGATCACGGCACAGCCGCAGACGAAATCCGTAGCGTCCGCCACACGACCGGCGAAATTAACATCAGGCCATGCAGCTTTGAGATCGGCCGGGGTACTTCCAGCAACGGTAACGCCGATGTCTTCGTCAAGGTGCGGTGCGACCTCGCGAAGGAACCATTCAAGGCCAATACGGTTCGGCTGCCATGTCCAAGTCCCTATCAAGCCAAGATCGCGTTCTATCTTGCGTCCTTTGCTCTTCGCCGTATCGGCGCCGGTCACGAGAGGAAGTGCCGCGGCACGTCCGGTTCCGGATAGACCCAGCGCATCGATATCATCATCGGCGAGCGCGAAGACGAACGATGCCCGGCCGCACAGTCGCTTCTCAAGGCCCATCAGAAGCCGGGACTCCCGGCTGAACAGATATTTTTGTACCGGACTAGTGGCCGCTTCGGCATTCTCGCGCGCCGAGCGATGTTCGACATTGTGTGCGATGAAGATTTGCGGCTTGTCGTCGAAACAGTCCTCAAATGCCCCGGGCAGTGGCACGCCGTTCAGCACGTAAGCGTCGAAGGGCTCCACCGAGGCGATTGCGGTACGGAACGTTTCCTTCGTGACGACGCGCAGCTTTACTGAGGAAACCGTGAGGCCCGACATCATTGCTTTGCCGAACCAAAGCAACTTCTGCGCAAAGTTCGCGGTGTCGTTGCGCACATCTACTTCACCGAGGACGATTGTGTTGTCCGGATCGAGCGGCTTGCTCCCGGGCCAGACAAATCCGATCACGGTGACGCGGGCGCCGGCACGCACAAGGCCATCGATGATCGCTTTGTTGGCAATCTCATAGCCGGTCGTCGGCTTACCATCCGGTACCAGCGATGTTACGAACAGCAGATGCAAAGGCTTGAAGCTCTCCACGACGATTTATTTCTCAATATTTGATTTGATCGCAGAATGTAATGAAATGTTGAATAACCAACTCTTATAAGTTGTCACCATGGATAACGGATAAATACTCCGGCAATGAATCTTGACCTTCCAGAAAATATCACCGTTGCGGCGCAGTCGCCCGGCCTCAAGCCGGAAACGATCGATGTCGTGGTGACGTTGCCGACGTTCAAACGTCCGGAACATCTGTTGAAAACCCTGCTGTCGCTCAAAGCCCAGGTGACCGCGCGGCGCTTTGCCATCGTCGTCATGGAGAACGAAACCGAAAAACGTGAGGGAGCGGAAGCAGCAAAACCGCTGTTCGAGAGTGGCGAACTTCCGGGCCTGCTGATCATCGCGCATGATCGCGGCAATTGTAATGCCTACAACGCAGGATGGCTGACCGCGCTGAAGGCCTTTCCAAATTTCACGTCACTGCTGGTTATCGACGATGATGAGATCGCCGATCCGAATTGGCTGGAGAACATGTGCAAGACGCGCGAGGCCTATGGTGTCGATTTTGTCGGCGGGCCGCAACTTCCGGTCTTCGCCAAGCCGGAACACACGAAATGGTCGACACACCCGGTTTTCAGCCCCCATCATACCCGCACAGGTCGCGTGCCGATCATTTATTCGTCCGGAAATCTGCTGGTCGGGCGCAACGTGCTTGAGACCATGCCGTTTCCGTTTCTCGATCTCGCTTTCAACTTCATGGGCGGCGGAGATTCGGATTTCATCAGCCGTAGTGTGGTCAAAGGCTTCACCATCGCCTGGTGCGCGGAAGCACCCGTTTACGAAACCATCCCGGCGAGGCGCGTCGAGGCTGACTGGATCCGGGCACGGGCACTGCGCAATGGCGTGATCTCTACCTTGATTGAAAAGCGCAAGCGTGGCGGTGAACCTTTTGGCGCAGCGAAGACAGTCCTGAAGAGTCTGGCACTTCTCGCCGTCTCGCCGCTACGGGCCGTGATCAAGGTGATGCAGACAGGCTCTCTGTCCATCGGCACTTATCAGATCTATGTTGGTGTTGGCCGCATTCTGGCGGAATTCGGATATTCGAATGAGCAGTATCGACAACCTGAAAAGAACTGACGCGGTATCCGCGATCCCAATGCGACTGGTCGCCGGTCTTGTTGCGGCGATCATCCTTTGCGTGCTGCTGATCTCGTTTCGCCCATTCCAACCGGCGAGCACAGCAATCGCCGGGAGCGGCGGCGATCTCGTCAATCAGCTCGGTTTCGGTGCCTTGGGCGGCATCTCTGTGCTTGCGATGATAGTGCTTGCCAACCCGCGTACGCTTGTTGCCCTCATCAGCCCGATGTGGATCGTCATGTTCGGCTTTCTTTTCCTGTCGACATTTGTTGCCATCGATCCCGGAGCCGCTCAACGCGCTGTACTCTTCACTGTGATCGCCGCGATATGCATGATCGCGGTGCTGGCGCTGCCACGCGATGCCGATGGATTTTCGCTGGCGCTGGTGATCGCAGCTTTTGCCGTGCTGACACTCTCCTATGCCGGTCTGGTTCTCGTTCCGGACCTTGCCAAGCATACCGCCAATGAGATCGAAGCCGAACATGCGGGACTTTGGCGCGGTATCTTCGCGCATAAGAATATTGCCGGACCGGTCATGGCGGCGTTCTCTTTCGGCGGTATCTACCTGATCCGTCGCGGCTGGCGCGGGACCGGCATTGTTCTGCTGGTGCTCGCGCTCTGGTTCGTTGCGCACACAGGTTCGAAGACCGCGACGGCGCTGGTGCCAATCGTGATTTTCCTCGTCATGTTCCCCGGAATCTTCGGCTTTCGTATAGTGACTGCCGTGCTGATCGCCGCAGCTTTGATCGGATTCTTTTTCTTTACCATAGGAACACTCTTCTTCCCGGCAACGCACGATCTCCTCGTTCAGCTCAGTGCGGACACCACGTTTACCGGCCGCACATCCATCTGGCAGTTCGGGCTGGAAAAGCTCGCCGCAACACCGTGGCGCGGATATGGTTTTGAAAGTTTCTGGGAAGCGCCGGTCGTGCGGCAGGCGGAAAATCCGAGCTACTACCTCGACTGGGACGTACGCGGCATTGTGCATGCGCATAACGGCTATCTCGATATCGCCATCGCCATGGGTTATCCCGCTATGATCTGCGCGCTCATCGTCTTGATCGTACTGCCACTTGTCGACTATGCGCGCTGCCTGAAAAAGCGCGAGAACGTGTTCATGGCCGACTTTTTCATGATGTGCCTGACATTTTCGCTGATGAACGCTTTTCTTGAGAGCTTCTTCTTCCGGCGTGCAGATCCCGTGTGGCTGCTCGTGGTCATGGCATGTTTCGGTCTACGCATGACCGCCCGCGTTCCCATGCTCACGCGCATAAATTCCCACAAGACCAGTTGACCGGGCGCACCGGGCCAGATCAAAGTGCCGCGACATTAGCGGGAGAATGAAATGGATAACGTGGTTCTGGTCGGTTGCGGCAATATGGGCTTTGCCATGCTCAAGGGCTGGCTGGACGCAGGAATATTGCAGCCGGATCAGGTCACGGTGGTCGAGCCAACCGATGCGCTGCGTGAACGGGCGGCAACGCTTGGTGTTCATGCGCATGCCAATGCAAGCCGGCTCGAAGACGATCTGTCGCCGCGCATTATCCTCATCGCGGTCAAGCCGCAGGTGATGCGCGACGTGCTGCCCGCCTATGAGCGGTTCGCCGCCGGGTCAACGTTCGTCAGTGTCGCCGCCGGCGTCAAGGTCGCGTTGTTCGAGGAATTCTTAGGTGAAAAGACCGCGATTATCCGCACCATCCCGAATACGCCTGCAGCGATCGGTAAAGGCATGATCGTCACATTCCGCAATTCGAACGTGAGCGACGAGGACGCCGAATTTGTCGATACCTTGTTGAAAACCAGCGGAAAAGTTGCAGCCGTAGACGATGAAAAACTGATCGACGTGGCAACCGCGGTTTCGGGATCCGGACCTGCCTATGTTTTCCATTTCATCGAGTGCCTGACCGAAGCGGCTGTTGTGGCTGGCCTCGAACGAAAGACCGCGGAGCTGCTGGCAATGCAGACCGTCTACGGCGCTGGCGTCCTCGCCGCTTCGAGCGAAGACACGCCAACGACGCTGCGCGAACAGGTGACGAGCCCGAAGGGTACCACCGCCGCCGCGCTCGACGTGTTGATGGGCCATGACAAACTCAAGCGGCTTATGATCCGGGCTGTTTTCAAGGCACACCAGCGCGCTATAGAACTTGGCACCTATTGAGCTTCCGCAAGCTGGATCATTGCGATAGCGTGCCGCAATGAGCGTGCCCCCATCTTCTGATCGAGCCGTCGAAGCAAAACCGCAACGTGCCTTTGGCTCGGCGCATCTCGCTGTAAAAACCGGCAATGGCCGTACGCGTATCGACACACTCTATCAGGAAGGCTGCGCCAAGATTCTGTTGCCCGAGATTGATGATCGGTCGCTTGAGGCGGTGATGATCAACACATCAGGTGGACTGACGGGGGGCGACGAGATGCGCTGGAGGTTTGACGTCGCGGACGACTGCCGGGCGCAGGTCACCACTCAGGCATGCGAGCGCATCTACAAGGCGTCTGCCGGCACCGCTGACGTAGCAAGCATCTTGGAGGTGGGGGAGCGGGCCTCGCTCGCATGGTTGCCGCAGGAGACGATTTTGTTCGAGGGCTCGGCACTGAAGCGAACCCTTACCGTCGATCTTGCCGAGACTAGCCGTGCCTTGATCGTGGAGCCAGTCGTGTTCGGTCGCAAAGCGATGGGTGAGGACGTGCAGAACTGTCTGTTCCGGGATCGCTGGCGCATTCGCCGCGAAGGCAGACTGATCCATGCGGAAGATTTCACAATCGGACCCGACACGGCATCGATGCTGAGCCGCCCTGCACTGCTCGGAGGGATGCGCACCATGGCCACTGTCCTACTGCTCGATGCCGACGCCGAACGTCATCTTGAGCCGAGCCGAGAAATAGTTGGCACAAAAGGGGGTGTTTCCTTCTGGTCTGGCAAGCTTCTTGCGAGGCTCGTCGATGGCGACGCCTATTCATTGAGGAAACGGCTGGTGCCATTGATAGAACTGCTCAATGAAAAGGCAGGCGTGCCTAAAGTCTGGTCAATCTAGACGCAAAACTGAGTATGACTGAAGGAAAAGCATGAACCTGACACCACGCGAGAAGGACAAACTTCTCATCTCTATGGCGGCGATGGTCGCCCGCCGCCGACTCGAACGCGGCGTCAAGCTCAATCATCCGGAAGCCATTGCATTGATTAGCGATTTCGTCGTCGAGGGCGCCCGTGACGGCCGGTCAGTCGCCGATCTGATGCAGGCAGGGGCACATGTCATCACCCGGGAACAGGTGATGGAAGGCATTCCAGAGATGATCCACGACATACAAGTCGAGGCGACATTTCCGGACGGCACAAAGCTCGTTACCGTGCACGAACCGATAAGATAGGAAACCGCAGATGATCCCCGGCGAAATCATTACGGCCAAAGGCGAAATCGAACTGAATGCCGGTGCCATCAACATTATGCTGAAGGTGGCAAATACCGGCGACCGTCCGGTGCAGGTCGGGTCGCACTATCATTTCTTCGAAGCCAACTCGGCGCTGGTATTCGACCGCGATCAAGCGCGCGGCATGCGTCTCGATATTGCTGCCGGAACGGCGGTCCGGTTCGAGCCAGGGCAGGAGCGTGATATTACGCTCGTGCCGCTCAGCGGGAACCGGACCGTTTACGGGTTTCAGCAGAAGATCATGGGAAAGCTGTGACCGCTCCGCTTGACCTCATTTCCACGACAACAAGCGACCGGAGAAACACCGATCGCTGCGCATATCCCAGATATGGGTCAGGTAGGGCTTGCCTGTCAGCTTGGCTTCTTGGTCACGAGGGTCAGCAGGCCTTTGGAATCGAGACTGGCAATGACCACCGCTGCGGATGTCAGCCCCTTTTCCTTCAGGGCGGCGGAGACTTGTGGCGACTTGTCGATCGACGTGCGCAATTTCTGCATGTCGGCGTCGCTACGCTTGGCAAGGGCGTCGTTGACTTGAGTCTTGGTCGCATCCGGCAGTTCGTTGATATCCACGATATTGATGGTGGTAATGGCCGTGGCACCAGGCTTGGCTGGAGTCTCGCTCTTTGGAGCGGGCTGCTCGGCGCTCGGAGTCTGCGGCGCCGCGGACTGCGCATAGGCAGCCGAAGTCGCAAGCGGGAATGCCGCACAGAGCGCGAGGGCTATCATCTTTCGCATCGTTTTTCCTTTCACGAGATTGGCGAACGATCATCTACTGATGACGCGCGCACTTCACATGCGGAATTCGATCTCAAGCGGTCGCTGATCGGGTTTTTCCAAGGCAATATCGCGGCAGAAATGTGGCAGCAGGCACCCGCTGTCGCCTATTCGACTATTCATACAAGAGGGAAATTCCATGCCCGCTAAAATCACCCGCGCGGCCTATGCCCGCATGTTCGGGCCAACGACCGGCGACAAGGTGCGCCTGGCCGACACCGAACTCTTCATCGAGGTGGAGAAGGACTTCACCATCTATGGCGAAGAGGTGAAATTCGGCGGGGGCAAGGTCATTCGCGACGGTATGGGCCAGAGCCAGATTGCCCGTGCAGATGGTGCCGTCGACACGGTGATCACCAATGCGCTGGTTGTTGACCACAGTGGTATTTATAAAGCCGATGTCGGTTTGAAGGATGGGCTGATTGCTGAAATCGGCAAGGCCGGCAATCCCGATACGCAATCCGGCGTGACGATCATCATTGGTCCTGGCACGGAAATCATCGCGGGCGAAGGCAAAATCCTGACGGCCGGCGGTATGGATGCCCATATCCATTTCATCTGCCCGCAGCAGATCGAGGAAGCGCTGATGTCAGGCGTTACAACAATGTTTGGCGGCGGCACAGGACCAGCCCATGGGACACTGGCGACCACCTGTACGCCAGGGCCATGGCACTTGGGCCGGATGATTCAGTCTTTCGACGCCATACCCATGAACATCGGCCTTTCAGGCAAGGGCAACACATCGCTGCCGAAAGCTCTGGAGGAGATGATCCTTGGCGGGGCGTGCTCGCTGAAACTGCATGAGGATTGGGGTACGACACCGGCGACGATCGACAATTGCCTCTCGGTTGCCGATCAGTACGATGTGCAGGTGATGATCCACACCGACACGCTGAACGAGAGCGGCTTTGTCGAGGACACGGTCGCCGCCTTCAAGGGTCGCACAGTTCACGCTTTTCATACGGAAGGCGCTGGCGGTGGACACGCCCCGGACATCATCAAGATTTGCGGGCTTCCCAACGTTATTCCATCTTCGACCAATCCGACGCGGCCCTATACGAAAAATACCATAGCCGAACATCTCGATATGCTGATGGTGTGCCATCATCTCTCATCATCGATCCCGGAAGATGTGGCGTTTGCCGAAAGCCGTATCCGCAAGGAAACGATCGCGGCGGAAGATATTCTGCATGATATCGGCGCGTTTTCGATCATTTCCTCGGACAGCCAGGCCATGGGCCGTGTTGGCGAAGTGCTGATACGCACCTGGCAGACCGCCGATAAAATGAAGCGCCAGCGCGGGAGCCTGCCGCAGGAGACCGGCGACAACGATAATTTTCGCGTCAAACGCTACATCGCGAAATATACGATCAACCCGGCGATTGCACAGGGTGTTTCCCGGCACGTGGGGTCAATCGAGGTAGGCAAGCGTGCCGATCTCGTTCTGTGGAACCCGGCCTTCTTCGGCGTCAAGCCTGACATGGTCCTGCTTGGCGGCTCGATTGTTGCCGCACCGATGGGCGATCCCAATGCCTCGATCCCGACACCGCAGCCGGTCCATTATCGCTATATGTTCGGCGGCTATGGCAAGAATGTCAGCAACTCGTCGGTCGTGTTTGCCAGCAAGGCTTCGGTCGAGGCAGGCTTGCGCCAGTCGCTCGGTATCGACAAACAACTGGTCGCCGTCGAAAACACACGCAGCGGCATTTCCAAGGCTTCCATGATCCACAATGATGCCACACCGCATGTGGAGGTCGATCCGGAGACCTATGAGGTTCGGGCGGATGGCGAATTGTTGACGTGCGAGCCGGCAACGCTGCTACCGATGGCACAGCGCTACTTTCTGTTCTGAGGGGGAGAACACGATGAAGGATCAATTCAGGCGGCTCGCCCATTACAACAAATGGGCCAATGGGCGGATTTACGCGGCAGCCGGCGCCCTCGACCGCGAAGACTATTTCGCAGACAGACGTGCGTTCTTCAAATCGGTGCATGGGACACTCAACCATATCCTGGCTATCGACAAGCTATGGTTCGGTCGCTTCACGGGGAACCTTTATGCCATCCCTTCCCTGGATGTCGTTCTGCACGATAATTTCAATGACTTGCACACAGCGCGCACCGCCCTGGACGATCACATTATCGATGTGGTCAACAATATGGATGAAGCATCGATCAATGGCGTCCTTCACTGGATCACCACCGAAGGCCAGCCATATACCTCGACCTTGGATCGTGCTTTGACGCAAATCTTCAACCACCAGACGCATCATCGTGGTCAGGTACATACGCTGCTTTCGCAAATGACCGGCGACGCGCCGCCGATCGACTTCTTCCTGTGCATGAACGATGATTTTCATGAGAAAGGCCAAGCGTGATGAAGCGTGTTACCAACCACAACCACGCCGGGCATTATCATGGCACGCCGTTCGATCGCATTGTACTGGCCCATGACGAACGGCATTTGCGGCGCAAAGTGCTGACACTAGAGCAGGGTGAACAAATCCTTGTCGATCTGCCCGAGGCTATCGCGTTCGAGCATGGCGACGTGCTTATTCTTGAGGATGGGAGGATGGCCGAGATCGTTGCTGCGGATGAAGCGCTCTACGCGATCACGCCACGGGATCGCCCGCATCTGTCGGAACTCGCCTGGCATCTTGGCAATCGTCATTTGCCGGCGCAACTCGAAGAAAGCCGCATCGTCATCCTGCGCGATCACGTGATCAAGGCGATGTTGCAAGGTCTTGGGGCGAAGGTTACCGAGATCACTGCGCCGTTCCATCCATTGCACGGCGCGTATCATAGCGGACATGGCCATTCGCACGCGCATGACCATGGCCATGATCATCAACACCTCGATCACGCCCATGGCTGACCTTGCCCCAAACACCGCGCTTGTGCGCCTAATGACATGGCTTTCTCCTGCTTTTCCTGTCGGGGCGTTTTCCTACAGTCATGGCATCGAGCGGGCCGTGCATGATGGTTTGATCAACGACAAGACGTCATTGCAGGACTGGCTTGTTGATCTCATGAACCACGGTTCGGTCTGGAACGATGCGGTTTTATTTGCCGCAAGCTGGAGGGATACGGGCGGCAGATGCGTGGAAGAATCAGAGCTCGGAGAGGCGATGGCAGGTTCGAAAGAGCGGCACATGGAAACCATGCTGCAAGGCAATGCTTTCCTGCAGGCCGTTGAACATTGGAGCAACGCAGAATCAAGCGTGGCGAGAGAAATGCCCTATCCTGTCGCCGTCGCCATGGTTGCGGCCCGGAACAAGGTTGCATGTGAGCCAGCGCTTGCCGCCTATCTTCACGCCGTCGTTTCCAACCTCATTCAAGGCGCCGTCCGGTTGGTACCGCTCGGACAGAGCCATGGCGTATCGTTGATGGCGGCAATGGAAACGCAAATCCTGGCGGTCACCGAGCGTGCCGCGCGTTCCAGCCTTGATGATCTGGGCTCGGCTGCCATCATGTCCGACATCATGGCCATGCAACATGAAACACAATATTCGAGGGTATTTCGCTCATGATTTCGCAAAACGGACCGCTTCGCATCGGGATTGGCGGGCCGGTTGGCTCCGGCAAGACCACCGTCACCGAAATGCTGTGCAAAGCGCTGCGTCACCGCTATTCCATCGCTGTGGTCACCAATGATATCTACACGAAGGAAGACGCGCTGATACTCAACCGGCTGCAAGCCCTGCCCGAAGACCGGATCATGGGTGTCGAGACAGGCGGTTGCCCGCACACGGCCATCCGTGAAGACGCGACAATCAATCTGCAAGCCATCGCCGAGATGAACAAGCGCCATCCCGATCTCGACATCGTCTTTATCGAGTCTGGCGGGGACAATCTGGCCGCGACTTTCTCACCTGATCTCGCCGACCTGACCATCTACGTGATTTCGGTTTGCCAAGGGGAAAAAATACCGCGCAAGGGCGGGCCGGGCATCACGCGCTCGGATTTGCTGATCATCAACAAAAAGGACCTTGCTCCCTATGTCGGCGCTGATCTCGATGTGATGGATGCGGATACCAAGGTTCAGCGTGGAGCCAAACCCTATGTGTTCACGGACATGCTGCGTAGAAACGGCCTCGACGACGTGATCGCCTTTATCGAAGCCGCAGGCGGTCTACGCGAGGCGGCTTAGCCGCGCAGCTTCAGGTCGCTTGATCATGGTTCCAGCGAGAATCTCGTAAGAGCGGATTCTCGCTGGATGATCGAAGATCTGGCCTGTCACCATAATCTCATCTGCGCCCGTGCGCACAATGAAATCCTGAACGCCGGCTTTGACGGTCTCCGGCGACCCGACGACCGAGCAGGATAGAGCCTGACGCAAAATCGCCTTCGCGTGGAGGTCGAGCGTTTCCTCATAGCCTCGTACTGGCGCGGGCAATGGTCCGGGATTACCGGTACGTAGATTGACGAAGGCCTGCTGCTGTGAGGTTTGCAGAAGCTTTGCCTCGTCATCGGTTTCTGCGGCGAAAACATTGAGGCCCAGCATCACATAAGGTTTGTCGAGATATTCGGATGGTTCGAACCGGGCGCGATAGATCTCGATCGCCCGCTCCATTTCAGCCGGTGCAAAATGCGATGCGAAAGCGTAGGGCAGGCCGAGTGCCGCCGCGAGCTGCGCGCCGAAGAGGCTGGAGCCCAAAATCCACACAGGCACTTTCGTCCCAGCGCCCGGAACAGCTATGACGCGCTGGCCCGGCTCGGGATCGCGGAAATATCCCATCAACTCAACCACATCCTGTGGAAAGCCGTTTATGTCCTGATCAAGATTGCGGCGCAATGCCTGGGCGGTAATCTGATCCGTGCCCGGTGCACGGCCGACGCCGAGATCGATACGGCCCGGATGCAAGGAAGCCAGCGTGCCGAAGGCTTCTGCCACCATCAAAGGTGAGTGGTTCGGCAGCATGATACCACCGGCGCCAAGCCGGATTTTCGACGTGCCAGCCGCAACATGCGCGATGACAACGGCTGTCGCCGCGCTGGCAATACCGCGCATGCTATGATGCTCGGCAAGCCAAAGGCGGTTATAGCCTAGTCGCTCGGCGTTTTGCGCAAGATCCAGCGAATTGCGAAGGGACTGTGCGGCATCGCTGCCGGCGACAATCGGTGAAAGGTCAAGGACAGATAGCGGGGTCATTGCCTTCATATAGGCGATCGGCGAAAGCGCACAATAACAGGGTGCGATTTCGTGATTCACAAAAATTGAAGCTTGATTGAATAAGGGGGTGAGATTCAGAGGTGGCGGGAGCGGGACGATTCCAGGCGTAGTTCCATGCCGACCACGGCGCGGGTTTCCTGCGACAACTGCTCATCGGATTCACGGATCGCAGTTTCGATGAAATAGGCAATCATCTCGAAACCTGCATTGTCCGCCAAGGTGCACAATTTTGAGAGTTCTGTTTTTAATACTTCGAGTGTTTGTGCTCTCTTGTTCATGCTGTTCTCTCCATATCCCGTGAACCGCAATAGTGAGTTGTATCCCACTAAAATCTTCTCGCATTAGTGCAAGGACAAAAGCCATGCGACCAATGTGCTTATCAACAAATTCCCCGATACTTCCGAAGAAATTTCCAGCGATGGTTAATTGTGTTTGTTGATTCCACCAAGACTGCGCTAATGACATTAATCTCAAAATACGCGAATTGAAAAGCCCTTTAATTACTACAAATATTCGTGAATAAATGGCGTTAATCTATAAATTTATTCTAAAATTTTACCGATCGATTTACAAGCAAATGAATGCATTGAGCTATTTTATTCGACCACCAAATAATCTCGGCTAAAAACCAGAAAGTTGCACTTTGGCTTTGCCGCATATTTCTTTCGATCCGGACTCTTCTGCCTTGTCGATGTGGCCAGAAGCGAGATCAGAAACGATTTCGACCGCTATATCTTCCGGCAGTCCGGTTTCCCGCATCCCTGCTTTCATCGCCGCTTCGCTGGCTTCGTCGGTTCCGCAAATATACGCTCTGGCCTCAAGCAAGGCAGCCCGTTCGAATTGTCTGTTGCTGACCTCGCTAACATCCTCCGGCACTTCTGTCTGATTTTTGATATTGAACGCATTGGCCGGCAATACGGCAGCCGACGCAAACAGCGCCGCTGCGAGAATGGGTATCGATGATTTGTAGAAGCGCATTTTCCTGCCCCTTCCAACCACATCTGGAGGCCAGCGTTTATCGCCATATAAGCCTCGTTCATGGATTATTAACGGATGGGGACTGGTTCCGTTCCTAATAGATAGTCAATTGGCCGTGATCGGAGCGTGACGCTTCGACGATGAGATTGCTGCGTTGCACAAAATGCATTGCTGCTATGCAATATTGTCTGTATTAAATCAGGACAGTTGAGTTACTCTCAAATCAGGAATTTTCGACAGCGCCACCTCCTCCCGGCCCTGTCGAAACGGATGGCCTCTTCTCCTCCCAGAAGGCCCTCCATAACCAACGAAACCCACCGCACCTCCTCCCGCGGTGGGTTTTGTTGTTTTAAGCCCTATTCTCTTCTCCAGAATTGACCTGCCGTATAAATGCAAAACGCCGCCCCGACGCATGTAGTCGGAGACGGCGTCGGTGGGCAAAAAGTGGTTACTGCGCGGCAGTAGGCTTAGCTGCAGCCGCGGTGGCAGACTCACTCAGGCTGGGCTCCTTGGAGGGAGTTGCGCGCTGTGTCAGGGATTTGGGTGGCGGGACAAAATGCGTATCCTTGGCAGGTGAAGGCCCCGCGGGAGTGGTCGTCTTTGGTGTCGTTGTACAACCCGTGACGATCATGAGAGACAGAGCGATCAGGGACAGTGCTATCCGCATTCGACTTTCCTTTGGATGTTGCGCCGGGCGATGGCGCGGATCGTTGTATTGCATGCTAGAGCAAGCTCACGCTGGCACGAATCGGCCACTGTTGACCACCCAAAGATGGCGATTAAGCGTCCATCAGTGACATTCAGCGAATGAGAATGGCCCGCAGATCATTGACATTGGTGCCGGTAGGACCGGGGACGTACAAATCGCCGATCGCATCAAATGCTGTCCAGGCATCGTTTTTGTTGAGCAAGGACGATGCGTCATGCCCTTTGGCAAATAACCGCGCAATGCTGGTGCTATCGGCAAATCCACCGGCATTGTCTTCGGAACCGTCGATGCCATCGGTGTCGGCCGCAAAGGCGGTGATCCCCTCTGCTCCATCAATATCGATCGCGAGCGATAGAAGGAATTCGCTGTTGCGACCACCCTTGCCCTTGCCCCGCACTGTCACAGTCGTCTCTCCGCCGGAGAGTATGACGACGGGCTTTTTGAAAGGCTGATTCTTGACAAGGACCTGTTTCGCCATTGCCGCATGGACGTGTGCGACTTCACGTGCTTCGCCCTCGATTGCATCGGAGAGTATGACTGCCTCGACGCCTAAATTGCGAGCAGCCTTCGCAGCTGCCTCAAGCGACACGCCGGCCGAGGCAATCACATGATGCTCGTGGCCGGCAAAAACCGCATCGGAGGGTTTGGGCGCATCGGCCTTTGCGGAGTGTAGATGCGCGAGGGCTGCTGCTGGCAGGTCAAGACTGTAGCGCTCGACGATCTTCAAGGCATCCTCCCGCGTTGTTGCATCGGTCACGGTGGGGCCGGAAGCCACGAAGGCGGGATTGTCGCCGGGAATGTCCGATACGATGAGCGAATAGACACGCGCCGGATGAGCCGCCGCTGCCAGACGCCCGCCTTTTATGGTCGATAGATGCTTGCGTACGGCATTCATGGCCGCGATAGGCGCGCCAGATGCAAGGAGCATCTTGTTGACGGCGATTTCATCATCAAGCGTCATGCCTTGCGGCGGAGACGGCAACAGCGCAGAACCACCGCCAGAGATCAACGCGACCACGAGATCGTCTTCTGTCAGCCCCGACACTATTTCAAGCAGGCGCTTGGAAGCCACCAGACCTGCAGCGTCCGGAACCGGGTGCGACGCTTCGATGATCTCAATATGTTTACACGGCGCACCGAATCCATATCGCGTGACGACAAGACCTTCGAGCGGAGTATCTCCATGTTTCGCGGCCCACGCTTTCTCGAAAGCGCTGGCCATTTGCGCCGAGCCCTTGCCTGCGCCAATGACGATGGTCCGTCCTCTTGGCTTCGGCGGGAGATGCTCCGTAATGGTTCGCTCCGGATCCGCCGCTTCGACTGCAGCCTGAAACAGCTTTGTGAAGAATTCCTTGTCCTGCATCGGTCTCAAACTTCCATATCGAAAACGAAAACACCGTCAGTGCCACCCGCGGCCGAAGCAACGATCCGCCCGGCGATTTCCTGATGTTCCGCATGAACAAGATAGGCGTCTCGCACTGCCGCATCGGCAAAATCGAGGATAAAGCCTTCAGAAAAACCCTTGTCCATACCCTCCTCAGGGCTGAAATTCGCCCCGGACGTGATCGTCAGCGCGCCCGGCAGCTTTGCACACAAAGTTTGGAGATCACGGTAGATGGATTGGCGGTTCAACGACGACACGTCGTCACGAAAACGCAGAAACACACAATGTCGGATCATAGAAGTAACTTTCCTTGAAGGCGTGGCGCATCCTGACGAGATTCCCGGAAATTGCGAGTGCTATTTCGAGTTGTTTCATGATTATCATTTCAAATGGGGGTCGACTATATAGCTCAGGATAGAAGCTGTTCCACGGACAGAGCCATGGCCAGCAGCCGTCTGTCCGCACCATGTTGAGCGACAAGCATCAGTCCGCCCGGCAAGGTCAGGCCCGGCATCGGCAGACTGATCGCCGTCAGATCGAACTGATTGGCGATCTGCGTATTGCGCAGGAGCAGCGTCTCAGCCCGCTTGTAAACGGCGTCGTCCCTGACCGAGGCGATCGTCGGCGCGGCAATAGGTGTCGTCGGAAGGGCGAACAGATCATAGGCGGAGATTCGTTGATCCATCTGCCGCACGAGCGCCTGCCGCTTCTGCATCAACTTGATATATTTGGATTCGGAAACACCAAGACGACGCATGAGCGGACGCTGGACGCGCTGATCAACGTCGAGTGTCTCATCATGCAGCCACTCAGCATGAATCCGGCTGGCTTCAATGCCAGCGATGGAACCGATCGACGTCGCCTGGGCCAACGCATCGATCAGATCATCAACCGAACAATCGACAATGATCGCTCCCGCTTTTGCGCAAGCCTGCAGGCATTGTTCGAAGGCATCGGCAATTGGCTTTTCCGTCTCCGCAAACAGCCGCCCTCGCGGCACACCTATCCGAAGTCTTTTCAGGGAAATTGGCTCGGGGACCGGAACGGCCTCCTCGGTCATAACTGCATCGGCAATCGCACAATCAGCAACCGACCGCGCCAATGGCCCGACGGAATCGAGACTTGGCGATAGCGGGAAAGCACCTTGCAGCGGCACACGCTTGGTTGTCGGTTTAAATCCAACGACTCCATTCAGCGCTGCGGGAATACGAACCGAACCACCAGTATCCGAACCTATGGAGATTTCGCTGGTATCCTCCACAACCGTTATGCCTGCACCAGTGGACGATCCGCCTGCTACGCGATCCGGATCGACGGCATTCGGCGCTATCGGATAGTGCGGATTCAGGCCGACAGCAGTGAAGGCAAATTCGGTCATGATCGTCTTGCCGATGATCACCGCCCCGGCAGCACGTAGTCTTTCAACGATGAGAGCGTCGGCAATTGCTGGATTGGCGGTACGCCGGATGACCGAACCGGCCAGGGTCGGCTCGCCGGCGACGTCGAAAAGATCCTTGATCGACACGATCCGCCCGTCGAGCGGTCCGAGAACCGCGCCTTCGCGCCAGCGTCGATCGGCAGCATCAGCCTCGCGGCGGGCAGTCTCAGGGTAGAGCTTGACGAAGACGCGCTCATCTTTGTCGCGTGCCGTCAGACGCGCCAGTCTTTTCTCAAGTCTGTCTCGAGTGGTCGTTACCGGCTGTGACAATGGTTTATCCTGAACAGACAGAAGGATTGTGCTCTTCTGTGTATAGCCGCAAGTATCTGTCGATGAAAAGCCCCGCATCGACGGCTGACAGCGAGCGCTCATATCGGCCCTTTACCGCTATGCACCATAAGCAATGCTGCTCTGCAACATTTGCAGTTTTAAATCGATACAAATCGAAGCATAGTTGTTCTCAGGGAGGGCAATAAAAGGGGTAAGACCAATGAGCCTTCGCAACCGTATTCACAAATATCGTCAGTACCGGCAGAACCTTCACGAACTGCGTTCGTGCACCGATCGCAACCTTGCTGATCTTGGCATCGCACGCACCGACATTCGCCGTATTGCCTGGATGGCCTGCATCTGATCAGACATTCGTGCCGTTGAATTGACAGCGCCGCAGCCCATAGCTGCCGGCGCTGTTTTCATTAGCACTCAGTATTCCCGGAACGCGCGTGACATGCTGTCGATAACCGGCTTGGCCAGGTATTCGAAGAAAGTGCGCTCGTGCGTTTGAATAAGAATATCCGCGGGCATGCCCGGTGTCGGGGTAAAGCCACGGATGCGGGCGAGTTCGTTGGCGGGGATGCTGATGCGCGCCAGATAGATGTCCTGCTTCTGCGCGCTCGTGGTATCTGCCATGGAATCGGCCGACACATAGTCGACACGGCCATTGATGATAGGTGTGGTGCGCTGGTTTAGCCCACTTAGTCGCACGTGAGCTTCCTGGCCTTCCTTTACCTCATCGATCTGCATGCGAGGAATCTGCGCTTCGATGATCAACGGGACACCTGTAGGCAATATCTCGACAATCGGTTTGCCGGTTTCGATGACGCCGCCGGACGTGTGGTAATACAATCGAATGACGGTACCGGATACGGGCGCCTTCACCACCGTGCGGTCCAAAACGCTGGCGGCTTGCCGCGTCTGTTCACGTATCGTGTCGAGCTCGGCTTCTGCACTTTGAATTTCATCGAGCGCCGCCTGTTTTTCCGTATCCTTCGTCTGGATCATTTCCTTTTGAAATTTCTCGATCTGGGCGTTGACCTCCATGATCTCGGCATCAAGCCGCGCCATGGTGCCTATTCCATCAGCGACGGCACGCTCGAGCACGCTCACCTCGGAGCGAGCCATCAGACCCTTTTTGAACAGCGAGTATTTCGCCTTGTACTCATTCTTCAGCAGCTCGACCTGAGTCTTGGTGGCGTCAATCTGGGCGTTACGTCCGATCCGGCGAAATTCCAGAGCCGAAATGTTTCGCTCCATCATTTCCAGTTCATTGGCGTATTTTGCATGGGCGGCATCAAAATTATCGTCCTGACTGTCGTTGACCGCGCGGATCTCTGGATTGGCCAGGTTATCCAGAATTATCTGTGGCGGTTGATAGCGCGCCTCACCCTTAACGACGGCATGGAGCCGGGCCAGTATCGCCTCGAGGCGCGCCTGCCGCAGGAACAGCTGCTGTGAGTTCGCACGCGCCGCCGTTTCATCGAGATGGACGAGTTCGTCCCCCTCCTTCACGTGATCGCCTTCCCGAACCAGAAGGTCCTTGATGATTCCGCCTTCGAGATGCTGCACGACTTTGTTCTTGCCAGTAGCGACGAAACTACCGGGCGCAATAACTGCTGCGGCGAGCGGCGCGGTGGCAGCCCATGTTCCGAATCCGCCGAAGCAGACAAGGATCAAGACGGCTCCAAACTTGCTGTAAGGCTTGATCGATCGTGGAACATCGTCATACCAGTTAAGATCGTTCAATACGGTGGTGGCCATACTCAAGCCCTCTCGTTAATTCTATTCAGCCGCCTGGATGTTTTGAACCGGCGCTTGAGGTTTGTTCTTGCGTGAAAGAGCTTCCATCACCATGGCGCGCGTGCCGAACATGGTGACAGTCCCATTGTTCAAGACCATGATTTTGTCGACACAGCTGAGGAGTGCCGGACGCTGTGTGATCGTGACAACGGTAATGTTGTGTTTCTTGGCGTGGTACAGCGCTTTGGTGAGAGCCGCGTCGCCTTGTGAGTCCAGGTTGGAGTTCGGCTCGTCCAGAACGACAAGCGTCGGATTGCCGAAGAAAGCCCGTGCAAGCGCAATGCGCTGTTTCTGCCCACCGGATAGCGGAGCACCGTCTGCGGCGACCATGGTCTCATAGCCCTGCGGAAAGCTGGCAATCAACTCGTGGACATCAGCGAGAACGGCAGCGTCGAAGATCGATTGATCGCTGACGTCTTCGCGCATACGAGCGATATTGGCCTTGATGGTCCCGGGGAACAGCTGCACATCCTGCGGCAGATAGCCGATGTTTTCACCGAACTGGCGCTGATCCCAATTGCGAAGGTCCATCAGGTCGAGGCGGACACTTCCCGATGTAGGCAAAATAGAGCCAACCAGCATTTTTCCGAGCGTGGTTTTACCTGCACCCGAATTTCCAATGACAGCCATGGATTCGCCTGGCATCAAGGTAAAGGAAATACCGTTGAGGATGACCTTCTTATTGGGAGGCGGAACGTAAAGGATGCGCTCGACGTCGAGACGCCCCTGAGGGTCAGGCAGTCGCAGCCGTTCGAAATTCAACGGAGAGTTTTGCAGAAGGTTGCGGATCCGGCCAAAGGCCGAACGGAACTGTATGAAGCTGTTCCAACCTTCGATTGCGCCTTCAATTGGCGCCAATGCACGGCCGGCAATGATCGACGCTGCCACGACCATGCCGCCGGTCATCTGGCCGTCGATGGCAAGATGCGCGCCCCACCCGAGCATTGTCACCTGCGTCAACAAACGCGAGCATTTCGACAGGGTGGCAAACACGATATTTCGGTCTTGCGCTTTGACTTGCGAGCGCAAGGACCCGGCCATGTCGCGTCCCCAGATACGCACCGCTTCCGGGATCATGGCGAGGGCGTTGATGATCTGCGAATTGCGCGACATTGAATCGAGATGAAGCATCGCGCGGCTTTGGTAGCTGGTGGCCTCGGCAAAGGAGGCGGCGGTTGCGCGCTGGTTAATGAAGGCAATGCCGACGAGGAGCAGCGACGAAACAACGACGATATAACCAAGGTGCGGGTGGACAAGGAAGACCGCCAGAACGAACAGGGGGGCAATCGGCGCGTCGAAGAAAGATAGCAGCGTGCCCGAAGTGAGGAACGCACGGAGCTGCTGAAGATCGCCCAGCACCTGATAGTCCTTGCCGTTGCCGTGCAGGGATGCACGCGCTGCAGCGCTAAGGATCGGTGCACCAAGCTGGACGGCGACTTCCACGGCGGTTCGCATCAGGATGAAGCGCCGTATCGCATCGAGAATCACCTGGACTATGACTGCACCGACGATCACCAGTGTCAGCATGACGAGCGTATCTGTCGATCGGCTGGTGAGCACGCGGTCCGATATCTGGAAGAGATAGATTGGAATGGCCAGGACAAGTATGTTGAGAAAAATAGTGAACCCCATGGCGATCATGAGGTTGCGGCGAACCGCATTGACGCCATTCTTGAAGCTGTCGCTGAAACTGACCGCGGTGACACGCTGGTGGAAGCCACCACCACCGCCATTATCATTGACGGCTACACCGTTTCCCGAACCATTTCCGCCAGACACGGGCGCGCGCGCCTTAACCGGCCCCCTGTCCCCTTCGATTATCTTCCCAACTTCAGCGCTCGCGGGAGGGGGAGACAATGGGCTCTCCTGACGCACTTCCACGACGGGCTCAGTGACAGGTTCAATGATCTCCATGGGAGCGGTACCGGGTTGCGCGGTGTGCCGCGGATTGATCTCGGCGGGTTCGACAACCTCGGATGAAGGTGCTGTCTCGACTTCCCGCCGGAAGAGCGAAGAGATCGTGTTTTCCATCTCCGCGAGCAGATCGTCGAACTGAGCCCGTTCTTGCTCTCGCCCGACCAAGGCTTGACGTGAGTGTTGAGAGATGACCCGCAAGTCCGCCTGTTCATCATATTTCATAATACTCTCGCTCCCCGAGCATTCTTCTTATTATGCGAGAACCGTTTGCATGACATCGACCGAGTGGGACGTGTCCGGAACATGAAGGGTCGAACCGTGACCATCGTTGGTCGGCGCATCTGCGTCATTATCGAGAAATGCCACAACTTCATTGGCCAAGGGCTGACCTTGGCCAGGAGCGGGTGCTGGATGCGAATCGACGAGCTCGGCCTGGATGAGGATTGCGTCCGAATATACACCACCGCCAACATAGGAACTGCCGCCGTGGGTATCGTTGTCAACGATCGTGGCGGCATTAATCAAGGCATTCGAGCCGGTGCTGATATCCCAGACGGTATCCGATGAGCCGGTCAACGCATCTTCGTAATGCGCCACATAATCGGCATCACCGAGGACGTTCACCTGCTGGACGTAGTTGAGATCGTAGACATTGCCGGAGATATAGAGGACACGCAGACCTTCGATTCCCTCCAGGATCTGATCCCCGTGAAATCCGTCCGGCATGTTGTAGTGACCATTGGCAAACCCGTTCATGGCCTCCAGATAATGCGACGGAAGACCGGTAACCCAGTTGGTGGTATCGCCACTTTCGATGCTGGCGGAGTTCCACAACAGGTTATCACTCGAGGATAAAGCCCCGTTATATTCGCCAGCGCCGCCGCCCGTGGTGAATTTGTCATTGTCGTACAGAATGTTCGTCTGGAAAATGAAGTTGCCATCGTAAAGATGGCCGCCGATCATCACCAGGTCGTAAGACTTGCAAAGATCGGCAAAGGATGCCGAATTCGCCTGCATATTGCCGCCGGTGACGATGGACGTATAGACACCGCTGGACGTGAGCACATGCGTGTCATTGTCCGACATGAAATTGTACTGGGAGATCCAGTTCATCTGGATCAGATCGCCACTAACGACGGTGATCTGCCAGTTCTGTGGAAACACCGGTGCTTCACCTGATGCGTCGGCTGGTTGCGCACTATCTAAATGATGGGCGAAACTCGCGACGTTCATGGCATTTGTCGATGGCAGGGAAAGGGATTGCATCCCTGCGAAGCCATTTTCGAAGGTATCTGTATCACTGTAGGCGTTCGTCTGAACGATCGCATCGATGTGATAGTAATTGCCTGCAACTGCAAAATGCGCGCCAACCGAATTCACGCTGTTCAGGACGACCTCATTCACCATGAGGTTGCCGCCCGCGTGAACGGTCACTGACCCGACAATATCCTCGCTACTGATTACTGTAGGCTCAGTGGTGGTGATTGTTCCTGGAGAATTGGCGGCTTCACCAGGCTTCAACAGATTCGGAATGTAGTCATCGAACACCGGTGCTGCTGTTGTCTCAACGCCATTGACATAGAGGCCATCTATCGAGGGCGCGGCAATGACAGTGATGCCTGGGGTCGAGGCCAGCGGGCCATCCGCCGCTGTGTGAATGTTCGCGGTTTCGTTGGCGAAGAATTGCGCCATGTCGCCCACACCCGGCACATGATCTGTTGTAAACGCCTCGGAGATCGAGAAGGCATTAGCGGAGAGGTGCGCGAACGCCGCGTCGTCGGCAAAATCGAGATTGACGGGCACTTTTGTGCCCATGATGACGACGTCGTTGTCCTGCAGATGGCTTGTCTGCTTGAGGACGACCGAAGTTTCCGATGGACCCTGACCGAAATAAGGGCCCGGCTCGCTGGCTATGCTGAAACCAGATCCGGAAGAATGCAAATGCATATGATGATGTGGCAACCTGACCACGTGCGGATCGACTTCTATCGAATCAACGCTCACCCACGGCATCATGACTTGGCCCACAGGCGACCATGGCGTTGGCGTATAGTGCAAACTAGGCTGGTATGAACCGGGATCGAAATGTTGAGCCGGTGACGTTTCAACGGTCAAAATACGGTTGAGATTCGGACCACCCTCTGGTGCCGCCTTGAATTCGCGATATTCGATGCGCGCTCGCGCTGCTTCGATCGAAGTGTGAAAATAGCCCACGAAGTGTGCGATGGATTCTGAAATCTGATCGCCAAACCCAAGCATCTTGATAGTTCCCCCGCAAATCATCTGCTCTGCTCTGACATGCTGGTCTGCGCAAGTTTTGCGCAGACCATCGTCAAAGCTGGCAGTTTCGCCTTGTTGTTATTTTTATACGGAGTCGCTGTCGCCGACGGAGGTGTGTGTGTAGTCGCCATTGATGACGGTTGCATCGAAGGCGTTCTGTTGCAGATTGGCACCGAGAACGATTTCCTGCGTAAAGGCACTGGATGCGAGTTCTGCACCTGCACCCGCGGAGCTTGCCCCAGACAGATCGTCGCCAGCACCAAAATCGCCGGAACCACCGGAACCGTGGCCACCGAAGAAGCTGCTTTCAAGGCCGCCCCAGCCACCGTCGTCCGTGCCGATGCCATCGCCGGCATGTGCGATGCCGCCAGTTGCCCCTGCATTGACACTGCCGGAATTGGCTTGGCTTACACCGGAGAGAGAATCATTGTCGACGAGATCGACAACCTGGTTCAACGCAAAGCCGGTGTTTGTGCCCGCACCGTTAAATGCATTGTTGAAGACGTTGTCGAAGTGAACGTCGTTGCCCGGATCGAAATTGATGCTGCCCGAATCTGTCAGGAACAGGTTGTCGAAGCTGTTACCTGTAAGGTCGAGATCGGCAAAATCGTTATCGGTGGGCAGAAAGCCGTCCAGACCGAGATCGACCGATACATGCACATCCGTAGTTGATGTGTTGGAGTTGGCATTGGCGTTAGCATTGGAGTTGTGATTGTCACTCTCGTTGAAGTTACCGTTGGCATTGAGATTGCCATTAAGGTTACCATTGAGATTGCCGTTGCCATTGCCGTTCAGATTAAGATTGTCTGAACTCGAATGCTGGTCCTGGCTCTGGCCTTGGCCCTGTCCTTGACCTTGTGCTTCCAACTGTCCCTGGCCCTGGGCCTGCAACTGGAGAGCCAGCGCTGCAGCTGCTGCTGATGCAGCGGCATCTGAATCGGCCGATGCCGATGGATCGCCATTGTTACCTGGGTGCCAGTTGTATTGATTGTTTTTGTTTCCACTCATGATTATTTCTCCGATTTTTGATCGGAGCGAGCAAAACCTCTATGCATTTCAAACGAGGTTACGATGCCTGCTCCATATGCCTTCAGATACAAGCAAACAAAAGCCGTCGATGCAGGATTTTGCGATAGGCAAAATACTTGATATCGAGATACGGTACTTATGTTTACTGGTTGATACTTGGACTACCCCAAACTGCTATTATAAAATCCAAGCCAGCGGACGATATGCCGCGAAGGCTCCAATCGAAAGCTACCAATTTTGCTTAGACCCCTGGCTGCGTCCCGATGCGCGAGTTGCTCCTCTGCCTAGTCCTTAAGTTATGAGCGTCTACGGTCGTTTTTTCTAAGCACGGCGCCACAAATGGGCGCAAAGAAGGGGCAACTACAAGTTCGGTGTAATTAATATTGGGGAGGCCAAGGCCCGGACAACCACTGTCTTTGCACGCGAAATCGGTTTCAAGAGTTCGAATCGGCCCAGCATTTACTCCCTGCTTATGTCACGACCGCGTCACGCGGCATTTATTAATCCTCTATTAATCAACACGGGTAGCGGGGGCTTACTGTCAGGTTGAGGCAAATGAATAAAAGAACTTATTGGACTAAGCGAAAACGCAAATAAATCCTGAAGAGAAATACTCTTCTCATCAAAGGGCGTAGGGAACTATTATGAGTGGAACAACACCTGACCATATTCATTATGCATCGAAGATTGAGGGCGACTCAAAATTCAAAAGTGGCATATTCATCTATGCCGAATCGGGAGTGGTATTCCAGGGCCTGGTTCAATCCCTGGAAAGAACATTTCCCGACATCGATGTTCACCTTTCCAGCAAATTCGTCGAATTCGAAAAATTTGATGAAGATGTTGGTCTCGTGCTTATTCACAGCGGCTTCGTCGCCGATGTAGGCGAGTGCATCGCACGTTTCAAAAAGCGCTTTCCCAGCGCCTCGATCACGATGATGATCGATGAAAACAGCGCCGGTTTACAGGAGTTGAACAGCCTGTTCGACAACCGACAGGTCCAGGGACTTCTCCCTTTCAGTCTCAAACTCGATATCTGGCTGGCAGTGATCTGGTTGCTGCTGAATGGGGGTGAATATTATCCTTCGGCTATCATACGTTCAATCGAGAAGAACGCCGGCGGTCACGCGAATGCTTTCGGCAACCAAGGAAAAAATAGTTCCGGTGTCGTCAAGCAGATCAAGACGCTGACACTCCGCGAAACTCAGATCCTGGAGCTTCTGTCGGAAGGTCTGCAGAACAAGATCATTGCGGATCGGCTGTCGCTCTCCGAACACACCGTCAAGGTTCATGTGCATAATCTTATTCGCAAGCTTCGGGTTCACAATCGCACCCAGGCTGCAGCGGTATACCGGAACAGCATGGACCAGGAGGCGTACCAGCCCCCTTTTAAAGCGTACGGTACGGGGATGGGTCGCGTGGACGGCTCGCTTGAGATGGCCCGGGCCGTATAAGTCAAAATGTCCCGCATTAATGACGTATTGATGCTGGTGGGCAAACTTAACTATACGTGGACGAACACCGAAAGCCTGTTCATCTACCTAATTGCCCACCTGCTTAGCACCAACAAGGAAGCTGCAACCGTCATCTTCCTGACCTTGAACACGACGAGAGCCCGTATCGATCTGCTGGAGCGTCTGGCAAAAATTCGCTCAACAAGTCCGGAAACCAAAAGTGCCGTACTTACGATAACCAGCAGAATGACGCGAGAGCAGCGTCTGCGCAACAAATACAACCATTGTATTTATTCTTTTGACGAGACAGGCAGCATTGCATCGACCCAACTGATGCGAATCGTCGATATGGACGACAATTTGAAATATGGAAAAGTCGAAGCGCTGGACGATGCTGAGATGAAGCGAATTCAAGCGACAATCGACGCTGTCATCGACGTGAATAAATCGATCTGGGCATTCATAAAGCTCAAAAATATCCAAGTCTGATGGGCCAGGCGCACAAGCGCCAAAAGTAATATCTTGAAATTGATCGTTCACTTCAAACGCGAAGGGGTCTGTTTCTGGAGCTATAATAATTATTACTATGGTTTCGCTAGTACTGTTAATCAATTTTAATTATTGACGAAAAGTCAATATACTATAACTTATTTGTCAAAAGCGAATCAAAAAAACTACAAAACAAAGAAGAGCTATAAATACAAATAAAGTATTTTATCCGGATGTCCGCATTTGTATTGTGTTGTAACTATGGGTACTTCTTGGTGGGACAAGGGGAGCGCAGGTTATATGGCATATAACCACGATATTGTAAGTAATGCCTTGAGTTTTTCGGAGCTGCCAAGGCAAATAGAGAAATGAATGGGGTCGTTGGGGGGCCCGAGTTATGCCGTATAGAAGAAAACCGCTGAACGAACAGCGGAGAAAAAACACGATGGGAACAGGCCGCCTTCTCCATGAGATGGCGTCCTTTATCCCTGCGATTGCCGGGCTCACCGTCCAGTTCCCGGCATCGGCCAGAACTTTCCTGGCCACGCGTGGCAAAGAGTTTCTCCGTTGCGCATCCCGATCTGAGGCAGAAGGCAGTTGCCGAGCATAGCGCCGGCCCTGCCCCAGGCCAACGAACAGGAAAAGCAATCTCACGCAACATTTGCCAAGGGTATTCATGCGAAATCGCCTGCAGACATTCTGCCCCTCAAAGACAGTGCATTCACGCATCGTGAACGCACTGTGGATAGAGTTTGGCGGAACCCCATGGAACATGCCGCCTGATTGGGAGCCCGAGCGTGCGTGGGCGCGACAGCTTGACCTGACGCTGATTCCCAATCTCGGTCCGATGTCCGTCGCAATTCTCGATCAATGGCTTGCCGCCGACGAAGATGACGAAAACGACGATGACACCGAACGGCCCGGCGGTGCAGAGTAGAACTCTTCCTGGAAAATTTTGAGCAAGGCACCAAAGAAAAACGCGCCCTGGAGGGGGCGCGCAATGCGTGGCTTTCACCTGTCGTTTTCTGAACTTTATTTTATAACTAAACCCCCAACTAGACCAGTGCTACGCCGAAATTCTGAGTTTACTGTTTATATAATATTTAGAATTCCGGCGTAGGTCCCCCACTGACTGCCCGCTTGCTCCCACACGCTTGAATGCTTTTTTGTTTTGTTTTCATGCGTTAAACTTGCGACCATGGGATGAGATTATGTTTCACACCGTTACGCAAGCGTGACTCAAATGCCTTTTTGGGGTGTTTTTTCAAGAAGTCCGGTAATTAATTGGGGTTAGGCGCAATCAGGACGAAATAATCAATAGGTTCAAGCCCGAAGCCTGCTCCATTGCGTGGTTTCGTTGAATTGCCATCCGGCGAAATCAGGCTGCAGCTCTCTGACTGGGGTAGCGCTTTTCCGCTCGAGAAGAACGTCGAGCAGCCTCGAGGCGTCTTCGCGCTTGATATTGCGGATATGCGGTTTCAATCGTTCAGCCGCGCGATCGATCTCGGGCGAGACAACCTCGAATACCCGCCGCCAAGTCCGTTCCTTGAAAAACACAGAATCGGCGCGCGCGCGGATGAGAGCGTATTCCCCGGCGTCGATTGTTCCGGCGGCAAGCGCCGCATCAAGCGTTGCGTCGATGGTTACCATGGCTTCGCTGAAGGCGACATAGCCGAACTCGGGGGGCGCGTGAACCTGCGCGACGGCCGCATCGTCTTCCAAGCCGCCAAAGGCATAACGTTCGAACACTTCGCCGATGCCGATCATGCCAAACGGATGGCACTCGGCAGCGCGCAAGGCGCCCATGCTGGCTGCGCCGTAGACAGTGGCTCCGCGCGACAGCGCATAGAGAATTTCCTTATGCCAGACCGCGGCAACATCTTCGAATCGCCCGTCGACCAATGCGATGACGCGAAAGCCTTGATCCACTGCATGGGTGATATCACCGCATTTGGCCGGGCCGCGGCAGGTCAACCCATATTCCGGCAGAACGCGGTCTTCACCGCCTCGCACAGGCACAAATTCGGTTCCGGAAAGACTTGGGCCCGCGAACAGGATCTTCATCGCCATCTCCTATTGCCGAAGCATGGCGTTGAGCGCACGCCCGCCAAAGCGATGCTTGCGGATACCGGCCGGACTTTCCAGCTCGTTGACCAAAACGCGGCAGACTGACATCCCGTAATCCTCGCCGCCCATTGGCACGACAACAACGCTGCCGATACCGCGCCGGCGCAAGGGTTCGAGATAGGTTTCGAGGCTGGCGCGGTCCGCAGGTTCTGGCTCGTCAAATCGCCAATGATCGGCCGGTTCGGCGTGGATGTAGACGCCGAGATCCGGCGCAAGGCGCTGCGCATATTCGGAGGGGTCGAAATCATCGCGCGCGCCGGAAATATTGGTGATTCGCGTCTGCGCCGCTTCGGTTATGGCCCTCATTGCCGCAACGCGCGGCGACAGATGACAACCATAACCGGCGGCGAGATCGAAATGCAGATACGTGCCATGCTGTGTCGCCGGGCTGATCGTCGCCATGAAGACAGGCAGGCCGATATCCGACGTTACGTTGAACAGCCGCAGGACAAAGTTTGCCGCACCGATCCGTTCGGCCAGCCCGTCAATGCCGCTATCGTCGAAAACTGCCGGATCGACACAATGTGCCTGCACACCAGCGTCGCGCTGAAAACGCCACAACTCGGTAGCATCGCGTTCAACACGCTCGCACAATCCGTGAATGACCGCTTCCAGCAGGCAATTGCCCGAGGCAAGGCCATCGGTCGACTGGCAATAATGCCAGGATTGCCGTGCCGAGGTGAAATCGAGCGAGACGAGTTCGCGGGGCACAAAAACCGGCTTCTGTTTCAAAAGGTCGAAGCCTTCGAGCCAATAATCGTTTTCATCGGCCCCGGCCTCGTCCGCGCCACGCATCAACAGCACGCGCCCGTCAAAAACATCGTGACCGGCGTCACTTAGCTCGCGGCGGCTGGCGGCAAAGGAAGCGAGCGGAATGTCTTCGGCAATGGCGATTTCGGCGGCCTCCATCACAGCGGAAGCGCGGGCATGGGCGGCGCTGATGCCTTTGCCCTGGCTGACAGCCAATGTCCGGCTGTTGGGGCGCACGGCCATCCACACGGGAATGCCGATCCGGTCGAGGCCGGTCACCTCGGCCATCCGGACGATGCCCAAACGAGGAAAGTGCGGCCGCAACCGGCTAACGGTTTCGTCCGCATCGATCAGTCTTGTCGATGACAATTCTCCCGGGCGGAAAGCAGAACGAAGGTTCGCTTCGTCTGCCGCCAGCCGGTCGAGAACCGGAATCTCGGCCAATGGTTTCATTGCCACTCCATCAGGCCGCAAAGCACGCATTTATTGCAAACTATCCAAATGCTGGATAACGCGCTTGCAACTGTGTTTAGTTTATTGCCGCTGGCCCAGCGGAATGCGCCCGTTCCGACGGATTGCTGCGGTACCCACTGGCCACAACCGGACCAGCGGAATGCGCACGCTCCGATGGATTGCTGCGGTACCCACTGGCCACAACCGGACCAGCGGAATGCGCACGCTCCGACGGATTGCTGCGGTACACGCTGTCCACAACCGGACCGGCAGAATGCGCACGCTCCGATGGATTGCTGCGATACCCAGTGGCCACAACCGGACTGCTCGAGTGAGCACGATCAGATGTTTCATCCCGTGCGTTCACTGTTAAGAAGATCTCTGCTTCTTTCGATGCAGGACCAAAGAAATGCGCGCGGTCCGACGGATCATTCCGCCTGCCCGCCGTCATTACCATACCGCTAGAATGAGCGCGGCCAGTAGCGTCACTCCGGCTTGCATCGGCAGCAATGATATTTCCGGGTCGATTGGCAATCGAATCAATGAATTCACTGCCAGCCAGTCCGGAAGAGGCGATTAAATCACGATCGAGAGGCTCGATCGTTTGAGTTTCAGAGTCAACGAGCCAGAGCGCGTTCGTCTCTGGATCATTCAAGATGTAAAAAGTTGCCATGCGAATAACCTTTCTATGAAGGAGAGCCCACATGGCGAACGTATGACGATTTTATTTTAGATCAAGAAGAAGTATGAAAACGACCCCTTTTTCTCAAAATTTAACTTACTTTTTAACTGGGGCTGGATCAACAATATGCGATTTCGTTGCGCTATCGGATCTATTATTGGTCGCAATCGCAACATCCACACCTTTTATGGTCGTTATTCCTTGCTTTCTTGCGGTCTCAATGACCTTGACCAAACCAGCGTCGCCGGCTCCCGCCGCCGGCACAACTGTCCCATTTTCCACGTCAACCAGCCAAAGCTCAGCCTGCCCGGCTTCGCCGAGGATAAAATATTTCGCCATAGTATGGTCCCTTTACTTGAAGTTCGAATGTTGCTGATTATTGAAAACCTGCTTCCCGGAGCGAGTCTTCGTATTTCTGACGCTGTTCCGGAACTCTCAGGCACATGCCCTTGATCCAGTCATCAATTCTAAAGTTTGGATTGTCCTCTAGTGCTTGATCTCTGCATTCGAACGCTTTCTCTTTTTCGCCAAGCATGGCCCAGCAGGCTGCCATAGGACGCGCAGCAACGCGCGGGTTCTGCATGCGCTGTATAAAGTCGATGGCCTCAGAGTACCGGTCGAGGTCGTGAAGCGTGCCCGCGCCTACCCAATAATAGTAGTCAGGGGCCAACGGGTTCAAAGCGATGGCCTGCTCAATCTTCTCAAATGACAGCTCGAGATAGCCGTAGTGGTTGAGTGCGTCAGCATAGTCGGCCAAGAGATCGGCGTGCTGCGGATTAATGGACTCGCCCTGGTCGAAATATTCGAGACTGTCGTCGAATTTACCAAGATACATGCTGATGGTGCCAAGTTCGCGCAAAGGCCGTTCATCATCCGGGTCGGCTGGTGCGGCACGCTTGGCGATCTGCTCACCCTCAAGCAGGATATCCTTCTCGCTTCGAGCACGCATCAACCATTCCTTCTGCATCGTTCGCGCGATGCCACTTAAAGCCGGCACGAAATCTGGCGAAGCCGTCAGGGCATTCTTGAAGGCCTGGCGCGATTGATGCAATTTGGGGAGGTCGAACTTGTCTATTTCCTTCTTGCCTATGAGATACCAGTAGTAAGCATTCGGGTCCTGGTAAAGCTTGTTGTAGCGGTCGAGTTCGGACTTCTCGATGACCGAAACAACGGAGAGTATGATGCGGATCGACAGCTGGCGGTATTGCTGCTCGGGCAGGACATAATCGAACTTCTGCTTTTCGGCCCAGACGATTTCCTGCGTAGCAACATCGACCAATTTCACCGACAGGAAACAGAAACCATCGCGGCGCACGATCTTGCTGTCGACGGCATAGTTGACTCCGAATTGCGCATTCAGCCCTTCGAAACTGTCAATGGGAGATTCGGAGACGACCCTCTTCGATGTATAGGGCGCAACAACCGACAGCGTACGCAGACGGCAAAGCCCGATGGTAATATCGTCTACGAGCGAGGCTGCAAGCTGCTCCATCGGATCCGCTGCATTGTGCGGCATATAAAGGACCATGACTCGCGGCAGGCCAGCCCTTTTGTTCTGCTCAAGCTGGGTTGTCGCCAGGATTGATTGCGGGGTCTGGATTTCCACGCCATTGGCAACGAGCGGAGGAGCCGGCTGCGGCAGGATAAGGGCTCGCGTTGTCGCTGGTGAAAGTTTGGGCAGCAGTTTCTGGTAAAGCTCGATCGTTTCTTCTTCCGGATCGACATCGAGGTCGTCACGGAGCTTCTTGGCGCATTCGCGGAATGTTCGCTCGACCTTCGCGATCAAACCCAGTTGCGATGCGGTCTGCATCAAAGTGCGATAGCCGACCTCCTGATAGGGATCGATCTCGATCAGCTTGCGGGCGCATTGGCGCTTTTCGTCGATGCTGACGCCAACCGGCTGGTTGACCATCCTCAAGAGCGTCGTGATCAGATCATCGCGCAGCTTGACGCGCTGGACATCCAGCCATTCATCGAAATCGGAATTCTGTGGCTCGTTATGTGCGAGCAGATCGCCAGTATAAAGGCCGGCAAGGCTGAGGACAGACTCTATATCGCCCAACTGCGCAAACTCCAGATACTCAAGAAGATCGATGCTGAGCAGCTCTGCTCTCACCTGCGACAGGTTAAGATAGACATATGTGGCGTCGCCCTGGACAAGGTTGAGGCCGTACTGTTCCTGAAATTTACGGATGCGCGCCAGGCTCTGGCGCAGATTCATGGAAGCATGGGCCTGATCCGTATCGGACCAGAAAACCTGAGAAAGCTTTCCGCGGGAAACGGAATGATTGGAACTCTCGAGAAGCAGATAGACGATTATGCGAAGAAAATTCGCGGGTACGCGCGGGACGAGTTGCCCGCCCAGACTAACAGTTGCCTCTCCAAAAACCGCCAGCTTCATTCCGCCTAAACCCCGGGTTTTATTTGATTTTCTGAATACGTAACCCTGTCAACCGATAAATGCCGTTCTGTCTTGCCATTAACTCTACTATAGCTTCAAATAGTTCACTAGAGGGAGTATTAGCATAAAGTCTAATAACTATGGATTAAGGCACTCCTCATGGCAAGCGCAATGACCCGATAAAGCGCTGAAATTCGAGAGTTTGCCGTCAATTTCCCTCCTCACGCGGCCATGGCTGCGGTCATTCCGAAGAGAACTGATTAGTAAATAATAAATTCGATTGAGTCACTAAAATACTACAGATCGCAATATTCAAAAAGCTATACACAAGAGAAATTCAAGTGGAGAAATATAAGAGAATGAAAGCACTGTCATGCAATAGTCATGATGGCCGCTGATCCATTTCCAATGGTCTTTTAGAACGCGCGCTTGATTTCGAATATGGCTTTGGCGATCGCGATGTCGGCTTCCGAACCGGCGCTCTCAGCTGTGGCCTGGACCAGCTGTTCGCCAAGTTCGGACAAAGCGAGGGAAACCTCATACCTGTCCCAACCGGCGGTCAACGCGTCATCCACCAGTTCCTCAAATGCTGCCCGGAGGGCGTTCTTGCATTCGTTGGTTCTGTTCGATTGATCATCGAATCTATGTGGCTGGAATAGCGTCATGCTATGATCTTACATCCGGTATAAGACCGTACAAGCCGCCAATTTGAGGTAGAAGACCTGCATTAGAGGTAGTTGGACTGACCGTTGGGTCAGTGCACAACCGTTGTGTCGAACGGTTTCATTCCATGATGGTTCATGCTGTTGCGATAGATCGCCGTCGCTTGCGTGCGGTTGTGCGCCCGCAACTTGCGGATCAGATTATGCACATGAACCTTGACCGTGTGGATCGAGAGAGTGAGGCGATCTGCAATGATCTTGTTCTGCAGGCCTTCCGACAAAAGCTGCAGGATCTCGTGTTCCCGCAATGTCAGCGTTTTAACGGGCCATGCCCTGTTGGAAGCACTATCTGGCTGAGTATAGAGCTGCGGTACCTTACCAGACACGCTGGGTGACTTTTCCATCGAACGGATGATGGTGGAGGGATAATAATCGCCCCCGTTAAGCAATAGCCAGACGACCGCGAGCCAAACATCAAGTTTCAAGCTGAAGGGCAGAAGGCCCTGGATGGTTTTGCTGTCAAAAAGACCGGTGAGTTCCTGGGTGGAAGGGCTGTTCTCATCGATCATCAGCGTAACCGATGCATTCGGGAAGCGCATTTTGCAACGGGCAATGCAGTCGACCACGTCAGAAGCAAAGTCGGCGTGAAGCAGCACAAGGCCTACATTGGGATCGGGTGTGCCCGTGTCCCCAACGTTATTCGAGAGGCTGACCTGAATATCCGGGAAGGTTCTTTCGAGAGATTGCATCAACCCCTGGAAAACAACTCCGGCCTCGGCATGAATAAATATGCCACCACGGAATTTCGATCCGCCGTCAACCGGGGATCCTTGCTGAATAAGGTCAGTTCCCATACGCGCAACTGTTACACTCATGTTCATACCCTACGCCACCTGGTGAAAGAAGTATTCCCCTTGTACTTGTCTTATTTCGAAAGGAATTTTTGAAAGGCTACTTCAATTCTGTTTTATGCTGCAAATACTTGCGGATCAGCAAGGCTATGTAACCAAACGTGACGCGACCGTGACACGGAGTAACGATGGCAGCCTGACAGTACCCAATTTACCCAGAATAGCCCTTTATACGCGCGATTCTATTAGTCCAAAGGGACACAGCGGGGCTCATCCTTCAGGAGGAACTGCTTCTCACTTCTCCTAAATGGTGCCGCGTGAATGGCAGCGGTATTCTCCATGAAAAGCATTCCGTACGGCCGTGACGAGGTGAAAACATCTTGCACGAGGGATGCACAATCAGCTGGAGGTGTGTCTTGTTTGTTTGGATCACCAATTGTCTAGCAGCTATGGCAGTCAGTGCCTTGCTGATCGTTGTTTTGAAGAAGGTGTCGCACGCCTGTTCTCTCGTCGATTATCCTGACAGGAGAAAATTGCATGATGGCGTCGTGCCGCTTTGCGGTGGAATCGCGATATTCGCCGCCTTCGCAATGGTCATGCTCGTTCAGGGAAATGAGCCGCTACTCGCCCTGAACTTCTGGGTCGGCCTCCTCATCACGATTATTGTGGGCGTGATCGACGATCGTAGCGAACTCTCGGCAACGAAGCGCCTCGCCGCGCAATTTGTTGCAGCAATTATACTGGTCAATCCTCTGTCAGGATCGACCATTGTGACCGGTATCGCACTTCCGCCTGCCCTTCTCGATATATCCTTCCTGCTCCTTACGGTCGTGGCTATTTTGTTCGTAGTTGGCCTGATCAACTCCTGGAACATGATCGATGGCATAGATGGTTTGGCGGGCGGGAGTGCGGCCGTGGCTCTTTTCTGGCTCGCTGTGGTCGCGGGATGGAAAGGCGCGGGCGAATTGGTGCTGCCGATCGTCGTTCTGTTGGCTGCCGTCAGCGGTTTCCTTGCATTCAATATGCGCAGCCCCTGGATCGCGCGTGCCAAGATATTTCTGGGAGATGCCGGCAGCACGACGCTGGGCGCTGCCATCGCCTATTTGATAATCCGCTTGTCAACCCATACACACATTGCGTTTTCCGTACTCCTTTGGATCGTCGCAATTCCCGTGATCGATACGCTCAGCCTAATTGTCCGGCGACTTTATGCGGGCCGCAGTCCATTGGCGGCTGATCGCTCGCACCTCCATCATCTCTTGCTCGACAGGTCGATTTCGCCACGGACGACGACCAATATCATTCTTGCAGCATCGGCGCTCTGCGGTGCGATCGGATGCTTCGGCATCATTATCGAAGCTTCGAACTATCTGATGACGGTTGCCCTGCTGATACCACTCGCAGCGCATTCCGCCTTCGTGTTTCTCTCGAGCGAGACGGGCACAGATTGGGTGGAACAGTCTCGTTCTGCCGCCGTCGCCCAGTTGAACCCGATGCCGCCTGCCCCGATTCGCGCCGAAATAGGCATGGCCCATACGCCTCAGCCGCCTAGTGCCAACAATAACGCCGGCATGTTTTCAGATGCCGTTTAAGCTAGCCAAAAGTGTGGAGTAATCCCTTGTCAATATCCGTCCTGATCATGACCTTGAATGAAGAAGAGAGCTTGCCGGCATGTTTGGCATCGCTGACATGGTGCGACGATATCGTTGTGCTGGATTCGTATAGTACCGATAGAACCCTCGAAATTGCCAAGGCCGCCGGCGCGCGCGTCTATCAACACAAGTATGAGACCGAAACAAAACAGCGCATGTATGGACTGAAGGAAATCGAATTCAAGCACAAATGGGTCTATATGCCCGACGCTGATGAGATCACTCCCGAGGACCTGCGCGACGAAATGCTGGCGATCGCTGAGGATCCGGACAGGCCCGAAGCAATGTTCAGCGCTCGCTACAAGAACATGTTCATGGGTCGCTGGATCAAGCATAGCAGCCTTTATCCCACGTGGATTACGCGCCTCGCCCGACCGGAACGTATCCAGTATGAGCGCGAATGCCATTCGCGTCCCGTTGGCGATGGTCCGACCGGGCGTCTGCAGTCGCATTTCGTTCACTACAGTTTCAACAAGGGAATGACCGCCTGGTTCGACAAGCATAACCGCTATTCGGGTTTCGAGGCGCGCGAGTCCCTGCAGATTCTGCGCAGCAAGAAAATTCCGTGGACTTCTTTCTTCAGTGCTACGCCAGAGGCCAGACGGCGTGCACTCAAGGAGTTCTCGTACCGCCTGCCATTTCGTCCGGCTGCCAGATTCGCCTATATGTATTTTCTCCGCGGCGGTTTCCTCGACGGCTGGCAAGGCTATCACTACTGCCGGCTCATCGCGTCATATGAATACATGATCGTTATCAAGATGAGAGAATTGCAGCGGCGAGAACTCGGCCTTTCCGTATGACACGTGCCCAAACCCACCCTGGATTGAACATTCGGCAACGGCGCGCTCGCAAGCGATCGCGCAAGTGGTTCTTCGCCGGCCTTGGTCTCGCCGCGGTGCTGGCGATATCCGCCGCCCCCTTGGCGCTTTTCCTCGCCGACCCGCTGCTGACGATTCGCGATCCAATCGGCAAAGCAGACGTGATCGTCGTTCTTGGCGGAGATGGTCCCTCACGGGCCACCAGAGCTGCAGGCTTGTGGCAGACGGGTGTCGCGCCAAGGGTCTTGGTCAGCGGTGATGGCGACTGTTACTGGATACGGGAGGCAATGATCGACCAAGGGGTCGACAGAAGCGCCATTGCCGTCGAGTGCCAATCGGGAACGACTTGGGAGAATGCGCTTTTCACATCACCGATCCTCAAGCAAATGAATGTCCGCAGCGCCGTTCTCGTGACGAGCTGGTATCACTCGCGCCGAGCCATAGCGAGTTTTGAGGCTGCGTCCGAAGATATCCGCTGGATGTCGGTTCCAGTGGAACCACGCCAGCCACTCGAGAAGGTCGCATTTGGTCCCGATGGAATTCAGATCGTGAAAGAGTATCCAAAGACGGTTTGGTACGCCATTCGCCATTTTCTCGGCCTGGAATCCACCCGCATTCCGGCGCCATTCCCGTCGCGGGAGGCGAGAACATGAACTGGCTTCTGACATGGCTAATGCTGGGAACGGTGCTCATGCTACTCCTGTGGGGCATGCTGAAGCCCGAACGCATCTATCAGTTTCCTTTTCCGGTGGGCGTGATCACTTTCGCTTTCATTCTGCCACAGATTCCGGCACTGGCGGATGATCGTTTTCTTCCGGAAGGCGGGTATGCGAAGACGATCGCTTTCACGATCCTTTGTCTTTCAATGTGCTGGTTGGGATGGTCTTCAAACGCCCGGCCCTTTGCCTTTTTTCGCTGGGATTTCGATGAAAAACGCCTGCTGATCGCGGCTTTTTTTCTTTCTCTCACAGGCGCGTACTTTTACTACAAGCTCAGCCGGTTGCCGGGTGAGATGATGGTTGGCGTGCAGATCAGCGGCGCGCCGGTCGCGTGGCTCTTTTTCGCACGATTCATGAGCTATGGCATGGCCATCGCCGTTCTGTGCTTTGCCCGCCGCTATTCGTGGACCGCTGCATTTATCATTGGCGTCGATCTGATATTTTATTTCGACCGGATTGTCGTTACCGGAAAGCGCGCAGAAGCAGTCGAGCTAATCATCATTTTTGCGCTGGCATTCTGGTATTATAAGGGGTGGGTCATACCGCGAACCATCATGCTGGCGGGCGTTCTTATCGGTACGGTCCTGCTGAATAGCATGGGTGATTATCGCACGATTACGAGGGCCAATTCGGCACCCGTGTGGCAGGACATCGCTCAAATCAACGTCGCCGCCAATTTCGATGATTTGTTGAAAAATGGTGGTCCGGAAATGCGGAATGCCATTTGGCGCCTCCATCACACAGAAGAGACGATGGACTTCGACTATGGCAAGTTCCACTGGAACAGGCTGGTCTTCAATTATGTACCAGCACAGCTCGTCGGAGCGAAGTTCAAAGAGTCACTCATGATGACAATGCCTGTCGCGGCACGCGATTACGATCCGCTGACAGGTACGACTGAAACGGGTATGGCCGATGCGTTTCAGTCCTTCTGGTATTTTGGCGCTCTGAAGTTTCTTCTCCTCGCCTATCTGATGAGCCGCTTGTGGGCCTCGGCGAAGAGCGGAGAGATGTCGGCGCAACTCGTCTACATATTTTCGATCGTACCCGCCATTCATGCCATATCACACCAGACGGACTGGGTCCTGACCGTCTGGGTTCATATGCTGATATTCTTGCTACCAACATTGGCGTGGTGCCGGAGTCGTTCGCCAGATCTCCATCCGTACTATTCGAGCGGAATGTTGCTTCCTGCTAACTTTGGCGTGGCAACGGCCCGATAAGGAAAGTCATATTATGCGATCACGCTACAGCGATCCAACATTCGACAGCACGGCGCAGCCCCTGCCGCGCTTGGGCGGTGCCACGTTTGCATTTCGCTTCCGACTGATGAGACTATTCTGGACGATCTGCTGGATATTGCTTGCAGCCTGGACGCCATCGTTTTTATATCCGTGGAGAGGCTGGCTCCTCCGGCGGTTCGGCGCGCGCATTCATTCGACGGCAATCGTGCGGAGCAGTGTGAAGATATGGTGGCCCGGAAACCTCGCCATGGGGCGGCACGCCTCCATGGGACCGGGTGTTATCTGCTATAACGTCGCGGAAATCACGCTTGAGGACTTCGCCATCGTGTCACAGCGTTCTCATCTGTGCACGGGCAGCCACGACGTTAATGATCCAGGATTTCCGTTGAAGAGCAGGTCCATTTCAATTGGATCCAATGCCTGGATCGCAGCCGAAGCGTTTGTGGGACCCGGGGTCGTCGTTGGCGAGGGAGCGGTGCTCGGTGCCAGAGGAGTTGCCTTCAGCAAGCTCGATCCATGGACGATTTACGTTGGAAATCCGGCAAAAGCTGTCAAAGGGCGCAACCGGGATGCTGCAGCTCAGTGATCCGTAGCAGCCACAAGTCTACTTGTACTAGATAGAGTCTTTGGATTGTGATTGGGAGCATATCCCTGGATCGTCAATTCGGCGATGCGCGGCCATGTGTAATTCTCGCGAACAAGCCGTTGACCATTCCGCCCCATGGTCGATGCCATTTCCGGATTGTCCAAGACACTTGCGAGTGCTGAAGCAACGTCGGCCGGATCGAGTGGAACCACCAAGCCAGCATTTGCCGTTCCAACTTCTGGAAAGTGACACGCATCGCTAACTACTACTGGCAGGCCGCAAGCCAGAGCCTCGGTAATAGCGACGCTGAAACCTTCTTGGCGGCTCGGAAGACAAAAGCAGCTGGCATCCACCAACGCGCGCAGTTTGTCTCCACCATAGATGGGGCCGATCAAATGAACCCGATCCGCGATATGCAGTCGATCGATCTGGGATACGAAACCTTCCCGGGCTCCGCCATCCGGGCCAGCGACAACAAGATCGACGTCTGGGTGAGACCCGGCGACCAGCTTGAAAGCATCCGCAAGAATGTCCAAGCCCTTCTTGGTATGGAGTCTGGACAGGAAGAGAATGACACGCTTTTCACGGGCAAGAGAAAGCCGCCTGTGAAAGAAGCCGGCCGCTGGGAGATCAGCGAACTCTTCCAAGAATATGCCGTTCGGGATCGTGAGAGTCGGTGCTTTAAGGCGAAGTGGCTCAAGCAGCCGGGATTCGTCGGTATTGAGCGTCACCAAAAATTTTGCCTGATCAAGCATCTTGCGATACCCAAGAAGCAAAGCGATCCGCTTCTTCAATCGTTTTTGCTTCATGCTCCAGGCATCAAGCATACCGTGTGGCTGGACGCAGTACGGGATGCGGCTCGATCTTGCCGTATTTGCAGCACTTCTGAGAATAGGCTCCCACACGCCATGAATGTGGACGAACGACGCGCCCTTCAACACCTGGCGCAACTGGCGGGAACCTTCGACGCACAATATCTGTTCCATCCGGTCCGGATCATCCAGCAAGTGCCAATGAACAAGCGCTACGAATGGAACGTCTTGAGCAGATTTGAATGCTCGCTTTTCAACTTCCGTGCCACCATAGCTAATGATGTGAACGTCGTGGCCCAGTGCAGACTGGGCAGCTGCCAATCGCACACAGCCACTCTGCGGGCCTCCTTGGGCAGGATCGATCGAAGATATGACATGGACTATTTTCATGCGACACACACGGGCGCGCGCTGCTCGGTAAGGCCAGATAGTGCGGAAAGCAAACGTTTGCCGTAACGGTCAACAGTGAAGTCCGCGGCGCGCGCCACAGCGCTTTCCGACATTGCCGCGCGCATCCCGACATTGTCTGCCAACGTAGTGATCGCTTTTGCTATCGCCGTGCCGTCGCGAATGGGAACAATGAAGCCATCGATGCCATCTCGTACCACGCTGCCCGCATTTTCCGTGCAGACGACGGGGAGTCCGGCGGCAAGCGCTTCATAAACAGCAGTTGCCGATCCTTCGCAAATGGAGGGTAGAAGGAAGACATCGGCCCATTCATATTCTGCAGCCATCTCTGCACGCGGGACGATTCCCCGGAGTTCGACATGCTTCGAAAGGTGCGCCACGACACGCTCAGGAAGGCTGCTCGGACCAGCCATCCGAAAGATCGCGGATGGGCCGAGTAAACGCGCTGCCTCCGCGACATAAGGAGAACCCTTTCGAAGACCGACTTGTCCCACGGTCAACACGCGCAAAGGCCCGCCAATTCGAATAATGTCCTGAGGCGGGTATTGCGGATCTATGCCATACGGAACGACCACACATCGTTCAGCTTTTCCGCCGCGTGCAATGACGTTGCGTCGGACGAATTCCGAAGGACATATGATGATGTCCGCGAGCTCCCACTCGGCTTTCTCACGCTCTGCAAAAATCTTTGCATGTGCATTGTCAGTATGTGGTCCGGCCCAATCAGGAAAACTTTGCTGCTCGCTCCCAACGAGCTCTTCAACAACTTCACGCGGGGCAATCATCTGTTCGACTGCAGTCCACATGCCTTGCTGTTTTGCCGCAACCATTTGCTCCAGCGCATCGCCGGCAAAAGCGTAAAGGCCCGCGGCGCCATGAAAGCCGCTTGAAACCACCAAACGCGAAAATTCGGATCCGGCCCACACGGCGTGTTCCGTTTCCTCGACGACGTTCGCAAGGCGAAGCCTGCGGACCGCCGAGCGGAGACCGAAACCAGGAAAGGTCGAGATCAATTCCGGTGCTACACCTTTTGGGACGCGTCCAACGAGGCGTTTAACCGAAGAGGGAAGGAGGTTTTTTGGAAGACCATTGACAAGGCGCGGCCAGCTTTTGGTTGCGCAGATGTCAGTGTAAAAATGTGCGAGCTGATTTTCGGATGCAAAGATGCGGGGCACGGCGTAATGCATGCGAGCACCCAGCTGGCTAACGACAACAGTACCACTCATTCTGCGGGCTCATAAACAGAAGATTTTGATGGAAGCCCCGTCGGCCTATCGAATCTGAGCATGACGTCCGACCATGCAGCTACGGCGCTCTCCCGTGAAAACAGGGTCTCCAGGACACGTCTTGCGTTTTGACCGTTCTCTAAACGACGTTCGGGGGAGTTTCTCATCTCGAGGATGACATCCGCGAGTCTTCTTCCCTCGCCAATTTCCACAGCCGCGCCGCAGTCTTCAGCGGCCACCACGCGCGCTACCTCGCCGTTTGGGTCGCCGACGAAGAGAGTTGGCCGGCCAGCCGCCAGGATCCCATAAAACTTGCTCGGTACGATGCAATGTTCGAGCCGAGGCAAGAGTGACACGATATGAGCATCGGCTGCACTCAAGCTTTCAGCGATACGTTCGGCCGGCTGAAGTGGCTTGAAAACTACATTCTTCAAATTACGATTCCGCACGACCTCTTCGACGTGGGCCCTCTGCTGGCCGCCACCAATCATTAGAAACTGAATATCGTCATGCCCACTCAAAAGCACCGCCGCTTCCAACAGCGTCGAGAAGTCGTGGGCGCGACCAAAGTTGCCCGAATAGCCAACAACGAACTTGTCCTGCAAACCCCAACTCGCCCGCAGGCTGTTGGATGCGGGTTCTACGGGATAGATCTCATCGCCATCGGACCAGTGGTGCATGACAAAAACCTGTTTCTCGGAGAAACCGCGGTCGGTGAGATAGGCTGCCATCGTGGCAGTCGGACAAACGATCATGGCCGATTTGCGCATCGACCAGTTGCGCATTGATCGGCTGACCGTCCCCGACAAGCTTTTATTCGACAGCATGCCAAGTTCCATGGCGACTTCAGGGAAAAGGTCCATGATCCAATTGACCATTCGCGCGCGACGCAAGCGAATGGGCAAGGAGGTGGTGACGGAGAGCAAGGGTGGATCGGTGCAGACGACACAAACGTCGCCGCTCTTGAGGTTCCACAAACACCAGAGGAATGCAGAGACATGGAAAGTGAGATAATCGATAGCCCGTCCGAGAACATTGCTCCGTCCGAACCGTGTAGCCCATAGACGGCTTACCTTAACCCCTGACACCATTTCTTCCGCTGGCAGTGTCACGTCAGGTTGATCGTGCGGTGTGCGACTAGCGATTGCCGCGACTTCAAAACCGCGACGCGCCAATGCGAACGCCAACCCCGATACCATGCGGCTGGTCGCTGATTGATCAGGTGAGAAATAGCGATTTGCAAATACGATCTTCATTTGTTGATGCCTCAAGCTCGGGCCGTCTGTCAGACACAGATTCTTGGTCTTGATTGTCGCAGTTCGCAGTTGGCGAACAAGTTCAACAAAGGCACTACGGCCCTCCGCGACCGATCATCCTGCCTACTCCTTCCGGAGAGGTTGCGGTCGATTTCCACCCCTTTTAGAGGCTCTATCCCGCCCGATATGCCTTGTATTCCCTAAGGTTGGGAGCCGATCTTATCCCTATTGCCGAAGTGTATCGCGCTGTGCGCCATATATACTGGAACCCAATAACTCGCTTCCTCCGACTGCATTTCAAGAGTGTGCAATGGACCATGGTCACGGCCCACATTCGATGAGCTGTCTTCGAAAAGCGAAACATCGTGCACGAAGAAGGGCGGAATGATCTCCATGGTTGAGTCGGAAAATCACCACTTCGATCTCCGGGGTAAACGAGTATGGGTAGCAGGGCACACCGGCCTTGTGGGCTCGGCGCTGACACGGCGCCTCCAGTCCGAAGGCTGTGAATTGCTTGAAGTTACCCATGATGATCTTGATCTGACGCGACAGCTCGAAACCGAAGAATGGATGGCTAGCGCGCGTCCTGATGCCATCTTCATCGCTGCGGCGAGAGTTGGCGGAATCATTGCAAATTCGACATACCCGGCCGATTTTCTCTACGACAACGCGATGATCGGCATGAATATCATGCACGCCGCCCACAGGCTTGGCGTCCAGAAGTTGTTGTGGCTGGGATCAAGCTGTATTTTCCCCAAATATGCCGATCAGCCGATCCGGGAGAGTTCCTTGTTGACCGGCGCGCTGGAGCCAACCAACGAAGCCTACGCGATTGCAAAGATTGCTGGCCTCAAGCTTGCCGAAGCCTATGCGCGGCAATATGGACAGAATTTCCTGACCGCGATGCCGACAAGTCTCTATGGCCCCAACGACAATTTCGACCCACAGAATTCCCATGTTCTTCCGGCCCTCATCCGCAAAATGTATGAGGCCAAAATCTCGGGGAGCCCCACAGTCGTCGTGTGGGGTACGGGGACACCGAAACGCGAATTCCTGCATGTCGATGATCTGGCCGACGCCTGCGTATTCGTTATGAAGCAGTATATTGGGCCTGAATTTATCAATATCGGCTCGGGACACGAAATCTCGATTCATGATGCCGCGATCTTGATTGCGAAGATTGTTGGCTATGAAGGGTCCATCGTGTTCGATACATCGAAGCCGGACGGTACACCGCGAAAGCTGGTCGATCCTACACGTTTGCAGGATATGGGCTGGAAGCCGAGCATCGACCTCGAGACCGGACTGACCGATCTCTATATGCGTTGGCAACAGTCGATGCTCACATCAACCAATATCGCGCCGATTGCTTCGGCCGCACGTTAGACTTAACGCCAAGGAATAAAAAGCAGCCAGGTCAAAACCTGGCTGCTTTTTCATTTACAAGGATCGCTCCTGGATTGGCCTAACCGGGCGGGTTGATGCTGTTTGCTGCCACATCTTTCGGAACTGCCAATTGGGCCCGTAGAATATCGCCCGCCTTGATCGGATCGTGTTCAGTCAACTCCGATTCCTGATACTCACCATTTACAATCCGCGCGACGGAAAAGGTGAGCCGAACCGACTGATCGCGCGTTGTAGCGCGCTGCGCAGTCGCACCAATCTCAGCCATCGTCTGGACGATGAAGGCCAGTCGCTTTCTCAGGCGAATGAGATCCAGCTCAATGTCACGCAATTGATTGGCGGCGTCGTTTGCCCGCTGCTCGTTCAGAGCTAGCAGACGCTGCCCGATAGCGTTTTCGTTTTGCCGGGCACGTGCGAGAAATGAACCGAATTCAAGGGCATCGCGGCGCATGGCGGAAAGTTGCCTTTGGCTGTCCCTCAATGTCGACTGTGCCGTGAGCCCCTGCGATACAAGCTTCTCGGAGGATCCTACATTCTGTTCCAGAAGAGAAATTTCCTCGTTACGAAGCTTGGTACTTTTTTCTAGCGTATCAATCTCTTCGCGATAATTCTGTTTCTGGTCCTGAAGAGCTTGTTCTTCGCTGTGCAAGGCTGCCAAACGCAAATCGAAAACCCGACGCTCGGAGTCGACCACCTGTTGGCGGGCCGGCAAATCATCCGTGATGGTTTCCTTGTCCAGAACGTATTCAAACGGCTTTTCGTCGAGTTCCGCCTGGAGGCGCGCACGTCTCACGTCTTGGGCGAACACTTGCAGAGACGTGTCCGAATAGTCCTGGCGCGCAGTGACCAGCTGGGTCCCTGCTGTGTCCATCTTGTCCGACGCCTCTTTCAAGCCACCGCTCAGTGCAAACAGTTCGAGCGCAATCATGCCTGGGCGAAATTCATATTTACCGGGCTTCTGGACATCGCCAATGACAAACACTGGCGCATATTCCTTCATTGCCACGGAGACCGAAAGCCCCGGAATGTGTTGAAGCAGCTTCTGGCTGATGGTGCTGCTGATTTCCGCAATGGTCTGATCTGCAACGGGAATATTGCCAAGAATGGGATATCCTATCGTTCCTTCGACGCTGACGGGAAATGTCCCTGACAGTCCAGTATCGCCATAAACGGTGATCAGGAGGACATCGCCCGATGCAACTTTATATGGCTCGTCCGCCCACGCCGCCGAAGCCATTGGCGACAACAAGAGGATCGAAGAAAACGCACAAGCGGTCATCAGCCTGTTGATCCGGTGAGCAAATCCCGGGCGGCTATTTTTTTGTTTGATCAACATTGTCGACCTCATGCCTTTGCAGTGGAAGAGCGGGGTTTTGCGTAGTCAGCAAGCTCCTTGACTACACGCCCGGAGACGAGTTTGGTGGGAGCAAGCGGAGCGCTCAAGGCGACCGGGCCTCGGCTTTCGTGGTCGCTGTTGAGAACGATACCGCTGACTTTCCGGCCGTCGGCGCGCAGTTTCGTAACGGCGGTCACGACGTCCTCCATCCTGGCGACGTCACGGCGCACGACCAATACAGTCGTGTCGGCAAGCGACGCCGCACGTATGGCATCCGCGCTGTTGGCGATAGCTGGCGTATCAATAAGAACGATGTCGTACTGTCGCTTAAGCTCTGCGATCATTTTCGCGAATTGCTCGTGGCCTAGCAAGAATTCTGCCGGAACCTGACAGGTCTGCGTCGCCACAAAGTCGATTGCGGATTCCGCGTCGTGCTGCACCGCCGCTTCAAGTGTATGCCGGCCGCGGATCACTTCTTCCAGATAGGGACCGAATTGATCGCCGAACTCATGGGCCACCATCGGATTCCGGAAATTGGCGTCCACGACGACAGTCCGTATCCCTGTAGCTGATAGTGATCTCGCAAGGCCTGCTACGATCAGCGTCTTGCCTTCCTGGTCGCCAGCGGAAGTAATGGCAATTGCCCGCGCAGCCTTCGTCGATGCCGACAATAATAGCTGTGCCTGGAGGTCGGCGATCGCACGACCAAAGCCCGAATTGCCGTCGGTAACCATTCGCGCGGCTTCTTTCCGCTCCCGAACTGACAATTGTGGTATCCGGCCGATAATGGGCAGCCGCACCGCTGTTTCGAGAGCCAAGCTCGATCGGATGGATTTATCACGCAATTCCATAAGAAACGCGCCGGCCATGCCGAAACAGATGCCGCCAATTCCACCCAAGGCAAGCCATGACGAAAGACGCGGACTTACCTTCGATCTTGCCGGAACAGCACGCGAAATCATACGCGCTTCGGCGGTGGCGATACCGTCCTGCTCGATCGTTTGCTTGTAACGTGTCAGGTAGCTTTCATATATCGCGCGGTTTGCTGAAGCTTCGCGATCCAGCTGATCGGCCTGGACAGTGGCTTTGTTGGCCGTCGACATGCTGTCTTGTAGCTCTTTGAGATTTGCCTCAACCGACGCTTGCTGAAGATGCGTGACATTTATCTCGTTGCGGAGACTATCCAGAATTTGCTGAACCTCCACACCGATCTGGCCCTTCAGCGATTCAAGCTGCGAGTTAAGCTGTGGAAGCTGGACGCTTTGAGTTGCCCCGCTCTCCTTGATTTGCTGAATATTCCTCTCGATCCGGGATTGTTCCGTCCGCAGTGCCAAGATGGCCGGCGAATTGAGAATCTCCGACAAAGCCACGCCAGAGTTATTCTTTGACGCCTCGATTGCGGTTGAGAGCCGGGCTTCAGCACCTGCAAGTTTTCCCCGCAGAGTCGCGAGTTCCGCATTCAGCGCAGCAATTTGCTGCGACTGCAGCGTCATGCCGTTGGCCTTCACTAGTCCTGATTGCTCGCGAAAATCGGCGGCGGCGCGCTCAGAGTGTTCGAGCGTTGCCCGCAGGCTAGAGAGCTTTCCGCCAAGCCAATCGCTAACACGGCGCGTGGCCGAGGTTTGCAAATCGATTTGATAATTGAGGTACGCTTCACCGAACGCATTCGCGACAGCAGCGGAATATTCCGGATTATTCGCACGGTAACTGATGTAAATCGTGTATGATCTGCCGTCGTTGAGAACATTAAGATTTGACAGAAGCTCGTCAATTCTTGACCGATCGGACGGCGTTTCCTCATCTGTCGCGACAAGATTTCCTTGGCCGGGCACAATGATTTTGCCCTTGGAGTCAAAACCTTGACGGTCCAGGTCGGCGAGTACCTTCTCGGCCATGGAGCGCGAGCTGATAATGTCGAGTTCCGTCCGCAAAACCGGACTTTCCTGCGGAAGCGGTGAAACGACCGATTCATTTGGAAGCGCCTGCAATTTGCGAACGTTCAGGGCCAAGATCGCTTCGGAGCTGTACTTGGCCGGGGCGGTCATATAGCCCACTATCGCCAGCCCCATACACACAATAATGGCTGATAGAACTGTAAGCCATCTGTTCATCAGGAGCGAAAGGATTCGCGACAATGGCATTCCGCCCTGTGGGGGCAAAACTTCAGAAACGATCATGATCAATACCTCTGAAAATCAGATATCGGTTAGCAGGTAGGCCGTTCAGAATCTGGATTCATGCGGAATCATGTCGCTAATTTTGTACGCAACCTCCGTCCGATTGGTGGCACCCAGTTTCTTCATGATATTGCGAATATGGACCTTTACCGTGCTTTCGCAGAGGTTGAGCTCATAGGCGATGATCTTGTTTGCCTTGCCACGACGAAGACCCTCAGCAACGGCGGACTGCCGTGCTGTAAACGAAGTGGTGATGTGACGAAACTCGTCGCTTCGGCCGCCAAGGAGCTTACGCAAAGTTAGAACGCTACTTGCCGGTACGAACTTTCCACCGGCGATTGCCAGTTCAATTGCCTGCATGCAGATCTCGATACCAACCGTTGTCGGGATGTATCCACGAACGCCGAGTTCCAATGCCTTCAGAATAAAAGTCAGATCATCATTGTCGGCAACGACAACGACAGCTGCAGTCTGGAAAGTTGCGACAAGCTCGCTGATTTCAGCAGTTAGATTGGCATCGTCCAGGGTGCGATTGCCAGTGTTGATCAACACGGCGCGCAAATTGGATAGTTCTTTTTTGGAGGCTTGCCATTCTTCCAGGCTACCGAATGTAAATACTTTGAGGCCTATGTGATGGTTGATCAAAGCCTGAGCGAGACATTCGCGTTCCAAAGCGCGCTTGTCGACGATAGCCAAGTAATCTTCTGTACTGTATTTTTGGAATTGACGATTACCGTTGTATTTGTCGTTAGATTGTTGGCTGTTATTTACAATGATCTCGCGATCATATGGCTCTTGTTCATTGTTGCCCAAACGGGATGGATGAATATTCTCCATTGTATTAACCCCAATTTTTATCTTTTGTTGCGAGTTGATCTATTGAACGCACCTAAACACGTCCAGCCGCACTTCTTTTTCACGAATATTAATTTACGCTCTTTATTTGTTAGTGTCTTTAATCCTCTTATAATTCCTTCGATGGTAAAAAATTTGACGGTGTAGCCAGCTATAGCCCGATCCCATAGGCTGGATTAATTCGTCGAGGATGCCTATTAGTTCGTTTCCCCCGCATCTGCCGCCGAACTAAACATATAAAGAAAGGCTTATACTTGGGATTTATGCTGCGTAGAACGGTAAACGACGCGAACGCAGTGATTCGCATCGCTTTAAACACGTGATTCGTTAGATTCTAAAATGTGGTCAGGAGGGAAGAACGGCATCCTGCATGTTTGAATGCAGAGCGGCGCGAGTGACCGAGGGTTATCCTATAGTCAAGGCCAACTTGCGATTTGTGAAGGCTTCGGCAAAGCGCTCTTCAGCACGGCATTCCATGCCCCGTAGTCGGGCCAGGCCTTTGAATGTCAATTCATCGAACCAGTCTTTCGAGCGCTGCGTCCCGAAGTGCTCGAGAAGAAGTTCGGTCTTCCGGTCCATGATCCTGGACGGCAAGGGCATATAGGTGTTGTGCTGCATGAGATCCCCGTCCCATTTTGGAATTTCATATTCGAGCACAAAATGATTGCGGAAGACATTGGTTGTCAGGCGGTTCACCTCCCTGTGATCCTGGTGGCCGTCGTCGCGCGAGTGCGTGAAAATCACGTCGGGTGAGACGCGTTCGCGTACAGCATTGAGCCATTGTTTGATCTCGCGGGACTGGCTGGGGAAATAGCTGTCTTCAAACTCGGCAAGTTCGATATTGCTCGTGACGGCGCCTTCAAGAAAAGCAACAGCTGAAGCATTTGCTTCACCCGCACGGATCCCGGGTGCGCTTAGCACACACCAATGTACATCAAGCAGAACACCATCGGCAATAAGACGCAGGATCGTCCCCCCTGCACCTATTTCGATATCGTCCGAATGCGCTCCCAGGCAAAGGACAGAAAGACGCTCTCCGCGTCTCGCCAAAGGCAATTGCTTCATAACGCCTTGACCAAACGGATGTTGGAGCCGTCTTTCAGTGCGCCATGAGCTGTCCAAGGCATTTCACCGCGCTCAACCATTTCCTGGAGAGCCTGCCAATCGCGCAGTGTATCCATTGAACGCCAGAAGCCTTCGTGCTTGTAGGCCATCAGCATGTCATCTGCGATGAGCCGGCTGAAGGGTTCGAGTACGAGTTCCTCGGATTCCCGCATATAATCGAATATCTCGCCGCGGAAGAGGAAGTAACCACCATTTATCCAGATGTCGGAACGGTCAGAGGAGCGGAACTCGCGCACACGTCCATCTTCGGCTATGTCCGCCAGATGATAAGTAAGTGGCGGACGAACGGCAAGAAAGCATGCGATTTTGCCGCTGGCTTCAAACTTTTCTATCATGTCGTCCAGATCGACATTGCTCAGGCCGTCACTATAGTTGGCGAGAAATATCTTTTCGTTTCGGACTTGATTGCGTACCGCCCAGAGGCGCTCGCCGATGTTGCGCCAGATACCCGTGTCGATCAGGGAAATACGCCAATCTTTTTGCGACTCACCCAGCACCTCGACATTGCCATCACCCGTGACCACACAGTCCGAGAACGTCTGCGGGCGGCAATTGAGGAAAAAGTCCTTGACTACGTTGGCTTTGTAGCCAAGGCAAAGGATGAAATCATCATGTCCATAGTCGGCATAGTACTGCATGACATGCCGCAGGATCGGTTGAGAGCCAAGCGGGATCATGGGTTTTGGAACGTTTTCCGAATATTCGCGGATGCGGGTGCCCATGCCACCACAGAACAGAACAACTTTCATGGCTTGAGCTCCTTCGGGTCGATGACGGCGACACCTGGAATGGGAACAACGAATTTTGCGCCCCATTCCTGGACATGCCGCATTTGTGCAACGATCTCGTCCTTGAGATTCCAAGGCAGGATCAGGATGTAGTCTGGTTTCACCAGATCGATGGCTTCAACGGGTTCGATCGGAATATGCATGCCAGGTGTGTAGCGGCCGTGCTTGTAGGGATTCCGGTCCACGGTGAAATCGAGAAAATCGGTTCCGATACCGCAATAATTAAGCAGCGTGTTGCCCTTACCGGGTGCGCCATATCCGCAGATGGTCTTGCCGGCCTTTTTTGCTTCAATCAGGAAAGATAGAAGCTCACGCTTTACCTGGCGGGCATTCTCTACGAACGAGGTGTATATCTCGATCCTGTCGAGGCCTGCATCGATCTCATTCTTCACAACTCGGGCCACACTTGGCTGAGTCGGACGCTCGCTAGCCGCATGCGCGAGGTGAACGCGCAACGAGCCACCATGCGTACCGAGTTCCTCTACGTCGATGACCTTCAACTCATGCCGTTCGGCCATAAGTTCGATGGTGAGAAGTGAGAAATAAGAAAAGTGCTCGTGATAGATCGTGTCAAACTGGTTTTCGGCGATCAGTTTCTCGATATGAGGAAACTCCAGGGTGATAACACCTTCGGGCTTCAACAGGATTTTCATGCCGGCGACGAAATCGTTGAGGTCCGGTACCTGCGCCAGTACGTTATTGCCGGCGATGAGGTCTGCGCGCAGTCCTTCATTCACCAGCGCCTGAGCATATTTTTCACCGAAGAATTCAACGCGTGTCGGGATACCCTTCTCAATAGCAACCTTGGCAACATTGGCCGCCGGCTCGACGCCTAGCACGGGAATGTTCAACGGAAGGAAGTGCTGAAGCAGGTAACCGTCATTGCTGGCGAGCTCGACGACAAGACTGTCACGACCAAGCTGGAGTTGCTCGGCCATCTGATGGCAGTATTTCTTCGCATGCGCGACCCAGCTGGTGGAATAGGAAGAGAAATACGCGTACTCTTCAAAAATGGCCTGCGGGCTGACATATTCGCTTAATTGCACCAGCAGGCACTCTTCGCAAACGTAAGCGTGGAGCGGATAGTATGCTTCCATAGAATCGATCAGTTCGCGCGGAACAAAGCTCTCACAGGGAGGCGACATTCCGAGATCGATGAAAGTGTACTTCAAACCGGTGCCGCACAGGCGACAGGAATGTTTTTTGTCGCTTGGGCGATTCGCCAATAAGAGAGTACTGGTTTGAATATTCATGCCTTGGCTCCTGATCACCACGTGTGTTCCCCTGTCCGCATGAGATTCTCGGGACAAGCGGCATCCTCAGGCTATGAAGTTACGGCCTTCAACACGCGCGGGCGATATGACAATGCGATCAGTGGGCTCATCCGAACGGTGGAACGTCTCCATATGGTGTCCGTCAAACGGAGTGTGGCCCTTGCCGCTCCGCAAGCGTTCAATCCACGTGGCAGGAACATCGGCGATGAGTGGCCTACGTCTTATTGTGACTTTCGCGTGTACGCGGAGTTTGACAAAATTGGCCGTTCAGAAATGGTCGAAATGAGGCGAACAGAATGAGATTTACCGAGACAGAACTGAATGGTGCATGGCTTGTCGAGACGGTTCCACTCTCGGATGCACGCGGATCCTTCGCACGAACGTTTTGCGTAGACGAGTTCAGAGAACATGGACTCGAAACAACATTTGTTCAGCACAGCATGTCGCATTCGGTAACCAAACATACTCTGCGAGGTATGCACTTTCAGACGGCACCGCACGCTGAGGTGAAGATCGTTTCCTGCATAAGGGGCGCCATCCTGGACGTCATCATCGATCTTCGTCCTCACTCGCCTAACTACCGGCGTTGGGCTGCCTACGAACTTTCCGACAGCAATTGCCGCCAGCTCTATATTCCGAAGGGATTTGCGCACGGTTTCCAGACGCTGCGCGACGACGCGACTGTCTCCTATCTCATATCGGAGTTTTACAATCCGCAGGCCTCGACCGGTGTTAGGTGGAATGATCGGGCATTTGCAATCGACTGGCCAGCGAAGCCAACCGTCCTGTCTGACAAAGATCAAGCTTGGCCGCTGCTGGACGCCTCACCCGCCTGATCTTGTTCCGGCGCCTCGGCAAGCAGGCCGTTTGCGAGCAGCAACTGCGCGGCACGGGCGATATCGCGGAAGGACATGTTGGATTTCTGTGCGATATCGAGCAGCGTGTGATTGCCATCTGCCAGATTGAGCACCCAAAGGTACCCCATGGCGGTTTCTCCGGCAGACTTGTCGCCACCTAGTGCAGAATAAAGACCACGCCTGCCCAGTTGAGGCTCGCCTTTCGGGAAAAGATTAATCGGCGTCCAGTTCATCTCCAATATATCGATCGCATCCATGATCATCCGATAGGACGAGCCCAGATGCTCCGGCGAGATGAAATCCAGATTGTCAGCAGATGTGTGATATTCAGGAAATGTTCCAAAGGCACTCCGTTGGAACAGCCCAACCGGGAGATTGAATCCGGGCGAACAGTATTGGCGTTCATCATAGCCGTAAGGGCTGAAATCGCTAATCTTACCCTGTCTGCCGTCCGCGTTCAGCACGTACTGCATTGCCTGATCGATGAGGGTATTGCCCCGACGGCTTCGCTTGTAGTTGGGTCCGCCGCCATCGCCGACACAAGAAACGATCAGTCCATGGTCGATCCGGGATATTTTGTCTTCATTGCCGGCAAGCCACGTGAGCGCACCGATCGTTCCGGGCGCGAAAAGGAAGCGATAATTGTAGCGTGTTTTGCGTGTACGTAACGCTTTGGCCAGACAAGCCAATAGTGCCAGGCCGGAGCAATTATCATTGGCCAGTGATGGATGACAGATATGGGCGGAAAGCAGCACATCTCTATCTGACTGACCCTTGTGGACATATTCGCCATAGGTCAAATGTCCGTCACGCTTCTCGGAATCAATCAGAACTTCGTATTCACCGTCCTGCAACTGAAGGAGTTCGTTGTGCGCCATGCACAGGCCCCATTGCTCGCTGTAGTAAGACGTTCTGTAGGGAATAAGGTCCGGCTGTTCGGGCAAGGAATGGATATGGGATTTAAGTTCGCTGAGGGGCATCGTCTGCCGCGCAGCCGCGCTGTATCCCAGGACGTGCAGATTATTGTCAGCGAAGTCGAGAACCTTCCGGCCAGATGGGTCCTTGATATAGGCGTCGCGGATATTCCATTCCTGGGGCACTGTCCAATCAAGCACCTGCGTCCCGGTCGGGACCTCGTATTGTGTCAGATCGACATGCTGGCCGAGGATTTGTAGCGTTTCACGCACGCCGTCCCCGGTTATGCTTCGGCAGATCGGAAAAAGCCGGGCGGCGAGCGCGTAGATGCGGATCCCCACATCAACCTCGACGTCGCCCGTCGTCCTGATCGTATCAAACGATACCATAAAGCTGTTCATGGCAGACACGGATGGTCATATGACGGCATCGGCCAAGGCCGGATGCCGAGATGACGATGGAATACGGCGTAGGCTCTGGTTCAACGTGCCCTCGTCCAGCGACTTCCGGATGTTGCTGATGCGTTGATAACGAGGACCCTCGAATTCCTGGAGGGTCAATCCGGCACTCATGTAAGCCGCATGCAACTGCTCTGCACCGGCCTTGGCATCCCAGACCGGTTTGAATGCTGGCAGAACCCGGGCGATTTTTTCGAAACTTACACGATAAGAACGCGTGTCTGGACCCGCATCATCTGCAAATTCAAGCCGGCAACCGGGCACGACCTGCGCCACGATCTCTGCAATTTCCCGAATGCGGTAATTATGCGCCGACTGACCTACATTAAATGCTTCGTTGTGTACCTTGTCCTTGGGCGCTTCCATAGCAGCGAGGAAAGCGCGCGAAATATCTTCGATGTGGACGATCGGACGCCAGGGCGACCCATCGGATTTCAGCAGGATGACACCTTCAGTGACCGCCCAAGCGACAAGATTATTCAGGACAATATCAAATCGCAGCATCGGAGACAGACCATATGCGGTCGCAGGCCTCAAATAGACAGGTGTAAAATTGTCGTCGGCGAGCTTTGCAATGTCTTTCTCGGCGAGCACTTTGGACGAGCCATAGGCCGTAACGGGATTGAGCTGTCCGGTCTCGTCTATCATGCCCTCGCCCGACTTGCCGTAGTTGCTGCATGACGAAGCAAAGAGAAACCGGGAAACTCCAGCCTTCTTTGCCGTTTCAGCAAATTTCACGCTGCCGCGATGGTTGATTTCATAGGTGATATCCGGATTGAGATTGCTGAGCGGATCATTCGACAATGCCGCGAGATGAATAATAGCGTCGAAGCCTTTGAGGTCGCTTACCGTCACGTCACGTACGTCCTTGCAGACCGCGGGAATGTCGGCGATGGGGCCCCCTGGGGCGTAGGAACAACTGCGATAGAGCTCGGCGTCGTAGCCGTGAACCTCATGGCCGGCTTTCATCAGGAAAGGCGCCATGACCGTTCCAATATAACCGCGATGCCCTGTCACAAGTACTTTCATTGTGTATCGTCCTTCTACGCATAGATGTTTTTCTGGTAAACGGTACTTGCGGGCGGGCAGAACGGCGAGAGAGGAGTTCGGAGGATCATCATCGATACGAACTACACTTTCGGCAAATGTGCTACGCCTTTTGTCCGATGCAATCGCCTGAACGCTGACGCACTCAGTCGGTATCGCTCAGCAGAAGGAGCCAGTCCGAAGAACCCGCCAAATTTTGTGCCTGTGGGGACTCGAATGCGATGGTGTTTGCCTTGGGGTCAATTTTCGCGACCGCTTCACTGAATTGCCCGGATGAAGGATCAAACCAGCGAGCATGTTGCTTTGTTGGCGCTAGCGCTGCTTTGTCGAGGATGACGCTGCTCCGGTCGGACAGGTAGATCACTGCAAGGTTACCCTTCGCCGAGCGACTGCCAATAACATACCCGGGAAGCGGTGGATCCGGCGCGACGAGAAGTTTCCCCTGCTCTGGTTCGAGCGTCCACCAGGCGATAGCGTCGAAGAACGCCTTGAGATGACTCATACTTTGGGCACCGCGGCTGGAAAGGGCTTTCTGCCAGGTTACCGGGCGTGGGAAAAGAGCCGGACCAGCAAAATGCCAGACCGGATTATTGCCAAACACCTGGCCGGCGGCTCCTGAAAGAATTGCGCCATACGCGATCTCCCGAATGATTTGTTGGGTTGTGTTGTGCTCTCCTTCATATAAGCCTTCGATGAAAAAGAACGGGCGAGTTTGTCCCGAAAGATAGCGTCTCAGAGTGGCAGTGCGGGCATCACCATAGGTATAAATCGTATCGAGGCCGAGCCATTTTTCGTCCCAATTGTGAAGGACATCCGTGTCCCGCCCCGCATGCACCGTTTGGAGGGCTTCAGGATTTGTCTCCTTGATTCCCTGTGCAAGAGCATCCACCAAGGTTTTTGTGGGCGGGTCCCAATCGCCCCCCTGAACCCAGATAATATTATCGAAGTGGCGGTAGCGCTGGCCGAGATAACGCCCGTATGATCTGAGTGCATCCGCACCCGCATCGTGCATTTCCTGATACCAGCCCTCGTCACCGCCATTTGTTCCAAGGTACGCTGGTGTCAAAAGAACCAGAAATCCCCGTTCTCGAGCGCGTTCCAGAATCCAGTCTGCATCGGCAAAATAAGCCTCGTTTGGCTTTGTGAAGTTTCCACCGGAAGCAAACGGAGCATGTCTATAGTAGTTTTGTGGTGCATTTCGACTAAAGCGATGCTCGATCAGTGAAACCAGTATCGTGTTAAAACCTCGACTCTGACGATTGGCGAGATACATGTCCGCGTCCTCGCGCGACAAGTCTCCAATCAACGACCACGCGGTATCGCCTGTCAGGAGAAAGGGGCGACCTGATGCGTCCTGGAGATAGCGATGGTTTTCGGATATCTGCAGGGGAAAGGCCGGCTGCTGCGCTTGGGCGACGAACGAGCAACACATCGCCGATACAAGAAACAGCCAGAAGAATCTTTTTTCGGCCCAGTCAGGCATTGCCCGCTAGTTCCAGCGCGCGTTCGGCGGCCGGCGGTCTGTTAAAACGCCGGAATACGACTTGCGATGGCTTGCCTACGAGATAGTTGTCAACACCGTTCTCGAGAGCCTGCTTGTAGATACCAAGCGCCCCATCGACGGCGTCGAGCGTGCGCGCAACGTCTTCATCGCTGTGCGTATAGCTGACTACCAGCGACGGCATAAGCACGCCCCGCTTGATGGTCTCCTGCAGGAACAACGTCCGGAATGCTTGAGACGGTGACTTGGCTTGATCCAGCGTCGCATAAGCGAGGCAGCAGGATCGGCCGGTGACCCGGAAATATTCATTAAGACTGTGACGAGCGACAACTTGAGTTATGCCCGTTCGCAGAGCGTCACCTTGACGGTGCAAGTGTTCGATGACGGGCTCATCTTGATAGATGCGCATCGTGGCAATGGCGGCTGCCAATGCATGCGTTTCTGCGCCATGAGTTGTGGAAAGCAGGAACACGCGCGGACTAGCCGTTTGTTCAAGCCCACCAAGTTCCATGTATTCGCGTTTGCCAGCAAGCGCAGAGACTGAGAATCCATTACCCAGTGCTTTGCCGAAACAGGACAAATCGGGCTCGATGCGATACAGCTGCTGAGCGCCACCTTTGTGCCAACGAAAGCCTGTGATCATTTCGTCCAGGATAAACAAGGCTCCGTTGCTGTGGCAAAGGTCACGCACCGCATGAAGGAAATTATTCTTCGGGTCATCACCGCGCGACGGCTCAAGGATTAGCGCTGCGATTTTCCCCGGAAACCTGTTGAACAGCGCGCGTACGCTATCGAGGTCATCGTATTTGAAACTGACGGTGAGCTTCTGCACGGCATCAGGGATGCCTGCATTCATCTCGGTGTCACCGATGAACCAGTCGTCTGTCGAAAAAAATGGATGATCACCGCAGCGTGCGATCATATCTCGCCCGGTTACCGCTCTTGCCAACCGGACCGCGCCGGATGTTGCATCCGATCCATCTTTGCAAAACTTCACCATCTCCGCACCGGGGATGGTCTCGAGAAAGGTTTCAGCACATTCCACTTCTATATCGGCGGGGCGGGTGAAATTGCAGCCGAGCTGCAACTGACGTGTCGCTGCCTCCAGAACGGGAGCGTATGCGTGGCCTAGCCCAACGGAACGGTTTCCCATTCCGTATTCTATGTACTCATTGCCATCGACATCCCACACGTGGCTACCGAAACCTCTGGCTATGAAGCCCGGCGATAGCTGCGGATATTGATCGTCACCCTTGGCATAGGTATGTGCCCCCCCGGGAATTACATGGTGGGCAAGTGCGCGGAGGCGGCTTGATTCCTCGAAATTGTTGATAAACTCTGTCATCTGCCCAACCTTCTCGACATGTCGGCCAGCACAGCTGGCGATAAAACGCTGAGCGAAACTATGGGGGTTTTAGGCCATATTTTCACTTCGGCAATTCAGTTACGAGAAAGAGCCAAAAGGCGTATAGGGGTACCGCTCTCTCATGACACGCAACCAGTTTTTCACCGGACGTGGCACGTAAGTACGCAAGCCGGAACGAAGCCCGCGCGGGAACGCCCAGTCATTCAGATCAAGCGGAGCGGCTATAGCTGGCCTCGTGGCAACAACACGATCAATGACGTGATAATATCGCTTGGCCATTCCTTCGAAAGTGAATGCATGTTCGGCTGCCTCTGTCGCCGCAAACGAAGCGCTGGCGAGTTTAGCTGGATCGACATTGAGCTTTGAGATTATCCGTGCTGCCTCAGCATAGTCACCGACCGGAAAAAGAAAGCCGCTTTTCTTATCAGCAACGATAGTATCCGTCACACCTTGTATAAGCGAAACAATTGGCACGCACCCTGAAGCCATCGCCTCGATAAGGGTCATCGGGTAGCCCTCGAACCGGGACGGCATGATCAGAACATCGTGATCGAACAACAGTTGTGGAATGCGATCCGGTTGAATCGCCCCTAGAAAGGTTACCCTCTCTTTGTGATGGGACAGCTTTCTTTTCAGTTGCTCAAAGTCTGGTCCATTGCCAGCAATCGTCAGGCTCACCGATGCGGGCGAGTTATCCATAATACCGGGCAGCCAGAATACACCCTTGGACGCGTCCTCAATACGGCCGAGAGAAAGCATTTTAAGGCCATGTGTCCCGTGAGAAACGCGTTTGAGAGCCGTGAATGGTTCGATATCGATAGCGTTGGCGATTACAAACGTGCGTTCCTTGTCAAATCTGTACTTCTCTATCAGATCGTGGCAACAGCGCTCTGATACGCCAATCGTAGCGTGGACGTGATCCTTGATCGCTACAGCCGCCGCATAGGTTCCCGGAGTGATATTGTGAACGATCATGATGCGCATGATATCGGCAGGCAAGTAGCGCGCGATGTTCATCTGGATGCGTTCAGTCAGAACGTTGACGAATACGCCATCGAATCCACCATTCTGTACAGCAGAAGCGACCAATCTCGCCTGTTCCTGTTCATCTGCCGCCTCACTCGCATCCACCATGGTGCCGAAGGCCGTCTCAGATTGCCATTCTGGTAATAGAGGATCGCCGAACCCGAGCCAATGCACGTCTATCCCGTGCATTGCCAAACCTTTGCGCAATTGCTTGAACACGGTGTAGGTGCCGCCGAGGTGCGGACGAACAAAGTACGCGAACTTCATGGGAATTGACCTCAAACTGTCCCGACGCCTGCCGCCGAAACCCCAATTGAATCATCATAGAGCCAGAAGCCTACAGAGCAGAATGCGCCGTGAAGGGTAATAGGTGCAGCCTTTTGGAGGAGAACCCTCGTCGTTCGGTTGTTGCTGATATTCCAATGGCCATGTGTCGTTTGTCAGCAGATGGCAGCAAGATCAAAGTGACAAGTAGATCGGCTCGCGTCTGCGGGCGCGTCCGACAGCTTGAATCGAGTCATTGTAATGAAGCGTTGTCCTGTACCAAATCAAACAGGTCGATTGAGAGGCCTTGGATGAAAATCGCCTTGCTGGGTCAGTTCGGCAGCGGAAATACGGGTAATGACGGCTCACTTGAAGCCATGCTGGACTTTCTGCGTTCGTCAAAGGTCGACGCGGAGCTCCTCTGCATTTGTTCCAATCCGGAGGCCATTGCGAAAAAATATAATATTGAAGCAATAAGCATCCGCGTAATTGTCGCGAGAGGCCGCTGGTTCAATCGCTTCAATCGAATACTCGGTGATATTCCCCGACAAGTGATCGGATTCTATACCATCCTCGCTCAGCTCAATGGGCTGGATCTGATGATTATCCCAGGAACAGGGATACTGGACGATTTTCAGGAGACCGCATTTGGCTGGCCATTCGTGATCCTCAGGTGGTGTTTAGCCGCCAGACTGAACCGCATGCGCATTGCCTTCGTCAGCATCGGCGCCGGACCAATCAGACTGCCTCTGAGCCGCCTGTTCTTGAAAACCGGAGCGCGGATGGCACACTACCGTTCCTATCGCGATAAACTATCGCGAGATTTTATGAAGAGCATCGGTTTTGACGTTAGTCGCGATCCACTTAGCGCCGATCTCGCTTTTGGTCTTCCTGCCGCAGCGGAATCCAGTCGTGAGAACCCGACTGCGGTCTACGTTGGGGTTGGCGTAATGGCTTATTACGGTTGGAAGAAAGCCGACGAAGACGGAGAGGCCATATATCGCACGTATTTGGACAAAATTGCCGAATTCATTTCCTGGCTGCAGGAGCGCGGACTGAACGTAAGATTGTTGACTGGAGATATCGTTGATCGTCGGGCCGTTGTCGACATCATGAAGATGTTTCCCGAGAATGAGGCCAATAGTGGCAGCAAGCATATTGTCGCGGAGGAGATGACCTCCCTACACGACGTGATGGCGCAAATCGCGCATACCGATATCGTCGTTGCAACGCGCTACCACAATGTCGTCTGTGCGCTGCGAATGGGCCGCCCGGTGATCTCACTAGCCTACTCGTCAAAAAACGACGCGCTGCTTAGTGCAACCGGCCTTGAAGAATATTGCCACTACGTCGAAACATTCGACGTCGAAGTCTTGAAATCCCAAGTTGAGAAAATGCTGGCCGATCGTGCACGTCTTGTATTGGAAGTGAAAAAAGGCGTCGCCGGCTTCCGGGCGCAACTGGCCGAGCAAGAAGCCACCATTCATGCAACTCTGTTTGAAATTGCAGAACAGCGGGGCGAAATCAGGGACGTGAGCCAGCTTCCCCAATCCTGAAACGTTTCGTTCCACGCGCCCACATGTCGACGAGGCGCTGGAGGCGACGCAGTGTATCGGGCCTTTGGAGCAGATATCCGACAGGTGGCAGAAACGCTGTTACAGGACGCCAGCGGAAAGCGAGCTTCAACAACTCGCCCACACCCTTTTCTCCGCGAAGAAGATGGGAGATCGCCGACCAGTAGGCACGCTCAGCGAGGCCTCGGCGCGCGAGGCGATGCAGATATTTGGCGTCGGGCATTTCGCCACCCTCATGCGCGAAAAAGCATTCGGCCGCATCGGCAGTGTGCAAAATATGCAAGATCTGACGCGCCCACAAATCGCTGGAACGATTTGTGCCGTGCGTGCGAATGCCCGCCTGGATGCAATCGAGCTCGGCTACACTGCCGTGTAGCGCCAAGCGTAGCCACACGTCGTAATCGTCGCTGTGCGGAAGCTCCGTGCGATAGTAACCGGTGCGTTTTTGCACGCTGGTCCTTATGACAATCGACGGTCCGGGTATCTGGAAAACCCCTAACCGACAGAAGCGCTCGATGAAAGAACGGCTGGTATCGAGCCGATACGGTGGTTGTGTCTGCTGCCCCGCTATGCTGGGAATCGGGGAGTCGCCCTGGATGTCCACATCCCGACCATAGGTATAAGCAATATCGGGATTTTCTTCCATGATTGTGACGGCACGGTTGAGCGCGCCCGGTACCAAAAAATCATCCGAACACAATATCAGGAAATAATCCGATTCCGCCCAGTCGATCCCCTCGTTGAACGACGCGTGCGGACCCAGATTTGTTTCGTGCAGCCGCAACTCGACCCTCGGATCCATCGCGGCTAGCTCTCGCGCGACTTCCGGACTGTCGTCGGTTGACGCGTTGTCGACGATCAGGACGCGCAGTTTCTCGATATCCTGCGACAGCACACTATCAACGCACGCCCGCAAATAGCGGCCGTAGTTGTAGTTTGGTATAACAACATCAACGGACTTCACAGCATGTATCCCCACGCTTCCAACAACTTCGCATTATTCATTCGGCAGGCACTCCCTGCTTGTTCGGCAGAAGCCGCGGCGCAAACAGTCCGACAATTCGGACAAGCTCTTCGAGGAATGGATGCTTGACTATGACCAGAGCCGCCACCCAACCGATTGCCGAAAATAGGCCGGCAACAAGTGCCTGTAGAATGGAAAGATCAAACGCAAAGCCATGAGCGGCAAGAACACCCAGCGGTCCCAAAATCCCCCCGAGGGTTACGACCGCACTTTTGGCGAGTATGGCGAACAACTCCTGCCAGTGGAATGGCGCATGCCGGCGAACATAGGTGAGCGAAACTAGCATTTGGAACGGCAGGGCGATGAATTGACTTAGCACCAGCGCATACAATCCAAAGAAGCTTGCGGTACAGATGACAATTATCGACATGCCTCGTCCGATAAAATTTGCTCGAAACGCTTCCCGGTTCGCGCCAAGCGCAACCAATACCGGAAACGTCAGTATATTAGGAAACCAGAAGAGGGCCGCGACTGACAGGATTTGCACAAGCGGAACTGCAGCATCCCATGCCTGCCCGAGCGCAACATGCACTATCGGATGCGCAAGAATAGCAACGACGAGAACGGCTGGCCAATAGAGTGCCGTAATATAGCCGATGATTTTCAGATAGGCGTCCTTGACGCTTCGTTGCGCTCTGGCTTCGGCTGCAAAAGCCGGAAATGCGACCGAAAAGATCGCGGACAGCAATATCTTGTCGGGGAGTCCGCAGACAACATTCGCGCGGTTGAAGAGACCGACGGCCGTCATTGGCATGATGCGCCCCAGCACCAGCTGGGGCAGCGCCTCATATGTCCTGTCGAGAACGGTCGAAGCACCCTTATAGCCACCGAAAACGAAGAATTCGTGCCAGCCTTTCAGTCGAGGATTGAACATCCAGAAGATCGGTCGAGCATGGAACCCAAGAACCATTCTGACCAATGCAGATGCCAGTGTTCCCCAGGCAAAACTCATAAAGCCAAAGCCGAACCATGCAAACGCGATCGTTACCAGGGCGTTGACAATGCTCCCTAGTGCGTTGATGCGTGTGAGGTTGCCAAATTCCATATCCCGGCGCAGCAGTGCAGCGATGGTACTGACTGGTGCATCAATCACACCGGAAATTGCCAGAACACAGACGAATCCGCTAAGGCCGGCCGCGGAATAAAAACCCGCGAACCAGTGAGCCAGGAGAATAAGAAACGAGCCGATCGCAACGGAGAAGCCGAATATAAGAGTAAAGCCAGTGCGAATATCTTCTTCCGAAACATCTTCGCGTTGAATGAGATATTCCGATGTCACGAACTCTCGGAAATTGAACGCAATGGTTCCTATCCCTAGGCCGATGACCGCAAGCCCGATCTCCGTGCTGTCCAGTAGACGAGACAGAACGGCAATCATCGATATGCTGACAATCACCTGTGAATATTGTTCCAAGGCCGCCATAAAATATGCCCGGCGAACATTCCCCACCTAGATACCCCCGCGTGTATTGGACCCAGCCAACGCCTGATGAATGCAAAAAACTTCGGTTTTGAACTATTATTCAAACGCACAGAATCGCACAGGACGTCGATCTCATCGTGACGATAACTGCTCCCGTCATTTCATTTAAGCTGACCAATGAGATGAACGGTAACATAGCCATTTGACGTAATCACAAAGGGCAATCAAACATACTTGAATCAATCCGAGGTAGCCCGGTTCATCCTGACATCGCTCAAATGTGGAGCGCACCAACATACTCGTTGTTAAGCAAGCACGTATGATCCGCTTTTGGATGTGCCCTATGTCTCTGAAGCCAATTGTCAATTTTGCTTGTAAGCGTCTTTAGTTAGACGGCTGTACTGACTGCATCGGACCAGAGAACCCATGATTGAAGACGAACAAATCCGGATTGAACTCATGGCCACACAATTCTGGCTACGCGCTCTGTTCATGCATATGGCCACAGGGACGCCCCCGACTTCCATCTCCGTCCAGGAATATCTGACCGAACTCAAGAATTCGGCACCCCAGGATTATGGCAGCAGCCTTTCCCCCGCGGATTGGGACAAAGAACATCTCTTGCACTATCCTTGTTATGAGCGGGTCGGGCTTCAGATTATCGAAACCCTTCAAAGCCTTGAAAGGAAGCTCGCACCTTTTGCCGTGCATGGAGGGCGCTGACAATTGGAACGTGTGGAGTGCCTCGTAGCGGGCGGAGGTGTCGTCGGGCTGGCAATCGCTCGGGCGTTTGCGCGTCGCGGTATCGAGACTCTGATTGTCGAAGAGGCCGAAACAATCGGAACGGGCACGAGTTCGCGCAACTCCGAGGTTATTCATGCCGGCATCTACTATCCACAAAACAGCTTTAAAAGCAGGTTATGTATCGAGGGTCGAAATGCCCTTTATGCCTTTGCAGAAAGGCACGGAGTTCCATATTCCCGCTGCGGCAAGCTGATCGTAGCCACAAACGAAGTTCAAATTCCGATATTGAGTACCATAGCGACAGGAGCAGAAACATGCGGTGTTTCTGATCTCGAGTATTTGTCGGAGCTGGAAGCGCGCAGATGCGAGCCTGACCTTACGTGTACCGCCGCATTGTTTTCGCCCTCGACGGGCATCATAGACAGCCATAGCTTGATGTTGGCGCTGCTGGGTGACGCGCAAGACCACGGCGCGGCGATTTCATTTCGGACCGCGATAGTTTCCGCTGAAACCAATGCCGATGGTTTGCGAATAGAAACAATCGAAGCCCACAATGGACGCACGTTTGAGCTCCAGGCATCCATGTTCATCAACGCGTGCGGCCTCCAGGCACCGGTCATCGCTTCTTCCATTGCCGGATTACCGCGACAGTTCATACCCGACAGGCGATTTGCCAAGGGCAACTATTTTTCAGCGACAGGCAAGACACCGTTCACGCACCTGATCTATCCAGTTCCGGAAGAAGGGGGGTTAGGCGTTCACCTCACGCTTGACCTGGACGGCCGGATGCGGTTCGGCCCCGACGTCGAATGGGTGGAATCGATCGAATACAGTGTCGATCCTAAACGGGCAGACCGTTTTTACGACGAAATCCGTAAATACTGGCCGAACCTCGCCGACGGTTCATTGCAGCCCGCTTATAGCGGCATCAGGCCAAAGCTGACCGTCGGAGGCGAATCCATAACGGATTTTGTAATCCAGGGTCCGGCCACACACGGTGTCAAAGGTCTTGTAAACCTTTTTGGTATTGAAAGTCCGGGGCTCACATCCTGCCTTGCGATCGCAAACCATGTATCGAACATGCTGTGACGTAACCTCTGGACGCGGGATAGTGGGATAAAACGAAAACGGTGAGCCGCGGGGCCCACCGTCTCGTGAGAATGAGGCGACTGGAGATCACATCATCACACTCTGGCGGTGCAGTCCTTCTACAACGCCAAATCAGATTTTGATCGCAGATAAAAACCGGGGGCATGAGCCCCCGGAGAGTTGATACCGGCGCTTAGAAGTTGCGCTGGAAACGGATCATGCCGCCGAATGCATCGTCGTCGCCGCCGTTATCAATGGAGGCAGCTTCACGTGCACCGTCGAACTTGGTGTAGTTGATTTCCGGTGTGATCGTGAAACCAGGAACCAGTTCGTAAGCTACGTTAAGAGCGAGAGCATATGTGCCTTCATCTTCCCAAGCAGCCTGCGCGTTGATGGATGCCTTGTCGGTAACCTTGGCGGTGATACCGCCCCAAGCTGCCCAATCGCCTTCCCATGTGCCGAACCAGTTACGGCTGTCCTGATCGACTGCGCCCGTGACCGCATCGAAGTCGTTGTCATACCCGGACTGATAACCGCCCATCAAGAATGCGGAGAACATCTCGTTGAACTTTACGTCCAAGCGAATCTTGCCAGCGAACTCTTCGACGTTGGAGTCGTAACCGACAACACCGGAAATGCCACCCCAAGACTGTTCGAACTTCGCACCAGCAAGAACGTGTGGCATGTAGTCTTCGATGACATAGTTGCCGCCGAGGCCTGTAACACCGTCCGAACCCTGTTCAGCACCGACCATCGCGGAGAAACCATTGCCGCCAGTGAAAGTGTAGCTGACCTGGTTGCTCTGGCCGGACTGGTAGTTGATCACGTCGTCGTTGATGACGTTGCCGGCATAACCGGTCCACGAACCGAAGAGTTCGTCAGCAGTACCGATGCGGAAACCGCCGAGTTCGATCCATGCCTGTGGCAGCGAAGCGCCATCATCTCCACCGTTGGTGTACTGGAAACGGCCCTGGATGTACGAACGCAGAGTGCCGAGTTCGGTTTCCGAGCGGGCATCGAAACGGACTTCACCGCGTGTACGCTTGTACCAGGTTTCGTTACCCTTGGCACCAACGTTCCCACCGCTATAAACGTCGTCGCCACCCTTAGCATCATAACGGACATAGCCGCTGATCTTCAGGCAGGTCTCGGTCCCCGGAATGTAGAAGAAGCCAGCGCCGTATGCGTCGCAAACGCGGACGTATTCGACGGGCTCTGGTTCAGCAACAACGACTGCATCTGCAGCGCGTGCCCCCGAAACTGCAACCAGGGCTGCAGCGGAGCCGATAAGAAGGCTCTTAATGTTCATTGTTGATCTCTCCATATGTGTCTTGTTGACCCGGCGATCTAACTTAACTTTGGCAACAGGGTCAAAGAGCTTATGACCCAAACCGCCAATCTTGTGCAACTTAAGGTTACAGTGTTGCTGTTTTATCACGAAAACGTGAGCCAAGCGTGAGTCATTGCTCATAAGATGTTGAAAACGAATCATTATTTGCGTGAATCTTTGTGATTCTTTAAAAGTTGTTTAATCGCATTAGCCTTCGAGATTTCGGTACTCTACAATAACTATTTAATTCAGCCCAACTGTCACAGCAATGTCATTTTCTGAGACAGGCTCTAAAAGTGTAATTGCTTACATCTGTTTTTTTACTTTACGCATAAAACTAAGGTATAAAGAAAAATACTTGATATCGTGGATAGTGCCGGACGGCTTATGACGTCTGTCTACAACTCTGCACATCAAATGCCGCACAAGATGCGAGCCCGCGGGGGGTAGACTGTGGAGAGCAGGGCACATGAAAGCGCAATTTTGCCGTAGCCGGTCACAAGCGCTAGCAATACTGTCTTTTTATTGAGAGAAAAGTGGTGCCCAGACGCGGATTCGAACCACGGACACGCGGATTTTCAATCCGCTGCTCTACCAACTGAGCTATCTGGGCACTTCGTGGCGTTTCCGTTATCCGGCAAGCCTTGTCGACGGGTTGGTTTTCCGTCAGAAGCGCGTGGGTTATAACACTAAAAATCGTGCTGTCCAGCATCAACTCGCGAAATTTTTGCCGTTTTTCTGCCTCTTGCAAAGGGCATGCATTGGTGCGTTTGTTGAGGCTTGTAGACGGGATTCGTATTGCATGGATGAAACGGGGGAGAAGACAACCAAAGACCAGGTCTTTGGTTGGGGGATTATTGGCAGCGGCGAAATTGCCCGGCGATTTGCGTCGGACCTGATGCTCGTGCCTGATGCCGCGCTTGTTGCTAATCACTCTCGGAGTGCGTCCAACGCACAGGAGTTCCGTAGTGCTTTTGGAAGCCGCCACGCTTATTCGGATCTCGATTCGTTTTTGAGCGACCCGTCCATCGATGCAGTCTACATTGCGACGCCGAATTCCCTGCACCTGCCGCAGGCGCTGAAGGCCATACGAGCCGGCAAGGCAATTCTTGCGGAAAAGCCTCTCGCCCCCTCGCATACGGAAGCCTCTGTCATCCAGCGGGAAGCAGCGCGGGTGAATGTCTTTGCCATGGAAGCGATGTGGACGCGGTTCCTGCCGGCCATAGTTGCAGCTAAAGCGAATATCGATGCGGGCGAGATCGGCGCTATTCGCAAGATAACGGCGGAACTGGCCTATGCACACCAGTATGACCCAGAAAGTCGCTATTTCAGCCGATCGCTTGGCGGCGGCGCCAGTCTCGACCTCGGTATCTATTGCGTATCGCTCGCTATGTACTTTCTAGGCCAGCCACAGAAGGTTTCAGGCCTCTGGTACCCTGCGCCGAATGGCGTTGACATGAGTTCGGAAATAACGCTGCACTACGACGAAGCGGAAGCGCAACTCGCGAGCGGTTTCGACCGTGATGGCGCTAACCATTTCGTCATCGAAGGCACAAAAGGTGTCCTCCGGTTGGATGCGCCCTTCCTGAAGGCGCAGCGACTGACGGTCTATCACGGCTTCGCGCAGCGCGCGCCCTTTGGCCCGCTGCAAAGGCCATCCGGGCTTGTCGGCAAAGTACTCGATCGACTTCCACTGCCCGGACGAAGGGTGGAAGACCATCCCTTCGAGGGCAATGGCTTACAATTCGAAGCGATGGCTATGATGAACGCGATGCGTAAAAACGAAAAAACCTCGACAGTCATGCCGCTTTCAGACAGCGTCAACGCCTTGCGTGCCATTAACATCGTCTTGGCGCAACCAGCGACAACGCGCATCATCAAGCTCTAGAAAGTGCTTCGCATCTTGTAAGGCTGGGGCAGCGAACCGGCGTTGTTCAACGCGAGCGCCAACTCGGTGATGTGAAGCCCGGCCTTGCCCGACGAAAACAGCGGCGTGCCTTGTTCGATGGCGTCAGCCTGCGCGGCAATGCCCCCGGCAAAATCGATCTGCGACGGATAAGCCGGGAGCTTCGCACGTCTTGCGGAATTGTCATAAGCGAGTTTGCGTCCCGGCAATGGCTTCCAGTGCAGGAAGCGCTTGAGATGCACTTCCATAAGATCGACAATCTTGGTGCGTACCGTCCGGCCTTCGACGGCAGTTTCAAGATAGATTGCTGATCGGTGATCCCAAAGATCCTCCGCCGTCAGTGTTCCCCTATCACCGAGAATCATCAACGATCGGTCGCGCGGCGCAGCAAGACCGCAGGTGAGACGAGCGATGACACCGGAATGAAACTGCAGGCAACCAACGGAAAAATCGGGCGCCATCTTGATTGCCCCGGTTCCAGGTCCCTTGTCCGGAAATGTGAGCGTCGAGAATGCGGCAAGGCTTTCGACAGGACCAAACAGAGAAACCAGCCAAGATAGCGCATAACCGGCGTGTTCGAGCGTACTGCCTATTTCGAACTCATGCAGACCGGGCCACCGCGCACCCGAAACGGAACGCCATCTCTGCCAATTGGCGCGAAAAACCGGACCGTCCTCTATCTGGGCATAGACCAGCCGTGGTTTACCGATATGGTCAAGCGACTTGGCGACGAGCCTGTACGCGTCACTCATCGCGTTGGCTGGCGCTGATGCCAGGATAAGATCAAGGCGTTCGGCAAGCGCTACTAGTTCTGCCGCTTCTTCGTAGCGCATGGCAAGCGGCTTTTCGCAATAGACATGTTTGCCTGCTTCCAACGCCCGTTTCGAGAGCAAATAATGGTTTTCAGGTGTCGTCAGATTCACAATGATACTAACTTCGTTGTCAGCGAGGATTGCTTCGAAGTCTGGATAGGTCGCAACCTTATAGTAATCGGCAAACTGTTTCAGGCGGGCTGGATCACGGTCGTAGACGCCACCCAGCACAAGTTGCGGATGGTTGACAAGCGTCGTCATATAATAATCGGCAACGAAGCCGGTGCCGATGATCGCAATCTTCATGGAGCGTTCCTGTCCTGACCAGGGCAGAAATTAGCGGCATCAAATGAAAAGAACGTGAAGCGGCTCAGCTATTCCTGCTCGTCGTCGCTGTCGTCCGCACTTTCGACGGCCGGTAACACATAGGCTCCGGTCAGCCAGCGACTGAGATCGATGTTGCGGCAGCGTGCCGAACAGAAGGGGTAATGTTCCCGTTGCGAAGGGCGCTTGCATTCCGGGCAAGGTCGCGTTGGCCGCAAGGGCGTCACGTTTGCCGTGCTTTTCTTGGTCTCAGTCAATGGATCAGTTCCGTCTAATGTCCTGAAGATTGCCAGTTGGCGTAGACCGGATAGCCTTCCCCATGCAGAAGGCTGGCAGTCTCGTAGAGCGGCAGCCCAACGACATTACTATAGGAGCCAACCAGCTTGACGACAAAGCCGCCTGCAAGTCCCTGGATCGCATATCCGCCGGCCTTGCCGCGCCATTCACCGGAAGCAAGATAGCTCTCCAGTTCCTCGCGCGAAAGACGTTTAAAGCGCACGCGGGTTTCGACCAGATCCTGACGCTGCTTGCCTTTGGGCGTGATGAGACACAGCCCAGTATAGACGCGATGCGAACGGCCTGAGAGCAATCGGAGACACGCAGTCGCATCGTCGAGGATTTCCGCTTTTGGCAGAATGCGCCGGCCAACCGCGACAACCGTATCGGCGGCCATGATATAGGTGTCGCTGAAATCCGCATCGTTCCTCAATTCGTCCGCGATTTTCTCTGCCTTCAGGCGGCACAGACGACGCGCGAGCGAACGAGGATGTTCGGCCCGCAGCGGGGATTCGTCGACATCCGCAGGTAGCAGACGATCCGGCTCGATACCGATCTGGCCCAGCAGCGCCAGACGGCGCGGCGAGCCCGATGCAAGAACGAATTTGTGCTGGTCGCTCATTGACGTCGATATCCTGCGGAACGCGGAGCTGGCTATTTGAAGCGATAGGTGATGCGGCCCTTGGTCAGATCGTAAGGGGTCATTTCAACGAGAACCTTGTCGCCGGCGAGAACGCGGATACGGTTCTTGCGCATGCGGCCGGCCGTGTGTGCGATGATTTCATGATCATTTTCGAGCTTTACCCGAAACATCGCGTTGGGCAACAGCTCCGTCACGAGACCGGGAAACTCCAATACTTCTTCTTTCGCCATGCGTAGTGCTATCTCCGATACGGGAATTTGAGGTCATGCTCGACCGCAATTTTGCGCGGAACCTATAGTATTGCGCACCATTTGTGAACAAGGGAGTTCGATACAATTATGAGGCCTGTACAGACGTTCAGCCGGTTCCGCCGAAACGCTCAAGAATATGGTGTTTTAGATTTTCCCGAACATCACGATAAGCATCCATTATCTGATTGCGACGGCCCCGCACCAAGGTAGGGTCGGGTGTCGGCCAATATTCCACATGTACAGACGTGGTGCGGGTCAACTCAAGTGCCATATGATGGGCTTTGGGCGACAAGGTAATGATCAAATCGAAATAATCATCTTCCAGCTCTTTGAAAGTGCGCGGCTGCGCAGAGATTCGTTTTAATCCCACCTCTTCCAGAACCGCGTCCACAAAAGGATCGGGCTCGCCTTTCTCGACACCTGCCGAGGCGATATAGATCCTTGATGGCAGCAGACTGCGTGCGAGTGTCTCGGCTATCGGTGATCGGATTGAATTCAGGCCACAGATGAACAAGATCGCACTAGGCATCACCGCTTTTGCCGGTTCCTGGTCGTCAGGCAGCTTTTCCGCTCCGATAGTCATTGGTTCGTCTAGCCCCGCCAATGCAGCACACATACCAACGTGAAAAGGCGGCGGGCGGTGTCGAAATCCACCTCGATCTTGCCATTCAAACGGTCCATCAATGCCTGCGAACCCTCGTTATGCAATCCGCGCCTACCCATATCGATAGCTTCGATCTTGCTTGGGCTAGAAGCGCGGATGGCCTCGTAATAGCTTTCGCAGATCATGAAGTAATCCTTCACGACCTTGCGCAACGGTGTCAGCGACAGGATATGCGTGACGACTTCATCGCCATTTTCGCGTGCGATGGCGAATATCAGCCGGGATTCCACCAGCGATATCTTAAGCCGATAGGGACCGCTCCCCTCATCGCCCACCGGGCGAAAACTGTTCTCTTCGATTAGATCGAAAATGGCGACAGCACGCTCGTGCTCGACATCCGGCGTAGAACGGCCGATCGTCTCGTCCAGCTCCACATCAATCAGTCGCGCCATGTCCGTCGCTGTCATTATTTCCCTACAGGTTCAACCGGATTGCAACGGAATTGCCATGGGCATCAAGGCCCTCTGCACGCGCAAGTTCGATCGCTGCCGGACCCAAGGCGCGCAGCTGCTCCACACCCAATTTCAGGATGGAGGTTCGCTTCACATAGTCGAGCACCGAAAGGCCGGAAGAAAATCGCGCGGAGCGTGCGGTTGGCAAAACGTGATTTGAGCCACCCACATAGTCGCCGATCACCTCTGGCGTGTAACGTCCAAGGAAGATCGCCCCGGCGTTGCGAACACCTGCCAGCAATATTTCGGGATCGGCAGTAGCGATCTCGAGATGCTCGGCAGCGATCCGGTTGACGAGCGGCAACGCCGACAGCAGGTCGGATACAAGAATGACAGCGCCATAATCGCGCCAACTAGCGCTTGCAGCCTCCGCTCGTGGCAATGTCAGTAGCTGGCGTTCCACGGCCGCGATAACTGCTTCGGCTAAGGCCTCGTCGTCAGTGATCAGAATAGACTGCGCGGCGCTGTCATGCTCGGCCTGCGCCAAAAGGTCGGCCGCAATCCAGTCCGGATCATTGTCGCTGTCCGCCACAATCAATACTTCCGACGGACCCGCAATCATGTCGATGCCTACCTTGCCGAACACACGGCGCTTTGCGGCGGCGACATAGGCATTGCCGGGACCTATGATTTTGGCGACCGGTGCAATCGTTTCAGTGCCATAGGCGAGCGCCGCAATGGCCTGCGCGCCGCCAACGCGGTAAATCTCGGAAACGCCGGCAAGCCGCGCTGCAACCAGCACGAGCGGATTGAGCTTGCCCTCTGGCGACGGCACAACCATGACGATACGTTCGACGCCGGCGACCTGCGCCGGAACAGCATTCATAAGCACGGAACTTGGATAGCTCGCCGTGCCGCCCGGAACATAGAGCCCGACTGATTCGACTGCCGTCCAGCGCGAACCGAGTTCTACACCCAGCGCGTCCGTGTAACGATCATCCTGCGGCATCTGTCGCGCATGATGCGAATGAATGCGATTGCGCGCCAATTTCAATGCTTCGACCGTTTGTATCGGCGCGGACGCTACGGCTGCGTCGATCTCGGCTGAGGTGATCGCGATGCCGTGTTGCACAAGATCGATCCGGTCAAAGCGTTGCGAATAGTCAATCAGTGCGGCATCGCCCTCTGTGCGGACGCGATGAATTATATCGGCAACAGCGCGATCCACGTCCTCGGAAACCTCACGCTTGGTCGCGAGAAACGTAGAAAACCGCGATTCAAAATCGGGTTCGGACTGTCTCAGCACAAATGCCACGCTAATCACTCCTCAGATTTCGTGTTCCGGTTTGAACGCGGTTTCCCAAGCAGGACCGAGATCGGTCAACTGGGCCTCGATGGCTTCCACTTCCAGCCTCAGCGCCTTGTTGGCGGCGAAGGTCAACTCGACAATACCCGAAGGTGCGTCCGCAACGATGAAATGGATTGCAAGAAGCGACAAGATATCGTCCCCGTGCCGGCGATCAATGCCTGTGGCCCTGACGTTGCGCACCCGATCGAAAAGCAATGCTGTGCGGCGACGTTCGAACGTACGGCGGCGCTTGCCATCGACAGCCTGTTCCCAGACGAATCGATTCACGCCGAGAACAAGTTTCTTTTCAGCAGCCAGATATTCAACGTCATCAACTTTCAACACAGAATCCTGCAGATGCGCTGAAAGGATCTGCAAATCTTCCTCATCAAGCGCGATGAGTTTGAGCGTGTCCATGTCTTTCCTTTGCAAAATTGAGCGCGATCGCGATGCCGGTCCGGCACCACGACATCTTTCCTGTTAGAGGAAAGTGGTGGGAAATGGAATTATACGCTGCGTAGAATCTGTGTTGAAGCTACGAAAGTGGGATCAGTCACTGATACGTTCGACAACCGCGCCGCAGCGCGTCAGCTTTTCCTCTAGACGTTCAAAACCGCGATCGAGATGGTAGACGCGATTGACGACTGTCTCGCCCTCAGCGGCAAGTCCAGCGATGACCAGAGAGACCGAAGCCCGCAAATCGGTCGCCATCACAGGCGCGCCCTTCAGCCGCTCGACACCTTCGATCTTCGCCGTTTGGCCAGATAGTGAAATCTTGGCGCCAAGCCGCGCCAGCTCCTGCACGTGCATGAAGCGATTTTCAAAGATAGTCTCGGTGATGTGGGAGGTACCTTTCGCCTTGGTCATCAAGCCCATGAACTGCGCTTGAAGATCCGTCGGGAACCCGGGGAAAGGCTGAGTCGTCACGTCGACCGGCATGATGCCATGGCCGTTGCGGACGACACGCAAGCCGGAGTTGGTTTCGGAGATTTCCGCCCCAGCCTGACCGAGCGTGGTCAAGGCAGCGCTGAGCAAACTGGCATCAGCACCTTCGAGTATGACATCGCCGCCGGTCATTGCGACAGCCATGGCATAAGTGCCGGTCTCGATTCGGTCTGGGATGACGCGTACGCGAGCTCCAGAAAGACTCACGACACCTTCGATGGTAATTGTCGGCGTCCCGGCGCCGCTGACCTTCGCCCCCATGGCATTGAGACAGTCAGCCAGATTGACAACTTCCGGTTCTTGCGCAGCATTTTCGAGGACCGTCTCGCCCTTGGCCAGAGTCGCGGCCATCATCAATACATGGGTCGCACCAACCGAAATTTTCGGGAAAAAGTAGCGGGTACCGATAAGGCCACCCTTCGCACTGGCCTTGACATAGCCATTCTCTATCTCGATGTCGGCGCCAAGCGCGCGCAGGCCATCGATGAACAGATCCACAGGACGCGTGCCGATGGCACAGCCGCCCGGCAGCGAGACGGTAGCAACCCCCATCCGCGCAAGAAGTGGGCCAACAACCCAGAAGCTGGCCCGCATCTTGGAAACCAGCTCATAGGGCGCCATCGTATCGACGATATTGCGCGCGGTGAAATGGATGGTACGCGAATAAGCGCCGTCCTGGCGTTCGCGGCGTCCATTGACGGAATAATCGACACCATGATTGCCGAGAATACGGATTAGTTGTTCAACGTCGGCGAGATGAGGAACGTTCTCCAACGTCAGCGTATCATCCGTGAGAAGCGACGCGATCATCAACGGCAAGGCCGCGTTCTTGGCACCCGAAATTGGAATGACGCCATTGAGCTTGTTACCGCCAACAATCTTGATGCGATCCATATTGTGTCACTTTCGCGGGAAAGTACCCGTCCTGTCGTTGAGACTCTTTGCAGAGCCGGTTGCTGTAAACCATCACACGAAATGGTTCAAGAAAGGCTTATGACCCTTTTTTGGGCCATTCATGATTCCTCTTGGGAGGAATCGGAAGGCTTTTCGATTGCGGCGACAATGCCTTCGTCGCGTTCATCGGCGTCACCTGCCCGACGCGAGCGTGATTGCTGCTTTCGGCGTGCCAGATTTGCCCGCAATTGTTCGGACCGTCGCTTTTCGCGGTTAGTCTGTTCGGAATTCGGGTTTTTCGACGGCGAAGTCATGTCGTTTCACATATATTCCGAATGAGTTTCATGCCATTTTAATCCCAACGAGCCATCGCTTTTGCCGCATAAAGATAATTTGGCAGAGAGATTGCGATTGCTTGCTTGCGATTTCAGCAATGATATGGCAGAAGTCCGCCGCGTTCGCAAATCGGCTGCAACTCAAGTAGAGCACTTCGTTGAGAGGTGGTATACGGAAACGGGACTTGGTTGCGACCCACACGTGACATGGAAATGCTGTTGTAGCTCAGTGGTAGAGCGCGTCATTGGTAATGACGAGGTCGGGAGTTCAATCCTCCCCAGCAGCACCATCCCTTCACTTCTCGAGACTTTTATAACGTGCTGCCAGCACTGCGAGTTCGTCGCGGCTGGGCAGAGCCGTAAAGGCACCCCGACGTTGCGCAGTCAGTGCAGCGGCGCTTTGAGCGAGGTTGATGGCGGTCACCTGGCCCAAACCCATCGCAAGCACAGCTGCAAATACGCCGCAAAAAGTATCGCCGCAGCCGGTCGTGTCAATTGCACGAATTTGTGAGGCTGGGTAGTGGCAGATCGTTCCGTCGCTATCGGATGTAAGGCACCCGCCTGCTCCAAGAGTGATAATCGCCATGGATGCACCGAGCCGGCACAGGGCTGCGGCGGCTTCGGTTGGTTCGGAGAGTCCGGTAATAGTCTTGGCCTCGCCGCGATTTGTGACAACAATATCGCACAATGGCAAGAGCGGCCCGACTTCCCACCACAGCGGCGCAGGATTGAACAATGTTGTTGTGCCGCGGGTAGTTGCGCTTGCTAGAGCGGCCAAGGTACTGGCCTGTGTAAGATTGCCTTGCAGCAGCACAACATCGGCCGCATTCGCCTTCGCAGAGAAGATTTCTGCCGTTTCCTCGGTTAATGCAGCGGCACAACTTCCCATACTTACAATGCTATTTTCGCCGTCCGGCAACACCATCAAAAGGGAGAAATCACTCGGATAGGGAACGTGGTGCAGCTTGAGTTCCGTCATGCCTTCTAACGCCAAGGCTGCGCCGATTTCTGCGCCTTGAGCATCGTGCCCGATGGCGGAATGGAAGATGACCTGCGCGCCGGTACGCGCGGCGGCAACCGCCTGGTTGAGACCTTTACCACCCGGTGCGCTACCGGCGCTGTCACCGAGCAGCGTTTCACCCTTTTCCGGCAAACGCTGCATCTGGAGCGTCAAATCGAGCCCTGCATTCCCAAGAACGAGCACACGGCCCACGGCGTCAGCTCCGCGCTTTCTTGACAGCTTGCATGAAGACCTGCAGCCGATCCGGGTCGACCGGGTTCCACCAAGCGCCCTCGTGTTTGAGGTAACTTGCAACAATCACGGCGTCAGCAACAGTAAAAATGTCACCGACATTATCCGGTGTAACGCCGGAACCAACGGCAACCGGCAGCGACGTACCGGACGCAATTGTCTGCAGTTCCTCCATCGTGGCGCTATCGCCCGTGCGCTGGCCGGTGGCGATGGCCACATCGGCATCGAAAAACTCATTGTCGCGTGCGAGTTCAGTGATGGTGCGATCGCCTGTAATAGCGTGAGCGCCGTGCTTCACATGCACATCGGCAAAGATGCGAACGGATTTAGCGCGCAGCCACGCCCGATAACGCGCTGCCTCGCCTGCCGGTCCGTCCATCAGACCTTCATTGGCGACATAGGCATTTGACCATTGGTTGACGCGAACGAACGCTGCACCCGCAGCCTTGGCCACTGCCAGCGCCTGAACCGCCCCGTTGGCGAGAACATTGACGCCGATGGGCAGGCCGCTATGGCGGCGAACAGCATCGGTCATGACTGCCATAGCAGCAGCGGTTTCCGGACCAAGGCGATCCGGCTTGGCAAAAGGGATATCGCCGTGATTCTCGACAATCAGACCATCCACACCCCCGACCTTGTAACGCCCGGCTTCCGCCACGGCGAAAGCGACAACATCCTCCATCGGCTCTCCATCATAATTCGGAGAGCCCGGCAGCGGAAGCGAATGAATCACGCCGATGACGGCCTTGCGCCGGCTGAAGATTTCCTGGATGGCGTTCGGCTTGGCGCGATAGATGGACTTGGGTTGCGAGGTCATGGTGATACTTTCTGCATGCGGTTAAAGTGAGGCGGTCGCACCATCGTCGTTATGAACGGGCGAGACCAACCTGGAAGCTGTATCGATCTGCCCGATAGTGCAGGACGACATATTCGACGGGCTGCCTTGCCGAATTCCACGACGTGCGATGGCAAACCAGAACCGCGGCCGGTTGTTTTAGTCCGAGGCTTCTAGCGGTAGTGGCATCGGCAATGGCCCCTTCGATTCGTTCATGGCCGCCGGTCAATGCGACGCCTGCAGCCTCGTTGAGCCAGCCATAAAGTGATCCGTTGTCCAGAGCAGTGACCTTGGGCAGTCCGGACCGTTCGAATGCCACAGGAGCGAGATACGTCAGCGATGTAGCCATCGGGCTTTCATCCGCCAGGAGGATGCGATCTATCTCGAGTACTGGAGAATTGATGGCAATTTTCAACTCCGTTGCCACGAATTCACTCGCCAGCGTAAGTTTCAGTGACCGTGTTCGATAACTGGGCTTCAGGCCCCTCACCCCCATGTCCTCGCAAAAAGATGAAAGACGATTTAGGGGTCGTTCGACGCGCGGTTCAATGACAATCGAGCCGCGACCGGACTTGCGGCTTATCAATCCTTCCGCCTCCAGAAAGTCGAGCGCCGCACGCGAGGTCGTCCGACTCACGCCGAAACGGCGGTTGAGTTCCGCCTCACCCGGCAGCGCCTGGCCCGGCCTGAAGGTGCCGTCCTCGATTGCCCGTCGCAGTCGCTCTGCAATCTGCGACCACATTGGCGTCCGGCCTTCTACAATATCTGTTTCATACCACATAATGCCAAACAACATGACGTCATGACATTTGTCAATGATTGAAACCGATCATTCGAACTTAGCCAATTCCTGCTTGAAGCGGTCAACCAGCCAAGTAGCTGCCGGTCCGAGGGGGCTCTCTACCGGATAGAGCGCAAGCAAGGGATAGGAAGCATCCGGATACGGTTCAAGGTCGAGATGTACGAGCCTCCCTTCGGCGAGATCGTCCTTGACCATCCATTTCGCCAGACCACCCCAGCCCAGGCCCGCCAGCATCAATTCGTGCTTGGTTCCAACGTCGGTCAACCGCCATGTCTTATAGGCGAATACGCCAAAATCCCGGCCCTTCGTTTGTTCGCTCAAATCGGTGACAACGAGTTGCACGTGGTCGCGTATGAAGGAAAGAGGCACTGGTCCCTCGTAAAGAGCGAGAGGGTGATCGGGCGCTGCAACTGGTGTCATCGCAGTTTCCCCGACCTTTACGGATACAAGCTCGTCATAGGCTAGTAACGGCGGACCCCCAATGCCGAAATCGGCCTGCTTTTTCAGCACGAGATCCCATACCATGCCAAGTGCACCAACGTGCAGGCGCAAGCTCACGGTTGGGAACTGCAGTTGGAACGACTTGAGTACTGCCGTCAGAACAGGCGAAGGCAGCGTGACGTCGACGGCAACCGCCACTTCTGACTCGAGCCCCTGCTTCAATCCCTCGACCCGCGCGCGCAAGCTCTGCAAGACCGAAACCATGCGTCGCGCATCCTCGAGCATGGCTTTTCCACCTTCTGTTAGCCGCGGTTCGCGGGTTCCACTTCGGTCGAAAAGTTGCAGCTCCAACTGCGCCTCCAGATTGGCGATCGTATAACTGACGACGGACTGCGAACGATTAAGCCTCCGTGCCGCTGCCGAGAAACTGCCCGTCTCGGCCACGGCAACAAAGACCTGAAGTTGGTCAAGGGTAGGGTTGGGTTGCATCGCCACACCTATCGATCATTTAGATGGATTAGATCGATATTTTCCCAGTTTTCTAAATGGATGTCGAGAACCAAATTACAGCAATCGAATTGTTGTCAACGAGACAAATCAACTGAAGGAACTTAGGCTATGTCTTCCATACTTCTCGTTACATCGAGCCCACGTGGCGCCGCCTCCCATTCAACTCGCGTCGCAACGGAACTCGCCAATAAACTGCAGGCGAAAACGCCTGGTGCGAAAATCGTTACCCGCGACCTCGCGAGCAACCCCCTTCCCCATATTGATGCTGACTACGCTTCGGGCATCTACACCCCCGTCGAGTCCCGTTCTGTCCAACAACAAAATGTTGTCGGCGTATCTGACGCAGTTGTAGACGAACTCTTCGCTGCTGATGCCGTCGTCATCTCTACCGGCATGATCAACTTCAACATCTCGTCGACGCTCAAGGCCTGGATCGACCATATTGCTCGCGCCGGCAGGACGTTCAGCTATGGCGCCGAAGGCCCGAAGGGTCTCGTAACTGGTAAGAAAGTATATGTAGTGATCGCATCTGGTGGTGTTTACTCGGATGGTCCGGCCGCGGCTTTCGACCATGCGACCCCTTACCTGAAGACAGCACTCGGCTTTCTCGGTATGAGCGATGTCGAGGTAATTCGCATCGAAGGCGTTGCCATGGGACCGGAAGCTGAAGCCAAAGCGATTTCTTCGGCCCTTGATCACACTGATGATCTGGCGCTCGCCGCCTAAGGGTTTGCGCCGGACGTGAAAGAGGCGGGCTTTGGCCCGCCTCTTTTTTCATCTTCTATGTAGCGGCTGCGATTAACCGCGCCGATTCCTTTCGGCTTCATCAAGCCGTCTGAGCTGATCAAGAAGGCTTTCAGGAACTGTCTCGTCGACTTTGTATATCCCTGCAGCGCGAATTGCCGATCTGTAAGACGACTGGGAGATTTGTCGTCGCAAGATCCTTGAAAGTTCTTTTTCGTTGGGCCGGTTAATGCCGTCCATCGTTGCTTAAACTCCAACTTTCTTTCGTAGACTAAACCCATTAACTACGAACAAGTTCCCTTTTCGGACCTTAAGAGGCCTAAAGCAATGTGTCGCTGCGACGCAGTCTTTAGTCTTAGACAGTTTTCCAATCTGCGAAGCCGCCGGAAGCGGAATCAAAGGAAAAGCAGCGTTTTCAGCGACTGGTATTGCGATGCTGAAGAGATTTTTCCCACCGAAGGGCAGATTCAACGATTTTGTCGAGATCATCGAGCTTGGGTTCCCAACCAAGATTAGCCCGGGCCTTGCCGCTATCGGCGACAATGGAAGCCGCGTCGCCGGGCCGCCGACCGGTCAGACGTGCGTCGATGGGCGAACCATGCACGCGCTCCACGCTTTCGATTACTTCCTTCACCGAATACCCGCGGCCGTATCCGCAATTGGCGACCATACTGCTGCCACCTTCCCGCAACCGCTCAAGAGCCAGTCGATGCGCCGCAACGAGGTCGCTGACGTGGATGTAGTCGCGGACGCATGTGCCGTCTGGCGTTGGAAAATCATGACCGAAGATTTCCATGTAGCGTCTCTTTCCAAGGGCTGTCTCGCACGCAACCTTGATCAGGTGCGTTGCGCCTTTGGTCGATTGGCCCGTCCGGCCCTTTGGATCGGCGCCAGCGACGTTAAAATAACGCAGCGCGGTATAATGAAAATCATGCGCGGCCGCAGTGTCGCGGAGCATCCATTCGGACATTAGCTTCGACACACCATAAGGGGACTGCGGCTGAGTCGGAACATCCTCGGTGACCGGAGTCATCCCGCCATCGCCATAGACCGCTGCTGTCGACGAAAAGATGAAATTCTTCACGTCGGATTTTACGACTGATTCGATTAGTGACCGGGTTTTTGATGTATTGTTCTCATAATAGGCAAGCGGATCGCGAACTGAATCCGGGACAACCACGGAACCCGCAAAATGAATGACTGCATCGACGTAGTTGCGTTCGATCGTCTCACGGACCAGGCTTTGGTCGCCGATATCGCCGACAACGAGCTTTGCCTCGCTAGGTATAGCCCAATCGAATCCTGTGGAGAGTCGATCAAGAACGACCACAGACTCACCAGCATCCAGCAACTCCCAGACCATATGGCTACCGATATATCCGGCGCCTCCGGTCACTAACACTGTCATAGCCAAAGCCCCTTAATCTCCATTTATGCCGTCTTGCAGTCATCTTGCCGCATTTAAACAGGTGTGCAAAGCTCGTTACCAACGTAAATCGAGATACAGTAGCTTTTTAGGACGAATTGCAACAATGGTGTCTTCCCACGAAATACTGCCCGAGTTTGCAACGAACCGTATAAATCTTGCCTCTGCCGGGCTAGGTGCCCAAGCCATTTTTGCCACTGACGATTTTTTCGCTCCAGTAGAGCGGATGCTTTTCGATGCACCGGCTGTGTTCATTCCGGACAAATACGATGATCACGGCAAATGGATGGATGGTTGGGAGTCCCGCCGCAAGCGTGGCCCCGGCCATGATTTTGCTGTCATCAAGCTGGCTGCCCCCGGAATCATCCATGGTTTCGACATCGATACCAGCCATTTTACCGGAAATTATCCACCCGCTTGTTCAATCGAAGCCTGCATATCCGAGACTGAGCCGACTGACGCTACCGTTTGGTCCGAACTCTTGCCGCAAAGCCCACTCGGACCGTCGAGCAACCATTTTTTTGTGTGCGCTGACAAGGGCGTCTGGACACATCTTCGTCTGCTTATCTACCCAGATGGCGGCATTGCGCGCCTACGGGTGTATGGCGAGCCATGGCGTGACTGGTTGCAAATTCCCGTCAATGAGGAAATAGACCTTGCCTCCGCTTTAAACGGCGGACGTGTCGTTGCATATTCCGATGCCCATTACGGCGCATTACATCGGCTTTTGTCTCCGGGCCGAGGCATCAACATGGGAGATGGATGGGAAACTCGCCGACGCCGCGAGCCTGGCAATGATTGGATCATCGTCCAACTCGGCCATCCCGGTCAGATAAGCCGCGTTGTTGTCGACACAGCGCATTATAAGGGGAATTATCCAGATCGCTGCTCTATCCATGGAGCCGATCTCGGACCGGTATCCGGCGGGCTTTCCCAGTCGATCGTCACGTCCTCCATGTTCTGGCAGGAAATCTTGCCTGAGAAGAAACTTTCCATGGATGCCGTTCATGACTTCAGCTCAAACGATCTTGTGTCAGCAAACCGAGTAAGTCACGTACGTCTCAATATATTCCCTGATGGCGGCGTCAGCCGTTTACGCATTTTCGGCACTATTTGACCGTTCGCCTGCGCTTTATACAATTAGTGAAGAGAGTTTCGCTGTAACCGTGGCAAATTGCCCATAATCTCGTCATGGATTTTGGCTGGCAAAAACGCTAGTAAGTTCATGATACAGGAGCAATTCATGGACTATCGTCGGTTTTTCGAAGACGCGATTGACCAGTTGCACGCTGAAAAGCGCTACCGGGTCTTTGCTAATCTGGAACGGATCGTTGGGAAATTTCCGCGTGCGCTTTGGCGTGACGCCGGCAATATCCGGGAAATTACTGTCTGGTGCTCCAACGATTATCTCGGCATGGGGCAGCATCCCGACGTCATCAAGGCAATGCATGACGCATCGAGCCGCATGGGCTCCGGTGCAGGCGGCACGCGCAATATCTCCGGCAATAACCACCCGCTGGTGGAACTCGAAATAGAGCTGGCTGATCTACACCAGAAGGAAGCGGGTCTGGTTTTCACCTCCGGTTTCGTCTCCAATGAAGCCTCGATTTCGACCATTGCGCGGCTTTTGCCAAATTGCCTCATTTTCTCCGACGAGCTGAACCACGCCTCGATGATCGAGGGTGTGCGCCGTTCCGGTGCGGAAAAGAAGATTTTTCGCCACAATGATCTCGCCCACCTCGAAGAGCTCTTGAAGGCCGCTGGCAAGGAACGCGCGAAGCTGATTGTGTTCGAATCGGTCTATTCGATGGATGGGGATATTGCTGCTATCGCTGCCATTGCCGACCTGGCAGAAGAATATAACGCAATGACCTACATCGACGAGGTTCACGCGGTCGGCATGTATGGCAATCGGGGCGGAGGCATCACCGATCGCGAAGGTTTGTCACATCGTATTGATATTATCGAAGGTACGCTGGCCAAGGCTTTCGGCACACTAGGCGGTTATATCGCCGGTCCCAGAAGCGTGATCGACGCTGTACGCTCCTACGCGCCTGGGTTCATCTTCACGACAGCACTCCCCCCGGTTATCGCAGCCGCAGCGACGCAATCTATCCGGCACCTCAAAGTATCTCAGGAAGAGCGGCGCAGGCATCAATGTCAGGCACAACTTACCAAAGATGTGCTGGCGCAGGCCAATCTTCCGGTTATGAAATCTGAGACACACATCATCCCAATCCATGTCGGCGATCCTGAATTGTGCAAAAAGGCCAGCGACCGTCTACTGGACCTGCATGGCATTTACATTCAGCCGATCAACTATCCTACTGTACCGCGCGGTACCGAGCGCTTGCGTATCACGCCGACGCCGTTCCACTCGAACGAACTCGTCGTTGAGTTGAAGGATGCACTGGTCGAGGTCTGGACGGCGCTGGGCATTCCTTTCTCAAAGGAGAGCGCACCATCTATTGAGAACAGTGACCGCGTGGTCACGCTCGCTATCTCCAAAGCCGGCGGTTAACGCCAGCTTCAGCGTTTAGATATCCATTCCGCAAGACGGGCGGCAGCCTCTTCGACCTGATCGATCCGTCTGGCAAAGCAAAGACGAAGATAGGCTGCTCCTCCGTTGCCAAAAGCCGTTCCCGGCGCAAGCCCAACTTTTGCCTGGTCGACGATATCGAAGGCCGCGCGGTAAGAATCGGTAATTCCGTCAATGCCGAACAGCAGATAGAATGCCCCAGCCGGCGGCGCCAAGCGCACTCTGCCCGTTGCCGCAAGCTTCGCACAAAGAATGTCCCGCGCCTGATGCGCCCGCTCCACCTGCATGCGGATAAAATCATCGCCCTGTTCGAGCGCCACAACACCGCCACGCTGCATGAATTGGGCAACGCCGGAGGTCGAATATTGAATGAGGTTTTCCAACGTTTTGCCAAGCGAGGGATGTATCGTTAGCCAACCTATGCGCCAGCCGGTCATCGCCCAGTTTTTCGAAAAACTATTGACGAAAATAACGCGTTCATCTGGGTCCATCACATCAAGGAACGATGGGGCACGACGGGCGCCATAGTAGAAATGCGCGTAGATTTCGTCTGCGACGATCCACAAGCCATGATGACGCGCAATGTTCAGGATTTCCTTTAGCGTTTCGACGTCCGCCGTCCAGCCCGTTGGATTGGACGGCGTGTTTATGAATAGCGCCTTGGTCCGTGAAGTGATCGCATCGCGGATCTTCTGGGTATCGAGCGTCCAGCCATTGCTCGTGAAATCCTGTGTAACGGGGACCGGCGTAGCACCGGCAACACCTGCAGCCGCGGCAAAATTCGGCCACGCCGGCGAAAGATAGACAACTTCGTCTCCCGCACCTGCCGTCGCCTGAATGGCAAGCTGAATCGCATGCATGCCGGAGCCGGTAACATAAAAATGCTCAGCGGGAAGGTTTGCGCCAAAATGCCGTTTGTAATAGTCGGAAAGGGCCAGGCGCAGTTCGGGAATACCAGCCTGCCACGTATAGAATGTCTCGCCATTGGCGAGACTATTACTGGCAGCGTTCCGGATAAAGTCGGGCGTTGGTAGGTCGCCCTCCCCGGCCCACAGCGGAATGACACCTTCTTGACGCCGGCCGTGATTCATCACCGCAACGATGCCGCTCTCAGGCGCAACCGCTGCCTCATGTCGCAAATGCTCGAAAAGACCCATTCCGCTACTCCGCTAATATCGTGAAAGGCGTAGCGCAATGGGGTGCTGTTGGCACGCGTATATTTGTGATGTTTCCATCAGTTCGAATGATGGGCCGGCTAGGTGTTCTGGCGTTACTACTTCGATCTGTCTTTGGCGAGGAGATCACGGATTTCGGTAAGAATGAGGATTTCCTTCGCAGGCGCAGGATCGGCCGCCGCTTCCTTCTTTTTGAAGCGGTTCATGGCCTTGACTACCATGAACAAAACCCAGGCTATGATCAGGAAGTTGATAAGAAGCGTAATGAAATTGCCATAAGCGATCGTGGCACCGGCTTCTCGGGCGGCCGCCAATGTTGGAGCGGGTGCGCCTGAAAGCTGGAGGTAGAGGTTGGAAAAATCAATACCACCCGTCAACAGGCCAATGATTGGCATCATTAGATCAGCGACTATCGACTCGACCAGCCTGCCGAAAGCGCCACCGATGATCACGCCGATGGCGAGATCAACCATGTTTCCCTTCAAGGCAAATTCTTTGAATTCCTTCAGCATGATATGCCACTCTCCAGTATTGTGTGTTATTGCAGGCGAAACTGTCCCTAGCGATGCTGTGATGCACGAAGAGACAGTAACAGAAGTTTTTAGAATATTAAGAGAGTGTTTGCTCTTTCTAACAGTATTAGGGGTCGCCTCAGCACATTATGCTAGTTCCGGCTGACCTAAAGTTCATTTGGATGGGAAGCGGCTAACGGAAGATGACGGAAGGTTTTGGCCCATGATGGCCTTGGCTGCATCACTGGTCGTAATAGTTTACTTTTCAATACAGTATTGGGTGATCAAGTCGGCTGATCAACAGACTGAAGCGAAGAGCAACACGTCGCGCCCACTCCTTTATTCCTTGAGTCTGGCTGCGAGCGGCAGCTCCTGGATGTACTACGGATCCACCAGTTATGCCGCGAAGCACGGCATCGAGTTTGCCGGTCTTTATGTTGGCATCGTTCTTGTTTTCACCCTGGGCTTTCCGCTCCTGCGCAAGATCGTCCAGTTAGCAAAATCAGAAGGTATCAAATCGATATCGGACTTCATCGGCGCGCGATACGGCAAAAGTTTTACCGTCGCTGCACTGGTGACTGTCATTACCACCATCGGCCTCATCCCTTATATTTCGCTGCAAATGACAGCGATCCATTACTTGATTGACGTTTTGAGCGGCGTTTTTGATCCCAATGACGTTCTCGATGAGCATAAGCTGCATCTGTTTATTGTCGCAGTAGAGATCGGTGTCGGTCTATTCACAGTCTTTTACTGCGCGCGCTCGCCGCATTTCAAAGAAAGATATGAGGGGCTCATCCACGCCTTAGCTGTTGATACCGTCATCAAATCCGCCAGCTTCGTGCTGGTCGGAATCGCCGTAGTTACATTTCTATTTGGTTCACCGACTGAAATTTTTACCCAACTTATAGCGAATCAACCCGCTATACCTGCGCTCCAGCAACATATGTCAGCCGGCAATTTCATCGGCCTGATATTGATCGGCGCGTCATCCGTCTTGTTGCTGCCCAACCAATTCTACTTGACGATCGTCCAGAACCGAGGCGCTTCCGAACTCACCATGGCTCGGTGGTTTGTTCCACTACTCCTGTTGGTTATCGGCATATTCGTATTACCTATTTCCGCAATCGGATCGATGGTCCTTCCAGCACAAGTATCCGCAGATTTTTACTTTCTTTCGCTGCCTCTGGCCGCAGGACAGTATTGGCTAGCCATTATAGCTTTTGTTGGGGGCATACCCGCCGCAACCACTATGATAGTCGCCCCTTCGATTTTACTCTCGGTCATGATTTCAAATGATCTTATCCTGCCGGTACTACTTAGGCGGGCAAATATCAACTCGCCTGAGATTGCAAAGGATTTCACCAAGATTATCCCCAATTTGAGACGAGCAGCTCTCATAGGAATTCTTGTGGCAGCATTTGCCTATCAGTTCGTTGTCTCTGTTCGTGTCGATTTCGCTGTTATGGCACTGATCTCGGCCATAGCCATGATGCAGCTTCTACCACCGCTACTTGGCGGGCTATTCTGGCGTCGAGGCACTGCAAGGGGCGCGATTTGGGGGATGGTCGCTGGCTTCAGCGTCTGGGCCTACACAATGGTGCTGCCAACCATGCTCGACACCGGATCATCAATTGTCGTAGACGGTCCGTTCGGCCTAGCCGCCCTCCGACCCCACGCCCTGTTCGGCTTAGAGGCCAGCAACTACATAAACTCCCTGTTCTGGAGCTTATCGGTCAACATCACGCTCTTTATCGCCGGCTCGCTTTCCAGAAGCGCCACTCCACTTGAACGCATCCAGGCATCGATATTTATTGCGGACGCCGCTTTGTCGATGAATGCTGTCGGAAGTCTCCAGCCGAGTGTGACCGTTGATCAGCTAAAAATGACAATATCGAAATATAGTGGCAACGAACAAACCGACCTCGCTTTCAAATCCTTTCATAAGCAGGAAAATATCGCACTCGAGGGTGGTGATGCAGCAGATTTCAAGACTGTACACTTCGCTGAGCAGTTGCTATCGGGCATTGTTGGCTCACCTTCGGCGCGTATGATCCTCTCCTTGGCTATGGGCCCCACCGGCCCAGCCCAGCGTCGTGCTCAGATCTTGCTTGATCACGCGACTGACGCGCTAGCGCAGAACCGCCACCTTTTACAAACTGCGCTAGACCAGATGGATCAGGGCATCAGTGTCTTCGATCGACTGTATCGGCTCAGTTGCTGGAATACGCAGTTCCGCCTCATCCTCGACCTTCCAAAAGAGCTGCAACGGATGGGCACTCCCCTTAACCGCATACTCTCGTATCTATATGAGCGTGACGATCTCGCGGACTTTACGAATAAGACCTTCACTGAACAGTTTACCGACATTTCAGCTCCGTGGCGCATCAAGCTTAAAGGAACCGGCCAGACGATCGAAATCCGCTCCAACTCGATACCAGATGGCGGCTTGGTGACAACGTTCACCGATGTGACAAATGCAGTTAACGCCGACAATCTGTTGCGCCAGACCAATGAGTCACTGGAGTTGCGTGTACGCGATCGTACGGCAGAGCTTACGCTGGCAAATCAACAATTAGGAAAGGCTCAACGACGAGCCGAAGAAGCCAATCTCGGTAAAACGCGGTTCCTTGCCGATGCTGGACATGACATTCTCCAACCATTGAATGCTGCCCGCCTCTACTCCTCTTCCTTGATGGAGCAGCTTGGAAATTCGCGCGAAAAGGAGCTCGCCAGCAACGTTGATTCGTCGCTTGAAGCGGTCGAGTCCATCATCAGCGCACTCCTCGACATTTCAAGATTGGATACGGGTGCGCTAAAGCCCGTCATTTCTGTTTTTCGTCTCGATGCGTTATTGCAACAAATTGCGCGGGATTTTGCAGCCACAGCGCGAGAAAAAGGCCTGGATCTGCGGATAGTTGCCAGTTCGGTAGTCATTGCGACGGACCGCAACCTTTTGAGGAGGCTCATTCAGAACCTGGTGTCGAACGCCATCAAATATTGCCGGTCAGGAAAGATTTTGGTTGGAGTGCGACGGCGTGGCAAATCCATTGAGTTGCAAATTCTCGACACTGGTATTGGTATTCCCCCCGGCAAGCTTGATCATATATTCCGCGAGTTTTCGAGGTTGCCGGAAGGGATGAAAGAATCCGATGGCCTCGGTCTTGGGCTTTCCATTGTCGAGCGCATCGCAAAGATCCTTGACCTGTCGATCATTGTCACATCGAGAGTCGGCAAAGGATCGGTTTTTTCAGTTACTATGGTAGCCTCAAACGTGCCGGTTCTACCCACGATCGAAGCAACACAGACGGTAAAACCTTTTAGCGTCCTGACCGGGCTTACAGTCCTGTGCATCGACGACAATGAGCGATCGCTTGCCGGCATGCAGGAACTCCTGACGACTTGGGGCTGCCAGGTCTTGCCCTTCAAAAGCGGAAAGACTTTGCTAACCTATTGCGTCGAAAACCCTGTAGCAATCCCAGCCGTTATTTTGGCGGATTATAATCTGGACGAAGAAAACGGACTCGACGTCATTCAAAGTACCCGCAAGCACTTGCAGCGGCATTTCAAGGCAGCATTGATCACTGCTGATCGCTCGAATCACGTGCGGGAACGCGCGTTGCTAGAGGATATTTCGATTATCAATAAACCCGTGCGCCCTGCTATCCTGCGCGCACTGCTCTCGCATTTCAGTCAGGCAATTGCAGCGGAATAATCCACGGCAAATTTAGTGAAGTCCGGTCGTCGGCGCTTCAACTGGAAGCACCTCTTCTTTGAAGCGCGCCAACCGGATAACGGCCTGAGTCCGACTTTCGACGCCGAGTTTATAAAGCACGGCGGACACATGCGCCTTGATAGTCGCCTCCGAGACGTTAAGTTCATGCGCAATCTGCTTGTTCAACATACCATCGGCCATCATCGCGAGCACCCGACCTTGCTGCGGCGTCAGCTTTCGCATGCACAATATAAGTTCAACGATTTCTGGGTCCAGTTCCCCAACTTCGTCGCCCACCAACGGCGACCAGATTTGTCCCTCAAGTATAGTTTTTACAGCTTCGTTGATGGTTTCGGGGCTGGACGATTTGGAAATGAAGCCTGCAGCGCCGAGTGCCAGAGCAGCACGAATTGTGACCGCGTCGTCGGTAGCAGAAACAATTGCCACCGGAACCATTGGTTGCAGCACGCGCAAGCTGATAAGGCCAGTTAGTCCACCAATGCCGTTCAACGATAGATCTAGAAGCACGAGATCGATGTCTGAAGATCTTTGGATGTATGCTTTCGCGCTTTCCAAATCGCCTATTTCAACGATCTCGACATCATTAGTTTTTGACGTTAACGCGAGCTTTAGGGCGCCACGGAATAGAGGATGATCGTCGACGATGACAAATGTATATTTCATTATTCAAAAGTCCTTAACGTTAAAAAAATCAAAGTTCTAATCCAAAAGCCGTAATGCTAATGACTAAAGCCAAATCGACTGATATATCAAGAGCATTTTAGCGCGCGTCAAAGTTTTGAATGGAGAAAGCTTGCATGGCGATTAAGCTAGTCTATTCAAATGCCTTGGCAAAACCTCATTCCCGAGCGATTATTCGTTGTGGGGATTATTCTTGAAGGCGGGATGAATGATTACAAATACTCTTTACCCTGAGAACCAACCATATCTGGAACAGATGCTTCAAGTATCGGAATTGCATACCATTCACATTGAAGAATGCGGCAATCCTGATGGAAAACCGGTGATTATGGTTCACGGTGGCCCCGGGGGTGGGATCAATCCGACGATGCGACGCCTGCATGATCCTGAACGTTATCGGATCATACTTTTCGATCAACGCGGTTGCGGGAAATCGACGCCGCATGCAGAACTGGATGAGAATACGACTTGGGATCTGGTCTCCGATATGGAGCGCATTCGCGAACATCTCGGTGTCGACAAGTGGCAGGTTTTTGGCGGATCTTGGGGTTCCACTCTTGGACTCGCTTATGCGCAAACTTATCCCGATCGCGTGCGCGCACTGATTCTGCGTGGTATTTTCATGATCCGGCGTTTCGAGATTGAGTGGTTCTATTCGAACGGTGCAAGCATCATTTATCCAGATCGTTTTGAGGCATATCAAGAGCATATCCCTGAAGAAGAACGCGGCGATATGATTGCGGCCTACTACAAGCGTTTGACCGACCCGGACCCTGCAATCCAGCTGGCTGCTGCAAAATTGTGGGCACGCTGGGAAGGTTCGGCCTTGTCATTGTTGCCAGATCCCGCCCGCGAAGAAGCGTTTGGAAACGACCATTTCGCCATCGCCTTCGCCCGCATTGAGTGCCATTACTTCCAAAACAAGGGCTTCTTCGACACGGATGACCATATCCTACGCAATGCCCATTTGATCCGCGAAATCCCCGGTGTGATAGTGCACGGCCGCTACGATATGTGCACGCCGTTACTCAATGCCTGGCATTTGAAGAAGGTCTGGCCGGAAGCTGATCTGCGCATTGTCGAAGATGCCGGCCACGCGGTGAGCGAGCCCGGCATCGTGCATGAATTAATCGCCGCGACCAAACGTTTTGCTGTTTGAGCTTCCTATCTGCAATCGGCTCGTGTGGCGGCCGGTTGCATTCACGCAGCGATGTGCTTACGCCGTGATTTGACAACCCAGAGATGCCCGAACGGATCGGTAAGCACTCCGGCGCGATCGCCGCTATCCAGCGTCTCGATTTCGTTGCGTAAATTGCCGCCCTCTTCGATCGCGTGGTGCATCACGCGATCGACATCATCCACATGAATATCTAGCATGACCGGCGTTGCTCCGATGGCGTGAACAGATCTTGGACCGCCAAGCGAAGCATCCGCATCGCGTTTGGGATTGGCTCCAACAATCATTACCACCGATGCACCCATGCGCAATTCAGCAGCGATCAGTTCGCCATTGTGCAGATAGGGTCGTCCGACTACTTGGGCTCCGAAAACACTTTCGTAGAAATCCAGAGCCTTTTGCTGATCGCCATGGCGCACAAAAAGCCGTATCGATACCTCTCCAATCAGTCTTGGCACTGCAATCATCTCACCGCTCCCAGAGAAGAATTTCAAGCGGTTAAAGTCTATTAAATTATCGAACAAATCAAGAACAAACAACTCTGTGAAGCCTTGCCTCCTGCCAGTCTCCTGTCACTCCGAGATCAGGTTTTTTGCGGTGACTCCGGATTTGCAGGCTTGCTCTTGTCCTCGAATTCCTTGGCAATCCCCATGAAGCGACGCATGAACCTCTCCATGTAGCTCAGTCCTTTTTCAAAATCTTCATCGGATGGAAGAGCATCTCGAACAACTGGCGGCAGCTTGCCCATGCCTGCAACCGTGTCCTCAAGTTTTGCGACTCTCGTCTTGAGGTCGGCAATATCATCTTCATACGCCGCCCGCTCTTCAGCCGCCAACTTGCAGATAAGCTGATCCGACTTCTCCTGACAGATCGACATTTCGCCAGTCTTGTTGTTCATGCGGACATAGCCGTCATCGGTTCTCTGAAGCGTATAAGTCGTCGCTTCTTGTGCCGTGGCGGCGAACGACCATAGGAAACCAGCTAGCGCGATGAGTAAAGTTCGTGTTCCTAACATGGATGAACCTCCAACATTTACGTCTCAGAACCTGACGAAATAATACGCCGAAAATCTGGAGTAAGGCGATATTTCTGTTACGGGCGTTCAGTCTGCCCTTTGCGCATCGGCGTTTTGTGTCTAGTAAAGACGCTTATGACTCAACTGATTTACAAGATTGCTCCGGGTGCTCTTTGGAAAGCCGCAGAAGCGAGGGGCGTATTCGATGGCGCGCCGATCGACCACGCGGATGGCTATATCCATTTTTCCACGGCGGCCCAGGCAATCGAGACGGCCGCCAAGCATTTCGCTGGTCAGGATGACCTTGTGCTGATCGCAGTCGAGGCGGAGAGACTGGGCACCGCGCTTAGATATGAGGTTTCGCGCGGAGGCGATCTCTTCCCGCACCTCTATGCCACACTGCCTCTCGACTCTGTTTCATGGATCAAGCCATTGCCGTTGGGCAGCGACGGCAAGCACAGGTTTCCGGAGTTGAGTGCATGAGTAGGTTGTTCGGATCGATTAGCCGCAAAATGCTGTTTAGGCTCGACCCGGAAGATGCGCACGGTCTCTCGATCAAAGCATTGAAGACGGGTCTTGTGCCAGCATGTTTACCCAACAACGATCCGGCTATGCGGGTCGCTATTGCTGGCCTCAGTTTTCCTAATCCACTCGGCATGGCGGCTGGCTATGACAAAAATGCCGAAGTACCCGATGCATTGCTGCGGCTCGGCTTCGGCTTTGCCGAAGTCGGAACGCTCACACCGCGGGCGCAATCTGGCAATCCGAAGCCGCGCATCTTTCGCCTTGTGGAAGACAATGCGGTAATCAACCGGCTTGGCTTCAACAATGAAGGTCACGACCCAGCATTTCGACGCCTGACCGAGCGGCGTTCGCATGCAGGCATCGTCGGGATAAACATCGGCTCAAACAAGGACTCAACTGACCGCGTCGCGGACTATGTGGCAGGTATAAGGAAATTCCATTCTCTCGCGAGTTATTTTACGGTCAATATTTCCTCTCCAAACACGCCAGGTTTGCGCGATTTGCAGGCGCGAGAAAGCCTCAGAGAATTACTCGAAAAGGTACTCGACACACGGGACGCACAACCGGGCGTCAGGCGCCCTGTTTTTCTCAAGGTCGCACCCGATCTGACCGAAGCCAGCCTCGACGATATTGCTGCCGAGATCGGTTCGCATTCGCTGGACGGGCTCATAATTTCCAACACCACGCTGTCTCGCGCGGGTCTGAAAAGCGGCAAGAGCACGGGTGAGGCAGGCGGCCTCTCCGGAGCGCCACTGTTCGAACGATCGACGATTGTACTCGCCAAGATGCGCCAGCGCGTGGGTACCGATCTGGCGATAATCGGTGTTGGTGGCATTGACAGCGCGGCGACAGCCATTGCTAAAATTCGGGCCGGAGCTGATCTCGTCCAGCTTTACACTAGCATGATCTTTAGTGGTCCCGGCCTCGCAAGCGAGATCGTCAAGGGCATGTCAGCAACCCTGAAGCGCGAGGGCATCAGTACTGTAGCCGCGCTACGGGATTGCGACGTTGACGATTGGGCCACGAAAGCTATCCCCGCCTAGTTGGAAAACTGCATTCGTGCCCGGCTCGGCAAAATCGACAACAAGGAAATGCCGCGCAAACCAAGAAAAAGGTGCAGCGCTAGCCATAGGCCATGATTACCGAAGAATTTCGGCAGGATGAAGTAGGCAGCGAAATAGCCGATCAGCGACAGGATCATCATGTTACGCATGTCGCGCGACCATGTCGCGCCAATAAAGACCCCGTCCATATGGAAAGCCAGCAGACCGACAACCGGCGCCAAGGCGGCCCACGGCAAATAAAGCGACGCCATTTCCTGCACCTCGTCCGATTTGATCAGGAACGCAACAATCGCATCACCAAAGATCAGAAAAAATACAGCCATCGCTGTCGCCAACAACAAGCCCCACAGAAACGACAACTTTATGCCGCGGTCGAATGCCGGGCGGTAATGTGCGCCGACTGCGCGGCCGGAAATCTGTTCTGCGGCAGTGGTTACTCCATCAATCAAATAGCCGGAAATCAGCAGGAAGTTCATCAAAACCGCATTCGTTGCCAACATCACCGCACCTGCTTCCGTTCCAGCGCGGGTGAAATAGGCATAGGCGATCAACAGGAAGAACGACCTCAGCATGATATCGCGGTTGACAGTAAACATGCGGCGAATCTCGTGCGGATCCAACACCCGCGCTCGCGACGGATTCGGTATCGCGCGGAATTGTCGGTAGATTATGAGTAGGCCAACCACGAGCGCAACAGTTTCACCGAGCAAGGTCCCCCAAGCAATACCGGCAACGCCCCAACCCATGACGAGACCGAACCAGATTGTCATCAGAACGTTGACACCATTGAGCAGGAACTGAAGATACAGCCCTTGCATTGCCTTCCCTTGGCCGAGCAACAGACCCAGAACCACGAAATTGCCCAGTGCCATGGGCGATGACAGCAGGCGGATCGAGACATAGGTCGACATGGCGTCCGAGACTGCCTTATCCGGATTCATGAAACTGATCGTCGCTTGCAGGATTAGTGGCGTCGCCGCAATGAAGAGTACACCAGCTACGGCGGCGATACCTATGGCGCGCCAAAAGACTGCTTGCTGTTCCACATTGTCGTGTCTTCCCATTGCCTGCGCTACAAGCCCGGTCGTGCCCGCGCGAAGGAAATTCATTGTCGAAAACAGAAAGTCGAAAACCAGTGCGCCAATTGCAAGGCCGCCCAGCAGATGCGGATCACCGAGTTGGCCAATCACCGCAGTATCGACCAGTCCGAGCAATGGCGTCGTCAGCGATGCCAGCATCACCGGAATCGTAATCGCCAGCATCAACTTGTTGGTCACCTCGAACGGGCGAACAATTTTTGATCCTGACAGAAGGGGAGTTTCGATTGTCATGAAGCACCGGAGATTGCAACCACGCGGCTACTATTGCTCTATGCCATCGACTCGCCGCGGTTTCCAGTGCAATCGCCGCAATCAGTGCTAACTTGTCAGAACCAGTGCCCAATAGCGCTCGGCACCGCCATTTGTGGACTCTGCATAGGCCAAACCGAAACGGGTAAATTGCCGATCGAGAATGTTACGCCGATGTGGCGGCGATGCCATCCACCTGGCGAAAAGCTGGTCGATATCCATGTGTCCCATGGCGATATTCTCAGCCGCAAGACCATGGATTTCGTTATCCCTTACACGGGAGGCAAAGCCGCGACCCCAGCCTGTCGTGTGAGCCATGCGGCCAGCACTTGCCATGTAGGCCGCCTGTTGTAAGGCGGCACGTTCCAGCATGGGATCAGCGTTCAACCCGGCGAGGCCATTGGCGGAGCGGATCGCTTGCACGTTTGAATTAGCCACAGCCGAAGCTCCCACAACTTTTCCTGGCGTTTTCACGGCAGTCTGGCAGGCAGATAGCGGCAGAACCGCAGCCGCGGTGAGGCCTAGAAAGTTGCGGCGCGACAGATAAAAATTCTTTTCGGACATGAAAGATTCCTGAAGGAGACCGTCCGCCAATATCCGCCAATTGTGGCTCCTTCGGGCCGAAGTTGGCTGTAGCGGAAATTAGCGCCGATAACTCAGCAAGCGCAAAATGATGAAGCAGGGAATGACAACCACCGCACCGAGCAGGAAATAAGCGGCAAAACGTTCGATAGCGCCAAAACCGAGATTCCAAATGCGGCGAATGAAGTTCTCGAAACCATAAAGAATGTCGATAGGAGACCAGTCGAAGGCATTCATGACGACGCCCACCACCAACGAGACCACGATCAGTTTCACAAGGACCCGACCGGGCGAGTCTCCCAGGAAGCGGTTCATTCTTTCCGACATTTGTTCTCCGGTATTGGAAAAGATGGAGCGGGTGAAGGGAATCGAACCCTCGTATGCAGCTTGGGAAGCTGCCGTTCTACCATTGAACTACACCCGCATCTGCTTATCAATGTTCGTTGAAGCCCATTCTTGTCAAGCGTTCCTCGCGTATCATTTAAAGTGCTTTGACAATTTCAGGCCCTGTGCCTGGTAGTTGGAACCGAGGTCGGTTCCGTAGAGTGCACGCGGGCGCTCCAGCATATGCTCATAGATCAGGCGTCCGACGATCTGACCATGTTCGAGAATGAATGGTACTTCATGGCTACGCACCTCGAGTACCGCGCGGCTGCCGGTTCCACCCGCAGCAGTATGGCCGAAACCCGGGTCGAAGAAACCGGCATAGTGGACACGGAACTCTCCAACTAGCGGATCGAAGGGCGTCATTTCTGCGGCATAGAGCGGTGGCACATGCACAGCCTCGCGCGAAACCAGAATATAGAACTCATCAGGATCGAGCACCAGTTCGCGTGCACCACGGTCATGGATAGGTTCCCAGAAATCAAAAAGGTCATGCACACCGCGTTTATCCACATCAACGACACCGGTATGATGTTTGCCGCGATAGCCGACGAGACCGTTCGCATCGCCAGTCAAATCAATTGACAGCGCGATGCCGCCCCCGGAAATGTTGGGCGTTTCGGACGCGACCAAGGTTTCCGCCGCATGCAAAGCCGTGAGTTCTACCTCTTCCAATTGCGCGCGCCCGGTACGGAAGCGGATTTGCGACAGACGCGAACCGGTACGTGCCACGATGGGAAAGGTGCGCGGACTGACCTCAAGATAGAGCGGCCCGTGATAGCCTGCTGGCACTTTGTCAAATTCCTGCGCACCGTCGACGATGACGCGCGTGAAAATGTCGAGTCGACCGGTGGAGCTTTTCGGGTTGGCCGAAGCAGAGACCTCAGGCGGCAGGCTCAGGCTTTCCAACAAGGGAACGATATAGACACAGCCGGTTTCAAGCACCGCGCCTTCGGTCAGATCGATTTCATGCAGCTTGAGACGCTCAAGCTTGTCGATAACGGCGGTTCCAGGCCCCGGCATGAAACTGGCACGAACGCGATAAGCTTTCGTACCAAGCCGCAAGTCAAGGCTCGCAGGTTGGATCTGGTCACCATCAAAATCGCGCTCCGTCCTGAGCGCGCCGGCTTGATGCAGAGCCCTGATGCCGCGGTCCGCCAGAATGCCCGCTTGATGTCTACTCATGTCGATCGCCAAAACCTTACAAAAACATACAAAAGCTTTAGCGTCTCGCCCGGTTGACGCAAGCGCTTGAGAGGATTAAAGCAGTTTTATCCCGTGGTGATTTGGCCGGCCGGCTTGCAGCCACGTTAAATAATTTGCTAAAAGAGGCCCGGTTTCGTCCGGCCTTTTTGCGATTCACGCAAGGCCGGTTTTTTATTGGCCAGATTCTGGCAGATTGAGAAGACGATGACCGCGAACATCACCCGCAAGCTACGCCCCGCAACCCAACTCGTCCATGCCGGAACGCTGCGTTCAGGCTTCGGTGAAACATCCGAAGCCTTGTTCCTGACGCAAGGGTTTGTCTACCCCAGCGCCGAAGCCGCTGAAGCCCGTTTCAAGGGTGAGGAGCCGGGCTTCATCTATTCCCGCTATGCTAATCCGACAACGGACATGTTCGAAAAGCGCATGTGCGCATTGGAAGGCGCTGAAGATGCGCGTGCTACGGCGTCAGGCATGGCGGCTGTGGCAGCAGCCATCATCTGCCAGGTCAAGGCCGGCGACCACGTTCTGGCCGCAAGGGCGATGTTCGGCTCATGTCGCTACATTATAGAAACGCTTCTGCCGCGCTACGGTGTTGATTTTACTTTGATAGATGGTTCGAGGATCGAGAACTGGCAAAACGCCATCCGCCCGAACACCAAGGTGCTGTTCCTCGAAAGCCCGACCAACCCGACACTCGAAGTCATCGATATTTCGGCTGTGGCACAGGTGGCCAATTCGGTCGGCGCCAAGCTCATCGTCGATAACGTCTTCGCGACGCCGCTCTTCCAGAAGCCGCTGGAACTCGGTGCACACATCGTTGTCTATTCCACGACCAAACATATCGATGGACAAGGTCGTTGTCTTGGCGGCGTGATCCTTTCCGACAAGCAGTGGGTAGACGAAAATCTGCACGAATATTTCCGCCATACCGGCCCTGGGCTCAGCCCGTTCAACTCATGGGTCATGCTGAAGGGCCTCGAAACTTTGGCCGTACGTGTGCGCCAGCAGACGGAGAGCGCAGCAAAAATCGCCGATTTCCTTGCCGATCATCCGGCGATCTCCAAGGTAATTTATCCGGGCCGTGCCGATCATCCGCAGGCTGATGTCATCGCCAAGCAAATGTCGGGCGGTTCCACACTGATCGCCTTCGAAGTAAAGGGCGCCAAGAAGGCGACGTTCAATGTCGAGAACACCCTGGAAGTCATCCAGATTTCCAACAATCTCGGTGATTCAAAGAGCCTGATCACCCATCCGACCACAACTACCCACAAAAATCTCACGGACGAGGCCCGCGCCGAACTCGGTATTTCCGATGGTTTATTACGGCTGTCGGTCGGGCTTGAAGACGCGGACGATCTGATCGAGGATCTCGATATCGCTCTGAAAGCGGCACTGTAGAAGATTAGAGGATATGCCGCGCGGAGACTGATTTCGGCGCGGCCCTCTTCCAGGCGATCGCCATGGCATGGCGGACTGCGTCCGGATCGGCGCTGTCCAGAACGACATAGGTCGAACCTTTTTCGCCCCAGCTTCCCGGCACAGGCTCAAACATATTTCTCGACGTCTCACACAAGAGGGATTGATCTTCCCGAGTGAGCAACAATACACCGCGCAGCTTCTCAGGGCGCAGCGTTGCAAACATTTTTCCATTCACCCTAAAATCGGTCGTGCTGAAATGACTTGCCTGAATAGTTTCAGGAAATGAAAGCGCCATTTCTGCAAATTCTTCGAGGCTCATCAACAGAATTGCTTAGCTCCACCGAACGGCTTCATCCCTATATTAGCGAGAAATGCGCCGATCACGAAGGATTTAAACCGGACTTTCTCTGGGCGGTTGACGTGATCGCGCCGAGCCGCGATATGAGGGACATAAACTGAGAGAAGGTATGTACAAAGCCATTACCCGCGATATTGAGGTAACCGTCGAACCGTTCTATCTGGAGGAGCAATCCAATCCGGAAGAGAACCGTTACGTTTGGGGATATCGCATTACCATCGCCAACGAGTCGGAGATTACTGTGCAATTGCGTGCGCGCTACTGGAAAATCACCGACGGTAATGGCCACATGGAGGAAGTACGCGGTCCGGGCGTCATCGGTGAACAACCTATTCTCAATCCCGGCGACTCCTTCCAATACTCTTCCGGTTGTCCCCTGACGACGACATCTGGCGTCATGGTCGGTCGCTATACAATGCAGACCGACAGCGGAGTACGCTTTGATATCGAGATCCCAGCATTCTCACTTGACCTGCCCGATCAGTTACGCACACTGAACTGATGCAAGAGACAAATCGTACTCAATCGCCTTACATCAAGGCTTTGGCCTGCTCTGCCGTTGCCTTTGCTTTGGCCATAGGCGCACAGTTTCTCGGCTATAGTCTGCCAAGCTTCACAACGAGAACGGAAGCTGTCAGTCAGTTGGTCGCGCTGGTGATGGTCCCCGGTCTCATCGTTGGCCTTCTGGCGAAGAAATCAACGAGAGTATGGCCGCTTTGGCTGATTATCTGCGCATTCATCGCACTATTAATTGTGGTAACGATCGTTCACGAAGTAACCGCGCCAATGCGTGCCTGATTGCTCAATTCTTTGGCAAAAACTCTGCCGGATCGAATTCATATTCTGTCGAGCAAAATTCGCAGGTGACACTAATCTTGCCATCCTCTATGCTGTCAGTAATCTCTTCAGCAGTGAAGCCAGAGAGTACGCCGGCAATTTTCTCGCGTGAGCACGAGCAATCATCGTTCACCGGCACCGCGTCGAAAACGCGGACGCCTCGCTCATGGAACAGGCGGTATAGCAGTCGTTCAGCTCCAACTTGAGGATCGGTCAATTCCGAGCTTTCGATAGTCGCAACGAGTGCCTTGATTTCAGCCCAGTCATCGTCTTCGACAAGGTCGACTTCATCGTCGTCGTCAGATTCCGGCGCGTCACCCGCTGGTAGATCACGCTGACGCATGCGCAGTTCCGATTCAGGCAGAAACTGCACAATGAGCCCACCGGCCCGCCATTGCTCGACCGGCTTGCCGTCTTCGCCACGTTCGATCAGCTTTGCAACCGAAAGACGAAGGTCTGTGGGAATCTGCTCGGACTGGCGGAAATAGGTCTTGGCGATCTCTTCGAGGTTGGAACCATCGAGCGCAACGATGCCCTGATATCGCTGGGTGTATTCGCCCTGATCGACGGTGAGTGCGAGCGTGCCGCCACCCATCAGCTCTACTGGCGAAAGTTTGTTCTCAGCGATGGCTTCGGCCAAGCGCTCCTCGTCATAGCGCGCGTACGCGCGAACGGAATTCGGCGTGCGAAAGTCGACGACCAGCATGTCGACTGGTCCGTCCGACTGGGACTGGAAGATGAACTTCCCATCGAATTTCAGCGATGTGCCGAGCAATACCGTAAGCACGATCGCCTCCGCTAGAAGCTTCGCTACAGGCTCCGGATAGTCGTGGCGGCTCAAAATGTCATCTAGTGCAGGTCCGAGCTGAACGGCACGCCCGCGCGCGTCCAATTCCTCAACCTGGAACGGAACCACGGCATCATCGCCAGCGAATACATATTCGTCAGTGCGGATGGAAGAATCAGACATTCGGGCGACCTCCTTCGAGGCACCAGGCAAGAATTGCCTTTTGTGCATGTAGACGGTTTTCCGCTTCATCAAAAACGACGGAATGCGGTCCATCAATGACGGAGTCAGTCACCTCCTCGCCGCGGTGTGCGGGAAGGCAATGCATGAACAGCGCATCAGGGTCGGCATGTTTTAGCAATGCGTCGTTGACCTGGTATGGCATGAACACGTTGTGGCCGCGCGCGCGACCCTCCTGTCCCATCGACACCCAGGTATCGGTAACGATACAATCGACACCTTCGACGGCCGAAATTGGATCAGTTGTCAGTCTAATCTTGCCGCCAGCGCGCTTGGCCCAATCAAGATATTTGCTGTCCGGTTCGCTGCCTTCCGGCGTCGCGATGTTGAGATTGAAATCAAATCGCGCTGCTGCCTCGACGAGCGAGTGCAGCACATTGTTGCCGTCACCCGTCCAGGCGAAAGTCCTGCCCTTCACCGCACCGCGATGTTCCTCGAATGTCATGATATCTGCCATAATCTGGCACGGATGGGTGTCATCCGTCAGCGCATTGATCACTGGCACTGTGGCGTTTTCGGCCATCTCTATCAGGCGTTCATGCGTGGTTGTTCGCATCATGATGATATCGACATAGCGCGACAACACCTTTGCGGTGTCGGCAATAGTCTCGCTGCGGCCAAGCTGCATTTCCGATCCCGTTAGCATGATCGTCTCGCCGCCGAGCTGACGCATGCCCACATCGAAGGACACGCGCGTACGCGTTGAAGGCTTGTCGAATATCATTGCCAGCACCTTGCCGGCAAAGGGTTTTTCGATATTGCCGGCTTTGAGACGCGTTTTGCGGTCGCGCGCATCGTTGAGAATGTGCCGCAGATCACTAGGCGAAAGCGCCGAGATATCCGTAAAATGACGGAGGTCCTGTTTGATCATCATAAGACTTGTCTCTACGCGCTTTTCAGTCTGGCTGTGACTGACAGACGCTCAGCTGCAGCTTCGATCCGCGTGAGGGCCTCACGGGCATCCGCTTCGGTTGCAACCAGTGGTGGCAAAAGGCGAATGACGTTGTCGCCCGCGCCGACGGTAAGCAAATGTTCGTCGCGCAAGGCTTGAACCATCGTCGTGTTTGGTACAGCGCACTTCAGACCGATCAGCAAACCGCGGCCACGCACCTCGGAAATCGCTTCCGGATAGCGATCGGAAATTGAGGCCAGCCCCTGTTTCATAAACAGCGCAATCTGCCGCACATGATCAAGGAAACCTTCTTCAAGAACGATGTCAAGCACTGCATTGCCTACAGCCATGGCTAACGGATTGCCACCGTAGGTCGTGCCATGCACGCCGGCAGTCATGCCCTTGGCGGCTTCGGCGGTCGCAAGACATACACCGAGGGGAAAGCCGCCACCAATGCCTTTGGCGACGGCTACGATGTCCGGCGTGATGCCAGACCATTCGTGCGCGAAGAGCTTGCCCGTGCGGCCTACGCCTGTCTGAACCTCGTCAAGGATCAATAGCAAGCCGTGTTCGTCGCAGAGCTTCCGCAGCGCGCGCAGTTCCTCGTCGGGCACCGGACGCACACCGCCCTCGCCCTGGATCGGTTCGATCAATATGGCGGCGGTTTCGGGTCCAATTGCTGCCTTCAATGCCTTTTCGTCACCGAAAGGCACCTGATCAAAGCCTTCGACCTTTGGTCCAAAACCCTCAAGGTATTTCAGCTGACCACCAGCGGCAATCGTCGCCAGCGTACGGCCATGGAAGGCGCCTTCAAACGTGATGATGCGGAATCGCTCGGGATTACCGTTGACGTAGTGATAACGCCGCGCTGTCTTGATCGCGCATTCGAGCGCCTCTGCACCGGAATTGGTGAAGAAGGCCTTGTCGGCGAAGGTATTATCGACGAGCCGCTGGCCCAAGCGCTTTTGGCCTGGAATTTCATAGATGTTAGAGACATGCCAAAGCTTCTCGGCTTGACTTTTCAAGGCCTCGACGAGGTGTGGATGCGCGTGGCCGAGCGAATTGACCGCGATACCGGCAGCGAAGTCGAGATAACGATCACCGGATTCGGTAATTAGCCACATGCCCTCACCTCGCTCAAAGCGCAGATCCGCACGAGCATAAGTGTCGTAAAGCGGTTGCGCGTTTGCGTCCGTCATATCGTCAAGGGCCTCCAAAACCCAGTTTGCCAAACCTGCTGATTACAAGGAAGAAACCGGCAGCGATGAAATCAAAAAGCCGCCCCACAATGCCATTTTTGGGGGCGGCCATACAATCGTAATATCGTCATTCGAACCTCAATTGTCAAATGAACACTTTAACAAGTCTTCACTGCGACCTGAGCTGTCGATGCATTCAAGATTTCGTCCCTGCAACTCTAACGAGCAAGCCCAAGCCGCTTAGCGAGTGTTTTTTGTAACAGTTGACCGCGCAAGTTGGGGAAAACCCCAAAAACCCATACCGTGACACTCGCCCGACTCTTGTCACAGAGTCATCCCATATTGTACGTTGAGAAACGAAATAGCTAGATTTCGTGCGGCGTCCTCGTCATCTGAATAGATATAGTATCAGGCCAATCTGGAGCAATCCAGATACGAGGAAGGATTCAGTCTAACGTCCGCACAAAACTGAGCCCCATATGGAGCTAGGAAACGATGAACTGGACAGATGAGCGCGTAGAGCAGCTAAAGAAACTTTGGGCCGAAGGTCTGAGTGCAAGCCAGATCGCAGCACAACTGGGTGGTGTCAGCCGCAATGCTGTCATTGGCAAGGTACATCGGCTGAAGCTGTCGGGACGTGGGAAAACCACATCAACCCAGACACGCAGCAAGAAGGTCAACACCGGTGCGTCCAGCGGCCATCGAAGCGCCGGCTCCCTCGGACACATGTCGAGCAGGGTTGTGAACCGCAGTGTCGGCGCAACCGCATTGCAGACAGAATACAGCACTGATCTCGTGACGCATACCGTCACGAAGACTGTAACGGATGTTGTGGTGCCGATTTCCCGGCGGCTCGAACTTGTGCAGTTGAGCGAGCGAACCTGCAAATGGCCAGTCGGAGATCCTCTACAACCGGATTTCAATTTCTGCGGTAATGATGTCGGCGAATCAGGGCCTTACTGCACCTATCATTCCCGTTTGGCGTATCAGCCGGCTTCGGATCGCCGGCGCATCCGATAATTTCGAGTGTAGACAACCCATCAAGGCGCCGAGTGGCGCCTTTTTTGTTACGAGATGTGGACTTTCGGAGGTCAAAACACGACGGTGAATGACGAGCCTTCGCCGACTTTGGACCGGACGATCAGCCGTGCGCGATGTCGTGTAAGGATGTGTTTGACGATAGCAAGGCCAAGACCGGTTCCCTTCTGAGCTCGGCTCGTCTCCAGGCTGACACGGTAGAACCGCTCAGTAAGCCGCGGTATATGCTCGTCTGGAATGCCCGGACCGAAATCCTGTATCGTGGCCTTGATAGACCCACCATCCCGCTTTAACTCGATGATAATCTTTTTGCCGGATTGGCCATATTTGCAGGCATTTTCCAGGAGGTTTTGGAAAACCTGCGTCAGTTCATCACGATCGCCGAGAACATTGATGGGACCAGCATCAATATTCCGCTCAAACTCGACGCCAAGTTCGGCAGCGAGCGGGCTAAGTGAGTCTGCCACATGGTTGAGCACTACCGCCAGATCTACCTGATCCTTGACGGCAATATGTGCCTTCATCTCGATGCGGGACAGCGACAGCAAGTCATCGATCAGCCGCGCCATGCGTTCGGCCTGTTTCTGCATGATCTGGAGGAAATTATCGCGAGCCGCCTCATCATTTCGTGCGGGGCCCCGCAAAGTCTCAATAAAACCGCTGAGCGAGGCGAGCGGTGTGCGTAACTCATGACTGGCATTGGCGATGAAGTCGGAGCGCATGCGCTCCAGACGATGCGCCTCAGTTTGGTCGCGGAATGACAACAGATATTGTCGATCTGCTCCACCCGCCTGGTCGAGCAGAAGCACGGTGGCGCGATACCAGCGCTCTACCGGAACGCGCTCAAAATAATCGACAGATCGTGCCATCGCATCCGCCACGACCGATTGAACCAGTGTCTGCATTTCAGGCGCACGAAAATGCATCAATAGCGCACCGCCCCGCGCCAATGGCGGAAAAGCGCCATTGGCAGCAGGATTGACGTAAAGTATCGTCCCCTCATGATCAAAAATGATCAGCGGATCCGGCAATTGCGTTGCAAGTTGCTGACCTGATAGGCTGAAGATTGCCGGATCATTAATATTCGTATCGGGGTGTCGGGCCGTGTTGCGGGGGAGAGCTGCGGAAAGCATGACGACGGCGAGGAAAACCAGCATCAGGATGCCAAAACTCAACCACCAGGACGCGCCGGAACTCAGAACCAAGGCCGTTATGAATGCAGCAACTCCCAGCACAAACCGCGCCTGGATCAACCTTTCCACAGCTCTTCGCCACAAGGTCCGGCTTTCCAGCCTCCATATGCGCATGCGTTAAACTCCTGCACTACAGTCCTTTTTCGCCTCTGGACGAGCCAACGCTCTCCCAATAACATGGCTTTATGTCAATTGAGGATGAATGAGTTGGGTAAAGATTCAAAAAAGACATCGCAACGCCCGGGTCAGGGGAAATCTACACTCAAACTGAAGATTGACGGCAAGAAGCGCAGCTTCAATATTGACGATCCGAAATTACCGGCCTGGATCGAAGATGGCGCGCTGGAATCCGGTGATTTTCCTTATACTGAAAAGATGCCAAAAGACGAATATGCGGAGACCCTCGAGAAGTTGCAAATCGAGCTGGTGAAGCTGCAGTACTGGCTACAGGATACCGGCGGTCGGGTGATGGCGGTTTTCGAGGGACGGGACGCGGCGGGAAAGGGCGGCACGATCTTCAATTTGCGTCAATACATGAATCCGCGCTCCGCGCGCAACGTCGCCTTGCCCAAACCCAGCGAGACCGAGCGGGGCCAATGGTATTTCCAACGCTATGTCTCGCACTTTCCCACCACCGGCGAGTTCGTAACCTTCGACCGTTCCTGGTATAATCGCGCCGGGGTCGAGCCCGTGCTAGGATTTTGCACCCCCGAACAGCATGAGACATTTCTCGAAGAGGCACCCGGCCTTGAGCGCATGGTCGTGGCCGATGATATTCATTTTTTCAAATTCTGGCTCGATATCGGCCAAATCATGCAATTGAAGCGCTTCCATGATCGCAGGCATAGCCCTTTAAAGAACTGGAAATTCTCACCGATCGATATCATGGGTGCCGAAAAGTGGGACGACTATACGAAGGCACGCGACCAGATGTTTGCTCGGACCCATACGCCTTACGCGCCGTGGACGATCGTGCGTTCCAACGACAAACGCCGCGCACGCCATGCAGTGATCCGCCGAATACTCTTGAGCCTACCCTACAAGGGCCGAGATCTCGATTTGATCGGCAACGAGGACGCCTTGATTATCGGTTCGGGTCCAGGCTTTCTCTAACCGCGGCCGGTCGGTGAGGCGTCTTTTCCCATAGAAAGGGCTGTGTGCAGAGCTGTTTGACCGCACGCCATGCAGCGACGGATACCAACATCCAATAAAACGGTATGACGCGCAGTATCGAACCCTTTATATCTTTGCCTACGGGGCTACGCTTTCCCAGCGCGTGGAACGAGAGGTAACCCATAGTAATATTCATGCAATCATAGAGTAAAATGCCGCGGTCGGCGGTACCAGCGTTTTCCAAAACAAGATTGACCCCCGAATACGCAATGAAAACAAGCATCAGCGGATACAGCAGCGAAGAGACAATTAATCCTGCTATCAACATGTGATAGACTAGAAACCGTCGAAAACCGAGATCGCCCAGAAACTGCCTCGGATGCCGCATCTCGAATAGCCAAGTCTGCATCCAGCCTTTCAGCCAGCGTGTCCGCTGCCGCAACCACACGTCGGTGACCGTCGGCGCATCTTCAATCGTTGGCAGCGACAACATCTCGACAATAAATCCGCGACGAGCGAGCCGCGTACCAAGTTCAGCATCTTCGGTCATGTTGTATGGGTCCCAACCACCGACTCCCTCGAGACAGTCGCGGCGAAAATGATTGGAACTTCCGCCGAGCGGCAACACGAGACCGTTGCGGGCAAGCCAGGGCAAGAGGCCAAAGAAATGCACGACGTATTCAAATGCGAACAAACGGGCAAGCCATCCTTCGTGAGCGTTCGCAATAACCAATGGAGCTTGCAGGCAGCCTAGATTGCCCCCTCCCACACTGAAGCGCTGCCATGCCTCAAGCAGTTGATCAGGATCCGGTCGGTCTTCTGCGTCATAAACAACCACAAATTCTCCGCGCGCCATTTGAAGTCCGTAGTTCAGGGCTTTCGGCTTTGTACGAGGCCCGATGCCGGGCACCGGAATGACCATGAAACCATGGGGTAGTTTTTGATCCTCGAACGCTGCAATGGTCGCGAAGTCATCCGCTTCGCACAGGAAGGTTACTTCCAGCTTCGAGCGTGGCCAGTTGAGCTCAGTCATGGCCCGGACCAATTGCGGAACTACATCGGCCTCCTGGTAAAGTGCAATCATGACGCTATAGACAGGAAGCTCGCGCGCTGGAACGGTTGGGAGGACTCGCGTTTCTCTTCTTATCGTTGCCCTCATCGCCAATAGGCGCAGTAGGATGCATCCGGAAAAAAACACCGAGAAAAGCATGTGAAGAATGAACCATAGGCAAGAAGATGCAAGCGCAAGCCCGAATAGGATTGACGCGCTCGAAAGCCCGAGAAGAATGCCTTGGCTGCCGGTCACAACAATCCTTGCCGAGAATCCTCGACTAGTCGTTTCAACGCTGTCTACGGCATTTTCCGCTAGCGCCCGCTCGTAATGCAGTCGCAGAAATTCTAAAAGATGCGCGGGAGTCGTTATTCTCAGTCGGGCTGCGATATCCTGGCTTTTGGGAAGATGAAGTTTGAGCACTGCAATTTCTTGCAGCGTCGGCGCAATATAGATCAATGTCGTGTGATCACATGTGACGACTACTGCGTGTCTTATACGCCTCAGAGCCACTGGATTCGGTATCGTGGGGGCGACGACATGAACATCTTTAGCTATCTCCTCAAACAACAAGCCTGCTTCATCAGCAATACACGAGGCGATCAATGCATCATCGGCACCATCGGATGCATAAAGCTCTTCGACGAAGGAAGTCGCATTGTAAAAAGATCGCCTGAACGCCGCGATGATCGGCGGCTTCGCCATTCCGCCTGCGCAGAGGCGTGCGGCGAGCGAAATCGCTATTTCCTTGGTCATGGCGGGTATCTCTAGTGAAGGATGGCGGCAACTAAACTCCCCGGTGACATCTGGAAATAGCAAATGAAGTTACGCAACAACACCATCTGAAACCTTCAATCAAAAATTGAAATATAAAGATATCAATACACTAGAAGTAGTATTTCTCGATATATAATGCAGACTATGCGAAATATTAACAATTAATATTGAAATTTCGTGATTGTCATTAGTTTTTCTGAACGGGCTGGAGCCAGCCTGTCAAGGGGACCCAGATCGTGTTACTCTCACGGCAAATCACACTGTTACGTTGAGACCGAATGCATTTCCGCACACTCGCTACAACCGCTCTAAGCATCGTCCTGATGGCGGTGTCGCCAGCCCATGCCGCGTCGAACTTTCCGCACTATTGGGACGGACGTGAACATGTTTCCAAGCCGAATCTTTCCACAATCGAGCGCATTCGTTTTGTGACTACGGTCGACTATCCGCCCTTCAATTTTATTGATAGTACAGGACGCATTTCCGGCTTCAATATCGATCTGGTGCGGGCGATCTGTGATGAGCTCGCTGTCACTGCAATGTGTCAGGTTGAAGCGCGCCCATGGAATGAATTGCTGCCAACACTTGAAAATGGAGAAGCGGAAGCGATTATTGCTGGCCTAAGACCGACAGCAGCCTTGCGTCAGAAACTCGCCTTTACGACACCTTATATGATGCTGCCGGCACGATTTGTGACGCTGAAGGAAACGCCACTTACCGAGCCTCTTGCCGATACGCTCGAAAAAAAGACAGTCGGCGTTGTAGCAGGGTCAGTGCACCAAGTGATTTTTGCTAACGATTTCCCGAAGGGCCATTGGGTCGGCTACCCCTCGCGTGATCTCCTGCTCAAGGATCTCCAAGCAAAGAAGATTGACGCCGTATTCGGTGACGGGTCGGATCTATCCTTCTGGATCGGCAGCATTGAGTCGGGCAACTGCTGCGCCTTCATCGGTGGTCCCTATATCGCGCCGCAGTTTCTGGGTGATGGATTGACCATTGCGACCACACGTAAGAATAGCGAACTTATCGATGCCTTTAATTTCGCCTTGAAGGCGATGGAGGAAAAAGGCACTACATCCGAACTCTATCTACGTTATTTTCCGGTCGATTTTTATTGAGCTGATTGAACCATTTGAGATCAGAGCAGATTGGATTCAAACGGGCACATGCAATTGACGCCAGCCACCTTGCGCCATAGTGTCCGCCCGCCTTACCAGACGGCACGAACACAGGAAAAACGAATGACTTCGCGCCTTGATACTCAAATCGAACTGAGCCCCGAATTAATCGAGGCGGCAGCAGAGGCCAAAGCATGGCCTTTCGAGGAGGCGCGAAAGATCATCAAACGCTATGAAAAGACCGGTTACCCCGAGACGATATTGTTCGAAACGGGCTATGGCCCCTCGGGCCTCCCGCATATCGGCACATTCGGTGAAGTGGCGCGCACTTCCATGGTGCGCCATGCCTTTCGGGTGTTGACCAAGGACCTGGTCAACACCAAGCTGCTGTGCTTTTCTGATGACATGGACGGCATGCGGAAGATTCCGGACAACGTACCGGACCCCTCCTCACTAGTGCCGCATCTGCATAAGCCACTGTCGTCCGTCCCAAATCCCTTTGGTGGCGATTACAGCAGTTTTGCTGACCACAACAACGTCATGCTGTGCCGCTTTCTTGACACGTTCGGCTTCGACTACGAATTTGCCAGTGCGACGGAATACTACAAATCAGGACGCTTCGATGAAGTGTTGCTTCGAGCGGTGAAGCATTACGATGACATCATGAAGGTGATGTTGCCAACGCTCGGGGAGGAACGCCAGGCAACCTATAGCCCCTTTTTGCCGATCTCTCCCACGAGCGGCAGGGTTCTCTACGTGCCGATGAAGAATGTCGACGCCAAGAACGGCACGATAACTTTTGACGACGAAAACGGCACCGAGACTACCGTCCCCGTGACGGGTGGTAATGTCAAACTGCAATGGAAGCCTGACTTCGGCATGCGTTGGGCGGCTCTCAGTGTGGATTTCGAGATGTTCGGCAAGGATCATCAGACAAATGCAATCGTGTACGACCGCATTTGCGAGATTTTGGGAGGCCGGGCGCCCGAGCATTTCGTCTATGAGCTGTTTCTCGATGATGTTGGCCAAAAGATATCCAAGTCAAAGGGGAATGGCATCAGTATCGATGAATGGCTGACCTATGCGCCCACGGAAAGTCTCGGCCTTTACATGTTCCAGAAGCCGAGAACGGCCAAGCGTCTCTATTTCGATGTCATTCCCAAGGCAGTGGATGAATATTTCACCTATCTCGCCGCCTACGAGCGCCAATCCTGGAAAGACCGGCTGAACAATCCTGTCTGGCACCTGCACAATGGAAATCCGCCGATTGTGGAGATGCCAGTACCGTTCGCGCTTCTGTTGAATCTCGTCAGCGCTTCCAACGCTGAAAACCGTAGCGTTCTCTGGGGTTTCATTTCCCGCTACGCACCCGGTGTGACCTCGCAGAACAGTCCGGAACTTGATGCACTAGTCGGCTACGCTATCCGTTATTTCAATGATTTCGTAAAGCCGACAAAGAAATTCCGGGCACCCGACGAAGTGGAACGTCTGGCACTCGAGGGGATGGACAAAACGCTCGCAGCCCTGCCTGACGATGCCGACGGTAGCATGATTCAAAATGCCATGTTGGACGTGGCCCGCGGCATCGAACGCTATCAGGACCATGCGAAAAAAAGCCCGGAGGGGGGCCCGGGCGTGTCCGTATCGTTCTTTCAGATGCTCTATGAGGTTCTTATTGGCCAAGAACGCGGACCGCGCTTCGGATCGTTCGTGGCACTCTACGGAATCGCCGAGACGCGCGCATTGATTGCGAGAGCGCTCATGGGACAATTAACTTGAGATAGTGCGCCTCAAATTCTCTCCGAGGGACGAATGATCGATCACACAGGTGTCGTTGTAAGTGACTTCGAGCGAAGCAAGAAATTCTATCGGGAAGCGCTCGCTCCAATTGGATACGAGTTGCTCCACGAAGTTCCAGCTTCGGTAACGGGAAGCTCGGATGTGGCGGGTTTTGGCGAGGGTGGCAAGCCCGACTTCTGGGTAACCAATGGCGAGCCTAACAAACCGCCGCTTCACATCGCCTTTCGTGTCAAAAGCCGCGATATCGTCAATGCTTTTCACGCGGCTGCGATAGCGGCTGGCGGTAGTGACAACGGACGACCCGGATTGCGTCCGCATTACCATCCCAATTATTACGGCGCGTTTGTGCGAGACCTTGACGGCCATAACATCGAGGCTGTTTGCCACGAAGCATAGCTATTCCGGGCGCGGTGGGAATGGGGCGTCTGGTACAGCCAATGGTGGCGGAGACGGTAGCGGCTCGGCAGCAGGTTCCGGCGCATCACTCACCGACGGTATGGGCAAGTTGGCTGAGGCTGGCAGCGCTGCGGGGGGACTACCAAAGATACCAAGTTTGGCTTCGTCGGCTTTCTTCATCCCATCCGCCATGGGCGTTCCGTCCTTCGCGCGTGCCCAACCATTCTGCACCAGCCATTCGGCAAGATCCGTATTGCCGAGCCTGCATTGCGTGGCGATGATATCGTCGGGCGGTTGTCCCGGTACGTTGCACTCGACAGCGCGAGAGCGTAGCCAATTGCGGAACGCGGTCCGTGCAGCCATGCCACACGGCCATGCACTACCGCCATCCATAATGCAGGTTTCCTCCGGTTGAACTACCTCGATCCCATCCAGCGCGATTCGGTAACCGCCTGCTTCAATTGTGCCAGCTGCGGTAGCGACGGGGCGATAAAGAAGTACTGGCCTGGCAGTGTTGTCGACAGGTGTCGGAGGTGGCGCCGGCGTAGGAGCTGTCGGCGGTGCGGGAAGCATTTCCAGCGTTGTACTCAGGGGTGGGCGAGGCTCAACTCGTTCGAGCGGTGCATTGTCAATACCTGAGGGGGCCATCGCATCCGGATCGACCTGACGCGCTTGCGGTGATGTAACCCTTCCCTGCGGCTGTGTGGCTTCCGATGGATCTTCTGGCGCGGCATTGGTCATCTCATCGGGCAGTTCGAAATTCTCTGGCGTGACATCGACGCCTTGGCTTTGACTAGGCGTATCGATGCCCCCGTTAAAGGGGGCGACGAAAGCGTAGATCAGCCCCAAAGCCACCAGAACGGTCAGGGCATAAAGCGGTAGCTGGCGCATGTAAAATGCGTTCCTATTGGCTTGCCCACAGGATCCGTGCGATCCAATCGATATGGACTGCATCGAAGGTGCGATTGGGGTGCTCGGGGTTCATCGACTGCAACTCGATTGTCCGCGGTGTCTGTCGTGCAAGTATCTTGGCCATGACTTCCCCGTCCTTTGTACGCACCACCACACGATCACCCCGTCGCACTGCCGCGCCGGGCGCAACGATGATCGTATCGCCGTCGCGATAGAGCGGCAGCATGGATTCGCCCGACACTTCAAGCGCATAAACAGAGTCGGCAGACCCTACCGGAAACTCGACGACATCCCAGCCTTGGCCCACAGGAAAGCCGCCATCGTCGAAAAAGCCTCCAGCGCCTGCCTGCGCGAAGCCAAGCAGCGGTACAGCACGTGTCGCGCCACCATTCCCGCCGCTGGCCCTGCCCAAAACGAGCGTCATGAATTCGTCCAGAGAAGCGCCGGTAGCTTCCATGATCTTGGCGAGCGATTCTGTTGACGGCCATCTTGCGCGTCCGTCAACAGCGTAGCGCTTGGATTTGTTGAAGGTTGTTGGATCAAGCCCCGCACGCTTCGCCAATCCCGATACGGAAAGCGAGTGGCGTTCTGCCAGCGCATCTATGGCCGCCCATATGCGGTCATGTGAAAACATGATGATACCTAAATAAAGGAAAAAATACCTTCAATGCTGTTTTATAAAGGAATTTGCCAAAAGTCGAGTAGAATTACGGAAAACTTTCTCATTTTTCACAGTTTTTTTGACGCGTGGTCCGATACTTAGGATGGTCGATTGCCGACATCATTGCGACGTCGGCAACTGTCGTTGCATTGCAAAGCGTGCTTCTCATGAGCTTTGTTGGGCCACACGCTAAGGGAAAGATGTAACTTCTCACCTCTCACCCTTATCAAGCAGCCTGTTTTTTGTCCTCTGCGGAGTACGGATTGAAACGGTCGTAGAAGGTCTCGCCTTTCTCAACCATGTCGAGCAAAAGCTTCGGCGCCTTGAACTGTGCGCCATACTTCCGCTGCAGGCCCTTGGCGATTTCGACGAAGTTCGCCGCGCCCATCCCATCGATGTAGGAAAGGGTTCCGCCAGTATATGGTGCAAAGCCGAAGGCAAGGATCGACCCCACATCCGCTTCACGCGGATCGGTCACAATGCCTTCCTCCATGACGCGTGCAGCTTCCAGCGCGATCGTGAACAGGAAGCGCTGCTTCAGTACCTCGACGTCGATCTTGTCCGGGTCCTGTTGCGGATAAAGCGTCTTCAACTCGGGCCACAAATGCTTTTTGGCAGGCTTCGCCGGATAATCGTAGAAGCCCTTGCCGTTCTTGCGGCCACGGCGATCATACTTATCGACCAGCGTGTTCACGAGCTCAACATGCCGCGGATCAACAGCCTTTGGCCCAAGATCAGCTAATATGGCCTTCAGTATCTTCTGCGACAGGTCAATCGCAGTCTCGTCATTGAGCGCCAACGGACCGACCGGCATGCCTGCCATTCGTGCCACATTCTCGATCATCGCGGGCGGAACACCTTCGATGAGCATGTTGTAAGCTTCCGACATGTAGCGCAGAACGCAGCGATTGACGTAGAAGCCGCGTGTGTCATTGACCACAATCGGCGTCTTCTTGATCGCGCGTACGTAGTCAAGCGCAACAGCAAGCGCCTTGTCCGATGTTTTCTTGCCAAGAATGACTTCCACCAGCAGCATCTTGTCGACGGGCGAGAAAAAATGAATTCCGACGAAATTCTTAGGACGTTGCGAGACCTTGGCAAGACCAGTAATGGGTAGTGTCGACGTGTTAGATGCAAAAATCGCGGCCGGCTTCAGCACGGCTTCCGCCTTTTCTGTAGCGATCCGCTTGACTTCACGATCTTCGAACACCGCTTCGATGACGAGATCTGCGCCTTCGAGATCGGCATAGTCAGCAGATGGTGTGATCAGGCCGAGAAGCTTTTCCTTTTCTTCTGCAGTGGCCTTGCCCCTCTGCATTTCCTTGGTAACCAGCTCGACGGAATGCGCCTTGCCCTTTTCCGCAGCCTCGAGGCTTTGGTCGAGGAGCACCACCGGGATGCCGGCTTTGGCAGTAACGTAGGCAATGCCCGCTCCCATGAAGCCTGCACCGATAACACCGATTTTTTTGAATTTCGTCGGTTTGACGTCAGCTGGACGGCGGGCGCCCTTGTTCAGTTCCTGCAGAGATACAAACAAGGAGCGGATCATCATTCCCGCTTCCGTCGTCTGCAGGATTTTGGTGAAGTAACGCTGCTCGATCTTGAGCGCTGTATCGAATGGGACGAGCAGACCCTCATATACCGATTTCAGGATCGAGGCCGCGCCTGGATAATTGCCATAGGTTTCGCGGCGCAGGATGGCGGTCGCCGCCGGCCAGAGATTTGCGCCGGCTGGCGAATATATCGCACCACCCGGAAGCTTGAAGCCTTTCTCGTCCCAAGGCTGGACTGGCTTAAGACCAGCCTTGATCATCTTCTTGGCAGCATCCACCAGCTTCTTCGCCGGAACGACCTCATGCACCAGCCCCATCGCCTTGGCGCGCGATGCGGTGAGACTGGAACCAGTCGTCATCATCTGCAGTGCGTCCTGCTGGTTGGTCAGGCGTGGAACACGTTGTGTACCACCAGCACCCGGAAAGATGCCGACCTTGACTTCCGGTAGGGCCATCTTCACCGACGGGTCGTCGGAAACGACTCGGCCATGGCAAGCTAACGACATTTCGAATGCACCGCCCATGCAGGTACCATTGATCGCCGAAACCCAAGGTTTCCCGCATGTTTCCAGCTTGCGGAAAAGGCCGCCCATCTTGCCAGTATTTTCGAACAAGATCTCGACCGCCTTCTTCGGGTCCTTCGCCTTCTCTTCCTGGAAAAGCTGGAACATGCGCTTGAGCATGGTCAAGTCGGCACCGCCGGAGAAAGTGTCCTTGCCGGAGGTGATCACGGCTCCCTTGATCGCTTCATCCTTCGCAACCCGATCGACGATCGCGTCGAGTTCCTTCATCACCGCTTCGGTGAAGACGTTCATGGACTTATCCGGCATATCCCAAGTTACGAGTGCGATACCGTCCGCGTCGACGTCGAATTTGAAGTTCTTATAGCTCATCTTCCTTATCTCCTCAGACGCGTTCGATGATGGTTGCGGTGCCCATGCCCGCACCGATGCACAGTGTAACGAGCGCAACATTGAGATCGCGGCGCTCTAGTTCATCAAGAACCGTGCCGAGGATCATTGCACCAGTCGCGCCAAGCGGATGCCCCATGGCGATCGCACCGCCATTGACGTTGATCTTGTCGCGCGGAATGTCGAAAGCCTGCATGTAGCGAAGCACCACAGCAGCAAACGCCTCGTTCAGTTCGAAGAGATCGATGTCCGAAATCTTCATCTTGGCGCGCTTCAAGAGTTTCTCCGTTACGTCGACTGGGCCGGTCAGCATCAGCGCCGGGTCCGAACCGATGTTGGCGAATGCGCGGATGCGGGCGCGCGGCTTTGAGCCGATCGCCTTGCCTGCGCTTTTTGAGCCAAGCAATACGCCGGCGGCGCCATCAACGATACCGGACGAATTGCCGGCATGATGGACGTGATTGATCGTCTCGACTTCGGGATGAGCTTGAATGCCGACAGCGTTGAAGCCACCCATTTCACCAGGCATCACGAAGGATGGATTGAGCGAAGCCAGTGCCTGCATGTCCGTGGTCGGCCGCATGTGCTCGTCGTGATCAAGAATCGTCAGGCCGTTCTGGTCCTTGATCTCGAGAACCGAATTCTTGAAGTAGCCTTTCTTCCAGGCCTCACCGGCTCGCTTCTGGCTTTCGACTGCGTAAGCGTCAACATCATCGCGGGTGAAGCCATATTTCGTGGCGATCAGGTCAGCGGAAACGCCCTGAGGCATGAAATAGCCCGGCAAGCCGACCGACGGATCCATGTACCAAGCGCCGCCCGACATCCCCATGCCGACCCGCGACATTGATTCAACACCGCCGGCGATAACAATGTCGTCCGCACCCTGCACGATCTTGGCGGCGGCGAAATTCACGGCGTCAAGACCAGATGCGCAGAAACGCGATATCTGCATGCCCGGCGCCTTGAAATCATAGCCCGCTTCGAAGGCCGAGGATCGCGGAATAACAGCGCCAGCTTCACCGACCGGATCGACGCAGCCGTAGATGATGTCGTCGACCAGGCCCGTATCGAGGCCATTGCGATCGCGCAGCGCCTCAAGCACATGAGCGCCGAGACGAACGGCAGGCACTTCGTGCAGACTGCCGTCCTTTTTGCCTCTGCCACGCGGCGTGCGGACGTGGTCGTAGATATATGCCTCAGTCATTTCATTCTCCCTGTTCGAACCGGCAGCTCAAAGGCTGCGGGCGATCAAAAGCTTCATGATTTCGTTGGTGCCGCCATAGATTCGCTGGACGCGCGCATCGCGGAACATACGGGCAATAGAATATTCGTTCATATAGCCGTACCCGCCATGCAGCTGCAGACATTCGTCGACCACCTTGTTTTGCAGGTCGCTCAGCCAGTACTTTGCCATTGAAGCCGTAACGGGATCGAGCCCGCCATTCAGATGGCGTTCGACACAATGATTGTAGAAAACGCGGCCGATCGTCGCCTCCGTCTTGAGTTCGGCCAGCTTGAACTGTGTGTTCTGGAACTCGATAACGGCCTTGCCGAAAGCCTTGCGCTCCTTGACATAGTCCGATGTAATCGCAATGGCGCGTTCTGCCATGGCAATAGCAGTCCCGCCAATCTGCAACCGTTCTTGTGGCAATTGCTGCATCAGTTGGACAAAACCCTGTCCTTCTTCTGTGCCAAGAAGATTGGACGTAGGCACGCGGACGTCATTGAAAAAGAGTTCCGAGGTATCGTTCGATTTCAACCCAATCTTATCGAGATTACGGCCGCGTTCGAAACCTTCCTGCCCATCGGTTTCGACGATGATGAGTGAGGTGCCCTTAGCCCCCTGCGCGGGATCCGTCTTGGTCACGACAACAATCAGATTCGCCAGCTGGCCGTTGGTGATGAATGTCTTCGACCCATTGATGACGTAGTGGTTGCCATCCCTTTTCGCGCTGGTCTTGACGCCCTGGAGGTCCGAGCCCGCACCGGGCTCGGTCATGGCAATGGCGCCGATCAGTTCGCCGGTCGCCATTTTCGGCAACCATTCCTGTTTTTGCTCTTCAGACCCATAGTGGAGGATATAGGGAGCAACGATGGAATTGTGCAGTGCTATGCCGAAGCCGTCGACACCGACATGGCTGATGGCTTCAAGAATGGCGCTTTCGTGCGCATAGCTGCCACCTGCCCCACCATATTCTTCCGGCATCGAGGCGCACAAAAGCCCGTTCTCACCGGCAAGCTCCCAGACAGAACGGTCGAACATTTCCTGTTTCTCAAAACGGTCGTAGTGCGGAAGAACCTCGGCCTCGAGAAATTTCGTGGCCATCTCTTCCAGCATCACAACGTCGTCAGTCTTCCAGTCGGGTTTCGGAACACCCAATACTTCTTCCGGTCGCAGACCCATCACAAACCTCCCGAGAATAGTAAAGGAGCCGCGAGACCGCGGCTCGAAATGAGCGTGCGGCAGCTTAGAATGCTTCCGCAGCGAGCGCCATCATCGTATCCGCCCCCGTCTGAATGCGAGCAAGATGCGCCGACGTCTCCGGCATGACGCGCTCCACGAAGAACTTGCCCGTAACGAGCTTGGTCTCATGGAAGGCCTTGTTGCTAGCGCCTTCAGCAAGCTTGGTATGCGATGCCTTGGCCATTCGCGCCCACATGTAGCCGAGCGAAACCAGGCCGAAGAGATGCATGTAGTCGGTCGAAGCAGCACCCGCATTGTCTGGGTTCGCCATGCCATTCTGCATCAGCCACATGGATGCCGCTTGCAAGTCGTTGAGGCCCTTCTTCAAATGCTTCGTGAAGAAGGACAGCTTCTCGTCGCCGCGATTTTCCTCGCAGAAATCGCCGACTTCCTTGAAGAAAGCCATGACCGCACGGCCGCCATTTGCTCCGAGCTTGCGGCCGACCAGATCCAATGCCTGGATGCCATTTGCGCCCTCATAGATCATCGCGATACGTGCGTCGCGTACGTACTGGCTCATACCATGTTCTTCGATATAACCATGGCCACCGAAGACCTGTTGCGCCATGCAGGCGTGCTCGAAGCCCTTGTCGGTCAGGACGCCTTTCAATACCGGGGTCATCAGGCCTAGAATGTCGTCGGCCAACTGCCTTTCGGTCTCGTCACCTGAGCGATGGGCAATGTCCGACTTCAATGCCGACCAGAGGATGAACGCACGTCCGGCTTCGTTGAAAGACTTGATCGTCAGGAGAATACGGCGGATGTCCGGGTGGACGATAATCGGATCAGCCTTCTTGTTCGGCTGCTTTGGCCCGGTCAATGAGCGCCCCTGGATACGGTCGCGCGCATAGATGGCAGCGTTCTGGTAGGCAATCTCGCCGATGGACAGACCCTGCAGTGCAACGCCCAGGCGCGCCTCGTTCATCATTGTGAACATGGCGCGCAGACCCTTGTTCTCTCCGCCGATCAGATAACCAGTTGCCTCGTCATAGTTCATGACGCAGGTCGAGTTGCCGTGGATGCCCATCTTCTCTTCGATGGAGCCGCACGATACGCCGTTGCGCGTCCCTGGATTGCCGTTCTCATCCAGGTTGAACTTCGGTACGATGAAAAGTGAAATGCCCTTGGTTCCTTCCGGTGCACCTTCGATACGGGCCAGAACCAGATGAATGATGTTCTCAGCCATATCATGCTCGCCGGCAGAGATGAAAATCTTTTGCCCGGAAATCCGATACGAACCATCGACATTCGGCACAGCCTTGCTGCGCAACAGACCGAGATCGGTGCCGCAATGCGGCTCCGTGAGGTTCATGGTGCCGGTCCAGGCGCCATCGGTCATTTTGGGCAAATAGGTTTGTTTCTGCTCGTCGGTACCGTGCGTGAGAATGGCCGCAATCGCGCCCTGCGTCAGGCCCGGATACATGACGAGCGCCATGTTCGCCGAAGCCATATATTCACCCGCCGCCACATGCAGCGTGTATGGCAGACCCTGACCACCAAATTCCTGCGGCACGGCAAGGCCAACCCAGCCGCCCTCGCGATACTGATCAAACGCTTGTTTGTAACCCTTGGGTGTCGTTACCGAACCGTCGTCGTGACGCACGCAGCCTTCTTGGTCACCTATCTGGTTAACCGGGAACAGTGTGTTCTCGGCCAGCTTTGCGCCTTCACTGAGGATGGCTTCAACAATATCCGGCGATGCGTCGCCAAAACCTTGCAAATTACCGTAGCGTTCAAAACCCAGAACATCGTTCAAGATAAACAGCGTGTCTTCAACAGGCGCGCGATAGCTCGGCATCAGCTTCCTCCAAAACAAAGCAAAAACGGCACGCAAGTTATGGCGCCGTTGAGATGTTGCCCAATCTAACAAATTTTGACGTTTGCGTAAACGTCAAAATTGCGTGAATTCATTTTTTAACGATGCATTTAGGCGCAGTGCCCACCTTCAGGGCAAATCGCCGTTCTTGGATTAAGCCGGCCAAATACTTTTTTAACCACTTCATACAGGGTCTTAACCAGTTGTTTACCACGTTTCGCCAATGTCACGATGACGGTGAACCGTGTCTATGTGTGATTTGTTTTTCACGGCTTGTCGGATCGCATGGGGCGCAAGCCCCGGCTCTCCGGTTTGGCCCCGACGCGCACAGCGCTATTGGCCGTTTCCTCAGAGCGATGGTTTTTCACCCGCCACGGTGTGGCGTCAACTCGAGCAGACGTCCATGACGAACCAGAGGTCACTAATGGAACAGGTCAATGTAAATCGCGCACGCCGTGATGCGACGTCGCTCGACAGTCTCAACCGTACACTCGAGGACCTTGAAAGTCAGTTGCGCGGTGCAATGGCGCCAAAGAAGGAGCTTCCGGAGAGTGAGGATATTGCCGACCGGTTTGCCGCTCTCGCCTCCCGTGCCGGTCAATTGACCACCCCCCGTTACGTTGCAGCAACCCAGGCACCTGTTTCAAACAAATATGACCTCTCGGCAATTGCCGCTCAACTCAAACAGCTCCGTGAGGAGATGGAAGGCGAGATCAAAGCGCCCGCCAACTCTGCGGAACCACACAGCGAAACGATTGGCAGACTCGGCCAGTCGACCGCTTCAAGTGATCGCCTGTTCAACCGCGCTTCTGCAAGCCAGCCGGAGACGGGTCATCTTTCCATGCTGCGCGGGGACCTCGATGAATTGAAGCGCACGGTCAATACATTGGCCCGCGAAGCATCCGTGCAGAATCTTGGCGATCGCTGGGATGCAATCGATGAACGCTTCGACGCCTTTGTACAGCGTAACCCTTCGACTACTGGAAGTGGCACCTCGCTACCTTCCAAATACATGCAGCAGCTCGATGAACGACTTGACGAGATCAGCCGCGCCATCGTCGCTACCTCGCAACCAGTCTCAGGCCAATCAATCGAAGTCGATGCCTTCGAACGCCTGGAGGCACGCATTGCGGCACTGTCGTCTCCCGACCGCACTTCGGATACGATCCTCAAGCGTATGGGCGAACTCGCCGAGCGTGTTGATCAACTGACCGAGCAGAGCAAAACACCTGCGATCAGTCTTGACATCTTGTCTGAACAGCTTTCGGCAGTGATGCGCCATTTGCAAACCGCACCGGCGGCGATCAACATCTCCGATTTCCGCGACCTTGAAAGCCGCGTTCTGCAGATCATCGACAAGCTTGAAACCTTACCGCCGCCAGCAGCTGATCCTGAATTCATCGAAAAGATCGATCAGCGCTTCGAAGAACTAACGCGCCGTCTCGACGACCACCACCTGATGAGCGAGAACAGCGACATTCGCTTAACCGACAATATCGAAGCCCGTTTCGAGGACATGGCACGCTACATTGCGCAAAACATGCCTCAAACCGAGAATACGCACGATGTCATCCGTAGTCTTGAACTGCAGATTGCGGGTTTGGCCGAGCATCTGGCTCAATCGAATGATCGATACGCCGAAATGTCCGCGATCCCACCACGCCTCGACGCGATCGAAGAATCAATGGCGGCAAACCGTGATCTCGTGGTGGAGGCTGCCCGTAACGCTGCGACCGAGGCGATCCGCAACACTGCTAATTTTGGCAGCGACCATGATAGCATGATTGCCCGCGAACTCGCCGCCGACTTGAAGACGTTGGAAAAACTTTCACGCAAATCCGAAGAGCGCAACAGCAAGACATTCGAGGCAATCCACGATACGTTGCTCAAGATAGTTGACCGTCTTGCCTCGCTCGAAAACGGGCCGGTTCCGGTCCACAGGCCCCTTGCAGCCCGGATTGAAGAAACAGTCATCCCCGAAGAGCCAGCGATGAAAGTTACGCTGGCTTACGATTCCCCCATAGATGTCGGGCCGGTCCTCGATACGGCGATCTTCTTGACAAGCCAGGAACTGCCGTCGGAAGCGACGGGTGCTGATGTTGCGGAAGAGGGACCCCACGAAAAAAGATCTCTCTTCAGCAGCCTTGCCCGCGGCCTGAAGGGACGCAGCAAACAGGAAATGGTGCCACAGGACTTGGAAATCGATATCGTCGAGGAGGCAAAGAAGACGGATAAAGTCGATCTGGATCCGAACATCCTCAACCGTCCGCTTGAACCTGGCTCCGGTATGCCAGATCTGAATTCTATCCTGAAGCGCGTTCGCGACGACCGCCGGGATATGCCGCTTGCCGGCGGCACATCGGAAGGCAAGGCCGATTTCATCGCCGCCGCTCGGCGCGCTGCTCAAGCAGCAGCCTCGGAAGTCGAGAGCCAGAAACGCACTCCTGTGTCGGACAGGACTGACGATGCCAAGGACAGCCTGCTTACACGCCAGCGCAGGCCAATTCTCTTGGCGATCGGCGCGATCATGATCGCAATTGCAGGTCTGCAACTGAAAAATGCGTATCTGAACTATGCGGACGGAATTGATAAGGCATCCATTGCCCAGCCTACACCACCCGAACAAGTAGGTGATGTTGCAGTCAAAGCACCACAACCTGTAGAGCAAGGAAAGACTCCGGAACTCACAACTCCGGCCGAAAACAGCGCACCGAAGGAACTGGCTGCCTCACAGCCCGCACCGGATAGTGTGGAAGCGGTTATCGCCACGCAACAAGCAACACCATCCACCATCGACGCCACGCCGGTGGTACCGGCCACCGATACTGCATCGACCACAGCTATTCCGACCATTCCGACTGAGGCGGGACCCCAACCGCTGCGCGATGCGGCAGCAAACGGCGACAGCAAGGCTCTTTTCGAAATCGGTAACAACTATATGGACGGGCGCGGTGTCAGCAATGACTTCACCAAAGCAGCCGAATGGTACAATCTTGCTGCAGAACGGGGCTTCGCGCCGGCGCAATACCGCATCGGCAACTTCTACGAGAAGGGCCTTGGTCTTACTCGCGATCTGGCGAAAGCCAAGACTTATTACCAGCTTGCCGCGGAACAAGGCAACGCGAGCGCCATGCACAACCTCGCAGTCCTTTTTGCCGCCGGAACCGATGGTGTAGCCCCCGACAACGAAGCCGCCGCGCGTTGGTTTACCCAGGCAGCCGAACTCGGTGTCAAGGACAGCCAGTTCAATCTTGGCATTCTTTCGGCCAAGGGTGTGGGCCTGCCACAGAATCTGGAAGAGAGCTACAAATGGTTCGCCATTGCGGCCAATGCCGGTGACAAGGACGCTGCTCAGAAGCGAGACGACGTGGCCAAGATCATGTCTCCCGAGCAGCTTGAACGCGCGAAGGCTGCCACCGAGCTTTGGAAGCCGAAACAGCTGAATCCCGACGCCAACGCCCTTAACGTGCCCGCGGAATGGCAGGAAAGGCCAACGACGACCGGTTCGATCGACATGGAAAAGGCCATCCGCAACGTTCAACTCATCCTCAACAAGCACGGCTACGATGCCGGCGGTTCGGACGGTAAAATCGGCTCTAAAACACGCGACGCGATCATGGCGTTCCAGAAGGACAATGGGCTCAGGCCCACCGGCAATATCGACAAGGATCTGGTTCGCAATTTACTCAGGACGAATGGCTGACCTTGCCAAGGGGATAAGTTTCTCTCTTAAAACCATTATAACAATGCTATTGCGACACAGGGATTCGCGTTTAAACCGCAATGTATTAGGGCCCTCAGTCAGAATTTGACTTGAGCCCGGCAAGCGGGCAAGAAACCTTAAAGAATTGCTATCATTGTGGTGCTACGACGGTGTCCTGACGCCACAATGGGTTTGGGGTTCGCATTGGGTATTTACCTGCCTATCGCCGAGATTTCGGTCAATGTCTTCGTGCTATTTTTTATGGGCGCGGCGGTAGGATTTTTATCGGGTATGTTTGGCGTTGGCGGCGGTTTTTTGATAACGCCGCTTCTCATCTTTTATAATATTCCACCTGCTGTTGCGGTCGCTACTGGCGCAAACCAGGTCATTGCTTCGTCATTCAGCGGAGCTCTTACCCATTTCAAACGCGGCACACTCGACGTCAAGCTAGGTTCGTTGCTGGTTGTAGGCGGCATCGCCGGTGCAGGCGTCGGTATTTATGTCTTTGTTCTGTTGCGCGAACTTGGCCAGCTCGATCTCATAGTGTCGCTTCTCTATGTCGTCTTTCTTAGCACCGTTGGCGGTCTGATGTTGTATGAAAGCCTTCAGGCCATGCGAAGGACGAGAGCTGGCCAGCTCTCCAATCTGAAGAAGCCGGGCCAGCATAATTGGGTACACCGCCTGCCTTTCAAGATGCGGTTCCGCGCCTCGAAGATCTATGTGAGCATCATCCCCGTTTTGGTGCTCGGTGGAGCCATAGGGTTTCTCTCGTCGATCATGGGCGTCGGCGGCGGCTTTATCATGGTTCCCGCGATGATTTACCTACTGAAGGTGCCGACAAACGTGGTTATCGGGACCTCCCTCTATCAGATCGTTTTCGTCACGGCCTTCACCACTGTCATGCAGGCAACGACCAATCAATCAGTCGATATCGTACTGGCGATGCTTTTGATGACGGGGGGAGTGATCGGCGCCCAATACGGCGCTCGCATCGGCCAGAAATTGCGCGGCGAACAATTGCGCGCGCTGTTGGCCATGCTGGTTCTGGCCGTTGGCCTGCGCCTTGCCATCGAACTCTTTGTCACACCCGATGACGTTTATTCGATCAGCATTGCGCTGGCCACGAGGGCAGTGCAATGAATACGCCAGCCGCTGCTCTAATTCTGATCATTGCGCTCGCTGCGGGACAACAGGCCCGTGCACAGCAATTGCCTGGCAACAAGGAAACCGTTGAAATCGGCCTCTCGACCGATACGATCGCGATCACATCCGGTTTCCGAGGCACTGACCTGACGGTTTTCGGTGCGTTGGACAATGCTGATCCGCTGATCCAGCGGCAAGGTCGTTATGATATCGTTGTGGTACTGGAAGGTCCCGAGAGGGATTTTGTCGTGCGACGCAAGGACAGATTTTTTGGCATTTGGGTCAACGCGGAATCCGTATCATTCCAACACATTCCGGCATCCTATTCGCTCGCATCAACCCGCAATCTGCAGGATATAGCAACGCCGAAAATATTCGGCCAGCTCAGCCTGGGGGTCAATAATATCTTCTACGAGCCAATACCTGACGGATTCGGATCGAGCGAATCCCTGAAGGAGTTCACTAAGGAGTTGCCCCGGCTGAAGCTCAAACAGCGTCTATACAATCAACGCCCTGGCGACGTGCAATTCCTGTCATCCACGTTGTTCCGTGCGACCCTCTCATTGCCCGCCAACGTGCCTGTGGGCAAACACATTGCTCGCGCATATCTGTTTCGCAATGGTGAGTTCTTGCGTGAAAGCTCGACGAGCCTCAACATTGTCAAAGCGGGGCTGGAGTTCCGCATCTACCGCGCCGCCAATCAATACAGCCTGCTTTACGGTCTTTTCGCCGTGTTCCTTGCCGTCGTGACTGGTTGGATGGGACGACTGGTATTCCGCAAAGATTAATCAGATGTCGGGCTTCGCGACGACAATAAGCCCTTGCAAGGGTTCGCCCCGATCAAGACGGATGGTCTCCTGCTGCAAACTTACCAATGTCATGGAATTCTCCGCCAGGACCCGCCGAACGTAGCTTTCGGAATGGGTGTAACGTAGCGATGGCTGCAGGATCAGCTCATTGTCGCTCGAATGGTTCTCAACGGAAAATGCGAACAACCCATCCGGGACCAAGGCCCCGGCGACATTGTGGAAGGCACGGTGGAGATCACCGACATAGACAAAGACATCCGCCGCAATGACGAGATCGGCGCTTTGGGCAGGCGTATCGAGTTCGTTGACATCGCCTTTGATAAGAGTGTCATAAACTTGTTTTTCGGCAGCCTTCTGCAGCATGGCTTCGGAGAGGTCCACGCCGCCCAGTTCATCGGCATCGGCGCGGAAATACGGACCCATCAGGCCGGTACCGCAGCCAAGATCAAGCACGGAGCGGAAACGCCGTTCCGGCGCAGCCACCTTGATGGCGTTCGCCAGCAATTCGGGGACGCGATACTCCAGCCTCTCCAAAAGCGCTGTTTCAAAGGTTGGCGCATAAGCGTCGAATAGGGTTTCGACATAGGCTGTCGGCGGCGTTTCCGGTACGGCAGCGTGGCCGGTTGCTGCGAGCTTCAATCCTGCGCCAAAGCGATCGTCTGGATCGAGCTGCAGCAATTTGCGCCAAGCTTCAGCAGCCGCATCACCCTGCCCCGCCGCCTCATGCATCTCGCCAACCCGAAAAAGGCCGGCAGCCCAATTGGGAGTTATCTCCAGTGCTTGCCGCATGAGGTCGGCAGCCGCACCATAGTCTCCGGTTTCGAATAGCATATCAGCATAGGAGGCACGGCGGTCGGCAATCAGATCGCCAGAAGATAGAAACGCGCGCTCCATCTTCTTCTAATTCGTGACCTGGACGCGTATCGAGATGATATCGACCGACTTTCCGGCCTGGGTTATATCCGAATTGATCTTGATCGCGCCGCCCGCAACCGGTTTCTTGTCCGCCGGAAATTGCTTCTGCACCAGATACTCGCTGCTCGCATCGGAAACATCGAAACGCGTGCGTCCGCAATCACCCAGATCCCTGAAGTCGCAGCTCACCGCCATTTGCGTCCTGGCACCATCTTCGCTCTTGGCCACGATATCGAACATCGTGTTTTTACCGGCAAGCTGTTCGAGAACGCCTTGGCCGACCTGGAAACTAACTTCATCGGCTTCACCAGGCGACTTGATACGTAGATACTTCTCTACCTGATCACCACCGATCGTTGCCGTCGCCCGTCCGGCGACAGATACCTGCGTTGTATCGGACGGATCGAAAATCGTAATCCAGCTACCCTCAGGCGACAACTCGCCTTCCTTCAGCGGCTCATGGCTACCGCTTACGGCCGGATTGCCGGTACTTGGCGGGATGCTGGACGGCTTCGAATTAATGATTCCGGAAGCAACAAGCCAAAGCAGACCGAGCGCTAGGGCCAGGATCGCAAGAATGATAACAAATTTTGTCAGGCCGCTCGCCTTTTTGCGTTCCATGTTTCGCTTCAGCCGTGGGCGCAGACGGTCCGGGCGATAATTGTCGGCAGTAACAGGTCCATCCGATACCAGTTCCGGTGCGTCAAGTTCAGGTTCCCGTCCAACATCAATCGTTGGTTCGATCCTTGTCGCAGACTGCGAAAGCACTGGTTCACGCCTTTCAACAACTGGCGCTGGCACCGGAGGCGCGATCGAGCCAGTTGTCTGAACTTCTTTTTCGATCCTGGTGATTGCGTCCTTTAGCCGTTCGCGGCGTTCGTCCCGTTGCCCATCGTCCAACGCCCCGTTTGCCGCAAGCGAACGCTCATGCGCTCCCCAAGCCGATTCGTAAACCTTCTGCCGAATCGCAGGGCTCCCGACATCGACTTTGGCCAACGCATTCCTGATCGCTTGCTCGATTGCTTCCAACTCGACAATTATCCCTTCAACACGGCTCCCATGATTGGCTAGCCATAACGCATCTCGCTGCTTATTCAAGACTCGCGCGGCGCAATGATGGCCGTTTCGAATTATGAACGCTATTGTTCGAAACGCTGCACCACCGCTCGATCATAGTATCACTTGCCTTTCACTTGCCCCCAATGCATCAGCTCTGGTAAAGCAAATTACGTTTACGCTAACGTCAAAATTTGGAGATGGACAATGGCCTTGCCGGATATTTTGAAGTCGAAGTTGCGAATTCCGGTGGTTGGCGCTCCGTTGTTCATCATTTCACATCCCGCGCTCGTACTCGCACAGTGCAAGGCGGGAATTGTTGGATCTTTTCCGGCTTTGAATGCCCGCCCCGAAGCACAGCTCGACGAGTGGCTGGCAGAGATTACGGAAGGCTTACGCGATCATGACGAGAAAAACCCCGACTGCCCTGCTGCGCCGTTTGCCGTGAATCAGATTGTACACCGCTCGAACAAGCGGCTCGAACACGATTTGATGATGTGCGTAAAATACAAAGTTCCCATCGTTATCTCATCGTTGGGAGCGGTGCCGGAGGTGAACGAGGCCATCCACTCGTACGGTGGTATTGTCCTTCACGACATCATCAACAACCGCCATGCGAATTCAGCCATTCGCAAAGGCGCGGATGGGTTAATAGCGGTCGCAGCAGGTGCGGGAGGCCATGCGGGAATGCTCTCTCCGTTCGCGCTTGTCCAGGAAATCCGTGAGTGGTTCGATGGGCCTTTATTGCTGTCGGGTGCCATCGCGACCGGCCGCGCCATTCTGGCAGCTCAGGCCATGGGTGCCGACCTTGCCTATATCGGCTCGCCCTTTATTACCACCACAGAAGCGCGCGCTGGCGATGACTATAAACAGATGATCGTCGATTCCAGTTCTTCTGATATCGTATATTCAAATTATTTCACTGGGATTCATGGAAATTATCTGAAGCCATCGATAGCCAAGGCCGGAATGGACCCGGACCATTTGCCCGAGGCTGATCCGTCCAAAATGGACTTCGAGGCAGCGACGACCGGCGCCAAGGCCTGGAAAGACATTTGGGGATGCGGTCAGGGTATTGCGGCCGTCAAGGAAATCGCTCCTGCTGCCGATCTTATCGCCCGCCTGGAACGTGAATATCGCGCGGCAAAGACGGCGCTTTGTGCAGCTTAGCGGTGCTGTCGCCACGACGAGGGATGTCCGTCTCACATCGGCCTGTTCGTGATCTCCGCTATAGCACGCTTCGCCATGACCTTGACCAGATTGGCACGATAGTCGGCGGAAGCATGCATGTCGGAAAGGAGTACGTCCGGATCCACCGCGAGACTATCCAGCGCCGAGGGGCTAAAGTTTCCGGCGAGTGCTCTCTCTGCATCCTTGAGACGAAAAACGCCGCCCTCGCCTGCGCCTGTTACAGCAACACGGATATTGTCGCCCGATTTGGCAACGAAAACACCGGCCATTGCATAAAGTGAAGCCGGATTTGGGAATTTTTTGTAGGCAGCTTTGTCAGGTGCAACGAATTCCACGGCCACAATAATCTCGTTTGGCTCAAGGGCCGTTTCGAATAGGCCGACAAAGAAGTCCGACGCGGGCAAGGAGCGTTGGGTGGTGATTATCGTCGCATCGAGCGCCAACAGGGCCGAGGGGTAGTCAGCAGCCGGATCGTTGTTGGCGATCGACCCTCCAATTGTGCCCATGTTTCGCACCTGCGGATCGCCAATATGGCTAGCGAGATTGGCAATGGCTGGGCAAATCTTTGCGAGCTCCTCATTGGTCGAGACATCGTAATGTGTCGTGACCGCGCCAATCCGCACGGTGCGGCCATCGACCGTGACGCCTTTCAACGCTTCGATTCTCCTGAGATCTATAAGATCGCTAGGTGACGCCAGACGCTGCTTCATGGTTGGAATTAGGGTCATCCCACCAGCTAGGAATTTGCCATCTTCGGCCTCACCCATCAGTCTTGCAGCCTCTTCAACGGAGGCAGCGCGATGATACTGTGTCTCATACATGATGATTTCCCCTCACTTCGCAGCCTGGATGGCATTCCACACAGTTTGCGGCGTCGCCGGCATGGTCAGATTGTTGTTGCGGATCGCATCAGTGATGGCGTTGATCACGGCGGGCGGCGAACCAATTGCTCCCGCCTCGCCGCACCCCTTGATTCCGAGCGGATTTGATGGGCAGGGCGTTTCCGTCGTCATGATATTAAACGACGGCAGGTTCTGCGCGCGCGGCATGGTGTAGTCCATGAAGCTCGCAGTTAGCAGCTGCCCCGTATCGTCATAGTGCGTGCCTTCCAGCAGTGCTTGGCCGATGCCTTGAGCCAGTCCCCCGTGGACCTGTCCTTCGACGATCATCGGGTTGATGATCTTGCCGAAATCATCCGCAGCAACAAACTGAATTATCTCGGTCACACCCGTCTCAGGATCGACTTCCACTTCGCAGATATGACAGCCGCCTGGGAACGTGAAGTTGGATGGATCGTAGAACGCACCCTCTTTCAATCCCGGCTCCATGCCGGAAGGAAGATTGTGGGCGGTGTAGGCCGCAAGCGCTACCTGAAACCATGGCAGCGACTTGTCGGTGCCAGCGACTCTGACATCACCGTCCTTGATCTCGATATCGGCTTCATCTGCTTCGAGGAGATGGGCAGCAATTTTCTTTGCCTTGGCTTCCACCTTATCCAAAGCCTTGACGACGGCCGACATTCCGACCGCGCCGGAACGCGAGCCATAGGTCCCCATCCCCATCTGCACCTTGTCCGTATCTCCATGAACGATGGAAACGCTCTCGATCGGAACACCGAAACGCTCGGTAGCCAATTGGGCAAACGTTGTCTCGTGTCCTTGACCGTGCGAATGGGAGCCAGTCAGAATTTCGATCGTGCCAATCGCGTTAACCCTGACTTCCGCGCTCTCCCACAGACCCACGCCTGCCCCAAGAGAGCCGACTGCCGCGGAAGGTGCAATGCCGCAGGCCTCGATGTAGCAGCTCAAACCGATACCGCGGAGCTTGCCACGCTTGGCGGCCTCCTCGCGGCGCTTCTCGAATCCCTCATAGTCGGCAGCTTTCAGCCCGGCATCGAGGGTCGCGTCGAAATCACCTGCGTCATAGTTCATGATTACCGGTGTCTGGTGCGGGAAAGTACGGATGAAATTTTTTCGCCGAAGCTCTGCCGGAGAAACCTTCAATTCGCGCGCTGCGGTTTCCATGATGCGCTCGAGCACAAAGCTTGCTTCCGGTCGCCCGGCTCCGCGATAGGCATCGACTGGCGCCGTGTTGGTATAAACGGCTTTCACATTGGCGTGGATCGCCGGAATGTCGTATTGGCCAGAGAGAAGCGTGGCATAAAGATAGGTCGGCACGGAGCTCGAGAATAGCGACATGTAAGCGCCAAGATTGGCGATCGTCTGCACTTTGAGACCAAGGATTTTATTATCCTGGTCAAAGGCTAATTCCGCATGCGTGACGTGGTCACGACCATGCGCATCCGCCAGGAAACTTTCGGTCCGGTCGGCCACCCATTTGACCGGAACTCCGGTCTTTTTCGATGCCCAGAGGCAAATGAGTTCTTCAGGATAAATGAAGATCTTCGATCCGAAGCCGCCTCCGACGTCCGGGGCGATGACGCGCAGCTTGTTCTCCGGCGCGACATTATAAAATGCGCTCAAAACCAAGCGCGCAACATGTGGATTTTGAGACGTCGTCCAACACGTATAGTGATCTTCTCCAGCGTCGTAGACCCCGAGCGTGGCACGCGGTTCGATCGCATTAGGAACAAGGCGGCCATTGACAATATCCATCTTGGTGACATGCGCGGCGCCTGCGAAAGCATCATTCGTGGCCTTTTCATCCCCGATGTCCCAATCAAAAATCAGATTGCCTGGCGCTTCCGAATGAAGTTGCGGCGCACCTTCGTTGAGGGCTTCGGCAGTCTTCACAACGACCGGAAGCTCTTCGTATGACACGTCGACCGCCTCGGCGGCATCACGCGCCTGCCCCTTCGTATCAGCAATTACGATAACGACCGCATCGCCCACATAACGCACCGCGTCGGTGGCAAGCGGCGACCAAGCGCCCATCTTCATTGGCGTTCCGTCTTTGGAATGGATCATCCAGCCGCAAATGAGATTGCCGATGCCGTCCGCCTTCAGTTCCGCACCTGTCAGAACGCCAATGACGCCGGGCATCTTCTTCGCTGTTTCAACATCGATGCCGGTGATTTTCGCGTGAGCGTGGGGGCTGCGCACGAAGGCAGCATGCTTCATGCCCGGTACGGACATATCGTCAGTATAGCGGCCCTTGCCAGTGATAAATCTTCTGTCTTCTTTGCGAAGAACACGTGCTCCGATACCTTCAACACCCATGGCTGCGTCTCCCTGTCGATAGCGCGTTTGCCTGGAAAAAGTTGACCTCCAAGCCACCGGCTGCAAAACTGAAAATCCAAATGATCAGGCGGCTTTGACGGCGCCCTTGCCCATTTTGTCCGATGCGTCGAGCACGGCCTTGACGATGTTGTGATAACCGGTACAGCGGCAAATATTGCCTTCGAGCTGATCCCGCACGGTTGCTTCATCAAGCCCGTTTGGGTGCCGCCGTATCATATCGACCGACGTCATAATCATGCCAGGCGTACAGAACCCGCATTGAAGCGCATGATTTTCCCGAAACGCGACCTGAAGCGGATGCAGTTCTCCACTGGCGCTGAGGCCCTCGATCGTCGTGATCGTCGAGCCGGAGGCTTGGGCCGCCAGCATTGTGCAGGACTTGACCGCCCTGCCATCGACATGAACGACACATGCACCGCATTGCGACGTGTCGCACCCGACATGCGTGCCAGTTAATCCAAGATTTTCACGCAGGAAGTGCACCAGCAGTGTGCGGTCTTCGGCTTCGCCTGTGACGGCACGCCCATTCACGAACAATTCCACTTTGGCCATAGGTTCCTCCCAGAACGTTGACGCAGGTGCCTCTTCCGGGCGTCATGTGGTAGGGAGAAGATTAACTGCTCTTTCGCACTTGTCTATCGTCAAAATAGAAAAATTCTAATTTGGTGATCATGCGAGGATCAAGGGTGGCTGGCGACCAGAATTTTGACGACACGCACGCATCTCTAGGCTTGCATTTGCAACCCAATGAAGGTATCAGGCGCGACATCCGCTGGCACATCATGATGGCCGCTTTCAAGGATCGGGAAGTTCTTTTCCTGCCGCATTAGCTCAGTTGGTAGAGCACATCATTCGTAATGATGGGGTCAGGTGTTCGAGTCACCTATGCGGCACCAAACATTTCAAAAACTTAGCGCCACTTTCCAGCCAGCCTGAGCATCGCTTTTTGCACTCAGGTAACACACGACGCCTTTCAGACCCGCCCCCGGTCGATGCCGAACTGTCACGGGCAACGGATGGCAGGCGGCCCGGCTAGCGGATCGGGGTCATCTTCTCTTTGCCGATCTTCCCTCCCTTGCCAATCCCGCCTCCGTGATAGTCGTCGATAAAGGAGCCTTCTATGCTCCCGTCGCTGGACACCTCATAGACCCCAAGCTGTGCGGTTCCATGTACGATGCCAGCGGTAGAAAGAGTTGTCCCTTTCAGCATGCAGATACCCTTCGAACCGTCGCTCCACTTAATGCGGCAAGTGTTTTCGGCTAATATTTCGATTTCTACTGTTACCGAAAAATGCGAGTCTGCAGGGTCAATGCCTTCCGACCTATATTGGCCGCCAATGCCCTCGGCTGCCGCAACACTGGACCCTGCGGCGACGAATGCGGCAAATGCAGCAATTCTGATAGCAGCCATGGATACCTCCCTGAGCGCGTAGCAAGTGAGGCTACTCCAATAGTTGGAAGCCTGCACAATCTTTCCTGCAAGCGCTGTCACAAAAATTCGCAATGATCGCGGTGTGCGAGTCACCTGTGCGGCACTACTTCGCTTACTATTCGACTGAATTCGGTCGTTTCACCGTCCCTGCGGTCGGCAGCAGCACTGGTTTGAGCATGAACGCTGCCAGCAAGCCAGTGATGGCGAAGCCTGCCGAGGTCAGGAAAAGCGGCGTGAATGCTGCAGCATAGCTATCGGCAACTGCTTGTCGCGCCGCCTCTGGCAACGCACCCAGCATTTTCGGTGTCAACTGCTCAATGTTACTGACCCCCGGAATGGTGACGCCGACACGGGAAAGATTTGCTGCAACGATAGCGCCATAGATGGAAATGGCGATGGAGGCTCCGCCCATGCGTGAAAGTGTCACCGCCCCTGTCGCTGCCCCGACATCCCGGCTGTCTGCTGCGTTCTGTACACCAATCACCGGAACCTGTTGTCCGAGACCGATGCCGATGCCGTGCATGGCCATCAAGATACCAATGAGAAACACGGGCGTTCCTGCCTGGACCTGCGTGAACAGCATGAAGGCGAGAAAGCTCAAAGAAAGACTGGCTATGGATTGTGGTTTGTAACGGCCCGTCGTCGAGATCAGCCGCCCTCCCAGGAGAGATCCACAAACGATGCCTCCGGTCAAAAGGATGAAAAACACCCCCGCCTGCGAGGGCGACAGACCCGTTGTAGTCTGTAGGAAAAGCGCAAAATAATTGACCATGCCGATAGCAATCGCCCCGCTGGTGATCGAGATCACAAGCAGCAGCGAGAATGTCGGATTCCGGAAAAGTGTCGGCGGGACGATGGGCTCCACTGCTCGACGTTCAACGAACACCCAACTCGTGGCGCACACGATGCCGAATGCAAGAATGCCAACACTCTGGACCGATATTATCGAACCGAACAGCTCTGAGCTGTCGGCAACAAGCACGATGCTGCTCGTGGTCAGGGCCAACAATATCGCGCCGGCATAGTCGATCGTTGGCTTGCGTTCGGGCTTGCGATAGGGAAGCATCGTGAACAGTCCGGTCAGGACGATGATCCCAACCGGGATGTTGACCAGAAAAATCGATCGCCAGCCGAAAAGATCGCTCATCGTGCCGCCGAGTACCGGACCGATTGCGCCAGAAGCCATGAGGACAAGGCTTGAATAACTCTGATATCGCGCCCGTTCTCGCGGTTCGAAAAGATCGGCGTTGATGGAGAAGATCGATACCATGATACCGCCGCCGCCGAGCCCTTGCAGCACCCGCGCAGCGATCAGCGTGTTCATCGACACGGCGAGACCGCACACGGCTGATCCGATGGTGAAGATCGCGATGGCAGTCATCATCACATATTTGCGCCCGAAGAGATCGCCCAGTTTGCCGTAGATCGGCATGACAGCGCTCGATGCAAGCAGATATGAGGATCCGATCCAGCCGAAGCGTTCCAGATGGCCGAACTCGCCGACGATTGTCGGCAAGGCAGTCGAGACTATCTGGTTGTCGAGCGTCGCCATGAACATGGCCGAACTCAGGAAAAAGAAGATGATAAGCCGCAGACGGTGGTCCGTAACGAGCGGCGCGGGCGTTGCATGCATGTCCATTGAGCAGGATATCCGAACTTGATTACTTAGATAAATGTGCTATTAGCATATAATTGTCAACAGCATTATAATGCCATTTGCATATTCATATGCTCAAAAATATGACAGGCGCCATGACGACACATAAACGTGAAGCCGACAATCAGACCTATCATGAAGACATCGTGCATATCGGTCAGGTAATGACGCGGATGCGCCTGTTGGTCGGCAGACGCCTGATTGGCCGCCTTGCAGTTCAAAACGTTGCGCCTGGTCTGGAACTCTCACACCTCGACGTCCTTGACGCCGTGAGACGAGCGGAAACCGCAGGCGAAGTGACCGTTGGTGCGATCGCCGAAATTTTGCGCATCGATCCGTCCCGGGCTAGCCGTATCGCTGCGGAAATGGTCACGCGGGGCGTCCTGCGCCGCAAAGCTTCCCAAGCGGACGCGCGGCGCATCGTGGTCGTTATCACAGCGCTAGGCCGGAAGTTGGTCGCGGAAATCAAGGCTCAGAAACTCGCTGTCGTGCAGGGGGTCGTCCAAGACTGGCCCGCCACAGATGTCGAAGCCTTCGCTATGCTTTTTGACAGATTCATCAGCGGATACGAACAGACGTTCCTGCCGCGCAAGGATTGAACCGCCTCCGTGGAGCCGACCCGGATTTCTTCACGACATGTTGAAGGCCTTGCGCAGTTTTTTTCTGCCCGAGGCGAGCTGTCCCCTTTCAATCTCGTAGCACCCTTGCTATATGCGTGACTGTTATAAGCATCCTTACGAGTTTACACATTCCCTCATGGACAATGCACCAACACTGAGCTTTCTCCTGCACGAGGTCGCGCGCCTGTTGCGCAAGCGTTTCGAACAGCGTGCAAAGGATTTGGGCCTTACGCGGTCGCAATGGCAGACACTGGCATATCTCGCCAAGAACGAGGGAATCCACCAGGCGGGTCTGGCCGAGCTTTTGGAGGTCGAGCCGATCACCCTGGTTCGTATCCTCGACAAGCTTGAGGAGCGCGGCCTCATTGAGCGACGCAAGCATCCTACTGACCGGCGTATCCGGCTGTTGTTTTCTCGCGAAGAGGCAAGGCCCCTTCTCGACGGCATTCGCCGTGTTGCAGACCTTACCCGCTCTGAAGCGCTCGCCGATGTCCCGGATGCAGATCGCGAACATCTTATTCGAACACTGACCCTAATGAAGACAAATTTGATCGACGCATGCCAAACGCCGGTCGAGGACAGAGAGAAAAATCATGGCTGACGGTTCACCTTCCCTGCGGATACCTGCCAATTCGGACAATGTCGCGCGCAATGACCCGGTAATGGAAAAGCCCGATACGACCATCGAAACCGCGCCTGCAGTACCCGTGGCGAAGGAAACTACGCCCCCCGCTGCTCCCGCACCGGCGCGCGCGCGGCGCAGCTTGAAGCGTCCGCTGCTTTTTGCGCTTTTGCCGGTTCTTTTGATCGTTGGCGGCTATTTCTATGCGACTGGCGGTCAGGTCATGTCGACCGACAACGCCTATATCCAAGCTGACATGGTCGGTGTTTCCACCGACGTGTCCGGTATCGTGCAGTCGGTGGATGTCCGCGACAATCAGCAGGTCAAGCAGGGCGATGTGCTGTTCCGTCTCGATGCCTCTCCCTTTGCCATCGCACTTGCCGGCGCGAAGGCGCAGCTCGGCGTAGTCCGCAATCAAGTTCTCAATCTTGAAGCGAGTTACAAGCAATCCCTGGCGGAGATAACCCAGGCTGAAGCCGATATTCCGTTTTTCCAAAAGTCGCTGCAGCGCCAGCAGGACCTGAATGCAAGCTCCTTCGCGTCCCGCGCGACCTATGATCAGGCAAAGCACGATCTCGACGCGGCCCAGCAAAAGGTCGACGTTGCCAAGGCAGAAGCTGCGGCAACGCTGGCGCAGCTTGGCGGCAACGCAGATCAACCCGTTGAGCAAAATCCTTCCTATCTGCAGCAGCAGTCGGCTGTTGACAATGCCCAGCGCAATCTCGATCACACGGTTGTCCGTGCCCCATTTGACGGTATCGTCACCAATGTCAGCTCTTTGCAGACCGGTGCATATCTTCAAGCGTCGCAGGCCGGTTTCAGTCTCGTCTCGACAACGCATATGTGGATCGCTGCGAGCCCCAAAGAGACCGAACTCACCTATGTGCGTCCCGGTCAGACAGTCGCCATCAGCGTCGACACCTATCCCGACGTGACCTGGAAAGGCACGGTCTCCAGCATCAGCCCGGCTTCCGGCTCCAGCTTTTCGCTGCTGCCTGCCCAGAATACTACAGGCAACTGGGTGAAGGTTGTCCAGCGCATCCCCATGCTCGTAAGTATCGACGACATGGCGGGTAAGCCGCCACTGCGAGTGGGCATGAGTGTCACCGTAGGTGTCGATACAGGCCATGCCCGCGGCCTGCCATCTTTCGTGACAAGTCTTTTCGGCAGCAAGGATCATGTCTAATACCATCGCAATTCCCAGCGCCGCATCCGTCGTCGCCAATCGCGGCGCGATAACCGCCTGCGTCATCCTTGCGGTGATCATGCAGGCGCTCGACACAACGATCGCCAATGTGGCGCTGCCCTACATCCAGGGAAGTGTCTCGGCGAGTGCTGATCAGATCAACTGGGTCCTTACCTCCTATATCGTCGCCGCGGCCATCATGACGCCGCCGTCGGGTTTTCTTGCGGCCCGCTTCGGTCGCAAGAACGTCCTTCTGACTGCCATTGTCGGCTTCGTCGTCGCGTCGGTTCTGTGCGGTCTCGCCCAATCCTTGCCGCAGATCGTTGTCTTCCGGCTGATGCAGGGCCTCTTCGGCGCATCGCTTGTGCCGTTGTCGCAAGGTATTCTGCTCGACATCTATTCGGTAGAAGATCGCGGCAGGGCCATGGCGCTTTTCGGCGTATCGGTGATGGTCGGTCCAGTGCTTGGACCGGTCATCGGCGGCTGGTTGACCGACCATATCAGCTGGCGTTGGGTATTCTATATCAATGTGCCCATCGGCATGCTGGCATTCTTCGGCATTGTCGCCTTCGTTTCAGAAACGACGAAAGAGGTGAGTGCAAAGCTCGACTGGTTCGGTTTCGGAACCCTGAGCCTTGCCATCGCAACGCTGCAGCTCTTCCTTGACCGCGGCGAACAGCTCGACTGGTTCTCTTCCGCTGAAATCCAGATAGAGGCGTTGATCTGCGCCGGCGCATTTTATCTCTTTCTTGTGCACACATTCACGGCGAAGAAATCCTTCGTCAATCCGCGCCTCTTCCTCGACCGCAACTTTTCGGTCAGCATGTTCTTCATCTTCGTCATAGGCGTCACCTATCTTGCCTCGCTCGCCTTGATGACGCCTTATCTGCAAACGTTGATGGGCTATCCCGTCGTCACCGCCGGTATCGTCATGGGGCCACGCGGCGTCGGTACAATGGTCTGCATGTTCATAGTTGGTAGACTGATCGGCAAGGTCGATACGCGCTTTTTGCTGTTCCTCGGCTTCAGCCTGACCGCATGGGCCATGTATGACATGACCGGCTGGACGCCCGACGTGTCGCAGTGGACTATCGTCTATGTGGGCTTCATCCAGGGCGCTGGTCTCGGCTTCCTTTTCGTGCCGCTTACGACCATCGCCTTTGCCACCCTCCCTGCGTCGATGCGCGGCGAAGGCACCGGCCTCTACAATCTGTCGCGCAATATCGGCTCAAGCGTCGGCATTGCGGTCGTCACCGCGCTCATCACCGAGAATGTGCAAAGCAATCATTCGTCGATCGCCGCCTATGTCACGCCGTTCAACCACGCGTTCAACGCCCCTGCTGTGATGCAGAATCTCGACCCTATGAAGGCTGCTGGTCGCGCTGCGTTGGACGGGATGATTACGACGCAGGCGACAATTATCGCCTATATGGACGATTTCAAGCTGTTGATGATCATGTCGCTGGTCTCGATCCCGCTGGTCATGCTGCTGCGCAAGCCGGCGGCAAACGCCGCTCCGGCGGATCATGCGGCCGTAATGGAATAAGCTTGCACATCATTCTACTTCCTTGAGGTCTCCGAGCAGCGTTGGAATCAGCTCAGAGACGGTAGGATGTATGGGAACAGCCCATTTCAATTGAGGATAGGTCGCATCCACATTCATGATGTCGATAATGCCGTGGATCGCCTCGTCGCCGCCTATCCCCAGTATGGCTGCACCGAGTATCCTTTGCGTCTGTGCGTCCACCACGACTTTCATGAAGCCTTGTGTCTCATCCTTTTCCACTGCGCGACCGACACGGGTCATCGGCCTCTTGGAAGTCAGCAATGGCCGCCCCGTCTTGCGAGCCTGCGCCTCTGTCAGGCCTACCCGGCCGAGCGGCGGATCGATATAGAGCGCATAGCCGAGGATACGATCGCCCACTTTGCGGGTCTCTCCGTCAAGGAGATTTGCCGCAACGATCTCGAAATCATTATAGGCGGTATGAGTAAAGGCACCGCGCCCGTTGCAATCGCCAATTGCCCAGATGCCAGGTACGTTTGTCTCAAGCTGGTCATCAACTTTGATGTATCCACGCTCATCAAGTTCTATGCCTGCCTTGTCGGCACCAAGATCGTCGGTGTTGGGCCGCCGACCGATCGCCAATAGCACATGTGAGCCGACAACCGTTGGTGAACCGGCTGTGCAATCGACACCGACCTCCGCACCCTCGGCGTGAGGTCTAAACGATATGCATTTCGCATTAAGGCGAATTACAATTCCCTCGCCCTCGAGAATTTCCTTGATCGCTTCGGATACATCCTCGTCCTCGCGCGCAACTAGCCTCGGGCCCTTCTCGACAATGGTCACGTCGGCACCAAACCGGCGGTACATTTGCGCAAACTCGAGGCCTATATAGCTGCCGCCGATGACAACCAGGTGCTTCGGCACCGTATCGAGCCCCAGCATGGACGTGTTGGTCAGGATGTCGATGTCGTCAACGCCAGGCATATCCGGTACATTGGCACGGCCACCAACATTGAGAAAAATCCGGGGTGCGGTGAAGGCCGCGCCATCGATAACGATTTCATGCGGTCCGGCGAAACGGGCGTGGCCCTGCATAACCGTGCAGCCATCCATGCCACGCAAGAATTTCTCGACTCCGGTGCGGGCATTGAAGGACACAGTGTCGGCGCGCTGCTTGACCCGCTTCATGTTGATTTGGACCGGCCCACCCGTCTCGATGCCAAAATCAGCACCACGCCGGGCAAGATGTGCTGCATAGGCACTCGCGACCAGCGTCTTCGTCGGCATACAACCCGTATTGACGCATGTACCTCCGAATAGCTTACGTTCGACCATGAGCACTTTCATGCCGGCGTTCGTGAGGCGACCTGCCAGAGATGGCCCGGCCTGCCCTGCACCGATGATAATCGCGTCGAAAGCTTCGGTCATGCCTGCAGCATAGATTAGCAACGACGCCGCGTCACCCTGTGCGCCACATTTCAACGTAAAGGATTAGGTCATCATTTGGAGTGCCAGGTGAACGCCGGGTTCAGTCGCCGTTCAGATCGACAACGATATCCTCAGGAAATTCCAATGGGGTATTTTTGTCATGCTTGTTCAGCGTCTTGGCATCATTTTCGTGATTTTCGTCGCCTTCGCACTGTCCTTCGGCAGTTTCGTCAACCATGCGAAATCGAAACGCGTGGGGCATTACCAAAACACTGTCCTGCAGGTCCGAAATTAGAGCGCAATGAGATTAGCGAGTTTTCTTCCAGGCTTTTTCCGCCTCGTCGAGTCGATCCAGCAGGTCCTGAAGCAATTTGGGGATGTTCCTGTCCGTTTCCGATGGGCGAGCTGTTTTGGCCACATGGCGAAAATCCGAGCGAACGACCTGTTCTCGCAGTACGTCCGCTGCGCGCGGGCGGGAACCTGGATATTTTGCAGCCATCACCATTCCAATCACTCCTGTGCACCGCCAACAATCTGACCGCACATCTTCCGGACTTAACTTCCGTCCGGCGCATTTGTTTCAAATTCTATGGCTCTATAGTCAACAGATCCTGAATCGCACGGCGAGCCTAGCATCCATTAAAATTTACTGGCGGGGAACCTGAACCGGATCGCAGCGTTCTTCTCAAAACCTTAGAGGATATGCCTATGTTGATCCGTATCGGTTACGAGATTGCAATTCGCTGTAGTCAGCCCACACCCATGACGACCTATCTCAACCTCGAATCGGAACGCATACCAGACGTCCAATGCGAGCGTGGTCCAACCGCTACCCCGGATACAAAGCTTGAAACGTTTCGCGACCTTTTCGGAAACAGCTGCATCCGCCTCCTGGCTCCTGCGGGCAACCTCTCATTGAAGTATGATGCGGTCGTCAAGGATGACGGGCTCCCCGACTCCGTCGACGATAACGCAGCCGAGGTGAGGGTCGACCAGTTGCCAACCGAATGTCTGGCATATCTGTCGGCGAGCCGCTATTGCGAGACCGACGAGTTGAGCAATCTGGCGTGGAGTCTTTTCGGCCACGTCAAACCCGGCTGGTCGCGAGTTCAGGCGATAACTGACTATGTCAACCAGCGACTGACCTTCAGCTACGGTTTTGCCAGATCGACACGCACTGCAGCGCAAGCTCATGAGGAGCGTGTTGGCGTTTGCCGGGATTTCGCGCATCTGGCCGTTGCCTTCTGCCGCTGCATGAATATTCCAGCACGCTATGTGAACGGCTATTTGGGCGATATTGGCGTGCCGGCTGATCCAGCGCCAATGGATTTCAACGCCTGGTTCGAGGTCTATCTCGGCGGCAAATGGCACACATTCGATGCCCGTCACAATCAGCGTCGCATCGGGCGGATTGTCGTAGCGCGTGGCCGGGATGCTGCCGATATTCCATTGATCCACACATTCGGACCGCATGAACTGACAAATTTCAAGGTCTGGACCTTCGAGGAACACGATCCATCCTTTGCCAGTCAACGCTTCGAGAAAATATCACTGGTAACCCCCTGGTTCAGCCAGCGCTGGTCGCGCTTGTCGCGGGCTGTCAGGGAAAGATCGGAAACAGAACCGACTGTCTAGAGCCCAGATTTCCCGTTTGCCACATTTGAAAGCGGTCAAAAGCATATTGCGCTGCGGTAAGCCCTTTCAACTGCCGGTAAATTCTTTTCGATTTGCAACTCCACAGTTGCGAAGCTATTTTCTCCTCCGTGTCGGGGTTCGTTTCGTCTAGGGGAAAGGAATAATCCTATGCCTTTCGATAATCCTTCAAAGCCGATCTACTCCCAGGATGACTGGAACGTCATGCAAGCCGCCTACAACAAGGCAGCTGCGACGCTTGTGGTGAAATCAAGCTCGGAGGAAGACGCGAAAGTTATCGCGGAAACCGTGATGACCGCGTTCAATCGCGGCAATCGTGATGTCAATTCGCTGGCGGCCCTTGCAGTCATAACCGCGATTAACTCGCATCCGGTCGTCCATGGCGGTGAGGTCGATCAACAGAAGCGCTTTGCGGAGGACAAGTCGCTCTACAACCAGGCATCAGCACCACCACAACTTTGACTTTCATCGATGATTCCGGCACATCAGTTTGCAGTGGAGATTGCAGACGGGGGTCGGAAAATGAAATTCGTGATGGCTGCCATATTATTATTCAGCAGCTTTGTTTTGGCCGGGTGCGGCTCCTACGCAACGTGGACACCACGCGAGCCCGAACCAACCCAGATCAATCCGCCTGAGTGCCAGCAAGGGACTGGTATTTGTCCAGGGCGATATGGACGCGCAGGCCAAATGCGCCGGCACTCGTAAGAAAGCTCTTACCCGGCAAAACTTTGTCGGAATAGTGCGTTCAGATCGTCGATGACGTTTCGCGCAGCGTGGCGCTGCAGAAGGCCCGTATTGAGCCGATCTGAAGCGGCTTCTTGAAAGGCCATGTACCCCTTATGGCGTGGGCGCACCCAGGCAGCTTCAAGCGTTTTGCGCGTTGCTGCGTAGAAGCTTGCCGTTGCCTCATTGACAGTTTCGTCTTCCCAAGCGTCGGCATGAGCCGGTTGCCCACCGGCTGACGCATACGGCCCTCGTTGCACCTCGCCTCCGGCAATCCAGTAGGCGAAATCGATAGCCGCGGCGCGATTTGCTGAAAATGCCGAAACACCTATGCCCGTCCCCCCAAGCGCCGAGCCGGCAGGACCATCACCTCCCGCGGCGGGAATATCAGCAAAGGCGACGAGATTGGGCCTGAAACCATCGATGGAATAATTAACGTAGCCATAGATCAACGGTGAACCGGCAATGTGCGAACCGGCCTCGGCCATTCTCTCCAGTACCGTAATGGGATCCATTTCGAAGCACGCAGGATCAATCAGCGCCGCAATTTCAGCCATCATTTCGAAAGTACGTATTCCGCTTTCAAGATCAATCAGTTGCCCGGGGACTGCACACGGTGAACCAAGATTGCCGCTCAACGTATAAAAAGTCATCAGCGAATGAGGCGGGCGTAGTGGCAGCAAGACCCTGCCTGCCTTGGCCAGGCCCATTACTTCTTCCCAGTTTGCGGGGGAATCTTCGAGCAGGTCAGGCCGCCAAGCACAAACTTGCGTCGCAGTATCGATTGGAAATGCCCATTGCCTCCCCTGCCAATTGTAGCTTGGGTAGGACTGCCCGACGCTCCCGGCGGAAAGCGCTTGCAGCTCTGCCGCACGCCCCGGCACATCGAGCGGTGCAAGACAATGTTCCGCTGTAATCTGGCCGACATGCGGATGATCAATGACGATAAGATCATATTCCCGTGCCAGCTCCTCGACGGGAAAGGACTCGAAATCCTGCAGTGAGCGCTTTTCCCATTCGACGTCTATGCCGGTCTTCTCTTTCCAGAGTTTTGAACAGGCAACCATCGGGTCATAGCCGCGCGGATGGCTCCAGGTCATGCCTTTTAGTTTGATTGCGCTCACAGCCCAAACTCCTTGCGGATCGCCTCGCTATGTTCGCCGATGCGCGGTGCGGCCCGATCAAACTTCGCGCGGAGCCCGTTTACCCGAATTGGCGAGCGCGTGGTGAGGATCGAAACATTGTCGTCGCGCTCCACGGTCTGCAACATGTCGAGAACCTTGAAGCCTTCACTTTCCAGAAGCTCCTCCCAATTCAACACCTTGGCGCACCAGATATCGGCCGGTTCGAGAATGGCGAGCCAATGATCGGTGGTCTCGGTTTCGAGTCGGGCAGCGATAATGCGTTTGATGTCGTCGCGCGCCGTGAACCATGTAGCCGGGCGGTCGCGGTAGGGCGCCAGATCATCGAGCGAGAGAAGGTCTGCCAATTTAGGTAGCGGGGTCATCGCGAGCGCCAGATAGCTGTCCTTCGTGTGGTAGACGCCGTAGGGGGCGGAAAGATAGGCATGGGCACTACGGAAATCCGAACGTTTTGGCAGGCGCCGGCCATCGTTCAAATGTGTGGTCAAAACTTCGAACTGGAAGTCGATGAGCGATTCCATCAAGCTTGTCTCGATGTGGCTGCCCTTGCCAGTGATGCCGCGCCTGACAAGACAGGCGAGAATGCCCTGCACGATTGCCGCGCCCGCCAGCATATCGCCTACCGCCAGTCCAAATGGCACTGGCCCTTGGCTCTCGTCGCCGTTCAACCACATCAAACCAGAACGAGACTGCGCCAACAGATCCTGGCCCGGGCGAGAAACCCACGGACCTTCATCGCCATAGCCTGAAATGCTGGCATAGACGAGACGCGGGTTGATCGCCCTCACCGTCTCGTAGTCGAGACCAAGGCGCTGGATGACACCGGGGCGGAAATTCTGGATCAGCACATCGGCGTTGGCGAGCAATGATTTCAAAGCTGCAAGATCAGCCTCGTTTTTCATGTCAATCGCGAGGCTCTCCTTGGCGCGGTTGATCGCATGGAAAATAGTCGAGTCGCCACCAATTTCCGTATCGCTCAAATAAAGACGGCGGGAGAGGTCACCTCCATCTGGCCGCTCGATTTTGATAACACGAGCGCCAAGATCCATCAGGCGCAGTGAAGCATAAGGCCCGGACAGGAACTGGCTCATATCGACGACAAGCAGGCCCACCAACGGCAATTCATTATCAGCAGTCATTATTTCTCGGTCTTTCCAACGAAATCGGCGGGATTTTGGTACTTTACGGTCTGCAAATGTTCGCAATACAGAACGAGTTCACCCTCGTTCTTGTACACTTCATAGCTCGCTCGGATCAGGCCCAAGTCCTTGTAGCGCGGGCGCTTATCCAGATTGGTACGGATGGCGTAGATCGTGTCATTCAGGAAGACCGGCTTGATGAAACGCAACTTGTCATAGCCATAGGAAAAGGCGTTGACGCAGTTGGTCGCCACGAGCCCGAGGCCGGCGGAAAACACGAAAGCACCTGCAACAAGCCGCTTGCCGAAGATGCCCTCGCTCTCGGCAAACATCTGGTCCTGCACATACGGGTGAATATCCGTAACCAGCATGTTGAACAGGTGGCTATCGCTTTCAGCTATTGTCCGGCGCAACGAACGGATTTTCTGTCCAACCGGCCAATCCTCATAAAACCAGTTCTCGGCGTTCCACACGGGCAGCGCGGCATGGTCTCCCGGCATGTCTTTCGGATATGTGGAGGAGACACCGATGCTGGGCGCAAAATCGGTCATGGCCATAAGGCCCCAGCCAGCAGATGTTGCCTCTGCGATCTCACGCGTCATCCTCCCATATCTTCTCTTGTGAATAATCTTTTCACATATGGGGATAAATGACAAGGTAGGAAGTGTTAAATCCTAACTGTGGATGATGCCCTCGCCCAATAACCGCTCGCGATCGTGGGGACCTTCGAAGTCGATTTGTGGCCCGATGGGTACGATGCCGGTCGGATTGACATGCGCGATGGAGTAGTAACCAGCCTTGATATGGTCGATCTTCACTGTGTTACGTACATCCTGCCACTGGTAGAGCTCGCGCAAATAGTTGGAAAGATTGTGATAATCCTTCAGACAGCGGAGATTGCATTTGAACGCGCCATGATAGGCAGCGTCGAAGCGCACCAGCGTCACGAACAGGCGCCAGTCCGCTTCAGTCAAATGGTGACCAGCGATATATCGATGGTCGGCCAGATGCGCCTCAACCTTGTCCAGCGCCTTGAAGACAGCCGTCGCGGCTTCTTCGTAAGACGATTGAGTTTTGGCGAAACCAGCACGGTAAACACCGTTGTTGATATTCTCGTAGATAAGCTCGTTCCATTTATCAATTTCGGGACGCAGCTGCTGCGGATAAAAATCCTGATGATCTCCAGTCAAACCGTTGAACGCGGTATTCAAAATTCGAATGATGTCAGCGGATTCGTTGTTGACGATCTGACCCTCCGTGCGATCCCAAAGCACCGGTACTGAAACTTTGCCGGTATAGGTAGGCTGACTGGCGGTGTAGAGCTGATGCAGATAGCGGATCGGCGGCGCCTTCGGCCCGGCGTCTTGTTCCTTGGCGAAAGTCCAGCCATTTTCGCCGATCGCAGGTTCAGCGACGGAAATGCGGATTATGTCGCGCAGACCCTTGAGGTTAAGGAAAATCAGAGTCCGGGACGCCCATGGGCAGAGATAGGAGACGAAGAGCTGATAGCGATGGGGTTCGGCTGGGAATGTCGGTTTCCCTTGAGCATCTGGGGCGCCATCGGCCGTAATCCAGCTCCGAAAGTGCGTCGCCTCGCGGTGGAATGCACCATCCTTCATTTCGCTGGCGGCTACTTCGCCCTCGACCCATTTTCCGTTGACCAAAGCTGGCATCTGATTTGTTCCTGACATTCGAATTGTACGTCAGGATCGCATTTCGCCGCATGGTTGCAAACCGCGCAAGCTTTGACAGACTGTATTTGCACCCGCGACAGTTGGTTCACCTGATCGCGGCGATTAAATCCTTATCGGGAAAGCACGTAGGCGCCAGGCCCTGTTTCGCCTGCCAATCGCCAATTGAGCGACGGGTTTTGAAACCCGGGAATCCATCCGCACCGCCCGCATCATAACCCTTCTTTTCCAGAACCCGCTGAAGCCCCGCGATATCCGAACGATAGAGTCCGCCGACATCGCCCCAACCGGCGGAAAAACCTGTTGCGCCGTGTGCGATACGATCTCCGACATGGCCGATGAACAGCGCATAGAGATCACTCATATTGTATTCCTTGATTACATAGAAGTTCTTGGTAACGATGAAGGCCGGGCCATGCCGTCCCGCAGGCATCAGCAGAAAGCCTTCACGTTTGGTCTCGCCGGAAGGAAATGGCTTGCCGTTGACGCGGGCAATGCCCAGCTTTTCCCAGGCTGCAAAAGGCTTGCCTTGGTCAGGACCTTCCAGTGCACAACTGACATTACCCGGAACTTTGACTTCGTAACCCCAGTCACGGCCCTTCTGCCAGCCATATTGCGCAAGGTAGTGCGCGATGGACCCGAGCGTGTCCGGCACGGAATTCCAGATGTCACGTTTGCCGTCCCCATCGAAGTCGACGGCGTGTTCGAGATATGAACTCGGCATGAATTGTGGCTGGCCCAAGGCCCCAGCCCAGGAGCTTTTCATGCTGCCTACGCCGATATAATTTTTTTGGACGATCTCCAGCGCGGCGATCAGCTCTTCGCGAAACATATCCTTGCGCGTCGCCATGAAAGCCTTGGTGCCGAGCACGGTAAACGCATTGTTGGGAATTTTGACACTGCCGTAGCCGCTTTCGCGCCCCCAGATCGCAAGGACGATCTCACCCGGCACACCATATTTCGCCTCGACTACCTTCAAGATGCGCGAATATTTGCCGGCCCGTGCGGTCCCGCCTGACGTAACCGCATTGATCGTCTTGTCATTGAAATACTTGCCGGGCGAACCGAATTCGGATTGAGTTTGCTTCTTCGGTGTCTGCGGTTTTTCACCGGGCATCACCAGGTCCGGCAGATCAAAATTGAGCGAGACACCCGAGAACGCCTGATCGAAGTTCGCCTTGGAAATACCTTTCGACTTGGCTTCTGGCCAGAGATCATTAGCCAACCAGGTTTCAAATTGTGATTCGACCTCTGTCTTCGATACGGCAAACGCTGAAGAACTCAGAAGCATTCCAATCAATACGATGCCAAATCTCGCCAGGCTTGCGATCAAAAACGTTCTCCCTACAGCGATGTTCGAGCCCGCAGCGCGGCGGTCAATGTTCCTTCGTCGAGATAGTCGAGCTCGCCGCCAACAGGGACGCCATGGGCGAGCCGGGTGACGCGAATATCAAGCCCTGAAAGCTGGTCCGTAATATAATGTGCTGTTGTCTGGCCCTCGACGGTAGCGTTGACCGCAAGGATTACCTCCTTGATCTCACCTTCCGCCACCCGCCCGACGAGCGACGCAATATTGAGATCGTCTGGCCCTATGCCATCCAGGGGCGACAGACGCCCGCCAAGCACGTGATAGCGCACGTTCATTGACCCGGCACGCTCCAGCGCCCAGAGATCAGACACGTCTTCGACAACGATCAGTGTCGCTCGCTCCCGCCGCGGGTCGGTACAGATCATGCATGGGTCAGATGTATCGACGTTGCCGCACGTCGAGCAGATGCGCACCTTTTCAGCGGCATCTTGCATGGCAGAGCCAAGCGGTATTAGGAGAGCTTCTTTCTTTTTGATCAGATGCAGTGCGGCCCGGCGCGCCGAACGTGGCCCGAGGCCCGGCACTTTGGCCAGGAGCTGGATCAGACGCTCAATTTCGGGACCGGCGATTCGTTTCGACATAGCGTGGGTGTAGAGCAATTTAGCACTTTAGGGAATCACGACGCGCAACAACTGTAGCGAACACCCTGCTGAAAAGCACAACCCTGCATGCGTTGCCGCCAACCTTCAATATATCCATGGTTGCCGCCAGAGCGGCTAAAACGGCAGCTTGAATCCGGGCGGGATTGGCAGGCCTGCGGTCAGCGCCTGTGTTTTCTCCGCCATAATCGCCTCGACCTTCGTCTTGGCCTCGTTGTGCGCCGCGATGATCAAGTCTTCGATGACCTCGATATCGTCTTCCTTGAACAGGGAGGGATCGATGGTCAGGGCAGTGAGCGCGCCCTTGCCTGAAAGCTTTACTGTAACGAGGCCGCCCCCTGCTTGGCCTTCCGCTTCAAGAGCAGAAATCTCTTCCTGCATGGCCGCCATCTTGGCCTGCATTTCCTTGGCCTGTTTCATCATGCCCATAATGTCACGCATGGAAAACTCCTGTTTTTTCAATCGTCTTCTTCGATGGGTGCCAGCGTATCACCACTGGTAGCCGCACCCTCGATGATTTCGCTGTCCGCCTGTCCGGCTGGCGCGGCGATGCGCACATTTATAATCTTCGCGCCCGGAAATCTTGACAGGATAGCCGCAACATCCGGATCTGACCTTGCATCGCTCAAAAGTGAATCGCGTTTCGCAGTTTCGGTCTCGTTGATCGTCGCAGTGCCCTGCTCGCGCGACAGCGAAACCATCCAGCGAATGCCGGTCCAGTCGCTCAACCTCTGCGACATATCCGTCAAAAGCGTCTTCGGTGCATTTTCCGTCAAATTGATTTCAAGCCGACCGGGCCTGATGCTGACAAGCCGCACGCAATTCTTGACCATGATCTTGAACTGCATGTCGCGCTGCTTTTCCGCCAGCGCGATTATATCCTCGATGCTGTTGACGGGCACCGTCGGCGCCGACTCTTCAATTACCGGCGGAGGGATAGGCTCGGACCTTGCAGCAGGTTCGACCAGACGCATGGTGGCACCACCATTGGAGCTGACCAAACCGCGCGACGAAGCGATCGCATCGGTCGAACGTGCCACGGCTCCCCCGCCATTTCCGGGACGCGGGCCATCGCTGCGCGGAGCCTGAGCGGCAAGCGGTCCACCCTCCTCCAGCGATTTCAACGCCTCGTCCAGCGTCGGCAGGTCGGCAGCATGGGCAAGCCGGATCAGCAGCATTTCCGCTGCCTGCACGGGCCGACTGGAATTGTCGACTTCGGTTATACCTTTGAGCAGCATCTGCCAGGTGCGCGACAGCACCCGGATGGAAAGCTTCTCTGAAAAATCCTTGCCTCGTGTCCGCTCATCTTCCGATAGGGAAATGTCATCGGCCACGTCGGGCGTGAAGCGGATGCGCGTCACCAGATGATTGAAATCGGCAAGATCGGTCAGCACAACGCTCGGGTCGGCACCCACATCATATTGCGCCCGAAATTCGCGCAGGGCAGATGCAACGTCGCCGCGCATCAGCATCTCAAACAAGTCGATGATGCGAGCCCGATCGGCAAGACCGAGCATTGAACGGACGGCCTCGCCATCAACGGTGCCCGCGCCGTGGGCAATCGCCTGATCGAAGATTGAGAGCGAATCGCGGACCGAACCTTCGCCCGCCCGGGCAATCATGCTCAGCGATGCATCGTCGACCGTGATTGCCTCAAGGCCGGCAATCTTCTTCAAATGCTCGATCAGGAGACTTGTGTCGATACGGCGCAGATCAAAGCGCTGGCAGCGCGACAAAACAGTAATCGGAACCTTGCGGATTTCCGTGGTGGCAAAGATGAATTTTACATGGGGCGGTGGCTCTTCGAGAGTCTTCAACAGGCCGTTGAAGGCCTGATTGGAGAGCATGTGCACTTCGTCGATGATGTAGACCTTGTACCGCGCAGAAACGGGACGATAGCGCACCTGCTCGATAATCTCGCGGATATCGTCGATACCCGTGTGCGAAGCGGCATCCATCTCGATCACGTCGACATGACGACCTTCCATGATCGCCTGGCAATGTTCGCCCGGCACAGAAAGATCTATCGTCGGCTTGTCGATGTCAGTTGTCTTATAGTTGAGCGCGCGTGCGAGGATCCGTGCAGTCGTCGTCTTGCCGACCCCACGGACGCCCGTCAGCATCCATGCCTGCGCAATGCGGCCGGTCTCGAACGCATTGGTCAATGTACGGACCATCGGCTCCTGGCCGATCAGATCGTCAAAATTCTGCGGGCGATATTTGCGGGCGAGCACGCGATAGGCGCTGTCTGCCATGGTGTTCATTCCGCTCCTGCTTTTGATCTACTCGTGTCGCGCAAGTTTGGACCGCCATACACCGCAGCGTCAATGCCGATAACGGCTTTGACACAGGCAAGGTGACAAAGAAGAAAGGGTGGGAGGCTGGCACGGCGACCCGTGCCTGGCTCGTTGGGGCTGCTTCCTTCCGGACCTGACCCGGTTGGCGAGTGGCTCGTCCACCACCAACCTCCCGAGGCTCATATCGGCAATTCACGCGCAAAAAGCAAGCGTACAGCCGAAAAAACTGCTATTTGTCGCAAATCATGATGTTCGAACTCGATCGCAAGCTTGCAGCTGACACGTTTTCCATTGCGAGACTGGGTCTCTGCGACCTGCGCCTGATGAATGACCGCCGCTGGCCATGGCTGATCCTGGTTCCACAGCGCCCGAACATCTGCGAGATCCATGAAATGACCCCGCTCGATCAGACGATGCTCACCTTCGAGGCGGGAATCGCCGCGCAGGCACTGAAAACCGTGGTCAACTGCGAAAAAATTAACACAGCCGCCATCGGGAATATTGTCCGCCAGCTGCATCTGCATGTCATCGCGCGCAACAGCGGCGATCCCGCCTGGCCCGGACCAGTCTGGGGCTTTGGGAAGCGCGATCCTTATGAGGAAAAAGAAGCAAAGGCCTTTGCGAACGCCATACTGAAGGCTATCTAGTTACTCAATATACTTGGCTTCCCACGCCGGAGGCTCTCTGGAGTTCCATCCCATGCCTTTTAGCCTCTTCGATGCTCCGGATATGGAGCCAAGCCATTTCGTCGGCTTTGCCGGAAACAGAATCAACCGCCATTCAGAAAAGCGCAACGACGATGTGGTGGCCGCGGCGCTTGCCAATGCCAAAGCTCGCATCCTACTCACTGGTCAGGGCCAGGTGCTGGTTATGGGTGGCGACACGGGCAGTGCGCTATTCAGTCTGCAAGACGCAACAGCACTGTTACCGGCAACGGACAAGACCATCTATCTCGGCATGCAGGACGATATTCCGGTCCTTGCCTCCATCAGCGGCTTCGATTTTGCAGCCTTGCCGGATTCGATCAAGGCTTTCGACTACCGTTCCGTCTATACGCAAGGCCTCGTCCCGCCAGACCAGCTTGGCGCGATGGCGCAGGCTGTTTCGTTGCTGACATGGCACGAGAATCACAAGTTCTGCGGCCGGTGCGGCACCGAAACCGTGATGCGCGATGGAGGCTACCGGCGCACCTGTCCCAATTGCGAGGCACAGCATTTTCCGCGCACCGATCCGGTTGCGATCATGATGGTAGTATACGAAGACAAGTGTCTTCTGGCACGCGGTGCGCACTTCGGCCCGGGCATGTATTCCTGCCTCGCGGGATTCATCGAACCAGGTGAAACGATCGAAAATGCCGTGCGTCGCGAGACGTTCGAGGAAACGAACCTGCCGGTCGGCCGCGTGCTCTACCATGCCAGCCAACCCTGGCCCTTCCCCTATTCACTGATGATAGGCTGCCATGCGGAGGCACTCTCCGACCAATTCACGCTCGACAAAGCCGAACTTGAAGACGGGCGCTGGTTCTCTCGCGAGGAAGTTGTCGCGATGCTCGATCGCAGCCATCCTGACGGGCTGATGACCCCGCCGCCAGGCGCCATCGCTGCGCACCTCATTCGCAGTTGGGTCCAGAGCGGAGTCTAGGTTCTATTCTTCTTTGCTCTGCGCACTGCGGAAAGTCGTATCGGCGGGATAGACACCGAGGATCCGCACTTCCTTGGAGAAGAATTCCAGCTCGTCCAGCGCATGCGCCACGTTCTTGTCGTCTGGATGGCCCTCGATGTCGGCATAAAACTGCGTTGCAGTGAACTTGCCATCGATCTGATAGCTTTCGAGCTTCGTCATGTTGACCATGTTGGTGGCAAAACCGCCCATCGCCTTGTAAAGCGCGGCAGGAACATTTCGAACGCGGAAGACGAAGGTGGTCATCATGAGTTCGTCGGACCTACGCGGCGCCCACTTCTTGGTCTTGGTCAAAACCACGAAGCGCGTCACATTGTTTTCAGTGTCCTCCACGTCCTCTTCGAGGATATCGAGGCCGTATAAACTGGATGCAAGCCGCGGCGCCAGTGCAGCCATCGTCTTGTCCTTGACCTCCGCAACGAGGCGCGCCGCTCCCGCCGTATCACCGGCAATCACCGGCTTCCAGCCGTTCTGACGAATATACTTGCGGCATTGGCCGAGTGCATGAATATGGCTGTGGACCGAGGTGATCTCGTTACGTTTCGTTCCCGGTAACACCATCAGCTGAAAATGGATCGGCAGGAAGTATTCGCCGACAATGTGCAGGCGAGATTCCGGCAGCAGATGGTGGATGTCTGCGACGCGACCGGCGATCGTATTCTCGATAGGGATCATTGCGAGATCTGCCGCACCGCTTTCAACCGCGTTGAACGCATCCTCGAATGTCGGGCACGGCATCGGCTCCATATCCGGGAACATGTCGCGACACGCCGTATCGGAGTTCGCGCCAGGTTCACCCTGGAAAGAGATGCGGTTGGTCTTTGCCATGATAGACTGCCTTATATAGAAGTGAGAATGTCTCGTGCGCGTTCGAGGTCTTCGGCCGTATCGACGCCCAGCGGCACCGAATCGACGATTTCCACATCGATCCGCATGCCAGCCTCTAGCGCGCGCAACTGTTCAAGCCGCTCGCGGCGTTCCAGAGGCGAAGGTCCGAGGCCTACAAAACGTTCGAGAGCGGCGCGGCGATAGGCGTAAAGCCCGATATGGTGGTAGAGCGGCCCCTCGCCCCAAGGCGCGGTCGCGCGGGTAAAATACAGCGCGCGCAGTTGGTCTTTCCCCGTGGGCGAGCCAATGATCTTCACTACGTTGGGATTGGTCTTCTCATCCTCGCGCCTTATTTCGACACCGAGCGTGCCTATGTCGGCGGGTCCGTTCTGCAGCGGTAGCAGTGCACGCTTTATGATTTCCGTCTCGATGGTCGGCAGGTCACCCTGAACATTGACCACCGCGTCGACATTGCCGTCGGGATCAAGGGCCAGCAATGCTTCATAAATGCGGTCGGAACCGGATTCGTGATCATTGCGCGTCATCACCGCCTCAAGCCCGTGCGCTTCGACCGCCGCTTTGACGTCGAGATTATCCGTTGCGACCACGGTGCGGCCAAGTCCCGCAGCCCGCGCTCGTTCCGCCACATGCACGATCATCGGCTTGCCGGCGATATCAGCCAGTGGCTTGTCCGGGAGCCGGGTCGAAGCCATTCTCGCCGGGATAAGTGTCAGTATTTTCATCATCGCAAACACGCCTACGGTGTCAAAAAGTCTCAGGCAGAACCGCCCTTATATGTGTTGCAAGTCTTGAGTAAAAGACCTAGTTTCCGCGCGATCACGAGGGGACTCTTGTCGAAAAATGCAGCGATCTGCATTGACCAGATATTGAGAACCTAAGCAAGTGTGCTGAACACAAAGCTCCGGCACTGCACAGCAAGCGCCGCTATCGACTTTGTATTCAGTGTACTTGAACAGGACACAAGTGGAGCAATGATCGACGATGGAATCGAGCGCATTCAACAAATATGCCATGGCGTTTCTGGCAACCGTTTTCGTTGTCATGTCGGCAGGCATCCTGTCCGATGCTTTTTTCGATTCTCACGCACCTGAAAAGCCCGGTTATATCATCCAGGCCGCTGAGCCCGAAGCTGGCGGCGCAGGCGGTGAAGCCGCCCCTGCGGCAGCTGTGCCGATTGCAACGCTTCTCGCTTCTGCCGATGCGACACGCGGCGAAGCGGTCTTCAAGCGCTGCCAGGCTTGCCACACCGGTGAGAAGGATGGCCCGAACAAGGTTGGTCCCAATCTCTGGGATATTGTCGACCGTCCGATCGCAACCCATCCGGGCTTCGGCTATTCGGGCGCCATCAAGGATTTCTCCAAGGGCGGCCAGGAGAAGTGGACCTATGACCACCTCAACCACTTCCTGACTTCTCCGAAGGGCTACATCAAGGGCACAGCCATGGGCTTCGCCGGCGACAAGAAGGACAATGAACGCGCCGATCTGATCGCTTATCTGCGCACGCTGTCCGATAGTCCTAAGCCGCTGCCGACTGCCGATGCAGCTGCGGCGCCAGCAGGCGATGCGGCAAAGCCCGCAGATGCGGCGGCGAAGCCGGCTGAGGGTGCCGCTCCCGCTGCGCCAGCAGGTGAGAAGCCAGCCGATGGGGCTGCACCTGCTGCTCCGGCTCAGCCAGCACCCGCCAACTGAGTTCGATAGCCATTTCGCAAAAGCCGGGCCCAGCGCCCGGCTTTTGCGTTCTGGTTGGGTTTTTTCGGTGAAGGCCTGTTCTCTGCCGCATTTTCTCTTAGACTACCGGCAAAGAGAACCTGTGGAGATTTGATTTGCGATTTCGCCCCTTCGTTGCCAGCCTCGCTCTCCTTGCCATCGCTACCGCTGGCACCGTTCAGATAGCTCAAGCCGCAGAGCCGGAATGGCGGACAGGGACAAGTCTTCTGGGCGAGCTGAAATACGGCGCCGATTTCAAGCACTATGATTATGTCAATCCGGATGCACCCAAGGGCGGAACACTCAACCAGACCAGCGAGGGTAGTTTCGACAGCCTCAATCCTTACGTCGTCCAGGGTACGCCCGCTTCAGGATTGGGTGCATTGGGAGGCGGCCAACTCTACGATACACTGATGAGCCAATCCCTTGATCAGGTCGGAACAAACTACCCACTGATCGCTCAATCCCTCGCTTATCCCGACGACTTTTCCTGGGTCAAGTTCAAGCTCAATCCCGCCGCGAAATGGCACGATGGCGAGCCCATTACAGTCGACGACGTGATCTGGTCCTTCAACGTCTTGAAGGCGCAGAGCCCGCTTTACAACAAGTATTACCACGACGTTGAAAAGGCCGAAAAAACCGGCGACGGCGAGGTAACCTTCACTTTTACCAGCGGCGGCAACAGGGAACTGCCGAATATCATGGGCGATCTTGTCGTCTTGCCCAAACATTGGTGGGAAGGGACAGACGCCTCCGGCAAGAAGCGCGATATTACCAAGCCGACAATGGAGATCCCGCTTGGATCCTCGGCCTACAAGATCGAGAGCGTCGTTCCGGGTAAAACGATTGTCTGGGCTCGTGTCGAAAACTATTGGGGCAAAGACCTCCCGGTCAATGTCGGTCGCAATAATTTCGACCATATCCGCTATGAATATTTTCGCGACCAGAATGCCTCCTGGGAGGCCTTCAAGAAGGGCGGCTTTGAGGATTATCGAGGCGAAGCGAGCATTGGCCGCTGGATGCGCGGTTATGATTTTCCGGCTGTTGCGCGTGGCGACGTTATCAAGGCGATGTTTCCGCTCCGCTCATCGGGCCGCATGCAGGGATTCCTGATCAATACGAGGCGCGACAAGTTCAAGGACCCGAGAGTACGCGAGGCCTTGAACTGGGCCTACGATTTTGAAAGCATGAGCAAGAACCTGTTCTTTGGCCAGTACAAGCGCATTAACAGCTATTTTGCCGGGTCCGAGCTCGCTTCCAACGGATTGCCGAGCGGCAAGGAGCTCGAAATCCTGGAGACTGTAAAGCGGCAAGTGCCCGAAGGAGTCTTCACCAAGGAATTCAAGCTCCCGGTCTACGACACGCCGCAATCGCAGCGGGATAATCTGCGCCATGCCGTTCAGCTTCTGAAAGCGGCCGGTTACGACCAAAAGAATGGAAAGCTCGTCAATACCCAAACGGGACAGCCATTGACCATCGAGTTTCTGGCAGATGATCCATCAGCTGAGCGCTTTATCGGGCCGTTCATGGCAAATCTGCGCAAGCTCGGTATCGACGCACAGATTCGCGTCGTGGATAGCGCACAATACACGTCCCGGCTCAACGACTTCGATTTTGATATCACCACACCAAACGTCGTCATGGCCCAAAGTCTGTCGCCAGGCAACGAGCAACGCGACTTCTGGAGTTCGGCCGCAGCAGACACGCCGGGAAGCCGTAATTACATGGGTATCAAGAACCCGGCTGTCGACAAGCTGGTCGATCGGGTGATTTTCGCAAAGGATCGTGATGAGCTTGTTGCAGCGACGCATGCGCTCGACCGGGTGTTGCTCTGGAATTATTACGTGGTTCCGCAATGGTATGATGACAGAATCAAAATTGCGTACTGGAACAAGTTCGGCATTCCGGAGAAGCAACCCGAATACACGGGAATCGACCCATTCTCCTGGTGGATCGATACTGCCAAGGAACAGGCTCTGAAGGCGCGCGCCGAATGACGCGACCTACCCGCCGCGATGTTCTGAAAATATCAAGCGCGACGATCCTGACGGCATTGGCGCCGCGCCTTGCGCTGTCGGAAGTCGCGACCGGTGTGCCTCTGCATGGGCTTTCAGCATTTGGCGAGCTGAAATATCCCAAGGATTTCACACATTTCGACTACGCCAGTCCCGATGCCCCCAAAGGCGGCACCTTCGCCTTCTCGCCATGGAGCTGGTTTTTCAACCAGTCAACGCAGACCTTCAATACGCTGAACAGCTTCTCGCCCAAGGGCGATGCGCCGCCGCGCATGGAGCTATGTTTTGATACGTTGATGGAAACCGCACTGGACGAGCCAGACTCCATATATGGGCTGGTGGCGGAAACAGTGACTGTCTCCGGCGACCGCAATACATTCACCTTCAAACTACGCCACGAAGCCCGGTTCCACGATGGCTCGCCCCTCACCGCGCATGATGTGGTTTTCAGCTATCAGACGATACAGAAGAAGGGGCACCCTTCGCTTTTGTTATTGCTGACCGAGATGAAGGAGATCGTCGCAGTCGACGATCACACCCTGCGTATCAGCTTTAGCGGCAAGCATTCCGACCGCGCCATTCTCGACATCGCCAGTATCATGCCAATTCTCTCAAAAACCTGGTACGACACGCGCGATTTCGATGCCTCGACGCTCGAGTCGCCCCTGGCCTCGGGACCTTACCGGGTTGGCAGCGTTTCGGTCGGCCAGCGCATCGAATATGAGCGCGTCGAGGACTATTGGGGACGAGACCTGCCGGTCATGCGCGGTTTCAACCATTTCAGCCGGATCCGCATCGATTTCTACCGCGACCGCCAGCCGGAGTTCGAAGCCTTCAAGAAAGGCGATATCTTCTTCCGTCTGGAATCCACCGCCAAGACATGGGCGACGGAATATGATTTTCCTGCAATCCAGCAAAAGCGCGTTATCAAGCGGGACTTTTCCGGTGAAAAACGCCCGCAAATGCAGGCCTGGGCCTTGAACCAGCGCCGCGAACATTTCCGCGACCCACGTGTTCGCGAAGCCATCGCCTTGTGTTTCGATTTCGAATGGACACAGAAAAACCTGTTCTATGGTCGCTACGACCGTTCACAATCGCTGTTCGAACAGTCGGATTTTCGTGCCACGGGAAAGCCTTCGCCAGAAGAACTGGCACTCATGGAGCCGTTTCGGGACAAGTTACCCGAAGCCATCTTCAACGAGGCGCTATTGCAAGCGCCGTCCGACGGTTCAGGCCGCGACCGCAAGAACTTGCGCCGCGCTTCCGAGCTTCTGGGCCAGGCCGGCTTCAAGCGAGAGGGCAATCAGTTGGTCGATGCTGGAGGCAAACCGCTCAACGTTGAAATGCTTATTCAGGCCGAGGTTTTCACGCGAGTCTATTCGCCCTTCATCAACAATCTCAAGGCAATAGGCATCAATGCCTTTTTGCGCCTTGTCGATCCCTCGCAATATCAACTGCGCCTGCAGGATTTTGATTTCGACATGATGGGCATCGCCTATATGCTCGATGCTACCCCAACGCGTGAATCTCTGGAGATCATGTTCGGCTCGAAGGCCGCCAGCATACCCGGCTCGTGGAATTTTCCCGGCACTGCCGACCCGGTTATCGATGCGCTTATCGCGAAAGTCAGCGAGGCGCACTCCCGTACGGAATTGATTTCAATCTTGCGTGTTCTTGATCGACTCTTGCGTATAAGACGCGACTGGATTCCAAATTGGTATGCAGCGAATCATCCGATCGCCTATTGGGACATGTTCGGCTTCAAGGAGCCGAAACCCGATTACGGTTTTCCGGTTGAGACGTTGTGGTGGCTCGACGAAGCAAAGGCGAAGGCAATTGGCAAGATTTGATATTTTAGCGATGTTGAGAGGGAGCTCCTGATGGGAGCCTATATCCTTCGCCGTCTCGTTTTGATGGTTCCGACACTGTTCGGGGTTTTGCTTGTCTGCTTCGTCATCGTACAATTTGTCCCAGGCGGCCCGGTACAGCGCATTATCGGACAACTTACCGGCCAGGGCGGCAATGCCATGGACCGCATCGGCGGCGGCGGTGCGGATTTCGGCCAGAGCCAGGATCAGCTTGGCCTTGGCGAGGGCAATTCAAAATATCGCGGTGCACAGGGCCTCGACCCGGCATTCATCGCCAGTCTGGAAAAGCAATTCGGCCTCGACAAGCCTCCGCTGGAGCGCTTCGGTCTTCTCATGTGGAATTATGTGCGCTTCGATTTCGGCAAGAGCTATTTCCGCGATATCAGTGTCATTGATCTCATCAAGGAAAAGCTCCCTGTCTCCATATCGCTTGGCCTGTGGATGACGCTCCTCTCCTATATGATCTCGATTCCACTCGGCATACGCAAGGCGATCAAGGACGGCTCGACCTTCGATATTTGGACCAGCGGTGTCATCATCGTTGGCTATGCGATCCCGGGCTTTCTCTTCGGTATCATGCTGATCGTGTTCTTCGCAGGTGGCTCGTTCTTCGACTGGTTTCCGTTGCGCGGGCTGACCTCGAACAATTTCTCGCAGCTCTCGTTTTTCGGCAAGATCGTCGACTATGCATGGCATCTCGCGCTGCCGCTGACCGCCATGCTGCTTTCCGCCTTCGCGACGACGACACTGCTCACGAAGAATTCGTTCCTCGACGAGATTCGCAAGCAGTATGTAACCACAGCGCGCGCCAAGGGGCTCAGCGAGCGCAAAATCCTCTACGGACACGTCTTCCGCAACGCTATGCTGATCGTGATTTCCGGCTTTCCGAGCGCCTTCATTTCGATTTTCTTTACGGGCCAGCTTTTGATCGAGGCGATTTTCTCGCTCGATGGCCTGGGGTTGCTGGGCTATGAATCGATCATCAACCGCGATTATCCGGTAGTGATTGCCACCGTCTATATCTTCGCACTTGTCGGCGTCGTCGTCAGTCTCCTCTCCGATCTTCTCTATACGTGGATCGATCCGCGGATCGATTTTGAACGGAGGGATGTCTGATGGCGAGCGAGGTTTTACGCGCCCCCGCCATCCCGGTTCGGCGTCCACGCCTGTCGCCGCTCAACGCTCGTCGCTGGCAGAATTTCAAGGCCAACCGCCGCGGCTGGTGGGCGTTGTGGATATTCCTGTTCCTGTTCATTGCCTCGCTGTTCGCCGAGTTCATTGCCAACGACAGGCCAATCCTCGTCTCCTACAAGGGCGAAATCCTCTTTCCGGTTCTGGTCGATTACCCTGAGGAAAAGTTCGGCGGCTTCTATGCGGTTACTGACTATCGTGATCCGGTGATTCAGGACGAAATCAATGCCAATGGCTGGGCGATTTGGCCGCCGGTTCGCTATTCCTATCGCACGGTCAACAATGAGTTGCCCGATACGGCACCCTCCAAACCCTTTTGGCTATTTACGCCCGAAGAGCGCTGCGCCCGTTATCCGCAAGGGGTCAACGATCCGAACTGCACCTTTGGCAATTTGAACATTCTTGGCACCGACGATCAGGCACGCGATGTTTTCGCCCGTGCGCTTTATGGCTTCCGCATCTCGGTGTTGTTTGGCCTCATCCTGACTGCCGCTTCGGCGGTCATTGGCGTTACCGCCGGCGCCTTGCAAGGCTATTTCGGCGGCTGGCTCGACCTTATCGCCCAGCGCTTTATCGAAATCTGGTCCTCTGTTCCAACTCTTTATCTGCTTCTGATCATGGCCTCGATCCTGCCGCCGGGCTTCTGGATTCTACTTTGCATCATGCTGTTGTTCTCGTGGGTGAGCTTCGTCGGCATCGTGCGGGCCGAATTCCTGCGCGCCCGCAATTTTGAATACGTCAATGCAGCTCGCGCGCTCGGTGTGCGCGACCGCACGATTATGTTCCGGCATCTGCTGCCCAACGCGATGGTGACCACCTTGACGTTCCTCCCCTTCATTCTCAATGGATCGATCACCACGCTGACATCGCTTGATTTCCTCGGTTTTGGCCTTCCGCCGGGATCGCCATCGCTTGGCGAGTTGCTGGCGCAAGGTAAGAACAATCTTCAAGCGCCATGGCTCGGCCTCACCGGTTTCATCGTCATATCGCTGATGCTATCGCTGCTGATTTTCGTCGGTGAAGCGACCCGTGACGCATTCGATCCGCGCAAGGCTTTCAAATGAACGCTCTACTTTCAGTACGCGATTTGTCAGTCGCCTTCACCCAGAACGGCAAAGAGTCGCTTGCCGTCGATCGCATCTCTTTCGATATCGCTCAGGGCGAGACAGTCGCGCTGGTCGGAGAATCCGGTTCCGGTAAGTCTGTAACTGCCCTGTCGATCCTTAAGCTGCTGCCCTATCCGCCCGCATCACATCCATCGGGCCAGATCCTGTTCAATGGTGAGGACCTCCTGGACAAGGATGAAAATGATCTGCGCCGAGTCCGCGGCAATGACATCACCATGATCTTCCAGGAGCCGATGACTTCGCTCAATCCGCTGCATCCGATTGAAAAGCAGATCAGTGAAGTGCTGAAGTTGCATCAGGGCATGGGCGACAAGGCGGCGCGTCAGCGCACTCTGGCACTGCTGGAGGAAGTTGGCATTCGCGAGCCGGAAAAACGCATGAACGCTTACCCGCACCAGCTTTCCGGCGGGCAGCGCCAGCGCGTGATGATCGCCATGGCGCTTGCCAACAAGCCGAAACTGCTGATTGCCGACGAGCCGACCACTGCGCTCGATGTGACAGTGCAGGCGCAGATTCTGAAACTGCTTGCGGAGTTGAAAGCCGCACAGGGCATGTCGATGCTCTTCATCACCCATGACCTCGGCATTGTGCGCAAAATAGCCGACCGCGTCTGCGTGATGACAGGCGGCAAGATCGTCGAAACCGGTCCAACGAAGCAGATATTCGACAATCCGCAGCACGAATATACGAAGCATCTGCTCGCGGCAGAACCGAAGGGCAATCCGCCATCTGCAGACCTTTCGGCTGAACCGGTAATGCGCGGCGAGAACCTCAAGGTCTGGTTCCCGATCAAACAGGGCTTTCTGCGCAAAACCGTTGATTACGTGAAGGCGGTCGATGGCATCGACGTCACGATCCGGGCTGGGCAGACGCTTGGTGTCGTCGGCGAATCCGGTTCGGGCAAGACGACGCTTGGTCTCGCCCTGTCGCGCATGATTTCGTCCGAGGGCGTAATCCGTTTCGGGACCAAGGACATCAACCAATATTCGTTCAAACAGATGCGGCCACTGCGCCGCGAACTGCAGATTGTGTTTCAGGATCCCTACGGCTCTCTCTCTCCGCGCATGTCGGTTACCGACATTATTGCCGAAGGTTTGCAGGTGCATGAGCCGAAGCTTTCAGTGGGTGAACGGGATGCGCGCGTCGTCGCCGCGCTTAAAGAAGTCAATCTTGATCCGGAAAACCGTTTCCGTTACCCGCACGAGTTCTCCGGTGGTCAACGTCAACGCATCGCAATCGCACGCGCCATGGTGCTCAACCCGCGTTTTGTCATGCTCGATGAGCCGACGTCCGCGCTTGACATGAGCGTGCAAGCGCAGGTCGTCGACCTTTTGCGCTCGTTGCAGCAAAAGCATAATCTGGCTTACCTTTTCATCAGCCACGACTTGAAGGTGGTCAAGGCACTTGCCAATGACGTGCTGGTGATGCGCAATGGGAAGGCAGTGGAATATGGCCCTTCGGAGGAAATCTTCGCACGGCCCAAGAGCGATTATACAAAAGCCCTGATGGCTGCGGCCTTCAGGATAGAAACGGCCGAACAGGGAGCGGTGAGCGAATGACTGGGAATGCGGATGACACAATCTTGTTGGCGGTGACGGGCTGGGACCCGGATGTCTGGCAAACCGAATTTGCCAAGGCCGCGCCAGTGCGCAAGCTTGTGCTCGATGCCGACACGGCCAAGGACAAGATTCGTTACGCGTTGGTGTGGAAACAGCGGCCGGGATCTCTTATGGACCTGCCTAATCTTGAGGTCATCTTCTCGCTCGGCGCCGGTGTCGATCATATCTTCCATGATCACCAGATTCCGGATGTTCCCATCGTGCGCATCGTTTCGCCGGACCTCACCATGCGCATGAGCGAATATGTCGTATGGCAGGTGCTCGACCATCACAGGCTCGGCCTCCGCTATCGCCAGCAGCAGACCCAGAAGGTCTGGCATGAGGATCGACGCCAGCCCGCTGCACATGAAGTGACGGTTGGCATTCTCGGCCTCGGTGTGCTTGGACGTGATGCTGCGCAGAAATTGCGCAATCTCGGCTTCCGCGTCAGCGGATGGAGCCGCCGCCTGCAAACCATCGAGGGCGTCACGAGCCACTTCGGCAAGGATGGACTGAAGGATTTCCTCAAGGATGTGGACATCGTGGTTTGTCTGCTGCCTTTGACGCCAGAGACTAAAGGGATTTTGTCGATGAGCATGTTCGCACAGATGAAGGCCGAGGGTCCGCTTGGTGCGCCGGTATTGATCAACGCCGGTCGCGGCGGCTTGCAGAACGAACCCGATATCCTTGCCGCGCTTGATCGAGGCATGCTGTCAGCTGTGACGCTCGACGTGTTCAAAACCGAGCCATTGCCTAAGGGTAGCCCGCTGTGGGCACATCCGCAGGTCGTCATCACGCCGCATGCAGCTGCAAGTTCCAGCCCCCAAGCGTTGGTTCCGGAAGTCATAGCGCAGCTTGAGTCTTATGAGCGTGGCGAACCGCTCAAAAATATCGTGGACAAGACCGCGCAATATTAGATGCCGATTATCTCTCCCCTTGAGAGAGATCAGACTAAAGCCGGCGCACCGCCGTCGGCTTGCCGTAGAGATATGCGATGCGTTCGATGGCCTCGCGCAACGGTTCGAGGGTAACACTCATCGTATGGCCACTCGCGTGTAGCACCATGGAGTGACTCGCCATCATCGCGGCGTGGCCAGTCCAGAACAAGAAGTCGCCGCGCTGCAGATTATGATAGTCTTTATCCGGTTCGATCAACTCGCCGATCGAAGCTGCCTGCATATCGGAATCGCGCAACACGCCCTGGCCGGTCATCAGCAGTGAAAGCTGGATCAGGCCTGAACAATCAATGCCAAATCCCGAAACGCCGCCCCAGAGATAGGGCGTGTGCATAAGCGTTTCCGCGACGGCGACGTGATCATCTGTCACCTCGTCTATGGGCACGAGATGTTTGGCGATGATCGCCTCGCCGCTCGGCAGCATGGCATAGAGCGTGCCGCGCCTCTCCTGCCCGCCGGTTACCGTAACCAGCGACCCCATCGACAGCGCCTTGGTCTGTGGGAACTTCAGGTCCGAACCCGGATATACAAAGGTCCGTGGTGCGATGACGATATGGGTCGGTTCATCCGTGCGCAGATCCAGCGTCGTATCCACCACATAGCCGACATAGCCATCGCGCTCGTTCTGGACCCAGCACCAGCCATTGTCGTCTTCGAAGACGAGTACATCGTCGCCGTAGAGAAACTGTGTGGTGATACCGGCGTCGCCTCGCGGTTCGGAGCGCACGTCGACCACTGGATCGGCGATGCGCATCGGCATGCCGGTGGTGAACCGCTCTGCTTCAACCAGACCGCGCAAGCTTTCGTCGGCAAGATCGGGGCGGAATGCGTTCAGCCGCTTGTCGAGATTTACAGTTTCAGCTTTCAAAGCGGCAATCCTCTTGCTTTGGCGATAATCAGGTCGCCGAGCCGTTCAACATACAGCGCACCTTTTACCGTTCTCTTGACGAGAACATTGCGCTTGTCCTTCTCATCGCGGTGTCGATCGACCAAACCGTAGGATCCCATTGTGTCGAGAGCGCGCGTGATGACGGGTTTTGTTACGCCGAGCTTTGCCGCCATCCCCCGTATCGTGTGCGGCGGCGGTTCCAGGTAGACCGTAAGAAGCACAGCCAGCTGCCGCATCGTGAGATCGTGGGCATCGTCGCGCACTTCCGTCAGCGCAATTTCCTTCCACAACGTCAATGCCTGGAGCGGTCTCAGCTCTATATTCATGAACGTTACCCGCGATCATTTCGGCTCCGTTCCATTCTAACTGTTGCATCAAGGCGCGCAAGCCAATCATTTGCTGGGGTAACGCTCTTTAAGAAGATGGTAAAGCGCGCGGATAGCCTGGGCCTCGCCTCCAATCGGAGCGTGCGGCTTCTCCACCGGGTTCCAGCCGAAAATATCGAAATGCGCCCAGATTTTCGCCTTGCCGACGAAGCGTTGCAGGAATAGCGCCGCAGTGATCGATCCGGCAAACCCATCGGACGTGACATTGTTGAGATCGGCGACACGGGATGAAAGTTTAGCGTCATAGGGTTGCCAAAGGGGCATGCGCCAGACGGGATCGGCAACCGCGTATGCGGAGGCTGCGACCTCTGAAGCAAATCCATCATCATTGGTGTAGAATGGCGGTAATTCCGGGCCCAGCGCGACGCGTGCTGCGCCCGTCAGGGTAGCCATATCGATGAGGATTTCCGGCTCGTCATCATCGGCCAGTGCGAGTGCGTCCGCTAGGATCAAACGCCCTTCCGCATCGGTATTTCCGATCTCGACAGTCAGGCCCTTGCGGCTGGTCAATATATCTCCAGGGCGAAATGCATTGGCCGAAATCGAATTTTCGACCGCCGGTATCAGTACCCGCAACCTGACCGGCAGCCTTGCATCCATGATCAGTACAGCCAGCGCCAGCACGTTGGCCGCGCCGCCCATATCCTTTTTCATCAGGAGCATGCCGCTCGAAGGCTTTATATCCAAACCGCCTGTGTCGAAGCAAACGCCTTTGCCGACCAGTGTCACCTTTGGTGCATTTTTCTTGCCCCATGCAAAATCGATCAGGCGAGGTTCTTGGCTTCCTGCCCGTCCGACCGCGTGGATCATGGGGAAATTCTTCTTCAATAGATCATCGCCCTTGATAACGCTGAGCGTTGCCTTGTGTTCCTCGGCAACGTTTCGCACCGCTGTTTCCAGCGCCACGGGCCCCATATCGTTGGTCGGCGTGTTAATAAGATCCCGCGCCAGCATAACGGCCTTGGCGAGCCGTCTCACATCCGTCTCATCGACGCCCTTGGGTGTCGAAAGCATGACTTCGGCATCTTCTTTTTTCGTGTAGCGCGTAAATTTGTAACCACCGAGGAGAAACGCCAAAGCAGTGAGATCCGGCTCGCTCACTCGGCTCGCAATGTGCCAATCACCTTTTGGCAACGCACTGGCCAGCTTGCCGGCAACGAGCCGAACGTCGTCCTTGCCAATGCCGAACAGAGCACCCGAAACGGCTCCGTTTTTCCCCGGAACAACAAGAACACGGGCAGCCTGGCCATCAAACCCATTGGCTTTCGCCCATGCAAGGGCAGTACTATCGAGGCCGGCATCTTCCAATTCGCCTTTTTTCACGAACCAGATCGGCTTGCTGCCTGCCACTGTTCCAACTTTGATATCACTAGCCATAACGTTCTCTTTTCGCTCGTACTTTTGTGCCGCGCCCTCAGGTCATTAACCGTCCGTTAGGGTTAACAGAATATTTCTAAGCCAAGGAAATGGTTAACGCACAGGTGATTTGTGCTGCGGATGGGGCAAACTATGACAAGCGTTGGCATTATTCAATGTAATCGCCGCTTCATTTATGCTGTTGCAATTGTCGCGTTGGCCTCCGGAATTTCCGGCTGCACAACCACCGACAAGACGACGACAGGATCGATCACCCCGGCCGCTACTACCACCGACACGCTTCCCGCTGGCAATTTCGATCAGATGAACCAGGAACAACTGATGCAGGCTTCGTCCAGCCTCGGCAAGCGCTACGAAGCAAATCCCAAAGACAGATCTGCGGCGCTGAATTTTTCCACTGTCTTGCGCATGACTGGTCGCAGCGACCAGGCTCTTGCCGTGATGCGAAGCCTCGCCATTGCCTACCCGAAAGATCGCCAGGTGCTTGCCGCCTATGGTAAGGCGCTCGCCAGCACAGGCGAGTTCGACGCGGCTCTCGACGCGCTGCGCCGCGCCCAGACGCCTGAATACCCGGATTGGAAACTGCTCTCCGCGGAAGGCGCTATTCTCGACCAAATGGGCAAGACGGGTGAAGCTCGTGATCTCTACAAGCAGGCACTGATCATCAATCCAAACGAAGCTTCGATCCTGTCCAACATGGGCATGTCCTACGTCCTCTCGGGGGAACTGGCCACTGCCGAACAATATATGCGCAAGGCCGTGAATGCGAAGGGCTCTGACAGCCGCGTGCGGCAGAACCTTGCGCTTGTCGTTGGGCTGCAAGGGCGTTTTGACGAGGCAGAGAATATCGCCAAACAGGAACTCTCGCCTCAACAGGCACAGACCAATGTGCAATATCTACGGTCGATATTGTCGCAACAAAATTCATGGAACATGCTGAAAGACAAGAAGCAGCCCAAGAGCTGATCGTTCAGTCCGACAGAATGACAAAGCCGCCAGTCAGGCGGCTTTTTTCGTGACCGAACGATGATGTATTTATTTTGGCGTTGCGGGGCCGAATATGCCACCCTGAGCCTGTATTTGAATGGCAGCGGGTCCGAGGATGACGCAGAACAACACGGGAAGCAGAAAGAGGATCATCGGCACTGTCAGTTTTGGCGGCAGTGCTGCAGCCTTCTTCTCAGCCGCCATCAAACGCATTTCGCGGCTCTCGTCGGATAGAACGCGCAAGGCGGTGCCGATCGACGTACCATACCGCTCCGATTGAACCAGCGCCTGTACCACGGACTTTACGGTTTCGAGCCCTGTGCGGATCGCAAGATTGTCATAGGCTTGGCGGCGTTCCGGCAAGAACGAAAGTTCCGCATTTGTCAGCACCAGCTCCTCAGCCAGCTCGCCCGACTGGACGCCGATCTCTTCCGATACCTTCTTGAAAGCGGCTTCGATCGACATTCCCGACTCCACACAGATCAACAACAGGTCCAGAGCATCGGGCCATGCCATTTGTATGGATTGCTTTCGCTTGCCAGCAACATTTCTCACATAGAGATTTGGCAGATAGAAGCCAACATACGCGCCGGCAAAGCAGGCCGCCAACCGGATAAGCGTCGATTTATCCGCAAGGCCGCCCAAGCCGAAAACATAGAGAACCGCGAGAGCGAGCGTAATAAACGGGAGGCCAAAACGTGCTGCCAGAAAGATATTGAGAGCGTTCTGTCCACGAAAGCCGGCCATGCGCAGCGCGGCGAGCGTCTTTTCGTCAGCGAGTGCCCGTTGCAAATCCAATCTTTCAACAAACTGGCGTACGCCTTGCCGTTCGGTTAGCCGCAGGGACTTGCCGTTCTTACGTCTGCTATCGCTTTCCGAAGCAAGACGTGACCTTTCGCGCGATCTGATCTGGTCGCGCTCAAGAGCAACCGATTTCATGCGCGTTTTAAGCCCCGCCCCCGACAGCATGGGCATGAGAAATGTGACGAGCGTGGCGAAAATCGATACCCCGACCAGAATAGCGAAAATGAATGCCGGGTCCTGGATGGCTTTAGCAAAGGCGTTTACCATGCATCTCTCGCTAGAATTTGAAGTTGATCATCTTCTTCATCACCAGGATGCCGATCGACATCCACGTCCCGGCGCAAGCAAGAATGAAATTGCCGGTGTTGGTATTGAAAAGAATCATGATGTATTGCGGGCTTGTCAGGTAAACCAAAAAGGCAACGATAAAGGGCAGTGCGCCGATGATATAGGCCGAAGCCTTTGCTTCCATGGACAGCGCCTGAACCTTGGCCGCCATCTTTTTCCGGTCACGCAAGACACGCGACAGATTGCCCAAGGCTTCCGAAAGATTACCGCCCGCCTGAGCCTGTATCTGGATGACGATGCCAAAGAAACTGGCTTCTGAGCAGGGCATGAATTCGGACATGCGCATAGCGCCTTCCGGGATACTGACACCGACCTGTTGAGCATCGACGATGCGGCGGAATTCTCCACGCACGGGCTCCTGCGCTTCGTGCGCTATGAGCCGGATTCCATCGTTCAACGGAAGACCCGAACGGATGGCGCGGACAATCACATCGATGGCATTCGGGAACTCGTTCAGGAAAGCCTTGATGCGGCGGCGGCGGCGGAAATAGACGAACCAACGCGGCAGGCCAAGGGCTCCCGCCAAGAATAAACCCGGCGCAAGATAAAGCGGCGATCCGAACATCAGGCCGACCACAGTAACCACGATGCCTGTAATAACCGAATAGAGATAGAATCGCGGCATGGTGACCTTCATGCCCGCTTGCTGAATGAGCATTTTCAACGGCGGCGACTTGATATTCTTGTCACGCAGCTTCTGGCGCTGTTCAAGATCCTTCAACGTATCGTGAACCGACTTGCGACGCTTGACGGCCTCGGCCTGCTTGTCGCGAATCGTGAATTTGCCAAGGCTATCCGTTGCGGCGAGCTTGACCTCTTTCAGTCGTTCGTCGGCCTTTTTCTGCCACGCAATAGAATCAAAAAAGAATACGTAGGCCAATGCGGCGACGGCGAGCACAACCAGTACGATGAAACCCAGCTGCGCGAGGTCAAGCCCGAACATTTTTGCGCTCCGATGCCACCATCATAGCTTCGCCGCTTCCATGGAATCGAGCGCATTGGCGAGCCGCCGGTCCTCATTGTAATAACGCGCCCGCTCCCACATGTGCGGGCGGCCAATGCCCGTGGAGACGTGCTTTCCGATGAGACGGCCATTGGCGTCCTCACCGGTGATTTCATAGACGACGAGGTCCTGCGTAATGACAACTTCGCCTTCCATGCCGATCACCTCGGTGATGTGGGTGATGCGCCGCGAACCATCGCGAAGGCGTGCCGCCTGAATGATGATGTCCACCGAACCGACGATGATTTCGCGCACGGTCTTTTGCGGCAAGGCAAAACCGCCCATGGCAATCATGGATTCCATACGGCTGAGACACTCCCTCGGGCTGTTCGAGTGGATCGTGCCCATGGAACCATCGTGGCCGGTGTTCATCGCAGAAAGCAGATCGAAGACTTCGGGTCCGCGCACTTCGCCGACGATGATCCGTTCAGGGCGCATACGTAGGCAGTTCTTGACGAGATCACGCATGGTGACCTCGCCCTCACCTTCGAGGTTCGCCGGCCTTGTTTCAAGCCGCACCACATGCGGCTGCTGAAGCTGGAGTTCCGCAGAATCTTCGCAAGTGATGATGCGCTCATCCTTGTCGATATAATTGGTCAAGCAGTTAAGGAGCGTCGTCTTGCCAGAGCCGGTACCTCCGGAGATGACGATATTGCAACGAACGCGGCCAATGATTTGCAGGAGTTCGGCGCCGGCAGGAGAAATGGCGCCGAAACGGACAAGCTGGTCTAGTGTCAGCTTGTCCTTCTTGAATTTACGAATGGTCAAGACCGGTCCGTCGATCGCAAGCGGCGGTGCGATAACATTGACACGCGAGCCATCGGGTAGACGTGCGTCACAGATGGGACTGGACTCGTCGACGCGCCTTCCAACCTGGCTGACTATGCGCTGGCAGATGTTGAGTAGCTGCTGGTTGTCGCGGAAACGAACACCGGATTCCTGTACCTTGCCGAGTACTTCGATGTACGTCTTGCGCGCGCCATTGACCATGATGTCGGCAATGTCATCGCGCGCCAGTAAAGGCTCCAGTGGGCCATAGCCCAAAACGTCATTGCAGATATCGTCGAGCAGCTCTTCCTGCTCCGAGATTGACATGGCGAAATTCTTGATCGCGATGATGTCGTTGACGATATCGCGGATTTCTTCGCGTGCCACTTCCGGGTCGAGTTTCGACAATTGCGCGAGGTCGATCGTATCGATCAGAGCGGCGAAAACCTGCGACTTCGTATCGTAATAAGCTTCGTTTTTCTCGCGCAACGGCACGACAGGCTTCGGCGTTTCAACGGGCGAACGCTTGGGCTCCAATATATCCCGCGGCAGTCCGGCCGGCGCGATGACGCCTCCGCCAAGAGGTAGCGCCGTCTCCAGAGCTGGCGCCCGGAACTCCTGAACCTGGCTTCCACCGGCCCCGCCTGATTGGGGATTACCGCGTTTACCGAACATGATTTCTCTTTACTGTTTCTTTCGCTTCAACCGGGAGAGTACCGACGACAATCCGGGCTTCTTCTTGGGTTTCAGTGTCATGCGACCAGTCAGGATATGCGCGATTTCGTTAATGCTTTGAACAATGGGATTAGCCCCATCCGTTTCCGCCAACATCCGGCCATTGTTCGCCGCGCTCCCGAACAGTGCAGGCTCGAAGGGGATCTTGGCGATCGGTAGAATTCCAAGCGGACTGCAGAAATCGAGGGGGGCAATTTCAGGGCGTTTGGGCACGCCGACCTGGTTGAGGATCAGTCGTGGCGGGGCGTCATTGGGGCGAAGTTGCTTCAGGGTGTCGAGCAGGTTTTTTGTATTGCGCAGATTTGCCAATTCCGGTGACGCAACGATAACGACTTCATCGGCCCGGGCCAGCGTTGTGCGCGTCCAGCCATTCCACGTGTGCGGCACGTCCAGAACGACGTGGGGAACGGATCTCTGCGCCACGTCTATCAGGTGTGCAAAAGAATCGTCGCGGAAATCAAAAACGCGATCAAGCGTCGATGGGGCCGCAAGCAGCGAGAGATGTTCAGCGCATTGTGCCAACAGACGGTCGAGATAGACATCGTCAATGCGTTCCGGCGAAAAGACCGCTTCGGCAATTCCCTGCGCCGGGTCCTGGTCGAAGTTGATATTCGCCGTGCCATAAGGCAGATCCATGTCGGCGATAACCACCTCATTCTTGAAGAGCGACGAGATGGCCCAGGCAATATTGTGCGCCATTGTGGAAGCGCCGACACCGCCTTTGGCGCCAATGAAGGCAATCGAATGGCCGAGCGGCTTTGCTTCCGGATCGACGAACAGGCCGCCTATGACGCCGACAATCTCCGACAGATCGATCGGGGCAACCATATATTCCGATATGCCGTTGCGGATCAGTTCGCGGTAGAGCCAGACATCATTGAAATGTCCGATGATCACGACCTTGGTCGAAGGGTCGCACACCTCGGATAAAGCCGCCAAATTCTGCAGCATGTCGCGCGGGGCCGCCGACGTCTCAAGCAGAATGAGATTGGGTGTCGGCACGGTCTGGAACAGTTCAACGGCAGTATCTACGCCGCCCATATGGACCTGAACGTGGGTTTTGGCCATGCGCCGGTCTTCGCTGGCACGAGCTATCTGCTTCGCAACGCCATCGCTTTCGCAAAATGCCTGAATCGATATGCGGGGTATCGGCCGGTGCGCGTGCAAGCCTATACCGGGCGATCGCTCGCCACCATCTCCTGGCGGGTTTTCTGTTTCGAAGGCCACTTGACTCATTTTAGCATTCCGCTTTTCAAAGAGAGTTGGTTGCTCAAGACCAAGCCTAGTACTCAACTTCCTGTGCCGAGGACGATACGGGCGTGGGGGCATTGCGGTAATCATCGATTATGACAATTCGCCGTTCCGCATCGATCGGAGAGGTTGCGCGCGGTCCGAGCAAATCGGCCGGATTGGCAAGTTGTGCGGCAAAGTTATTTTGACTGGCGCAACCGAAATTGGCGTAGTGTTTGTTCTCGGCTGTCTCGAGAAGGTCCTTTGGCCATTGGCCGCACGTATTGGTCGATGCTGTCATGGCCGAAAAGGACAGCCTGATCGGAGCGGATTCTTCTGGACCAGCCCGATAACGTTCACTGGAGATATTGAAGGGCTTCACGCCATTCCTCCGCAACGTCGCGGCGATATCCCCGCGCAACCTCGCTGCAGCACGTTCATTGGGCGAACCGTCGGGAATGAGAATGTGGATAACGCCGGATCCGTTTGCCCGGTAGTTGGCTGCAGCATGATCGACAATGCTACGCTGGGTTATCGAAAGTTTAGTATCGGCGTGGCCAACCGGTATGTCGGCGACCTGCTCTTTCTCTGAAATGACGATCGGATGATTGGTCCGGTAATCATCCGGAATGCTTCCCGTCACATCGCGTTGCTGGGCGCATCCTGCAAGCAGGGTTACGGCCAGCAATGCCAGGACCGGCTTCATGCGGAGTTTTTTGTTCACGTTCGACATGATCCGTTCCTCGTTCATTTGTAGATGTACCCGACGGTGCCTTCGTAGCGACCTGCAGGCAGACTTGCTTCCTTGGTGCCGTAGACGCGATTGACCTTGCCGAGGAATATCCCGGCAGCATCGCTGGCCGCGTTCAGATTGTCGTCAGGGCGTGCCAGTGCAGTGCGTGCGACCGGGCGGACGAGGTATGGCGTGATGATGATCACGAGTTCGCTTTCGTTCCTGACGAAATCGCGACTGCGGAACAATGTACCGAGGATAGGCACCTTCGAGAGGCCCGGGAGGCCGGAAATAGCTTGCCGCGTGTCGTCACGCATCAGGCCGGCAATCATCATCGATCCGCCCGATGGCAATTCGACCGTAGTATCTGCAAGACGCTTGCGTATGGAGAGGATGTTCGGTGCTCCCCGGCCGGTAACACCCGGCGCTTTGAGTGAGCCTTCCAGGGTAGGCTCGGAAACGGACGTGCGAACTTTGAGGCTGATCCGGCCCGGAGAGAGAACGACCGGCACGAACTCAAGACCAATGCCGTAATCTACGGTCTTGTGGTCCGTGGTTACCGAGTTGCCGTTTTCGTCTTCGGTGACTTGCTGACCCGTGAAGATATTGTATTCGCCGCCTACCTTGAACGTTGCCTTCTCGCCGGAAATTGCTGTCAGGGAGGGTTCGGCCAATGTCTTCATGACACCAGCCAGTTCCATTGCATTCAGATACGCAGCAATCGTGGTGTTTCCGATCGAACCTATTGCACCGAGATGTGAATTAGAGAGTGGCGTCCCTAAGCCTGTGAGGTTTTCGCTCGCAAAGCTTATTCCGTTGCCGCTGTTGCTGGACGCAATCAAATTGACGCCGAGCTGCTTCATCACTGTCCGGCTGACTTCCGCCACTGTCACCTTCAGCGTGACTTGATCTTCACCCGCGATTTGAATGAGGTTCACGATCTTGCTCTTCTGACGCGCCTCATCCTGGTCGCCGATGACGACACTGGTGCCACCAGCTCCGCCGCTCACGGCAGTCTGCTGATATTGTCCCGTCGTTGCCTCACCGCCTGAAACGAGCAATGTGGCAAGATCAGTAGCTCTCTTCGCATCGAGCGGCGTCTGCACTGATCCTGTCAGAATGACGTTGTCATTCATCAGCTCGACTTTGATGTTCGAGTCCGGAATATATTTTTTCAAAGCGTCTTCAAGACCGGCGACATCGCGTTCGATCATCAGATCGAAGCTGGCGAGTTGCTCGCCATTTGGCCCAAAAACGAAAATGTTCGTTTGCCCGACCTGCTTGCCAAAGAGATAAATGCGGCGTGCCGTGCGGGTCACGGCATCGGCAACGCTCGGATTGGCCACGAGGATATCATAGGCGTCCGCTGGAAGATCGACGACCAGGGATTTGTTCAGGCCAAGATTGATGCGCTTGTTCATGCCCTGGCCCTGGTTGAGCCTTACGACATTGCTTTCGGCAATCGCCGTGCTTTGTATTGCAGGAACCGCGAGAGCGCAGCCAAGGGCAACAGCCATTGCCATCGATGGAAGCCGGAAACCGTATTTGATCATCTTTGTCTCGCTTCCCATTTTATTATTTCCGCCCCAGGATTTCGGTCACGGTCCCGGACTTGATCAACTTCACGTTGCCTGCCCTGCCGGGTGAGTTGACGAGATATTCGGCGCCGGGTCCCGTCTGTTCCTGCGCGTCCTGTACGGAGCGCAGAACCAGCGACAGACGAGCGGCCATCTGCTGAGCTACGGTCAGAATTTCAGCTTGCTCCGGCGTGAGTTCGAGCGTGGCAGTGGAACCAACCTTGGTCTTGTCACCCTTTTCGTCCTCTTGAATTGTTTGATCGATCGCCAACACGCGAATGTTGCTGAGAATGGTTTCCGTGGCGTACTGCTTCTGCTCGCCTTCCATCTGCCGGATCATGATTACATCGACGTAGTCATCCGGCAGGATAAACCCGCCAGCGCTGGTCTCGGCTGCAATCTGTGTCGCAACGGCGCGCATGCCTGCCGGGAGCTGTGCGGACATGAAGCTCTGGCCCTTGCCGATCAATTTGGCTTCACGGATCGGCTCTCCGGGGAAGATCTGCAAGCGGACTGTTGAACCTTTCAGTTCTTCTTCCGCATTGGGTCGTTCGGAACGTTTGATGTATCCATCAGCGACCGCTTCCTCTGGCCATTGCTGCCAACGCATTTGCCCTTGCACCTCGGCACCGACGCCGAGATTTTCGGTGGCGACCAGAACGTCCTGCAGCTTGATCTGCGGACCGGCATCGGCGACAACAGTAACATTGGGCTTCATATGCGTGGCGATGTAGCCAGCCGCACCGGCAGCAGCGACCGCTACGACTAATATGACCAGACGAGCTTTTTGCATTGATGTGCCCCACTAGACTTTCGTCTTAGATACTTTGGTCGCACATTGACGTGTTAATCGTGTAATTAAGGTTAACGTATTGCTTAAAAGTATGATTAACGGCGCTTAACGTTTACTATTTAAGCTATTGCTTGGCGCGGAGACTGCGCTTCGGGATCAATCCCAAACATTACTCAACTATGAGCAAGACGATCGATAACCCACACGCCGAGGGGTGACGATGGAAAGGCCAGTAGTCCGGCCAATCCGAGCGCTATTCCATAAGGCACGCCTTCTCCTTTTTGTGCGAGGCGACGCATGAATTCAAACCGCTCCGTATATACCCGTGCAACAAACGAGCCGCGGTAATGCAGGATCAACATGGTCAACATCCCGCCAAACAGCGATAGCGTTACCAAGTACTGCACCAGTTCCAAATTCCAGCCCAACCAGAGCGACGTGGCGGCCATGAGCTTCGCGTCACCGCCCCCCATTGTTCCCGTGGCAAACAAGGCAAAAGTGGCTGCAAGCACTGTCACAGCCGCAACAAAGTGCATCCCATAGACATCCCAGGCCATGCCGGTCAAAGGTGCAAGGACGATGAAGGATCCTATCAGAATAAGTGGAACCCTGTTCTGTATGGTCATCGACAACAGGTCGGATGTGGCGGCAAACACCATGGCAAACGGAAAGATGACGAGTATAGCTGCTTCAACCATGGTTGTGTTCCGGCGAAAAAGTGATCGATTCCTGTCGGGTCATCTGTTGGCGGCTTCCGTCACGTCATTGGTGAAACTCGCATACAGATCCTTCAACGACGTGCCGAGCGTACCTGCACCAACCATAATTCCTATGCTGATGATTGAGGCGATCAACGTGTATTCGATGGCTGTTGTGCCCGATCTATCTCGCAAGAAATCGGCGAAGACGTCGAAGATGATCTTTACGGGTCGTCTCATGTCGAACTCGCTCGTGCCTCTGGCGTCACTGAATACTCATGGAAATTAGGTGCCGCTCATTGCATTCGGCTTAAGAAATACCGTTACGAAAATGTAAACCACCATGAAACCTTAAATCACGTCACCAGAGGATGAAAAAAACCGGTCCGATTTGGTATAAATTCTAACTATACTGTTCCCACAAATTTAACCGCCCTGGCGAGTCTCGTCGGCGAAGGCTCAGCGGAACGGCTGCCTCGCATATACTTTTATTATCTATTTGAAGATTTAAGCTTTCCTTCACCAATCCCCGCCATGGTTAACCGAACAATTTTCGAAGGGCTATCCTATGGTTCACGTCAGAAGCCGAAGCATCCGTTCCCGTGTCCTCACAACGGTGCTGACTCTGGCTGCAGTTTTGTCGGTTGCGCCGGCAACGCAGGCCGATACCGGCATCCACATCGTGATGAATCAGGCAAGAATCCTCAAGCTCGCCCGTCCAGCCGATACGGTGGTCGTTGGAGACCCGGAGATTGCCGATGCGGTGGTCAAGGATTCGCGTACGGTCGTTCTGACGGGCAAGGGTTTTGGCATCACCAATATCGTCATCATCGATGCGGACGGCGCTGCAATCGTCGATGACCAGGTCATGGTCAGCCGTAGTGTCGCCAATACGACCCGCGTCTATCGCCGGGCCTATGTCCAGACGCTTTCGTGCACGCCCTATTGCGAGACCGCGCAGAAAACCGATGCCGAGAAGGCATCCGACGCGCAAATCGGCGGCGGCGGCTAGCTCGACGCGGGATAGGGTTGAGAAAAAGTAAATCCATTGCCAGCAATTTGCCGTTGTCTCCAAACGAGATTCTAATATCTGACGTGTAAGAGTTGTCTTCGGGCTAATTGCGCGGGGAAACCATGTTCGGGAAAATCCATAAACTCTTTGGAAATCGACACGCTGCCGAAGCAACTGATCGGCAGAGGAGCACGCGACGGTCTACCGCGGCGCGGTTCTTCGCTAACAAGCGCGGAACGGTTGCAATCGAATTCGCGATGATAGCGTTGCCCTTCTTCCTGCTGATCTTCGCTATGATTGAGGTGAGCCTGAGTTTTACAGCCCAGCAAGTCATGGCGAACGCGACGGACGATATTGCACGCCAGTTGCGCACCGGTGAGATCAAGACCCTCACTCTGGCACAGCTGAAGCAGATGGTTTGCTCGAGACTGCTGATGCCGGCAGCGAACTGTCCCGACCTGGTTGTGGATTTGCGCACCTACACCACCTTCGCCCTCGTTCCGAAAACGATCCCGCTCAAGACAGGCGGCGATGTCAATTCAACTGGATTCACGAGCGCACCGGGCGGCGCCAGCACCATCAACCAGCTGCGGGTCTTTTATCGCTGGCCGATTTTTACCGATCTCATGAAACCGCGCATCGCCACCATCGACGGAACAGGAAAGATACTGCTTTTCTCATCCGCGACCTGGAGAAACGAGCCTTATCTCTGAACCGGCACCGTCAAACAAGCATTCCTTGCATTCTTCTGAAAGTGTGACTCATGGAAGCCTATAACAAACAAAAACCGACCGCAGTCTCGTTGCTGAAACGGATGAGCAGCTTTCTTGGAGATCGTCGCGGTGTCGCGGCGTTGGAATTCGCGCTGATCGCGCCTGTCATGATTGCGCTCTATATGGGCAGCGTGGAGGCTACAGCGGGACTCGACGTTAACAAGAACCTTGGCCGTGCCACCAGCATGGTCGCAGATCTGGTTACCCAGCAACAGACCATCACCAAAGCGAATATCAAGGATATCATGGATATCGGAACGGCGACGCTTCTGCCCTATACGCGCGACACGCCGCAGATCACCATCACCGCCATCGACATATCTGCAGCCAACGTCGCGACGGTTGCGTGGTCAAGGCGCAAGGTCAATCTTATCTACTCGAAACCCTATGTGGCCGGGAGTGCAGTCGCTCTTGATGCGAATCTTCTGGTGCCCAGCACGTCGGTGATCCGGGTCGAGACGTCGATAGGCTATGTGCCGCTCATGGCATTCTACATGAAAAATGTAATCACGACAGCAAACGGCACTTCGGCGACCGGGATAACCATGTCAAAGATCTCATACGGACGCATCCGGCAAGGTACATCGGTCACCTGTTCTGACTGCTAGTTGTCCACAAGCCGCAGACATTTGTCATTACGCAAAGTTTCACCTATCTGTGGGGAACAACCTTTTCGGAGTGAGGCATGTCTCGCGCTTTCCTTTTTGTACTCGATTCCTTTGGTATCGGCGGGGCGCCGGATGCAAAGGCGTTCGGGGATGAAGGTTCAAATACATTCGGTCATATTGTCGAAGCCTGCGCAGCCGGGGCCGGCGATCGAGCCGGACTGCGTTCCGGTCCACTCCACCTGCCGAACCTGAAGGCACTCGGTCTCTTCCACGCCGCCAATCTCGCGTCAGATCTTCCGTTCCCTTCGGAGCCGCTCGCTCCATCCGCACTTTGGGGTGCAGCGGAAGAAGTATCCAGAGGCAAGGACACGCCGTCCGGCCATTGGGAGATTGCCGGCGTGCCGGTTACGTTCAACTGGGGCTATTTCCCCCAGAAAATCCCGACATTTCCCGACAGTCTCGTTGCAGATGCCATGCGCCGTGCACACATTCCCGGAATCCTCGGCAACAAGCACGCGTCCGGGACGGACATTATCGATGAATATGGTGAGGAGCATATCCGCACGGGCAAGCCCATGTTCTACACATCGACCGATTCCGTCATCCAGATTGCCGCGCATGAGGTGCATTTCGGTTTGGACCGGCTCTATGAACTTTGCGCTATTCTTCGCGAGCTTGTCGATCCGCTCAATATTGGCCGCGTCATCGCAAGGCCTTTTATAGGCGAAACCCGGGAAACCTTCACGCGAACCGGCAATCGCCGCGATTATTCTGTGCCGCCCCCGGAGCCGACACTGCTGGACCGGCTGACAGACGCCGGCCGCATGGTGATCGCCATCGGCAAGATCGGTGATATCTATGCTCATCGGGGTGTTGGCCAGGTGCGCAAGGCCAATGGCAATATGGCGCTCTTCGATGAAACGCTGGTCGCCATGGACGACGCCCAGGACGGCGATCTGGTCTTTACCAATTTCGTCGATTTCGACATGCTCTATGGCCATAGGCGTGACGTGCCCGGATACGCGGCCGCGCTGGAAGCCTTCGACCGGCGGCTGCCGGAGGCATTGGCCAAACTGCGTCCGGGCGATCTTATCGTTCTCACTGCAGATCACGGCTGCGACCCAACCTACAAGGGAACTGATCATACGCGCGAACGTGTGCCTGTCCTCTGCTACGGTCCAGACCTTCCCCACGCCTCATTCGGTATTCGCCCAACCTTCGCCGATATTGGAGAAACGGTCGCCGCCCATCTTGGTATCGCGCCGGGCTTGCATGGCAAGAGTTTCCTGAAGGGAACCGGAGACCTGTCTCCAAATGCCTGAGCTACCAGAAGTTGAGACGGTCAAACGTGGACTGCAGCCGGTCATGGAGGGCTCGACGATCCTTGCCGTCGATCAAAATCGTCCCGATCTGCGCTTTCCTTTCCCCGAACAGTTTGCCAAGCGGCTGACAGGTCGTCACATCGTGGCGCTCGAACGACGCGCCAAATATCTGATTGCGCATCTCGATGACGGCCTTGGCCTGATCAGCCATCTCGGCATGTCCGGCTCCTACCGTATTGAACACGAAGACGGTAGTGATATGCCCGGTGTCTTTCATCATGACCGATCGAAAAGCGTTGCACACGATCATGTCGTGCTGCACCTGGACACGAAAGACGGCAAGCGACGCATCATCTACAACGACCCGCGACGCTTCGGGTTTATGTTGTTCTCCGAACCCGGCAAGCTCAATGCGCATCCGCTAATCAAGGATCTCGGCACCGAACCTACGGGCAACCGTCTGGACGGGTCGCTTCTGGCGAAGTTATTTGCAAACAAGGCCGCTCCATTGAAAGCCGCACTACTCGATCAGAAGCTCATAGCCGGTCTCGGCAATATATATGTCTGTGAGGCCCTGTGGCGGGCTGAACTTTCGCCGTCGCGTGCAGCCGGGAGCATATCAGGCAAGGACGGCATCGCCACGGACATGTCGAGGCGGCTTGCCACTTCGATTCGCTCTGTCATCGGCGACGCGATCAAGGCGGGTGGATCGAGCCTCAAGGATTATCGGCAAGCCGACGGCGCGCTCGGCTACTTCCAGCATTCCTTTTCCGTCTATGACCGGGAAGGTCAGCCTTGCCCGCGCAAGGGCTGCCATGGCACGGTGGCGCGCATGGTTCAGAGTGGGCGTTCAACGTTTTATTGTCCCGTCTGTCAGCAATGATTTGGAGGAGTTCGGATGGCTTACGAAAATATCATCGTCGAGACGCGCGAAAAGGTGGGATTCATTCAACTCAATCGCCCCAAAGCGCTCAACGCCTTGAACTCAGCGTTGTTGGCCGAACTTGCCGAAGCGCTTGAGGCTTTTGACAAGGACAATACCGTCGGCGCCATAGTGCTCACCGGTTCGGAAAAGGCCTTTGCAGCGGGCGCAGATATAAAGGAGATGCAAACGCTGGAGTTCGCCGACGCCTATCTTGGCGATTATTTCAGCGAATGGGAACGGGTGACGCGGTTGCGCAAGCCACTGATCGCCGCCGTCGCCGGCTATGCGCTCGGGGGCGGTTGCGAGCTCGCCATGATGTGCGATTTTATTATTGCCGCCGATAGCGCAAAATTCGGCCAACCGGAAATCACACTCGGCGTCATGCCCGGCATGGGTGGTTCGCAGCGACTCACCCGTTTTGTTGGCAAGTCAAAATCCATGGACATGTGTCTGACCGGGCGCATGATGGATGCCAACGAGGCAGAGCGCAGCGGGTTGGTCTCGCGTGTGGTGCCCGCTGGTGAACTGATCGACGAAGCCATGAAGGCCGCAGGGAAAATTGCATCTTTCTCCTTGCCCGTCGTCATGATGACCAAGGAGACCATTAACCGTGCCTATGAAACGACGCTCGCAGAAGGCTTAAGGTTCGAACGGCGTGTGTTTCATTCCATGTTCGCGCTTGAGGATCAACGCGAGGGAATGAACGCCTTTGCGGAAAAACGCACGCCGGATTTCAAAAACCGGTAAGGGCAAAATCGCGTAGATTCCAAGTTGACGCAAAAGCAAACGTCATCTATAAGCCCGACAACGTTCGGTGGCCTCTTGGCCGCCCTATTATTTTGTGACGGCCGCTTTAACGCTGCCGATTAGCTGACAGAAAAGAGAGGCAACATGGCCAACACTCCTTCGGCCAAAAAAGCGGCGCGTAAGATCGAAGCCCGCACCGAAGTAAACAAGTCCCGCCGCTCCCGCGTGCGCACCTTCCTTCGCAAGTTCGAAGATGCAGTAGCAAGCGGTGATCAGGCAGCCGCTTCCATCGCCTTCAAGGCGGTTGAACCGGAAGTGATGCGTGCTGCATCGAAGGGTGTCTTTCACAAGAATACCGCTTCCCGCAAGGTGTCCCGCCTGTCGGCTCGCCTGAAGAGCATGTCAGCCTGATTAAACGTGTCATTTTTATATATGAAGACCCGGCTGCTAGTTAGCCGGGTTTTTTGTTTTGAGTGATTCTGTGGGAATAAATTCGTTTCCCAAGGAAAAGATCGTGGCTTATCAAAACCATGACATATGGCGGTCACAAACTTACTAGGACAAAAAGCGTCAATCATCAATTTGCCTTTGTTTTCAACGACTTATAGAAGGTAGTCGTTGTGGCGTGTAGCGGGCGCGAAGAATCTCTCGCCTCAGCCTCTGTCAAGCGATAATTTAATATTTTTTTTTGCCAACAAGAGTCCGCACTGCAACAAAATGTACAGCCCAAAAAAGGCTTTGAATCAGAACGATTTTTCCTCTTTGTCTCAAAGACTGTTAAAAAAAAAGCAAAATCGTTAACCTTTAATTCATCAAAAAACCCTTGGGGCGCACTTGCCCTTCCTGCAAAGGTTTTTGTAAGGTCCAGACATCGAAGGGGTGGGCAAAAACCCATTTAACAGGCTTAGTAAATGTAGGGTCGGGCGCAGATGTTATTGTTTGCGTGACGGGTAGATTTTGTCAGTATTCAAATCTTGCGATTTGAGTTGTTTCAAAAACAAGAGCGAGTCGACGACGCTGGCGAGAGCCGGGCGGGAGTCTTATTGCGCCTAAACTGAGAGGGATGCGAACGTGGTAGTTATACATATTCTGGACCAGACTTATTCAGTCCGGCACTGCGTTATCGCTGAGACCTCTACCCTTTAGCTTTTAGAGTGTTCGGGCTGACCACTGGGGCGGTTGGCCAGAATTCATTTTGCAAAATACGGGCGTGACCCGAACGACAATATCAGGATGAGGCGATGACAATGACCAGCGGAATAATGGAGAACGGCTCAAAGGCAGCCATGGTCCCGCTCCATATGGAAGGGGATAAAATGGACACGGCCAGCAGCCAGGGGGAGCTGATTTTTGAGCGCGTCAAGCTCAAGCTGAAAGCGAAACTCGGAAGCGAGGTTTATTCGAGCTGGTTCGGCCGCCTGAAACTGGATGAGACATCAAAGAGCATCGTTCGCCTGTCGGTTCCGACCGCCTTCCTGCGTTCGTGGATCAACAATCACTACTGCGACATGATCACTGCCCTCTGGCGTGAAGAAGATGAGCAGACGCTCAAGGTTGAGATCGTTTTCCGCAGCGCCAGCCGTGCCACCCGCCCGGCTTGCGATACGGAAACCACGGTGCGCGCCGACAGCCGTGCCCTCCTCCGCGAAAAGCCCGTATTTCCAGTTGGCAACACCACGCAGGACAAGAAGGCGCCTACGCATTTTGTCGACCGCGCCCAGAATTCCGTCTTCGGTTCGCCGCTCGACCCGCGCTATACATTCGACACTTTTGTCGATGGCACACCCAACCGCGTTGCGCTTGCTGCTGCACGCACGATCGCTGACGCAGGCGCCAGTGCTGTCCGCTTCAATCCGCTGTTCATTCACGCCTCTGTCGGTCTCGGCAAGACACACCTCTTGCAGGCAATTGCCGCTGAAGCGTTGAAGCGTCCAGAACGTGCCCGTGTCGTCTATCTCACTGCCGAATATTTCATGTGGCGCTTTGCAACCGCCATCCGCGACAACAACGCATTATCGTTCAAGGAACAGCTCCGCGACATCGATCTGCTGATCATCGACGACATGCAGTTTCTGCAGGGCAAGTCGATCCAGCATGAATTCTGCCATCTGATCAATACGCTGCTCGACAGCGCCAAGCAGGTCGTCGTGGCTGCGGATCGCCCGCCGTCGGAATTGGAATCGCTTGATCCACGGGTGCGTTCGCGGCTCCAAGGCGGTGTCGCGCTTGAAATGATCTCGCCGGACTATGCGATGCGCCTCGAAATCCTGAAGCGCCGCCTTGTCGCCGCTCAAACGGAAGACCATTCGCTCGACATCTCGCCGGAAATTCTCGATCACGTTGCCCAGTCCGTCACCGGCAGCGGCCGCGAACTCGAAGGTGCATTCAATCAGCTCCTCTTCCGGCAGACATTCGAGCCTAATCTGTCAGTCGATCGCGTCGATGAACTCCTGAGCCATCTGATGCGCGGCGGCGAAGCCAAGCGTATCCGCATAGAGGAGATCCAACGGATCGTTGCTCGGCACTACAACGTGTCAAAGCAGGACCTTCTATCGAACCGGCGCACGCGCACGATCGTCAAACCCCGTCAAATCGCTATGTATCTCGCCAAGACACTGACACCCCGTTCGTTGCCGGAAATTGGCCGTCGCTTCGGTGGCCGCGATCACACGACGGTTCTTCATGCGGTCCGCAAGATCGAGGATATCGTCGGCAAGGACCAGAAATTGTCGCAAGAGCTGGAGTTGCTCAAGCGTTTGATCAACGACCAAGCGCAATAGTTTATCAACAGAAAGCCTGCGGTATGGCACACTGTTGCCAGCCGCAGACTTGCTTTTTGCGGTAAATATCTGCCAATTTGCCTGACCTTGGGAAAATTGCGTTTCCCTCACCAGAAAAGTGCGGCAAACCCGCGGTGCTTTGGCTGGAATTGAAGTCAGCGAGACCGGTTTATCATGCGTGTAACTCTTGAACGTTCCAATCTTCTGAAGTCGCTCAACCATGTGCATCGAGTGGTCGAACGGCGCAACACCATTCCGATCCTGTCGAATGTTCTGTTGAACGCGGATGGCGCCAGCCTCGCCCTCAAGGCCACCGACCTCGATCTCGAAGTGACGGAAGCGACGGCGGCGCAGGTGGACCAGGCTGGCGCGACAACAGTTCCGGCGCATCTTCTTTACGATATCGTCCGCAAACTGCCTGACGGCGCGGAAGTCTTGCTTGCAACCAATACCGACGGCAATTCCATGGCGGTTACCTCGGGCCGGTCGAGCTTCCGCCTGCAGTGTCTGCCGCAATCGGATTTTCCCGAGCTTACAGCCGGCTCTTTCACGCACACATTCCGCATGCCAGCAACCGCGCTGAAAGGCTTGATCGACCGGACCCAATTCGCCATTTCCACCGAAGAGACACGCTATTATCTCAACGGCATCTATTTGCATGCCATCGAGAGCGAGGGCGTGTTGAAGTTGCGGGCAGTTGCCACTGACGGCCACCGCCTTGCCCGTGCCGAGCTTGAAGCCCCGTCGGGTGCTGAAGGCATGCCCGGCATCATCATTCCGCGCAAGACCGTCGCTGAACTGCAAAAACTTGTCGATGATCCGGATATCGTCGTGACCGTCGAACTCTCGGAGACGAAGATCCGCTTCACGATTGGCTCGGTCGTCCTCACCTCCAAGTTGATCGACGGCACCTTCCCTGACTACCAGCGCGTCATTCCCTCCGGCAATGACAAGAAGCTGACGATCGATCGCCAAAGCTTTGCTTCGGCTGTCGATCGCGTCTCGACGATTTCGAGCGAGCGCGGCCGGGCCGTCAAATTGACTATCGCTGATGGCCAGTTGACTCTCACCGTCAACAATCCTGATTCCGGCAGTGCCACGGACGAGCTTGCCGCGGATTATGATTCAGATCCGATCGAGATCGGCTTCAATGCCAAATATTTGCTCGACATTACGGCCCAGTTGACGGGATCTGAGGCGATCTTCATGCTGGCCGATGCAGGTTCGCCCACGCTGGTGCGCGATACGGGCGACGAAAATGCGCTTTATGTGCTCATGCCAATGCGGGTATAGCACCGCCAAGCACGCTGATGACCGATGATCCGAATAGGGACACGGGCAAACCGGCCCGCGTTTCGATTAGCCGGCTGAAGCTTGCCAATTTCCGCAATTATGAAAACCTGTCGCTGCGGCTGGCGCCTTCGCATGTGGTGCTGACCGGCGAGAACGGTGCGGGCAAGACCAATTTGCTCGAGGCGATTTCGTTCCTGTCGCCAGGCCGGGGTTTGCGCCGCGCAACCTATACCGATGTCACCCGCAACAATGCAGCCGACGGGTTTGCCATTCACGCCGCCATCGAAACAGCCGAGGGTACCGTCGAAGTCGGCACGGGGCTTGCCGGCAATGCGCCTGGCGACAATGCTCGGCGCGTCCGCATCAATGGCGTAACGGCGGCGGGCGCCGACGAACTCCTGGAATACTCCCGCATACTCTGGCTGGTTCCAGCCATGGATGGGTTGTTCACAGGCCCGGCCGCTGATCGCCGCCGCTTCCTTGACCGTATGGTCCTCGCCATTGACCCGGCGCACGGCAGGCGCGTCCTCGACTACGAGAAAGCAATGCGCAGCCGTAACCGCTTGCTTACGGAAGAGCGCGGCAACGATGCCTGGCTCGATGCGATCGAGACGCCGATGGCCGAGCTTGGCATCGCTATTGCGGCAGCGCGAGCCGAGCTCATGCGCCTGATCAATGGTATGATCGAGCGCTTGCCCGATAACACCCCCTTCCCCAAAGCCGATTGCCTGCTCGAAGGCGAACTCGAGCAGCGTATCGGTATCGAAGCGGCAACCGATGTGGAAGAGACGTTTCGGCGTGCTCTGCATGACGGACGAAGCCGTGATCGTGCCGCAGGGCGCACGCTCGATGGCCCGCATCGCTCCGATCTGCTCGTCCGCCATCGGCCAAAGGCGATGCCGGCGGAACTCTGTTCGACCGGCGAGCAGAAGGCATTGCTCATCGGCCTCATTCTTTCCCATGCGCGGTTGACGGGCGAACTTGCTGGCATGGCGCCAATCCTTCTTCTGGACGAGATCGCCGCGCATCTGGATGAGGGCCGAAGGGCGGCGTTATTTGACATCATAGAAGAACTTGGCGGCCAAGCGTTCATGACCGGTACGGACAAGGCCCTGTTCAGAAGCCTGGAAGGACGAGCTCAGTTCTTTGATGTTTCGCACGGTGCGGTAGTACCGGGCTGAGCATATCAAAAGACGGTCGATACGATCATTCCGTTGGTTCATGAGTTGGCGGTGGTTGCACTTTCCGGGAGTCGTGACCAAGCACAAAGTGCGACAGGATCAATACCGGCTCAAGAATGACAATGCCGATCAGGATTCCCGCCAATCGGTCGATGCCTGGATCGACGACGGCATTGGAATAGCTATCCGGCACCAGCACCACGAGGAAAGCCAAAACGAACTGTGTGCCGATATAGCTGGTTGCCGCGTTACCGTTTTCGATATGCCGCCCCACCAGAACGCCGAGGCATACGGCCAGCGTCATGAGCACCGGTGAGTGGTGACTTCCTAAAAGGATTGCAATCGCCAACAGACCGCCGGCACTGCAGCCGACGAAGCGAAGCGCGAGCTTGGAGGTCACTGGATTGAGCGGGTCTGCGCCAAGGCTCGCCACCGGAATCATCATTACCGCCATGATTGTCACACTTGATTGCGCCAGCGATGGGATGCCCATCCACGCCCATATCCAAGGGATGAACGCCAGAGCGATCGCCGCCTCGACCGAATGCCTGACTGCGCCCGAATGCCAGAGGGACGAATGCCGTACTGCGGTCTGCACGGCAGTTTCGCCGCCTTGCACATTCAACCTGCGCCGAACGAAAAATGTCGAGGCGGCACTCACCAGAACGCAAGCGACGGTGCCCGCGACGATCTCAAGAAGGCGCGATTGCGCAAAGGGCAGCACGCTCTCCGTTGGATGTTTCATACCTTCGATGACGATCATGCAGAATGTGAGCCCTGTGAACAACCAGGCGTAACTGCGCCGGCCAACCAGTGCGAAATAGAGGGTGACGCCGCCGAATACAGCTAGCGCGACGCTCATGACCGCAGGTGACTTAACGGCCATCGGTGCGACCAGCAGCGCCACAGCGGCGCCAGCTGCAGTCCCGACCAGACGCAGAATTCCGCGCATCAGGCTCTGCGATACATGCGAGCGCATGACCATATAGCCGCTGAACGCCGCCCAGCCGACATTCTGAGCCCCAAGTGCATGGGCAAAGACGATGGCGAGCAAGACCGATATCACGCACTCGAACTCGTCGATCATGCGCGGTCCAGGATGATGTATCGAGCGCAACTCGCCAATAAGTGCCGGCCACAGACCGGGGATATCACGAAAAATGCGCTGGACGTAACTCATGCCAGACTATTAGCAGAACCTTCGCGCTATTGCGCAATGACCTGTTGAAGCACCGGAACCATCACCACCGGGGGCGGATTCCATTTCCCTGTCAGCGCGTCCATTTCCGGCCCGTAAAGCCTCATGGTCAGGTTGAACGGTCCCGCCGGTGCAGGCAGCCAGTTGGCCTCCTTATCCTTGCCAGGGCTCTTTTCCTGGAAGTGGATATCAAGCGAACCATCGGCATTGTACTCAAACGGCATCCAACTGCTTACGGCGAACCGATTGATGCCGTTGGCAACCTGGAAGCCCTGATGATCATAAAGCGTAATGGACCAGAACGCCTTGACTGGCGGAAGCGACGTCTTATCGAAATGAATTGTGTAATTGTTCGCTCCGTTCAGCGGGCTGCCCTTTTCGTCGCCGAGATTGAGCGGGTAGATGGCGTCTTCAGGAAGATTGGCGCCGAGCCCTACCTGCGCGACGATGGCACGCTTCAGATAGTAATTGCCGTAGACACCCATTGTGTCGGTATTCATCGACCAATTGTTCGCGACCCGGGCCAAGGTCGCCATCTTCCATTCCATCAGTTTGCTCGCCTCCGCCGGCACACCTTCGAGCGCCTTGGCGACGGCGGGATCGAGCTTGGCAATGTCGAAGCTCTGACCGGGCTCTATGCCGATCCGTCTCATCTGGGCGATGATGGGCTGATCGGTCAGGTGGGGCGGATTGATTTTCAGGATGTCTGCGGCTCGCGCGAAAAATTCACCGGCCGACATTCCGTCCACAGTGGCCTTCGGCGATGTCTTCATGTCAACTGCCGGGTCGATCGTGACTTTGACCGGCTCCGGCGTTTTGCCCCATTGCGACAGCGGCGTTACCTTGTAGCCGGCCTGTATCTTGTGGACAGCATCATAGTCCGGCGGGCCGTCGGTCTTGGTGCGCCCGATTATCCAGACGAAGGGTGTCGGCGCGTCTATACGCTGCGTTCCCTCGGGCAATTCTCCGCCCTCCCACTTTGGTGGAACGAGAGCAAAATCGGCTTTGGCGGTGCCCGTCGTCCGCCAGCCGGGTGAGGCAAAGACGTCCGACCACATGTCGAGCATTGGCAGCAGATAAAACCGCCCATTCGTGTCCGGAACCGAAACAATCATCGGCTCCTTGCTCATGTCCACCCAAGCAACGGAATATAGCGTGTCGAAATTGACGCGAACGACGTCGCGCATATCGGCTGTCGGGAATTCCGGCACGTTGGTGAACTGATTGGCCGGACCACGTCCCATCACCTTGCCAGCTTCGATATTGGTGGCCTGTTTACGAGTGACGTCCATTGTGACCAACGGATAAAAATACACATAGGCGTCCAAGCCTATGGAGTGCGCTTCCTGCTCGGTAATGGCATCGGCGGCGCTATGCGGCACGGCCGACGCACTGAACAAAATCATACAGGTGATAAGTGTGAACAGTTTTGCCTTCATGATTGTACCCCCGTTTTAAAAAGGCCATTTTTGCTTGATCGGCTGGCGAGTGCGAGCAACTTGGATTTCAATTGTTCATGGCTGCAGGCAAAGGCGATCAGCTAGGCACCGGGTCAGTTTGCAATATGTGGGCGGCGCGCGCTGAAGTCAGCGGATATTTTGTCCGACAAGCGTTGTCCGGCAGCATACAAAGAAACAAGTACGTTACTGTAACACTGCCGCCGAGGTTGGGTCGACTGACCTTGGAACAACGAGCGGCTTTCCAGAAATTTGCTTCATTTTGGTGAGACTTATCAAAAGGTTTCTCGCCACTATCCCTTGCATTCTCCGCTCAGCGCGTCACAAATAGGAGAATCTGACACATATACTAGTATGGTGGAGCACGCTGCTATGTGGAATCAGGTCTATAATCCCTTCGACAATGCTGTTCTTTCGACACTGGCCGCGGCGATACCCGTCGTGGCCCTGTTAGCTATGATCGCCTCCAACAAGGTCAAGGTGCACATAGCGGCAATTATTGCACTTGTTCTGGCAAATCTGGTGGCGATCTTCATCTTCACCATGCCTGCCGGATTATCGATCCGCGCATCGTTGCTCGGTGTAGTCACCGGCTTCTTTCCAATCGGCTGGATCGTCCTCAACGTTATTTTTCTTTATCGCCTCACGGTGGAGCGGGGCGTATTCGAAACGCTGCAGAATACGATTGGCGGCGTAACCCGCGACCGCCGCCTGCAGATCCTGCTCATCGCGTTTTCGTTCGGCGCGTTCTTCGAAGGTGCTTCCGGGTTCGGTACACCAGTTGCGGTTACCGCCGCGATCCTGATCGGCCTCGGATTTTCGCCGCTCGCAGCGTCTGGCCTTTCCCTGATCGCCAACACCGCGCCCGTTGCCTATGGTGCGTTGGGCACGCCCATCGCCGGTCTGTCGAGCGTTACCGGCATCGACCCCTTCCTCCTCGGCGCCATGGTAGGGCGCCAGTTGCCGTTCTTCTCGCTTATCGTGCCATTCTGGGTCGTCTGGGCGTTTGCCGGATACAGGGGCATGAAGGAAGTCTGGCCGGCAATACTCGTGACCGGCGTTTCCTTTGCCGTGCCGCAGTTCTTGATCTCCAACTTCGTTAATCCATGGATCGTCGATATCGGCGCATCGCTCATCTCGATGGCATGCCTCATCGGGTTCCTGCGCATCTGGCAACCGCAGGTCATCTGGACATCCGCCAAGTTGCGCATCCGCGATGATTCCGCCAGCCAGGTTCCCCAATTGAAAGCCTCGAAACGCGAGCCGACGAGAGCTGAAGTCTGGGCCTCGCTGACACCATGGATCATCGTTTGCGCTGTCCTGCTTCTCTGGGGGACAGACTGGTTCAAGGGAATGGTCAATCCATGGGCAACGCTGAGCTTCGAGGTACCTGGCCTGAACAATATGATAGCCAAGGTTGCTCCGATTGCCGCTACCCCGACCCCGGAAAAGGCTGTCTTTGCCTTCACGTGGTTGTCCTATACGGGTTCTGGCATGCTCATTGCCGCAATAATCTCCGGCTTCATCATGGGCTACTCGCCGCTGGAATTGATCCGCAGTTATGGGCGGACCCTCAAGCTCTGCGCCTATTCCCTCATCACCATCTCGGCCATGCTGGCGATCGGGACACTTACCCGGCTCTCGGGCATCGACGCTACACTCGGCTTGGCCTTTGCGGCAACAGGCGTGCTCTACCCGTTCTTTGGGACATTGCTTGGCTGGCTCGGCGTGGCGCTGACGGGCTCGGATACGGCTTCGAACGTGCTCTTCGGCAATCTGCAGAAAATTACATCGGAACAGCTCGGCCTGTCACCCATTCTCATGGCTGCCGCCAACTCCTCTGGCGGCGTCATGGGCAAGATGATCGACGCACAGTCCATCGTCGTCGCCTCGACGGCTACCAACTGGTACGGGCACGAAGGCACGATCCTGCGCTTCGTCTTCAAGCATTCGATTGTATTGGCGTGTCTCGTAGGCATCCTGGTGATGCTGCAGGCTTACGTCTTTACCTGGATGATCGTCACACCACCCTGATCTGGACAATAGCAGCTCAATAAAACAAGGGGGCCACAAGCCCCCTTCCTTATCAGGTCCGGGTAATTGAAACGCCGCCATCCGCCAGTGATGCCGTTCCCGTTACAAATGATGCGTCGTCCGATGCGAGATACAGTACCGATCGCGCCAGTTCCTCCGACGTGGCGACGCGCTTCAAGGCATGCAGGTTGGTGATGAATCCCTGCTTTTCAGCCGTATCATTCATTTCACGGTACATATCCGTATCGACTGCACCCGGCAGAATGGCATTAACCCGTATACCCTGTGGACCGTATTCAGCCGCAAGCGCCTGTGTCAGCCCTATTAGGCCGGCCTTGCTCGCCGCATAGGCGGCAACGCCCGGAAAGGCAAAACTGTAGCCGACAAAGGTCGAGGTGAAGATAACCGAACCGCTGCCATGTTTGACCATTTCGCCAATCTGGTGTTTCGCGCCGAGAAATGACCCGGTGAGGTTGATTGCGATGGCATCATTCCAGCCAGCCTCGGATACACCTGTGCTTGGCCCGGCTTCGCCCAGCGTGCCGGCGTTGTTGAAGGCGATATCAAGCTTGCCATACCGCTCGACGGCCAGCGCAACCAATGCCTTCGCGTATTCTTCGGAGCGCACGTCCCCGGCCAGGGCGGCGGCTTCACCGCCATCGGCTTCGATTTCTGCGACCAGCGCATCGAGTTCTTCCCTGCGGCGCGCAGCCACAACCAGCTTGGCGCCTTCTTGCGCAAAAAGTTTCGTTGTCGCGCGGCCAATGCCGGCGCTGGCGCCGGTTACGATTGCAACTTTTCCAGATAGGCGATCCATTTTGATTCTCCAGTTGGGCGGGAACGGCGGCGTTCCGTTGCTGCCATAGATATCGTGTTGCACGTCTGTTCGGATAAGTCAGCGAATGCCGGAACGCGGATTTCGCATAAAGCACACAATCTCGATAAAATGCTGGCGTGCAAGCTGATTCATTCCCATGTTACCGTCATCCAAAGAATCACCCCCCATTCAGATTATGGAGTTTTCATGCCTGATCTATCCGCCTTCCCTATTGCCAAACGATGGCCGGCAGAACACCCAGACCGCCTGCAACTCTATTCGTTTCCGACACCGAACGGTGTGAAGGTTTCAATCGCCCTCGAAGAACTTGGGCTTCCCTACGAGGCACATGCGGTAGATATAGGCAAAAATGAGAGCTGGACATCCGAATTCCTGTCGTTGAACCCGAACGGCAAGATTCCTGCGATTGTTGATCCAAACGGACCCGGCGGAAAGCCTCTGGGTCTGTTCGAGTCTGGCGCCATTCTGATTTACCTTGCGGAGAAGACTGGCATGCTCATGCCAACTGACCCGGCACTGCGTTATGAAACTATCCAGTGGGTGTTTTTCCAGATGGCGGCAATCGGCCCAATGTTCGGTCAGGTCGGTTTTTTCTATAAATTTGCAGGCCGGGAATACGAGGACAAACGGCCGCTGGCGCGCTACCGGGACGAGTCGAAACGTCTCTTGGGCGTGCTTGAAACGCGGCTTGATGGCCGTGACTGGATCATGGGCGACTACAGCATCGCAGACATTTCAATGCTTGGCTGGGTTCGCAATCTCGTTGGTTTCTATGGCGCTCGCGATATCGTAGAGTTCGACAGCCTGAAACGCGTGCCCGCATGGCTGGAGCGTGGCCTCGCGCGACCGGCGGTGCAGCGCGGACTCGATATTCCAAAGCGACCCAGCTAACGCGGAAGACCCCGACTCACGTCGAATTTGGCAGGTCTCAGTGGATGGAGATAATCCCGTCCACAGCCCGCCATTCGCGCGGCTCGATCAGGCGCTGGTGAACGATGCGAATTGAGTGGAGTGGCCCCTCGAGGTCTTTTTGCCAGAAATCAAGAAAGCCTTTCAATTCCGGGAAGTTCGGCGCAAGATCGTATTCTTGCCATATGTAAAGCTGAAGAAATTTGGGGTAGTCGGGAAGACGATAATGTATTTCGGCCGTGGTCAGGCCATAGCCCTTCAACTGAAGTTCGAATGCTCTGCCGCTCATGATATCATCCTTATGGAACAACTCATGTATTGCAGTGAATCTTGCCAGATTCTGTATTGCTTTCAAGGGGAAAATAAAGCCCCACGAACCAGGGAGTGAACGACGATGGCTGCAAAAGAAGTCAAATTCGGCTCTGAGGCTCGCGATCGAATGCTGCAGGGCGTCGACATCCTCGCCAATGCCGTCAAGGTTACGCTAGGACCCAAGGGCCGCAACGTCGTCATAGAGAAGTCCTATGGCGCGCCGCGGATCACCAAGGACGGCGTAACGGTCGCCAAGGAAATCGAACTCGAGGACAAGTTCGAGAATATGGGCGCGCAGATGCTGCGCGAGGTCGCATCGAGAACCAGCGATGTTGCCGGGGATGGCACGACGACGGCGACAGTGCTTGCCCAGGCGATAGTCCGTGAAGGCGCCAAGGCCGAAGCGGCCGGCATGAACCCGATGGATCTGAAGCGCGGAATCGACATTGCAGTTGCGGCAATTGTCGAGGAACTGAAGCGCAACGCCCGCAAGATTTCGAACAATTCCGAAATCGCGCAGGTCGGCACCATTTCTGCCAATGGTGATACGGAAATCGGACAATATCTGGCCGATGCCATGGGAAAGGTCGGGCACGAAGGCGTCATCACCGTTGAGGAAGCCAAGACGGCCGATACCGAACTCGAAATCGTCGAGGGCATGCAGTTCGACCGCGGTTACCTCTCCCCATACTTCGTCACCAATCAGGAGAAAATGCGGGTCGATTTTGAGGATCCCTATATCCTCATCCACGAAAAAAAGCTCTCCAATCTCCAGGCTATGCTTCCTATCCTCGAAGCAGTCATGCAATCCGGCAGATCACTGCTCATCATAGCCGAAGATATCGAGGGCGAAGCTCTGGCTACCCTCATCGTCAACAAGTTGCGCGGTGGTCTGAAAGTCGCCGCCGTCAAGGCCCCAGGATTTGGTGACCGCCGCAAGGCCATGCTTGAGGATATCGCAATCCTCACCGGAGGAACGGCGATCAGCGAGGATTTGGGGATCAAGCTTGAAGGCGTGACACTTGAAATGTTGGGCAAGGCCAAAAAGGTGGTGATCGACAAGGAGACCACGACGATTGTCGATGGTGCTGGCTCGAAGGCGGACATCCAAGTGCGCGTCGCCCAGATCAAGGCGCAGATCGAAGACACTACATCCGACTATGACCGCGAGAAACTGCAGGAACGCCTGGCAAAACTCTCCGGAGGTGTTGCGGTTATTCGCGTCGGTGGTTCAACGGAAGTCGAAGTCAGGGAGAGGAAGGACCGCGTCGATGACGCCCTGCATGCGACGCGAGCAGCCGTCGAAGAGGGCGTCCTTCCAGGCGGTGGCGTAGCGCTCTTGCGTGCAGCCAAGGCACTTGACGGGCTACAGGGTGCAAATGCCGATCAGCGTGTTGGTATCGATATCGTACGCCGTGCCACCGAGGCGCCGGTTCGTCAGATTGCCGAGAACGCGGGTGCCGAGGGATCGCTCATCGTCGGCAAGCTGCGCGAGAATGCCAATTTCTCTTTCGGCTGGAATGCCCAGACGGGAGAATACGGCAATCTTTTCGACATGGGCGTCATCGACCCCGTCAAGGTTGTCCGAAGCGCGCTGCAGGGTGCTGCGTCCGTCGCCGGCCTGCTGGTGACGACCGAGGCCATGATTGCCGAACGCTCGAAGAAAGATGCGGTGCCGTTGCCACCAAGCGCAGCAATGGATTACTAAGCGCTGTAGAATGCAGCGGATTGCATTCCATTCGCTTCGCGCCATTGCCCTGGCGAGCGGCCGAGGTATCGCCGGAACGCCCGGCTGAATGCCTCTTCGGACCCGTAGCCTGCCTGTTCGGCAACCGCAGCGAGAGTCAGGCGCGTTGCCCGAAGCAAGCCCGCCGCCCGCTGCATGCGCCATTCGGCCAGATAGTGAATTGGCGGTTGGCCAAGCAGATTGCGAAACCGCTCGTCAAGAACCGAACGCGATGTGGCGGCGGCGCGGGCGAGGGTTTCAACCGTCCACTTGCGCGCGGGCTCTGCATGCAAGAACGCCAGGGCACGCCCGACCACGGGGTCGCTGATTGCCGCCAGCCAACCGGTATCGGGTGGGGTCTGCTCACAGTAGAGCCTGAGCGCCTCCATCAGTAGCAATTCGGGCAAGCGCGCCCTTAGTGTTGCGCCGCCCTGGCGCGAATGCATGCTTTCGTCGAGCGCATACGTTACGCAAGCCTGCATCCATTCCTTTGCTGGACCAGGCGTTGGCCTGACACGAAAAATCGGCGGCAGGCGGCGTAGAAACGAATTGAATAGGAGTTCTTCGCAACGGAGATAGCCGCAGACGATGCCCGTCCTCTGGCCGCCTCCGTCCAATCGGCAGAAAGGCACGCCCTCCCATGGCGGCGGTGGCAGCAGATCTGCGATTGTAACCGGCTTGGCTGGCTCGGCACTTCCCATCAGATGACGGTGCGCATGCGGCAGCACGACTATGTCCCCCGCCTCTGCTTCGACACGCTCGCCGCCAGCACTAACCCACACACTTCCTTCATTGATAATGTGAAACAGGATCAGACGTTCCGCCCCTGGCGCAAGCAATGCGACGAGGTCCGCAGCGTCGGGTGAATCCAGCGACCACGGCGCTGAGTATTCGCCGCGCAGGAACATGGCACCGGCAAGCCTGACATGCGAAAGCACATCCGACAGCAGATCCGCCTTGTCCGTCACGAGTGGCGATGGCGGCGTTTCAGTCATTGGCTCCGGCGTTTTGATCATGGTCATTCGCGCGCATGAAGCAGATGCTCCCCGTCCCTCGCGAGGTAAAATCGCACTGCGCGGGTAAATGGTCAACAAGGAGGTTAGAATGCCAAAATTTGTAATCGAGCGCGACATGCCGGGTGTCGGCAAGCTGACACAGCCGGACCTCAAGGGCGCCTCGCAGACATCCTGCGCAGTGCTCCGCGATCTCGGAACAGATATCCAGTGGATCCACAGCTATGTAACGGATGACAAGATTTATTGTGTGTATCAATCGACCAGTGAGGAACTGATCCGCGAGCATGCCAAAAAAGCCGGCTTCCCGGCTAACAAGATCTCGCAGGTGCGCAACATCATCGAGCCAGCCACGGCCGAATAACACGCTACTTTTGGGTTGCACTTTGTGACTGACGTGGCATAGTAAGGGCAACCCGGAGGTTGCCCTTATGTCTGATCGTATCGAAAAAAGCGTTGAGTTGAATGCGCCGGTCGAGCGGGTCTGGCGCGCGTTGACAGATCATGTTGAGTTTGGTGAATGGTTTCGCGTCAAGCTCGAAGCACCGTTCAAGCCCGGCGAAGTTGCCAGGGGCCGGATCACCTATCCCGGCTACGAGCACCTCAAATGGGAGGTGACGATAAAGACGATGGACGAGCCTCGGCTCTTTTCCTTTACCTGGCATCCTTATGCGGTCGAACCCGGATTCGACTACTCCAAAGAACCGCCAACGCTGGTCGAATTCAAACTCAAGCCCAAGGGCAAAGGCACAAAGCTGACTATTGTCGAATCCGGTTTCGATGGCTTGCCGGCGCAGCGTCGACCGGATGCCATGCGGATGAATGAAGGCGGCTGGGCCGAGCAGATCAAGAACATCAAAAAGCATGTTGATTGAAGCGACTGGGCGCGATACCGCGTCACTTTTTGCAGCCTTGGGCGACCGCACCCGCCTGTCATTGCTGACGAAGCTCAGCGACGGGAAAACACGTTCGATCGCCGGACTGTCCGCCGGTACGGATCTGACCCGTCAGGCCGTCACCAAGCATCTGCGCGTTCTCGAAGAGGCGGGGCTGGTCATAAGCAGCAAGGTTGGACGGGAAAGCCAGTTCGCATTCCGGCCCGAGCCTATCGACGAGATCCGCGCCTATCTTGACAGCGTCTCGCAACAATGGGGCGACGCCCTTTCGCGTCTTCAAGCTTTTGTAGAAACGTAAGCATTTACTTACCTAGTGCGCTTGACATGGAATGACGCGCATCATCAACAGGCATAAAATCATTAGTGTTGACTAATCAATGAGTATCTACTAATGTATTTTCATGATTGAAGCCACCGCCATCGACGCTGTCCTGCGCACGCTTGCTGACCCCACCCGGCGAGCCATATTCGAGCGGGTCGTCAGTTCCGACGAGATTACCGTCGTGGAGTTGACACGGGGTAGCAGCGTGACACAGGGCGCCATCTCCCAACATCTCAAGTCGCTGAAACAGGCCGGTTTGGTCGCCGAACGCCCTGAGGGTCGCAACGTCTATTATCGCGCCCAGCCCGAGGGCCTTGTGCCGCTTGCCGACTGGATGAGCCATTATGGCGTCTTCTGGCGCGAACGCTTTGCAAATCTCAAAACGCTCCTGAAGGAGATCGATCCATGAAAGACGCCGCACCGAAGTCCGACACGCAAGACATCGTGGTCGACGAGGTCTTGCCGCATGCGCCGGAGACAATCTGGAACGCTTTGACACAAGGCGAACTGATTACTCGCTGGCTTGGTATGCCGACAAGCGGGTTCGAGCCTGTCGTGGGCAAGCGCTTCACATTCAAAACGACGCCGGCCGGCGCGTGGGACGGTTTCATCCAATGCCAGGTGTTGGAGGCAGTGCCGAATGAACGGCTCGTTTATACCTGGCAAGGCGGGCATGAGGGAAATGTCGGCTATGGCTCGCGCTTGGAAACTGTGGTCACGTGGGTTCTTTCCAAGGCCGAAAATGGCACCCGCCTTCGCCTTGTTCATTCAGGTTTCGTGCTGCCGCAGAACGATACGGCTTTCAGGAACATGAGTTCAGGCTGGAAGAAGGTCGTTCCCGGTATCGGCGCCATCGCGGGGGAAAAACTGCGCTGAGGCAACGATCGATTGCACCAAACGTTGGAGAGGCATCTCAACTCGCAGGAGGTAGTTATGAAGAATCCAGTCGTTTCGCGCGAAGAGTGGCTTGCAGCCCGGCTTGCGCTGCTCGAGGAGGAAAAGCAGCTGACGCGCCGCAGTGACGAGATCGCACGGCGAAGGCAGGCTCTGCCATGGGTCAAAATCGACAAGGACTATCAATTCGAAACAGAGGAAGGCCGTGCGTCGCTGGCAGATCTCTTCAAAGGGCGCTCGCAACTGCTGATCTATCACTTCATGTTCGGGCCCGACTACAAAGCGGGATGTCCTTCCTGTTCGGCGATCGCCGATGGCTTTAATGGCTCCGTTGTGCACCTCGCCAATCACGATGTAACGCTCATCGCGGTGTCGCGGGCGCCGCTTGCCAAGTTGCAGGCATTCAAACAGCGTATGGGGTGGACTTTCCCCTGGGCATCATCATTCGGCAGCGACTTCAACCCGGACTTCCATGTCACATTCACCGAAGAGCAACAGCGCAAAGGCACTATCGAATACAACTACGTGCACGAGGAGCTCCCACCATCCGGCGAGGTTGTGTCTGAAGGGGCCAAGGAATTTGCGAGCATGGCAGGTACAGACCCAGCTTCATACGCACGCGAGAGGCCGGGCATAAGTGCATTCGTGCTCGAAGACGGCATCGTTTATCACACCTATTCCGCCTATGCGCGCGGGGTCGACGGCATCTGGGCCATGTATCAATGGCTCGACCGCGCACCCAAGGGACGAAACGAAAAAGACGACGTCTGGTGGCGTCGCCACGACGAATACAACAACTGAGCAAAGTTCGTGCCTGTGGCGGTAGCGCGGGCACGGCCGATCCCAGAATTCATCAAAGGAGCTTAGAATGAGCCAGGCCTACACGGGCGGATGCGCATGCGGCGCGATCCGTTATCAAATTTCCGCCGAACCGGTTGTCATGCTCGATTGCCAGTGCCGCCAATGCCAGCATGAAAGCGGCACCGGCCACGCCTCCCATCTGACCTTCCCGCGTGCCGGGGTAAAGGTTGAAGGAGAAGCGACGCTCTGGAACGCGACTGGCGATAACGGAACTGTCAAATCCCGCGCATTCTGTCCTACCTGTGGATCGCCGGTCTATATGACATTTCCAGATATGCCGGACTATTTCGTCGTGCGTGCGGGGAGCCTCGATGATCCTGGTCGATACAGGCCACAGTTGGTTTCCTGGGCCGCCGCCGGGTACGCATGGGACCACCTCGACCCAGCCCTGCCGAAATTCGAAAAGATGCCGCCGACATAACGGTTTGATTGTTGGCCAACAGCAACAGGCGTATAGTCGCTGCAGGCGGAGGGCGGATCAGTTCGCGGCCTCCGGCGTGAGCCGGGCCGCGCGGGAGGTTTGCCATGACCACTTACGTAATGTTGATCAACTGGACCGAGCTTGGCGTAAAAAATATACGCGATTCGCCGGCAAGGCTCGATCAGCCAGAAAGCTGCTCGGCGAGATGGGCGGTTCCTTCAAGGAATTCTATCTCACCATGGGAGAATACGATATGGTCGTCATCGGCGAGGCGTCCGATGATGCCGTCATGGCGCGGTTTGCTCTTTCCCTTGGCATGAAAGGCAATGTGCGCACGAAGACCCTGAAGGCCTTCCCCGAAGCAGCCTATCGCGAGATCATCGCCTCACTCGGCTAGAGCAATTCCAGGAAAAGTGGGAACCGGTTTTCCGTCCGGGATTGCGAAGGATGCATGTAGATTATCTGGAGGCGATACGCGACGACCCGCCGGGCATGCGCGCGACCACGACAAGCTGCGTGACCTCGCCCCGTTTGAAGGCGGCGAGGAAGCGGCGATAGTCCTTGAAGGACACACAGCCGTTAGAATCCCCGCGCGGCCCGAGCATATAGGTATGCGCCAGAAGCCCGTCGCGCCCGAAGATCTTGCCCGGTTCGACAGGGTTCAGCCTGATTGCCTGGACGCCATGGAAAAGCTGCTCGCGCATCGTGAGATTATAGGTGTGCGGCGGCGTGGCGCCACGCATCCTCTTGTGGACATAGCGCGGATTGTCGAGCATCGGCCCGAGGCCGGAATGCGCTTCCAGCCGCTCGCCATTCGGCATGTAGACGGTTTTCGCCTCGATACTGTAGATCGCAGTGCGGCTGCGTGAAGCAAACAGCGGCGCTGGCCTGTAGCTCGGCGCATTGTCCTGAATGGCATTGTCCTGCGGAGCATAGGCCAGCATTTGCGGAGCGGCTCGCTTCAAGGCCTTCGTCGAAGGCAAGAGCACACCGTCTGCCGGCCGGCGCGGCCTTATCCCAGGTAGCGGCACCGCAGCGATATCATCCTCGGCGGCCGGTTCCTCCTCGGCGAGCACGAGGCTGAACGGCCCCTGCGGCGAGGTTCCGACCGGCGGTGGCGCGTCCTGCAAGGCAGCCACTGCAATTGCTGGCGCTGGCGCTGGCGCTGAGGGCGCAGCAACAGGTGGCTCTGCGTCAAACGCGGTGTATGTCTGGATCGAGGCGACTTGCGTCGTATCGATGCCGGAAGCGCGGGCGCCAAAGGCATCTTCGGCCAAGGGTCCGGCCCGCACCACATCAAAACGCGCACCGAAAGACTCGGCGGCCAAAGGATGATGCACGGCCGCCACCACTTTGGACTTTGGCTGCGCGATGACGCTGATCTCTCCGGTCGGCAAGATCACCGAACCTTCGTCCATGATGCTGACCTGCCAGGCCGTGTGTTTCAGCTCCGGCACGCGCGGGAATTTCGAGGTTTTGGGTAAAGTATCTAAAGAACTGACGAGCGCGATGGAAGGCGCCGAAAACGCCCGCTCTGCCTGACTGAAGGCGCCGCTACCCGCGGCATGGGAGCCGAAAGCGCCTTGCATGGTTGCTACCGCGGCGAGCGCGCCAAGCGAAGCCACGGCACTGACGCCCGCAAGCAAGCTAGCGGACAGCAACCGTCGGCCACGAAAACGGCCCCTCTCGCCAGAAGGCGCAAAGCCCTTGGCGGATCTGACTGCAAACCCCATGATACACGCAACCCACGCTTGGACACCAACGCGTCAGCCTGCGCAAAACCCTATTCCCGTGGCAAAACTGAGGCCACGAGACGTAAAACCTGGCTCACGCCATCATGCTGACTTTATGGACAATGAAGAATGTTGGTTACCAACCCGTTTATGCCGCGACGAATGTTTGAATGAATTTCGGCAAGGAGAGCAGCGGGAGCAGCCCACCACTCCCTCGTGGTGGGCACCCCATTCAAGCCTCGACTTCGACGACGAGTTCAATCTCGATCGGCAGACCGAGGGGCAGGCTGGCAACGCCGAGCACGACGCGGCCGGAGAGTTTATCCTCTCCGAAGACCTTCAGCAGAAGCTCGGACGCTCCGTCCGCGACTTTCGGATGGTCTCTGAAATCGCCTTCGGTGGCGATATAGACGCCAAGCTTCGCGACGGTCTTTACCTTGTCGAGTGAGCCAAGATGCTCTCGCATGGCCGACAGTGCGCTCAGCGTCGCCGCTTCCGCGGCCTTGCGGCCGTCCTCGGCGGTGAGTTCACCGCCAACCCGTCCGATGAACTGGGGCTTGCGGTCGATGACGGGCAGCATTCCGCTGAAGAAGACGAGGTTGCCGATCGTCACGGCCTCCAGATAGGCGCCGAACGGCGTCGGCGGTGGTGGAAGCGTGATGCCCAATTCCTGCAGCCGCTGTTCTGCCCCGGCTGCCGATGCTTTCGCGTGGTTTACCATTTGCCCAGATGTGCGCCGCCATCGACGTGCAGCACCTCCCCGGTTATGTGCGGAGCTTCCGTCAGGAAGACGACCGCATCGACGATTTCCTTGACGGTGGAAATGCTCGCCATCGGCGACAGGGTCCGAAGGAAGTCCTTCGGATTGTCCTTGTGCAAGGGCGTGTCGACCACGCCGGGAGCGACAGTGTTAACCCGGATACCATCGCTTGCATATTCCATTGCGATGTTCTTGGAGATCGCGTCGATCCCGCCCTTGGTCATCATGGGGACCGAGGCGGAAAGGCCGGCAATCGGATGATCGATCAACGGCGTCGTGATGCTGACGATGCTGCCGCCGGACTTCTGCGCCAGCATTTGCCTTACGGCCCGTTGGGTCAGGTGGATGAAGCCTTCGAGATTGGTCGAGGACAGCTTCCTGAAATCGTCCATCGTATAGTCGATGAACGGCTTGGTGTAGAAGATGCCGGCATTGTTGACCAAGGCATCGATCGAGCCGAACCGGCTGATTGCGGTCTCTGCGACGCGCCTTGCTGTTTCGGGGTCACCGATGTCGCCATCGACGACAGCGATCTGATCTGAAGCCCGGAAAGCATCTGACGAGGTTACCTGGCGAGACGTCGCGACGACATTGTAGCCACGCTCGGCAAAGGCGTTGACGATGCCTGCGCCGATACCCTGGGAGGCGCCTGTGACGATAACAGTTTTAGGTGTTGGCATTTTAGTCTCCATCGGTTGCTAGCGCAGCAATTGCGCTTGTTGACGATGAATATGGCCGAGACCCCATTGCGTGATTAGATGGAAATATCTGGAATCTATTTTCCATCTATGCAAAAATCCTGTCATGACGGATTTGAACGATATCGCGGTTTTCGTGAAGGTTGCGCAGTTCGAAAGCTTCAGCCGCGCCGCCCGCTCGCTCGGGATGCCGGTATCGACCGTCAGCCGCAAGGTCTCTGCTCTCGAAGACCAGCTCGGGGTCACCTTGATCCAGCGCACAACCCGCAAACTGACGCTGACGCTACAGGGTCGTGCCTACTACAGTCAGTGCAGCGAGCCTCTCAGCGACCTGTTCGATGCCGAGCAGGTTCTGACCCAAACGCAAAAACAGCCGGAGGGCCTGCTGAAAATCTCGGTGCCCGTGCTCATGGGGCAGGAACCATTTTATGAGTTTCTCTCTGCTTTCCTGAAAAGACACTCGCGCATCGAGGTCGACCTCTTCATCACAAACCTCTTCGTCGATCTGATTGCGGAGAATGTCGACGTCGGCATTCGCTTCGGAGAGCTGCGCGATTCAACCATCGTCACGCAAAGGATCGGCAAAAGCGTCCGCTATGTCGTCGCGGCACCGGACTATCTCGAAGGCCGGACCACCCCGGAAAAACCGGACGATTTGAAGGACCATCGGTGCATCCTGCTCAACGGCCGTAACAACGAGGCGGAATGGCATCTGGTCAACGGCCGTAGATCCCTCAAGCAGCATGTGTCAGGACCGCTATCGAGCAGGGATTTCCAGTCGGTCGCCGCGTTCACCTATCGTGGCCACGGGATCGGCCTTTTGCCGTCGACCTATTGCGACGAACAGATAAAGCGCGGCGAACTCATCCGCCTGCTGCCGGACTGGTCATCGCCGGAGATCTTCGTGCATGCGGTCTATCCGACCCGCCGGTATCTGCCGGCAAAACTGCTGGTCTTTCTCGATGAGCTGAAGTCGTGGAAGAGCCCACTGTGGATTCCATTGCACTGACAGCCATGTAGTCTGGCCAGTAGCATACATCGAACTACTTAGAGAGACCGACCACAGCAAAGTAAAAATTCAGGCATCCGAGCTCAAAGCTTGCCGTTATGAATGATCTCGGCTACTTTTAGTAACTGCTGCAAGTTAGTCGGGGACGGCTGTCAGCCGGGTTTCACATGTCACATAATCTTATGGTCAATGGCAATGACTATGCCGTCGATGTGGATGACGACATTCCGCTTCTATGGGTTCTTCGCGACACCATAGGTCTTACCGGCACGAAATTCGGCTGTGGCATTGCCATGTGCGGTGCCTGCACGGTGCATGTGGATGGTATGCCGATGCGGTCGTGCGTCATGCCGGTCGCAGAGGCGGTAGGCAAGACCGTCACCACGATCGAGGCGATTGGCGATACTGCCGAAGGCGCGCGAATACAGAAGGCCTGGCTCGACATCGATGTCGTCCAGTGCGGTTACTGTCAGTCCGGACAGATCATGTCCGCGACTGCCCTCCTTGCTGCCAATCCATCGCCGAGCGACGACGATATTGACGCGGTCATGGCGGGAAACATCTGTCGGTGCGGCACGTATCCGCGCATTCGGGCGGCCATCAAGCAGGCGGCGAAGGCGGGGTGATGCGATGTCCATTCACGACAAAGTCAACGTTTCCGTCTCACGCCGCCACTTCCTCATCGGCGCATCGCTAACAGGAGCTGGCCTCGTTTTCGGGTTGCGGCCGTCGATGTCTTCAGCTGCCGCAGCGGGGTTTGAACCAAACCCCTTCATTCGCATTCCTGCCGATGGCAAAATTATTCTCATCATGCCAGCCGCGGAGATGGGGCAAGGCATCTATACGTCGATAGCGATGCTGCTCGCCGAAGAACTGGAAGTCCCCCTCGACCAGGTAGCGCTGGAGCATGCACCCGCCGATCCTGCCCGTTACGCAAACCCGTTGCTGGGCGACCAGATCACCGGCGGTTCACTCTCCATTCGCGGCGTTTACGAGCAGATGCGCAAGGCCGGTGCCAGCGCCCGCATGGTGCTGATCAACACCGCAGCGCGCGGCTGGGACGTTGCGCCGGATACGTGCACGGCCGAGGCCGGGGAGGTCGTTCACGCCGCAAGCGGACGCACCGCGGCCTATGGCAGCCTCATTCGGGCCGCTGCAGCCGAGACCGTTCCACAGGACGTGCCACTGAAACCTGCAACGAGCTTCAAGGTTATCGGCCAGGCCATCCGGCGCCTTGATAGCCCGCAGAAAGTGAATGGCACTGCAAAATTCGGCATCGACGCCCGTCCGGAAGGCGTGTCCTACGCCGCAATCGCGATTTGTCCGCACTTCGGCGGCAAGCTGCGCAGCGTCGACAACAAGCCGGCAATGGCGATCAAGGGCGTCAAGCAGGTGGTCCGCATCGAGGACGCGGTTGCGGTCGTGGCCGATAATACAGGTGCCGCCCGCAAGGGGCTTGCGGCGCTTTCCATCGAGTGGGATCCGGGTCCGAGCGGCGATCTCACCTCGGCCGAGCTTGAGAAGCGCGTGGAGGGTGCGACGAACGATGGCAAGGCACTGCCTCATATAAATGAAGGCGATGTCGTCAAGGCCGAGGCCGAACACGGGCCGGTCCATGAATTCGTCTACCGGATGCCGATCCTCACACACTCGGCAATGGAGCCGATGAACTGCACCCTTCACGTTCGCAAGGACGGCTGCGACGTGTGGACCGGCACGCAGGTGGCGGGGCGTGCGCGGCAGGCCGTAGCGGACGTCACGGGCCTGCCTTTGGACAAGGTGATGGTTCACAACCAGCTTCTCGGTGGCGGTTTCGGCCGAAGGCTCGACGTCGACGGCGTCATTCTGGCGGCGAAGATCGCAAAACAGGTGGATGGCCCGGTGAAGATCACCTGGAGCCGCGAGGAAGACATCCGCCACGACTGTTATCGCTATCTGAATTACAGCAAGGTCACCGCGACGCTCGGCCCGGACGGCATGCCCGTCTCATGGCGTCACCGCGTGATCGGTCCCGCCGTCATGGCACGCTGGCTGCCGGCCTTTACCAAGGATGGCATCGATCTCGACATCATGGGCGGCGCAGAGTCGTCCTACGCGATCCCGAACAAATTTACCGAGTTCGTGCGCCATGAAGCCCCAGACGGAATGTTGACGGGCAACTGGCGCGGCGTCGGCGCCACGCGCAACATCTTTCCGATCGAAGGCAGCATCGACGAACTGGCCAGCGCCGCGAAGATCGACCCACTCGAGTACCGCAAGCGTCTGCTCCAGCATAAGCCGCGTCTCCTTGCCGCTCTTGAGCTGGCCGCCGAAAAGGCCGGCTGGTCAAATGCCCTGCCCCAGGGCAAAGGACGGGGCATCGCCCTTTCGGAGGATTTCGGCAGCTTTGCCGCAATGATCTCTGAAGTCAGCGTCAGCGACGACGGAAAACCCAAGGTCGAGCGCATCGTCTGCGCAGTCGACTGTGGCCAGGTTGTCAATCCTGACACGGTGGACGCCCAGATATTGAGCGGCATCGTCTATGGGCTCAGTGCTGCACTCTACGGACGCATCACCGTCCAGAACGGAGCCGTTGTCGAGAGCAACTTCGACGACTCCCCCGTGTTGCGCATCCATGAGACACCGAAGATCGAGGTCTACATCGTTCCGAGTTCGGAAGCGCCAGGCGGCATAGGCGAGGTCGGCACGCCCGGCGTCGCCCCGTCGCTGTTCAACGCGATCTTTGCGGCGACGGGCAAGCGGCTGCGGTCGCTGCCGATCGACCAGCACGAATTCCAGAGGGTGTGATCATGGCCATGCGTTTTGCCGCCATCGCGATCGCATCCATTCTCGCGACAGCCGGAACATTTGTCGTTCTTGGACCCTTGCAAGGCAACGCCGAAACACCGAGTGCCGGGGCGCTCAAGGCGGTCTCCGATTTCGATGCGATAACGGACACCAGCGCACGCTCGAAGGCCATCTTCGAAGAGGCAAGCCGCGTCCTGACGCATCCGCGCTGCATCAACTGTCACCCGGCGACCCGCAGCCCGACGCAGGGCGAAGACAAGCATCCGCACGTACCGTTGATGATCGCCAGCAACAGCTCGATGGGCCCGCTAGGCGTTTCATGCAACGCCTGCCACGGCGCGGAAAACCGTCCGATCGTCGGAAGCCGCATGAAATCCATCCCAGGCAACGCCCACTGGCAATTGGCTCCGGCGAGCATGGCCTGGCAAGGGCTGACGGTCAGCGAAATATGCCAGCAGGTGAAGGATCCGGACCGGAACGGTAATCGCTCCCACGAGGATCTCATAAAACATATGGGCGAGGATCATCTGGTTGGCTGGGCGTGGCACCCGGGCGATGGACGGACCGCCCCTCCCGGATCGCAGGAGACATTCGCCGCGCTGATCGCCGCCTGGGTCAAGACCGGAGCCGACTGTCCCGATTGATCAACCGCGTCCGGCCGGACCCAACAAAACTGTGATTTTGCCGAAATAGAATTAGCGGTTACGCTGCCAGCGCATCACAGAAAAGCTCAGGAGTTAGACGATGAAGACAATCCTCGTACTTGCCGCTGCTTTCGGTCTTACCGTGTCGGCCGCCTCGGCCGATTGTGCGGGACATAATAGTGCCTCGGTCGATAAAGAAACGACGACGGCAAGTATTTCGCAAGACCAGACACCCATTCCGGCTGAGAACCAATCAGTCAAACAGGAAAAGCCCCAACAGGAAGCCGAATAATCCGAGCTTTCAGGGGATTTGATCGGCGATTGGTGAGCTGAGCTCCCTCGCCAGTAAAGTTGCGCGTGCGCCCCGTGTGGCGGTGCCCACTGGCAAACCACATCCCTCATGGTGAGCTTGTCGAACCACGCACAGCTATTTCGCGGCCCTGAGTTCCGAGGCGCTCTTCAGGACCCTCCCGCCATCATCCTGCTCGATCATATAGGCGGGTTCTTCGTTCGAAGCCTTGCGCGTCACCTCGACGCCCTTGATCCTCCGCGTCACCGATTTGGTGAACGTCTCGACGACCTTGCCAGCGCCAACGCCCTTGGCCCAGTTCCATTCAACACGCGCGCCTTTGTGGTAGTGTGTCATGGGGGTGGGTTCCGTCTTGGGACTAGGACAAGAATTGTTGGCGGCGAAAGAAAGGTTCCGACAATGCGAGTTTCGTTTGAATTACACAACACTCTGCTTGGTGCGAAGTGCTACCACCTTTCCGTCATCCTCGGGTTTAACCCGAGGACCCACTCAAGAGGCCTCACCGTTGATCCCGTTGATTCGCAATGTCCATCACTGACCAACGATTTAACTGGAATGCCTCGGTTGCACCGAACCACTGCACTCCCTTGCTATGAGTCCTCTTGTCAAGCCCGAGGATTGTTTGTTTGGGATGAGGTATTTTGTTGATGCGGCTGCGGGCTCATTCACAGCCCGCAGCCGCTGCGGCAAGCGACCGTCCGAGGTTTGGGCAACA